>NZ_KN322987.1:1298870-1764021 GCF_000774145.1 Pseudomonas mediterranea CFBP 5447 | reverse complement strand
AGACTCAGAATCTGCCGTCAACCCTTAATTTCGCTTTTCTATCAATACGTTGCGACACACCCGATAAAACGCCGCCTGCCCTGCCAAAAGGCTCTCCTCTATATAGAAGAAAGCCTCAAATGACCCCTACTTCCCTAAAGGCAGTTACACCCGCTTCATCCAAGCCAAGCACACGCTGCAGTACCTCCGACGTATGCTCCCCCAGCAACGGAGGCGCGCGACGGTATTCCACAGGCGTCCTGGACAAGCGAATCGGGCTGGCGACCTGCGGTACCTTACCGGCCAATGCATGGGGCAGTTCCATCGCCAACCCGCGAGCCTGCACCTGGGGATCGGCAAACACCTGCTCCAGATCATTGATCGGTCCGCAGGGCACACCGGCCTGCTCCAGCTGGTCTACCCATTCGGCCGTGGTCTTGAACACTGTCGCCTGGCGAATCAATGGAATCAGCACCGCTCGGTTCGCCACCCGCTGCTTGTTCGTCACAAAACGAGGATCGTCCGCCCACTGCGGCTGACCGGCGACCTCAGCAAACTTGCGAAATTGGCCGTCGTTACCCACGGTAAGAATGAAGTCGCCGTCAGCGGTAGGAAAATCCTGATAAGGCACGATATTGGGATGAGCATTGCCCAATCGCCTCGGTGCATTGCCTGTCGTCAGGTAGTTCATCGCCTGGTTGGCCAGGCACGCCACTTGAACGTCCAGCAATGCCATGTCGATATGCTGACCGTCACCCGCCTGGTCACGATGAGCCAGCGCTGCCAGGATGGCCGCGGTCGAATAAAGCCCCGTGAGGATATCCGTCAGCGCCACCCCGACCTTCACCGGCCCTGCGCCCTCATCCCCCTCGGGTCGACCGGTGAGGCTCATCAAGCCCCCCAATCCCTGAATCATGAAGTCATAACCGGCGCGCTTTGCATAAGGACCGGTTTGGCCAAACCCGGTGATCGAGCAATAGATCAAACGCGGATTGATCGCCTTCAGCGAATCGTAGTCCAGACCATATGCCGCAAGCCCACCGACTTTGAAGTTCTCGATCAGGATGTCGGACTTGGCCGCCAGCTCCCGCACCAGGTTCTGCCCCTCGGGCCGGGTGAAGTCGATGGTGACCGATTGCTTGTTGCGATTGGCCGATAGGTAATAAGCCGCCTCGGTCGTATTTTCGCCACGGCCATCCTTCAGGAAGGGCGGCCCCCAGGCACGGGTGTCGTCGCCATTGCCTGGACGCTCGACCTTGATGACCTCCGCTCCCAGGTCCGCCAGGATCTGGCCGGCCCAAGGGCCGGCCAGGACTCTCGATAAATCCAGCACCCGCAAGTGCGAAAGCGCGCCCATGGCCGTTCTCCTATTAATAGAACGCCTGGATACCGGTTTGCGCACGACCGAGGATCAGCGCATGAACATCGTGGGTGCCTTCATATGTGTTCACCACTTCCAGGTTCACCAGATGACGGGCAATGCCGAACTCATCGGAGATACCATTGCCGCCCAGCATATCCCGCGCCATGCGGGCGATATCCAGGGACTTGCCGCAAGAGTTGCGCTTCATGATCGAAGTGATCTCCACCGCCGCCGAACCTTCATCTTTCATACGCCCCAAGCGCAGGCATCCTTGCAGGGCGAGGGTGATTTCAGTCTGCATATCGGCCAGTTTCTTCTGGATCAACTGATTGGCCGCCAATGGCCGACCAAACTGCTGGCGATCCAGCGTGTATTGGCGAGCGGTGTGCCAGCAGAATTCGGCGGCACCCAAGGCACCCCAGGAAATGCCATAGCGTGCCGAGTTCAGACAGGTAAACGGACCTTTCAGGCCACGCACATCCGGGAAGATGTTCTCTTCCGGAACAAACACGTTGTCCATGACGATCTCGCCGGTGATGGAAGCACGCAGCCCGACCTTGCCATGAATGGCCGGCGCGCTCAGGCCCTTCCAGCCTTTCTCCAACACAAAGCCCCGGATATCGCCGGCGTCGTCCTTGCCCCAGACCACAAACACATCGGCAATCGGGCTGTTGGTGATCCACATCTTGCTGCCGGTCAGGCTGTAGCCGCCTTCGACTTTGCGCGCACGAGTAATCATCGCACCCGGGTCGGAACCATGGTTCGGCTCGGTCAGACCGAAGCAACCGATCCACTCACCGGAGGCCAGCTTCGGCAGGTATTTCTGCTTCTGGGCCTCGGTGCCAAATTCGTTGATAGGCACCATGACCAGCGAGGACTGCACGCTCATCATCGAGCGATAGCCGGAGTCAACGCGCTCCACTTCACGAGCGATCAGCCCATAGCTGACATAGTTCAAGCCACTGCCGCCGTACTGCTCGGGAATGGTAGCGCCCAACAGTCCCACTTCACCCATTTCACGAAAGATCGCCGGATCGGTTTTTTCATGACGGAACGCTTCCAGCACCCGTGGCGCAAGTTTCTGCTGGGCGAATTGCTCGGCAGTGTCGCGGATCATGCGTTCTTCTTCGGTGAGTTGCTGGTCCAGCAACAATGGATCGATCCAGTTGAAGCTCGCTTTACCGGCCATGAAAAAATCCTCGCCAATCAAATGAAAAATCGTGGATTGATCCTAGGCGCGGTTTCCTACAAGGGCAAACGACGATTACGCATGTGCTTGTGCTAATTTCTCACTCCGTAAACGTCAAAACCCCTGTTTATGCCAACGATCAGTGAGGTCACCGTACATGCGCCGCAAGATCCCCAGTACCGCCGCACTGGTCAGCTTCGAGGCCGCCGCACGCCATGAGAGCTTTACCAAGGCAGCACAGGAGCTTTCCCTCACTCAGGGAGCAATCTGCCGACAGATCGCCAGCCTGGAAGACTTTCTCGGCGTGGCGTTATTCCGACGCTCGCGGCGTGGCGTCAAGCTGACTGAAGCCGGCCTGTCCTATAGCCGCCGGGTTGCCACTCAACTGGACGCGGTCGAGCGAGATACGCTTTCAGTGATGGGACACACTGGCGCGAACGTGATCGAGCTGGCCGTGGTGCCCACGTTTGGAACCCAATGGCTGTTACCACGCTTGAAGGACTTCCAGCAGCAACATCCAGAAGTCACCGTCAACCTGACCAACCGCACGCGCCCCTTTCTGTTTGCGGACACGGACTTTGACGCCGCCATCTATTTTGGCGATGCCGACTGGTCCGGTACCGAATCCCACAAGCTCATGGGCGAAAACCCCATGCCGGTCTGCAGCCCCGCCCTGTTGGGCAACCGCAACAGCCTGACACCGCAAGCCATTGCCGAGTTGCCTCTACTCCAGCAAACCACCCGCCCCTATGCCTGGCGCCAGTGGTTCAACGCGCAAGACCTCAACGTTGCGCGCGACCTGACAGGCCCGCGTTATGAACTATTCTCCATGCTTGCCCAGGCCGCCATGCACCACATGGGAATCGCCTTGATTCCGCCCTTCCTGATACAGCGGGAGTTGGCAGAAAAACGCCTGGTCGTTGCCAACAGCAACGCGTTATCGAGCATCAAGGCCTATTACCTGATGATCCCGGAACGAAAGGTCGAATCCGCGTCCCTGAGGGCTTTTCGGGATTGGCTGGTAGGCCAAGCCAGAGGTTATCTCATTGATTTATAAAGCAATCACTCATAACCCAGTCTGGTAGTAAGCTAATAAAAAGCGCTACAGATATAAGTTTTTGTCGCAATCAGTCAATCTGTTCAGAAATCAGTACAGTAGTCTCAGAAGCGTTCAAATACGTGGCTTTGAGCCATATCGCCCCGCTCATTACGGCTCATTCATCTGGCCGATGGGAAAATTTATTAAATTGAGCCTGAATCCGGGAAAGGCACGGCCTGCATGGGTTGAGGACCGATGATTGCGACATTCGGTCACAGGGTGACTTGTAGTTAATTTTTCGTCACCCGTCATAATCCCTTGAAGGGCTGTATTTTCGCCTGCAAAATGCCGCGCCCCGCCTGATTCGGCGGGATCGTGCTGATCCGCCGCCCCAGCCGCACCATCCGAAGTGCATGGGTTTACTCAATAAGATCACGCAGGAGATTTGACGTGCACATTGGTGTTCCTCTCGAAACCCAGACGGGTGAAACACGGGTTGCTGCTACCCCGGAAACCATCAAGAAGCTGATCGGCCAGGGTCATAAAGTCACTGTTCAGAGCGGCGCGGGTCTCAAGGCCAGCGTTATCGACAGTGCCTATGAAGCCGCCGGCGCGACCATTGGCAGTGCCAGCGACGCGTTCGGGGCCGAACTGATCCTCAAGGTGGTTGCTCCCAGCGACAGCGAACTGGCGCTGATCAAGAGCGGCACCGTTCTGGTGGGCATGCTCAATCCGTTCAACAACGAAACCATCGCCAAGCTGGCTGAATGCGGCATTACCGCCTTCGCCCTCGAGGCAGCGCCACGTACCTCCCGCGCCCAGAGCCTGGATGTGCTGTCGTCCCAAGCCAACATTGCCGGCTACAAGGCCGTGCTGCTGGCCGCGCACTACTACCCACGCTTCATGCCGATGCTGATGACGGCTGCGGGCACCGTGAAAGCGGCGCGCGTGCTGATTCTCGGCGCAGGTGTAGCCGGGTTGCAGGCGATTGCCACGGCCAAACGCCTGGGTGCGGTGATCGAAGCTTCGGACGTGCGTCCGGCGGTGAAGGAACAGATCGAATCCCTCGGCGCGAAGTTCGTCGACGTGCCTTATGAAACCGATGAAGAGCGCGAATGCGCTGTCGGCGTCGGCGGTTACGCTCGCCCCATGCCCGCCAGCTGGATGCAGCGCCAGGCCCAGGCGGTGCATGAGCGTGCCAAGCAGGCCGACATCGTCATCACCACGGCGTTGATCCCCGGCCGCAAGGCACCGACCTTGCTGAGCGCCGAAACCGTGGCGCAGATGAAACCCGGCTCGGTGATCATTGACCTCGCGGCTGCCCAGGGTGGCAACTGCCCGCTGACCGTGGCCGATCAGGTGGTTGTCGAGAACGGCGTGACCATCGTCGGCCCGACCAACCTGGCCGGTGAAGTCGCAGCCGACGCTTCGGCGCTGTACGCCCGTAACCTGCTGGACTTCCTGAAGCTGGTCTTCACCAAGGAAGGTCAGTTCGACGTGAACCTGGAAGACGACATCGTCGCCGCGTGCCTGATGTGCCGCGACGGCCAGGTCATCCGCAAAAACGCCTAAGCAGGGATTCAGACAATGGAAGAGCTTATCTCCCCCGGTATCTACAACCTGATCATCTTCGTGCTGGCGATTTATGTCGGTTACCACGTGGTCTGGAACGTAACGCCAGCACTGCACACTCCGTTGATGGCAGTGACCAACGCCATTTCGGCGATCGTGATCGTCGGTGCGATGCTCGCCGCCGCGCTGACCGTGACCCCACTGGGCAAGACCATGGGCACCCTGGCCGTGGCCCTGGCCGCGGTCAACGTATTCGGTGGCTTCCTGGTGACGCGCCGCATGCTTGAGATGTTCAAGAAAAAAGCCCCGAAAGCAAAAGAAGAGGCGCCCAAGTAATGAGCATGAACCTGGTAACGACGCTGTATCTGATCGCGTCGATCTGTTTCATCCAGGCCCTCAAAGGCCTGTCGCACCCGACCACATCCCGTCGCGGCAACCTGTTCGGCATGCTCGGCATGGCACTGGCGATCGCTACGACCGTGGGCCTCATCTATAAGCTGGGGGCCGAACTTGCGACCGCAGGCATCGGTTACGTCATCGTCGGCCTGTTGATCGGCGGCACCGCCGGTTCGATCATGGCCAAGCGCGTCGAAATGACCAAGATGCCGGAGCTGGTGGCGTTCATGCACAGCATGATCGGCCTGGCGGCCGTGTTCATCGCCATCGCTGCCGTCGTCGAGCCGCAATCCCTGGGCATCGTCAAGCAACTGGGCGATTCGATTCCGGCCGGTAACCGCCTGGAGTTGTTCCTCGGCGCGGCCATCGGTGCAATCACCTTCTCCGGTTCGGTGATCGCCTTTGGCAAGCTGTCCGGCAAATACAAGTTCCGCCTGTTCCAAGGCGCGCCGGTGCAGTTCGGCGGCCAGCACAAGCTCAACCTGATTCTGGGTCTGGCCACGTTGGGACTGGGCGTGATGTTCATGGTCACGGGTAACCTCGGCGCCTTCGCCCTGATGCTGGCCCTGGCATTCGTGCTGGGCGTGCTGATCATCATCCCTATCGGCGGTGCGGACATGCCGGTGGTGGTGTCGATGCTCAACAGCTATTCGGGCTGGGCAGCGGCGGGTATCGGCTTCTCGTTGAACAACTCGATGCTGATCATCGCCGGCTCCCTGGTGGGCTCAAGCGGTGCGATCCTCTCGTACATCATGTGCAAGGCCATGAACCGTTCGTTCTTCAACGTGCTGCTGGGCGGCTTCGGCAACAGCGCCGATGCGGCAGGCCCGGCCGGCTCGAAGGAAGCGCGTCCGGTCAAATCGGGCTCCGCGGATGACGCCACGTTCCTGCTGACCAACGCCGACACCGTGATCATCGTGCCGGGCTATGGCTTGGCAGTAGCGCGGGCGCAGCATGCCTTGAAAGAGCTGACTGAAAAGCTCACCCACCATGGCGTGACCGTGAAGTACGCGATCCACCCGGTGGCCGGTCGCATGCCCGGACACATGAACGTATTGCTGGCCGAGGCCGAAGTGCCTTACGACCAGGTGTTCGAGATGGAGGACATCAACTCCGAGTTCGGCCAGGCCGACGTGGTCCTGGTGCTCGGCGCCAACGACGTGGTCAACCCGGCGGCGAAGAACGATCCGAAATCGCCGATTGCCGGCATGCCGATCCTCGAAGCCTTCAAGGCCAAGACCATCATCGTCAACAAGCGTTCCATGGCCAGCGGCTATGCCGGCCTGGACAACGAGTTGTTCTATCTGGACAAGACCATGATGGTGTTCGGTGACGCCAAGAAAGTCATCGAGGACATGGTCAAGGCCGTGGAATAACGTCCTCTGCTTCACTAAAACGCCCCGACTTGTCGGGGCGTTTTGATTTGTATCAAGGCCTGATGTTACCGATCCGGTAATGATGTTTTGCCTGAAACCCCCGTAATAGACGCCTCAAATGCGACTTTTGTCGCGGGTCGGGTACGGCGCGAATTCACTAGACTGCGCATCCTTGCTCCCAGCCCGAGAACACATTCCATGTACCGTGACCGCATTCGCCTGCCTTCGTTGTTGAATAAAGTGATGAGCGCTACCGACGCAGCCTTGTTGATCGAGGATGGCATGACCGTCGGCATGAGCGGCTTCACCCGTGCCGGTGAAGCGAAAGCAGTCCCCCACGCCCTGGCCGAGCGTGCCAAGGTCAGCCCGCTGAAAATCAGCCTGATGACCGGCGCAAGCCTGGGTAACGACCTCGACAAGGAGCTCACTCAGGCCGGCGTGCTGGCGCGACGCATGCCGTTCCAGGTCGACAGCACGTTGCGCAAGGCGATCAACTCAGGGGAGGTGATGTTCATCGACCAGCACCTTTCGGAAACCGTGGAGCAGTTGCGCAACGCCCAGCTCAAGCTACCCGATATAGCCGTGATCGAAGCCGTCGCCATCACTGAACAAGGCCACATCGTCCCGACCACATCAGTGGGCAACTCCGCCAGTTTTGCCATCTTCGCCCGACAAGTGATCGTTGAAATCAACCTGGCCCACAACCCGGACCTGGAAGGGCTGCACGACATCTATATCCCAACCTATCGCCCAACCCGCACACCGATCCCCCTGGTGAAGGTCGACGACCGTATCGGCAGTACCGCCATCCCGATCCCACCGGAGAAAATCGCCGCCATTGTCATCACCAACCAGGGCGACTCGCCGTCGACCGTCACACCACCGGACAGCGACACCCAGGCCATTGCCGATCACTTGATCGATTTCTTCAAGCGCGAAGTCGCGGCCGGGCGCATGACCAACAAGCTTGGCCCGCTGCAGGCCGGTATCGGCAACATCGCCAACGCCGTCATGTGCGGGTTGATCGATTCGCCCTTCGAAGAACTGACCATGTACTCCGAAGTCCTCCAGGACTCCACGTTCGACCTGATCGACGCTGGCAAACTGAGCTTCGCCTCAGGCAGCTCTATTACGCTGTCGGCCCGGCGCAATGCCGATGTGTTCGCCAACCTGGAGAAGTACAAAGACAAACTCGTCCTGCGACCACAGGAGATTTCCAACCATCCTGAAATCGTCCGCCGCCTGGGCATCATCGGCATCAATACCGCCCTGGAATTCGACCTGTACGGCAACGTCAACTCCACCCATGTCTGCGGCACACGAATGATGAATGGCATCGGCGGCTCGGGAGACTTTGCCCGCAACGCGCACCTGGCGATTTTCGTGACCAAGTCGATTGCGAAAGGAGGCGCTATCTCCAGCGTCGTGCCCATGGTCAGCCACGTGGATCACACCGAGCATGATGTCGACATCCTGGTCACCGAAATCGGCTTGGCCGATCTGCGAGGCCTGGCACCGCGGGAACGGGCACGGGTCATCATCGACCATTGCGTGCATCCGACCTATCGCCAAGCCTTGAATGAGTATTTTGAAGCGGCGTGTGCCTTGGGTGGACATACGCCTCACATCCTGCGCGACGCACTGAGCTGGCACCTGAACCTGGAAGAAACCGGATGCATGTTGGCTGTTTGATACAGCTGGATCAGCGCCGCAACACATACAGTTTTCGTCGGTCATCATCCCACGGCGCTTACCGACAAAAACTGTACTGCTGTACCGGTGTTTTCGTAGCGTCTTTTACCGCTTAGCGCGCTCGATCGTCGAAATATGCACCACTACAGTGCAGACAGGTACAGTTGCCTCAATATGGACCAGTACACTGCCCTTTAACAGTTAACTGGTCGCGCACAATACTAGAGAACTGTATCTACAGAGTCTGGCCAAACGAGAGGATCATGGGCACCAGTTAAAGTTAAACCACTACCTAATCCCGCCATAAGCGGAAGGATGTCAACCATGGAACGTACACTCAGTTCCGAGCTGTTTTACGAAGACAACGCTGCAAAAAACCAGGCTTCCCTGCCTCTTCGCGTTCTTGCCAACCTGATGTTGTGGCAGCGCCGTATCGCCAGCCGCCATCAACTGGCTCGTCTGGATGCTCGCCTGCTGGCAGACGCCGGTATCAGCGAAGCACAACGCTACGAAGAGCTGAGCAAGCCGTTCTGGCGCTAACTCAGCGTCGCTGGCCCTGACCCACCGGGTCCACCGCCAGCACCGAATTGAACAAGACAAGACCCGTCGCGGGAAACCGCGACGGGTCTTGTCGTTTCAGGGCCCTGAAACAAGCGTCTCAGCCCGGAACAGGTACAATTTCCATAAACATGTAATTTAATAGGTACAGTTTTGATTTTCGGCAATTCGACAGAGCGGACGCTCTATATCAGAGCTGTCCTACGCCGCGATCTGGCTTACTATCCAGGCGAACGTGGCGAAGCGAGTTGGACAGGCGTCTCCTCTTCCCGCTACAGAATCGGCATTCATCACCCAAGGAGCCCCATCATGATCCGTCTTCGTCTGCTCAGCGTTGCAGCCTTGCTGGCCGTAACCGCCCATGCCAATGCCAGCAGCTTCATCGTCACCACCGACTCCCTCGTTGGGGCGCTCAAGGCCACGTCCGATGCTACTTCCGATGCGACTTCGTCGCTGCGGGACAATAAAATCGTCCAGGCGGCCCGTGACGATGCCGCCAGCTTCGTGGCCAGCGAAGGCGCCATCCGTGGCGTGAAACTGGAAAGTGCCTTGAATTTCATCCGCCAACAGGCGCCGCAGTTGAACGCCACCGATGTCCAGTTGGCCCAGGCGATCCTGGTGATCTGATCCAACATGAAACATCGGGCCGCCGAAGGTATCCCGATGTTTCAACGCTGGCTCTGGCCCGGCGGTTTGCGCTAGCCTTCAGGTTCGCCATCAACCGTCGAGTGCCATGCGTTTTACCTCAGATCTGCCTGTCGTTTTGTTCCTGGTCGCTGCCTGCTGGTCCGTTTCGGCTCATGCCTTCGATGTATCCACCCAACAGGTGGTGGTCAGCGGCTATGCCACGAGCATGGTGACCTCTGCGCCCTTCGACCATAAACTGATCGTCGCCGCTCGCGATGACGCGGCAGTATTCGTTGCCAGTGATGGACAGTTGCGGGGTGCACGACTGGAGTCGGCCTTGGTTTATCTACGCCAGGCCCAGCCAAAACTTCATGTCAGCGACCTTGAACTGGCACAGGCAATTCTCGTCCAATAGTTATCCCTACTTTCCGGAGTCGTTCCATGCGTAGCCCGCTGATTGCTGCCGCCCTAGGCCTGCTGGTATTGGCCGATGTGGCCCAGGCCCATACCCTGGTAGCCACCAGTAACATCATCGTTCGCGCCTCGCAGCGCACGATCGATTTCACCTCCGATACCACCACTTCCATCCGCGATTCGAAGATCGTTCGCGAAGCCCACGACGATGCAGCCAGCTTCGTCGCCAGCAACGGTGAAATCCGTGGCGCTCACCTCGAGGCCGCCTTCGACACCTTGCGTACCCGCGTGCCGGAAGCCCGCGATGCCAGCGACCAGGTCCTCGCCGAAGCCATCCTCGCACTGTGAGGCGGCTCGCCGCCTGGCTGGCGGCCGGGGTCCTGCTGCTCATGGGCGGCACAGCCCAGGCCGGCCTGCGATTGCACCTCAACGGCGAAGGCCTGAGCCTCGCGCAGCAGCAGGCCAGCCAGGCGCTGCTCGATGAAGCCATGGCGGCCTTGCCGCCACGCTTCATCGAACAACTGGACCGTCGTATCGATGTCGGCTGGACCGACCAGATGCCGGCCAATGCGTATGGCCAAGCCTCGTTGGTGTCAGAGCTCGACCTCAACAGCAACCTGCTCGACAGCCTCACGGACGGCAGCGCCGCTACGCAAAAGACTCACCGGCCCCACGGCACCGTGCGGCGGGAATTGCTTGCCACCGTCCTGCATGAACTGACCCACATCTATGACCGCGCACGTTTATGGCCGGATGCCGAGCGTGCGTTGATCCAGCGCTGCACGCGACGCAACAGCAGCGCCGGGTTGATCGGCCTCCCGGATGAATGCCGGGGCCAGAACGATCGCCGCTTCACCCTCAGTGATGATCCTCGCCTGCTGGACCTCGCTGGCTGGCCGCAATACGTCGGGCGGCGCGGTGAACGGGAGCAGCACAACCGCCAGGTCGCCCGCAGCCCGGACCTCTACGAGACCAGCAGTCCCAAGGAATTCGTCGCGGTCAACATGGAGTACTTTCTCCTCGACCCGAGCTACGCCTGCCGACGGCCCGCGCTGTACCGCTATTATCAGGAACACTTTGGCTGGGCCCCGCCCGCCAAGGACACCTGCGCCAAATCGTTCGCCTTCCTCAATGCCGGCAACGACTTCGCCCGGACACCACTGGGCAAGGTCGACCCGGAACGGGTCTACGCCATCGATTACCTGCTGGCAGAAGCCAACCAGAACTGGGTCAGCCGCTGGGGCCACAGCATGCTGCGGTTGGTGATCTGCGCACCCGGCCGTCCACGTGGGCCGGATTGCCGGTTGGATCTGGATCAACACCTGGTGCTCTCGTACCGTGCCTTCGTCGGTGATGTGCAGCTGTCCAGTTGGGACGGCCTGGTGGGCAAGTACCCGTCGCGGTTGTTCGTGTTGCCGCTGGCCCAGGTGATCGATGAATACACCAAGACCGAACTGCGCAGCCTGGCGTCCGTACCGCTGAACCTGTCACGGACCGAGATCGAGGAGACGGTCGAACACGCCGCCGAAATGCACTGGAGCTATGACGGCAGCTATTACTTCCTGTCCAATAACTGCGCGGTGGAAAGCTTGAAGCTGCTGCGCAGCGGCAGCAATAACGAGCAACTCAAGGGCCTGGACAGCATCATGCCCAACGGCTTGCTGGAAGTGCTCAAGGGACGAGGCTTGGCGGATACCAGTGTGTTGGACGACCCCAAGGAGGCCCTGCGCCTGGGCTACCGCTTCGACTCCTTTCGCGAGCGGTATCAGGCGATGTTCAATGTGCTGAAGAAGTACCTGCCGATCAAACAGCAATCGGTAGAGGACTGGCTGGCCCTGGACGCCGCCGAGCGCCGTGTCTGGTTCGAACAGGCAGACCTGCGCACCAGCGCGGCATTGCTGTTGCTGGAACAGGCCAGTTATCGCCGGCAACTGCTGCTGGCCCAGGATGAAGTCAAGCAACGCTACCTCGGTGCCCGCGAACTGCAGAATGGCGGCATGGAACGGGCCAACGCGACATTGCAGCAGATCCTCGCCAACAGCGGTTTCCTGAGCCGCCCTGCGGAGTTGCTGGGCAGTAGCGGCTACGGGTTGCCCCAGCCCAGCGAGTGGCAGCGACTGGAATCGGAAAGCAGCCTGCGCCAGAAACAGCTGCAAACACTGACGGGCGACCTGGACAAGGAAGTCCGGGCTCTGCTCGAACCAAGCCGCGCCGCTGAAATCGCCGCGAGCGAGGCGAACGTCAAGGAGCTTGGTGAACATCTGCGCAAACTGCACAAGGCGGGTGGCGGGTTGGAGCTGCCTTGATGAACCTGGCTCGTTGTGGCGAGGGAGCTTGCTCCCGTTGGGCCGCGGAGCGGTCCTGAAACCAAGCGATGCCATTTCCCAGCACTACCGAGTCCACCGGTTCACGACTGCTCCGCAGCCGAGCGGGAGCAAGCTCCCTCGCCACAGCGAGCAACCCGGGCAATAACTGCAGATCATTTCCATGCACAACAAAAAAGGGTTCAGAACCGCTGTTCTGAACCCTTTTTTGTTGCAGCAATGAATCAGCTCAAGCGCGCATTACGCACACCGTCGGCCAGGGCGGCGCACAGGCTCAGCACGCCGTCGACTGCCTGCTCCGATGTCTCGGCGCTGGCGATATGGTCGATCAACGCCGAGCCGACCACCACGCCATCGGCCAATCGTGCGATGGCGGCGGCCTGTTCCGGCGTGCGGATGCCGAAACCGATGCTGATCGGCAGATCAGTGTGGCGACGCAGACGCGCCACGGCTTCTTCCACATGTTCCAGCGTTGCGGCACCAGCGCCGGTCACGCCCGCCACCGACACGTAGTACACAAAACCCGAACTGCCATTGAGCACGGTCGGCAACCGCACGTCATCAGTGGTTGGTGTGGTCAGGCGGATGAAATCCAGGCCCGCCGCCTGGGCCGGATCGCACAGTTCGCCGTTGTGCTCGGGCGGCATGTCCACCACGATCAGGCCATCGACGCCGGAGTCCAGCGCCTCGCCAATGAAACGCTGCACACCATAACGATGGATCGGGTTGAAGTAGCCCATCAGCACCAGGGGTGTCTCGCTGTTGTCTTTACGGAACTCGCGAACCATCTGCAGGGTTTTTGCCAGGTTCTGTTGGGCCCCCAGCGCGCGGATGTTCGCCAACTGGATCGCCGGGCCGTCGGCCATCGGATCGGTAAACGGCATGCCCAGCTCGATCACATCGGCACCGGCCGCCGGCAAGCCCTTGAGGATTGCCAGCGAGGTGTCATAGTTCGGATCGCCCGCAGTCACAAAGGTCACCAGGGCGGCGCGGTTCTGTTGCTTGAGTTCGGCAAAACGGGTTTGCAGGCGGCTCATCAGTGTTTCTCCTGCTGGGACTGTTCCATGTGGTGCATCACGGTTTGCATGTCTTTGTCGCCACGGCCGGAGAGGTTGACCACCATCAGGTGATCCTTGGGCAGGTTCGGCGCGCGCTTGAACACTTCAGCCAGGGCATGGGAGCTTTCCAGCGCAGGGATGATGCCTTCCAGACGGCAGCATTTGTGGAAGGCGTCCAGGGCTTCGGCATCGGTGATCGAGGTGTACTGGACGCGACCGATGTCGTGCAACCAGGCGTGTTCCGGACCAATACCTGGGTAGTCGAGGCCGGCGGAAATCGAGTGAGCGTCGATGATCTGGCCGTCTTCGTCTTGCAGCAGGAAAGTACGGTTGCCGTGCAATACGCCGGGGACGCCACCGTTCAGGCTCGCCGCGTGCTTGCCGGTTTCGATGCCGTAGCCAGCCGCTTCGACGCCGATGATCTCGACGCTCTTGTCGTCCAGGAAGGGGTGGAACAGGCCCATCGCATTCGAACCACCGCCGATGCACGCCACCAGGCTGTCCGGAAGGCGGCCTTCCTGGGCTTGCAGTTGATCGCGGGTTTCCTTGCCGATCACCGCCTGGAAGTCGCGAACCATGGCCGGATACGGGTGCGGACCAGCCACGGTGCCGATCAGGTAGAACGTGCTGTCGACGTTGGTGACCCAGTCGCGCAGGGCTTCGTTCATGGCATCTTTCAGGGTACCGGTACCGGCGACCACCGGAATCACTTCGGCGCCGAGCAATTTCATGCGGAACACGTTGGCCTGTTGGCGCTCGATGTCGGTGGTGCCCATGTAGATCACGCAATCCAGGCCGAAACGTGCGGCCACGGTGGCAGTGGCCACGCCATGCATGCCGGCGCCGGTCTCGGCGATGATGCGTTTTTTGCCCATGCGCCGCGCCAGCAGGATCTGGCCGATGCAGTTGTTGATCTTGTGCGCGCCGGTGTGGTTCAGCTCCTCGCGCTTGAGATAGATCTTCGCGCCACCGCAGTACTCGGTCAGGCGCTCAGCGAAGTAGAGCGGACTCGGACGACCGACGTAGTCCCGCTGGAAGTAGGCCAGTTCCTCGATGAACGCAGGATCTTCCTTCGCCACTTCGTATTCACGGGCCAGATCGAGGATCAATGGCATGAGGGTTTCGGCCACATAGCGGCCGCCGAACGCACCGAACAGGCCATTGGCGTCGGGGCCGCTGCGCAGGTTGAAAGGGGTCGTAGGCTGGGTCATGGGGGAACGCTCCAGGCAAATGCGAAAGAAGACAATGAGGTCACTCTACCCCTGACATCCCTCTCTGAAAACCGATAAGATCGCCGCAACCTGTCAGAAAAACTCACAGATACCATGAGCCACGATCTGCCTCCGCTCAACGCCTTGCGCGCCTTCGAAGCCACCGCCCGCTTGAACAGCGTAAGCCAGGCTGCCGAACAGCTTCACGTGACTCACGGCGCCGTCAGCCGACAGTTGAAGGTGCTGGAGGAACATCTGGGCGTCAGCCTGTTCGTCAAGGATGGACGCGGCCTTAAACTCACAGATGCGGGCCTGCGCCTGCGTGATGCCAGCGCCGAAGCTTTCGAGCGGCTACGTAGCGCCTGCGCCGAACTCACCCAAAGCACGGCGGATGCTCCGTTTGTGCTGGGCTGCTCGGGCAGTTTGTTGGCGCGCTGGTTCATTCCTCGCCTGGGCCGACTCAATGCCGATCTGCCGGACTTGCGCCTGCATCTATCCGCCGGCGAAGGTGATCTGGACCCAAGGCGCCCAGGGCTGGACGCACTACTGGTCTTTGCCGAGCCGCCCTGGCCGGCAGACATGCAGGTGTATGAGCTGGCCGGCGAGCGGATCGGCCCAGTCATCAGCCCGCGTTATACCGGCTTCGTCGACCTGAAATCCGCCCCGGCCAGCGCGCTGTTGGGTGAGTCGTTGTTGCATACCACGTCCCGCCCACAGGCCTGGCCGACCTGGGCACGGCAAAACGACCTCGATCCCCAAGCGCTGAGGTTTGGCCAGGGTTTCGAGCATTTGTATTATTTGCTGGAGGCTGCGGTGGCAGGGTTGGGCGTAGCCATCGCTCCCGAGCCGTTGGTGGCCGAGGATGTCCGCGCCGGACGTCTCGTCGCGCCATGGGGCTTCGTTGAAACCCCGGCGCGACTGGCGTTGTGGCTACCCAAGCGCGCCTCAGACGGCCGCGCCCGGCAGTTGGCCCAGTGGCTCAGGCATGAGCTGAGCCAACCGGCTTAATCACCGCGCTTGCACAGCAGATAAGCGGCCAACAGACCGAGGGCCCCGACCGCGACACCGGCGGTGGTCCACGGGTGCTCTTGAGCGTAGTCGCGTGTGGCGAGCCCGGTTTCGCGGGTTTTCACCTTGACCTCTTCATACGCGTCGCTGAGCAGATGACGGGAATGCTTCAACGCATTTTCGGCGTTTGCCTTGAGCGATTTGAGGGTCTTACGCGACTCGTCCGAAGCGTCGTCCTTCAGGCTTTCCAACGACTTGAGCAGATTCTCGATTTCCGCTTCCATGCTTTGCAACGAGGCTTTGCGTAATGAATTGCTGGCCATGGTGGCTCTCTCCTGCAGTGGTTGAGTGCGTGTGAAAGTTGGGACTCCCTGCGTTTCTGAAAGTGCAGTAAATCTGAACTTCAGCGCGTGAACGGCACCACACGTAAGGCGAAAAATCGCTGCTAGGCTCTTGGTAGCCAAGCGGCTGGAAATAACCCAGGAGAACGTCATGACTGATCACCACACGTACAAAAAGGTCGAGCTGGTCGGCTCATCCGCCACCAGCATCGAAGATGCCATCAACAATGCCCTGGCCGAAGCCAGCAAGAGCCTCAAGCACCTGGAATGGTTCGAAGTCACCGAAACCCGCGGACATATCGAAAACGGCCGGGCCGCACACTTCCAGGTAACCCTCAAGGTCGGCTTCCGGATCGCAAATAGCTGAGGCACGTGGAACTTGCACGCTGGCGGAGAGCCATAGGAATGGCGATGCGCTATCCGGCGGGCGCATCCCTCCTGTTTAATACCAGCCTATTGATCCGACCAAGGAGTGCGAGCGATGAAAAAGTTGATGGTTGCTGTGGGTTTGCTGAGCCTTGCGGGTTCCGTGTTTGCCGCTGGTAAGCCCTGCGAGGAGCTGAAAAGCGAAATCGCAGCGAAGCTCGATGCCAAGCAGGTAAAAAACTATTCGCTGGAAATCGTCGATAAAGGTGCGGCGGGTGATGCGAAAGTCGTCGGTACTTGTGAGGGCGGTGCGAAGGAAATCCTCTACAAGAAGTCCTGATCCACTGTGGCGAGGGAGCTTGCCCCGCTGGGTTGCGCAGCAGCCCCAAGATTTTACGGTCGCTGCGCAACCGAACGGGAGCAAGCTCCCTCGCCACAATCATTCAGCAACCCACAGTAGTACCGTGCGCTGGTTGATCAGCCCTTCATGACCTGCGCCAGCAATTCATATGAATGCAAACGGTCGGCATGCTCATACAGGTCGCTGGTGAATATCAGCTCATCGGCCTGGGTCTGCTCGATCAGTACCTCGAGGCGGGCGCGGATCTTCTGCGGGCCACCGACCATTGCCAGGCCAAGGAAATCGCCCACCGCTTCTTTCTCATGGGGTAGCCAAAGACCGTTCATGGTTTCGACGGGCGGACGCTGGACCAGGCTCTGGCCGCGCATCAGCGCGAGGATCCGCTGATACACCGAGGTCGCCAGATAATCAGCCTGCTCATCGGTATCCGCTGCCACCAACGGCACGCCGAGCATCACGTAGGGTTTGTCGAGCACCGCCGACGGTTTGAAGTGGTTGCGGTAGATGCGAATCGCCTCATGCATAAAGCGCGGTGCGAAATGGGAGGCGAAGGCGTAGGGCAAACCGCGCTCACCGGCCAGTTGCGCACTGAACAGGCTCGAGCCCAGCAACCACACCGGCACGTTGGTCCCGGTGCCGGGCATGGCGATGATGCGTTGATCGGGGGTGCGCGGGCCGAGATAGCGCATCAGCTCGGCCACGTCGTCGGGGAAATCGTCCGCGCTACCGGAACGCTCACGACGCAGGGCCCTGGCGGTCATCTGATCGGAGCCGGGGGCACGACCCAGCCCCAGATCGATCCGACCCGGGAAGAGGCTTTCCAGGGTGCCGAACTGCTCGGCGATGATCAGCGGTGCATGGTTGGGCAACATCACCCCGCCAGAGCCGACACGAATGGTCGAAGTACCACCGGCCAGATAACTCAGCAGCACCGCCGTCGCGGAGCTGGCGATGCCATCCATATTGTGGTGTTCAGCCACCCAGAAACGGGTGTAGCCGAATTTTTCCACGTGCTGCGCCAGATCCAGCGAGTTACGCAAGGAGCGGGCGGCATTGCCATCCTCGCGGACAGGCACGAGGTCGAGGGTTGAGAATTTAACTTCGGACAGCTGTTTCATGGGCCGGCGTCTCCAACGGGGCTTTTCCTACGGGCAAAAGCCTGCCGTTTTCTGTAGGTGTGTTCCCTGCAATGTGGGCATATACCCGAGTTTCAATAGCTGCAGTGAATTTTCCTACTAAATTAGTCGACTAATCGATGAAGTGAACTTTGTCAGGCGGTCTATCCTCACAAGCCTGGCAGTTAAAAAACACCCGGCGCAACCCGCGCGCCGGATCTTGAGGAGGCAGACATGGCTATCATTAAGAAAGCATCGGCTCACTGGGAAGGTGACCTGAAAACCGGCATTGGCTCCATCTCCACGGAAACCGGCGTGCTGCGTGAAGCACCTTATGGTTTCAAGGCCCGTTTCGAGGGCGGCCGCGGCACCAACCCCGAAGAGCTGATCGGCGCAGCCCATGCTGGCTGTTTCTCCATGGCATTTTCGATGATCCTGGGAGAGGCCGGGTTCAAGGCCGACAGCATCGATACCAATGCCGAAGTGACCCTCGACCAGGTCGAAGGTGGCTTTGCCATCACCGCGGTGAAGCTGATTCTCAAGGCGAAGATTCCCGGCGCCAGCCAGCAGCAGTTTGAAGAGCTGAGCAATAAGGCCAAGGAAGGTTGCCCGGTTTCCAAGGTGTTGAACGCCAAGATCACTCTGGATGCCACGCTGGTGAACTGACCCCTCGCATCAGGATCGCAGCCGCCGAAGGCTGCGATCTTTCCCTGTTACCCGTTGAGCGATGTGTGGTCGAATGCAGTAGGCAGTTTCAACGTACAAGCGGTACGTGCTGCAGCGAGGAGTTCGAGCATGAAACGGTTTGCCCTGGTCATCATCGGTTGCGCCTTGACCACCTCAGCCCTGGCGGCGCCAAAATCCTGCGAAGAACTGAAAGCGGAAATCGAGGCGAAGATCCAGGCGAACAAGGTGTCGTCCTACACCTTGGAAATCGTCACAAACGAAGATGTCCACGATCAGAACATGGTGGTCGGCACCTGCGAAGGCGGAACGAAGAAAATCATCTACCAGAGGAACGACAATTAAGGAACGCAGTTGACCTGTCGCTCCTCGGCGACAATCTCTCGCTTGGCATTATAGAGCCGGGCGCTTGGGGTAAACGCCAGGTTCCGGGCTTCCAGACGATAACGCTGGCCGGCCTCGAAATGATCGTAACGCACGATCATGTAGCACAACCGTTCCTGCGGTTCGGCCTGCATGCCCAACCCGCCCCCACTCATGACCTCGAAGTCGAAGCGCACTTTCAGCTCATGGCTGCCCGGCGAAACCTGGAAGAACCGCCCATCCCGCAGACGTTGCCCATCCAGGCCCTCGGCCATGAGCATTTTGCCGCCCGGCATCGGGGTCGCAAAATCGACCCAGGCCATGTCCGGATCGACCGGAGGAAGCGGACTTGATGCACAACCGCTCAACGAGACAAGAGCCAGTAACAGGATATGAAAGCGCATGATGGATTTCCTGAAGTCGGGCATTGAGCATAGCGCCGATCAACTCTGCTGGCAGCCCGCCGGCGTACCTTGGCCCACGACCTTGCGCTGCTGGTCATAAAGCTTGGCCCACGGCCGGAAACCGATGCTGCCGGCCTGCAACTGGTAACGCTGGCCTGCGTTGAAGTCCTTGAATTTCACATTCAACCGGCAATCCCGCCACAACGGCTCGGCATCCGGGCCTATGTTTCCGGGCTCGACGGCGAACTGATAACGCACGGTCAGCTCATGGGCGCCGGGCTGCACTTCGAAATAACGCTTGTCCACGGACATCTTGTCATCGACTTCCAGCGCTTGCAGCGCCGTATCCTCATGGTTGCCAAGATCGATCCACGCTTGCGAAGGATCAGGGTCGGGCAAGCTGGCACAACCGGTCAGCAGCAACAGGCCACTCGTCAGCATCAACATGCGCATAGCGAAGCTCCGGGCAGGCGGGATAGTCTTGTGTTCAGACTTTTCCCAGGGTGATTCCAATTGATCAGGCCGCGTTCCAACCATCGGTTACTCGACCGTGTTTTCAGGACTTTGTTTCCGGGCCTCCTGCTTTTGTTACTCAACGGTTGTTCCAATGTCGGTTACTACAGCCAGCTCGTCAGCGGACAGATGCGACTGTTACAGGCCAGGGAGCCTGTCGACCAAGTGATTGCCGACCCCACCCGCGACGCCCGCTTGCGGCAGCACTTGGCCCAGGCCCGTGAAGCACGAAGCTTCGCCAGCTCTCATCTGCATCTGCCGGACAACAAAAGTTACCGGCTGTATGCGGACATTGGCCGGCCTTATGTAGTCTGGAATGTCTTTGCCACGCAGGAGTTTTCTCTGGCCCCACAAAACCACTGCTTTCCCATCGCCGGTTGCGTGGCGTATCGCGGCTTCTACAGCCAGAGTGCCGCCCGTGGCGAAGCGGCCTTGCAACGTTTACGTGGCATGGACGTGTCGATTGGCGGAGTAGAGGCTTATTCAACCCTGGGCTGGTTCAACGATCCGATCCTGAGCTCGATGATGCACTGGGGCGACGAACGCCTGGCCACGCTGATTTTTCATGAACTGGCACACCAGCGCTTCTACGTACAGGACGACACCGAGTTCAACGAATCCTTCGCCACCTTCGTCGAACAGGAAGGCACCCGGCAATGGCGCGCCAGCCGCGGGCTGGCACCGGATGATGGCAAGCAGCTACTTCAGCGCGACCAGTTCATCCAATTGATCCTCGACACCCGTCAACGACTGGAAAGGCTATACGCCCAGCCCCTGCCAGCCGAACAGATGCGCCAGCAAAAGGCCCAGGCGTTCGAACAGCTGCGCGCCGAATATGCGCGGATACGTGACAGCCAGTGGGCCGGCGACAAACGCTACGACGCCTGGGTCTATGCGCCGCTGAACAATGCACGGCTGCTGCCGTTCGGGCTGTATGACCAGTGGGTGCCGGCGTTTGCGGCGTTGTTCCGGCAGGCGTCGGGCGACTGGGTGGCGTTTTATGCCGCGGTGGAAAAGCTCGGCAAGCTGCCTACGGATGAGCGTAAGGCGGCGTTGAAGACGTTGGCAGGATCATAGATACACAGTGATTGAGCCCGCGATGAGGCCCGTCCAGACACATCCTGCTCCAACTTTTCAGATCAGATCCGCTTCTGCTGTCTAGCCTTGGGAAAAAGACAGATCAAGGAGGATCCCCCCATTGAAAACCCAGCCACATTCCAATCGATTGCGTTTCGGGCGCTATTCGCAATCCGGACAAATTTATCTATTGACGGTAATAGCTCTCCGCCGCGACCCGGTTTTCAATCGCTTCGAAACAGGACGTTTGGTAGTGGACGCCTTTCGAAAAGCTCAGCAAGAACAATTCGCCCGCTCTCTGGCCTGGGTTGTCATGCCGGACCATTTTCATTGGCTGATTGAATTGCAGGATATAGGGCTTTCGAAATTGATTGCGCGCACAAAGTCCCGGACCACCGTAGCCTTCAATCGACAGATGCAGCGTCAGGGACCACTTTGGCAAGAAGGTTTCCACGACCGGGCCATTCGTAAGGAAGAGGATTTGCAAGCCGTCGCGCGTTATATCGTGGCAAACCCTTTGCGAGCGGGATTGGTTAAGCGGATAGGGGATTATCCGTTGTGGGACGCAGCATGGATCTGAGTCGGCTTATGCGGTGCTCATGCCGGCCTCATCGCGGGCAAGCCTTGCTCCCACAGAACCCATCCAACATGAGGGTATTGTAGGTTCTGTGGGAGCAAGGCTTGCCCGCGACGACTATCGAACTACCGCCGCAAAAACGCCTGATGCAGCTCATCCACCGTCTGGAAGTGATACGCCGGACTCTCAGCCATGAGTTCCTCGCGACTGCCAAACCCATACCCCACCGCCGCCGCATCCAGACCATTGATGCGGGCGCCGATCAGGTCATGTTTACGGTCACCGATCATCAGGGTGTTAGCCGGGTCGAGGCTTTCTTCGACGAGCAGGTGAGCGATCAACTCGACTTTGTCGGTGCGTGTGCCGTCCAACTCGCTGCCGTAGATCACCTTGAAATGCCGCGCGAAATCAAAGTGACGAGCGATTTCCCGGGCGAAGACCCAGGGCTTGGAAGTGGCGATGAACAACTGCCGGCCCTGGCCGCCCAGGGTTTCCAGCAGCGGCATCACCCCGTCGAACACACGGTTTTCGTACAGGCCGGTGACCTTGAAGCGCTCGCGGTAGAAATTCACCGCCTCCCAGGCCTTCGCTTCGTCGAAGCCATAGAACTGCATGAAGGCCTGCAACAGCGGCGGGCCGATGAAATGTTCGAGGCGAGTCAGGTCGGGCTCGTCGATACCCAGTTGGCTGAGGGCGAACTGGATCGAACGGGTGATGCCTTCACGTGGGTCGGTGAGGGTACCGTCGAGGTCGAACAGTACGGTCTGGTAGTGCATGCAAGCTCCTGGGTAACGGTGCAATGCCGTCCATATTATCGTGGCGAGGGAGCTTGCTCCCGCTCGGTTGCGCAGCAACCGCAAAAAGCCAGGGGCCGCTTCGCAGCCCGACGGGAGCAAGCTCCCTCGCCACGGTGACTCAAGCAGGCCATGGCATTCAGGGCTGGTCGTAACCTTCGGCCAGATGCAAATCCTTGAGCTTCACGTAGTTCGCCGCGCTGTACGTGAAGAAGGCGCGCTCCTTGTCGGTCAGCGGCCGGGCTTGCTTCACCGGACTGCCCACGTACAGGAAGCCACTCTCGAGGTGTTTGCCCGGCGGCACGAGGCTGCCAGCGCCAATGATCACATCATCTTCGACCACCGCGCCGTCCATGACGATGCTGCCCATGCCGATCAGCACCCGGCTGCCTACAGCGCAGCCATGGAGCATGACTTTATGGGCGATGGTCACGTCGTCGCCGATCAGCAACGGGAAGCCATCGGGATTGAAAGGGCCGGCGTGGGTGATGTGCAGCACGCAGCCGTCCTGGACGCTGGTACGGGCGCCGATGCGGATGCGGTGCATGTCGCCGCGAATGACCGTCAGCGGCCACACGGAGCTGTCTTCGCCGATTTCAACGTCGCCGATCACCACCGCGGTGCTGTCGACGAAAGCGCCTCGGGCAAGCCGTGGGGTGTGATTCTGGTACGTGCGAAGGGTCACGATAGGCTCTCTCTTTTCTACTGATAGTCGCTGCTAGCTGCGGTGAAGGTCGATTGTAATTAAGATGGGCCGATGTTTCTTCCAGCCAAGGTGCCAACCGTGAGCGTGAACAACCCTCTTTTACAGCCCTATGACCTGCCGCCATTCTCGGCGATCCGTGCCGAGCACGTGCAACCGGCCATCGAGCAGATCCTGGCTGACAACCGTGCCGCCATCGCGCAGATCCTCAAGACCCAAGGGCAACAGCCGACCTGGGCCGGCCTGGTGCTGGCGATGGACGAGCTCAACGATCGCCTGGGCGCCGCCTGGAGCCCGGTGAGCCACTTGAACGCGGTGCGCAACAGCCCTGAACTGCGTGAAGCCTATGAAGCCTGCCTGCCAGCCCTGAGCGCCTACTCCACCGAGTTGGGCCAGAACCGTGAACTGTTCCAGGCCTTCGAAGCCCTGGCGAGCAGCCCTGAAGCCGCCGGTTTCGACGTGGCCCAGAAAACCATCCTGGAACACTCCCTGCGGGACTTCCATCTGTCGGGTATCGACCTGCCGCCGGAGCAGCAGAAACGCTATGCCGAGGTGCAAAGCAAGTTGTCCGAGCTGGGCAGCCGCTTCTCCAACCAACTGCTGGACGCCACCCAGGCCTGGACCAAGCACGTCACCGATGAAGCCGCCCTCGCCGGCCTGACCGATTCCGCCAAGGCGCAAATGGCCGCGGCCGCCCAGGCCAAGGAGCTGGACGGCTGGCTGATCAACCTGGAATTTCCCAGCTACTACGCGGTGATGACCTACGCCGAAGACCGCGCCTTGCGTGAAGAAGTCTACGCGGCCTACTGCACCCGCGCCTCGGACCAAGGCCCGAATGCCGGTCAGAACGATAACGGCCCGGTGATGGAGCAGATCCTCGACCTGCGCCAGGAACTGGCCCAATTGCTGGGCTTCGCCAATTTCGCCGAGTTGAGCCTGGCGACCAAGATGGCCGAGTCCAGCGACCAAGTCCTCAGCTTCCTCCGTGACCTGGCCAAGCGCAGCAAACCGTTCGCGGCCCAGGACCTGGAACAACTGAAAGCCTTCGCCGCCGAGCAAGGCTGCCCCGACCTGCAAAGCTGGGACAGCGGTTTCTACGGTGAAAAACTGCGCCAGCAGCGCTACAGCGTCGCCCAGGAAGCCCTGCGCGCCTACTTCCCGATCGACAAGGTGCTGAGCGGTCTGTTCGCCATCGTGCAACGTCTCTACGGCATCGAGATCACCGAGCTGAAAGGTTTCGACGCCTGGCACCCGGACGTACGCCTGTTCGAAATCAAGGAGAACGGCCAGCACGTCGGACGCTTCTTCTTCGATCTCTATGCCCGCGCCAACAAGCGTGGTGGTGCCTGGATGGATGGCGCCCGGGACCGTCGTCGCACCATCGATGGCGTGCTGCAAAGCCCGGTCGCCAACCTGGTGTGCAACTTCACCCCCGCCGACAGTGGCAAACCGGCCCTGCTGACCCACGACGAAGTCACCACGCTGTTCCACGAATTCGGTCACGGCCTGCACCACTTGCTGACCCGCGTCGAGCACGCCGGCGTATCCGGCATCAACGGCGTGGCCTGGGATGCCGTGGAGCTGCCGAGCCAGTTCATGGAGAACTGGTGCTGGGAGCCTGAAGGCCTGGCGCTGATTTCCGGCCACTACGAAACCGGCGAACCGCTGCCCCAGGACCTGCTGGAAAAAATGCTCGCGGCGAAAAACTTCCAGTCTGGCCTGATGATGGTCCGCCAGCTGGAATTCTCGCTGTTCGACTTCGAGCTGCACGCCACCCATGGCGACGGTCGCAATGTGCTGCAAGTGCTCGAAGGCGTGCGCGACGAGGTATCGGTCATGCGTCCACCGGCCTACAACCGCTTCCCCAACAGCTTTGCCCACATCTTCGCCGGCGGCTACGCGGCGGGCTACTACAGCTATAAGTGGGCGGAAGTGCTGTCGGCCGACGCGTTCTCGAAGTTCGAGGAAGACGGCGTGCTCAACGCCGACACCGGTCGCGCTTTCCGCGAGGCGATCCTGGCCCGTGGCGGTTCCCAGGAACCGATGGTGCTGTTCGTCGACTTCCGTGGCCGTGAGCCGTCGATTGACGCACTCTTGCGCCATAGCGGCCTGAGCGAGGACGCGGCAGCATGAGCGAGGGGCCTGTGATCACGAAAAAACGCTTTATCGCCGGGGCGGTCTGCCCGGCGTGCAGCGAGCCGGACAAGTTGATGATGTGGAACGAAGACGGCGTGCCCCATCGCGAGTGCGTCGCCTGCGGTTATTCCGACACGCTCAACGAACAAGGCCTGTCGGTGCCCAAGGAACTGGGCACCCGGGTCAATACGTCGGCGCTTAAAGTCCCGGACGCCAAGGTCCAGGCGGTGCAGTTCTTTCCCAACCCCAAGTTGAAGAAAAAAACCGACTGACATCTCTGGCATCACCTTCCGGGCCGTCCGGCCCGGGAGCGATACATATATACCGCCAGGCTTCACACCTTCCTGCCCAGACTGGTCACCCAGCCCAGACAGACAGGAAGGCCCTCCATGCCCCACGACGATAATCCGCTACTGCAGGCGTATGACCTGCCGCCTTTTTCGCAGATTCAAGCCGAACATTTCCTACCCGCCCTCGACCGGCTGATTGCCGAAAGCCGCGAGCAGGTGGCCCACATCATCCAGATCCAGACGCCCTTTCCCACCTGGGACGATCTCGTGTTGGCCATGGATGAAATCCACACACGATTGGAAGGCTTCGGTTACCTGTTGCACCTTCTGACCACGACCAGGACAGGGGATGCCTGGGCGCGGGCCTCCCTGGATTGCAGTGAGCGGTTGCATGATTTCCAGGCCTCACTGAAACAACACCCCACGCTGTTCGAACTCTATCAGCGCTTGGCGGACAGCCAGATCGCCAGGCATTTCGCGCCGAACCGCACACGGGTCCTGGAGAAGATCCTGCGCCAGTTCCACCAGAACATGCCGACGGGCCTGGGCCTGTTGAAGCTGCGCATCAAGGAGCTCCAGGGGTTATTCCTGGAGAACCTGCAGATGGCCAACCAGGCCTGGCGCATGACGTTCGACGATGAAACCCGACTGAGCGGCCTGCCGTTGCGCTTCAAGCGACAGATGGCCCGCCAAGCGCGGGAAGCCGGTCGCACGGGATGGTTGCTGACACTCAGTGATGAGACGTTTGGCATCGTTACGCACAACGCCGACGACCGTCTCCTGCGCCAGCAGGTGTACGAGGCCTACAGCACCCGCGCATCGGATCAGGGCCCACAAGCAGGCCAGTTCGACAACACCGACATACTCAGGCAATTGCTCGATGACCGTCATCTGTACGCCACCTCCCTGGGCTATTCGGACTTTGCCCAACTGGCGATCGAGCCAGAGCAGGCAGCCTCCACCGAAGAAGTCATGACATTCCTGCGGGCACAGCTCGAACGACAGCAGCGCCACTTCGAGCAGGACGCCGAGCAGCTCAAGGCCTTTGCCGCGCAGCAAGGTTTCAGCGACCTCCAACCCTGGGATTATCCCTACCTGGTGAATCAACTGCGCCAGCAGGCGGCTGGCATTTCCAGGGAAGCCCTGAGTGTCTGGTTTGCCTTGGAACCGACGTTCGCCCAGCTATTGCGAATGGCGACGGAGTTGTTCGGCGTCGAATTCGTCGAGCGCCAGGATATGGCGACCTGGCACCCGGACGTGCGGCTGTTCGAAGTCAGCGAGTGGGGCGCAGTCATTGGCTACATTTACTTCGATCCGTTCTCGGATGAAAACCGAGACGGTTTCCCCAATACCACCACCCTGCGAAACCGCCATATCACCGCCGAGGGACGCCCTCGGCATCCCATCGCAACGCTGCATGCCTGGCTGCCGCGCAGCGAGGGACCAGACCCGGTCCTGCTCGATCACCTGCAACTGCGGATCCTTTTCCATGAGTTCGGTCATTGCCTGCAGCATGTCCTGACTCGCGCCGACTATCGCGACCTGTCGGGCATTAACGGCCTGTCGCACGATGCCGCCGAATTCGCCGGGATCCTGCTCGAACAATGGTGCTTCTCCAAGGAATGCCTGGTGCGGATGTCGAAGCACTACCAGACCGGAGAAAAGATGCCTGACGAGATCGCCGCCCAACTGTTGGTCTTTGCCCGAACCCAGACCAGTTGGGAAACCGCGACGCTGTTGCGCAGCGCATTATTCGACTTGGAGTTACACCGCACCCGCGGCGACGGGCGGACCGTCCAACAGGTATTCGACCAGGCCAGCGTACAAGTGGGGCACCTGCCTGTGTCGGCGAACGAGCGCTGGCCCAATGGCCTGGACTACCTGGTGACCGGCTATGGGGCGACGCTCTACGCCTACGTCTGGTCGAAGGAGTTGGCGGTAACCGTGTTCCAGCGATTCAAACGCGACGGCTTGTTCAACCCGGCAACCGGTCGTGCGTTGCGTGAAACCGTGTTCGCGCCGGGAGACTCACGACCATTGTCCGTCTCCATCGCGGCCTTCTCGGGCGCACCACCGATCAGCGCTCGGGTGGGGTGAGCTGCGGCTCGAGGTGATGGGCTGTGGTGGTCGAATTGACCCAGCTCTTCAAGGAACAGAGGGCGAACACGCTGGTGCTGCATTCGCCGTTCGCCAAAGCAAGGCGGAGTTTGTCCACATCGGCCTGCATCATGTAACGAACCCCATCCTTGAAGTGATGGCTGTCACCGAAACCGCCTTCGGTCATTTCGTTCAGCGCGTCCTCTTTGCTCCAGCCCTGAACCACCACCCTGTACATCGCCGCCACCAGCCCGGTGCGATCAGAACCGTGTTTGCAGTGCATCAGCACGGGCCCCTTGGCTTCGGCGGCCTGGACGGCACGCAAGGCCCGGAGGATGTCGCTGTCGTCGACATGATTGGTGCGATAAGGCAAGCGTACCTGCTCGATGCCGGGGGTGGAGAGCCAGCGCGCATCCGATTCCGGCAGGAACGTAATGACCGTGCCGATCCTGAGCTTCGTCAGCAGGGGCAGGGCTCCACCATCCGGCAGGGAGCTGCGGTAGAGAGTGGGTGACATCTGGTAGAGGTTGTAATCCTTTTCCACCGGCTGCGCCCACTCGGCGGGCCTCGTCTGTACGACATCAGCGGCCTGGGCGTAGGACCCCGCCAGCCCCATCAGCAAAGCCAGGCAACACAGAGAACGGGAGCGGAGCTTGAACATGCACGGATGACCGGAAACAAGGGAATTCGAGGTGGAGCAGTTTCGGCCCGTCCCGGTAAAAAACCTGTAACAAGGACGTCAAAGTGTTGTGAATTGCGATCCGCCAATGGGCCAACCTTCGCTCAGGCGCTGAATGGCACTGGTCCAATCCGAAGACAGGCGATACTGTATGCACATACAGCATCGGAGTATTCCCCATGTCAGTCACCCTTCCGCCTCGCGGCCGTGGCACCGCTGCCAACCCGCACAACCGCTTCGCCCCAAGTCGTTCGGTGGTCGAGGATGACGGCTGGTACCAGGAAGTCCCCCTGACCCAAGGCACCGAAGTGCGCTTCGAAACGGCGAAGACCATCATCACTCGCAACACCTCGCCGGATATCCCTTTCGATCGCTCGATCAATCCTTACCGGGGCTGTGAACACGGCTGTATCTACTGCTATGCAAGGCCCAGCCATGCGTATTGGGACATGTCGCCGGGGCTGGATTTCGAAACCAGGCTGATTGCCAAGAGCAACGCCGCCGACGTGCTGGAGGAGCAGCTCTCCAAGCGCGGCTATCAATGCGCGCCGATCAACCTGGGCTCCAATACCGATCCTTACCAACCCATCGAGCGCGAACAGCGCATCACCCGCCGGATCCTGGAGGTACTGCTGCGCTATCGTCATCCGGTAACCATCGTGACCAAGGGCTCGCTGATCCTGCGGGACCTGGACCTGCTCACCGAGCTGGCCCGGCAGCGACTGGTGGCAGTGATGATCAGCCTCACCACCCTGGACGATGAGCTCAAGCGCATCCTCGAACCCCGAGCGGCGGCGCCCAAGGCGCGACTGCGAGCGATCCGGGTGATGCGGGAGGCAGGCATTCCCGTGGGGGTGTTGTGTGCGCCGATGATTCCGATGATCAACGACAGCGAAATCGAAAGCCTGCTGAACGAAGCCCATGCCGCCGGTGCCCAGAGTGCCTCTTACATCATGCTGCGTTTGCCGCTGGAGGTCGCGCCGCTGTTCGAGGAATGGTTGCAGGCCCATTACCCGCAGCGCGCCGCCCATGTGTTGAGCCTGGTCCGCCAGAGCCGTGGCGGCGAGCTGTACGACAGCCAGTTCGGCAAACGCATGCGCGGCGAAGGCCCCTTTGCCGACCTGCTGGCCCAGCGCTTCGCCAAGGCGATCAAGCGCTTGGGTCTCGACCGGCGCGAAGGTTACAATCTCGACTGCGAGGCCTTTTGTCCGCCGGGCCGGCAGATGTCGTTGATTTGACTGAAGTTGCCCGGCAACACAGGCCGGACAGGAAGGCACCTGCACTTTAGGTCATGCCCGAAATCATTGTCCTAGAGCCTTCGATTCAGTTTGAGTTAAGTTTCGATCGCTACCTTGTTCATCGAGTGACTGACGGGTCGAACCCTTCGACCTGGACGTTTTTTAACCAGCCACTGGCGTTATGAGGATGAATCATGAGTGACAAGGATAAACAGCCGTTGGCTGCGTCGGCTTCAGCCCAACCCGAGGCGGAAAGCGCCGATGCAGCGCTGCAGCATATTGTTGACGGCTTTTTGCATTTCCATCACGAAGTCTTCCCGCAGCAGGAAGAACTCTTCAAGAAACTCGCCACCGCCCAATCGCCCCGGGCGATGTTCATCACCTGCGCCGATTCGCGCATCGTGCCCGAGCTGATCACCCACAGCTCCCCAGGCGACTTGTTCGTGACCCGCAACGTCGGCAACGTCGTTCCGCCTTATGGACAAATGAACGGCGGCGTCTCCACCGCCATCGAATATGCCGTGCTGGCCCTGGGGGTGCAGCACATCATTGTGTGTGGCCATTCCGATTGCGGCGCCATGCGTGCGGTGCTCAATCCCGAAACCCTGGAAAGAATGCCCACGGTCAAGGCCTGGCTGCGCCACGCCGAAGTGGCCAAGACCATGGTCCACGACAACTGCCCATGCGGCGACGAAAAACAGACCATGCCCGTCCTCACCGAAGAAAACGTGATCGCGCAGTTGCAGCATCTGCGAACGCACCCTTCGGTGGCCTCGCGCATGGCCAGCGGCCAGTTGTTCATCCATGGCTGGGTGTACAACATCGAGACCAGCGAGATCAAAGCCTTCGATGCGGATCAGGGTCGTTTCCTGCCGCTCGATGGCAGCCATCCGATCCCGGTCGCGACGCCCAAAGCGCGCTTCTAATCGCTCCTAAATAAATCCTTGCGTGGTCAAGCCTTCCTGCTCTTCGAGCGGGCGGGCCTTGCCATGCCTGAAGAATCTTCGGGAGAGTCACCATGCGTGCTGCTCAATTGAAAGCTGTTCTGCCACGGGAGCTGCTGGCTTCGGTGGTTGTGTTTCTGGTGGCGCTGCCCTTGTGTATGGGCATCGCCATTGCGTCCGGCCTGCCGCCCGCCAAGGGCCTGATCACCGGTATCGTCGGTGGCCTGATCGTGGGCTTTTTCGCCGGCTCGAAGTTGCAAGTCAGCGGTCCGGCCGCCGGGTTGGCGGTACTGGTTTTCGAACTGGTGCGCCAACATGGCGTAGGCATGCTCGGGCCGATCCTGTTGCTGGCCGGGTTCCTGCAATTGCTGGCCGGGCGTTTTCGCCTGGGCTGCTGGTTCCGGGTCACCGCACCTGCTGTGGTCTATGGGATGCTGGCGGGTATCGGCGTATTGATCGTGCTGTCCCAGGTTCATGTGATGCTCGATGCGGCGCCCAAGCCGTCGGGGCTGGATAACCTGACGGCGTTCCCCGGCGCAGTCGCCCAGGCCTTGCCGTCGTTCGGCTGGCAGGCCGGCCTGCTGGGCCTGTCGACGATTGCAGTGATGTGGCTGTGGGAAAAGTTTCGCCCTCATGGTCTGCGCTTCATACCCGGCGCCTTGCTCGGCGTAGGCCTGGCCACCGTTGCCAGCCTCGTGCTGGCCCTGCAGGTCAAGCGTGTCGAAGTGCCGGACAACCTCGCCGAAGCCATCGATTGGCTGCGCCCCGCAGACCTGATGAACCTGGCTGATCCCATGTTGCTGGTCGCCGCCTTGACGGTCGCGTTCATCGCCAGCGCCGAAACCCTGCTGTCGGCGGCCGCCGTGGACCGCATGCACAGCGGCGAGCGGGCGGACTTCGACCGCGAACTGTCCGCCCAAGGCATCGGCAACATGCTCTGCGGCCTGCTCGGTGCCTTGCCGATGACCGGGGTGATCGTACGCAGCTCGGCCAACGTCCAAGCCGGCGCCACTACGCGGATGTCGACGATTTTCCATGGCCTGTGGTTGCTGCTCTTTGTCCTGCTGCTGTCCAGTGTGCTGCAAAGCATTCCGGTGGCGAGTCTGGCGGGCGTGCTGGTCTATACCGGCTTCAAACTGGTGGACCTCAAGGCGTTTCGTGGCCTGGGCCGTTATGGCCGGATGCCGATGTTCACCTATGCCGCGACGGCGTTGGCGATCATCTTCACCGACCTGTTGACCGGCGTGCTGATCGGCTTCGGCCTGACCCTGGCAAAACTGGCCTGGAAAGCCTCGCGACTGAAGATCAGCCTGGTCGATCTTCCCCAGGAAGGTGAGATGGAGCTGCGCCTGGTCGGTGCGGCGACCTTCCTCAAGGTGCCGGCGCTGACCCAGGTGCTGGGCACCATCCCCCAGGGCGTGACGGTGCATGTGCCGCTCAACAACCTGAGCTACATCGACCACTCGTGCCTGGAGTTGTTGGAAGAGTGGGGCCGGGCAAACGCCAGCAAGGGATCGAAGCTGCTGATCGAATCCCGCGGGCTCAAGCGCCGGTTGGAGGGACGGTTGCGGACAACCGCCGGGATTGGCGCAGCCTCTGCCTGATATCCCCGATTGATGTGGGAGCGAGCCTGCTCGCGAAGGCGGTGTATCAGCCAACATTTTTGTCAGCTGATAGACCGCTATCGCGAGCAGGCTCGCTCCCACCGGTTTTGTGTTGGCATTTGAAGCGGGTGTACCCACGTACACCTGTCAGCTATGACAGTAGACGCATTCGTTGAGCGAGCCTTAGTTTGTAGAGGAGGTATCTTTTCTATCTCCCCATGGAGCATTCCATGAACTATGCACTGGTATACGAGTTCAACGACTCTAATGAAGATGGTGTTCCAGAAGCCATCATCTCTCGCTACAACAACGGGTATAAGCCTGGGCTCAAACCCGATCTCGTCGTCACGGTCTATGCCAATTCCATCACCGGCCTATATGAAACCGCCGAAGGTGTGGACGATGTCGAAGGCGATGACGACATCGATGAAGATGACGCGTCCTACTACACCCTTGCCGCCGACCTGGCCAGCGCCATGGTCACGTTGAGTAGCATGGACGAGAAGCGGCTGTACAAATGCATCATGGTTTCGTTTGCCAGCAATAGCCAGAACGCTGCACTGCCCGACGTCAATATCGGTCTCTACAAGAAAGATTCCGACATGACCGACCCCGATTCAGTCGTGACGGTCACTGGCTACAACAAAGGACTCTATCGAGAAGTCGTCAACGCCACCGACGCCGACAGCGATGGCGACACGGATCTGGACGATCACTTGATCCATCGAAAGATCGCGAATTCCTTTGCCTCGATGAGAGATTTCAAGGCTTGAAGGCGGAGGGGCATCCTGACGAGCAAATGTGGGAGCGAGCCTGCTCGCGATGGCGGTATATCAGACAACTTTTTAGTCAGCCGATAGACCGCTATCGCGAGCAGGCTCGCTCCCACAAGGGTTTGGTGAATTCAGCTTTGGATCAAGCCGCCGGCTGATCCAGCTCCAACCCCACACCCAAGCGCCGCGACATGCACGGCCAGCGCTTCCAGGCGGCGCCGGTGTGCGGGCTGCTGAGTTTCTCGCGGTAAGTTTCCACCGACTCCAGGGCAAACGTCTCGTCGTTGAGCATCTCATCGAAGGCGTGATGCACCACTTCATCGAGCTGGTTGGCAAAGGCTTCGCCGATCAACTGGTGGGCAATCAGATTGGCGACCGTCATGTCCAGAGGGATCAATGGCTGGCCGAAATGCTTGATGTACAGGTCATTGACCTCTTCGACGAATCGATGGGCCAGGTAAGCCTCGTCCAGCAGGCTGTCGAGCCCGACATGGCCGGCCATGATCGTTGGCGGCTGGAGGAAATACTGTTCGGCGATTTTCAGCACCGGTTTGATTTGCGGCTCGATGCCCGCCTCCTTGGCGACCTCGTTGGCGGCGTCCAGCAGGTCGGGGACTTCATCGATGTAGGCGGCGACAAACCGCGCCAGGACGTCGCTGGCGTTCGTCTCTGGCAATTGGATAGCCCGGTGCAGGTGCGGTAACTGGCTTTCCAACTGACGGGCCAACTGGCCAGTCTCGGCTTCGTGTTGTTGGGCTTTTTGGATCTGCTCGCGCAATGCGGCGGTGTTCATGACAACTCCAGGAAAACAAAGGCAATGAAATAGGGAAGACATAACTTAGCTGGCGAATAAACACGCCTAAGACCTATTTGTCATAACTGCCTCTTCCTTGATGCATCGCTGTTATATCGGTTTGCCATCATCTGGTTTCGCATCCTTCTCCATTCGCGGCCTCCAGCGCAAGTGCTGTCTGTTTCAAACGATTTACGCCATCGCGTTGCGAGGTTGCAGTCGCTGTCTATACTCGGTTCTGAATGGAGTTAGCTGATGAACCCGATGTACGGCAGCAAGGCACGGCGGTTCGAGTTCGTAGTCTGATGTAGCCGCTCTCCTTGCCGCAGGCTTTATGCCTACGGGATAACAAGAACGATAAGGGGAACCCGCAATGACGCGACATCCACATGTTTGGATGGGCCTCCTGTTGTGTTCGATTTTCAGCCAGGCGCAAGCCGCCTGGACTGTGAATATGGCGCCTGGAGCGACACAGATCAGCAATGCAGTATTCGACCTGCACATGACCATCTTCTGGATCTGTGTAGTGATCGGCCTCATCGTCTTCGGCGCCATGTTCTGGTCGATGATGATGCACCGCCGCTCCACCGGCCAGAACGCGGCGCACTTCCACGAAAACACCCGCGTCGAGATCCTCTGGACCATCGTGCCCTTCCTGATCCTGGTGGCCATGGCGATTCCCGCCACCGCGACCCTGATCAAGATGTACGACTCCAGTGAGTCGGACATCGATATCCAGATCACCGGCTACCAGTGGAAGTGGCACTACAAATACCTGGGCCAGGACGTCGAGTTCTTCAGCAACCTGGCCACGCCCACCGAACAGATCCATAACCAGAGCGCCAAGGGCGAACATTACCTGCTGGAAGTCGACAAGCCGCTGGTACTGCCGGTCGACGCCAAGGTGCGCTTTTTGGTGACCTCCGCCGACGTGATCCACTCCTGGTGGGTACCGGCCTTCGCGGTCAAGCGCGATGCCATTCCCGGCTTCGTCAACGAGGCCTGGACCCGGGTCGACAAGCCCGGCCTGTATCGCGGCCAGTGCGCCGAGCTGTGCGGCAAGGACCACGGCTTCATGCCGATCGTGGTCGAGGTCAAGAGCAAGCCCGACTACGAGAAATGGCTGGGCGAACGCAAGGCCGAAGCCGCGCAGCTCAAAGAGCTGACCAGCAAGGAATGGACCCTGGAAGAACTCAAGGAACGTGGCGACAAGATCTACCACACCACTTGCGTGGCCTGTCACCAGGCCGAAGGCCAGGGCCTGCCACCGATGTTCCCGGCGCTCAAGGGCTCGAAGATCGCCACCGGGCCGAAGGCCGATCACCTGAGCATTGTCTTCCACGGCAAACCGGGCACCGCCATGGCCGCGTTCGGCAAGCAATTGTCGGAAGTCGATATCGCCGCCGTCGTGACCTATGAACGTAACGCCTGGGGCAACAACAAGGGCGACATGGTTACGCCGAAAGAAGTGCTGGAACTCAAACAGGCGGAAAGCAAATGAGCCGGCCTGACGTGTGTTCCCGCAACCGGTCGGGGCTCATCGCCCCGCGCCGTCCAGCCCATTCGTTCGAAGGAGACAGGACATGAGTGCTGTGATCGATGACCACGGTCATGCCGGCGCCGACCACGCCCACGGCCCCGCCAAGGGCCTGATGCGCTGGGTACTGACCACCAACCACAAGGATATCGGCACGCTGTACCTGTGGTTCGCCTTCTCCATGTTCCTGCTGGGCGGCTCGTTCGCCATGGTGATCCGCGCCGAGCTGTTCCAGCCCGGCCTGCAGATCGTGGAACCGGCGTTCTTCAACCAGATGACCACCATGCATGGCCTGGTGATGGTCTTCGGCGCGGTGATGCCGGCCTTCGTCGGCCTCGCCAACTGGATGATCCCGTTGATGATCGGCGCGCCGGACATGGCCCTGCCGCGCATGAACAACTTCAGCTTCTGGCTGTTGCCGGCGGCGTTCCTGCTGCTGGTGTCGACGTTGTTCACCGCCGGCGGCGGGCCGAACTTCGGCTGGACCTTCTACGCGCCGCTGTCCACCACCTATGCGCCGGAAAGCGTGACGTTCTTCATCTTCGCCATCCACCTGATGGGGATCAGTTCGATCATGGGCGCGATCAACGTGATCGCCACCATCCTCAACCTGCGCGCCCCTGGCATGACGCTGATGAAAATGCCGCTGTTCGTCTGGACCTGGCTGATCACCGCGTTCCTGCTGATCGCGGTGATGCCGGTACTGGCCGGTTGCGTGACGATGATGCTGATGGACATCCACTTCGGCACCAGCTTCTTCAGTGCCGCCGGCGGCGGTGACCCGGTGCTGTTCCAGCACGTGTTCTGGTTCTTCGGTCACCCCGAGGTGTACATCATGATCCTGCCGGCCTTCGGTGCCGTCAGCTCGATCATCCCGGCGTTCTCGCGCAAGCCGCTGTTCGGCTACACCTCGATGGTCTACGCCACGGCGGCCATTGCGTTCCTGTCGTTCATTGTCTGGGCGCACCACATGTTCGTGGTGGGCATCCCGTTGGTGGGCGAGCTGTTCTTCATGTACGCCACCCTGCTGATCGCCGTGCCCACCGGGGTGAAGGTGTTCAACTGGGCCAGCACCATGTGGCAAGGCTCGCTGACCTTCGAAACGCCGATGCTGTTTGCCGTGGCGTTCGTGATCCTGTTCTCCATCGGGGGTTTCTCCGGGCTGATGCTGGCCATCGCCCCGGCGGACTTCCAGTACCAGGACACCTACTTCGTGGTCGCGCATTTCCACTACGTGCTAGTACCTGGCGCGATCTTCGGGATCTTCGCCTCGGCCTACTACTGGCTGCCGAAATGGACCGGCCACATGTACGACGAAACCCTCGGCAAGCTGCACTTCTGGCTGTCGTTCATCGGGATGAACATGGCGTTCTTCCCCATGCACTTCGTCGGCCTGGCGGGCATGCCCCGGCGGATTCCGGACTACAACCTGCAATTCGCCGACTTCAACATGGTGTCGTCCATCGGCGCGTTCATGTTCGGCACCACGCAGATCTTCTTCCTGTTCATCGTGATCAAGACCATCCGCGGCGGCCCGCCAGCACCGGCCAAGCCGTGGGATGGGGCAGAAGGGCTGGAGTGGAGCGTGCCGTCGCCGGCGCCGTATCACACCTTTACTACGCCGCCGGAAGTGAAATGAACACGGTTGCCCGTGTGGGAGCGAGCCTGCTCGCGATAGGCGCGACTCGGTGTGCCAGATGCACCGCTAAGCGCTCGTCCGAGCGAGGGTGTCCCCAACCACCGGAGGTTGAGAGCCATGGCTGATTCCATCTCGATGAAGAAACTGGTCACCCGCCTGATGATCGTGGTGGTGGCGATGTTCGTCTTCGGTTTTGCCTTGGTGCCGATCTACGACGTGATGTGCAAGGCGTTCGGCATCAATGGCAAGACCGCCGGGCAGTACGAGGGCGAGCAGGTGGCCGATGCATCGCGGCAGGTGCGCGTGCAGTTCCTGTCGACCAATGCGGTGGACATGCCCTGGGACTTCTATCCCAAGGGCGATCAACTGGTGGTGCAGCCGGGCGCGGTGAACGAGATGGTCTTCGTGGCCCACAACCCCACCGACCGGCCGATGAGCGCCCAGGCCGTTCCGAGCATCGCGCCGAGCACCGCGGCGGCGTACTTCCACAAGACCGAGTGTTTCTGTTTTACCCAGCAAGTGCTGCAACCCGGTGAACGGATCGAAATGCCCATGCGCTTCATCGTCGACCGGGACATGCCCAAGGATGTGAAGCACCTGACGCTGTCCTACACGCTGTTCGATATCACCGCTCGTCATCCACCGGTGGCTCAAAACACTGAACGATAGCGTGCCCGATAAGGAGAACAATAAATGGCAACTCACGAACACTATTACGTTCCGGCCCAGAGCAAATGGCCGATCATCGCCACGGTCGGGATGTTCGTCACGGTGTATGGCCTGGCGACCTGGTTCAACGACCTGAAGGCCGCGCGACCGGAATCCCACGGCCCGCTGATCTTCTTTGTCGGCGGCCTGCTGGTGGCCTACATGCTGTTCGGCTGGTTCGGCGCGGTGGTCAAGGAAAGCCGCGCCGGGCTGTACAGCCCGCAGCTCGATCGTTCGTTTCGCTGGGGCATGAGCTGGTTCATCTTCTCCGAGGTGATGTTCTTCATCGCCTTCTTCGGTGCGCTGTTCTACGTGCGCCACGTGTCGGGACCGGCCTTGGGCGGCGAAGGCACCAAGGGCCTGGCCCATATGCTCTGGCCGAACTTCCAGTTCACCTGGCCCTTGCTGAACAACCCCGACCCGAAACTGTTTCCGGCACCCAAGGAAGTCATCAGCCCCTGGGGCCTGCCGCTGCTCAACACCGTGCTGCTGGTCAGCTCCAGCGTCACGGTCACCATCGCCCACCATGCCTTGAAAAAAGGTCACCGTGGCGCGCTGAAACTGTGGCTGGCGATCACCGTGCTACTGGGTTGCGCGTTCCTGGGCTTCCAGGCCGAAGAATACATCCACGCCTACAAGGAACTGGGCCTGACCTTGGGCTCCGGGGTCTACGGCGCGACGTTCTTCATGCTCACCGGTTTCCACGGCGCCCACGTCACCATCGGCACGATCATTTTGTTCGTGATGCTGATGCGGATCATGCGTGGGCACTTCGACAACGAGCATCAGTTCGGCTTCGAGGCGGCGAGCTGGTACTGGCACTTCGTCGATGTGGTGTGGATCGGCTTGTTCATCTTCGTCTACGTGCTCTAGCGCTCTTTACCAAGGCGCGTGGGACACCAACTGGCCGCTGAAAAAGCCCCAGGCGATCAAGCCGACGGTGACAGCGGCCAGGCTGACCCGAATCGCCAGGGCGATCATCAGGCGATTGGAATCGCTTTCGTCCTTGACCAGAAAAAACAGGCCGCTGAACAGGCTGGCAACCGTGGCGATCAGCATCAGGACGATGGCTGCTTTTAGCATCAGGGACACTCCGGGGGGACGCGATGCACGTGAGTATAGCTTTCCCGTTCGACGACTTTCGGGCGGCACCATGAAAGGCTTCCGGCCGGGCATCGTGCCGTCACTGGTGGTCGCCGTGCTGGTGCCGGTCATGGTGTGCCTGGGCTTCTGGCAATTGAGCCGGGGCGAACAGAAGCGCGTGCTCATGGCGAACTACGCCGAGCGTCGCGTGGCGTCGCCGATGGACAGTGCCGAGTTGCAACAGACCGCGGATCCGGCCTTTCGACCGGTGCTGCTGAGCGGTGAGTTCGACGCCGAGCACAGCATCCTCCTGGACAACCGCCAGCACGACGGCAAGGTCGGCGTCGAGTTGCTGCAACCCTTTCTCGACCACCGGACCGAGCTGTGGCTGCTGGTCAATCGCGGCTGGCTGCCGTGGCCTGACCGCCGCACCCCGCCGGTCTTCGACACCCCCGAACAGCCCCTGAACCTGGAGGCCTGGGTCTACGTCGCACCCGGCACCACGTTCCAGCTCCACGCCGACCCCACCGGCGCCCCATGGCCGCGACTGGTCACCGCCATCGAGCCGGCCAAGCTCTGGGCCGAGCTGGATCGCAACGGTTTCGCCTACGAATTGCGTCAACAAAGCGGCCCAGGCGCCTACCGGACCGATTGGCCGGTGGTGAGCATGGGCCCGGAAAAACACCTCGGTTATGCCGTGCAGTGGTTCGCCATGGCGGCGGCGCTGTTCGGCCTTTTCCTTTATCTCGGATGGCATAACGCAGGGAGACACCATGGGAAGCGCCATGAATCCAACCAACACGTCTGAGGCACCCTCGGCGCACAGCCGTCGCAAGGGGCGCCTGCAATTGCTGCTGATCGTCTTCGGCGTCATCGGCCCAATGATCCTCGCCACCGGCATGTACAAATTCCAGTTCTGGGTACCGAACAGCCGCAGCTATCACGGCGAACTGATCGGCACCGGCCAGACCCGCGCCGAGATCGGCGTGCAGGCCGATGAGCAACGCTGGCAGATCCTCGTCACCGCGCCGAAGGAATGCTCGGTGGACTGCCGGCAACTGGTGTACCTGGCCCGGCAGGTGCAGATCGGCCTCGGTCGCGACGCCTCCCGCGCCAGCCATGCCCTGGCCATCGCCCAACCGCTGGACGCCGAATACGACGCCCAGCTGCAGCGCGAATACCCGCAACTGCAACGCTACCCGCTGGACCTGCCGGTCTATCAGAAAGATGTCCAAAACACCGACGGCGCCCAGCTGTGGATCATCGACCCCCACAGCAACCTGGTGCTGCGCTACGACGCCCGGGTCAAGGGCAAGGACCTACTCAACGACCTGCGGCACCTGCTGAAACTGTCGAACATCGGATGAGGGCATCGACATGGCCAAACCAGGATTTCGCCTTGCACTGTTTGCCACGCTGCTGGCACTGATCGTCGTATTGCTGGGCGCCTACACCCGCCTGACCCACGCCGGCCTCGGCTGCCCGGACTGGCCCGGCTGCTACGGATTCATCAGCGTGCCCAAGAGCGAAGCCCAACTGGCCCATGCCGAACTGCACTTTCCCGATACCCCGGTGGAAGCCCACAAGGGCTGGAACGAGATGGTCCATCGCTACTTCGCCGGGACCCTGGGCTTGCTGATCGTGGCGTTGGCAGCCCGGACCTGGATGAACCGCCACCGCCCGGGCCAGCCGGTGAAGTTGCCGCTGTTCCTGTTGGCCGTGGTCTTCGCCCAAGCGGCGTTCGGCATGTGGACCGTAACCTTGAAGTTATGGCCGCAGGTGGTGACCGGACATTTGCTGGGCGGCTTCGCGACGTTGAGCCTGCTGTTCCTGCTCACCTTGCGATTGTCCGGGGTGCTGCCGGCACTGACCGTGCCCAAGCGCCTGCAACACTGGGCCACGGCCGGGCTGCTGCTGGTGATCGGGCAGATTGCCCTCGGTGGCTGGGTCAGCTCCAATTACGCTGCGGTGGCCTGCATCGACTTCCCCACCTGCCACGGCCAATGGCTGCCACCGGCGGACTTCGCCAACGGCTTCCACCTCACCCAACACATCGGCCCGAACTACCTGGGCGGCCAACTCGACAGCGACGCCCGCACCGCCATTCACCTGACCCACCGGATCGGCGCGTTGCTGGTGACGGTGGTACTGCTGGGCCTGGCCTGGCAACTGAAAACCGTGGGCATGACCCGCCTCGCCGGCCTGGTGCTGGCTGCATTGGCGGCGCAGATCACCCTGGGCATCAGCAACGTGGTGTTTCATTTGCCGCTGCCGGTGGCCGTCGCCCACAACGCCGGGGGCGCGGCGCTGCTGCTGACCCTGGTGCTGGTCAATTATCACGCCCGTACCAGCCTGGTCCGGGTCAAGCATCAAGTCCCGCTGCGCTGGCGGTTCACCCCGCATAAACACGGCGCCAGCCCCATCACAATAAAAGGAGAGATGCCATGGCAACCCTGACCGGTGCACGCCGCAGCCAGGCGATCTGGCGCGACTATCTGGAGCTGACCAAGCCGAAAGTGGTGGTACTGATGCTGATCACCTCGCTGGTCGGCATGTTCCTCGCCACCCGCGCCGGTGTGCCGTGGACGGTGCTGGTGTTCGGCAACCTGGGCATCGCCCTGTGCGCCGGCGGCGCGGCGGCGGTCAACCACGTGGTAGACCGTCGCATCGACGCCGTGATGGCCCGCACCCACAAACGCCCCTTGGCCGAGGGCCGGGTCTCACCGACCGCCGCACTGACCTTCGCCCTGGCACTGGCGGTGATCGGCCAGGCGCTGCTGCTGGCCTTCACCAACCCGCTGACCGCCTGGCTGACCCTCGCGTCGCTGCTGGGTTACGCGGTGATCTACACCGGTTTCCTCAAGCGCGCGACGCCGCAGAACATCGTCATCGGTGGCCTCGCCGGCGCCGCGCCGCCGCTGCTGGGTTGGGTCGCCGCCACCGGTCACGTCAGCGCCGAACCGCTGTTGCTGGTGCTGATCATCTTCGCCTGGACCCCGCCGCACTTCTGGGCCCTGGCGATCCATCGCAAGGAGGAATACGCCAAGGCCGACATCCCGATGCTGCCGGTCACCCATGGCGAGCACTACACCAAAATCCACATCCTGCTCTACACCCTGGTGCTGCTGGCGGTGAGCCTGATGCCGTTCGTGATCCAGATGAGCGGGCTGCTCTACCTGGTGTGTGCCCTCGTGCTCGGCGCGCGGTTCCTGCAATGGGCCGTGGTGTTGTACCGTGGCAGTCGGCCGCACGCGGCGATCAACACGTTCAAGTACTCTATCTACTACTTGTTCCTGCTGTTCATCGCCCTGCTTGTAGATCATTACTTACTGTTGAGCCTATGACCCGAACCCAGAAAACCGTCTTCGCCCTCGTGGCCGTGATCGCGCTGATCCTCGGCCTCACCGTCAACAAAGTGCTGTCCGGCAAGGGTGAAGGCGACCCGACGGCGCTGATCGACGCCGGCATCATCCTGCTGCCCCAGGCCCGCACCCTGCCGGACGTGAAAATGACCGACCAGGACGGCCAGCCCGTGGCCGTGGACGGGTTGAAGGATAAATGGAGCCTGCTGTTCTTCGGCTACACCTTCTGCCCGGACATTTGCCCCACCACCCTCGCCCAACTGCGCCAGATCAAGAGCGAGTTGCCGAAAGAGGCTGTGGATAAGTTGCAGATCGTGCTGGTGAGCGTCGACCCGAACCGCGACACGCCCAAACAGCTCAAGCAATACCTGGGCTACTTCGACCCGCAGTTCAAAGGCCTCACCGCTTCATCCATCGAAGACCTGCAGAAGCTCGCCAACGCCGTGAGCATCCCGTTCATCCCGGCAGACACCAGCAAACCCAACTACACCGTCGACCACAGCGGCAACCTCGCCGTCATCGGCCCGGACGGCACCCAACGCGGGTTCATTCGCGCGCCGCTGAACAACCAGAAACTGGTGGCGCAGCTGCCGGAGATGCTCAAGCGCAAATAGCACTGCGATGGGGCAACACCGTTCAGCTTAGCCATACCAATTCATTGTGGCTGCTGATTCATTGTGGCGAGGGAGCTTGCTCCCGCTGGGCTGCGCAGCAGCCCCCAAAAGGCTAACTGCAATCAACATTGGCTGGGGGAGGACAGGGTCTTCCTGCCCCCACCCCCTGTGGGAGCGAGCCTGCTCGCGATGAAATCAACCCAATCCCAGAGCCAAACAAGCCCCCCGCATCACCCAAAATCCCTCCTCCTACAGCCCTCACCTACACCCCACCACCAAGCCACGCATCCTTGCGCCTTTGCCTACAACTACGCCAGAATCCGCCCGCTTGTGCGCCTTGTTCCGGGGTTCTATCGTTTCCTTGCCACTGCTCATCAGTGGTCGGGTTTAGTAGCCCGGTTCACATCTTCGGTTGCACAAGTCTCATCAGCAGGCATTGCCTGTTCTTGATGGTGGCTGTGCGCATGGCGCCTTCGGGCGCGCCGGGTTTGGTGTGATCACCGGTCTACTAACTTGCGCACAGCTGCCACCCTAATGAGATGGTCAGCCCAGTACGGGAGCCTCGGTAAATCTAAACTTACCGGGGTTCCCACTGACTTGCGGAGACCTCTCATGGACACCTTGAACTTGCTCGGACTGGATATTGGAAAAAGCACCTTCCATCTGATCGGACACGATGCCAAAGGCAAGGAAGTACTGCGCAAGAAACTCAATCGCAGCCGCTTGCTTGAGTTTGCCGCAAGGCTGAAGCCCTGCACCATAGCGATGGAGTCTTGTGGCGGTTCCCACTGGCTTGCTAGGAAGCTCTTGTCCTTCGGCCATCAAGTGAAATTGATCGCGCCGCAGCATGTAAAACCCTACGTCACCGGGAACAAGAACGATTACATCGACGCTGAGGCAATCTGCGAAGCCGCATCCCGTCCTAAAATACGTTACGTCGCCATCAAAACCGTGGAACAGCAGGTTCTATCGACCCAGCATCGTCTACGGGAGGCGTTGGTAGGCCACCGGACTCAAACGATAAACCGCATTCACGGGTTCTTGCTTGAGTTCGGGATCGAATTGCCTGCAACAAAAGCGGCTATGAATCAGGTTCACGAAATTCTGGACGACCCTGCCGCCGAGTTACCGCAACAGCTGAAGTCCTTTATTGAACATCTACTGGAAGAGATGAAACGGCTCAACGACGAGATTAAGGCGATTGACCGGAGTATCAAAGAGCAGGTGGACACTGATGACGCGGGAACACGCCTGATGAGCATCCCCGGCATCGGCCCGATCATCGCTAGCGCGCTGCTGGCCGACGTCGGTGACGCTTCCAATTTTCACTCATCGCGAGACTTCGCCGCTTCGCTGGGGCTGGTGCCAAGGCAATATTCAACAGGCGGCCAAACCGTCCTTTTGAACATCAGCAAGCGCGGTGATAAATACCTTCGAAAGCTTATGATTCAAGGCTCGCGTGCAGTTCTGGTGCACATAGATAAACGTACCGATGCTTTGGGAGTCTGGTGCAGAGACCTGCTGATACGAAAACACCCGAATAAAGTCGCCTGCGCTTTGGCCAATAAATTGGCAAGGATCGTATGGGCAGTTTTAGCTCGCGGAGTTAGCTACAACGCACAATCCATGACCTGATCGAAATTTACTACCGGCTTTTGCGACGACAAGATGATGACGATAAACAGCTCAACTCCTGCCTGAAAACCTGGTAAACGAATCAGCTTTCGAAGCTGGCACCCTTTTTAAGGACAGGCAGGAGCGATTACTCATCAAGGGCCAGGCGGCACCACCTGCCGACCATGAGCCCGGATACATTAGCGCAAGCATGCTTTACCGCTCATCGCTCGTGGTTGCAGGAGATGGGCTGACCATACATTCCGTTTAGTAGCGAAATGGTGCGGCCCCATGAGAGGATCACACCAATGTTCAAAGTAACTCCAAACCCACCAGAAACAGACCCCACCACACAGTCCGCAAAAGCCAAGGCCAGGAAGCAAGAAGAAACCACCAAACGCGTGCTGGACCACTACCTGCTGCCGAAGCCGGATCAATCCAAAGACGAACCCAAACCGGGGCAGATTTTCACCGTTGTGAATGGCCTCGATAACGAATGCATGCTCGCTAACCTCAGTGAAACGCTGGCTTCAGCCGATGCCATGGTTACTGATCTGGCGTTTGACCTGGATGGCTCGCGGCGCCATTTGGCGCTGGGGATTCAACAGTTGATTGAGCTGAGTTCGTTGTTGGCGAATCGGGTGTTGGATAACGTGGAGCCGCGGCAGTAAGCAAGCATTTCACAACGAAAAACCCGGCGCTCTGCGCCGGGTTTGGTTATTCTATTTGCAGACGCGGACACGTATCTCTCTTTGCAATTGATCGTAAATGGCTAATAAACGGACGCAGGATAATAGCCGCTTTGGAAGAAATCGGCTTTGTGGGCACGAAATAGATTCACCTTCGGAGTTTTCCAAAGTTTTTCCTAGATACCCCTTGCCTCCAAGTTGACGTCTTACCCCCTAACTGCCACGCTCCTGCGTAGCACACAAGCGGAGCAAGTGAATGCCTTCTATGCGCCCCTCACAGATGACTTTTCAATCTCGGACTGACGGAGGGCCATTCGTAGAATTTCTACTCTTCGATAATGAAGGCATTCCGACCGATGATGTTTTGGTTGCAGAACGCGGTGAGGTATACTTCAGCGACCTCACCGAAGACTTTGAAACGCCTGAAACCTGGCATCAAATCCTGTCCGTATCTCCCGATGAGATATGCATCTATCCAATTCATCAGCGAGGGAGAAGCGCAAACTATGGAACTCCTAAGCACGGTCCTATAGACCAAATTTTACTCGCCAGACCCAAGGCCCACCCATACCGCATTCCAACCAATCGCGACGAGCTTGAAGGTCTTCTTAGCTCACTGCCAGATGGCTTCGCGAAGGATTGGCAAATAGGCTTGGGTCTACTGTGGGAATACCGCTTTATCATTGAGTCGATATCCGATATAGGTGACATACACACCATTGTGATTCATGGCGAGGATGGATCGGATGACGCGAAAATTCACGGAAGTTCATACTATCTTGGCATTGATCGATATTCGGAGCTGAAGCGCAGCCTTGATCGCTTGAGCCAGAGGCACCAACGCGAGACACGGTCAGACAAGCAATTGGTTTGCTACACGGGGTTAGCCCACGCCGCGGACCCGATTCGAAATCCTGAGCGCACGAAGAAATTACCTGCGAATGTTCTGACGGACCTTATCAAGCTAGGTAGAGGGCGCTCACAGCTATCTACGGCCGACCAAAAGTCAGCGGTTAACTTGGTAAAGGATAACGCAGGCGCAATCGCCAAGAAGACACCCATGATTTTGCTAGACCTCAAAGCGGATATTGAGCGGGTAACTTTAGGTGAGTTAGTTGAGCGCTATAAAAACCTGATGTCCGCCGACGCGAAGGAAGATAAGTGGCAGCAGTTTCTGGCTGACAATCCGTTCATCCTAGACATGGCTTTTTCATATCCAGTCAAAGTGGTCTGCGAACGGCCATACGTGGGCAGCAAGCGGCTCAATGGGCGAGGAGGAAATTATTCGGACTTCTTAGTGGCGGCAAAGTCAACAGGTAACGTAGCGCTTATTGAGATCAAACATCCACAAAAGGACCTACTGAAAACTCCCGCCTATAGGAATGATACATACGGTCCCTCAGTCGAACTGAGTGGTTCTGTCGCACAGATAATTAATCAGCGGGCAAGCCTGCAGAGGGAAATTTTCCAGCTCAAAGAGGATCTGGAGGAGCCAGCACACGCGTATGCAGTTCCGGCCATTGTCGTAATTGGCCGCACGCCATCCGACAGACACCAGCGGCGCTCATTCGAACAGTACCGAAATGCTCTAAAAGATGTATCGGTGGTAACTTTTGATGAATTGCAGCGACGCTTGGAAGATATTCACAAGGTACTTTCACCCTCACCAACAGCGAGCTCCAATCTCAGCCCGAGCGCTGCCGCCGCGCAAGATGACGTTCCATTCTAGCTATGGTACTCCCATGTTTCCATCAGTCACTTTTTCAATCTAACGGAAACTGAGGGACAGACCACGATTATGAGACAGGCCGATTAGAGGTGAACCCAAAGTCGTGGTCCGTTCCCAGTTTCCCGCGAGGTATGGAGCCAGTTGTTGGATCTGCTGAGCGGAGTACCATTAGGCTTTTTATTTATAGGAGACTACTTTGCTGAATTTCACGGAGTTACCGAAGGACGGAACCAAGTTTGAGCAACTCGTTCGAGAGATTTTATTGAAGCGAGGTTTGCGGCCGCATTGGACTGGTAAGGGTCCAGATAGCGGTAGAGATTTACTTGTTGAAGAACCTCTAAAGGGGGAAATCCAAGATAGCAAGCGTCTGTGGCTTGTTGACTGCAAGCATTATGCACACTCGAACAGATCTGTTGGCGTGGATGATGTCACAGACATCCGCGACCGATGTGAAAGAGTTAAAGCTGACGGCTATCTGCTGGCCTGCACTACTACTGTTTCATCCGAATTGACGAGAAAGCTAAGAGAGCTTTTCTCTAATGCCAATATCGCAACCGAAGTCTGGGACTCGGTCACAATCGAAAGACTACTACTAAACCCAAATGCTTACTCCGTCGCACAACAGTTCTTTCCTATTTCTATGGCAGTTCCAAAATGGCGAATGTTTTACACCGAACGCGAAGAACGCTGGATGGCCCATTTCAGGGGTTACTTCCTCTATGTTGAAAGTCGCGCAGGAATTGATCCTCCATCGCTTATCGATCTTGAAGTCATAGTTCAAGAGCTTGAAAACGTCTACCTCGGCGATGGCGAAAGTCTCCGCATAAGAGGTATTTGGCACGACACCCCAAATGGTCCATTCTACAGTGTGGCCGCAGACTACCTCGTTCCATCTGAGAGCCCTCCAGCCTTGAGTCCCTCCGAAATCAAGGCTCAGCTTGATGAATGTTGTGTAGATGGGGGATACGTAACTTGGCACATAAAACTTCAAATCACACTTCCTCAATCGGACTATTACTCGTCTGATGACCCAAGTTTTTATAGCGAATTTCGGCAACCACTATTTCATGCATTCTATGGCGTAGGCGATCTTGATGAATTGGCGAAGCACGACAAGTGGGTGAATCTATCCACTCCACCAATACGAACATTCAATGATCAGATGATATGGGAGAAAAACAAAGAAAAATTTGGCTACAAGAAGATGGGAAACTTGTCTTACCGTGAAATTTAATAACGGATAAGGGGGATAAGGGGACGGATTTATTTTCAAGATTTGCGATTCTCATTTTTCTACCCCCTGTTTTTTCACGCAATGGCAACAAGTATCCACTACCCGCAGGCCAGATGTCTCTCAATCAAACTCGCCACCTCATCCGCATGCGTAAAACCCAAACTGTGATCAGCACCAGGGAAAACATGTAGCTCCGCACGGGGCAAAAGCTGAGCAAGGCGCTGGCCGACGTAAACGGGGCTGATCGGATCCGCATCGCCCCATAGGAGCAACACTGGCATACGCAACTCAGCCAACCGCAGCGTGAGGTCGGTGCGGTCGTCGAGAAACCACCTCGGCAGCGTCGGGTTGGCGGCAGCAAAGTCCGGGCGCCAGTCCTGGGCGTTCAGATCAGACATATCCACCCCACCAGAGGTGACGGTCAGCACCAGGTGCGTGATCAGCTCAGGGCGTTCAAGCGCAGCTAGCACCGCGACGATACCGCCCATGGATTGGGCCACCAGTCCGGTGGGCCGGTCGATCTCGGCCAGCACTCGAGTCGCCAGATCTTCCATGCCGGTTATGCCAGGCACGGGCGGAGTGTCTCCAAAGCCGGGCCAGCCGATATGAACCTGCTGCGCCGGATGGGTCAGGCGCTCGGCAACTGGATGCCAAAACTGGGTGTTACCAGAGGCGCCGGGGAGGAATAGGAGTTTGGTGGGGGATGCGGGCACGGGTTCGGTCCTTGAAGGTGAGATTGAAAGAGTCAATGATCCATCGGCAGGAGAACCACTCGTAGCCCAATGGCGGACATCCGAACAGCTAGGCCGTATGATTTGTTTCATTGCCGATAAGAACAGACATTGCAGTCGAGAGAAAAGATGAGCGACGAGTTTAGCTACGTCTGGCTATTGCCACTGCTTGAAAAGCCTTTCGAGGTGGCGGCGCTCGATTTGCCTGACGCGGTAGGAACCCTGAGGAAAAAATACACACTACCTAGCGAGATAGCGTTGCAACCATTGGTGGTCACAGCACTGGCTTCACATTCGGAGTACTGGGCAGGACTGGCGCTCCGATGGTTGGAAGAGGGCTTTCCTCTGGATTTGGAACTGAGCCAACTCTTGGCTCATTGCGCCGAGAATCGGGGGCTGCCTCAATCTCATCGTCACAGGGCACGTAAGCTTGCCTGCCTGGCGGGAAATGGCAACTGAGCTAGAAAGCAGAGACGGCCTTTTAGATAGCATTCGCATGCTTGCTCCTGCTTCTCCACCTTCTATGAGCCAAGCCAGGATCTGACCACCGCACCTCCAAGCCACATATCCTTGCGCCTTTGCCCACAACCGCACCAGAATCCGCCGGCTTTTCAGCCCTGCCCTCGAGCTCTATCGTTTCCATAACACTGGTCGAGCCGGTATCGATGACACCCCGGCATGCTAGCTCCCTGAGGAAAGTCATAGGCCCGACCGCATCAAGCTTTCGGCAGCTAGCTTTGGTGGCTCATGTTCACCGGTACACACCGTCTATATACTCAAATCATGGAACGTATCCAATCAATCAATCTCGCGCGGATAGACTGGTGTTGTACCGATCACGGTATGACGCGGGACGAGCTCGCCCGTGAGATCGATATAGCACCTGCCAGCTTTGAAAAAGTGATGGCCGGCGAGACGGGACTGACCTTCAACCAGTTGCGTAAGCTCGCGGCCTTTTTCGGGCGAGGCACCTTGTTTTTCATAGAGCCTGGGCCGGTCAACGAGGCAAAGGTGCACTCGCCGCAGTTCCGTACCTTGAGCAATCAGAAACCGGAGCTTTCGCACCGCCTGAAGCTGCTGGTTGAGCGAGTGGAGCACCATCGCACCGTGTACCTTGCACTACGTGAGGAGCTTGATCCGACGGAAGTCGTGCGTTTCTCGCCGCCCGACCTGGCAGGCCTGAGCATCCCCGATGCGGCCAGCCGTGTGCGTGAGTGGCTAGGCCTGGCGAGCCGCAACAATTTTGACAGTTATCGTAAGGCCATCGAAGCGCGCGGTCTGCTGGTCTTCCGCAGCAATGGCTACAACGGTAAATGGCAGATTGCGAAGGAAAGCCCGATTCTCGGTTTTTCGCTCTACGATTCTGAATGCCCGTTAATCGTCGTCAAAAAGCAGGATGCAGATACCCGCCAAAGCTTCACGTTGATGCATGAGTTGGGGCACCTACTTATCCATCGTGCAAGCTCGATGGACGATGAAGAGGATTTGTATTCGACGGAGGATGAAGAGCAAGAAGCGAACGCCTTCGCCGGCCATCTATTGGTCCCAGATCGGTTTCTGTTGAGTATTCATGACAATGAGCGCCCTGTTGAGGCGGCCGAGTTTGATGACTGGCTGGAACCACAACGCAAGGCGTGGGGTGTGAGCGGCGAGATGATTCTACGGCGTCTGATGGATGCCGGACGTTTGCCAAGCGAAGCCTATGCCGCATACCGGCGGTGGAGCACGCAACGAGTAATGCCTGAAAAAGAGGGTGGCAGCCGAGAGCACCGCAATCGCGAACCCCGGCACATTTTTGGCGATGGTTACGTGCGCACAGTGCTGGAAGCCATGAACGCTCGTCGTATTACTCTCGCCAAGGCAAGCAGTTATCTCGACAATCTTAAGATCTCGGACCTGCACAAGCTGGAACGCTTCTATGCAGGTGTTTGATGCCTCATCCATGCTTTACGCATGGGATAACTACCCTATCGCGCAGTTTCCGGGTCTTTGGGCATGGATGGCGGATCGAGTGATGCAAGGGATGATTCGGATGTCCGAGGTTGCCGCCGAAGAGGTTGGACACAAAGCACCGGAGTGCGTGACCTGGCTGAAGGATGCAGGTTTGCAAAAGATGCCCGTGACCGAGGCGATCCTGCTGGAAGCCTTTCGTATCAAAGGATTGCTCGAGATCGAAGAAGACAAATATGGTGCTGGGGTCGATGAAAACGATCTATATATCATTGCCACCGCGAAGCTACATGGCTGCGAGTTAGTCACCGATGAGGCGTTTCAGCCTTCTGCGAACAAGCAAAAGCGCAATTGGAAGATCCCTGCTGTTTGCAGCATGGAAAGTGTGCAAACCCCTTGGATCAACTTCCTCGACTACATCAAACGATCCCAAGCGGTTTTTGGGTGATGACTTCAAGTGATTGAGTACAAAATGGGACGGATTTCCCCTTCCCTATCAAACCGCCGAAGCCTCAACCTCTCTAGAACACCAGGCAAAAGCCAGTAGAAAAGGGGACAGATTTTTTTCAAGAAATAAACTGGCGCTTATATCTCGCGACCTTTTCAGGAAACAACTCTTCGTAAAGAGGACGAGGAATGCCGAGAATGTTTATCTCGATCAATTCGGGCAGAAGCTCTTCCAAGTAGTCCAGAATGCCAATGCCAGCACATGGAATAACCAGGCCCGCTTCGGTTTGAGCACAAAGCGCTAAAGCCGATTGATCTAGGTGATTTGCGCGGCATTCTTGCTGGATAGCCTGGTACCCATCGGCTGGGACGAATTGGCCGAAAGCAACGCCCATTGGAGGATCTCCATCCTCCAGGGTTGAATAGCCCACCAAAACCGGTCCGCTGTAGATTGAAAATCGCGCCAATTGATTGCCCTTCCTTGCCGAGTAAGTCGGACATTGCAGGTTTCGTCACTTGCCTGCGAAAAAGCGAGGGCCTGCCATGCTCTGCGTCAGCCGAAACAGGCAATTATGACTGACCGTTTTTGCCATTTGCTTTCCTTTCAGCCCACTGCTCAAACCTACGAGTCAGGCGCTTGCGTCATTCATCAGTTGGCGCCAGACCTGCAATGACCAATTGAGTAATGTCGGACATGTAGGTCTTCAGTCAGGTCTTGATGATCAACATCGAGAGGCCGCGTTGCGAGCCGCTACCCGCCGTTGACCTGCGCCTCGACGCTGACCAGTACATCGCCCGCAAGGTAGGTGGGTAGGATTTCATTGGATAGAACTCTGTAGCGACAAGATGTGCTGCTACGCTCAAAGAGCGGCTAAAAGCAGTGCCGTCTCCTGGACCCCCACTGCCACCGCGCTCGGAACTCTCCCATGAAACCACTCTATCTAGCCCTATCGCTTTGCTGTCTCTCACCCCCTGCCCTGGCTGAAACCCTCACCTTCGCAACATGGAACCTGGAATGGCAGCGGTCGACTTCGCTCAGCCAGCGTGAGTTCGAGGAGTGCTCCCAAATCAAGGCCGCTGATCGCGAGCGACTGGAAGAAACACACCCCTACCGGTGGGAATGCAAATCACCGGCGCAGATAGCGGATCTGAAGAACGTAGCGGCAAAGCTGAATGCTGACGTGATTGCCGTGCAGGAAGTCGAGAACCCTGAGGCGCTGCAGCAGATCTGGCCGAAGGATCAGTACGATTTCTATGTGAACATGCAAAGCCCTTGGATACAGCGCACGGGATTTGTTGTCCGCAAATCCAGCAGGCTTGAGGTCGGAAGGCTCGGCGATGTTCGCCCGCTTGGAGAGGCCTTCAAGAGTCATGCTCGCCATGGTGCGGAGTTACCCGTCACGATCAAGGGTATGACCCTCAAGCTTTTATCCGTACACCTCAAAAGTGGCTGTTCTGACCATGCGTTGAACAGTGGGTATGCGACCGAGAGTGATCAGGCTAACGGGGTCGTCACCTGCGATGTGCTTAGAAGGCAAGCACCTGCTTTGGAAGCCTGGCTCGATAAGGCAATCCAGTCTGGCGCTTCCGCAATGATTATTGGTGATTTCAATCGTCGATTTGACGTTGCGGTTGAGCAGGAAACAGCGCCTGAGGTGAGTCTTTTTGCCGGGCTTTCAGATGGCGAGCCGGCCGCGGCCAGGTTGTTTCGTCCAACCGAAGGTTATGAGGCGCTGCCCGAATGCCGGGGCGGAGGCTCTAAATGGTTGATTGATCATGCGTTGATGACCAGCGAATTGAGGAAGCACTATGTGGCCGGGTCGTTATCGGAGCTTCCTGTGCCGATGAAGGGCTCTGATCATTGTCCGGTTGTTTTCAGGATGAAGTTTTAAGCAATGCGGAGTCGGTTGGGGGGTGAGGTGGAGGGGTGATTGGGCTGCTCGGCGGGGAGGCCTTTGCTTACCCGCATGATGATGCTCGATCCAGTACTTTTCATCCTGTACGCGGCCAGCTATAAAGCCATTGCGTTGTCCAAGGTGACACAAGATATTTCGCTGACAACCCATCAACTGCAGCTTGATACAGGCTTTATAACCAGGCCGGGCTTGGAAATAGGGATATTTGCACCGCTGGGAGGGGACATGGTTCCGAAACTGACGGTGGGACTCTTATGAAGAACGAAATCATACGGAAACATAAGTGAGCATGATGCCAGACCTCGACAGCACCGACTTAAAGATCCTCGAAATCCTCACTTCGGACGCACGCACCAGTATTTCGGACATCGCTCGCCGCGTGCACAAGTCCCGAACTGCCGTTGAAGCGCGGGTCGCCCGGATGGAAACACAGGGACCCATCCTTGGGTATACCACGCGCCTCGCCGCGACAACGAACGAAGCACCTTGTCACACCGCGTTCATGCAGTTCACCCACACCCGGCCAAACTTGTGCGCTCAGGTGTGGGACTACATCAAAGACAAGCCTGGCGTGATCGAAGCATTCTCACTGTTCGGCGACGTTGATTTGCTCGTGCGCTACGACCATACCCACATCAGCAACGTGATTGAGTTCAAGGAGAGTGCTCTGGCTACCGGGCTGGTGAAAAGCGTGACCATTATGCCGGTATTGCGGCATTGGCAAGAGCAGTAACCGGCACCTCCCAAACGCGTATCTGTGGGCAAGTGGCTCTAATAAGCTGTATCGCAGGACTCAACAGGTCGTCGCTGAAGGATGCATCGACCTGGTGATGCCCAAGCGATACCAGCAACAACGCCTTCGTATCCTCGCTGTTGCGGAACGGCTCTGTATCTCTTTTCACGCCTGCCGCAATTTGCTGGCGATGAATACCGGGCGCCGTTCACAGCGCACTTCAAACAATCCCAGGTCATGACCGTCCACATCTTGCAGATGAATGACGGTGATGAAGGTTGGGGTTTCTTGTGGATGGTCCTTCCAATGAGCTACGGCGGCGAGTTCAGCCAGATCCTCGGGGGTACGCATGCCGACGTAATTCGACGGCAACAAAAGCTGACCCACCAGTGCGTTGGCACTATAGCGAATGATCATTCCTTACCCCTTACACCAGGCGTACCGGTGCATGACAAAATCAGAAGGAATGCCGGAGTGCAGGCCTTGGATTTTCGGTTCCAAAGCATCCCTGATTTGAAACTAGATTTGACATGTAAAAACCTCGTAATTTTCACTTTCTCAATTAAAGCGCATGAAAGCGTACTCCCCATGCCCATGGTTCGGCTGAGAATTTCTTTCCCGTGAAATCTTTTAATAGACCAGTCAAATCAATTAAAGCGTCTGAGCAATAAGCATACGTGGTCAGGCGTCTTTTAGCACATCTGCGGACTTTTTCGGAGAATTCCCTAGCTGGCTGAAACTACGGCTATTGTCTACACATAGCCAGTAAGTTAAATAGGCAAATTCAGAGTTTCATTAGTTAAAACGGCGTAAGCCTTAGTGAATTTCACTACGGCGGCGACCGCCAGCAGCAGGTAGGCTTATCCATGCCCGAGCGCCATTGCGTGGGGTGCTCGGATAGTTTGGCGGGCACTGCGAACTCACGTGCAGATCAAGTAAAAAGGATAGTTCAGGAAATAACTCTGCATGAAAAGGACGAGGAATATCTAGAAGTTCTATCTCGATCAAGTGGGGGCATAAGTTTTCCGAGCAATCCAAATACCGACGCCAGCAAATGGGGTAATCAAGCCCGCTTCGGTTTGAACAGAAAGTGCCAGAGCCGATTGACCAAGGTGATTTGCGCGACACTCCCACTGGAGAATGTGGCTTGGTCTTAACTGAGCAGCTCTTTGGGGGCACCCCGCAATAAAAAACCCAGCATCCTGCGCCTTATACAATCAGTTAAGCCATAAACCTGTGGGAGCAAAGCTTGCTCGCGACTGCGGTAAGTCAGTCAGTCACAATGTTGACTGATCTGTCGCTATCGCGAGCAAGCTTTGCTCCCACAGGGTTTGTGCCGTTTGATCCTTAACTGACTGGCATTAGCATCCTGCGCCGGGTTTTTTAGTCAGTACGCGATCATCATTTGGAACTGGCCTGCGCCGCTTCAACGATCAGGTCTGCAACTTTCTCCGGATTGGACGTCATCACCACATGGGAGGCGCCTGGGACGGTGACGGTCTTTTTCGAGCCTGCACGGTCGGCCATGAACTTCAGGGCAGCTTCGGGGATGTTCTTGTCCGCCGAACCGTAGATGAACCAGGACGGCAGTTTTTTCCAGGCCGGGTCGCCAGAGGCTTCCTTCAAGGCCGCCTCGCTGATGGGCCGTTGAGTGGCGGCCATCAGTGCGGACTCGGCGGCTGGAACGTCGGCGGCAAATTGTTGGCCGAATTTGTCCTGCTGGATGTAGAGGTCCTTGTTGCCATCGTCCAGCGGCACCGGTGCGGCCAGGGTCGGCCCGAGGGTGCCGCCCGGGTAACGACCGGACAGCTCGATGGCGGTTTCACCTTTGTCCGGGGCGAAGGCCGCGACGTAGACCAGCGCCTTGACCCGTGGGTTGTCATGCACGGCGTTGGTGATCACTGCTCCGCCGTAGGAGTGGCCTACGAGGATCACCGGGCCGGCGGTGTGCTCGACGATGTCGGCGACATAGTCGGCGTCCTGCTTCACGCCGCGCAGCGGGTTGGCGGCAGCCACCACCGGGTAGCCCTGGTTCAGCAAGCGGGCGGCAACGCCGTTCCAACTGGACGATTCGGCGAAGGCGCCATGCACCAGCACGACGGTGGGCTTGGCGGCGTCGGGTTGCGTGGCGGCGGTGCTCTGAAGGGAAGTCAGCGCCATTGCTGCGGTGATGGTGGCGGCCAAGAGCGATTTGAGATTGAGCATGATCATTTCCTTTTCATTTATGGGTAGGCGGTGCTCATGTGCGGCCCTGGGCGGCACATGAGCGGGGCGATGGGTTTACTGGCCCAGGAAGTTCAACAGGTCCTGGTTCAGGCGATCCTTGTGGGTGTCGGTCAGGCCGTGGGGCGCACCCGGGTAGACGATCAGCTCGGCGTTGCGCACCAGCCTGGCGGCCGCATGGGCGGAGGCCTCGATCGGGACGATCTGGTCGTCGTCGCCGTGCACGATCAGCGTCGGCACGTCGAACTTGGCCAGGTCGGCGCGGAAGTCCGTTGCCGAAAACGCCGCGATGCAGTCGTAGGTGTTTTTGTGGCCCGCTTGCATGCCCTGTACCCAGAACGAATCGATCAGCCCTTGGGAGACTTTTGCTCCGTCGCGGTTGAAGCCGAAGAACGGGCCCGAGGCGATGTCGCGATACAGCTGCGAGCGGTTGTCCAGCGAGGCCTGGCGCAGGCCGTCGAACACCTCGATCGGCAGGCCGCCTGGGTAGTCTGCGGTCTTGAGCATCATCGGCGGCACGGCGCTGATCAATGCGGCCTTCTTCACCCGAGCGGTACCGTGGCGGCCGATGTAGCGGGTGATTTCGCCGCCACCGGTGGAGAAGCCCACCAGGGTGACGTCTTGGAGATCCAGGGCGTTGATCACAGCGGCCAGGTCATCGGCGTAGTGATCCATGTCGTTGCCTTCCCACGGCTGGCTGGAGCGGCCATGGCCGCGGCGGTCGTGGGCGATCACCCGGTAGCCTTGGTCAGCCAGGAACAGCATCTGAGATTCCCAGCTATCCGAGTTCAGCGGCCAGCCATGGCTGAAGGTGACAACTTGTCCATCCTTCGGGCCCCAGTCCTTGTAGTAGAGCTGTACGCCGTCCTGGGTAGTGATATAGCTGCCGTTCTGGGTGGGGGTGCTGGTGCTCATTTTTTGCTTCCTTGTTTTAGGCAGTCGGGATGACTGCTTCTGAGAATGTATTGAAGAAATATGTCGTGCCTGAGAGGGCCGCTTCGCTTGCTGCGAAATCAGGAGGCCACGGCTGCCCGGCGTATCGAGGCCTGCCTGGCTTGGCTGCGTTTGTTGGCGATGGCCAGCTTGCCGACCAGTCGGATCGCCACGGCGGCGCAGGTGATGCCGAAGGGCAGCACGTACCAGTCGCTCATCGGGATGCGCTTGAAGTTGGAGAGGGCGAATACGGCGGCGATGACCCACATGCCAGTGACGTGCAAGGTCTTCCACGCCTTGGGACCCAACAGCCGGGCGGGTGCTTTGAATGAGGTCAGCGCCATCAGCAGGATGAAGGTGTAGGCCGTCCCGCCCGGGATATTGTTTGCCACGGTGCGGCTTGGCCAGAACTCGGTATTGAACTGCCCGTAGGCGTAGATCAGCACGGCGTGCACCAGGTGCGAGAAGGCAAAGGCAAGGCCGATGAAGCGCCGTTCGCGAACCAGTGCCTTGGAAAGCGGCGAAGGCACCAGTACAGCGAAGGCCGATGCGGTGAATGCGATCAGGAACAGTGCGAAGGAGGAACGGGCGGTGGCGCGGATGGCGCTGCGCAGTCCTTCGACCAGGTCGGGTTGGACAGCGACTGCCGTGATGCTCATCGCCACCACCAGGGCTGCGACCAGGCCGAACAGCTGCCAGCCCTGGGGGCGGTAGGATGGGTTATGCATGGCAAGATCTCCTGTCGTAAGGTTCGCCATTCAGGGAGGCCGATGGCGATTCGATGGGGAGAATTCTTGCAAGGGGATGTATACCGCCTATGTTCGACAACCGGCGGTTATACGTTCTTTTGAGTACGCGAATGCGCTAGATACAATGGCTTACAAATGCACGTCCACGCATCCGGCCGACAGCGGGACGTGCAAGCATGGCCTACCGATTGGGGCCGAAGTCGAGGGTCACGCAAAGACCGCCGCCGTCGCGGTTGCGCAGGCTCAGTGACCCACCAATTGCGACAGTCAACTGCTGGGCGATGGCCAGGCCCAAACCGGTACCGCCGGTGCTGCGGTTGCGTGAGCTTTCCACCCGATAGAACGGCTTGACCACCTCGGCCAGGACCTCATCGGGAATGCCCGGGCCTCGGTCGAGCACGCTGATTGAAACGCCCTTGCTCGCGTCGCCGCTGATCTCCACCTCGGCGGTGCCGGCGTATTTCAGCGCGTTATCCACCAGATTCACCAGGATCCGACGCAGCGCATGGGGCCGTGTCTCGATGACCGCGCCGTTATTGCCGCGCAGGCTGACCTCCCGGCCGGTGTCCTGGTAGTCGCACACCAGGCTGTCGAGAAAGGAGTCCAGGCTGATGCGGCAACTGGCCTCGGTCGCCCCATGGACGCTGCGCGCATAGGCAACACCTTCGCGCACCAGGTGCTCGATTTCGTTCAGGTCATTGCCCAGTTTGTCTTTCTCCAGCGAGTCGTCCATGAACTCGGCGCGCAGCTTCATGCGCGTGATGGGCGTCTGCAAGTCATGGGAAATGGCCGCCAGTAACTGCATGCGTTCTTTCAGGTAAGCGGCAATCCGCGCCTGCATGCTGTTGAAGGCCCGGGCGGCGTAGGCCACTTCCCGTGGGCCGCTTTCATCCAGCTGCACCGGGTGTGCGTTCGGGTCGAGGTTCTCGACGGCCTCGGCCAGGCGGCTGAGCGGGCGTATCGCGATCCGTACGGCCAGCCAGGTGCAGCCGATCAGCAACACCAGCTGACCGAACAGCACAAAGGGCAACCAGGGCGACAACGGCTTGACCGAGGGGCGCACGTCGATGGTGACCGGGCTGCCGTCAGCCAATCGCACCTGGGCCTGGAAATGCTGCTGCGGCCCCGGGATCTGGACGAAGGTCAGGTCATAGTTGCTGCCCAGCGCGACCTGAAGTGATTGCGCCGCTGTCGCCGCGAGATCGTTCGAGGCCAGTGGAATGCCTGGGTCATGTTCGCGCAGCAGGTAGTCATAGTTGCGCCGCTGCAGACGCTTGGTCCATGCCAGGCGCTCGTCGGCGGGCAAACGGTCGAGGATGGCGATGGAGGTCGCCGTGTCGTGTTCGAAGTTGCCCAACATGGCGGTCTTGGTGCTTTGGTAGCGTTCGTAGTACTGGGCTGCGAACGTCAGCGATTGAGCGAGTATCAGACCGACCAGAAACACCAGCCACAGCCGCGAGGCCAGCGTGCGCGGCCATTGCAACGCGAGCTTCATGCCTGCTCCTCGAGCATCTCGACGGCGAAGGTAAAGACGTAGCCTTCATTGCGCACCGTCTTCAAGTAGAGCGGTTCCCGTGCGTCATCCAGCAAGCGCTGACGCACGCGACTGACCAGCAGGTCGATGGAACGGTCGAAGATGTCCGCGTCACGGCCCTGGGTCAGGTTGAGCAACTGGTCGCGGCTCAGCACCCGCTGGGGATGGTCGAGGAATACCCGCAGCAGCCTGTACTCGGCGCCGCTCAGCGAGACGAGGGTGTCGTCTTCATCGAGCAGATGGCGAGCGGTGGTGTCGAGGCGCCACCGGCCGAACTTGAGCAGGCGGCCGCTCTCGGTGACGACGAAGTTGGGCGGCAGCATGCGGGTACGCCGCAGCACGGCGTTGATACGCGCGAGCAGTTCCCGGGCGGCGAAGGGCTTGGCCAGGTAGTCGTCGGCGCCCATCTCCAGGCCGATGATGCGATCGGTCTCGTCGCTGCGAGCCGTCAGCATCAGCACGGGGGTCGCCTTATGCTTGCCGGCGCGCAGTTCGCGGCACAGCAGCAGCCCGTCATCCCCCGGCATCATGATGTCGAGCACGATCAGGTCGACCTGGTTGGTTTCGAGAAAGGCCCGCATCTGCCGACCATCCGCGACCACGGTGGTGCGCAGTCCGTTCTTCTTCAGGTAGTTGCCGACCAGCTCCCTGATCTCGCGATCATCATCCACGATCAATACGTGATCGACATGTTCCATGCCCTGCTCTCCGAAATACGCGCATCGAGTGCGCAGTGTGGCGATGCCCGGTTGCCGGTTGGCAGGGCAGCGCGGTTCTGCTTTTCCAGCCCGGGATTAAGCCAGAACCCAACCAAAACAGCAGCGATTGTATCGCTCTGTATCGCAACCCACCTCAGATACGTAACGCATCCAACCGAGGTGTTTCTCGACACAGCCGAGATACCTCCGCGACCTTTAATGAGCCCCATCGAGACAACATGAATCGCCTCGATGAAACCATCGAACTCATTGAAGGAAAACGACCATGAAACTGAAAACCATCGCTACCGCTTGCCTGATCACTGCCCTGAGTGCCGCCGCATTACCCGCCCTGGCCCAGGACAAAGCCGCCAGCGAAACCTACACCTACGGCACCCATCTGGACATCAAGCGAGTGGTCTCGCTGACCGAGGACGGCGGCCAGACCTGCGGCTTGGTGAATGCGCAGATCAACTACCTCGACTCGATGGGTGAGCAGCGGTCCCTGACATACCTTAAGCAAGCAGACGCCTGCAACAGCGAAGGGAGCTGAGCCTCACGGCACTCATTACAGCCGCAATCATCGTGCAAACAGGAGTCAATATGAAGAAACTCAAGACCTACCTGACCGCTTTTGCCCTCGCATTGGGCGGCATGGCTGCCCACGCCAATGCCGCCGGTGAGCACAACCGGGGCAACAGCGGCCTCTGCTACCAGCTCACACCGCTGAAGAAAACGCCCTCGCCGCGGGCGGTTGGCCTTTGAAGGTTGTGAGGGGTGTATCAGGAGTGGCGGTCCAGTTTCTTGAGGAACACCGTCATTTCCTTTTCGGCCTGTTTGTCGCCATGGGCACGGGCGGCTTCCAGGCCTTGTTCCCAGGCGCGGCGCGCGGCCGCCAGGTCGCCCTGGCCCTGGTGGGCCTTGCCCAACAGTTTCCAGGCGGCCGAATACTTGGGATCGAGCTCGACGCAGCGTTGCAGGTGTTCGGCGGCGCGGAGGAATTCGGCGAGGTCGAGATAGCCCTTGCCCAGGCCGAAGCGCAGCAGTGGGTTATCCACACCCTTGGCGAGCATTTTTTCCAGGGATTCGAGCATGGGGGCTTCCTTGTTGGTTGGGTCAGGATCGTTCCCACGCTCTGCGTGGGAATGCAGCCAGGGACGCTCTGCGTCTCCTCAAGAGCCGAACGCGGAGCGTCCGTTGAGGCATTCCCACGCGGAGCGTGGGAACGATCGGCACAGGGACGGGGCAGGTCAGAAGAAGCTCAACCCCACATGGAACAGCTTCTCGACATCGCGGATATGCTTCTTGTCCACCAGGAACAGAATCACATGGTCGCCGGTCTGGATCACGGTGTCGTCATGGGCGATCAGCACTTCTTCGTCGCGGATGATCGCGCCGATGGTGGTGCCCGGCGGCAGGCCGATGTCGCGGATGGCGCGGCCGATCACTTTGCTGGACTTGGCATCACCATGGGCAATGGCCTCGATGGCTTCGGCCGCGCCACGGCGCAGGGAGTGCACGCTGACGATGTCGCCGCGGCGCACGTGGGCCAGCAAGGTGCCGATGGTTGCCAGTTGCGGGCTGATGGCGATGTCGATGTCGCCGCCCTGGATCAGGTCGACGTAGGCCGGGTTGTTGATGATGGTCATCACCTTCCTCGCCCCCAGGCGCTTGGCCAGCAACGATGACATGATGTTGGCTTCGTCGTCGTTGGTCAGGGCCAGGAAGATGTCGGCGTCGGCGATGTTTTCTTCCAGCAGCAGGTCGCGGTCCGAAGCACTGCCCTGCAACACCACGGTGCTGTCGAGGGTGTCCGAGAGGTAGCGGCAGCGGGCCGGGTTCATCTCGATGATCTTCACCTGGTAGCGGCTTTCGATGGCTTCGGCCAGGCGCTCGCCGATCTGCCCGCCGCCGGCGATGACGATGCGCTTGTAGTTCTCGTCGAGACGGCGCATTTCGCTCATCACCGCACGAATGTTCGCCTTGGCGGCGATGAAAAATACCTCGTCGTCGGCCTCGATCACCGTATCGCCCTGGGGCAGGATCGGCCGGTCGCGGCGGAAGATGGCCGCGACGCGCATTTCCACACTCGGCATGTGCTCGCGTAGCTGACGCAGTTGCTGCCCCACCAACGGCCCGCCGTAGTAGGCCTTGATCGCCACCAGTTGCGCCTTGCTCTCGGCAAAGTCGATCACCTGCAGGGCGCCCGGGTGCTCGATCAGGCGCTTGATGTAGTTGGTCACCACCTGCTCGGGGCTGATCAATACATCCACCGGGATCGCTTCGTTGTCGAACAGGTCGGCGCGGGTCAGGTAGGCCGCTTCCCGCACCCGGGCGATCTTGGTCGGGGTGTGGAACAGGGTGTGGGCCACCTGGCAGGCGACCATGTTGGTTTCGTCACTGTTGGTGACGGCCACCAGCATGTCGGCATCGTCCGCGCCGGCCTGGCGCAGCACGGTCGGCAGGGAACCGCGTCCTTGCACGGTGCGGATGTCGAGACGATCACCGAGGTCGCGCAGGCGTTCGCCATCGGTGTCGACCACGGTGATGTCGTTGGCCTCGCTGGCCAGATGTTCCGCCAGCGAACCGCCGACCTGCCCTGCGCCGAGGATGATGATTTTCATCCGTTCACTCCTATCGAATCGGTCTTAACCGCGTGCGGCGGCGATCTTGATCAGCTTGGCGTAGTAGAACCCATCGTGCCCGCCCTCCTGGGCCAGCAACTGGCGACCGTGGGGCTGCTTCAGGCCGGCCTGGGTGGCGATGTCCAGCTCCCGGGCACCGGGGGTGCGGACGAGAAAGGCTTCGATCACTTCGGTGTTCTCGGTCGGCAAGGTCGAGCAGGTGGCATAGAGCAGGATGCCGCCCACATCGAGGGTCTGCCACAGGGCGTCGAGCAGCTCACCCTGCAGCAGGGCCAATGCGGCAATGTCGTCCGGTTGGCGGGTGAGCTTGATGTCCGGATGACGGCGGATCACGCCGGTGGCCGAGCACGGCGCGTCGAGCAGGATGCGCTGGAACGGCTTGCCGTCCCACCAGGCCGCGGTGTCGCGACCGTCGGCGGCGATCAGCTCGGCGTCCAGGCCCAGGCGCTCGAGGTTTTCCTTCACCCGCACCAGGCGCTTGGCTTCCAGGTCCACTGCGACCACGCCGGCCAGCTTCGGCTCGGCTTCGAGGATGTGGCAGGTCTTGCCCCCCGGTGCGCAGCAGGCGTCCAGCACCCGTTGCCCGGGCGCCAGCTCCAGCAGGTCGGCGGCCAGTTGCGCGGCTTCGTCCTGGACGCTGATGCAGCCGTCGGCGAAGCCCGGCAGGGCACGGACATCGCCCGGGGTTTCCAACAGGATGCCGTCGCGGCTGTACGCGCATGGCCGGGCCGGGATCCCGGCCTTGCCCAGCAAGGCCAGGTAGGCATCGCGGCGATGGTGGCGACGGTTGACCCGCAGGATCATCGGCGGATGGGCATTGTTGGCCGCGCAGATGGCTTCCCATTGCTCGGGCCAGAACGCCTTCAAGGCTTTCTGCAACCAGCGCGGGTGGGCGGTGCGCACCACCGGGTCATGCTCCAGCTCGGCTAGCAGGCTTTCGCTTTCCCGTTGGGCGCGACGCAACACGGCGTTGAGCAAGGCCTTGGCCCAGGGTTTCTTCAGTTTGTCGGCGCAGCCCACGGTTTCGCCGATGGCGGCGTGGGCAGGCACGCGGGTGTAGAGCAATTGGTAAAGCCCCACCAGCAGCAGCGCCTCGACGTCGGCGTCGGCGGCCTTGAACGGTTTCTGCAACAGCTTGGCCGCCAGGGCCGAGAGCCGTGGCTGCCAGCGAGCGGTGCCGAACGCCAGGTCCTGGGTGAAACCGCGGTCACGGTCCTCGACCTTGTCCAATTGGGTCGGCAAGGAACTGTTGAGCGACGCTTTGCCGCTGAGCACGGCGGCAAGCGCCTTGGCGGCGGCCAGACGCGGGTTCATGAAGCCTCCACCGCTTGGCCGAGGACACTGCCGACGGCAAATTTCTCACGCCGGCTGTTGAACAAGTCGCTGAAGTTCAGCGCCTTGCCGCCGGGCAGTTGCAGACGGGTCAGGCACAGCGCCTGCTCGCCACAGGCCACGACGAGACCGTCCTTGCTGGCTTCGAGGATCTGCCCCGCAGCGCCCTTCCCTTCGGCGCACCTGGCGGCCAGTACCTTCACCGCTTCGCCGTTCAAGGTGCTGTGGCAGATCGGCCACGGGTTGAAGGCGCGTACCAGCCGCTCCAGTTCGACCGCCGGACGGCGCCAGTCGATGCGGGCTTCGTCCTTGTTCAATTTGTGCGCGTAGGTGGCGAGGCTGTCATCCTGCACTTCGCCCTCCAGCGTGCCGGCGGCCAGGCCGGCAATGGCCTTGACCACGGCCGGCGGGCCGATCAGCGCGAGGCGATCGTGCAGGCTGCCACCGGTGTCTTCGGCGCTGATGGGGGTGGCGACCTTGAGCAGCATCGGCCCGGTGTCCAGGCCCGCCTCCATGCGCATCACGGTCACGCCGCTCTCGGCATCGCCCGCTTCGACGGCGCGCTGGATCGGCGCCGCACCGCGCCAGCGCGGCAGCAGCGAGGCGTGACTGTTGATGCAACCCAGGCGCGGGATGTCCAGCACCACTTGAGGCAGGATCAGGCCATAGGCGACCACCACCATCAGGTCCGGTTTCAGCGCGGCCAGTTCGGCCTGGGCTTGCCCATCGCGCAGGGTCGGCGGCTGCAACACCTGCAAACCGTTTTCCAGGGCCAGTTGCTTGACCGGGCTGGGCATCAGTTTTTGCCCACGGCCGGCCGGCCGATCCGGCTGGGTGTAGACCGCGATGATCTCATGGGGGCTGGCCAGCAGGGCCTTGAGGTGTTCGGCGGCAAACTCGGGAGTGCCGGCAAAGACGATGCGCAGTGGCTCAGTCATGGAAGCTCTCAATTAACAGCAGTCGCATAAAGAAAAAAGGCTTGCCGCGGCAAGCCTTTGAAAGGGGGCATCAAGCATTCTGGCGGTGGATCTTTTCCAGTTTCTTCTTGATCCGGTCGCGCTTGAGGGTCGACAGGTAATCCACGAACAACTTGCCGTTGAGGTGGTCACATTCATGCTGGATGCACACCGCCAGCAATCCTTCGGCGATCAGTTCGTAAGGTTGGCCGTCACGGTCCAGCGCCTTGATCCTGACCTTCTGCGGACGGTCGACGTTCTCGTAGAAACCCGGTACCGAGAGGCAGCCTTCCTGGTATTGGTCCATCTCGTCGGTGAGGGTTTCGAACTCGGGGTTGATGAACACCCGTGGCTCGCTGCGGTCTTCGGAGAGGTCCATGACGACGATACGCTTGTGCACGTTGACCTGGGTCGCAGCGAGGCCGATGCCTGGCGCTTCATACATTGTTTCAAACATGTCATCGACCAACTGACGCACTTCGTCGTCCACTACGGCCACCGGTTTGGCAATCGTGCGCAGGCGCGGGTCCGGAAATTCGAGAATGTTCAAAATGGCCATAAGCTTGATAAATGCACGTGTGAGGTAAAGTCGGGTGGCTGGCCTGGCGTGTCTTGGGATGCAGGCTACCGTTGTAAAACGTTGCTCTGAAACGCTGCTTCTGAAGCATAGCGCCTTGCGGAGCGAGCCACGGGGGCTCTGGCGTTTTACGCGAACGCACATGATAAAGGGATTCACCGCATGAGGAAATCACTACTCGCCCTGCTGCTCCTGGCCTCGGCCGGTATCGCGCACGGGCAAGTGCAACTTCGGGAAGGTTTCCCGCAGCAATACACCGTGGTCGCTGGCGACACGCTGTGGGACATTTCTGGCAAATACCTGCGCGAACCGTGGAAATGGCCCGAACTCTGGCAGGCCAACCCGCAGATCGAGAACCCGAACCTGATTTACCCCGGCGATACCCTGTCACTGGTCTACGTCAATGGCCAGCCACGGCTGACCCTCAATCGCGGCGCCTCCCGGGGCACCATCAAGCTGTCGCCGCGGATCCGCAGCTCGCCGGTGGCTGATGCCATCCCGAGCATCCCGTTGCAGGCCATCAACAGCTTCCTGCTGAGCAACCGCATCGTCGACACGGCGGCGGATTTCAACAAGGCGCCCTACGTCGTCGCCGGCAATGCCGAACGGGTGCTCAGCGGCGCCGGGGACCAGATCTTCGCCCGCGGCGCATTCGCCACAGACCAGTCGGCCTACGGCATCTTCCGCCAGGGCAAGGTCTACACCGATCCACAGACCAAGGAACTGCTGGGCATCAATGCCGACGACATCGGCAGCGCGGAGGTTGTGACCGCAGAGGGCGACGTCACCACCCTCACCCTGCAACGCACCACCCAGGAAGTCCGCCTCGGCGATCGACTGTTCAGCGGCGAAGAACGCTCGATCAACTCGACCTTCATGCCCAGCGCGCCGAAAACGGACATCAACGGGCTGATCCTCGACGTGCCACGCGGCGTGACCCAGATCGGCGCGCTGGACGTGGTCACGCTGAACAAGGGCCGGCGCGATGGGCTGGCCGAGGGCAATGTCCTGGCGGTGATGAAGACCGGTGAAACCGTGCGCGACCGCGTTACCGGCGAACCGGTGAAGATCCCCGACGAACGCGCCGGCCTGCTGATGGTGTTCCGCACCTACGACAAGCTCAGCTACGGTCTGGTGCTGTATGCCTCGCGCTCATTGGCGGTGCTCGACAAGGTGCGCAATCCATAACGGGTCTCACAACTTACCAACAGAGTTATCCACAGCTTGTTCCCGTTCGAACGGGACGTATGACGATCAAGGATTGATCACATGACATTGCCTGAATGCCCTTCGGTTTCCCCGGCGGAACTGGAGGCCCGCCTGCGCCTGCACCGCTTGCCGGAGCTGGGACCCAAACGTTTCATGACCCTGATGGAAGCCTTCGGCTCGGCCTCCAAAGCTATCAGCGCACCGGCCAGCGCATGGCGGGCGCTGGGGTTGCCCGCAGCGAGCGCCGAAGCCCGGCGCAACCCGGATGTGCGCGACGGCGCCGCCCATGCATTGGCCTGGCTGGAGGGTTCGGGCCAGCATTTGCTGATGTGGGACCAGCCGGACTACCCGGCGCTGCTGGCGCAGATCAGCGACCCGCCACCGCTATTATTCGCCGCCGGCGATCCCACCATCCTGGAAAAACCGCAGTTGGCGATGGTGGGCAGTCGCCGCGCCTCACGTCCGGGGATGGATACGGCCGCGGCGTTTTCCCGCAGCCTGGCCAGCGCCGGTTTTGTCATCACCAGCGGCCTGGCCCTGGGCATCGACGCGGCGGCTCATCAGGCGGCACTGGATGTCGGCGGGCTAACCATCGGGGTGCTGGGCACCGGCCTGGAAAATTTTTATCCACAGCGCAATCGTCGCCTGGCGGACGCCATGATTGCCCAAGGCAGCGCGGTGCTCTCGGAGTTTCCGTTGGACGCCCCGCCCCACGCCAGCAACTTTCCGCGCCGCAACCGGATCATCAGCGGCTTGTCCCTTGGCGTCCTGGTGGTCGAAGCCAGCGTCGCCAGCGGCTCGCTGATCACGGCACGGCTGGCGGCGGAACAGGGGCGCGAGGTGTACGCCATTCCAGGGTCGATCCATCACCCCGGCGCCCGGGGTTGTCACCAATTGATCCGCGACGGGGCGGCACTGGTGGAGACCGTCGAGCACATCCTTGAAGCCTTGCGCGGTTGGCAACGGTTATCGTTGACGGATGAGCCTGTGCCGGTGACACACCCGCTGCTGCGCCTGCTGCATGCCGCGCCGCTGACCAGTGAAGCCTTGGCCGAGGCCAGTGGCTGGGGATTGCCCAAAGTGCTGGCGGCGCTGACCGAACTGGAAATGGAGGGGCGCGCCACGTCTGACAATGGCCGCTGGTTTGCGCGCACGCGCTAGGTTTTATGGGGAAGATCGGTAAACTGCGCACAGCCTTATCTTGTGTTGCGGAGAATCTTTCATGGTCAACAGTTGGCGTGTGCAACAAGCCGCGCGAGAAATTCGCGCCGGGGCGGTGATTGCCTATCCAACCGAAGCGGTCTGGGGCCTGGGTTGCGATCCGTGGAACGAGGAGGCGGTGGAGCGCCTGTTGGCGATCAAGTCGCGGTTGCCCGACAAAGGGTTGATCCTGGTGGCGGACAACATTCACCAGTTCGACTTCCTGTTCGAAGACTTCCCCGACACCTGGATGGACCGCATGGCCAGCACCTGGCCGGGGCCCAACACCTGGCTGGTACCGCACCAGAACCTGCTGCCGGAATGGATCACTGGAGTGCACGATACCGTGGCGCTGCGGGTCAGCGATCATCCTACCGTGCGCGACTTGTGTTCGCTGGTCGGCCCGCTGGTGTCCACTTCGGCCAATCCCCAGGGCCGCCCGGCAGCGCGCACGCGGATTCGCGTCGAGCAGTACTTCCGCGGGCAGATCGACCTGGTGCTCGGCGGCAACCTGGGCGGGCGCAAGAACCCCAGCGTGATTCGCGACCTGGCCACCGGGAAAGTGGTTCGACCGGACTAAGCCCGGTCGCACCCTCCAGACCCACTACCTATCCCATGTGGGAGCGAGCCTGCTCGCGATGGCGTCGGGTCAGCCGCAGAGGTGTTGTCTGACACACCGCCATCGCGAGCAGGCTCGCTCCCACAGGGGTTTGTGTTGAACACAGAACTTATGCACGCNAGCGAGCCTGCTCGCGATAGCGCCGGGTCAGCCGCAAAGGTGTTGTCTGATACACCGCCATCGCGAGCAGGCTCGCTCCCACAGGGTTTTGTGTTGCCACAGAACTTGTGCACATCACCATTTCAAGGCAACAGAATGGTCGACCCCGTCGTGCGCCGCGCCGACAATTCGGCCTGGGCCTTGGCCGCTTCCGCCAAGGGATAGCGCTGATTGATATCCACCGTGAGCTTGCCGCTGCTGATCATTCCGAACAGTTCGTCGGCCATGCGTTGCAGGTTTTCGGCGTTGTTGGCATAGGTCGCCAGGGTCGGGCGGGTCACGTACAGCGAGCCCTTCGCTGACAGAATCCCCAGGTTCACGCCGTCCACCGCTCCCGAGGCATTGCCGAAGCTCACCAGCAGGCCACGGGGCGCGACGCAATCGAGCGAGGTCAGCCAGGTGTCCTTGCCAACCCCGTCGTATACCACTGGCACTTTCTTGCCGTCCGTCAACTCCAGCACCCGCTGCGCGACGTTTTCCTTGCTGTAATCGATGGTTTCCCAGGCGCCATGGGCTTTGGCGACGGCGGCTTTTTCCGCCGAGCTCACCGTACCGATCAGCTTCACGCCCAAGGCCTTGGCCCATTGGCAGGCCAGGGAGCCCACGCCACCGGCAGCGGCATGGAGCAGCACGGTTTCGCCACCTTTGAGTTCATAAGTCTGACGCAACAAGTACTGCACGGTCAGGCCCTTGAGCATGACGCCGGCGGCCTGTTCGAAACTGATCGACTCCGGCAGGTGCACCAGGTTGGCCTCGGGCAACACATGCACATCGCTGTAGGCGCCCAGCGGACCGCTGCCATAGGCCACCCGATCGCCCACCTTGAACCGGGTGACGCCCGAGCCGACCGCCTCGACCACGCCCGCCCCTTCGGCGCCCAGGCCCGAAGGCAGGGCCGGCGGTGGGTAAAGGCCACTGCGGTAATAGGTGTCGATGAAATTCAGGCCGATGGCCCGGTTGCTCACGCGCACCTGCTGCGGGCCCGGTTCGGCAGGTTGATAATCCACGTACTCAAGCACTTCGGGGCCGCCGTGGGAACTGAACTGGATACGTTTGGCCATCTTCACTTTCTCCTTGTCGCAGGACTTTTCACCAAGCCTCCCATCGGACTCCTAAGCTTGATCTTCGTCAACTGTGGCGTAGGCAAGTGCGGTGGTATCCTGTGCGCCCATTGGCCACCGGCCCGCTGTACGCCGCGTAGCCCAGTCCTGATCAAAGGGGGTGTCATGACCACTCGCACCGAGGCCGTGAAAGCCTATCTGCTCGACCTGCAAGACCGCATCTGCGCTGCATTGGAAGCCGAGGACGGCGGCACTCGCTTCGTCGAAGACGCCTGGACCCGGCCTGCCGGCGGTGGCGGTCGCACCCGGGTGCTGGAAAACGGTACGGTCATTGAAAAGGGCGGCGTCAACTTTTCCCACGTCTTCGGCAGCGGTCTCCCACCGTCGGCCAGTGCTCATCGGCCGGAACTGGCTGGGCGTGGCTTCGAAGCCCTGGGCGTGTCGCTGGTGATCCACCCGCACAACCCCCACGTTCCGACTTCCCACGCCAACGTGCGCTTTTTCATCGCGGAAAAGGAAGGCGAAGAGCCGGTCTGGTGGTTCGGTGGCGGCTTCGACCTGACGCCGTACTACGGCGTCGCCGAAGACTGCGTGCATTGGCACCGCGTGGCCGAGCAGGCCTGTGCCCCGTTCGGCCCGGAGGTGTATCCGCGCTACAAGGCCTGGTGCGACAGCTATTTCCACCTCAAGCATCGGAACGAACCCCGGGGTATCGGCGGCCTGTTTTTCGATGACCTGAACGAGTGGGGGTTCGACACCTGCTTCGCCTTCATCCGTGCGATCGGCGATGCCTACATCGAGGCCTACCTGCCCATCGTGCGCCGGCGCAAACATGAGCCGTTCACCGCCAAGCAACGGGAGTTCCAGGAATTCCGCCGTGGACGCTACGTGGAATTCAACCTGGTCTACGACCGCGGCACCCTGTTCGGGCTGCAATCGGGCGGACGCACCGAGTCGATCCTGATGTCGTTGCCGCCGCAGGTACGCTGGGGCTACGACTGGAAAGCCGAGCCGGGCAGCGAAGAAGCGCGCCTGACCGAGTATTTCCTGCAGGATCGCGATTGGCTGGCGCAGGCCTGATGGAGACTGACCCCATGACCATGGACCGCTACGTTGTAATGGGTAACCCCATCGGCCACAGCAAGTCGCCATTGATCCATCGCCTGTTTGCCGAACAGACCGGGCAGACACTGGACTACAGCACCCTTCTGGCTCCCCTGGATAATTTCGCCGGTTGCGCGCGGGAATTTTTCCGTGAGGGACGTGGGGCGAATGTCACCGTGCCGTTCAAGGAAGACGCCTTCCGCCTGGCCGACAGCCTGACCGAACGGGCGCAGCGGGCTGGGGCGGTCAACACCTTGAGCAAGCAGGCCGACGGCAGCCTGTTGGGCGACAACACCGACGGTGCCGGGCTGGTGCGGGACCTGACCGTCAATGCCGGCTTCAGCCTCAAGGGTAAACGCATCCTGGTGCTGGGGGCTGGCGGCGCGGTGCGCGGCGCCCTGGAACCATTGCTGGCCGAGGCACCGGCCTCGGTGATCATCGCCAACCGTACGGTGGAAAAAGCCGAGTTGCTGGCCGAACTGTTCGCCGACCTGGGCCCGGTCTCGGCCAGTGGTTTCGATTGGCTGCGCGAGCCGGTGGATCTGATCATCAACGCCACGTCCGCGAGCCTGTCAGGGGATGTACCGCCGATTGCAGGCAGCCTGATCGAGCCCGGCAAGACCGTGTGCTACGACATGATGTATGGCAAGGAGCCTACTTCGTTCTGCCGCTGGGCCAGCGAGCAGGGCGCCGCGGTGGCGATGGATGGCCTGGGGATGCTGGCGGAACAGGCAGGCGAAGCGTTCTACCTGTGGCGCGGCGTGCGCCCGGATACCGCGCCGGTGCTGGCCGAGTTGCGTCGCCAGTTGGCGCTGTAAACCACTGTGGGAGCAAAGCTTGCTCGCGAGACAGGCGCCTCGGTTTCCAACAGACCGGGTCGCTTTCATCGCGAGCAAGCTTTGCTCCCACAGCGCAGACCGTATCAATCCTCGAAGTAAATCGGGCATCTCTCTGGCCCTTCAAGCTTCTTCAACTCCTCCACCACATGAGGCCTGGCCTTGCGCAAGGTCAGGCTGCGCCCTTGAGTCCCCAGGCGCCGGGCTTCCTGGTGGAGCATTTCCACCCCCGAATAGTCGATGAAGTTGATCTGCTGGGCATCGATCACCACCCGTTGCCCTTGCAAGCGTTGCAGGCGCACCTGCAGGTAATGACTGGCACCGAAGAAAATCGAACCGCCCACCCGCAGCACATCCGCCTCGCCTTCGTGGGAATGCTGCACCCGCGGCTGTGACGTGCGCTTGAGGTAGAAAAACAGCGACGCCAGCACACCGGCGTAGATGGCGGTTTGCAGCTCCAACAACAACGTGGCCAGGCAGGTCAGGCTCATCACCACGAATTCGGCCCGGCTCACGCGGTACAGCGCCCGGATGCCGCGGTGGTCCACCAGCCCCCAGGCAATCAGCAGAATGCTGCCGGCCATGGCCGGAATCGGGATGTGCGAGATCAGTTTCGCACCGGCGACCGCAAACAAGGCCACCCACAAGGCCGAGAACACCCCGGCCAGGGGCGAGCAGGCCCCCGCGTCATAGCTGAGGCCGGAACGGGTAAAGGAACCGGCTGACAAGGAGCCGGAGAAAAATCCGCCCACGATGTTGGAAAGCCCCTGCGCCCTGACCTCCTGGTTGGCGTCGAGCAATTGCCCGGAACGCACCGATAACGAGCGGGCAATGGACAGGCTGGTGACCAGCCCGAGCATGCCCACCGCCACGGCGCCTGGAAGCAGGCGCAGGATCAGGTCGAGGTCCAGTGGCAGCGCAGTGAACGGCGGCAGGCGCCCGGCAAAGGCGCTGACCAGCGCCACATGCCCGAACATGGCCGGCCACAACCAGACCACCAGGCTGCTGATGACCAGGGTTATCAACAGGCTCGGCCAGCGCGGCAGCAGTCGCTTGAGTATCACGCCGAGGATCAGCGTACCCAAGCCCAGCAGCAACGAAGGGTTATCCACAGCCCCAAGGTGGCTGAGCAACATCAGCACGCCCTTCAAGGCCGTGGCCTCGTTCGGCAGATCGAGCCCCATAAGATTCGGCAACTGCCCCAGTGCGATCACCACTGCAGCGCCCAGGGTGAAGCCGAGCACCACCGAGTGCGAGACGAAGTTCACCAGCGCGCCGAAACGTAACAGGCCCAACAACCATTGGAAAATGCCCGCCAGTACCGTCAGCAGCAGGATCAAGGTGATGTAGTCCTGGGTCGCGGGCACGGCCAGGGGGCTGACGCTGGCGTACAGGACAATGGAGATCGCCGCCGTAGGACCGCAGATCAGATGCCATGACGAACCCCACAGGCAAGCAATCAGCACCGGCACGATGGCGGCGTACAAGCCGTATTCAGGGGGCAGACCGGCAATCAGGGCGTAAGCGATGGACTGCGGCAACGCCAGAATCGCGCCGCTCAGACCCACGACCAGGTCACGGCCGACACTGGCCCGGGTCTGTCGGGGCAGCCAGCTCAGGAAAGGGAACAGTGAATGGCGGGTGGGGATTGCCATGGGGCCTCAAAGATGGGGATTGCGGACAAGAGTATCAGGACCAGGCACCGTTCTCCCTGTGGCGAGGGGATTTATCCCCGCTGGGTCGCGAAGCGGCCCTAATGTGTCGACTCGGTGTGTCAGATCATTTGCGTTCAGCTGTTTGGGGCCGCTCCGCGACCCAGCGGGGATAAATCCCCTCGCCACAAAAGTGCTCCGGATCACCTTTTGAGGGCTTATCCGGAGCACGCGGGTCATCAGAGCTTGGCCTTCACCGCCGCCAACGCCTCCTGGCCATCCACGGTCTTCACGCCATCCAGCCACTTATCCAACACCGTCGGGTTGGCCTTGATCCAGGCCTTGGCCGCCTCGGCATTGCTGAGCTTCTTGTTCGCTACGTCGGCCATGATGCTGTTTTCCATTTCCTGGGTGAAGCTCAGGTTGGTCAACAGTTTGCCCACGTTCGGGCAGGCCTGTGCATAACCCTTGCGGGTCAGGGTATAGACGCTGCCGGTATCGCCGAAGTACTTCTCGCCGCCCTTGAGGTAATGCATTTTCAGCTGCACGTTCATCGGGTGCGGGGTCCAGCCGAGGAAGGTCACGAACTTCTGTTTCTTCACCGCCCGGGACACTTCCGCCAGCATCGCCTGCTCGCTGGACTCCACCAGTTTCCAGTCGCCCATGCCGAAATCGTTGGTCTTGATGATTTCCTTCAGGGAGAGGTTCGCCGGCGCTCCGGAACCGATGCCGTAGATTTTCTTCTCGAACTTGTCGGCGAATTTATTCAGGTCGGCAAAGTTATGCACACCGGCATCCCAGACGTAGTCCGGGACAGCCAGGGTGAACTCGGTGCCTTCCAGGTTCTTGGCCAATTGGGTGACATCCCCGTTAGCCACGAATTTGTCATAGAACCCCTGCTGCGCCGGCATCCAGTTGCCCAGGAACACATCGACCTGGCCATCCTTGAGGCCGCCGAACGTGATCGGCACCGCGAGGGTGTCGACCTTGGGCTTGTAGCCCATGCCTTCCAACAGAAAACCGGTGATGGCATTGGTCGCCGCGATATCGCTCCAACCCGGGTCAGCCATCTTTACCGTCTCGCAGCTCTGCTCGGCCCACGCCGAGGCACTGCTCAACGCCAACAGCCCAGCGGCCAGTACTGTGGATAACTTTTGCATGTGCTTCCCCTTACGTTCGTTATTGGTTTTGGCAGGGTTGTGGATAACGGGCCTTGCGCTCCAGATCGTCGAGGTCGATGTGGTTGCGCATGTATTGCTGACTGGCATCCACCAGCGGCTGGTGATCCCAGCTCTTGAGTTTGCCCAGGGTCAGCGCCTGGGCGACGAAACGACGGCGACGCTGGCTGGCGAGCACCTGTCGATGAATGGTCGGAATGTCCCACTTGGCCCTGGCTTCGGCGAGAAACTCGGCGAACAGGGTCTGATGCTCCGGTGACTGGCTGAGGTCTTCCAGTTCCTTGGGGTCGTTACGGACATCGAACAGCAGGCACGGATCATCTTCGCTGTAGATGAATTTCCATTGGCCGCGGCGGATCATCATCAACGGGCTGATGGTGCCCTCGGCCATGTATTCGCCAAAGACCTCATCGTGCCCGCCCCGCCCTTGCAGATGCGGCACCAACGAGCGGCCGTCCAGCGGCAAACCGGGCTCCAGCGTGCCGCCGGCCAGTTCCACCAGGGTGGGCAGCAAGTCGGCGGTGGATACCGCCGCGCCGACCCGGCCGCTGGCGAATTGACCCGGAGCGCTGACCAGCAGCGGCACCCGCGCGGACATCTCGAACCAATGCATTTTGTACCAGAGCCCTTTTTCACCGAGCATGTCGCCATGATCGCCGGAGAACACGATGATCGTGTCCTCCATCAAGCCAGTGTCCTCAAGGGTCTGCAGCAGCTTGCCCACATTGCTGTCGATATAGCTGCACGCGCCGAAATAGGCGCGGCGGGCATCGCGAATCTTATCCACAGGCAGCGGCTTGTCCCACAGATCATAGACCTTCAACAGGCGCTGGGAGTGAGGGTCGAGCTCGGTCTGCGCCGGCGTTTGCGGCAGCGGGATGTCGTTGTCGTCATACAGATCCCAGAAAGCCTTGGGAATCGTGTACGGGTCGTGTGGGTGGGTCATCGACACGGTCAGGCAGAACGGCTGGTCACCGTCCTCGCGGATGTGGTCGAACAGGTACTGCTGCGCCTTGAACACCACTTCTTCATCGAAATCCAACTGGTTGGTACGCACACAAGGCCCGGCCTGCAGCACCGACGACATGTTGTGGTACCAGCTCGGCCGCACGTCCGGCTCATCCCAGTTCACGGCCCAACCGTAGTCGGCCGGATAAATGTCACTGGTCAGGCGCTCTTCATAGCCGTGCAGCTGATCCGGCCCACAGAAGTGCATCTTGCCGGACAGCGCCGTGCGGTAGCCGAGGCGCCGCAGGTAATGGGCGTACGTCGGGACGTCGGCCGGAAAATCCGCGGCGTTGTCATAGGCGCCGATCTTGCTGGGCAACTGGCCGCTCACCAGGGTAAAGCGCGACGGCGCGCACAGCGGGCTGTTGCAGTACGCGGCGTCGAACACCACGCCCTGGTCGGCCAGGCGCGACAGATTCGGCAGCTTGATCGGCGAAGGACCGTAGATCGGCAACATTGGCGCGGCCATCTGATCGGCCATGATGAAAAGAATATTCTTGCGCTTCATGTAATCGCGGCATTCCATAGTGAGCGGTTATGCGAAATTGCTGCGATTGAGCATGTTCCCCCGACCTATTGGGGTAAAGCCCATGCAGGATAATGACTAGGATAAGCACAGCTTATGTATGACGCCTTGGGTGACCTGTCCCTGGATCTGTTTCGAGTCTTCGAAGCAGCGGCCAGGCAACGAAGCTTTACGGCAGCGGCGATTGAGCTGGGCACCACGCAACCGGCCATCAGCCAGCAGATCAAACGCCTGGAGGAACAGCTGGGCACGCGGTTGTTCGATCGCATTTACCGCGGCATAGAACTGACCGAGGCCGGAACGACGCTGTTCGAACAGGTGCAGGCCGGTTTGCAGAACATCGACGCAGGATTGAGCGCGATCACCGCGCAACATCAGCATGAGGTGTTACAGGTCGCCACCGATTTCGCTTTCGCCGCCTACTGGCTGATGCCGCGCCTGCATCGTTTTCACGCCGCCAACCCGCAAGTGGACGTCAGCCTGGTGACCAGCGAGCGCAATCACAACATGTTGCGCACCGACATCGACGTTGCCGTACTGTTCGGCGACGGTCGCTTCAAACAGGGCGAAAGTCGCTGGCTGTTCAGCGAAGAAGTCTTTCCGGTGTGCAGCCCGTTGTTGCTCAAGGAACGTCCCCTGCCCTTGCCCGCCCAGGCCTTATCCGAGTTCCCGCTCCTGCACTTGCGCGGTGGCAACAGCAGTCACTGGTTCGACTGGAATGGCGTCTTCCGCGAGCTGGGCATCACCTCACCCCCGGCGCCAGGGCAACTGCGTTTCGACAACTACACCTTGCTGATCCAGGCGGCGATTGGCGGCCAGGGGGTTGCCATCGGCTGGCGTCACCTTGTGGATAACTTGTTGGCCCAGGGCCTGCTCTGTCGTCCAATCGCCGAAACGGTGCTGTCGCGCCTGGGGTATTACGTAGTCCTGCCCCAGCGTAAACGGCGTGGGGCACTGATCAGGCAGTTCGTGGATTGGCTGATGGAAGAACAGGCCAACAGTGGCGAGTCGCTCACGGGGTTGCCGTTGCCGTCCATCGCTGTTTGAGACTTGCGGGTGAAGGCACTTCCATAGCCAAAGAAAAACTACTGTGGCGAGGGGATTTATCCCCGCTGGGGCGCGAAGCGGCCCTGCTTTTTTGGGGCCGCTTCGCAGCCCAGCGGGGCGGTGCGACGTTTCGATAAATCCCCTCGCCACAATAGTGATTCTTGCCGCAATGTTGTGCGGTCGTCAGGTAGCGGCTACGAAGCTGACATGCTCCCCCACATGCAGGTTCAAGCGCAGCTCATCGGCAATGCCGACGGCCACCCGGTTGAGCCGCTCCAGGGATTCGGCCATACCCGGTTCCAGGCTGGTGCTGACCTGGGTGAAATGCTCGATGCTCAACCCGGCAACAGCATAAGGCGAGTTGACGAGGGTCCATTGCAATGTGCTGTTGCGCAGGGCATCGAGGATTTCCTCGGCGGCATGACGCTGCAAGTCGTCTTCGCCCTCTTCCTCGTCGAGTACGGCGAAATCCCCCACCAGAAACAGCCGGGGGATATTCACCGCCTGCATGCCGGCGATCAGCGCATCCACCGCCAGCACCTGCTCCACGGGGCCCGGAATCAGCGTGCGTTCCACGTGCTCGCTGTTCATGGGCAGCCCCGGCGCGTTCAGCAGACAGACCACCGCATCGGCACCGGCGACGCTTTGCTTGACCCGCTCGGGATCATAGAGATCTCCCGTCTTGGTCCGCAGGCCCGGACGCGGCGCCAGGGCCGTGAGATCATCGAGAACGGCAATGACTTCATGCTGGCGTCGCAGCATCTCAGCCATCAACGCACTGCCGAGGCTGCTCATGGCACCATAGAGCACCATTTTGATCACCGGGGTTTCGGCGTTTTTCATGGCTGTTTTTCCCTTTTTTACCGCGTATAAGGCTCTGACCAGCGGGAAACGGCGAGGGTTCGCAAGGAGTCACAATGCAACGGATCAAGGGTTACCACGCCCATGTTTACTTCGATGCCAGCACCATCGACCAGGCGCGGGCATTGTGTGAGGAAGCGTCGCGTCTGTTTCCACTGGAAATGGGCCGCGTCCACGAGCGCCCGGTCGGTCCCCATCCGGACTGGAGCTGCCAGCTCTCGTTCGATCCGCAGTACATCGGCGTAGTGCTGCCGTGGCTGGCGCTCTATCGCAAAGGGCTGGTGATCTTCCTTCACCCGAACACTGGCGATGAGCTGGCGGACCACACCGACCATGCGATCTGGATGGGGGCGGTGCGGCCGCTGGATCTTTCGGTGTTCTGAAATGTACTGAGGCAGGACGACCTGTGGGAACAAAGCTTGCTCGCGACAAGGGGCACTCGATATGCAGGACGACCGCGTCAGCTTCATCGCGGGCAAGCCTTGCTCCCACAGACCCCGACCAGCGGAAAAACCATCGCCTGCAGCGAAAGCTGGCTGAAAGCTTGCGCGATTAGGATCGCCTCACTACCGGCAAAGACCGGTGGCCAGAAACGGATTTCCACGACCGTTTGGCCTTTTTAACAACAACAATGGTGATTCTGATGTCCGCTGCTACCCGTCCCGCTGCAACCACTCCATCCGTCCGTTCCGTGCCTCACGTTCTGCGCTGACCTGTCCGGTTCGCCTTAACCTCGCCGCGCCACGCCTGGAGTATTTCCCATGCTGACTTTCCTTGGCTTCGCCATGGTCATCACGTTCATGTTCCTGATCATGACCAAGCGCCTGTCCGCGCTGATCGCCCTGATCATCATCCCGATCCTGTTCGCCCTGTTCGGCGGCTTTGCGCCGAAGATCGGCCCGATGATGCTCGAAGGCATCACCAAGCTCGCCCCAACCGGGGTGATGCTGATGTTCGCGATTCTCTACTTTGCCCTGATGATCGACTCCGGCCTGTTCGACCCGGCCGTGCGCAAGATCCTCAAGCTGGTCAAGGGTGACCCGCTGAAAGTTTCGGTCGGTACCGCCGTTCTGGCGCTCGTCGTTTCCCTCGATGGTGACGGCGCGACCACTTACATGATCTGCGTGGCCGCGATGCTGCCGCTCTACAGCCGCATCGGCATGAGCCCGCGGATCATGGCCGGCCTGATCATCCTCGCCGGTGGCGTGATGAACATGACCCCCTGGGGCGGCCCGACGGCCCGTGCGGCCAGTGCCTTGCATGTGGATCCGTCCGAGATCTTCGTGCCGATGATTCCGGCGATGGCGTTCGGTGTGCTGGCGATCCTGGCGATTGCCTACATGTACGGTAAACGCGAGCGGGCGCGCCTGGGTGAATTGCACCTGGCCCACGATGAAATCGACCACAGCGAAATCAGCGTGTCCCAGTTCCCCGACGCCCGCCGTCCAAAGCTGATCTGGTTCAACGGCGCCCTGACCCTGGCCCTGATGTGCACCCTGATCGCCGGCCTGTTGCCGCTGCCGGTGCTGTTCATGGTGGCCTTCAGTATCGCGATGATCGTCAACTACCCATGCCTGCAACAGCAGAAAGACCGTGTTGCGGCGCACGCCGGCAGCGTATTGGCGGTGGTCGGGTTGATTTTCGCGGCGGGTATCTTCACCGGCATCCTGTCCGGTACCGGCATGGTCGACGCCATGTCCAAGAGTCTGCTGGCGGTGATCCCGGACTTCCTCGGTCCGTACCTGGCGGTGATTACCGCGCTGGTGAGCATGCCGTTCACATTCTTCATGTCTAACGATGCATTTTATTACGGGGTGTTACCGGTTCTCGCCGAAGCCGCCAGCCATTACGGCATCACAGCAGTGGAAATGGCCCGTGCCTCCATCGTCGGCCAGCCCGTCCACCTGTTGAGCCCGCTGGTTCCGTCCACCTACCTGCTGGTGGCACTGGCCGGGATCGAGTTCGGCGATCACCAGCGTTTCACCCTGAAGTGGGCAGTGCTGGTCTGCCTGTGCATAATGGTCGCCGCCTTGCTGATGGGGATCTTTCCGCTGTTCAGCACTCTATAAAAGCAATACCCGCGGCGCCGCCGCTTCGGTGAATCCGAAGCGCGGCGCGGCCTAACACTCGTTCAAAGGAACTCACATGGAATGGCTGACCAACCCGGAAATCTGGGTTGCCTTCTTTACCCTGACCGCCCTGGAAATCGTCCTGGGCATCGATAACATCATCATGATCTCGATCCTGGTCAGCCGCATGCCCAAGCACATGCAGGCGCGCACCCGGATCTTCGGTCTGGCCCTGGCCATGATCACGCGGATCCTGTTGCTGCTGTCCATCACCTGGGTCATGCGCCTGACCGCCGATTTGTTCGAAGTGTTCGGCCAGGGCATCTCCGGTCGCGACCTGATCCTGTTCTTCGGTGGCCTGTTCCTGCTGTGGAAAAGCTCCCAGGAGATGTACCACGCGCTGGAAGGCGACGACGAAAGCGACGATCAACCGTCGGGCAAGGGTGGCAACTTCCTCTACACCATCATCCAGATCGCGATCATCGACATCGTGTTCTCCCTGGACTCGGTCATCACTGCCGTCGGCATGGTCTCCCATGTGCCGGTGATGGTGGCGGCGATCATCGTGGCCGTGCTGGTGATGATGCTGGCCTCGGGCACCATCAGCGAGTTCATCGACAAACATCCATCGCTGAAGATGCTGGCGCTGTCGTTCCTGCTGGTGGTCGGTACCGTGCTGATCGCCGAGTCGTTCGACGTCCATGTACCGAAAGGCTATGTCTACTTCGCCATGGCGTTCTCCCTGGCCGTGGAAGCGATCAACATCAAGATGCGCACCGCGATTGCACGCAAGCGCAAGCAGCAGGATCCGGTGAAACTGCGCAAGGACGTTCCGGGTCAGTAACTGAACGGAGCAATGAACGAAGGGGCTCTTTGGAGCCCCTTTTTCATGCCCGCAGGAAAGTGAGGACCTGTGGGAGCGAGCCTGCTCGCGATAGCGTCCTTTCAGTCACAACAGTATCGATCGATACACCGCTATCGCGAGCAGGCTCGCTCCCACAGGGCTTGCGGTGTTTTTCATGACAGTTTTGTTTCAATCAATTCTTTAGCTGTGCAATGCTGGCGTCCGAACCGTTCGCCAACTACAGCTTAAGTACAACGAAGAACGATGTGGCATCGTCAACTTGTCTCTTTGAGACGCTAACAGGGGGCCTCTCATGCTGACCCTGCTGAATCTACTCTCTGCCGTAGCCTTGCTGATCTGGGGCACGCATATCGTCCGTACCGGCATCCTGCGGGTCTATGGCTCCAACCTGCGCCACGTCATCGGCCAGAACATGTCCCGGCGCTGGCTGGCATTTGTCGCCGGTATCATGGTCACCGCCATGGTCCAGAGCAGCAACGCCACGGCCATGCTGGTCACCTCGTTCGTCGGCCAGGGGCTGATGGCGCTGACCCCTGCCCTGGCGACCATGCTCGGCGCCGATGTCGGCACGGCGTTGATGGCCCGGGTGCTGACCCTCGATCTGTCGTGGTTGTCGCCGTTGCTGATTTTCCTCGGGGTGATTTTTTTCCTGTCGCGCAAACAGACCCGCGTCGGGCAAATGGGCCGTGTCTCCATCGGCCTGGGGCTGATCATCCTCGCGCTGCAATTGATCGTCGAAGCCGCCGCGCCCATCACCCAGGCCCAAGGCGTGAAGGTGATCTTCGCCTCGCTGACCGGCGACATCCTGCTCGATGCGTTGGTGGGCGCGCTGTTCGCCATGATTTCCTATTCGAGCCTGGCCGCCGTGCTGCTGACGGCAACCCTGGCCGGCGCGGCGGTGATCAGCCTGCCGGTGGCCATCGGCCTGGTGATCGGCGCCAACATCGGCAGCGGCATCCTGGCGTTCCTCAGCACCAGCATGCAGAACGCCGCCGGACGCCAGGTGGCACTGGGGAGCCTGCTGTACAAGCTGATCGGATTGTTGCTGATCATCCCCGCGCTCGACCCGCTGGTGGGGTGGCTGGACAGCCTGGACTTCAGCCCCCAGGAAACCGTCATCGGCTTTCACCTGCTCTACAACTCCGTGCGCTGCCTGGTGCTGCTGCCCAGTGTCGCGCCGATGGCCAGGCTGTGCGCCTGGCTGCTGCCGGAGCGCGCGGAGACCAACGGCACCGCCAAGCCCCGGCACCTGGATCCTACGGCCCTCGTCACCCCGAGCCTGGCCCTGGCCAATGCGGCCCGGGAAACACTGCGCATCGGCGACCTGATCGAAAACATGCTCGAAGCCATGCTCGACGTGTTGCGCGGCCAGCAGACGGCGCTCACCCAGGAGGTGCGGCGCGTGAGCGATGACGTCGAGATACTGTGCAGCGCCATCAAGTTGTACATGGCCCAGATGCCCCGCGAAGACCTCAGTGAGCAGGACAGTCGTCGATGGGCGGAGATCATCGAGCTGGCGATCAACCTGAAGCTTGGCAGCGACCTCATCGAACGCATGCTCCGCAAGGTCCAGCAGCAGAAGACCTCGCAGCGCTTGTCCTTTTCCGAGGTGGGCCTGGAGGAGCTGGCGGGGCTGCACAGCCATTTGATCGCCAACCTGCGGCTGGGCTTGTCGGTGTTCCTCAGTGGCGATCGGGAAAGCGCCCGTCAATTGCTGCGCGAGAAACGGCGTTTTCGTGCCCAGGAAAGACGGATGGCCCATGCCCATGTCAGCCGCTTGCAGCGCAAGATCGTACAGAGCCTGGAGACCAGTTCCCTGCATCTGGAGCTGATTGCCGACATGCGGCGCCTCAATTCGCTGTTCTGCGGCAGCGCCTATGTGGTGCTGGAAACCGCCGAAATCGGCGCCCTGGCGGCGGATGAAATATCCGACATCACCCACTCGCCTTGAACATCTGGCGCATTGTTCAGTCAGTAGGGTTGGACTGTCAGTCGCCAGGAAGCCGTTTATGCGTGGTCTGTTATTCGCTCTTTTCTTGTTCGGTTCGCTGCCCGCGGTAGCCCTGGACCGGTTCCAGGTCGAAGGCTACTCGCTGCCCAACGGCATGCAGCTGCTGCTCAAGCCCGGCAGCGAACGCGGTCACGTCGCCATCCGGCTGGTGATCGGCGTGGGCCTGGACGACTTCAGCTGCGCCGACAAGGAACTGCCGCACCTGCTCGAGCATGCGCTGTTCAGCGGGATCGATGAAGGCGGCGAAGGCGCCTTGGAAGAACGGATGCAGGCGCTGGGCGGCGAGTGGAACGCCTTCACCAGCAATGCCGACACCACCTTTGTCATCGAGGCACCGGCAAGTAACCAGCGCAAGATCCTCGACCTGCTGCTGGCGGTGCTGACCCGCACCCGCATCGATGAAAAGGCCCTGGAGGCAGCGAAACGGGTGGTCGAACGCGAGGACGGCGGCCACTACACCCACCTGCAACGCTGGCTCGATCGCCAGGACCTGGGACACAAGGCCAGCAACCAGTTGGCGGTGGAACTGGGCTTACGTTGCGCGGAACGGGCCGAAGTCGAGCAACACACCCTCGCCCGCCTCGAACAGGTTCGCAAAGCCTGGTATGCGCCGAACAACATGACGCTGATCGTGGTCGGCGACCTTGATCGCTTGCTGCCGGCCTACCTGGAGCGCACCTACGGCAAACTCAAACCGGTCGAGCCCACCGCCCACGAAGCATTGCCACAGATCCGCTACAGCGCCGTGACCAAGCGCAACCTGATCCGCAGCCTGGTGGGCGATGGCGCCAAGCTGCACTGGTTGTTCCCCGAACCGGTACTGGAACAGCAACACGACGAGACCTTCGACCTGCTCAAGAACTATCTGGACTGGGCCCTCTATCGCCAGCTGCGCCTGGCCCGCGGCCTGTCTTATGGGCCGTGGGTGGAGCGGGAAGTGTTCGGCGGCGTCGGCTTCCTCAGCCTGAACGCGGACCTGGCCCGCGAAGACCTGCCGCAAGCCGAACAGGCCCTCGAAGAGTTGCGCATAACGCTGCTCAAGGACGGGCTGGACCCCGACAGCTTCATGCGCATCAAACGCGCAGCCATTGCCCACCAGACCTGGGCGGTTCAAGGTAACAGTGCACTGGCGGATTATTACTGGGGCGCCCTGGGCGACTACGAAGACGGTCGCTTCGCCAACCCGGCCGTGCGCTTGCAGGCGGTGAGCCTGGAACAGGCCAATCAGGCCCTGCGCGAACTGCTTAAGGACCCGGGCTACCTGCGCATCGAGAAGCCGCTGCTCAGTGACGATGAGCTGGTCTGGGGAGTAAGCGGCTTGGTGGGATTGTTGCTGTTGGGGTTGGTGGTGTGGCGGTTGCGTCGCAAAACCTGACCTGCTGGGTTCTTGTGGCGAGGGGATTTATCCCCGCTGGGTCGCGAAGCGGCCCCAAATCAGACAACTCGATCCGTCAGACACACCGAGGCGCCAGGTTTAAGGGCCGTAAATCCCCTCGCCACAAGAGCCGATGCGAGCCTCGCCATATAGGTGTCCGGACGATACTCTGTCAGGGATATTTCCTACGACTTACTGTGAAACCGCCTAATGCAGACCCTGACCCATTACATCCAGCGCATCCTTGAATTGATGAAGCGCTACCCAGGGGTCATTGCGCTCGGCGGCTTCATCTCCGGTGCCGGCAGTTTCGTACTGGTGGACCGCCAACAAGGCCTGGCGACCTTGATCGCCATCCTGATGCTGGTGAGCTGGCTCTGGCTGATGCTGGAAAACAGCGCGACCCGGCTGTTCACCAGGATTTTCAAGCGGGAAATACCGCAGCCGTTGCTGCGCTATGCCACGCAGATGATTCATCAGGAAAGCCTGTTCTTCGTTCTGCCGTTTTTCCTGATCACCACCACCTGGAACAGCAGCCAGCTGATTTTCACCGGGCTGCTGGGAGCCTCAGGGCTGATTTCGATCACCGATCCGCTGTATTACAAATGGCTGGCGCCCCGGCGCTGGGCGTTCCTGGCGTTGCACACGCTGACGCTGTTCGCCGCCCTGCTCACCGCGCTGCCGATCATCATGCACCTGACCACCGACCAGAGCTTCAAGCTGGCGCTGGGCATCGCCATGCTGTTGTCGTTTCCGAGCCTGGCCTCGATCTTTCCGATCCGCACCGTGCGCAACGCCCTGGCGATTCTGTGCATCACCCTCGGCATTGGTGCCGCCGGATGGGTGCTGCGCTCCTGGGTACCACCGGCCACGCTGTGGATGACCGAAGTGGCGATCAGCACCCAGCTGGAGGATCGCACACCCGGTGACAGCTTCAAGGAAGTCAGCGCCGCGCAGATCCGCGGCAACGGTTTGTATGCCTATACCGCCATCAATGCGCCGCGGGGGCTGGATGAGCGGATCTATCACGTCTGGCAGTTCAACGGCAGAGAAGTGGACCGCATCGCCCTGGACATTCATGGCGGACGCAAGGAAGGCTACCGCGCCTGGACCCACAAGCAGAACTTCCCGGACAAGCCGGCGGGCAAATGGCAGGTACGGGTACTGACGGAGAACGGGCAGATGATCGGGGTGCTGCGGTTCAGCGTAACTGAATGAGCAAGGCAAGCCCTGATACCAGTCAGTTAAGGATCAAACGGCGCAAAACCCGTGGGAGCAAAGCTTGCTCGCGATAGCAACAGACACGTCACATGGTTGCTGACTGACTTACCGCAATCGCGAGCAAGCTTCGCTCCCACACCAGGTTTGTGGCTTGGCAGACTGGCATTAAGGCAAGCCTGCCCCCACAGAAACTCGTTGTCAGCCAAAGAACCAGTAGCAGACCCCGATGGCCCCCAGCACGCCGGCCAGCTCCGCCAGCAACGCACAGCCCACCGCGTGCCGCGCCCGCTGGATGCCCACGGCGCCGAAGTACACCGCCAGTACATAGAACGTGGTCTCGGTGCTGCCCTGGATGGTTGCCGCCACCAGGGCCGGGAAGCTGTCCACGCCAGAGGTCTTCATGGTTTCGATCAGCATCGCCCGGGCGGCGCTGCCGGAGAACGGCTTGACCATTGCCGTCGGCAAGGCGTCGACGAAACGCGTGTCCCAGCCAGCCCATTCCACCAGATGCCGGATACCATCCAGACCGAAATCCAGCGCCCCCGAGGCCCGTAGCACGCCGACCGCACAGAGCATCGCCACCAAGTAAGGCAGCAGCCCCTTGGCCACGTCGAAGCCTTCCTTCGCGCCCTCGACGAACGCTTCGTACACCTTGACCTTGCGCAGGGCACCCACCGCCAGGAACAGGATGATCAGGCCGAACAGCGTCAGGTTGCCGAGGATCGATGACAACCCCGCCAGGGCCGTGGCCGAGAGCGTCGCCAACAACGCCATGAAGCCACCCAGCGCCAGCGCACCGGGAATCAGGTAAGCCAGCACCACCGGGTCCCACAGCCGCAGACGCTGCATGAAGGCCACCGACAGCAGCCCCACCAGGGTCGAACAACTGGTGGCGAGCAGGATCGGCAGGAACACCAGGGTCGGATCCGGCGCGCCTTGCTGGGCGCGGTACATGAAGATCGTCACCGGCAGCAGCGTCAGCGACGAGGCATTGAGCACCAGGAACAGGATCTGCGCATTGCTGGCAATGGTCGGGCTGGGGTTCAGGTCCTGCAGGGCGCGCATGGCTTTCAGGCCGATGGGGGTGGCGGCGTTGTCCAGGCCCAGGCCGTTGGCGGCGAAGTTGAGGGTGATCAGGCCAATAGCCGGATGGCCCGGCGGCACTTCCGGCATCAACCGCAGGAACAGCGGGCCGAGGGCCTTGGCCAGCCAGTCGACGATCCCGGCCTTCTCGGCGATCCGCAGGAACCCCAGCCACAGGGTCAGGGTGCCGAACAGCAGGACCATCACCTCCACCGACAGCTTGGCCATGGCGAAGATGCTTTCCACCATCGCCGCGAAGATGCCGGCGTTGCCACCCACCAGCCACTGCATCAGCGCCGAGACGGCCGCCACGATAAAGAAGCCAAGCCACAGGCCATTGAGCATCGGTTAAATCCCCCGGAAGATGCCGCGAATGATAGCGGGGCCGGCAGAAACGACAAACCCCGGATTTCTCCGGGGTTCAGACAGGGTACACAGAGCATTCCCTGTGGGAGCAAAGCTTGCTCGCGATCAGCGAAAGATCTGCTGGCTTAATGTGGCTGACAGACTGCTATCGCGAGCAAGCTTTGCTCCCACAGGTATTTTTGCTCTCACAAACATTTCAGTTCCAGGCGGATCAGCGGCTGGAAGGCTCACCGGCCGGCAGCGGCTCCTTGCTGCGCCAGTGCGGCAGGGAATTCCAGTAGCGCTGACCCTTGGCATCATCGTACATACCTTCCCAGCGAGCGATCACCAGCACCGCCAGGGCGTTGCCGATCACGTTCAGCGCGGTACGGGCCATGTCCATGACCCGGTCGACACCGGCGATGAAGGCCAGGCCTTCCAACGGGATACCGACGCTGCCCAGGGTCGCCAGCAATACCACGAAGGACACGCCCGGCACGCCGGCGATGCCCTTGGAAGTGACCATCAACGTCAGCACCAGCAGCAATTGCTGGCTGATGGACAGGTCGATGCCATACAGCTGGGCGATGAAAATCGCCGCGATGCTCTGGTACAGCGTCGAACCGTCGAGGTTGAACGAGTAACCGGTAGGCACCACGAAGCTGCAAATGGCTTTCGGCGCACCGTAGGCTTCCATCTTCTCAATCACGCGTGGCAACACGGTTTCGGAGCTGGCGGTGGAATAGGCCAGCACCAGTTCGTCCTTGAAGATGCGCATCAGCTTGATCACCGAGAAGCCGAACAGACGGGCGATCAGACCCAGGACCACGAAGGCGAAGAAAGCGATGGCGACGTAAACCAGGATCACCAGTTTCGCCAGCGGCAGCAGGGAAGCGAAGCCGAAGTTGGCCACGGTCACCGCAATCAACGCGAACACGCCGATCGGGGCGTACTGCATGATCATATGGGTGACTTTGAACATGCTTTCGGACACGCCCTGGAACATCTTCACCAGCGGCTCGCGCAGGTCCGCTTGCAGGCTGGAAAGACCCAGGCCGAACAGTACGGAGAAGAAAATGATCGGCAGCATCTCGCCGCGGGTCAGCGCCGCGAAGATGTTCGACGGGATCAGATTGAGAATGGTCTGGACAAAGGCATGCTCGTGCTGCACTTCGGCGGCCGTGGCCTGGTACTTGGAGATATCCACCGTGCCCAGAGTGCTCATGTCGATGCCGCTGCCCGGATGGAAGAAATTCGCCAACAGCAGACCGACGACAATGGCGATGGTGGTAACGATTTCAAAGTAGAGGATCGTCTTGAGGCCGATCCGCCCGAGTTTCTTCGCGTCACCGACCCCGGCAATGCCGACGATCAGCGAGGAAATCACGATAGGGATCACGATCATCTTGATCAGACGGATAAAGATATCGCCCGCCGGTTGCAGTACGTTGCTGATCCACCAGGCCTTCTCGGCACTGAAATGGTTGAGCAGCGCGCCCAGTGCAATACCGAGCACCAGACCGATGAGGATCTGCCAGGCGAGGCTTAATCTTGCCTTCTTCATATCGTTACCCTTACTTCGATTGGACTCGGACAGAAGCGCAAATCCGATCGCCCATGGCGATGCGAATCGTGCTCCCGCCCCCGTATAAGGTCACCCGAACGCGCGCTGGCGGCTTACTGGCGGGCGAAAAAAGGCGCAACTATTGCGATGCGAGGGGGGATCGTCTAATGCCGTAAACGCCTACCCTATGCCGAATCGGCATGAGATTTTCAAAACAAAACCCGCGTTCCAAATCGTTTGGATGCGGGATTTCATCAGGCAAAAATGCCGTGAACCGGCGGTTTCAGCGTAGCCTGGCTTGATGTCTTCTGCCGGGGAAACCGATGAAACGGGTAGCCGAAGGCAACGGCGTTGGCTGGAAAGCTCTCCGATATACGGTCAGACGTCAGGAAAAAGATCGAAGAGACGGGACAAAATGCCGCATTGAACCTGCGGTCATCAAATCCGAATAACCAACCGCTCTGGAATAGGCTTCTTGCTCAATAAGCTCTACGCAGGTTCGCCAAGCCGTTGCGGTTTCGCGAACCTGCGTCGCAGCTTTTTCCTGACCCGGCCCTTTCGCAGGCACCCCTTGTGCCCGTAGGTCACTCCGACCCTGAATGGTCAGAACGTCCCGGCCCCCTGGTCATGCATCGGCCCTCCTCGGGCTGTGCAGAGGGAAAAACAAGGTTGTCTTTCCCGTTATCCAGATTCAGTACCAGTTGGGATCTTTCTTGAGTTGTTCCATTAACAGTTCTTGCATACCTTCATCGGGATTGCCGAGGAAGCGGTAATTGGCATGACGGGTCGGCGACTTGTCGGCGGGCAACCCGGCGGGCACCTCGACCAGCAAGGCGTAGGCCTCATCCTTGTCAAAACTGAAAGCCACGAACAGGCGCTCGTTGCGGCACGTCGCATGGGTTTCGCACAGCGGGCCGACCAGATATTTGTCGCCATCTTCCTCGACAGCGTTCATCTGTTCCGAATCGCCGGTCAGATTCATGACCCATTCCGGCAGACGCTCTTCTTTCTTGACGACGTGCTGCCAGGTTTCACGGTATTGCGCGTCAGCCTGAAGCAATTGGTTGACCCGCATCTGACCGTCATTGGCAGCCATTGCCGTGGCGCAGCCGCCCAGTAGCAGGGCGGCGGCCAGTCCTTTCAGTGCAGCGTTCATGGTCAGCCTCGGCCGCGACGGCCAAAGAAGAAGGAGGCGATGAACATCACCAGGAACACGACAAAGAGAATCTTGGCGATGCCCGTGGCGGTGCCGGCGATACCACCGAAGCCCAGGACTGCAGCGATGATGGCAATGATCAGGAAGGTAATTGCCCAGCTCAACATGGTGATTCTCCTTACGCTTTTCTATTTAGTTAGGGACTGGTTGGAATGGTTCCGAGCGCGTCGGACGCACGGTCATTGCGTTAAAACACCCAGCGTTCCTGGCGGGGCATGTCGGTCACCGGCTGAGCCTGATCGACATCCATCATCCGCATGGAGGCGGACGCTTCCGCGACGCTGCTTACGGCACTGAAGTGGGTTTGGGTCGCGCGATGAATCGACACCGGCGCTGGCTCGGGCTGCTGGCTGTAATGCCAGAGGAGCAGTTGCTGACCTGCCACGAGGGTCACCAGCAATGCCAGGACAGCCCACAAGCCCTGCTGAATCTGCAGGGAAGTGATTGGTAATCGGGCGGCACGTTGCAAATTCATCCTGGAATTCCTCCCCACCCCGGGTGGTGATCTGGTTAGGCGCTCTAAACGCCATGATGACCTGACTATTGCAGGCGGCATGCCAGAAATTTTCAGAGAAAAATACCTTTATAATCAATCAGTTATATATAACCAATCAAACAGCGAAATCGCATCCTGCACGATGACCCTGAACGCGGTCGTGCGTATTGCACGAATGAAGAGGAGAAAGGCGGGCAGATTCTTTTTGAATTGCGATTGGAAAATGGCGGTCGGAATGCGCAGGCTGACCGCTCATCGCGAACGAGCTGAAAAAAATTTACTTAAATCAGCCCTTTAGATCTCTACAGCTCACTGCGGCGCTTTCTATAGGTAATATTCGCTCAAAATCGACCATGCAACTTGCCCGATTTTTCTGACACTAACCAACATCATTCATTAAAGGAGCGTAGGAAAAATGGAATCAGCCACTGAGCATCAAGGCCGCATTCTGCTGGTAGACGATGAGTCCGCCATCCTGCGTACGTTCCGCTATTGCCTGGAAGACGAAGGCTATACCGTTGCCACTGCCAACAGCGCCGCCCAGGCCGATGCCTTGTTGCAGCGCCAGGTATTCGACCTGTGCTTTCTCGACCTTCGCCTGGGGGAAGATAACGGCCTCGATGTGCTGGCCCAGATGCGCATCCAGGCGCCGTGGATGCGTGTGGTGATCGTCACCGCCCATTCGGCTGTCGACACTGCGGTGGACGCGATCCAGGCCGGTGCCGCCGACTACCTGGTCAAGCCATGCAGCCCCGATCAGTTGCGCCTGGCGACGGCCAAGCAACTGGAAGTCCGCCAGCTATCGGCAAGGCTGGAGGCGCTGGAAGGCGAGATTCGCAAACCCAAGGACGGCCTCGACTCCCACAGCCCGGCGATGAAGGTGGTGCTGGAGACAGCCCGCCAAGTAGCCAGCACCGATGCCAACATCCTGATTCTTGGCGAATCCGGCACCGGTAAAGGAGAACTCGCGCGGGCGATCCATGGCTGGAGCAAACGTGCGAAGAAATCCTGTGTCACCATCAATTGTCCGTCCCTGACGACCGAACTGATGGAAAGCGAGTTGTTCGGTCACAGTCGTGGCGCGTTCACCGGTGCCAGCGAGAGCACGCTGGGACGGGTCAACCAGGCGGACGGCGGAACGCTTTTTCTCGACGAGATCGGCGATTTTCCCCTGACGTTACAGCCGAAGTTGTTGCGTTTCATCCAGGACAAGGAATACGAACGGGTCGGCGATCCGGTCACCCGCCGGGCCGATGTGCGAATCCTCGCAGCGACCAACCTGAACCTCGAAGACATGGTCCGCGACGGGCGTTTTCGGGAAGACCTGCTGTACCGCTTGAACGTCATTACCCTGCACTTGCCACCGCTGCGCGAGCGCGCCGAGGACATCCTGACCCTGGCGGACCGTTTCCTGGCCCGCTTCGTCAAGGAGTATGCACGTCCGGCCCGGGGATTCAGCGACGAAGCCCGTGAAGCGCTGCTAGGCTATCGTTGGCCGGGTAACATCCGGGAACTGCGCAACGTAGTGGAGCGCGCCAGCATCATTTGTCCCCAGGAAAAGGTCGAGATCAGTCATCTGGGCATGGCCGAGCAACCGGTCAACAACGCACCGCGCATCGGCGCCGCGCTGAGCCTCGACGAACTGGAGAAGGCCCATATCGGCGCCGTACTGGCGACGGCCGATACGCTGGACCAGGCGGCCAAGACCCTGGGCATCGATGCCTCCACGCTGTATCGCAAACGCAAGCAATACAACCTGTGAGCGGCACCTTATGAAACTGGCGATGAAGCTGCGCACTCGACTGTTTCTCAGTATCTCGGCCCTGATAACAGTGGCTTTGCTGGGGTTGCTGCTTGGCTTGGTCAGCGTGATGCAAATGGCCAATACCCAGGAACAATCGGTGCGCGACAACTTCATCCTCCTGGACCTGGGTCTCAAGCTGCGCCAGACCCTGGGCGACCAGTTGATGATCATGCTCGATGACAAGCCCGACTTGGCCGCGCTGGAAGATTCCAAGCGGCAATATTTTGGTCTGCTGGAGGAGGGCATCGCCCACGAACAGGGCCAGGAGAAGCCGACGACCAACTTCACCCAGGCCAAGGCCGACTACCTTGGATTTCTTGAGGCTTTTGCCGCCTCTCGCCAGCAGCCGCCCCAACTCACGGGCATCCAGGACCTCACCGAGAAATTCAATGTATTGCGTAACGGGCTGATCGAAGGCTATCGGCACGCCTTGAACAACATCAGCGACACCCAGACCCGCTCCCGTGACCGGGCGTTGCTGATCTCCGGCCTGCTGGGCCTGGTGGGGGTGGCGGTGCTGGTCATCGGTTTCATCACGGCCCATGGCATCGCCCGGCGTTTCGGCACACCCATCGAGGCGCTGGTTTCGGCTGCGGACGACATCGGCCAGGGCAATTTCGAAGTGACGTTGCCGGTCTCCTCTTCCCCTGAACTGAACTTGCTGACACGTCGTTTCGGAATCATGGCCCAGGCCCTGCGTGAGCATCAGGCCACCAATGTCGATGAGTTGCTGGCCGGCCAGCAGCGCCTGCAAGCGGTACTCGACAGCATCGACGATGGCTTGCTGATGATCGACCGCCAGGGCCGGTTGGAGCACCTCAACCCGGTGGCTCAACGACAGCTGGGCTGGGACGAGGAACGCCTGGGCCAGGGCTTGGGCGAGGCGCTCGGACGCCTTGATCTGGATGAAGAATTGCACCTGGTGCTGCGCGGCGGAACGTTGGAGCGGGCACCGGACGATCTGAGCATTGAGGTGGATGGCGAATCCCGGTTGCTGACCTACAGCCTTACGCCTGTCAGCCATACCCAAGGGCATATCCTCGGGGCGGTGATGGTGCTGCACGACGTCACCGAACAGCGCGCCTTCGAACGGGTACGCAGTGAGTTCGTGCTGCGGGCTTCCCACGAGTTGCGCACACCGGTGACCGGCATGCATATGGCGTTCGGCCTGTTGCGCGAACGTGTCCATTTTCCTGAAGAATCCCGCGAAGCGGATCTGCTCGACACCGTCAATGAAGAAATGCAGCGATTGATGCAGCTCATCAATGACCTGCTGAATTTCTCGCGCTACCAGAACGGCTTGCAAAAGCTGAATCTGGCCCCTTGCTCCATCGAAGACTTGCTGGAAGCGGCCCGCCTGCGATTCGCCGCCCAGGCCCAAGCCAAGGGCATCGAGTTGCTCGTGGCGATCCAGGGTCCGCTGCCACGCCTGCACGCCGATGCGGCGCAGTTGGAGCGGGTATTGGATAACCTGATCGACAATGCCATGCGCCACACCGGCGACAACGGTCAGATCCGCCTGCAAGGCCGGCGCCACGGTGAACGGGTGATCATCAGCGTCGAAGACAACGGCGAAGGTATCGCCTATGGCCAACAGGGGCGGATCTTCGAACCGTTCGTCCAGGTCGGACGCAAGAAAGGTGGCGCAGGCCTCGGGCTGGCCCTGTGCAAGGAGATCGTTCAACTCCATGGAGGGCGCATGGGTGTCTACTCAAGGCCGGGGCAGGGCACCCAGTTCTACATGGCGCTGACGGTTTGAGGCGGTACTGTCTAAGCCTCGTCATCCAGGCGCCGCCCGAGCCGTCGTCGCCCGCGGGTAATCAGTTCGATGAATTGCACGGCACTGAGGGCATGGGCAAACAGCCAACCCTGGCCAAACGTTACGCCTTCGCTACGCAGATATGATGCCTGGGCCTCGTGCTCGATACCTTCGGCAATCACCTTGAGCTCCAACGCATGGGCCATGCGAATGATGTGCGGCGCTACGCCACTGCTGGCGGCGTCATGGCCGAGGGCATCGATAAACGCCTTGTCGATTTTAAGGCAGTCCACCGGCAGGGTCTGCAGGTAAGCCAGGCTGCAATAACCGGTGCCAAAATCGTCGATCAATACCTGATGGCCCACATCGCGTAACGATTGCAGGTTATCCCTGGCAACCAATACATCGATCAGCCCTCGCTCCGTCACTTCAAAGGCAATCTGCCGCGCCGACACCCGATACCGTGCCAGCAGACGAGCGATCACTTCGCCGATGCGCGGTACCATCACGTCGCATGCCGCCAGGTTCACCGAAATATAAAGCTGCGGATTGGCCCGCAACAGCTGGCCCAACTGATCAAACAGCCGCTGCAAGACGAAGTCGGTGATCTGGCGGATCTGTCCGGTATCTTCTGCCATAGGAATGAACAGCTCCGGGCTGGTCAAGCTGCCGTCCGGTCGCCGCCAGCGCAACAAGGCTTCAGCACCGACACAGTGGCGGCTGCTCAGGTCGAAAATCGGCTGATACAGCACCTGGAACTCGCCCCGCCGGATGGCCCCATGCAGCTCGACATCCATGGATTGACGCTGACGCGCCAGGAGAAACACCAGGAAACCGATCCCCAAGCCCAATATCAGGCTGGTGGGCAGCATCCACCAGGCGTTGGCCGGAATATGAAAGCCGTTGCGCTGGGCAATCAGCACCAGTTGATATTCCGGACTGTCGGTCTGCATGCGATAGATCAGCCGGTTCGCTGTCACCTGCAGGGCATTGCGGTTCTTCGGCGGCCAAGGCTCGTTGGGCGGCCAATATTGATCGGTACCCAGCACGGGAACGGCTCGCTCACCATGGTCCAGGACCACCAACAGGCTGCTGCCGGGTGGCAGGTCCACCACGTCGGTCAGATGCCCCCTGGAGGTGGCGACCCGAAAGTTACCGCGCCCCAACATCAACGCAGCGCGGTTTTCGTCGGGCTCGGTGGTGGTGTTCAGCCAATAACTGTAGGTCGGCCCCCGCAAGTCGGGTGCACGGGCAAGGGACAATCCGCTCTGCCGTGGACGGCTGGAGCAGGTACCGCGACTGTCGATATACACCGCCTCGTAGACGAAGCGGTAGTTGAAGCTGACCTGCTGCAAGGTCGCGATCATTTCCTCGTCGCATCCGCGCAGCGGTTGGTTCTGCAGATCATCGAGGCTTTCGCGCAACTGCCCGAAAAGCTGTTCCAGCCTCTGCAGGAACCGTTCACCCTGGGCGTTCATCTGTTCGCTTTCGCGCTGCTGGGTCTGTTGCATGACAACGAACAGGCTTCCCGCCAGCAGGAGCAACGTACTCAGGGCAGCCGCGACCATCGCCAGGAAAAGCGGGCGATGGAGCCAGCTGTGCAGGGTTTCTCGGGCATCTTTCATCAATTGGTAAATCCGAAAGTTACCAATGAGTTATAGCCGCTGATTTGGATTTAGCCTGTATCGTCGGACAGGCGTCATTATTTTGTCTGGTTGAGTACCTGCAGGATCGCCGCACTTTGCGCGTCCGGCGTACCGTCGAACCGGGCCGGTCGATACCGCATCTGGAAGGCAGCCAGCACATGGCGGGTAGCCACGTCCCATTCACCGGTGCGGGGCGTCGGGTAGCCGAGGCGGGCCAACTCAGTCTGGAACCAGGTGGCGCTCGGCAACTGCGTCAGGAAGAAGGCCTGCTGGCGCGCCACCGCCTGTTCGTCCGGCCAGACGCCCAGGCCGGCCTCCGCCAGACGCTTCCAGGGAAACAACGGTCCTGGATCAAGCTTGCGCAGGGGGGCAATGTCGCTATGTCCGATGATGTTGATCGGGTTGATCGCGTTGCGCCGGGTGATGTCCTTGAGCAAGGCGATCAAGGATTGGACCTGGGCTTCGCTATAGGGGTACCAGAGACGCCCGGTAGGGCCATCGACGTAGCCCGGGTTGACGATCTCGATGCCGATGGAGCTGGAGTTGAGCCAGGTCCGCCCCTGCCATTCGCTCTCCCCGGCGTGCCAGGCGCGCCGGCTTTCATCCACCAGCTTGTAGATGGTCGCGTCCTTGTCGTCGCCGATCAGGTAATGGGCGCTGACTTCGCCATGGGTCAGCAACGCCAGGGAGCGTTCCAGGGAAGCCGAGGTGTAATGCACCACGACAAACTGGATGCGGCTGTCCTGATTGACCGACGGGTGGCTGGTATCCAGCCGGGGGCCGCTGGCGCAACCGGCCAGGGCCAGTAAAAAGACAACAGTGGAAATGATTTTCATGGCGCAAACGCGTTTACGGATGACGAATAATGCAACAGTGTAACGTATCACCGTGCAGGGATCTGGCTTGCCTTCCGAAATTAAACAAAATGGAACAATTGGCCTCAGCCCAGCTCCACCCGGTTGCGTCCAGCAGATTTGGCCCGATATAGCGCCTGATCGGCTCTTTTAAGCACCAGATCGCTGTATTCTCCCGGCCTGAATGCGGTCATGCCCACCGACACGGTAATTGTCACCGGCTCGCCTTTGAAGTGAAACGGACAGGCTTCGATGGCCGCTCGCAGACCCTCTGCCAGTTTGGCGCCCGAGGCCAGGGGCGTATCGGGTACCAGCAGGACAAACTCCTCACCGCCAAAGCGGGCGATGAAGTCGCTGCCGCGCAGACGCTTGCGCAATACGGTGGCAATGATCTTCAGCACCCGGTCGCCCGCCAGGTGTCCATAGTTGTCGTTGATCCGCTTGAAGTGATCGAGGTCGAGTATTGCCATCAGCAAGCTGTTGCCGTGTCGCTGCCACTGAGCGACCTCGTGTTCAAGCCGCTCGGTCCAGGCAGCGCGATTGGGCAACCCGGTGAGCGGGTCAATCAATGCCTTCTGTCGTTGCTCTTCAAGGTTCTCACGCACGACCTGGGCTTCCTGCTCCATCACCGCGACGCGCTCGGCCAGACTCTTGAGGCGGCTGGAAACCTCCTGCTCGCGCTGGGCACGCTGCTTCTGATGCTGGTCCATCGTACCGAGCAGCCCTTCCAGATGGTTCTCCAGCACCTGCTTGAGGCTTTCCAGATCGTCGGCTTCCTGCACGCTGCTTTGCAGGCCATCGACCTGCTCGCGAATCTGGGTGTCCATTTCCCTGGAGGCCGAGAGATGGTCTGCGTGGCCTTCACTGGCAGCACGCAAGCTACTCTGGAACGACTCCAACCGATCATTGAGGCGTTGCAGATACGCTTCGAATTCAAGCTGGCCACTGTCAGTAATGGCCAACATGAGCGTCGCAAAATCGTCAAGAATCGGCAGCAACTCGTACCAATTCAAACCATTTCGAAGACGCTCGCCCATGGCCTCGGCTTGAGGGCGATGCCGCTCAGGCAGGGTCAGGTCACCCAGCAGGCCGAGCAGGGTGTCTTCGATGTGCTTCGCCACCGAACTGTAGGAAGGTTCCGGGGAGTCGGGCAGGGCGTAATGGGCCTCATCCGGATCGGCGGACAGTGGCTCGACGGCTGTCGAAGGCTCCTCAGGTTCCATACCGAGAGACGGTGCTTCCTCCTGCACCGGTGACGGCGCTTCGACCATCAGCTCGTCGGGATTCTCCGGCGCGACGGCGACCGCAGGCTCCGGGATAGTCGGGGCGGGCTCGTCGGCCTCCTCAGGTTCGAGAATCGGTACCACGCTGTCGGTCACTGGCTTCGGCGCGGATTCGACCATGGGCGGAATGAAGGCAACCGGTTCAGGCGTTGCATCGACGGGCCGGGCCTGTTCCACCGCCGGCAAGACGGGGTCGGAAATGGCCGCCGCCTGCATCGGCAACGGCGGTGCCGCTTCGGTCGATGGGGTCGGGGACACAGGCGCAACGTTGCTCGGAGCGGGGTCGTGGGACTGAGGAGCGGTCTCGTCGTGATGACCGCCAAACAGCCGTTGCAGCAGACCGGGGCGACTCACTTCGGCAGGCGTCTCCAGTGCACTCAGCGCCTTGCCCTGCAAATCGCTCAACTCGCTGAGCAACAGGGGAATTTCCCGGGCCTGGTCGACCCGCGCCTCCAGATGCTTGGCAAACCGTTTCAGCGGCCGACGGACTTCTTTCGGCAGCGGCAGGGTCTGTAGCTGAGCGACCAACGCGGTCAATGCGGTGCTCATCTGTTCGACCCGGGTCTCGCGGCGCTGCTCGGAATCCAACACGGCTTTTTCCAAGCGAGGCAACAGGGCAGCGAGGGCGGCGTCCATGTCATCGGTGCGCACCACTTCGCGCATCTCTTTCATGCATTGATCGACCGCCCGGTCCGTGCCCTCGGCGGCCAGGGTACTGCGCACCAGGCCACGGCGCAGCAAGTCGAGCCGGGCATCCCAGCGGCGCTCGAGCTTTTCCTGCTGTTCAATGCTCTTGAGGTACTTCTCTCTCCAGCGTTCGGCGTCGTCGCTCATTCATCGGGTCCGCAAGGGGCAGGACTCAGCACAGGAAATGCGTCAGCCGTGAGCGAACCCGGTAGACGAATTTCGACTGCAACCGGCAGGTGGTCGGAAATGGGCTGGGCCAGGACCTCGACACGCTCAAGGGTCAAGGTCGGGCTCAGCAGAATATGGTCCAGGCAGCGCTGGGGGCGCCAGCTGGGGAATGTCGCTTCGAGTTGCGGCGCAAGCAGGCCGAGGTCGCGCAGGGGCGAGGTCTGCAGCAAGTCGTTGGCGTGGGTGTTCATGTCGCCCATCAGCACTTGGTGTTTATAGCCGCCGATCAGCTCACGGATATAGGCCAGCTGCATCGTCCGGGTACGCGCCCCGAGAGCCAGGTGCATCATGACCACGACCAGTGCCTCAGGACCTTCGCCGAAGCGCGCCAGGATCGCCCCGCGCCCCTTGGGACCCGGCAACGGATGGTCTTCGATCGCCCAGGGCCGCAGGCGACTCAACACCCCATTGCTGTGCTGGCCGAGACGGCCGAGGTTGCGATTGAGTTGCTGATACCAGTAGGGGAATGCGCCCAGTTGGGCCAGATGTTCCACCTGGTTCACGTAGCCCGACCTCAGGCTGCCGCCATCGGCCTCTTGCAAGGCCACCAGGTCGAAATCCTTCAGCAGTTCACCGATTTTCTGCAGGTTACCGGCACGCCCGGTGTGAGGCAGCAGATGCTGCCAACCCCGGGTCAGGTAATGCCGGTAGCGCTCGGTGCTGATGCCCACCTGGATGTTGAAACTGAGCAGTCGCAGGCGACTATCGGCGGGCAGGCCCGTGGACGCGACATGATGCTCGTTGACCCGCGGTTCATGCAGGCCAACGATGCGTTCGGTGCTCCAGCGGGCCATGGCGTGGGCGGCGCTTAGTTGGCAACTGCCTTGGTCGTCGCTCGTTCCTTGGCGATCAGCTTGTCAGCCAGTTGCAAGGCCTGGTCTGCGCCGCCGGCAGAGCCGATATCAAAGCGGTATTTGCCGTTGACGATCATGGTCGGTACGCCAGTGATTTCGTACTTTTTCGCCAGTTCCTTGGCCTTGGTGATTTGACCTTTCACGGCGAAAGAATTGAAGGTCGCCAGGAATTTATCCGCGTCCACACCTTGGGTCGCCAGGAACTCAGCCATTTCCTTTTCGTCGATCAGCCTTTTATGTTCTTTCTGGATCGCGTTGAACACCGCCGCGTGCACCCTGTGCTCGACACCCATGGCCTCGAGAGCCAGGAACATCTGGCCGTGGGCATCCCATGGGCCGCCGAACATGGCGGGGATGCGGACGAAGTTCACGTCTGAAGGCAGCTTATCGACCCATGGATTGATCACCGGCTCGAATGCGTAGCAATGCGGGCAGCCATACCAGAACAGCTCCACCACTTCGATCTTGCCGGGCACGGCCACCGGGACCGGGTTGCTCAGTTCGACGTAAGGGGCCTTCGATTCCTCGGCGTTGGCTTGAGCGCCGATGCCGAACAGGCTCGCGGCGACGAGCGCGGCGCTGATGATCAGATTACGCATGCTTTACTCCTGGACAAATAGGTGGCCTCGCGGGGTGTGTCTTCAGACAGACCATGGCGGGTTCAAGTTCTTAGTGTAACGGCAGCGGCCACAAAAAAGGGCGGCCAAAGCCACCCTTTTGATGCTTGCATCGACAGATTAATCGAGCGTTAACGTTACAAGCGGTGTACACCCGCCGCAACGCCGCTCAAGACCTCAGTGCAGGCCTTGGATGTAGCTGGAGACGGCGGCGATGTCTTCGTCGCTCAACTTGCGAGCGATGGTGCGCATGGTCATCGCGTCGCCGTCGTTGGCACGACCACCTTCTTCCTTGCGGAAATCGGTCAGTTGCTTGGCCACGTACTGGGCATGCTGGCCGCCCAGGTGCGGGAAGCCGGCAGCGGCGTTGCCGGCACCGTTCGGCGAATGGCAACCGGTGCAAGCCGGCAGGCCCTTGTCCAGGTCACCGCCACGGAACAGCTTCTCACCGCGGGCCACGAGTTTCTCGTCGGCGGCGCCGACGCTGCCCTTCTGGCTGGCGAAATAAGCGGCGATGTCCGACAGGTCCTGATCGCTCAGGTTGGTCAGCAGGCCGGTCATTTCCAGAACGGTACGCTTGCCGGACTTGATGTCGTGCAATTGCTTGGTCAGGTAGCGTTCGCCCTGGCCCGCCAGTTTCGGAAAGTTTGGCGCTGCGCTGTTGCCATCCGGGCCGTGGCAGGCCCCGCATACGGCGGCTTTCGCCTGGCCGGCAGCGGCATCGCCAGCGGCGTGGGCTACGCCGGATATCCCCAAGGTCAACAGCAGACTCACGATCAGTTTGTTCATCAGCTAATCCAACTACGGCTAAGGGTTAAAGAGTTATGGACCGGGTTCACTCGCTCATCCACTGGATGATGGCTTGGTAATCCTCGGCACTGCAGTCCATGCACAAACCACGCGGCGGCATCGCCTTGAAACCCTGGGTCACGTGTTGCACCAGCGTCCCCATACCTTTCGCCAACCTCGGCGTCCAAGCTTCCTGATCGCCCTTGCGGGGCGCCGTTGGGAGTTGGCCGGAATGGCAGGCACCACAAACACGGTTGTACACAGCTTCCGGATCCTGTGTAGCCTGAGCGCTGTAAAGCGGCATCAGGACGCCGGCAGCTAGCAGCCATTTCGTCATAAAACGACCTTTTCAGGGTTGAGAGCAAGCTGCGTTCTGATGCGCAATTTAGGTCGATCGCTCTCGTGAGCCTCATCCTTCGCTGGGACAAAGCGCACACAAAATCTGCGGCATTATATACTGGCGTCACTGAAACGGAAACGACACAGCTTGCCGCGTCCATTCCCGACGCCGCCCACATCGGAAATCCCATGCAACTGAAGAACCCCATCCTTGGCCTGTGCCAACAGTCCACCTTCATGCTCAGCGCCGCCAAAGTCGATCAATGCCCCGACGACGAAGGTTACGAGGTGGCGTTTGCCGGGCGCTCCAACGCCGGTAAATCCAGCGCATTGAATACCTTGACCCATGCAAGCCTGGCACGCACCTCGAAAACGCCGGGTCGCACGCAGCTGTTGAACTTCTTCAAGCTAGACGATGAACGCCGTTTGGTCGACCTGCCCGGCTACGGCTACGCCAAGGTGCCGATTCCGCTCAAGCAACACTGGCAGCGTCACCTGGAAGCCTACCTGGGCAACCGCGAGAGTTTGAAAGGGCTGATCCTGATGATGGACATCCGCCATCCGATGACCGACTTCGACACGCTGATGCTCGACTGGGCCGTTGCCAGCGGCATGCCCATGCACATCCTGCTGACCAAGGCGGACAAGCTCACCTACGGTGCGGCCAAGAACACGCTGCTCAAAGTACAGTCGGAAATCCGCAAGGGTTGGGGCGAAGCGATCACCATCCAGCTGTTCTCGGCCCCCAAGCGCATGGGTCTGGAAGAAGCCTACACGGTGCTGGCCGACTGGATGGAACTGGCGGACAAGGGCAGCGAAGAGGCCGAATAAGCCAAATCGCAGGCAAAAAAAACCCCGGACTTCGTATGGGGAGGGGGAAGTTCGGGGTCCAAGTTCCGGACCGCTAGGGCGGGGTCCAGATATCTGCCAACACTTAACACAACATAGGAGCATTGAAGGGCTTCACCAGCCATTCAGAATCTCTGAGTGGCATTTCATGGGTTTAGTTCAGATTATTTTTTGAAATGCCCTTAGGAAACTTCTGACTCCCCAGACGCTGACACTCAATTGTGGCGAGGGAGCTTGCTCCCGCTGGGTGGCGCAGCCGCCCCAGAGATCTTGTGAGAGCTCCCTCGCCACAGCGCTCCTCCAGCTGCAGAGGGCTACTCTCAGTGCGCCTCATCCCAGTTGTTGCCCACGCCCACTTCCACCAGCAACGGCACGTCCAGCGTGGCGGCGGCGCTCATGTGCTGGCGGATGTCCTTGCTGACCTGTTCGACCAGATCCTCTCGTACTTCCAGCACCAGTTCGTCGTGCACCTGGAGGATGACCCGGGCATCCAGCCCTGAGGTCGACAACCAGCGATCCACGGCCACCATCGCTTTCTTGATGATGTCGGCAGCGGTGCCTTGCATCGGTGCGTTGATCGCCGTGCGCTCAGCCCCCTTGCGCAGTGCCGGATTCTTCGCATTGATGTCCGGCAGGTACAGCCGGCGGCCGAAAATGGTTTCGACGAACCCCTGTTCGGCGGCTTGGGCGCGGGTGCGCTCCATGTACTCCAGCACACCCGGATAGCGGGCGAAGTAGCGGTCGATGTAGGCCTGGGACTGCTTGCGGTCGACGCCGATCTGTTTGGCGAGACCAAAAGCGCTCATGCCGTAGATCAAGCCGAAGTTGATCGCCTTGGCACTGCGGCGCTGGTCATGGCTGACGGCCTCCAGCTCGACGCCGAAAACCTCGGCGGCAGTGGCCCGGTGCACGTCCAGGTCGTTGCGGAACGCGTGGAGCAGACCTTCATCCTTGGCCAGGTGCGCCATGATCCTCAACTCGATCTGCGAATAGTCCGCCGCCAGCAGCTTGTAGCCTTTCGGCGCCACGAACGCTTGCCGGATCCGTCGACCTTCGGCGGTACGGATCGGAATGTTCTGCAGGTTCGGGTCGATGGACGACAGGCGTCCGGTCGCGGCAACGGCTTGCTGGTAATTGGTGTGGACGCGGCCGGTGCGGCTGTTGATCTGCTCCGGCAGGCGATCGGTGTAGGTACTCTTGAGCTTGCTCAGCGAGCGGTACTGCATCAGCACCTTGGGCAGCGGGTAATCCTGCTCCGCCAGTTCGGCGAGCACCGCTTCGGCGGTGGATGCCTGGCCCTTGGCGGTTTTGCTGAGCACTGGCAAACCGAGTTTTTCATACAGGATCACGCCCAATTGCTTCGGCGAGCCGAGGTTGAATTCCTCTCCAGCGATGGCGAACGCCTCACGCTCCAGGGCCACCAGTTTCTCGCCCAGCTCGACGCTCTGCACACCCAACAGGTTGGCATCCACCAACGCACCCTGGCGCTCGATACGCGCCAGCACCGGCATCAGCGGCATCTCGATTTCATTGAGCACCTTGCCCAGGCTCGGGATCGCCGCCAGTTTTTCCTGCAAGGCCTGGTGCAAACGGAAGGTTACGTCGGCATCTTCAGCGGCGTACGGGCCGGCCAGTTCCAGGGAGATCTGGTCGAAAGTCAGCTGTTTGACTCCTTTGCCGGCGATGTCCTGGAAATCGGTCTTGCTTTGCCCCAGGTATTTGAGCGCCAGGCTGTCCATGTCGTGACGGGTCGCGGTGGAGTCCAGCACGTAGGATTCGAGCATGGTGTCGAAGGCAATGCCCTGGACCAGGATGCCGTTGTCCTGATCACCACCAATGGCGCAGTTGGCCAGGATGTTGGTCTCGAACTTGGCGTGCTGGCCGACCTTGCGCTTGTCGGGATTTTCCAGCAAGGGCTTGAGGGCCTTGAGCACCGTGTCGCGATCCAGCTGCTCCGGCACGCCCATGTAGGAATGGGTCAGCGGGATGTAGGCCGCTTCATGGGCCGCCACGGCAAACGACAACCCGACCAGTTGCGCATGCTGGGGATCGTCACCGTTGGTTTCCGTGACGAACGCAAACAGCGGCGCTTGCTCGAGCTTGGCCAGCCAGGCGTCGAAGCGCGCCTGATCGAGAATGACTTCGTACTTCGCCTCGGCGCCACCGGGCTGTTCGTCGGCCACTTCGACGATTTCCTGGCCGACACGCTTGGCGTCCCGCTGGTTTTCTTCGAACCAGCTCTTGAACTCCAGCAGGGTGTACAGCTCGGCAAGTTTTTCGTGGTCCGGTGGACCCATTTGCAGGTCATCGAGGCCGACATCCAGCGGCACGTCAGTCTTGATGGTGGCCAGTTCGTAGGAAAGAAACGCCATTTCCTTGTGTTCTTCGAGCTTGGCCGGCAGGGCCTTGGCACCACGAATCGGCAACGTGGGGACGATGTCCAGTTGCGCATACAGCTCGGTCAGCCCGCCGTTGACCCCCACCAGCAAGCCGGAGGCGGTCTTTGGCCCGATGCCCGGAACGCCCGGGATGTTGTCGGAAGAATCGCCCATCAACGCCAGATAATCGATGATCTGCTCCGGAGCGACACCAAATTTCTCCTTTACGCCAGCCACGTCCAGCGAGCTACCGGTCATGGTATTGACCAAGGTAATGTGCCCGTCGACCAATTGCGCCATGTCCTTGTCACCGGTGGAGATCACCACCGGGCGGTCGGCTGCGGCGCTGCTGCGGGCCAGGGTGCCGATCACGTCGTCGGCTTCGACGTTGTCCACACACAGCAGCGGGAAGCCCAGGGCCTTGACGCTGGCGTGCAGCGGCTCGATCTGCACGCGCATGTCATCGGGCATGCTCGGGCGATTGGCCTTGTACTCGGCGTACAGCGCATCGCGAAACGTCCCACCCTTGGCGTCGAACACCACGGCAAACGGGCTGTCCGGATACTGCTTGCGCAGGCTCTTGAGCATGTTCAGCACGCCCTTGACCGCGCCGGTCGGCAGGCCTTTGGACGTGGTCAGCGGTGGCAGCGCGTGAAACGCGCGGTACAGATAAGAAGAACCGTCCACCAGGACGAGGGGCGCTTGGCTCATGAGCAGGATCAACCTTTTCGGCGGGTCCGGGGCTAGAATAGCGGGACCGTTGACGACAAAGGGACAAGGTTATCATGCGTACACTAAATCGCCTGTTACTGGCTGGCTTGTTTGCGATCACTCCACTTACCGTCATGGCGGCGGACGACGCACCTTCAGCTGACCCGGACGTCACCATTCGCACGGAAGGCGATAAAACCATCCAGGAATACCGGCAAAACGGCTTCCTGTATGCGATCAAGGTCACGCCCAAGCACGGCAAGCCTTATTTCCTGGTGCGCGCCGACGGCACTGATGCAAACTTCATCCGTTCGGACCAACCGGATATGCTGATCCCGTCATGGAAGATCTTTGAGTGGAAATAGTTTCCTAATTTCAACCGGCGCTCGCTTGAGGGCGCCCGTAATGGCAGTTCTAACCATGTCTGTGTTCACCCCCCTGGCTCGGCCCGAGCTGGAAACCTTTCTTGCCCCTTACGGGCTCGGCCGCCTGCTTGATTTCCAGGGGATCGCCGCTGGCAGCGAAAACACCAATTTCTTTATCAGCCTGGAGCAGGGCGAATTCGTCCTGACCCTGGTGGAGCGCGGTCCGGTGCAGGAAATGCCGTTCTTCATCGAACTGCTGGATGTGCTGCACGAGGCCGACCTGCCGGTACCTTATGCCTTGCGCACCACCGACGGCGTTGCGCTCAGGGAGCTGGCCGGCAAACCCGCGTTGCTGCAACCGCGCCTGGCCGGCAAACATATCAAGCAGGCCAATGCCCAGCATTGCGCCCAGGTCGGCGAGTTGCTGGCGCATCTGCACCTGGCCACCCGGGACAACATGATCAAGCGCAAGACCGATCGCGGCCTGGACTGGATGCAGGGGGAGGGCGCAAAGCTGCTTTCACACCTCGAGACCGAGCCTCGTCGTCTGTTGCAGGCGGCACTGGATGAAATCTCGCTGCAGAAGACCGGCATCCTCGCGCTGCCCCGCGCCAACATCCACGCGGACCTGTTCCGTGATAACGCCATGTTCGAAGGCACGCACCTGACCGGGTTGATCGACTTCTACAACGCCTGTTCCGGGCCGATGCTGTATGACGTCGCCATTGCCCTGAACGACTGGTGTTCGGATGACAATGGTGTGCTCGACGGCCCGAGGGCGCGGGCGCTGCTGGGCGCTTATGCGGCCCTGCGTCCCTTCACCGCCGCCGAAGCCGAGCTTTGGCCGACCATGCTGCGCGTGGCATGCGTACGGTTCTGGCTGTCGCGCTTGATCGCTGCCGAATCCTTTGCCGGGCAGGATGTGCTGATTCACGATCCGATGGAGTTTCAGCAGCGGTTGGCACAGCGGCAGGATGTTCATACGCCGCTGCCTTTTGCCCTGTAAAAGCATCGCGGGCAAGCCTTGCTCCCACAGGTCTGTGTTTACTCTGTGGGAGCATGGCTTGCCCGCGATCGGGATCGTCGCCAATCAAGCGTTACAACGACTCCAGGCACCCCGCCAGATCATTCCCCAATTTTTCCAACAACTGCTCATATCCCTGCGCTGTCGCCGGGGTGTAGCCGCCCAGCGCATCCAGCTCCGCAAGCTTCACCGGCAACCCGGCCACCAGGGTTTCGGCCAGGCGTGGGCGCAGGGGCGGTTCGCTGAACACGCAGGTCTTGCCCACCGCCTGCAAGCGCGTGCGCATCGCCGCCACATGCTGGGCACCGGGCTGGACCTCGGCGGCCACGGCGAACACCCCGGCGTGCTTGAGGCCATAGGTGTCTTCGAAATAATCGAACGCTTCGTGGAACACGAAGTAGGGCTTGCCCGCAATTCCGGCCAGACGGGCCTTGAGACGTGTGTCCAACGCATCGAGACGCTGGTTGAAGCCCTTGAGGTTGCGTTGATAGCGCTCGGCATTGGCCGGGTCGGCAGCGCTCAGGTCAGCGGCCATTTTGGCGGCGATCACCCGCGCATTGATCGGTGAAAGCCACAAATGAGCATCGATGGTGCCAGGCCGATGATCATGATCATGCTCGTCGCCATCCTCGTCGGTATGGGATTGGCTGTCCTCGGCAAAATGCCGCAATTTGAGTCCTGGCAGATCCTGTACCGCAACGGATGGCAGCGTACGACCGCTCAGTACCCTCGGCAAGAAACCTTCCATGTCCGGACCGATCCAGTACAGCAGGTCCACCGACTGCACCTTGCGTACGTCGGATGGGCGCAAGGCATAGTGGTGAGGCGAAGCACCGGGAGGCAGCAGCACCTCGGGAACGGCCACGCCGTCCTGCACCGCAGCGGCAATCAACTGCAACGGCTTGATGCTGGTAAGGACCTTGACCTCGGCCTGGGCTGGACCGATCAGTAGAAAAGTTGCGACAAAAGCGACAAACAGCGAAAAAAATCGGGACACAATAACCACTCGAAGAGGCGAGACCGGGTAACATAATAACGTCTCTCACTGAACTCGTCGCTGCCCATGCCTATTACACCCCTCGCCAGTCGTCCCCACGATCACTCCCACTGCGTGCACAGCGCGCTATCCGACGCCGATGCCATCTGTGCACGGCAGGGGCTGCGCCTGACCGCCTTGCGGCGACGCGTGCTGGAACTGGTCTGGCAAAGCCACAAGCCGTTGGGTGCCTACGACATCCTGGCGGTACTCAGCGAACAGGATGGCCGCCGCGCTGCGCCACCAACCGTCTATCGGGCGCTGGATTTCCTGCTGGAAAACGGCCTGGTGCATCGCATTTCCTCGCTGAACGCCTTCGTCGGCTGCAACCATCCCGAACACGCCCACCAGGGCCAATTCCTGATCTGCCGCGAATGCCACGCGGCCATCGAGCTGGAACAGAAGTCCATCAGCGATGCCATTGTCGCCAGCGCCAAAGAGGTCGGCTTCGTGGTCGACAGCCAGACCGTCGAAGTGGTCGGTCTCTGCTCCGGTTGCCAGGGGGCCTGATGAGCAACGCCTTGATCCGCCTCGAGCAGGTGGCCGTGACGTTCGCCGGGCAGAACGTGCTGGATAACATCCACCTGAGCGTCGAGCCGGGGCAAATCGTCACCCTGATCGGCCCCAACGGCGCCGGCAAGACCACGCTGGTGCGCGCCGTGCTGGGTTTGCTCAAGCCGGACAGCGGCAGCGTCTGGCGCAAACCGAAGCTGCGGGTCGGCTACATGCCACAGAAACTCCATGTAGACCCGACGCTGCCTCTGTCGGTCCTGCGTTTCCTGCGCCTGGTGCCTGGCGTGGATCGCGGGCGGGCCCTGGCGGCACTCAACGAAGTCGGCGCCGAACACGTGATCGACAGCCCGGTGCAAAGCATCTCCGGCGGTGAAATGCAGCGTGTGCTGCTGGCCCGTGCCTTGTTGCGCGAGCCCGAGCTGCTGGTGCTCGACGAGCCGGTACAAGGGGTCGACGTGGCGGGGCAGGCCGAGCTGTACAGCCTGATCACCCGCTTGCGCGACCGTCATGGCTGCGGCGTGCTGATGGTCTCCCACGATCTTCACCTGGTCATGAGCACCACCGACCAGGTGGTCTGCCTCAATCGGCATGTCTGCTGTTCCGGGCACCCCGAGCAGGTCAGCGGCGACCCGGCGTTCGTCGAGCTGTTCGGCAAGAACGCACCCAGCCTGGCGATTTATCACCACCACCATGACCACGCCCACGACCTGCACGGTTCGGTGGTCATCGGTGCCCCTGTTACTCCCCACGTTCATGGAGATGGCTGCAAGCATGGCTGATTTTCTGGTGTACGCCCTGCTTGCAGGCCTGGCCCTCGCGCTGGTGGCCGGTCCCCTGGGTTCGTTCGTGGTCTGGCGGCGCATGGCTTATTTCGGCGATACCTTGTCCCACGCGGCCTTGCTCGGTGTAGCGCTGGGGTTCCTGCTGGACGTCAGCCCGACGGTGGCGGTGACCGTCGGCTGCCTGTTGCTGGCGGTGGTGCTGGTAACCCTGCAGCAGCGCCAGCCGCTGGCGTCCGACACACTGCTGGGCATCCTTGCGCCCAGCACCCTGTCCCTTGGGCTGGTGGTGCTGAGCTTCATGCGTGAAGTGCGGATCGACTTGATGGCCTACCTGTTCGGAGACCTGCTGGCCATCAGCCCGACGGACCTGGCCTGGATCCTGGGTGGCAGCGCCGCCGTGCTGCTGTTGCTGGTGGCGCTCTGGCGACCCTTGCTGGCCGTCACCGTCCACGAAGAACTGGCCCGGGTCGAAGGCCTGCCCGTGACGGGGCTGCGGCTGGCGCTGATGCTGCTGATTGCTGTGGTTATTGCGGTAGCGATGAAAATCGTCGGTGTGTTGCTGATTACCTCATTGCTGATTATCCCGGCCGCCGCGGCACAACGTCACGCCCGCTCGCCGGAGCAGATGGCCCTGGGCGCGAGCCTGCTGGGCATGCTTGCGGTGTGTGGCGGGCTGGCCTTGTCGTGGTTCAAGGACACCCCGGCGGGACCGTCGATCGTGGTCAGCGCCGCGGCCTTGTTTCTGCTGAGTTTTGTCCTGCCCCGCCGAGGGGTGTAGACTTGCTCGCTTTTTGCGCAAATAGAGAGTCGCAGGAATGAAGCCGTTCGCCTCCCGTTATCTGCTCCTTGTCGCATTTTCCTTGCTGCTGGGGGCTTGCACGAGTTCGCCGCCAGTGACCGAAGCACCCGACACCCGGGGGCCGGCCATTGCGCAGCTGGAACAAAGCCTGGCCAGCAATGAACTGGCCACCGCTGAAGATCAATTGGCCGCGCTGCAGGCCCAGACGCCCAACGATCCGGCGTTGGAGCCCTATCAGCGGCAACTGGCCGAGGCGTATCTGCGCCGTAGCCAGATCGATCTGCAAAAAGGCGATGTAAACGCCGCCGCCACCGCCCTGAGCCGTGCCCGCGCGCTGATGCCCAAGGCGCCGGCGCTGACCGGTGAATTCAATGGCGCGATAGCCCAGGCCCGTAAGGTCGAGCTGGATAAAGCCGAGGCCGCTCTCCAGGCTGCCGAAACCAAACCGGCCGCCAAGTTGATCGATCCGAGCGCCGAGAGCACCACGATTCAGCTCAATATCAACGATATCCAGCAAATGCGTCGGCAACTGGATGCCATTGCCGCTGATGTGGTGAATTTTCAGTGTGATGTCACAGTCCAGGTGCCGCGTACCGACGATTATCCGTGGCTGGCGAACCTGCTGACCAAGCGGGTCAAGAAGCTGGAGCCGGGGTTCGATCTGAAGCTTCGCAAACAGATCCTGCGCAGCGTGCCGGCGCAGCTGGTGCTGACTCCGCATAAATCTTAAAAGGCATCGCGAGCAGGCTCGCTCCCACAGGGTTTGGTGTTGGATACAACATTCGTATTCACAACAAAGCCCATGTGGGAGCGAGCCTGCTCGCGATAGCGTCCTTACAAGCAGACGAGCATCAAGCCGGAATCCCCTTGGCCTTGGGCTCCCGCGCCCAAACCCGATGCTGGGCAATCGCCGCAAAGAAATCCGCGAACTTGCCGGCATCCGCATCCGGAATCAGCCCCGCGTCTGCGTCCAGTTTCAACAGCGTCAGTAATTGCCGGGCTTCACCATGGAGGGCGATAGCCTTCAGGTGTTTGTAGGCCTCCAGCAGGTAATGCAACGCAACGCCATCGCCGCTCAGGGCCTGGATCGATTGCGCGCCGCCCGGTACGAACACTGCGTCAAACGCAATGGATGGCAACCCTTCCATGGACGCATCCACCGGCAACGTTTGCCCAGCAGCGGTCATGACCGGCGCGGAGGTCGGCCCGAGGATTTTTGCGTGGGCGCCCTCGGCCTTCAGCGCCTGTTTGAACGCATCGATGATCGCCCCATCGACACCGTTCGCCACCAACACCGCAACCTTGCGCGTCTTGATATCTCCAGACAGCAGGTTCGCCTGGCTCAAGGCCGGGGATTGCTCCAGCGAAGGCATCGGTACATCCACGGTGCATGCGGTGGGCGCCGGCAAACCAAGGTTTTTCGCCACTCGCGCCGCCAGCTCCAAATCGATGTTGGCGAGAATTTCGTTAACCTGCCGCGCCCTGATGTACTCGCGCTCGACCTTGCCCAATTCGAAACTGTAGGCCGCGATGATGTGCTCCTGCTCGTGAGCGCTCATGCTCTTGTAGAACAGCCGCGCCTGGGAGAAATGGTCGCCGAACGAGTCACTGCGCTGGCGGATCTTGTAGGCGTCGATACGCTCCGGATAGCTTTCAAAACCACCGTCTTGCGGGCCGGGTGGGGTTTCCTTCGGCCAACCGCCGTCGATGGAGTTGGGCTCGTAGGAGGTCCGCCCCTTGTCGATGGTGGTGCGGTGCATGGCGTCGCGCTGGCCGTTGTGCACCGGGGTGATCGCCCGGTTGATCGGCAGCTCATGGAAATTCGGCCCACCGAGTCGGCTGATTTGCGTATCGGTGTAGGAAAAGAGCCGGCCTTGCAGCAACGGGTCGTTGGAAAAGTCGATGCCCGGTACGATATGTCCGGGGCAGAAGGCGACTTGCTCGACTTCGGCGAAGAAGTTGTCCGGGTTGCGGTTCAGCACCATCTTGCCCAAGGGCGTAATGGGCACGAGTTCTTCAGGAATGATCTTGGTCGGGTCGAGCAAGTCGAAGTCGAATTTGTGCTCGTCTTCCTCGGCGACGATCTGCACACCGAATTCCCATTCCGGGTAATCCCCCATCTCGATCGCTTCCCACAGATCGCGACGGTGGTAGTCCGTATCTTTACCGGCCAGCTTCTGGGCTTCGTCCCACACCAATGAACATGTGCCGACCTTGGGCCGCCAATGGAATTTGACGAAACTGCTGCGGCCTTCGGCGTTGATCATGCGGAAAGTATGCACGCCGAAGCCTTGCATGCTCCGCAGGCTTTTTGGAATGGCCCGGTCGGACATCGCCCAGATCACCATATGCGCCGACTCCGGCACCAGCGAGACAAAATCCCAGAAGGTGTCGTGGGCCGAGCCTCCAGTAGGAATCTCGTTGTGGGGTTCGGGTTTTACCGCGTGGACGAAGTCCGGAAACTTCACCGCATCCTGTATGAAAAAGACCGGCATGTTATTGCCCACCAGGTCGAAGTTGCCTTCGTCGGTGAAGAACTTCACCGCAAAACCCCGTACGTCACGCACCGTGTCACCGGAACCCCGCGGCCCTTGCACGGTGGAAAAGCGCACGAACACCGGGGTCTTTTTGCTCGGGTCCTGTAGGAAACCAGCCTTGGTCAGTGCCGAATGCGCTTCATAGCTCTGAAAGTAACCGTGGGCCCCGGTACCGCGGGCGTGCACGATGCGCTCAGGAATGCGCTCATGGTCAAAATGCGTGATCTTTTCACGCATGATGAAATCTTCCAGCAGCGAGGGCCCGCGGGCACCGGCGCGGAGGGTGTTCTGGTTGTCGGCGATCTTCACACCCTGATTGGTGCGCAGGGCCTGCTCGGTGGCATCGGAGCGAAACGGCTCCAGGCTCTCAAGCTTGGCGTTGGTGTTGCTGCGATCCAGGGTGTCGGTCCCGGCCAGTTGACTCTTGCCGGTTGCAGGCTGCTTGGTATTCATCAGACATAAACTCCTCGTTTCGATCCCTTTTCATCCAGGGCTTGCGGACAAGCGCCGGGCAGTGGCGCCCAGGCATTTGGGAGTGGCTTATGTAGTGACTGATGACGGTTCGAGCCGTTCCCTCGGAACGCGCCTGGATTTTCCCCACCAGCGCCAACCCAGCGATGATGGGCATCACCGCTGGGTTGGCGAAGCTTCAGCGGTCAGATGCCATCGCGCAGAATCTCGATTCTCCAGCGCTGGCGCGTATCCACGCCTTGATAGCGGTCGACCCATTCCGGGCTGATCTGAGGCGATGGGCCCAGGTGGTTGGGCATCACATCATGGATGGACGGTGCCCGTGGATAACTGGCCCAAGGAATGTTCAGCGGGTTGAACACGTTCTTGGGCGTGTCCTGGAAGTGCATGGAGTCATCTGGAATGGCTTTCAGCCGGCTGTTGTCGGCGTAAAGGCGCCAGTCGCGGTTGTACAGCGAATGGATCCGGTCCGCTTGCCACTCCCACTGCTGCCGGTTATCCAGGGCGCAGCTCTCGGTGATCAGGGCACCATCCGTTTCGCGCACGCTCAGGCACCGGTTCGAGGCCCGGTTGACGTAGCGATTCTCCGAATCCAGGCCCCACAGCTGATTGGTGTTCGAGGCCGCGCAGGCTTCAAGGGAAACGCCCGAGTTGGCATTTTCGGACATGCATTTGCCGACACCGTCGGCGGAGCGAATCAGCACGGTCATCTCGCGTGTCAGGAACGGACTGTTCAAGTCCAGCGTGTATTGCTCGGCGGCATCGTAGACATCGGTGACATGAAGGGATCTGACCTGGGTCCGATCCCACCACCATTCTCGCCGATTCAAATCATAGCCACCGCCAATGCTGATGGTTGCCGCACCGGTGTAGGCACCGGGCAACTCCCACAAGGTATAAGACTCGAGCGATGCCGAACGCATCATCGGCGTCATTCGCGCCTCCGTTAGAACAGGCATGCCGGCTGTGAGCCGGTCGACCAATACCGCCTTCAGCTTGGGATCTATGGGAGCGTTCCACGTCAACTTCGAACCGTTCTGCGCTGCGATCAACGAGTAGTCCTGGAACGCGTAACTCATGGTCTTGGAATGTGAATAACTCAGACCGAAGTTCACATTGAACGGCGATTTGGCGGCATAGGTAATGTTTTCGGCTTTCGTTCCACCAAACTCGCTACCCAATGTTCCGCCAATGGAAAATCCATTGGTTTTCGTCTCGCTGTAATTGAAATCCGTCCTCGAATCACTGGCAGGCGCCGAATTGACCAACACCGGAACAATCTGTTCAGCGGTCAATTGGTGAGTGAACCGGTACGCATGTGGCAGGTATGCCCCCCAGAGATTTTCCCCACTGCCACCCGGTCCGAATCCACCGATGGTGATACCGTTTTTCGTCGAGCGCGTTGTCGTGGGCGACGTCTTGATGGAAACAAACTTCTTGTCCTGGCTTCGCTCTGCACTCCGGATGACATCGATATTCACCACCGAAGTCATTTCCTGGTTCGGGCTCTGAAGATTGATGTTGTAGGTCAGTTTCGGCAGGCCAATGAACTCGCCTTCCTCCCGGGGGTACCCGGCCTGTGCCTGCAGCTCCGTGACCAGCAACCCCACCGCTTCCAGGACGGCTTCATCCTGATAACCTTCCAGGCGATAGACATTGATCTCCGAATGGCTCACCCGGTGAAACAAGGCATAGTCAAACGCGCTGGAGATTCCGAATATGCTGCTTACTGTTTTCGCCAGTTCTGTCGTCTGGTAACCCATCTTCAACAGCACCGGTTTTCCCGAGCGGAAAATCGCCATGGCTTTCTCGATGGCGGCTTCATCATCCTTTACTGAGGCAATGTCCAGATAGGCCAGGGAAGAAAACTTGTCGTCGGCGAGTCGTTTCCTGAACTCTTCCTCGGGCATCGCCACGACTGACAGCGCCTGGTATTGGGGCAGAGCCACCTGCGCATCGGGAAGTTCACCGAAGATCATTAAAATGTCCGAGGGATTCGAACTTGCAGCCACCGCGTTAGCCATTAAGCTCAACGCAAACAATCCTGCAAAAATAGCGTTATGCTTTTTCACATTCAATTCCTTTTAAATATTTCCCCGCCGTTGCGTGACGGGCTTTACTTCGCTGTAGTGAGCGACGGCCGGTAACTTAGCAGATACTTATCCATGGACAACCGAAAGGACTTATTCGAAATGAAACCGAGTATGTGAATATATTTAACAGCCAACTTTAAATGCGCTTTCGCAGAACGCACGAACGATCGTTTGCCTGCCAGGCCTGACGACCGCTGCATGTCCATCGCCCCCTGATAGCGGCTCGGATGGGTGCCCGACGACTGACGGCAGGTTTGCAGGCCTTCTATCGCGTTATTGCCAAATGGCAGCCGGATTGCGAAATAAATGCTAATGACCTCTATACAGACAGGCTAAAATGCGCCCCCGGCTAACCGCTGCCCCTTTTCCAACGCGCCCCACAAGGTTCGCTACGTGATCGAGTTTCAAAACGTCCATAAAACCTACCGCGTCGCCGGTAAGGATATCCCCGCGCTGCACCCGACCAGCCTGACGATCGAGAACGGTCAGGTCTTCGGTCTGATTGGTCATTCCGGTGCAGGAAAAAGTACCCTGCTGCGTCTGATCAATCGCTTGGAAGACGCCAGCGGCGGCAAGATCATTGTCGACGGTGAAGAAGTCACCGCTCTGGATGCCACGGGCCTGCGACGCTTCCGTCAACAGGTCGGGATGATTTTCCAGCACTTCAACCTGTTGGCCTCCAAGACCGTGGCCGACAACGTCGCGTTGCCGCTGACATTGGCCGGTGAATTGTCCCGCAGCGAAATCGACCAACGAGTGGCCGAATTGCTGGCCCGGGTAGGCTTGTCCGACCATGCCAGAAAATACCCGGCGCAGTTGTCCGGCGGCCAGAAGCAGCGCGTCGGCATCGCCCGCGCCCTGGCGACCAAGCCCAAGATCCTGCTGTGCGACGAAGCCACCAGTGCCCTGGACCCGCAGACCACCGCATCGGTGCTGCAACTGCTGGCCGAAATCAACCGCGAGCTGAAGCTGACTATTGTATTGATCACCCATGAAATGGACGTGATCCGCCGGGTCTGCGATGAAGTGGCGGTGATGGATGCCGGCGTCATCGTCGAGCAAGGTCCGGTGGCCGAGGTGTTCCTGCATCCCAAGCACCCGACCACCAAGCGTTTCGTCCAGGAAGACGAGCAGATCGACGAAAGCGAACAGCGCGACGATTTTGCCCATGTGCCCGGGCGCATCGTGCGTCTGACCTTCCAGGGCGATGCGACCTACGCGCCCTTGCTCGGCACCGTCGCCCGGGAAACCGGCGTGGACTACAGCATCCTGGCCGGTCGTATCGACCGCATCAAAGACACCCCCTACGGGCAACTGACCCTCGCCATCACCGGCGGTGACATGGAGGCGGCGTTTGCCCGCTTCACCGCGGCCGATGTCCACATGGAGGTGCTGCGCTGATGGAACTGCTGACGAATTTCTTTGCAAACATCGACTGGCTGGAAATCTGGCTGGCGACCGGCGACACCTTCCTGATGCTGTTCGGTTCGCTGCTGTTCACCGTGCTGCTCGGCTTGCCCCTGGGCGTGCTGCTGTTTCTGTGCAGCCCACGCCAGTTGCTTGAGGCCCGCGGCGTTTATGCGCTGTTGTCGCTGATCGTCAACATCCTGCGCTCGCTGCCGTTCATCATCCTGTTGATCGTGATGATCCCGTTCACGGTGTTGATTACCGGCACCTCGTTGGGCGTGGCCGGGGCAATTCCACCGCTGGTGGTGGGCGCGACCCCGTTCTTCGCTCGCCTGGTGGAAACCGCCCTGCGCGAAGTCGACCGCGGCATCATCGAAGCGACCCAGGCCATGGGCGCAACCACCCGGCAGATCATCGTCAACGCCTTGCTGCCGGAAGCCCGTCCGGGCATCTTTGCAGCGATTACGGTGACAGCAATTACGCTGGTGTCCTACACGGCCATGGCCGGTGTGGTGGGCGCCGGTGGCTTGGGCGACCTGGCGATCCGGTTCGGTTACCAGCGTTTCCAGACCGATGTCATGGTGGTCACGGTGGTACTGCTGCTGGTGCTGGTCCAGGTCCTGCAAACCGTAGGCGACAAGCTGGTTGTGCATTTCTCTAGAAAATAAGGCCTCGCGCCCATAAACCATGAGCCAGCCATTCGCTGGCAGGCGCCGAGAGCGGGCGCCCCACAAGGAGTTAGCTGAATGAAGAAGTTACTGGTTGCCTTCGCTGCCGCCGCAGCCTTTTCCGCCCATGCCGACACCCTGACCGTCGCCGCAACGCCGGTGCCGCACGCGGAAATCCTCGAATTCGTCAAACCGGCACTGGCCAAGGAAGGCGTGGACCTCAAGGTCAAGGTCTTCACCGACTACATCCAGCCGAACGTACAGGTCGCCGAAAAACGCCTGGACGCCAACTTCTTCCAACACCAGCTGTACCTGGATGAGTTCAACAAGGCCAAGGGTACCCAGCTGGTAGCCGTAACTGGCGTGCACCTGGAACCCCTGGGCGCTTATTCGAACAAGTACAAGAAGCTCGAAGAACTCCCTGGCGGCGCCAACGTAGTGATCCCGAACGACGCCACCAACGGCGGCCGTGCGCTGTTGCTGCTGGCGAAGGCTGGAGTGATCAAGCTCAAGGATTCGAACAACATCCTATCGACCACCAAGGACATCATCGATAACCCCAAGGACCTGAAATTCCGCGAACTGGAAGCCGCGACCATTCCCCGCGTGCTGACTCAGGTCGACCTGGCGCTGATCAACACCAACTATGCGCTGGAAGCCAAGCTGGATCCGTCCAAGGACGCCCTGGTGATCGAAGGCAGCGACTCGCCTTACGTGAACATCCTGGTGGCCCGTGAGGACGACAAGGACAGTGAGGCGATGAAAAAGCTGGCGGCTGCGTTGCATAGCCCGGAAGTGAAGGCGTTTATTCTGGAGAAATACAAAGGCGCGGTATTACCGGCGTTTTGATCTGATCGGGTGTTAAAAAAAAACAGGGCTGCGTGGGAATGCAGGCTCGTTTTTTTTGCACTCATGATAAATTCCTCGCCGCGACCTCTAATGAATAGAGGGCATTCAGGGAGAGAAGTAAGTGATCAAGTCTTTGTTGGTTGGCGCATTGCTGGCAATGGCATCCGCTTCGGCATCAGCGATGAGTTGCGATAACCCTAGAAACGCCTATGACAGAACCTATTGCGCGTCGCTGAAAATGGTTCAGTCGGATCAGGAAATCAACGATCAATACAAGAAAACAATGAGTGCCCTGAACCCGGATCAAAAGAAAAAGGTGAAAGCCGCTCAGATCCAGTGGATCAAAATTCGTGACAACGCCTGTTCCAACGATGGCCTGCTCTACCTGGACTGCGCCAACGAGAAGACCGAAGCGCGTATCGTCATACTCAAAGCTGTCGAGCGCGAGTGCCGTGCAGCCGGTTGCGATGACGCCAAGCTGTCGCAAGTCGAGTAAGCCGTAACCGCTAGCCGTCTGCCAAGGATCGCTGACGTCCATCGCCAGGAAGAGGTAGGACAGGCGCAAAGCCGTACCGAAAAACCCGACGTAAAGCGTCGGGTTTTTCTTTAACGGGTTCACCCGCTATCGCGGCTCAACGCTATTCAACGGCCGATTCGCCAGCAACGAACTCAACCCGGTTGTTTGCGTTGCTGGCAAGGTGCCACAATCGTTCTTTTTCAGTTGCGTCACGATCAGGTGAATCATATGGGTTGCCTAGGATCTCGGGATGAGCAGGATTTGTTCATCGCCGAGCAGGTGCGAACCGACCGGCTACAGCAACTTTTTCGCCAATCGGTTTCTGCGGTGTTTGGTAGCTACCTCGCGGCTATCATGTTGTGTTGGCTGTGCTGGGATCGCTTTGACCACAATGTCATCTTCTGGTGGCTCGTCTTCCTGACCGGATCGACGCTATTGCGCGTCTCGCTGTTCGTTGCCTATGTGCGCAGCGACGAAAGCAGACGCACGCCTCGGCGCTGGGAGCGCAAATACTGGGTCACGCTGGTGTTGTCCGCCAGCATCTGGGGAACAGGTGCATTGGCGGTCATGCCGGCGGACGATCTTTTGTCCCAGGCATTGGTCATGCTCTTTACGGTCGGCATGTCCGTCAGCGCGGTGTCCTGTTACTCGGCCTACCGCGACATGACGCTCGCCTCCATTGGTCTGGTTCTGTTTCCCTGCACCGCCTGGCTGCTGTTCCAACCGTCGCCGATCCAGGTGGGCATGGCGCTTTCGATCGTGGTGTTCGCAGCCTTTGCCGCCCGCGCCACACACAAAATGTCCCAGGCACTGGAAACCGCTTTCCGACTCACCCGTGAAATGGAACAGGCGAACAGCATCTCAACCCGCGCCGCCCAAACCGATGAACTGACCGGCCTGAAAAGCCGGCGGGCTTTTTTCGAACACGCCCAGCGCCTCTACAACGACTGTAAAGCCAACCGGCTGGGGTTATGCGTGGTGATGCTGGACATGGATCATTTCAAGCAGATCAACGACACCTACGGTCATCAGGTTGGGGATCAGGTACTGCGCCAGATGGGTGGGGTCATCAGTTCGTCGTTCCGTGCGACGGACATTCACGGTCGGCTGGGTGGGGAAGAGTTCGCGATTTTGCTTCCGGACACTTCCATCGAGGTCGCTACCAGGATTGCAGAGGAACTGATCCGAACCATTGGCGGGTTGATGATCGAGCCTGTCCACGGGATAACGGCCAGCCTCGGCGTCGCGTCGACGGAGTCTGGGCATAAGGATCTGCATAGCTTGATGAATAATGCGGATAAGGCGTTGTATCGGGCTAAGGCGTTGGGGCGCAATCAGGTGGCGGTTGCGCAGTAGCGGTGGATTTGTCCGGCGCAGGAACCAGAAAACCGCCTATATGGCGGTTTTTTTATATATGAACAGAGTTCAGGATTTAGCGCCAGCCATCCGGCCAACGGGCTCAAGCTCCTTGCCTTTGGCGAGGCTAACCGATAAGAACTGACGTTCAATACTGGTCGCACAACCAGCCAGACGGCGGGCTTCGGCTTCGTACTGAGCAGCAAGCAGCGGCTTTTGAGTGCGCTTAGAAGTCTTCATGGAAACCTCGGCAATAGAACTGGGGTTCATGTTAAGTCTCGTTAACTGCGGTGACAGGCGCCGCCGGTCATCAAAATCGAAGCCCAAGCGTTGATACCAAAGAATGGCACCGGGGTCAGGCTCAAACACCTCAATTTCACGTAGCTTCAGCATTCGCGCGTATCGGCTGATAGCGATCAAGACCAAACCAGCGACCTCACCCTTCAATGGGTGGGTAACATCTAGCTTGCCCTCCAAGAGGACGACCTTAATGGACAACGTACTTGATTTTGGAGTGGCAAAACAAAGTCCACATAGTTCATGGTCATACCACAGGGATAGGTCAAACGCTTTCCCGTCGCGACTCTTCCAACTAGGTATATCCTCCCACGGATAGAGTTGTGCCTCTGAGCCCCATAAATAGCATTGATCCAGCGCATCTGGCGTTATTGGCTCATACCTTATCCGATCAACATTGATACCTCTTTCTGCCAGCGCCTCAGGCTCATCCATTAAAAACTCTTTAGCGAGCCGCATTGCGGTCGAGCGGAACACCTGATGTTTAAAGTCGTTAACACGTGGTCGTTTCATGTGGTGAAAATACGGTGATGGGCAATGGCAGGAAAACAATAGGGTCCAGGGACAAGCCGCACAATCAGGCGGGTTCTGGCATAGTTGTAAGTAAAGGCGCCAGTATGTGTGGGCATGGTCAGAAGTTGAGCCAAAGTCCTGAAGGCGCATAAGATCCGTGGCGAGGGAGCTTGCTCCCGCTCGGCGACGCAGCCGTCGTAACCCGGATGATGCGGTTCAACCGGATGAATGCGGCAACTTCAGGGCAGCGTCAAATTCAGTGGGAACAGGCACCTTCGCCACATGAGTCAAACCAAGCGGGGCCGCATATTAATGCAGCCCCGTTTTTGTAGTATCAGAATGTCGTTGCCCCCTGGTGACGACACTTGTCTATGTTTTCACTACGCGCCCTGCTAAACGATGCTGTCCACCACCCCCCCATCGACCCGCAGCGCCGCACCCGTGGTCGCCGAGGCCTGTTCCGAGCTGGCATAGATGATCATGTTGGCGACTTCCTCGACCCGCGCCGCGCGCTGGATGATCGAGGTACTGCGGTGCTCATTGACGAAATCCGCCGCCACCTTTTCCAGGCTTTCCCCTGTGCGCTCGACGTCCGCCTGAAGCATCTGGGCGACACCTTCGGATAGCGTCGGCCCAGGCAGCACCGAGTTCACTGTAACGCCCGTGCCAGCGAGACGCTTGGCCAGGCCGCGGGCAATTGAGAGTTGGGCGGTCTTGGTGAAACCGTAATGAATCATGTCAGCAGGAATATTCACGCCGGACTCCGACGAGACAAACACAATCCGCCCCCAACCACGTTCGACCATACCCTGCGCATAAGCCCTGGACACACGCACGCCGGACATCACGTTGGTTTCGAAGAAGCGTTGCCATTCGCTGTCCGGCGTGTCGAAGAAATCCTCCAGCTTGAAGATGCCCAGGTTGTTGATGACCACATCGAAGCGCGGGTACCTGGCGACCAAGGCCTGGCAGCCTGAGGCGTTGCTGAGGTCGCCCACAAAGCCTTCGGCTTTGGAAGCAAGGTCGCCCAAGCGCTGCAATGCGTCCTGCACGCCGCTCTCGCTGCGACCGTTGATGACCACGTGGGCGCCGGCTTCGAGGAAGCCTTTGGCTGTGGCAAATCCGATGCCGCTGGTGGAACCGGTGACCAAGACGTGACGGCCGGTGAAGTCGATTTTCATGGGAAGGACTCCTTGAGTTAATGGACCAGAGGGCTGTGCGATGTTGGCGAGGCGGTATTTACGAATTCTTCGTACAACGATTGAAGATAGCGACAATCCAGCAAAGTGATGCAAACCCGACATGCGGTGTCGGGTTTGCTTTATTGATTGAGCGAATGTTTACCTGCTATCGCGTCTCAACGTTATCCAGCACCCGATTTGCCAGCAACGAACCCAGCTCGATCAGTTGCTGAATACCGAGCGCCACATGACGGCGCGAACCTTCCAGTTCGAAGGCGAGGTCGTTGACCATGGCGTCAGCCGAGGCCAGGGTTTCGGTGAGGTTGGCGAGCAGGGATTCGTTGTCGATGTCTTTTACGATTGTGAATATCTGGCCCGGTTGGGGATCGTCGGGTTTTGTTGCTCTGGGAGAGAGATAGAAATCCAAGGCGCGCTCTGCAGCTTCATCGAGCTTTTTGGTCCCGGATTTTGTGCGCGGGGGGGCTTGCTCCGTTTCCGGAGGGTTTGGAGTTACTTTGAACATAAGCTGGAATCCTCAGTGAGGCCGCGACCTCTTCCCTACTAAAAGAAGGGTGGCGGCTGTACGCAGGTTAGTAGACCGGGGATTCCAGCATTGCCGGCGCGCCGAAGCGCCCTGCGCACAGCCACCATCAAGAACAGGGATGGGAAATACCTGCCTGAATGGAGCTCATGCATCTTGCGGGAAACCACGGGCTACTAAACCCGACCACTGATGAGCAGTGGCAGGAAGACGATAGAACCCGGGGGCAGGACGCACAAGCGGGCGGATTCTGGCGTAGTTGTAGGCAACGGCGCAAGGATGTGTGGGTTGGGAGAAGGGTGGCGGTCGGGGAATAAACAGGCGACGGGAAGGCCTGGAATTCACGGGCTAGGGGCTGCCTCTGCTTGGTTGGAAAGCAGCGCTGGTGCGGATCGTCTGTAGGAAGTTGGGGCTGCTTCGCAGCCCAGCGGGGATGAATCCCCTCGCCACAGGAAGGTGGAGTCAGTTAATTCAGCGGCGGCTGTGAAGGCGCTATCGCGAGCAGGCTCGCTCCCACAGTTTTTTCGGGCTGTTCACAGACAGTGCAACCATCCCACAGGGGTTCTTGGGTGTTCGCAGACTCTGCATTCACCATAAATCCCGGTGGGGCCGATCTTATGAAGTGGCGGGCCTTCAGTACCACCGCGCCTCGCCCGGCGGGCGTTTCTTGAAGCGTTTCATGCTCCACATGTATTGGCTCGGGTACGCCCGTACGTAACGCTCCACTACCTGGCTCATGGCGGCGCAGGCGGTTGCGGTGTCGGTGCTGTACATGGCCTCGGGGGCGGCTTCGAGGATGACTTTGTAGCCGGAGCCGTCCGGCAGGCGCAGGGCGTGGAGGAAGACGCCGACGGCCTTGCCGCCGGCGAGCATGTTCGGTACGAACTTGCTGGTCAGGGCCTGGGTGGCGAAGAAGGGCACGAAGATGCCGGCGGATTCGGCCGGTTCCGGGTCCGCGGGGATGCCGACTTGGCCGCCCTTGCGCACTTCCTTGATGACGCTGAGGATGCCTTCCTTGGTGGACGCCGCGACTTTGTTGCCCAGTTGCACCCGCTGCTTTTGCAGCAGTTCATCCACCGCCTTGAGCTTGGGCGGACGGTAGAAAATGATCGGTTTGCACTGGCTGCAATAAAAGTGGTTGAGCACTTCCCAGTTGCCCAGGTGGCTGGTGATGCCCACCACGCCCTTGCCGGACGCCAGGGCTTCTTTCAATATTTCCAGGCCCTCGACTTCACGCACCAGTTCGATGGAGCGCTGGGCCGGCCAGATCCAGGCGCAGGCGCTTTCGGTCAGGGATTTGCCGATGTCCTTGAGGCTCTGGCCCACCAGTCGCTCGCGCTCGGCCGGGTCCATCTCGGGAAAGCACTTGGCGAGGTTGATCCGCACCACGTCGCGGGAGCGATTGGGCAGTTTCCACATGAGCCAGCCGATGGCCGACCCCACCGCTTGCACGGCCCGCCAAGGCAGCAGCGCAAACAACCGCAGAGCGCCGACCAGCAAGGCGCCTTTCAACTTATCCACAGGTCACTCCTGAATTCATGGGCCGTGTTGCGAGCCGGCTATTCTAACCGCCGTTTGCCAGCTCGGCGTAGCGGTCGCAGTCCTGGGTGTGGTCCATCACCATGCCCGAGGCCTGCATGAAGGCGTAGCAAATGGTCGGCCCGACGAAGGTGAAGCCGGCCTTTTTCAGACCCTTGCTCATCTGCACGGCTTCGGGGGTGATGGCCGGCACTTCGGTGCGGTCCCTGAAATGATTGATGATGGGGCTGTCGCCGACGAACGACCAGAGGAACGCCACCGGGTCTTCCAGCGCCAGCCAGGCCTGGGCGTTGCGGCGCGCGGCCTTGAGCTTGAGACGGTTGCGGATGATGCCGGGGTCCTGCATCAGGTCCTCGATTTCGGCATCGCTCATCTGCGCCACCCGCTGTACGTCGAAGTTGTACAGCACCTCGCGGTAATGCGCGCGTTTGCGCAACACGGTGATCCAGGACAGCCCGGCCTGGAACCCTTCGAGCAAAAGCAACTCGAACAAACCCTGCGCATCGCGCAGCGGCGTCCCCCACTCCTGATCGTGATAGGCCATGTACAACGGATCTTCGGAACACCAAAAGCAGCGTGGCATAAGGCTCCAGGGGGCGTGCGCACGAACGAATCGGGTATACTCCCGCTCTTTAAATCGCAGCCCAAGAAACAGGTGAATTTCGTGAGCCAGCCTACGCCAGCCGTGCGTACCTTCCAAGACTTGATCCTCGCCCTCCAGCAATACTGGGCCGAGCAAGGTTGCGTGGTACTTCAGCCCTACGATATGGAAGTAGGCGCCGGCACTTTCCACACTGCCACGTTTCTGCGTGCCATCGGCCCGGAAACCTGGAACGCCGCCTATGTGCAGCCCAGCCGCCGCCCGACTGACGGCCGCTACGGCGAAAACCCGAACCGTCTGCAGCACTACTACCAGTTCCAGGTGGTCCTGAAGCCGAACCCGGAGAACTTCCAGGAACTGTACCTGGGCTCCCTCAAGCACGTGGGTCTCGACCCGCTGGTGCATGACATCCGTTTCGTCGAGGACAACTGGGAGTCGCCGACCCTGGGCGCCTGGGGCCTGGGCTGGGAAGTCTGGCTCAATGGCATGGAAGTGTCGCAGTTCACCTACTTCCAACAGGCCGGCGGCATCGAGTGCTACCCGGTCACCGGCGAGATCACCTACGGCCTGGAACGCCTGGCCATGTACCTGCAAGGCGTGGATTCGGTCTACGACCTGGTATGGGCCGACGGCCCGTTCGGCAAGGTGACTTACGGCGACGTGTTCCACCAGAACGAAGTGGAACAGTCGACCTACAACTTCGAACACGCCAACGTCGACAAGCTGTTCGAACTGTTCGATTTCTATGAAAGCGAAGCCAAGCGCCTGATCGAGCTGGACCAGCCGCTGCCGTTGCCGAGCTATGAAATGGTGTTGAAGGCGTCCCATACCTTCAACCTGCTGGACGCACGCCGGGCGATTTCCGTGACCGCGCGCCAGCAATACATCCTGCGTGTGCGCACCCTGGCGCGTTCCGTCGCGCAAGCCTACCTGATGGCCCGTGCCAAGCTGGGCTTCCCGATGGCGACCCCGGACCTGCGTGATGAAGTGTTGGCTAAGCTGGAGGCTGCACAATGAGTGCTCAAGATTTTCTGGTTGAACTGGGCACCGAAGAACTGCCACCCAAAGCCCTGAATACCCTGGCCGATGCGTTCCTGGCCGGGATCGAAAAAGGCCTGCAAACCGCCGGCCTGAACTTCGAAACCAAGCACGTCTACGCCGCGCCGCGCCGCCTGGCCGTGTTGATCACCGGCCTGGCGACCCAGCAGCCGGACCGCAGCATCAACCTCGATGGCCCGCCACGCCAGGCCGCGTTCGACGCCGACGGCAATCCGACCCAGGCTGCCCTGGGCTTCGCCAAGAAGTGCGGTGTGGACCTGAGCGAAATCGACCAGAGCGGCCCGAAGCTGCGCTATAGCCAGAGCATCAAGGGCAAGCCGACCGCCAGCCTGCTGCCGACCATCGTCGAAGACTCCCTCAATGACTTGCCGATTCCCAAGCGCATGCGCTGGGCCGCGCGCAAGGAAGAGTTCGTGCGTCCGACCCAATGGCTGGTGATGCTGCTGGGTGACCAGGTCATCGACTGCACGATCCTGGCCCAGAAGGCCGGCCGCGATTCCCGCGGTCACCGCTTCCATCACCCGGAAAGCGTGCGCATCACCTCGCCGGCCAACTACCTGGCCGACCTGCGTGCCGCCTACGTGCTGGCCGACGCCAACGAGCGTCGCGAGCTGATCAGCAAGCGCACCGAAGAGCTGGCCACCCGCCAGGAAGGCACCGCCATCGTGCCGCCAAGCCTGCTGGACGAAGTGACCGCACTGGTGGAATGGCCGGTGCCGCTGGTGTGCTCGTTCGAGGAACGTTTCCTTGAAGTGCCGCAGGAAGCGCTGATCACCACCATGCAGGACAACCAGAAGTATTTCTGCCTGCTGGACGCCGACGGCAAGTTGCTGCCGCGCTTCATCACGGTCGCCAACATCGAAAGCAAGGACCCGCAGCAGATCATCGCCGGTAACGAAAAAGTCGTTCGCCCGCGCCTGACCGATGCCGAGTTCTTCTTCAAGCAAGACAAGAAGCAACCGCTGGAAAGCTTCAACGAACGCCTGCAGAACGTGGTGTTCCAGGAAAAACTCGGCAGCGTCTATGACAAGGCCGAGCGCGTTTCCAAGCTGGCGGCGTTCATCGCCCCACGCATCGGCGGCGACGCCCAGCGCGCGGCCCGTGCCGGCATCCTGTCCAAGTGCGACTTGTCCACCGAGATGGTCGGTGAGTTCCCGGAGATGCAAGGCATCGCCGGTTACTACTACGCCCTCAACGACGGTGAGCCGCAAGACGTCGCCCTGGCGCTGAACGAGCAGTACATGCCCCGTGGTGCCGGCGCCGAGCTGCCGACCACCCTGACCGGTGCGGCCGTGGCGATCGCCGACAAGCTCGACACCCTGGTCGGCATTTTCGGTATCGGCATGCTGCCCACCGGCAGCAAGGACCCCTATGCCCTGCGTCGCGCGGCGCTGGGTGTGTTGCGGATCCTGATCGACAAGCAATTGGACCTGGACCTGAACGATGCGGTGGCCTTCGCCGTCAACGCGTTCGGCAGCAAGGTCAAGGCTGCCGGCCTGGCCGATGCAGTACTGGAGTTCATCTTCGACCGCCTGCGTGCACGTTATGAAGACGAAGGCGTCGATGTCGCGACCTACTTGTCGGTGCGTGCCCTGAAGCCGGGTTCGGCCCTGGACTTCGACCAGCGCGTGCAAGCCGTCCAGGCCTTCCGCAAACTGCCGGAAGCGGCAGCCTTGGCGGCGGTGAACAAGCGTGTGTCGAACCTGCTGAGCAAGGCCGAAGGCAATATCGCGGCCACCGTCGAAGCCAAGTACTTCGACAATGCCAATGAGTTCTCCCTGTATTCGGCGATCCAGCAGGCAGACCAGGCCGTCCAGCCGATGGCCGCGGCACGGCAGTACAGCGAAACCCTGGCACGCCTGGCAGCACTGCGCGAACCGGTGGATGCGTTCTTCGAAGCGGTGATGGTCAATGCCGAAGACGCCAGCGTACGGGCCAACCGTTATGCACTGCTGGCGCGTCTGCGTGGGCTGTTCCTCGGCGTCGCCGACATTTCGCTGCTGGGGTAAGTCTTGAAACTGCTGATTCTCGATCGGGACGGGGTGATCAATCACGACTCCGACGCTTACATCAAATCGGTGGAGGAGTGGCTGCCGATCCCCGGCTCGATCGAAGCCATCGCGCAGTTGAGCAAGGCCGGCTGGACGGTGGCGGTTGCCACCAACCAGTCGGGCATCGCTCGCGGTTACTATGACCTCGCGGTCCTCGACGCCATGCATGAGCGCTTGCGTGCCCTGGTGGCCGAGCAGGGCGGCGAAGTCGGGCTGATCGTCTATTGTCCCCATGGGCCGGATGAAGGGTGCGATTGCCGCAAACCCAAACCGGGCATGTTGAAGGCCATTGCCGAGCATTATGCTGTGCCGCTGGCGGGCGTCTGGTTCGTCGGCGACAGCCTCGGTGACCTGGAGGCGGCCAGGGCCGTCGATTGTCAGCCAGTTTTGGTAAAGACCGGGAAAGGCGAAAAGACTCTGGGCAAGACCCTACCGGTAGGCACTTTGATTTTTGACGACCTGGCGGCGATTGCCGCTGAACTTATCCACAATTAGAGCTCCCAAGACATCCTGATCAAGGATTGTTCGGGAAGCGCTTGAACAGGCGGGCATTGCCCGCAACGGTAAATGCCGCTATGTCGATATTGCAGGCCATCAGATCTTTTCTCTTTTACCTGCTGTTGGGCACCAGTTCCTTGTTGTGGTGCTCCCTGAGTTTTTTTGTCGCGCCCTTCATGCCGTTCAAGGCGCGCTACCGCTTCATCAACGTGTACTGGTGCCGTTGCGCACTGTGGTTGAGCAAAGTGTTCCTGGGCATTCGTTATGAAGTGAAGGGTGCCGAGAACGTGCCGGACCGGCCCTGCGTGATCCAGTCCAATCACCAGAGCACCTGGGAAACCTTTTTCCTGTCGGCCTATTTCGAGCCGCTGAGCCAAGTGCTCAAGCGTGAACTGCTGTTCGTGCCGTTCTTCGGCTGGGCCATGGCGATGCTGCGGCCGATTGCCATCGATCGCGACAACCCCAAGGCTGCGCTCAAGCAGGTGGCACAGAAGGGCGACGAACTGCTCAAGGACAACGTCTGGGTGCTGATTTTTCCAGAAGGTACCCGCGTCCCCTATGGCACGGTTGGCAAGTTTTCCCGCAGCGGTTCGGCATTGGCGGTCAATGCCGATCTGCCTGTACTGCCGATTGCACACAATGCCGGCAAATTCTGGCCCAAGGCTGGCTGGATCCGGACCCCAGGGGTGATCACGGTGGTGATCGGTGAGCCGATGTATGCCCAAGGCAGCGGGCCCCGCGCCATTGCCGAGCTCAACGACCGGGTCCAGGCCTGGAACGAACAGACCCAGCGGGACATGGGCTCGCTTCCCCCGACTCCCACAACGCCGGCGGCTACCGACCAACTCGCTGTCTGATATCTGTGGATAAGCTGTGTACCGTTTTCTCTCAAAACACAGCTTTTATCTTGTAACCTGATGTTTTTAATACATATTTCTTAAGAACATAAAACCGGCCGGGACGTGCATAAGTTTTTATAGCGTTCGGTCGGTTTGTTGCCTGCGGCGGTTTTATAGAACGCTGCGATCTTTCGACTCATCCCCCAGCAAGGGGAAGCGCAAACTGAACGTCGTGCCTTCACCGACCACGCTTTGACATTCAATGTGCCCGCCATGGCGGTCAACCACGGCTTTGACCATCGACAATCCCAAGCCAATCCCATCAACGCCGTGGGCCGACGAAAACCGCCGGTATTGGCTGAACAGAGCGGGCAGTTCCTCGGCAGTAATGCCTTTACCCTGATCGCCGACCTCGCAGACCAACCAGCCCTCCGCGCAACGAACCGTCAGTGAAATGCGGCTGTCAGGTGAGCTGTACTTGATGGCATTTTCCAGCAGATTGAACAGCGCACGAGTCAGCAGGGATTGGTCTGCCCTCACCATGGCTTCTTCATCATCTACCCCATGGCTCAGTTGGATGCGCTTGGCCTGGGCGATGGGTAACGCCTGGTCCAGCACATCCAGGATCAGCATGGCGAACAGGGTCGGCTGGAATTGGTACGCCTCGGATTCCGCCTTGGCCAACTGCACGAAGCCTTCCGTCAAGTCCAAGGCTCGGCGAACCTGGCGCTCGATCTGATCGAACAGCAAGTCATTTCCCCCGACCTGATGCCGCTGCACGTCGAGCAACGCCAGGATCGCCGAGTGGGGCGCACGCAAGTCATGGGAGAGAAAACGCAACATCACGCTGCGCTGCTCTTCGGCTTCGCGCTCGGCGCTCAGGTCGATCAAGCTCAGCAACCAGCCAATGGGCGTATCGCCGTCCACCGGCATGAGCGGGGCGCGTTCCAGGCGCAGGCTGCGCTCGCGAGTGTCGCGAAACTCCACCAGCGGCAATGTGGATAACCGGTGATGGGGTTCACGCTCCAGCACCGGATACCCTAGTTGCACAAGTTCTTCCAACACATCGCCGCCAGCCAGGACATGGCCGAACAGATCCCGGGCCTTGCGGTTACCGAGCAAGATCCGACCTTGCGGATCACTGATCATGGTCGCGACGGGCAGATATTCCAGGCCATCAGCGATGAAGCGGCGGGTATCGCGTGTCCTGCCCATGGCTTGTTCCAGGGCCATGATCTGGCCCTGCAGGCGGTCACTGCCGGTGTAGGGGGTCCGGCGGCGTTCCGGAAACACTTTCGGCTCGGCGTCCAGGCGCGCCAATTCCCAGCCGAAATAGGCCAGCACCACGCTCAGGCGTCGCCAGTTCCAGATCAGGTAGCCGAACAGCATGCCTGTCACACTCGCCATCGGCGACCACCACCAGCCCTCCAACGCCAGCACAGCACTGATCGACAACGCCGCAGCCATACCACCCACCATCGTCCACAAGGCCAGGTGAGGGCGCAGCAACAACAATCCCAATACACAGGCCACCAGGCACACCGATAATACGGCGCTCGAACCATGGCGGGCCGATTGGGCACTGAACGACAGCAGCGCCGTCACCGGTAACAGCAGCAGACTTATCCACAACCACTCACGCACCAATTGTCGAAACAACCGCTGGGCCTGGGTGGGTTCACGGCTTTCACTGCGACGCGGATGACTCATAGATACCCTGACCGAACACGAGAGAGGATTGGCTTCATGGTTGATGCGAAGCGCAAGACTATAGCGGACTCGATGGGTGGCGTGCTGCTGCCTTTCCCTCTCCGCCGTGAGCCGGTATTGTCGCAGCCTGCGACAGGGGAACCGCAACGGAGCTGAGAGTTTGCGTAGGCCCCCTGATGATGTCCGTTACCTTCGAGATCAAGGAATCGCGCCCATGCGTGTCGCCATACTGGATGACGAACCGGCCGAGTTGCGCCGGGTGGAACAGACACTGCAGCAGATCCCCGGCAGGGGCGAGCAGGCCTGGACCCTGCACAGTTTCGAACGCGGCGAGGACCTGTTGCGGCAACTGCGTCGGGAGACTTTCGACCTGTTGATCCTCGATTGGCAACTGCCCGATATCAGCGGCTTGTCGCTGCTGCGCTGGACTCGCGAGCACATGGACGCGCCACCTGCGGCCATCATGCTCACCAGCCGCGACGGTGAACACGACATCGTCCAGGCCCTCAACGCCGGCGCCGATGATTACGTGAGCAAACCGTTCAGGCCCAACGAGCTCAAGGCCAGGGTGACTGCCGTGTTGCGTCGCCATAACCTGCAACGTGCTCCGGCCAGCGAAACGCTGGTGTTCAACGACCTGGCGTTCGACGACGCCGAGCTGACCGTCACCCGCGCCGGCATCCCCATCAGCCTGACCGAACGGGAATACCGCCTGGCCCGTTGCCTGTTCGCCAACTTGGGTCGTCCATTGTCCCGGGAGTACTTCTACGAACGCTTCTGGAGCCACGAAGAAATGACCTCGTCCCGCCCGCTCGATACCCATATCTATCGCCTGCGCAACAAGCTTGGCCTGACGGCGGATCGAGGTTGGCAGTTGTTGACGATTTATGGGTATGGGTATCGGTTGGAGAGTGTGGCGACGGGAAGCGAAGCGTCGGTGGCAAGTTAGGTTGATCGTTCCCACGCTCTGCGTGGGAATGTCTCAACGGACGCTCTGCGTTCGGCTCTTTGAGACGCAGAGCGTCTCTGGCTGCATTCCCACGCAGAGCGTGGGAACGATCCACAGTGAATGTCAGCCGTGCGCCTGTACCAGGCTTCCTGCTTTTGCAATCCGACGACGCTGCACGAGGAGCCCGGATACCACCACCAACAGGCTCAACAGTCCAGTCGCCAGAATCTCCACACGGTGGGCTTCCTGGAACAGCATGATGGTCAGGGCCGCGACGATGAAGATGATCACCGCATAGGTGAGGCCCGGGAACAACCACATGCTGAAGGCAATTTTCTCGCCGCGAGCCATACGTTGCTTGCGCATGCGCAGTTGCGAGAACGCGATCACCAGATACACCAGCAATGCGATGGCGCCGGAGCTGGCCAACAGGAATTCGAACACCGCAGCCGGGGCCACGTAGTTGGCGAACACTGCCAGGAACGCAGCAGCAGTCGACAGCACCACCGCCCAGTAAGGGGTGCCGCTCTTGTTGGTGCGTTGGGAGACAGCTGGCGCGTCGCCGCGTTTACCCAGCGAGAACATCATGCGCGACGCCGTGTAGAGCGCCGAGTTCAGGCAACTGGTCACCGCCACCAGCACCACGATATCGACGATCAGCTTGGCGTTCGGAATGCCCATGCGCTCCAGCACGGTCTGGTAGGAACCCACGCTGGCGAGCAGCGGGTCATTCCATGGCACCAGGGAGACGACCATGAAAATCGACACAAGGTAGAACAAGCCAATCCGCCAGATGACCGAGTTGGTGGCCTTGGAAATCTGCTGCCCCGGGTTCTTCGATTCGGCCGCCGCGATGGTCACGATCTCGGTGCCCATGAACGAGAACATGGTGGTCAGGATCGCGCCCAACACCGCGCCCATGCCGTTTGGCAGGAAGCCTTGAGTGTCAAACAGGTGCGAAACGCCGCTGACCTGGCTGGTGGGCAAAAGACCGAAGATTGCCAACGTACCAAGGGCGATGAAGCCAATGATTGCGATGACCTTGACCAGGGCGAACCAGAACTCGAACTCCCCGTAGTTCTTCACACTGAATAGATTGGTGATGGTCAGCAGCAACGTGATGACCAGAGTGAACACCCAGATGGCCACGTTTGGAAACCAGGCATGCAGGATGGTCGCAGCGGCGTTGGCCTCCAAGGGAATAACCAGCACCCAGAACCACCAATAGAGCCAACCGATGGTGAAACCGGCCCAGTGACCAATCGCACGATCGGCGTAAGTCGAGAACGAACCGGTGTCCGGCGAAGCCACCGCCATTTCGCCCAGCATCCGCATCACCAACACCACCAATGCCCCAGCGGCGGCGTAGGCCAACAGCACCGCCGGACCGGCTGCCGCGATAGCGTGACCGGAACCTACGAAAAGCCCGGCACCAATTACGCCGGCGATGGAGAGCATCGTCACATGACGGGGTTTGAGCCCTTGCTCCAGATTGTTGGAAGTTTGCGTACCACTCATTGAGACTACCTTTGGTCTTGAATTTATTCGTACCGCCTCGTACCACCGTGTCTTTGTAAATTTAAAGAAACGATGTGTTGTTTATTTAACACGCAAGTTTTACGCCAGAAAGCCTGAGGACCCGTGGTACCGGAGCCCAGGGGCGATATCCAAGTGCTTGAGAATGAAAGGTTTGTTCCTAAGTGTTACTGCGTTACCCGATTTTCGACTGTGCAGTCTGAAGGGGAACATTTTTTTCAAGCGTAAAAAAAAGCCAACGCATGAGCGTTGGCTTTTTTGTGGCTGCACTGAGCGAGGGATCAGAAATCCAGGTTGGACACTGCCAGCGCGTTGCTCTCGATGAAGTCACGACGAGGCTCGACCGCATCACCCATCAGGGTGTTGAAGATCTGGTCAGCGCCAATGGCGTCTTCGATGGTCACCTTCAGCATCCGGCGCGAGCCCGGGTCCATGGTGGTTTCCCACAGCTGATCCGGGTTCATCTCGCCCAACCCTTTGTATCGCTGGATGGTGTGGCGCTTGGTGCTTTCAGCCATCAGCCATTCAAGGGCTTCCTTGAACTCGGTCACGGCTTTCTTGCGCTCGCCACGCTGGATGTAGGCGCCTTCGTCCAGCAGCGTGCTCAGTTGCGCGCCGAGGGATACGACCGTCTTGTAGTCATTGCTGCTGAAGAAGTCGCGGTTGAAGGTGACGTAGTTCGACAGGCCGTGGGAGATCAGTTCGACCTCCGGCAGCCAGACATTACGCTCGCGGTCTTCACGCAGGCTGGCTTTGTAGACCAGGCCGGACTTCTCGACGGTGCGCAGGCGCACTTCGTACTGAGCCAGCCAATCCTGCATCGCTGCATGATCGGACAACTGCTCCATGCTGACGGCCGGCAGGTAGATGAAGTGCTCGGTCAGTTCCTGTGGGTACAGGCGCGACAGGCGCTTGAGGGTTTTCATCACCAGGCGGAAGTCGTTGACCAGGCGCTCGAGGGCCTCACCGGAAATACCCGGGGCGTCTTCGTTCAGGTGCAGGCTCGCATCTTCCAGGGCCGACTGCGTCATGTACTCTTCCATGGCGTCGTCGTCCTTGATGTATTGCTCCTGCTTGCCTTTCTTGACCTTGTACAGCGGCGGCTGGGCGATGTAGATGTAGCCGCGCTCGATCAGCTCCGGCAACTGACGGAAGAAGAACGTCAGCAGCAGGGTGCGGATGTGCGAACCGTCGACGTCGGCGTCGGTCATGATGATGATGTTGTGATAGCGCAGCTTGTCGATGTTGTACTCTTCGCGGCCGATGCCACAGCCCAGCGCGGTGATGAGCGTGCCGACTTCCTGCGAGGAGATCATCTTGTCGAAGCGCGCCTTCTCGACGTTCAGGATCTTGCCCTTGAGGGGCAGGATGGCCTGGGTCCGGCGGTTGCGTCCCTGCTTGGCGGAGCCGCCAGCAGAGTCACCTTCCACGAGGTACAGTTCGGACAGGGCAGGGTCCTTTTCCTGGCAGTCAGCCAGCTTGCCCGGCAGGCCGGCGATGTCCAGCGCGCCTTTGCGGCGGGTCATCTCACGGGCCTTGCGCGCCGCTTCACGGGCACGCGCGGCGTCGATCATCTTGCCGACCACCAGCTTGGCTTCGTTCGGGTTCTCCAGCAGGAAGTCGGAGAAGTACTTGCCCATTTCCTGCTCGACCGCGGTCTTCACTTCGGAAGACACCAGCTTGTCCTTGGTCTGGGAACTGAACTTCGGATCCGGCACTTTCACCGAAATGATCGCCGTCAGGCCTTCACGGGCATCGTCACCGGTGGTGGCGACTTTATGCTTCTTCGCCAGGCCTTCCTGCTCGATGTAGTTGTTCAGGTTGCGCGTCAACGCCGAACGGAAGCCCACCAGATGGGTGCCGCCATCGCGCTGCGGAATGTTGTTGGTGAAGCACAACAGGTTCTCGTTGAAGCTGTCGTTCCACTGCAGGGCGATTTCCACGCCGATGCCATCTTCGCGCTGGATGTTGAAGTGGAACACCTGGTTGACCGCGGTCTTGTTGGTGTTCAGGTATTCAACGAATGCACGCAAGCCACCTTCGTACTTGAACAGCTCTTCCTTGCCGCTGCGCTCGTCCTTGAGGACGATGCCGACGCCGGAGTTGAGGAAGGACAGCTCACGAATCCGCTTGGCCAGGATGTCCCAGCTGAAGTGGATGTTCTTGAAGGTTTCACTGGAAGCCTTGAAGTGAATCTGGGTACCGGTGGTTTCGCTGTCGCCAACGATGGCCATCGGCGCCTGTGGCACACCATGGACGTAGGTCTGTTCCCAGATCTTGCCGCTGCGGCGCACGGTGAGCACCAGTTCCTCGGACAGCGCGTTCACCACAGAGACACCTACACCGTGCAGCCCGCCGGAAACCTTGTAGGAGTTGTCATCGAACTTACCGCCGGCGTGCAGCACGGTCATGATGACCTCGGCCGCGGAAACGCCTTCTTCCTTGTGCACGTCGACCGGGATGCCTCGACCGTTGTCACGAACGGTGATGGACTCATCCGGGTGGATGGTGATGCTGATGTCGTCGCAATAGCCGGCGAGGGCTTCGTCGATGGAGTTGTCGACCACCTCGAACACCATGTGGTGCAGACCGCTGCCATCGTCGGTGTCACCAATGTACATACCGGGACGTTTGCGTACGGCATCCAGGCCTTTCAGCACTTTAATGCTCGTTGAGTCGTACGTATTTTCTTCGCTCAATGCCTTCACTCCCGATGGTCGTGGGTCTGGGTGATACGGCCCTGTTCCACGTGGAACAGAGCGACTGGCGTTTCCGTCTGCCAGCCTTCCTTCAATAATTCGTGATCTACACAGGTGATGAAAACCTGGCAGCGTAAGTCTTCCAGCAAACGGCAAAGCGCTCGACGGTGGGCCTCGTCCAGCTCGGACGGCAGGTCATCCACCAGATAAATACACTGACCGCGACGGGCCTGGCTGACCAGGTGCCCCTGGGCGATACGCAAAGCACACACCACCAACTTCTGCTGACCCCGGGACAAAATGTCCGCGGCGTTATGGGCGCCCAATCTGAGGCGCAAGTCAGCGCGTTGAGGTCCAGCCTGGGTGTGGCCCATCTGCTGGTCCCGTTGCAGCGAGCCAGCCAGTACGGCACTCAATTCCCGATCCTTGTCCCAGCCTCGGTAATAGCTGAGCGTCAGGCCCTCGAGCTCAACCAGTTCGCTCAAGGTCTGCTCGAAGACCGGTTTCAAGGCTTTGATGTAAGCGCGGCGGTATTCATCGATTTCAGCGCTGGCCTGGCACAGTTCCCTGTCCCAAACCGCTTGCGAAACGGCGTCAAGTGTACCATGCCGCAGCCAAGAGTTTCTCTGGCGCAGCGCCTTCTGCAAGCGCTGCCAGGTCGCCATGAAACGCGGCTCCACGTGAAACACACCCCAGTCCAGGAACTGCCGGCGAATTTTCGGTGCGCCTTCCAGCAGGCGGAAACTGTCCGGGTTGATCAACTGCAACGGCAGGATCTCCGCCAGTTGTGCGGCACTGCGGGCGTTCTGGCCGTCGATGCGAATCTGGAACTCGCCTTGCCGGTCCCGTGATATGCCCAACGCGCTATGACCCCCTTCCGCCAACTCCACTTGTCCGAACACCGTACAGGCCAGTTGATCGTACTGGATGACCGGTAACAGGCGGGTGCTGCGAAACGAACGGGCAAGCCCCAGCAAGTGTACGGCTTCCAGAACGCTGGTTTTGCCGCTGCCGTTGGCGCCGTAAAGGATATTGATGCGGGGGGAAGGGGAGAAGGTCACCGGGTGCAGATTACGCACCGCGGTGACCGAGACGCGACTTAAGGACATCTAGCTTCTGCTGATTTACAGACGCATCGGCATGACAACGTAGGCCGAGTCGTCGTTATCGGATTCCTGCACCAACGCACTGCTGTTGGAGTCCGACAGGATCAGGCGTACCTGCTCAGTGGTCATCACGCCCAGCACGTCGAGCAGGTAGCTGACGTTGAAGCCGATCTCCAGGGAGCCGCCGTTGTAGTCAACGCCCACTTCTTCTTCCGCTTCTTCCTGTTCCGGGTTGTTCGCCTGGATTTTCAACTGGCCGCTGGCCAGTTGCAGGCGGATGCCGCGGTACTTCTCGTTGGACAGGATCGCGGTACGGCTGAAGGCCTCGCGCAGCGCCTGGCGGTCACCCAGTACCAGCTTGTCGCCACCTTTGGGCAGCACACGCTCGTAGTCGGGGAATTTGCCGTCGACCAGCTTGGAAGTGAAGGTGAACTCGCCGGTGGTGGCGCGGATGTGGTGCTGGCCCAATACGATGCTGACGTTGCCGTCCGGTTCGGTCAGCAGGCGCGCCAGCTCCAGGATACCTTTGCGGGGCACGATCACTTGGTGGCGATCCGGCTGGCCGATATCGGCTTGCATCGAGCACATCGCCAGGCGGTGACCGTCGGTGGCAACGGCGCGGATAACCCCGGCGGACACTTCCAGCAGCATGCCGTTGAGGTAGTAACGCACGTCCTGCTGGGCCATGGCGAAGCTGGTGCGCTCGATCAAGCGACGCAGCCTGCTTTGCTCGAGGCTGCAAGTCAGCGAGCCCGGGCCTTCCTCCACGGTTGGGAAGTCGTTGGCAGGCAGGGTCGACAGGGTGAAACGGCTGCGCCCGGCCTTGACCACGAGCTTCTGCTCATCGACCTTGATGTCGATCAGCGCATCGTTGGGCAGGCTCTTGCAGATGTCCATCAGCTTGCGCGCCGGCACCGTGATGGAACCCGGATCGGCCGGCTCTTCAAGCTGCACACGACCGACCAGCTCGACTTCCAGGTCGGTACCGGTCAGCGACAGTTGCTGGCCTTCGACAACCAGCAGCACGTTGGAAAGTACCGGCAAGGTCTGGCGGCGTTCGACGACGCCTGCGACCAGTTGCAGGGGTTTCAACAGGGCTTCGCGTTGAATGGTGAAATGCATGGTCTAGTCCCTTGCCTTAATAAGCTGCGCTGGTGGTCATCAAGTGGTCAGTGTACGCAGCAGGTTCTTGTAGTCCTCGCGGATGTCCGCGTCGGATTCCTTAAGTTCATTGATCTTGCGGCAGGCGTGCAACACCGTGGTGTGGTCGCGTCCGCCAAACACATCGCCGATTTCCGGCAGGCTGTGGTTGGTCAGCTCCTTGGACAAGGCCATGGCCACCTGGCGCGGCCGGGCCACCGAACGCGAACGGCGTTTGGAGAGCAGATCGGAGATCTTGATTTTGTAGTACTCAGCAACCGTTCGCTGAATGTTATCCACAGAAACAAGCTTGTCCTGAAGCGCCAGGAGATCCTTCAAGGACTCACGAATCAGTTCGATGGTGATGTCGCGGCCCATGAAGTGGGAGTGCGCGATCACCCGCTTGAGTGCACCTTCGAGCTCGCGCACGTTGGAACGAATACGCTGGGCGATGAAGAATGCGGCATCGTGGGGCAGCTCGACCTTCGCCTGATCGGCCTTCTTCATCAGGATCGCCACCCGGGTTTCCAGTTCCGGCGGCTCGACGGCGACCGTCAGGCCCCAGCCGAAACGCGACTTCAGGCGCTCTTCCAGGCCTTCGATTTCCTTCGGATAACGGTCACTGGTGAGAATGACCTGCTGTCCGCCTTCAAGCAACGCGTTGAAGGTGTGGAAAAACTCTTCCTGGGAACGTTCCTTGCGGGCAAAGAACTGAATATCGTCGATCAGCAGCGCATCCACCGAACGGTAGAAACGCTTGAACTCGTTGATGGCGTTCAGCTGCAGCGCCTTGACCATATCGGCGACGAAGCGCTCGGAATGCAGGTACACGACCTTGGCATTCGGGTTCTTCTTCAATAAGTGGTTACCCACAGCATGCATCAAGTGGGTCTTACCCAGGCCCACACCGCCATACAGGAACAGCGGGTTGTAGCCATGCTTGGGGTTGTCCGCTACCTGCCAGGCAGCCGCCCGGGCCAGCTGGTTGGACTTGCCTTCGACGAAGTTCTCGAAGGTAAAGGTGCGGTTCAGATAGCTGGTGTGCTTGAGCGCGCCTTCGACCTGCACGGTGCGCTGCTCGGCGCGTACCGGTGCCTGTTGGGTGCTGGCGCCCGCCATCGGGTCGAAGCTGTCCCGGGAAGGCTCTTCACTGGCCTCGGGCACCTTCTGTGAGTTTCTTTTGCTCGGTGCGGGAGGGGGGGCGACCGGGTTTGCCGGTGGTGCCACGGCAGCCTGAGCCTGGGAAGCCGCGGCAGCCAGCGGCGCATTCGGAGCCGCCCGCGGGGCCGAGCTGCGCTTGCTACCTATTAATAAGGACAGCGCAGGCGCCATGCCATTGCCATGCTCGTCGAGCAGTTCCATGACCCGGCCCAGATACTTTTCGTTGACCCAGTCGAGAACGAAACGGTTCGGTGCATAGACGCGCAACTCGTCGCCTTCGGCTTCGACCTGTAGTGGGCGGATCCAAGTGTTGAATTGTTGGGCAGGCAGCTCATCGCGCAAAAGCTCCACGCACTGCTGCCAAAGTTCCACTGACACGGACATCCCCTAAGTTGAAAGCCGGTGAGGCAAAAACAAGCGGCCATTGTAGCGAGCAGACGTTCACTTATCCACACGCAGCTTCACCCTCACCCACGATTTATCAATGCGTTAACTCACAAAAAGACGACAGGCGGTCAGTGGATAAGCTCTGTGGATAACCACGCTTGAGGTCGTTGTACAAGTGGAGGTGAAACTCGGTGGATAAGCGCCCTGTGGATAACCTGCCTTTCCACACACAGCTTATCCGACCGTGCAGCACAGGCTGGGCACTGCTTTCCCGCGTAGTTGTCATTCTCTGTACATGACGAGCGACAAGGGCTTGAGGTGGTTATCCACAGACAGACAGCTGGCTAGTCTTTATAAGCTTCACAGAAAAGCTTTAAATACTTTCCTTCTTTATTTCTATATCTGGCACACGTGATCGCTGGCCGGACGCCTGAACATCTATTTAAAGGAAACGTTGGTTGGAAATTGACCTATGGACTTGCTTTCTCTAGAATCCCCGGTCTCTTAAAACGGGGGCCATTCCGGCCCGTTGTGGACGAACCAGGTAACACGACATGAAACGTACTTTCCAACCAAGCACTATCAAACGCGCTCGTACCCACGGTTTCCGTGCTCGCATGGCTACCAAGAACGGTCGTGCCGTCCTGTCGCGTCGTCGCGCCAAAGGTCGTGCGCGTCTGGCAGTTTGATAATCCGGCACTGGAGGTGAGTCAGGACTTCGGTCGGGAAAAGCGTCTGCTTACACCCCGGCATTTCAAGGCAGTCTTTGACTCCCCTACCGGCAAGGTTCCGGGGAAAAATCTCCTGCTCCTTGCGCGCAGCAACGATCTCGATCACCCCCGCCTAGGGCTGGTTATCGGGAAAAAGAGCGTCAAGCTCTCCGTGCAGCGCAACCGCCTCAAACGTCTGATGCGCGAATCGTTCCGCCTGAACCAGGATTCACTGGTCGGATGGGACATTGTTATCGTCGCGCGCAAAGGTTTGGGGGACGTAGAAAACCCTGAACTGATTCAGCATTTCGGCAAACTCTGGAAGCGTCTGGCCCGTAACAAGCCAGCATCGCCAGTCAACACCGAAACTGCAGGGGTAGACAGTCCCGATGCGTAAACTGGCACTCGTTCCGATCCAGTTTTACCGCTACGCCATTAGTCCCTTGATGGCCAGTCACTGTCGTTTCTACCCCAGCTGCTCCTGCTACGCGTACGAAGCCATAGAAAATCATGGCCTTCTGCGCGGTGGCTGGCTGACCTTTCGTCGTTTAGGTCGCTGTCATCCGTGGAATCCCGGCGGTTATGACCCGGTTCCGCCTATCCCTACCTCCCGTTCTTCTTCGATGGCCGAGTAATCATGGATATCAAACGCACGATCCTGATCGTCGCCCTGGCAATCGTGTCTTACGTCATGGTTCTTAAATGGAACCAGGACTATGGCCAGGCTGCCCTGCCGACTCAGAATGTTGCAGCCAGCAATACCGCACCGAGCCTGCCGGACACCACTTCCGGTACCAACGCTGCCAGCAGCGATGACATTCCACGCGCGGCAAACGATACCAGTGCGCCTGCCGAAGCCCCGGTGGCTGCAAGCAAGGATCTGATCCAGATCAAGACCGACGTGCTCCAGTTGGCAATCGATCCACAGGGTGGTGACATCGCCCAGCTGACGCTGCCGCTTTATCCGCGTCGCCAGGATCACCCGGACATTCCGTTCCAACTGTTCGATAACGGTAACGAGCGGACCTATCTGGCCCAGAGCGGCCTGATCGGCGCCAATGGTCCCGACGCCAATCCAGCCGGTCGCCCGGTCTACGCCTCGGAAAAGAAAAGTTATCAACTGGCTGACGGTCAGGACCAATTGGTCGTCGACCTGAAGTTCAGCAAGGATGGCGTCAACTACATCAAGCGTTTCACCTTGAAACGTGGCCTGTATGACGTGGTCGTGTCCTACCTGATCGACAACCAGAGCGCGCAGCCCTGGTCTGGTGCGATGTTCGCCCAGCTGAAACGCGATGCCAGCGCCGATCCGTCCTCCAGCACTGCCACCGGCACCGCGACTTACCTGGGCGCCGCCCTGTGGACAAGTTCGGAGCCGTACAAGAAAGTGTCCATGAAGGACATGGACAAGGCGCAGCTCAAGGAAACCGTGCAAGGTGGCTGGGTAGCCTGGCTGCAACACTATTTTGTAACCGCCTGGATCCCGCAGAAGGGTGAAAGCAATATTGTCCAGACCCGCAAGGACAGCAAAGGCAACTACATCATTGGCTACACCGGTCCTGCATTGACCGCTGCGCCGGGTGCCAAGGTTGAAACCAGCGCTACGTTGTATGCCGGTCCGAAAAGCCAGGCCGTACTGAAACAGTTGTCCCCAGGTCTGGAATTGACCGTGGACTACGGTTTCCTGTGGTTCATTGCCCAGCCGATCTTCTGGCTGCTGCAACATATCCACAGCATCGTCGGTAACTGGGGCTGGTCGATCATCTTCCTGACCATGCTGATCAAGGGCTTGTTCTTCCCATTGTCGGCCGCCAGCTACAAGTCCATGGCTCGCATGCGCGCCGTGGCTCCGAAACTGGCCGCTCTGAAAGAGCAGCATGGCGATGACCGGCAGAAAATGTCCCAGGCCATGATGGAGCTGTACAAGAAAGAGAAGATCAACCCATTGGGTGGTTGCTTGCCGATTCTCGTACAGATGCCTGTGTTCCTGTCGCTGTACTGGGTTCTGCTGGAAAGCGTGGAAATGCGCCAGGCGCCGTTCATGCTGTGGATTACCGACCTGTCGATCAAGGATCCGTTCTTCATCCTGCCGATCATCATGGGCGCCACCATGTTCATCCAGCAGCAGCTGAACCCGACGCCTCCGGACCCTATGCAGGCGAAGGTCATGAAGATGATGCCGATCATCTTTACCTTCTTCTTCCTGTGGTTCCCGGCCGGTCTGGTGCTGTACTGGGTTGTGAACAACGTGTTGTCCATTACTCAACAGTGGTACATCACGCGTAAGATCGAATCGGCTACGAAGAAAGCCGAGGCGTAACTTGCACTGTGGATAACCACACAAAACGCCCCCTAGTGGGGCGTTTTGCTATCTGTCACTTTTGTCTGGATACCGGTTTATGAGCGCACCTCGTGAAACCATCGCCGCCGTTGCCACCGCCCAAGGGCGCGGCGGTGTCGGCATCGTCCGCATTTCGGGGCCACTGGCCAGTGTCGCGGCCAAGGCCATCAGTGGTCGTGAACTCAAGCCGCGGTTTGCTCATTACGGCCCGTTCTTCAGTGACGACCAGCAAGTGCTCGACGAGGGCCTCGCTCTGTATTTCCCAGGGCCGAATTCATTCACCGGTGAAGACGTACTGGAGCTGCAGGGCCACGGCGGGCCCATCGTGCTGGACATGCTGCTCAAGCGTTGTCTTGAACTGGGTTGTCGCCTGGCCCGGCCGGGGGAATTCAGTGAACGGGCTTTCCTCAACGACAAACTCGACCTGGCCCAGGCCGAGGCGATTGCCGACCTCATCGAAGCCAGTTCGGCCCAGGCAGCGCGTAATGCCTTACGTTCGTTGCAAGGTGCTTTCTCGCAGCGTGTGCATAACCTCACCGAACAATTGATCGGGCTGCGTATCTACGTTGAAGCGGCGATCGACTTCCCGGAGGAAGAAATCGACTTCCTCGCCGATGGCCATGTGCTTAGCATGCTCGATAAGGTCCGCGATGAGTTATCCATAGTACTGCGCGAAGCGGGGCAGGGTGCCTTGTTGCGTGACGGTATGACAGTGGTGATCGCTGGACGGCCGAACGCAGGTAAATCCAGCCTGCTGAATGCCCTGGCTGGTCGTGAGGCAGCGATTGTCACGGAGATCGCCGGCACCACCCGGGACATCTTGCGCGAACATATCCACATTGATGGCATGCCGCTGCACGTTGTGGATACCGCCGGGTTGCGCGATACCGATGACCACGTGGAAAAGATCGGCGTTGAACGGGCACTGAAGGCCATTGGCGAGGCGGATCGCGTGTTGCTGGTGGTCGATGCGACGGCACCGGAAGCGGATGATCCTTTTGCGTTGTGGCCTGAGTTCCTCGAAGTGCGCCCGGACCCGGCAAAAGTCACCCTGATCCGTAACAAGGCCGACCTGACCGGCGAAGCGATCGCTCTCGAGGTCAGCGCCGACGGTCACGTGACCATCAGCCTGAGCGCAAAAGCCGCAGGAGAGGGCCTGGAACTGCTGCGTGAGCACCTCAAGGCCTGCATGGGTTACGAGCAAACCTCGGAAAGCAGTTTCAGCGCCCGGCGTCGCCACCTCGAAGCCCTGCGTCACGCCAGCGCCGCGCTGGAACACGGTCGCGCACAACTCACGCTGGCAGGTGCCGGCGAATTACTGGCCGAAGATTTGCGCCAAGCCCAGCAATTCCTGGGTGAAATCACCGGTGCGTTCAGCTCCGATGACTTGCTGGGGCGGATTTTCTCCAGCTTCTGCATCGGCAAGTAAGTCCTTCCCTCAAAACGGGCTGCCTATCGCGTTCCCTGCAGCCCGGCTTCCCTTTTCCTACCCTCGATTGCCCTTCATGGCGGCTCGCCCATGGGGTTTCGCTTGTGGATTAAGCCCTGTGGGTAACTGACGTTGAGCTCAGTTGATAAACCCCCTTGAAAAGTGAAGATAACCCGCTCTGTGGATAACCATTCACTTAATCCACAGGCTTACACCGGTTATCCAAGCCCCTCAGCGCCAGATGACCACAGGGTTCAGGATCTCTGTACACATTGAAATAAAAGGGCTGTAGCAGTTTATCCACAGAACGGGTGAGCAGTAAGAATAAACATAAAAACAAAGGTTTTATAAATTTCTCTCTTTTTTATTTTTTTAACCGCGAGTTCTCCACAGCTGGTTAAATTTTGTGCAAAGGGTTCTTTAGGAAAGGGGAAGTCCCTATACTTGCCGACCTGGTCCAGAAAACGTCAGGACCAGGCTCATAACCTATTTCCGAATTACCTGAATTAAGCAGGCACGAGGTGCGTGGTGGATTTCCCTTCCCGTTTTGAAGTGATCGTCATCGGCGGCGGTCATGCCGGTACCGAGGCAGCACTTGCATCAGCGCGCATGGGTGTAAAAACCCTGCTGTTGACGCACAACGTGGAAACCCTCGGTGCCATGAGCTGCAACCCAGCCATCGGTGGCATTGGCAAAAGCCATCTGGTCAAGGAAATCGACGCCCTCGGCGGTGCGATGGCGATGGCTACCGATAAGGGTGGTATCCAGTTTCGCGTTTTGAACAGCCGCAAAGGCCCTGCGGTACGGGCCACTCGTGCCCAGGCCGACCGGGTCCTGTACAAGGCGGCTGTCCGCGAAATCCTGGAGAACCAGCCGAACCTGTGGATATTTCAGCAAGCGGCTGATGACCTGATTGTCGAACAGGATCAGGTCCGTGGTGTTGTCACCCAGATGGGCCTGCGTTTCTTCGCCGATTCCGTGGTGTTGACTACCGGGACTTTCCTCGGCGGACTTATCCACATCGGCATGCAGAACTATTCCGGCGGCCGCGCGGGGGATCCGCCGTCGATTGCCTTGGCTCAGCGTCTGCGTGAGCTGCCGCTGCGGGTAGGTCGCCTGAAAACTGGCACGCCACCGCGAATTGACGGTCGGTCTGTGGATTTCTCGGTCATGACCGAACAACCGGGCGATACGCCGATCCCGGTGATGTCGTTCATGGGCTCGAAAGAGCAGCATCCGCAGCAGGTGAGCTGCTGGATCACCCACACCAATGCCCGCACCCACGAAATCATTGCCGCCAACCTGGATCGTTCGCCGATGTATTCCGGCGTGATCGAAGGCGTCGGTCCACGTTATTGCCCATCGATCGAAGACAAGATCCATCGCTTTGCCGACAAGGAAAGCCACCAGGTCTTCATCGAACCGGAAGGCCTGACCACCCACGAGCTTTACCCGAACGGGATCTCGACCTCCCTGCCGTTCGACGTGCAACTGCAGATCGTGCAGTCGATCCGCGGCATGGAAAACGCGCACATCGTCCGCCCGGGCTACGCCATCGAATATGACTACTTCGATCCGCGCGACCTGAAGTGCAGCCTGGAAACCAAGGTTATCGGCGGCCTGTTCTTTGCCGGACAGATCAACGGCACCACTGGTTACGAAGAAGCCGGAGCCCAAGGTTTGCTGGCCGGGACCAACGCGGCGTTGCGTGCCCAGGGCAAGGACAGCTGGTGCCCGCGTCGCGATGAAGCGTACATCGGGGTGCTTGTTGATGATCTGATTACCCTGGGTACCCAGGAACCGTATCGGATGTTCACTTCTCGTGCGGAATATCGGCTGATTCTGCGCGAAGACAACGCCGATCTGCGCCTGACCGAGAAAGGCCGTGAGCTGGGGCTGGTGGATGACGTGCGTTGGGCGGCGTTCTGCAAGAAACGCGAAGGGATCGAACTGGAAGAACAGCGGCTGAAAAGCACCTGGGTCCGTCCCGGTACCGAACAGGGCGACGCCATCGCAGCGAAATTCGGCACGCCGCTGACGCACGAATACAACCTGCTCAACCTGTTGAGCCGGCCGGAAATCGACTATGCCGGGCTGGTGGAAGTGACGGGCCAAGGCGCGAAAGATCCCCAGGTCGCCGAACAGGTCGAGATCAAGACCAAATACGCCGGCTACATCGACCGCCAGCAGGACGAGATCGCCCGCCTGCGCGCCAGCGAAGACACGAAACTGCCTGTGGATATCGATTACACGGTCATTTCCGGCCTGTCGAAGGAAATCCAGAGCAAGCTCGGTACAACCCGGCCGGAGACCCTGGGCCAGGCGTCACGCATCCCTGGCGTAACCCCGGCGGCGATTTCCCTGTTGATGATTCATTTGAAAAAACGCGGCGCGGGCCGTCAGTTGGAGCAAAGCGCTTGAGTTCGATGGTCACCTCGCAACACGCCGACGAGTTATCCACAGGTGCCCGTCAACTCGGGGTCCGCCTGAGCGAAGCCCAGCATGCGCAACTGCTGGGTTACCTGGCGTTGTTGATCAAATGGAACAAGGCCTACAACCTCACCGCCGTGCGCGATCCGGATGAGATGGTTTCAAGGCATCTGCTCGACAGCCTCAGCGTGATGTTTTTCATCGAAAACGGTCGCTGGCTCGATGTCGGCAGCGGCGGCGGCATGCCAGGAATCCCGCTGGCGATCTTGTTTCCAGACTCGCAAGTGACCTGCCTGGACAGCAACGGCAAGAAAACCCGCTTCCTGACTCAGGTCAAACTCGAGCTCAAGCTGGATAACCTGCAAGTTATCCACAGCCGGGTCGAAGCGTTCCAACCTGCACAGCCGTTCAACGGGATCATTTCCCGCGCATTCAGCAGCATGGAGAACTTCAGCAACTGGACTCGCCACCTGGGCGATGTCGAAACACGCTGGCTGGCAATGAAGGGCGTCCATCCGGCCGATGAGCTGGTAGCATTGCCGTCGGATTTCAACCTCGATAGCGAACACGCCCTGGCCGTACCCGGTTGCCAAGGCCAACGCCATCTGCTGATACTGCGCCGCACGGCATGATTGGGAACACAAGCAAGAATGGCTAAGGTATTCGCGATAGCGAACCAGAAGGGTGGTGTGGGCAAGACCACCACCTGCATCAACCTCGCAGCATCCCTGGTCGCGACCAAGCGCCGGGTGCTGCTGATCGACCTTGATCCACAGGGCAACGCCACCATGGGCAGCGGTGTGGATAAACATGGCCTGGAGAACTCCATCTACGACGTCCTGATCGGTGAGTGCGATCTGGGCCAGGCCATGCATTTCTCCGAACACGGCGGTTATCAATTACTGCCGGCCAACCGTGACCTGACGGCTGCCGAAGTGGTGCTGCTGGAAATGCAGATGAAGGAAAGCCGTCTGCGCAGTGCATTGGCGCCGATCCGGGAGAACTACGATTACATCCTGATCGATTGCCCTCCGTCGCTGTCGATGCTGACCCTCAACGCCCTGGTGGCCGCCGATGGGGTCATTATCCCCATGCAGTGCGAGTACTTTGCCCTGGAAGGGTTGAGCGACCTTGTGGATAACATCAAGCGCATTTCCGAACTGCTGAACCCTAACCTGAAAGTCGAAGGTCTGCTGCGAACCATGTACGACCCGCGCCTGAGCCTGATGAACGACGTTTCCGTCCAGCTCAAGGAGCACTTCGGCGAGCAGCTCTACGATACGGTCATTCCACGTAACATCCGCTTGGCCGAAGCACCGAGCTATGGCATGCCGGCCCTGGCCTACGACAAACAATCCCGTGGTGCGCTGGCTTACCTGGCCCTGGCGGGCGAGATGGTTCGCCGTCAGCGCCGTAACCTGCACACTGCTGCCGCCCAGCCAACTTAAGGAAACCCCATGGCCGTCAAGAAACGTGGTCTCGGACGTGGACTGGATGCGCTGCTCAGCGGTCCCACCGTCAGTGCGCTGGAGGAACAGGCCGTACAGGCTGATGAACGCGAGCTGCAACATTTGCCACTGGACCTGATCCAGCGCGGCAAGTACCAGCCACGCCGGGACATGGACCCGCAGGCGCTGGAAGAGCTGGCCCAGTCGATCAAGGCCCAGGGCGTGATGCAGCCGATCGTGGTTCGTTCGATCGGCAATGGACGCTTCGAGATCATTGCCGGCGAACGCCGCTGGCGCGCCAGTCAGCAGGCCGGCCAGGAAACCATTCCGGCGATGGTGCGCGACGTATCGGATGAAACCGCCATCGCCATGGCGCTGATCGAGAACATCCAGCGCGAAGACCTCAACCCGATCGAGGAAGCGGTCGCCCTGCAGCGTCTGCAGCAGGAATTCCAGCTGACCCAGCAACAGGTCGCCGAGGCGGTGGGCAAGTCCCGCGTCACCGTGGCCAACCTGTTGCGTTTGATTGCGTTGCCGGAAGTCATCAAGACCATGCTGTCCCATGGCGACCTGGAAATGGGTCATGCCCGGGCCTTGCTCGGATTGCCGGAAAATCAACAGGTTGAAGGGGCGCGACATGTTGTCGCACGAGGCCTGACCGTGCGCCAGACCGAGGCACTGGTTCGTCAGTGGCTGAGCGGCAAACCGGCCCCCGTCGAAGCCCCCAAACCGGACCCGGATATCGCCCGCCTGGAACAGCGCCTGGCCGAGCGGCTGGGCTCTACGGTGCAGATTCGCCATGGCAAGAAGGGCAAGGGGCAGTTGGTGATCGGCTACAACTCCCTCGATGAGCTGCAAGGCGTCCTTGCGCACATTCGCTGAAACAATTGCTCTTGTAGCGTGCAGTCGGAAATCACTACCCGGCAGTTGAATAGGGGCAGAACCGCCCCTATACTCTGCGCGCATTTTGTCGGCACAAATTATGCCAAGTTATTGATTTCAGGCAGCCGACCATTGGAGAGCAAAAGCGATGGAAACCCGCACGCCAAACCGCCTGCCATTCCATCGTCTGGCTGTTTTCCCGGTGTTGATGACCCAGTTGGTCGTTGTACTGATCGCCTCATTGGCGCTCTGGCAATGGAAAGGAGTCGTCGCCGGATACTCGGGTCTTTGCGGAGGCCTGATAGCCTTGCTTCCCAATATTTATTTCGCTCACAGGGCATTTCGGTTTTCCGGCGCCCGAGCAGCCCAGGCCATCGTCCGGTCTTTTTATGCCGGCGAGGCGGGGAAACTGATTTTGACGGCAGTGCTGTTTGCATTGACGTTCGCAGGTGTGAAGCCGTTGGCACCACTGGCTGTATTCGGTGTCTTCCTGTTGACCCAGATGGTCAGCTGGTTCGCTCCCCTGCTAATGAGAACAAGACTTTCGAGACCTTAGGGCGTTTGAGGCAACCATGGCAGAGACAACCGCTTCGGGCTATATCCAGCACCACTTGCAGAACCTGACCTTCGGTCAGCTACCCAACGGCGGCTGGGGCTTTGCCCACTCCGCAGCAGAAGCCAAGGAAATGGGTTTCTGGGCTTTCCACGTCGATACCCTCGGCTGGTCGGTCGCGCTGGGTCTGATCTTCGTTTTCCTTTTCCGCATGGCAGCCAAGAAGGCGACTTCGGGCCAGCCAGGTGCCTTGCAGAACTTCGTTGAAGTCCTGGTCGAGTTCGTCGACGGCAGCGTGAAGGACAGCTTCCATGGTCGCAGCCCGGTGATCGCACCGCTGGCACTGACCATCTTCGTCTGGGTGTTCCTGATGAACGCCGTCGACCTGGTACCGGTCGACTGGATTCCTCAACTGGCCATCCTGATCTCCGGAGACCACCACATCCCGTTCCGCGCCGTGTCGACCACCGACCCGAACGCGACCCTGGGCATGGCGTTCTCGGTTTTCGCACTGATCATTTTCTATAGCATCAAGGTCAAGGGCATCGGCGGCTTCATCGGCGAATTGACCCTGCACCCGTTCGGCAGCAAGAACATCCTCGTTCAGGCCCTGCTGATCCCGGTGAACTTCCTGCTGGAATTCGTGACCCTGATCGCCAAGCCGATCTCTCTGGCCCTGCGTCTGTTCGGCAACATGTATGCCGGCGAGCTGGTGTTCATCCTGATCGCCGTGATGTTCGGCAGCGGCCTGCTCTGGCTCAGCGGCCTGGGCGTCGCACTGCAATGGGCGTGGGCTGTGTTCCACATCCTGATCATCACCCTGCAGGCGTTCATCTTCATGATGCTGACCATCGTCTACCTGTCGATGGCGCACGAAGAAAACCATTAAGGCCAGTCTCGACTAGTCTGATGTCCTTCCCGGTCAAACGGGAAGGGGCCCGAACAGGCCATGATGAAACGATTTGTTTTACCGCTTTAAATTAAAAAAACCTAAACCATACGACGTAAAAGTCGGGAGGAAAGATGGAAACTGTAGTTGGTCTAACCGCTATCGCTGTTGCACTGTTGATCGGCCTGGGCGCACTGGGTACCGCAATTGGTTTCGGCCTGTTGGGCGGCAAGTTCCTGGAAGGCGCTGCGCGTCAGCCAGAAATGGTTCCAATGCTGCAAGTCAAAATGTTCATCGTTGCCGGTCTGCTCGACGCCGTAACCATGATCGGTGTTGGTATCGCTCTGTTCTTCACCTTTGCGAACCCGTTCGTTGGTCAGATCGCTGGCTAATTACTCGGATTTCTCGAGTAGTTTGGTGTGATGGACAACGTAACTGCGAGGTGTTGGCGTGAACATTAATGCGACCCTGATTGGCCAGTCCGTTGCGTTCCTGATTTTTGTACTGTTCTGCATGAAGTTCGTATGGCCTCCGGTCATTGCGGCACTGCACGAACGTCAAAAGAAGATCGCTGATGGTCTGGACGCTGCCAGCCGAGCAGCTCGCGACCTGGAGTTGGCCCATGAGAAAGTGGGTCAGCAACTGCGCGAAGCGAAAGCTCAGGCAGCTGAAATCATCGAGCAAGCCAAGAAACGCGGTACCCAGATTGTCGACGAAGCCCGTGAACAGGCCCGTGTCGAAGCTGACCGTGTGAAGGCTCAGGCTCAAGCCGAGATCGAACAGGAACTGAACAGTGTCAAAGACGCCCTGCGTGCCCAAGTGGGTAGCCTGGCCGTTGGCGGTGCTTCGAAGATCCTGGGTGCCACAATCGATCAAAACGCGCACGCAGAGCTGGTTAACCAACTGGCTGCTGAAATCTAAGCGAGGGCGATCATGGCAGAACTGACCACGTTGGCCCGACCTTACGCTAAGGCGGCCTTCGAGCACGCTCAGGCCCACCAGCAACTGGCCAATTGGTCAGCCATGCTCGGCCTGGCAGCAGCGGTGTCGCAAGACGACACCATGCAGCGCGTGCTCAAGGCCCCGCGACTGACGAGCGCAGAAAAGGCCGCCGCGTTCATTGACGTGTGCGGCGACAAGTTCGATGCCAAGGCACAGAATTTCATCCATGTCGTTGCTGAAAACGACCGTCTCCCGCTTCTGCCGGAGATCGCCGCCCTGTTCGACCTGTACAAGGCCGAGCAGGAGAAATCGGTAGACGTGGAAGTCACCAGTGCTTTTGCATTGAACCAAGAACAGCAAGACAAACTCGCCAAGGTTCTCAGTGCACGACTCAACCGGGAAGTGCGCCTGCAAGTCGAGGAAGACAACTCCCTCATAGGGGGCGTTGTCATCCGCGCCGGCGACCTGGTTATCGATGGCTCGATTCGCGGCAAAATCGCGAAACTTGCCGAAGCATTGAAATCTTGAGTTTGAAGGGGCAGCAGAGCAATGCAGCAACTCAATCCTTCCGAAATAAGTGAAATTATCAAGGGCCGCATCGAAAAGCTCGATGTGACCTCCCAAGCCCGTAACGAAGGCACTGTCGTCAGCGTATCTGACGGTATCGTGCGGATTCACGGTCTGGCCGACGTCATGTACGGCGAGATGATCGAGTTTCCGGGCGGCGTCTACGGTATGGCCCTCAACCTGGAGCAAGACTCCGTAGGTGCCGTTGTACTGGGCGCCTACACGACTCTGGCTGAAGGCATGAGCGCCAAGTGCACCGGCCGCATCCTCGAAGTTCCGGTAGGTAAGGAACTGCTGGGTCGCGTAGTCGACGCACTGGGTAACCCTGTTGACGGCAAAGGTCCGCTGAACAACACCGAGACCGACGCGGTCGAGAAAGTTGCTCCAGGCGTGATCTGGCGTAAGTCGGTAGACCAGCCTGTACAGACTGGCTACAAGGCTGTCGATGCCATGATCCCTGTCGGCCGTGGCCAGCGTGAGCTGATCATCGGTGACCGTCAGATCGGTAAGACCGCTCTGGCGATCGACGCGATCATCAACCAGAAAAACAGCGGCATCTTCTGCGTATACGTGGCAATCGGTCAGAAGCAATCGACCATCGCCAACGTGGTTCGCAAGCTGGAAGAGAACGGTGCACTGGCTAACACCATCATCGTTGCTGCCAGTGCTTCCGAATCGGCCGCGCTGCAGTTCCTGGCACCGTACTCCGGTTGCACCATGGGCGAATACTTCCGCGACCGCGGTGAAGACGCGCTGATCGTTTATGACGATCTGTCCAAGCAAGCAGTGGCTTACCGCCAGATTTCCCTGCTGCTGCGCCGTCCGCCAGGACGTGAAGCCTACCCAGGCGACGTGTTCTATCTCCACTCCCGTCTGCTGGAGCGCGCATCCCGCGTTTCGGAAGAGTACGTAGAGAAGTTCACCAATGGCGCCGTGACTGGCAAGACCGGTTCCCTGACCGCTCTGCCGATCATCGAAACCCAGGCTGGCGACGTTTCCGCGTTCGTTCCGACCAACGTGATCTCCATCACCGACGGTCAGATCTTCCTGGAATCGGCCATGTTCAACTCGGGCATCCGTCCTGCTGTGAACGCCGGTGTTTCGGTATCCCGTGTAGGTGGTGCCGCTCAGACCAAGATTATCAAGAAGCTGTCCGGTGGTATCCGTACCGCCCTGGCCCAGTACCGTGAACTGGCGGCATTCGCCCAGTTCGCTTCTGACCTGGACGAAGCGACCCGTAAGCAACTTGAGCATGGTCAGCGCGTTACCGAGCTGATGAAGCAGAAGCAATACGCACCGATGTCGATCGCTGACATGGCGCTGTCGCTGTATGCCGCTGAGCGTGGGTTCCTGACTGACATTGAAATCGCCAAGATCGGCAGCTTCGAACAAGCGCTGATTGCTTTCTTCAACCGCGATCACGCCGATTTGATGGCCAAGATCAACGTGAAGGGTGACTTCAATGACGAAATCGACGCTGGCCTCAAAGCCGGTATCGAGAAGTTCAAGGCCACCCAAACCTGGTAAGCCGCAGCGGGAGCTGCAAGGCTCCCGCTTGCTAACCTGATAGGTGTTACATGGCAGGCGCAAAAGAGATTCGCAGTAAGATTGCGAGCATCAAAAGCACGCAAAAGATTACCAGCGCCATGGAAAAAGTGGCGGTCAGCAAAATGCGCAAGGCACAAATGCGCATGGCTGCTAGCCGTCCTTATGCGGAGCGCATCCGCCAGGTGATTGGTCATCTGGCCAACGCCAACCCGGAATATCGCCACCCGTTCATGATCGACCGCGCCATCAAGCGCGTCGGTTACGTTGTGGTGAGCAGTGACCGTGGTCTGTGCGGTGGCTTGAACACCAACCTGTTCAAGGCCCTGGTCAAGGACATGGCGGTAAACCGCGAACAAGGCGTCGAGATCGATCTGTGCGTGGTAGGTAGCAAGGGTGCGGCTTTCTTCCGCAACTTCGGCGGTAACGTCGTCGCCGCTATCAGCCACCTGGGTGAAGAACCGTCGATCAATGACCTGATCGGCAGCGTCAAGGTGATGCTGGATGCTTACCTGGAAGGCCGGATCGACCGCCTGTCCGTGGTATCCAACAAGTTCATCAACACCATGACGCAACAGCCGACCGTGGAGCAGTTGATTCCATTGGTTGCGACCCCGGAACAGGAACTCAAGCACCACTGGGACTACCTCTACGAACCGGATGCCAAGGAGCTGCTCGACGGCTTGATGGTCCGCTACGTGGAGTCGCAGGTGTACCAGGCGGTGGTCGAGAACAACGCAGCTGAACAAGCCGCGCGGATGATCGCGATGAAGAACGCTACCGACAACGCCGGTGATTTGATCAGCGATTTGCAGCTGATCTACAACAAGGCGCGTCAGGCTGCGATCACCCAAGAGATCTCGGAAATCGTCGGCGGCGCTGCCGCGGTTTAACGGTTCAAATATTCAGAGGATCCAGCTATGAGTAGCGGACGTATCGTTCAAATCATCGGCGCCGTTATCGACGTGGAATTCCCACGCGACAGCGTACCGAGCATCTACGACGCCTTGAAGGTTCAAGGCGCCGAAACCACTCTCGAAGTTCAGCAGCAGCTGGGCGACGGCGTGGTTCGTACCATTGCGATGGGCTCCACCGAAGGCTTGAAGCGCGGTCTGGACGTCAACAACACTGGCGCAGCCATCTCCGTACCGGTCGGTAAAGCGACCCTGGGCCGGATCATGGACGTACTGGGCAACCCGATCGACGAAGCCGGTCCGATCGGCGAAGAAGAGCGTTGGGGCATTCACCGTCCTGCGCCGTCTTTCGCTGAGCAAGCGGGCGGCAACGACCTGCTGGAAACCGGCATCAAGGTTATCGACCTGGTTTGCCCGTTCGCCAAGGGCGGTAAAGTCGGTCTGTTCGGTGGTGCCGGTGTAGGCAAGACCGTAAACATGATGGAACTGATCCGTAACATCGCCATCGAGCACAGCGGTTATTCCGTGTTCGCCGGTGTGGGTGAGCGTACTCGTGAGGGTAACGACTTCTACCACGAGATGAAGGATTCCAACGTTCTGGACAAAGTGGCACTGGTCTATGGCCAGATGAACGAGCCGCCGGGAAACCGTCTGCGCGTAGCCCTGACCGGCCTGACCATGGCCGAGAAATTCCGTGACGAAGGTAACGACGTTCTGCTGTTCGTCGACAACATCTACCGTTACACCCTGGCCGGTACCGAAGTATCCGCACTGCTGGGCCGTATGCCTTCGGCAGTAGGTTACCAGCCGACCCTGGCTGAAGAGATGGGCGTGCTGCAAGAGCGCATCACTTCGACCAAGCAAGGTTCGATCACCTCGATCCAGGCGGTATACGTACCAGCGGACGACTTGACCGACCCGTCGCCAGCGACCACCTTCGCCCACTTGGACGCCACCGTCGTTCTGTCCCGTGACATCGCTTCCCTGGGTATCTACCCAGCGGTAGACCCACTGGACTCGACTTCGCGTCAGCTGGACCCGAACGTGATCGGTACCGAGCACTACGAGACCGCTCGTGGCGTTCAGTACGTGCTGCAGCGCTACAAAGAGCTGAAGGACATCATTGCGATCCTGGGTATGGACGAGCTGTCGGAAACCGACAAGCAGTTGGTAGCCCGCGCTCGTAAGATCCAGCGCTTCTTGTCGCAGCCGTTCTTCGTGGCTGAAGTCTTCACCGGTGCCTCGGGTAAATACGTTTCCCTGAAAGACACCATTGCTGGCTTCAAAGGCATCCTCAACGGTGACTACGACCACCTGCCAGAACAAGCGTTCTACATGGTCGGCGGCATCGAAGAAGCGATCGAGAAAGCCAAGAAACTGTAATCCCGGCGCCCGGAAACGGGCGCTAATTTAGGTTGAGGCAATCAGATGGCTATGACAGTCCATTGCGATATCGTCAGTGCGGAAGGGGAAATTTTCTCCGGTCTGGTCGAGTTTGTGGTTGCGCATGGTGAGCTGGGGGATCTTGGTATCGCTCTGGGGCACGCACCGCTGATCACCAGCTTGAAGCCAGGTCCGATTAGTCTGACCAAGCAGGGCGGGGAAAAAGAGGTGTTCTACATCTCTGGTGGTTTCCTCGAGGTTCAGCCGAACATGGTCAAGGTCCTTGCCGACACCGTGCAACGTGCTGCCGACCTGGACGAAGCCTCCGCTCAGGAAGCCGTCAAGGCTGCCGAGAAGGCTCTGCACGAAAAAGGCGCAGACTTCGACTACGGTTCTGCTGCTGCACGTCTGGCCGAGGCTGCAGCCCAGCTGCGCACCGTCCAGCAGATCCGCAAGAAGTTCGGCGGCTAAGCCGTCTGCTTTCTGTGCGATTGATTAAAAAGGGTAGCCTCGGCTACCCTTTTTTCTTTTCGCGACTCATCATCTGGTCGCAGTCATCGACCACCCAGGATTGATACCAGTCATGTCTCTCGAAATCGTTATCCTCGCGGCCGGCCAGGGCACCCGCATGCGTTCGGCGCTGCCCAAGGTACTGCACCCGATCGCCGGCAACTCGATGCTCGGTCATGTTATCCACAGCGCTCGCCAACTCGATCCGCAGCGCATTCATGTGGTGATCGGCCACGGAGCCGATGCCGTGCGTGAGCGTCTGGCCGGCGATGACCTGAATTTTGTCCTCCAGGATAAACAGCTCGGGACCGGTCACGCGGTGGCCCAGGCTGTACCTTTCATTACCGCTGACACGGTGCTGGTTCTGTACGGTGATGTGCCGCTGATTGAAGTCGACACCCTGAAGCGCCTGCTCAAGCATGTTGCCCCGCAGCAACTGGGCCTGTTGACCGTCGAGCTGGAGGATCCTACCGGCTACGGGCGCATCGTGCGAAACGCCGACGGCCAGGTCACCGCCATCGTCGAGCAGAAGGATGCCAACGAAGCCCAACGCGCCATTACCGAGGGCAACACCGGGATCCTGGCGCTGCCGGCCGGGCGTCTGGGCGACTGGATGAGTCGCCTGTCGAACAACAATGCCCAAGGCGAGTACTACCTGACCGACGTCATCGCTATGGCAGTGGCTGACGGCCTGGTGGTTGCCACCGAGCAGCCCCTGGACGCAATGGAAGTGCAGGGTGCCAATGATCGTCGGCAACTGGCCGAGCTGGAACGCCACTATCAGTTGCGCGTCGCTCGCCGCCTGATGGCCCAAGGCGTGACCCTGCGTGACCCGGCCCGTTTCGATGTGCGCGGTGAAGTCAGTGTGGGCCGCGACGTGGTCATCGACATCAACGTCATCCTCGAGGGCAAGGTGGTCATCGAAGACGACGTGGTCATCGGTCCGAACTGCGTGATCAAGGACAGCACCCTGCGCAAAGGCGTCGTGATCAAGGCCAACAGCCACCTGGACGGTGCGGTGATGGGTGAAGGCAGCGATGCTGGTCCGTTTGCCCGTTTGCGTCCTGGCTCCGTGCTGGAAGCGCGGGCCCATGTGGGTAACTTTGTCGAATTGAAGAACACCCACCTGGGTGAAGGCGCCAAGGCCGGTCACCTGACCTACCTGGGTGACGCTGAAATCGGCGCCCGCACCAACATTGGCGCCGGCACCATCACCTGTAACTACGACGGCGCGAACAAGTGGAAGACGGTGCTGGGCGAGGACGTGTTCATCGGTTCCAACAACTCCCTGGTGGCGCCTGTGGATATCTCCAGTGGCGCAACCACGGCAGCCGGCTCGACCATTACCCAGAATGTGGATAACCGACAGCTGGCTGTGGGGCGGGCGCGCCAGAAGAATATCGACGGCTGGAAGCGTCCGGAAAAAATCAAGAAACCTTAAGGTTATCCACGGTCCTCCCTGTGGGAGCGAGCCCTGCTCGCGATAACGTTGTGTCAGTCGATGACTACTTGGCTGATATACCGTCATCGCGAGCAGGGCTCGCTCCCACAGGGATTTCTACTATTTCTGAATTTTTCTCCCTCAGCCTTGACGATCGCAGCGCAATAGGTTTTGATTGCTTACGTTATATTTCGAATCGAAACTTAAGCCGCTATGTCGAAGCGCAACACTCCCCAACGCCGCCACAACATCCTTGCCTTGCTCCAGGAGCAGGGTGAGGTCAGTGTGGATGAATTGGCCAAGCGCTTCGAAACCTCGGAAGTTACGATTCGCAAGGACCTGGCGGCTCTGGAAACCAATGGCCTGCTATTGCGTCGTTATGGTGGCGCGATACCCATGCCGCAGGAGTTGGTCGCCGATAACGCACAGACCGTCTCCAGGTACAAGCAAGCCATTGCCCGGGCTGCGGTGAAGCGGATTCGCGAGCACGCGCGAATCATCATCGACAGTGGTAGCACCACCGCCGCCATGATTCCCGAACTCGGCCTGCAACCGGGATTGGTGGTCATGACCAACTCCCTGCACGTCGCCAGTGCCTTGAACGAACTGGAACACGAACCGGTGCTGTTGATGACTGGCGGCACCTGGGACCCGCATTCCGAATCCTTCCAGGGCCAAGTGGCCGAACAGGTCCTGCGTTCCTATGACTTCGACCAGCTGTTCATCGGTGCCGACGGCATCGATCTGGTCCGTGGCACCACCACCTTCAACGAACTGCTGGGGCTGAGCCGTGTGATGGCTGAAGTTGCCCGCGAAGTGATCGTGATGGTGGAGGCCGACAAGATCGGCCGCAAGATCCCCAACCTGGAGCTGCCGTGGAGCAGCGTCCATACCCTCATTACCGATGACCGCTTGCCCGTAGAGGCCCGCGATCAGATTCAGGCGCGCGGCATCCAGGTGATTTGCGCGTCTGTCAGCCAGGAGAAATAACATGTGCGGAATTGTCGGCGCCGTTGCTGAACGCAGCATCACAGCCATCCTGCTCGAAGGCCTCAAGCGTCTGGAATACCGTGGCTATGACAGCGCGGGTGTGGCGGTGCTCACCCACGACGGGCAGCTTGCGCGCATGCGTCGACCGGGCAAGGTCAGCGAGTTGGAACAGGCGCTGGAAGCCGAGCCGCTAATCGGTCGACTGGGCATTGCCCACACCCGCTGGGCTACCCACGGTGCGCCTTGCGAGCGTAATGCCCACCCGCATTTCTCCGGCGACCTGGCGGTGGTGCACAACGGCATCATCGAGAACCATGAAGCCCTGCGCGAACAGCTCAAGGCCTTGGGCTACGTGTTCACCTCGGACACCGACACTGAAGTCATCGCCCATCTGCTCAATCACAAGCTCAAGGAGCTGATGGACCTGACGCTGGCCCTCAAAGCGACCGTCAAGGAACTCCACGGCGCCTATGGCCTGGCGGTGATCAGTGCCAGACAACCGGATCGCCTGGTGGCGGCCCGCAGCGGCAGCCCGCTGGTGATCGGCCTGGGCCTTGGGGAAAACTTCCTCGCGTCGGACCAGTTGGCGCTGCGTCAGGTCACCGACCGTTTCATGTACCTGGAAGAAGGCGACATCGCTGAAATCCGCCGCGACAGCGTGCAGATCTGGGATCTCGATGGCCAGGCGGTAGAGCGCGAGACGGTGCAGTACCAGGACGGTGCCGAAGCCGCCGACAAAGGCGAGTTCCGCCACTTCATGCTCAAGGAAATCCACGAACAACCGGCCGTGGTGCAACGTACCCTGGAAGGCCGCATGAGCCAGAACCAGGTATTGGTCCAGGCCTTCGGCCCGCAGGCGGCCGAATTGTTCGCCAAGGTGCGCAACGTGCAGATCGTCGCCTGCGGCACCAGTTATCACGCCGGCATGGTCGCCCGTTACTGGCTGGAGGAATTGGCTGGTATCCCGTGCCAGGTGGAAGTAGCCAGTGAGTTCCGTTACCGCAAGGTGGTGGTGCAACCGGATACGCTGTTCGTCACCATCTCCCAGTCCGGTGAAACCGCCGACACCTTGGCGGCCCTGCGCAATGCCAAGGCCCTGGGTTTCCTCGCCAGCCTGGCGATCTGCAACGTCGGCATCAGCTCGCTGGTGCGCGAATCCGACCTGACCCTGCTGACCCAGGCCGGTCGCGAAATCGGCGTGGCGTCGACCAAGGCCTTCACCACCCAATTGGTCGGCCTGCTGCTGTTGACCCTGTCGTTGGGCCAGGTGCGTGGGACTTTGGCCGAGGGCGTAGAGGCGAAACTGGTGGAAGAACTGCGCCGCCTGCCGACCCGTCTGGGTGAAGCCCTGGCGATGGACAGCACTGTGGAAAAAATCGCCGAACTGTTCGCCGAAAAGAACCACACCCTGTTCCTGGGCCGTGGCGCGCAATTCCCGGTGGCGATGGAAGGCGCCCTGAAGCTCAAGGAAATCTCCTACATCCACGCCGAAGCTTACCCGGCCGGCGAACTCAAGCATGGCCCGCTGGCGCTGGTGGACAACGACATGCCGGTGGTCACCGTGGCGCCGAACAACGAGCTGTTGGAAAAGCTCAAGTCCAACCTCCAGGAAGTGCGCGCCCGTGGTGGCCAGTTGATCGTCTTCGCTGACGAAAAGGCCGGCATGACCAACGGCGAAGGGAATCACGTGGTGCACATGCCGCACATCCACGACAGCCTGGCGCCGATTCTCTACACCATTCCGCTGCAACTGCTGTCGTACTACGTGGCCGTGCTCAAGGGCACTGATGTCGATCAGCCGCGGAACCTGGCGAAGTCTGTGACGGTGGAGTGAGGGGCGTCTGCCGAACGGGTCCTTGGTTTTGAACAATAAAGATTGACACAAAACAATAAGGTTTGACACTGATGAACATAGATTGACACAAGGCTCAAACCCCCGTATCTACGGGGGTTTTCCTTTCCAGGCTTTCCCTTTGGTCTGGATTCATCGCTTCAACTTTCAGCGGGTGTAGTCTGGAAAATGTTTTGAATACGGCCGCTTTGGCAGTCGTGTCCTTCTACGACTTTTTCTCGACGCGAGGTGAAGCGGTCCGCATCGACTGAGGAGGCGTGGGTTGCGAGGTCGTAAATTTGCATCACAGCAGGACATTGAACGGCACATTGCAAATGGATTTGGCGAAGGCGCCGGGGCAAGCTACGTGCCTTGGCTGCGGGTACAAGATGTCCCGTCGATAGGTCGTTCGCACAAGATTCAAGGTGTGAAGATCGAGAGGATTCATCATCTCCTGTCAGATCTCGAGCGTTCCTACTTCCTTGTGTGTGAATTTTCTGAAGACGTCGTGGATATCCGGGAGCAATACCCTTTACTACCCACAGAGCGTGCGCAAGCGATAGCGTCGGCGATCGATGTACGCTATTCAAGATACCCTAGAACAACACTGCCTTATGTGATGACAACAGACTTCCTGTTAACTGTTAAGGACCTGAGCGGAAACTTCAAATCGGTAGCTAGGACGGTGAAGTATCGTTCCGATTTAATTGGCAACGGAAGTAAAAGAACGCTTGAAAAACTTGAAATTGAAAAGCGTTTTTGGGAAAGCCAAGGTGTTGATTGGAAAATCGTAACAGACGAGTTTTTTACACGAGATTTGATTAAAAATCTTGGACTAATCAGGAGGTACTCGAAGCTCTCTCGTGATTTAATGAAAGCCCCGTTGCATTCGAATTTTATCGAGTGCCTAGCAAACTCCCGGGAATATTCGTGGACCTTGGCCACCTGTCTAAGAAAAATAGCATCCCTTCTTTCCATTTCCTACATAGACGCTCAAGCAATTTTCTTCCATCTGGTTTGGAACAAAATACTGAAAATAGATTTGGTTAACACTCCTCTCCACCTTACTGGTCTAGTCCCTGACTTCGAAGTTTCCCCGAGCCCTGTCCAAGTATCGTTGAAGGAGAAAATGTCATGACTGTTCTCGTTAATGACGTCTTCGAGCCTGTAACCGATCTGTCGGTCATCGCTACGATAGCCAGGCTCCTTTACCACGATGAAACGCAAGACTTAGCAGTTGTGATAGATCTAGCTGACCCACCCCGACAGCCGTACGCGGTTGGTCTGGAGGAGCTGCGTCGCTCGATAGCGTCTGGTCACACCAAACCAGCAGCCATTACCACGCCAGAGTTTATGCTTGTGCTTGAGGAACAGTTGGATGAGAGAGCCAAGCAAGGCCGGGACGAAAAGTGGGCCGTCATCGCCCCTCTGCTAGATCCTGAATACCCAGGACAAATATTTGTACGAGGTGAATTAGGCCGACTTGTTAGCAAACGGGCGTCAGAGCTCGGAATCCAGCGGAAAACGATCTATCGGCTTCTTTACCGCTATTGGTCTTATGGTCAAGTTCGCAACTCATTGCTTAACAATTATACGGCAGTAGGTATTGCCGATAGAAAATATGATCCGAGCAGGCCACCAGGGCGAAAGCCTAAATTTCAAGGCGTTCTTACTTCGCCTTCCAAGATGCTCAGTGCAGTTGATAAACGATGCATCCGTGTTGGATATGCTCTTTATGTAAGAGATAAGAAATCTTCTATTTCGAGCGCATATGACGAAATGTTGAGACGATTCTACTCTGTTCGAGACATCTCCAAAAACAGTGAAGAAGCGCTTCGTTTGTTGCCTAGTTCAGAACTCCCCAGCTTGAGGCAGTTCCAATATTGGGGGCAGATTTTTTTCGACGAGATTGAAACCGAGCGTGGCCGTAAAGGGTTGAGGAGGTGGTTAAAGGATTGCCGTCCGCTTTCAGGTACCGTTCGAGATTGGCTGCGTGGACCCTGTCATCAGTTCGAAATCGACGCAACGATTGCCGATATTTATTTGGTCAACAGCTACTCTAGACGGATGCTCATTGGTCGGCCCGTCGTTTATATCGTAGTGGATAGTTTCTCCGGAATAATTGCTGGTCTCTATGTAGGATTGGAGGGCCCTAGTTGGAATGGGGCGAGACAAGCGCTGTTCAACGCGTTTACCTCCAAAGTCGAGTTCTGCGCTCAGAACGGCGTTGAAATCAATGCAGATGATTGGAATTGTCACCACCTGCCCCACCAGATTTACGCCGACCGGGGAGAGATGCTGTCACTCGCAGCAGAGGGGTTATCCTCAGGATTGGGAATTGAGATGGGCACTGCTCCACCTTATCGGCCTGATTGGAAGCCTATGGTTGAAAGTCGGTTTGGCATTTTGAATGATTTGACGGGTATCAGATGGCTACCTGGTGGGGTAGCTGCGAGGGACAAAGAGCGCGGCGAGCGAGATTACCGGCTCGATGCCACGCTGAACCTCAAAGAGTTCACCCAAATCCTCATTAATTGCGTGCTCCACTATAACCGACACCATCGACAGCCTGACCGACTGACTCAAGCGATGATGAATGACGGCGTAGAACCTACCCCCAACGGTATATGGAATTGGGCCTGCGACAACGACCTGATCGAATCCAACAAACGTCCCGACGAGCTGGTTTATCTCCACCTTTTACCGCGTGAGCGCGCGACCGTTCAAAAGGGCGGAGTGATGTTTCGCGGCATGCACTACGTGTGTGATATGGCCATAGAGAAAGATTGGTTTGCCAAGGCTCGCAAAGGGGGCGTTTGGTCAATAGAGTGTTGGTTCGATCCGAACTCGGCGGCACACATTTGGATTCAAGGAGAGGCCAAGCAGTTTATCCGTTGTGATCTTCGACGATCGGATGCCGGTTACGCGAATTACCGCTCGGACGAGATTTTTGATCTGCTCGAAGCCTATCGCCAAAAACCGCCTACTCGCCGGCGAGCTGAGCTGGAAAGCCGTGTGCAGCTTAGCGATCAGGTCCATCAGATCATCAGTCATGCGCTCGCAGAACGAAAACAGGAACCTGCTCCGCCTACCAAGGCAGAGGCCACTGGAAACATCCGCGAGAACCGCGCAGAAGAACGTCTCCGTGAGCGTGAAAATGCGGTTGTTCCTGAAGGCGTGAGGGTGGAGCCAGCTTCACTTCAATCTGAAACGACACCGAAAGCGCATGATTCATATGCCGGCGAGCGCACCGCGCAGGTTATCGATTTGCTCAAAAGAATTCGGCCAGGACAGGCAAAATGAAAGGTGCACAGACGTTTGCCAATTACGTCAGACAGGACATTAGTGAGTACGCGGGTAACCCGCTTATCGAAGCTTTGCCTCCGATATTGTCGGAGGCGGCGGCTGTTGAACTGATCTCGAACTTTCCTCAGCCGGTGGATCCGAAAGAGCTGACGCTCGAAGGAGCCACTCGAATTCACTGTATCGACAGGCTGAGAACCGTCGTACAGCCGTTCTTGCTACATCTGGAACTGGAGGCCCTGTTCTCACTGCTCATCCGTCGAGGGTATGTCGGGCGTAACCCTATGTCGCCCGCTACCGTCCGGCATTTGCATTCTTTATCGGGAGCTCAGCGTTACCACGATGCGTTCAAGTCCACTGCAGAAACGTTTACCGTCGTCGGCCTGAGCGGCATTGGCAAGTCGACGGCGCTCCACGCCATCTTGAGCCTTTATCCACAGACAATCCGTCATGAGCGCTATGAGGGAAAGCAGTTTGTTCATACCCAAATCACATGGCTGAAGCTTGACTGCCCTCGGGATGGATCGCTGGCTGGATTTTGCCAGCAGTTTTTTTATGCGGTTGGTGACGCTCTAGGAGATAAGGACTACCACAAGCGCTACAGGCATCGAAACATCAATGATGCGCTGCAACAGATGGAGCAGGTGGCCAGCACGTTTTTCATCGGCGCCTTGTTGATCGACGAGCTGCAAAACCTCCACCTGGCGAAAACCGGTGGTAAAGAGAGCATGCTGAATTTTTTCCTGCACTTGGTAAACAACATCGGTATCCCGGTGGTTTTCAGTGGCACGAACTCGACAATTAGCCTGTTCTCAGAAGCCATGCGGACTGCCCGCCGAGTTTGTGGTGCCGGTACGCTCGAATTCAAACGATTCGAAAAGGATGATGAGGAGTGGCGGTTGTTGGTCGAAAATCTCTGGAGCTATCAGTGGTGCAAGCAGACTGCCGAGCTGACCGACGAGATTTTTGACACGCTGTATGAACACACTCAAGGCGTGACAGATTTCCTGGTCAAGCTGCTGGTATTGAGTCAGCGTTATGCGGTCCAGAGTGGCTCGGAGTGTTTGACTGCTGAGGTCATGGTGAAGGTAAGCAACTCAAAAATGCAGATTCTAAAGCCAGCCCTTTCAGCCCTGCGTAGCCGTGATCCGAAGCGGATGCGACAGTTTGACGATTTGCTGCCGATTGAGGATCAACTGAGCGAAATGATGGTCTTCGATGGATTGGCACGAGAGGATCGCCTCACCTTGCTTCGAAGCGTTGTATCCCGTGAGAAACCGGCAGACCCATCTCCAACCATTCTTGCGAAAGATCACCCATCGCCGATTGCTACTGCTGTGGAAAACTCAGAGGTTAAAGCGCTTAGCGAACATGACGCTCCCCTCGACGCTCTGCGCGCTGCGGGCTGGCTCAACGAGGACCTGTTTGAGTTCTCACCGATGTATCACAAAGCGTGAGTCGGAGGGTGGTGAAGTGCACCTTAAACTCCATTTCTTCCCCGCCGCGTTTCCCGACGAGACGCTGCACAGCGTGATTTCTCGCTACGCCCGTCTTTGTGGTGTTCGTAATTGCCAAGCAGCATTTGCCGGACTGAAATCGGCGGCAGCATTTTCACAAAATGTGGCATTCCCGAGCCATCTAGGGGATTTTGTCGACGCGCTACCCAGCGGTACCGAGCTATCGGTAGCCGAGGTCCTCATGCGCCACACATTATTACCCTACTATGCGCCGTTTTTGAGGATGAGCCAGGTTGAACACGCTCGGACGCTGATGACCGCTGATGGGAAAGGCTTGATGTTAAAGCTGGGCGTCAACGCGAGCCGTATTGGATTCGCCTCCCGAGTGCGGTTATGCTCAGAATGTATCGCCCAAGATCAGGCTCAACGGGGAGTCGCTTACTGGCACAGGGTCCACATGCTTCCAGGAGTGCTGGTATGTCCGCATCACGGCACGTCACTCAGGATCCTTGATCCTCGCTGGTCCAGCCGCAGCTCTCGACAACTCAATCTGCCCAATGATGAGAATGTGCAAGCACACACAGTACTTCTCGACACCCCGTTGCGGTGCATGCCGCCGCTTCACGAAATAGCTTTGCGCTCACTTCAGGTCCTTGAGTCTGAAGTCACTGCTTTGTCGGCGGAGGCGGTGCGCTGCACGCTTTTACACAGGGCAACGCAGCTCAACCTTGCTTCTGATAACCATCGCTTGCACCTGCACATGCTGGCGCGGCACATGGCCGATTTTTTTGCCGCACTCCCGCAAGAATGGGAATTTTCTATACTCGGGGAAGTTCGTGCAGGTACACCCGCCTCATGGGTCACCAAGCTGCTTCGTACGCCTATAACCTCCCACCATCCGCTCAAATACATTTTATTGGCCGGTGCTCTGGGCATTGACATGGTGAGCTTGCTGCATGGCCAATGCCATGTGAAACAGGCGGTGGCGTGTGGCCCGGAAGCTCACATTAGACTTCCCACGCGTCCTTCTGCGGTGATGCCTGGTAAAGGCCTGGACTGTTCGTCAGCCGCTGTGTGGAGACGTGCTCTTGAAGGAGCTGATGCCAAAAAGATCGCTGCGGTTCTAGGCGTTTCATTGGCGTATGTCTATCGTCACATCCGAAATGTACCTGGCGGGCAAGATGATTGGAGGGAGGCACGATTTCACATTGAGCTATGCGCAAGACGCGCGGCTTTCGAGGCTGATTATCGATTTTACAAAGCACATGCATGCAGGGGGTATGCGTGGCTGTATCGCCACGATAGGCAGTGGCTTTCGGAGTCAACTGCAAACCCAAGCCCACATCGTACGCCTCGTCTAAATAGCACCGAAATGTTCGCTGCCCTCGATGCGAGACTGGCCGGCGAAGTCCGTCAGTGTGCTGACGCGCTTTATGCTCTTGCGGGTAAGCCTGTCCGCATTTCGCGTACGAGGATTGGTCGTGAGCTTCATGTCCTATCCCGCTTCGAAAAACAGCTCTGCAAGCTTCCTCTCTGTGCAGCGATGCTCGACAAAGTATGTGAACCAATCGAAGGCTTTCACGATAGGCGTCTGCGATGGGCTAGACGCCAATTGTTCTCGGAGGGCAAGTCTGTATCACGTTCTTCGCTCTATAGGCTCGCGAGCATTCGGCCCCCGCTGTAATTCAGCCAGGCATTCCCTCCATCTAAAAAAGTTCTAAATCAATTCACCGTGAACACATTGTTTTTCTGTTAATGAAAATTTGCACCCTCCAGAATAGCGCCGGCATACGCTGGATGATCACAATCACCATCTAAAACGTACTAACCCGCGATCACCCGAAATAGTTTTGCAATCGCCCTTGGCTGACCTACCCGGGTTATCGATACGTGTTCTGTATTTCAAGGAGTACGGGCGCGGCGGGGTTTAGATGAATTCACTACGATTCAAAGTTGAGCGGCTGTTTCATTTCCAAATCCAGACCGGATACAGAATTTTACGGGTTGCATATATACTGCCCCCGGATGCACGTTCTCTTCGACCCCTACCTTTAATTGGTAAATGATGTCTGATCTATTATTTTTTCCCGTGTCGATGCCGGACGAAATGCTGCACTCTCGTGTCACCCGCTATCACTATCTGTCAGGCAATAGAACCGCGACAGAAACCTACCGCGATTTGTTCGCATCGAAACCTTTTTGCATTGGTGGCATCGTACCCAAGCAGATCGAGAGGCTTGCGCACAGGCTGCCGGGGCAATCGGAGAGCAATCTCGCAGAGCTGATCAGTAGCAATACTACTTTTCCTGCTTACCGGCCGTTTCTTGGGGTTAAGCAGGGGCCGGAGAACAACGTAGGACCGCTGGGTTATGACGGGGTGGTACGGGTGCCCCGCAGAGAAGAGTCCACCCATGGCAAGGCTAAGCTTTGTCCTACCTGCGTTCAGGAAGATTTGATTGAGCGGGGTTCTGCCTACTGGCATCGATCTCACCAGATACCCGGTGTTGCCGTCTGTTGGCGTCATGGCGACGCATTGATCCATGCCTGCCCCGAGTGCTCTCGCCCGTTCTACCGAAAATTGAAGCTGCTTCCCAATCTGACTGAGCCATGCGCATGCGGCTGGAGCCCGTTAAACAGCGCAGCAATTCACAAGGGTTCAAAGATGGAACAGAAAGTCGCTCTGTTCGCACACAATATTTTGCAACGCAATATTCCTCCGATAGGCAGTACGGTATTGAGTTCGTGCTACGTCCGCCAATGCAAGAAGCGTGGATTCATTTTCGGAAAAAATGCGGGTATTGCAAAACTATTCGACAGCATCCAAAGCGCTTACGGCGATGAGCTTTTGGCGCAGATTGATCCAGCCTACAACAACGGAAAGCATGAGCAATGGATCCGGCTCAAATCAGATAAAGGTCAGCTAAATATGCCGCTCGCGCGGCATTTGATCATTGCTCTTCATTTGTTTTCCAGTGCAGATAACTTTGAAGAGGCTCTGAAGAATGAGTCTATCCTGCTGAGTGCTGCTGTTTCTCCGCGAGGGCCCAAAGTCGAAGAATCGCGTCTTAGCCAAAAAACCAGATATCGCCAAAAAATTGAGTTGCTTTTAGCGCTACGTACCGATGCCGATATCGAGTACCTCTGGAAGAAGGCGTACAAACCTACGCAATGGATTCTAGAAAACGATAACGCATGGTTAATGGCAAAACTTCGTGCACCTAAGAAAGTTTCCGTTACGGTCGAAAAGTCAGTCGACTCAAGAGACGGCGCCTATGCAGCCCTTATCGAAGCGGGCGTAGATGAGCTATATAAAGTTACGAAAGATTCGAAGAGAGTGAACATTCGGAATTTGCAATCGCTGCTCCCAGGTTCGTTACCTCATGAACTGGATCTGCGCAAGCAGAGGTTCCCCCTGACTTATCAACAGATTAAGATTCATCAGGAGTCAGTATGGCATTTCCGTTTAAGAACTTTGGTATGGACTGTCTCTGAACTCATCAGGATGAAGCTCCCCGTGAATTACTCGACGGTAAGATTGACCTCAGCGGTATCAAGCAAAGTTTTCTTGGTTTTTTCCAGTTTCTTTGAGTGGGATCTGGAAAGCCTGGCGAGAACCGGGGTCGACGCGGAGGCCTTGCTCAGATCTACCGGCGTATCCAGGAATTGGGAGGGACCACCGGTTTCAATAAGTTTTTGAGGGCGTCTGTGTTCCGTCAGCGTCTGCCAACCTTTGGTGATAACAAAAATGCCATCTGGCTTGAAAGCGTGAAAGCGTAAAAGCGGAGTAGGGTCCACCTTTCACATTAGTAACCTTCGCGGCAGCTTTCTGAAAGCTTTCACTTGTTACTCTTTAACTCAGAAAATTGAGCTTTAGGAGAAAATCATGAAAGAAATGACAGCAGTGAAAGCGTTTTGCGCCGCTTCGATTTTGGCCTTATCTTCATTAGCCATGGCTGAAGGAGGCGGTGACCGCGTGTATGGTCGAATGATGCAAGAGAACCAACAGGCAATGGAACAATATGCCTCCAGGAACGGTAAGACTCCTCCTGAAATTGTTCATTATGGATATGGTATGAACCTCGATATCCAGAAGGTCGTCAGTGTCACACGAGTCAATAAAACCTGTGGTGTTGCTCCTTCGCGCATGACCTACGAAGACTCTGCGGGCAAGCTTAACACCGTGGAATATAAGATTATGGCCGACAACTGCCCCCATGGAAGCTAGACAATGAAAATTATTTAAGAACTGAATAATTTCCGTTTGTCCGAAACAAGCTTACTGCTCGCTGACGTAGAAGTAATTTACAGGACAGGCTGAAGTTATTCATTTTATGAAATCATGTCTGTCAGTTGAAAGGTTTCTATTGCGCAGTAAACAATTGCTCAACCACCAGATACATCCCGCCTCCTTGTTTCTCCTTTGGTTTGGGAGGCGGTTTAGGCGCCCTAGTGGCGCCTTTTTTACGTCCGAAATGAGCTATGTCCTCTGCACGGCCATGACCCTTACCATGCTGGAACAAGATTAAAAGATCAGTTTTCGGGGTATTCAGCAATGACGTGGTCGGTGCCTGCTTTGGACAAGCCGATTACCTTATAAGCGTCATGTTTCCCGTCCACTTCCATTCCTGGGGAGCCGGCCGGCATGCCTGGAACGGCAATCCCGAGCAGGTCATCACGTTTGCTCATCGCAATGATTTGCTCGGCGGGCGCGTGACCTTCAACAAACTTTCCGTTGATGGTTGCTGTGTGACAGGACGAGAGCTCAGGAGAAATCCCGAGCCCGCGCTTGATCGCGCTCATGTTGGTTTCCACGTGATCAACGACAGTAAAGCCGCTAGCTTCAAGGTGCTGGACCCATTTCTTGCAACACCCGCAATTAGCGTCGCGATGGACATCGATCGTCAATGGCTCTGTTGCGTGACTGGCTGAACTGATGAACAGAGCCACGAAAGCGGCGAGACGAAGTGCCCGTCTGCGACGAAGAGAGTTATTTCGCATGGGTATGTTCCTTCCCATCAGTATGTGTATGTGATTTGGGCTGTACGGTTGGGGTCGGGGCCGCACCATCTGAAGCTTCCCTACCCTTATGATCGGCGTGGTCAGCAGGCTCGTTTGCAGGCGGCGCTGCGGAGGGGCCATGGGCACGTGCCTTGTTTTTCTCGTCATCATGAGCGCGGACTTCCGCCATCTGGTCGGCAGCACCTACGCCACTTTGCTCCTAGGTCGTTCCATGCTGACCCTCATGGTTGTGCATCACGCTTTCGCCACCACCGTGTTGATGGCCACCGCTACTCGTGATCAGAGCTTTGTATTGCTCTGCATCCAGTGACTGAAGCTGCTGGAGAAATGCCACCATCCCCCATATGTAGGGATCGGCCATGCTTTTGCCCCACGCGGGCATGCCGGTGGATTTGATTCCGTGCTTGATGATCCAAAAAGCTGCGGCTGGGTGCCCATCGACGCCCGGTTTCGAAAGGTTCGGAGGTGCGGGGTAAAGGCTGTTACTCAGTTCGGTGCCTGCAAGGCCCGGAGCCAAATGGCAACCGACACACATAGAGTTGTAGTTGCCAGCACCTTCACGGATGAGGGCTTCTTGGCTCAGGTCGGGGACCTGAATGTCGCGCGAGCGCACTTGTATCGAGCGCTCCCGAGCAATAGAAAGTAGCGCGTAGACGGGTGCGGAGTGCCGATCATCTGCCCCGACATTGATCACGCCGAAATACACCACGCCGGCAGCCGCTGATACGGTGGCCAGACCAGCAGCTATCAGTGCCTTCAGCGTTATCTTCATGCTCGATTCTCAGAACCACATCCGAATACCGGCGACAAAGCGTGCCTCGCTGGCATCTTCACCTTCCTCACGTGCAAAGTCTGCCGTATTGCCATAGGAACGGCTCCAACTCACCCCGATATAAGGGGCAAATTGGCGGACAATCTCATAACGCAATCGGAGCCCCACTTCGGTGTTGGCTAATCCGGACCCGACGCCGCGCTGAGGGTCATTCTTCCCATAAAAATTGACCTCGGCCGTCGGCTGCAAGATCAATCTATTCGTCAGCAGAATGTCGTAATCGCCTTCCAGCCGAGCAGCCGATTGACCGTTCTCACCGATGTAGGCAGTCGCTTCGGCCTCGAAGTTATAAAGCGCCATGCCCTGAATGCCAAGTGCGGCCCAGGTTTGAGGAGACCCTGGTTTGAAATCCTGTCGTACACCGGTGACGACATCCCACCACGGTCCGATGGAGTGCCCCCAGAGCGCGGATAATTCAGCGCTTTCCGTCACGCCATTGGTACGTTCGCCTTCCGAGCGCAACCACAGTCGATCAATGTCACCGCCGATCCATCCTTTCGCGTCCCAGGCCAGCGCACTACCGTTGTCAGCATCCTGGTACTCAAACTTATCCAGCAGCATGAAAGAGTTGGTTTCTTTGTCGTGAACACCATGACCAGCGACGTCTGGAAAGGCGGCTGCACGGTCAGCATCGGTAAGTACGGGAACAGGGGTTCGACTGGTTGTTGTCGTCCCTGCATCCATACTTTCCATGCCGGTCATTTGCCCGTCGTCCATTTTCATCTTGCTGTGGTCCATAGCCCCCATGTTGCTATGGTCCATCGCTCCCATGGAACCATGGTTCATCTTAGAGTGATCCATCTCTTCAGCGGCGTGAGCCACGGCAAAGAAGACAGGACTCGTAGAAACTGCCAATACCATCAACGTTGGGCGTAAAAAATTCCTGGTCATGATCTCAATCCGCCTTCTTGTTTTCTTGGTCATGATCCATCGACCCATGGCGCATCTTGGTATGAGGCATCTTCGGGTGATTCGGCGTTGCCTCGTTTGACGTGGTCGCAGTCTTGTTCGGCGCATCCGCAGAAGTAGCAGGTGAATGATCACCACTTTCTTCGACTGCCAATGCTACGGAGGAGAATCCACCCATCAGGCCAAAGGCAAAGAGGCAACCGACCAGCGATTTACGATTTAGGTGTGTGCTCACAGATCGTCTCCTTTACTCATCAACCCGTACTTCACGGAACATGCCCATTTCCATATGGAAAAGCAGGTGGCAGTGATAGGCCCAGCGACCTAAAGCATCGGCGGTGACCCGATAGCTGCGCTTGGTACCCGGTGGCATGTCGATTGTGTGCTTACGTACCTTGAACTTGCCGTTTTCATCTTCAAGATCGCTCCACATTCCATGAAGGTGGATGGGGTGCGTCATCATGGTGTCGTTTACCAAGGTGATGCGGAGACGCTCCCCGTACTTGAGACGAAGGGGCTCAGCATCAGAAAATTTGATGCCGTTGAAGGACCAGGAAAACTTTTCCATGTGACCGGTCAGATGCAGCTCAATGGTGCGATTGGGCTCGCGGCCATCAGGGTCCTGAAAAGTGCTCTTCAGATCTGAGTAAGTGAGCACCCGTCGACCGTTGTTCCGCAAACCGATACCTGGATCGTTCAGTTTTGGCGTTGGGTTCATGGCCTGCATGTCAACCAACGGGTTGTTGGTTTCGGACGCTGGGTGAGACTGCATCTCGCCTCCCATACCGCCCATCCCTGCCATCTGGCTGTGATCCATGCCGGCCATGTTGGACATGTCGCCTTTGTCCATCCCCGCCATCTTGCTGTGGTCCATGCCGGCCATGTTGGACATGTCACCCTTGTCCATACCTGCCATCTTGCTATGGTCCATGCTGGCCATGTTGGTCATGTCACCGCTGCCCATGCTGGTCATCCCGGTCATGTCACCTTGGTCCATTCCCTGCATCTTGCTGTGATCCATGCCTGCCATACCTGACATGTCACCCTGTTTCATATCGCCGCCGCCCATGCCAGCCATGCTGCCATGGTCCATGCCAGCCATACCGCCCATGCCCATGTCATCCATGGTCAAGAGCGGACGCGGATCGATCGCCGGTACCGGTGCTTTCAGTCCTTCACGAACTGCCAAAGTGCCCCGCGCATAGCCGGTTCTATCCATGGACTGGGCAAAGATTGTGTAAGCCTTCTCGGTGGCAGGCTCAACAATCACGTCATAAGTTTCTGCCACGGCGATTCGGAATTCATCGACACTGACTGGTTGGACATGTTGGCCGTCGGCCGCCACCACGGTCATTTTCAAACCAGGAATGCGTACATCGAAATAGCTCATCGCTGAGCCATTGATGAAGCGCAGGCGCAGCTTTTCGCCAGGCTTAAAAATACCGGTCCAGTTGCCGTTCGGCGCTTGGCCATTCATGAGGTAGGTGTAGGTATCCCCGCTGACGTCTGCCAAATCAGTGGGGTTCATCTTCATTTCAGCCCACATTTTCCGGTCGGCGACGGCAGCGGACCAACCTTGCTTACTGACGTCGTCGATGAAGTCGCCCACGGTACGTTTGTGGTGGTTGTAGTAGTCCGATTGTTTCTTGAGTTTGGCCATGACGCGACCAGGATCCTCATCGGTCCAGTCAGTCAGCATCACCACATAGTCGCGATCGTATTGAAACGGCTCAGGCTCTTTCGAATCGATTACGATTGGCCCATAAACGCCTGCCTGCTCTTGTAACCCGGAGTGGCTGTGGTACCAGTACGTGCCGTTTTGATGCACGTTGAACTTGTACTCGTACATGCCGTCCGGCGCGATGCCGTGGAAACTCAAACCCGGTACCCCATCCATGTTGGCAGGCAAAATGATGCCGTGCCAGTGAATGGAGGTGTCTTGCTCCAGACGGTTTTTCACGCGCAGAGTGACCGTCTCTCCTTCGCGCCAACGCAGCAAAGGCCCCGGCAACGAGCCATTGATGGTCATGGCTGTGCGCGGCGAGCCAGTGATGTTTACCGGCGTTTCACCAATAAACAGATCAAATTCGTTGCCGGTGAGGACGCTCGGCAGACCTGGACTGGTCACTGCCCATACAGGAGTGCGCCACAGACCAAGGCCGCCAAGGATGCCGCCGGCGGCTAGGCCTTTAACGAATGTCCGTCTAGAGGTTTTGGAATGCATGCCGTTTATTTCCAATCAGTCAAAAGGGAGCCGTTCAAATCAACCCGTGAGTTGGCAAGATGAGCTTCGCTTACCGAAAAAAAGACGAATTTTTCATTGCAAGCGAGCTCAGAAATTGCCACATCTAAACCACCTTCGTGATTACATTTCTGTCAGCTTGGCTGCGTGCCTAATCGTTCAGCAGTTTTTATGATCCATCGCTTTGGCTTTGCTTTCAGCGACAGGCGGTTGAGCGCTCTGCGTTTGAGCTACCTGGTACGATTCCATCGAATTCGTCCTGGCCACTTCCATACGTGCGAAAGTCCGGTCACCACCGCCTTCAGCCATGGCCAGAGTGGAAACGGTCAGCGCTGCGACGACGAACAAGGTTTTGATGGTGTTCATATGGGCTACCTCAGATGTGAGAAAATATCCCCTCTGAATCCCATCATGGATTGGACTCTTTGGGGGTGAGCAATAGACTCAGCTGGACTATAAGAGATACCCCCTGTCAGGAAGCTTAGGCCAATATTACAGTTGTGTCAGTTTGGGATATTTTTCTTGAAGTACACGCTATTTAATACGTATGGTCTCCATCTTTTCGCATTGCCCAACATTTATTGTAAATAAGATTGAAGTGTAATCATTGCTTTGGGTTCCATTAATTCTCACGGAGGCGATGTTCTAGGTCTCTCCATTAAAATTAATAGGAGGCTTGAATGCGCTGCTGCAACAGCTGAGTATTCAATGATCTAAGAAGATAGTAATGCCACCGAGGGTGACTAATTGTGACTATTAATTTTGAGAAAGCACTAGGCTCCGCAGAAAGAGCGTTAGTTTATCGTGGCCAGAGAGCTGAGATCTTGAGTAACAATATCGCGAACGCTGACACTCCGAACTTCAAAGCCCAGGGCTTGGATTTTTCTACTGTGCTCGCCAGCCAAACAAAAGAACCTGCTACCACTGCGTTTTCTTTGAAAACAACAAACGCAAAGCATTTTCTTGAGAAAGAATCGGCGGTGGCTGAGTACGGGCGCGACTTGCTTTACAGCACGCCGGCTCAACCTGCCTTGGACCAAAATACTGTCGATCAGCAGGTCGAGGTCGCCAAATACACGGAAAACGCAATACGTTTCGACGAGGCTTTTACTCGGTTGAACGGAGCATTCAAGGGTTTGCTCAAAGCTCTGCGCGGTGACTAGCAGCGCAGCCGCATGCCAGCCCATTTTGACCGACACAGCAGCTTAAGTACTCCTGGATTCAGAGGTATTCTCCTCCAGACGGCGCTCTACTCAGGAGTAGGAGTCTCCGTTCAATGGCTGATCTTGGAAGGAAAGCCAACCGCCTCCACAGCTTTACGAAGCTGTTCCGCGTTTTCGCTGCTTTCAACACTCACCTTACCTGTTGATCGATCGACGGAGACCGTAGCGTTGTCGTCCAGTGCCTGGATCGCTCTGGTGATTTTGCCGACGCAGCTGCCGCATCCAATGCCTGATACATCTAAGACGACCATGTTAATTATCCTCGTGCTGAGCGGTGTCTTTTCGCCGCAGCTAAAGCATCGACGTTGACACCATGGCAAGGTCAACGATTATCTAATCAAGGCCGTGAGCGTAGATTTCGAGAGTTTTACGGGACTTGACCACTCGGCGGCTAATTAGCTCGCTACCGTTTGAACGGTTTCCAGGAGTGCGCCCTATGGTTCTCGTCGGTAAAGGTCGGCTAACGGCAACATTGCGGCTCTCTTGCTTGATCCAACGATTTTGTAAGCCTCTCGTTTCGTCAACGGCTTTGATCTGTCCTCCCGCGAACCTTGCATAGGTATAGGGGGGAGGCCTATCATGCGAACTTGTATAGGTAGGGGGGGTATAGCGTGGCCCATATCGCATCACACAAAGACGATCTTCTTAAACGTGTAAAACGTATTGCCGGGCAAATTCAGGCTGTTGAACGAGCATTGGAATCGGATCTCGACTGCGCCAAGACACTACATCTTGTTGCGGCCACTCGGGGTGCCATCAACGGGCTGATGGAGGAGATCATCGAGGATCATGCACGAGCGCATGTCGCGAACCCTGCGCTTAGCGAAGAAGAGCGTAACAAGGGCGTCGAAGAGCTTCTTGAAGCTATCCGCCGGTACTCCAAGTGAATGCATCCAGGTAAACACGTATGAGCAGGACCAACATCGATTACACACACGACCACGTGTTTCTAGGCTCAGCGCACGATGAGAATGCCAAGCGTACGCTTTGGGTTGTAGCACTCACGGTGGTAATGATGATCGGGGAGATCACCGCCGGCTATATCACGGGTTCGATGGCGTTACTGGCCGATGGCTTCCACATGGCAACTCATGCCGGCGCATTGGGCATCGCGGCGGCCGCTTACGGATACGCAAAACGCCACGCTACTAGCCAGCGCTACAGTTTTGGTACAGGAAAGGTTGGAGACTTGGGCGGGTTCGCCTCGGCGCTGATTCTCGGCATTGTTTCGTTGGGCATTGGCGTTGAATCGGTCATGCGTTTGTTGCAGCCAACACCGGTTCAGTTTGGCACCGCGACCCTCATCGCCGTTGTCGGTTTGCTCGTCAACATTGTCAGTGCCCTGCTGCTGGGGCATGGGCATGGGCATGGGCACGACCACCCTCATTCCCACAACGGAAACGACAACAACTTGAGGTCGGCCTATGTCCACGTCATTGCAGACGCGTTGACGTCGATTCTGGCCATCGCTGCCTTGCTTGCCGGTCGGTATCTGGGCTGGGTGTGGCTCGACCCGGTCATGGGTATCGTCGGCGCTATCGTTATCGCGCGTTGGGCCTGGACCTTGATGAGGGTAACTGCGGGCGTGTTGCTCGATCAGACCGACGCGCACGTTGCCAAGGAAATCCGCGAACTCGTTGAGAAACCGGGTGGCGCTACCATTACAGACTTGCACGTTTGGAGGGTGGGGCCTCAAGCGCGCGCGGCGATCGTCAGCGTTCTAGGTGAAGCCACTGTGAACGCCGACAGCATTCGTGAACGTCTCAAAACGGTTCACGAAGTCAGCCACCTGACCGTCGAGTTCCGGCAGACATGACTCAGCGCCTGTCCAGCACAAACTCTATAGGAAACACCGATGCCGCCCGGTAAACGTGAACTGGCTCGGATCGAGCGGCAGTTGATCGTCACGCTCACCGACGCGTGCGAAACAGCAAAGGACGAGATAAAGGGGTTTATTTGGCTCACTCACACCGCTGACCTAAGTGCGTTGGCTGAAACTCTGAAGGTCATCTGGGTGTTCGAAACCCTGGCTGACAGGAAGCGGGCCGAGATTGACGCGAAGGCCCGCATCTTTGAGTTGACCGCGATCGCCCTGAAAGAGGCCGATCTTGACCTGCCTGTTTCAGACCGCAGTGTCCGCTTCGACTCGGAGCAAGAGTGCCAACGCACGCACATAGGCGACTGGAAACGTCGCATGGCTCAACTACATAAAGCTAAGGAGGACTGACCATGGCAAAAGAAATCGAGAATCCGTGTATCTCGGTTTGCCAACTCAGTGGTGATCTCTGTGTGAGCTGCGGGCGAAGCAAGGAAGACATCAGAAAGTGGAAGCGCATGAAGCGGCCTGAAAAAATGGCCGCTGTGCAAAGGGCGAATGCGCGCTTAAAGGGACTGAAGAAAGCACATGGATAGCCATTCCCCCGAGTTAAAACCGCTGCAATTTTGAAGGTCAGTCAACTCGGGTATTCCTCAGCCTCAATGCATTGAAAACTACCGACGCGGAACTCACGCTCATGGCTATGGCAGCAATCATTGGCGACAGGAGGTGTCCCGTCAATGGATAAAGTAAACCAGCGGCAAGGGGTATACCCATTGAGTTGTAGAGAAAAGCGAAGCCCAAATTCTGGCGCATGTTTTTAACTGTGGCGACCGAAAGAGCTCGTGCTCGTAAGATCCCCATCAGGTCACCTTTTACCAGTGTGAGTTGCGCGCTATTCATCGCCACGTCAGTCCCCGTTCCCATGGCTATCCCCACATCTGCGCGCGCCAGGGCTGGAGCATCGTTGATACCGTCACCTGCCATGGCCACTTTTCGCCCGTGTTGCTGCAGGTCTGCCACCAGGCGCTCCTTGTCTTGGGGTTTGACTTCACCGTGGACCTCTTCAATCCCCATCTCCCTGGCGACAGCCCGAGCGGTTGTAAGCCCGTCTCCAGTAGCCATGATGATTCTCACGTTGTGAGCCTTAAGCTTGGTGACGGCCTCTTTTGAGGTTGGCTTGATCGGATCTGATACGGCCAACAAACCTGCCAATTCGCCGTCGACTGCGAGATAGATAATGCTGATGCCGTCAAGTCGCAACACCTCAGCGCGCTCTTGTAGGGGCTTGGTGCTCACGCCTGCGGCTTCCATTAACGCGGTGTTCCCCAGCTGGAGCTTCTTGCCATCAACAACGCCACTGACCCCGATACCCGAACCAGACTCAAAGGATTCCGGCTTGGTGAGCTTGATCTTCTCGGCTCGGGCGTGATCGACGATCGCATGTGCTAATGGATGCTCGCTGCCCTGATCAAGGCTGGCAGCCAGGTGCAGGACGTCGTCGGGATTGAAGGTGGGAGTGGCCTCCACGCTGTGAAATACGGGCCGTCCCTCTGTCAGGGTGCCTGTCTTGTCGACAATCAGCGTGTCGATTCTGCAAAGGCTTTCAATTGCACTGGCATCTCTGAACAAAACACCCATGCTGGCTGCTTTACCTGTCGACACCATGATCGACATAGGCGTAGCAAGTCCCAACGCACAGGGACAAGCGATGATCAGCACGGCGACAGCGTTGATTAGACCAAACACCCAACTGGGCTCAGGGCCGAAAAGCCCCCAACCGATAAATGTCATTATCGCAATCGTGATAACACCCATCACGAAGTAGCCGGCAATCGAGTCGGCCATTCGTTGCATCGGCGCCTTGGAACGCTGAGCTCTTGCGACCATCTGTACTATCTGTGACAGCATGGTTTCGGCACCGACCTTCTGCGCCTCCATCACCAAGCTTCCATGCGTATTCAGCGTGGCGCCGATCAGGCTATCTCCAGCTTTCTTCATTACCGGTACTGGCTCGCCAGTGAGCATCGACTCATCCACCGCACTTTCACCCTCAAGTACCGAACCATCAACCGGCACCTTTTCACCTGGTCTGACCCGTAAGTGGTCTCCTAGGTGCACATGGGTGAGAGGAATGTCTTCCTCCTGGCCATCGGCATTGATCCGGCGTGCAGTTTTTGGCGAAAGGCCGAGAAGAGACTTAATGGCGGCGGAGGTTTGTGATCGGGCTTTGAGCTCAAGGATCTGGCCAAGCAAGGTAAGCGAGATGATGACCGCTGCGGCTTCGAAGTAAACGCCGATACGTCCATCTTGCATGAAATTGGCGGGAAAGCTTTGGGGGAAGAGCGTTGCTATGACGCTGTACAGATAAGCTGCGGCGGTGCCCAACCCAATTAGAGTCCACATGTTGGGGCTACGATTTTTAACCGAGGCCAGGCCCCTTACAAAAAAAGGCCATCCTGCCCATAAGGTCACGGGTGTCGCCAGAGCGAACTCGATCCAGTTTTGAGCCGAACCATGAAGAAGTTGTAACGAGTGACCCGCCATCGCGAGCACGGTCACGACCACGGTTAAGGGCAGCGACCACCAGAAGCGGCGATTGAAATCCCGGAGTTCAGGATTTTCTTCTTCATTAAGCGCGGGCATGACAGGCTCTAGTGCCATGCCGCATTTAGGACAGTTACCAGGTTCGGTCTGGCGTATTTCAGGGTGCATCGGGCACGTAAATTCAGTGCCCGTTTGTACCGCAGACTTCGGCGTTGTGCTGTCTGACTCGTCGTGCACCACATGACCACTGTAGCGCTCAGGGGCCGCGCGAAACTTCTCCTGGCATTTCAGGCTACAGAACCGATACGTCTGTCCTTGGTAAGTCTCAGCAAATTTACTCGACGAAGTGACTGCCATTCCACACACCGGGTCATGTAGATCAGCATCATCCCGGGAAGCAGCATGGGTGTGATTATGGTCGTGATGGCCAGAGGTGGTAGGCATGTCTATTCCCCTTGAAAGGTGCTACTAGAAATGAGCATGTTCAATACAACGCTGATTTGCGTCTCCAACGTGGTGCGGTGATGTTTCCGCCGGACCCTGGCTGAGTAAGCGTTGCTATGTTCCTTGCGACATAGCGTAGCCAACTCTTGCGTCGGGCCAGCAGAAACATCCGGCTCCGGTTTATTTCAGATCAAACTCGCCGACCATCCCCGATTGGTAATGGCCCGGCACGTTGCAGGCAAACTGAAGCCCTGCACTGTCGTTGAAGGTCCAGATCAGCTCTTTGGTTGAGCCAGGCTCAATCAGGACACTGTTAGGGTCGTTATGCTCCATTGCGACCATCTTCATTCCGCCCATGCCGTGGCTCATGCCGCTCATCTTTCCGGTATCGGTAGGACTTAGTGTTCCGTTCTCGAACATGCTTGCCATTTCCTTCTGGTGTGCTGCATGAGCAGCGGCTTTGCCGATGTTGAACTCATGCAGCAGCGAACCCTCGTTGCGAAGGACAAATCGGATTGTTTCACCAGGTTTTACGTCTATGCTTTTAGGCTTGAAAAAAATGTCGCCCATCTCGACCTCTACCGTGCGGGTAACGTCAGAGGCCACGCCAAGCTGGCCTATGTCGTCTTGTCCATGCCCTGCATTGGCCATAGCCGTGGCAGCGAAAAACAGGGCCATTGTTGCGATGAACGGGGAAGCGAGCGTTTTCATGGTGACCTCAGGAGTACGTGGGAACATTAACTATGCTAATGATGTTCAGCTGCCAGCTAACTGACTTGGGCATTACTTCTCTGTCAGTTTTCTAAATAGATACGGCGTCCAATTGACGCCGCAACGAGTTGCTGACAAGTACATATTAAGGGGGCGTTTACTGATGCTTTTCTGAAACCATCAATTTGTGCTCGCGCTGCATCTGGCGCACAACGTCATCGACGATTTTGTCGTGCTTCTCCATCCAGGCTAGATGCTCTTGAGGTGACATTGAGGCATCTGGGTGATCGTTGTGGAGTTGGCTCATGATGTCGCCAAGCATCTTCATGTGCTCTGCCATGTGGACGTGACGCTCTCCTTCAGGGGCTTGTTCAGCTTTCATCAACGTGGCTTCGGCCTTGTCGCGTAAACCTTCCATACGCTCAATGACACGATCTCCGCCGCTTTCAGCCCACACAGAAGCCGAGGCGAGTATCGAGCTTACAAAAAACAGCATTTTCAGGCGGTTCATAGGGTCGCTCCTCATGAGGGAATCCGACTTCCATACGATTCATCGCTCAGAAGTCGGTCGAGCACCAATGAAGTGCTCATGTCTGAACCCTAGCCAGCACTCGCTGACATCTACCTGAAGTCAAGATTACTTTTCTGTCAGTTGCTGGTTGGCAGCCAGTTTTCGTTGCAGACTCCGCTTAACCTTTATCTGAGAACGACCTCATGAGACTTCTTGTCGCTGAAGACGAACCAAAAATAGGTATCTATTTGCAGCAAGGGCTCAACGAGGCCGGGTTCAATGTCGACCGTTTCACGAATGGAAAAGAAGCGCTTCAGCACGCTTTGAGCGAAGCTTATGATCTGCTAATTCTCGACGTCATGATGCCGGGTTTGGATGGCTGGGAAGTCCTGCAGAAGGTGCGCGCTTCCGGGAAAGACGTCCCGGTGCTTTTTCTCACCGCCAGAGACCGCGTTGAAGACCGAGTGAAGGGACTTGAACTCGGTGCGGATGACTATCTGATCAAACCCTTCGCGTTTTCTGAATTGCTTGCTCGAGTCAGAACGTTGCTGCGTCGCGGTAGCAGCGCACCTTCGCAAACCTTTATGAAACTGGCTGACCTTGAAGTGGACCTGCTCAAGCGTCGAGCCATCCGAGGAGGCAAACGCATAGACCTTACGGCCAAAGAGTTCGCGTTGCTTGAGCTTCTGCTGCGTCGACGAGGTGAGGTGCTGCCAAAATCTCTTATCGCCTCCCAAGTTTGGGATATGAACTTCGACAGCGATACCAACGTTATCGAGGTTGCAGTGAGACGGCTCAGGGCGAAGATAGACGACGATTTTGAGGTCAAGTTGATTCATACCTCAAGGGGAATGGGTTACATGCTCGATGCACCCGATTCGGAGTCGTGATGAACCGGATGTCCCTGACAACTCGTATGAGTCTGATGTTTATGCTCGCGGTTACGGCCGTGCTCACGGTCGCCGGACTCAGTTTCAATAACCTCAGTCGGCATCATTTCAAGATGCTGGATCAGCAGGCATTGTACGAGAAGCTCCACTCGACCCAGCGGATCTTGTCCGGGCTGAGCAGCATCGATCAATTCAGCGAGGCTAAACCGGAGTTAGAGGCGCTGCTGGGCGCTCACCGTGATTTGACTGCGCTTATCATCGATGGCGACGGCAAGGTGCTGTTTGCGGATCCCGGCCCGGTCAACGTGCCAGAGGCGTTTCGCACAACCACAAACACAACTGTTTGGGAATGGCGGGAGCAAGAGCAGATGTTCCGTGGTGTGACTGCGCAATCCTTAGTGACGGGACAAGAAAAGCCATTAACTGTCATGTTGATTTTTGACGTGACGCAGCATATGTCCTTTTTCGAGACGCTCGAGCGATGGTTTTGGATAGGGTTGGTGATCAGTGCATTGGTCAGTGCTGCACTCGGCTGGATGGTCGCTAGCAGTGGCATGCGGCCTATCCGCCAGGTCACAAGGGTTGCTGCCTCCATGTCGGCAAAATCACTCAAGGAGCGTATTCCCCTGGCACCCGTTCCGAAAGAGCTTCAACAGATGGTGTTGTCGTTCAACGCCATGTTATCCAGGCTCGACGATGCATTTGTCCGGTTATCCAACTTTTCGGCAGACATTGCCCACGAACTACGGACCCCCGTGAGCAACTTGATGACCCACACTGAAGTGGTGCTTTCAAGAAAAAGAAACATCGAGGACTACGAAGACAATTTGTACTCCAATCTTGATGACTTGAAGCGCATGAGTCGGATGATTGATGACATGCTTTTTCTGGCGAAGTCAGACAACGGTCTAATTACCCACGAGAACAAGCCAATAGACTTGGAGTCTGTCGTGGAAAAATTGCTTGAGTACTACCGCCTGTTGGCTGATGAACGAGGGATCGAGCTCAAGGTTTCAGGACGGGGCAGCGTGCGAGGTGATGTCCTTATGCTAGACCGGGCCATTTCCAATCTGCTCTCAAATGCGCTGCGCTACACCTATGAAGGGACGTCAATCAATGTCGATATTCAGCACAAGGACGCGTCGGTAACGGTTGTCGTGGAAAACCATGGTGAGCCAATTGCCCCCGAACACCTTGAGAAGCTATTTGATCGATTTTATCGCGTGGATCCAGCGCGGCGAGAAGGAAGTCCGAGCAATGCAGGGCTAGGTCTGTCGATTACCCGATCAATTGTCGAAGCGCACAATGGCAAGATCTGGTGTACGTCAGGCACCGGGAAAACGGCTTTTCATCTCGAGTTTCCGGCCGTCGATTCAACGGTTAGCTGAGCGACGAACATTTGTGATCAACGGCGTCTGGCGTTCTGCGCTTAGCTACGCCTCTGCGAATTTTGCTGATCGATTTAACTCCCCGGTCCTGCGGTACGCCGTCTCTTTTCCAGACCTTGCTACGCTCAACGATTAGATGCCAAACATCGTATCAAGCTGACTGAAATGTAATCGAACAGTTTGTGATCGTGTGGCATCGTGTTCTCGCACTGTGACGTTAGGGCTAGCGAGCTTCTCCTGTTTAACCTGGCGAAGAGGACGGGGGCTCCGAGTTAATCAACAGTGGTTTTAAAGAAATTAAAAACTAGTTCCTCCCAAAAAACCTCGAATCAACAGCGCTTGCTGTGAGGAGTCTTGCATGTCATTCCTTAAAACTACGTCCGTGGCTGTTGCAATCACTGCTGGTTTGCTTCTGAGTGCAGTGGCCCAAGCACATCCAAAACTACTTTCTTCCACTCCGGCAGAAGGCTCGGATGCGGCGGCTCCGTCGAAAATCGAACTGCATTTTTCTGAGAATCTCACCACTCAGTTCTCCGGTGCAAAGCTGATCATGACCGACATGCCTGGCATGCCTAACTCACCCATGGGTGTAAAGGCCGCTGTCGCTGCTGGTGGTGATCCGAAAACCATGGTGATTACGCCGGCTGCACCGCTGACCACCGGTACCTACAAAGTTGAATGGCGTGCAGTGTCCTCGGACACCCACCCGATCACCGGCAACTTTTCATTCAAAGTGAAATGATCCATGAGCGACTCATTAAATATCGTGGTTCGCTTTGCTCTCTATTTTGACCTGATGTTGTTATTTGGACTGGCCATATTTGGCTTGTACAGTCTCAGGGGAAAGGAAAGGGTATCGGGCACGGTCTTGAACTTTGAGTCGCTTCTTTACGGTACTTCTATTGCAGGTGTAGCTCTGTCCCTTGCTGCGATGTTGTTGCTTGCAAAAGCAATGAGCGGTGTATCGGAGCTTATGGAGCTACATCACCACATTTTTGAAATGGTCATCATGGGCACCGATGTTGGGTTGACCTGGATGGTTCGGATAGCCGCCTTGCTGGGGGCAATTCTGGGCGTCGCGTTGAATAAACGATTTCCGACACCCAGTCTCTGGATCGTCACCGTCTGTGGAGCAATCGCGTTGGCCACGCTAGCCTGGACAGGGCATGGTGCCATGGACGAAGGCAGCCGCCGCTACTGGCATTTTCTCAGCGATATTTTCCATTTATTAGCGGCAGGTGGCTGGCTGGGTGCTCTAGCGGCCTTCGCCCTACTGCTGCGGTTGAAATCACTGAAGGGTGAAGAGGAAGCACGAATTCTAGCCCGCGTGCTGACTGGCTTTGAGTCGGCCGGCGGTGTGATCGTTGCGATCATAAGCGTAACGGGAGTAGTAAATTACCTTTTCATCGTCGGTCCCAACCTTGATGAGGTCATGCTGAGTACCTATGGTCAGTTGCTGTTTTTGAAGATACTGCTCTTTGCTGGAATGATCGTTTTAGCCACGCTGAACCGCTTTCACTTAAGCCCGCTATTCGAGCGCTCAGTTCGCAATGGTCAATACTCTGTAGCGGTCAATGCCTTGCGCCGCAGCATGAAATTCGAATTCCTGATGGCAATCCTCATCATCTGTCTTGTCGCATGGTTAGGCACGCTAAGTCCTGAAATGGAAATGAGCGCGCAATAGAGGTTTCTGGCGGCTAACCAAGAAGCCTGGAACGTGATTGTTAGGTAAGCGTCCAGCCATCACACATTGTAATTGAGACCGTGTAATGGCTGACTGAACCTCCTATCCGAGCGTTTCCTAGATAGTTCGTTGATTCATCCTAGCCGATAGAGCTTCCGCGCTTTCTTTTCGCTCCGAATATCGATCAACCAGATAGTCTTCACGGCCACGAACCAGCAGCGTGAACTTCACCAGTTCCTCCATCACATCGACTACACGGTCGTAGTACGGCGAAAGCTTCATTCGGTCAGCGTCGTCGAACTCCAGATACGCCTTCGGCACGGACGACTGATTCGGGATGGTCAGCATGCGCATCCACCGACCGAGAACACGCATCTGGTTCACAGCGTTGAATGACTGAGATCCGCCGCACACCTGCATCACCGCGAGTGTTTTACCTTGAGTGGGCCACACGGCACCCATGGTCAAAGGAACCCAGTCGCTCTGCGCTTTGAATACTCCGGACATAGCGCCATGACGCTCCGGGGAACACCACACCTGTCCGTCTGACCAAAGCACCAGATCACGCAACTCTTGTATTTTCGGGTTTTCGACTGGCGCGTCATCCGGCAAAGGAAGACCTGACGGATCGAATATCACCGTCTCGGCGCCCATGTGCTGGAGCAGACGTGCCGCCTCTTGCGTCAACAGACGGCTGATGGAACAGGAAGGCGGATTTCACAGGCTCTTTACATTAGCTCATACACAGTCGACCTTTGAGTGGCACGTATCTCATTGGGAGGACGAATGGGCACCAACGCGAATGCACTGTGTTTTCTGGTTGGCGTGGTTCTGATGATTATTTTCGGGCGGTTTCTCGTGCGGTCAGTGTTGTTGAAAACGCTCAAGTCGAGGTCTACAGGGGCGGATGTGAGGTTTGAGTTCAGACACCTGCTGGCAGCTGCCGTCATCACGGGGTGCCTCATCCTCGTGCAGGCCTGTTTAGTGCTGAAGTGGAGTGGCATGGCCTACATCGACGCTCAGGTCAACGCGTTGTTCGAGCCATTTCGTACTCCTTGGCTGCTCCAGCTCTTTGTACAGGTCACCTCCCTGGGCACTATTCTCTCGATGGGCGTGATAGCGGTGATCGTGTCAGCGCTGCTGTGGTCAATGGGCCGCTTGGCAATGCTGATACCACTGTGGAGTTCGTTCCTGGGGGCTGAGGTGACGACCTGGACGGTCAAGTATGGTATCGACCGAGCCAGGCCTGATTTTCTTCAGGGTATCACCGAGGCGAACCCATCGTTTCCGAGCGGTCATGCGACTGCCGCTACCGTCGTCTTCGGCTTCATCGGCTTCATCATTGCCCGAGAACTTCCAACCCGAAGCCTCAGAGTCGAGGTCGGGTTCTGGTCAGCCATGGTTATCACCGCCATATGCTTGAGCAGGCTATTTCTCAGCCTGCATTACCTTAGTGATGTGATCTGTGGATCTCTGGTTGGATCATTCTGGTTATTGATGGGGGTAGCATTCGTTCGATGGCAGTCCTTGACCAATGAAGCTGTGTTTGTCGACATGTCGCATCGGCGAGAACACTGATGTCCAGAATCGTCACTCCGCTCGAACCAGCATGATCAGATAAACCGCTGCGATGGCGATAGCGGGTACCAGAAATGCACCGACGATGAGTTCGGGAATTTCCCCTGCCAATTGCCAGATATGCCCTTCGTGCCAGAACTCAATCAGCTCTGACATCTGAGTGGATGCCGTCGTGATGCTCAGACAATAAGCGGCCAGGGCACGATACTTGGCATTAACGTGAGCGACGTGATGAAAAATCGTGGCGGCGACCATGATGCTCGCGACAAACAGCACTGCGAAGTCAGGCAAGGAGTCTGTGAAAAACCGTCCCATCAGTAGACCCAGCAAGACAGCGCCTATCAGCATTTTCATAATTCGACACTCCCGCACGAAGTGCCTTGGCGGACTGATGTCCGAGGTGTTGGACGAATCGTTGAGCAATTCAAATTAACCATTCCTTTTGTTGAGCGGGTAGCTGCTGTGAGCCCAATCATCAGCGCCGCTCAGCTCGCAGTCGGTATCCGGGCATGCAGGCGATGGCGATGGCGGTGGCAGTGGCAGTGGCAGTGGCAGGAACCTTGGCGTTACAAGCCGCATCATTCAATTCCCGTGATGCCACAAGTGCGCCTTCCACTTCGGTAATGCTGTACCAGCCATCACTTGAGACCCACTGACTGGCAGAGATTGCGGCGACCAGCAGCGACCAACACAGCAAATGGATCAACAGTTGCCTGTTAGCCTCAAACCAGTTCCTGGGGGCTGCCTTCGGACGAGCGTTGTAGATTCGATACATGGTGCTAAGCCTTCAGTCGGAGGAGGCGCAATAGGTGTTAGTGCATTCCGCCTTCAGGCCACTAACGCTATCGACGGTGGCCTGCGTAATCGGTAATTCGCACAGCATTAACACTGCGCGGACTTTGCGCAGTTCTTCGGCGTGATCGCTCAGGAACGCCCGTAGGCGACTCTCGGTGTCCAGCAGTTCCAGGCACTGGGGATGTCGCATCCCCCCCAGCTCGGGGTGGTGGTGGGTAAGGCGCTGGCCGGGCAAATAGGCCGCTGTTACGGTGCGTAGCATCACCTGTTCGATCTTCGCCGCAGTGGCCACTCTCAACAGGTGTTGGGCGAGTGCAGGAGGACTGAGTCGGTGCCAGAATCGGGTCACACGGGCACGGCTCGCACTTGGGAAATACAGCTGTAAGATGGCCAGGTGATTGGGGTCTGACTCACTCATTTCTGCTCATCCTCTTCGACTTTTTTGGGTGCGCTTGCGGCGTTGCGCTGAGCGTGAAATCTATTGATGTCCGAAAGACGGATATCAGTCGGTAGGGTATGGCGGTGTTTGCTATGGCCCACGCGCTGGGCGTGATAGATCCCGGTATGGCCGGACACCAGATAACTGGCGATGCAGGCAATCGCCGCAAGTGGGGCTATCTCGGGGCCGAACAACTCCATGGCCATGACGATGGTCGCCAGTGGTGTGTTGGCGGCGCCGGCGAAGACTGCAACGAAGCCTATGCCGGCGAGCATCGAGAATGGCAGGTGCAGCAGCGGCGCAAGCGCGTTACCCAGCGTCGCGCCGATGTAGAACAGCGGCGTGACCTCGCCACCTTTGAAGCCTGTGCCGAGTGATGCGACGGTAAACGCGAGTTTGCCGAACCAGTCCCATGGCGCAACGGGGGCTGCAAAGGACTGGACGATGCTCGGAATGCCTAGGCCGATGTACTGATAGGCATCCAGTGCCCACACCGCCGTGGCCACCACGATCCCGCCGAGCACAGGGCGCAAAGGCGAATAGGGAATCAGCTTTCTTATCCACGCCCCAAGGGTATGGGTGGCGGTGGCGAATAGCAGCCCCGCGAGCCCGAACACGATGCCTGCGACTACCACTGCCATCACCGTCCAGAACTGTACGGGCGCGATCTCGCCGATGACGTAGTGAGTGTGCACAACGCCCCAAAGCAGCCCGACTTGATCGGCGACGATGGCGGCAACCATGCACGGGAAAAGCGCGTCGTAGCGCATGCGGCCAATGGCGAGCACTTCAAGGCCGAACAATGCTCCGGCCAGCGGGGTGCCGAAGACCGAAGCGAAGCCTGCGCTGATGCCTGCCATGAGCATGATTCGGCGATCTTCGCGGCGCAGGCGGAACAGGTGGGTTATCTGATCGGCCAGCGCGCCGCCCATTTGCACGGCGGTGCCTTCGCGTCCGACCGATGCGCCAAACAGATGCGAGATCAGTGTACCCGCAAGCACCAGAGGCACCATGCGCAGCGGCACGGTTTGCTTCGGGTCGTGAATCTCGTCGATCAGCAGGTTGTTGCCCGCGTCTACCGGCTTGCCAATCAGGTGGTAAACCAGCCCTACAGCAAAGCCTGCCAGCGGCAGCAGCCAGATGGCCCAGCGGTGGTTCTCGCGCCATTGAGTGGCGTGATCGAGGGAGAACAGAAATAGCGCGGATGCCGATCCCGCCAAAAGTGCCACGGCGCTGGCAAGTACCAGCCATTTCCCGATGTAGGGAAGCAGGACGAGTTGTTCAGGTTTTCTGAGTTTTAACATGGGGTCGGCCACACAAAGGAAGGTGAGCCTGACCAAAAAGGGATTTTTCGCGCGAACGCCTACAGCCCTGTCTTGATCAGGTGTCTGTAGGCATCATCAGCTGCTACGGGCGCAGCGGTTGGTAAGTGGAGGAATGCCATCTCCAGCGCCCGAATATAGCGATCTCTCCCGAAGATGTAAACTTGGTTATCAAGTAGAAGAACGAATAGCTTTCCCAAAAGATCGCCATGAGCAACAGGCGCATTGAATCGCACCTCACTCGTAAATTCAAGTGTCTGCTACAGCCGATTTCTGACGGTCATGGCGCGGCCCTTGCTCTGGTCAAATCCGATGCGGACAACCGGTCAAGTCGAATGCAGATGGGTGGTCAAGTCCATGCGAATACGCAGAAGTCACCTTGCACGACTCAGACAGATACCCACTGATGCGGCAGCAACTGGTCGATGTCACTAGCACGTTGCGTCGGCAGTCGCGTCAGCACATCTTTGAGAAAGGCATACGGATCGTGCCCATTCATGCGCGCCGACTGGATCAAACTCATGATCGCCGCCGCGCGTTTCCCACTGCGAAGCGACCCGGCAAACAACCAGTTGGAACGTCCAAGTGCCCATGGTCTGATCTGATTTTCGACCGCATTGTTGTCTATGGGCACAGCCCCATCGTCCAGGTAGCGCGTCAGCGCTACCCAGCGTTTAAGGCTGTAGTCCAAAGCCCTGGACGTCGCTGACCCGCTGGGCACAAGGTCGTGCTGTGCCAACTTCCAGTCGTGCAAAGATTTCGCCAACGGTGCTGCTTTTTCTTGCCGTATTCGCCAGCGATCCTCATCACTCATATCCCGCGCTTGGCGTTCAACTTCGTACAAACCACCAATCGAGTACAGCGCCTGCTCTGCCAACTGACTTTTATTTGCCACGTGCAAGTCGAAAAACTTGCGGCGGGCATGGGCCATGCAGCCGATTTCGATCATGCCTTTCTCAAAGCCAGCCTTGTATCCAGCGAAATCGTCGCAGACCAGCTTGCCGTTCCAAGAGCCGAGAAAGTTACGTGCATTCTCACCGGCACGGCTCGGGCTAAAGTCATAGACCACGGCCTTGAGCGCCGAAAACGGCGTGGTGCAGTAAGCCCAGACATAAGCACGGTGAGTTTTCTTCTGTCCGGGCGCAAGCATCTGCACCGGCGTCTCGTCGGCATGGACAGCTCGCTGCGCCAGGACAGCCTCCCGTAAGGCATCAACCAGTGGTTGAAGTTGTAAGCCGGTCTGTCCGACCCATTGGGCCAGCGTTGAGCGCGGGATCGCTAAACCGGCGCGCCCGAAGATTTTCTCCTGCCGATACAGCGGCAAGTGGTCAGCGAACTTCGCCACCATCACATGAGCCAGCAGACCCGCCGTTGGGATGCCTTTATCGATCACCTGCGCCGGTACCGATGCCTGGATCAGTGTTTCGCACTGACGGCAGGCCCATTTCCCACGCACATGCTGCTCGACAGTGAAGACGCCTGGCGTGTAATTGAGCTTCTCGCTGACGTCCTCGCCAATGCGCTGAAGCTGGCAGCCGCAAGTACACTGAGTGTTTTCTGGCTCGTGATAAATGACGGTGCGTGGGAACTGCGGCGGCAATGGCGCGCGCTTTGGTTTTTGGCGCGGCGCTTCTGGAGAAGGAGCCGGAAGCAGTGCCATCAGCTCGGCATCGATAGCCTCAAGATCGGTGTCAAGCAGATCGTCGAGCAAGCTACCTTGCTCGGGACTGATCTGCTCGCTGCGCTTGGCAAACCGGTGCCGCTTGAGGATCGCGATTTCGTGGGTCAACTGCTCGATGATAGTGTCATCGCGGTGGCTCTTTCTGCCCATGGTGGCGACCTCGGACAGCAACTGCGCAGCGAGTGCACGCAGTTGGTCGGGGGTCATTTGGTCGAGGTCGGGCATAGAGGTCATGCCGTGGATTTTACCAAAGCAGACCGCCTGCGGCACAAGACAGGCGTTAATTACACCCTTTCAAAGGATCGTGATTGCACCGCCAGCCCCAACACGCTGCCACGGCAGGCCAAGCACCAAAGCCTGAAGTTGTTCGGCATCCAGTTCCAGTTCGTAACCCTGTCGAATGCCTGGCCAGTGGAATTTGCCTTGGTTCAACCGGCGTGCCGCCAGCCAAACACCAATCCCGTCGTGCACCAGCACTTTCATGCGGTTGGCCCGGCGATTGGCAAAGAGATAAGCGCAGTGCGGCTTCGCCGCACCGAATACCGTAATGACTCTGGCCAAGGCGGTTTCGGTGCCTGCGCTCATGTCCATCGGTTCAGTAGCCAGCCAGATTGCGTCGATACGGATCATTGGGCAAGCTCGCGGATAAAACGGGCGCACCCATCAGGATCAGATGATGGCCACTTCACTGTGAGGTTTTGCTGGCCGAAAGGAACCTCGATGGTGACAGAAACTGGCTGATTGGGCTGAATGACAGGCGCTAGATTCATCGAAGCGAATGCGGGCAACGCGGGCATCTGATGATCACGGTAGATAGGTATCCACTTTCGAACCAGATTGGCATTGATGCCATGGCGCAGGGCAACGCTGGCAATCGAAACGCCCGGTTGCAGGCATTCCTGAACGATCTGGGTTTTAAAGGGTTTGGGATAAGAGGTTCTTTGGCGCATGAAAATCCTGATGATAAGGGCAATGGTGTCCACGTATTTTTAAGTGGAGAACATCGCCCTTATTGCAGGGGTTTGATAGGTGACTTGGCCGGACGCTTACATTGTTAGCACCATTTCTTCTGGCTACACTTCAGCACATGACACGCTATCTACGGCTTTGCCTGATTTTACTGATTAGCCTTGCGCTTCCCCTCAGCGGGATGGCGGATGTTCAGGCGCCGACAGAGCCGTGCCCCATGCAAACCATGGGCATGGCAATGATGGACGGTATGGGCCAAGACTGCTGCAATGACATGAAAAGTCCCACCGAGCACGGAAAACCCTGTAAGCCGGGCCAGGAGTGCAAGACCGGCGGCATGCTGCAAGTCTCCATCGTCAAGCCTCCGGTGACCCTATCTAGCCCCCTCGAAGCGTCCATCTCCATAGATTCCCATCCTGTGCAAACCCCATCAGGGGTATGGCGACCTCCCCGCATTTGATTCCTGTACCACACTGAGCCCTCATTCCGCGTCATGCGGGATGGCATATCTGCGCGCATGTCTCATGAGGCGCGCGGTGGATCATCACAGGAATCGTGACCATGAAATCCAAGTGCTATTGCACAGGGTGGCCCCTCGTGACCATCTTGGCGGCAAGCGTACTGGCCTTGCCGAGTCTCGCTGCTGCATTGACACTCGATGAAGCTTTGCAGCTGGCTGAAAACAATGCGCCGTCGCTGACTGCACAAGATGCAAAAATTCGTGCTGCCAATAGTGCAGCCATCCCAGCCGGGGAACTACCCGATCCCAAGTTGCTGGTAGGTATACAGAACTATCCCATTGGGGGGCCGGATCGCTGGAGCATCGATCAGGACTTCATGACCATGCAAATGGTACCGCCTGCTGGCCGATACTGTCCGCGCCCAAATTGCCGGTGGCCGCGCTCAACCTGCTGATGCCGTCACGCCCAGACAAGAGGCGGCACAATTGGAAGAGCAGCAAGACGATCTCATTCGTCAAAGAGCGCAAGCCCGAGCGGCCCTGAAGCGCTGGATTGGACCAGCCGCGAACGATAAACCTCTGGGCAGTTTGCCTGAATGGCCTGTAGAAGCCTCTGGTTACTCTCACAAGGTTCAACATCACCCAGAGTTGGCTGCGTTTGCACCAATGACCCGCGAAGCGCAGGCCAGGGTCCGCGAGGCCGAAGCGGAAAAGCGGTCTGATTGGAGCTGGGAAGTCGATTACCAGCATCGCGGCCGTGAGTACGGCGACATGGTCAGCGTGCAATTTTCATGGGATCTACCGCTGTTTCCTGACTCACGACAAAACCCCAAAATTGCAGCCAAGCACGCGGAACTCAACCAGCTTGAGGCTGAGCGTGAAGTCCTTTCACGCGAGCACACCCAGCAACTAGAAGATCAAGTGGCCGACTATGAGCGCCTGAATCGCGCCGTCCATCGATCCCAGAGCAGTCTGCTCCCTTTGGCTAAAGAAAAGGTCGAGCTCACTATGGCTAGCTATCGCGCCGGCAAGGGCGATTTGAACTCCGTCGTGGCCGCTCGGCGCGAGCTTATCGAAGCCCGACTCAAGCAGATTGATGTTGAAGAGCAGCGTGCTCTCACCAGCGCTCGCCTGTATTTCGCCTATGGGGAGTCCGCTCAATGATCTCTCGAACATGGAAAGGGGTTTTTGTTGTCAGCATCTCAATTGCTTTGGGAGTCGCCGGTGGTTACTGGTTGGCCCAACCGAGGGTGAGCGCAGTACCGGATGCAGCATCGGAGCAGTAGCCGGAGCTATCCGCTGAGCCTGGCAGGCACTAACGCGGAAAAAATGTGCAAAAAAGGGGCTGCGCTTGCAGCCTCGTTTGAGTTGCACATCTCGTTGTCATCAGTTCTACGCGCGGTATGTATCGAAATTAGCGAGTTTATGTACTTTGCATAAACTCGCTAATTTCGATACATACGCTGTGGTCAGTGCCACTCCCCACCGGCACTTGCTAGAAAAACGCCCGCTTCCATCACTGCGTTTCGATGAGCCAAAAAAGCACCCTGCTCAAAGCCGACTCAGCATTCGTCACCCTGATATCTCTCTTGAAATTGAGACAAATGACCTTAATATGATCTTATCTTGCCATCATCGTTTTCAATCATGGATGTTTCTCGGGGGGTAGGTCGGAATGGCAGAACAAGAAGACGCAAAGCCTGCGAGTGGGCGCTTTAATACGAATGATGAGACGAAGCGGATCGTATGGACACAAACCGCTGGTCATTGTGAACTGTGCGGCACAGATCTAACGTTCGACTATCGTGCCGGCAAGCCCATGAAATGGGGCGAAGTGGCGCATATCCTACCCGCCAGTCCCAAGGGGCCTCGGGGACGCGCGGACCATGATGCTAAAGCGCACACTAACGATACTGCTAACCTGATGCTCCTGTGCCCAGGCTGTCATGACAAAATTGATCGTGACGCAGATGGGTATCCTGAAAATGATCTGAGCGGTTTGCACCAAGCGTACCTCGAACGCATCCGACTCGCCGCAACGACCCCCGATGGTGGCAGAGCTATTCCTCTTATCGTCCAGAGTCAGCATTTTCAGACGATCAACGATATCCCCGTTCGCGATCTGTTGACTGCGATGTCCGCCGAGGGATTAACCGCCTTCGATCAAGGCATCAAAATCGCCTTCGCTGCGCCCGGACCACGTGGCAGGGACACTACCTATTGGCAGAACGTCAAAGACAGCATCCAGTATGAGCTGGAACAGCAACTCAAGCGTCGCGGCGGCACCTACGGCGACTCGCCCGCGCTGGCAGTAGTCGGATTGGCCGACATCCCGGCTTTGATGATGTTGGGCCAGAGTATCGGCGACCGTTCCAAGCGCTTGATCTTCTCCTTTCACCGCGAGCATCGTTTGCGCTGGCCCGATCAGTCCGCTGAGCCGCCCGCTTTTTTGTTTACACCTCCTCCCGAAGGCGACGGGCCACTGGCGCTGGTGCTCTCCATTTCTGCGCAAGTCCCAGTTCGAGACGTGATCGACGCTCTGCCCGGTGCACGTATTGCAGAGCTGTCGATCCCAGAACCAAGCTATGCGATGGTACAGAACCGGCGGGTGATTCATGCCTTTCGCGACGCACTTCAAATACGACTGAGTCAGCTTGAAGCTCTGACTCCTGACCCTATCCACGTTTTCGCCGCTATTCCTGCGGCATTGGCCATCGAGTTTGGCGCGTTGCTCACAACGCAGCATCAACATATGTACCTGATCTTCGATCGGGACAAAGAAAACCAAGATCGGTTTACGCAAACACTGCAATTGGGCTCGGTGGCCCAGGAGGCTAGGTAAATGCTTTTGAGCAACGAACAGACCAAGCGCAGCAGTTGGGAATATTTTCTGCTTCGCGCCGCGCGGGAAATCTCGCTGTCGGAAGCGCAGTACGAAAAAATCAATGACCGCTACTCCCAACTGGAAAAAATCCTCTCGGCATCCGACAACCCGCTGCTCGCTGAGGCCCATATCTTCGTTCAAGGCTCGATGCGGCTGAAAACGACCATCAAGCCAATCCCCGGTGCGCCTGCGGATCTGGACACCATTGATGCGGACGCGATTATCTGGCTCCCTCACGCTCAAGGCGCTAGTGCGAAGGAAGTTCTAGAAGCGATTGAGCAGCGTTTTAGGGAAGGCTCCCGCGTTCAAGAAGAAGTTAAGCAATTACGTCGTGGCATCCGGATCGTTTATGCCGACGAAAATCCAGGTTTCCACATTGATGTCACACCTGCCCGCGCGATCAACGGAAATGGCGAAGCAAACGGCGAGGGTAAGCTGGAGGTTCCGGATCGGGTCACAGGGTGGAAAGCAAGCAGCCCTATCCCTTACTCGAATTGGTTACAGGTTGCCTCTGCCCAGGAAATCTCTCTTGAAAACTTGGTAGTTGCCAAAAGCCAGCGGATGCTCGATGCCGCGACACAAGATCCTTTGCCGCATTATCAGGATTACATCGATCAAGATCCCCTGCGTGCGACCATAAAACTGCTCAAGCGGCATCGCGATGAATGGGCCATCAACACAAGGAGCGCTGATACTCGCCCCATATCCGCTGTCATAACCACTTTGGCGACTCACGCATACCTGGATGTCGTGAAGGAATCGCAGTCGAAGCCCTTGGCGCCGCTCGATGCAATTTTGGAAATCGTTCGCAGAATGCCGCAGCACATCGCGCAAAGAGGTAGCGATTGCTTTGTCTGCAACCCTGCCGATAACGGCGAAAACTTTGCAGAGAAGTGGAATCGACCGGGCGAGGGGCAAGGTTATCGCCAAGCATTTGCCAGGTGGCATGCGGACGCCAGTGCATCTGTGTCTCTGGGTTTGGAAAGTTTTGAATCCAACGATTCCTTCGCCGAGGCAGTGAAAAAGAATTTCGGTATTGCACCGGCGCTCATTACGGCAGTGAACAATGAGATCCCTGCGAATTGGACCATGCCCGGCCGACCGGATGGCACTACTCGAAACTCTGCTTCGATGGGTTCGCTCTTCGGAGGGGCCAGCGGTGGCGGAACGTCTCAGTCGAGCGTAAAGCCAGTTGGACGCCTTGGCTGATCCTATTACGACGCCATTGCAGCGCGGAATCGTCGCACTGCGAAATGCCCTAGGTCAGGACGCTGCCGATGCATTGCTCCAGCCCGCACCCATGCGGGCTGACGAAGCGGCGTCCTTTCACTATCCCTTGCCCATCGATTACACGGGGCAGGAGCGGCGACTGCGTATTGGTTTCCCCTCCAACTTTCCCCGTGGGCTTTTGCGGCTGAACGTCGAACCCTCTCCATGGCTGGTTTGGCCGCATGCCACCAAGTCGGGGCTTTGCCTTCATGGCTTTCAGGAGCGCCCCATCATGGGCTCTCCGGAGGTCGTGGTAGAGGACAGCCTTGCTCGCTTGGCCCAGATCGTTTCGTTGTCCAAGATGGGATCAAGTCAGGCTACGCGCGATATCGAATTTCAGAATGAGATCACGACCTACTGGTCTTTTCAGCACGGACAGTCGTACCAGAACCTTTTACTTTTGGATCGACCTCAGGCTGCCTCGCAGTTGTTTGCTCTCAGCGATCCGCGCCGGGCTCTGCCATCCGGTCAGGAAACGGTTTGGCTAGCATCGAACATAGCTGCACTCAAAGGGCATTACCGACGGGTCGTCGGGCGCTCCGCTGTCATTCGCGCGGCCGAAACTCCTGGTTTTTACGTCAAGCTTCAGACTTATCCGGATATCCGCACCCCGGATCCAGAAGATTTATTGCCGTGGCTAACGCCCCACCTTAAACCCGACGATGCCCAGCAATTGCTGACATGGTTTGAGCTGAATGGAACGTTGGCGAGTCGATGGATTGTTCTGGAGCTTCCAGGAGGGGCAGATGCTCCAACATATTGCCTAAATGTGCGCTCGCTCGGCGTACAGCAGGAGCGGGGGGCAAAGTTTGGCCTGCGTACAGCGCGGCGCCGGCCAGCTATCGCAAATGCACATCCACCGGCGCTCGTCCGAGCAACTACCCTGGACGTGCTTGATCGAGCGTCCATTCTGTCCCGCGATATAAGCGGCACAGCACAGCGCCTCGAAAATGCTCGGGTAGTTTGCGTTGGTGTTGGCTCGCTAGGCAGTGCGGTGGCAATACAATTGGCACGCTCCGGTGTCGGCCACCTTACCCTCATCGATCCTGACACTCTGGTGTCAGCCAATCTGGGTAGGCACGTTCTGGGAGCGGATAGCCTAGGGAGGCCGAAAGCCTCAGCGTTGAGGGACAAGATTTTGTTAGATCTTCCGACTACAGAATGCACCGCTTATTCGACTTTCGCCGAAGTAGTGATGAGCAGCAAACCAGAAGTGTTCGATAACGCAGATCTTGTGGTGATCACGACAGCAGACTGGCAGTCGGAGGTCACTGTATGGCGAGCCAAATCCAGCGGCGTTTCTTGGGGACTTTTACAAGCCTGGAGCGAACCGTATACCCAGGTAGGCCACGCGCTATTCGCACCAGCCGGTACCTTTGATGGCCGTCATTTATTCACGAACATCGGCGATTTTCTTCATAAGTTTACAGAGTGGCCGGGAGGCGGTGTGGTTCCACTGCCGGCGTGTGGGGAGAGCTTTATTCCAGGCGGATCACTGGGGATGACCAATATTGCCTCTATGGTGTCGCACACGGCTTTACGCGCATTGACCGGCAACATTGCCACTGCATCTTGGGTCAGCAGTATCTACAGGCCTGAAGATGTGCCGAGCCTAGGAGGCCAATACCATGGGCCCAAACTGCCAGAGGGGGCGCAGCAACTCCTACTCGAGCGCGGATGGCCGGAACCTAAGGATGAAATGGTATGACGGATATCGCTTGGCGCTGGCGATGGGCGGAGGTGAATTCCGAGCTATTGGTGTTGCAAGCTGTCGCGGACATCTTGGATAGTCATCGGCAGGGCCTTTTTGGCGTGGAGCGAGGGGGACAGTTATTCGTCAACCCGGTTAATCCGAAAGGGTTGCTGCTGGCCGTGGCCACGTTGCCTCATCGCGCCGATCGGTCAGGCTGGTCTTGGCTAGAGTTGGATGCGGAGCGGTGCCGTCAGGAGATCCAAGCTGCCAACGAACAAGGGTTACGTCTGGTGGGCTATTGGCATACGCATCCCCAATCTGTTCCGGTGATTTCTCCGGCAGACATAGGAAGTTTCTCCAGATTTGCTGCGCGTTACACGCAGGATCTGCCGCACCCAATAGCCGTTATCGTTGGCAAGTCCGAAAAACCAGAAGGCATCAAGGCTTGGTCGTTCAGGGGCGGCAGATATGTTGAGGCAACCTGGCTTAGATAAGCTTCAAGTCGGTGCCATGGCAGGCACGTCAGCGGTTACCTTTACCCGCCAGCATCAGCGCGAAGAGCTCTGCCTGAAAGCGAGCATCATCCAATGCGTTATGGTTCGGTTCGCTGAGTGGCTTCAGCGCAGCGGTCATCTTGGATGATTTTGTTTCCTGCCAGCTGCAACCTACAGCTCCCATGAAGTAGGCCTTCATGTCGATAGCGGTAAAACCAAAGGGGTTGGTATCCAAGTATTTGTGGAAGTAATAGTTGACGAATGACCAGTCAAACGGTGCATTGAGTCCTACGAAAATGACCTTTTGCCCCGTTTTGCAGGACGATTTCAGCCACTTATCAAATGCCAGCATCGCCTGTTGCGGAGCGAGGCCATCGCGCTCCAGCTTCTCCAAACTCAGCCCCGATACTGCCAGCGCTTCGGGGTCGTGTTTCGGACTGTCAGGTCGTAGTTCAAGATAGATGGACGTTTCAGGTTGGGCTACAAGACAAGCTCCAATGGAAAGCAGACTGTATTCGCCTGGTATAGGCCCAGACGTCTCGACATCGACGGAAACATAAAGCTCATCAGGGTGCATGTCATATCCTTTCGTGTAGTTACCTGATCACGCTCAGGCTTAGCCATGTGAAGGTGGAAAGGCAGGTATTGCCGTTGACCCATTTTTGCCCTTTCACTCGCTATCCGGCGTTCGAGCAGCGGCAGTGCCTGTCGGTCAGCGGATCGCCGATTCCTTTGGTCAGCTCTGCGCCCAAGCATAATGATGTGTGTCATTCTGATGGCGGATGAGGGCCGGACGATCATGAGTGAAAACGAGCGTTGGATAGTCAAGTGCCAAAAAACTGAGGACGGCACTGGCGACATCATCATCGATCTGCCTCAAGAGTTGCTTGACCAAATGAGGTTAGGTATTGGGGACGACCTGGAGCTAACGGTAGCGAATGGCACATTAGTGCTAACGCCCGTGCAAAACGCAACATCAGTGCGGCCCATGGTTTCTGGCGTCCTGCGTCAGGATGTCTATCATGCATATCGCATGCGTCTGGAGAGGCTTCTTCATATCTCTGTCAATGCCTCGGATCTGGACATTCACGACATGATAGTAGCTGGCTTCTCGGTCAGCCTGATCAAAATGCTTTGTGATGATGGAACCTTAAGCGACGAAGAGCGCGACAGAATCATTCAACCCAAAACCCTAAAAACAAGATTGTCAGCCAATCATCTTTTAACGCTGCCTGAGAGCGATCGCCTTTTCCGGTTTGTACATATTACCGCCATGGCCGAGGTGATCTTCGGTGACAAAGTTAAGGCCAAACACTGGCTATCCAAACCCAAAGCCCGCTTTTTGGGAGAAAGTCCGTCATCGATGGTCGCTACAACCTTTGGCACACATCTAGTCGAAGAAATGCTGATTCAAGTGTCGGAGGGCATGTCATTTTGAGCTTCTCGTTCGAATCGGTTTTTTGATCGGCAGGAGGTAGTCATGAATTTGGCAGATTATATTTCAGTGCTTTCTGATGGTGAGAAAATAGACGGATGCGAACTCACCACCCCAGATGCTGTAGCGCTCGCCCGCCTGCATTTCCCTTCCCGTGCCTATTGTCTTGTTACTGATTGGGCGATATTGGATCTCGCCGTCACAACAAGTCAGCGGAAAGCCATTACGGATAGAGAGCTAATTCCTGCTCTCGTTTACGCTTCGACCGTTATCCAAGACAGTAAAGGCCGCTTCGCACCTGGTGATTGGGTCAAAACGACACTGGGTGTTTCCTTCATCCACGACTGCTTGTTTCTAACAAAAAACACCGTTTACGTGCTAATGGGGGCCGGTCGAAGGTTGCGCACAGATTTAGACACCGCACTAAGCCTGTGCTGAAAAACTCTATTCCAAACGGGTAAGTGCCAAGTCGCGCTCGCATAGCGTTTCGGCATGAATGAACGCCGACGCTGTTGTGTCAATCTATGTTGTTACCAATCGAGCGCCGTATTTGAAATGTGACGCGCCTGTGTCAATCTATGTTGCTGTTGTGTGGATCCCGGATCATCCTACAGCCCCCGGTTTACTTGAGGGGCTGTGTCAAACTATGTTGTTGGTAACCAGTCCTATGATTTTAGAGAATTAAAGCTGTCGCAAGAGATTTAAACCTGTCGCAGGAGCCGGTGAGACCAGTCGACCCGGCCCCTGCCAGGCTTTTTATCTTCCCCTTCCTCCCACGACCATTCCGCTAGCCTTATCGAGTCTCCTGATGTTGCTGCATATTCAGCAAAATGAATCCCTACGTTCTTAGGTAGAACGAAATCTTTTCGTCTCTAAAACGGGCGTTGGTGGTGAATTTTTTCAAAGTCTTTCTCACTGAATTTGAAAGTGAAAGACATGTGACTGGCCCCAGGTTCGCTGGGCATAGCTCAGGTTTAGCATTTTCAGCAATATATCTAGTTTTGATGGCAGATGGCCCGTCCTGCTAGCTACGATGACTCTCAGTTATCTGAATTGGGGTGCGGTATGGAGCAAACCGAAATTGAGCCGCTTTTAGCGACGGTATACGCGGTTCTCCGCGCAGAGGGTGCTGATGAGGCGGCGGAGGTAGTCCGCGGTCATCCTGCGAATGCGGAACTGACGGGCAACGACAACTGGAATGGCGGAATCAACTATTGGGAAATCCACTTCATCATTCCTGCTTTGGAGTACGCCAAGCTCGGGGTCAGACGGGTCCAGCTCCAGGAAAGGATCACAACCGCGCTAAGGACGGTAACTGAGCACGAGCAAAGCGACGCGTACTCGGCGCTGATCGTGCCTGCACGTGAGTATCACGTGGATTGGCGCTCCGGGAAGTCTTCCAACCTACCGAAATCGGTGCGGCAAAACATCACGGATGGCCTACGTCTAGAGAACGTGAAGTGGTATGGGGAGCTTAATGATGTTGAGTTTCTGAGTCGGCTGTATGAGCTTGAAACCCTTCCTTCCACGGACAGTCGCTACAAAGACGCCGTCGGCGACATTTGGCAACATCGCTATAACAATGATGACTGGGACGATGACTGGGTCTTCAGCGACTCCCGATTCAACCTCCTCGGTGGGAGCGCTGAGGCATTTCTCCGGTTTCTCTGCGAAACGGTGCACCCCGTAGTTCGCCCCCAACGAGAAGAAGCGATTAAGCTCGTTGAGCATTTCAACGATCAACTCCAGAACGCCGGCTGGGAGTTGTACCAGGAGCAGCAAATCGCCGGCCGCCCACGCTTTTCCTACCGGTTGATAAGCAGCGCTCCGACAGAAGCGAACGCAACTAGGTCGGTCATGCGAGGGAGAGTTGTTGTCGAGGCGCTGAGCGCCGGATGGATGGCGAAGCAAATTGAACGTCTGGAGTATGCCGTCGATTCAGACCCCGAATTGGCGATCGGGACAGCCAAAGAACTGGTGGAAAGCTGCTGCAAGTCCATTCTCACGAAACGAGAAATTCCGTTCACCAAGGCCGATGATCTAGGCAATCTGACGAAAAAGGTTACCAAAGCATTGCAGTTGGTTCCCGACGGAGTCAGTGAGGCAGCTAAGGGCGCGGAAAACATCAAGAATATTCTCCGCAACCTCACTCAGTTGACCAACAATCTCACGCAGTTGCGAGGTTTGTACGGTACCGGCCATGGCAAGGATGGCCAACATCGCGGGCTGCAGCCCAGGCATGCTCGGCTTGCGGTTGCCGCAGCAGTGGCATTTATCGATTTCGTGTCGGAAACGCATCGATACCGAGAAGCTTCCGAGCCGGAGAGGTGAAGAGCTTGGCAGAGCAGTCGTTTGATGGGCCCGAAGGGCATTAGCCCTGATCTGCTTGCTTCCAGCCAGACGCTTCCAAATACCCATCAACGAACAGCGAGCTGACGCCCGCTGTGGCCGAGGAAGAACTTAACGTGATGTCCGAGATTAGTTGACCACTACACACACTGCTGATGCTGGGTGCCAGGATTCTTGGTGTGTGAGCCCGGTTGCCGGAAATTAGGAAACCTTTCGCCATCAACACAGGGAGTGTAATGGGCATGAACGTCCCTATGCACGACCTGAAAGCCCCTCGGCCAGGGCCATCTTATCGATTTGGCAGAGTAAACCAGCTAACTCGTTAAGTAGCCACCCGGGACGCCACGCTTATGGCTCTCTGTGGAGCACGCGCAGCATGAGGGTCTATTTGAGGGAGACGTGGGGCGCCTGTTCGAATTCTGGGCAGGATAATCTCAGCTGTTTTTGAACCAAGCGTTGGACTCGGCGATTGCCAGCAAGCACATACCCAATGCGCGTGTCGTGGCATGAGGCTGTTGGAACCCCAGGATGTAGCGTGGACGGTTCAGGAGGGACTTGAGGTTATCGTCGTATTCGCTGAAATCGGCTGCGCGGCCGACCATGTCGTGAATTTCCGGCTTGTACCACTGATAGCGTTCGGGCAGGCGGAAAAAGTTGGCGAAGTCATCCCATTCTGGCGTGTTGCCCTTGACCTCGAGTTCGATGTCGTCCTCCTTAAGATGGCGAATGTCTATGCTTGAAAACTTCGTCTCGAAGGACATCTGGGACGTTGTCGCCGGATCGAATGGATTAGGCAGCGTTTTACTAGGGCAATTATCGAGTTTTACGCTGGAGTTGCACTGATGGCACGAGGGTACGAGGTTCTGGATCGATACCGCGAGATAAGGGTAGCGCGACTTGGGAAGGTAGTGGTCAAGTGGCGGGCGGAGTGTCAGGGAGCCTTTTTCATTTGCGTTGTGGTAGTTGACATGCTGTAGCTGGCAATACGGGCAGATGCGGAGCCCGTGTTTTTTTACAAGTGCGTAGGCATTCCAGTCATCCTTTTTTTGAATGAACATTGAGTAGTCGAAAAGCGATGCTATTTGGGTGATCAGCTTCTGGAAGGAATCGTTATACTTGTTTTTTGAATTCCTTTTTGGGCGATCTTCCAGGTACTTCTTGAAGTTGGCATCCACGTCGTCTACTTCCTGGATAACTCTCCATAGCTCGCTCGGAGTGCCTACCAGCAGCACGTCACGGTGCTTTTTCAATAGGTCGACAATGTCGCTGGTGAAAGCGGGAAAGTCATTGCCGTATGGCTTCGCCCAGAGATTCAGCGCAGAGTCGAAGCGGGCGCCCAGAACCTTCCGGTGAAGGTCGAGGGTAGCGCTGTCGAGCGCCTTAGTCTTGAGCATTCAGGTTCTCCAGATGCTGATGAAGGCGCTGCTCTACCTGCTCCCTGACATCGTCATTGGAAAGGCTTCTGGCAATCTGCAGGGCTTCTCTGAGCTGTTCGTCCGTCGGGTGCTTGGATTTCAACGTGGCGGAGATTTTGGCTATGAGCCCTGCGCTGTAGTCTCCGCTAAACTCCTCGACGTTGAATACACCAGAGAGGGTCTGCTTCGGGCTGTAGCCGAACGCGTTTTTCAGGCGCTTTTCCTTCAGGTCGAACAGCCTGCCGGGCGGCGAGTCAGCAGCGACGATGAGCGAGTGCGTGGACACCAGCAGGTGGAGCTTGCTGGCGGCACCGGGGAAGGTATGGATGAACTCCAGCAGGTGGGAAATGTATTCTCGTTGCCAGCGCGGGTGCATGAACATTTCCCCTTCGTCGATGCACAGCAGGAGGGCGGAGGCGTCGCTGTCCTTTTCGAGCGCGCCCAGTGTCATTGCCAGTGAGCAGTACAGCGACATCATGCTCGCCTGGCCTGAACTGAGTTCATGAAACGACCAGCGCAAAAAACCCAGTTTCGTCAGCTTTGCGACCAATCCCGCGTTGCCGCGGATCAAGTTGCCGATCTTTTCGTCCAGGAAGGAAATCTTGGCAGTACGACGCCAGCTTTCATTATCTTCGAATAGCGCGCAAATCAACTGATAGCCATTAAACGCTTCCTGATACCTTTTTCTCAGGTTTGTATTGGTGATAGCGAGGTAGGAAAACTTTGCCCACGTGTCGGCACTAGGCTGCGTAGCTGAGGCCGAATGGTTGTAGAGCATTTCCCGCAGTTCATCGGTAAAGCTGTACAACTCACCGGCGGTATCGTTCTCGGCACTGTCGAGAATTATGAAGCTGAGCGCGAATCGCTCTTCCTGGTCGAGCGCGCGACTTGCGGCCTTGACGCTGTTGTTGCGCCAGGAGGGTGACTGTGAAATCTCCTTCCTTACCGATGGGAAACTGTAGGTTTTCAGCAGGGAGAAAAGGTCGGGTATGCTCGCCTTTATTTCTACCTTGGCATTGGCAACGAACGGCGCCCTGTTTCTCAACAACTCATAGGCGAGGAAGGTCGAGGGTGCATCGAAGCTGACCTGGCTACCGAAGCGAGGGCTTATGTCGAGTACGCCACGGGCTTTCAGTCGGGCTCTTCGCAGGCTCTCGAAAGGCGAGGTGGTATAGAACGCAGTGGTGATTGTCGGTGCTTTCTTATGAACGATCCCCTCGAAGGGGGACTGCACCGGGACCTTCTTCAGAGAGTCGCTACGGGCCAGTTTCAGCCCGTGCTCGTCTTCCCACAACAGGCTGAGCCGGGACTTGGGCGTCCATGCCGCCAGCCCCTGGCACAACGTCAGGAGCAGGTCGGTTTTTCCGCTGCCGTTCTCACCGAACAGGGTGGTGAAGGAGGCGAGGTTAAGTGACACGCCCGGGTGTTTTTCGGTGCTTCGGCTGATTTTGATTTCACTGGCTTGTCCGCTTTGTGGGTTGTTGCTCAGTTCAACCGAATATTCCGAGGTCAGCGCAAGTACCGTGAGCTTGCTTGCTTCAAGGAAAAAAACGTTATGGATTTTCAGCGTCTTGACTGGCAAGGCTTTTCTCGCTTAGGGTCGGCGATCGTTGCGCAATGGATGATGTACCGGGTATTTAACAGGGAATAGAGGTTATATGTCACTTCGGCGCGCGAAGGCGTTTTCATCTGGTGCCAGGTTCCAGATGCCAGCCAACTCCCAAACGTGGTGTTTCAGAAGTGCCGAAAAAATCATGGCCCCGGCGCTCGTGCTGCACGAGCGACTGAGGCAGAGAATGTCCTCTGCTTTTTTGTGCTACCGAATAGCTTCGGATTTTGGTTGTACGTTTCCAGGTAGTGCTCAATCGAAGCTTCTAGATCTTTGACGCTTACATGTGCCTGTCGCTTGATCCATTTCTCGCTCAATGTTTATAAAAAGCGCTCGGCCAAATTCAGCCAAGAAGCCGAATTGGGCGTGAAGTGGATGTTGTAGCGTGGGCGCGCTGCAAACCAGGCTCTGACTTTGTCGGTTTTGTGTGCTGTGTAGTGGTCAACTAATCCCGGACACGACGTTGAGTGTTTTCTCGGCCTGAGCCGGGGCCAGCCCATCGTTGAACTGGTGCAGTCGAATTCAGTTGTACCGATGCATCAAATAATGCCTGGTGTCTCGGTGCGCTGCTCATTGCGCACTCTGACTAACTTGCTCGGAGTTTCCTTAGTTGGTTCTAAAAACCTGTCGCGCCCTTCAGTCGTGAAGTGATTAGACGGAATTTATCGCTTTATATTTTAGATATTTCTATAACCATTCGATACATAGCTTTAACCGGAAGAAAACACAAAAAAATTTGCTTCTAAAATTATAATAAAACCATCATGATTCATCCCCGAAAGTATTTTTTACGGCCTCAGCAGTATAGCCACCCCGACAGGCACGCCAATCACGTCTGGCTAGAAACCGAGAATAATCATCCCCTATAGCGAACGCCAATTCATCTACCGTCTTATAAAATGGCGGTGGTGTTGGTTCCAGTGCTGTCCCATCATTCTGATAAGCTATGATATTCAAATCTGGAAACTTAAACTTGCCAGAAAATGTTATCTTAAGCTCATTCAGGATATTATCGAAGCTTATGAGCGAATCATCTATCATAGAGATAAATCCCTCGCTAAAACTGTACAATCTAAGCAGTCTTGTGCAGCCATGCACCCATATAACATCGCTCAGACCTGCGCTGCGCCTAAATTGATCCCGGGGCAAAGCAGCGTCAAACTCAGCACGATAAGGAAGAACCGTCCTATTTCTTTCGCGCACACCATACATTGCAGCGACGTATTTTTGCTCTAGGACCATCAATTTTGAAAGCACCTCCCCCATACCTTGCTCAATCAGTAAGTTGCCAAGATGATCGGAGGCTCTAAGTTGATTCTCGGGGATATCTTGAGAAATAGGCATAGTTAAAAATCTAAGGGGATCATTTTTGCTCGTCATTACAACCTGCCTTTTGATTGTGGCAATATCCCTGTATTTTGATATTAAAATTCCGATGCCCTTATTATAGTCGCTAACCTTATTAACTGCTGCAGTACGCTCCACTGATAACGCTTCCGCCTCCGCTTTTTTTGCTTCAGCTAATGCTTGTGATTCCGCTTTTATCGCCTCAACTTTTGTTTGAATATGATGAGATGTTAAGACCCCAGCTATTGCCCCGCCGAAGCCAGCTGCAACAGGCCCCAATATGTCTTTTATGAATTCATATGTTCTAGCTGGAAGTATTGACTCAGCCGTTGGAAAGAATGAAAGAACGATTAGCGATAAAAATACCGATCCCACCATACCCAATGCCGCCCCAACAGCTAATGAAACTTTTCCGTACCCTTCAAACATTTAACTCACCCGTCTCGCATAGGCATCTGAAATATAAGGAGGCCTCTGTCTTAAATTGCCCCAGCATCTAGACTGAAGATACGCTCTGCCCTTTACCGAAACTCAGATGCCCAGGCACCAATCGAAGCCAAGATCAACGGGATCGAGGCGATGACTTTTCCCAGAGTTTTTTCGACTATTTGCATACTTCCACTCCCTGTAACTGCGGCTCGGAGGTCGCTGCTTTTCCTTGAATTGTCAACGTATCGCTGACGTTATCCAGCGTCGCTTTTGGCTCGACAGGCATCCTTAGATACCGCCTATCTACGGAACCTCTTCAGTCGTTGCCGCCCTGAGCTGCAGCCCAACTTCCCGAGGGCAGTACAGCCCATTACCCCGACTGGGCTGAGGTGCTTGATGATCGGCCATACGTCCGTGACGGGCAAGCCAACAAGATCAGGGCTTTCCAAATTCGCAGGCTCTCAAGTGAGAATTTGGCTCTTTTACTTGATCAGATGCCCCGAGGCAGACTGAGGGTATGTCGCCAGCTAGCTGCAAAGTAGCGTCTGTGCTGGCGGCGACAGTTTTAGTTCTCTAGGGTATCAACCCTAGCTGGCGTTTTGATCTATTGCGACAGTTTTGCGATTCCTCTCAACGAGGCTGCAGGCGTGAAAACCGTGATGCTCCCGCGACAGTTTTAATTCTCTAAATTCAGTTCTGGATCATCACCTTCAGATCTTGAAGGTGTTGACCAACTGCTGCAGGCGGATCGACTGCTTCTCCAGTTCATTGCACGCCTGCAAAGTGGATTGCAGATTGCCGACGGTCTTCTGGTTCAGGTCATTGATGTGGCTGATGTCGCGATCCAGATTGTCCACCACCGAAGTTTGTTCTTCGGTGGCGGTGGCCATGGACAGGTTGATCTCGTCGATCTCGCCAATGCCCAGCAGCACCTGATTGAGCCTTTCACCGGCAAGCCTGGCGGTACTGACGTTGGTGTCGCTGTGGCGCTGGCTTTCCAGCATGGCGTTGACGGCGCTGCCGGCACCGGCTTGTAATTCTTCGATCATGTGGTGGATCTCCTGCGCCGATTCTTGGGTGCGGTGGGCGAGGGTGCGTACTTCGTCCGAGACCACCGCAAAGCCACGTCCCGCATCCCCGGCACGGGCGGCCTCGATGGCGGCATTCAGGGCCAGCAGGTTGGTCTGGTCGGAAATGCCCTTGATCACGTCGAGGATACGGCCGATTTTCAGCGTCTTCTCGTTCAGGCTTTCGATGTCCTGACGGGTATTGATCACTTGGGATGAGAGCTGCGCCATGGCACTGATGCTGCGCTCCACCACCTGCTGACCTTCCTGGGTCTGGTTCTTGGTATCCGAGGCGCGGTTTGACGCGTGGGCGGCGCTCCGGGCGATCTCCTGGGCGGCGGCGCCCAGCTCGTTGATGGCCGTGGCGATGTTGTGGGTCAACGCCGCCTGGGTGTCGGAGCTTTTCAGCGACGAGTGCGATGCCTGGCTGACCTGCGCGGCCAATTGGGTGAGTTGGCTGCTGGACGTCAGCACTTCGCGTATCGAGTGCTGGATGCGTTCGACGAAGCGGTTGAACCCGCCGGCCATTACGCCAAACTCGTCCTGGGACAGGCTCTGCAGACGTTGGGTCAGATCGCCTTCGCCATCGGCAATGGATTGCATGGCCAGGCCCATGTGGCGTAAAGGCCGCATCAGGGCGTTGATCAACAGACCGAGCAAGACAATGGTAATCAGCACCGCGATCAGCGTGGCGATCAGGGCCGAGGTGCGAAACTCATGGAGCGCGGCGTAGGCCTTGTCCTTGTCCACCGACAAGCCGATGGACCAGTGCAATGACGGCAGGCCGTTGATCGGCGTGAATGTAACGATCCGAGTACTGCCGTTTTCCTGTACTTCATTCAGGTTGTCGTTGATACCCGGAGCGCCTTCCGGGAACGCTTGGGCCAGTGTCTTGGTGACCAAGGCGCTGTCCGGATGCACCAGGATCTTGCCGTCGTCACTGACCAGGAAGGCATAGCCGATGCCATTGAGATCGACGGAGTTGACGATGCTGGCGAGCTTTTCCAGGCTCAGGCTCGCGCCAAATACGCCGGCTGCCTTGCCGTTGATCTTGATCGGCACCGCCTCGGTCATGATCAGATAATCGATGCCGGCGCCGATGTAGGGTTCGGTCAGCACCGGGCTGAGGGACGCAGCCGCCTCCTTGTACCACTGGCGCTGACGGACATCGTAGCCATCGGGCATCACCCGCTCGGGATAAATGAAGAAACGGCTGTCCTGGAAGCCGACATAGCTGGCGATAAAGGTCTTGGTGATGATGTCCTGGGAGAGCATCTTGCTGACGGTAGCCGGAGTGGGGTCGGCAGCAATGGTTTCGGCCGCGCCCTCGATCAGCAGGAGCCGGCCAGCCAGCCAATTGTCGAGGTTGGCGCCAAGCAGCTTGCCAGTGGTTTGCAAGCTGCTGTGCAGCGCTTCGCGGGTACTGGCTTGTTGTCGATGGTCATTGAGCAGTGAGAACGACAGGAATACTGCCACCGAGATGACACAGGCACCGAGAAGGATCTTGTGGCCGAATTTCATACTGATGCCCATGAAGCACGCTCGTCAGGTCTTGTTTTTATGAGTCCCCGCCAGGGTTGGGCGAAGATTTGACGAGTGGGCAGGTTTTGTCGAACTAGAAAAGATGATGGGCAATCGTAGGAATTTTTATGGCATCGAGTGGCGCGGATGCGCGCTTATCGAGACCCCAGACTGAACATCACTCCAGGAAACACCGGTCAAACAGGTACACGTTGCCCGGCTTGAGGTTTTCCACCGTGCGTTGCGGGCGGCCGCCGTCGCCGCTTTTCTTGCGGCCGGTTTCCTGCAGGTAGCCCGCCTCGGTCATCTTCAACAGGCGCTGGCGCATGCTGGTCTTGAGCACCGGACGTTCGAGCACCAGGGAGAAAATCCCCACCGCTTCCGGCGCGCTGAACTCCGGACCAAGGAACATCAGGGGCAGGCTGCTGTAGAGCGCTTTGGAAAACAGCCGCTCCTGCACGGCAGCCACCAGGCTGTTGTGGTCGAAAGGAAGCTTTATCGTGGCGTCCGCGACGTCCTTGAGCGTAAAGAAGCCCTGGTGTTCGGCGAGGGGGGGCGTGTCGCTGACGATGGCCAGGTAGAACGTCGACGATGACCAGCAGCGTGGATCGCGGAACGCGTCGCCGACGGTGCCGACCTGTTCGATCCAGGCCAGCGGCATGCCCACTTTGTTCGAGTTGCGCAGGCGCTCCACGGCGTCGTTCAGCGTAAGATCTTCGACCCCTCCGTTCACCACGATCCCGGGCAGCGCCCAATGGCCGGCGAACGGCTCGGCTTCCCGGCGGTTCAGGAGGATTTCAATGGCCTGGGCTTCCCGGTTGAAGCGCAACACACAGAGGTCGATGGTGTGCAGATAATCGCGCGCGGGGGCGGTGCTAGTTGGCATGTCGATTTCCGTGGGTAGCGTAAAGATCATAGTTTAACGGGTTCATGCCGGGAGCCATCCAGTCGCTGGGAAGCGGCTTGCCCAAGGCCAGCCGTTCGCGTACCAGCGTGCTGCGTACATGAATCGTTTCTTCCACACAAAGGATGGAAAAGCGCTCCAGCAATTCCTGGCCGCGATAGAAGGTCGGTAACAGATCCGCGACATCCTGACCCACCACTAGCGCTATCCGCTTGCTGTCCAAGGCCAGGCTGTCGGCGAGGTGGGCAAGCAGGGTGTAACTGTAGATGGGGCCTTCAACGCCACGCGCCACGACTTGCTCGACCCGGCTTGCATGCACTTGCGCGCCGCACAATGGCTGAACGCGCTCGACGATCGCCTCCAGCCATTTCTGGCGAACTTCATAATCAACCATCCGCTTGCCGTAGGGATGCCGGAAGCTTGGGGCGACCAGCACGCGCCTGGCCTGGAATGACGCCTGGATCATCATCTGGGCGTGACCGGCATGAGGGGGATTGAAGGCGCCGCCATACAAGGCCAGTTCGAACATGGCTTATTCTCTTTGGGTACACAACATGTACCCTATCATCAAAATCTTGTTTGGCGAAGTTTCGTGGGTCCGTTTGCTTTGCATTTAGCATTAATAGGGCTTCAAGCGAAATTCTTTTTCACAGCGCCTTGTCATTAAAGTACACGTTATGTACTCTCGTCGCCGTGAACAGGAGAAACCAGCATGAACAGCCTGAACCGTAAGACGGCTTCCTTCGATGTCGATGCGCAAAAGAGCTTTACACCGCTTTGCCCCGATGAGCTGCCAGTACCGGGTGGCGAGCAGATTGGCGGTGAACTGAATTTCATCGCCTCCCTGGCCAGCCTGCGCGTCGGCAGCAAGGATGCCCATTCGCCTCAAGCGCCATGGGTGGTCGCCGAGCACTCACAGATGCTCGCACCGACCGGGCTCGAGCACGCCGACATCACTTGGGTCAGCCACTGTGTCCCCGGCACCGAAGGTTTCACCTTGCTGGACGAATTGCCGACGCCGTACGACTACGACTATTTCGTCTGGAAGGGTGTCGAGCCGGATTTGCACCCGTACGGCGCCTGTTACCACGACCTGCACGGCAAGCTGTCCACCGGGGTGATCGAGTACCTGAAAAGTCTGGCTGTGGAGCAAGTCCTTGTCGGTGGGCTGGCGCTGGATTTCTGCGTCAAGACCACTGCCCTGCAACTGGCTGCCGCCGGCTTCAAGGTGATCGTTCACCTGCCGGCCTGTCGGGCCATCAGCGAGGAGGGCGCCACGCAAGCCATTCAGGACCTGCAACGAGCGGGGGTCTGGGTGGCCAGGACCCGCGAAGAAACCATCCGCCTGGCAGGCGAGTAAGGAGCAAACATGGACAGCGCATTCGATTCAAGCAGCGGTGTCATCCAGAGCCTTCTGGATACCGACTACTACACCTTCACCATGATGCAGGCAGTCTTGCACCAGCACCCGAACGTGGAGGTGGAGTATCAGTTCATCGTGCGTTCCAGAGAGCGGCTCGGCCACCTGATCCCGGACATTCGTGTGGAGCTGGAAAAGCTTGCCGGATTGCAGTTGCGCGAGGGCGAGCAAAGGTTTCTGTTCAACAAGCGTTTCCGCGAATACCTGACGCCGGACTTCGAACAATTCCTGGGGCTGTTTCGCTTCAATCTGCGCTATATCCACGTGTCGGAGGTCGACGGCCAACTGCACATCCGCGTCCGCGGTCCGATGCTGCACTGCATCATGTTCGAGCAGCCGGTACTGGCGATGGTCAGCGAGCTGCGCAACCGCGAGAAGTACCCCGAAGTCGAGCTGGCCGACGTTACCCGCAAGCTGTACCAGAAATTCGAATGGCTGGAGAAAAACGCCAGTCGTGAAGAACTTGCCGAGTTCCGCGTTTCCGACTTTTCCACCCGCCGTCGGCTGTCCTTCCGGGCGCAACGTGAAGTGGTGAATATCATGCGCAGTGATTTTCCCGGCGTGTTTGTCGGCACCAGTAACGCGCACCTGGCTTATGAGTTCGACCTCCCGCTGATCGGCACGATGGCTCACCAGTGGCTGATGGTCCATCAGCAACTCGGGCGCTTGCGCGAGAGTCAGAACGCGGCCCTGGAGAACTGGGTGCGCGAGTACCGTGGCCGGCTCGGTATTGCGCTGACGGATTGCATCAGCACCGATTTCTTCCTCAAGGATTTCGACCTGTATTTCGCCAAGCTCTACGACGGGCTGCGCCAGGATTCAGGTGACCCTATTGCCTGGGCTGACAAGGTGCTGGGGCGTTACCACGAATTGGGTGTCGACCCACGGACCAAGGACCTGATGTTCTCCGACGGCCTCAACTTCGAAAAATGCTTGCCGATCCTGCGTCATGTCCGTGGCAAGGCCAAGTTCGGTTTTGGCATGGGCACCAGTCTGGCCTGCGATGTCGAAGGAGTCGAACCGCTGAGCATTGTCATGAAACTGGTGCGTGTCCACGGCGAGCCGGTGGTGAAGTTCTCCGATGACCCGATCAAGAACGTCTGTGAAGATGCTTCGTTCCTTCGCTATGCCGCCCAAGTGTTCAACGTCGCCCTGATCAATCCACAGCTGGGAGCCTGATATGACTTCACTTCAGCAAGAACGCATTGCCCGGGAACTGGGCATCGATCGCCAACTCAAACAGGGCGGTGAGCGCATCGAGATTGACCGTCGCGTTGGGTTTATCAAGCAGGTTCTACGCGAGTCGGGTTGCATGTCGCTGGTGCTCGGTATCAGCGGCGGCGTCGACTCGCTCACAGCCGGGCGCCTGTGCCAGCTGGCGGTGGAACAACTGCGAGGTGAGGATTACGAGGCGCGTTTTATCGCCGTGCGACTGCCTTACAAGGCCCAGGCAGATGAGCAGGACGCCCAGGCATCCCTGGACTTCATCCAACCGGACTTGATCACTACGAGCAACATTGCCGCGTGTGTGGATGGACTGATGGCCACTATCGCGATCGACGGCTTGCAGCCTTCGGCCGAGCTTACCGATTTTGTCAAAGGCAACGCCAAGGCCCGGGCACGGATGCTAGCCCAATATGCCATCGCCAATATGAGCAATGGCCTGGTGGTCGGTACCGACCATGGCGCCGAGGCGGTGATGGGTTTTTTCACCAAGTTCGGTGACGGCGCATGCGACTTGGCGCCGCTGTCCGGGCTGACGAAGACCCAGGTGCGGTTGTTGGCTGACGCCATGGGCGCACCGGCGCACCTGGTGCGCAAGGCGCCGACCGCCGATCTGGAAGACCTGGCGCCCGGTCGGTTGGATGAGGTGGCGTATGGCTGCAGTTACATGGAGATCGACGCGTATCTCATGGGCGAAGAAGTGTCGCCTCAAACGCGGCAGATCATCGAGCGCGCCTACAGCAAGACGGCTCACAAACGAGCATTGCCTCGCGTTCCGGCAGTACGGTGAACGACATCAAGCAAGCGTGGGCAGACTTCCAGATGGAACCCTGGTCTCGAATGGAGTGGGATGAATGACCCAGACAACCGGTATCAAAGAACGCGTACGCATCAAGAACGTCGAAGTGCTCTCGGACAATTGGTACGTGCTGCGCAAGACCACCTATGATTACCTCGGCCGCAATGGCCAGTGGCAGGAGTTGACCCGCGAGACCTATGACCGCGGCAACGGCGCGACAATCCTGCTGTACAGCAAGGCCAAGCAGACCGTGGTGCTGACCCGGCAATTCCGCTTCCCGGCCTTCGTCAACGGGCACGATGACCTGCTGATCGAAACCTGCGCCGGCCTGCTGGACAACGACGATCCACACACCTGCATCCGCAAGGAAACCCAGGAAGAAACCGGCTACGTCATCCAGGACGTGCGCAAGGTCTTCGAAGCCTTCATGAGCCCGGGTTCGGTGACGGAGCGGCTACATTTTTTCGTCGGCGAGTATTTCGACGAAGACAAACGGCATGCAGGCGGCGGGTTGGAAGATGAGGGCGAGGAAATCGAGGTGCTGGAGCTGCCGCTCGACCAGGCCCTGGGCATGATCGAGCGGGGGGAAATCTGCGACGGCAAGACCATCATGCTGTTGCAGTACGCCAAGTTGCATCGGTTGCTGGATTAGTTTCAGCTCCCGGCCCGGTCAGGCGTTCCTGTTCCAGCGAGGCCTTTGGCAAAAGGCCAATGGCATTTGGCGTAAAACTACCGTTTGTTGTCGTCTGCTGCACTGTAGCGAACCGCTCTATCGTCCTACAATCGGACCATGGATGGAGCAATGAATGAGTAATCGAAAAGCAGATCCGCTCTTGGTAAATGTGGCGCAGCAACTTTCCAGGCACTTCCAGGATTTCCTGAACAATGAAATCCGGATGAAGCAGGTCCGTAACGCGTTTCATCGGGATGGCTATTTCCACTTCAAGGATTTTTCATTTCTACCTGGCGAGATGTGGGAAGAGCTTCATACCGAAGTGCATGGGCTGCTCAATGAATATTCAGTGGGTCACGAAGCGACCGTCCTGTTTATCCATGATCCCCACCGCAAAATCCATGTGATCCCGCAAGCGCAGATCGCCGAAGGCGGAGCCGTGGTTCCGGCGCTTTATCATTCCGAGTCGCTACGCCGCTTCCTCGGCAGTATCGCAGGGGAAGAGCTGGTGTCCTGCCAGGATCACGGTCAGTACCTGATCAGCAGGCTGAATCATCCCGACGATACCCATGGCTGGCATTGGGGCGATTATCCCTACACCCTGGTCTGGATCGTCGAGGCGCCTGAAGACCCGGAGGGCGGCGACGTCCTGCAATGCGTGCCCTATAGCAACGGCAACAAGGATGACTTGCACGTTTGGGAATACAGCCTGGACGATCCTGGCAAGGCCTGTCCCCACCTCAAGGGTGATGTGTATTTCCTCAAGTCCGGTACCACGCTGCACCATCTGGTGCCGATTCAACGAAACGCTACGCGCATTATCCTCAGTACCAGTTGGCAAGTAGCTCCGGCTGGCGAAGCGATGCCCTGTGGATAAGTAGTGAAGCGCAGCGATCGACTCCGATGATTCTGCGTCGTGGGTGGTCAGGCCAAGCCCAAAACAAACGCGCAGCCGTCTGCAACGGCTGCGCGTTTTTTGTTCAACTGGACTGGGCCTGGCTGTCGTCCTGCATATCGTCCAGGTATTCGGGTTGGTCCATCTGGTCCGGCAGCTCGGTCACGACGCTGAAGTCGCTGATCTCGATGGCGCCAGTCCCATGGCCCAGCAAATGGAAGGAGAACGCCTTGCGCGTCTGCGGGTTATCGAAATGGATATTCATCACCAGCGGTTGTTCGGGCGTCACCGCCACATCGGTCGGCAGTTCCATGGGCACATCCCGCTCGAACTCCTTGGCCTTGAGGGAAATGTAGGCCGTATGGTCCGCCTCGATGGCTCGGATGCTCAGACTGACGCGGGTCCGTGAGCCCTTGGGCATTTCCAGGTATTGGGCGCCGATCAGGTTGTCGGTCCAGTCGTTGGACACCTGGGCTGGGAGTGGAATCTTCTCGGTACTGCCGAACTGATAATGCTGGTTCAGCGGCGTGCGCAGCAGGGTCTGGTCCAGGGCCGTTGCCCGTGCGCTGACGAGCCTGGCCCGCTGGCCGCTGTAGTGCCCGCCGTAAGTCGCCCGGTCGGTGATGAAACCTTCGCTGGCGTAATAACGGCAACGCTGCAGGAAATCGCATTCAGTGAACGTGCCCTTGCCGTCGTGGTAGCGCAGCATGCCATTGGTGAACGACATGATTTCCCGGCCCGTCGTGTAGTCTCTGAACATCGAGCGGCCGGACAGCGACGCAGGCACCGGGAAAGCGAAATAGTCGAGGATCGAGGCGGTCAGGTCGACGTGACCGTAGGTTCCCGACTTGATACGCGGCAAGGGTTCCGGCGCCAGCGTCAGGTTGAACCCCCAGGAGGACGCCAGGCGTACATCATCGATGCCATGGGACTCGTCCGAGGTGATCACCACCAAGGTGTCTTTCAGGATGCCCTGGCGTTCCAGGCCGATGAGGAAGTTATCCAGCGCATCGTCGAGATAAGCCACGGCGGCCTGTTTGGCGGTGTCATGGCGCTGCAGGTAATCATCCGGGGCGGAGTAGGGCTGGTGCGTGCCCACGGTCAGCAGGGTGAGCATCCAGGGCTTGTTCGTTTGCTGCAGTTGCCCGACGTAGTCCAGCGCGCCTTCGAAGAAGGTTTTGTCGTCCTTGCCCCAGGGAAATTCCAGGTAAGCGGGTTGGGTGAACCACTCCATGCCCAGAGTCTTGTCGAAACCGATATGGGGCATGATTCGGTCCTTGGCCATGAACCGCAGGCCCGCGCCCTGGAGGAAATGCGTGGCAAAGCCATGCTCACGCAACTGAGCCGGCAGGCAGGCCAGGTTGCGCTGGGTCTGGTTGAGCATTTCGACGCCCTTGGGCGTGCCGTCGTCGAGCTTGTCGTAGTCGCCGCACAACATCGAGTACAGGCCGCGGATGGTCTGGTGGCTGTGCAGGACGTAGTCGGGTGTGTTCATGCCACGCTCGGCCCAGGCGCTGAGGCGCGGCATGGGGTTTTCCGGGTAGCCGGCTTTCAAGGCCTGACGGTTGGCTCTGATATACGCGCCGGGGATGCCTTCCAGTGTGATGAGCAGCACGTTGCGCGCCTGGCCCGGCGCGGCCAGTAGTTTCCCTCCATCAAGGTCCAGCTGGGTAAGGCCTTCCATTGGCGGTACCTGGACGCCCGCATCGCCTTCAAGCCAGTGCTGGATCCGGTCCTGTCCGGTTGCGACTGCTGCCGTGGCGAGTTGATGGGGTAGATTGAACACATTCCACTGGTCCGCCTCGGTGGGACGCCAGGATTGTACGGTGCTGTGGATTAACAGGAGCAGCGCCGGCAACGCCCAGGCGTGGCTCGGCAAGGGCGGTGCACGGCGTGAGCGGCCTGACCTCTGGAGCATCAGCCAGAGCGTCAGCGCTGTCAGTTGCAGCGCGGCCAACCAGGGATGGGCGAAGCCGCCGCTGCTGGAGTTTTCGACGAATTGCGGATCGGTCAGGTAATGCAGGTCCGAGGGGTTGGGCATGCGTCCCACGGCGCTGATCAGCTCGATGTTGGCCAGCGTCAGTGCGGTCCAGGCCAGCAACACCGGCAAGGTCAGCCAGAGGGGACGGCGGTAAAGCAGTGCGAGCAGCAACCCGCCAATGCCCAGGTCGGACAGGTAACCCAACGGATCGGACCAACCCAGTGTGAGACGCAGGACGAGGGGAACGATCAGGACCAGGCCGGCCAACGTTATCAAGGGGGCAAGGGAATGGGTCGATCCACGGTTGAAAACGTTCACGAAAACAGGCCTTGTACGGAGTCTGGAACCAGGCACACACCCTGTGGGAGCGAGCCTGCTCGCGATAGCTGGAGATCAGTAATAAGGGACGGCGACTGATCCAGCGCTATCGTGAGCAGGTTCGCTCCCACAGGCCTCTGTGCTGTTTATTAGTCATAAAACGGTAATGATGGGCGCGATGGTAACAAGCCTGATCAAATGCAACCGGGGCGCCACGCTACGGTTCGTTTGCCCAGGGCCTACAATGGCCGTGCAGCATGGCTTTGCGGTGTTTGAAAAACTTGTATCAGGATTTCTCATCGGGGGATGGATGGACAGGTTTCAGGAAATGCAGGTGTTTATCGCTGTTGCCCAGGAGTCGGGTTTTTCGGCGGCGTCGCGGCGCCTGGGCCTGTCGGCGGCCAGCGTGACCCGTGCGGTGGCAGCGTTGGAGCAACGCATCGGCACACCGCTGCTGGTTCGCACCACTCGCAACGTGTACCTGAGCGAAGCCGGCCAGCGCTTTCTGGAGGACTGTCGGCGGATTCTGGGCGATCTGCAGGAAGCCGAGGATTCGGCGGCCGGCAGCCATGCCCAGCCCAGAGGGCAACTGACGATTACCGCACCGGTGCTGTTCGGTCAGTTGTTCGTCACGCCGTTGCTGGTGGAGTACCTGCAACAGTATCCCGAGGTCAGCGTCAATGCCTTGCTGTTGGACCGGAATGTCAGCATGGTCGAGGAGGGCGTAGACATCGCCGTGCGCATTGGCGAGCTGCCCGACAGCAACCAGCATGCCGTCCGCGTCGGCGAAGTGCGGCAGGTCGTCTGCGGCTCTCCCGCGTTCTTCGCTCAGCATGGTCGGCCCCGGCATCCGCAAGAGCTGGAGCGTTCGCTGGTGGTGGCCTCTTCGGCCATCGGCCAGATCAGAAACTGGACCTTTGTCGACGCCGGACAAACATTGGCGGTTCGACCGGTGCCCCGGCTGGTGGTCACAGCCAACCAGGCGGCCATTACCGCCGCCAGCCAAGGGTTGGGCATGACGCGAGTCCTGTCTTATCAAGTAGCGGGCGCGATCGCCAATGGGGAGCTGGAAATCGTCCTGGCCGATTTCGAACTGCCGCCCCTGCCGATTCATGTGCTGTACCACGGGGGGCGCAACGCCCCGGCGCGGGTCCGCAGTTTTGTCGATTTCACGGTCAACGCCCTGCGCAGACACCCGGCCTTGAGGGGCTGATGCATTGTTTCGCTGAAGGAAATAATGGATTGCGTTTACGGGTGATTCTCTAGTTTTCAAACGAGAGGGAAGATGACGCCATCGATGCCGTTCTGCTGACGGCGTCATTTCCAGCGGAGTCGACCATGAACCCTATCAAGCTTTATCACTTCCCGCTTTCCGGACATGCCCACCGTGTTCAACTGATGCTTTCGCTGCTCGAACTGCCGGTCGAGGTGGTTTTCGTCGATCTGGCCAAGGGCGCGCACAAACAGGCGGATTTCCTCGCCATCAACCCATTTGGCCAGGTACCGGTGATTGACGACAACGGCGTGATATTGGCCGACTCCAACGCCATCCTGGTGTATCTGGCGCAAAAATATGGCAAGGGCCGTTGGCTTCCGAGCGATCCGCTGGGTGCCGCCCGGGTGCAGCGTTGGTTGTCGGTAGCAGCCGGGCCAATCCATGCGGGACCCGCCACGGCGCGCCTGATCACGGTGTTCGGTGCACCTTATAACGCCGAGGATGTGATCGCCCGATCCCACAATCTGTTGAAAGTCATCGATCAACATTTGAGCAGCAGCGCCTGGCTGGCGGGCGATGCGCCTACCATCGCCGATGTCGCCGGCTATTCTTACATCTCCCATGCGCCTGAGGGCAATGTGTCGCTGGACGACTATCTCCATGTCCGTGAGTGGCTGGCGCGGATCGAGGCCTTGCCCGGTTTCGTAGGCATGCCGCGTACGGCTGTCGGCTTGCAGAAAGCCGTCTGAGCGTAGCCGGTCACGCTGGAAAAGGGCCGTTCGACCTTGTGGCGGCCCTGGTCCTGCCGTGGCATATGAAAACTTCAATGCGATGTCCTGGCCCTATGCCCGTCCGGCGCAAGACACGGTAATCTGCCGGGTTTTAGCGGGTGACGAAGGTTCATGACTTTTCTTTCGCGGACATCGCTGGCACTCGTCGCGTTGCTGTTGCAGGGTTGCGAGCAACCCCCCGCTGCGCCTCTGGAACAACAACTCTATGTCTGGCAACGCCAGTGGACCCCGGCCCACGAAACGGCGCTGCGCCAGAGCCGTCAGGACTTCTCGAGCTTGCGGGTGCTGGCCTTGCAGGCTTTTCCCGGTGCGGGCTGGAGCCGTGCGCGGATCGATCCGGCGTTGCTCAAGGCCGATGGTCGAGCGCTGATCGCGGTGATCCGCCTGGATGGTCAGCTCGGAACGCTGAATCAGGACGAGGTCATTGCCCAGATCCAACAAGTGTTGAATGACTGGCAAGCCCAAGGCCTGACACCGGTGGGCGTGGAGATCGACCATGACGCCGGAAACGCGCGGTTGCCGGCCTATGGGACATTCCTGAACCGGTTGCGCCAGATCTTGCCGGCCACGTTGCGGCTGAGTATCACGGCCTTGCCGGCCTGGCTCGACAGCCCCGCGCTGCCCGGGCTGCTGGAAACCGTGGACAGCAGCGTGCTACAGGTTCATGCGGTGAGTAACCCACGGCAGGGGTTGTTCGATCCGCAACAGGCCCGGCGCTGGGCCGAACGCTGGAGCAAGGTCACCACGCGGCCGTTCTACCTGGCCCTGCCGGCTTATGGTGTGGCGCTGCTGACCCTGGAGAGCGGCGTGCCGGTGGTTGAAAGCGAAGTGCCGATCGATAGGGCAGGCGAGCGGCGAGAGCTATTGGCTGACCCGCAGCAAGTGGCCGGGCTGGCGGCGGATCTGCGTGCCGAACCGCCTGAACATCTGGCTGGATTGATCTGGTTTCGGCTGCCGCTGGCAGGTGATCGACGTGCCTGGAGCCTGACCACGCTCGGCGCGGTGGCTCGAGGAGACAAACTGGACAGCCGCCTGGTCCTGACGTTGGAGGAAGAGGGCGGTTTGTACGATATCCGGCTGGTCAACCGAGGCAATCTCGACAGCCCTTGGCCCCAACGGGTGACGCTTGCCGTCGGCGCATGTGATGGGATCGATGCCTTGGCTGGTTATACGTTGCAACAAACCCCCGGACTGCTTACCTTCACCCGCATTCAGGAAGGCCGCCTCGCCGCTGGTGCCCAACGGGCCATGGGGTGGGCGCGTTGTACAAAAATTGAACAAGGAGCTTTCAATGTCTACCCGTAAGTGGCCTCGTCGGTTGCTCTGCCCGGTGTTCTGTATGAGCCTCGGCTTGCCGTTGGGCCAGGCACTGGCTTGTGGCCCAGAGTTCCCGATGCGCTTGCTGGACAACCGCGCCCAATCGTTGGCCGAGTTACCCGAAGGCAGCTTTCGCTTCGAGATCAAGCGTCTTGGCCAGGCCATTGCCGGACTCAAGCCGGCCAGCGAGGCAACGCGCAACCCGGATTACAACTACGACGATTCGTCTGCCTACGTGGCACAGCGCAACGAGGCTGAGCGGATTGGCCTGACTCCGCCACAGCAAGCCTTGGTGGAGCGGCTGAGGGCGTTGAATGATATCGACGAGGTGGCTGCGCAAGCAGCGAACCTGCCTGCCGAGCTACGGCTGTATGCCATCGGCGCGGCCGCCTTTGGCGCCGGTGAAAACCAGAGGGCTGTGCAGGCCTTCCAGGAGTTGCTGGCATTGCCCGCGGATCAGCGTTCGTTGCGCAGCACCTGGGCTGCCTATTCCCTGGGGCGGGCGCTGTTTGCCATGAGTACCGAGGCGGGCAACGAAGATCCGGCGGCGTCGCGGGATCAGGCCCGAGCGGCGTTTCGCCAGGCCCGTGAGCTGAGCGTTGCCGGTTTCAGCGACCCGCTGGAGCTGGGTATCGCCAGTCTTGGCGAAGAAGCCAGGGTGGCTTACACCGCTGATGATTGGGACAGTGCCATCGGACTGTATGCGACCCAGTCCCTGCACGGCTCGCAGGTTGGTTACAGCTCGTTGTTGTACCTGGCGGCGGACCTCAGTGGGCAGCCGGACGATCGCCTGAGTGAATTGCTCAAGAGCAATGCCGTGCAGCGGTTGCTGACAAGTTACTTGCTCAGCCGCGTCGGCTGGTGGGATGGGGAGGAACCATCCGGCGAGAAAAGACTGGTCAAGCTGTTGCAGGCCAGCAGTCATGGCAACCTGGATGATGCCGATCGGCTGGCGGCCGTGAGCTATCAGCATGGCGACTACGCCAGCGCCAAAGCCTTTATGGAAAAAGCCGGCGACACGGGGTTGGCCTGGTGGCTGCGGGCCAAACTGGCCGTGCGCGACGGTGACAAGACGGCGGCGGCCGCGGCCTATGCCAAGGCGGCCCAGGCTTTTCCGAAGGACGAATCCTGGGGCGGTCGGCGTACGCCGGACTGGGATTTCGAGGTGGTTGAGCCCAAGTGCCGGGTCGAGGGCGAGAGCGCGATCCTGGCCCTGCAACGGGGCGATTATCTGCAAGCGTTCGATCAGCTTTACCGTGGCCAGAGCAATTATTGGTACGACGCTGCTGCAGTCGCCGAGCGGGTACTGACCGCCGAAGAATTGAAACAATACGTCGACGCCCAGGTTCCGGCACCACCCCCCTTGAGCCAGCAGGATCGCGACAACTACGTGCAACTGCCGGTAGCCGCGCAGTTACGTAATCTGCTGGGCCGCCGCTTATTGCGGGAAGGGCGCTATGACGAGGCACCGGCTTACTTCGATAACGCCGACCTGCAGAACAAGGCCCGGGCCTATGGGCAACTGCGCCAGGAGGCCGAGTCCAAATGGTGGCCGACCCGGCGCGCCGAGGCGTATTTCCATGCGTCCAGGATGGCGCGCGATTGGGGCATGGAGATGCTCGGTTACGAGATGGCGCCGGACTACGCTGTCATGGGGGGTGGTTACAGCCTGGAACCGGTTGAGCTGAAGGTCGGGCCGTTGGTGGCCGAAGGGGAGGTGCAGCGCCAGCAGGCCAGCGCCGCGCAACCGAACGAGCGCTACCACTACCGTTTTGTCGCCACTGCCCTGGCGAGCAAGGCAGCGGACAATGTGCCCCATACCAGCCAGGCATTTGCGGCGGTGTTGTGCAGGGCCGTGGCGTACAACTCGAGTCTCGAGGAACAAAGCGCGTTGTATCAGCGCTACGTGAAAGAAGGTCCTTATGTCACTTGGGCTGGGGACTTCGGCCATCAGTGCCAGGAGCCGGATTTCCGCGCGGCCGATAAGCGCTATGTCACCCAGGCCCTCGACCCGATTCGTTCGGCGTTGCGTCCCTACAAGCGTTCGGTGCAGATCGGTGGCGGGGTGCTGGTGGTTGCGGTCGTATTGGCTTTGATCAGTCGGCGTCGGCGCAGGGCGCAGAGTTCGGCTGGCTGACTTCGATCCATAGGAAAACCTTGTGGCGAGGGGATTTATCCCCGCTGGGCTGCGAAGCAGCCCTTAACCATCCAACGCAATCTTTCTGGTAAACGGCGAGGTCAGGATCCACCTGCTGCGCAGCCCAGCGGGGATAAATCCCCTCGCCACATAGGCCCTGTGCATTTCACCGGTTTGCCATCCAAGATGAAGAATTAAAAACAGAAATTTCACAGCTATCGTTATAAGGTAACGCCATATAACGAAGCGGCTGTGGCGTCTGTCCATATGCCCGGTTTTTGATTGCCGCAATTGCTGGGGTGGTATGCAAGTCGATCTTGATGTCGAGGGGGCACAGGTGGCCGAGCGGCCACGCTTTCAGCAGGCACAGGCCCAAGGGCGGCGCCTGAAGCGGATCGCTTTTGTCCTGGCTGCTCTGGCGGGCCTGGGGTTGGTATCCGGCTTCTTTGTCGGGCTGTTTTCGCCGCAATCGATGTGGCCGGCCTTGTTGGCGAGTCAAAGTGCGGCATTGCTGGTGTTGGTGGCCGGCCTGCAATCCGCCTGGTGGGCAACCCAATGGCGCAGCAGGGCATTGCTGCCGACTGCGGTTATCCCGGTCGTCGAACCCGAATCGATTGAGCCATCCGGTTGGTATGAGCGATTGCTGGAGCGCATCAGCGCGCGCTGGATCGGCCTGCTGAACCAGATCGGCGCGCCGACCTTGTGGCTGGCCGGTTGGGCAGGGTTGGCGCTGCTGAGCCTGGAGCAAGCCTGGAATCTGGCGCTGCCGGCGGCCCCCCTTGGCGTATCGGCCAGTGTGGGAGCGGTGCTTTCATTGTTGTTGGCGTTCGGCTTGTTGGTATTTGAACGCCAACTGGCGCAGCAACCAACCCTTGAATGGCCGGAAGCGCCGTCGCTGGCGCAACTGACCCGCCTGACAATTATCGTGCTGGTGCTCGGCGCGCTGTGCCTGTTGTTCGCGAGTGAGTCAGCCATCTGGCCGGTGCGCCTGGCGGTGCTGATGGGGCTATTGCCGGGGCTGGCGGCGGTGGAGCTGTTGCTGCGGGCACTGTTGTCCTTGTTCAGCCCACGCCGGGATTCCCTGGAACCGACCTTGCTGGGCCGCAGCGTCATCGCCGACTTGCTGCGCTGGCCGCCCCAGCCTTTGCTGGCGCTGCAGCACGAATTGCATAACCGTTTCGGTATCGACCTGCGCCAGATCTGGGCATTCAGCTACATGCGCCGCGCCTTTTTTCCAGTGCTGGCGCTGGTGGCGCTGGTGGGTTGGATGCTCACAGGCGTGCACGAAGTACCGTTGCAAGAACGCGGTATCTACGAGCGTTTTGGCAAACCGGTGGAGGTATTCGGTCCTGGGCTGCAGTTCGGCCTGCCCTGGCCGTTGGGTCGGGTACTGAATGTCGAAAACGGCATCGTCCATGAACTGGCTACCAGCGTGGGGGAGAGTCGGGTGAGCACGGAGGCCGATACCGCGGAAGGTCCGGCTCCGGCGATTGCCAATCGTTTGTGGGACGCCAGCCATGTGAACGATAAATCCCAAGTGATTGCCAGCCAGCGTGCCGACCAGCAGAGTTTCCAGATCGTCAACATGGATGTGCGCTTCGTCTATCGCCTTGGCCTTACCGACGCGGCCGCGCTGGCAGCGACCTATAACAGCGCCGACATTCCCACGCTGATTCGCAGCACCGCCAGTCGCGTCCTGGTGCATGAGTTCGCTTCGCGCACGCTGGACGGATTGTTGGGGGCGGATCGTGTCAGTCTGGCCGATGAAATCGGGCAGGCGGTGCAGAGCGATTTGCAGGCGCTCGACAGCGGCGTGGAAATCCTGGCAACTGTCGTCGAGGCGATCCACCCGCCGGCGGGGGCGGCCAATGCCTACCACGGTGTGCAAGCGGCGCAAATTGGTGCCCAGGCACTGATTGCCCGGGAACGCGGCGCGGCGGCGGAGCAGACCAACCAGGCCCAATTGCAAGCCAGCATTGCCCACGACCAGGCTCAGGCCACCGCTCGGGAAATCAATGCGACCGCCCAGGCTTCCGACTTGCGCTTCAGTGCTGAACGCAAGGCCTACACCACGGCCGGCCACGCCTTTGTGCTGGAGCAGTACCTCAGCCAACTGAGCCGGGGCCTTGCCAATGCAAAGTTGCTAGTTCTCGATCACCGTCTGGGCGGCAGCGGCAACGCGCCGACCATCGACCTGCGCACTTTCACGCTTCCGGCAGATCCAGCATCGCCGCGTAACCTTGTCCAGCCAGGAGCTGCCCATTGAGCCAGTCTTCTTCCCACGCTCATCACGATCACTCCGGTCATGACCACGGCCATGCCGGTCATCATCATGGGCATCACCACCATCATCACGGCGACCCACAGGAAGCAGGCCCGTTTCCCTGGCGGCGAATGGGCTGGGCGGCGCTGTTGGTAGCCTTCGCCGTTGCCGCCGCGAGCCTGGTCCAGGTGCGCTCGGGGGAGGCGACCGTCATCACCCGCTTCGGTAATCCGGCGCGGGTATTGTTGCAGCCTGGCCTGGGCTGGCGTTGGCCGGCGCCGTTCGAGGCGGCGATTCCGGTGGACTTGCGGTTGCGCACAACATCCAGCGGTCTGCAAGACGTCGGTACCCGTGACGGACTGCGCATCATCGTTCAAGCCTACGTGGCGTGGCAGGTTCAGGGTGATCCAGATAATGTCCAACGCTTCATGCGTGCAGTGCAGAACCAACCGGACGAGGCCGCCCGGCAGATTCGCACATTCGTGGGCTCGGCCCTGGAAGCCACGGCCGCCAGTTTTGACCTGGCAAATCTAGTGAACACCGACGCCAGCCAGGTACGTATCGGCGATTTCGAAGCGCAGTTGCGCCAGCAGATCGAACAGCAGTTGCTCACTACCTACGGCGTGCGGGTATTGCAGGTTGGCATCGAGCGGCTGACCTTGCCTTCGGTGACGTTGACCGCGACGGTGGACCGCATGCGTGCCGAGCGGGAAACCATCGCCACCGAACGCACCGCCATTGGTAAACGCGAAGCGGCGCAAATACGTTCCGCTGCTGAACGGGATGCGCGGATCGTGCAGGCGGATGCCACGGTGAAAGCCGCCGATATCGAAGCTCAGTCCCGAGTCGAGGCCGCTGAAATCTATGGCAGGGCCTACGCCGGTTCGCCTCAGCTGTATAACCTGCTGCGCTCGCTGGACACCTTGGGCACGATTGTCAGCCCCGGCACTAAGCTGATCTTGCGCACCGACGCGGCGCCGTTCCGGGTGTTGGTTGACGGACCCGCTTCCGTGGAACTCAAAGGTGGAACCCAACCATGAGTTTGGTTCCACGTGGAACAAATGCGTTATCCAGTCCTTGGATTCAGGCGGGACGCGTGGCCTTCTTGGCGCTTTATGCCGTCACCATTCTCGCCGCGTTGGCTTGGGTCTTTTCCAACGTTCGGCAGATCGATCCACAGAATCGTGCCGTGGTGCTGCATTTCGGCGCGCTGAATCGCATTCAAAATGCCGGGCTGTTGTTGGCGTGGCCGCGTCCCGTGGAACGAGTCATTCTGCTGCCGGCCGCGGATCGGGTCTTGGAGCGTCGGGTGGAAAATCTGCTGCGCTCCGATGCGGCCTTGCAGGCAGATCGTGTCGCCAGCTTCGCCTCGCCGGTCAGCGATGCGCTGGCGGGCTCTGGTTATTTATTGACCGGCGATGCTGGGGTGGTGCAACTGGATGTGCGGGTGTTCTACAAAGTCACCGAACCCTATGCATTTGTCTTGCAGGGCGAGCATGTTTTACCGGCACTGGATCGCCTGGTCACCCGTAGCGCGGTAACCCTCGCAGCGGCTCGGGACCTGGACACGATTCTGGTCGCCCGTCCCGAACTGATCGGCAGCGATAACCAGGCCGCCGAACGCCGCGAGCGCCTGCGTGGTGATCTCGTGCAGGGCATCAACCGACGGCTGGCCGATCTTGCCGCTACGGGGCAGGGGCTGGGGATCGAGGTGGTACGGGTCGACGTCCAGTCAAGTTTGCCGGGCCCGGCGGTGAGCGCATTCAACGCGGTGCTCACGGCCAGCCAGCAGGCCGATAAAGCCGTTGCCAATGCCCGCACCGAAGCCGAGAAGTTGACCCAGACAGCCCACCAGGATTCCGACCGCGCCCTGCAAGTGGCACATGCCCAGGCCAGCGAACGGCTGGCCAAGGCTTCGGCCGACACCGCCACGGTGCTCGGTTTGGCGAAGTCCAAAGACGCTGATCCGCAACTGCTGCTACGCCTGTATCGCGAGCGCATGCCCGGCATTCTCCGCCAGGCCGGGTCAGTGACCACGGTCGACCCGAAAGACGATTCCCGCCTGATTATTCAGGGAGCTGAGCAATGAGTGCGCAAGCCGCCGCTGTTCCAATGTTGTCTAGCGCCGAACAACGTACGGCCGCTCGGCAGTTGACCCTGGCGATGCTCGCCCTCGGGCTGCTCGCGCTGGGTCTGGTATGGCGCGCCTGGTCGCCGGAGCAGACCGGGGTCAGCCAGCTGTTGCTTGGTGTCGCTTCGCTGTTGGTCGCGGTGCCGGTGATGCGTTCGGCGTGGTACAGCCTGCGGTATCCAAGCTTGCACGGCATCACCGATCAGCTGATCGCCCTGGCCATGCTGGGGGCCTGGGCCACCGGGGATCTGCTGACGGCGGCGCTGCTGCCGATCATCATGATCTTCGGTCATGTGCTGGAAGAGCGTAGCGTCATCGGTTCCCAGGAAGCCATCCACGCCTTGGGTCAACTGACCCGCAGCCTGGGTCGCAAGGTACTGGCCGATGGCTCGATCATCGAAGTCGACAACGCCACGCTGCGACCCGGCGATACGGTCGAGGTGCGGGCCGGTGATCGCGTACCGGCCGATGGCCGGGTGTTGTCCGGCCAGGCCAGCCTCGACACTGCGCCCATTACCGGTGAGTCGGTGCCACTGGAAGCCGTAGTGGGCACCGAAGTCTTCGGGGGGGCGATCAATCTCGATGGTTTGCTGCGCCTGGAAGTGACCCGCACGGGCCAGGAATCGACGTTGGGCAAGGTCATCGCCCTGATGCAAAACGCCGAGCGTTCGAAGCCGCCTATCACCCGGCTGCTGGAGCGTTATGCCGGCAGCTATCTGGTGCTGGTGTTGCTGCTGGCGGCGGTGACCTGGTTCATTACCAACGATGCCCAGGCGATGCTGGCGGTGCTGGTGGCGGCCTGTCCTTGTGCGTTGGTGTTGTCGGCGCCGGCGACCGCTATCGCGGGAATCGCAGTGGCTGCGCGCCATGGCATCCTGATCCGTAGTTCGGCTTTCCTGGAAGAGCTGGCAGACCTGACGTCACTGGTGGTCGACAAGACCGGGACCTTGACCTACGGCACTTTGCGTCTGCAATCCATCGAAAGCCCGAGCGGCGATCAGCCGTCCCTGTTGCCCCTGGCCGCGAGCCTTGGATCCGCCAGCAGCCATCCGGTCAGCCGGGCGTTGGCTGGATTGGTGAAGTCGGAAGAATATCTGCCGTTGACGGACATCCACGAGCGCCAGGGCCTGGGTGTAGTGGCGATGACCAGCCAGGGTAAAGCGGCTCTCGGCCGTCCTGAGTTGTTTGCTCAGCTGGGCATCGAAACCTCAATGGTACCCCATCATGATGGCCCGATTGCCGGGCTGGCCCTGAATGGACAGTTCCTCGCCTGGTTGCTGCTGGCCGATAGCATCAAGCCGGAAGCCCGGGTCGCCATGGCTGAGCTGCGGACGCTGGGCCTGGGGCGGCAGCTGTTGTTGACTGGCGACCGCCAGAGTGTGGCCAGCACACTCGCCCGGGAAGTAGGAATTGCCGATGTACAAGCTCAGGCGCTGCCGGAAGACAAGCTGAAGCGGGTCATGACGGAGATCGACAATGGCTTCCGCCCCATGGTCGTCGGTGACGGTATCAATGATTCGCTGGCGCTCAAGGCCGGGGTGGTGGGCGTCGCCATGGGGGCAGGTGGTGCGGACATTGCCCTGGCGTCGGCGGACATCGTCCTGATCGGCAGCGATCTGAGGCGGCTCGGTACCTGCGTGCGGCTCAGTCGCCAGTGTCGGCAGACGCTTCAGGTCAATGTGATCATCGGCCTGGGTTGGACGCTGGCGATTGTCGCTTTTGCTGCGTTCGGCTGGCTTGGCGCCGCGGGGGCAATGATCGCAGCGCTGCTGCATAACCTGAGCACTTTACTGGTATTGGGAAATGCCGGAAGGCTGCTACGCTTTCAGGAACCGTTGCTGAAAGTCCAGGACGGGGGTTAGAACTTGTATGTGGAACTTGCAGTCCATGGTGGAAGAGGGTGCATACAGTTGGCAGTACCGGCTCAGGGAGTGAATTCGGGCGACGATAGAAAAAGGCTATAAATTCGATAGCCTGCTATTTTTCTACGATGGTCTACCCTCATTTCAGACGTCTGAAACAAGGGGGTTACTTCATGCTCGCGCAACTTCCACCGGCCTTACAGAATCTCCAACTATCGCTTCGGCTGCGACTCTGGGACGGCCATGAATTCACGCTGGGTGCCGATCCCAGCGTCACGATCGTGGTCAAGGACCCACAGATGGTCGCGCAACTCACCCATCCCAGCCTGGACGCGCTGGGGGCGGCGTTTGTCGAAGGCAAGCTCGAACTCGAAGGCTCGATCAGCGAAGTGATCCGGGTCTGCGATGAATGGAGTCAGGCGCTGGTGGACGAAGACGGCGACAACCAGCCGGTACGTTCAGTCCACGACAAGGAAACCGACGCCAAGGCGATTTCCTATCACTACGACCTTTCCAACGCGTTTTATCAACTGTGGCTCGACAGCGACATGGCCTATTCCTGCGCCTATTTCGAGACGGGCAGCGAAAGCATCGAGCAGGCCCAACAAGCCAAGTTCCGCCACCTGTGCCGGAAACTGCGCCTGCAGCCCGGTGAGTACCTGCTGGATGTCGGCTGTGGCTGGGGTGGTTTGGCGCGTTATGCGGCGCGGGAGTTCGGCGTCAAGGTATTTGGAATCACCTTGAGCAAGGCGCAACTTTCCCTGGCCCGGGAGCGGGTCAAAGCGGAGGGCCTGGAGGATCAGGTGGAGTTGCAGTTACTGGATTATCGGGACCTCCCGCAGGACGGTCGCTTCGACAAGGTGGTCAGCGTCGGCATGTTCGAGCACGTGGGCCACGCCAATCTGGAACAGTACTGCAAGACGCTGTTTGGCGCGGTCCGCGAGGGTGGGCTGGTGATGAACCATGGCATCACGGCCAAACACACCGATGGCCGTCCGGTCGGCCGTGGCGCAGGGGATTTTATCGAGAAGTACGTTTTTCCCAATGGCGAGCTGCCGCACCTGTCGATGATTTCAGCGCAGATCAGCGAGGCAGGGTTGGAGATTGTCGATGTGGAGAGCTTGCGCCTGCACTACGCACGCACGCTGGATCATTGGAGCGAGCGGCTCGAAGACAATCTGGAGGCCGCGTCGAAAGAGGTGCCGGAGCAGGCGCTGCGGATCTGGCGTCTGTACCTGGCCGGATGCGCCTATGCGTTCGCCAAGGGCTGGATCAATCTGCATCAGATCCTGGCAGTGAAGGCCTACGCCGATGGCAGCCATGATTTGCCCTGGACCCGCGACGATATCTACACACCTTAAAGAATCGGCGAAATAAGCCGGGCAACCCGCATGCCGACCTTCTGCAGGCGGTGGGTTTCCCGGCTTTCCTCTTTGGCGATTTCGCGGGCTTGAGCGAAGTCTCTTTCAAGCATCTGCTCGACCTCGGTGGCGAACGGAATATCCACCGTCAGCAGCATCACTTCGAAATTCAACCGGAACGAACGATTGTCCAGGTTGGCGCTGCCGATGGCGCTGATTTCCCGGTCGATCAGTACTACTTTCTGATGCAGGAAACCGGGCTCGTAGCGGAAGACGCGCACACCGGCGCGCACCGCTTCGAATGCATACAGGCTGGAAGCGGCGTAGACGATCTTATGGTCCGGTCGTGAAGGCAATAGGATGCGCACATCCACCCCGCGCAGCACCGCCAGGCGTAACGCAGCGAATACCGACTCGTCGGGAATGAAGTAGGGCGTGGTGATCCAGACCCGTTCGCTGGCCGCATGGATGGCTTCGACGAAAAAAAGCGAGCAGGTTTCCTGGGCATCGGCCGGACCGCTGGCCAGCAACTGACAGAGCACGCCGTCATCGGGGTAGGTGTCCGGCAGGATCAGCGGCGGTAGCGAACGGGCAGCCCAGAACCAGTCTTCGGCAAACGACTCCTGCATGCTCGCCACTACGGGGCCGCGCACTTCGACATGGGTGTCTCGCCACGGCGACAATGGCGGCATTTCCCCCAAGTATTCATCGCCCACATTGTGCCCACCGACGAAGCCCAATACGCCGTCCACCGCAACGATCTTGCGGTGGTTGCGAAAATTGACCTGGAAGCGATTGAGCCAGCCACTGCGGGTCGCGAATGCCTTGACGTGAATACCTCCGTCGCGCAACGCCTGGACATAGCGATGGGGCAGGGAGTGGCTGCCGATCCGGTCATACAACAGATACACCGCAACCCCCTCGGCGGCTTTCTTCAGGAGTAGCGCTTGCAGGCGCCGACCCAGTCGGTCGTCGTGAATGATGAAGAACTGGATCAGCACAGCTTCCCGGGCGTTATCGATAGCTCGGAAAATGGCTTCGAAGGTGTCGTGACCGTTGACGAGCAGACGTACCTCGTTGTTCGCCAGGCAGGGCGTCCGGCCCAGTTTGGGCATGGCCCGTAGCGAGGCGTAGGCCTGTGAGGCACGGGCAGTCAGGGCCTCTTCGACCCAGGGGCGCCAGTTCAGCTCGGACACGGCCTTGCGCATTTCTTCGTTGGCTTGGCGGCGTGCCTTGATGTAGCCGTCGAAGGTACTGCGGCCAAATACCAGATAAGGAATCAACGTCAGGTAGGGAATAAACACCAGGGACAGGGCCCAGGCAATCGAGCCTTGGGCGGTGCGTACCGTCAGGACCGCATGCACCGCGGCGATGGAACCCAGGGTATGAAGCAATGCAATCAGGTAACCGAAAACATGCGGTCCAAAATAATCCATGGGCAGCCTTGCTCCTGAAGTTCAATGCTTAACAGACCATGTTCCATGGCGAATGTCGCTATTTAATTCACTGTCGCCGAGCCTGAACCGAAGCCTGTGGGTGGCGTCTAACGGCCACTTGTCCTCTGGAGTTCTTGCAATGAATGTTCGTCTGCTGGGTTTGGCCTTGGCGGTTGGCTTATCGGTTCCTGTGGCGGCTCAGGCGCAGATGCTTCAGCCAGGTTTGTGGGAGCTGACTACGAGCAATATGAAAGTCGATAACCAGAACCTGCCAGACCTGCAACTGATCCTCGGCCAGTTGCAGAACCAGATCACCCCGGAGCAACGGGCGATGCTGGAAAAGCAGGGCATTACCATGGGCGGGAAGGGGATCCGGGTATGCCTGACGCCGGCGCAGGTCCAGACCAATGACATTCCGCTGCAGGATCCGCAATCGGGGTGCAAACAGCAGATCACCGAGCGTACCGGTAATCAGTGGAAATTTCGCTTCAGCTGCCCGAAAGCCCAGGGCAACGGTATCGCCACATTCCAGAGCGATCGGGAATTCACCACCAAGGTCAACGGCACCTTCAATGCCACCGGCATCCAGCAGAATGGCAGCCTCGATACCCGTGCCGTGTGGTTGGGGCAGGATTGCGGAACGGTCAAGCCGAGAGCTTGACCGCTGCGCAGGTGACGCGGATGGCTACGGTTTGGCCAAGGCGTCGTACAGTGTCTTGAGGTTGTATTCGAACAGGCCGGTGAAAGTACTGGCCGGCCCGCTGGCGGCGAGGGCGTCGGAATACAGCGTGCCGCCGATGTGTGCGCCGCTTTCATCGGCGATCTGCTTGAGCAGGCGGGTGTCCTTGATGTTCTCCATGAACACCGCTTTGACGTGCGCCTGACGAATCTGGGTAATCAGCGCTGCGACTTCGGCCGCCGACGGTTCGCGCTCAGTGGACAATCCCTGGGGTGCAATGAAGTCGATGCCATAGGCCTGACCCAGGTAACCGAATGCATCGTGGGACGTCACGATCTTGCGGTCACCGGGCGGCAGGGAACCGAGCTTGGCCTTGGCATCCGCGAGCAGCGCATAGATCTTCTTCAAGTACGCTTGGCTGTTGCGCTCATAGTCAGCTTTGTTGGCCGGGTCGGCGGCTTCCAGCGCCTTGGTGATGTTGTGCACATATAGCTCGGCGTTCGCCAGGTTGTGCCACGCGTGCGGGTCGGGGATGGTCTCACCGTCTTCGTCCAGCGACCGTGGGATCACGCCGCGACTGGCACTGATGACCGGGGCGCGGGTTTCCGTGCTGGTGACCAGGCGATCCAGCCACGGCTCGAAGCCCAATCCATTCTTGATGATCAATTTTGCGCCGAGCAGCGCCTTGGCATCGTCCGGCGTCGGTTCGTACGTGTGCGCATCGGCATCCGCTCCGACCATGTTGGTGATCTGGATATGCTCGCCACCGACCTGTCGGGTCATATCGGCGAGAATGCTGAAGCTGGTGACCACCTGAAGTTTCTCGGCGGCGGACAAGGACATCGACAGCATCAGACTGAACAGCACGAGCAGGGCGCGCATCGGGGAACACCTCATGGGGATGTGAGCAAGGGCGGGCGGTGCAGCAGACCGTGCACCGGACCGAATATCACGGACAACAGATACAACACTCCCGCAACCAGCACGATGGCCGGGCCGCTGGGCAGGGAGAAATAGAAGGACAGCAACAGGCCGAACCAGACCGAGAGGCAGCCGAACAGCGCCGCGATGGCTATCAGGGCCGGCAAGCGACGGCTCCAGAACCGCGAGGAAGCGGCCGGCAACATCATCAGGCCGACCACCATGAGAGCGCCAATCGCCTGGAAGCCGATCACCAGGTTCAACACCACCAGTGTCAGGAATACACCGTGGGCCAACGGGCCGAGACGGCTGACGGTTTGCAGGAACAGCGGATCCAGGGTGTCGAGCAACAGCGGGCGGTAGATCAGCGCCATGGCAATCAGGCTGGCCGCCGATACCCAAAGCATGCCGGTCAGGGTCGGGCCGTCCACCGCCAAGGCCGAACCGAACAACAGGTGCAGCAGATCCAGGCGTTTACCGGCCATGCCGAGGATCAACACCCCGGCTGCCAGAGAGATGGGATAAATCGCTGCGAGGCTGGCGTCTTCCCGCAGGCCGGTCCGGCGCGTCACCCAAGCCGCGAGCCCGGCCATGCCCAGGCCCGCGCCGAGGCCTCCCAACGTCAAGGCCGGCAGGCTCAACCCGGCGAACCAGAAGCCCAACGCTGCTCCGGGCAGAATACCGTGAGCAACGGCGTCGCCGATCAGGCTCATGCGACGCAGGATCAGAAATACTCCCAACGGCGCCGTGCTGCAGGCCAATACCAGGCCACCGAGCAAAGCCCTGCGCATGAAGACGAATTCCTGAAAGGGCTGCCAAAGGTGGGTGGCCGCGAGCATCAAGCCACCTTCATATGAGGTTGTTGGGTGATCACATCGACGCTGCGTCCCAACGTGCAGCCCGCGTGGCTGACCAATAAGGTGTGGGGGATATGCTGGCGTACGGCGGCAAGGTCGTGACACACCACCACCAGGGTACGGCCCTCGGCATGCCAGCCATGAATGTGCTTCCACAACAGTGCCTGGCCTTCTTCGTCGAGTGCCGCATGGGGCTCATCGAGCAACAGCAATGGCGCTTCGGCCAGGCTAAGGCGAGCGAGCAGGGCGCGCTGTAATTCGCCTCCGGACAACGCCATGAGCGGACGATTCTCCAGCCCAGTCAGAGCCCAGTTCTCCAGCACCGTTCCGAGTCGCCGGCTTCGCTCGGCTGGTGTCTGTCGGCTTCCCCAGGCCCCTGCGGCCACCAACTCTTGAAGGCTGATGGGAAATTGTCGATCCAGGTGTTGCTGCTGGGGCAGGAACGACACGCCGCCCCGACGTGGAACTGTCAGTGTGATCGTGCCGGACAGAGGCTTTTGCAGCCCGGCAAGGACTTTCAGCAGGCTGCTCTTGCCCGAGCCGTTGGCGCCGATAATCGCCGTCAAGCTGCCCGCAGGGCGCTCCAAGTACAACTCGGGTGTAAGAGGATGTCCCGGCGGGCCCCAGCGCAAAGCCTGGCAATTGATCATGCTGCCTCCCGAGCCCAGCGGCTCTGAGCCACGGCGTCGTGGGCATGCAGGCTTTCTGCGTGAACGACGCGCACATTGAGAGCCATAACGTCGGGAGACTGTCTCAAGGCCAGGCTCAGTCGTCGCGCAGCGTCCTCGCAGAACATCAGGTTCTGGCCATTGGCGAGGGCGAATGCTTGTTCGTCGGCGCGTTTGACTGCGGTTTGTACTGCGGTACCCAAGGCTGCTTCAGCTTGGTTGATGAATGCCGACAGCGGCAGATGGTTGATACCTGGATCCAACCGAACCTTCAGAGACGCGAAGCTGCGTTGACTGTGGGGAGTGGCCGCGATGCCTTCCGTAGAACCCAGCCAGGCCAGAACCTCTCCGTGTTCCACGGCTTTATTGGCGAAATCCTCTACGAATTGCTGCTGGATCAATTGTCTGGCAAGAGCAGCCGAGCATGGACAGGTGGATGAATAAGGAAGCTGGATGTTCAGTTCCACGTGGAACACTTCGTGTTTCAGCTGAGCTTCGATACTTATGGGATAGCGCTTCCAACCTGATAGTGGACTGACGAGGGCAGGACGCTTGAGCATCAGTTCGGTATGAATGATCAGGGATGCAGCTTGGGACAGGCCCTCATGGCTTTCCAGGAATTGTTGCAGGGTACGGTGCAACAGCGGAGGAGACAGTGGCGAATTTTCCAGCGTCTCCAATGCCAGGTACAGGCGGGACATATGAATGCCGCGAGCTTCTTCATCGTCGAGACTGACGCCAAGGTCAGCAGTGGCGCTCAATTGTTGACCGTCGATCAGTACAGGTAAGGCGACGCCGCACATACCCACCCAATCGAGAGGCAAGGCTTGGCGCGAAGCTTGGGCAGCAATGTCCGGAAGCGTAAACGCGTTCATGATCAAGATCCGTCATGGGTTCGATTTTAATGTTATAGTGTAACAATAAAATCGACCAGATCTTTTTCATGAATAGAGTTTCATGCTGCTCTTCACGTTCGTTCCACGTGAAACATCAGCGCGATTCCTGGCAGCCATTCACGCGTCCGCAGATGAATTTACCGGCGGAACCTCCCGAGCTGGAAAAGCGATTCAGTGTTGTCCAACCGACACGGCGGCTATAGCCGACCCAGGCTTCACCGTCGGAGGCCAAGCCCGTGAAGAAGGTCAACTGCCCATAACGGCTGGTGGTTTGCGCCCAATGACGCTTTCCCATCGCCTCGAAACCGCGCAAATAAACCGTATTCCCGGCCGTCATCACGCTGTAGGCATTCCCTTGCTCATCAGAACAGGCGAGCAAGTTCGCGCTGCGAGTGCAGTTTGCCAATAACGGGGTTTGGGCAGAGGCCGGCATGGCGCCGGACAGCAGCAGGCCTGCGAATACGAATTTCAAAAGAATGCGCATCAACGGTTCTCAATCAGTTGGATCTCGGGCTAGCGAGAATTTATCGTTATAGTATAACATTAACTGAGCCGCCTTGACCGAGCGGCAGCCTGACAACCTGCGCCGCAAAAACACGTCTTCCAACACGGCCGCCCGATGAGGATATACCTGATGCCCAATCGTCTCCCCGTAACTGTGCTCTCCGGGTTTCTCGGTGCCGGCAAGAGCACGCTGCTTAATCATGTCCTGCGCAATCGTGACAACCTGCGTGTGGCGGTGATCGTCAACGATATGAGCGAAATCAACATCGACGGCAGCGAAGTTCAGCGTGATGTCAGCTTGAATCGCTCCGAAGAAAAGCTGGTGGAGATGAGCAACGGATGCATTTGCTGCACGCTGCGTGAGGATCTGCTCGAAGAGGTCGGGCAACTCGCCAGGGAAGGGCGCTTTGATTACCTGCTGATTGAATCCACCGGTATTTCCGAGCCCCTGCCGGTGGCTGAGACCTTCACCTTCCGCGACGAAGAAGGTCGAAGCCTGGCTGATGTCGCGCGGCTCGACACCATGGTGACGGTGGTCGACGGGGTGAACTTCCTGCCGGATTTCCAGGCGGCCGAGAACCTGGCATCACGGGGCGAAATCCTGGGAGAGGAAGATGAGCGTTCGATCACGGATCTGCTGATCGAGCAGATCGAGTTCGCCGATGTGATTCTGATCAGCAAGATCGATCTGATCAGCCGCCACGAGCGAGAAGAGCTGATGGCTATCCTCAAGCGTCTCAATGCTCACGCGAAGATTATGCCCATGGTCATGGGGCAGGTGCCGCTGGGAGAAATCCTCGACACCGGTCGCTTCGATTTCGAACGCGCGGCTCAAGCCCCCGGCTGGCTGCAGGAGTCGCGTGGCGAGCACGTACCTGAAACCGAGGAATACGGCATCGCTTCGACAGCCTACCGGGCGCGTGGACCCTTTCATCCCCAGCGTTTCTTCGACCTGATCGAACGACCCTGGATCAACGGCAAGCTGCTGCGCTCCAAAGGCTTCTTCTGGCTGGCCAGCAAACCCGAGGAGGCGGGCAGTTGGTCCCAGGCCGGTGGGTTGATGCGACATGGTTTTGCCGGGCGTTGGTGGCGGTTCGTGCCCAAGGATCAATGGCCTCAGGATGCGGAAAGCACCGCCGCCATCATGAAGAACTGGTTACCCGGCACTGGGGATTGCCGTCAGGAGTTGGTATTCATCGGCCAGAACATCGACTTCGAACTGCTCACCGAGGAACTGGACGGGTGCCTGCTCACGGAGGCGGAAATGTCCCTGGGCATCGAGGGGTGGCGCTTGTTGCCCGATCCGTTCGGCTCCTGGCATGACGAGGTCGCGGCGTGATGCTGGCGCCCAGTCTGAAACGAGCGCCCCAGGTTCGGCAGGTCCAGGGCGATACACCGCGGACCCTGGCGCAGATTCTGGAGGACGGTACCAATCTGGCGGTCTGGCAGCGCCAGCTTCCGGCGCACATCAGTGATTTTGCGGCATTGGTGCTTTCAATGGATCAACCGCTGGCCGAGTCGCTGGTGCTCGATATGCCTGAAGAGGACACTCAACCTGAGTTGAAGGGACTTGCCGCCGGCTTCAGCGATCTGCATGGCTATGAAGGTTTCATTGCCGATGTCGCTTGGCTGGTCAGCGCTTTTGCCTGCCTGCTGGGCGCCAAGCGGGTCGGCCTGCGCCTGCGAACGCTGGACAAGGCCATGTGCCCGCGCTTTCACGTCGACCATGTACCAGTGCGGCTGATCACAACATATGCCGGTGCTGGCAGCGAATGGCTCGAGGAAGGCGTCATGGATCGTCGCCGGCTGGCTCAACCTGACGCCGAGCCCCGCGATCCGCAGTTGATCCAGCAGCTTTGCAGTGGCGAAGTGGCGTTGCTCAAGGGGGAGAAGTGGCTGGGCAACGAAGGCTTCGGCCTGATTCATCGCTCGCCGGAGCCGGCCCCGGGGGAACGCCGGTTGATCCTCACGCTGGACTGGCTGGCCTGAAACCTGAGCTCTGTATGAAAGGCCTTGCTACTCGGTGATGCTGCGTTGAAAACAGCCTGACCTTCGTCTCAAGACTTTCACTCAGAGCCTAAGGCTTGAGCCAGGTACCCTGGCTTTTCCCTTCACAAAACGGCTTGAGATAAGCGACATCGGTGGCTACGCCGTAATAGTGAATATCCTGGCGGTAAGGCATATTGGCGACCTGGGCGTTCCTGCAGATGCCAAAGGCACCGCCGGGACACTGATCGACGTATTGCACCTCGACTTTCTGCCCGGCAAGGTTTGGTTGGCAGAAGCCGTCGGCGAACAGCTTGGGTGGGATGTTGCGATTCTGCTGGCAGACTTGCACATCGAGCCGTTCTGCCTGACTGTGGACCACGCAAGCCTGGGCCAGTGCCTGGTCCGAAATCAGCGCCAACAAGCACCAACCGATTATCCGCATCGTTCACCTCCATCAAAAGTCGCCGAGTATGTTGCAGAACATCCCCACCCATGTCATTGCCGGTTCTTTGGGGGCTGGCAAGACCAGCCTGATCAGGCAACTGCTGGCCCAGCGCCCGGCCGATGAGCGCTGGGCGGTGCTGATCAACGAGTTCGGCCAGATCGGCCTGGATGCCGCCTTGCTGACTCAGGCGGCCGATGGTATCGCACTGGGAGAGGTGGCTGGGGGCTGCTTGTGCTGTGTCAACGGTGCGCCGTTTCAGATCGGTCTCGGCCGTCTGTTGCGCAAGGCGCGACCGGACCGCCTGTTTATCGAGCCGTCCGGCCTGGGCCATCCTGCGCAATTGCTGCGACAACTCCAGCAGGCGCCGTGGCTCGGCGTGCTGGCGCTCCAGCCCTGCGTGATGGTCCTGGATGCCCAGGCGCTGGCCCAGGGCAGACCTTTACCCGAGGCGCAGCAGCAAGCGCTGGCCGATGCCGGACTGCTGGTGCTGAACAAGTCCGAAGGCCTCAGTGAAACCGACCGTGACCGCGTTACTATCCAACTACCGCCTCTTGCGCAGCACTGGACGCAACAGTCTGCATTGCCCCTCGACAGGCTGCCGGGATTTGCTGTGCGGGGCAGTGGCGCCGTGGATAACTTGAATCTACCCAAGGGTGTGGACCAGATGCCGGCGATCTGGACCGATCCGACGTTACCGATCTGCTTGCATCAGCAGCGGGAAGAGGGTTGGAGCATCGGCTGGCGTTGGCACTCGAGCCAGCGTTTCGACCCGTCGGCCCTGACGCGTTGGCTGCAAGGCGGCAACTGGGGGCGGGCGAAGCTGGTTATCCACAGTGTCGACGGTTGGGTATCGGCCAATGCACTGGATGGGGGGCAACTGACTTGGCAAGCCAGCGAATGGCGCCAGGATTCGCGGCTCGAACTGATTTTCACCAGGTCGCAGGACGTTGAAGCGCTGCAAGCCGGCCTGGCGAACTGCCGGCTTCCCTGAAATCAGAGCTGTTTCAAGGCTTCCACTTGTTATGTTCCTGGCGCCACTGGCTCAACTCGATGACCTCGGCCCGAGGCCGGGTCTGGATCGGTTCAACCGGCGCTTCAGATGTTTCTTCAAAAGGCATCGGATAGGGCGCGAGTTCAATCTGCGCGCTGTGGGCACCAAACTGGGTAATGGTGCCTGCATGACGGGATTCACCGGTGACGGTGAACTCGAAATTGTAGACACGGGCCAGCCTTCGCCGCCCGCTGCCATCCTTCACGAAGCCGATCTTCTTCAGCGCTACGTTGCCGTCCAGCAGCTCGATCTTGAGGTTGGCGCAATGCTGCACGACCCTCGCCAGGGCCCGTTCGCGCAAGCCATGGTTGTGCCACAACCAGGCGCCGCCGGTAGCCAGCAGCATCAGCACGAAAATGTTTCCAAGAGTCAGCATGAACGAAGTGCTCCCACAAGTTGCTATCAGCTTAACTGTGTCGCCGGTCTGTCGTACAGGCTGCGTTTAGTCGCATACTGCGCGGCTTGAATTTCAATCGTTTTACGGAAAACCCTCCCCATGAAACGGACGCCTCATCTGCTTGCCATCCAATCCCATGTGGTATTCGGCCACGCAGGCAACAGCGCTGCGGTATTTCCCATGCAGCGTATCGGCGTGAATGTCTGGCCGCTCAATACCGTGCAATTCTCCAATCACACCCAGTACGGCCAATGGGCCGGCGAAGTGCTCGCGCCGCAGCAGATACCGGCATTGGTCGAAGGCATCGCAGCGATTGGTGAACTGGGCAATTGCGACGGCGTGCTGTCCGGCTATCTGGGCAGTGCCGCCCAAGGGCGAGCGATTCTGACGGGCGTGGCTCGAATCAAGGCCGCCAACCCCAGGGCGCTGTATCTGTGCGATCCGGTCATGGGGCACCCGGAGAAGGGTTGTATCGTGGCGCCCGAGGTCAGTGAGTTCCTGTTGGATGAGGCGGCGGCGGTGGCAGACCTCATGTGTCCGAATCAACTGGAACTGGACAGCTTCTCTGGGCGCAGGGCGCAGTCGCTGCTCGATTGCGTCGCCATGGCTCGCGCACTCATGGCGCGCGGACCGAAGGCGGTCCTGGTCAAGCACCTGGCCTACCTCGGCAAGCCCGAGGATCGCTTCGAAATGCTGCTGGTGACTGCCGATGGCAGCTGGCACTTGAGCCGTCCCTTGCTGGCGTTCCCTCGCCAGCCAGTGGGCGTGGGTGACCTGACGTCGGGGCTGTTCCTGGCGCGGGTCCTGTTGGGAGACAGCCTGGTGGCGGCCTTCGAGTTCGCCGCGGCGGCGGTGCACGAGGTGCTGTTGGAAACCCAGGCGTGCGCCAGCTATGAGTTGGAGCTGATCCGGGCCCAGGACCGGATCGCTCATCCACGGGTGCGGTTCGAGGCGGTGCCGATCAATTTTTGATCAATGCCGGCCCCCTGTGGGAGCGAGCTTGCTCGCGATGGCGGTGAATCAGCCAACATCAATGCCGACTGATCCGTCGCTATCGCGAGCAAACTCGCTCCTACATGTTATCTGCCTGTTAAGGCCCGTCCGCCTTGATCTCCTGGTAACGCCTCTCCAGTTCCTGACGGATCTGCCGGCGCTGCTGCGCCTGCTCGTAGCGGCGTTTTGCTTCGCTGTTCTGCGGTTGCAAGGGTGGGACTGTCGCGGGTTTACGCTGGTCATCCACCGCAACCATGGTGAAGAAACAGCTGTTGGTGTGGCGTACCGAGCGTTCGCGGATGTTTTCGGTCACGACCTTGATGCCGACTTCCATCGATGTGTTGCCGGTGTAGTTCACCGACGCCAGGAAGGTCACCAATTCGCCGACATGGATGGGTTCGCGAAAGATCACCTGATCCACCGACAAGGTCACCACGTAGCGTCCCGCATAACGGCTGGCACAAGCGTAGGCGACTTCGTCGAGGTATTTGAGCAGGGTGCCGCCATGGACATTGCCAGAGAAGTTGGCCATATCGGGGGTCATCAACACCGTCATCGACAGTTGGGCGTTTCCGGGTTCCATAACGTACTCACGGTTCAAGGCAGCAATTCAGGGAGTGCGCCTCTGCGGACGCTGGTCGCTGGCCCATAGGCCATCAGGTTTTTCAAAACCACCGATATCGGGACGCTGCGCCTGTGGTCGCCGTCACGCGTCGATGGATCTGTTTCCATATATTGCACCGTCTTTTTGTCGGAAGTCGCGGTGTTAACCTGCAAAAGCCCATCGCAAGGGCATTTCCTACAAAGGAAGTGGGCTTATCCAGCTTGGCGATGAGTCATATTTGATCAGGGAGCCCGACCGATGCATGCCATCAATTTCATACAAGACCTGGCGATCATCATGATGGCAGCCGGGTTGGTGACCGTGCTCTTCCATCGTTTCAAGCAACCGGTGGTGCTGGGCTACATCGTTGCCGGCTTTCTCATCGGCCCGCATACGCCGCCGTTCGGCTTCATCCATGATGAAGACACCATCAAGACCCTCGCCGAGCTGGGTGTGATCTTCCTCATGTTCTGCCTGGGCCTGGAGTTCAGCCTGCGCAAGTTGTTCAAGGTCGGCGCCACGGCATTTATCGCGGCGTTCCTCGAAATCGTGCTGATGATCTGGATCGGCTATGAGATCGGTCGCTGGTTCGACTGGAGTACCATGGACTCACTGTTCCTGGGCGCGATCCTGGCCATCTCCTCGACCACGATCATCGTCAAGGCGCTCAACGACCTGAAGATGAAGAACGAACGCTTCGCGCAGCTGATCTTTGGCGTGCTGATCGTCGAAGACATCCTGGGCATCGGCATCATCGCCTTGTTATCGAGCATCGCTGTCAGCGGAACGGTGAGCTCCGGCGAAGTATTCTCCACCGTCGGCAAGCTGTCCCTGTTCATGATCGTCGCGCTGGTCGTCGGCATCCTGCTGGTGCCGAGGCTGCTGGCCTACGTGGCGAAGTTCGACAGCAACGAGATGTTGCTGATCACCGTGTTGGGCCTGTGTTTCGGCTTCTGCCTGCTGGTGGTGAAACTGGAATACAGCATGGTGCTCGGCGCGTTCCTGATCGGAGCGATCATGGCCGAGTCCCGGCAGTTGCTGAAAATCGAGCGGCTGGTAGAGCCGGTGCGAGATCTGTTCAGCGCGATTTTTTTCGTGGCCATAGGCTTGATGCTCGACCCGGCCATATTGTTGCAATACGCCTGGCCGATTGCCGTGATCACGGCGGCCGTGGTGCTGGGCAAGATGTTGTCCTGCGGCCTCGGCGCCTTCATCGCCGGCAACGATGGACGCACCTCACTGCGGGTCGGGATGGGGCTTTCGCAGATTGGCGAGTTCTCCTTCATCATCGCCTCACTGGGAATGACACTGCAGGTCACCAGTGACTTCCTCTATCCGGTAGCGGTCGCCGTCTCGGTGCTGACCACACTGTCGACGCCTTATTTGATCCGCGCCGCTGATCCGTTGTCCCTCAAGTTGGCAGCAGTCATGCCACAACGGCTGACGCGTGTGTTGGGCATGTACGGTGAATGGCTGCGCAGTATCCAGCCCCAGGGCGAAGGGGCGTTGGTCGCGTCGATGATCAGGCGGATCCTGTTGCAGGTGGGCATCAACCTGGCACTGGTCATCGCGATTTTTGTGTCGGGCGGGTATTTCGCCGAGCGGATGTCGATCTACGTGCAAGACTGGATCAGCGACCCGAGCTGGCAGAAAGCGTTGATCTGGGGCGGGGCATTGCTGTTGTCGCTGCCCTTCCTGATCGCTGCCTATCGCAAGCTCAAGGCACTGTCGATGCTGCTGGCGGAGATGGGCGTGAAGGCCGAGATGGCCGGTCGTCATACCCAGCGGGTGCGACGGGTGATCGCCGAAGTGATCCCGATCCTCTCGCTGCTGGTGATTTTCCTGCTATTGGCCGCCTTGTCGGCCAGCATCCTGCCAACCAACAAGTTGCTGGTGTTGATCGCCGTGGTGGCGACTGCCGTGGCGGCATTGCTCTGGCGCTGGTTTGTCCGCTTGCATACCAGGATGCAGGTGGCCTTGATGGAAACCCTGGACAACCACAAGGAGTCGTCCGGGCATTGATCCCTGAGGCTGATCAGCTTTCCAGCCAGACGTCCCGTGCCCAGTGCCAGACGGACTCCCAGGTTTCTTCGGCAACCAGTTCTTCTTCGGCTTGCCAGAGCACCACGGTGCCGTCTTCTTCGACGCAGTAATAATCGTCGCCGTCCTGGCAGATCGGGATCAGGCTGCGGTCAACACCTGCATCCCAGGCAGTGGCAGCCACTTCCGGCAGGTAGGTATGGGAATTGGGATCGGTAACGGTGACCGGTTCCAGGCTGCCATAGATGACATCGCTGACGGTCAGCAAAAACTCCCTGAAGACGAACGGGATATCGATGAACAACTGCTCTTCGATCTCTACCAGCAAGTCTTCGTCGGGCAACTCCAGTGGAACCGGTACCGGTTCGTTGGCTTCACGCAATTGTTCGATGATTTCTTCCACGTCCGGGTGTCCTCTTTCTCGATGGCGCGGTTTTACATGAGGCGGTTTATACAGTAGCGCGCCGTAGATGCAACCGCGAAATAGAAAACCCCGGCTTGAGCCGGGGTTCTCTTATTTCAACAGGTGAAACGCGCAAAGGTTCAACCGTTCTGGCGAATACCTGCCACCAGCCAAGGCTGGTTTTCGCCCTGGGCGCGCTCCATGTTCCAGCTTTCGCTGAATGCTTCGCCCTGGTCGAAGCGGGAGTCCTTCGAGACACCGCTGAAGGTCAGGGTGGCGATGGTCTTGTCGGCGCGGTCATCGACACCGTCCAACTGCACCTGAAGGTTGTCGATGTAGGTGGACTGGTAGCCATCACCCAGGTCAGCACGTTCGCGCTTGAGGAACTCCAGCATTTGAGGGGTCACGAACTCGGCGATCTTGTCCATCTCGTTCGCGTCCCAATGTTGCTGCAGGGAGTGGAAGTGGGTGCGTGCGGCCTCGATGAAGTTCTTTTCGTTGAACCAGGCGGGGGCATTGATCACCGGACGGGCGGCCACTGGAGCCGAACCGCCGAAAATCGAGCCGCCGGCAGGCTGCTGGTTGAACGTTTCACGCTGCATCGGCGCATGACCAGCCGGAGCGTACTGCTCCTGCTGCTTGCGACGACGGGCGGCAATGAAGCGGAACACCAGGAAGGCAATGACTCCCAGGATCAGGATGTCGAAGATCTGCATGCCCTGGAAGCCGCCACCCATGAACATGGAGGCCAGCAGGCCACCGGCGGCGATGCCGGCCAGGGGGCCGAGCCAGCGTGAAGCACCGCCGGCCTTGGTGGCAGCGCCCGCGGCACCGGCCGCGCCTGCGGTGGCGGCAGTCGGACCGGCTGCCGAGGACGGTGCCATCTGGCTGGTCTGGTGAGTCGGGGCCGCGCCCGCACTTTTACCACCACCAAAGCGCTTGGCGGCATTGGCGTCGATGGCCATCGTCAGGCCGATGCACAACGCCATGGCGATGCTCAGAAAACGTTTCATATAAAGGCATTCCCATTTGTGAATAGCACGCGCGCCATGTTGCACAGGTGAACTGTTGCTGGCTAGCGACAGAGTGTTTCGGGCTTTTGCGTGACAGCTTAGGTTCAGCTTCAGAGGCGCAAGAGGGCCTGTTCGCTTTTGGCTGTAGGAAAGGGAGACAAGTTCTATCGGAAAGCAGCCAGTCGCCGAAAGGTCACTGTGGGAGCGAGCCTGCTCGCGATGGCGTTGAATCAGGCAACATTGATGTTGGCTGACACTACGCTATCGCGAGCAGGCTCGCTCCCACATGAAGTCTCGGGAAACCCTTTCTAGATCGCCTCAAGCTTGGCGTATCCCAGCATCAGCCATTTGCTGCCTTCGCTGAAATTCACCTGCACCCGGGCCTGGGCGCCGGCGCCTTCGAAATTGAGGATCACGCCATCGCCGAACACCGAGTGGCGCACGGCCTGGCCGAGGCTGAAGCCGGTCTCCGGGATGTCGCTGCCGCCGAACAGGCTACTGGTGCCGTGCTGCTGGCTGCTACCGAACGGACGGCTGACACTGTTGGACAGGCGCACTTCCTGGATCAGGCCTTTCGGCACTTCACGTACGAAGCGTGACACCTTGTTGTAGGTCTCGCTGCCGTACAAGCGTCGGGTTTCGGCGTAGGTCAGCACCAGGTTCTGCATCGCACGGGTAATGCCGACATAGGCCAGGCGGCGTTCCTCTTCCAGGCGCCCCGGTTCTTCCAGGCTCATCTTGTGGGGGAACAGGCCTTCTTCCATGCCCACCAGGAACACATAGGGGAATTCCAGGCCCTTGGCGCTGTGCAGGGTCATCAACTGGATGCTGTCTTCGTGCTCCTCGGCCTGGGTGTCGCCGGCCTCCAGGGAGGCGTGGCCGAGGAAGGCCGCCAAGGGCGAGAGGTCCGCGTCTTCTTCGGTGTTCTCGAAGTTGCGGGCGGCGCTGACCAGTTCCTCGAGGTTTTCTACCCGGGCCTGTCCTTTCTCGCCTTTTTCCGCTTCGTGATAGGCAATCAGGCCGGACTGCTCGATGACCGTCTGGGTCATCAAGTGCAGCGGCATCTCCGCGCATTTGGCGGCCAGGTCCTCGATGAGGTCCATGAAAGCCTTCAGAGCGCCGGCGGCACGCCCGGTCACGCCCTTGTTGGTCACCAGCTGACGCATGGCTTCCCACATGGATACATGGCTGTGGCGCGCATGATCGCGGATCGCTTCGACGGTTTTCTCGCCGATGCCCCGGGTCGGTACGTTGATCACCCGCTCCAGGGCTGCGTCGTTGCCGCGGCCTTCCAGCAGGCGCAGGTAGGCCATGGCGTTCTTGATTTCGGCGCGTTCGAAGAAGCGTTGGCCGCCATAGATGCGGTACGGGATCCGCTCGCGCAACAACGCTTCTTCCAATACCCGCGACTGGGCGTTGGAGCGATACAGGATGGCGATGTCGCTGCGGGCCAGGCCGGTCTTCAGCGCGCTCTCGATGGTTTCCACCACGTAGCGGGCTTCATCGTGCTCGTTGAAGGCGGCATAGAGGTTGATGGCTTCGCCTTCGCTGCCGTCGGTCCACAATTCCTTGCCCAGGCGCCCGGTGTTGTTGGCGATCAGGGCGTTGGCGGCCTTGAGGATGCCGGCAGTGGAGCGGTAATTCTGTTCCAGGCGGATCACTTCGGCGTCGGGAAAGTCCGCCGAGTATTGATGAATGTTCTCGATCTTGGCACCGCGCCAGCCGTAGATCGACTGATCGTCGTCGCCCACCACCATCAGGCTGTCGCCGCCTTTGGCCAGCAGGCGCAACCAGGCGTATTGCACGGCGTTGGTGTCCTGGAACTCGTCCACCAGCACATGCCGGAAACGCTTCTGGTAGTGCGCCAGCAGCCCCGGATGGTCACGCCAAAGGTCCAGTGCCCGCAGCAGCAGTTCGGAAAAGTCGATGACCCCGGCGCGCTGGCACGCGGCCTCGTAGGCTTCGTAGATGCTGCGCATGGTTGCCAGGAACAGGTCGCCGCTGGCCTGGATGTGTTGCGGACGCAGACCCTCGTCCTTCTGGCCGTTGATGAACCATTGGGCCTGGCGGGCCGGCCAGCGCTGCTCGTCCAGCCCCAGCTCGCGGATCACCCGCTTGACCAGCCGCTGCTGGTCGTCGCTGTCGAGGATCTGGAAGGTCTGGCTCAGGCCGGCTTCCTGCCAATGGGCCCGCAACAGGCGGTGCGCCAGGCCGTGGAACGTGCCGACCCACATGCCGGCCGGGTTGATGCCCATCAACTGCTCGATGCGGTGGCGCATCTCGGCAGCGGCCTTGTTGGTGAAGGTCACCGACAGGATCGAATGGGGCGAGGCGTTCTCGACCTGGATCAACCAGGCGATACGGTGCACCAGCACCCGGGTTTTACCGGAGCCGGCACCGGCCAGGACCAACTGTCGGCCCACGGAGGCCGCTACGGCCTGGCGTTGGGCATCGTTGAGGGAGTTCAGCAGAAGAGAGAGATCGTCGCGCATCGGCGCATTCTAGGGTGCGGCGCCACCCCGGGCAAACCAAGCTTTGCCTCAGCCGATAAAAAGACCGATTGGGATGACTGGTAAGTCATGGGCGCAAGCACCGACGAAGCATGCTCGAAGCGCTCGTCGTCCAACGAAATAGCGACATTTTTAGATATTTTTGTGATCGGGAACAGTGTGGGATGGCCCCTGGCTTGTGTATGCTCGGTGCTCGTTTCGGGTTCTCCGTGCCCCCAAGAACAAGAACATTGCCTATGACCCTCAATTCCGATCTGGCGGGCCCCTGTGTGGAACCGCGGGTCATCTGCAAGCAGTACGCCACGGAGATGGCTGTAGAGCGTACACGGTTGCTGTACCAGGGCTCGCTGCTGCCCACGTTGTTCATGCTGGTCAACGGCCTGGTCTGCGCCGCCCTGTTGTGGGAGCCGTCGCGCTATGTCCTGGTCAGTGTATGGCTGATCTGGCTGTTGTCGCTGGTGGCCCTGCGGGTGATACAGGTCGCCGCCTTCGATTCGGCGATACCCAGCCGCCAGGCGCACCCGATCTGGTTGCGCATGTTCCTGCTCGGTTCGGCAATGACCGGCCTGACGCTGGCCGGTGCCGGCATCGCCCTGGTTCCAGCCGACAGCTTCCAGCAACAAGCCTGGGTGTTCGGCCTGATCGGCGCAGCCACCCTGTCGGCCAGTGTTGCCTATGCCGTGAGCCTCCCAGCCTTTCTGTCCTTTACCTTGCCCTGCCTGTTGCCGGCCATCGGCTTCCTTTTCTGGGGCGGTGACGAACAGCAGCGCGGATGGGGTTGGCTCGGCCTGGTGGTGCTGGTGTCCCTGAGTGTGGTGGCCTGGCAGGTCAATCGCCTGATGCAAAGCGGCATGCTGCGACGGTTTCAGAATCAGGCGCTGATCGAGCATCTGCAACAGACGCAGATCCGCAGTGCCCAGCTTAACGGGGCCCTGGAACGGGAAGTCGAACAGCGGCGTCTTGCCGAGGAACAACTGCGCGCGGCCCAGGTGAGTCTCGAGGCACGGGTCGCCCAGCGTAGCCTCGAACTGCAGGCAGCCAGCCAGGCCTTGAGCAAGAGCGAGGCGCGCCTGGCCCTGGCCCTCAAGGCCAGTGAGCTGGGGCTGTGGGACTGGAACCTGCAGACCGATGAAGTCCATCACACCCAGCTCAAGGAACTGCTGGGCCTGGAGCCGGAATACATCACGGCGATGCTCAGCCACCTCACGCCACGCCTGCACCCTCAAGACCTGCCGGCGCTCAAGCGAGCCCTGGTCGAGCACCTCAAGGGTCGTAGCGAGGACTACCAGATTGAATACCGTATCCGTCACGGTGATGGCCACTGGGTCTGGATCGAAGACCGCGGCCGGGCCGTGGAGCGCAGCGCCAGCGGCCGGGTACTGCGCATGGTCGGTACCCGAAGAAACATCAGCGTCAGCAAAGAGCTGGAACAGCAGCGGCAGCTGGCGGCCACGGTATTCGAGGCCGCCAGCGAAGGCATCGTGATCTTCGACCCCCACTACGCGCTGCTCGCCGCCAATCAGGCATTCACCCGGATTACCGGTTTCAACATCGAGGACATGCTGGGGCGTAACGTCGTCGACCTGCCGTGCAGCCGTGATGCGCGCCGGCACTATCCAGTCATTCGCCAGGCACTCAAGCAAGACGGCACCTGGCAAGGTGAACTGGTGGAGGCGCGGGCCAATGGCGAGTTGTATCCGCAATGGCTGCAACTGAGCATCGTGCGGGATTCTCGGGGAAGCGTCAGTCATATCGTAGGCTTTTTCGCCGATCTATCGGCCAGGCGCGAATCTGAAGAGCGGATGCGCTATCTCACTCATTACGACGAGTTGACCGGACTGACGAATCGCTCGTTGTTCCGCGAACGCCTGCAGGAAGCACAGCAGCGGGTGCGCCAGGGTGGGCGTCGCAGCCTGGCCTTGCTGCACATCGACCTGGACCGCTTCAAGCTGCTCAATGACAGCCTCGGTCATGACATTGCCGACCAGTTGTTGCAGAAAATGGCCCGGCGCCTGATCAATGCCCTGCCGGAAGCCAACACCATCGCCCGGTTGTCCGGCGATGAGTTCGCGGTGCTGTTCGATGCCTATGGCAATCTCTCAAGCCTGGCGCGCATGGCAACCCGTTTATCCGCCAAGTTGCGATTGCCGCAGACCATCGAAGGTCACGAGCTGGTGGTCAGCGCCTCCATCGGCATCAGTCTGTTGCCCGACAATGCGCGGGATGTTTCCACCCTGGTCAGCCAGGCGAACATGGCCATGCAACATGCCAAGCACCTGGGTGGCAACAACTTCCAGTTCTACACCGACAGCCTCCAGGCCAGTACCCTGGAGCGCCTGCAGCTGGAGAACCAACTGCGCAAGGCCCTGGAAGAACAACAGCTGAAGGTTTTCTACCAGCCCAAACTGTGCCTGGCGAGCGGTCGCCTGAACGCGGCGGAAGCGCTGGTGCGCTGGGACCATCCGGCCTTGGGCCGGGTGCCGCCGGGGCATTTCATCGGCCTCGCCGAGGAGACCGGGCTGATCGGGCCCATTGGCGAATTCGTGCTGCGCCAGGCCTGTTGGCAGGCGTGCGAATGGCAGCGCCAGGGGCTTGCACCGATCCGGGTGTCGGTGAATCTGTCGGTGCATCAGTTGCGCCAGGGCAAGGTCGTCAGCCTTGTGCGCCAAGTGCTGGAAGAAACCGGCCTGGCTCCCGAATACCTGGAGCTGGAACTCACCGAGAGCCAGTTGCTCGACAGCGTCGAGCACATTATCGCCACCTTCCAACAGTTGCGCGACCTCGGGGTCAAGCTGGCGATCGACGACTTTGGTACCGGTTATTCGTCCCTGAGTTACCTCAAGCGTATCCCGGTGGACTACGTGAAGATCGACCAGGCGTTCATCCGTGGGCTGGAGGAGGGCGGCGAGGACGCGGCCATCACCCGGGCGATCATCGCCATGGCCCATGGGCTATCGCTCAAAGTGGTGGCGGAGGGCGTAGAGCGCCAGGGGCAACTCGAATTTCTGAAAGCCGAGCGTTGCGACGAACTCCAGGGCTATCTCATCAGTCGTCCCGTCGAGGCCGAGGATCTGGCAGCCTTGCTGCGGGCCAATGAAGACGGTTTATAGCGCCTGACTGCTACATGGCTTGCATACGGCATGAAATCGGGACATCGAGTTACGTATTGGGCGGGCAAAAAGGCAATTCCTGTAGTATAACTACAAACTTGCTACATCCCGGCCATCGCCAATAACAAGAGTCCAGCCCCTTGAACCTGTTGCAACACATCGCCCAATCACGCCACCTGCTGCGCAAGTCGGAGCTGAAGGTCGCCGATCACGTACTGCTTGATCCTGCGGCCGTGATGCACAGTTCCATGGCCGATCTTGCCCACAGCGTCGGCATCAGCGAACCGACCATCGTGCGCTTCTGCCGCGCCATCGGTTGCTCCGGTTTCCAGGACCTGAAACTCAAACTGGCGCAGAGCCTGGCGGCCGGCGCGAGCTTCGGCCAGTTTGCGATCCATGAAGACGATTCGGTCGCCGACTACAGCCTGAAGATCTTCGACACCACCCTGCACACCCTCATGGAGGTCCGCGAGAAGCTCGACCCGGTGGCGCTGCAGAAGGCTGTCACGGCCATGTCCCAGGCCCAGCGTGTGGAGTTCTACGGCTTTGGCGCGTCGGGCGCGGTGGCAGCGGATGCGCAGCACAAGTTCTTCCGGCTGTTGCTCACCGCGGCCGCCTATTCCGACCCGCACATGCAGGCCATGTCGGCGGTCACCCTGAAGCCCACCGATGTCGCGATCTGCATTTCCCAGTCGGGGCGCTCCAAGGATCTGTTGATCACCGCCAACCTGGTCCGCGAGAGCGGCGCCTCGCTGATTACCCTGTGTCCGAGCCAGACGCCGTTGGCCGAGCTCTCGACGGTGAACCTGGCCATCGACGTGCATGAAGACACCGAGATCTACACGCCGCTGACCTCGCGCATCGCGCACCTGGTGGTGATCGATGTACTGGCGATGGGCGTTGCCATGGCCCGCGGGCCGAGCCTGGTCAACCACCTCAAGAGCGTCAAGCGCAGCCTTCGCAGCCTGCGGTTGTCGCCCAAGTCGGTGAAGGCGTTGGATGATTAGAAGCTGCAAGCTACGAGGGAGTTCGGAGTTCGGAGTTCGGAGTTCCCGCAAGAGGCCACTGATAGCAACATTCATCGCTCTGTAACCCGCGCGCCGCCAAATCGTCATCCCGCAATGTCATCGTGAAACTCCCGTATACGTCTTGGGAGTCTCGACATGACCCAGTCCTACGAAGAGCGCAGCGCCGTCAAAACCCGTCGTCAACAGGAAGACCAGCGCCGCATGGCGTTTCGTCGTGCGATCGAAGACCGTTATGAGCAGCGCCAGCTCCTGGCGGAAATCAGCGAATACCCCGACATCACAGAATTCAACTACTGGCAGGCAACGCCGGCGGCTTCCCGTCGAAACGCTCAACCAGGCCACTGATCTGAGCCCGTTCGCCGCGCACGAACGCCAGGAAGGCGTGGGCCACCGGCGACAAGCGTTTCGCCCTGGCCTGCACCAGGCACCAGCTGCGGTACAGCGGTAACTCCTCGACCGGCAACTCGATGAGTGCGCCGGACGACAATTCCCGGCTCACGGCGTGGCGCGTCAACAGCGCCACGCCCAGCCCCGCCACCACGCACTCGCGCTGGGCCTCCGCTGAAGCCACCTCCAGTGTCTGGGTGAAATGCACCCGTTTCTCCTTGAAGTACTCCTCGCAGGCCAACCGCGTGCCTGATCCCGGCTCGCGCAGCAGCAACGTGTACGGCTCCAGGTCCTGCAAACGCAGCGAGCCCATGTGACACAAAGGATGATCCGGCGGCGCCACGGCCACGATCGGGTTGTTGAGAAACGGCAGGAATTCCAACCCCATGTCCTGAGGCACCATGGACATGATCACCAGGTCGTCCCGGTTGTCCGAGAGGCGACGGATCACTTGTCCGCGATTGACCACCGTGAGGCTCAGGTTGACCTCCGGGTGCTGGCGCTTGAACGCGGCAAACAGGTGCGGCGCGAAATATTTGGCACTGGACTCCACCGCCAGCTTCAGCTGACCTTGCAACGAACCCTGCATGTCCGACAGTTGCATGTCGAGGTTTTCCAGGCGCCCGAAGATGTCGCGGCTGGCCCGTTGCAGGGCTTCGGCGGCTTCGGTCATGTAGAGCTTCTTGCCAACGTATTCAAACAGCGGCTGGCCAATCAGTTCTTCAAGGGATCGAATCTGTAGGCTGACGGCCGGCTGGGTGAGAGACATTTCATCGGCTGCGCGGCTGTAGGACCTCAGGTCACACACTTCGTTGAAAATCTGCAGTTGGCGCAATGTCATACGCATCAACGACTTACGCATCTTTCAGGCACCTTGGTCCGAATTGGATGGTGAAACTATAAGTCTTTGCTTATGCCTGACCCAATAAATATTCATTTTTGTTAATCAACGCCCGGGACTAGTGTGGTGCTGCGACCGATTGTTACATCTGGTCACGCGTCGGCCTGAACCTCAGGCCGTGGTATCACCGGCTCAAGGGAACCTCCAATTGATAAAAAAGATCTTGATCGCCAACCGTGGTGAGATTGCCGTCCGCATCGTGCGCGCTTGCGCCGAGATGGGCATTCGCTCGGTCGCGGTCTATTCCGACGCTGATCGCCATGCCCTGCATGTCAAGCGCGCGGATGAGGCCCACAGCATCGGCGCTGACCCGCTGGCCGGCTATCTCAACCCGCGCAAATTGGTGAACCTGGCTGTCGAAACCGGCTGCGATGCCTTGCATCCCGGCTACGGCTTTCTTTCAGAAAACGCCGAACTGGCAGACATCTGCGCCGAACGCGGTATCAAATTCATTGGTCCGGCGGCAGAAGTCATTCGCCGCATGGGCGACAAGACCGAAGCCCGGCGCAGCATGATCAAGGCCGGCGTGCCGGTCACGCCGGGTACCGAAGGCAACGTTTCGGGCATCGAAGAGGCCTTGGCCGAGGGCGACCGGATCGGTTACCCGGTGATGCTCAAGGCCACGTCCGGCGGCGGCGGTCGGGGTATCCGCCGTTGCAACAGCCGTGAAGAACTGGAGCAGGCCTTCCCGCGAGTCATTTCCGAAGCCACCAAGGCGTTCGGTTCGGCGGAAGTATTCCTGGAAAAGTGCATCGTCAACCCCAAGCACATCGAAGCGCAGATCCTGGGTGACAGTTTCGGCAACGTGGTGCATCTGTTCGAACGGGATTGCTCGATCCAGCGGCGCAACCAGAAGCTGATCGAAATCGCCCCCAGCCCGCAACTGACGCCCGAGCAGCGCGCCTACATCGGCGATCTGTCGGTGCGCGCCGCGAAGGCCGTGGGCTACGAGAACGCCGGCACCGTGGAGTTCCTGCTCGCCGAGGGCGAGGTGTACTTCATGGAAATGAACACCCGGGTGCAGGTGGAACACACCATCACCGAAGAAATCACCGGTATCGATATCGTTCGCGAGCAGATCCGCATCGCGTCCGGCTTGCCGTTGTCGGTCAAGCAGGAAGACATTCAGCACCGTGGCTTTGCCTTGCAGTTCCGGATCAATGCCGAGGACCCGAAGAACAACTTCCTGCCCAGCTTCGGCAAGATCACTCGCTACTACGCCCCGGGTGGCCCCGGCGTGCGCACCGATACGGCGATCTACACCGGCTACACCATTCCACCGTTCTACGATTCGATGTGCCTGAAACTGGTGGTCTGGGCGTTGACCTGGGAAGAAGCCATGGACCGAGGCCTGCGCGCCCTGGATGACATGCGCCTGCAGGGGGTCAAGACCACTGCCGCGTACTACCAGGAAATCCTGCGCAACCCGGAATTCCGGAGCGGCCAGTTCAATACCAGCTTCGTCGAAAGCCACCCTGAACTGACCAATTACTCGATCAAGCGCAAACCCGAAGAGCTGGCCCTGGCCATCGCTGCCGCCATTGCCGCCCACGCAGGCCTATAACAACAGCGGCGAGCTGTGAGCTACAAGCTTCAAGCAAGAGCGGGTCAGCTTTTACTTGTAGCTTGCGGCTCGAAGCTTGCAGCTATGAGGAGTTCCGAATATGTCCAAGAAGATCCACGTTACCGACACAATCCTGCGCGACGCCCATCAATCGCTGCTCGCCACCCGCATGCGTACCGAAGACATGCTGCCTATCTGCGACAAGCTCGACAAAGTCGGCTACTGGTCGCTGGAAGTCTGGGGCGGCGCGACGTTCGACGCCTGCGTGCGTTTCCTGAAAGAAGACCCGTGGGAGCGCCTGCGCCAACTGCGCGCCGCGCTGCCCAACACCCGCCTGCAAATGTTGCTGCGCGGCCAGAACCTGTTGGGCTATCGCCATTACAGCGATGACGTGGTCAAGGCGTTCGTGGCCAAGGCTGCGGTCAACGGCATCGATGTGTTCCGTATTTTCGATGCGATGAATGATGTGCGTAACCTGCGCGTGGCCATTGAGGCGGTGAAGGCTGCCGGCAAGCATGCCCAGGGCACCATCGCTTACACCACCAGTCCGGTGCACACCATCGATGCTTTCGTGGCCCAGGCCAAGCAGATGGAAGCCATGGGTTGCGACTCGGTGGCGATCAAGGACATGGCCGGTTTGCTGACCCCGTACGCCACCGGCGAACTGGTGAAAGCCTTGAAGGCCGAGCAATCGTTGCCGGTGTTCATCCACTCCCATGACACCGCCGGTCTGGCCGCGATGTGTCAGCTCAAGGCTGTCGAGAACGGCGCCGACCACATCGACACCGCCATTTCCAGTTTCGCCTGGGGCACCAGCCACCCTGGCACCGAATCGATGGTCGCCGCCCTCAAGGGCAGTGAGTTCGACACCGGCCTGGACTTGGAATTGCTGCAGGAAATCGGCCTGTACTTCTATGCGGTGCGCAAGAAGTACCACCAGTTCGAAAGCCAGTTCACGGCGGTGGACACCCGTGTCCAGGTCAACCAGGTACCGGGTGGGATGATTTCCAACCTGGCCAACCAGTTGAAAGAGCAGGGCGCCCTGAATCGCATGAACGAAGTGCTGGCGGAAATCCCGCGGGTGCGCGAAGACCTCGGCTTCCCGCCGTTGGTCACGCCGACCTCGCAGATCGTCGGTACCCAGGCCTTCTTCAACGTGCTGGCCGGCGAGCGCTACAAGACCATCACCAATGAAGTGAAGCTCTACCTGCAAGGCGGTTACGGCAAGGCACCGGGCGAAGTGAACGAGAAGCTGCGTCGCCAGGCTATCGGTAGCGAAGACGTGATCGACGTGCGTCCGGCCGATCTGCTCAAGCCGGAAATGACCAAGCTGCGTGGCGAAATCGGCGCACTGGCCAAATCCGAAGAAGACGTGCTGACCTATGCCATGTTCCCGGACATCGGACGCAAGTTCCTGGAAGAGCGCGAAGCCGGCACCCTGACTCCGGAAGTACTGCTGCCGATCCCTGAGGCGGGCAGCGTGAGTTCGGCGGGCGGCGAAGGTGTGCCGACCGAGTTCGTCATCGACGTTCACGGCGAAACCTACCGCGTCGACATCACCGGGGTCGGCGTCAAGGCCGAAGGCAAGCGTCACTTCTACCTGTCCATCGATGGCATGCCGGAAGAAGTGGTGTTCGAACCGCTCAATGAGTTCGTCGGCGGCGGCAGCAGCAAGCGCAAGCAAGCCTCTGCACCGGGTCACGTCAGCACCACCATGCCGGGCAACATCGTCGACGTGCTGGTCAAGGAAGGCGACGTGGTGAAGGCCGGCCAGGCCGTGCTGATCACCGAAGCCATGAAGATGGAGACCGAAGTACAGGCGGCCATCGCCGGCAAGGTCACTGCCATTCATGTGGCCAAGGGCGACCGGGTCAACCCGGGCGAGATTCTGATCGAGATCGAAGGCTGAGCGAACAGCCTCGATACAACGCTTTAACCTCGGGGGGGCATGTGCTCCCCTTTTTTTTGCGCAAATGCCTGCCCCACACCAAAACACCTGTGGGAGCGAGCCTGCTCGCGATAGCGTCAGGTCAGACAATATCGATGGCGCCTGATACACCCGATAGCGCTCGTCCGAGCGAGGGACACGGTGTGCTCCTTTATCGGTCAGAGCATCATCCGCCAGTGGCCCATCAGCGCCTGGTTACGGTTGTCGTTGCCCGTTTCACCGCTATAGCCCAGTCCCAGCGTATGCCAGGGTGAAACAGCCAGGTCCAACCCCGCTTCGACGAGCAGGCTGTCGCGGTCCAGCTCGGTGCCTTCCACCCGATAGGTACTGCCGCCGCTCACCAGGCCCTGGCGAGAACGGCCGGTGACGTCGCCGTAGAGGTGTTTCCAGCCGACATTCAGGCGGGGAGTCCATTGCATGCCGCGATCCAGGGCAAAAGGCCGGGCGAGGCGCAGGCCCAGGTTGCTGCTGTAAGCGTCCTGGGTCTGGCCGTGGATGTTCAACGCTGCGTCCCCGCCTTTTTCCCGGTAGCGGTCACGTTGATAACGTTGATAGCCCAAGTGGGCATAAGGTTCGACCTCGACATGAGCGACGTCGAAGCGATAGCCCATCTGCCCGAAGACCTGCTGCGTATGGGCGTCGTAACGCCCCTTGAGACGGTCACTGAAACCATTGAAGGCCACGTGGCGCTTGGTGCTGCCGTCATGGTCGCCATACACGGCGCCCAGGCGCAGCGCCAGCGGGCCATCCTGGCGCAGTGCGTATGCGCCCAGGTACCAACTGTTGAGCCCACCATCGAAGCGGTAGCCATCCAGCCGCGTCTGCGTCTTGCTGCCGATGACGCCCAGGCGCCATTCAGGGCTGACCGCCCAATCGGTCCCCAGCATCAGCCCCGTTGTCGAATGTTTGAGGGCATCGCTTCCCCATTGCCTACCGACAACCCCGCTGTTGCCGATGGCCTGGACCCAGACCTGGCCGTCGACGGGCGCACTTTCGGGATGTCTTCGGCCCATGGCCGAGAGCATCCCGGTGCTGATCGGAACGCTGCTGCTCAGGGTGGCGTTGGCGAGGTTCGCGGTGTCATAACCCGTAAGCTGGTCGATAGCGTCGGCAGCTGTGAATACATTGGTGCCCAGCAAGGCGTTGATCGCGGCGTTGGGTTTTGCGGCAGGTTTGTCGGCGGGTGACGGAGCGGCGGGTGTTTGTGCAACGTGGACGGTTCCAGCCGGCTCGGCCGGTTTGACTGGCGGCACGACGATGTTCGTCTCGGTGGCAGGTGGCCGTGCAACGGTAGGCGCCTCCACAGCGGGTGGTGCCGCTGGTTTGACCGGTTGCGGCTCTTCGATGTGGGCTGCGAAATTACGCGCGTTATCGGAAGTCGCCAGAGCCTCCAGCGGAACATCGTTGCGCGCATAGGTCAGATTGACCTGTGTCCCTAGATAGTTGGGCGTCGCCGTCATGAATGCAAGGTCATTGATGACCTGCCCGAACTCACCTTCAACCCTGGACGCTTCGATAACCGTATGTTCGCTTGTGCCGACATACTCGCCCGGTGCGGCGTTGATTTTCAGCGTCGCGTTGTCCAGGGTCGCGATACCCCCGACGGTGATCGTGGCACTGCCTCCCTGGGCATCGACGCCGTAGACGAGCGTCGCGCCTTGCGACAGCTTGAAGTCCTTTGCAATGGAAGGCGCACCCATTTCCGGGCCAACCTCCAATAGTCCCGCCATGTCGAGGCTCTCCATCGTTCCGCTGCCGCTGAACCGGGCTGTTTCTGCCACTGCAACGGCCCCGGCGGTGCCCGAGTTCGTCATGTAGGCGTTGGGCGCCACGAATATGCTCCTGGCGGCAGTGCCCTGATTATCGAAGCCGCCGAGAACGTGCACGTCGCCGGCGAGATGCCCGGTGTTGATCAACTTGGCTTTCGGCTCGATCAGGCTTCGGCCATCGAAGCCGAGGGTGTTCGACCATTCCCCGCGCTTGGCATGCAAGTCCTGGAAGTTGCGTACTTCATCCAGCTTGCCGCCGGCCACGGTGTCCAGTTGCAGGACATTGATCCCGCCTCCGCCGTCGACCCGCCCGATGAGCTTGCCGCGTCCACTCACGGTCACCAGATCGTCGTCGTTGCCCTTTTTCAGCGCGAGCCCCTCGGGGCCGTTGAAGGTCTTGGTGACTTTGGTGTGTGTGGTCTGTGGTGCACTGGCGAACGCCTTGAGACGGGCTTGCATCTGTAGGATCGTTTCGGGCGGCGAGGAAAGGGAGCCATCGATAACCCCAGCCATCGAGGTATCGACACAACCGATTGCCAAGGCAACTGCCAGCGTGAGATGTCGGGGTGGGTATAGGTGTTGGATTGGCATTGAATGCGGCCTCTCGTAAAGGGAGTCCGCACTTTAAAAATTCACCCTTGGAGCGCGATGCCAGCCATCGCTGCGCCTGTGGCGAGAGATCACGACGAAAGCCGTAGGCCGGTTGCGCGCGAAACAGCGCCTCGTCGCGTCAGCGTTCATGGTACGCGGCGTTGCCCTACATCACTCTCGGAACGGTCCGTTTGACAGCGATGGCGCGTCAACTGCGCTTGAGATACGCCTTCCCATAATGCCGCTCCATCCGCGCCTGGATCAGCTCCAGTGCGATGGACATCAGCCAATAGATGATCGCCGCCGTGGTGAGCATTTCGATGTAGCGATAGCTGGAGCGACCGTAGGACTGCGCCAGGAACATCACCTCCCAGACGCCCATCACCGAGATCAGGGAGGAGTCCTTGAGCATGGAGATGAACTGGTTGGTGGTCGGCGGGATGATGGTGCGCATGGCCTGGGGCAGGGTGACGCGCCAGAAGATCACGGTCTCGCTCAAGCCCAGCGCCAGCGAGGCTTCGCGTTGGCCGTGGGGGACGCCGACGATGCCCGCGCGGAAGATTTCGCTCAGGTAGGCGCCATAGTTCAGCGACAGGGCGATGATCCCAGCGGTGACGGCGCCCGGGACCACGCCCAGTTGCGGCAGGCCCAGGTAGATCAGCAGGATCTGGATCAGCAGCGGCGTGCCACGGAAGAACGAGGCGTAGAAACTGGCAATGCCGAACGCAACCGCGCTGCTGGACAGCCGCGCCAGGGCGGTGATGAAGCCCAGTAATGACGACGCGACGATCGAACACAGGCACAGGAACAGCGTCAGCATCGCGCCCTGCAGAAAGCCGTTGGGGGCCAGGTGCAGGCCGATCAGGTTCGGCAACTTGTCGAGGATGATCGAGAACTTCAGGTCGAAGCCGAGGAAAAAACTCGCGAACAGCACGAGCATGGCCGCCCAGGTCAGGTACAGCCGTGTGCGAAAACCGAAGATTTTCTTCAGGCGCGACTCAGCCACCGGTTGCGGTGGCTGGGAAGGGGGTGGAAAAGAGGTCATTGAGTGATGTCAGCGCCGATCCATTTCTGCGAGAGTTTGCTCAAGGTACCATCCTGTTTCAACTGGGCGAAGACTTCACGCACTTTGCTGTCCCACTGGGCGTCGCCCTTTTCGATGGCCACCGAATTCGGTTCGGAATACAACGGCTCGCCGGCCAGTTTGAAGCGCTTGTCTTCGGTCAGGCGTGGCTGCGCGGTCACCAGGTTGGTCAACACCGCGTCCAGGCGTACCCCGGTGCCCAGGCCAAGGTCCTGGAAGGCCACGTTGTCGGTGTCATACGGGGCGATCTGTACATTCTCGAACGGATAGCTCAGTCGGGTATCCTCGGCGCCTTCGATCACCAGGTTCTTGTTCAGGTAGCTCTCGTAACTGGAGGCACTGGTGAGGCCGACTTTCTTGTCGCTCAAGTCCTTGGCACCGTGGATCCGGTCGTCCTTGGCGTTGACCACGATCACCGCCGGCGAGGCGTAATACTGCACCGGGAAATCGAACACTTCGGCGCGGGCCTTGCTCGGTGTCATGGAGCAGATGCAGATGTCATAGCGCCCGCTCCAGTGTCCGGCGGCGATCACGTCCCAGGACGGCGTTTCCAGGCGCAGCTTCACGCCCAGCTTCTGCGCCACGGCTTTGGCCACGTCGACGTCAAACCCGTCGAGCTGGTTCTGATCGTTGAGAAACGAGAAGGGCGGGTAGCTTTCCATCAATACGCCGACCAGTTCTTTTTTCTGCTCGATACGGTCCAGCGTGGTGCCGGCGAATGCTTGCGACGAGGCGGCCAACAGAGTCAGGCCCAGGGCCATCAATGGTTTAAGTTTCATGTAAGGCCCTGGCTGAAAATACAGGTTGTGGTTAACCGAAGAGTGCGTATTAAATAGTTATAAGAACAACTCCGGTAGTGAGTTATTTTCATAAGCTTATGAGTGAATCGCATATGGGCTCAGCAACGACAGTCATTCTCGACGGCGGCATGGGCCGCGAACTGCAACGCCGTGGAGCGCCGTTCAGGCAGCCCGAATGGTCGGCGTTGGCCCTGAGCGAAGCGCCGCAGGCAGTAGAGGCCGTGCACGCAGCCTATATTGCCAGCGGGGCCAATGTCATCACCAGCAACAGCTATGCCGTCGTACCGTTTCACATTGGCGAAGCGCGTTTCGCCGCCGAAGGCCAGGCACTGGCAGCGCTGGCTGGCGAACTGGCCCGGCGGGCGGTACAGGCGTCCGGCAAGGCCGTGCGGGTGGCCGGCTCGTTGCCGCCGCTGTTCGGTTCCTATCGGCCTGATCTGTTCGATGCTTCCCGTGCCAGCGAGCTGCTGACGCCCCTGGTGGCCGGGCTGGCGCCCCATGTCGACCTGTGGTTGGCCGAAACCCAAAGCTCGACGATAGAAGCGAAGGCGATTCACGCCGGGGTGCCCAAGGATGGCAAGCCGTTCTGGCTGTCGTTCACCCTCAAGGATGAAGACACCGACGAAGTGCCGCGCCTGCGTTCCGGCGAGCCGGTGGCGGACGCCGCGGCCGTTGCGGCCGAACTGGGTGTCGAGGCGCTGCTGTTCAACTGCAGCCAGCCGGAAGTGATCGGTGCGGCGATCGATGCCGCCCGCCAAACCTTCGAGCGTCTGGGGGTGAAGATCCACATCGGCGCCTACGCCAATGCCTTTCCGCCGCAACCCAAGGAAGCGACCGCCAACGACGGGTTGGACCCGCTGCGGGAAGACCTCGATCCACCGGGCTACCTTCAATGGGCGGCAGACTGGCAGAAACGTGGGGCCAGCCACTTGGGCGGCTGCTGCGGGATCGGGCCGGAGCATATTGCGGTGCTGGCGCAAAAGTTGGTTTGAGCCGGTAGCGCTTCATCGGCTGGTCGATTGTCATCGCGAGCAGGCTCGCTCCCACAGGGGGTCTGTGTTGACCCAGAGCTTATGCTCACCACAGTTCAAAATGTGGGAGCGAGCCTGCTCGCGATAGCGGCCTTCAGCTCTCCATAAATATCAGCTTACGTTTCCCTTCCCGTTTCACAGCCTTCTATACATATGTACGTCATCTCGGGACAAACAGCGCGATAGGGTCCGGACTCTTCAATCAGAACCGGACCATTGAGATGTCGATTTCCCCCCAAGATGAACCGGGTGTTGCGTCACCTGTACTCCAACCAGAAACGATCGATGCCCAGGCGAAGGAACAGCTCAGGCAACTGGACTTGCTGGACACCCACCAGGCACAACTGGCCCGTTTGTTCGCCGCCGTTCCCACCTTCGACAGGGTGCTGGGCGCGCTGCTGGTCGGCCAGCTCAAGGCCAGGATCCCCGCCAGGAAGTTTCGTGCATCGCAGCTCCCGGACATCGAACCGGATCAATGCTATGTGAGCCGCTTCACCACGAACCAGGCCGGTGGAGCCGTGCTGACCTCCTCGGACAGCTTTACCCACGTCATGCGCAACAGTTTGCTCAGCGACACGGCGCCTGACTTCCAGAACGGCGGCGTCGGGTTCTTCACCCGCCCGGACTCCCTGGACGAGGCCGACAGCCTTTTTGCCGGACCGCTGGACAAGGACACATTGAGGGCCGTGGAATCCGCGTTCTATCTTGCCCAGCCGATCACGAATGAACGGATGAAGCGGCAGTTCCGTGACGAACTGGCGCTCTTTCGCCGGCGCAAGGGCTGGGAGGTGTTGCCGGGCGTGGCGGCGTCTTCCACGACCGAAGCTGCTCTCGCGCAGTTGTTGTCCCGGCGCTTCCTGCATTTGTTCGACCTGTACAAAGCCGACCGGGATCCTGCCGCTCAGCTCAGCCAGGGCGAGCGAATCCAGCAAAGCGATGAAGACCGCCTGCTGGACATCATTACCACCCATCCTTCCCAGGCGGACAGAAACCGCCTGTTGCGAGCACCGATTCCCCATGTCTATGCGGTCAGGCTCGATAGCGGCGCCGCGCAGCCGCAAAAATGGCCAGCCGCGATGGCGATCAAGTTTACCGACCGGTCATCGCTGTTCCTCTATTCCCTGGAGCACGGACTTCAGCGATTCAATACATTCCAGGATATGGTCAGGCAGGTATTTCCCATCCTTGAGGGCCATGCGTACAAGATCCAGGACATTTCCGTCGAGTTGTCCGGGCATGTTTTTCAAGTGGCGGCGGCCGACCTGCTGCAAATGCAAAGTGCGGCGCTGGAGAAAGTCCTGGGTGCGCCAGGCAACGCAACGGCGACGGTGAGTGATTTCGCCCGGCAAACCGAAGATGCCCTTGGCTTGCCCCTGTTGTCACTGGCCGGGCCACTGGTGGCTCGTCAGGAAACCTTGGTGGAAAATCGTCGCCCCCGCTTCTACAAGACCGCGACGTTTGCCGAGCGAGCCCACTATCGCCGTCTCGAAACAAAGGTATTCGATGCCGTCTATACACTGGGCAGCGATATTCCAACGCTGGTGCAGTTCGCTCGCCGGAAGATCAAGCAGTACCTCCAGCAAACCATCCACCCGCAGATCGACGTAGATCCGGACCAGACCCAGGTCAGGCTGTTCTACGGTGATCGGGTCAACCCCAGGCAATCCCGTACCAGTAGCTTGACCCAATTGATGCTCGACAATCTGCGGGCACAGCAATACCCGAACGCCATGCGCGAAGTGTTGGCTGTCTACCTTCTCGATCAAAACGGTCAACGTATCCGGCATCCGGAAAACGGTTTCCTGATCACGGTGACTGGGAGTGAACTGGCCAGGATGGCGGCCAGCCTCGATGTCGGTGGCAATTATGAAATCCTGCTGCGCCAGCAAATGAATGAACCTCGGTACAAGGCGGCCTGGCAGGCGTCATACCTGGCCCACCTGGAATTCAAGGGCTATGAGGCTGCACTCAGGGGCGACGCGGTGTTCCAGGCCAGAGTGACGGATCCGGTTGCCAAGCCAGCCCATTCGCGCAAATTGCTGGCTAGCTGGCTGGAGGCGGTCCTGCAATCACCCACGCCGGCGAATCGGGCATGGGTGGGCGGGCGCAGGGTCCATGTCTACGGTCTTCTCTTGGGCGGCAGTGTCGGCGCGCAAGGTGGTACGCCGCGCAACGCGCTCGGCATCGATGGCGTACTGATTTTTTCAGACCAGCCTGGGCCGGACATCAAGGGCACTGTGGGCGTGTATTTGCCGGACAGCCCCCAGGGCAATGATCTGCAAGAGTTTTCCGACCTGAGCGATGGCATTACCGGACTGCTGCAACAGGAAGAGTGGCGAGCGTATTTCCGCTCGCGCATCTCCGCCCTCGATCCACAGGAGATAAAGCGCGCCTTGGGGCAGTACCGGGGGCGTCCCCTGATTCATGGCGTCCTGATCACCGATGATTGGCTTGAGCACTTTCACCGGGCCCACGTCAACTTCCACAGCGCCTACGCGGATCACCGCTCCAACAGCAATCGGGACATCGGTCTGCAGACCGTTGCGCGGTTGGTGATGATGGTGGTTGAAATTGTCATGGACCTTGCCGGCCTGCTGTTGATCCCCGGCTTCCAGATGCTGACCCGTGCCGTCAGGACCGGCCTGTTGGTGCTCAGGACCGGTGCCGTGCCAACGAATACGACGACACTGGCGTTCGTCCATGCGGTGGCCAACACCCGGAGGGCTGTCGGCTTTGGTGGCGTGAGCGTCAACGTGCGAGGGCGTTCCTCTTTCCTGGCGATAACGGCTCGACAGAATCAGACAGGTGCACGGTTTGGCTTGCCCCTGGAAGAAGCGCTTTATCACCGCTATGCCGTGGCGGATACCACGGTGATCCGAGGGGTGCGCGCCGATGCCGGAGGTTTTTATCGCCCCACGATCACGGACAGCGCCACGGGACGCACCGCCCGCCAGGTGTATGTGCAGCAACCCGATGGCACGGTCTTCCGGGTCCATGACCACACGCCGCTCAAGGCCATAGAGGCCACCATTGTCGACCCGGCGACGGGCTTGAACATCCGCTCCAGTGGGGTGATGAGGAGCACGGTGGCCCGTGCGCCCGATGGCCAGTGGCACGCCGTGGGCTTTGGCCTGGGCGGAGGGGGCAAACGCCCGAGCGGGGGACCGCCTCAACCGGGCCCGTCAGCCCCTAAGCAACCTTCGACATCGCTTCGCGCCGTGGCCGATCTGATCCGCACGTCAAACGAGTGGGACGTCGAGATCATGGATCTGGTCCCGTCACTCATCACTCGTGTTCCAAGCTGGCCGCAAAATCGCAGCTTGTTGATCATCGATCAACGGCGTGGACGCCAGGACTGGTCGATACGCTTCACCCCCGGGCAAGAGGAAAGCGGCTATCCGACGGGCGCGCACCCGCTCAGGTCCAACACTGACGTGGTGCTGATACGCACCGGTGAAAATCATTACACGTTAAGGCTGGCTGATAACACTGACGTCACGTTCGATGCCGACGGCAATTGTTTCTTCAATGCCGTCGCCCGGGGACTGAACGAGGGGCAACCCCGGCCAACGTTTTCGATGCAAGGGCTGCGCAATGAAACCGCCGCTTATATCGATCTGCACCCGGAAATGAGTCAGTACCTGGTGTCGCCGCCCACCGGTTTGCAGCAGGCGCTGGCGGATAACGCAGGCTCCCTGGAGCGCTTGTTGGGCAAGGCCGCGGTGTATGACGTGAGTCAGATTGTCTATGGCATGCGCAACCCGCATAACCTGTTTCGACCGCTGGTGCATTTCTTGAACCTGTATGCCGACGACATGGTGCGCAGGACCTTGAACCAGGCCCGGCAAGCCGACTTGCCACCCGAGATCCTGCAACACATCGGTAGCTATTTGTCACCCCGGGCTCCGGGTCGTCCGATACTGAGCAGCATTCCTTACTACATGCAAAGCGATCGATCCGTGCGGACCTTCTTCGAGGACACGCTACTGCGCCCCGTCGAAAGCTCGGAGATTGAAGAACTGCTCAACAATGAACACCTCATGTTCTCCCAGGACGTGATTCATATCATGCTCGAATACGGGGTCAGGGCCCGAGAGCTGACCGATCACCATCCCAAGAACAGTCTGGCATATGTCCTCTACGATGACGCTCTGCATGGTCATCTCGACGATACGCAGCTGGAGGACCTGCTCAATGGTGCCTATCTGGTGGATCGTGATGATTTGAAAAAGGTCAAGAGACGGTACGAGCAAGAGACCGGCAATGCCATGGATGACGACTCGGAGCTGTTGGAGCAGCACATTTATTACGACCGTGCCGAGGACCTGGCCGACCTGCTCACCGTGGCGCTCGAGCGATTTCCTATGTTGCAGACGCGGGCAAATATTCTTCTCAAGTCTCCGGTGATCGCTTCCAACCTGGGTGGCCTGTTTCCCGTGAGTCTGCTTTCACAATGGATACGCAACCCGAGCATATCCAACATGCGACTTCAGCTCATCGGCGATTATGTCAGTAGTCGTTATGACGAATTGACGAGGTACGCCGGCGTCGATATCAACTGGATGCGACCGTTCGATGACTGGAACCTGAACAGTCTGTTCACGCATCGGCAGGCTTTACTGGACTTCTTCAACTTTCTCCAGGAGGTCCGGTACTTCAAGGACAGTGACCTGTCGGCTGTCGCCAGGTTGTTCACTGCGCCAGGGCAGCGGCTTTCCAACAGCCGGGTGGCGATCCTGTTCAGCAGGCCGAACCTGTGGATGTCCATTCGTGCAATGCGCGGGATCTCGCGGGAAAGCGCCAGGGCCATCTGGCAGGATTTGACGGGCCCGGCATTCAGCGACAGCAATATTCGATTCGCCCTGGGGCGGCCCGGCTCGCTCAACAGCGAGTCGGCTTTCACGGAGGCGTTGATAGACAGCCTGGTCAATGAAGAGGCCCGGGCGCATCAGTTGATCATGGGGTCGTACACCATGAGCGAAAGACAGGCCCAGTACTTTCTCCATAATTTCGATTTCTCGCAGAGCCCGGCGGGGCACAGTCGGCTGGATTTCGCCAGTTACGTGAGCGCTCATGGATCGATACCGCAATGGGCCTGGCCCTATGCCCGAAGTGCGGTGACGCCCGAGGTGCTTAAGCCCTTCCTGGCCACCCGGAAACCGCCTGAGTCCTGATAGCTTGCCTTGATCGATCGCCATCGCGAAGGGATTCGCGGTGGCGATCATCCATCACTCACTGTGATGAGCGACATTGCGCCAGGCTACGCACCTGTCCGTTCTCGTTTTGATTCTCTTCACTGAGCCATTGCTCGAAGGCCGCGCCGATCACCGGCCACTCCGAATCCAGCATCGAGTACCACGCGGTGTCGCGGTTCTGTCCCTTGACCACCATATGCTGGCGGAACACACCCTCAAACGTGAACCCCAATCGTTCGGCTGCGTATTTCGAGCGGGCGTTGGCGTTGTTGCATTTCCACTCCAGGCGCCGGTAACCCAAGGCGAAGGACTCTTTCGCCAGCAGGTAAACCGCCTCGGTGCTTTTCGGCGAGCGCTGCATGGAGGCGCCGAACGTCACATGGCCGATCTCGATGCGACCCTGGGCCGGCACGATGGACATCAGGCTGAGAATGCCCTGTACCTCGCCATTGGCGCGGTCGATCACCGTGAAGAAATACGGATCGATGTTCGCCGCATGATTCTCCAGCCAGGCATCGAATGCCTTGCGCTCGGAAAAGGGGCCATAGGGCAGATAGTCCCAGAGTTTCGGGTCGGCCCCGGGGCCTTCCAGTGCTTGCCACAGACCGTCGGCATGCCGTGCCGGATCGAGTTTTTCCAGGCGGATGAAGCGCCCTTCGATCAATTGGGTGGACGGTGCCGTAACACCTTTCCAATTGGCGAGTGAAGTCGACATGCGGCGCTCCTTACAAAGCTTTGCGAAATTGGATGAAGCCGGGACGCTCGGCGATGCGCTCGTAGAGCTGGATCGCCGTGGCGTTGGTTTCGTGGGTCAGCCAGTGCACTTTGCAGCAGCCATCGGCCTTGGCGGTAGCGTAGACAAACTCGATGAGCTGGCGACCGACACCGGTGCCACGGCTTTGCTCCGTGACCAGCAGGTCCTGCAGGTAACAGGAGTTCTCGATGCTCCAATTGGACCGATGATAAATGAAGTGCACCAGGCCGATGGCCGTGTCGCCGCGCCAGGCCAGGGCCCCATGAGTCGGCTCGCGCTCATCGAGCAAGCGCTGCCAGGTGCTTTGGCTGACCGCGTCCGGCAATTCGGTCTTGTAGAACGTCAGGTAGGCCTGCCACAACGGCAGCCACGCGGCGTGATCGTCGGCGGTAACGGGGCGGATCTGGATCTGGCTCATGTTCACTCCTTGGTCGAAAAGTCGGACATCAGGCGTGCGACAGCCTGGTCCTGGGGATCTTGGCTGGCCGCCAATCCCTGGCGTACGCCTGCGACGTCGGCGGGAGCGCGGTTCTGGCTGAGTTTGCGCTTGCCTTCCAGGCGCTGGATGGGCAGGGCGAAGCCGACAATGGCCTTGAGCATGCTGTCGATGTACTCCGCCGGCGCATCGCCGAGGCTCCATGGCTGGGCACGGCCACTTTCGTGGCGGTCGGTGAGCGCGCTCACCAGATTGCGTAGACGATGGGCATCGCTGAACACTTCGGCGCTGCCATAGGCGTGTACGGCCTGGTAGTTCCAGGTCGGCACGACTTTGCCGTGTTCGGCCTTGCCGGGGTAGAACGCCGGGCTGACGTAGGCATCGGCCCCGGCAAAAATCACCAACGCCTCGGCCCCGGATTCCAGGTCGCGCCACTGTGGATTGGCCCGGGCCATGTGCCCGTAGAGGCTGCCGTTGGGGCCTTGCCGGGTGTCCAGCAAAAGCGGCAGGTGGCTGGCCTGCAAGCCATGTTCGCCGTGGGTGACCAGCAAGGCCAGGCGACACGCTTGCATCATCCGGTGCAATTGGGGCAGGTCTTCGACGGCAAAGGCTTTGGGGTTGTACATGACGATTTTCCTTGGCGAATGCGAGCATCCTAGGCAGGCTATTGGTCTGTTGTAAGAGCCACTTAAGACCAATTCGATAGGTCCATTTACGAGGGTTGTCATGAGCAACGCCGTGCCGCCATTGTCGTTCAACCCTGCTGGAATCGAGCTGGATCGTCGTCAGGGCCTCAGCCGTCAGCTTTACCAGGCGCTGCGGGCACGGGTGCTGGATGGACGTTTGGGTAGCGGCACGCGGCTACCGGCCAGTCGTGACCTGGCGGCGGCGTTGTCGATTTCCCGTAACAGCGTGGTCCGGGCCTACGACCAGCTTTATGCCGAGGGTTTCATCGAGGGGCGGGTGGGGGACGGTACCTATGTGGCAGAGCTGTCTTCCTTGGTACGAGGCCGGCCTCTTCGCGAGCAGGCTCGCTCCCACATTGAAATGCGTATCCCTGTGGGAGCGAGCCTGCTCGCGATGGGGTCTGCGCCGGAAAACATATCCACAAAAATATCCACAGGGTTTTCAACAGGCTTATCCACGGGTTTATCCACAGATTGGCTGGATTTGCCTGTGATTTCATCCAGTAAAGTTATCCACAGCGGCGCATTGGAGCGGGTCGAAAATCACCATCTGCCGCCGCCTCCCAGTGGGCCGCCGCGAGCGTTTCGGGTGGGTGTCCCGGCTTTCGATCTGTTTCCTTTCGACGTCTGGGCCAAGCTGAACGCGGCTTTCTGGCGCAAACCGGATTTGCAGCAGCTGTGTTATGGCGATTCCCAGGGCGATGCGCGTTTGCGTGGGCTGATCGCGGCTTATCTGCGCAGTTCCCGTGGCTTGCACTGCACGGCTGAACAAATTGTGATCACCAGTGGCGCGCAGCAGGGCATCAGCCTTTGTGCACAGTTGCTGGTGGACCCTGGAAACGTCGTGGCGGTGGAAAACCCGGGCTATCGAGCAGCCGGGCATGCCTTTGCCGTGGCCGGTGCCGACGTGAGGGGCGTGCCGGTGGACGCCGATGGCCTGGACTGCACTGCGCTCGCCTCGTTGCAGCATTGTCGGCTGGCGTATGTGACACCGTCCCACCAATATCCCACCGGGGTCGTCATGAGCCTTGCGCGGCGGCTGGAGTTGCTGGCCTGGGCCGAGCGTAACGACGGCTGGATCGTCGAGGACGATTATGATGGCGAATACCGCTACAGCGGCGCGCCGCTGGCCCCACTGGCTGCACTGGACCGTCAGGGGCGCGTGCTCTACGTCGGGACGTTCGGCAAGGTGGCGTTCCCGGCCTTGCGCCTTGGCTACCTGGTGCTGCCTCCTGACTTGGTGGACGCTTTTGCCCGTCGCCGTGCCGTGGATGTGCGTCACTCCGAAGTCAGCACCCAGGCGGTGATGGCCGAGTTCATGGCGGCGGGTCATTTCCAGCGGCACATCAGGCGTATGCGCCGGGCCGCATTGGCGCGGCGTGATGCGCTGCTGGCGGGCTGGCCCAGAAACATTGCAGGCGTCGGCGCAATGCCGATCGTCGTGGCCGGGCTGCATGTCACGGTGCCGGTGGACAGCATCGAACGTGAGCGCGAATTGATCGCCCAGGCGACTGCGGCGGGGGTTGAAGTCAACGGCTTGAGCAACTATTGGCTGCCCACCACCACCTCGCCGATCCGTGGCGGGTTGGTGTTGGGCTTCGCGGCGGTGCCACCGGCGGCGATCGCTGCCGCGCTGGCGCGCCTGATGAAAGCCTGGAAGCGCTGAGGCGTGGTGCCGGGCATCAGCAGATGCCCGGCTTTGCATTCAGGAACGCGATTTTTGAAAGAAGACGGTCTTGGCCTGATCAACGGCGATTTCAGCGCGGTAATGGTCGATCAGTTGACGTTGGTTGAGGGATTCGGTGCCGGCGATGACGGTGGTCCTGTGATTGGCTTGGGCAACTGTTTTCAAGCGTGCGGACAGGAATGTGTAGGCCGGCACCCAGTTTGTCGAGTAACGGAAGTCCGCGAACCAGAGTGCTTTACCGGTTTTCAGGTCCTTGATCTCATACCGGTCGAGAAAGCCGTAGGGTGGATACTTGATACGTTGGCGGCTCTTCTGTTTGGTGATGGAAATCAGGTTCCGACTTTTAAGCCATATGATGCTGCTCATGGTCGGCGGGCGTTGTTTGATGACATTCAGGACGGTTTCGAAACCCAGGACATACAGGGCGCTCGCTTCCTTCTCGAGCTGGGTGCGCAAGGTTTCGGCCGCGCGTCGCTGCTCTTGCGGCAGTTCGAACGTTTCGTTTGAGGTCACGCCTTGCGCCTGGTCGAGGGCCTTCTTGATGGCCGCGCTGACTTTCTCCATCCTGCCTGCGTGGGCATTGAGGATCATCCCGATGCCGGCAGGTGTCTTGCTGGGCTGGTTCACGGTTTCCTCGATCTGTGCCTTGAACGCCGCCAGCCCGTTGATCAGGTCGTTGCCCTTCGTGATGCTGATGTTCAAGGCCGGGACGGTGGAGGTCGAGGCGTCGGGTTTCATATGCGGGATCCATTCGCCGGTTTCCTTGCGATGGAACGTGACGATGATGTCTCCCGAGAACGGATTCTTCACATCGAGCCAATCGGTTTCCTCCATCGATCGGGATAAACGCGGCTCGCCGCTGACCAGGCCCCAGAAGCGCGCTCGGATGAACTTTTTCCTCGGCCTGGGGCGTTGCTCATACGGGGAACCAGCGTTTCGCCGATCTCTTCTCTCGTCGAGGGCGGTCGCCAGATGACGCAACGTCCATTGTTCAAGCGTAGCGATCCCCGTGCGCAGTCGGGCGAGTTGGGGCTGACGCACGCTGCTCTTGTACTCGTTACTCAGGTAGTGGAGGTGTTCGTCGATGGCGGCGAACTGCTCGGCCAGGCTACCGAATGCATCTATCCGCTCATCCAGCCGGATCACGCTGCGCTCATCGATGGCGTCGCGCAGGCTTTGGTACGCGACCGTGGCGTTATCGACAACCTGGTTGAGCGCTTCCCAGCCTTCGGGCATCGACTCGACACTTTCCAGCGTCAGGCACAGGTGACGAAACATATCGATCTTGATCAGGCGAAGGTCGGCGGCCGTATAGATCGGCATCTTCTTACGGTGCCGCCGGATGAATTCGAAACCTTCATAGCCGACGTTCTTCAGTTCGGTGAAGCGCGTCTCCATATAGTCCAGGCGCTCGATCATGTCGTCACCGACGCTGACCATGCTCTCGGCGGCGTCAATGTGCTGTTGTTCCAGCACTTTCACCCCGGACGTGATCAAGCCTTTGGCTTTGTCCAAGGCCGGAATGAAGCGTTCCTGGAGAGCTTCCAACTCGGCGAACGTGAAGTTGACCTGGGCGTTCAGGTAACCAAGTCGGGTGCGAGGGTAGTCGGGCCTTGACTGGAAAAGTGGCCATTCCATCAAAGTTCTCAACGCTTGCTCGTAGTTTTCTCGCTGGGTTTTCAGCGTGGCGACATACACATCGCGCTTGATTTCCCTGGCCGCGCCCGACGCTTCGTCCATTGCCTCGGCCTGCATCGTCAGCGCTTTCTGGTTCTGCGGCTTCTTTGCTTCGAATTGATTCAGTGCAGCTAGCAGATCGATCCGACGCCGTTGCGCGTCGGCGATGACTTTCTGCCTGACGCCTTTGGACCCGCCGCCACGTAACCGCAGACGTGTGTCGATGTGCCATTTGCCGTGGGCATCACCCATCAGGGGAGGGCCCTCGCGGGCGGGATTTTTTCCGTCGACGATAGAGACCAGCTCGCCTTCGACCCGTACCCTGAACCACTTGCCCGCCATTTTCGCGTACCAGTCACCTGTCTGCTCATAGAGCCCCCTGAGCACGCCCTCGGTTTGGAGCTCTCCCGGATCTGCGGGTTCATCGATGCTGAAGGTGTCGATGAACTGTGCGCTTTCCCGCGATCTGCCCATCAAGGCGCCAATGGAACGGATGGTCTCGTAGTGCTCGGTCGGCAGCGACGTACTCGGAAGCGCTCCGAGTTGCTCTATCACCAGTTTGTGTGGGGTTTTTGGCAGGTTTTCCAGTTCGCGCACCTCTGGCGGGGCTTTTACCCGATGAGGACTCCTGGCAGCCCTGGCGCGGTCGATGGCGTGGGTAATGATCGCCAGCGCGATGTTCAGCAGCAGGTCAGTGAACGCCTCCCACTTGGCCGGTCGATCGGCCTCTGGTTTGTTTTGCATCAACGTGTCGACGTCGTCCAGGATTTGCCAGAGCCAGGCTGCGGTACCAACGGCGGTTCCCAGGTAAGGCAAGGTCAGGTTGAACATCAGCCAGCCCGCGCGTTTGAAGGTTTCCCAGCGATTTTCCTGGTTGGACACCGATTGCCGATCGGCCAGTTCGACCAAGGCATCGGCATTGGCCTTGAACAACTGTGGCAGGAAATCCGTCCCCAGGGTTTTGTCGGTCAAACTCACGGGACCACTATAGGCCAAGGAGGTCAACGGGTCGGTCACGAACGACACGATGCCCCAAGGGGAGGGCAGCAGGTCCGGGAAAACCAATCGGCCGTAATCGTTACGCACCCCGTCAGGCAGCCAGGCCAGCACCGATTGGCGTAACGAAGGGATTTGCCTGATCGCATACAACAGATTGCTGAACGATGGGTACTGGCTCAACTGCGGCTCCAGCATGGGGCGATACAGCAGGCAAGGCCCGGCGCTCGCATCCTCGGGGCCGATGACGAACATATTGGTCACGACGTCTTCCGAGTCACCCAGTTGCAGTTCGGGCACGAAGGCCAGTTGGCGCACGACAATGGTTTTTCCGTCCACCTGGCGATCGGCTTCATCAGGTTCCATGAGTGCGGCGACGTAGCGGTGCCCCCTATCGTCCAGGCGTCCTTCCCCACGGATTTTGCATTCCAGCGCCAGCATCGGCAGCTGGATGCGCAATTGCGAGGTGTACAACTTTTCGCGGCGGCTCGACTCTGCCGGGTCGTCGAGCAGTTTGCCCTTTACCAACTCGAGGTAAGTGCGACCGATATCGACTTGGGTGATGAGGTTTTCGATGTACGCCACGGTCATCCATTCGGGCAGCTCGTTCTCGCCCAGGGATTGGACGGCTTTGTCGCCCAGGGGAAGGGCGATCAGGTTCTGCAAGGCGAGTTCGACCAGGGTGAAGCGGGTGGTGTCGATCTTTCCGGGCACGACGAAGCTTCCCCAGATCACGGGGCTGCGTACCTCGAACTCGATTTCATTCAGGTCAAGCGTTGAGGCATCGGGGTGGTCCAGAACCATCTGTTTCTTCAGCTCGCTTGACGCGTAGTCCTTGATGGCAGGAATCCCATCCAGGTAGGTTTTGCCGGCATGGGATTGATTGAGTATCGACAGGTTCTTCATGTACTGGGCAAACAGCGTCTGATCGGACGGCGAGGCCTCCAGCAACCAATGGGGCATCTGTCTCTGGAACCAGGCCACGAGCGCGTCCTCATCGGCTTCTTCGCCGTTGACAGGAGGCTCGTAGGTCACCCATGTCTGCGGGGAGGTCCCGATGACCTTGACCTGCTCGGCAATCATCCCGCAGGCCTTGTGATCGAAAATGTTGCCGTCGGGCTCGAACAGTCGCCACTGGATCTTGCGATAGTTGGCCGTACCAAAATGGGGCGGGAGGGACTGGCCCAGGGCCTGCTGTGAAGCGAACTTCTCGTAACCGTTGACGATCGAGTACTTGAGGATGACTTCCTTGCCTTCGATGGTGCCGATCAGGACCACGATCGAGTTGTCGCCCAGCCGTTTCACCTCCGGGCCATCCACCTTGTCGACGTCGATCAGATACGCGTGGGTGTCATAAGGGTCGCTCTCCTTGCGGTCCTTGCGGTCGGGGTAATGGAATAGTTGCCTGGCCATGTCGCATTCAGTCGTCGTCCAGCCCTCGATGCGTCCGACGTTCCACGCCCTGCGCAGGGTACTGGAGAGCTCATGCCAGCGTGGGCCGGAATCGCCAACGGATGCATTCCAGTACGCCAGTTGTTGCTCCTGACAGGCCGTCAACATGGCCGGCACCAGCTCATTGATCAGGCGCCCGACCTGGTCGATGCGCACAGGCAAATGCACACTCGGGGATGTCAGTGGTAGCTCGGTCAGGTAATGCAACCCTTCGATCAGCAGCATCGGATCGCTTTTTTCGTTCACCAGGCCGGCCAGCATCTCGGCGAGCGTTTCATAGCGGGTTGGAAGTCGCACGATCTCGTCGTCGACAATGTCCCAGCTCGGCTCGCCGACCACGGTGTTGTGCGGGTCAAGATTCAGCGTGGGGTAGAGCTTCTTGAGGCCGTCGCGCAGAAGTATGGACGCGACCTCCGGATACGTGGGTCCGGCGAGCAACTGATTCAATATAGCGTCCCTGGGGTTGGTGTCGGCCTTGAGGATCGTGGTGATAGAGGTGGCTGTCATCTGAGTCTCCCTGTCTCGCGATGAATGGAATCCCGAAGCTGAGTGCTTCGGGATTCTCATGCTAGTGGGGCAAGAAACAGGGGAGGTGGTAACTATGTATCTCGTGTCGTTAAGGGCCAGGCGATGCCAATCTCTGTGGGAGCGAGCCTGCTCGCGATGACATCGGCACATCCAACGTCGCCGGTGACTGACCCACCGCCATCGCGAGCAGGCTCGCTCCCACAATGGGATGGGCGGTGAACTTGATATTCAAGCTCGGCGCAGAACCTGTGGGAGCGAGCCTGCTCGCGATGGCATTGGCACATCCAACATTGCCGGTGACTGACCCACCGCGAGCAGGCTCCTTGATCATTGCCCCGACTTGATCCGGGTCCAGGCACGCGTTCGCGCCCGTTCGGCGTCCCTTGGCAAAGGCTGCAAGGTATACAGCGTCGCCATGGCCGCCTCCGTCGGGTACAGATTGGGATTGCCACGAATCGCCGGATCCACCTTCTCGGTAGCATCCTTGTTCGGATTCGGATAACCCACGAAATCACTTACCGGCGCAATCACCTCTGGCTGCAGCAAGTAGTTGATGAAGGTGTACGCGTCATCCGGGTTCTTCGCCCCTTTTGGAATGGCGAGCATGTCGAACCAGATCGGCGCGCCTTCCTTGGGCAGGCGCATGTCCACCGTCACGCCGTTCTTGGCATCCTTGGCCCGATTGGCCGCCTGGGAAAAACTCCCGGAATACCCAACCGCCACACAAATATCTCCATTGGCGATATCTGCCATGTATTTGGAAGAGTGGAAGTACGTGATATGCGGCCGGATCTTCATCATCAAGGCCTCGGCCTTGGCATAATCCGCCGGTTTCTTACTGTTGGGGTCCAAACCCAGGTGCTGCAGGGCCAGGGGCAGGATTTCCGAAGGCGAATCCAGCAGCGCCACGCCGCACTGCTTGAGCTTGCTGATGTTCTCTTCCTTGAAGATCAGATCCCAACTGTCCACGGGCGCGTTGTCACCCAGGGCCGCCTTGACCTTGTCCGGGTTGAAGCCGATCAGAATGGTCCCATACATGTACGGGACGGCGAACTTGTTGCCCGGATCGTTGGCCTCGATCAACTTCATCAACTTGGGATCGAGGTGATTCCAGTTCGGCAACTTGCTGCGATCCAGCGGCTGGAATACACCGGCCTCGATCTGCTTGGCAAGGAACACATTGGAAGGCACCACCACGTCATAGCCGGAGTTGCCGGTCAGCAACTTCGCCTCCAGGGCCTCGTTGGTATCAAAGATGTCGTAGACCAACTTGATCTGGCTGTTCTGCGCCTTGAAGTCTTCCAGGGCCTTGGGCGTGATGTAGTCGAACCAGTTGTAGACGCGCAAAGTCCGCTCTTCAGCCTGGGCGGCGCTACAGAGCAGCGCGGTACAGAGGGCGGGAACCATCAAACGCTTGAGTCTTTTCATGCTTTTTTCCTCATTGGGCGCTTTGAAAACCTTCGAGAACGTTCACGGCATTGATGCCGATTTCTGCCACCGCATAACCGCCTTCCATCACGAACAGCGTCGGTTTGCCGAGTGCCGCGATGCGCTTGCCCATCGCCAGGTAATCCGGGCTGTCGAGCTTGAATTGCGAGATCGGATCGTCCTTGAACGTGTCCACGCCCAGCGAGACGACGATGACATCGGCGTCGTAGCGTTGGGTTTCAGTACAAGCCTGTTCCAGCGCAGCACTCCAGGTGTCCCAACCTGAACCGGCCGGCAAAGGGTAGTTGAAGTTGAAGCCTTCCCCAGCGCCGTCGCCGCGCTCGTCCGCATAACCGAGGAAGAATGGAAATTCGGCTTCCGGATGACCATGGATCGAGGCGAACAGCACATCGCTGCGCTCATAGAAGATCGACTGCGTGCCATTGCCATGGTGGTAATCCACATCGAGGATCGCCACCTTCCGATGGCCCTGGTCGAGAATGGCCTGGGCGGCGATGGCTGCGTTGTTGAGATAGCAATAACCCCCCATAAGATCACTGGCCGCGTGATGCCCAGGTGGCCGACACAGTGCAAAAGCACTGCGCGCGCCCCGTTGGATTTCGGCCTGGGCGGTGAGGGCGACCTGGGCCGCACTGTAGGCCGCTTGCCAGGTGCCGGCGGTGATCGGCGCGCCACCGTCGAAGCTGTAATAACCGAGTTGGCCATGCAGGCTCTGCGGGATGACCGTGCGCAGGGTGCGAGCCGGCCAGGTGAAGGGCAGCAAGTCGCCGTCGCGGTTGTATTCTGCCCAGCGATCCCAGGCGCCTTTGAAGAACTCCAGGTAGGCGGGGGTGTGGATGCGCTGGATCGGCGCCAGGCCGAAGTCCTTTGGCGCTTCCACCGGGCCCAGCGCGCGAGCCTTGACCCGTTCCAGTACATGGTCGGCGCGGGAGGGCATTTCGAAACAGGGCATGAGCTGCCCGTCCATGAGCTCACAGCGGCCGTGGTGCAGGTGGTGATCGTCTGAGTAGATCGTCAGCATTTGTTGTTCTCCGCAAGGGACTGATCGGTTGAGGATAGTCTTGCGGCGGGTGGTGTTCAGGAGAACGGTGGGAGAGGCCAAAAGGGGATTGAAATGGCCAAAAGGTTTGACCGGAAATGGCTCTTTGGCGCTGGTACGTTAAGAGCAGGGAACTTCGGCAGGCTTTCGAATCGTTGCTAGCTGGTTCAGCCAGAGATCTACTTGGGAGCTGAATCGTCGTGAATAGGGCTGATTCCTGTGGGAGCAAAGCATGCTCGCGATTGCGGTAAGTCAGTCAGCCACAATGTTGACAGGTCTGTCGCTATCGCGAGCAAGCATTGCTCCCACAGGTTTTGCGCCGTTTGATCCTTAACTGATTGATATTACGCAATGCGCCGGTTTTTTTACTAAGACAAGCTAACCGCTACCGCGGATCAACATTATCCAGTGCCCGGTTTGCCAGTAACGAACTCAGCTCGATCAATTGTTGAATGCCAAGGGCAACGTGGCGGCGAGAGCCATCCAGTTCGAATGCGAGGTCACTGACCATCGCATCAGCCGAAGCCAGGGTTTCGCTGAGGTTGGCGAGCAGGCATTCGGTGTCGACGTCTTCTACGACGGTGAACAGCTGACCCGGTTGGGTGGTGGCTTCAGGTTTTTCCGGTTTCGGTAATAGGTAGAAATCCAGGGCACGTTTGGCGGCGGCGTCGAGTTTTTGGGCGTTGATGCCGTCGGCGTAGGGGGAGGTGGGGTCTGCTTCAGGAGGATTGGGGGTGATCTTGAACATGGTGGTGCTCCTTTCGTAAGAGGAACCGTCACCGTCTGCCGCCAAGCAGATGGGGTGACGGATTACACAAGGTTGGCGGACCGGAACGAAAGGAACCCGGCATCCCCGAGGGGATCCTTGCGCAACCCGTCATAACAAGAGCATGCAAGGCCAGGGGCATTGCAATCATGTTTGAGGGTATTGCGCCTTTCGTGTTCCGGGCCGCCAAGCCCGGTCGCTGAGTGTGCAGCGACGGGGATTACGATAGGAGCCAGGGCCTGGGCGCACAAGCGGGCGGATTCTGGCGTAGTTGTAGGCAAAGGCGCAAGGTTGGGTAGCCCGCCGGAAGTCTGGCAGTCAGGAGATACGACGCGGGTAGGAGCGGGCTGCAATCCGTGGCGAGGGAGCTTGCTCCCGTTCGGCGGCGTAGCCGTCGTGGGCTGGTTGGTGTGGTTTGTCAGATAGACATGCGTTGGTTGGATTGGGGCTGCTGCGCAGCCCAGCGGGAGCAAGCTCCCTCGCCACAGGGGTTGTGGTTGGGCTTATGGGATGTGGTGTCTGGGGGATTGCTTCGCGAGCAGGCTCGCTCCCACAGGGGGTGGGTGTTTTCCCTGGGTTTAGGGCCTGAACTGGCTCGGCGCTACGCCGCTCCAGCGGACGAAGGCGTGGCGGAAGCTGGCGGTTTCGCTGAAGCCCAGCAGTTCGGCGATGCGGTGGATGGGGAGTTGGTCCTCGCAGAGCATTTGCTTGGCCCGCTCGAAGCGCAGTTCGTCCAACAGTTCCTGGTAGCTGCAGCCCGAGTCCTTGAGGTGGCGGCGCAGGGTGCGGGCGGAGCAGTTCATTTGTTCGGCCAGGCCTTCCAGGCCGGGAGCGGCGTCGAGTTGGGCGGCGAGCAGTTGGCGGATGCGGCCCAGCCAGGCTTGGCGGCCGGTGAATTCGATGTTCTGCTTGCGGCAGCGTTCGACCATGGCGTGATGGGTGATGGGGTCGGCCAGGGGAAGGGGTTGGTCGAGCCAGTGGTGGTCGAAGGCAAAGGCGTTGTCGACGGCATCGAAACGCACCGGGCAATCGAAAAGGGCCCCGTAGCGGGCGTGGTAGTCCGGTGCCGGATGCTCGAAGCGCGCCGCGCGCAAGGGCAGCACGTGGCCGAGCAGGTCGTTGCAGATGACTTTCAACGAGACCATGCAGAACTCGGCGTTGAACGCGGCCAGGGCCGGATTTTCCCGATAATCGCTGGCGCTGAGCCAGACCGCCTCCTCGTCTTCCTCCAGGTTCAGCTCGAAGAGTGTTCCCAATAGCGCCGGATATTGCAGCGCCAGTTGCAAGGCGTCACCTAAGGTGGCACTGGTGAGCAGGGCGTAGCCGAGGATGCCGTAGGATGAAACGTGCATGCTGCGCCCCAATTCCAGGCCGATGTCGCGCTTGTGGGCGACGGCGTTGGCGCAGACCTGCATTTCCTGGTTGGTGGTGATACGCGTGTCGGCCCGGCTCAGGTCCGCCGCGCTGATGCCGCTGCCGGCCAGCAATACGTCACTGGGTAGGCCCTCATGCTTGAAGGCGTTGAGCACCAGGGAGACGGCATTGAGGGTGGTGAGATGGGAATGAAGCATGTCCGTTTCCAGCCTGGGGAGACGGGGAATGAGAGCAAGTTGTATGCCTGACTTTAAAGAAGGTACCGCTTTGTGGCGAGGGAGCTTGCTCCCGCTCGGGCGCGCAGCGACCGCTCATGTTGGGAGCAAGCGCCCTCGCCACAGGTTTTGCGGATGTCAGATAAGCTCGCCGCACAGGTCCAGCTCAACCAACCGCCGAACCTCATCCACTGGCAGCCCTGCGCCTATCAGCGCCTGCAACTTGCCGAACGCCGCTTCGCGGGTCATGCCGCCGCCGGACAGCACGCCGACGCCACGCAAACGGCTGCCGGCCTCGTACACGTCCAGCTCCACGCCGCCTTCATGGCATTGCGTCACCGCCACCACCGCCACGCCGTTGTCCCGTGCCCGGGCGAGGCTGGCGAGGAAGGCCGGGTTGTCGCTCGGGCCGGTGCCGCTGCCGTAGCACTCCAGCACCAGACCCTGGATGCCGCTGCCCAGCAGGCCGTCGAGGATGTCGGCGCTGATGCCCGGGAACAGCGGCAGCGCCGCGACGTTGGCCAGTTGTTTCGGCTGGTTGTAATTCAGCTGCGCCGGCAGCGAAGTGGCCTTGGCACCGCCGCCCTGACGTTCCAGGCGTTTGAATGGATGGCGACCGAAGCTGCGCACCTTCGCGCAACGGGTCGGCGCCAGCAGTTCGCCGTGGAAGTACAGGTGCACGCCCGGTGCCAGACCCTGGCCGAGGGCGACCAGCGCGCCGCTGAGGTTTTCCCAGGCATCGCTGTCGGTCACGCCGGCGGGCAGCATGGAGCCGGTGAAGCAGACACGGGCATGCAGGCCCAGCAGTTGGAAGCTCATCGCCGCCGAGCTGTAGGCCAGGGTGTCGGTGCCGTGCAGGATCAGCACGCTGTCGCAACCCTGTACATCCACGGCGTCGACCACCGCTTCGCGCAGTTGCTGCCAGTAGGCCGGGGTCATGTTGGCGCTGTCGATCAGCGGCGACATTTCCCGGAAGCGCCATTGCGGGATGACCAGTTCAGGTTGGCTGTGCAGGTAGTCGCGCATGCGTGCTTCGAAGCCAGAGGCCGGGGCGAGGCCGTTGGCGCTGGCTTGCATGCCGATGGTGCCGCCGGTGTAGAGCACCATGACGTGCTGGGCGGCTGGGTAGGTCGAGGAATTCATGGTCGTTCTCCGAGGACGAAAACGGCAGCTTCATCGAGCTGCCCCAACATAAGGTCGAGCATGACGCCGACCTTACGCTGTGTCACGCCGGGCGCAGGGGATGCGCCCGGTTTTTTGCGGCAGGCTTGCCGATCAGCGTTGCGCTGCGGCCACACCGGTCACCGCGTCAGGCTGGGCAGCCGGAGCGGATGGGGTGGCTGGCCAGGCCTTGCGGTCCAGGTCCAGGTCCGGGAACTTGCTGGAGTCGAACACTGGCACCTTGATGCCGGCCGAACGCTGGGCGTCGTAGTCGCGCAGGATGCGCATGCCGACCTTGAAGAGCAGGAACAGCGCGATCAGGTTCACGAACGCCAGCAGGGTCATGGTGATGTCGGCGAAGGCGAACACGGTGCTGAGGTTTTCGATGGCGCCCCAGAAAATCAGCACCAGTACCAGTGCGCGATAGCCGATCAGCGCCTTGCGGTTTTCACCGAGCATGAAGCGCAGGTTGTTCTCGCCGAGATAGTAGTTGTAGAGGATCGAGGTGAACACGAACAGCGCCAGGGCCACGGAGATGAACATCCGGCCCCAGTCACCGACCACGGCGGCCAGGGAGTTCTGGGTCAGGGCAATGCCGTCGCCTTCGAAACCAGGGGTGTAGAAACCCGACAGCAGGATCAGCAGCGCGGTGCAGGTGCAGATCACGAAGGTGTCCAGGAACACGCTGAACGCCTGGACCACGCCTTGGGCGACCGGGTGTTCGACCGATGCAACGGCGGCTACGTTAGGCGCACTGCCCAGGCCCGCTTCGTTAGCGAAGACGCCGCGCTTGACGCCCATGACGATGGCGCTGCCGATCAGGCCGCCGAACGCCTGGTCCAGGCCGAAGGCGCTCTTGACGATAGTTGCCAGCATGGCCGGTACGTGGTCGAACTGCAGCACGATCACGTAGATGGTCACGGCGATGTAGGCCAGGGTCTTGACCGGTACCAGCAGGTCCGCAACCTTGGCGATACGCTTGATCCCGCCGATGAACACCAGGCCCAGCAGCACCGCCAGGCCCAGGCCGGTGTAGGTGGTGTCGAGGCCGAAGGCGTTGTTCAGCGAGTGGGTCACGGCGTGGGCTTGCAGGCCGTTGAAGGCGAAGCCGAAAGTGACCAACAGCAGGAAGGCCATGATCATGCCCAACCAGCGCTTCTGCAGGCCGTGCTCGATGTAATAGGACGGGCCGCCACGGTACTGGCCTTTGGAGTCGCAGCGCTTGTAGAGCTGACCGAGGGAGCACTCGAAGAAGCTGCTGGACATGCCGACCAGCGCGGTTACCCACATCCAGAACACTGCGCCGGGGCCGCCGAGGGTCACGGCAATGCCGACACCGGCAATGTTGCCCGCGCCGACACGACCGGCGAGGCTGAGCATCAGGGCCTGGAAGGAGCTGAGTTGGTCGGTGCTGCTCTTGAGGCTGTCACGGAATACCGAGAACATGTGGAAGAAATGACGGAACTGGACGAAACGCGAGCGGATCGTGAAGTAGCCGCCGAGCCCGACAATGAGCAGGATCAGCACTTTCCCTGAGAGGAAGTCGTTGATGACTTCGAGCATGAGTATTCCTCGCTGTTTTTTGTTTAAGCAAATGCTGGCCATTTGGAAACATCACGAAACATCCGTCGGCGCACGGCTTGACAGGTGAGGCGAGGTTTCGTCCCGGTCCAATTCGCGGGTTGTTATTAGTTCGGGTTTCGCATGTTTAAGTCTCGCTACCGACGACCACACATGGCGAAGAGGGGCGGCACTATACCTATCAGTGTGATGCCCGTCTGCACGGTTGTGGTGCAAGCGACGAAACGACGTGCTGGAATTAACGAAAATCGCAGCCTTCGACAGCCCCTTTCAGGAGCTGCCGAAGGCTGCGATCTTCTTCCGGTGTTATCGTTTTCGGCATAAGGCCTCCTTGGCAGTGGCAAAAAAAGGGCTTGGGGAAAAAATCCCCAAGCCCTCAAAAGGTGAGAGGTGTCTAGTCCCTCGACCTGGTGAGCGGTGGTTGCATCGATCACGCTTTCAGCGGGACCAGACGCGGAGCAATCATGTTTTCCGGGCGCAGGATGTCGTCGAGCATGGCGTCGTCGAGCAAGCCTTCTTCGCGCACCAGTTCCAGCACGCCGCGGCCGCTTTCCAGGGCAACACGGGCGATGCGGGTGGCGTTTTCATAGCCGATGTACGGGTTCAGGGCGGTGACCAGGCCGATCGAGTGCTCGACCAGTTCGCGGCAGCGCGCTTCGTTGGCGGTGATACCGACGATGCAGTGCTCGCGCAGCATGTCCATGGCCCGTTGCAGCAGGCGGATCGAGTCGAAGATCTTGAAGGCGATCAGCGGTTCCATCACGTTCAGTTGCAGTTGGCCGCCTTCGGCCGCCATGGTCAGGGCCAGGTCGTTGCCGATGATCTGGAACGCCACCTGGTTGACCGCTTCCGGGATCACCGGGTTGACCTTGCCGGGCATGATCGAGCTGCCTGGCTGGCGGGCCGGCAGGTTGATTTCGTTGATGCCGGTACGTGGGCCGCTGGACAGCAGGCGCAGGTCGTTGCAGATCTTCGACAGCTTGACCGCGGTGCGCTTGAGCATGCCGGAGAACAGCACGAAGGCACCCATGTCGGACGTGGCTTCGATCAGGTCGGCAGCCGGTACCAGCGGTTGGCCGCTGATGGTTGCCAGGCGCTGCACGGCCAGGGCCTGGTAGCGCGGGTCGGCGTTGATGCCGGTGCCGATGGCGGTGCCGCCCAGGTTCACTTCGGTGAGCAGTTCGGGCGCCAGGGTTTTCAGGCGCGCCAGGTCTTCGCTCAGGGTGGTGGCGAAGGCACGGAATTCCTGGCCGAGGGTCATCGGCACGGCGTCCTGCAGCTGGGTGCGGCCCATCTTCAGGACGTGGCTGAATTCTTCACCCTTGGCGGCGAACGACTGGATCAGGCTGTCGAGGCTGGCCAGCAACGCATCGTGACCCAGCAGCAGACCCAGGCGGATCGCGGTCGGGTAGGCGTCGTTGGTAGACTGCGCCATGTTCACGTCGTTGTTCGGGTGCAGGTACTGGTATTCGCCTTTCTGGTGGCCCATGGCCTCCAGGGCGATGTTGGCGATGACTTCGTTGGCATTCATGTTGGTCGACGTGCCGGCGCCGCCCTGAATCATGTCCACCACGAATTCTTCGTGGAAGTCGCCGCGGATCAGACGGGCACAGGCTTCGCTGATGGCTGCATGCTTGGCTTCGCTGAGTTGGCCCAACTCGCGGTTGGCGTCAGCGGCAGCCTGTTTGACCATTGCCAGACCGATGACCAGCTTGGGGTAATGCGAGATCGGAACGCCCGAGAGACGGAAGTTGTTCACCGCTCGCAGGGTCTGGATGCCGTAATACGCTTGTGCTGGTACTTCGAGTACGCCAAGCAGGTCTTTTTCTGTGCGGAATGATGCAGCGGAGGACATGATGGAAATCATCTCGATAAGAACCCGGTCTGTGCCGGAACGCTGTGGATCGTAGGCTCTCGTAAACGTAAGGGCCAATGCTGTTAAACACTGCCCTATGCATATTCGGCATAATGCGGATGTGACGCCGGCGGTACGGCGGACGTGTGACCTGTTTTGGTGCATGTTTCGGGAGAACGTGATGAATCTTGAAAGCAAATGGCTCGAGGACTTCAGTGCCTTGGCGGCTACCCGCAGTTTCTCCCAGGCGGCCGAACGGCGTTTCGTCACGCAACCGGCGTTCAGCCGGCGGATCCGTAGCCTGGAAGCGGCGCTGGGGCTGACCTTGGTCAACCGCTCCCGCACGCCAGTCGAGCTGACGGCGGCCGGGCAGTTGTTTCTGGTGACGGCGCGCACCGTCGTGGAGCAGCTGGGCGAGGTGCTGCGCCACTTGCATCATCTGGAAGGCGGGCAGGGCGAAGTGATCCAGGTAGCGGCCGCGCACTCCCTGGCCCTGGGCTTCTTCCCGCGCTGGATCGCGCAACTGCGCAATGAAGGCATGAACATCGCCACCCGCCTGGTGGCGACCAACGTCGGCGACGCCGTCCATGCATTGCGTGAGGGTGGCTGCGACTTGATGCTGGCGTTCTACGACCCGGATTCGGCGATGCAGATGGATCCGGAGATCTTCCCGTCGCTGCACCTGGGCCAGACCGAAATGCTGCCGGTGTGTGCCGCCGATGCCAACGGCAAACCGCTGTTCGACCTCGAAGGCGAGGCCAGTGTGCCGTTGCTGGCCTACAGCGCCGGGGCGTTTCTCGGTCGCTCGGTGAACCAGTTGCTGCGCCAGCGGGCGCTGCGTTTCACCACGGTCTACGAAACGGCCATGGCCGACAGCTTGAAAAGCATGGCCCTGGAGGGCCTGGGCATCGCCTGGGTGCCGCAACTGAGCGTGCGCGCCGAACTGGCCCGGGGCGAACTGGTGATCTGCGGCGGCGGGCAATGGCACGTCCCACTGGAGATCCGCCTGTACCGCTGCGCCCTGGTGCGCAAGGCCAATGTGCGGTTGTTGTGGCGCAAGCTCGAAGGCGGCGCCGGCTCCTGAAAGCACGCGCAAACCCTGTGGGAGCGAGCCTGCTCGCGATGACGGACTGACATTCAACATCAATGTTGCCTGACCCACCGCTATCGCGAGCAGGCTCGCTCCCACAAAGGGGATTCGGGATGCGGTTTTATTGACCTTGAGGTCAATAAAACCGCCGCCCAGGCACAAATGACAGATGGTCGCGACAGGGGCTGTTTATCTGCTTCATTGCGGTATACTGCGCGGCCTTCGGCCGGTTCGGATCGGCCACTATTCGTACAACAAGCCACGCCGGTTTCCCGCGTGGCTTGTTGTTTTTTGACGCGCCTGCGGGCGCCCAGAGAGAAGAGGCACATTGATGAGTGCATTGGTTGGCGTGATCATGGGCTCCAAGTCCGATTGGTCCACCCTTAGCCACACCGCCGATATGCTGGAAAAGCTCGGCATCCCTTATGAGGTGAAAGTGGTCTCTGCCCACCGCACCCCGGACCTGCTGTTCCAGTACGCCGAAGAAGCCGAGGCCCGTGGCATCGAGGTGATCATCGCCGGTGCCGGTGGCGCGGCTCACCTGCCAGGCATGTGTGCGGCCAAGACCCACCTGCCGGTGCTGGGCGTGCCGGTGCAGTCGTCGATGCTCTCGGGCGTCGATTCGCTGTTGTCCATCGTGCAGATGCCGGCCGGCATTCCGGTCGCGACCCTGGCCATCGGCAAGGCCGGCGCGATCAACGCCGCTCTGTTGTCGGCGAGCATCCTGGGCGCCAAGCATCCACAGTTCCATACCGTGCTGAAAAAATTCCGCGCTGAGCAGACAGACAGCGTCCTGGACAATCCAGACCCACGCATTGCCTGAGGTTGTTGACGAATGAAGATCGGTGTAATCGGTGGCGGCCAGTTGGGTCGCATGTTGGCCCTGGCGGGTACGCCGCTGGGGATGAACTTCGCTTTCCTGGACCCGGCGCCGGACGCCTGTGCCGCCGCGCTGGGTGAACACCTGCGGGCCGACTACGGCGACCAGGATCACCTGCGCCAACTGGCCGATGAAGTCGATCTGGTGACCTTCGAGTTCGAGAGCGTCCCGGCCGAGACCGTTGCCTTCCTGTCCCAGTTCGTCCCGGTCTACCCGAGCGCCGAAGCCTTGCGCATTGCCCGCGACCGCTGGTTCGAGAAGAACATGTTCAAGGACCTGGGCATTCCCACCCCGGCCTTTGCCGACATTCAATCCCAGGCCGACCTGGAAGCTGCCGTCGCTGCCATCGGCTTGCCGGCCGTGCTCAAGACCCGCACCTTGGGTTATGACGGCAAGGGCCAGAAAGTCCTGCGCAACCCTGAAGACGTCGCCGGTACGTTCGCCGAGCTGGGCAGCGTGGGCTGCCTGCTGGAAGGTTTCGTGCCGTTTACCGGCGAAGTCTCGCTGATAGCCGTGCGTGCCCGCGACGGTGAAATCCGTTTCTACCCGCTGGTGCACAACACCCACAAGGACGGCATCCTCAAGCTCTCCGTGGCCAGCACCGACCATCCGCTGCAGGCCCTGGCCGAGGATTACTCCAGCCGTGTGCTCAAGCAACTCGACTACGTCGGCGTGATGGCGTTCGAGTTCTTCGAAGTGGACGGCGGTCTCAAGGCCAACGAAATCGCGCCGCGGGTGCACAACTCCGGGCACTGGACCACCGAAGGTGCCGAGTGCAGCCAGTTCGAAAACCACCTGCGGGCGGTCGCCGGGCTGCCGCTGGGATCGACCGCCAAGGTCGGCGAAAGCGCGATGCTGAACTTCATCGGCAAGGTACCGGACACCGAAAAGGTCCTGGCGATTGCCGACTGCCATCTGCATCACTATGGCAAGGCGTTCAAGGCCGGGCGCAAGGTCGGTCACGCCAACCTGCGTTGTGCTGACCGGGCGACGCTGGCCCAGCAGATCATCAAGGTCGAGACGCTGATCGCCGAGCAATAATCTGCAACACGATTGGAACCATTCGTCGGCCGGATTCTCTCATGGCAAGGTGCCAAAGTCTGATTAGGCTTTGGCTATCTCACTCAAAAGGGGAATTGCCATGGGAATCATCGGAACCATCTTCATCGGCTTGATCGTTGGCCTGCTGGCACGCTTCCTGAAACCAGGCGATGACAGCATGGGCTGGATCATGACCATCCTGCTCGGTATCGGCGGTTCGCTGGCAGCCACCTATGGCGGCCAAGCCCTGGGTATCTACCAGGCCGGGCAAGGCGCCGGCTTCATTGGTGCCCTGGTCGGCGCGATCGTGCTGCTGGTGATCTACGGCCTGATCAAAAGAAACTGAGTCAATGCGACAAAGCCCTCTGCGCACGGCGCGCGCAGGGGGCTAGAATGCCCGGCGTTCCATCCATCACTCATTGCCGAGCCCTTTCATGCGCCGTCTAGTGTTGACCCTTCTTCTGCTGGGCAGTGGCCTGGCCCATGCTGCCGAGCTGCCGGAAACCGACTGGCTCGAACTGATGCCCAAGTCGGATCAGAAAGCCCTCGAGGCCATGCCCGAGATCGACCACAACTCCCCCGAAGCCAATGGCACCTTCACCAACAAGGGTGGCCTGAAGCAAAGCAAAGGCTTGCCGGCGGTGATGTATTCGACCAAGACCGTGGCCTCGATGAACGACAAACACATCCGCATCGGCGGTTACCCGGTGCCGTTGGAAACCGACGCCAAGGGCCGCAGTACGTTGTTCTTCCTGGTGCCCTATCCCGGCGCCTGCATCCACGTCCCGCCACCGCCGCCTAACCAACTGGTGCTGGTGCGCTACCCCAAGGGCCTGAAGCTGGACGACATCTACACGCCGCTGTGGGTGACCGGCACGCTGAAGATCGAAAAGGTCGAAAACGACCTGGCGAGCGCGGCGTATGCGCTGGATGCGGAGAAGGTGCGGGTGGTGCAGGAGGCGGATCTGTAACCGCCGGGCCGACCCGAGACAAATCCCTGTGGGAGCGAGCCTGCTCGCGATAGNGTGGAACTGCTGGATAGAGGATATTTGTGTACGACGCCAGAGACTGTGGGAGCGAGCGTGCTCGCGATAGCGGTGGCCCATTCGGCATTGATGTTGGCTGACAGATCGCTATCGCGAGCAGGCTCGCTCCCACAGAGGGATGTGATGGGGCTTAGAGCGGTTTGCTCCTGATGCTCACGCCCAGGGTATGACTGGCCTCGGGCAACAACGTCACCACATCGTCCATCACGTTCGCCGTCTCGATGCACAGCATGCGTTGCCAGCCATCGTCGGCCATGTCGCTGAAGGCCTTGGCGCGTTCGGTCCAGGGGTTCCAGATCACCGCCGAACGTGAGCCGCTGCTGGTCAGTTCGATCCGCCGTTCCCAATGGGGGTCGACGATGCTCAGTGTCGCCGGGGTATTCAGATAGACACGGTCGGTCTCGCCGGCAAAGTGCAGGTCACCGGACTGGGTGGCGGTGTTCCAATCGTCCAGGGTTTCGATGTAGTTCAAGCCGGCCACGCCTTCGACGTGCACGTTGCGCACGTCGCTCACGGCGAAATAACTGTGCAGCGCCTGGCTGAGGCTGACGGTTTCGCTGCCGCGGTTATGGCTGGTGAGGCTGATGTGCAGTTGCGCGTCCATCACGATGGTCAGCGTCAGGTCGACCTGATGAGGCCAGCCCGCCAGGCCGTTCTCGGGGTAGGGCAGTACGAACTGGATTTTCAGGCCTTCGCCCTCGACCTCGATGCCTTTCAATTCCCAATCCATCGCCCGCACCAGGCCGTGGGCGGTGGCCGGCTCGTTGCTCACGCGCATGGCCTGGACGCTGTCGGGGTTGCGGGTCAGGTTACCGAACCATGGCCAGCACACCGGCACGCCGGCGCGGATGCTCTTGCCAGCCTTGAAGGTCGCCTGGTCGTTGAGCCAGATCAGCGGCGGTTGGCCATCCACTTGATAGCTGAGGATATGCGCGCCTTGCTGGGCCACCAGCAACTCGGCCTGACCGTGGCGGATACGCCAGCCATTGAGTTCATCCAGTTTGACGGCTTCGACATTGGGCGTGGGCATACTGCAAACCTCGTTCAGGAACAGGAACCGCAATGGACCACAAAACGGCCGTCGCGTTTAACGAGCGCGCGGCGGAACCGAACGGGTGCGACCACTGCCGTCGATGGCGACGAACACGAACACCGCCTCGGTCACCTTGCGCCATTCACTGGACAGCGGGTCGTCGCTCCAGACCTCGACCATCATCTGGATCGAGCTGCGGCCGATTTCCAGGGTCTGGGTATAGAACGACAGCTGTGCGCCTACGGCCACCGGCACCAGGAACGCCATGCGATCGATCGCCACGGTCGCCACGCGCCCGCCGGCTACCCGGCTGGCCATCGCCGTGCCGGCCAGGTCCATCTGGGACACCAGCCAGCCGCCGAAGATATCGCCGAAGCCGTTGGTGTCGCGGGGAAGCGCGGTGATTTGCAGGGCAAGGTCGCCTTGCGGGATTGGATCTTCTTGTTCGAGCTCTATCATGCCGGGGGTGCCTCTGACCCGTAACTCTGTCTTGTACTTCAGGTGAATAGCCGTCTTTGTAAAAAACGATTCAGCCCGAACACATTGCGTTCGTCACGTTTTTCGAAAGGCGCGCTAAAGGGAGACTCTGCGAAACCGGCTGGCCCTGGTGTTTTCTTCTACGAACCCTGCACCACCAACGACGTTTTCGCACAGCAACCCCTTACAGAGTGTCGCAAGCCTGCGAGTATATCGGGCGATAGCCGTCGAGACGACCACCCGGTTCTGATTTCGACCGAGAATGACGCGCCTCCCTGTGCTTTTTCCAACAATTTGCTATCGTGCCGAACCGCTACAGCCCCGATTTCCGGGTTGCAGAACCGACTATAAGAGAAGCCTTCGCCATGACCACTGCGCCTTCGAGCACGGCAGCCCCTGCGCAACCCGCCCGTCCGCTGACCCGCAACGACTACAAGACCCTGTCGCTGTCTGCCTTGGGCGGCGCCCTGGAGTTCTACGATTTCATCATTTTCGTGTTCTTCGCCACCGTGGTCGGCAAATTGTTCTTCCCGGCCGACATGCCCGAGTGGCTGCGCCTGATGCAGACGTTCGGCATCTTTGCCGCCGGCTACCTGGCTCGACCCCTGGGCGGGATCGTCATGGCTCACTTCGGTGACCTGCTGGGGCGCAAGAAGATGTTCACCCTGAGCATCTTCATGATGGCCGTGCCTACCCTGATCATGGGCCTGTTGCCGACCTACGCGCAGATCGGCATGTGGGCGCCGATCCTGCTGTTGCTGATGCGGGTGATCCAGGGCGCGGCCATTGGCGGTGAAGTGCCGGGGGCCTGGGTGTTCGTGTCCGAACACGTTCCGGGGCGCCACATCGGTTATGCCTGCGGCACCCTCACGTCGGGCCTGACGGCGGGGATCCTGCTGGGTTCCTTGGTGGCCACCGCGATCAACACCCTCTATACGCCGGTGGAAGTGGCGGATTACGCCTGGCGCATTCCGTTCCTGCTGGGCGGTGTGTTCGGCCTCTTTTCGGTGTACCTGCGCCAGTGGCTCCACGAAACCCCGGTGTTCGCCGAGCTGCAGTTGCGCAAGGCCCTGGCTGAAGAAGTGCCGCTGCGCGCGGTGCTGCGCGACCACCGCGGTGCCATTGTTATTTCCATGCTGCTGACCTGGCTGTTGTCCGCGGCCATCGTGGTATTGATCCTGATGACGCCGACGGTCCTGCAGACGGTCTACCATTTCGCGCCGACCACTGCCTTGCAGTCCAACAGCGTGGCGATCGTGATGCTGAGCATCGGCTGCATCCTGGCCGGTGCCCTGGCGGACCGCTTCGGTGCAGGACGGGTCTTCGTCTTCGGCTGCGCCGCATTGCTGGTCAGTGCCTGGACCTTCTACCACAACCTGGCCGACCATCCGCAGTGGCTGTTCCCGATGTATGCCCTCACCGGCCTGCTGGTGGGCACCATCGGGGCGGTGCCCTACGTCATGGTCAAGGCCTTTCCACCGGTGGTGCGCTTCAGCGGCCTGTCGTTCTCCTACAACGTGGCCTACGCGATTTTCGGCGGCCTGACGCCGATGATCGTCAGCCTGCTGCTCAAGGAAAGCCCGATGGGGCCGGCTTATTATGTGGCGGTGTTGTGTGGGGTCGGGATGGTGGTGGGTGGTTATCTGTGGAAGAAAGGGCGCTAGCCTTCCGTTTTTCATCGACTTTACTGGCTTCATCGCGAGCAGGCTCGCTCCCACATTTGGAATGCATTCCCTGTGGGAGCGAGCCTGCTCGCGATAGGGGGACTCTGCGAATCATCCTGTAAAACTCAATGCTGGCCTTTCATCCAATTGTCATATTTCAGCCATAGAGTGTTCACACGGCTTACCGATACTTGGCCGACTTAACACACCCTATCTGCTAGGAGTAAGGCATGAAACTGAAGCGTTTGATGGCGGCAATGACTTTTGTCGCTGCTGGCGTTGCGACTGCCAACGCGGTTGCTGCTGTTGACCCTGCGATCCCGAGTTACACCAAGACCACTGGTGTGTCGGGCAACCTGTCCAGCGTCGGCTCCGATACCCTGGCAAACCTGATGACCTTGTGGGCCGAGAACTACAAGAAGGAATACCCGAACGTAAACATCCAGATCCAGGCCGCCGGTTCCTCCACCGCGCCGCCCGCACTCACCGAAGGCACCTCCAACCTGGGCCCGATGAGCCGCAAGATGAAGGACAACGAACTGCAGGCCTTCGAGCAGAAGTACGGCTACAAGCCAACTGCTATCCCGGTTGCCGTGGACGCCCTGGCTGTATTCGTGCACAAGGACAACCCGATCCAGCACCTGACCATGGAACAGGTCGATGCGATCTTCTCGTCCACCCGCCTGTGCGGCGCCAAGGCTGACGTCAAGACCTGGGGCGACCTGGGTGTGACCGGCGACCTGGCCAACAAGCCGGTTCAATTGTTCGGTCGCAACTCGGTATCCGGCACCTATGGCTACTTCAAGGAAGAAGCCCTGTGCAAAGGCGACTACAAGCCAAACGTCAACGAACAACCTGGCTCGGCTTCGGTCGTTCAGTCGATCAGCTCCTCGCTGAACGGCGTGGGTTACTCGGGCATCGGCTACAAGACCGCCAGCGTGAAAACCGTGGCCCTTGCCAAGAAAGGCAGCAGCGAGTTCATCGAAGACACCGAAGAAAACGCACTGAACGGCAAGTACCCGCTGTCGCGTTTCCTCTACGTGTACGTCAACAAGGCTCCGAACAAGCCTTTGGCCCCGCTGGAAGCCGAGTTCGTGAAGCTGGTCCTGTCCAAGCAAGGCCAGGAAGTCGTGGTCAAGGATGGCTACATCCCACTGCCAGCCAAAGTAGCCGCCAAGGCACTGGCTGACCTGGGTCTGTCGGAAGGCGGCAACGTCGCCAAGCAGTAACACCTGAGCCCGGGCTCCTGTGGGAGCGAGCCTGCTCGCGAAGACGGTGGCACATCCTCCAGGGATGCAAGCTGATACACCGCTTTCGCGAGCTGACCCGCCCCCATAGACACTAATTTCCTCTCCGCTGCCAGTTTCCACGGGCGGCGGATTTGTTGCGTCACTGCATTGTCATCTTTCTGTCATACAGGATCGCTAGGGTGTGCGCATGAATGATCTGGCCAATTCCACAATGACTACGACTTCCCCTCCCAAGCGCATTGATTTCAATACGCCTGAGTTGCAACGCAAGCGCCGTATCCGTGCGCTCAAGGACCGCCTGACCCGCTGGTACGTCCTGGTCGGCGGACTTGCCGTCCTGGCGGCCATCACCCTGATTTTCTTTTTCCTGGCCTATGTAGTGTTGCCCCTGTTCCAGGGCGCGGACCTGACCGCCAAGGACTCGATCACGCCGGCCTGGATGCAGGACGCCGGCAAGCCGCTGATGATCGCCATCGAAGAACAGAACCAGGTCGCCATGCGGGTTTCCGACAAGGGCCAGGCGTTGTTCTACGACATCGACAGCGGTGCCGAGCTGCGTCGTGTCGACCTGCCGGTACCCGCCGGCGCCAGCGTGACGTCCATTGGCGAAGACCAGCCTGGCAGCCCGTTGGTGGCCATCGGTCTGTCCAATGGCCAGGCCCTGGTGTTCCGTCATACGTATAAGGTCAGCTACCCGGACGGCAAGAAGACCATCTCGCCGGCCGTCGAATACCCTTACGGCGAAACGCCTATCGTCTTGAACGAGCAGGGCGCGGCGCTGGAGCATGTCAGCCTCAACGCCACCGATTCGACCCTGCTGATCGCCGGTTCCAGCGGTGCCCAGTTGCACGTGCTGTCGATCACCAGCGAAGAGAACATGATGACCGGTGAAGTCACCAGCGAGCAGACGCGCATCGACCTGCCGCAGATGACCGAGCCGGTGAAGAACATCTTCGTCGACCCGCGCCAGCAGTGGCTGTATGTGGTCAATGGTCGAGCCCAGGCCGACGTGTTCAGCCTGCGGGACAAGAGCCTCAATGGCCGTTACAAATTGCTGGAAAACGCCGACGCCCAGGTGACCACTGCGACCCAACTGGTGGGCGGGATTTCGCTGATCGTCGGCGACTCCAAGGGCGGTCTGTCCCAGTGGTTCATGGCCCGGGACCCTGACGGCGAGCAACGCCTGAAAGAGATCCGCACCTTCCAGATGGGCACCGCGCCCATTGTCGAGATCACCGCCGAAGAGCGTCGCAAAGGCTTCGTCGCCCTCGACGCCGCCGGCAAGCTGGGGGTGTTCCATAGCACCGCCCACCGCACATTGCTGGTGGATCAAGTGGTCGATGGGCAGGGCGTGTTCGGCATGTCGCCCCGGGCCAACCGGCTGATCGTGGAGCAGGGCGGCAAGCTGAAACCGCTGTTGCTGGATAACCCGCACCCGGAAGTCTCCTGGAGCGCATTGTGGGGCAAGGTCTGGTACGAGAACTACGACGAGCCTAAATACGTCTGGCAATCGACCGCCGCCAACACCGACTTCGAACCCAAGCTGAGCCTGTCGCCGCTGACCTTCGGTACGCTGAAAGCCGCGTTCTATGCCATGTTGCTGGCTGCACCGCTGGCGGTGGCCGCCGCCATCTACACCGCCTACTTCATGGCCCCCGGCATGCGCCGCAAGGTCAAGCCGGTGATCGAATTGATGGAAGCCATGCCGACGGTGATCCTCGGCTTCTTCGCCGGCCTGTTCCTGGCACCTTACGTCGAAGGGCACCTGCCGGGCATCTTCAGCCTGCTGATGCTGTTGCCGATTGGCATCCTGGTGGCCGGTTTCGTCTTCAGCCGCCTGCCGGAGTCCGTTCGCCTGAGGGTACCGGACGGTTGGGAAAGTGCGTTGCTGATCCCGGTGATCCTGTTCGTGGGCTGGCTCTCGCTGTACATGAGCCCGTACATGGAAGCCTGGTTCTTCGGCGGCGACATGCGCATGTGGATCTCCCATGACCTGGGCATCACCTACGACCAGCGCAACGCCCTGGTGGTGGGTCTGGCGATGGGCTTCGCGGTGATCCCGAACATCTACTCCATCGCCGAAGACGCCGTGTTCAGTGTGCCGCGCGGCCTGACCCTGGGCTCCCTGGCCCTGGGTGCCACGCCTTGGCAGACCATGACCCGCGTGGTGATCCTCACCGCCAGCCCGGGCATCTTTTCGGCGCTGATGATCGGCATGGGCCGTGCGGTGGGCGAAACCATGATCGTCTTGATGGCCACCGGCAACACGCCGGTCATGGAAATGAACCTGTTCGAAGGCCTGCGGACCCTGGCGGCCAACGTGGCGGTGGAAATGCCCGAATCGGAGGTCGGCGGCAGCCACTACCGTGTGCTGTTCCTGTCGGCGCTGGTGTTGCTGTTGTTCACGTTCGTCATGAACACCCTCGCCGAGCTGATCCGTCAGCGTCTGCGCAAGAAATATTCGTCGCTTTAAGAAAGGTAGAAGTCTGTGAAACAGAACTCCCTGAAAGGATGGTTCAAGAGCGGCGCCCCCGGCGTCTGGATCAGCGGCGGCGCGGTGTCCATCGCGGTCATCATGACCATTGGCCTGCTGGCGGTGATCGCCGTGCGCGGCCTGGGTCATTTCTGGCCGGCGGACCTGATCCACGCCAACTACAACGTGCCGGGCATGCCCGCGCACCTGGTGGTCGGCGAAGTGGTGCAGAAGGAAGAAGTGCCTCGTGAGCGCCTGAAGAGCGCCGGCCTGCCGGTGCCGGACGAAGGCCCCGAGTTCATGACCCGCGAGCTGATCAAGGTCGGCAACCGGGACCTGAACGGCACCGACTTCACCTGGATCGTCGGCGACTGGCTGAGCGACCAGACCACGCCGCCGGAACTGATGGCCATCGAGCGCCGTGAGTGGGGCAATTTCTACGGCTACCTAGTCAACGTCAAGGAAGAAGGCAAGGTCGTCGCCGAGGGCGAGGCCGCCTGGCCGCAGTTGCAGGCGCGCATTGCGCGGGTCAACCAGCTCGCCGCCGAGCTCAAGACCCTGGAAAAATCCGACATCGGCGCCATCAACGCCGGCCTGGAGCGTATCCGCTTGCACGGTCGCAAGCTGGAGCTGGAGGGCAAGCTCGACGCCGCGGCTCAGGCCGATATGGCCAGTGAACGTGCCGAGCTCGATGCGCGCTACAAGGAAATCGAAGCGCGCCTGGCCGACCTTCACACGCAGTTCAACCGCGACAGCCTGACTGCCCGCGATGCCAACGGCAAGGAAGTGGAGATCGGCATCGGCAAAGTGGTGCACGCTTACCAGCCGAACGCCATGGGCACCTTCACCAAGCTCGGTTTCTACTTCAGCAAGGTCTGGGAGTTCCTCAGCGACGACCCCCGTGAAGCCAACACCGAAGGCGGGATCTTCCCGGCGATTTTCGGCACGGTGATGATGACCCTGATCATGGCGATGATCGTGACGCCGTTCGGCGTGCTGGCGGCGGTTTACCTGCGTGAATACGCCAAGCAGAACACCTTGACCCGGGTCATCCGAATCGCGGTCAACAATCTGGCGGGTGTCCCGGCGATTGTCTACGGCGTGTTCGGCCTGGGCTTCTTCGTCTACGTGCTGGGCGGCTCGCTGGATCGGCTGTTCTTCCCTGAAGCGCTGCCCGCACCGACCTTCGGTACGCCGGGCCTGCTCTGGGCGTCGTTGACCCTGGCATTGCTGGCGGTGCCGGTGGTGATCGTGGCGACCGAAGAAGGCCTGGCGCGAATCCCGCGTACCGTGCGTGAAGGCTCCCTGGCCCTTGGCGCCACCAAGGCTGAGACCCTGTGGAAAATCGTCCTGCCCATGGCGAGCCCGGCGATGATGACCGGCATGATCCTCGCGGTGGCCCGCGCCGCCGGTGAAGTGGCGCCGCTGATGTTGGTGGGTGTGGTGAAACTGGCGCCGTCGCTGCCCCTGGATGGCAACTACCCCTACGTGCACCTGGACCAGAAGATCATGCACCTGGGCTTCCACATCTATGACGTGGGCTTCCAGAGCCCGAACGTCGAAGCGGCGCGACCCTTGGTCTATGCCACGGCGCTGCTGCTGGTGATAGTGATCGCCACGTTGAACCTGTCGGCCGTGTGGATCCGTAACCACCTGCGCGAGAAGTACAAGGCGTTGGATAGCTAACAGCCAATAGCTACAAGCGGCAAGCTAGAAGCCGCTTTTGCCCAAACTTGCAGCTTGCAGCTCAAAGCTTGCAGCTACGAACGGAGTGAGCCCATGCAACACGAAGCACATACACACGGCATCAACATGTCGGCCCTGGGCCGCAACAAGCAGAGCCTGAACCTGGCCGAGGAAACCGTCGCCATCGAAGTGCCTGGCCTGAGCCTGTTCTATGGCCAGAAGCAAGCACTGTACGACGTCAGCCTGAATATCCCGAAACAACGCGTGACCGCGTTCATCGGTCCGTCGGGCTGCGGCAAGTCGACCTTGCTGCGCACCTTCAACCGCATGAACGATCTGGTGGACGGTTGCCGCGTCGAAGGTGAAATCAACCTCTACGGCAACAACATCTACCGCAAGGGCGAAGACGTTGCCGAGTTGCGCCGTCGCGTGGGCATGGTGTTCCAGAAACCCAACCCGTTCCCGAAAACCATCTACGAAAACGTGGTCTACGGCCTGCGCATCCAGGGCATCAACAAGAAGCGCATTCTCGACGAAGCCGTGGAATGGGCCCTCAAGGGCGCGGCACTGTGGGACGAGGTCAAGGACCGTTTGCATGATTCGGCCCTGGGCCTGTCCGGTGGTCAGCAGCAACGCCTGGTGATTGCCCGCACCATCGCCGTGGAGCCGGAAGTGCTGCTGCTCGACGAACCCTGCTCGGCCCTGGACCCGATCTCGACATTGAAGGTCGAAGAGCTGATCTACGAGCTCAAGTCCAAGTTCACCATCGTCATCGTGACCCACAACATGCAGCAGGCGGCGCGGGTTTCCGACTACACGGCCTTCATGTACATGGGCAAACTGGTGGAATTCGGCGATACCGACACCTTGTTTACCAATCCGGCCAAGAAGCAGACCGAAGACTACATTACCGGCCGCTATGGCTAGTGGCAGCTGCGAGCCGCAAGCTTCAAGCGGCAAGTAAGAGCAGTTCAGCGTAACGACACAAATCAGCTTGCAGCTTGAAGCTTGCAGCTCACAGCTTTTGCGGAGCAAACCCATGATTTCGAAGGAAGGCCTTACTCACCACATTTCCGCCCAGTTCAACGCCGAGCTGGAGGAGGTGCGCAGCCACCTGCTGGCCATGGGCGGCCTGGTGGAAAAGCAGGTCAATGACGCGGTGACCGCGCTGATCGAGGCCGACTCCGGCCTGGCCCAGCAGGTGCGCGAGATCGACGACCAGATCAACCAGATGGAACGCAACATCGACGAAGAGTGCCTGCGCATCCTGGCTCGCCGCCAGCCGGCCGCTTCCGACCTGCGGTTGATCATCAGCATTTCCAAATCGGTGATCGATCTTGAGCGGATCGGCGACGAAGCCACCAAGATTGCCCGCCGCGCCATCCAGTTGTGCGAAGAAGGCGAGGCGCCACGGGGCTATGTCGAAGTTCGTCATATCGGCGACCAGGTCCGCAACATGGTTCGCGATGCCCTGGACGCCTTCGCCCGCTTCGACGCCGACCTGGCGTTGTCGGTGGCCCAGTACGACAAGATCATCGACCGCGAATACAAGACCGCCCTGCGTGAGCTGGCGACCTACATGATGGAAGACCCGCGTTCGATCTCCCGGGTGCTGAGCATCATCTGGGTGCTGCGTTCCCTGGAGCGTATCGGCGATCATGCGCGCAACATCTCCGAACTTGTGATCTACCTGGTGCGCGGTACCGACGTACGGCACATGGGGCTCAAGCGCATGAAGGAAGAAGTTGAAGGCAGCCCGTCCGAAACCCCTAATGTTCCGGGTGAACCTGACGATAAGTAGGATTGCCAAGAAAAGCGCCCGGCCTTCTGGTCGGGCTTTTTTTTGCCATTTTTTTTATCGACAGCAGCACCCCGTGAACGAAAAGTCCCGGCGTGACTGACGGTTTTTGGCGATGTGCCATCAGTAAAAGCGGTATGCTTGCCGGGATTTTTTAGAGGTGTATCTGGATGAGTAAGGTCAGTGTGTTGGTCGTGGACGATGCGTCGTTCATTCGTGACCTGGTGAAGAAGTGCCTGCGCAATTACTTCCCGGGCATCCGTATCGAAGATGCAGTGAACGGCAGAAAAGCCCAGGCCCTGCTGGCCCGCGAGGCGTTCGACCTGGTGCTGTGCGACTGGGAAATGCCGGAAATGTCCGGTCTGGAGTTGTTGACCTGGTGCCGCCAGCAGGACAACCTCAAGGGCATGCCGTTCGTCATGGTCACCAGCCGTGGTGACAAGGAAAATGTGGTCCAGGCGATCCAGGCCGGCGTTTCCGGCTATGTCAGCAAGCCCTTCACCAACGAACAGTTGCTGACCAAGGTCAAGCAGGCCCTGCACAAGGTCGGCAAGCTCGACACCCTGATGAACAGCGCGCCGACCAAGATGAACTCGGCGTTCGGCAATGATTCCCTCAGTGCCCTGACGGGCGGAAAGGCGGCTCCGGTCGCCGCGGCTGCTGCCCCGGCCCCACCCGCCCCCACCCCCCGCCAGGCCAGCCGCTGCCGCCCCAGCCGCTGCCGCTGCGCCGGCCCGTGGCCTGCTCAACAGCCCGCCGGTCAAGGCCCCTGTCGCGTCCGCTGCTGCCGGCGCCAACCGCGGTCAGGGCCAGTTGCGCCTGTCCAGCGGCACCCAGCAATGCGTGATCAAGGCCTTGAGCCTCAAGGAAGCGCTGCTGCTGGTCAAGCGCTCCGATACCCTGCCGCAAGTGCTCGAGAGCTCGGTACTGGACATGGAGCAGGGCGATAACGCCGAAACCGCGCGTCTGAACGGCTACCTGCACGCCATCGTCGCCCACGAACAGACGCCGGACAGCGAGTGGCTGCAATTGACCTTCCGCTTCGTCGACAAAGACCCGCAGAAGCTCGACTACATCTCCCGCCTGATCGCCCGCGGCACGGCGCAGAAGCACTTCGTACCGGGCGCCTGATCCAGCGGCGCTTATTGGTCCGCCATCGCGAGCAGGCTCGCTCCCACACCGATCTCGCTATAGCGGAGATCCCCTGTGGGAGCGAGCCTGCTCGCAATGGGGCCCGGAGCCTAAACAGCTAATCGGCGGCATGACACCGCTTGTCTGGACTGTCATTTCCTACAGGTTATTTATTGGGCCTTGCCTCCTAAGTTGTCGTGAACAACGCACTTTTCGTGCGTACCCGACAGGACAGGAGCCGACGATGACCAAGTTCATCAACCTGGAAGAAAGAAACCGGATCGCCGAAGCATTCAGCCAGGGCCAAAGTCCGCTACTTCCCGCTTCGATTGATGAAGCTGTAGACGGGAAAATCTCATACGCCAGTTTGGAGAACGGGTTGACGATTCGCTTTCCCTTTATCGACGGAATGCGAGTGGGTGGCCGATATCAAGTAATTCTCTCTTCCATGGAGAGTCCGGAGACATTTGGCGAAGGAGGAACGGTTCAGGAAGAGAACCAGGACACCGTCGTGGAAGTACCGGCTGCTCGGGCACTGGCGTTTCGAGGGCAGCAGGTGGCTCTTTACTATTTTTACCTGGAATACGAAGAGTCGAAATCTCCAACCGAGCTGTTCTCGGTCGAAGGACCGATCTACAAACCGGTGGTGGACGAGGCTGTCGGAGGAGAGATTCCGCTGACTGTGCTTTCGCAAGGGGTCCAGCTGCGAATCAGGGCCTCGGCATCGATGACGCCGGGTGCCCTGATTTCTGTCTATTGGTGGGGCTCCAACGCCGATACCTGTTTCATCAAGCACCTGACTGTCGGCTCGGGCCCGTTGGAGGATGTGGTCCTGCCGGTCGGGCCTGCGTTCCTGACGCCGATCAAGTACGCAAGCGTCCGGGTTATCTATACGGTGCAATCCACGAGCGGCACACTGACATCCCCACTGCTTGAGCTTAGGGTTGCCGGTGACTTATCCACGCCCGAGCCACGTTATGCGGATGGGAATGGCGGACGTCACCCGATCTACCTGCTGCCCATTGATGAGGGCGGCAGTATTCCGATACAGCTCAAGACACAGGGGATGGTGGCGGGTGATGTGGCGATACTGATCTTTGTTGGCGACCGTCTTGGCACCGAGTTTGTATTACGCCATACCGTACGGGCGTCGGACATCGCCGAGGGACAAATCCTGTATGGGGTACCGGTTGTGTTTTCATCCCTGAGAGGGGGCGCTGCGACCTGGGCCATGGTTGACCGTGTGGCGGACGGCGCCGTTGGTTCTCCGGATCTTCTTCTCACGGTGATTATCCCGGATCGATCAGGAACAACGCCTGGACGGCGGTGATTCACACAAACACCTCAGCCGCCTGCTAGTCTGGTCGCTATGTCTGATTAAGCGACCCGTTTATGTTCTTGCGCCTGCTGTGTTCTTGCGCCCTGTGGATGGCCGTCGCTCCGGCCATGGCCATGACCATCTACAAATCCACCGATGCCAACGGCGTGGTGTCCTATAGCGACCGCCCCAGCCGAGGGGCCCAGGTGTTCGTGTTTCGCGACCGCATGGTCGAACACCTGGAGCGCCAGGTGTTTCTCGATATCAAGAAGCAGAAGGGCGCGGACGCGGTGTTCGTGCGCAATGACCTGTACGCACCGGTGGAGATCGAGTTGAGTTTCGCCGGCCTGGACAATGTGAGCGGGGCACCGAGCCGGCCGATTCGGCGGGTCCTGCCGGCGCGCAGCAACCTGCGCCTGGCGCTGCTCATGGCCATCCAGCCCGGAAAACCGTTGATGTACACCCCCAGGTTCGAATATTCCCTGGGCGACCCGGCAGACGCGGCACAGGCCTATCGCTATCCGTTGCCATGGCGCGGTGGGCCGTTCCGGCTGAGCCAGGGCGCTAACGGCCAGTACAGCCACTACGGTCCGAAGAACCGCTACGCCATGGACATCGCCATGCCCGTAGGCACCCCGATCATTGCGGCGCGGGGCGGCGTGGTGATCAAGACCGAGAATGCACAGACGGGTCGTGGCGATGACCCTTCGGGCAACTTTGTGCGGGTGCTGCACGATGACGGCACCATGGGCGTCTACCTGCACCTGCAGAAAGGTTCGGTGAGCGTCCGGGAAGGGCAGCGGGTGGCGGTGGGCACGCCATTGGCGTTATCGGGCAACACCGGCAACAGCTCCGGGCCGCACCTGCACTTCGTGGTGCAACGCAATACCGGGTTGGGGCTGGTGTCGATTCCCTACCAGTTCGATCAACCGGTGGGGGAGTTGCCCAACTTTGCGGTGGGCAAGCAATAGCGCAGAGGTGAAGGTGCTTTTGTGGCGAGGGGATTGGGGATAAATCCCCGATAAATCCCCTCGCCACAGGGCGATGCTCAATCGAGCATCAACACCTTCGCCAGGATGATCTTCGGCCCTTTCATCTTCTTGATGATGATCCGCAGGCCTTCGACTTCCAGCACTTCTTCCTCTTCCGGCACCCGCTTGAGGGTTTCGTAGACCAGCCCGGCCAGGGTCTCGGCTTCGATATGGTCCAGGTCGATCCCCAGCAGGCGCTCGACCTTGAACAAAGGCGTGTCGCCGCGTACCAGCAGCTTGCCCGGCTGGTAGGCCAGGATGCCGCGCTCGGCCTTGCGGTGTTCGTCCTGGATATCGCCCACCAGCACTTCCAGCACGTCTTCCATGGTCAGGTAGCCGATGATGTTACCGTCGGCTTCCTCGACCACGGCGAAGTGCGAGCCGCCCTTGCGGAACTGCTCCAGCAATTGCGACAACGGCATGTGCCGGGACACGCGCTCCAGGGGGCGGGTCAGTTCGGCCAGGTTGAACGACTCGGGGATGTGGTCCAGGGCCGCCAGTTCCAGCAGCAGGTCCTTGATATGCAGCAGGCCGACGAACTCCTGGCGCTCGCTGTCGTACACCGGGTAGCGGCTGAACTTGTGGCGACGGAACAGCGCCAGGATCTCCTTGAGCGGCGCATTGAATTCCAGCGTCACCAGGTCTTCCCGGGAGTTGGCCCAGTCCACCACTTCCAGCTCGCCCATCTCCACGGCCGACGCCAGCACGCGCATGCCCTGGTCGCTCGGGTCCTGGCCGCGGCTGGAGTGCAGGATCAGCTTCAGTTCCTCACGGCTGTAATGGTGCTCGTGATGGGGCCCGGGCTCGCCTTGGCCGGCGATGCGCAGGATGGCGTTGGCGCTGGCGTTGAGCAGGTAGATCGCCGGGTACATGAGCCAGTAGAACAGGTACAGCGGCACGGCGGTCCACAGCGACAACAGCTCGGGCTTGCGGATCGCCCAGGATTTGGGCGCCAGCTCACCGACCACGATGTGCAGGTACGAAATGATGAAAAACGCGGTGAAGAACGAAATACCCTTGATCAACTCCGGCGACTGCACGCCTACCAGGTCCAGCAACGGTTCGAGGATGTGGGCGAACGCCGGCTCGCCCACCCAGCCCAGGCCCAGGGAGGCGAGGGTGATACCCAGCTGACAGGCGGACAGATAGGCGTCGAGCTGACTGTGGACGGTGCGCAGGATATGCCCGCGCCAGCCGTTCTGGTCGGCAATGGCTTCGACCCGGGTCGAGCGCAGCTTGACCATGGCGAATTCGGCCGCAACGAAAAAACCGTTGAGCAGAACCAGGATCAGAGCAAAAAGAATCATGCCGAATTCGGCGAAGAGTGTAACGAGGGACAAGCCAGGGGAAGGGTCCATGATGGAGTTTTGCAGGTTCCGTAATAGCTGTAGAGGTTAAAAATGAAGGCCTGAAAAGGCAGGCACAAGTCAGCCAATGTAGCGGCTGACTCGACAATTGCCTAGGGGGGAGTACCGATCGGTGTCAATCGGCACGGCTGGCGAGGCGTGCGCGGACCACTTGGGCCGGGGCGAAGTGGCAGGTAAACGTGCTGCCGTGGCCGGGTACGCTACTGATTTCCATGCGCCCGCGATGACGCAGCAGCACGTGCTTGACGATCGCCAGACCCAACCCGGTGCCTCCCGTGTTGGAGTTGCGACTGGAGTCGACGCGGTAGAAGCGCTCGGTCAGGCGTGGCAGGTGCTTGCTGTCGATGCCGATGCCCGAATCCTGCACGCTCAGATGCGCACCTTGCACATCGCCCCACCAACGGATGTGGATCCGGCCTTGTTCCGGCGTGTACTTGACCGCGTTGAACACCAGGTTGGAAAACGCGCTGCGCAGTTCCGCCTCGCTGCCCTTGAGCTGCACGGCGGGATCGACCTCCAGGGTGATGGTCTGCTGCTTGGGACCGGACAGCTCCTGGGCGTCCTCGCTGATGATCTGCAGCAGGTCGTCGACGGGCACGGGCTGGTTGTCCGACGGGTAATCGGTGGCCTCCAGCTTGGCCAGCAACAGCAGATCGTTGAGCAGGGTCTGCATGCGCCCGCCCTGCTGCTGCATCTGCTGCAAGGCGCGCCTCCAGCGTGGGTTCACCTCTTCGACGTTGTCGAGCAGGGTCTCCAGGTAACCGCAGATCACCGTCAGCGGTGTGCGCAGTTCATGAGACACGTTGGCGATGAAGTCCTTGCGCATCTGTTCCAGCCGATGGATGCGGGTGACGTCGCGCACCAGCATCAAGTGCTCGTTGTTGCCATAGCGGGTGATGTACAACTGGATGCGCAGCCGGTCGTTGGTGGGCGAGGGAATCTCCAGCGGCTCGGCGTAGTTGTCCTGCTCGAAATATTCCTTGAAGCGCGGATGACGCACCAGGTTGGTCACCGGTTGTCCGCTGTCCTGGGGCGTCTTGAGGCCCAGCAGGGTCTCGGCGGCGCGGTTCCACCACTCCAGGTTGCCGTCGCTGTCGAGCATGATCACCGCGTCTTTCAGCGCGGCGGTGGACTCCTGGACCCGGTCGATCACCGCCTGCAGGCGGCCGCGCACGCGCTGGTCGCGCCGTTGCAGGTGATAGATGCTGTCGAACACCTCGCCCCACAGGCCATAGCCGTCGGGTGGTGCTTCGTCGGGTTTGTGCAGGCGTAGCCATTCATGCAGGCGCAGCAATTGCTTGAGGGTCCAGGCCAGGTAAAGCCCCAGCCCCGCGGCCAGGCTCCAGCCGTAATAGCCGCTGATCAGGCCGATCAGCAAACAGCCGGTCACCAGCAACAACATGTGGCGAATCAGGGTGCCATGCCAGTTTTGATTCACGAGGCTTCCTTTGGAAGCAGCTGAAAGCTGCAAGCTTCAAGCTGCAAGTTTGAAGCGGGTCGATAGTGGCTTTTGCTTGCAGCTTGTAGCTTGAAACTCGAAGCTGCTTTTCTCATGCCTTGGTAGAAAAACGATAACCGGTGCCGCGTACGGTTTGTACCAGATTCTCGTAGGCGTCACCGAGGGCTTTGCGCAGGCGGCGGATGTGCACATCCACGGTGCGTTCCTCGACATAGACGTTGCCACCCCAGACCTGATCCAGCAGTTGCCCGCGGGTGTAGGCGCGCTCCTGGTGGGTCATGAAGAATTGCAGCAGGCGGTATTCGGTCGGGCCCATCTCGGCGGGCTTGCCGTCGATGGTCACGCGGTGGCTGATGGGGTCCAGCAGCAGGCCGCCGACTTCAATCGGCGCTTCGCCATCGGTCGGCCCGGCGCGACGCAACACGGCTTTCAGGCGCGCCACCAACTCCCGTGGGGAAAACGGCTTGGTGATGTAGTCATCCGCGCCCACTTCCAGGCCCTGGATCTTGTTGTCTTCCTCGCCCTTGGCGGTGAGCATGATGATCGGAATGTCGCCGGTCAGCTCATCGCGCTTGAGGCGGCGCGCCAGCTCGATGCCGGACGTGCCGGGCAGCATCCAGTCCAGCAGGATCAGGTCGGGCTTGCGGTCGACGATGATGGCGTGGGCCTGTTGGGAGTTCTCTGCTTCCATGCAGTCATAGCCGGCCATCTCCAACGCAACGGCAATCATCTCGCGGATGGGCGCCTCGTCGTCGACGATCAGAATGCTCCTGCCAACCATAGGGTAATCCTCTTGTCATTTAACTGTCTTGCGCCGCATTAGATAACGGAATTATTGCAGTCGTGTGACAGTTATTTCGGCGCCCGACGGTGAAAAGGATTCTGGACTACGCTTTTCAGTCCGAATCCTGACAACCACCAAAGAAGGTTTCCATGACTTATTTCACGCAATCCCTCAAGGCGTTGGCGGTAACGGCTGCCCTGGCGCTGCCGGCGCTGGCCTTCGCGGCTGAGCCGGCGATGGAAAAGGACGGCATGCTGACGGATCACAAAGGCATGACGCTGTACACGTTTGCCAAGGACGCGGCCGGCAAGTCGATGTGCAATGACAAATGCGCGACCAACTGGCCGCCGCTGAAGGCTGATAGCGATGCAAAATCCATGGGCGAATGGACCGTGATCAAGCGAGACGACGGCTCGATGCAGTGGGCTTACGATGGCAAGCCTTTGTATACCTTCATCAAGGACAAAGCGCCCGGGGACAAGACCGGTGATGGCCTGATGGACGGCGCCTGGAAGGCTGCGAAGGCTGACTGACAATGCTTTTGTGGCGAGGGAGCTTGCTCCCGCTGGGGCGCGAAGCGGCCCCAAAAGCGACGACTGCTACGCAGCCGAGCGGGAGCAAGCTCCCTCGCCACAAGGTTCAATGTGCGCCGAATCTGCGCACCTCAGCGCAACCCATAATCCAGCACGATCCCCACGAAAATCGCCATCCCGGCCCAGTGGTTGTGCAGGAACGCCTGGAAGCAGCGCATCCGGTCGCGGCCACGGGTGTACCAGAACTCCCAGGCAAAACATCCGGCGGCGACCACCAGCCCCAGGTGGAACCAGCCGCCCAGCTTGAACTGCGAACCGGCCAGCAGCAGGCAGCCCAGGGCCAGGCCCTGCAGCGTCAGATTGATCACCCGGTCGGCATCGCCAAACAGGATCGCCGTGGACTTCACGCCGATCCGCAAGTCATCGTCCCGGTCGGTCATGGCGTAGTAGGTGTCGTAGGCCACCGTCCACAGCAGGTTGGCGATGTACAACAGCCACGCAGCAGCCGGCAAATGGCCGGTTTCGGCGGTGAACGCCATCGGCATGCCCCAGGAGAACGCCGCGCCCAGCACCACTTGCGGGTAATAGGTGTAGCGCTTCATGAACGGGTAGGTGAGGGCCAGCGCCAGCCCGCCGAAGGACAGCAGGATCGTCGGCGTGTTGGTGCACAGCACCAGCAGGAAACTCACGGCCATCAGCACGGCGAAGAACACCAGGGCTTCCTTCGAACTGATCTTGCCGCTGGCCAGCGGGCGCTGTGCGGTGCGCTTGACGTGGCCGTCCACCTTACGGTCAGCCCAATCGTTGATCACGCAGCCACCGGCGCGGGTCAGCGTCACGCCGAGGACGAAAATCACGATGTTGGCCAGCGACGGCGAGCCGTTACCGGCGATCCATAGTGCCCACAGGGTCGGCCACAGCAGCAGATAAATGCCGATGGGCTTGTCCATGCGGGTCAGTTGCACGAAGTCCCAGGCTCGTGGGTTGAGGCGGTTCAAGGACTTGAGCAGTTGCAAGTACATCAGCAAATCTCCGAATAGGCACGGGCGACGCTCCACAGGCGCGGCAGGAAGATTTCCGCGACCAGCACACTCAACGCCCCGCGATCGAAACGCGAGCGCCGGCCCCACAGCTCAGCGGCGCGCGCCTCGCGCGGCAACCACTGCTCGGGGTAATGGCACACCTCGATGGGACCGCGCTGGAAGGCCTGGTCGCAGAACAGCAGCTCCCCCAGGGAACGGCTGCCCAGCCCATCCATCTGCAACCCATCGCCCTGCAATGCACTGCGGGCCGCCACGCTACGGGCGAATACCCAGGGCTCGCCATGGCCGTGCAGATACACCTCGCGCACCCAGCCCTCGCTGCCTGAGGGCAGGTCCAGCGCGGCACACTCGTCGTCACGCAATGGCTGCCAGCCCTCGAACAACGGTGCCACGCTGAAATGTCCGTCCGACAGGTGTGTGAGGCGCCGGGTCAGGGAGCCTTCGTCGAACAGCCAGTCGAGTACACCGGCATCGGGACGGGGCGACAGCAGGTGCTGGGGCAACCATTGAAGTGTAGGAAATATCGAATTTGTATGCGGCACAGAGGTCTTGAATGGCAGCAAATGAGGCCGCGAGCTTACCATGTCGGACGCTGGTTTTGACCGGCCCGGGCTGCTGCCGGCCGATCGTGCTTGCATCTGTCGCAAGCGATCAGTACAAAACGGCCCTGAGCCGGAAAATCCCGGCCAAGGCCTGACATCTTGAGGAAGTATGGGAATGAAGAAGTGGCAATGTATCGTCTGTGGCCTGATCTATAACGAAGCTGACGGCTGGCCTGACGATGGCATCGCGCCTGGTACCCGCTGGGAGGACGTCCCAGACGATTGGCTTTGCCCGGATTGCGGTGTCGGCAAAATGGATTTCGAAATGGTCGATATCAGCTGATCGTTTCCCACTGTCTTTTACATGGAGAGCAACATGAGCGCACCTGTCGTCATCGTCGGTACCGGCCTGGCCGGCTACAACCTGGCCCGGGAGTTTCGCAAGCTCGATAGCGAAACCCCGCTGCTGCTGATTACCGCGGACGACGGCCGCTCCTACTCAAAGCCGATGCTGTCCACCGGTTTTGGCAAGAACAAGGACGCCGATGGCCTGAGCATGGCCGAGCCGGGGGCCATGGCCGAGCAACTGAAGGCCGAAGTGCGCACCCATACCCGCATCAGCGGCATCGATCCGGGGCACAAGCGCTTGTGGATCGGCGAAGAAGCGCTGAATTACCGCGACCTGGTCCTGGCCTGGGGCGCCGAAACCGTGCGCGTGCCGGTGCAAGGCGATGCAGCGGATCTGATCTTCCCCATCAATGACCTGGAAGACTACGCACGCTTTCGCGCCGCGGCCGCCGGCAAGCGCCGGGTGCTGTTGCTGGGTGCCGGGCTGATCGGTTGTGAATTCGCCAACGACCTGATCCTCGGCGGCTACGAGGTGCAACTGGTGGCGCCTTGCGAGCAGGTCATGCCGACGCTGCTGCACCCGGCCGCCGCCGTCGCGGTGCAGGCTGGACTGGAAAGCCTGGGGGCACGCTTCCACCTGGGGCCGGTACTCAACCGCCTGCAACGGGTCGCCGACGGATTGGAAGCGCACCTGTCCGACGGCCAGGTGATTGCCTGCGACCTGGTGGTGTCGGCCATCGGCCTGCGCCCGCGTATCGACCTGGCGGCCGCCGCCGGCCTGGTGGTCAATCGGGGCGTGGTGGTCGACCGCCACCTGAAAACATCCCACGCCAACATCTATGCCCTGGGCGACTGCGCCGAGGTCGATGGCTTGAACCTGCTGTACGTGATGCCGCTGATGAGCTGCGCCCGCGCCCTGGCCCAGACCCTGGCGGGCAATCCGACCGCTGTCGGCTACGGTCCGATGCCGATTACCGTGAAGACACCGGTATGCCCGTTGGTCGTATCGCCGCCACCACGGGGCCGTGAAGGTGCCTGGAGCGTCGAAGGGCAGGGCTCCGACATCAAGGCGTTGTGCCGTGACGCCGAAGGCAACCTCCTGGGCTACGCCCTGACAGGCACAGCGGTGACGGAGAAACTGGCCCTGAACAAGGAACTTCCGCCCTTGCTGGCGTAAATACTGGGGGTTCTGTCGCAAAAGCCATGCTTTTGATGCCACAAAGGTCGCGCGGACACTGGCGTCGTGTCCGGGCCCGTGCCATCCTCACTCCCGTCTGCCGCAGTGTAGAGCCTGCGGTGCCTTAGAGGCTGTTTCCCAAGAGAACAGTCCAGACATAACAACAAAAAAACCGTCAAAGGGGCTTCATTCATGCGTAAACCAGAACTCGCTGCCGCCATCGCGGAAAAAGCGGACCTCACCAAAGAACAAGCCAACCGCGTCCTCAACGCCGTCCTGGAAGAAATCACCGGCGCTTTGCACCGCAAGGACAGCGTCACCCTGGTTGGCTTCGGCACTTTCCTGCAACGCCACCGCGGCGCCCGCACCGGCAAGAACCCACAAACCGGTGAGCCGGTGAAAATCAAGGCCAGCAACACGGTCGCTTTCAAGCCGGGCAAGATGTTGAAGGACAGCGTTAACCCATAACCGCTGTGGGCCCCTCGGGCAGAGGGGATGAAGCGGCAACGAAAAAAGGGCATGACGAGGGAGTCGGGTGCCCTTTTTTTATGGTTTTTTTCGGTGGTGCAGAGCCTGTTCGCGATAGCGGTCTACTGACCTACCACCGGGTAATGCCTGATGCGGCACGCATAGTTATTGCCATCACCCTTGCAGATGCCATCCAGGTACCGGTAGTCGACACGCACCGACTGCCCCTTCCTGGGCCATTGCTTGCGGGGCAGCGTGGCTTGGTAGTCGGGGGTTTCCGGCGTGAATGTGAGGCTCGTGCCTTCCTCCGGACATTCGATCGCAGGCGATTTGCGGCTTACTTTCAGGACCTGGGCCTGTAGCTGCGGATACGGTTGTTTCACTACCTCGACGATGCGCAGCTCCATACGGCAGATCTGCCACGTTGCGGCATGCACGGGCGCGCACATCATCGGGAAAATCAAAGCCAATAACACACGGCACGTTGCCTGGTTGTTCATGGTTGTGCGGCTCGGACTGGGAGGCTGGAGGGAAGCTTACCCTGACGCCGAACTCAATTCGAATTGAGTTGACCATTCCCGATGGGAATGCAGCGCATGAAATTAATGAATTTTTATTATCTCAACCGGTGACGTAGCTTGATTCAAGGACACAGGAGAGCCGCCTTGAAATCATCCTCACACCCCTCAGCTGCAAAATTCGATGCCACCCGAGCCAATGAATACGGCCGACAAAGCCGTATCGCGCTGGCCGGGTATGACGCCTGCCAGGACCTGGCCGCCTGCATGCTGGCGGCAAGCCTCGATCCGACAGGCTCGGCGAACATCCTGGTCGTGGGCGCTGGCGGCACGGCTCAGGAGATCATTGCAATGGCCGCGTTGGAGCCAGGTTGGCGCTTCACTGCCGTCGACCCCTCCGCGCCGATGCTGGAGGCCGCCAGGCAACAGCTGGAGGCGAACGGCTTGCTCGAAAGAACATGCCTGCATCTTGGTCAGGTCGAGGACTTGGCAGCGAACGAGTCCTACGATGCCGCCACCCTGATCGGCGTGTTCCATCACCTCGATGGCGATGAAGCCAAGCGGCAGATCTTTCGTTCCATTCGGGCCCATTTGAAGCCGGGGGCGCCGCTGATCGTCGCGGGCAACCAATACGCTTATGCCAGCCAACCGTTGCTGCTGGCGGCCTGGGGACAACGCTGGCGGCAGCACGGCGCAAGTCCGGATGAAGTAAAGATCAAGCTCGGCAAGATCCTTGAAGGTGCCGACCCTCCACATTCCGAGGCAGCCGTCATGACGTTGTTGCAAGAGTCTGGATTCGGCGACGCCACCCGCTTCTTCAGCAGTCTTTTCTGGAGCGCCTGGTTGACGTGCAAGACGGCTTGAAGAGCCAGGTAGACAGGTGACCAGGGAGGCTGCGGGAGGGAGAAATGAGACGGGTGTCATGACCCCGTAAACAGCTCCTCCCGATGCCTTGATTGTTACAATCTATTGCTTGAAGATCTGCCGCTGACTTCGCCACTCCCTTGCCTGGATACAACCCGAATCATGCCGCTCTATCGCCTCCAAGAAGCCGACCTCGACATTCCCGACCGTTGGCAGGACCAGAGCATCAACATCTTCAAGTTGCCCGCCGTCGGAACGGCCAGGGAAGCCAGTTTCGTCATCAGTCGCGACCCGGGCCGGGGCGATACGCCGTTCAACGACTACGTGGCCGCGCAATTGGCAAGCGCCGAGCAGCAGCTACCCGGATTCAACCTGATCAAACGCTGGGATTTCGCCCTCCACGGCCATGCAGCGGTGTTGCTCGATTACAGCTGGCAACGCGAAGGGCGGGAGCTGATGCTGCGCCAGGTGTTCATCGACCGCCAGCCCGTGGGGTTGATCACGACCCTGACCACCACCCCGAACGATCTCGTGCACCACGAGCCGGCGTGGAAGATGGCCATGCACTCGCTCAAGCTGCGTCCACAGACTGCCTGATTACCCTGCGCGAAGACGATAACTCCAATGGATATGCTGGCCGCTGCGCGCCTTGGCGATGAAATTGCCCACGGTTTTGGTGTCGCCGCGATGGTGGCGGGGGCCGTTGCCGGTGCGCTGATCGGTGCGGCAGTGGTGGCGGCCACCGTGGCGACCGGCGGCGTGGCGCTGGCGATCATGGCCGGTTCGATTGCGGCGGGCGGCCTGTCGATGTTCCAGATCCTCAAGGGCCTGAACACTATCTTCAACCTGCCCGAGCCGACCACGGGGGTGTTGATCATGGGCAGCCTCAACGTCCAGATCAACAACCGCAACGCGATGCGTGCCGGTGCGGACGTGTCGTCCTCGTGTTCGGGTCTGCCGATGAATCACCCGATCTGGCCATTCCCGGTGCTGATCGCCGAAGGCAGCGCAACGGTTTTCATCAACGGCCGGCCGGCGGCGCGGTTGCAGAGCAAGATGGTCTGCGGTGCGCACATCAAGAGCGGCAGCCCCAATACGTTTATCGGTGGGCCGACGGTTGCGGTCGCCTTTGTCCTCGATATCGAAGGCTGGCTGCACACCGGGCTGGAAGCCCTGGGCATGGTCGCCATGGGCGCCGCTGCGGTACTGGCGGCGATGGCCGGTGCGGCGGCCTTCGCCGGGTTCGTGGTGATCGGTGGCGCGATGATGGGCGGCATGGCGCTGTTGGGTCAGTTGGGCGACCGCCTCGGCCCCGGTTATCGCGATCTGCTACAGGGCATCGCCGGCATGGCGCTGCTGGGCCTGGGGCCGAAAATGGCCCGCCTCGGCGCGGCCCCGACACCGCGCGCAGCGGCTTACAAGGCGGGCGTGACCGAAGCCGATATCATGGCGATTCCCAAGGGCAGCCGACCGCCGCCGCGGGATTATCTGGAAGGCCCGTATGTCGACAAGCACCTCAAGACCTTCGAGGAGGAGGGCGGGAGTTTCCTGTTCACCTCGGACGATATCGCCAACCCCAAATACGGTTCGTTCAACCCGAACAAGTTCGTCATGGCAAAATCCGACCTGAATGCCGTGGTCGCCGAGTACAAGAAAACCGGCGACGTGTCGGTGCTGGAGTCGGCCTTGGGTTACGATCCGGGATCGCTGGTCGGCAAGGACATCTACATGATGAACCTGGACAACCCCAAGGTACTGATGCCCACCGGTAACGAAGGCGGGGTGAACTCGCTGTGGCGGCCGGGCGGCCTGACCCATCCGGGCGGCATGCGCGAAGCGGTGCTGGACAACGTGCCCATCGCCCACGGCAACGACATCAACACGTTGATGACCACCCGAGACGTAGTGAGAATCCAATGAGTAATCCACACGACAACGTGCTGTTGCTGGCGTTGGCCAATAACGATCTGGACAAGTTCCTGGTGGGCGAGCCGTTCTACTTTCTCGAAGCCAAGAGCGATAACGACGAGCCGCAGAACGTGGTGGCCGCGTTCGACCAACTGATCATGCCGTACTGGCGCCAGACCCACGATGCCGGCTTCCCCATGCGCTTCGTCTCGGCACTGCTGACGATGCTGGCGACGTACCCGGACCGCACGCGGGCGATCTACATCGCTCATGACTGGGTCTGGTACTACCGTTTCTGCCAGGACAAACAGCGCAAGCAGCCGCAAGGCCCCTATGGCGATCTGTTTGACGTGGACATGGGCAGCGTCGCCGTTGCCCTCAAGCGCCTGCTGGAACGGCACAAGGCCGAGCTGGTGGCCGATACCCGCTGGGCGGGCGCGGCGTGGAACAGCCCGGACGGCATGTGGACGCCGTTGATGCGCTCGGCGGTGACGGTGCGCGACAAACTGGGCGGCCCGGATTTCGTACCGGCCAACATCTGAGAGGGCGGTGCAGAAACCTGTGGGAGCAAAGCTTGCTCGCGATAGCGGCAGGCCGGTCAACATTATGGGTGACGGACTTACCGCTATCGCGAGCAAGCTTTGCTCCCACGGGACTAACTGACTGGCACTTCAAGGAAGGCAGGCGTGATGCAATCTCATTTTGATCCGCTGGTGCATATCGACTGGAAAACACCCGGCGGCGAACTCCTTGGGTTGCTCCAGCATTACTACCGCGATATCGACCTGTTTATCGGCCAGCCTTTCGAGGCGTTGCTGGACGAGCTCTCCAACGAAATGCCCGAGATCTGCTTCCAGGCGCTGGCGAACGTCCTGGCCGAACGCGGCTACGACCTGTGGAACCTGGACGCTGGCGGCGATGATTATCGGCCGGTCGTGGTCCGGACCGAGCAGCGCGAGGCATTTGCCAGTCACTGGCAAGACCAGGAGGACTTCACGCCGAGCCTGATCGAGCCCGAGAAACCTGTCGCCGCTGAGGGAAAAGCCGCACGCAAGCCGGCCAAGTCCAAGCGCAGCAAGCTGAACTGGCTGCAGGACGTGCACGACTATCCCGGCCCCACCTATGTCCATGACGACAACTACCACAACGGCTGGGCCGGCATTACCGAGCAGGACGATGAGCAGTGGCTGTGCTTCCTGATTGACTACAACCAGTGGCCGCCTGTCGAGCAGGACATGCTCGAACACCGCACCGATGGCCTCGACGGCGCCGATCTGCAACTCATCGACGCCAATGCCCGGCGCAGCCTGTGGCGGCGTCGGGTCAGGAGCGGCGACTACAGTTCGGACGACCGCTATAAGTACGAAGTTCGCCAAGGCGACGACATCCAGGCTTTCGGCCCTGCCGAGGTGGAGTGGCCAGGGTTCGAACAACCCAGCGTTGTGGTGGATGCCGAGGTCTTCGAGCGCCAGCGCCTCTACGAGCCGGTGCCGATGACACGTATCTGGCGGATCACGGCGCAGGCCAGCGAAGTCATTTTCGAACACCCGGATGAACTGACGATATTGCCCATCGGCCCCCGTCGCCTGCTGTTCATGCAACACAACGGCCCGTTGTGCTGGATCTGGAACCAGGACCCACCGCACCAGGCCATCGCCGCCAAGCCGATGCCGACGGTGGACGGCTACCACCTCAGGGCGTCGACCGCGTACCTGGGGGGCGATGAGATCCTGCTGTTCAGCGAAGACAAGCGCAAGAACCTCGAAGACCCGCGCTACCACGAGACCGTGTTGCTGGCGTGGCGTTTCAACCTGGTCACGGGCACCGCAACGAAAGCGCTGCTGGATGGCTTTGGCAGCGAGGTGCGCCAGGACACCCGACTGCTGGTCACAGAGCCAAAGAACCTCATCACGTTGCGCACGTTCCACGGGCGTATTCATGTCAGCCGAGGACACGGCGACTGGTGGGTCTGGAATTACGCCACCAACACGTTCAGCTCGCACACCCTGGCCTGGTTCTGGAATCAGCTCGACAACCAGGTACTCAAACTATCCAGCCAGGATATCCGGCGTATCAAGCCGCAGGTGCGTTACCTGCCGGCCCAGGACCGCTACCTGGCGTTCGAAGCGGATTTCGTTGCCAGGTTGCCGGTGTTCGGCGAAATGCTCGAGGCCAAGGGCGCTGAGGTGCTGAGTTTCGACTGATGAGGGCGACAGGTTGGTCGCGCACCATGTGCCCTGCCTCCACCTATCCGTGGCGAGGGAGCTTGCTCCCGCTCGGCGGCGAAGCCGCCGCACACTGCCGGATGCGATTTTTCGGTGAGACGATCCGTCACTTTGCTCGGGACGGCTTCGCCGGCCGAACACTGTAGCCAGGGTGTAGGCGCGTTCTGAAGGTTGCCTGCACTCTGTGGCGAGGGGATTCATCCCCGCTCGGCTGCGCAGCAGCCGTAATCAGGCTCATGCGGTCTTCCAGAAGAACCTCAGTGCAGGGTTGTTGGGGCTGCTGCGCAGCCCAGCGGGGATGAATCCCCTCGCCACAGGATTGTGTTCTTGAATCCGCATTTTGTTCTGCGATGGACTCACGCTTCGTCCAAATCCTCCTTGTCGATTACGGCATGCTCATCAGCGCCATTCTCAGGCGCTTGATCAGTTTCGGACTCTTGAGGCAGTCGACCGGACGTTTGTTGCCCAGGGCCGGCACGACCTGCTCCAGCCACCAGAGGCCCTCCTTGAGCCCGCGTTTGCCATAGAGCACCACGGCCATGTCGAGCTGGTCATCCATGGCCTTGGCAAGCGTGCGGGCGTTATCGTCGAGATAGTCCTCTTCGTACAGGCGCACGAAGGTTCGCCAATCGGCGTCGCCGACGTATTCGTCTTCCAGTCCCATGTCAAAAACCTGCAAAGGAGATCAAGTTGCTGCCGGTCGGGTTTCGCGCCGACGGCGCCAGGATCCCATCATAACCGTTGGCCTTGGCCCAGGCGCCAATCTGGTGGGTCTGGGTGTATTTGTTGCCGGTGATGCTTTTAAGGGACACGCCCAGTTGTTTGCGCACATCGGCCCGGGTCAGGTCGAGGACGTTGTTGAGCTGCACCTTCTTGCTCACCAGCACCCGCGTGGACAGGTCCACACCCCAGTGATTGACCTCACCCATGGCGGTCTTGCGCGAGTTGGCGCCATAGACGCCACCAAGCCCCGGCGCGGTATAACGGTGCCGGGCGGCAACGTTCCACTTGTGGGCGGTCCAGGTGGTGCTGATCCGCCCGGGTTCCTCGAAGCGATAGACCGTCCGATTGACCTTGCGCCCCTTCGGCGGGGTGGTGCATTTCATCAGCCCCAGGGGGTCGATCCAGCTCACCGGGTTCGGTGCGTACTGGTAGAGGTTCAGTCCGCCCGCAAGGCCGATGGGGTCCGGCGTGGTGAAGCGGCCTATGTCCGGGTCGTAGAAGCGCAGGGTGTTGTAGTGCAGCCCGGTTTCCCGGTCCAGGTACTGGCCCTGGAACCGCAGGTTCTGCTCTTCGATGTAATACGGTTCGCGCAGCTCTTCGGCGGTGCTGCCCCACACCTGGTAATGGGCGCGCCAGAGCGTATGGCCGTCGCTTTCCGACAGTTGTTCGGGCTGGCCGTTGAAGTCGTTGTGGTAGTAACGGACTTTCTGCTGTTCACCGAGGCCATCGACCCGCGCCAAAGGCTCGTGGCCGTCGTCGGCATAGATGTAGAGGCTGGTCTGGCTGTCGCGATGTTCCTGCAACAGTTGCAGCGCATCCCAGGTAAAGCGGGTACGACCCAGCGGGGTAGCATGGCGGTCGTACTCGGTTTTTTCGACGCGTCGGCCCAGCGGGTCGTAGGTCATCTTCACGACCGAGCCGTTGTCGTTGTGCACCTCCACCAAACGCTGTTCGGCGTCGTACTTGAAGCGCTGGACGCCGCGTCGGCTGCTGCGTTTTTCCACCATGCGGCCGAAGCCGTCGTAGCGGTAGCGCTTGTCTTGATAGGTCAGCAAGCGGTTATGAGTGACGTGCCCGGTGCCCATCAGCCCGTCGAGCAGGTTGGCGGCCGGGTCGTAGGCGAAACCTTCACGCTGACCCTTGAGGTTGTCCTGGCTGGCGAGGATGCGGCCGGTGGCGTCGTAGTGCAGCAGTTGACGATGGGGCGCGTCGGGCTGATTGTCGAAGCGCTCCACCAGTTGATCGCTGCCGTCGTAGGCAAACAACGACTGCGCCGCTGGCGGCAGCAGGGTCGACTGTTCCTGTTGCCGTCGCTGGCGGGCCCGCAGGCGGCCGCTGCGGTCGTATTCGCTGCGGGTGCTGAGACGGCCCTGGGTGCGCAGTACCTCGCGGTGCAGGCGGTCGCGCTCGAAGTCACTGATGACTTGGCCGTCGAGGTTGATCTGGTGCAAATGGCCGCTGCCGTAGTGCAGGCGGTTCAGCCAGCGGCCATCGGGGAGCTGTGTCTGGGTGAGGTTGCCCAGTTCGTCATAGCGATGCTCGAGGCGACCGGCCCAGCCCTGTTCGGCGATCAGTTGCCCAAGCGCGTCGTAGCTGAAGCCGATGCTTTGCTGTTCGCCGGCCAGGCCGGTGAAGGTGATGGCCTTGACCTGATCGAGGGCGTCATAGCGGTATTCGGTGCGCCCGTCGGCGGTGACCTTGGCGACCAGCCGACCCATGGCATCGCGTTCCAGCTCATGGATGATGGGGGCTTGCGGCGAGAGGTCCAGGTCAGTGCTGCCGGGAACGGCGACGGCTTGCACGCGAGTGACGTTGTCCAGCGCATCGTAGGCATAGCGCTTGAGGCTGCCGTCCAGGCTGTGCTCGGCGCTCAAGCGATCACCCGCATCCCAGGCAAACCGATAGCTTTCGCCGTTCTCGTTGGTCAGGGCCAGCAGCCGCCCATAACTGTCGTAGCTCAACTCCACCCGCCGGCCGTGGGCGTCGGTGCGCAGGCGCAGTTGACCGCTCGGCGTGTGCTGGAACGATGTGGTGTGGCCGGCGGGATCGCTGTAGCCGATCAACTGGCCGCTGGCATCGCGTTGATAGTGTTCGATGCGCCCGTCCGGCAACTGCTTGCTCAGCAACCTGCCCTGGTCGTCGTAGCTGAAACTGGTGCGTTCCCCCAGCGCATCGCTGCTGCTGAGCAGCAGACCGCGCTCGTCGTAGCTCAACCGGGTGGTGTAGCCGGAGCAGTCGGTGTGTTCGCTGAGTTGGCCGAGGGCCGTCCAGCGCATCGTCTTGCTTTTGCCGGTGGCGTCGATGATCTCCACCACCTGGCCATGGGCATCGTGGCGATAGCGGGTGACGTGGCCCAGGGGATCGGTTTCAACCGTGCGATTGCCCCGCGCGTCATAGCGGTATTGCCAGGTATTGCCTGCGGCATCGGTTTCCGCCAGGGGCAGGGCCCAGTGTTCGAGCCACAGCGTCGACTCGCTACGCCCGAGCGGGTCGAGGGTCTGGCAGAGATTGCCCGCTTCGTCATAGCTGAACTGATGTTGCCCACCGTTGGGGTCGGTTGCCCCCAGCAACTGGCTTTCGTCGTTCCACTGGAATGCCCAGGTGCGATTCAGTGCGTCGGTGGCTTCGGTGATCTGGTAGCGCGCATCCCAGCGTCGGGTGCTGACGCGATTCAAGCCGTCGGTGATGCGGGTGATGCCGCCGGCCAGGTCATAGTCGAATATGTAGGTATCGCCAGCGTCGGTCCAATGGCGGACCACGCGCCATTCCTGGCCTTCGACCAAGGCCCATTCATAGAAGCAGCGCAGCCCCGTGGGCAACTGATGCTCCACCATCCGCCGCCCGAGGTCGTAGGCATAACGGCGTTTGACCTGGCTGTTGGACTGGCGCACCTGCGCCAGGTCTCCCTGGGCATCGTAGCCGTAGTGCATCAGCACTTCGCGGCGCTGGTCGGGGTAGAGGCGCTCGATCCGGCTGACCCGTCGTGGCCAGCGCTCGTCATAGGCCAGTTCGACCTGCACCAGGTCGAACGTGTCACGCAGCCGTACCAGTTGCCCGGCTTCGTCGTAGTCGAGGTGGATGCGGTTGTCGTTGCGATCACCGAGCTGTTCCAGGCGCAGCAGCGTGGCATTCGCCGATGTGGGCTTGAACAACCGGTACAAGCCGTCCGCGCTTTCGATCAGCAGTTCACCGTTGGCGTGCCGCCGCACGCTGAGGCCTTCGCCGGCGCTGAACACCGCGCCGCCCAAGGGAATCGAACCCATGTCGATGCGCCGGCCCTGTTCGTCGGTATAGACCAGGGTTTCGCCGCCTTCGGGATGGGGCAGGATCTCTACGCGTATTTCGTAGGCGACGCTCCAGCCGGCGCCGAACAGGCCGTCACGGCGTTCGTCGCGACTGTTGTAGAAACGCTGCCAGTCGATGGGCAGGATACCCGGCAAGACGAAGTCCAGTTCCTCGACATCCCCCAACACTTTCGCGCCAGTCGCCGCATGCACCGGGTTCGACGAGCCCATGGCCGCATTGGCCGCCGCGCCCATGGCACTGCTGACCGCCATCGAGGCTGCGCCGCCTATCAACATGCATGGCAGGTTGCTCAGGAACTTGCCTTTGCCGCCCTTGAGCATCAGCAACGCGGTGACCGCCAGCCCCACCCCCGGCGTCTTGCCGCTGCGGATCTCCCGTACCACCACGGTGCCACCGCCGATGGTCACGTCGGGGGAAATCAACCCGGACGACACCACCTTGGCTTCGCAGGTACTGCGGTCGCCGCTGCGCACGGCGGGCTGGCCGTTGATGGTGACCTTGTCCGAGCCTTCGGCCAGGAACTGCGGCGGCATCGGCGGATGCTTCAGGCAGGTGATCATATCCAACGGCTTGGGCACGGCGCCGGGGGCGGGTGTGGCGACGGTGGGTCGCCACATCTGCGAGAAGAAGCTCTCGGCCATGTCCAGGTAGCTGGGCTCGGGCGCTTCCAGCTCGGTGCCGGCCGGTGCGACATGGGACTCGATGGCCCCGGCGGCGCGGGCGGCGGGGATGTTGTTGGTCAAGGTGTCGGTGGAGCCGGTGAGGATGTTGGCCTGCACCGTGGGCGGAAAAAGGGCGTTGCCGATGCCCTCGCAGATATTGCTCAGGCCCTTGTCGGCGCCGGTCTTGCTCATGGCGATACCGACGACCGCACCGACTACAGCGCCGAGCAGGAAGCAGCCGAGGCCACCGGTCGCGACCGTGATGCCGGTGGCCGCCACCACGGCGGCGGTGGCGACGGCGGTGATCGCGATGTTAGCCGCCACCTCCAGCACACCGCCGAGGATGTCGGCCATCATCGAGGTGTGATCCAGCGCATCGCCCAGGCGAGCGGCCCAGAGCGCGTCAGACATGCGCGTTACCCTGACAGTGGCAACCGCTGGCGGCTATTGGTTCTAGGACTGTGAGGCCTTCCATTGCGCCTTGTCTCCCTGGCAATCTGGCTTGCGTATCCGTGCGAGCGGGCATTGGACCAGCTTAAGATGAATCAGGCAATCGGTCGGTCAGGCGACCCACGGATTGAGCAGCGTAACCCCGCTGGCTTCGAAGTCCGCTACGTTGCGAGTGACCACGGTCAGGCCATGGATCAGCGCCGTGGCAGCGATCAGCGCGTCGCATTCATTGCTGCGGTCGGGCACGTGCAGACGGGCGCAGCGCAGTGCCACGGCGCGGTCCACCGCCAGGATCCTGCCGGCAAAGGCGGGCAAGACGTGGTTGTCCAGCCAGGCGCGCAGGTGACCGCCTTGGCTCGGGTCCTTGCGTTCGAAACGCAGCACACCGGTTTCCAGTTCCAGGATGGTAATCGCCGAGACATACAGACTGGGCGCAGCCACGCTGCGGGCCCAGGCCTGCACGTTGCTGTCGGCCTGGGGTTTGCGCAATTCCGAAATGACATTGGTGTCGAGTAGATACATCAGGACAGGTCTACCGCTCGAGGAGTGATGACGGCGCGCTCGGTGTCGAAATCGATATCCGGCGCATCGGGCATGACCAGCAGCTCGACAATGCTGGCGCCGATGCCGGTCAGTTTTTGATACTCCTCAATGCTTAGCAGCACATGGGCCGGCTTGCCACGGTCGGTGATGATGACGGGCCCTTCGCGGGTGGCTTTTTTGGCACCACTTGTGTCGTGGTTGAATTCGCGGCTGGACATGGTGGTGATGGACATGGCGTGCCCTCATTGAACGCTGATGTAGGCACGTTACTACTTTGGCTGGTAGGCAGCAAGAGAAACGGCGCGTCCTATCGGACCGGCCATGAAAAAGGCCCCGTCAATGTGCATTGACGGGGCCTTCCGTGTATCAGGCGTAAGCCTTACTGGGCGTCAGCGGCCGGAGCCTTTTCGCCGTGGGACAGGCTGTAGACATAGGCGGCCAGCAGGTGGACCTTGTCGTTGCCTTGCAGGTCGGCCTGGGCAGGCATCTGGCCCTGGCGGCCGTAGCGGATGGTCTGCTGCAGTTGAGCGAAGCTCGAACCGTAGATGAACGCGGCCGGGTGCGTCAGGTTAGGTGCGCCCATGGCTGGAGTACCCTGGCCTGCCGGACCGTGGCAGGCCACGCAGTTGGCAGCGAAGATTTTCTGGCCATTGGCCGGATCGGCCTTGGCGCCTTCCGGCAGTTTGCGACCGTGCAGGCTGGTCACCAGGTAAGACGCCACGTCGGCGACACCCTGCTCGCCGACGACGGCAGCCCAGCCCGGCATCACCGCGTGACGACCGCCCATGATGGTGGTCTTGATGGTTTCCGGCTCGCCGCCCCAGCGCCAGTCGGCGTCGGTCAGGTTAGGGAAACCGTAGGCACCCTTGGCGTCGGAACCGTGGCAGACCGAGCAGTTGGAGGCGAACAGGCGGCCGCCCATCTTCAGGGCTTGCGGATCCTTGGCAACTTCTTCGATGGGCATGGAAGCGAACTTGGCGAAGATCGGACCGAACTTGGCATCCGAGCGCGCCATTTCCTTTTCCCACTCGTGCACGCCGGTCCAGCCGGTCTGGCCGTTGGCGAAAGCGGTCTGCTTTTCGGTGTCCAGGTAGTTATAGCCTGGCAGCAGGCCTTTCCAGTTGCCCAGGCCAGGGTAGAGCGCCAGGTAGCCGAGGGCGAACACGATGGTGCCCACGAACAGCATGAACCACCATTTCGGCAGCGGGTTGTCGTATTCCTCGATCCCGTCGAAGGAATGGCCAACCGTCTCTTCGGTGGCCTCGCTGCGCTGGCCCTTGCGGGTCGACAGCAGCAGCCAGGTCAGGGAGAAGATCGTTCCCAGGCTGAGGACTGTGACGTACAGACTCCAGAACGTTGTCATTCTTTGTTACTCCTAGAAGCTTGCTCGACGTGCTTGATGGCTTCGGGATCATCCGCGAACGGCAGCAAGGTCGCGTCGTCAAACTCCGACTTGCGCTTGGGGCTGAACACCCACAGGGCCAGACCGATAAAAGCCACCATCACGACGACGGTGCCCAGGCCGCGAATCATCCCGATATCCATTAAGAATCACCGTTTGCTTTTGATGATGGTGCCCAGGCCTTGCAGATAGGCCACCAGCGCGTCCATTTCGGTCTTGCCCTTCACGGCATCCTTGGCACCGGCGATGTCTTCGTCGGTGTAAGGCACGCCCAGGGTGCGCAGGACTTCCATTTTTTTCGCGGTGTCTTTGCCGTCGAGCTTGTTTTCCACGAGGAACGGGTAGGCCGGCATTTTCGACTCGGGCACTACGTTGCGCGGGTTGTACAAGTGCGCACGGTGCCAGTCATCGGAGTAACGGCCGCCAACACGGGCCAGGTCCGGACCGGTACGCTTGGAACCCCACAGGAACGGGTGGTCCCAGACGCTTTCGCCGGCGACCGAGTAGTGGCCGTAGCGTTCGGTCTCGGCGCGGAACGGACGGATCATCTGCGAGTGGCAGCCGACACAGCCGTTGGCGATGTAGATGTCGCGGCCTTCCAGTTCAAGGGCGGTACGCGGCTTCATGCCTTCGACCGGCTTGTTGGTCACGTCCTGGAAGAACAGCGGAACGATCTGGGTCAGGCCGCCGATGCTCACGGCGATGACCATGAAGAAGGCCAGCAGGCCGATATTCTTCTCTACTGCTTCGTGCTTCATCAGTGAGCTCCAACTACGGCGATCTTGGCGGCGGCTTCAGCTTCAGCCGGGTCAGAAGCACGAACGGTGCGGTACACGTTGTAGGCCATGAACAGCATGCCGCTGGCGAAGAACGCGCCGCCCAGGGCACGGACGATGTAGCCAGGGTGGCTGGCTTGCAGCGCTTCAACGAACGAGTAGGTCAGGGTGCCGTCGTCGTTGATTGCGCGCCACATCAGGCCCTGGGTAATGCCGTTGACCCACATCGAGGCGATGTAGAGCACGGTACCGATGGTCGCGAGCCAGAAGTGCGCGTTGATCAGCGGGGTGCTGTGCATCTGCGCACGACCGAACAGTTTCGGGATCATGTGGTAGATGGCGCCGATGGAAATCATCGCCACCCAGCCGAGCGCGCCGGCGTGGACGTGGCCGATGGTCCAGTCGGTGTAGTGGCTCAGGGAGTTGACGGTCTTGATGGCCATCATCGGGCCTTCGAAGGTCGACATGCCGTAGAACGCCAGGGACACCACCAGGAACCGCAGGATCGGGTCGGTGCGCAGCTTATGCCAGGCGCCCGACAGGGTCATCATGCCGTTGATCATGCCGCCCCAGCTTGGCGCCAGGAGGATGATCGACATCGCCATGCCCAGGGACTGCGCCCAGTCCGGCAGCGCGGTGTAGTGCAGGTGGTGCGGACCGGCCCAGATGTACAGGGTGATCAGCGCCCAGAAGTGGACGATGGACAGGCGATAGGAGTAGATCGGGCGCTCGGCCTGTTTCGGCACGAAGTAGTACATCATGCCCAGGAAGCCGGTGGTCAGGAAGAAGCCCACGGCGTTGTGGCCGTACCACCACTGGATCATCGCGTCGGTCGCGCCCGAATAGGCCGAGTATGACTTGAACAGGCTGACCGGCAGCGACATGTGGTTGACGATGTGCAGCATGGCCGTCACGACGATGAAGGCGCCGTAGAACCAGTTACCGACGTAGATGTGCTTGGTCTTGCGCTTGACGATGGTGCCGAAGAACACCAGGCCGTAGGTCACCCAGACGATGGCCAGCAGAATAGCCAGGGGCCATTCCAGCTCTGCATATTCCTTGGTGGTGGTCAAACCCATGGGCAAGGTCACGATCGCGCCGACGATGACCGCTTGCCAACCCCAGAAGGTGAAGGCCGCAAGGCTGTCGGAGATCAGTCGCGTCTGGCAGGTTCGCTGCACGACGTAGTAGGAAGTGGCAAACAATGCACAACCACCGAAGGCGAAGATCACCAGGTTGGTGTGCAGCGGGCGCAGGCGTCCAAACGTCGTCCATGGCAGATCGAAGTTCAACTCCGGCCAGACCAGTTGCGAGGCGATGAAGACACCGAGCCCCATGCCAAGGATCCCCCAGACCACCGTCATGATGGCGAACTGGCGGACTACCTTATAGTTATAAGCAGTCGGACTGATTGCTGTGCTCATTCTAAGGTTCCACGGTTTGGGTGTTTTATTAGGATAAAAATCGGCCGCAAGTATGGAGAAAGCGGGGGGTCATTGCAACGCGCCATGACCTGGGTCAATGCTTCCAAAAGCTGATTCTGCGGCCTTTCCATGCGCCGCGTAGGGACAAAATGGGCCCTCGGCAAAGTGTCGCACCGAAGGAAAGAGGCGAGGGGGTCAGGTCGGTTGTAACGGGGTGTGTTCAAACTCGGCGTTCGGATGACACCGGGCCATTGCCATTACGGCCGGTATCTGCCTGTCTTTACGGCGTTTTTGTCGAACGATTGTCGAACACATCGGGTCGGGTCGACCTGAAACCGGCAGTCGCCAGTACACGCAGAAGCAAGCTTAGACCCGATTCCGGGGAACCGAAAGGAAGACCTTGGGAGGGTGCGACAATGGGTCGCGCGCAGGCATGGGGTTGCCGCATCCGATGGATGCGGCTGTTCATGTGGTCAGGATTTATTCGCTTTTACGATCGGCTTGCAGGCGCTCGACACCGGCAGGGTGGGACAGGCTGTAGACGTAAGCCGCGAGCAGTTGCACCTTGTCATTGCCGAGCATTTCGTTCTGCGCCGGCATGTGGCCGTGGCGGCCGTGGCGGATGGTCTGTTGCAGCTGGGCCAGGCTGGTGCCGTAGATGAAGCCTGCCGGTTGCGTCAGGTTCGGCGCGCCCATGGCTTCGGTGCCTTGGCCGTTGGCGCCGTGGCAAGCGACGCAGGTGGTGCTGAACGCCTGTCTGCCGGCTTCCAGGTCGGCACCGCTATCGGCTGGCAGCGGCAGGCCGGCCAAGTCATGACGTACATACGCGGCTACGTTCTTGACCCCGGCATCCCCCAGTATTTCACCCCAGGCCGGCATCGCCGCCATGCGACCGCCCATGATGGTGGTCTTGATGGTGTCGGCCGCGCCGCCCCAGCGCCAATTGTCGTCGGTCAGGTTCGGAAAGCCGAAGGCACCCTTGGCATCCGAGCCGTGGCAGACCGAGCAGTTGGAGGCGAACAGGCGACCGCCCATTTTCAGGGCTTGTGGGTCCTTGGCGACTTCTTCCACGGGCATCGCCGCGAATTTGGCGAAGATCGGTCCGAACCGGGCGTCGGCCCTGGCCATCTCCTTTTCCCATTCATGGGCGCCGGTCCAGCCGTTTTCATAGCCAGGCAGGATGCCTTTCCAGTTGCCCAGGCCCGGGTACAGGATCAGGTAACCGACGGAAAACACCAGGGTGCCGGCGAACAACAGGAACCACCACTGCGGCAGCGGGTTGTCGTACTCCTCGATGCCGTCGAAGCTGTGGCCCATGGTCTGGTCGACGCTGCCCTTGGTCTCGCCCTTGCGGGTACCTATCAACAGCCAGGTCAGGCCGATCAGGCTGCCGAGGGTCAGTACGCAGATCCACGTACTCCAGAAGGTGGTCATGGCCGGGTACTCCTTGTTGCAGGGTCTTGGGGATGGGCGATGTCGGCGGGTGGCTCGTCGGCGAACGGCAGCAGGCGCGCCTGGGCGAATTCCGGACCGCGCTTGCTGCTGAACGCCCACAGGAGCAGGCCGATGAAGGCCACGAACACCACGACCGTGCCCAGGCCGCGGATCATTCCAGTGCTCATTTCAAGAAACATGGGACTCACCTCTTGCTCTTGATGGCAGTGCCGAGCACTTGCAGGTAGGCCACCAGTGCGTCCATTTCGGTCTTGCCCTTGAGCGAGGCCACGCTGCCGGCGATGTCGTCATCGGTGTAAGGCACGCCGAGGGTGCGCATGGCGCGCAGCTTGGTTTCGGTGTGGCTGCTGTCCACCGCCTGGGTCACCAGCCACGGGTAGGCCGGCATCTTCGACTCGGGCACGACGTTGCGCGGGTTGTACAAGTGCGCGCGGTGCCAGTCGTCGGAGTAGCGTGCGCCGACCCGGGCCAGGTCCGGACCGGTGCGCTTGGAGCCCCACAGGAACGGGTGGTCCCAGACGCTTTCGCCCGCCACCGAGTAATGGCCGTAGCGCTCGGTCTCGGCGCGGAAGGGGCGGATCATCTGCGAATGGCAGCCGACGCAACCTTCGCGGATGTAGATGTCACGGCCTTCCAACTGCAGGGCGGTGTAGGGCTTCATGCCGTCCACCGGTTTGTTGGTCACGTCCTGGAAGAACAACGGCACGATCTGGGTCAGGCCGCCGATGCTCACGGCGAGAACCATCAGCAGCATCAGCAAGCCGACGTTTTTTTCGATTGTTTCGTGTTTCATGGCGGACTCCTCAAGCCATCTGCGCGGCAGCGGCGGCTTCGGCAGGCTGGTAGGCCCGCACGGTGCGCCAGGTGTTGTAGGCCATCAGCAACATGCCGCTGAGGAAGACTGCCCCGCCCACCAGCCGTACGATGAAGCCGGGGTGGCTGGCCACCAGGGTTTCGACGAAGGAGTAGGTGAGCGTGCCGTCCTCGTTCACTGCCCGCCACATCAGGCCCTGGGCGATGCCGTTGACCCACATCGAGGCGATGTAGAGCACGGTGCCGATGGTCGCGAGCCAGAAATGCGCGTTGATCAGGCCGATGCTGTGCATCTGTGGCCGGCCGAAGACTTTCGGGATCATGTGGTAAAGCGCACCGATGGAAATCATCGCCACCCAGCCGAGCGCGCCGGCGTGGACGTGGCCGATGGTCCAGTCGGTGTAGTGGGAGAGGGCGTTGACAGTCTTGATGGCCATCATCGGGCCTTCGAAGGTCGACATGCCGTAGAACGCCAGGGACACCACCAGGAACCGCAGGATCGGATCGCTGCGCAATTTATGCCAGGCGCCCGAGAGGGTCATCATGCCATTGATCATGCCGCCCCAGCTGGGTGCCAGCAGGATCAGCGACATCACCATGCCCAGGGACTGCGCCCAGTCCGGCAGCGCGGTGTAGTGCAGGTGGTGCGGACCGGCCCAGATGTACAGGGTGATCAGCGCCCAGAAGTGCACGATGGACAAGCGATAGGAGTACACCGGACGCTCGGCCTGTTTCGGCACGAAGTAGTACATCATCCCCAAAAAGCCCGCGGTGAGGAAAAAGCCCACGGCGTTGTGCCCATACCACCATTGCACCATCGCGTCCGTGGCCCCGGCGTACACCGAGTAGGACTTGGTGAAGCTCACCGGCAGTTCCAGGTTGTTGACGATGTGCAGGATCGCCACGGTCAGGATGAACCCGCCGAAGAACCAGTTACCCACGTAGATGTGCTTGGTGTTGCGCTTGGCCACGGTGCCGAAGAACACGATGGCGTAGGCGACCCAGACGATGGTGATCAGAATATCGATCGGCCATTCCAGCTCGGCATACTCCTTGGAGCTGGTGTAGCCCAGCGGCAGGCTGATGGCCGCCAGCAGGATCACCAATTGCCAGCCCCAGAAGCAGAACGCAGCGATTTTCGGTGCAAACAACTGCGTCTGGCAGGTGCGCTGTACCGAGTAGAACGAGCTGGCGAACAGGGCGCAGCCACCGAAGGCGAAAATCACCGCGTTGGTGTGCAGCGGGCGCAGGCGACCGAAGCTGGTCCAGGGCAAATCGAAGTTGAGCTGCGGCCAGACCAATTGGGCCGCGAGAAAAACCCCGAGCCCCATGCCGACGATGCCCCACACCACCGTCATAATGGCGAATTGGCGGACCACCTTGTAGTTGTAGGCGGTACTGATAGAAGTGTTCATGGTTCCCCATCCACGGTTCAGCCGAAGAGCGTGCCTGCGCAAGGCAGCGCGGCATCTTCGCCTGGAGTTATAGGCAGACTGAAAGCGAGGCAAGCATGGACAAACAGCACAAGGCCAGTATTGACGGGGATCAATGGGCGCGGTGCGTGGCACAACACGGCTGGCTGTGGACGGCCGCGCAATCGGGCACCGGTGGCGAGGCGCCCAGCCTGATCCTCGCCCACGGCGCTGGTGCGCCGATGGACAGCGGCTTCATGAACGAAATGGCCGCACGCCTTGCTGCCCATGGGGTCAACGTGTTGCGCTTCGAGTTTCCCTACATGGCCCAACGGCGTCTGGACGGGGGCAAACGTCCCCCCAACCCGGCACCCAAGCTGCTGGAATGCTGGCGAGAGGTGTATGCGTTGGTGCGGCCTTATGTCGCTGGGCGGCTGGCCATCGGTGGCAAGTCCATGGGCGGGCGGATGGCGAGCCTGTTGGCCGACGAGCTGGTGTGTGAAGGGTTGGTGTGCCTGGGTTATCCGTTCTATGCGGCAGGCAAGCCGGAAAAGCCGCGGGTCGAGCATTTGGCCGGGTTGAAGACCCCGGCATTGATCGTCCAGGGTGAGCGGGATGCCTTGGGTAATCGTGAGGCGGTGCAGGGCTACACTTTGTCACCGAGCATTGAGTTGCTGTGGTTGGTGGCAGGGGACCATGATCTGAAGCCGTTGAAGGCTTCGGGGTTCAGTCATGAGCAGCATTTGGAAGCTGCGGCGCTGAGGGTGTCGGGGTTTCTTCTTCGGACGTGAGGTGATTGGGCGGGCCTCATCGCGAGCAGGCTCGCTCCCACAGGGGAGTGCGTTCCACATGTGGGAGCGAGCCTGCTCGCGATGGGGCCAGGACAAGCAATAAAAAACCCGGAAGCTGTCACTGTCCGGGTTTTTTATCGAGCAGGCATTCGATCAGCGGTTGAACCGCTCCACCAACGAGTACTGGGTATTGGCCGTGCGGGTCAGTTCTTCGCTCAATAGCGCCGAGCTGTGGGCCTGCCCCGAGGTCTGGTCGGCCAGTTCCGAGATGTTGCTGATGTTACGGCTGATCTCTTCGGCCACCGAGCTTTGTTCCTCTGTTGCGGCGGCGATCTGGGTGGTCATGTCGGTGATATTGGCCACCGCTTCACTGATGCCCACCAGCGCTTCGTCCGCTTCCATCACCCGCGCCACGCCTTCTTCGGCCTGGCGATGACCGGCATCCATGGTCTGCACGGCATTGGTGGCGGTTTGCTGGAGTTTGGCGATCAGGGCATGGATCTGCCCGGTGGATTCGCTGGTGCGTTGCGCCAGTTGCCGGACTTCATCGGCCACCACGGCAAAGCCGCGACCCATCTCGCCGGCACGTGCCGCTTCGATGGCGGCGTTGAGGGCCAGCAGGTTGGTCTGGTCGGCGATGCCTTTGATCACATCCACCACGCCGCCGATCTCGTCGCTGTCCTTGGCCAGTTGGGTCACGGTCTGGCCGGTTTCGCCGACCACCACGGACAAGCGTTCGATGGCCTCGCGGGTTTCCCCGGCGATGTCGCGTCCGCGACCGGTCAGGCGGTTGGCTTCCTGGGTGGCGTCGGCGGTGCGTTGCACGTGGCTGGCGACTTCCTGGGTGGTGGCGGCCATCTGGTTGACCGCTGTGGCCACCTGTTCGGTTTCCACTCGCTGGCGTTCCAGGCCGCTGGAGCTGTTGTGGGCCAGGGTGTTGGACTGCCGCGCCTGATCGTTGAGGTGTTCGGCGGTGTCCTGCAGACGGGTCAGGCAGGTTTTCAGGCGAGCCTCCTGGCTGAGGATCGACATCTCCAGGCGCGCCTGGACGCCACGGCTGTCGGTGTACATCCGGGCGATCAGCGGGTCGGACGTGGTTTGCTCGGCCAGGCGCAGCAGGCGCTTGATCCCGCGTTGCTGCCATTGCAGGCCCATCAGCCCGAGGGGCACCGACAGCAAGGCGGCCAGGGCAAACCCCCAGGAAGAATTGAGGAAGGCGCCGACGATGAAGCTCAACTGGCTGACCAGGATGAACGGCAGCCAGTCCTGGAGCATCGGCACCCACTTGTCGCTGCGGGGGACCGCCGACTTGCCTTGGTTGATGCGCTGGTAGAGGGCTTCGGCCCGGGCGATCTGTTCGGCGCTGGGCTTGACCCGTACCGATTCGTAGCCGACCACCTGGTTACCTTCGAACACGGGGGTGACGTAGGCGTTGACCCAGTAGTGATCGCCGCTCTTGCAGCGATTCTTGACGATGCCCATCCATGGCAAGCCTTGTTTCAGGGTGTTCCACATATGGGCGAACACGGCCGACGGGACGTCGGGGTGGCGCACCAGATTGTGGGGCGAACCAATCAGTTCTTCCTTGGAAAACCCGCTGATTTCAACGAACGCATCGTTGCAGTAGGTGATCACGCCCTTGGCATTGGTGGTGGAGATCAATCGTTGCTGGGCCGGGAAGGTCCTTTCGCGTTGTGTGATGGGTTGGTTGTTACGCATGGTGTGAATAATCCGCAAGGCTTTGAAAGGTTGTCGGCAACGTCAGGCTTTTATTGAAGTTATTTTCCCCGTCGGTATCACGCCAGCATCGGGTAGGTAAATAGGGCGAAATGAAGCAGATTGAGACCGAAGTGGGTAGCAATCGCCGCGCCCAGGCCGCCAAAGCGATAGGCAAGCCCGTAGCCGATCCCCGCCAGGCCCGACAGCAGCACCCATTGCCAACCGGCGCCGGCGTGTACCAGGCCGAACAGCAGCGAGGCCAGGAGCAACGCCAGGTTGTCGCCATGGGCCAGATGACTGAAGCGCCGGCTCAAGCTGCCTTGAATGTAGCCACGAAACAGCGCTTCCTCCACCACCGTCACCAGTAGAAGATTGTTGGCGACCCATATCCAGGCCTGGTCCGGCCACTTCGGTGCCCAGTGAATCATGCCCAGCACGATCGCTCCGCCCAGGGCCAATATCGCACTCAGCACCAGGCCCAGGGCCGTGGCCAGGAACGACAGGCCAAGCGTGCGCCGGCCGACGATCCATGGACACGCCAACAGCAACCAGAAACCGATCAGCGGCTTGTCCTGATTGAGGTACATGGCAAACGGGACGGCATCATCGGTCAAGCGATGAGCCGGGATTGCCCGCCCGTTGAAGAAGCCCGGCATCCAGTGCAGGGCCAGCGCCAGGGCCAGGATGAGGAAAAGGGCGTGACCGAGAAAGCGGCCGACCGGTATCTGCCGCTGGCGGACTGCATAGCCGGCCAGTAGTAACAGTGCGATTGAGATGGCGGCGGTCCAGGCCAGTTTTCCGTAGGCCAGGGCCAGGCAATAGCCGACGGACAGGAAGGCCAGGTACGGCCAGGGTAAAGCAGGCATATAACGTCCTTTTAGGCTGTGGAACTTCGGGCGAAAGTGGCCGCCGCGTCTACGACGATGCCAAGTCGCTCAAAGAGCACAATTTTGTATCCATGCAGATTCATGCGTAGGCGTGGAAAGTCAGCCGGTTGACTCAGGTCCTTGAGCGCCGGCGAGAGGGAGTATAAGCGGAGCGATACAAAAAACGGCGATTGATCTGATGATTGATACTCGTCAGCCAAGGGCAGGACTGTGGGAGCGGGCTTGCTCGCGAAAGCGCTGGGCCAGTCAGTACTTCAATGACTGACAGATCGCCTTCGCGAGCAGGCTCGCTCCCACAGGAATTGCGTTTAACCTGAAATCAATTGCCGCAGGACATAGTGCAGGATCCCGCCTGCCTTGAAGTACTCCACTTCATTCAAGGTATCGATCCGACACAACACCTCGATCCGCTCCTGGCTGCCGTCCTCGCGGGTGATGACCAGTGGCAGGTTCATCCGCGGTGTCAGTTCGACGTCGTCCAGGCCGAGGATGTCCAGGGTTTCCTTGCCGGTCAGGTTCAGGCTCTTGCGGTTCTGATCGAGTTTGAACTGCAATGGCAGTACGCCCATGCCCACCAGGTTGGAACGGTGGATGCGTTCGAAGCTTTCGGCGATCACCGCCTTGACCCCCAGCAGGTTCGTACCCTTGGCCGCCCAGTCCCGACTGGAGCCGGTGCCGTATTCCTGCCCCGCGATCACCACCAGCGGCGTGCCCTTGGCCTGATACAACATGGCGGCATCGTAGATCGGCATTCTTTCGCCGTTGGGAATGTAGATGGTGTTGCCGCCTTCCTCGCCGCCGAGCATTTCGTTGCGGATCCGGATATTGGCAAACGTGCCGCGCATCATCACCTGGTGATTGCCACGCCTTGAGCCATAGGAATTGAAATCCCGCGGTTCCACGCCCTGTTCGCGCAGGTACCGCCCCGCCGGGCTGTCGGCCTTGATATTGCCGGCCGGGGAGATGTGGTCGGTGGTGACCGAATCGCCAAGCAGGGCCAGTACCCGGGCGCCTTCGATGTTACGAATGGCCGGTGGTGGCCCGTCGATGCTGTCGAAGAAGGGTGGGTGCTGGATATAGGTCGAGTCCGGCTGCCAGACGTAAGTCGCTGCTTGCGGCACCTCGATGGCCTGCCATTGCTCGTCGCCGGCAAACACGGCGGCGTACTCCTTGTGGAACATGCCGGTGTCCACTTGGGCCACGGCGTCGGCGACTTCCTTGCTGCTGGGCCAGATATCCCGCAGGTACACCGGATTGCCGTCGCGGTCATTGCCTAACGGTTCGCTGCTGATATCGATACGCACCGTGCCGGCCAGGGCGTAGGCCACCACCAGGGGCGGCGAGGCCAGCCAGTTGGTCTTGACCAGCGGATGCACGCGGCCTTCGAAGTTGCGGTTGCCCGACAATACCGAGGCCACGGTCAGGTCGGCTTTCTGGATGGCTTTTTCGATCGGGTCCGGCAAGGGCCCGGAGTTGCCGATGCAGGTGGTGCAGCCGTAGCCCACCAGGGCAAAGCCCAGTTGATCCAGGTACTCGGTCAGGCCGGCGGCCTGGTAGTAATCGGTGACCACCTTGGAACCCGGTGCCAGGGAACTCTTGACCCAGGGCTTGCGGGTCAAACCTTTTTCCACGGCTTTTTTCGCCAGCAGCCCGGCGGCCATCATCACACTGGGGTTGGAGGTGTTGGTGCAGGAAGTAATGGCTGCGATTACCACCGCACCGTTTTTCAGGCGGTAGGTGTGGCCTTCGAACTCGTACTCGGCCTCACCCACCTGATCGGCATTGCCCACCGCAACACCACCGCCGCCTTCGCTTTCCAGGCGACCTTCTTCCTTGCTGGTGGGTTTGACCAGCAGCCCCAGGAAATCGCTGAATGCCTGGCCGACGTTGGGCAGCGAAACCCGGTCCTGGGGGCGTTTCGGCCCGGCCAGGCTGGCTTCGACGCTGCCCATGTCCAGCTCCAGGGTGTCGGTGAACACCGGTTCCTTGCCAGGCAAGCGCCACAGGCCCTGGGCCTTGCAATAGGCTTCTACCAGTTTCACCGTTTCCGCCGGGCGCCCGGACAGGCGCAGGTAATCCAGGGTGACGTCGTCCACCGGGAAGAAACCGCACGTGGCGCCGTACTCCGGGGCCATGTTGGCGATGGTGGCGCGGTCGGCCAGGGGCAGGTCGGCGAGGCCATCGCCATAGAACTCGACGAATTTACCCACCACGCCTTTTTTGCGCAGCATCTGCGTGACGGTAAGGACCAGGTCGGTGGCGGTGATGCCTTCGCGCAGCTTGCCGGTGAGTTTGAAACCGATGACCTCGGGAATCAGCATCGACACCGGCTGGCCGAGCATGGCGGCTTCGGCCTCGATCCCACCGACGCCCCAGCCCAGCACACCGAGGCCGTTGATCATGGTGGTGTGGGAGTCGGTGCCCACCAGGGTATCCGGGAAAGCATAGGTGCGGCCGTCTTCCTCCTTGGTCCAGACGGTGCGGCCCAGGTATTCGAGGTTGACCTGGTGGCAGATCCCGGTGCCCGGCGGTACCACGCTGAAGTTGGCGAAGGCGCTCTGGCCCCAGCGCAGGAAGGCGTAGCGTTCGCCGTTGCGCTGCATCTCGATGTCGACGTTCTGCTCGAACGCCTGGCGACTGGCGAACCGGTCCACCATCACCGAGTGGTCGATCACCAGGTCCACTGGCGACAGCGGGTTGATCCGCTGGGGATCGCCGCCGGCCTTTTCCACGGCGGCGCGCATGGCGGCCAGGTCGACCACGGCCGGGACACCGGTGAAGTCCTGCATCAATACCCGTGCCGGTCGGTATTGAATCTCGCGGTCGGAACGACGTTCTTTCAACCACCCGGCCAGCGCTTTGAGATCGGCACCGGTGACGGTTTTTTCATCTTCCCAGCGCAGCAGGTTTTCCAGCAGCACTTTCAGCGACATGGGCAGCTTGTCCAGGTCGCCGAGGCTGCGAGCGGCGTCCGGCAGGCTGAAATAGTGGTAGGCCTTGGCGTCGACCTGCAGCGTTTTAAGGGTTTTCAGGCTATCGAGGGACGGCATTGAAATCACTCCTTTGAGTCCGCACGGCTACGGACTGACGGGACGGACAGAGCCTTTAACCTAGCCCTGTTTTGAGCGGATGACTAATCACTGGACTCTATGGGCAGGTTCGGGGTTCCGAAGTCCGTTATCATGCGCCGGTTTTCGTGACAGGCTTTGCTACGGAGTTTCAATGAATACGCTTTTCATGCACTGCCGGCCCGGCTTCGAGGGCGAGGTCTGTTCCGAGATCGCCGAACACGCGGCCCGGCTCAACGTGGCCGGCTATGCCAAGGCCAAACCGGCCAGCGCCTGCGCCGAATTCGTCTGCACCGAAGCGGACGGCGCCGAGCGGCTGATGCGCGGCCAGCGTTTTGCCGGGCTGATTTTCCCGCGCCAATGGGCCCGTGGCACGTTCATTGATCTGCCGGAAACCGACCGTATCAGCGTCATCCTGTCCCAGATGGCGCAGTTTCCAGTCTGCGGCAGCTTGTGGCTGGAAGTGGTCGATACTAACGATGGCAAGGAACTGTCGAACTTCTGCAAGAAGTTCGAAGGCCCGCTGCGCAAGGCGCTGACCGGCGCCGGCAAGCTGGTGGACGATCCGCACAAGCCGCGCCTGCTGCTGACGTTCAAAAGTGGCCGTGAAGTGTTCCTGGGGCTGGCGGAAGCGGACAACTCGGCGATGTGGCCAATGGGGATACCCCGCCTGAAATTCCCTCGGGAGGCCCCGAGCCGCTCGACCCTCAAGCTCGAAGAAGCCTGGCACCACTTCATTCCACGGGAGGAGTGGGACGAGCGCCTGCACAGTGACATGACCGGCGTCGACCTGGGGGCCGCGCCGGGTGGTTGGACCTGGCAACTGGTCAATCGCGGGATGCTGGTGACGGCCATCGACAACGGTCCGATGGCCGAAAGCCTGATGGACACCGGTCTGGTGCAGCACCTGATGGCGGATGGCTTTACCTTCAAGCCCAAGCAGCCGGTGGACTGGATGGTCTGCGACATCGTCGAGAAGCCGGCGCGCAATGCGGCGATGCTGGAAGAGTGGATCGGCGAGGGCCATTGTCGCGAGGCAGTGGTCAACCTCAAGCTGCCGATGAAGCAGCGCTATGCCGAAGTGAAGCGCCTGCTCGAACGCATTGCCGATGGCTTCAAGGCCCGGGGGATCAAGGTGGAGATTGGCTGCAAGCAGCTGTACCACGACCGCGAGGAAGTGACTTGCCATTTGCGGCGGTTGGACAGCAAGAAGCCCAGATCCCGCTGAGTGTTCCTGTGGGAGCGAGCCTGCTCGCGATAGCGATGTGTCATTAACATCAATGCTGACGGATCTTGCGCCTTCGCGAGCAGGCTCGCTCCCACAGGGCATGTGGCGTTAAGCCGAGGGTGACCACTCGCCGACATTGCGCGACAATGCCCGCCAGTTTCAGGAGTAGAACATGAGTGAAATGAACGATACGCCGGTCGACGGTACGCTGGATGCCTCCGGCCTCAATTGCCCTGAGCCGGTGATGATGCTGCACCAGCACATCCGTGACCTGGTGCCGGGCGGGCTGTTGAAAGTGATCGCCACCGACCCCTCGACCCGCCGCGACATCCCCAAGTTCTGTGTGTTTCTCGACCACGAACTGGTGGCCCAGGACGAGGTGGACGGTACGTACCGCTACTGGATCCGCAAGAAGCTCGCTTAACCCGTCGAGCGGCTGCTGCGGATCGGCTTGCGCGCGCTGCGGGCCAGGCGGATCGACAGCATCAGCGCCGCGCAGCTCAGCCCGACGATCAGCCCTTGCCATAACCCGCTCGGGCCGTTGGCGGCGCCGAACCAATCGGTAAGGCCCAAGGCATAACCCACCGGCAAGCCGATGCCCCAATAGGCAAACAGGGTCAGGATCATCGTCACCCGGGTGTCCTGATAGCCGCGCAACGCGCCCGCCGCGGTGACCTGGATCGCATCGGAAAACTGGAACAGCGCCGCATATACGATCAGCATCGAGGCGACGTCGATCACCACCGGGTCGGCGGTGTAGATCGCGGCGATGGGCCCGCGCAGCGTCAGCATCAGGCTCGCCGACAGGCAGGCATACGCCAGGGCCGCGCCCATACCCACGCCAGCGGCGAAGCGTGCCTCGCGAGGCTGGCCACGTCCCAGTGTCTGGCCGACCCGCACCGTTACGGCCATGGCCAGGGAGTAGGGAATCATGAACACCAGGGAACTGAAGTTCAGCGCGATCTGATGCCCGGCCACCACCGTGGCGCCGAGGCTGCCGATCAGCAGTGCAATCACCGCAAAAATGCTCGACTCGGTAAACACCGCGATGCCTATCGGCAGGCCAATGCCCAGCAGACGTTGGATGACCGCCCACTGCGGCCAATCGAAGCGGCTGAACAATTGACTCGACCGATAGGCCGGCGCCCAGCGCGTCCAGCCGGCCATGCCCAGGGCCATGACCCACATCACGATAGCCGTGGCCCAGCCGCAACCGACGCCGCCCATGGCCGGCACGCCCAGGTGTCCGTAGATGAAGATGTAATTGAGCGGAATGTTCAGCGCCAGCCCGCACAACCCCAGCACCATGGCCGGTCGCGTGCGGCCCAGGCCGTCGCTGAAGCAGCGCAGTACGTGGTACAGCGCCACGGCCGGCAGGCCGGTGCCGATCCCTCGCAGGTATTCCATGCAGGGACCGATCAGCTCCGGGTCCACCTTCATGATGTGCAGGATCGGCTCGGCGCTGAACAGCGCCAGCGTCGCCATCAATCCGACCGCCAGCGCCAGCCACAGGGCCTGGCGCACCAATGGGCCGATCTCGTCGAAGGTTCCAGCGCCGAAGCGCTGGGCGACTTTCGGCGTAGTCGCCAGCAGTGTGCCGGTCATCAACAGAAACACCGGCACCCAGATCGAGTTGCCCAACGCTACTGCCGCCAGGTCCCGTGGGCCGACGCGACCGGCCATCACCGCATCGACGAAGCCCATGGCGGTGGTCGCCAGTTGCGCCACCATGATCGGCAGCGCCAGGGCCAGCAGCGTCCTGACCTCCAGGCGAACCCGGGCCGGGCGAGAGAGAAGGGTGGGGTTGTCGATCACGGGATTCACAGGCGAAGCGTCCGAAAAATTAGCGCAAGGCGGCGGATTCTACGCGTTGACGCAGTGGTCAGGAAAAAAGCTGTGTTGGGGATTTGTAAACAATGGCAGAAGTTTGTGGATACCCTTGTGGCGAGGGGATTTATCCCCGCTCGACTGCGCAGCAGTCGCAAAATCTAAGGGGCGCTTCGCACCCCAGCGGGGATAAATCCCCTCGCCACAACATCATTCTTAACCACTAATGCGCAGACACACCGGAACGCCTACACTGCCCACCCCGCCAAAGGAGCTTTGCCATGCTGATCGTCGCCGACGAAAACATTCCCCTGCTCGATGCCTTTTTCAAGGACTTCGGTGAGATCCGCCGGGTGCCGGGGCGCGGCATCGACCGGGACACGGTCGCGCAGGCCGATGTGTTGCTGGTGCGCTCCGTCAGCCGGGTCAATCGTGCCTTGCTGGAAGGCAGCAATGTGCGTTTCGTCGGCACTTGCACCATCGGCACCGATCACCTGGACCTGGACTACTTCGCCGAGGCCGGCATCCGCTGGGCCAGTGCGCCTGGCTGCAATGCCCGTGGTGTGGTGGACTACGTGCTGGGCAGCCTGATGACCCTGGCCGAAATCGAAGGCGCGGACCTGCGGCAGCGCACCTTCGGCGTGGTCGGCGCAGGTCAGGTGGGCGGGCGTTTGATCGCAGTGCTCAAGGGGCTGGGTTGGGACGTGAAGGTGTGCGATCCACCCCGTCGGGCAATCGAGGGTGGTGATTATGTGAGCCTGGAACAGATCATCGAGCAGTGCGACGTGATCAGCTTGCACACCCCCCTGACGCGCGACGGCGAGCATCCCACCTTGCATCTCTTCGATGAGCCGCGCCTGAGCAGCCTCAAGCCCGGTACCTGGCTGATCAATGCGGCCCGCGGGCCAGTGATCGATAACACCGCGTTGCGCAATGTGCTGCTGGAGCGTGAAGACCTGCAAGCGGTGCTGGATGTCTGGGAGCAGGAGCCGACGGTGGACGTGGACCTGGCGGACCTGTGCGTGATCGCCACGCCGCACATTGCCGGCTACAGCCTCGATGGTCGCCAGCGCGGCACGGCGCAGATCTATGAAGCCTTGTGCGCGTTCCTGGAGGTACCGGTTGCGGTCAGCCTCGGCGATCTGCTGCCTCGTCCCTGGTTGGGCGGCATCACTCTGGACGCTGCCACCGATCCCGCCTGGGCGCTGGCCGCGCTGTGCCGTGGCGTATACGACCCGCGTCGTGACGATGCGGACTTCCGCCGTAGCCTGGTGGGAACGGTCAGCGAGCAACGCAGCGCTTTCGATGCCCTGCGCAAACATTACCCGCCACGTCGGGAGATCGACAGCTTGAAGGTGCGCATTGAAGGGCAGTCAGCGGCGTTGCAGCAGATCGTGAGTGCGCTGGGTGCCACCCTCATTTGATCCACGGGGTTGCTGTTGTGGCGAGGGAGCTTGCTACAGGGTGGTAGAGTCCATGGGCACAAAAAACCCGACATCTAGGTCGGGTTCAATCGAAGACGGGCTGTATCACTTTTGTTCGGCAGGCTTGACCAGTCGTTCTTCCAGTTCGCTGCAGGCTTTCTGGATCATCTCTTCGGTGATCGGTACTTCGCGCCCTTGGGCGTCGATGAACGAGCAGCCCAGGGACTGGTCCGGTTGCGTGCGGATCACTTGAATCTTGTCGTCGCTGCTGTGTTGCAAGGACATGGCCTGTCTCCTCATCAGGTTGTGTGCCTACTGTATTGTCGTCAGGTGACTGAGAAATGACACTCCTTGTCGGTCATGGCGACAGCTCTACTCAAACAGAAATACTTGTACGTTTCCAGTCAGACTTTAGACCGATACTCTCTAGGCTCTGTACGAAAAGCCTTGATACTCGTTCATGCTGCGTTGAAAACAGCCTCGGAATGCTCATGTACTCCAGTACAGTCGGACGCGACCCCGGGCGTTCCTCGGCTGTTTTCGCCTTGCCTGACCTTCGTCTCAAGACTTTTCGTACAGAGCCTAGTCGGTAGTCGTCGCGGTCATATTTAACCTGACTCATTCTGATTCAAAGAGGTTCCGCCGCGCTTCGGTACTGTCGCCCCATTCTTTCCCTGTTGCATTATCGGATGCTACTGATGCTTTCGTCCCGACATCGCCGCGCCATTGGCCTGGCCAGTGGTTTTATCGCTCCTTACCGCAAGCAGGTCGCCGGTGCATTGCTGGCGCTCATCGTCACGGCGGGCATCACCCTGTCCATGGGGCAGGGTATCCGGCTGCTGGTGGACCAGGGTTTCATGACCCGTTCTCCGCAGTTGCTGAACCAGTCCATCGGCTTGTTCATGGTGCTGGTGATAGGCCTGGCGATCGGGACTTTCTCCCGGTTCTACCTGGTGTCGTGGATTGGCGAGCGCGTGGTGGCCGACATCCGGCGACAGGTTTTCAACCATCTGGTGTACCTGCACCCGGGGTTCTATGAAAACAACCGCAGCTCGGAGATCCAGTCACGCCTGACCGCCGACACCACCTTGCTGCAATCGGTGATCGGTTCCTCCTTGTCATTGTTTCTGCGCAACGCCCTGATGGTGATCGGCGGCATCGTGCTGTTGTTCATCACCAACCCCAAGCTCACCAGCATCGTGGTGATTGCCCTGCCACTGGTGTTGGCGCCGATCCTGGTGTTCGGGCGTCGGGTACGCAGCCTGTCTCGCCAGAGCCAGGACCGCATCGCCGATGTCGGCAGCTACGTTTCCGAAACCCTGGGCCAGATCAAGACCGTGCAGGCCTACAATCACCAGGTCCAGGATGAGCGACGCTTTGCCGTCACGGTGGAGCAGGCGTTCGAGACCGCACGCAAACGCATCGCCCAGCGGGCCTGGCTGATCACCCTGGTGATCGTACTGGTGCTGGGGGCGGTGGGCGTGATGCTCTGGGTGGGCGGTATGGACGTGATCGCCGGACGGATTTCCGGCGGTGAGCTGGCGGCGTTCGTGTTCTACAGCCTGATCGTCGGCAGCGCCTTCGGTACGCTGAGCGAGGTGATCGGCGAGCTGCAGCGGGCCGCCGGCGCGGCCGAACGTATCGCCGAATTGTTGCGCTCGCAGAACATCATCCAGCCTCCAACCTCGGACCTGATAACGTTGCCCGAGCGGGTCCGGGGCGATCTGCGTCTCGAAGGCGTACGGTTCTCCTATCCGTCCCGGCCGGAAAGCTTTGCGCTCGATGGCCTGGACCTGACGGTCAATGCCGGCGAGACCCTCGCCCTGGTCGGACCGTCCGGTGCGGGTAAGTCGACGGTGTATGACCTGCTATTGCGCTTCTACGACCCGGCCCAAGGCCGGATCCTCATCGACGATGTGCCGTTGACCCGACTCGACCCCCTGGACCTGCGCCGTCATTTCGCTCTGGTTTCACAGAACCCGGCGCTGTTTTTCGGCACCGTGGAAGAAAACATCCGCTACGGCAATCCCGACGCCACTGCCGAGCAAGTGCGCGAAGCGGCCCGGATCGCCCATGCCCACGACTTCATCGAAAAGATGCCCGAGGGCTACCAGACCCACCTGGGCGACGGTGGCCTCGGATTATCCGGCGGCCAACGCCAACGCCTGGCCATCGCCCGGGCATTGTTGGTGGACGCGCCGATCCTGCTGCTGGACGAAGCCACCAGCGCCCTCGACGCGCAAAGCGAACACCTGATCCAGCAAGCCTTGCCCAACCTGATGAAAAACCGCACCACCCTGGTCATCGCCCACCGTCTGGCCACGGTGAAGAACGCCGACCGGATCGCGGTGATGGATCAGGGCAGGGTGGTGGCGGTGGGCACGCATCAGGAACTGGTTGCCAGCAATGAGCTGTATGCGCGGTTGGCGGCGTTGCAGTTCAACCAGCAAGGGGAGGTGGCTCAATGAGTGCTGTTGGCGCCCATGTGGGGCATCATGTCGTACTGTTTATCTGGCTTGGATAAGGGTATGAGTCGTTACGCGCCACCGTTGACATTGACGACCCGGATGCTGGGGTTGATTGCTGACATCAGCGAGCAGATCGGTCAGCTTTCGGCTGTCAATGATCACCAACAGACTCCGCAATTGCGCCGTGGAAACCGGATCCGCACGATTCACGCCTCGTTGGCGATTGAAAACAATACCTTGAGTGTCGAGCAGGTCACTGCGGTTCTGGCCGGACAGCGGGTGTTGGGGTTACCCCGTGAGATCCAGGAAGTGCGCAATGCCTTTGCCGCTTACGAGGCCATGCCTGATTGGGGGCCTGACAGTCGGACCGACCTGCTTCGAGCACATGAGCTACTGATGCAGGGCTTGATTGACGATGCAGGGCAGTTTCGCCGTGCTGGAGTAGGTATCTATCGGGGCGACCAATTGGTGCATATGGCTCCGCCCCCCAGCCGTGTGGGGCATCTGATCGACGATCTGCTGGCGTGGGTCGGGTCATGCGATTGGCATCCGCTGGTGATCAGCTGCGTTTTTCACTATGAATTCGAGTTCATTCACCCGTTCGCTGACGGGAACGGGAGAATGGGGCGTCTCTGGCAAACCCTGATTCTCAGCCGGTGGAGGCCGATTCTGGCTTATTTGCCGGTTGAGGCAGTCATTCGCGACCAACAGGACGCTTACTACGCTGCATTATCGGCCGCCGACCGGCTTGCCGAGGCAACGCCTTTCGTGGAGTTCATGCTGCAGTCGCTGAACATCGCACTTGGGGAGGCGATTCGTAATGAGCCGACCACCGACCTAGTAACCGACCTAGTAACCGACCCAGTAGCCAAGCTGCTTCAAACACTGGGCAGCGGGCCTCCACTGAAAATCAGTGAGCTGATGGGGAAATTGGGATTGGTACACAAGGCTACCTTTCGGGGTAACTACCTCAAGCCGGCATTGACGGCGGGCTTGATCGAGATGACCGATCCAGAGTCGCCCAGCAGTCCGACGCAACGGTATCGCCTCACTCTGCCAGGCAAGCAGGCCTTGGCACAGCTTGGCTGAGACTTGCTGGCACATACCCCCCAATGTGGGAGCGAGCCTGCTCGCGATAACGGTATGTCAGCTTGCGGTGATGTGATTGTGCTGACGCCATCGCGAGCAGGCTCGCTCCCACAGGTTTATTTGCTTCTCAGGTACAGCTTGCCGCTTGAAGCTTGATACTCGTCGCTACTGCGCTCACTGATCGTCAAAATACCGCTCATGCCAGTCCACCAGCGGTTGCGGCGAGTTGAGTTTCTGGCCATAGATCACCGAGTAGGACAAGACGTTCTGCACGTATTGGCGGGTTTCGTCGAAGGGGATGCTTTCGACCCAGACGTCGAAGCTCAGGTGATCGGCGCCGCGCAGCCATTGGCGTACGCGGCCGGGGCCGGCGTTGTAGGCGGCCGAAGCCAGGACGCGGTTGCCGTTGAACTGGCTGTGGACCTGGCTCAGGTACGCTGCGCCGAGTTCGATGTTCTTGTCCGGATCCAGCACCTGCTGGGGCGAAGCCAGGGGAATGCTGAATTTGCGCGCGGTTTCCTTGGCGGTACCGGGCATCAATTGCATCAGGCCGGCGGCGCCCACGCCGGAGCGCGCGTCATCCATGAAGGCGCTTTCCTGGCGGGTGATCGCGAACACCCAGCTCGAATGCAGACCACGGACCTTGGCTTCGCGCACCAGGGTATCGCGGTGCGCCATCGGGAAACGGATGTCCAGGTCGTCCCAGTACTTGGCCTGGCTGATGGTGCGGATGGCCGGGAAATACCATTTCAGGTCGTAGGCCAGCTTCGCCTGGGCGACCATTTCGTCGCGGCTGAAATGCCGGCTAACGTGATACCACTCGCGGCGCCCGTCGACGATCTGCCCGCGGGCATGGAATTCCAGGGCCCGGCGGACACCCGGCGTGTTGCGCACTTTGTTGATCAGCGCCTGGCTCAGCACCAAGGGCTTGTTGGCGAGCGAGTAGGGCGATTGGGAGCGGTCGGCGGCCAGGAAACCATAGAAATCCCGCTCGCGGGCCAGGTGTTTGTAGAGCGTCAAGGCTTCGGGGTTCTGCGGTTGAGCCAGCTCCAGGCTGCGGGCCTGCCAGTAACGCCAGCGGTTGGTGGTGGCCAGTGACTCGGGCAGGCGACGGGTCAACTGATAGGCGTCGTCCCAGCGACCCAGGCGCAGCAGCAGGCGCAGGCGCCATTCGGAAACCGTGTCGTCTCGCAGTTCCGGGTCATATTGGGTCATCACGTCGAGGGCGCGACTGTCGAAGCGCTTGGCCAGGGTCAGGCCGATCTCCCGGGCGATGGCGACTTTTTCGTCGCGGGAAAAATGCATGGTGCTGGCGTAGCCGTCCAGCAATGCCATGGCTTTATCCGGATCCTGGCGGGCGAGGCGACGCAGGCCGAGGCTGACGATGTCCGACATCGGCTCATCGGCCGGGACGAAACGCGAGGGCTGGTTGAGCAATTCGGGTTTCTGCGCCACGTCCACCAGCAATTTGCCGCGAGGGGCGAGGGTGACCAGGCCGCTGACCAGGCTGTTGGCCAGTGGATAGTTGCGGGCCTGGGCCGCCAGTTTGGCGCGCTCCCAGCGTTTCTGCTCGGTCAACTGGCCTTGGGAGGCCCACAGGCCGAACAGCGCGTCGCAGGCCTGGGGTTGGGATTTACCGGTGAGCCAGAGCTTTTCCGTATTGGCGTAGCCCTCGGCCTTGAGGCCATGGCTGAGCTGGTACTGGGCGTTGAGGCAGTCCAGCTCGGTGAAGTTGAGCTTGGGGTCGTAGTATTTGACGAAGGTCGCCCAGTCGCCGCGCTCGGCCAGCCAGCGCAACCAGCGCAGCTTCATCCAGTTGGCCTGGGGCAGGTCGCCGTGTTCGGCGAGGAACTTCTCGATTTCGGCGTTGCTCGCGCTCTTGAGGCGAGCGGTCAGTTCGTCATAGGCCAGGTAGGGTTCCAGCGGGTAATCGCGCAGGGCCTGGCTATAGCGAAAATAGGGGCCGGAATCACCCTTGGCCAAGGCTCGCTTGGCTTCATCGTAATATTGGCGCTGGGTAGATATATCCACCGCTTGAGCGGTTTGAACGGCAGTGGCACACACAAAAAAACAAGACAGAACAGTAATAAGGCGACTGCGCATGAGACATCCGGGCAGAAAAAACATGAAAAGCCCAAGGGGTAACCCAGGGTAACTGTCTGTAGCTTAGCCTTTTGCCAGCAACCGGCGAAAGCTTTGCGGGGTCGTCGGCGCAAGTTCGCAACATTTGTTATGCAGAGTGCTTCAACGAAGAAAATGGCGGACCCCTGAAGTCTCATCTCAGGTAGAATGCGCGCCCGGTTTTTGGAGAAGCTCATGACCCTGCTCAAATTCAGCGATGTGTCCCTTGCTTTCGGCGCGATGCCGTTGTTGGACAAGGTGTCCTGGCAGATCGCCCGTGGTGAGCGGGTGTGCATCATCGGCCGTAACGGTACCGGCAAGTCCAGCATGATGAAGCTGGTCAAGGGCGACCAGAAGCCCGACGACGGCTCGGTCTGGCGTGCCCCCGGCCTGAAAATCGGTGAGTTGCCCCAGGAACTGCCGTTGGCCGACGAGCGGACGGTGTTCGATGTGGTTGCCGAAGGCCTGGACGGTGTCGGCGCGCTGCTGGCCGAATATCACCACCTGAGCCAGAACATCGTCACCGATGCCGACCTGGAAAAACTGATGCATGTGCAGCACGACCTCGAAGCCCGCGACGGCTGGCGTCTGCAGCAACTGGTCGACAGCACCCTGAGCCGCCTGCAACTGCCGGCCGACAAGACCCTGGCCGAGTTATCCGGCGGCTGGCGTCGTCGCGTGCTGCTGGCCCAGGCCCTGGTTTCCGAACCGGACCTGCTGCTGCTCGACGAACCGACCAACCACCTGGACATCGGCGCCATCGCCTGGCTTGAAGAAGCCTTGAAGGATTTCCAGGGGGCGGTGCTGTTCATCACCCACGACCGTTCCTTCCTGCAGAACCTGGCGACCCGCATCCTTGAGCTGGATCGTGGCGGCCTGATCGACTGGAACGGCGACTACGCCAGTTTCCTGGTGCACAAGGAAGCGGTCCTGGCGGCGGAAGAAACCGCCAACGCGTTGTTCGACAAGCGCCTGGCCCAGGAAGAAGTCTGGATCCGCCAGGGCATCAAGGCCCGTCGTACCCGTAACGAAGGTCGCGTACGCGCCCTCAAGGCTTTGCGCGTCGAGCGCAGCGAGCGTCGCGAGCGCACCGGCAAGGCCAATATCCAGCTGGAAACCGCTGAAAAATCTGGCAAGCAGGTGATGGTGCTGGAAAACGTCAGCTTCGCCCATCCCGACGGGCCGTTCCTGGTCAAGGACTTCTCCATGGTCCTGCAGCGCGGCGACCGCATTGGCCTGCTGGGTGCCAATGGCACCGGCAAGACCACCTTGCTCAAGCTGATGCTCGGTGGCCTGGTGCCGTCCAGCGGCAAGGTGGAAGAGGGGACGAAGATCGATGTCGCCTACTTCGACCAGTTGCGTCACCAGTTGGACCTGGAAAAGACCGTGATCGACAACGTGGCCGAAGGCCGCGACTTCATCGAGATCGATGGCCAGAGCCGCCATGTATTGAGCTACCTGGGTGATTTCCTGTTCAGCCCCCAGCGTGCCCGTACGCCGGTCAAGGCGCTGTCCGGTGGCGAGCGCGCCCGTCTGCTGCTGGCGAAACTGTTCAGCAAGCCGGCGAACCTGCTGGTGCTCGACGAACCGACCAACGACCTGGACGTGGAAACCCTCGAATTGCTGGAAGAAGTGCTGTTGACCTTCAACGGTACCGTGCTGATGGTCAGCCACGACCGGGCATTCCTCGACAACGTGGTGACCAGCACCCTGGTATTCGAAGGCGAAGGTCGGGTTCGCGAATACGTCGGCGGGTATCAGGACTGGCTGCGCCAGGGTGGCTCACCACGGCTCTTGGGCGTGACCGAGAGCAAGTCCGGCAAGGCCGACTTGAATTCGGCCGTGGTCAAGGCCGAGCCTGCTCCGGTAGCTGCCGCAGCCCCGACCCCGGCCAAGAAGAAGCTCAGCTACAAGCTGCAGCGCGAGCTGGAAGCGTTGCCGGGTGATATCGATGCCAAGGAAGCGCAGATTGCCGCAGTTCAGGCCGAGATGGCCGATGCCGGCTTCTACCAGCGACCGGCTGCGGAAACCGCCAAGGTGATTGCGCACCTGGAGCAGTTGCAGGCTGAGTTGGATGCGCTGGTGGAGCGTTGGGCCGAGCTGGATGCGTAATCCCTCATAGCCTGAATCATTGTGGCGAGGGAGCTTGCTCCCGCTGGGCTGCGAAGCGGCCCCATTTTTTTGTGAGTGCTTTGCACTCAAGCGGGAGCAAGCTCCCTCGCCACAAGTTTCATTGAATGCCCGAGTGAACAGTTCCCACAGGGGTTATGCGCGCTTGACCAGGTGCACCGCCAGCACATCGCAAGGCGCGCCATGCAACACGTCGTTGGCGGTGGAACCCAGCAGCAGCGCCAGGCCATGGCGTCCATGACTGCCGACGACGATCAGGTCGCAACCCTGTTCCTTGGCCAGGTGATGGATCTCCTGGCGCGGCTGGCCGTAGGTCAGGTGGCTGTTCTCCCGTTTTAAATCCGGGTATTTCACGATCAGGCGGTCGAGGCGTTCCTTGGCCTGATCGAACTGCTGTTGCTGCAGTTGGGAAAGGTCCATGGGGACATCGCCGCCAAAGGCCATGGCCATCGGCTCGACGATATGCACAAGTGACAGTTTGGTCTCTCGGCCATCGCACAGGGCGCGAGCGCGTTTTATGACGGGATCGCATTCTTCAGTGAGGTCGACGGCGACCAGGATGTGTTCGTAGTACATGAAAAGCACTCCAGAGAATGGCGATACGGTTAAGTATGGCTGGTTTCAAGCGCATTGACGGCGACCTGGGTCAATGGCTCATCAGAATTCGGGAGTACAGATATGACGGTCTGGATAGTGGTGTCAATCCTGCTGGTGGTATTAAGCCCTCTGGCATGGTTGCGGCCGTCCCGTGTACAGAGCGGTCGCATGGCCCTGCGCATGGAGGCCCGTCGCCTCGGCCTGGCCATGCAATTGGTGCCTCAGGAATGGCCGCACTGGATCGATCCCCAGCCTCCAAACCCCTGCGCGCAGTACCATCGGCCCCGGCGCGGCAAGCAGCCGGTCTGTTGGAGTTACTGGCAAAGCGCACCGGGCGCCTGGGTCAATCAGTGGCGGGAAATTTGCCAGGACGAGTCGTTGCTCGAGCATTTCCGGAAGCTGCCTGCCAACGTCTACAAGATCGAAGCCGACCGGCAGATGATCACCCTGTACTGGGGCGAGAAGGGCGAAGCCGCTGTTTTGCAGGATATTGCAGCGGTGCTCAAGGCCCTGGCCTGACCCATAAAAAAGCCCGACAGTCGCATCGGGCGGGTTGGCCAGGCAGGCCGTAAACCAATTCAATTCGGGCGTTCGTTCGCAACGCCCTCGCGCCAAGCGCTTCAGTAACGTATCCGCCAGCATAGCCGGTTGTAACCATCGCGCCCGGAATTAGGGCGACTTTTCTAATTATTGATCTTATGAATGTCTGCACATGCAGCGTTGTGTTGCGGATCTGCAGGGTGACGGAAATGACCGTCAAGTCGCATCCAGGGCCTTGTTTAGGGCGATTGACAATTGTCGGAAATTCCGTGAAGGTGACGTACCCAAATCAAACGGGCGTATGAATTGAGCGTTTGTATTTTCCGAACGTTCCTATAGAACCCCGACTATCGCGTTGACGGGTGTGCCTGGCGGATTGGCGTAGCATCGACGGTAAACGTCAATGCCGAACCAGTGGTCAGCGTTCAACGTGTACTGTTCAGCTTCCATATCGTGGAGATCAGTTGATGATTTACGAAGGTAAAGCCATCACGGTTAAGGCTCTTGAAAGTGGCATCGTCGAACTGAAGTTCGATCTCAAGGGTGAGTCCGTCAACAAGTTCAACCGTCTAACCCTGAATGAATTGCGTCAGGCCGTGGACACTATCAAGGCAGACGCTTCGATCAAGGGTGTGATCGTCAGCAGCGGCAAGGACGTCTTCATCGTCGGTGCCGATATCACCGAATTCGTCGACAACTTCAAGCTGCCCGATGCCGAACTGATCGCTGGCAACCTCGAAGCCAACCGTATCTTCAGCGACTTCGAAGATCTCAACGTACCGACCGTCGCGGCCATCAACGGCATCGCCCTGGGTGGCGGCCTGGAAATGTGCCTGGCAGCGGATTATCGCGTCATGTCTTCCGCCGCCAAGATCGGCCTGCCGGAAGTCAAGCTGGGCATCTACCCGGGCTTCGGCGGTACCGTGCGCCTGCCGCGCCTGATCGGTGCCGACAACGCCATCGAGTGGATTGCCGCCGGCAAGGAAAACCGTGCCGAAGACGCGCTGAAAGTCGGCGCCGTGGATGCCGTGGTCGAACCTGCCAAGCTCCAGGAAGCGGCCGTTGAATTGATCAAGCGCGCCATCAGCGGCGAGTTCGACTACAAGGCCAAGCGTCAGCCGAAGCTGGAAAAACTCAAGCTCAACGCCATCGAGCAGATGATGGCTTTCGAAACCGCCAAGGGTTTCGTGGCCGGTCAGGCGGGCCCGAACTACCCGGCGCCGGTCGAAGCGATCAAGACCATCCAGAAAGCCGCGAACTTCGGTCGCGACAAGGCCCTGGAAGTCGAAGCCGCCGGTTTCGTCAAGCTGGCCAAGACCTCGGCGGCCCAAAGCCTGATCGGTCTGTTCCTCAATGACCAGGAGCTGAAGAAAAAGGCCAAGGCCTACGACGAAATCGCCCGTGACGTGAAGCAGGCCGCCGTGTTGGGCGCCGGCATCATGGGCGGCGGTATCGCCTATCAGTCGGCGTCCAAAGGCACGCCGATCCTGATGAAGGACATCAATGAGCACGGGATCGAACAGGGGCTGGGCGAAGCTGCCAAGCTGCTGGTGGGTCGCGTCGACAAAGGTCGCATGACCGCGGCGAAGATGGCCGAAGTGCTCAACGGCATTCGTCCGACCCTGTCCTATGGCGATTTCGGCCATGTCGACCTGGTGGTCGAAGCGGTCGTCGAGAACCCGAAGGTCAAGCAAGCGGTATTGGCTGAAGTCGAAGACAAGGTCAAGGAGGACACGATCCTCGCGTCGAACACCTCGACCATTTCCATCTCGCTGCTGGCCAAGGCCCTCAAGCGTCCGGAAAACTTCGTCGGCATGCACTTCTTCAACCCGGTGCACATGATGCCGCTGGTGGAAGTGATCCGTGGCGAGAAGTCCAGCGAACTGGCCATTGCCACCACCGTTGCCTACGCCAAGAAAATGGGCAAGAACCCGATCGTCGTCAACGACTGCCCGGGCTTCCTGGTCAACCGCGTGCTGTTCCCGTACTTCGGCGGTTTCGCCAAGCTGGTCAGCGCCGGCGTGGACTTCGTGCGCATCGACAAGATCATGGAAAAATTCGGCTGGCCGATGGGCCCGGCCTACCTGATGGACGTGGTCGGTATCGACACCGGCCACCACGGCCGCGACGTCATGGCTGAGGGCTTCCCGGACCGCATGAAGGACGACCGTCGTTCGGCTGTCGACGTGCTCTACGAAGCCAAGCGCCTGGGCCAGAAGAACGGCAAGGGCTTCTACGCCTACGAGACCGACAAGCGCGGCAAGCAGAAGAAAGTGGCCGATCCGTCGGTGCTGGAAGTGCTCAAGCCGATCGTCTACGAGCAACGCGAAGTCACCGACGAAGACATCATCAACTGGATGATGATCCCGCTGTGCCTCGAAACCGTGCGTTGCCTGGAAGATGGTATTGTCGAGACCGCCGCCGAAGCCGACATGGGCCTGGTCTACGGTATCGGTTTCCCTCCATTCCGTGGCGGTGCGCTGCGCTACATCGATTCGATCGGTGTGGCCGAGTTCGTTGCCCTGGCTGACCAGTACGCTGATCTGGGCGCGCTGTACCACCCCACCGCGAAGCTGCGTGAGATGGCCAAAAATGGCCAGAGCTTCTTCGGTTAAGCGCCCAACGACTAGAGCGAGAGAACATTTATGAGCTTGAATCCTAGAGACGTCGTGATTGTCGACTTCGGTCGTACGCCGATGGGCCGCTCCAAGGGCGGCATGCACCGCAACACCCGCGCCGAGGACATGTCGGCGCACCTGATCAGCAAACTGCTGGAACGCAACGTCAAGGTCGACCCGAACGAAGTCGAGGACGTGATCTGGGGCTGTGTGAACCAGACCCTGGAGCAGGGCTGGAACATCGCCCGCATGGCCTCGCTGATGACCCAGATCCCTCACACCTCGGCCGGCCAGACCGTCAGCCGCCTGTGCGGTTCGTCCATGAGCGCGCTGCACACCGCTGCCCAGGCGATCATGACCGGTAACGGCGATGTATTCGTCGTCGGCGGTGTCGAACACATGGGCCACGTGAGCATGATGCATGGCGTCGATCCGAACCCGCACATGTCGCTGTACGCGGCAAAAGCCTCGGGCATGATGGGCCTGACCGCGGAAATGCTTGGCAAGATGCACGGCATCACCCGCGAACAGCAGGATGCCTTCGGCGTGCGCTCCCACCAACTCGCCCACAAGGCGACCGTGGAAGGCAAGTTCAAGGATGAGATCATCCCGATGCAGGGTTACGACGAGAACGGTTTCCTGAAACTGTTCGACTACGACGAAACCATTCGTCCGGAAACCACCCTGGAAAGCCTGGCGACTCTCAAGCCTGCCTTCAACCCCAAGGGTGGTACTGTGACAGCCGGTACCTCGTCGCAGATCACCGACGGCGCTTCGTGCATGATCGTGATGTCGGCCCAGCGTGCCCAGGACCTGGGCATCCAGCCGATGGCGGTGATCCGTTCCATGGCCGTGGCGGGTGTGGACCCGGCGATCATGGGCTATGGTCCTGTACCGGCTACGCAGAAAGCCTTGAAGCGTGCCGGCCTGAGTATTGCCGATATCGACTTCTTCGAGCTCAACGAAGCGTTCGCCGCGCAGGCCCTGCCTGTGCTGAAAGATCTGAAAGTGCTCGACAAGATGAACGAGAAGGTTAACCTGCACGGCGGCGCGATCGCCCTGGGTCACCCGTTCGGTTGCTCCGGTGCGCGTATCTCCGGCACGTTGCTGAACGTCATGAAACAGAACGGCGGCACTTTTGGCGTGTCCACCATGTGCATTGGTCTCGGCCAGGGCATCGCCACTGTCTTCGAACGCGTCTAAGCGTTGCGTCGATGGAAGCCGGGGCCAAGTGCCCCGGTTTTTGTTTTTCCGGGTTTAAAAGAAAATTTTGTTTTTATTTTGAAAAGATTTCAGTGAGGGCCGAAGCATGCCGATACAACCTGGGCTCTACCAGCATTACAAAGGTCCGCAGTACCGCGTGTTCAGCATTGCGCGGCATTCCGAAACCGAGGAAGAAGTGGTCTTCTATCAAGCCCTGTATGGCGATTACGGCTTTTGGGTGCGTCCCTTGAGCATGTTCCAGGAGTCCGTCGAGGTTGACGGCGAACAAGTGCCGCGCTTTGCTTTGGTGCAGGCCGAAGAGAGCATTTTCGCCAAGCCTTGAGGCCAACTTGCGGGCAACCCTGTGCTTGACCTCACCTTGCAGCCACTATATATAGCGGTGCCGCGTCAGGCGCCAACCGCCTTTCACTTTTTAGAATTCAGGAATTTTCTGATCCATGGGCAAATCGCTGGTCATTGTGGAATCCCCGGCTAAGGCCAAGACCATCAACAAGTATCTGGGCAACCAATACGTGGTGAAGTCGAGTATCGGCCATATCCGAGACCTGCCCACCAGCGGTTCGGCTAGCGCCAGCAAGGAGCCAGCCGCCAAGCGCGGCAAGGCGGCTGCTGGTGAAGCGCCGGCGCTGTCGGCAAAGGAAAAGGCGCGCAAGCAACTGGTCTCACGCATGGGGGTCGATCCGGAACACGGCTGGAAAGCCAAGTACGAGATCCTCCCGGGCAAGGAAAAAGTCATCGAAGAACTGCGTCGGCTCGCTAAAGATGCCGACACCATCTATCTCGCGACGGACTTGGACCGCGAAGGGGAAGCCATTGCCTGGCACCTGCGCGAAGCCATCGGTGGCGATGACAGCCGCTACAAGCGCGTGGTGTTCAACGAAATCACCAAGAAGGCCATCCAGGAAGCGTTTTCCGAGCCGGGTGAGCTGGACATCGACCGGGTCAATGCCCAGCAGGCGCGTCGTTTCCTCGATCGCGTGGTGGGCTACATGGTTTCGCCGTTGTTGTGGGCCAAGATCGCCCGTGGCCTGTCCGCCGGACGGGTGCAGTCGGTGGCGGTGAAGCTGGTGGTGGAACGCGAGCGGGAGATCCGCGCGTTCATCCCTGAAGAGTACTGGGAAGTCCACGCGGACCTGGGCACCGCCAAGGGCGCCAGCGTGCGCTTCGAAGTGGCCCGGGAAAAAGGCGAAGCCTTCAAGCCACTGAACGAAGCCCAGGCCATGGCGGCCCTGGAGAAACTCAAAGCCTCCACGTACAGCATCGTCAAGCGTGAGGACAAGCCCACCAGCAGCAAGCCATCGGCGCCGTTCATCACGTCCACACTGCAGCAGGCCGCAAGCAACCGCCTGGGCTTCGGTGTGAAGAAAACCATGATGATGGCCCAGCGTCTGTACGAAGCCGGCTACATCACCTATATGCGTACCGACTCGACCAACCTCTCGGCCGATGCTGTGTCGATGGCGCGCACTTATATAGAAAGCGAGTTCGGCAAGAAGTACCTGCCGGACACGCCGAACGTCTACAGCAGCAAGGAAGGCGCACAAGAGGCTCACGAAGCGATTCGTCCTTCCGATGCCAACACCGAGCCGAGCAAGTTGTCAGGCATGGAGCGCGATGCCGAGCGTCTCTACGAGCTGATCTGGCGCCAGTTCCTGGCTTGCCAGATGCTGCCGGCGCAATACCTGTCCACCACCGTCAGTGTCGGCGCCGGGGATTTCGAGCTGCGCGCCAAGGGCCGTATCCTGAAATTCGACGGTTATACCCGCGTCATGCCGCAGATCACCAAGCCTGGGGACGACGACGTCTTGCCGGACATGGCCCAGGGCGACGTGATGAAGCTGATCAAGCTCGATCCGACCCAGCATTTCACCAAGCCGCCGGCTCGTTACTCGGAAGCCAGCCTGGTCAAGGAAATGGAAAAACGCGGCATCGGTCGTCCTTCGACCTATGCGGCGATCATTTCGACTATCCAGGATCGCGGCTACGTGGCGCTGCACAACCGTCGCTTCTATTCGGAAAAGATGGGCGACATCGTGACCGAGCGGTTGTCCGAAAGCTTCTCGAACCTGATGGACTACGGCTTCACCGCCGGCATGGAAGAGCATCTCGACGATGTGGCCCAGGGTGAGCGGGACTGGAAGAACGTCCTCGACGAGTTCTATGGCGACTTCAAGAAAAAACTCGAAGTGGCCGAAAGCCCTGACAGTGGCATGCGGGCCAACCAGCCGGTGATGACCGACATTCCGTGCCTGACCTGCGGTCGGCCGATGCAGATCCGTACCGCGTCCACTGGCGTCTTCCTGGGGTGCTCGGGCTACAGCCTGCCGCCCAAGGAACGCTGCAAGGCGACGGTCAACCTGGTGCCCGGCGATGAAATCGCCGCGGACGACGAGGGCGAGTCCGAATCCCTGGTGCTGCGTGGCAAGCATCGCTGCCCGATCTGCAGCACGGCGATGGACGCCTACCTGCTGGATGAAAAGCGCAAGCTGCACATCTGCGGTAACAACCCGGATTGCGCGGGCTACGAGATCGAAGAGGGCACCTATCGCATCAAAGGCTACGAAGGGCCGAGCCTGGAATGCGACAAGTGTGGCAGCGAGATGCAGCTCAAGACCGGCCGTTTCGGCAAGTTCTTCGGCTGCACCAACCCGACCTGCAAGAACACGCGCAAGCTGCTCAGGAGCGGTGACGCCGCGCCGCCGAAGATGGACCCGGTAAAAATGCCGGAGCTCAAGTGCGAGAAGGTCAACGACACCTACATCCTGCGTGATGGTGCGTCCGGCCTGTTCCTGGCGGCCAGTCAGTTCCCGAAAAACCGCGAGACCCGCGCACCCTTGGTGATGGAGCTCTTGCCGCACAAGGACGAGATCGATCCGAAGTACCATTTCCTCTGCGAAGCACCGCAGAAGGATCCGGACGGCCGCCCGGCGGTGATTCGCTACAGCCGCAAGACCAAGGAGCAATACGTGCAGACCGAAGTCGACGGCAAGCCTACGGGCTGGAAGGCGTACTACGACGGCGGTAAATGGACGGTGGAAGACAAGCGCTGATTGATGGAGCAGGGGGGCTTCCCCTGTGCCGATCAGTCAAGCAAACAACTGTGGGAGCGAGCCTGCTCGCGATAACGGTGAATCAGCAATATTGATGCTGATTGTTGCGCCGCTATCGCGAGCAGGCTCGCTCCCACAGGGTATCGCTTGATCCTTAGACTGTATTTGGCTTGCAGTGGTCTTGGTTGATCCACGACACTGTCGCCCTTGCGTGAAGCTTTCATGTCGTTGGGAGAATGCCGTCATGGCCCACGAGCTCTATACCCGCACCAACCAGAAAATCTACTTCGCCGGCCTGTCGCTCGAAGCGCTCGCCAGGACCGAGGATGGGCGTGCGATGAACGCCCCGGCGCTGCTCCAGGCCGGACGCGAGTCGGCCCTGTTTCACCTGTACGGTGCGTTACTGGGCTTGTGCCATGAAATTGCCGGCTTCTATCGACTGCCCCTGGCGAGCGCCCCACGGGCCGAACTGCTGCTGACCCGGGAAGTGCTTCAGGATATTGCGATCCCGGAGCTGGCTGAAATGATCGAGCTGGCTCAGAACCCGGAAACCTGGCTGGCCAAGTTGCTGGCGGCCTATGCGGCGCTGTTCCAGCCGCCACGAGCCCCTCGCAAGCCCAAGGGGGACGTGACCCAGCCGTTGATCGTAGCGGTCAATCTGGATGAAGAAGAGCCCGAGCAAGAGCTCAGCCGGGAAGAGCTGGAAAGCTGGCGTCAGAACCTCAAGAGCCTGGCTTTGCGCTTCCGTGAAGGGTTGAACGAGTGCTGAGTTTTCTTTCAGCCCAAGCCCCTCATTGATAACGCTTGGTCAAGATCCCGAGCGAAGCCTGGCCGATGACTATATAATCCTCGCCTTTCGTGGAGAACAGACTTTTATGCCAACGTCCTTTCTAGAAATTGTCGAACTTCCTGATGGCCGTATCGAGCTGCGCAGGGCTGAGGACGAGGGTTCCCTGGTGACTCTGAGTTTCTCCGAAGATGCCAAGGCATTCCTGCAAGGCCAACACGTCGAAGTCGCCAAGGCGATGCTGAGCGTGGGTGTCCAGATGGCAGGGCGCCTGGTTGAAGGCGAATTCAACAACAAGGAAGAAGAGGGACCGCGGGTTCTGCATTGATCCCGTTTGTCGGTTTCCCTGAAGTAGTGTTGTTGCTTGGCTTCCCTGTCCTGGAGAAGCCCCTGGGTTTGTCTTAACCCAACCGAATGTTAAGGCTCTGTGCGTCCCCGGTACGAGCGGCGCTGATCAACTGTTGTCGTGCCGTTGAGCTCAACGGGTTGAGCCAGCTGACCACCGTATGGCTGCGACCCAGGCGCAAGGCTTCGCAAGTCAGCTGTTGAGCGCTCTGGGTGCCCCGTGGTTGCAGCAGCAGGATTCGCTCGCGATTAAGACCCGCGTCCCGCAACCAGGCCTGTGTGACACTGGCTGGCGGTGCGATCAGCGTCAACCAGCGGGCTTCCTGGTCCTGGCTCAGTTCCCGCAGGATCGGTGCCAGCAGATTCAGGCAGTTCCCGGCTGCACCACGCAGTGACAGTTCACTGAAGGCCTCGGGTTCGACGCCCCAAGGCGCTTCAATCACATCTTTCAGGACTGGAACCAGCGGCTGGGCCATGAAAGCCTCGAACAACGGAAGTTGCGTGTGCTGTGGTGTGTGAGGGAACTGCATAAAGCCTCCTTTAGCGGCGGATGACGCCGACGCTCAAGCCTTCGATGACGAGATCCTGTTCTTGCAGGTCCACCTCGATGGGCGCGAATTCAGGGTTCTCGGCAATCAGCCAGACCTTGCTGCCATCGCGCTTGAAGCGCTTGACGGTGACTTCATCGCCGATGCGCGCCACCACGATCTGGCCGTTGCGGGCTTCGCGAGTGGTGTGGACCGCCAGCAGGTCGCCGTCGAAGATGCCGATGTCCTTCATGCTCATGCCGTGTACGCGAAGCAGGTAGTCGGCCCGTGGATGGAAGAAGGCAGGGTTGATGTTGCAGGACTCCTCGACATGCTGCTGGGCGAGGATCGGAGCACCCGCCGCCACACGGCCAATGATCGGCAGGGTGGTTTCGTCGGCCTTGGCTTCGAAGCCGGGAATGCGAATGCCGCGGGAAGCACCCGGGGTCATTTCAATCGCGCCCTTGCGGGCCAGTGCCTTGAGGTGCTCTTCAGCCGCATTGGGCGACTTGAAGCCCAGTTCCTGAGCGATTTCCGCGCGGGTCGGCGGATAGCCGTTGTCCTCGAGGCAGCGCTTGATGAAGGCCAGAATCTCTGCTTGGCGTGGCGTCAGCTTTAGCATATTGATCGCTCTGTCTTTTTATACAGTGACTGGGATTATATACAGTGAGCGCCGCTTGGCAATCCTCCTTTTTTCGCGGGCCGCTGGACGGTCGGTCGGGCGGTTCACGCCACTTGGGCAACTGCCCGTAAAGGTGTGGTTAAATAGCTGACCGGGCGTTCGCAAAACGTCCCGCCAGGCTTGACAACCCCAAGGTCGAAACGTATGTTTCAAACAAGTGTTTGTCAGGCGGAGTAACCATGGCCCAGTCGGAAACCGTTGAACGCATTCTCGATGCTGCGGAACAGCTGTTCGCGGAAAAAGGTTTCGCCGAAACCTCGTTGCGCCTGATCACCAGCAAGGCCGGGGTCAACCTGGCGGCCGTGAATTATCACTTCGGTTCGAAGAAGGCGCTGATCCAGGCGGTGTTCTCGCGGTTCCTCGGGCCTTTCTGCCTCAGCCTCGACCGCGAACTGGAGCGTCGCCAGGCCAAGCCCGACGTCAAGCCCTCGCTGGAAGAGCTGCTGGAAATGCTGGTCGAGCAAGCGCTCGCCGTGCAGCCGCGCAGCGGTAACGATCTGTCCATTTTCATGCGCCTGTTGGGTCTGGCATTCAGCCAGAGCCAGGGGCACCTGCGGCGTTACCTGGAAGACATGTACGGCAAGGTGTTCCGCCGCTATATGCTCCTGGTCAACGAAGCTGCGCCCCGGATCCCGCCGATCGAGCTGTTCTGGCGCGTGCACTTCATGCTGGGTGCCGCGGCGTTCAGCATGTCCGGCATCAAGGCCCTGAGGGCAATCGCCGAAACCGACTTCGGTGTGAATACTTCCATCGAGCAGGTGATGCGCCTGATGGTGCCCTTCCTGGCGGCCGGCATGCGCGCCGAAAGCGGCGTCACCGATGACGCCATGGCGGCCGCCCAGTTGCGCCCACGCAACAAATCCACACCAACCCTCGCCAAGGCGTGAACGGGTGGGCGCGGCTGCCCACATCCGCTAAGCTAGCCGCCCATGCCGACTCTCGTTTCGAATCCGTTTCAAATGGCATCGCACGACCGCGACCTGCCGGGCCTGGTGCCTGGTGGCGCGGTCGTATCTTTACTGCCATGCGGGTTCATCGTAACTAAGGAAATGCTATGACTGCTGGCCTGCAAGGCTCGTTGATGGTGGACGTCGCCGGTACCTGGCTGACGGCCGAAGATCGCCACCTGTTGCGTCAGCCGGAAGTGGGTGGGCTGATCGTTTTCGCGCGCAATATCGAGCATCCACGCCAGGTGCGGGAATTGTGTGCATCGATCCGCGCCGTTCGTCCTGACCTGTTGCTGGCGGTCGATCAGGAGGGCGGTCGCGTTCAGCGTCTGCGCCAGGGGTTTGTGCGATTGCCGGCGATGCGGGCGATTGCCGATAACCCGAATGCCGAATACCTGGCCGAGCAGTGCGGCTGGATCATGGCGGCCGAAGTGCTGGCGGTGGGTCTCGACCTGAGCTTTGCCCCGGTGCTGGACCTCGATTATCAGCGCAGCGCGGTGGTCGGCAGTCGCGCCTTTGAAGGCGATCCGGAGCGCGTCGCGTTGTTGGCCGGTGCATTCATTCGCGGCATGCGAGCGGCCGGCATGGCTGCGACGGGCAAGCATTTCCCTGGTCATGGCTGGGCCGAAGCCGATTCCCACGTGGCGATTCCCAACGATGAACGCAGCCTCGAGCAGATCCGCGCCAATGACCTGGTGCCCTTTGCCCGATTGAGCAAACAACTGGCCGCGGTGATGCCGGCCCATGTGATCTATCCCCAGGTCGATGCCAACCCGGCAGGTTTTTCCCGGCGCTGGCTGCAGGACATCCTGCGCGGCGAGCTGCAATTCGACGGCGTGATTTTCAGCGATGACCTGTCGATGGCTGGCGCCCACGTGGTCGGCGATGCCGCCAGTCGTATCGAAGCCGCGTTGTCGGCCGGTTGCGACATGGGCCTGGTGTGCAACGACCGTGCTGCCGCGGAGCTGGCCTTGAGCGCCGCCCAGCGCCTGAAGGTCAAGCCATCGGCGCGGATCGCACGCATGCGCGGCCAGGCCTTCGCCACCACCGAATACCGCCAGGATCCACGCTGGCTGACGGCAATCGGCGCGCTGAAAGCCGCCCAATTGATCGATTAAGGACGTTTTTGTCATGACCGTTTACGCAATTATCGGCGGCACTGGCCTGACCCAGCTCGAAGGCCTGACCATCCGCCGGTCCCTGGCGGTAGACACGCCTTACGGCGCACCGTCGGCCGACATTCAGATCGGCGACTACGCAGGACGCGAAGTGTTGTTCCTGGCTCGCCACGGCCACCCCCATCGGTTGCCGCCCCATCAGGTGAACTATCGCGCCAATCTCTGGGCGCTGAAGCAGGCCGGTGCCGACGCAATCCTGGCCGTCAATGCCGTGGGTGGGATCCATGCGGCGATGGGCACCGGGCATTTCTGCGTGCCGCATCAGTTGATCGACTACACCAGCGGTCGCCAGCACACTTATTTCGCCGACGATCTGGAAGCGGTCACCCACATCGATTTCAGCTACCCCTACAGCGAGTCGCTGCGCCAGAAACTGATCGCGGCCCTGGCCGCCGAAGGCTGTAGCTACAGCAGCCATGGTGTATACGCCTGCACCCAGGGACCGCGCCTGGAAACCGTGGCCGAAATCGCCCGCCTGGAGCGTGACGGTTGCGACATCGTCGGCATGACCGGCATGCCGGAGGCGGCCCTGGCCCGTGAACTGGAGCTGGACTATGCCTGCCTGGCCCTGGTGGTGAACCCGGCGGCGGGCAAGTCCACGGCGGTGATCACCATGGCGGAGATCGAGCAGGCGCTGCATGACGGAATGGGGAAGGTGAAGTCGACCCTGGCGCGGGTGTTGATGTAACGCTATCGCGAGCAGGCTCGCTCCCACACTGAAACTGCGATGTACTCGCTATGGCTGCATGACGCGAAACCTGTGGGAGCGAGCCTGCTCGCGATGGCGCCAGACCATACATTGCAGTTGCCTGGCACACCGCTATCGCGAGCAAGCGCGGCTCCCACAGGTATCGGGCCGCCACCAACGGGTCTCAGCGCTTCTCCAGCTTATCCGGCAACGGCGCGAACAACGCCTCGATGTCGTCGCTCTGCAGCTTCCAGTCGCCGGCCACGCGGCCGTCGAGCACGCCGGCGGCGAGGTCGGATTTTTCCTTCTGCAGCAGCTGGATTTTTTCTTCCACGGTGCCCCGGGCGATCAGCTTGTAGACGAACACCGGCTTCTCCTGGCCGATGCGATAAGCCCGGTCGGTCGCCTGGTTCTCCGTTGCCGGGTTCCACCACGGGTCGTAGTGGATCACCGTGTCGGCTTCGGTCAGGTTCAGGCCTACACCACCGGCCTTCAAGCTGATCAGAAAGATCTGACGCTTGCCGCTCTGGAAATCCTTGACGGGCGTCCGTCGATCCCGGGTCTGGCCGGTCAGGATGGCGTAGTCCACGCCGCGTTTTTTCAGCTCATCTTCAATGAGTGCCAACATGGACGTGAACTGGGAAAACAGCAGCACCCGCCGACCTTCTTCGAACAGCTCCTCCAACATGTCCATCAGGCTGTCGAGCTTGCCCGAGGTGCTGCCTCGAGCGGGCGGGGCATCGCTGATCAGCCGCAGGTCGCAACACACCTGGCGCAGCTTGAGCAGCGCTTCGAGAATGATGATCTGGCTGCGGGCGACGCCCTTGCGGGTGATTTCGTCGCGCACCTTCTTGTCCATGGCCAGGCGCATGGTTTCGTAGACATCCCGCTGGGCATCGCTGAGTTCGACCCAATGGACGATCTCGGTCTTGGGTGGCAATTCCGTCGCCACCTGTTCCTTGGTCCTGCGCAACAGGAAGGGTTTTACCCGGCCATTGAGGTGTTGCAGCCTGACGTCGCTGCCGCGCTTTTCGATGGGCACGCGGTAATCGCGATTGAAACTCTTCACGTCCCCGAGCCACCCGGGCAGCAGGAAGTGAAACAGGGACCACAGCTCGCCCAGGTGATTTTCCAGGGGCGTGCCGGACAGGCACAGCCGCTGCCGGGCATCGAGTTCACGGGCGGCCTGGGCGGCCTTGCTGGTGGGGTTCTTGATGTATTGGGCTTCATCGAGGATCAGCACATGCAGTGGCTGCGCTTTCAGGCGTTCGACATCCTTGGGCAGCAGTGCATAGGTGGTCAGCACCAGGTCGTAGTCGGCCAGCCGTTCGAAGTGCTTCTTGCGCCCGGCGCCGTACAGGGCCAGCACCTTCAATTGCGGCGTGAAGTGAGCCGCCTCGTCGAGCCAGTTGGGAATCAAGCTGGTGGGCATCACCACCATGCAAGGACGGTCGAGGCGGCCGGCGTTTTTTTCGCTGAGAATGTGCGCCAGGGTCTGCAGGGTCTTGCCCAGGCCCATGTCGTCCGCGAGGATGCCGCCGACTTCCAGTTGCCGCAGCGACTGCATCCAGCTCAAGCCTTCGAGTTGATAAGGTCGCAGCGTCGCGTTCAGGCCCTCCGGCACGGTGGCGGTGTAGTCCTTGATGTCCCGCAGGCGTTGGGCCAGGCCGCGAATGTGTTCGCCACCTTCCCAGCGCAGGGGCATGTCTTGCAGCGGATTGAGGCGCAAGGCGTCCGCGCTGTTCAGGCGCAGCTTGGTGGTGCCGGGTTCGTTCAGGTAAAACTCGCCCAGGGTGGCCAGCACCGGTTTCAGTCGGCCGTAGGGCAGGGCCACTTGTTGCGGGCCGAACTCCGAATTCGGACGGTTCGGCAAGTTGACCAGGATGAGTTCTTCGTCGCGGCGCCTGGCCAGTCGCTCCGGGTTGAACAGTTCGATGTGCGAGCGCATCAGGTTCAACAGGATCGGCAACAGGCTCAGTCGCTCGCCGTTGACGATGATCCCCAGCTCCAGGTCGAACCAGTCCCGCTCCGGCGTTTCCTCGACAGTGGCGTACCAGTCGTCCACGGCGGTCAGGTCGAAGCCGAAGTCCTCGTCGATCTGCAGCTCCCAGCCCTGGCTGCGGAGTTTCGGCAGGTCATTGAGGGTGAACGTCAGCCAGGCGCTGTCGTTGACCATCTCGTACAGTTCGCCGGCACTTTCCGGCAGGGCCTTGCTTTGTCGGGTCGCGATCTTGAAACCGAGGATTCGTAGCTGCTCGCGGTAGGACTGCTCCACATCGGTATGGCGTTTTATCCGCAGCGTTTGGGTTTCCTGGCGAATCAGCACATCAGTGTTGCGTTGGCCGCTGACGTATTCGTCCAGGTAGCTGAACGACAGCGCGGCGCGGTGCTGGATGTAGCGTTGCATCTTGCCGTTACGCGGCTCGAAGGCGCTGAACTCGATGCTCGCCAGCCACAGGCGCGGCAGCGGTTGGACATTGTCCACCAGCACTTGGGGCGGGGCCTTGGGACTGCGATTGTCCAGCACCGCCTGGAGTTTCTCCAGCAACTGGGCGTCTTTTTCGGCGGCCGGATAAGCCAGGGTTTCCTGGACTTGCAGCAACACCGCCGCGCAGTGCTTGCAGTTGATACGCACCGGACAGGAGCACGCGGCTTCGAGCAGGATCAGCGTGCCCTTGGCTGACTCTTTAAGGCGAATGGTCTGGCGATAAACACTGCCGCCAGAGCCTTCGCAACTGGCGGTGATGGTGCTTTCTCCGGCCTCGACGATCCTGACGCGGTTCTCCAGTGCGTAGCGGCGCCCGCGCTCCAGGCTCTGTTCCTTGAATCGATTGACCCAGGAAGGTGCCAGCGGTTTGCTCAGGGGCGAGGGCATAGGCGCGCCGATCAGTCCGGAATGACGTCAGGTGCCTGCCGTGGAGCGGGCGCGGTCAACGAGGTGATCTTGATCAGCAGGGCCAGCTGGCCGTTGTCGAGGTAGTTGAGTTGGCCGTTCTTGGTGTGGCTGTTCTGCTTCAGGCGTTCACTCGCGGTGACCAGGCCATTGGCATCGATCCGGTTGATCCAGAAATCGGCATCCACGTCGGTGAAGCGTCCCAATTTCAGCCCCAGGGTGCCTTCGATGGGAAATTGGCCGAACTGTTCGGCGCCGTCGCTGATGGCGATCTTGCTGCCTTGTTCGCCGAGGTTCTGCTGCCAGGCCTTGTGCATCAATACGGTGTATTGGCCGCTGGCGTTGAGTTTCTCCACGATGTTTCCCAGCGCCGGGGTGCGCTGGCTGTCGGCGGGCAGGCGTTGCGCGTCGGCGTCCCAGTCTTCCGGAGCGGCACGGCTGATAATCACCGGTTCGGCGTTCTGGCGCAGCAGAATCATTTCAACCTGATACAGGTCGTCGGCAGACGCCAGGGGAGCGACCAGGGTCAGCAGCAAGGTCAGTGAACGAAACAGGCGCATGGGGCGTCCTTCAAGCAGTGGTCTGGGTGAGGCGCTCGAACAGCGCTTCTACGGTATTGAAACGTTCTTCCGGGCGCTCCATGGGCACCATGAACTTGAACATCGTGGCGCCTTCGAACTTGTAGCGCTTGGGCTGGCCCTGGATCAGCTTGATCAGCACCAACGGATCGACCGGGGTCTGGGCTGCGAATTCGATCCGGCCGCCATTGGGGCCACCGTCGACTTTCTTGATGCCCAGTTGTTCGGCCTGGAGTTTGAGCAGCGTCGTTCGCACCAGGTTCTTGGTCGGTTCCGGCAACAGGCCAAAGCGGTCGATCATTTCCACTTGCAGGTCCTTGAGATCCTCCTCGTTGCTGGCCGAGGCAATGCGCTTGTAGAGGATCAGTCGTGCATGGACATCCGGCAGGTAATCCTCCGGGATCAGCGCCGGCACCCGCAGGTTGATTTCCGGCCCGCCGCCCAGGGGTTGGTCGAGGTTCGGCTGTTCGCCCTTGCGGATCGACTTGACCGCCCGTTCCAGCATTTCCATGTACAGGGTGAAGCCGACGGCCTGGATCTGCCCGCTCTGGCCGTCACCCAGCAGTTCGCCGGCGCCACGGATTTCCAGGTCGTTGGTGGCAAGCACGAAGCCGGCGCCGAGATCCTGGGTATTGGCGATGGCCTCCAGGCGCTTTTCCGCATCCGGCGTGATCTGCTGGCGTGGCGGGGTCAACAGGTAGGCGTAGGCCTGGTGGTGACTACGCCCGACGCGGCCGCGCAGTTGGTGCAACTGGGCCAGGCCGAACTTGTCGGCCCGCTCGATGATGATGGTGTTGGCGCTTGGCACGTCGATACCGGTCTCGATGATGGTCGAGGCGATCAGCACGTTGAAGCGCTTGTGGTAGAAGTCGCTCATCACCTGTTCGAGTTCGCGTTCGCGCATCTGCCCGTGGCCGATGCCGATCCGTGCTTCTGGCACCAGCTCGGCCAGGTCGGCGGCGCACTTCTCGATGGTCTTGACGTCGTTGTGCAGGTAATAGACCTGGCCGCCACGCAGCAGCTCGCGCAGCAGGGCTTCCTTGACCGTGCTCTTGTTCTGCTCCATGACGAAGGTGCGCACCGACAGGCGACGGGCCGGCGGCGTGGCGATGATCGACAGGTCGCGCATGCCCGACACCGCCATGTTCAGCGTGCGCGGAATCGGCGTGGCGGTCAGGGTGAGGATGTCGACCTCGCTGCGCAGGGCCTTGAGCTGTTCTTTCTGGCGCACACCGAAGCGGTGTTCTTCGTCGATGATCACCAGCCCGAGGTTCTTGATCTTCACATCGTCCTGCAGCAGCTTGTGCGTGCCGATGACGATGTCGATCTTGCCCTCGGCCAGGTCGGCCACGGCGGCGTTCACGTCTTTGGCGGATTTGAAGCGGCTCATCACCTCCACGGTCACCGGCCAATCGGCGAAGCGGTCGCGGAAGCTGTTGTAGTGCTGTTGGGCGAGCAGGGTGGTCGGCACCAGGATGGCGACCTGCTTGCCGCTGTGTACGGCAATGAACGCGGCGCGCATCGCCACCTCGGTCTTGCCGAAGCCGACATCGCCGCACAGACACCGCCGCACCCCAGCCGGTCCATCGGCTTGGGCGCGAGCATGTCGGCGCGCACGGCTTCGATGGTGGTCTGCTGGTCGACGGTTTCCTCGAACGGGAAACCGGCGCTGAAGGTTTCGTAGTCGGCTTTAGGGTCGGCGAAGGCATAACCCTCGCGCGCGGCGCGGCGGGCGTAGATGTCCAGCAGTTCGGCGGCCACGTCGCGCACTTGCTCGGCGGCCTTGCGCTTGGCCTTTTGCCAGGTTTCCGAGCCCAGGCGATGCAGCGGGGCCAGGGCGTCGTCACTGCCGGTGTAGCGTGCGATCAGGTGCAGGTTCGCCACCGGCACGTAGAGCTTGGCGCCTTCGGCGTATTCCAGGGTGAGGAATTCGGCCGCCTGGTTGTCGATTTCCAAAGTCGCCAGGCCCAGGTAGCGGCCCACGCCGTGGTCGATGTGCACCACCGGCGCGCCTTCGCGCAGTTCGGTGAGGTTCTTGATGACGGCGTCGTTGGCGGCATCGGCGCGTTTCTCGCGGCGCCGGCGTTGCATGACGCGCTGGCCGAACAACGGGCTTTCGGCCACCAGCGCCAGCGCCGGATCGTCGAGCACCAGGCCTTCGTCCAGTGGTGCGATGGTGATTGCCAGGCGATCCTTGCTCGCGACGAAATCCGGCCAGCTGTCGACCGTTTTCGGCCGCAGTTTCAGGCGCTCGAGCAATTCCAGCAGTACTTCGCGCCGCCCGGCGGATTCAGCGGTAAACAGCACGCGACCGGGAAACTCATCGAGAAAACCGGCCAGCGCCGCCAATGGCTGGGTGGCCTTGGCTTCGATCGCCAGGTCCGGCAGGGCCTTGGCGGGGAAGCGTTCACGGCCGGCGCCGGGCTCCACGTCCTGCTGGCTTGCCACCACGCGTGGCCAGTTCTTGAGACGGGCAAAGCAGTCTTCCACCGGCAGGAACAACTCGGCGGGCGGCAATAAAGGACGGGATGGGTCGACGCGACGCTCTTCGTAGCGATTGCGCACGTCGTTCCAGAAGTTTTCCGCGGCCTGTTCGATGCCGGGCAACGAGAACACCTGGGTGTCCTGGGGCAGGTAATCGAACAGGGTGGAGGTCTCTTCGAAGAACAGCGGCAGGTAATACTCGATGCCGGCGGGGGTGATCCCGCTGCTCAGGTCCTGGAAGATCGGGCAGCGACGGAAATCCACGTCGAAGCGTTCGCGAAACCGTGCCTTGAAACGGGTCACGGCGTCTTTCTGCAGCGGGAATTCCTTGGCGGGCAGCAGGCGCACCGACTGGACCTTGTCGATGGAACGCTGGTTTTCCGGATCGAAAGTGCGCAGGGTCTCGATTTCGTCATCGAACAGGTCGATGCGATAAGGCAGCTTGCTGCCCATCGGGAACAGGTCGATCAAGGCGCCACGTACCGCGAACTCGCCGTGTTCGTACACGGTGTCGACGCAACGGTAGCCGCTGGCCTCCAGTCGGGTGCGCATCTGCTCCACATCCAGCTTCTGGCCGATATCCAGCACCAGGCTGCTGCCGAGCAGGAACCGGGTCGGGGCCAGGCGATGTAGGGCCGTGGTGATGGGCACTACCAAAACGCCATGACTGAGCTCCGGCAACCGATAGAGGCTGGCGATTCGCTGGGAAATGATGTCCTGGTGTGGCGAGAACAGATCGTAGGGCAGGGTTTCCCAGTCCGGAAAATGCAGGACCGGCAGATCCGGGGCGAAGAAACCCAGCTCCTGCTCCAGCCGCTCGGCGCTCTGGCTGTCGGCGGTCAGCAGCAGGGTAAAGCGCTTGGCAGCGCTGGCGGCCTCGGCAATGGCCAGGCTCAGGGCGGCACCGGGCAGGTTGCCCCAGTGCTGTTTACCTGCCGTGGCAGGGAGAAGCGGAAGACGCAGAACGGGCACGGAAGGTTGAGCTCCAAGCGTTGCGACAAAGTCGACAATTGTAGCGGGGTAAAGGGGCGGCTGTCAGTCGCAGACTACCCGGACAGGAGGGAAAACCACGGCGCGACAGGCGCACATTGCTCCGGCGTGGACTCGGCGGCATAATGTAGCCCCTTTTTTCAGCCCCTACATGTGGAAGGTTCCCGTGACTCAGAAGCCCGACCAGTGTCTTGGTGAATGGATTGATCGTGAAGCACTCGCCGAAGCGATGATCCCTCTCATCGGTCAGCTCTACCGCAATAACAACGTGGTGAGCTCGATCTATGGCCGCAGCCTGATCAACCAGTCTGTCATCGCGATTCTCAAGGCTCACCGCTTTGCTCGCCACCGTTCTTCCGACGACAGCGAACTCTCCGTCCACGAAACATTCCCTCTGCTCAAAGCCATGAGCGAGCTCAAGCTCGGCGCGGCTTCGGTGGACCTGGGCAAGTTGGCGTTCAAATTCCGCAACGAAGGCAACGGCCGTAGCGCCGAGCAGTTCGTGCGTGAAGAGATGGCTGATGTGGTTGGCCAGCAGAACGTTTCGGCTCGCAAAGGCACTGACGTGGTCCTGTACGGCTTCGGTCGTATCGGCCGTCTGCTGGCGCGCATCCTGATCGAGAAAACCGGTGGTGGCGACGGCCTGCGCCTGCGGGCCATCGTGGTGCGCAAGGGCGCCGAGAACGACCTGACCAAGCGTGCCAGCCTGCTGCGCCGTGACTCGGTCCATGGTTCGTTCAACGGCACCATTACCATCGACGAAGAAAACAACACCATCACCGCCAACGGCAACCTGATCCAGGTGATCTACGCGAAGAACCCGACCGAGGTGGACTACACCCAGTACGGGATCAAGGACGCGCTGCTGGTGGACAACACCGGTGTATGGCGTGACGCCGACGGCCTGGGCCAGCACCTGGCCTGCCCGGGTGTCGACCGCGTTGTCCTGACCGCGCCTGGCAAGGGCAAGCTGAAGAACATCGTTCACGGCATCAACCACGGCGACATCACCGCGGACGACAAGATTGTCTCCGCCGCCTCTTGCACCACCAACGCCATCGTGCCGGTGCTCAAGGCAGTGAACGACAAGTTCGGTATCGTCAACGGTCACGTCGAAACAGTTCACTCGTACACCAACGACCAGAACCTGATCGACAACTTCCACAAAGGCGATCGTCGTGGCCGCAGCGCCGCGCTGAACATGGTCATCACCGAGACCGGTGCCGCCACCGCCGCCGCCAAGGCCCTGCCTGAACTGGCCGGCAAGCTGACCGGCAATGCGATTCGTGTGCCGACGCCTAACGTGTCGATGGCCATTCTCAACCTGAACCTTGAGAAAGCCGCCACCCGTGAAGAGATGAACGAGTACCTGCGCTACATGGCGCTGCACTCCGATCTGCATAAGCAGATCGACTTCGTCAATTCCCAGGAAGTGGTGTCCACCGACTTCGTGGGCTCGCGCCACGCCGGTGTCGTGGATGCTGAAGCGACCATCAGCCAAGACAACCGCGTTGTTCTGTACGTCTGGTACGACAACGAATTCGGTTACAGCTGCCAGGTGGTCCGCGTGATGGAAGACATGGCCGGTGTGAACCCGCCAGCGTTCCCACGCTAAGCGCTAGCCGCTAGTAAAAAAAACGCCCCGACTTGTCGGGGCGTTTTTTTGTCTGGAGGTTTGGCCTCATGGGCCTCATCGTCGGATCGCCGCCCGGAGCAAGCTCGCTCCCACAGAGCGTACGCGGTCAAAATGTGGGAGCGAGCCTGCTCGCGATAGCGGTCTGTCAGGCACCACCCACTACCGAAGCCTGCGCGGTCCGCAATTGATGACGATTGCCCTTGAACAGCACCACGGTAGCAATCAGCCCCAGCACCGCCGCACCACTGAGCCATATCCCCGGCGCCGCCTTGTTATCCAGTACATGGATCAGATAAGTACAGGCCGCCGGTGTGAACCCGCCGAAGGTTGCGGTCGCCAGGCTGTAGGCCAGGGAGAACCCGGTGGTGCGGACTTCAATCGGCATGATTTCCGTCAAGGCCACCACCATCGCGCCGTTGTAGGATCCATACAGGAACGACAGCCACAGCTCGACGATCAGCAGATGGCTGAAGCTGGGGCTCGCCACCAGCCAGGACAGCGCCGGATAGGCCGTCAGGATGGCCAGGATGGTCGCGGCGAGCAGCAGGGGTTTGCGCCCGACCTTGTCGGAAAATGCCCCCATCACCGGCAACCAGAAGAAGTTCGACAGGCCGATGCACACGGTGACCAGCAACGCGTCCAGGTCCGACAGGTTCAACTCGGATTTGCCGAAGGTCGGTGTATAGGCGGTGATCAGGTAGAAGGACACCGTGGTCATTACCACCAGCGCCATGCCCGCCAAGACGATTCCAAAGTTCTGACCGATGGAGCGGATGATTTCCGACAGGGTGGGGCGGTGCTTTCTCGCCTGGAATTCAGGCGTTTCCTCCAAGGAGCGGCGAATCACGAAAATCGCCGGGACGATCATGCAACCTATCAGGAAGGGTACGCGCCAGCCCCATTCGCCCATTTCCTGCGGGCTCAGCCAATGATTGAGGCCGACCCCCAGCAGACCGGCGAACACCACGGCAGCCTGTTGGCTGGCGGATTGCCAACTGACAAAGAAGCCCTTGCGCCCGGGTGTGGAGATTTCCGCCAGGTACACCGACACGCCACCGAGCTCGACCCCTGCGGAGAAGCCTTGCAGCAACCGGCCCAGCAGCACCAGCAATGGCGCCACCACGCCCAGGGTGGCGTAGCCCGGTACACAGGCGATCAGCAGGGTGCCGGCGGCCATCATCGCCAGGGTGATGATCAGGCCTTTGCGGCGACCATGGCGGTCGATGTAGGCACCGAGAAAGATCGCCCCCAGCGGGCGCATCAGGAACCCGGCGCCGAAGGTGGCCAGGGACAGCATCAGCGAGGCGAAAGCACTGTCGGTGGGGAAGAACGTCTTGGCGATGGCCGTGGCGTAGAAGCCATAGACCATGAAGTCGAACATCTCCAGGAAGTTGCCGCTGACAACGCGAAAGATCGCCTTGCCGTTGCTCGTGTTGGAAGACATTTTTAGGTACTCACTTTGGTAAATCTTGTTGGAAACGCAGTACCTGTGGGAGCGAGCCTGCTCGCGATGGGGGTGTGTCGGATACATTGATGCTGGCTCTATGTGGCGGTAGCGCTCGTCCGAGCGAGGGACAGGGGGTGGGCTGTGTCCATAATGGCCGTCGCGGTTTTGAGGGGAGATGAAGATTTGTTAACTGGACGGTGGGGGGCCCTTGTGGTCCTTGCGAGCATTCTGGCCGGCTGTGGCAATGGCGACACCCTGGAGCGTTTCGACGGCCCGACCATGGGCAGTCACTATTCCATCCAGTACGTCAGGCATTCCCTCATGCCTGGCCCGAAAGCGGTGCAGGCCGAGGTGGAGCAGATCCTTGCCGATGTGGATCGGCAGTTTTCCACCTACCGCAGCGACTCGGACATCGAGCGTTTCAATGCGCTGCCGGCCAACAGCTGCCAGGTCATGCCAGCCCCGGTGCTGGAGTTGATTGGCGTGGGCGAGCAGTTGTCCTCGCAAAGCGATGGCGCTTTTGATCTGACGGTGGAACCGCTGTTGAACCTGTGGGGCTTCGGTCCCCAGTCCCGGGAAGAGAAGGTGCCGAGTGCCGAGGCCCTGGCCCAGGTGCGCCAGCGCGTCGGCCATGCTCACTTGCGTATCGAGGGCGACCGGCTGTGCAAGGATGCCCCGGTGGAAGTCGATTTCAACAGCATTGCCGCCGGTTATGCCGTCGACCGGATCGCCGCGAGGCTCCAGGCCCTGGGCATCGACAGTTACCTGGCCGAAGCCACCGGTGAACTCAAGGCGCTCGGGCGCAAACCTGACGGTTCGGCGTGGCGCGTCGCCCTGGAGGCGCCCCGGGATGACCAGCAGATGGCCGAGCGGGTCATCGAGGTCAATGGCTACGGCGTTTCAACTTCCGGCGACTACCGCCGATATTTCGAGCAGGATGGCACGCGTTACTCCCACACTCTTGACGCAAGCACCGGTGCACCGATCCGACACAAGCTGGCGTCCGTCACAGTCATTCATCCTTCAGCGTTGATGGCCGATGGACTGTCGACGCTGTTGCTGATTCTTGGGCCCGAACGGGGCTGGGACTATGCCCAGAAACATGACATTGGGGTATTTTTCGTGCTGCGGGACAAAGATCGTTTTGTCAGCCGTACCAACGATACGTTTGAACGGATCAGCAGTGGGAAAAACCAATGATCACAGCAGATGCTGAGTGTAGATGTCCTGTGGCGAGGGAGCTTGCTCCCGCTGGGCTGCGCAGCAGCCCCCTTTTGTGAGCGCTTCGCGCTCAAGCGGGAGCAAGCTCCCTCGCCACATTGATCCACGCAAGCCTTGATGAACTGCGAGGATGACAGCTTGGTGAAAGGGTAGGTGTGGCGAAATAGCGCAGGCAAAGGGGGCGTTCTCAATTAGTTTCCCCACCGCGCCGGGTCTGCTGTTGTGCAGGGCAAGGCGCGAGAAGCGCGGTTTGGTCGTTCCAAATAAGCTTCGAGCAACGCAGTCCTGCACAACAGCAGACCCGGCCCTCCGGGTTGCGCCTTAAAGCGGGCCAGACTGCGTTGCAGGCCTTGGAAAGGGAATACCATTCCCGGCGGCCTGCGCCTTGCCTGGCCCGCTTTAAGGCACAACGCGGTGGGGAAACTAATTGAGAACGCCCCCTAGCCTCTGAGGCGACCAAGGGGTAATGTGCGCGGCTTGACGTATCTATAGACGACGGTCGGGTGCCTGAACCGGCCCAAAATTGTTCCTTCATGCCGCAATCGGCGTGATTTAGCCGTCGGTGCCGTATCGGGTGCCACGGCCTGTTCTGAGGAGTACGCATGGCTGTCTACAACTACGACGTGGTGGTACTGGGTTCCGGCCCGGCGGGAGAAGGCGCGGCAATGAACGCCGCCAAGGCAGGACGCAAGGTGGCGATGGTCGACAGTCGTCGCCAGGTCGGCGGCAACTGCACCCACTTGGGTACCATCCCGTCCAAGGCCTTGCGTCACTCGGTCCGGCAGATCATGCAGTTCAACACCAACCCGATGTTCCGGGCCATCGGCGAGCCGCGCTGGTTTTCCTTCCCCGACGTGCTCAAGAGCGCCGAGAAGGTGATCTCCAAGCAGGTGGCCTCGCGCACCGGCTACTACGCGCGCAACCGTGTCGACGTATTCTTCGGCACCGGCAGCTTTGCCGACGAGCAAACCGTCGAAGTGGTCTGTGGCAATGGCGTGGTCGAGAAGCTGGTGGCCAAGCACATCATCATCGCCACCGGTTCGCGCCCTTATCGTCCCGCCGACATCGATTTCAACCACGCGCGTATCTACGATAGCGACACCATCCTCAGCCTGGGACACACCCCACGCAAGCTCATCGTCTACGGCGCCGGGGTGATCGGTTGCGAATACGCCTCGATCTTCAGCGGCCTGGGTGTGCTGGTGGAACTGGTGGACAACCGTGGCCAGTTGCTGAGCTTCCTGGACTCGGAAATCTCCCAGGCCCTGAGCTATCACTTCAGCAACAACAACATCACCGTGCGCCACAACGAGGATTACGACCGCGTCGAAGGCGTGGATAACGGCGTGATCCTGCACCTCAAGTCCGGCAAGAAGATCAAGGCCGACGCCCTGCTCTGGTGCAACGGTCGCACCGGCAATACCGATGCCCTGGGCCTGGAAAATATCGGTGTGAAGGTCAACAGCCGCGGCCAGATCGAGGTCGACGAGAACTACCGCACCTGCGTGCCGAACATCTACGGCGCCGGTGACGTGATCGGCTGGCCGAGCCTGGCCAGTGCCGCCCACGACCAGGGTCGTTCGGCCGCCGGCAGCATCGTCGACAACGGCAGCTGGCGCTTCGTCAACGACGTGCCAACCGGTATCTACACCATTCCGGAAATCAGCTCGATCGGCAAGAACGAGCAGGAACTGACCCAGGCCAAGGTGCCTTATGAAGTGGGCAAAGCCTTCTTCAAGAGCATGGCGCGGGCGCAGATCGCCGGCGAGCCGCAAGGCATGTTGAAGATCCTGTTCCACCGCGAGACGCTGGAAGTGCTCGGCGTGCACTGCTTCGGCTACCAGGCTTCGGAGATCGTCCACATCGGCCAGGCGATCATGAACCAGCCTGGCGAGCTGAACACGCTGAAGTACTTCGTCAACACCACGTTCAACTACCCGACCATGGCCGAAGCCTATCGGGTAGCGGCCTATGACGGGCTCAACCGGCTTTTTTGAGCGGCTCCGGCCGGTGGCCTGAGCCGGCCGGGGAGACCGATTTCAGCAACTCTCGAGGGTGGCGGTGGCCAAACCGGGAAAGTCTGTAATCAGGCTGTCAGCGCCAAAGTCGGCGAGCCTGCGCATCAGCGCGGGCTCGTTGACTGTCCACACCGACACATGCAGCCCCTGGCGCTGCGCCTTGATCAGGCGCTCGGGCGTGCACAAGGTCCAGTTCAACGCCAGAATCTCACAACCGTAACTCTGGGCGACCTTCAGCGGGTCGAGCCAGGCGTACTCGGCTACCAGTCCGCGGGAGATGTCCGGAGTCAATTCCAGCGCGGCCTTGAGGACTTCCCGGGAACTGGAGGTGATGGTGACTTTGTCCAGCAGGCCGAAGCGCTGGGCCATCTCGCGGATCCCCAGCACCGTGGCTGCCGCCCGGGTGCGTGAAGCGCTCTTGACCTCCAGTTGCCAATGCTCGAAATCACACTTTTCGAACAGCTCTTCCAGGCGTGGGATCGGGCATGGCGTGATCCAGCCCGGGCCCCCCTTGCGCGCATCGTAGGTCACCAGTTCGGCGGCGGAGTGCTCCACCACCTTGCCCCGGCGGTCGGTCGTGCGCTTGAGGGTCGGGTCGTGGATCACCATCAACTCGCCGTCCATGGACAGGTGCAGGTCCAGTTCGCAACGGCGCACACCGTGCTTGAGACATTCCTGAAAACCGGTCAGGGTGTTTTCCGGTGCTTCGCCCTTGGCGCCGCGGTGGCCATAAATGAGGGTCACGGTTCTTCCTTATTGATACCTGATTCGTTCTGTTCCCGCGCCAGGCGACGTTCTTGCGCCTGTTTCTGCAGGATGTAGCGGGCCAGCAACTGGCGCTGGGCGTCGGTCGGGCGTTCGAACTCGGTGCCCACGTCGTAGCCGTCGCCCTTGCGGTCGCAATGGGTGACCCGTGCCCGCAGCAACAGCCCCAGAGCCTGGGGCATGAGCACCAGCTTGATCGACAGGTGCGCGCCGATGGCAATGAGGGTGGGGTACTGGAAGTCGATGCCGCCTTCGGAAATGATCACCGGTTGCGGCTCGCCGATTTCGCCGAGCACGGTCAGGGCAATGACCTGGCTGAGCAGGTCGATACGTTTGTTCATCACCTTGAGATAGGCCGCGATGCTGCGTTCGCGCTCGCTGATCTGGCGCAGCAGGTGCTGTGACTCGAACTCGCTCAGGTGCAGCTCGCTGAGCAGATTGAACAATGGAGAAGGATCCTGCAACACTTCCTGGTCAGCAGCTTCAGGAATGGAGAGGGGCCGAATTTCCAGTGCGATCGTGTCCTCGATACGGTAGTATTCGCGGCGATCTTCTTCATCTAATGTCGACATGGCGAACCCATGGTAGCGGCGGTGGTCTGAGTGTAAAGCTGGTTTGAGACCCCCGCCACAAGGACGTTCCTTTTCCCTCCGAACAAGCCCCGACATGTTCAGACCTCTCTTCGTATTCATCGGCACGCGTTATACCCGTGCAAAACGTCGCAATCATTTCGTATCGTTCATTTCCCTGACATCCATCATCGGGCTGGCCCTTGGCGTGGTCGTGATGATCGTCGTGTTGTCGGTGATGAACGGCTTCGACCATGAAATGCGCACCCGCGTGCTGGGCATGGTGCCCCACGCCACCGTCGAATCCGGCGAAGCCATCAGCGACTGGCCGAGCCTGGCCGCCAAGGTCAAGCAGAACCCGCAGGTGCTGGCCGTCGCGCCGTTCACCCAGATGCAGGGATTGCTGACCAACGACGGCAAGGTGTCCAAGGTCCTGCTCAACGGCATCGACCCCGGGCTCGAGCGGCAGGTGTCGATCATCGACAACTTCATGCAGCAGGGCCGGCTCGACGACCTGGCGCCGGGCAGTTTCGGCATCGTGATCGGCGACAAGGCCGCGACCAAGCTGGGCGTGGCCATTGGCGACAAGCTGACCTTCGTCGCGCCGGAAGTCACCGTGACCCCGGGCGGCGTGTTCCCGCGCATGAAGCGCTTCACCGTGGTCGGTATCTTCCATGTCGGCGCCGGGGAGCTGGACGGCTACCTGGGCGTTACCAACCTCCAGGACCTGGCGCGCCTGCATCGCTGGAAGCCGGATCAGGTCCAGGGGTTGCGGCTGAAGTTCGACGACCTGTTCCAGGCGCCGCGTGCGGCGTGGGCCATCGCCCAGCAGCTCGGTGAAGACCGTTACTACGCCCGGGACTGGACCCGCACCCACGGCAACCTGTACCAGGCGATCCGCATGGAAAAAGCCATGATCGGCCTGCTGTTGCTGCTGATCGTCGCCGTCGCCGCGTTCAACATCATTTCCACGCTGGTGATGGTGGTGAATGACAAGAAGGGTGATATCGCCATCCTGCGAACCCTGGGCGCCACGCCGGGACAGATCATGCGCATCTTCATGGTCCAGGGTACCGTTATCGGCGTGATCGGTACGCTGGTCGGCGCCCTGGTCGGGATGTTCGCCGCGCTGAACGTCAGCGCCGCGATTGCCGCCCTGGAAGGCCTGATCGGGCACAAGTTTCTCAACGCCGACGTGTATTTCATCGACTACCTGCCATCGCAACTGCAGGCCGACGATGTGTTGATGGTCTGCGGCGCCGCGTTGATCCTGAGTTTCCTCGCCACCCTGTATCCAGCCTGGCGTGCCGCGCGCACCCAGCCTGCGGAGGCGTTACGTTATGAGTGAGTCGGGCATGAGTGAAAAAGCGATCTTGAGCTGCCGCAACCTGGGCAAATCCTACGAGGAAGGCCCGGAGTCGGTGGTGGTGTTGTCGGGCCTGCAACTGGAGCTGCATCCGGGTGAGCGGGTGGCGATTGTCGGTACCTCCGGTTCTGGCAAAAGTACCTTGCTCAACCTGCTGGGCGGCCTCGATACGCCGACCGCCGGCAGTGTCTGGCTGGCGGGGGAAGAACTCTCGGCGCTGAACGAGAAGGGCCGTGGCCTGTTGCGCAACCGCTCCCTGGGCTTCGTCTACCAGTTCCACCATTTGCTGCCCGAGTTCACCGCCCTGGAAAACGTCTGCATGCCGCTGTTGATCGGCCGCACCGCGATTCCAGAGGCCCGCCAGCGCGCTACCGCGTTGCTGGAGCGGGTAGGGCTGGGTCATCGCCTGGAGCACAAGCCGGCGGAATTGTCCGGTGGCGAGCGCCAGCGGGTGGCGATCGCCCGGGCCCTGGTCAACAAGCCTGGCCTGGTGATGCTCGACGAGCCGACCGGCAACCTCGACTCCCACACCGCCCAGGGCATCCAGGACCTGATGCTCGAGCTCAGCACCTCGATGCGCACCGCGTTCCTGGTGGTGACCCACGACATGAACCTGGCCCGGCAGATGGACCGCGTCCTGCATTTGCAGGAAGGTTGCCTGACGCCCATCTGACCGCCCGCAACCCGGCGCTTTTGATACGCGCCGGGTCTTTAATTTTTCTACGGTGCTCCGCGAATGTTCAGACCGTTATCGATCTTCATCGGCACGCGCTATACCCGCGCAAAGCGCCGCAATCGCTTTGTTTCGTTCATCTCCATGACCTCGATGATCGGCCTCGCCCTGGGTGTGCTGGCGATGATCGTGGTGCTGTCGGTGATGAACGGCTTCCAGCGCGAAATGAGCTCGCGCATCCTCGGCATGGTGCCCCATGCCACCATCGTCGGGGTCAATCCGATCGACGATTGGCAGCCAGTGGCCGCCGCCGCGCTGAAAAATCCCGAAGTGACCGCCGCCGTGCCGTTCACCGAGATGGAAGGCATGCTGAGCTATAAAGGCTCGATGCAGCCGATCCAGATCAGCGGTGTCGATCCGGCCCAGGAAGGCAAGGTGTCCATCGTCGCCCAGCATATCGTCCAGGGCCGTCTCGATGCCTTGAAGCCGGGTGAGTTTGGCGTGGTGATCGGTGAAATCACCGCCCGGCGCTTCCGCCTGAACGTCGGCGACAAGCTGACCCTGATCGTGCCGGAAGTCAGCTCCGCGCCGGGCGGTATCACGCCGCGGATGCAGCGGCTGAATGTGGTCGGTGTGTTCAAGGTCGGCGCCGAGCTGGATGGCTCCATGGCCCTGATCCATCTGGCCGACGCCGCGCAGATGCAGCACTGGCAGCCTAACCAGGTGCAGAGCGTGCGCCTGGCGGTGAAGGACCTGTACGCGGCACCGAAGGTGTCCGGTGATATCGCCACCGGTCTGGGCGCGGACTACAAGGCCGACGACTGGACCCACACCCAGGGCAGTCTGTTCAGTGCCATGAAAATGGAAAAGACCATGATCGGCCTGCTGTTGCTGATGATCGTCGCAGTGGCGGCGTTCAACATCATCGCCACGCTGATCATGGTGGTGAACGACAAGGGTGCGGACATTGCGATCCTGCGCACCATCGGCGCCACGCCGCGGCAGATCATGGCGATCTTCATGGTCCAGGGCACGGTGATCGGTATCGTCGGCACGGTGATCGGCGGGGTGCTGGGGGTGATTGCGGCACTGAACGTCAGTGAGCTGGTGGGGTGGCTGGAGCGGGTCACCGGCCAGCACATCTTCAGTTCCGACGTGTACTTCGTCAGCAACCTGCCGTCGGAGCTTCAGCGCGGCGACGTGGTGCTGATCTGCGCCGCTGGCTTCATCCTGAGCTTCCTGGCCACCGTCTACCCGGCGTGGCGCGCGGCGAAGATCGAGCCGGCGCAGGCGTTGCGGTATTCGTAAGGTCAGCGCGGCCCCCTGTGGCGAGGGAGCTTGCTGTCCGCTCCCTCGAACGAGGGCGACGGCTGCGTAGCGGCCCCTTCCAAAAAAACGGCGAGCGCTACGCACTCGAGCGGGAACAAGCTCCCTCGCCACAGGGTTGGCGTTCGGCTCAACCTTCTTTCGGCAACTCAATCACGAACCGCGTCCAGCCCTCGGCTGATTCACATCGGATCTCTCCGCCATGGGCGCGGATGATCGAGCGGGTGATCGCCAGGCCCAGGCCCGCATGTTCGCTGCTGCCTTCCCGGCGGGCCGGGTCGGCGCGGTAGAAGCGGTCGAACAGGCGCGGCAGCAAGTCTGCCGGGATGTCGCCGCCGCTGTTCGCCACGCTTACGCTCAAGGCCTGGGTCGTCTCGACAATTTGCACCCGCACTTCACCGCCCCGGGGAGTAAAGCGCAGGGCATTGTCCAGCAGATTAGACAGGGCCCGGCGCAACATGCCGCGATCCCCCTCCAGACGACCGCTGCCCTCGCGGTTCAAGCGGACCTGGGCGTCTTCGGCCAGCGGTGCGAAAAACTCCAGCAGCACATCCACTTCCTGCGCCAGCTCCAGCGGTTCGCGGTGGGGCGCCAGCAGGCCATGGTCGGCCTTGGCCAGGTAGAGCATGTCGTTGACCAGTTGGGCCATCCACTGCAGCTCTTCGAGATTGCTGTGCAATGTCTCGCGATACTCCTCAAGCGTACGCTCGCGGGTGAGGGTGACCTGGGTGTGGGTCAGCAGGTTCGACAGCGGCGTGCGCAGTTCATGGGCAATGTCGGCGGAGAACGCCGAAAGTCGTTGAAAAGCGTCATCGAGGCGTCCGAGCATGGCGTTGATGCTGTGGGCCAATTCCGCCAGCTCCGCCGGCATGTGGTCTTCGGGCAGCCGGGCGTTGAGTGAGCGCGCCGAAACCCCGCCTGCGATGGCGCCCATGCGGCGGAGCGGCTGCAAACCGCGTCGGGCAACCCAGGCGCCGAGAAGGGCGGTTGCCAGGGCCGACAGGCCGACGGTCAGCCAGATCAGGCGCTGCATGCGTTGCAGGAAATGCTGATGATGGGTGATGTCCAGCAGCAGCGTCAGTTGCGGGGAGTCCGGGCGGTCGGGGTACAGCGTTGCGTTCAGGATTCGGTAATCGGTGTCGGTATCGCTGAGGGTGAATAGGCCAGGGGTCTCGGGCAGTTGGGCCGGAATCTGGATGGAGCTGTCGTACCAGCGCACGCCGTCGCTGCCTTTGATGCGCAGGGCCAGGTCGGCCTGTCGGCTCAGTTCATCTTCCAGGCGGCGCTGGGTTTGCTCGGCATCGAGATCCTGAAGGGTGCGGCGCAGGCCGATCAGCTTGCCCTCCAGCAACTGCTGGTCCAACTCGATGAAGTGCGCCTCGCTGGCGCGGCTGAACAATATCCCGGCAAACAAGGACACCACGGCGGTGCAGGCGGCGAACAGCAGCGCCAGCCGGCTGCTCAACGACCACCGGCCCTTCACAGGCTGCGCTCTTCGAGCACGTATCCCATGCCCCGCACGGTGTGGATGAGCTTGCTGGGAAATTCATCGTCGATCTTGAGCCGCAGCCGCCGGATCGCGACTTCGATGACGTTGGTGTCGCTGTCGAAATTCATGTCCCAGACCTGGGAGGCGATCAAGGACTTGGGCAGTACCTCGCCCTGGCGGCGCAGGAGCATTTCCAGCAAGGCGAACTCCTTGGCGGTGAGGTCGATGCGCCGGCCGCTGCGTTCGACGCGGCGACGGATCAGGTCCAGGCGCAGGTCCGCCAGTTGCAGGCTGGTCTCCTGGGGTGTCGACCCGCCCCGGCGCAACAGGCTGCGGACCCGTGCCAGCAACTCGGAAAAAGCGAAGGGCTTGACCAGATAATCGTCGGCACCCAGTTCCAGGCCGTGTACCCGATCCTGCACCGCGTCCCGCGCCGTCAGGAACAGCACGGGGGTATCCAGTCCCGCTGCGCGAACCGCTTGCAGAATCTGCCAGCCGTCGCGGCCGGGCAGCATCACGTCGAGGATCAGCAAGGCGTAATCACCGCTCAGGGCCAGTTGCTGGCCGCTGATGCCATCGGTCACCAGGTCGGCATTGAACCCGGCTTCGCCCAGACCCTGGCGCAGGTATTGGCCGGTTTTCGTTTGGTCTTCGACGATCAACAGTTTCATAGGCGGCTCAGGACAGGTTTCGGCACGGGGTTATACCGCGGCAGGCACCGCTGTGGCGCAAGCTGACAAAGTTGTAATCAGGCTGTCAGTCGACTGGCAGCCGCACCGGGATAGAGTTTGCGCAGGTCGAATATTATCCGGTTGGAGTATGGACATGTTGATGGGAAAACATTTGATCCTGGCTGCTTGTGCGCTGGCCTTCAGTACGTCGTCGTGGGCGTCGCCGGGCCAGCATTTCGATTTCGGCCAGCCTGCACCGGCGGTCAAGGCCAGTCGCAGCATTGATGTGGTGATGGGAGACATGACCTTCGATCAACGTACGCTCGACATCAAGGCCGGCGAAACCGTGCGGTTCGTGTTGATCAACAAGGGCCGGTTGCTGCACGAATTCAATCTCGGCGATGCAGCGATGCACGCCGAGCACCAACAGGAAATGCTCAAGATGCAGCAGAGCGGACAGTTGATGCCGACTGGGATGGACCATGGTTCGATGGACCATGACATGGCCGGTATGAGCCATGATGATCCCAACAGCGTGTTGGTGGAGCCGGGCAAGACCGCCGAGCTGACCTGGACGTTCAGCAAGGCCACGCGCCTGGAGTTCGCCTGCAATATCCCCGGTCATTACCAGGCGGGGATGAAGGGTGACCTGACCGTCAGACAGTAAGCACTCAAAGGCTTGGGCAAAGGCTGATAGAATCCGCTGATTCTTCAGTCAGGTTTCCGTCATGCATCCCGCAGCCGAACATTCGCCGCTGGGCAAATCCAGCGAATACATCGCCACGTACACGCCGTCACTGCTGTTCCCGATCCCGCGCACCGCAAAATGGGCTGAGCTGGGCCTGACGGCCGACACCCTGCCGTACAAGGGCGTGGACTTCTGGAACTGTTTCGAACTGTCGTGGCTGTTGCCGTCCGGCAAGCCGGTGGTGGCGATCGGCGAATTCGCCATCCCGGCGGACTCACCGAACATCATCGAGTCCAAGTCGTTCAAGCTGTACCTCAACTCCCTGAACCAGACCCCGTTCGCCGATACCGCGAGCCTGGAAGCGACGCTGCGCCAGGATCTCTCGGCGGCGGCGGGAAAACCAGTGCAGGTGCGGGTTCGCAGCCTCAAGGACGTGGAACAAGAGGGCGTCGTGGCGCTGCCCGGCGTCTGCATCGACGACCTGGATATCAGCGTCGACTCCTATGCGCATCCCCGTCCGGAACTGCTGCAATGCGATGAGTCGCGCATCGTCGAAGAAAGCCTGCACAGCCACTTGCTCAAATCGAACTGCCCGGTGACCAGCCAGCCGGATTGGGGCAGCGTTGTCGTGGAGTACCGCGGCGCGGCGCTGGACCCGGCCAGCCTGCTGGCGTACATCGTCAGCTTCCGCCAGCATTCGGATTTCCATGAGCAATGCGTTGAGCGGATCTTTCTCGACCTGAAGCGCTTGCTCAAGCCGGAGAAGTTGACGGTGTACGCGCGGTATGTCCGGCGTGGCGGGCTGGACATCAACCCCTACCGCAGCACTGAAAGCGTGCAACTGCCGAACCATCGCCTGGTTCGTCAGTAAATAGCGCTCCGACAGAACGGCAGTCCCTGTGGGAGCGAGCCTGCTCGCGATAGCGACGGATCAGGCAACATTGAGGTTGGATCTGCCGCCGTCTTCGCGAGCAGGCTCGCTCCCACAACGGTGGCATTTCAGGCCGCAGCTATAAGAAAGCCCCGCCATTGATGGAACGGGGCTTTTTTGTCCGAGTGTTTCAGATCCCGATATTGCCCAGCGTCTGGACAATATTGCGCAATGCCCCGGCAATGGCTGGATGTTCCAGTTCGAAGCGTTCCACGGCAAGGTTCACGCCGTCGACCAGGTTGCTGTCCTGAAGCTGATTTTCCAGTTGGATCTCAGCCTCGATCTGAGCCATCAGCTGATGCAGATTCTCGCGCTCTGACTCGGACAGCGGCGGGTTCTGGTCCAATTGCTCGCGCAGGGTATCGAGTTGTGCTTGCAGTTCGCGGCGGGCAGGCATTGGCGTACTCCCTTCATTGATAGGCACAGCCATGGACCGCGACAGTGCGTCAAAAGTCCATGGCTTGCCCTAAGAGTAATCCACCCCCGCGTTCCCTGCATGATCCCGGTCAGGGCTTCTCGCCCTTGAGCCGACGCAGGCTGATATCCGCCAGGCAGGTATCCAGTTCGCCAAGATGATCGATGACCGAATGCACCCCCAGGCTGAACAGCTGCACCGTGGCCTTGGCGCGCCTCATTTCCCGCTGCTGTTGGCTCAGGGCTTGCCATTCGCTGGGTGTCAGGCCACACAGCGAGCCGCAGGAGGCCAGTCCGATAGTCCACAGGCCGGCGTTGAGCCCTGACTGCAGCAGACGGGGTTCACCGCTGACCAGCACGCATCCGTCCAATTGCTGGACGTTCAGCGCCATCAGTGCCTGCCAGCAGGCATGAGGGGCTGGCCATGGATTATTTGTTGCAGGAAGTTGCGGAGATTTGATCCATGCCGGCAACGACGCGGCCAGGCCATGACTGACGGCAGGCGGCAGTTCATCGAGCCAGGCGCAGGGGACTTCCTGAAGTTGCAGGTGCCGCAGGCTTTCGAGGGCGCCAGGTGTCGGCTGTGCGTGATCGGCGGGTGTTGTTCCCGGGTGGCGAACCCGCGCTCCGAAATCCACCAGGCATCCGCTAAGGCCAAACAGTACGGCGGTGAGGCTGGGAGCGGGAAGGGGCAGGGCTTCGGCGCGGGGCATTGGAATCGTCCTTGAAATAAGCCGAGCCTAACGTGTTTCAATGACAGGCCGGTGACAGGGAAATGAAAGGGGTAGCTTGTGGAAATGTCCTACGAGCAGCTTCTTTTCCATGCTGCCTCGCGACGTTTTCCACCTTATACTACCCGCCATCTACCGCCTGGGCTCGGCGCCCTTGCCCGAATAAACCAAGGAGTTTTCCCTTATGCGCTGGAGCCATCGCCTAGCTCAGCTGTTTCTTTCCGCCAGTGTGCTGCTGGTGCCGTTCGCCACTCAGGCCGCGACGGAAGAAGATCCATGGGAAAGCATCAACCGTCCGATCTTCACCTTCAACGATACCGTTGATACCTACGCGCTCAAGCCGCTGGCCCAGGGTTATCAATACGTGACGCCGCAGTTCCTTGAAGACGGCATCCACAACATGTTCCGCAACATCGGCGACGTGGGCAACCTGGCCAACGACCTGTTGCAGGCCAAGCCGGCCGCTGCCGGGGTCGACACGGCCCGGTTGATCTTCAACACCACGTTCGGCTTGCTGGGCTTCTTCGACGTCGGCACCAAGATGGGCCTGCAGCGTAGCGATGAAGATTTCGGCCAAACCCTCGGCTATTGGGGCGTGGGCAGCGGCCCTTACGTGATGCTGCCGTTGCTGGGGCCAAGCACGCTGCGGGATGCGCCGGCCAAGTTCGTCGACAACTACACCACGCCTTATCCCTACATCGACGATGTGTCGGTGCGTAACTCGATTTTCGGCCTGAACGTCGTCGATACCCGCGCCAGCCTGTTGTCGGCCGAGAAACTGGTGAGCGGCGACAAGTACGTGTTCATCCGCAATGCCTACCTGCAGAACCGCGAGTTCAAAGTCAAGGATGGCCAGGTCGAAGACGATTTCTGATTCGACCCAGAGACGAACGGAAGGCGGCCCTGGAGGCCGCCTTCCGCGTTTTTACGCGTTGTCCAGCCGGTTTATCCTTCCATTGAGTTACGCTTCGCTCGGTTCTTATAACTCTCTGTACTTTGACAAATAAAGACGGCAAGCGGCTATCCGCATGAGCTTGAAACGCCCCGCGGATGGGAGTACCGTCTGCGCCTTAGAAGGGCACCTCTGATGTAATCGTGTGTAGGGCAAAGGTCTGAAGCCGGTACGACAGAGAGGCTAGAAAGCGAATCCAGTAGTGCGTGCGAGGCCAGAATGGCCCAGCCGACTACGCCAACCTAATTCTGGCGCCGTTTGCCCACATGCCAAAAACCAGTGCCACGCTGCTGATAATCGATGATGACGAAGTGGTGCGAGCCAGTCTCGCAGCCTACTTGGAAGACAGTGGTTTCAGCGTCCTGCAGGCCAGCAACGGCCAACAGGGTCTTCAGGTATTCGAGCAAGACAAGCCCGACCTGGTTATCTGCGACCTGCGCATGCCGCAGATGGGCGGGCTGGAACTCATTCGCCAGGTCACTGAGATCTCCTCGCAGACCCCGGTCATCGTGGTGTCGGGTGCGGGCGTGATGAATGATGCGGTCGAGGCATTGCGCCTGGGCGCGGCGGATTACCTGATCAAGCCCCTCGAAGACCTGGCGGTGCTCGAGCACTCGGTGCGCCGAGCCCTGGACCGTTCGCGACTGTTAGTGGAGAACCAGCGCTATCGGGAAAAGCTGGAAACCGCCAACCGCGAGCTGGAAGCCAGCCTCAACCTGTTGCAGGAAGACCAGAACGCCGGGCGTCAGGTGCAGATGAACATGCTGCCCGTCAGCCCCTGGGCCGTCGACGATTTCCGTTTTGCCCACCAGATCATCCCGTCGTTGTACCTGTCGGGGGATTTCGTCGACTATTTCCGGGTCGACGAGCGACGCGTGGCGTTCTACCTGGCGGATGTCTCCGGCCATGGCGCCTCGTCGGCTTTCGTCACGGTGCTGCTGAAGTTCATGACCACGCGGCTGCTGTTCGAGTCCAAGCGCAACGGCACGCTGCCGGAGTTCAAGCCTTCCGAGGTCCTGGGGCATATCAACCGCGGCCTGATCAGTTGTAAGCTGGGTAAACACGTCACCATGGTCGGTGGAGTCATCGACGAAGAGACGGGCTTGTTGACCTATAGCATCGGCGGTCACCTGCCGTTGCCTGTGTTGTATACGCCAGACAGTGTTCGGTATCTGGAAGGGCGTGGTTTGCCGGTGGGCCTGTTCAACGAAGCGACCTACGAAGACCACGTGCTGGAGTTGCCGCCGGTATTCAGCTTGACGCTGATGTCTGATGGCATTCTGGATCTTTTGACAGAGCCTACACTCAAAGAGAAAGAAGCGGCCTTGCCTGAGCGGGTAAGTGCAGCGGGCGGCAGCCTGGAAGGCTTGCGCCAAGTGTTTGGATTAGCCACGCTAGGGGAGATGCCGGATGATATCGCCCTGTTAGTGTTGAGCAGGAACCTTTGATGAGTACTGGTAGAATCCAGTTCGCCGAGCAGGACGGCACCTTTGTCCTGAAGTTTGTCGGTGAAGTGCGCCTGACGCTGTGTTCGGCGCTGGATGCGACTATTGAGCGGATCTTCACTGCGCTGAATTTCAGCGCCATCGTGATCGACCTGACCGAAACCCGCAGCATCGACAGCACCACCCTTGGCCTGCTGGCCAAGCTGTCGATCCTGTCGCGGCAGAAGGTCGGCCTGCTGCCCACCGTCGTCACCACCCATAACGACATTACCCGTCTGCTGCAATCGATGGGGTTCGACCAGGTGTTCAACATCGTGGGCGACCCGGTGCCGTGCCCTGAATGCCTGGACGACCTGCCTGACCAGGATCAGTCCGAGGAAGAAGTGCGGATCAAGGTGCTCGAAGCCCACAAGATCCTCATGGGGCTGAACGAATCCAATCGTGAAGCGTTCCATGATCTGGTGAACGCGCTGGAGCGGCCTTGATCCGAGGGTGACCTGGCGGGCCCCATGGCGAGCAGGCTCGCTCCCACAGGGATTGGGCTGTACTCAGTTGATGAGGACTACGCGAAACTTGTGGGAGCGAGCCTGCTCGCGATGGCGTCTACTCAGTCACTGATCTCTTGGCAAAGCCAAGTCATTCCCCAGTACATAAAAAAGGGGGGCGAACCCAACAAGGTTCGCCCCCCTTTTGCATACCGTTGAATCAACTCAGAGCTTGGCTTGCAGCAACGCCTCGAGCTTCTCCTGGTCCCGGGCAAACTGACGGATACCTTCCGCCAGCTTCTCGGTTGCCATGGCGTCCTCGTTGGACAACCAGCGGAACTGTGCTTCATTGAGGCTCAAACGCGCTTCACCGGTTTGCCCCGGTGCCAGCTTGCGCTCCAGCTTGCCTTCGTCGGCGGCGAGTTTTTCCAGCAGTTCCGGACTGACCGTCAAGCGGTCGCAACCGGCCAGTTGCTCGATCTGGTTGAGGTTACGGAAGCTGGCGCCCATGACCACGGTCTTGTAGTCATTGGCCTTGTAGTAGTTGTAGATGCGTGTCACCGACTGGACGCCTGGATCATCGGCACCGGTGTAGTCGTTGCCGTTGGCCTTCTTGTACCAATCGTAGATACGACCCACGAATGGCGAAATCAGGAACACTCCGGCGTCGGCACAGGCCGCAGCCTGGGCGAAGGAGAACAGCAGGGTCAGGTTGCATTGGATGCCTTCACGCTCCAGCTGCTCCGCGGCGCGAATGCCTTCCCAGGTGGAAGCGATCTTGATCAGCACACGATCACGGCCGATGCCGGCCTTGTCGTACAGTTCGACCAGGCGATGGGCACGCTTCAGCATGGCATCGGTGTCGAACGACAGGCGCGCATCCACTTCGGTGGAAATGCGTCCTGGAATCACCTTCAGGATTTCTCCTCCGACCGCCACACCGAAGCGGTCGCTGGCCAGGCCCACATCACCCTTGCAGTCCGCCACGCAGGCGTTCAACAGCTCGGCGTAGCCGTGTATTGCCGAGGCCTTCAGCAGCAGGGACGGGTTGGTGGTGGCATCTACCGGTTTGACCCGGGCAATGGCTTCGAAGTCGCCGGTGTCGGCCACGACGGTAGTGAATTGCTTGAGTTGTTCCAGCTTGGAAGTCATGAGCGTGCTCTGTCCTATGGGTCTGTTGACATTACCCGAGGGCCGGCGGCCACTCAAGGGCGTGTGCGGGGATCGATGGGCCCCGGTGGCAACAACCTGAAAACGGCTGTTTGAAAGGGCGGGGCAGGTACCGGTAGATACGATGCCAAAACCGCGCGCAGGTTCAACGGAAATGACCGTCAGCGCCCTTCCAGCAACCCCGCCGCCTGATCTAGCAGCGCCAATGGATCCTTGCTCTTGTGGATATCCACCGACAACAGTTGCCGAAACCGCCGCGCTCCGGGAAAGCCGCTGCCCAGGCCCAGCACGTGGCGGGTAATGTGATGCATCGCCCCGCCAGCGGCCAGGTGATGAGCGATATAGGGCCGCAACTGCGCCAGCGCCTCGGCCCGGCTGATGACCGGCGCGGTGCTGCCGAACAGCTGCTGATCCACCTCGGCCAACAGGTAGGGGTTATGGTACGCCTCGCGCCCCAGCATCACACCGTCGAAGGTCTGCAGATGCTCATGACACGCCTCGAGCGTCTTGATCCCGCCGTTGAGCACGATTTCCAGCTCCGGGAAATCTGCCTTCAACCGCGCCACCACGTCATACCGCAAGGGTGGGATGTCGCGGTTCTCCTTCGGTGACAGCCCCTCCAGGATCGCGATCCGCGCATGCACGGTAAAACTCGTGCAACCGGCCTCGCGCACCGTGCCAACGAACTCGCACAACTGCTCATAGCTGTCCCGCCCGTTGATCCCGATCCGATGCTTGACCGTCACTGGGATCGACACCGCATCACGCATCGCCTTCACACAATCGGCCACCAACCCCGGATGCCCCATCAGGCATGCACCGATCATGTTGTTCTGCACTCGGTCGCTGGGGCAGCCGACATTGAGGTTGACCTCGTCGTAGCCATGCTCCTGGGCCATCTTCGCGCAGGCGGCCAGATCCGCCGGGACACTGCCGCCCAACTGGAGCGCCAGGGGGTGTTCGGTTTCGTGGTGACGCAGGAAGCGTTCATGGTCGCCATTGAGCAGGGCGCCGGTGGTGACCATTTCGGTGTAGAGGAGGGCGTTTTTGGAGAGGATGCGCAGGAAGTAGCGGCAGTGGGCATCCGTCCAATCCATCATGGGTGCAACACTGAAGCGGCGGGACAAGGGCTGCGGGGGAGCTGGGTATAGAGGCATCGGGGATCTGGATGGAGAGGCGGAGTATCGCAGTTTAACAGGAATGAGGTATGCGAGGTTCTGGATGAAGGCTGAGCCGCGTGTTTCGCTTGTTGGCGAGCCGCGCGGGTCGGAGGCGAGGTTGATAAATCTATCCCCTGTTCCGCTGTGGGTCAGCCCAAGACCCAAACTTTGGGGGCTGACTATGATGTACGTGCGAGGGTAGGCAGTGTAATCGACAGAATACAACGAGAATTTGCGCCCGCTGGAAGGAACCCAGTTATGAATCTCCAAGAAGACGTAATCGCACCCGGTATCATGAAATCCATCGTTAAATTGACCGGTGGCCAGAAAGGCGAGCCATTCATTCTAGGAAACACGGCCGGCGAACAGGTAGTCGTAAAGTTCCAAGAGGAGAACCCGGCAGATGCACTGGCCGGATCGCACATTCTGGCAAAAGCTAAAGTCCGGACACCAAAGATACGCCTGCTCAAACCCAACGAGTTGCCTATCCTTAGCGCTGCGGTCGAAACGCTGCGAGACAGATTCGGACCTGTCGTCGATGCATACATGGGAGCGCAACGGAAGTTTTCACACGCGCTGGTGATGGACTATGTCGAGGGCGCGTCCACCCTGAAAGATCTCCGCAAGGGCGCGTTGATCGAATTCCTCGCCGTCATCTGCGACGGTGAATTTCAGGGCGAGCTAGGAAAAATTATTGCTGCCGATGCGTTCGCAGGCAACTTCGATCGCATGTATGCGATCAGAAAGGGCGACGGCGTGGTTGGGTGGTATCACGAACAAAACACGCTCGTCGCACAGAAGAAACCCGTTGCAATTGACAACGGATTCAGTCCTCACGTCTTTGGCCAGTTAGCTCCGTGGGGGCAGTACGTCGCACTTGCCGGCTTTCAAGTCATGAGCCTGGCATCTGCACACAAAAAATTCGCGGAAATGGAAGCCGGCGCTTTGTTCGACAAATTCATGGCGTCGGCGCTCTCAGATCATCCAGAAGAGCAAAGCAACATCGATATAGCCAGGGGGCGAAGGTCGAGCTTTATTGACCAAGTCTCGCGTACAGCAACGGAAACCATTAAGCAGTTGCTCACACGAGGGCAACATTGGAAAGAACAGTTCGCCGTTCAAGGAATCGGCGAACAGGTGCTTGGCAAATTCAGCCAACGCAAGAAGATCCTTAGAATGCTCGCTGCGGGCATCGCTCCCGAGATCGCGGTGAGCAACACAGGAGCCCCCGACGGAAAAGGGTACCGAAAGTTCGTATTGGTAAGTGAATTGGGGCTTACCGATATCGAAGCAGAACAAATTCTGCAGGAACCCATAGCTGAGTATAAGAAGCTGATGGCTGAGTATCGCACCCGACTCAATCTTTGATCAGGGTTTCCCGTGCAAGCAGCAACCAAGTCCTATTTCTTGAAAAAACGCGCAAAGCAACTTGCTGAGAAGAACTACCATGCGCAGGCGACTATGGGCGCATTGTCACGCAGGTTGTGATGTCCGCATTGAGTTCTACAAGACTCAACGCACCATCGTGAAAGGAACAGCCGGTGTCGATGTAGACGACATTACCCAGGCGGGTGATGCTAGATACCGTTGAGTGCCCCACATAAAGCCGACTTATTCCCCTGATGGGGTCATTATTCTGTTGTTCGATTTTCCCCCGGGCATACAAGGCTGTTTGCAGAGCGCGGTGGCGGCTGTCTTCGCCAAAATGTCCGGACAAGGCGCCTTTGGCGGTCTGCCAGTCGTCATCGTCCTGTAGGAGCGGCGCTTCGGCATGCACGATGCCGATTCTTCTTCCACCCATCAGATCAACTTCAATGATCAGCGGAAGTTTCTGGAGGGCGTTGGACAATTCATGCTGGGTTGTCGTTGCCAGTTCATAGAGCCAGGCCCCGCCGTTACGGGTATGCCTGGCAATGTCTCCCCGTCCGGACACACAGTCGATGAGCATCTGTTCATGATTACCCCGGACCGCATGAAACCAGGGTTCTGCGAGCCAGTTCATCACGTCCAGGGAGTCCGGGCCGCGATCAATCAAGTCGCCAACCGAGAAAACGCGATCCCGTTCAGGATTGAAGTTGGCATGAAGCAAAAGCGACTTCAGAAGTTTGAAGTGTCCATGGACATCACCTACGACAAAGTCCCGGCCTTTTCCGTTGGGGGAGAACGTTCTTATCGTGTTCATCGTCGGTGTTTCATGTGGAGAGGGGAGAAGAGGAAGTAGCTTGCTCCCTCTTCTAGTCCGATAACATCATTTTTTCAATTGATAGTCCTGGCCCCACACCCGTACGGAACTGATAGGTTCGTTCTGTCCATCGAAAATGAACTTCTGCCGCACGGCGGCCTTGGGTGGAACGGTAACTTCATCGGGGTTTTCCATCGCTTTGAGGCTGTTGGCATAACCCGCCTGGTCAATGGCCAGCAGGACGCCCGTCTGCCTGAGGTTAATCAGGCGCAGTTGCGTGTCGGTGCTGTTCTTGAAGCCGAGGGTAACAGTGAGATTGTCATCGCTGGGCTCCAGTTTCAGCACCTCGACCCCGATCCGGTCTTTCATTTGTTCGCCGGAGGAAATGATCGCTGCGCCATCGGTGCCCTGGGCTGATTCGCGGCCATCGAGTACACCTTCACTCACACCGCCCAACAGGTTCTTGCCCGCCGTGATGAACGATGAGACGGCGGCTTTGGTCGAGTCCTTGATCAGGCTGCCGTCAGCCGGTTCGGCTTCGGCGAAGCATAGGGTGCTGGCCAGTAGAGTGGAAACGAAGACGAGGGAGCGTGACGGCGAGAGAGTCATACTGGAGTCCTTGAGGATGATCTGCAGCGTCGAGGCATGCAATGGTTGCCGAGTTTATCGCTGACCAACGCTCAAGATGAAATAAATCCATCGATGCGGTTTTGAATGGGGTCCGTGCGATCCATTCATGGCGCGGTATCACCTGCGTTGGCTTGGATCGCTTGGCCAATGCACTTCTCGAACACCTGTTCCATGGGGCCGGGGGTGCAGTTGTAAGCTGCAATGTTTGCAAAGATCCACTCGTCCTTCTCGATGCCCCACCAACTGATTTCAAACCCGGCATTCATGATGAGATGCTCGAAGAGGATGCGCTGGGCGCGTCCATTGCCTTCGCGAAAGGGGTGGACAACGTTGATATCTGAATAGACATCGGCTACGGCAACGATCAGGTCCGCCCGTGACAGCCCTTCGAACCAATGGGCGGCGGCCATGTTGCTGAAGATTTTCCTGGCTTCTTTTTCCATGAACTGCGGCTGGCAGAAGCGTGTGTCTTGCTTGGCCATCCCGACGGTGCGCAGTTCTCCGGCCCACTCGTACAAATCCGAGAAAAGTCGTCGGTGGATGTTCTGGAGGTAGGCCAGGTCGTAAGGGGGAGGGTTGAATTCGACGTTGTCCGCCGCGATGGCCGTGAGTTGTTGTTCGGCTTCGCTCAGGGTGGGTTCGTCGCGGATATCGAGTTTGTTGCGAAGGACGGTAGAGCCCGGGTAGCAATAGGCGTCTTCACCGACTCCATATTTGTCGGGCATCAGGTTCTGGTCTTGGTGAAGGTCTTCAGGACTTCTTCACGGGTCGGCATTTTGCATTCGCCATCGGGAAAGGTCACTTTGAAGCCTTCCAGGCGCAGGCTGGCCGCATAGTTGGACCGACGCGTCCTGGCCGCGTAGGCCTTCTTGGTTTCAAGGCTGATAGTGCCCATGGGGCTGAACCTCAAATCGTGTGGATGAACGGATTATAACCCATCGATGACCAATGGCGCTTGCATCGCCCTGTATCTCCAAATACTGTACGCATAACCAGTAAAGAGAGCCTTCCCATGCAACTGATCGCCAAGCTCGGCATTCTCGCCGACGCTGCCAAGTATGACGCCTCCTGCGCCAGCAGTGGTGCACCCAAGCGCAGCTCTCGCGGTCGTGATGGGTTGGGGGCCACGGACGGCATGGGCATCTGTCATAGCTACACACCGGATGGGCGCTGCGTCTCGCTGCTCAAGGTGCTGCTGACCAATTTCTGCCTCTACGACTGCCAGTACTGCGTCAACCGCCGCTCCAGCAACGTGCCGAGGGCGCGCTTCACGCCAGAGGAAGTGGTGCGCCTGACTTTGGATTTCTATCGTCGCAACTGCATCAGCGGGCTGTTCCTGAGTTCCGGCATCATTCGCTCGGCCGACTACACCATGGAGCAACTGGTGCGCGTGGCGCGTCTGTTGCGGGAGGTGCATCAGTTCCGGGGCTATATCCACCTCAAGACCATTCCCGATGCCGATCCGCTGCTGATCGAAGAAGCCGGACGGCTGGCCGATCGCCTCAGCGTGAACATCGAGTTACCCAGCGAGGCCAGTCTCAAGCGCCTGGCACCGGAGAAGCAACTGGTCACGATCCGCCAGGCCATGGGCACCATCCACCAGGGCCAGCAAGCGGTGGCTGGAGAAGTGCGCGCACCTCGCTTCGCCCCGGCCGGGCAGAGCACCCAGGTGATCGTCGGGGCCGATGCCACGGACGATCATGCGATCCTGCAGAACGCCGAGTCGCTCTACCAGGGGTACGGCCTGCGGCGGGTCTATTATTCAGCTTTCAGCCCCATTCCCGACAGCCCCGCCAGCGTGCCGTTGGCGGCGCCGCCATTATTGCGCGAACACCGGTTGTACCAGGCTGATTTCCTCATGCGCGGCTACGGCTACAAGGCGGGCGAAATCCTGGGTGGCGCCGGCAACCTGGACCTGGACATCGACCCCAAGCTGGCCTGGGCGCTGGCGAACCGTGAAGTGTTTCCCCTTGACGTCAACCGTGCCGAACCCGCGCTGTTGGCGCGTATTCCAGGGATTGGCCTGCGCAGTGTGCAACGCCTGGTGGCGCTGCGCCGGGAACGGCGGGTCCGCTACGACGATCTGGTGCAGTTGCGTTGCGTGCTGGAAAAGGCGCGACCGTTCATCGTCACCAGCGACTATCGGCCAGCCGAGGCGCAGATGCGCAGCGGCCTGCTGCGGGTGCGCTTGCGTGAGCCCCAAGGGCCCATGCAAATGGGGTTGTGGGGATGATTGCGCTGGATTGCCAGGACGATTTCCTGATATGGCGCGACCAGGCCCGCAAGCTGCTCGGCCACGGCATCGACCCCGCTGACGTGACTTGGAGCCAAGGCCCCATGGCCGACCTGCTGGCCATGCCGACGCCGTTGCCGCCAGGTCCGGGTCCGTTCTCCACCCGTGTGCCGGCGGCTTTGTTGACCCAGCTTGAGCAGGCCGGCCGTTACCAGGGCGAACAACGCTGGAGCCTGTTGTACGAAGTGCTCTGGCGTGTCGCCCATGGCGACCGCACGGCGATGCTCGCCGGTGATCGCCTGGGCAGCGAATTTCAGCGACGGATCAAACAAGTCAGCCGCGAGGCCCATCACCTCCATGCGTTTGTACGCTTCATACCCTTGCCGCAAGCGCTCGCCGAGCAGTTGCAACTGGACCTCGTGGCCTTTCACGAGCCGGCCCATGACATCCTCGAAAGCGCGAGCGGCCATTTTGCCGAGCGGCTGGGCCGACAACGCTGGCTGATAGCGACGCCTCGCGATGGCATCCGCTTCGATGGTCAGGTCCTGGATTATCAGCGCCATTGTCCTGAGCAGTGGCGGCAATGGGCGCGTCATGCTGAAGACCCGGACGCAGAGTTATGGCGCACTTACTACCGGCACACCTTCAACCCGGCGCGGGTCAATCCGCAGGCACTGAGGCAGCACATGCCAGGGCGATTCTGGCAACACTTGCCGGAGGGGGAGTTGATTCCCCGGCTGGTGGGGCTGGCGAGACAGGGTAAGCAACGGGATGGGCAGGCGTTGGAGGTGGGGGAGAAGGTCGGGAAGCGGATCGTTGTAGGTGACTTCGTTCCTCTGCCAACTCAATTTCCCTCATCCTGATTTCCCTCCGTCGCAGCCCATAGTGCTGTGTTTGTGCAAATCCCGAACAGGTCCTGTGTCGTCCCCACTGTGTTCAAGCACCGGACCTCTTTCTAGCATTCCTTCCCTCAACAACCAGGAAGGAAGTTCCCATGCAACGATTCACCCGCCGTTTCCTCGCCGCCTGTGCATTTTCCGGCATTGTCGCCAGCAGCGGTGCACTCGCGGAAAACAATCCAACCATCCGGGCCATGTCCGGCGCAACGCCGGCCAGCCAATTGCCTGTTGGTAAAACCGCGTTACTGGTGATCGATTTTCAGAACGAATACTTCACCGGTAAGATGCCGATCCCTGATGGCGCTGTTGCGCTGGCCAATACCCGTAGGCTGATTGCCTTTGCCGATGATCACAAGATGCCGGTTTTCCATGTCCAGCACGTTGCCCCCGCGGGTTCTGCAGTGTTCGCGAAGGACGGCGAAACCGTGAAGTTCCACCCGGACATGCAGCCCAGGGCCCAGGATGTGGTGCTGCAGAAAACCACCGTCAGCGTCTTTGGCAGTACCGACCTGGACAAGCGTCTGAAGCGCGCCGGTATCGAGACCCTGATCATTTCCGGCCTCATGACCCATGCGTGCGTGGCGGGTGCCGCCCGGGATGCGGCGCCCCTGGGCTACAACGTACTGGTCGCCTCCGATGCATCGGCGACTCGCGCGATTACCCGGGTCAATGGTGAGGCGATCGACAAGGACGCCTTGCACAAGGCCGCGTTGGCTGAAGTCGAGGATACCTTCGGTGATGTCATGACCACCGAGCAGATCATCAAGTTGCCGGTACGCTGAGTCGATATGAATCAGATGCTCGCCATGGGCGTTTTCCGTTGCATTGTGGAGTCCCAGGGGTTTTCAGCCGCAGCGGAGCGGCTGGACACCACTCATTCCTCGGTATCGCGACACTTGCAGCAATTGGAAAGCGCGTTGGGTGTGCGTCTGCTCAATCGCAATACCCGGCGCATGAGCCTGACCGCGGCCGGCGAAAGGTACTACGCGGCTTGCGTAGATATCCTGGACCGCGTCGAAGCAGCTTCCCGCGCCGTCACCCTGGAACAGGAGCGTCCCTCCGGCCTGCTGCGAATCAGCGTGCCGCTGGTAACCGGTACGTTGGAGTTGGCTCATTGGTTGCCGACCTTCCAGCAACGCTATCCGGACGTCCAGGTCGACTTGTCCTGCTCCGATCCCCTTGTCGACCTGGTGGCCGATGGCTTCGACGTGGCGTTGCGGATCTGCGGGCCGCTGGCCGACAGCAGCCTTGTCGCCCGCTTGCTCAACGTGTCACCGCAGGTGTTGGTGGCGGCGCCGGGCTATGTATCCAAGTACGGTCTTGCGCGCAGCGTCGTTGAGCTCAATGAACACCGGCTACTGACGTATGGGGCGGCTACCCGGTGGTCGTTGGCAAGCGAAGGAGGGCAGTCAATGACATTGGATTGCGACAGTGCCTTTCATACGGACACCATCACCGCCTTGCACGCGTGCGCGTTGTCGGGCGGGGGCATCGCGGCGTTTACCCTGGCGACGGTACGAGATGATCTGCTGAAGGGAAGGTTGGTGCGGATTCTGCCGGAATACACCCTGGGGATGAGGCACTACTATGCGTTGTACCCCCATGCCCGGAATCTACCGCTTAAAGTCCGCGTATTTGTTGATCACATGGCCCAGTACTACGAAGGAAAGCTCTGAGAATGCTGTCTGCTCATTGAGCGAGAAATCCGCCATCGATCACAAATTCTGCGCCAGTCGCAAAGCGCGACTCGTCTGATGCCAGGAAAAGGGCCATGTTTGCGATGTCGATTGCTTCTCCCAGAAAGCCGATGGGGTGCAGCCTGCGCAATCGTTCCAGTTCGACGGGGTCGTTGCCTACCATAGGCGTGGTGATGTATCCAGGATGAATGCTGTTGACTCGGATTCGGTAACCCTTGCGTCCGGCATGCAGTGCCGCCGATTTGGTGAGGTTGCGAATGGCCCCTTTTCCGGCACAGTAGGCCACGTATCCAGGATGACCCACGATACCTTCGATGGAAGACAGGTTGATGATCGATCCGCCTTTTTCCCGTAAGTGCTCGAATGCCTGTTTCATACCAAGGAAGGTCCCGTGAAGGTTGACTGAAAGCTCCTTGTTCCAATCATCGAAACTCATGGTCTCTACATCGCCAGCTACGGCTATGCCAGCGCTGTTCATGACGATATCGACGCTCCCGAACTGCGCCAGTGCCGCCATGAAAGCAGCGGCCCACTGATTTTCATCCCGAACGTCCAGACGACAGAACAGTACTTTGCCTCCTAAGGCCCGAATCGTTTCCAGCACTGCTCCGGCCTTTGTTTCGTCGACGTCGCAAATGACGATTCCGGCGCCTTCTTCTGCAAATCGAATGGCACTGGCCGCGCCAATGCCTGACGCGGCGCCGGAAATCAGCGCCACTTTTCCTTCAAGTCTTTTCATTTTTCATATCCTCAGCCCGTATGAATGAACTGAGGCAACCCTACTTGCCCGAGGTTTTGCGACCTAGCCAATATCGGCAATGGCAGGTGTCGAGGCGCGCGCGGGGAAGCGGGTTCAGCTTTTCATAGCCAGCTTGACGACCTGTTGGGCCTGGGCAGCCGACAGCTTCCCATTCTTGCTCAGTTTGTCCAGGGAGGCGCTCGCTGTCATCAGGCTGGCGGTGAGTGTCGAGAGCGTAGCTTGCAACGCGCCGGCTTTTACCTGCTTGGTTTCCGGGGACATACTTTGATCGGCCATGAGCGCCTGCATTTCTGACTGCTTTTCTGCGATTTTCTGCTTCAGCTCCCGAATCATTTTCAGGATCTTCTGCACCTGATCGGGCAACCCGCTTTCTTCAATGTCTTTGTTGGCATTGGCGGCGCGGTCATTCGCCGATTTTTGAAGTCCGACCCCGGACAGCGATACTTTCACTCCCTCGACCTGCGTACCGGCAGACGATTTGTTCGCAGGCGCCTGTGCCACTTCATCCGTGGACTTTTTGGGTTCTACGCTGATCGTGGAGAGAGGGAGAGCACTGGAGCGCTGGGCATCGAGGTTAATCATGTTCAATCCTTGGAGGATGGGGTATTCGAAACCTATCGGCTTGTTCTTGAATGTGTTTAGGTTTCTACCGGGAAAAAATTGTTAAAGGTTGTAATCAGCAAAGGAATCCGTAATGGAGCGTGAACGAAACCTGGAATTCGAGGACATGGGAACGACCAGCCCTTACAGTCGGGTAGGGAAACGACTCAAGCGAATCGAAGAGATCAACGAAGTCGCTGCAATGATCTTTGTCAGGGATGGCTATGCGCAGTTTTCAGCCAGGAAAGTGGCCAAGGAACTGGGCATCAGCCTGAACAACCTCCAGCATTACTGTGGCAGTACCGAAAAGCTCTGCTTTGAAATGATCAAGGCAAAGCTCGAGTTCTTCGTTCACCGGGTCGACCTTTTGGTAGCGCGTTCATCTGCAGAGACGCCGATGGAGCGCCTGGCCGTGGCGATACGTGAAAATTCGGCCGCGACATTCGACGCTGAAACGGCCAGGTTCTTCTTTCAGATGGGGGCGCTGGCCAGTCACGATCCGGCCATCAAGGCGCTAATGGCCAGCCAGTACGACAGGTTTCTCGAAGGCTTCCGCCAGCTCATCAGCGAGGTCAATCCTGGGTTGCCCACTGCTCAGGTCGCCGTCTACGCCGCGTTGATCGCCACCCAGATCGATGGCAACTTTTTCTATCAGGACCAGGTGAGCGCCACGACTGGCATGCGCGAGCAATTGATTGAAACCGCCATCGCGTTCTGGTCAATGACTTTGCTGCCTGCGCCTGCCGGCCAAAGCGGGGGTGCCTGAGGCGCACCCCCGGTGACATCAAAGGCTGACTCTCAAGGTCCCAGGTTTGGGTTGGGGATCCAGCGTGGGTTGGCTCAAGACCACTGCGCGGGCGTAATGACCTTTGCCCAGGGGAGCCAGGATCATACGGGCCGCCAGGTAGTAGGCCAGTCCGGAAATGGCAATCACCGGTATGGAGGCGCCGAAATATCGGAACGATTCACTCATCGCCACCGTTACCGGGTTGTACAACGCGAGGTATCCCGCCACTGCAACGATGCTGATAACGACGGCTGCCCAGTTGATCCCGCCCCAGTAGGCGTAATGACTGTTATGAGTGGCAAACAGGCTGGGTGCATCGAGTTGTTCACGTCTCAATACGAAGTAGTCCACCAGGGTAATGCCCGAGATGCCCACGAACATCACGCCGTTATAGGACAGCCAGCTCATCACGTTGGATAACAACCATTCGGTTTCGAACGCGAAGTACAGGCCCGGCAACAGTAACAGGGCGAGAAGCAACTCCCACTTCAAGCGCGCGAAAAACTTCACTTGCTGGATCGAGACCCCTGCCAGATAGATCATCACGACCATGGTGGCGATATTGGCTGTCAGCACGATGGTCATGACGATGGAGCCGAATATCGATCCGCCCACGGCGATCATCCAGATCGTCGGGTCGTAGGTGCCGGCACTGATGGCTGCAAGGGCCGCAACGGTGGAAACAACGGCGGCGCCAAGAATGCCCACGCCGATAATGGACGGCCCCATGACATGATTCTTATGTTTGACCAGACGGGTAAGGCCGCCCATGACCGGCCACCAGGTCATGGCGTTGGACACACCAAACTCGACGGCCAGCGCCAGGCCCTGGACAGGGTCGTGGGAAAGCATCTGGTCGGCTGGCAACTGGTTGTGCCAGAGGTTTTCCAGACCGAATTTATGCACGAGAATGCCGAACATCACCAAGGTGATCAGCATGTGTAAAGGCCCGATGAAACCGTTGAGGCGTTCGAACAGCTTCGGCCCCTTGCTCGCGATGATCCAGACCAGGAGCAGCGCTGCCAGTGCGACACCAATCACCAGATGCTCATGGGAATCCCCCGTCACCTGACTGCCTGTGATAGTGGCCGCTACGTTCGCGGCACCCCTGGCAGTGAGCGCTTCCACCACGTAGGACCAACCGATCAACGTGGCCAGCAGCCCGAACAGCGGAATGACGATGCCACGGTAGCCGAATGAAGGTTTGGCGGTGTCGATGGGGTCGGTGCCATATTTGAAACTCGGGACGCCGGAGGCCAGCGACACCAACGCCATGCCGATGATCAAGCCGATGGTGTAGCCCATTACCCCCAGCCGCCAATCCCCTACGAACGGCAGGTAGCTGCCGATCAGGAAGGCCCAGGTCGCCGCACTGAATGCGCAGCATGTCCAAAGGAAAGAACCGTAGGTCTTGTAGACCCGATTGCCGGCCAGAACGGGCAAGCGGCCCGCCAGGGCTTCTTGTTCGACACTGTTTGAACTGGTCATGCGTTTGCTCCTACAGCCAGCAAGGTACCGACCCACAGGGCAGCCCCGAAGAGGATCCACAGAGACGCCTCTCGAACCAGCGATGCACCACTGCTCCAGCATTCGGAGGAGGTGTGTTCGGCCTGGTTCAGGGCCTCCAGTTGTTTCAACAGGTCCCTGTTCAAGCTCGCGCTTGTACTCATCATTCCTGTGCTGTGTTCAACGTCAGCTTTGCTCATGTCGTTGCTCTCTGGACGAGTTCTTGCGATGCCGTCCGCTTTGGCTGTTCTGGAAAATTATTATGGCAGCGGTAATCAATGTTTCCGGGCGCCGCCGAAACGTGTCCGGCAGCGCCCTGGATTCCAGCCTACGCCCAGCCCCTGTTGCCCCGTATCCATTTTTGGCAATCGATGACGGCGATGAATAACAACGCCAGGCGTAAAGCGGGTTTGCCCATGAGTGTGTCGTTTCTTCTCGAAATGGATGTCGGCTGTTGAGTAAAAACGCATCAAATTGGGTCATGTGACCAATTTTTTGTTCTGGTGATGATGCGGCTGCTCGAACAACGATGGGTTTCTCCTGAAAAGGGGGACTCGTGGTCATGGGCCAGGGCTTGGTATAGACGCTTGAGCGGCCATCCAGAATCCGCCCCGATGCCTCGAAGGCTCTTGTCGGTCCTTCGCGGTATGAAGATTGCTAAGAGATGAACGTCGACCTTGTATCTGCGAGTCCCGTGTCATGCCCATGCCAACCCGTCAACCCGACACCCAGTTCCGTTTCCTGGAATCCCATGATGCGTTCGAACATGCCGGCGGCCTGGAAGAGTGGGATGACAACCGCTACCACCAATTGGAGAAAAGGGCCCGTTTTCACGGGGCGATCGCCAGCCATTCAATTGCGGGAAAAGTGCAGGTCACCCGCGAGACGATGGAGAGCCCTTACATCGAGCAGATCTGCCATGTGCCGCTCGATTCAATCGTCATCGTTAACGTGCGATCCAGCGCAGACGTATTGCTCAATGGCCGATACGTGAACGCCAATACCTTCCACATTTCTTCCGGCCGGTCGTTTCACTCGGTGTCGAGGGCGCCTATCGAGGCCCTGATGCTGACAGTAAAAAAATCGGACTTCCTGGAGCAGTTCAGGACCGACGGTCACTTGAACATCGACGCGAAACCCTTCGAACGGTTTATCCAACCGTCCTCCGAAACGCAGATCGATTTCGAAACGAACCTGAAGTTGCATCTGAGCCACGTGCAATCAGGCTGCGCGGACGCTACCGATCGTTCGAGCCTGGCCAACGTATTCGCCTGCGTGCAGGAGATCCTGGACTTCGATACCGGTTCTTCCCGCTTCGTGGTTCCACCGTCTACGCGCACCTATATCGTTGAGAAGAGCTGCGAGTTCTTTGCCCGGCATCTGCAGGATGAAAACATCGGCGTGCTGGATCTGTGCAATCACCTGCGGATCAGCCGTAGGACCCTTCAGTACAGCTTTGAGGACGTCCTGGGCATGACGCCGCTGAATTACATCAGGTCGGTGCGATTGAACACGGCCCGCAAGCTGCTCGTGCAGTCGCCTTCGGACACCATCCAGGGCGCGGCGCTCGATGCGGGTTTCAGTCATCTCGGGAGATTTTCGAAGTATTACCAGGAGTTTTTTGGCGAGCTGCCTTCGCAGACTGTGGGGCGTCTGGGCGCGCACCGGCATCCACACTGAGTGACGCGGTGCTGGGAAAAGGGCTGCTGGGCAGCCCTGGGGAAAAGCTTTTTCGCCAAAGATCTCTAAGCGATTATTTATTGACCTTGGCAACCAGATATTGGGCATTGAATCCCAGTTCACCATGGCCGGCGTCCCGGGCAATGGTCAGGTCATCGGCCAATGCCGAAATATGGCTGGCCCGCAGGCCGCTCGCCTTCAGCGCGTCCCGCCATTGGATGACGGCATCCAGATACACGTTGACCGTCGCCTGGATGGTGCCGAACTCATTCGCTTCAATTTCCTTGATGCTTTTCTGCACTTTGTAACGCAGCAGGTCCAGCATCTTGTCGGCAAACTCCGACAACTGTCCGGCACTCACACCTTGCGTCTTGGCATAGGCCGCCGCTTCGAGAAACCCGGCCAGACCGACGGCGTAGAAACTGCCTGTCATCGCCGCATCGACGATGGGCGGCACGCTCAGGTTTTCACCGGTATAGATCGTGCCCTGGGGGGCCATGGGTTTTACGGTGTCCGCGATTGCTTCCCACACGGCCGGCGCGCAAGCGTATTGAATGGCCGTATAGGGGCCACCAATCAGATCCGGGTACGACGAAATCGCCGCGTTGATGAAGGTGCCGCCGTGGCTTTCAACGATGGCGCGATAGCGCTCGCCGTCTTCGGGCATTGCCGTGCTGAGGTTGGCGATGAAGCGGCCATTCAGATCGAGGTCGGCAATGTTGCGCTCGATGAGCGCTGCACCGCCGGCCGCACTGCTGATGATCATGATGGTCAGCTCGCTGGCATGCACAGCGTCGACGAAGGAGGGGGCCAGCGTCGCGCCCTTGGCGACCAGATGGCGCGTGGCTTCAGGGCGACCGTCCCATACCGTGACGTTGCGACCGGCCGCCAGCAGTGTGCTGGCCAGGCCCGAGCCCATCATGCCGGTGCCGATTACCGTTATTGTTTTAGCCATTTTCAAATTCCTCATAGATGACGAGACTTGCCCGCTGGGTGGTCTACGAGGCAAAAGCTAAGGGCATAACGTCTGGGTCAATAGCCAATTTCGGCAAGGGAGCAAGGGCTGGCACGATTGCCAATTCTGGATAGGTACGAGGAAATCCCGAGGGTAGCTTGAGGCCATCGAAACCGGAAACCGCGAGGCCTGAAATGAATACGATCCAGAAACCCCAAGACGCTTACGTGCAAGTCGATCAAGTCGAATGGCAGGACTTTCCCGAGCAATTCCATACCGGTGGGGTGAAGTGGAAATTGCTGCATGTGTCGCCGGAATTCGGCATCTGGACCGTGATGTTTTTCTGCCCCAATGGCTCGATCCTGATGCCGCACATTCACCACGGCCCCGCCGAAGGCTACGTGTTCGAAGGCATCCTCGAGTTGCGCGGCGGCCCGGAAAATGGCGGCGCGCTGTGCGTCAAGCATGGCTTCCTCTACGAAGCGACCGGCGCCGAGCATGAGGAAACCAAAATGCTCGCCGACACCACGTTCATTCTGCAGATGGTCGGCCCGATCACTTGGCAAACCCCGGATGGACAAGAGATCAACCAGACCTGGTCCACCGCCCAGGACTTGTGGGACCAGCAGACCGCTGCCTGACATTTACCGTTTTGCTGATTCTGGAGGGCCTGCGATGAGCGTTTTATTTGTACTGACTTCCCACGATGCATTCGGTGATACCGGACGCAAGACCGGCCTATGGCTCGAAGAGTTTCTGGCGCCTTATTACTGTTTTATCGACGCCGGCCTGGCGGTGCGCCTGGCTTCCCCGAAAGGCGGCAGGGTCCCGGTGGACCCGGCTTCGGTGGAGGCATTGAAGGACAGTGCGCTGTATCAGCGCTATGCCTCGGATGCGGTCCTGGCAGAGCGTATGAATTCCACCGTCAGACTGTCCGCGGTCAACGCAGGGGACGTCAGTGCATTGGTTTATCCCGGTGGGCACGGTCCGTTGTGGGACCTGCGCGACAACCCTGCGTCTGTGGCGCTGATCGAATCGTTCAGCGGCTCGGACAAGCCTGTCGCGACCATCTGCCATGCCGGCTGCGCCCTGCTGGATGCGCGCAAAAGCGATGGACGCCCCTTGGTCGAGGGGCTCCAGGTCACGGCATTCAGTGATAGCGAAGAAGCCGCCGTCGGTTTGGACAAAGCCGTGCCCTATCTGGTTGAAGCCGACATGAGAGCGCTCGGGGCGGTGTATTCAAAGGCCGGCGATTGGGAGAGCCATGTGGTGGTGTCCGGGTCACTGGTGACCGGTCAGAACCCGGCGTCTTCGCTGGGTGTCGCCGATGCGGTGATGAAACTTCTGAAGCGCTGATTCACCAGGGCCTTCAACCAAAAACAATTATGGGAACGACCGCCATGAGCTTTGTGAAAACGAAAGAAGAGCTTCAGGAAATCCAGAGAATTCTCGCCCAGGGTCGCTGCACGATCGAAGGGATTTCGATTGAATTCGAAACCACCTTTGAGTTCCTGCGTACCGTGCTGCCACCGTGTTTTGATCTGCCGGCGACACCCACTGCCATCGCCAGTGTCTCGCGTTGGCAGAGCGAACTGTGCGGCGAGTTCGATTGCGGCATCATCGCGCTCAATTGCCGCTACCAGGAGCTCGAAGGCACCACCATGCTGGTATTGATTGTCAGCGGGGACATGCCCGTGACGATCGGACGCGAGATGTGGGGTGAAGCCAAGAAGACCGGCATCGCCCAAGTCTATCGGGATGGGCCTCAAGGATACGGCTTCTGTGAGCGCAACGGTACACGCTTGATCGAGATCGAAGCCGAGTTCGGAGAGGACCTGGGTCCTTCGAGCAGCGAAAGTTATGACTTCGAAATCAAGGCGGTGCCGCACTCTTCAGGCTATGGGCTGCAGCATGACCCGATCCTGAATTGCATGAAGAATCAGGAACATCTCCGGGTGAAGCGAGCAGGCAAGGGTACGCTCAAGCTCAAGGGTACGGCGTGGGATCCGCTCGACACTATTCCAATCGTCTCGGTCGGTACCGCCTGGTACACCGAGGGCGAGTCGACCTGGACTGTGCCGCGCCTGGACGTCCTGCCTGATCGGGATGCGTACTTGCCTTTCGTCTACGGCCAGAAATTCGACGACTTCCGCCTGTTCCGCAAGCCGGCACGCTTCCAGAACGCTCAGTAAGGGAACGCTCTGTCCTTCGGTCATGAGGTCTGGAGGGCATTTTGGGCGCCTGCCGGGTGATGCAGTGGGTAAGTCAAGTGACAACCTGTGGGAGCCAAGCTTGTTCGCGATAGCGGTGAATCAGTCAAAGCCGTTGTCGACTGACATGCCCCCATCGCGAGCAAGCTCGGCTTCCAGAGGATTCTCGTCGCTGATACTTAACGGACTGACATCAGCCGAAAGGCGCTCCTTTTTTGTCCCTGGAAAGCCAACCGGCCTGATCAGCCCAACGAAGCCCCCTCCAACGTCTTCCACAACTTGCGCATCGTCGGGTTCCGATTGGCAATCGCACAGTACGAGCGAATCTCCAGCTGCGTGCTCCATTCGTCGCCCCCAGCCCTGACCAACAACCCTCGCTCCAATTCATCGGCCACCGCGCTCTGCGGCAACCAGGCCACGCCATAGCCTTCTACCGCCATGCGCATCAGCAGCATCGCCATGTCGGCCTCGTAGCAACGCTCCAGTGCCGTCGGCGCGGGGCCGTTCTTGATGACGATGTCGGCGACGCGGCCGAGGAAGGTGGTGGCAGTGTAGGCCAGGTGGGGCACCGGTTTGCCGGCGCGGCCGGGCAGGCGGAACAGCGGTTCGCCTTTGGCATTGGGAGCGCACAAGGGGATGAACGCGTCGTGGCCGAGGGCCAGGCTGCCGAAGCGTTCGGCGTCCAGCAGGATGGGGGCGAGCGGATGGTGATAGACCATCATCAAATCGCAATTGCCTTCTTCGAGGGCGATGACGGCGTCATGGATGTTGGCGGCGACGACCCGGGCGTTGAACTGTTCGTTGTGCTGCTGGAACTGGGAGAGCCATTTCGGCAGGAAGGTCATCGAGAGGCTATGGGCCGCGGTGATCTGGATGGAGCGACCCGGCATCCGCTCCACGTCGCGCAGCGTCGAACGCAACCGCAGCAGGCCGGCCAGTGTGTCCCGGCTTTCCTCGCAAAAGGTGACGCCCGCCGCCGTCAGTTGGACGGGGTAGGTGCCGCGGTCCACCAGCTTGACCCCCACCCACTCCTCGAGTGAGCGGATCCGGCGTGACAAGGCCGACTGGGTCACGCAACGGACTTCGGCGGCGCGGGAGAAGTTCTTCCATTCGGCGATCGCCAGCAGGTCATCCAGCCATTTGAGTTGCATGTCCGATCTCCCGTTAAAGATGCGCCAGTTTACGTCGCAATCAGCCGGCCCAGCGCGTCCTTCGCATAACTATTCCGAAAGCGCATGAAGGTAGCTGGATTACTCATCATCTCGTCCGAGCCGCTCCTTAGAATCGACCTTGCCAAGTAAAAAAACTCCAAGAACTACTTGAGGACAACACCGTGAAGAAGAATAAGCTCCCACGTCGAATAGCAATGGGCATTGCCCTGGGCGTGCTGGTGGGTTGGGCGTGTCACCATTTCGCAGGGAGCGAGCAAAGCGCCAAGGAGATCGCCGGCTACTTTTCGATGGTCACCGACATTTTCCTGCGCATGATCAAGATGATCATTGCACCTCTGGTGTTCGCGACCCTGGTCGGCGGTATCGCCAGCATGGGCAACTCCCGTTCCGTCGGACGCATCGGAGCCCGGGCGATGGCCTGGTTCGTGACGGCATCGATCGTTTCGCTGCTGATCGGGATGGGCCTGGTGAATCTGTTTCAACCGGGCGCCGGGCTGAACCTGGACGTTGCGCAGCATGCGACCGCTGCGGTGCCGGTCAACACCGGGGATTTCAGTCTCAAGGCGTTCATCGGCCACGTGTTTCCCCGCAGCATCGCCGAAGCCATGGCGAACAACGAGATCCTGCAGATCGTGGTGTTCTCGCTGTTTTTCGGCTTCGCACTGGCTGGCGTCAAGCGGGCGGGTTACACCCGGATCACGGACTCTATCGAAGAGTTGGCGAAGGTGATGTTCAAGATCACCGACTACGTCATGGCCTTCGCGCCGATTGGCGTGTTTGCCGCCATCGCTTCGGCCATCACCACCCAGGGGCTTGGCTTGCTGGTCGACTATGGCAAGCTGATCGGCGAGTTCTACCTGGGCATCCTGATTCTCTGGGCGTTGCTGTTCGGGGCCGGCTACCTGTGCCTCGGACGCGCCGTGTTCCGGCTCGGCAAACTCATCCGCGAGCCGATTCTCCTGGCCTTTTCCACTGCCAGCAGTGAATCCGCCTACCCGAAAACCATCGAGGCGCTGGAGAAGTTCGGCGCGCCCAAGCGCGTGTCCAGCTTCGTATTGCCCCTGGGTTATTCCTTCAACCTGGACGGCTCGATGATGTACCAGGCCTTCGCCATCCTGTTCATCGCCCAGGCCTACAACATTGACCTGAGTTTCACTCAGCAGATGTTGATTCTTCTGACGCTGATGATTACCAGCAAAGGCATGGCCGGCGTGGCACGGGCTTCGGTGGTCGTGGTCGCGGCCACCTTGCCGATGTTCAATCTTCCCGAGGCGGGGCTGTTGTTGATCATCGGCATCGACCAGTTCCTGGACATGGCACGCACGGCGACCAACGTGGTGGGCAACAGCATTGCAACGGCGGTGGTCGCTCAATCCGAACCGCACGAGGAGGTGGCCGAGGACCGTGACACAGCCCCCGCCCGGTCTCGATCCGAACCGGTTCCGGTTGTGTAGGGAGCCACGTCATGAAGGTGAAAGCGAAGTCGACCCGGCAGACGCCTGCGGTTCGGAAGCTGGGCATCGTCGGCGGGCTTGGCTCCCTGGCCGGTGGCGACCTGTTCTACAAACTGCTCAAGTCCAGGGCGGTGCTCGAGGATCAGGGCCGCTACCATTTTCTGGTCGAGCAGCACCCGTTCAAGGACGTGCTACTGCCCCTGGACACGAATGCGAGCATGACGTCGCGCAAGTTCTATGTGTTCCAGGTGTGCAAGTCGTTCCAGGAAAGTGGCTTCGATGCGGTGATGCTCCCGTGCTTCGCCAGCCATACCTTCCGTGCCGAAATCGAGGACGAGCTGGGCATTCCCGTGCTGGACATGATGGCGGCCCTGGCCCGGTATGTCGGGCGTACCGTTCAGTCGGGGGCAACGCTGGGTATCATCGGTTCTGACTTCGTGCGCCACTGTGGCTTGTTCGAGCGCTACTTCGCGGAGGATTTCCGGATCGTTTACCCCGACGCCGAGGCTCAATCGAACTTGATGGAGGCCATGTACGGTCTCGACGGCATCAAGGACGGTCACCTGGAGGGCGCGCCGCTGGAGGCCTTGCATCAGGCGTGTCTGTCGCTGCAGGCCCAAGGGGCGACAGTGATACTGCCCGGCATGACCGAGCTTTCATTGGTTTGTACCGATCTGCAGCGACGTGGCATGGCCGTGTTGGACATCAACTCGATCTACGCTGATTTCGCGACGCAGCAGCGGACATCGCCAAGTCGAGCGACCTTCAAACTGGGCATCATGGGCGGCGTCGGGCCCGCCGCCACGGTGGACTTCATGGCCAAGGTGGTCGCCCATACCCTGGCGGACAGGGACCAGGACCATATCCGGATGGTGGTCGAACAGAACCCGCAGATACCGGATCGGACGGCCAACCTGCTGCGGGGTGAAACCGATCCGACCCTGGCGATGTATGCCACCTGCAAGCGCCTTGAAAGCGCGGGCGTCAATGCCATCGCGATTCCCTGCAACACCGCCCATGCCTTTGTCGAACGCATCCAGACGAACCTGCGGGTGCCCATCGTGAACATGTTGAGCGAGACGGTGGAGTGGATCCTGCATCGGCACGGGGCGGGCAAGGTCATCGGGCTCCTGGCGACTTCCGGCACGGTACAGAGCCAGGTCTATCACCAGGCTGCACGCCGCGCCGGGCTGCAGATCCTGACGCCGGGGGTCGATTATCAGGCCATGGTCATGGACGCCATCTACGGGCCGCGGGGAATCAAGGCCGGGTTCACCGATGGACTGTGCAGGGAACAGTTGCTGCTGGCGGCCGAGCACTTGTACGAACTGGGGGCAGGGGTGCTGATTCTGGGATGCACGGAACTGCCCCTGGTGCTCGAACACGGCGAGGCGTTTGAAATCAACGGGCATACAGTGGCGCTGGTGGACCCGACGATGATCCTGGCGTTGAAGTGCATTGCCTTGGCGGAAAAGACCGACCACCGACGGATGCTTCAACCTTGCAAGGTATGAAATGAATGTTGTGGCGAGGGAGCTTGCTCCCGCTGGAGTGCGGAGCGCTCCCCAAAAGCTCCAAGGGCTGCTTCGTAGCCCAGCGGGAGCAAGCTCCCTCGCCACAGTAAGTCCAGTCACTATGAATCAAGCTTCTTGATCGATCACCTGGCCTTGCACCCTCGGCGCCACAGGTGGTTGAGCAATCGGGTGACCGTTGAGCGCTTGCGGTTGGTGGCCTATTGATATCTTGGTAAGCTTTGCTTTCGCGATCTATCGAGCCGTCAGTTGTGTCTACCGAACGAATTTTCCAGTTGGAGCAAGCCCTTATGGCCGTTATTGCTGCTGCGGGGAAAATGGGTATCTGCAGTGACGAACTGTGTGCCCAGGCGGTGGGCGGATTGATGTCCGATCGCTATTGGAGCTGGGCGAATGCCGAACATGCACAAGGCGCGGCCGACGAAATCGACAACGCCTTGAACAATCTGGTGAGGCCGTCGATAGCGCAAGTGAAGGCGCCGGACGCTGAACCTGGCAACGGCGTGACACTCCAGTTGCCCTCTCAAGCCAGTAATTGAATCGCGTGGGTTAAAGCCCCAGACCTTCCTCTACCAGAGCAAGCAGCGCATCTTCGTCCAGTGCCATGGGCTCGGGCTGCGGCTGTCCGCTCGCCTGGACATGCCACCGCGATTCGCCATGTTCACCGACGGTTCGCAGAAGGCAGCGTGTCTGCCCCTTCAGGTGGATTTCAATACAGCCCTCTCCATGGGCGGAGAAGCGGGCAATCGGGTCGAACTCGATGCGGTGATGGTTCCCTTCCATCAACAGTCGATCAATGGCGTAGTTGTACGTCGAACCGCTGGAGTGGCTTTCGAACACGTGAGTGGGGTTGCGCCGAATCGTCAACCCGGCTTCGCAGACCGGCGCCAGCCAGGTTTCGATCTGGTGGTACAGCTCATAGACTTGGGCGGGCCAATGCTCAATCGCCAGGTCGGCATTGTTATCCGTGTCGGCACGGCTTTGCCGGGTTTGCCTCAGCTTGGCCGCCAGCTCGTCTGCCTTGCTCATGTCGATGCTCCCTGTCGTAGTGATCAGATGAGCTTAGCTGATGGGGTCAGGTGTTCAGTTGCGTTGGGTCAGGGGAAGGCTTTCGAGTGTCGGGGCGGGCGTGCTTCGACATCAGTCTTCCACGATTCTCTGTGGGAGCGAGCCTGCTCGCGAAGGCGTCCTGTCCTTTGCATCGGTGGCGGCTGATCGCTCCCACAGGGTTTCGGTTGAATTTGATCTCAGCTTGCTACTAATGCCGCGCCTGATACTTCGGCGTCGCCCGCGTCGGGATCTCGTGGTCGCTTTCCCCGGTAGGTTGCGCAGGCATGTGTGGCAGCGAGGCGACGTGGACCGTCCGCGCAGGAATCGCGAAGCGCACGCCGATTTTCGCGAATTCTTCCATCATGCCCAGGTTGATCGCCTGCTGGATGTCCATGTAGATGTTGTAGCTGGGGTCCAGCACGATATACACCGTTTCGAATTCCAGAGCGCTCTGGCCGATGCCGCGAAAGTGCGAGCGGTCGAAGCGGGTCTTTTCCTGTGCCTTGATGATGCGTTCGACGATGACCGGCACCTGCTTGAGCTGTTCCGTGGAGCAGTCGAGGGGCAGGGCGAATTCGAAAACGATGCGCCGTTCCTGGAGCCGTTTGTAGTTCTGGATGGTGGTGCTGATCATCTCCGCGTTGGCCATCACGATCTGTTCGCCACCCAGGCTGCGGATTCGCGTGGTCTTCAGGCCGACGTGTTCGACGGTACCGGCCAGGGATCCGACGACGATGAAATCGCCGACTTCGAAGGGTTTGTCCACGGCAATGGACAGCGAGGCGAACAGGTCGCCAAGGATGTTCTGCACCGCCAGCGCCACGGCGATGCCGCCGACGCCGAGGCTGGCGATAAACGCGGTGATATTCACGCCGAGGTTGGAGAGCATCGCCAACAGCACCATGGCCCAGAGAAATACCTTCGCGCCCCACAGGCTCAACGTCGCCAGGGCACTTTTCTGATGGATCTCGGTGTGGTTGTGGCGGGCGAAATAGTGCAACAGGGCAAGGGCGATGGCCCGGTTGGCCCAGAGTCCCATCTGCAGGGCCGCCACCACGAACCAGAGGCTGCTGACCCGGCTGAGCCAACGCTCCGGCAAGTCCAGCACGCCGATGCCGATCAGGATCGAGGCCAGCAACAACAGGGTGTTGCTGGTGCTGGAGAGCACTTCGACGGCGATGTGGCTGAGGTAGGCGTTGGGCTTCTGCGCCCGGGCCCGTACGTTCCTGAGGAGGAAGCCGATGCTCGCCCTGGCAACGATGAAGCTCACGGTCATCACGCCAAGGGCGAGGAGCCAGTTGGCGATGGAGATGCCCAGCAGCTGGGTGTCGGTAAAGAATTCGAGGGAGCTTGAGTCCATGGATCGGTCACCTGCGCCGTTGCTTTTCGGGTTCGGGCCCTATCTGGCGTGGGAGTCTGGACAGGGCCAGGAACTTAGTTAGGTGACGTGAGGTACGGGCCGTTCAATTTTATTCCCGGCCTGTTGTTGCGAAAATCGGTGGGCGTGGCGTAGTTTCCTGTGCGAAACCGATGAAAGAGCGACAGCCATGCGCATGACAGCACTGAGTCACGACGACCTGGAACCCTTGCGCGAAGCGCTCATCCTGGCCGGTTTGCCTGCGGATGACCTGAGCCTGCCCGGCCGGCGGTTTTTCAGTTTCAGGCAGCAGGACAGTGATGTGGCGTTTGGCGGGATCGAGGGAGCCGGGGGCGACCGGTTACTGCGCTCGTTGGTCGTCCTTGAGGGTCGGCGAGGGCAGGGCACGGGCGCGGCGGTGCTGGCCGCCCTTGAAGCCTTTGCTAAAGACGAAGGGGTGGAGCGGGTTCACTTGCTGACTGAAAGCGCCAGCGATTTTTTTGCTGCCCATGGTTATCAGGTGCAGGAACGTTCGCTGGCGCCTGCGGCAATCAGCTCGACGGTCCAGTTCAAGAGTCTGTGCCCGGCTTCGGCGACTTACCTGAGCAAGCGACTCTCTTAACGCAACAGATGCACCGCCAGCCCGGCCAGCCCGCACGCCACCAGTACCTGGATCACGCCACGTTTGTAGCGAAACAATGCAATGGCGGCTAATAGGGCGATGATTGCCGATGGCCAGTCCAGCGTCCCGGCAAAGTCGTTGGGCCAGAGTACGTGGTAGCCGAAGAAGCACGCCAGGTTGAGGATCACGCCGACCACCGCCGCGGTAATCGCCGTCAGCGGTGCGGTGAACTTCAGGGCGTTGTGGGTCGACTCGACCAACGGGCCGCCGGCCAGGATGAACAGAAACGAAGGCAGGAAGGTGAACCAGGTCACCAGGGTGGCCGCAACGGCACCGGCGAGAAAGGCCTGTTCGGGGCCGAACACCTGCATGACATAGCCACCGACAAAACCGACGAACGCCACCACCATGATCAAGGGGCCTGGGGTGGTTTCGCCCAGGGCCAGGCCATCGATCATCTGAGTCGGTGTCAGCCAGCCGAAGTGTGCGACCGCTCCCTGATACACGTAGGGTAAAACCGCATAGGCACCGCCGAAAGTCAGCAACGCGGCTTTGGTAAAGAACCAGGCCATCTGCGTGAACGTGCCTTCCCAGCCGAACATCAGGGTCAACAGGCCCATCGGCAAGATCCACAGCAAGGCACCAATGAGAGCCAACCGGATGAGTCTGAAGGTGCTGAACCGGGCATGGTCCGGGGTCGGGGTGTCATCGTCGATCAACGCTGGCCCGAAGGAGCGATGTCCGGCCGCCTGGCCGCCCAGGCTGAATTTCTCCGGCGCCCAGCGGCCACCGAAATAGCCGATGACCGCTGCCCCGAGCACGATCAGCGGGAAGGGGACATTGAAGGCGAATATTGCCGCGAACGACGCGATGGCTATTGCCCACAATCCACTGTTCCGGAGCGCACGGGAGCCTATGCGGTGGGCGGCATGGACGACGATTGCCGTCACGGCGGGCTTGATGCCATAGAAAACGCCTGCCACCACCGGCACTTCACCGAAGGCGACGTACAGCCAGGATAAGGTGATGAGGATAAACAGCGAAGGCATTACGAACAGCGCGCCGGCGATGACGCCGCCCCGGCCACGGTGCATCAGCCAGCCCAGGTAGGTCGCCAACTGCTGGGCTTCGGGGCCCGGCAGCAACATGCAGTAGTTGAGGGCATGCAGGAAACGCCGCTCGGAAATCCAGCGCCGACGCTCCACCAGTTCCTGATGCATGATCGCGATCTGTCCCGCCGGTCCGCCAAAGCTGATGAAACCCAATTTCAGCCAGAACCAGAAAGCGTCGCGCAGGCTGACGGTCGAGGGGGCTTCGAGGGCTTGGGAGGGGTTGTCCATGATCGGTGACGTACTTGGGAGGGAAGGCGAACTACGTTATGGGGCGTTACGCAATTTGGATAGCCCCAGCCTGGGTTTCCCTGTAAAAAACACCTCCTTTCACCGGCTTGAAACATAACCCTTGAACAATCACCGACCGAATCGTCGTCACTGTCTTTGCAGGACTGCCCAAGGAGCGGGTCAATGAAACAACGTTTTGCGATAGTCATGCTGCTCGCGCTCGCGTTGGGCGGTATGGGGACGGGCAACGCCCGTGAATCACGCAGTGCCCGGGCGGAGTCCGTCGCGGGGGTCTTCGATTATTACGTGCTCTCGCTGTCCTGGTCGCCGACGTTCTGCCTGACTCATTCGGGCGATGCGCAATGTTCCGGCAAAGGCTATGGTTTTGTCCTGCATGGCCTCTGGCCGCAGTACGCAAAGGGTGGCTGGCCGCAATCCTGTGAACCGAGGGTGGCGCTGACCGCTGCCGAGCGGGAAAAGGGGCTGATGTTGTTTCCGACCCGCAAGTTGCTGGAGCATGAGTGGTCCAAGCACGGCACTTGCAGTGGCCTCGGCGCCATGGGCTTTCTGGAGGCGTCCGACAAGGCGCTGGCGGAGGTGAAGGTGCCGTCGCAGCTGCAACCCCCCAGTTCTTCGTATTATTTCGAAGCCGAGGAGATCGCCCGGTTGTTCCGGCAAAGCAATCCTGGGATTCCGGCCGATGGAATTGCTGTCATCTGCAGCGGGCCGCAATTGTCGGAAGTCCGGGTGTGCATGGACAAGGCGCTGACGTTTTCCAGTTGCGGCAGGGGCGTCAAGACGCAATGCCGAAGTGGGGATATCCGGGTGCCGCCGGTGCGCTGAGGGCAGTATCGGACTGTCCATGGTGAAAACACTTGTGGCGTATCGAAACGTCGCACCGCCCCGCTGGGCTGCGCAGCAGCCCTAAATCCTGACATCGCGGTATATAGGACAGATTGTGTTGACTGGTTGCCCGACGACGCGTCGGGTCGCCCCTAAAATCCCCTCGCCACAGATAAATCCCTCGCCACAAGTTCAGCGCTGTGCTGGCTGGCAATAGAAGATTTTGGATCCACAACCCCACCCATCGGCTGCGTTGCACCGGCAAATTGCCGCCCCACTGGCGGTAGGCTAAGCTCTCGCCTATTGGGGGCTTTGAGCGATTCGCTCATGCTTTGCCCTCTCGGGAATTCGTTTGCCTATCGTCCTCCATGATCCGCTCAATACCCCCGGCGGTGCCCTCAAGCGCCTGCCGTTGCTCAAGGCAGCGGTGGCGTTTATCGCGGCGGTCTGCCTGTGCCTGTGCGGCTTGCTTTACCTGCAACTGGAACAGTCCCGGCACCATGACCTGGAGGCCGCGAGTATCGCCTCGGCCAACCTTACCCGGGCCATGGCCCAGCAGGCCCAGGATACGTTCCTGCAGGCAGACCTGGTGCTCGCCAGCCTGACCGACTGGATTCAGGTCGATGGCTTCGGTCCGGCGCTGCAACCGCGCCTGCACAGAACCTTTGCCCGACGCGTGCAATCACTGGAGCAGTTGCACGGCCTGTTCCTGTTCGACAAGAGCGGGCATTGGATCGTCACCTCCTTCGATGACTTGCAAAAAGGCGACGGAGTAGCGGACCGGGAGTATTTCGCTTTCCATCAGCAGAACGCCTCGCTGATCGCCCATATCGGGCCGGCCATTCGCAGTCGGCAAAATGGCGATTGGATCATCCCGGTCTCCCGGCGCGTGAATGATCAGGACGGCAATTTCCAGGGCGTGCTGCTGGCCGGGATCAAAATGTCCTACTTCGATAAATTCTTCAGAAGCTTCAGCCTTGACGACAAGGGCGAGATGGCCCTGGCCTTGACCGACGGAACCTTGTTGGCCCGCCGCCCCTTCGATGAGACGCAGATCGGCCGGGCCATGTCCCAGGAGAGCCTGTTCCGGCATGATCCGCGGATCAAGGAGCCCGACACTGCAATGATCCGCTCCGCCGACGGTGTCGTCAGGCTATACGATCATCAGCACCTGCAGGCCTATCCGCTGATGGTCACTGTCGCGATGTCCGAGCAGGCGATTCTCGCCGGTTGGTATGGCAAAGCCTTTCAGTCCAGTCTCATCGTGGCTCTGGTGGTCACGGGCATCTGTCTGTTCGGTTGGGTGTTCGTACACCAGGTGCGTAACAGCGAGCGGATCGAGGCCGACCTGCGCAAGGCCCAGGAAACATTGAGGCTGATTGCCACCCATGACAGCCTGACGGGGCTGGCGAACCGTCGGCTGTTCGAGCGGGCCCTGGACATCGAATTTGGCCGGGGGGCCCGCCAGCGCAGTCCTTTGAGCCTGATCCTGCTCGATATCGACTACTTCAAGCGCTACAACGATACCTACGGGCATGTGGCCGGCGACCATTGCCTGGCGGAAGTGGCGAAAGTGCTCAAGGGGTGCTGCCATCGCAAGGCCGATCTGGCGGTACGTTATGGCGGTGAAGAGTTCGCGGTGTTGTTGCCCGACACCGACCTGCAGGGCGCCATGACGTTGGCCGAGCAGATCCGCCAGAGCCTCATCGATAAGCACATCACCCATTCCGGTTCCCCCACCGGCTACCTGACGGTGAGCCTGGGCTGCCATGCCTTCGTGCCCAGCAGCCTGGACAGCATCGAGGTTTTTATCCAGAGGGCCGATGCGGCGCTTTATCAGGCCAAGCACAGCGGTCGCAACCGGGTGGAGGCGTGGTCGACTGAAAGCGGCCTCGATAGGCTGGAGCGTTCGGACCGTTGAGATCCGTTGGAATCATCGCCGACTGAAAAGGGTCCACTGCTCAGGATCTCGCCGTTCACCGATCGGACAGGAGCAGGTAAATGGAGACCGCCGCCGATATTCCTTCCAGTGTCGCGCGCCACACACCGATTACCCGACGCCTGGTGGCCGCAGTGGCCGGGTTGTTTGTCCTGGGTGTCCTGGTGGCCGTCGCGGCACTCTTCAACATTGCCCGGGAGTTGGATGCAGAGGATGTGCGCAAGACGCACTTCTACACCGAGCGCGCCCTGGAAAATCGCATTATCGCGTCGAAAAACTACATCACCAGCTACACCTACTGGACCACCGCCTATGAGCACCTCAACGGTGACGTCGATGTGCAATGGGCCTACGCGGAACAGAACATGGGCAAGACCCTGTTCACCAACGACGGGTATGAGGGGGTGTTCGTCGTCGACCGTGAGCGCACCAAATACGCTGTGGTGCGGGGGCAGAATGTCCAGGCGCAGGCGACAGCGTATCTCGACGCACCGTTGAAGGACCTGGTGGAGCAGCTCCAGGGGCAATCCGACCTGACCGTTCCTGCGGTCCGCTACACCTTGTTCGAAGGCTGGCCGGCCATCATTACCGCTTCGGTGATCCTGCCCAATGACGAGCGCCCCCGGGTCGACGCCAAGGGCACGTCGATCCTGCTGTTCGTCGACCAACTGACCCATGTCAAACTGCGCGCGTTGGGCAAACGGTATGGCCTCACCGACCTGAATCTCAAGAAGGATAACGAGCTTGCGCCCGGCCAGCCGGCGGTGCCGCTGGACAGCACCGGCTACAGCCTGGTGTCGCGCCTCGAGCAGCCGGGCCGGCAGTTGCTCTGGTCGCTGATGCCGCCACTGGGTGGGGCGCTGCTGATCCTGGCGCTGCTCACAGCCTATTTTTTCCGCTATGCCTTGCGCACGGCACGGCAGGTGGACGCCAGCTACGACAGCCTGGAACGCTCGACCCAGGCCCTGGAAGCCAGCGAAGAGCGATTCCGGGCCGTGGCCGAGGCCGCTTCCGACTGGATCTGGGAAATCGACGCTCAACAGCACATCACCTATCTGTCGGGACGCTTCAACACGGTCACCGGCTTTTCTGCCCAGCAATGGCTGGGTCAGGACCTCGAGCAACTGTTGTACTGCGACACCACTCCGATTGCCCTGTGGCTGGGCGACCTGACGGAAGAGCAGAGCGCGAGCAACCTGCGCTGTTCCTACCGCGATCATTCCGGGCAGCTGCGCTTCTGCCGGGTTTCGGCGCGGCCGATCTACAACAAGTCCGAAGTGGTCGGTTACCGCGGCACAGCCAGCGACATCACCGATGAGGTGGCCGCCCACGCCCAGGTTCAGCATCTGTCGCTGCACGATGCGCTGACCGGCCTGCCGAACCGCAACAAGCTGGCGCGGCACCTGGAAGAGGCGCTGGCCGCCAAGGAGCATTCCGCCCCATTGACTTTGCTGATGGTGGACCTGGACAACTTCAAGCCGATCAACGATTCCCTGGGCCACCCGGCCGGCGACGCGGTACTGCTGGAAGTCGCCCAGCGCTTGCGTGACAGCACTCGCGAGCAGGACCTGGTGGCACGGTTGGGCGGCGATGAATTCGTCGTGGTGCTCAGCGGGATGGAGAACACCACTGAGATCGACCGATTCTGCGCTCGACTGATCGATAGCCTGCAGCAACCGATCCACTACGAAACCCATGCCCTGCACATCGGTGCCAGCATCGGCATCGCGGTGAGTCGTCGCCAGGGTTACGTGCCCGGCGAGTTGATTCGCTGCGCCGACATTGCCATGTACCAGGCCAAGTCCGAGGGCAAGAAAACCTGGTGTTATTTCGCCTCACAGATGAACGACCAGATCCAGCATCGACGCCAGCTGGAAAGCGACCTGCGCCAGGCACTGAAGAACAACGAATTCATCCTGCATTTCCAACCACGCTACAAAGTCGACGGCCGGGAAATCGTGGCTGTCGAGGCCTTGGTGCGCTGGCAGCATCCCACCCAGGGCCTGCTCGGTCCCGATGCCTTCATTCCGCTGGCCGAGCAGACCGACCTCATCGTTCCGCTTTCGCGCTGGGTGCTGCGTGAGGCCTGCGAAACCGCACTGACCTGGCCTGGGGACCTGATGGTGTCGGTCAATCTGTCGCCGGCGCAGTTCGAACGCAGCGATGTGGTGGAGGACGTACGCCAGGTGCTGATCGAAACCCGTTTCCCGGCGAGTCGCCTGGAACTCGAAATCACCGAGAACGTGATGCTCAACGACGTGGACGGCGCCCTGCAGGTGATGAATGCCCTGAAGGAACTGGGTGTGCGGTTGAACATGGATGATTTCGGGACCGGCTACTCCTCCCTGGGGTACCTGCGCACCTATCCTTTCGACGGCATCAAGATCGACAAGCGTTTCATCGCGTCCATGAGCAACAGCAGCAACGACCGTGCGGTGGTCCAGGCGATCATCAACCTGGGCAAGGCGATGGGCCTGACCGTTACGGCCGAGGGCGTGGAAACCCTGGCTCAGCTGGGTTCGCTGGGTTCGGACCAATGCCATGAGGTGCAGGGCTATTTCCTCAGTCGTCCGATCGATAAGCAGGCATTTTCCAACTTGCTGGAAAACCCCCGGCCGCTGTCGAAAACCGGCTCCTGAACACTCCTGACGTCCTGGCACTTCGAGGTCCTGGCCCATGAAAAAGCTGCGCATCGCGACTTTCAATATCAACGGTATTCGCGCCCGGTTGCCCAACCTGCTGGAATGGCTGGAGCGGGAGAAACCCGACATCGTTTGCCTGCAGGAGCTCAAGGCGCTCGACAGGGATTTCCCGGCGGCCGAACTGGAGTCGGTGGGTTACGGGGCGATCTGGCACGGCCAGGCCTCCTGGAACGGCGTGGCGATACTGGCCCGTGATGCGCAACCGCTGGAGAGCCGGCGCGGCTTGCCCGGCGATGAGGGCGACAGCCACAGTCGCTATCTGGAGGCGGCCGTGCATGGCGTGCTGGTCGGTTGTCTCTACCTGCCCAACGGTAATCCGCAGCCAGGGCCCAAGTTCGATTACAAACTGGCGTGGTTCGAGCGGTTGATCGATTACGCCCAGGCGTTGCAGGCCAGCGATCACCCCGTGGTGCTGGCCGGCGACTACAACGTGGTACCCACCGACATGGATATCTACAACCCGCGCTCCTGGCTCAAGGACGCGCTATTGCAGCCCGAAAGCCGCGAGTGCTATCAACGGTTGCTGGACCAGGGCTGGACGGATTCGTTGCGCCATTTGTATCCGGACGAGCGGATCTACACCTTCTGGGATTATTTCCGCCAGCACTGGCAGAAAAACTCCGGGCTGCGCATCGATCACCTGCTGCTCAACCCGGCGGCAAGCCCCTATCTGAGTGAGGCAGGCGTGGACGCCTGGGTCAGGAACCAGCCGCACCCCAGCGATCACGCCCCCACCTGGATCCGGCTGGCTTCACGCAAGCGGCGCTGAACATCCGGCGCGTCCCGGTTCGTTGTTGTCTCCGGAAGGGGAATGCCTTATACCTGGCGCCATATGCAGCGAGCTGCCCGTCAGCCCTGCACCGGACCAGGAAAAGGACACCCTAATGAGCCAGCCCCGACTGAGCGATTCGCGCCGCTACCTGCAACGCTTGGGCTTCGCCACAGCGCCCGCGCCGACGCTCGATACGTTGCGCCAGCTTCAAAGCCGCCACACGGCCGAATTCCCCTTTGAAACCCTCTCGACGCTGCTGCGCCAGCCGGTGCCCATCGATCTGGAATCGGTGGAACGGAAAGTTTTCGAGCAGGGACGTGGTGGTTACTGCTACGAACTCAACCAGTTGTTCCTGGCGCTGTTGCAGGAGCTGGGTTTTGACGTTCGTGGCATCACTGGCCGGGTGGTGATGAATGCGCCCGAAGGTGCCTGGACCGCCCGGACCCATCGCCTCAGCCTGGTGACGATAGACGGCGTGCGCTACATCACCGATGTCGGCTTCGGTGGCATGGTGCCAACCGGGCCGCTGCTGCTGGACAGCCGTGACATCCAGGCGACCCCCCATGAGCCATATCGCCTCGAGGACCACCCTGACGGCTACCTGCTGCGTGCCAATGTCGCGGGCGAATGGCGGCCGATGTACCTGTTCGACCTGCAACGCCAGGAAGACATCGACTACACCCTGGGTAACTGGTACGTCTGCAACCACCCTGACTCACCGTTCATGGGCCGGCTGATGGTGGCCCGCACCGGGGACGGCTTACGCAAGACCCTCAACGGCAACAGCTATGCCGTGCATCGGATGGGGCAGGAGAGTGAGCGACGGCTTATCACCGATGCCGACGAGCTGATCGACCTATTGGAAACCGAGTTCGGCCTGCGGGTGCCACCACGGGAATTGTTACGGCCTGCGGTGGCCGGGCTGCTCTAGTGGCCTGTGTGGCTGATTCGTTTACTCGAATTAACCGTACAGGCCACTAGCCCAGCAATGCTGATTTGTTGGTGGGGAAATTGTATACAACTCTATGGACATTTGTCCTTAGTTTTGAATACAGTGTGTCCATAACAAAAAACAGGGAACCCCCGAACCATGAAAACGCCCCATGTTTCACTCCCACGGCCCGAGGACGAAAACCTTGGTGTCGGCGCGAATATGGCTTACGGCCTGCAGCATGTGTTGACCATGTACGGCGGCATCGTCGCGGTGCCCTTGATCATCGGCCAGGCGGCCGGCCTGTCATCGGCGGACATCGGCCTGTTGATTGCGGCATCATTGTTTGCGGGGGGACTGGCGACCTTGTTGCAAACCCTCGGCCTGCCGTTTTTCGGGTGCCAGTTGCCCTTGGTGCAAGGCGTATCGTTTTCCGGGGTCGCGACCATGGTGGCGATTGTCGGGACCGGCGGGGAGGGCGGCTTCCAGGCCATCCTGGGGGCCGTGGTCGCCGCGTCCCTGATCGGTTTGCTGATCACCCCGGTGTTTTCGCGAATCACCCGTTTCTTTCCGCCGCTGGTCACCGGCATCGTCATCACCACCATTGGCCTGACGTTGATGCCGGTGGCGGCGCGCTGGGCCATGGGTGGCAACAGTCACGCCGCCGATTTCGGCAGCATGGCCAACATCGGCCTGGCCGCCATCACGCTGGTGCTGGTGTTGTTGCTGAGCAAGATGGGCAGCGCGACCATTTCCCGCTTGTCGATTCTGTTGGCGATGGTCATTGGCACGGTGATCGCGGTGTTCCTCGGCATGGCGGATTTCTCCTCCGTCAGTGAAGGCCCGATGTTCGGCTTTCCCACGCCATTCCACTTCGGTATGCCGACGTTCCACATCGCCGCGATCCTGTCGATGTGCATCGTGATCATGGTGACCCTGGTGGAAACCTCGGCCGATATCCTGGCGGTGGGCGAGATCATCGACACCAAGGTCGACTCGAAGCGCCTGGGTAACGGCCTGCGGGCGGATATGTTGTCGAGCATGATCGCGCCGATCTTCGGTTCCTTTACCCAGAGTGCCTTTGCCCAGAACGTCGGCCTGGTGGCGGTGACCGGAATCAAGAGCCGTTTTGTGGTGGCCACGGGTGGGGTGTTCCTCGTGGTGCTGGGGCTGTTGCCATTCATGGGCCGGGTGATCGCTGCGGTACCGACCTCGGTGCTGGGCGGCGCAGGCATCGTGCTGTTCGGTACCGTGGCTGCCAGCGGCATTCGAACCCTGTCGAAAGTCGACTACCGCAACAACGTCAACCTGATCATCGTTGCTACCTCCATCGGCTTCGGCATGATTCCCATCGCCGCGCCAAACTTCTACGATCATTTCCCGACCTGGTTCGCGACGATCTTCCATTCGGGCATCAGCTCCTCGGCGATCATGGCGATCATCCTCAACCTGGCCTTCAATCACCTCACCGCAGGCAACTCCGACCAGCAGTCAGTCTTTGCCGCCGGCACCGAGCGGGTGTTGCGTTACCAGGACCTGGCGGCGCTGCGTGAAGGCGACTATTTCAGCGACGGCAAGCTGCATGATTGCGATGGCAATGAAATTCCGGTGGTGGCAGAGCCCGCCCATTCGACCGCGGAACATGAGCCGGTGCGGCTGAAAAGCAGCGAACATGTCTGACTTTGCCAAATCCCCTGTGGGAGCGAGCCTGCTCGCGATAGCGGTGGATCAGTTCACATCAATGCTGAACTGTGCTGCCGACCTAAAAAAACAGCCTGTGATCGAGGATTACAGGCTGTTTTTCTGTTCGGTTACCAGCGACCGTAATGGCCGTGAGGCGGGCCGTAGTAGTAGCCCCGTGGTGGCCCGTAATACACCGGTGCCGGGCGATAGTAGATAGGCCGCTCGACGTACACCGGCTGTGGCTCGTAATAGACTGGTGGGGGCTGCTGCACATAAACCGGTTGCGGCTGGACGTAGACCGGTTGTTGCACGTACACCGGCCGGTCACGGTTGATGAGCGCCGAGCCGACAATAGCCGAGCCGACGATTGCACCAAACACTGCGGGACCCTCCCAACCACCGCGACCATGGGCGGATGCCTGGCCGGTGACCGCGAGTGCCCCCACGAGCAGGGCGATGACAGGGAGTTTACGATTCATGGTGGTTCCTCGTTTGGCCCCGTTTGTAACAGACCGCTGAAAGGTCACGGGGGTACTTGCTCTGACAACGATTTTCCCAGGATTTGCAGCGCCGTTGGGTAAATATTGTGTAAGGTCAGGCGGGCGGCGATCCCGTTTGTCAGAAAGTGAATGCAAGGAAATAACATGCAAATCAATCCCAACAAAGACACCCAATTGTGCATGTCGCTGTCGGGGCGCCCCGGGAATTTCGGCCTGCGCTTTCACAATCACTTGTATGAGCAACTGGGCCTGAATTTCTATTACAAGGCCTTCAGCAGCCGGGACTTGCCCGGTGCGGTCGGCGGTATCCGCGCCTTGGGCATCCGCGGGTGCGGGGTGTCGATGCCGTTCAAGGAAGCCTGTATTGCCCTGGTCGATGAACTGGACGCCTCCGCCGCCGCGATCCAGTCCATCAACACCATTGTCAACACCGATGGCCATTTAAAGGCCTACAACACCGATTACATCGCGGTCGCCCAATTGCTGCAGACCCATGCCGTGCCCCGGGACTCGACCTTTGCCCTGCGCGGCAGCGGTGGGATGGCCAAGGCCGTGGCCAGCGCCCTGCGTGATGGCGGCTACCAGCAAGGGCTGATCGTCGCCCGCAACGAAGCCGCCGGGCGGGCCTTGGCCGAATCCTTGGGGTATGAGTGGCAAGCCGAGCTGGGTGAGCAGCGGCCGCGGATGCTGATCAATGTCACACCGATTGGCATGGCCGGAGGGCCGGAAGCCGATCAGCTGGCGTTCGAGCCCGATGCTATCGCCGCAGCCGAGACGGTGTTCGACGTGGTGGCAATTCCATCGGAAACGCCGCTGATCGTGCGTGCCCGGGCTGAGGGCAAACGGATCATCACCGGGTTGGAGGTGGTTGCGATCCAGGCCCTGGAGCAGTTCGTGCTGTACACCGGCGTGCGGCCCAGCCTGGAACAGTTCAAGAAAGCCGTGGCGTTTGCCCGGTCCGCGTAGGGCCTATTCCAGACGCGCGAGACGTTCCTCCAGCGCCGCGATCCGCGCTTCGAGTTCTTCGATGCGTTCCAGCGAGACGCCGCTGCCGGCACCGCGTTCCACCGGGTGCTGGCGGGCGGCGAGGATCGCCTCTATGTCCGCCGGGTCGCCCATGGCATGGACATAGCGGTCTTCCCGCTGCCCGGCCTGGCGTGGCACCAACAGCGCCAGCCCACGGGCAATCAGGCGTTCAAGTTGATGCAACACCTGGTCGGTGTCTTCGAAGTCATGCATGCGGCCACTGCGGGTCAACAACTCGTTGACCGTTTGCGGACCGCGCAGGAACAACAAGCCCATCAGGATGACCTGGGCCGGTACCAGTTCCAGGGCCTTGTCGACCCGATGCTCCCAGCGGTCGGCGCGGCTGCCCATGACCAGTTTGGTAAAGCCGCGCCCCTCCAGCGCCCGCAAGCTCTGGCCGACCTGGCCCGGGGTGAGGTTCATCACCGGTTCACGGCTGGTTTTCTGGTTGCAGGCCAATACCAGGGCGTTGAGCGTCAGTGGGTAGGTTTCCGGGTTGGTGGCCTGTTTTTCCACCAGGGCACCGAGGATGCGGATTTCCGTGCTGTTGAGCCGTGGTTCTTCGGCCTGGCCTTGTTCTTCGATGCTCATCGCGCGTCCCCTATGCTGTGAAGCCGCCTAGCCTAATCCTTGCGCAATAAAAGACAAGGTGTGCAACAAAGCCGTGGCTATAATCGCCTCCGTTGCTGTGTTCCTTCCTTTCACCTGCATGAGATCGCCATGACTATTTCTCTGTACGCCGCATCCATCCCGGTTTTCAAGCAGATGCTCAACGCCATGAGCGACGTCCTGAACAAGGCCGAAGCCCACGCGACTGCGAAAAACATCGACCCGAACGCTTTCCTGCAAGCCCGCCTGTACCCGGACATGTTCCCGCTGGTGCGTCAGGTGCAGATTGCCGTGGATTTCGCCAAGGGCGTGTCCGCTCGCCTGGTCGAGATTGAAGTGCCGAAATATGACGACAGCGAAACCACCTTCGCCGAGCTGCAAGCCCTGATCACCAAGGTATTGGCCTTCATCGACGGCATCCGCCCCGAGCAGGTCGATGGCAAGGAAAACATCGAGATCGTCACCCGTCCGGGCACGCCGAAGGAAAAACGCTTCACCGGTCAGAACTACCTGCTGACCTACGGCCTGCCGCAGTTCTTCTTCCACGTCACCACCACCTATGCGCTGCTGCGTCATAACGGTGTGGAAGTGGGCAAGCGCGACTACATGGGCGCGTTCTAAGCTCGCAGCCATGAAAAAGCCCGGGACGGTGTGAGCCGTTCCGGGCTTTTTTGTGGTTTGTCCTCGGCGGATATACCGCCGCTATCGCGAGCAGACTCGCTCCCACATTGGTTCCGTGGTTACCGCTGGCCCCTGTGGGAGCGAGCCTGCTCGCGATGACGATGGTGCACCCACCGCAACGGTTATGCCGTACGCGCGAGCCGCTCTTCCTCACCCAGGCAAGCCGCCGCGGTAAACAGCACATCGGTGGACGAATTCAACGCCGTCTCCGCAGAATCCTGCAGCACGCCGATGATGAATCCCACGGCAACCACCTGCATGGCGACCTCACTCGGGATACCGAACAGGCTGCACGCCAGGGGGATCAGCAGCAGCGAGCCGCCGGCCACGCCGGACGCGCCGCAGGCACAAATGGCCGCGACGACGCTCAGCAGGACCGCTGTCGGAACATCCACCACGATCCCCAGGGTATGCACCGCAGCCAGGGCCAGCACAGTGATGGTGATGGCGGCGCCGGCCATGTTGATGGTCGCGCCCAGTGGGATCGATACCGAGTAGGTATCCTCGTGCAGGCCCAGGCGTTTGCTCAGTTCCAGGTTCACCGGAATGTTGGCCGCTGAACTGCGGGTGAAGAACGCGGTGATGCCGCTTTCGCGCAGGCAGGTGAACACCAGCGGATACGGGTTGCGCCGCAGTTTCCAGAACACGATGAGCGGGTTGACCACCAGTGCGACGAACAGCATGCAGCCGATCAGCACGGTCAACAGGTGCAGGTAACCGAGCAGGGCGCCGAAGCCGGAGGTGGCCAGGGTCGAGGCAACCAGCCCGAAGATCCCCAGCGGGGCGAAGCTGATCACCAGGCGCACGATCGCGGTCACGCCGTTGGACAGGTCGTCGAGCATGGTCCGTGTGGTTTCGCCGGCGTGGCGCAGGGCAATCCCCAGGCCGATGGCCCAGGCCAGGATGCCGATGAAGTTACCGTCGGTCAGCGCCCGGACCGGGTTATCCACGACGCTGAGCAGCAGGCTTTGCAGCACTTCGCCGATGCCACCGGGAGCGGTGACAGCCACGTCCTGGGCGGACAACACCAGGCTGGAGGGGAACAGGGTGCTGGCAACCACTGCAACCACCGCCGCTGCGAAAGTGCCCAGCAGGTACAGGAACAGGATCGGCCGGATATGGGTTTCCTGGCCTTGTTTATGGTTGGCGATCGAAGCCATGACCAGTACGAACACCAGGATGGGGGCGACCGCCTTGAGGGCGGAGACGAAGACCTTGCCGATGAATGCGGTGGATTTCGCCACGTCCGGCGCCAGCCAGGCCAGGGCGATACCGATGATCAGGCCGATGACGATTTGCGTCACCAGGCTGGTGCGTTTGAAGCGTTGCAAAAGGGAAGGGGATAAAGCAGTCATACGGCTATCCATGTGTTTTTTGTTGTGGGCAACGGTCCGCGTTCAGGGCAACAAGCGGGCAGGCCACGTGAGCGGGACCGGAAGAAATGTTCGATGTTTGCGGGTCGCGGACTTTAGCACAGCCCGGTAAAGAATCTGACGGACCTGTGACGATCCGTCACTCAGGTGTTTAAGCACATTTGTCTGTGGCCCACATTCTGTTAGGCTTTGGTTCTCTCACCTCTCTCTCTTCCTCCAGCGGGCCCTCAGGCCAACGCTGGTGTTGTCGTTTTCTCGGAGTTCTGCATGTTGTTACCCATTTTCCTGTTGTCGGCCGCCGGTTTCACGGTGCTGACCACGGAATTCATCATTGTTGGCCTGCTGCCATCCATCGCTCGCGACTTGCACGTCAGCATTCCCCAGGCCGGATTGCTGGTGACGCTGTTCGCGTTTACGGTGGCGGCGTTCGGGCCATTCCTGACAGCCTGGTTTGCCCGTTTCGAACGGCGCAGACTGTTTATCAGCGTACTGCTGATGTTCGGCCTGGCCAACACATTGGCGGCCGTTGCCCCCGATATCTGGGTCATGGCCATTGCCCGGTTGATCCCGGCGCTCGGCCTGCCGGTGTTCTGGGCACTGGCCAGCGAAACGGCGGTGGACATCGTCGGGCCGCAGCATGCCGGACGGGCCATTGCCCGGATCGGCTTCGGCATTGTCTGCGCCACGGTATTCGGGATCCCGGTGGGAACGCTGGTTTCCGATGCGTTCGGCTGGCGCAGTGCTTTCGCGATCCTCGCCGTCATCGCCTTCGCCAAGGCGCTATTGCTGTTCATCTACCTGCCGAAGACGAACCTGCACTTGCATCAAGTCAGCTTCCGCTCGCAGTTCAAGATCCTGCGCAGCCCGTTGATGCAAGGCCACGTGCTGTTGTCGATCCTGGTATTCAGCGGCATGTTCACCGCTTACACCTACCTGGCCGACATCCTCGAGCGTCTCGCCGGGTTCGATGGCACGCTGGTGGGCTGGTGCCTGATGGGGTTTGGCGCCGTGGGGCTGGTGGGCAACTCCCTGGGTGGTCGAGCGGTGGACCGGCATCCGCTGATCGCGTCGATGGTGTTCTGCCTGTTCATGATCGGCGGCATGGTGGCATTGGTGCCGAGCATTCATTCCACCCTGTGGCTGGCCGCGGCGATGGCGATCTGGGGCGTGACCCAGGCCGCGCTGTTCCTGGTCAGTCATGTGCGACTGATGAAGGCCGCCCCGGAGGCGCCAGCCTTCGCCGCGTCGCTGAACATCGCTGGCGCCAACCTGGGCATTGGCCTGGGGGCGATGGTCGGCGGGCGGGTCATCGATACGCTGGGCCTGGGCAGCGTCGGTTTTGCGGCGGCCGGGTTCATCCTCATATCGATCCTGCTGGCGCTGCTGCTGATGACGTTCAAGCCCCGCCCCGTTCACGCTTAATGGAACAACTCGCGCCGTGCGCCTTCGGCAATCGCGACGATGCCCGGGTGGCTGACCTTGCGCTCCACGGAGATGGCATAGAACGACTCGCTCACCGCGTCGGTCTGGCCGATCTCCTGCACGCCGTACTGGCGCTTCACTTCTTCGGCGATCACGCTCGGGCCGATGAAAATGCCGCTGCCTGACTGACCGAAGGCCTGCATCAACGCGCTGTCGTCGAACTCACCCACGATGCGCGGCTGGATCTGCTGCTCGGCGAACCAGCGTTGCAGGCGGCTGCGAACTACGGTTTCGGGGCCGGGGATCAGCAGGGGAGCATCCTGCAGGCCGCGGGGAAAATCCTCCCCGTAGCGTTCGGCCAGTGCGGCGGTGGCGAAGAAACTGATGCCGCATTCCCCCAGTTTCTGGCTGTAGCCCTTGATGTCCAGGTGACTGGGCATCGGGCTGTCGGAAATCACCAGGTCCAGGCGCTGGATCGCCAGGTCCGCCAGCAGCCGTTCGAGTTTGTCCTCGCGACAGGTGACGCGCAGCGGTTTGCTCAGTTCCATGGTCGGCGCCAGCAGTCGATAGACGATGGACTTGGGCACTACGTCCGCCACCCCGACCCGGAACAGCGTCTGCTGTTCGTTGGGCTGGGCCCGGAGCATCAGCTCCAGCTCGCCCCCCAGTTGGAACATGTGCTCGGCGTAGGGCAGCGTCTGGCGACCGGCTTCGGTGAGTTCCAGTTGTCGTCCGACGCGGCGAAACAATTTGATGTTATACGTTTGCTCGAACAGGGAAATCTGCCCGCTGATGGTCTGCGGGGTCAGGTTCAACTGCTCGCACGCCCGTACGATGCTGCCTGTCTTGGCTACGACCCAGAAGTAATGCAGTTGCCGATAATTGAGCATGGGTTCACTTGGCTTCGTAAAAAACCGAAGTATAGCCGCTGAAAATACGAATTTTCCTGAAGTATCGACGTCTCTAGAATCCCTGGCCATTGGTGAGCCATCTTCAGGCTCCGTCTTTCTACAGAGGCTTCTATTCATGACGTACAAATCCCTGGGGCTTGCAGCCCTTCTGGCGATGTCCGCAATGGCACTGGTGGGTTGTGAACAGGCTGAGAAAAGTGCTGAACAATTGGCCCAGCAGTTGAAGGAACAAGCGGTCGACGCGGCCAAAAAAGCCATCGACGATACCCACAAGGCTGCCGAGCAGACACTGAACGACGCCACTGGCGGGTTGATCAGCCCCAAGAAAGAACCGAAGGAGGACGCTGATAAAGCTGAATCCTCCACCCAAGCCATCTGACCCCGTCACATCGAGCCAGGACTGACCCATGGATTATCTTTTACAACTCGCTGCCAGCCCCACTGCCTGGATCGCCCTGGCGACCCTGGTCGTCATGGAAATCGTGCTGGGCATCGATAACCTGATCTTCATTTCGATCCTGACCAACAAGCTGCCTGAACAGCATCGTGCCAAGGCGCGGCGGATCGGGATCGGCATGGCGCTGATCCTGCGCCTGGGCCTGTTGAGCACCATCGCGTTCATCGTGCAGTTGACGGAGCCTGTCATCGAAATCCTCGGCCAGGCGTTCTCCTGGAAGGACATGATCCTGATCGCCGGCGGTCTGTTCCTGCTGTGGAAGGCCACCACCGAGATCCACCACAGCATGGACCCCGCGCCAAACGATCCCAAGACGGCCACGTCTGGCGTGACCCTCGGATTTGCCGCCGCTATCGGTCAGATCCTGATGCTCGACCTGGTGTTCTCCATCGACAGCATCATCACGGCCGTGGGCATGACTGAACACTTGCCGATCATGATCATCGCGGTGGTGGTGTCGGTACTGGTGATGCTGTTGGCGGCCGAGCCGCTGGCCCGCTTCATCAACAACAACCCGACGGTGGTCATGCTGGCGCTGGGCTTCCTGATCATGATCGGCATGACGCTGATCGCCGAAGGCTTCGGTGCCCATGTGCCCAAGGGCTACATCTACGCGGCCATGGCGTTCTCGGCTGCGATTGAGGTGCTGAATATGATGGCCCGTCGCGCCCGGCAAAAGGCGTTGGGCAACGAAGCCTGATTGCAGGCATGCAAAAGCCGCCCGGGTTCAGCCCGGGCGGTTTTTTTGGTTTGGTTTTTTTGAAGAACGTGACGATCAGTGCACGGCGGCGTGGCGTCGGCTGGACTCTTTGGGCTTTTCCGTGCGCGATGGGGATGGATGATGATGGCGACGGGTAATCCGCAGTACGCCCCACAGCATGGCTGTCGCTACGCTCAGCCAGCCGAACACCAGCATCAGGATTGTCGTTGTCAGGCTCATGCGGGCCTCCCTCAGCCCCGGTCCGGGGCAAACGCTCTCAGTTCAATGGACAGTCTAGTCGTTCAAGTGTTGCAGGCAGTCGTTCGCGGTCATCGGCGACGGAGCGGTTCGTTCTATCGCGGCAGCAAGACTGCTGTTTAAGGCTATACCCAGGCCAGTGGGCGCTTTATGATCGACGGCCCAAGCCTGGCCCGTTCATCGGGTACCTGAACTAGAGACTCATCATGTTGCCGGTCATTCCCTCTTTTCGATCACTGGTATTCGCGACGGCCTGCCTGGCGGTCCTGGCCGGATGCGCGGGCAGCGTGTCGCCGCAGATCCAGCGCCTGCCCGAACGGGTGGAACTCAACAGCGTGCCGTTCTATCGCGGCGATATGTACCAGGGCGCCCCGCAATCCCTGGCTGCCGTGTTGACCGCGCAAGGTACGGTGATTACCCCGGGGTTGCTGGAGAAACCCTTGCACCTGCCAGGTGGTGAGGCCGGTTTGCAGCAGAATATGCAAACCCTGGCGCGAGAATACGGGTTGGTGGTGTACCCCCTCGACAGTGAATTGTCCGCATTGTTGGAGCAGGTCGCCGCGGGTAACCCGGTGTTGCTGCGCTACACCGAAGGCACGGCATTATGGGGTGGGCCTCGGTACGGGATTCTGGCCGGCTATAACCGACAGAAGCGCACGGTCTTGTTGCGTTCGGGCATGAACCGGCGGCTGCTGATGAGCTTCAGTGGGTTCGAGTCGGCCTTCAAGGATTCCGGCGGCTGGGCGGTACTGCTCCAGCGGCCGACGCAGCTGCCAGCCAACGTCAACCCGCAGCGCTGGTTGAAAGCGGCGGACGAGCTGGCCGGGGCAGGGCAGGAGCAGGCGGCGGCCCGCGCCACCAAGACCCTGGGTGCAGCGCACTGATGGCCTGCCCCGTTCGTCACCTGCCGGGCACGACCCGGCACGCCTGAAACTCTTATCGTCATGGCCCGGACTGTCCGGGCCATGATTCAAGGAGGCAGGTATGGCACAGTCGAAAACGCCCTCAGGGCCCCATTCTTCCGAGCATTCGTCCGCTGACGATGAGCTGGGATTCGATCCGGATTCCCCGGATCTCGATGATCCGCAAGTCGATCCGATAGGGCCGGCCAAGGCCCCTCGTGATGAGAAAGACAAGCACGGCGAATCACGGGCCAAGGCCTATGATCCGCTCGGTGACCTGAAGCATTGAGCGAAAGAAAGCCCGACGGGTCGGGTGTTGTTCATTCAAGAATATGCGGTGATCCGTGGCGAGGGAGCTTGCTCCCGCTGGGCTGCGCAGCGGCCCTTTTTGTGGGCGCTACGCACCCAAGCGGGAGCAAGCTCCCTCGCCACAGGGGTTACGGTAAAGCTTGAGTGCGCAGCACTGCTTATTTCGAAGCTTCGACCACACCGCTCTGGCGGCTCTTGAGGTTCTTCGCCGCCTTGTACTGCATGGCCACCGCCGGAACGTTGGAGCTCTTGCCCGTTTCCACCCAGCTGCGAATCCGGCTGGCGTCGGCGAAATGGGTGTATTTGCCAAAGGCATCGAGAATAACCAGGGCCATCGGACGATTGCCCATCTTCGTCACCAGCACCAGGCAGTGACCGGCCTGGTTGGTGAAGCCGGTCTTGGTCAACTGGATATCCCAGTTGTCCTTGTGGATCAGGTGGTCGGTGTTGCGAAAGCCGAGGCTGTAAACCGGCTTGCGGAAGGTGACGGTTTTTTCCTTGGTGGTGCTCAACTCGCTCAGCAGGGGGTATTTGCGAGCGGCGATCAACAGCTTGGTCAGGTCCCTGGCGGTGGAAACGTTATGGATCGACAAACCGGTCGGCTCGACATAGTGGGTGCTGGTCATGCCCAATGCCTTGGCCTTGGCGTTCATGGCGGCGATGAAGGCTGCGTAGCCACCCGGATAGTGATGCGCAAGGCTGGCGGCGGCGCGGTTTTCCGAGGACATCAGTGCAATCAGCAACACGTCGCGACGAGACAGTTCGCTATTGAGCTTGACCCGGGAAAACACCCCTTTCATTTCCGGCGTGTTGGCGATGGTGATGGAAATGTACTCGTTCAGGTTCTGCTTGGCGTCCAGCACAATCAATCCGGTCATCAGTTTGGTCACCGATGCGATGGGGACCACTACATCCGGATTGCTCGAATAAACCACTTTATCCGTCTGCAGATCCAACAACATCGCGCTGCCGGAAGCGACTTGCAGTTTTGACGTGTCTCGTGGGGCTGCGATGGTTTCCTGGGCGTTGATGTTCTGCGTGATAAGCGCGCCTGAGAAAGCGATGAACAGGCTGAGAATCGAAAGACGGATTTTCACGCGAATAGACTCGATAGAATTGAAGAGGCCGTTCAGCAACGGCTTTGGAAAAAAGCGTTGCATTTTATGAGTATGGGCGACAACAGCGCTACATGCCTGTACCGCTGGGCCTCGAGAATAAATAAAGTTTAATGAAAGAAGGTGCAAAGCAATGTGGGAGCGAGCCTGCTCGCGAAGTCGGCGTGTCAGCGATTCATGGCTGACTGACACACCGCTTCGCGAGCAGGCTCGCTCCCACCAACAGGGTTTCGCTTTTGCCGGGAGACTCAGCTATGCAGCGTCTCGGCCGCGTACAGCGTGTTCTCCAGCAGGCAGGCCCGGGTCATCGGGCCCACGCCGCCAGGTACCGGTGTGATCCAGCCGGCGCGGGGCAGGGCGGTCTCGTAGACCACGTCGCCCACCAGCTTGCCGTCGTCCTGGCGATTGATGCCCACGTCGATGACGATGGCGCCTTCCTTGATCCACTCGCCCTTGACCAGGCCGGGTTTGCCGGCGGCCACGACCACCAGGTCGGCGCGTCCGACATGGCTGGCCAGGTCCCTGGTGAAGCGGTGGGTCACGGTCACGGTGCAGCCGGCCAGCAGCAGTTCCATGGCCATCGGCCGGCCAACGATGTTAGACGCGCCCACCACGACGGCATCGAGGCCATAAAGGTCCACCCCGGTGCTTTCCAGCAGCGTTATGATGCCTTTGGGCGTGCAGGGGCGCAGCAGCGGGATGCGTTGGGCCAGGCGACCGACGTTATAAGGGTGGAAGCCGTCGACATCTTTGTCCGGACGGATGCGCTCCAGCAGTCTGGAGGCGTCCAGGTGTTCAGGCAAAGGCAACTGGAGCAGGACGCCGTCGATGTTCGGGTCATCGTTCAGGCGATCGATCAGATCGGCCAGCGCTTGCTGGGTGGTTTCGGAAGGCAGGTCGTAGGCCTGGGAAAGGAAGCCGACCTCTTCACAGTCTTTACGCTTGTGCGAGACATAAACCTGAGAGGCGGGATCGCTGCCGACCAGGATCACCGCGAGACCCGGCGTGCGCAGACCTTGCTGGCGACGCTCGGTGACGCGTTGGGCGATCTGCTGGCGCAGGCTGGCGGCGATCGATTTGCCGTCGATAAGTTGTGCAGTCATTGCGCGTGGTTAACCATCGAGAGGGGAAAAAAAGAGAGCGCATTCTCGCATGCCGAGGCGTGAGGGCAAAGGCGCTTGGTCTGCAAATTCCCCTAACCCCTTTAATTAAATGAATTTTTTTTAAAAAAGAGTTGACGACCTATCAGGCCGTCTATAACATTCGTCGCACTTGTCGGGCACAGCCTAGCACTGGTTAAGAAGGTGGAGCGGAGTTGGTTGTTTCAACTCGGCAAAACTGAAAGCACTTAGTTTGTAATCGTCAAAGAATACAGATTAAAAAGGCGCCCGTAGCTCAGCTGGATAGAGCATCCGCCTTCTAAGCGGATGGTCGCAGGTTCGAGTCCTGCCGGGTGCGCCATTAGGCAGCTTTGGCACAAGTAACGCAACAAGGCAATATGGTGGGCGTAGCTCAGTTGGTAGAGCACGGGATTGTGACTCCCGTTGTCGTGGGTTCGATCCCCATCGTCCACCCCATATTCTAGAAAGGCGCCAGATCTAAAAATCTGGCGCCTTTGCTTTAAAAGCTTGATACGCGGATGTGGTGGAATTGGTAGACACACTGGATTTAGGTTCCAGCGCCGAAAGGTGTGAGAGTTCGAGTCTCTCCGTCCGCACCATACAAGTCGCTATTTGAATAGCAGAAAACGGCGCAGTACCTGAAGAGGGCTGCGCCGTTTTTGTTTTCGGCATTCAGGTGGTTTGTTGCCGGTCTTGTTTCGCGGCAGGTTTTGGCGATGGGTTGTTGCGATTGTGTTTCGCGATGATGCGCGGTATGCCCGTCGGTCTCCTGGCGGAACTCGAGTGCCGGGGAGGTGCAGGTTTACGCTTCTATATATAGAAGCGTTGGTGCAGAGCCTCTGGAATGATCGGCTGTATTTGCAATCCGGGCGAGGCATGACCGTTTGCCTCGCTCCCAATGCCGGCGCCTGTTTTCCAGCCATTTTCAGTAGGGTGACTTCTTGAGTTTGACCTACTAGAATGCATGCCCTTGATTCTGGGGTCGGAAAACGCCCGGCCAACGTCTGTGCAACGAGGAATATCCATGCAAGTTTCTGTTGAAAATACTACTGCTCTTGAGCGCCGCATGAGCATCACCGTGCCGGCTGAGCGCATCGAGACTCAGGTCAACAAGCGTCTGCAGCAGACTGCCCAAAAGGCCAAAATCCCAGGTTTCCGCCCAGGCAAGGTGCCAATGAGCGTGATCCGTCAGCGTTACGAAGCTGATGCGCGCCAGGAAGCCGTGGGCGACGTGATCCAGTCTTCGTTCTACGAAGCCGTGGTCGAGCAGAAACTGAACCCGGCCGGCGCGCCATCGGTCGAGCCTAAAGTGCTGGAAAAAGGCAAGGACCTGGAATTCGTCGCCACTTTCGAAGTGTTCCCCGAGTTCACCGTTGCCGGTTTCGAGTCGATTGCCGTCGAGCGCCTGAGCGCTGACGTGTCGGATGCCGACCTGGACAAGATGCTGGACATCCTGCGCAAGCAGAACACCCGTTTCGAAGTGGCCGATCGCGCTGCCCAGAACGAAGATCAGCTGAACATCGATTTCGTCGGCAAGGTCGACGGTGAAGTATTCGCTGGCGGTTCCGCCAAGGCCACCCAGCTGGTGTTGGGCTCCGGTCGCATGATCCCGGGCTTCGAAGATGGCCTGGTCGGCGCGAAAGCCGGCGAAGAGCGCGTGCTGAACGTGACCTTCCCAGAGGACTATCAGAACCTGGACCTGGCCGGCAAAGCCGCCGAGTTCACCGTGACCGTAAACAGTGTTTCCGAGCCTAAGCTGCCTGAGCTGAACGAAGAGTTCTTCGCCCAGTTCGGCATCAAGGAAACCGGTCTGGAAGGTTTCCGCGCCGAAGTTCGCAAGAACATGGAGCGTGAGCTGCGTCAGGCCATCAAGTCCAAGGTCAAGAACCAGGTCATGGACGGTCTGCTCGCTTCCAACCCGATCGAAGTGCCGAAGGCCCTGCTGGAGAACGAAGTGAACCGTCTGCGCGTGCAGGCTGTTCAGCAGTTCGGCGGCAACATCAAGCCTGATCAACTGCCGGCCGAGCTGTTCGAAGAGCAAGCCAAGCGTCGTGTCGTACTGGGCCTGATCGTTGCTGAAGTGGTCAAGCAATACGAACTCAAGCCTGACGAAGCCCGCGTTCGCGAGCTGATCCAGGAAATGGCGTCGGCTTATCAGGAGCCTGAGCAAGTCGTGTCCTGGTACTACAAGAATGACCAGCAACTGAACGAAGTCCGTTCGGTTGTGCTCGAAGAACAAGTTGTGGATACTGTTCTGCAGAAAGCTAGCGTGACCGATAAAGCGGTCTCTTACGAAGAAGCGGTCAAGCCGGTGGAAGCTCCACAAGCCGATTGATTGTTCTGCGGTAAGAAATACACACCATAAGCCAGCCTTCGCGCTGGCTTATGCGTATTCAAGACATAACTATTTGGGAGTGACTGCGAGACATGTCCCGCAATTCTTTTTATCAGCAGAGCTCTGACATCCAGGCCGCAGGCGGTCTGGTCCCGATGGTTATCGAGCAGTCCGCCCGTGGCGAACGTGCCTATGACATCTATTCGCGTCTGCTCAAGGAGCGCGTCATCTTCCTGATCGGGCCCGTTGAAGACTACATGGCCAACCTGGTTGCGGCGCAACTGCTCTTCCTTGAAGCGGAAAACCCGGACAAGGATATCCATCTTTATATCAACTCCCCTGGCGGTTCGGTGACTGCAGGCATGTCGATCTACGACACCATGCAATTCATCAAGCCGGATGTTTCCACCATCTGCATCGGCCAGGCCTGCAGCATGGGCGCATTCCTGCTCGCCGGCGGCGCAGCGGGCAAGCGTCATTGCCTGCCTAACTCGCGCATGATGATTCACCAGCCATTGGGCGGCTTCCAGGGCCAGGCGTCGGACATCGACATCCATGCCAAGGAAATCCTCCACATTCGTTCGCGTTTGAACTCGCTGTTGGCTCATCACACCGGTCAAAGCCTCGAAACCATTGAGCGAGACACCGAGCGTGACAACTTCATGAGCGCCGAGCGTGCGGCCGAATATGGCCTGATCGACTCCGTGATCAACAAGCGTCAGATGCCTGCCTGAGCCACTCAAAATGCAGGTGGTTGGGATGACCGGCCGCCTGCGGGCTTGAAAAAGCCCGCAATTGCCTTCATCTTGTGTTGCAAGCCTATCGGATTTGGATCGATCGAATGACTGACACCCGCAACGGCGAGGACAACGGCAAACTGCTTTATTGCTCTTTCTGTGGCAAAAGCCAACATGAAGTACGCAAATTGATTGCCGGCCCCTCGGTCTTCATTTGCGACGAGTGCGTCGACCTGTGCAATGACATCATCCGCGAGGAGGTGCAGGAAGCCCAGGCCGAAAGCAGCGCGCATAAGTTGCCTTCGCCTAAAGAAATCAGCGGCATCCTTGACCAGTATGTAATTGGTCAGGAGCGCGCGAAAAAGGTATTGGCCGTAGCGGTTTACAACCACTACAAGCGCCTCAACCAACGTGACAAGAAGAATGACGAGGTCGAACTCGGCAAGAGCAACATCCTGCTGATCGGCCCGACAGGCTCGGGTAAGACCCTGCTTGCCGAAACCCTGGCCCGTTTGCTGAACGTTCCGTTCACCATCGCCGACGCAACCACCCTCACCGAGGCGGGTTACGTGGGGGAGGATGTCGAGAACATTATTCAGAAGTTGTTGCAGAAGTGCGACTACGATGTCGAAAAGGCCCAGATGGGTATTGTCTACATCGATGAAATCGACAAGATTTCCCGCAAGTCCGACAACCCGTCCATCACCCGGGATGTATCCGGTGAGGGCGTGCAGCAGGCCTTGCTCAAGTTGATCGAAGGCACGGTCGCTTCCGTTCCGCCCCAGGGCGGTCGCAAGCATCCGCAGCAGGAGTTCCTGCAGGTCGACACTCGCAACATCCTGTTCATCTGCGGTGGTGCGTTCTCCGGTCTGGAGAAGGTCATCCAGAACCGTTCCACGCGCGGCGGCATCGGCTTCAATGCAGAAGTGCGCAGCAAGGAAGAGGGCAAGAAGGTCGGTGAGTCCCTGCGTGAAGTCGAGCCTGACGATCTGGTCAAGTTTGGCCTGATTCCGGAATTCGTCGGACGTCTGCCGGTCCTGGCGACGCTGGACGAGCTGGATGAGGCTGCGTTGATGCAGATCCTCACCGAACCGAAGAACGCCCTGACCAAGCAGTATGCCAAGCTGTTCGAAATGGAAGGCGTAGACCTGGAGTTCCGTTCCGACGCGCTGAAGTCGGTGGCCAAGCGAGCCCTGGAGCGCAAGACCGGTGCCCGTGGGTTGCGCTCGATTCTCGAAGGCGTATTGCTCGACACGATGTACGAAATCCCCTCGCAGTCCGAGGTGAGTAAAGTCGTGATCGACGAAAGTGTCATAGAAGGCAAGTCCAAGCCACTGTATATCTACGAAAACAGTGAGCCGGCTGCCAAGGCTGCACCGGACGCCTAAGCGTCCTGCTGCCGGAACAAAGGAGGGGCCTTCGGGCCCCTTTGCTTTGGCCGCTTTTCAAGTCGCATTACGTGACTACTGGAGCAGTCGTGGCGGGGGCGCGAAGCGGCCCTGTTTTTGGGGACGGGGCGGCTGCGCCTCCCAACGGGAGCAAGCTCCCTCGCCACAGGCTGTTCGACTTAATTTCTCTTAACTGACAGGCATCACGCCCTTAGCGCTTGTTTTTTTTCAAGGCTGCCCCCATCTTGGTTTCAAGCTTACTTCCATCTGTTTCCGGCCTTGTGGCCGCCGTTGAGGCGAAATCATGAAGACAACCATCGAATTGCCTCTCTTGCCATTGCGCGATGTCGTGGTATATCCGCACATGGTTATCCCGCTGTTCGTGGGGCGCGAGAAGTCCATCGAAGCCCTCGAGGCCGCGATGACGGGTGACAAGCAGATTCTGCTGGTGGCCCAGAGAAATCCTGCTGACGATGATCCTGGTGAAGACGCGCTTTATCGCGTAGGTACCATTGCAACGGTCCTGCAATTGCTCAAGCTGCCCGACGGTACCGTCAAGGTCCTGGTCGAAGGCGAGCAGCGCGGGGCGGTCGAGCGTTTCAGCGAAGTGAACGGCCATTGCCGCGCCGAAGTATCGCTGATCGAAGAAGCCGACGTACCCGAGCGTGAGTCAGAGGTATTCGTCCGCAGCCTGTTGTCGCAGTTCGAGCAGTACGTACAGTTGGGCAAGAAAGTGCCGGCCGAGGTCCTGTCGTCGCTCAACAGCATCGATGAGCCCGGCCGGCTGGTCGATACCATGGCCGCCCACATGGCGCTCAAGATCGAACAGAAACAGGAAATCCTCGAGATCATCGATTTGTCCGCCCGTGTCGAACACGTGCTGGCATTGCTCGACGGCGAGATCGATCTGCTGCAGGTCGAGAAGCGCATTCGTGGTCGCGTCAAGAAACAAATGGAGCGTAGCCAGCGCGAGTACTACCTGAATGAGCAGATGAAGGCCATTCAGAAAGAGCTGGGCGACGGCGACGAAGGCCATAACGAAATCGAAGAGCTGAAAAAGCGCATCGATGCCGCTGGCTTGCCCAAGGATGCCCTCGCCAAGGCCCAGGCCGAGCTGAACAAGCTCAAGCAGATGTCGCCGATGTCCGCTGAAGCCACCGTGGTGCGCTCCTACATCGACTGGCTGGTGCAGGTGCCGTGGAAGGCCCAGAGCAAGGTGCGCCTGGACCTGGCCCGTGCCGAGGACATCCTCGACGCCGATCACTACGGCCTGGAGGAGGTCAAGGAACGTATCCTCGAATACCTCGCCGTGCAAAAGCGCGTGAAGAAAATCCGTGGTCCGGTGCTGTGCCTGGTCGGTCCTCCCGGGGTCGGTAAAACCTCCCTGGCGGAGTCGATCGCCCACGCCACCAATCGCAAGTTCGTGCGCATGGCCCTCGGCGGCGTACGCGACGAAGCGGAAATCCGTGGTCATCGCCGTACCTACATCGGTTCGATGCCAGGAAGATTGATTCAAAAGATGACAAAGGTCGGCGTGCGCAACCCGCTGTTCCTTCTGGACGAAATCGACAAGATGGGCAGCGATATGCGTGGCGATCCAGCCTCTGCGTTGCTCGAAGTGCTCGATCCGGAGCAGAACCACAACTTCAACGATCATTATCTGGAAGTCGACTACGACTTGTCGGACGTGATGTTCCTGTGCACCTCCAACTCCATGAACATCCCGCCGGCGTTGCTGGACCGTATGGAGGTGATTCGTCTGCCGGGCTACACCGAGGACGAGAAGATCAATATCGCCGTCAAGTACCTCTCGCCGAAGCAGATCCAGGCCAACGGCCTGAAGAAAGGCGAGCTGGAATTCGACGAGGAAGCGATTCGCGACATCATCCGTTACTACACCCGCGAAGCCGGTGTGCGGGGCCTGGAGCGGCAGATTGCCAAGGTCTGCCGCAAGGCGGTCAAGGAACACGCGCTGGAAAAACGCTTTGCGGTCAAGGTGACTTCAGACCTGCTGGAGCACTTCCTGGGCGTGCGCAAATTCCGCTACGGCCTGGCCGAGCAGCAGGATCAGATCGGTCAGGTGACCGGCCTGGCGTGGACTCAGGTCGGTGGTGAGTTACTGACCATTGAAGCCGCCGTCGTACCGGGCAAAGGCCAGCTGATCAAGACCGGTTCCCTGGGCGATGTGATGGTCGAATCGATCACCGCGGCGCAGACGGTCGTTCGCAGCCGCGCCCGGAGCCTGGGCATTCCCCTGGACTTCCATGAGAAGCGCGACACGCATATCCACATGCCTGAAGGGGCTACGCCCAAAGACGGCCCCAGCGCCGGCGTAGGCATGTGCACGGCCCTGGTATCGGCATTGACCGGCATTCCGGTGCGTGCCGACGTTGCCATGACCGGTGAAATCACCCTGCGTGGGCAGGTACTGGCCATTGGCGGGCTGAAAGAAAAACTGCTGGCGGCACACCGCGGCGGGATCAAGATCGTGATCATTCCAGAAGAGAATGTGCGCGATCTGAAAGAAATTCCTGACAATATCAAGCAGGATCTTCAGATCAAACCGGTTAAATGGATTGACGAGGTCCTGCAAATTGCGCTGCAATACGCGCCGGAGCCCTTGCCGGATGTGGCTCCGGAGATTGTCGCGAAAGATGAGAAGCGAGAGTCTGACTCTAAGGAAAGAATTAGCACGCATTAATACGCATTTGCCTGGGGGGCTTCCTTGACAGTTTTTTAGAGCCCTTGTTATAAAGCGGCTCTTAAGTGTCTGTAGGCCATTCAGCACTCGTTTTTGCTTTCACCAAAAAAACTTAGAATCATCTCAAATAGATATAAGGGGACTTAGAGTGAACAAGTCGGAATTGATTGATGCTGTCGCTGCATCCGCTGATATCCCGAAAGCTGCTGCTGGCCGCGCGCTGGACGCTGTAATCGAATCCATCACTGGTGCTCTCAAGGCTGGCGACTCCGTTGTTCTGGTTGGTTTCGGTACCTTCGCCGTTACCGATCGTCCAGCTCGTACCGGTCGCAACCCACAGACTGGTCAGGCTCTGCAGATCGCTGCTGCCAAGAAGCCAGGCTTCAAGGCCGGTAAAGCACTGAAAGACGCCGTTAACTAAGTTTCATTGAGTTTATCCGGGTCGGGGTCATGCCTGGCTTGGCAGCGGAGCGGTAGCGGGATCGGTTCCAACCGGTCTGTCGTACCAGGGCTCGCGGGTTCGAGCCCGGTCCGCTCCGCCAGTTACGAGAAGGCGCATCCTCGGATGCGCCTTTCTTCTATCCGGATTCTACCCACGCTCCACGGTTGCCTAATTTGAAGTTCAACCGTTTCTGGGGGACGCATGCTGCAGAATATCAGGGACAATTCACAAGGCTGGATTGCCAAGACCATCATCGGGGTCATCGTCGCATTGATGGCGTTGACCGGTTTCGATGCCATTTTCAAAGCCACCACCCACAGCAATGACGCGGCCAAGGTCAACGGCGAGAACATCAGCCAGAACGAGCTGAGCCAGGCGGTCGACATGCAACGTCGCCAGCTCATGCAACAGCTGGGCAAAGACTTCGACGCCTCCCTGCTGGACGAAAAGATGCTCCGCGATTCGGCGCTCAAGGGCCTGATCGACCGCAAGTTGCTGCTGCAAGGCGCGCACGATGCGAAGTTCGCTTTTTCCGAAGCTGCGTTGGATCAGGTGATCCTGCAGACGCCTGAGTTCCAGGTGGATGGCAAATTCAGCCCGGAGCGTTTCGACCAGGTGATTCGCCAGCTGGGTTACACCCGCCTGCAGTTCCGCCAGATGCTGGCCCAGGAAATGCTGATCGGCCAATTGCGCGCTGGTCTCGCCGGAAGCGGTTTCGTGACTGATGCCCAGGTGCTGGCGTTCGCCCGTCTGGAAAAACAGACCCGTGATTTCGCCACCCTGACCCTCAAGGCCGATCCGTCGGTGGTGAAACTGACCGATGACGAGGTCAAGGCGTACTACGACAAGCACGCCAAGGAATTCATGAGCCCCGATCAGGTGGTGATCGATTACCTGGAGCTGAAGAAAGCCGCTTTCTTCGATCAGGTCAGCGTCAAGGATGAAGACCTGCAGGCGGCGTATCAGAAAGAAATCGCCAACCTGTCCGAACAGCGCCGGGCGGCCCACATCCTGATCGAAGTGAACGACAAGGTCAGCGAAGCCCAGGCCAAGGCGAAGATCGAGGAAATCCAGGCGCGCCTGGCCAAAGGCGAATCGTTTGAAGCCCTGGCGAAGGAGTTCTCCCAAGATCCGGGTTCGGCGAACAATGGCGGTGACCTTGGCTATGCCGGTCCAGGCGTCTACGATCCGGCGTTCGAAAAGGCGTTGTACGCGCTGAGCAAGGATCAGGTTTCGGCGCCGGTGCGCACCGATTTTGGCTTGCACCTGATCAAGCTGCTGGGTGTCGAAGCGCCTGAAGTGCCAACCTTTGCCAGCCTCAAGGGCAAGTTGACCCGCGAGCTGAAGACCCAGCAGGTGGAGCAGCGTTTCGTCGAGGCGACCAAGCAATTGGAAGATGCTTCGTTCGAAGCTTCCGATCTGGCGCAGCCGGCCCAGGACCTGAAATTGACCGTCCACACGTCGGCGCCGTTCGGTCGCGAAGGTGGGGAAGGGATCGCGGCCAACCGCGCTGTGGTCACTGCGGCGTTCAGTCCGGAAGTACTGGATGAAGGTGCCAACAGCACCGCCATCGAGCTGGATCCGGAAACCGTCGTGGTGCTGCGTGCCAAGGAGCATCGCAAGCCCGAGCAACTGCCGCTGCAAAGCGTGGAAGCAGCCATCCGTACCCAGCTCGCCAAGGAACACGCCAGCGAGGCAGCGAAGACCCGCGCCGACGAGTTGATCGCCAGCCTGCGTGAAGGCAAAACGCCGCTGACCAAGCCTGTCGACGGTCAGAACTGGAAGGTTGTCGAGGCGGCGACCCGTAGCCAGGAAGGTATCGACCCGGCAGTGCTGCAGGCCTTGTTCCGCATGCCAAAACCCGAGTCCAAGGACAAGCCGACGTTTACCAGCGTGACCTTGCCCGACGGTAACCTGATGTTGGTGCAACTGCGCGGCGTGAATGAAGCCGCGGCACCGACCGACGCGGAGAAAGCTGAATATCGCCGTTATCTCGCGTCCCGTGTTGGCCAGCAGGACTTTGCAGCTTATCGCAAGCAGTTGGAAAGCGAGGCGGACATCAAGCGTTTCTGATGACTTGATGGCTTGCTGATAAAGACCTCGGCCGAAAAGCCGGGGTCTTTTTGTATCCGCCTATTGCCAGATGACAGGATGTTCATCGGTCCACTGGATTTACGTCTTTTTCCCGCAAACATCCCCCAGTAGACTTGTAAACCCTTTGAGACATGAATACCCACGCTGCCGATGGGTGTTCTGTTGCACAATACGCCCCCGGACCGTTTTCCTCAGGATGTTCAATGTTCAGACCATTTCACATGCGCACCGTCGGATTGGCACTGATGCTGGTCGCCGCAGCCGGTTGCTCGTCGAAGAAAGCCGCTATTTACGAGCATGAGAACTTCGATGACTCCGGTACGTTCTCCCGCACTTATCCGGTGAGCGACACGGTGACCTGCGAAGCGGGGCGCCGGGCCTTGCTCAGCCAGGGCTATATCATTACCAGCAGCGATCCGAAGCTGGTCAGTGGCCACAAGAGCTTCCAGCAGACCGGCGATACCCACATGGAGATCAGCTTCAACCTGGTTTGTGCAGAAGACGGCGGTACTGGCCATCATGCGACCATGTTCGCCAACGCGTTGCAGGACCGTTATGCGCTGAAGAAAATCAACAACTCCGCCAGTCTGGGGGTGGGTGTATTGGGATCGGTGTCGATGCCGATCGGTTCGTCGGATGATTCGATGGTCAAGGTGGCCAGCGAAACCGTCTCGGCGACCAAGTTCTACGAGCGTTTCTTTGCTCTGGTGGAAATGTTCCTGCCTGCTGAAGCGAAGAAAGGCGCACCGGCTGCCGAAAAGCCGAATACCGAGCTGGGGGTGCCGGAGCCCAAGGCCGAACCGGCTGCGTTGACTCCGGCTCCGGCGCCCGCTGCGCCGGTAGAGCCAGCGGCCCCAGCCCCAGCCCCAGCTGAGGTCGCACCTGCAGCGTCCGAGCCTGTCGCACCGCCGCCGGAGCCTGCGCCGATTGCCCCCAGTGAGCCTGCGCCCTACGTAGGCCCTGAATCGACGCTGGAAGTGGTCACGCCACCCCCACCCAGCGATTTGCCGCCGCCGACCGAGCCGATCCAGCCGCTTCCTTCATCCTGAGATTCGTGGCAAGGCAGTCATTCCTTGTCACACCTGTATAGGTTGATTTCCCATCGCTGTGCTACGTTTGAAACATGAAGCCTTTGCTTCATGTTTTGTTCATAAAGCAGCTTTATTCTGACACCAAGGCCATCAGGCATCGGTTCAACGATATGGGAAGGATTCAAAATGGATGATTATCAGGAAGAGCTGCTGGAATATCAGGCCTACGAGCTGGATCCGCTGGAACCCGCCGAGGATGCGACGGAGCTATAAGAGCAGCCGCAAGCGGCAGGCTTGAATTTCAATTCGCCCTCTGGCTGCGACGAAACTCTCCCGGCGTCTGGCCATTCCAGCGTTTGAAAGCGCGCTGGAATGCCTCGGCCGAGGCGAAGCCCAGCAGGTAGGCGATTTCGCCGAACGCGAGTTCGGTATCTCGGATGTAGGTCATGGCCAGGTCACGGCGCGTGTCATTGAGGATTGCGCGAAATTGCGTGCCTTCTTCTGCCAGTTTTCGGCGCAGTGTCCAGGTCGGCAGCTTCAGGCGCGCCGCCACTTCCCCAAGGTCGGGTTCCCGGCCACCGTTGAGCAACGGCCCCAGCAGTTGAATGATGCGTTCGCGCAAGCTGCGGGTGCGGGTGAGTTGTTCCAATTCCCGTTCACACAGTTGAAGCAGATGCCGCCAGGTGCTGGGGCAATGCTGTGGGTTACGCCGGGCGAGGGCTTCCAGGCCCAGGCGCAGCTGATTCTGCTCGGCACCGAACAGGATCGGGCAATCGCCGAGCGTGCGGTAGGCGTCCAGGTAAGCCGGTGCCTCGAATTCGATCTCGATGCGCTCGGCCCGTAACGGGGTGTCGCTTACGCTGGACAACTGCTGGAGCCAGCCGGCGACGATCGAATCCACCACGAAGCGGTTATAGGCGTTATAGGGGCTGATGGAGTAGAACCGCAGCCAGGCACCCCGGGCATCCTCGTGGAAACTCGATTGGCCACGGTAGTTGGAGCCATACAACGGCTCGAAGCGGATCAGGCAGCGTGCCGCTTCGCGTACCGTCGGGGCCTGGGCCGCCGTGACGCCAGCGAGGCCGGCCTGGCTCAAGCGGCTGAGCTGGCCCATGCGCAGGCCCAGGGCCGCATCCTGGGTTTGTTGGATTGCCGCGTGACCGAGGCGCATATAGCGTGGAATCGATAGTCGCGCCCCGGGCTCGGCCAGGCGTGCGGCGTCGAGGCCGTACTGTTCGAGCAGGGGATGGGGATCCTGGCCATGGCTGGCTACCGCATCGGCCAGGCTGTGGACGAAGCCCACGGACAGGTCGCCCAGGCGCATTGGCTTCATGCTCACAACCACAAGTTCAGCAGGCGGGCGCCACGGGCTTCGCCGTCGCTGAAATGCTGGCCGTCGTGGCTGATGAAACTCTGGCCGGCGCTGCCGTTGTCCCAGAACTGGCCGCGCAGAAACACGCTCACACCACCCTTGGCCTGGCTGATGGGCTGCTGACTGGTCAACGTCAGGCGGTGCCAGGCTTGGCCTTCGCTCATTTCACCGGGCTTGAGGCTCACTTCGCTAGGGGTGGACAAGCCTTTATAGCCGTTCCAGGGTTTGTTCCAGGTGTCACGTCCACTGACAAAGGCGGGCACCGCGATCAGTTGCACGCCCTGATCGTTGAGTTGTCGATAATAACGCGGATACCAACTGTCGCTGCCGATCAGCACGCCCAGACGCCCGGCGGGAGTGTCGACGACGCGGAGCGCGTCCTGGCGGTCGGCTTCCAGCACATCCCGTTGCTCGAACACCGGATGCTGTTGGCGCTGGGGTTGCCCGAGCGGTCGACCGTCGCGGCCAAACACCAGGCTGCTGTTATACAGCGCGCCGCGGCCGATCTTCAGTTCACCTTCACTGACGCTGGGCTCGGGCAATACGATGGAGCCGGCTACCAGGGTCACGCCGAACTCCCGGGCCAGCCCACCGAACATGGCCTGGTAATCGCGGGCCATGCTGTCGGCTTTCATCCGCAGGTAGGCGTCGTCCAGGCGGTTGTCGCCTTGGGCACTGATCAACCCGCGGATGAACGCCAGCGGGTTGCTGATCGCCAGCCAGTTCATGGCATCCTTCAACGTGCCGGCCTGATACAGCTCGTCCTTTTCTCCGCTGATCATCAACCAGGTGCCGATGTGTTCGGGCAGGACCACGACGGTCTTGTCGCTGAGCAAGCCCAGCTCGCGAGCGGTCTGCAGATAGGCCGCCAGTTTCCGGCGCAGGTGCCCGGGGTTCTGGTAGTCGGTGGGGAACAGCTCAGGTTGGATGCCCAGCAAGTTGCCTCGCTCGGCGGGAACGCCCTGGTCGACTGCCAGGTCGATGCGCAGGTCCGAGAGGTAGTGCCCCGTCGGGCGATCCGTCGTCCACAGCGCATAGCTCGTCAGGGCGGCGATCAGGGCCAGTGAAAACAGCAGGTACAAAAGTTTACGCATGGAGAGCAGTCAGCGGCCGTGTACGGTTCTTACGGCGCAGGGTACGGTAAAACCTGGAATTAGCAAAAGAGAAGTCCCTGTGTGGGAGCGAGCCTGCTCGCGATGGCGCCGGATCAGCAAGCTCAATGGCAGCTGACACACCGCTATCGCGAGCAGGCTCGCTCCCACGATGGGCAATGGTCAGGCTTTCACACTTAGTGATTCTTGGCCTTTCTGATCCGCAGCATGATCAACAACATGATCAACAACATGATCAACAGCACCGGTGGCGCCATCCCCAGCAATGCTTCGCGCGCCGATAGGTCCGCACCCAGCGTATGCAATCCGCTATAGACCAGCTTGAACAGGTTGATCAGGTAGTAGGTGATGGCAATGATCGACAGCCCTTCCACCGCCCGCTGGATCTTGATCTGTGCATCGGCCCGGGCATTGAGACTGCGCAGAATCTCCGCGTTCTGGTCTTCCATTTCCACTTGTACCCGCGCCTGGAGCAAGTCGCCCAGGTTGGCAACGCTCATGGCCAGTTGTTCCAGACGCTGCTCGGTCGCCGCGCAATAGCGCACGGTCGGCTTGAAGCGTCGCTCGATAAACACGCCCAGCCTCTGGCAGTCGCCCAGATGGCTTTCACGCAACTCGGCCAGGCGCTCGAATACCAATTGTGCGTAGGCCCGGGTGGCGCTGAAACGGTGGCGATTTTTCACCGAGCTGCCGACGATCCGGCGAGACAGTTGCGCGATGTCCTCCAGCAAGGCCTTGGCGTGCACGCCGCTGGCATTGGCGTTGTGTTCGGAGAGTGTCACCAGGCTGCGGTCGAACTCGTTCAGTTGCGGGTCCAGCGCCTTGGCGACACTGAGGGACAAGGACGCCATCATGCGATAGGTTTCGATTTCGAGCAGACGCCGGATCATGCGCCCCTGGCGATAGGCGTTGAGCCGCCGATTGATGAACAGGAAGCGGTTGGTGCCGTCCTCGGTGAGGCGAAAGTCGCTCCAGACCATGGCGTCGCCACCTCCCACGCTCGAGCCGCAGGGATCTTTGAAGCCGTAGCCGGACAGGTCGAGTCCGTCTTCCGAGCGCACCACCACCTGGACCGAATTGATGATCTGTCGAGCGTGACCTTCGATACCCCGCGCCAGGCATTCAGGCAGCGTGCTCCACTGCAGTTCGTGACTGCTGGCAGGCACCACCAGGGTCAGGGTGAAGAACTCGGCGTGGCGTTCCCACTTGAGCGGGTATCCGTCGATCCGGGTAATGCCCTGGGCGGCTTGATCCAGCACGTCTGCGGGGCATAGCCGCTCGAGTAGGGTCGTGCACTGGGCGCTGTCACCCAGGAACGCCAGATGGAAGACATGGGCCGGTTCGTCGAAGTACAGCGATGGGCGGGCGTGCAGTTCGTTGTGCAGGGCTTTTCGTTGGGGATGCATGCGAGCGGCCTGTCTGGTTGGAATGGTCTTTTGTTCAGCCGCTTGGGCCACTAAACATGGGACTGGCCCGTTCCACTGGGAGTCACCTGGGTGCGCTCCTCCATTGGTACTGGATCGCTGCACATTTGGATCAATAGGTTGTCAGTTTCGGTCATTGAGCGCGGTTGTCCCGGCTTTTAGGCTGTGGGCATGACTGATGGAGGCCATAGAGCTTCCGCACTTTCCGTGATCGCCCGTTGTGGAGTTACCGATGACCGCCCCTCACTACCCGCATCTGCTGGCCCCGTTGGACCTGGGTTTTACCACGCTGCGCAACCGTACCCTGATGGGGTCGATGCACACGGGGCTTGAGGAAAAGCCCGGTGGTTTCGAACGCATGGCGGCGTATTTTGCCGAGCGTGCCCGTGGCGGCGTAGGCCTGATGGTGACCGGCGGGATTGCGCCGAACGACGAGGGCGGCGTGTATTCCGGCGCCGCCAAGCTGACCACCGAAGAAGAAGCGCTCAAGCACCGGATCGTCACCCGGGCCGTTCATGAGGCCGGTGGCAAGCTCTGCATGCAGATCCTCCACGCCGGACGCTACGCCTACAGCCCCAAGCAAGTGGCGCCTAGCGCGATCCAGGCGCCGATCAATCCGTTCAAGCCCAAGGAACTTGACGAGGAGGGGATCGAGAAACAGATCAGCGACTTCGTCACTTGCTCAAAGCTGGCCCAGCAAGCCGAATACGACGGCGTCGAGATCATGGGCTCGGAAGGGTATTTCATTAACCAGTTCCTGGCGGCTCACACCAACCACCGTACCGACCGTTGGGGCGGCAGCTATGAAAACCGCATGCGCCTGCCGGTGGAAATCGTGCGTCGGGTGCGCGAGGCGGTAGGGCCGAACTTCATCATCATTTTTCGCCTGTCGATGCTCGACCTGGTGGAGGGCGGCAGCTCCTGGGAGGAAATCGTCCAGTTGGCCAAGGCTATCGAGCAGGCCGGCGCGACGATTATCAACACCGGTATCGGCTGGCACGAGGCACGCATCCCCACCATCGCCACCAAGGTTCCCCGGGCGGCGTTCAGCAAGGTCACGGCCAAGCTGCGCGGTTCGGTGAGCATTCCGCTGATCACCACCAACCGCATCAACACGCCGGAAGTGGCCGAGCAGATCCTCGCCGAGCGCGACGCCGACATGGTCTCCATGGCACGGCCGTTCCTGGCAGATCCGGATTTCGTCAACAAGGCTGCCGCTGGCCGGGCGGATGAAATCAATACCTGCATCGGCTGCAACCAGGCCTGCCTCGATCACACCTTCGGCGGCAAGCTGACCAGTTGCCTGGTGAACCCGCGGGCCTGCCATGAAACCGAACTCAACTACCTGCCGGTCACCCAGGTGAAGAAAATTGCCGTGGTCGGCGCCGGCCCCGCCGGGTTGTCCGCGGCCACGGTGGCGGCCGAGCGAGGGCATCAGGTGACGCTGTTCGATTCGGCCAGCGAGATCGGCGGCCAGTTCAATGTCGCCAAGCGCGTGCCGGGCAAGGAAGAATTCTTCGAGACCCTGCGTTACTTCAAGCGCAAGCTGCAGACCACCCATGTCGAGCTGTGCCTCGACACCCGTGTGGATGTGGAGCAATTGGTGGCAGGCGGTTACGACGAGATCATCCTCGCCACGGGGATTGCACCGCGGGTGCCGGCGATTCCCGGTGTGGAGCATGCCAAGGTACTGAGCTACCTGGACGTGATTCTGCAGCGCAAGCCGGTGGGCCGCAGCGTGGCGGTGATCGGCGCCGGTGGTATCGGCTTTGACGTGTCGGAGTTCCTGGTGCACCAGGGCGTCGCCACCAGCCAGGACCGCGAGGCGTTCTGGAAGGAGTGGGGGATCGACACCCAGCTCCAGGCACGCGGCGGCGTGGCCGGGATCAAGGCCGAGCCCCATGCACCGGCGCGGCAGGTGTTCCTGTTGCAGCGCAAGACTTCCAAGGTCGGTGACGGCCTGGGCAAGACCACCGGCTGGATCCATCGCACGGGGCTGAAGAACAAGCAGGTACAGATGCTCAACAGTGTCGAGTACCTGAAGATCGACGACGAAGGCCTGCACATCCGTATCGGCGACAGCGGCGAGCCGCAGGTGCTGGCGGTGGACAACATCGTGATCTGTGCCGGCCAGGATCCGTTGCGTGAATTGCAGGAAGGCCTGGAAGCGGCGGGTCAGACCGTCCACCTCATCGGCGGCGCCGACGTAGCGGCGGAACTGGATGCCAAGCGGGCCATCAACCAGGGTTCGCGGTTGGCGGCGCAGTTGTAAGGGGGCGCAGATCCCCTGTGGGAGCGAGCCTGCTCGCGATGACGGCGGCACATCCGACATTTCTGTCGACTGGACCACCGCTATCGCGAGCAGGCTCGCTCCCACAGGGGGATGTGGTGAGGCTGAATCTGCGGCCATCCGTGACCGCCTGTTAGAATGCGGGCCTCTTCGCGTCGGGCCTGCTCGCAATGCTTCTTCCTGCCCTTGATTGGCACCCCAACCCTAAACTCGAACTCCTGCATCTGGATTGGCTCACCCGCGCCGGTGTCGAAGTGGCGGTGTTGCGCCTGGATCGGATCGATCCACTGATCAGCGGCAACAAGTGGTTCAAGCTGATTCATCATGTGCGCGCCGCCCACGAGGCCGGTGCCGAGGGGATCATGAGCCTGGGCGGCGCCTATTCCAACCACCTGCACGCACTGGCCGCCGCCGGCAAGCGCTTTGGTTTTCCAACGGTCGGGCTGGTGCGTGGCCATCCTCGGGAAACACCGACAATACTCGACCTGCAAGCATTCGGCATGGAGCTGCACTGGTTGGGATATGGCGGCTATCGGGAGCGGCACGCCGCGGATTTCTGGGCAACCTGGCAGGCGCGGTATCCCCACCTGCATCCGGTGCCCGAAGGTGGCTCAGGCTTGCCGGGCGCGCAGGGCTGCAAGGCCTGGGTGACCAGCGCCCGCAAGCAGCTGGCGGCATTGGGTTGGACGGATTATCACGGCTGGTGGCTGGCTTGCGGCACCGGAACGTCGCTGGCGGGGCTGGTGTTGGCCGAAGCGGGCGCGCATCCGGTCCATGGTGTGCTCGCGGTGCCCGAGGACCACGGCGTAGCGCAACAGGTCGAAAACATCGTGCGCGAGGCAGGCATTACCGACCCACGTTATGAATTGCTCGACGGTAGCCGTGGCGGCTTCGCCCGGGTCGACGCGCTACTGAGGGACTTCATCGATGCCACCCACGCAATCGAACTGGAGCCGCTCTACACCGGCAAGGCGTTGATGATGCTCAAGGCGCAGGTCGAGGCTGGCCGGTTTGCTCGAGGCGCACGCCTGATTTTCGTCCACACCGGCGGCTTGCAAGGCCGCCGGGGGGTTGAGTGAGCGCCGTCAGCCGCGCTTCGGCATCATCCGCAGCAACGTGTTGTCGCGCACGATGTAGTGGTGATACAGCCCCGCCAGGGCATGCAGGCCGATCAACCAGTAGCCGATGGTGCCGCCCAGCACATGCCAGCCTTCCAGCTGCTTGGCGAATGCCTTGTCCTGATCGACCAGCAGCGGCAGGTCGAAACCGTAGAACATCACCTGATGCCCTTCGGCGCTGGTGATCAGCCAGCCCAGCAGCGGCATGGCAATCATGAACAGGTACAGCGCCCAGTGCATCAGGCGCGCAAGGAAGGTCTGCCAGACGGGCGAAGCCGGAAAGATGGCCGGTGCCTTGCCCACGCTGCGGGCGAACAGGCGCAGCCAGACCAGCAGGAACACGGTCAGGCCGAGCATGAAGTGGGCTTCCTTGATCAGGGTTCGACCGCCGCTGCCCTTGGGGAAGATCCCGCGAAATTCTATGCAGGCATAAACCACAGCCAGCAGCACCAGCATCAACCAGTGCAAGGTGATCGTGACGGTACTGTAGCGGTTTTCGGAATTTTTCCAGGGCATGCGGGTATCTCCAGACATCAGGGTAAAGCGCCGTCTCGTGCGGCGTTGTGCTGCTACTGTAAGCCCGTTTCGCTGGGTTTGCATGAGCCGGATCAGGTTTTATCCATACGAACCCCGGTTTGCGCCCCCTGACCGGCTGCGGTACTCGCTGGCGGATCAGGGTGTTGTGTCCGGAGGGTTCAGCAGCCAGTCGAACAACAGCCTGACGTCGCTGTTGCCCGGTGGCGGTTTTTTCGACGCCATGTTGCGCCGGCCACCGCTATCGAGGCCGCCCGGGTACAGCACCGGCCGGTCGGGATCGCCGTCGAGAAAGCTCACCAGCACTTCACTGCCGGCCATCAGGGGCGGGCTGTCGTGGAGGCTCAAGCGTGACATGGGCAGGGGGATGCCTTCGTCACCCGGGCTCCACAAGCTGACCCGGACCTGACCTCGCTCATCGGGCTCCGCCGGCCGCCCGGCAGGACCGAGGACATGTGCCACGTGGTAGCCGGGAATGCTCGGCCGGGGGTGTTTGAGGGCAGGCCTGAACACGCTGGACCAGGGGATGGCCGAGAACGTGTTCCGATAATCCCTGGCCGACGACACAGGCGGCTGATTCGCTTCCAGGATCGAAAACTGCCTGCCGCGATGCTGGACCTCGACAACCAGCCATTGATCGTTGAACGTCGATATCGGGTGCTCACCGATCTGCACGATGCGACCACTACGCAGGGCCGGTTGCGTGCTGTGGCCGTGGATTTCCCGTTGCCGGCAGCGCAGCCGCTCCAGGTTCCGGCGCCCGATCTGATAAGCATGAGCTGACGCTGGATTGCTCCGCATCGCTTCGTGATCGGTGCCGTTGAACCCATGATTCGCGGCACCGGTTTCGGCGGGCGACGTTGCCCGCTCGGCGAAGCGGCCGGGCAGGGCAGGCGTCGTCGGGTGGTGACGTTGGTACAGTCGCTCGAGTGCCGGGTGCTCATCGGCTTGTGTACCCAGTGCAAGCTCGATCGCCCGCGCCGGGAAACTCTTGGGATCTTCGGCGAACACCAGGACATGGCCGGACGGGGAGTGTTCGAAGTGGTAATGAATACCTTCTTGCTCGCATAGCCGTTGCAACAGCTCCAGGTCGCTTTCCTCGTACTGGATACAGAACGGGCGGGATGGGTACTGTCCGTGGGGCAGTTCGAAACGGTAGCTGTGGGCGGGCACGGCGTTGTCTTCCAGCAGGCGTTGCAGTATCTGCACGACGCTGAGCTGATGGAAAACCCGTCGTCTCGGACCCTGCTCCAGACGCTGGAGATGGGGAACCAGCGTCAGGCGATAGCCGATACGGTGCGGTGCATGGGCGCTCAGGCTGACGCTGTGGACGATGCCATGTACACCGGATTCACCGTCCAGGCGCAGGAATGCCGGTTGCCCCAGCAGCGTGTCGGGATTGATCGGCGGCGCGAGGCCGATCAGTTCCAGGTCGAAGCGGTACGGCTGGTTGAGGGCCTCCCGACCGCTGAACCGCAGCACTTGCAGGCGCAGGTCGCTTTGCGTGAGAGTCAGGCTGAAGGGGCTTTCCGTGTCGTTGCGCATCGCGGTGCTTACTTGAAGAGAAGAAGTCGCGAGGGTACGAAACCGCGGGGCGAAAGGGTGCTCTTGAATCGCTATTTCGGAAACTGCCTACAGCATGTTGTGAAAATGTCGATTCGCCGGGGCGCATTTTTTGGTCGATCAGCCGGTTTAGGCCGTATAAACTTGCGCCACAGCGCCGGCCGGCAGATGTCTTGGCGCGTCAGACAAGAGAGTGAGTGATGGGCGCACAGTGGAAGGTTAAACACAAAGAGGCGGCTGCCAACGCCAAGGGCAAGATCTTCGGCAAGCTGGTGAAGGAAATCACCATTGCCGCGCGCAACGGCGCCGACGTGGCGACTAATGCGCACCTGCGGCTGGTGGTCGAGCAGGCGAAGAAGGCGTCGATGCCCCGCGAGACCCTGGAGCGCGCGATCAAGAAAGGTTCGGGCCAGCTCGGCGAGACCGTGCAGTACCACCGTGTGACCTACGAAGGGTTTGCGCCGCACCAGGTGCCGCTGATCGTTGAATGCGTGACCGACAACATCAACCGTACCGTGGCCGAAATCCGCGTCGCGTTCCGCAAGGGCCAGTTGGGCGCTTCGGGTTCGGTGGCCTGGGACTTCAACCATGTCGGCATGATCGAGGCCGCCCCGGACAGCCCGGACGCCGATCCGGAAATGGCCGCCATCGAGGCCGGTGCCCAGGATTTCGAACCGGGCGAAGAGGGCGCGACGTTGTTCATCACCGATGCGGCCGACCTCGACGCCGTGCAGAAAGCGCTGCCGGCCCAGGGCTTCACGGTGTTGTCCGCCAAACTGGGCTACCAGCCGAAAAACCCGGTCAGCGGCCTGACCGACGAGCAGATGGCCGAAGTCGAAGCGTTCCTTGAAGGCCTCGACAACCACGATGACGTGCAGGATATGTTTGTCGGGTTGGCGGGTTAAAGGGATTCCCTGAGAGGCGAGATTGTCCTTTGTGGCGAGGGGATTTATCCCCGCTGGGCTGCGTAGCGGCCCCAAGACAGCCAACTCGATTTATCAGGTGTACCGAGGTTGAGGCAAGGGGCTGCTACGCAGCCCAACGGGGATAAATCCCCTCGCCACAGAGACAAGCTGCGTTCGATCAGCCGGTGGCCAAGCTGCCGGCCAATACCCGCTCAATCTCCTCGAATCCCGGCCGCGCCAGCACCTCCGGCTGACAGCAACGCGCCTCCAACGCCTGTAGCGTCGCAAGCTGCACCTCATCACTCCCCGGCTCGATCCGCGCCAGTAACTCACCGAGCAGAATCCCGAACGCCCGCACTTCGATGCGTTGCAATGCACGGGTTTGCGGGGTGTCTGTGGTGGCGTGGAAAGATGCCGCGCCAAAATCCCCCAACAGGCAGTCACCCTGATCGTTGTAGAGGACGTTGTGCCCGTACAAATCCCCGTGGGTGATGCCTTGACGATGCAGGTGTGCCGCCACCGAGGCGATGCTCCGGGCGATACGCAAGGCTGCGCTGGCGCTCAAGCGCAACGTGTCGGCATACACGTCGCGGGTGCAGGAGGCCAGGCTCGGCAGCCCGGCCAGGTTTCGATAGCTGGGCTCGATCAGCGCCATGACCAGCCCGGCCTGTTTTTCAGGATGTCCGGCGACCTGCCCTAACACTTCAATCAGGTTCGGATGTCGGCCCGCCGTGATACAGGCGTGCATTTCATGCAGGGGCGAGCCGTCGCTGGTCATCTCGCCCTTGTACATCTTCACCGCGACGTTTCGCGCCGGTTGGCCTGTCGCCTGCCACAGCGCCTGATGAATCACCCCCGAGGCGCCTTCGCCCAATGGTTGTTGCAGGCTCAGTTGTGCCCAGTCGATGGGGGGCGTGCTGCGCTGCGCAGCCTCGTCGGCTTGGGTTTCCAGCGGGTTGCCGGCGTAGGCGAGCCAACTGAGGCGGGGCAGTTCCAGCAACCATTGCGGCAGATCGTCCAATTGATTGGCGGCGATCCGCAGCAGCTCGAGTCGGTGACACTGGGCCAGGCTGGCGGGCAGTTGCTGCAGGCGGTTGCCGGCCAGCATCAGTTTTTGCAGATGTGGACGCCGTCCCAGTTCATCCGGCAACTGGCTGACGCGGTTGTCCGTCAGGATCAGCCAGCGCAGCAGCGGCGGCAGGGCCGCGGCGGGGACGCGCTCGATGCGGTTGGCCTTGAAACCGACCATGGTCAACGCGGCACAACGGCCCAGGCATTCAGGCAGTTCGGTGAAGCGATTGTCCGAGCAGAACAGCACCCGCAGCCGAGTCAGCCGGTGCAAGTCATCGGGCAGGGTTTCCAACTGGTTGCCGCTGAGGTTGAGGATCTCGAGGGAGTCCGCCAGGTCGAAGATTTCCCGGGGGAACTGCGTCAGGCCACAGGCCAGGTCCAACCGGGTGATGCCTGACAGCTGGCCGGCGCGGAGTTGGGCGAGGGTGTTCATGGGAGGGGTGGCACCGTTTATCAAGAAAAGTTCGATGCCACCTAGTTTGTTACAAATCCCCTCGCCACAAAAGCTGGTTCGGCTAGCGCTCGATACTGCGACTCCAACGCGCGTTCCACGCCGGACGCTGTTCATTGACCTGGTCCCAGTCCACCGCAATCGCCGTTTCCAGGTATTGCTTCATGGCTTCCACCTGGCCGCGGGTCTTCTCGGTGGTGGGGGTGTTGGGGTTGGACGGAATCTGGTCGCCTTCTTCCAGGGCGATGGCCTGGGCTTCAGGCGTGAGCAGGAAGGCGGCGAGTTTCTGTGCCAGCTCGGGCTGGGTGTTGTGGGCGATGGCGCATTCGGCGACGTTGAGCACCACGGCGCCTTCCTTCGGCTGTGCATATTCCACTGGCATGCCCTTGAGTTTCAGCGCGGTCACCTGGGTCGGCGTCAGCGGGAACAGCGCGGCTTCGTCGGTCTGCAGCATTTCGGAGATCTTCGCCGAGCTGGGGATGTATTCCAGCACGTTGCGCCCCACGGTGTTCGGCCAGGCCTTGAAGCCCGGCTCGACGTTGGTCTCGTTGCCACCCTGGATCCGGTTGAACATCAGAAAACCGTGCAGGCCGAAGGTGGACGAGGCCACCGACTGGAACACCAGTTTGTCCTTGAAGCGCGGATCGGCCATGTCCATCCATGACGTCGGCGCGCTCCAGCCTTTTTCCTTGAACAGGCGTGTGTTGTAGGCGAGTCCCGTCACACCCAGGCTGACGGCCACGGCCTGATCCTTGATGCGGCCCTTGGCGGGGATTTGCGCCAGGGTCGGGCTGTCCTCGAGTTTGTCGCAGAGCCCCATGGAGATGGCGCGGTACATGATGCCGTCATCCAGGAACATGACGTGCATCTGTGGGTTGTCCTTGCTGGCCTGTACTTTCGCCAGGATGTCCGCCGAGGTCCCAGGCACGATCACCACTTTGACGTTGTTGGCTTTCTCGAAGGCCGGCAGGACCTTGTCGGCGTAGAGCCGCTCCATGGTGCCGCCGTTCATGCCCAGGTAAAGCGTTGGCTCGGCGTGTGCCTGGCCGACGGCGAACAGTGCGCTCAAGCAGGAAAAGCCCAGCAGTGCAGTGCGTTTGACGTTATTCATGGCGCGACCTTCCTCTATCAAGAAACGGAGATGGAGTGAAACCGGGTGATGGAAAACGCATCCAGCGACGTTTTCGATTCGCCGCAACAGATGATTTCGGTGAGCGCCTGGCCCACCGCCGGACCGATCTGGAAGCCCGCTCCGGCGAAGCCGAACGCATGCAACAGGCCGGGTTGGGTGCTGCTGTGCCCGATCACCGGCTGGCGATCGGGCAGGTAACCTTCAGTGCCGCTCCAGGTGCGAATCGCCTGGGCGCCCTCCAGGAACGGATAGAGCTCGACCGCCTGGCGCAGGATCTCGATCACGGCGTTCTGGCCGGGCCGGGCGCGAGCGTCGTCCAGGGCGAAACCCTGGCCGCCGCCCAACACGCAGTTGCCGCGGGCAACCTGGCGCGCATAGATTCCACCGCCTTCGACGCCGGTACTGGCGTTCATCACCAAAGGCAATGGCTCGGTGACCAGCATCGCCGGATGCCCGGCATACATGGGCACGGCTTCGCCGAACTGTGCGGCGAAATGGCTGGCCCAGGCGCCGGCGCAGTTCAGCAGCCAGGGGGCGCGCAGCGTCAGGCCGGTTTCGGTTCGCACGGTAAAGCGCAGGCCGTCATGTTCAACCAGGCTGACCGGGCATTGTTCATGAACCTGAGCGCCATGCCGGCGGGCGGCTTGGGCAAAGGCAGGCGACACCAATCGTGGGTTGGCGTGACCGTCGTCCGGGCACAGCGAGGCGCCGACAGCCACCGCACCCACCCAGGGAAAACGTGCGCGCAGTGCCTGGCGATCCAGCAGTTGCAAGTCGAGGCCAAAGCCCTGGCTGCTGGCGGCGTAGTCCTGCAAGGCACGCATGTCCTCGGCGCTGCGGGCCAGTTTCAGATGGCCGCTGCGCTGGTACTCACCGTCGATGCCGATCAACTGGGGGAGCTGGTTCCAGATTTCGTGGGCCCGTTGCGACAGGGGCAGTTGCGACAAGGGCCGACCCTGGCGTCGCACACCGCCATAGTTCACACCGCTTGAGTGCGAGCCGCAGAAGTCCCGTTCCAGCAGAGCCACCCGACGCCCGGCCTTGCTCAGGAACAACGCTGCCGACGAACCGACGATGCCGCCGCCGATGATCACCACGTCGACTTCGATCATGGCTCGACCTCCAGGCCAAACGGTACGGGTTTGACTGGCGCCTGGGCGCGCAAGCGACCGATGCCGCAAATGGGCCGTCCACTTTCGCTGGCGATGATTTCCGCCGCCGCGGCGCCGCACATTCGTCCCTGGCAACGCCCCATGCCGACCCGGCAATGGGCCTTGACCCGGTTGATTTCCCAATGGCCTTCGCCGATCACCCGACGGATGTCGCCGACGCTGACTTCTTCGCAACGGCAAATCATCAATTCATCAGCCGCGTCGGCGGCCCAGCCTTGCGGGAAGGCAAAGGCACGTTCCAGGCCCTGGCGGAAATGGCTGATGCGTTCGAGTTCTGTTTCCAGTTGGGTGCAGCGCTGCGGGTCGACTCGGTAACCGCTGTCCTCCAGCAGGGCCAGGGCGGCGCGTTCGCCGGCTTTCTCGGCGGCGTCGGCACCCATGATTCCCGCGCCGTCACCCGCGAGGTAGACGCCGGTCACGCTGCTGCGGCCGGCGCTGTCCCGTTGGGGCAGCCAGGCGCGGTTGAGGGCGTTCCAGGTGAACTCGCAGCCCAGCAGGTCGGCCAGTTGGGTTTCGCTGCGCAAGCCGTGGGCGAAGGCGACCGCGTCGCAATCGAGGCTGTGTTCGCCTTTTGCGTTGCGCCATTTCAACGAATGCACGCGGCGCTCACCGTCGATACGCGACAGGCTCGCGCCTTGATGCACGGCGATGCCATGGGCGGTCAGCCAGCCCCGGTAGTAGAGACCCTTGGCGAGCGTGGCCGGTTGTTTCAGCAAGCCGGGCAGGGCGCGGACCTGGGCGCCCAGGGGGGAGCTGTCGAGTACGGCGACCACATTGGCGCCGGCCTTGGCGTATTGATAGGCCACCAGATAAAGCAACGGGCCGCTGCCGGCGAATACCACGCGTTCACCGATGGCGCAGCCCTGGAACTTCAGGGCGATCTGCGCTGCGCCGAGGCTGTACACCCCCGGCAACGTCCAGCCCGGTACAGGCAGGATCCGGTCGGTGGCGCCTGTGGCGACGATCAACTTCGAATATTCCAGCCGGGCGGCGCGACCTTCATGCAGGGTGTCGAGCAGGCCGGCTTCGGCGTTCCATACCAGGGTGTCGGGACGATAGTCGAGCTGGTTGCGCAACTCATCGATGGTCTGGTGGATCGATTGGGCCTTGTGGGCTTCGAAGCCATACAGCTTGGCTGGCGAGCGCTTGAAATTGGCCGGCTGCCGCCGATAGATCTGCCCGCCACCGCGCAAGGCTTCGTCCAGCAGGACCGGGTACACGCCGTGGGCGACCAGGGTCTGGGCGGCACGGATCCCGGCGGGGCCGGCACCGATAATGGCGATGGGTTTCATGACGACCTCATCGACAAGACCGAGGGGTATGTGGCGCTGTCGAAGGCGCTATCGCGAGCAGGCTCGCTCCCACAGTGGATCGGTGGTGAACCTGGATGTTGTGATCGCCGAAACTCCCCTGTGGGAGCGAGCCCGCTCGCGATAGCGATGGTCCATTCAGCGACGATGGCGACAGGCAGGTCGCCCCCACAGGGAATAAATGAGCTGTTCATACCTGGCGCCCCGGTTCGCGGGTGATTTGCTGGCCGGCTTCGAGCAGGGTGGCGCAGGCGCGGACGCGGCGGCCGTCGCCGAGGCGGACCCAGCAGTCCTGGCAGGCGCCCATCAGGCAGAACCCCGCCCGGGGTTCGGCGCTGAAATCGCTGCCGCGCAGGTGGTCGCCGCAGGTCAGTACGGCGGTCAGCAGCGTATCGCCCAACAGACCGCTGGCCGGCTGGCCGTCGAGGGTAAAATCCAGGGCCGGGCGGTCGCCTTCGGCCAGTCGTTTCAGCAGCGCCATGGTGCCCTCATTGTTTGCCCACCAGAACCCGATCCAGGCCGTAGACCCGGTCGAGCAGAATCATCGTCAGTGCGGTCAGCGCAATGACCAGTGCCGACACCGCCGCCATCATCGGGTCGATGGATTCGGTGGCGTACACATACATGCGCACCGGCAGGGTTTGCGTCGCCGGTGACGTGACAAAGATCGACAGGGTGACTTCATCGAAACTGTTGATGAACGCCAGCAACCAGCCCCCGGCCACCCCCGGCAGGATCATCGGCAAGGTGATTTGCCGAAACAGTGTGAAGCGCCCGGCACCCAACGATTGCGCAGCCTGTTCGGCGCTGCGGTCCAGGCCGATGGCCGACGCCAGCACCAGGCGCAGCACATACGGAGTGATGACCAACACGTGGGCGAAGATCAGCCAGGTGAAGTTGCCATTGACCCCCATCAGCGCAAACAACCGCAGCAGCGCCACACCCAGCACCAGGTGCGGAATGATGATCGGCGACAGGAACAGGCCATTGAAAAAATCCCGGCCGGGAAATTCGAGGCGGGTGATTGCCAGCGCCGCCGGTACCGCAATCAACGTCGCCAGCGAGGCCGCGCAGAACGCCAAGGCCAGGCTGTTGTAGAACGCATCGACGAAGTCCGCGCGCTCGAACACGGCGCGGAACCAGCGCAGGGAGAACTCCGTGGTCGGCAGGCTCAAGGTGTTTTCCGGGGTGAAGGCGACGAGACAGACCACCACCAGCGGCGCCAGCATGAACGCCACGACCAAGGCGTGAAACAACAGGGCGAAAGGACCGTTCCTGGACATGATGAGTTACCCCAATGACTTCTTGTAGCGGCCTTCGATCATGCGGTTCCACGACAGCATGATCAGCAGGTTGAGCAGCAACAGCGCGATGGCGATGGCCGCGCCCATGGGCCAGTTGAGTTCCGACAAGTACTGGTCGTAGATCAGCGTGGCGACCATCTTCAAGCGGCGTCCGCCGAGCAGCCCGGGGATGGCGAAGGAGCTGGCGGCCAGGCCGAACACAATCAGGGTGCCGGACAGGACGCCGGGCATGATCTGCGGCAGCACCACCTTGCGGATCACCGTGAACTGGCTGGCACCCAGGGACAGTGCGGCCTGTTCTGCGGCCGGGTCGAGCTTCTGCAGCGAGGTCCAGACCGGAATGATCATGAACGGCAGCATCACGTGGACCAGGGCGATGACCACGGCGAATGGCGTATAGAGCAACTTCATCGGCGCGCCACCGAACGCTTGCAGCGTCTGGTTGACCAACCCGTCGGCGCCCAGCAGCAGGCTCCAGCCGAAGGCGCGAACCACCACCGAAATCAGCAACGGGGTGAGGATCAGGATCAGGAAAATCGAGCGCCAGGGCGCGCCCATGCGGCTGAGCACGTACGCTTCGGGCACGCCGATCAACACGCACAAAATCGTGGTCAGGGCGCTGATCCAGAAGGTGCGCAAAAAGATCTCGTAGAAGTACGAATCCCCCAGCAGGCTGATGTAGTGATCGAAGGTGTACGCGTGGCTGTCGATGCCCGACCCGTAGTCGAAAACGTTGAACGACAACACCAGCGTCAACCCCAGGGGAATCATCAGCAAACCCAGGTACATGGCCAGGGCCGGTGAGGACATCAGGTAGCCTTGTCGGCCCCGGCGGATTCCGTCCAGCAGCTTCATGCCGGCACCTCATCGACACTCAGCACCCGCAGCAGCGCCGGATCCCAGTCCAGGCCCACCACCGTGCCTTCGGTCATCGGCGCGCTGCCGTCATTTCGACGCACCACGCAGAGTTCGCCCAGGCCGGTCGAGACGCCATACAACCATTGGCTGCCGAGGAAGAAACGGCTGACGATTTTGCCTTGCAGGCGGCCCGCGCCGGCGGCGCACAGGTCGATCTTTTCCGGGCGCAGGCTCAGGATCAGTTCGCCCTGGCCTGGCTGGCAGGCTTGAACGAGGCCCGCACTGTCACGTTCGCCGGGCAGCAGGTTGGCCTTGCCGACGAAGCCGGAAATGAAGGGGGTACGCGGGTGTTCGTAAAGGGTGTAGGGCGTATCGATCTGGGTGATGCGCCCGGCTTGCATCACCACGACGCGGTCGCTGATGGACAGCGCTTCGGACTGGTCGTGGGTGACCATCAACGTGGTGATACCGACTTCCCGCTGGATGCGGCGGATTTCGAATTGCATCTCTTCGCGCAGGTTGGCGTCGAGGTTGGACAGCGGCTCGTCGAGCAGCAGCACCGGCGGTTCGATCACCAGTGCCCGGGCCAGTGCCACGCGCTGACGCTGACCGCCCGAGAGCTCACGGGGATAGCGTTCGGCATGCCGGTCCAGGCGCACCAGCTTCAGCACCCGGTCCACCCGTTGCTGGAGTTCGCTGGCCGGCACCTTGCGCATGCGCAGGCCGAAAGCGACGTTGTCCCGGACGCTCATATGGGGAAACAGCGCATAACTCTGGAACACGACGCCCAGGCCACGGCTGGCGGGTTTGGCGTGGGTGATGTCGCGGCCGTCCAGCAGGATGCGCCCGCTGCTGACTTCGACGAAGCCGGCGATCATTTGCAGGGTGGTGGTCTTGCCGCAGCCGGATGGGCCCAGCAGCGAGACGAATTCGCCCTTTTCCACGGCGAGGTTGGTGGCCACCACGGCGTCGATGTCGCCGTAGCGTTTACTCAAGTTTTCAAGTTGCACGAAAGCCATGACTGCGCTCCACCTGAGATTGTTATGCGTCGCCGTGAGGCGCGCTTTTTTGTAAGGGCAGATACGAAGGGGTGACGCAGGACACTCGGTGCGTTGGCGCTCGACCTGGATCGGCTGCCGCTGTTGTTCGAATCGCCCCTGTATGGACGCAGAGTAGGACGAAGAATAGGATGGGCTCAATGGCCTATTTCACTGAGGCGATGACTATTTTTAGTTTCATTCGATCAGTGAATTGATGAGTAAAAAACTTAATGAATAATTCCACTGATCGGAATACTGAAAGAAGCGAAGTCGGGGTTGGCGCCGTCTCCAGGTTGTTCGCCGTGTTGCGCAGCCTGGGTGACAGCGCTGAAGGCGGGGAGCGGGTGACGCAACTGGCCCAGCGCATCGGCCTGTCCCAGCCGACCACCCATCGCCTGCTGCGCAGCCTGATGGACGAGGGCATGGTCGAGCAGGATGGACGCAGCAAACGCTATCGCCTGAGCCTGGACTTCTTCGCCCTGGCCGCCCGTGCCGGGAACACCGGCAACCTGCGTGAGCTAGCGCGACCGGCCATGCTGCGGCTGTCGGCGTCCCTGGGGGACTCGTTATTCCTGTTGGCGCGCAGCGGCTTCGATGCGATCTGCCTGGACCGCAGCGAAGGCCCGTTCCCGATCCGCACCTTTACCGGCGATATCGGCGGCCGGGTGGCGTTGGGCGTGGGGCAGGGCAGCCTGGCGATCCTGGCGTTCCTGCCGGAAGAGGAGCGCGACACGGTGATCCACTACAACCTGCCGCGGCTCAAGGATTTTCATCTGTACGACGAAGTCTTCCTGCGCTCGGAAGTGGAGAACGTGCGCAGCCTGGGCTATGCCGGACGCAACACCGGTGTGTTGCAGGGGATGGCCGGGGTGGCGGTGCCGATCCTGGATCGCGGCGGGCGTGCTGTGGCGGCCTTGAGCGTGGCGACCATCAGCGACCGCCTGGGGCCGGATCGCCTGCCGACGGTGGTGGAGATGCTCAAGCGCGAGGCGGCGTCGATCGGCCCGCGGATCAACCCGTTCGACCCGCTGCTGCGCCGACCTTCGCAGGTGTTCGGGCAGGGGTGAAGTTCCGAGTCCTTTTGTGGGAGCGAGCCTGCTCGCGACAGCGGTGGATCAGTCTGCACCCCTGTTGAATGCGCCGCCGCCATCGCGGGCAAGCCCGGCTCCCACAGGTACGGCGTCGGACACCGATGTTGCGGCCATCCCAGCTCCAGTGTGGGAGCGAGCCTGCTCGCGACAGCGGTGGATCAGTCTGCACCCCTGTTGAATGCGCCGCCGCCATCGCGGGCAAGCCCGGCTCCCACAGGTACGGCGTCGGACACCGATGTTGCGGCCATCCCAGCTCCAGTGTGGGAGCGAGCCTGCTCGCGA
>NZ_KN322987.1:792746-1298733 GCF_000774145.1 Pseudomonas mediterranea CFBP 5447 | reverse complement strand
GCTCCCACAGGGGTGGGCGGTGGGGTCAGAAATCCAGGGTTTGCTTGAGCCTTTGGGCGGCCGGTATGTCGCTGGGGATGACCATCGCATAGTTGTACCCCGGCCCGGACCAGTATTCGGCCTGCAGTTCGCCGTCGCGCCGGCTGCCCCGGGGCAGGAGGAAATTCCTCGGCCCCGGTGGGCGCACGTAGAAGCTGATCTTCTGACCGCTTTCATCCTGGTAGACGATCATCGCCGCCGCGCCCTGCTCGGTGCTGAGCAAGCGGCCGCTGACCGGTTTGAATCCCGCACCGGAAAGATCCGGGAGGCGGTTGGCGTGGCTGAAGTAACGGTCGAGCCAGCCTTGCATGCTACTTTCATCGCCCGTCTGGTAATCGGCCGGCAGGATGCCTTGCTGGGCAAACAGCCGGTAGGCCTGCAGGGCGTCAGCCATGGGGTGGGCGGCGCTGAGGAGGGTCATTTGACGGGCCTGCCAGCCACCGAAACCGCCCACGCTGACGGCCAGCAACAGCACTGCGGCACTGGCCAGGTGCCGGCGTGAGCGATGTTTGAGCCGTTGGCGGATCAAGGCCGGGTCGAGCGCCGGATTGGCCGGTTGTTGCAAGGCGCCACTCAGGGCCGTGCGCAGGCGCAACGCGTCCTGTTGCCAGGCCCGGACCCGGGCAGCGACGTCAGGGTGGCTGTTCAGGTAGGTGTCCATCAGGTGCTGGTCGGCTTCGCTCAATTGGCGATCGACGTAGGCGTGCAGGTCGCGGTCGCTGGGGGGCATGCTGATCATTTGAGTATCCGCAGGGTGGGGCGGGTGATTTCGCCTTCGCTGAGTTGGCGTAAGGCCTGGCGGGCGCGGGACAGGCGAGACATCACGGTGCCGGTCGGCACGCCGAGGATGTCGGCGACTTGCTGGTAGCTCAAGCCTTCCACCGACACCCACAGCAGCAGCGCCCGCTGCTCGGTGGTGAGTTGGTCGAAGGCCTGCAAGGACGATTGGGCAATCACGCTGCGCTCGGCCGAGGGGTGCGTCTCGTCGCGACCGGTGAAGAACTCCAGCATGCGGGCATAGCGTCGGGAGCGGCGATGGCCATCGAGAAATTGCCGGTACAGGATGGAAAACAGCCAGGCCCGCAAATCGCCGTCCGGACGCTTGTCGTTCCATTTTGACAAGGCCCGCTCCAGGCACGTCTGCACCAGGTCGTCGGCATTGCTGGGGTTGCGCGTCAGCGACACGGCAAACCGCCGTAGTCGGGGGATGAGCGTGCGCAACTGGTCATCGAGTTCGTTCATGGGCGTTTGGCGTCCGGTGAGCCTTCGCTGAGTGAGACTGGAAAGACGATCCCCGAACGAGATTATTCCAGCGTAGGAAAAATAAATACGAGGCGTGGGAATAAAACCATTGGGCCTTCGTCTGACGGGTCCTTTCCTCAAATGGCCTTGAGCCTTGGAGCTTCGTCATGGTTGATCCTTCCTCTTCACCTGGCCCGGCATCGGGTCGGCCACCGTTGAGTGCCGCCAGCCTGACCCTGCGCCTGGGTGGTATTGCGGTGATTGTTGCCGCACTGGCGGGGGCGTTTGCCTACGTCAACGGCACCCTTGACCCACAGCGTCTGACACCCAAAGCGCTGGTCAATGTGCTGGAAAAGAACAATGGGATTCATCCGGGCTTCCGGCGTAATCACTCGAAGGGCGTTTGTGTCGCCGGCTATTTCGAAAGCAGCGGCGAGGCGCGGGTCTATTCCAGCGCCCAGGTGTTCATGGCCGCACGAACGCCGGTCGTCGGACGTTTCGCCTTGCCCAGCGGCAACCCGTACGCGCCGGACGGCAGCGTACCGATCCGCAGCCTGGCGCTGCGCTTCACCCAGGCCAACGGCCAGCAGTGGCGTACCGGCATGAACAGCATGCCGGTATTTCCGGTGGGCACGCCTGAGGCGTTCTATCAGTTCCAACAGGCCCAGTCACCGGACCCCGCCACGGGGAAACCGAACCCGACGGCGGTACCGGCATTCTTTGCCGCTCACCCGGAAGCCATGCCGTTTCTGCAATGGATCAAGACCGCCAAGCCGTCGGCCAGCTATGCCACCGAAACCTACAACGGCATCAACGCATTTTATCTGGTCAATCCGGCCGGGCAACGTCAGGCGGTGCGCTGGGGCGTGGTCCCGTTGACCGCCGACGCGGCGGATGCGCCACCCGCCCAGGGCGCCGACTACCTGGAGCAGGACCTGACCAAGCGTCTCGCCGCCGGACCGTTGCGCTGGCGGTTGAACATCACCCTGGCCAATCCTGGCGATCCGGTGAATGACGCCAGCAAGCCATGGCCCACCGATCGCAAGGTGCTCAACGCGGGTACGCTAGTGCTGGAGAGTACCCAGGCGCAGGACAACGGCGAATGCCGTGACATCAACTATGACCCGCTGATCCTGCCCAGCGGTATCGAAGGTTCCGAAGACCCGCTGCTGGCCGCGCGCTCCGCCGCGTACGCCAGTTCCTATCTGCGGCGTACCAGTGAAGTGAGCCAGTTGCCCGCCACCCAGGAGTCCCGCCCATGAGCGCCCCCCGTCACTTCGCACCCTTGGCCCGGCTGCTGCATTGGCTGATGGCATTGATGATCATCGCCATGCTGTTCATCGGCGCGGGCATGGTGGCCTCGGTGTCCGAGCGGCATGAGTGGCTGCTCCAGTTGCACAAGCCCCTGGGCATCGCGATTCTGTTGCTGGTGATCGTGCGCCTGGCGGTGCGCTTTACCACGCGCCCACCAGCGTTGCCGAGGGATCTGCCGGGCTGGCAGGTACTGGCGGCGAAGGCCTCCCATGTCCTGTTGTACGCCTTGATGCTGGTCTTGCCGCTGTTGGGCTGGGGCATGATCTCTGCGGCGGGGGACCCGGTGATGCTCAGCAGCTCGCTGCAACTGCCCTCGATCCTGCCGGCGAATGCCCAGACGTTCGCGTGGTTGCGCAAGGCCCATGGCTACCTGGCCTACCTGCTGTTCCTGACCGTGCTGGTGCATCTGGCGGCGGCACTGTTCCACGGCTGGGTACGGCGGGACGAGGTGTTGGATAGCATGTTGCGCGGCAAATCCTGATCAGCAGAAACCGTGGCGAGGGAGCAAGCTCTCTCGCCACGGGATCAGGTCGCTGGATCAGCGCAACTCGTCGACCATATCCGCCACCGTGCTCAGCACATCCTTGCCCAGTTGCATCGAGCGCTTGCCGGACCAGCCGGTCTGCGGGTTCGGGTGGTCGTCGTGGTCCTTGAAGGGCATTTCCAGGGTCAGGGAGAGGCAGTCGTATTTCTGGCCGACCGCGTTGCAGGCCAAGGTCATGTTCGCCTGGCCCGGTTCATCGCGGGTGTAGCCATGGGTGGTCTGGAAGTCCTTGGTCTGGTGCTTGAGGTGGCTGCGAAAGCGCTCCTCGAGTTTGGCGATGCGCGGCGTGTAGCCGGGGTTGCCTTCGCTGCCGGCGGTGAAGACGTGGGGGATGGTCTCGTCGCCGTGGATGTCGAGGAACAGATCGACGCCGTACTTTTCCATTTGCTGCTGTACGAAGAATACCTCGGGGCTGATCTCCGGGCTGGCGTCCTGCCAGGCACGGTTGAGGTCCTGGCCCATGGCGTTGGTACGCAGGTGCCCATGGAACGCGCCGTCCGGGTTCATGTTCGGCACCAGATAGAGATCGGCCTTGGCCAGCAACCGGTTCAGTTGTGCGTCGTCCTGATCCTGCAGGCGTTCGATCACGCCCTCCATGAACCATTCGGCCATGTGCTCGCCAGGGTGCTGCTGGGCGATGATCCAGACCTTGCGCCGGCCTTCGGCACCGCTGCCCTTGCGCAGCAACTGGATATCTCGTCCCTCGACGCTTTTACCGGTGGCCAGCAGTTCGGTTCCGGCCTTGTGCTGGGCCTGCTCGATCAGCCAGTCATGGCGGCCACGGCCGTAGGGCTCGAAATAGGCAAACCAGGCGTGGGGCTGTTCGGCTTCCAGGTAAAAACGCAGTGAATCGCCTTCGAATTGGGTCGGAACGCGGAACCAGTTGACGTGATCGTAGGAGGCGACGGCCTGGTAACCCGGCCACCCTTTGCTGTAGGTCGATTGACTGGCGTTGAGCAGGCGGAAGGAATATTCATGGCCCACATGCAGGCCGCTGGCCTTGAAGTGGAACCACTGGAAGTGGGCGCTGCGGGTGTCGGGGCGGATTTTCAACAGCGATTGCAACGGATTGCTGATGTCCACGACCTGGATGTTGCCGCTGTCGAAATTGGCGCTGATATCAAAAGACGATTTAGCCACGGTCACGATTCCTTTGAGAGGTTTCCATGGCCGTTACTTTACACGCAAGGAAGGGGAGATCGAGACGATTTGCGTCATAAAACAGGGGGCGTCCTCCCTGGACGCAGAAGCAGCTTAGAGAGTTCGCAGTTGATTCTCAAGTGCTGGCCGTCGTTAGTTTTTGCCGGCTTGGCGGGGGGTTGGGTAAGGAATAATCGCCGCCGTCATCGAATCGGCCGCGCCCGCCAAAGACTTCACCAACCGAAGCAATAAACCGGAAAATCGGCAAAAAAAGACCCGGCAATGAGCCGGGTCAAAAACCGTGATTAGCCTGATGAGGAGATACTCCAGAAGTCCGACCTAAGGCCTTCTGGACTATCGACCGATCTCGCGATCAGTTGATGCAATAATAATCATTATCATTTGCAGGTCAAATGTTTTTATTGCGCGTATTGGAAAATATTTCCTGACGCCCGCAGCCGCAGTGCCGTTCTCGTTGACTACGCTGCTTATCGAGTCGGGTAGCCATCCAGGGAGCGGTCCAGCATGACCTTGGCCAGATCAATCATATGCACCACGGAGAAGGCCAGGTCACGGCTCGAACCCTGCAGCCGGTTGGCGGACTCGTGGGCGGTCGCTGCCGCACAACGCAGCAGGTCGCACGCATGGACGAGGGCTTCCTCGCCAGTGATATTGCGGTTCACGTCGAAAAAGCGGTGTTCCTGTTCATCCGAAACACCCGGTTTCAAGTAATAGTCCAGCGCCCGTTGGGCCGCCGGGCAATCCTGGAGCGAAGGGAACGGGGGGTTGAAAGGTCCGGTGGGCTCGTCTTTGTTGAAGATATCCATGGTGTCGAGGTTCTCCGTAGTGGGCTGAAATCCTCGATCCAGAATAGTACGCATCGTAATTGTGACGACAATTTAAATACTACAATATGTGTTTTGATGGTCGGAGTCATCCACGTATCGTGCCGCTCATGGATAAATGGATAGAGTTGGTCAAGGCCAAAATGAAGGAGCTGCGCGTCACGCAAGTGGTGCTCGCAGAACGTCTGGGGATGTCACAGGGCGGCGTCGGCCATTGGCTGACCAAGCGCCGGCAGCCCAGTGTCGAAGACATGAACCGGGTCCTGCAGGAATTGGGGATGGAGTTCCTCGAAGTGGCGATGGTGATCCGCGAGCCGGATACCTCGACCGAAGAGGGCATGACCCTGGCGCAGAAGTACAACCCGTACTTCCGCTACCCGGTGAGTGACTGGCACGACGTCGGCGAAATCCGCGAAGTCGATCCCGAGCGCTACAGCCAGGGGCGTTATGAGTTGACGGATTACCACGCCCAAGGCGATGCGTTCTGGCTGGTGGTGATGGGCGACGCGATGACCGCGCCGACCGGGCTGAGCATTCCCGAAGGCATGTCGATCCTGGTGGACCCGGCCATCGAGGCGGTGCCCGGCAAGCTGGTGGTCGCCCAGTTGCCGGGCAGCAGCGACGCGACCTTTCGCAAATTGATCGAAGAAAGCGGGCAACAGTACCTGGTTCCGCTCAATCCGACTTACCCGAAAACCTTGTACACCGAGCAATGCCGCATCATCGGTGTGGTGGTGCAGGCCACCATCAGGTTCTGACCGGATCGGCCCTTGGACGGGCCGATGCCTATTCTTCGAATGCCACCAATGCGCTGCCCTCGCTGACCATTTCCCCTTCCTGGCAATACAGCGCCTTGATCACTCCGGTCTTGGGCGCACGAATGCTGTGCTCCATTTTCATCGCTTCCAGGACCACCAGTTGTGTCCCGGCCTCAACTGTCTGGCCGGGGCTCACCAGCACCCGCACGATGCTGCCGTTCATGGGCGCGGTCAGGCCGCCCTGATGGCTATGGCTGGCTTCGGCGGCGGCCAGCGGGTCGTACACCTCGACGTGACGCAGATCGCCCTGCCATTGCAGATACAGGCTGTCGCCCTGGCGAATGGCCCGGTGGCTGCGACGCAGGCCGTTGTGTCCGATCACCAGGTGTTCGCCGCGAAGTTCGGCGGCTGCGGTCTGGACGTCCAGCGTCACCGCTCGATCCTGGCCTTCGCAGCTCAAATGCAACGTGGTTTCCCTTGGCAGTCCCAAACGCAGGCCGGTGGTCGCGGACCACGGGGAACCGGCGTCGTCAGGGCGTACCCGCGGCGTCAGACCCAAGGCGAAACCCTGGGCGGCTGCGGACCAGAAGTCGTCATTCAATTCACCAGGTTCTGGCAGTAATTGCGCTTGGTAACGTGGGATAAATCCGGTGTCCAGCTCCGCTGCGGCGAAGGCCGGGTGGGCGATGATGCGGCGCAGGAAGCCGATGTTGGTTTTCAACCCGCCGATGGCAAACTCGTCGAGCATGCTCAACAGCCGCAACCGCGCCTGTTCACGATCCTCACCCCAGGCAATCAGCTTGCCGAGCATCGGGTCATAGAAGGGCGAGATCTCATCGCCTTCCTCGACGCCGCTGTCGACCCGTCGTCCCGGTCCTGCGGCAGATTCGCGATACAGCGCCAGGCGCCCGGTGGCCGGCAGGAAGTCGTTGGCCGGGTCTTCGGCGTACAGCCGAACTTCGACAGCGTGGCCCCGCAGCGGGACTTGTTCCTGGGTGATCGGCAGCGGCTCGCCTTGAGCAACGCGAATCTGCCACGCCACCAGGTCCAGCCCGGTGATCGCTTCGGTGACCGGGTGCTCGACCTGCAACCGGGTATTCATTTCCATGAAGAAAAACTCGCCCCGCGAATCCAGCAGGAACTCCACCGTGCCGGCGCCGACGTAGCCAATCGCCTGGGCCGCGCGGACGGCAGCCTCGCCCATTGCCCGGCGCAGTTCCGGGGTCAGGCCTGGGGCGGGAGCTTCTTCAACGACTTTCTGGTGACGGCGCTGAATCGAACAATCGCGTTCGTTGAGATACAAGCAGTTTCCGTGCTGGTCGGCGAACACTTGAATCTCAACGTGACGTGGTTTGAGCAGGTATTTCTCCACCAGCATCCGTGAGTCGCCGAACGACGATTGCGCCTCACGCTGCGCCGAGGCCAGGGCTTCGGCCAGTTGGCTGACGTCCTCGACGACTTTCATGCCCTTGCCGCCACCGCCGGCGGTGGCCTTGAGCAGCACCGGGTAACCGATGCGCTCGGCGGCGGCGCGGAACGTTTCCAGATCCTGGGCTTCGCCATGGTAACCGGGCACGAGGGGCACGCCGGCGGTTTCCATGAGGGCCTTGGCCGCGGATTTGCTGCCCATGGCATCGATGGCCGAGGCGGGCGGACCGAGGAAAATCAGTCCGGCGTTTTCGATGGCCCGGGCGAACCCGGCATTTTCCGAAAGAAAACCGTAGCCGGGATGAATGGCCTGGGCGCCGCTGGCCTGGGCGGCAGCGATCAACTTGTCGATTTGCAGGTAGCTATCGGCCGCCTTGCTGCCGCCCAGGTCGACCCGGATGTCGGCTTCACGGCTATGGCGGGCGTCGCGGTCGGTGGCGCTGTGCACCGCTACCGTGGTCAGGCCCATGGCCTTGGCGGTGTGCATCACCCGGCAAGCGATTTCACCGCGATTGGCCACCAGCAAGGTGGTGAGGACAGGGGCGCTCATCGACGGGGCTCCTCATGTTTGGATGGGGCAGATTTCGATGGGACAGGTTTCGATCCGGCCTGCCAGTTCGGCGGCCGTTTCTGCAGAAAGGCCCGCAAGCCTTCCTGCCCCTCCGGGCTGACGCGGATGCGGGCGATGGCGTTCTCGGTATAGCGTCGCAGCGCCGGGGTCAGGGCGCCGTTGCCGACTTCGCGCAGCAGCTCCTTGCTGGCACGCATGGCCGCCGGGCTGTTGAGCAACAGGTTATCGATCCATTGTTCGACCTGATCGTTCAGCGTCTCGGGCGGATAACTTTCCGACAGCAAACCGATCTCTTTCGCACGTTGTCCGCCGAAACGTTCAGCGGTGAGGGCGTAACGCCGAGCGGCCCGTTCGCCAATGGCCTGTACCACGAACGGGCTGATCACTGCCGGCGCCAGGCCGATGCGCACTTCCGACAGGCAGAACTGCGCATCATCCGCGCCAATGGCCATGTCGCAGGCGCTGATCAATCCCAGCGCGCCGCCAAACGCCGCGCCTTGGACGACAGCCAGCGTTGGGATCTTCAGCTTGGCGAGGTTGTACATCAGCTCCGCCAGTTCCCGGGCGTCGTCGAGGTTGGTGTGGTAGTCGAGTTCGGCCGACTGCTGCATCCAGGCCAGGTCGGCGCCGGCGCTGAAGTGTTTGCCACGGCCGCGGATCAGCAGGAAGCGCACGCTTTGATCGCTGCTGACCTGGTCCAGCGCGAGAATCAGCTCGCGAATCATTTCGGCGTTGAACGCATTGTTTTTCGACTCGCGGCTCAACCACAGGGTGGCAACGCCGCGCGGGTCGGTCTGCAGTTCAAGGGTGTTGAAGTGGTCCATGGGCATTCCCCGGTTACATCCGGAACACGCCGAAGCGGCTCGGTTCAATAGGTGCGTTCAGTGACGCGGACAAGGCCAGGCCCACTATGTCGCGGGTCTGGGCCGGATCGATGACGCCGTCGTCCCACAGCCTGGCACTGGAATAGTAGGGGTGGCCCTGTTCTTCGTACTGATCGAGGATCGGTTGCTTGATCTCGGTTTCCTGGGCGGCGCTGAACGGATGACCGCTGCGTTCAGCCTGTTCGCGCTTGACCTGCACCAGCACACCGGCGGCCTGCTCGGCGCCCATCACGCCAATCCGCGCATTCGGCCACATCCACAGGAAACGTGGGTCGTAGGCCCGTCCACACATGCCGTAGTTACCCGCGCCGAAGCTGCCGCCAATGATCACGGTGAATTTCGGCACTCGGGCGCAGGCCACTGCGGTGACCAGTTTCGCGCCGTGCTTGGCGATGCCGCCGGCTTCGTATTTCTGCCCGACCATGAAGCCGGTGATATTTTGCAGGAACAGCAATGGGATGCCGCGCTGGCAGGCCAGTTCGATGAAGTGCGCGCCCTTTTGCGCGGCTTCGGCGAACAGGATGCCGTTGTTCGCCAGGATCGCGACGGGGTAGCCGTGCAGATGGGCAAAACCGCACACCAGTGTGGTGCCGAACAATGCCTTGAATTCATCGAACACCGAACTGTCCACCAGGCGCGCGATCACCTCCCGCACGTCGAAAGGCTGCTTGGCATCGGCCGGTACTACGCCGTACAGCTCGTCGCTGGCATACAGCGGGGCGATGGGTGTGCGTGTCTGCACCTCACCGAGCTTGCACCAGTTGAGGTTGGCGACGCTGCGGCGGGCCAGCGCCAGGGCATGTTCGTCGTTGTCAGCGTAGTGATCGGCCACGCCGGAAATCTTGCAATGCACATCGGCACCGCCCAGGTCCTCGGCGCTGACTACTTCGCCGGTGGCGGCTTTGACCAGCGGTGGGCCGGCGAGGAAGATGGTTGCCTGTTCGCGGACCATGATCGCTTCATCGGCCATCGCAGGTACGTAAGCTCCCCCGGCCGTGCACGAGCCCATGACCACCGCCAGTTGCGGGATGCCCTGGGCACTCATGTTGGCCTGGTTGAAGAAGATCCGACCGAAGTGCTCCCGATCCGGAAACACCTCGTCCTGGCGCGGCAGGTTGGCGCCGCCGGAATCCACCAGGTAAATGCAAGGCAGGCGATTCTGCTGGGCGATGGTCTGGGCGCGCAGGTGTTTCTTCACGGTCAGCGGATAATAGGAGCCCCCTTTGACCGTCGCGTCGTTGGCGACAATCATGCATTCGACGCCTTCCACGCGACCGATGCCGGCGATCACCCCAGCGGCGGGGACGTCTTCGCCATAAACCTCGTAGGCCGCCAGCGGGCTGATCTCCAGGAAGGGCGAGCCGGGGTCCAGCAACCGGTTGATGCGCTCCCGCGGCAGCAACTTGCCCCGGGAGGTATGGCGCTCCTGGGCCTTGGGGCCACCGCCCTGTCGGACTTGCGCGAGAAGGGTGCGCAGGGCCTCGACCTGTTCGAGCATGACGTCGCGGTTGGCGATGAATTCCGGTGAACGTGGGTTGAGCTGGGTATGCAGAATCATGGGCTACTCCGTAGCAGCTTTGAGCTTCAAGCCACAAGCTGCAAGCAAGAGCGCAGTTCGCTTGCCGCTTGAAGCTTGTCGCTCGTAGCTGACGAAATTCATTTCGTCTCGTTGAACAGTTCGCGACCGATCAGCATCCGACGGATCTCACTGGTGCCGGCACCAATTTCGTACAACTTGGCGTCACGCAACAGACGGCCGGCCGGAAACTCGTTGATGTAACCATTGCCGCCCAGGATCTGGATGGCATCGAGGGCCATCTGCGTGGCGCGCTCGGCGGTGTAGAGGATCACCCCGGCGGCGTCCTTGCGGGCGGTTTCGCCGCGCTCGCAGGCCTGGGCCACCGCGTACAGATAGGCGCGGCTGGCGTTGAGCTGGGTGTACATGTCGGCCACCTTGCCCTGGATCAGCTGGAACTCGCCGATGCTCTGGCCGAACTGCTTGCGGTCATGGATGTAGGGCACGATCAGGTCCATGCACGCTTGCATGATCCCGGTGGGACCACCGGACAACACCACGCGTTCGTAATCCAGGCCACTCATCAGCACCCTGACGCCGCCGTTGAGCACACCGAGGATGTTCTCTTCCGGCACTTCGACGTCGTCGAAGAACAATTCACAGGTGTTGGAGCCGCGCATGCCGAGCTTGTCGAACTTGTTGCTGCGGCTGAAGCCTTTCCAATCACGCTCGACAATGAACGCGGTGATGCCGTGGGGGCCTTTTTCCAGATCGGTCTTGGCATAGATCACGTAGGTGTTGGCGTCGGGGCCGTTGGTGATCCAGGTCTTGCTGCCGTTGAGCACGTAACGGTCGCCGCGCTTGTCGGCCCGCAGCTTCATGGAAACCACGTCGGAACCGGCGTTCGGCTCGCTCATGGCAAGGGCGCCGATATGTTCGCCGCTGATCAACTTCGGCAGGTATCTGGATTTCTGCTCGTGGTTGCCGTTGCGGTTGATCTGGTTGACGCAGAGGTTGGAGTGGGCGCCGTAGGAGAGGGCGACCGAGGCCGACCCGCGGCTGATTTCCTCCATTGCCACCACGTGGGCCAGGTAACCCAGGCCGGCACCGCCGTATTCTTCCGGTACGGTGATGCCCAGCAGGCCCATGTCGCCGAATTTGCGCCACATGTCGGCGGGGAACAGATTGTCGACGTCGATCTGCGCCGCCCGTGGCGCCAGTTCGGCCTTGACGAAGGCCTGTACCTGGTCGCGCAACATGTCGATGGTTTCACCGAGGGCAAAATTCAGGGATGGGTAGCTCATGGGACACCTTTGGCTTTTTTATCGGGTGTGGAGAGGGGCGGTAGCGCTCTCACCTTTACGTTAACGTAAGCCTGCAACAAATGACTGTCAATCACCTTTACGTTAACGTCAACTTGGTCCAGAGTAGATGCAACTGACAGCCTGGCCCTGTGGGAGCCGAGCTTGCTCGCGATGAACGATAACGCCCTTTTCCGGCATTGAACCGAGGCGCCTTCATCGCGAGCAAGCTCGGCTCCCACAGGTTGCGGCGCAGGCTTTGGTTTCACAGGTTCAGCGTAGCAACCCACTAATAAAGACAAGAGGGGGCGTCATGGATCAACCCGGTTCGCATTCGCAGCTCAGCTACACCCGCGGCTCCCAGGCCAAGGCCTTGTTGGCGCAGACCATCGGCCAGGCTTTCGACCAGACCGTGGCCCGTTACCCCGATAACGAGGCGTTGGTGGTTCGCCATCAGGCGCTGCGCTACACCTGGCGGCAACTGGCCGAGGCGGTCGATCTGCACGCCCGGGCCTTGCTGGCGCTGGGATTGAAAACCGGTGATCGTCTCGGCGTCTGGGCTCCCAATTGCGCCCAGTGGTGCATCAGCCAATTCGCCAGTGCGAAGATCGGCGTGATCCTGGTCAACATCAACCCGGCCTACCGCAGCTCCGAGCTGGAATATGTGCTCAAGCAGTCCGGGTGCCAGTGGTTGGTGTGCGCCGGGGCGTTCAAGACCTCGGACTATCACGCCATGGTGCAAACCCTCGCGCCGGAGCTGGCGGAGCAATCGATCGGCCAGTTGCGCTGCGAACGCTTGCCGGAGCTGCGGGGCGTGATCAGCCTCGATCCCCGGCCACCGTCAGGGTTTCTACCCTGGTCGCAATTGGCGGACCTGGGCATGGCGGTTTCGCCTGAACGGTTGGCCGAACGCGAGGCCAGCCTGCAGGTCGAGCAACCGGTAAATATCCAGTACACCTCGGGCACCACCGGATTTCCCAAAGGCGCGACCCTCAGTCACCGCAACATTCTCAACAACGGCTACATGGTCGGCGGAAGCCTGGGTCTCAGCGCCAACGATCGGCTGGTGATCCCGGTGCCGCTCTACCATTGCTTCGGCATGGTCATGGGAAACCTGGGATGCGTGACCCACGGCAGTACCATGATCTACCCCAACGACGCCTTTGACCCCTTGTTGACCCTGAGCACCGTGGCCGAAGAAAAAGCCACTGCACTGTACGGCGTACCGACGATGTTCATCGCCATGCTGGATCAACCGCAGCGGCACGACTTCGACCTGTCCAGCCTGCGCACCGGGATCATGGCCGGTTCGACCTGCCCGATCGAAGTGATGCGGCGGGTGATCAACGAAATGCACATGAGTGAGGTGCAGATTGCCTATGGCATGACGGAGACCAGTCCGGTGTCGCTGCAGACCGGTGCTTCAGACGAGTTGGAATTGCGCGTCACCACCGTCGGCCGCACCCAACCGCAACTGGAAAGCAAAATTGTCGATGAGGCCGGCGCCATTGTCCCCCGGGGCACCATCGGCGAGCTGTGCACCCGTGGCTACAGCGTGATGCTCGGTTACTGGAACAACCCCGAGGGCACCGCCGAGGCCATCGATCGGGACGGCTGGATGCACACCGGTGACCTGGCGACCATGGACGAGCAGGGTTATGTCTGCATTGTCGGACGTAACAAGGACATGATCATCCGGGGAGGTGAGAATATTTACCCCCGTGAGCTGGAAGAGTTCTTCTTCACTCACCCGGCGGTGGCCGATGTGCAAGTGATCGGCATCCCCTGTTCGCGCTATGGCGAAGAGATCGTCGCCTGGATCAAGTTCCATCCGGGGCACAGCGTGACCGAACAGGCCTTGCAGGACTGGTGCAAGACACGCATTGCCCACTACAAGACGCCACGTCATTTCAAGTTCGTCGAGGAATTCCCGATGACGGTGACCGGCAAGATCCAGAAATTCCGCATGCGTGAAATCAGCATCGAAGAACTGCGCGATCGATAAGACTCGCCACGATACCTGTGGGAGCGAGCCTGCTCGCGATGAGGCCATGTCAGTCGACATCTCTGTCACTGACAGACCGCTATCGCGAGCAGGCTCGCTCCCATAAAAAGCCAATCTCCAGACAGCACAAAGGGGAGCCGAAGCTCCCCTTTAATTTTGTCGTCGCGTGCTCTTTTTTTATTATTGAGGGGCAGCCTGTTGTTGTTTTTGGTAGCCGTGACCCTTTACCTCTGTTTTTGGCGATCCCCATCCGGGATCAAGAGCAAACGTATTTTTTTGAGCGCTGATCTGCTTTTTCGCCTGGCGATCCAACCGATTCGGGTCCTACCTGAAGGTAGTCTTATTGTTCTCTGCCCGGTTGCGGGTTGCTCCTGGAAGCACCCTGAAAAGCACATCTTCTCCAAAAAAATCTGTTAGCTGCGTCTCTGCCGTGTTGTTTTTGTTATGTCAGAGTCGTTTCGTCTTGTTTTTATTGGGTTTGCCGCTTTTTTTATTCTTGTTATGCCAGAGAGATAGCAGGTGCCGTGCCAACTTTTAAAACCCTTTATAAATCAGTAGCTTGAGTTTTTCGGGTGAGCAGGGGTGCGCGGCAGATCTGACAAATTGTTTCCGTGTTACTCGTTTCCAGCCGGTGCGGTAACACCTCATTGGGCGCTGCGGGCCTTGGCGACGCGCGAACCGGTCGGGCGCCCGAGCACGTCACAGATCTGGCGGCCCGCGACGATCAGTGCGTCCAGGTCGACGCCGGTTTCAATGCCCAGACCATTGAGCAGGTACAGCACGTCTTCGGTGGCGACGTTGCCGCTGGCGCCCTTGGCGTACGGGCACCCGCCGAGGCCGGCGATGGAGCTGTCGAACACGGCGATGCCTTCGAGCAGGCTGGCGTACAGGTTCGCCATGGCCTGGCCGTAGGTGTCATGGAAATGACCGGCGAGTTTGTCTCGGGGAACGTCTGCCGAAACCACTTCGAACAGCTTGCGCGTGGCGCCGGCGGTGCCTGTGCCGATGGTATCGCCCAGGGATACCTCGTAGCAGCCCATGGCATACAGCTCGCGAGCGACCCAGGCCACTTGCTCGGGCTTGACGGCGCCTTGGTAAGGACAGCCCAGCACACAGGACACGTAGCCGCGCACACTGACGCCGTTGCGCTTGGCGGCCTCCATGATCGGTGCGAAGCGCTCCAGGCTTTCCTTGATGGAGCAGTTGATGTTGCGCTGGGAGAACGCTTCGGACGCGGCGGCGAACACCGCCACTTCCTTCACGCCGGCCGCCAGCGCGTCTTCGAACCCTCGCAGGTTCGGTGCCAGGGCACCATAAGTGACACCGGGTTTGCGCTGGATCTGCGCGAACACCTCGGCGGAACCCGCCATCTGCGGCACCCACTTGGGCGAGACAAAGCTGCCGACTTCGATGTAACCCAGGCCGGCGGCACTCAGCGCATCCACCAGGCGCACCTTGTCGGCGACGCTGATGGGTTGCGCTTCGTTCTGCAGACCGTCGCGGGGGCCGACTTCGATCAGGCGTACAAAGGAGGGAAGGGACATGGGGATAGACCTTTAATGGGTTGCCAATATATCGAGGGCCAGGGCGATCCACTGTGGGAGCGAGCCTGCTCGCGATAGCGGTCTGTCAGACAACATTGGTGTTGGCGGTTACACCGCTATCGCGAGCAGGCTCGCTCCCACAATGGGTATGACAGCTAAACAGCTTCCTGCCCCTTGAGCGTCTGTTCCAACGCCTGGATACAGCGTTCTTCGGCGGTGTCGAGCTCCAGCTTCATCTGTTCGATGTCCAGCAGTTGCTGTTCGAGTTGTTCCCGGCGCTCGGCGATCTTCGCCAGCATGCTGTGCAGTTGCTTCTGGTTACCGCTGGAGGGGTCGTAGAGCTCGATCAGCTCGCGGCACTCGGCCAGGGAAAAACCGATGCGCTTGCCCCGCAGGATCAACTTCAGGCTGACCTTGTCCCGCGGTGAGTAGATGCGCTCCTGACCCCGTCGTTCCGGGCTCAGCAGGCCTTGCTCTTCATAAAAGCGGATGGCCCGGGTGGTGATGTCCAGCTCCCGGGCGAGGTCGGAGATGCTATAGGTCTGACTGCTCATGGACGCGCTCGAAACGATAGGGGCTGGCGCTAAGCTAATGTCAGGTTGACGTTCACGTCAAGCAAATGAAACCTGTGGGAGCGAGCCTGCTCGCGATAGCGGTGGATCGGCCAACCTCGTTGTTGACTGATCTGTCGCCATCGCGAGCAGGCTCGCTCCCACCGTTGATCTCCTACGCGTGCTCAAGCTTCTTCTCATGGGCCGTCACCTGCTGGCACAGCTCGATCATCTGCTCGCGCATCCAGCGGTTGGCCGGGTCCTGGTCGGTGCTCTCGTGCCAATAGAGATGGGTTTCCACCGGCGGCACATCGTTGACCGGCAATTGGAAGGCGTGCAGGTCGTGGCGACGGGAGAACCGTTCCGGAACAGTCATGACCATGTCGGTCTGTTGCAGCACCTGGGAAGCCATCAAGTAATGCTGGGAGCGCAGGGCGATCTTGCGCTGGATGCCCATCTTGCCCAGGGCCAGGTCGACATAGCCCAGCCCGTTGCGACGGCTGGAGATATGCACGTGGGTCTGGGCGAGATAGTCATCGAGGCTGATTTTTTCCTTGCCCGCCAAGGGATGGCCCTTGCGCATGGCACACACGTAACGGTCTTCCATGAGTTTGACGTGGCGCACCTGTGGGTCAGTATTGAGCGGGGCGTCGACGGCGAAGTCGAGCCGGCCGGCGGCCAGTTCCTTGGTGGTCTCACGACGCTTGGACAGGAAACTCTCGATGGCCACGGTCGGCGCCAGCCGCCGCAGGCGCTGGAACAGCGGGGGCAGGATCACGCCTTCGGTGAGGTCGGTCATGCTGATACGGTAGGTCTTGACCGCCTGCAGCGGATTGAAAATCCGGCTTTCCTGCACCGACACCCGCAGCAGCGACAATGCATTACGGACCGGGCCGATGATGTTCTGGGCCATGGGCGTGGGCACCATGCCCTGGGCGGTGCGCACGAACAGCGGGTCGTTGAAGGTTTCCCGCAGGCGCGCCAGGGCGTTGGACACGGCCGGCTGAGTGATGCCGACGATCTGCCCGGCGCGGGTCAGGTTGGCTTCGGTGTAGATCGCATCGAAGACGATGAAGAGATTGAGGTCGACCTTGCTCAGATTCATGGCGCTGCACTCTTGTTTTTAGAGGGTTTCTCGGGCGTGTCGTGACGTGTCGGATGGCGATTGGAATCAGTGAACCATATATCGGTGATGAATGTTAATACACGCCGAGAATAGGTTAGGTAAATTTTCGTAGCTGAACTAGCATCGCTTTCATGATCTGAAATCAACCTCTGCCAGAAGGTGTTGCCCATGGATTTTGCCTATTCCCCCAAGGTTCAGGAATTGCGTGAACGCGTCACGGCGTTCATGGATACCTACGTCTACCCGGCCGAAGCGGTGTTCGAACGGCAAGTGGCCGAAGGTGATCGCTGGCAGCCCACGGCCATCATGGAAGAACTCAAGGCCAAGGCCAAAGCCGAAGGTTTGTGGAATCTTTTCCTGCCCGAGTCCGAACTGGGGGCGGGCCTGACCAATCTGGAGTACGCACCGCTGGCAGAGATCATGGGCCGCTCGTTGTTGGGGCCGGAGCCGTTCAACTGTTCGGCACCGGACACCGGCAACATGGAAGTACTGGTGCGTTACGCCAATGAAGAGCAAAAGCAACGCTGGTTGGAACCGCTGCTGCGCGGCGAGATCCGCTCGGCCTTCGCCATGACCGAACCGGACGTAGCCTCTTCGGACGCCACCAACATGGCCGCCCGCGCCGAGCGCGAAGGTGACCAATGGGTGATCAACGGCAAGAAGTGGTGGACCTCGGGGGCCTGTGACCCGCGTTGCAAGATCCTGATTTTCATGGGGTTGAGCAACCCCGACGCGCCGCGCCATGCCCAGCATTCGATGATCCTGGTGCCGGTGGACACCCCCGGCGTCAAGATCGTGCGGCCGCTACCGGTATTCGGTTACGACGATGCACCCCACGGTCACGCCGAGGTGTTGTTCGATAACGTGCGGGTGCCGTACGAAAACGTCTTGCTGGGTGAGGGCCGCGGCTTTGAAATTGCCCAGGGGCGCCTCGGCCCGGGCCGTATCCATCACTGCATGCGTTCCATCGGCATGGCCGAGCGGGCGTTGGAGTTGATGTGCAAGCGTGCCGTCAGTCGCACCGCTTTCGGTAAACCGCTGGCGCGCCTGGGTGGTAACGTCGACAAGATCGCCGACTCGCGGATGGAAATCGACATGGCCCGCCTGCTGACCCTGAAAGCGGCTTATATGATGGACACCGTTGGCAACAAGGTCGCGAAAAGTGAAATCGCCCAGATCAAGGTAGTCGCGCCGAATGTGGCCCTGAAGGTCATCGACCGTGCGATCCAGATCCACGGTGGTGCCGGGGTGTCCAACGATTTCCCGCTGGCCTACATGTACGCCATGCAGCGCACCCTGCGCCTGGCCGACGGCCCGGATGAAGTACACCGGGCGGCCATTGGCAAGTTCGAAATCGGCAAGTATGTGCCCAGGGAGATGCTGCGCAGCGAGCGCTGAGGGCTCGGCATTCACCACAAGCGCCTGTGGGAGCCGAGCTTGCTCGCGATGACGGTATCACAGCCACTCTTTCAGTCGGCTGACCCACCGCCATCGCGAGCAAGCTCGGCTCCCACAGGGGATCTGTGGTGAACACACATTTCGCAGTTATTCCTTGACGCTCATGTACTCCTCGGCCCAACGAATGTATTCCTCGGGCTGGGTGTAGGTGTGGGTCAGCTCGGTGGCGCTAAGGTCCGAGGCCTGGGTGAAGATCTGCCGTTGCTCGCGCAGGCTGTCGTAAGTGGCCTTGATCGCGGCGAAGTAGGCGCCGTGACCGTCGATGGTGACCCGCACACCCAGCTCGGCCAGGCGTTTGTCGTCGCGCAGCAGCGGGTTGCCATAAGTGACGAGCATCAACGGCACCGTGAGGTTTTCGCTGATCTTCTCCAGGTGCTCGAAGTCCTGTACGCCCACCATGCAGATCCCGTCCGCACCGGCACGTTCGTATTGCTGGGTGCGGCTGATGATTTCCTGCACCGGCAGGATCCCGGCATTGGTGCGGGCGATGATTGCCATTTCCGGATCGACCCGGGCTTCCAGCGCTGCGCGGATCTTGCCGACGCCTTCCGCTACACCGATCAGGTCGGTGGATTTGCGGCCGAACTGGGCCGGCAGCAGGGTGTCTTCGATGGTCAGGGCTGCCACGCCGGCGCGTTCGAGTTCGATGATGGTGCGCATCACGTTCAGGGCGTTACCGTAGCCATGGTCGGCATCGGCGATCACCGGCAATTGGGCCACACGGCCGATGCGGGTGGCCTGTTCGGCGAACTCGCTGAGGGTAATCAACGCAAAGTCCGGTGCGCCCAATACTTGCAACGACGCAACCGAGCCTCCCAGGATCCCCACTTCAAAACCCAGGTCGGCAGCGATGCGCGCCGACATCGGGTCAAACACCGATGCGGTGTGGTAGCAGGTCTGAGAAGCCAGGAGTTGGCGGAAGTTACGGCGCAAATCTTGATGGGAAAGCCTGGACATATGAGTTCCACCAATGGAATGGAAGGGCTTGAGCAAAAATGTCAACGCCGAAAGAACCAAAGGCTATCACGTGGCAGGCGTAAGGATGATGACGAATGCGCATGGGCCATGTTTGCCGCGCATCGAAAAAGGCCGCAGGCCTGGGAGGTCTGCGGCCCGGTAGGGAGCGATTATCCAGGACCCGTTCAGTGTTGTGCGGGCACGCTCCAGATTTGCTTGATCTCATGGATGTTCCCTACGTTGAAGCGTGTCGGGAACCCCGGGATGGTGCATTGGATTTCGCTGGTAAGTTGCATGGCGGTATCGACCACATTGGCCGCCGCGCGCAACAAGGGGGTTTCATCCCAGTTTTTCATTGGATTATTCACGGTTTCTTCCTTCTTTTGGTTACTGGGCAGCGGACGACTGCCCAGCGGGGAGCAATGACAGCATCTGGGTAAACAGTGCTGTCTCTTGCGCAGCAATGCCGGGATAAAGCGGCATGTAATGTTCATCAAAACACCAGGCTTCGTCAGCGAGGTTCGAATGTTCGGGATGAATTAGCAGACTCAATGATGCGGACATCGATTGGGGTGCAATTTGCCTGTGGATTTCCCTCAGGGGCGGCATGTATAAAACTTCGCCGGGCGAAAGTTTGATGCTGCACGGTTTTCCCAGTCGAGGAACTTTGCCTGCTTGCAGTGGCAGGTCGTCCAATATCTCGCGGATGATGGTCGTGTAGCCGTCGCCGCTGTAACCGACGGTATACATTTCGAAGTCGTGACTGTGGTTCAGGTCATAGATAAAAGTTTCGCCTTCATCATGCAGGTTGACCGGCGCCCAGAACCCCAGGCGCAGCGTGAACAGGTCATCGCTGTGCAGTACAAATGCGTAGGCATTGTAGAGGCTGTTACGGGTACTGAAACCATTCTCCTGGATCGAGGCATAAAGATGCTCGCTTAATAGAAAACGGTTCGAAGCCAACTGACGCAGGTCGTCCATGATGCAATGCTTGTCCCGCTGTAAGTCACGGGTATTCAAACGTGCGATAAATGTTTCCAGATTCATGCTGCCTTCTCCAATGGCGAAAGCAGATTATCCAGGCGTGGATTCTTGAGTTTTCTTAACAGCGGGACATAGTTCAGTGCCTTGTGCGGGGCGGCCTGATAGAGCAGCTGAAAAGCCTTCCACGCCACTGCCGGGTGATAGTGATAGATCAGCTCTTCGGCAACTTTGGAGCCTCCGGGGTCGCCGAGCGTTTCGAGCAATTCCAGGCTCACCAGGAACCGGGCGGCGCTTTCGTCGTGAGGCATCCAGGCTACTTTCTGCAGCGAGACGCGATCGAACACGCTGATGTCGGCACTTCTGTCCAGCAAGTTGATTCGACCTGTTAATCGCGCAGCTTCGAGCCCTGTCGGAGCGTAGTCGAATAATGTTCGACTGCCATCGATGATAAGCGGGTTTTGCTGATTAACAATAACCCTGTCGAGTTGTTCAAGTTGCTGTTCATGGCGCATATAAAGTTGCACTTCGTATGGTTGGTCAAGGGCAAATAAAACACTTTGCCCGGGGACCGAGTAGAGTGGCGAAAGAGCGCTGTCTGGGGTGGTAGTCCTGATACTGATATTGCCGATGCTGGTGCAATGCAACAGCAAAGTTCCTGTGTGCGGATTGGAAATGTTCATGAGGGTCGCGCGCCGGGACGGGGTCTTGGCAAACGACGGCTGGCTATTCAAGTCGCTGATCAGTTGGTTGACTTGCGCGGTCATGTCTAATGTTTTTATTTCTTTCGCTATGTGCTCTGGCGAAAAATTTTCGCTGATTAGATTTTTGATCATGAACGTTTTCGCAGCAGTGGGTCGATGCGCGAAAGTATGAGTTTTGCGTGGGGGAGGGGCAACTAAGGAATTGTCGACAAGTATTGCGAATGAACTAAGTCGTTTTTGTCGAGTTGCCCGGCACGGGTAGCGAATCCAGTCAACTGGCGGTCAGTTGTCCCGGGGCCGCAGGTGGTGCGTGTGTACTCTCTATGCCGCCACGGCCTGTCGCCCCTGACCGAGCAGCGGCACGGCGCGCACCGTGTCACCTGGCTGGACTTGCAGGCGTTTGGCGGCGAGCCGGTCGACGATCAGGCTATGGCCGTTGTGATGGCCCCGGGCGCTGGTGACCCGGCAGTTTTCCAGGCGCCGGTTGTGGATCAGCCAGAGGGGGGCCTGTTCGTCCGGTGAGCCGACTGCCAGGATCAATGACTGACTGTCGCGGATGCTGCGGATATTCGAGACCGGCGCTTCGATCACCGGGCCGCCGTCGAAAATATCGATGTAGCCCTTATGGCTGAAACCCTCGGCGCCGAGAATCCTCAAGGCCGGTTCGGTGTTCGGATGGGCCCTGCCGATCACGGCCTGGGCCTGCTGGGTGAGCAGGCAGGTGTACAGCGGCTGGCGCGGCATCAATTCGGCAATGAATGACTTGTTGCCCATGCCGGATAACTGATCGGCGTAGGCGAAGTCTTTCTGGAAAAAGTGTCGTCCCAGGCTGTCCCAGAACGGCGAGCAACCGTGCTCATCGGCGTGGCCGCGCAACTCGGCGATCAGTTTTTCCCCGAACAACTGGGAGAACTCCGCAACGAACAACAGACGGGCCAGGGACAACAGCCGCCCGTTATGACCATGACGCTGGGCGGGGTGCAGGAACAACGAGCAGATTTCCGATTGCCCGGTCATCTCGTTATTGAGAAACAGGGTAGGGATCTGCCGCTGGATGCCCAGCTCCGGCGCAGAACTGACCGTGACCCCGACCCGATAGTTGTACCACGGCTCACGCAGGCCGACCGCGCCGGTCAGGGCGCTGATACCGACCACTTGCCGGTCATCGTCCTCGAGTACGAACAGGTAGTCGGCGTCGGCCCGCTCGACTTGTCCGGCAAAGGTACGCTGGGCCCAGCGTATGCGATGGGCCAGGCGTTCTTCATTGGCCGGCAGGCTGGTGAACCCCGGGCCTGCGCAGCGGGCAAGGTCCAGCAATGCGGGCAGGTCGGTGATGGCGACCGGGCGGACAATCATGATGCAGCTCCTTCGTCGTGTCGGCCTGGGAAACGACTTTGCATGACGTTCATAAGGCAACCACCCGGATCTGTTGCCCATCAGTGATGTTCAACGCTGCGAGCATCCCGGGTGTCAGGGTTACCGTTCCTTCGGAGCCGACATCCAGCTCAGCCACGATCGCCCGATAGTTTCCAAGGCTGTCGTTGCTCACCAGATAGCGACCACGGGCATCAATCTGCGGGCTCTGTCGAGCCGAAGCCATACGACTTTCGGCGATGGAGCGGATGTTCGCGATGCGAGCGTGCAGCGTCGGTCCGCCATCGAAGAGGTCCACGTAGCTGTTGGTTTCGAAACCCTCGCGCGCCAGGATGTCGAAGGCTTCCTGGCCGTCAGGATGTACCTGGCCGATGCAGGCCTGGGCCGCAGGCGGCAACATGGGGACATAAATGGGGTACTGGGGCATCAGCTCGGCAAGGAAAGTCCGGTTCTGCAGTCCGCACAAGCGCTCGGCTTCGGCGTAGGGCAAGTCGAAAAAGTGCTGGCCGATGGCGTCCCAGAACGGTGATTGGCCGTCTTCGCTGCTGAAACCGACGATTTCCGTGATGACCGAATCGGCGAAGCGTTGCGGGTGAGCGGCGATGAACATCAGCCGGGCCCGGGACAGCAGCTCCGACTCCGGCGTGCGCACCCGTTCCGCGTCGATGTGGAAACCACGCAGCAGGGTCTGGCCGTTGAGGTCCTGGCACAGCGACAGTGCCGGCACGCCGTGGCGGATGTTCAGTTCCCGGGAGGTACTGGAAAACGGTCGGTTGCGCAGGCTGTAGAACGGTTCGTTGCAACCGGTGCTGGCGAGAATCTCCGAACAGCCCACCAGGCGTCCGGACACCAGGTCTTGCAACACGAAAAAGTAGTTTTCCCCGCCCGGGCTTTGGACGTCGGCGTCGAACGAAGCGCACGAGTCGAGAATTTTTTCCCGCAGGCACTCGGTATCGTCCGGAAGCGAGGTGACCCCCACCAGGCTGTCACGGGCCAGTTGCTGCAGTTGTTGCAGATCGCTTAACTGAACTGGACGTAAGGCCAGCATGGATTGCACTCCTGTTCCAGGGCCCGGTGGCTGCACCGGGCTTGACGATCACTGTCGATGTCCACGCGTTGTAACGGTTACAACTACAGCGGCTGGTCGCCCCCTGCGACCAGCTCCGGATTTCATTGGCCCGCCGGGTCGGGCAGGGCGGTGTGGCTGCCGAACTTGTTCAGCGCGCACAGATAGACCAGGCCCGCCGCAATCCAGACCAGGCCCAGCTTCTGCGCATCCACGCCCATGTTGTACATGATGGCCGCGACGATGCCGAAGCCGATCAGCGGGCAGATCAGGTGACGGATCAGTTGCCCGGAGCGCTGGCGGCGCCAGTAGTGATTGATCACGGTGATGTGCAACAGCATGAAGCCGCTCAAGGCGCCGAAGTTGACCAGGGAGGTCAGGGTGTCCACGGCATTGATGAACAGGTAGCAGATCAGCAGCGACAGCACGGCCACCAGATAGATGCTCATGTACGGTGTGTTGTGTTTCGGATGAACCTTCGCCAGCACCTTGGGCAGCTTGCCGTCCCGAGCCATGCCGAACAACAGGCGCGACACCGCGGCCTGGGAGGTGATCGCCACCGCCACGCCCCACGCCAGCGCCGTGGCGACAGCGGTCAGGGTGGCCAGCCAGCTACCGGCCGCCAGTTCGGCGATTTCATAGAAGGCGGTGTCGGCGGACTTGAAGCCCATGCCGGCCGCCAGGTCCGTGGCGATCCAGGTTTGCACCACGAAAATCGCGCCCATCACCAACAAGGTCACCAACGCTGCCTTGCCGATGCTGCGTCCCGGATCCCCCTTGATTTCTTCGGCCAGGGTGGAGATGGCATCGAATCCGAGGAACGACAACACGGCAATCGATACGGCTTGCATCAGCAGGGCGAAGTTGAAGTGTTCCGGACTGTACAGCGGCGCCAGGGTCATCTGGCCGTTGCCGGCCCCGCCATGCAGGGCATTCCAGGCGTAGAACAGGAAAATCCCCAGCACCACCAGTTGGGCCAGCAGGAAAATGATGTTCATCCGCGCGGTAAAGGTGATACCCCGCAGGTTGACGAAAGTCGCGCTCACCAGGAAGGCCAGGATGAAACCGACCTTGGGAATGTCCGGATACAGGTGATTCAGCGCCATGGCGGCGTAGACATAGAGCAGCGGCGGGATCAGCAGGTAGTCCAGCAACATCAACCAGCCGGCAATGAACCCGACGTGTGGGTTGAGGCCCCTTTGTGCGTAGGAATAAACGGAGCCGGCCACCGGGAAGGCCCGGGCCATGCTGCCGTAGCTCAGGGCGGTGAACAGCATCGCCACCATGCCGATGATATACGCCAGCGGCACCATCCCCGGCGCCTCGGCGTTCACGTAGCCATACACGCCGAACGGGGCGATGGGGATCATGAAAATCATCCCGTACACCACCAGGTCCGTCAGCGACAGGCTGCGCTTCAATTCCTGTTTGTAGCCAAATGCCTCGATACTCACAAGCCGTTCTCCGTTTCAGCTAATCGTTGATTTTGTTTTTCTATTGTTTGTGGCTGCCTGCTACAACAATGGCGCCAGGTAGGCGCTCCAGGTGCGCACCGCCTCGGGGCTGCGCAGCAGGTCGTTGCGCACCTCGATCAATACCGAGTCCAGACCGCGACTATCGCCGTGAACCGGAACCGTCATGTCGCTCAATGGGTTGATCCGGTAGGGCTGGTTGCCCGCCACCCGCAGCGAATGCCGACCGAGCCCATCGACGATGCGCTGGGCATAGTCCACGGCGTCGGCGAACAGCACACCGGCTTCCAGGGCGCGGGGCTGGCCGTAGAACACCGGGGTAAAACTGTGGATACCCACCACCCGCGTCGGTCGGTTGTCGGCCAGGCGCTGGTCGATCAGCGCCCGCAACCGGTCATGGAAGGGATGGAACAGGCATTGCTGGCGGTATTGCCGGGTGGCTTCGTCCAGGGACTGGTTGCCCGGGACCTGGTAGATCTCGCTCTGGGGCGGGATGCTGTCCGGCACGTGGAGCGGACGATTCAAGTCGATCAGCAGGCGTGAATAGGTGGCCGCCAGCAAGGTCGCGCCGAGCGTCTCGGACAGGCGTTCGGCCAGGGCCAGGGCACCGATGTCCCAGGCAATGTGTTCATGGGCCGCCGTCTCGTCCAGGCCCAGGTCGTTCAGTGCGGCGGGGATGAAGCGGCTGGCGTGCTCGCACACCAATATCAACGGGTGCTCGGCGTTCTCCCGGATCAGCCGGTAGGGCGGTTCGGTGTAAAGCCCCGACTCGGCGCACTCAATAGATTCGCGCATAGTGCTCACATCGCTCGGCAGGTGACAGCGCCTGGGTCAAGGCCAGTTCCTGGGCCTTCAAGGCGAAGTAGGTTTCGACCAGCGGGCCGGGCAGGGCCTCCAACAGAGCCCCGCTGTGACGCAGGCAATCCAGTGCCTGGGCCAGGGTGGTCGGCAGGGCGATAATGCCACGAGTCCGGCGTTCTTCCTCATTCAAATCGTCAGGTATCTCATCGGTGACGGCATTGAGCGCCAACCGTTGTTCGATGCCCAGTCGTCCGGCGATCAACAAGGCCGCCATCGCCAGGTGCGGTGAGGCGGTGGCATCCATGGCGCGGAACTCCAGGTTGTACTGGTTCGCCAGCGGCTTGCCCCCCAGGCTCACGGTCGGGCAGATGCGCAGCGCCGCTTCGCGGTTGCGCTGTCCCAGGCAAGCGTAGGACGCGCTCCAGTGATGGGGTTGCAGGCGTTCGTAGGAAACCGGCGTCGGCGCCGTCAGCGCGCACAGCGCCGGCAGATGCTGCAGAACACCGGCGGCCCAATGCCGACCGAGGCTGGACAGGCCGTTGTCGCTCGCGCTGTCGTGGAGCACCGGATCGCCGTCCAGGTCTTGCAGGCTCAGGTGCAGGTGCACGCCGTTGCACACGGCCTCGGCCGAGGTCTTGGCCGCGAAGCTTGCCTCCAGGCCCATCTGCCGGGCGATTTCGCGGGTGATTTCGCGCACGTTCACCGCGCGGTCGGCGGCGGCGACGCCCAGGGTCGGGCGGCAGGTGATTTCATACTGTTGCTTGCCATATTCGGGCAGGAACATTTCCGGTTCGACGCCCCCAGCCCGGAGGGCACTGAGCAGCCACCCGGCGAACCCGGCCTGCTGGCGCTGGGCCTGGAGGCTGAAGGCCAGGCGATCGGGTTGGGGCAGGGGGGATTTGAGATTGAACTCATGCTCGAATGCGGCGAAGACCTGCAAGCCCAGTTCGCTGCGATAGCGTTCCACTTCGTCATGCAGCAGCGTGCGCGGGCAGGCGCCCCAGGGTCGGCCGTCGGTCTCGCGCACGTCACAGTGGATGAAATCCAGCGCCGGGGCCTCGGGATCGGGACCGTTGCCGATGGTGACCCGACTGGACAGGTCCGGTACCAGTCGCAGGTCGCCATACGCCCCCCAGGGATTGGTCGAAGCAATGATGTCCTGGGGTGTCAGCGCGCTGTTGGCCGGCACCCAGCCACAACCGGCAGTGACGTAGTGGGGCAGTTCATCGCTGGGAAACGAGCGTCCGCGGGTCACGCCGATCAGGTCGGTGCTCACCAGCGTGGTGACGGGCAGCGGAGTGAGCGCTGCGGCTTCGAGGCGGCTCATGGCTGCATCTCCTGCAAACGTCCGAGCACGGTATCGGTGTCGGTGATCCAGCAATAACCCTTGATGGCATTCAGGCAGGCCAGGTGGCGCTGTTCGGTGTACGTGGCGCAGGCATCCTCCACCAGCGTGACCAGATAACCGCGGTCGGCGGCGTCGCGCACGGCCATGTCGACACACTGATCGGTGACGATACCGGCGACGATCAGGTGTCGGACCTGCAGGTTGCGCAGCACGTAGTCGATATTGGTGGAGTTGAAGACCCCCGAGGAGGTCTTGGGCAGCACGATCTCGTTTTCCAGCGGCGTCAGTTCGGTGATGATTTGCGCCTGGGGACTGCCCTTGGGCAAGTGCATGTCCGACAGCTTATGGTCCAGGGAACGGTCGCGGCCATCGGCGGTGAGGCTTTCGATGTGGGTGTGCAAGACGTTTTGCCGGGCTGCACGCACCCCGTCGAGCAGGCGTTGCTGGTTGGGGATCACACGCTGGCGAGCGCGGCGGATGAAATAGTCGGCCTCGGGGGTGTCCAGATGAGCATCGAACTGCGGCTCCAGCCAGGCCCGTTGCATGTCGACCAGCAGCAATGCGGTGTGGTCGCGGGTAAACGGCAGGTCCCGGGGGGAGCGGTGAGGGAGCGAGAACATCCTTATTTTTCCTCCAACAGGTGCGTGTCGAATTCAGTGCGCAAGCCGTCGATACCGTCCAGGCGTTCGGCCAGGCCAGGACATTGCAACGTCAGGCAGGCGATCAATGCTTCAACCTGGGCCAGCGCCGGTACCAGGCTATCGAAGGCCGAGACTGATTCCACCGGCGCGCTGATAATCAGGTCGGCCAGTTCGCGCAATGGCGAAGCATAGATGTCGCTGAACAACACGACTCGGGCGTGGCGTTGCTTGGCTGCACTGGCGACACGAAGGGCCTGGGCCTGGTAGCGACGATAATCGAAGATCAAAACCACATCCTGGCGTTGCACGTCGAACAGGCGGTCGGGCAGTTGCGCGTTGTCTTCCAGGGCAAAACAGCCGGCCCGCAGCAGGCGCAGGTGATTGAGCAGGTAATGGGCGAGGAAGCTGCTGAAGCGTCCGCCGAAGCAATGTATCTGGTGCCGGGGCTCGAGCAGCCACTGCACGAGAATGCGCACGTCTTCGGGCTGGGTCAGGACCTGGGTCTCCAGCAGGCTACGCTGGCTGGCTACCAGGTATTGGCTCCAGGTGTCGCCTTGCTGCAATTTGATCCGAGGTTGCAACATCGTGCGGGGGGAGCGCAGGCGGTGGTCCATGTCGACCAGCAGCGCATCCTGGAACTCGGCATAGCCGCCGAATCCGAGTTTCTTTACCAGGCGCACAATGGTCGGGTCGCTCACGCCGGCATGTTCGGCCAGGCGCGACATCGGGCCGAGGCCATTGCGCGGATAATGATCGAGCAGAGCACGTACGACCTTGCGTTCCGACGGCGTCAAGATCAGGCCGGGATCGGTAATGAGGTCCCTGAGAGGCGGCATCCGTGCTCCTTGCTGGATGGGTGTTGAATTTCTTTCATAACTCCTGAAAACAGTATTTATGTAGCCAGTGCTACATGTCCAGTGGTTTTTACGTTTCGTTTAAAATGCTCGAAATTGGTGCGAAAGTCCTGTAGGCCGGGGCTTGGAAAGAAGGGAGTGGTATGTCAGCCAATGCTTTTTTCTGTGTCAGACATAACGACTTTTTGTCTCGGATATTTGATTTCAGATAAGGTGCCGTACTTCAAAGACTTCAGTATCCGCCCTCAGCTACTGTGAGCGTCCCACGTGCAAGCTACCTGTCTGACATTGATCAGCCATGCCCGAACCGTCGCCCAAAAGCAGGCGCGTTTCGCGCTGGACGAATCACTCGACACTGACTGGCTGGCCAGGCGCCCGGAGGCCGGCCGCGGGTATCGAAACGTTCGGCACATCCTCTGCGGACCTGAGTTGCGCACGCGCCAGACCGCCGCATTGTTCGGCGACGAATTCCAGGTGGTCCAGGCCCTGGCCGATTGTGATATGGGGCGATGGGGTGGGTTGTCTATCGAGGTGCTGCTCCAGGCCGAACCGGAGCACCTGCAAGCCTGGTTCGATGATTCCCACGCAACTCCCCATGGCGGCGAGTCCATCGACCGGCTATGTCGCCGTGTCGGGGACTGGCTGGCAAGCCTGGAAAGTGAACCGGGACACCTGTTGGCTATCACTCATCCGTTCGTGATCCGGGCGGCCCTGATGAACGTCTTGCAATGCCCGGCAAGCAGCTTCAGCCGGATCGACATCGAACCGTTGTCTTCCCTGGAGTTGCGTTTCAACGGGGTGTGGCGCTTGCGCACCCAGGAGCCATGGACATGAAGAAGCTTTCAGTTATTGGTATCGGCGCCGGCGATCCGGATTACTTGACGATGCAAGCGGTAAAGGCCCTGAATCGGGTAGATGTGTTCTTTCTGATGGACAAGGGGCCCGCCAAGCACACACTGCTGGACCTGCGGCGCGAGATCTGCGCGCGCTACATCAATGATCGCCCTTATCGGTTTGTCGAAGCTTGTAGTCCTGAGCGTCAACGCGGCGATCCGGACTACGCCAGCAGCATCGAAGACCTGAATCGCGCGAAGCAGGCGACGTTTGAAAGGTTGATTGATGAAGAATTGTCCGACGGGGAGTGCGGCGGTTTCCTGGTGTGGGGCGACCCGTCGTTGTACGACAGCACTGTTCGCATCCTGCAGGCCCTTCTCGAGACGGGGCGCTGCGACTTCGAGTTCGAAGTGATCCCAGGCATCACCAGCGTCCAGGCCCTGGCGGCGCAGCACAAAGTACCGTTGAACGGCATTGGCGGCGCGTTGGAGATCACTACGGGGCGGCGGTTGGCGGCGGGGCAGGTGGGGGACGCGGCGAGCGTGGTGGTGATGCTCGACGCCGAGGATGCATACCGCCAGGTGAGCGATCCCGATACGCATATCTACTGGGGCGCCTACGTCGGGACACCGGACGAGCTGCTCATTGCCGGACGGCTGGGGGACGTGGCCGATGACATCGAGCGGACTCGCAAGGCGGCGCGGCAGGCGAATGGGTGGATCATGGATACTTATTTGTTGCGTAAGCGTTGATATCCGAATGGCGTCGCTGCATCAACTTTGTGGCTCGCCACAACAGCGCTCGCCGAGTTTTCTGCATGGGGGGCTTCACCCCCGCCCGAACCGCTCCCGATACACCGACGGCGCCAGCCCCACCACGCTGCGGAACGCCACGCGAAAGCTTTCCACCGAACGGTAGCCGCACAGTTGGGCGATGTTGTCGGTGTTGTCCCGGGTGCTTTCCAGCAGCTCCCGGGCGCGCGCCAGGCGTTCATGTTGCAGCCAGGCCTTGGGCGACAGGCCGCAGGCCTGGGTAAAGCGGCGCAGGAATGTCCGTTCGCTCATGGCCGCCTGGCTGGCGAGTTCGCGCACGCCGAGGGGCTCGTGCAGGTGTTCACGGGCCCACTGCATGACTCCGGACAGATCGCTGCGCGGGGTGCGGCTGACCGGCGATGGAATGAACTGCGCCTGACCGCCGGTGCGTTGCGTCGGCATCACCAATCGGCGCGCCACGGCGTTGGCGACCTGGGCACCGAAATCCCGCGCCACCAGGTGCAGGCAGGCATCGATGCCGGCGGCGCTGCCGGCCGAGGTGATGACTTGGCCTGAGTCCACGTACAGCACATCCGGATCGACCAGAATGGCCGGAAAGCTTTCGGCCAGTTCATCGGTGTAGCGCCAGTGGGTCGTGGCCCCCAGCCCGTCCAGCAACCCGGCGGCCGCCAACACGAAGGCCCCGGAGCAGATCGACAGCAGGCGCGCGCCACGGGCATGGGCCTTGCGCAGTGCTTCGAGCAGGTCTTCGGGCGGTGGCTCGCTGCGACTGCGCCAGCCTGGGATGACGATGGTCCGTGCCGTATCCAGCAGTTCCATGCCGCCATCGGCCAGCACCTGGAAGCCGCCCATGGCGCGCAACGGGCCGTCATCGACGGCGACGATCCGGTGTTCGTACCAGGCGAAATCGAATTCGGGTCGGGCCAGTCCGAAAATCTCGACGGCGACGCCGAATTCGAACGTGCACAAGCCGTCATAGGCAAGGACCGCGACCAGGCCGGGGGAAGGCTGCATTTGGCGGAAAATTCCCACTGAGTGTCTTGTGCGCCACTTTAGCGGTTAGCATAGGCCGGATAAAGTCTCCTTACGCCCTCATCCCCCTTGGAGTACCCACCATGCCCAGTCCGGTTAGCGAAGTGCCTGCTGCTCCGTCCGATGTTGCCCTACAGCATTTCAGCCGTCGTCTGACGTTCGAAACAGATTGTTCCGACGTTCATGCCAGCCAACAGGCCGGCGAGGTCGACTTCGTTCTGGTGGATGTCCGCGGCCCCCTGGCTTATGAACGCGGTCATGTGCCAGGCGCGATCAATATCCCGACGCGCTCGCTCACTGCCCAGTCGCTGGCCGCTTATCCGAAAAGCACATTGTTCGTGGTCTATTGCGCCGGGCCACACTGCAACGGTGCGAACAAGGCGGCGGTCCGCCTGGCAACCCTGGGCTATCCGGTCAAGGAAATGATCGGCGGCGTCATGGGCTGGCTCGATGAAGGCTTTCGCCTGACCGGTCTGGTGGAGCGCGTGGCGGACACGGCGGTCAGCTGCGACTGTTGATTTTTGCAGCAGCCGATACCCCTGTGGCGAGGGAGCTTGCTCCCGCTGGCTGCGCAGCAGCCCCCTCGGTCTGAAGTCATGATTCCCGGGGCCGCTGCGCGCCCCAACGGGAGCAAGCTCCCTCGCCACAGGCATTTGTGCCTGTCAGGTTTTTCGCAAACTTCATGGACATCAGGCACACCTGATTATTTTTATAACTATTTGTCGCCTCGACACAATTCGCCCTCCGAGTGCCCCTCTAGACTCCCGGCCACTTCGGTTTTTGCCAACCGAACGCTGCCTACGATCTGCCAATAAAAAACTGCGCACTCAGGAGCAAGAATGAAGAAGCTAGCAATGTTCGGTGCCCTGGCACTGTCCGTGTTGTCCTTGTCGGCCGTAGCCGCTGACGCCAAGCCGATCCGCCTCGGGATCGAAGCCGGTTACCCGCCGTTCTCGATGAAAACCGCTGACGGCAAACTGGCCGGCTTCGATGTCGATATCGGTGATGCGTTATGTGAGCAGATGAAGGTCAAGTGTGTCTGGGTCGAGCAGGAGTTCGATGGCCTGATCCCGGCGCTGAAGGTGAAGAAGATCGACGCGATCCTGTCGTCGATGACCATCACCGACGATCGCAAGAAGAGCGTCGATTTCACCATCAAGTACTATCACACCCCGGCACGCTTCGTGATGAAGGAAGGTTCCGGGATCAAGGACCCGTTGACCGAACTCAAGGGCAAGAAGGTCGGTGTGCTGCGGGCCAGCACCCATGATCGTTTCGCTACCGAAGTGCTGGTACCGGCGGGCATCAACCTGGTGCGCTACAGCTCCCAGCAGGAAGCCAACCTGGACATGGTCGCCGGCCGTCTCGACGCCATGCTGGCCGATTCGGTCAACCTTGACGATGGCTTCCTGAAAACCGACGCCGGCAAGGGCTTCGCGTTCGTGGGCCCGGCCTATGACGATCCGAAGTACTTCGGTGGCGGTGCCGGCATTGCCGTGGGCAAGGGTAATCAGGCCCTGGCCGAGAAATTCAACGCCGCCATTACCGAGATCCGCGCCAACGGCACGTACAAGAAGGTGCAGGACAAGTACTTCGCCTTCGACATCTACGGGCACTGATCGTTGAAACCAAGGTGGCCCTCCGTTGACCCGGTCGGCCACCTTTTTCATGGGTGATTGTTTTACCCTGTGCCCTGAGCGCCTTCGTACCTGGAGATTTCATGCAACGCATCGACCATACCCTGCCATGGAGCCACCTCGGCACCGAACGTCGGCTCAGTGTGTTTCGTTATGGCCATGGCCCACGCAAGGTCTACATCCAGGCCAGCCTGCACGCCGATGAGTTGCCGGGCATGCGCACCGCGTGGGAGTTGAAGCAGCGGCTCAACGCCCTCGAGGCCCAAGGCTTGCTCAAGGGGGTGATCGAGCTGGTGCCGGTGGCCAACCCCATCGGCCTGGATCAGCATCTGCAAAGCGCCCATATGGGACGTTTCGAGTTGGGCAGCGGCAAGAACTTCAACCGCGCCTTCGTGGAACTCAGCGCCCCGGTGGCGCAACGTGTCGGTGACCGATTGGGGGACGATCCGGCGGCCAATATCACCTTGATCCGCCAGACCATGCTTCAGGTCCTGGACGAGTTGCCGGCACCCCCTTCGCAGCTCGAAGCCCTGCATCGTCTCCTGCTGCGCCATGCCTGCGATGCCGATATCACCCTCGACCTGCACTGCGATTTCGAGGCGGCCATTCATCTGTACGCCTTGCCGCAACAGTGGCCGCAGTGGCGCTCCCTGGCTGCACGGCTGAAAGCCGGCGTGGCGTTGCTGTGCGAAGACTCCGGCGGCAGTTCGTTCGACGAATCCTGCTCCACCCCCTGGCTGCGCCTGGCCAGGGCTTTTCCTGAAGCGGCGATCCCGCCGGCCAACCTGGCGACCACCCTGGAATTGGGGAGCATGGGCGACACGCGGGTGCACCAGGCCCAGGCCAACTGCGAGGCTATCCTCGGGTTTCTTGCCGAGCAGGGTTTCATCGGCGGTGACTGGCCGTCCGTGCCGGCCCAATGCTGTGAAGGTTTTCCCTTCGAGGGCACCGAGTACTTGTTCGCACCGCACCATGGCGTGGTGAGTTTCCTGCGCGAAGCGGGCGAATGGGTGGAGCAGGGCGATCCCTTGTTTGAAGTGGTCGACCCGTTGAATGACCGGGTCACGACGGTACGGGCCGGCACCAGCGGCGTGCTGTTCGCCCTGGACCGTGGGCGCTATACCCAGCCGGGCATCTGGCAGGCGAAAGTGGCGGGACGTGAGCCGATACGCACCGGGAAATTGACCAACGACTGAAAAGTGCTGTCTACCTCACCGTACGGCCCCGCCATGGGGCTCTCGAATGATGGAGGAAGATCAATGTTCAAAGCGTTCGCCCTGTTCCTGTTGCTGGTCTCGTCCGGGTTGCAAGCCCAGCCCTCGCTGCACACGGATTTGCCGCTCAGTTACCTGGCCCAGGCCGACGAGCAGGCCAGGGACCGGCCGCTGGTGATATTCCTGCATGGCTCCGGCAGCAACGAGCAGGATCTGTTCGAACTCAAGGACGAGCTGCCCAAGCACTACAACTACCTCTCGGTGCGGGCGCCGAAGAGCATGGAACCGGGCCATTACCAGTGGTTTGCGAAGAAGGGCGAGGGCGCTTATGACGGTGACACTTCGGACTTGAAGGCCAGCGGCCAGATGTTGCTGGATTTCATCGAAAAGGCCCGGGCCAAATACCCGACGGACGCCAGCCAGGTCTATCTGGTGGGCTTCAGCCAGGGCGCGATGATGAGTTACGAAGTCGCCTTGCGACACCCCGAAGCGGTCGGTGGAATCGCCGCGATGGGCGGGCGGGTCCTGTCCGTGCTGCAAGCCGAACTGACCCCCGACGAATCGCGGCGGTCGCTGGCGGTGTTCATCGGCCACGGCACGGCCGATCCGATCATTCCCTACCACGACGGCACCGAGGCCGACACGTTGCTGAAGACCCTGGCCCTGGAGCCGGAATTCCATGCCTACCCGGGTGTTGGGCATACCATCAGTGCCTTGGAAGTGCAGGACCTGCGGGCCTGGCTGGAGCGGCTCAATCCGTAGCGGCTGCAGGGTGGAACATGGTTGCCTGGGCTGACGCTATCGCGAGCAGGCTCGCTCCCACATGATGTTGCCCGGTGTTAGCACGAATCATGTCTACAGCAGACCGCCTGTGGAAGCGAGCCTGCTCGCGATGACGTCGGCACATCCTGTATCAATGCCAACAGACCCACCGCCTTCGCGAGCAAGCCCGCTCCCACACGCCCCGCGCCGAGGCCATCACTTGCCGCTGGCGATCTGTTTCACCAGCGCTTCATGTCCGTTCTTGTCGCTGGCCCGGGAGATGATCTGTACCACCGCCACGCGCGTGCCGGAGGCTCCCAGCAATGTGGTGTCGAGGGTCGGCCCGCCGCCCTGGGTGGCGCTGGTGTCGAGTTGACGCAGGCCCAGCCCACTGCCTTTGAGGGTCAGGCTTTTTTCGCTGAGGATCCTGGCGTCCGGTAGGGCTTTGCTTCGCTGGGCGGCGAAGCCGGCCATGGTCGTATCGAGAAACGCCGCATCGTCATCCTTGACCTTCGCACCATTGACGATGGTGTTTTCAGCCGTGATCACCACGGTCCTGCTGGTGGCGTTGCTGTACATGGTCCCCGTCGCCCCTGCCGTGCCTTGGGCGGCATCGCCGGCAGGCAGTGGCGTGGCGGTGAAGCCCTTGGGCAAGGTAAAGACAAATTTGCCGCCCAGCATCGATACCTTCTGGGGCGGTAGATCGCCGGAGGCTTTGGCTGGGGCCGAATGGGCTGGCACGACAGCCAGACTGGCGACGGCTGTCAGCAACAGGACAGCCGTGTGTTTTATCAGCAATGACATTGAAACTCTCGGCGTGGAGGGCGTATGGGAGGCCGATCATCCCACGGGCATCCCGCCGGACTCCAGCGCTGCGCAAGCTTTCCAATACGTCAGTCAGGCTCGACATCCAGCTGTAGGCTGTCATCGGCCAGGCGCTCGGTGCGCCGGACAATCCCGCTGATCCGCCGCCCCTCGGCAGTAAACACCACGATCTGGGCCTTCTCCAGATCATCCGGCAGTGGGGGGCGAATGTGCAGCGCGAACCACGGCGGCTCACCGTCATCGAGGCGTTTGACATCGAACCGGCAGTCGATGCTTTTGGTTTCCCGGCCGAACAGCGTGTCGAGGCCGTAATCCAGGTGGGTGCTGTCGGCAGCGGCGGAGGAAAGGGACATCGGCAGTCTCCTGTTGAACATCAGGTTGATGTTCAAGTGATTCTCGTGATGGACGAAAATTCCATCGCCAGTGCCCCCGATCAGAATTGATAACCTACCCCGGCGTAGTAGCCCCAGCCGTCGGAACGGGCGCGGAAGTTGCCGTCGCCGAAGTTCAGTTCACTGCCATCTTCCCAGTTGCCGCCGTTGTGGAAGTAGCGGCCCACCAGCGTGAAGCGCAGGTGAGTGAAGGAATACAGCAAGACGTTGGTGGCGACCGTGGCGTTGGCGGTGCGTGCCGGATTGTCCTTGTGCAGGTTCGAGCCGAAATCGAAGTTGGTGAAGCCGATGTAGGTCAGGGACGCACCATTGCTGAACCGACTGATCGGCACGATGTACTTGAGTTGAGCGCGGTAGCCATCCCAGGAATATTCATTGCTGGCGCCGTAGTTTTCCCATTGATACCGACCGTAGAAGTTGGCCGACAGGTTGACCCGGGAATGGGTGTCGATGTCGGTGCCCAGTCCGCTGTACAACGTGTTGCCACGATTGGCGCTGTTGCTGCCGTGGTCATAGATCCAGTCGAACGCCACATACCATTCCTTGAATGGCCCGATGGCCAGGCTGCGACCCGCCAGGGAGTCGATGGAGATACGCGGTTCATGTTCCATGAACAGCGGCGAGCCGTGATCCCATGCCCCTTTGTCGTGGCTGTTGCCGATGTCGAAAATCTTCGGAATGTCGACGTAGCCGTACAGTTCGAACGGCCCCTTGCGACCGAAATATTCATACTCCAGGTACACATCGTCGACGGGTTGCGGGCCGAAGCTGATGTCCTTGCTGCCGATGATGGTCAGGTTCTGGTTGTACCAGTCCGACAGGTAGGCGCCTTTTTTCGGCGGGGTGGCTTCGGGACTCAAGGCTTCGCCCTGGGCAGAGTCGTTCGGTGCGGCTTGGGCGGGTGTGCTGGGTAGTCCGGTAACGGCGCTCAGTAGCAGGGAGGCTGCGAATACACCGGGCACGGCGCAACGCCGGGAAATGAAATGCATGGAAAGTCCTTGTTCGTGCGGGCCGAAGCCCGTGATCCTGGATGAAAGAAAACAACCCGATCAGAAGGCCCTGACGGGGCTCGCAAACGTTTGCACATCCCGTACCAGTTTCTCCTGGCCATGGCGGCATCAGCACTGAAGCGTCGATGTTACTGCTAGAATCGCTCACCTTGACTGATGAGAGGTATGCCCATGAGCGAGCCCATTCGCCTGACCCAGTACAGCCACGGCGCCGGTTGCGGCTGCAAGATATCGCCGCAGGTGCTGGAAGTGATCCTGGCCGGCAGCGGTGCGCAGAACCTTGATCCCAAACTGTGGGTCGGCAACGCCTCCCGGGACGATGCCGCGGTGTATGCCATCGACGAAGAGCGCGGGGTGGTGTCGACCACCGACTTCTTCATGCCGATTGTCGATGATCCCTTCGATTTCGGCCGCATCGCCGCCACCAATGCCATCAGTGACATCTACGCCATGGGCGGTGATCCGTTGATGGCCATTGCGATTCTCGGCTGGCCCGTCAATGTGCTGGCCCCGGAAATCGCACGGGAAGTGATTCGCGGCGGTCGTTCGGTGTGCGACGAGGCGGGTATCCCGTTAGCGGGCGGGCATTCGATCGATGCGCCCGAGCCGATTTTCGGCTTGGCCGTGACCGGCCTGGTGCAGAAACGCCACATGAAGCGCAACGACACCGCCACTGCCGGTTGCCGCCTGTATCTGACCAAGCCCCTGGGCATTGGCATCCTCACCACGGCGGAGAAGAAGGGCAAATTGCGCGCCGCTGACGTCGGCCTGGCCCGCGACTGGATGTGCACCCTCAATAAACCCGGCAGCCGCTTCGGCAAACTCGATGGCGTGACGGCCATGACCGACGTCACCGGTTTCGGTCTGCTTGGGCATCTGGTGGAAATGGCCGATGGCAGCCAGTTGACCGCACGCATTCGCTACGACGCGGTGCCGCGCCTGCCGGGCGTCGAGTATTACCTCGACCTGGGCTGCGTGCCGGGCGGAACGCTGCGTAACTACGACAGCTACGCCAGCAAGGTCGGTCGCGTCCAGGAACTGCACAAGCGCGTATTGTGCGACCCGCAGACCAGCGGCGGCCTGTTGATCGCCGTGACGGCGCAGGGCGAAGGCGAGTTTCTTGAGGTGGCCGCTGAATTGGGCCTCGCGCTGGAGCCGATCGGCGAATTGGTCGAGCGACAGACCAGCGCGGTCGAGGTGTCCTGATGAGCAATGACATTACCGATTACCGCGACATTTTCCTCAACGGCCGGCCGATGATGGACACCCGCGCGCCCATCGAATTTATCAAGGGTGCGTTTCCCGGCGTGGTCAATCTGCCGCTGATGACCGATATCGAGCGGCAGCGGGTCGGTACATGCTACAAGCAGCAAGGCCAGCAAGCGGCCATCGTCCTCGGGCATCAGCTGGTGTCCGGCGAAACCAAGGCGCAACGTATCCAGGCCTGGGCCGACTTCGCCCGGGCCCATCCTGACGGTGTCCTGTACTGCTTTCGAGGCGGGCTGCGCTCGCAGATTGTCCAGCAGTGGCTCAAGGATGAAGCCGGCATCGAATACCCCAGGGTCGGCGGCGGCTACAAGGCGATGCGCACGTTCCTGCTGGATACCGTGGAGCAGGCGGTCGCCCAGTGCGATTTCGTCTTGCTGGGTGGCATGACCGGTACCGGCAAGACCGAAGTCCTGAACCAGCTGGGCAACGGCCTGGACCTGGAAGGTTACGCCAACCACCGGGGTTCGAGCTTCGGCAAGCGTGCCACGGGACAGCCGTCCAACATCGATTTCGAGAACCGCCTGGCCGTGGATGTGTTGAAAAAGCGCGCCGCCGGTATCGGGCAATTTGTGGTGGAAGATGAAAGCCGCATGGTCGGCAGTTGTGCCTTGCCATTGCCGCTGTACCAGCGCATGCAACAGGTTCCGATGGTCTGGCTGGAAGACAGCGTGGAGCGGCGGGTCGAGCGGATTCTGCGGGATTACGTCATCAACCTGAGCGCCGAGTTTATCGCGGTACATGGCGAGGAAGGGTTCTCGCTGTTCTCCGAGCGGCTGCTGGCGAGTCTGGACAATATCCACAAGCGCCTGGGAGGCGACCGCCATCGGCGCCTGATGGTCATCATGGAAGCCGCCCTGGCCGAGCAGGCCGATAGCGGCGCCGTGGATTTGCATCGTGGCTGGATCGAAGGGTTGCTGCGCGAGTATTACGACCCGATGTACGTGTTCCAGCGGGAAAAGAAGGGCGGTCGGATCGAGTTTGCGGGAGAGCAGGCGGCTGTGCTCGAGTATCTGCGTGAGCGAGTGGCTCGAACGGCCTGATCTCAGGACAGTATGGGAACGGGCCGGCGCTATCGCGAGCAGGAGATTTGCAGTAGCCCGCACATCTGCGATCACCCCAGGCCCCTGTGGGAGCGAGCCTGCTCGCGATAGCGATGTATCAGCCGGCGCCGATCTCAGCCTTGAAGCCTTAAAGCAACACCGCCCCGATCAACCCACAGACGATGCCGACCAACATGGTCAGCAGCGCCACGGTCACCAGCACCCGGGCATCGAAATCCTTGCGCAGCATCAACAGCGACGGCAGGCTGATGCTCGGCAGTGTCATCAGCAACGCCACGGCCGGTCCGGTGCCCATGCCCAGGGTCATCATCGTTTGCACGATGGGGATTTCCGCAGCGGTAGGAATCACGAACAGCGTGCCGACAATGGCCAGTGGCACCAGCCATACCAGGCTGTTGGCCATGGCGCCATCGACATGGGGAAACAGCCAGACCCGAGCAGCGCCCAGGACCAGCACGGCCAGCACATAGACGGGGATGGTGCTCCAGAACAACTGCCACAAGGTCCGTCCCCAACGCGTCAGGAAAGGCTGTGTATCGACCTCGCTGGCCTCGGTCACGGCTTCCACGGCCGCCTCGGGCAGGACTTCGGGCCGGGCGATGCGCTGGGCGACCAACGACACGCCGAAGACCAGCACGATACCTGCTACCAGCCGCAGGGCGGTGAAGCCCCAACCCAGCACGAAGCCCATGAAGACCAGGGTCGCGGGGTTGAGTACCGGGTTGCCGATCCAGAAGGCCAGCGCCGCGCCCACCGAGACATTCTGCCGTCGCATGCTTGCCGCCACCGGCGCCGCGCAGCATGAGCACATCATGCCGGGCAGGGCGAACAGCCCGCCGCGCAGGGTCGAGGCAAAGCCGGCCCGGCCGAACAGGCGCAACAGCCAGTCACGGGGAATCAGTACCTGCAACAGGGAGCCCAGGATCACCGCCAGCACCGCCGCTTTCCAGATCGCCAGGAAATACACCTTGGCGTAGGCCAGCGCGGCCATCAGCGGCGCGGTCTGTGCGTCGTTGAGGATCGAGTTGCCGATGCTGTGGTTATCGGCGGCGACGAACGCCTTGAGGTAATACGGCGACCATTTGACGTAGTAGAGACCGACACAGGCCACCAGCAGGAACAGGGCGGGTTTCCACCAGAACGACCAGCCCCGAACGGGAGCGGCAGAAGATAAAGACATGGAGAAGGTCCGGGCAACAGGGATGTAGGCGCATCATACCCTGTGGTGAGGAAGGTTGCTGTGGCAAGGGCGTTAGCTGTGGCGAGGGAGCTTGCTGTGGCGAGGGAGCTTGCTCCCGCTGGAGGGCGAAGCCCTGCCCGCCGCCTACGTCGGACAGGTCTGCTGGCCGTTATCCAGGCCCTGCTTGTAGCTCTGGCTGGAGAGGCTGGCCTTGCCGTTGTGCCAGGTCAGGGTCAGGACATACAACGAATCGAAATCCCCGGATTCCCAGTCTTCGGTAATGGTCTGCTCCTTGCCCACGGCCTCGCCGGCCACCTTGTTGATCAGTTCCGGCAGATAGCCGTGGGACCAGGCCGTGTAGATGGTGGCGTTGTGGTACTTATCGTGCAGCAATTCGTCAGCCAGGGCGCTGGTGTCGTTGGCCGAGTATTCGATATTGACCGGCAACCCGAGCTTGATCGCACTGGGGCTGATGGTCATCAATGGGCGAATATAACTGTAGGAATTGTCCCGCTCGCCTTCTTCCACGTTGCGGGTCGGGTTGGCCGCGAATACGTAGTCAGCCTTGCCGAACTTTTGCGGCAACAGGGTGGCCAAGTCGATGGCGCGGTTGAGGCCCTGGCAATTGAGTTGCCCCAGGCCGCCGGCAGGCTTTTCGGCGTGGCGCAGGAACACCAGGGTCTGGATGCCATCGACCGGCTGGGCGCGACTGACGCTGGATTCCAGTGACAGCACCAGGCCGCAGACCACAAGCGATGTCGGCAATACCAGCCATGACCGGCGTTTGAGGTGTCTGGTGAACTTCAGGGGATTGATCATCGGATTACGTTCTTCGGCTGTCTCGAGTCAGGCATCGAGTCAGGCTGACAAACCCTGGCACCACGAAGCCCTGGCTTCGGATGTTTTTCCTTGTCATTACGCCGCTTCGATTCCTCGGGGCATTGCTCTGAGTCTCCTGAAGCCCTTTGGTTCGATCCTGCCGCGGCTCTCTTCCGTGAGATGGGGGAAGATTAACGACAGGATGTTGCGAAATTAATAAAGGCCGGCTTGATTCGTGTGACGTGTGGGGTTTAGCGAATGGCCTTATTCCAACCCAGGCATGTTTCTCCAGCCCGTTCGGCAAACGCGAGGGTCAGCAGGCGGGCATTTCCTGATGCCATCCATCCGGTCCTGAATTATGCTCCAGCCTTTCCCTCCTGCCATGGAGCTCCCATGCCTGACCTGACTCAATTCCCGATCACCCGGAAATGGCCCGCCCAATACCCCGAGTGGCTCCAGCTCTACTCCCTGCCAACCCCCAACGGCGTGAAGGTCTCGATCATGCTGGAGGAGATCGGCCTGCCCTACGAACCCCATAAAGTGGATTTCGGCAGCAACGACCAGCTCTCTGCGGAATTCCTTTCTCTCAACCCGAACAACAAGATCCCGGCGATCCTCGACCCTCATGGGCCGGGGGACCAGCCGTTGGCGTTGTTCGAGTCCGGGGCGATTCTGATCTACCTGGCGGACAAGAGTGGCCAGTTGCTGGCCCAGGAGTCGGCGGCGCGCTACGAGACGATCCAGTGGCTGATGTTCCAGATGGGTGGTATCGGGCCGATGTTCGGGCAGTTGGGTTTCTTCAATAAGTTCGCTGGCAAGGACTATGAGGACAAGCGACCTCGCGACCGTTATGTCGAAGAGAGCAAGCGTTTGCTCAAGGTACTCGATGGTCGCCTGGAAGGACGCGACTGGATCATGGGCGAGCGCTACACCATTGCCGACATCGCCACGCTCCCCTGGGTGCGCAATCTGATCGGGTTCTATGAGGCCGGCGATCTGGTGGGAATCCAGAACTTCCCCAACGTCACGCGGGTGCTGGAACGCTTCCTGGCGCGGCCGGCAGTGGTGCGCGGTTTGAAGATTCCGGAATGAACGGAGCGACGACGCGCCGATTCGATTTCAAGCAGGTGGACGTGTTCAGCGATGTGCCGCTCAAGGGCAATCCGCTGGCGGTGGTGCTGGGGGCCGATGGGCTCGGCGATGAGCAGATGATCGCTTTTGCCAACTGGACCAACCTCAGCGAAACCACTTTCCTGTTGGCGCCGCGACATCCGGAGGCGGATTACCGGGTGCGGATTTTCAGCACCTCGACCGAATTGCCGTTTGCCGGGCATCCGACCCTGGGCAGTTGTCATGCCTGGTTGGAAGCCGGTGGCATGCCGAAAGGTCAGGAGATCGTGCAGGAATGCGGCGTCGGCCTGGTCAGGATTCGTCGCAATGAACACGGGTTGGCGTTCCTGGCCCCGCCGTTGCTCAAGTCCGGTCCGCTGAACGTTGATCTGTTGGAGCGGGTACGCAGTGGGCTGAGGTTGCCGGCCGAGGCGATTGTCGATGCGCAATGGGTTGATAACGGCGCCGGTTGGCTGGCGTTGGTGCTCAAGGATCGTCAGCAGGTACTGGCGCTCAAGCCTGACTATCACCAGCTCCTGGACTTGGCGGTGGGCGTCATCGCTCCCTGGGATCCGGCCGTGGACGGTGACGAGGCTCAATTTGAAGTGCGGGGCTTCATCGCCGGTGATGGCATGCCGGAGGATCCGGCCACCGGCAGCCTGAATGCCGGGCTTGCCCAGTGGATGCTGGGCAAGGGGCTGGCGCCGTCGTCTTATGTGGTCAGCCAGGGGTTGACCATGGGGCGTGCCGGACGGATTCATGTCGAGCGGATCGCGGAAAATGTCTGGATCGGTGGTGCGGTGGTGACCTGCATCAATGGTTCGTTGAGCTTGTGAGCGGATTATTGCCCGGCCGGTAATACTCTGTTTTCCAGGTGGCGTTTGTGCCCTGGCCGGCCAGGGCATAAGCTTTGTCCCCCTGTGATTGACCCTCATTTGCCCAGGAGTCCCATGTCCAGCCAGTTCCCCGAAGCACGTCCGCGTCGCCTGCGTCGCAATGCCAGCCTGCGCAGTCTTTTCCAGGAAACCGAGTTCACCTTGAACGACCTGGTCCTGCCGATTTTCGTCGAAGAGGAAATCGATGACTTCGTGCCGATCAAGAGCATGCCGGGCGTGGTGCGCATTCCTGAGTCGAAACTGGCCGGCGAGATCGAACGATATGCCCGTGCGGGTATCAAGGCGGTGATGACCTTCGGTGTGTCCCATCATCTGGACAGCGACGGCAGCGATACCTGGAACGAGCGTGGCCTGGTGTCGCGCATGGCGGCGATCTGCAAGGACGCGGTGCCGGAAATGATCGTAATGTCCGATACGTGCTTCTGTGAATACACCGATCACGGTCATTGCGGCGTGCTTCATGGGCATGAAGTGGACAACGACCGGACCCTGTTCAACCTGGGGCGACAAGCCGTGGCCGCGGCCCGCGCCGGTGCCGATGTCATCGCTCCGTCCGCGGCGATGGATGGGCAGGTCCAGGCGATTCGCAAGGCCCTGGATGAAGCTGGCTTCAGCCAGACGGCAATCATGGCTTACTCCACCAAATTCGCCTCGGCGCTCTATGGGCCGTTCCGTGAGGCGGGCGGCAGCGCTTTGAAGGGCGACCGCAAGAGCTACCAGATGAACCCGATGAACCGTCGCGAAGCGCTGCGTGAGTCCCTGCTCGATGAACAGGAAGGCGCCGATGCGCTGATGGTCAAGCCGGCCGGGGCCTACCTCGACATCATCCGTGACATCCGCCAGGCGTCGAACCTGCCGCTGTCGGCCTATCAGGTCAGCGGCGAGTACGCGATGATCAAGTTCGCCGCCCAGGCCGGCGCCATCGACGAGGCCCGAGTGGTGCGTGAAAGCCTTGGTGCGATCAAGCGGGCAGGGGCGGATCTGATCTTCACCTACTTTGCGATGGACCTGGCATCGAGCGGCATCTGATCCACACCATTCCCTTGTGGGAGCGAGCTGTCCGCAAGATTCGCGTTCGCCATCATTCCCCTTGTGGGAGCGAGCCTGCTCGCGATAGCGGTGGGCCAGCTTGCGTCGATGGTGTATGTGCCGCCGTCATCGCGGGCAAGCCCGGCTCCCACAGAGATTTCGGCTGTTCGCAAGACTTGCGTTCGCCATCGATACCCCCTGTGGGAGCGAGCCCGCTCGCGATAGCGGTGGGCCAGCTTGCGTCGATGTTGTATGTGCCGCCGTCATCGCGGGCAAGCCCGGCTCCCACAGAGATTTCGGCTGTTCACAAGACTCGCGTTCGCCATCATTCCCTTTGTGGGAGCGAGCTTGCTCGCGATAGCGGTGGGTCAGCTTGCATTGATGTTGTATGTGCCGCCGTCATCGCGAGCAGGCTCGCTCCCACATGGGTTTTGCGGTGGTTGTCGAGCCGGTTTTACCCATGTGTCGACGACGGAGCATAGCCTGCCTCCGCTTTTGATCGTATGGTGCTCTGGAGTACAAACCTGACGGAGCCCTATGCCTTTCAATCGATGGTTGTTCATTCTCCCGGCGCTGCTGGTCCTGGCCGGTTGCGGCAGTCGTCAGGTCCAGGAGCCTGAGCGCCAGCCCGCCGAGGTCAAGGCGCAGATCGTGCGGTTGTTGCCGGCCAAGACCGCGGATCGCGAAGGCTGGGCCACGGACATCTATGTCGCGTTTGCCGCGCAGCAGATCCCGCCTACGACGCAGAATATCTGTTCGGTCCTGGCTGTCGCGGAGCAGGAGTCGACGTTCCAGGCCGACCCCACGGTGCCGGGACTGGGCAAGATTGCCCGACAGGAAATCGACCGCCGTGCGGCGAAGCTGCACATTCCAGGGCTGTTGGTCAGCGGCGCGCTCCAGGTGCGTTCATCCAATGGCAAGAGCTACAGCGACCGGCTCGCCGCGGTGCGCAGCGAGAAGGAGCTGAGCGGCATTTTCGATGACTTCATTGGCATGGTCCCGCTGGGCAAAACGTTGTTCGACGGTTTCAACCCGGTGCATACCGGCGGGCCGATGCAGGTCAGTATCGCCTTCGCCCAGGCCAATGCCCGGAATTATCCTTATACGGTGGACGGGTCGATTCGCCGGGAAGTGTTCAGTCGTCGTGGTGGGATGTACTTCGGCATTGCGCATTTGTTGGGGTATCCAGTCAGCTACACCGAGCCGCTGTATCGCTTCGCCGATTTCAATGCCGGTTGGTACGCCAGCCGCAACGCGGCCTTCCAGCATGCAGTGAGTCGCGCCTCAGGTATTTCCCTGGCACTCGACGGTGACCTGATCCTGCATGACTCCATCATGCCCGGCAGCACCGAGCTGGCAGTGCGCACGCTGGGGAAATCGTTGGGAATGCGCAACCCCACCATTCGCGATCAATTGGAGCAGGGCGACAGCCTGGCGTTCGAGGACAGCAAGCTCTACAAGCGGGTTTTCGAACTGGCCGAAAAGGCCGAAGGTAAGTCATTACCCCGTGCGGTGTTGCCGGGTATCGTACTCAAGAGCCCGAAAATCACCCGCAAACTAACCACCGCATGGTTTGCCAAGCGCGTGGATGAGCGTTATCAGCGGTGCATGGCGCGGTCGGCGGGACGCTAGGCTCTGTATGAAAAGCTAGCGATCAGCGACCATGAAAAAAGCCCGGTGGATGAGCCGGGCTTTTGTCGGGCAGAGCAGAGCGGCAGGTCATGCGCGATTCTGGGCCAGATGATCGGAACCACCTTCAGCGACGCGGTTTTCGATCAAGCGATCCGAACCACCTTCAGCGACGCGATTTTCGATCAGACGATCGGAACCACCTTCAGCGACGCGATTTTCGATCAGACGATCCGAACCGCCTTCGGCAACACGGTTTTCAATCAGTCGATCCGAACCACCTTCGGCAACGACCGGGTGGGAAGAGGCGGCAAATACGTTGGCTGCGAGAACCGAGAAAGCGAGGCTGAGGATGATTTGGCGTTTCATGATGGTGTGCTCCGGGGATGCAGTGGGTTTGTGTGGGGCCATTGTTGCGTCGGGCGGTGATCATGAGAACTTCATTGACGTGATGGTGAACATCGACGGCGGTGATAGCTGGAGGAGGTGCAGGTCGTCCACGGCGTGGAACATCGGGCGTGCGCAGGGCTCTATCGACTGAACCTTCCCAGGAGGCAGGCTTATGTATCAGTTATTCGGCTACAGGCAATCAGGTTCTTCGGCCGTGGAGATTGCCCTGTACTTATGTGGTGTGCCTTATCGTCGGGTCGATGCCTATTCGACCGAAGATAATGACGCGGCGAAAATGCTCGAAGCGTTGAATCCCCAGAAGCAGGTTCCGACCTTGCAGATGCCGGATGGCTCGGTGCTGACCGAAGCCGCGGCCATCCTGATTCACCTCGGGCTGGCCTATCCGGAATCGAAGTTGCTGCCCGAGGACCCTGTCCAGCGTGCGCAAGCCATACGAGGCCTGGTCTACATCGCCGCCAATTGCTACACGCCCGTCGGGATCATTGATTTTCCGGAGCGCTGGCTGGTCGAGGCGGATGAGGCGACGCGGGAGCAATTGGTGTCGGGCACGAAGCAACGCCTCTATCGCAACTGGGCGTTGTTTGCCGATCAGTTTCCGGCGCAACCGTTTTTCAGCGGCGCCGAGCCGGGAGCGCTGGATATTCTCGCTGCGGTGATTACCAAGTGGGCCGGAACGCGAGAGGCGATGCTCAGTGCACGACCGGAATTTCATGCGGTGCTGGAGCGTATCGACCAGCATCCGCGTGTGGCCCCGGTGCTGTCACTGCATTGGCCTGCGTAGGCGTGGCCGAAATGTCATGGGCATGCTTTTCGAGTGGCCGCCTGGGCGATGAGGTCGACGAGCTGCCGGACATTGTTCTGGTGGGCTAGCACCAGCTCGTCGAGGGGGCTTCCGGCAGGCGTCTGCAGGTGACTGCGGCAGGTGAAAGCATGGGCTGCGTCGCTCAGGTTGCGCAGGCGCCATTGCACGTCCATGCGGGCGTACTGGCCGGGGACCGAATCGAAGCGTTGTACGTCTACCCGCAGTAGCACCTTCGGTGCGCCGGGGTTGCTCAGTTGCTCTTCCAGGCTGCTGCGCAGCTCATCCGCCAGGCTGGCGCCCCACCATTCGCTCTCCAGGATCGACAGCCCGCTGGCGCCCTGGCGGATGACCATCTGGGGACGATCCACCTGAGGCGGGACGCTGACCTGCTCGATGCGGATGTCGACGCTGGCGGGTGGTTTACCCGTCGGTTGGAACGGGCTCAGGGTGTGGTAATGAATCGGATCGCTGCGACAGGCGCCGAGCAGCACCACCACGGCGACCAGGGTGAGTTTCAGCATCGACGGCATGGCGCGCGCTCCTGTAGTCATTCTTTCACCGGGAACGTGAGGGAGGCATCCTTGGGACGACCGCGCAGCAGCGATTCGGGATGACGGCTCAAGTAGTCCGACAGTTCACGCAGCGAGCGCGACATGCGTCCGAGATCGTCGAGGGTCTGGGTCAACTGTTCGCGCTGTGGCGAGTCTTCGGCCAGCGTGGCGTTGGCCGATTGCAGGGTCTTGCTGACGTCTTGCAAGGTGTTCTGCACGCCTGGCAGGGTCTTGCCGTTGAATTGCTTCAAGCCTTTGCGCAATTCCACGAGGTTGCCATCCAGGTTGCTGGCGATGCTTTCCAGCGGCAGCTTGTTGATCCGCTCGACCACCGACTGCAGTTGCTCCTGCAATTGCTGGAGGCTGCCGGGGATGGTCGGGATACGGACGGGGCGGGCGTTGGGATCGAAAGCGACCTTTTCAGCCTTGGGATAGAAGTCCAGGGAAATGTACAACTGCCCGGTCAGCAGACTGCCGCTGCGGGCCTGGGCGCGCAGGCCTCGCTCGACGAAGCTGCCGATCAGGCGGGCCGAGGCAGCTTCGTCTTCCGGGTCGTGATTAAGCGCCTTGAGCAGTTTCTCGTGGGCTTTGCCCAGGCGCTGGGGATAGATCACCACGCCGACATTGACTGGAAAGCTGCGTTGCTTTTCGTCGAAATCCAGGTTGATGGCGACGACCCTGCCCACTTCCACGCCGAGGAATTCCACCGGTGCATTGACCTTCAAGCCGCGCAGTGCCTGGTCGAAACGGAGCGCCAGGTACTGCGCCTTGCCACTGGGCGGGGCCAGGGCGCTTTGCTGGTCGGCGAACAGTTCGTAGTTCTTGTCTTCGGCCGCCGGCGTGTCGTTGGGGCTGTATTCCGGTGCCCTGAACGCGATGCCGCCGACCAGCAATGCCGAGAGCGATTCGGTCCTGACCGCGAAACCATTGGCGCCGACATTCAGGTCCACGCCGCTGACGTTCCAGAATCGGGTGTTCTCGGTGACATAGGCATCGTTCGGTGCGTTGATGAACACCTCGATATTGACGCCTTTGCCGTCGGCGTCCAGCCCGTAGGACACCACTTGGCCCACCGGGATCTTGCGCAGGTACACCGGCGAGCCGATGTCCAGCGAGCCGAGGTCCTGGGAGTGCAGGGTAAAGCGCTTGCCCGGTTCGCCGTAGGTGATCGGCGGCGGTGCCTCGAGGCCGGTGAACGACTTGGCGCGTACTTTCGAATGCCCCGCATCGGCCCCGATGAAGTCCCCGGACAGCAGCGTGTCGATCCCGGAAATACCGCCGGCGCCGATGCGCGGCCGGACCACCCAGAACACCGAGTCTTCGTGGGTGAACGTATCGGCGTTCTTGGCCAGCTTGACCGTGGCGGTGACGTTCTTCTGATCGTCGCTCAACTGCACGTCCGTGACCTGGCCGATCACCACGTTGCGGTATTTCACCGCGGTCTTGTTGGCGGTCAGGCCTTCGCCAGTCTTGAAGGTAATGGTGATGGTCGGACCTTCCTGCAACCAGTTGTGAATCACCAGGGACAGGCCCACCAGCACCGCAATGATCGGCACGATCCACACCAGCGACACCGACCAGCGCCGGCGGGTGACGTGGGCGCGACCCGGCGCGGGTTGCTGTCCGTCAGTGGCTTGCGATTTCATCCATGGCCTCCTCCGAGGGTGGGGTGTCCCAGATCAGCCGTGGGTCGAAACTCATGGCCGACAGCATGGTGAGCAGGACGACGAGTCCGAAGAACAGGATCCCCGGCCGCGGTTCGATATCGCTCAGTGCCTGGAACTTCACCAGCGCTGCCACCAGGGCCACCACCAGCACGTCGAGCATCGACCAGTAGCCGATGACCTCTACCAGCCGGTACAGCTTGGCCCGCTGGAGCTGGGCCCAATTGCTGCGGCGTTGCACAGTGACCAGCAGCAGCGTCAGTACCACGAACTTGATGCCGGGCACGGCGATGCTGGCGATGAAGATGATCAGGGCGATGTCCCAGGCACCGCTGCGCCAGAACTCGATCACGCCGCTGATGATCGTACTGTCGGCGCCATCCCCGAGCATCCGGGTATTCATCACCGGCAGCAGGTTGGCCGGGATATAGAACACCAGCGCGGCCAGCATGTAGGCCCAGGTGCGGGTGAGGGCGTCGGGTTTGCGCCGGTGCAGGGGGGCGTCGCAGCGCGGGCAGGTCTGGGGCTCGTCGGTCATGTCGCAGGCCAGGCCGCAGCCATGGCACAGGCACAGGTCCAGATCACCGGCCTGAGGCGGGGTATCCAGCGGTTCTCCGTTCACAACTTGCTCCACAGGTCGCGCACGTCGCGCCCGGCAATCCGAATCATCAGCAGGCTCAAGGCCGCCAGGGCGAACAGACCGATGCCCGGCAATACGTCGAGCATTCCGGCAAGTTTGATTACCGCCACCAAGGCACCGAGCAGGCAGACCTCCAGCATGCTCCAGGGTCGTAGGGTTTCCAGGCTGCGCATGCACAGGTTGAACCCCGGCGCACGGCGGTTGGCGTAGGCATGGCCGAGCACCCAGAGCAGCAGCACCAGCTGAAGGACCGGTGCGACGATGATCGCCACCGCGGCCACCAGGGCGATGAAGGTGATGGGCCCTTGGCTCAGGGCGACGATGGAGTCCCACAGGGTGGCGCTGTTGCTCAGGCCCTGGAAACGGATACTCATCACCGGGTAGACGTTGGCGAAGGCCCACAACACCGCCGCCGTCACGCTCAAGGCCAGGCGTTTTTCGATGGTCAGGCCGTTATAGCGCTGGATCACCGCGCCACATCGCACGCACGAGGCTTTTTGATGCGGGACGAGCTCCACCGGCTCGTACACCGCATCGCAATGTTCGCAAATGATCAGTCGCTCGGTGTCGGCCATCAGGGTGCTCGGGCAGGGACAACCCCTTCAATATAGAAGTGGGTTGGGAATGAGCAACCTGGCGGGCCGATCATTCGCCGCGAATGTATTGCTCCAGTTGTTGGATCAGGTTCGCCTGTTCGGCAATGGCTTCCTTGACCAGGTCACCGATGGACAACAGGCCGACGAGTTTGCCGTCATCCACCACTGGCAAGTGCCGCAGGTGCTTTTCGGTCATGATGCTCAGGCAGGTTTCGACGGTCTGGTGCGGATCGATGGTGATCACGGGGGATACCATGATATCGCTGACCTTGGTGCCCACCGAGGAGCGGCCATGCAAGACCATCTTGCGCGCATAGTCGCGCTCGCTGATGATCCCCAGCACTTCATCGTTCTTCACCACCAACAAGGCGCCGACGTTTTTCTCGGCCATGCGCATCAGGGCCTGCAACACCATGTCGTCCGGTGAAATGGTGTGCACATGCTGGTTCTTCTCGTCCTTCATCCGGAGCAACTGCGCGACGGTTTTCATTGGGAGGGGCCTCGGGGGTGTTTTTGCAGGTGTTGTTAAAGAATCGTAGACCCGGCGGCGCAGGGCAAGCGGTAAAACGGCGGCCAGTCGTCCAAAAACGCCATGGCAGCGAATTTATCTCGATTTTTCGCCATACACCCTGTGGCGAGGGGATTTATCCCCGCTGGGGTGCGAAGCAGCCCCAAGACAGTCAACTTAATCTGTCTGATGCACCGACGTGTCAGGATTCAGGGGGGCTTCGCAGCCCAGCGGGGATAAATCCCCTCGCCACAGGTTCAATGTTTGCCCGGGAGATGGCGGTAGAATTACCCCCCTCACCCAAGTTTCGAGGTCACCGCGGTGGATTTACAGCAGGGCTTCGTCCTGACCCGGCATTGGCGCGATACGCCGGCGGGCACCGAAGTGGAATTCTGGCTGGCGACGGACGCCGGGCCCCGGCGTGTGCGGCTGGCGGTGCAACCGTCGGTGGCGTTCGTGCCGCAGCTCCTGCGTGGCCAGGTCGAAGCCCTGCTGCAGGGGGAGAAGGACATCGAACTGCGCCCCCTTGACCTGCTGGATTTCGAGCACAGACCGGTGCTGGGCCTGTATTGCCGCCAGCACGCCCAACTGATGCGCCTGGACACGACCTTGCGGCGTGCGGGCGTGGAAGTGTTCGAGGCCGATATCCGGCCACCTGAGCGCTACCTGATGGAGCGCTTCATCACCGCGCCGGTCTGGTTCGGTGGTACGCCGGGCGCCGACGGCCTGGTGCTGGACGCCCAGATGAAACCGGCTCCCGACTACCGTCCGGCGTTGCGCCTGGTGTCCCTGGACATCGAGACCACGGCCCAGGGCGAACTGTATTCCATCGCCCTGGAAGGCTGCGGCGAACGCCAGGTGTACATGCTCGGCCCACCCAACGGCGACGATAGCGGCGTGGATTTCCAGCTCGACTACTGTGATTCCCGCACGCTGCTGCTGAAGAGACTCAACGACTGGTTTGCCCGTTTCGACCCCGACGCGATCATCGGCTGGAACCTGGTGCAGTTCGATCTGCGCGTACTGCACGAACATGCCCGGCGTCTGGCTGTGCCGTTGCGCCTGGGGCGAGGTGGGGAGGAGATGCAGTGGCGCGAACACGGTGCGCGTAACAACCACTTTTTTGCCTCGGCGGCCGGTCGGTTGATCATCGACGGCATTGAGTCCCTGCGTTCGGCCACCTGGAGCTTCCCTTCGTTCAGCCTGGAAAACGTCGCCCAGACGCTGTTGGGGGAGGGCAAGGCCATCGGCACCCCTTACCAGCGTATGGACGAGATCAACCGCATGTTCGCCGAGGACAAGCCGGCCCTGGCTCGCTACAACCTCAAGGACTGCGAGCTGGTGACGCGGATCTTCGCCAAGACCGAACTGCTCAAGTTCCTGCTGGAACGGGCCAGCGTGACCGGCCTGCCGGCGGACCGCAGCGGCGGTTCGGTGGCGGCCTTCACGCACCTGTACATGCCGCTGATGCACCGCCAGGGGTTCGTCGCACCGAATCTTGGCCTGCGCCCGCCCCAGGCCAGCCCGGGCGGTTTTGTCATGGACTCCCAGCCCGGGCTCTACGAATCGGTCCTGGTGCTGGACTACAAGAGCCTGTATCCGTCGATCATCCGAACCTTTCTCATCGACCCGGTGGGCCTGATCGAAGGCCTGCGCCACCCTGACGATAGCGAGTCGGTGCCGGGCTTTCGCGGCGCACGGTTCTCGCGCACCCGCCATTGCCTGCCGTCCATCGTGGCGCGGGTTGCCGAAGGCCGGGAAACCGCCAAGCGCGAACACAACGCGCCGTTGTCCCAGGCCTTGAAGATCATCATGAACGCCTTCTACGGCGTCCTCGGCTCCAGCGGCTGCCGTTTCTTCGATCCACGGTTGGCGTCATCCATCACCTTGCGCGGCCACCAGATCATGCAGCAGACCCGGCAGTTGATCGAAGCCCGGGGGCATGTGGTGATCTATGGCGATACCGACTCCACCTTCGTCTGGCTGCGCCGGGCCCATGGCCAGGAAGAGGCCGCCAGCATCGGCCGTGAATTGGTGGCGTACGTCAATCAGTGGTGGCGCGAATACGTGCATGAGACGTTCGGGTTGCAGAGCGCGTTGGAGCTGCAATTCGAAACCCACTTCAAGCGTTTCCTGATGCCGACGATTCGCGGCGCCGAGGAGGGCAGCAAGAAACGCTACGCCGGGCTGGTCACCCGTGCCGACGGCAGCGACGAAATCGTCTACAAGGGGCTGGAGGCGGTGCGCACCGACTGGTCACCGCTGGCCCGGCAATTTCAGCAGGAATTGTACGAGCGTATCTTCCATCGCAAGCCTTACCAGGATTACGTGCGCGACTACGTCCACCAGACCCTGGCCGGGACGTTCGATGAGCGACTGGTCTACCGCAAGCGCCTGCGTCGACCGCTGGATGACTACGAGCGCAATGTCCCGCCCCACGTGCGAGCGGCGCGGATTGCCGACGAGTTCAACCAGCGCCAGGGCCGCCCGCGGCAATACCAGAACGGTGGCTGGATCAGCTACGTCATCACCGTCGCCGGTCCCGAGCCCCTGGAAACCCGCAGCGCCGCCATCGACTACGACCACTACGTGAGCAAACAGCTGCAGCCGGTGGCGGATGCGATCCTGCCGTTCGTGGGGGATGATTTCCTGACCTTGGTGGGTGGGCAGATGGGGTTGTTCTGAAAGAAATGACAAGGAACACCTACAAGGCCGTGCAGGTTAACCGGCCGGGCCTGCAGTTGCCGATTGGGAGGGCTATCAGAAGGTGAAGTCCGGCGAGGTGAAATTTCGCATGGTGCTGACGATGGGTTCGAGCGTCGTCTGAGCTTCAATGGGTGGGACGTTGCTCCCGGGCAATGTCGAGGAAGGCGACTTGATTCGCCCGAGGGGCGCCGTCACCGATTCCCCGCGCATGTATGTCTGCGGGCTGCTCCCCAGTTCCTGGCGAAACGCATAGACGAACGCGGAGGTGGAACCGTAGCCCAGCTCCAGGGCCGTGCGGGTCACGTCCAGGCCATCACCGAGCAATTCGATGGCTCTGAACAGACGCAGTCGCCTGCGCCAGGTACGCAGGCTCATCCCTGTTTCGTTGACAAAATGGCGCGCCAGCGTTCGCTCGGACATTCCCAGTTTCCGAGCCCAGCTGTCCATTTCCGTCGGATCCGCCGGGTCGGCATACAGGGCTTCGCACAGCGTCACCAATGCTTGATTACGGGGCCAGGGCAGGGCGGTGGAGATGGGGGTGGTACGACGCAGTTGGTCGAGGATCAGTTGCGTGATGCGACCGGCATAGCCGTCATTGTCTTCTTCATTTTCTATCCGGGCCGCTTCGATGATCAGCGCCCTGAGCAAGGGCGACACGCCGAACAACGTGGGGTGGTCGCCAGGCAGGCCGGACGGGATGCGATGGCTGATCCACAGGCTGCGAAACTCCGCACCGAACATCGAGCCGACCTTGTGACTGAGTCCGGTCGGCAGCCAGGCGGCCTGTTCCGGCGAGATCACGAAGGAACCGGAGTGCGTATTGACCGTCAGCACGCCGGAAATCGCATAGACCATCTGGTGCCAGTCATGGGCATGCTCGGGAAAGCTATGCCGCGCAGGGATGGACTGGGCGCGTACCTTCAAGGGCGCGGGGGGTGTGAGGCCGTGGGGGGCTTCGATGGTGTCCCACTTCATGGTTGATCTCGGGCAGAAGGTAAGGTGTTGGAGTACGTCTCGCCAGCCCCTGTACTCTCCGGTCAGCCGGGTTGAAGGCTTTTCGCGATTGGTTGTTCGAGACCGCCGCCAAATAGAAATCGAGCCCTCTCAGGTCCAGCACCCGAGACATTTTCATGAAGGCCTGGGGTTTTATTCATGTTGGCGGCACGGCTGTCTTCTGTTCTACATGATGTGGCAGTTAGTCGAAAGTCTGCCAGCAGCGTTTGAAGTCTAATGTTCCTCATTCGTTTGAACCGGAACCCTCAGGAGACCTGCGTCCGATGACCTGCCTCGACCGTTACAGTCTGCCCCTTTCGACCACGTCCAACGTCGCCGCCGAGCGTTATCGCACGGGGGTGGACCTGTTGCTTTCCCTGTGGCCTGGCGCAGCTGAAACCCTCGAGGAAGCCATTTCAGCCGATCCGGATTTCGCCCTGGCCCATGCTGCCCGTGCCCGCTTGCACGCGGTGCGTGCCGAAATCAGCGAAGCCAAGGCCAGGATCGCCAAGGCGCTGGAACTGGCGCAGGCCAACGGTACCGAGCGCGAGCGAAGCCATGTGCAGGTGCTCTGGTTCGCTATCAATGGCCAACCGGCCAAGGCCCTGGCCGGCGCCTTGCAGCATACGGATCGCTGGCCCCTGGACATCGTGGTCCTGTCGCTGCCGCTGGGTGCGTTCGGACTGTTCGCATTCTCCGGCATGGCTGACCATGACCAGGCCCGGGTGGAGCTGTGTGAGCGTCACGCGCGTCATTTCCCGGAAAACGACTGGTGGTTTCTCACCTATCGCGGCTGGGCCCATGGCGAGAACGGTGATGTCGCCCTCGGCCGTGAACTGACCCAACGGGCACTGGAACTTCGCCGCGACAATGTCAACGCGGTGCACGCGGTAGCCCACGTGCTCCATGAGTCCGGGGCCAACGACGAAGCGGCCGGGATCATCCGCGACTGGCTGCCCGGTTACGACCGCAGCGGCATCCTGCACGGTCATATCGCCTGGCACGGCGCCCTGGTGGCGCTGGAGCGCGGCGATACCGAAACCGCACTCGCTGTCTATACCGAACAGGTGGCGCCTTCGGTGTCCACCGGCGTACCGATCAACGTGGTCAGCGACAGCGCTTCATTCCTGTGGCGCTTGCAGGCCTACGGGCACGAAGTGCCGGCCGGCTTGTGGGACGAGGCGGCCCGCTATGCGTCCAGTTACTTCCAGCAACCGGGCTTCCCCTTCGCCGATTTCCACATGGCTATCCTCGCCGCCGCCACCGGCGATGAGCACGCCCTCGAGCAGCGGGCCAATGCGCTGAGTGAATTGGTGCGCGATGGCAACCTGCGTGCAGGGGCGGTGGTCCCGGCCCTCTGTCATGCGGTGCAGGCATTCGCCCAGGGGCGCTATGCTGATTGTGCGCAGATCCTCGAGCCGGTGGCCCATGATGTCGTGCGCCTGGGGGGCAGTGGCGCCCAGCGCGAAATCGTCCAGGACGCGTTGCTGGTGGCGTTGATGCGGGCCGGCGAGGTGAAGAAAGCCAGGGTTCTGCTGGACCAGCGCTTGCATCGCCGGCCATCGCCACGGGATAGCCGCTGGCTGGCCGGGCTTGCCGCGGGCTGATGCCTGCCGGTGCTGTCTCTGTGGGAGCGAGCCTGCTAGCGATGGCGATGTATCCGTCGACGAAAGTGTTGCCTGGTTTGCCGCCATCGCGAGCAGGCTCGCTCCCACAGGGGATGTACTGTGAACCTTTCGCTGTGGTTCAGTGCCAACAGTACCGCCGAAGAGCTGATGCGAGCCTGGAACGCCACGTCCACTGACATCGGCTGGCTGACCAACGCCGTGCAGTTGGGCTTCATTCTCGGCACATTGAGCCTGTCGCTCAGTGGTGTTGCCGACCGGGCAGCGGAGCGTCACACCATTGCCAATCGCTGCTTGTCCTGGGGCTGTGGAAAGATCAGGTCGAGGGCTGCCAGGTCCTGGGGCGCCAGTTGCAGGTTCGCCGCTTCGGCGTTCAAGCGCACATGCTCCGGTTGCACCGCCTTGGGAATGGCGACGACATTGTCCTGGCGCAACAACCAGGCCAGTGCAATCTGTGCCGGCGTCGCACCGTGGCGCTCGGCGATCTCCCGCAGGGTGTGATCCTTGAGCAGATGCCCGCCCTGGCCGACCGGGCAGTAGGCCATGATTGGCATGGAGCGCTGCCGACACCAGGGCAGCAGGTCGAATTCGATACCCCGCTCCTGCAGGTTGTACAGCACCTGGTTGGTGGCGCAGGTCGGTGAAGCCAGTTCTTCAAGATCCTCCACATCAAAGTTCGATACACCCCAGCGGCCGATCTTGCCTTCTTCGCGCAGGCGTTCGAAGGCTTCGACGGTTTCTTCAAGCGGGTATTGGCCGCGCCAGTGCAGCAGGTACAAGTCGATGTAGTCGGTGTCGAGTCGCCGCAGGCTGCGTTCGCAGGCCAGTGGAATGCCTTTGCGGCTGGCGTTATGGGGGTAGACCTTGCTGACCAGGAACACTTGGTCCCGCAGGCCGGTGATCGCCTCGCCCACGACCGCCTCGGCACCGCCTTCGGCGTACATTTCCGCCGTATCGATCAGGGTCATGCCCAGTTCGATGCCCTGGCGCAGGGCGGCAACTTCTTTCTTGCGGGCGGACGGTTCCTCACCCATGTGCCAGGTGCCTTGGCCGATCACGGGTACGGAAACGCCGGCCAACTCCAGAGTCCTCATGCCTGTCTCCTGTGTGCTTGAACGTCAGAGGTGTGGCAGCAGGATAGACCAAGTGTTCAGGTCGATCGACGGGGAGGTCTGCGCCGTTCCCTGTGGGAGCGAGCCTGCTCGCGATAGCGGTGGGTCAATCGGCATTGATGTCGACGGATACACCGTCATCGCGAGCAGGCTCGCTCCCACACTTCAGCCGGACAGTGTGGGAGCGATCAGGTAGGGAGGGGTTATTTCGCGGAGAACTTCAGCACCATGGTCTGGGTGTAGGTCTGTCCCGGATCAAGCCGCGTGGATGGGAATTTCGGCTGGTTTGGCGAGTCGGGGAAATGCTGGGTCTCCAGGGTGAATGCGCTCCAGTGCGGATAGACCTTGCCCTGCTTGCCCTTGACGGTGCCGTCGAGGAAGTTGCTGGTATAGAGCTGTACACCGGGCTCGGTGGTGTAGAGCTGCAAGCGGCGTCCCGACTGCGGGTCGTAGACATCGGCGGCCGGTTTGCTCACGTCGCCCTGGGTGTCCAGTACCCAGTTGAAATCGAAGCCACCCTGTTTCGGTTCGGCGAACTTGAGTTGCGGGTGGTCGGCCTTGATGTGGGTACCGAATGCGGTGGGCTTGGTGAAGTCCATGGGTGTGCCGGCCACGGGCGCCAGTTCGCCGGTGGGGATGAGTTTGGCGGTCACAGGGGTGTAGTGGGAGGCGTACAGGGTGGCGACCTGTTTCAGGATGTCGCCGTTGCCGGCGCCCGCGAGGTTGAAATAGCTGTGGTTGGTCAGGTTCAGCACCGTGGGTTTGTCGGTGGTGGCCTTGTAGTCGATGCGCAGCTCGTTCTGCTCGGTGAGGCTGTAGGTGACATCGGTCGTCAGCGCACCCGGGAAGCCCATCTCGCCGTCCGCCGACAGGTAGGTCAGGGTCACGCCCACCGAGTCCTTGCCGTTATGAGGCACGGCTTTCCAGACGCGTTTGTCGAACCCTTGCGGTCCGCCGTGCAGCGAGTTGCCATGGTCATTCTGGGGGACCTGGTAGCGCTTGCCGTCCAGTTCGAATGCTCCGTCGGCCAGACGGTTGCCGAAGCGGCCGATGGTTGCGCCGAAATACACGTTGCCGTTTTTCTGATAGCCCTGGACATCATCGAAGCCGAGTACCACATCGGCGGCCTTGCCGTGTTTGTCCGGCACGATCAACGACTGGAGGATCCCGCCGTAAGTGATGACGGTGGCCTCCATGCCATGGCTGTTGCGCAGCACATATTTTTCCACCGCGGTGCCGTCGTCGGTCTTGCCGAACGCAGCGCGTTCATTGGTCAGGCCGGCGGCCTGGGAGGCAGAAGTGGCGATCATCAGAGACACTCCGAGGGCCGTGAGCAGATGTCTGGGTTCAAGCATGGTAGACCTTCCTTCTTGTGGTTTTGTTGTTGTTTTGAACGCGGGTCGAGTCGGTTACTTGGTCGGACAGCGGTGAAGGTTTTTCTGTTCAGTAGTCTATCTATTTAAGGGTTGAGAAGGGATTTATAGCCAAAAATCGAAATTTATCAATTAAAAAGTAATACTAATTAAGCGAGGCGAGTCTTGCCCAAGCGTCAGGCGCGGCAGGCAGGACTGCACTTTCAGGTTTTTTGTCGCTCTATCCATGGCCAGGAAGCGGCGACTCCCACCGCTTCCCCTTGCCCAGATCGAGATTCAATGGCCGGTGTTTCCTACTGTTTGATGGTGTTGCGACGTCGCTGTCCCGCGCTGTTGGGGGGGGCGTTGATATTGCTCAGTGGTGGTTGCAGTCACCAGCAGGGTCAGGACATGGTCACTCAGTTCAGCAACGCCAGGCCCCAGGAGTTCTTGCAGACCAGCGTCGACCGCATGGCCACGTTGTCGATGCACGACAACCTGCAAAGCCTCTACCTGTTGATGAGCAAGCTTTACCTGCGTAATCCCCAGGAGTTGCGCAAATCCGGTTTTCTCGATGCCCGCACCGCGGAAAAACAGGTGCGCATGGCCATCGAGCAGCAGCAACCCTTGCCGACCTTGGGCGGCAAGAAGGACCTGGCGGCCCTGAGCTACGCCATGAGCCCGGAGTTCCTCGGCGATCGGGTCGGTGCCTTCATCTATGCAATCGGCAGCATGCTGGTGACAGCCCATGGCAATCGGCTCGAGTTCTACATGACCGACACCATCGACCCGCGCTTTGTCAGCAACGCGGCACGCAATATCGAAAAAGCCACCTGGATACTCAGCCAGCGACAGGACAAGGACGGCAACCTGCTGCTGTTTTCCAACGAGATCTCGGAGGAGGGCAGCAACCTGAGTTTCGCTGTGGAGTTCGGGAAGATCGTCGCGCGGTTGGACTTGCTGACGCAGATGCTGGATGAGCGTTACCGGCGGATCGGGCTGAACTACGCCCAGAGCCTGCTGTTTCTCAATTTTTTGCCGGTTCAGTAGGTTTTTCAGGAAAAGGCATAAAGATAGATCACAACGTTATAGGGCGGTTATAAGAAAAATCGCTATGCTCGCGGCGAGATTTTCCACGCGGTTGTGCTGAGACGGTTTTGATGGATTTCGGTAATGTCGGTTTAGTCGTAGCGGGCCTGGTGGTCGGCTTCATCGTCGGAATGACCGGTGTCGGCGGCGGTTCGCTGATGACTCCCATTCTGTTGTGGTTCGGTATCAACCCTGCGACTGCCGTGGGTACGGACTTGCTGTACGCGGCCATTACCAAATCCGGCGGCGTGCTGGTGCATGCCAGAAATCGCAATATCGATTGGGCGATCACCGGTTGGCTGACCTTGGGCAGCGTGCCGGCGGTCGGACTGACGCTGTGGTTCCTCAGTACCCTGCACAGTTCGCCGGATGCAATGAACGCTGTCATCAAGCAGGCCCTGGGCTTCGTGCTGTTCGCCACTGCCCTGGCGATCCTGTTCAAGAAGCGCCTGCTGCAGTTCGCCCATGATCGTGCGGGCGGTCACTACAACCCCTCCGGCGTGCGGCTCAATGTGCTCACGGTCATCACCGGCCTGGTGCTGGGCACGATGGTCGCGTTGACCTCCATCGGTGCCGGCGCCCTGGGTACCGTCGCGTTGTTCATTCTCTACCCGTTCCTGGTCACCAAGCGCCTGGTGGGCACCGAAATCGCCCACGCCGTGCCACTGACCCTGGTGGCCGGCCTGGGCCATGCGAGCATGGGCAACATGGACTGGCACATCCTCGGTTACCTGCTGGTGGGCTCCTTGCCGGGTATCTACCTGGGCAGTCACTTGTCGGGACGCATCTCCGACGAACTGCTGCGCCCATGCCTGGCGGTGATGCTGGCGATGATCGGGTTCAAATTGGCGTTCTGATTGCTGCGGCCGAACACAACCCTCAGGCATTTCACAAAACCCTGTGGGAGCGAGCCTGCTCGCGATGACGCTGTGTCAGTCGACATCAATGCTGATTGACCCACCGCTATCGCGAGCAGGCTCGCTCCCACAGTGGTTCGTATCTGCCTCTGCATCGACTGACTCCCTCCTGTACCACGGTTGCGCAATGACCCCGCTGACCTAAGCTTCATGGCAGGCCGGCGCAGTATTGGGCGACTCTCTCGCGGAACAATTGCCGCCCTGTGCAATCAGTACAGCGTAAATATCAAAAGGAGAGGCGCATGCTCATTCGGTCGTTGACCTTGGCAACCTTGCTGGCCATCGCCGGCCCCCTGTTCGCCGCTGATGGTGACTCACTCCTGGTGGCGGAGGTGGGCAAGTCCCGTCCCCTGGTTGTCATCGCACCCAGTACCGTGGACCCTGCATGGATCAGCCTGAAAAAGGCCCTGGACGAACCGGCGGGCAAGCAGGGTTTCTCTGAGCGCAACATGGTGCTCTATACCGTGCTCAACACCATCGGGCAGCGCGACGGCAAGGACCTGGACCCTCAAAGCACCATGGCGCTGATCCGTTCACTCAAGCTGGGAGCCGGTGCCCAGACCAAGATCATCCTGGTGGGCAAGGATGGGGAAAAGAAGCTTGAGCATTCCGGGGCAATCGAACTGAAGGAGCTTTTCGACACCGTCGACAAGCTGCCCGCGGCCGAAAAAGAAGCAACGCCCCCAGCACCACCTCCAGCGCCTGAAGTTGCCCCGGCCAAGGATGCGAAGGGCGCAAAACCTGGCAAGGCCGCCAAGCCTGCGGCTGCGCCGAAACCGTTGGATGATTGACTTTCAACGGGTGACTTTCCTGGCAGCAGTTGTGGGAGCAAGGCTTGCCCGCGATGAGGACGATGCGGTCTCCAGCGGAATCGCGGTGCCTGTATCGCGAGCAAGCTTTGCTCCCACAATTTGCCCTTGCAGCTACCTCTTGCCTTATCGCTCCTCCAACGCCATCAGGATCCGGTGCGCCGCCTTCACCCGTTCCTCGATGGGGTAGTTCCTGTTCGCCAACAGCACGATGCCCCTGTTCTTGCCAGGCACGAAAGCCGCATAGGCGCCGAAGCCACCGGTCGATCCGGTCTTGTTGATCCAGGCGTTGTCCGGGGCAGGGCGGGGCGGGTCGAGAGGTTCGACCTTGTTCGGCTGCATGGCCACTTCCACCGAATTCCCCGCCAGCAGCTGGCTGACCGTCACCGGGTAAGGGTAGAACTCCCAGCCCAACCCCTGGGTCATGCCGCCGACCTGGTAGAACCCGGTGTGGGTGGTGGCGATGGCTTGTTGCAGGTCAGGGGCCAGTGTTTCCGGTCGCAGGTTGGCTTCGACGAAACGGATCAGGTCCGAGGCGCTGGTCTTCACGCCATAGGCCTCGGAGTCCATTGCCCCGGGACCGACCCGGACTGGCTTGCCGTCCTTCGCGTAGCCTTGGGCGTATCGGCTCGACTCTGACGCCGGCACCCGCAGATAGCTGTGCTTGAGGCCCAGGCCCGGCATCATCGTCTGTTCCATTGCATCGTCGAAAGGGCGATCCAGGCTGCGGGCGGCCAGATAGCCAAACAGGCCGATGCTCGGGTTCGAATAGAGCCGTTGGGTACCGGCCGGGTAAAGCGGTTTCCAGGTCTTGTAGTAGCCGAACATCCGGTCCGGGTGGTCCGCGCTGTCGGGAAACTGCAACGGCAATCCACCGGCGGTGTAGGTGGCGAGGTTGAGCAGGCTGACGTTTTCCAGGGCACTACCCTGTAACTCGGGGGCGTAGCGGCCGGCCGGGTCCGACAGGGACAGCTTGCCCTGGGCCTGGGCATAGGCGCCGAGGGTCGCGGTGAAGGTCTTGCTGACCGAGCCTATTTCGAACAGGGTCTGTTCGGTGACCGGCTGTTTCGTTTCCCTGGAGGCCACGCCGTAGTTGAAATAATGAGGTTGGCCGTCCAGTGTGATCGCCACGGCCATGCCGGCAATGTCCTGGCGTTTCATCAAGGGTTCGATCACTGCATTGACGGTGTCTTCGAGGCGCTCCTGGGCAAAGCCCGGCATCATTCCACAGCCCAGCAAAAAGGTGCCCGCGAGTATCGATCGGGTCATGTGCATGTTGACCGTTCTCCATGAATGGCGAGAGTTCAGGCCGCTCTGCATCCGGCAGCCTTGACGGCTCAATGCACCGTTGGGGTGCAAGCTTTGGATCGCACTCTAGGAAGTTTTCGGCGACCAGGCAACCCGAGGCCTTTCGCTCCAGGGCAGGTTCCGAGCCATCCGACGGGGGCAGAAGAGGAATCCTACAAAAAGCCTGGGGCGCACAGGCAGGTTCCCCGTTGGCAAACCACCACAAATCCACGGCCGCCGGGTAAACTTGCGCTCTTTCTAGAGGAGTTCACATGAGTTACTACCAGCCCGGCATTCTCGCCACCCCTGTTCCGCCTCAGGCCCGTCACTTGTTTTTCGCCCTGGAATCGGTCGAGGCGTTGCCGGCTGCGATCGACAGGTTGGTGCTGCAACTCGATGGTCGTGGCGTGATCGGTCTCGGCGAATCGCTGGTCCAGGCGCTGGGCGCGCAGATCGAAGGCCTGCGGGCATTTCCTGCGCTGGCGGGCGTGGGGGTGGACAATCCGTCGACCCAGCACGCGCTGTGGTGCTGGCTGCACGGCGAAGACCGCGGCGAACTGCTGCACCGCAGCCGCGCCATTGAGGCGGCGCTGGCGCCGGCGTTGCGCCTGGTGCAGATGAACGAAACCTTCCGCCACATGACCGGCCACGACCTGACGGGCTACGAAGACGGCACCGAGAACCCCCACGATGAGGCGGCCATCGCCGCGGCCCTGGCCCAGGGCACCGACGGTCTGCGCGGTGGCAGTTTCGCGGCGATCCAGCAGTGGCAACACGACCTGGACGGTTTCGCTGCCCTGCAACCCCATGAACGCGACAACATCATGGGCCGGCGGCTGAGCGACAACGAAGAACTCGACGATGCGCCGGAGTCGGCCCACGTCAAACGCACCGCCCAGGAAAGCTTCGCGCCGCAAGCCTTCGTCGTGCGCCGCTCCATGCCGTGGATCGAAGGGGATCGGGCCGGCCTGATGTTCCTCGCGTTCGGTTTCTCCCTCGACGCTTTCGAGGCGCAACTGCGACGCATGAGTGGCCTTGAAGATGGCATCACCGATGGCTTGTATCGCATGAGTCGGCCGATCACCGGCGGCTACTACTGGTGCCCGCCATTGCTGGACGGACGCCTGGACCTGCGGGCCCTGGCCGGGGGTTGTGCAAAAGCGTGACGTGAACGCTATTCTTGGCCCCGGATGTCTACCGTGGAACAGGGGAAGCAGCGTGGATAAAGTCATCGTGATCACCGGTGGTGGCCGTGGTATCGGGGCGGCTACGGCGTTACTGGCTGCCGAACTGGGGTATCGGATCTGCATCAACTACCAGGCCGATGAGAACGCCGCGCAGGATGTGCTGGCACAGGTCCGCGCCAAGGGCGCACAGGCCATCGCCGTGCGCGCCGACGTGAGCATCGAGGACGAGGTGGTGGGCCTGTTCGACCGGGTCGATGCCGAGCTGGGACGCGTCACGGCGCTGGTGAACAACGCCGGTACGGTCGCCCACAAGTCCCGGCTCGACGAGATGTCCGAGTTCCGCATTCTCAAGATCATGAAGACCAACGTGCTGGGGCCGATTCTCTGCGCCAAGCACGCCGTGCTGCGCATGTCCCCCCGGCATGGCGGGCAGGGTGGCAGTATCGTCAACGTGTCATCGGTGGCCGCCCGCCTGGGCTCGCCAAACGAATACGTCGACTACGCTGCGTCCAAGGGCGCGCTGGACACTTTCACCATCGGCCTGTCCAAGGAAGTGGCGGGCGAGGGCATCCGCGTCAATGCGGTTCGCCCAGGTTACATCTATACCGATTTCCATGCCCTCAGCGGCGATCCGGAGCGGGTCAGCAAGCTGGAGTCGGCAATCCCCATGGCCCGGGGCGGGCGTCCGGATGAAGTCGCCGAAGCGATTATCTGGCTGTTGTCGGACAAGGCTTCGTATGCGACCGGGACGTTTGTGGATCTTGGGGGCGGGCGCTGAGTTTTCGTCAGTGCTGGCCTCATCGCGAGCAGGCTCGTTCCCACATTTGAATACAGTTCGCCTATGGGAGCGATTTGCCTGTAATGCTGTCGGTATGCAGAACGCCTGCGTTCGAATGGCCGGATAGCGGTCATTCCTGGATGACGGAGATGTTATCGAACCCTAAGCCGTGTGGAGGCTTTTCAACTTCCTGAAATGCGGTTATACGAACGGTAGGAAATCCGGACGTTTGAGGCGGAGGAGGGGGAAATGTCACTTCGCGAGAATGCCATTGGTTGTCGCCTGGGGGGACGTCCAGTGACTGAATATTATTATTGATTGTGCAAGCCAACTCTCTTAGCGTCACCCCATCAGGGACTTTGATATCGAATTTTACGGTGACTGGTAGATTGTCCGCGAATGGCAATTTGAATATCTTGACCAAGCTGTAATCGGTCACATACTCGTTACCCGTGATGTAATGATTGCCACGCTCTTCCCGGACTATTGTTCCTTCACTTTGGGTAAATCTCCAGCCGTCTGGGCCGTTCTCGAAATCGTAAGATTCGTTCATGATCTTCTCCTTAGGATAGATTGTTGCCAACCCGTGGCGCTCATTCGGTTGGCGATCTCTACGCTAAGTCTTTCCTGACAAGCCTACTACTGTCAGAGCTGACAGGTCTTTATCAATTGTCTTGCCTGGTTAACAGTGAGCGAATGATCCGTCCCAGCGTCTCCATGGCCTTTTCCGATGTATCCGTCCACGGGCTGCCATAGTTCAAGCGAATGCAGTTCCTGAACCGCCGCGTCGCTGAGAAGATTGGGCCTGGGGCGATGCTGATGCCTTGGGCCAGGGCCATCTGGAACAGTTTCAGCGAATCTATCTGTTCCGGCAGTTCCAGCCACAGGAAGTACCCTCCGGCCGGGTGGCTGACGCGGGTCTGGGCCGGGAAATGGCGGGCGATGGCGGCGAGCATGGCGCTTTGCTGTTCTTCGAGGGCGTAGCGCAATTTGCGCAAGTGACGGTCATAGCCGCCGTGCTGCAGGTAGTCGGCAATGGCGGCCTGGGCCGGCATCGAGGCGCACAGCGAGGTCATGAGTTTCAGGCGCTCGATTTTCTGCGCGTAGCGGCCGGCGGCAACCCAGCCGATGCGGTAGCCCGGTGCCAGGCTCTTGGCAAACGATCCGCAATGCATCACCAACCCTTCGGTGTCGAACGCCTTGGCCGGTTTCGGAGCTTGCTGGCCGTAATAGAGTTCGGCGTAGACGTCATCCTCGATCAATGGCACCTGATGGCGGCGCAACAATTCCACCAGCGCCTGTTTTCGTTCCTCGGGCATGGTCGCGCCCACGGGATTCTGGAAACTGGTCATGCACCAGCATGCCTTGATCGGATGGCGTTCCAGGGTTTGTTCCAGCACATCCAGGTCGATGCCGTCGCGTGGGTGCACGGGGATTTCCACGGCCTTGAGCTTGAGCCGTTCCAGCACCTGCAGGCTGGCATAGAACGCCGGTGCTTCGATGGCCACCAGGTCGCCGGGCTCGGTCACGGCTTGCAGGCACAGGTTCAAGGCTTCCAGGGCGCCGTTGGTGACCAGCAGTTCCTCCATGGGCAGCATCAGTCCGCCGACCATGTAGCGCAGTGCGATCTGTCGGCGCAGTTGCGGGTTGCCCGGCGACATGTCGGTGACCACCACCCGCGGGTCCATATCCCGCGTGGCGCTGGACAGGGAGCGGGACAGCCGTTGCAACGGGAACAGCGTCGGACTGGGGAATGCCGACCCGAAGGGCACGGTGCCCGGATCCTTGATCGAGTTCAACACCGAGAACACCAGTTCGCTGACGTCGACTTCGGTGGATTCGTGTACCTGGCTACTGATGACCGGCTCGGAAAATGGTCTCGGCGCATGGTTGTTGACGAAGTAGCCGGAACGCGGCCGGGCGCGGATCAGGCCGCGTCGCTCCAACAGGTAATACGCCTGGAACACCGTGGACGGGCTGACGCCGTAGGTCTGACTGGCATAGCGCACCGACGGCACGCGCTGTCCCGGCCCCAGCATGCCGGAGCGGATCAGCTCCGCGATGTCGTCGGCGAATTTCTCGTAGCGTTTCATTTGCGGTCCAGTCAGCAGCGGTTCGGGGGCATGCAGGTTTGCGCATCAACCTGTGGGAGCGAGCCTGCTCGCGATGAGGCCAGCACAGTCAACCTTGATGTGGCTGACGGTCCGCTATCGCGAGCAGGCTCGCTCCCACAAGAACACAGCGCTGCATCTTAAGGCGTTAGCGATTCATCGGCGCGACAAAACGGCTTCTGGCGTCGCTATGAATGTTGGGCTCGTCACTGTCGGTTACCCTGAAGGTCAGTTCCTGCGAGCCGCTGCGGGGGCGTTCGCTGAGCATCGCCACCGACACCGGTACGTCGACGATTTCTCCCGGGGCCAGGCTCAGTCGGGTCTTGCCCTGCAGGACGAAGTCGTCGCCGTCCACCAGGGAGAGCTGATAGTCCTGGCCTTGCTGGGTCTTGTTGATGATCTTCAGGCTGTAGATGTTTTCGATCAGGCCCTGGCTGTTTTCGCGGAACAGGCCGCGGTCCTTGCTTACGTCCAGGGAGACCATCGGCCGCTCCACCAACGCCACTACCAGTGCGCCGATCATCACCAGCAGCACGGCGGTATAACCGATCAGTCGCGGTCGTAGCAGGTGGGTCTTGCCGCCCTGCAACTGACGCTCGGAGGTGTATTTGACCAGTCCGCGGGCGTAACCCATCTTGTCCATGATCGAATCGCAGGCGTCGATGCAGGCCGCGCAACCGATGCATTCCATTTGCAGGCCGTCGCGGATATCGATGCCGGTCGGGCAGACCTGCACGCACATCTGGCAGTCGATGCAATCCCCCAGGCCGAGATTGGCCGGGTTCGCGTCACGCTTGCGTGGGCCGCGGATTTCGCCACGGGCCGCGTCGTAGGAAATGGTCAGGGTGTCCTTGTCGAACATCACGCTCTGGAACCGTGCGTAGGGGCACATGTGCATGCACACCGCTTCACGCAGCCAGCCGGCATTGAGGTAGGTGGCGCCGGTAAAGAACAACACCCAGAACAGGCTCACGCCGGCCATCTGCAAGGTCAGCAGCTCTTCGGCCAGTGGCCGGATCGGCGTGAAGTAGCCGACGAAGGTCAGGCCGGTGAGCAGGCTGATGGCCAGCCACAACGTGTGCTTGGCCGAGCGGCGCAGCAGCTTGTCCAGGCTCCAGGGCGCGGCGTGCAGCTTGATCCGTTGGTTGCGATCGCCTTCGGTGATTTTCTCGCACCACATGAAGATCCAGGTCCAGGAACTCTGCGGGCAGGTATAGCCGCACCACACCCGGCCGGCGAACACGGTGATCGCAAACAGGCCGAAGGCGGCGATGATCAGCAGCGCCGACAGCAGGATGAAATCCTGGGGCCAGAAAGTTGCGCCGAAAATGTGGAATTTGCTTTCGGCGAGGTCCCAGAGCACTGCCTGGCGGCCGCCCCAGTTCAACCACACCGTGCCGAAGAACAGCAGGAACAGTACGCCCGCGCCGCTCATGCGCAAGGTGCGGAACAGGCCGCTGAAGCTGCGGGTATGGATCAGGTTGTCGGTGGTCCTGGCCTTGATCTTCGCGGGCGCAGGTTCGAAGGTCTGTATCAACTGGACGGGGATTCTATCGCTCATGGTCGGTCGCTCATCAGCCTTATCTGGCCCGCGCACTATGACCATCGAACTGTTTGCATAACAGACTCAGGTGTTTCGATAAAAACCGGATCAGATGAGCTGGAGGCCAGGGCCTGCGACAGGTTGAAGCACCCTGGGATAGACAAACACCCATGTGACAAGGGCGCTAGTGTGGCGAGGGAGCTTGCTCCCGCTGGGCCGCGAAGCGGCCCCATGAAAGGCGCGACGCAGTGGCCCTGATGCACAGGGTGCGATGAAGGGGGGGCTGCTGCGCTCGAACGCGGACCGGCCCAGCGGGAGCAAGCTCCCTCGCCACAGATTGCCCACTTGCCGACAAGGTGGTGCTCAGATCGCCGAGCCGCTATCGGTCGTCTTGAGATGCTCGCGTCCATCCTTCGCGCCGGCCACGGTCAAGGCGTCGGCTTCGGCCTCGGTGATGTAGATACGCTGGCCATCGACCTCCACCGCCGACATGGCCTTGTCCGCGTCGGTGATGATCGTCAGCTCGCTGGCGGAATAGTGTTTCGGGCCATTGGGGGTATCGAAACTACAGGTCTGCTGGTTGATATCAACGGTCATGGTGCTGCTCCTTCCTGATGTCCTGAGCGTTAGGCGCCTCCCGCTTGCCAGGGTTCGTTGCGCCGGATCAGCGGTCGGAGCACCTCTGGCGTCCGTTGCGGTCCATCGTTTATCGACTGCATGAGGAGGGTTGTATGGAAGCGTGGTGGCATCAGGTCTGGATCACCCTGCAATCGGAATTCGCCGACATCGGCGATACCCAGCAAATGACACGGGTCACGGTGCGCCTGCTGATGGCCGCGCTGCTCGGCGGCATCCTGGGGTTCGAGCGTGAACACAAGGGCAAGGCGGCCGGCGTGCGCACTCATATGCTCGTGGCGCTGGGCGCGGCGCTGTTCGTGCTGGTGCCGCAGATGTCCGGTTCCCAGGCCGACGCCATGAGCCGGGTCATACAAGGCATTGTCGCGGGCATCGGTTTTCTCGGTGCGGGCACCATCTTGAAGAACACCGATGGCGACGAAGGCCACGTAAAAGGCCTGACCACCGCCGCCGGCCTATGGATGACGGCGGCCATCGGCGTCGCGGCCGGGTTGGGCCGGGAAGCGACGGCGGTGTTGAGCACGTTGCTGGCGTTGGCGGTCTTCAGTGTGATGCCGGTGATCGTCCGGGCGCTGGAGAGGGACGACAAACCGTGATCCCGGTTTGCAGTTCATACAGCACCTGTGGGAGCGAGCCTGCTCGCGATGACGGAATGCCAGGCAACCCATCTGTGGCTGGCACGCCGCTTCGCGAGCAGGCTCGCTCCCACAGTTCTCCACTAAGCTTGTTTTTCACACCCGTTCCGGCGGCGCCTCGTTCGGTGGATCGCCCACGGGTTGCTGCGGAGGGATTGGCGGATCTTTCTCCGGAACAGGTTCCGGGTCAGGTCCTGGAGGCGGCAGGGTTGGGTCGTCGATATTGGGATCGGGGGTTTCGGCCGGGATGGGAATATTCATCGGGACGGGTCTCCGTGACGCATATGGCTTGAGTCGTGCTTACTGCTGTTGACCACCCTGGGCCGGGTTTGATCCCGGTCGCCGCCGGGCAAATCCCGCTGAACTTTTCCCTGCCGGTCCGGTTCGGAGTTTAAGTGAGTTCTTTCAGGGACCCGTTTTCCAAGACTAGTGGGCCTTTACCGCCATAACGTCCATGGGGCGTAAAAGGAGCGATGCTCGATGACTGCCGAACACCCGACCGACTTGGCGTTTAACCCGAATCTACCGTTGTCCCACGCCTTGTTGTTGCCACGTATTGCCATTGAAAACACCATGCCGGTGATCGATGGCGGACAGTTCGCCGCCAAGGCCGTGGCGGGGCAGGACGTCACGGTGACCAGCAAAGTCTTCACCGATGGTCATGACAAGCTGGCCGTGCGAATCCGTTGGCGCGCGCTGGATGACGAAGTATGGAACAGCGAGGTCATGACCGACCTGGGCAACAACGGCTGGCGCGGTCAGTTCAACGTACCGAACCAGGGCCGCTATGTATTTTGCATCGAGGCCTGGTTCGACCAGTACGCCAGTTTCTGCTACGAACTCGAGAAGAAATACGGCGCTGGTGTGCCGATCAGCCTCGAATTACAGGAAGGGCGCAATCATGTGCAACAGGCCGCCGAGCGCAGTGATGGCGAGTTGAGCGAACAACTGGCCGCATTGCACCATGAGCTCTCGGGGTTGTTGCCGGCCGAGCAAGTCGCTTTGTTCCTGGCGCCGCACAGTGCCGACCTGATGTCCCTGGCCGATCATCGGCCTTACCTGAGCATCAGTCCCGAATATCCACTGGATGTGGAGCGCGAACGGGCCGAATTCGCCAGCTGGTATGAACTGTTTCCGCGCTCGATCACCGACGATCCCAACCGGCATGGCACGTTCAACGACGTCCATTCGCGCCTGGCGATGATCCAGGACATGGGCTTCGACGTCCTGTATTTCCCACCGATTCATCCCATTGGCCGCAGTTTTCGAAAAGGCCCGAACAATTCCCTCACCGCCGGTCCCGACGATCCGGGCAGCCCGTATGCCATCGGCAGCGAAGACGGAGGGCATGAGGCGATCCATCCGCAACTGGGTACCCGGGATGACTTCCGTCGCCTGGTAGCGGCTGCCGAGGCCCATGGCCTGGAGATCGCCCTCGATTTCGCCATTCAGTGTTCCCAGGACCACCCCTGGCTCAAACAGCATCCGGGCTGGTTCAGTTGGCGGCCGGACGGCACGATCAAATACGCGGAAAACCCGCCGAAGAAGTACCAGGACATCGTCAATGTAGATTTCTACGCGGCGGAGGCGATTCCCAGTCTCTGGACGGAGTTGCGGGACATCGTGCTGGGCTGGGTCAACGAAGGCGTGAAGATGTTCCGCGTCGATAACCCTCATACCAAGCCGCTGCCGTTCTGGCAGTGGTTGATCGCCGACGTGCGCGCCCGCCATCCCGAGGTGATCTTCCTCGCCGAGGCCTTTACCACGCCGGCGATGATGGCGCGGTTGGGCAAGGTCGGCTATTCCCAGAGCTACACCTATTTCACCTGGCGCAACACCAAGGCCGAGCTGGCGACTTACTTCAGCGAACTCAACCAGTCGCCGTGGCGCGAGTGTTATCGACCGAATTTCTTCGTCAATACCCCCGACATCAACCCGGCTTTCCTCCATGAGTCGGGACGCGCCGGTTTTCTCATTCGCGCAGCGCTGGCGACCATGGGTTCGGGCCTGTGGGGGATGTATTCGGGCTTCGAGCTCTGCGAGTCGGCGCCAGTGCCGGGCAAGGAGGAGTACCTCGATTCGGAGAAATACGAAATCCGGCCGAGGGACTTCACCGCACCGGGCAACATCATTGCCGAAATCGCCCAGCTCAATCGCATCCGCCGCCAGAACCCGGCGCTGCAGACACACCTGGGGCTGAAAATCTACAACGCCTGGAACGACAACATTCTGTTTTTCGGCAAGCGCACACCTGACGGCAGCAACTTCGTCCTGGTGGCGGTCAGCCTCGATCCGCACAACCCTCAGGAGGCCAATTTCGAATTGCCGTTATGGGAGATGGGCTTGCCGGACGATGCCCAGACCCAGGGCGAGGACTTGATGAACGGGCACCGCTGGACCTGGTATGGCAAGTACCAGTTCATGCGCATCGACCCGGGGTATCAGCCATTCGGGATCTGGCGGATCAGTACGTCTTGAGAGGTTCCGTGGCGAGCGCAATGGTGAGGCAACCTGTGGGAGCAAGGCTTGCCCGCGATGAAGCTGACGCGATCGTCCAGAAACCGAGGCGTCTGTATCGCGAGCAAGCTTTGCTCCCACAGACAGATCCTCTTGCCGTAAAGAACAGCGCAAGCCCGTCCCAGCGGCTTTATTGAATTCATCAGGAGTTGCACATGGCGAAGAAACCGCGGTCTGCCACGTTCATCAAGGATCCGCTCTGGTACAAGGATGCGGTGATCTATCAGGTACACGTCAAATCCTATTTCGACTCCAACAACGACGGTATCGGCGACTTTCCCGGCCTGATCGCCAAGCTCGACTACATTGCCGACCTGGGCGTCAACACCATCTGGCTGCTGCCGTTCTATCCATCGCCCCGGCGCGACGACGGTTACGACATTGCCGAATACCGTGGCGTCAGTCCCGACTACGGCACCATGGCCGATGCGCGGCGCTTCATCGCCGAAGCCCACAAGCGCAACCTGCGGGTGATCACCGAACTGGTCATCAACCACACCTCCGACCAGCACCCCTGGTTCCAGCGGGCACGCAAGGCCAAGCGCGGTTCGAGTGCGCGGGATTTCTATGTCTGGTCCGACGACGACCACAAGTACGACGGCACCCGGATCATTTTCCTCGACACCGAAAAGTCCAACTGGACCTGGGACCCGGTGGCCGGCCAGTACTTCTGGCACCGCTTCTATTCCCACCAGCCCGACCTAAACTTCGACAACCCGCAGGTCATCAAGGCCGTGTTGTCGGTGATGCGCTACTGGCTGGACATGGGCATCGACGGCCTGCGCCTGGACGCGATTCCTTACCTGATCGAGCGCGATGGCACCAACAACGAGAACCTGCCCGAGACCCATGATGTCCTCAAGCTGATCCGCGCCGAGATCGACGCCAACTACCCCGACCGCATGTTGCTGGCCGAAGCCAACCAATGGCCGGAGGACACTCAACTGTACTTCGGCGATGTCGATGCCCAGGGCCTGAACGGTGACGAATGCCACATGGCGTTCCACTTCCCGCTGATGCCACGCATGTACATGGCGCTGGCCCAGGAAGACCGCTTTCCCATCACCGACATCCTGCGCCAGACGCCCGAGATTCCGGCCAATTGCCAATGGGCGATTTTCCTGCGCAACCATGATGAGCTGACCCTGGAGATGGTCACCGACAAGGAGCGCGACTACCTGTGGAATTACTATGCGGCCGACCGTCGGGCGCGCATCAACCTGGGCATCCGTCGACGCCTGGCGCCGCTGGTGGAGCGTGACCGTCGTCGGGTGGAACTGCTCAATAGCCTGCTGCTGTCGATGCCCGGCACGCCGACCTTGTACTACGGTGACGAAATCGGTATGGGCGACAACATCTACCTGGGGGACCGCGACGGGGTGCGCACGCCGATGCAGTGGTCCATCGACCGCAACGGCGGTTTCTCCCGGGCCGACCCGGCCAGCCTGGTGCTGCCACCGATCATGGACCCGCAGTACGGCTTCCAGTCGGTCAACGTCGAGACCCAGGCCGGCGACCCGCATTCGCTGCTCAACTGGACCCGGCGGATGCTGGCGGTGCGCAAGCAGTCCAAGGCCTTCGGTCGCGGCACCCTGAAAATGCTCTCGCCGAGCAACCGGCGGATCCTGGCCTATACCCGCGAATACACCGGGCCGGATGGCAAGCATGAAATCATTCTCTGCGTGGCCAACGTGTCCCGCAGTGCCCAGGCCGCCGAGCTGGACCTGTCGGCTTACGCGGGCATGGTGCCGGTGGAGATGCTGGGGGGGAATGCCTTTCCGCCCATCGGCCAGCTGAATTTCCTCCTGACCCTGGCGCCTTATGGTTTCTACTGGTTCGCCCTGGCGGCGGAAAACCAGATGCCGAGCTGGCACGTGGAACCGGCCCAGAGCCTGCCGGACTTCACCACCCTGGTCTTGAAAAAACGCCTGGAAGAATTGCTCGAAGCGCCCTCGCGCACCACCCTGGAGCAAACCATCCTGCCGAGCTGGCTGCAGAACCGGCGCTGGTTCGCCGGCAAGGACAGCGCCATCGAGAAGGTCGATATCGTTTATGGCGTGCGCTTCGGCGATCCGCAGCATCCGGTACTGCTCAGCGAAATCGACGTTACCAGCGGCGGCCAGACGCTGCGTTATCAACTGCCTTTCGGCCTGTTGGCCGAGGATCAGGTCGGCGCGGCGCTACCGCAACAACTGGCGCTGTCCCGGGTCCGCCGGGTACGTCAGGTGGGGTTGATCACCGATGCGTTCAGCCTGGAAAGTTTCATCCGGGCCGTGCTGAACAGCATGCAGGTGGCCACGGTGCTGCCTTACGCCGATGGCGAGTTGCGTTTCGAACCCACCGAGGGATTGGCGGCGTTGAACCTGGGCGCCGAGCCGGAGGTGCGTTACCTGTCCGCGGAGCAGTCCAACAGTTCGGTGGTGGTGGGCGGCAGTCTGGTGCTCAAGCTCATCCGCAAGGTCGCTACCGGGGTGCACCCGGAACTGGAAATGAGCGCCTACCTGACGGCCGCGGGCTTCAGCAATATTTCGCCGCTGCTGGGTTCGGTGATCCGCCGCGATGCCGATGGCGAGGATGCGTTGCTGATGATCGCCCAAGGCTACTTGAGCAATCAGGGCGACGCCTGGGAATGGACCCAGAACAACCTCGAACGGGCCTTGCGCGATGAGTTGGCCGACGCCGTGTCCGAGCAGGAGCAGCATTACAACGCCTTGGGTGAACTGAAGGATTTCGCCGGCATGCTCGGCCAGCGCCTGGGGGAAATGCATCAGGTGTTGGCCCAGGCCACCGACGATCCGGACTTCACGCCGCAGAAAACCACCGCCAAGGACGCCCAGGCCATCGGCCGGGACGTGGCTGCCCAGGTGGAAAATGCCCTGCGCCTGCTCAAACAGAATCAGAGCCAATTGAACCCGGCGGACCAAGCCATGGTCGCACGCTTGCTGGAGCAGAAAAAAGCCGTCCTGGCCCACGTCCAGGAATTGGCCGGCAAGGCCGTCGGTGGCTTGCGCATCCGGGTTCATGGCGACTTGCATTTGGGGCAGGTGCTGGTGATCAAGGGCGACGCCTATCTGATCGACTTCGAGGGCGAACCGGCGCGGCCGTTGCATGAACGTCGGGGCAAGCACAGCCCGTACAAGGATGTCAGCGGAGTGCTGCGCTCCTTCGATTACGCGGCGGCCATGGCGATTCACTTGCACACCGTCGACAGCACGGCCGACGCCGATGCGGCGCGGCAACGGGTCGCCGATCGTTATCTGGCCGAGGCACGCCAGGCATTTGTCCAGGCATATCGACTGGCGGCAGCTAATCTTGCCCATGAGTGGAAGGATGCTGAAGGCGAGGACGCCGCGCTGGCGTTGTTCGGCCTGGAGAAGGCGGCCTATGAAGTGGCCTATGAAGCCGAGAATCGCCCCGCCTGGCTGCCCGTGCCGTTGCACGGGCTGTACGGGTTATTGAGTGGGCTTGAACCCTTTTCCGACTTGGGCGGACCGATTTAGTGGAGAGCATCATGAGCGTCTCGAACAAGGAACCACAGGGACAGGCCAAAGAGTCTTTGCTGCCGTCCCCCCGTGATATCGACGCGCTGGTGCGTGCCGAGCATCACGATCCGTTTTCCATCCTGGGCCCCCACGGCGACGGTGCCGGCGGGCAGTTCATCCGGGCGTACCTGCCCGGTGCGCTGAGCGTCCACGTGCTCGCCCGTGACAGCGACGAGGAGTTGGGTGAGCTGCACCTGGGCGAAACGCCGGGTCTGTTTGTCGGCCATTTCGAGCATGCCCAGCCTTATCTGCTGCGCACCCGCTGGGCCGGTGGCGAGCAGGTGGCCGAAGACCCCTACAGTTTCGGGCCGTTGCTGGGAGAAATGGATCTCTACCTGTTTGCCGAAGGTAATCATCGCGATCTCAGTTCCTGCCTGGGGGCGCAACTGACCACCGTCGATGGTGTCGATGGCGTGCGATTCGCCGTCTGGGCGCCGAATGCGCGACGGGTGTCGGTGGTCGGTGATTTCAACGTCTGGGACGGACGCCGGCACCCGATGCGCATCCGTTATCCATCGGGCGTATGGGAGCTGTTCATTCCGCGCTTGGGGGCTGGAGAAGCCTACAAGTATGAAATCCTCGGCGCCCACGGCATCCTGCCGCTCAAGGCCGACCCGGTGGCGCTGGCCAGCCAGATGCCCCCGGACACCGCGTCGAAAGTCGCTTCACCGCTGAAAATCGAATGGCAGGACGGTGAATGGATGCAGCACCGTCGCGAACGCCAGGTCCCCAGCGCGCCGTTGTCGATCTACGAATTGCACGCCGGTTCCTGGCAATGCGAAATCGACGAGGCCGGGGAAGTGGCCCGGCAATACAACTGGCATGAACTGGCCGAACGACTGATTCCCTACGTCAAGGAGCTGGGCTTCACCCACATCGAACTGATGCCGATCATGGAGCATCCGTTCGGCGGCTCCTGGGGTTACCAGCCGTTGTCACAGTTCGCGCCGACGGCACGCTTCGGCTCGCCGGACGATTTTGCCGCCTTCGTCAACGCCTGCCACCAGGCCGACATTGGCGTGATCCTCGACTGGGTGCCGGCGCATTTCCCCACCGACACCCACGGCCTGGCCCAGTTCGACGGCACGGCGCTGTACGAGTACGGCAACCCGCTGGAAGGCTTCCACCAGGACTGGGACACCCTGATCTACAACCTGGGACGCACCGAGGTCCACGGCTTCATGCTGGCTTCGGCCTTGCATTGGTTGAAGCATTTCCATGTCGACGGCCTGCGTGTGGATGCCGTGGCGTCGATGTTGTATCGCGACTATTCGCGCAAGGCCGGGGAGTGGGTGCCCAACCGTCACGGAGGGCGCGAGAACCTGGAGGCCATCGATTTCCTTCGGCACCTCAACGATGTGGTCGCCCTGGAAGCTCCGGGTGCACTGGTCATCGCCGAGGAATCCACCGCCTGGCCTGGCGTCAGCCAGAGCACGCAACAGGGCGGCCTGGGCTTCGCCTACAAGTGGAACATGGGCTGGATGCACGACTCGCTGCATTACATCCAACAGGATCCGGTGTACCGCGCCCATCATCATAACGAACTGAGTTTCGGCTTGGTGTACGCCTGGTCCGAGCGGTTCGTCCTGCCGATTTCCCATGACGAAGTGGTCCATGGCAAACGCTCGCTGATCGACAAGATGCCCGGCGACCGCTGGCAGAAATTCGCCAACCTGCGCGCCTACCTCAGTTTCATGTGGGGGCATCCGGGCAAGAAGCTGTTGTTCATGGGCTGCGAGTTCGGTCAGTGGCGCGAGTGGAACCACGACCAGCAACTGGATTGGTACCTGACGCAATACGCCGAGCACCGTGGTGTGCAGAAGCTGGTGAGCGACCTGAACCGGCTCTATCGCGAGGAGCCCGCGCTGCACGATCAGGATGACGCGCCCCAAGGGTTCCAGTGGTTGATCGGCGACGATGCACTGAACAGCGTCTACGCCTGGTTGCGCTGGAGCAAGGACGGGCGGCCGGTACTGGTGGTGGCCAACTTTACGCCGGTGCCACGCGAGGCCTATCGGGTCGGCGTGCCTTTCGCCGGGCGTTGGGTGGAATTGCTCAACAGCGACGCCGACACCTATGCCGGCTCCAACTACGGCAACGGCGGCGGCGCCTCCACCGAGGCCGCGCCCAGCCATGGGCAGGCCCTGTCCCTTGAACTCAACCTGCCGCCGTTGGCGGTGTTGATCCTGCGGCCGGAGGGGTAGCCATCATGGCTGGCTTGAAGGCTTGAAGGCTTGAAGGCTTGAAGGCTTGAGACTTCTGTGGCGAGGGAGCTTGCTCCCGCTGGGCTGCGCAGCAGCCCCATTTCTTGCGGTCGCTGCCCCCGAGGTGTCGGACCGTCCAAGCGGGAGCAAGCTCCCTCGCCACAGGTATGTTCACCAGATCCCTTGAAGGGATTGGCCAACTCAGCGCACCAGACACGGCTGCTTGTTGTTGAACGTCCACCCTGGAATCAGATACTGCATCGCCACCGCATCGTCCCGCGCCCCCAGCCCCATGCCTTTGTACAGCTCATGGGCCTTGGCGAGTTGATCCATGTCCAGCTCGATCCCCAGCCCCGGCTTCTTCGGCACCTGTACGCAGCCACCCTGGATCTGCAAGGGGGCCTTGGTCAGCCGTTGGCCGTCCTGCCAGATCCAGTGAGTGTCGATGGCCGTGATGTCACCCGGTGCGGCGGCTGCCACGTGGGTGAACATCGCCAGGGAAATATCGAAGTGATTGTTGGAGTGCGAACCCCAGGTCAGCCCCCACTCATTGCACATCTGCGCCACCCGCACCGAACCTTGCATGGTCCAGAAATGCGGATCGGCCAAGGGGATGTCGACTGACTGCAAGGTGATTGCGTGGCCCATCTCGCGCCAGTCGGTGGCGATCATGTTGGTGGCGGTCTTCAGGCCGGTGGCACGGCGAAACTCCGCCATGACCTCGCGGCCCGAATAACCGTTCTCGGCGCCGCAAGGGTCTTCGGCATAGGCCAGTACCCGGTGCTGGTCCCGGCACAGGCGGATGGCTTCCTTGAGCGACCATGCGCCGTTCGGGTCCAGGGTGATGCGCGCCTGGGGGAAGCGTTCGGCCAGGGCGGTGACCGCTTCGATCTCTTCGTCGCCCTTGAGTACGCCGCCCTTGAGCTTGAAGTCCTGGAAGCCGTAGCGCGCATGGGCGGCTTCGGCGAGGCGCACCACGGCGGCGGCGTCCAGGGCCTTCTCGTGGCGTACGCGGAACCAGTCGTTGTCGGCCTCCGGCTCGCTGCGATAGGGCAGGTCGGTCTGCTGGCGATCTCCGACGTAGAACAGATAACCCAGCATCTTCACTTCATCGCGCTGCTGGCCTTCGCCGAGCAGGGCGGCGACCGGTACGTCCAGGTGCTGGCCGAGCAGGTCCAGCAGGGCCGCTTCCAGGCCGGTGACCGCATGGATAGTGATGCGCAGGTCGAAGGTCTGCAGGCCACGGCCACCGGCGTCGCGGTCGGCGAACGCCTGGCGCACACTGTTGAGGATCTTCTGGTAGGTGCCGATGGGGTTGCCGACCACCAGCGCCCGGGCGTCCTCGAGAGTCTGGCGAATGCGCTCGCCGCCGGGCACTTCGCCGACACCGGTACGGCCGGCGTTGTCCTGGAGAATGACCACGTTGCGGGTGAAGAACGGGCCATGGGCGCCGCTGAGGTTCAACAGCATGCCGTCATGGCCGGCCACGGGCACGATCTGCATGCTGGTGATGATCGGGGCTTTACTGGCTTCTTGTGAATTCATTGTGCTTATCCTTGAACGAATCGAATGATCAGACGTGGCTGGCCGTTGGATTGACCGCAGTCGTGGCGGCTTTGGGCTTGGGCACATTGCGCGCGGCGAAGACGATGATCGCGGCAATGATGGACGTGCCCGCCAGGCCGTAGAGGCCACCCTGGATCGAGCCGGTGTGCTGCTCCAGCAGACCGAACGTCGTCGGGGCGACGAACCCGCCGAGGTTGCCTACCGAGTTGATCAGCGCGATGACGCCAGCCGCCACCCGGGCATCCAGGTACGCCTGGGGGATTGGCCAGAACAGCGACGACGCCGACTTGAAACCCAGGGCCGCGAAGCAGATGGCGACGAAGGCGAAGATCGGCCCGCCGACGGTGGACATGAACATCCCTGCCGCGGCAATCAGCAGCGCAGCCGCCACCCAGGCTTGCTGGAACTTCCATTTGGCCGACATCGAGGCGAAGGCGTACATGCCGACAATCGACAGCAGCCAGGGAATCGAGTTGAACATCCCGACCTGGAGGTCGCTGAGGTCGCCCATCTTCTTGATGATGCTCGGCAGCCAGAACGTGGCGGCGTAGATCGTCAGTTGAATGAAGAAGTAGATCAGGCAGAACAGGATGATCTGGCGATCCTTGAGCAACTGGCCGATGGACAGTTTGACGGGAGTAGCCGCTTCGCGAGCCCGTTGTTCGTCATCGATGACTTTTACCAGCGCGTCCTGTTCGTCACGGTCCAGCCACTTTGCGTCGTGGGGCTTGGAGTCCAGCCAGAACCAGACGAAGACGCACAGGCCGACAGAGAACATCCCTTCGATGAAGTACATCCATTGCCAGCCGTGCATGCCCAGGCCGTTGATCTGCAGCAGCAACCCGGACAGGGGGCCGGAGATCAACGAAGCGATGGCCGAGCCGCTGAGGAAGATGGCGATGGCTTTGCCGCGCTCGACGGCAGGGAGCCAGCGGGTGAAGTAATAGATCACGCCGGGGAAGAAACCAGCCTCGGCCACACCGAGCAGGAAGCGCAGGATGTAGAAGTGGGTTTCGTTCTGGATGAAGGCCATGCCGGCTGCCACCAGGCCCCAGGTGAGCATGATGCGGGTCAGCCAGATACGTGCGCCGATTCTTTGCAGCAGGATGTTGGAAGGGACTTCGAACAGCGCGTAACCGATGAAGAACAGGCCGGCACCGAAGCCATAGGCCGCCGCACCGATGCCCAGGTCGTGCTCCATGTGGGCACGTACGAAGCCGATGTTCACACGGTCGATGTAGTTGACGATAAACATGATGACGAACAGCGGCAGGATGTGGCGCTTGACCTTGGAAATGGCCGACGACAGCACCGGATCCGCGCCGGCATTCGCCTTGAGGCTGGATGTGTTCACTGGTTTTCTCCCACTCATTGTTTTTATGCGGGGCATCGAGCAGGTGTCGATGTTGATAGACATCATACAACTTGATTTTTTTCGATGACAAGTTGTTTTTCATGATGTTTGGAGAGGATAGTATTGCTGCTTATGCCGTATTTATTGGTTTATGTGGATGCTGTGAGTTATTTCTGCCATGTAGCTGGTGGCCATGAAGAAAGCCTGTCAGTTGAATGGATAGCCAAGAAATCTTGATATTTGTTGTGTTGTCATACAAGTTGATCCCGTCATGGTGCACACGCTCAAGCCCGTGGGTGGTAGGATCAGTCAGCCTGTATTCGAGGAACCCTGGCGATGCAAGACACCGACGCGCCCCAGCGCAAACGTACCCACAATCTGGCCCATGATCTGGTGGCGAAGCTCAGCCAGAGCATCCTGCTGGGGCAGTTGAAACCGGGACAGAAGCTGCCTTCCGAGGGCGCTATCGTGCTGGAGCATGGTGTCAGCCGTACGGTGGTACGCGAGGCGATTTCCAAGTTGCAGGCTTCAGGGCTGGTGGAGACGCGCCATGGCATCGGCACCTTCGTGCTGGAGCAGACCGGCGAGCCGGGGTTGCGCCTCAATGTCGACACCGCGGCAGGGGTGCGCGGCATCCTGGAGCTGCGCCTGGGCCTGGAAACCCAGGCGGCGGCCCTGGCGGCCCAGCGCCGCAGCGAACAGCACTTGCAGCAGATGCGCGAGGCCCTGGATGACTACCAGCGGTTGCTCAGCAACAACGACAGTTGCGTCGAGGCCGACCGGCGTTTTCACCTGCTCATCGCCGAGGCCACGGCCAACACCTGTTTTGTCGAAGTCATGCAGCACCTGGGTAGCGCGATGATCCCCAGGACCCGGGTGAACGTGGCCGAGCGGGGTCAGGTTGACCTGGGGAAACTGGCGCAGTTGGCCAACCTCGAACACGAGGCCATCTTCAACGCCATCAAACGCCAGGACCCCGACGCCGCCCGTGCCGCGATGTGGCTGCATTTGACCAATAGCCGTGACCGGTTTGGCGCGGGGAGCTGATCGGCCGCTGTCGCGAGCAAGCTTTGCTCCCACCAAAAAGCTGCGTGGTCACAACAGTCCATTCACCGCTGAACATCGTGGGAGCAAGGCTTGCCCGCGATAGCGCCATTGGATTCAACATCATCTTTGCTGATCCACCGCTATCGCGAGCAGGCTCGCTCCCACAATGGGTCTTCAGTGAGCACCCATTCTGTGGCCGGCGCCGATCCCCTGTGGGAGCGAGCCTGCTCGCGATAGCGTCCTCACAGCCAACACCACCCCGACAGTCAGCAGGCAAAAAAAACCGGCGCAACCGAGGTTGCGCCGGTGGTGTTGCCGGTGGCTGTGCGGATAGTCGTGGGTCCGCTCAGCCGCCGTTGAGCCCGTTGCCGATTACGGCCGTTCCAGGGCCAGGGCCACGCCCTGGCCGCCGCCGATGCACAGTGTTGCAAGGCCTTTCCTGGCATCGCGCTTGATCATCTCATGCAGCAACGACACCAGTACCCGGCAGCCCGACGCGCCGATTGGATGGCCCAGGGCAATGGCGCCGCCATTGACGTTGACCTTGTCCATGTCCCACTTCAGCTCCCTGGCCACCGCCAGCGACTGGGCGGCAAAGGCTTCGTTGGCTTCGATCAGGTCCAGTTGCTCCAGGGACCAGCCGGCCTTGTCCAGGCAGCGGCGGGTGGCCGAGACCGGACCGATGCCCATGATGGCCGGATCGACGCCGGCGTTGGCGTAGGCACTGATTTTTGCCAGCACAGGCAAGCCCAGGGCCTTGGCCTTTTCAGCGCTCATCAGCAGCACCGCCGCCGCACCGTCGTTGAGCGACGAAGCGTTGCCGGCGGTGACGCTGCCGTCCTTCTTGAAGGCGGGCTTGAGTTTGCCCAGGGATTCGGCAGTGGTGCCGGCCCGTGGTTGTTCGTCGGTGGCAAAAGTCAGCGGATCGCCCTTGCGCTGGGGGATCTGGATCGGCGTGATCTCATCGGCGAAACGGCCAGCTTCAATCGCGGCCACGGCCTTCTGCTGGGACGCGGCGGCGAAGGCATCCTGTTCTTCGCGACTGATGCCGTACTTGTCCACCAGGTTTTCGGCAGTGATACCCATGTGGTAATCGTTGAACGCATCCCACAAGCCATCGGTGATCATGCTGTCGATCATCTGCGCGTGGCCCATGCGCAGGCCTGTGCGGGCGGCGGGCAGCACGTAGGGGGCCAGGCTCATGTTCTCCATGCCGCCGGCGATGATGACGTCGGCATCCCCGCAGCGGATCGCCTGGGCACCGAGGTGCAGCGCCTTGAGGCCGGAGCCGCAGACCTTGTTCAGGGTCATCGCCGGCACGGCATGGGGCAGCCCGGCCAGGATCGACGCCTGGCGCGCCGGGTTCTGCCCGGAGCCTGCGGTCAGTACCTGGCCAAGGATCACTTCATCGACCTGCTCGCCGGAAATCCCGGTCTGCTCCAGCAGGCGGCGGATCACTGCTGCGCCGAGTTCCGGTGCAGCAATGGAAGCCAGCGAACCCTGGAAGCTGCCGATGGCGGTACGGGTGGCGGCGACAATCACGACTTCTTGCATCGACTCTCTCCTCACTGGGCAGCGAACTGCATTTCAGGCACATGGTCCGGCACGATCAATTTGCCGGCGGTCTTGGCGACGATTTCCTCGACGCTGACACCCGGAGCCCGTTCTTTCAGGATGAAGGCGCCGTCCTGGATTTCCAGGTAGGCCAGGTCGGTCAGCACGCGCTTGATGCAACCGGCGCCGGTCAGCGGCAGGCTGCAACGGGGCAGCAGTTTCGATTCGCCGTCCTTGGACGCATGGGTCATGGTGACAATGATGTTCTCGGCACCGGCCACCAGGTCCATCGCACCGCCCATGCCCTTGACCAGCTTGCCGGGGATCATCCACGAGGCAATGTTGCCTTCGACGTCCACCTCGAACGCGCCGAGCACGGTCAGGTCGATGTGGCCGCCGCGGATCATGGCGAACGACTCGGCCGAAGAAAAAATCGATGCGCCGATGCGCGCGGTGACGGTCTGCTTGCCGGCATTGATCATGTCGGCGTCGACTTCGTTCTCGGTGGGGAACGCGCCCATGCCGAGCAAGCCGTTTTCCGATTGCAGCATGACTTCCATGCCTTCGGGAATGTAGTTGGCGACCAGGGTGGGAATGCCGATGCCCAGGTTCACGTAGTAGCCGTCCTGCATTTCGCGGGCGACGCGTTGAGCCATTTGTTCGCGGGAAAGTGCCATATTGTTATTCCTTCATTCGGGCCGAGGGGCAGGGGATCACTTGCGCACGGTGCGCTGTTCGATGCGCTTTTCGAACGTGCCGCAGATGATCCGGTCGACGTAGATGCCTGGGGTATGGATCTGCGTCGGGTCCAGCTCGCCGGGTTCGACGATCTCTTCGACTTCGACCACGGTGATCTTGCCTGCCGTGGCGGCCAGTGGATTGAAGTTCTGCGCGGTGTGGCGATAGACCACGTTGCCGAAATGGTCGGCTTTCCAGCCTTTGACGATGGCGAAGTCGCCGGTGATGGATTCTTCCATCAGGTACTGGCGGCCATGGAATTCACGCACTTCCTTGCCTTCGGCCACCGGAGTACCGACGCCGGTGGCGGTGAAGAATGCGGGGATGCCAGCACCGCCGGCACGCATTTTTTCCGCGAGGGTACCTTGGGGGGTGAGTTGGACTTCGATTTCGCCGCTCAACAATTGCTGCTCGAAGAGGGCGTTCTCGCCCACGTAGGAGGCAATCACCTTGCGGATCTGCCGGTCTTCCAGGAGCACGCCGAGGCCGAAGCCGTCGACGCCGCAGTTGTTGGACACGACGGTGAGGTCGCGGATGCCCTTGCGCTTGATCTCGGCGATCAGGTTTTCCGGAATGCCGCACAGGCCGAAGCCACCGGCGATGACGGTCATGCCGTCCTTCAAGCCTGCCAGCGCTTCTTCATAGGAACTCACGCGTTTGTCGAAACCTGCCATAGACACCTCTTTTATTCTTGATGGGGTCGCAATGGAATGCAGTGTTGCGCCAAGTCATATATTTGTTAAGTTGATTTTTAGATTGGATTAATTGATAAATCTCAATAATCGCCGCCACCTTCTTGCGGCTTGAACCTCACCGCTTGCTGCTGGGAGCGTAGCGACCATGACCCTGAAGCAGATTCGCGCCTTTCTCGCCGTGGCCCAGAGCCTGAGTTTCGCCGTGGCCTGTGAGCGACTGCACCTGTCCCAGTCGGCCCTGAGCCTGACCATCAAGGCCCTGGAAGAGGGCCTGGGCGGGCGCCTGTTCAGCCGCAACACCCGCAACGTGGCCCTGACGCCCGAGGGTGAATCCCTGTTGCCTCTGGCCCGGCGGCTGATTGCCGACTGGGACAACGCCGAAGATGAGATGCGCCAGCGTTTCACCTTGCAGCGCGGCCGCGTGACCCTGGCGGCGATGCCGTCGTTTGCCGGCAACCTGCTGCCACCGATCCTCAAGACCTTCCGCGCCCGCTATCCGAATGTCAACGTCACGGTCAACGATGTGATCAACGAACAGGTGTTGGAGATGGTGCGTGACCGTCACGTCGAACTGGGCGTTGCGTTCGAGCCGCTGCAGGGTTCGTCCCTGGCGTTCACACCGTTGTACCTGGATCGTTTCGTCGCGGTGGTGCCGCTGGATTCGCCGCTGGCCCAACGCAACGAAATCCAGTGGCCGACGTTGCTGGAGCAGCCATTCATCACCTTGCAACGGCCCTCCACCGTGCGGGTGATGCTGGAGGAACACCTCCAGGCCCGGGGCATGAAGCTGCCGGTAGAGTTCGAAAGCCATCAGTTGGCGACGGTCGGACGGATGGTCGCCAGCGGCCTGGGGGTGAGCGCGGTGCCGGCGCTGTGCGTCGGGCAGATGCATGAGCTGGGGGCCCGTTGCATCACCCTGGGCGATCCGGTGGTGGAACGCGCCATCGGCGTGCTGACCAAACCGGGACACGAACTTTCGGCGGCGGCGCAGGCGCTGTTCGATACCCTCAAGGATCAGGATTTGGGTGCTCGGTTGGGTATGCACTGAGCCCGGACCTTCGGGCGTCAGCTTACATTGATGTCGCTGACAAATTGCCTTCGCGAGCAGGCTCGCTCCCACAGGGGACTGCGGTAACCTCCTGTGGGAGCGAGCCTGCTCGCGAAGGGGCAGAACATGCAACGCAAATGCAAGCCGAACCGCCACCCGTGCCTTTCGTCGCCCTGCATCGCGGTTCCTTCAAACTTTCCCTCTGCCTGGAACATCCACTTTTATGTGCGGTATTTCAGAACCGTCGCGCTGCGATGCAGTTTCGACCACGGAAAAGGAGAAGGAAATGGCAACGCCTAAAGAGAACCTGCTGGATTGGCTCAACGACGCCCATGCCATGGAGCAGCAAGCGGAAAAAATGCTCAAGGCCCAGGCCGAGCGGCTGAAGCACTACCCGGTGCTCAAGGCCCGCATCGAAGAGCATCTGCAGGAAACCCTCGGGCAACAGAAGCTGGTGGAGGAGTGCATCCAGCGCCTGGGCGGCAGCACGTCGATGATCAAGGACATGGCCGGCAAGCTCATGGCTTTCGGCCAGGCGGTGGGTGGCATGACCATGAGCGATGAGGTGGTCAAGGGCGCGATGAGTGGCTACGTGTTCGAAAACCTGGAAATCGCTTCCTACACGGTGCTGATCGCGGCGGCGAAAGCGGCCGGCGACGTCGATACCCAGCGGGCCTGCGAACAGATCCTGCCACAGGAGATCGCCATGGCCGACTGGCTGCGCGACCACTTGCCGGAGATCACCCAGGCGTTCCTGGAGCGCTCCGACAATCCCCATACCGAGGCCAAGCGCTGAACGTGAAGGGCGGTCGACCCAGGGTCGGCCGCCCGTCAACCCGGCGCATAGAGGAGGTGTATGAATCAGACCCGTGGTGAGGTACGCGCCATCAACCGACAGAGCGCAATGGTGGGTGTGTATGTGGCGCAGGAGGACGGCCACACCGTGCTCGAACTGCGTTCTGCCAACGACATCGACGTCGGTGACGTCATGGAGTGGAGCAGCGGCACGGCCCTTGGCATCCAGTCCTACCGCAACCTGACCAAAGGCTGGGAGGCCGAGGTGTATGTGGTCAAGCACGGTATCGCGGCAGCCAATCTGGAGGTCCAGTTGCTGGTGGGCTCCTAGGAGAAAAAGCATGAGCGAGTCGAAGATGAAATGCGGCTGCCCCGATTGCCAATGCGAGGTGGATCCGCAGCGGATGTTCAACCACGACGGCGAGGCGTATTGCAGCCAGGCCTGCGCGGAGCAGCATCCCAACGGCGAACCCTGTCCGGCCCCAGACTGCCATTGCGAGCGCAGCGGCAAGGTCGAGGAGCGAGACGTGACCAATAAGCAACTGGACGACGCGCTGGAGGAAACCTTTCCAGCCAGCGACCCGATTTCCCCCTGATTAACGGCACATCTTTATCCGGACAGCGGCGACAGGGTGTCCGGACGCCGCAAGCCGGACAGTGCGGTGGTGCAGGATAACGCCGGCAGCCCGCGAGTTTTGGCTTCCTGGAACGGCGCGAGGCATGGGTGGCGAGACCGGTGCAGTGGGGTGCCGGCGCCATCCGGCCTTTGGCGGACGGCGTGGAAAGACACGCACTGTTTATTGAGCGCCGGGGCTATAGATGAGGTCCGTCGATAGCTTTGCGTTTATTTGAATGAATTTATCGGCTGCCGCTTGTTCGATAGGGTTGATTGTACTTTTAAAGTGAACTTGAAAGTGCTGACCGTTCGTCGCTGACTGCCGAACTTCGTTCAAACCTTATCGGCCCCGGGTTCTCCGAATACTACGAGCCGACAGGTTCGCTAACAGTAACTAACGAGGTGAATGAAATGGCTAATACAGGCAATAACAACCCTGGCAATTTCGCTAACGATCGTGAGAAGGCATCGGAAGCCGGGAAAAAAGGCGGGCAAGCGTCCGGGGGCAATTTTGCCAATAATCCTGAACGCGCTTCGGAAGCCGGCCGCAAAGGCGGCCAGGCTTCCGGCGGCAATTTCGCCAATGACCCTCAACGCGCCGCAGAGGCTGGCCGCAAGGGCGGGCAAGCTTCTGGTGGCAATTTTGCCAACGACCCCGAACGTGCTTCGGAAGCCGGCCGTAAAGGTGGCCAGGCATCGGGTGGCAATTTCGCCAACGACCGGGAAAAAGCTTCGGACGCCGGCAAGAAGGGTGGCGAAAGTAGCCACGGCGGCGGCCGTAAGTCGTAATGCGCCATGACAGGCAGGCCCCTTGGCGCCAAGCCGGGGGCCTGTACTGTTAAATATAAGAAGACAGGTCTTGGGCAGTTGGCCCTTTATTCAATACTGAAGGTGGAAAGGGACCGTATTTACCGCCTGTCTCCATTATTGAATAAAAAGTAAATTTAATTCCTTTTATATATTCAGACTCTTGTCAGTCTGCCGTTTATCGGCAGACCCATAAGTTGTGCCCTGATCGAGGAGTTCATAATCATGTTTCTACATAACAAGCGACTGCAATACACCGTGCGTGTGGCAGAGCCGAATCCAGGTCTTGCCAACCTGCTGCTGGAACAGTTCGGCGGGGCCCAGGGGGAGTTGGCGGCAGCATCCCGGTATTTCACCCAGGCGCTGGCCGAGGATGATCCCGGTCGCAAGGATCTGCTCATGGACATCGCCACCGAAGAGCTCAGCCACCTGGAGATCATCGGTTCGATCATCGTGATGCTGAACAAGGGCGCCAAAGGCCAGATGGCCGAAGGCGTGGAAAAGGAAGGGCAGTTGTACCGGGATATCAACGGTGCCGGCAACGATTCCCATATCACCAGCCTTTTGTATGGTGCCGGTTCACCCCTGACCAACTCGGCGGGTGTGCCCTGGACTGCAGCCTACATCGACACCATTGGCGAGCCGACCGCGGACATGCGCTCCAACATCGCCGCCGAGGCCCGGGCGAAAATCGTCTATGAACGGCTGATGAACGTTACCGACGATCCGGGCGTAAAAGAGGCGCTGGGTTTCCTGATGACCCGGGAAATCGCTCACCAGATGTCTTTTGAAAAAGCCTTGCATTCCATCCAGCCCAATTTCCCTCAGGGTAAATTGCCGGGCATGCCGGAGTTCACCAATGTGTACTTCAACATGTCCCAGGGCGAGCCGGCTGTACGCGGCCCATGGAACCAGGGCGACGATTGGGAGTTCGTCGAAGACCCCACGCCGGCGGTGGATGGCGGCGATGGCCTGGCCAGCGTACAGCTGAGTAAAAAAGACGAAGCCCTGCTGATGGACATGAAGGCGCGGACGATGTCCAACCCCGAGAGCGACCCCACCACAGGTGCCGACTTGGGTTCGGGGATGCAAGGTGACAAACTGTAGGAAAGCGGCGAGGGGGCCTGGCTCCCTCGCTCCCTTGTTGAACCTTCCATTGGGCCTGGCTTAAGCCTGTAAGGATATTTGATGGACCAGCCGACTTCCCGGATCCGATCGCCCTGGCGTACCTGGCTGGATCCCTTGCAAGGCAACCTGCTGCTGGGTGCGAGCTTCTGGCTCGGGCTGGCGGCGGTCGCCGTGCTGTTGCTCTACAGCGGCTATAACGCATTGGTGGGCGCCGACCCTCGTCACCTGGGGTATGCGGTGCTGGGCGGGACCTCCGGGTTTGCCGCCACGGCTTTGGGCGCAATCATGGCCGTGGTGTTGCGGGACATCTCCTCGCGCACCCAGGACATCATGTTGGGCTTCGCCGCCGGCATGATGCTGGCGGCCAGTTCGTTTTCGCTGATATTGCCGGGTATCGAAGCCGCCCAGGTGATTTGCGGCAATCAGTTGCTCGCCGCGTTTGTCGTGGTGCTGGGCCTGGGGTTGGGCGTTGCGCTGATGATCGGCCTTGACCGGTTTATTCCCCACGAACACGAATTGAGCGGCCGGCGTGGGCCTCAAGCCGAGCGCATCAATCGCGTCTGGTTGTTCGTGCTCGCGATTACCTTGCACAACCTGCCGGAAGGCATGGCCATCGGCGTCAGTTTTGCCGACGGCGACTTCAAGGTCGGCCTGCCGCTCACCACGGCGATCGCCATCCAGGACATTCCCGAAGGGCTTGCCATTGCCATGGCATTGCGAGTCACCGGCATCAGCACCCTGCGTGCCGCATTGATCGCAGTCGGTTCAGGGTTGATGGAGCCGCTGGGCGCGGTGATCGGCCTGGGCATGTCGTCGGGCGTGGCCGTGGCCTATCCCATCAGCCTGGGCCTGGCGGCCGGGGCGATGATTTTCGTGGTGTCCCACGAGGTGATTCCCGAAACCCACCGCAACGGCCATGAAACCCCGGCCACCCTGGGCTTGATGATGGGGTTTGCGGTGATGATGTTTCTCGACACGGCGCTGGGCTGAGGTTGGCTTGCTGACTGTACTGCCGTCATCGCGAGCAGGCTCGCTCCCACAAAGGACTTGCGCTGCACTCTGCTTCCGAGGACACACGGGACCCCTGTGGGAGCGAGCTTGCTCGCGATAGCGGTGGGTCAGCTTTGTTGTCTACTGCCACCTATACTCAATGCCATGGATGACATGAATCCGGAGTGGCGCGATCGTGCTGCGTTCGCTGATGCTGGCCGTGTTGATCGCTCTGGCGGGATGCGCTACGACAGAGCGCGGCCAGCAGGCGAGTGCGGTGACGGTTTCCCAGGACACTTGGCGGCAGGTCGACCAGCAGATCATCGCTGCGTCCAAAAGCGCTATCGAGCAAGCCGAAGTCTATGCCCGTGGGTCGATGGAGCATTGGCGGGTGCTGGTGTACGAACGGACCGAAGCTGAGTTCATCCCGTGGTTCAGCAGCTATTGGACCCAGGAGTGGATGGCGGTGAAGGTCAGCTGGTATGCCGCCAGTGCCAAGGGCGAGGCGGATTCTGCCTCCAACCGCCTGGCGCTCTATCTTCAAGAGCAATACCGCGAGCAGGTGCTGGAGCCGGTGGCCGTGGAGATCGATCCCGAAGCCATCAGGGCCGCCGCGACTAGCTATTACGTGCGCCTGCTCGATCAGCAGGTGCGGGTGATCGCACAGCGGCAGCAAATTCCGAACGAACTGATGAACCGGCGCCTGCATGGCATTCCCGCGATCAACCTGGGCCCGCCGGCGGCGCGCAATGCTTCGTTGTATGAGATGGTCCACACTGAGCCGCTGAATACCCTGCCGGCCTACGCCGCGTTGATTGATCACGTCAACAAAGCCGCCACCACGGGGTCGGGCCCGTCGGATGCGGTGATCGCCACGGTGGCGCAACGCACCAGCGAGAAAATCGAAGCCCAATTCGCCACCCGAGGTGCGGCCGGGGCGGCTGCAGCCGTGGCCGGAAAAGCGGCGGGGGCATTGATTTCGGTGGGTGTGGCAGGCGTTCGGGCGATCATCCACGAAGGCGAGCGGCCGGAAATGGAAGCGCAGATTCGCAAAAGCCTGAGCGCTGCCTTTGATGAAGCGTGGTTCAAGTCGCTCAAGCATCCCTTGAGCGGAGTGCTGGCGCCGGTGTATTACCTGGACGAAGAAATCGAAGGCAACTTGGTGGAGGCCGAGCTGGCGAACCGGGCAGTGGCGTTGCCGGATATCAAGCCGTGACGGGCAGGCTCATTCCGCGCCGAGCGTGACGCGACAACCCTTGCGGTGGCGGATCTGTTCGTCCGAAGGGCGTTCCCTGACGAACTCGAAGCGTGGCTCGCCTTCGCTGTAGATCACCAGCCAGCCCCATTCCAGCTCGCTCTCGTCCTGCCCCGGCTTGGGCGGCGATGCCCACCAGGGTTCTTTTTGCATGATCTGACGCATCGTGTCCTCCTGCCGGTTGATCTTTCACTATAGACCGCTCGATTGGTGTTCTGTGGGAGCAAGGCTTGCCCGCGAGGCAGCGACTCGGTCCCAGGAGGGAACGCATGGACTTCATCGCGGGCAAGCCTTGCTCCCACAGTTCCTCTCTTTCCCAGCGAAAGGTGAGCGGGTTGATCCATGAGTGTGCTCTGATCCCGCCCACTAGCGTCTAGGGTCTGTATCCCCGCACTCGAACGGGGAATGACTGGACCCCCGCACATGCAAGCACTGTTGAACGAGATCCTCGATGCGGTTCGCCCCCTGATCGGTCAGGGCAAGGTGGCCAACTACATTCCGGCCCTGGGCAGCGTGCCTGGCAATCAGTTGGGCATTGCCGTGTATGGCAACGATGGCGAGATGTATTGCGCAGGTGACGCCGAAACGCCGTTTTCGGTACAGAGTATTTCCAAGGTATTCAGCCTGGTGCAGGCCATCGAGCATTCCGGCGAAACCATCTGGGAGCGCCTGGGCCATGAGCCGTCCGGCCAGCCCTTCAACTCCCTGGTGCAATTGGAGTTCGAGCGCGGTCGGCCACGCAACCCGTTCATCAACGCCGGTGCCTTGGTGATCTGCGATATCAACCAGTCGCGTTTCGCCGCCCCGGCGTTGTCGATGCGTGATTTCGTGCGGCGCCTGTCGGGCAATCCCCAAGTGATGGTGGATGGCAAGGTCGCTGAGTCGGAGTACCAGCACCGCGCCCGGAACGCGGCGATGGCTTACCTGATGCAATCGTTCGGCAACTTCCATAACGACGTGGAAGCGGTGTTGCGCAGTTATTTCAGTCACTGCGCGCTGCGAATGAGCTGCATCGACCTGGCCCGGGCATTCTGCTTCCTGGCCAACGACGGCTTCTGCAAGCACAGCGGCGAACAGATCCTGAGCGCCCGCCAGACCCAGCAGGTCAACTCCATCATGGCGACCAGCGGGCTGTACGACGAGGCCGGCAATTTTGCCTATCGCGTCGGCCTGCCTGGCAAGAGCGGTGTGGGCGGCGGGATTGTCGCCGTGGTGCCGGGGCGCTTCACGGTGTGCGTCTGGTCGCCGGAACTCAACGCCGCCGGCAACTCCCTGGCCGGCATGGCGGCGCTGGAGTTGCTCAGCCAGCGGATTGGCTGGTCGGTGTTCTGATAAAAGCAAAGGGCCCGTTCCTCTTCAGGAACGGGCCCTTTGTCTTGAGTGCACTCAGCAGAAGCGGTCGATGACCCGGACTTCAGAGGTGGTTTGCATCGACTGCCAGGCCTGGGTCAGCGTCTGCAGCACACGACCGATGAAGTCCTTGTCGGCCGCAGCCTTCTTGCCCACGTAGCCTTGGCCGCGACGGTACATCTTCAGTCGGGCGCACAGGTCTTGCTGGTTCCGTTCGAACTCGTCTTCGTGGGTGTAGGGCGACAGGCAATCCATATGGACCTGGCCTGTCTTGCTGATCCACAGGATATGGCTGTCGAGTGTGTCCTTGTGTGCTGCGAACATGCGAGCCAGTTCATCAATAGATGGTTGATTGTTCAGATTCATGTGTAAGCCCCTTGACCATTTGGTTGATCTGTCTGGTGGTTCGCAAAGATTTCGCTTCTCGGTAAGTGCCTGCCTGCTACCGAAACCAGGCCGTCAGCGTTCGTCCGTCAGACTTCGACGGGGTAGTGCATCGGTTGTGTAGTGCTATCGAAGGGCTGCTACGCAAATGCGCTACAACGAAGAGAAACAGCGAAGAACCTTAAGGCAGTGTCAACTTTCGAGGGTCGACCACGCGCATCATGAGGACCTTCGCCGACGTTTCTCGTCCTTGTTACCGGACGGTCATGCCAGGTCAGCACCTTCAATCTGCCTTGTGGGCAGTCCCTTATCCAAAAAACAGCTCGGCGGTCAGACGAGCTTGCTCAAACGGTTGCCTGTACTCCCGATCGGGGAGACGTCTGCATCATGCAAGGGCAAATCGACGTCGTCAACGGTTTTGTAGTGATTATTTTTGGTCACTACATATTGTCGGACAAAATGGTTTGGGTATGAAAAAGGACGGCCTGAGCCAGTCCCTGTGGCGAGGGAGCTTGCTCCCGCTGGGGGCGGAGCGGCCCTGAAATCAGGCGGGATTCGGTTTGGTTGCGTTTATGGCGTTTTGGGGCTGCTTCGCAGCCCAGCGGGAGCAAGCTCCCTCGCCACAAGAGGATTTCAATTTGTTTTGGCTTTGGCGGGCTTGCGTTTGGCCGGCTTGCGCTTTTTCTTCCAGGGCGCTGCGGCGCGGCCGGCCGGGCCGTTGATGGTCAGGCTCATGCCCTGGCAGCGGGCGATGTGCTTGCTCATCCAGGCGGCTTGTCGGGTGACGAATTCCTCCAGGCTCATCTCACCGCTTTGCACCATGTCCAGCGCCTGCTCCCAGATCGCGGTGGTGCCCGGGTCGGCGATGGCGCGGGGAACGGCGTCGATCAGGCTGAAGGCCGCCGGGGTGGCGGACAAAGCCTTGCCGTTTTTCACCAGGTAGCCGCGATCGAGCAAGCCCTGGATGATCGACGCCCGGGTCGCTTCGGTGCCGATGCCGGTGGTGTCCTTGAGTTTCTGCTTGAGCAGTGGATCCTCCACCAGTTTGGCAACGTTCTTCATCGCCTTGATCAGGTCGCCTTCGGTGAATGGCTTGGGAGGCTGGGTCCACAGGTCCTTGAGTGTCACTCCGTCCACGCCACACTCGTGACCTTCGGCCAGTGCCGGCAAGGTTTGCGGCTGTACGGCTTCCCGCCCCTTGGCCGGCGCCAGGGCTTCGGGCAAGGCGCGTTTCCAGCCGGGCTCGACGATCTGCTTGCCCACGGCCCGCAGCGCTTGGCCGGCGCAGTCGAAGTCGGCCTGGGTCCGGTCATATTCATGGTTGGGCAGGAACTGCGCCAAGTAGCGTGCGCGAATCAGCGTATAGACCGCCCGCTGCTTGCCGGCGAGCTTGTCGAGGTTCTTCGCCGCGGCGGTGGGGATGATGCCGTGGTGGGCGCTGACCTTGGCGTCGTTCCAGGCCCGGGACTTGCGTTGCGGTTGCAGGTGTTCACGCAGCGGTGCGAGGCCCGGGTCGGCCTGGGCGAGGGCGGCCAGGATGTCGGGGGCTTCGCTGTGCTGGCTCAAGGGCATGTAGCCGCAATCGCTGCGGGGATAGGTAATGACTTTGTAGGTTTCGTAGAGCGACTGGGCGATGTCCAGGGTTTCCTGGGCGCCGAGGCCGAGCTTCTTCGAGCAGATCTCCTGCAGGGTGCCGAGGTCGAAGGGCAAAGGCGCCGCTTCGCGCAAGCGCTCGGTGCGTACTTTGGTCACCAGGGCGGTATCGGCGTTGCCCATGGCCTGGGCGGCATCGCGGGCCAGGGCTTGGTTCAGGCAGCGCTCCTGATCGTCGCAGGCATCCGGATCGGCGCGCCACTGGGCGGTGAAGGCGGTGCCGGCGTGGCGCAGTTGCACATCGATGGCCCAGTAGGCGACCGGCACGAAGTCGGCGATGCTGCGGTCGCGGTCCACCACCAGCCGCAGGGTGGGCGTCTGTACCCGGCCTACCGGCAGCACGCCCTGGTAACCGGACTGACGCCCGAGCAAGGTGAACAGGCGACTCATGTTCATGCCGATCAACCAGTCGGCCCGGGAACGACCCAGGGCCGAGTGATACAGGTTGAAGGTTTCGGCTCCCGGCTTGAGGGCGGCCAGGGCCTTGCGGATCGAGGCTTCGTCGAGGGCCGACAGCCACAGCCGCTGGATCGGTCCGCGATAGCGGCAGTGCTCCACCAGTTCCCGGGCGATCATTTCGCCTTCCCGATCGGCGTCGGTGGCGATCACCAGTTCCTTCGCTTCCCCCAGCAAGCGCTTGACCGCCTTGTACTGGCCGGCAGTTTTTGGCTTGACGGTCATTTTCCATTGCGCCGGCACGATGGGCAGGTCGGCCAGTACCCAGCGCTTGTAGCGGGCATCGTAGGCATCGGGCGGGGCGGTTTCCAGCAGATGGCCGATGCACCAGGTCACCGTGACGTTTGCGCCCAACCAGCAGCCGTCGCCACGCCGTGTGGCGCCGAGCACGGCGGCGATGTCCTTGGCCTGGGACGGTTTCTCACACAGGTACAACCGCATAACGCCCTTTTCCTGAGCTGATGTGATGGGGCGATAGCATGGTCAGGGATCGCCTCGGGAGCAAGCTTTATCTGTATGGATATACAGATAAGACGTTGCGCTGCGTTACAACGAGGTGTCTGGAATGACGTTCGGCGGGCGGTTTGTACTCCGAATGAATTTCTCGCGAGGGCATCGCTCATAACTTTCAAGAGCGGCTGAAACCGCGAAAACCATTGCCGGGATCAAGGAGAGTCACTTTATGAATTCGATGCCGAAGGGCGACGGACAGGCCACCACGCGTCTGATTCTCGTTGTTGAGGATGACCCGACGATTCTGGAATTCCTGTGTGAAATCCTGGAAGACGAAGGGTTTGTCGTGGAGCCTCGGGAAAGCGCCGATTCGGCGCTGACATTCCTCGAGCAGAGTGCGGATTTTGTCGACCTGTTGCTGACCGATATCACCATGCCGGGCAATCTGGACGGTGCGGATCTGGCGAACCTGACCGGGGATCGCTGGCCGCAGATACCGTTGCTGATCATGTCCGGCTACGAAACGCCGGAAAGCGCCGGGATCAAGCACCACGCGGCCTTTATCGCCAAGCCGTGGGCACTGGGACAGATGCTGGACCTGGTGGAGAGCACGGTGAAGGATCATCAGCTGCATTGAGGTGGGATGAATGCAGAGCCTTGTGGCGAGGGAGCTTGCTCCCGCTGGGCTGCGTAGCAGCCTTGTTTTTTGTGAGCGCTGCGCACTCAAGCGGGAGCAAGCTCCCTCGCCACAGGTGGATGCCTGTCTTCAGTTCTTTTGCAGGTCCACGCTCCTGGTTTCCCGCAGGTAAAGCATGCCCACCACCAGGCTCACGCCGGTGATCACCACCGGGTACCACAGCCCATAGAAAATATCCCCGGTATAGACCACCAGGGCGAACGACACGGTGGGCAGGAAGCCGCCGAACCAGCCGTTGCCGATGTGATAGGGCAAGGACATGGCGGTGTAGCGGATGCGGGTCGGGAACAGTTCGACCATCAGTGCCGCCAGCGGCCCGTAGCACATCGCCGAGATAATGATCAGCGCCACGATCAAGGCGACGATCATCGGCCGGTTGATCTGCTGGACATCGGCTTTCTGCGGGTAACCCGCCAGGGTCACCGCGCCACGCAGGGCGGCTTCGTCATACCCCTCGATCTTCACATCACCGACGTTGACCTGCACCGTGGTGCCGGCCGGTGCCGAGATGCTGCTGTAGGGCAGCCCTTGCTTGACCAGGAACGTCTTGACCTTGTCGCACGGGCTGTCGAAGCGCGCCTTGCCCACCGGGTCGAACTGGAAGGTGCAGGTGGCCGGGTCGGCGATCACGCTGATCGGTGCCTGGCGGCTTGCCAGGTCGATGGCCGGGTTGGCGTAGTGGGCCAGGGTCTTGAAGATCGGGAAGTACAACGCCGTCGCCAGCAGCAGGCCGATCATCAGCACCGGTTTGCGCCCGACCTTGTCCGACAGCCAGCCAAAGAAGATGAAGAAGGGCGCGCCGATCACCACGCTGACGATCAGCAGGCTGTTGGCCAGGGCCGGGTCCATCTTCAGGAACTGGGTGAGGAAAAACAGCACATAGAATTGCGCCGCATAGAAGGTCACCGCTTGCCCGGCGTTGATGCTGAACAGCGCGATCAGCACGACCTTGAGGTTTTCCCATTTGCCGAACGATTCACGGATCGGTGCCTTGCAGCACTTGCCTTCTTCTTTCATTTTCACGAAGGCCGGCGATTCATGCAGGCTCATGCGGATCCAGGTGGAAATGCCCAACAGCAGGATCGACAGCAGGAATGGAATGCGCCAGCCCCAGACTTCGAACTGGTCCCCCGTGAAGTAGCGACAGCCCAGTATCACCAACAGCGAGAGCAGTAACCCGAGGGTGGCCGTGGACTGAATCCAGCTGGTGTGGAAGCCGCGCTTACCAATGGGTGCGTGCTCGGCGACGTAGGTCGCCGCGCCGCCGTATTCGCCACCCAAGGCCAGGCCCTGGAGCATGCGCAGGGCGACCAGGATGATCGGCGCGGCGATGCCGATTCTGGCGTAGTTGGGCAGCAGGCCGACGCAGAATGTGGCCAGGCCCATGAGGATGATGGTTGCCAGGAAGGTGTATTTGCGCCCGATCATGTCCCCCAGCCGCCCGAACACCAGTGCGCCGAATGGCCGCACGACAAAACCGGCGGCGAATGCCATCAGGGCGAAGATGAACGCCGTGGTGTCGTTAACGCCGGCGAAGAACTGCTTGCTGATCACCGCCGCCAGGGCGCCGTAGAGAAAAAAGTCGTACCACTCGAACACCGTCCCCAGGGACGAGGCGAAGATGACTTTCTGGGTTTCCTGGCTGGTGCCGACGCTGTGCGTGGCTTCCAGGGGTTGAACATGCTCGGACATAGCGGTATCCCTCACAGTGATTGTTTTTGTTGTTCCACTGTCGATGCCGGTTTGGCATCTCCTGCTTTGACGCATTCCTTGGGTGACTGCCGTTTCCTGTGGGAGCGAGCCTGCTCGCGATAGCGGTATGCCTGTTAACGAATAGGTTGACTGACACATCGCCATCGCGAGCAGGCTCGCTCCCACAAGGGACCTTGGTTGTTCTTCAGACCGTTGCTGTCTCCTTGGTGCTGACGGTGCTTGTCGCGTTCGTCGCCAGCATCATCCGCGCCGCCTTTTCGGCAATCATCAGCGTCGGCGAGCAGGTATTGCCCGAGGTAATGCGCGGCATGATCGAAGCATCGGCGATGCGCAGGCCCTTGATGCCATGGACCCGCAGTTGCGCGTCCACCACCGTGTCGCCGTCCTGGCCCATGCGGCAGGTGCCCACCGGATGGAAAATCGTCGTGCCGATGCGGGCGGCGGCCCGATGCAGTTCTTCTTCGCTCTGCAGGCTGGGGCCCGGCAGGTATTCCTTGGGCTTGAAGGCTTGCAGGGCGGGCGCGGCGACGATGCGTCGGGTCAGGCGGATGGCGTCGGCGGCGACCCGCAGGTCTTCGGGATGGCTCAGGTAATTGGGCTGGATCAGCGGCGCCTCGTGCGGGTCGGCCGAGCGGATGTCTACCCGGCCACGGCTTTGCGGGCGCAGGTCACAGACCGACGCAGTGAACGCCGGGAAGCTGTGCAGGGGCTCGCCGAAGCGTTCCAGGGACAAGGGCTGCACGTGGTATTCGAGGTTGGCCGAGGTCTGCTCCGGCCCCGAGCGGGCAAACGCGCCGAGCTGGCTGGGCGCCATGGACAGCGGGCCGCTGCGGTCATAGAGGTAGCGCAGGCCCATGCCCATCTTGCCCCACAACGTGCCGGCGATCTGGTTCAGGGTCCGGGCGTTTTCCAACTGGTAGATGAGCCGCAGTTGCAAGTGATCCTGCAGATTGCCGCCCACGCCCGGCAGTTCATGCACCACGCCGATCCCCAAGCGCTGCAGCAAGTTGCGCGGACCGATCCCGGAGCGCTGCAGGATCCCCGGCGAGCCGATGGCGCCGGCGCACAGGACGATTTCCTTGCGTGCCTTGAAGGTCATGCCTTTGCCTTGCCAGCGGGCGCTGACGGCGTGGGCCCGGTCATCGCGCAGCAGCACGCGGTCGACTTCGACTTCGGTGAGGACGGTGAGGTTGGCGCGCTGGCGAACCGGTTTCAAGAACGCCTTGGCCGCATTCCAACGCACGCCGGCTTTCTGGTTGACCTGGAAGTAGCCGCAGCCTTCATTGTCGCCACCGTTGAAGTCGTCGACATTGGCGATGCCGCTCTGTTCGGCGGCGTTGCGAAAGGCGTCGAGTATTGGCCATGACAGGCGCTGGCGTTCGACCCGCCATTCACCGCTGGCGCCATGCAGTTCGGAATCCCCGGCGAAGTGGTTTTCGCTTTGGCGGAACAGCGGCAGCACGTCTTTCCAGGCCCAGCCGGCATTGCCCTCGGCGGCCCAGCCGTCGTAGTCCGCGGCCTGGCCGCGCATGTAAATCATGCCGTTGATGGAGGAGCAGCCGCCCAGGACCTTGCCGCGCGGATAGCTCAAGGCACGCCCTTGCAGGCCGGGTTGCGCTTCGGTCTTGAAGCACCAGTCGGTGCGCGGGTTGCCGATGCAGAACAGGTAGCCGACCGGGATGTGAATCCAGGGATAGTTGTCGCGTCCGCCGGCTTCGAGCAGCAGCACCCGATGCTGGGGGTTGGCCGAAAGCCGGTTGGCCAGCAGGCATCCGGCGGGGCCGGCGCCCACGATCACGTAATCGTATTCATCGACGACAGGTTGCATCCGCGACCTCGTTTTTTGTTTTTGTCTGACCCATCGTAGTTGTTAGTTTTCGTTAAAAGAATGTTAGTTTTTACGCAACGGCTGTGCGTTTATAAACAGCAATGTGCAAGGAGCGTTCATGTTCGACTGGAATGACCTGCGGTATTTTCTCGAGCTGCAACGCAGCGGCCGCCTGTTGACCGCGGCGCGGCGGTTGAACACCACCCATGCCACCGTGGCCCGGCACATCGAAGCCATCGAGAAAAGCCTGGGGACCGCGCTGTTCATCCAACACGCCCAGGGCTATGAACTGACCCCGGCTGGCGAGACGCTGCTCAAGCACGCCGAGGCCATGGAGAACGTGGCGTTGCTGGCCCAGGAGGACATTACCCAGTCCAGCGCGCCCCTGGGCAAGATCCGCCTGGGGGTGACCGAGGGGTTGGGCATCATGTTCCTGGCCAGTCGCATGGACGGCTTGTTCCAGCGCTATCCGGGTCTGGAAGTGGAGCTGGTGGCGGTGCCGCGCTTCGTCAGCATCCTCAACCGCGAGGCGGAAATCAGTATTCACCTCGAACGCCCGGCGGCCGATCTGTTGGTAACCCGCAAGCTCACCGACTACAGCCTGGCGCTGTACGCCAGCCAGGCTTACCTGGATCGCTCGCCGCCGCTGCGCAGTCGCGAGGACCTGGCCCGGCACGCCTGGATCGGTTACGTCGATGACCTGCTGTTCAGCCAGGAGCTGATGTTCCTCAACAGCTTCTGCCGCAACCCGCGGGTGGTGTTCCACAGCACCAGTGTCATCGCCCAGCAACAGGCCGCACGCTCCGGCCTGGGGATCGCCGTGCTGCCGTGCTACATGGCCAGCGACGACCCGGCGCTGGTGCCCTTGCTGCCCGACGAAACCATCCGTCGCAGCTACTGGATCAGCACCCGGCGCGAACTGCACAAGTCCGTGCGCCTGCGGGTGCTGTGGGATTATGTGGTGCAACTGTGCGAGCGGGAGCAGGGGTTGTTGTTGCCCTGATCCTGAATAGGATGGGCATGGCTCTGTGCAAAGCATTTCTGTGGCAAAGGTTTTTTTGTGGCGAGGGGATTTATCCCCGCTGGGGTGCGAAGCGCCCCCAAAATTCATCTGCCGCTGCAGTATCGGGCCGAACACAGGGGCTGCTTCGCACCCCAGCGGGGATAAATCCCCTCGCCACAGGTCCTCATGGACAGATATCAGCCCTGGCCGCCCAAGCCCCCTTTTCTGGCCCCCAATGACCTCAAGGCGATACGCCGGCGTGCCTTAACGTGGGAACTGCCAGACCCACAACAAGAAAGGCGCACCCATGCGCCGCCGAGAGGGGCCTTATGTCGGCAACCATTCCTTCTGTCCTGTTTCACACTGCGACTCTCACACTGCTTGGTGCGCTGCTCGCCGGATGCGGCGAAGAGGCCAAGCCGCCTGCGCCCGCGACCTTCAACGCCATGCCCGCCGATGCGGCGCTGGCCCAGGTCTACGACAGCAGTTGCAAACTCTGCCATGCCAACCCCGGCGCCGGGGCGCCCCTGACCGGCGACGCGAATGCCTGGGCGCCGCGGGTGGCCCAGGGTGCCGACACCCTGCTGGACCACGCGATCAACGGCTACAACGGCATGCCGCCGATGGGTTTGTGCATGCACTGTTCCGAAGAGCAGTTCCTGGCGTTGATCGCCTTCATGTCCGGCCAACAATTCCAGTAGGGAGGGCAGACCATGGACTACTCACGACGCCAATGGCTGCAACGGGCCGGTGTGGTTGCCGCTTTCACGGCGCTCGGCGGCCAGGGCGCCCTGGCCGACCTGATGCGCGCGCCGCGATTGATCCCGTGGCGCAACTGGTCCGGTGCACAGAGTTGCCTGCCGGCCGCGCGGTTGGCGCCCAAGGACCTCGATGAACTGGTACAAGTGGTGACCCGTGCCGAAGGACGGATCCGCCCGGTGGGTTCCGGTCATTCCTTCAGCGCCCTGGTGCCTACCGATGGAACCTTGCTGTCCCTGAGTTTTTTCAGCGGCCTGTTGGACCATGACGCGGCCAGCCTGCAAGCCGAGTTCGGCGGCGGCACGCCCATGTCCCGCATGGGTCCGGTGCTCAAGGCCATCGGCCAGGCATTGCCGAACATGGCCGACGTGGACTATCAGACCCTGGCCGGCGCCATCGCCACCTCGACCCACGGCACCGGCAAAGCCTTCGGCTCGTATGCCTCCCAGGTCGTCGGCCTGCAACTGGTGACGGCTGGCGGCGAGGTGCTCGATTGCGATGCCAATCGTCATCCCGAGGTGTTCAAGGCGGGGCGGGTATCGCTCGGAGCGCTGGGGCTGGTGACCCGAGTGCGCTTGCAGAACCGCGCCGCCTATCGGTTGCGCGAGCGCCAATGGGTGGCGAAAACCGAAGAGTTGCTGGAAGACGTGGAAGCCAATACCCGGGACAACCAGCACTGGGAAATGCAGGTGGTCACTCACTCCGACTATGCATTGTCGATCACCCTGAACGAAACCACCGATCCGGCCACGCCGCCCATCAGCCCCGAGGAGGAGGGCGGCAACGAATTCGTCACCCTGATCGAGAAACTCGACAAGTACGGCAGCGACTTTCCAGCGATCCGTCGATCGTTGCTCAACAGCCTGCGACTGGTGGCCGACTTCGACGACCGGGTCGGTGACTCCCATGATATCTACGCCAATGCCCGCACCGTGCGTTTCAACGAAATGGAGTATTCAGTGCCGGCCGAGCATGGACCGGCCTGCCTGCGGGAGATCCTCGCGCTGATCCGCGACAAGGACCTGCGCACCTGGTTTCCCATCGAATACCGCTACGTGAAGGCCGACGACATCCCCTTGAGCATGTTCGAAGGACGGGACAGTTGTTCGATCTCCGTCCACCAGCATTACCAGATGGATCATCACAATTTCTTCGCTGCCATCGAGCCGATCTTCTGGAAATACCAGGGCCGACCGCACTGGGGGAAATTGCATTCCCTGAACGCGAGGGCGCTGCAGGCGCTGTACCCGCGCTGGAACGAATTCACCCAGGTGCGCCAGGCCCTGGATCCCGCCGGGAAGTTTCTGAACGGGCATCTTTCAACGATTCTGGGAGTGAGCTGATGGCTTTCAATCGTCGTGGTTTGCTGAAGGGCACGTTGGGCGCCGGGGTGTTGCTGGCCGGTGTCGGGGCCTGGTTGCGACCGGATGACCGGGGCGGACCGTACAGTGATTATTTCCGTCAATTGAATCGCGAGCTCAAGGCCCATGGCCCGATGCGTCCGGTGATGCTGATCGACCTGGATCGCCTCGATCACAACATCGACGTGGTGAAAGCTTCGGTCCGGCGCGCGGGCAAGCAGTTGCGGCTGGTGGAGAAGTCCCTGCCTTCGCCCCAATTGCTGAAGTACATCGGCGAGCGGGCCGAGACCCGGCGGTTGATGTCGTTTCACCAGCCATTTCTCAACCACGATGCAATGCAGTTCCCCGATGCCGATATCCTGCTGGGCAAACCGCTGCCGGTGCGTTCCGCCGAGCTGTTCTATCAGCTCCACAAAGGGCCGTTCGACCCGTCGCGTCAGTTGCAGTGGCTGCTGGATACCCCCGAGCGCGTCCAGCAATACCAGGCCCTGGCCCAAGGGCTGGGCACGCGCATGCGGGTCAACATTGAACTGGACGTCGGCTTGCACCGGGGTGGAGTGGCCGACGACGCGACCCTGGACGCGATGCTCAAGCTGATCCGTGCTCATCCGGCGCAACTGGAATTCGCTGGTTTCATGGGTTATGACCCGTTCGTGGGCATGGGCGTGCCCGAGCTGCTGGCAAGCCCTGAAACACTGCTGGCGCGGGTCATGGCGATCTACACCGCACGGGTGGATTTCGTCCGGTTGCGCTACCCCGACCTGTGGCACCCAGGCCTGACCCTCAACACGGCGGGCAGTCCCAGTTATCGTCTGCATGAACAGGAACGCCTGAGTAGCGAAGTGTCGGTGGGCACGGCCATGCTCAAGCCCAGTCATTACGACCTGCCGTCCCTGAGCGAACATGTGCCGGCGGCCTACATTGCGACCCCGGTGCTCAAGCGCACCGGCGCGGTGAACATTCCGGCGCTGGACGACAAGTCGCGTATCTTTTCCTGGTGGGACGTGAACCAGCGCGAGACGTTCTTCCTCTACGGTGGCAACTGGATGGCCGATTTCGAATCCCCATCCGGCCTGAAGAGCAACAGTCTTTATGGCCGCAGTTCCAACCAGGAAATGGCCAACGGCTCCGAGGCGGTGGGGCTGGCCGTGGAGGACCAGGTGTTCCTCAGGCCGACCCAGGTCGAGTCGGTGCTGCTGCAGTTCGGGGATCTGCTGGCGGTGCGTGGGGGGCGGATTGTCGAGGCGTGGCCGGTCTATGGCTGATCCACTGTGGTAGTGATCGTTCCCGCGCTCCGCGTGGGAATGCCTCAACGGACGCTCCGCGTTTGGCTCTTGGTACGCGGAGCGTCCCTGGCTGCATTCCCACGCAGAGCGTGGGAACGATCAGAAGAGGTGCTTATAACTCAAACGGAATACTCAACTTGGCCCAGAGCATCTCGCCTTCGGGGCGGTTCTCCACGTCGAATTCCTTGGCCCAGCGGATCTCGGCGCTGGCGTACTTGAGGAAGGTCAGGTGCAGCGCCGGGCCGATGGCGAAGACCTGGCCGCGCACGCCGTCGTCCACGTCCTGCCCGGCGAATTGCACAGTGTGGCCGAACTGTTTGTCATCGGTGGTCTGCTTGAGGTAGTAGCCGTTGAGCCCCACCCTCAGGTTGTCGGTCAACCGGTAGCTGGCGGAATAATCGAAGTGGAAAATCTGCCCCGAGCGGTAGTCGGTGTCCTTGTTCCTCTCGTTGAAGCTGTAGGTGGTTTTCATCGACACCTCGGTGTTTTCCGTGGGCAGCCAGGTGAAGGAAAACAGCGGTTTGTAGGTGTAGAAATTGTTGCTGGTGTTGGCCAGTCGATCGGAACTGTATTCACCGGTGGGCACGGTGATTTCCACGGCGGCGGCCAGGGTCAGGTTCTTGCCCATGTCCCAGAGCACGATAGGGGAGATGGTGGTATCGCCCATGCCTTCACGGGTGTCGCTCATGCCGAACAGCGCGACTTCCTGCTTGATCCAGGGCTGGGCGACATAGATCCCCAGGCGCCCGCCGGCGAATCGCAGTGGACTCAGGTAGTCGATGCGCGGAATCACCGCCGTGGATTCGATCTCCACCCCCGGCACCTTGCCGCCCAACGAGCTGATGTTGAATGTCCGGGCTTTGTAATGGTTGTAGTAGAGGTTGAACGCGACCATGTTGTCCGGAAGGCTGTCGACCTCCAGTGGCAACACGAAGAAGCCGTCGGTGCCGGGGCCGATGTTGTCGACTCCGTTTTCGGTGGCAAGGGCCGGTAGCGCGCAGCTGCAAGCCAGGCCCAGGGTCATTTGCAAGGCGAACGTCGTGCGGATCGGGTTCATGTGAGGCGCTCATTATTATTGTTGGAGGTACACCGAAGGTCCGAGCCATACAAATAAGCCGTTCGCGGCCGGCAGGGCAGGGTATTGGCGGCCACACAGGGGACTTGGGCGGCCAGATTTCGCCCACCTCTTTCCTTGGGGGCATGCTAACGTTTATGAAACAACCGGTTACAAAAACGCCACCTAACGTGTCCCGGAACCCGCCATGCAGATGAAAGTCATCGACCCCACTTTTGAGCTGGCGCTGGTCTCGCCATTCCTGCTGCAGACCCTGGCCGAAGTCGTCGCGGACAAAGGTTTCGACGCCGCCAGCCTGTGTCGCGGCCTGGGGTTCGGCCTCGATGATCTGCAGGATCCCGCCCAGCGCATTTCCCATCGCCAGGCCGTGGTCATGATTCAACGGGCACTCAAGCTGTTGCCGGACCAGGGGCTGGGGCTGTGGGTCGGCGACCGCAACGTGCTTGGCACCCTCGGTCTGCTGGGGCATGTGTTGTCGCTGTGCGAAACCCTGCGCGATGCCTTCGCCCTGGGGATCCGTTACCAGCACACCACCGGCGGCATCGCCGTGACCAGTGTCGAAGAGACTGCCGAGCGGATCATGGTCGACGCGACCTGCCGTTTGCCCTTCGCCGAGGTCCAGGTGTTTGCGGTCGAAGAGTTCTTCGCCAGCCTGATGGTGTATGGGCGGGCGCTGGCAGGCCCGGATTTCAGGCCCCAGGCCGTGGAGTTCATGCACGCGGCGCCGTCCTACATCCTGGAGTACCAACGGATTCTGGGACCGGATGTGCGTTTCGGTTGCCGATACAACCGCATGTTGATCGATGTCCGCTGGCTGGACGTGCGCCTGCCCAATCATCACCCGCTGGCCTTGCGTCAAGCCTTGGCCTTGCTGGAGCAGGAAGCGGCCGAGGTCCACCAGAAGATCGACCTGATCCAGGCGGTGGAACGGGCGATTGCCCGGGACCTGACCCGGGGTAGCCACATCGAGAAAATAGCCGGCGACCTCAACATGAGCAGCCGCACCCTGCGCCGGCGCCTGAGCGAGCACAACCTGACGTTCGAGACCCTGCTCGAACAGGTGCGTCGCGGCCGGACGCTGAGCTTGCTGGCCAACCCCGAGCTGTCCATCGAGCGCATCACCGAAGAGGTCGGCTACAGCGACGTGCGCAGTTTCCGCCGGGCCTTCCGGCGCTGGACCGGGATGAGCCCCAGTGCGTTTCGCAGCGAGGGTGTCGACGCACGTCTCTAATCTAAGGTTATGTCCAAACAGTATTTCTCAAGCCTTGGACGGCTTCCCTAAGATCACGTCATAACTCGTTATGACAAGTGATCCAGCCCCATGTCCGACAACGTGCTTGCCCTCAGCAGCGTTCCGCTGCACACCCAACTGCGCGACGTGTTGCGCGCGCGCATCCTCGACGGTGAATACCCCCAGGGCAGCCAGATGCCTTCGGAAAGCGAGCTCGGTACGCTGTTTCGCGTCAGCCGCATCACCGTGCGCCAGGCCCTCGGGGATCTGCAGAAGGAAGGGCTGATTTTCAAGATCCACGGCAAAGGCACCTTCGTCGCCAAGCCCAAGACGTTCCAGAACGTCAGCACCCTCCAGGGCCTGGCCGAATCCATGACCGGGCGCGGCTTCGAGGTGATCAACCGCCTGCGCAGTTTCAGATTCATTCCGGCGGACAAACAGGTGGCCGAGCGCCTGGGCTTGGTCGAAGGGGAGGCGGTGGCGCAGATCAAACGGGTGCGACTGATCAACCGCGAGCCGGTGTCCCTGGAAATCACCTACCTGCCCAAGGCCCTCGGCGAACGCCTGGAAAAAGCCGACCTGGTGACCCGCGACATTTTCCTGATCCTGGAAAACGACTGTGCCTTGAGCCTGGGGCACGCCGACCTCGCCATCGATGCGGTGCTGGCCGACAGCGATCTGACCCAGGCCCTGGAGGTCGAGCCGGGATCGCCGATCATGCGCATCGAGCGCCTGACCCACGACGCCGATGGCCGACCGTTGGATTTCGAACATCTCTATTACCGCGGCGATGCTTTCCAGTACCGCTTGCGGATCGACCGGCAGAAAGGGACACAAGCATGACCGACAGCGCTGTGACTGGAAGCATTTTGGAACAGGAATACGACATCGTCGTCATCGGCGGCGGCACGGCCGGACCCATGGCGGCGATCAAGGCCAAGGAGCGCAATCGCGATTTGCGCGTGCTGTTGGTGGACAAGGCCAACGTCAAACGCAGCGGCGCCATCAGCATGGGCATGGACGGCTTGAACAACGCGATCATTCCCGGCCATTCGACACCCGAGCAGTACACCAAGGAAATCACCATCGCCAACGACGGCATCGTCAACCAGGCGGCGGTGTACGCCTATGCGACCCACAGTTTCGAAACGATAGAGCAACTGGACCGCTGGGGCGTGAAGTTCGAGAAGGACGAAACCGGCGACTATGCGGTGAAGAAGGTCCATCACATGGGCGCCTATGTGCTGCCGATGCCGGAAGGGCACGACATCAAGAAAGTCCTCTATCGCCAGTTGAAACGGGCACGGGTGAGCATCACCAACCGGCTGGTCTGCACCCGCTTGCTGACGGATGCCGAGGGCGCGGTGAACGGCGTCATGGGCTTCGATTGCCGCACCGCCGACTTCCATGTGATCAAGGCCAAGGCGGTCATTTTGTGCTGCGGTGCGGCGGGTCGCCTGGGCTTGCCGAGTTCCGGCTACCTGATGGGTACTTATGAGAACCCCACCAATGCCGGGGACGGCTATGCCATGGCCTACCATGCCGGTGCCGAACTGGCGAACCTGGAGTGCTTCCAGATCAACCCGTTGATCAAGGACTACAACGGCCCGGCCTGCGCCTACGTCACCGGTCCCTTGGGTGGCTACACCGCCAACAACAAGGGCGAGCGTTTCATCGAGTGCGACTACTGGAGCGGGCAGATGATGTGGGAGTTCCACCAGGAACTCGAGGGCGGCAATGGCCCGGTGTTTCTCAAGCTCGATCACCTGGCCGAGGAAACCATCCAGAACATCGAGGACATCCTGCACAGCAACGAGCGGCCCAGCCGCGGCCAGTTCCACGCCAACCGCGGCACCGACTACCGCACGCAGATGGTGGAAATGCACATCTCCGAGATCGGTTTCTGCAGCGGCCATTCGGCTTCGGGCGTATGGGTGAACGAGCGGGCCGAGACCTCGGTCAAGGGCCTGTACTCGGCCGGCGACATGGCGGCAGTGCCGCACAACTACATGCTCGGGGCGTTCACCTACGGCTGGTTTGCCGGCCACAACGCGGCGGATTTCGTGGCCGGCAAGGATTTCTCGGCGCTGGATGCCGCTCAGATCGAGCGGGAAAGAGCCCGCGTCTACGCTCCGCTGACGCGCGAACACGGCCTGCCGCCGGCCCAGGTGGAATACAAGCTGCGGCGTTTTGTGAACGATTACCTGCAACCGCCGAAGGTCACCAAGAAAATGCAGATCGGCCTGCAACGCTTCAGCGACATCCAGCGCGACCTGGACCAGATCAAGGCCCACAACGCTCACGAGTTGATGCGCGCCATGGAGGTCAGCGTGATCCGCGACTGCGCCGAAATGGCCGCCAGGGCCTCGCTGTTTCGAGCCGAAAGCCGTTGGGGGTTGTACCACTATCGGGTCGATCACCCGCAACGCAACGACAGCGAGTGGTTCTGCCATTGTCATCTGAAGAAGGGCGACGACGGCGCGATGACCTCGTTCAAGAAACCTGTCGAGCCCTACATCATCGCCCTCGATGCCGAAGAGCTGCAGGCTTACGACCGGCTGCGAGTCGGCGCCGACGCGGCGTGAACCGTCCACCCAGAGAGAACGCCCATGGCTTATCAACCCCAGGAAATCTTCTTCCGCTCCAATGCCCCCGTTACCGTGGACGAGGACAAATGCATCGCCCACAAAGGTTGCACCGTGTGTGTCGATGCCTGCCCCATGGACCTGCTGGCGATCAACCCGGCGACCCAGAAGGCCTACATGGCATTCGATGAATGCTGGTACTGCATGCCGTGCGAGAAGGACTGCCCGACCGGTGCCGTGAAAGTGGAGATTCCTTACTTGCTGCGCTGACATCAGAACCGCTTTCGCGAGCAGGCTCGCTCCCACATGGGATGTGTGGTGTACACCGAATCTGTGAACGCTGAAGAAAAATGTGGGAGCGAGCCTGCTCGCGATGGGGCCAGCCCAGCCACTACAAAGCCATCCGGCCACCCCCGGACGCCCGATCCAAAAACACCCCTCGTTTCCCACCGTGCACAGATCACGGCGGAGACGAACCTCCTATACATGATTCGAGGGGAATCCCCATGTTGCGTGCAGCGCTGGCCGGTCTGGTACTGGCTTCATTGACCTTGTCTGCCCAGGCAGAAACCATCCGTATCGCCATCGGCACCCAGGACACCACCATCAACTGCGCCGCCGGCGGGTTGCTGATCCGTGAGCTGGGCCTGCTGGACAAATACCTGCCCCATGACGGCGCCTATAAAGACGCCCGCTACGAGATCCAGTGGAAGAACTTCACCAGCGGTGCGCCCCTGACCAACGAGATGGTCGCCGGCAAACTCGACTTCGGTGCCATGGCCGATTTCCCCGGCGCATTCAACGGCGTGGCATTCGAAACCGCCGGTAAGCACAGCCTGTTCATCAGCGTGCTGTCAGGCAGCATCCAGGGCAGTGGCAATGGCATCGTCGTCCCCAGCGCGTCCGGGGTACAGTCGCTGGCCGAACTGAAGGGCAAGACGATCTCCGTGCCATTCGCGTCCACGGCCCACGGCATGTTGCTGCGTGCCGTGGCGGCCCAGGGGTGGGATCCGCTCAAGGATGTGAACATCATCGCCCAGCCGCCGGAAGTCGCCGGCTCGGCTTTGCAGGCCGGCAAGATCGACGCTCACGCCGACTTCGTGCCGTTCGCCGAATTGTTCCCCAGCCGGGGTTTCGCCCGCAAGATCTACGACGGTGCCCAGGCCGGCGCGCCGACGTTCCATGGGGCGTTGGTGGACCAGGCCTATGCCAGGCAATACCCGGAAATCGTCGTCGCTTACCTGCGTGCAACCCTCGAGGCCAACCAGTTGCTGGCCGCAGAGCCAGAGAAGTACAGCGAGCTGATCGCCCAGGTCACGGGGGTGGATGCCGAGGTCAATTATCTGTTCCACGGACCGTTGGGCGTGCAGACCCGTGACCTGACCTGGAAGCCGGAATACCGGCAAGCCGTCGGCACCGCCATCGACACCCTCAAGCTGCTGAAAAAAGCCGATCGCGGCCTGGACCTCAATACGTTCATCGATGACCGGTACATCCGTGCCGCATTCAAGGCCTCGAACCTGGATTACGACGCACAACTGGGGCACTACGCCCGGACACCGTTGAGCGGCACCGATGCTTCGACCGGGCAGGCGATTACCGACTTCAGCCGCGTGGCCGAGATCTGGGTGCGTGGCGAGCCGAAAGTACGTCACTACGCCTCGGCGCAATCGGCTTTCGTCGCCCTGGCGAGCCTCAAGCAAGAAGGCAAGGGCATCCGTGCGGTCTATGCCCAGGCCAGCGACAGCGGGATCAAGTTGCTGGCCGAGCAGGCGTGGTTCGCCAGTGATGGCAAAGGGCGGCTCAGTGCGTTCCTGCTCAAGGGGCAGGCCGAGCAGTTCGCCGTGCAGCAGGGCGGCAGGATTCTGGATTTCAGCGAAGCCACGGCCCAAGCCGTAGCCACCCGATAACCTGCCAAATGACCTGTGGAAGCGAGCCTGCTCGCGATGGCGGTGTCCCTGTCACATCAATTTCAACTGATCTGACGCCATCGCGAGCAGGCTCGTTCCCACAGGGATCTCGGTCGAGAGGAAGCATTGTGAATCGATCTTACCTGCGCTGGCTCCCCCGAGCCGCCTCATTACTGCTCTGCCTGCTGTTCTGGCAACTCGCCGCCAATGGCCACTGGGATCTTGGCCTGGTGACCTTCGCCAACGTCCCGCCGCCACTGGCCGTGATCCAGGCCGCGCTTGGGTTGGGGGAATCGGGCAATCTCGCCCGGCATCTGGGCAGCAGCCTGGGCCGGGTCTTTGCCGGTTATGGCGCGGCGGTGCTGATCGGTGTGGCGGTGGGCCTCGCCATCGGTCGCTCGAAATGGGCGGAAGACCTGTTGTTGCCACCGCTGGAAGTCCTGCGCCCGATCCCGGCAGTGGCCTGGATTCCCCTGGCAATCCTGATGTTTCCCTCGTCGGAACTGTCGATGGTGTTCATCACCTTCACCGGCGCGTTGTTTCCGATCCTGCTCAACACCGTGCATGGCGTCGAAGGCGTGGACCGGCGGTTGATCGCATCGGCCAAAAGCCTGGGGGCCGGGCGCCGGGCGATCCTGCAGGAAGTGATCCTGCCGGGTGCGGCACCGAGCATCATCACCGGCCTGGCCATCGGCATGGGCACGTCCTGGTTCTGCCTGGTGACGGCGGAAATGATCGCCGGCCAGTACGGCATCGGCTACTACACCTGGGCTTCCTACACCGTGCAGAACTACGCCGACATCGTGGTCGGCATGCTGCTCATCGGTGTCCTGGGCATGGGCAGCAGTGTGTTGATCAAGCGCCTGGGCGGGTTGTTCACGCCTTGGCATCGACCCCGAGGAAAAGCCTGATGAGTGTCATGCAAACGCCCGAAGGGCGCATCGATATCCGCCAATTGTCCATTGTCCTTGGCACGGGAGCCCAGGCGTTCGAAGCCGTCCAGGGTCTCGATTGCCAGATCGAAGCGGGCCAGTTCGTCTGTGTCCTGGGCCCGTCCGGCTGCGGAAAATCCACCTTGCTCGGCGCCTTGGCCGGGCACCTGCAACCGCGTACCGGCACCCTGGATGTCGACGGTGTGTCGGTGTCCGGTCCGTCGCCCCAGCGCGGCATGGTGTTCCAGCAGCACACGTTGTTTCCCTGGCGCAGGGTGCGCGACAACGTGGCTTTCGGCCTGAAGATGCGCGGCCTCGGCAAGGCCGAGCGATACCGCGCCGCCGATGAAATCCTCGCGCTGGTGGGGCTGGAAGGCTTTGCCGGGCATTGGCCGGATCAGCTCTCCGGGGGGATGCAGCAACGGGTGGAAATCGCCCGGGTGCTGGTCAATCGCCCACGGCTGTTGCTGATGGACGAACCCTTCGGCGCGTTGGATGCCCTGACCCGGTTGCGCATGCAGGAACTGCTCTTGGATATCTGGACGCGCATCCGCACCACCGTGGTGTTCGTCACCCATGACATCGATGAGGCGCTGTTCCTGGCCGACCGCTTGCTGGTGATGAGTCCGCGCCCCGGCCGGATCATCGAGGACCTGCGGCTGGATTTTGCCCGACCACGCACGACGGAGCTGGTGACCCACCCCGAGTTCACCCGTTTGAAACGCCACTGCCTCGAGCTGCTGCGCCATGAAGAGGGCCGGCAACTGCCGCGCCTCAATCCTCTCGGGCTTCCTGAAACCTCCTTGCCGCGATTTGCCTTATGACCTCTCTATTCGAAAGCACCGATAACGACGACATTCTGCTCCTGCAACCGCGACTGACCGACGACGATTCCGGCGTGCGCCGTATTGCCTTGATTGAACTGGCTGATCTTGAGGAGCCCGAAGGCCTGTCGTGGCTGGTGGATCGCCTGGGCCGGGATCCCAGTGCCGAGGTGCGGGCCGAAGCGGCGCGCCTGCTTGAGGCCTGGGAAGATGCGGCGGTGGTCGAGGCCTTGTGCCGCGCCCTGACCGATCCGTCTCCAACCGTACAGAGCGCTGCCGCGCAGAGCCTGAGCCTGCTCAAGAGCGAGGCGGCGGGGAGGGTGATTCTGCCCTGGGTCGCCCATGGGGATGTCAGCGTGCGGGTCGCCGCGTTCAGGGCCTTGCGCGAGTTGCGCCTGGTGGACGCAGCACCGGCTGCGATCGCGGCCCTGGCCGATAGCGATGCCGGCGTGCGCCGCGAGGCCGTCGGGGTGCTCGGTTGGCTCAAGCACCTCGACGCCTTGCCGGCGCTGGCAAGGCTTGCCAGTGACGATCCCGACAGCGAAGTGCGCCGAGCCGCCACCGGCGCCCTGGGCCTGGCTTCGGACCCACAGGTCTTGCCGGCGCTGTGCCGGGCGCTGCGCGACCCGATCTGGTCGGTGCGCGAAGAGGCGGCCACCACTTTGGGCAAGGTCGGCCACAGCGAGGCCGGCCCGGCCCTGATCGATGCCCTGGCTGACGATTATTGGCAAGTGCGCCTGCGGGCCACCCGTAGCCTTGGCCGTTTGCGTCATGCACCGGCGTTGCAGCCCTTGATTGACACCCTGGGGCATCGCATCAGCAACCTGCGCAAGGAGGCGGCCCTGGCGTTGGGCGAGTTGCATGATCCAGGTGCCATTGCGGCCTTGCAGGCTGCCCAGGACGATGGCGATCCCGAAGTGCGCAAAGCCGTGCGTATTGCCCTGGAGCAGCTGCGATGAATCCGCTGGCGATTGGCAATGCCCAAGGCAAGGGGCAATTGCGCTTGAGCTGGCCCGATGGTCGCGAGCAACGATTGGACCACGCCGAACTGCGCCGCCAGTGCCCCTGCTCCCAGTGCCGGGCGTTTCGCCTGCAAGGGCTGGCGGTCCTGGTGGATTCGCGGATTCGGGTGGTTGAAGTCAATGCCCAGGGGTATGGGGTTCAGTTGGTCTTCAGTGATGGGCATGAGCGCGGGATTTATCCGTGGGCTTACCTGGCTGGACTGAACACTGAGCCCTCTGTGGGAGCCGAGCTTGCTCGCGATGACGATGGCCCATTCAGCATCAATGCAAGCCGACCCACCGCTATCGCGAGCAGGCTCGCTCCCACATGGGTATGTGGATGCTGAAGACAAATGTGGGAGCGAGCCTGCTCGCGATAGCGGCGGCACTGCCCAGCCCGTGAACTGACTGGCGGCGCTTGTCAGAAAAAACCGACAGGAGTACAAATGTACTCCATGACGACTCTCACTCCCCGCCGCTCCGCCATCCTGACCTTCATCCGCGAACGCATCGCCGAGCAGGGCCAGCCTCCCAGCCTCGCTGAAATCAGCGAGGCGTTCGGTTTCGCCTCCCGCAGCGTGGCGCGCAAGCATGTGCTGGCGTTGACCGAAGCCGGTTTTATCGAAGTCAATCCACACCAGGCCCGGGGCATCCGCTTGCTGAACCAGCCGCCGCGTCCCGAGCTGCTGGACGTGGCGGTGCTGGGGCGAGTGGCCGCCGGCCGGCCGATCGGCGCCGATGCCGAGGTCCACGACCGCCTGATGCTGGACCCGGCGATTTTCACCAGGGCGCCGGATTACCTGCTGCGGGTCCAGGGTGACTCGATGATCGGCGACGGCATCCTCGACGGTGACCTGGTGGGTGTCCAGCGCACGCCCCAGGCTTCGAACGGACAAATCGTGGTGGCGCGGCTCGACGGTGAAGTCACCATCAAGCGCTTCGAGCGAGTCGGCGAGCGGGTGCGCTTGCTGCCGCGCAATCCGGCCTATCAGCCGATCATCGTCGAGGCCGACCAGGACCTGGCGATAGAAGGGGTGTTCTGTGGCCTGTTGAGGCAAGGCTGATGGGCGCGGTCGTTGCGCTGGACACGCTGTTCAATGGCGGCCAGGTCTGGAAAGGTCGGCCTGCGCCTCCGGCCGCCAGCCCGCAACCCACCGGCCATGCCGCGCTGGACGCGGCGTTGCCCAGTGGCGGCTGGCCTGAAGCGGCGCTGACGGAAATCCTCCTTGCCGCGCCGGGCCTGGGTGAGTTGCAACTGGTGTGGCCGACCCTGGCACGACTGTCTGCGCAAGGAGAACGGATCGTGCTGGTGGCACCGCCGTTCGTGCCCTATCCCCAGGCCTGGCAGAGCGCCGGGGTGGACCTGAGCCAACTGTCGGTGATCCGGGCCGATGAGCGCGATGCCCTGTGGGCCACTGAACAATGCCTGCGTTCGGGCAGTTGCGGGGCGGTCCTGTGCTGGCCGCGCCAGGCGGACGATCGTGCCTTGCGCCGCCTGCAAGTGGCCGCGGAAACCGGCCAGACCCTGGCATTCGCCTGGCGCCCGATCCAGGAAGCCATCAATCCATCGCCAGCGGCTCTGCGCATTGCCATCGATGCCGGGCCCGGGCAACTGCGGGTGCTTAAATGCCGGGGCGGGTTGGTCCGGTCGGCACCGATTGCCTTTGCTCACGCCGCGCCAACAGGGCATTGAGGTTGCGATGCGTTGGGTCTGCATTCTCTTTCCGCAATTGGCGCTGGACGCCGCGCTGCGTCAGCGCCCCGATCCCGAGGAGCCACTGGCGCTGTTGACCGGCCCGGCCCAGCGTCGGGTGCTGCAAGCGGTCAACGACCCCGCCCGGGCCCTGGGCCTGCGTCCCGGCCAGACCATGACCGCCGCCCAGGCCCTGAGCAAAGGCTTTGCCACCGCCGAATACGACGTGGCGCAGATCGAGCACTGGCAACAGTTCCTGGCGGCCTGGGCTTACCGGTTCAGTTCCCAGGTCAGTGTGCATTACCCGCGCACGGTGCTGTTCGAGATCGAGTCGAGCCTGGGCCTGTTCGGGCCCTGGCCGGTCTTCGAGGCACGGCTGCGGGCCGAACTGACGGAATTGGGCTTCCGTCATCGCATCGTCGCGGCCCCGAACCCGGTGGCGGCGCGGGTACTCGCCAATGCCCATGATGCCCTGGTGGTACCGGATGCCGAGCGCCTGCAACAGTGCCTGGGACAGATGCCGGTGGATCGGATCGGTCTGCCTGCCGACGTCGCCACGGCGTTGTCGCGCATGGGGTTGCGCTGCCTGGAACAGGTCCAGGCCTTGTCCCGGCACACGCTGGCTCGGCGCTTCGAGGCCCAGGTCCTCAAGCACCTCGACGCATTGATCGGCAGTCGCACCTTGGCGCTGTCGTTCTACCTGCCGCCGGATCGTTTCGATGTGCGCATCGAACTCAACTACGACGTCCAGTCCCATCAGGCGCTGCTGTTCCCGTTACGCCGGTTGACCGGTGACCTGTCGGCCTTCCTGTGCGGTCGCGACAGTGGCGTGCAGCGATTTGACCTGCACCTGGAGCACGCCGGGTTGCCGGACACGATTATCAAGGTCGGCCTGCTCAGTGCCGAACGGGACCCTTCGATGCTCTTCGAACTGGCCCGTGGTCGTTTGGAACAGGTGCAGGTCGAGGCGCCGGTGCGTGGCTTTCGCTTGTGTGCCGAAGACTTGCCGAGTTTCGTGCCCCAGCGCCTGGAGCTGTTCGACGAGCGTCCCCAGCAGTCCTTGCCCTGGGAGCAACTGCGGGAGCGGTTGCGCGCACGCTTGGGGGACGATGCGGTGCAGGGCCTGGGGTTTCGCGACGACCATCGGCCTGAGTGCGCCTGGCAGATGACGCCTCAGCCCCGGCCCCAGGCATGTCCGGTGCGCAGCGCTGTGCAACGTCCCGGCTGGCTGCTGGACCAGCCCCAGGCATTGCCGGAAGGCCAGGCGCGCGTCCTCATGGGCCCGGAACGTATCGAGACCGGCTGGTGGGACGGCGCGGACGTGCGCCGCGATTACTACCTGGTCGAAACCCGTGCGGGCCAACGGGGCTGGGCCTATCGACCGGTGGGCGAGGGCGGGCCGTTGTGGTTGCAGGGCTGGTTCGCATGAACGTCGACTATGCCGAGCTGCATTGCCTGTCGAACTTCAGTTTCCAGCGTGGGGCCTCCAGCGCATTGGAACTGTGTCGCCGGGCCAGCCAGCAAGGCTACCGGGCCCTGGCGATCACCGACGAATGCACATTGGCCGGCATCGTGCGGGCCTGGCAAGCGGCCAAGGAATTGAACCTGCCGTTGATCGTCGGCAGCGAGATCCAGATCGAAAACGGTCCGAAACTGGTGCTGCTGGTGGAAAACCTCGAAGGCTATCAAGCCTTGTGCCGGTTGATCACCCGAGCCCGCCGCCGCAGCGAGAAGGGCCGTTATCGGATCGTGCGGGAAGACTTCGACGAGCCCTGGCCGGGGTTGCTGGCACTGTGGGTGCCCGATGGCAACGACGTCGAGGAGCAGGGCCGCTGGCTTCAGTCGATCTTCGCCGGGCGCTTGTGGCTGTCGGTGCAGTTGCACTGCGGCCAGGACGACCGGCGTCGCCTGGCCGACTTGTTGGCGCTGGCGGACCGCCTGGCGCTGCCTGCCGTCGCCACCGGCGATGTGCACATGCACGTGCGCGGTCGTCGTGCCTTGCAGGACACCATGACCGCCATCCGGCATCACGTCACGGTGGCCGAGGCCGGCCAGCGCCTGCACCCCAACGGCGAGCGCCATCTGCGCAGCCGTAAGGATCTGGCCGATCTCTACCCCCGCCGGTTGCTCGATGAAACCCTGGCGATCGCCCGGCGCTGTACGTTCGACCTGGGTCAGTTGCGCTATGAATACCCCCGTGAGTTGGTGCCCGAGGGGCATGATCCGGCATCCTGGCTGCGGGAACTGACCCAGCGGGGCATGCGCGAGCGTTGGAAAAAAGGGGTGGACGATAAGGTCCGGGAACAGATCGACAAAGAATTGGAATTGATCGCCGAGCTGGGCTACGACAGCTACTTCCTCACCGTGCAGGACATCGTCAGCTTTGCCCGCCAGAGCAACATTCTTTGCCAGGGCCGTGGTTCGGCGGCCAATTCGGCGGTGTGTTATGCCCTGGGCATCACCGAGATCGACCCGAGCCAGACCAATCTGCTGTTCGAGCGGTTCCTGTCCCGAGAGCGCAACGAGCCGCCGGACATCGACGTGGATTTTGAACATGAGCGCCGCGAAGAGGTGCTGCAATACGTCTTCCAGCGCTACGGTCGCCATCGCGCGGCGCTGACGGCGGTGGTCAGCAGTTACCACGGCGCCGGGGCGGTGCGGGACGTCGCCAAGGCCTTGGGCCTGCCGCCGGATCAGGTCAATGCGCTGGCCGACTGTTGCGGTCGCTGGAGCGACGAGGCACCCCCCGTGGAGCGTCTGCGCGAGGGCGGTTTCGACCCGGACACCCCGATCTTGCGCCGGGTGCTGAGCCTGACCCAGCAACTGATCGGCTTTCCCCGGCACCTGTCCCAACACCCCGGCGGCTTCGTGATTTCCCAGCAGCCCCTGGACACCCTGGTGCCGGTGGAAAACGCCGCCATGGCCGAGCGCACCATCATTCAGTGGGACAAGGACGACCTGGATGCGGTCGGGCTGCTCAAGGTGGATATCCTCGCCCTGGGCATGCTCAGCGCGATTCGCCGGTGTTTTGATCTGATCCAGCACTACCGGGGGCAGCGATACACCTTGGCGAGTCTGCCCCGTGAAGATGCCGCCACCTTCGAGATGATCAGCCGTGCGGACACCATCGGTGTGTTCCAGATCGAATCACGGGCGCAGATGGCGATGTTGCCCCGGCTCAAGCCCAAGAATTTCTATGACCTGGTGATCGAAGTGGCGATCGTGCGCCCGGGGCCGATCCAGGGCGGCATGGTGCATCCGTACCTGAAGCGGCGCAATGGAGAGGAGGACATCACCTATCCTTCGGAAAAATTGAAGACAGTGCTCGGACGTACCCTGGGCATTCCGTTGTTCCAGGAACAGGTCATGCAGATCGCCATCGTGGCGGCCGACTATACCGCCGGCGAAGCGGACCAGTTGCGTCGCTCCATGGCCGCCTGGAAACGTCACGGCGGGCTTGAACCACACCGTCTACGCCTGGCAGAGGGAATGGCGCGCAACGGCTACACTCCAGAGTTCGCCGCGCAGATCTTCGAGCAGATCAAGGGTTTCGGCAACTACGGTTTCCCGGAGTCCCACGCCGCCAGCTTCGCCTTGCTGACCTACGCCAGCAGTTGGCTCAAGTGCCACGAGCCGGCGGCGTTCGCCTGCGCCCTGATCAACAGCTGGCCCATGGGGTTCTACAGCCCGGACCAGATCCTGCAGGATGCCCGCCGGCATCAATTGCAGATCCGTCCGGTAGACGTGCGCGCCAGTGATTGGGATTGCAGTCTCGAACCCCAGGAAGGTCGGCAACCGGCGATTCGCATGGGCTTGCGCCTGATCAAGGGTTTTCGTGAAGACGACGCCCGGCGTATCGAGGCGGCTCGTCGGCAGCGGACATTCACTGACGTGGCCGACCTGGGCGAGCGCGCGCAACTCGATGCCCGGGCCCAGGCGCAATTGGCCGACGCCGGGGCCTTGCGTGGCCTGGTGGGTGATCGCCATCGTGCACGCTGGGAAGTGGCCGGCGTGCAGAAACAATTGGGTCTGTTTGCCGGTTTGCCCAGTCAGGAGGAGCCGCCGGTGAATCTGCCCAAGCCCTCGCTGGGGGAGGACTTGTTTGCCGACTACGCCACCCTCGGCACAACACTGGGCCCTCATCCGCTGGCCTTGCTGCGCCCTGAACTGCGTGCCCGACGCTGTCGCAGCTCTCGGGAATTGCAGGAGGTGGAGCATGGCCGCAACGTCAGCGTCGCCGGCCTGGTCACCGGTCGCCAGCGCCCCGGCACGGCCAGTGGAGTGACCTTCGTCACCCTGGAGGATGAGTTCGGCAACCTCAACGTGGTGGTCTGGCGCGACCTGGCGGAGCGCCAGCGCAAAGTCCTGGTGGGCTCGCAATTGCTTCGGGTCGACGGGCGCTGGGAAAGTGTCGGCGAAGTCCGTCATCTGATTGCCGGGCGCCTGAGCGACCTGACCGGGTTGCTGGCGGGCATCAACGTGCGCAGCCGCGATTTTCGCTGACACGGCTGTCGTATCACAGCAACCTGTGGCGAGGGAGCTTGCTCCCGCTGGGCTGTGCAGCAGCCCCAAAATGGGTTGGCGCAATCCTTCAGGCAGACCGCATCAACCGATTTACGACGGCTGCGCCGCCGAGCGGGAGCAAGCTCCCTCGCCACGGTGAGAATGTGAACCGACCAGCATGAAACCAAATGCCAACCTCGCGCTCGAAGGTCTGAGCACAAGGGGCTCGCGATAGGCGATTCCCCGCAGCCATTCGAGGTTCAGAGTCGCCCATGGAGTTCTTATCCCAGCCTCACGGATGTCCCGGATGGGACGGTGAAATGGCCCGGCGCATCCGGGCGTACGATTGGCGCCAGACCGAACTGGGTCCTATCGAACACTGGTCCGCCAGCCTGCGCAGTGCCGTCCAGGTGTTGCTGGCTTCGCCCTTGCCGATGGTCATGTTGTGGGGTCGCCAGGGCTTCATGATCTACAACGATGCCTACGCCGAGTTCGCCGGCGGGCGTCATCCTTATCTGTTGGGGTGTGCGGTAGAGCTGGGTTGGCCGGAAGTGGCCGAGTTCAATCGTCACGTGCTGGACGTATGCCTGGCCGGAGGCACGTTGTCCTATCGCAGCAAGGAACTGGTCCTGTTGCGTGATGGCAAACCCGAAGATGTCTGGATGGACCTTTTCTACAGCCCCGTGCCCGACGATGACCAGGCACCGGCCGGCGTGCTGGCAATTGTCGTGGAAACCACCGAGCTGGTTTTGTCCGAGCGGGCTCGCCAGGCAGCGGAACGCAGCTATCGCGCCGTCAATGAACGCATCCAGCTGGCCCTTTCGGCCGGGCCGTTGCTCGGCTCGTTTGTCTGGGATGTCCAGGCCGACACCCTGTCCGGCGACGAGCGTTTTGCCCGCACGTTCGACTACCCACCAGACACGCCACTGGAGGCCTTGCCGATCGAGGTTGCCCGCCAGCGTGTTCATCCCGATGACGTTGATGAGGTCAAGCAACGCATTGAACTGACCTTGCGTACAGGGTCGGCCTTCAATGCCGAATACCGGATACGTCGCCCCGAGGGCGATGACCTATGGGTGCAGGCCAGCGGTCGATGCGAGTTCGATGCGTTGGGCAGGCCGCTGCGTTTCCCCGGTGTGCTGATTGACATCAACGAACGCAAGATTGCCGAAGCATCGTTGCTCAGGTTCACCCGTGACCTGGAGCAGCGGGTCGCCGATGAGGTCCAGGCGCGGCTGGCGGCCGAAGAGCAGTTACGCCAGTCGCAGAAGCTCGAGGCCATTGGCGGGCTCACCGGCGGCATCGCCCATGACTTCAACAACCTGCTGCAAGTCATTGCCGGCAACCTGCACCTGCTGGCACGTCACGAGCCGGACAATGCCAATGTGCAACGCAGGATCAGTGCCTCCATCGAGGCGGTGGAGCGGGGCGCCAAGCTGTCATCGCAACTGCTGGCCTTTGCCCGTCGCCAGCCGCTGTCGCCGGCGGTCTACAACCCCCGGCGCATCTACGACGACCTGGAGGAATTGCTGCAACGGGCCTTGGGCGAGACCATCCGGATCGATGTGACCCTGCCCGACGAACCCTGGTGCATCCATGTGGATCGCAACCAGTTGGAAAATGCCCTGCTGAACCTGGCGATCAACGCCCGCGATGCCATGGGCGGCGATGGCACCATCCAGATACTGGGCGAGAACATCGTGCTCGACGAAGCGTCCTGTGCCGGCAAAGGGATCCCGGCGGGTGAGTATGTGCGGTTGTCGGTCATTGACAGTGGCATAGGCATGCCGCCCGATATTCTCAAACAGGTTTTCGAGCCGTTTTTCACCACCAAGACCGATGGCCAGGGCACCGGGTTGGGCCTGAGCATGGTGTTCGGGTTCGTCAAGCAGAGCGGCGGGCATATCGAGATCGCCAGCGACATGGGCAAGGGCACGCGGGCGCAGATGTACTTTCCTCGCAGCTACCAGCCTGAAGCCGGTGAACAGACCCACGACTACACGCCCCAGCCCGGCAGGCATGAAACGATCCTGGTGGTGGAGGACAACGATGCGGTGCGCAGTGCATCGGTGGAGTTGCTCGAACAGTCCGGCTATCGAACCCTCACCGCCGCCAATGCCGACGCGGCCATGAAGCTGTTGCTCGAAGGCGCCAAGGTGGACCTGATTTTCACCGACGTGGTCATGCCCGGCCTGATCAAGAGTTCCGACCTGGCGGCCTGGGCCAAGGTGCAGACGCCCCCGGTGCCGGTGCTGTTCACCTCAGGTCACACACGGGACATCATTTCCCGCAACCATCAACTGAGTCCCGATACCCATCTGCTGAGCAAGCCCTACGGGCCGGATGCGCTGACCCGTATGGTCCGGTCGGTGCTCGGTGGCTGAGCGCATTGCCACAAACAAATGGAACCGAAGCCGTTGCGTTCCCTTCGAATGATCAAGGCCGGTCATCACCCCGGCCTCTGTCATGAAGAGGTGCCCATGAACGACGATCGTGCAAACACTGCGCAACCAGGTCAGACGCAGACCCCGTCACCCCGCAACGACCCGGTCATCGATCCGCAACTGCCCGATGCCAAGCCGGTCAGCCCGGCTGGTGCGGACCAGGCCCAGAGCGCTGCGGAGGAGGTCGATCAGAAAAAACACCACCAGGAAAACGACAACACCTTCAGTCCGGGCTTCAAGCCCGAGCCTGACCGGCCGAAGTCCGGCGATGACACGGACGCCGATATCGACACCGACGGCGGCTGATCGACCTGCGCAAAAAAGGCTCGTCCTCCTGGGAGGCGAGCCTTTTCATACTTCCAGTACTGCCAGGAAACACTACTTGCTGGGGTGTGCGGCCTGGAGTTTCTTGGCCATATCCAGATGGTGCTGCAGATCCGGCAGCATCTTCTGGGCGAATGCCTTGAGCTCGGTGTTGCCGGGTTTCTTGTCGTCGGTGACGGTCTCTGCTTCTTTCTTGAACAGGGTGATGGTTTCTTCGTGGGCCTTGACCTGATTGTTGGCATAGGCGGCATCGAAGGACTCATCACGCATATCGAGAATCTTGGCCTTCGCCTTCTTCACCAGCGTGGTTTCGTCCGGCACTTCGATGTCATGTTTTTTCGCCAGGGTCATCAACTCCTGGTTGGCCTTGGTGTGGTCGGCGATCATCTTGTTGGCGAACTCCTTGACGTCCGCCGATGCGCTCTTTTCCAGCGCCAATTTGCTGGTTTCGATTTCCGCAATGCCACCGGCCGCCGCGTTGTCGACAAAGTCGTTTGAACTCGCGGCCCATGCCATGCCCATGCTGGTACTCAGGGCAACTGCCAGGCCGAGTTGACGCAGGGTAAATCCGTCCATAGTTATTCTCCGTACAGGTTGTACAAGTGATCTTGAGTGTCACTGTTCAATGGAGAGCGGCGTATGGGTAAAGGTTTGATCGCAAAGCGATACGGTACGACGAACGGTCACCGCTGGTCGGATTGACGGTCGACAGAAGGCCGCCGGCAAGGCCATCCTGATGATCGAGGCGCCCTCAAAGGCGCTTGTCACTGATCCACCAAAAGGAGGTGTTCCATGCCGGTGCCCCATGATCTGTGCCAGGATCTGAAGTGCGAAAAAGACCACATCCAGCAAAAGCGCAGCGAAAATCCAAGACTCGACTCGCTGCTTCAAAAATACTCCCAGCTTGACGCCGAGGTGCTGGACGCCGAGAAGCCGACGTCCGCCGCACTGTCCGACGTTGCCCTGGAGACGCTCAAGAAGAAACGATTGCAGGTAAAGGACGAGATCATGGAGCACTTGCGCAAGTAACCTGAAGGCGCGGGGGCTTTATCTGTAGCACGGGGATTCAAGCGAAACGTCGCATCGCCCCGCTGGGCCGCAAGAGGCCCCCGCTTTTTTACAGCATGCATCAACCCAGCGGATCCCAGCGCTGGGACCAGTCGCTGCCGCTCCTGACGATGCCCCGCAACACCTCGAACGCCTGTTGCAACGCCGCCGAATCCCGGTCCCGGGAATAGACCAGGTACGTCGGGTAGTTGAACTCCGGTGCCTTGGGCACCCGCTCCAGGATGCCGCTGTCCAGGTAGCTCTGCACGACGCGCGTGCGGAAGTAGCCGCTGCCGCCGTTTTCCAGGATGTATTGCAAGGCCAGGGGGCCGAGGTTGAAGGTGACGGCAGCCTTTGCTTTGTCCGGCAGGGCCGTGTCGTGCTGACGACGGAAATCGACGCCCCAGTCGATGTACACATAGGGCTCCGGGCAACTGGCCAGGCGCACCAGAATCAGTTTCTCTTCCAACAGCTGTTCAACCTGCAACCTCGGCCAGTATTCGGGTTGATACACCACCGCGGCATCCAGCAGGCCCAGTTCCAGCTGTTGCAGCAGCTTCTCGCCGTCGCGGATGTCCATGCGTAAAGCATGGCCGGGAATCGTCCGACGCAGTTCACGGGCCCAACTGAGCATCAAGGGATTGCACAGGCTGACCTCGCCACCGATGTGCAGGACATTGCGATAGCCTTCGGGCAGCGGCAGGTCCCGGCGGGCCGCTTCCCAGGTCTGCACCAACTGGTTGGCGTAGACGACGAAGGCTTCGCCGTCGGTGGTCAGTCGTGCACCGGCACGGTTGCGCACGAACAGCGCGCAGCCGAGCTGGCTTTCCAGTTTCTGTACCCGAGCGGTAATCGCCGTCTGGGTGACATGCAGCTTGTCGGCCGCCGCGGCGAGACTGCCGTGGCGGACAATTTCCAGGAAGGTGCGGGCGAGGTCGATGTCCATGTTCAGGCCGATACAGGGGAAGCGGGCATTGTAAGAGCTGGCACGCCGCCCCGATACCGACAATCACTGGACGGCTTCGGCCTCCGTCATCCGTGCCCATGGCGCAACCAGCCGTTCCGGGGTGCGACAGGCCTTGCGCTTGAATACGAAGTTGCGGCACTTTTCAGCGAAACCGTGGCGATTCTCGACCATGTCGCGCCGCATGTGTTGCAGCTCGCCATCCCGACAGGCCTGGATCGCCGACAGGCTGCGTTCGGCCTTGCGGGCCCGGATGGCTTCGTAGGCGGGATCGTGCCAGGCCCCGTTGGCCCGTTGCAGCAACCACAGGCCGAACTCGTCGGGGCAGCGTGGACCGATCTCCTGGACCATGCCGTAGCGCAATGCCTGGCGGGCGCTGATGGGCAGACAGTCCTGGGTCAGTGTCCAGGCCAGGTCAGGCCCAACGGCGCGAGGCAGGCTGTAGGTCCAGTATTCGGAGCCGTACAGGCCCATGGTTGCGTAGTGGGGGTTGAGCACGATGTCACTGCGCGCCAGCACGACATCGGCGGCCAGGGCCAGCATCACGCCCCCCGCACCGGCATTGCCCGTCAGACCGCTGACCACCAGTTGCCGGGCGCTCAACAACTCGAGACAGACATCGTCGATGGCCTGGATGTTGGCCCAGGCCTCCAGGCCAGGTTGGGCGGCGGCCTGGATCACGTTCAGGTGCACGCCGTTGGAGAAACTGCCGCGTCCGCCGCGAATCAACAACACCTGGGTAGGCCTGGACTTGGCCCAGCGCAGCGCGTCCACCAGGCGCCCGCATTGCTCGGTGCTCATCGCGCCGTTATAGAGCTCGAACGTCAGTTCACCCACATGGCCGCATTCCCGGTAGCGAATGGGCTGATAAGCCTCGTCGCTGAACGGCTCTCGGGCCAATGAGCTGTCGAGCACTGGCACGCCGTTGAGTCGCTCCGACAGTACGTGGCGCGCCGGCCGTTTGAAGGTCGGTTCGCCGGGGCGCGGTTTTTGGCGCAGGGCGCCGATCCAGAGGCTTGCATCACCGGTTGCCACCAGCACCGCATCATCGCGCACGGCCAGCAGCGTGCCAGGCAATCCACGGCGGACATCCAGGTGGGCGTCATACAGGTAGAACTGACCGCCGACCAGGCTCGCCAACACGCCTGGCTGGCCATCGGCGGCGTCGATGCAGCGCTTGATGAACACGGCGCTGTCGTGCCAGCTGAAGGTGCGATCGTCCTGGGTCATGTTCGGCCGCAGGCGCCCGACCACGTCATGGCGGCTGTAGTCCAACGGCACCGGGACGAAACCGTTGGCAAACTTCTCCACGACTTCGCGGATGCAGCAGATGGCCGCATCGCTGACCGGACCGTTATACAACTCTGATTTGCGCAGGCCTTCGGGCAGGTTGAACTCGCAGGTGGCCCAGATCGGCCCGGCGTCCATTTCCTCCACCGCCTGTAACGCCGTGACGCCCCAGCGTTCGGGTTGCCCCATGATGGCCCAGTCCAGCGCGCTGGCACCGCGATCGCCGACGATGCCCGGGTGGATGATCACCACCGGTCGGTGGGGATTACGCCACAGTTGCTCGGGGACCCGGTCCTTGAGAAAGGGGCAGATTACCAGGTCGGCCCCGCTGTGTTCGATCTGCCGGCACACCGAATCCGGATCGGTGAACAGCACCACGCTGGGACGATAACCGGCCTCGCGCAGGTCCAGCCAGGCACGTTGGGTCAGGCCGTTGAACGCGGTCGACAGCAGGATGATCTTCAATGTGGGCATGACGTTCTCTTCCTTGAGATGAGCGAGCACCGGCTCCCGATGAGCCGTCCCTGGCTTCTGATGGAGGCGTCAAGTTAGCGGTTGGAGGGCGAGCGGGAGCTGACCGGGATCAAGGTTGTGGGTACTGGAGGAATCACAGGAGGGCAGAAACGCGAATCCCGCCACGGAGGCGGGATTCGTTGCAGCCAGGAGCGCCCGGGAGGGGGGCGCAGGCTCAGGCCGGGAACAGCTCGGAGAGTTTCATCGACAGCATCATGTCGCCTTCGACACGCAGTTTGCCGCCCATGAACGCTTGCATGCCGTCGGTTTCACCGCTGACGATGCCCTTGAGGGTGTCGCTGTCCATCACCAGTGTGCAGTTGGCGTCGGCATTTTCGCCTTCCTGCAATTCACAGGTACCGTCCTTGACGATCAGGGCGTACTGCTTGTCTTCGTCGGTGATGTTGAAACCGAATACCAGGTCTAGGCCGGCAGCGGCGGATGGGTTGAATTTTTCTTTCATCTTTTGTACGGCGTCGACTACAGAGGTCATGGTTTCGATCCTTATCGGGTGGATACAGCAAGGGTCTACGATTACTTCGGCCTCAGCGATAGGTGATGAGGTCCGGGGCCTTCAGCAGCTGCAGGTGAGCATGGCTGTTGAAGGAAGCCAGGGCCACGTCGCGCCCCCTGAATTTCAGGTGGTTGAGCGAGGTGTTGACGATTTGCCAGTTCAGTTCGAAGGCCTGTCGGGCCGGTATCCGGGTGATCAGGTGGAGCAGGGCGGTAATCGTGCCGCCGGAGGTGAACACGGCGATCTTGTGACTGTTGTCGGCCTGTTCCAGGATGCGCTGAAGGCCGGCCTGGACCCGCTCGACGAAACCCTGCCAGCTCTCCAGCCCGGGCGGGTCATACTGGCCGCTGAGCCAGCGCTCGACCACGAGGGCGAAAATGCGCTGGAATTCGGCTCGGTTCTGCGCGGCATTGCGCAGGATGTACAGGGCCTCGGGCTCCTCGGGCAGCATGTCCGGCAGCAGGGCGCGGATCACCGCGTCGGCGTCGAATTCGTTGAACGCGGCGTCGGTTTCCACTTCGGGAACCGGCAGCCCGGCGGCGGACATCCGGCCCAAGGCGCCGGTGGCGGTATCCTGCTGACGGCGCAGGTCGCCCGAGAGGCAACGATCGAACACGACACCCAGCTCGGCCATGTGGTTACCCAGCACCTCTGCCTGGCGCACGCCATTGGGTGAGAGGACATCGTAGTCGTCCGCACCAAAGGAGGCCTGGCCATGTCGAATCAGATAGATACTGCCCACGTCCGCGTCATCCCGGTACGTTGAAGGTTTGGCGAGGTTATGAGGATGACCGTGAGCTGTCAATGAAAAAACATACGCTCGTTTGAAATGTCTGTTACACCCTTGTCCAACCTGGCCCGGGCTTAAGGTAACCACAGGTTTCCCGGCTGGTAGCGACGCGGGTGCATGGGTATGCTGGGAACGTTTAATGTCCGCCGTCGAGCGGCGAGTCGAGAATCTATTAGGAGTGATCGTGGAGTTCTTTATCGAATACGCCGGTTTTCTGGCCAAGACCGTGACGCTGGTCATCGCCATCCTGGTGGTGCTGGCCAGTTTTGCTGCCCTGCGCAGCAAGGGGCGACGCAAGTCGGCCGGCCAGTTGCAGGTAAGCAAACTCAACGATTTCTACAAGGGGCTGCGCGAGCGCCTGGAACAGACGCTGCTGGACAAGGATCAGCTCAAGGCCCTGCGCAAGAACGAAGGCAAGGCTGAGAAGGCGCAGAAGAAGCAAAAGGACAAGCCGGCGACCAAATCCCGGGTGTTCGTGCTGGATTTCGACGGCGACATCAAGGCCTCGGCCACCGAGAGCCTGCGCCATGAAATCACCGCGCTGCTGACCCTGGCAACGCCCAAGGACGAAGTGGTGCTGCGCCTGGAAAGCGGTGGCGGCATGGTCCACAGCTATGGCCTGGCCTCGTCGCAACTGGCGCGGATCCGCCAGGCCGGCGTACCGCTGACCGTGTGCATCGACAAGGTCGCTGCCAGCGGCGGGTACATGATGGCCTGCATCGGCGAGAAGATCATCAGCGCGCCTTTCGCCATCCTCGGCTCCATCGGCGTCGTGGCCCAGTTGCCGAACGTCAACCGCCTGCTGAAGAAGCACGACATCGACTTCGAAGTCCTGACCGCTGGCGAGTACAAGCGCACGCTGACGGTGTTTGGCGAAAACACCGAGAAAGGCCGGGAGAAATTCCAACAGGACCTGGACATCACCCACGAGTTGTTCAAGAACTTCGTGTCCAACTACCGTCCGCAACTGGCCATTGATGAAGTGGCGACCGGAGAGGTCTGGCTGGGTGTCGCGGCGCTCGGCAAGCACCTGGTGGACGAGTTGAAGACCAGCGACGAATACCTGGCCGAGCGCGCCAAGAGCGCCGAGCTGTACCACCTGCACTATGCCGAACGCAAAAGCCTGCAGGAGCGCGTCGGCATCGCGGCCAGCGGCTCGGTGGACCGTGTCCTGCTGAGCTGGTGGAGCCGCCTGACCCAGCAGCGGTTCTGGTAACTCTGCTACCTCAATCCCTGTGGGAGCGAGCCTGCTCGCGATAGCGGTCTGTCAGTCACTGCAGTATCGACTGGATCACCGCCATCGCGAGCAGGCTCGCTCCCACACTGAACTTCGGTGATTGCTGGAAATGAAAAAGCCCTGAACCGGAATATCCGGATCAGGGCTTTTTCATTACAGCGGACTCAGCGACGACGGAACAGCGGCAGCGGTTCGTCGGTGGCGGCCTGGTAGGTCACCGAGAAGTCCTTGAGGCTTTCGAGGGCTTCGTAGGGGTCCTTGTCGGCACGCAGAGCGAATGCGTCGAAACCGCAGCGGCGCATGTAGAACAGTTGGTCGCGCAATACATCGCCAATGGCCCGCAGTTCGCCCTTGAAGCCGTAGCGGTCACGCAGCAGGCGGGCGTTGGAGTAGCTGCGGCCGTCGGTGAAGGCCGGGAAGTTCAGCGCGATGACCTGGAGCTGATTGGCATCGTCGCCGATCTCTTCCGCTTCCTCGTCGGCGTCCAGCCACACACCCAGGCCGCCATCGCGGACTTTGAGCGCGCGAGCGTGATCACGCCACAAGGCCAGGGGTACGATCAGGTCGTCGCAGTTGGAAATACCATCGAGGGTCGCGTCCTTGGGCAGCAGGTGCCAGGTTTCGTCGATGACCTCGTTGTTCTTAATGATTCGCTGCATAGACGCGTTCCTTGAAGAGGTCGATGCCGATACGTTGGTAAGTGTCGATGAAACGCTCGTCTTCGGTACGTTGTTCGATGTACACGTCGATCAGCTTCTCGATCACGTCGGGCATGTCGTCCTGGGCAAACGAAGGACCGAGGATCTTGCCCAGGCTGGCATCGCGGGTGCCGCTGCCACCCAGGGAGACCTGATAGAACTCTTCGCCTTTCTTGTCCACGCCCAGGATGCCGATGTGGCCGACATGGTGGTGACCGCAGGCGTTCATGCAACCGGAAATGTTCAGGTCCAGTTCACCGATGTCGAACAGGTAGTCCAGGTCGTCGAAACGGCGTTGGATCGATTCGGCGATCGGGATCGACTTGGCGTTGGCCAGGGAGCAGAAGTCGCCGCCCGGGCAGCAGATCATGTCGGTCAGCAGGCCGATGTTCGGCGTGGCGAAACCCTGTTCGCGCAACTCGCCCCACAGGGTGAACAACTGGCTCTGTTCGACGTCGGCCAAAATGATGTTCTGCTCGTGGGACGTGCGCAACTGACCGAAGCTGTAGCGCTCGGCCAGGTCGGCCACGGCGTCCAATTGCTTGTCGGTGATGTCGCCAGGGGCAACGCCGGTCGGCTTCAGGGACAGGGTGACTGCGATGTAGCCAGGCTTCTTGTGGGGCAGGGTGTTGCGGCTGCGCCAGCGGGCGAAGCCCGGATGTTCCTTGTCGAGTGCTGCGAAGTCCTGGTTGTCCAGGGCCTTGTATTGCGGGTCGACGAAGTGCCTGGCCACGCGATGGACTTCGGCTTCGGTCAGGGTCGTCTGGCCGCCACGCAGGTGAACCATTTCGGCTTCGACCTTCTCGGCGAACACTTCTGGTGTCAGGGCCTTGACCAGGATCTTGATCCGCGCCTTGTACTTGTTGTCGCGACGGCCGTAGCGGTTGTACACCCGCAGGATGGCGTCGAGGTAGCTCAGCAGGTCCTGCCAGGGCAGGAACTCATTGATGAATGCTCCCACTACCGGCGTACGACCGAGGCCACCGCCCACCAGCACGCGGAAGCCCAGTTCGCCCGCGGCGTTGTAGACCGCCTCCAGGCCGATGTCGTGGACTTCGATGGCGGCGCGGTCCGAGGTCGAGCCGTTGATGGCGATTTTGAATTTGCGCGGCAGGTAGGCGAATTCCGGGTGGAAAGTGGTCCACTGGCGGACGATCTCGCACCACGGACGCGGGTCGATCAATTCATCGGCCGCGACACCGGCGAACTGGTCGGTGGTGACGTTGCGCAGGCAGTTGCCGCTGGTCTGGATCGCGTGCATCTGCACGGTGGCCAGCTCAGCCAGGATCTCGGGTACATCTTCCAGGGCCGGCCAGTTGTACTGGACGTTCTGCCGCGTACTGATGTGGGCGTAGCCCTTGTCGTAGTCGCGGGCGATCTGGGCCAGCTTGCGCACCTGGCGCGCGCTCAGTTGGCCGTAAGGCACCGCCACCCGCAGCATCGGGGCGAAACGCTGGATGTACAGGCCGTTCTGCAGGCGCAGAGGGCGGAATTCTTCTTCGCTCAGCTCGCCTGCCAGATAGCGTCGGGTCTGATCACGGAACTGCTTGACGCGGTCCTCGATGATCCGCTGATCGTACTCGTCATATACGTACATATAAGTCTCGGTCTCAGGCTTGGGCCGATCAGAAACAGCTGCGTATTGGCTCGCTGGAATCGGGTTCTGCCTCGGCAATTCTGCGCGCACGGCCGCGCACTCCTATAGGAGCCGGTGCAAGATACCTGTTTTGAGTTATGCGCAAAAGTGATGTTTGAGTATATGTAAAGAACCAAATGACCTAATGGGATCTATCGGCCCGGAACCCACATTTGTCGTATGGGCAATCATCGTCTTAACTGTGGTCGAGTCCCTATGCAATCACCTAAAAAACCGACAAGAGGCGATGCAATGAGCAATCCGACCAAAGCAAGGAAAAGCGACAGTACCGTTGATGCCTGGGCCATTCTGTTCCTGATTATCCTGGTGGTGGGCACGGCGGTGTTCTGGGTCAGTCACCAGTGATCGGTCGTCCAATGCAATGAAAAAACCTGTGGGAGCGAGCCTGCTCGCGATAGCGGTATGTCAGTCACTGCCGTATGGACTGAATCACCGCTATCGCGAGCAGGCTCGCTCCCACAGGGGGTTGATGTGCAGACCCTTTCTATAGCCCCGCCAGATGCACCACCAGCTTGACGATGCCGAACAGCGTCAGGGCGAAGATCACCGTGAAAGCGATGCCCAATATCACGAAATGACTCGGTTTGCCGTGGGTGAAGTCACGGGCGCGGTTCTTGCCGCTCTGCACGCCGAAAGCGGCGGCCAGTACGCTGTGCATCATCTGCAGCAGGGTCGGCGGCTTGTTGTCGACTGGATCGTCCATAAATCCCTCGTCTGCCATGGGTTTGACACAAGCATAGACAACCCTGGAAAAAGATCGCGGCCGCTGCCGGCCGCGATCTTCAGGATCAGCTGTCGTAGCCCAGGTTCGGCGCCAGCCAGCGTTCGGTCACGCTCAGCTCCTGACCCTTGCGGCCGGTGTAGCTCTGGACCTGGTCCTTGTCGATCTTGCCGACGGCGAAGTACTGCGCCTGGGGATGGGCGAAGTACCAGCCACTGACAGCCGCTGCCGGGAACATGGCGTAGTGCTCGGTGAGGAACACGCCGCTGCGGCCGGCCTTCAGTTCGCTGGCCTCGGGGTCGAGCAGGCGGAACAGCGTGGCTTTCTCGGTGTGATCCGGGCACGCCGGGTAACCGGGGGCAGGGCGGATGCCGGTGTACTGCTCCTTGATCAGCGCCTCGTTGTCCAGGCTTTCGTCCTTGGCATAACCCCAGTGTTCCTTGCGCACCTGCTGGTGCAGCCACTCGGCGCAGGCCTCGGCCAGGCGGTCGGCCAGGGCCTTGACCATGATCGAGTTGTAGTCGTCGCCGGCTTCCTGGTAGGCCTTCGCCACTTCCTCGGCGCCAATGCCGGCAGTGGTGATGAAGCCGCCCACATAGTCGGTTACGCCGCTGTCCTTCGGCGCGACGAAGTCGGCCAGGGAGAAGTTCGGCTTGCCGTCGGTCTTGATGATCTGCTGGCGCAAGTGATGCAGGCGGGCCAGCGGCTTGCCGTCGTCCCCGTAGACTTCCAGGTCGTCGTCATGCACCTGGTTGGCCGGCCAGAAGCCGAACACCGCGCGGGCGCTGATCAGTTTCTCGTCGATCAGCTTGCGCAGCATCGCCTGGGCATCGGCGTACAGCGCGGTGGCCGCTTCGCCGACCACCTCATCGGTGAGGATGCGCGGGAACTTGCCGGCCAGGTCCCAGGAAATGAAGAACGGCGTCCAGTCGATGTACTCGGCCAGGACGTTCAGGTCGATGTCGTCCAGCACCCGGGCGCCGGTAAACGTCGGCTTGACCGGCTGGTAGCTGCTCCAGTCGAACTGCGGCTTCTTGGCGACAGCGGCGGGGTAGCTCAGGCGTTCGGTACGGGCGCTGCGGTTGGCGGTGCGCTCGCGTACCTCGGTGTAGTCCTGGCGGGTTTTCTCGACGAACGCCGGTTTCAGTTCCTTGGACAGCAACTGGGTCGCCACACCGACGGCGCGGGAGGCGTCGGTGACATAGATCACCGCGTCATTGCTGTACTTGGGCTCGATCTTCACCGCCGTGTGGGCCTTGGAGGTCGTCGCGCCACCGATCATCAGTGGCAGATGAAAATCCTGGCGCTGCATTTCGCGGGCCACGTGCACCATCTCATCCAGGGACGGCGTGATCAGGCCGGACAGGCCGATGATGTCGCATTTCTCGTCCTTGGCCACCTGCAGGATCTTCTCCGCCGGCACCATCACGCCCAGGTCGACGATGTCATAGCCGTTGCAACCGAGCACCACGCCGACGATGTTCTTGCCGATGTCATGGACGTCGCCCTTGACCGTGGCCATCAGGATTTTGCCCTTGGCCTCCGGCTTGTCGCCTTTTTCCGCCTCGATGAATGGAATCAGGTGGGCCACGGCCTGTTTCATCACACGGGCCGACTTGACCACCTGGGGCAGGAACATCTTGCCGGCGCCGAACAGGTCGCCGACGATGTTCATGCCGGCCATCAACGGGCCTTCGATGACTTCGATAGGGCGGGCGAACGACAGGCGCGATTCCTCGGTGTCTTCGACGATGTGGGTGGTGATGCCCTTGACCAGGGCGTGTTCCAGGCGCTTGTTGACGTCCCAGTTGCGCCACTCCTCGGTTTCCGCTTCCTTGGTGCTGCCGTCGCCCTTGTACTTGTCGGCAATGGCGAGCAGAGCGTCGGTGCCTTCCGGAGTACGGTTGAGGATCACGTCTTCCACGGCGTCGCGCAGTTCCACCGGGATCTGGTCGTAGATTTCCAACTGACCGGCGTTGACGATACCCATGGTCAGGCCTGCGCGGATCGCATACAGCAGGAACACCGAGTGGATCGCCTCGCGCACCGGGTTGTTGCCCCTGAACGAGAACGATACGTTGGACACTCCGCCGGAGGTCAGCGCGTAGGGCAGCTCGTCGCGGACATAGGCACAGGCGTTGATGAAGTCCACGGCATAGTTGTTGTGTTCTTCGATACCGGTGGCGACGGCGAAGATGTTCGGGTCGAAGATGATGTCTTCCGGCGGGAAGCCCACTTCATTGACCAGGATGTCGTAGGAGCGCTTGCAGATTTCCTTCTTGCGCGCCGCGGTGTCGGCCTGGCCGGCTTCGTCGAACGCCATTACCACCACGGCGGCGCCGTAGCGCTTGCACAATTTGGCGTGATGGATGAACTGCTCGACGCCTTCCTTCATGCTGATGGAGTTGACGATGCCCTTGCCCTGGATGCACTTGAGGCCGGCTTCGATCACTTCCCATTTCGACGAGTCGATCATGATCGGCACGCGGGAGATGTCCGGCTCGCCGGCAATCAGATTGAGGAAGGTCACCATGGCCTTCTTCGAATCGAGCATGCCCTCGTCCATGTTGATGTCGATCACCTGGGCGCCGGCCTCGACCTGCTGCAGGGCGACTTCCAGGGCTTCGGTGTAGTTGTCTTCGCGGATCAGCCGGGCGAATTTGGCGGAACCGGTGATGTTGGTCCGCTCGCCGACGTTGACGAACAACGAGTTGCGATCGATGGTGAACGGTTCCAGGCCTGACAGGCGGCAAGCCCGGGGAATTTCCGGAATCGGTCGTGGTGCATAACCGGCCACGGCCTTGGCGATGGCTTCGATGTGTGCCGGGGTGGTGCCGCAGCAGCCGCCGACGATGTTCAGGAAGCCGCTCTGGGCGAACTCTTCGATGACCTTGGCGGTTTGCGCCGGCAGTTCGTCGTACTCACCGAACTCGTTGGGCAGGCCGGCGTTCGGGTGCGCCGAGACGTGGGTGCTGGCCTTGTTCGACAGCTCTTCCAGGTAAGGGCGCAGTTCGCGGGCACCCAGGGCGCAGTTCAAGCCCACGGAGATCGGCTTGGCGTGGGCCACGGAGTTCCAGAACGCTTCGGTGGTCTGGCCGGAGAGGGTGCGGCCGGAGGCGTCGGTGATGGTGCCGGAAATCATGATCGGCAGCTCGACGCCCAGTTCTTCGTAGACGCCTTGCACGGCGAAGATCGCTGCCTTGGCATTCAGGGTGTCGAAAATGGTTTCGATCAGGATCAGGTCGGCGCCGCCTTCGATCAGGCCCTTGGTGGCTTCGGTGTAGTTCTCCACCAGTTCGTCGAAGGTCACGTTGCGATAGCCGGGGTTGTTCACGTCCGGCGACAGCGAGCAGGTGCGGCTGGTCGGGCCGAGCACGCCGGCGACGAAGCGCGGCTTGTCCGGGGTTTCGAGGGTCTTGGCGTCGGCCACCTTGCGGGCCAGGCGCGCACCTTCCAGGTTCAGCTCATAGGCCAGGCCTTGCATGCCGTAGTCGGCCTGGGATACCTGGGTGGCGTTGAAGGTATTGGTTTCGAGGATGTCGGCGCCGGCATCCAGGTAGGCTTTTTCGATGGAGCCGATCACGTCGGGACGGGTCAGCACCAGCAAATCGTTGTTGCCCCTGACGTCGCTCGGCCAGTCGGCGAAACGCTTGCCGCGATAGTCCTGTTCCTCCAGCTTGTAGCTCTGGATCATCGTGCCCATGCCGCCGTCGAGGATCAGGATGCGTTCCTTGAGGGCTTGCTGGAGAAGATAAAGGCGAGCGCTGCGATCGGACATAGGACTACCTGGAAAAAAGACCATTACGAAGCCTGGAATCATAGCAAACCTGTGCCGGATTTGATCGTGGGCGGCTTTTGCATGAATGTTGCTCATGTTTGCAAGCGGCTGCTGGCCCGGTAGAATCAGCGTTCCATCTCTTAGGGACCGAGACATGCCGTACCGCGTCTTATTCGGCAGTCTGTTGCTGCTGTTGTCTTTTACCGCAGCCGCCAAGAATCCCCTACCAGCGCTGTCCTACACTCGCGACATCCAGCCGATCTTCACCGAGAAATGCGTGGCCTGCCACGCCTGCTACGACTCCGCCTGCCAGTTGAACCTGGGCAGCGGCGAAGGCGCGGCCCGGGGCGCGAGCAAAATGTCGGTGTATGACGGCGAGCGCCGCCAGGCCGCCGTCCCGACCCGCTTGTTCTATGACGCTTCCGGGCCCCAGGCCTGGCAGCGCAAGGGCTTCTATTCGGTGCTCGATGCCCAGGGCAGCCAGGCGGCGTTGATGGCGCAGATGCTGGCGCTGGGGCACGGCGCGCCGCTGCAACCCAACGCCAAGCTGCCGGAAGACATCGTGCTCGGCTTGGAGCGTGAAAACAGTTGCGCGATGCCGGGGCAATTCGATGGATACGCTGCCGCGCACCCCAGGGAGGGCATGCCCCTGGCGGTCACCGGCCTGACCGATCAGCAATACCAGACCCTGCAGCGCTGGCTCGCGGCCGGCGCTCCCATCGACCAGCAAGCCCTGGCCCCGAGCGCCGCCGAAGCCTTGCAGGTGCTGCAATGGGAAAACCTGCTCAACGCTCCCGGCGCCCGGGAAAGCCTGGTGGCTCGCTGGTTGTTCGAGCACTGGTTCCTGGCCCACATCTACTTCAAGGACGGCGAGCCGGGGCATTTCTTCCAGTGGGTGCGCTCGCGCACGCCCAGCGGCCAGCCGATCGACCTGATCAACACCCGGCGCCCGAACGACGACCCCGGCACCCGCGTCTATTACCGGCTCTGGGCGGTGCAAGGGGTGATCGTGCACAAGACCCACATCACCTACGGGCTGAGTGCGGCCAAGATGGCGCGGGTCAAGAGCCTGTTCTACAAGGGCAATTGGCAGGTCACGGCGTTGCCCGGCTACGGGCCGGAGCGCCGCTCGAATCCGTTCTCCACCTTTGAAGCGATCCCGGCCCAGGCCCGCTATCAATTTATGCTCGATAACGCCGAATATTTCGTCCGCACCTTTATTCGCGGCCCGGTGTGCCGGGGCCAGATCGCCACGGATGTGATCCGCGACAACTTCTGGGCGCTGTTCCAGGCCCCTGAGCACGACCTGTACATCACCGATCCGAACTATCGCGGCCAGGCCACGCCCTTGCTGGCGATGCCGGGGCAGAACGACGATGTGGGCAGCGTTGTCAGCCTGTGGCTCGACTACCGCGACAAGCGCAACGCCTACGAGGCCCTGCGCCGGGACAATTACGCCGAGTTGCCGGCGCCGAGCTGGTCGACGTTGTGGGCCGGTAACGACAATGCCTTGTTGAGTATTTTCCGGCACTTCGACAGTGCCTCGGTCACCAAGGGCCTGATTGGCGAAGTACCGCAGACCATGTGGCTGTTCGACTTCCCGTTGCTGGAACGCACTTATTACCAGTTGGCGGTGAATTTCGACGTGTTCGGCAACGTTTCCCATCAGGCCCAGACGCGGTTGTACTTCGACCTGATTCGCAATGGCGCGGAACAGAACTTCCTGCGCCTGATGCCCGCCGACGCCCGGGAAGGCTACCTCGACGACTGGTATCAGTCCGGCGGCAAATTCAAGATGTGGCTGGATTACGAGAGCATCGACAATGACAAGCCGACCGCCCTCAAGCTTGACGAGCGCGACCCCAAGGGCGATTTCGCCCGGCAATTGCTGTTCCGTTATGGCGAACTGAATGCCCGGCCCGATCCGATCAACCGTTGCGACGGTGCCTATTGCTCGCGCCCGAACATCGCTCCGGCCCTGCAGAACGCCGAGCAGGCCCTCAGTCGCCTGGTGTCGCGCCCGGCGGCGGGACTACGGGTGATCGACCAGTTGCCGGAAGCGACGATGCTGCGTGTCGAAACCGCCGATGGCCATCGCGAGGTCTACAGCCTGCTGCGCAACCGTGCCCATAGCAACGTGGCGTTCCTGCTGGGCGAGGAGCGGCGCTATCAGCCGGGGCTGGACACCTTGACGGTGTATCCGGGCGTGCTCAGCAGCTACCCGAACTTCATGTTCAATGTCCCGGCGGGGCAAGTCCCAGCGTTCGTCGACGCCATGGAAAACGCCCAGGATGAGCAGGCGTTCGAGCGGATTGTCGAACGTTGGGGGATTCGTCGCAGTCACCCGCAGTTCTGGCATTACTTTCATGACCTGAGCCGTTACATCGAGGAAACCGAGCCATTGGAGGCGGGCGTCCTGGACATGAATCGCTACCAGAACCTCTGATCGGCATGTTCCGGCGGCGAAGCCCGTGCCGCCGGCCGCTTTCCCGACAAAAATACTGGGACTTTGTCCGGCGCCCTGATTTGGCGTAAACTGCCGGCAAGCCTGCGAGGAGTTTCCATGACCGCCATTACGATTACCGATGCCGCCCACGATTACCTGGCCGACCTGCTGTCCAAGCAGAACACACCGGGTATCGGGATCCGCATCTTCATCACCCAGCCCGGCACCCAGTACGCAGAGACGTGCATCGCCTACTGCAAGCCGGGGGAAGAAAAACCCGAAGACACCGCGTTGGGGCTCAAGAGCTTCACCGCCTACATCGACTCGTTCAGCGAAGCGTTCCTGGACGATGCGGTGGTCGACTACGCCACCGACCGGATGGGCGGCCAACTGACCATCAAGGCGCCGAATGCGAAAGTGCCGATGGTCAATGCCGACAGCCCGATCAACGAGCGCATCAACTATTACCTGCAAACTGAGATCAACCCGGGGCTGGCCAGCCACGGCGGCCAGGTGTCGCTGATCGACGTGGTGGAAGACGGCATCGCCGTGCTCCAGTTCGGTGGCGGCTGCCAGGGCTGCGGCCAGGCTGACGTGACCTTGAAGGAAGGGATCGAGCGCACGCTGCTCGAGCGTATCCCGGAACTCAAGGGCGTGCGCGACGTGACCGACCACACGCAAAAAGAAAACGCTTACTACTGATTGTTGCAGCCTGGGCTACCGCAATCGCGAGCAGGGCTCGCTCCCACAATGATTGGGCTGAACGCTGAATTTGCGATCACCCATGACTCTGTGGGAGCGAGCCCTGCCCGCGATTGCGGCGGTGCATTCAACATCATTTCTGCCTGATCCACCGCCATCGCGAGCAGGCTCGCTCCCAAAGGCAATCGATATTGAGCGGTCAGGGCCTGTAGAGATGAGCATGCCCGGCGCGGTACAGCGATGATTCGCTGAACACGTCGTTGCCCAGCACTCGTCCCAGCAGAATCAGCGCGGTGCGGCGAAAGCCCTTGGCTTGCACCTTTGCGGCAATGTCAGCCAACGTCCCCATCACCCAATCCTGGTCCGGCCAGGTTGCCCGGTGAATCACCGCAATCGGGCAATCCGCGCCGTAGTGGGGCAGCAACTCTTCGACGATTCTTTCCAGATGATTGACCCCCAGGTGGATCGCCATGGTCGTTCCATGCTGCGCCAGGCTGGCCAGTTCTTCCCCGGCAGGCATCGCGGTCTTGTCCGCGTAGCGGGTGAGGATCACGCTCTGGGCGACGTCCGGCAAGGTCAGTTCGGTGCCCAGCAGGGCGGCACAGGCTGAGGTCGCGGTCACGCCGGGAATGATCTCGAAGGGGATGCCCAATTCGCGCAGGCAACGAATCTGCTCGCCGATGGCGCCGTACAGGCTCGGGTCGCCGGAATGCACCCGGGCGACGTCCTGGCCGTTGCGGTGGGCTGCCTCCATCAGCGCGATGATCTGTTCCAGATGCAGCTCGGCGCTGTTGATCACCTGTTCGGCGCAATGGCCCTCGAGCACGGCGGCGGGTACCAGGGAGCCGGCATAGATGATCACCGCGCAGCTGCGCACGAGCCGCTGGCCTTTGACGGTGATCAATTCCGGATCGCCGGGGCCGGCGCCGATGAAGTAGACGGTCATGACCGGTTCCTGAAATAAGGTGGAGAGCGACGCCTGAATGAAGATCGCTCATGATCCATGGGGCGAGATTATCGGGTTTTACGACGCGACCGCCAATGCCAGGGTGGCCTGGGCGCACTTCTGGCGGGGAATCCGCAAGGTGGCGGTCGTTTTTCCCAGTTGTTCGGCGAGGGCCAGCGCCGCGCTTTCGGCAACGCCATAGCAACCTGTGCGCTCGAAGGCGATCTGCGAGCGGTGGCTGAGGCGTTCCCGGTAACTCGCCAGTTGGGCAGCACTGAAGAAGGTCAGCGGCAGGGCCAGTTGCCCCGCCAATTCCAGCAGGCCCGGTTCGTCACGCTTGAGATCGATGCTGGCCAGGGCGCCTACCGCCTCGAGCGCGATCCCATGGGTCAGCAACGTCTCATCCAGCAATGTTCGCAACACGCTGGCCGGGCAACCGCGCTGGCAGCCCAGGCCGACCACCAGCACCTGCCCGCTATTCATGCCTCGTGGCGAGCTTGACCGTCACGGCGGAACAGCCAGGCGCTGATCAGGCCCAGGGCCAGCCAGAACGCGACGTTGGTCAATTGCGAGGCGATCTTGAACTGGCTTTCAAGGGCTTCGGGCGCCAGCATCGAGTGGACTTCCGGCTGCGGTGCACCGATGACATGGGGCACCAGCAATGTCGCCACTCCCAGCAGTTTGAGCAGCCAATGCCTGCCGAACGCGATCAGGGCGATGCCCACGGCCGTGGACGCCGCGGTGCCGATCCACCACATTTGCCGTTGAGCCAGGTCGGCCGCGGCGGTGCCGGGCAGTTCCGGCGGCAGGCCGAGGGTCGGAGCGAGGACGAAGGTGGCATAACCGGCCAGGCCCCAGAGCAGGCCCTGGGAGGTGCGGGTGGGGGCGCGCAAGGTGTACAGGCCCGCCAGCATCAGGGCGAAACCCACCGCGACCACCAGATTGCCGCCGGTGGTGGACAGCACGCGCTGCCAGCCATCTTCGGGCTCCCAGGCTTCGGCATCATGGGTATGGGCGACGCCGTCGGCATGCTGATGGACCTCGACAGGCGCTTCGGCAGCCGGGGCTTTTTCATAGGTTTCGGCCTGCAGGATCAGCGGCGAAACCCATAGGCTTTGCAGGAGGGTCAGCAGCAGGGCGGCCAGCAAACCACTGAACCCGGCGGTTTGCGCGATACGCTTGATCATGTCGGCAGGTCTCAATGGCACGGGAAGGCGGCGCTGTGGCGGGTGTCGTGGGCCGCGTTGTGCACCGCCTCGATGTGGGAGAAACCGGCGAAATAGACCAGGCCGGCACCCATGATCGAGGCGAGGATCGCCGCGCTCAGGCGCTGGCTCAGGGTCGTGGTGCTGCTGGCGGTGCGGGCGGTGGTGCTGATGGTCGACATGGCGCTTCCCTCTGTTCTTGTCTTGGCCAGTGGGTAAATCGAGCGCAATGAAACCCCGGGCAAACGCCCGTCAGGATCCGAACAGCGCCCGCCCACCGCGGGTTTGTTGATGTTTGATTACGGGCCGGTCTCCGGGCTCACGAGGGGCAGGGCCTTAGCCTTGCCTGCAAGCGTCACCTTCCCATGCCATGAGGCACAGTGGATCTGACGCTTCGCTCGCTTACCGTTGCGGGGGCAGCACCGGACTGACGTGGCCTTGAAGTAAAGCACACGATTCACCGGTTTCCCGTTTCACCCTGTGAAGGGCACCCATAATTAGGCGCACAGGAGAGCATGGGTAGGGGTGGGGCGTCAATGAAACCGAGTCGCGGCTATCGCGAGCAGGCTCGCTCTCACAGGGAAATGCATTTCAAATGTGGGAGCGAGCCTGCTCGCGATGGGGCCCGCTCATGCACCACCGAACTTACCCGCAGACATTGACCCGCCCGCACACCCTGCGTAGCCTTGCGCCTTCGAGGTTCTTCGGTTTGCGCCGAAGCTAAGAAGGGAACGCGGTCGAAGCCGCGGCTGCCCCCGCAACTGTGAACGGTGACGTTCCTGCCAGGCCACTGTGCATGCCGCACGGGAAGGCGCAGGAATTGCCAGGGCTTTCATGAAAAGCCGCGACCGGCCCGCCGTCAGCCAGGAGACCTGCCTCGAGACAGATTCTCACTACAACCGGGCGGGGTGATCCGGTGGCGAAATCTTCCGCGCACCCCTGTGCCTGCGGTTGTCGTCCCGTTTGCCCGCCACCTTGCCAAAGGGCATCCGATGAAAACACTGGCCAAACTTCCCGTCACTATCGTTACCGGTTTCCTCGGCTCGGGTAAGACCACCTTGCTGCGACACATGCTCGACAACGCCCAGGGCCGGCGTATCGCGGTGATCGTCAACGAATTCGGCGAACTGGGCATCGACGGCGAGATCCTCAAGCAGTGCTCCATCGGTTGCACCGAAGAAGAAGCCAGCGGCCGCGTCTACGAACTAGCCAACGGCTGCCTGTGCTGCACGGTGCAGGAAGAGTTCTTCCCGGTGATGCGCGAGTTGGTGGCCCGGCGCGGCGACCTTGACCATATCCTCATCGAAACCTCCGGCCTGGCCTTGCCCAAGCCGTTGGTCCAGGCTTTCCAATGGCCGGAAATCCGCAGTGCCTGCACCGTCGATGCGGTGATCACCGTGGTCGATAGCCCCGCGGTGGCCGCCGGCACCTTCGCCGCCTTCCCCGACCAGGTCGATGCCCAGCGCAAGCTCGACCCGAACCTGGACCACGAATCGCCGCTGCACGAACTGTTCGCCGATCAGTTGGCGAGCGCCGACCTGGTGATCCTCAACAAAGCCGACCTGATCAGCCCGGAAGACCTGGCAAAAGTCCGTCTTGAAGTGGCCGAAGAACTGCCACCGGCGGTCAAGGTCATCGAAGCCAGCGGCGGTCGCCTGCCGCTGGAGGTGCTGATTGGCCTGGGTGCCGGTTCCGAAGAACACATCGACAGCCGCCACAGCCATCATGATCACCATCATGACGGCGATGATGATGACCACGACCATGACGCCTTCGATTCCATTTCCATCGAACTGCCCCAGGCCGACGAAAGCCTGTTGCTCGATGCGCTGACCCAACTGGTGGTCCAGCACGGCGTGCTGCGGGTCAAGGGTTTCGCGGCGATCCCGAACAAGCCGATGCGCTTGCTGATCCAGGGCGTGGGGACGCGTTTCGACAAGCATTTCGACCGCCAGTGGGGCGCCAACGAGGCGCGGGTGACGCGTCTGGTGTTGATCGGCCAGGCCCTGGATGCCGGGCTGCTTGAAGCGCAGCTGCGCGCCGCCCTCAGCGCCTAAGCCATGCACCTGCTCAGGACCCAGCCCGGCGGCTTCGTCTCGGACGACAACATTGCCGACCTGGGGCAAACCCCCGCCGAGCTGGTGATCCTGTGCAGCGGCGACTCCAGCCTGGCGCTGCTGGCCGAAGCAGCGCGGCAGTTGCCGGACGACTACCCGCAGTTTCGCCTCGCCAACCCGATGCAGGTGCAGAACCACGCTTCGGTGGATCTGTACGTCGAGAACGTGCTGCGCCACGCCAAGGTCATCCTGTTGTCGCTGCACGGCGGTATCGGCTATTGGCGCTACGGCATCGAACGCTTGATGGAACTGGCCGGACGCGGGGTGACCTTGATCCTGGTGCCGGGGGACGACCGTCCGGACCCGGAACTCAGCGACTTGAGCAACGTGCCCGCCGCCGACCGCGACCGACTTTGGCAGTTCTTGCGTCAGGGTGGGCTGGGCAATGCCCTGGATCTGTTTCACAACCTCGGCAATCAATGGTTCGGACGCGACTACGCCTGGGCTGAACCGCAAACTCTGCCACGCACGGCGATCTACCATCCGCAGAACACCAGCGCCAGCCTCGACGACTGGCGAGCTGACTGGCAGGCCGATCAACCCGTGGCGGCGGTGCTGTTCTACCGCTCTCACCTGCAAGCGGCGAACACGGCGTTCATCGACGTGTTCTGCCAGCGGCTGCAACTGGCGGGGTTGAGCCCGTTACCGATTGCGGTGGCGAGCCTCAAGGAGCCTGGTTGTCTGGCGCAGGTCGAAGACTGGCTGGACGAGGTGGAGGCCGGAGTGATCCTCAACACCACCGGGTTTGCCCAGTCGAGCCCGGAGGCGCCGCACTTGCGGCCGTTTCGTCGCAACATTCCGGTGATCCAGGCAATCTGCGCCCAGGACAACGAACCCGGTTGGCGCGCCAGCGAGCAGGGCCTCGGCCCGCGGGACCTGGCGATGCACATCGCCTTGCCTGAACTGGACGGGCGGATCATCAGCCGCCCCATCAGCTTCAAGGACATGGCCTGGCGCAGCGAGCGCAGCCAGAGCGATGTGGTCTGCTACCGCGCGGTGCCCGAGCGCATGGATTTCGTCGCGCAGCTGGCCCGGCGCTGGACCGAACTCGCGCGCCTGCCCAATGGGCAGAAGCGCGTCGCGTTGATCCTCGCGAACTACCCGACCCGGGACGGACGCATCGGCAACGGCGTCGGCCTCGACACCCCGGCGGCGGCGTTGAACATCCTGCGCGCCATGCGGGACGAAGGCTATCCGCTGTCCGCCGAACTGCCTGTCAGTGGCACCGCGCTGATCCAGCAACTGCTCGGTGGCGTCAGCAACGACCTGGACAGTCTCGACCTGCGCCCGTGTCATCAAAGCCTGGTCCTCGATGCCTACCAGGCCATGTTCGACGCACTGCCCGAGGCCAATCGCTTGGCGGTGCTGGATCGCTGGGGCCCGCCCGAGACGGATCCGATGTTCCGCGCCGGGCGCCTGATGATCGCCGGCCTGCGCCTGGGCCTGACGTTCGTCGGTATCCAACCGGCCCGGGGCTATCAGGTCGACCCAAGTGCCGTGTACCACGACCCGGACCTGGTGCCGCCTCATGGCTACCTGGCCTTCTATTTCTGGTTGCGCCATACCTATGGTGCCCACGGCGTGATTCACGTCGGCAAGCATGGCAACCTCGAATGGCTGCCGGGCAAAGGTGTCGGGTTGTCGGAAAGCTGCTGGCCGGATGCGCTGCTGGGTCCTTTGCCGAATATCTATCCGTTCATCGTCAACGACCCGGGCGAGGGGGCCCAGGCCAAGCGGCGCACCCAGGCGGTGATCATCGATCACTTGATGCCGCCGCTGACTCGCGCCGAAACCTACGGGCCGCTGCGTAACCTCGAGTTGCTGGCCGACGAGTATTACGAAGCGCAACTGCTCGACCCGCGCCGCGCCCGGGAGCTGCAGCGGGACATCCTGAACCTGGTGCGCGAAACCCACATCGACCGCGAGCTGCAATTGGACGCTGATGCCGACGCGGCGATCTGGCTGCCGCGCCTGGACACCTACCTGTGCGATCTGAAGGAGTCGCAGATCCGCGACGGCCTGCATGTTTTTGGCGAATCGCCCAGCGGGCGGCTGCGCATCGACACCTTGCTGGCGTTGCTGCGCATTCCCCGGGGTGATGGCAAGGGCGCGCAGTCGAGCCTGTTGCGGGCGCTGTCGAAGGCATTCGATCTGGGTTTCGATCCGTTGGATTGCGCCTTGGCCGACCCTTGGGCCGACGACCGTCCCGAGGCATTGCGGCAGGTCAGCGATGAGCCCTGGCGCACCGCCGGCGATACCCGCGAGCGCCTGGAACTGTTTGCGGCAAGCTTGATCGAGCAGGCCCTGCAAGGTCGGGTCGAGCAGTTGGACGCGCCCGGTTGGCAAGAGGTGAGCAGCGTCATCGAAAGCCTGCGCTCCGTGGTGGCCCCACGCTTGGACGCTTGCGGCCCGGCGGAAATGCGCGGCCTGCTGGATGCCTTGGGCGGCCGCTTCGTACCGGCAGGCCCCAGTGGGGCGCCGAGTCGTGGGCGCCTGGACGTATTGCCCACCGGGCGCAATTTCTTCTCGGTGGACGTGCGCAACCTGCCCACCACCACGGCGTGGCGCATCGGTTTCCAGTCGGCGAACCTGATTCTCGAGCGGCATTTGCAGGACCATGGCGATCACCTGCGCCAGCTCGGCCTGTCGGTGTGGGGCACCGCCACCATGCGCACCGGCGGCGATGACATCGCCCAGGCCATGGCGCTGATGGGCGTGCGCCCGGTGTGGGCCACGGGCAGCCAGCGGGTGGATGACTTCGAGATCCTGCCGCTGAGCCTGCTGGATCGACCCCGGGTCGATGTGACACTGCGGGTTTCGGGGTTCTTCCGGGACGCCTTTGCCAACCTGATCCGCCTGTTCGATGCGGCGGTGCAGGCCGTTGCCGCCCTCGATGAGCCGGAAGACATGAACCCCCTGGCGGCCAAAGTGCGGAGCGAGCGGGAGGCCCTGTTGGCTTCGGGCCTCGAGGCGGACGCGGCCGCCCGACAGGCCGGCTGGCGGATCTTCGGCGCCAAGCCCGGAGCCTATGGCGCGGGCGTGCAGGGCGCCATCGACGGTCGCCTGTGGCAGAGCCGCGAAGACCTGGCCGAGGTGTACCTGAACTGGGGCGGCTACGCCTACGGCGGCGCAGATGAAGGCACCGCCGCGCGGGATCAGTTTTCCCGGCGCTTGAGCCAGGTGCAAGCGGTGTTGCAGAACCAGGACAACCGCGAGCACGACCTGCTCGATTCCAACGATTACTACCAGTTCCAGGGCGGTATGCTGGCGGCGGTGGAAACCCTCGGTGGAACCGTCGCGGCCAGTTACCACGGCGATCACAGCCAACCGGACCTGCCCCGGATCCGCACCCTCAAGGAAGAGCTCAACCGCGTCATCCGTTCCCGGGCGGCCAATCCGAAGTGGATCGACGGGGTCAAACGGCACGGTTACAAGGGCGCGTTCGAACTGGCAGCGACGGTGGACAACCTGTTCGCCTTCGACGCCACGACGCAACTGATCGACGATCACCAGTACGCCTTGTTGGCCGATGCCTACCTGCTCGACCCGGACACCCGGGACTTCGTTCGCCAACACAATCCCGACGCCTTGCGCGATATGACCGAACGCATGCTTGAAGCCCAGCAACGGGGGCTGTGGCAGGCGCCAGGCGAATACCGCCAGGCGCTGGAGAATCTGTTGCTCGATATTGAAGAAGATAGTTGATGGGTACCATCAGCTGGCCATACGCAAAACCTGTGCCGAGGTTGTCTGTGGGAGCAAGGCTTGCCCGCGATGCAGGCGATGCGGTCCTTCAGAAATCGAGGCGTCTTTTCGCGAGCAAGCTTTGCTCCCACAGTGCGGGGATAAATCCCCTCGCCACAAGACTCTCTCCAAACCGACTTTACCGACCACCTTTGAGAATCGACCATGACCGACACTCCCCATTTCCCGCTCTCCGCCGTGGTCGGCGCCGATGACCTGAAACTGGCGCTGTGCCTGGCCGCCATCGATCCGAAAATCGGCGGCGTGCTGATCGAAGGTCCCCGGGGCATGGCCAAGTCGACCCTGGCCCGAGGCCTCGCAGACTTGCTGGCCAGCGGTCAGTTCGTCACCTTGCCCCTGGGCGCCACCGAAGAGCGGCTGGTGGGTACCCTCGATCTGGACGCCGCCCTGGGAGAAGGGCGCGCGCAGTTCTCCCCCGGTGTGCTGGCCAAGGCCGACGGTGGCGTGTTGTACGTCGATGAAGTCAACCTGCTGCCGGATCACCTGGTGGACCTGCTGCTGGATGTCGCCGCCAGTGGCACCAACCTGATCGAGCGCGACGGCATCTCCCATCGGCATCCGGCGCGTTTCGTGCTGATCGGCACCATGAACCCGGAAGAGGGCGAGTTGCGCCCGCAACTGCTCGACCGGTTTGGCCTGAACGTGGCCCTCGACGGTCATACCGCACCGGCCGAGCGCGGGCAGATCATTCGGCGGCGGCTGGATTTCGACAGTGATCCGGCCGCGTTTTGCGCGCAATGGGCAGCGGCCCAGGGCCAATTGCGCGAGCGCTGCCGGAATGCTCGCGAGCGGCTGTCACAAATCCCCCTGGACGATCAGGCCTTGGCAGAGATTACCGAGCGCTGCTTTGCCGCCGGCGTCGATGGCTTGCGCGCCGATCTGGTCTGGTTGCGCGCCGCACGGGCCCATGCGGCCTGGCGCGGGGCACAGCTTATCGCCGCGGAGGACATCGATGCGGTTGCCGAGTTTGCCTTGCGCCACCGGCGGCGCGGACATTCGGCCCCGGCACCTTCACCGTCCCAGGCCCCCTCGGCCGGCAATCGAGCCGCCGAGCCAGGCGAAGGCCAGGGCCAGTGGGGTGACCTGCCGGCCCAGGCGCTGCCGACCGGTGCCCGGCGTGAAGTGCCGAGCTGGCCAAAAAAGCCCTAGGCATTCGCCCCCGTTCGGTCGCGGGGGCGAATGCCAGGCCCCGTGCAGGGCGCCTCGACCTGGGTCGCCAAGGCCGTAGTAAAACGGCAGCCAGCGGTGCGGTGAATTGGCCGGGGACGTTGCTCAATGGCCGGCCACGTCTGCATGAAGACCTGCGCTTTCATGGCCGCCATCGCTCGCCCCATGAGCTCTGGCTGGTCATCGTCGATGCGTCGGCCTCGACCCGTCGTCATAGGGCCTTGAGTGATGGCAAGGGCTTGTTGGCGCAACTGTTCGACGATGCCTACCGGCAACGCGCCCGGTTGGCGCTGTTGACGGCCAGCGGCAGTGTCCCGAACTGGCAGGTACAGGGACTCAAGGCCTCGGCCGGGTTGCGCGACTGGCTCGACAGGCTGGGCGCCGGCGGCGGTACGCCGTTGCTGGCGGCGTTGAGTGAGGCCGGGCGCTGGCTGGAGGCCCGACGCAAGCGTTACCCGGCGGAGCAGCAGCGGGTGTTGTTGATGACGGATGGGCGGGTGAAAGAGAGCCTGCCGCTGCCGCCACTCGATTGCCCGTGTCTGTTGATCGACGTCGAGCGAGGCCCGATTCGCCTGGGCCGGGCCCGGCAGTTGGCGGGGCAGTTGGGGGCTCAGTATCGGCATATCGATGATGGGGTATCTGGCTGATAGTCGTTGGCTGGATGGGGCTCATCGCGAGCAGGCTCGCTCCCACATGGGCTGTGCGGTGAATACCGAATTGATCAACACCACAACTCCCTGTGGGAGCGAGCCTGCTCGCGATAGCATTACCTCGGTCCCCGATCTGCCCCCGAGTCGGATCCCTGTTCTATGCTCAGGCAACTTCACAGGAGTGAACCATGCGCATACTCATCACCAACCCCCAGGACGACTTCCGGGTCAAGGCCTATGCCGGCACCAACGGCGTGTTGCTCGCCATGGACCTGGCCGAACCGCGGCGCAAGGGCCTGCTGGGGTTTGCCATTGAGAAGCAGCAGGGTGACAAGCCCTGGTTGTTCCTGTTCAACAGCCTGACGTTCCCCGACAAGGCCCACACCTTCCCCCAATTCCACGCCACGCCCAGCGACAAGGCGCCTTTGCAGAAATTTCGCTGGGCCGATTACGCCGTCAATCCCGGTATGACCATTCATTACCGTGTGCACCTGGCCTACGGCAGTTCCGATGCGCCGCAGTTGGGAGAGTCCCTGGAGGTCACGGTCACCAGCGATAACGGCCAGCCGACCAACCAGCGGGTGATCTTCAATCGTGCCGTGGCCGCCAGCCAGGCGTTCCAGCGCAAGTTCCCCGAACTGGATGCGTTGATCAGTGCCAACCGGCACCTGTCCATCGACGACTGGCCCGATGCACCGCGTCGCTGGTTGGAAAACGGTCTGCTGGGACGCCTGACCGGCTTCATCGACCGGGCGCTGGATGCGACCTGGGCCCTGGATGTCGCCATCTACGAGTACGAACTGCCGGTGATCGTCGAGGCGGTGAATGCCGCTTTCACCCGTGGTGCGCAGGTACGGGTGCTGTACCACGCCGAACCGGGCGACGAGACCACGCTGCGCAACGAGGCCAGCCTGGAAAAACTGCCGCCGGCCAACAAGCGGGGAAGGGTGACCCAAGGCATCTTCCACGACAAGTTCATCGTCTTGAGCAAGGTCGACGGCAGCGGTGCGTTGCACCCCGAGGCCGTGCTCTGCGGCAGCACCAATTTCACCGCCAACGGTGTCTACCGCCAGGCCAATGTCGTTCACGTGCTGGACGATCCCCGGGTGAGCGACAGCTATCGCCAGGTGTTCGAGCAGATCTGGGCCACCCCGCAGGACGTCGATGCTACCCGCCAGTGGCTGACCCAGAGCAATCCCATGGACCCGCAGGACCCCTTGTTCGCCGGGTTCTCGCCGCGCACGGGCGGAGGCGACCTGGACCGCTTCGTCGACATCATCAAGGCCGCGCGCAAGGACCTGCTGTTCGTCACCGCGTTCGTCCTGCCCGACCGGATCCTCGACGCCTTGCTCGGCCAGCCCCACGACGATGTGCTGCGCTACGGCCTGCAAAACACCACCAGCCGCATCACCGGCTTCCATGCCGACCGCACCGCCGAATTCGCCGCCACCGCACTGCTCAATACCGGGCTGGAGGGCTGGCTCAGGGAAAACATGAAAGGCCAGAAGGGCAACCTGCTGGTGCACACCAAAGCCATCGTCACTGACTTCACCAGCGACACGCCCACCATCATCAGCGGCAGCCATAACCTCAGCGCCGCGGCCAGCAGCAGTAACGATGAAAACTACCTCATCATCCAGGGCGACACCGACCTGGCCGACCGCTACGGGCTGGAGCTGCTGCGCTTCTACGAGCATTACCGCTTTCGCTATTTCGCCAAGAAGCTCGCGCTCCAGCAGGTCAAGCCGTTGGCGGTGGATGACAGCTGGAGTGACGATTATTACCGCGATGGGGATTTGCGGATGTTGTCTCGGGTGAGGTTTTGCGGGCGCTAATGCCAGTGGTAAGGAGCGTTTCAGAGTGCTATTTTTCGCATGATTAAGAGTGCTCAAGGAAACATCTCATGACACATATCGTACTTTCGCAAGTCGTCGCCAGTATCTCTGAGCTCAAGAAAAATCCAATGGGAACCGTCGCCGCTGGTGGAGGACTTTCCGTCGCGATTCTCAATCGTAACGAACCGGCTTTCTATTGTGTGCCCGCTAAAGAGTATGAAGCCATGATGGATCGACTTGAGGATATGGAGTTGGTCGCTCTTTGCCGCGAGCGTGAGAACGATCCAACGATCAAGGTTTCTCTTGATGACCTATGAGTTGGAGTTTTCCGATAAGGCATGGAAGGAATGGCAAAAGCTGGGAGCGACGTTAAGAGAGCAGTTCAAAAAGCAGCTCGAAGAGCGATTGCTTAATCCGCATGTCCAAGCTGACCGTCTGCATGGGCTGGGTTGCGCCTATAAAATCAAGCTGCGCAATGCAGGCTATCGACTCGTCTATCGTGTGGTAGACGAGGTGTTGGTCGTAACAGTGATTGCGGTCGGTAAGCGTGAGCGTGGCCAAGTGTACGATGAGGCCGCCAAACGGTAGATAACCTCCTGTGGGAGCGAGCCTGCTCGCGAAGGCGGCATCATATCCAACATCAGTTCAAGCTGACCCACCGCTATCGCGAGCAGGCTCGCTCCCACAGAGGGCACGGCCTGGCACCGGTTTGGGGCCTTGCTACTCGCACGTCGTAGCCAACGGTAGCAATTGCCCGATAACGCCCCAGGTCGTCCCCGCCCGGCCAGTTTCTCCATCTCCCTGATTCCATTCACTTTCCATTTTCCTCGCCCATGGGTCTCAAACCTGTGGCACACTTTCTGCTGTCTATTCCGTTGTTACATACCATGTTCCGGTATAGCGGAATAAACTCATCCTGGAGTGCTTGCCATGCATCGCCGACCTTCCTTGTTCAAAGCGTGTGTTTTTCTCTTCGCGGCCACGACGGCTGCCATGGGTGTCGCTCAGGCGGCCGACAGCAAGCTGGACAGCGTGCTGCAACGGGGGAAATTGATCGTGGGCACGGGCAGCACCAATGCGCCGTGGCACTTCCAGGGAGCGGATGGCAAGTTGCAAGGGTTTGATATCGACATCGCACGGATGGTCGCCAAGGGTCTGTTCAACGACCCGGAGAAAGTCGAGTTCGTGGTGCAGTCTTCCGATGCGCGGATTCCCAACCTGCTGACCGACAAGGTGGACATGAGCTGCCAGTTCATCACCGTGACCGCCAGCCGCGCTCAACAAGTGGCCTTCACCTTGCCGTACTACCGCGAAGGCGTGGGCCTGCTATTGCCGGCCAACAGCAAGTACAAGGAAATCGACGACCTCAAGGCTGCCGGCGACGGCGTCACCGTCGCGGTGTTGCAGAACGTCTACGCCGAAGAGTTAGTGCATCAGGCGCTGCCCAAGGCCAAGGTCGACCAGTACGACAGCGTCGACCTGATGTACCAGGCAGTGAACTCCGGTCGCGCCGACGCGGCAGCCACCGATCAGTCCTCGGTCAAGTACCTGATGGTGCAGAATCCGGGTCGCTATCGCAGCCCGGCGTATGCCTGGAGCCCACAAACCTATGCCTGCGCGGTCAAGCGCGGCGACCAGGATTGGCTGAACTTCGTCAACACCACCCTGCATGAAGCCATGACCGGCGTGGAATTCCCCACCTACGCCGCATCGTTCAAGCAGTGGTTTGGCGTCGAGTTGCCGTCGCCGGCCATCGGTTTCCCCGTTGAGTTCAAATGATCCCGTGAACTCGGGGCGTCACGTGCGGGCGCCCCGTCGAAGGTACTGCCGACTATGAACTATCAGTTGAATTTTGCCGCTGTCTGGCGCGATTTCGACACCTTGCTGGCGGGGCTTGGCCTGGGACTCGGCCTGGCGCTGGTGTCGATCGCGATCGGTTGCGTGATCGGCCTGGCCATGGCATTCGCGCTGCTCAGCAAGCACCGGGTCTTGCGCGTGCTGGCGTCGGTGTATGTCACGGTGATCCGCAATACGCCGATCCTGGTGCTGATCCTGCTGATCTATTTCGCCTTGCCAAGCCTCGGCATCCGCCTGGACAAGCTGCCGTCGTTCGTCATCACCTTGTCGTTGTACGCCGGGGCCTACCTGACCGAAGTGTTCCGCGGTGGGTTGATGAGCATCCACAAAGGCCAGCGGGAAGCGGGCCTGGCGATTGGCCTGGGCGAGTGGCAGGTGAAAGCCTATGTCACCGTGCCGGTGATGCTGCGCAACGTGCTGCCGGCGTTGTCGAACAACTTCATTTCGCTGTTCAAGGACACGTCCCTGGCGGCGGCGATTGCCGTGCCGGAGCTGACCTATTACGCCCGCAAGATCAACGTGGAGAGCTACCGGGTGATCGAAACCTGGTTGGTGACCACGGCCTTGTATGTCGCGGCCTGTTATCTCATTGCCATGCTGCTGCGGTATTTCGAGCAGCGCCTGGCGATTCGCCGTTAGGAGCGTCCCATGTACGAATCCCCCAGTTGGTTGCATGAGCTATGGGTTGCCCGGGAGACGCTGTGGGCCGGGTTTCTGACCAGCGTGCAATGTTCGCTGCTGGCGATTTTGCTGGGCACCTTGATTGGCCTGGTTGCCGGGCTGGTGCTGACCTACGGCCGCACCTGGATGCGCGCACCGTTTCGCTTCTATGTCGACCTGATTCGCGGCACGCCGGTGTTCGTGCTGGTGCTGGCCTGCTTCTACATGGCTCCGGCGCTGGGCTGGCAGATCGGCGCGTTCCAGGCCGGCGTCCTGGGCCTGACGCTGTTCTGTGGCTCCCACGTGGCCGAGATCGTGCGCGGTGCCTTGCAAGCGCTGCCCCGTGGGCAGATGGAAGCCAGCCAGGCCATCGGCCTGACGTTCTTCCAGGCCCTGGGTTATGTGCTGCTGCCCCAGGCACTGCGGCAGATCCTGCCGACCTGGGTCAATTCCTCCACCGAGATCGTCAAGGCCTCGACCCTGCTGTCGGTGATCGGCGTCGCCGAGTTGCTGCTCAGCACCCAGCAGATCATCGCCCGGACCTTCATGACCCTGGAGTTCTACCTGTTCGCCGGGTTTCTCTTTTTCATCATCAATTACGCCATCGAATTGCTCGGGCGGCACATTGAAAAGCGGGTGGCCTTGCCATGACTGACGTTTCGACTCCCTCCAACGCCCAGCCGCTGCTCGACATTCGCGGCCTGCGCAAACAATACGGCCCGCTGGAAGTGCTCAAGGGCGTTGACCTGAGCATGCAGCGCGGCAATGTAGTGACGCTGATCGGCTCCAGCGGTTCGGGCAAGACCACGCTGCTGCGCTGCGTGAACATGCTGGAAGAGTTCCAGGGCGGGCGGATCATGCTCGACGGCGAGTCCATCGGCTACGACGAAGTCGACGGCAAGCGAGTGCGCCATCCCGAAAAAGTCATCGCCCGGCACCGCGCGATGACCGGCATGGCGTTCCAGCAATTCAACCTGTTTCCCCATCTGAGCGCGTTGCAGAACGTCACCCTGGGCCTGCTCAAGGTGAAGAAGCTGCCCAAGGACGAAGCCGTGGCCCTGGCCGAGAAGTGGCTGGAGCGGGTCGGCCTGCTGGAACGCCGCAACCATTTTCCCGGTCAGTTATCCGGCGGCCAGCAGCAACGGGTGGCGATTGCCCGGGCGATCGCCATGAATCCCAGCCTGATGCTGTTCGATGAAGTCACTTCGGCCCTCGATCCGGAGCTGGTGGGCGAAGTGTTGAACGTGATCAAGGGCCTGGCCGAAGACGGCATGACCATGCTGCTGGTGACCCACGAAATGCGTTTCGCCTTCGAGGTCTCCGACAAGATCGTCTTCATGAACCAGGGCCGTATCGAAGAGCAGGGGCCGCCGAAGGAACTGTTCGAACGGCCGCAGTCGCCACGCCTGGCGGAATTTCTCAAGAACACTCGTTTTTAATCCATTGAACAAGGAGATCCACTCATGAGCATCAAGCGCTACGGGACCGGCAGCACCGCGGGTGGCGGTCAGCCACGGCCTTTTGCCCGCGCCGTCGAGGCCGATGGCTGGCTGCACGTGTCCGGCCAGGTGCCGGCGGTGAACGGCGAGATCATCGCCGGCGGGATTGTCGAGCAGACCCACCAGACCATGAAGAATGTGATCGCCATCCTCGAAGAGGCCGGCTACGAGCTCAAGGATGTGGTGCGCTGCGGTGTGTGGCTGGATGACCCGCGGGATTTCTGGAGTTTCAACAAGGTATTCGGCGAATACTTCAGCCCCGAACACGCCCCGGCCCGGGCCTGTGTGCAGGCGAGCATGATGGTGGATTGCAAGGTCGAGATCGATTGCGTGGCCTACAAGAAAAAGTGAGGCCATCGCGGGCAAGCCTTGCTCCCACAAGATCAAGCTGTGCCTGTGGGAGCAAGGCTTGGCCGCGATAGCGATCTACCAGACGCCACCGCTGTCTGGTTACACTCGCGGCCAACTGAATGGGAACCCAAGACATGACCGAAGACACCATCAAACGCCGGGCCCGGGGACTGGATCGGGCGTTCGATATCCTCGATTTCCTCAAGGAGATCGGCCAGCCGCTGCGCCCGAACGACATCGCCAGCGGCATTGGCAGCCCCAAGTCCACGGTCTACGAGCTGGTGGCATCGCTGCTGGAGCGGCGCATCCTCGAGCCGGTGGGCAAGGACGGCCACGTCTACCTGGGCCGCCAGTTGTACTTTCTCGGGCAGGCGCACCTGCGGCATTTCGATTTGAGCCGCGAGGCCGATCAGGCCTTGCAGGAGATTGTCCGCCAGACCCGGGAAACCGCGCAGATGTGCCTGCTCAACGGACGCAAGTACACGGTGGCGCTGATGAAGGAGGGCGAGCGGCATTTCCGCATTTCATCGGACATTGGTGAAAACGCGCCAATCCCCTGGACCGCCTCCGGCCGCCTGTTGCTGGCGCACCTGAGCGATCAGCAGATCGTCGACCTGATCGACCCCGACGACTTCATCCTGCCGGATGGCGAGCGCCTGCCGGTGGAGCAGTTTCTCAAGGAGATCCGCCAGGCCGGCCTCGACGGGTTCTTCTCCTTCGACAGCGTCGCCGACACCTTCACCCACTGCTTCGCCGCCCCGGTCAAAGACCCCGACGGCGTGGCCATCGCGACCCTGTGCATCGTCGCCCCCCGGGCCGACGCCAAGAACAATTACGCCGACTACCGCCGGGTGCTGATCGACAGCGCCAACAACCTGGCCCGGCGCATCAATGAATAGACAGTAGCGGTCATCCGCGACCGCGAGAGGAGTTCGACCATGTCTTCTGCCATTCAGGACACAGCCGTAGAGAAGGGCGCCGCCACCGTCGGTGCCTACCTGTTGCGCGACGTCAGTCTGCCGGCGTTGGTGCTGCATCGCGACGCGTTGGAACACAACATTCGCTGGATGCAACAGTTCGTCAGCAACAGCGGTGCCGAGCTGGCGCCCCACGGCAAGACCAGCATGACCCCGGCGTTGTTCCACCGCCAGCTCGATGCCGGCGCCTGGGGCCTCACCCTTGCCACCGCCGTGCAAACCCGCGCCGCTTACGCCCACGGTGTGCGGCGGGTGCTGATGGCCAACCAGTTGGTGGGCACGCCGAACATGGCGCTGATCGCCGATCTGCTGGCCGACCCGACGTTCGAGTTCCACTGCATGGTCGATCATCCGGACAGCGTTGCCGACCTGGGCGAGTTTTTCGCTTCTCGCAGGATGAAGCTGAACGTGATGATCGAGTACGGCGTGGTCGGTGGTCGCTGCGGTTGTCGGAGCGAGGCCGAAGTGTTGGCCCTGGCCGAGGCGATCCGGGCGCAACCGGCGCTGGCCCTGACTGGTATCGAAGGCTACGAAGGGGTGATCCACGGTGATCAGGCTGTCAGCGGCATCCGCGCGTTCGCCGCGTCCCTGGTGGGGTTGGCGGTGCAGTTGCAGGACAGCGGCGCATTTGCCCTCGATAAACCGATCATCACCGCCTCGGGCTCGGCCTGGTATGACCTGATCGCCGAATCCTTCGAGGTGCGCAATGCCCACGGGCGTTTCCTCAGCGTGCTGCGGCCCGGCAGTTATGTGGCCCACGACCATGGCATCTACAAGGAGGCCCAGTGCTGCGTACTGGAGCGGCGCAACGACCTGCACGAAGGCCTGCGGCCGGCACTGGAGGTCTGGGCCCATGTGCAATCCCTGCCGGAGCCGGGCTTCGCGGTCATCGCCCTGGGCAAGCGCGATGTGGCCTACGACGCGGGGCTGCCGGTGCCGCTCAAGCGCTACAAGCCCGGAGCGGATTCGGTAACCGGTGATGACGTGAGCGGCTGCAAGGTGACGGCGGTGATGGACCAGCACGCGTTCATGACCGTGGCGCCGGGGATTGAGTTGCGGATCGGCGACATCATTGCGTTCGGCACTTCCCATCCGTGCCTGACCTTCGACAAGTGGCGGGTGGGATGCCTGGTGGATGAGCAGTTGCGGGTGGTCGAAAGCATGGAGACTTGTTTCTAGGCTTGAAACCGAGTCGCGGCCATCGCGAGCAGGCTCGCTCCCACAGGAGGAATGCGTTTCAAATGTGGGAGCGAGCCTGCTCGCGATGACGGCCTGCCAGACACCACCGAATCATCAGGACTTTCCATGAGCCACTCCAAACCCCGCATCGCCCTGATCGGCGAGTGCATGATCGAACTGCAGCAACGCGCCGACGGCAGCCTGCAACAGAGCTTCGGCGGCGACACCCTGAACACGGCGGTCTACCTGTCCCGCGCCTTGGGCGACCAGGCATCGGTGGATTACGTCACGGCCCTGGGCGACGACAGTTTCAGCGACGCCATGTGCCAGAGCTGGGCCGAGGAGAACATCGGACTGGAGAGGGTACAGCGCTTGCCCGGCCGCTTGCCGGGTTTGTATTGCATCCAGACCGATGCGGCCGGTGAGCGACGGTTCCTGTACTGGCGCAACGAAGCGGCGGTACGCGATTGCTTCACCACGCCGGCCGCCGCACCGATCCTGGCGGCGTTGCCGGATTACGATGTGCTGTATTTCAGTGGCATCACCCTGGCGGTGCTGGGCGAGCAGGGGCGCGGCAAGCTTATCGAGACCCTGGTCGAGGCGCGTCGGCGAGGTGCTCAGGTGGTCTTCGACAACAACTATCGACCAAGGCTCTGGGCCTCGGTCGACGCCGCCCGTGCGGCCTATCGCAGTGTATTGCCTTACGTGGAGCTGGCGCTGCTGACCGTGGACGACGAGCAGGCGCTGTTCGGTTATGCCGACAGCGCAGCGGTGTTCGCCGCCTACGAACCGCTAGGCACCCCGGAAGTGGTCCTGAAGCGCGGTGCCGAGGCGTGTCTGATCCGCTGCGATGGCCAATCGTATGAAGTGCCGGCCCAGCGGGTCGAGCGGGTGGTGGACACCACGGCGGCGGGGGATTCGTTCAGCGCGGCGTACCTGGCGCGCCGCTTGATGGGTGGCAGCCCGGTGGAAGCCGCCGAGGCCGGGCATCGGTTGGCGAGTCGGGTGATTCAGGTGCCGGGGGCGTTGATTCCCCGATAGCGACCCACCACAGAACCTCATGTGGGAGCGAGCCTGCTCGCGATGACAGTGTGTCAGTCACCATCAATATCAACTGACCCACCGCTATCGCGAGCAGGCTCGCTCCCACATGTGACCTGCGTTGGGCCCGATATCAATCCCGATAAAACACCTGCACCAGGTGATAGCCGAACTTGCTCTTGATCGGCCCATGCACCACCCGTAGTGGCTTCTTGAAGATCACCGCATCGATCACCCCGACCATCTGCCCCGGCCGCACTTCACCCAGGTCGCCGCCGCGTTTGCCGGACGGGCAGGTGGAGTATTTCTTTGCCAGCACATCGAACGCTTCGCCCTTGGCGATGCGTTGCTTGAGCTGTTCGGCTTCTTCGGCGGTTTTCACCAGGATATGGCGGGCTTGGGCTTTCATCGCAGCGCTGACCTGAACAAAAGGGGGCGATTATGCCTCAACTCAGGCGACATGGTTGATCATCGTCCGAATCTTGTTCGCCAGCAAATCCAGGGTGAAAGGCTTGGCGACCATGTCCATGCCCTGTTCCAGGAAGCCCTGGCGTTCGGCGGCTTTCTGCGCATAACCGGTCATGAACAACACCTTCAGATCGGGTCGATGCTGACGGGCGATCTCCGCCAGTTGCCGGCCATTCATGCCGGGCAGGCCGACGTCGGTGACCAGCAGGTCGATGCGCCGGTCCGACTCCAGCAACGGCAGGGCGGTCTTGGCGTCTTCGGCTTCAAGGGCGGTGTACCCCAGCGCCTGCAACAGATCGAGCACCAGCATCCGCACCGCCGGCTCGTCTTCCACCAGCAATACGGTTTCGCCGGCGATGGCGGCCGGTGCCTCGACGGTGGTGGGCTGCGTCGGTTGCTCGACAGGCGCCACCCGCAGCCGCGGCAGGTACAACTGCACCCGTGTGCCCTGGCCCGGCACGCTGTCCAGATTCAGCAGTCCACCCGATTGTTGGGCAAAGCCATAGATCATCGACAGCCCCAGTCCGGTGCCCTGGCCGATGGGTTTGGTGGTGAAGAACGGATCGAAGGCCTTTGCCAGCACGGACGGTGTCATGCCGCTGCCATTGTCGCTGACGGCAATCATCACGTAGTCCCCGGGCTTGATCGGTTCCAGGGTACTGATGTCGCTGCCGTCGAGGTAGACATTGGCGGTTTCGATGGTGAGCTCACCGCCGTCGGGCATGGCGTCCCGGGCGTTGATCACCAGGTTGAGCAGGGCGTTTTCCAACTGGCTGGCATCGGTGCTGACGGGCCACAGCTCATCGGTCAGTTGCAGGCGCAGCGCAATGTGGTCACCGGTGGTGCGACTCAGCAGGTCTTCAAGGGATAACACCAGGCTGTTGGCGTCCAGCGGCTTGCGGTCCAGGGACTGGCGTCGGGAAAAGGCCAGTAGCCGATGAGTCAGGGCCGCGGCGCGGTTGGCCGATGACACCGCTGCTTCGGTAAAGCGTCCGATCTCGTCGATGCGGCCGCTGGCGATGTAGCGCTGCATCAGGTCCAGGCTGCCGAGAATGCCGGTGAGCATGTTGTTGAAGTCGTGGGCGATGCCCCCGGTGAGCTGGCCCACGGCCTCCATCTTCTGGGCATGGCGCAACGCTTCCTCCGCGCGCTCGCGTTCGAACATCTCGTTTTGCAGGCGGTGGTTGGCTTCGGCCAATTGCTGGGTGCGGGCGATGACCCGTTCTTCCAGGGTTTCGTTGAGGTTGCGCAGGGCTTCCTCGGTTTTCTTGCGCTCGGTTTCGTCGATCACAAAAATGTAGAAGCCGTTTACCGTGCCGTCCGCGCCATGGCGAGGCAGGTAGTTGGTCAGCGCATGCCGCGGCCGGCCGTCGCGGTGGTCCGACTGCACGGCGAAGCTGCACGGCTTGCCCGCCAGGGCTGCGGCAATCTGCTCGGCGCGAGCGGCATAGCCTTCTTCGCCGATCACTTCGCGAATGGTCTTGCCATAGAGTTCCTGCGGGGTCAGTCCGAACCAGTCCAGGTAGGCACTGTTGTTCAGGCGGAAACGTTCTTCGCGGTCCACGTAACTGATGAGGATCGGCATGGCGTTGATGATCAGTTGCAGCTCGGTCTGGCTCTGGCGCAGGGCTTGCTCGGTGCGCTTGCGCTCGGTCAGGTCCAGGGCCGCGCCAAGAAAGCGCTTGGGCCGGCCATGGCGATCCTTGTAGCAGCGACCGCGCACGAACACCCAGCGCAGTTCGCCGTCGGGCTGCAACAGGCGGTACTCCTCGGCATATTCGGTGCCGTGGGTGATGCAATGCTTGATGCTGCGGGCGACCATCGCCCGATCCTCGGGGTGCACGCCTTCGAGGTAGGCGCTGATGGGCAACTGCCGCGACAGACTGGGATCGACACCGTGCAGCAGGGCGAAATGCGCATCGGCGATGAAGCGGTCTTCGCTGATGTCCCAGTCCCAGGTGCCCAGCGTATCGGCTGCCGCCAAGGCCAGTTGCAGGCGCTCTTCGCTTTCCTGCTGGGCCTTGAGGCTGGCTTCGGAACGGCGTTCGAACTCCAGGGCCAGGCGTCGCCGCTCGCTGGTTTCGATGGCGGTGATCAGGATGCCGGCCACGGCAGCGCCTTCGTCACGCACGGGGCTATAGGTCAGGTCCAGCCAGAGGTCGCAGAGCCGGCCGGCGAAGGGCAGGCGCCATTGCTGGTCGCGGCTGGTGTGCGTGCGGCCTTGCAACACGTCGTTATAAATCGGCGCGCTGACGCTTTTGAGTTCAGGCCATGCGGTGTGGGTCGGCTGGCCGAACGCCTGGGGATGTTTATCGCCGGCCAGTCGGGAAAAGGCGTCGTTGTAGAAGTGGATCAGTTGCGGCCCCCACAGTAAGGCCATCGGCATCGGCGAGTTCAGCACGATGTCCACGGCGGTGCGCAGGCTCTGGGGCCAGGTTTCAGCGGCGCCCAGCGGGCTGGAACTCCAGTCCAGTCGCTCGATCAGGCGCTGTGTGCCGCTGCTGGCGGGTGTTGCGTTCATCACGGAATCCCTGGGTGGCGTGTCGCGTCTACTATCCTCTCAGGAAGGCAAGCGCGGGTTGGTCTGCAGAGGTACGTGCTCGGGTCAGCTTGTTTCATTGATGTCTCGCGGAAATTTCAGTCCATGGAAATCGATCCCTTGTTACGCATCCTGGCCAGCCAGGAAGGTTCCGATCTTTACTTGTCCACCGGGGCGCCGCCGTGTGCCAAATTCGAAGGCGTGCTCAAGCCCCTGGGCAACCAGGCGTTCAAGGTCGGTGACATTGCCGGGCTCGCCGAGTCTCTGATGGACGCCGAACAGCGCCTTGAGTTCGATCGGGAATTGGAAATGAACCTGGCCATATCCCTCTCGGGTGTCGGGCGATTCCGGGTCAATATCTTCAAGCAGCGCAATGACGTGTCCATGGTGATCCGCAACGTCAAGCTGGACATCCCGCGTTTCGAGGACCTGAAACTGCCCAAGGTGCTGCTCGACACCATCATGCAGAAACAGGGGCTGATGCTGTTCGTCGGCGCGACGGGGTCAGGCAAATCCACTTCCCTGGCGGCGCTGATCGACTATCGCAATCGCAACAGCAGCGGCCACATCATCACCATCGAAGACCCGGTGGAGTACATCCACCGGCACAAGAAGTCGATCATCAACCAGCGGGAGGTCGGTGTCGACACCCGCAGTTTCCATGCCGCCCTCAAGAACACCCTGCGCCAGGCGCCGGATGTGGTGCTGATCGGCGAAATTCGCGACCGGGAAACCATGGAGCACGCCCTGGCCTTTGCCGACACCGGGCACTTGGTGATTTCCACCTTGCACGCCCACAACGCCAACCAGGCCCTGGATCGGGTGATCAACTTCTTCCCCGAGGAACGCCGGCCGCAGCTGTTGAGCGACCTGGGCAACAACCTCCAGGCCTTCGTGTCCCAGCGCCTGGTGCGCACCCGCACCGGCCAGCGCCGGGCCGCGGTGGAAGTCATGCTCGGCTCGCCCACGGTGGCCGACCTGATCCGGCGCAACGAGCTGGGCGAGCTCAAGGGCATCATGGAAAAGTCGGAGGAACTGGGCATGCAGACCTTTGACCAAGCCCTGTTCAAGCTGGTGGTGGAGGGAGTGCTGGATGAGGAGGAGGCCCTGAAGAACGCCGATTCGGCGAACAACCTGCGGTTGCGGTTGAAACTGCATGCGGAGTCGGGCGCCGCGCCTGCGGCCGATCCGGCGGCGGGGGAGTGGGGGTTGATGGATTGATGGGGTTTGGGACATTCCCTGTGGCGAGGGGATTTATCCCCGCTGGGCTGCGCAGCAGCCCTAAATCCAGACACTTCGGTGTATCAGACAGACTTGTGTTTGAGGGTATTGGGGGGCTGCTTCGCAGCCCAACGGGGGTAAACCCCCTCGCCACAGAAAAGCAGTTTTGTGGGGTGCCTAGGTGGCCAGCTCCGGCCGATCCCGAAACTGCTCCAGCGCCTCCGGGTTGGCCAGGGCGTCGGTGTTTTTCACCGCTTCGCCATGCACCACATTGCGTACCGCCAGCTCTACCACCTTGCCACTGATCGTCCGCGGTATATCGCTGACCGCCAGGATCTTCGCCGGTACATGGCGCGGCGTGGTGTTGGCCCGGATGACCTGGCGGATCCGCTGCTCCAGGGCGTCATCCAGGACCACGCCCTCTCGCAGCCGCACGAACAACACCACCCGCACATCCCCCTGCCATTGCTGGCCGATGGCGACGCTGTCCAGCACCTGTTCGACCTTTTCCACCTGGCGATAGATCTCCGCCGTGCCGATGCGCACGCCACCGGGGTTGAGCACCGCGTCGGAGCGGCCGTGGATCAGGAAGCCGCCATGGGGCAGTTCCTCGGCGTAATCGCCTTGGGCCCATACGCCGGGGAACTGGCTGAAGTAGGATGCGCGGAGTTTTTCCTGCCGGGGATCGTTCCACAGGCCAATGGGCATCGCCGGGAAATGCCGGGTGCACACCAGTTCGCCTTTCTCGCCGATGACAGCCTGCCCGGCCTCGTTCCAGACCTGTACTGCCATGCCCAGGCTCTTGCCCTGCATCTCGCCGCGCCTTACCGCCGACAGCGGGTTGCCGTTGACGAAGCACGAGACGATGTCGGTGCCGCCGGACATCGAAGCCAGGCAGACGTCGGGCTTGAAGTCGCGATAGACGTAGTCGTAGCTGTGGGGCGCCAGCGCCGAGCCGGTGGAGAGCAGGGTCCTGAGGCTGCCCAGGTCGTGGGTCTGCCGCGGCTTCAGGCCTTGGCTCTCCAGGGCGGCCAGGAACTTGGGGCTGGTGCCGAACACGCTGATGCGCTGCTGGTCGATCAGGTCCAGCAAGCGCTCGGGACCGGGATGAAACGGCGAGCCGTCATAGAGCACTACCATACTGCCAACGGCAAGGGCGGACACCAGCCAGTTCCACATCATCCAGCCGCAGGTGGTGTAGTAGAACAACCGATCCTCGGGGCCGAGGTCGACGTGCAGGCCATGTTCCTTGACGTGTTGCAGCAGTACGCCACCGGTACCGTGGACGATGCACTTCGGTACGCCGGTGGTGCCGCTGGAGTACAGGATGTACAGCGGATGGTCGAACGGCACGGCAACGAATTGCGGCTCGCCGCCGGCTTGGTAGAACCCGTCCCACAGGGCGACGCTGGCCGCGGTCTTGAAGTCCTCGGCGCGTGCGTCCGGCTGGGCATAGGGCAGCACGATCAGCTGTTGCAGCGAGGGTAGCCGTTCGAGGATCTCGTTGATCTTGGGCCGTTGGTCGATGACCTTGCCGGCGTAGCGGTAACCGGCGCAGGTGATCAGCACCTTGGGCTCGATCTGGCCGAAACGGTCGATCACCCCTTGGGTGCCGAAGTCCGGCGACGAACAGGACCAGATCGCCCCCAGGCTGGTGGTGGCGAGCATGCCCACCAGGGTCTGCCAGGTGTTGGGCATGCAGGCGGCGACGCGGTCGCCTTGGGTGACGCCGGCCGCTTGCAGACTTTTTTGCAGGCCGGCGACGTGGGCAGCGAGTTCGGCCCAGGTCAGGTGTTCCTGGCCGCCGTTTTCGTCGACGGCCACCACCGCCGTCGCGGTGTCGCGACGGCGCAGCAAGTGTCCGGCAAAGTTCAGCGTCGCCCCCGGGAACCATCGGGCACTGGGCATTTGCGCGCCTTCCTGCAGTACCTCGGTGGGCGCCTGGTGAAAGCGGATCTCGAAGAAATCGACGATGGCCTGCCAGAAGGCTTCGCGCTGGTCGATGCTCCAGGCGTGCAGGGCGGGGTAATCATTGAGTTCCAGGTGATGCCGTTCGTTGACGAACCGGCGAAAGGCATTCATGCGCGACCGCGCGATGCGTTCAGGGCTGGGTTGCCAGAGGGTGTCGGACATGGCGTGCCTCTTGTTCTTGTTCAGGCTTATAAACATTGCAGCACAAGGTGCTCTATGTGGCGAGGGAGCTGTTGTGGCGAGGGAGCTTGCTCCCGCTGGACTGCGAAGCAGGCCCTGTTGCGGCTGCTACGCACCCGAGCGGGAGCAAGCTCCCTCGCCACAACAGCCCCCTCGCCACAGCAAACTCCCCCACATGGGGTGTGCTTCGCCCAGGTTACTGAGCCAACCACCCACCATCGATATTCCACGCCGCGCCACGCACCTGGCTGCCGGCTTCGCTGCACAGGAACAGCACCAGCTCCCCCAGTTGCGGCGGCGTGACGAAATCCAGCGACGGCTGTTTCTCGGCCAGCAGGTCATGCTGGGCCTGTTGCGGGTCGATGCCGCTGGCGATGCGATCGTCGATCTGTTTCTGCACCAGCGGGGTCAACACCCAGCCCGGGCAGATGGCGTTACAGGTGACGTTGCTGGTGGCGGTTTCCAGGCCGACCACTTTGGTCAGGCCGATCACCCCGTGCTTGGCCGCGACATAGGCGGCCTTGCCCACCGAGCCGACCTGGCCGTGTACCGAGGCAATGTTGACGATCCTTCCCCAGCCCTTGCTGCGCATCCCCGGCAGGCTCAGGCGGGTGGCGTGAAACACCGAGGACAGGTTGATAGCGATGATCGAGTCCCAGCGCTCTACCGGGAAATCCTCCACCGCGGCCACATGCTGGATGCCGGCGTTGTTCACCAGAATGTCGACACCGCCGAATTCCCGCTCGGCATAGGCGAGCATGTCGGCGATCTGCGCCGGGTCACTGACATCGGCCGGATGATGGCCCACCTTGCCGCCGAACTGCTGCACTTCGGCGATCACCGCCGACGCATCGCCAAAGCCATTGAGGATCAAGTCGGCGCCGGCCTTGGCCAGGCTCAGGGCGATGCCCAGGCCGATGCCGCTGGTAGAACCGGTAACCAGGGCCGTCTTGCCGCAAAGAGTTGTCGTCATAGGAACCTCATACAATGCCAGTGGCGTAGAACACACCGATCACCACGAAAACCGCGAGGGTCTTGATCAGCGTAATGCAGAAAATGTCTTTGTAGGCTTCACGGTGGGTCAGCCCGGTGACCGCCAGCAAGGTGATCACCGCGCCGTTGTGCGGCAGGGTGTCCATGCCGCCGCTGGCCATGGCCGCCACCCGGTGCAGCACTTCCAGAGGGATGTTGGCGGCGTGGGCGGCGCTGATGAAGGTTTCGGACATCGCCGCCAGGGCGATGCTCATGCCACCCGACGCGGAACCGGTGATGCCCGCCAGCAGCGTCACGGTCACGGCTTCGTTGACCAATGGGTTGGGAATGCTCTTGAGCCAGTCGGCCAGTACCAGGAAGCCCGGCAGCGAGGCGATGACCGCGCCGAAGCCGTATTCCGAGGCCGTATTCATCGCCGCGAGCAACGCACCGCCCACCGCACTTTTACTACCTTCGGCCAGCTTGCTGCGAATGGCCCGGAAGCCGAACAGCAGGACCATGATGATGCCCACCAGCAACGCAGCCTGTACCGCCCAGATCGCGGTGAGTTTGGCGACGTCGCTGGTCACCGGTGCCGCCATGCCCGGCAGCGCCAGGCTGTGGGTCTTGCCGTACCACTGGGGGATCCACTGGGTGAACAGCAGGTTCATGATGCCGACCGCCAGCAGCGGCGAAACGGCGATCCATGGGTTGGGCAGCTTGATGTCTTCGGCGGTTTCCGGCTCGTTGCGCAGTTCGGTGCCGTAGCCTTCGCCCACGCGCTGGGCCTTGTTGCGCTGACGTTGCAGGAACAGCATGCCGATGCTGAACACGAACAACGTGCCGATCACACCCAGCCACGGCGCGGCCCAGGCGGTGGTGTTGAAGAAGGTGCTGGGGATGATGTTCTGGATCTGCGGCGTGCCGGGCAGGGCGTCCATGGTGAAGGAGAACGCACCGAGGGCGATGGTGGCCGGGATCAGGCGCTTGGGGATATTGCTCTGGCGGAACATCTCGGCGGCGAACGGGTACACCGCGAACACCACGACGAACAACGACACGCCGCCATAGGTCAGCAGGGCGCAGACCAGCACGATCACCAGCATCGCCTGGCGCGTGCCCAGCAGGCGAATCGCCGCGGCCACGATGGAGCGGGAGAACCCCGACAACTCGATCAGCTTGCCGAACACCGCGCCGAGCAGGAACACCGGGAAATACAGTTTGATGAACCCGACCATTTTCTCCATGAACACCCCGGTGAAAGCCGGGGCGACGGCGGAGGGATCGGTGAGCAGGACGGCGCCGAGGGCGGCGATGGGGGCGAAGAGGATGACGCTGTAGCCACGGTAGGCGGCAACCATCAGCAGCGCGAGGGCTGCCAAGGCAATGATCACACTCATGGTGTGTCTCCTGGGATTGTTATTTTTGTGGTGAAGCGGTGGGAGGGCTTTAGCGAGTTTTGTGCCAGGTTGGTAACTTGTTGAAATATATGAGGTTTGTCGTTTGGCTTGAGGAGATATGGAGAGTGCTGTCTCTTTTTGGAGATTTTTTGATTCGGATGGCCTCATCGCGAGCAGGCTCGCTCCCACAGGGGAACGCAATCTCCTGTTGGAGCGAGCCTGCTCGCGATGAGCGCAAAGCGCTCCAAGATGTATGTCTACAAAAAGAGAATTAATTTCTCTCTATTGAGACTCGGCAATCCCCAACGCCACCATCTTCTTGTACAGCGTCGAGCGTCCCAGCCCCAGCCGCTCAGCCGCCTCGATCACCTTGCCGCCGCATTGCGCGAGGGTGGTTTCGATCAGTTGCCGGTCGAAACGCGCCCGGGCCTGGCTGAAGGTTTCCTGGGGCTGCAGTTCCAGGCTTGGGCTGGCCGTGCGGGTCACCGGGGTGAACGTGCCGATGGCCGCGCGGATGTCGGCGGCGGTGAGTTGCAGGTTATCGCTGAGCAGCGCGGCGCGCTCCAGCACGTTGCGCAACTCGCGGATGTTGCCCGGCCAGGCGTGCTGGCCCAGCAGGTCGAGGGCGTCGGGGTTGAGTTCGTGCTGGCTGCGCAGGTCTTCGAGGATCGCCTCGCTCAGGGCCGGCAGGTCATCCAGGCGCTCGCGCAGGGGCGGAACCTGGATCGGCAGTACATTGAGGCGGTAATACAGGTCGGCGCGGAACTCACCGCGTTTGATCGCCGCTTCCAGATCCATGGACGTGGCAGCGATCACACGAACATCGCTTTGCAGCACTTCGTTGGAACCCACCGGTTCATATTCCTTTTCCTGCAGTACCCGCAGCAGTTTGCTTTGCAGCGGCAGCGGCATGTCGCCGATCTCATCGAGGAACAACGTGCCGCCGTGGGCGATCTGCAGTTTGCCGGCGCGGCCCTTGCGGTCGGCCCCGGTGAACGCTCCAGGCGCGGTGCCGAAGAACTCGGCTTCGAGCAGCGATTCCGGAATCGCCGCGCTGTTGATGCTGACGAATGCCTTGTGCGCCCGTGGCGAGGCGCTGTGGATCGCCTGGGCCAGCAACTCCTTGCCGGTGCCGGTTTCACCGAGCAGCAACACCGGCGAATCGGTGCTGGCGCTACGGCGGGCGCGGCGTTTGACCTCCAGGCCGGCGCTGCTGGTGCCGATGAAATGGGCGAAGTTGTACTTGGTCTGCCGCGCCCGCAGCAGCGAACGGGTCGAGGCCAGTTCTTCCTGCATGCTCTGGTAGCGCTTGAGCATCGGCGACAGGCTATGCAGCTCACCGAACAAGGCAAAACCGATGGCGCCGATGACCGCGCCGGCGCTGTCATGGATCGGCAGGCGCATGACCACCAGCGGTTCCTTGGGCATCTCCTGCATGTCCAGCAGGATCGGCCGCCCGGTTCGTACCACTTCCCGCAGCAGGCTGCCGGGGATCACGCTCTCGCAGGCCCGGCCGATTGCCTCCTGGGCCGAGTTCAGGCCGAAGCGTCGGGCGTAGCGCTCGTTCATCCAGACGATGTTGGCGTCACGGTCGACGATTACCGTGCCTTCGCTGGACTGTTCGATGATCTCGAACAAGGAGCGAATCGCCAGGGTGCGTACACGCTGGTAGTCCTTGAGGTTTTCGGTCGGGCGCATCGGGCATTCCCAGAAAGGTGAGGGTGTGGCGTCCTCTGGTGAGTCTGTTGCCAGCGGCATTATGCCGTAGATCCACTCGATCAAGATGGCTGACACGTCGCGCCTCGGTCGAGCGTTCCTTGGGTCGTGGTTTCAACGAAGGTAAAATTGTACAGTTGTTTTTGTTTTGTACATTTTTTGGATGTCCACAATGAACCCATTCAACCCTCGCAAACTCATGCTTTCGAAATGGACAGCCTGTATGCCGGTCAATCGAGAGAAGCATTTCCTGGTGACCCGACTCCTCTGCGACGAGGTTGGGATACCTCTGCAAGTTGAATTGCAAGCGGTACACAGCGGGCGCACAGAGCTGTTGGACTGGCGCGAATTGCGAAATGACAAGCAGTGGCGCATAGGCTGGAGATGAAAGAGCGCGGGCGGCCGACGGCACGCCGTTAGTCACATAAAAGTTGTACAGATTTAAAAAGCTGTACAGTTATTTTTGCAATCATGGCTTAATGGCATCTCCCCAGCGAAAAAGGCGCCTGCGTCTGCAGGCGGCTCGATTCACGCATCCAACGTCCCGGAGTGGTGCCATGTTCATTCGTACGCGCAAGCATCAACAGGCCTTGCATGAAGTCCAGGCCAGGGAGGCTTATCTCGAGGCGCAGCACCATGCCCTGCATGCCGCCATGGCCGTGCTCGAGCTCGCGCCGACAGGTGAAGTGCTGGACGCCAGCCCTCTGTTTCTGCGGATGACTGGATATTCGCTCGACGAGATTCTGGGCAAGCACCACCAGACATTCTGCGCGCCGGCGTACGCCCGTAGTCCACAGTACACGACGTTGTGGCAGCGCTTGCGGCAGGGTGAAAGTGCCAGCGATCGTTTTTTTCTGTTGTCCCGCGACGGATGCGGGGCCTGGGTGGAAGCGGACCATGTTCCGGTGCGCCAGGCGGGCGCGGGCTTACGGCGCATCATCTGCATTGTTCGCGATGTGACCGATGACGTGCTTCGTTCACAGGCCGAGTCCAGCTTCACGCAGGCGATTGACCGTTCGATGGCGGTCATCGAATTCGACCTGAAAGGGCAGGTGGTAAATGCCAACGCGAATTTCCTGAAGGTGATGGGCTATGGCCTGGAAGAGGTGCGTGGCCAGCATCACCGTATCTTCTGCGCGCCCGGCGAAGCGCAGAGCGAAGCCTATCGCGGCTTCTGGGCCGCGCTGAACCGGGGCGAGTACATGGGAGGGCTTTTCCAGAGGGTCGACAAGCGTGGCGCGACCGTCTGGCTGCAGGCCACTTACAACCCGCTTTATGATGCCCAGGGCCATGTGTATGGGGTGGTCAAGTTCGCCACTGATTGCACCGCTGAGATCGAACAACGCCAGAGCGAATCGAAGGCGGCGCAGTTGGCCTTCGAGACGTCCCAGCAGACCGATGAGCATACCCGGCTTGGCTCCGCCGTCGTGCAGAAGACTGTGACCGTCGTGCAAAGCATCGCCGATGAACTCCAGGCCGTGGCGACGGGCATAGAGGCCCTGAGCGCACAGTCCGAGGAAATTGGCAGTATCGTCGATGCCATCCGGGGCATTGCCGAACAGACCAACCTGCTGGCCCTCAATGCCGCTATCGAAGCCGCTCGTGCGGGAGAGCAGGGGCGCGGCTTCGCGGTTGTGGCCGATGAGGTGCGCAACTTGGCCCGACGTACGAGCCAGGCCACCGTCGCGATCACCGAGGTGGTCGGCAAGAACCGCGACCTCGCCAGGCAAGCGGTCACCAGTATGCAGTCGAGCACCCTCAAGGCAGAGCAGGGTGTCACATTGGTGAATGAAGCAGGCGCGGTGATCCAGGATATCCACCGCGGCGCGCAACAGGTGGTGACGGTGATGGGCAATTTTGCCAACACCCTGGACCAGCGACGGGGCGCCTGAGTCGCTGGAGAAGGCTGGCCCGCGAGTTATGCGGGATGTGCCGCCGCCAGCAGCTCTCTGGTATAGGGATGGTGTGGCGACTCGAAAAGCTCATGGCTCGCGCCTTGCTCGACCACCTTTCCGTCCTTGATCACGATCATGTCGTGGGCAAGAGCGCGCACCACCGCCAGGTCATGGCTGATGAACAGGTAGGTCAGGCCGTGCTTCTCCTGGAGCTGACGGAGCAGGGCGACCACTTGTTTCTGCACGGTGCGATCCAGTGCCGAGGTAGGCTCGTCCAGCAGGATCAGGGCCGGCTTGAGCACCAGGGCCCGGGCGATGGCGATGCGCTGGCGTTGCCCGCCGGAAAATTCGTGGGGGTAGCGATGGCGGCTCTGCGGGTCGAGGCCGACTTCCTTGAGGGCCTGGATCACCCGGGCTTCGCACTCCTGGGCGCTGGACGGACTGTGGACTTCTAGGCCTTCGCTGATGATCTGCTGCACCGACATCCGTGGGCTGAGGCTGCCAAATGGGTCCTGGAACACCACCTGCATCTGCTTGCGCCACGGCCGTAGCTCTTTCTGCGACAGGGTGTCGAGGGCTTCACCCTGGAAGCGGATGCTGCCTTCGGATTCGATCAGCCGCAGGATCGCCTGGCCGAGTGTGGACTTGCCGGAGCCGGATTCGCCGACGATGCCCAGGGTCTTGCCGCGCTGGATGTTCAGGCTGATGCCGTCGACGGCGCGCAGGTATTCCTTGCGCCGGAACAACCCGCCGCCCAGGGCGAAGCTGACCCGCAGGTCCTGGACCTGCAGCACATCCTCGCGCGCGTCCCGGGGCAGGGCTTCACCCTCCGGTTCGGCGTGCAGCAGTTCACAGCTGTAGGGGTGCTTCGGCGCGCTGAAGAGGGTTTCGCACGGCGCCTGCTCGACGATTTCCCCGGCCTTCATCACGCACACCCGCTGGGCGATGCTGCGCACCAGGTTCAGGTCGTGGCTGATCAGCAGCAAAGACATGCCGAGCCGTTGCTGGAGTGACTTGAGCAACAGCAGGATCTTGCGCTGCACGGTCACGTCCAGTGCGGTGGTCGGTTCGTCGGCGATCAACAGCTCCGGCTCGCAGGCCAAGGCCATGGCAATCATTACCCGTTGCCGCTGGCCGCCGGAGAGCTGGTGCGGGTAGGCCTTGAGCCGTTCGACGGGCTTCTGGATGCCGACCAGGGCCAGCAGTTCCAGGATGCGTTGCCGCGCCGCTTTGCCGCCCAGGCCCTTGTGCAGCATCAGGGTTTCGCCGATCTGCTTTTCGACGCTGTGCAGCGGGTTGAGGGAGGTCATCGGCTCCTGGAAGATCATCGCGATGCGGTTGCCGCGCAGCGCCCGCAGGGTGCTGGCCTGGGCGCCGACCAGTTCCTGGCCGCGATAGCGAATGCTGCCGGTGGTATGGCTCTCGGCTGGCGGCAGCAGTTGCAGGATCGAATGAGCGGTCACCGATTTGCCGGAGCCCGATTCACCCACCAGGGCCAGGCACTCGCCGGGGCGGATGTCCAGACACAGGTTGCGCACGACGGCGTGGTCGCTGAAGGCCACGCTCAGGTCGCGGATTTCGATCAGGTTGTCACGCACGTCCGGATCAGGACCTGGGATCGAATGCATCACGCAAAGCCTCGCCAATGAACACCAACAGGGAAAGAATCAAGGCCAGGGTGAAGAATGCCGTCAGTCCCAGCCAGGGTGCTTGCAGGTTCTGTTTGCCTTGGGCAATCAGCTCGCCCAGGGACGCGCTGCCGGCCGGCATGCCGAAGCCGAGGAAGTCCAGGGCGGTGAGGGTGGAGATCGCCCCGGTGAGGATGAACGGCAGATAACTCAGGGTCGCGTTCATCGCGTTGGGCAGGATGTGCCGCACGATCACCTTGCGGTCGGTCAGGCCCAGGGCCCTGGCAGCCTTGACGTATTCGAGGTTGCGCCCGCGCAGGAACTCGGCGCGGACCACGTCCACCAGGGCCAGCCAGGAGAACAGCGCCATGATCCCCAGCAACCACCAGAAATTCGGCTCGACGAAACCGGACAGGATGATCAGCAGATAGAGCACCGGCAGCCCGGACCAGACCTCCAGCAAGCGTTGCCCCAACAAGTCCACCCAGCCGCCGTAATACCCTTGCAACGCCCCGGCGGCAATGCCGATCAGGGCGCTGATGGCCGTCAGCGCCAGGGCGAACAGGATCGACACCCGGGCGCCGAAGATCACCCGGGCCAGTACGTCCCGGGACTGGTCGTCGGTGCCCAGCCAGTTCACCGAGGTGGGCGGGCTTGGGGCCGGTTGATTGAGGTCGTAGTTGGGGGTGTCGTCGCTGAACGGGATCGGCGGGAACAGCAGCCAGCCGCCATCCTTGTGGATCAGGTTCTGCACGTAGCTGCTGCGGTAGTCGGCCTGGAACGGCAGCTGGCCGCCGAATTCCTGTTCGGTGTAGCGCTTGAACACGGGGAAATACAACGAGTCCTGATAGCTCACCACCAGCGGCTTGTCATTGGCGATCAGCTCGCCGCCCAGGGTCAGGATGAACAGGCCGATGAATAGCCACAGCGACCACCAGCCACGGCGGTTCTTCTTGAAGCGCTCGAAACGCCGTCGGCCCAGGGGCGAGAATCTGAACATCAGGCGTTCCTCGCGGCGAAGTCGATGCGTGGGTCCACCAGGGTGTAGCAGAGGTCGCCGATGAGTTTGATCAGCAGGCCGAACAGCGTGAAGATGAACAGCGAGCCGAACACCACCGGATAGTCCCGGGACACGGCTGCCTCATAGCTCATGCGGCCCAGGCCATCGAGGGAGAAGATCACCTCGATCAGCAACGACCCGGCGAAGAACACGCTGATGAACGCCTGGGGAATTCCCGACACCACCAACAGCATGGCGTTGCGGAACACATGCCCGTACAGCACCCGTCGTTCGCTCATGCCCTTGGCCCGTGCCGTGACCACGTATTGGCGAGTGATTTCATTGAGGAACGAGTTCTTGGTCAGGATGGTCAGGGTGGCGAAGCCGCCGATTACCAGTGAGGTGACCGGCAGCACCAGGTGCCAGAAGTAATCGGTGATCTTGCCCAGGGTCGACAGCGATTCGAAGTTGTCCGACACCAGCCCACGCACCGGAAACCAGTTCAGCGACGTCCCGCCCGCGAACATCACGATCAGGAACATTGCGAAGAGGAAGGCCGGCATGGCGTAGCCGATGATGATCGCCGTGCTGCTCCAGACATCGAAGGCCGACCCGTGATGCACCGCCTTGCGGATGCCCAGCGGAATCGACACCAGGTAGGTGATCAGCGTGGCCCACAGCCCCAGGGAAATGGTCACCGGCATCTTTTCCAGGATCAGGTCGGTGACCGTGGCGCCCCGGAAGAAACTCTTGCCGAAGTCCAGGCGGGCGTAGCTGCTGAGCATCAGCCACAGGCGTTCATGGACCGGTTTGTCGAAGCCGTATTGTTTTTCGATGTCCTTGATCAGTTGCGGATCCAGGCCACGGCTCGCCCGGGAGCTGCCGGTCATGGCATTGCCCGAGCTGCCGACGCTGGCGCCACCGATGCCTTGCAGGTGGGCGATGGCCTGTTCCACCGGGCCACCCGGGGCCGCCTGGACGATGACGAAATTGACCAGCAGGATGATCACCAGGGTCGGGATGATCAGCAGCAGGCGTCGCGCGATATAGGCCCACATCAGTGACGCCCTCCGGAGGTGCCACGCCTGATTCGCTCGGCGGTCATCTGCTCATTGGTCAAGGGCGTGGTGCTGACTTCCCACCAGCTCTCGATGGCTTCGTCATTGGCGGCCTGCACCTTGGGCATGCCGAAGCGGTTCCACCATACCGTCGAGCTGCCCGGTGGGTAGTAGTTGGGAATCCAGTAGTAATTCCATTGCAGCACCCGGTCCAGGGCGTGGGCATGACGGAGCATGTCGTCCTGGGTGGTGGCCTTGACCAGTCCGTCGATCAGCGCATCGACAGCAGGATTCTGCAATGCCATGTAATTGTTGGCGCCCGGGTCGTTGGCCGCCGCCGAGCCGAAGTAGTTGTAAAGCTCGGTGCCGGGCGAGGTGCTGACCGGGTAGCCGGTGACGATCATGTCGTAGTCGCGACTCATCAGGCGGTTGACGTACTGGGATGGGTCGATGCGCCGGATGCTCATGTCGATGCCGATCTGCGCCAGGGTGCGTTTGTAGGGCAGCAGCAGACGGTCCATGCCGTTCTGGCTGTTGAGAAAGGTGAAGCTCAGCGGTTCACCCTCGGCATTCACCAGGCGATCGCCATCGGGTTTCCAGCCGGCCTGTTCCAGCAGCGCCAGGGCCTGCAATTGCTTGTCGCGGATCACCCCGCTGCCGTCGGTCTTCGGGGCCTGGAACACCTGGGTGAAAACCTCGTCGGGGACTTTCCCGCGCAACGGTTCAAGGATCGCCAGTTCGCTCGCGTCGGGCAGCTCTCGGGCGGCCAGGTCGGTGTTGGAGAAGAAGCTCTGCTGACGCACATAGAGGTTGCGCATCATCTGCCGGTTGCTCCATTCGAAATCCCAGAGCATCGCCAGGGCCTGGCGTACCCGGCGATCCTGGAACTGCGGCTTTTGCAGGTTGAACACGAAGCCCTGGGCCGTTTGCGGGGCTTCGGTGGCCAGGTGGGCTTTCTGCAGGCGCCCGTCGCGCAGCGCCGGGCTGTCGTAGCCGATGGAAAAGCCTGTGGCGGAGAACTCGCGGTTGTAGTCGTAGGCACCGCCGCGCAGCACCTGGCGCGCCACGTCGGTGTCGCCGAAGTACTCGATGCTGAAATGATCGAAGTTGTAGAGCCCGCGGCTGACCGGCAGGTCCTTGCCCCACCAGTCGGCGTTGCGCTCGAAAGTGATGCTGCGCCCGGAGTCGACCTTGCCGACCCGGTACGGCCCGCTGCCCAACGGCGCTTCATAGCCACCTCCGCTGGCAAAGTCGCGGGTTTTCCACCAATGCTCGGGAAACACCGGCAGGGTGGCGACGTCCAGGGGCAGGGTGCGGTTTTCGTTGTTCTTGAAATCGAAGCGAACGGTGCGCTCGCCTTCGACTTCCACGCCTTTGACGGCCGCGAACTGGGTGCGATAGCGCAGGCTGCCCTGGGTCATCAGCAGCTCGAAGCTGTAACGCACGTCTTCGGCGGTGATGGGCTTGCCGTCGGCAAAGCGGGCCTTGGGGTTCAGGTAGAAGCGCAGGGACAGGCCGTCGTCCGCGCGTTCCATGCTTTGTGCGACCAGGCCGTAGACCGTGTAGGGCTCATCCAGCGAGCGTTGGGCCAGGGGTGAATACAGCATGCCGTCGATCTGGCTGACTCCGATGCCTTTGTCGATGTAGGGCAGCACGTGATCGAACTGGCCGATCTCGATGGCCGAGCGGCGCAGGGTGCCACCCTTGGGCGCCTGGGGATTGGCATAGGCGAAATGGCTGAAGCCTTCGGGGTATTTGGCCGGTTCGCCATAAACGGTCAGGGCATGTTGCGGTGCGGCAGACACACCGGCGGCGCCTGTCAGCAGGAGCGCGGCAGCCAGAAACAGAGAGGGAAACACCAGTCGCATTGTCAGCCTTAAAGCCGGGTGATCGATGACCACGATTTTTACGCGAGCGGCACGCTGATCGCCAGCCCTACGGTCAAGGAGTGGTGGCGAGGAGCTACGGTGGCGAGGGAGCAAGCTCCCTCGCCACCGTCACCCTCAGTCCTGGCGGCTGGTCACTTCCAGCAAGTGATAGCCGAACTGGGTCTTGACCGGGCCCTGCACCACGTTGATCGGCGCGCTGAACACCACGGTGTCGAATTCCTTGACCATCTGGCCCGGGCCGAACGAACCCAGGTCGCCGCCCTGACGGCTGGATGGGCAGGTGGAGTTGGCTTTCGCGACTTCGGCGAAATCGGCACCGGCTTCGATCTGGGCCTTGAGTTCGTTGCACTTGTCTTCGCTGGAAACCAGGATGTGGCGGGCAGTGGCTTTGGCCATGGGAAATTCCTTTCAACAGGTTTAAAGGGGGTGAGCCTACCGGAATCACTGGACGGTTGTTGTCAAAAATGCGTCAAAACCTTGAACCCGCCAATCACAGGCCCGCTTTGCGCAGGCGTTCGGCGTGCCGTATGTAGAGTTCCAGCGGGGTTGTCCTCTTCTGCGTGCACCCGGACGGATGATGGATGGCCTGCAGATGATCCATCGAATAGTCGGAACGGATGACCTTGCCCAGGTGCGAGCTGAAGCGACCCACCAGGCCGTCGTTCTGTCCGGCTTCGGTGATGAAGTATTCGGAAAAGGCCCGGCAGAACACCTGGAATGGATCCGTCGCCTTGGGCCCTCCGTCGGGTGTTTCTTGCAGCGTGCCGCTCCAGGAGTAGTAGCGCACGCCGTTGACCAGCTCCGGTCCCTTGCTTCCCCAGCTCCTGGGCAGGCCTTGCGGGTATTTGTCGTTGAATGCGCCAACCCCTTCAGTGGTCAGTGCCGCCAGTGCGGCGATGGCGTTGTGTGGGAGTTGTGCCTGGCCGCCGAGCAGCGAAATGAAGTCGACGAACAATGTGGCGACCCTGCTTGCGACGTGCTCCGGCAGGCGTCCGGGCGTGAGGGCCTTGCGCAGGAAGTCGGCCAGTTCCGAGCCGTGGTTGGGCCCGCTGACCGAGGTCACCGAGGCGACCTTTCCGGGCGCCAGCGCAGCGGCATAGCGGGACGCCAATGCGCCTTGGCCGTGCCCGATCAGGTTGACCCGGGTGGCTCCGGTTCCGCTCAGGACCCGATCGATCTGGAGCAGCAACTCTTCACCACGCGCCTCATTGGCGTAGGTGGCCGACAAGTAGGGGATGAATACCCGCGCACCGGCGCTGCGCAGTGCCTGCTTGATGCCCAGGAAAAGTTCGGAGCCCGCGACCCTGTCAAACCCGAACAAACCATGTACCAACAGGATAGGAAATTGAGTGGTTGCATTCCGTTGCATGTTCGTACCTTTTTCGAAGAGGTTCATGTTGAATTTGCGACACCACTGTAATGCAGCGTCCTGTGCCGGGGTGTAGGAAGAAACCGCTGTGGCCGACCGAAAACGGACTAAAGAAGGCGGGAAGAATCAGAAAAGTGGCCGAATGATGGGTTTGGTTTCGGGATGCGTCTGATAGACCCGGTTGCATGCAGCTACAGTCTCAAGTGCAAGGGACCACCCGCGCTGTCGTCTTGTCTGACTGCGGGTTTGCGAGGAGCAGGTTTTAATGACTCTGTCGGACGCCGTTACAGGAAAGGGCGTCTTCATCCAAGGACTGGAACCCATACATGACCACTGACCCATTTGGCCGGCGAGCCCGGCTCAGCGCCCGGACGAAACTCCGGGCCCCCCTCCTGGCGGCGGCAAAGGACGGGGTGATCAACCCGGCCTGGAGCAAGGTTGCCATCACCCTCAAACCCTATCCGATGATGACGTGCGGCGATGAAGTGCTGCTGTTCTGGCATGGGCTCAATTCGGACGGCGAGCCGTACCGACATGAAATACGCAGGTCCATCACGGAGCGCCAAGTCGAGCGGGACGTCATCTTCGTCGTGCGCGAGCCCCACATCGCCGAGCTGGATGGCGGCTCGCTGGAGATCTTTTATCAGGTCACCGGTAAACGGCTTCCGGCCCCGATGCACTCGGAGCCCCTGCAATTGGTGATCGGTGATGCAGCGCCGCACCTGCTGCCGGCCATTGCCGTTGATGCGGTGGGCGGCAGCCTTGATCCGAAGCGTGTCCCCGAGGGCACCTGCGTGAGCATCCGGCCTTATTCAAGAATGGCTGTCGGGGACCGGCTGATCCTGATCGGCAGCAGGGATTCCAAGGCGCTCTGGCGCGATGTGCTGGACATCGAGGCCCATGCCGTCGGCCGCGAGGTCTCGTTCTGGATAGATCACGCGCAGATCGCCCCGCACCTGGGGCACCGACTGGACCTGGCTTACGTGGTCAGGCGCGGGCATTCCGTACGCCGCGCCGAAACCTTGTCGCTGCACATTGGCGCCCTGGTGCGCCCGCCGCTGAAGGCGCCCCGGATCCCGGGCGTGAAGGAGGGTGAGCTGGATGTCGACGAGCAGGAGAAAGGGGTGACCATCATCATCGACAATGCCGGGTTCGAGGTTGGCGAGTTGGTCTGGCTACAATGCGATGGCAGCTACGCCTATGTCAGCGAGCGCGATATCGTCCCGGCCAACGCCGGCCAGCCGATGACCTTCGTGGTCCCGGCGGACTATTGGCAGAGCCAACGGGGCAGATCGGTGCGGGTTCGCTATCAGGTCGAGCGCCTGGACGATGTGAGCCAGCATTTCGCCGGGCTCGATGTTCATGTGCGCCCCACGAATGCCCTCCCGAAGGAGGGCGTGCACGACATTCAGATGGCCGATAGCAACTGACGGTGGGCCTGGCGCAGCAGTCGCTCGGTGGATTCCCAGCCAAGGCAGCCGTCGGTCACCGATACGCCGTAGCGCATTGACGGGCTGATGGGCTGGCAGCCTTCGAACAGGTGGCTCTCGATCATCATGCCGATCAACGCGCGGTTCCCTTGCAGCCGCTGCGCCAGCACGTCGTTGAACACCTCCGGCTGACGCGAAGGATCCTTGCCGCTGTTGGCGTGACTGCAATCCACCATGATCCGGGCCGGTATCTTCAGGCGGTTCAGGTCATTGTGTATCTGCGCGACGCTCTGGCGGTCGTAGTTCGGGCCGCGGTGTCCACCCCGCAGTACCAGATGGGTGTCGGGGTTGCCCTGGGTCTGGATGATTGCCGGATGCCCCTGGCTGTCGACGCCGAAATGCCGGTGGGGATGGGCGGCGGAGCGCATGGCGTCGCAGGCGATCCCGACGCCGCCGTCGGTGCCGTTCTTGAAGCCGACCGGCATCCCCAGGCCGCTGGCCATTTCCCGGTGGATCTGCGATTCGGTGGTACGCGCGCCGATGGCGACCCAACTGAGCAGGTCGTCGAAGTAGTTGGCGGCCATGGGTTGCAACAGTTCGGTGGCGACGGGCAGGCCGAGCTGCAGCATTTCACGCATCAGTTCTCGGGACAGCGTCAGGCCGCCCGCCATGTCATCGCTGCCATCCAGGTCGGGATCGTAGGCCAGGCCTTTCCAGCCCACGGTCGTGCGGGGCTTTTCCACGTAGGCGCGCATCACCAGCAGCATGCTGTCACTCACTTCGTGGGCCAGGCGAGCGAGGTTGGCGGCATATTCGAGGGCGGATTTCGGATCGTGGAGGGAGCAGGGGCCGACGATGACCAGCAGGCGGGCGTCCTCACCGTCGAGGATTGCACGGACAGTCTGGCGATGGGTGTCGACCTGTTGGCTCAATGCGTGGCTGAGGGGCAATTGGTGCTTGAGCTGCAACGAGCTGGGCAGACGCAGGCTCAGGGCTTCATTGGCAGGGGTGAGCGTGGACAGCGGCAAAGCGGAGACGGACGAATTCATGATCTGGCTTCCTGGGCGAGCAGCGGGTTCGTTCCCGCGCCGGCCCTAGTGAGGTGTTCGACAGTTGGCCGTACTGGCCTCAAGTGTTTGCATGCCACCGATAGGTGACCGATCGGAGGCGGCAGGCTGTCCCGAGCGGAGGCTGGTAAATCGCCAGGCGCAAAAGTCGTAACGGTAATAGGTGGCGTAGTTCATGGCTTGATCCTCAAAGTTGTCGGTGTTGCAAAAAACAGGGCTGAAAAAACAAAACCCCCGGTCGGGAGGCCGACCGGGGGTTTATGAACTCTGGAAGGCGACCCGTTTAAAGTGGGCGCCGGTTGGGTATCAGGCGCGCCAGTGGCTAAACCAATACCCAAAATAAAAGTTGACCGGAGCAGCAACGCTGTTCGCCCGGACAGCCGCAACCGAGCGCGGGGCGCTGGCGGATTGAAGCGGTGAGAGGGCGTTGAACATGGTGTGTCTCCGATGAATGGTCCCGAGCTTACCGAGGCTGGGGCGCCGATTCAATAAGAAGTTTCTATCGCCGGGATGCAATTGTTCGCGGCATTGAGTCTGGCTGGCATTATGACAAACTCAGGTCTGATGCTGAATCAACGTGGCGAGGGGATTTATCCCCGTTGGGCTGCGTAGCAGCCCCATAAAGAAGCGGTATTAGATCTGACTGATACTCCGTGGTTGGCGGGTTTTCAGGGGCTGCGTAGCAGCCCGGCGGGGATAAATCCCCTCGCCACAAGAGCCCGCGGTTTTGTTGGAGCCTGCGATCCTTGGATCTTTGACGAGGTACCCATGAGTTTCCAGTGGCGTGCGGCCACCACCACAGACATCGATTTCGCCCGACAACTGACCTGCGCCAACATGCTGCCGTACTACCTGCGCCATGATTTGCTCTGGCAGGACGAGGCATTCGACCTGGCGTGGATCATTCGCCAGAACTGGATTATCTGCCGCGAGGAGCAGGTGCTGGGGTTTGTCAGTCTGAGCCGCGATGCCCGGGCCTTGTATATCCGGGAACTGCAGATCGACCAGGCGTTCCGGGGTCAGGGCGCCGGGACCTGGGCGATTGGACAGGCATGGGACATGGTCGCGCTGGAGCGACGCCCGGCGTTGCGCCTGACGGTGTTCAAGGACAATCCGGCCAGGAAGCTCTACGAACGCATGGGGCTATACGTCGCGGGTGAGGATGAGTGTTTCCTGAGAATGCAGCGAGACGCCGGTACTTGAGGCCTCGGATCGCTTGTCCCGGGAAGATTTGCTGTAACTTTTTAATGCCCCTTGGCGCTAGGTCTGCCGGAAGCTTTTTGCTAAGGTGTGAGGCAGTCCATACAAGACCAAATGGTGAGGTGTCTGCTTGATTAGGGTGTTAGTGGTCGATGACCATGATCTCGTTCGTACGGGCATTACACGAATGCTGGCTGACATCGACGGTCTGCAGGTGGTTGGTCAGGCCGAATCCGGGGAAGAGTCCCTGATCAAGGCGCGTGAATTGAAACCCGACGTGGTCCTCATGGACGTGAAGATGCCTGGCATCGGCGGTCTTGAGGCCACGCGCAAGCTGCTGCGCAGTCACCCGGACATCAAGGTGGTCGCGGTCACCGTCTGTGAGGAAGATCCGTTCCCGACCCGGTTGTTGCAAGCGGGCGCGGCAGGTTACCTCACCAAGGGCGCCGGCTTGAACGAGATGGTCCAGGCCATCCGCCTGGTGTTCGCCGGGCAGCGCTATATCAGTCCGCAGATCGCCCAGCAGTTGGCGATCAAGTCGTTCCAGCCGACCAATGAATCGCCCTTCGATGCGTTGTCGGAGCGGGAAATCCAGATCGCCTTGATGATAGTCGGTTGCCAGAAAGTGCAGATCATCTCCGATAAGCTGTGCCTGTCGCCGAAAACCGTCAATACCTACCGTTACCGTATCTTCGAGAAGCTTTCGATCAGCAGTGATGTCGAATTGACGCTGCTGGCAGTGCGTCACGGCATGGTCGATGCCAGCGCCTGATAATGACCGAACTGTTTGATCCCAGTGCTTTCCTGTCCACATGCAGTGGCCGTCCCGGCGTGTACCGCATGTTCGACGGCGAGGCGCGCCTGCTGTACGTGGGCAAGGCCAAGAATCTCAAGAAGCGCCTGGCCAGTTACTTTCGCAAGACCGGCCTGGCCCCCAAGACCGCCGCGCTGGTGGGGCGCATCGCGCAGATCGAAACCACCATCACCGCCAACGAAACCGAAGCGCTGCTGCTTGAACAGACGCTGATCAAGGAGTGGCGGCCGCCGTACAACATCCTGTTGCGCGACGACAAATCCTACCCCTACGTGTTCCTGTCCGATGGGGCGTTCCCGCGCCTGAGCATCCACCGTGGCGCAAAAAAGGCCAAGGGCCGCTATTTCGGTCCTTACCCCAGCGCCGGTGCGATTCGTGAAAGCCTGAGCCTGCTGCAGAAGACTTTCTTCGTGCGCCAGTGTGAGGACAGCTATTACAAGAACCGCACCCGGCCCTGCCTGCAATACCAGATCAAACGCTGCAAGGCGCCTTGCGTGGGGTTCGTCGAGCCCGAAGTCTATGCCGAGGACGTGCGCCACTCGGTGATGTTCCTGGAAGGTCGCAGCAATGCGCTGACCGATGAATTGTCGACCGCGATGGAAGAGGCAGCGATCAACCTCGAATTTGAAAAAGCCGCCGAGTTGCGCGACCAGATCGGTTTGCTGCGCCGCGTGCAGGACCAGCAGAGCATGGAGGGCGGCAGCGGCGACGTCGATGTGATCGCGTCGTTCATCAACCCGGGCGGTGCGTGCGTGCATCTGATCAGCGTGCGGGGCGGCCGCGTGCTCGGCAGCAAGAACTTCTTCCCCCAGGTGGGTATCGAGGAAGACGTGGCCGAGGTCATGTCGGCGTTTCTCGGCCAGTACTACGTCAGCAGTCCGGAACGCGACCTGCCGAGCGAATTGATCGTCAACGTGGTCCACGAGGACTTTCCGACCCTGATTGAAGCCATCCATACGCTTCGCGGTCGCGAGCTGACCATCAGCCACCGCGTGCGCGGCACCCGGGCGCGCTGGCAACAACTGGCGGTCACCAATGCCGAGCAGGCCCTGGGTGCGCGCTTGGCTAACCGCCAGCATGTCGCGGCGCGGTTCGATGCCTTGGCCGACGTCCTCAACCTGGACGAGCCACCGCAGCGGCTGGAGTGCTACGACATCAGCCATTCCAGCGGCGAGGCTACCGTGGCGTCCTGCGTGGTGTTCGGCCCGGAAGGCCCGATCAAGTCCGATTACCGCCGCTATAACATCGAAGGCGTAACCGCCGGCGATGACTATGCGGCGATGCACCAGGCACTGATGCGCCGCTTCGGCAAGTTGAAGGACGGGGAGGGCAAGCTCCCGGACATCCTGCTGGTGGACGGCGGTAAAGGCCAACTGTCCATGGCTCGCGATGTACTCAATGAGCTGATGGTTCCCGACCTGATCCTGCTTGGCGTGGCCAAGGGCGCCACGCGCAAGGCCGGTTTCGAGACCCTGTACCTGAACGATGCGGCTCATGAATTCACCCTGAAAGGGGATTCCCCGGCGTTGCACCTGATCCAGCAGATCCGTGACGAAGCCCACCGGTTCGCCATCACCGGCCACCGCGCCCGTCGTGGCAAGACTCGCCGCACCTCCACCCTGGAAGGCGTGGCAGGGGTCGGCCCGACACGGCGACGGGACCTGTTGAAACATTTCGGTGGATTGCAGGAGCTGTCTCGTGCCAGCATCGAGGAGATCGCCAAAGCTCCTGGTATCAGTAAAAAGCTCGCAGAGTCGATTTATGCAAACCTGCATAGCGAGTAGAATGCCCGTCAACCTCGCAGCCAGTTGTGCCGATGAATATCCCAAATCTGCTTACCGTTCTACGCGTCCTGCTCATTCCGATCTTCATACTGCTGTTCTATTTGCCGTACCACTGGAGCTACGTGGCTTCCGCTTCGGTCTTTGCCATCGCCGCCGCAACGGACTGGCTGGACGGTTACCTGGCCCGCCGTCTGGAGCAGAGCACACCATTCGGCGCGTTCCTCGATCCGGTGGCAGACAAGCTGATGGTCGCAGTGGCCCTGGTGCTGCTGGTGCAGGAACACGGCAACCTCTGGCTGACCTTGCCGGCAGCAGTGATCATCGGCCGTGAGATCGTCGTCTCGGCACTCCGTGAGTGGATGGCCGAGCTGGGTGCCCGCGCCCAGGTCGCCGTGTCGAACCTCGGCAAATGGAAAACCGCCGCGCAGATGCTCGCCCTGGTCATCCTCCTGGCCAACCCCTCGGACTTCAGCTTCTGGGTGCTGCTGGGCTATGCATTGCTGCTGATTTCCGCCGGCCTGACGCTGTGGTCGATGGTCCAGTACCTGCGCGCCGCCTGGCCGCATCTGCGGACGGATGTGGAGCAGAAATAAAACTTTTTTGAATCAAAGGGTTGACGGCGTAATTTGAATCTATAGAATGCGCCACACCAAGACGCGGGAATAGCTCAGTTGGTAGAGCACGACCTTGCCAAGGTCGGGGTCGCGAGTTCGAGTCTCGTTTCCCGCTCCAATTATTTTTCTATAGACTTCCATTGAAGTATGTAGAAACCAAAAAAGAGGCTTAGGCCTCTTTTTTTGTTCCAGTAAGTTCCCCTCGGAAACACTACCATCTACGTTTTTCTAGTACATTAATCCGGCATTTGGTAGATCACTTTCTCGTTGAGTCATGGGCGCTAAAGATTGCTGCCCCAAGGGTGATCAACACGGGTGACGAGCCACGGGCAATCGGATAGGTCTGCCCCGGGTCGCCGACCCGATAACTTCGCACCAGTATCGTGGAGTGCGTGCCCCTACAGCGCAGGACGTTGCAACTTGACCCACTCCTGTACCGAGGGTCGTTGCCACTGGCGCTGAGCGTATGCCACCAGCGCCGCGGGCACGGAGTCGCCGTTGAGTATCAGTCGGTTGAGCATCAACGCCAGGTCGACATCGGCAATCGACCACTGGCCGAACAGGTACTCCGGGCTGTCGGCCAGCAGCGTTTGTGCGGCACTCACCAGCTTGCGCGCTGCCAATTCGGCCGTTGGCGATAACGGCGTCGACTTGACCCCATAGAACACCACCAATGTGGTGCGCTCCTGCCGAATCGGCAGCAAGTCACTGCGCAACCATGCCTGGACCTGGCGCGCCTTCGCCCGTTGGAAACGATCCTGCGGATAAACCGGCGTCGACGGGAAGGCCTCTTCCAGGTACTCGGCGATCGCCGAGGATTCAGACAGGGCGAAGTCGCCATGCACGAGCGTGGGCACCCGCTGGGTCAGAGAAAGACTGGCGTAGTTCTGCGTCAGGTTTTCGGACGCATCGAGGTCTATCGGGCTCATTTCAAATTCGATGCCCTTTTCACGAAGTGCCACGAACACCGACATGGCATAGGGGCTGCTGAACTGGGCGTCGACGTACAGGTGCAGGCGGGAATGGGTCACGAGGGCATCTCCATATGTATGAAGGGCAGACGCTACGGGTTCCAGTGCGATAAATACAATGCAGGTTTTTCATGGGCGTATTCCTCGCCGGAATAGCGCTCAGGTTGCATCGCTCTTACGCTTGCAAAAACTGCGTCTACACTCGGTCTTGCTGGCCCGGAAGGATCGACGGCTGCAACAGGTTTTCGTTGGGTCCTTTGAAAACTTTCTTCGAGACAAGGAACAGTCATGACTACCCCAGACACACTTCTGCAAAGGCAAATCAGTCTTACGCACGCTTTCGTGGTTAACAATGCGGCGTTGCATCCTCAGTCATGGAAAAACATGAAAAATCCGACGCCGAGCCAGGTTTCGGACAATATTCTTACGCGTCTCAATGCCTCCAAGGTAGGCGGCGGTTATGGCATCGCCTGGGGCCCGGCACTGGTGATGGATGGCGAACACGCGGCGCACATCACCGTGGTGCTGACCGGCGGGAAAAGCGGGCACGACATCGTCGTGGTGACGAGTGGAACACTCAAGGATTCCATGAAGGATCAAGTGGACGATCTGGATATTTTTCCAATGGTGCCCCTGCAGAACGTTATCCCGGGCTGCCTGGTGACGGCAAGTATTGCCGAGGGAACTTCCAAGGGCGCAAACGCGGTATTGGCGCAGACGCCCACTGTCGGCTCTCAGGACACGCTGTGTGATTTTCTAGGGAGGCTGCAAAGTGGCACGAACATTCGCTTGGTCGGTCATAGCCTGGGCGGTGCGCTCATGTCGGTGATCGCGCTTTATCTGAAAGATAAACTTCCGGCCTTTAACTACTTTTGCGAAACCTTTGCTGCGCCCACGGCGGGCGACGGTTTGTTCGCGAGTTATTTCAACAAGCAAATGGCCGGTAATGCGCTACGCATCTACAACACCCTGGATGTTGTTCCGATGGCGTGGTGCGCCACATCGCTCAATGAATCCCTGACGCTATACGACATCGCCATCGATGACTTCATGAGGAATTCGGTGTGTTCGAACATAGACAAGGTTGTCAGCAACAACCTGAACTATACGCAATGGGGAATGGGCAGCGCGAACATGGAGCTGCGGCTCTGTGGGAAACCTCAATCCGACTGCACAACCTATGAGTCTCAATCCGGCTATCAGCACATCTACGAGTACATGACACTGCTCGGCCTGCAGCCCAGTGATATACCGATGCCGCCGTTCGGCAGCCAGTGAAGCCAGATGTTCGAGCGGTGGTTCGCCGCATTTCTTTGAAAAGCTTCCATATGAACTTGCGCCAATCGGCGACTCTACCGGTCGCCGTGGGAAACCACGGCGACCCTTGCTGTCCACACTGCGCGTAGGAGAACTGTCGTGAGCACACTGCAAGCCTTCCTTACCGATTCGAAGGTGCCTCCGTACCAGCGCATTGGCGCAGTACGCGCCATCCGACGCCACATTGCCCATGGGCTAGTACGCGGTCGCCACCGTTATGAATTGGGCGCTGGGGCAGGGTTTTGCCGGCGCGATCCCGACTTGGGAGGTTGGCAATGGCACCTGGGGTGTCATCGGCTTTCTTCCGCATCCGGGCTTGCAAGTGATGCAGATCCCGCTGGCTGACTTGGCCGGCTACGACTTGACCAACCCGCAGAGTTGCGGGCAAGGGGTCATGCGCTGGGCGCAAGCCGAGGAAAACGGTTCCAATCAGCTCGCGATCCCGATGTACACCGGCGATGGCGAGACGTTCAATGCCCTGGTATTCACCCCCAGCTACCCGACCCTGTCGTTCTATGATGCACCGAACACCCAACTGTACTTTTCCCTGGAGCAACCGGCCAAGCTGGTCAATCTGCTGGACCCGGCGGTCTGGGCCAATGCCGCGATGCGAGTGGCCAACAACCTTGGCTTCGCGGCCGGCTGGCCCACCTGGGAATACACCACTAGCCGTGGCCTGATCGGTATCCCGGTCTACGATCTCGGCGCGGTTCCCGATGCGAGCCTATAGAATGCGCCACACCAAGACGCGGGAATAGCTCAGTTGGTAGAGCACGACCTTGCCAAGGTCGGGGTCGCGAGTTCGAGTCTCGTTTCCCGCTCCAGATATAGCGCTACAGAGTTCCACTGAATTCTGTAAGTGATTGAAATAAGGGCCGAAAGGCTCTTTTTTCGTTCTGGCGGAAACCACTGAAATCCAGCAGTATCCGGTGCTTTTAAGTCCCGATTTAAGTCCCGAATGAGGATCTTGGATTTGGATGTGCACTGAATCGGTTTTTTGCTGGAGCAGCTTGGATAGCGAGACGAGCATCCGGTCCTGACTCTGTTCAGGAGCTCGCTATGGCACTCTCGGATACGACCGTTCGGCAAGCCCGAATCACTGGCAATGACTACACGATAGGCGACACGGATGGGCTTGCGCTCAACGTGACCGCCCGCGGCGGGAAAATCTGGCGTTTCAGATACTACTGGGCGGGCGTGCAGAAGCGCATGTCTCTCGGTAGTTATCCGCAAATCAGTCTTAAAGAAGCCCGTGCCCGACGTGATGAGGCCCGCGCCTTAGTCGCCCAAGGCATCAACCCCTATGAGCATCGTAAACAGCAGCGTCGTGCTGTTCGTTTTGCGGCAGAGCATACCTTTGAGGCTGTGTTCAATCAGTGGGTGGAGTTCCGTAGGCTGAGCCTGAAGGAAGGGCGCCAGAGTACGCTCTCGCAAATCTTACGAATCTTCAATAAGGACGTTCTGCCCACGCTCGGTGGGCGCTCCATCTACGATATCAATCGTCACGATTTGTTGGATTTGCTGAGCAGAATTGAACAGCGCAAGGCCTTAACGACCGCCGAAAAATGCCGGACTTGGTTTAACCAATTGTTCCGCTACGCGCTGGTGAAGATCGAGGGGCTGGAACACAACCCAGCTTCAGACCTTGATGTGGTTGCACTCCCCAAACCTCCTGTTACGCATAATCCATTTCTTCGTATGGACGAGCTCCCGGCATTGATGGCTGCTCTTCGAAACTACGGTGGCGCCAACCAAACTCGGCTTGGCCTTCGGTTGTTGCTGCTGACCGGTGTCCGCACGGGCGAATTGCGGTTGGCAACGCCCGACCAGTTCGATTTGGAGAAGCGCTTATGGATCATACCGGCGGAAGTGGTGAAACAACTCCAGCTAGCGATGCGGAAGCCAGGTAAGCAGACCCAAAATGTACCGCCTTATATAGTGCCGCTGTCGGTTCAGGCGCTGGAGATCGTGCGTCACCTGCTGGATCAGGTTGTTCCGGCACAACGCTACTTGTTCGCGCATCGAAGCGACTTAAGCAAACGCATCAGCGAGAACACGCTGAATGGCGCGTTACGTCGGATGGGGTATGCCGATCAGCTCACTGGTCATGGGATGAGGGCGACGATCTCGACGGCGCTGAACGAGATCGGATACCCGAAGGTATGGGTGGATGCCCAGCTTTCTCATGCTGATCCGGATAAGGTGAGTGCGGCCTACAATCACGCGGAATACGTGGAGCAGCGCCGGACCATGATGCAGGATTGGGCGAACCGTCTGGATCTGTGGGGGCAGGGCCAGCTGAAAGCGGCAAGCTCTCCGCTTACCATCCGGTTGGAGGGCGCCGCTTCGTTGCCATCACTCGAAAACGCGAGCGCAAATTCCATCCAGTTCAACGGCACCTTTCCAGTGACAACGGTCTCGGTGCCCAAGGCTTCGGTTAGCAACGAAGCAGCTCTTATCGTGCCGCACCAGTCGCCTGTCGTACCTCTTCCGGTCCCGACTGAAAAGCCGCATAAATCTCACCTGTCCGACATCCAGCGCGAACGCGCCGAGATGCTTGCCATTTATGAGGCCGCTAGTAATTTGCCGTTACTGGTTTTCGCTAAATTGGCCGGCAAATCCCGAGATCAGATCAACCGTGATATCAAGGCTCGCCGTCTGCTGTCCCTGAGCCTGGGGAATCGTGGTCAGCGCATTCCAGATTGGCAGCTTGATTCACTGCGGCACAAGTTGGTACTTGTTGCGTTAGCGCGGTTTCCGGATGTTGATGGGTGGAGGCTTTATCGGACGGTCTGTGAGCCTCATGAGCGACTGAAAGGTCGTTCGCCAATCGAAGTGCTCACACTGGAGAATTTCGACGTGACTGCACGAATCGTTTGCAGCGCACTGGGCCCACGCTAAGATGCCATCTTCGAGCGGTGACAACGGATGTCGCCGTTTGCATTCAGAGACCAGACCGAATTTTAGCCTAAAAATCGAAGTGGCAGCGTCTTGACGGCAGCACAGTAATTTCTCAATATTGCATCACGCGCCACTGACGGAGGCGTTCGGCCCTAGCTTGGTGAAGCCCCTGCACCGTCATGTTACCCCCGCCTTTTTTATAAGCCATCTCAATGGTCAGCATCCTCTAGGGTTCCATGCTGATAATTTGAGGTTTGGTCATGAACACTCCAGCTACACCTTCACTTTCGATTTTGAAGTCTGATGCAGAAAGACTTTTACGTGATGCTCGTGACGGCTGCCCAGACGCAGTGATTCGACTTGTGCAACAAGGCTTTAGAAGAGCCGAGGAGCTAACGCACGACACATGCTTGCGCGTAGTTGCCGAGGAGTATGGTACGACCTTCGTTGAGGCAGTCCGCGAAGAGAAGCTGATCTCCCGTTATGTCCAGCATTCAGAAGCAAAGGGGTTCTGGCGTGAGCCTTATGGGTATCCGTTCCGTCGTGCCAGGTACTTGCGGCAATTTGATGCTTTGGTGGAGTCCCTTCGCGATCAGGTGCCTTTGGCTGTGGCAGCTCAGAAACGAGGTGTTGATTTCGCCGGTTTCCATTTCAGCAGCTTGCTATTCGGACGCATTGATCAGGTGCTAAAGCGGCGTGAGGTGCCTGATTTTAGCCATCTTCAGGCTCCTGGCAGCCTTGTTCACTGGCACTGGGTATTGGACGTCGTCAAGTACAACCAAGCAAATTTCAGTGACGCGAAATTTTACACTGTCACCGCAGACCCTCTCACACGTCCTGGCGGACATTTCTGGATGGCGGATTTCAGCTATGCAAATCTGTCAGGTGCTGACTTCCGTGGCTCGTACATGAGAGGTGCAAAATTTGTAGGTGCCGACCTAGACGGCGCTGACTTCCGAAACGCCAATATCTTTGAAACAGAATTCACCGGATCACAAGGTGCGTATCTCACCGGCGAGGTGTGGGATGAAGATTGGGACGTCGGGCCGAAAAGGAAAGTGCGTGTAAAGACTAGCCGAAGCAGATTCTCGGCTAAGGCATAAAGGGCAGGCTCTAGGAGAGTGGATGAGCTAGCGAGTCGGGACTAAAAAGGCGTTTTGTCCCGACCGCTTTTCCGGCCGCTAGCTCGCTTGAGGACATATGGGGAACATCTACTGAATGCCGCAGAAGCTGTGCTCTATTCTCTCCATGACCTACGAACGATTGGATATTTATACAGCTGTTACGCAAACTCCGACGATTTGCACCAAAAATAGTCTCCGATCTTGTTTACCGGTCCCGTCAATCACGCTAACTTGCGGTAACGCTGGCACAGTGCCGCTATCGGTCATCCCTGACTAGATCTCACTCGCGCGCACAGCTGCTCAGCTGGTGCCTACCCTTAATCAGGGCGGGATCATTGATCGCGCGCAGCAACCGCAAGAGGATTCTGCGGTTTAGTGTTTGTAGGAAGTGTTATGGATGGCGTGAGCTTCAAGCAGGTAGACCAGTATGCCCTGTGTTGTGTCGAGAATTTTTCTGATGAGCTTAAGCTCGCGCTGAGGGAAAACCTCACCCGTATCTGCCATGGTGCTGATCAGGCCAGCAAGGACAGGGCGATCTACAAATACCCTGCGACGATTAAGCACTTCTGGAACGAGCGCTATTCCAAGAAAACTTGGGAAACCCGGATTGGTATGCTGGGTGAGCTCCTGTCTCACGTCATCATTCTGAAGCTCTTCCCCAACTTCGATGTGGTCTCCCCGTTCTTCAATATGGAAGAGAAGAGTATCCGGAAGGGCTTCGATCTCCTCCTATACGAGACCTCAACCAACAACGTCTGGATCACCGAGGTCAAGTCGGGCGGCAGAGGGGCGAACAAGACTTCTTGCTCGGCCACAAGTGCGCAATTGCGTTTGGCTCGGGATGACCTCAAGAGGCGTTTGGCTGAGCCGGAGCTCAATCACTGGCTCAACGCGATCAATGCTGCGAAAAATGCGATCCACAACAAAGCTAATTACCGGGACTCGGTTATTGAGATCTTGGAGATGGAAGGTGATTTGGCTGAAGAAGACGGGGCGAGTGCTTCGGACAACAATGTGTTTCTGGTCTCTGCCCTGTTCAGCGAAGTGTCCCAGGCTATCGCCGAAAATACTGTGTCAAATTTCACCACCAAGCTGGTAGCTGAAGCTGTGTTCAAAACGGTGTGGGTGCTGTCCCTCCACAAAGGCACCATGGAATTGCTGGAAGAGTTTTTGAGGCAGGAGGCGGAGCAGTAGCATGGAAGAGCTGACTATCAGGAAACTGGGCAACACCAAGTTCAAGGATCTGTATTTCCAACTCCTCAAGGGAGACGAACTGGGTAACACAGAGATTGTGAAACTTTTGGCGATCGCCGTGCTGCTCCTTAACCACAAGACCCTCGAAATTCGGCGTCTCGGCTACCGCATTATCCTGTTTTACGGTAACGCTTCGGGTCAGTACCAGGCGCTGTACGATGTAGCACTCAACAGTGGTCTGCACCCTGTCTCAGCAGTAATCAGCAGCTACTTTCCGGAGGATGATCACCGCAGCGAGTCGTTCATCCGAAACATCGTGGGCAGCTACATCGATACCTTCCGTGATCAAGGCATCGTGCTGACTGAGCAACAGGATGCCCTGCGGACATTCGTTCAGTCGGAGTACCGTAAGTCGTCAGTCGTGGTTGCTCCGACCAGTTACGGTAAATCTGAGCTCATCATCCAATCGGTGAGGGAAAATCCAGGGCAGCGGATCCTGATCCTCGTGCCTTCTAAGGCTCTGCTGGCCCAGACGAAAAAACGGTTGATCTACGCGGACATTGAGGGGTTGGGCAAGGTGGTGACCCACCCCGAGATGTATTCGGTTGAGCGAAAGAACAGGGCATTTGTCCTGACCCAGGAGCGGCTCAACAGGCTCTTGAACGAGAACGCCGGGCTGAGCTTCGATATGGTCTTCGTCGACGAGGCCCACAACTTGCTGCAGAGCGACCGCAGAAGTGAGTTACTGGCTGCCATGCTGTGCATCCTGGGGGCTCGTAATCCGGAAACATCATTCAAGTTCCTGACTCCCTTCCTATGCGATGAACTCAACGTCCGTGTGCGCTTCCTGGACATGATCCCGAGCGGATTCAAGATCGACGAGTACATCAAGTCTGAGCGCTTCTACATCAGGGATTTTAGGGCAGGGAGGGGCCAGACGAAGCTCAAGCTCTATGACCATTTCCTGAATGACTGGATGGAGTTCGATCGGAGGTATGCCAACTGCTTCGAGCTCATCAAAGGCGAAGCACTGTCCAAAAACATCGTTTACGGCAACAGGAAGAAAAGCATTGAGTCATTTGCGGTTGAACTGGCAGCCGTGCTGCCGCCTGTAGATTGTCCGCTGATCCAGACGGCCTGTGCCGAGCTAGGAGAGCTTTTTGACCGACGCTACAAACTGATCGGCTGCCTGCGCAAAGGGGTTATGTACCACCATGGTTCGATCCCTGACACCATCCGTCTTTACTTGGAGAACCTCTTCAGTAGCTCCAAGCAGATGAGGTTTCTGGTCTGCAACTCCACGCTTCTGGAAGGGGTAAACCTGCCGATCGAACGACTCTTCGTTTTTGATTTTTTCAAAGGGAAGCAAAAGCTGACGCCATCTCAATTCAAGAACCTGGTCGGACGCGTCAACCGGTTCAGTGAGGTCTTTGCGCCTGGAGCTAAGGCTGCGTTGAGAAAGCTGGAGTCCAGCATCTACCTGTTGGGTGTAAATGGCTACACACGCGACAATGCAGCGCTTGAGACTTTCTACGATAAATCCGTCAACGTCTCAAAGGTGGTCAAGGACACTGTCAGCAACGTTCTGCTTGAAGCCACCAAGATCATCGATGGGAAGGTGTCGGTTCTCTACGACGACGCCGTGGCACGTCTTGAGAATCTGCATCCTGGCGTGGTTAAAGATCGAGAGTGTCGGTACGTTACCACTCAGGTGGGCAAGCTCCTCATCGCGAACAGTGTCAGTGAAATTGACGTGTTCTCAGAGGAGGAGGCTATTGAACGGAAGATCAGACGAGGCATCGAGGCGAACGGCGTCATCAATACCGTTGACAGGCTGATGCTTGCGATCTCCAAATCGTTCGTCGATCACTTCGACGACAGCCGAGAGTACAGCGACCTGGTGCGTCTCAAGCAAGAGCCTGCCCGGAATTTCTACGCCATGATCCTGGATTGGAAGCTGAAGAAACTCAGCGTCAAGCAGACGATCCGACAGACGCTCGCGTACTGGAAAAAGCTGGTCGAGACTAGCCATAGCGATCACGTATTCGTGGGTAAATGGGGTGATACCAAATATCGCGACAGCAAGTACGAGAACTGGGTAAGAATCTCCCAAAAGGATGACGGCGAGCGTATTAACCTGGCAATCGTCCGTCTCAAGGACGAGGACGATTTCTTCGACAACAAGATTTTCAAGTTCGTCGAGGTGCTGAATGGGGTAGGTGCCCTGGATCCAGGCTTCTACAAACTCATCAAATACGGTACTGCGGATGACACGAAGATCAAGCTCATCCGTGATGGCTACAGCCATGGCCTAGCGGATCTGATGCTCGAACGGTACCCCGAAACTGTGCGTGCGACGCTTGGCGGCGAGATCGAAGTGAGCCCTCGCCTAGTCAACATGATGATCAACAACGAGGAAAGCGATCTGCTGATTTTTGAAGCCAAGATGAACCTCAAACCCATCTGATTGAGGATCTTGGAAGCGGCTGCGAGTTTGATCAGGATAGCGTAGTGAGTCGGTTACAGCGATGAGTCGAGATTCATCTCGACATTCGTCGAGGCTAGCCGTCCGTGCTCCTAAGTGATCGGCACGGCTGAGTGCACGAGCTTCGTCAATCGAAGCCTTTGGGATCTTTCAGGAACTCTTCGGCGATGTGCAGTGCGCTGATGTGCTGTGCATGGACGATGGGATTGCCGCATGAGCAATCTGTGGTCTGAGCTTCCCGTGTCCACACTCCGCTTGCCTGCCTCCGATATGTCCAGCCCGTGATGAAGCCGGCGCCGCTCAGTCGGAGCCCTGGGTGGTTGACGGTGAGTTCACAAACCTCAAATAGGTCGGGCCCGCGAGGTATGACGCCGACGCCCTTCTGGTAGAGCGTCAGGTGATCGAGGGTTGGATGCTTGATCAACGTGTCTGCTTCGAATGCTATCGTGCCATTCTCGTTGATTAGCTTCTCGATCTCAGGGAAGCGAAGGGGTTTGCTCGGGTCGGCTGAGCCATAGAGCACCATGTCCGGGATTTCGACGAAGATTCCACTGTGAGGGTTACCATCAATCGAACCCTGGGTATCCAGAATCCTTGCACCACGATAGAACGCCGTTTGCGCACTTGCGATTTTCACTGAGCTTGGATGGTATTCCGGAAGCTCCAGTGCTCGCTTGAACGCAGGCAGATTTTTGAGGCTTGCTTCAAACTTGATCTCCTCCCACGGCAAGCCCAGCAGTGATCTTAAGATCGGATCGTCTGCGGGAGAGGGAAAGAGCGTGTTCGTGTCGGTTAAGCCACGGGCAGCGGCATACGCCTGCAGAACGTCGCTCGGGACAGTGATTTGTGCGAGATAGCAATTCTGTGGAATCGGATTGTGCAGAGGGCCGAGAAGCCAAGCTGACTGAGCCACGGTGCGCGGCCTGTAGCCCTCAACCGTCAACGTAGCCAAGTTGACCAGGCCTACATGATTAGCGGCCTGCTTACTGAGCACATACAGATGGCCAGTGCCGATCACAGGTGCATAGCGGGCAATGCGCTTTCTGACCATCACCGCCACCTCGTCACAGTCCTCGCACAGCTCCAGCGTGGTTGCTTCACTGTATTTGTGGCTGGCGAACCATGCAGCTACGGCTGCACTTGAAGTGCAATCGACGTAAAACGAACGCCACCCGTAGTGCTGAAGGAGGGCCTGCTGGTAGGCAAAGTCTGATCGGTGCTGGGCGATGTAGGCATCCAACACGCCTTGGGAGTAGCGACACCACTTGAGCATTTCGCTCGTTATGCACCCCTTCCTGTCGAAGGACGTTCCTATGGAGGGGGCTCCCACCTCACCGTAATGGGAGGTCTGGCCACGAAACAAAATATCCTCACCGAAGCTCCCAATGAGCTGGTTTAACTCGTCGACGCTATTCGCTGCATATTGCTTCAAAGCTGCCTCCCTCGCCGATAGCGTATGGCATTGTTTTTTACCGGTGCTTTGTAGCTTCGTCGCAAAAAGTTGCGTAAGTGCGGACTGTCTCCTGAAACACTTCGACAGTACTCATATCGGCACGATGATTCGGCTGCGGGCAACGCACACGTTGTCTTTCACCGCATAGCATTCCACGTAATGATCGCCTTGGAAGGTGGAGTGCTCGGTGATTTGATGGTGGCCGCTGTCGATACGGATTTCCCCGCGAATCATGTTCCGCTCGATGGCCTCCGGGCCGAGATTCTTCACCTTCCAGTAGATTTTATAAGGTGGCGGCACATCGATCTCGGCTACCCAGAATGTCAGATCACGCTGTTTCGGGATCCGGTAGGTAATAACGCGTGACATGAGGTTGCGAAGCCGGTCACCCTCATTTTTGACCGAACAATCGATACGAAGGGTGTACTGGATGTCGAGACTGAATTTTCGGCCAATGAACTGTTCGCCATTTTTGACCCGATTCTCCGCTATTGCCTGCTTCTTTTCCTGCTCGACATACTCTGGGAAATGTTCGCCAAAGACGGTACTCCATCGCTCATGGGCTACCTCAGCATCGTCCAGAGCCTCCTGTAAACGCCTCAGGGCCTTCTTGGCTTTGGGGTGGAAGTTACCTGACTTCGTGACGATCGAGCCGCTTCCAGGAGCACGCCATTGCTCCTTGACCTCGTCAATATCCACCAGGTATGCGAAGAAATCCCGAGTCATTTCGCCGTAAGCGGAATAGGACTTGGCGTCGTAGTCCGCGGTGTTCTTGAGGAATTGGTAGCAGAGGGTGTCGATCATCATCCCTTTTAGCGGCACGCCATGGTCGTTCTTCCAGGCCCGCACCATTTTGCACAGACGCTTGAGGTTATGGTTTTTGGCCTGGTTTAGCGCGTTGATCTCATCGATTTCAGCGACCGGGTTGCAGGTTTCCCAGCTGCCTCCGTCATTCGCATCCGGATAGGTGTAGCTGCCATCCTCATGCTCGAATGCAGGTAGCACCTCGACCACGTAGTCCGTGAAGTTGATCGACACTACCTGCTGCTGAGCCCTGACCTCATGGTTCGGAAAGCGCTCCTTCAGGGCGAGGCGTATCTCACCGAGCAATGCCGACTGTTTGTTGTTTTCGTAACGCTGAAAGCGATCGTACTCCGACCACGGCAGCACGAATGCCATGTCCAGATCGCTTACGCCGTGGACGGCGGTATGGCGACCGTACGAACCTACCTGGCGGCAGTGGAGGATGTCTGAGGTGCTATCGTAGTATTTCCCGTTCAGCTTCTCGGTGATCTGCCGGTAGCTTTTGGAGATCTCGTCGGCATTCTTAACCGCCAGGTTTCTACGAAACTGCTCGAAAAGCTCTTTACTCATGGGTGCAGACGTCCTTTAGGGAGAGCAGAAGATCTGGATGCGCTGCAAGCCATGACCCGCCGGCAAAAGCGATCAGAATCACCACGATTAGCGCGTAAACTGAAAACGGGATCTTGTCCCTGAAAAACGAAAACTCACGGTGCTCAGCGATCCAGTCGACCTGTTGATCCCAGAAGAATTTCTTGTGAGCAAGCCAGCCCGAGAACAGGATGTGCTTCCTCTGACAGGCTGAGCGGAAATCGGTGGTGATTTGATCTAGTTCGGCTTGATCGGCGGAGGTGAACTGGTGGTTGGATTTGCACCGGGCAGACATGCTCTTCAGCTGATCCAGCAACTGCGTCAGCTTGTTCCCAGCCTGGAAATACTGCTCTTTGGTATCGCCATAATAGGTGATGTAGAGGCTGCAGATGCCGATCACCGTAATGAGCGCCGAGATGTGTTTTGCCGCCAAGAAATCGATGTAGAGCGCTAGCACGCCAATCACCAGGGAGATCAGGCCGATCCAGCCTGGAGCTTTCTCCACAATGTCGTAGGTGGAGAAGTGAAGTTTGGCGGAGTACCCGACGTCATAGGCCTTCTCGGCGATCAACTTCAGCGCAACCTGCTCATCCATATAGCTTACCTGCAGAGAGTCTCATCAGTCGCCTGCTACCGCTGAGAGAGGTATATAGACGGCCCTGACGTCGCATGTTGCGCTGGGCGTGGTAATTAGGCGTTCCAGCGCAAGGCGATCCATCAGGTGCCGGGGTGGATTTTAGTCATGTTATGTCATGTAATGGCCACTATATTTATCTTCAAGCACCAAATCTGAGAAGGAGCTTGCTTTGGTCGATGCTACGGTTGTTGAGCGCGTTCTCTGTGTAGTTGATAGATGCCTGAAGGCCCAGTTTCCCGATGACTACTACAAACGATGCTTGTATGCATCTTTTGGTGTGCACAGTCTCTTGCAGTCGCTGGGACATAGCCCAGAGGTGCTGGGGGGTAGATTTTCAGCCTTTGTGGTTTCGCAGGATCAGCGAAGGGGCTTCGTTCACGGGTATGCATCTGAGTCCGGCGAGCATTCTCATTATTGGGTGGAACTCGATGGCTCGATTATCGACTTGGGTACGTACTACCTACCTGCGGGTGCAGGTTTCTTAGCGTGCGAAATGCCGGCAGTATTTTGGGATACAGCGTACGCTTTTCCGAAAGGACTGACCTATGCACCCGAAGCCAGCTATGCATCGTCGGAGGTAGCCCAGCTCGCACCGCATATAATCGAAAAGATGGAGCCGTTCCTTGCGGCCTGTCACGCCCGAATGGGGAGGCCTTTGGTTAAGCCGAAAATTGGGAAGTGGCTCGTGATCTCGCCTTCATCCATCCGGAGGGCCGCTCACAAAGGCGATCTATGGGCACGAGGTGTGATTCGGTATGAATCTCTGCCAGAAGAACGCCTATCCATCTGAGACTTGTTTTTTCCACCCAGCTCGGTTGATGGTGAGAGCAAAACAGGAGACTCAATGGATCGCTTAAGGTGAGCTCTTCTGTAGCCATACCGTCATCAAATACAAAGTCATTTGTGTTTGACAGTTCCTTCGGTGCGAATGCGCGCTTTTGGCTGTGAGCTTGGCACGAGCCTAGCTCACCAAGATTTTCCATGGGAAGCCAGCATCGAACCAGGCGTTGCGAGACTTCAGGACTGCGTGGACAAACATCCTTACTAGTGATCATCTGCGGGTTCAGGGATGAGATAGAAAGGGGGCGAAGAGAGACCGAGCCCGCCCTGGCCGACCCTCTGTCAAACCGGGGCACGCTGTCATAATTTCACCGCGTCGGTGTAGGCTGTAGTGTGCTGTCTCTCAAACGGCAATGGCGTCACAGTATTGTGGCCGGCCATAAGTTCGGCAGTCCTAATACTCGCGGTGCAGAATGTCGTAGGATCCAATAGATTACTATGGAAATTTAAGCATTTACGATTTTAAGAAAAGGATTATCGGCTGGCACAATGTTGAATAGCAACTCCGGAGTTTCGAGCAAATAACCTTTAAGGTTTGCTTTCTTCCGAGGACCTTCGACCTGACAGATCCAAATGTTCAAGCCATCGTCTCGTTTCCTGTGGACCTTCAGTTTTTCGAACTGCTTCTGCACCCAGCGCCATTCTTCAATTTCTTGATCGGCCCCCTGTGAGATACCAGGAAACTCCTGCGCGTAGCGTTGGAAGAGGCCAGGTGTGACCAGAATTACGCTGCCACACACCGTGTGGATTTTGGCCTTGCTGTCATTGATGATCAGCTTGTGATTCTGGATGCCTTCCTTGACCCAATTCAGGAAGACCTGGCCTGGGTCATCCGACGGTGGGCTTGAGACTTCGAGAACATTTTCTGACGACGTTTCACTCGGCTCGGGTTCTCCCATTTCGAACATATCCAGCAGCGTTCCGAGGTAGTCAGCATCCTCCATCGCCATGGGATCTGGCTGCGATTGGCTTTGGTGCGATCCTGTTCCGCCTGCCTTGGGCGCTGATAGTGATACCGGAGCGTCAGTTGGGTGGTCATGTGCTGCAATGTTCACCGTTCCGCTGAAAGCCTCAGGCCGGTCTTCGTTCCCCCAGATCAACGCTGGCTGTAGTCGCAGAAAGGTAAAAGTCTGCTGCCAGTTTCCCTGTGCGACGAGCGCGCTCCAGATGGCTTTTCCTTCCGGGGTCGACTCGACCAGCCCATGCGATTGCAGCTCGTCGAACACCGCGATGTTGGATGAAGGAATGCCCTCAATTGATTGCGACAGCAGATAGGCTCGCAGCTTGTCCGTGACTGTCTTGCTGACCAGCCACAGAGCATCGTGGGTTAGCCAACCCGCAGCGCCTGGCTGGTTGAGTTTCAGCTCGTGCTGAACCAGATGACGCAGTCCGCTGATCAAGTGATGTTGCAGAGAATGAATCGGCGCCTGTAGGGCTTTGCTCGGATTACCACCGATGTTCTGCGCGGTGGAGACTCGGTCGGCCTGAATTACCAAGTCTCCCAGCACGCCGGCATGTTCATACTGACCAGCCAAGACATACAGCAGGCTAGCCCACAGTGCCGGAAATCCACTGAGCCAGTCCAGGATAGGGCGGTCGAGGATCTGGGTGTATAGCAAACCTGCCGCTGCGCCATGCAGGTGATAATCGCGACCCTTGATGTAGCGAAAGCGATAGGGCTGATCCAAGGGGCCCTGCCAAGGATGCCAAAGGCGGCCGTCCTGGCGTTCGACTAACATGTCCACGGCGATCTTGCCGATGTCATGCAGCAGGGCGCCATAGGCGATACCTGCGGACCAGGCATCAGTCTGAGCAGCCTGGTCTTCAGGGGCTGCGCCGGTGGGTAGCAGGTAGGACTGGCGCAGTTTCAGACTACAAGCGACCAACTCCAGCCCATGGTCGAGCATACCGCCAAGATAGGCATGATGGTGCGCCTCGCTGGCCGGGAGTAGCTGAACCTGCTTGGCGTAACGATGGATCGGATGCAAGTAGAGCTGAGTGAATTGGGTATGGGAGAGGGCGGTGTATTGCCAGATTCGATCCAGTAACTGGCGGCGGTGATCGACCGCCAATAGAGTTTGAGCTGACTCGACGGACAGGTAACCTTCGGTGACGTTCGCGGACAGCAGGGGGGGAGGCTTTTGCTTTTTGCGAAGAAACAGGTTGAGAAGCATCGTGGTCTCCAGGGTGGCGGCCGGACCTATGGCCTTTTAGCCTTTTCGGGTAGAGCTCTTACCCTTGAACTCCCATTCCCCTTCGACCTTTGATCTCCTTTTGGCTGGTGTCCTTTTACGCGGCAATCGGAATATTGAAATCGCCAGACATCGGTTTCTTGAGCTGGTACTGAAAAGAAAAGAGTCAGTACACTGCGGCTGCATAATTTTTGGGTCCCTGCCATGAACCTTACTGACGCAACGCTCGTGCTGCTCCTCGCGGCACGTATCCATGGAACAGATGAGGCTGTCAGGGCCTCAGCGAAGAGCGTGGTCAAGAAGTTGCCGCGCAGCAAACGCGATCTGATCTACAAGGTAATCGACAGCCGAAGTCCGCTCGATCTAGTCGGGTTTCTGGCAGAAAACCTGGATAACTGACCTGCGATCTTTCCGTGGCCCGCTGCGTCCAAGAGAGGCTCTCGGACGTAGGTAAAGTTGTCCACGGAAAACGTGGGTATATCTGTGGATAAAACTCTGCGTACCGCGGAGTACGCTGATTGCGATGGGGTGATTACTAACTGAGCAGCAGCGCTGATGGTAGCTGATGTCTTGATGCGCCTTCGCTGGTAGAAGAGGGCCCAACTCGCGTCGGGCCCTGTGAAGCATGTGAAAGGGTGAGTTTTAAGAGTTGCTAACGACTGAACGTTGGGGCTCCTGCGTTTCCACTACTGCTTGCTCCAATTGCTGCTTCAGGTGGAGCACGTATTCCGACGCAGCCCTGGCTTGACCACTCGCCCGGAATATCGCTCGTTTGTCTGCCTTGAGGATCTTGAGCCAGAAGTCGATGTAGCCTTCATGTCGAAGCGCTCCTTGGATACCGGCGTGGGCACATAAAAAAGCAGCACCCATCTCGGCGACCAACTCCTCAAAAGCATAAGCCGGTGAGCCGAACGGATAGGGAGAGATGATTCCTTCGCGCTGTAACCTGGAGAGATGTCCGGTCCAGTGTGTCAGCTCGTGTAGTGCGGTCGCGTAGTAGCCGCCTTCATCATGAAATTGGGCTTTCGTCGGCAGTTGGATGAAGTCCTTGAGCGGGTGGTAAAACGCTTCGCTGGCAGGCCGGTGGACGATCTTTGCTCCAGACGCTAACAACAGATTTTCCGCAGCGCTGTTGGCCTGGAATGGATCGCTTGGTTCCGTTTCGATCGGTGTTTCAGTGAGCGCTTCGAGCCCCTCCGTTTGCTCGACATTGAACAGAAAATGCGTTCTGAGAATGCCAAAGTGAGTGACCTTGGGCTGGCCATTCTCATCGAGAACAGGTTGGCCCGACTCTGTTTGCTCTTCGCGTTCCATCGGCTTGTAGAGAACCGCCAGGGTACTGTGCTCGCCCTTGCGAATGTGTCCGCCGGCTTTCTTGGCTTGGTTGAAGGTCAGCCAACGATCTTGAGTAAATCCCTGTAGCCGGGACTCGGCCCATAGCAACAACAAGTTGATGCCGGCATAGGGGCGCTGAGTGATGGCGTTGATCGGGTAGGGTTGGTGACGGTCAGAGTGAGATGAGCTGGTAGATGCCCAAGGTTTGATCCAGGGAGCGACCCCTTGGTCCAAAGCAGTAATGATCTTGTCAGTCACGTCTTGGTAGATATCGCGCATGGCATGTTCCTCAAAATAACGGAGGAACGCCTTGCCCGTCGGGGGAGGGTTCCCCGGTTGGGTGGTGGAATTGGATTGACGCAGGCCAGGCCTGTTGCCCAAGTGCGAATATGGGTGATGGGTCCTTAGTGCTAGTGCTCTCCAACAAGAGCGATCAGCAAGGCGACAGGCTGGTTCGGCTCTTGTAACAGTCTGAGGCTCAGTTGCAGTGTCGAGTCATGGTCTGGACGACCTATTGATGTGATCTGAACTACCTCGAATACGACATAAGGTTCGAGTGGGTGGGCGAGGTGAGCTTCGAGGGCCGCGCGTACTACATTGCTCAACTGAGTGAGCAGTAGGCTTTCAGGATGATCTGAATGCTCGAATAGCACCGCCCTTCGCCAGGCATCAGGGGTAAACACGATGGGTAACTGAATGGTGCTCAGGGCTTCGGGTGTGAGTGAGTCGGACATGGTGTACCTCCGTTAAAAACGCGAAAAAACCTGTCCCGTGCGGGAAAGAATTTCCCCGCAGTGGGTTGAAGAAAAACAAGAAGGGTTATCTGACGAGCAAGGCTCGAAAGGCACTCAGCAGAGGAGAAGGCGTTCATCACCGCGGAAGCGGTCACCGTGCGAGCTACCGAACGCTTATCGCACTTGGGAAAGCCTTCACCGAAGTGACGTAGCCTTGAAGGCTTCGGCTACCTGGGAGTGTGCTGTCGAAAACAGCGATCCGTACTGTGTATTTAGCCGGACGATTTACATGGGTCAATCGCTGGAGAGACGCTCCTTCACTGGGTTTGTCTTCCGTCTTCCAGTGAGGTTTTTTTGGCTGGGAAAACTGATAAACGGTCAGGTGCGGACAGTTTTCAGTAGTAGGCTGTTAGCTCGGCCTCAACTAGAAAGCGCGCTCAGAAGAGGGCGAGAACATGCTGACCCCACACCACAATCAAGACTCTCGCGGCCGCCGCTGGGCATATGCAGGGGGCAGGACGATTAAGCGTGCTTATCGCAAGTTGAAAGCGTTCGAGATGCGTTTGGCTGAAGGGGCGACAGCAAGAGGTATTCCTGCTGGAAAGCTACTTGTCCATGGCGGCTTTCTGGTTGCGAAATTAGTGGCGGTGGGGGCTTTGCTCTGTTTGAGCTTTTGGCTGTTTATTTTGGTATGCACTGTCAGCGCACTTGCATTCGTTCAACCTGGCCGAGATGGCGATACGTCGGACGTTGATGATGCTGACGGTCCTACGCATCGGACATCTTGGCCAGAGCAATATGATGAGTGGGGCTCGTTGAAGTAAGACGTGCTACTTCAATTTACCCGCAGTCAGTTTTGCGGCGCTTGCCAATTGTGATGCTCCTTTGGAGCTGTTGGTTTGCGCCGCCTGAGTTCCCCTACTGAGCATGCCCTCTACCCCAGAGCCCACTTGATACCCTGCCCAACTCATCGCAGCCAAGAACAGCATTGGCAGCACGATGAACATCGCCCCCATCACATACTCAATCACCTGAGCTGTGACAGTCCCATCCATAAATCCCGATGTGGGCAGTGACAACAGTACCTGATTGGAAGCTGAAACCTGGTTGTACAAGGTGTCGAGCATACTTGAGTCAACCCAGCGCGCCAGCTCCCACCAGAAGGTCAGCATGTGCAAGGTGAACAGCGCGAATGTCACCGTCATTACGGTCTTTAACTGATAGGTACTGACCAACAGAACCAGCGGCAGGCTGATGATGACTCCCATGATTAAGAACGCCTGCACCATCGGCAGAGCAGCGCGTAGCGCATTCATTGCGGGAAAATTACTGAAGGACCCGAGAGCCAATCCGGTGTTTGTCGCCAGGTTATTGAGCCCCTGATTGATCGAGCCGCCACGGGCGCTGGAGCCATAGTCCTGGTACACCTGTCCGGGTGACATGGACATCGATTGTTGACGCGGGCTGACCAACTCACGCAACGTGGCGTCTTCGATCTCGTTGCTCGATCGCCCAGTCAGCCAGCCTTTCAATTGGGTGAGCAGCGAAGCGTCGACTTGCTCAATCAATCGATCCCGTAGCCCGATACCGCTGTCGTTCCACCACTGTTTGCAGGTGGGATAACCCGCCCCATTCTCTAGCTGAGGCAGGGAAACATCGCGGCTTTGGTCATAGGGCCAACTGACTCGTGGCGTGCGAGAACGATCCGTATCGTAGTAGCCAGGTGTGTCGAGAAAATAGGTTGAGCCGATCCAGGTGGCATCGTGACTTTGGGCCCTGTCCAACTGTGGACGATTGGTGAACAACCGAGAGCGGGAGTAGCCATAGCAGTCGCGAGTGAAGTCCGCGACCTCTTGCAGCAGTACTTGGCTGTCGATGCGCGAGCTGTCGATTTCCATGCGCATCTGTCGGATATCCGGTGCGCATGGGATGGCGGCGGTTGCCGCGGCGTTTATGCCTTTGCTCAGCGCATGCACCAAGAACCACCAGATCGGCACGTTGGCAGAGCGCTCGCCAATGGTATTGAAGGTGGTACCCCAGGCGGTTTCCGCCGGCTTGGCCACACTCACGCCGCAGCGCTGACTCGCGACATCATCGAATGCCATTGATGTGAGGCTCAACGGAAAAACCGGTGCACAACCGAACAAGATGACGATGTAGGCCAGCCATAATCGGTTCTCGATTCGCGGTACCGAGAGCAATCCCTTGTTGCCTTCATCGGCGCCTTGTTGTCGGGCCGATAGCCATTCCTGCAGGATGATTGCAGCAAACGGCGCAGCGAACAGTCCGGTGTCGGACAGCACGCTCCATATGCCGTTGTTGATGATCCAGGCCAGCAGGGAGAGGTAAAACTCCAAGTAGCTGTTGGTGCTCATGAGCATGGCGGTCACAACCGGGTCAGTTCGATGCAGGTAAAGAGCAAGAGCCCCATCGCTCCAATGCGTGTTACACGCCGCCGATCCTGTGGTTGGTGTCGGTAGCGTCGAAGCAAATCCCACCAGAACGCAAAGAGGGCGCTATAGAGCACAGTGCGCCACCACCGCAGATAGGCTCGTACGGATTCGAATACCTGCTGCCAGACCTCGAAACTACCCAGTGCAGTGCGGCCGATCCATGCGACCAGAATGGCGGTCAGGATCATCCCGACAGCAATCCCCAGGCCTGAGATCAGTGTGCATAACCGTGAGCGTTTCATGGCTTCACTTGCGCCTAGAGTCCGCGTCATTGAGTCGCCCTGGCTCAGGGTCGCCTTGTTCGACGGTACGTGAAGCATCCGCACCACCGGTATGCCGATCAAGCACAAGGCTGGCAGTGGCCAGCATCTGCCGAACCTGCAGTTCGGTTTGCAACAGGCGTATCTCACGCTCGAGAGCATCAATGTTTTTCGTCAAAGCGGTCTGTGCCGGCTCGGCGGAGGCGAGGTTCGGTTCGTGACTACCTGCCAGTAGTGTGCGCAGTAGCAGGAGCGCTTTATCGAGCACACTGGACAGGGCCGTCTCGCTGGCCAAGCGCCGCGCCAGCACATCCTGGTCGGGATCGTCGCGCAGGGCTTCGACCACGCCACGGGTCACCGGTAGCATTGAACTGGATGCTCTGGCCAGGTTATCAGGAGTGAGTGGCAGGGAACCCGACAGCAACCCTTGCAGGGCTTTGAGGTGTTCACTGTAGGTCTCCTGGATCAGTGGTGTCAGTCCGCTGCCTGCGGTAGCTCGCAGGGTTTCGCAGCTGTCACAGGTTGCGACTTCGCTCTCACCCAATACACGAACAGCCCATTCGGATTCCTCCTGGGGGGAAGCCCAGGTCTGGCAGATGGCTCCGCCCAGGCAATCACTGCTACTGATTGAGGCACTTTCATCCGTTGCGCGGTTATGCAGCAGGTTATAGCCCGCACGGACCACATCGGAGGTCACCCTGATGGGCGTCTGCCCGCTACCTCCCGCCTTCTGCCCACCGACCCAGGACACCCCATTGTTACCATTACGAGCTTCGGTTTTTTTCACCGCGGCCACGGCATCACCGCCTGTATTCTCCAGATTTACCTGCATTTCCTGGTTCTTGGCCAGAGCCCCCCAGCCCGCTTGTCCAACGTTATCGGCCATCTTCTCGGCCATGGCCTGGCAGGTCAGTTTGGAGCGGTCGAAGTCAATGCGACCTTGCATCACGCCGTTGCTGAGCAACTCATAGAGGCCGGGATTGGCGCGCTGGATAATCAGCGCTGGTAGCGACATCACGGCTTGGGTCGCGTTCTGCACAATGCTGCCCATGATCTGCTGGAAACCTTCGGTCACACCGTTTAACTGATTTTGCAGGGTGTTGGTGAGGCTCATGTTTCCGCACATCATGTTCGCGCGCCAGGCCCCGCCGACGCCGAGACCACTGGGTCGATAGAACGAGCTCGGAGAGCCCACTGCGGAGCCACCGCCGATGGTGTACATCACCCGGTCGTCGAGTACTCCGCCTTGAGTGCCGAGTCTATAATCGTCCTCGGCGGCATGGGTAGGAGCGGCCGCCGCCAAGAGTGTGCAGAGCCACAGGCTCACGATGCCTAGCGTTGGTCGACTGTTACGCCGGTTCATGACGCACCTCCTTCGAAGTCGATGCTGAACAGGAAGGTCTGCCCCTCACGTTTGCAGCAGCTATAAGGACGCCACAGTGACCAGGCGTAGCCGCCATCGGCGCTCTGTATAGGATCGCTGGGGAAGAGGGCGCACGTAGGCTGAAGCTGGGGATATAACAGTTGCCACTTGTGGGTTGTGGCGTCGTTTTCGATGATAGGACCGGGCGGCCAATAACCGTCGCGAGGTATAGGTGTGAGCGGTAAGTACACATGCGGTTGCCCAATACGAGTAATCACATCACCGGCCCGTTGAGCCATCACCGCAGAAGCTTTGAAATCATCCGGCTGTATCAGGAAGCCCTGACGGGGATAGACGTTTCCCCACATATTTCCCAATGCCTGATGACCAATTTCACGGACTCCCGGTACGAGGGATTCGGGATAGAAACTTTCCGGAATGCCATGGCGCCAAGCCAGTGAGTCCAAAGTGCTCAGGTAGTAGGGCAAGAATGCCGTGGCGCCGCTGACGCATGCGTAACCAGATTGCGATGCCAGTTGCGTGGCGGCCCATCCCCCCGGGTGACCGATGCCATCAACGTTTTTGAAACGAGGCAGGTTATCGCGCTGTGTGTTCGGCGTGATCAGGTTACCACCACCTTCTGCACCGCTGATGGGAGAGGAGAGGGTAGCCATCTCGGTCCAGGGATTATTGCCGGTGGTGGCGTAGCTCGAGACCACCAGTTCAGGAATGAAATGTCGAACCTTGGTTGAGGTTTTAACCGTGCAGCCGAAGGGGGTGCAGAGCAACCAAAAGCAGATGCCGACGACTCTGTACTCGAGGCAGTCTGGAGAAAGTACGGAGGCGGTAATGTTGCCGGTATCCAGCGCTACGCTTGACCCGGATGCCAGCAGAATGCTCAGCACCAACGGATGCAATTTTCGGGGCGAAATGTGCGGGCGGGCAGCAGACATGATCCAGGCTCTGGGTGTATGGCCTGGACAGGTTCAATAATCGAGAGAGGGGCGTCAGTGAGAAAGCCGAACGCAGGATTGTCGGTTTATAGCGGTCTTCTAGATCAGCAGATGGTCATTCAGCGCTCAGTGTACGAGCAAGCACGTCAGACTCAATGAGCAGCTGATCCGTTTTGATCTCGAAAATGTTGGCGAGTTTGCAGAGAACCAATAACGACGGATTGCCTACCCCCCGTTCGATTTGACTCACATAGGTACGATCCACCTCGGCCATGAGCGCCAATTGCTCCTGGGTAAGGTTCTTCACACGCCGCATCGAGCGGATGTTTTCCGCCAGTTGCAGACGAAGCTGTTCGTAGTCTTGAGTCATGCGCGCAAACTGCGCCTTGAGGGACTCTCAATCCACGGGATATAGTCTACATTGGCTCTGATTCGGGCTTTTTTGATGCTTAAGCCGAGTATCAATTTTGTTTCTATGCTGCTTAGAACAGACCGAGCATTAATAAATAATCGAAAGCTAGGGTGTCTATGGACGAAAATTACGTTTCAATTCCGGCGGCGGACGGCTGCCCGAGCCTTTTGACACCGTGGGGCAGCGAATTTGCGCCTATGATCGAACGTGGCGTGCAATGCGCTCAGGCCTGGCTTAATTCACCCGGTGACGTACCGCTGTGGTGGGAACTGGCGCAGGCACGGAAGACTTGTCCGACAGGAGAATCTCAGGATGCTTTCGAAGCAGGATTTTTATTGAGAGTTCAGCAACGGCTTCAAGGCGTTTCACCGTAGCCGTGCGGCTCCAACCCTGACGATATGGCCTACACGGGAAAATTTACTGGAAGGTATGGTTCCAGGCCCCATTCCTCTAGAATGGAGATCTGACAGAAGTGGCGTTGGTCTGTGATAAACAGATTTACGTAGCTAGGATTCTGATAAGTGCAGATTCTGCACGCTCTGAGAACGTGGAGCGCGATATGAAAGCCGACCAAGTGTTGAGTGACGATCTGGTGAGCCGACTGGAGGGTAAAATCCCAGCCATGGCTGAAGGTGCGATCAATACGGCCTATATCAACGCGCTGGCGGCCGGACGCAGCGTGATGGAAGTCATGGACGGCAAGCTCGTTGAGACGACTGCCGACGGTAAGCACAAGGTTATTCGAGTGGCCAAGCCCAAGCATAAAGTGACCTTGGGCGGGATTATCAAGGTGCACCGCTGCTTATGACTGTCCCTCGGCTGAGGGTGTTTGCCGGCCCTAATGGTTCCGGTAAAAGCACAATGAAAAGTGCCGTCCCTTCCCATCTGATCGGGATCTACATCAACCCGGATGAAATCGAAAAGGCTGCCAAAGAGGGTGGACGCCTGGAGTTCAGCGATTTTCAACTGGAAGTCGAAGGTGACGAGGTCCTCGGCTTTATCAAGGCGCACCGACTGATTCGGTCGACCCAGCTCGTTGAAGAGGCATCCAAAATAGGCTTCAGCAATAACGGCCTGAATTTCCAATCCGTTGCGATGAACTCCTATTTTGCTTCCGTGCTCTCTGATTTCATGCGGCACAAGCTCCTTGAAGCCCAGTTGTCTTTCACCTTCGAAACGGTGATGTCTAGCGAGGACAAAGTCGCTTTTATGCTTAAGGCAAAAGCGTCGGGATATCGAACCTACCTCTACTTTGTCGCCACTGAAGATCCTGACATTAATATCAACAGGGTCAAGAACCGTGTCGCGGCAGGTGGGCACCCAGTCCCAACGGAAAAAATTGTGCAGCGCTACGGTCGTTGCCTGAACCTATTGCCAGCAGCCATCGCAGCCTCGAACCGGGCTTATATCTTTGATAACTCCGGCGCTGATCTGGTGTTGCTCGCTGAAGTAACGGACGGGACTGACCTTGAATTCAGGGCTGATGAGATCCCTGACTGGTTCATGCAAGCCTACGTGGAGAAGGTGTTCAAGGATTTGCTGCCAGGTTGATCGAAACCTAGGATCAGCTCCGTTTCACTTAATTCCTCGCATCCTATCGACCCGTTCAGCTACCCGGTAAGCCGCCTCCAATTCCGAGCAGCCGGTGCTCTGCATCAGTGTCCAGCGTTCGGCTTTTTCCTCGGGCTCCGTCATGGCCAGGGCGAGATAGAGACTGGGCGGAACGGCACGAAACAGGGTCTCAAGCTTCTTCGATAGCACAACACCCTCAGTGTATTTTCCCGACTCCTTATTGGCTGAGAGCAACAAGGCCTTCTGCGCCGGCGTGAGCTTCTTGAATCGTGCAATTTCTTCAATTTCCGCCGGTGGCATGTTCAAACAAATCCACCATTCAATCATGTTGAGCATGGTCTGTGCGGCGGCGGGGAAGTCGGCGAGGTTCTGTGTGGCGAGCCAGAACCAGGCACCGAGCTTGCGCCACATCTTCGTCCCTTTGACCACGAACGGCGCCAGCAATGGATTCTTGGTAACAATATGGCCTTCGTCGGTGACCATGATGATTGGCCTGCCCAGATACTGGTCACGTTCGGCGAGGTTGTTCACGGTGTTCATCAGGCTGATGTAGCTGATGGACATCTGTGCCTCGTAGCCTTCGCGGGCGTAAGTGGCCAGGTCGACGATGGTCACATCGCTTTCTGGCCAGGGCGTGCCCTCGCGATCGAACAGTTCACCCTCGAAGCCCTGGCAGAATAGATCAATGGACTGGCCCATTTCTTGGGCGCGCTCGCGCCGTTTATCCGGCAAGTGCGGATCGGCAGCGACCCGCAGCAAGGCGTCGCGAACGTCGTGGGTCAGCACCTGGTGATTCGCTCCGACACACGTTTGCGCTGCATCGATGATGCATTCGCGAATCAAACTGCGATCAGCTCGACTCAGGCGGGCCTCTTCCTTGGCTTCGCCACCTGTGATCATCAAGCGCGCAGTAATTTCCAATTCACCAAGAATATCGCGTTGGTCTTCGAGACTTGCTACGGCGTCATCATCCCACTCATCGATCGATAGATTGGCCACCTGATCCGGTTGCTCGACCAGGCGCCAGGCATCAGTGAAGGGCGCTAGGCTGACCGAAGCGCCGGGTTTTAGCTGGACCTTATTGACCGAGAGGTCCTGTGTCGCGAAGTAGTCGCCCTGCAAGCCGAATGAGTTACCGGCTTCGACGATAAATAGGCGAGGGCGGTACACGGCCATAACTTGCATCAGTAGAGTGACCAGCGTGGCAGACTTACCAGCGCCAGTTGGGCCGAACAGTAGCAAGTGACCGTTCATGGCCCGATCCAGGCGTGACAACGGGTCGAAGCTCAACGGCGAGCCGCCGCGATTGAACAGGGTGATGCCCGGATGGCCTGTGCCTGTGCTGCGGCCCCAGACGGGCATCAGGTTCGCGAGATGCTGGGCAAACATCAGGCGGGTGTACCAATTGCGCGTATCTCGGGATGGGTTATAGGACATTGGCAACCAGCGTAGGTAGCTGTTGCAGGCGGCGACTTCATCGCCTTCACGTACCGGTTGCAGTCCCGCCCCCAACAGCGCGTTGGCAAGTCTGACGGAGCGCTGATGCAACTGATGTCCATCGTGGCCGCGCACATAGAATGCCAGCGTGCCACGATACAGCTTGTGCTGGCGGCCGATGATTGCGCGAGCCTCTTCAACGTCTTGGCGGGTCTGGGTCGACGCCAGGTTTTCGCCGATAGCCTTGCGCGCCAGGTGATTCAGTTGATCCTCAAGCACATCCTGCGGTTTGATCACCAAGGTCAGGCTCATGACCGTATCTTCGGGTAGCTGGTCGAACAGGGCATTCACAGCGTCGCCCTTGCGGGTCTCGCCGGTGAGCTGACCGATTGATGGTGCCCGCCGCAGCTTGTCCACCACCATCACGCGGTGGGGCTGACCGTCGAAAAACCAAAGTCCGTGTTGCACATCCGAGCGCGGTTCGTTGAAGAACAGTCGTTCAGAAAAGTCGTGATCGAAGGGCAGATCTAACGATTCACCGTCGCCCGCCTCCGGATAAGCCACGCGTTGGTAGAAGTCTTCGGGTGCCTCATTGGTGAGCGTGGGTGCCGGATTGAACCAGGGCAATAACCAGGCATAAAAACCTCGACCATCGACACGTGTTGATTGCACTCCGCATGCTTGTAGCGAGGCACCGATTCGTTCGCATGCTTGCTGCAGGGATTGCATCGGGGTGAGTCCTGTCTCCTCAGCTTCAGATTCAAGCCAGCGATAGACCACCAGGCGCACCCGGCGGTTATTGCCACGCCAGGGCAGATGCGTCACTACTTTATCCTCAAACAGACCACCGGGTTTGGCGATGGCCTTTAGATGACGGCGAATGAGCTCCAGATAGGTCTCAGTGAAGACCGTGCCTCGTGCGCGGTCCTCAATGTAGTCGGTGAGCTGGAACAGATAGGGGGCGAAGTCATTGTCGTCCTGGCAGAAAAACTGCGCCACCCAAGGCGCTTGATCCAACTCGTCAAAACTGTCCTGAAGGGCATCCTCAAGCGCATCGCGGGCCGCCATCAGCCAATCGGGTTCACGTCCTTCGGTGCCAATGGGCAGCAACTCGAACACCACACCGACCGAGCGATTGTCATCGAGCAGAAAACACTGCTCGGTGTCGAGGTACTCGACCCAAGGTAAGTGATCAGTGAAGCTGGGGTTGTGCGCATACAGAGCGGCTTCATCGGCCAAGGTGGCGTGCGGGCGCAACGAGTTGCGCCAGCCTGTCCATGTAGGAGTGCTTTTGCCCGAGCCGCCGGTACTCACTACAAGTCTTCCTGACGTTCACCAGGTAACGCGTACTGCACACGTTGGTAGAACGGAAAGACTGTCGAATAACCCGGAACCGGCGCTTGCTCGGTACCACTCAAGTGGGGGTAAACGTACAGCACCAGATCAGGATTGGGCAGGCGGGGGAACAGGTTATGGATCTCATTCGCCGCTGTGCGAGTGTATGGCTCCTGGAGAGAGGCGGAGAGGTCTGCCTGAGCCAGAGGACGGCGCAACTGCTGTCGAGCATCCAGCAGTTGCTGCTCAGTACCTTGGACGCCGGTGCCGTTCCAGATGTCCAGCATGGTTTGTGCACCATGCGGCAGAATCGTTTCCTTATCGGTGGAGCAGCCCGTCAAGATCCAGCTAATCAAGGTCAGGCAGAGAAGCAGAGTCTTTTTCATGGCGAACGCTCCGGCCTTTGGGCTCGTAGTCGATGGTGATCTCATGATCGAGGTGCAATGCGACTTGCGCGGCCGGTGACACGTACACAGCGGCAAAGGCCTCGCCATACAGCTTGTTGACCCATTCGCGGATGTCACTGACACCACCACCGAGAATTGAGCTCAGTGCGCTGTTGCCCGCGCTGTTCGTGACTCCGAGCGTGCTTCCTCCCGAGCTGATTACGCTGCTGTTGTTCCGCTCATCCCCGAGCAAGGCTGCGACACCCGCACCGGCGGCGGTGATCAGACTTTGGCTACCGAGGTACTGCTGGGCGTTCGACCGTCGTTCGCCGGCGATGCAAGGAATGCCATACGGGTCGGACAGGTAACCGAGCCCGCCACGGACCTTCTCGGTGCTTGAACTCTGGGGAGTGGAGGCATTGCGATTGATGATGGCTTGCGGCTGAGGTACCGTGCGGATGGTGCCATCGGTGAATACAAAGGTGATCGATTCAACCTGGCCACGGACACAGGCCAGGGTCCAGTCACCGGACGCCGTGCCGCTCATCACAGCTCCTGCGATGTCCGGCAGGTCGATGCCGTTCGCAGTCAGATTCTCTGGACCGACCAGTACCTTGAAGGGATAAGGATCATTCACGGTGCCGTCCACCGGGACGCGGCCGATTAGCGCTGTCATGGCGACCGAGCCCATCAGCGTGGCGTTTTCTGGGATGGTGTAGACCGGCTTCGCGTCTTCGGTACGATCAACTGACCGCTTCAGATCACGCTCACCCTTGGTGGCGGCACGTAACTGTTTCTGGCTGCGATCAATAGCATTGTCTTTCAAGCCTTCCAGTGAGTTGAAAGTGCTTGGCAAACTCAGTGGAGAGACGCTTTTGGTTTTACCTCGGGCGTCGGTGGTTGGAGCATCCGAGGGCTCAATCCATTGCAGAGCATCATTGGCAGTGTGCGGCCCTTCGAGCTGAGCACCGTCGCCTGGCTCAAGCCCCAATCCGATGGGCATACCCTTGTCTTTACCGCTCAGCCCCGACAACTGCTCCTGCAATTGCGTCAGCAGTCCACGGGCCTGGCGACTGTCTTGTTCCGCTTTGAGTCGGGCTTCGTTGGCTTGCCGGCGGCCTTCGTCGACCTGTTGGGTCACGCTACCAAGGGCGGTTTGGATACGTGAGTCGACACTGTTTTCCCGCTCACGCAGGTGGCTGTTCTCCGTTTGCAGCGAATCGTTGTGTTTCTTCAGCCCGAGCATGTCGCTGCGCATGGCCTTCACCTGACCTACCAGCGTGGCGACCGTGTCGCGCGGCGTATCGCCGGCAATGCCAAGCGACTTAGCTTGTTCGGCGGATAACTGAATATCACGCTCATCGAGCGGTTTCTCTGGAGAGGAACTGTCGTCATTCGCCACCCAGGTTTTCAGGATGATTAACGCCACGGCTAACAGCGCTGCCGGTACCAGCCATTTGAGCAACGCATTAGCCTTCATCGCCAACACCCCGTGCTACAGGCAGAATCAGCGTGGCCTGTTCCAGGCCGGCTCCGCGGGTGACGAGGTAGGCAACCGTGGTGTCTTCCGCACTGCCAACTGGGCCGAGGAATGCGTGCTGGAAAGAGGCAGCGAACAGCTTGGCTTGAAGCCGACGCGGATCGAGTTGCACTGTCTCTGATCCACGATTACGCAACTTCACGGCGGTCACCCAGTAGTCGCCAAGTCGCCAGGTGGCGATGGGGGTGCTGGACATGTTTTCGGTTGGTAGCAGCGTCGATAACTCGGTGCGCACCTTGAGCGGTACGCGGCGTATGCCGGGGAGTGACTCTACGGTGCGCAGCGGCGCGTACAGGCTTTGGGCGGCGTAGCGCGTCAAAGCAACCGGGATCGGTGTACGCTCTGGAACCGGGACGGTGTTGACCTCAGCCTCGGCAGGCTGCGCCTGAGCATTCTTGAGGATACGCACCGGCTCCAGCGATTGATCACCAGGCGTGGCCGCGATATCCAGAAGGATGATCTCGCCCGTTGTGACCGATTGCAGCTGCAGTCGGGTCGGTGCAATGGCTTCCGATGCGCGCAGGTACAGCGTGCCGCCGGTGGATTGCACGCGCAGCTTCCCCGTCAGGGTTGAGGGAACACCAACCCGAACATCCTCATCAACGAAGATCACCCGTTCCTGATTGATCGCTAGTGGGACCGCGAGAGGAAGGCGCTCCCAGCGCATCAGCTCAATGGCCTGCGCTGTCGCTCCCCATAGCATCAGCGCAACGGCTAGCCCCAGGATAGACCTACGCTTCATTGCTCACCTCCAGGTAGAAAGATCTTTTGCGGCGTACCCTGATAACAATCCAGCGCCAGCCCCCACTTGTTGCGCTCGGGATCCTGGTCAAAACGCACCACGCGTAATGGATATCGCACCACCACCCGTTTCACTGGCTCAGCGGCGTAATACTCATCGGCGTTGAGGTCGAGCTTGACCAGCCAGCTGTCGCGGTCGAGTTGCTTGACCCTGAGTTCTGGATCTTCGCTGTAGCCACGGCCCAGAATTTCGTAGACGCCACGCACCCGCTGACGCAACTCGCCAGCGGCTTTTCGGTATTCGTAGTCGCCGTCGAGGAAGGCCTTGCAGGCGGGAGTCAGGTAGGACTGCAAGCCATAGATGGCGCGGCGATAATCCTGCTCGCCATCCGAAGGCCAGCGGTTAAGTTGGCCAAAGATGTACAGGGCAAAGGCATACACATTCTCTGAGGGAATATCCCACCACTTGCGAGTGCTGCCCGAGCGCAGATCCGGGGGGACATGCACGGTCAGATCGGTCGGTGCCGAGCGCCAGCCGTACCAGAGACCGGCAGAGAGCAGGGCAAGGACCATGACCGCCAATCGCAGACTGAAGATATGCGCCTGCTGGGCATCTACCTTGTTCCGAAATCGGCTCATGATTGCCACCGGGACAAGGCCGGGCGCAGTCGACGGGAGCGGCGAACCGTCCAGACTCCGGTGTGGAGGATCAAACTTCCGCGACCCAGGCGCCAACGGCTGGCGAGAATCCATTCGAGTTTGCGGTACAACCAGGTTTCGGGACGGGCTCGCTTGGCCCGACGTAGTAGCGAGCCTCCGGCAAATAGCACCACCGCCATACAGGCGATCATGCTGGTCGGTGCCACGGCAATGGAGGCGGTGGCAATCGCCAGAGGCACGCCCAACAGAAGGCCAATAAACGCACCTGTGCCGAGCGCTACCCACATTTCATCGTTGGTCAAACCACGCAGTACAGCAGGATCACGATTGAGTCGCTCGGGTAGAAAGACCAGCGTACCGTCGGTAAGGCGCTCGATAGTGTCGTTCATCTCGACCTCACAGAATCGCTGCGGCCTTGGTCAGGAACCAGATAATGATCACCACCAGCAGGGCGCCGATACCCACTACAGCGCCGAGGTCCTTCCAGGTCTTGCGCTGATTCTGCACGTCGGCATAGACAGTGAGGGAGTGCCAAGCTACGCCGAGAAAGGCCAGCAGAGCGATCAGCAGACCGAGCAGAATGCCGCCGTCGTAGGCGTAGTTTTTGATCGTATCGATCAAGCCGGAGCCTTCGCCACGCGAAGGGGCTTCCATGGTGGGAAGCTCGGCACAAGCCAGGCTCGGACCCAGTACCAGCAGCAAGCCGATCAATCGCTGGCTCGCACGATCACGTAGGTTGTTTTTCAGCGGAACAAGGCACTTGAGCATGATGGTGATCTCCTGGTTTAGGAAAGGGTGAAAAACATCAAAATCAACAAGGCGAGCAACACGCGTGCAGCGCTGCCTCCGAGCGCGCCAAAGCGAACACTTCCTGCCGCCCATCCTCGGTAAGCGGTCCATATCACCCAGGCACACCAGAGCAATGCCAGGACTAGAACCATGGAGATCCACAGAGTTGAACTGCTCTTGGCAGAAAAGCCGGAGGCGTTTTGGAAGGCTGCGGCCTGAGCGTCTGTCATGCTCATGGCGACGGCTCCGTGGGTGGAGTGTCGAGCCGGTAGACACCCATCACTTCAGTGAGATCGCGGGGTTGTGCGCGGGAGGGTAAAAGATAGCCCCTCACACCTTGGCGAATGCGTCGAATGTCTCGAATTAACCTTGAATAATCAAAGTGATAGCGTTCACCCGATTCTGCTGTAATGGCCGTTTCAGCTCGTGTCGCAAGGTGTTCGATTACGTCGAGTTGCTGCTGGATCAAGCTGAGCTGTTGCCGTTCATTATCCGATGCGGCATAACAGGCGTCATGAATGATGGATAGTGAAAAAATAAAAAAATAGCGAAGGGCGGGATTAGACATAATATTGGCCCAATTGGATGTAGAGCCAGTTTCAATTGGACAGTTGTTTTGTTCAGCAGTAAATCCGAAATGGGATGTATCGATTTTTTTTGCGCAAAAAAATTTGCCGTACGCAGCTACCTATTTGAGATGCAATTCAGGAGTGGTCATAGGACATTACTTCGAGCAGTGATAGTATTTCGCGAGCCAAGTTCCAGCAAAGTACGTTATCACAGTTTGCGGCACGAGACAGGTTGAAGTTATTTTTGATCGGAAGATTCTGCTATGCGGGCGAAAATCGATGCAATGTTGAGTGACCACTCGCCTACTCATAGATGATCCCAAACACCGCAGCCAAAAGCACCTAACCCAAGGATGTAAACATGATGGAAATTATTAAACCTAAGCTGAATCGTCTCCCGGTGACAACAACAATTCCACTAGACAAAATCTACTCAAGTAGGGAGGTCGTTCAAGACGATATTTTTTTGAAAAAATATATTCGTTTTCAACGCGGGGAGAAGCAGGCGCTACTTACAAGGATGCCATTAAGTTACATAAAGAATGGCTTCTATAAGAATTCTGGTTCTGGCTTTGTTAGCGTCGCCGATTCACCTCCTGAAGATCACATTTTTTATGTTGCAAATCTAATTCGTTCAGGGCATCGCCCTCAAATATACATATACAAAAATATAAATAAAAGTAGTTCAGAGTTGTACGTTGCACCCGATGATTCAGCTGTCTACAAGGCATACGAAAACCTCAGAATAGAGGTCGTGCCTGTAGTGGCTCTAGATACTTCAATAGAACTTGAGGAGAGTGCGTATCAAGTCAAAAATTTGAGATTCAAAGAAGAAAATCTCGGAACATTCATTGATTCAATAGTGGCAAAAAAAGAGACCGGTCAAGCGTATTCTGTTTTAGGCGAAAAGATTTCATGCATGCACCAAGAAGAATTAGAAAAGCTTCATGTGCACGCTGGTCTAGTAATGCAAGAGCTGAAGAGGTTTCATAGTGATTACATCTCCGGTCTTCATTACCATCAAACCCTTTTTTCAATCCTCTACAGGCTCGTCGAGAATTTACAGGCGATCAAGTTATTGATTGCTAATAACTACTACTATCAAGCGGTTTGCTTGCTCCGATCAACATATGAGATGTCTTTAGATTTTTATGTTGACTGGCTTGCTCCTGAGCAGATTGGATTTTGGCTTCAAGTGCACGCTCGAATCGATAGGGTCGGCTTTAAAATGGCGATGGAACTAGCTCATCCTAAAGAAAACTCCAAGAAAAACAAATTTCTCGCAGAGCAGAAAAGCTACTGTTATAACCTTCTAAGCAATGTTAGTAGTAAAGCGATCCTATCACCCCTTGGTAGAAGCTTTTATGACGAGGTTTATACGTTTTCCTCTGAGGTGGTTCATCAAGATTTTAATATGAAGGAAATCTATTCGGTGTTGATGGGGGATCCGAATTGCAAGACTTTTAATGAGGAGGCAGCAACCACTCTTGTTCGGTGCCTCGATATTGTAACGGCAAAAATATGTCACCGCATAAGGCAAGATATTGGCTCTGGTATTGAGCGCTGAGCTGATGTCGTGGTAGGTCAACCTGTTTGATGCTGATTTTGTGAGTCGCACATCCTATGAAGCTGGATTCAACTGCTTCAGCAAGGGCTTCGCGTGGCTAGACATAGTAGTGCGATAGCAGATTTTGATCTCATGAATGAGATCCGTCAGAGATATTTTTTAAATGTGGTCGCTGTGATTGCCGTCGTGATGCCAAGCATTAAAGCACAAGGCAAAAATACGACCATAGGGTTGAACGAAAAGGGCAGCGATAGATACATGATCCAGGGCAGGATCAGCAGAGGTATCACTGCCCTCTTGGCGCGGTGATAAACAAAACTGCTTTCTCGCCCAGCGCCAAACTTGCGCAGGTCACGGCGCATCAATCCATCCACAAAACCGGTGAGCGCTGCCAGAAGGAACAAGGGTGTCGCTAGAAGCAGAACGGTTAGGCGCACCATGAAGGTGAAGGCGACATACACGGCCGCCAACACAAAATCTTCAATGCCTATGTAGAGCTGATTGAGCCAACTCCAGTAGCCGCTCCCTTGGCTCGATACGCGCGCCTGCTGAGCAAACTCTGCAAAGCCAGTCTTGACCAATAGCCATTGACTGAGAAGGTTCAGCCATTGAACGATCGTCTGGCCGGGCTGCTGGATGATGAGTGATGATTTAAAATGCTCGCTCAACCAGCCTAGCTCGCTGGTCAGCATGGCTTGGCTGTGACGCCAACCTTGATCCTCCCAGAACAGCAGCAGACCCGCCAGCTCGATCAGAATTGAAAATAACAGTGAAGCGATCAGTACTCCGATAACACGTAGGACGAGCCTGATCGCCGATACGATCAGACCTGGACGCTGAATGGGCTGTGGCGGCGTGTTCTGTGTGGAGGCTGCCATCTTCACTCCATTGCATCTCATTGCGCCGATGCAGTCATGACGCTGTCTGTTTGTTTCTCAGAGTCGGCACCGGAACCAGGGGCGCGTTACCCCACCTGATCTAAATTGAAGTCAACGGTTGGGCCACCGCCGCTCGCGCTCCACCATTCGCCCGCTTGCTGGCTGTAGGTCGCCCGCATCCGCTGAGTGAGCTCCTGCAGGTCCTTGGGCATGGCATCGTCGTTGGAGGGCTTAGGCAATGGCATACGCACCTTCCACAGCTGTCCACCTGCCTGAAAGGAGAACATTTGCCCCTTGGGCAGGCTGACGATGTGAGCGGGCTCGATCAATGGCACGCTGGTGCTGTTGACGCGATCTTGCGAGGACGAAGTGAAGTCCGTATTGGCCTCTGGATCGGAAGTGTCGGTGGCACCCGAGACAAGGGTTTTGGTCAGTACATTGACTTTGGGTAGCTGTTGGGTGAGCAGCTCAGCGGTAGCCGTCTCACGGACGCGAAGCATCTGTAGGGTATTGAAATTACCAATGACCTGGCCGGCCTTGGCTCGGTTGCCAATCCGTGCCTCGATATCACTCAGGGTTTGGGTGTAGGCCGTCACCTGGATGCCGGCACCGCCACCCTTGTTGATCAGCGGAATGAACTCATCGCCCATCAACTCGTTGAACTCATCGGCGTGAAGGTTGATGGGCAGTTTTTCGGGGCTGCTGATCTCTGCGGGTAGCCCCTGATCGATGCCGTGCTTATAGATATGCCCGGCGACCGAGACTAGATCGGCGAACATGGAATTGCCCACTGCTGCGGCAACCTCAGCATCAGTCAGCGCGTCCAGCCCAACGTAAACGATGCCGCGTTTTCTGATGATCTGCATCCAGTCGAAGATCGGTCGCGGATCATCCAAGTCTATGTAGTTGGGGGCCAGTAACTGAGCAGTCTTGCCGGTGGTGAGTTTCTCCAGCAGCGGCAGCAGCGAAGCGACGATTTTGTCGAAGTAGGTCCGGTCATAACGCACGGCAGAGCGCAGTCCATCCAGCACAGGATCGAATACTCGTTTCGCAGCCAGGTATTGCTCGATGGCCACCACGCGTTTCTCGCGTCCCACCATATGTCGGGGGGTGTTCTTCTCGTTGAGTTTGCCTTCGATTTGAACAATGAGCTCCCACGCTTTCGAGTCGGTCTTAGCGAAGAGTTGCTGGGCGTATTCAACGAACAACGCGTCGATGTTGACCACATGCCGTTGGATCTGCAGGTAATCCGGTCGCCGGCCCAGCTCGATCAGGGCACGGGCAATGATGTTGACGAAGCGCCAGGCGAATTCGCGGAAGGCTGCGGAGTTGCCCTCGCCGCTAAGTTGCCCGGCGATGCGCGACGCTACCTCCGAGATGCGTCCGAAACGTCCTACAGCGTTGTAACGAGCGGAGATCTCCGGCCAACCCAGATGGAAGACATAGAACTCTTTCTCACGACCGGCTCGTCGCGCTTCGACGTACATACGCTTGAGCAGGTCGGCATCGCCTTTGGGGTCGAAGACAATGACCACCTCATGTTCGACGCGGTGGATATCCTGGGTGATGTACACCTCAGCCAATCGGGTTTTGCCGACACGGGTGGTGCCCAGTACCAGGGTATGGCCAACCCGTTCACCCAAGGGCAAGCTGACCTCCATCTCGTCCGGCTCGACGCCATGCAGCAGCGGTGACCCGCCTACCGGTGGCAAGGGGCGCACAGGATTGAAAGCACTGTCCCAGGCCGTAACGCGCCCCAGGACCGAGAGCGGAAATGGCGCATGTTCCAAACGCCGCTCGAGCCCTCGTGCCAGGCGGTAGCGGGTAGGTGGATCGATATAACGGGCGACGGCCGGATCTTGAGCCTCGACCAGACGTTGTGTGTGCAGGCGAGTCCAGCGAAAACCGCGGCCCATGAACAGACGCTTGCGGCTGACAGGGATCTGTCGACTGGTTAATTCATAGCGAGGCAGCCGACGGATGTTGCGACGATAGCGCAGCACGTCCCAGGCTTGGCGAAATCGTACGAGCCCGAACAGCGTGTAAGCCAGCGCGGTGATCCGACCGATCTCAGGCGACAGGGCCACGGCCCAAGGCGAGTACACGCACAACATCGCCGCCGCGATGCAGATCGCTACGGTGTACAGCTCCACCGCCGGCCGGAGCTTGGATTCCATCACATGCTCGGCCATGGCTTGGGCTCACTGTTCCAGCGAGGTGGCGGTGACCAAGACGGGGTAATGCTCGATCTGCAAGCGAATGGCGATGTCGTTGCCGTTGACCGGCAGGATGGTGATGCCAGGAGCTGCTGCACGGATTCGAGTGAGTGCGCCCGTATCGGCGACTTCGACGGCCAGCCCAGCTGCTCCCATCGCTTGTAACTCAGCAGCACGTTGGCGTAGCCAATCCAGCGACCGAGCGTCGCCACCTACCAGGAAGAACGGCTTCAAACCGGGCATTTCCAGCCGTCGAGACACCACCTGGCCTGGGGTCAGTTGAGAGCTACTGACTGGCAGTATCCACGCCTCATCGGACGGTACGGACAGGTCTGCATGAATGGCCCGATGAGATGAGCCTCCTTTATTCAATTGGGCAAGATCCTCTACGACGGCCAGTTCTGCTTGGGCGAAAGGTGCCAGGAATAAGATCGAATAGCAGGCAAAAGTAATTCGTTTCATGGAGATATGACCTGATCGAAGGAAACCAATAGCCGTTCTAGTTGCTGGGAAAAGCCAGCGCGATAGCGAGCGGCCGGCGCACCTCCTGCCGGGCGGTGATAGCGACCGGCAGCCAGTACCCAATCACCGGTGGCGGTGTGATGCTCACGTAGTAGCGCGGCGGTAACAGCGAGATTTCGATAGGGGTCGAGGGCTTCGCAGGGGCTGGAAAAACGCTGCCCGTGATAACCCATGTTGGTTTGTCCGAGTCCAACGTCGACCCGCCTGGCATCATGGTGGGTGAGTGCCTGAAGCAACGCGTGACATGCCGCAGGGCGTGCGGCGAAGCGGTAGGGCGTTCCGGCTATATTCAGCGTCCAGGGCCAGGGCAACAGACGGCCTCGAGCGCGGATACCACTCTCCTGCAAGGTGATGGCGAACAGCACAATGGAAGGAATGTCGGCACCTTGCGCCGCCAGTTGGTAGGCCGGTGGTGGCAGCTCGTTAGCCTGAACTGTCAGCGCCATGAGCATGAGTACAAGACTGTTCAATTGAGACGCTGCCATTGTCCATTGACCTGTTGGAACGTGGCAGGTAATGGACCTGACGCACCCAAACTGAACCAGTGGCCACGGTCATGATTCAGAGTGATCTGTCGGCGTTGTACTCGAGATGGGTCAATGCCTGCTTGCCGCGCCCAGATGCGAATGCGTTCATCCTCGCCTTGGCTGCCCACCAGGTAGATATCGAACGCGGCGTCGCGGTTTTGCAAACGCTGTGCTTCGACGATACAGGGCTGGCAGTTTTCCTCCACGAACAAGGATGGACGGGGTGCTACCGGAGAGCTGGCAGGAGAGGCGGACGCCATGCCCTGGACCGGCAACAACCCGGGAAACAGCTTGGCCCAGGCCTCGGTATAAGCGTTCTGGTAGGCCAGTTCGCGTTCGGCGCGTTTGGCCTCCAGCGTGACCTGCAATTTGGCATAACGTTGGCGTTCCTGGTCGGACTCGGCTTCCACCCCGAGTGCCGTCAATGGATCGAGATTGGGGCTCCAGAAGCCGCGCGGCCCCGCTTGGATCTGCTCGAAGCGTGACCACTCCTGATCTGACAATCCCCAAGTCGTAGCTTGTGCCGATCGGGAGCGTTCTAATGGAATTGACTGGGTATCACTGCCCTGTGAGTGGATCGCAGTGGTTTCTGCCTGCGTAGAGCCAATGGCAATCATTGACGCGAGGTAGAAGCAGGTCGTCAGCAGCGCTCTGTTCATGCTGATTGCTCAAGGTAACTGCACGGTTTGGTCTGGATGCTCGGTCACCGCAAAAATGGCTGAGGTGGGTTCCAGTGTTTTCAAGCGCCAGGCGCTGGTCTGCTCGCCGCTATGCAGCAGTCGAACATCCGCGAGAGTGCGACTGTCATGCGGGGTAATCGCGAGGAAACGTTCTCCACCGCGAGACTCAACGCCCAACACCGAAAATGGGGGCGAGAGTGGAATTGGCTTGGGGAGAGCGGTCTTTCTCGGCTTAGCAGCGGAGGGTGGTGGTGGTGGTGGTGACGGCTTGGAGTTGAGATCCAGAAGCTGCTGCTCGACCTGCTCCAGACGTGCCCGCAATGCAGTTACGTCAGCCTCGGTGGCACGGGCGGCCAGACTGTCGCGCAGTTCCTGAATTTCTTGTGCCCACTGATCCAGCATCGGATCGAGCACACTGGCTTGTTGCTCGCCGGTATCGACCATCTGTCTCAGGTCTTTCACGGTGTAATGCAGTTTTTCCTGCGCGTCCTTGAGAGCGTTCGAGTCATGCTGCAGGGTATCTAGAGCCTGTTGGTGTTGGATGCTGCTGTTCTGCAATTGCGCCATGCGCTGAGTCTGGTTATATAAACCGCCACTCAGGCCGGCGATCGCCAGGCACAACCCTCCAACGATCAGGGTTTGAAACGTTGAGGCTTTCATGGGCGCGCCTCCGGCTGGCGGAACGAAGTAGAGGCGACTGGCGTGGCGCGGGTGTCGGCTTTTTGCGGTTCGAAGCAGACTGAGCGGTTGATGTCGTCGACCGTGAGTTGCCAGGCCGGACCGGCCAGCACTTGAAGTGCGCCGCGCAAAGGGATCGGACCAAGTCGGTAGTGAGCCGCCGGCAATGGACGACTAAAGAGCACCGTCATTGGCGCGGCATCAGGACAGAGCGAATAACCCGAGCGCAGCAACACATAGTGCAGCGCATCCTGCACCGATGGACTCAGGTTCGACGGAATGTTTACGTCGATGATCTGGGCGAGAAGGTCCCGTTGCTCCGTGGTTGGTGCGGTGCTCACCAGCGTATAGCGGCCATAGCGAAGTTCTGCCTGATGACTGTCATCACCCGTACCCATTGTGGATGGGTCCCGACTCATCTCACTCTCGGTCGATGGTTTGAATGGCGATGTACTGGGGACTTGCGCTGTACACGCGCTCAGTGCTCCCAGCAGACAGATCGGCGTGAAGAAGCGGGCCATGGAAAGATCCTCATGTCAGATTCAGTGCAGAACCTGACATGAGGGAAAGGATGACTCAGTGAGAAAGGCGATTTCGGGAGCAACGTATTATTCGGCACGTTCATGGTTGTTCGTTGAAAACCTCGAGTCCGGGTAAGACGGATGCCCAGGGATCGAAGATCAACATTCGCACATCCGCCAACGCCGCCAGGTACAGCACCTTGACCAAGGCTTCTGGCGTGCCGGCATCGACTTGTTCTTGTCTGAGGGACAAGTAGGAACCACCGTCGATTTTTAACAGGTGCTCATCGGTCCAGGGTGTGCCGATCAGCTTGCATCCGATGGCGTCGCAGGCTGGCAACTTGAACAGCTCGAAAAGCAGACCCGTAAGCCTGGGTTCGCGGGACACCCGTACCTGCAGATAAGACATCGCCTCCGCGGGAAGATGGGCAGTACTGATCTCCCAGGCTCGACTGTAGTGTCCCGTTTCGAAGCTCAAGTTTTGAATCACGGCTTGAGCTTCTTCCAGAGAATACAGGTCACCGACATGGTGGCTCTGGTTGAGCCTTTCACCAATTACCGCGTAGATGACTTGGCGGACCAGCCCCATGGACTGGCAACGCTCATCCAGTTCATCTGGAATGGATTGGCCTTCGCTGATCAAGGCGAAATCGTCATTGAATATGCAGGGGAGCAGTTGCAGTTCATCGTCGGACAGGTGGACTTGTGAGTGATGCAAGGGGCGAAAGCAGGGCGGGCAGTCATTGTCATAGGTGATTTGCAGCAGCCGCTCGATAGCCAGGCTGTGGTAACCACGCATAAAAGGATTTGAATCTACCCGCAGGGCTGAGACTTGATGGATAGGGTTCATAAGAGGGTCTCCAGGCTCACAATGAACAAGGCACCCGAGGGTGCCTGTAAGGGTTAAAGCCAACCGTATTCGGCAAAGGACAGCGGACGACCTTCGCCCACGATGAAGTGGTCCAATACACGCACTTCGATCAGCGCCAATGCCTCCTTCAACCGAACGGTCAGAATGCGATCTGCTTGGCTGGGTTCGGTGCAACCAGAAGGGTGGTTGTGAACAAAAATGGCGCCTGCGGCGTTATGGACCATGGAGCGCTTAACGACCTGGCGAGGGTATACGCTGGCCCCATCAATGCTGCCGTGAAAGAGAACTTCGAACGCCAGCACCCGGTGCTTGGCATCAAGAAAAATCACGCCGAAGACTTCGTGCTCCTGTTGAACCAGTTGCAGCTTCAGGAACGAAGCCACGACGTCGGGAGAGGTCAAATTGGGTCCGCGGGAGAACAACCGACGATCCAGAATATGCAGTGCTTCATCGATCACGCGGTTTTCATGCGCGAACCGATCAGTCTCAAGCTCAGTGGTTTCAGTCAAGATGAGTTGATTGTTCATGATAGTGCCTCCGAATTGGATCATCAGGGGCACACACCCAAGAGGAGTGATATCCCCTCAATGGGTGTGAAGTTGCGGTTGTAGGCTGTTTACAACCTGGTGAACTGATGACGTTGACCGCGTAGAGGAGAGCCGCAGCCATCGCAGGGCAGCGAGGAAAAGTTTTTGATTCCCCAGCCGGTTTCGGGATCGTAGTCGGAGCTGATGGGCATTAGTCGAGCCAATCCAGCTTGGAGAACGGCGATACGTTGAGCGATTTGATCCGCCGTGTAGTAGAGCGAAAGCGCGCTGTAGTCCTCATAAGCGACAGCGAACAAGCATTCGTCGCAAAGCCAGAAGGACTCCATGAGAGTGCTCCCATGTCGGTTAAGAAAAAGGCGCTCAAAGGAGCGCCTTGGTGAGGGCGTTACGAACCATTCAGGCGGGCTGAGCGGTTTGAGTAGAGCCACGGCGAGCCGTGCGTGACGAAGGTTTAACTTCGGCTTCGTTCTCTTCAGCTTCGGCATCATCCGATGTTGGAGCGGACTCATTGGTAGGCGCTTGCTCAGCAGGTGCTGTGACTTCCTGCCTGGCGGGCGCTTTGTACTCCAGCATGCCGTTGACCTTGATCCAGTCGATGAACAACAACCGGCCTTTCAGACTGGCGCCTGGTTGGCCTTGTTTGGCGCCTTTCTCATAGAGGAAGGGATCAATCCACAGGTCGCCGATGCGAAACGACAGCAACACCTTTTTCTCGGCATTGACGGCATCCATGTAGAGGCGAATCAAACGTTCAGCTTCGCCTCCAGCGACCTTGCAATCGAAGCGGGTGTATTCCACTGCATCGCTAGCACCGTGCAGGGCTGCAATATCGCAGGCCATGAACGGCTGGCCGCGGCGAACTTGTACTTCACGCACACGGTTGAGATAGCCAATACCGGCGGTGTGCAGGTTGAAGTAATTGGTCACTTCTTGAGGTTGGTTGGCGTGGGCCATGGTGGTTCTCCTGTTTCAAGGAAGAACGAAGACGCACGATCCCTGACGGAAAAGTGAGCCCCCGTCAGGGTGGGTAAGGTGAGTGCAGCGATGAACGGCTGTCATCGGTAAACCGATGATGAGCAGCGCGGTGCATCTGGGTGAATAGCGATACAGCAGAAGGATGTCTGCGGCGAGGTCCGCAGGCGGAGGTAGTGGGCATTCATCACCGCCGAAGCAGTGACCGTGCGAGCTTCCGAACGCTGATCGCACTTGGGTAAACCACCACAAACGTGGCGTAGCCTTGAAGGTTCTGGCTATCTGGGCTGGGCTGTCAACGACAGCGGACCACACCCTTTCTATAAGCCTGTCAAAGGGGAGCGTCAAGACGCTACAACCCGATTTTTTACGCCTGGAATACAGTGGCAATCACTGGAATGAAAAAAGTGAAGAGTGGGCCTGACGCGAGCGCCAGGCGAGGAAGAGAAAAGCCACCTTTGACGATCTTATGCAGTCAAAAAGCTCCTCGCAAAGCTTGCTTCACTGCGTAACGATTCGCCAACCGACCCTTGTCGTGGCCTGGATCGGAACGTACTGGCACGCATCCGCGTACAAAGGGTGCCCAGTGTTTCGCCGGCGGGCTCCGGAATTGAATACGACCGCCGAAGCGGATGACCACTGCTGTCGCTGTGTGGCAGCAGTGGTCATCCGCTGCCACGATCAGCAACGCATGAGGGCGGAAAATGATCCACTGAGAATAAGGCTCCGAACTCATTGAGTCCGACCGAGCTGCCCGGAGCTAATCGGTCTTGGGTCGCCAACGGCGATGAACCCGAATGACTACAGCAGAAGGCGCGTCACAGCGTCAAGCCAGAGGCCAGTGCTCATTTACTTCCGAGATGAGCGGCCAACTGTTCGACGGTGGCCAGGATAAAGGCACGGTCACGTTCTTTCAGCCCGCTCAGCAGCCCCATGATCATCTGACTCTGGTCGTTGGGGCGACTGCTGGACTCCGTCAGCAATTCATCTACTCGGCAGTCGAAGATATCCGCCAATTGCATCAGCTTGGCGACGGACAGCTCCACCACCCCGCGCTCCAGGCGCGATATCGCCTCGCTGCCAATCCCCAAGCGTTCAGCGACCTCTTCCTGGGTCAGATGACGCTCGGTCCGGTGTTTCGCGATCATGCGCCCGATTTGGGTTTGGGTTGGATGCTTATGTGCCAAGTGATGAGTTCTCCAGTTCAACCCGAATGGTTGAGCAAAGACTCGTTGACATGAACATCCTTAAAAGTTGAATATCGACTACATAGGTTGTTATTTTGACTGAAATCTACATTTACCGCGACGTAGTTTCTGGTTCTTTGGGCTCCAGAGGCGTAGTGGTCAGTTTGAAAGACGAGGACTGGTTGAGCATGGAAGATGAGAGCGAGGACGTCATGGACTCCATTTGGGATCGAGCAGTGGAACTGGTCATCGAAATTCATGATTCCCCGGGCAACCCCGAACATTTCGACAGTCTGGTTCATTGGCTCAATGAGAGCCCTGTTCACCTTAAAGCGTTCAACGAGCTGGGGCAGATATGGATCTCCGCAGGTATTGCCTTGGCCCGTGAAATCGGACAGCCCTTGAGCGAGTTAGAGCAGGACCAGCGGCCGTTGCTGATGCACTGACTAGGCATCGATCTCAGAGTCGTACGACGGATCACTATCAGGTGCGCTGAGCCTTGTGTTTGATGGGCAAGGTGCCCTTGCAGTCAGGGTATCGGGCGCATGACCAGAACGGGCCGGACTTCCCCTTACGCTTGCGCATCGTGTCGTTGCACACAGGACAGGCAGGCCCGGTTTCCGCAGGCACTGACAATCTAAGCGTTCCACAGTGCTCGACCAACTGCGCAATCCAGTTCGCTTGCTTGGCGACGAACGCCTCAAGAGGCAGGCGTCCGGCTTCGATTTCGTCCAGGGCCTGCTCCCAAATCGCCGTCATCCCTGGATCTGCGACCGCTGGAGGCACCGCCTCGATCAGCGTATGAGCCGCGGCCGAAGCCATCAAGGCGCGTTTCTTCTTCAGCAAATAACCACGGTCGATCAATCCCTTGATGATGCTGGCCCGCGTGGCTTCGGTACCGATACCGGTGGTGTCTCGAAGTTTCTGTTTCAGCCGTGGATCGCGGACCAGTTTGGCCACGTTTTTCATGGCCTTGATCAGACTGCCCTCGGTGAGTGGTTTGGGTGCCGTGGTACGCATAGTTTTGAGTTCCACGTCGTTCACGGGGCACTGTGTGCCCTGTTGCAGAACCGGTAGGATTTGGGACTTTTGAGAGAGCTCTTCGTCCTCTGCGGTATCGTATAGCAGGCCCTTCCAACCCTGTACCAGGATCTGCTTACCCACGGCGGTCAATCGCTGTCCGCCGCACGCCAATTCGACCTCGGTGCGATCAAACTCATGGTGGGGAAGAAATTGCGCGAGGTAATGGCTGCGAATCAATTCGTAGACGTTGCGCTCTGGTTCGGACATCCGCGCAAGATTCGTGGGAGCGGTGGTGGGGATGATGCCGTGATGCGCAGTGACCTTGGCATCGGCCCACACCCGTGAACGCAATGATCGATTGAGTTTTTCGACGGCGGATAGCAGTGCGGGATCTGTTTTGAGCAGAGCATCGAGCACCGCGGGCACCTCGTTGAACATACTCTCTGGCAGATAGCGGCAATCACTGCGCGGATACGTGGTGGCCTTGTGTGTTTCGTACAAGGCTTGGGCGATATTCAGCACCTCCTGGACGCCGAGCCCCAGCTTGCGTGAGCAGACTTCTTGCAGCGTGCTCAAGTCAAAGGGTAGGGGCGGCGCTTCGCGAAGCTGCTCGGTCTGCAGCGAGAGTACCGTAGCAACTTTGCCGGCAGTGATCGCCTGGACTGCCTGAGCGGCAAGCGCCTGTTGTAGGCAGCGACCTGCCTCATCCCGATCCATGCTTGGCGGTAACCACGACGCAAGGAACGGCTGTCCTCTCGACGATAGCTGCACCTCCACCTGCCAATAGGGCACAGGGATGAAGCTGGCAATCGCGCGATCCCGGTCAACCACCAGGCGTAATGTCGGTGTCTGGACCCGTCCAACCGACAGCACACCGTCGTAGCCCGCTTGCCGGCCGAGGAGGGTAAACAACCGACTGAGGTTCATGCCGATCAACCAGTCGGCGCGGCTGCGGGCAAGGGCTGAATGATAGAGGGGAAAGGTCTCGTGGTCGGGCTTCAGCGAGGACAATGCCTTGCGGATGGAGGTCTCATTGAGAGCGGATAACCAGAGCCTTTGAATAGGGCCTCGATACTTGCAGAGCTCCAGCAGTTCTCGAGCGATCATCTCGCCTTCGCGATCAGCGTCGGTCGCGATCACTACGGTGGAAGCTTCTTTTAGCAGGTGCTTGATGACTTTGAATTGGGTAGCAGTTTTGGGCTTGACCTCGACTTTCCACTGCAAGGGAATGATCGGCAAATGCTCCAGCGACCAGCGTTTGTATTGTTCGCCATAGGCTTCAGGTGGGGCTGCTTCGAGAAGATGGCCGATGCACCAGGTGACGGCTGTTTCGATACCGAGCAGGCAACCTTCGCCGCGACGGGTGGCTCCGAGTACTTTAGCGATGTCTCGACCTTGAGAGGGTTTCTCGCAAAGGAATAAGCGCATAGGACAGCTCCAGATGGGGTCCGAAGCAGAGTTGTTGAATCATCTAATGCGGGGTATGAGAAACCTGAACTGCAGGCTTCTCATATTAGTCAGTGGAGAGGTTGCTGCCCCTCTGCCGCCTGGGCATGACGCGCATATTCACGAGCGGGGCGTAAGCGCAGCACAGCAGAGTCGCGTAAAGGCGCATTTTTTATGCCAGCCCCATCAATCCGTAGGTTGCTGCCCTCGACGCTTCCTGGGCTTAGATGCCGGTGGACTGGCTGGCTCTGTACCTTGTCCGCCGTGTTTTCCTGGCGCTGTCTGTTCACTGGAACGCTCGCGCATGACCACACTTTGTACACGATGAGGCAGGATACCGACCCGACGGGCCTCGATCTTGAAGGTCACCCGCGCATTGTCCTCGCTGTCCTCCCACTCATCTTTGACCGTGCGACCCTCGACCAGTACGCGCATGCCTTTCCGGTACAGCATGCTCCAATGTTCCGCTTCGCGGTGCCAGAGCTCAACCGGTGCCCAGTAACCGCCCCGATCTTCATAGCTACCGTCGCGCGGCACGGGATTGTCGAAGTACACGTTCAGTCGCAGCAGACGCCGTGGCTCGTCATTGCCTGAGGCAAACTCCTGGAATTCTGGCGCACTGCCGATATTGCCTTCGCCGACAAAAAAAGTACTCATCGTGATACCTCCACTGCTGTAGTGAACTGGCGCAGTCGCTCGTCGGCACTGGCCATTTTGATCGCGCAGGTGGTGGCCTGGCGCAGTATCGAATGCACCACGCTCATCTGCAGGTTCAGCGCAATGCGGTCGCATTCGAATCGGTGCAAGCCCTCGCGCACAAGCTGCGGCAAGGCTTTGTTGCCGAGTTGCAGTTCCCAGACCGCAACGCCCATACGGGAGAAATCACGAGTGCGCCAACGTAGGAAGGTGCTGCCAGCATTGGTGTTCTGCAACACCAGGCGAAAATCCAGCAGCGAGTAAGGAAGGCGTTCTGCCTGCTGCACCAGGGTTTCCATCAAACGACATAGTTGCGCCTCGATTTCCCTCGCAACTTGCGCCAGGTACTCCAACTCCCCCTTACCCTTAAATGGTTTTAAAAGGCCTTTTAGGGAGGCGGCGTGTTCGAGCTGTCGATAGGCATCTGAAGTCAGCCCTTCGAAGGCTATCGGTTGAGCAGGGTGCTTGAGAGTCATGCGTCGCCCTCAGGCTCATCCACGGTCGTTGATGGTCCACTGGGCTCCTCAGCCAGAGTCTCAGCGTCATCCATAGGCACAGCCCCTCGGCGAATGATCGGTGGCGCAAACTGGGAGCGGCGATGACCCTCGAGGATGTCCATGGGGGGCAATCCCAGTTTGTCGATGGCCGCTAGGGCGCGAGCGTTGTTCGCTGCCATGTCATCGCGCGTAACACCGGCATGCCGGTAACGCTGCGCCAGGCCGAATAGGCTGCGCAGTAGATGGGCGCCGTCATCGATCCAGGTTTCCATGTCCATGCGGCCGATCAGAGCGGTGTGATGGGCCAATAGGGTATGGCGTACCAGTGTGTCGTAATCGGTCAACAGGTACACCGCCAGAAAGCCCAATTGGCTGCCGATGTATAACGGCAAGGTGACGGGGTGGATGTTGAGGTTGTCGCTCATGTCGATTTGGGTCGGCAGGTCTTGTCTGATCCGATCAAGCTGTTGGGTCAGTTCCAGCATCCCAGCCTTGGCCTGCAACAGTTTTTCTTCGAGTTGCACCATGGCCCAGTCGGCATACGGGTCGTCCTGTGCCGCGGTTTGCTTGATCAGGTTGGTGACGCTGATATAGCCGGCCATACCCATGATCGAGTGAACACCTTCGCGTGCAGTCCGGCCTTGCCAGATGCGAGCGGCGTGATGGGTATGCAGCGTTAACGTGATGCTGCTGCGCAATGAGCCCAGGTTGAGCTGGTAGTGATCGGCCACGATGGAGTCCTCGCATAAGCTTGGTGAGCACCTTGTGACGGATGAGCTTTGAGGGCAGCGAAAAACCTGAATGCGGTGTGTTCGGTTTGGTTTGAGATGGTTGAATTTCGAGACGCTCGAGAATGATGCCAGTGGCATCAAATCTACTGACGTCCAGGGCGTTTGCTACGTAGCTGGCGCAGTTCATCCAGGCACGCCTGGGCGAGGGCAGAGGCGGGTTCGCCCTTTTTCCTAAGTTGGCGGGGGGGAGCTGATGGCGGTTCTGTCATGGGTAACGATTCTGCCTGACCTGCCCAAGGGCGGAAATCGCCTTTCAGCGCCCGCTGGATCAGGCCCAACAGATACGCCGCGGGTTTACGGACGCTGCCTGCCGCACATCGTGCGCCCGCTTCGTTGAGCACCGCCTGCCGATCTGCGGGCTTAAGCTTGTTCAGCGTCACGGTGACGGCCTGCCGCTCGCTTGGACTCAGGTGAAGCGGATCGGGCCAGTGCAGGTTATCCACCGCTGGGGTCGCGCGCGGTACCGTACTAATACTTTCTTTTAATACAGTACAGGCAGCGTTCGGATTCCGAACGCTGCCGGAACCATTGGCGTTCGGACCCAGTTCGGATTCCGAACTGAGTCCCGCACGATTCCGAACGCGGTGATCGCCACCCAGTTCGGAATCGTGTAACGCTTCATCGGTCGCCTGATCCAATCCTTGCTGTGTCCAATGGTCGCTCCAACTGTCGAGCCGGGTGGGGAGTCGATCCAAATCGATATCGGTGTCCTGACGAATTTCTTCCAAAACATGCTGAGCGACAATTCGCACAGCCTTGGTCGCATGAGAGAGGGCATGTCCGGCCAGTTCCAGATAGTCCTGATCCAACTCCATGGCTTCGGCGGGGGTTAACGGCTCATCGTGCAGGACGTACAGAGAACCTTGTAGACGCCCGCTGAGCTGATCGCGGCCACGGCTCACCAAGCTAAGCCAGCGCGTCAACCTGAGCATCGTCAGCACCCGAGCGATGGTTTCGCGGGAGGCTGACGCACCGTAGGGTACGCTCGACAGGTAAGGTTGCAGATCTTCATAGCGCGGTGTGACTACGCCCTGGCCTTGTAGCATGAGTCGAAATACTTGCCATGCATTACGCTCCAATGGCGTCAGCCGACAATCCAGCAGCAAGCGACGCGGCACGATTTCGTGTGATTGGCCACTGAACAGAAAGCCAGCTTGCAGGGCCTGGTTGGAGGATGGTTCCGTGGCGGGGCGTGCGGGCCAGCGTTCAGTCAACTGCTGGGTGCATTGCTGCAGAACACGCTGCCAACGACTGGAAGCGGCAGTGTTCATGTTCCGTTGCTGTAATGGTCGATCTGCTGCCAAACGACGGTCAAGCTGATCTGTTGCTCTTCCGCCAACATCATCATGGCGTCGAGCTGATCCTCAGCACTGTCCTGAGCGCGTAGCTGGCACCAACGCTGCCAGAGCGCATGCTCCTGCGCTTCGCTCAAGTTCTGAGGGCGGCCCTTGCGGGTTTCTATCTTGAGCAGCCGTCGGCGCAAGGCGGTTTCCGAATGTGCCAAGCCGAAGCACTGATACATGATGGTACTGCTGGCACCGAGCTTGAGCGCTCGGTTGATCAGGCGATCGTTCTGTTCGTCGCGTTCGGCCTGGTCGATCAACCGATGCAGCACCGACGAATCAATCTTGACCTCAACCCAAGGGACGGTGGTATTAGCCAGGCGTGACAATGTGGTAGGAGGTAAGGATTGCAGCAGGTAGATGTCCTCTTCATCCAGTCCGAGTGCTTTGCAGCGTTGCAGATTACCCAGGCGCAACTCGTGAAGGACCTGGGTCAGCATGGCCTGGTTGAGCACATTGAAGGACAGGTTCATGGCAGCTCCCTTGGTGAATCGTCTTCATGGGTAAGCGTTAAGTCGATCAGGCGCCGGGATAAGCGAATGAGGCGATACAGTTTGATTAACAGACAGTCGGGTAGTCGCTCCAGTCCAACGTCCACGGCGGGACGATCTGTCAGTGGGAGTTGATAGACCCCCAATAGCAGTTGCCCTAACAGGGCTGAGGGCAATTGCTTGCGATCCTCCCAGTTCACTTCGTCTTGGGCACGCAGCAGGGCCAAGAGCAATAGGTGAACGCCGGCCGCACGAGGCGCAGCAAGATTAAGTTGCTCGATGTTCAGGGCGAAGCCCAGGCCATATTTCTGGTCGATGATGCTCTCGGGATGTCCGGCATAAGCCGCCATTTCCCGAGCCAGGCCGGCAATGGCTAAACGCAGTTGTTCGGGGCTATCCAATGTTGGTGCGATGATCCAGATGTCGTCGATCGGGCAGGTTTCGACGATCTGTGCTGGTTTGGTGGCAGTGGCGCGATCAATCCGTTCGCGGATCTGCTGGACACGTGACGGAGGGCTGGCTGCTGATACCATGGTCGTTTCGGGCAGCGTGAGCTGTTCCTCTCGCTGTGTTTCGGTCTGCGTCCTGATTTCAGCTGATTTGGAATGCAGCACGGAAGGGGGAGGCTCGGCCGCGGGTTCATCGACGCTCGGCAGAGGGTTGTTCTCCTGGGGCGCGACGACAATGCCAGGCGTCCGGATAACCCGTTGGGTATCGCCCAGCTCCAGGGCCAACATGCGGTAGGACTGTCCGAGTAAGCGGCTCATGCGTTCGAGCAGTTCATCCTGGATTTGCTCAAGGTCGAAGGACTCTGGGGTGGCATCAAATTGCCCTAAGGTGTTGAGCCAAAACTCGGAAAATGCGATGGCGTCGGTTGGATAACGATTCCAGGTTCGTTCAGCCTGGCTACGTAAACCAATCAAGCGTTCAATTTTTGGTTTTCCCAACCCTGCATATAGGGTTTGTGGAATGGCGGGCAGTAAATATTCAAGGGTGTCGAGCATCCGGCTGATGTGCGACTGCGAAATCGGATAGCCGCCAGCGGCAAAACGTCGTGCCAGCTCACGTTGCGAGAGTGGTGCTCCATCTGATTCGAGCATGGTCTTGAGTTTGGCTACCGCCAGAGCACGTTCGATGAAGGTGAGCTGGCCGTGCAGATCGCTTTCGGTCAGATGGCCGAGCAGGGTGATAATTTCATTGCTCCAGGGCCGGAACAGGCAATGGATGCGGAAGAAACACTCGTCGCGGGTTTCCTGCCACAGCTCGCCGAGAATCGCCAATCGCGTATTGCCACCGTTACGGATGATGAAATGGGGTTCTCCTGGGCGGCGGGTAATAGGTGGCGGCTGGTCCAGTCCACGTTCACGGATAGAGGCTTTGATATCGTCGTAAAGCGGGTTACGGATGAAGCGCGGGTTGTGTTCGTAGGGCCGCAACTGTTCCAGGGTGACCAGCATGGGGGTGTCGATGACTGGGTCGGACAGCCGATCCAGTTCTGGCCCTCGAAGGAAGTGGTCCTGGTGCAGTTTGTCGGTGATCTCCTCCTGAGTGAGCTTCTTCATCGGAACAGCCTCAGTTAACGCCGGTTACGCAAATGGTCACCGACCTCGAATTTAACGATCTCGGCTATTCCCGAACCTTCGAAATACCGAGACAGTTCCGCGAGAAGCCGACCCATGGCCGAGCGCCCACGCTGCAGGCGAAAGACCACGGTGCAGTATTCCTCGTTAGGTAGATGATCTTGTCGAATGGACGGCTGAACGACGATGGGTAACCGATCCAACATCAAAAGACTCCTCGCCAAACGCTGTTGGCCTCAAGGTTGAACAAACAAAATGATTTGGCGCGAGATACCGTCGCCGGAATTCGCCTTATCGAACCGCTGCGTATCTGCTTACCCTCGAAATCGCTTCGCGCCATTCCGGAAACAACTCGATCGCCAGCGCTTGCATGGTTTCCAGCGCTGATCGCGAGCGTCGTTCACGTGACGGGCGAGTCTCGATTCGGTGGGCTGGTAGCCCAAGGGAGGCGGCATTGAGGTAAGCCACTCGGTCTGGAACTACGGTGCCTAGAATCGATATGTCGGGAGCTCCAGCGAAGGCCTCGTGCAGGCCACGGATGATCATCCGCGTGTCTACTCGGATGCTATTTACTTGGTTCAGCAGCAATCGCAACGGTGGCGGTGTAATACCCACGCGATGAAATGGTTCGAGTTCACTGAACAGCCTCAAAGTGCCGCGGCGCAGTTCACGGGCGGCTAGCATTTCCGGTGTGATGGGAGAGAGGGCGATATCGCAGGCGAGGATCGCCATCTCCAACAGCACGCTACGTGCACCTTGGGTGTCGATCAAAAGCAGGTCGTAACGGGGGCGGAAATCGTCGAGTAAATTGCGCAGCCGTAATCGCCCGTCAGGGGCATGCAGCAGTAATGTACTCAACTGGCCTTGAGCGTCGTTGGAGATGATGAGGTCGAGCCCTGCAATCACGGTCCTGGAAACAATCTGTGCAGGCGTTGTTAAGTTGAGTGCAATGAGCTCATACGTCCCGGCAATGGCTTTCTGGCTCAAGGCGTAATAGCTGGAGAGGTTGGGTTGGCTATCCAGATCGAGCAATAGGACACGTAGACCAGCATCCGCAAGCAGGCCACCGAGATTGGCGGCTACTGTGGTTTTGCCTACTCCACCTTTCGTGGAAACCACCGATAACACATGCATGGCATCAGGCCTGTTGGTCTAAGCGCTCGACGACCCATCGCTCGATCTCGAGCGAGTCCCAGCCAACTGCGCGCAGCCCGATGCGTTTGGCCTGAGGGAATTTACCTTCCTTCATCAAGTTGTAGATGTGCGCGCGCTTGAAACCGGTCTTACGCTCAACCTCGTCACGCCGCATGATGTGGCGTTGGAATTGAGTGGCTTCAACTGAGGGAATAGATTGGCCGGACATACTAGTCGCTCCTGGCGCCAATTGGCGCGTGGTGGTAAGTGACATTAATTGAATCGCAGCAGGGCGGATGAGTCATTGCATTGCAACCAGGCCTGTTGCAATGCAATTGACTGGATCAGCTATTTTTTTTGAGACTACGATTGGCCACGGCAAATTTTTCATCCAACGTACGCTTGCTCAGCCCGGGCACATCTTTATGGCGGGCGACAATGGCATCAACGATGGCTGCTTGATTCGTGAAAACTGAAAGGGGTTTTCCGGCGGGTGAATGGTCCAAGAGCAGGCTGACCAATGCGCCAATGATGGTGTGATAGGTCAGTTCACTACGCTCGCTGAGTTGGCCATTCGTTTTGGCCAAGGCTTTGAGATCATCTCTTTCAAGTCCAATCGACTGGAGCTCTGCAAGTACTTCTTGAAAGCGCTGCTGTTGCGCTTGCAGCTCCCTCGATAACTCATCTCGATCTGCTTTCAATGAGAGAAAAGTTCCGAGGCTGACCTTTGCAGGAGTATCCTCACCTGACTCGAATAAAAAGCTGGGCTTATGGTCGGGGTAATGAATCTCCATCCAACGGCGTAAGTCCGAATGGCGAATGGTTAGCTGAAAGGGCTCTACATAGCTTCCGAAAGGAACAGAAATCCCGAGGCATCCATAAGGCAGTTCTCCATTGCGTATGGCGTCTAAAATCCTTTCGATAGCGATGTGAAGATTGGGCCACTGGGGAAATAGGACCGCAAGATTCTCGGTGCGAGCCCAGTCCGCCTGGACTATTTGGGCTTCGTAGCGAGTGAGATTGCACCAGCGCAAAGCTGCATCAATAGGGCGATAGAAGGTTTTCGTATTCGGATTGAAAACGTAAACGCTCATCTGCGGCGGACCTCCATTCCTAATGGAAAGGTCTCACCGACTATTTATGTATCGAACTAGCTAATCAGGCCAGCTGTTTCCTCGGTTGACCAAATCGGTGAGGTCATTCCATTCCATTTTGTAACCAGTATCTCTAATGGTATTACTTCTCACCGAACTGGGTGGCGCTGGCCGGTGGCTGGATTGATACCTACATCAACTGACTCGAATGTGTGCGTACACTCATCAGTATCTTTTACCCGCCTGAATGGCGTCATTTTCGATGTTTTTGCACAAGGTGTCCGGATATCCCAGCATGTACGGGCACCCACTTCGCTGAGCGCCCCCTCGCTACTCTTGACATAGGATCAAGCCTGGCTGCTGTTTGGCTTCAGGCCTCAGTAGCAACAGCACGGTGGCAGCAATGACGAATACCACGGCGAACACCCCATACAGGTGCAGAGGCTGCCAGCCGCTATACAGCAACAGACCGGCGACGGTCGGCGAAAGAATCGCGCCGATCCGCCCGATACCGATGCCCCAACCGACGCATGTTGCTCGTACCGAGGCGTCATAGACAATCGGCGACAGCGCGTACAAACCCGTCGCGCAGCCATTGGAAAACAACCCGATCAATAGACCCAGGCCGAGCGCCATCGATACCGATGAAGCCGAGTCAACGAACAGGACCAGCAAGCCCGCCGTAACCAGCATGAACAGCAACAGCACGCGGGTCAGTCGCCAGCGCGAGGCCATGGCGCCAATCAGGGCCGCGCCGAAGATACCGCCGATGCTCAGCAACACACCGCCGCTGATCCCTTGCTGTGCCGATAGCCCAGCCGATACCAGCAGCTTCGGTGTCCAGCTCATCACGAAGTAAAAGCCGAACACCACCAGGAAGAACAACAGCCAGATCAGCAGGGTCGTGCGCCGTGACGCCGGTGAGAGCAACTGTGCCAAGCGCGCGGGGCCGGAAGTTGGCGCCGAGTGGGCGATGGGCAATTCGTGCAGTGCCGGCTGACCGAGGCGGACGGCCAGGCGATTGGTGCGAGCCAAGGCGTTGCCGGGGCGGCGGGCGATCAGAAAATCCAGCGATTCGGGTAAGTACATCAGCACTAGTGGAATCACCGCTAGGGTCACGGCGCCGCCGAAAATGAATACTGAACGCCAGCCAAAGTGCGTCAAAAGCCACACTGACAGTAGGCCCCCGAGGGTCGCGCCCAACGCATAATCGGTGGATTGCAGGCTCACCGCCAATCCGGGCCAGCGTCTGTTGGCGTATTCACTTGCAATCACGTTGCTGCTGGCCAGGACGCCGCCGATTCCCAAGCCGGTCAGCCCGCGCAGCAGCGCCAGTTGCAATGGCGACTGGCTCAGGGCCGACAACAGCATGCCGACTCCTGAGAGCAGCAGGCAAAACAGAATCAATGGTCGACGGCCAAAGCGATCCGCCCACGGTGCAATAAACAAAGAGCCTGCCGCCATGCCAAACAAGCCGCCACTTAACAACAGCCCGATCTGCGCGCCGTTCAGGCCCCATTCGGCAGACACCGAGGAAGCCGTGAAGGCCATTACCAGCACGTCGAAGCCATCGATCATGTTTAGGACAATACAGATACCCACGGCCAGCCACTGAAACGACGCCATGGGCCGCTCATCTACGACAGTCTTGAGCGCGACAGTCATAGCTGCCCCCCCTTGAGAAGAGGCTGCTTACAGGTAATACGAGTAAAGCACACGAAGGTAGGTACAAACCTGGGCTTTAACCCGATTGAGAAGTCACTCATCACGATACCTTGTTATTTTTTTGAGCGAACAGGCGTTCTGGCTGACACCGTGCGGCGCTAGTCAATCAATTTCTGAACCCGTTTAAAAGTGTTGTGATAAATGAGCTCTTAATGATTTATCTATATTTATGCCAAATATGTTAAAAAACAAAAAGTTAGCGTTAAATAAAAGCGTTCGATTATCGAACAAAAAGATGTTTGAGAGGTGTTATGTATTTAGGCGTTGTTGTATTCGGGATATCGTGATCCGGGATCGGGTGACCTGTTTTGGAGCCTCGGATTTGGATGCTGCCAATTTGGGATAGTGAAGGGGGTTGGCAGGGCATTAGCCTCGAATACACCGTGCAGCCAGAACCAATGTGCTTTGGAAGTCGGTGAGGTTTTTGATCCAGCAATAACTGCCTCATATAATAAGGACAAGAACATGAGCATATCTTTTCCCATTAGGGCCCAGACGGAGTTGAAGTATCACTCCTGGGAGTCCTATCCCTTCACCCCCGACACCGCAATGGCTTGGCTGGAGGGCGATGTCTACCTTCAACATACTCCAGGTGGTTCTGTACCGTTTGTGGCGACTTATGAAGCATGAACATAGCCATACTAAGTGATTTAAGTCTGGTAATAGACAGTGGCAAGTTGACGCAAGTATTAAAAAATTTGGCTTCTATGAGATTAACTGTTCTGTTTTTCTCGAGATGATTATGCCTGTTTTTATTCAGAAAAAGCGGTTCGAGGAGCCAGCAGTAAAACACTGCGCTGAAAATTTGCAGGCCATTTTTTCTGATTTATATGCGGAGGAGTTCGGAGATGAATGCCTTGAAAAGCTATTGTTGCCTGCTGTCCACCATTATCTCGCTTTTGCTGTTCTCTGAAAGTGGTTTAGCGCAAGACAGTGATGTCGCGGACATTATTCTTCATCATGGCGTTGTTGAGGTTGTTGACGACAGCTTCAGAATCCGATATTGCGGCATGCCTAGTGTTTCTCGCGCGGGGAGGGTGGCCTCCAGGCTCAAGCCCTTGAGGTAGTGCTCCAGATCCCCTTCGTTCAACTGAGTAAAGCGCCCGTGCTCAAGGTCCATGATGCCCATCGAGGTCGCCTGACGCAGGGCCTCAATTTCGGCAGTGGGGCGGCGCGCTGTTCCAATAGGCGCAAACCTTCTCGCATCAATTCACGTTCCAGTCCTGAATTGCGGCGCGGACTCTGGAACGCGGAAAAGCTTGTGGATTTGATAGCCATAATCGAAACGACGAGAAGCCTGGTCGCGGAGTGATGCCACGATGAATTGTGGAAAAATTTGGGCGTCACAAATCAGATTGATGCTGTCCATCGTGTAGAAAAACGGTTTGTAGATATTCAGTTCCCTGACCACCGCCAGGAAGTGATCCCAGTTGATACCCGCCTCCTTGGCCAATTTTGCGATATCAAACAGGTCTACGAAACTAGGGGCGATTCATACTAAGTTTTTTAATGGAGTGGTATCGCCAATCTCGAAAGCGCTGATAGACCGTCGACCAGGGCCCGACTCGATCTGGTATGTACCGCCAGGGTCTCCCGAAAAAAGCACCCACCAAGACACTGTGGCGCGATATCACGCTTGCTGCGCAGGCGTGATATCGCGCCACACCAACCGCTGGCTCATCGCTTTGATGCGATCACGCATCCCATAACGAGCTTGCAAGGTGCATTCTTGGTTATGTAGAGCGAACTCGTCATGAAGTACCTGAGAGCATCAAATATATTTCGTAACGGCGGCGGGTGCCTCGACACGGGATCAACACAATCAGTGTAGAGAGCTTGGCGTGCCCTACTTGCTGGAAGTAGATTCGATCAGGTCAGCAATCAGCTCTGCAACCTGGTCGTTCGCTTCGATTTGCGGCAAATGGCCCACATTGTCCAGAGTTCGGCTGGTTGCGTGCGGCACAGCCCGCAATACATGTTCCACAAGTGCTTGCGTGACAACGTTCTCGTGGGTTCCACAGACAAAAATCACCGGCATGTCAAGCTTCGTGAAAATATCCACGTTGCTGACAGGCCGGCGGGACAACGCACCGACCAGCATGGACGGAGTGGAGATGGCTCCCTGTGCAATCAGCGCGTCGTGAAGGTCTCTTGGAAGCGGACCTCGCGAGATCGCCTGAACGAAACTGCGAATCCCGTCCACCCGCTCCGAAAAGTCCTGGCTGAGGGATGCTTGCAGTGCGGGTAGAGTGTCCGGCCGGACGTAGTCCTGGGAAACCCCAGGTGGTTCCGCCGCCGCTGCAAGGAGGATCAGACCTTTCACTGCCGAGCTTCCCTTGTGGCGCAGGTAGTCAAACGCTACAACGCCACCGTAGGAATGTGCGACAAGGATGAATTGTTTGAGACCCAGGGCCGACGCGACCGCTGCGATATCCTCCGCCCACACCTCGCTGTCGGCGTAGGCTGATGGTTCCTCTGGCTTGTCGGAGGCTCCATGCCCTCGCAGTTCCACGGTAACAAGGTTTGCCTTGGTGGCCAGAGGACCGCAAATCAGAGGTGCCCACGAAAATCTACCGCCTAAAAAGCCGTGGATCAGCAGCACCGCTGGGGCATCAGCGGGGCCCCAGGCTTGTGCGGCGATGGAGACGCCATTGAAGCCAGCGACGCGAACGCTCTGCCGCGGAAATGGCATTAGAGGTTCGATAGAAGCTTGTGAGGTCATAACGAGTCCTTAAGGTAAAGCTTCATGAATGATCCTTTGTTGATGTCCAAACAGATGATTCCGTGTCTGTTAGGCGAATGATCTTTTGTCGCCGCCAACTTTAGAATCGCTTCGGACTGCAATTCACTTTTCTCGAAATTTCAATAAACACATTCGAGTTCTGGCATCATTGCCCGCCCCGAAGTTCGCAGGACGTTCATTGATGGATCGACTACAGGCCATGGCGACATTCCTCGCGGTCGTAGAGACTGGTGGCTTTGCGTCTGCCGCACGCCGACTCAACATGTCGCCTTCCGTCGTCACGCGCGCCGTCTACGAGCTAGAGGAACGTCTAGGTGTAAGACTGCTGACTCGAACGACCCGCACTGTCAGGGTCACTGAGGCGGGAATGAGGTACGCAGAAAGCTGCCGGAGAATCCTCGTGGACATTGAGGAGGCTGACAGCGCGGCCGCTGGTGCACACGCATTGCCGCGAGGCCAGCTCACCATTACGTCATCGGTGAACTTCGGGTGCATGTATATCTCCCCGATTGCGCGCGACTACCTAACTCGATTTCCTGAGGTGGAAATTAACTGCTTGTTCTTGGACAGGATGGTCAACTTGGTGGACGAAGGAGTCGATGTCGCGATACGCATTGGTGAGTTACCAGACTCGTCATTGCAAGCCATCAAGGTTGGCCAAGTACGTGAGGTTCTTTGTGCGTCGCCAAATTATCTGCGACAACGTGGAACGCCAAAACGCCCCGAAGACCTGTCGCAGCATGTCGTCATAGCCGCCACTGGAGTCACGCCAGTGCCCGAGTGGAGGTTCCGAGACGGCAGTAAGTCTGCAACGATACGCTTGCAGCCGCGATTTACGACCACGATGAATGAGGCCGCGGCTGAGTGCGCTGTCGCAGGATTCGGTATCACGCGCCTACCGCTATTTCAAATCGCGCGAGGGGTGAAAGAAGGAGCTCTTGCACTGGTGCTCGAGGCCTTCGAGCGCCCGGCGGTGCCGATCCACGTTGTGCACCGTGAAGGCCGGCACGGTACCCAAAAGGTACGCGCCTTCATCGACATGGCGGTCGAGGCGCTACGGAACGACATAGACCTGCAGTAGCTCACAAAATGAAGCGAACCGTTGACTTGAGTTTGTTGCACGCCGGTGCTTGGATCAAGTATCCGGATGCCGTTCAGGTGGACGTGCCGCTACCGCAACCGTGTGACAGGCCGTCGCGATGAATTTCGACTGGAATCTCGTGCTGTCGACTCTGCCCGCATTCGGCGGAGCGTTGCGGGTAACCCTGCAGGTCGGGCCATTGCCACCTCGCTGCTGGTGGCGCTGGTCAATGCCTCCATTCTGGTGTCGCGTGTGCCGCTGTTCCGACACCCGGTCGGCCTGTATGACGCCTTTGTGTGTCATCCAATCGCTCGGCGCCGGGTGTGGCGTGATTGATCTTGGCGGCCGAACTCTTGTACCTGGTTGCCAGGTTCTCAACCGTTGAGGAAGCGCTGCGCCAATCCCAATTGTGATTCGGCCAATTGGTGCAGTGCCTGACTGATTTTACTGGTGCGCCCAGCCTGCTGGCTGGTGCGCTCGGTGAAGCCGGCGATCTCGGTGATCTGCTGGTTGATCTGTTCGGCTACCTGGCCCTGTTGCTCGATTGCGGCGGCCATCTGCAAGCTCATGCCGCTGATCTGCGCGACCTCGGCGCAGATGCGCGTCAAGGCCTGACGCGCCTGTTCGGCATCGCTGCTGGCACGCAAGGCTATTTGTTCGCCGCGTTGTGCAGTGGCCAAGGCCGTGCCGCTGTCCTGACGCAGGCTTTCCAGCGAGCGCTGGATCTCGTGGGTTGATTCGCGAGTGCGTGAGGCGAGGCTGCGTACCTCGTCGGCGACCACCGCGAAGCCGCGGCCGGATTCGCCGGCGCGGGCGGCTTCGATGGCCGCGTTGAGGGCCAACAGGTTGGTCTGCTCGGCGATGTTCTGGATCACCGTGGCAATGCCTCCGATGGACTCGATGGCCGCCGCCAGGCTGTCAACCGCCCGGCCAATCTCGCCCACCGAGTGACGCATGGTCTGCGCCGAATGCTGGCTGTCATCGGACAGGCGTTCACCGTCGCGCGCCAGATGATCGGCGTTCTGCGCCGCTTGCGCGGTGTGCTGCAGGTTGCGTGATAGTTCCTGGATGGTGGCGCTCATCTGGTTGATCGCGGCGGCGGTCTGCTCAGTCTCGCGTACCTGGCGATCCAGCTGCTCGACCGTTTGCTCTACCACGTCCGCCGAGGTCTGCGCCTGCTGGCGCAACACCACGCTGTTGATGCAGATGCGCGACATCACCGTGCTCATGCGTGCGCGCTGGCCGTCCAGGGCCATGGCCAGCAAGCTGGTGGGGCCGGGGTGTTGCGCGTGCAGTGGGGTCAGCAACGGATCGCTGTAGGCCTGCGTGTGTTGGGCGAGCAGGGCGCGGGTCAATTGGCGCTGACGCAGTGCCGGTTGCAGTCCGGCCAGGCACAGCGCCAGCAGCAGCGGCGCGCCCAACGCTAGGGGCAGATAGCCCTGTAGAGTGGCCAGCGCCAGGCCCAGGCCTAGCGCCAGTTGCAGCCCATGACCCAGCAGCAGTTCGCCAAAGCGTTGCAGCAGACTCCAGGGCGCCTGGCCGCGCGCCAGACGCGCATAGAGCTGTTCGGCCTGCCGTGCCTGCGCTGGCTCGATAGGCTGGTAGACGGTGCCCAGCGCCGCCAGCTTGCCGTCGTCAAATAGCGGCACCACGTAGAGACTGCGCCAGTGCGCATCTCCTTGCTTGCAACGGGTCATCACCGGCGCTGTCCACGGCACACCGGCGCGCAGCGCGTGCCACATGCTGGTCGCCACCGCTGCCGGCATGTGCGGGTGGTTGATCAGTGTGTGAGGTTTACCGATCAGTTCGTGTTCTGTGTAGCCGCTCATGTTCAGGTAGGCGGCGTTGCAGGTGAGCAGAACGCCTTGTGGGTCAAGCCGGGAAATCGGTGGTTCCTCGAAACCTGATGGGGTGTTGATGACAGTTTGCATGGCACGACTCCTCGGCTGTGACCCGTTGCGACCTGCCCTGGGGCAGGCCGTACGATTACCAGTTTATGGTCCGCTCGGCGCGCATCCTGCGCACCATGGCGTCATAGAAATTGGTGGCGAAATTGCTCTAGCGGATCAGCATCGCGCTGAGGTCGGGCATTTGACTGCGATGCCGTCCTTCAGCGGGTTGTCCTCGCCGCCCAGGGCGCCCGGGGGGGGCGCACTGGTTCCCGACGGCACGCAGCACCTTCCAGAGCAAGAAGAACGTCTTCTCGATGCTGCTCTCCTTGTGGGCACTGCCGGTGGTTTTCCCGTCCGATACAGGTTCAATTGCACCTCTCGTGCCAGAACGCTGTGCACTGCGCTGTTGCAATACGGCCAGCCGCCGTGTTCCAGGGGGATTGCAAGTGTGGTGAGGAGGCTTGTCGGTGCTGTTCGTGGAGACGCCTGTTGATTGGCTCACGGCCGAGGTCATCAGGTCAGACGGCACTTTCCGGCTACTTGAAAGGGGCGTTTTTTAGCGTTTTTTTATCTAAAGAAAATGAGTTTTTGTCGTCCAAAATATCGTCGTGTTAAGTGTTTTTTCTGTGCGATTATCGGACAGTCTGTGAGTAGCTCGAATTGCCTTAAACAATCATTGCGTGATGATAATGTTTCTTATTCATGTCAATAAATATCTGAAATTAAAGGTTTTTTATTTAATTTTTGCGAATGATAAAAAGTTTTAGTGTTACGAAATTGCACGGTAATGGTGTTCGAAGTATCAAAAATGCACCGAATCTACACATTGTTTTTATTGATAAATTAATTGACAAATCATCTAATTGTTCCGATTCTGGATTTAAGTGAATCGCGGCTCGTCCTGCGGTTCTGTTGATCAACCGGAACAGCAATGGGTGATGCAGATGGCGATAGTGGTCGAGAAGCTGAAGCTCGGTGAGCAAGGGCTCCGTGTGATGGTGAAAGACACCATCGATGTGGTCGGTCATCCCACTCGTGCTTCCAGTCGCGCCCTTGAACATGCGCCGGATGCCGAGTGTCATGCTGAGGTAGTTCAGGCTCTCCTGGCTGCGGGCTGCCAGCTGATTGGCAAGACCAGCTTGCATGAGTTGGCCTTTGGCACCACCGGGCTCAATGCTTGGACGGGTACGGCGGAGAACCCGCGCTACCCCGGACGCATTCCCGGGGGGTCCTCCAGTGGCTCGGCCGCTGCCGTGGCTGCCGGTCTGTGCGACTTCTCCCTGGGCACCGACACGGGTGGTTCGGTGCGTATTCCCGCCGCGTGCTGCGGTGTGTTCGGTCTCAAACCCACTTTCGGCCGCATCAGCCGTGCCGGGGTGATGCCGAAGCAGACATCGCTCGATTGCGTCGGCCCCTTCGCTGCCAATATCGAGATGCTGATCAACGCGATGAAGGCCATCGACCCGTCCTTCAAGGCACTGCCGGACGTAGCCGGCGTCCGCATCGGCGTGGTACCAGTGCAGGCCCATCCCGAGGTGCAGGCAACGCTGAATACTGTGCTCGAGGCGGCGAATTTCGAACAGTGCGAGATGCCGCTGCCCGGTATGCAATCGGCCTACGATGCGGGTCTGGCAGTGATCAACCGGGAAACCTGGAATGCCTGCGGGCACTTGGTGGAAACCGGCTTGGTGGGCGCCGATGTCGCTGGTCGGCTGCTGGCCGCACGCGAAACCCGTGACGACGCTCTGGCTGACGCCGAACGCTGCCGCACCGCCTTCACTGCCGAGGTGGACGCCGCCCTGGCGCAGTGTCCGATTCTTGCCTTGCCGACCATGCCGGATTACCCGGCGCGCGTCGCAGACGCTGCCGATACCCGCGCGGCCATCGGCATGACCGCTTTCGTACGCCCCTTCAACCTGACTGGCCACCCGGCATTGAGTATCCCTTTCGAGGGGGCCTCGAAGCTGCCGGTAGGCCTACAACTGATCGCCGCCAAGGGCGCGGACGAACTGCTTCTGGCAGTCGCCCGCGAGCTGCTGCGGCGCCTCGAACAATAACCGTGCCCATCCTGGAGAAGCCCATGTCTTCCCTAAGCCAGCTGGATCACCAGCGCCTTGCCCCGATTACTGCGAATGAAGCTTTTCGGGCCCTGCTGACCGATATTCGTGAGCGCGCTCGGCGCGAGGAGTTCGATCAGCAGCGCTATATCTCCCATGACGTCATCGCGCGTTTCAAGGAGCTTGGCGTCTACCGCGCCCTGGTACCCACGCGCTTCGGCGGCGAGCAGCGCAGCCCCATGGAGTTCTGCGAGATGGTGGAAGATGTCTCTGCCGCCGACGGTTCCGCCGGCTGGGTCGCCAGCTTCGGCATGAACCCGGTGTACCTGGCGGCTCTGCCCTTAGAGACTCTGAAAAAAATCTATGCCGACGGCCCCGACGTGGTCTTCGCGGGCGGCATCTTCCCGCCGCAACCGGCGGAGTTCGTCGACGGCGGCCTCAAGGTCAGCGGACGTTGGAAATTCTCCAGCGGCTGCGTGGGGGCCAGCCTGATCGGCGTCGGCATCAGCCCGAAGAACGGCGACACAGTAGGCTTGCCGCGTCTGGCGGTGATGCCGCGTGAAAAGGTGCGGATCGATGAGACTTGGGATGTGGTCGGCCTGATCGGTACCGGCAGCCATGACCTGGTGATCGACGGCGTAGTGGTGCCCGAGGACTGGACCTTTGTCCGTGGCGGTCCGGCCAACCTCGACGAACCACTGTTCCGCTATCCCTCATTGTCCTTTGCCGCTCAGGTGCTGTCCGTGGTCGGCCTCGGTGTTGCGCGCGCCGCGCTGGACTACTTGGCCGACATGGCCAGCGGCCGCTTCTCCGTTACCGGCGCGCCGGTCCTGGCAGATCGCCCGCTTGCGCAAATGCAGGTTGCCAAGGCCGAAGCCGAGCTGCGCGCTGCCCGTGCCTGGTTCTACGAAGCCATGGAGAACGTCTGGGCCAGCGTGCTGGCCGGCGATACGGTGAGTGTCGAGCAGACCAACCTGCTGCGACTGTCCTCCACCCATGCTACCCGTGTGTCGGCCGAGGTGGCGCGCACTGCGCAGATGCTCTCGGGCATGACCGGTGTCTACCGCCACAGTCCTCTGGCGCGCTTCGTCAACGACGCCCAGGTGGTTACCCAACACGCCTTCATGGGCGACGTGACCTACCAGAGCGCCGGCGCGATTTTCTTCGGCGGCAAGCCGATGCCTGGCTACCTGTAATCGAAAACTAACAATTGGTGATTGCGATGACTGAGAAAAAAACTCTGCGTGTCCTGTTCTGCATAGGCGTCAACCAGAACTTCTTCGATGCCCCACGTGAAGAGCAACTGGAAGTCTGGGCGGCGGTCAGCGCCATGTGGAACGGCATCCACGATCTGCCCGGAGTGAAGGTGCTCGGCAACATGGACGACGATCAAAGCATGGTCGGCCCATCCACCGGCTACCCCTGGACCACCTATCTGCTGGCCGACGTACCGGACATCGAGACGGTACACGCCGCCTGCAACCTGTTCCGTACCACCGCGGTGGGCACCGGCCCTTACAAACTGTGGCGCTACTGCAAGGTGGAAGCGCGTACCGGTCGCGAACTGATTATCCAGAGGACCTGACCCATGAGCCGATCCCTCGAAGCCCGCCTGCGCCAGCTGGAAAGCGAGAGCGCCGTGCGTGCCTGCATGAACCGCTACATGGTGCTGTGCGATGCGATCGACGCGCGCACCCCGTTAGACGAACTGGCAGGGTTGTTCACCGCCGACGCCATCTGGGAGGGCAAGGGCGCCAAGTATGCAAAGAGCTTTGGCAGCTATCGGGGGCGAGAGGCAATCCGCGCGATGTTCGCCGGCTACATGACCGAGCCGGCGCACTTCGCCCTCAACGTGCATTTCCTCTGTTCGGAGCTGATCCGTGTGGAGGGGGACGAGGCCTGCGGAAGTTGGATGTTGTTGCAGACTTCTACCTTCGCCACTGGCGCATCACATCTGAACGCGGCGCAACTGACGGTGCGTTTTCGCGAAGAGGAAGGCGTTTGGCGCATGGCTCATTTCCAGACCGAGAACTTGTTCGGCCGCCCGGTCGATGCATGGAACAGCGATGCCCACCTGCCCGTGCCGGGGCAGACCGAAGAATGACTTTTATGAGTCGGTGACCTGCGCCGACGAGGAGTGACCGTGACCAACCTGATCGAAACCGTGAACCTGGCCAGCTCGCCGGCCGACCTGGTGCTGCATGACCGCGTGCACACCTCCCTGTATACCGACGCACGCCTCTTCGATGAAGAGCTGGAGAAGGTGTTCTACAGCACCTGGGTGTGGGTGGCGCACGCGAGTGAGATTCCCGACAACGGCAGCTACAAGAGCACCTTCATCGGCAAGCAACCGGTCATCGTCGTACGTGACCGCAAGAAGGACGTACACGTGCTGCTCAATCGCTGCCGTCACCGTGGCGCCACCGTCTGCGAGCACAAGAAGGGCAAGGCCAACAGCTTCGTCTGCCCCTACCACGGTTGGAGCTACGCCCTCGATGGCAGCCTGCGCGGCGTGCCGCACCCGGAGAGCTACGCCGACTGCCTGGACAAGGGCGAGTTGCCGCTGGTCAGCCTGCGCGTCGAGCAATACAACGGCATGATCTTCGCCACCTTCAAGAATGACATCGAGCCGCTGGAAGACTTCCTCGGCGCGGCGCGCAAGTGGATCGATCTGTTCATGAAGCAGGGCGCCGGCTATGGCGTGAAGGTATCCGGCGAGCATCGTTTTCGCTTCCCCGGCAACTGGAAGATCCAGTTGGAGAACACCACCGACGCCTACCACTTCCCGCTGGTGCACAAGTCTTTCCTGTCCTCAGTGGACGAGCAGACCCTGAAGCTGTTCGATTTCGTCGAAGGCCCCGGCTACGTCGAGGATCTTGGCAATGGTCACAGCGTGATAGTGATGATCCCCGACCTAGTGGACCTGGAAGCCGATCTGGATAAGGCGATCCCCGAGCGCTTCGAGGCGCTGGCGCAGGAGCTGCGTGACGAAGGCATCGAGGAACAACAAGTGCGTCGAATCGTCCGTGCCGTCGGCGGCTCGGGCTTCAACCTCAACCTGTTCCCCAACGTCGCCTGCTCCATGGCCTTCTTCCGCGTGCTGCAGCCGGTCTCGGTGAACGAGACCGAGATCCACCACGCGGTGATCACCATGGACGGCGGTCCGTCCTCGGCCAACCGCTACCGCCTGCGCCTGCACGAGCACTTCCAAGGCCCGATGGGCTTCGGCACCCCGGACGATTCCGAGGCCTGGGAGCGCGTGCAGAAGGGCGCCCAGGCCGGCAGGGACCTGTGGATCATGCTCAATCGCGGCCTGACCGGCGAGAGGCCGAGCGAAGACGGGCTGGTCAGTGACGTGAGTGCAGAGACCGGCATGCGCGCGGCCTACCAGCAGTGGAAAAAGATGATGTCGGCCTGAGCCATCGCGCCCCTCTGCCCGTAAGGGTGAGAGGGGCCCGTCACGCACCTATTTGAAGAGAATCAATATGAATCTTGAACTGCTCAACCACGTCAGCGCCTTCATCTGGCAGGAAGCGGACATGCTCGACCACGGCGATTTCGACGCCTGGCTGAACCTGTGGGCCGACAAGGGGACTTACGTCATCCCTATCGATCCCAACGAGACCGATTTCGAGAACACCCTCAACTACGCCTACGACGACCATCACATGCGCCAGTTGCGCGTGCAGCGCCTGATCGGCGGCGAGTCCATCTCCACCAGTCCGCGTGCACGCACCGTGCGCGGCCTATCGCGCTTTCGCGTGCTCGGCGAGGACGGCGGTGTGGTCACCGTGCGCTGCGCACAGAACCTGCGCGAGTTTCGCAAGGATGTGCTCAAGCACTACACCGCTGACGTCACCTTCGAGCTCAAGCGCGACGGCGACAGCTTCAAGATTCAGCGCAAGCTGATCCAGCTGATCAACTCCACCGATACCCTCGCCGGTATCGGCTACATCCTCTAAGAGGCCCACCATGAGCCAAGTAGCATTAGTCACCGGCGCTGCCCAGGGCCTCGGTCTGTCTATCGCCAGCCGTCTGTTCGCGGCCGGTTATGCGCTAGTGATCACTGACCTGTCGCTGGAGCGTGCTCAGGCCGCCGCAGACCGCCTCGATCCGAGCGGCCAGCGTAGCCTGGCACTACAGCTCGACGTCGCCAGCAAGGCCGACTTCGAGGCGGCACTGACTGCCGTGCGGGCGCGCTGGGGCGCGCTGCATGTGGCGGTCAATAGCGCTGCGATGACCCGCACCACGCCGGTCATGCAAATCAGCCCCGAAGAGTTCGACCAGGTCATGAGCCTCAACACCCGCAGCATCTTTCTCGGCTGCCAGGTGCTTGGCGGTTACATGGCTGCGGCTGGCTACGGGCGGATTATCAACATGGCCTCGCTGGCCGGGCAGAACGGCGGCACCGTTACGGGGGCGCATTACGCCGCCTCTAAGGGTGCCATCGTCACCCTGACCAAAATATTCGCCAAGGAGCTGGCAGGAGCCGGGGTGACGGTCAACGCCATCGCCCCCGGCCCCATCGAGTCGCCCGTCGTGCATGCTGCGCTGCCGCCGGAGCGCATGGCCGGGCTGCTAGCCAATATCCCGGTGAAGCGCCTGGGCGATGCCGATTTCCTCGGTGACCTGGTTGTTCAGCTGGCGCGCCCGGAAGCCTACTTCACTACTGGGGCCACTTGGGATGTGAACGGTGGCCTGTTCATGCGTTGAACCCCGCCCGACTTGGCCTTCGGCCGTGCCGGGCAGACGAAAGAATGCCGCGCGTGCGAGCTGCGGACTGTAATGAACGAGAACAATCAGCACCTCTAAGGGTGCGGGAAGGTTAGTATGACTGAGCAAGTGTTGAACCTGGTGGTGCGCAAGCGGCAGGAACAAGGCGAGGGCGTGGTAATCCTCGACCTCGCCGATCCGACGGGCAGCAATCTGCCGGCCTTCGAGGCCGGTGCCCATGTCGATGTCCACCTCAAGCCCGGCCTGGTGCGCCAGTATTCTCTATGCGGTGATCCGGCCAATGCCGCCGTCTACCGCCTCGGCGTGCTGCGTGATCCGGCCTCGCGCGGCGGCTCGGTGGCCGTCCACGAGCAGCTCAGCGAAGGCGCCCATATCAGTATCGGCATGCCGCGCAACTTGTTTCCCCTGGCCGCTGACGCCAGCCGCTCGATCCTCATCGGCGGTGGTATCGGCATCACCCCGATGATCGCCATGGCGCATCAACTGACCGCACAGGACAGCCCGTTCGAGCTGCACTACTGCGGACGTTCGCGTCAGCGCTCGGCGTTCCTGGACGAACTGGCAGGCGCTGACTTCGCCGCCTGCGTGCGCACCCACTTCGATGACGAAGGCGATGCACAGAAGCTCGACCTGCCGGCCGTACTCGGCCAGCCAGGCGCTGGCGTGCACGTCTACGTGTGCGGCCCGAGCGGTTTCATGGATTGGGTCATCGGAGGGGCGCGCCAGGCCGGCTACACCGAGGATCACATCCACCGCGAGTACTTCCAGGTGGAGGTCGATGTCAGTGGCGATAGCTTCGAGGTGGTGGCTCAGCGTAGCGGCAAGAGTGTTCAAGTAGCCGAAGGCCAGAGCATCGTCAATGCCCTCGCAAGTGTAGGCATCCAGGTAGACATATCCTGCGAGCAGGGCGTCTGCGGTACTTGCTTGTGCGATGTGCTGGAGGGTGAACCGGATCACCGCGACTTCTATCTGAGCGATGACGAGAAGGCCGCCAATGACCAGATTCTGGTCTGCTGTTCGCGTGCCAAGTCGAAAAAACTGGTGCTGGATATCTGAGAAGCGAGGGCAACATCATGGTTGATACCACAGGTTTTCGTAATGCCATGGCGCTGCTGGGCGGCGCCGTTTCAGTAATCACTACCGACGGTGCAGCCGGGCGCTGGGGCTTCACCGCCTCGGCCGTGTGCAGCGTCACCGACCAGCCGCCGACGCTGTTGGTGTGCATGAACCGCGCGTCTTTCTCCAATGGCCACTTCAAGCAGAACGGTGTGCTCAGCGTGAATGTGTTGAGTGCCGAGCTAAAGGATATTTCCGGCGTGTTCGCCAACCGAGATCTGGACTCCGACCAACGATTCGCCCAGGCCAGCTGGAGCATCCTGGAAAGCGGCGCACCGCTGCTGGAAGACGCCCTGGTCAATTTCGATTGCCGTATCGTCCAGGCCCATGAGGTGGGCTCGCACACCATCTTCTACTGCGAAGTGCTGGGCATTCGCCACGGAAATAGCCAGGAGGGCCTGGTGTATTTCAACCGTGCCTATCACCGCTTGGGCGAGCAGTCGCGATCGGCCTGCTGAGATACCGTAGGTGGGCCGCGCGCCCATTCAGCCAAGGAACTCTTAATTCAATTGGATTGCAGGATGAATGATGAATTCATCATGCAGGATGTAGTAACCCTCAATGGAATTTAACTTCCCGAGTCTGGTGAGATACATCGATCCCGTTGCCTGAGTTCCCGATGAAACAGATGACCTTCGCCGACGCCGATTACGCCTGCAAACCCAAGCAGACTCGCAAGAGACTGTTCCTGATCGCGATGAATCAGAGGGTGCCATGGGAAGGCGTAACGTCGACATGAAGACCCGTTACGACAATGGCGTGGCGTCGGGCGCCGATTACAACGAAAAACGCTTGATCACCTCTTAAACCTTCAGGTTATGACCGGCGGCGGGTCCGGGTGCGGATCCGGCTCCGCCTGCATTCACAGCTACGAGAAGACGATGCGACTCTACGAAATGATCACCTTCACCTTACGCGTACGCACACCGGCCGAAGCGCTGAAATGCCTGCGCCAAACCCTCGCCGAAGCGCGTGACGGCTGCGTGCTGATGGGCTGTTGGGTGTCGGAAATCGGCCCACTGAATCAGGTTGCAGTGCTGCGTGGCTTTCGTGACGAAACGGCGCGGCAGGCTGAGCGCGAGCGCTTCCTCCAGGCCCCGGATCCCTTTGGCATCGAAGCCTTCATGCTCGATATGAAGGTGGAAAACTACACGCTCTTCCCTTTTCTCGAACCCCTGGTGCCCGGCAAACACGGGCCGTTCTACGAATTGCGCGAATACAACCTGATTGCCTCCGGCTTGGCGCCGACGATGGCAGGCTGGGAAAAGGCCGTCGGCCCGCGCACCGGGAAGAACTATTCGGCTGTCTACGCTGCTTTCTTCGCCACCGATGGGCGTACCCCGCGCTACCTGCACATCTGGCCCTACGCCAGCCAGGAACACCGCCTGGACGTGCGCACCCGTGCCGTGGCGGATGGCGTCTGGCCGCCGGAGAACTCCGGTCCGCAACTGCGCGAGATGCATTCGACCCTCTACCTGCCGGCGGCGTTCTCGCCGTTGCAGTAGCAGGTGAACTGTTTCATGCTCGTCCCCTTCATTGCGGGCTACTTTCTCCTCTGCGCTCAGCGCTGGCGAGCACGCAACAGCTCGACCAGCGCCAGGCAGTGATCGAGCGCCGACGAGGCGTCGCCGATACGCTGGCTGATGATTGGCAAGTTGGCTTGCGTTCCCTGCCGCGGCGCGTAGTTGACGTCGACGCAGTGCATCACCTGCACCGTGGTCGGCACCAGGGTGATGCCGATGCCCGCGCTGATTAGGACGATGGTAACCCGAGCCGGCGTCGCTGCGCAGGCGCCGGTTCAGCTTCGGTAGCACGCCGTAGAGTGTGGACGGGGAGAAAGCTATGCGCCAATGCGTCGAGTACTGTCGCAGACCTTGCCCAGTTGCTTGAGCAGGGCACCGGAATGCTCGTGGAAGAAGCGCTCGGCCATGTCGCGCCAGGCAGCGCCCGGACAGAGCACCCAAAGCACGCCGTTGGGTATCAGCCGATCATCTATCCGTGGGCGTCCGTTCCGGCGGGGTTCACTGAAAATGTCCGCAACCAAATCCCGGGCTAAGTCGGGAAGTTCGTACCGCTTGGCTGTCGTGGGCTCCTGCCTATGATGAACGCGGACTTGAGTCCCGACAATTGCTGGGTTCAATGGGTTTCATCTGATTTCGTACAGAGCCTAATCGTGCAAATCGATAGGTGTAGGTTGGGCTATATTGCTTCGCTGAATAAGGCGCCTTTGTAGGGAGCGTGACGGCGCTGCACGATTACGTAGTCACGCTCTGACTTCGAGCAACAGTGCGCTTGCTTCCTGCTGAACGCTGGTGCGGGCGAAAAGCAGAATGAGCGATAAGGTCGCAATCAGTCCCTGTCGGCAGAATGTCGCGACTAGACCGATCCGGCATTGGATCAACCAATAAGTAACACGCAAACAAGAGCTTATCTTTTTACGTCTTAAATCTTTGGCCTGGAGCGTAGCCGTACGCTTTTCGGAAGGCCCGTCGAAAGTTACTGTCATCTTCAAATCCCCACTTAGATGCCAAGGCTGCGAGATGTGGCCGTGTTACCGCTGCCTGAAGTTCTCGAGAACAACCAGCTAGCCGTTCATCCCGAACGAATTTCATGACCTGCATGCCATGTTGAGCGAACAGCTTATGAAGGTAGCGTAGGGATATTTGATGGGTCTGGGCTATTGTGGTTGGGCTCAATGTAGGGTCCCTGAGCGACGCACGAATACCGGCGCATATCCGTGTAAACAACGCCTGACTAACCCGGTCTCGCGTGACTACGTTTTCAGTGCTGGGGCCCATGACCGCAGCGCACAGATGGAGTGCCGCGAAGGTGGCGTGTCCTATTTGACTGTCGTTCATTTGGGATGACGTGTTCACGGTGCCGTGCACTAACTGTCGTAATAGTGCTGTAGTTGGCCCATCTTTCATCTTGACTGGACCGTGGCTTTCGATGAATCCCAGTTCAACGGCATAGTTCCTCTTATGGCATAGAAGCATTGAGTGCTCAAAACGCTCAAGCATTTCCAACGTATAGGGGCGAGTGTTTTCGAAAATTATCAGGTCTCCGCTCGAAAGAAGCAATTGGCCGCCATCCTGTGTCAGCACGGTGTTGCCTGATTCTATAAGTAACAGGCACACGTCGTTGGCAGCGTTACAGGTAACCGAATCTCGTTGAACTGTCTGCGAGCCAGAGGACAACCGAGCAGTGCGCGCCGGACCTGACCCCTGCAGTGTCAGCTCGGCATGAAAAGGTTGGTCTTGCTGAATGTCAACGATCTCAAGTTGTTCAAATTTATGAAAAATTTCCTCACGCCATACAGTCAAACACTCTCTGTTTGAGGTGGGCGATTGCTGGAATGTATGGGACATATTTTCGTTTCCACAAAAGGTTGATAAAGCACCCCTCCCTGCTGAAACCGAGCATTGGATTCTGAGATTGCTTCTGTGCACTCTGCGAACGTTTTCAGGGCGCGCAGTGACTAACCGCTCCTTTTGCTCAGGGGTAGAGTGTTCCGAACAAGACTAAAACAAGCAAGGAACATTCCATGACCGTCGCTACCCTGAAGACCCGATTTTCCAGCCGCTATGAAATTCCGTATCCGGTTGTTCAAGCTGGCATGGCATTCGCGAGTATGACCGAGGTGCTTCCGGTGGCTGTGAGTGAAGCCGGGGGGATCGGAACAATCGCTAACGTGGGTTCTTTACCTCCAGAAATACTTGAACATGTCTGGCAGGCGGCACGTCGACTCACTTCTCGCCCATTGTCTATTAATCTCATCACCTACTATGTTAATCCGTCGATAATTGACACTATCGTCCGCTTGCGTCCGCTCTCGGTCTCTTTCCATTGGGGGCGTCCGAATCCAGAGTGGGTCAAATTACTTAAAGGTGCAGGCGTTGAAGTTTGGGAGCAAGTTGGCTCGGTAGCGGAGGCGTTACGTGCTGTTGAGGACGGCATTGATGTTGTCATCGTGCAAGGTAGTGAAGCGGGTGGACACAACTATGGCGAGTCCTCATTGTTAACACTGTTGCCTGCTGTTCGCGACGCCGTAGGTCCAGAGCCGATGCTGCTTGCTGCTGGCGGAATTGTTGATGGAAGATCATTGGCTGCGGCCTTGATGTTGGGGGCGGACGGTGTCTGGGTAGGAACTCGTTATTTGGCATCTGTGGAGTCTGAGGCGCATCCAGAGTGGAAGCGTCGACTTCTTAGCGCTCGTGCGGTAGATACATGCTGTACGCATATATTTGGACGTCAAGATCCTCTATTTAATCCCATTCGTGTGCTTCGCAACAAAGTGGTTGAAGAGTGGAATGATCGTGTTGATGAGGCGCCATTGGATGATCAGGGAAGTCCAGGAATTATCGGATCGATGGAGCTCTTCGGACAAGTTGTCCCTTTACAACGTTTTCAGAATATGGCCCCCATGCTGAGTGCCGAAGGTGACTTGGATGAGTTCCCACTTCTCAGTGGTGAGGGGGTCGAGATGATAAGAGATATTCCAACTGCCGCTGAAATTACGCATCGGTTAGTGGCTGAGGCATTGACGGTTTTGAATGGTTTCGAGCTGTCGGGGGTGACCAAATGAGTAATGTTGTAACCGCAGTAGAGCAGGCACTCAAAGCCATTGAACAGTACATTGAATTAAATGCGGTAATTTCTTATGACGCGGTCTCTGCATTAGGCCAAGCCCGTACGGCGGACGCTGAGGAAGAGCACAAGCAAAAGCCTGCTCATGGCGTGACTGCACTTATAAAGGACAACATCGCGACCAATGGTTTCGCGTTTACTGGAGGATCGCCGGTTTTCTCTAATTATTATCCTGATAAAGAGAGCTCCGCAGTAACTTTGTTGAGGGACGCTGGCGTTGTTGTGGTTGGAAAAGCCAACTTGCATGAAGTCGCTTTTGGTGTGACTAGCGCGAACGAACATACTGGATTCGTTCGTAATCCATTTGACCCTAAGCGACTAGCGGGGGGGTCGTCTGGAGGATCTGCTGTCGCTGTGGCAACGGGAATGGCTCAAGTATCTTTAGCGACCGACACGGGTGGCTCGGCCCGAATTCCGGCTGCACTGTGCGGTGTATTTGGTTGGCGTCCGACAACAGGACGTTATCCTAATGATGGTCTTATGACCCTGAGTCCAACCAGGGACACGCTGGGTTTGATTGGTGCTGATGTTCATCAGATTGCAGTATTGGATGCCGTGTTGGCGGGCGTCCCGTCAGAACCGTTGAGCCCGCCAAGAAAATTGAAATTGGGTGTCGTGCGCCAGTATTTCTGGGAGGGGCTTTCTGAGCCGATGGCTGAGGCGTGCGAGTCGGCTTTGCACAAGCTCGCGAATGCAGGAATCGAGCTGGTTGATATTGATGCAAGTGAAATTGGTCGCATCGACGCCGAGATAAGTTTTCCGATAGCTTTCTGGGAAACATCTAAAACATGGAATGACTATTTAGAGCGCGTCCATGGATTGTCTTTGGTGGATTTTTTAAAAACGATTGCGAGTAAAGATGTCCGTGAGTTGTTTGAGTTCATGACAGGGCCGGAGATGCCGTCTGAGTCGGACTATCTCAAGGCACTGGAGGGGCTGGCTAAGATTAAAGAAGCGTATGCAGGTGCTTTTGCCTGTGGAGTAGACGCATTACTGATGCCCACGACGGTGCGCGACGCAATGTATGTGCATGAGCGGGAGCTGTGTGAGCTAAATGGTGAAAGCAGGACGACGTTTTCAACATTCGTGCGTCAGACGAGTCCAGCCTCGCTGGCTGGAGTGCCGTCCATCAGTGTGCCAGCAGGATATTTGGATAATGGTATGCCTTTTGGGCTCATGTTGGAGGCGCCCAGCCTGGATGACAGGAAGCTCCTCAGCATAGCGCTGCGTGTTCACTCTGTATGTGGTGCGTGCGTAGCGCCTGACCTTTTTCAAAAAAAAGTTGAGTGTTGAAGATGCGAACCATAAAACATTTGTACCGTTACCCAGTGAAGGGCCTGAGCGGTGAAAAATTATCATCTGTGGAACTTGAACAAGGTAGAGGCTTCCCCGGTGATCGAGTATTCGCCATAACAAATGGGAGTGCTACTTTCGATGTTGATAGTTTAAAGCCTGAGCCCAAAACTAGTTTTTTAGTCTTGATGAAATACGCTGAATTAGCACGTTTAGATACGAGATATGACGCTCAGCGCAAAGTGTTAGAAGTTCGTGAGCACGGCGGACAGAACGTGTTGCTGGAGTCGTCGCTGATGACCGAAGAAGGTAAGGCAGATATAGCCGCTTTTTTTCGTGAGTTCTTGGGTGAGCAGGTCATTACGGGCAGTCCAAAGGTAGTGCATCGAGAAACGCATCCGTTTACTGATGTTTCTGTAGTGTCTCCTACGTTGATGCACAGTATTTCGATTATCAACCTCACTTCTTTATTTGAGGTTGAGAAGGCGCTCGGTAAAAAACTCGATCCGCGACGGTTTAGGGCGAACGTGTATTTCCAAGGTGAGCAACCCTGGGAAGAGTTCGAATGGATGGATAAGGAAATAGCAATTGGCTCCATCAGAGCGAAGGTTAATTTTAAAACGCGCAGATGTCCTGCGACAGACGTAAATCCTGAGACGGCTGAACGTGATTTAGCGTTGCCACAGTTTCTTCGGAAAACGTTCGGCCATGGTGACCTTGGGGTTTATGCGGAGATTATTACGCCGGGAACCCTGAAGGTGGGTGACAAGGTGTTGCCGCTATTGTGAGCTGTTAGCGGGAATTTTATTCATAAAGAGAGCACAGAATCTCTCAAAAAAGGAGGGTCGGAATGTCCCAGGACATAAGCGAACTATCGCAACGCTATTGTGGCGACGAGATAGGGTTGATAGGCGCAACCGGTAATTTGGGAGGACGCGTCGCCCGAGAGCTGGCGGATCAAGGGTGCTTTGTGCGATTGATTGTCCGGCAGCCCAGAAAGCTGCAGAACTCCGTTCATACAATTGCATTTGGTGACCTAGACCGTCCAGAAACACTGGTTTCCGCCATGAAGGGCCTGAAGTGCCTCATTGTCATCACTTCGGATAACATTCGTCAGTATGTACAGGGTGCCTCGGCAATCAACGCGGCGAAACTGGTAGGCGTGAGTCGCATTGTGCTTGTGTCGGCAATGCTCGCGGGTGAGAACGTCCCTCGAAGCTTTGCGGCAAGGCATGCAGGAATTGAGAGAGAGGTTAGGGCCTCTGGACTTGAGTACGTCATTCTCCGTCCCAGTGTTTTTATGCAGAGTTGTTCTAATTTTACAAATTTTAAAAATGGTAACATGGTGGTTCCTGTGCCGAGTGGAAGTGTGGCGTTTGTCGACGCGCAGGACGTTGCTAGTGCGGTTGTACAATGCGCAATCAATCCGTTGTCCAGTGAGCTGAAGAATAGTATTAGAGTATTGACTGGTGATGAAAGTGTGAGTTTCAAGGAGGCGGCGATAATACTTTCTTCATCTGTTGGTGTTTCTGTTAAACACAAATCTCCACCTCTGTTGATTGTTAAATTCATTCTCCCGTGGCTGGTAGGGCGGGAAATGGCATCTATGTTGTCTTACATGTTTTCGCGCCTTGAGGACGGGCGAGAGGCCAAGCCGACGGGAGACTTGCAGCGCCTCTTGGGTAGAAAGCCCAAGACGCTTTCTGAATGTTTTACTCGTGAAAAAGAAACGCTAGTTAACAAGTACTAAAATAAGCGATTTGCTGAGTCGCCACATACTGCCTAGATAACAATCATTCCAATATATGCGTCAAAGACGCAAAGGTGAAGTATGCATAGCTTGATTGGCTCTGAGAATAAACTAATGACTTTGGGTGCATTCAGAGTAAATTTTAACTCTCTAGATGTGATAAGAGGTCTCGATCGTAGTTGTCGGCAACTGTGTAAGTTTATGCTTTTCTTTTGCTTGACGACTGTGATGTTTCTGGGGCGGGCTTATGCTTCTGAGGGAGGAGGGGCGCATTATCCTAGTGGCGTTAATACGATAATGAACGGTGCGCTACCTGCACCCGGCGAAACGATGATGTTCAATTATTTTCAGTATTATGAAAGTACACGTCTAAATGATTCGCATGGCCGTTCGCTGGATCCTGACTTCAAGCTTAATGTTGCAGCATGGGCTCCGCGATTTGCACACACGTGGGAAAATAAAGTGGGGCCGTTTTTTCTAGCATCAGCTATTTCTTTGCCGATGACGCGTGTGGATGTTAGGGCGTTTGGGCGGCATCAAGTGAGTACAGGGATGGGCGACCCTACATTGTCTCCGCTGTTGTTTTACTATGTTAATCCAGCCGGAAATTTCTTCGCTTATTTTGGCCCAGATATCTGGGTGCCGGTTGGAGAATACGATAAGGATCGTATAGCAAATAACGGTCTAAACTATTGGTCAGTGTCTCCAAATGTGATGTTTACTTGGCTCCCCTCAAGCCGCTGGGAGATCTCTGGTACTATCTACAGCGAATTCAATGCTGAAAACAAAGCGACAAATTATCGTTCTGGAAATAGCGTTACTATTGACGGAGCCGTCGGTTACAGACCGTTTTCTGATATGCCAGAGCTTAAGTTCGCTTTACAGGGTTTTGCTTTAAAACAGTTTACTGATGATAAGGTCGATAATGTCTCTATTCCAGGTGGTAATAGAGCCCAGGCGATGGGGTTGGGGCCTCAGATTTCATATGATATTTTGGGCGGGAAAGGCGGAGTTATGGTGAAATACCAGCGAGAGTTCGCTGTAGAAAACCGAAGTGAGGGTAATAAATTTTGGGTGGAAGTCGTCTTCCCCTTATAATTTCATGGTGAGCGTGTCGGCTAGGATGAAGGAGCTCTGGAGCGGCTGCTTGTGGATGAAAAGCTGGCTCGACCTTCAGGCATGTTAAGGTAGATCTTGGTACTGGCCATTGCTGCTTAGGTTGGTTACAAGGCTCCTGAGATTTTTGGAGCCTTGTAATCGATGTGCACTTTCGGAGTTGGGTGAGACGTGTTATTCATCGCTTAAGTTTATGAATAAGGTTTCGAGTAACTTGTTCAGTCGCTTTATTTGGGCTTGACTAAGGCCTTTGAAACTTTGGCGGAATAGGTCGCTAGTTACTTCGATCATCTGTTCAAACATCTCCCTACCTCTTGGGGTGAGTCGAACTTGCGTGACTCGACCGTCGTCTGGATTGGGGGCGGTTTCGACAAGACCATCTTCTTTCATGCGCCAGATGATTCTAGTCGTGGTGGGAAGTTTTGTGATGGCGTGATTCGATATCTCAGATATGTTTGATTCGCCATAGACCTTGAGGATGAAAAGTACACGCCAGGATGGAATATCTAAGTTAATTTTCTTGAGCGCTTTTTCCATGCGCTGAGTGTACTTTCCATGGGCCTGTGCTAACCAAAAAAAGGGAAATTCTTCCTTTTTAAATGTGTCACTAGCTGGGTCATATTGGGTGCGATGGATGCTGGGAGCTTTCACGTTTTCCCTCTGTGTTTTTGGTCATCACTCATGATAAACATATTTTCGCATTTTCGGCACGCTCTAGGATGGGGCTCGGCGTGCAGCACGCTCGTCAGCGGATGTTGAATCTTCCGCACTGACGCATCCTTGTGCCAGAGGTGCTATGAGCCTTGCTATTTCGAACGGCTCCTACCAACGTCCCAGTTCCTGGGGAGGCGTTCTCTCCTTCTCAGGGGGGGGCGAGCCACGATTAGAAAGTATCCCCTTTCGCCCAATTTGTTTGCCGGATTTTTTAAGGATCGTCGGGAAATTGTTCTTGGTCTTTATGAACAGGATATTGGATTGCGCGAAATAAGCAGTGTTGCTTCATTGTTTTCTCACCCTGGGCTGAAGTAGTCCTACATTCCGGTCGACTTCAACCGCTGTAGTGGTCAACTGATCCCGGACACGATGTTAAGTTTTTTCTCGGCCTGGGCTGGGGCCAGTCCGTTGTTGAATTGGTGCGGTCTGATCCAGTTGTACCGATGCATCAGGTAATGACTAATGTCACGGTGCGCTTCTTGAGCTGTCATGTAGCCCACAGTCGGTATCCATTCAGTTATCAAGCTGCGAAACACACGCTCCATCGGCGAGAGTCCCAACAGTTTCCACGACGGCTCATGCTCTGACGCATGCGGTAACGCCAGAGCCGTTGGCGAAAGTGGCGGCTGCCATATTGCGATCCCTGATCCGAGTGGAACAGCAACCCTTGAGGCCTGCCACGCTGTTCGTAAGCCATGTCCAACGCCTTGATGACCAGATCTGCATCCGGCTTGTTTGATAGCGCCCAACCCACAACCCGGCGTGCGTAGAGATCCAAAACGACAGCCAGGTAATGCCATTTCCCTTGAGCCCAGATGTAGGTGATGTCATCACACCAGACTTGATTGGGGGCCGGCACATCAAACTCTCGATTCAAGATGTTTGGAGTATCAGGCCGCTCGACCGTCGCTTGTTTGTAGACATGTGAGCCAGGCTGTTTGCTGACCAACTCCAGTTCCCGCATCAGGCCTCGCACCTTGAATCGCCCGATCTGCTCGCCGTCTTCCTGCATAATCGACACGGTGCTAGGGCTACCAGCGGCGCTACGACTTTGCGTGAACAGTTCATTGACCCGACTGCGCAACCGAAGCCGCTCAACGTCCGGAGTTCGGCGCCGGAGGCGGTGGGCGTAGTAACACGAGCGAGTAATTTCAAAGACTGTGCAAAACCAATCGACCGGCTCTTGGGCGCTCAGTTGATCAATCAGCGCGTGCGCTCGTGCTCTTCCGACATCAAGAGCGCGGTAGCCTTTTTTAAAATGGATTTCTCCCGCTCAAGACGAGCGATCCGGGCTTCTAACTCCTGGATCTTCTGCTGCTCGGGCGTCAGCGCCTTTGTCTGCGGAGTAACACCGCTGCGCTCCTGCTGGAGTTGGTTAACCCAGCGACGCAACGTGGACTCGACCACCACAAGCGAGCGGCTGGCTTCGATATGGCTATAGCCTTGATCGAGCACAAGGCCTGCGGCCTCTTTGAATCAGCGGAAAAGGAACGACCTTGTTTGGTCATCAGACACCTCTATCTGGCGAGCATTCTCGCCTAAATGGGTGTCCGGTTTCATTAGACCACTGCACCCCCAGCTTAGCCGGGGGGGATTTCTTGGATGAATCACACCGGGTTTCGTGGAGTTCTCATGGACGATAACCTGACCACGCGTCGGCAATGATTTTCCTCACGGATTCACGATCTAAAGGTCTTGGATTGGAATAGGCATTCTTCATAGCAAGATCGGCGGCGACGTCTATTCCGCTTTCCGGCATACCCAAATCACGCAACGCCATGTTTGCACCAAGGTTGTGAGCTAAGTCGTACAGCCCTGTTGCTGCATGTTCGCTACCTAGTGCTCGTGCGATTTGGCGCATAGCTTCGGGAGCGTCAGCGCTGTTGAAGGCGGCAGCATGAGGAAGCAGGATCGTATGGGTTTCGGCATGGGGGAGATTGAAGGTTCCGCCTAAGGTGTGACAAAGCTTGTGATGGATAGCCATGCCGACCGAACCTAAGGCGATGCCGCACAACCACGCGCCATACAAGGCTTGCGTACGAGAGGCATGATCTTTTCCATTCTTCATCAGTATTGGCAATGCGTTAGCCAATGCCCTGATCCCTTCCTCTGCGATTAAAGAAATTACAGGGTTGCGATCATGCGCATAGAGGGCTTCCACTGCGTGAGCTATCGCATTCATTGCACTGGTTAGAGACGTTTGTAGGGGCAGATCTAACGTTAGATCTGGGTCATAGATTACGACGCGGGGAAGTATTCGCGGGTCGCTTTTGGTAACTTTAAGGCCGTTTTGCGTTTCGCCAATGATGGCTGTCATTTCTGAACCCGCGTAGGTCGTCGGAGCAACAATCTGAGGTAAACCGGTTCTTAGTGCTATTGCTTTTGCAAGCCCCGTCGTTGAGCCGCCGCCGACCGCAACGATGCCATCGATCTGATGCAAGGTTACCAATTGCATCGCTTCATCAGTCACGTGTGTAGGCGTATGCATGGTGGCATTCGAGAATATAGCGGACGCATGGGAACCCAGATTGCTGGCTAAATTTTCGGCGAATTCGCGTTGTCGTGAGGTTGATACGATAACTACTCGCTTCAACCCCAACTTTTCGACCTCATCCGGCAGATTTTCTAAAGCGCCCGCGCCAAATATGACGCGAGGAGTTGTTGTGTTGAAAGTGAAGGGGTGCAGGACGTCTGGATGTGTTGGAGCACTTTTCATGGTTAGAGATCCCTACGGATGAGGTGTATTAGCGTATGGCCACGGCGTTGGCCGGGGAGCCCACACCTCCAACGATAGGAAGCGGCGAAGCGGTTATCAAAAAGGTATATCGCCCATCGGCGTCGCAGGCGGAGGCCAGCGACTCCATATCCCATAGCTCGCCAATAGGCATGCCTAACAAAGGAATGATGGAACGATGCATGATGCCTCCGTGAACGCTGCAGCTTTCATGCGCATGTTCGGCAGCGGTGAAAAATGGACTGTCTGGTTTTGCTGGCCAGCACTCAAGAGCAAAATTGTCGGCTGCAATCATGCTAATACGGTTATCCCATAACCACGCAACGGTGTCGTGAGACTGAAGCAGTCCTGGGTGGAACTGCTCACTGACTAAGCGTGCACGCGCTTCGTCTGTGGCGTGGTTGCGATAGTAATCTAACCATCCGAAGCGCAGTAGAACAATGTCACCCGTTTCGATTTCGACACCTTGAGCCATCCTCGCGGCTTCAAGAGTCTGTACTGAAATAGCTTCGCCGCCGGCTTGGTCGATCGGTGTACCCTGCGATTCCAGATAGCGCGCAACATCAATAAGCACGCCACGGCCCGCAATTGGCGCGGCGGTGAAATGGTGCATGCTTAGAGTTTCAGTGCCTGGCTTAAACTGTTTTGGATCATAACCGTTATAGAAGCCGTATTCGGGGTGACCAATATGGCGCAAGCCATCAATCTGCGAGCCATATTGCGTGTAGAAATTGTCCAGCCATTCGTCGTGGTGAAAGTCATTGCGCTGAAAGATGTGATGAGTAATGGGTTTGCGAGTGGGGGCCAGTGAAGGGGCGATGGCATCAGAGCGCAAGTCTAATGAAAAAGCCTGCCCTGTCAGGATGCTTTCGGCGCCGTTACGTCTACTAGTGGCAGAAAGAAAATTAAGTGTTCCAAGTTGGTCATTATCCCCGAAAAGCTTCCACGACGAGCCCGGAGGAGCATCGGAGCGATTCAGTAAGGCTTGATAGTCAGGAAGATTTTGGATGTCTGCAGGTAACATGAATGACTCCTTTTTATCAGCATGAGCATGTAATTTGTCGAATAAAGCCAATTACTTACGTGAGTAAGCCTTTGCGCCAAGCGCTGAGCTAATTTGTTCGGCAGCCTCTAGTAACGGTTGAAGCAGTTCATTTTTCATTTGCTCGAAATTACGTTCGCCGATACCGCATGAAAATGACAGCGCCGCAACCACTCTTGCGTTTGTGTCTCGAATCGGTGCAGCGATTGACCGGCGTCCTAGCTCCAGCTCTTGGTCGACAGCGTCCCAACCCTGAATACGAACATGCTGCAACCGAGCTTTTAATGCTTCCTGGTCAATAATGGTCTTATCGGTGAGGGCCTTAAGTTCGGCATACTTGAAATACCGGGCAAGTGCTTCCTCGCTCAAATCCGCTAGCAAAACATGTCCAGAGGAGGTGGCGTGAGCCGGAAGCCGTGTCCCCACGGCTAAGGTGATGCTGGTGATCCGATGGCGATGAACCCTGTTTATATACACCACGTCGGAGCCATCCAGGGTCACCAGCGAGGTACTTTCTTGCAAACAATCTGTTAGCTTCTCCATGATCGGCTGCGCGACTTCCGGGAGGTTTTGCGACGATAAATACGCGTACCCCAGCTCAAGAACTTTTGGATTCAAGCAGAATTTTGTGCCGAAACTGTTTGCGTACCCGAGGTGTTCGAGAGTCAACAAAATCCTACGCACCGTGGGCTTACTCAAGCCGGTTGCGGTGGCGATCTCTGTAAAGCTCAGATACGGCTTGCTATTGGTGAAGGTCTTTATCACCAGAATGCACCGCTCGATCGACTGTATGTAGTCCCGTCCTAGTTCATCACTCATTCGAATTTGCCATGGCTGTTCACTTTCTGTTGACAGAGTCGCGGTTTGAAATCAATCTGTACTCATTGCGTACAGACTGTACGCATAACGTACGCTATTTTGTGGTGCTGATGCAAGCCCAAAAACGCCGTGTCTACCATTGGCCTCAAGGCTAAAGCGGCAAACACATCTGAAAAACCAGGCCATGCGAACCCCTGCGGGCCTCAAAAAAAGGTATCAGTAATGGTTAATCAGCGTGTCAAAACTGTGATTGAAGATCTGGAAACAACTCTGTGCGCCTTTATGCGTAAGCATCAAATCTCCCATTCTGAGTACCGGGCGGCCACGGATTTGATCATTCAGTCCATAAAGCTTGGTGAAGAGTCGTTGTTGTTTGACGTTTTCTTTGAGGCCGAAGCGAGCGACATCAGCAATAACGAGCGCCAGGGCAGTCCTGAAGCTATTGAGGGGCCTTTTTACCTCAGGGGTGCCCCGCAACTGTATCCGCCATACGTGATGCCTCAGCGTGATAATGAGCCAGGCGAGCTCCTTTTTTTTAAAGGTGCTATCACTGATCTCGAAGGTAATCCGGTGCCAGAAGCGGAACTTGATTTGTGGCATGCGGACGCGTTGGGGCTTTATTCCAATATCCACCCGGGAATTCCAGACTGGAATCTGCGCGGACGCTTTTACGCAAACAAGCAAGGGCAGTATGAAATTCAGTCAATCTTGCCGCCACCTTATGAGATCCCAAAGGCGGGCCCTACGGGTGCGGTGTTGAGCGCGCTAGGGCGGCATTGCTTCAGGCCGGCACACCTGCATGTAAAAGTCAAACACCCTGCCTTCGGTGAGATGACTTCACAGTTGTACTTTGAGGGCGGTGAATACCTTGACAACGACGTGGCCAGCGCAGTCCGCGATGGCCTGGTTGCGAAACTGGTTTATCGAGATTCTGCTGAGGACCTTGCTATTCGTGGGCTGACGAAGCCGTATTATGAAGTAATCTACGATTTCGTCCTGTCTGCGGTGCCTGGTAAAACTGCTACAGAACGAACAATTTAGGCAATAACGTTATTTTGAATGTGCAGACGTTGGTTGAGCATGCCTCTTGCGGTTGAGTAATCCTGAGTAGTAAAGAGTCCGGCTCACTATATGAGGCTATAGATGAACATTGAACCGTTTTACCTGAAGTCGATAACGACCCAATGTCTAGATCTGCCCTTATTACAACCGATCAAGATGTCGTTCGGCAATGTTGAAAAATTGAACGTCGTACTGATCCGGGTTAGGGATCAGGAAGGCCGAATGGGAATCGGCGAGGCATCAGTGTTAGGGGGGCCATACTGGGGAAGCGACAGTGTCGAAAGCATCCAGGCGGTCATCGAGCGTTATATCGCGCCTGCGCTTGTGCGCTTCCCAATCACCGGCATAGAGGCGACGTCTACGTTCTTGAGTCGGCTTATACGGGGTAACGGGCCGGGACGGTCAGGCGTTGAGATGGCGGTGCTGGATTTGTTAGGTCGCAGATTGAACACCTCAAGTATCAATTTATTAGGCGGTTGTTGCAGATCGCAGTTGCCTGTCGCTTGGACCCTTTCGACTGGCAGCTTGGAAGGTGATGTGGAAGAGGGGGAACGTGCGATTCTGGCGCGCGGACATCGTCGCTTCAAAGTCAAGTTGGGGCGTGAAAATATTGCCGCAGATGTAGCTCGTGTAGCCGGTATTGTAGACGCTTTCAACGGTAGGGCTACTGTAATTGCGGATGTTAACCAAGGGTGGGATCTAACTACCGCGTTAAGGTATTTACCTCAACTGCAGGAGGCCGGGCTGGAGGCGATTGAGCAGCCGCTGCTGGTCAATGATTTGGAGGGCGCGGCGCGTTTGGCAGGTATGCTGCATATGGATGTTATTGCCGATGAGGCTTTAACAGATTCCACTATTGCTTTTTCTCTAGCAGCGCGGCGTGCAGTCACTGCATTCGCTTTGAAGCCCAATCGCGATGGTGGAGTGGTGAACTCTCGGCGTCTTTCGTGCATCGCTCAGGCTGCGCGAATCAAGCTTTATGGCGGTACCGCTCTTGAAACGTCGATTGGTACGGCGGCCAATGCCTTGCTATATGGCAGTTTACCTGAGCTGCAACTTGGGAGTGAGCTCTTTGGTCCTCATCGAGTGCGTGATGATCTAACCTTAAAATCACTCACGGTTGTGGATGGAATGTTGCAGCTGCCTGATGGTATTGGGTTGGGTGTTGAGTTGGATGAGGATCGTATCCTGGATTTAGTGGTGGCCGAGAAAGATTGCGCTAGTCGTCGGCCTTGACGTAGCTGATAAAGCGTGCGGCGGGTTCAAAAAACACACCTACTCTAAAATCAAAAATAAATACGATTGACCAAAGGTCAGCCTATTCATATGAGTGTGCGCGTCAGCTATGTGATAGCCAGTAAATTTCGACTGATGGCGTTGTTTTCATGTCGAACCTTGTTAGAGGGCAAGAACAACCAGTAGCCTATTCAAATTTCATCTGTAAAAGGTAGGGGTAGGGACTGCGGGCCTGACATATATGATTAGCCTCGCCTGTGGCAGAAAGAGTGTTTGTATAGTAATTCTGACTTCTTCAAGGCTCTGTGCTCTTCCTATGCGGTGGTGATTGCTCAAGGTGAATAGAAGCGAAATTTTTTACAGTGAAGATAAAAACACAACAACGCAGGTCTTTTATCACATAGTGCGTCCAAACCGGTGTTGCGGAATTTTGGGGTTGACATGTCAAGACGGATTATACCGCTTTGCAGCGGCAACTTATACAATAGAGGATAAACATGACCAACGTAATGAAGGACGGTTTGGGGCGACAGATTGACTACCTGCGGATGTCGGTGACTGATCGTTGTGATTTCCGTTGTGTATATTGCATGCCGAAACGCATGACCTTCCTGCCACGTCAGCAGGTGCTTACGCTGGAAGAATTGCTGCGTCTGGCAAAGCTGTTCGTCGGGGCAGGCATAAGCAAAATTCGGCTTTCTGGCGGCGAGCCGTTGATTCGTCCGGGGATAGTCGATCTGTGTCGCAATATCGCTGCGTTGCCCGGTTTGCGTGAACTTGTGATGACCAGCAACGGCTCACAACTGGGCAGCCTTGCCCGGCGATTGGCTGAGGCCGGGGTCAAGGGGATGAACATCAGTCTTGACAGCTTGGACGAGCAGAAATTTCGAGCTATTACTCGAAACGGAAATCTCGTTCAAGTGCTGGAAGGCATAGAGGCGGCACGGGATGCGGGGTTTGAGCGGTTAAAGCTCAACTGCGTGGTGATGAAGGGCCGCAATTTTGATGAAGTCCCGGCGTTGGTGCAATACGCCATTGATCGACGTATTGATATCAGTTTCATTGAGGAAATGCCATTGGGCGATGTCGGGCGCTTCCGGGGCGAATCATTCTGCTCCAGTGATGAAGTGCTGATGTTGATCGCCAGCCATCATCGGTTGCTCGACAGCACTGAAAGCAGCGGCGGCCCCGCACGTTATGTTCGCTTGGAGTGCCATCCTGATACCCGGATCGGATTTATTTCACCTTATAGTCACAACTTCTGCGGCAGTTGCAATCGGGTCCGTACGACCGTTGAGGGTCAGTTGTTACTCTGTCTCGGTCAAGAGAACGCGCTGGATTTGCGCAGTTTAATGCGTCGTCATCCGCAAGAAGATCTGCCTTTGATCAGCGCGGTGCAGCAGGCGTTGCGCGGCAAGCCGCGGGGTCACAATTTCAGCTCGGAAGGCGCGGTACAAATTGTGCGGTTTATGAACATGACCGGAGGCTAATGATCGACGCCGCTTCCAGAAATAATCGAACGGTATTTTGCCACAACGAAATCTTTAAAGTTCTCGAGAGGATTCATCGTGGCGGCGCGATCAGCTATATAGCGACGGTTGCGGGCCCGAGCGTTGAGCAGCCAGTGGTCGAGGTCGCGGATTTTGTAGTCGTTGGGATAATGCACGCTGCACTCGTACGCTGCGCCGCTATCGTTCACTCTATATGCGCTTTGCAGAGCTGATGTGGGCGTGACGCCTGCCAAATACTTGTTTGCTGAATCGAAATCTGTACCGGCCGAGCTATTCTCGAAATGTCCGATAAGGTGCGGTTGTTGTCGTTTAGTCTTGCTGTAACAATCCATCAATCGTCCGCAAGCAATGATTCAATCCCGGCGACCCATCGCCCATCCGCCGACTGAGAATGATCGGTGAGGTCGCATTGTCTTCCAGTAGCGGCGTGAAGCCGATGTCGTCGCGGTGCAGCAACTGCACCGAGGCCGGCACCAATGTGACTCCGATCCCGGCCCCCACCAGACCGATCGCCGTTTGCAGCTCATTGGTCCATTGCGCTACATGGATGCTCACTCCGTAGGATTCGAACAACGCAATAACGTGATCGGCGTAGCTGGGGCGTGGGTTGCCAGGGTAAAGCACAAAGGATTCCCTGGCCAAGTCGCGCAGGCTGATGGGGGCGGCCAGCAATGGATGTCCGGCGGGCAGGGCGGCAACCAGACGATCCTCGGCCAGTACGGTCTGCACGATAGCCGGGTCGTCGATACGGATGCGTCCGAAGCCGACGTCGATACGTCCGGCCTTCAGAGCTTGCACCTGTTGCAGCGTGGTCATTTCCGAAAGTCCTAACTCCAGTTCCAACGGCTCGCCACTACGCAACCGGCGGATAAGTTCCGGTAGCACACCGTATAGCGTTGATGGCGCAAAGCCGATACCCAGCCAAGTTTTCTCCCCGAGACCGATCCGCCGCGTGTTGTCGCAGACCTTGCCAAGTTGCTCCAGCAGCGCACTCGAATGCTCATGAAAAAAACGCCCGGCTTCGGTCAGCCTCAACGGTCGTCCACGTTCAAATAACGGCACTCCGAGTTCGACTTCCAGTTGCTGGATCTGCCGACTCAGGGGGGGTTGGGCTATGTGCAAGCGCTCTGCGGCGCGGGTGAAATTGAGGGTTTGAGCCAATACATGAAAATACCGCAGGTGACGCAATTCCATGGAGCCTCCGGCTGCAGTTGATTTCATACCTTGCAGGTATGGATCCAGACCAATTCTATATTGGCACCGGAAAAAAAGTCGTACGAGAATCGATTCCAGACTTCAAGAACCTTATGGGTATTGTAATGATAGTAACCGCCATTGAATCGATAGAGACGGTCATTGTCGATCTGCCGACCATCCGCCCACACAAGCTGGCGATGCACACCATGCAGAAGCAGACCCTGGTGATCATTCGCCTGCGGTGCGCCGACGGTGTCGAAGGTATTGGCGAATCCACCACCATCGGTGGCTTAGCCTACGGCAGCGAAAGTCCTGACAGCATCAAGACCAACATTGACAAACACTTCGCGCCACTGCTGCTGGGCCAGAATAGCGCCAACGTAAATGCCCTGATGTTGCGCCTGGAGCGCAGCATTCGTGGCAACACGTTTGCTAAATCCGGCATAGAAACGGCCTTGCTCGACGCTCAGGGCAAACGCGTTGGGCTGCCGGTCAGCGAGTTGCTAGGCGGTCGCGTTCGCGATGCCCTGCCAGTGGCCTGGACACTGGCCAGTGGCGACACCGACAAGGACATCGCCGAAGCGGAGAACATGCTCGACCTGCGTCGGCACCGCATCTTCAAACTGAAGATCGGTGCCGACGAGGTCAACCGGGACTTGGCCCATGTAATTGCGATCAAGAAAGCGCTTGGTGACCGCGCCAGTGTACGAGTCGACGTCAATCAGGCCTGGGACGAAGCTGTCGCATTGCGTGCCTGCAGGATTCTCGGGACCAATGGCATCGACCTGATCGAGCAACCCATCTCGCGTAACAACCGCGCTGGCATGGTTCGCCTAAATGCCATGAGCCCGGCACCGATCATGGCCGACGAATCCATCGAGTGTGTTGAAGATGCCTTCAACCTGGCCCGTGAAGGTGCCGCTTCGGTGTTCGCCCTGAAGATCGCCAAGAACGGCGGCCCACGCGCCGCTCTGCGAACCGCTGCAATTGCCGAAGCTGCGGGAGTTGGCTTGTACGGTGGCACCATGCTCGAAGGCAGCATCGGCACCCTTGCGTCTGCCCAGGCGTTTGTCACGCTGAACAAACTGGCATGGGGCTCCGAGCTGTTCGGGCCGCTGCTGCTGACCGAAGACTTGCTCTGCGAGCCGCTGATCTATCGCGATTTCGAGCTGCAGGTGCCGAATACTCCGGGGCTGGGGCTGAGCCTCGATGAAGAGAGCCTGGCGTTCTTCCGCCGCGACAAAACCTCTACTTCCATTCATCTAGCTTGAGGAGAGCTTTATGCTGTTCCACGTAAAAATGACCGTGAACCTGCCGGTCGATATGAATCCTGAAGTGGCGGCCAAATTGAAGGCTGACGAGAAAGCCCTGGCGCTGCGTCTGCAAGATCAAGGCAAATGGCGTCACCTGTGGCGTATTGCCGGGCGTTATGCCAATTACAGCGTGTTCGATGTCGACAGCGTTCAGGAACTGCACGACCTGTTGATGCAGCTACCGCTGTTCCCTTACATGGCGATTGAGGTCGACGCAATGTGTCGGCATCCATCTTCCATCCGCGAGGATGACCTCTGAACCCAGCCTGTTCAGTTTTGCCAAGCTAATAATTACAAGATGAGGAATCACCATGAACGCCAAAATCTCCCTCACTGCCGATGCGCAGAAGTTTCTCGAAGAAGTCAGCGGCCTCCACAACGATGGCGGTAACCCGCGTACCAAGGCTCTTGTCTACCGCATTCTCCGTGACTCGGTGAAGGTCATTGAAGACCTGGCCGTAACCCCGGAAGAATTCTGGAAAGCTGTCAACTACCTCAACGTTCTTGGTGCGCGTCGGGAGGCCGGGTTGTTGGTGGCTGGGCTCGGCCTGGAACATTACCTTGACCTGCTGATGGATGCCCAAGACGAGCAGGCCGGTAAGATTGGCGGCACACCGCGGACCATCGAAGGTCCCTTGTATGTAGCCGGTGCACCGTTGTCCCAGGGAGAGGCACGCCTTGACGACGGTCTCGATCCAGGTGTGACATTGTTTATGCAAGGCCGGGTATTCAATACCGCCGGCGAGCCTCTGGCTGGGGCGGTGGTGGATGTCTGGCACGCCAACACCAGCGGTACATACTCCTACTTCGATAATGCACAATCGGAATTCAACCTGCGCCGCCGTATCGTCACTGATTCTGAGGGCCGCTACAAATTCCGCAGCATCGTACCGTCGGGCTACGGCTGCCCGCCGGACGGCCCAACCCAGCAATTGCTCGATCAACTCGGCCGTCACGGCCAGCGCCCTGCGCACGTGCACTTCTTTATCTCCGCGCCCGATCATCGCCACCTGACCACCCAGATCAATCTCGATGGCGATCAATACCTATACAACGATTTCGCCTACGCGACCCGCGACGAGTTGATCGCAAAAATCACCTTCTGTGAAGATCAGCAGCGCGCCGCGGTATACGGCGTCAGCGGTCGCTTTGCCGAGATCGAATTCGATTTCACTTTGCAGCCGTCCGCCCAGCCTGAGGAACAGCAGCGCCATAAGAGGGTTCGCGCACTTGAAGATTGATTGCATTGGTTGCATGGAAATAGGGCAGTCGTGGCACCAGCTGTACGTCGACAACTGCTCTGTCGCCACCGCACCAACGGCAAGGGTTAAGAGCTGGCCTTCCCAAAAGGCGCCGGGAACTCTCGGTTAGTGCGTTCGCTACGATGCTCGAAACACAACCCCGAAGGAAGCTTGCATCTGTGGGCGTATTCTGATTAGAAAATTGCCGGGAGTGGTCTGCTCAAAGGCAGGTCCGTGCATAAACATCCAACTGAGGACTGCGCAATACCACCACGTCAAAATTCTGGATAGGTCATGGAGGACGACCTCGACTGACGACGTTCCCGTCGGTCAGGGTTCAATGAACGCCAACTCGGCTGATACCGAGTCGCTCAGTAACTGCCTTTTGCGTTCTTGATACTCCCAAAAAACAAGTCCAGAATTAAGTCTTTTTCTGCTACGGAAAAAAATAAACCCCTTATGTTTCAACGAGTCGGACACCAGATGCGAGTCTCGTTTCCCGCTCCAAGATTCAAAAAAAGCCACTCAGATGAGTGGCTTTTTTTTGTGCGTGACATTTACGCAAAGTTGAGCATCGTGTTTCTGGTCGTGGGTCTCGAGAGTCCGGTCGGGTCCAAAACCCGCCGCTTCAATGGGTCACCGAGTCGGCTGACAGCGAGGGCGCTCAGGTTGAGATGTAGAGGCGGGCGCCTTACCTTCGCTGTTCATGGCCAGTTAAGCCTTTGGGCCAGGTAGTTGATCAGTCATTAGGCAAGTGCAGTTGCACTTCCATGGCGTCATGAAGAAGTCGGACGACCTCGATCACGTCGTCGTTTGCCACGCGATAGAACACGATATGGCGCGGGCTTTTGACCGTGCCATGGGTTTGTTTGGCCTGCTGACGTGAATAGATGAGGTGATAGCTGCGAAGGCCCGGCGCAAGCTCGTCACGGTCGTGGCTGCCAATGCGATAAGGTGTGTCGGCAATCGCTTGCAGCGCCGCGAGGATCAGTGCCTGGTAGCGCTGCCGTGCTTGATTGCCGAACTGCGTTTGGGAGAGCCTGAGGATGTCGACAATGTCGGCGCGCCGCGTTGGAAATTCGATACTGTGGCAGGCTCAGTGTTTATCTCTCGCGGGGATCGTTGCCTCCAGGCTCAAGCCCTCGAGGTAGTGCTCCAGATCCCCTTCGTTCAAATGAGTAAAACGCCCGTGCTCAAGGTCCATGATGCCGATCGAGGTCGCCTGACGCAGGGCCTCAATTTTGGCGGTGTCTTCGGCGATGCGCTGCTCCAGTAGACGTAAACCATCTCGCATCACTTCGCTGGCATTCTGATAACGGCCGGACTGCACCAGGTCCTGGATAACCTGTTCCTGGTGAGGGGTGAGCACAACGTTTCGGGTCGCCATAATTAGCTCCAGCTCTGGGCAAACAGGTTCTTTCGATCGTTGGCATATTTTGCCATTTTGCCCGTGAGCACATAGTTTGGGATTTGTATCTGACGAACTGTGTCGTACGGGGGGCATCCTTCGTGCCGAACAGCGCGTGAAGGCTTCGGACGCAATGGCGCCATGCCCGAACCTCAGTGTGCAGCCTTGCAATCCGTAACAGGATGATTGTTGTTTAAACGCGACATCATGGAAGCCCGTCTTCGCGACCCTTCTAGGTGTAAACCTTATTCAGGACTAGACATATAATTTACGTGCTGAAACATCTTCTGAGCGTTTTTGATCAGTCGCAGTTGCAAATCCAAGGTGTCCTGGAGGAGGCGAATGGCTCGAGCTGCAATCAGAGCTTTGGCTTGACCACACAGCTTGGTAAGAAGGTACAAACTTTTCTGGCAGAAACGGTGGCATGACTCCCGGGCCGCGCACAACATGGGCGACCCAGGCAAACAGTATTTCACTGCCGAGTCTGATCCTTGGTTCTTAGGCGTTCCGGTAAAGCCCAATACAGCAGGGCTGCTGCCAGTAGACTGGTGAAGCCAATCACATAGAGTGCTGGGGTGGTGCTACCGGTTAAATCCTTGATGTGACCCACCATGACTGGGCTGACAATGCCACCGAACTGACCCATGGTATTGATCAGGGCGATCCCTCCTGCAGCGCCGGCCCCGGCCCCTGCCAACAATTTGGGCGGTAAAGCCCAGAACGCCGGGATCGAAGCGATAATGCCTGCACCCAACAGCGCCAGGGCGCCGATCAAAAAAATCGTGTGTTGTGCGAAGATACCGGCGCTGAAAAAGCCGAGCGCACCCAGCACGACCAAGCCGCACGCGAACTTGCGTCGCTCCCCGCTGATATCCGAAAGTCGACCGATGACCAACATGCTGATCGCACCGCAGATGTAGGGCACAGCAGTCAACAAACCAATGATGACAGGACTTTGGGTGCCGGCACTGCGTATCAGCTGAGGCGCCCAGAAGTTCAGTCCATAGGAAGCCACTTGGATCAAAAAGTAGATCAAGCCGAGCATGAGGAAGCCAGGAAGCTTGATCGCCGCCAAGAGCGAGCCATGCTTGTTGGCTTCGTGGCTGGAAATATGCCGGGCCAGCAGCGCCTTCTCTTCAGTCGTCAGCCACGTCGCATCCTGCACACGGTCCTTGAGCGTCCGCAGCACGACCAGGCCCAATAGGACACAGGGAACGCCTCCCAGCAGGAACAGCCAATGCCAGCCACGTAAGGCGAGGACACCATCCATATGTCCGAGCACCAGACCGGACACTGGAGCACCGATCAGGCCCGCGAAGGCAGAGGCCAGGAAGAGTGTGGAGGTGATGCGGCCACGGTAGCTTTGCGGGAACCACAGAGTAAGGTAGTAAAGCACGCCAGGTGCGAATCCTGCTTCCATGGCGCCAATCACGAATCGCAAGACATAGAACTGCCATTCGGACGTAACGAAGACCATCAAGGCAGTGGCGACGCCCCAGGACATCATGATCCGTGCGATCCACCGTCGTGCACCGACCTTGTAGAGCATCATGTTGCTCGGCACTTCGAACAGTACGTAACCCACCACAAACAGCCCGGCGCCCAAACCGTAAGCCGTGTCGCTCAAGGACAGGTCGGCCTGCAGTTGAAACTTGGCGAAGCTGATATTGATACGATCAAAAAAAGCGAACAGGTAGCAGATCATGATCAGGGGCATGATCCGCCAGGCGACTTTGCGCACGACCGATTTTTCAGCATTGACATCGTCGCCGAGGCTGCCGGCAGAGGTTGTGGATACACTCATTTCAATCTCCAGATAGGCTTCCGTTTCGGAGCCCGATTGTTTTTGTAGTCTGGACAACGACCAGGATTTGCGCGCAAGCACATCGCTTGCGCTGGCGAATCGTCAGAGGGGCAATCCGGCAGGCGTCGGATGGAGATCGCAGTTGCGACCGGCCTTGACCAGTTGGCCAGGCAACTCATGGCCGAGTAGTGCGGGAAGCTTGCGTGACTGGTCCAGCAGAAGGGGCAAATCGATGCCCGTCTCGATACCCATCTCATGACACAGGTTCACCAGGTCTTCGGTGCAAATGTTGCCGGATGCTCCGGGGGCAAAGGGACAGCCGCCCAGACCACTCAGCGAGGCATCGAAACGGCGGGCACCGGCCTCATAAGCCGCCAGGACATTGCAAAGCCCCAGGCCGCGGGTGTTGTGGAAGTGCAGGGTCAGCGCAGATGGAGCAACCCGAGTGAGCACGCGCCGGACAATCCGATGGACCTGGCGAGGATTGGCCATGCCCGTGGTATCCGCGAGGGTGATGCCGGTAACGCCAAGGTCCATGTACGTCTCGACGATGTCCAAGACCCGGTCTTCGTCGATGACCCCCTCGAACGGGCAGCCAAAAGCGGTGGCGACGGTCGCGTTAAGCAGGAGGGAGGTTTCTTGGGCCAATTGCACAATGTCGACGAAGGCGGCAAGCGACTGCTCACAGCTCATGCGCATGTTGGCGCGATTATGTGTCTGACTGGCGGACATTACCATGTTGATCTCATCAGCCCCCGCCTGGATTGCCCGCTGGGCACCCTTGAGATTCGGTACCAGAGCGGTATAGATGACGCCTGGCTGCCGCTGGATGCCGGAAAAGACCGCTTCGCCGTCTCGCAGGGCGGGAATTGCCTTGGGCGACACGAACGAACCCGCTTCGATACGCGAGAAGCCGGCCAGCGACAACGCGTCAATCAAGGCAATCTTGTCCGCCGTCTCGACCCACACCGGCTCGATCTGCAGGCCATCGCGAGGGGAAACTTCCTGCACGACAAGACGCTGGGAATAGTCAGTGATCACTGCACGACTCCTTCAGCCTTGAAGCGCTGGATCTGCGAATCGCTGAAACCCAGTTCGCCGAGAACGCCCTCGGTGTGCTGTCCGAGCGCAGGACCTTGCCAGTTCACCTGACCAGGGGTTTGTGAAAGCTTCGGTACAATGCCGGGCATCATCACCTCGGCACCGTCGGGCAAGGTGGCATCGAGAATCATGTCGCGAGCTTGGTAATGGGGATCGGCAACGATGTCCGCCACCGAGTAGATGCGGCCGGCAGGAACTTCAGCCTGTTCAAGAGCCCTCAACACGTGCTCGATCGGGTGGCTCGTGGTCCAAGCTGCGATCGCCGCATCGAGCATTTCACTTTGAAGCGCGCGGCCATCGTTCTGCGCCAGGTCGTCACGTGCGGCAAGGTCAGCCCGACCGATGGCCGTCATCAGGCGCTTGAAGATCGGGTCGCTGTTGCCGGCGATCACCACGTAGGCATTGTCGGCTGTTGGGTAGGTATTGGAGGGTGCGATGCCCGGCAAGGAGCCGCCCGTACGCTCACGAACGTGCCCCATCATGGCGTACTCCGGTACCAGGCTTTCCATGACGTTGAACACACTTTCGACCAGCGATACGTCCACAACCTGCCCCTCACCCTGGCCTGTCTTGACCCGAAGCACCGACATCAGCGCCCCGATCACCGCATGCAGCGAAGCGAGCGAATCACCGAGGCTCACCCCGACCCGCGCCGGTGGGATGCCAGGCGTACCGGTGGTGTAGCGAATACCTCCCATCGCCTCGCCAATGGCACCGAAGCCCGGTCGATCGCGGTAGGGGCCCGTTTGGCCATAACCGGAAATGCGTACCAGCGTGAGCCTGGGGTTCAGTGCATGCAGTACATCCCAGCCCAATCCCAGCTTTTCCAGCGCCCCAGGACGAAGGTTTTCGATAAGCACATCGGCGCTTTCGACCAATTGCTTGACGATGTCGATGCCCTCAGGGGCTTTCAGATTGAGCGCAAGGGACTTCTTGTTTCGCGATTGCAAGTACCACCACAGCGAAGTGCCTTCATGCATCTTTCGCCATTTGCGTAGGGGGTCACCATGACCCATCGACTCGATCTTGATCACCTCCGCACCAAACTCACCGAGTAGGCGTGCTGCAAATGGAGCGGCGATTAACGTACCGATTTCAATGACGCGAAGGCCGTTAAGGGCAGTCATGGGGATGTAGCCTCGTGTTCTTGGAATTTGATCCAAGCCTAAGAGAGGCCAACCACTCGCTACCAACCGTAAATTTGGAACGAGTCTTCGCGAAATACGAAGACCGCGATTCAGAGCCCTTGAAGATGCCTGTACAACAACTTGCTAACCGGCGAAATTGCGTCCTCGTTCCGGATCACCAGCAGCATGCTGCGAATGGCCCAATCATCTTCCAGTGCCGCCGCCTTCAAGCCCAACGACCGGCCAATAAGCTCGAACGCCTTGCGCGGCAGCACTCCGATGCCCAGGTCAGCCTGGACCATCCGGCACACCGCGTCGAACCCCGGCACATGGATGCGAAGCCGCAGCGCTTTTCCGCAACTGCGTGCGGCCGCGTGGGTGCGCAGATTGATGAAGCTGTCGGCGTGCAGGCCGACGTGATCGAAGTCGAGCGTCTCGGCAAAGGCGATCCGTTCTCTTGCGGCCAGACGGTGTTCCGGGCGCATGACCACGACCAACTCATCCTGGCGGTACGGCACCGCGTGAAGCCCTTTGATTTCTGTATCCGCAGAGCAGATCCCGATGTCGGCCACCCCATCCAGAATACCTTTCACCACCCCGGCACTGGGGCGCTCTTCCAGATTGATCTTCACTTGCCCGTGATCGGCAATGAACGCCTGTAAGTCCTCCGGCAAGAACTCGATGATGGCGGAGATATTGGCGAGCATACGAACATAGCCACGTACCCCGTGCAGGTGCTCGCCAACATCGATACTGATCTTTTCGACATCGGTCAGAATCCGCTTGGCGTAATAAAGCAGGGTTTCGCCTGCGGCCGTCAGCTCCATACCCTTGGCGTTGCGCTCGAACAGCTCTATACCAAGGGCCTGTTCCATGTCGTTCATACGCTTGCTCGCCGCCGAAAGCGCGATCATCTCCAACTCCGCTGCTCGGGTCAGCGTACCCTCCTGATGCACGCTGACGAACAGCTGGAGGGTGATGAGGTCGAGCCGGCGGATGAGGTGTTTCTGGAGCATCGGGATAAGCTCAAGCTGTACAACGGTTTAGGAAGCCGAGGTTACACTTCTGCTGGCCCTTTTGTCCTTGAGTCTTACCGGCTAACCACAGATTACGCGTATAGGTGGGTGGCGGACCTACAAGTTCCGGTGATAAACCGAACCGCCCTCATTAGAGCGGTTTTTGCGTTATTCAAACGGCTTCGCAGATACATGCCGTATTGACCCGCTCACATGCGCCGTCGAGTTTGCAGGCCTGGCAGGTCCGACAACCGTTTTACGCACGCTGGCCAGGCCTGGGGGTCTCAGGAAGCCGTCGATGGCGCCTTTTGTGCCAGTAACCGCGCAGTTGAGCGGGTAGTTGCCTTGAGTCAAATTGCAGACTCCATGCAAGGTAAGTGGTGATGCGATCTTCCATCGCTCTTTGCAAACTGTCGTCCTTGGTAATTTCGAGCAGATCTAGTCCCGCTGTGCCGAGTGCTGTGATAGCCAGGGTAAGCAGGCGGTCATCCGCTCCCAGGCGGTCGATGTAAGTCAGTAGTGCGCTTGACCGATCATCTCCCTGGAGCCTCTGGATGCTCGGATAACACCGAAACAGGTCTTCGATCACAGTGGCCCAGGTGTCAAAAGGATCCGAGCAGACGTGGGCGTGGAAGGCGGCCTCGAAGACCGCCGACCACAGCTCGGCCATCTGCGCCGTAAGGGCTGGCGGGGCGTCTGGGCTCGTGCCTGCGCGGATCATGGCAATGCCCACACCTGCGAGGAACAGACTTGGGACGCCTAGGTTTTCCTGGGCGGCCTGCCCCAGTCGATCACGTCTGAGCATCGAGGCGAAACGGTTGAATGCTACTCGCCATCTATCGGCTAAAGACTTCTTATCGCTTAGATAGAGATTTGCAACCAACGTATGCTGCCAACTGTATTTGTACCCGGTTGAGGAACCGAACTGACTGCGGGCAGTAACCAGAAGGCTTTCGAACGCTTCGCGTAAGTCCGCTGCGACGGGCTTTTTTTCGTGTAGTAGTAATGCGATAAAAAAATGAAAGTAAGCTCGCTCGTCTTCTTCGTCCGCTAAAGTGATCAGTTTGAGATCTTGGAGTCCCATTTTCAGTGGCTGCACGGGAGATGAGATTAGCGTTGCTGCTGGAAACTCATTGTTCGCCAACTGAATAATGCATTCATCGATGAGCGTGTCGGTATATTTGGAGGCCCAGACCCGGTGAAGCGGCCTCAACAGGTGGACCAGCCAGTTCACGCAGAGGTAATAACCGTCGGGACGAGCGAGGAGTACCGACAGAATCGAACGAACCTTGATTCTGATTTCGTCGAGATCTGCCATAGGCTCCGCTCTTCCTGATGGGTTGCCCAGGTCCTGCAGATACCGGAAGGCAACCTTGAGTAGCAAGGGAGCCAGCATGTTTCGGTTCCAGTTGCCCTCGTCACTCTGGGTGTTCGGGGCACTTGCTAGCAACACAAGTAGATGGTCGAAATCATAGCGGATGTCGTATGTGTAGAGCATGTCCGCTGCAATTGTCGGAAAGGTGAGCTTCTCGGCCATTTGCAGGAAGCGTTTTGCATCGGCATGACGGGCAGCCATTAAAAGAGAAAGCACTTCTGGGTGCAGACAGCTCATTCCCCAGGCATACAGATGCCAGAGTTCGTGAATGTCCGTTTCCTGATGCCATCCCTTGAGCATGTCCATCCGATCTTTATGACGGAAGTGGCCCGGATCCGCGTGGAGCCGATTCTCATAGGCAATGAGTGATTCAAAGGCGTCCCAGAGTTGATGATCCGTAGACGCAAGAGCATCCCGGGTCGCTTCAGTGAAGCCGATGGTAAGTAGATAGTCGTATCTGGCTAGCAATGCCACTGGCACGATATCGGTAGTGAACTGAGCGCGTGCAAGCAGTGCGTCCCCCAGGGCAAGGCCGACGATTCGGGCTTCGCCACGCTCTGCGCTATTGTGCATCAGACTCTGGAGCATGCTGTGAATCGCGTGATTCGACCGCTCTGGCAGGTCTAGATCGTCGAGTACTTGTTGGTGCAGCAGGCTGTGATCGCGCAGCTTCTCTGGAATGTCCTCGGTGTCGCCATCGAGGTTGGCGAGAAACTGGCCCAGCAGTTCGGCAATGGCTCTTCGGACGCCGGGGACCCAGGGCTGTTCGCAGAGCGCGCGTGCCAATTCATCCTCTTGAACACATCGATTGACGTGATAATCCGTTTCAACAATGCGTGGATCGATCATGGCGCTTTCTCCGTTTCGACACCTATCTCAGTTGTTTTTCCAGCAGGCTTCAGAACAGGTCGTTGCGCTGTCGAACAGGGGGGGGATATGCCAAGCGATCCACGCTTGAGCTTGCGTGCCCAACGGAGCAGTTTGACGAACTTCGAGCACGGGGCGGATTCGCGCGTCGCCAGGCGATGCTGCACCCAGTCATCCAGAGTTTTGGTCCGTTCCGGGTCATGCAAAACTTGGCTGATCTTGTCGATCACCGGCTCAGGTGCCGGGAGTTTAATCATCATGCCGGCACGTTCGCCGAGCGAATTCAGTGAGTTTCCGGTAAACCAGACATCGTTGTCGATTACCAGAAACCGGTCATGCACCGTTGGCATGGAGCCCGTCATCACGCGTACTTTGATGTGCTTCATGTCATCTTTGGATGTATTGAGCAGCATGGCCTCGCCGGCTTCCTTGTCCTTGTAGTGCTCGTCAGGCCTGGTCAGTGCGGTGCTCGCGCCGGTGAGGATCGTCACTTCGGTATTCAAATACGCCGTGGCGGCGGCGAAACTGAAAAGCTCCGCCGTGGCGAAGTATGGGTCGATGATCCATACACGATGTTTGGCCTCACCGATCAGGTGGCGAACGAAGCTTGTGGCCTCTTCCTGGTTGCGATGCAACCACTTTTGCCCCAGGTCTTCGGCGGCCGATGTTCTCTGGCGGTCGTACTGTCCTTTACGCAGTCTCGCCGGGATGCCGTTAGTACGAGCAGGTTTTCCCATCACACGCTCCGAAACCCGCTCGCGGATTGCAACGTTGAATGAGAGTCCGTCCTTGCCGGGGACTTGGATCGTTTTTTGAGTACCGATGACCTCCAGACCGAAGTTCATTTGTGTGTAGTAGCTACGGTCTTTTTTCCACGCCAGTACGCCCCGTACCGGGCAACGAATGAACAGCTCGAACTTTTCAGCTGTCCCGGCGTGAGGTATTTCCAGATATGAGCCTTCGGCAGTGACCGTTTGTATGGCGCTTATCCCTGTAGGCCGATGCTCCAGCATCATGACTTCAAGGCCTCTGGCCGAGTGATTATGTCTCGGTGACAATCGCAATACGGTTTTTTCTGCGCCCTGGTCATCGACATGGAGTCTGATCTGCATGTCACGCAAGACCGGATTCGGCAAAAGCAGGTGTACCGAGCCGAATTGTTCAGGATGACGCAAGAAGTCGATGCCCATCTCGCTGCACAGCCATGCAACTGCTGCCGGCTCAGTGTCGTAGAGCTGAGATATCATGGGGGGGCAGTCGCGAGGCATCAGGTGGTGCACGCGAAGTGGTCCTTCCACGTCACTGACCGCGACGAAGTCTTCCGTGGCAACCAGGTGTGGCCAGGACGGTTCGGGGAACAGCCTCTCGTGCAGCAGTGGGTAACGTTGCTCATCGCCCATCAGCAATTGCACTCCACCAGCGAGGCAGTCGCGATACCAGTCCCGCGCCTGTTTGGCGGTCACGACATAGCGGCGGCGCACCAATCGGCTGCCGCTCTTCATTTTTTTGACCGGGTAGCTGGTCGGCGATTCTTCGGCTGGGGCACCAAGTTCTGTAGGGAACAACTGTGCAGACGCAAATACCAGGTAACAAGCACCGTTGTGAAACAGGCATGTCATGTCGACGACGGCGTGCTGATAGTCGTCGTCGAGGATGGTCGCATTTGGGGCGATGGTTGACATCTTATCCTTGTCTCCCTGGATGATGGTGTCCTATGCCCTGATAGGGCCAGTGATGCATATATGCCATCAGTGCGGCAGAAGCAAGTAAATGCAACATCACGGCAGGTCATCGCGTTGGCGTGGTCGAGGTCCACATAGGTGGATAGCGCCTCGACCAGCGCCAGGATTTCTGCGCCTGTTGCCGTCAGGTTTATCGGGCCGTGATCCTCATGGCGCTGATACTGCGATAGTTCATCCGACAGGATCGTACCAGCGGATAGGTTGTTCAACGCTGTAGAGCGTACTCTTCAACGAGACGCCATAGCAGCCTGCCCATTGGGAGGCGGTAAATATCGCTATGGGCACCGCCGCCAGAGCCGGGGGAATTGAACTGGGTGATTCCTTCAGAGGCGTCAATATAGCTAATCTTGCTTGGGTTGGCGGGCGACATCGAGCAGTCCTTGCCGTCGGACTTGCACAGGCTGAAGCTGCCTCCAGGTGTTGCAGATGTATCACTGGCTTTCAGGCATTCGAAAGTTGCTGCCATTGCCGAGTCAGAGGTGTTGCAGGCCAGTCTCCAAGAGCTGATCGAGCCGGAAGGATCGTACCAGACCACCATTCGCCCGCCTGCGGCGCCATCGTATTTCGACGCAGTAAGGGCAATATGGGTCTTGCTCAACTTGGCAAAGTCGCGATAAGGCGCACCTTCAATGCCTTTACCCACTATGAAGCGGTTGATGCTCACCGCACCTTGCAAACCCACCGCCAGATCCACCCGGCTGACAGGGATTGTTTGACTGGGCTGGAGAGCTGGCGAGCTGAATAATGCGCGAGTCATGGCCCGGGCTCCGAAGCTGTGGCCGATAGCGACTACTTTGGCCTTGCTTCCTGACGCATCGAGAGCGCCGGGTACGGTTTCGTTGATGAGTTTGTTAAGCCACGATAGGCCGATTTCGTCGGCGTCGTTAGCCTTGTTGCTATAGCTGAAAAAATTAGTGAAAGAATTGGACCAAAATGACGGCCACGTTACGCCAATCACCAGCGGGCGGAACTGACTATTTACGATATTCAAGGATTTGGGGCGAGTTGCCTGATCATCAATCTGAGCGCTTTGTGCTTCTTGCGCGGCGGCCATCATATTTCCAGTAATATCGTTGATGTTGCGAATAGCCTCATCCTGAGCGGTGTTCCAGCCCATCACGACAATTAGTACGTGGGTATATCGAGAGCTGCGCAGATCCTGAGTCAGGTTACTTTTCAGTGCATCGAGCGCCTTTGCGCTTTCGCCATACAGATCAGTGAGCAGGGGATTGATAACTTCCAGATTCTGGGCAGTCTTGCAGGCATGCCAGTCATTAATTTTCTTAAGATCGTAGTCTTTGCGTATGCCTGCCAGAGCATCGGCCGCATAGGCGTTGTAGACAAAACAGTGAGTTTTGGCCAGGTATGGGTCGCCCTGCACACTGTCGTCCTGCAATACTCCGTTTTGGAGAATATGCGAGACGAACATGGCCTTGCTGTCGAAGGTCTGGAATCGCTCGATGTGATGGATCGTATTGTATCGGCTGTCTTCCTCCCCGTTGAAATATGCCGTCTCGGAATGAACGAAGCGCACATTATCGTTAAACTTCGGTCCGCCTATTATCTCCTGTGGGCTTTTCTCCAGGGCTACCACGTAGCCAGGGAAGTGCAGCGCAGTGCCAGAAGGAAAGTAAAGCATGCTGTGAAATTTCACTGCGTCGCTGCTATCCAGCGACAGCGCGTCCTCATATGGAGCCATGACTCGCTCGGTCGAAATGCATCCACTTATTAAGGTGGGCAATACCACTGCGGCAAAAGCAGCCACTCCAGATCGCCAAGTTTTACGCATCATTTTTCTCCCTGAGCCGCCAAGCGCGGCATGATGTCAAAATGATTGTAGTCAGCTTCTTTCAGTTTTGGCGGCGGGGCTCAGGGGGTATCACCAGGCTGATGGCGAGCCTTTACCTGTCGCCAAACAGGGTCATTCATCGCTTCATATGCAGAACTTTCCGTTCAAGCGAAACGGGCCGTTGCAAAGCAATCAGCAAAAGCGGCCCGGCGGCTCGGCGGACACCCGGTTCTGCAGCCGATCGAGCTTCGCTCTGAACTCGCGGATCGTGCCTCGCAGGCTCTCTCCTGATTCGATGCAACGAATGTCGCGTAATGGCCTCATATGAAAACGGGCGGCGCCTCGGTTGGAGAAGGGCGGCTGCGGTTTTTCATGACGGAGGTGATTGTTTCCATGACGGCAGCTGAGAAAAATCATGTCGACTGGCTCGTCGAACAATCGATGCTCGGCGCTGCCAGGAAGCGCGCCAAGCTGTACTCGGGGCAAGGTCGATTGTGGCAGCAGCCTTACGCGCATACTCGGCCTCGTGACGCCTCGGCACTGTCTTCGGTATGGTTCACCGCGTATCCGGCGTCCATTATTACCCGTGAAAATGGCACTGTGCTGGAGGCGCTGGGGGATGAAACCCTATGGCATGCGCTGTCGAGGATCGGTATTCAGGGCATTCACAATGGGCCGTTGAAACGCGCTGGAGGTCTTTCCGGCACTGAGCACACCCCGACGATTGACGGAAATTTTGACCGCATCAGTTTCGACATCGACCCGCAGTTGGGCACCGAGGCGCAGTTGCAAGCATTGACCCGAATGGCCGCCGCGCACAATGCGGTCGTCATCGAGGATGTCATCCCGTCGCATACCGGCAAAGGCGCGGATTTTCGTTTGGCCGAGATGGCGTATGAAGATTATCCGGGGCTCTACCACATGGTGGAAATCCGCGAGGAGGACTGGCCGCTGCTCCCCGACATTGCCGAGGGGCGCGATGCGCAGAACCTCACCCCGCAGCAGGTCGACGTACTGCGGGATAAGCATTACATCGTCGGTCAGTTGCAACGGGTGATCTTCTTCGAACCAGGCGTCAAGGAAACCGATTGGAGTGCGACACCGGTGGTGATGGGCGTTGATGGCAAGCCGCGCCGTTGGGTCTATCTGCATTACTTCAAGGAAGGGCAACCTTCGCTGAACTGGCTGGACCCGACCTTTGCCGCTCAGCAAATGGTCATCGGCGACGCGCTGCATGCCATCGATGTCTCGGGGGCGAAAATCCTGCGTCTGGACGCCAACGGATTTCTTGGCGTGGAACGCAAACTCGAAGGTACCGCCTGGTCCGAAAGCCATCCGCTCTCGATCACCGGAAACCAATTGCTCGCTGGAGCGATTCGCAAGGCCGGCGGCTTCAGTTTCCAGGAGCTGAACCTGACCGTAGACGATATCGCCGCCATGTCCCATGGCGGGGCGGATCTCTCCTACGACTTCATCACCCGACCGGCCTATCAACATGCCTTGCTGATGGGCGATGCCGAATTCCTGCGATTGATGCTGCGGCAGATGCACACTCTCGGCATCGATCCGGGCTCGCTGATTCACGCGTTGCAGAATCATGATGAATTGACCCTGGAGCTGGTGCACTTCTGGACCCTGCACGCGCACGATACTTACCTCTATCAGGGGCAGACCTTTCCCGGCGGCATTCTGCGCGAGCACATCCGCGAGCAGATGTACGAGCGCCTCACTGGAGAGCATGCGCCCTACAACCTGAAATTCGTCACCAACGGTGTGTCCTGCACCACCGCGAGCATCATCACGGCGGCGTTGGGGATTCGCGATCTCGACGCCATTACGACGGCAGATGTCCAGCAGATTCGCCAGGTTCATCTGCTGCTGGTGATGTATAACGCGATGCAGCCCGGTGTATTCGCGTTGTCTGGCTGGGACCTGGTCGGCGCATTGCCGTTGCCGGCGGAACAGGTCGAGCATCTGATGGGTGATGGCGACACCCGTTGGATTCATCGCGGTGCCTACGATCTGGTGGATCTCAACCCTGATGCGGCATTGTCGGCCGGCCAGATGCCTCGTCCGAAGACCCTGTACGGCAGCTTGCCAAGCCAGTTGAAAGATCCGGATTCGTTCGCCTCGCAACTGCGCAAGATCCTCGCTGCGCGCCGTGCCTATGACATCGCCGCGAGTCGCCAGATACTGATTCCGGACGTCGAGCATCCGGGGCTGTTGATCATGGTTCACGAGTTGCCGGCCGGCAAAGGTACGCAAATCACCGCGCTGAACTTCGGTTCGACGCCGATCACTGAAACCCTGCACCTGCCCAATATCGCGCCCGGGCCGGTGGTCGACATCATCAATGAACGGGTCGAGGGTGATCTCACGCCTGAGGGCGAATTCACCATTACGCTGGATGCGTTCGAGGGGTTGGCGCTGCGGGTGGTGAGCACCTCACCGATGATCTAGTGTGGTGTTTCAGAAATACCGCACCAGGGCTTGGCAAAGTGAGGTGGTTGATCGCTCAACCACTTCACGGTGTCTCAAGCGCTAGAGACATTCCTGTTCCAATGTCGCGCCGGTTTTGCGCGTATCCCGTTGTTGGGTCATGACTACTCTGGGGGCGCGCATCACTTGCCTTTGCGGTCCTAGGGCCTATTGTCAGGTCGCATCAGGGCAGTGAGCAGAATAGAAGTCACCGGGCGCAGGCATTGATAGTGGCCATCACGTCGCTGAAGAGGCGCCCAATGTCATTCCAGAGCCTGCAGTGTTCAAGCTCCGTGACGCTGCCGGAAGCTCACCTCACTGCCCCTGCCGATTGTTCACGAATCGTGTCTCATGTGATCACTTGAGGGCTATTGATGGGTTTTTCATTGCGAATACTCTCTGTTCATCCGTGACCCGGCCCAACAGAGCGCATCGCAATGAACAGCCCTCGTACCCTCTACCAGAAATACATCGATAGCCACACCGTCGCTACCCTGGACGATCAAGGGCACGTATTGCTCTACATCGACCGCCAAGTGGCCAACGAATACACCAGCCCCCAAGCTTTCAGCGGGCTTCGCGAGGCGAAGCGCGGCGTCTGGCGATCTCGCGCAACGCTGGCGGTCGTCGACCATGTCAATCCAACCAGCCCGAACCGTATTGCGGCCATGCCCGATGCCGGTGGCGCCTTGCAGGTTTCGTACTTCGAAGAAAACTGTCGGGACTTCGGCATCGAGTTGTTCGATGTGCTGGACAAGCGCCAGGGGATCGAGCACGTGGTCGCGCCGGAGCAGGGTTTTATCCTGCCTGGCATGGTGGTGGCTGCGGGCGACAGCCATACCACGACCTATGGGGCACTGGGCGCGTTTGGCTTTGGCATTGGCACCTCTGAAATCGAGCACTTGCTGGCGACGCAGACCCTGGTCTACAAGCGCCTGAAAACCATGCGGGTCACGGTCACCGGCACGCTGGGCATAGGCGTCACCTCGAAGGACATCATCATGGCGCTGATCGAGAAAATTGGCGCCTCAGGCGCGACCGGGTACGCCATCGAGTTCGTCGGCTCGGTCATCAGCGCATTGAGTGTCGAAGCGCGGATGACCCTATGCAACATGGCGGTGGAGGCGGGTGCCCGAGGGGCCTTCGTGGCGCCCGACGAAAAGGTTTTTGACTACGTCAAGTCCACGCCGCGTGCTCCTCGAAGCGAACACTGGCCTGTCGCCGAAAAGCAATGGCGAACGCTCTTCACCGACGAAGGCGCGGTGTTCGACAGCGAAGTCCTGCTGGACGTGGATACGTTGGTGCCGATGGTGACCTGGGGAACCAGCCCGGACCAGGCGTCATCCATCAGTGGCAACGTTCCAGACCCGGCGACCGTCGCCGATCCGATCCTGCGCCAGGGCATGCAGCGCGCCTTGGCCTACATGGGGTTGGAGGCCGGCATGGCGTTAAGTGACGTGCAGATCAGCCATGCGTTCATCGGTTCGTGCACCAACGCGCGCATCGAAGATTTGCGTGACGTGGCACGGGTGGTGAAGGGCAGGAAGGTCGCCTCGACAGTACGCGCGATGATCGTGCCTGGGTCAACCCAGGTGCGTGTCCAGGCCGAAGAGGAAGGTTTGGCCGGGATCTTCCTCGAGGCCGGTTTTGAATGGCGCCAGTCCGGATGTTCGATGTGCCTGGCCATGAACGACGACGTGCTTGCTGCGGGTGATCGTTGCGCGTCCAGCACCAACCGAAACTTTGAGGGACGTCAGGGGGCAGGCGCACGGACCCATCTCATGAGCCCGGCGATGGTTGCCGCTGCGGCCATCCGCGGTCGCCTGACGGACGTCCGCCTGTTGGCCGAGGAGGCTTGAACCATGCAACCTTTTGAAACTGTCACTGGAAAAGCCGCACCTTTGCTCGCGCCCAACATCGATACCGACGTCATCATGCCCAAGCAGTTCTTGAAAGGGATCGATCGAAGTGGTTTGGACAAAGGCGTGTTTTTTGACTTGCGTTTCCTTGAATCCGGCGAGCCCGATCCAGACTTCGTCCTCAACCAGCCGGCGTGGAGCGGGGCCAGCTTCCTGGTGACCGGGCCCAACTTCGGCTGTGGTTCCAGTCGCGAGCATGCGGTATGGGGGCTCAAGCAACTGGGGATTCGTGGGCTGATCGGGACAAGTTTTGCCGGCATCTTCTATGACAACTGCCAGCGTAATGGCGTGCTCGTGATACAGCTTTGTCAGTCGCAGCTGCAGAGACTGGCTCGCGTCGTGAACAACGGAGCCACCGCGACGATCAGCGTCGATCTGCCGAATCAGCGTATCTGGCTAAGTGATGGTTCGGTCATCGAGTTCACCATCGATGCGCTGCGCAAGCAATCGTTGTTGTCGGGGCTGGACGCGATCGGCGCTACCTTGCAGCGGGCGGCGCAGATTCGCGATTTCGAAGCGCGTCACTACGCCGAAAATCCGTGGCTGGACTGAGTTCCCCAGGTGCGCTTGTCAGCCATGGCTGCCAGGCACTCAAACGAGGGCGAGCGTCTTAAAATGCTCCTCGAGGAATTCGACACAGGCGCGTAGCTTGGCGGATTGACTGACCCGTGTCGGGTAGATGGCCCAGACGTCGGCATCCTGGGCATAGGCAGGCAGCACATGGACCAGTTGTCCACTTTCAAGCAGAGGCTTCACATCCCACAAGGAGCGCAGGAGGATACCTGCGTCACTCAAGGCCCAGCGCAACACAATCTCGCCATTGTTCGATGACAGCGGACCGTTGATTCGGATGGATTCTTCAACACCGTCTTTCGTCAGGTTCCAGATGCCAAAGGCGTTGTTGCGCTCCTTGAGCACCAGGCAATCATGCCGGGCCAAGTCATCCAGGGACGTCGGGACGCCGCGCTTTGCCAGGTACCCTGGGGTTGCGCAGAGCACCCTGCGGTTACTCACGAGTTTCTTTCCCAAAAGGTGTTGGGGGAGGTCGTATCCCACCCTGATTTCGAGATCGAAGCCTTCATTGACGATATCGACCATCCGATCGAACACGTCCAGGCGAATCTCCAATCGAGGGTAGAGGTGCGAAAGCGCGGCGATCGCGGGCGCGACATGGTTGCGGCCAAAACCGAAAGAGCTGCAGATATGCAGGCTTCCCTGCAATTGCTGGCGGGCGTCGGTCAGCTCGCTGATGAAGTCATCCATATCCCCCAGCAGTCGAGTGGCGAAGACGCGGACACGTTCGCCGTCGTCGGTCAATGCGACACGTCGGGTTGTGCGGTGCAACAGCTTCGCGCCCAACGCGGCCTCAAGGACGGAGATTCGCTTGCTGACATACGCTGGCGAAAATCCCAGCGCCTCGGCGGCATTACCAAAGCCGTTTTTGCGGATGACGGTGAGGAACACGCGCAGGTCCTCAGGCAGCAAGGATTGTTCTCGGTGGGTAGGTTTGCGTCTCATGACCTGGATTATTCCAATCATATTATCGGAGTCAGTTTGCAATGATGCGCTAAAAGTTCATGCAACCCGTTGCCTGTAAATGCTCATCGAGCATATTCCGGAGACAAGCTTTTAGCACGCCCGCCTGGAAATGAAAATTACGCCGGAGCCTAGGCGCGATATTGATTGGATATGCCTGGAATGGCCGATTTGTAGTGTCATTGGTTAATGATATATGGATAAATTCTGTCCACTTGTCAGCGTAATTTGAGTCTTTATGATTGGCGCACTGAGTACTCTAGAAGAGGTTGTCATGGCGCAGTTATTTGAAGGTTGCGTAAAAGTGATCGTGCCCTGTGGTTCATTAGGGGCGGGTGTTCGAGAAGACGAAATCGCTTATGGGTTGGCGGCGGGTGCGCAAGTAATTGCCACGGATGCAGGTTCAACGGACAGCGGCGCGGCCTATCTTGCACTGGGCAAATCCAAGAACAACCGAGGCGCGGTAAAACGTGACCTGACGATATTGATGAAAGCGCAGTCACGATCCGGTGTGCCGATCATTGTGGGTACCGCAGGACAGGCCGGCGGTAATCTCAATCTGGAGTGGACGCGCGATATTGCCTTGGAAATCGCAAAAGAATTAGGGGTGACACCGAAGATTGCTCTCATCTATTGCGAGCAAGACAAGGGCACCATCAAGAAGCTGAACGCAGAAGGTCGTATCACGCCGCTCCCGCCTCATGGCGAGCTGGAAGACGCGACGGTGGACAGTTGTGAACACATTGTCGCGGCTCTGGGAGTTGAACCCTTTATCGCCGCCTTGGACGGCGGTGCCGATATCATATTGGCCGGCCGCGCAACCGATACTGCCGTCATTGCCTGCTATCCCATCTGGAAAGGCGCGCCTTGGGGCCCCTCATGGCATGCCGGCAAGACCGGCGAATGCGGTGTGCAATGCGCCGTCAACCCGACGCTTGGGTCGGGTATCTTGCTGAGTATTGATGCGAACGGCTTCGAAGTAGAACCTTTAAGCCTGGATAACCAGTGCACGCCCCATAGCGTCTCGGCCCATATGCTCTACGAAAACAGCGACCCGTTTCGGTTGGTAGAGCCTGGCGGCATCCTGGACGTCGCCCAGGCGCGTTATACCGATTTGAATGGGCGTTCCGTTCGGGTGGAAGGCTCGCGCTGGGAAACGATGCCCTACACGATGAAGCTGGAAGGGGCCGCTGCCGGTTTATATCAAACGATCATGTTGGTGGGTATCCAGGACCCGGATGTGCTCAATGATGTCGATGGGTTTCACGATCGTCTACTTGAAGCGCTGTACACAAGAACCCGCCAATCCATTCCAGCCGAAGAGTTGGGCGAGTTTCATATTTCCCTGCGCATGTATGGGTGGAATGGCGTCACCGGTGTAACGCCGCCTGCTGGAACATTACCTCCGCCTGAAATAGGTATGTTGTTTGTAGCGACTGCCGCCACTCAGGAGATGGCCAATACAATTGCTCATGCCTGTAATCCCTACTTCTTTCATTATCCCAGTGTCATGGGCAAGGAATTACCTTCGTACGGATTTGCTTTTACACCTGCGGATATACCCCGAGGACAGATTTATGAGTTCAAGTTGAATCACGTGGTGCAACTTGAGAACCCGATGGAGTTGGTCCGTCTTGAATGGATTGAGCTGTCGGACATGTCGACAGCGATGAAGGAGCTTGCACAATGACTAAGTTGCGTGACGTTTGCCGGCATGTTCGATCCAAACAAGCGGGGCCGTTCTGGATTACGTTCGATGTGTTTTTCAACGGGCGCGAGAATTTCGAGCGTTATTGCGATTGTGCGGCATTGTCTCCGGCGCAATTTGCCAGGCTCTACGGCACTGACCCCGAACGGGTCAAGCGCATCGTGGTGCCGAACCTGGAAATGGTCAAGATTTCCTATCCCCGTGCGACGCCACAAGGCGGCATGGTCGAGCGTGACATGCACGCCGGCCAGCAATACGTCCGCTTGCTTGATGTAGTCATCGACTGAGACGGTGGGCGCCACGTCGCGCCTTGACCTGTTCGCCTCATGGACGAGGACTGACCCACCTGTTCAACCCGAGGTAGTTATGACGGACTCGACCGTTGCGATGCGGCTTGCACGCTATGCCCACGCATTCAGAAAACAGCGCTTGCCTGAAGCGATCGTCCACCTCGTACGCCAGCGCTTCATCGACAGCCTGGCGTGCGTGCTGGGTGCCTATGAGGCTGATCCGGTAAAGGCCGCCGTGTGTTATGCCGCCGCCAATACCGCGAAATCATCCGGCGTATTTGGTACCAACCTGCAAACAACGCCGGAAATCGCGGCCTTCACCAATGGCCTGATGGTTCGTTTCCTGGACTATAACGATGGCTATATGGGCCTGGAGCCGGGTCATCCCAGTGACAACATTCCAGCTTGCCTCGCCGTGGCACAAGCTGAAAACGCAAGCGGGGCTGAACTGATTTCGGCCATCGTCCTGGCTTATGAAATCCAGATGCGCTTGCAGGATGCGGCCAGCTTGAACAAGCGGGGTTGGGACCACGTCAATTACATCAACATCGCGATGGCAGCCGCCGCCTCCAACCTGATGAAGCTGGATGTGGCACAGACAGAGCAAGCGATCAACATCGCCGTGAGCGGTCACTTGGCCATGCGTCAGGTGCGCAGTGGGGCGTTGTCCGACTGGAAAGGCTGTTCTGCGGCCAACGCCGCGCGCAACGCCATTTTCGCCGCCCAGTTGGCGCGCCATGGCATGACGGGGCCGTCGCCGCTCTTCGAAGGTGAGATGGGATTCTTCAAGCTGGTTTCCGGACCGTTCGATCTGGATACGGATCGTTTTGCTACGCCCGACAACGGTGATTACGCCATACGACGCTCCCTGACCAAGACATTCCCCACCAATGGCGAGCTGCACACTGCTGTCTGGGCGGCGCTGGACATCCGCAAGCGGATCGAGAGGGTACAGGATATCGCCGCCATTACGATCGAAACGTCCGAATTCAACCGTCGGGTGCTGGCCGATAGCCCCGAGAAATGGTTGCCGAGAACCAGGGAAACGGCAGACCACAGCCTGCCTTATAACGTGGTCCGGGCCTTGCTCGATGGCGATATCACGGTGGGCTCCTATCGCCCTGAGAAGATTGCCGACCCTGCGGCGATTGCCTTGATGAACAAGGTCGGTGTCGTCGAGGACCCGGCGTTGACTGCTCTGTTCCCACGGCACCTGGCCAACCGTGTCAGCGTGAGCCTGGTTTCCGGCGAGCGCATCGTGAGCGAGAGGATCACCGGCCCCGGGTCAGTCGAAACGCCGATGACCGATCACGATTTCGAACGTAAATTCCGGCGCATGGCGATGCCGCATATCGACGCATCGGCACAGGCCGCAGTGCTGGAGTTCGTGGCTGGCCTTGAAAGGCAAACCGAGTTCTGGCCACTGTTTACGGCGATGGCTGTCTCGTAGCCGGTCTGTCGCTTCAAGCGTACCCGCCAAAGGCGCGACCGAGCGGGTTTAGTGACGGGCAGTCTCGGTGGCCCTAGGCAAAGTCCCTACATAATGGGCGCGAGCGCGGGAATCATGGTGCTGGTTGTATTGCTCGCTGGCATGGGCTATCCAACCGATCAGACGACCGACGCCCGCCAATGAGATTTCCTGTCCATGCAACCCCAACTTCTGGCCGATGAAGCTCACCAGAAGGATGAATTCCGGTGGGTATGCCACGAGTTCCGAGGCCACCGAAAATGCTTTCTGCAGTTTTGCGAAGTCGCTGTCGCCCTCGAACGTCGCCGTCAACGCCGCCATTAGATTGCTGGCTCGCGGGTCATTGATGGCATGGACGTGGGGGCCGAAGCCGACGATGTGTCCGTCCTGGCTGTAGCGCTGCAAGATAGGTCGCGCAGGGTCAGCGGCCGAGCAGATTTCCTCGATCATCCGGCTGGCGGCTTCATTTCTGCCATAGGCGATTTTGTGACCCCGGGCTGCGGCAAGTCCGGCAATGACCGCGTAGTAGGGGGTTGCCCCGGTCGTGGCGGCGACACGGACGCTGTGGGTGGTGTGATCCAACTCGTGGTCGATACTGAGGATCAGCAGGCGCCGGATCAGCTCGGCGTACTCCGGTGGAGCGCCACAGGCCTGCGCGATGAACTCGTGCAAGGGTTGCGCACTCGGCTCGGTCGCTCCCACCACCAAGGCGGCAAACCATCTCACGACATCTGCGCCCGTGCGCGCGTAGCTGTCCGTGGAAAGGTCGAAGGCCTTGGGATTTTCTCTTTGCACCAATGGGAAAAGCGCGATGGCTTTTTCCGGGGCGGACATGTGTTCGTAGATCTTCAGCAGCTTGATGCTGTCCCTCGGTACACGGGGCAGTGACGCGCCGAACGCCGACGGCACTTGCCAGATCAATTCGGCGACGTCTTCAACCGTTGCGCGGTCAGCCAGTTCGACGACGTCATGGCCGCGATAGAACAGGCCATCGTCGGTTATCAGCGTAATCGCGCTATCCGAAGGTGACGAGCGCTTGGACACCTGCTTCTCTCCCGCCGGGCGCTTGACCAGGCGCTGGATGTCTTCGGCCCAATATCGGCGCTTGGGCGAACCTTGGATCTTGAGGGAGCGGATATTTTTGCGGCTGACGTAGGCATACAGCGTTGGCAGGCTGATCCCGAGCATGGCTGCCGCCTCTTCTGCCGAAAGATAGAGGTCTTCTTGTTCTGGCATGGTGGATCCGGTCAGGTTGATTGAAAGACGTACATGTTTATTAGATATAGCGTCATTTCGTCAATGTCTGCAAGAGGGCGGTTTTCGTTCGATCCTGTCCTGAGTCGTTTCTCCAAAAGGGTGCGATTGATGGCGGATATTGACGAAAAAAATCAAGATTTACAGGCTTTCAACCCCTATATAGATTTCGGATGAGCAGAAGTTGTTCACATTGATTTTCGATGACTCGATAACAATAAAAACGAGAAGGTGAAACACATGGCTTGGTTAGGTTTCGCAATGGTCGCCACGTTTATGGCATTGATCATAAGCAAGCGACTTTCTGCAGTGACGGCACTTATCCTCATTCCGGTTGCTTTCGGGCTGGCCAGTGGGGTGGGGCCGGAACTGGGTGGGATGGTGATGAATGGCGTCAAGCAAGTGGCGCCCACGGCATTGATGTTGATGTTTGCAATCCTGCATTTCGCGATCATGTTCGACGCTGGACTCTTTGAGCCCGCCGTGCGGCGGATTCTGCGGTATGTCGGCAACGATCCGCTTCGAGTCGTGCTGGGCACGGCCTTGTTGGCTGCCGTTATTTCGTTCGATGGGGACGGTGCGACGACGGTCTTGATTGTCACCACCGCGTTCCTGCCGCTGTACCTGCGTCTGGGGATGAATCCGCTCATCCTGGCGCTGATGCTCCTTTTGACCAATACCGTGGTGAACCTGATTCCCTGGGGAGGGCCAGTCGCCCGCGCCGCCAGTGCCCTTCACCTTGATGTAGCGTCAATGTTCCTGGGATTGGTACCGGCCATGTTCGCGGGTCTTGCCTACGCATTCGTCGTGGCGTTCTGGATCGGCCACAAGGAGCGGCGCCGCTTGGGGTGGACGCCCGGCACCCAGGACGTTGCTCCGCGGGAGGTCTCCCTGCCGACCGTGCAATCCGATACACAGCGGCCGAAGCTTTTCTGGGTAAATCTGGCGCTCACCGCAGGGCTCATGTACGCCATGGCAACTGGGCTGGCACCTCTGCCGGTATTGATGATGGTGGGGTTTTCCCTGGCCTTGCTGATCAACTATCCGCGTTTGTCGGAACAGAAAGCGCGGGTCGCGGCCCATTCTGAAAGTGTCCTGATGGTCATCGCCCTGATCTTCGCTTCAGGTGCGTTTACCGGGATCTTGTCAGGCACCGGAATGATCGATGGCATGTCGGCGAAAATCGTCCAGCTGATTCCCGACGGCGGCGGACAGTACTTCGGCATCATTACCGCACTGGTCGCCTTGCCGCTGAATTTCCTGTTGTCCAACGACGCGTTTTTCTTCGGGATCTTGCCAGTACTGGGAGCGGCAGGTGCCGAGTACGGTATCGACCCGATGCACATAGGCCGCGCGGCGGTACTGGGGCAACCTGTCCATGCACTCAGTCCGTTGGTGGCCGCGGTATATCTCATCAGCGGGATCATCAAGCGCGACATGGGGGACATGCAACGCTACTGCCTGCTCTGGGCCATCGGCAGCAGCCTTGTCCTGATTGTGACAGCTGTTATTACACGGGCAATTATCTGATCCATTAGTTCGCTGTGCCGAGTTTGAATGACGCCCAGTCGCGTCTGCTCACGTCAAAATAAAAATAATAGATGAGGTGGTCGATGAAATCGATTAACGCCGTCGCGATGACGTTGCTGTCGACATTGTTTATGTCTGAAGTTTGTCTTTCGGCAACGATCAGTAATCCGGACAGGTTCCAGCATGAAGGGAAGTTGAACGCCTATCTTCGATCGATGTATATCAATACACGAATATCCAACGACTTGATCGAGGATCGTTTTGGTGGTTTCCCGGATGGTGCCGAATTGGGAGGGACAGGGGTTGGCGCGATCCTGGACTATAACTCCAGCTATTGGGCCGGCGTTGCAGGGTTTGATGCCTCGTTGTATGGCGTAGCGATGATTGATTCGAAAGATAATGGACGGGATTTGTTTGATGATACCGATGGCACTAACGGTGGCTTCGCCAAAGTTGGCCAGAGCTATTTCAAATTGCGTTACGAGGGCGACGGCTGGAATACCGATTCGCAAATAGGCCGGGGTCGGTTCGATGCAGGGACGTTGGTCACGCTCGACACTCGGATCGTTCCAGGCTCTTATCAAGGAGGCCGCGCCCACCTGAATTTTACCGAGATGGGCATTGGTCCGCTGCCCGGTACGTTGGGGTTTGAAACCGCCTACATCAACCGCACGTCTCCTCGCGACCGGGAACACTTCGAACACCTGTTGAGCCAGTCGGGCGAGGAAATAAAAGACCTGTACACCTATGGCGTCAAATACGATTTGAAGGCCATCGAGCTGGGGTACGACCATGGTGTGTCGCGGGACTTCAATGAAAACACCCGTTATGGACTGACGCTGAAAGCACCTCTCGGCGATAAAGCCGGCATTGTATTCGACACTCAATACTATGAGTTTCAAAAAGCCGGGCGCATCTGGGAGCGCGATTGGCAGGCCGGTGAGGCCGCTTATGATGATGACGCGACGTGGCTGAATATTAACTTGGGTTTGTTGCTCGATAAACTTCGCCTGGGTCTTTCATATTCCGAGACAAAAGCCGATCTGAGCAATGGGCAACTCGGCTATGCCTATTTTGATCATGCTGACAATGTCGACGGCAAGATGGACGCCTGGACACGTTCCGGTAACGACTTCAATAACCACGGTGAGCACACTTGGCAAATAGGCGCTGAATATGACTTGAGCGGGCATACGGTGTTAGGGACTTCGCTGGATGGCTTTAAAGTCATGACCATTTACAAACAAGGCAAATTCGACGCCACCGATCCTTTCAGCGGCCGGCGCACTGACGTACACGAACGGCAGAGTGAATATCGTCTCTATTATCGCTTCGACGAAAAGGATTACGCCGGACTTTCAGTGGGCTTGATTTATATCGATTACCGAATCGACCAGGACTTTGTCGCCCTTGTGTCCGCTCAACCCGACAACGTGGTGAGCGGTTCGGAAGCCCGGGTGTATGTGGACTACGCATTTTGATTGCCTGGCAAATTCATCGGGAGGCCAGTGATGTCTGAACCTTGCCATACCATAGTGGTTACACAGCGCTTCTTCGATTCGGAAACCGTGCACTTCCTGCAGAGCCATGGCTGTGATGTTGTTGTCGCGCAACTGGCTCAGGGGCAAGGGGATGGTGACCTGAGCGAACGCCAGTTGATCGATCTCCTGGAAGACGCCGACGGCTGGATCGTTGGGCACGCGAACGTCACATCGAGCCTGTTGAGCGCGCTCCCGCGCCTGCAAGTCATTGCCCGTCGTGGCGTGGGCTACGAGCGGGTCGACACAGCAGCGGTAGAGGCGGCGGGGAAGGTGGCGACCATTGCCGTCGGCGGCAACGACGCCAGCGTCGCTGACCACACCGTCGCGTTGATGCTCGCTGTGTGTCGTCAGCTCAAGCGATGCCAGTCGGGGTTGTCTGCCAATGACTGGTCGATTCCCCTTGGAGGCGATTTGTACCGCAAGACCGTTGGCATCGTCGGCTTGGGCCGTATCGGTCGAGGCGTGCTGCAGCGCTTGTCCGGGTTCGAAGTCACGCCGCTGATTCACACCCCTCATCCGGACGGCGCACAGGTCGACGGCATCCCCCGAGGTTGCTTTGTCGACCTGGAAACGCTGCTCGAGGAAAGCGATTTCATCTCCCTGCATGCTCCGCTCAGCCCGCATACCCACGGCCTGATCGATAGCCGCGCGCTGCAACGGATGAAACCGTCCGCGGTGCTGATCAATACCGCGAGGGGTGGGCTGGTGCGTGATGCGGACCTGCTATGTGCCCTGCGGCAAAACCGGTTGGCCGGGGCAGGGCTCGACGTCTTTGAAAGCGAGTCGGATCCGCTGCTTTCGACCGTGACCGAACAACTCATCCAGCTCCCGAATGTGATCGTGACGCCCCATGTTGGCGCTTCCACGGTCGAGGGGCTCAATCGTACCAATCTGATTGCCGCGCAATGTGCGGTGGCCGTCCTGGAGGGGGGGAATCCGCCGGGCCATTGCGTCATCGCTGACGGACGTCGTTCTACGGGCTTGAAGGAGAATCCATGAATATTTCGATCAAAGTGCTGACGCCCACGGGCGCCATTGGCACCGGTTTTCCACGGGCGGCGTTTGATCAGGCGTTGCTGGAACGACCGGACGTGATTGCAATGGACGCGGGGTCCACCGACTCCGGTCCGCATTACCTGGGCACCGGTACGACCAAGGCTTCGGCCACGATACTGCGGGCCGAGTTGCGCGTGTTCATGCAGGCGCGGGCAGCGCTGGGCATCCCGCTGATCATCGGCAGCTGCGGCACCTGTGGTTCCGACGCGGGGGTCGATCTGATGCGGGTCCTGTGCGAGGAAATCGCCGCCGAACTCGGTCAGGTCGTACGCATCGCGAGCCTCTACAGCGAACAACCGGCAAGCGTCGTGAAACAAGCGCTGGCGCAGGGGCGCATCAGGCCCTTGCAACTGGATCATATCGACGATGCAATGGTCGAGCGCTGCTCGCGTATTGTCGCGCTGATGGGCGTGGAGCCCTTCATTCATGCGCTTGAAGCCGGTGCGGATATTATCTTGGCGGGACGCTCCACGGACACGGCGGTGATGGCTTCGCTGCCCATCCTGCGCGGGGCCCATCAGGGCGCGGCGTGGCATGCCGGAAAGATTCTGGAGTGCGGCGCTTCCTGCACGACGACGCCCGCCAACGCAGTGGTGATGGCAACGATCGACGACACGGGATTCACCATCAAGGCCATCGGCGAGGGCGCACGGCTCACGCCACGATCGGTCATGGCCCACATGCTGTATGAAAACAGCAACCCTTATGTACTCGTCGAGCCCGGTGGCGTACTGCACGTGGAAGGGGCGGTCTACACCGCGTTGGACGAACAGACCGTGCGGGTCGAGGGCTCGGTCTGGAAGCCCAGCGAAGACTACACCGTCAAGTTGGAAGGGGCGGCGCCATGCGGCTTCCAATCGGTGGTCATGAGCATTGTCCGGGATCCGGAATACGTCGAGCGCTTCGATGAGTGGCTTGCCTACCTGGATTCGGTCATGCGCCAGCGAATTGAAAAACACCTGGGCATCGGCGCCGATGACTACGACTTGCAGTTCCGCGCTATCGGCAAGAACGCAGCCTTGGGAGCGCTTGAGTCACGGACGGGGACACCTGTGGAAATCGGCGTCATGGCGATAGCCACGTCGGCGACCGCTGAGCGCACCCAGGACATGGTCGCGTTGCTCAACCCCTACCTGCTGCACTTTCCGTTGCCCGGCGACAAGGACCTGCCGACCCATGCATTTCCTTTCTCTCCGGCCTCGATGGACCGGGGCGTGGTGCATGAGTTCGTGCTCAGCCATGTGATGGTTGTGGCGGACCCGTTGGCACCTTTCCGGTTTGCGTTCAAAACAGTCGAGGGCGCATGAGATGAATACTCTGCAAGCATGGGGTTATGAAATCCGTTCCAAGAACGCCGGGCCCTTCTCCCTGACTATCGATGTGTTCTGCAAAGACTCGACCACCTTCGCGCAACTGGCCATGGAGCCAAAGCTGCAAGGGCCGGCTATCGCAGAGCTGTTCCGCAGGCCTGCGGAGTCGATCAGCGTTTTCCCCATCGAGGCGTTGAATGTGATCAAGATCAGCATGCCGCGTCCGGTGGTGCAGGGCGCCTTGCAGGACCGGGACATGCACGGGGCTCAGTGGGCGTTCATCCTGCTGGACGCGCTTGGCGCCGACGAGGACGACCGGCCATGAGTGGCGTTGAAAGCTTGTCGGCGGATTCACCTCCGCCGGTTCACCCAGATCTGATAGCCGTGGCCACGGCGCTGCGCGAACAAGGGTTGCTGCCGGTTGTTCATGGGGAAGTGCACAGTGTCCGGGCGCAATTGGAACGGATCAATGCCTGGGCGGCACGGCGCAGCGTGCCGCTGTCCTATGAGCGCACCTTGGGGTTTGCCGTCGATGGCCGAACGGTGCCCTGCAAGCTCTATTGGCCGGAGGGCGATGAGACGCCTTGCTTGATGTTCTACTGTCATGGCGGCGGGTTTCGCCACGGTTCGCTCGCTGGCTGGGATGCGCCGCTGCGCCAGCTGGTGCGTGACAGTGGCCTGGCGGTGTTGTCCATCGACTACGCGTTGTCGCCGGAATATCGTTTTCCGGTGGCGTTCAACGAGGTGGTGTCGATCGTCAACCGGGTCATCAAGCTGGGGGCGATCACCGATTGCCCGGTACGTGGTTATGCCCTGGGCGGTGATTCGGCAGGCGCCAACCTGGCCTTGGGGGCTGCGCTTGCGCTACGCGATGCGGGGTTTGATGCGCTGCAACAGTTGGTGCTGTTCTACGGTAGCTACTCGCGCGACATGAACTCCGATTCGTGGCAAAGGCTGGGTGGATACGGAGGGCAGAATCTGTCGGTCGAGACCATGAGCGCCTACTGGGCGAGCTACCTGCCTAATGACGAAGATGACTGGCGAGTGCAGCCGATCATCGCTGACTTGGCCGGCCTGCCACCGGTGCGATTGGTGGTTGGCGCGCTGGACCCGTTGCTGGATGAAAACCGTAAGCTGGCGGACCGGTTGGAAAGCGCGGGCGTGACGAAGAGTCTGCACGTGCTCGCGAACATGACCCACGGATTTATCCGCTTCAATGAGGTGGCCCCTGTCGTGGGCAATGTCATTGCTGTGCAAGGCAGCGCTTTACGCAAGGCACTTTCCGCTCAGGTGAACTGCCTATGAACCTGTCCCGAATCGCGGGCTTTGCACGCATCTGCATCGGCTCATTCGTCGTTATGGCAGCCAATGCCGTGGCGGCAGGCACGCTTCCCGTTGGCCCAGACGCGGGAGACGGGGCGCTGTCGGCGTTTTACCGCTGGCCTGAAGCAATGCCCGCATTGCCCGGTGTGCTGCTGCGAAGCGAGACGCTGGCGGTGCAGCCGCAGATGCCCGCGGCCGCGCAGGCTTTGCGCCTGCTCTACAGCTCAACCGACGAGCGCTGGCATTCCGGACTCATTGCAGTCAGCGGGGCGTTGTACCTGCCGTTTGGAAATCCACCCCCGCACGGCTGGCCACTGCTGGCCTGGGCCCACGGGACGCTGGGGATTGCCGATGCCTGCGCACCGTCCTGGACCGGCTTGCGAGACCGTGATGCGACGTACATCAATCGCTGGTTGGCCCATGGTTTTGCTGTTGTCGTCACCGATTATCAAGGCCTGGGAGGACCCGGACCGCATCCCTATACATTCTGGCAGGCCGAAGGACGCTCTGTTCTGGACTCGATTCGCGCGGCCCGTTCGATCAGGCCCGGGCTGATAGCCAATCACACGATCCTGGCCGGGCAATCCCAGGGGGGAGGGGCAGCGCTGGGCGCGGCGATCCTTGCCGGTGGCTACGCGCCGGAGCTGCCTATCCGCGGCGCGGTAATCACGGCCCCGAACAGCACATTTCCCCATGGACCCATTGCGCTGGCGCCGCGCCAGTCCAATACGGTGTTCCTGGAACTGGCCTCCGGTGGCCTGCGCGAGGGCGGGCCAAGGGTAGAGGACATCCTGACGGCCAAAGGTCTTGAACTGCTGAGTGTTGCCCGGCAGGGCTGTACCCGTGACATTGCGCTCAAGTCCAAAGCGTTGCAGATCGGTTCGTTTGCCGAACTTCTGACCGTGCCCCTCGAAACGTTGAATACCGCGCGTATCCCGACGACCGACATGCCCCAGGCATCGATCGCCTTTCCGTTATTCATTGCCACCGGCATGGCTGATCGAACGATTGTGCCTGTGCGACAGTATGCGGTCGCGGCGGCGCTGTGTGCTGCCGGTAATCATGTTACCTGGCGGACTTACGAAGGCCTGGGGCATGACGGGGTGCTGCATGGTTCATTGGGCGATGCATTTGCCTTCGTCGGTGCCCGGCCCGACGGTCAGGGCCACGGTTCGAATTGCTTTGCTTTGCAGCGACCCGGTCCGCCGGGTGAGCGGGATGCAAAAGCGCCGTTCAATGACGACTGAAATGCGCCCTATCGGAGCCTGCAGTTTCGTCGCCGATACGCTGATCCTGCCGTACACGATTTTCCATATGAAGAGCGCCGACGAGTAGGGCTGGCTGATCGCGACCATCAGGACGGCTGCGACCTGATGGAGTTGCACCAAGGCCCGGGTGAAGAGTTGATGCTACGCTGATCGGAGCTGAGCTTCGATCGCTCCCTTATCGATGACCGACCAGACCTCGCGGATCCTGTCGTCCTCGAACGCGTAGAAGACATTCTCGGCGAAGGATATGCGTGCCCCATTCACCGCCAGGCCCAGGAATTCCCCAACCGGCGTGCAATTGAACGCCAGGCGAGCCGCCAACTTCGGTGGGTCGATCACCAGGAATTCAAATGCAAAGCGCAAGTCGGGAATGGCCCGATAATCCGCTTCCAGCATGCTTCGATAGCCGTGCAACCCTAATGGTCTCGCGTTGTGAACCACATCCGGGTGCACGAAATGGCCCAGGTTTGCCCAGTCCTGTGCATTCAGGCAGGCGATGTAGTTGCTATACAGATCGGCAAGGTTAGGGCTCATGGGGCTGATTCTCCTTTTCATGTCTGCTCTTGCCTTTGCGATCCTAGGTCCTATTGTCATGTTTCATCAAGGCAGTGAGCAGAGCAGAAAGTCACCCGCGCAGGCATTGACAGGATGCATCAGTCGCTGAAGAACCATGGCGGAGCGTTCGGCGGACACGGGGCCGCCAACGCGAAGGCGCCAGGCAATGCTGACTTTCAATGGGTTGAACGGCGACTGGCAACTTCCGGCCGAACGGGTCAGTGAAGGTTTTACAGTGTGATACTGGCGGCGGGGTAGAACAGAATATTGAGTGCGAAGAGGATCATCCAGAAACCGATTTCAAATGTTTCGGTAATAGGCTGGATCCTTTTGATTGCGCCGTAGACATGCACGAAGAACATCAGCGTGAAAACCACAAAAAGAATATCGAAGGCATAACCGAAACTGGTGCCGGTGGTGGCCGAACGCAACATCGCTACTTCAACGACAAGGATGAACGCACCGAGGCAACGGCCGAAATAGATAGCCAGATGTTCGTGTTCGGGGACGGTCCAGCGCATAAGCCGGGCCCATCGGAGCGGGGCGAAAAAGATGGGCAAGGCAAAGAAGAGGGTGGTCACCACCATCAGGGTTGTGATGTATTCCTTGCTGTATTGCGCATAGTAACCAAGCATTCAAGAACCCCTTGTCTCATCGGCGCATCTAGGCGCCAGTCATTATTATTGTTGTGAGCGGCGTGAAGTGTTGCGAGGGCTGGCCAGAAGCGTCAATTGTACAAAAGCGCCTGCTACCAAAGGCGCGGAGGGACGCGGTACAGGTAGCGTTGAGGTTGAGCACAACGGTGGGTTAGAAGCGAAATCGCCCCACGGAAGCTTGAGGATCGCTTCCCAAACAAAAATGAGCATTTCGGCACTTTCATCGAGCGTTTCGGCACAGTAGCCACGCTTTGTTCAACCTACACTCGCGCTTCACTCTAAGACTCAGATGGAGCCGCGATGAACATCAGATCAGTCCTGCCTGCACTTGCCATGGCAGTAGCATTCAATGGATATGCCGCCGACTTCTCACTGACCAGCCAGGATATTGCTGACAACCGCCCGCTGACCAAGCGCGAGGTATTCCAAGGCTTCGGTTGCGAAGGTGGCAACACTTCTCCTGAGCTTTCCTGGGCAAACGCCCCTGCCGGTACCCGAAGCTATGCGATCACGGTCTATGATCCCGATGCACCGACCGGTAGCGGTTGGTGGCATTGGACGGTGGTCAACCTGCCGACTTCTACCCATAGCTTGCCAAGAGGCGTGGGAGCGGACCTGCCTGCCGGCGCAGTACAAGGGCGAACCGATTATGGCCGGCCAGGATTTGGCGGGGCTTGCCCACCTGTAGGGGATAAACCCCATCGATATCAATTCACCGTATGGGCGTTGAAAGTCGATAAGCTACCACTCGACAGTGAGGCCAGCGGGGCCTTGGTTGGCTATATGCTCAATGCCAACGCCCTTGCCAAAGCGACCATTACTCCAACTTACGGACGTTAAGAATGATGCGCCCTTGTGACGGCATACAGCACCGGGAAAACATTATCGATGCGTGCGTCATCCGGGCGCGACAGCCGCTGACCTTGCCGAGGGTGCCGGTGTTCGTGACCACCTTGTGTCGAGTGCGGCAAGGGGAGAAGCTGTTGCAATGGGATGATCGGGAGATGCGTGCCGGGCCGCAACATCTGATCCTGATGCCGGCCGGACGCGCGCTGGGTATCTCGAACTTCCCCGGACTTCACGGTCATTACATCGCCGATGCGGTAACGTTTCCTGTCTCGACATTGCGCAACTTCAGCACCCGATATAACCAGCAGATCATGAGCCGTCAGGGTGAACTGAAGACTGATCTATGCGTCCCTCTGGACAGGCACACAACACAGGCGTGGGATCAATTGTTGGCCTCTATCCATGCGAACTCTCCGGAGGCATTACGCGCACTCTATGGGGAAGCGGTTCTTCTGAGTCTGTGCCTCGGTGGCCAGGTCGGACCTCTGCTGTTGGGGCGCAACGACCCCGTTCGTGAACGTGTGCAGCAGATCGTCATGGGCAGCCCGGAGAAAGACTGGACGGTCGCGAGCATTGCACAACGCCTGAACCTGGGTGAGTCGACGTTGCGTCGTCAGCTGGCGAATGAGGGAGACAGTTTCAGGAATATTCTGGAGAGCGTTCGACTGGCGACAGCATTGCAAGGGTTGCAAACAACGTCTCGCCCTATCGGGGAAATTGCCGCGGCCTGCGGTTACGCCTCGGCCTCACGTTTTGCGGTGCGCTTTCGCTCACACTATGGTCTGTCGCCACGTGAATTGCGGGCAGGGATCTAAGCCTGAAACGTTGCGCTACGATCAGGCCTTCCTTTGAAGGGACCCGTCACCATACGACTCAACAAGAAGGACTCAACACAGTTTGATTCAAGTCAAACAATGACGCTCGTCGGGCGTCATGCTCTGAGCCATACGTTGGGGCAGGGCCCGGTCATGACAGTCAAAGGATTCGTTGATGTGGTTCATACCTTCCGCGCCCGGTGGCGGGGAATGGCGGAACGGTTCCCCGGTTTTCGATCTGGCGCAAGCGTCTGGAGGAGGGAGGCAATTACCTTGCTCGCCACTCTGGCGATGCTGGTTATGGGGTATTTCGTCACGCTTCACTTCGCCTCGCGCGCCGTACAGTCATTGATAAACACCTGCACCGCGCAGCTGGAAATTGAATTTGAAATAGCCGAAATAGATTATCCGCAAAGGGCGTCGCCGCGAGCCCTATGTCAGTGCGTGGCCCAGGCGCTCTTGGAAAAAAACGGCCTCGTTTCCCTGGCATTGGTCGGTGGTCTGGGTCTTGATCCGATCAACCTTGAACCCGTGACCGAGGAGGATTCGCAGCAGTGCATAGATGCCTTATGGCTTCCCGATATCGAACTCGGCGGGCTGGCACGTTGAATAGGCGCGGTTGCCCTGACCTGGTGTGTTGATCAACTCGTCCGCTCGGTCATGTCCACGCAGCCTCTCGGTTACACATTCACTGCATCGTCGTTCGGACTCCAGTCCGACTGGAGCTGTGTTCTGATTGGCTGCCTGCCCTGGCATGCCATCTTCAGACTTCGTTAAGACAAGGCCTCGATACTCCCCTGCAAGACGTTTACGGAGAGCATCGGCCATGCCTGATTTCGATTGGAATATCCACTTGCCCCTGGCTTTTGGGGGGGCCGGACAGCCTCTGCGCCAATTGCACCACGGTCTGCCGGCTCATCCTCGGCGTGCTGAGTTCGAAGCGTTTATTCAGCAGCGTTTCCGCCAGGTCCATGGCGCCGATATTCGTCACTTTATGCCGGAGCTGTTCGGACTCGATGATGCCGGCGGCGCGCTCTGTGCCGTGGCCGGGGTACGCCGGGCCGCGCAAGAACCACTGTTTCTCGAACGTTACCTGGATGAGCCCATCGAGCCCTTGATCAGCGCCGCGGCCGGTCGTCCGGTTGACCGTGCCGGTATCGTCGAAGTGGGCAACCTGGCCGCCTGCGATACCGGTAGCGCCCGGCTGAGCATCATCTCCATCACTTACCTGTTGGCCGTCGCCGGCCTGGAGTGGGTGGCGTTCACCGGCAATGCCGGCCTGGTCAACAGCTTCCATCGCCTCGGCCTCAAGCCCGTGACCCTGTGCCCGGCCGATCCACAGCGCCTGGGCGAGGATCGTCATCTCTGGGGGCGCTACTACGACACTCAGCCGTGGGTCCATGTCGGAAACATCCGCGCGGGTTTCGTTCATCTGCGCAACACCGGTTTGTTCAATCGACTGGAGCTGTCCACCGCGCCTGGGGAGAACAGCCATGTCGCCTGAAATGCAACTATTCCAGCAAGCCCTGCGTGGGCATTCCGAGCGCCAGGGGCACGCAATTGCTCTTTGGGGGGATGATACGCAGATGGATTACGCCACGTTGTTTGCCGAAGTCCAGCAGCGCCAGCAACGGCTGCGGGATGAGCAGATCAGCGTCGTTGCACTGGCCTTGGATAACGGCATTGACATGATGCTCTGGGATCTTGCCGCGCTATTCGAGGGACTGGCCTGCGTCATCCTTCCCGGATTTTTCAGCCCGGCCCAACGTCGCCACTGCCTGGAGCAGAGCCAGGCCGAACGGGTGATTGCAGAGCCAGCCTATGCCGCGGAACTTCAAGCCGCCGGTTACCGGCACAGTGGCGAATTCTGGCAGCGAGACTTCGCCGGGCCGAGCCATCTGCCGACGGGCACCGCCAAGCTGACCTTCACCTCCGGCACCACGGGCACGCCCAAGGGCGTCTGTTTGAGCGCCGACAGTCTGCTGCAGGTTGCCCGGGAGCTGGAGCGGGCCAGTCAACCGGTCGAGGCAAGGCATCACCTGGCCTTGTTGCCCCTGGCGATTCTGCTGGAGAACCTTGGCTGCTATGCGGCCTTGTATGCCGGTGCCATGCTCAGCGTGCCCAGCCAGCGAACACTCGGGATCCAGGGCGCCAGCGGGGTCGATCCGACACGCCTGCTGGGCTGCCTGGCCGAGCGGCGGGCGCAGAGCCTGATCCTGGTTCCACAATTGCTGCTGATGCTGGTCGTGGCCGCCGAACAAAAGGCGTTCAATCCCCACGTCGTGCGGTTCGCTGCCGTGGGTGGTGCGCGGGTGTCCCACGATCTGCTCAGACGGGCCGAAGCGGTGGGCCTGCCGGTGTTTGAAGGCTATGGACTGTCGGAGTGCGCGTCGGTGGTGTGCCTCAACCGGCCACAGGCTCATCGCTGTGGCAGTGTCGGCCGGCCGTTGCCCCATGTGCAGCTTCGCCTGGCCGATGACGGCGAAGTCATGATCAAGGGAGCGACCCTGCTTGGGTACCTGGGGGAAGCCCCGCACACAGACTCGTGGTGGCCCAGCGGTGACCTGGGGGAATTCGACGATGACGGTTTCCTCTACTTGCGCGGTCGCAAGAAGCATCAGTTCGTCACCAGCTTTGGCCGCAACGTCAACCCCGAGTGGGTCGAGGCCGAGCTGACCCAGGGCGGCGATATCGCCCTAGCCTTTGTCTATGGCGAAGCCTTGCCGCACAACCATGCCTTGCTCTGGCCCACCCGCGTGGACTGCACCCCACAAATGCTTGAGCTGGCAGTGAGCCGGGCCAACGCCAACTTGCCCGATTACGCGCGGGTCCATCGCTGGACGCGGCTGGACGAGCCTTTCACTGCGGCCAATGGCTTGCTCACTGCCAATGGGCGCCCGCGCCGGGAAGCCATTGTCGAGCACTACCGAACCTTGCTCACCGAATCCGTTCTGCCCGAGGAGTCCCCTTCATGAGTTTTTTCGACACCCTGCAAGAAGCCACGCAGCAAGAGCGCCATACGCTGTTCAACTTGCCGATCATTCGTGATGCGCTCGACGGCCAGGTCAGCTTGGCCGCTTACCGGGCGTTTCTGATCCAGGCCTATTACCATGTGCGTCACACCGTGCCGTTGATGATGGCATGCGGCGCGCGCCTGCCCACGCGCCTGGAATGGTTGCGCAAAGCCGTGTGTGAGTACATCGAGGAGGAATATGGTCACGAACAATGGGTGCTGGATGATATAGCCGCCTGTGGTGGCGACAGGGAAGCGGTACGCAACGGGCAGCCGTCGTTGCCGATCGAGCTGATGGTCAGTTATCTCTACGACCTGATCGCCCGGGGCAATCCAGTGGGATTGTTCGGCATGGTCAATGTGCTCGAAGGCACCAGCATCGCCCTGGCGACCCACGCCGCCGACAGCATCCGCCAACAACTGGAGCTGCCGCCCGCGGCATTCAGCTACCTCAGCTCGCACGGATCGCTGGATATCGAGCACATGCAGACCTACCGCGGCTTGATGAACAGGCTGGATGATCCCGCGGACCAGGCTGCGGTGATTCATGCCTCCCGGGTGGTGTACCGGCTTTACACCGACATGTTCCGGGGCTTGCCCCGTGACGGGGAGCACGAACATGCGCCTGTGTGATGCGCGGGTGGTGTTGACCGGGGCCAGCGGCGGGATCGGCCTGGCGATTGCCTCCGCCCTGTGTGCCAGCGGCGCACGGGTATTGGCCGTGGCCAGGGGGGGGGAAACCTTGCAGCCGCTGATCGAACGCTACCCGCAACATTTGTACTGGGTCGGTGCCGATCTGACTTTCCTGGCTGACCGTCGCAAGGTCCTGGCCTCCGCCGAGGCGTTGGGTGGCATCAACTTGCTGATCAATGCCGCCGGTGTTAATCACTTCGCCATGCTCGAACAGCTCGACGACAGTGAAATCGCTGCCATGCTTGCGCTGAACATCACGGCGCCGATCTCTCTGACCAAACTGCTTCTGCCGTTGCTCAAGCGAGCCGACAGCGCGATGGTGGTCAACGTCGGTTCGACCTACGGATCCATCGGCTACCCCGGCTATGCCAGTTACTGCGCCAGCAAGTTCGCCTTGCGCGGATTTTCCGAGGCCTTGCGCCGTGAACTGGCCGATACCCGTGTCGGCGTGCTCTACGTGGCGCCACGGGCTACCCGCACCGCGATGAACACACCGGCGGCCGACGCCTTGAACCAGGCGCTCAAAGCCAATGTCGATGACCCGCAAACGGTCGCGTTGGCGGTGATCCACGCCATTATCGGTGATCGTCGCGAGCTCTACCTGGGCTGGCCCGAGCGGTTTTTCGTAAGGCTCAACAGCCTGCTGCCCAATCTGGTCGACCGTGGTCTGCGCAAGCAATTGCCGCTGATCCGTCGCCTGAGTCATAAACCCGAAAACGAGCAACCCAAGCCATGAAGAGAATCCTTGTCGGTTTACTGCTGGGCACCTTGGTTCAAGGCGCCTGGGCCCTGGATGCCGCTGATCAGCAACGCCTGCATGACATCCAGCAAAGCTGGGCACATATACAATATGATCTGCCTGAGGGACAACGTGCCGAGGCCTTCGAAAAACTCGCCGTCCAGACGTCGGCTTTCAAGCAGCAGCGCCAATCGTTGGCCGAGGCCTGGATCTGGTCCGGCATCGTCAACAGCAGTTGGGCCGGTGCCAAGGGTGGTATAGGAGCGCTGAGCAAGGTCAAGGACGCCAAGGCTGATCTGGAAAAGGCCCTGACCTTCGATCCCCAAGCCCTGCAAGGCTCGGCCTATACCAGTCTCGGGGCGTTGTATGACCGGGTTCCGGGCTGGCCTCTGGGGTTCGGGGACCCGGACAAGGCCGAGCCGTTGCTCAAGCAGGCGTTGCAACTCAATCCCAATGGTATCGATAGCCTGTACTTCTGGGGCGATCACCTCTACCGTCAAAAGCGCTATGGTGAAGCCAGGGCAGCCTTGCAAAAAGCCTTGTCGGCAGCCCCCCGTCCAGGACGGGAAAGCGCCGATGCCGGGCGCCGCAAGGAAATCGAAGCGTTGCTTGCAGATGTGAACAGGAAACTCGACTGACAGGAGTGCGCGTGCGTTTACTATTGATCGAGGACGACGTGGCGCTGGGTGAAGGCATCCGTCAGGCACTGATTCGTGAGGGCTATACCGTCGACTGGCTGCAGGACGGTAGCAGTGCCCTGCATTCGTTGCTCAGTGAAACCTTTGACCTGGCGGTACTTGATCTGGGCCTGCCCCGTATGGATGGTCTGCAAGTGCTGCGTCGCTTGCGCGAGAGTGGTAGCAATTTGCCGGTGCTGATTCTCACTGCCCGCGATGCCACCGAAGACCGTATCGCCGGGCTGGATGCCGGGGCCGACGATTATCTGGTCAAGCCCTTCGATCTGGCAGAGCTCAAGGCCCGGCTACGAGCCCTGCTGCGGCGCAGCGCGGGCCGTGCCCAGGCACTGATCGAGCACGCTGGCATCAGCCTGAACCCCGGTACGCAGCAGGTCAGTTACCAGGGCAAGCCGGTGGCATTGACGCCCAAGGAGTATCAGCTGCTCCACGAATTGCTTTCACCGCCGGGGCGAGTCATGACCCGCGACCATCTGATGCAACTGCTGTACGGCTGGAATGAGGAAGCCGAGAGCAACACGCTCGAAGTCCACATCCATCATCTGCGCAAGAAGTTCTCCACCGACTTGATCCGAACCGTTCGCGGTGTCGGCTATCTGGTGGAGGAGCACCGATGAGTTCGATACGCCGGCGTACCCTGACGTTGATTCTGGGCCTGCTGTTCCTTGGCCTGTTGATCATCACGGTCTTCAATCTGCACGACAGCAACCACGAAATCGCCGAGGTCTATGACGCGCAACTGGCCCAGAATGCCCGTTTGTTGCAGGGCGTCATGCGTATGCCCATGGCGAGCAAGGAGCATGCCGAGCTGTACCAGGCGTTCAACTTGGCGTTGGGGCAGGCGGTGCCCAAAGTGGATGGTCATCCCTATGAAAGCAAGATCGCCTTCCAGGTCTGGAACGCAAAAGGTTCCGTGCTGGTCCACACTTCCAGCGCACCGTCCTTCACCTCGCCACCCACCGCTGCCGGTTTCAGTGAGGTGATGGACCAGAAGAACCATACCTGGCGGGCGTTCGTGCTGGACGACCCGCAGTACGGCCTCAAGATCTGGGTGGGGGAGCGCGACGACGTGCGCGCCGATCTGGTGGATCGCATCGTTCGTCATACCGTGGTGCCCAATCTGATCGGCAGCGTGCTTCTCGCCGCGGTGATCTGGCTGGCCATCGGCTGGGGGCTCAAGCCCCTGGTGGACATGGCGGCGACATTGCGGGCCAGGCATCCGGGCTCACTCGAACCCCTGCAGATGATGCCGTTGCCGACGGAACTTGAGCCCATGCAGGCGGCGCTCAACCGTGTATTGGCGCAGATCCAGGAAGTCATGGGCCGTGAACGGCGTTTTATCGCCGATGCGGCCCATGAGATGCGCACGCCCCTGGCGGTACTCCGGGTGCACGCACAGAACCTGTTGGAGGCGGGGGATGAACAAAGTCGTCGCGAGTCCGTGGAGCATTTGCTCGCCGGGGTCGATCGCACCACGCGCCTGGTCAACCAGTTGCTGACCATGGCGCGGCTTGAACCGCGGGTGATTGCCGAGGCGCCTGCCCCGATCGATCTGGCTGCCACAGTGCGTGCAACTCTGGTGCCGATGACGCCTTGGTTATTGAGCAAGGGACTCGAGCCAGTGCTGGAGGTCAGCGACGACATCGGCCTGGTTCGAATCGATCCGGTGGCCATCGATATCGCCTTGAACAATCTGGTGACCAACGCTGCCAGGTTTTCGCCGGCCAATGGCGTCATTACGGTACGGCTCGCCAGGAAGGATGATTGTTATGAACTGTCGGTTGAAGACCAGGGGACGGGTATCGACGAGGCTGAGCGTGAGCGGCTCTTCGAGCGGTTCTACAGCCGTGGCAATGATCAGGGCGCGGGGTTGGGCCTGACCATCGTACGCGCCATAGCCGAGCGCCTGGGCGGCCAGATCCGTTTGGAAAACCTCCCTGAAGGAGGGTTGCGCGCCACCTTGCAAATGCGCGACGTCCAGACACTCCAGGCCTCTGCCCAGTTGCTTTCAGACCAAAGATGAACGGCTGTGAAACCCGGCGATTTCGCTGGCCGTGCAGGGGACGCCAATCAACTTGGCAGAAGTCAGGCCCGAAGCGGTTGCTCTCATCGGCGATGGTCATCTGCCTCAATCCAACTGCTGCGGCGCAATCACCCACAAGCTGCACGGCATCTTGTACAGCAGACTTTCCACAGTACTTCCGATCAGCTTGTCCAGACCGCCATAGCCCACGCGACCCATGACGATGACATCGATGTCGTGGGCCCCGGCGTAGCTGGCCAACACCTTGGCCGGATCACCCATGATCATGCGGCGTTGTTCCGGGGCGATGCCGTTGCGTTCGGCCAAGGCGTCGAATGTCGCACCCTGGGATTCATAGAGCTGTCGGGCCAGCGTCGAGGAAAAGAATGGCGAGCCATTGCCAAAACCGTATTCGGCGGCGGTGATGGAGGACAGGTCATAGGCGTAGATGACTTCCAGTTCCGCATCGCAGCTGGCAGCCAGTTTGTTGGCTTCGCTCAGGATCCGGTCGTTGAGCCCCTGGTAGCGGCCATCGTGGTGGAACGGATCGACGGCAGCCAGGATTTTACGCGGACGTGCATGAACCACTTTGTTGACGAAATGCAATGGCACCTTGCATTCATGCAACAGGTGCACGTCCAAAGGCGTGAACATCATGCGCGAGATCCAGGACTCAGGGTCCACCGTCTTGATCAGTGCCTCCATCGGCGCCTCTTTGAGGTGGACCAGGATTTCCTGCAAGGGGCGCTCCACCCACTGTACTTCTGTCGTGACCTCGATGCCGAGCTTGCGCAGGGGCCTGGCTTTCTCTTCCAGCCACTGGCGGTGGCGTTCGATATAGCCCAGGCGCATCTGCTCCAGTGCCTGTTCGTTGACCAGGCCGGCCGTGGCCAGGCCTTCCAGGTAATCAAAAGCGACAATGTGCAAGGCGGCGCCCTCGGCCTTGGCCAGGGCGGCTGCCCGGTCGAACGCCGGGTTGTGTTCCATCAGTGGCGAAACGACCAGCATCAAGCGTGGTTGAGTAGACATGGCAAACCTCCTGGGCAAGGACCTGTTGGCGCCGGGCGACTTTCGCGCGGGCTGTTTCCGCTATTGATCATGAGCGCGGTGAGCCTGGGTAACTTGATTTGCATCAAACACGCTTGAAAGCGTCACATCGGTCCCGACCGGGCAACAGCGCAATGATTGATCATGATCAACCCGGCCAGCGTAATCGGGCGCAGGCTGGTGCCTGATCTTGAAATCCAGGCTCACCCGCCATAGGAGGTTGATCATGATTATTCGGCTCGAAGAGCGGCAGGCAGAAAAGCGCTGGGTAGTCCATCTGGATGCCTGGTGCATAGGCTTCCGGAGCGTCGATGAAGCGCTGGCGTTTACCAGGACGTTGCAGGCTCGAATCGATGCGCCTCATGCCTGGCCGCAAGACGTGATCGCAGATCGCGCGAGCGGTGTCCCGTCGAACGTCCGCTCAAATCTTGCTGTAGAACCGTGGTCGTGATCGAGGACCTGGACTTTATCAACGCCGGCGCGGCGCTGGGCATCGGCCTGCTCGTGGGGCTTGATAGGGAGCGGCGCAAGGGGGAGGACGGCAGACAAGATTTTGCCGGCCTGCGCACCTTTGCCGTTACGTCGATGTTGGGGTATGTCACGGCCTGGATCGGCGGACCTTTATTGCTAGGGTTCGTTGCGCTGGCGCTGGGGGCATTGGTCACCATGGCCTATTGGAGAAGTCTCGCCAAGGATCCCGGCATCACCAGCGAAGTCGCATTGTTCGCGGTGTTGGTGTTGGGCGCGCTCTGCGTCAGCGCACCGGCCTTGGCTACTGCGATAGGCGCGGTGTTGGCGGGGCTGCTGGCCAGCCGTCAGGTGCTGCACCATTTTGCTCGCAGTCAGTTGACCGCCGTCGAGTTGCGCGATGGCCTGACGCTGTTGATTGCCGCGTTGGTCATACTCCCCCTCGCCCCGGACCGTTACCTGGGGCCCTATAACGTCATCAACCTTCGCACCATCTGCTTCCTGGTCGTCATGCTGATGGCGGTGGCGGCACTGGGGCACGTCGCGGTTCGCACCCTTGGCACTCGCTATGGCTACGCCCTGGGCGCCATTGCATCGGGGTTTGCCTCCGCTACGATGACGGTCGCGACCATGGGGCACATCGCCGCGAAGGAGCCTCTCAATGTGAAGGTACTGAGCGCGGCCGCAGTGCTGGCCAACCTGGCGACTCTGGCACAGGTGGCGCTGATTCTCGGTGCGGTGGAACCGGCGTTGCTGCGTTGGCTGGGGTGGCCGCTGCTGTGCGGGGCGGTGACCGTACTGTTCTACGCCAGCGTATTGATGTTTACCCGACCCAGAGTGCGAGCTGAGGAGGGGATCAAGCACGGCGGAGCGTTCAGCCTGAAGCTGGCGTTGACGGTGGTCGTGGCAATGACCGTCATCACTGTTGTGTCGTCAGCGATGCTTGATGAATTCGGGCAGGCCGGGGTGGCCGTCACGGCTATTTTCAGCGGCCTGGTTGACGCTCATGCCTCGATGGCCTCCATCGCGTCCTTGGTCAAGGCCGGTTTGCTGCCCTTCGAGGCGAGCGCCGTACCGGTATTGTTGGCGATAAGCAGCAACTCCCTGAGCAAGTGCGTGGTGGCCTGGCTCAGTGGCGGGCGAAAGTTCGCCGTGCAGGTGATTACTGGCCAGGCGTTGGTAACGCTGGCGGTGTGGGCGGGATTGCTGCTACCGAATTTTTGATCCTCAATGATGGCCAGTTGAGGAAGATCAAGTCTGGCTTGCGGCACAGGTTCATTCTGAAGCCTCGATCCTTCAACGGGCTGTTGCCCTATGTCGAGGTGTTCCATGTCCCAGACTCAACGTTTATTGCTGTTGGCGCCTGACGCCATGACCCGTACGCCTGCGTTCGACCGTGCCACCGAGCTGGCGCTGGCGATGGACCTGCCGCTGCATATCGTCGCCATCGATTATCTGGAGGTGCTGTCGGTGGCCGGTTTGTTCGCGCCCGACCAAGTCAAGAGCGCACGCGACGGCTATTTGGAAACACATCGGCATTGGCTGTGGCAACAGGCCGAGCTGGCACGGCGGCATGGGGTCGAGGTGACCTGTGAGGTGGTCTGGAGCAAGGATGCCTATCAAGGTTTGCAGCATTACATCAAGGAATTGCCGCTGGCGTTGATCATCAAGGATGCACAGCCGGAGCCGGCGCTGAAACGGATCTTCTTCACGCCGTTGGACTGGCGCTTGCTGCGCGACTGTCCTGTACCGGTGCATCTGGTCACCGATTCGCGTAACCCCCGGCCTCGGCGAGTCCTGGCGATCGTCGACGTGCTGCGTAGCGAGGAACAGGACCTGGTGTTCAACGACCAGATCGTCAACGCCGCCATCAAGTTGGCCGAGCAATGCAACGCCGACGTCGAGTTGCTGCACGCCTTTGACTGGACCGCCATCTATGCCACGGACATGGGCATCGGCGCGCTCCCCCTGGCGACAGGAATCTATGAGGCATTGGGCGAGGCGCAGCACGAGGTGTTCGAATCGCTGGCGGAGCGGCACGGGGTCGCGCCGCACAAGCGTCATTTCGTCGAAGGGGCACCGCTGCCGGGTATTTGTAAGTTCGCTCACGACCATCAGGTCGACGTGATCGTGATGGGCACCACGGCACACCATGGCCTGGACAGGCGTCTGGGCACTACCGCCGAGCTCTTGCTGCAACGAGCTCCTTGCAGCGTATGGGCGATCAAGCCGCAGGCTTGACCGGAGCCACCTGCGCGGGCCCCGTTCTACAGGTTACCCGCGCAGCCTCGTGGCTAAAGGTAGAGGCGATGAATGACTTGTCGGGTGTCCTCGGGGTCGGTGCGGGTCTCGAACCCCAAGCTGTGGGCCAGGTCGCGCATGGCGACATTGCTGGCGGAGTCGACGGAGTACATCTGGCGGTAGCCGTTTTTACGCGCCGTTTCTATCAGGTGTTCCATCAACAGCGTTCCCAGCCCCAGCTGTTGCCATGGGTCGGCGACGGTCACGGCGCACTCGCATTCGTGATCAGAGGTCGCGCAGTAACGACTGACGCCGATTTCGATCAACTTGCCATCGTCATGGACCAGGGCAATGTAGGCCAGGCGGGTCTTGTAGTCGATGTCCATCAACTGATCGAGCATCGCCGTCCCGGGTTCGTTGATTTGCGATAGAAAGCGCATGTGCCGCGATTCCGGAGACAGGCGCTTGATGAAGTCATATTCGCGTTGGCGATCTTCTTCCCGCAACGGCCTGATCAGCACATGCCGGCCGTCTTTGAGCGCCTGAATCCAGTGCTTGCCGCTGATGCTGGCATACAGTGCGGCGGCGCGTTCGTTATGGGCTTTGACTGTGAGCATGGTCGATCCTCCGTCGGATAAGCGTGCAGTGCGAAAAAAGTCTCGCATTCGGTGCAGTTCTACGCCGGTGGCGGCAGTCGATTCTGATCTGGATCAGCCTTGGCGTACCCAACCGTCGATTGCACTGAGGTTGATTCAGATCAAACCGCATGTGGCATCGGTGGGCGCACGCTGCAGATCATGTCGGACAGTGGCCGGTGCGAGGTGCCGGCTCCCGTTGAACAACCGGGTGGAGGTGTGCGATGGAGCTATACCAGCGTCTGCTGTTGATCGTCGAACCCGACTTGCACCCCTCTGCCGCGATGCGCAGGGCTTGTGCCCTGGCACGGGCCAGCGGTGCCGAGCTGCATTTATATGTATTCGTCCAGCCACCGGCACATACCCATCTATGGGGTGAGAAAACAGACGAAGCGAACGTGCAGCGGCATTTGCATCGCTATCGCCGCTGGATGGCAGAGGAGGCTGCGCTGCTCAAGGAGGAGGGGTTGAATGTGTCGACGCGCGTAGTCTGGACCACTCATCCTCTGCTGGACATTCTTCGTTGCGTCGAACAGTTGCAACCCGATCTGCTGATCAAGGATGTCACCCTCGAACCCTTGCTCAAACGGGTCTTTACCACGCCCCTCGATTGTCATCTGTTACGCGATTGCCCGGTGCCGGTGCATCTGGTCAACCAGGCCGTTCACGGCACGCCGCGCCAAGTGCTGGCAGCAGTGGATCCCTCCGATCCCCAGGCCGATGCCTTGAATGAGCTGATTGCCCAGACCGCCGGGGCGTTGGCCCGGCAATGCGACGCTCCGTTACACCTGTTGTATGCCTGCGACCTGTCGGCGGCGTTCAACGGAGAGGCGTCGCTACTGGCAGGGGCCTGGGACGACGATTATGTCGAGGCCCTGCGTGAGTCGTTGCAGACGGCGTTCGTCAACCTGGCCGAGCGCTGCGGTGTGTCGGCGCAGCGAAGGCATTTCGTCGTTGGCCTGCCGATACCGGTCCTTCATGAACTCGTCGATGAGCTAGAGGTTGATGTGGTGGTGATGGGGACCGCACACCGGGTCGGCCTGGAGCGCTTGATCGGCAGCACGACTGAGCGGGCCTTGTATTCCATACCGGGCAGCCTGTTGGCGGTCAGGGGATGAGCACGATGGCGCCATTGACCTGTCCGCTGCGTAAGACTTCCAAGGCTTGATTGGCTTCGATCAAGGGCAAGCAGGTCACGCTGCAATGCACGGGGGTGTGTTGGAGCTGCTGGAAAAATGCCACGCCATCGGCACGAGTCAGGTTGGCCACTGAACGCACGCTGCGCTCCTCCCATAGCAAGCGATAAGGAAAACTCGGAATGTCGCTCATGTGGATGCCGGCGCACACCACGCAGCCACCTTTGGCGGTGGCCTTCAAGGCCAGCGGTACCAGCTCGCCCACGGGTGCGAAGATCAGGCTGGCGTCGAGCAAGTGTGGCGGAAATCGATCCGATGGGCCCGCCCAGGTTGCGCCGAGTGATCGGGCGTAAGCCTGGCCAGCGTCATCGTCGGGCCGGGTAAAGGCGTAGACCAGCTGGCCTCGGCCCACGGCGACCTGAATTGCCAGGTGAGCAGCGGCGCCGAAGCCATAGAGTCCCAGATGAGGGGCGTCTTGGGCCACTTGCAAGGCTCGGAAACCGATCAGCCCCGCACACAACAAGGGCGCCGCTTCGGCGGCATCCAGGTCGTCAGGGAGAGGGAAACAGAAACGCGCGTCGGCGACGGTGTAGTCGGCGTAACCGCCGTCCAGCTGGCAGCCGGTGAACAACGCCTGGTCGCAGAGGTTCTCCCTTCCCGAGCGGCAGAACTCACAGATCCCGCAGGTCCAGCCCAGCCAGGGGACACCCACTCGTCGACCGATCCAGTCGGTGGCTGTGTCCGTGCCGACAGCGGTGACTTGCCCGACGATTTCATGGCCAGGTACCCGAGGCAGCCGGGCCTGGGGCAACTCACCGTCAAACAGATGCAGGTCGGTGCGGCATACGCCGCAGGCCAGGACTTTGATCAACAGTTGCCCGCGTGCCGGTACCGGCAAGGCGCGTTCTTCCAACTTCAAGGGTTGGCCAGACGAGTGCAGGACCATGGCACGCATGAGGATTCTCCTGTCTGAGCAGACGGTTCCACGCCGATGAGCCCGAACCTTCTAACACCCTAGCCTCCCTGGTTCTGATGTAAATCAAGTCGGGATCATTCCTGCGTTCCAGAATCCACCCATGGCACGCCGTTCGACGGCGGCTCCGACGACCGGCAGGAAGCGCTGCCAACCCAGCTTGTCTGGAGGACGCGATGAGTGATTTTCTCAGTCCCGATCAACTGGAAGGTATCGATGCCTATTGGCGTGCTTCCAATTACCTGGCGGTGGGACAGATTTACCTCAAGGACAACCCCTTGCTGCGCAGGCCTTTGCAAGTTGACCAGGTCAAGCCGCGCCTGCTCGGCCACTGGGGCACAACGCCCGGGTTGAACCTGATTTATGTGCATCTCAACCATCTGATCAAGACCCACGACCTGGACATGATCCTTGTCACGGGGCCTGGTCATGGCGGTCCGGCCATTGTCGCCCAAAGCTACCTGGAGGGGAGCCTCACCCAATATCACCCCGCGATTGAACAAAACGAGAACGGCATGCTGCGCCTGTTCCGGCAGTTTTCCTGGCCGTACGGGTTGTCCAGCCATGTTTCTGCGCAGATTCCAGGTTCCATCCACGAGGGGGGAGAATTGGGCTATTCCCTGGCCCATGCCTATGGAGCGGCGTTCGATAATCCAGGGTTGATCGTGACGTGTGTCATTGGCGACGGAGAGGCAGAGACCGGTACGCTGGCGGCGAGCTGGCACTCCAACAAGTTTCTCAACCCCGTGCGTGATGGCGCCGTCCTGCCGATTCTTCATCTCAACGGTTTCAAGATCGCCAATCCCACGCTGCTTTCGCGCATCAGCGAGGACGAACTGTCGGCCCTGATGTATGGCTACGGCTACGACCCGTTTTTTGTCGAAGGCGACCACCCGCTCGTCGTTCATCAGCAGTTGGCCAAGACCTTGGACGAGATGCTGCTCAAGATTCGTGACATCCAGCGCAAGGCCCGTACGGACTCATCGGGACGTACTGTGGAGCGCCAGCTCTGGCCACTGCTGATCTTGCGCACGCCCAAGGGCTGGACCGGCCCCAAATTCGTCGATGGTCAGCAGGTTGAAGGTAGCTGGCGCGCCCACCAGGTCCCGCTGAGCCACCTCGAACAGCCTCGGCATTTGATGCAACTGCAACAGTGGCTCGAAAGCTACCGACCCCAGGAGTTGTTTGACGCCAACGGCGCGTTGCGGCCTGACATCGCCGCGTTGGCGCCGACAGGCCATCGGCGTCTGGGCGCCAACCCCCATGCCAACGGTGGTTTGCTTCTCAAACCCTTGGAAATGCCCAGGTTCAACGAATATGCCGTGCTGTTTTCCGCACCGGGTGCCATCGAGGCCGAGGGCACCCGTGTATTGGGCGGATACCTGCGCGATGTGATGAAGCACAACCTCAAGGCTGCCGATTTCCGTCTGTTCGGGCCCGACGAAACTGCCTCCAATCGGCTCGATGCGGTATACGAGGTCACTGGCAAGACCTGGTTGGCCGCGCTGGAAGCAGGGGATACCAACCTGGACAGTGCGGGACGTGTCATGGAAATCCTCAGTGAGCAGGTGTGTGAGGGCTGGCTGGAGGGGTATCTGTTGACCGGACGCCATGGGTTGTTTTCCTGCTATGAGGCCTTCATCCATATCGTCGATTCGATGTTCAATCAGTACGCCAAGTGGCTCAAGACCGCAGCCCAGGTACCGTGGCGCGCACCGATTGCATCGCTCAACTACCTGCTCACCTCTCATGTCTGGCGACAGGATCACAATGGCTTTTCCCATCAGGATCCAGGCTTCATCGATCTGGTGGCGAACAAAAGTGCCGACGTGGTGCGCATTTACTTGCCTCCCGATGCAAATTGCCTGTTGACTGTGACCGATCATTGCCTCAAGAGTCGCAACCACATCAACGTGATCGTGGCCGGCAAGCATCCGCAATGGCAATGGCTGGATATCGACTCGGCAATTCGCCACTGCATGACAGGCATTGGCCGTTGGGCTTTTGCCTGCAAGGACGACGAAGATCCGGATGTGGTAATGGCCTGTGCCGGTGATGTCCCGACTCTGGAAACCCTGGCCGCCATTACGTTGCTGCGCCATTACGTGCCGGACCTGCGGGTACGGGTCATCAATGTGGTGGACCTGATGGTGTTGCAACCACCGCAACAACATGGCCATGGACTGTCGGATGCAGAGTTCGACGAGCTGTTCACCGTGGACAAGCCGGTGATCTTCGCCTTCCATGGCTATCCGTCGCTGATCCATCGGCTGGTCTATAAACGTCATAACCACGACAACTTCCATGTCCACGGCTTCATGGAGCAAGGCGCAACCACCACGCCATTCGATATGGTGGTGATCAACCAGCTCGATCGTTATCGATTGGCCCTTGACGTGATCCAGCGAGTGCCACGGCTGAGTCCGCTGGTCGACAGCGCCCGTGATCGATATTGGGAAACCATGGAAAGGCATCAGCTCTACGTCATCGAGCATGGGCAGGACCTGCCCGAGGTACTGGAGTGGCGCTGGACGCCCACACTGCCATGACGGCCGCTATTTATCATGGCATCAAGCGCTGCATCGTGGCGTTGGAGCCTGTCCCCGGAGAACCATCATGAGCCAGTATCAACGCCTGCTGCTGATCCTCAACCCGGCGCAAAGACATTCGCCGGTCCTTCATCACGCCGCGACCCTGGCGGCAGCCAGCGAAGCGCATCTGCACGTCACCGCATTGATCCCTTCGCTGGACATTTTGTCGCTGCTCGAACAGGAGCCTCGTGAAGAGGCACGACAGAACTATTTCCAGGACCAGCGCAATTGGTTGGAGGAGGAGGCCGACAAGATGCGGCGCCGGGGCTTGCGTGTCACCACCGAAGTGGCATGGGTCGAGGCCCTGGGCGAACAGATCCTGCAGCACGTCTCGCAATTCCAACCCGACTTGCTGATCAAGCAGGTCCAGCACGAATCCCTGCTCAAGCGCGCACTTTTCACACCGCTGGATTGGCACCTGCTGCGCAAATGCCCTGTTCCGTTGTACATGGTGGGCGCGGCCGCTCACGGCCTGCCGCGCAAAGTGGTCGCGGCTGTGGACCCTTCCAGTGCCTTTGCACAGAACAGTGGGCTTAACGACCGGATTATCCGCCAGGCGCTTGGCCTGGCGCTGCAATGCGATGCCGAATTGCATCTGGCTCATGCCTACGAGGCATCATCGGTCTACCTGGGTGATGTAGGGGGCGGCGGCGTATCGCTGTCGCAGCTCAGCAAGGAATTGCGAAGAAGCCTGGAGAAATCCTTTCTGGCACTGGCCAACCTGTTCGGTGTGCCTGCCGAACGCAGACAGTTTCTGCTGGGTCACCCAGTTTCGGCGCTTAGTGAGTTTGCTCTGGAGCATGACGTGGATGTGATCGTCATGGGCCGCTCCCAGCACAATGATCCGTTTGGACTGCTGGGCAGCACGACAGAACACATCCTGTATCAGGTGCAGTGCAGTGTCCTGGCGGTCTGACAAAGTGAGCCCTGGCGGCCGAGTGGTTGACGCAGTCACCGGCCGCCTGGGTGAACAATGCTATCAATAGCTTTTCCATCGTTTGTCCAGGAGCACCGCCATGCGCATGACTTTTCTCGGGGCCGCAGGCACTGTGACCGGCAGCAAGTACCTGCTGGAACACGACGAACAGCGCATCCTGATCGACTGTGGCCTGTTTCAGGGCTACAAGCAGTTACGCCTGCTGAACTGGGACCCCTTTGAACTGCCGATGCGGGACCTGGAGGCGATCGTATTGACCCACGCTCACCTGGACCACAGTGGGTACTTGCCGGTCATGGTGCGTAATGGCTATCGCGGCCCTATCTACGCCACGCCCGCGACCTGTGAACTGGTGAAAATCCTGCTGCGCGACAGTGCCCGCTTGCAAGAAGAAGAGGCCGAGTACGCCAACCGCAAGGGGGTCTCCAAGCACGCGCCGGCCTTCCCGCTGTATACCCGTGAACATGCCGAACGGGCGCTCAAATTACTGCGGCCGGTCGCGTTCGAACATTCGGTGGAGATCGCCAGGGGCATCGAGATCCTGCTGCGCCGTGCCGGACACATCCTGGGCGCCGCCACTGTTCAGGTCCGGGCTGGTGGCGTGACGTTGGTCTGTTCAGGTGACCTGGGCCGGCCCGAAGATCCGGTGATGTTCGCGCCGAAAGCCATCGAGCAGGCAGATGTCCTGCTGGTGGAGTCCACCTACGGCGACCGTCGGCATCCGCATGAATCGCCGGAAGATCAACTGGCCGATGTCATTACCCGCACCGCGCTGCGCCGGGGCATCACCCTGGTGCCTTCGTTCACGGTCGGTCGCGCTCAATTGTTGATGTATCACCTGTATCGCCTGAAACAACGCCGGGCGATCCCCGATATTCCGATCTATCTCAACAGTCCCATGGCCATCGACGTGACCCGGCTGTATCAGCGCTTCGCTGATGAACACCGGTTGTCTCGGGAGGAATGCGAGGGCATGTGCCACATCGCCCACCCGGTGCGCTCGGTCAAGGATTCCATGGCTCTGGACCTGCAGCGCACCCCGGCGGTGATCATCGCCGCCAGTGGCATGGCCACCGGGGGACGAGTGCTGCATCACCTCAAGAGCCTGGCGCCCAACCCCATCAACACCTTGCTGATGCCCGGCTTCCAGGCCGGCGGTACGCGAGGCGCGAGGATTGTGGCGGGCGAGCCTGCGGTGCGCATCCACGGTAAAGATGTACCGATCAATGCTGAAGTGGTGCCGATGCAAACACTGTCGGCCCATGCCGATGCCGACGAAATCATGCAATGGCTGCGAGGCTTCAAGACGCCACCACGGCAAACCTATGTGGTGCATGGGGAGCCCAATGCGTCGGATGTCTTGCGCCACCGGATTTGCGACGAACTGGGGTGGTCGGTGTCGGTGCCGACGTACCGTGATAGCGTGGAACTCTGAACGATCGCCTTCGCGAGCGGGCATGACACCCACCTGTTCGCTCAATCGGCGCAGGCATGAAAAAGCCCCTCGTCGTTGGCCGGCGAGGGGCAGGTTTCAAGGCAGTCAATCAGACTTGATCGGGACGACCTTTTCCGCTTTGAGTGCTTCTGGTTTTTTCGGCAGTGTCAGCGTCAGCACGCCTTTGCTGAACTGGGCTTCGATCTTGTCGCTATCGATGCCTTTTGGCAGGTTGAACACCCGTTCGAAGGAACCGTAACGGCGTTCGGACAGGTGATAACCCTTTTTCTTTTCTTCCTTGGCTTCCTTCTTTTGCCCCTTGATGATCAGGTTGCCGTTGGCCAGGCGGATCTCGATGTCCTTCTGATCCATGCCAGGCAGCTCGGCGGTAATTTCAAAGTTCTTTTCCTTCTCACTGATGTCCACTGCCGGCAGGCTGGCGGAGAACTCACGGCGCCAGAAAGGCTCTACATCGAACAGCCCGCGGCTGAAGGTCGAGAGCGCTGTGCCCCGGTTGAAATCTTCGAACAGGTGATCCACCTGCTGACGAAGTTTTTCCAACGGATGCCAGGTATCTGTCCTGGTGGAGTGCTGCACTTGCTGGTCGCTGTTGACCGGCATTTTTTTCACTGAATTGGACATTGGATATTCCTCTTTGGTGATGTCCGGAGGGAGCCTGGCCCCATTGCCAGGCACCGTTGCCGAACGGGTCAGTGCACGCCTGCGAACCTACAAAGACAGCTGGCCGGACCAGAGCATCCAACCGGCAAAGATCGCCGCCCCCCAGATCACCAGCAGCAGGCTCCAGCCGAAACCGTTAAGGGCACGGTCGGTTCTGGCCCGTTGAGCGCTCAGGTAGATCAGCGTGCCGGGGGCATAGAGGAGGGCGCTGAGCAGCATGTACCGGGGGCCGGCGGCGTAGAGCAGCCAGACGCAATAGCCCGTTGCGACCACGGCGATGGCCATGTCGCGCAGTTGCAACCCACGATGACCGGCGTAGGTCTGGCCTTGCCAGGTCATTTTCAGTGCATACAGGCCACTGAACAGGTAAGGCAGCAGGATCATCGAAGTGGCAAGTGAAATCAGGGCCAGGTAGCTGGCGCTCGAATACAGGGTCAGCAACAGGAACAGCTGAATGCAGCCGTTGGTGATCCACAGTGCGTTGGCAGGTGCGCCCCGTTGATTTTCGCTGGCCAGCAGCCGGGGCATGACCTTTTCCTTGGCTGGGGTGAACACTGATTCGGCCGCGAGCAGCGTCCAGGCCAGCAATGCACCACCCACCGACACAATCAGACCGATGCTGATCAGCACGGCGCCCCAGGGCCCGGCAACCACTTCCAGCACTCCTGCCATGGAAGGGTTCTTCAGGGCGGCCAGTTCGGGTTGCCTGAGAATGCCCAGCGACAACAGGGAAACAGCGATCAGCAACAGCAATGTCAGGATGAAGCCAATCACGGTGGCTCGGCCGACATCAGCCCGTTCGGCTGCCCTGGCAGAAAATACGTTGGCGCCTTCGATACCAATGAACACCCAGACCGTCACCAACATGGTGCTCTTGACTTGGTCCAGCGTACTGCCCAATGCCGGTGTGCCCCAGAAATCCGTCAAGAAGGTGTTTTTGGAGAAGCCGGCAATGACCAGGCCGATGAACAGCAGCAGCGGCACCACTTTGGCGATCGTGGTCATGGCGTTGGCCTTGGCGGCGGTGCGCATTCCACGCAGGATCATCCAGTGCAGCGCCCACAACACGACGGACGCGCCAGCAATCGCGGCTTTATTGTTGCCTTCACCGAATACCGGAAAAAAGTAACTGAGGGCAGCGAACAGGATCACCAGGTAACTGACGTTGCCGATCCAGGCGCTGATCCAGTAGCCCCATGCTGAGTTGAATCCCAGGAATTCACCGCCCAGCGCACGGGCATAGGCGAACACTCCGTTGTCCAGTTCCGGTTGGCGATTGGAGAGCGTCTGGTAAACCAGGGCCAGCGAGAGCATGCCCGCGCCGGTGATGAGCCAGCCGATCAGGATCGCCCCGGCGCCGGCGCTGGCCGCCATGTTCTGGGGCAGGCTGAAGATGCCGCTGCCGATCATTGAGCCGACAACCAGGGCGACCAACAGGCTCAGCGACAGGCGTCGGGGTTCGACCTTGCGCAAACTGCCAGCCAGAGGATGAGGTTTGACGGTCGGGACGAGCGGTTCTGTACCATGCAGTTGTGTTGCCATGATCTAAGCCTCCATGAGACGGGAGGTTCGGTAACCTTCGTCGATACAAAGGTTCGAACGCTACGTCTTAATGTCGGCCTGGAGGCGCAAAGGGGTATTGATGTAGATCAGATGTGATGCAAGGCAGGCATTACAGCTCGCTATGACGGTGGCAACCGGCGACCTTCTGCTTGAGCCCGGGCAGGTCCAGGATCGTGACGTTGCGTCCACGCATGTCCACCAGTTCCTCCTGGCGCAGGTGGGCAATGCCCCGGCAAATCGTTTCCAGGCGCAGGCCCAGGTAGGAGCCGATCGCCTCGCGACTCATGCGCAGGACAAACTCCCGCGAGGAATAGCCGCGCATATTGAGCCGTTGCGACAGATTCAACAGGAACGCCGCCAGGCGCTCGTCGGCGTTCATGTTGCCGAGCATCAACAGCATACTGTGGTCGCGCACGATTTCCTGGCTCAGGAGCTTGTTCAGGTTGTGTTGTAGCGAGGGTAGGTCGTGGGCCAGTTTTTCCAAGAGGTTGAAAGGCAGCGGGCAGACTTCGCTGTCTTCCAGGGCAATGGCATTACAGGCGTAGTGATCGCTGCTGATAGCGTCCAGGCCGAGCATTTCGCCTTGCATCTGGAAACCGGTGACTTGCTCGCGACCGTCTACCGAAAGGACGCTGGTCTTGAAAAAGCCCACTCTCACCGCATACAACGAGCGCAATGGGTCGCCGGTGCGATACAGCGCCGCGCCTTTCTTGACCTTGAGCCGCTGGGTGATCAGGGTGTCGAGGCGCTCGACCTCATCGCCCGTAAGGCCGATCGGCAGGCACAGTTCCAGCACGCTGCAGTTTGAGCAAGCGGTCCGGAGGGCATGTACCTTCAAAAGACGCGGTTCCAGCTCGACCATAGGGAAAAATTCCTATAATTGGAGCAAGCATAGAAGACCGACTCAGAACCGTGCCTGTTTTTTGTCGCCTGAATCCTACCGTCTGTCGATTCAGCGATGGGTTGCGACCCTTCAAGCCAGTCACAAAGACGGGAGATACGCGGCGCTCCGCAGCCCTGGTCAGACCAGCAATAAATGATCGTCCACCTCTCTGACTCCAGGCACAGACCAGGCTGCCCGCTCCGCCAATCGGCGTTGGCTCCATAAATGGACCTTGCCGTCGAGTCTTACCACATCGCCGTCGACCTTGACGTGGATCTGTTTGGCGTCGAGTTCGGCACTGCGCTTGAGGGCATCCTCGATACAACGCTGGATATCGCCTGCATCCGCCCGTGGGCGCAGGGTGAGTCGGTTTTTCACACCCACCACGCCGGATAATTTGAACACTGCTCGCTCAGCAGCCTCCCTCTGGTACTGCCAATCCACTTCACCTTCCAGAGCGACCCAGCCATTGTGCACGACCAGCTTGATGTCGCCTTCAGGGACATCGGAGCTCCAGTTGAGAATGTTCAGCGCGCGATTGGCAATGACGTCATCTGTCGTACCGGAGTTCTGGTTCGGTCTGACCTGTATTTCCTCAGCCACGGCGCGCACCCCTTTGACGCCCTTGACGGCACGTTCCGCGCTGATTTTCTGGGCGAAGCTACTGACGTGTCCAGAAAGGGTGACGACGCCGTTGTCCACGGCCACGCCTATATTTGCGGCGTTGATATCAGGTTGGAACTCAAGTGCTTCGAGAAGAGTGTTTCGCAGGCTCAAGTCGCTCATTTCAGGATCCTCCATGCAACGGTGGAAAATGCGGAGCCGTTAAATACCCGGCCTGCTTTTTTTACGCCTGAGCGACGCAGTGACATTGAGCTAAATCAATAAGGCTCAAGCGAGCACACAACGCGGTAATCGGCTTTTCGATGAAGCCTCAAGCCATCTGCGAGATTGCACGGCGAAATCGCAGTAATGCCGCTATGAAAAACAGCGTGCCGATCGAAGCAATCGCCAGGAATTGCGGCCAGACAATCGCCAGTCCCGCACCCCGGTACAAAATGCCTTGGGCGAAGCTGACGAAGTGTGTGGTGGGGGCGGCCAGCATCAGGTTCTGCACGAGCTGCGGCATGCTTTCGCGTGGAGTGGCCCCGCCGGAAAGCAACTGGAGCGGCAGCAGGATCAAAATACTCAGCAGCCCTAATTGAGGCATTGAGCGCGCCACGGTGCCCAGGTAGATACCGATGGAGGTGGTTGCAAACAAGTGCAGCGCGGTGCCGAGCAGGAACAAGCCGATGGAGCCGCTGATGGGCACGGCCACCCAGCCCTGGACGATCACCCATATGGCAAAAGCGGTGGCCAGCAGCACCACCAGACCCATGGACCAGATCTTGGCCAACATGATCTCGAACGCCCGTAGCGGCATCACCAGCAAATGTTCCAGGGTGCCGTGCTCACGTTCTCGAATCAGTGCTGCACCCGTGAGGATGATCGACACCATGGTGATGTAATCAATCAGTTGCATCACCGAGGTGAACCAGGCCTGGGTCAGGTTGGGATTGAACTGCATGCGCATGGCCAAGCTCACCGGCGGGCGCGGCCCATCGCGCAAGCCTTGGACGAATTTGCCGATTTCAGTGGCGACGATGGTCTGGATGTAGCCTGCGCCTGTGAAGGCCTGGCCGATCTGGGTGGCATCGACGTTGAGCTGCAGGCTTGGACGGCGCCCAGCGAGGACGTCCTGTTGAAAATCGGGCGCAATATCAAGGGCGAACGTATAACGACCGCTGTCCATGCCCGCATCGACCTGCTGGCTGTTGATTTTCGCTGGAGGCAGGAAGTAGGGCAGTTGAAAAGCCGCGTTCAATCGTTCGGAGAGTTGCGAGTGATCTTCATCGACGATGGCCAGCGGCGCGTGGTGCAACGCCTCGGGTATGCCCGAGGCGGCAGTGTAGATGCCGAACGAGAAGGCCCAGACGATCAGGATCAGCATCGCCCGGTCGTGGTACAGGCTGCGGAACTCCTTGATGCCCAGGCGCAGGATGTTCAAGAGACTGTACATGGCTAGCGCTCCTGTTTGTGCAGGCAGAGCACACTCAGGCCAATCAGGATCGGCACCGTCACCAGCAGTTGCAGGAAATAAGGCGCCAGCGCCTGCAGCTCCAGCGCCTTTGAAAACACCCCTCGGCTGATCGTGAGAAACTGTGCGGTGGGATACACCTTGCCGACCAGGGCGCCGAAACCCTCCAGTGAGGAAACCGGGTTGATCAATCCGGAAAACTGGATGGCCGGCAGCAGGGTGACAATGGCGGTGCCGAAGACGGCCGCAATCTGGCTGCTCATGAATGTCGACAACCACAGGCCCAACCCCGTGGAGGTGCCGACATACAGCAACGCCCCCAGGCTCAGCACCCAGAGACTGCCTTTGAGCGGCACGCCGAACACCCAGACGGCCAAGGCACACATCAGTAAAAAGTTGAGCATGCCCATGGCGACGTAGGGCTGCTGTTTTCCTAGCAGGAACTCCAACCGGGTCACGGGTGTGACATACAGGTTGATGATCGAGCCCATCTCTTTTTCCCGTACCACCCCCAATGCAGTGAGCATGGCCGGGATCATCATCAACAACAGCGGAATAATTGCCGGCACCATGGCTTGCAGGCTTTCCACATCCGGGTTGTAGCGGTAACGCACTTCCACGTTGGCCAGCGCCGCTCCGTTATACCCGAGCTCTGCCAGGTAGCCGCTGTGCAAGCCGTTGACATAACCCTCTATCGTGCGTGCGCGCATGGGCATCGCCCCGTCCACCCAAGCGGCTACCGTGGGCTGGCGGCCGCGCTTGAGGTCGCGGCCGAAATTGGGCGGGATCTCCAATGCCAGGGTGATTGAACCGCTTTGCAAGCGTGTCTCCAGGTCAACGTAGTCAAGCAGCTCGGGTTGTTCGATAAAATAGCGCGACCCGGAAAAACTGCGGACATAGGCCAGGCTGGTGGTGGTCTGGTCTCGGTCCAGGACCGCAAACGACAGGTCTTCGACGTCCAGGCTGATGCCGTAACCCATGATGAACATCAGCAATACCGTACCCAGCGCCGCCAATGTCAGGCGGATCGGGTCGCGGCGGATTTCCATGGTTTCGCGTTGGGCGTAAGTGAACATTCGCAGGCCGCTGAAGCCGTTGCGGTGCGATTTGACGGGGGGCTTGGACGGCGCTTCGATAGCGGGTGATTGCTTGCTGGGGTTCTCGGACTGCGCTGGGGTTGCCTCGCTGCCGGCGGCTTGCTCCAGGTATGAAACGAAGGTTTGCTCCAAACTGGGCAACCCCCGCTCAATGATCAGTTGCTCGGGCGCGCCGCTGACCAATACCCGTCCGGCATGCATGAATGATATTCGGTCGCAGCGCTGCGCCTCGTTCATGAAATGAGTGGAGATGAATATAGTCACACCGTCATTGCGCGACAGGTCGAGCAAGTGCTGCCAGAAAGCGTCACGCGCGATGGGGTCTACCCCAGAGGTGGGCTCGTCGAGGATCAGCACGTCGGGTTTATGGATCAGCGCCACCGCCAGCGAGAGGCGTTGGCGGATACCCAACGGCAACCGGTCGGGAAGGGCGTCAAGGTTCTGTTTCAGGCCGAAACGTTCGGCGGCCTCGTGGACGCGGCTGTCAATTTCATCCCTGGGTACATGGAACAACTGCGCATGCAGCACCAGGTTCTGCCGTACCGTCAGCTCGTTATAGAGGGAGAAGCCTTGAGACATGTACCCCACGCGCTGTCGGGTCTTGAGGTCGTGCGGGTCGACTTGCTTGCCGAACAACCAGGCCTGCCCGGAGGTGGCCGGTAACAAGCCGGTCAGCATCTTCATGGTGGTGGACTTGCCGCAGCCATTGGAGCCCAGGAAACCGAAGATCTCTCCGCGCTCGATGCGAAAACTGGCACTGTCCACTGCTGTGAATGCGCCGAAGCGACAGGTCAGTTCCCGGGCCTCGATGGCGATCACCGGCTGTCCAGCGCGTTCGACGCGCGGCGTGATCACCAGCGATGTGTGGCCCCGTCGACGGTCGGGTGGCAGCAGGGCGATGAACGCTGTTTCCAGGTCCTGACATTCGGTTCGCTGGAGGATTTGCGCAGGTGAGCCACTGGTCAACACCTTGCCGGCGTCCATCATCAGCAAGTGATCGAAGCGCTCGGCCTCTTCCATGTAGGCCGTAGCCACCAGCACGCTCATATGGGGCCTGCGCGTTCGCAGGTCGGCAATCAACGCCCAGAACTGATTACGCGCCAAGGGATCGACGCCGGTCGTGGGCTCATCAAGAATCAGCAGGTCGGGGTCGTGAATCAGCGCGCAACACAGCCCCAGCTTCTGCTTCATGCCTCCCGACAACTTACCTGCCGGGCGGTCCGCAAAAGGGGTCAGCCCGGTGCTCGCCAACAAGGCATCGATGCGTTGCCGACGTTCATGCCGGCCCTGCCCGAACAGGCGGGCAAAAAAGTCCAGGTTCTCAAGTACGGACAGGGTCGGGTAGAGATTCTTGCCCAAACCCTGTGGCATGTAGGCAATGCGGGGACACAGGGCTTCACGATGACGGGCGTTGGCTATATCGCCGTTCAACACAGTCAGGCGTCCTTGCTGTACGGTCCGGGCCCCGGCGATCAACCCCAACAGGCTGGACTTGCCGACACCGTCCGGGCCGATCAGGCCGACGGTGGCGGTGGCGGGAATATCCACCGTGACGCTGTCCAGGGCGATGGTCTTGCCGTACCGCAGCCCCACGTCCTGCAGGCGTGCTGCCCAAGCGAACCCGTCGGTCATTCGGGCACCTTGATCTTCAGTGCGGCTGGCCATTGGGCTTGAGGGTTCAGCCGGACATGAGCCACGCCAGGTACGCCGGTTTTCACTTGGCTGAGGTGCTTGCGCAGCAGTTCGGGGTCTATCCGCGCCTTGATACGGAACATCAGCTTTTCCCGTTCACTGGTAGTTTCCACCGTCTTCGGCGTGAATTGCGCAACACTGTCCACGTAGCTGGCGGTGGCAGGGATCACGTATTGCGGCACGGCATCAATGATCACGTGCACTTCGCTGCCGATAGCCACCCGACCGGCCTGCTGAGTCGGCAAAAAGAACGTCAGGTACACGTCGCTCAGGTCCACGAGGTTCAGGACCTTGCCTCCAGCGGGAATCACTTCGCCTTCTTCGGCGATGCGGTATTGCACGCGTCCATCGCGGGGCGCCTTGAGCTCGGTATCGGTGAGGTCCGCCTGCAGGCGTTGCTCGGTCGCGGCTGCCGCCTCGATGCTGGCTTGGGCCTCCTCGACTTGAGATTTGGCGGCTTCGATCCCGGCCTGGGCCGTCAATACTTGTGAGTTGGCTGCCGCCAGCGCGGCCTGACCGCTGTCGAGCAGCGCGCGGTCGTCATCCAGCTGCTGGCGGGCGAGGGCGTTGCGGCTTACGAGGATTTCCGTGCGGGCAAAGCGCTTCTGTGTGGCAATCAGTTCAGCTTGGCGCTGGGCAACCACCGCCCGCGCGGTAACCTTTTCGCTTTCCCGTTGCGCGACGAGCGCGGCTGCGGTGAGTTTGGCGGTACGGGCCCGCTGTAACTGGGCCTGGGCCTGGAGCAGTTCGGCTCGCAACGCCTGGGTATCCATGCGCGCCAGCACCTGACCGGCGGCGACCTGTTCGCCCTCGGCCACCAGAATGGTGCTGATACGCCCGGCCAGTTTGCTTGCTATATCGACTTCGGTGGCTTCGATTCGCCCGTTGCCGCTGGCGAAATCGGGGTCTATAGGGGCGGGTCCGAGCACATACCAGGCACCCAGAATGCCCAACAAAACCAAGCTTCCCAGAGCCCCGCGTTTAAGCCACTTGCCGGTTAGGTCATTCATCCCTGCCTCTCAGGTCTCAGCGAAGATTGGCGCTGGGAGATGATAGGTCTGGAATGAGAAGTGCTTTGTTGATCTGCGTTAAAGATCTGTTTTTTAAATGCAGAAATTGAAGTGGCGAGTGGTATTCCAGGAATGGGTGGCGTTCTAACGTTTCAACTTCCTCCATGACGATGGGCTGAAAGCCCCGGGACTTGGCTCCAGGTGATGTCGAATCGCGCCAGAAATTTTCGGATTCGATCGGAATCATTACTCGATGCCTTGGCTGATCGGCTCTGTGAAAAGAGCTTTCGACCGGCATCCGCCTGGCTTGTCGCTGTGCTGCAGACCTTCAGGACCGATTCCAGTTGAAGGCGATCGAACAGGTCGATCTCAAGGCCGGCTTTTGCCAAGTGCTCGGACAATGGGTCCGAGGCGGTCGGTATCCGCCAATCGGCGCGCAGTCGTTCCAGCTCGTCCTCCACCAGCGCCATGTCGATGCGGCCGCTGTCAGCCAGTGTGGCCATGCGGGTGATCGACGCAGAGAGTTGCCGGAAGTTGCCTGGCCAGGCGGCATCCCTGGCGGTGGCGAAGGCCAGATATCGACGCCGGGCTTCGGTGTTGAAGCGAACCATATGGCCGTTATCCCGGGCATGGCGCTGCAATTCGAAATCGATGTTTGGCTCGATGTCCTCGCTCCGATTGGCCAGTCCGGGCAGCACAAAAGTCCAGATGTTGATCCTGGCCAACAGGTCTTCGCGGAACAGACCTTCAACAACGCGCGCGTGCAGGTCCCGATTGGTTCCCGCGATCAGCGTGAAGTCAGACTCGACCTCCTTGTCGGAGCCCATCGGCAAGAACTTCTTTTCCTCGATCGCTTTCAGGAGCATCGCTTGCTCGTCGAGCGGCAGTTCTCCGATCTCGTCGAGGAACAGGACGCCCTTGTGTGCCGAGCGCAGCAAGCCCTCGCGAGCCTGTTGAGCGCCGGTGAACGCGCCTTTCGTATGGCCGAACAACGTCGCCATCGCGGTATCGCCGCGCAACGTGGCGCAGTTCACCTCGACGAACGGGCCTTCGACCTGATGGCGACCCCGTTTCAGCTCGTAGATTTGCCGCGCGAGAAAGGACTTGCCTGCCCCGGTAGGGCCGCTGATCAGGATCGGTGCCCGGGATCGCACGGCGACCCGTTCGAGCTGTTCTATCGTCCGGTTGAACGCCGCGTTGCGGGTTGCAATGCCGGACTTGAGCAGTTCGGTGCCCTCCAGGCGCTCGGCTTGGAATCGCTTGGCGATCTGATCGTAGCGCTGGAGATCGAGGTCGGTGATGACGTGTTTGCCTGCCGGTCCTGCGTCGTCATCCCGCAAGCCGCCTGGCTGGGTCTGTATCAGTTTGGCAGGGATGTGCCGGGATTCGGCCAGCAGGAACCATACGATCTGCTGGACGTGGGTGCCCGTTGTGATGTGGACGAGATAGTCCTCGTCCTCTGTGTCGAATGGATAGTCAGCTGCGAAGTCATGCAGTGCGGCGTAGACCTCTTCGAAGTCCCAGGGGTTTCGCATCGCCATGGCGTGCAGGCGAACCTCGGTCTCTGGCGAGACCTGGGCAATATCAGCCGCTACTTTCAAGGCGAGATCGGCGTCCCAACGCGCTTCACCGTGAATCAGCTCCAGGCGATCGATCACCAGGTCGGGCTGTTGGCACAGAGAGAGGGTCGGGCGCCATTTGTTCCAGCGCTGCTCCCCCTTGCCGACGCGGTCGAGCTTTGACCCAAGGATGCCTATGGCGACTGTCTTTTTGTCCTGCATTGCTGAATATCTCAAAAGATAGCGAACGATAATTGAGTATAGTTTTGAGGCCTGTCAGTGAACAGTGCCGGCCTGTTCGGATTAAAGGCATTACGATTAAAGTTCTTTAATATCAAATGGATAGTAAAAATATGATCCGCCAACCGTAGAATTGGCATGCCGCTCGCTATAGAGCTCCCAAACAGAAATCACAGGAGCGAAAAAACAATGACCACTCAAACCTTCGAGCTGCTTGAAGTCGAAAACGGCAAGCCCATCAAGATGTGGACCCGAGGCGTCCCGGTTGAGCCTGAGGCCAGGCAGCAACTGATGAACACCGCGCAGATGCCGTTCGTGTTCAAGCACATGGCGGTCATGCCCGACGTTCATTTAGGAAAGGGCTCGACGATCGGGAGCGTGATTCCTACCAAGGGCGCGGTCATTCCCGCTGCAGTCGGGGTCGACCTCGGTTGCGGGATGTCGGCGGTCCGCACCTCGCTGCGCGCCAGCGACCTTCCCGATCATCTGTTCGGCCTGCGCTCCGCAATCGAGAAGGCTGTGCCGCACGGACGCACCTCGGGACGTAGCGGCCGGGACAAAGGGGCCTGGGACACCGCACCGGCGATTGTCGACCAGGCCTGGTCGGCCCTTGAGGGGCGTTTCGACCTCATCACCCAAAAGCACCCGGGCCTTGAAAAGTCCAACAACCACAAGCACCTCGGAACGCTGGGCACCGGTAACCATTTCGTCGAGGTGTGCCTGGACGAAGCCGACCATGTATGGGTGATGTTGCACACCGGTTCCCGCGGCGTAGGCAACGCCATCGGTAGCTATTTCATCGAGAAGGCCCGTGAGGAAATGCGCAGGCACATGGTGAACCTGCCTGACCGGGACCTGGCCTACCTGCGGGAAGGAACGTCCAGCTTCGATGACTACGTCGAGGCTGTCGAGTGGGCCCAGGATTTCGCGAAGCAGAACCGCGCGGTCATGATGTTGGCGGTGCTGGATGCCGTGCGGTCGGTCATCACCAAGCCCTTTGAGTCGCGGCTGATCGCCGTCGACTGTCACCACAACTACGTGGAGCGAGGGACTTACTTCGGGGAGGATATTCTTCTCACCCGTAAAGGCGCCGTCTCTGCGCAGAAGGGTCAGATGGGGATTATTCCCGGGTCGATGGGCGCAAAGAGTTTCATCGTCCGGGGCCTGGGGAACGAGGAAGCCTTTTGCAGTTGTTCACACGGTGCGGGTCGGGTGATGAGCCGTACCAAGGCCAAGGCCGTGTTTACCGTTGAGGACCAGGTGCGGGCGACCGCCCATGTCGAGTGCCGCAAGGATGCGGCGGTCATCGACGAGATCCCGATGGCCTACAAGGACATTGATGCGGTCATGGCGGCCCAGCGCGATCTGGTTGAGGTGGTCCATACCCTGCGCCCAGTCGTCTGCGTGAAGGGGTGAGTGGATGGGCCAGGATCTGATTCTCATCGACGGCACCGAGGGAGGAGGGCAGGTGCTGCGTACCGCCCTCAGCCTCTCCATGATCACCGGCCAGGCGTTCCAGATGACAGGGATACGCGGCAAGCGCTCCCGGCCCGGTCTGTTGCGCCAGCACCTCACCGCAGTACGAGCAGCGGCTGAGATCTGCGGCGCCAAAGTCCTGGGAGCGGAACTCAATTCGACCGCTATCGAATTCCGTCCCGGGACCGTAGAGGCAGGGGAGTATTCGTTCGCGATCGGCACGGCGGGCAGCACGATACTGGTGTTGCAGACCCTGTTGCCTGCGCTGTTGCAGGCAACAGGGACGAGTACCGTCCGGATTACCGGCGGAACACATAATCCGGCGGCGCCGCCTTTCGACTTCATAGAGCAGGCGTGGCTGCCTTTGATACGACGTATGGGCGCACAGGTGGAATTGGCGCTACTGCGTCATGGCTTTGTCCCCTGCGGAGGGGGCGTGATCGAAGCCACCATTCGACCTTCGACGCTTGAACCATTGGTGCTGGACGGCGGGCAGGCACCCGTCACCATCGTTTCGTCTGGAGCGCTGGTTTCGGGCATTCCTGTCTCGATCGGGAATCGCGAACTTGATCGACTCTCGGCAAGGCTGAAGATTGAACGACGCGACCTGTCGGTTACCGATCTGGGTGACCAGGCGGGGCCTGGCAATGTGGTATCGATCACTGCCACCAGAGCCGGCGTTACCGAGGTGTTCGCGAGCATCGGGCAAGAGCGTGTGCGCGCAGAGCAAGTCGCTGACGTGGCGGTGGATGAACTCATGGCGTGGACTCAATCGAATGCAGCGGTTGGCAATCGCCTGGCGGATCAATTGATGTTGCCGATGGCCATCGCCGGCGCTGGCAAACTGACGACGGAGCGTTTGAGCAATCACATCCGCACCAACGCAGCGGTGATCCAGCAATTCATCGCTGTCGATGTGCGTCTCACTGGACTTTCCGGGCAGGGAAGCGTTGTTGTCGAGCTTCATGCTCGCCAGTTGTCAGGACATGACAGCAATGGCGGCTAGGCGTATGGCTGGTGACGATAGTCACTGGGGGATGAGCCAAAATGCCGTTTGAACGCTCGGGAGAAATGACTGAAATCCTTGAAGCCGCTCGATAAAGCGATGCTCATGATCTTGGTATCGCTTTGCTTGATCTGCTCCGCGCAATGCTGCAGGCGTCGTTCGAGAATGTAGCGGCTCACCGTCATATCGCCTTGGGAAAATATGCGGTGCAAATTGCGCAGCGAAACCCCCAGCGTCGAGGCGAGGTATTCGGGCGTCAGGTTCTCTTGTGTCAGTTGGCGGTCGATGAGGGCCCTGGCCTTGAGCAATGTAGCGGTGTCGGCCCGGGGTGAGGTGGGGTGGTCGCCGGCGCTACCTATGGCCGGGCGTAGCAGGGTGATGATCGCCTCCAGTGTTGCCCGCGTCTCAGGCTCTGACATGCCGGGATTGCCGATCAGTTGTTGCAACAGCAGGCCGCTCATGCGTCCCATCGGTGACGCTGCGTCGATACGATGGTTGATCTGCAACTGGTGTTCCCGGAAGCGCTGGAGCACGGATTTACGTGGCAGGATCACCGAAACCTGATCGCTCCAGCCCTCGAATCGAAATTCGCAGGGCCGGCTTACATCCAGCAATACCAGGTCCCCCCGATGCAGGATGGTTTGCGTACCCGGCTGGCAGGCGGTCGCCTGCCCATCCAGTTGCATGACCAGGAAGAAAAAATCCTTGTCGTCCTGGCGAATGTCGCGTTGTGATCGATGTACCTGGCGGCAGTTGCTGATGATCCGCGCGCCTTTGACCAGGCTGTGTTCGTCATCCACAGGGGTCACAGCACCGCGGAATTCCTCAATACCGCTTTGCAGGGGCGGCTCTACATGAAATGTCCCGCAGTTGGCCGAGAGATCTCCATGCCAGGCCTCGAAGCCTTGATGACCCAGGAACAGGTTGGTCGGGTGACAGGCGGTGTTCATCGGCTACCTCTTGCCAGTCAAGCTGGCGTTATTATTTTGGATCGGGCAACGAACCTCGATATTCATAACATATTAACTAAATATCAATCTGTCCTGGACCGACGGTGGCGCTCATGACCATCCGCTTGCATTCTGGGTCATGGCCGGTTGGCCGGCGACAGGCGTTTAATGAAGGCTCAACACTCAATCGTGCGGAGTCCTTTCGTGGACAACAACAATAATAATCAGCATCTGCAAAAGACCTTGCGCTGGACAGATGCCTTCGCGTTATCAATGGCCGTCTCCGGCTCGATTTTCGCCTCCTTCGGTTTCGCACTGGGCGTGCTGGGGCCTGTGTACGCGCTTGTGCTGTGGGTGGGTTCGGCGGCCATCGGCGCCTGTCAGAACTGGATCTTCCTCGAAGTCTCGTCGATGTTTCCCGACAAACCGGGCGGCATCGCAATGATCGCCACCGAAGGCTGGCGCCGGCGCTGCAAGCTTGTCGGTCCCCTGGCCTCATTCGGCTACTGGCTGGGCTGGTCAGCCGTGCTGTCGATTGTCAGTGTCAGTGCCGGTTCGCTGATCCAGGCGCAATGGTTCGCCGGGCAAGATTGGTCCTTCACTGCCGGACCTCTTACCGTGGGACTGCCTCAGCTGATAGGCGCCGGCCTGTTATTGATCTTCTGGCAGTTCAATCGACTGGGCGTCCATATGGCCGCCAGCGCCTCCAAATACATGGGCTTGCTGCTGTTGATCCCGATTCTGGTGCTGGCGGTGGCTCCGCTGTTGGGAGATAGCTGGAGTTTCGAGCGCTTTCGCAACGCGCTGGTCGAGCCTGCTGATCTTGGCTGGGGTGGTCTGCGCACGGCGATGGTCTGGTTGTTCCTGGTCAGTTGGAGCGCCTACGGCACCGAGATGTGCGCGGCCTTCGGCCCCGAATATCGCAGCCAACGCGACATGCGCCTGGCCCTGCTCACCTCGGGTGGCTACACCGTTGCCGTCTTCGCCGCAGTCGCGTTCGGTCTGGGCGGCATGGTCGACAGCGAGGCCGCGATGAGCAATCCCAGTGGCTTCTACATCGACGCGTTCAACGCGATGCTGGGTACCGGCTATAGCAGCTTCTTCGTCGCCACCCTGCTGGTGGGGTTGTTCATGGGGCTCAATGCGGCCTTGGCGGACGGTTCGCGGGCGCTCTACGGCATGGCGCTGGAGGGCCTGACTGTTCGTCAGTTGGGCGTGCTCAACAAACACCAGGTACCTGGGCGGTGCATGACCGTGGCCGTCGTGCTGAATCTGGGCATGATCTTCCTGTTGTCTTCTCCGCTGGCCATGCTGGTCACCGCCAACATCGGCTATCTGGTCGCTATTTTCTTCGCGCTCTCGGGGTTCCTGCTCTTGCGTCGGGATGCGCCCGAGATCCCTCGTCCGGTCAGATTGGGCAAGGGCTGGGTGCCTATTGCCTGGCTACTGACCCTCTTCACCGGCGCAGTGGTGTTGGTCGGAACGGCCTCGGCGGAATTGGCCGGTTATGGCGGGCTCAAGGAGGTGCTCAGCGGAATCGGCATCCTGTTGCTGTCCCTGGTGCTCTATGCCATTCGCCAAGTGCAGGATCGTGCTGCCAATCGCAACGTCGTTTCACAATGAACAATAAGGTGAAGGGACTCACAGATCAGCGCCAGCTTTCAAGGTGCTGTCGCAGCAGATCCGGCTTGACCCACTGACGCTACCCTTGACCCTATCAATGTCGAGACCTGACCAGCCGCTCATTTTCCCCCAGTCACATCGAGGAACGTACCGGTAACGAAGGATGCCTCCGCGCTGGCCAGCCACAGAATCGCCCGCGCCACTTCCTCCGGCTGGCCGCCTCGGCCCATGGGGATCGAGTCCTTGACACGATCGACCCGCCCCGGCTCGCCGCCGCTGGCATGCATGTCGGTGTAGATGTGACCGGGGCGTATACCGTTGACGCGTATCCCTTCCCGAGCCACCTCTTTGGCCAGCCCGATGGTGAAGGTCTCCAGGGCACCCTTGGACGCCGCATAGTCGATGTATTCATTCGGGCTGCCGAGGCGCGCCGATGCCGAAGAGATGTTGATCACCACGCCGCCCGAACCGTTGTGCCGGTAGGACATGCGTTTCACCGCCTGCTGGGCACAGAGCATCGGACCGATGGCGTTGACCGCAAAGATGCGCTGCATGCGTTCGAAACCGAGGTCCTCCAGGCGCGACTGAACGGACAGTACCCCGGCGTTATTGACCAGGACGTCAATGCGCCCGAACGCGCGGTCGATGGCGGCGAACAACTCGGCGACCTGCTCGGGGTCGGCACTGTCGGCCCGCATGGCCAGCGCCCGGCGTCCCAAGGCCTGCACATCCGCCGCCACGGCCAGCGCCGAAGACTCGTTGGTCACGTAGCTGATCGCGACGTCGTAGCCTCGTGCGGCGGCCAGCCGCGCGGTAGCGGCACCCACTCCGCGACCGCCACCGGTGATCAGCATCAACGGTGTCTGCGAGATGTTGTCCATCGAGCGTACCTCTTGTAGCGGTGAGGAATAGGCGTATCAGCCGATCATGAGAGTGCCGCTGACGATCACCACGCACGCCAGGACTCGGCGGGCGGTGAGTGTCTCGCCGAGGAACACGGAGCCAATCAGCGCCGCAAACAGCACGCTGGTTTCGCGCAATGCCGATACCGCGCCCAGGGGCGCTTCGTTCATGGCGTAGATGACAATTCCGTAGGCCAGCAAAGAAACCAGCCCGCCGACCACGGCGGTCAGCATTCCAGGTCGGACGCTGAACAAGCTGCGGGCGTCGCGCAGGCCGATGTACACCCCAGGCATCATCAAGCCCCACAGGGCGCACATCCACACGGTGTAGGCGAGCGGGGCGCCGGAGAGGCGGGTGCCGATGCCGTCGGTGACGCTGTAGGCGGCGATGAAACAACCGGTTCCCAGGGCGTAGGGCAGGCTGGGAACTGACAGTTTGCGTCCCCGGAAGGCCAGCGAAATGATCCCGACTGATACCAACGCAATACCGAGCAATGTGCCGGGAGCGATGCGTTCTCCGGCAAAGACGGCGGCGCCGAGGGTGATCAACGCCGGTGACGATCCACGGGAAATCGGATAGGTCTGTCCCAGGTCGCCGACCCGGTAACTGCGCACGAGAAACAGGTTGTAGCCGACGTGCAGCAGTGCCGAAAGCACCATGCAGCCCCAGCTGGCAGGCGCCGGTGGCGCCATGAACGCTGCGGCGACGGCACTGACGATAGCGATGGCGATGCACATGATCGTCATCGACCAGAGCCGATCGGCGCCGCCGCGCAGCAACGCGTTCCAACTGGCATGCAGGAGCGCGGCGAAAAGAACCAGCAGGATGATATGGATTGGCATGTGCCATCTTATGCATTCGGACGGGAGGAACTACAGCGAAGTCTCCTCATCGTTTCATGAGAAAATTCTCATGCATCATTCATAGGCGCGTTGAACTTTCAGGGCCTCACCGTTCAGCCACTGGCGAAAGCTGACGATATGTGGCTGCGACTCGGTGCCTTTTGGGCAGACAAAATAATAGGCGAGGGGGGATGGGAACGGCACTTCGAACAGCCGCACCAGACGCCCGTCGCTGATCTCGGTTTCGACATGCCCGCTGCGCACCAGGGCGATACCCTGGCCGAGCAGAGCGGCCTCGACTGTCATGTTGCTATCGCCAAACCTGACGCTTTCCTTGAGCGGCAAGAACTCCAGCCCGACCTTTTGAAACCAAGCCTCCCATTTAGGCACCAGGTCGGCGCCATCTCGGGTCAGCAGTGGGTAGTGCAACAGTTCGGCAGGGCTGCGCGGTGTTCCGTATCGCTGCAGCAGATCGGGGCTTGCCACCGGAAACACCTGCTCGCCGAACAGGAACTCCGAGTACAAGCCCGGGTAGATGCCTTTGCCGAGGCGGATCGCGACATCGGCCTGGGCCTCGGAGAAGTGGATGATCTTGTCCGTGGTGTCCAGCGAGACCAACAGCTCGGGATGCTGGCGGGAGAGATTCGGCAAGCGTGGCAGCAGCCACTTCAAGGCAAAGGAGTAGGTGGTGCTGACTTCGAGCCGGACCCTGCCTTTTTGCTCGCGCAGATCAGCCAGGGTCGCCTCCAGGCTCAAGAAGAATTCCCTCACGATGGGCGCCAGGGTGGCCCCCGCCGGGGTGAGGCTTAATGACTTGCCGCGCTCGAACAGTTGCAACCCCCAAAGCGCTTCGAGGTGCTTGAGCTGATGGCTGACCGCGCTCTGAGTGACATGCAACTCCTGTGCGGCTGAAGTAAAGGTGGTGTGCCGGGTGGCGACTTCAAAGGCACGCAATGTAGCGGTGGGCGGCAGATCTCTCATGGATAGGGAATCCCGGCGAATCGTCAGAAGAAGCGCGTCATGAGCGCTGGCTCATGATAGAGCATCGTCGGGATTGGTCTATGAAAGTGCATGCTTGTGACTGAATGGTGCGTTGGTCATTGCTTGTCACCCCATGGGGGGGCAGGTAAGCTGGCGCCATGAATCCATCATCCTTCCCTTCGCGCAATGTCCGCGGTCCTGTCGACCATGAGATCCGAGCCCAGATTGTCGCAGCGGCGAATGAGCATTTCAGCCGCTATGGCTATGGCAAGACCACGGTATCGGACCTGGCCAAGGCCATTGGCTTCTCCAAGGCCTACATCTACAAGTTCTTCGATTCGAAACAGGCGATCGGCGAAGCCATTTGCAGCAATTGCCTGGAGACGATTGTCACGGCCGTGGATGAGGCGATCAGCCTGGAGTCCCTCACCGCCACCGAGCGCTTTCGTCGCTTGGTGAAAACCGCGGTCATCACCGGTGTCAGCCTGTTCTTCAACGACCGGAAGCTCTACGACATCGCGGCATCCGCGGCCTCGGAGAGCTGGCCTAGCGCCCAGTTCTACGAGGCCAGCATCCGGGCATTCGTGAGGCAGATCGTCTCCGATGGGCGTGAGCTGGGTGAGTTCGAACGCAAGACGCCCCTGGATGAAACGGTCAATGCAATCTATCTGGCGTTGCGCCCGTATATCAATCCATTGCTATTGCAGTACAGCCTTGATGGCGTGGAGGATGCGTCCACGAGCATCGCCAATCTGGTACTGCGTAGCCTCATGCCTTGAGTCGCAGCGACTGCTACAGCAGTTAGCTGCGTTTCCATCAATTCGATAAAGCAGGGCGCCTTATCCTCCGCGAGGAGCCGTTATCCTTGGCTTGTGACCATTGACTAAAATGGTTACTAGGTGGAAAGTGGCGTCTCGATGATCCCTTGCTGGAGGAACCGCTATGTCGAACACGAAAGTTGTCCTTGTTACCGGTGTTTCATCGGGCATTGGACGTGCCGCTGCGCAATTGTTTGTCAAGCAAGGTTGCCAGGTGTTTGGCAGCGTGCGCAGCGTTACCCAATCAGACCCGTTGCCAGGTGTCGAACTTGTCGAGATGGATGTTCGCGACGACGCTTCCGTTCAACGCGCCATCGAGGCCGTGATCGCTCAGGCCAAACGCATTGATGTGCTGGTCAATAACGCGGGCGGATCGTTGGTGGGTTCGGTAGAAGAAACGTCGGTCGCCGAAGCCCAATCGTTGTTCGATACCAACGTGTGGGGTGTCCTGCGTACGACACACGCGGTACTGCCGCATATGCGTGAACAGCGTTCGGGAAGAATCGTCAACGTCAGCTCGGTATTGGGTTTTCTTCCTGCGCCGTATATGGGCCTTTACTCGGCCTCCAAGCACGCTGTCGAGGGGATTTCCGAGTCTCTGGATCATGAGGTGCGCAAGTTCGGCGTCCGCGTGGTGCTGGTCGAGCCGTCATTCACCAAGACCAACCTGGATCTCAATGCGCCGCAAACGGCGGGCAGCATTCCGGCCTATGCTGAAGACCGCGATACGGTGACCCGCGCGATTGTTAAAAGTGTCCAGGGCGCACCAAGTCCCGACGGCGTGGCGGCGTCGATTGTCGAGGCAGCTTTGGGCGCATGGAAAATGCGTCGCACCCCTAAAGGCGAGGCCTCTCTCCTGCGCAAGCTGCGCCGTTTCATGCCGGCGGGCCCGGTCGACTCCAGCCTGAGAAAAACATTCGGTCTGAGCTGAACGCAGGCGCAGCCTGGTTCAGGTTGTGCCGCATGAGACCGTGCTTATCGATGACGGTCTCATCCGCAGGGGGGGAAGTGTAATCAGCGGGTAGCCACGGGTTGGGCTTCAATCGGCTGCCAGCCGCCACCGAGCGCCCGGAACGCCGCGACCGCTGCACGTGCCGATTCTGTCTGGGCCTGGGCCCGGGCGTCGGATGCCTGCAGCATGGTTTCATCGGCGTGCAGGACGTCGATCAGGCTGGCCGAACCTTTCTGGTAAGCGATGAAGGACGACTGTCGAGCACTGGTCAAAGCGCTTTCACCTCCGGTCAGCGTAGATGCCTGCGCCTCGCGGTTGACCAGTGCGGAGAATGCATTCTCGACGTCTTCGGTGGCACGCAGCACCGACTGGCGATAGGCGGCAAGCGCTTCGGCTTCCTGTCCTTTCGCCTGATCGATCTGCGCGTTGATACGGCCGAAATCGAAGAGCCTCCAGCGCAACCCCAAGACCCCCGAGGCCTGGCTGGCCCCGCTGGAGAACAGGTTGCCGCTGGAAACGGCGGTCGCGCTGCCAATCAGGGCGCTGAGCGAGAACTTTGGATAGTACTCGCTGATCGCCACGCCGATGCGGGCATTGGACGCCGCCAGCCTGCGCTCGGCCACGATGAGGTCTGGTCGGCGGCGCAGCAGATCGGCCGGTGTTCCAGCCGAGGTTATCTGCGGCGCCTGAGGAATCGACCCGGTCGCGCTCAATTGGGCCCGGTGGGTGCCGGGCGGGCTGCCGAGGATGACGTCCAGTGCGTTCATTGCAGCATCCAGGCCGGTATTGAGGACCGGCACTGTCGCTTGAACCTGCGCAAGTGCCCCCTCGGTCTGGCGAACCTGAAATTCGGCGGCAAGCCCTTTGCTGTGGAGCAGTTGTACTTTCTCCAGCAGGTCTTGTTGGGTCTCGACCTGCCGATTGGCAATGGCCAGCCGGGCCTGCAAGCCGCGCAGGGTGATATAGATGTCCGCGGTCTGCGCAGCGACGGCCAGGCGCGTTGCGGTGAAACCGGCTTCCGACGCCTGATACTCCGCGAGCTCCGCCTCGCGGCCTCGACGCAGGCCGCCGAACACATCCAGCTCCCAGCTTGCGCCGAGATTCAGTTCATACAAATTGCCATAGCGATCATAGCCAGGCGTCGAGTTGAGCACCTGGCCCAGTGGCGTTTCGACTGACTGATAAGCGCGTGCGGCTTGTCCGCTGATGTTGCCCGACGGCAACAGGGCAGCGGTCGCCGCGCCAAGTCCGGCACGTGCCTGGGTGACCCGTGCCGAGGCCTGGGCCAGATCGAGGTTCTGCGCAAGCGCCTTGGCGATGAAGTCACTGAGCAACGGATCACCGAAGCCTTCCCACCAACTGGCAAAGTTCGTCGGACGGGCCGCCGCCCTTTGTTGAACGGCGGATTGAGCCTGATAGCTGTCCGACAGCGGAGCGTCCGGACGTTGATAGTCCGGGCCAACCGCGCAGCTCGCTATTAAGCCGGTGTTCACAAGCAGAGCAAGCGTACGGAGGGAGGGCATGACAGCTCCTGATTTAGCCAGATACGGTTCGTGACGATATTACCAATTGGTCACTCGTTGTCAATGGAGGTGCGCGGGGCTAAGCTGGGAAAATGACTAAACACATGCATGCACCCCAGATGCGAGGGCCGTCAGACCATAGTGTCCGCGATCAAGTCGTGGAGGCTGCCACACTGCACTTCGGCCGCTATGGATATGAGAAGACGACGGTGTCAGACATCGCCAAGGCCATTGGCTTCTCCAAGGCCTATATCTATAAATTTTTCGATTCCAAACAGGCAATCGGAGAGGTGATCTGTACCAATCGCCTCGTCATGATTATGGCGATTGTGGATGCGGCGATCGCGGAGGCGCCGACGGCTTCCGAGAAGTTGAAGCGTCTGTTCCGGGCGCTGGCGGAGGCGGGCAGCGACTTGTTCTTCCATGACCGCAAGCTCTACGACATTGCCGCTGTTGCCGCTCGCGAGGAGTGGCTCCCTGCACAGGCGCATGACGAGCGTTTGCGTCAGCTTATTCAGCAAATCCTCCTGGAGGGGCGTGAGTCCGGTGAGTTCGAGGGGAAAACGCCATTGAATGAAGCCGTCCAGGCGATCTACCTGGTCATGCGGCCTTACGCCAATCCCGTGCAGTTGCAGTACAACCTCGATACAGCCTCATCGGCCGCGGCGCTTCTGTCGACGTTGCTGCTACGAAGCCTTTCTGTGCGCTAGTTTGGTTATTTTTGTGACTGTTGACATTATTGGTCACTAGAATGAAGATGGGTTCCTGTTCTTTTTTATTGAGTAGAGAACCATGCTTCGGCTAAAACCTGTTGCCGTCTGCTTAATGCCTCTCGTCCTGGCGGCGTGCGGTAATTCATCGACTGCCGTCGACGCACGCACCCAGCCCCCTCTGGTAAGGGTCGCTGGCGTCGAGAACTCGGTCGACATCACGCGTTCGTTCACTGGCGTTGTGGTCGCTCGTGTCCAGAGCGATCTTGGCTTTCGGGTGTCGGGGAAGGTACAGGAGCGTCTGGTGGATGCTGGCCAGACGGTCAAGCGTGGTCAGCCACTCATGCGCCTGGACCCGGTCGACCTTGGCCTGCAGGCGCGAGCGCAACAGCAGGCCGTGGCCGCTGCCCGGGCGCAAGCCAAGCAGACAGCGGACGACGAGGCGCGTAATCGCGAGCTGGTGGCGGCAGGGGCGATCTCGGCCTCTGCATACGACCAGGCAAAGGCCGCGGCTGACACGGCAAAGGCACAGCTCAGCGCTGCGCAGGCGCAGGCTGATGTGGCCAGCAATGCCATGGGCTATGCGACCTTGCTGGCTGACGCCGATGGCGTTGTGATGGATACCCTGGCCGAACCCGGGCAAGTCGTCAGCGCGGGGCAGCCGGTGGTCAAGCTGGCGCGCGCCGGACAACGCGAAGCCAGCGTCGATTTGCCCGAAACGCTGCGCCCGGCCGTTGGCTCGGTGGCCCAGGCGACGTTGTACGGCAACGGCAAGGTCGCCACCGTTGCGAAGCTGCGGCTGCTTTCCGATGCCGCCGATCCGGTAACCCGCACCTTCGAGGCCAGGTACGTGCTGGAAGGCGCGCTGGCCAATGCGCCGCTTGGTTCAACCGTCACGCTCAATATCGCCCAGGACAAGTCACCGGGTCAGACACTGCGGGTGCCTGTCGCGGCGGTTTTTGATGCGGGTAAAGGCCCTGGCGTATGGGCGCTTTCCGGCGAACCGGCAAAAGTCTCGTGGCGTCCGGTCCAGGTCCTCGGTCTGGGGGATGACACGGCCACGGTCGTTGGCAACCTCAAGCAGGGCGAACAGATCGTGGCTCTGGGCGCGCATTTGCTGCATGACGGCGATGAGGTTCGGGTGGCGGATCGGGCACAGGTGGTCGCCAAGGGGAATCAGCCATGAGCGAGGGGCGTTTCAATCTCTCGGCGCTTGCCGTTCGTGAGCGATCGATCACCCTTTTCCTGATCTTTCTGATCACGGTTGCCGGTGTCCTGGCATTCTTCGGTCTGGGGCGTGCGGAAGATCCTCCTTTCACTGTCAAGCAGATGACGATCATCTCTGCCTGGCCGGGGGCTACCGCGCAGGAAATGCAGGACCAGGTGGCCGAGCCGCTGGAAAAGCGCTTGCAGGAATTGAAGTGGTACGACCGCACCGAAACCTACACGCGCCCGGGACTGGCTTTCACCATGGTGTCGCTGCTGGACAAGACGCCGCCGGCAGAAGTGCAGGAAGAGTTCTACCAGGCCCGCAAGAAAATCGCGGATGAGGCCAAGACCCTGCCGGCCGGTGTCATTGGGCCGATGGTCAACGATGAATTCTCGGACGTGACCTTTGCGTTGTTTGCATTGAAGGCCAAGGGCGAGCCGCAGCGCTTGCTGGCACGCGATGCCGAGTCGTTGCGCCAGCGTCTGTTGCATGTGCCGGGTGTGAAAAAGGTCAACATCATCGGTGAGCAGTCCGAGCGTATCTTCGTGTCGTTCTCCCATGATCGGTTGGCGACGCTTGGGCTTTCCCCACAGGATATTTTTGCCGCGCTGAACAACCAGAACGTACTGACGCCCGCCGGCTCGATCGACACTCAGGGACCGCAGGTTTTCGTGCGCCTGGATGGCGCGTTCGACAAGCTCGAGAAAATTCGCGATACGCCGATTGTGGTGCAGGGGCGGGCGCTGAAGCTCTCGGATGTCGCGACGGTGGAGCGCGGCTATGAAGACCCGGCGACCTTTCTGGTCCGCAACAAAGGCGAGCCTGCCCTGTTGCTGGGTATCGTGATGCGCGAAGGCTGGAACGGCCTGGACCTGGGCAAGGCCCTGGACGCCGAGACGGCCAGTATCAACGAAGGCATGCCGCTGGGCATGACGTTCACCAAGGTCACCGATCAGTCGGTGAATATCAGTTCGGCCGTCGACGAGTTCATGATCAAGTTTTTCGTCGCGCTGCTGGTGGTGATGCTCGTCTGTTTTCTCAGCATGGGCTGGCATGTGGGTGTGGTGGTGGCCGCGGCCGTGCCGTTGACCCTCGCGGTGGTGTTCATGGTGATGGCCGCCACCGGCAAGAATTTCGACCGCATCACCCTGGGGTCATTGATCCTGGCGTTGGGCCTGCTGGTGGATGACGCCATCATCGCCATCGAAATGATGATGGTCAAAATGGAGGAGGGCTACGACCGTATCAAAGCTTCGGCCTACGCCTGGAGCCATACCGCCGCCCCCATGCTCGCCGGTACCCTGGTGACGGCCGTCGGCTTTATGCCCAACGGTTTCGCGCATTCGACCGCGGGCGAGTACACCAGCAACATGTTCTGGATCGTCGGCATTGCGCTGATCGCGTCCTGGGTGGTCGCGGTGGCCTTCACACCTTACCTGGGCGTGAAGCTGTTGCCCCACGTCAAGCAAGTCGAGGGTGGTCACGCGGCCATCTATGACACGCCTCACTACAATCGTTTTCGCCGGTTGCTGACACGGGTCATCGCTGGCAAATGGCTGGTGGCCGGAGCGGTGATTGGTTTTTTTGTCATAGCCATCCTCGGCATGGGCCTGGTCAAGAAGCAGTTTTTCCCCGCCTCTGATCGTCCCGAAGTACTGATCGAAGTGCAGATGCCGTACGGCACTTCCATCGAGCAGACCAGCGCGACGACGGCCAGCATTGAAGCCTGGCTGCAAAAGCAGGACGAAGCGAAAATCGTCACGTCCTATATCGGACAGGGTTCACCGCGTTTCTACCTGGCAATGGCGCCGGAGCTACCCGATCCGTCGTTCGCCAAGATGGTGGTGCTGACCGGCAGCCAGGAGGCGCGTGAAACCCTCAAGCACCGTCTCCGCCAAGCGGTGGCTGACGGGCTCGCGCCTGAAGCCCGTGTGCGGGTTACCCAACTGGTGTTCGGTCCGTATTCTCCCTTTCCCGTCGCTTACCGGGTGATGGGCCCGGATCCCGCGAGGCTGCGTGAGATTGCCGGCCGGGTCGAAGCTGTCATGCGGGCAAGCCCCATGATGCGGACCGTCAACACCGACTGGGGCACGCGCATACCGACACTGCATTTCACATTGGACCAGAACCGCTTGCAGGCGGTTGGGCTGACGTCCAGTGCGGTCGGCCAGCAATTGCAGTTCCTGCTGTCGGGTATCCCGATCACGTTTGTGCGCGAAGACATTCGTTCCGTGCAAGTGGTGGGGCGTGCAGCGGGCGATATCCGCCTCGATCCGGCAAAAATCCAGGGCTTCACATTGGTGGGCGCGGCCGGCCAGCGGGTTCCGCTGTCGCAGATCGGCAGTGTCGAGGTGCGCATGGAGGATCCGGTCCTGCGCCGTCGTGACCGTACGCCGACCATCACGGTACGCGGGGACATTGCCGAAGACCTGCAGCCGCCGGATGTTTCCACGAAAATCCTGGACGAGCTGCAGCCGATCATCAGCACGCTGCCGGCCGGCTACCGCATCGAACAGGCCGGTTCGATCGAAGAGTCGGGGAAAGCCTCAAGGGCGATGTTGCCGCTGTTCCCGATCATGATCGCCCTGACGCTGCTGATCATCATTCTGCAGGTCCGCTCGATGTCGGCGATGGTGATGGTGTTCCTCACCGCACCGCTGGGACTGATTGGTGTGGTACCGACCCTGCTCATCTTCCATCAGCCGTTTGGCATCAATGCCTTGGTGGGCCTGATCGCCTTGTCGGGCATCTTGATGCGCAACACGCTGATCCTGACCGGGCAAATCGATCACAACCAGAAAGAAGGACTCGATCCATTCCATGCGGTTGTAGAGGCGACGGTGCAACGCGCCAGGCCGGTACTGCTCACAGCGATGGCCGCCATCCTGGCCTTTATCCCGCTGACTCATTCGGTGTTCTGGGGAACCCTGGCTTACACACTGATCGGTGGGACATTCGGTGGGACCGTCATGACGCTGGTGTTCCTGCCGGCGATGTATGCCATCTGGTTCAAGATCCGTCCCGACACCGCAGCAAGAACCGAAGCACAGACAGCCCACTGAACGTCGACTCAGAATCAAGAGGTTCTCATGATGAATGCCAATGATCAAAAGCGAATCGTAGTCACAGGCGGCGGTATTGTTGGCCCCCTGGGGTGCGGCATGGAGGAGGTCTGGCGCAGATTGCTGGAAGGCCGTTCGGGTATCCGCCGCCTGCCGGACGAAATCACTGAAGGCACTGGCGTCGCCGTGGCGGGGCAAGTGCCGACCCTGGAAGAAGATCCCGTCGCCGGTTATGCGCCCGAGCGCATCATTGCGCCCAAAGAGCGCAAGAAGATGGACCGCTTCATCGAGTTCGCGCTCATGGCCGCCCATGAAGCGCTGGAACAGGCCGGCTGGCATCCCACGGATGAAGCGCAACAACAGCGGACCGCGACCATCATCGCTTCCGGGGTCGGCGGTTTCGGCGCGATTGCCGAAGCCGTACGGACCACGGACGCCCGTGGACCGCGTAGATTATCGCCGTTCACCGCGCCGGCATTCCTCGCCAACATGGCCGCGGGTCATGTCTCTATCCAGAACGGCTTCAAGGGCCCGCTCGGCGCACCGGTGACGGCCTGTGCCGCCGGGGTACAAGCGATTGGCGATGCGGCGCGACTGATCCGGAGCGGGGAGGCCGATATCGCCATTTGCGGCGGCACCGAAGCGGCGATCGATCGGGTGACGCTGGGTTGCTTCGCTGCCGCCCGCGCGCTGTCCACCGGGTTCGCTGACCGCCCGCAGGAAGCATCGCGTCCATTCGATCGCGAGCGCGACGGGTTTGTCATGGCCGAAGGTGCAGGGTTGCTGGTGATCGAATCGCTGGAGCACGCGCTCGCCCGTGGCGCGACGCCCTTGGCGGAACTGGTGGGCTACGGCACCAGCGCGGATGCCTATCACCTGACCGCAGGGCCGGAAGATGGGAACGGGGCCCGGCGCGCCATGGAGCAAGCCTTGCGCCAGGCGGGTGTCAGTGCTGGCGAGGTACAGCATATCAACGCCCATGCGACCTCGACGCAGGTCGGCGACAAGGGCGAACTGGCGGCAATCAGATCCGTGTTCGGTGGCCACTCAGGCGTGGCAATCAGCTCGACCAAGTCGGCCACGGGGCATTTGCTGGGCGCGGCGGGGGGCATCGAAGCGCTCTTCACCGTGCTGGCTTTGCGGGACCAGATCATCCCCCCGACGTTGAATCTCCTCAATCCCGATGAGGCTGCTGAGGGTCTCGATTTGGTTGGCCTGGCGGCACGCAAGGCAACCATCACCTATGCGCTCTCGAATGGATTTGGCTTCGGCGGCGTCAATGCCAGCGTTCTGTTCCGTCGCTGGGAGTCGGCGTGATCACGACGTGAATGTTCTGCGCAGGTTCTCCTCGTGAACGTCAACCCACTGGCTACAAGGCCTGAACTGTTTTCCCTGCAACACCATCTGCTATCACCCTAGAGAGCCAACAATGAAAAAAATGATGCTCAACACTCCACTTGGCCTCGCTGTCGCGCTGGCCTCTTCGCAACTGTTCGCCAGCGGCTTTGCGCTCAATGAACAAAGCATCAGTGGGATGGGCACCGGTTTTGCCGGTCGTTCCTCTTCCGCCGATGACGCGAGCACCGTTTTCGGCAATCCGGCGGGCATGTCTCGTTTGAAGAGGGAGCAAGTCAGCGTGGGTGCTGCAACGCTTTTCGCCAAATCAGACATCAGCCAGACGCGCAGTACGTTCGGCGGCCAGCAAGACGGCGACATGGTGCCTGTGGTCACGGTGCCCATGGGTTACTACGTCAAACCTATCGATGAGCATTGGGCGTTCGGTGTCGGTTTCTACGCGCCGTTCGGCCTGATAACGGATTACGGCAGCGGGTTCGCTGGTCGTTACTTCACCAACAAAAGCGAGGTCAAGACACTGACCTTCCAACCGACAATCAGCTACGCCTTCAATGACAAGGTTTCCATCGGTTTCGGTCCGACGATCAACCGCATCAGCGGTGAGTTGTCGGCGATGGTCCTGAACCCCTTCAGTCCTGGGACCAATGACGGCAAACTCACCAGCAAGGGCGACGACACCGCCCTGGGTTTCAACGCCGGGATCCTGGTGCAGGCCATGGACAGCACCCGGGTGGGCGTGACCTACCATTCCAAGGTCAGTTATCACCTGGATAATGCCAAGACCAAAGTCACCGGCGGCGTCTTTTCCCTACTGGGAGTCAGCGGCGAAAGTTACGATGCTTCGCTGGACGTGGACACGCCCGAATCCGTCGACTTTTCGGTGACCCATCAACTCAATGACGATTGGACCCTGTACCTGGGCAGCACCTGGACACGTTGGAGTCGCTTCAAGGACATCACCATCGAGAACAGCGGGTTGCCTCCCGCGCTGAGCGGCACGTTGAGCCGTGTCACTGAGGAGGAGAACTGGCACGACACCTGGGCGCACGCGATTGGCGCTTCGTACCAGCTCAATAAGCAATGGGTGCTGCGCACCGGTTTTTCGGTGGATCAGTCGCCCACCAACAACACCAACCGTTCGCCACGTATTCCCACAGGTGACCGCACGGTGGTCAGTCTGGGTGCCGGGTGGACGCCCGTGGACAATGTCACCGTCGACCTCGCTTACTCCTATCTGTGGGAAGAGAGTGTGAAGGTCAACGACGCCTCAGCCAGCCGGGGTGCCTACAGCTCCAGATACAAGAACAGCGCCAGCGGTTTCGGTACGTCCGTCACTTATAAGTTCTGAATCGCGAAGGGTGCAGCACCTCTGCGAATGGAGCAGGGTTTCGAAGGTGCGGGGTTTACGTTTGCAGCCTTCGAACCGCGCCGGGTCGTCGTTGAGTTCGACGACCCGCACACCGTGAAGATAGTCGGCCATGGGTTGCCTGCGCAATGTTTGAAGAACATGCACAGGCGACCTCGTTCGTGCTGGTGTGAATCGGCGGCTCCGTAGACAGGAAGGCTACAAGTTCCGACTCGGCCTCACGTTACAGGCTGGGTGCTAGCGCGGATCGACGTTATCCAACGCCCGATTTGCCAACAGCTCACTCAACTCGATGACTTGCTGAATACCCAGCGCAACATGCCGCCGCGACCCCTCAAGGTCGAACGCCAGGTCGTTGATCATGGCGTTGGCCGAGGCCAGGCTCTCGCTGAGGTTGGCGAGCAGACTTTCGGTGTCGATGCCGGGGATGACGGTGAAGAGCTGGCCCGGTGGCGGATCTTTCTTGGGTTTGTCCTGTTCGGGCTTCAAATAGTAGTTGAGCGCCCGCTCAGTAGCTTCGTGGAATTTCTCCGGATCGAGGCTTGAGTAGGATGAGGTGGGGTCCGAATCCGGAGGATTGGGTGTGACCTTGAACATGGTGAATCTCCTGACCTGATTGGGCCACCATGACTTGTCGCTAAGCAAGTTAGGGTGGCGGCTGCACGCAGGTTAGCGAACCGGGGGCACAGGAGCCCGGCAGACCCGAAGATCTCCCGCGCACAGCCACCATTACAAGCATTGCAGACATGAATACCCGCAACGAGATCAGGAGTGCTGATGCGTCCATACCCTTCGGGTCGCTAAACCCGATCACTGATGAGCAGTGACGGAAACCAAGCTACCGGTACGGACCGGGGCACACAATCGGGCGGATTCTGTCTTAGTTGTAGGCAAAGGCGCAAGGTGACGTAGCCTCTGGACTAGGGCTTGGTGTTACTGGGTATGTATGGCTGAAGGGCTCGACCCGCCGGATAAAATGGATGACCTTTTCCGGGGTTGTAGGCAAACTCCGATAGTTGCGTAGGAGGTGCCCTTTACGGTGTTTTTTTGATCGTAACGACCTTGATGGCCAGCGCTTCACCGGGATATTTTCCTCAGGTGGCTGCAAATTCAGCGACCAGGATTGGTACCCGATGAGTTTGCCGAAGATGCAGCGTTCATACGTGATACCGACCAACACACGCCTGGGCTGCGCATCATTTCCACGGTGATGGGCAAGGAGGTCATTAAGGGCGTGGTGATGAGCGTTACGCCCAAATCCGGCTGGCCCTGTACGGGGCGAAACCATGACGGTCCAGAGGAGCATACGCCGCATTGACGCCGCATTGACGCCGCGGTGATGAGCGCAGATACTTAACCCAATAGCGCCCGAACCTCTGGTGCTGGCTCAGTCCAGCACTATGTTCGGGCCTTCTTTTTCTGGACAAAGGATGTCGCAGCCATTAGCTCCGCCAAAGCCGTTTCGATCCTATAGCGATCTGTGCACTCTGCTCACCAGTCGTGGTATGCAGATCATCGATGTGCCCCGCGCCAAACGTAAACTCAGTCAGATTGGCTACTACCGCTTGAGCGGATTCTGGTATCCGTGCCGTGAATTCCTTCGTGATGCCAGGGGGGACGTGGTGCTGTGCGCCGCTGGTAAAAAACCACGACGTCAAAACGCGTTTACCCCAGGCACCCATTTCGATTCCGTTATTGAACTCTATCTGTTCGACAAAAAATTGCGCCAATTGATGCTGGATGCCATTGAGCGCGTTGAGGTGCACCTACGCTCGGCAATCGCTCACGAGGTGGGTTTTCACGACCCGCTGGCCTATCAGGACATCCGCTATATCAATCCTTCGCAAACCAGGACCTTCACGACCAAACAGGGTAAGCCGCGCAACATTTGGAACGACTGGTCAAAGCGTCAAGAAGAGCAAATTGCTCGTAGCCGCGAGGACAGTATCGAGTGGCATCGACAGCAGCGTAAAGCAATGCCCTTTTGGGTGATCGTCGAAGCATGGGACTTTGGAATCGCATCGAAGTACTACGAGATACTCAAAGACGGCCATCGGAACAGAATCTGCAAACGGTTCGGCCTCACTCATGCAAGAATTCTTAAAGAATGGCTGCAGGAGATCAGCATCCTACGCAACCGGTGTGCACACCATAGTCGCATCTGGAACCAGGTTTCAGCTAACCCTGTACCCACCGTACCAAACGATCCCTACTTTCAGAGGCTTGGCCTCGACTCGAATGCCAAGAGCCGTCTTTATGGTCTGATCGCGATACTCTGGTATCTGGTCAAAAACATCGGCGTCAACTCGAAATGGATCCATCAGGTGGCAGACGTCATCGAGGCTAAACCCGCGTTACCTGGCTGCCCATTTGCTGCGCTGGGTTTCCCGGATGAAACCGGATTCCCTCGGGGACTGTTCGGGATATGACTGTGCTTGAGTGATGTGGTGCTCGCAAAAACACATTAACCATTATCGTTCGGCATAGAGCATTCTTCCTCACAATTATCTTGCGAGGAACCCAACGGAGGGTCTTCAACGTGTTCCCATTCCAAGTACCACTCGTATGTTTCGTTGTCAGCCTTGAATTCATGTTTAATAGTCCAGCCAAGCTCCACTAGCTTTTGAGCCTTGTGAGAGCCGTGTGTCTTAGTCATTCTCGACGCTTTCATATTCGGCCTCCTTTTTTCTGCATCCTGGCTTTGGTGAGCGCACTGCTAAAGTTTTGTTTCGATGCGGGATCTCGATCCTCGCAATGCTGGGGCGGGTGTCGCGATGCTTCGACGAGCCAGAATAGACCTTGGATAAAAGGCATCCTATGGCGTGCTCTTCACTGTGGTTCCAGCTCTGACCATAAAGGCTTGCGTCCGATACCAACCATCAACGTTCCGTAGTCTTCAAACTCGGTGACATTTACTTCAGCCGGACTCTTCCACGTTGCTTCACATTCTTCGCACACCCAAAGTGAGATTTTTGTAGAGCGGACACGCATTGCTCGTATGTATCCCTGGTCGCACCTTTGGCATTCAACCAGCATGTTAATTATCCCTAACAGGACTTCGGTCAGCCTAATTCTATCGGCTGTTCTTGGCCGGTAGCCGGCTACTACCTGATGTTGAAAATTCGGGAGATCAGGGTTGTAGCTTTTTGACCGTCAGCCTCATAGAGGCCAGTCACCAATCTCTGATCCGTGAGCTTATGAAGGTTGAAAAAGTTGTAGAAGGCTTGACCGAGTCTCTGTTGTTGGAAGGCGTCTTGGTTCCATTGGATCAGAAACTCATCGTAAGCAGCTTGCTCGATTTCCAATGCTGCATGGCTTTCCATATGCACCTCCCGTGGCTATAAGCGCTTTCAGAGCGTACTCAGCCCGTTTGGCTGGTGCAAGGAATGACGGCTGCTAACTCGAAGCGGATATTGCCTGGATTTGAAGTTGACCGTCAATGAAGCCGTATTGCAGCATGGCATTGAACATGTGGCGACTGCGGCCACTCTGTTGGATAGAAAACTTATGAGTGATGCAAGCGTACTTTCATACCTAACCGGAAGAAGCTCATGATCAGGGTGTTACCCAAGAGTGAGCTCGAGAAGCTTTCGATAAAAGCTGGCGCAGAGGGTTTGATCCTGAGTGATCTTGTCGCCACATGTGAGAAATTTGATGTTACACCGCAAGATGTGCTGAACGAGCTGTCCGTTGCGGTCGCGGAAGGTTATTTACAGGGATCTTTGCTCTATGATTTTTGCGACGACGTCATGAACGGGATCATAAATGCCGTGGTTGAGGTGGGTGTGACCAACGAAATGCCTCAGCCTGCTTTCTCGCTTTACCAAGCGTTCGATCAAGGTGAGTGGATTCGTAGTAGCGACCCGCCTGAGACTGACCCCAGTGAGAGATACACAAGGCCGGTGGTTAGCGAAATAATGCGAGCCCTTACAAATTGAGAGTTTTTCGTTTTTGAGGTGGACGCAGGCGTGGATCGGCCAATAGCGGCCCATCAGTTGCTTCGAATGCTACTTTTTGCGGTTTCTGAATTCAGCTGTTTATCTACAACGTGAGACCGTATGAATAAACAACTCGCCATTTTGATCAGCGACTACCAGGCAAGCGTCGGCGCCGCTGTGGAAATGATGCAGCGGTCCGGTATCCCGCGGCCTCCGACCAATACGGATTGGGTGGGAACTGACATTCCTCAGCACGGAGAGCTTGAAGGTGGAGTTCGTTACTTCAAGCACGGCTATGGCTGTGCGGTTAGCCTCCCCACAGGTACAGTAGACTTTGACTTTGGGGCTCATGGTGAGATCAGTGGCTTCGATGCATGGCGACTTGCTAGTTTTGCCAGCGACAAGCTGTCGGATTACGGTTTTGTTGATGAGGATGCAATCAAAGAGTGCTTCAAAGCCGAAGTGGCGGCCGGTTCTCTAGTGTATTCCGGGTACATCCTCTACTACTTAGCGGATGCCACCTGACAATCGTCCGCTCGATTCATGCATTAAGTTCCCAGTACAGGGCGCCTGCCTGGATCTGCCAATTTTGGTTACCTACCAGCGGCTAGTTTTGGCCGATTTCTGCCTGTCGTCACCTGCATCGACGCGTTGCTCTCAGCCTGTCCCTGTCATGGCTGATAAGTGCGCTGGCCAATCCGCCGTGTTTTGTCGATGGTTGACGTATCGGTTTCGACCGGCGGATTCGCGCTTTGCAGGCAGTCCGCTCGGTTTAGCGTGTACTCATCAAAGTGACTTGGCGCGTAAGCGGGGGGTGTCGCTTCAATGGATCTATAAGATCGTTAAAGCGGTTCGAAAGGATGAGATCGCCCGCCGCCAAGCCGATATGTTCGCCCCGCCAGATGTCAGTACCGTCCCAGGCGAGCATCCACCGAATACGCTCCGCCGCCGCGCGCCACGATGTAGAGCGCCAGAAACCCCATCAACACCGGAAACTCGATGCCCCGGTCAATCCAAGGCCATGTCGGTCCCAGCGCATAGCTGATGGCAAGCATTTGAAGGGCGATAAGCAGGGCGACCAACCTCGTGGCGAGGCCCATCGCCAACAGGAGGGCGCCTGCTGTTTCCAGCAGCATGACCAGAAAAGCGAGTTGCGCAGCAAAAGGCAGCCCCATCACGTTCTGGATGAGGTTGATCGAAGCGGCCATGGGGTCGGCCATCGAGCCGTGGGAGGTTCCCAGCGCCTTGGGCAGTCCGTGGGTCAACAGCACGACAGCGAAGACGCTTCGCAGCAAGGCGTACAGATAAGGTTCGAGGTTGGCGGCTCGCGCGCTCAGGGTGGTCAGGGCGGAACGAAACGGCGATGGGTTTTCGAGTGTCATGGGGAGTCCTTGCGCAGTGGCTGATGACATGATCGGTGTTGGTGGCGGGATCCGGCACCCCGGGACGCGCTGACCTCGGCGGGTCTGGAGGGCATTTTTCTTGTTTGGGACGAAGAGATAAATCCCGGGAAGTTGCCATGTGAATTCAATCAAGAAGAACAATCGACCCGCCCGAGGCACGCGCGCAGCGCCAAACCCTGATCCGTCGGCAGGAGGGCAGCTTTTCTATTTTGTAGAACTTGATAATCGAAATTAGGCGTCTTTTTAGATAAGTGAATTGCCCGCAGAATTTCCCTCATTGCGGTTCACCAAGGTGGTGGGCCCTTCCAGAGGAAATCGCCGTGACTCAATTCAACCCGTCGTCCAGCACCCTTGCCAACACTGCCATCGGTTCCGCCAGCACACTGTCTTCATCGGTTGCGCTTTCCGGTCGTATCTTGCTGAGCGCCATCTTCCTGCTTTCCGGCGTCTCCAAGATCGGCGCGTCGGCCGGCATGATCGCCTACATCGAATCGGTCGGCTTGCCGTTCCCGAGCCTGGCGCTGGCCATCGCCATCCTGGTGGAAGTGGGTGGGGGGATCGCGCTGATCCTGGGCTACCGCACGCGTCTGGTCGCGGCCGGGCTGGCCTTGTTCAGCGTTGCCACGGCGTTGGCGTTCCATAACCAGCTGGGTAACCAGAACCAGTTCATCCATTTCTTCAAGAACATCGCCATGGCGGGCGGCCTGTTGCAGGTTGTCGCCTTTGGTGCAGGTCGTTTCAGCCTGGACGCGCGTCGCGCGTAATCCGACGCCGGCTCCCCGCCGGCTCGCCATTCTTTTTACGAGGTGAGACATGAAAGCGATTCGCGTAGCGCAATACGGGCAGGTCGAAGGTTTATCGCTCCAGGAACTTGCGTCGCCGGTACCGGGCCAGGGTGAAGTGTTGATCGAGGTGGCCGGTAGCGGGGTGAATCCGATTGACTGGAAGGTTCTTTCCGGCGCCATGAAAGCTTTCATTCCGCTGCAGTTGCCCTATACACCTGGCGTCGAGGTAGCCGGTCGTGTGGCGGCGGTGGGGGAAAACGTCAGCGGTTTCGTCGTCGGCGACGAGGTGTTTGGTTTTATCAATATCGTTGGCGGCTACGCCACTGAGGTGGTTGCCAGTGCGGACCGTCTCGCCCATCGGCCCAATCGTCTACCAGCGTTGCATGCCGGCGGTGTTCCGGCCGTCGCGTTGACCGCATGGCAGGCCCTGCACGAGCACGGGCAGGTCAAGGCCGGCCAACGGGTGCTGATCCACGGCGCCGCGGGTGGTGTCGGCAGCATGGCGGTGCAGATGGCGCGCATTGCGGGTGCCACCGTTATCGCCACCGCCTCGGCGCGCAACCATGACTACTTGCTCAAGTTGGGTGCCGCGCAGGTGATCGATTACAACCAGGCGGCATTCGAGGCCGCGGTCGAGCCGGTCGATGTGGTGCTGGACCTGGTCGGGGGCGATACCCAGGAACGCTCCTGGTCGGTAGTGAAACCCGGCGGTGTGCTGGTGTCCCCGGTGAGCCCACCGGATGCCAGGCTGGCCGAGGCCGCCGGGGTGACCGGCAAGCATTTCGCCACGCGCTCCGATGGCGCGCAGCTTCAGGAGATCGCCGCGCTGTTCGAAACCGGCGAGCTGGTGATCGAGGTCGAGGTGCTGCCTTTGTCCCAGGCGCAAGAGGCGCTGCGCAAGAGCCAGGACCGGCATACACGTGGCAAGCTGGTACTCGACGCCAGTCGGTAAGCCAGGTCTCGGCAGCGAATCAAGCCGGGCAGAAGCCCGGTTTTTTTCATCCCGCCATTTCCTCTGGGCACTGCATCTCATGCCTGGCGGTAAGCGCTGGGCGTGACACCCACCTCGCGACGAAACACCTGGGAGAAATGGCTCGGGCTGGAGTAGCCGACCTCCAGCCCGATGTCGATGACGCTGCGGTCGGTCTCCAGCAGCAGCTGTCGGGCGCGACTCATCCGCAGACGGATGAAGTACTGCGAGGGCGACAATCCGGTCGCACGCTTGAATACCCGACTGAAGTGGTATTCGCTCAAATCGGCGATCCGGGCCAGCTGCGCCAGTTTGAATTCCTCGGCCAGGCTCTCGTTCATCGCCGTCAGGACGCGGCGCAACTTGTAGGCTTGCAGCGCGCTGCCGCGTTTCTGATTGCCGTGTGGAGCGGGGTAGCGACGGATCAAGTGCACGGCCAGCGCCTGGGCCAGGCTGTGGATGAACAGCGGGCTGGGCTGGCGCTCTTCCATGAGTTCGATGCGCAGCTGATCGAGAATGAAGTGCACCCGCTCATCCCGGGCGCCGGAGATGTCCAGGAAGCTCACGGGCGCGGCCTGCTCGCCCAGGAGATCCCGGGCAGCCTGGTCGATCAGCGACAGACCGAGGTACAAGTGCATCACTTCAAAGGTGTCGCCCCCGAGGGTTTGCCAGCGCATCTCGTAGGGTTCTTGGGTATGGGTGAGAAAAAAGTCGCCGGCCTCGACGATGGTGGCCTCCCATGCGCCGCCAAGGGTGCGCTCCTCGACCCTGGCCTTGCCTGCCAGCACCCACACCAGCAGCGGCTCCACCACGGCAGGCACCTGTATCGGTTCGACAAGGCTGCGATGGCTGAACAACTGAACGACCACATCCTGCAAGTGCGGGTGCGATGGCAACGCCTTCGGGGTTCCCGGCAGGTGATGGGGCATCGACTCGGCCCTGATGCGCGGGGGGTCGCTGGCTGCCAGGTCGTCATGTTCAGGTGGATGCACAGGCGGCTCCTTGGACAGGTTCGGCTTGATCAAGTCTTCAGAGGGCGGTTGCCTGGGCCTTGAACCGCTCGATCAGCCAGCGGGTCGCGGGTCCGGGTGGCATGTCCGTCCGATGGATGACGTCAAAGGCATAATCGCCGCCGGCGCAGTCGGGCAGTTCGAGACGCACCAGTCGGCCGCTGGCCAGGTCGTCGCGCACCCGGTCAATGGGCATGTTGCCCCAACCAATGCCTTCGCGAAGCAGCATGTGCTTGGCGCCCAGGTCGGCCAGTCGCCAGGTCCGGGTGCCGATTACCGCGAACTCCTGGTCCTGGGTAAGGCTGGAGCGATCCGTCAGGACCAGTTGCACATGCGAGCGCCCGGCACCCGGCGCATGTGGCCCCGGTTGCGCCAGTGGGTGCTCGGGGGCGGCAACCGGTATCAACGCCACCTTGCCCACGCCGATCCGCTCGATGCCGTCGACGCTATTGGTCAGCGGGCCGCTCACGCCCAGCGTGGCCATGCGGTCGAGCACCCGTTGCGTCACGGCACCCAGGGCTTCGATATGCAAGTGCAGCGACACGGTCGGGAACTGCTCGCGAAACGCCTTGAGCGCGTCGACCATCCGCTCACTGGGCAGCATCACATCGAGTACCAGGTGCACTTCGGCTTCAAGACCATGCAGCAGCCCGCGAACCTTGGCCCGCAGGCCGTCGATGCCGTTGTAGATGGTGCGTGCTTCGGCCAGCACGGTACGCCCGGCGTCGGTCAGTTGGGGTTTGCGGGTGGTTTTGCGGTCGAACAGGCTGACGCCGAGCTGCATCTCCAGGTTGGCGATCGAATAGCTCACCACGGACGTGGCCCGGTGAAGTTTGCGCGCCGCGCCGGCGAAGCTGCCGACATCGACCACGGTCAGGAATACGCGTAGCTGGTCTAGGGTAGGCGTGCCTGGGTCTGAAATCATTGCTAATCGCTCGAACGTTTCACGGATGTTATCTGCATTTTTCTGACAAGCGCAAAACCCCGACAGCCTCGGCAAACCTGCGAAAGCCCGGCGTTACCCGTTGCGAGACAGTGAAGCCGTCGATAACGACCGCGCCCCATGGGCGCCGAGCCGGCGAATGTCTCCTCGGCTCGTAACGCAGGAGAACATCATGACTGATATCAAGCACGCTCTACCCAACGAAGTCGAAGGCAAGGTCGCGTTGGTCACCGGCGCCGCCAGTGGCATCGGCAAGGCGATCGCACTGTTGCTGCATGCCCGTGGCGCCAAGGTCGTCGCCGAGGACCGCAACCCCGCCGTCGAAGACCTCGCCCGCCCAGGGCTGGTGCCACTGGTGGCCGACATCACCGAGGACGGCGCCGCCGAGCGCGCGGTGGGATTGGCCGTGGCGCAGTTCGGTCGTCTGGACATCCTGGTCAACAACGCCGGGATCATCATCAACAAACTGGTCATCGACATGACCCGTGAAGACTGGGAGCGCATCCAGGCGGTCAATGCCACCGCCGCCTTTCTGCATTGCCGCGAAGCGGTCAAAGCGATGATGCCCAACAAGGCCGGCGCCATCGTCAACATTGCGTCCTATGCCTCCTATTTTGCCTTCCCGACCATTGCCGCCTACACGGCATCGAAAGGCGCGTTGGCCCAACTGACCCGCACACTGGCACTCGAAGCGATCGGGCATGGCATTCGCGTCAATGCCGTGGGTGTCGGCGACGTGGTGACCAACATCCTCAACGACGTGGTCGATGACGGTCCGGCTTTCCTGGCCCGGCACGGCGAAGCCGCGCCCATCGGTCGTGCCGCGCAACCGGAGGAAATCGCCGAAGTCGTGGCATTCCTGGCTTCGGATCGCGCAAGTTTTATCGTCGGCTCGGTGGTCATGGCCGACGGCGGCATGACTGTCACGGCCGGTTGATCGATCCGGTAGTGCCTTGCGGGGGTAAAAAGAGCCCGATGCGGTGCATCGGGCTTGCGCTTGAGCATCGCGGCTAAGGCAGCGCAGCTTCGACCCACTCGATCCAGTGCCGGACCGGGGTCCGACCCGCACCGTCGAGATGGGACTGGCAGCCGATATTGGCGGTGACAATCACGTCGGGACGCCCGCTTTCGAGGGCGTTGAGTCTGTTGTCGCGCAGTTGTCGGGACAGTTCGGGTTGGGTGATCGAATAGGTGCCCGCCGAACCGCAGCACAGGTGACCGTCGGGCACCGGCGTGAGGTTGAAGCCCAGCTTCGTCAGCACCGCCTCAACGGCGCCGCCCAGTTTCTGCGCATGCTGCAAGGTGCAGGGGCAGTGGAACGCCAGGCGCTGGTCGCTGTGGATGCTCAGTTTTTCCAACGGTTCTTCGCGCAGTACTTCAACCAGGTCCTTGGCCAGGGCGCTGACTTTTTTTGCCTTCTCGGCGTAGGCCGGGTCGCTGCCCAGCAAGTGCCCGTAGTCCTTGATGAACGCGCCGCAACCGCTGGCGGTTTGCACGATGGCTTCGGCACCGTTTTCGATGCACGGCCACCACGCATCGATGTTGCGACGGGCACGATCCAGGCCCACCGCCTGGGCGTCCAGGTGATAGTCCACGGCGCCGCAGCAGCCGGCTTCGGCAACGGGCGTCACGCTGATCCCCAATCGATCCAGGACCCGGGAGGCGGCCGCGTTGGTATTGGGCGACAGGCTCGGTTGCACGCAGCCTTCGAGCATGAGCACCTGCCGGGCATGGCGGCTCACCGGTCGCGGTTTGGCCGCAGGCACCTGGCGAGGCACCTTGCCGCGCAGGGTGTCGGGCAACCATGGCCGAAACACCCGGCCGCCGCTGACCAGCCCCTTGAACAAGCGTGGGTTGGGCACGACCGCGCGCAACCCCTCGCGCAACAGGCGCTGGCCGAGAGGCCGTTCGACCGCCGCATCGACCACGGCGCGACCAATGTCCAGCAAGTTGTGGTAGTCGACCCCGGAAGGGCAGGTGGTTTCGCAATTGCGGCACGACAGGCAGCGATCCAGGTGCTGTTGGGTCTTCGTCGTGGCCGGGTTGCCTTCGAGCACTTGCTTGATCAGGTAGATGCGCCCCCGTGGGCCATCCAGCTCATCGCCGAGCAATTGGTAGGTCGGGCAGGTGGCATTGCAGAAGCCGCAGTGCACGCAGGTGCGCAGGATGCTTTCGGCTTCTTCGGCGCGGGGCAGCCGGCGGGCCTCTTCACTCAAGGTGGTCTGCATGGTTCAAAGCTCCGCGTAGAGGCGACCGGGGTTGAAGATGCCCTGTGGATCGAGTCGTTGCTTCAGGTTCCGGTGGTAGCGCATCAGCGCCTCAGGCAGCGGGTGGAATGGACTGTCGATCAGGCCATGGCTGTAACAGGTCACATGGCCGCCGACGCCTTCGACGACCCGGCGAATGAACGCCGCTTCGGCGCCGGACTTGAGCCAGCGCTGGGCTCCGCCCCAGTCGATCAGTTGCCGGCCGGGCAGGGGCAGCCACGCTGTGTTGTGCGGCACGGACAGGCGCCACAGCGGCAGGTCCTCGTCGAAGAAACTCAAGCGATGTTCGTTGAGATCCTCCCAATACGAGGCGTCCAGCAACTCGCCGCCCAGTCGATCATGGGCCGCCGCCACCGAACCTTCACCACCCTCCAGCCGCAAGTGCAGGCGTTGGCCGTCGTGGCAGGCGGCGCTGATCGGCAGCGGCTGCTGGCCCCATTCCGCCAGGCGCAGCAAGGCGCGATCACTGTCCATTTCCAGGCTGGTGCTCAAGGTTTGCCGAGGTCTGGGCAGGACTTTGAGCGACACTTCCGTGATCAGCCCAAGGGTGCCGAAGCTGCCAGCCATCAGGCGCGACAGGTCGTAACCGGCGACGTTCTTCATGACTTCGCCACCGAAGCGCAGCAGCTTGCCCTGGCCGGTGATGACCCGCGCGCCGAGGACAAAGTCCCGTACCGAACCGGCCCACGGGCGGCGCGGGCCGGAGAGTCCGCTGGCAATCATCCCGCCCACCGTGGCGTCCCCGAAGGTGGGCGGTTCGCAGGGCAGCATCTGCTGCGAGGCACTCAGCACCTCGGACAATTCCCGCAGGGGCGTACCGCAACGCACGGTCACTACGAGTTCCGTCGGGTCATAGCTGACGATGCCCCGGTGGGCGCGGGTGTCGAGGCGCTCGCCGGTGACCGAACGCCCGAGGAAGGCCTTGCTGTTGCCTCCGTGGATCCACAGCGGCGTAGCATTCTTGAGGGCCTGGTCGACCTGTTCCAGCAACGCGTCGCTGGCATCCTTATCGTGTGCGCTGTGCATCAGAAACGCTCCAGCTCAGGGAAGGGCAACTGCCCCAGGTGCACATGCATGGCGCCAAACTCGGCGCAGCGGTGCAGCGTCGGAATGTTCTTGCCGGGGTTGAGCAGGCCGCTCGGATCGAAGGCGGCTTTGACGGCGTGGAACACGGTCAATTCGTCGCTGTTGAATTGCGCGCACATCTGATTGATTTTCTCGCGGCCCACGCCGTGTTCGCCGGTGATGCTGCCGCCGACTTTCACGCACAGTTCAAGGATCTTGCCCCCCAGGGCTTCGGCGCGATCGAGTTCGCCCGGTTGGTTGGCATCGAACAGGATCAGTGGGTGCATGTTGCCGTCACCGGCATGGAACACGTTGGCGACCCGCAGGCCGTATTCGGCCGACAAGGCGGCGATGGCTTGCAGCACACCGGGCAGCTCCCGGCGTGGGATGGTCCCGTCCATGCAGTAATAATCCGGCGAGAGGCGGCCCACTGCCGGAAACGCATTCTTGCGCCCGGCCCAGAACCGCACGCGTTCGGCCTCATCGCGGGCCTGACGCACGTCGGTGGCGCCGGCCTGCTTCAGCACCTGGCGCACGCGGTCGCAATCATCATGGACATCGGCTTCGACGCCATCGAGTTCACATAACAGGATGGCCTCGGCCTCCACCGGGTAACCGGCGTGGATGAAATCTTCGGCGGCGCGGATGGCCAGGTTGTCCATCATTTCCAGTCCGCCGGGAATGATGCCCGCTGCGATGATGTCACCCACCGCGCGTCCGGCCTTTTCGACCGAGTCGAACGCCGCCAGCAACACCTTCGCGGTCTGCGGTTTGGGAAGCAGCTTGACCGTGACTTCGGTGATCACCCCGAGCATGCCTTCGGAGCCGGTGAACAGCGCCAGCAGGTCCAGGCCCGGCGAATCGAGCGCATCGCTGCCCAGGGTCAGGTGTTCGCCTTCGACGGTGAGAATGTCGACCTTGAGCAGGTTGTGCACGGTCAGCCCATATTTGAGGCAATGCACGCCACCGGCATTTTCCGCAACGTTACCGCCGATGGAACAGGCGATTTGCGAGGATGGATCCGGCGCGTAGTACAAGCCAAACGGCGCAGTCGCCTGGGAGATCGCCAGGTTGCGCACCCCGGGCTGGACCCGTGCGGTACGGGCGGCGGGGTCGATGTGCAAAATGTTGTTGAAGCGCGCCATCACCAGCAGTACACCCTTTTCCAACGGCAGTGCACCACCGGACAAACCGGTCCCGGCGCCCCGAGCGACAACAGGCACCTGCAATGCATGACACAGCGCCAACACGCCCTGAACCTCGTCAACATGACGGGGCAGCACCACCAGCAAGGGCGTGGTGCGATAGGCGGAGAGCCCGTCGCACTCATAGGGCGTGAGTTCTTCGCGCTGATGCAGGATCTCGAGATCCGGCAGGCGCGCCTGCAAGGCCTGCAGCAGCGTGGCTTTATCCACGGCGGGCAGGACACCATCAACGCGTTCATCGTAGAGAATGTTCATAGTCGGCTGACGGCACTCGGTTGTTTTTATGTGAAGTCAGGTATCCCATTCAGCTGACTTGCATCATTGGTCCGGGGCGATCTACTGTCTATGCATTGTTGAAGTGGTCGAACCAGTTTGTGATAGGACGTTTTCCTGATCATTTAAATAACGCGCCTAAAAACAATGAGTTGTGCTGATCGGTAAGCGTGATTGAAGCGCTCGGTGTGGCTGGTCATACCAGTTGGAGGTTCAATGGACGACACCCGGAACCGTCGCAACCTGCAAGTGGCCGATGTGGTGTGCGAGCGCATCGAGCGGCTGATCGTGGACGGTGTACTCAAGACCGGCCAGTTGCTGCCGTCGGAGCGTCGGCTGACGGAAAAGCTCGGTGTTTCACGCACCGCGCTGCGCGAGGGGCTGAAGCTGCTGCGTGCCCGCGGGATCATCAAGACGGAGCAGGGCAAGGGCTCGTTCGTCGCCGACCTGTCGGGCAACAGTGCCGCCTCGCCATTGATGCACCTGTTCAGCTCACAACCCCGCACGCTTTACGATCTGTTCGAGGTGCGCAGCCTGCTCGAAGGCGAGTCCGCACGGCTGGCGGCCTTGCGCGGCACCGAGGCCGATTTCGTCCTGATCACCCGCAGCTACGAAGCGCTGCTCGATGCCCATGCGCGCTCGTTGGAGCCCTCCGAACACGCCCGGCTCGATCACGCATTTCACCTGGCGATCTGCGAGGCGTCGCACAATCCGGTGCTGGTGCAGACCCTGCGCTCGTTGACGGACCTGCTGCTCACCACGGTGTTCGCCTCGGTCAACAACCTCTACCACCGCGAACCGCAGAAGCGCCAGATCGATCGCCAACATGCACGGCTCTACAACGCCGTGACCGGACGACTTCCCGAGCAGGCGCGCAAGGCCGCCGTTGCGCATATCCAGAGCATCTGCGACAACCTCAGGGAAATCGAAAGCGAAGAGCAACGCCTGGTGCGTGCCACGTTGCGACTTGAGGGGTGGACATGACGCAGCAGCTGAATCACCTGTCCCTGCACCTGTTCATCCTGGTCTGTTCCGCGACGCGAACGGTGGCGAATCAAGGGGCGCCTTCCTCGGCGAAAACCTGAACAGCGATCTCGGAAATCGTCTCCAGTCGCTCGGTTGGGCGAGCCTGCTGTGGCAGCTTGCGTGAGGCAATACGGGCGTTCTGGCGCTGGGTCATGGCTGGCTTGGGCGTCGTGGGGAAACGCGAATAGCGAATGAGGCGAATCACTCGCATCATTGAAATGCGACGAATCAGTCGCATTTCATTCCCCCATTGATGGAAGCAATCATGACCACCTTGACCACAGAACCCCTTGCCACCCTGATCGAGCGCCTCTACACCCAGGCCAGCGCGGCCACCAGTCCGGTGCTGGATACGGTACCGGGCGAAGAACGTGAGCGCCTGATGCGCAGCAAGACCGAATACCTCGAACTGTACGGCATGCTCAAGGACTTGTGGCTGCCGGTCTCCCGCGACACCGGCAAGCTGCTGTACATGCTCGCATGCAGCGCGAAGGCCAGGGCCATCGTCGAGTTCGGCACGTCGTTCGGCTTGTCCACGCTGCATCTGGCGGCGGCGCTGCGGGACAATGGCGGCGGTGTGCTGATCGGCAGTGAATTCGAACCGTCGAAAATCGCCCTGGCGCGTCGCCACTTCGTTGAAGGCGGGGTCGACGACCTGGTGGAAATCCGCGAAGGCGACGCATTGCTCACCTTGGCCAGCGATCTCCCGGAAGCGGTCGACCTGCTCCTGCTCGATGGCGCCAAGGCGCTGTACGGCGACGTGCTGGGCCTGGTTGAAAAACACCTGCGCCCAGGCGCCCTGGTGGTGGCGGACAACACCAATTACTGCCCTGGGTACCTGGCTTACGTGCGTTCGCCGCAGAGTGGCTACCTGTCCGTGCCTTTTGCGGATGACATTGAAGTGTCGATGCGCCTGGGGTGATACAGGCCTCTCGAGGGGCTAGCGGGATCGGTGGGGTTGTTCACCCACCGACCGATCAACCCTGTCTTGCTGCGGCCGCTTCATTCACCGCCTCATCCCAGGCCGGCGTGGCAGGAAACAGTTCAAGCAGAAAGGCAATGAAAGCTTTCACGTTGGGGCTTCCGCGACGGCTTTCCGGCCACAAGGCAGTGATGGAAAAGCGTTCCGCGGTGAACTGGGGCAGGACGGGAATCAGCTCCCCCCGGCGGACATAGGGCGCGGCCACGTAGTGCGGCGTGATACCGATGCCGCCTCCCGCCGCCATGATGGCCGCTACCGCGTCGCTGACATCCACGGTGAATGCGGCGTCGGGATTCCACTCCAGTTGTCTTTCGCCCGCCTGATAGGGCCAGCGCAGACTTTGCCCGGTACTCTGGTAGCGAAAGTTCACGCACTCGTGTTCCGCAAGATCTTCAGCGGTGGCCGGCATGCCTCTGCGTTGGAGGTATTGGGGCGACGCAAACGCGCCGATTCGATGAGGCCCCAAGGGCCGTGAAACCAGGCGCGAATCACTGAGGTTCCCCACGCGAATGGCGACGTCGATTCCTTGCTCGATGATGTCGGAATACTGATCGCCGAGTCGCAGGTCGATTGCCAGTTTGGGATATTGCTCACGGAACCGGGGCAATGCCGGCGCCAGGATGTTCACGCCGATGGGCAGGGGCGCCGTGACTTTCAAGACGCCAGCAGGCTCGGCGCGGGAGGCGACGGCGGCCTGATCGATCTCCTCGACTTCCCGCAAGATTCGCAACGCCCGTTCGTAAAGATCCCGCCCTTCGGGGGTAAGGGTCAGGGAACGCGTGGTGCGGGTGAACAGCATCAGCCCGAAGTGCTCTTCAAGCCGCTGCACGCTTTTGCTGACGGCGGAAGGGGACACCGAGAGCGCCCGCGCCGCAGCGGTATAGCTGCCCAGGGAAGCGGCGCGCGCGAATGCGATAAGTCCGGTAAGACGGTCTAAACCAATTTGTGCCTTCATGGCACTAGTAAAGCGACTTCCGCCCCAATTATCAATCCGCGTTCACAGCCTTACGCTTACTCCATCACACGCCATTCCGGCGTTCATTGGAGCCCCGACATGACCATCACCCCAGCACTTGCATCCAATCTCACTAGCCGTACGGTCGTGGTCTTCGGCGGCACCTCGGGCATCGGCCTGGCCGCCGCGATACAGGCGAAGGCCGCCGGTGCCAAGGTCGTGGTCGTCGGCTCGAATGCGGCCCGTGCCGAGCAGGCGGCGAAGGAACACGGCTTGGATGGATGGCGCGCGGCCGACGTGACCCGCCGTGAGGCGGTCGAGGCCGCGCTGGCGGACATTCCCGTGGTCGATCACCTGGTGCTGCTCGCCGGTACGTTCGTTACCGGAAGCATCCTGACCGCCGACGTCGATCATCTGCGCCGGGCGTTCGATGAGCGTATCTGGGCGTCCATCAACACGATCCGTATCCTGGGTGACAGGTTGTCCAAGGCCGGATCGATCACTTTCATCTCGGGTGCGCTCGCTGACCGACCCAATGCCCATGGCACTGCCGTCATCGGGGCGGCATCGGCCGCCATGGAGTCGCTGGCCCGTGGCCTGGCCCTGGAGTTGGCGCCAATTCGGGTGAACACCCTGTCGCCCGGTCCGATCGACACCCCGATCTTCAGCAAGGCGTTGGGCGAAGGCCGTGACGCCTACGTGGCCTCACTGGAGCAGACCCTGCCGCTGCGTCGCATCGGTACGGCGGAGGAGGCCGGTGCGGCAACGGTGTTCTTGATGACCAACACGTTCATGAACGGTGCCGTGCTCAACGTTGATGGCGGTGCTCGACTGGTTTGATCCTGACGGGGCGGGCGGGTAACCCTCGGTAGAAAGACAGGATGGCGAGCATCTGCACGACGACGGCGACAGCCACGACGGCGACGATGGCTTGATTCGGTTGGCTGAAGGCAGCGCGCACCAGGCCGAAAGACGCAGGGGCGAAGGCGTAGGTGGCCTGGCTGATCGCGACCATCAGCGCGATGACCCTGGCGGTGTGTTCACGGCTGAACTCGGTCTGTGCGATCAGCGGCGGCAAGGAAGTCGCGTTGCCGATGCCCGAGCCGATCAGCACCACCGCCATCCAGGCCACGGACGGATGCAGGTCCAGGCCGAGGAGCAGCAGGGTCCCGAGCATCTGCATGGCATAACCGAGGCAGGCCAGCAACCTGCGATTCATGCCTTGGGTCATCAGGCGCGCGGCGAGGTAGCGCCCGCCCATGGCACTGGCGGTGGCCAGGCCCATGGCAAGCGAGGCGTCATGCGCCCCCATGCGTCCCGCCAGGATCGAGTACAGGTGGGCGATCAGGCCGATCTGGGCGAACAGCCCCAGGGACATGCCGGTGGCCAACGTGCGGAAGTTTGCCACTTTGAGCGTCTGCACGGCGGTCCACGGCGTGGGGCTGAAGCCGGGCGTCACCGGTTCCGGCTGGTCGGCATCGTCGGGATGTTGTCCCAGGCTTCGCGGGCTCTTGTTGAACACCAGGAGGGCGAAGGTACCGATGATCAGCACGGCCATGAAGCTGATCACCAGCGCCGCCGTGGCAAAGCCAAAGCCTTCGATCAGCCACACCCATAAAGGCGAAAAGATCACGCCACCCATACTGGCGCCGTTGTAGGCCTTGCCCAGGGCCTTGGGCCTGTCCTTGACGTACCACGGTGCGATCAGGGTATTGACGGCCGCGGCCCCCAAGGTCACCCAACCGATACCCGAGCACACGGCACCGGCATACAGCGCCCAGAGCTGATCGGCCTGGGCCCAGATGTTCACGCCGATGCCCAGGACAATGCTGCCCAGCAGAGTGATGGTTGGGATGCCGAAGCGTGCATAGAGTCTTGGCAAGTTGGCGATGACGATCGTGCCGCTGAGAAAGTGCAGGGTGACCGCCGTCGATACCTGGGCAATGGGCCAACCCGTGCGTTCCATGACCGCTTGCATGTAGATCGGCGGCCCATAGAAACCGACCCCCCAACCGATCATCGCCAGGATGAACGTGCAGGTCAGTACGGTTTTTCCGAAAAAACGGGTGTGCGTCATCGCCATCTCCTTTACGTGGACCCAGAGAATAGGCGTCAGGCAGATGTCTCACTTCGAGGTGCATCGAACAATGGATGTATCGCCGCAATTGCTGCGGTTCGAGTAGGGCTGCGATGCGAGGGGGGGGCTTGCACAACGAAAAACGCCGCTGATCCCGTTTCCCGGGATGGGGTTGTGCAACGTAATGAGCCGGTGCGGGTTGAGGGCGGAAACGTTTCGTTCTGGAGCCTAATGCATTCACTTAAGACTTCCCGGTTCACTGTGGCGAGGGGATGAATCCCCTCGCCACAGGTTCATCTACTTCCTTGAGTGAGCAGCATCATGTTCAGGGACGAGCATTCTCCGAGGTCATGATCTGCAGCGGAATATGGATGCGATGCCGCACCGGATCGAAGGCTGGTGCGGTCTGCAATTCCACCAGTAGATCGACCAGGGCCTGGGCCAGCAATCGCGGCTGGGAATCGATGACCAGGCTGATCAGGCCCTGCGCCAGGGCCTGGCGCGAGAGCTCGGTGGACTCCTGCAGGATGCTGCACAGCGACGGCCGGTTCGGCAGTTGCGACAGGGCACTGATAATGCCATCGCCGCCGCCACCGACTACACACAAGCCACGCAAGTCGTCATGCCGCGCCAACAGGTCCAGGGTCGCCTCTTCGGTGATGTCGTCGTTGTCCAGATTGATCAACGCCTCCAGCGGTCGCAGACCGGGAGCATGCTCCGCGAGGTAGCTGCACAGTCCGTCGATCCGCGCCTGGTGGCCGAGGAAGCGATGGCCACCGAGCAACACCCCGACACTGCCTTCACGGTTGCCGCAGGTGTGGGCCATCAGCCAACCCATGGTGCGTCCGACTGCATGGTTGTCCTGGCCGACGTATGGCTCATCGGCCGTTTCACGTATGTCGGACAGTAGCGCGATCACCGGCACGCCGGCGGCCCTGATCTGGGCGATGCTGGCATTGATCGACGGGTGCGCGAAGCTGACCACGGCCAGGCCGTCGCACTGCACCGCCAACTGTTCGATCTGGGCGACGATTGCGCTGGGTGTGCGATCGAAGACGTACTCGAATTGAATGCTCAGGTTGGCACCGGCATGACGTTGCGCCGCTTCCGTGATCGCGGTGGCTACGTTGCCATAAAACGCCTGGGCGGTGCCGAGCAGGAGGATGCCGAAACGGTAGCTCGGGCGGCGCTCACGGATCCGTTGGCCGATCAGTCGGGCGGCGAAATAGCCGACCGCTTCGGCGGCCTGGAACACCTGCTCGGCGGTACTCGGCGTGACCGGCGCCCGGGCGTTGAGCACCCGGTCCACGGTCGCGACACTCAATCCTGCGTGCCTGGCGACGGTGGCGATGGTTGGGCGTTTGGTGGTGTTGGTCATGACAGGCCCTACAGTGCCTTGATAGAAAACTATCAAGCTTCGATGGGCCTGGATGATAGCTTGATAGGGAATCAATTCAAGGCCTTGAGGCTGATCGATGCGCTCTCTATGGTTTCTCCAACGATGCGAACCTGCATCGAGCAAGTGCCCACAACCATCAAGCTTGCGGAGAACAATAAGATGCCTGAGCAAAACGCAACCTCCGGCCACCGCGATAAACCCGCACGCCGAGACTATTCACTGCTCGGTCCCGAAGCCGCCAGAGCGGCGCAAAAAGGCCTGGTATCCGCCAATTGGTACCAATCGCCGATTTCGCGTAAACGCATGAAAGAGTTGATGCAGCGCCGCGACGGCCCGGCACTGCGCGATACCGCGATCTGGTTACTGTCGATGGCCGTCACCGGTTTCGGTGGCTATTGGTTCTGGGGATCCTGGGCCTGCGTGCCGTTCTTCTTTGCCTATGGGCTGCTCTACGGCACGGCGTCGAATGCCCGCTGGCATGAGACCGGTCACGGCACCGCATTCAAGACCCGCTGGATGAATGACGTGGTCTACCAGGTGTCGAGCTTCATGTTCATGTTCGAGCCCCATGTCTGGCGCTGGAGTCATGCGCGGCACCACACCGACACGATCATCGTCGGGCGCGACCCGGAGATCGTCGAGCCGCGCCCGCCAAGCCTGATCGGTATGGTACTGAGCCTGGTCAGGATGCCTTACGCGATCAAGACCATGGGGTCGGTCTGCCGGCATGCGACCGGGCGGATGGCGGAAGAAGAACAGACCTTCATCCCCGCATCCGAGTGGCCGAAGATCTTCCTGGCGGCGCGGGTCTGGCTGGTGATCTATGGATTGACCGTGGCGGCGGCACTGTACCTGCAGAGCTGGTTGCCGCTGATGTTCATCGGCCTGCCGACGCTGTATGGCGGCTGGCTGTCCTACGTGTTCGGCCTGTCCCAGCATGTCGGCCTGGCTGAAGACGTGCTCGATCATCGCAGCAACTGCCGCACCATCTACATGAACCCGGTGCTGCGTTTTCTCTACCTGGACATGAACTATCACCTGGAACATCACATGTATCCGATGGTGCCGTTCCATGCCCTGGCGCAGCTTCACGAAGAGATCCGCCACGACTGTCCGCCGCCCTATACCAGCCTCTGGGCGGCGTTCAAGGAAATCCTCCCGACCATCTGGCAACAGCGCAAAGACCCGAGTTATTTCGTCCGTCGTCCTTTGCCACCACGCACGGCATCGACCGCCAGCACCCAGGCTGAAGCGACACCGGCCTGACCCTTCCCGTTTACCACAACAAGAGAACGTGCCATGACCGATCAATGGATCGACGTTTGCGCCGTGGGCGAAATAAACGAAGAGGATGTCATTCGTTTCGACCATGGCCCGCACACTTACGCGGTCTACCGCTCCGCTGACGACGAGTTCTTCGCCACCGCGGGCCTGTGCACCCATGAGTCCATCCACTTGGCCGACGGCCTGGTGATGGACCATGTCATCGAATGCCCCAAGCACAACGGGCGCTTCGATTACCGCTCCGGCAAAGCCCTGGGCGCGCCGGTGTGCGTCAACCTCAAGATCTATCCGGTCCGGGTCGAAGCGGGGCGTGTCCTGCTCGGCATTGATGTTTGACGGCGTGGAGGTTGTGCCATGAAAGCTGGCAATGCGCCTTTGGTTATCGTCGGCGCCGGGCATGCCGGCGGCCGCGCGGCGCTGACCTTGCGCGAGGAAGGCTATACAGGTCGCTTGATCCTGATCGGCGATGAAGCCCACCCACCCTATGAACGTCCGCCGCTGTCCAAGGGGCTGTTACAGGGTACGGCCGAACTGAGTGGGTACAGCCTGTGTGAGAGCGCACGGCTCGCCGAACTGGATATCGAGCACTGGGCGGGTAATCCGGTGGAGAGCCTCGACCCGCAACGACGCCGGCTGCAGTTGGCCGATGGTCGTGGGCTGTATTATGCACGGTTGTTGCTGGCGACCGGGGGCAGGGCGCGGCGATTGCCCTCGGTGCCAGAGGGTCTAGCCAATGTGCTTTATCTGCGTACCCATGATGAAGCGTTGAGGTTGCGTGCTTCGCTGCAACCCGGCAAACGATTGGTTGTCATCGGCGGAGGTTTCATCGGCCTCGAAGTGGCCGCCACCGCCCGCACCCTGGGCTGCACCGTCACTGTGCTTGAAGCCGGGCCGCGACTGGCGGGCCGCGTCCTGCCGGAGCGACTGTCCCAAGCGCTGCTGGCGCTGCACCACAGCCAGGGCGTGGACGTGCGCTTGAACGTCGCCATCGAGGCGGTGCAGGGCGACATCCACGCCGAGTCGGTGCAATTGGTTGACGGCGAGCTGTTGCCTTGCGACCTGGTTGTCGTTGGCATCGGCATGCAACCCAACATTGAATTGGCTGCGTCCGCCGGACTGGCCGTCGGCCAGGGCATCCGCGTCGATGCCCAATTACGCACCAGTGCGCCGGACATCTTCGCCGCCGGTGATGTCTGCGAGTTCAGGCTGCATCCACAGGGTGTTTTTCAGCGTCAGGAAACCTGGCGCAATGCCGAAAACCAGGGGCGGCACGCAGCCCTGAACCTGCTGGGCCGTGAACTGCCCTTCGAGGTGATCCCCGGCTTCTGGTCCGACCAGTACGACTGGGGGCTCCAGACCGTGGGCGCGATTTCAAATACGCAACCGACAGCGAGCCGGCCCCTCGCAAATGGCGGTTTCCTGATGTTCTACCTCGATGCCGAGCATCGCCTGCAAGGCGCCTGCGGCTGGGGCCAGGGCAACAGCATCGCCAAGGACATCAAGCTGTGTGAACGGCTGATCGCCAACCGAAGCTGCCTTGCCTTGGACGCCCTGGCCGATGCTGACGTGTCGCTCAAACAATTACTGAGGAGCTGACATGCGCGAGTTCCTGATTTTTCAATCGCTCTGGGCCATGCAGGATCACCGCGGCCAATGCGCGCTTCCCCTCGAAGCGCAGCTGGAAAAAATTGCTGCCGCTGGATTCGATGGCATTACCGATCACTTCTGGGAGGCTTCCCACGCTGCGCGCCTGCACGCCGCCGCCAAGGCACTGGGCCTGCAAATCGAGGGTCAGCTCTTTCCCCGTAGCGTGGATGATCTGGCGGCCGCACTCGACGTTGCTGTGCGCCATGGCTGTCACCATCTCACACTGCAAGCCGACGTCCGGCCGCGCACGCTGAGTCAGGCGATCACACTGGTGGAGGGCTGGCAACGCCTGGCCGAACAGGTGGATTTTCCGATCCTTTTGGAAACCCATCGTTATCGCCTGAGCAATGACTTGCTGTTCACGTTGGACCTGCTCGAGCAGATGCCCGACCTGAAACTGCTGGCGGACCTGTCCCACTACGTCGTGGGCCGCGAGATGCCAGAACCGGCCGCCGCCGAAGACGACGAGTACATCCAGCGCATCCTGCGCCACAGTTGGGGGTTCCATGGCCGGGTCAGCAACGGCGAACAGGTGCAAGTGCCCTTGGGTTTCGCCCAGCACCGACCCTGGCTGGAGCGCTTCATCGGTTGGTGGCGCTACGGAATCGAGGACTGGCTGGCTCGCCCGAACGCACCTGCAAGCCTGTCCTTTACCTGCGAACTCGGCCCGCCGCCCTACGCGATTACTGGGGCCGACGGGCGCGATATCAGTGATCGCTGGGAGGAGGCGTTGATGTTGAAGCAGTTGATGTGTGAGGTCTGGAGGGATTGTCAGGCCTCGGGTTGAGGCTGATCTGGCGTGGGATGACGGTAGATGGCTATCGCGAGCAGGCTCGCTCCCACAAAAACGTGTCGCACGCGGTCTGCCTGGTGACGCACTTGGACAACCGCCCTGCCGGGCAACCTCAAATCCCCATGCCTATGGCATCCAAATTGCGACAGGAAACATTCCTGTTAGCGACCTCAATCAGACTCTTCTCTAAATTCAACCCATTGTTTTAAAAAGGTTTTATGTGTTTTTTGTGTGTGTTTTTACAGTATTTTCTGTGTATACATACAAAATACAAAAGCGTTGACGATGCTGGCCACCCGTGCGAGTCTGGATTCAACAAGAAGCCGTACGCTTATTTGACTGCCTCGGGAGGTCATCGTGAAAAACGGCAAAAGCACACTTTATGACGACCTCAAGCGTCAGATTCTGACGATGGAACTGGATCCGGACGAGGCGCTGGACGAGGTCGCCATCAGCGAACGCTACGGCCTCTCCAGGACTCCGGTGCGAGAGGTCTTCAGGCGTCTCGCCGGTGAGGGGTACATCGAGATCAGGGAGAACCGCGGCGCACGGGTGATTCCCATGAACCACTCGACCCTGCGCAATTTTTTCCTGGTCGCGCCCATGATCTATGCCGCGATCGGTCGTCTGGCGGCGCTCAACTTCAAGGCTCGTCAACTGGACGACCTGAAGGAAACCCAGCGGCGTTTTCGTGCGGCGACGGTGTCCCGTGATGCGCTGATGATGGTGGTCGAGAACAACCGGTTCCACGCCATCATGGGGGAAATGTCAGGCAACCCCTATCTGGAACCCAGCCTGGAACGCCTGCTGATTGATCACGCCCGTATCGGTCATACTTTTTTCCGTCCCCGTGACGCCGATACGGAGCGGCGCCTGGAACTTTCTGCCGGACATCACGACGCTTTTATCGTGGCCATTGAAAGTCGTGATGAAAGTGCCGTCGTCGATCTGGTGTTTGAACACTGGGAACTTTCTCGGGAAAACATGGAAATGTTTATTGCTCCTCAGGGAATCAGCGCAGACCTGTCATTCCAGATTAAATGATATTGGGCCACGCTGGATGAGCGGAGGAACGATACCAACTTTGATGCCGCATTAGGCTGAGGCATTGAGTGTCAATCCGGTTCTGGATTGACAGGCAATAATAGCGGGAACAGAGGGTGAACTTGTTGTTGTATCCACGGGCTTCTGTTGTCTGGAGGCCAATATAATAAGTTTAAACGTTGATCGAGGAACACCATGAAAAAAATCTGGAAGGCCGTCTGCGCGGTCGCAATGTTGGGCATGGCAATGATGCCCGTCCATGCTGAAGAAAAAACCATCACCATGGGTACGTTGTCCTGGGAAGACTTGACGCCCATCACCGGTATTACCAAGAAAGTTCTCGAGGACTCCGGCTATACGGTGAAAGTTGTCGAGTTTTCCGAGTGGGGTATTGCCTACGCTGCGTTGAGCAAAGGCGATATCCAGGTATTGGCTTCCCAGACGGACTACGCGGCGAACGATTACTGGAATAAAAACAAGAACCGTCTGGAAAAACTGTCGCCTGTTTCTTATGGCTTGTACCAGGCCATTGCCGTACCGAAATATGTGGATATCGACTCGCTCGATCAACTGAATGCCAATGCCGACAAGTTTGGTGGAAAGATCATCGGTATCGAGCCGGGTTCAGGTTTGATGAACGATGCCACCAATGCAGTCAATGCCTACGGTATCAAGTTGAAGTTGCTTGAAGGCAGTACCGCTGCGATGACCGCCGCGCTGAAGTCGGCTGTGGATCGTAAGGAGTGGGTCGCGGTTGCGATCTGGGAACCGTCGTGGATGGCGCAGAAGTTCGACTTGAAGTTCCTCAAGGATCCAAAAGGTATCTTCCCGCCGCCACAAGGCTACTACTGGATCGGTCACAAGGATTTCTCCAAGAGCTATCCCCAAGCGCGTGAGCTGATGGCCAGCGTGTATGTGCCGATTGGCGATATCACCGCGATCAACGGTGAAGTCAAGGATGGCAAGACCATGGAACAGGCCATCAAAGGCTGGACCGACAGTCATGCTGACCTGCTGAAGCGTTGGGAAAACGTGAAGAAATAAGAATGAGCGGTCTGTGCGCCCCGGGTCCATTGAGTCGGGCGCACAGGTTTCGCGCTGTTTTTTAGCTACTGCCGCCTTTTGATTCATCAGAGAGACCAGGCACAACTGGTCCGACGGGTTACGAACATGACAACGCCCAACATAGACACGAACGAAGTGCTGGTGGATTGCCAGTCCGTCTGGAAAATCTTCGGTAAGAACGCACCTGCGGCGATGGATGCCGTCGTCAAACAGGGGCTGACCAAGACTCAAATCCTGCAGAACTACGGCTGCGTGGTCGGGGTATCCGAGGTCAATCTCCAGGTTCGACGTGGAGAAATCTTTTGCATCATGGGCTTGTCCGGCAGCGGCAAATCGACACTGATCAGGCTTCTCAACAAACTCATCACGCCGAGCGCGGGCAAGGTTCTCGTCAAGGGCAAGGACCTGTCGTCCCTCACCGCTGCGCAACTGCGAGAAGTCAGGGCGCGGCATATCGGCATGGTCTTTCAAAGCGTGGCTTTGTTGCCTAACCGGACGGTCCTGGAAAACACCGCCTTCGGGCTGGAAGTGCAGGGCGTCGGCAAGGCCGAGCGCTACAAGGTCGCTGAACGGGCGTTGGCCAAGGTGGGCTTGAGCGACTGGATGTCCCGCTACCCGAGCGAGCTGTCCGGTGGCATGCAACAACGGGTCGGGCTGGCGCGTGCGATCACCGCCGATCCGGAAGTGATTCTGATGGACGAACCGTTCAGTGCCCTCGATCCATTGATTCGCCGGCAGCTGCAGGATGAGTTCCGCCAACTGACCAAGGAGCTGGGCAAGTCCGCGGTATTCATCACCCACGATCTGGAGGAGGCCATCCGCATCGGCGACCGCATCGCGATCATGAAGGATGGCGTGATCATCCAAGTCGGTACCGCCGAGGAGATCGTCCTCAACCCGGCTGACGACTACGTTGCCGAATTCGTGGCGGGCATCTCGCGACTGCACCTGGTCAAGGCCCAGTCGGTCATGACCCCGGTCGAGGTGTATCAGGCGGCAAACCCCGGAACTGATATCGCAAGGTTCGCCAGAACCACCGTCGATGCGGATATCGACGCACTCATCGGCTTGACGGTGAAATCCGATCGCGACGCACTGGCGGTGGTCGATAACGGCGTGGTGGTGGGGATCGTCACCATCCGCGACCTGCTTCGCGGCGTCCAGGGTATTGCGAATGACTTCGCAACGTCGACCGCTACGGAGCTGGAGGCGTCGACATGAGCACGCCAGACTTTTCCAGCCAGTTCGATTCGACTGTCGATGCCAGCCTCGAATGGCTATCGGATCACGGTGAGTTCCTGTTCGATGCGGCCAATGGACTGCTGAACGGGGTTTACCACTCGGTCCAATGGTGTGTGGCCTATCCACCGTATTACGTCGTCGCGGGCATCCTGGCCCTGATGGGGAGGCGCATGGTCGGCGTCCGGTTTGCGCTGCTCACGGGGCTGGCGTTGTTGTTTTGCGAGGTCATCGGCTTGTGGCCGGAGACGGTCAGTACGCTCGCGTTGGTACTGGCCGCTACGGTGCTGGCGCTGGTGGTGGCGATTCCGCTGGGGGTGCTGACCGGCCTCGCACCGTCCATCGACCGGGTTGTGGACCCTTGCCTGGACCTGGTGCAGACCATGCCTCCCTACATCTATTTGCTGCCGGCCATTGCCTTGCTGGGCTATGGCCCGGCCACCGCGCTGCTGGCGACATTCATTGTCGCGGTGCCGCCGGCCATGCGCCTGACCTCCCTGGGTATCCGCATGACGCCTCGGGAGTTCATCGAGCTGGGCGACGCCAGCGGCGTCACCGGCTGGCAGATGTTCTTCAAGATCCGCTTGCCCTTCGCCATGCCGAGCATCATGGCCGGGGTCAACCAGAGCCTGATGATGGCGTTCGGCATGGTCGTCATTGCCGGCATCGTAGGCTCCGGCGGCCTGGGTGAAGCCATCTACGGGGCCGTGCGTACGCTGGACATCGCCAAGTCGATCAATGCCGCCATAGCCATCGTCATCCTGACCATGATCCTCGATCGACTGGCGCAAAGCGCCGCACGATCCCGGATGGGAGATTCCCAATGACCGCGCAACTCCAATTTTCTCCAGGTGAATTCCTCGCCCCGGGTGTGGACTGGCTGAACGCCAATCTTCACGGTTTTTTCAAAGGGATCAGCCAGGTCATCGAAGCGGTCCTGGGTGCGGTGGAGGGCGTGTTGCTGGCCCCCAACCCCTACGTGCTGATCGGTATCGTCGTGGCGCTGGCATTCTTTTTCACCAACAAGAAGGTGGCATTGTTCGCTGCCGCGATGTTGGCGTTCTGTCTGTTCTCGGGGCTCTGGGTTGCGTCGATGCAGACCATTGCACTGGTCTGCGTCGCGGTATTGATCTCGGTGGCGATTGCCTTCCCGCTGGGTGTGCTGGCGGCACGGATGAAGCGGCTCGATGAAGCGTTGTTGCCGATCCTCAACATCATGCAAACCGTTCCGCCATGGGTCTACCTGATCCCCGCGGTCATGCTGTTCAGTCTCGGGCGCGTACCGGCGATCATCGCGACGATCGTCTATGGCATTCCGCCGATGCTCCGGTTGACCACCTTGGCTTTCAAGCAATTGCCCAAAGATCTGTTGGAACTGGGCCAGGCGATTGGTGCCTCGCCGAGGGCGATCCTGTTCAAGATCGAACTGCCGACAGCCGCTCCAACACTGCTGGTCGGGTTGAACCAATGCATCCTGCTGTCGCCTGGGCCTGGTGGGGGCGGGTGGCCTGGGGGCGGAGGTGACGCGCGGTCTGACCCGGATGGAGATGGGGCTCGGCTTGCGCGCCGGCCTGGCCATCGTTGCTGTGGCGCTGCTGCTGGACCGATTGTCCCGTGGCGCGTTGCAGCGTCATTCCCCACGCACGCTCTAGGAGAGTCGCCCCGATGAGACGCAGCTTTTTTTGTATCGACTCCCATGCCTGCGGGAATCCGGTGCGGGTGGTGGCGGGCGGCGCGCCGCTGTTGCCGTCCGTTTCGATGGCCGAGCGCCGCGAGATCTTTGTGCGTGAGCATGACTGGGTGCGCACGGCGTTGATGTTCGAGCCTCGGGGCCACGACATCATGTCCGGCGTCATCATCTATCCGTCATCCCGCGACGATTGCGATTTTGGCGCGTTGTTCATCGAAGTCAGTGGCTGCCTGCCCATGTGCGGTGCGGGCACCATCGGTTTGTCGACCGTGGTGATCGAGGAGGGGCTGGTCACACCCCGCGAGCCTGGCAAGTTGGCCATTGAGACCCCTGCCGGGCGGGTGGATGTCGACTACACGCTGAACGGCGAGTTTGTCGACTCCATCCGCTTGTTCAACGTGGCCAGTTATCTGCACAGCGCCGATGTACGGGTCGAGGTGCCGGGTGTTGGCGAGCTCGTCGTTGATATTGCCTATGGCGGCAATTTCTATGCGGTGGTCGAACCGCAGGCGAACTGGGCCGGTTTGACCGGCATGACGACGGCGGACATCGTCGCCATGAGCCAGAAACTGCGCGTGGCCCTGGCAGAGGTATCGGTCCCCGTGCACCCCGAAAACAACAGGATCCAAGGGGTTCACCACGTCATCTGGTGCGATGACGGGCAGGGCACCGCAGCGGATGGGCGCGGCGCCGTGTTCTATGGCGACAAGGCAATCGACCGGTCTCCGGGTGGCACCGGCACTTCGGCGCGCATGGCCCAACTGTTCGCCAAGGGGCGGCTGAAGGTGGGCGATACGTACCGCAATGAAAGCCTGATCGGGACCATCTTCGAGGGCAAGGTCGAAAACGCGGTCAAGGTCGGACCATTCGAAGGCATCAGGCCGAGCATCGGCGGCTGGGCGCAAATCACCGGGCACAACACGATCTTTGTCGATGACAAGGACCCGCTGCGTCATGGCTTCCAGCTCGCTTGACCCGCAACACACCAGACACTGTATTCGTCACGTAGAGAAGAGTAGGCAGAAATTGATCGAGCGACGCCAATTCAGCGGAGGCATGAAAGGCAAGAATTTCCGCTATCTGAATGAAAACCCCGACCAGACGAGCCGGATGGTTCGGGTGGGTTTCCTGCTGCTCGAACATTTCTCGCTGCCGGCATTCACCCAGGCCCTGGACACGATTGTCACGGCGAACCTGTTGCGCCCCAAGCTGTTCTCATCGCGGACTTTTGGTCTGAGCGACGGGGAAGTCATCAGCGATCTGGGCCTGGTCATCCGGCCGGACACCCGTATCGATTGCTCGCTGATCAAGGACCTTGACCTGCTGGTCATCTGTGGTGGCTACAGGACTGAACTGAAAGCATCGGAGGAGCTGGTGCACCTGCTCAGGACTGCCGCGGAGCTGGAGATCGGCCTGGCCGGGTTGTGGAATGGCGCATGGTTCCTGGGCCGCGCAGGACTGTTGGACGGATACCGGTGTGCGATTCATCCCGAACATCGCCCTGCGCTGGCGGAGTTCTGCAAGGCGACGCAGGTCAGCAGCGAGCCTTACGTGATCGACCGGGACCGCCTGACGGCATCCAGTCCCTCCGGCGCTTTCCACATGGCCTTGGACTGGATCAAGGGGCTTCACGACAAAGCGTTGGTGGAAGGTATCGAGGACATTCTGTCGTTCGAAGAGTCGCGCTACCGGCGCATCAAGCCGACTGAAAATGTCTGCCTGAGCGCACCGCTGCGCGAGGTGGTGAAGCTGATGGACGCCAACCTCGAAGAGCCCTTGGAGCTGGAGCAGTTGGCCATTTATGCCGGCCGTTCGCGGCGTCAATTGGAGCGCCTGTTCAAGGAGCAATTGGGCACCACGCCACAGCGGTACTACATGGAGTTGCGTATCACCGAGGCGCGTCGGCTTTTGCAGCATACCGAGCTGTCCCAGGTCGAGGTCCTCGTGGCCTGTGGTTTCGTGTCCCCGAGCCATTTCAGCAAGTGCTACAGCTCCTATTTCGGCTACCGCCCGTCAAAGGAGGTCAGGCTGGTCAAGTAGGGCGCCAGGCAGGTCGTTTCCGAACCGATTGATGGCGCATCTGGACATTCGCCTGAACGAAGCGCAAAGCCCCTGTTTATAAGGGGTTCAGCGCTTCGTAAAGATGTCTGGGAGAACGCGAAAATCTATGTATTTCAATTGTAGACACAATGTATTTTCTTGTTTTATAGTCGGATTACAGGTAGTAGACCTAGCTCACTCAACGGGTACGAAGGTTTCTATGAAGGCAGTCAATCAAGCCGGCCAGCAGGTCGCCACAGAAGCGCCAATCGATCGCAAGGCTGTGTTGGGCGACGCGTTGCGGCGACGCATCCTGAGCATGGAGCTGGCACCGGGGGCGGTGGTCGATGAGTTGGCCCTATGCGAAGAGTTCGGCTTGTCGCGTCCTCCTGTGCGCGAGCTGATGCGGCAGATGGCGGCGGAGGGCTACATCGAGCTGGAAGCCAATCGGGCGGCGCGGGTGTCGTCCATGAACTACCAGTCGCTGCGCAGCTTCTTTCTCGCTGCGCCGCTGATCTACAGCGCCACCACCCAGCTCGCCGCAACGCAAGCGACACCCGCGGAGATCGCCGAGCTCAAGCGTATCCAGCAACTGTTTCGCGAGGCCATCGAGCAGAAGCATGTCGAGAACCGGGTGCTCTACAACGATGAGTTTCACCTGCAGATCGGGCGGATGGCCCATAACCCTTACTTGATGCCGAGCCTGCAACGCTTGCTGATCGATCATGCGCGCCTGGGCAAGATTTTCTATCGCCATCCCACCACGGTGGATATGCAGGCCGATCTGGAAATCGCCGCCCAACAGCATGACGAAATGATCGCCGCGATTGAAAACCACGAAGCTGCGCTGGCCGGCGATATCGCCCGCGCGCACATGGAATTGTCCCGTCGCCGGATGTCCGAATATGCGGCACCGGAAGGGCTGGATGTGGCACTGACTTATTGACACGCGGGACCCCGTTTGCGTCGACGCGGCTATCGAGCCGCGCCGGAAGGGGGTGGTTCAGACTTACAACTACAAGAGTCCAGGTCGTATAAATGCTAACAGTCACCAACACCCCGGCAGACGACTCCAGTTGTGGCTGGTTTCATCTCAGTAAGCCTCGCGTGCCCCGGCCGTCGCACTCGGGCACTCGCAGCGCCCGCTGGGTGGTATTAGGCGCAGGCTTTACCGGGCTGGCCGCGGCACGTCAGTTGGCGTTGAATTTTCCAGACGACGAGATTGTCCTGGTCGAAGCGCAGGAGGTGGGTTTCGGCTCGTCGGGGCGTAATGCCGGATTCGCTATCGATCTGCCTCACGACATCGGTGCCGCCGACTATATCGGTGATATCGCCACGGCCAGGATCAGCCTTGAGTTGAATCTCACCGGCCAGAACATTCTCAAGGGCCTGGTGGAGCAGCATGGCATCGATTGCCAGTTGCGCGAATGTGGCAAGTATCAGGCCGCGATTGAAGATCGGGGTATTGCGGTGCTCGATGCCTACCGCAGCGGCCTGGACAAACTGGGCCAGGAATACCAGATGATCGACCAGCAGGACTTGCCGGGTCATATCGGCAGTCGTTTCTATCGCAAGGCCCTGTTCACGCCCGGCACGGCGCTGATTCAACCTGCGGCCCTGGTGAAAGGCCTGGCCGATAGCTTGCCTGCCAATGTGACGCTGTATGAAAACACCCCGATCACTGAGGTCGAATACGGCGACAAAACCGTTCTCAGCCATAAGCTGGGGCGCATCGTCGCCGACAAGCTGGTGCTGACCAATAACGCCTTCGCCATGAGCTTCGGTTTTCTCAAGGGGCGGATGCTGCCGATTTTCACCTATGCCAGCCTGACTCGGCCATTGACCGGTGCCGAGCAGGCACGCCTGGGTGGCAAGCCCTACTGGGGCGTCATCCCCGCCGATCCTTTTGGCACGACTTTGCGGCGCACCGTCGACAATCGTCTGCTGGTGCGCAACAGCTTCAGTTTCAATACCGATGGGCGTGCCAATCCCAAGTATCTGCAGCGGTTCATCAAGCGCCACAAGGAGTCGTTTGCCCGGCGCTTCCCGATGCTCCCCGAGGTCGACTTTCAATACACCTGGGGCGGCTCCCTGGCTTTGTCACGTAATCACGAAGCGCATTTCGGCCCTCTTTCCAACAATGTCTACGGCGCACTCTGCTGCAATGGCTTGGGTATCACCCGTGGCACGGTAACCGGAACGCTACTGGCCGACTGGTTGGCCGGTAAGAAAAATCCACTGATTGATTTCCTGCTCAATTCCCCTGGCCCGAACAGGAATCCGCCTGAGCCGTTTCTATCGGCGGGCGTCAATATGAATCTTTTTTGGGGACAAACTCGCGCCGGCAAGGAAAGTTAGTTCGCAACACAAACAGCAGTAACTGAAAAAGTTTGATTCAAACGATCGGTTAAAGAGTGCAAGGCCTGTTGATGTGTCAAGACAGGTTGAACTTTTTGATCGAGACGGCTTTGTATCGCCCGGATTTCCAGTAGCGACTGTTTGCTGAAATACCGAAGCGACCGTAGGAGATAACAATGACAAGTCCTAATGCATCGATTGAAGATATACCGCTCAATAACTTTCATCGGTTATTGACGGTCCGCTCCGGTGGCGGCTCGTTTGTCGACGGCTATGTGCTCAGTATTATCGGCATCGCCATGTTGCAGATTACTGACGCGTTGAGTTTGAGTGAGTTCTGGCAAGGCATGATTGCCGCTTCGGCATTGATCGGGGTGTTCTTTGGCGGTTTTATCGGCGGTTGGTTGACCGATCGACTGGGCCGCAAGCGGGTGTACTTCGTCGGGCCGTCGCTGTTCATTGTCTGTTCGCTGGCGCAGCTATGGGTCGAATCGGCCCCCGTGCTGTTCGCGCTGCGCTTCGCCATTGGCATGGCAGTGGGTATCGAATACCCGGTCGCCACCTCGTTGCTGGTGGAGTTCTTGCCCAGGAAGCAACGCGGCCCACGTCTCGCCGCACTGACCATCCTGTGGTTTGCCGGTGCGGCTTTCGCCTACATGGTCGGCAATGCCATTCTCGATGTCGGCGGGGACGAGGCCTGGCGCTATGTCCTGGCCAGCGCCGCGATCATTGGCCTGGCGCTGTTCATCCTGAGGATCGGTACCCCCGAATCGGCCCGCTGGTTGCTGAGCAAGGGCCGGGATACCGAGGCAGAAGCGGTGATCAAGCGCGTGTACGGAGAGCGCTACTCCCTGCGGGATCTGCCGGAGGAACACCAGCAGAAGAAGATGTCGTTCGGTGATCTGCTGCACTCCGGCTATGGCAAGCGCATGTTTTTCGTCTCGGTGTTCTGGACCTGCTCGATCATCCCGGTATTTGCCGTTTATGCCTTTGCTCCGACGGTGTTGCAGGCACTCAATCTCAAAGGCCAGTGGGCGTCGTATGGCTCGATCGCCATTACCTTCCTTTTTGTGATCGGTTGCCTGGTTGCGACGCGGTTGATCAACACCATGGGCCGACGGAGCATGCTGATCCAGAGCTTCCTCTGGTCGGGCGTGGCCTTGCTGCTGCTGGCCAGGTTTTCCTCCGGCAATGAATGGGTAGTGCTTGTGCTGTTTGGTGCCTACGCCTTGTTCATTGGCGGCGCGCAAGTGCTTCAACTGGTTTATCCAAACGAAATCTTCCCCACGGAAATCCGCACCTTCGCCATGGGCATCGGCACCTCGCTGTCCCGTGTCGGGGCTGCCGTGGGTACTTACCTGGTGCCTGTGTCCCTGCACACCCTGGGTATCGGCGCGACCATGTACATCGCCGCTGCAGTGACCTTCATCGGTCTGGCGACGGCCTGGGCGCTGGCCCCTGAAACCCGCTCACTGAGCCTGCGCGATGCCGCGGCCTTGAGTCACTGAATTGATCCAACCTGGATGTCCTCCGACCCCTGGTGGTGGACGTTGAGTCGGGGAGCATTCCCCTTATTGATGAAGAGGCAATCATGAAATTCGAAGGCATCTACACCCCGGCAATCACTCCGTTGACCGCCACTGGCGAAATCGACCAGGCCGCGTTCGCGCAAGTGCTCGAGTACCTGATCGAGTCGAAGGTCCACGGCATCATCATTGGCGGCTCCACCGGCGAGTACTACGCCCATACGCCCCAGGAGCGAATCGAGTTGGCCGCCAAGGCCAAGGATGTCATCGGCAACCGTACCGCACTGATCATCGGTACCGGTGCGATCCGCACTGAAGACTCCGTGGAGTACGCCAAGGGCGCTCGCGCCATCAAGGCCGATGCCATCCTGGTCGGCTCGCCGCCGTACGCGCTGCCGACCCAACAGGAAAACGCCGCGCACGCCCTGACGGTCGATCGCGCCGCCGACTTGCCGATCATGCTTTACAACTACCCGGGCCGCATGAGCGTGAGCATGGGGACCGAGTACTTCGAGCTGGTATCGAAGTCCCGGAATGTCGTGGCGATCAAGGAGAGCTCCGGCGACATGGCGCAGGTGCACAACCTGTCGCGCAATTTCCCCAACATTGCCCTGTCTTGCGGATGGGACGACCAGGCCCTGGAGTTCTTTGCCTGGGGCGCGCGTAGCTGGGTCTGCGCCGGCTCCAACTTCATCCCACGTGAGCACGTGGCGTTGTACGAAGCCTGTGTGCTCGAGAAGGACTTCGACAAGGGCCGCAAGATCATGAGCGCCATGATGCCGCTGATGGACTTTCTCGAAGGCGGCAAGTTCGTCCAGTCGATCAAGGCCGGTTGCGAGCTGAATGGCCTGCGCGCCGGTAGCGTCCGCTCGCCGCTGCAACCTCTTTACGAAAATGAAAAGCAGGACCTCCAGACCATCATCACCACCCTGAAAAGTGAAGTGGCCCACATCATCGGGAGCAGCAAATGAGCGATCTACTGAGTGCAGCCGAATATTCCGCCATTGCCGCAAAGCTGACGCTGCCCACGCAGTCGTTCGTGGACGGCAAGTTCTACACGTCGGTGTCGGGCAAGACCTTCACCACCACCAATCCTGCAACCGACGAAGTCCTCGCCGAAATCACCGCCTGCAACGCCGAGGATGTCGATTACGCCGTGGCCAAGGCCAACGAAGCCTTTGACGATGGCCGTTGGCACAAGCTCAGCCCAGGCGCTCGCAAGAAGGTGCTGCTGCGCTTTGCCGATCTGCTGGAGCAGAACGCGGTCGAGCTGGCGGTGATGGAAAGCCTGGACAGCGGTAAACCGATTCGCGAATGCCAGCTGACCGACATCCCCGAAGCCATCCACATGATCCGCTGGCATGCCGAGCTGATCGACAAGATCTACGACAATACCGCGCCGACCGGTGCAGGGGCGTTGACCCTGGTGGTGCGCGAGGCGATCGGCGTGGTCGGCCTGGTTCTGCCGTGGAACTTCCCGCTGCTGATGCTGGCCTGGAAAATCGGCCCGTCCCTGGCGGCAGGCTGTTCCATCGTGGTCAAGCCGGCCAAGGAAACCACCCTGACCGCCCTGCGAGTCGCCGAGCTGGCGTCCCAGGCAGGCGTTCCGGACGGTGTGTTCAACGTGCTGTCCGGCGGTGGCCGCGAGGTCGGCGAGCCGCTGGGTCGTCATATGGACGTCACCATGGTCAGCTTCACCGGATCGACCGATACAGGCCGTCTCTTCCTCAAGTATGCCGCCGATTCCAACCTCAAGCGGATCGTCCTGGAGTGCGGTGGCAAGAACCCGGCCGTGGTCATGAACGACGTCGCCGATCTCGACCTGGTGGCCGGTCACGTGGTCAATGGTTCGTTCTGGAACATGGGGGAGAACTGCTCGGCCTCTTCGCGCCTGATCGTGCACGCCGACATCAAGGACGAACTGCTCAAGCGCATCGGCGTGCAGTTGCGGGAATGGAAGATGGGCAGCCCGCTGGATCCCGAGAACCGCCTGGGTTCGATGGTCAGCAAGGCGCACTTCGAAAAGGTTCGTTCGTACCTGGTAAAAGCCGGCAGCGAGAACCTGCGGGTGGTTTTCGGCGGTAATACCGAGGCCGACATCTATGTGCAACCGACCGTGATCGATGGGGTCGGCGCCGACAGCGTGCTGTTCCAGGAAGAAATCTTCGGCCCGGTGCTGGCGGTCACCACGTTCGACACGCTCGAAGAAGCGATAGCCCTGGCAAACGATTCGGTCTACGGCCTGGCCGCTTCGGTCTACACCGACAATCTGCGCAACGCGATCAAACTGTCGCGGGAAATCCGCGCCGGCATCGTTACCGTCAACTGCTTCGGTGAAGGCGACGCGTCGACACCGTTTGGCGGTTACAAGGAGTCGGGTTTCGGTGGGCGTGACAAGTCTATCTGGGCCCATGACCAGTACACCGAGATCAAGACCATCTGGATCGATGTATCCGAGGGCTGATCAACAGCTAAGCGGTGTGGCGAGGGACAATCTTCGCCACAGACGCTGCAGGCACCTGATTGACCTTGGCCTGGGCGAAAGGCGCAGAGCATTCTTCAAACTCATGGTCTGCAACGGGATATGGATGCGATGCCGCACCGGGCGTAACGCATTCACTTAAAACTTGCCCGGTTCATTGTGGCGAGGGGATTTATCCCCGCTGGGCTGCGCAGCGGCCCCTAAGCCCCGCGACGTGGTGTATCAGGCGGATGGAGTTGCTTGTGTTGGGGCTGCTGCGCAGCCCAGCGGGGATAAATCCCCTCGCCACAGGTTCATCTATTTCCTTGAGTGAGCAGCATCATCGAGAAGCTCCACAGGCCAGACAGATTGTGCTGCACACTACCCACAACAAAAATTTTCCTGCGATTGCGTAACGTGAAAACGAGGCGGGTTTGCCTGTGATTCATGCGGTAATGGATGACACTGAACCATGTCCCGTCAATAAGCCCGCGCGCAGGAGAATTCCATGACCCAGCGGATCGCTTTCATCCATACCGTCGGTTTTCTGGTCGAGGAGTTCCGGGCGCGTATGCGCGCCGAGCTTCCCGCCGCCGACTGCTTCCATATCCTTAACGAAAGCCTGCTGCAGGACCTGTTGCGTGGCGTACCGCAGCCGCAGGTCTACCAGCGCGTGGTTGATCAGATTGTGCTGGCGGCGCAAGCGCAGCCTGACCTGATTGTCGTCACCTGTTCATCGACGTCTCCCGCTGTCGACATCGCGCGCAGCATCGTGGCGCAGCCGATCCTGAAGATCGATGATCCGATGGCCTCGGAAGCAGTGCGCTGTGGCACCCGGATTGGCCTGCTTTGCACGGCGACCAGCACGGTGGAACCGAGCAGCGCGCTGCTGCATGCACATGCTGCAGCGCAAGGACGCGATGTCACGATCAAGACGGTACTGCGCCCCGAGGCTTACCAGGCACTGATGGCGGGCGATCGGGCGCGGCATGACGAGATACTCCTTGAAGCGGCCAGCGGGATTTCCAACGAGGTGGATGTGCTGGTGCTCGCCCAGGCATCGCTGGCGCATTTGCGCGACAGGCTCGCCGCGGAGCTGAAATGCCCGGTATTGGCGAGCCCGTCGTTATTGATGGCGGAAATTGCCGGGCGCTGTGCCGAATGAAGCGATAAGGAGGGCATCTGGAGACCGTGGCAGATTGTGCTGCGCATGCCCCCAAAACAAGTTTTTCTGCGATTTAACGCGGTGAAAACGAGACAGCTCTGTAGGCGGTACATGGCGTAATGACCACCATCAGGTCGTTGGAAAAACGGCCTGCATGGCCCGGCTTGATAACCCATCCAGATGAGACTCTTGGCATGTCACCCTCGATAAAACGCATCCCCAGCGATGAAAAGCTTCCTTCCCATGCCGATGTGGTGATCATTGGCGGCGGCATCATCGGCGCGACTGCCGCCTACTTCCTGGCAAAACGGGGACTCTCGGTGGCCCTGGTCGAGAAGGGCTATGTCGGCGGCGAACAGTCGAGCCGCAACTGGGGCTGGTGCCGCCAGCAGAATCGCGATGCCCGCGAGCTGCCTCTCTCGGGTATCGCCTTGCGGCTGTGGGATGAGCTCACAGCGCAGATTGGCATTGATCTCGGTTTCCGCCGCTGCGGCCTCAAGTACGCCACCGACAACGCCAAGCAACTCGCCGAATGGGAAGCGTGGCTGGATATCGCCCGTCAATTCGACATCAAGACGCGGATACTGAGCCCAGGGGAGGCCACTTCCGCGATCCCGGCTGTCGGTCGGCAATGGCTGGGTGGCGTGCATTCCGTCGATGACGGCAAGGCGGAGCCCGCGCTCGCGGCGCCGGGAATTGCCGAGGGCGCACGTGCCCTTGGCGCGACCATCCATCAGGACTGCGCTGCTTATGACCTGGATATCACCAATGGCGCGGTGACGGGGGTGATCACCGAAAAAGGTGTCATCCGCACCCAGGCCGTCCTCTGTGCCGCCGGCGCCTGGGCCTCGGCGTTCTGTCGGCGCCACGGGTTGAATTTCCCCCAGGCGAGCGTGCGCCAGACCGCACTGCGTACGCGCCCGGCGCCGAACCTCGGGGATGCGCTCTACACGCCGGATTTCGCGCTCACCCGCCGTCTGGATGGCAGTTATACGATCGCCATCAGTGGCAAGGCACGGCTTGACGTCACGCCCCAGGGCCTGCGCCATGGGAAGGCTTTCATGCCCATGTTCGTCAAGCGGTTGGCCGCCATGGAGTTCGGCATCGGCAAGTCCTTTATCCATGGCCCCGAAGGGCTGGCAGGCTGGGGCGCGAATAAACCCCTGGCGTTCGAACGCAACCGTGTCCTCGATCCCGAGGCCAGGCCCGAGGCTGTCGCCGAGATCCTGAAGCGGGTCCGGGCGCGTTTCCCGGCCCTGGCGAACATTGAAGTGGCTGAGACCTGGGGCGGGTATGTCGACTTCACCCCCGATGCCGTGCCGGTGATCTCTGCCGTGGAGGAATTGTCAGGTTTCGTCCTTGCGGCGGGCTGTTCCGGGCATGGGTTCGGTTTGGGACCGGGGATCGGTTATCTGGCCGCTGATCTGGTCGCCAACGATACGCCCTGTGTCGATCCCGAACCCTATCGTCTCTCGCGCTTGACCGATGGTTCGAAAATGAATGTGGGCGCGATCTGACCCCTGACGGCCACTCGATTCGAGTGGCCTTTTCATGCCTGGGGCTGCCCGGAACTCCCCTCGACTTGATCACTTATAAGCTGGGCCAGGATCCGCACTGGTTCGGTCAAGGCCTGTCGAGGTCGATGCACCAGTCCGATATCGCGATGGAACGTATGGGGTCCAAGGTCGAGCGCACGGAGGCCTGCCGGCCATTGCCGATGGGACAGGGTCTGCGGAACGAGCGCTACGCCTACGCCATTTTCCACCAGCTTGATGATGGCCTCCAGTTCATCCAGCTCACAGACCTCTCGCACGGTGAAATGCATCTGCCGCAGGAAACGATCGACCTGCCTGCCGCCGAAGGACGACCGGTCGTACCGGACGAAGGGGTGGCTGGAGAGCAGTTCCGACCAGTCTTCCCCCGGCACATCACGGGGCACGATCAGGCGATAGGGCTCGAGCGCCAGGGTTGTCCAGCGCAGATCGCTCTGGAGCGAGAAGGGCGGGCGAATGATGACCGCCATATCGATTTCGCCGGCATCCACCAGGTTGACCAACTCCATCGACAAGCCCGGGATGACCCGCGTCCGACACTGTGGGCACTGTTGGTGGAACCGGGCCAGCGCGTCGGGCAGATAGGAGCGCTGGACGGAAGCAATGGCGCCGATATTGACCAAGGTGCTGGCAGGCAGTCCCACGGTGGCGGAGCCCAGGTTGTCGTAAAGGCGAAGCAGCTCTTGCGCCTGCAGGAGTATCTGGTGGCCCATCCGGTTGAGGTGGGCCGAACGGCCTTTCCTGTCGAAAATCTCGAAGCCGAGTTCGGCTTCCAGGCGCTGGATCTGGGCGCTGACCGCCGCCTGGGTGAGGCCGATCCTGTTCCCGGCGGCGGCGAACGTACCCTCCCGGGCTACGGCGACAAGGGTCTTGAGCTCTTTGATCATTCACAAATATTAGTTGTGCTTCTGAAAAATATATATTGATTTTTCTTGATGATTTTCCGGCCTACGCTCGTTCATCCACGACTATCAAATATTGGAGCGCTCATGAGCCTTTCGCCTTTTCACCTCGCAATCCCCGTTTATGACCTGGCTGCAGCACGAGCCTTTTATGGTGAAGTCTTTGGCCTGGAGGAGGGGCGTTCCAGCACCCAATGGGTCGACTTCAATTTCTATGGCCACCAACTGGTCATCCACGAGCACCCCAAGACGGCCTCGCAAGAGGACGTCCACAGCAATCCAGTCGATGGACACGACGTTCCCGTTCCGCATTTCGGCGTCATCCTGGGTTGGGATGCGTGGGAGGCCCTGGCCGAGCGCCTGAAGTCCTTTGGCACCGAGTTCGTGATCGAGCCTTACGTCCGTTTCAAAGGGCAGGTGGGCGAACAGGCCACCATGTTCCTGTTCGATCCTTGCGGTAACGCCCTGGAGTTCAAAGCGTTCAAGGATATGAGCCAGGTCTTCGCCAAATAATCAGCCGTTGCCGCTCGCTGATAAACCTGTGAAACAGTCGGCGCCAATACTTTGGCGTCCGCCTGTCTTATTTTCTATTGGATCCAATAAAAGAGCTTGTTGTTAACAAAATATTGACGATATCATTTCGCCACGCGAATGCACTCGCTTGCCGTTATACGAGCCCGAATGCTACTGACCTCGCCGTGAAGGGCTTATGAATCGGACAAATGATATTGACAACCTGATGAGCAGGTTCGGAGAGAGTGCGGCCAGCTATATCGAGATGGAGAATTCCTTCAATTACAAGGAATTGCCTGAATCTCCGGTACCTGCTGCATCTGGCGCTTTCGTGGCGACGGAAGAGTCGGCGGCAGCTATTGCTCCCGAGTCGGTCGAAACCGTGCAGCCGCTGTCCGAGACGATGGCGACGCCCGCTCATCCGCTGGACCGGCGAGTCGAGCCGGTGCTGGATGATCTGCTTGAGGCCACGTCGGTCGACGCGGCGGTATCCGAACCTGTTCCAGTCCCCGCCAATGCTGGTTCCCTGCGCTCCCTGCTGGCTGAAGTCGCGCTTGAGCGCCAGGCCGAGGCGCGTGCGCAGAACGAGGAGGCGTTACGCCGATCGATCCCGAACGGTTCTGTAGCGGTCACTCCGGCCCGGGTCATCGCGGTGGTGTCGCCCAAGGGCGGCGTGGGTAAAAGTACGCTCTGTGCGGCGCTGGCGGGCGCGCTCGGTGCGAAGGGGCGCAGGCTGGCCATTGATCTGGATCCGCAAAACGCGTTGCAATATCACCTGGGTGTCAGTCCGGATGTCGCAGGCATGGCCAGCGCCAGCCTGACCGGCGAATGCTGGAGCGGCTTGCTGCTCGATGGCATCGGCGGAACCCGCGTCCTGCCTTTCGGCCCGATCTCCGGGCAGGAGCGTCGTGCGCTCGAGCGTTTCCTCGAGGATGACACTCATTGGCTGGCGCGGCAGTTGGCGCGCATGGATCTGGCGGCTGACGATGTGGTGATTCTCGACACACCGCCCGGCCGCACCCTGTATCTGGAGCAGGTGCTCGATGTCGCCGACCAGGTGATCGTCGTCATCACGCCGGACCCGGCCTCGTTCATGACGCTGGATCCCATCGATCGATTGCTCGAAGGGCGTACCCATCAGGCCTGGCGTCGTGACTGTCACTATGTCGTCAACCAGTTCGATGCCTCGCGCACGTTCTGCCAGGACATGCTCGAAGTGCTCAAGCGCCGCTTGGGCAAACAATTGATCGGTGTCCTGCCGCTCGATCACGCCATCAGCGAAGGCCTCGCCTTTGGCGTCAACCCATTACTGGAAGATGAAGACTCGTCTGCACGGCAAGAAGTCCTGGCCATTGCCGATGCGCTGAAGTCACTTGTCCGGACCTCTGCATTGGCAGGTAGTCGCGCATCATGAGTCAATCCAACGAACAACATGAAGTGCCCGGCCGCCTGCAACGCTGGGCGCAAACCCTGGCCGACGGGTTCGAGAACCTTTCCCATGGGGTACGGCGCACCGTGCAGATCGGTGTCCTGCTGATCTCGGCTCTTTTGGCGCTGTTCATTATCACGGTGCCTTTCGACCTCCAATCACAGTGCTATTTCGCCGCAGGCTGTTTTGTCGCCGCGCTGATACTGCGCAAACAATCCGGCCGATTCCCGGTGGTGCTGCTGATCGGTCTGTCGCTGACGGCTTCGCTGCGCTACATGTACTGGCGGATCACCTCGACCCTGGGCTTCGACGATTGGCTCGACATCCTGTTCGGCTATGGCCTGCTGGCGGCGGAATTCTATGCGCTGATCGTCCTGATCTTCGGTTACCTGCAAACCGCCTGGCCACTGCGGCGCCAACCGGTGCTGATGAGTACGCCGCCTTCCGAATGGCCGGTGGTGGACGTGTTCATTCCGACGTACAACGAAGCACTGGATATCGTGAAGGTGACGATCTTCGCCGCCCAGGCGATCGACTGGCCGAAGGACAAACTGCGTGTGCACGTGCTCGACGATGGGCGTCGTGAAGATTTCCGGACCTTCTGCGACAGCATTGGCGTGAATTATCTGGCCCGTGACAACAATCGCCACGCCAAGGCCGGCAACCTCAATGAAGCGCTGAAAGTCACCGAGGGAGAGTTCGTCGCGATCTTCGATGCCGACCACGTGCCCACCCGTTCTTTCCTGCAAATCTGCGTCGGCTGGTTCGTCAAGGATCCAAAACTGGCGATGCTGCAGACGCCGCACTTTTTCTTTTCGCCAGACCCGTTCGAGAAGAACCTCAACACGTTCCGCTCCGTCCCGAACGAAGGCGAGCTGTTCTATGGCCTGGTCCAGGACGGCAACGACTTGTGGAACGCTACGTTCTTCTGCGGTTCCTGCGCCGTGATGCGCCGTACCGCGCTGATGGAAATAGGGGGCGTCGCGGTGGAAACCGTGACCGAGGATGCCCATACCGCCCTGAAGATGAACCGTGCCGGCTACAACACCGCCTACCTGGCGATTCCGCAGGCGGCCGGCCTGGCTACCGAGAGCCTTTCGCGCCACATCAGCCAGCGTATCCGCTGGGCGCGCGGCATGGCGCAGATCTTCCGGACCGACAACCCGTTGATGGGCCGCGGCCTGAAACTGGGGCAGCGGCTGTGCTACCTCAACGCCATGTTGCACTTCTTCTATGGTCTGCCGCGTCTCGCATTCCTGACGGCACCCCTGGCCTATCTGTTTTTCGGGGCGCAGATTTTCCACGCCTCGGCGTTGATGATCACCGCTTACGTGCTGCCGCACATCCTCCACGCCAGCCTGACCAACTCACGGATCCAGGGGCGTTTCCGGCACTCGTTCTGGAACGAGGTCTACGAGACGGTACTGGCCTGGTACATCATGGGACCGGTGCTCATGGCCCTGGTGAACCCCAAGTTCGGCGGTTTCAACGTGACCGACAAGGGCGGGATCATCGACCGCAAGTTTTTCGAGTGGAAACTGGCGCGTCCCTACATTGTGCTGCTGACTCTCAACGTCGCGGGCATTGCCTTCGGCCTCTGGCAATTGTTCCAGGGCGAGGAGGGCGCGATGACCACGATCCTCATCAACATGGCCTGGACGCTCTACAACGTCATCATTACCAGCGCCTCGGTGGCCGTGGCCAGTGAAACGCGCCAGGTCCGCAGCGAACCGCGCGTTGCCGCCGAACTGCCGGTGCGCATTGAGCTGGCGGATGGACGCACGTTCGACGGCATCACCCAGGACTTCTCGCAGAAGGGTCTTGGTTTCCGTCTGCCGGAGGGCGTGGAAATCGCCCAGGGCGAGCGCCTGCGCATGACGTTGTTCCGCAACCACCAGGCCAGTGTGTTCCCCGGGACCGTGATGTTCAGTCGCGGCGGTCTCCTGGGCGCCCAGTTCGACCGTTTGAGCCTGCGCCAGCAAAGCGAGCTGGTGCGCCTGACCTTCTCCCGCGCGGACACCTGGGCGTCGAACTGGGGCAGCCGACAGGTAGACACCCCGTTGGCTGCATTGCGCGACGTCGCTTTCATCGGCATGGGGGGGATCTACGAATTGTTCAAGGCCACCCTCGCCGAGCTGCAAAAATTCCTCTCTGCCCGCCGGCCGTCTTCCCAACCACTCGAAAACCTTATGGACAAGCAATGAGCGCTAAGCATTTTTCAGGCATTTTGGCTTCAACGTTGCTGGCCTTGAGTGGTGGCGCGGTATTCGCCGATACCGCACCGGCGGACGCAGGCAATGGCTACACCCTGACACTCAAGCAGTTGGGGCGCGCCTATCCGATGAACCTGCACGGTGTCGAAGCGACCGATAGCGTCAACTTTGACGTGCGGGCCGATCAGGTGGTGACCGGCGCGCATCTGACGCTGCAATACAGTTACTCGCCAGCGCTGTTGCCCGATCTGTCCCAGATCAACATCATGGTCAACGATGAAGTGGCGGCGAGTGTGCCGCTGCCCAAGGAAAACGCCGGCACGCTGCAAAAGCAGACGGTGGAGATTCCGCCGCAGTTGATCACCGAGTTCAATCGCCTGAGCGTGCAGTTCATCGGTCACTACACCATGAGCTGCGAGGACCCCCAGCATTCGAGCCTGTGGGCCAAGGTCAGCAATGACTCTTCGCTGCAGATCCAGACCTCGCCGCTGGCGTTGCCGAACGATCTTTCGCTGATGCCCGTGCCGTTCTTCGATCGGCGCGATGCCCGCCCCCTGGATCTGCCGATCATCTTCAGCGCCGCGCCGGACAATGGCACCCTCGAGGCGGCGGGTGCGCTGTCGTCCTGGTTCGGTGCCCTGGCGAGCTATCGCGGCGCGAGCTTCCGGGCCCAGCTCAATGAGCTGCCGGCCCAGGGCAATGGTGTGATCGTGCTCAGCGGCGACGCCTCTGCGCAGATTGGCGGATTGTCGATTCCTGCGCCGAAGGGGCCGACCCTGAGCATCCTGACCAACCCGAACGACGCCAACGGCAAGCTGCTGGTGGTGGCGGGGCGCAACACCGAAGAACTCAAGCTGGCCGCCATCGCGCTGTCGGTCGGTGGCCAGGCGCTGTCGGGCAGCACGGTGGTGATCAACCAACTCGATGTCCTCAAGCCGCGCAAGCCATACGATGCACCGAACTGGCTGCCCACCGATCGCCCGGTCAAGTTGGGTGAACTGATCGCGAGCAAGCAACTGAACGTTTCCGGGTACAACCCCGGCGACATCACCGTACCACTGAACTTCCCGCCGGATCTGTTCAACTGGCACCAGGACGGCGCACCGCTGAACCTGAAGTATCGCTATACGCCGCAGCCCAAATCCGTCAATTCGTCGTTCATCGTCAGCTTCAACGATGGTCTGATCAAGTCCGAGACCCTGCCTTCGGTGGAGCGTCTGGACAAGAGCCTGTTGAGCGCGATCAAGGACGAGACCCTGGTGCGCGACATGCGCGTGTTGCTGCCGCTCAATGCCGTTGCGCTGAAGTCGCGCCTGCAACTGCGCTACATGTACGACTACATCAAGGAAGGTGAATGCCGCGACATCATCATCGACAACATGCGTGGCAGCATCGACCCTGAGTCGACGCTGGACCTGACCGACTACGACCATTTCATGGCCATGCCCAACCTGGGTGTGTTCAAGGACGCTGGCTTCCCGTTCACCCGCATGGCTGACCTGTCGCAGACCGCCGTGGTGCTGCCGGACAACGCCGGCCTCGGTGACGTCAGCGCTTACCTGACCGTACTGGGTCGCTTCGGTGACTCCACCGGCTATCCCGCAACCGGCGTGACGGTCATCCAGGCGGCACAGGCGCCGACTGTTGCCGACAAGGACCTGCTGGTGATGGCGTCCGGCGCCAACCAGCCGTTGCTGACCCAATGGGCGGATCGTTTGCCGGCGGCCGGGACCGGCCAGCAGCAACGTTTCGAAGTGTCTGACCTGACCCTGCGCATACAGGACTGGCTCAGCTCCGATCCGGAAGCGAACCTGCGCAAGAGCCGCCTGGCCATGGCGTTCTCCGGTGGCCAGCCCAACACCTACCTGACCGGCTTCGAGTCGCCGCTCAAGAGTGGCCGCAGTGTCGTGGTCATTGCCGGGGGCGATGCTGCCGGCCTGGCCCAGGCCACTGAAGCATTGAGCCGTACGGACCAGGACGCTGGCGCCATTCAGGGCAGCCTGGTGGTCATCCGTGGCAAGGCGATCGAGCCGCTGGTGGCTGACGAGCAGTATTTCGTCGGCAGCCTGTCGCCGGTCAAGTACGTGCAATGGCTGATGTCGCGCCATGTGGGCTGGACGTTGCTGATGACGGCACTGGGCGTGCTGTTGCTGAGCGGCCTGGCCTATCTGGGGCTGCGTTCCAAAGCCAGGAAGCGACTGAGTGTCTGAGCGTGACCGTGAGACCGTATCGATGAACGTGCGTCGGACCTTGCCCGGCAGTTGGCTGCGCAGCACTGCCTGCGCCATGCTGGCTTCCCTCGTGTCCTTGACGTGCTTGCCGTCGTTCGCGACGGAGCCGACGTGTGCCGCCAAGGCCTGGCCCCTGTGGGAATCCTGGGCCACGCGCTACATCCAGGACGATGGCCGGATGTTGTCTTCCAGCATGGAGGCCAACCACAGCACGTCGGAAGGGCAGTCCTACGGCATGCTCTTCGCGCTGATCGGGAACGATCAGGCGCGCTTCGAGCACCTGTGGACCTGGACCCGCGCCAACCTGCTCGGCTCGGACCCCGCGACCCGCCTGCCGGGCTGGCTGTGGGGGCAGGGCAAGGACGGGCAGTGGCAACTCCAGGATGCCAACTCGGCATCCGACGCCGACCTGTGGATCGTCTATTCGCTGCTCGAAGCGGCGCGGCTGTGGCAGCGTCCCGAGTACCGGGTCGAAGCGCTGCAGTTGCTCAAGAGCATTGAGTCGAAACTGGTCGTCACGTTGCCGGGCCTCGGGAAAATGCTCTTGCCGGGCCCCGAAGGTTTCGTTCAGCCAGATCATCTGTGGCGCCTGAACCCGAGCTATCTGCCTCGGCCATTGCTCCTGCGACTGGCCAAAGAGCAACCGAAAGGGCCATGGAAGGATATCGCGGACAACACCGTCAAACTGGTCCGCAGTGCCAGCCCCAAGGGTTATGTCGCGGATTGGGTGGGTTATCGCGGGACTTCCGCGCAGTCCGGGCTGTTCGTGATCGATCCGATCAAGGGTGGACTGGGCAGTTACGACGCGATCCGCGTCTACCTGTGGGCAGGGATGACACCCAAGACCGATCCGGTGGCTCCAAAGCTCCTGGAAGCCCTGGATGGCATGGTTCAAAGCACGGCATCGACGGGTGTCCCGCCAGAAAAAGCCCAGGTGATGTCCGCTGCGGTCGATGGCACCGGGCCCTTCGGCTATTCGGCGGCGCTGGTGCCGTATTTCATTGCCAAGGGGCACCCCTGGTTGGCCGAGCAACAACAACGTCGCGCCCAGGACGGTATTGCTGCGGCATTCGCTAAAGGCAGCGACCAAGGTGCCGATCCTCTCTATTACAACGTCATGCTAAGCCTGTTCGGGTTGGGTTGGGCAGAGAAGCGTTACCAGTTCCGTGATGACGGAACGCTCACTTTGTCCTGGGAGACGTCATGCGCCCGCGCCGTTCCACGCTAGCTGTTGCAGTTTTCATTGCGCTGATCGCCTCCGGTGTTCATGCCGAAGGCACGGACATCCAGGCCCAACTGGTCGAACAGGGCCAGTACTGGCAAGCCCGCTCGAATGCGTCGCGCTCTGCCGAGATCTGGCAGAAAGTCCTGCGCCTGGATCCGAATCAGGTCGATGCCCTCTATGGCATGGGGCTGATCGGCGTCAAGCAGAACAAGCCGCAACAGGCCCAGGAATACCTGGCGCGCCTGCAAGCCTTGTCGCCGCAACCCTGGATGGCTCGTCAACTGGAGCAGGACATCGCGCTGGCCAGGCCGGACAACAAGGCGCGCCTGGATGAGGCCCGTCGCCTGGTCGACGCCGGTGAGCGCGACAAAGCGACCGACGTATTTCGCAAGATGTTCAACGGCCTGACCCCGGAAGGCACGGTAGGGCGAGAGTATTACAACAACCTGGCCTTCAATGCCGACGGCTGGGCCGAAGCACGCCAGGGCATGGAGCGCCTGCTGCGCGAAACCCCCGATGACGCGATCCTGGCGCTGTTCTATGGCAAGCAACTGATTCGCCACGAAGACAGCCGTGCCGAGGGCGCTCGGGTGCTCGCCAGGTTGACCAAGCGCGTGGAAATCGCCGGTGACGCCGATGAAAGCTGGCGTTTGGCGCTGGTCTGGATCGGCCCGCCGACGGCTGCCCAGGTGCCGTTGTTCGAAGAGTTCCTGAAGGCTCACCCGGACGACCAGGAAATCCGTGACCAGATGAACAAGGGGCACCAGAAAGCGGCTACCGCTGGCGGTTCCAGCTGGCAGCAGGACCCGTTGGTGGCCAGCGGCTTGCGGGCCTTGGAGAAGGGCGATCAGGCCGGCGCGGAAACGGCCTTCCAGGCGCGCCTCAAGGCCCGTCCGGATGACAGCGATGCCCTGGGCGGCCTGGGTGTGGTCCGTCAGCAGCAAGGCCGTTACCCCGAAGCCGAGCAACTGTTGACCCGGGCGATCAGCACCGGTGGCACTCGCTGGAAACCCGCCTTGAACGGCGTTCGCTATTGGGCGCTGTTGCAACAAGGCCGTGACCTGCAGGCCAAAGGACAGACCGCCAAGGCGACCGAAGCCGTCGCCCAGGCCATGCGGATGAATCCCAATGGCCTGGACGCTCGTCTGACCCTGGCCGACATCCAGGCCCAGGCCGGCCAGTTCGACAGCGCAGCCGCCAACTACCGTCAGGTACTGGCGAACCAGCCTGGCAACCCGCAGGCGATCCGCGGCCTGGTCAATGTGTTGTCGCAGACCGGGCAGGCCGATGAAGCCTTGAGCCTGTTGGACAGCCTGCCTGCCGCTGAACAGGCCAAGCTCGGCAACACCGGCCAGCTGCGTGCGTTGCGCTCCACCCAGATGGCCAGCGTGGCCGAGCAACGTGGCGATATCCGCAGTGCCCAGAACGCGTTGATCGATGCAGTGAACAGCGATCCGGAGAATGTCTGGACGCGTTTCAGCCTCGCGCGCCTGTATCTGAAAACCGGCGAATCGAAAAAGGCCCGTGACCTGATCGACGCCTTTCTCAAAAGTCACCCGGACAACGTCGATGCGTTGTACACCAGTGCTTTACTGTCGGTGGAAATGGAGCAGTGGAAAGACGCCCAGGCCACCATCAACCGGATTCCCGTCGACCGCCGCAGCGCGGATATGAACGAGCTGGCGGATCGAGTCACGTTGACCACGCAAATCAATCTGGCGGCCGCCATGGCCAAGCGCGGGCAGCGTCAGGAAGCCCTGGCTTTGCTCGATCGCCTGCAACCGATGGCCGCTCGTAGCCCTGAGCGCACGGCGACCTTGGCGTCGGCCTATGTCGACGCGGGCGATGTCGAGCAGGCGCTGTCGATGATGCGTTCGTTGCTGACCCAAGGCAGCGCGCCGTCCGCTGACCTGATGCTGCAATACGCCTCCTTGCTGCTGAAGACCGGCGACGACGCCCAGGTCAATTCCATCCTGAACAGCTTGCAGAACCAGCCGCTGAGCGTCGCGACCCGCAAGCGTTATGACGATGTGCTGTACCTGTACCGTATCCGTCAGGCTGACCGGTTGCGCGAAGGCGGTGATCTGGCGGCGGCCTACGACACCCTGGCGCCAGCGTTGGCCCAACGTCCGGGCGATGTCGCCGCGACCTCGGCACTGGCCAGGATGTACACCGCCAATGGCGACAACGCCAAGGCCTTCGACTTGTACAAACCCCTGCTCAAGCGCAACCCGAACGACCCGTTGGTGCTGTTGAACGCGGCCGATGCTGCCGTACTCGCCCACGACAACGGCTACGCGGAAAATGCCTTGGAACAGTTCATGGCGTTGCAGAACTACGATCCAGAATCGTTGACTGAAGTCGCACGCATCTACCGGGCGATGGGCAACAGCGGCAAGGCGACTGAAGTGCTACGTAAAGCGGTTGCCATCGAGCAGAGCGAGAAGCAACGCAGCCTCGCCGCCCAGCCTGGCGCAATGAGCGTGGCGGCGAACCCGTTCGCCGGCGGAGCAGGGCAGCGTCGGCAGGTCTTGCGTGCACCGGCGTCGGCCATCCCACCACCGGCGGAGGCCATTCTCAACGGCGGCGTCATGCTCGCCAGTGCCGATGGCGTGCCTGCCGATGCCTACCCAGGCCAGCCGCGGAACAGCGCTCAAGCGGCCTCCGTGCGCGGTACCGCGGTCGCCCAGGGCAACCCCTTCAATGCCCAGCCGCAACCTCGAACGGTAATGACCGTCGTCGATTCGACAAGCTCGGCTCAGCGTGCCCTCAACGATATTCTTCAGGAGCGCAGCGGTTACGTCGCCCAGGGGTTGAGCGTTCGCAGCAACAACAGCGAATCGGGCCTGAGCAAACTGACGGACGTTGAAACGCCGTTCGAAGTGAACGTACCGGCCGGTGATAACCGCCTGGCCGTGCGTATCACTCCCGTCGCGCTCACGGCCGGCAGTGTGAAGGGCGAGGCCGCCAGTCGTTTCGGCGGCGTCTCCAGCGCAACCTCCGGTATCGGTTCGCAGCGCGCCGAAGGCGTCGGCGTCGGGGTGGCGTACGAGCGTCCCGATGAAGGCATCAAGGCCGATGTCGGGACCACGCCGATCGGTTTCAAGTACACGACGGCGGTGGGGGGCGTGAGTGTCGATCGCCCGTTGGATAGCAACGCCAACGTCCGTTACCGCGTCGCGGCGTCGCGTCGCGCGGTCACCGACAGCCTGACGTCGTTTGCCGGTACCACCGACAAGCGTGCTGGCGGTGGATCGTGGGGCGGGGTGACCGCCAACGGTGTGCGTGGCGAACTGAGCTACGACGACTCGCAGGTCGGTGCCTACGGGTATGGCTCCGTGCACGAACTGGTGGGCCACAATGTCGAATCCAACACCCGGGGTGAGCTCGGTGGCGGCGTCTATTGGTACCTGGACAACACGCAGGACCACTCGCTCACCGTTGGCCTGAGCGCCACCGCCTTGGGCTACGAAAACAACCAGGACTTCTTCACGTACGGGCACGGCGGCTACTTCAGCCCGCAAAGCTATTTCGCCCTGGGCGTGCCGGTGACCTGGCAGCAGCGTACCGAGCGCTTTACCTATCAGGTCAAGAGTTCGGTGGGCATCCAGCACTTCCAGCAGGACGGCGCCGATTTCTTCCCGAACGACAGCGACCGCCAGGCGGCCAACGACTCGCGCTACGCCGGCCAGAGCAAAACCGGGGTGGGCTACAGCCTGGCGGCAGCCGGCGAGTACAAGTTCGGTTCGCGCTTTTTCCTGGGCGCAACGATCGGCGTGGACAACGCCAGCGACTATCAACAATTCAATGGTGGCCTGTATGCGCGCTACATGTTCGAGGACATGACGGGCAGCCCGATGGCGCTACCGGTCAGCCCTTACCGCTCACCTTATTCGAACTGATTCCCGGAGATACCTATGCCAGCCTCTGCCCTTGCCGGCCTGACCCTTCTGGTGCTCGGCGAAAGCCATATGAGCCTTGCGGACCACCTGATGGAGCCGCTCAATGCCGATCTCACCCGCCAGGGCGCGATCGTTCACTCCATCGGCGCCTGTGGCGCCAGCGCCGGCGACTGGTTGATCAGCAAGAAAGTCGACTGTGGCGCCGAGCAAAAGGGCACCGCCAAGATCGAGATCAAGGGCCGTGACGCGACCACCACGCCTATCGCCGAGCTGATCGCCAAGGACAAGCCCGACCTGGTCGTACTGGTCATCGGCGACACCATGGCGTCCTACGACAAACCGGCATTTCCCAAGGCCTGGGCCTGGCAGAGCGTGACCAGCCTGACCAAGGCCATCGCTGCCACCGGCACCAAATGTGCCTGGGTCGGCCCAGCGTGGGGCAAGGCCGGCGGCATGTACCAGAAGAACGATGCGCGTACCCAACTGATGTCGCAGTTTCTGGCCAGCAACGTCGCGCCTTGCACCTATATCGACTCGCTGACCTTCTCCAAGCCGGGCCAATGGGTCACCACCGACGGTCAGCATTTCACCGTGGCGGGTTACAAGGCCTGGGGCACCGCAATCGGCGCTGCACTGGGCAAGCTGCCGCCTGAAGCGCTGAGCAGCAAAGGGGCGAAAAAATGACCAACGCCAAGGTGCTGAGCGCGGCTGCGCTGTTGCTATCGAGCTTGAACGTGGTGGCGGCGGACATCCCGCTGTACCCGACCGGTCCCGCCGAAGATGCTGCGTTCATTCGCTTCGTCAACGGCAGCGCCGAGCCGATGCAGGTCATTGCCCAGGAAGGCCAACCGCCGCTGAAGCTGGACGCGGCGCAGCCGGCCTCGCTGTTTTTCCCGGTCACGGCCAGCAGCGCCATCAAGGGCACCCTGGTCAGCGGCGAGCAGCGCCTGGCGCTGGAAGTAAAAGCCGAGCCCGGCGAATTCGCCACCGTGGTCGCGCTTGCGGACGGCAAGGGGCTCAGGCAAGTGACCGTGCATGACATCCCGGACGACTTCAACGGCCTCAAGGCCTCGCTGGGCTTCTTCAACCTGGACAGCAGCTGCGTCGATGCCAGCCTGCGCCCCGCAGGTCGCACCGCCGATCTGTTCAAAGGCGTGACCGAAGGCAACCTGCAACGCCGCTCGATCAACCCGGTGAAGCTGTCGGTGCAACTGGTCTGCGCCAATGCCAATGTCGGCCCCGCGCTGGATCTGGGTGAACTGAAGGCAGGCGAGCGCTACAGCGTTTTGCTGCTGCCGACTGCCACCGGACCTCGCCTCCTGGCCGCCACGGACACGTTGTCCCACTGATCGGATTGCGCTGTCGCCATGGTTTTCGCCTCGCTCGAGTTCCTGACGCTGTTCCTGCCGGCCTTCCTGTTGATCTACGCCCTGGTTCCCCACGGCTGGCGCAACGGGGTGCTGCTGGCGGGCAGCTGGTTGTTCTACGGCTGGCTGAGCCCGCTGTTCCTGTCGTTGCACATCGTGCTGACCATCGTCGCCTGGGTCGGCGGCCTGCTGGTCGACCGTTCCCGCGAGGACGCCCGTGGGCGCTTGCGGCTGCTGGTCGCGCTGATCGTGTTCAACACCGCCGTGCTGTGCTGGTACAAGTACGCGAACATCGTCGCCGGCACCTGGAACGACCTGATCACCAGCTACGGCGCGATGCCGCTGGAATGGCAGAAAGTCGCGTTGCCGGCCGGGCTGTCGTTCATCGTGTTGCAGGCGATTTCCTATCTGGTGGATGTGCACCGCCACACGGTGCCGGTGGAACGCAGTTTCCTCAACTACGCCACCTACATTTCCATGTTCGGCCACTCGATTGCCGGCCCGATCATTCGTTATGACTGGGTCCGCCGCGAGCTGGTACAGCGCTGGTTCAACTGGCAGAACTTCTCCCTTGGTGCCCGTCGCTTCATGGTCGGCATGTGCATGAAGGTGTTGGTGGCCGACACCCTGGCGCCGTTGGTGGACGTGGCTTTCCATCTGGAAAACCCCTCATTCGTCGACGCCTGGATCGGTTGCCTGGCGTACTCGCTGCAATTGTTTTTCGACTTCGCCGGCTACAGCGCCATGGCGATCGGCCTGGGGCTGATGCTGGGGTTTCATTTCCCGGAAAACTTCAACCGGCCGTACCTGGCCAGCAGCATCCAGGACTTCTGGCGGCGCTGGCACTTGTCGCTGTCCAGTTGGTTGCGCGATTACCTGTACATTGGCCTGGGCGGTAACCGTCACGGTGTCTGGAAAACCTATCGCAACCTGTTCCTGACCATGGCCATTGCCGGGCTGTGGCATGGCGGTGACAGCTGGAACTACTTGCTGTGGGGGTCGGCCCATGGCGTGGCGTTGTGTGTCGACCGCGCCTGGTCGCGCTCGAACCTGCCGGCCGTCCCGCGTGCGTTGTCCCATGTGTTGACGCTGTTGTTCGTTTGCCTGGCCTGGACACTGTTCCGCGCCCCGGATTTCCACTCGGCCATGACCCTGTACGCCGGGCAGTTCGGCCTGCACGGGTTTGCCCTTGGCGATGCGCTGGCGGTGACGTTGCGCCCGGTGCATGGCCTGGCGGCGCTACTGGGGGTGGTGTGCGTGATCCTGCCGATCTGGCAGGTACGCTGTGAAAGACGACTGGCGGGCAATGTGTGGTTCGCATTGGCTGTCGCCCTTTGGCCCGTGGCCGGATTCCTGCTGTCGTTCGCTCTGATCGCCAGCCGTGAAGCCGTGCCTTTCCTGTACTTTCAGTTCTGATGACGACGCCAAAGAAGTCTGCGCCCAGCGCACCGCCACCCCCTAGTGATCTGGTTACCCGAACCAGCAAAATCTGCGGCTACACACTGATCGGCTTGCTCGGTGTCGGCTTGATCTCCTGCGGCTGGCTGTTGTTCAGCGGCAAGGTGCAAATGCTGCCGGCCAACCTGACCCGCGATGCGGTGGTGCATGGCGATGTCACCCACCGCATCGCCAAGCAGCTGTCCAACGCCTGGTTCCCGGAACAGGCCGCCAACCTGGAGCGCGGCGCCAGTTGGCTGCTGTTCCATGACACCGGGCCGCGGGTGCGTCCGGGTTGCCAGGGCTGGCTGTTCCTCACCGATGAGATGCGCATCAACCGCCATGCCCGGGCCAACGCCGAGGCCAAGGCGAAGGCAGTGATCGACGTCCAACGGCGACTGAACCAGCGCGGCATTCAATTGCTGGTGGCGGTGGTGCCGGACAAGAGCCGCATCGCCGCCGAGCAGTTGTGTGGCCTGGATCGTCCGACCGAACTGGCCCGGCGGGCGGAGGAGTGGACCAACACGCTGAGCCAGGCCGGGGTACCGGCGCTGAACCTGGCGCCGACGTTGCAGCCGCTGGGCGCGTCGGCTTACCTGCGCACCGACACACACTGGAGCGAGAGCGGCGCCAATGCGGCGGCCCGGGCAATTGCGCAACAGGTCCAGGGAATGGGTATTCGCGCCACGCCACAAAAGACCTTTGTAACCCTCACCAACCCGGCGGCCTTGCGTGCAGGTGACCTCGTGCATCTGGCCGGCATCGACTGGCTGCCGCTGAGCTGGCAACCCACCCCGGAAACCGTCGCGGCCACCCAAGTCAGCGAGCAGCCGCAAGCTGCCGAGAACGGCGGCGACAACCTCGACGATCTGTTTGGCGATGAAGGCCTGCCCAACGTCGCGCTGATCGGCACCTCGTTCTCGCGCAACTCCAATTTCGTGGGTTTTCTCGAACTGGCACTGGGCGCTCCGGTGGGAAGTTTCGCCAAGGACGGTGGCGAATTCTCCGGCGGCGCCAACCAGTACTTCAGCAACCCGGCTTTTCGGGATACGCCCCCCAAGCTGCTGATCTGGGAGATTCCCGAGCGTGACCTGCAGACGCCGTATGAGGTGATCGGGATGTTGGAGAAGGAGTGATGGTGATTGAGTTTCTCTTGCGGACTCAAAGCGTAGCACCGAAGGGGATGCAGAGGCAGATGTCTGATCTAATTCCAATATACTGTTGATTAACCGCAGATATACCTATTTAAGCCTTGTTTTAAGGGAATTAAGTTTTCTTACGCTGTGCTAGTCTTGACCTTATAGTGTTGTGAATTAGCAAGGGCTAAGGTAACGAGATACCCATTATGTTGGATTTAGGCTTCAGCAAGCCGGATGAGATCGTCAAGCGACTTTGCGAGCGCCTGCGCATGGAGCGGCTGGCTCAGCAGATGACGCAAGCCGAGGTCGCCGGGCGCGCAGGCATCGGGACTAATACCGTGTCCAATCTGGAGGCAGGGCGCAATGTCGGCTTCGAGAATGTCGTTCGTGTAGCAATGGTCCTGGGCCGCAGCAAGGAACTCGAAGGACTGTTCCTGCCTGTGCTGGACAGTATTGAAGACATTCGCCTCTACGAACACATTTCCAAGCGCCATCGTGCCACGAGGAAACCCGACAATGCTTGAGCAAGTCGACGTCTACTACGAAGGCTGGGGAGAGCGTTGGCTGTGGGGGACACTTGTGTCGACGACTGTCCTCAGCGGCCGACCGCAGATTGTGTTCGAGTACAGCAATGAGGCGAAGCTTCGAGGTCTGGAGTTGTCGTCCTACACACTTCCGTTGCAGGGCCCGCAGTTACGCAGGGGGTTCCCGTCCCATCAGTTGGGATTGCCCGGTCCGATCTATGACTCGCTGCCTGACGGTTGGGGTATGCTGCTGATGGACCGTTTGTTCAGGCGTCGTAACCTTAATACCGCACGCATAGGACCTCTGGAGCGGCTGTCCTATATTGGCGGCAATGCCATGGGAGCGATGTCATTCGAGCCCGTGGTTCCCGAGGGGCATGCGCCGCAAGCACATATCCCCCTCGATCTGCTCGCAGCCGAGGTGCAGGAAGTTCTCAAGGGGGAAGGCGGGGAGTTCCTGCAAAACCTGCTGCTGGTGGGGGGCTCTCCTCAGGGCGCCAGGCCAAAGGCCTTGGTCTATCGGGATCCTGAAGCCGGATCCTTTACCACCGCCGTCAAGCCAGGCTTCGAAGCGTGGCTGATCAAGTTCCCGGGCAAAGACGAACATCCCGAGGTCTGTGCCGTCGAAATGGTTTATGCCGAGTGCTTGCGTATATGCGGCATCCAGACGCCGGATACCGAGTACTTCAGTCTGCCCAACGGGCTGGCGGCGTTCGCGAGTAAACGGTTCGACCGTCTGTACGGTCAACGCGTGCCCATGCAGAGCCTTGCAGCCTTTACCGGAGCCGATTACCAATCACCGGGTGCCCTGGACTACGTCAACTTCCTACGTGCGACCCAGATGTGTACCAATGACGTGCGAGAGAAAGCGATCGCATTCGAGCGTGCAGTCTTCAACGTCGCATTCAACAACCGAGACGACCACCCCAAGAATTTTTCCTACCTGATGTCGCCGGCTGGCGACTGGAAGCTGGCCCCGGCCTATGACGTGACGTTCTGCGAAGGGCCGGGCGGCTATCACCAGATGGATGTAATGGGTGAGGCCTTGGCGATCAACCGGAAGGCCCTGCTCAGGCTTGCGGATGAAGCAGAGGTTTCATGGGAGAGGGCAAGCTCCATTATCGACCGGATTTGCAGCGTTGCCAGTCAGTTTGCAACCGTTGCCGAGAAGCTGTACCCACAAGCGATCACCCAGGAAACCTTGCGCATCATTCAAGGCCGGATCGATGACAATGTTGCCCTGCTTTGCTAACGATGACCGCTCCCTGTTACGTGTTCGCCGACGTACGGGCCAGCGTTACGCTGGCGTCTCCCAAGGCGGCTGAGTTCAAGTCCCCAGCACCAGGGCCGGGCCATCCCCCTCCGGCAACGCGATGGCTGAGTCCCCCGGCGTCAGAATGACCTTGCGGCAGTCCTCCTGCTTCTTGTCGAAAATCTCATAACCCTCGGCGGCCTGTTCCAGCGACATCCGGTGGCTGATAATGACCTCCGGGGCCAGGCGACCGGTCTCGATGTGGTCGAGCAACTCGGGGAGATAGCGTTGTACATGGGTCTGGCCCATCTTGAACGTCAGGCCTTTGTCGAAGGCATCGCCAAACAGGAAACCGTGGATGAAGCCGGCATACACCCCCGGCACGCTCACGACCCCGCCACGGCGGACGGCCGCGATGCACTGGCGCAGGGCTTTGCCGCTGCTGCCCTCAAGCTTGAGCGTGGCAAGCAGCGTCTCGGTGGTGCTGCCTTTGGCCTCGAAGCCCACCGCATCGACCACGCCGTCGACACCGCGCATGCCCTTGGTCTGGCGAATGATCGTGTCGGCGGGATCGTCATCTTCATCGAAGTTGATTGGAATCACGCCATAGGTTTGCTGTGCATAGGCGAGGCGATAGGGGTGATGATCGACCATGAAGATCTGCTCGGCGCCCAGCATCCGGGCGCAAGCGGCACTCAATAAACCGACCGGCCCGGCGCCGTAGATGGCGATACTCGAGCCGTTGCCGATCCCCGCATTGGTGACCGCCTGGAACGCGGTGGGCAGGATGTCCGAAAGAAACAGCACCTTCTCGTCCGAAAGAGTCCCAGGCACTTTGAAGGGGCCGGTGTTGGCCTTCGGCACCCGTACATATTCGGCCTGTCCACCGGGTACACCGCCATACAGATGGCTGAAGCCGAACAACGCTGCGCCGGGTGGGATGGCTTTCTTGTTGAGGATGGCACCGCGACCGGTGTTGGTCGTTTCACAGGCTGCGAACAGGTCCATCTGGCAGAAAAAACAGCTGCCGCAAGCGATCACGAATGGAATCACTACGCGGTCGCCGGGTTGAACGGCGGTCACTGCGGGACCTGCCTCTTCGACGATTCCCATGAACTCGTGCCCGAAGATGTCGCCATGCTCGACCGAGGGGATCTTGCCGCGGTAGAGGTGCAGGTCCGAACCACAGATGGCGGACGCCGTGACGCGCAGGATGATGTCATCGCTGTCCATCAGGATCGGGTCCGGGACCGTGTCGACTTTTACATTGTGCGCACCGTGGTAAGTGAGTGCTCTCATGACGTCCTGCCTCTCTCTGATTAGCATGCTGGTAAAGGGCAGAGGGAAGATGCCGGATGGAAGTTCAGAGAGATCTCGCGGTGCGGGGACTGGCGGTCATCGCGAAAGCGGTGGGGCAGTTTGGGTCGGTGTTGAGTGTACGGGCGCCATCGCGAGCAGGCTCGCTCCCACATGGGATCTGCGCCGCCCACAGACCTTGCAGCCACCCGGAAACCCTGTGGGAGCGAGCCTGCTCGCGATGACGATCGCCCGGCTAGCTGACAGCCGCCTGCTGAACCTTGCGATGCACCCACTGCGCCTCATCCTTGAGTTCCAGGACCTGCCAGTGAATATGCTCCAGCGAGGCGTTGTGCCCGACGCTGATCAGAATCGTCTCCGGCAGTGTCTGCTTGAGCAACTGATAGCAGCGCAGCTCGTTGGCCGCATCCAGTGCCGAGCTGCTTTCGTCGAGGAACAGCACCGTCGGGCGGGCCAGCAGGGCGCGGACGAATGCACAGCGTTGCTGTTCGCCGACGCTGAGGGTCTGGGCCCAGTCTCGCTCCTGGTCCAGTTGATCGCGCAGGTGTTGCAGGCCGACGTGCTCCATTACCCGGTGCAACGCGGCATCTTCTTCGGGCCGTGGCGGGTTGGGGTACCAGAGCGCCTCGCGCAGACAGCCCAGCGGTAGGTAGGGTTTTTGCGACAGGGTCAGCGCCCGCTCCCGGTCATAGCGGCTGGTGCCGCTGGCATGGGGCCATAGCCCGCTGATCGTGCGAAGCAAGGTCGATTTGCCGTAGCCGGACGGCGCGCTGATCATCAGGCTGTCGCCGGGCTTGAGCGACAGGTTGAAGCCCTTGAACAATTGCCGGCCGCTCGGCAGCCAGACGTCCAGGTCCTTGATATCGAGGCCGGCGGCCTGCTGCTCGAGACGGACCTCGGACTTGATTTCGAGGTGATCCAGGCGTTCCTGGAAACCGTTCAAACGGTCGATCACCGACTTCCATTCCGACAGTTCCGGAAACACGCTGACCAGGTAGGCGATGGCCGCGTGGACTTCGCCGAAGGCTGCGCTGATCTGCGTCAGGCGACCCAAAGGGAATGCGCCGGCGAAGAATTGCGGCGCCATGATGAACATGGGAATGACCGTGGCGCTGCGCAGGTAGAAGGTTGAATAGCCCATGATCAGCTTCTGCTTCTTGACCAGCGCCCAGAAATTCTCCAACGCCGCTTCCAGACGCTGGTTGAAGCGCTCGTTTTCCACCGCTTCGCCGCGGTACTGGGCCACCGAGTCGGCGTTTTCCCGCAGGCGGATGAGAGAGAAGCGGAAATCCGCTTCGCGCCGTTGTTGCATGAAGTTGAGGCTTGGCAAGGCGCGCCCCAGCCAGAACGCCAGGCCGGTGCCCAGCAGGGCATATACCAGTGCGATCCATACCAGCAGCCCCGGAATGACCACCGATTGGTCGTCGAACGGCACGCTGACCAGGTTCGACGCCTGCCAGAGAATATTCAGGAAGGAGAACAGCGACACCACCGACGTCAACAATCCCAGGCTCAATTTCAGCGACTTGACGATAAACAGGTCGATGTCTTCGGCGATCCGCTGGTCGGGGTTATCGACCTCGGTCTCGCTCAGCTTCAGCTTCTGGTAGCGCTGGCTGCCCAGCCATTGGTCGAGCATGTTTCGGGTGGCCCAACGGCGCCAGCGTATGGTCAGCTTCTGCTGGAAGTGGAACGCACCCACGGTAAACCCGGCCATGCCGACCTGCAGCAGGATGAATTGCAGGCTGCCGACGAGAAAGCCCTGATAGTCCAGGGCCTGCAACGCGTTGTAAAAATGCAGGTTCCAGAAATTGTTGAGGATGTTGACGCCCACCAGGCACAGGGTCATCAACACGGTGCCCAACAACAGCAACAGGGCCGGGTATTTTTCCTCGGATGTCCAGAACGGCCGCGCGAGACGCCAGAAAGTGCGGAGTGTGTGCATGTGATCTTGGTAAGCCCGGTCGCTGACGACGTTGAGTTTGCAGATGAGGAAGGATAGGATCAGCCAATGCTAATCGTTTGCATTAATTAGGGAAAGGGAGACCCGTCATCGAATTTCCAGAATGGCTCAACCAGGCCTGGCCGCCGATACGGCGGGTTATCCGGCAGGGAGCCGCCGATCAGCCTTGCGTCGCGTTGAGCCGACTTGCCGACCCTGAGGTCCTGCAACCGCTGCTGACCCGCTTCGCCCTGCGTTATCCGGGGGTGAACCGCGCCGCCGTGGTGTCGCAGTGGTCGATGAACTACATGAGCATCGTCCTGCCGGCGACCCTGGCCTGTGTGTTGACCCGTCACAGCGCCATCGATTTCTGGAGCGAAGAGGCGGTGCTGTTGCACGATGACGGTCAGCCCTCGGCGCTGGGGCTGGCGACCCGACTGCCGGCTTTGGGCCCGGATGAGCGCGCGACCTACTGGTCGCGGTTGGTCCACGAGCACCTGGCACCGCTGTTCGCGACCCTGGCCGCCGCCGGGGGGCTGGCGCCGAAGATACTGTGGGGCAACATGGTTGCCATCTGGGATGGTGCGTTCGCGCGAATGGACCCCGACCTGTCCCGGGACGGATTTGCCGAGGCGCACCAGTGGCTGGAACCGGTCACGGTGAATGACGGGCGCCTGAAGCTGCGGGGCCTGCAACGCATGGTCGAATCACCCGCGCCGCAGATCTGCCCGTGCTTGCCCTTGCGCCGGCATTGCTGCCTGCATTACCAACTGCACGAACCCGTCGAAGGCCAGCCGCCGGTGCTCTGCGAGTCCTGCCCCAAACTGCATCGCCTGCCCCTGGCGGAGCAGGTGAGCTACCTGCATTACATCTATGAAGAGGCGTGAGCCTCGTTAGGGATAATGCTGTTCACCTAAGAAGAACGATGAACCTGTGGCGAGGGGATTTAGCGAAACGTCGCACCGCCCCGCTGGGCTGCAAAGCAGCCCCAAAGCCCTGCTACTCGGTATATCAGGTGGATTGAGTCGCCTGTGTAGGGGCTGCTGCGCAGCCCAGCGGGGATAAATCCCCTCGCCACAGGTTCTTCGTCTGCCTTAAACCGACAGCATGGCCGGCATCTTCATGGCGGCGTGGGGCGCGATTTCGCTGAGCTGGCCATGCTCGATGCGAATCAACCGGTCCGCCAGACCGAAGTAGGCATCGTCATGGGAAATGACGATCAGCAGTTTGCCGCGCTCGCGCAGGTCCGGCAGGATCCGGGTGTAGAAAAAGTGCTTGAACACCGGGTCCTGGTCGGCCGCCCACTCGTCGAACAGGTAGCACGGGCGATCATCCAGGTAGGCACTGAGCAGCGCCAGGCGCTTGCGTTGCCCAGTGGACAGCGCCAGCGTCGTCAGCTTGCCTTCCTCGATGTGCACCTTGTGATCCAACTGCAGATGGACCAGGTAATCCTGGGCCTGTTTCACCAGGTGCGGATCGTCGCCATCGAACAGGTTCTCGAACAGGCAGAAGTCGGTGAAGATCGCCGAGAAGTGCTGGCGGTAATGGTGGTTGTCATTGCTTGAGGAGACTTGCTCATCGAGCATGATGTCGCCGCCTTCCGGCCGGTAGAGCCCCGTCAGCAACAAGGCCAGGGTGGTCTTGCCGCTGCCGTTGCCGCCGGTGATGAATACCACTTCGCCGGCATTCAACGTCAGGTCGATGGGGCCGAGGGTGAAATGGCCGTCTTCGCGTTCGCGGTAGTAGGTATGGCTGACCTGCCGGCACACCAGGCTGCGGACCTGGGTCGGAGAGAGGCTGTCGTCGGCCTCGTCGGCGGTCTGCATCTCGCTTTCCAGGGCTCGGATCTTGTTCAGTGCAACGCTGGCCCGGCCCAGGGTCGGCAAGGCGTGCATCAGCTCCGACAGCGGCGTGATCATGTACAGGATTGCCAGGATATAGCCGGTCACCAGGCTGGCGCTCAGGTCAATGAACTGCGGCGCGGCGAACAGCACCACGCCGATCAGCAGGTAGAACACCGCATTGCCCCAGTTCAGCACCAGGGCGTAGATGCTCATGCCCCGTACAAAGTCCCGGCGATACTGCTGGCTCACCGGTATCAGCAGGCGGGTGAAGAAGTGCTGGCGACGCGGGTGGTTGAGTTGCAGCTCCTTGCTGCCGTCGGTGAGCAGGCGGTACTGGTCGAACAACTGGTCCTTGAGCTCCCGTGCACGGGAGATCGAGGTCAAGGCCCGGCGCTGCGGCCAGTTGAAACTGAGGCTGCCCAGGACAATCAGTGACAGCGTCAGGCCCAGCAGCGGCAGGCTCAGCCAGCCCAGGTAGGCCAGGCACGCGGCGATGATCCCGGCGTTGACCAACAGGATCGGCACCAGCTCCACGGCCTGGCTGATGGTCTGGGTATCGTCGGTCAACATCGCCAGCAGGCGGTGCTTGCCCAGGCGTTGCAACTGCGCGTAAGGCGTGTCGATCAGCTTGGCGCTCAGGTGCAGGCGCATGTCGTGTACCGCCGCCTGGCCCAGGCGCAGCAGGCTGACGTCGGAGATCACCCGGGATATCGCCACCAGCACCACCAGCCCACCGAAGTACAGGCCGTCCAGCGGACGCAATTGGTCGAACACCGCCAGGCTGTGGTTGATGTTGGCGATCAGCCCGGCCGCCGCGAGGCCGCAGATCAGGCCCGTCAGGGTCGCCACCAGCAGTGCGCGCCATGAGCGTTTAGCCATGAGTAACAACAGATCCATTTCAAACCACTCCGTGCGTAGCCAATGTCTCGAGACACGCCGCCAATTGCTGGTGCAGGGCGCCTTGCTCGAGGATGGTGAGGTGCTGCGCCTGGATGACCTCGCGGGTCAGCGGCCCGCTGCTCAGGCGTTCCCAATGCGGGTCGACGAACTCGGCCTGGGCCAGGGTGTCGCTGGCCCACCAGACATGAACCGGGCAGCTTAGCTGCGCCGGCTTGAAGCTGGCTAGCAGGTGCTGTGTGTGCTGCTGATAGCGTAGTCGCGTTTGCAGGTGTTCCCAACTGTCGCCGTCGAGTTGCAGGCCTTGCTGGCGGGCCCACTGCACCAGTTCCGCCAGGCGTTTCGCTGGGGGCAGGGCGTCCAGTTGCTCGGTCAGCGCGGCGATGACCGGTGGCGGCAACTGACGCATCAGCGCCTGGCTGTCCAGGGTCAATGCCTGCGCAGCCGATTCCAGCAACGCCTCGACACTGTCTTCCGGCGCCTGATGCTGGTATTGCGAGTCGATGATGCCGAGGAAGGCCACTTGCTCGCCCAGGCTTTCCAGGCGCGCGGCCGCGGCAATCGCCAGCAGTCCACCGAGGGAGAAGCCCAGCAGGTGATAGGGGCCGTGGGGTTGCTGCTGGCGCAGGTGCTCAACGTAGAGTGCGGCAAGGCTCTCGACATCGCCATCCAGCGTGGTGCTGTCCTCGGCCAGGTAGGCCGCCTGCAGACCCCAGAGGTTCCAGGATTGCAGCGGGGCCAGCAGCGTGCGGTAGTCCTGCACATGGCCGGTGGACGGGTGGAAGCAGAACAGATTGGCGGCATTGGCATTGGGCGCCGACAGCCGGACCAGCGGCGAGAGCTTGAGCTCGGCCTGCACCAGCGCCGCAAAAGCCGAGACGCTGGGGGCGTTGAACACCGCATTGACCGTCACCGGCGCCGACAACGCGGTCTGCAGACGACTGGCAAGCGTCACCGCTGCCAGGGAATGGCCGCCCAGTTCGAAGAAGTCATCGTCGATGCCCACCCGCTCCAGGCCCAGCACTTGCGCCCAGACGTCGGCGAGCAAGGCTTCCAGCGGGGTGCGCGGCAGGGCGCTGCCGACCGTGTCGAGCACCTTGTCCGCCCATTGCTGCAACGTCTTGCGGTCGAGCTTGCCGTTACCCATCAGCGGCAGTGCCTCGACAATCCGCAAGGTCGGCAGCATGTAGTCCGGCAGGCAGTCCTGGGCCTGGCCATGCAGCCGGGCGACGTTGGTCGAATGCCCGGGCGCCAGGGTTATGAAGGCGAACAGTTGCTGGCCGAGTTCGCCCCGAGGGATGCACTCCACGGCGACTTGGGCCACACCGGGCAGGCCGGTCAGTTGCGCCTGGATCTCGTCGAGTTCCACGCGGAAACCGCGGATCTTTACCTGGCGATCCGCACGCCCGGTGATTTCCAGGCTGCCGTCATGAAGATAACGGGCCATGTCGCCGGTGCGATACAGGCGCTCGCCGGGCAGCTGGGCCAGTTCGATAAAGCGGTCAGCGCTCTGTTGCGCGTCCAGGTAGCCGCGCGCCAGTTGCGGGCCGCCGATATACAACTCGGCGCTTTGGCCAGGGGCGGCCAGAGCCTGCTGGTCGTCGAGCAGGTACAGGCGCATGCCGTCGAGACGGTCGCTGAGGGGCAGGCGACGATAATCCACCGCCGGCTCGACTGCGTGCATCACCACCCCGACCGTGGTTTCGGTGGGGCCGTAATGGTTGAAGATCATTAGCGTCGGTGCGTGCTGGCGAATGCTCTGCAACAGGCGTCGCGAGCAGGTTTCACCGCCGAGAATCAGTTGTTTGCGCGGCAGCACCGCAGCGCTTTGGGCATGGATCAGCCAGGCGTCGAGCAGCGACGGCACGATCTTCAGGTGATCGACCGGGTATTGCGCCTGCCAAGCAGCCCAGGCCTGGGCGTCCATGGCGGTTTCCTTGTCCAGCAGGTGTAATTCGCCGCCGCTGAGCAGCGCCGGGAACAGCAGGGTGTAGCCGAGGTCGGCCGCCAGCGAGGTGACTACCGCGCTGCGCTCGCCCGCTGCGAGTTTCAGGCGCCGGGAGACACTGGCGACGTAGCTGCCAAGCTGCCGGTGTTCGACGATGACGCCCTTGGGCGTGCCGGTGCTGCCTGAGGTGAACAGCACGTAGGCCGCGTCCTCGGGTTGGATGTCGAGGTCCGGTGCGCTGGTCGGCCCTTGCTGCCAGGCGGCTTCATCGCGCAGGTCGAGGCTGCCGACGGACGGCAGGGCGGGTGCGCTGCCGGCCGCGCCGCTAAGGACGAAGGTCGGTTGCGCCTGCTGCAGAATCGCCAGGGAACGCTGCGCGGGCTGTTGGGCATCCAGTGGGATGAATGCCGCACCGCTCTTGAGCACGCCCAGCATCGCCAGCACCATCTGCACCGAGCGATCCAGGTACAACGCCACGCGATCCTCGCGGCCGACACCCTGGGTCTTCAGGTAATGGGCCAGTTGATTGCTGCGTGCGTCCAGTTCGGCGTAGCTCAAGTGCCCGTTGTGGTCACGCAGGGCCAGGTGCGTGGGGAACTGCGCGGCACATTCGCTGAAGCGCACCGGCACGTTGGTGAACGGCGGCGCGTCGAGCGGTGCCTGCACGGCTGCCAGCGTCGCCGCGAAGCCCGGCGCCTGCAGCGACAGTTGCGACAGCGGTTTGTCCGGGTTGGCGAGGGCATCGAGCAGCAACGACTGCAATTGTTCCAGCAGCGTCGTGGCGGCTTGTTCGCTGTAGCGGCTCGGCGGATGAGACAGGTTCAGGCGATAGCCGCCGCCGAGGGTTTCGGCCACCAGCAGCAGCTCCATGCCCGACGGGATGGCTTGGACGTCCAGCACGGTAAGCGTCGATGCGCTGCTGCCCAGGAGGCCGAGCGGCCCAGGCAGGTTCGCACCCCACTGGAAGCCGTAATGGGCCGCCTCGATCGCTTGCGCAGTGCCGACGCCGCAATACTCCTGCCATTCGGTGGCGTGTTCGCAGAGTGCTTGCAGGTTCGCCAGCGCCTGGGCAAAGGAATGCTCGGGAGCCGGTTCCCAGCGCAAGGGCAGGGGCTTGGCGAACAGGCCCCAGCAGTCGGCGAGTTCTTCGTAGTCGTCGCGGCAGTCGTGGACCCAGTTCAGGGTCAACGCCGGGCTGTCGCCGCTGCTCAAACGCTGCAACAGCACGCCCCAGGCAGTCATCAGCACCTGCTCGGGGGAGGCCCCGCGACGCTGGCAAAAACTGTCCAGGGCCATGCCCAACTGTGGGCTGACGACCAGGCGCGTGACCACCGGTGCATCGGCGCGATCATTGCGTACCTGGCGGTAGAGCAATTCGCCGGTGGCCGAATCGTCCAGCGCCTGGGTTGCCCAGAAGCGCCGGCCATGTTCGGCATCTTCGTCGGTCTGCAGTTCGTACAACCAGGCGCTGTACTGAGTATAGGTCATGGCCTCTTCGTCGAACGCCGGTGCCTGCGCCGACGCCAGCGCCTGCACCAGGCGCAGTACGGTTCCGCGGTCCGCGCTGAGGGCGGGCAGTTGCAGCACGACCCGGTGCCGGTCGGCATCCACCGATTGCACATCGACGCCGATGCCATCGGCGGCGCTGGTGGTGGACTCAATGACTTGCAACGGCGTCAGCAATCCCGGCTCCGGCCGCACCCGCAGGCGCAGGGCCTCGTGGCAAGCGCTCAACGCGGCGAGCCGTTGTTGCAGGCGCTCCAGCGCCAACGCACCGCGAATCTCCAGCTCCAGCCGCACCGCCGGCAACCCGCCCAGCCACTGGCTGCGCTGCTGTGGCGAGAGGGCGAAGGCTTCTTCACGCTTTTCGTAAGCGGTCATGCCAGCACCTCCGCCACCGGCAACGCCTGTGCTTCAGGCAAATGCCCCGTCAGCTCTTCGCGGCGCATCATCTGGCCCATGGCGACGCAAATCTTGCGCTCGCCTTCAAAGGGGTCCCGGGCGTGGGCCACCAGCATGTTGTCGAGCATCACCATGTCACCCTTTTGCCAGGTAAACCGCACCGCGCAATCTTCGTACGCCGCACCGATCACCTCCATCACCGCATCTTCGATCACGCTGCCATCGCCGTAGTAGACGTTGCGCGGCAGGTGCTCCGGGCCGAACAGATTGATCAGGTTGCTGCGCACTTCAGGCTCCAGGCAGGCGGTGTGGTGCAGTTGCACCTGGTTGAAGAACGACAGCTCGCCGGTCTCGGGGTGCTCGACAATCGCCGGGCAGTGCTGGGCAATGCGCAGGTTATCGGCCCCCAGCCATTCCCAGCGCATGCCCGACGCCCGGCATTGGCGCTCGACTTCCTCGCGTTGTTCGGTCTTGAAGAAGTCCTGCCAGCGCACGTCGAGCTTGTCGGTGAAGTGGCGCACGTAGAGCAGGCCATGGGTTTTCAGGCGGGTGACGATGTCGTCCGGCAACCGCGCCAGTACCTGGCGGCAATCGACGATGGGCGTGCAGCCGCCCACAGGGGACGGTGTCTCGCAATAGAACCACTGCTTGCGCGGCCACTGCGGCAGGTGCGAGCTCTCGTTGTGGAAGAGAATCATGTGTTGTTCCGGGTACGGCGTGGAGTGGTAGATGTTCTTTCCGGAGGTGTTCTTCGGCAGGTCGCCGTAGGTCCCGTAGAGGTCCGGTTCGATGGCTTGGGCGAACTGTTCGAACGCGGCGGCGTCCGGCAAGTTGAAACCACGGAACAACAGGCCGCCGTGGGTGCGCAATTGCTCGTTGATCCATTCCCGGGCTTGCAGCGCCCAGTGCACCGGATCCAGGTCGCCGAGCAACGGCTCGATCACCAGGGGCAGGGGTTGCCCGGCGATGAGGCTGCGGCTGCGCACCTGTTCGTGGGCCAGCTGGCTGACGGCGGTGGCGCGGGTCTGCTTGAGCTTGCTCAGCTTGGAAAGCTTGCGGGAACTGCGGGCCGTGGCGTCGTCGGCGGGCGCGTCGGCCAGGACACTGCCCTGGCTTTCCACGAGGCGCCAGGACCACTGGTCCAGCGCCTGTCCGGAGACCGAGGCGATCTGCTCGACCAGGCTTGCGAAGCCTTGCTCGAAACGCTGGACGGTCGCTTCCTGCAACACGCTGGTGCGGTACACCCAGCGCACGTTCAGGCCTTGCTCTTCGTCTTCCTCGACAAATACCGCCAAGTCGAACTTGCTGCTCTCCTGGCGCGATACCAGGTGTTCCACCGCAAGGTCCGGCAGGTTGGCGTTGCCGCTCGGCGTGTTCTGCATGACGAACAGCACCTGGACCAACGGGTTCACCCCCGGCGTGCGTGGCGGTTGCAACTCTTCCACCAGCTTGTCGAACGGCACTTGCTGATGCTGGAAGGCCGACAGGCAATCTTCACGCAAGCGTTGCAGGCGAACGTCGAAGGTCTCGCCTTCGGTCAGGCGCGCGCGGATCGGCAGCACGTTGACGAAGAAACCGATCAGGTGTTCCAGGGCCGGGTGTTCGCGGTTGGCCAGGTCGGTGCCGACGATGAAATCGCTGGCCCCGGTGGCGCGCTGCATCAGGCTGTTGAAGGCATTGAGCAAGACCATGAACAGCGTCGCCCGGTGCTCTTGCGCATACGCCTTGAGCACCTGGGTCTGGGCTGGGGTGAAGCGTTGTTCCAGCGCCGCGCCCTGATAGTCCGGACGCGCCGGACGCGGGTAATCCAGCGGCAGCGGGATCAGCGTCGGTGCGCCGTCCAGTTGCCGACGCCAGTAGTCGATGGCCCGGGCCAGCAGACGCTGCTGTGCTTCGCTGCGTTGCCAGTGGGCATAGTCGGCGTACTGGATCGGCAAAAGCGGCAGCTCAGGTGTCGATCCGCCTTTGTAGGCTTGATAGCCGATAATCAACTCCTGGACGAGGACGCCCATGGACCAGGCGTCGGTGGCGATGTGATGCAGCACCAATTGCAGCACATGATCATCCGTGCCCAGGCGCAGCAGGTTGGCACGCAGCATCGGCGCCTGTTGCAAGTCGAACGGGGTGCCGGCCTGCTCGTCGATCAGGCGTTGCAGGGTGGCTGCCTGCGCCTCGCCGGCCAGTTGATCCAGCTCGGTCGGCGTCAGGTCGACCCGCGGTGCCGGGCTGATCACCTGGCAGGGCTGGTCGCCGTTGAGGTGGAAGGCGGTGCGCAACGACTCATGACGCTCCAGCACAGCCTGCAACGCTGCTTGCAACGCCGGGATGTCCAGCGCCCCGCGCAACCTCACCACGGTACTCATGTTATAGGCGGCGCTCGGGCCTTCGAAGCGATCGAGGAACCACAAGCGCTGCTGGGCGTAGGACAACGGCAGCGGCTGGTGACGTGGCGCCAGGGCGATTTCGTTGTCGCCCTCGGACGCGACCTGGGTGTCGCGCTGCCGGTCGACCGCTGCGGCCAGTTGCTCCAGGGTGCCGCGTTCGAACAGCGTGCGCAGCGGCAGGCTGACGTTCAGGCGCCGACGGATCCGCGACAACACTTGGGTAGCCAGCAGCGAGTGGCCGCCGATGGCGAAGAAGTCATCGTGCACGCCGACGCTGTCGAGGCCGAGGATCTCCTGCCAGAGTTCCGCCAGGACCTGCTCGGTGGCGGTGCGCGGTGCCACGCACCGCTCATCGGTGGTCTCGGTCTGAGGCACGCCTTTGGCGGCGAGGGCACGACGGTCGACCTTGCCGTTGGCGTTCAACGGCAATTGTTCAAGGGCCAGCCAGCGGGCCGGGACCATGTAGTTCGCCAGTTGCGAGCCCAGGTAAGCGCTCAGCAGCTGTTGCGCGGATTCGCCGCCCAGGTCGGCAGCGCTGTCGAGCACGTACCAGGCGACCAGTTGCAAGGCACCCCGGGCATCGGGCAGCGCCAGGACGGCGGCGCTGTCCACTGCCGGGTGCTGCATCAGGCGGTTTTCGATCTCGCCCAGTTCGATACGGTGACCACGGATCTTCACTTGCTGGTCGCGACGGCCGAGGTACTCGATCACGCCGTCGGCGCGCATCCGGCCGATGTCGCCGCTGCGGTACAAGCGTGCGTCCGCCTGGAACGGGTGCGGGACAAAGGCTTCCTGGGTGCGCTGCGGGTCACGCAGGTAACCGCGGCCCACACCGACGCCGCCGATGCACAACTCACCGGGAACGCCGAGGGGCACCATGCGCAGCTCCGAATCCAGCACGAACACCTGGTTGTTGGCGGTCGGCTTGCCGATGGGCATGTGCAGGCAATCGTCGGTCGGCGCCTCGGTGATGGGGTGGAAGGCGACGTCGTCCGAGCATTCCGCCGGGCCGTAGGCGTTCATCAAAGGGATGGCCGGGAAGCGCCCGAACCAGTCCCGGGCCAGGGCCGGCGGCAGTGCTTCGCCGGTGGGCAGCAACCAGCGCAGGCTTGCCAGGTCGTGATGTGCCTGACTCTCCTGGAGCATGCCACGGATCAGCGCCGGCACGGTTTCCAGCAGCGTCAGCCCGTGTTCCTGGACGGCGTCGAGCAGGGCCACCGGGTCGTGGGCCTGGGCATCGGGAAGGATATGCACGGTGGCGCCGAACAATGATGCGGCGAGGAACTGCCACACGCTGATGTCGAACGCCGCGGACGCCGTCTGGGCAATCCGGTCGTGCTCACCCAGCCCCAGGCTCGGCACCTTGCCGAACATGTTGTTGAGCATCCCTCGTTGTTCGACCATGACCCCTTTCGGCGTGCCGGTGGAGCCCGAGGTGAAGATCACGTAGGCCAGTTGGTCAGGGTTGTGCGAATACGTAACCGGTGCTTGTTCGCCGCCTTTCCAAAGCGCTTGGGCGATCAGGCAGGTGGGTTGCCGGCGCATCTGCGGCAGGACGTTGTCCAGCGTCGCTGTCGCCTGCTCGCAGACCAGCAGCAGCGGCGCTTCGCCGAGGTTCAGCAGTTCCGCCAGGCGGGCGGGCGGTTGCTGGATGTCCAGGGCCTGGAATGCGGCGCCGACCTTGAGCGTGGCGATCATCATCGTCAGCAGGGCCAGGCCACGCTCGGCAAACAGCGCCACCAGGGTTTCCGGACCGGCGCCGGACGCTTGCAGCCCGTGGGCGATGGCGTTGGCGCGGCGGTCCAGTTCGGCGTAGGTCAGCGATTGACCCTGGCAGACCGCGGCGAGGTGTTGCCCACGGCGCTGCACCTGATCGGCGAACAGCGCCGCATAGCCGCGTTCCAGCGGGAAGTCCATCGCGCTGCGGTTGCACTCGATCTGCAACTGCTGGCGTTCCGCTTCGGTGAGCATGTGCAGGCTGCCCAGCGGCGCCTGCGGCTGGTCGAGCATGCTCGACAGCAGTTGCACCAGATGGCCGAGCATGCGCTGCACGGTGTCGGTGCTGAAGCGCTGGCTGTCATAGGACAGGCGAATGCCCAGGCGGTCGCCGGGGTAGAGCACCACCGTCATCGGGAAGTTGGTGTGCACCCGGTCTTCGTAGATGTCGATGCTGAAGGCATCCAGTTGCACGCTGCTGATGTCCAGCGGGGCGTTTTCGAACACCACCAGGCTGTCGAACAACTGCTGGCCACGGGGCACCTCGCTGCAACGCTGGATGTCCACCAGCGATGCGCTTTCGTGCTCGCGCAATTGCGCGTTGTGCGACAGCAGTGCCTGCAGCCAGTCGGCGACCGGCGCTTCGGGGTCGACGTCGACCCGCAGCGGCAGGCTGTTGATGAACAGCCCGACCATTTCTTCCACGCCGGCCAGGTCGGTCGGGCGACCGGCCACGGTGACGCCGAACAGCACGTCGCGGTTTCCGCTGTAGCGCGACAGCAACAGCGCCCAGGCACCCTGGATCCAGGTGTTAGGGGTCAATTGGTATTGCTGGCACAACTGCTGCAACCGCTGGGTCTGGGCGATGCTCAGGGTCTGGTCGAAATCGCCGACCTGCTCCGGCGCCTGCTCGGGACGGGCTACAGGGCTGTCCACGTGCAGCGGCGTCGGCTCGCTGAAACCGGCCATTTCCGCCTGCCAGAAGGCGTGCGCGGCGGCCATGTCATGGCGCTCCAGCCAGCTCATGTAGCCGCGGAACGAACGCAGGCGCGGACGGGCCACGGGCTCCTGGCGGACGAGGGCCTGGTAGATCGCCAGCAGGTCTTCCATCAACAGGCCGAAGCACCAGGCGTCGGTGAGGATATGGTGGAAGCTGCGCACCACGGCGAAGCGGCGCTCATCGAGCTGGAACACCCGCAAATGGGTCAACGGCGCACAGGCCATGTCGAAGCCTTGCAGGCGTTGCGCTTCCAGGGCCTGGTCCATCGCCAGGCGCTGCTGTTCTTCATCGAGATGACGCAGGTCCTGCCAGTCGAAGGCCCGATGGGTTTGTCGATATACGCATTGCAGCGGCTCGTGGTCTTCCTGCCACCAGAACGCAGTGCGCATCATCGGGTGCCGTTGCAGGAACAACTGCCAGGCCGCTTCCATGGCCGGGCGCTGCAACACGCCGTCCCAGCTGTAGCGTTGCTGCATCAGGTAGATGCCGCTGTGGGGTTGCAGCAGGGTGTGCAAGAGCATGCCCTGTTGCATCGACGACAACGGGTAGACGTCTTCGATGTTCGGCCAGTCCAGGGGCTCGGCCGACAGGGTTGTCGCTTGCTTGTGGCACAGCGGGAAGGCCTGGCTGGCGGGGCGCAGGTCAGTGGCGGTGTGCAGCCCGGCGAGTTCGACCAAGCGTTGCATGAGCCGTGGCGCCCAGCTGGCGGCGAGGGCGCCCTGGCTACGCAGGTGCAGGCAATCGTCCTGCCACCAGGCATCGAGTGTCAGCGGGCAGGCAGACGCCGCCAGTGGGTTTGCCGCTTCGACCCCGCTGAGGATGCCGTGCTCCTCGCGGTGGCTGTCGAGGTTGCCCAGCCAGCGGATGGCGACCGCTGCCGCTGGCAGGTCGCGCAGGGGCTCTTGCAGGTAAGTGTTGTCCGACAGGTAACGCAGGGCGCCGTAGTCAACGCCGTGTTGCGGGTAGGCGCGCATTTGCGCAACCAGGGCCTGCACCCGTTGCAGCAGGCTGTCGCCTTCGGTCTGGAGGAAGTACGCCACGGCCAGATCCAGGGGACCGAGGATGCGAGCCGGTTCGAGGTCGGCCACGGCAATGGGCGCATCGACCGGCAAGCGTTCGGTGGCGGCTCGGGTGCCCTGTACGCTCAGCGCGATCAGGCCGTCGCCGCACAGCGCCCGGCCTTGTTCGACCACGGCAGCGGCCAGCAGGCTGTTCCAGTCCAGCTGCAGCACCTCCGCCACGCGTTTGAGTTCGCTGGAGGTGCTGGCGGGCAGGGCGTGTTCGACCACGCTGGTGGGTTGCTCGCTTCCCGGCAATTGCAGCGGCTCCGTGCCGGCGTATTGCAGCCAATGTTCCCAGGCATCGTCGAGGGCGTCGCTTTGTGCGTGGGCCTGCTGGTGTCGCGTCCACTGGCTGAAATCGCCGCCGGCATAGGACAAGCGGACCGGCCGGTGATACGTCAGTTGTGCCAGCGCCAGGTTGAGGTCGGCAAGCAGCAGCGACCAGGACGCTTCGTCCACGCACAGCGGGTGAGCGGCCAGCAACAGCGACGGCTTGCCGTCTACCTCCAACAGGCAGGCGTGCAGGGTCTGGCCGGCGTCCAGTTCAAGCGCGTCGACACCGGCCTGGGCCAGGGCTTGCAAGTGCAGCGGATCGCACGCGGACAGTTTCTCGTGGCCGATCACCGCTGCCTTGGCCGCGCCCAGGACCTTTTGCTGCCATTGCCCGTCGGGCAACGCTTTGAGTGCCAGGCGCAAGGCCTGGTGATGTTGTTGCAAGGCGCTGATCGCTTGGCCCAGCAGGGTGCTGTCGATGGCCTGGGACAGCGCCACGCAGCGCCAGGTGGCCTCGAGCGGGCCCTGTTGCAGCCGCGCCAATTGGCCGGCGCCCAGTGGCAACGCGTAGCCATCGGCAAGGTTTTCCGCCACTCCCTGGCCGGCATCGGCGCCCAGCACCCGGGCGATGTCGGCGATGGTGCGGTTTTCGAACAACTGCCGAGGCGTGAGCTTGAGCCCTTGCTGGTTGGCGCGGGCGATGATCTGCAAGTTGATGATCGAGTCGCCGCCCAGGGCGAAGAAGTTGTCGTGTACGCCAACCCGTTCCAGCTTGAGCACGTCCTGCCAGATCTCGGCCAGCAGGGTCTCGACTTCATTGCGCGGGGCGACGTGGCTGGCGCTGTCGTCGGTGGGTTTTTGCGGCGTCGGCAAACGCTGGACGTCGACTTTGCCATTGCGGGTAAGGGGCAGTTCATCCAGGGTGATGAAGTGCGCCGGCACCATGTAGTCCGGCACGCGGGCGCTGAGGTCGTTGCGCAGCTTGGCGGGGGAAATCGATTGGCTGGCGACCAGCCAGGCCACCAGGCGTGGGCTGCCGTCCAGTTCGACGACGCGCACCAGTGCCTGTTCGATCAGCGGTGACAGGCGCTTGATCTGCGCCTCGACTTCGCCCAGCTCCAGGCGGTTGCCACGGATCTTCACCTGGCTGTCGACGCGGCCAAGGAACGCGATCTGACCGTCGACTTGCCAGCGCACGCGGTCGCCGGTGCGGTACCAGCGTTGCTCGTTGGCATCGACGTGGAAGCGTTCGGCGGTGAGGTCGTCCCGGTGCAGGTAACCCCGGGCCAGCGCGCCGCTGATCAGCAGTTCGCCGGGCACGCCGATGGCCGCCAGGCGACCGTTGCCGCCGACGACCTGCAGTTGACGGTTCGGCAGCGGCCGGCCGAGCGCGATGCTGCGCAGGCCTGCCGGCAGTTCGGTCGCGATGGCGCCGACGGTCGCTTCACTCGGGCCATAGTGGTTGAACACCTTCAAGCCCGGTGCCAGGCGGTTCACTTGCTCCAGCAGCGCCGGGCTGAGGGCGTCGCCACCGAACACCAGCAGCGTGCGCGGCAGCAGGCGCGCATCGGGCAGTGCCTGCAACAGGCCGGCGAGGTGGCTTGGGGTGATTTTCAGTACATCCACCGGATGCTGGTCGAAGAGTTCGGCCAGGGCCAGTGGGCTGAAACCGCTGTCTTCATCCACCAGCAACAGGCTGGCGCCGCTGCACAGGGCACCGAACAGTTGGGTATGGCCGAGGTCGGCGGCGATGCTGGACAGCAAGCCGTAGCGGGCGGCCGCCGGCGGGTTGAGCACGGCCTGCACCGCCGTCAGGTAGTCGACGATGGACCGGTGCTCGACCACCACCCCCTTGGGCGTGCCGGTGGAGCCCGAGGTGTAGATCACATAGGCGGCATCGCTCGGGCTGTGGGCCACGACGGGTGGCGTGTCCGGCTGGGTGGCGATGGCCTGGGCCTGTTCGGTCAGCCACAGCGCCGGCGTGTGCTCGGCCAGGCCCTTGAGCAGCGGCGAAGGGCTGGCGCCGATCAGCAGCGCGGCGCGGCTGTCCACCAGCACGTCGACCAGGCGCCCGGCGGGCTGTTTGATGTCCAGCGGCAGATACGCTGCGCCGGCCTTGAGGGTGGCGAGCAGGGCCACGACGAAATCGGCGCTGCGTTCCAGGGCCAGGGCGACCACGCTGTCGTGGCCGATGCCCTGGGCGCGCAGGTATTGGCTGAGGCGGTTGGCCTGTTGATCGAGTTCACGGTAGGTCAGCGCCACTTGGCGATCGCGTACCGCCAGTTGCTCGGGATAGGCGGCCACTTGCTGTTCGAAACGCTGGTGCAGGCAGTCCTGGGGCACCGGCAATTGCGCGCCAAGACCCTGTACCAGCAGTTGCTGGCGTTCTTCCGCGCTCAGCCATTCGAGTTCGTTGACCCGGCACTGGGCTTGCGCGGTCATCGCCAACAGGATCGCGCGTAGCTGTGCGGACAGCACCGCGACCTCGGCGTCGCTGAAGCGGCTGCGGTCGTAGCTGATCAGGTAATGCAACTGTTTGTCCGGCATCACGATCAGCGACAGCGGGAAGTGGTTGCGGCCCTGGGTCAGGGTGATGCCGTCGGCCTGCTGTTCACTGGCCGGAGCGCTGAAGCTCAAGCCGCCGGTGTCCTGGTTCAGCGCATCGGTGACCGGGAAATTTTCGAATACAAGGATCGAATCGAACAGCGCCTGTTCGGCGGCAATCCGCGTCATCGACTTGAGTTTGCCCAAGGGCAGGTAGGCGTGGTGGCGCAGGTCGCTGTTGGCGTGCTGCAACTGCTGCAGCCAATCCACCAGTGCCGGGCTGTCGGCCCACTGTACCCGCAGCGGCAGGGTGTTGATGAACAGGCCGACGGTGCTGTCGACCGCCGCCAGGTTCTCCGGACGGCCGGCGACGGTAACGCCGTAGACCACGTCGTCACGCCCGGCGTGCTGGCCCAGCAGCAACGCCCAGGCGCCCTGGATCAGGGTGTTGATGGTCAGGTCGTGGCTGCGAGCGAACTGCGACAGTTGCTCGGTTTCGCTGGCATCCAGCCGGCTTTCCCGCTCGGCGAAAGGCGCCCCGGCAGGCGCGGCCTCGCGTACGGCGAAGTTGGGCAGCGGGGTTGGTTCGCTCAGGTCCTGCAACTGCTCGCGCCAGAAGCCTTCGGTGGCCGCCATGTCCTGCTCCGCCAGCCAGGCGATGTAGTCGCGGTAGGCGCGGGTCGGTGGCAGATGGGCGGGGCGGCCATGGGCTTGCTCGTAGTAGAGCGCCAGCCATTCCTGCACGGCGATGCCGACGCTCCAGCCGTCCATGAGGATGTGATGGAAGGTCCAGATCAGGTGCCAGCGCTCGGGGGCCAGGCGCACCAGGCAGACGCGCATCAGTGGCGATTCATTCAATTCCAGGGGTTGTGCCCGTTGCTCCAGGCCCAATTGTTCCAGCGCGGCTTGCGGGTCGGCGCGGTCCTGCCAGTCCAGTTCGGTCAGGGGCAGCTCGACGTCCTGCTGCACCACCTGATAGGCATCGTCCAGCTCTTCCCAGAGAAACGCGCTGCGCAGCACGGCGTGGCGCTGCATCAGCGCCTGCCAGGCGCCGCGAAAGGCGTTGAGTTGCAGCGGGCCGTTCATTTCCAGGCTCAATTGCTGGTAGTACACCCGCGAATCCGGTTCAAAGACACTGTGAAACAACAGGCCGTGCTGGGTCGGCGAAAGGGAGTAGATGTCTTCGATGTTGTTCATGCTTGCTTGGTCCATTTCAAAGGCTTGAAAACAGTGAGTGTCGGGTTGACGCCGCGGTGGTCAGGCGATGACCCCGCGGCGGTTGCGCCACTCACTGGCTTTGGGAGTTCGGTTTGGTCTTGAGCTTGCCCAGCAGTTTGTCCAGGGACTTCTGGTTCAACGCCTTGGCGAGGGGGAAGTCCGAGGGCATCAGCGCGCCGGCCTGCGGATCGAGGCAGTGCTCGACCAGCGCTTGCAGGTGCTCCAACAGGCGAGCGGGCAATTGGCTGTCGGCCTCCGGCGTGACGCTGTGCCATTCGACACGCAACACGCCGTCCTCCAGCCACGCCACCACTTCGCGAGCGTGGGTCACCCGGTTTGCCGGCGACACGTCCGCCGGTGGGGTCAGGTTGCTGGCGCGCAACCAACCCTCGGGCGTCTGCTCATGTCCGAGGTAGTTGAACAGCACATCGCCATGGCTGGCCGGCAGTTCACCCCGTTGACGCAGCAAGCCGTAGCCGAGGCCCTGGCCCGGCACTGCACGCAAGGCCTCCTTGGCGTTGCGCACCTGGTCGCCACGGGCGCCGCTGGCGCTGACGCGCAGCGGGAACAGCGTGGTGAACCAGCCGACCGTGCGGCTGACGTCCAGACCATCGAAAGGTGCATCGCGGCCATGGCGTTCCAGGTCCACGACGATGTCGCTGCGACGTTCGGTCTCCGCCAGGGTCGCGGCGAGGGCGGCGATCAGCAGCTCTTCCGGTTGCGTGCGGTACGCCGCGTGGGACTCGGTCAGCCATTGGTGGGTGCGGGTGGCTTCCCAACGGGCCGACAGGGTCCGGCGCTCGGCCACCGTGGCCACTGGCGGCCGGTTCACGCTGATCTGAGTGCTCCAGTAGCGCTGTTCGCCCGCGACCTTGCTGGCATGAGCATGCAGGTGCTCGGCCCATTGCCGGTAGGAGGTGGTTTTCGCCGGCAAGGTCGGTTGTTCGCCGCGCTCCAGACCTGAATACAGCTGTTGGAAATCCTCCAGCAGCGGCGTCCAGGACACCGCGTCCACCACCAGGTGATGGGCTACCAGGTACAGGCGCTGGGGTTCACCTTCCAGCAGGGCCGCGGCAAACAGGGGACCGTGTTGCAGGTCCAGGCTTTGCGCGACCTGCAGCAGTTGGTCCGGGTGCTCGCAGCAAGTCAGTTGCGCCGGCGCTACGGGGGCGATCCGCGCCTGCCATTGCCCATCGACTTCGGTGAAGCGCAGGCGCAGGGCGTCGTGGTGCGCGACCAGGCGATCCAACACCGCCTGCACGATGGCCGGCTCAAGACGCCGGTCGCTGTCGGCCAGCACGGACTGGTTCCAGTGCACGGCCTGGGGTTGCTGTTGGTCGAAGAACCACTGATGCAACGGCATCAATGGCATCGCACCAGTCACTTCGCCCTGTTCGGCCTGGGTCAACAGGGCCGTGGTCACCTGGGCCAGCGCCGCCGGGGTGGGCGAGCGGAACAGGTCCCGTGGTGTCAACGAGTAGCCGTGTTCGCGCAGACGAGAGATCAGCTTCAGGCCGAGAATCGAGTCACCGCCCAAGGCGAAGAAGCTGTCGCTGGTGCCGACTTCGCGGCCGCCGGTCAGGCTTTCGCCGAGCAGTTCACCGAACAACTGGCACAACAGGCTTTCCAGCGCATTGCGCGGAGCAGCGTAGTCTTTCTGGGTTTGCGGCAACGGCAGGGCCGCCAGGGCCTTGCGGTCGATCTTGCCGTTGCTGTTGAGCGGCAGCGTCGGGACGTGGACCCACACCGCCGGCACCATGTACGCCGGCAGCTCGGCGGCGAGCAGGGTGTCGAGGCCCGATTGCGCGGCGTTGCTGCTGTAGAACGCCACCAGACGGTTATCGATGACCAGGGTGCAGGCCCCAGTGATGGCCGGCAGGTTCAGCACGGCGGCGTCGATCTCACCGAGTTCGATACGCTGGCCACGCAGCTTCACCTGGTGATCCAGGCGCCCGAGGTATTCGATGTTGCCATCGGCCAGGAAGCGGCAGCGGTCGCCGGTGCGGTACAGGCGATCACCGTCGATGAACGGGCTGGCGAGGAAACGTTCCTCGGTCAAATCCGGACGCTTGAGGTAACCGCGAGCGACGCCGACACCGCCGATGTACAGCTCGCCGATGCTGCCGATGGGCAACGGTTGCAGGCTTTCGTCGAGGATGTACAGGCGCAGGTTGGCGATGGGTTTGCCGATGGGCACGATCACGTCGTCTACCGAGCAGCGCCAGACCGACACGTCGATGGCCGCTTCGGTCGGGCCGTACAGGTTGACCAGTGCCGCCGGGTGTTGGCCCATGAAGCGCCGCACCAGATCCACCGGCAGCGCCTCGCCGCTGGCAAACACTTGACGCAGGCTGCGGCAGTCGACCAGGCTCGGCTCCTCGACAAAGGCGCGCAGCATCGACGGTACGAAGTGCAACGTCGTGACCTGTTCTTGCTGGATCAGCTGGCTGAGGTAGGCCGGATCGCGATGACCATCGGGACGCGCTACCACCAGGGTGGCGCCGGTGATCAGCGGCCAGAAGAACTCCCACACCGAGACGTCGAAGCTGTACGGGGTTTTCTGCAGTACGCGGTCGTTCGGACCGATCGGGAACGCGTCCTGCATCCAGTACAGGCGGTTCATCAAGGCGCCGTGTTCGTTCATCACGCCTTTCGGTTGGCCGGTGGAGCCGGAGGTGTAGAGCACGTAGGCCAGGTCATTGGCGGCGACGCTGATCGGGTCGAACGCCGGTGCCTGGGGCAGAGTGTCGAGAGTCCAGGCCTGATGCGCACTTGGCAGGCGCGACAGCCACTGGGCCTGGGTCAAGGTGACCTTGGCGTCGGCGTCTTCGATCAGGAAGGCCAGGCGCCCGGCGGGCAGTTCCGGATCCAGCGGCAGCCAGGCGGCGCCGGCATGGACGATGCCGAGCAGGGCGACGACCATGTCGACGGAGCGCAGCATGCACACCGGCACGATGTCATCAGCGCCGATGCCGGCCGCACGCAGCGCCCGGGCCACGGCTTGCGCCCGGTTATCCAGCTCGGCGTAGCTCAGGCGTTGGCCTTCGAACACCAATGCCGGGGCGTTGGGGCTGAGGGCGGCTTGCTGGCTAAGAGCGGTGTGCAGGTCGGTCGGGCCGCTGTAATGACGCTCGGTGGCGTTCCAACGGTCCAGTTGCTGCTGATCCTGCTGCTGCGGGAACAGCTCGATCAGCGTTCGCGCAGGCGCCGCCACCAAGGCATCTAGCAGCGCGCACCACTGCGCGCTCCAGCGTTGTATGGTCGACTCATCGAACAGCGCCGCCTGATATTCCAGCGCCAGGGTCATGTCGCTGCCGTCGTCCTGGACTTCCCAGCTCTGTTCGAACTTGGCGTCGATCACCGGCAGCGTCTGCTCTTCGACCTCCAGTCCCGGCCATTGGCTGCTGTCCACGCGGCCGTAGTTGAGAGAGAACAGCACCTGGAACAGTGGCGTGCGGTTCAGGTCGCGGTGTTGGGCGACAGCGCCGACCAGGGTGGCGAAGGGCAGGTCGGCGTGGGCCTGGGCCGCGCGCAGATCGGCTTCGAGGCTGGCGAGCAACTGCTCGGCCGGGGCTCGCTGGTCGACTTCGCTGCGGATCACCAGGGTGTTGACCAAACAGGCCAGCAGCGTCTGGGATTGCGGCTGATCGCGCTGGTCTGCCGGGGTGCCGAGACGAATCTCGCGCTGACCGCTATAACGCGCCAGCAGTGCGCTCAGGGCCGTGGCGAGTACCACGTAGGTGGTGGTGCCACGCTGACGGGCGAACTGGCGGATCGATTCGGCGCGCTGGGCGCCGAGGTTGACGATCAACTGCCGGGCCCGACGATCGGCTTCGGCGCCCCGTGGATGGTCGATGGGCAGGTCGAGCTGGTAGTCGTCCTGACCCAAGTGGTTTTTCCAGTAGTCCAGGCTGTCATTGCGTCGGGCCTGGGTGTCCGGATGCTGTTGCCACAGAGCGAAGTCGACATAGTCGATCGCCAGCGGCGCCCAGCTCGGCGACTGTCCATTCAGGCCGGCGGCGTAGGCCTGGGTCAGTTCATCGATGAGCAACTGCATGGCCCAGCCGTCGGTGGCGCTGTGATGCAGGCACACCAGCAACAGGTTTTCGTCGCTGTCCTGGCGTTGCAGCAGGTGCGCCCGCCAAGGCGCGGCGGCGGCCAGATCGAACGGCGCCATCAACTCGGCTTGGGCCGCGGCGCAGGTTGCGCGCCAATCCTGTGTGGCAACAGTCGTGACCGCGAGCGCTGGCCCATGGTCGTCGATCAGCAGTTGCGGCTCGCCTTGGACTTCGACAATCCGGCTGCGCAGCACCAAGTGGCGCTGGCTGACCTGTTCGAAGGCTTCGCGCAAGACGCGGACCTGCAATTCGCCGCGCAACGTCAGGGCGAACGGCATGTGGTACTCGCGAGAGTCCGGTACCAGGCGGCTGAGCATCCAGAAGCGTTTCTGCGCCAGCCCCAAGGGCAATGCCGCTGGACGCGGCTGCACGGTGATCGATTCGTCCGCTGTCGCCACGCCCAGGTAATCGGCCAGGGCCGCGACGGTCGGGCGTTCGAACACCACCGCCAACGGCAGGGAAACACCCAAGCGTTCACGGACCCGGCTGACCAGGCGGGTCGCCAACAGGGAATGACCGCCGAGCTGGAAGAAGTGCGCTTCGATGCCCACCGACGCGCATTCCAGCACTTCGCTGAACAACTCGCAGAGCGCGCTTTCTGTGGCGTTGCGCGGTGCGGTGTGCGGCCGATCGCTGTGGTGTTCCGGCAGCGGGGTGGCGGCCAGGGCCTTGCGGTCGAGTTTGCCGTTGCTGTTCAGAGGCAGGCTGTCGAGCTGGACGAAGAAGCTCGGCAGCATGTGCGAGGGCAGGTTGTCGCTCAATGCGCTACGAATGGCCGCCTCGTCGGCGTCGCCACACCAGAAGCTCACCAAGCGTTGCTCCAACAGCAGGGTCGCGGCGTCGCGAACGCCTTCCTGCGCCAGCAGCTCGGCGTCGATTTCGCCAAGCTCGATGCGCTGGCCGCGCAGCTTCACCTGATGATCCAGGCGCCCGAGGTATTCGATGTTGCCATCGGCCAGGAAGCGGCAGCGGTCGCCGGTGCGGTACAGGCGATCACCGTCGATGAACGGGCTGGCGAGGAAGCGTTCCTCGGTCAAATCCGGACGCTTGAGGTAACCGCGAGCGACGCCGACACCGCCGATGTACAGCTCACCGATGCTGCCGATGGGCAACGGTTGCAGGCTTTCGTCGAGGATGTACAGGCGCAGGTTGGCGATGGGTTTGCCGATGGGCACGATCACGTCGTCTACCGAGCAGCGCCATACCGACACGTCGATGGCCGCTTCGGTCGGGCCGTACAGGTTGACCAGTGCCGCCGGGTGTTGGCCCATGAAACGCCGCACCAGATCCACCGGCAGCGCTTCGCCGCTGGCAAACACCTGGCGCAGGCTGCGGCAGTCGACCAGGCTCGGCTCCTCGACAAAGGCGCGGAGCATCGACGGCACGAAGTGCAACGTCGTGACCTGTTCTTGCTGGATCAGCTGGCTGAGGTACGCCGGATCGCGATGACCATCGGGACGCGCTACCACCAGGGTGGCGCCGGTGATCAGCGGCCAGAAGAACTCCCACACCGAGACGTCGAAGCTGTACGGGGTTTTCTGCAGTACGCGGTCGTTCGGACCGATCGGGAACGCGTCCTGCATCCAGTACAGGCGGTTCATCAAGGCGCCGTGTTCGTTCATCACGCCTTTCGGTTGGCCGGTGGAGCCGGAGGTGTAGAGCACGTAGGCCAGGTCATTGGCGGCGACGCTGATCGGGTCGAACGCCGGTGCCTGGGGCAGAGTGTCGAGAGTCCAGGCCTGATGCGCACTTGGCAGGCGCGACAGCCACTGGGCCTGGGTCAAGGTGACCTTGGCGTCGGCGTCTTCGATCAGGAAGGCCAGGCGCCCGGCGGGCAGTTCCGGATCCAGCGGCAGCCACGCGGCGCCGGCATGGACGATGCCGAGCAGAGCGACGACCATGTCCACCGAGCGCTCCATGCACACCGGCACGATGTCATCGGTGCCGATGCCGGCCGCGCGCAGGGCTCGGGCAACGGCTTGCGCCCGGTTGTCCAGCTCGGCGTAGCTCAGGCGTTGGCCTTCGAACACCAGCGCCGGGGCGTTGGGGCTGAGGGCCGCTTGTTGACTGAGGGCGGTGTGCAGGTCGGTCGGGCCGCTGTAATGACGTTCGGTGGCGTTCCATTCCACCAGTTGGCGCTGGCGCTCGGTCGCGGCCAACGGCGACCAGTCCGCGAGGCGGGTCTGCGGTGCATCGAGCATGGCTTCCAGCAGTTGCTGCCATTGCTCCAGCCAACGCCGGGCGGTGGTTTCGCTGAACAGCGCGGCGCGGTATTCCAGCAGCACCGACAACACCTCGCCGTCATGCACTTCCCAGTTCAAGTCGTACTTGGTGGCCTGGGCGCTCACGGCGCGCTCGCTGACCTGCAACTGCGGCCAGTGCTGGCAGGCCGCATCGGCGTTCTGCATGGCGAACAACACCTGGAACAACGGCGTCTGGCCGAGGCTGCGGGCTGGCTTGAGGTGTTCGACAACCTGGTCGAACGGCACGTCCTGATGCTGCTGGGCGTCCAGTACGCGGTTGCGGACCTGCTCCAGCAAGCCTTCGAAGTCCAGGTCCGGATCGAGATCGGCACGCATCACCACGGTATTGACGAAGCAACCGATCAGCGGCTGCAGCTCGGCGAACGGCCGCTGGGCCACCGGGCTGCCGACCCGCACGTCGCGCTGGTTGGCGTAGCGACCCAGCAGCAATTGCGCGGCGCTGAGCATCAGCATGTACAGGGTGGCGCCGCGTTGCTGGGCGAACTGCCGCAGGCGTCCCGCCAGGGCCGGCGGCAGCTGCAATTGCACCGCACCGGCTGCCGGGGCGAGGTGGTTGGGGCGGCCCTGTTCGGTGGGCAGGTCCAACAGGTAGTCGCCGTCCTCCAGTTGCCCACGCCAGTATTCCAACTGGCTGCTGAATGCGGTCTGTTGACCGGGCTCGCGCTGCCAGAGGGCGTAGTCGGGGTACTGTAGGGCCAGCTCAGGTAGGCTGGCCGTCGTGCCCTGGCAATGGGCGCCGTAGCAACGGCCGAGTTCGTCCAACAGGTTCTGGCTGGACGCATCGTCGGTGGCGCAATGGTGCACGGTGAGCAACAGCAACGACTGGGCGCGGCCGTTGCGCTGTATCAGCGTGGCCCGCACAGGCACTTGGCTGGCGAGGTCGAAACGGCGTCCGGTTTCTGCGTGGATGGCCTCGTCGGTCAGTTGCTGCCAGTGTTCGTCGCTGGTGGTTTCCAGGGCAGTCAGTTGCAAGGTGATGTCGACGTGCGGCTCGATGACCAGCGCCAACTCGCCGTCGCTCTCGCGCACGATGCGGCTGCGCAGGATTTCGTGACGTTGCACCACACTGTTCAGGGCCGCTTGCAGGGCCCGGGTATCGAGCTCACCGTCCAGTTGCACGGCGCTGACCACGTTGTACTCGCCACCGCCGGCACTCAGTTGTTCGAGGAACCACAGGCGTTGTTGTTCGAACGACAACGGCAGGCGCGCCGGGCGTGGCGCCGGGACGAAGGTCGCGGCGGGGGCTTGCAGCGGATCGCCCAGCAGCGCGGCCAGGACCTCCAGAGTCGGGTGTTCGAACACGGACCGCAGCGGCGGCACTGTGGCGAACTGTTGGCGCAGGCGGGCGAACAGCGCCGCCGCCAGCAGCGAATGACCGCCGAGGTAGAAGAAATGGCTGTCGCGACCGATCTGCGTCGACGGCACCTTCAGCAACTCCGACCACAGCGCGGCGAGTTGTCGTTCGGCGCTGCTACGCGGCGGATCGAGGGCGTCCGGCGCGGCTTGGATGTCCGGGGCCGGCAGGGCCTTGCGATTGAGTTTGCCGTTGTCGGTCAGCGGCAGTTCATCCAGCAGCACGAAGGCCGAGGGCACCATGTAGTCGGGCAGGGCGGCGCCGATGGTCTTGCGCCAGGCGTTGATATCGGCCTGACCGTCGCAGGTCACGTAGGCCACCAGGCGCTTGTCGCCGGGCACGTCCTCCCGGGCCAGCACCACGGCCTGGCGTACGCCGGGCTGGGTACCGATCAGGCTTTCGATTTCTCCCAGTTCGACGCGGAAACCCCGGATCTTCACCTGATGGTCCATGCGCCCGAGGTATTCGAGCTGGCCGTCGGGCAGCCAACGCACGAGGTCGCCGGACTTGTACATCCGTGCGCCTTCCAGCGGCGAGAAGGGGTCCTCGATGAACACCTTGGCGGTCTGTTCGGCACGGTTGAGGTAGCCCAGGGTCACCCCGGCACCGCCGATGTGCAGTTCGCCCGGAACACCCACCGGCAGCGGGTTGAGGAAACCGTCAAGGACGTAGGTGCGCACGTTGGCAATCGGCCTTCCGATGATGGGACGGGCCGGGAAATCATCGACCGCGCAACCGGTGGCATCCACCGTGCACTCGGTCGGGCCGTAGGTGTTGAAGAAGCGGCTGCCGGCAATCGATGGCAGGCGCTGCCACAATTGCGCGTCCACGGCATCGCCACCGAACAGCACGAAACGTGGCAGGTACACCTCGCCACGGCGTACGCCGTCGCTTTCGAGCAGGGCCTTGAGTTGCGCCGGGGTGCATTCGAAGGCCTCCAGGCGGGTTTCCTCGAAGAACTGCGCCAGCGCTTGTGGGTCGTAGCGTACGTCTTCCGGGGTCAGGTACAGGCTGTGGCCGTCGAGCAGCAGGATGAGTTCGGCCACCGAGCTGTCGAAGGCGAACGAGTAGTTGAAGCTGGTGCGCATCGGCCGGTCGGTGTAGCGACGGTACAGGCCATGGATCCGCGCCCAGGCCAGGTTGACCACCGAACCGTTGGTGACCAGGGTGCCCTTGGGCTTACCGGTCGAGCCGGAGGTGTACATGATGTAAGCCAGGTCGTCCGGCCCGGCGAGCGGCGGCAGGTTGTCGCCCGGCTGGTCGGCGAACAGCGCCGCGTCGCTGTCCAGGCGCAGGCGTGGCAGGTCGGCGCCCAACTGTTCCAACAGGCCCTGTTGGCCGAGGAACAGCGCCGGTTGCGCGTCTTCGAGCATGTAGGCGAGGCGATCTACCGGGTAGGTCGGGTCCAGCGGCACATAGGCGCCACCGGCCTTGAGAATGCCCAGCAGGCCGACCAACAGCTCCAGCGAGCGCTCGACACACAGCGCCACCGGACGATTGGCGACCACGCCACGGCTGCGCAGGTAATGCGCCACCTGGTTGGCCCGCCGGTTCAACTCGCTGTAACTCAGGCGACGGCCCTCGAAGCACAACGCGTCACGCTCGGGGGTGCGCTCGGCCTGTTGTTCGAACAGTTGGGCGAAGGTCAGGTGCGCGGGCACCGCCATCTCGGTACGGTTCCATTCCACCACCGTGCGCTGCCATTCCGCGTCCATCAGCAGCGGCAGGGCCGCTACCGGGCGTTGCGGTTCGGTGAGCATCTGCTCGAGCAAGTGCTCCAGGCGGGCCAGGGTCTGGCGGGCGCTGTCGGCGACGAACAGGTCGAGGGCGAACATCAGCTCCAGCTGGATCGGGGCATTGGCCGGGCATAACACGTGCAGGTCGAGGTCGCATTCCGAATGTCGGAGCGGGGTGTCCAGGGCTTCGAATTCCAGCCCGGGGAAGCGCAAGCGCGATTCCATGGCCAATTGCTGGGCCACCATCACTTGGTACAGCGGCGCGTGGCTGAGGCTGCGGGGCAGTTGCAGGCTGTCCACCAGTTGCTCGAAAGGCAGGTCCTGATGCTGCAGGCCGCTGCGCAGGCGCTCGGCGACCTGTTGCACCAGGGCGGTGAAATCCGCTTGCGGCGCAAAGTCGGCGCGGATCGCCAGGTTGTTCAGCAGGATCCCGAGCAGGCCTTCGGTGCCCGGTTGTTCGCGGTGGGTCACCGGGGTGCCGACCAGCACGGTGGCATCGCCGCTCAAGCGGTGCATCAGCACGGCGAAGCCGGCGAACAGCACCGTGAACGGGGTGGTGCCGAGGCGGCTGGCGAAGGCTTGCACCCGGCCGCTGAGGTCGGCACTGAGTTCGCGCTGGACGATCCCGGCGCGGTAGCTCTGCATCGATGGCCGTGGATGGTCGGTGGGCAGCGCCAGCAACGGGCTGCCTTCGCTGTCGCGGCGGTCCAGCGTGGTGGTCCAGTAATCGAGCTGGCGCTTGAGTTCGGCGCCTTGCAGGTGTTCGCGCTGCCAGAGGGCGAAGTCGGCGTATTGCACCGGCAACGCCGGCAGTTCGGCGGCGGCGCCGTTGCAGCGGGCTTCATAGCCCAGGGCCAGTTCCCGCAGGGCGATGGTGGCTGACCAGGCATCCGACACCAGGTGATGCAGGGCGATGCCCAGCACGTGCTCTCCCGGCGCCAGGCGCAGCAGGCGGGCACGCAGCAACGGCGGGGAGGTCAGGTCGAACGGCTGCTCGAAGGTGTCTTGCAGAGCAGTGAATTGCGCGCCTTCGCGAGCGGTGGCGGTCAGGCCGGACAGGTCCTCGAAGGGCAGGGCGATGTCCAGTGACTCGCTGATGCGCTGGCAGGGCACGCCATCGGTGCTGTGGATGCCGGTGCGGAGGATTTCATGACGCGCCAGCAGGTCATTCAGGCTGGCATGCAGCGCCTCGACATTGAGTTCGCCCTTGAGGTGCAGGGCGAACGGGATGTTGAACAGCGTCGTGCCGGGGGTCAGTTGCTCGATGAACCACAGGCGTTGTTGCGAGAACGACAGCGGCAACAGGGCCGGGCGTGGCTGGGCTTTCGGCGCTTTGAGAGCAGCGGCTTGTGGCGCGGCGGCGTCGGCCTGGCGGGCGGCAATGTTCACCGCCAGCAAGGCCACGGTGGGCTGTTCGAACAGCGTGCGCAGCGGCAGGTCGAGTTTGAAATGGCTGCGCAGTCGCGCCACGATCTGGGTCGCCAGCAACGAGTGGCCGCCGAGGGTGAAGAAGTTGTCTTCCACGCCCACGGTGTCACGCCCCAGGACCTCGGCCCAGATCGACGCCACGGCGGTTTCCAGGGGGTTGCGCGGGGCGATGCTTTGCTGGGCGTCGGCCTGCCAGTCCAGTTCCCGGGCGGCCAGGGCCTTGCGGTCGACCTTGCCGTTGTTGTTCAGCGGCAGGCTGTCCAGGCAGACGAAGGCGGCCGGCACCATGTACGGCGGCAGTTGCGCCCGCAGGTGCTCGCCCAGGCCGTCGCTGCCCAGGGTGTCGTCATGGGCTGACCAATACGCCACCAGCCAGGCTTCGCCGACATTGTTTTCCCGCAGCAGGACGGCTGCTTCGCGCACGTTCGGGTGTTGCGAGAGACGGTGTTCGATTTCGGTCAGCTCGATCCGGTGCCCGCGTAGCTTGACCTGCTGGTCGCGGCGACCGAGGTATTCGATCACCCCGTCTGCGCGCCAGCGTCCCAGGTCACCGGTGCGATACACGCGGCCTTCGAGCTGCGGATGCTCGATGAACGCCTCGGCGGTGCGCTGCGGATCGTGCAGGTAGCCACGGCCGACACCGACGCCACCGACACAGATTTCCCCGGCCACACCTACGGGCAGCGGACGCAGGGCCTCGTCGAGCACATACAGGCAGTTGTTGGCGGTCGGCTGGCCGATGGGCATGTGGCTGATGTGCGCGGCCGGGGCTTCGAAGATCGGCTGGAACGCCACGTCGTCGGCGCATTCGGCCGGTCCGTAGGCATTCATCAAGGCGATGTCGGGGAAGCGCGCGAACCAGTCCCGGGCCACGGTCGGCGGCAGGGCTTCACCGGTGGGCAGCACCCAGCGCAGGTCCGGCAGTTGCAGGTCGCACGGGCACAGGGCGAGCAGGGTGCGCATCAGGCTCGGGACGATTTCCAGCACGCTCAGGCGTTCGCTGGCGAGCACCTCCAACAGGCGCTGCGGGTCGTGGGCGACTTCGTCCGGGAGGATGTGCACGGTGGCGCCGAGCACCGGCGCGGCGAGGAACTGCCACACGGAAATGTCGAACGCCACGGAGGCGGTCTGCGGGATCCGGTCCTCGGCGCCGAGCCCCAGGGCCGGGACCTTGCCGAAGATGTTGTTGAGCATGCCCCGCTGTTCGATCATCACGCCCTTCGGCGTACCGGTCGAACCCGAGGTGAAGAGCACGTAGGCGAGGCTGTCCGGGCGGCCGAGGGCGGGCAGCGGCGAGTCGTTGCCAGTCCTCCAGCAGGCTTCGGCGAACAGCGCCACCGGGGCCTGTTCCAGACCGCTGAGCAACGGATCGAGCAGGGCACTGCAACCTTCACTGGCGACCAGCAGCGGTGCGCGGGACAGGCTGAGGATCTCCCGCAGGCGCTCGGGCGGGTGATTGACTTCCAAGGGCAGCATCGCCGCGCCGGTCTTGAACACGGCGATCATCATGGTCAACAGCGCCAGGCCACGAGGGGCGGCCAGGGCGACCAGTTGATCCTCGCCGGCACCGGCCTCGCGCAACGCGTGGGCCAGGCGTGTGGAGCGCTGGTCCAGCTCGGCGTAGGTCAGGGACTCGCCGTCACAGAGGGCGGCGACTTGCCCGCCGCGCTGGGCGACCTGGCGGGCAAACAATTGCGCGTAGCTCTGATCCAGCGGGAAATCGTGAGGATTGACCGCCCAATCGCCCAGCAGTTGCTGGCGCTCCTCGACGGCCAGCAGCTCAAAGCTGCTCAACGGCGCATCCGGCGCCGCCAGCATGCCTTCCACGAGGCTGGCGATATGGCCCAGCAGGCGCTCGACGGTGGCGGCCTCGAAGCGTTCGCGGTCATAGGACACGCGGATGCCCAGCTGCTCGCCGGGCAGGATCACCACGGTCAAGCCGTAGTGGGTGTGCACGCTGTGGTCCATGCCTTCGAGGCTGAACTGGAAACCGCCTTCGAGGATTTGCTCATCGATAGGGGCATTCTCGAACACCAGGATGCTGTCGAACAGGGTTTCGCCCCGGGGGAAATCGCTCCAGCCCTGGATATCCGTCAAGGGCGTGTGCTCGAAGTCGCGCATGTCGACGTTGAGCCCTTGCAGGTCACCCAGCCAATTGCCGAGGGAGGCGTCTGGGTCCACCGACACCCGCAGCGGCAAGGTGTTGATGAACAACCCGATCATTTCCGCGACGCCGGTCAGGTCCGCTGGACGACCGGCCACGGTGACACCGAAGACTACGTCCCGTTGGCCGCTGTAGCGCGCCAGCAACAATGACCAGACGCCCTGGAAGAAGGTGTTCGGGGTGATCCGCCGGCTACGGCAGAACGCCGCCAGCGCCTGGGTTTGCTGTTCGCTCAGGTGAATCAGTTGATCGTCCACCAGCACCGCGTCGGTGTAGCGATCATGGGCCACGCCATTGTCCACGGTCAGTGGCGTCGGTGCATTGAGGCCTTGCAGTTGGCCGCGCCAGAACTGTTCGGCCTTGTCCGCATCCTGGCGTTGCAGCCACTGGATGTAGTCGCGGAACGGCCGAGGGCTTTTCAACTCCGGGGTGCGGTCGTTGCACAGTGCCTCGTAGACCTTGAGGAAGTCCACCGTCACCAAGGAAATGCACCAGGCGTCCATCAGGATGTGATGGAAGCTGCGAATGAATTCGTAGGACTCATCGGCCAGGCGCACCAGCCGGAAGCGGATCAGCGGCGGCTTCGACAGGTTGAAGCCGACTTTCTGTTCATCTTCCAGCAGGCTGCGGATGCGCGCCTCCTGCTCGTGGGCGGCAAGCCCGCGCAGGTCGAGGGTGTCCAGCGGGACCTTGACCTCGCGGTGGATTACCTGCACCGGTTGCTTCTGGCTTTTCCATTGGAAACTGGCGCGCAGGGACGGGTGCAGCGCCACCACCTGGCGCCATGATTCCAGGAAGGCCACTTCATCGATGGCGCCGCCGATGCGATAGCGGTCCTGCATCAGATAGACACCGGAGTCTTCGTGGAGCAGGGAGTGGAAGAGCATTCCTTGCTGCAACGGCGACAGCGGGTAAACGTCTTCGATTGGATTGCCGGTGGTTTTTTCGGTGGTCATTGAAAACGTCCTGCGTAAAAGGGGGCAACGGTGATGGCCTGGCAACGGGAGGAACGACTCACAGGTCGGCCTCGTCCAGTTCGGCCATCAGCGCTTGCATTTCGTCGTCGGACAGGCCCGAGGCGCTGAACTCGGCACTGTCTGCCAGCGGCTCGGCGGCGGATTCGGCCAGGGGCTGCGCGACCTCGGCCATGGCGGCGACGGTCTGGCGTTCGAAGACTTGTTTGGCCGAGAGCGCGATCCCTTGCTCATGGGCCTGGGCCACCACTTGCAGGCTCAGGATCGAGTCACCGCCGATGGCGAAGAAGTTGTCGGTGACGCTCACGCTCGCCAGCTTCAGGACCTTGGCGACGATGGCTTGCAAGGTGGTTTCCATGGCGTTGCGCGGTGCGACGTGGGTGCTTTCGTCGAACTGATCCGGGTCGGGCAACTGACGGGTGTCGAGTTTGCCGTTAGGCGTGCGCGGGAAGGTCGCCAGGGTCAGCACTCGGGCCGGAACCATGTACGACGGCAGGCGCTCGCCGAGGAAACGCTTGATCGCTTCCGAGTCCGGCGCATAGCCATGCGCGGCGAGGACATAGGCGAGCAGGCGTTTGCCGGCAGCGTGTTCCTGCACGATCACTGCGGCTTCGCGCACGTCGCTGTGGCTGCACAGTTGCCGTTCGATTTCCCCGAGTTCGATGCGGTAGCCGCGGACTTTGACCTGGTGGTCCTTGCGGCCGAGGAAAGCCACGCGTCCGTCGGCCAGCCAGCACGCCAGGTCACCGGTACGGTAGGCACGGGTGCCGTCGGCCAGGGTGACGAAGGCCTTGGCGGTTTCTTCCGGTTTGTTGCGGTAGCCCCGCGCCAGGGTCGGGCCGGCGAGGACGATCTCACCCGGTTCACCGATGCCGCAGGCCTGGTCGAATTCGTTCAGCAGGCGCAGGTCCATGCCGGCAATCGGGCGGCCGATGCTGACGCTGCGGCTCGGCTCCAGTACCTCGTGACTGGCCCAGACCGTGGCCTCGGTAGGACCGTATTCGTTCACCAGGCGGGCCTGTGGCAAGGTCTTGCTGTGTTGCGCGACCAGGGCCGGCGGGCAAGCTTCACCGGCGACAATCCAGCACTCGAGGCTGTCGGCGCTGGCGCTGCGCTGCAATAGATCGAGCAGGGCCTGATACAGCGATGGCAGCGACAGGCCGTGACTGACTTTGTGCTGGGCAACCAGCTGCGCCAGGCGCGCCATCTCCAGCTCTTCACCAGGCGCCGGCAGCACCAGCCGGCCACCTTGAGCCAAGGTCCAGAAAATCCCGGCGACCGAGCTGTCGAAGGCGAACGACGACAACAGCAGGTAGGCGCGCACCGGCGTCTCGTAGGCAGCCATCCGCACCTGGGTCGAGAAACTCAGGGCACCATGGCTGATTTCCACGGCTTTGGGCGCGCCGGTGGAGCCCGAGGTATAGATCAGGTAGGCGAGGGCGCTGGCGTCCGGCAGGGGCAGCGGCGGCAGGTCGTTCGCGTCGAATTCGTTCAGCTCATCCAGCACGAAACGTTGCAGGGTCGCCGGCAGGCTGTCGGCCAATTCGGCGCTGACCACGATGTGGGCGATGCCGCTGTCGGCCAGCATGTAGGCGCGTCGATCGGCCGGGTAGGTCGGGTCGATCGGCACATAGGCACCACCGGCTTTCAACACTGCGAGCATGGCGACAATGGCGGCGTTGCTGCGCGGGAAGAGAATGCCGACCGGCACGTCGCGGCCGATGCCGGCTGCCACCAGTCGATGGGCCAGACGGGTAGCGCAGGCGTCGAGGCCGGCATAGCTCAGGTCGCCGTGCTGGTCGCTGAGGGCAATGGCGTCCGGTTGCTGGCGAACCTGGCGGGCAATCAAGTCCACCAGTGTCAGCGCTTCGATGGAGGGCGAGCTTGGCGCGTTGTCGATAATCGCCGATTGCAACGGTCCGCCGAGCGGCAGGTGGGACCAGGCCTGTTGCGGTTCGGCCAAGGCGCCTTGCAGCAGTTGCAACCATTGTTCGCCAAGGCTGCGTGCGGCTGCGGCGCTCAGGGTGTGGCAATCGTAGCTCACGCTGGCGTGCAGGCTGTCCGGCAACTGGCGGACATTCAGGCAGGCTTTCACCGGGCCCATCAGCGCGTCGGCGTAGCGTTCCCGGGCATCACCCGAGCGCCAGGCGAAGGCGTAGCCCGTGGTGAGGTCCCGGGTGTAATAGTCTTGCCAGCCGGTGGTGCGCTCCACCGAGGCGGCCAACTGTTGGCTCTGCTGGAGCAGGGTGGCCTGGGGATCCAGGTCGATGTTCAGGGGCAGGCACTGCTCGAATACTCCCAGAACGGCGTCCAGTTCGGCGCCGCGGCTTTCGTGGATCAAGGTCAGCGGGACCTGCTGCTGGCCGGCCTGGCGGCCGAGTACCGCTGCCCAGGCGGCCAGCATCAACGCCGAGGTCAGGGCCGGGTGACGGGCGAGTTCGGCGGGGAGGGCCAGTGCCTGTCGGGCAGGGGCGAAGCCGGCACCGCTGGGCGCTTCGAGGGACAGTTGCAAGGTGGGCTGCTCGGCCTCGCCCAAGGCTTTCCAGAAACTCACGCCCGGATGGTCCGGTTCGTCTTCCACCAGGTTCCAGCGCCATTCGGCGTAATCGGCGTATTGCAGGGCTTCGGACAGATCCGCCGGGGTCTCTTGCAGCAAGGCGTCAGCCAGCAGCCTGAGGCTGGCGAGATCGAAATGGCTGCCCGCGCCGGCCAGGTCCAGTACCGCTGTTTGATCCGACAGGCGCACCAGGGTCACGGCCAGCGGCGCGGTCCAGTCCCGGGTTTGCGAAACGAGGCGCGCCAGTTCGGCATCCTGGTCGGAGCCGTTGTGCTGGCGCAGGTCCAGCTGGGCCACCGCCAGTGTGCCGGTCTCGTCGATGACCTGTACCGGATGACGCAGGCCCGGTACCGGCATCAGGCGGGTCCGCAGGATTTCACTGGCAGCCAGCAGCGCTTGCAGACGGCTGTTCAGCGCTTCGACGTCGGTCGGGCCGGACAGCGACCATTGCAAGTGACAACCGAACGGGTGCTCGGCAGCGCCCTTGATGTGGGGATACAGCGCTGCCTGTTGCGGCGAAATACGAAAACCTTGAAGTCCGCTCATGTTCAACTCGACTGGAAATGGGGGTTGGATCTGCGGCAGCGTCGGCGCCGGGGCTCACTGACTGAACGTCACGGGAGCCGCTGGCGGACGACGGTGCCGCCGTTGAAAGTCAAATAGCGACGTCGCTCGACAGCAGGGCTTCGGCCATGCCGGTCATGATTGCGCGCCTGCCGGTAAAGGGTTCGCGTCCGTGGACCGCGAGCATGTTGTCGATGAACAACACATCGCCCTGTTGCCAGCTGAAACGCACCAGCGAGTCGAGGTAGGCCGCTCGCAGCGCCTCCAGCACCTGCGGCTCGATGGGTTCGCCGTCGCCATAAAAGGTGTTGGTGGGCAGGTCGAGATCGGTGAAGTTGCTCTGCAGCGAATCGCGGATGTGCGGCGGCAGGGTGCTGATGTGGAAGAAGGTGGCGTGGTTGAACCAGACCTCTTCACCGGTGCGTGGATGGCGCACCACGGCGGGTCCGCGCTGGCGGGTGCGCAGGCGATTGTTGTCTTTCCATTCCACTTCGATGCCGACGCTGGCGCAGTAGGCTTCGACTTCGCTGCGGTCTTCGGACTGGAACACCGACTGCCACGGCAGGCCGAAACCATCGCCGTAGTTGCGCACGTACATCACGCCTTTTTCCCGGAAGCGTGCTTCGATCTCCGGGCTGATGGCGGCCTTGACCGCACGGGTCGAGCCAATCGGGGTTTCGCCACCGGTCTCGGAGGGGAGCTGGCAATAGAAAAACAGTCGCAGCGGGAAACGCGGCGAATAAGAGTGTTCGTTGTGGGGGAAAATCATCTGGTCGGCCGGGTAGTCGGTCGAGGTGTAGATGTTGCCACCGACCCGGGTCCGGGGCGACGCGCGGAACATGTATTCCAGGGCACCGGGGGAGAGGGTGGCGATCACCTGGTCGAACTGCTCGACGGACGCCACGTTGAACCCGCGAAACAGCAGGGCACCGTATTGCAGCAGTTTTTTCTCGATGGACTCGCGCTCGCCGGTGGCCCAGGCCACCAGGTCGACGCCACTGACCGCCGGCTCGATCACCAGCGGCAGGGCATGCTCCGGGCTGAGCAGGCGTTCGGTGACCAGTTGCTGTTCCGAGACGTTCATGGCTTTGCGGCGCACGGCGCCAAGGGCGCGGGGCGATGGGGGCATGATAGACATAACGGCATCCGACTCGGTTAAAGGGACATTGAGCGACGTTTGGCTTGCAGCATCTGGCTGCGACCGGCCAGCGTCCGGGCCTGTTGCCGCTCGCGCTGGAAGGCCTGGTCCCAGGCATCGATGCGCTCGGCCAGGGCCGGCAGCGGTTCGTCCAGCAAGTGGCGGGTGTCTTCCAGCAGGCGCGTCCACAGGTATTGCAGGCGCAAGGCGCGGTCCTGATCGAAGTATTCGCCGCGGTACTTGAGGGTTGCGGCGAGCCCCTCGGTGTCGTGCACCAGGTCGAGCACCAGATGGAAATCTCCCGGTGCCTGGGCCACTTCCAGGGCTTGCAGGTGCGCGCCGGCGATGGCGGTCGGCGTGACTCGGGACGGCTGGTAGTTGAGCTTTACCTGGAACAGCGGCGAGTGACCGGGCAGGCGCTGCGGCGCCAGCGCCGACACCACCAGGTCGAAAGGCAAGCCCTGGTGGGCATAGGCCAGGCGCGCCTCATCGCGAACACGCTCCAGGAAACCGGCCAGGGTCGGTTCACCCTGCAGGTTGCAGCGCAACGTCAGCTGGTTGACGAAGAAACCGATGACGTCATTGTGCTCCGCCAGTGGACGGCCGCTGACGTCAGTGCCCAACAGGAATCGTTGTTGGCCGCCCAGTTGCTTGAGCACCAGTTGATAGCTGGCCAGCAACAGCATGAACAAGGTCATGCCGCGTTCGCGGGCCAGCGTCGAAAGTGGCTCGCAGAGGGCCTGGGGCACCTTGAAGTCCAGGCTGTGTTCACCCGGAAACTGGCCGCTGCCGCCCAGTTCGAGGGTCTGTGGCAGGCCGGCCAGATGCTCGCGCCAGAAGCCCTGCTCGGTGGCGATCCGCTGCTCGCTCCAGTGCGCCGCTTCCCACTGGGCGAAGTCGAGGTACTGCACCGGCCATTCAGCGCTTGCCGAGCCGGCCAGTTCCGCCAGCAGCACCTGCGCCGAACGCCCGTCGAAGGCGATGTGGTGCACGGTCAGCAGCAGATCGTGTTGCTGGTCCGTTTGACTCAGCAACTGCGCCCGCAGCAGGGGGCCGTTGACCAGATCCACCGGCGTGGCGTGTTCGCCCGCCAGGCAGTCGCGCAGCGCTTGCTGTTCGGTCTGCCCGTGCCAGTTCAACGGCACCGGCGTGGCGGGCAGAACCTGTTGTTGCGGGCCGTCCACCCCGTCGCGATAGACTGTGCGCAGCACGCTGTGACGGTTGACGAGGCTGTTCAAGCGCTCGGCCAACCCCTCGACGTCCAATGGACCTTGCAGGCGCAGGTGCAGCACCAGATTGTGGCGGGTGTCGTCCGGGTTCAGCTGGCGCAGGAACCACAGCCGGCGCTGGGCGAAGGACTGGCGGGTTTCGCTGACCTCCGTACGTTCGGCCGAAGGGCTGATCGCGGTAGACGGCGCACTGAGGAACGCCAGCAGGTCTTGCGCCCATTGCCCCAGGGTCTGCTCACCGAACAGGCGCTGGGTGTCGAGGCTCCAGCCCAGGTCCCGGTGCAGGCGAGCGGCGAAGTCGGCGACGCCGATGGAGTCCAGGCCTTGTCCGATCAGACTCCGTTCGAAGTCTGGAAGCAGATACGGATTCACCCCGCGCAGGGTCTGCTGGAGCCATTGCCGGCAAGCGGCCTGGGCGTCTTGCGCCGAGGCCTGGACAAGATTCTTGAGTGGGTCGAGGCCAAGGGTTTCGCCGCTGGAAGCGAGCTGCCCGCCGCTCTGGGCGATGATGCTCAGCGTCCCCGCTGCCAGTTGCTTGCGCGCACCTTGACGGGCGATTTTGCCACTGGTGGTCATCGGGATGGTGCCGGCTTCCACCAGCACAATCTGGTCGATGCCGCAGTCGGCGGCTTCGCGCACGGCGTTCTGCATCGAGGCAAACAGCGCCGGGTGCCGCGCCGGGTCGACGAACTTGCGCTGCGGCTCGGCGACGATCACCAGTTTCTCCCGGCCCAGGGTCGGGTCCATTTCCGAGAACGCGGCGATGCGCCCGGTGCGGATGCCCGGTTCGGCATCGGTGATGGCGAATTCGATGTCGTGGGGGTACAGGTTGCGTCCGTTGAGAATCAGCAAGTCCTTGAGCCGCCCGCAGATCACCACCTGGCCCTCGTGCATGAACCCCAGGTCGCCGGAGCGCAGGTAATGCTCGGTCGAGCCGACAATGCGCGCTTCAAAGGCTTCGCGGGTGGCCTCGGGGTTTTTCCAATAGGACTCGGCGTTGCTCGGCCCCTTCAGCCACACTTCACCGATGCGATCGGCAGCGCAGCGCTCATGGGTTTGCGGGTCGACGATGGCAATGCTGTGCAAAGCCTGGGGGAAGCCACAGGCGACGAATTCGACGGCGGCGGCACCGGCGGCCGCCAGGGCCACGCGACCGGTTTCCAACACCGCTTTGTCCAGGCGCAGCGTCACCGGCAAGGCGTCTTCCGGCGTAGCGCTGACACACAGAGTCGCTTCGGCCTGGCCGTAACCGGGGCTGATCGCCAACGGGTTGAGGCCACAGGCGGCAAAGCGCTGGGCGAAGGTTTCCAGGGTGCCGGGGTGGATCGGTTCGGCGCCGTTGATGGCGTGTTTCCAGGCGCTCAGGTCCAGTTGGGCGATCAGGTTGTCGCTGACTACCCGGTTGCACAGGGCGTAGGCGAAATTTGGCGCGAAGCTGACGGTGCCACGGTAGCGGCTCAGCGCCTGCAGCCAGGTCGACGGCGCGTTGACGAAGGTCTGCGAAGCCATCAGGTAGCAGGGCATGCCGCTGTAGATCGGCGCCAGCAGGCCACCGATCAGGCCCATGTCGTGGTACAGCGGCAGCCAGTTGACCATGGCGCCGTGTTCATCGAAACCGTAGGCCTGGCGCATCAGCTCGACGTTGGCGATCAGGTTGCGCTGACGCACCTCGACGCCTTTGGGCGAACCGGTGGAGCCCGAGGTGTATTGCAGGAAGGCCACGGTCGAACCGTCGATGGCCGGGCGTTGCCATTGGCTGGGCGGTGGTGTGCCCAGGTGCTGGACGGTGAGCACGTCGACACGGCCCTCCACCAGTTCCAACAAGCCTTCGCAGTGATCCGCCGGGGCGAGAATCAGTGCCGGCTCGGCGTCCACCACCACATTGCGCACGCGCTCGAGGTGCCGCGGTTTGCGCGACGGCGGCGGAAACAACGGCACGGCGATCATGCCGGCATACAGGCAGGCGCAGAACGCCCGGGCGTAGTCGAGGCTGCTGGGGAGCATCAGCAACACGCGATCCCCCGGCGCATAGCGCGACTGCAACGCAGCCGCCAGGGACTGGGACTGCTCGTGCAACTGGGAAAAGGTCAGGGTTTCGCCGACCGTGACGCCGTCCGGCAAAAAGTGCAGGGCGGCACGTTCTGGAAAGCGCCGGGCATTGGTTTCCAGCACTTCGATCCACTGTTCGAATGAAGACATTTTGCAATTCACGCCATGGCCACGATGACCTTGCGGTCACCGGTGTAAGGATTGCGACCGTGTGCGACCAGTCGGTTGTCGAGCATCAGCACGTCGCCGGGCTGCCAGGGGAAGCTGATGGCGGTCTGACGGTAGACCTCGCGCACGCGGTCGAGCATCTCGTCGGGGATGGCCGAGCCGTCGCCGAAATACACATGGCGCGGCAGGTTCTCTTCACCCACGGCGGCCAGCAGGCTGGCACGTACGCTCGGTTCGATGGCCGACACATGGAACAGGTGGGCCTGGTTGAACCAGACCCATTCGCCGGTCTCGGGGTGCTGCTGCACCGCCGCGCACCGCTGGCGCGTACGCAGGTCACCGTCGGCTTTCCATTCCCACTCGATGTCGTTGTCCCGGCAATAACGCTCGACCTGGGCGCGGTCCTCGGTGTTGAAGACTTTCTGCCAGGGCAGGTCCAGGGCGCCGCTGTAGTTGCGCACGTAAAGCAGCTCGCGGCTGGCGAACAGCTCGCGGATCTCGGTGGGCATGCGCTGGTAGATCAGGCGACTGTCGGCAATCGGCGTCTCGCCGCCGGTTTCACTGGCCTTGATGCAGTGGAACCAGATGCGCGAAGGCCAGGGGCGGGTATAGGCCTGCTCGTTGTGCAGAGGGATGAACTGATGGGCCGGGTATTCCGTGGAGCTGTACACCCCGGCGAAGACTTTGCTGCGCGGCGTGGAGCCGAACTCATAACTGGCCAGCGGTGCACCGAAGCTGGCGGCGAAGCGCTTGAAATCGATCGGGGTCGCCACGTTGAAGCCGCGAAACAAGACCCCGCCCACGGTGTTCAGCACGTGGGGCAGGCTGTCGCGCAGCGATGCGTCCAGATCGTGAATCGACTGCCCAGGCGTCGCCTGCACCAACACGGGCAACGCGTGTTCACCGCCGTCCGTGGAAGTCATTGAAAAAGGCTCGGAACGCCTGTCCAGGTGTTCGATTGAGGTCATCCTTGCACATCCTCTTCTATCTTTTTCGACCCGTTACGAGGCCTGAAGATGGCGCGCCAGGCGCCTCTGTAGGACTCGTCTGTAGTGTTTTGGATCTAATACAGGACGACATACTAGGTACAAATGAGAGAGATTATCAATACTATTTATTTAATTTTTTTTTTGGATTAGACTCCGCTCCGCTGGCGCCAAACAGCGTTCGGCCAGCTCAAAAAAACCAAAAATATCTGTCGCAGGGGTGCGGGGCTTGAATTTCAAAAAGAATACAATTGCGTTGGCTGTGGGGTCGGCAATCGGCCTTGGCAACTGTGCATGGGCAGCGGAAGAGTCCACTGCCGTGGAGATCGCTCCGATCACTGTGACGGGTGAGAAAATCAACCGTACCCTGGAGCAGACCCAGTCCAGTGTGGTGGTCGTCACTGAAGAAAAGCTGCGCGAGCATGCCGACAAGAACCTGGTGGATCTGTTCGCTCGTACACCGGGTGTCTATGGCCAGGCCGACAATGAAACCTGGGGTATCCGTGGCGTGCCGGTGTCCGGTTTTGACGACCAGGGGCCGGCAGCCCTTAACGGTGCGGTCTCCGTGTATGTCGATGGTGCCGTGCAACCGAACCGCGCATTGACCCTGAGCCCGGTGCCGCTCTGGGACGCCGAGCAGGTCGAAGTCTTCCTCGGTCCGCAATCCACTACCCAGGGCCGTAACTCCCTGGCCGGTGCGGTGGTGATCGAGACCAAGAAACCGACGTTCGAGCCCAGCTTCTCGGCGCAAACCAGCATGGGGAACTATGGTGAGCATGGTGCGGCCGTTGCAGGTGGCGGTGCCATCGTCGATGACAAGATCGCCGGCCGGATTGCCGTGGATTACACCGACGGCGACGGCTACATCCGCAATACTGCGCTCGACAAGGACGCCAACCCGCATCGCACCAGCAACACACGCGGCAAATTGCTGATTCTGCCCAATGACGACACTGACGTTCTGTTGACCTACGTTCATAGCGAACACCGCCAGGGTGACCGCTCGACGATGCGCGGCACTGATGGCAAGCCCAGCTATTACGACATCTCGTCCAATACCGAGGCCTTCGACAACCTCAAGCAGGACACTCTCAGCGCCAAGGTGGATCATCGTCTGAACGATGCCTGGTCGTTGACGAGCATGACTGCCAATACCAGCTCGGACTACAGCAACCGTCTGGACTTCGACCAGACTGCCGTGGACAACGAGGTCGTCCTGCGTAAGCAGGAGGGTAACCTGTTCAGCCAGGAGCTGCGTCTGAATTACGATTCGGACACTGTGAAGAGTTTCGTCGGCGCCTACTACGGCCACAACACCAATAAATTCCATGATCGGTTGTTGTTCGATAACGTCCTGGTTCGTACCGTCAAGGGGGATACCGCGATTGATAACAAGGCGGTGTTCGGTGAAGTCAACTGGACCTTTGCGCCACGTTGGACGTTGATCACCGGTCTGCGTTACGACCACGAGACAAACGACACCGATATCGACCAGGATGGTTCCTTCGCTCCGGCGACAGTCAAGAAATCGTTCGATGCCGTGCTTCCGAAACTCGGCATCGACTACGAGCTGGCGACGGACCAGTTCCTTGGTTTCATGGTGCAAAAAGGTTATCGCGGCGGTGGTGTCAACCTGCGCTCTGGTAGCGGTCACCAAGCCTATGATCCGGAATACACCACCAACTACGAGCTGTCCTATCGTGGTTCGTTCTTCGACAAGACACTACGCGCTCGCGCCAACCTCTACTACACCGACTGGAAAGACCAGCAGGTCAGTGTGCGGCAGAGCGGAAGCGCCGTCATCGATGTCTTCAACGCCGGTCGCAGCGACATCAAGGGCCTGGAGGTTTTCGTTGAAAAGGATGTCACTGACCAGTTGACGCTGACCGCAGGTGGCGCTGTCACCGATGGCAAGTACAAGGACTTCGTCACTGGCTCCGGCCAGGACATGAGCGGTGAATCGTTCCTATCATCACCCAAGTACAAAATGTCGGTGGGCGGCATCTATCACTACAACGACCGCCTGATGTTCGGCACGGATATCACCTATCAGAGCACCGCGCCGTCTGAATACGAGTTCGATGCCAGCGGCAAGGTCACGGGTGAGCGTCGGAGCGACAACTACGTACTGGTCAACTTCAACACCGAGTACAAGGTCACCAAGAACGTCGCCGTATCCGCCTACGTCAAGAACGCGTTCGACAAGGAATATGTCACCAACAACCGCAGCGACGACATCATCGACGTCGGCGCACCGCGCACGTTGGGCATGATCCTGCGCTACGACATGTAAGCCCAGAGGCGCGGGAAGGCAATCTTCCCGCGCCCGGCTTGCAGTGTCACGGAAGTTTGTTTTCAGGCTGTTGTTCCCTTCCAAACCCAGCCTCCATGGAGGAAATCATGAACGCTTTTTCAAATGCCACGACAGGTGGCGCGCCACAGCTACGCCTGTTGCATACCGGTCTTTCGAGCCCTTACTGCCTGGATCCGACGCCGCTGCTGGAACGCCAGCAACAGCAGGAATCCAACGCCCGCAGCTATCCACGGCGCATTCCCCTGGTGCTCGAACGGGCCCACGGTATTTATGTGCAGGACAGTCGCGGACAGGTGTTCGTCGATTGCCTGGCGGGCGCCGGCACCCTGGCCCTGGGCCACAACCACCCGGTGATCGTCGAAGCCATCACCCAGGTCATGGCGGCGGGCGTGCCCATGCACACCCTCGACCTCATGACCCCGGTCAAGGATGCCTTCGTCCAGGAAATCTTCGCCTGCCTGCCCAGCGAGTTCGCCCGTAACGCCCGTATCCAGTTCTGCGGCCCGAGCGGTGCCGATGCGGTGGAAGCCGCGCTCAAACTCACCCGCACCGCCACCGGCCGTCATTCGGTGCTGGCGTTCGAAGGTGCTTATCACGGCATGACCCTGGGCACGCTGGCCATCAGCGGCAACCTGTCGCCGAAAAATGCCCTCGGCGCGCTGACGCCGGGAGTACAACGCTTGCCGTACCCCCATGATTTCCGTTGCCCGTTCGGGGTGGCCGGAGATCAGGGCGTGACATTGAACGTGCGCTACCTCGAACATCTGCTCAATGACCCGGAAAGCGGCGTGACCGCCCCGGCGGCCATGATCCTGGAGCCGATCCAGGGCGAGGGCGGGGTGATTGCCGCGCCGGACCGCTGGCTCCAGGAACTGCGTCGCTTGACCCAGGCCCACGGCATTCCGCTGATCGTCGACGAGATCCAGTGCGGCATCGGCCGCAGTGGCCGGATGTTCGGCTTCGAGCAGTCGGGGATCACCCCGGATGTCATCACCCTGTCCAAGGCCATCGGCGGAGGCCTGCCGCTGGCGGTGATGGTCTACAACGATTCGCTGGACACCTGGCAACCGGGCGCCCACGCCGGCACGTTCCGCGGCAATCAACTGGCCATGGCGGCCGGCACCGCGACCTTGCGCTTCATTCGCAACGAGGGCCTGGTCAAGCACGCCGAAACCGTGGGCGCTCACCTGCGCAAACAGCTACAGGCGCTGCAAAGCGAGTTCGACTGGATTGGCGACGTGCGCGGTCGTGGCCTGATGCTGGGCATGGAAATCGTCGACCCACAGGGCACCCTCGACGTACAGGGGCATGCACCGGCGGATACCGCCCGGGCCAAGGCTTTCCAGCAGGCCTGCCTGAAGCATGGCTTGATCGTCGAACTGGGCGGGCGCCACGGTGCGACCGTGCGCTTCTTGCCACCGCTGATCATCACCGAACAGGAAATCGATTTCGTCGCGCAAATCCTGTTTCAAGCGGCCGGCACGATCAACGAGCGCCCCGTTCGTTAAGAAATCCTCCAAGGGCTTGCCGACAGGGATGGCAAGCCTCTTGGTTGGGAAGAGGGCACCAGACCTTTGATACCCGTACATCTTGAAAGGGACTATTCGCATGTACAGACATTCAGCCTCCGCGTCTCCCGTTACACCTGGACAAGGCGAGACAGCGGCGACTCCACATCCACTCGAAGACGACCGTCACAACATCCGTGAGCTGCTGCGGCATTACGGACTGCGCACCAGCCTGATCCGCCTCAAGGTCATCGATGCCTTGCTCGTTGCCGCCAGGGATGGGCGCTCTATCACCGTGCGCGGGGTGCACCACTACCTGGGGTTGTTCGCGGCCGAGTTGTCGCTCATCAGTGTGCGTGAAGTGCTCAGGCGCTTGTGTGACGAGGGCGTCATTTTTTCTCAGGCTGACAAGAGCTACTGCTTTACTCGCGAGGCCAGCGCAATACTGGAACAGTGCTCGAACCGCTGACCGGACCAGATCGTTAGGGGGCTTTCGATGCTTTCTTGACGTCAATACATAATTTTGTTAGGCGGTATAAAGCCCCCGACTTACGGGTCGATAGCCCTATGAAGTCCGACTGATTTATGTGGTTCCGTCGAGGGGTATGTCATGTTTAATACAACGCTAAAAAATGAACTGATGGCCAGGACAGCCGAGTTGGCAACCTACAAGGGATTGGTCGGTGCCTTGGAACGGTCGATGGCCGTTGTCGAGTTCAGCCCCGATGGCAAGGTGCTTCGGGCCAATGAGAATTTTCTCAGTACGATGGGTTACCGTGCGGACCAGTTGGCCGGTCTGTCCCATCGTGATTTCTGTACCCCCGCGCTGGCGGGCAGCGCCGAGTACCGCGAATTCTGGAACCAGCTGCGTGCCGGTCAATTCGTTTCCGGCACCTTTCAACGTGTCAGCGGACAAGGCCAGCACATCTGGCTGGAAGCCAGTTATAACCCTGTGCTGGATGAAAATGGCCGCGTAGCGAAGGTGGTCAAGTATGCGCTGGACGTGACTGCCAAAGTCGCGAGCGAGGCCGAAACCCGCGGCAGGCTGGCGGCACTTGATCGGGCCATGGCGGTGATCGAGTTCGACCTGGGTGGCAACATCCTGACGGCAAACGATAACTTCCTCCAGGTCATGAATTATTCGCTGGCCGAACTCAAGGGCAAGCACCACCGGATGTTTTGTGAGCCGGAGCTGGTGAGCCGTTCCGAGTACAGCGATTTCTGGCGCCGTCTCAACGCCGGTGAGTTTTTCAGCGGCCAGTTCAAGCGTATCGGCAAGCACGGCAAGGTGGTCTGGCTGGAGGCGAGCTACAACCCGGTCTACGACGCTGAAGGCAAGTTGAGCAAGGTCGTCAAGTTCGCCACCGACATCACCGAGCGGGTGGAGAAGTTCGAGGAAGATTCACGGGGCGCGTCCCGTGCCTATCACATCTCCGCCGAGACCGAGAGGGTCGCCGAGCAGGGTGCCCAGGTGATCCACCAGACCGCCAAGGAAATGCGCGAGATCGCCGACAACATCGGTGCCTCCGCGCGTCTGGTCGGGCAGTTGGGGGCTCGTTCGGAAGAGATCACGGCGATCGTCAATACCATTCGCGGCATTGCCGAGCAGACCAACCTGCTGGCCCTGAACGCCGCCATCGAGGCGGCGCGGGCCGGTGACCAGGGCAGGGGGTTCGCGGTGGTGGCCGACGAAGTCAGGCAACTGGCCGGGCGTACCAGCCGTTCGACGTCGGAGATCGCGGAAATGATCAACATGATCCTGTCCGAAACCCGTGAAGCAGTCGCCAGCATGAACGTGACCCATGAGGGCGCATTGCGCGGGGTTACCCTCGCCGACCAGGCCGGGTCGGTCATCGTGCAGATCAGGACCGGCACCACGGACGCACTCGAAGCAGTGAGCATGTTTGCGTCCAAGCTCGATGAATCCGATGTCATTCCCAAGACGGCAGTCGGCTGGGTCGGTTGAGACGGGCCGGATCGCCAGGGTGAACGTGGCCGCGCTACTCAGTAGCGAATCATCACCGATTTGAGTTCGGTGTAGTCGTCGATGAAGGCGCCGCCGAACTCCCGGCCGATCCCCGAGGCCTTGCTGCCACCGAACGGCACGGCCGGGTCGAGCAGGGTGTGCATGTTCACCCAGACGGTGCCGGCTTCGATGGCCGGCACCATGCGCAAGGCCTTGCTCAAGTCCTGGGTCCAGAGGCTGGCGCTCAGGCCGTAGGGGCTGTCGTTCATCAGGTCCAGCAGTTCTTCTTCGTCGTCGTAGGGTAGGAACGTCGCGATGGGGCCGAAGGTCTCTTCGTGGAGCAAGGTGTCGTCACGACGGTTGGCGAGGATGATGGTCGGCTCGACATAGCAGCCCGGGCCCTCGATCAGTTTGCCGCCGTGGACGATGGTGTTGTTCTGCGCCCGGGCCTTGGCGAAGAACTCACCGAGCTTGTGCTGGTGCGGACGGTTGCTGACCGGACCGAACTGGGTGCCTTCGTCCAGGGGGGAGCCGATGGCGAGCTGGCCCAGGCGCTGGGCCAGTTTGTCCATGATCGGCTCGATCTGCGAGCGGTGGACGAAAAAGCGTTCCGCGGCGGCGCAGATTTGTCCCGAATGCAGGAAACCGGCTTCGATAATGCCGTTGACCGCCACCTCTGGATCCACGTCCGGCAGGAACCCTGCCGCGTTCTTGCCGCCCAGCTCCAGGGTGGCACGGGTCAGCCCGGCGCCCATCGCTGCCTGGCCCACCGCGATGCCGGTCGGCACCGAGCCGGTGAACGAAACCTTGTCGGTGCCCGGGTGCTCGATCAAGCCTTTCCCCACCTGGCCCCCACCGGTGACCACGTTCAGGGCACCCGCCGGCAGACCGGCCTGCATGGCCAGTTCGGCGATGCGCAGGATGGTCAGCGGGGTGAACTCGCTGGGTTTGATGATGACGCTGCAGCCGGTCACCAGCGCCGAGGCGAGTTTCCAGATGGCGATCATGGTGGAGAAATTCCACGGCACGATGCCCACGACCACACCGACCGGTTCACGCAGGGTGAACGCGGTGTAGCGTTCACCGGCGAAAGAGGGCAGCGACGGGGTGATGGTCTGCCCGCCGATCTTGGTGGCCCAGCCGGCGTAGTAGCGCAGGAAGTGAGCGGCCTGGTCGACTTCGAACGCGCGGGAGATGTGAATGATCTTGCCCGACTGACAGGTTTCGATCTGCGCCAGTTCCTCGCGGTTCTGCTCCATCAGGTCGGCCAGTTTGAGCAACACATGGCCCCGCACCGCCGGTGCCGTCCGGGACCATTCCTTGAAGCCGCGCCGGGATGACTCCACCGACGCGTCGATATCGGCGGCAATGGCGTCGCTGACCTGGGCGATGACTTGGCCGGTGGCGGGGTTGAGGACGTCCAGGGTCTGGCCGCCTTGGCTTTCGACGTAGCGGCCGTCGATGAACAGCGCGTGACGCCGGCCGAGAAAGGCCTCGACCTGAGGCAGCAGGGCAATATCGCTCATGGGAGTTTCCTGATCGCGAACAAGGGAAAGCCCGAGGTTAATCGCTGGCGGATGGCGCGGCTTGACTGTGCCTGCCGTGGCGTATGTCTGTGCCTGCCAGGATGGCGTTGGCAGCCAGGAGCAAAACCCATTGCAGCCAGGGACAAGCCAGCGTCGTCGGTTTGCGGTCAGATCGGCGTTTCGACTTGACGGGCAAAGGGGCGGGCGATGTTTCTCCAGAGCAACAGACAGAAACTGGCGCTGAGCGCCCAGGTGCAGCGGGTGCTGGCCGGTGAAAGCGACGACACACCGGTGCTCGACGCGTATCCACAACTGCGGCCGTGCCTGGCCCGGCACGCTCGGCTGTTGGCGGAAGCCACGGAGCGCTGTCGTCGCGTCGAAGAACAGTTGGACGAGCAAGTGGCCCGAGCTCAGCAAGGCGAGCGTGAGCTGGAAACGGCGCGCCAGCAACTGGCCCAGGCCGAGGTGCGCGAGCGCGCACTGGAAACGCAGCTGGATGAACACCGTCAGCAATTGCAGCAGCACCGCCAGGAAGCGCAGATCTGGGAACTGCTGCAATCGACCCTGACCGAAGGCTGCTGGGATATTACGGTGGTCAACGGCGATCTCCAGCATCCTGGCAGCGGCATGCGTTTCTCCAGCCAGTTCCGCTCGCTGCTGGGCTACGGGCCGGATGAGCTACCCGATGGCTGGGATGCCCAGGTGGGCATCACCCACCCGGACGACCTGCCGAAGATCATGGCGATTTTCGACCGGGAGATCCTCGGCTCCCAGGGCAGTGGCGAATACGTCTTCGAGTACCGCATGCGCCATAACAGCCGGGACTACATCTGGTGCCGTGAGCGCGGGCGCGCGGTACGGGATGCCCATGGACGGCTGGTGCGGGTCATTGGCGCGGTGCGTGACATCAGCGATGAGCGCTCGGCCCAATCCACCCATCAGCGCATGCTGGAGCAGAATCAGGTGACCTACGCCCAGATCGCCACGGTGGTGGGGGTGATCAAGGGCATTGCCGATCAGACCAACCTGCTGGCCTTGAATGCGGCGATCGAGGCCGCCAGGGCGGGAGAAGTCGGACGCGGTTTTTCCGTGGTGGCCGACGAGGTCCGCAAGCTGGCGGAGAGTACCCGCCAGGCGACGCACCAGATCCAGACGATGTTGCATCAGCACAAACAGTAAGCGGGTCGGGAGCCGCCGTCCTGGCCGCTCCCGATGCGTTCAGAACGGCACCGCCACCACCAGTTGGCTGTAGACGTTGGTGCCGTTGCCGCCCACCTGATTGCCACCGTTGCTGTCGTCCTTTTCCGGCTTGTACAGGCCCACCAGCGGCGTAACGATCAGGTGCTCGTTCAGCGCCCATTCCACGTACAGGTCCAGTTCACGGCCGTCGAGGTTCAATGCCTCGCGGGTATGCAAGGTCTTGTAGTCGAAGAGCAATGCGCCGAGGGTCACGGTTTCCGTCGGCTTGAGCTTGAGGCCGACGTGCTGGATGGCGGTATTGCTGTTGAACGGGCCGGAATAGTTGCCGGTCACCTCGCCCTGGAACCAGGTGCCGTAGCCACGGCTCAGGCCGTTGAACATCGAGTCCCAGTTCTGCGAGTAACGGCTGTAGCGATAGGTCAGGTCGGGGGTCCAGGGCAGGTCGGCGAAGGTGTAGCCAGCCTCGGTGTACCAGGCTTTTTCCGCGCCGGCGTCCTTGTCCTGCCAGGCGTATTCGAAGGCGAAGTGAGCGTTTTCGATGCCGGCATTGCCGCTGCCGCGCAGGCTGTAGATGTCCATGCCTTCGCGCTGCTTCTGGAAGTCGCTGGCGTAGTGGTCGTCGACGTCGATGCCATGGATATAGGTCAAGCCCAGGGTGCCCGGCGCGCCGGTGTATTCCAGGGTACCGGCGGCCATTTCGGTGTTGGCCTGGGCGCGGTTATCGGACTTGATCCACATCAGGCTGCCGTGCACGCCTTCCTTGCCGCCCAGGCGCAGCACGGCGGTCTTGTCGAAGGCGTGACGGGCTGCCAGGTAATAGGCGCCGCCACGATTGAACTCGCCATCCGCCGGGCCTTTGCCCAGGTTCAGGCCGTCGTCGTTGATGATGAAGCCGTCGCCCAGGGTGATCACCTGACGACCATAGGACAAGTCGACACCATCCTTGCCCAGGAGTGGAAACAAATCCCCCGAGCGCCAGCCGGCGAAGGCTTCATCGAATTTGGTGGTGCGTTCGGAGCCGTCGCTCAGGCCGGCCGGATCGCCGTCGCCCCAGGTGCCGGAGCTGACCAGATTGGCGGTGCCGTAGACACTGCCCGTGCCTGCGAGTGTCTGCTCGACACTCAGGCCATACTTGATGAAACCTTCCCGCCAGCTGGAACCGCCGGCGGTGCCGTCGTAGTTCTTGCGGCTATTGAACATTCCGTAGACCGCCAGGAAGTTGCCGGTGACAGTGGTGTCTTCGTCGGCGTAAAGCTCATAGGCCTGGGCCGATGGTCCGGCGGCCAGCAAGGCGACGCCCAGGCCGATGGCGTGGCGCAACAGTGGTGTGTGGCGTGTGTGCTCCATGGTGTTTCCCCAGTGTGGTTGGATGACAGAGCACGCATTAAGGCGAGCAGGGGCCGGGGAAGTCTTTCACCTGGCTGCCAGGGAATTGACCCAGCCCGCCAGGTGGCGGACGCTGGCAGGCAGCAACAAAACCGGCGGCAGACATGGGCAAGACGCCCGTCACGGGGCGGCGCAAAGTGAGGCTGCACGCAACGCCGTTTCGATCAGGGACTGGCTGGGGAGCTCGAATGCCGGCTCCTGGACGGCTGTGGCATCCATACTAAAAATCCGCTTTTCGAGGATCTGCACCATGTCGATCAATGACCGGCTCACCGCCCACCTGAACCGGGGCACGGTGGGCTTTCCCACTGCCCTGGCCAGTACCATTGGCCTGATCATGGCCAGCCCGGTGATTCTCACCGCGACCATGGGTTTCGGTATCGGCGGCAGCGCGTTTGCCGTGGCCATGCTGATCGCCGTGGTCATGATGCTGGCCCAGGCGACCACGTTCGCCGAAGCCGCATCGATCCTGCCCACCACCGGTTCGGTCTATGACTACATCAACTGCGGCATGGGGCGCTTCTTCGCGATCACCGGCACGCTATCGGCCTACCTGATCGTGCACGTGTTCGCCGGGACCGCCGAGACCATTCTTTCCGGGGTCATGGCGCTGGTGAACTTCGAACACCTGAACACCCTGGCCGAATCCGCCGGTGGCTCCTGGCTGCTCGGGGTCGGGTTCGTCATCGTCTTCGGGGTGCTCAATGCCTTCGGCGTCAGCGCGTTTGGCAGGGCCGAAATCATCCTGACGTTCGGCATGTGGACCACGTTGATGGTGTTCGGCGTGCTGGGCCTGATCGCCGCGCCGGCGGTGCAACTGGAGGGCTGGTTCGGCGTCTCGCTGGTGGGCACTGACCTGATCACCATCCTGTCGCTGGTGGGCATGGCGATGTTCATGTTCGTCGGTTGCGAGTTCGTGACGCCGTTGGCGCCGGACTTGCGCAACTCGGCCAAGGTCATGCCCAAGGCGATGGTCCTGGGCTTGTTGAGTGTCGCCTCGTGCATGTTCATCTACGGCGCAGCCATGAAACGCCAGGTGGAAAACGTGCTGCTGGATGCCACCAGCGGCGTGCATCTGCTGGACACGCCCATGGCGATCCCGCGCTTCGCCGAACAGGTCATGGGCGACATCGGCCCGCTGTGGCTGGGGATCGGCTTTCTGTTTGCCGGTGCGGCGACCATCAACACATTGATGGCCGGCGTGCCTCGGATCCTTTACGGGATGGCGGTGGACGGCGCTCTGCCGAAAGTCTTCACCTACCTGCACCCGCGCTTCAAGACGCCGCTGTTGTGCATCCTGGTGGCGGCGCTGATTCCTTGCCTGCACGCCCTGTGGCTCGGTGGCAACACCGACAACATCATGCACCTGGTGCTGGCGGCGGTGTGTGCCTGGAGCTTTGCCTATCTGCTGGTGACCGTGTCGGTGGTCAGCCTGCGGATCCGTCGTCCCGACCTGCCACGGGCCTATCGCTCGCCATGGTTCCCGCTGCCACAGATCCTCTCCAGCGTCGGCATCGTGTTGGGCATGTGGTTCATCACGCCACCGGGCATGAACCCGGCGGACATCTACATCCCGTTCGCGGTGATGCTCGGCGGCACCGCAGCCTATGCGTTGTTCTGGACTTTGGTGGTGCAGAAGGTCAATCCATTCAAGCCGGCGTCGGTCGAAGACGTGCTGGCCAAGGAGTTCTCCCATGAGCCAGGGCAACCTGTCGCCGAGTTTGACGAGCGTGCTGCAAAAACTGTCTGAGCTGTTCAGCGCCAGGCGCGCCCCGGCCGGTTATCGGCCGGGGGTGACCCTGGAGCATGTGCGGCGCAACCTCGGCCTGGCGCGCTTCGAGTTGTCGGGACCGGCGACGGCGACGCTGGTCAGCGACGACGACAGCCTTCATTTGGAAGTCGTCGAACGCACCGAATCGCAGCTACTGATGCACTTGGTGATGACTGAGTTCGTGCTGCGCGTGCCGGCGCCGATAGAGGGCACGGCGCGCCTGGAGCTGCACCATGGCGGGGCCATTCGCCGCAATGGCATTCGCTGTCGGCAGCGGGGCGGGGACACGGCGCTGGCGGCCCGGCTGCAGGCGGCGGTGGAGCAGGATCCGGCGCTGTACCAGGCGCTCATGCCGCTGGACTTCAAGCGCTTGCGCATAGAGCTGCAAGGGCGCGAATGGTGTGTACGCCTGGAGCACATGGGCGGCAGTGAGGTGGTCAACCGCATGCCGGCCTTTCGTCGTTACATTCCTATCGGACGAGAGCAGCGCGCCGCGTTGCTGGCGGTCTTGAGCGGCTTGCAAAGGATCCTGGGGAGCCTATGACGCTGTTGTGATGCTCTGGCATCAATCCTGCTGTTGCTCTGGCGAACAGGTACTTGTTGCGTGCATATAGATAACATGTTAACTATTGCCGTACAAAAACAATAAGCCACTGCGGAGAGCGCCATGAGCATGCAACAGGTTGGGCAAGACGGGCTGGAATCCTGGAATCGGGATCTGCGCGCCACTTGCGGTCACTTCGAGACGGAGTTGGCGTTTAATCGTGCGTTGTTTATCGGCCAGGTATCGAATTTCTGCCGTGGCGGCCTATCCCTTTCCAACCTGCGTACCAACGCCGGTTCCATCAAGCGTCATTCGCCCAATCCGGATCACGACGATGATCAGGATTGCTTGCTGGTCAGCCAGCGCAGCGGCTATTGCCGCATCACCCAGAACGGCCTGAGCATCCAGCTGGCTCCCGGTGAGCTGCTGTTGATGGATTCGGCCGGCTCGCTTGAGATCAGCCCGTTCGGCCTGATCGAGCACGCCGTGCTTTCGTTGTCTCGCCAGGATGTGTCGAGGCAACTGGGCGCAGAGACCAAGACCTTCGGCAAGGTCTCGTCGAGCAAAGCCTGCGGGCGGATGCTGCATGTGCTGATGGACCAACTGTGCAAGGACACCCCGGACGGCGAGGGCGTGGCGGGCGAGGGAGAAGCGCTGCAGAATGCCTTTGTCTCGCTGCTGGGGTCGGCGCTGGAACACACCACCGAGGCCCGTGATGATGCCGCGTCGCTCCAGGGCAACCACCTGCGCAGCTATGTGCAGAAGGTCATCGACGAATCCTTGAACCAGCCCGGCCTGAGCCCGGTGGGGTTGGCCAATCGCCTGAACATCTCGGTGCGGCACCTGTACCGTTTGTTCGAAGAACAGGATGACAGCGTCTGCCGCTACATCCAGCGGGCCCGGCTCAAGCGCAGTGCCGATGACCTGAGCAACCCATTTCTGCGGGATGAGTCCATTACCTCGATTGCCTACAAATGGGGCTTCACCGACTCGGCCCACTTCAGCCGTTCGTTCAAGAAGCAGTTCGAGCAGTCGCCCAAGGACTTTCGCTCCAGTCACCTGCAGCAGGCGTTGGGGGTGGTTTGAGTCGGGGTGGTTGTTGACCGAACTGCCGCCATCGCGAGCAGGCTCGCTCCCACAGGGGGAGTTGTGGTGTGTGCGATTACTGTGAACACCTCGAACAAAATGTGGGAGCGAGCCTGCTCGCGATGGCGGCGGTACATTCAACATTTCTGTAGCAGATACACCGCTATCGCGAGCAGGCTCGCTCCCACAAGGGAGTTGTGGTGTACGCGATGGCTATGAACGCCTCGAACAAATGTGGGAGCGAGCCTGCTCGCGATGGCGGTGGTTCTGTCACCACCACCGCAAGCCGACTCCCTTCAAACCTCCGGCAAGGTCGAGCCGCCGTCGACCACCAGGGTCTGGCCGGTCACATAGGCGGCCAGGTCCGAGGCCAGGAACAGCATGGCGCCGGCGATGTCCGCCGGTTTGCCCAGGCGCCCCAGGGGGACACGCCGGGCAATGTCCTGGTTGAGCTCGTCGCCGCCGAGGTTGGCCATGGCCGGTGTCGCGATCATGCCGGGTTCGACGCCGTTGACCCGGACATTCTCAGCCGCCAGTTCCAGCGCCGCGTTGCGAATGAAACCATTGACTCCGGCCTTGGACGCGGCGTAATGGCTGAGCCCCGGATATGCCACCCGCGGGCCGGTGACCGATGAAGTCACCAGTACGCAGCCCTGGCCCTGGCGCCGGAACAGCGGCAGCGCCGCCTGGGTCAGCCAGAACAGCGCCGACAGATTCACCGCCAGCGTCCGTTCCAGTACCTCCGGCGTAATCTGCTCGAACGCCGTCAGCGGAAAGTAGCCGGCGTTGTGCACCAGCACATCCAGCCGGCCCAGGCGCTGCTCCAGCCCGGCCATCATCGCAGCAATCGCCGTGGCGTCGGCCAGATCAACGCCGACGGCCTCCACCTGGCAGCCCTCGGCAGTCAGTTCATCGGCGAGCGCTTCGGCCCGCGCTCGGCCCAGGTCGGCGATCACCACCCGGGCCCCGCGCCAGGCGAAGCCTTCGACAATGGCCCGGCCAATGCCTTGGGCACCGCCCGTCACCAACACCGTTTTACCGCTGAAATCCAGATCATTCGGCATGGGATGTCTCCATTCGACTGAAGGCCAGCGTCGGCACGTCGACAATGCTGGAACCACCATCGGCCACCAGCGCCGCGCCGGTGATGATCGACGCGTCCCGGGAAGCCAGGAAGCGACAGACCTGGGCGATTTCCTCGGCGCTGGCTGGCCGACGCAACGGCACGTCGGCGCAGACCCGCTCGTAGGCCTGTTGCAGGGTTTCGCCATGGAACTGCATCAGCACCTGCATTTCCTCGTCGGCCATTGGCGTGCGCACCCAGCCTGGGCAGACGGCGTTGACCCGCACGCCTTTTGGCCCGTAATCCCGCGCCAGGGAGCGGTTCAGGCCCAGCAGCGCATGCTTGGCGGTGGTGTAGCCGCATACCTGCGGCCCTGCCGCCAATGACGCGATGGAGGCCACCAGCACAATGTTGCCGGCGCTTTCCTGGAGCAGCGGCAAGCAAGCCCGCGCGCTATGGAACGCGCTGTCGAGGTTGCTGCGCATGGCCGCGTCCCAGGCCTGCGGACTGGTCTCGGTGGCGCTGCCCTGGCCCATGCCACCGGCACAGGCCAGCAACACATCGAGTCGGCCGAAGCGCTGGCGAATCTGCGCGACGAAACCGTCCCAGGTCTCCGGGCAGGCCGCATCGCCCACCAGCACCAGGCCGCCGATCTCTGCGGCCAGTTGCTCCAGGGGCTCGCGGCGTCGGCCAATCAATACCAGATTGGCGCCTTCGGCGGCCTGCAATCGGGCACAGGCAGCGCCGATCCCGGTGCCGGCGCCGGTAATCACCACAGTGCGTGATTCAGGCATCGGGATACTCCGTGCGGTTGAGGACCTGGCAATAGGAACTGACCGGGAAGTTGGAGAACTCATCGAAGGAGGCCCCGGCGTAGCCGAAGATCTTGCCGTCGCTGCGATGCTGTTGCAGGTCGATCAGCACCAGGCCGAGGGTCGGGATGATTTTTTCCCGCCAGACGAACAGGTACAACTCATCGGCGACCTTGTAGGTGTCGCAACGATCGGTGTCGCACAGGCCTTGCTCCACGCCCTTGAGGCATTGCCAGGCATAGAACCGGTCGTTGAGGTAGATGTGTTCGTAGACTTCACTCGGGCTGTAGCGATACAGGTTGCGCAAGCCCACCAGCTCCGTGCTCGGGGCGTGCGGGCAGAGGCCTGGCTGCCAGGGGCGATCAAGGCTGCCATGGAGGAACTCGACACCGACGCAAGTCAGCGGCTGACCGGCCAAGGCGCGCCCGTACAGCCCTTCGCGGGTTTGCGCCTGCTCGGGCATGCGCCCGATCACCGCGGTGAATGCCGCGTTGGCGGTGTCGAGTACCAGACTGACCGACAGGGTCTGCGCGCCTTCGCCCTTGAGGAAGTCCACCAGGTACAAGCCCGGGCGCACCGAGGTGGCCCGATACGCCGCCGTGCCGCTGGAGTGCCCATCGGCGGCGTGCCACGACAACGTTTCTTGCTCGAACCGATGCTCGATCTGCCAGCCATTGGCGAAATTCAGGGTGAAGGTCTTGCCGCTCAGGTCAGCCAGGTTTGGCAGGATGAAGGCTTCTGGGGCAAAGCCATCGGCCAGGGCGCCGACGGTGATCCAGTCTGTAGATGTGCTCATTGCAAGGCTCCGGTTGGATGAAGTGTCCACCCGGATCATGGCGGTCTGGGCCCTCGCGGACTATCAACCGAAAGGTTGAGCCGCGTCAGAGAAACAGTGTGCTGACCAACTCGGTGCGGCTGCTCACGCCGACCTTGCGGAACAGGTTGATCAGGTGCGTCTTGATGGTCGGCAAACCCACGTCCAGCTCCCTGGCCAGGTGTTTGTTGCTGACGCCCTGACGCAGCAGCAAGGCGATCTGGCGCTCCTTGGGCGTCAAATTGTTCAAAACGTCCTCGTGGGCGGGCAGATGGGCGACGGCCAGTTGCAGCAGGGTCTGCAAGGCGTTGAGTTGGGTCAGCTGCTGACTGGTGAAGGCGCCTTGTTCGGCGGTGCGCAGCAACGAGATGGCGGCTTGCGGCTGACCGTCCCGACGGGCGAAGACTTCCACCACATCGACGATGCCGTGGCGCTGCAAGAAGCTGCGGTAGCGCTGGTTGTCCCGTACCGGTTGGCGGGTCATCGCCAGGCCCAGCGGTACCACGGCTTGCTCGCTGGATACGCATTTGCGCGGTTGCAGCGGATCGAACTGGCAGTAATTGTCCAGGTAATCGCGGTGCATCTCGCCGCTCATGCCGTGCAGGCTGAAATCATGGGCCTGCAAATGCCGGTCGACGCAGTAAAAGGCCGCCCGGCTGGCGGGAATCAGCTGGGTGAACGCTTGCAGGCAGTGGCTGGCGATGTCCTGGGTGGGGATGACGTTCATGGGCGCAACCTTCGCAAGCACGCTGCGGGTTAGGAAAGTGGCACGACTGTGGCGAAGACGCTCTTGTGGCGAGGGAGCTTGCTCCCGCTGGGCTGCGAAGCGGCCCCGCTTCTATTATGCGATTGCTGCGCAATCGAACGGGAGCAAGCTCCCTCGCCACAGCAAGCTCCCTCGCCACAGGTCCGCTCGCCACAGTCGCTGTGCTCAGGCTACCGCGAAGTAGTGTTTGACGAAACTCTCGCTGACCACTTCCCACAGCACCGGCGTGCCCTTGGTCACGAACCAGCTGTCGCCGGCCTTGTAGCGGGTGCTCTGGCCGGTGGCTTCATCGGTGAGCACCACTTCGCCGGTGACCACGGTGGCTTGTTCGGCGAAGGGATACACCATCCGGAACTTGCCCTGGGTGGTGCCGAAGTAGGCACTGCTGATGGCATCGGTCGGGGCGCCGAAGGTCATCTTGCCGAAGGCTTTGACTTCGCCTTCGAGAATCTGCGAACCCAGGTCGGCAACGGTGCCCCAGGCGTCGAGCTCGGACAGCTGGATGTCTTTTTTAACGGTGGTGAGGGACATGGCAGTGACTCCTGATGATTGAGAAGAAAAAGCGGTGTGGCTGTCAGCGACGCCCATTCCAGTACCCCGACAACTGATGCCAGGACTTCCCGGCAGTCAGCAGCAGCGGGCGGATGGCGTCTTTGCCGATGATGGTCGGGCGCTTGATGGAGCTGACCAGGTCGTAGCGCGCCGAGCCTTCGCTCATGCCTTCGGCCAGCACCTTGCAAATGATGTGGCTCGGCGTGACACCGAACCCGGAATAACCCTGGACGAAAAAGGCATTGCGGCGGCCGGGCAGGGTGCCGATCTGCGGGAACAGGTTCGGGCTGCACGCCATCGGACCGCCCCAGGCCAGGTCGATTTTCACGTCCTTGAGGTACGGGAAGATCTTCAGCATCAGATGCCGGTTCCAGGCCTTGAGGTCCCGGGGGATGTGTTCCACCAGCGGCGTGGCGGCACCGAACAGCAGACGGTTCTCATTGGTGACGCGGTAGTAGTCGATCACCGGGCGAATGTCGCTGTAGGCACCGCGGATAGGGCTGATGCGCTGGATCAGCTCCTCCGACAACGGCTCGGTCATCATCTGGAAGGCGTAGGTGTTGATGGTCGACCGATGCAGTTCCGGCTCCAGCTTGTTGAGGAAACTGTCGCAGGCCCACAGCAGTTTGCTGGCCTTGACCGAGCCGCGCCCGGTGCGCACGGTGATGCGCTCGCCGTAGCTGACTTCCAGGGCCGGGCTGTTTTCGAAGATCCGCACGCCGTGGCCGGCCAGGGCCTTGGCTTCGCCCAGCAGCAGGTTCAGCGAATGCACATGCCCGCCGCCCATGTGCAGCAACGCGCTGCCGTAGGCCTTGGAGCCGATGATCTGCTGGACGTCGGAGCCGCCGAGAAAACGGATCTCGTGCTTGCTGTTGATCGACTTGAAGTCTTTTTCCCAGGCCCGCAGGGTTTTCTCCTGGCGAGCGTTGAAGCCCATGTAGCCATAGCCATGGCAGAAGTCGGCATCGATGGCGTATTTGGCGATGCGCTCCTTGATGATGTCCGCGCCCAGGTCGCTGATCTCGAAGACCTGGCGCAGGCCGTCTTCGCCCACGTCCTTCTTGATCTTTTCCAGGTCATGCCCGATCCCGGCCATGATCTGCCCGCCGTTGCGCCCGGTACCGCCGAAGCCCAGATAACGTGCTTCGAGCACCACGATATTGGTGATGCCTTTTTCGGCGAGCTCCAGCGCGGTGTTGATGCCGGAGAAGCCACCGCCAATCACCACGACATCGGCTTCCACGTCCTGCTCCAGGGTTGGGAAGCTGAGGTTGTACTTCTTGGTAGCGGTGTAATAGGTGGGCGTTTCGATATTGATCATGACGCAACCTGACAAAGTGAAAGGAAACTCCGTGCAGAGCCCTGCACGCGATGGCTCTATTAAGGGCCAGGAGGGGTGCACTTGTCTTGATCATCCGTGCCGCGGGACTTGACCGAGCGCGCCATCGCTCGGTTCTTTCGCCATGAAAAGTACAATCTTCGATCTGGAAGGTGCATTTTTCAGCCACCCGTGAATGCCCATACTGGACGGGCCTTAATCATTTGATCCCGCCGTTTCTGCGCCACGTGCCTGGGCAAGTCCAGGCGGGATCGGCAGACGCCAATAATAAAAGAGCCCGTCCATGAAAAAGCCAAACCCGCTTCTCGAAGACCTCAAGCCCATCCTCCCGGTGATTGCCGCCAATGCCTTCCAGGCGGAACAGGACCGTAGCGTTCCGGCCGAGAATATCGCCTTGCTCAAGGGCATCGGTATGCATCGGGCCTTCCTGCCGAAGAAATACGGCGGCATGGAGATTTCCCTGCCGCAGTTCGCCGATTGCATCGCCCTGCTGGCCGGCGCCTGTGCCAGCACGGCCTGGGCCATGAGCCTGCTGTGTACCCACAGCCATCAACTGGCGATGTTCCCGGCCAAGGCCCAGGAAGAAATCTGGGGCGACGATCCCGATGCCACCGCCAGTAGCAGCATCGCACCCTTTGGCCGTACCGAGGAGGTCGAGGGCGGCGTGATGTTCAGCGGCGAAATGGGCTGGAGCAGCGGTTGCGACCACGCCGAGTGGGCGATTGTCGGGTTTCGCCGCAAGAACGCCGAAGGCACCCAGGACTATTGCTTCGCGGTACTGCCTCGCAGCGATTACGCCATTCGCGATGACTGGTTCGCGGTGGGCATGCGCGGCAGCGGCAGCAAGACATTGATCATCGACAACGCGTTCGTGCCGGAACACCGGATCCAGAAAGCCAAGGACATGATGGAAGGCAAGTCCGGCGGCTTCGGCCTGTACCCCGACAGCAAGATTTTCTACTCGCCGTATCGGCCGTACTTCGCCAGCGGTTTTTCCACCGTCAGCCTGGGCGTGGCCGAGCGCATGCTCGAGGTGTTCCGCGAGAAAACCCGCAACCGCGTGCGTGCCTACACCGGTGCGGCAGTGGGGGCGGCCACTCCGGCGCTGATGCGCCTGGCCGAGTCCACCCACCAGGTGGCGGCGGCCCGGGCTTTCCTGGAAAAAACCTGGCAGGAGCACGCCGAGCACAGCGAGCGTCACGAATACCCGAGCCGGGAAACCCTGGCGTTCTGGCGGACCAACCAGGGCTATGCCACCAAGATGTGCATCCAGGCGGTGGACCGGCTGATGGAAGCGGCCGGGGGTGGAGCCTGGTTCGAAACCAACGAATTGCAACGGCTGTTCCGCGATGCACACCTCACCGGCGCCCATGCCTACACCGACTACGACGTCTGCGCGCAGATCCTCGGACGCGAACTGATGGGCCTGGAGCCCGATCCGACCATGGTGTGACCGCCGGCTCGCCGAGTTCTGCCCTTACAACAATAAATCGAGGCCGTCGTGTGAGGCGGCCGGGAGTCTTGCATGTCCAGTATTTCCGATAGCGCTTTCGATACCCGCGCATTCCGCCGCGCCCTGGGCAACTTTGCCACCGGTGTGACCGTGGTCACCGCCGCCGCTGAAGATGGCCGCAAGGTCGGCGTGACCGCCAACAGTTTCAACTCGGTGTCCTTGGACCCGCCGCTGATTCTCTGGAGCATCGACAAGCGCTCCAGCAGCCACGGCGTGTTCGAAGCCGCCAGTCACTTTGCCGTGAACGTATTGGCGGCCGACCAGATCGACCTGTCGAACAACTTCGCCCGGCCCAAGGAAGATCGCTTCGCTGACATCGAATTCGACAGCGGCGTCGGTGGAGCGCCGGTATTCGCCGATTGCGCCGCACGTTTCCACTGTGAAAAATTCCAACAGGTCGACGGCGGCGACCACTGGATCATGATCGGCAAGGTCGTGGCCTTCGACGACTTCGGACGCTCACCGTTGCTCTATCACCAGGGCGCTTACTCGATGGTCCTGCCCCACACGCGCATGACCCGGAGGGAAGAGGGGCAAGCGCCCAGCAGTCACTTCCAGGGGCGCTTGAGCCACAATCTTTACTACCTGATGACCCAGGCATTGCGGGCGTACCAGGCCAGCTACCAGCCACGGCAACTGTCCACCGGATTGCGCACCAGCGAAGCACGGATGTTGATGGTGCTGGAAAACGACGCCGGGCTGAACCTGACTGATCTGCAACGGGAAGTGGCGATGCCGGTGCGCGAGATCGAAGAGGCCGTGGCCAACCTCAAGCGCAAGGGCCTGGTGAGCGATGACGGCGACCGGGTGCGCCTGACCGTCAAGGGCATCGACGAAACCGAAGGGCTCTGGGCCATTGCCAGGGAGCAACAGGACAAGGTGTTCGGCCAGTTTGGCGAGGGCCAGGTGGAGCATTTCAAGACGGTGCTCAAAGGGGTGATCAAGGGCGCTTGATACAGTTCCGATGCCGAACACAAAAGGCAGGAATACCCCAGTACCCAGTGGGAGCGAGCCTGCTCGCGATAGCGGTAGGTCAGTCAATTGGCCTGAGACAGACACACCGCCATCGCGAGCAGGCTCGCTCCCACAAGGGCTCCCGGGTGCTCGATTTTTTCTCGCCACGGACAACCGGGCAGCGGTGATGCTAAGATTTAGTTAACTGATTAACTAAATCCCCTCGGCGATCACTCTTCATGCCCAAACCGCGTCAATCCTTGACCCTGACCCTGCTACAGGCCCGTGAAGCGGCCATGGGGTTTTTCCGTCCTTCCCTCAATCAACATGGCCTGACCGAACAGCAATGGCGGGTCATCCGTATTCTCAGCCAGCACGACGAGCTGGAGATCAATCGCCTGGCCGAACTGGCCTGCATCCTCAAGCCCAGCATGACCGGCGTGCTGGTGCGCATGGAAGCAGCGGGCATGGTGGTGCGGCGCAAGGCCGAGCAGGACCAGCGACGGGTCCTGGTGCGCCTGGCACCCCAGGGGCAGGCGTGCTTCGACTCGATGAGCCAGAGCATGGAAGCCAATTACCAGCGATTGCAGGAGAAGTTGGGCGAGGAGAAGCTGCAGACGTTGTTGGGGTTGTTGAATGAGTTGAAGGCGGTGAAGCGCTGAACGGCGTTAGTTAGGACTGCTTTTTGTGGCGAGGGGATTTATCCCCGCTGGGCTGCGCAGCAGCCCCAAGAGAGTCCAACCCAATCTGCCTGATACACCGAGGTGTCAGGCTTTAGGGCTGCTGCGCAGCCCAGCGGGGATAAATCCCCTCGCCACAGGGGGGCGACTCAGGTCAGTAGACGCTGCTGGCGGCTGGCTTTGGTGCATCCTTGAAGGTGGCGGCAAGGGTCTGAAGACCGCGCATCAGCACCGTCGTGTCTACCCCGACCGCGACGAACGCCGCGCCCAGCTCGATGTAGCGCCGGGCCAATTTCTCATCGGCGCTGAGAATCCCCGCGGCCTTGCCGGCCTGGCGAATGCGGGCGATGGCGTCCTCGATGGCCGCCTGCACGTCCGGATGGCCCGGATTGCCCCGAAAGCCCATGGACGCACTCAGGTCCGCCGGTCCGATGAACACACCGTCGACCCCTTCCACGGCGGCAATGGCGTCGAGGTTGGCCAGGCCCTCGCGGCTTTCGATCTGCACCAGCAGGCACATCTGCTCATCGGCCTTGTCGAGGTAACCGGGGATGCTGTTCCAGCGCGACGCCCGGGCCAGCGCGCTGCCGACCCCGCGGATGCCGCTGGGCGGGTAATGCATGGCGCGCACCAGTTCGCGCGCCTGCCCGGCGCTTTCCACCATCGGCACCAGTAGGGTCTGCGCGCCGAGGTCGAGCACTTGCTTGATCAGCGCGGTGTCGCCGATTACCGGGCGGATCACCGGCTGGCCGGGGTAGGGCGCTACGGCCTGGAGTTGACCGAGCAGGCTGCGCACGTCGTTGGGGGCGTGCTCGCCGTCGATCAGCAGCCAGTCGAAACCGGCATTGGCCGCCAGTTCGGCGCAGTAGGGATCGGCCAGTCCGAGCCACAGGCCAATCTGCGCATCGCCGCTTTTCAGGCGTTGTTTGAAGGTGTTGATCGGCATGTCCATTGGGCAGTCCTCTAGCAGTCAGACGAAACGGCAGGCGATGGAGCCGAGCATGTCGTAGTCGACATGGAAGGTATCGCCCGGGTTGGCCGCCACCGGGCGGGTGAAGGAGCCGCCGAGGATGACCTGCCCCGGTTGCAGGGTGACGTCATAGGCCGCCAGTTTGTTCGCCAGCCAGGCCACGCCTTTGGCCGGGTGATTGAGCACCGCCGCCGAAACGCCGGACTCTTCGATCACGCCGTTGCGGTAGAGCACCGCCGGCACTTTGCGCAGGTCGATCTCGGTGGGGCGCACCGCGCGACCGCCCATGACCACGCCGGCGTTGGCCGCGTTATCGGAGATGGTGTCGAAGACCTTGCGGGTGGCCTTGGTCTGCGGGTCGACCTGCTGGATCCGCGCATCGATGATTTCCAGTGCCGGGATCACCCATTCGGTCGCGTCCAGCACGTCGAACACCGTCACGTTCGGGCCTTTCAACGGTTTGCCGAGGATGAACGCCAGTTCCACTTCCACCCGCGGGACGATGAAGCGCTCGAAGGGAATGTCGGTGCCTTCATCGAAGAACATGTCGTCCAGCAGCGCACCGTAGTCCGGCTCGGTGATGTTCGAAGAGACCTGCATGGCCCGGGAGGTCAGGCCGATCTTATGGCCGACCAGCTTGCGGCCGTCCTTGATCTTCTGCGCCACCCAGGCGCGCTGGATGGCGTAGGCGTCGTCGAGGGTGATCTCCGGGTGATCGAGGGAAAACTGCCGGACCTGTTCCCGTGAACGCTCGGCATGGTCGAGGCGGGCGGCGGCTTGTTGGATGAGGCTTTGATCGAGCATGACAAGGTCCCTATTGAGGATTGACGACGGCAGCCCGGGTGCGCAGCACCAGCAGGCCGCCCAGGGTGATGAACAGCGCCAGGACGTAAAGGGCCAGGCTGGCGCTCTGGGTGGTGTCGCGCATCCAGCCGATGAGGTAGGGCGCGAAGAACGAGGCGATGCTGCCGAAGGAACTGATCAGGGCAATCCCGGCGGCTTGGGTACTGTTGGAGAGGAAGGCCGGCGGCAGTTGCCAGAACATCGGCAACGCGGCGCTGGCGCCCATGCCGGCGACGATCAGGCCACCGAGCACCAGCGTCGGGTTGCTGGGTGAGAGCCCGGCGATGGCAATGCCGGCCGCCGCCATCAGCAGCGGCACGCAGAGGTGCCAGCGGCGTTCACGATGGCGGTCGGAAGACCGACCACAGCCGATCATGAAGAAACAACCGGCCAGGTACGGCACCGCGCTGAGCAAGCCGACCTTGCCATCGTTGCCGATGCCGGCGCCGTGGATCAGGGTGGGCATCCAGAAGGCCAGGGTGTTTACCGCCAGCATCACCGCGAAGTACACCGCCACCAGCAACCAGACCTGCGGGTTATTGAGGATCGCCGAGAACGAGGTGATGGATTTTCGCTGCTCCTCGACACTCAGTTGTTCGCGCAGTTGCTGCTTGGCGTCGGGCGTGAGCCAGCCGACCGTCTCGAAACTGTCCGGCAGGCACTTGAGCACCACCAGGCCCAGCAGGATCACCGGCAGCCCCTCGAGGACGAACATCCACTGCCAGCCGCGCAGGCCGCCCATGTCGTGGAAGTGTTCGAGGATTCCACCGGACAATGGCCCGCCGATCACCCCGGCCATCGGCACGGCGATGGCGAACAGCGCGGTCACCTGGGCCCGGCGGCGCGCCGGGTACCAGCGGTTGAGGAAGACCAGGATGCCCGGGAAGAAACCGGCTTCGGCCACCCCCAGCAGAAAGCGCAACACATAAAAACCGCTGGCGCTTTCGATCAGGAACATGCCGGTGGACAAGGCCCCCCAGACCACCATCAGCACGGCGATCCAGCGGCGTGGCCCGACCCGGTCCAGGGCCATGTTGCTCGGCACGCCAAACAGCGCATAGGCGATGAAGAACAGGCCGGCGCCGAAGCCGTAGACCGTGTCGCTGAACTGCAGGTCGGCGCTCATCTGCATCTTGGCGAAACCGATGTTGATGCGGTCCAGATGGGCGAACAGGTAGCAGACCAGCAGCAACGGCATCAGCCGCCAGGTGATCGTGGCGTGGGTGCGGTCGTGCGCGATGGCGCCGGCAGTGCCGGCGGGATTGGCTGTGCTCATGATCTTGTACTTTTTGTCAGAGGGGCCGAGGGGCAACTGTCAGGTGCGCTTAGCTCGTCTGGGCCTTGAGGAAGGCGTGGACGTTGTTGGCCTTGAAGTTGAGGTGTTCGTGCAGTTCGATCATCTCGAACGACAACGCCAGCAGGCGCTGGGCCTGGAGTTCGGCGAAGTGTGCGGTGATCACCTCGAAGAGCTTCTCCGCGACTTTCTGGCGGCTGGCGAGGTCGCGGCCGTGGCCGACTTTCAGCGTCATGTGCACGAAGGCGTAGTCGTGCTTGCCGTCGGCCATGCGCCAGGTGTCCAGGCGCACCCCGCGGCTGCGGATGCCGCCGAGGGGAAACACGCCGCTGTCGCCCAGCAAGGCGTGGACTTTTTCAAACAGGCCAGGCAGGTCGGCCTGTTGTTCGATGTTGTCGGTGTATTCAGCGATGAAGTGCGGCATCGAGGCCTCCGTTGTCGGCAGTTTTGAGTGGCGAGCTTCAAGCGGCAAGCTGGGTGGCTTGTGGCTTGGCACTTGCAGCTAAATCGGAAAGATTGCGTTGATCTGGCCGGTGCCGGAGCTGCCGAAGGGTTCGGTGATGATTTCCGCCGGCTTGTCGTAGTCTGGTCCGCCGAGCAACCCCAGGAGCATCGCCGTGTCATGCATCTTGCCTTCGCCGAAGCAGTGCTCGGCGTAGTCCGGGAGCATGGCGCAGAATTCCTTCCAGCGACCCTCGCGCCACATCTGCACGACGTGCAGGTCGACCTGCTTGTCGAATTCCCGCGTCCAGTTGTGGATGTTGGCTTCGGCATTGCGATCGTCGGAGAACCGGTGGGACAGCGAGCCGGACGCCAGCACCAGCACCTTGCGGTCGCTTTTTTCGATGGCCCGGCGCACGGCGGCGCCGAAGGTGAAGCTGTCTTGCAAGCGATGCCAGGCGCACCAGGCGGCTATCGAGACGACGTTGAGCTTCTGTTCCGGCGGGACATCCATGTGCATGTAGCGCATGGGCACCAGCGTGCCGTATTCCAGTTCCAGACTGGGGATGTTGTGGGCCAGGGTACGGACATCGGCGGCATTGGCTTCGGCGGCAATCAGCTCGCCCAGTTCCGGCGCGCCCGAATATTCGTACTCCATGTTCTTGATGAAGTGCGGCAGCTCGTTGCTGGTGTAGATGCCCTTGAAATGTTCGCCACTGTTGATGTGATAGGCGCTGTTGACCAGCCAGTGCACATCGAACACCACGGCGGTGTCGGCACCCAGCTCACGGGCGCGGCGGCCGATTTCCTTGTGCCCGGCAATCGCTGCCGCACGGCAACCATGGTGCTTGCCGGGCAGCTCCGACAGGTACATCGAGGGAACGTGGCAGATCTTCGCAGCCAGGACGACTTCGCCCATGATGATTCTCCTGAAAAAATTGTTCTTGTTGAGGCTAGGGTCACATTAGGTTGATGAACTACAGCCTTTGTGGCGAGGGGATTTAGCGAGACGTCGCACCGCCCCGCTGGGGCGCGAAGCGCCCCTGAATCAGTCAACCCCGATCAACCTGACACACCGAGGTGTCTGGTTTGAGGTCTGCTTCGCAGCCCAGCGGGGCGGTGCGACGTCTCGCTAAATCCCCTCGCCACAGGGGTTGTGGTCATCACAGGGGGGCAGCGCTGGTTTTAGATGCCCCACCTTGGAATGTGATGCCCGCCCATGGAAATGCAAACGTTCTTGATCTCGGCAAACACCTCGAAGCTGTACTGTCCACCTTCGCGCCCGGTTCCGGAACCCTTTACGCCGCCGAAAGGCTGGCGCAGGTCGCGGACGTTCTGGCTGTTGATGAACACCATGCCGGCCTCGATGCCATGGGCCAGGCGATGGGCCTTGCCGATGTCCTGGGTCCAGATGTATGACGCCAAGCCGTATTCGGTGTCGTTGGCCAGCTGCAAGGCTTCGGCTTCGTCCTTGAACGGGATCAGGCAGACCACCGGACCGAAGATTTCCTCCTGGGCGATGCGCATCTTGTTGTTCACGTCGGCGAACACCGTCGGCTGGATGAACTGGCCGCGACTCAGGTGCGCCGGCAGGTTGGCCGGGCGTTCCAGTCCACCCGCGAGCAGGGTGGCGCCTTCTTCAAGGCCGATCCTGATGTAGCCGGTGACCTTGTCGTAGTGGGCCTGGGTGATCATCGAGCCGACCTGGGTCTTCGGATCCTGCGGATCACCGACGATCAGGCGCTTGGCGCGGGCGGCGAATTCGGCGACGAACTGCGGGTAGACGCTTTCCTGGATGAAGATCCGGCTGCCGGCGGTGCAGCGTTCGCCGTTGAGCGAGAAGATCGTGAACAGCGCCGCGTCGAGGGCCCGTTCCAGGTCCGCGTCTTCGAAAATCAGCACCGGCGACTTGCCGCCGAGCTCCATGGAGTACTTCTTCAACCCCGCAGTCTGCATGATTTTCTTGCCGGTGGCGGTGCCCCCGGTAAAGGAAATCGCCCGCACATCCGGGTGCCGCACCAACGCATCGCCCGCCGTGGCGCCGTAGCCCTGGATCACGTTCAACACGCCGTTGGGGATTCCCGCCTCCACGGCCAGGCGCCCCAGTTCGTTGGCGGTGAGGGGCGACAGCTCGGACATCTTCAGCACGGCGGTGTTGCCCAGGGCCAGGCACGGCGCGGTCTTCCAGGTCGCGGTCATGAACGGCACGTTCCACGGCGACACCAGGCCGCAGACACCCACCGGCTGGTACAGGGTGTAGTTGAGCATCTGGTCGTCGACCGGGTAGGTGTGACCGTCCATGCGTGTGCAGACTTCGGCAAAGAAATCGAAGTTATGGGAGGCCCGCGGGATCAGCACATTGCGGGTCTGGTGGATCGGCAGACCGGTGTCGAGGGTTTCCAGCTCGGCCAGTTTCGGCACGTCCCGGTCGATCAGCTCACCCAGCTTGCGCATCAGTCGGGCGCGTTCCTTGGCGGGGGTGTTGGCCCACTTCGGAAAGGCCTCCTTGGCCGCTGCCACCGCCTGTGCGACTTCCTCGGCACCGCCGCTGGCGACTTCGCCAATGGCTTCGCCGGTGGCCGGGTTGTAGTTGACGAAGACGTCTTTGCTTTCGACCTCACGGCCGTTTATCCAGTGTTTGATCATGTTGCTCAAGCCTCTTTACGGGATGCGAAGAACGCGGCTTCGCTGACAATTCGATTGACCAGGCGGCCGACGCCTTCCACTTCCACCACCACTTCATCACCGGGTACCACGTCCGCCAGGCCTTCCGGCGTGCCGGTGGCGATCATGTCGCCGGGTTGCAGGGTCATGAAGCTGGACAGGTATTCGATCAGGTAGGGGATGTCGAAAATCATGTCCTTCGTACTGCCTTCCTGGCGCAGCTCACCGTTGATCCAGGTGCGCAGCTTCAGATTGGCCGGGTCCGGCACATCGGCGACATCGACGATCCACGGGCCGACGGGGGTCGTGGCATCGCGGTTTTTCACCCGCAGGTTGGGGCGGTAGTAGTTTTCCAGGTAGTCGCGGATCGCGTAGTCGTTGCACACCGTGTAGCCGGCCAGGTAGTCGAGGGCATCCTCGCGCTTGACGTTGCGGGCGGCTTTGCCGATGACCGCGACAAGCTCGCACTCGTAATGCATGTAGGCGACGTTGTCGGGGCGCCAGGTCTGCTGGTTGTGGCCGGTGTAGGTGCCGGGCGACTTGATGAACGCCAGGGGCTCGGTGGGCGGCTTGAAGGCCAGCTCGGCGGCGTGGTCGGCGTAGTTCAGGCCCAGGGCGAACATGCTGCCGGTGGCCGGTGGCAGCCACTCGACCTGGTCTTCGGCCAGCAGGCGACCGTCGGCCAGGCGCACGGTGTTGCCGGCCTCCACGGTGACGGGGTGGACCTGGTCTTCGAAACGAATGCGCGCGTGTTTCATGAACGTGCTCCTGGTTGCTCGGCCACGACGGTATTGATGAGACGGCCCAGGCCGCCGATGTCCACTTCGACACGATCTCCGGGCACCACGTCGACGCGGCCTTCAGGCGTGCCGGTGATCAACACGTCACCGGCGTGCAGGGTCATGAACTCGCTGATCTCGGCGATCAGTTGAGGGATGTTGCGAACGAAATTGGCCGTGCTGTTCTGCTGCCGTACTTCGCCGTTGACGTACAGCGTGATCGCCAGACTGTGGGGATCGGCCACGTTGGCGCTCGGCACCAGTTCCGGGCCGATGGCGCAGAAGCCGTCCCGGCACTTGGCCTTGACGGCGGGGCGGTAATAGCTGTCTTCCGGCAGGCTGAATTCATTGACGACGGTGTAGCCGGCCACATAGTCCAGGGCTTCGGCGGCGCTGACGTGGCTGGCCGACTTGCCCATCACCACACCCAGGGCCGGGCCCGGTTGCAGGCGTTCGCCGTGACCGGGATGAACCACATCGGCGTCGTGCCGGTTGCGGGTGTTGGGGGTCTTGATGAACAGCACCGGCTTGACCGGCGGCTTCTGGTAGGGCGGTTGCTCGAACTCGGCGAGGCGCTGCTTCAGCAGCCCCTGGTAGTTCAGCGCGACCCCGAACAGGGTGCCGGTTGCGACGTCATGCAGGGCACGGCTCATGCTTGTCTCCTGGCGGTGCAGAGGGAGGAGGGCTCTGCGATATTGTTAATGTGTTAACAGTTATAATTAAGATGTTAACTATCGTCAAGCATGACAGAATGACCGGCACTGGTTGCCTTCCCGGATTCGGTGCAGGATGAGCCTCGGGCGTTGCCTGAATCAGAATAAAAACGAGTACTGCGTGATGACCGATCGTCAGCCGATCCCGAACATCAACATTGGCCAGGTCTACGACCAGCGCTACAGCGACGCCGAAGTGCATTACGACCGGCTTGCCAACCTGGCGGGTTTTTTCGGCCGGAACATGCCGGTGCATCGCCACGACCGGTTCTTTCAGGTGCACTACGTCAAGAGTGGCAGCGTGCGGGTGTATCTGGACGACCAGCAGTACGTCGAATCCGGGCCGATGTTCTTCCTCACGCCGCCGACCATCCCCCATTCCTTCGTGACCGAGGCCGACAGTGACGGGCACGTGTTGACGGTGCGTCAGCAGCTGGTCTGGCAGTTGATCGACGCCGACCCCGGGCTCGCTCCGGCCGGTGTGCAATTGCCGGCGGCCTGTGTGGCGCTGGCGCAGTTGGGGCCGGAGCAGGCCGGCGAGGTACGGCGGTTGGAGTATCTGTTCGAGGAATTGAGCGAGGAGGTGGCCACCGGTCGGCCGGGGCGCAGCGTGGCGCTGGACGGTTTGACGCGGCTGATCATGATCAGCCTGCTGCGGCTATGTTCCAACTCCCTGGAAGCGCGACCGGCGCGGCATGAGGACCTGAAGATCTTCCACCGCTTCAACGAACTGATCGAAGCGCAATACCTGCAACACTGGCCGTTGTCGCGTTATGCCGAGGGCATCGGGGTGACCGAGGCGCGCCTCAACGACGTGTGCCGACGCATTGCCGACCTGCCTTCCAAGCGACTGATCATGGAGCGGTTGATGCAAGAGGCCAAGCGCCTGCTGCTGTTCACCGGCAGCTCGGCCAATGAAATCTGCTACCAGCTCGGGTTCAAGGACCCGGCGTATTTCAGCCGGTTTTTCCAGCGCTACGCCCAGCTCACGCCAGGGGAGTATCGCCAGCGGCAGTCGGGGTTGCGCTGAAGTTCTCCCCGGCCACACAGGCTCTTCTGAGGAGAGTCAGCTTACTGGGGAGAATCAGCTTACTGTGGTGAGGGAGTTTGCTGTGGCGAGGGAGCTTGCTCCCGCTCGATTGCGCAGCAATCGCATAGAAGCGGGGCCGCTTCGCGCCCCAGCGGGAGCAAGCTCCCTCGCCACAACAGCTCCTTCGCCACAGTCGCTCCCTTGCCACAGTCTTGCAGCCACCAGCCCACGCCACTAAGCTGCCCACTCGTCCATCCAAGCAGTCCAAACATGGCCAACCCCAGACCTTCATTGACGCTGACCCTGTTGCAGGCCCGCGAAGCGGCCATGGCATTTTTCCGCCCGGCGTTGAACCAGCACGACCTCACCGAGCAGCAATGGCGGGTGATCCGCATCCTGCATCAGCAAGGTGAACTGGAAAGCCACCAGCTCGCCCAGCAGGCCTGCATCCTCAAACCGAGCATGACCGGCGTGCTCAGCCGCCTGGAGCGCGACGGCCTGGTGCGCCGGCAGAAGTCCAGCCAGGACCAGCGTCGGGTATTCGTCGGCCTGACCGAACGCGGCCAGCAATGCTTCGTGTCCATGAGCGAGGGGATGGAAGGCAACTATCGGCGGATCGAAGAGCAATTCGGCGAGGAAAAGATGCAGCAACTGCTGGCGTTGCTCAATGAGCTGAAGAACATCAAGCCTTGACGCCACCAGGTGCCGTTATCGGCCCCGAGCGACGTCCCGCATTCCTGGCAGCAGCGAACAGCTGCCCCTCGACACTGTGAACCTTCCGCCAATGCAGCGCTCACTTGTTAGGCTCTGTACGAAAAGCCTTGATACTCGTTCATGCTGCGTTGAAAACAGCCTCGGAATGCTCATGTACTCCAGTACACTGCGCTTCCTCGGCTGTTTTCGCCTTGCCTGACCTTCGTCTCAAGACTTTTCGTACAGAGCCTGGGCGAGTGATCGCGCTGTCTCCTTGCCGATAAGGATTTCGCATGCTTCAAACCTCGTCATCGCTGCCCCTCCATGCCCCGGTCGAACGGGAACTCAGCGTGCGCGCGGTCGTTACCGGCATCGTAATCGGTATCCTGTTGACGCCTTCCAATGTCTATGCCGGGTTGAAGATCGGCTGGTCGTTCAACATGTCGATCATTGCCTTGCTGATCGGCTATGGCATCTGGCAAGGCCTGGCCAAGCGTTTAGCCGCGCGACTGCCCTGGACGTTGCATGAAAGCAACATCAACCAGACGGTGGCCTCCGCGGCGGCCTCGATCATTTCCGGCGGGTTGGTCGCGCCGATTCCGGCCTACACCTTGTTGACCGGTCAACAACTGGATGCCATTCCCATGGTCGCCTGGGTCTTTTCGGTGAGCTTCCTGGGCATCTGGATCGCCTGGTATCTGCGACCGTCGCTGCTCAACGACAAGGCGCTGAAGTTTCCCGAAGGCATGGCAACCCTGGAAACCCTGTTGCACATCTACAACCAAGGCCATGAAGCGGCGACGCGCTTGAGGGTATTGCTTGGCGCTGCGCTGTTGTCCGGCGTGGTCAAGTGGGTGGACACCTTCCTGTGGGCTTTTCCGCGCTGGTCGCCAACCGCGCAACTGGAGCGCCTGACATTCACCGCAGATCCTTCGCTGCTGCTGGTGGGGTTTGGCGGAATCATCGGTATTCGCGTTGGCTTGACCCTGCTGCTCGGCGCCTTGCTGGCGTGGGGCGGGCTGGCGCCGTGGTTGCTGGACCAGGGCCTGGTGCAATTGCCGCAAGGCAGCACGGGTCCGCAGTTCGCGGCGCTGGTGGAGTGGTTGCTGTGGCCAGGCGTGAGCCTGATGGTCTGTTCGACGTTGGCTTCCCTGGGGATTCGCTTGTGGGCTCTGCACAAGACCACCCGGGCAGGCGGTGGGGCGATCTGGGTGGTTCCCAAGGCCGGACCTGCCGCTGGCTTCTTGGTGTCCATCGTACTGGTGGTGAGCTTGCAGGCGTTGTTGTTCGGCATCAACCCGTGGATGGCGCTGTTGACCATACCCTTGGCGATCTGCCTGGCGGCGGTGGCCGCCCGGGTGGTCGGCGCCACGGGCATTCCGCCCATCGGCGCTATCGGACAGTTGTCCCAGTTGAGCTTCGGCATCGTTGCGCCGGGGCAGGTGCCGATCAACCTGATGAGTGCCAACACCGCCGGTGGCTCGGCGGGGCAGTGCACGGACTTGATGAACGATTTCAAGGTCGGCCGGGCCATTGGTGCGACGCCGCGCAAGCAGTTGGTCGCCCAGACCCTGGGTATTTTCGTCGGCAGCATCGTCGGCGTATTGGCCTATCTGGCCCTGATCCCGGACCCTCAAGCCATGCTGCTCTCCGAAGAATGGCCGGCCCCGGCGGTGGCCACCTGGAAAGCCGTGGCGCAAACCCTGACCCAAGGGCTGGAGTCATTATCGCCGAGCATCCGCTGGGCGATCTTCATCGGTGGCTTGGCCGGCGTGCTGTTGGGCGTGCTCGACAGCCTGCTGCCCGAGCGTCGGGCCCGGTACCTGCCGAGCACCGCGGCCTTGGGCCTGGCGTTCGTGCTGCCGGCCTCGGTGTCGCTGATGATGGCCCTCGGCGCGGTACTCACCTGGGCGGTGAGCTGTCGCTGGCCGAGCCTCACGGAGCGCTTCGCAATCACCGCGGCGGCGGGGTTGATTGCCGGGGAGAGCATGACCGGGGTAGGCGCGTCGTTGTGGCAGATGCTCGGGAACGGGTGAGTCATCGAGCAGGGCATACGCGGACAGTCAGCGTACCCGCTCGCGACTTTCCACCGCCAGGTCCAATGCCTTCTGCATGTCCAACCGCGCCGAGCGCCCCACGTCCTTGTCATTGAGCTGGTAGCGGCGCTCCGACGGCAGGATGGGCGCAGTGAGGTCTTCCGCATCCATCCGTTCGAAGTCGTGGTTGTCGCCGATGGTCAGGGCGCTGCGGCGCAGTAGCGTGCGCAATTGCTCGGGCTGAAGTTGCGGGTTAATGGACAGCATTGCCGCCAGCAGGCCTGCGACCATGGGCGTGGCGTAGGACGTGCCGCAATGCACCGCACCGTCCTGGCCGGCACTGGGCGTCGAGGCGTGAGTGCAAGCGGCGGCGGTGATGTCGACGCGCATGTCGATGTTCGAGGAGCTGCGCTTGACCGCATAGGCCGGATCGTCGACGGCGACCCCGGTGCGCTCGCTGCGCTGATGACCACCGACCACCAGCAATTGCTCAGTGATGAAGGAGGAGGGCAGGCGGTACTCGTCGCTACCCGAAAAGGACGAGCCGTTGCCGGCGGAGTTCACCACGATCACGTCGGGGTGCGCCTTGCGCAGCCAGAGGAAGAACTCCTCCAACAGCTCCTCGTAGCCGCTCATGGCGATGCCCGAGCGCAGCAGGGAATCCACATCGTCTCCCTTGATGTCCTTGGCACCCACCCGGTGGATGCCCCAGCTCCAGTTGAGTACGCGTACGCCATCCTCCACGAGGTTGACCGAGGCGGCGATATTGGCGGTAATCCCGGCATCGGAATTACGTTCGACGATCACCTCGAAGCCGCCGCTGGCCTTATCCAGGCCGCGCAGAAAACCGGTGTTGCCACCGTCGTTCCAGCGTGCGGCGAGGATGCCCGCGACGGTGGTGCCATGGCCGTCCGGGGCGTCGGCATCGCGGGCATAGACACAGGTGCGCGGTACCGAGCAGGCACCGAGGTAGTCGGCAAAATCCGCCGTGTCGAAATCCACGTCGCGTTCGATCAGGCCGATACGCACGGGTTGCGGTTGGATGGGCGCTTGCCGCCCGGGAATGCGCCGCTGGTAGTAATGCACCGCGTCGAGAAAGCGGTTCGCGGCCCATTCGTCGGAGTCCTGCGCCGGCTTTTTCGGCTCTTCGGGCCGAGCCGGGGGCTGTTCGGTTTCTTCCGCCGCGGACTCCTCGATCACCACCGCATCCACGCTGGTTTCACTGCCCAGACGCAGCACCAGTGCGTCACGCTGCACCAGGTCCGTGGCCGGCAGGCGAAGCTGATAAAGGTTCAACGGGGCAATGCTGCCGACCACGGTCGCCCCGTACTTGCGGGCAATGCGCTCGGCTTCCTGGCGACCGGCGCGATCTTCCTCGATCAGCAGGCTGACCAGATTGACGTAGGTGGTCAGCCCGTCCATGTTCTTTGCCACCTCGTCCGGGCCGGCGGCCATTACGTGGCTGTTGCGCAAGGTCAGCCAGGCGGCGTTGCTGCTGCGTGGGCCATCCTCCAGCCAGAGAGGGCCGCTTTGATAATGGGTGCTGTCCAGCTGCAAGCGCAGGTGCTGCCCCTCGCGCTGGATGGCGTCCGGAGGAATCGCTCGGCTGCCCAGTTTCAATTGCGGCATTCCGTCGCCCAGCCCTCGCACCGTCAGGCACCAGTCCTGGCGCTGGTTTTCCAGGAGGTTGCCGCAGCGCTTCAGGTTTTCCAGGCGCAGCGGTTCCTGTGCATCGGCTGCCGTGCCGGTAGCCAGGGTGAACAATGCAGCGAGGGCGGCGGATCGTAGGGGCATGGAAGGGTTCTTTGCCAAGGGCCTGATTGCTCCGACTGTCGTAGCCGTCGTTACGTTCCCAGGAACGCCGGCTGCTGCGCCCGGAGCCATGCGGGCCGAAACTCCTCGGTTCGTTCAGTTGTCCATTGATCACCCCACAGCCTGCGCACCAGGTTTCGCGGGAACAACGGATGAACAGCGGCTACATCTCAAGGAGTTGAAATATGTTGATCGCGTGCCTTGGGTGGGGTTCTTTGGTCTGGAAGCCGGACGCGTTGCGCCTCGCCAGTGAGTGGTTCATGGACGGTCCGCAACTTCCAATCGAGTTCTCCAGGGTCGGTGATGGGGGAGAGCTCGCCACGGTCGTCTGCGCAAACGCGCCGCCCTGCAAGGTTCTCTGGGCAGTCATGGCGGTCGAGACACTGGACGATGCTTGTGAGTCCCTGCGCAAGCGCGAGCAGATCCCGGCAGACAGACGAGATGGCATCGGAATATTCAGCGCCCGGGATTCGTCGATCGGGGTGATTGCCCAATGGGCATCCGTTCGGCAACTGGATGCGGTCATATGGACCGCTCTTCCGCCAAGGTTCCAGGAAGTGGAAGGTCGCATCCCCTCGGCCGACAATGCTGTCTCTTACCTTGACAGCCTGACTGGGGACGCCCGCGACCACGCTCGCGATTACATCCGCAGGGTGCCCGAACAGATCGACACACCGTACCGTCGCGAATTCATCAAGAGGCTGGGTTGGAGATGATGGACGCCGATAGCAAAGCCAAAGTCGCGCAGATATTCGATCAACTCCTGGCTCTGCGCGAAAGTGTGAATGAGCTCCAGGAAAAGGAGCTGCGCAGGGTGATAGCGCTTCGTGGCCAGCAAACCGTAGACGTCGACGAAGCGGTCCATCAGTCTTTTGCTGACCTTCAGAATCACATTGCCGGAATGGAAGAAGTGTTGGCGACGATTGCCGAGGCCACCGGTATTATCCCAAAGCTCTGAGGTCCCCGGAACACCCTGTGGGAGCGAGCCCGCTCGCGATGGCGGCGGCTCCGCTTGCATCTATCTCGAATATGCCGCCATATCGCAAACACTCACGCACATTGCCGTTACTTGAAAGGAGATACCCAAATGGAATTGCGCTGTACATCCATCGAAGAAGTCCGCCAGCAGATCGACCAGATCGACCGCCAGGTCGTTGCGCTCCTGGCCCGGCGCGGCGACTTCGTCACGCAGGCGGCCGCCTTCAAGAAGACCACCGACGATGTGCGCGCGCCGGCGCGGGTCGAGCAGGTCATCAGCAAAGTGCGCGGGCTTGCGAACGAAGCCGGTGCCTCGCCTGATGTCGTGGAGCGGGTCTACCGGGCCATGATCGCTGCGTTCATTGACGAAGAATTGAAAACCCACTCGGTCCTGACCGCCCAGTCCTGACGCCTTCCGCCTTCATCAATACCTGGTTCTGCGAGGCTGGAATCCCGGCTTCGCGACACCAAGGCACGCGTGCCTCACCCTTGCGGCACGCAACTATCGTTAGAAGTAATAGTGACCATCACTAAACGCAAGTTCTGCTTCGTCGCCAGTCGTTGGACAATCGCACCCATCGAACAGGTGGCTCCAGACATGACGCAGCAGCGTTCCGTCGACATACGAGCCTGATTCTTTTTATTTTTGGAATGAAACTGATGCGCTTTTTCTTCGTGCCGGTCATGGCGTTTGTCTCTTTGCTGCTCGCAGGTTGTGCCTCTGCGCCAAACGATCCGACGCTGACCCTGCAGACCCAAAAGACCCCGGCCGAGTACGCCGAGTGCGTTATACCGAAATTGCAGGACAGTCAGTTGAACCCGATGGTCTCACAGACCCAGCGCAGCTACCGGATCGTCGTGCCGAGCAAAGTCTCCGCGGACAACGTGCTGGAGGCCTACAAGGCCGGGAACGGCGGCAAGGTGTTCATCTATGAGCGGCACCTGCTGGCCTCGAACCTGCTGCCGTCGAGTTTCGAACGCGCCGCAGAAGACTGCATCTGATTCAACGGATAGACGCTTTTCACAGAGCTCCTTTGGTTGGCCGCAACCAACCAACTCCTTGCCCCGCCGACCCATTTGGTTTGCGGGGCTTTTTTATGTCCGCGATCAGTGCGGAACTGTCAGATCTGTTCCAACAACCAGCCACGAAACGCCCGCAACGACGGCAGCATTTCGTTGCGCGGCGGGTAGGTGAGGTAGTAACTGCGCCGGCTGGCGAACGGCAGGTCGAGGCCGATCAGCTCGCCATTGGCCAACTCGTCGGCCACCAGGATGCGGGGCACCAGGCCGATGCCGATGTCTGCGCGCACCGCCTGGATCAAGTGCGAGGTGAGTTCGAAGCTGGGGCCCAGGCGCATCCTGGCGTGGGGCAGGGTGTAGTGACTGAACCAGTCACCCCAGACGTTGGGGTTGTTCGCCACGTTGAGCAGCATCTGCTCGCTGATCCGTTCCGGCGTCCACGTCTCATGGGTCTTGGCCGCCTGGGCCGAGATGATCACGATCAGTTCCTCGGCGTGCAAACGGTGGCTGATCAGGCCCGGCAGGTCAGCCGTACCGACGACGATGGCGGCGTCGATGCCGCTGGTGTCGAAGTCGATCGCGTCGATCCGGGAACTGATGTGCACAAGGATGCCGGGATGGGTTTTGTAGAACTCATGCAGGCGCGGCAGCAGCCACTTCGAGCCGAAGGTCGGCAACGTCGCCAGGCGCAGGGTGCCGCTGCCGGACTGATAAGCCATGGCCTGCAGCGTCGCGCTACGGATGCGTCCGAGGGCCTCGCTCATCTCCCGTTGGTAGAGACGACCGACATCGGTCAGCCGGACCTGTCGGCCTTCGCGACGAAACAGCGTCAGCCCCAATTGCTCTTCCAATGCCTGGACTTGTCGACTGACGGCGCTTTGCGTCAGCGAGAGTTCGACCGCGGCCCGGGTGTAGCTTTCATGCCGGGCGGCGGCTTCGAATGCCAGCAGCAGTGACATGGACGGTGTGAGGTGACGGTAATTCATTCAGAAAAGTCATCGATAGCGGCAGGATTATCCAGTTGTCTGCGCTCGGAACCTGAAGGAACATTGACGCAGGTCGTTCCGAGCCTGACCTATTCATGCACCGGCGACAAGTATTTCCGTGATTAGCCCAGCAAGAGGCCGTTAATGATTGCCCAACTGCCCGTGGTTGCCCCTGCGGCCCACTACCCGGAATTCATCGAGGCCCTGCGCGCCAGCGGCTTTCGTGGTCATCTGAGCGCTGACTACGGCACCCGTACCGTATTGGCGACCGACAACTCGATCTACCAGCGCCTGCCGCAAGCAGCGGTGTTTCCCCAGGACGCCGACGACGTTGCGCGCATCGCCACGCTGATGGCCGAACCGCGCTTTCGCCAGATCAAGCTGACGCCACGGGGCGGCGGTACCGGGACCAATGGTCAGTCGCTGACCGACGGCATCGTGGTCGATCTGTCGCGGCACATGAACACCATCCTCGAAATCAACGTGGCCGAGCGTTGGGTCCGGGTGCAGGCCGGCGTGGTCAAGGACCAGCTCAACGCCGCGCTCAAGCCTCACGGACTGTTCTTCGCGCCGGAGCTGTCGACCTCCAACCGTGCCACCGTGGGCGGCATGATCAACACCGATGCCAGCGGCCAGGGCAGTTGCACCTACGGCAAGACCCGCGACCATGTGCTGGAGTTGCACAGCGTGCTGCTCGGCGGCGAGCGCCTGCACACCCAGCCATTGTCCGACGCCGAGCTGGAAACCGCCTGTGCTGAACCGAGCCGCATCGGCGAGGTATACCGCACCGCGCGGCAGATCCAGGAAACCCAGGCCGAACTGATCGAGTCGGTGTTTCCCAAGCTCAACCGTTGCCTGACCGGTTACGACCTGGCACACCTGCGTGATGACCAGGGTCGCTTCAACCTCAACAGCGTTCTGTGCGGCGCCGAGGGTTCGCTGGGGTTCGTGGTCGAGGCCAAGCTCAACGTGCTACCGATTCCCAAGTACTCGGTGCTGGTGAACGTGCGCTACGGCAGCTTCATGGACGCCCTGCGCGACGCGAATGCATTGCTCGCCCACAAGCCGCTGTCCATCGAAACGGTGGATTCCAGGGTCTTGCTGCTGGCGATGAAGGACATCGTCTGGCACAGCGTCGCCGAGTATTTCCCGGCCGACGCCGAGCGCCCGACCCTGGGCATCAACCTGGTGGAATTCAGCGGTGACGATGTTGCGCAGGTGAACGCCGATGTAGCCGCCTTCGTGACGCATCTGCAGCGCGACACCACCATCGAGCGCCTGGGCCATACGCTGGCGGAAGGCGCCGAGGCGGTGAACCGCGTCTATGCCATGCGCAAGCGTTCGGTCGGGCTGTTGGGCAACGTCGAAGGCGAGGTCCGGCCGCAGCCGTTCGTGGAAGACACCGCCGTGCCGCCGGAGCGGCTGGCCGACTACATCGCCGAGTTCCGCGCATTGCTGGACGGTCACGGCTTGAGCTACGGCATGTTCGGTCACGTCGACGCCGGCGTGTTGCACGTGCGTCCGGCACTGGACATGAAAGATCCGGCCCAGGCCGCGCTGGTCAAGCCGATTTCCGATGCCGTGGCCGAACTCACCCAGCGGTATGGTGGCCTGCTCTGGGGCGAGCACGGCAAGGGGCTGCGCTCGGAATACGTGCCGGCGTTCTTTGGCGATTTGTACCCGGCATTGCAATCGCTCAAGGGCGCGTTCGATCCGCACAACCAGCTCAACCCCGGCAAGATCTGCACGCCGCCGGATGCCGCCGAAGGCCTGCTCAAGGTCAATGAGGTGACACTGCGTGGTGACCTGGATCGGCAGATCGACGAGCGCGTCTGGCAGAGCTACGGCACCGCCGTGCATTGCAATGGCAATGGCGCCTGCTACAACTTCGACCCCGACGACGCCATGTGTCCCTCGTGGAAAGCCACCCGCGAACGCCAGCATTCTCCCAAGGGGCGGGCGTCGCTGATGCGCGAGTGGTTGCGCCTGCAAGGCGCGGCCAATGTCGATGTGCTGGAGGCGGCGCGGGGCGGTGCGTCATGGTTGAAAGGCTTGCCGGCGCGGCTGCGTAACAATCGTGCGCGCTCCCAGGGCCAGGAGGATTTCTCCCACGAAGTCTATGACGCCATGGCCGGTTGCCTGGCCTGCAAATCCTGCGCGGGGCAATGCCCGGTCAAGGTCAACGTGCCGGAATTCCGCTCGCGTTTCCTGCAGCTCTACCACGGCCGTTATCAACGGCCACTGCGTGACTACCTGATCGGCTCGCTGGAATTCACCATCCCCTACATGGCTTACGCGCCGGGCCTCTACAACGCGGTCATGGGTTCGAAATGGCTGAGCCGGCTGTTGGCGAACCAGGTGGGCATGGTCGACAGCCCGTTGATCAGCCGCTACAACTTCCAGGCCACCTTGAGCCGCTGCAAGGTCGCGGTCGCCAGCGTACCGGCCCTGCGTGAACTCACGCCGGCGCAACGGGAGCGCAGCGTGGTACTGGTGCAGGACGCTTTCACCCGCTACTTCGAAACGCCGTTGCTGGCCTCTTTTATCGAACTGGCGCATCAACTGGGTTATCGGGTGTTCCTGGCGCCGTACAGCGCCAATGGCAAGCCGTTGCATGTGCAGGGCTTCCTCGGTGCTTTCAACAAAGCGGCGATCCGCAATGCCACCCAACTCAAGGCACTCGCCGACTGCTCGGTGCCCCTGGTGGGCCTGGATCCGGCCATGACCCTGGTCTACCGCCAGGAATATCAGAAGGTACCGGGTCTGGAGGCTTGCCCGAAAGTCCTGCTGCCTCAGGAGTGGCTGGTCGATGCGGTTCCGCAGGCAGCGAATCCCGTCGCCCGGACGTACCGTCTGCTGGCGCACTGCACCGAAAAGACCAACGTGCCCGCCAGTACCTCGCAATGGCAAAGCGTATTCGCCAGGTTGGGGCTGAAACTGGTGACCGAGGCGACCGGCTGCTGCGGCATGTCCGGTACTTACGGCCATGAACTGCGCAACCAGGACACCTCGCGAACTATTTTCGAACAGTCCTGGGCCGGCAAGCTGGACAAGGAAGGGGAGGCGCTGGCGACGGGGTACTCGTGCCGCAGTCAGGTGAAGCGGCTGGCGGACAAGCAGCTGCGGCATCCGTTGGAGGTGGTGTTGGAGCAGGTGTTGGCTGGGCGGCGGGGTTAAGTAGCAGCAGGAGACTGGCTGACGCCCAAATAACCCTGCCCGCCCGCAATCCCCTGTGGGAGTTGCCCACAGAAATCATACCCGCCAGATCCCCTGTGGGAGCGAGCCCTGCTCGCGATAGCGGTGGGTCAGCTTGCAGCGATGTTGACTATGCCGCCGTCATCGCGAGCAGGCTCGCTCCCACATGGGTTGTCCGAATAGCCCACAGACCCCATGCCCACCCCAAATCCCCTGTGGGAGCGAGCCTGCTCGCGATAGCAGTGGGTCAGTTTGCATTGATGTTGGATGTGCCGCCGCCATCGCGAGCAGGCTCGCTCCCACAGGTTCTGCGGCTGAGCTGACATCAGCTTCCTGCCTCCAATGTATCTCTGTGTATCCAGCCCCCTTGTCGATACGGACTGTTTCTTTACGAGCCGTTGCTGACACATCCGCGATACCTCCCCGGCCTTAAATGACCTGCATCGAGACAGCACACGAAACCGCGCGCGTCATACCTAGGTATCGACCGACACCATGGTGCAATCCTCCATGGGGTATCGCGATGGTTTGATCGAGCTGCTTGAGCCGATTAGTCAAAAAGGAGAACCACCATGCAAGCAGCTTCTTCCGCTTTTACCTGGCAACGTTGTTTGGCGTCATCCGCTCTCGTCAGCGTGTTCGGTCTTGCCCTGTTTGCCGGCAGCGGCGTCACCCTGGCTGCGGACAGCCCCTCCGCCAGCGCTGCACCGGCCGGGTCGGAGGCGATTCGCCCGTACCATATTCACGTCGATGAAGCGCAGTTGAGCGAACTGCGCAAACGCATCGCGGCCACCCGCTGGCCCGACAAGGAAACCGTCAACGACGTCTCCCAGGGCGTGCAACTGGCCCAGGTACAAGCGCTGGTGAAGTATTGGGGCGACGGTTATGACTGGCGCAAGGCCGAGGCCAAGCTCAATGCCTTGCCGGAGTTCATCACCACCATCGATGGCGTCGACATTCAGTTCATCCACGTGCGTTCGCGCCACCCCAACGCCATGCCGCTGATCCTCACCCATGGTTGGCCGGGATCGCAGTTCGAGTTCCTCAAGACCATCGGCCCGCTGACCGATCCGACCGCTTACGGCGGCCGTGCGGAAGATGCCTTCGATGTGATCATTCCCTCGATTCCCGGCCATGGTTTTTCCGGCAAGCCCACCGAATTGGGTTGGGGTCCCGACCGGGTGGCGAAGGCCTGGGACGTGCTGATGAAGCGCCTGGGCTACAGCCATTACGTGTCCCAGGGCGGCGATCACGGCTCGGTGATTTCCGATGCGCTGGGCCGCCTGGCGCCGCCCGGATTGCTGGGCATCCACCTGAACATGCCGGCCACCGTGCCGCCGGAACTGGTAAAGCCGATCAACAGCGGCGATCCGGCGCCCGCCGGGCTGACCGATCCGGAACGCCGGGCCTACACCTCCCTGAGTACGTTCTTCGGTCGCAACGCGGCCTACGGCGCGATGATGGTGACCCGGCCGCAGACCATCGGCTACCTGCTGGCCGACTCACCCACCGGGACGGCGGCATGGATGTACGAGAAGTTCGCGGCCTGGACCGACAGTGACGGCAAGCCTGAACGCGTGCTCAGCCGCGATGAAATGCTCGATGACATCAGCCTCTATTGGCTGACCGACACCGGCGCGTCGTCCTCCCGCTTCTACTGGGAGAACAACAACAATAACTTCAGCGCGGCGGCGCAGAAGACCACGGACATCAAGGTGCCGGTGGCGATCACCGTGTTCCCGCACGAAATCTATCAGGCGCCGAAGACCTGGGCACAGCGCGCCTACCCGTCGCTGTCCTACTTCAACGTAGTCAGCAAGGGCGGTCACTTCGCGGCCTGGGAACAGCCGCAACTGTTCAGCGAAGAACTGCGTGAAGCATTCCGGCCACTGCGTGCGGCGGCGAAATAATCCGGCACCGCGGCGCGTCCGGCAGACACCTTCGATTTCACAACTCGCGGCCGCCAAGCGGCGGTTCGCAAGGGAGACTCACCATGACCACGACCCTGTTGAACCACACCTCCAAACCGCGGCACCGGCGTCTGCTCGCGCCGGCTCTCCTGGCGGTCGCCATGATGCAATTGGGCGCCCTGGCCGTGACCTCGTCACAGGCCAGCGCGGCCGAGGTGCCGGCCGGTACCATCGGCGCCATCACGCCAGGAACCAACACTTCGTTCGGCCCGTTGAAGCACGTCAAGGCGGGTCTGCTGGATGTTTCCTACGCCGAGGTCGGTCCCGCCGATGGGCCGGTGGTCATCCTGCTGCACGGCTGGCCGTACGACATCCACAGCTACACCGATGTGGCGCCGGCACTGGCCCAGAAGGGCTATCGCGTATTGATTCCCTATGCGCGGGGTTATGGCGATACACGTTTCCTGTCGGCCAAGACCGTGCGTAACGGCCAGCCTGCCGCGCTTGCCAGCGACCTGATCGACTTCATGGACGCCTTGCACATCAAGCAGGCCGTGCTCGGTGGTTATGACTGGGGCGCGCGCACCGCCGACATCGTCGCGGCCCTGTGGCCGGAGCGGGTAAAGGCATTGGTGGCGGTGAGTGGCTACCTGATCGGCAGCCAGGAAGCCGGCAAGGCGCCGTTGCCGCCGGCCGCCGAGTTGCAGTGGTGGTACCAGTTCTACTTTGCAACCGAGCGTGGTCGCCTGGGGTATGAAAAGAACACCCACGACTTCGCCAAGCTGATCTGGAAACTGGCCTCGCCGAAGTGGAACTTCGACGACGCGACCTATGACCGCAGCGCCGCCGCGTTGCAGAACCCTGACCACGTGCCGGTATCGATCTTCAACTACCGCTGGCGCCTGGGCCTGATCAAGGGTGAGGCCAAGTACGACGCGCTGGAGAAGAAACTCGCAGCGTTCCCGTCCATCGGGGTGCCGACCATCACCCTTGAAGGCGATGCCAACGGTGCGCCGCACCCACCGGCCGAGGCCTATGCCAAGCGCTTTACCGGCAAGTACGAGTACCGGTTGATCAGCGGCGGTGTCGGTCACAACTTGCCTCAGGAGGCCCCGCAAGCCTTCGCCCAGGCCGTGATCGACGCCGATCATCTCTGACTCGGTACGAGGAACGCAACGATGAAACTCAAGCATCTGGCGGCGTCCGCCGCGGTTGCATCGATGGCGTTGATCGGCGCCGGCGTTGCCTTGGGCGATGCCGGCAGCGGCGAGGCTTCACCGATTTACGGGGTGAAGCTGCCCGAGGGTTACCGCACATGGCGACTGATCGCGCCGGCGCAGGAAGCCGAGCCGCTGAACGAGCTTCGCGCGGTGCTGGGCAATGACCGGGCCATCAAGGCTTACCAGGACTCGACGCTGCCGTTCCCCGACGGCGCGGTCCTGGTGAAGCTGGCCTGGAAGCACGTGCAGTCACCGGAGTTCGAGCCGGCGTCGATTCCTGGAGCGGCCACCACCGTCCAGGTGATGGTCAAGGACTCGAAAAAATATGCGTCAACCGGTGGTTGGGGCTTCGGTCGTTTTATCAACGGCAAGCCCGCCGACGAGGCTCAGCATCAGACCTGTTTCGCCTGTCACCAGGCGCGGGTGCAGAACCATGATTTTGTCTTTACGCGTCTCGCTCCATAAACCCGCTATCCAAGGAGTTTTCCATGAAAAAAGTCATTGTCGCCCTGGCCTGCACGGCCGGCCTGTTCATCGGTGCCAGCGCCTCGGCGCAGACTGTAAAACCCACCGTCGTTCTCGTGCACGGTGCGTTTGCCGACGCGTCGAGCTGGAATGGCGTGGTGAAGATCCTCGAGAAGGATGGCTACACGGTGGTGTCCGCCGCCAACCCCCTGCGCAGTGTGAAGAGCGATGGCGCCGCGGTTTCGGCGCTGCTGGGCAGTATCCAGTCGCCGGTGGTGCTGGTCGGTCACTCCTACGGCGGCAACGTCATCAGTGAAGCAGCCAATGACCACGCCAACGTGAAGGCACTGGTCTACGTCAGCGCCTTCGCCCCCGAGGCGGGGGAAACCGTCGCCGGGCTGGCCGGGAAGTTCCCCGGCAGCACCCTGGGCCCAACCTTGGCGGCACCTGTCGTATTGGCCGATGGCGGCAAGGATCTGTACATCCAGCAGGGCAAATTCCATGACCAGTTCGCCGCCGACGTCCCCGCCGCGCAGGCGGCCTTGATGGCGGCGAACCAGCGTCCGGTGACCGAGGCTGCACTGAACGAGCAAGCGGGCGCGCCGGCCTGGAAACACATTCCGTCCTGGTACATCTATGGCGACAAGGACAAGAACATTCCACCGCAAGCCATGGCATTCATGGCCAAGCGCGCCGATGCGAGGGATGTGAAGGTGGTCAAGGGGGCTTCCCATGTGGTGATGGTGTCCCACCCGGAACCGGTGGCCCGGTTGATCGAGGAAGCGGCTGCGGCGAAGTGATTCCTGCGTCTTGAGAGGGTTCCGCTCACGCATCGACTCCCGATGCGTGGATGGGCTTTCGATTACTCCATTGAAAGGTTGGAAAAAATGACCATCACATCGCAACGCTTCACCGGCAAGATCGCCCTGGTGACCGGCGGTTCTCGCGGCATCGGTGCCGCGGTGGTTCGTCGCCTGGCCAGGGAAGGCGCCACGGTGGCCTTCACCTACGCGGCATCCGAAGCGAAAGCCCAGGCGCTTGTCAGCAGCATCCGACAGGAGGGTGGCCGGGTCCTGGCGATCAAGGCGGACAGCAAGGTCCCGGAGGACATCGAGCATGCGGTGAGCGCCACCGTGGCGCAGTTTGGCGCGTTGAATATCCTGGTGAACAACGCCGGGATCCTGGGGCTCGGGTCGGTGGACGACTTCAGTGTCCAGGCATTTGACGACATGTATGCGGTAAACGTGCGCGCCATCTACGTCGCCGCCCAGGCAGTTTCCAAGGTGATGAATCGCGGAGACCGGATTATCACCGTTGGCAGTGTAACGGGGGAGCGCACCGGCTTCCCCGGCTCCAGCGCCTACTCGATGACCAAGGCCGCACTCACCGGCCTGGTCCGCGGCCTCGCCCTGGACTTCGCCCCGCGGGGCATTACCGTCAACAACATCCAGCCGGGGCCGACCGCTACCGATATGAATCCGGCTGATGCACCTTACCTGGAGCACGTCATCGGCCTGGTCCCGCTGGGACGCCTGGGTACAGCGGATGAAATCGCCGGCATGGCTGCCTATCTGGCGAGCGACGATGCCTCGTTCGTCACCGGTGCGAGTCTCACCGTCGATGGCGGTTACCTGGCCTGATTGCGGCGTTTGGCGCAGATCCAGGGTGGGAGCGGAGCGGTGGGTCAGCTTGCATGGATGTTGACTGTGCCGCCGCCATCG
>NZ_KN322987.1:665534-792473 GCF_000774145.1 Pseudomonas mediterranea CFBP 5447 | reverse complement strand
TGTGGGAGCGAGCCTGCTCGCGATAGCGGTGGGTCAGGTTGCATGGAGGTTGAATGTGCCGCCGTCATCGCGGGCAAGCCTGGCTCCCACAGGGGATTGGGGCATTTCCTGATGTTGTGAGCAGCCCGCGATCAAGGTGGGAGCGAGCCTGCTCGCGATAGCGGTGGGTCAGCTTGCGGTGATGTTGACTGTGCCGCCGTCATCGCGAGCAGGCCCGGCTCCCACAGGATTGGATGGCGTATGCAAATGCCGCGTACACCCCAAATCCAATGTGGGAGCGAGCCTGCTCGCGATAGCGGTGGGTCAGGTTGCATGGAGGTTGAATGTGCCGCCGTCATCGCGGGCAAGCCCGGCTCCCACAGGGTTGGATGGCGTATGCAAATGCCGCGTACACCCCTAATCCAATGTGGGAGCGAACTTGCTCGCGATGGCGATGTTTCAGCCGCTATGTCCTGGCTCACTCAGGCCAGGGTGATTTCGACGTGGATGTTGTTGCGCGACAACTTCGAGTAGGGGCAGGTCTCGTGCGCGGCGTCGAGCAACGCCTGGGCAGACTCCCGGTCTACCCCGGGGACACTGACTTTCAGCCGCGCTTGAAGGAAGTAGCTGCCTTCCGCCAGGCACAGATCCACTTGTGCATCGATAGCCGGGTTTTCCGGCAGCTTGATTTTCAGGCGCCGAGCGGCCAACTGCATCGCGCCTTCGAAGCAAGCGGACCAACCGGCTGCGAACAGTTGCTCCGGATTGGTACCGGCCCGTGACGAACCAGGGCTTGAAAGCTGAATGTCCAGGCGTCCGTCGTCACTGCGCGAATGGCCATCGCGGCCACCGGTGGTATGGACATGGGCGGTATAGAGTACATTGTCGGAACGGGTCGAAGCGGGCATGGGATTCTCCTGGTTGAAATTGGAAAATCCATCTCACCAAAAGCCTCCCGGGCAGACCATTGCACCTAGGTGTCAGTCACGGCGCCGACCGCGTCCCCAGGCGATGGCCAGCATCGCCAACAGCAGGCTGCCGGCATAAAACGTGAACAGGGCCTGTGCACTCCAGTGCGCATCCAGCAGGGCGCCAGCGACAATTGGCGACAGGATCGCGCCCAGGCGACCCAGACCCAGCACCAGGCCGACCCCTCTGGCTCGTTCCCCGGTGCCGTAGGTCTGCGGCGCCAGGATATACAGGCCGGCGATGGCCGCATTCAGCAGCAGGCCAATGGAAAACCCCATGCCGATGGACAGGCTCAACACCTGGGTGGCGGGCATCAGCAAGGTCATCAGCACTGCGTTCAACAGCAGACAGCCCAGCAGCAACCGGCGGCTGCCAAAGCGATTCGCGGCAAGTCCCAGGAGCAGGGCGCCCAGCATGCCGCCCAGGTTGAGCAGCATGCCTCCTTGGATACCGTGGGTGGCGGAAGCCCCCGTCTGGACCAGCAGTGTCGGTGTCCAGCTCACGACGAAGTAGAAGCAGAACATGACGAGGAAGAATGCCGTCGCCAGCGAAACGGTTGCGCGCCACTGCCTCGACCAGAAGTCTCGCCGAAGGCCATGCCCGGCATCCGAAGCAGGCCGCTGGCCTGGTGGCTGGACGGGGGAGGCTTTCACGGCGAGGAATTCGAAGGACTCACGCAGCCACAGTGCACCGCTCAAGCCGGCCGCAAGGGTAAAGGCACCTCCGGCGAGGAACACGTAGCGCCATCCCACGGCGTCGTTCAATGCATGCGCCAGCAGGCCGCCCAGGGACACGCCCAAGGCGAAGGCCACGGACTGAAGCGAGATGGCCAGCTCTTGCCGGTGCAGGTGGGTGCATTCATGGGTCAGCACATTGGCGCCGACAAGTGTCGCCCCGACACCCATCCCCGTCAGGGTGCGCAACAGCCCCAGAGACCAGAAGCCCTGGGACCAGAATGACAGCAGCATGGTCGTGCCGCTGAGCAACAGGCTCGCCAACAACAAGGGACGACGGCCGTGGCGGTCCGCCATGGGGGCAGCGAATGTCGATCCGCTGGCCATCCCGATGAGGCTTGTACTGAGCAACAGGCCCTGCTGGAAACCGCTCAACGCCCATTCCGCCGAAAGGCTGGGGAGCACGAAGGCCGTGGCCAGGGTCGCCAGGCCGTTGATCACATTGAACAGCATGCACAGGCCGACGACCGTCCACTGCGCCATCGCCTTCGAGCTGGCGGCCGAATACTGTTGCCCTGAGGCTGATGTCCTGTCTCGCAAATGCCGTTCCTTTTGACGGTGTCGGTTGCCAGGATGAATCAGAACAGCGTGTTGCTAAAAGGGCGATTACACGTTGGTATTGGTCGGTTTCCCATCCCCGGCGCTACACTGATCGGCGGCGTGTGACACCAAGGTATGATAGGCGGGCCCCAGCACCGGGGGCATGCTCTCTGAAGGGCCATTACAGAGCGGGACCGGCATGGATAACGAACTCGACAGCATCATCGACGGACTGCCAGGCATGGCCTGGACGGCCGGTATCGATGGCGGCGTCGACTATGTCAATCAGTACTGGAGCCGGTACACCGGGCGCAATCGCGAGGAGGCAATGGGAGAGGGCTGGCATGCCGTCGTCCATCCCGACGACCGTGCGCAGGTGTTCGAATGCTGGCGCGCAATCCTGAAGGGTGATGAACCACGGGGCATACAGGCACGCCTGCGGCGGGCCGATGGGGTTTATCGCCGATTCGTCGTTCGCGTGAACCCGTTGACCGACACGGCTGGAGCCGTCCGCAAATGGTGCGGAATCTGTACCGACATCGAGGAATACTGTGCGGTCGCCCAGCCCGCCTGCATGGCCGAGCCCGGTTTGCGGACGATGATCGACAGCATTCCGGCCCTGGTTTCGCTGATGAGCCCCAGCGGGGACCTGGAATGCGTGAACATCCACAACCTTGAATACATGGGCGCCACCCTTGAAGAGCTCAAGGAGTGGGCTGTGAGTGAGATCATTCACGTCGAGGACCGTCCCAGGATCATCGACAGTTGGGCGCAGGCGGTGGCCACCGGTGATCCCTTTCGCGCCGAGTTGCGCATCCGCCGTGCGGACGGCGCCTACCACTGGTTCATCGCCAACGGCATGCCGATGCGGGATGAGACCGGTCGCATCACCCGCTGGTGGGTCATCACCATCGACATCGACGAGCAGAAGCGCGACAAGGCCCTGATCGCCAAGGCGCTGGCCGAGATCAGCGCCTCGGAAGCCCGGTTGCGCAGCATCATCAACGCGGTGCCCGGTTTTGTCTGGAGCGCCACGCCCGATGGCAATGTCAGCTTTCTCAACCAGCGGTGGTGCGATTACACCGGTATCGCGCTGGAAGATGCGTGCGGTACCGGCTGGATGGCCGCGATTCATCCGGATGACGGCGGTGCGCTGGCCGCTTACTGGAAAGCGCTGGCAACGGGCGAACCAGGTGAATTCGAGGCCAGGTTGCGTCGCTTCGACGGCACGTTCCGCTGGTTTCTGATCCGGGCGGTACCGGAACGCGATGAGTCGGGCCAGGTGGTGCGCTGGTACGGGGAAAACACCGATATCGAAGATCGCAAACGCGCCGAAATGCTGCTGGCCGGGGAGAAACGCCTGCTGGGCATGATCGCCGGAGGTTCCGCCCTCAAACGAATTCTCGAAGCGCTTTGCGCATTGGCCGAGGCGAGTTTCGACGGTTGCGTGTGCAGCATCGTGCAAGTCGACCGCAAGCACCCGTATCCGACGCAGGAAGCCATCCCACGGATATTGCCAGGGGCTGCGCCGAGCATGCCGGCGAGCCTGGTGGCAGGTCTCGACGGGCGGGTGGCGGATGCGGATGCGTGTCCCGCCGCGCTGGTTGCGACCCGTAACGAACAGGTGATTTGCTGCGACCTGGCCAGTGAGACGCGCTGGAAAGATTGGTGCTCGACAGCCCTGGCCAATGGTTTGCGAGCGAACTGGTCGACACCGATCACCTCCGTCAACGGCGAGGTGACAGGAGTCCTGTCGATCCTGCATCCCGAATCGACAGCCCCTGGCCCTTTGCAGCAAACCCTGATCGCCCAGATCACTCACCTTGCAAGCATCGCCATCGATCGGGCACGGGGCGAGGCGGCACTGCGCCAGAGCGAGGCGTTCCTGGCCAAGGCGCAACGGCTCAGCTCGACGGGCACCTTCTTGTGGCGCGTCGGCTCGGACGAATTGACCTGGTCCGAGGAGATCTATCGGATACTCGACCTGGATCCGAGTGTGACGCCGACCCTGGATTTCATCTACACCCGCATCCACCCGGACGATATCTCGGCCTACAAGGAGATGATCAGGCACCAGCGCAAGAAAGGTCAGGACTTCGAGCATGAGCATCGGCTGCAATTGCCTGACGGTACCGTCAAGCATGTCCACTTGGTGGCGCATGCGATGAGGGACGGGGAGGGCCAATTGGAGTACATCGCCGCGTTGCAGGACGTGACCCAGCGGCGTCTTTCCGAAGCGGCGCTCGGCAAGGTCCGCTCGGAACTGGCTCATCTGGCCCGGGTTGCCAGCCTGGGCGCGCTGACCGCGTCGATTGCCCACGAGGTCAACCAGCCGCTGGCCGGCATTATCACCAACGCCAGTACCTGCTTGCGCATGCTCGGTGCCAATCCACCGAATGTCGACGGCGCCCTGGAAACCGCACGGCGCACCATCCGGGATGGCAACCGCGCCTCTGATGTGATCAACCGGTTGCGGGTGCTGTTTTCGAAGAAAAGCATCGCGATTGAAGACGTCGACATCAACGAGGCCGCACGGGAGGTGATCGCCCTGTTGCTGGGCGAGTTGCAGCGAGGCGCGGTGATACTGCATCCCGAATTCGCTGACGGCCTGCCGCCGGTCCGCGGTGATCGCGTACAGTTGCAGCAGGTGATCCTCAACCTGATCCTGAATGCCAAGGAGGCGATGAGCAAGATGACCGACCGGCCTCGACGCATGCAGGTCAGCACCGGCCTGCAGGACGATCACGTCTATCTCGACGTCAGGGACAACGGCGTCGGCTTCGATCCCCAGGACGCGGAGCGCTTGTTCGGCGCTTTCTACACGACCAAGAGTTCAGGCATGGGGATCGGCTTGTCGGTCAGTCATTCGATCATCGAAAAGCACAACGGAAGGATCTGGGCGTGCGTGAACGATATCGGACCGGGCGCGACGTTTCGTTTTTCCATTCCCTGCAAAGGCCAGCGTGGTCCAGCCGAGGTCATCCAGGGTGTCCGCGAGCCCGGTGCCGAGAGGGATTGCGAGCCCACCAGAGAGGTTTTCAATGGATAAGCCTTTGCTCGTATCGGTGGTTGATGACGACGAATCCGTGCGGGAATCCTTGCCGGACCTGCTCAAGGAATTCGGTTTTGCGGTCCAGGCCTTTTCGTCGGCCCAGGCGTTTCTTTCGTCCGGGTACCCCAGCCAGACCCACTGCCTGATACTGGACGTCGCCATGCCGGGCATGTCGGGTCCGGAGCTGCAAAAGGAACTCGCCTTGCGCCATTTCAACATCCCGATCATTTTCATCACGGCGCTGGGCGATGCGGCCCGGTGTTCACACCTGATAAGCCAGGGCGCAGTGGATTGCCTGATGAAGCCCTTCAGCGAGGAGGCGCTGCTCAAGGCGCTCAGCGCTGCGTTGCCGGTCAGTTGACTGCCAATGACGACTACTGGAGGAGGTAGCGTGTTGAGCGCGAACAATAGAGCTGGCACCGAGCGTCGCGGCCCGGCGATGGACAACACGCCCATCGTGTTTGTGGTCGACGATGATATTTCCGTGCGCGAGTCGCTGGAATTGCTGATCGGTCACGCCCAGTGGCGACCGCAACTGTTCGAGTCCGCCCAGGCCTTTCTCGCCCAGCCCCGGCCTGCGGTTCCCAGTTGCCTGATACTCGACATCAACCTGCCGGACCTGAGCGGGCTGGACCTGCAGAATGCGATTGCCGGCGACCGGCCCATGATCCCGATCATCTTCATCACCGGCTACGGCGACGTGCCGCGTTCGGTGCGTGCCATGAAGGCCGGCGCCGTGGAGTTCCTGACCAAGCCGTTCGACGACGAAGTGCTGCTCAACGCCATCGCCGATGCGCTGGAAGGCAGCCGTACCGCCTTGAGCCGCGAGGGGGATCTGCGTGCGCTACGAGAAGCCTACGCAACATTGACCCCCCGTGAGCAGGAGGTCCTGGCCATGGTCGTCGCGGGGCGGATGAACAAGGTCATCGCGGCGGAATTGGGGATCAGCGAGATCACCGTCAAGGCCCATCGCGGCAAGGTCATGCGCAAGATGAAGGCCCGCTCCCTGGCTGACCTGGTGAAAATGGATGCCCGGTTGTCCCTGGCGCTCAACTGAGCCCCGGTGACGCCAGCGTCCTTTGCCACAGCGCTTGCAACTGGCGCAGGTCCAGGGTGTCGTGCCCTTCGGACATTCGTTCGTTGCACGCCGCCAGCAGGTTCCTGGCCTCGTGGACCCGGGCCCGCTCCAGCCACAGGGTGGCGAGATCCATCGAGGACCGCAGTTCCCACGACAAGGCGCCTTGCTGCCGGCTCAGGGCAATCGATTCATTGAGCGTGTCTTCGACAGCAACGGGATTGCCTGGGGCCAGTGTCTTGAGGATCGCGGCCTTGATCCGAAGCAGTTCCGGCAAGGCGTAGGCGTCGCCGCTCTGGCGGCAGTGGCGGATGGTGGCCTCGACCTGCTCCGAGGCCTTCTCGTACTGGCCGTTCAGGACCAGGCCCTCGACCAGGGACGTCTCGAACGAAGTGGTCAGTAGTTCGTAACGCATGCCTCGCAGCCGCGCCAGGCTTTCCTCCAGCAAGGCCACCGCGTTGCCGGGTTGCCCGGCACGGATCGCGATAGCCCCTTGCACGCCCATTGCCGCTGCTACATAAGGCGCCAGCGCATTGGCCTCGGCGGTTTTCCTGAAGGTCTCAAGGCCGCTGGCGGCCTTCTCCAGGTCGCCTGTCCAGATGTAGATGCACAGTGTCCAGACCAAAGCGATGCAGTAGGTCACCGGGTGGTCCAACGCGGCGGCCTCTGCCTCGACCTGCTCGGCCCAGCGCCGGGCCTGATTGGGAAAACCCATCAACCACAGTGTCCGCGCCAGGGCTAGCCCGGTGCGGTTGCGATGATCGAAACCATAATGAACGGTGCTGCTGCGTTCCGACGGCAGGCTGTTGCGCAAGGACTTTTCCAGCTCCCGCCGCGCCAGCGTCTGGTTGCCGAGCAGGTGATGGGAAATACCGGCCAGCGAGGCGGCCACGGCGATGGCCTCGGGTGTGCCGATGAGGCTGCCCACGGCGACGGCTTGCTCGGCCCAGGTCAGCGATGACGGGAAGTCGCCGATGCGCTCCGAGAAGATTTGCAGGCGCCCAAGCAGCCTCAGCCGGGATTCTTGGTCGCCCAGCCCCTCGGCAATGGCCAGGGCCCTGAGCAGCGCTTTGTGTGCCGCCTCGCTGTTCCCCCGGGTGAACATCAACACCAGGCCCAGGGCGGCCTGCAGTTCCATTTCGGTCGGTGTCCCGAAGTAACCCAACTCAAGCAGTTCGGTGGCCCGTGAACACCAGGTGCGGCACTCGACCATCAGCGAAAAATGCAAGAACAACGGTGCGCTCGCGGCGGCCAGGGGCAATGCCAGCCCTGGATCGCCCTGAGGGCCGAAACTCCATTCCAGCGCATTCCTGATATTGCCCAGCTGGCTGGCGAGTCGCGAGGATTGCTCGAAGATTTCATCGGGGGTGCTGCCGAGCCGACCGAGCAGGTCCATGAAGTAGGCCGCGTGCCTGAATGACAGCGCGTGCGCCTCGGTATCGCCTCGGGCCACGAGCTTCTCGCGCGCGTAGGCGCGGGTCATTTCCAGCAGGCGATAGGTGGCCATTGCGTCACTGTGATCAACGCTGACCAGGCCCTTGGAGGCCAGTTCATCCAGCGTCGTGACCGCGGTGAGGGCGTCGATCCGGGTGTCGGCGAGAATCTGCGAGGCCGCCTCCAGGGAAAACGGCCCGACGAAAACCGCGAGGCGATCGAACACCTGCTGCTCTTGCACCGAGAGCAGGGCGTAGCTCCAATCGAGCATGGCGCGTAGCGTCTGATGGCGTGGCAGCGCCGTTCTTCGTCCGGACCAGCCCAGGGAAAAGCGCTCGCCGAGCAAGGCATGGGTGGCGTGCAGGCCGTGCCTGGCAACACGCACGGCAGCCAGTTCGATAGGCAAGGCCATACCTTCGAGACGTCGGCACATGTCGGCAATCATCTGCGCGTTGCCGGCTTCCAGAAACGGTGAAGGATTGCCCGACGAGGCGCGTTCGACAAACAACTTCACCGCCGCGAATCCCAGCAGTTCATCGACGCTCAGCGCCTGTGTCTCGCCCGGAAAGTCCAGGGGGCTGAGCCAGAGCACGTGTTCGCCCAGGGTACGCAACGGTTCGCGACTGGTTGCCAGCAGGCTTACGCCGGGCGCCGCCGCCCTGATCTGTTCGACAACCGCCGAAACGGCATCGATGAGGTGTTCGCAGTTGTCGATGATCAGCACCAGCCTGCGGGTTCGAAGGTGCGCGAGCAACACGAACAGCGGGTCTTCGGCCTGCACCGGAATGCCCAGGGAGCCGGCGAGCGAAGACGGCACCAGCGTGGCGTCCTCGACTTGAGCGAGATCGACAAAACGTACCGGCTCGTCATTGTCGGCAGCGAGCCTGTGGCCCACCTCAACGGCCAGACTGGTCTTGCCGACCCCGCCAGGTCCGACGATGGTGAGCAGCTTGGGCTCCTGCAGGCGGTCGATGACCCTCTGCACATCCTCGTCCCGGCCGATCAGCCTGGCGCGGGCCGGCAAGTTGCCCACCGTGCTGATGAAGCGTTTGCCGCCGGCTTGGGCGGATGTGACAGGGGGGAAGGCCGAGTCGCCGGACTGGAGCCGTTCGATGGGCGCGACAAAGGCGTAGCCGACACCCACCTGGGTGGAGATATAGCGCGCCCCGTCTTCTCCATCCCCGAGGATTCGACGCAACCCGGTCATGTGGAAACGAAGGCTGCCTTCGGCGACCACGATGTCGGGCCAGACCCGCTTGATCAATTCGCGCTTGGACAATACCCGTCCCGGACGTTCGAGCAATGCAATCAGCAAATCCAGCGCCCGCCCGCCGATTTCCACAGTGGAGCCACTTTTAGTGAGCAATCGCTTGCCCGGCGTCACGCAGAAAGGACCGAAGGCAAGTTGCAGGCTCAACGATTCGTGCAGGTCGTCCGGGGCTGACTCCACAAGAGGGCTCTCTAGAAATAAGGGGGTATTTCGCTGTACGACTGTCCTTACAGGCGAGTCTGCATGATAGGTGTTTTGATTAAACGTTCAAGTACGACCGTCCCGTTAACCGGGCGTGACGGGGATGGGCCTGCGCGGGGAAATCAGACGATGGTGAGGCTGACGTCGATGTTCTTGCGGGTGGCTTTGGAGTACGGGCAGTTCTGGTGGGCCGCCTCGACAAGTTCCTGTGCGGTATCGGGCTCGATATCGGGCAGCGAAACCGCCAGTCGGGCTTGCAGGAAAAACCCTTGTTCGCCATGGACCAGATCAACCTGCGCATTGACGGCCGCGCGGGCCGGGAATTGGATCTTGCGAGCGTTGCAGGCGTGACGCAAGGAACCCAGGAAACAGGCTGACCAGCAGACTGCGAAGAGTTGTTCCGGGTTGGTGCCGGTTCCAGGCGCGCCTGGGGGGGACAACAGCAGCTCCAGTCGACCATCGTCACTGCGCCCGACGCCTTCTCGACCGCCTGTTGTATACGTATGGCTGGTGTAAAGCACTTTTTCGATATTGATCATCGACATTTCCTGATCAGGAGGACGGCGAGGCGCGGGTCAGACCGCTCTGCGGGCTTCGTTGAGGGGCGTTGCAACGCCGGCGTCGCGGCCTTGGTTGTGCCAGTGGTAGAGCAAGGTGTCCCGGGCAATCGCGATCAGCCAGGCGCGAAACGGAACGCCGGGGTCATAGTCTGCCCGTCGTTGCTGGAGCACCGTGAAAGCCTCCTGGATCAGACTGTCGACTTCTTCACGCCTGGCCCGCCCGGCTTGTACCTGACCCTCGTAGAACGCGCTGAGCAGCGGCTTCACTGTTGCCAGCAGCTGCTGCGAAGCGCGTGGGCCGTGTTTGGCAACCCTGGCCATCAATGCACACAGTTCATCGTTCCCCAGACGGTCGGTTCTGCACAGCCAGCTATCGCGGCAGCCTTCGGTCATGATCGAACCCCTCTTGAGTCATTGGGTCACTGCTCAGGGGCAACAGTTGGATGGACCTGTTGCCCTCGTCAGTGGTGAGCCTCAAGGGTGATGCCATGCGGTGTCTATCACCAGTTATTCGGTGTTAGCGCTTGTTAGCTGACAGGTTAACGAGCTTCAGCTCACCCCGGAATCCCTTGTGGGAGTAAGCTTGCCCGCGATAGCGGAATGTCTGTTATGCAGAGGTTGAAAGTGTCGCCGCCATCGCGAGCAGGCTCGCTCCCACAGGGTTTGATGGTGCATGCAAAGGCCATGTACACCACAAATCCCTTGTGGGAGCGAGCTTGCTCGCGATAGCGGAGTGTCTGTCATGCAGATGTTGGATGTGCCGACGCCATCGCGGGCAAGCCCGGCTCCCACAGGGTTTGATGGTGTTAGCGAAGGCCGTGTACACCGCATATCCCTTGTGGAAGTAAGCAGGCTCGCGTGGTTCAAAGTTGCACCCGCCGAAGCCTGCCGTTGAGCGAGACGACGTGGTTGTCGGGTGTGGGCAGTGGTCTTCCGGCCAGGCCCATGCCTTCGCTCACCAGCACGGCATCTCCCATCACGCACAGGTTGGACGGGGTATCCAGGCCTTGGGCAAGCACGCTGACCTGGTGGGTTTGCAGGTTGCAGCTCAGCAATCGACCGGTGAACCGGGTGAAGCCGCCGTGCAGCGGTTCGCCGTTCCAGTCCGGCAGCAGGGGTTGTTGCAGGCGGTCGCAGAGTTCCAGCACCAGTACGTTGCCGGCCGGGCACAGGGCCAGGCCGGTGGGCAGTTGCAGTCCGTCGATCAGCCGTTCGATCTGCCCGCTGCCGGGATGAACCCGGATCACCTGGCCCGCCTTGTCGACGAAGTCGATGCCCTTGCGCGCGGGGTCGCCTTGTCGTTCGCCGGAGAACAGGCTGATCAGCACAGCGTCTGTCGCCGGTTCGTACGCCAATGTCACGGGCACGGCTTCCTGGCCCTGGTCCAGCTCGGGAAGTTGGACCAATACCCGCTCGTCCTGGCCGTCGACGAACTCCACCAACTGGTTGGTATCAGGCTTGACCGCCAGCCAACTGCGACGAGAGGGGTGGTAGCACAGGGCATTGAGATTGCCACGGCTGCGAAACACCGGTTCGGGCGGTGTGAATTGCAGGTCCAGCAGCTTGGAACCCTCGACGTAATCGGTCTGGCTGACCAGGTAGCGCCCCTCTCCACAGGCCACGTCCGACAGCCCCATGATCTCATCACGCAACATGCGTACCTGCATGTTCATGGCGCGGAATCCGTCTGCCAGGGTTTCACGAGGCAGGTAGACACCGGGCCGCTGGGGATCGGGTCGCAGGCGACTGATGCGTCCGCTGAAGGTCTGTTCCGGCAGGCCGGAGCCGGCCTCCACCAGCAACAGGCTGCCATCGGCCCGCACGCAGACGCCGCGAGGGTTCAACAGGTTTTCGGCAATGATCGTACTCGGGCGCAGGCTTTCGCTGGGCTGCGCAGGGATATGGATAGACATGCTGCTCTCCGTCATGAAGGGTGGACGCGATCACTGCGGCGGTTGCCACGGCTCACCGGTGAGGTAGGCCCGCAGCAGCGCCCGCTGGCAGGGCGACATCGAGCGCACCACGGGCATGAACAAGGTGGTGCCTTTGTAGGCATCCGACGTTCGCGCCAGGATGGCGTTCTTGGCGCCCATGATCGCGTCGGGCTGGTTCAGCGGGATGTAGCGAGACATGGCGGGGAACGCCAGGTAGTGGAAGCGCAGGACATTGGGGTACATCAGCGGCCAGGTGATGGTGGTGCCCTTGGGGATGCCGAAATCGGTCTGGGCGTATTTGCGGAAGCTGGTGAAACAGGCGCTGCTGTCCAGGCCGTTGGCGGTGCAGGTCAGGGCCACGAAACCCGCCTGGGCGGCACTGTCTGATTTGACCGTGACGGGGAAACTGACGGAAAGCTGGCCGGGGTTGACGCTCAGCGAGTCGGGGAAGTCGAGGAAATCCCAATACTGCGGTTCCGTATACGCGGCAGGCGGAGCCGCTTTCAGGCCGATTTCGGTGGTACTGGTCACCGGGCCGCCGAGGTATCGGACCTGCAGAGTGATCGACAGGCCTTTGGGATAGTCTTCGAGATAGACATTGCGTTGGTCGGCATAGAGTCGATAGGTCGATTCAGTTGCTTGCAGTGTGGTGCCGGCGACCTTGCCGGGGGCGTTGATCGCCAGGGCGTTGGTCCGCACCGCCTGCTGTTGGCTGGCGGTCATGGGCAAGTCGACGATGCCGCCATACACGTAGTAGTTCAGCAGCGGGCTGCTGGTCGGGTCCAAGGTCGCCAGGGCGGTGGTGCCGGCCGAGAGGGTGACGGGGCCGTAGTTGGCGTTGGGGCCGATGGGGCTGGTGATGTCGTCCCTGACGGCGCGGAAGGTTTCCTTCGGAATGACATTCACCATGTCGATGCTCAGGTAACCGTTGCTGGTGCCCAGCTCGGCATAGCCGGCATTGCCCGTAGCCTGATTGACCAGTTGCCGGCCCGGCTGGCAGCTCAGCGGTTCGTCGGCGAAAGCCGGGGCGAGTGTGCCGATGACCCGGCCGATGCTCGGGTTGGGCGTGTACTTGCCGGCCGCGTAGTCGGCGTCCAGTTGCTCGGTGGTCATCGTCGGGCACATCTCGAACATGACGAAACGCAGGACGATCCCCGTTGCGCCTGGCGCCTGGATGATCGAGCGCAGACCGGCGCTGTTCTGGTTCCAACTGACGATGCTGCTCAGGGGAAAGGTCAACTGGAACGTGCCGCTGGCATGGAAGGAGCCCGGCGCGTCCATCTTCGCCGGCAGCAGCACACGCCCGGCCACGTCGAAACTGCTGCACACGGTATTACAGTGGATCAACAACTGGATGTCGCTGTTGCCGCCGATCTGCAGGCCACCGACGAATATCTGGGTGGTGGTCGAGGAGGTGGGGTCCAGGTCCACCATCATCGGGCCGGAAACCGGGCCCTGTTGGGTCACCGGGTCCACTGAGCCGAGCAGGTAGACCGGCTGCCCCACCAGGTCGCCGGTGGTGCTGATGCCGCCCGGTATCCCTTGGGAGCTGATCAAGGCGTTCTGCATGTCGACGACGTGTTGCCCGTAGTGATTCCAGCCGCCGGCGGTGTAGTAGTTGCCGTTGGGGGCATTGATCATGTCATTCAACTGGTCGTCGGTGTAGGACTGCGCACCCGGTGCCAGGGTCGAGGTGGTCAGGTCGAAGAGCGGCCAGTCATCGTTGCCGTTGTAAGGAATGGTGGGGGAGTTGTTCGGCAGGCTGACGTCGGTGCGGATGCCACCCCAGAAATTCAGTCGAGGTCCGTTCAGGATGCTCATGATTTATTCCTCGTCCTTGATGGATTTGATGACCGGCGAATTGGCGAATTTGAACAGGTAGGAGAAATCGGACTTGTAGGGACTCTTGATCGGCGTCGCCATGGAGTGGCAGTTCATGCAGCTGCTGTTGGGCTGGATGTAGCTCTCCATGGTCACGTTGGCCGAGAGCGACGGGGTCGGCTGGCCCAGGGGATTACTAGGGTTGTCCGGCATCAACGGGCGTTGGGTGGTGATGAGTTGGTAGTACTTCAACACGCTTTTCTGCAAGTCGGGGTTGCTGCGGTAGTCAGCGTTCACCTTGTCGGTGACCTCGGCAATCGGCGTGACCCGGTTCAACGGGTTGGGGGTCTGGAACGTGGTGCCGGACTTGGGCACGCAGACCAGGTGTGCGCCTTGGGTCTGCCAGTCACAGGGCGACTGGTTGAGGCTGGCGGCGGGTGCGTTGGCATTGAAGTAGGAGTAGGCCATGCCCGTTGCCGGCTGATCGACCCACTGACCATGCACCAGCGCCTTGGGCGGCACGTTGTCGATCTGCTCGAAGGTCGACCAGATCCACTGCGGATAACCGTTCACCTTGGTGATGATGTGCAGACCCACCAGGCCCAGATAGGCCTCGGTGACGCCGGTGCGTTGGCCCTGGTCATCGAACGTGGCGACGCGGGCGAGTTGGGTCAGGTAGCGGCTGGCGTTGTCGCTGGTGGTCAGGATGCGCCAGCTCGACTTGATCTCGATGACACCGTTGGGAAAGTTGATGTTGTTGGCCTTGGAGACGACATCGGCGTTGTAGTACTGGTTATTGACGATGTAGTCGTAGGAGGTCTCGTTGGCCGAGATATCGTAGTAGGTCGGGTTGCCGGCCTGGTCGATCAGCCAGCCACCGACGGCCTGGTCGACGGCGTTCACCTGGGTGCTGTTTTTCAACGCCGCGATGTTGATGATGCCCAGGCTCTTGGCTTTTTGCGGGGTATTCCAGGGGCCCGGATCCGCCCCCTGCGGCAGGAAGATTTCCTCCACGGTCTTGTAGGTTTGCCAGACGGTGTAGCCGGCGTCCCCAGGTTGTTTGCTGCAGTCGGGATCACCGCGTTGCCCATTCTGGGCGGGCCAGTTCAGGGCGATGAACATCTGCCAGCTGTACTGATCGAACAGGTCCTGGCTGGCGTTGGCGGCGGGCGCGGAAGTGGGAGGCTGGCAATTGAGGGTGCCGGCCTGTGTCGGTTTGCTCTGGTTCTGGGTTTGATCCAGGGCGAGGGCCGGCAGGCTGGCAAGCCCCAGTATCATCATGGTGAACGTTTTCATGGCAATCCTTCGTCTTGAGTCGATTTACTTGCGGCGAGGGAACTTGTTGTGGCGAGGGAGCAAGCTCCCTCGCCACAATCTCCTAGTCACATAAATCCTTGTGAGTGTTCAGGGCTTGCGCTGCATCAGCTTGTTCCACTGGGCCTTCTGGCCGTTGCTCTGCGAAGCCGGGGGCTCGAACAACTGGCAGGGCGGCGGATTCGATGGGCACATGGCAGCGACCTGTGCCCAGGTCTGGGCCGGGTCGGGCTTGGCGATGCGGAAGTTGGTGTAGTTCTGGCTGACGATGGGGGCGTTGGCGACGCTGGCGTCGCCGGAAAAGTAGAACGACTGCGGATGCCGGTAGGGCGGTTGCCCCGACATCTGCTTGTAGAAGGCGTAGCCGAACAGGATCGGCCCCTGCGGTGAGTCGAGGTCCAGGGCATAGGCCTGCACACTGCCATTGAGGTTCTGGCTGCGCGCCGCGCTGTAGGGCAGGTGCTGGATGAAATCCTGCCGCGGCGGATGGTTCATCGGCGAGAACATGCAGCAGGCCGGCATGTCCTTGGGACGATCCTGCGGGTACGTCAGGAAGTACGCCTTGTTGCCCAGGGATACGAAGGAGCAGGTGTAGTTGTTGTTCTTGATCGGGAAGATCGGCAGGCAGTATTTCTCGTAATGCTCCATCATCGCGCCGAAGCCGTCGCCATCCGGTGGGATGTAGGTGGTGTCGTAGTAGCTGGTGCCGCGGGAGACGGTGTAGTCCGCCGGGGCGAGGGTGGTGGGCGGATTGCTGTAGGGCGGCGGGTTCTTCTCGTAGTTGTGCATCACCCGGTACATGGTCCAGTCGCTGATCCAGAACGCCGGGAAGAACGGATCCGAAGGGTCGCCCGGTGCGCGTTTGGCGATGCAGTTGCCGTTCTGTTCGTTACAGCCCTCGGTGTTGTGCACCCCCATGGTGAAGTACACCGCGCCGCTGTCCTGGGCGAACAGCCCCGGACTGAACAACAGGATCAGTAGCAACAGTCGGCTCAAAAGGTTGGCTTTCATATCGATACTCCTGTGAAGTGCCGGGCGGCGGGCTCGCCACCCGGTGTTCCTGGGTGAAATCGTCAAAGGCTGTTGTAGTCACTCATGCTGAGTGTGCTGGGCGGAAAGTTGAGCTTCACCAGGCGCTTGGCCCACAGCTCCAGCACGGCACGGCGGCTTTGTGACAGGTCGCGGGTGATGGGCATTGCCAGGGTGCTTTCTTCCTGGTTCTCCTTGCTGATCAAGATGATCAACTGATCGACGGCGCCCTCCACACGCGTGCGGGAATCGAGCGGCATGTACTTGTTCATGATGGGGTACAGGTAATAGAAGGTCTTCAGGACCTTTGGAAAGATGAACGTGCTCCATATCTTTTCCGGAGCGTCCGTGGCCGTGCACATGCCATTCCAGGTGCTGATGAAGTCCTCTTGCAACTTCATGTCCACGGGCAGGACCCGTATCGGCGCGAGGAAGTCGACGAAGGTCTGGGTGATCGGGAAGCTGAAGGGAATGACCGGTTTCTTGTCGTTTTCCTGCACGAAGAAGCGCAAGGTGGGGAAGCCCGGCGCCACTGCCCGGTAGCCTATCTGGGCGATGCCTTGGGCGTTGGTGGTGATGATGGCGTAGGAGTAACTGATGCTGCTGGCCTTTTTGTCCTGCAGTGTGCCGGTGCCAGTGTGACCCTTCTCGAGAACCAGGCAAGGGCGCAGGTTGACGGCGACCGGTGTCCCGGAATGATGGAGGAAGTCTTGATAACCGACCGGGGTGCCCACCGGTTGGGACACGTCCTGCAGGTCGGTCAGTCGACGACCGCTACCGGTGCTGCGATAGAGGTCGACCGTAGCCGCATCGGTGAACTGCGGCAGGTTGGCTGTGTTCTTGGTACGGTCCGACGGGTTGTCGTAGAACAGGGTGAAGTCGGCTGCGTTGCTGAATGCCAGGTAATAGTTGCTGCTGGTGACCATGAAGGGATTGCCATACTCCGCCACATACAACGTGGTGTTGGCGGCTGGCTGACCATTTTTCTGCACCATGATGCTCATCATCTTGCGCTCACCGACGTCGATGAAGCTGCCGCTCTCGATCACTTCGGCGGTCCACAGTTGCTGCTGGGCGGCCATTATCGAAGGGGTTGGGGCGGGGTTGCGCTGTTGCAGGAGCAGGGGGCCGGACTGCAGTACCCCCTTGGTCTCGTTGCTGAGGATGAGGTCGAGGATGCCTGAACGTTTTTCGAAGGCCGATTGCTGGTACTGCTCGAAACCGAAGCCGGCCGCTGCGGTGAATTGCCCTTGCTTGCGCACGCCCAGCAGGTAGCCGCCGGAGTTGAATTTCTCCGGAACGAGGATGTCGGCGTCGGGGTTCACCGGATAGCATGGAAACGTGTTGCTCAGGTCCAGTGACAGGACGTTGCCGGTGAACTGCGCCGAGATCACCCCCAGGCTTGCACTTTGATCATCCTGCCCCGGTTGAGTCATCGTCACTGGCTGGTTGGGCACCAGGCGCAGCCCGGCGGGGGCGGTGGGGTATTCGTTGGCGAACCACAGGCCCAGCACCGCCGAGGTGCGGCTGTAGGCGGGGTTGAAGAAAATCTGATTGACGTTGTTCAAGCCCTTGTTGTACAGCTCACGCACATGCGCCATGACTTCCGGGTTGTTGGAACGGGTGTTGAGGCGCTGGGGGTAATCGTTGAATATTCCGTTCTTGTCGTAGCAGGTCAGGTAGGCGGAAAACCGGAACATCAGGCCCTGCGCTCCTTGCTGCTTCATCTGCTGCTGGAGGTTGCTCAGCAGGGATGAGTGGCCGATCAGCCATTCCAGGTTTTCCTTGGGGAAGCAGGTCTGCCAGGTGGTGCTGACATTCACCAGCCCACCCAGGGCGCCCCAACTGAAGTTCAGGAAACGGTCCATCATCCGGTACTTGCGGTTCAGCGTCAGGCCGCAGGACCCGTCCCCCAGCACCAGTTTGTCGAAATACAGCGCCGTGAACGTGTTCTGCCATGGGCTGATGTCCACGAAGCGTGCCGGAGTCGGGGCAGAGCTGCCCAGGGGGCTGCCGAGCAGTTGGTATGGCAAGCCGACCAGCGGATCCTGGTCGATGTAGGTATTGGCCTGCAGTTCGCCGCCGATGACGGTCGAGGTGGTTTTCCCGTAGTTCACCAGGCCACAGCCGTTGTCGCCGAACAGATCCCATTCGGCGGGCATGTAGGGATCGTGTTTTGGATTGAAATTGCCGGGTACCTGCTGCACATAGGTCGGCATGTTAGCCATGTACTGCGTCGAGAGGGTCCATGGCATCAGTGTGTCGGGGGCATTTTTTTGGTCGATGCCGAAGTGCTGCATGAACGGCCAGTTGATGTCCATCTGCACCGCGTCATACAGCGGGTACACATCATTGTTATTGGCCGTCGGCGGGTTCCAGAACATTTCGCCGTTGAGGTAGATGCGGGGGAAATTCAATACGCTCATGTCGTGCTCTCCTTAGCGTTTCCACTGGGCGCGTTTCAGCGACCAGACAAAATCCAGTTTGTTGTAGCCGTTGAAGGCTTTGTCCGGCAGCGGTGCAGTGGGATAGGTGAGCCCGCCTGAGCTCGGGATGGCGAAATTGAAGTAACCGTTGTTCTTCGAGTAGGCGGCAGTGCTGTGGCAGGCCAGGCAGGACGACGAGTCCTGGAACGCCGATTCCAGCTGCGAGTTCGCCAGGACCTGGGTAATGGGCTGGAACTCCACGCCGATCAGCTCGTACTTCGACAGCGCCGGGTTACTGGCCTGGAACCGCGTATTGACCGGTATGGCATCCGGTGTCGGCCCGGTGAGGTTTGTCATCGGCTTGGGTGGATGGCCCTTGGTCACGGTGTACTTGTGGTTATTGAGGTTTTCGAAGGTGGACCAGACCCAGCTGGCGTCCAGCTTGTTGACGACATGCAAACCGCTCAACGCCGCATAACCGACCTGGTAGCTGGTGCCCACGGCGTAGTAGGCCTGGGCCACGTAGTAGCCATCTTTTTCCAGTTGCGTCTTGTAGTTCGCGTCCGTGCCGATCCACAGCCAGGAGGCTTTCAACTCCCAGGCCGTGGCCGGAAAGTTCAGGTTGCTCGTCAGGGCCGCTTGGCCATTCACGTTGTAGACGTTGTTTTTGACGATGTAGTCGTAGGTGTCCTGGCCCATCAGCAGTTGAAAGCGCACGACGTGACCTTTTTGTGCCTCAGGCACGGCTTTGCCGCCCATCTCCAGGCTCAGGCCGTCGACCTGTTGGACGGCGTTGAGGTTATGAAACAGACGACTCGAGCTCAGCCCCAGGGCTCGGGCTTGCCTGATCACCTCATCCGGTAGTTTCATGCGGCTGTCATACGAGCCGGGGTTGGCGCCATTGGCCAGGTAGACCTGATCGGAAGGTTTGAACAACTCCCACTGACGGTTGTAGCCCCTGGCATCGGACTGGTTCAGGCAAACGAACCAGTTCCAGGCCATGGTCTCGGGACTTTGCTTGAACGCAGCCCGGGTCTGATCGACGTTCGCTCCGAATTGCAGGAAGTTGCTGCAGTCGAAGGAGTTGGTGTTCTCGGCCTGGGCCAATCCGGCCAGGGCACTCAGAACTGTGATGGAAATGGCTCGCCGCATGGAAGCTCCTTGGCATTGGCCGTGTCGGTGTGAGAGCGCCCCAGGAAGTGTTCCAGGAGCAGTTGTTTCACCGCCGTGGCCGCAAGCTGCTGGGGTAACGGCAGATCACAATTGGTGATGAGCAGCGGGCCGTTCAGCTCGCTGTCGGGCAGGCGTCCATGGCTGCCGCGAACCAGTCCGGTGTCCAGCGGAATCAGGTCCATGTAGTAGCGAAAACCGAGTTTCTTCCGCAGCAGGCGCCGCGCCACTTTCAGTTTGGGGAAACGAATGGCCGGGTCTATGAACAGCTCCAGTGGGTCGTAGCCCGGCTTGCGGTGGATGTCCACGGTGCGAGCAAAGTCGGGGGCCTTGCGGTCGTCGAACCAGTAGTAATAATCGAACCAATGCCCTGGCTCGGCCACGATCACCAGCTCACCGCTGCGCGGATGGTCGAGGTGCCAGGCCCGTTGTTCGGCTTTGTCCAGCACCTGCTCGATGCCGGGTTGGCGCAGCAACAGCGCCTTGACCCGGGGAATGTCCTGCGCCTGTTTCACATAGACATGGGCGATCTGATGGTCGGCCACGGCGAACGCGGCACTGGCGCCGGGGTCGAGCAGTTCCCAGCTCAGTGACTGACGCACTTGCAGCAGGCCTTCCGAGCGCAACAAGCGGTTGATGGACACCGATTGGTGGACGGCCTCGATGCCGTATTCGGACAGCAACATCACCGCCGCGCCTTGCGCTTGGGCAAAGTCCAGCAGACGGCCCACCTCGCTGTCGATGGCGCGTATTTCACCGGCAATCGACGGATGATCAGGGCCCAGGCGTTGCAGGCTGTAGTCAAGGTGAGGCAGGTAGATCAATTGCAGATCGGGGTGGTTGAGGGCGAATTCGGCGATGGCGCAGTCGACGATCCAGCGGCTCGACGCGATGCCCGCCGCCGGCCCCCAGAAGGCCGGGAAGGGGAACTCGCCGATCTGCTGTTCGATACGTTCGTGCAACGTGGACGGTGCCGAATACAGGCCGAACAGCTTGCGACCATCGGCGGGATAGTGCGGGCGCGGGGTGATGGCGGCGTCCACGTCCGCGTACATGTTGTACCACCAGAACAACTGGCTGCAGCGGAACCCCGGAAGCTGGCGCTTGAGTGTGTGCCAGACCTTCTCACCCTGGATCAGGGCATTGGGTTGCAGCCAGAAGCGTACTTCGGCCTGGTCGCGAAAATACCAGCCGTTGCCGACGATGCCGTGGTCCGAGGGGGGCAGCCCGGTAAGGATCGAGGCTTGCACCGACGAGGTGACGGCCGGGAACACCGGTTGCAGGGTAGCCATCCTGGCCGTCTTCAGCAGCGCATTGATGTGCGGCGTCGACGCGCCCAGCAGCGCCGGGGTCAGCCCCACGACGTTGATCAGCAGCAGCGGTTGACGCGGGCGCTCAGAAGACATTGGCACAGGCCTCCCGCGCTTGGGGTTGCAGCAGTTGCCGTTGGCGCAGTTGTTCTTCGACCCAGCGCAGCTCCCTGGCGATGCCCTGGAGCTGGGCATGGGCGGTCGTGGGACGCAGTTGCTCCGGCAGGACACCCCAGCTGTAGGTTTCCACTTCCAGCACCGGACGGAAATCCTCATGCTCGGCAAGAAAGTCGAAGGTCTGTTCCAGCGCGATCTGGCTGCCGCTGAGCTCGGGCAACAGCAAGTGTTCGCTGAACAGCGGAATGTGGAAATGAATCCGCAACTCGGGGTGTTGCCCTGGGTTTTTTGCGCATTCTTCCAGGGCGGCGGGGAGGTCTGCCCAGGCGGCCAGGCGATCCTGTCCGTCCCGGGCTTTCACCTGATGCAGGTAGGTGGCTTCGGCAAAATCGCCGAGGGTCTTGAGGACCTGTTCGCGGCGCTCGACATTCTGGGGCAATTGACAGATCAGGGCGTTGGACAACTGGATCTTGCCCACGGGCACCTGGGCCCGGCGCAGCTTGTCCAGCGACTGATAGCAATCCTCGAAGACCACCGCCTGGTGGCACACGTCAAAACACAGTGCCAGATGATCATGGTGCGGATCGCTGGCTTGCAGGCGGTGGAAGAAGGCGATGGCCTGGTCGGTGTGCTCCAGCACGCAGTCCGGTTCCATTTCCAGGCAGAACACGATCTTCTTGCCGGTCTCCTGATGCAGCCTATGCAGCGAGGCGGTGAGTTGGCGCAACTGATGTTCGGCGCGCCGGTGCAGGATTGCATTCCAATGGGTGGCGTAACCCAGCGGCACGGTGGAAATCACCCCTTGGTGGCAGTCCACCGGTAGGGCTTGGGCAAGGATCCTCGCCAGGTTCAGGCTGTACACCAGCCGCTTCGGATCGGCCCAACTGGGCAGGTAGACCTCGGCCTTGACCGCGCCCTGATGAAACTGGCCATAAGGAAAACCGTTGAGCGAGGTCAGGCGCAGCCCGCTGCTTTGCAGCAGGCTGAGGAAGTCCGTGCGCGCCGCCGTCTGTTGCAGTTCGGCGGCGGCGAGGGCGCTGATCCACAGGCCGCTGTCCTGTTCGTCGAGCCTGCGCAGCGTACGCACACCCTTGAAGTGCTGTTCGATGGACGAGCGCAGCCCGGCCAGGTCACGGGTCGGGTGCACGTTGCTGCAATAGCCGACCTGCGCGGCTTGCCAACCCGTGCCGACGTTCATTTGATCACCGGTTCCTGGCCGCGCAGGGCGGAGTTTTCCTGCCATTGCCGCCGCTGGTCGATGGGCAACGGGGTGCTGACCTGGGTCTTGTCCAATTGGCCGCTCTGGGCGAAGAAGTCCACCGGGTTGTGGAACAGCACTTGCTCGACCTGCGCTTCACTGAAGCCGGCCGCCAGCATGGCCTGGCCGGTTTTCGGCACCTTGAGCGGGTCGCTGATGCCCCAGTCGGCGGCGCTGTTGACCACCATTTTCTCGGTGCCGTACTGCTGCAACAGGGCGACCATGCGCTGTTCCGACATCTTGGTATTGGGGTAGATGGAATGGCCGCGCCAGCAGTCGGTTTCCAGCACCAGGGGCAGGGTCAATTCGTTGAGGTGATCGATGATCACCAGATGCTCGGCAATCCCGACTTCGCGAATGACCGCCAGGGTTCGCTTGGTGCCGCCGATCTTGTCGCGGTGCGGGGTGTGCACCAGTACCGGCAGGTTGAACTGTCGGGCCAGTTCCAGTTGGGCGGCGAGGAAGCGATCCTCTTCGGGGGTGATGTCGTCGTAGCCGACTTCGCCGACCGCCACCACGCCGTCCTTCACCAGATAGCGTGGCAGGATCTCCAGCACTTCGTTGGCGATCGACAGGTCATTGGCTTCCTTGGGGTTGAGGCCGATGGTGCAGAAGTGATGAATGCCGAACATGCTGGCGCGAAAGCGCTCCCAACCGAGCAAGGTGTCGAAGTAGTCGATGAAGCTGCCGACGCTGGTCCTGGCCTGGCCCTGCCAGAAGGCCGGTTCGATGACCCCGGTGATGCCGGCAGCCGCCATGTTCTGGTAGTCATCGGTGGTGCGGCTGACCATATGGATGTGCGGATCGAAGTACTTGGGCATGGTGAGTCCTCATCAAGAAAGCAGGGAGCCGTCGGGCATCAGTTCAGTGAGATGTGGGCCAGGTCGTCGTGCCATTCCGGCGGCAGGCGTCGCTGCTGGACGAGGCCGACCAGGCGCTGGCGCTGCGCCGGGCTGAGCAGGTCGAAGTCGATGACCCGCGGCAACCCGGCGGACACCGTGCGTTCGGCGGCGAGCTGTTCGGCCAGCAGGTCGAGAGCCAGTTGGTTGAGGCTGACGCTGCGCCGCTGTGGCAGGCCGAGCAGGCGCCGCACATCGAGTCCCATGCCCAGGGCCTTCAAGACCAGTTGATGGAAGGCCCGGTCGTCGTAGTGACGGGACGGATAGAGGGTGTCCAGGGCGAGAGCGGCAAACACCTGGCTGTTGCTGGTGCGCCCGGCTTGCAAGGCGAGCTCCACGCACGCCCCCTGGCTGTCGAGCCAGTCGAGGGCTTTCAAGAGCGCGATCTTTTCCTGGTCGTCGCCCCACAGGAACAACTGGCGGAGCAAGGGCAATTGCTCGGCGGCGGACTGTAGCTCCAGCACCTGGGCCAGCAACAACGCCCGTGTGAGCTGCACGGTGCTCCAGTCGGCCTTGCCGGGCAGCGCATGTTCCTTGAGATGACGCTTGCACTGGCTGCTCAATAGCGCCGCGGTCGTCGCGTCCGGGTGTCGGGCAAGCTGTTCCCGGGCCTGATCCCACCATTGTCGCTCGGCATCGTCGAGCTGTTGCGTGAACAGCTGGCGATGTTCGGTGAGGCAATCCTGCCGCATTTCAAGGGCCGTCGATGACGGCGCGGTAACGTCCGTGTTCATGTCGGTTTGACCCAGCGTTGGAAGTGTGGGAGCAGGAAAAACACCAGGACACAGGCCAGGCTGCCCAGTGGTTGGTCAGCCACCGCCAGCACCAGGGCATCGAACAGTGGCAGGGCTGCCAGCCCGGCACCGATGAACGCCCGTACTTGCCGTTGCCTTGGTTGCGCCAGGTGACGCCAGTAACTGCGGCCCAGCCATCCCAGCCAGAGCAGCATGACCGGCCAGAACCAGAGGCTGTTGGAGTAGAACGCCAGCACCAACGGGCTCAGCATCAGCAGCAGGGGCAAGCGGCTGAGCAACTGATTGCGGTGTTCCTGGCGCGCCAGATAGGTCAGGCCGCTGATGTAGACGCCGAGCAGCATCGCGCACAGCCAGATCGGCCCCGGCGGAATCGCCAGGCTGGCCGCCGCCGTGAGGTAGAGCGCCGAGCGGCAGGCGCCCATCAGCCAGACGCTGTGGGCGTACTTCTTGTGCAACACGTTGTAGCCCAGGATGCAGGCCACCAGCAGGGTAGCGCTGCCCAGCAGCCAGTGCGGTTGATCGATCAACCGGCTCAGGCCCAGCAGTGCCGCGGCAGCGAGCAGCAGCAACAACGCCGTAGCCAACCGCACCTGCTGGCGGCTGACCAGGCCCAGGGTGATGGGGCGAGGATTCTGGTGTTGTTGGTCCCAGTCGGCGTCCAGCAGGTCATTCAACAACATGCCGGCCAGGTACAACAGCGACAGAGCGACCAGCAGCAGGAGCCACACCAGGGACGACGGCGGCGCCAGGGCTCCGGCGCTGCTGGCCAGCAGGGCGGCGGCCAGGGTGTTGGTCCATACCGTGGGCAGGTTGGAGACCCGGCCCAGGGTCATCCAGGTCTTGAGATTCAGCGGTGCCTGGCTCATTGCGCGCAGCCTTCGCTCAGGGTGAGCGCCGGATCACCGAGGGCGGACAGCCGCTGCAGTGCCTGCTCCATTCGAGCGGCATCGATCTCATGCAGGTCCAGGGATTCGCCGATCCGATTGAGCATGGGGATGGAGAGCTCCCCGCCCAGGTGCTGGCGGAACTCTTCCAGCCCGAGCAACACCTGTGAACAACCCTGGGCATCCTTGAGGCTCAGTTCCGCAGGGTTGAGACAGAAGCCGAGCTTGAGCAGCAGGCGCAGAATGCGCTCGCTGTCGGCATCGCTCAACAGTCCCAGGCTGTTGGCGTACAGGCTGTCCAAGGCGATGCCCACCGCCACCGCTTCACCATGGCGCAGCCGGTGATGACTGAGATTTTCCAGCTTGTGCGCTGCCCAGTGGCCGTAGTCCAGCGGACGACCGTTCCCGCGCTCGAATGGGTCGCCGGCCCCGGTGATATGCGCCAGGTGCAGCTCGGCGCAGCGGCGGATGGCATAGCGGCTGGCGGCATGATCGAAGCGGGCGAGGGCGTCGGCTTGTTGCTCCATCCATTGGAAGAAAGCCTGGTCCTTGATCAGCGCGACTTTCACCGCCTCGGCCAAGCCGGCGATCTGATCGCGATGGCTGAGGCTGATCAGTAGCTGGAAATCGTTGATCACCGCCGTGGCGGGGTAGAACGCACCGAGCAGGTTCTTCTGGCCGAAGGCGTTGATGCCGTTTTTCACGCCGATGCCGGCGTCGTTCTGGGCCAACACGGTGCTCGGAATACGGATCAGGCGCATGCCCCGGTGGAAAGTGGCGCAGGCATAACCCACCGCATCCAGCACCGCGCCACCGCCCAGGGCCAGCACGTAGCAATGCCGGTCCAGGCCGTGCTGCAGCATGTCGCTGTAGAGCTGTTGCAACACTTGTGCATCCTTGCTCAGTTCGCCGGCCGGTACGGCAATCGGCGGCGCCTGCAGATGCAGGTCCGTGGAGTGGGCGGCGAAGTAGGCGTCGATCTGCTCCAGCAACGATGGGAGGCTATGCAGCAGTTGTTCATCGGCGAACACCAGCACCGTCACCGGGCCTCGCTGCCGGGTGGTGAGTTGGCGGTGGAGGCAGGGATTGAGCGGGTCGAACAGATGATCGGTGAATATCACCGGGTAGTCGTAACTGACCTCGAAACGCCCGCGCAGAGGCTGTTCGGTGTCGCGCTTGCGCAGGGCCTTGAACAGGCTGTACCCGGCGATGAACAGCCCGGGCAAGACCATGCTGGCGAGTAGGGTCACCAGCAACGCGTTCTGCTCGACGAGGAAGGTACCGATGGCGCTATAGGCCAGCGCCAGGCCGGCATTGGCCAGGACCGTCACCGGCACGAACGCACGCAGCGGGTAACGTTGCATCCCTGCCGCCACCACCGAGGTTTCCGCCAGCACCGGCACGCCCCGCAGGCAGATCAACGACAGCGTGCCCAGCCGATACCCCAGCTGGCCTGGTTGACGCCGATGCAGGCCCAACCGGCCGGACAGCAGCCGGAAATAACCGGCGCCCAAGGCATAACCCAACCCGGCCCCCAGGCACAGCCCGAGGAAAATCACCAGGTAGCCACCAACGCTGCCAAGCATCGCCACCGCCAACAGCGCGACCATGCTCGACGGCACCGGCAACACCACGTCCAGCGTCAACAGCGCAATCAGCAACAGCGCCAGGTTGAGTTTCTGGGACGGCGTCGTAGGCAGGTACAGGTTGAGGTGGGTCAGGAAGTCCTGAATCTGCTGTTCGAACAGCACGAAGCTGGCGATCACCAGGCCTGAGAAGCAGATCAGTGACAGCCAGAAAGGCATGGCTGGACTATTTTGCGAGAGCGCACGAAACCACCGGCTACGCTTCATCAAAGCATCCCTCTTTTATATTTTTGACTGATTCCGTGTCAGTAATCTAAAAGCTGCGTCTGGTGGTTTTCAGGTCGATAGAGACTCTCGCTCGGGGCTGACCCAGGTACGTTGGGTTGCGCTTGTGAAGACAGTTTTGAATCTAGACGGGCGTCGTCTTTTTGCAAGGCGATTTGATGGCAAATTGATTTTTGCCGACAGGAACCACCGCCATCGCGAGCAGGCTCGCTCCCACAGGGGCTGGTGGTGTATGCACATACTGCGTTCTCCCCGAATCCCTTGTGGGAGCGAGCCTGCTCGCGATGGCGGAGTGTCTGTCATACAGTGTTGAATGTACTGACGCCATCGCGGGCAAGCCCGGCTCCCACAGGGGCTGGTGGTGTATGCAAAAGCTGCGTCCACCCCAGATCCAATGTGGGAGCGAGCCTGCTCGCGATGGCGGTGGTTCAGCCGACGATGACGTCAGCCGTGCCACGCCACTCAACCATCCAGTAACGTCATCGTCCGGGCATCGTACCGCTCGCCCGCCACCGCCTCATTGGCGCCGAAAATCTCATCCAGTTGGGCCAATTCGTCGGCACTCAAGACCACCTCGACGGCCGCCACATTACTCTCCAGGTATTTGCGCTGTTTGGTCCCCGGAATCGGGATGATGTGGTCACCCTGGGCCATCACCCACGCCAGGGCCAGCTGTGAAGCACTGATGTGTTTGTTCGCAGCCAGTGCCTTGACCCTGTCCACCAGCATCAGGTTGCGGTTGAAGTTGTCGGCCTGGAAGCGCGGGTTGAAGCGGCGATAATCGTCGGGGGCGAAGTCTTCCGGTGTCTTCAGCTCGCCGGTCAGAAAACCACGGCCCAGCGGACTGTAGGCGACAAACGCGATGCCCAGGCGCCGGCAGGTGTCGAGCACGTCATTGTGTTCGGGCTCGCGGGACCACAACGAATATTCGCTTTGCACCGAGGCCAGTGGATGCACCGCGTGCGCCCGTCGAATGGTGTCGGCGCTGGCCTCGGAGATGCCGATCTGGCGGACCTTGCCGGCCTTGACCAGCTCGGCCATGGTCCCGATGGTTTCCTCAATGGGTACCTGGGGATCGATGCGGTGTTGGTAGTAGAGGTCGATGTAATCGGTACCCAGGCGCTTGAGGCTGCCGTCGACGGATTGCCTGACGTATTCGGGCCGGCCGTTGACGCCTCGGGCATGGGGATCGCTGCTGCGCACCAGGCCGAACTTGGTCGCCAGGTACAGGCTGTCACGCTTGCCTTTCAACGCCCGGCCGAGGAGTTCTTCATTGGTGTGAGGACCGTACATGTCGGCGGTGTCGAACATCGTCACCCCCAGCTCCAGCGCCCGGTGCAGCGTGGCAATCGACTCCTGTTCGTCGACGCCGGTGGTATAGAAATCCGACATGCCCATGCAGCCCAGGCCAATGGCGGAAACGTAAGGACCTTGGTGGCCCAGTTGGCGGGTTTTCATGATGTTGCTCCTGCAGATGAATGACAGGCTCAGTTTCCGGTAAACGATTGCCTGGATAAATCAGTGGATATTGATTTAACTATTCGTGATTTCTGAATAGTGAGACGAACCAATGGACCGTTTACAGGCCATGCAGGTATTCCGGCGCATTGTCGAGCTGGGCGGTTTCGGCAAGGCCGCTGATGACCTCAATCTGCCCCGGGCCACCGTCAGCCTGCTGATCCAGCAGCTCGAAGCGCACCTGGGTGTGCAACTGTTGCAGCGCACTACCCGGCAAGTGCGCGCCACGCTCGATGGTGAAGCCTATTACCAGCGCTGCGGCCAACTGCTCGACGATCTCGATGACCTCGAAGGTTCGCTGTCAGCCCAACGGAGCCAACCTCGCGGCACCTTGCGGGTAGACATGCCTATCGCCTTCGGTTGCCACTGGATCCTGCCGCGTCTGGCGGACTTCTATCGACGCTACCCGGCGCTGCAGCTGGACATCGGCTTTCACGACCGGCAAGTGCATCTGCAACGCGAAGGCGTGGATTGCGCGATCCGCGCCGGTAACATCACCGACCAGGCCTTGGTGGCACGGCCCATCGTGCGACTGCATCAACTGACCTGCGCCAGCCCCGACTACCTGGCCCGCTCGGGCACGCCTCGGCAGCTGGAGGATCTGGCCACGCACCGCGCCATCAGCTTCGCCTCCGGCAATGGCCGATACTTCCCCTTCGAATTCGAGGTGGCGGGGCAGGTGCGCGAGATGCAAATGCCAGGCGAACTGACCGTCAATAATGCCGATGCCTACGTCAGCGCCTGCGAGGCTGGTTTCGGCCTGATCCAGGTGCCGCGCTACCACGTTCAGCAGCCGTTGGTCGAAGGGCGCCTGGTCCAGGTTCTGAGCGACTACGCGGTGCCGCTGTGGCCGATTTCAGCCGTGTACCCACCCCACCGACAACTGTCGCCGCGGGTGCGGGTGTTTATCGATTGGGTGATCGAGGTGTTACACGGGGAGGCGGACAGGCGGGGAGAGTTGATGGTGAAAATCTAGTCGCCTGTGTAGCCAGGCAGCGCAAATACCGGCGGTTCCTGGCGCCTACTACCGGAGCAGTAGCGCCAGGGTTCAGGGTCATGACGACTTGTTATTACGCCGTGGACAGCAAAACATCCGTCAGAACAGTTTGGTCAGCAGCCAGTAGAGGCTGCCCGACAACAGAATCGCCGCCGGCAACGTCAACACCCAGGCCATCAGCAGATTACGGATCGTGCGCATCTGCAATCCCGAGCCGTTGGCGACCATGGTCCCGGCCACCCCTGACGACAACACATGGGTGGTGGACACCGGCAAGCCGAACATGTCGGCAGCGCCGATGGTCAGCATCGCGACGGTTTCCGCCGAGGCGCCCTGGGCGTAGGTGAGGTGGCTCTTGCCGATCTTCTCACCCACCGTCACCACGATCCGCTTCCAGCCGACCATGGTGCCGAGGCCGAGGGCGATGGCCACGGCGATCTTCACCCACAGCGGAATGAACCGCGTGGCGTTGTCGATCTGCTGCTTGAACAGCTGCAGCTTGCCGCTGGTGTCGGCGTCGAAGTGGCCGACTTTGTTCTTGTCCATCAGGCGGATGGTTTCGCTGGTCAGGTACATGTCGTTACGTACGTTCCCCACGGCTTCGGCGGGCACCCTGGCCAACGAGCCGTAACCCTTGACCTCGGCCCCGATGGCGCCGGTGAGGGCGGCGAGGGCAGGCACCAGTTGCGGCGTGGCTTCCTTGCTGCGGACGAAGTCGGAGAGGACCGCCCGGGGATCTGCCGGTGCCGGCTGCGGTGCGCTTTTGACCAGGGCCTGCTGGGTGACTTCGGCCACGGCGGCGAACTGCAAGGCTTGATCGGCAGGCATGGTGCGGTTCAACGCATAGGCCATCGGCAGCGTCCCCACCAGGATCAACATGATCAGCCCCATGCCTTTCTGGCCGTCGTTGGAGCCATGGGCAAACGACACGCCGGTGCAGGTGGCGATCAGCATGCCGCGAATCCACCACGGTGGCGGGGTGTTGCCTTCCGGTGCCTTGTACAGGGCGCGGTTCTTGACGAAGGCCCGCAGCGCCAGCAACAGCAGCGCGGCACAGCCGAAACCCACCAGGGGCGAGAGGAGCAGGGCGTAGCCGACCTTGGCCGCCTGGGCCCAGTCCACCCCGCTGGTGCCGTCACGGCCATGCATCAGGGCATTGGCCACGCCGACGCCGATGATCGAGCCGATCAAGGTGTGCGAAGACGACGCCGGCAGGCCCAGCCACCAGGTGCCGAGGTTCCACAGGATCGCGGCGATCAGCAGGGCGAAGATCATCGCGAAACCGGCCGACGAGCCGACTTGCAGAATCAGCTCCACCGGTAGCAGGGCGATGATGCCGAAAGCCACCGCACCGCTGGACAGCAGCACACCGAGAAAATTGAAGAACCCCGACCAGGCCACCGCGAAATTCGGCGCCATGGAGTTGGTGTAGATCACCGTCGCCACGGCGTTGGCAGTGTCGTGAAAACCGTTGACGAACTCGAAGCCCAGGGCAATCAGCAGCGCCACGCCCAGCAACAGGAACGGCGTCCAGGTGGTGACCACGGTGCCGAACTCGCCCATGTCACGCACCAGGCTATAGGCGGTGAACAGCAGCCCGGTGGCCAGCACGGCAAAAAATACGATCAGGGTCAGCATGCTCGGCTTGCGGTTGAGCTGCGGTCTTGAGATAGGGCTTATCGAATCTGAGACAAGGGTCGGGGTGGTCATGATGACATCCGGTTCATGGAGGAAGCGCAGTTCCGGCTCTCTTTGCCACGGCAACCAAGCTGCTCGTGGTGGATGTACTGCTGCCGGCATGGCGGAAGGGTTGGGTTGTGAGTACCAACGGAAATGCTATTCACAATTTGTTACGGGATGGTGACCAGCGTCAGCGGGCCGCTATTCACCGCTGTCCTTGTGGGAGCGAGCCTGCTCGCGATAGCGGCGGGTCAGCTTGCATCAATGCTGGATGAACCTCCGCCATCGTGAGCAGGCTCGCTCCCACAAGTCTCGATGCGTTCGCATAAATCCCATACACCCTGAGTTCTCCTGCGGGAGCGGGCTTGCTCGCGAAGACGGAATTTCCCATAGCCTTGATTTTCCGACGAAACCTCTTTCTCCCGGCGAATCAAAAGTTGACGCCAAAATGATGGCTCTTTACCATTGCGCCACTATTTTGATGTCACTTCTGCACCCCTCGTAACGAGACCTGATCATGGACGACCGCCAACCTTCTGCTGCCCACACAAACCGCGATCTGTTCTGCGGCATGCCCAAGCGCGGCCTGGCGTTCCTGTTGGCCAACGTCATGTTCTGGCAACCGATGTGGGCCCAGGCCGACGGCATCGTGGTCAGTGCGCCGGGCACCAGCCTCGGCCAGGCGGGCAACGGCGTGCCCATCGTCAACATCGCCAAGCCCAACGGCAGCGGTCTGTCCCACAACCAGTTCAAGGACTACAACGTCGGCAGCAACGGCGTGATCCTCAACAACGCCACCAACCCCGCCCAATCCACGCAGCTGGGCGGGATCATCCTCGGCAACCCGAACCTCAAGGGTACGGCGGCCCGGATCATTCTCAATGAAGTCAACGGCGGCAGCCCCAGCCAGTTGCGCGGCTACACCGAAGTGGCGGGGCAGTCGGCCCATGTCATCGTGGCCAACCCCTATGGCATTACCTGCAACGGCTGCGGCTTCATCAACACCCCGAAGGCGACCCTGACCACCGGTAAACCGATCATCGAGAATGGCCGGTTGGACCGCTATCAGGTTGACCAGGGCAGCGTCACCGTCGAAGGCGCGGGTCTGAACGCCAACAACGTCGACCGCTTCGAAATCATCACCCGCAGCGCCAAAATCAACGCCGAAATCCAGGCCAGGAACCTGACCATCGTCGCCGGCCGCAACGACGTCGACGCATCCACCCTCAATGCCACCGCCCGCGCCGATGACGGCAGCGCCAAACCGCAACTGGCCATCGACTCTTCAGCGCTGGGCGGCATGTACGCCGGGGCGATCAAGCTGGTGGGTACCGAGGCCGGTGTCGGCGTGAAGCTGGACGGCAAGTTGATCGCCAGCGGTGGCGATATCCAGCTCGACGCCAACGGTCATCTGAGCATGGTCGACACCTCGGCCACCGGCGCGGTCACCGCCAAGGCCGCCAGCGCCAACGTGCAAGGGGCGGTGTACGGTGCCAGCGTCAATATGCAAACCAGCGGCGCGCTGGACTCGCAGCAGAACATCGCCGCCCGTGACCGGATCAGCTTGAGCAGCGGCGGGCAGTTGACCAACAACGGCGTCATCGAAGCCGGGGTCAACGCCGACGGCACCCGTAACGCCACGGGCGATGTGAGTCTCACCGCACAAAGCCTCAACAACAGCGGCAAGAGCGTGATCGCCAGTCGCAACCTGACGGCCAACGTGGCGCAGACCCTGAGCAACCAGGGCGGGACCTTGAGCGCCGGGCAGGCCAGCACGGTCAAGGCCGGCACCCTCGACAACCGGAACAACGGCCGGGTATTGAGCAGCAATACGCTGACCGTCAGCGCCGACACACTGCTCAACACCCAGGGTACCGTCAGCAGCAATGGCAACCTCACGGCCACTGTCGGGCAGTTGAATAACCACGACGGCGAAGTCTCCAGTGCCGCGACCACCCAGCTCATCGGCACCACCCTCGACAACAGCGACGGCCTGCTTACCGGCGACGTGGCCCTGAACATCGGTTTGATCGGGGCCCTGAATAACCGGAACGGCGTGCTGGGTTCCGGTGCGATGCTGACCGTGACGGCCGCCAGCCTGGACAACCGCGCCGGCAAGGTCCTGTCCGCCAAGGATATGCAACTGACCGTCGCTGCCTTGGACAATAGCCAGCAAGGCCTGCTCAGCAGCCAGGCAGGGCTGCGGGTGGATGGCACGCAACTGAATAACGCCGGCGGCCTGCTCAGCGCCGTCGGCCCGGTGCGCCTGGAAACCACTGGCGTCGATAACAGCGGCGGGCGCATCTCCAGCAAGACCGACCTCACCGCAAATGTCGCCCAACTGACCAACCAGGGCGGCGAGCTGCTTGCCCAGGGCTTGTTGACCGTCAGCGGCCAGAGCCTGGATAACCGCAATGGCGGTCTGGTCGGCGCGACAAAAGCGCTGAAACTTGACGTCGACGCAGTCGACAACCGTGGCGGGGAAATCTCCAGTTCAGTCGGGATCGACATCGACGGCCAGCGCCTGAACAACAGTGACAACGGCAAGGTTCTGGCCGGCACCGACCTGGGCCTGAAAGTCGCGGAAATCATCAACCAGACCAAGGGCCTTCTGTTCAGCACCGGCACCACCACGGTCGTCGGCAAAAGCCTGGACAACAGCGGCGGTAGTCTCGTCGCCGATCAAGGCCTGGATATTCGCCTCGACAACGCCTTGACCAACGCTGCCGGGCTGATCAGCAGCGAAGGCACTCTGACCACGGATACCGGTAGCCTCGACAACACACAAGGCAGCGTCTCCAGTGCCGGCGCACTGAGCCTCACCCTCGACAATGCCTTGCTCAACCAGGGCGGCGAAATCCTCACCGACGCCGGCCTCACCGTCAAAAGCGCCAGCCTCGACAACCGCAAGAGCGGCACCATCAGCGGCAAGCAAGGCGTGCGGGTCGAGACCGGTGCATTCGACAACAGCCAGTCCGGCCGCTTGAGCAGCGGCACCAGCCTCGGCCTGACCACACAAAAACTGACCAACCAGGACGGCGGCCGCATCGCCAGCAACGGCGCACTCACCGCCAGCGTCACCGACCTCGACCAACAGGGCGGCCAACTCTTCAGCAACACGGCGCTGACCCTGGACCTCAACCAGGGCCAGCTCAACAACCAGGGCGGCCTGATCAACGCACCGCTGCTGGTCCTCAAGAACCTCAAGGGCGTCAACAACGACGGCGGCGAGATCTCCAGCGCCCAGGCGTTCACCCTGGCCGCGCAAAGCCTGAACAACGACAACGGCAAACTGCTGAGCAACCAGGCCCTGACCCTGCGCATCGATAACGCCCTGACCAACCTCAAGGGCCTGATCGCCGCCGCTGCGCTGGACGTCGAAGCCGCGAGCCTGAACAACAACGGCGGTACCCTGACCAGCCGCGCCAACCTCGACCTGGCCCTCAGCGGCCCGTTGAACAACCAGAGCAACGGGCTGATCAACGCCACCGATGCCTTGAACATCCACACCAGCGACCTGAACAACCAACAAGGCTCGTTGCTGGGCAGCGCCATCGCCATCGACTTTGGCGCCGCCACCGGCGACCTCGACAACAGCGCCGGCCTCATCACCACTGCCGGCATTCTCAGCCTCAAGCACCTGCGGGACTTGAATAACCAACACGGCGAGATTTCCACCAGCCAGGACCTGAACCTCAGCGCCCGCGACCTGGACAACAGCGCCGGCCAACTCATCAGCAACGGCGTGCTGACCGTGGGCGCCCGCGACGTCATCAACCAGGGTGGTTTGCTGTCCGGCTTCAAGGGCCTGGGCCTGACCGCCACGAGCCTGGACAACCGCAACAGCGGCACCCTGTCGAGCCGCGACGAAGACGTCAGCGTCACCCTCAGCGGCGCGCTGCTCAACGGCAATGCCGGTGCGCTGGTCGGCAAGAAACAACTGGCCGTCAGCGCCGCCAGCCTGGACAACCGCGGTGGCATCCTATCCAGCGGCGGCGACCAGACCCTGACCGTCACCGGCGGTTTGCTCAACAACGCCCAAGGCGGCTTGATCGACAGCGGTGCCGCCCTGGTCATCAACGCCATGACCCTCGGCAATGCCGCCGGCACCGTCAACGCCCAAAATGCGCTGAACTTCACCGGCTCCGCCCTGGACAACACCGGCGGCCAGTTGATCGGCAATGCCGCCGTGACCCTCGACCTGCTCGGTGCGCTGACCAACACCAACGGCAAGATTGCCAGCGCCGGCCCGCTGCGGGTCGAGCGCGCCACGCAGATCGCCAACCAGGGCGGCCAGATCGCCAGCCAGGGCCTGCTGACCCTGCTCACCGCCGGCCTGGACAACCGCAACCGCGGCACCGTCGCCGCCAATGACCAACTCGTCCTGACCAGCACCGGCACCGTGCAGAACGACGCCGATGGCTTGATCTACAGCCAGAACGGCGGCGTGCAGATCGACGCTGCCAGCCTCAGCAACGGCAAGGGCACCGTGCAGAGCCAGGGCGCCATGACCCTGACCGTCGCCAACGACATCGACAACCAGAGCGGTCGCCTCCAGGCCAAGGCCGGTGACCTGATGGTTGTCGCCCGCAACCTGGACAACCGTGGCGGCGTGCTCGCCAGCCTGCAAGGGCTGCTTACCACCCAACTGAGCGGCGTGCTGAAAAACGGCTACGACCTGAACAATAACCGCCAGGGCGGCATCACCCAAGCCCAGCGCCTGAACCTGATCGCCCTGGGCGGCCTCGACAACTACGGCGGCCGCATCTCGGCGCAGACCGGCGACGCCAGCGTCACCACGCGCAACTTCGACAACCGCAACGGCGGCCTGTATGCCAAGGGCAAGGTCAGCGTTACCGCCAACGATTTCGACAACAGCGGTGACAACGACGGACAGATTGCCGGTAGCCAGATTGATCTGAACCTCACCGGTGCGTTGAACAACCGCCTGGGCATCATCGAGAGCGACAGCACCCTGGCGATCAAGGCGGCGAGCCTGGATAACCAGACGGGGCAGTTGCGGGCGTTGGGTGTCAGCGGCAAGACCGATTTCCAGATTGGTGGGCTGTTCGACAACCGCAACGGCACCCTGGAAACCGCCAACGCTGATCTAAGCCTGGGTGTTGGCAGTCTGCTCAATACGGACGGCAGCGTCCTGCATATCGGCAGCGGTAACTTCGGCATTGCCACCAACAACGTCATCAACGCGGGCGGCAGCTTTGTCACCCGTGGTGCAATGACGCTTAACGCTGACAGTTGGACCAACAGCAGCGTCCTGCAAGCCGGCACACTGAATATCAATGTCAATAACTTCACCCAGACCGCGAGCGGGCAATTGCTGGCTTCCAGCAGTCTGATCGGCACAGGCGGCAACTGGACCAATGACGGGGTGATCGCCAGCGATGGTGGCCTGGGGTTGCAACTCACGGGTCGATACAGCGGCAATGGCCGGATCACCAGCCTCGGTGATATGACGGTGGATGCCGCTGCTATCGACTTGAGCAGTGCGGCAAGTATCACCGGCGGCGGGACCACGACGATTGGCGGGCGCGGTGGCCTGGTTAACCTGAACAATTACGGGCGGCTTACATCGGCTGGCGTATTGAACATCAATGCGGGCACTCTCAATAACTATGGAACGGTTGCCGGTGCAGATGGGTTGAAGCTGACGGCTTCTACATTGCTGAACGATCAAGGTGGTTTTTTGTTCAGCGGTGCGGATATGAAGTTGCGGGTGGGAAGCTTGACCAACCGCAAGTCCGATGTTTATGCGTTGGGTGATATTGATATCGCGCTGAATGACCAGGGTGGGCGCTCGGCGTTGATGGAAAATGATTCGGGCACGATGGAGAGCGGTCGGGACTTTTCTATTAATGCGGATTCGATTATCAATAAGAGAGGGGATTTTAAGACTGAGGCTGAGGAGTACTCTTCGGCGATAGGGTTCGGTTGCTACAGCTGTGATTCACTCCCTCGTTATTTCAGTGACCGGCAGCCCGCCTCCTACTATGTGTATGAGCAGAAATATCGGGTGTCTGTCTCGGGAGATAATACCTCCAAGGCTGCCTTGTTGAATGCTTCAGGTGATATGGTTGTTAGAGGTGGTACCTTCTCGAACTTGAACTCGTCAGTGTCTGCAGTCGGCAATATAGATGTCTCTGTAGATGATTTTGAAAATTCGGGTTCTGCATTAGGGGATTTCGTAAGTAAGGGGTATTACTCTTACTATGATCCAACTTATAACCAAATGGCTGCTCTTGTTGAATACAATGCTTACAATGATGCTGAATATAGCGGCGGCATGCATTTTTGGAATGGATCAGGGGTGGAGTCTATTATCTATTCTCAAAAAGGACAGGATGGCGCTAAACCTTTCGAGAAGGAGTATTTTCAAAGATTTGGCCCAGTAGTTATAAGGCTTGGCGGAAATGGAGACAGGGTACTTCCAGAAATTGAGTTTGGAACTTCCCAGTATTCGACCGGCATTCGGACAGCGTTACCAGACTTCATAAAAAATGCTACCCCGTTTAATCAAGTAGTCATCTCCTCCACCTCATCTGACAACCTCGTCCCCGCTACCATCCAAGCCGGCGGTAACGTCGCCATCACCGCAACAAACAAAATCACCAACGGTGTCGAACGCCCATTCTCTGCCGGCATCCCGGCTTCACCTCGTACCGCCACCACCACCGCGTCAGGCTCAGGCAGAACTACAGTCATCACCCTCAACAGCCAGCTCCCACCGGACTTGTCCCAGCAACAAATAAACCCCCTGACACTCCCGGGCTTCACCCTTCCGACCGGCCAGAATGGCCTGTTCCGGTTGAGCGAGCAGGATGCTGGCGACGCGTCATCCCAGGCTCAGAATGCGGCCCGGAACTGGACCATCGGCAGCGCCAGCATCACCCCGGTCCAGAGTCAGCATGCACTGCCCGTCGGACAGGCAAGTACTTTCGACACCAGCACCCCGGACGCCACAGGGGCGGGCACCTTGCCCGCCCGTACCACCGATTTCACGCTCAACCGCGTCCAAGGCCTGCCCACCCACACCGTGGCGGCCAACCCGCACAAATACCTCATCGAAACCAACCCGGCACTCACCGAGCTCAAGTCATTCATGAGTTCGGATTACTTGCTGCAGAACCTTGGCTACGACCCGGACCTAAGCGCCAAGCGCCTGGGCGACGGCCTGTTCGAGCAGCGTTTGATCCAGCAAGCGGTCGCTGCCCGTACCGGCCAGCGCTTCATCGACGGTCAGACCTCCGACGACGCGATGTTCAAGTATTTGATGAACAACGCCATCGCCAGCAAAGACGCCCTCAACCTGTCAATGGGCGTCACCCTTACCGCCCAGCAAGTCGCTGCGTTGACCCATGACATCGTCTGGCTCGAAGAGCACGAAGTGAACGGAGAAAAAGTCCTGGTGCCGGTGCTCTACCTCGCCCAGGCCAATAATCGGCTGGCCCCCAACGGCGCGTTGATTGCCGGTCAGAACGTTACCTTGATCGCAGGTAAGGACCTGGAGAACGCCGGCACGCTACGGGCCACTCAAAACCTGTCCGCGACCGCCGGCCAGAACACCGCCAACCGCGGGCTGATCGAAGCTGGCAACCGCCTCGACATGCTGGCGGGCAATGACATCGTCAATAAATCCGGCGGGATCATCGCTGGTCGTGACATCAGCATGAATGCGGTCACAGGGGATGTGACCAACGAGCGCACCATTACCACCGCAACGGTCAGCAACAAAGGTTACAACCAGCGACAGGACTACGCGGACAATGCCGCACGTATAGAGGCTGCCAACGACCTGACCATGGGGATCGGCCAGGACCTCAACAACATTGGCGGCGTCATGGTCAGCGGTCGTGACACCCGGATCGATGCTGGTCGGGACGCCAATATTGTCTCGGCGCAACAGCAGAGCTCCTATTCCGGTGGCAGGCGCAGAAGCTCCATCACCCAGCTTGGGTCTGATGTGGAGGCCGGGCGCGATGTCATCGTGAACGCCGGGCAGGATTTCAACGCTGTCGCCAGCAAGATCAACGCTGATCGTAATGTTGCGCTGGATGCGGTGGGGAACATGACTGTCTCCTCCGGGGCCAACGAAACCCACTCCTACTACAAGACGAAGAAAGTCACGGCCCAGGAAGACCACGTCAAACAGATCGGCAGCATGATCAGCGCTGGCGAAGATGTCACGATGAAAGCCGGAAAAGACCTGGCACTCATCTCAAGTCGCATCAGCGCTGGCGACGAAGCTTACCTGGTGGCCGGCGACAAACTTGAAGTGTTGGCGGCACAGGATTCCGACTACTCGCTGTATGACAAAAAGAAGAAAGGCAGTTTCGGCAAGAAGCAAATGCGGCATGACGAGGTCACGAAGGTCACGAATATAAGCAGTGAGGTTACCACCGGTGGGGATCTGACACTGCGCAGCGGGGATGACCAGCGTTATCAGGCTGCCAAGTTGGAGAGTGGTAATGACCTGATGTTGCAGAGCGGTGGGGCGATTGCTTTTGAGGGTGTGAAAGATCTCCACGACGAGAGCCATACCAAAAGCAATGGCGATGCTTTCTGGACATCATCCAAAGGGAAGGGCAACACCGACGAAACCTTGCGCCAGACGCAAATGGTCGCCGCCGGCAAGATCATGATCCAGGCCGTAGATGGCCTACAGATTGATGTCCGGCAGGTCAATAAGGAAACGGTCAGCCAATCCATCGACGCGATGGTCAAGGCGGATCCGAAACTGGCTTGGCTGAAAGAGGCTGAAGCGCGGGGTGATGTGGATTGGCGGCAAGTGAAAGAGATTCACGAGTCGTTCAAATACAGCAACTCCGGGCTTGGGCCTGCTTCGCAGTTAATCATTGCCATCTTGATGTCTGTTGTCATGGGGCCCGCAGGGTTGGGAATTGTGAGCGCCGGTGCCGGGGGGGCTATTGCCACCAGTTTGGCGACTACGGCGGTGACCAGTACCATCAATAACAAAGGCAATTTGGGGGCTGTGCTTAAGGAAACATTTAGTGCGGATAGCCTGAAGGGAGCGGCTATTGCCGGGGTCACTGCCGGGGTACTCAACTACGCGGACGAAAATTGGTTTGCTGCCGCATCACAAGGTTCGAAATCCGCAAACCTGCTGAGCAGCAATAACTTCACTGACGTCGCTATACGGACCGGAGGCCGTGCAGTGCTGTCCAGCGGCATTTCTACTGCCATTGGTGGGGGTAGCTTTGGTGATAACCTTGGTGCGGCGTTGGCAGGAGAGGCTGGCAATGTGGCAATGGCTACAGGGTTTAACTGGGTTGGCGATACCATCAAGTTTCCCGACGGCAGTTTTCAGAAGGTTGTTGCTCATGCCTTAATGGGCGGGTTTTTGGCTGAGGCTATGGGTGGCGACTTTAAAACAGGAGCTGTTGCCGCAGGTGCTAGTGAAGCAACGAGTAACTTACTAACAGGAATAGTAGGTCAAAATAAAAACTTTGAGGTATTGGTTTCTCAATTGACAGGTACTCTTGCGGCTGCGGCTGTGGGAGGGGATGTTCAGATGGGTGCTGATATTGCAGAGAGTGCAACAGTATACAATCGGCAAGCTCACCGAGAAGAGGAGTTGGCAAAGCAGCGTGAAGTCGAGAAGGGGGACTTTACAAAGGAAAATCTAGATAAAGCTACGTGCTATATTATTAAATGTTGGGCGCAGTTTGATCGCGGAAGCGCCGAATATCGAGAAAACTATATCTCGGAGTCCGAGATGGTAGGTCTTAGCAATGAACTAGAGTGGGCCGATGCGCAGCGGGAAAAGGGGCTGTTCAACTACACTTATTTTGATTCTGTAGCGGATTTTACTACTCGTGATGCAATACCTCTAGGAAAGGATGGTCTGCAGACGGTCTTAGGTGGTGCGGGGATGATCTCAGGTGGGACATTGTGTTCTACTGCAGCAGGATGCGTTTTTGGCGGTCCTATGGCTGTTTTTGGTGCGGGTAATGCGTATGAGGGGGGGGTAGGTATGTATAACCATATCTGGCTCGGTGAGGACGGGCCCTCTAATCCGGTAAAGGACGTCTTCTCAGCACTTCCTGGAGGCTACGGTCCATTGGTCTATAGTGGCGCAGATTTAGTGCTTTCGGCGGGAGCAGGTTTTGTGAAGGTTCCTTTAAAAGTTGGTGCTGCGGACGGTTTAAATGCAAAATCATTGTTTGGTGTTACCGTTAGAAAAATGGATAACAATTATTTTGTTCCGCTTGCCGGTATGAAAACTCCTTATGGTACGGCGTTGGGGATTTATGTTGGCGGGGTAGGTAGTAAAGCTGTGGATGTATATAAGGAGGCTGGAAATGGGAAGTAGAAATTTTTTTGCTCAATCGGTTATTCTGTCCGGGCTTCTGATTTTTGTGTTGTCGGTGTTTTGTTTGATTTCGCTCGCTGTATCTTTTGTGTTAACGGCCATGATCTCTCTTGTATATGCGATAGAGTTTGTTGATGTTTTTGTATGGTTCGGATTGCCCTTGACTTTAGTGTTGTCTTTTCGGTGGCTTTTCCGAAATATTGCATATGTGAAGTTGCTTGTTCGCGGCAGGTAGGATCTAAAAAAGGGGACGCACATACACACACACACACACACACACAGGGCATCTCCGTCTTAGCCTCCACACGCTCTAAATTAATCACCTAAGGATAACCAATGCGTCATTTCTACTCGTCTCTCCTCCTATCAACAACAATGCTTCTATCCGCTTGCAATACAACACCCTACGACAAAGCCACGATCTACTACGACCGCACGCAGTTCCCTTCGCAACTTGTCAAAGATTATCCTGAGCTGACCGATCCCATTCTCCAGCACGGTCGTTGTTCCTTGGTCGTTTCAACCCCAGGCTCGAATACGGGCACCTACTATTTCTGTACCTATGCGCTGACCTCCAAGGGGCTTTACATGCAGGGATGGGACCCCAAGGCGCTGAAATATGTCGAAATCGCCCATGTGGATCTGTCGGCGCTGAAGGAAATTTCGTTATATACCTTCCTGCGTACCAAACAGCTCCAGCTGACCGAGGAGCGCCGTCAATTGGCACTCAGTGCATCCATTGATGAGGGGGGATATATCGATGGAGCGGCCACGGAAAATCTGTTCGAAAGCATCAAGCGCAAAGGCGTGCCGATAGTGGAAAGCCAAGGCATGATCAACCCACCCGCGCCGCCTTCGCCGATGATCATTCCTGTCGTTGTTCCTAGGTAATCGAAACGGAAAAACAGGGACAGGCAAATCTGTCCCTGAGGACTCCCCGAATGTTCTTACGCAAAATCAAGACGTTGGAATATTGACGAACCGCCAGTACATACTGCCTGAGAGTAAAGCGGACGACCTTCAGTCGCCCGCTTTGATTATTCGGCAGCCTGCTCCCGCAACCGCCTCCCAATCACATCCATCACATCACATCCATCGCGCAACGCTATCGTCAGCATTTTGCAAAAATCAGAAAGCACCACCGTATCCGAGCTGATCTCCGAGCGAAACGCAATATTCTCCAACACCTGGGTCACGCTACGAATACGGTAGTCGGCAGTTTCGAAGAGCACATCGAGCGGTGCTTCAGTGTCGATGAGAAGGGTAGCGGGGACGCAGTCAATGCCAGTGATAGGCATGTATCGATTCATTTTGAAGATCTCTGTTTGATTGGCTGAAGCCATCACCCAGTCGTCGCCAAACGATGGGTGGTGGCTGTACGCAGGTTGGCGAACCGATTACAGAGAAAACCGGCAGATCCGAAGATCTCCCGCGCACAGCCACCGCGGAATATAGCGGCTTTGCGGGTGCGTCGATACCTGCAAATGAGCCGGTAGCTTTCGCATTCTCTGTATTCAGGTCGCCAAACCCGAATCGCCATTTCGGGCGACGAGGAAAAATATAGGCCTCACGACACAAGCACCACAAGCCACCACTTTCCCACCTTCACGTAGGAATTCGGCCCACTTGCCGGTGATGTTGGTTGACGTTGTGTAGGCCTCGGCAAAGCACACGACTGCTGCGCAGCCGAGCGGGAGCGAGCTCCCTCGCCACAGGGGGCGCAGCGGTCTTGCATGGGTGTTGGATGTGCTGCCGGCACCGCGAGCAGGCTCGCTCCCACAGGGATTGGCGTCGTGGCCGATGTTGTGACCCGCCCACGACCAGGGTGGGAGCGAGCCTGCTCGCGATAGCGGTATCCCAGCAGCTTCGGGTTCGCCCGCGCGGTTTGTGATCTATAGTTTCCAGCGAACCCATCGGCAATCTGCCGCGCACGGACGCCGCAAGCGATTCCTGGCATCTCCTTGAGCCCAAGCCCCGGCGGGTGCCCGCTAATCTGAAGTGCTGATACGACGCAGGGAGCACAGCATGCTGTTTCAACGGCCCCATGGATTGAGGTTGGTCACCGGTATCAACCCGTCGACGGACACCGCCTCGGGGGGTGTGGGGCGGGGGCTTCGGCGTGGGCTGGCTCATGTCAAGGAAGCCTACGTCCTGTTTCCGCTGCTCGCCGTCCTGCTGTTGCTGGCGATCTGGATGACGACCTTCTACCTCATCAACAGTGAGTTGGCGCGTGCCCGGTACAACGCCGCCACGGTCAGCCAGGAGATCAGCGCGACCTACGAAGCGCAGATGTTGCGGGCGGTTCACGAAATCGATCAGACCCTCAAGCTCGTCAAATACACCTACGAGGCCGAGGGCAAGCGCAATCCGCTGCCCCGGCTCAAGGAGCGGGCGTTGTTGCCGCCGGCCCTGTTGTTCGATGTGAGTGTGGTCAGTGCCGACGCAAAGCTGGTAGCCAGCACGCGGGCCAACGAAACGGCAGCGTCCAGCGACCCGGATGAGCTGAGAACCCTGCGCAACAATGACACGCTGTTGATCAGCCATCCCTGGAAAGACCCTTCGACGGATGAGTGGCGGCTGCGTTTCAGTCGTCGTCTCGATGCGTCGGATGGGGCGTTTTCGGGTGTCGCCAGGGTCGAGGTCGATGCGGCTTATTTCGCCAGCAGCTATGACACCTCGAAACTGGGGGAGCGGGGTGTGCTCGGGCTGCTGGGCACCGATGGGGTCTTCCGGGTATGGCGTACCGGGGAGTCGATCCAGGCCGGCGATGCGGTCGATTATGGGGCGCTGGTCCCGGACAGCGAGGACACCCAGGCGCAGCTGTTGACCAACAGTTGGGACGGGGTGCGGCGTTACACCAGTGCCCGCCAGCTCTATGACCTGCCCCTGGCGGTGATCGTCGGGTTATCCGAAGAGGAACAACTGGCCGCCGTCACCGAGCTGGCCCATACCTATCAGTGGCGGGCCGCAGGAGGCAGTCTGTTGTTGGTATTGCTGGTTGTCTTGTTGAGCCGGACGAGCTGGCAGTTGGCGCAAAGTCGTTTGCGCACCGCCGAAGCCCAGACCCAACTGGTGGCGGTTGCCCGTCAGGCCGGCATGGCGGAGATCGCCACCAACGTTCTGCACAATGTGGGGAACGTGCTCAACAGCGTGAATGTTTCCGCCGAGGTCCTGACGCAGAAGCTGCGTACCAGCAAAGCCCTGGGGTTAAGCAAAGCGATGCAACTGATGAACCAGCATGCCGCGGACCTGGGCCAGTTTCTCTCTGAAGACGAGAAAGGCAAGTTGCTTCCGGGGTATCTGAATCAGGTGACGGAAGCGTTGGCTGTGGAACAGAAAAGCATGTCCGACGAGCTCGAACAGTTGGCCAAGAGCATCGATCACATCAAGGAAGTCGTCGCAGCCCAGCAGTCGTACTCGGGCGTGTCCAGTCTCTGTGAGAGCGTGCAGGTCGAGCACTTGCTCGAGGACGCGCTGCGCATGAACGCGGGCATTATCAAGGCCCGTCGGGTCACGGTGTTGAAGGAGTTTTCCGCAGTGCCCGCGGTGCAGCTGGACAAGCATCGGGTGCTGATGATCATGGTCAACCTGATCAAGAATGCCAGCGGCGCGATGATCGACATGTCGGATCGGCAGCCGTTGATTACCCTCCATGCCGAGCTGACGGCGGAGCAGAAGCTGATCATCCAGGTGATCGACAATGGCGAAGGGATCGCCGAGGAGAACCTGACGCGAATTTTTGCCCATGGCTTCACCACACGCAAAGAGGGCCATGGTTTCGGTTTGCATAGCTGTGTCCTGGCGGCGATGGAAATGGGCGGTGTGCTGAGGGCGCAAAGCGACGGACCGGGGCAGGGGGCTACGTTCACCCTGGAGCTGCCCATCAAGGGCTTGAGTCAGGCGACCCTTGCATGATCCGGGCACGGGGAGTTTTGTCGTCTACAATTCGCTCATGGTATTGAACCGACGTCATAAGGACTGGAACGAATGGTGGCAATTCCTTCAGAAAATCCCGAACAAGGTCCCGTAGCAATAGCCTGCCTGGATGGGTGGATTCTCCCGTCGAGGCCGCACTGACTCCATGGCGCCTCGACTCAGTCCGCTGGCCCTGGCCGTGATGTCGCTTTATGCCTGCACGGCCAACGCCGCCGATGCCGACGGGCCGACGTTTTCCGTAAGCAGTTTCGGTACGGTCGGTGTGGTTCATTCCAGCGAGAAGAAGGCCGACTTCACCTCCAGCATCTACAAGCCCAACGGCGCCGGACACGCGCGCAATTGGAGTGCCGATGTCGACAGCCTGGTTGGTGCGCAAGTGACGGCACGCTTCACCCCGGAACTCTCGGCGGTGGTGCAGGTGATCTCGGAACAGCGTTATGACAACAGCTACCGTCCCTACGTCGAATGGGCGAACTTCAAGTATCAGGTCACCCCCGATTTCAGCCTGCGTATCGGCCGCACGGTGCAGCCGGCCTTCCTGTTCTCCGACACCCGCAAGGTCGGCTATACGCTTCCCTGGGTGCGCCCACCGGGGGAGGTCTACAGCATGATCCCCGTCACTGCGACCGATGGCATGGATCTCAGCTACCGGCTGCACATGGGCGATGTCATCAATACCGTGCAAGGCAACGTCGGCCAGAGCACGGTCCGGATGCCCAACGATACGGGCGAGACACGGGCCAGAGGCTCATGGGGTGTTTCCAACCTGACCGAATACGGTGCCCTGACCACCCGCATTACTTATCAGCACACGCGCTTGACCTACGAGCCGTTCAATCCGCTCTTCGAGGGTTTCCGGCAGTTCGGCGAGGAAGGCAACGCCATCGCCAATCGCTACGACACCAAGGGCAAGGACTTCAATTTCGTCGGCGTTGGGGCCATCTATGATCCGGGTGACTGGTTCGTCATGGGCGAATGGGGGCATTTCGACAGTCATGCGGTGTTTGGTGAGGTGAGCGCCTGGTATGTCAGTGGTGGCTACCGGATCGAGGCGTTCACGCCTTACATCACGTATGCGCGGTCAAAGACGCTGAGCGACACGTCCAGCGAAGGGTTGGACACTTCGACGTTGCCACCGGGCCCGGCCGATGCCGCGGCGGAACTCAACGGGACACTCAACGCCATCCTGGGCGCCGGCAGCCGTCAGCAAACCCTGTCACTGGGCGTACGCTGGGATTTCACGAAGAACATGGACGCCAAATTGCAGTACGACCACACCCGGATGGATGGCATCACGACGGGGCCGTTGACCAACTTCCAGCCGGGTTTCGAGCCGGGTGGCTCGTTCAGCGTGCTCAGCCTCGCTGTCGATTTTGTCTTCTGATGAGGCCGATCATGCGGTTTCTCAAGGGCACGGGATGTGCCGTGACGGTAGTGGTCTTGTATGCGGCCAGCACGCTTGTAATGGCTGACGTGGTAGTGATCGTCTCGACGGCCAGCCCGGTGAAAGCGCTGGCGAGCAATCAGGTGGCAAATATTTTCCTGGGCAAGACCAGTCGTTTTCCCGAGGGCGGTCAGGCCATTCCAATCGACCAGCCTGAGGGCTCTGCGGCCCGCGATGAGTTCTACAGCACCTACACCGGCAAATCTGCCGCGCAGCTCAAGACGCACTGGTCGAAAATCATTTTTACCGGCCGGGGCCAGCCCCCGGAGACGGTTTCGAACGGTGCGGAAGTGAAGAAGCATGTCGCCGGCAATCCCGCTTCCATCGGCTACATCGATGCGCGTGAAGTGGATGGCAGCGTCAGGGTACTGCCGTCCGATCCCCAATGAACGCCTACACGCCTGTGGCGGGTCGCGCGGCCTGTGCTTGCAGCAATGCCTTGAACTGATCGGCAGGTACCGGCTTGTTGAAGTAGAACCCCTGGAACTCGTCGCAGGCGTTGTCCCGCAGGAAGTCGGCTTGCTCCTTGGTTTCCACGCCCTGGGCGACCACGGTCAGGCTGAGGCTCCTGCCCATGGTGATGATGGCCTCGGTCAAGGCTTTGTCTTCCGCCACGCTGGTGACGTCGCGGATGAACGAGCGGTCGATCTTGATCGAGTCGAGCGGGAACTGCTTGAGGGCCGAGAGCGAAGAGTAGCCGATACCGAAGTCATCGATGGCGATCCGGATATCCAGTTCCTTGAGACCGGTCAGCACCTGCAGGGTCTTCCTGACGTTCTGCATGAGCAGGCTTTCGGTGATCTCCAGCTCCAGCAGGCGGGCGTCCATGCCGGTGTCTGCCAGTATCGTCGCAAGGTCGCTCAAGAGGTGTTCATCGACAAACTGGCGGGCCGTCAGGTTCACGGCGACGCACAGGTGCGGCAGGCCCTGTTGTTGCCAGGCCACGTTCTGCTCGCAGACCGTCCTGAGCACCCACTTACCGATAGGGACGATCAGGCCGGTCTCTTCGGCCACCGGAATGAACTGCATGGGGGCCACCAGTCCCAGGTCGGGATGCTCCCAGCGCAGGAGGGCTTCCATGCCGGTGATCTTGCCGCTGCGGATATCCCGCTTGGCCTGGTAGTGCAGACGGAACTCGTTACGTTCAAGTGCATGACGCAGGCCGAGTTCCAGTGTCTGCCGCTCCAACGATTCCGCATTCAGCTTCTCGGAGTAGAACTGGAAGGTGTTTTTCCCCTGTTGCTTGGCCTGGTACATCGCGATATCGGCGTTTTTCTTCAGGGTTTGTTCGTCCTGGCCATCCCGGGCAAAGAGACTGATACCGATGCTGGCCGTGACCCGGAACTCTTTCCCTCGAAGATTGAAGGGCCGGGCAATGGCGGAGAGGATTTTCTGGGCGGTGGCCGCTGCATATTTTTCATCGGACAGTTGGGGCAGCAACACCACAAACTCGTCGCCGCCCAATCGGGCAACGATATCGCTTTCGCGCAGACAACCCTTGAGGCGGTTCGCGACTTCTTGCAGCAACTGGTCGCCGGCATCGTGGCCGAGGGTGTCGTTGATTTGCTTGAAACGGTCCAGGTCGAGGAACAGCACGGCCATTTGTCGCTGATAACGATGGGCTTCGTGGATGTGCTGAATCAACAGCTTGCTGAACAGGCTGCGATTGGGCAGCGCTGTGAGGGCGTCGTGATAGGCGAGGTATTCGACGCGCTCGGCATAGGCCACCTTGGCTTCGGCGGCCTGCAGCCGGCTTTGCGCAAGCTGCCAGCTCATTCGACTCAGCAAGCCGGCGAGCAGCACCAGCAACAGGCTGGCACCCGCTGCCCGCCGCAGATGGGTCTGGGCTTGCCGGTTCACGGCAAGCAGCTGTTCTTCTTCGGATAAGCCGACGATCACCGCCAAGGGCAGGTCATAGAGCTGGCGGGCACTGGTGTAGCGCCGCACACCATCCCAACTGTTGGTCAGCAACGATGTCTGGATGTCTTCGGTATCCGGCACCAACGCCTCATAGTCGACCGTATCGCCGGCCCGGACCGACTCCCCGGTGCGCCGTACCCGAAAGACACCGTCGGTGCCCAGCAGCCCGAGCACGCCTCGCTCACCGAGTTTCGCGGCATCGTAACTGCTGGTGAAATACGCGGCATCCACGTCGACCCTGGCGACACCCGAGAACACGCCATCCGGCGCGTTGAGGCGACGGCTGAAGCGCAAGCGCCACTCACCGGACAAAGGGTCCTTCCAGGGACGGCTGATCAGCAGCGTATCGTTGTTGCGCAATGTCCGCAGCTCATCCGGGTCGCTGGCAGGTCCCGTTTCGTTCGCCCGGGTGCTGGCGATCGGCTTGGCATCGGCGTTGACCACACTGACATCGAACAACAGGGCCGGCGGCAACAGCGCCCGCTCCTTGAGCCGCGGCAGCGGGTTGCGCTCGCCCTCGGCCTCGTAGGTGTACTTGACGAGCTTGAGGGTCTGGTCGATCTCACGCACCGCACGCAGTATCTGCGCCTCATACGTGGCACCGATTTCCTGGCTGACCGTTGCTGCGTTGCGCTGGGCACGGGTCTGTTCGACCTTGATGAGGTAGAGGGTGGCGGACCAGAGGGCAAGCAGGAGCAGAACGGACAACAGCGGCAGCAGGATATAGGCTTCCCTGAGATGGCCGAGCCAATCTCGGAAGATATGGCTCAAGCCCTTGGATGTGGTGTCTTCGGATGCCGTGATACCGGGAGCCAGTCTCAGTCCACTTGTCCGTTGGATCGACATGATGTGCTCCCTGAATGACACCCGCGCGTCCCTGCGAAAAATATCAGTTGCCTGAAGGGAAACTATAGACCAGATATTCTCCTTGCCCCGTACGAAACAGCGGGGATACCAGCGAGACGAGCTGCAGTGCGAGGGGGACGCCAATGAGATCCAACCTCCGCTCCCTGTGGCCAGGGAGCTTGCTCCCGCTCGGTGACGCAGTCACCGTAAACCTGAGCCCACGGTGTACCTGGCGAGATGAGGCGGTCGGTTGGGGCTGCTACGCACCCCAGCGGGAGCAAGCTCCCTCGCCACGGGTGCGGATTTCCTACGAGATTTTCAGCAGGCCAGGCCCCCATCAACGCCGCCCAACCCGCGTACTCACATCCACCCACACCGCCAGCACCAGGATGCTGCCCTTGACGATCATCTGCCAGTAACTGTCGACGTCGAGCATCGACATGCCGTTGTCCAGGCTGGTGATGACCAGCGCGCCGAGGAGGGCGCCATAGACGGTGCCGGAGCCGCCGCGCATCGAGGTGCCGCCGATGAAGCAGGCGGCGATGGCGTCGAGTTCGCCCATGTTACCGGCCGAGGGTGAGCCCGCTGCCAGGCGCGCGGTGTTGACCAGGCCGGCGAGGGCGCACATCACCCCCATGATGCCGAAGATCCACAGTTTCACCGCCTGCACGTTGATGCCGGACAGCCGCGTGGCCTCCATGTTGCTGCCCACCGAGTAGACACGCCGTCCGAACACGGTCTGGCTGGTGACGTAGCTGAATACCCCCAGCAGGATCAGCAGGAGCAGCACCGGAACCGGAATGCCGTCGTAGCTGTTGAGGGTATGGACGAACCCCGCCAGCACCGCGCCAATCGCCACCACGCGCAACACGTCACGCACCAGCGAGTGTGCCGCCAGGCCATGGAGGGCGCGGTTGCGGCGCTGTTTCCAGGTCAGGAAAACAGTGAGGGCGAACAGCAGTACGCCCAGCGCCACACCGACGGTTTGCGGCAAGTAGCCCTGGCCGACGTAGACCAGCTCCGGCGAGACCGGGGCAATGGTGGTGCCGCCGGTGATGCCCAGCAGGATCCCGCGAAACGCCAGCATGCCGCCCAGCCCCACGATGAACGAAGGGATGCGCAGGTAGGCGGTCATGAAGCCATTGGCCAGGCCGATGACCAAGCCGCACAGGGCCACCAGACTGAGGTTGGCCAGCAGCGGTATGTGATAGACCACGTCGAGAATCGCCGCCAGGCCACCCAGCAATCCGAGCAACGAGCCCACCGACAGATCGATTTCCCCGCTGATGATCACCAACACCATGCCGCAGGCGAGGATGCCGGTGATGGACATCTGCCGCAGCAGGTTGGACAGGTTGCGCGGGGTCAGGAAACCGCCGTCGGTCTGCCAGCTGAAGAACAGCCAGATGATCGCCACGGCGATCACCAGCGCGAGCATTTTGTAGCGGGAGAAGAGTTGTTTGACCTGATTCATCTACGCGGACTTCCGATCATTATTGTTATGGCCATCGGGGTGGCTGAGCGCGGCAGCGAGCACTTGTTCCTGGGTGAGTTCGTGGTTGATGAAGTCTCCGCGCAACTGGCCTTCACCGATCACCAGCACGCGGTCGGAAACCCCCAGCACTTCAGCGAGTTCAGAGGAAACCATGATGATCGACACGCCTTGGGCCGCCAGCGCGCCCATCAACTTGTAGATCTCGTACTTGGCGCCAACGTCCACGCCGCGGGTCGGTTCATCGAGAATCAGCACGCGGGGCTGGGTCAGGAGCATCTTCGCCAGCACGGCTTTTTGCTGGTTGCCGCCGGAGAGGCTGGTGATCGGCAGGAACGGACTCGCCGTCTTGAGGTGCATGCGCGAGATTTCCCGGTCGATGCTGCCCAGTTCGGCTTCGGCGTCGATGCGGGTCAGCTTCGAGAAATTCTCCAGCACCGCAAGGGTGATGTTCTGGCCGACGCCCAGGTCTGGAATGATCCCTTGGCGCTTGCGGTCTTCGGGAACCATGCACAGGCCGGCGCGGATCGACTTTAGGGGCGTGCGAGTGTCGATCGGTTGGCCATCCAGCCACACTTCTCCTTCATGGCGGCCGGGGTAGGCACCGAACAGCGCCGACACCAGTTCCGTGCGGCCGGCACCGACGAGCCCGGCGATGCCGAGGATTTCCCCGCGCTTGAGGCTGAACGAAATATCGTCGACCCGTTTGCGCCGGGGATTATCGACGTCGTAGCACGTGATATGGCGGGCTTCGAAAATCACCTCGCCGATGTCATGGGGTTCGGTAGGGTAGAGGTTGCTCATTTCCCGCCCGACCATCTGGGTGATGATCTGGGGGATGTCCATGTCGGCCATGGCGGTGGTCGCGATGTGCTTGCCGTCGCGGATCACCGAAATGGTGTCGCACACCGCCGCCACTTCATCGAGCTTGTGGGAGATGTAGACGCAGGCTACGCCCTTGGCCTTGAGGTCACGGATGATATCCAGCAGCACCTCGATTTCCGAACGGGTCAGGGCCGATGAAGGTTCGTCGAGAATCAGCAGCCGCGCCTGTTTGTTCAACGCCTTGGCGATTTCCACCAGTTGCTGGTAGCCACCACCATATTGCGACACCGGGAGCGAGACGTTCATGTCCGGCACCTTGAGCTCACGCATCAGGGCTTCGGCGCGGTGGATCATCGCCGGGTAGTTCATGCGCCCGCCGGGCAGGGTCAGTTCGTGGCCCATGAAGATGTTTTCGGCCACCGAAAGATCGGGTACGAGGGTCAATTCCTGGTGAATGATGACGATCCCGGCGGCTTCGGTTTCGCTGATGGATTGCGCCCTGAGCGGCTGGCCGTCCCAGAGGATTTCACCGTCCCAGGTGCCATAGGGGTAGACCGCCGAAAGGACTTTCATCAAGGTGGATTTGCCGGCGCCGTTCTCGCCGCACAGGCCGACGCATTCCCCCGGCCGGACCTTGATGTCGATGCCATTCAGGGCTTTGATACCGTCGAAGATTTTGACGATGCCGTTCATTTGCAGCAGGTAATCGGACATGGCAAGGACTCGTGGGAAGGTCTTACACATAAGCCTGCCGGTCAATTCCCTGTGGGACGCTCGGACGAGCGCTTAGCGGTGGTTCAGCTTGCATCAATATTGAATGTGCGACCGCCATCGCGAGCAGGCTCGCTCCCACAAGGACTGTGTTTCACTGACCGGTGGTGCTCAACTTACTGCCCGGCGATCTGCGCCTTGGTATAGAAACCGTCTTTTTCCAGCAGGTCGATGTTGTCCTTGGTCAACGGGGTCGGGGTAAGCAGGATGGTGTCGACTTTCTTGCTGCCGTTGTCGTACTGCGAACTGAAGGACGGCTTCTCGTTACGCGCTAGCTGTACCGAGAGCTTGGCGGCTTCGGAGGCGATCAGCTTCAGAGGCTTGTAGACGGTCATGGTCTGGGTGCCATCGATCACCCGCTTGACCGCTGCCAGATCGGCGTCCTGGCCCGAGATCGGTACCTTGCCGGCCATTTTCTGCGCGGCCAGGGCCTGGATGGCGCCGCCTGCGGTGGCGTCGTTGGAGGCGACGATGCCGTCGATCTTGTTGTTGTTCCGCGTCAGGGCGTTTTCAACAATGCTCAAGGCTTCGGTGGGGTTCCATTCCTTCACCCACTGTTGGCCGACGATCTTGATATCGCCCTTGTCGATGGCCGGTTGCAGCACCTTCATCTGGCCTTCGCGCAGGACCTTGGCGTTGTTGTCAGTGGGGGCGCCGCCGAGCAGGAAGTAGTTGCCCTTGGGCGCGGCTTTCAGCACGCCGCTGGCCTGCATTTCGCCGACCTTTTCGTTATCGAAGGAAATGTAGGCGTCGATATCGGCGTTCAGGATCAGCCGGTCGTAGGACACCACCTTGATCCCGGCCTTCTTGGCTTCGGCGACGGCGTTGGTCAGCACGGTGGCGTTGAACGGCACGATGACGATCACGTCGACGCCACGGGAGATGAGGTTTTCGATCTGCGAAATCTGCTTCTGCTCGTTGGCATCGGCTGATTGCACGAAGACCTTGGCGTCCATTTTTTCCGCCGCCGCAACGAAGTAGTCGCGGTCCCGGGACCAGCGTTCCAGGCGCAGGTCGTCAATGGAGAAACCGATCTTCGGGTGCGCCGCATCGGCCATGACCGGAAGCGACAGCAGGGCCAGGGCGCTGGCGAGTAACGTGCGTTTTACATTTTTCATTGTGGTGCGTCCTTTTATTTTTGTTTGAAAGACACTGCCTGACGATGAGCGTGATGCCGGTAGAACTGTAGAGAGTCGCCAGGCGCTGCGGGCAGAGATTTGTCGCGAGAATGTAACAGCCTCGCTGCGCCGGCGAATTCCACGGAGTCAGGGATAGATGAACCGGTTGACGACGCCTTCGAGCATCTCCTGCCGGCCGCTGACCGCCTGGGGATTGAGCTCGTTGACGAAGGCATGCTCGGCCAGCGAGGCGAGGCTGAACTTGCCCGCCAGCACCGCCTGGCCGAACGGCTGCTGCCAGCCGGCGTAGCGTTGATCCTTGAAGTGCTGGAGCCGGTCGTTCTGCACCATGGCGGCTGCGCGCTCCAGGGCCTGGGCCAGGACGTCCATCGCTGCGACATGGCCGTGGAACAGGTCGAGCTCGTCCACGCTCTGGCGACGGACCTTGGCGTCGAAGTTGAACCCACCATTCTTGAACCCGCCGGCCTTGAGGATTTCGTAGGTGGCGAGGGTCATTTCCTCAACGCTGTTGGGGAACTGGTCGGTGTCCCAGCCGTTCTGCGGATCGCCACGGTTGGCGTCGATGCTGCCGAAGATGCCCAGCGAAGTGGCGGTGGCGATTTCGTGATGGAAACTGTGCCCGGCCAGGGTCGCGTGGTTGGCCTCGATGTTGACCTTGATCTCGTTCTCCAGGCCGAATTGCTGCAGGAAGCCGAAGACCGTGGCGCTGTCGTAATCGTATTGGTGCTTGGTCGGCTCCTGGGGCTTGGGCTCGATCAGCAGGTCGCCCTTGAAGCCGATCTTGTGCTTGTGCTCGACCACCATGCCCATGAAGCGACCCAGTTGCTCGCGCTCGCGTTTCAGGTCGGTATTGAGCAGGGTTTCGTAACCTTCACGACCGCCCCACAACACGTAGTTGGCCCCCTTGAGGCGCAGGGTGGCATTCATGGCGCTGAACACCTGGGCGGCGGCGCAAGCGAAGATTTCCGGGTCTGGATTGGTGGCGGCACCGGCGGCAAAGCGCGGGTTGCTGAAGCAGTTGGCGGTGCCCCACAACAGCTTGATTCCGGTCTGTTCCTGATGGCGCTCCAGGTGGTCGGTCATCAACGCGAAGTGGTTACGGTACTCCTTCAGCGAGCTGCCTTCCGGGGCGACGTCGGTGTCGTGGAAGCAGTAGTAGTCGACGCCCAGTTTGGAGAAGAACTCGAAGGCGGCTTCGGCCTTGCCGATGGCCAGTTCCATCGGGTCCCCGGCGTGTTGCCAGGGGCGCTTGAAGGTGCCGGCACCGAACACGTCGGACCCTGGCCAGACGAATGTGTGCCAGTAGCACACCGCCATTCGCAGGTGTTCGCGCATGGGTTTGCCGAGGACGAGCTTGTCAGCGTCATAGTGACGGAAGGCGAGGGGCGAATCGCTGGCGGGGCCTTCGTAGCGAATCTTGTCGACACCGGGGAAGTACGGCATGGGCGATATCCTTTTTATTCTTGGCGGTGTCTCGATACTAACGCCGGCCCTGTGGCTGATGATTATGAAAATCACCAACGAGTCGTTCGATTTTGTATTGAGCTTCCAGATTCACACGCCTAGGCTGTGTTCACCGGCCCAGGGTGAAAAAACAATGAAAACCGTCCCCCCCGTGCACCGCATTGCGCTGTTGTTCAACGGCAGCAAGATCTACGACCGCGGCATCATCAGCGGCATCGGCAACTACCTGAGCAGCACCCGAGCGTCCTGGGACCTGTTCCTGGAGGAGGACTTCCTGTGCCGGCTGAAGGGGATCGAACGCTGGCAGGGTGACGGGATCATCGCCGACTTCGATGACCCGCTGATTGGCGAAGCGTTGGCCGGGATCCGCTTGCCGGTGGTGGCGGTGGGCGGTTCCTATCAGGATGAGCGCGCTTATCCCAAGGGCATTCCCTATGTTGCCACCGACAATTTCGCGCTGATGAAGCTGGCCTACGAGCACCTGATCGAAGCTGGCCTCACGCGCTTCGCCTGTTTCAGCCTGCCCGAAGCACAGGCCAATCGCTGGGCTCAGGAGCGGGAGAAAGCCTTCCGTTCGCTGGTGCAACGCGATGGCTTGCCGGCCGAGGTTTATCGCGGCATGGGCACCAGCGCGCCGCTGTGGGACAGCGCGGTTGAACAGCAGATCGCCTGGCTGCAGAGCCTGCCCAAGCCCATCGGCATCATCGCCGTCAGCGATGCCCGCGCCCGCCAACTGCTGCAAGCCTGTCTGACCGCCGGCATCGCCGTGCCGGAACAAGTGGCGCTGATCGGCATCGACAACGACCCTCTGACCCGCAGCCTGACCCGAGTGCCCCTGAGCTCGGTGATCCAAGGCACCGAAACCATGGGCCGCACTGCCGCGCGATTGCTCCATCAGATGCTGCACGGTATGCCGTCCACGGGTACGCAGATACTGATACCACCCGACGCGATCAACGTGCAGGCCTCGAGCCTGCATCAACCGTTGGGTAACCCCTACGTCATGCAGGCGCTGCTGTTCATTCGTCAATACGCTTGCCAGGGCATCAAGACCGCGCAGGTGGCGGGGTATGTGGGGGTGTCGCGGTCATCGCTGGAAGCGCATTTCCGCAAGGAGCGAGGGTGCAGCGTGCATGACGAGATCTTGCGGTTCAGGTTGGCCGCGGCTGCCCGTGGGTTGGAGAGAGCGGATTTGGCGATCGCTGACATTGCCCGCAATTGTGGGTTCAAGTCGGCGCAATATCTGCACACAGTATTTCGTCGGGAGTTTGGCTGCACACCCAGGCAGTATCAGCAGGAGGAGCGCGACCATTTTCCGGAGAACGCTCCTTGACCTTCACCATTGCCGAAAAATTCCGGTTGTGAAAAAACACAACTGGAGTAGCATCCGACTCAAGGACAGGGAAGCCTATGGATATACTCAAGCCATCACGTTTTGACGCTGCCGCCATTTTGTACCCGAACGACAAGGCCGGGCTCGATCGCTGCCGGCGCCTGTTGAAGATGGCCCGTCCGACAGCATTCGCGGACCTGCAGAAACTGTTCGGTACCCACGGTATCGACCTGTTCAAACCGAGGGCCACAGCGAATTGGGTCGTGATTGACGTAGGTGGCAACAATCTCAGGGTGATAGGGGGAGTCCACTACATCCGACAGAAGTTCTACGTCAAACACATCTGCACACATGCCGATTACGACGTTGCCAACGTCTGGTATGCAAGAAACAAAGGAGTAAAACGATGAGCGCAGTCAGGAATGACTTTCAGACCGTGATCGCAACGCTTGGCGAGCTACACGCGGTGCTGGAGCGTCTGCGTGGCGAGTTCGTGCATGGCATCAGGACACCCGCCGACTATGAGCGTGCGACCGATCTGCTTGACGAACTCACCGACGGGCGTGAACTGAGCAAGGTCGAGGAGAAAATCCTCGTCGAACTCGAAGACGAAATACTGGCCTACCAGCGCGACTCCGACCAGTTTCGCGAATCCACCGCCGCTTTTGAAGCGACATGCACCCCGGTGCAACTGATCCGGGACCTGATGGAGACGCTTGGGCTCACGGGTTCGGACCTCCCCGAGATTGGCGACAAGACGGCGGTGTCCAAGGTGTTGAGTGGGGATCGGCCCATCAGCCACAAGATGGCGTACGCGCTGGCACAACGGTTTGCGATGGAGCCGGGTGCTTTCCTCTCGGCAGTCCCGGCCAAGCCGACCCCGATTGAAACCGCTCGCCCTAACGCCAGGAAGCCCGCGCAATACAGCGCTCGCAACGAGCCATTGGTCGCACACCTGGCAACGGAGGCCGGTACCGGTGAATACAAGGTGGCTGCTTCCAAAAAGCGTAAACCGACCGATAAGACCCCGACCAAGGGCTAATGCGCGACTGATTCGCCCACTCAAATTAACGTACAGGCCACTGGTCGAGTACCGCCTTCACGTCATGCACTTGTGAGCCCCAATGATGGAATATCACGGATTGATCCTCGAACGAACCCGCGCAGGTGCCACGGACCTTGCCATCTCGCAACTGGAAACCAGCCTTGGCGCCCGCCTGCCGGAAGACTACCGGCGGTTTCTCAAGACCTGCAACGGCGCCTGCGTGGAATACGATGTCGTCGCGACCCTGGCCAACGGCGACGAGGAACTGCTGAGTTTTTCGCTGTATGGGCTGGATCCGGATAAAGCGTATGAATCCAACCCCTTCGAGCTGGAGCAACTGCGAGCGGAACCCGGCTTCCCCGCGACCGGACTGCTGCCGATCGGACGTGACGGCGGCGCGAGCCTGTTGCTCCTGGACCTGCGTGAAGGTCGCCAGGACGTGGCGGCGATGGTCGCAGGCCTACCCGCCTGGACCGGCCGCCGCCAGCAAGGCGATGAGTACGTCGTGTTGGCGAAGTCCTTCACCGGCTATCTGGATTCGCTGCATTTGTCCCACGAGCGGATCGAGGAACATATCAATCACTTCATCATCAGCCCGGACAGTATCGAGGCGACGTTGGAGTGGCTGGATAAAGGCAGTCCGGGGTGGCGTGAGCGCTACCGGGCACAATGGAATGCCAGGGTCGCGGACAGGCCGATCTGAAGCCTGCTCGCGATAGCGGAGTGTCAGTCACGCAGGTGTTGAATGTGCTGACGCCATCGCGAGCAGGGCTCGCTCCCACAGGGTTTTGTGGCGTATGCAAAAGGCTGCGTACATCCTCGAACCATTGTGGGAGCGAGCCTGCTCGCGATAGCGGTGGGTCAACTTGCCGGGATGTTGGCTGTGCTGCCGCCATCGCGAGCAAGGCGCGCTCCCACAGTCCCGAGACCTCTACTGCAATGGCACATAAATATCCGTCTCCCACTGGTCCTTCGGTGTCTCTGGGTACACGCTCAAGTAGTGAAAGAACAGCGGCTGGTCGCGAAGCTCTTCTCCGCTGTTCGGCAGCCAGTCGCGGTAGATCGGGTAGATGCTCTCGCTGATGAGATCTGTCGAGCCCACGTGGCGCACCACGGCGTAGCGGCCGCCGGCGATGAGGGTTTCCCGTACGCCGAAGGTGTTCGGCGTGACTGCCTGGTGTATCTCACCGCAAATGGCAAAGCGAAACGCCTCCGGCGGCGTGGTGTCGGGGTTGCTGAAGGGAATGCCGAAAGTACGACTCGATGCCACTGGCGATTGTCCGCTCTGCATGCGCCACTGGATGAAATAGCGCACGCTTTCATCGAGAAGTTGTGCCGGGCCGCGATGTTCGAGTGCGGCGACCCTGACTTCGGGAAAGTCCACGATATGTAGTTGCATGATGACGCTCCTGGAAAAGTGGGGAACTTCAAACGCCGCATTCCAGACCTGCCAGCTCGGTTGCTGCCTGAATGTACTCGGCGCCACGCCGAACGCTCGCCTGAAGGCTCTGCTGAACGCCTCGGGGCTTTCGAAGCCGGCATCGAGGGCTGCCTCCAGCACTGCATAATCCGCACGCGACGCCAGGCGATTGGCCGCCTGTCGCAGGCGCATCAGTTGCACGTACCGTGCGACAGGCAACCCCATGTATGCAGTGAACTGCCGGTGGAAGTGAAACGCCGAGAAGTTCGCAACCTGGCTCAGCGTATTCACCGACAGGTCGCCCTCGAGGTTGGCGCCGATGTAGGCGAGTACAGTGTTGAATCGCTTTATGTAGGCAGCATCGGTCGATTTGGCTGGCACCGGGTACAGGCTCCTGGAAGGACGTTGGGCGACAGGATCGGTGATGCCGATAGGTGTTCGCCTAGCCGTATTTGCTCAAGGTCGCGAGAGCACTGTCGGGCGAGGGATGCGCAGCAGCCCTGAAAACAGGACTGCTGCGCACTGGAGCGCCAAACCCGTCAATCAATACTGCTTCGCCACCGCCAAGTTGTACCGCGATAGCAACTCGTCGTAACCGGCCCGGGCGGCGGCCAGGTCCTGGTTCAGCTCTGCCGCATCGGCTGCGGAGGCCCAGTGTTGTTGCAGGCGGTTGAGGGCGGCCAGCCATTCCTCGCCCGACAGACTGATCTGGCTCCAGACGGGCGGGCCGTCATTGGCTGAACGCAGGCGCGGCCGTGCCTTTACGAAGGCATCGGCGTCCGACCAGCTGCTTGCCAGGGATTGCTGCAGGCTGGACAACTGCTGCGGCGTCAGTGACGCGCCGTTGGCCATCGCGTCGAGGGCATTGATGGTCTGGCGGGCGCGGATCATGAAGCGCAGCGTGTACCAATGCTGATCGTGTCCAAGGCGTTCTTCGATGGATGCCAGTTGCTCCTCGCGAATGAGTAACTGCGGCTGCTCCAGGGCTTGGCGCACAGGTATCGCCTGGTCGCGCGCGTCCTGCAGCCGCAGGTTCAGGGCTCGCTCGATGGGGTCGAAGGGGGGGCGGTCTTGCACCCGAGTCGCAAGCCATCGTTCAGCGGCCTCGGCGCTCGGTCGCAGGTTGTCATACGCCCCGAGGTAGTTTTTGGCCAGGTACTGCAGGCCACCGGGTTCGCCGCCGCCGAACCACCGATAGCATGGCGATGGTTGCGCGCCCTGGGGAGGCATGACATCGCCCGAGCCCATGCCGAAGCCGGCAAAACCCTTCCAGGGCCCGTTTTTTTCCTGGGATTGAGCAACGAGGTTGCGGTAATCGCTGTAGCGCTGTTCCAGCAGGTCGGCGCCGTCCACCAGGCAGGTATTTATTTGCTGGACTGCCTCCCAGCGCAAACGGGTCCCATAGTCGATATTCGCCGTGTCTATCTGTTGGACCAACCAACTCAGGCCCAACGAGGCGAGCACGGCGGTTGCGAACGCTCGGCTGCTGATCATGGCTGGCCTGCCTTGGTGGCGTTGGGCACGTGCCACTGGTTGGCGGACAACTGGGATGGGCAGGGGGAGGCCGTGAGCTGGCGGGCGGCGCAGGTTCGCTGCGGCCAGGCCTGCAGGCCTTCATTCGCGGCGAGGGATGCGTTACCGGCCAGAACACTGCCCAGCAGAAGCAGGGGAACAAGGATGCCGAGAAGGAGCCCGATCAGGATGTCCCCAGGCACCCGCTCATAGACCCGGGACAGAAGGGACGCGCGACGTTCGGAGAACGCTTTTCCACTCAGGAGCGCCAATATGGCGAGACTGCTGAAGTAAGTGACTGCGCCGAGCATGCCTCCGGCCAGGTAGATGACCCCACCCAGCAATCCGACCCAGAGGCTCTCGCGGATCGGCAGCGGGGCGGGACGTCGCAGGCTCAGCCACTGGCCGAAGCGCGCATGAAGCTTTTGGTCCAGGCGCCAGGCGATACGGCTCAGCGGTTTGCAGGCTGCGTTGAGTCCCCAGGCGACGACGCCGAGCAGCATCGCGCGAAGGAGCATGTCGACCACACTGGTATAGAACGAGCCACCCAGGCGATATTCCAGGAACCAGCTCATACAGGCGGATGTGCTGAGGATCGCCAGCGGCACGGCCAGGACCGGTGGTCGCCGACGCAGCGGTCGCCAGTTGTCCGGTGCCAGTTGCGGCATCTGATACAGCAATTGTGCATAGCGAAGTTCGACGGTGCGATATAACGCTTCGCAAGCCTTCCAATCGGCATCGCTGAAGGTCAGGCTCAAGCGTATCCGGGCGTCTTCGTCGGCAGCTCCGAACAGCATGCGCGCTGCTTGAGACTCGCTGCTGTCGAAAAGCCCAGTGAGACGCTCCTGCTGTTGGAGAAACGTGTGGCAATGGCTGCGAGCCAGGAGTTGACTCCACCACGGCTCGGGGCAGGGGCTATGGTGGCCGGTCTGCTTCCAGCCCTGCTGCGCACAAATGGCGTCGAACAGTTGTTCCGACCAGACCGGTGCTTGCAAGAGCGCGATGGCCAGGCTCTGGTTCAACCACTGGCGCGCATCCAGCCCTTGCAGCCATGGGCTGGCAGCCAGTTCCCGGGCCAGTTCGAGGAAGCGTGCGGTGTCGGCGCAAGCTGCATTCAGGCGGACCTCGGCCAATTCCATGAGCTTGCCGCGCAGCTGTTCGAGCGCTGCACGAGGCAGGTCCTCGTGTTGCCAGGGTGTCAGCCAGTGCAAATGTCCAATGGCGGCCTCGGCGAGCGCGTAGTGGTCTTCGTCGATCAGGCAATGCTGCAGCAGGCCGTGTTCGAATTCCCGTGCGCATCCGTAAAGGCGAGCCTGGGCCAGGCGATCCGCGAGGTTGGTCGCGGTGATCGCTTCCAGGCATTGCGCAGCCAGGCGCTGGGCTGGGGAGGGGCCTTGTGATGCCTGCGGCTGGGACAGCGACTGCGCAAGGGGTAAGTCAATGGGCGCGGACGGCGGTTCGACGACCACTTCCTCCTGCCGCCATTCACTCCACTCCAACGCCTGTTCATAAGCCTCTCGCAGCCGCTGGAAGCCCTCGGGGTCTTCATCGGGCCGATAGCGTTTGAGCAGGCTGGCATACTGACGCTTGACGCTGCGCTTGTCGGCATCCTCCGGCAGCCCCAATATTTCCCAACAGCTCATCGCCAGACATCCTGCTCCAGTGCTTCGAGCTGCTCGGAGATCTGCATGCGCAGGGCACGGATATCGTGCAGTTCCTGAGTGTCGAGCATTTGCGCGAAACGCGTGGCCAGGTCGTCGACCCGATGACGCAGTTCGCCGCGGCTTTCCTGGTAAAGGCGTTCAAGCCGGGCGATCAACAAGGTGTTCGGCTGTTCGTCGCGGGGATGGACCTTCAACGACTCCAGGGCCTTGAGGCGTTGGGCGATCTCTTCTTCGCCAAGCACGCCGGCGTTGTTGGCGATCACCAGATTGCGCCGTTCCCCGGTCTGGACGGTCAGTGCATCGGCTTCCAGCAGGCCGTTGGTGTCATAAGTGAAGCGCACGTCGATGCTCACTTCGCCCGCCGGCATGGGCGGCACGGCTATTTCCAGTTCACCGAGGAGAATGTTTTCGCTGACCTGGCGGCTTTCGCCCTGATAGACCTTCAGCAGAACCACCTTCTGCTGGTCACGCAAGGTCACCACGCGCTTGACCTTGCTCACCGGCACCACGCAGTTGCGTTCGATGATCGGCAGGTAGTGCCCGGTTTCGAGTTTGTTGCCGTACTCGACGGAAATCTCGATCCCCATCGAATACGGGCAGACATCCGTGAGCACCACTTCTTCGAGTGCTGCATCGCGGCTTTTCAGCCCCGCCTGCACGGCGGCGCCCAATGCCACGGCTTCGTCGGGGTTGAGCTGGATCGAGGGGAAACGTCCGAACAGGCTGGCCGTTAGCTTGCGAACCAGCGGCATGCGGGTGGTGCCTCCCACCAATATGACTTCGTCCAGTTCGCTGGCGCGGATACGTGCATCGCGCAGCGCTGTCTCGATGGGGGCTCGAAGTCGGGTCAGCAGCGGGGCGTAGAGTTCGGCCATTGCCGCCTGGGTGTATTCATGGCGCCATTCGCGTTCGCCCTGGCGCGCCGAGAACGTGGCGCTCGGCTCATGCCCCAGGACTTTGCGCACGCGTTCGGCTTCACGGCGCAGGCGGCCGAACAACTGCGCGTCGTCCAGGGGCACCGGGCCTGCGGCAGAGCCGGCCTGGGCGGCGACGAAAGCCTGGAGGAGCAAGGTGTCGAAATCTTCCCCGCCAAGGTAGTTGTCACCGGCACTGGCCCGCACCTCCATCACCCCTTCGAACAGCTCCAGGATGGACACGTCGAAGGTGCCGCCGCCGAGGTCGAACACCAGGAACGTGCTGGCGTTGTCGCGCTGGTGCAGTCCGTAGGCGAGGGCGGCGGCGGTGGGCTCGTTGATGAGTCGTTCGACCTTGAACCCGGCCAGCTCACCGGCGATGCGCGTGGCTTTGCGCTGGGCATCGTTGAAATAGGCCGGGACACTGATGACGGCTTCCTCGACCGGCTCGCCGAAGTGCCGTTCGGCATCTTCGCGCAGACTGCGCAGGACCATCGCCGACAGCTCCTCGGCACGGAACTGGCGGTTGCCGAGTGTGGTGAGGCGGGCACTGCCCATGTAGCGCTTGAACAGCGAGGTGGTGACTTGTGGGTGGGTTTGCAAGCGTTCCAGCGCCGCGCGGCCGACCATCATCCGACCTTCATCATCCAGGCCTACCACGCTGGGCGTCAGCCATTCGCCGAGCGCATTGGGTACCAGCTGTGCAGCGCCATCGCGCCATGCCGCGATCAGGCTATGGGTGGTGCCCAGGTCAATGCCCACAATCATGTCCGTCAACTCTCCTTAGTCGTTGTTATGGGATGGCGTTGCGTGCGAGCCGGCTAGCGTATCAGACCTGTGTCGGCGAAATACTGTAGACCTTCTGAAAAATCAGTGCATTTGCTGCTCGACTCGATGAAGCCAACGGGAGAGGGAGACTGGTATCTGCGTTGCTCCTCTTGGATTGTGCCGCTTCGATAGATGAGTTAAATCTATAATTACTTTAACTCACATATTGGAAAACTCACCAATGCCGAAAAAGCCTCCCCTCAATCAGGTCAGTGATTTTGACTTGCGCCTGTTGCGGGTTTTCAAAACGGTCGTGGAGTGCGGGAGTTTTGCAGGTGCGGAAGGCACCTTGGGTATCAGTCGCTCGGCCATCAGCCTGCACATGAGCGATCTGGAGAAGCGCTTGGGCATGCGTCTGTGCCAGCGGGGACGTGCCGGCTTTGCCCTGACGGATGAAGGGCGTGAAGTATTGCGCGCCGGGGAGACGGTGCTGGTCGCGATCGAAGGCTTCCGCAGTGAAGTCAACCAGATGCATCAGCAGCTACGCGGCGACCTGAATATCGGCATCGTCAATAATCTCGTCACCCAACCCAGGATGCGCATCACCCGGGCGCTCAAGGCCATGCGTGCCGAAGGTGCGGGGGTGCGGGTCAACCTGAGCATGAGCACGCCGGGGGAGATCGAGCGGGGGCTGCTCGACGGGCGTCTGCACGTGGGAGCCGTGCCGCTGATCACACCGCTCTCGGGCCTGGACTACAGCGTGCTTTACGAAGAACGCTCCAATCTCTACTGCAGTGTCGAGCATCCGTTCTTCCAGCGGGCTGGCACCATCAGTAACGAAGAGCTCGCCACCGCCGACGCCGTGGTGCCCAGCTATCGGATGACCGCTGAAGCCATCGGCTTGCATCAGTTGCTCAACTTTGCCGCCTCCGCGACCGACCGCGAGGGCATTGCCTTTCTCATACTGACCGGTAGCTACATCGGTTTCCTGCCCGATCATTATGCTGCGAACTGGGTGGAGAAAGGACTGATGGCGGCCCTGAGTCCGGATCGGCTGTTTTTCGAAGCCAAGCTGGCCATCGCCACTCGCAAGGGGCGGCGCCAGCACCTCATTCTCGAACGCTTTCTGGACGCTCTCCAGCAGTCCCGCTGAACCTGCCTCCCTCTGTCTACCCCCCCCATATTTTCTAGTGGGCCGTCCAACCGACGGCTCACCGCGTCGCTCGTCGTTCCGGAAAAGTTTTCTCGGGCCTGTTGACACTCTCTTTCCGTCAGTCCTAATCTGTATGCAGCAATGCGCACAATGAGAGACACAAAAAAGCATGCAATGAAACTCCCTGCCTAAAACAACAACGTTACGGAGAGATTCAAAAATGACTCGGTTCCTTCCTCGCTCCATTCGCAATGCGATCCTCGGTGCCACGGCTCTTGGCGCCATGCTCGCCCTGGCGCCTGCCCAGGCCGCTGAATCCCAGGTCTGGAAAGATGTGCAAAAAGCCGGGGTGCTGCGTTGTGGCGCGGCGGTGGCGGCGCCCTACGTGATGCGCGATGCCGCGACGTCTCAATACAGTGGTTATTTCGTGGACCTGTGCCGGGATTTCGGCGAGAAGGTGCTGAAGGTCAAGGTCGAGTTTGTCGATACTGTCTGGGACAACCAGGTGGCAGGGCTGCAGAGTGGCAAGTGGGACTTGTCCATGGCCCTGAACCAGACCCCGGAACGTGCCTTGGCGGTGGCCTTTACCGTGCCGGCCACCGACTACCAGATCTCGCTGCTGGTCAACAAGGACAACCCCAAGCTGACCGGTGCCGGCACCGCGATTGCCGACTACGACAAGGCCGGCGTGACCATCGCCGTGATGTCCGGCAGCGCTGCGGACAAGGCGGTTTCGGCGCTGATCAAGCAGGCAACCATCGTGCGCCTGCCGGGTTCGGATGAAACCCGCCTGGCCCTGATGTCCAAGCGCGCCGATGTGTTGGCCGACGCCAGCGATACCAACCACCTGTTCGCCTTGGCCAACCCCGATTGGTCCAAGGAAGTCATGCCCAAGCCAGCCATTGCCAAGCAAGGGGTTTCCTTCGCTATTCGTCGCGACGTTTCACCCGCCGACCTTCAGGTGCTGAACATCTACCTGAGTCAGCGTCGTGAAGCGGGCGAGATCGATGCACTGGTCGACAAGGCCTCCGCACAAGTCAACGCCGCCAATAAAGTTCAGTAATCCTGCTCAAATCCGAGGGCTGCCCAGCGTGGCGGCTCTCCTGGAGGCTTTTCCATGAACACTCCCCAACTGGTGGCTGCCCAGCCACAGCCGGCGCACGCCAGCAACATGGCTGCTGTCGGCGACTTCATCCAACTGCGCGGTGTCTGCAAGTCCTACGGCGAGCAGCTTGTGGTGATGGACAACCTCAACCTGAACATGCGTGCCGACGACAGGTTAGTGATTATCGGCCCGAGCGGCAGCGGCAAGAGTTCGCTGTTGCGGGTGTTGATGGGGTTGGAGGGGATCCAGGGCGGCAGCATCGATTTCCAGGGCAAGCCGTACATTTGCGGCAGCAAGCGTCAAGGCAAGCCGCTGGACGCGGCGCTGCACACCCAGATCGGCATGGTCTTCCAGCACTACACCCTGTTCCCGCATTTGTCGGTATTGAGCAACCTGACCCTGGCGCCGATGAAGGTCCATGGCCTGTCCAAGGCCCAGGCCACCGAGAAGGCCCGTGCCTATCTCGCGCGCCTTGGCCTGGAAAACAAACTCAACGCTTATCCGAGTCAATTATCCGGGGGGCAGAAACAGCGCGTGGCGATCGCCCGTGCACTGATGCTCGAACCCAAGCTGATGCTGTTCGATGAGGTCACCTCGGCCCTCGATCCAGAAATGGTCATCGAAGTGCAGAACGTGATGCTGCAGCTGGCGGAACAGAAGATGGCGATGATCATCGTCACCCACGACATGCATTTCGCCCGTCACATCGCGACCCGGGTGGTGTTCTGTGCCAACGGCAAGGTGGTGGAGCAGGGGCCGCCGGAGCAGATTTTCACCCAGCCCAAAGAAGCCCGTACCCGCGAATTCCTGGAAAAAGTCCTGCACCTGGACTGAGGGCCGACGCCATGAACTATCAATTCGACTTTCATTTCCTCAATGGCAGTTTCGGCGCCTTGTGGGAAGGATTGAAAGTAACCCTGGAACTGGCGCTGGTCTCCAACCTCATCGGCGTTGTGTGCGGCTTCGGCCTGTGCCTGTTGGCGATGAGCCGCTGGTTCTTCATCCGCTGGCCCGCGCAACTGTTTATCGAGTTTTTCCGTTGCACGCCGGCGCTGCTGCAGATCGTCTGGTTTTTCTATTGCGTGCCGATGCTGTTCAACGTGTTCATCGACCCGGTTGCCATGGGCTTCCTGGCGTTGGGTCTGAATCTCACCGCGTTCAATGCCGAAGCCTATCGGGCCGGGGTCCAGGCGGTGCCACGCGAGCATCTGGATGCTTGCGTAGCCCTGGGCCTGCGGCCGTTTCACCGGACGTTCTACGTGGTATTGCCCCAGGCCCTGCGCAACGCGCTGCCGGTATTGATGACCAACGGCATCGGTACCCTGCAACAGAGCGCCCTGGTCGCCATCGTCGCGGTCTCGGACTTGATGTATGTGGGCAAGAGCCTGGCCACCGAGGCTTATCGGCCGCTGGAAACCTACACCCTGATCGCCTTGATCTACTTCGTCCTGTCGCTGCCGATTGCCCAACTGGTGCAATACGTCGAGCGCCGGCAGGACGCTGCGACGGCACGTTGAGGAAAACATCATGACGCTCGATTTTTCCATCGTTCTTTCCTACTGGCACGTGCTGCTCAAGGGATTGGCGCTGACGCTGGTCTTTACCGTCAGTTGCGCGATCATCGGCAGCCTGGGCGGCTTCTTCCTCAGCCTGCTGCGCAATAGCCGCATCCGCTTGCTGACCGTGCCCACAACGTTGTTCGTGGAGTTCTTCCGGGGCACGCCGTTGCTGATCCAGCTGTTCTGGATCTTCTTCTGCCTGCCGGTGGTGTTTGGCCTGGATATTCCCCCTTACGTCTCGGTGCTGATCTCCCTGACCCTGTACATGGCGGCGATCACCTGCGAGACCTTCCGCGGCGCGCTCAAGTCCATCGCTGGCGAGCAGCATGACGCCTGTACCGCCCTGGGCCTGACCCCGCGGGTGAAGGTGGTCTACGTGATTTTCCCCCAGGCCCTGTTGCGTGCGGTCCCGCCGTTGCTATCGAACGTGGTCAGCCTGTTCAAGGAAAGTGCACTGATCTCTTCGGTCGGGGTAGCGGACCTGATGTTCGTCGGCCAGAACATTTCCAACAGCACGGCCCGGCCGGTCGAGTTCCTCTCGGCCGTCGCGGTCATCTATTTCCTCGTGGCCTTCCCACTGACGCGTCTGGTCGGCGTGGTCGAGGCCCGCATGCTCCGGCGTTATGCCTACTAAACCCACTCTCTTTCAGGAGAACTCCCATGCTTGAACTCAAAGGCATTCTGCCTGCGCTCGTGACCCCTTTCGACAAATCCGGTGCGGTCGACCATACGATGCTCGCCGACATCATCGAGCACCAGTTGAAAGCGGGTGTCCATGGCTTCGTGCCGTTGGGCTCCACCGGTGAATACTACGCACTGACCAACGACGAACGTCGCCAGATCCTGACGACCGTCAAGGAAGTGGTCGGTGACCGCGGCACCCTGATTGCCGGTGCCAACGGCTCCTGCACCCGTGAAGTACTGGAGCAGGTCAAGCAGACGGTGGACGCCGGCTATAACAATCTGCTGATCGCTCCGCCGTACTACGCGCTGCCGTCCCAGGAAGAGCTGCTCAGCCACTACAACGCGATCCTCGAAGCGTTCCCGCAGATCAACGTCGTGCTGTACAACTACCCGGTGCGCACCAACGTCGAGGTCGGTTTCGATGTGATGCAGGCGCTCAAGGATCACCCGCGTGTGGTCGGTATCAAGGAAAGCAGCGGCAACCTGCTGCGCGGTATCGAGATCGGTGAGAACTACAAGGGCAAGATCCAGTTGTCCTGTGGCTCCGATGACCAGGCGCTGGACTTCTTCATCTGGGGCGCGACCAGCTGGATCTGTGGTCCGGCCAACGTTTTCCCGGAGAAAGTCGTCGATTTCTACCAGAAGTTCACGGCGGGTGACCTGGCCGGTGCGCAGAATGTCATGCGCAATCTGTTCCCGATCATGTCCAACCTGGAAAGCGGTAAGTTCGTGCAGAAGGTCAAGTACGGCACCGAGCTGGCAGGCTTCCAGGCCGGCAATGCCCGTGCACCGCTGCTGCCGCTGACCGACGCTGAAAAGGCCGAGTTCCGTCGGGTGTTTGAAGCGGCTCAGGGTTGAGATGACTCCGGACTGGCGCGGCAGTCAAAGGAGGTAGGGTTGTGCTCCGCTCTTGTGGCGAGGGGATTTATCCCCGCTGGGCTGCGTAGCAGCCCCATTGAGGCTGGTCTCAGTCAACCTGACGCACCGCGGAAGCCCGTTTTGGGGCCGCTACGCAGCCCAGCGGGGATGAATCCCCTCACCACAAATTGCGGCACGACTTTATTTCGCTCAACGGCGACAAAGACTTAACGACAGTTGCATCAAGAGAGCACTCTATGAATTCTCCACAAACATCCACTCAACAACAGACAGTCGTCATCGGCGGTGGCATCGTCGGGGTCTGTTGTGCTCTCTACCTGCAACGCGAGGGGCACCGGGTGATCCTCGTGGACCCTGCCGCTCCCGGGGACAGCACCGCGAAATGGAGCTGCGGCCAGATGGCGGTCAGCGAAGTCATCCCGTTGTCCAAACCCGGGATTCTTAAAAAGATCCCTGGCTGGCTGATGGACCAGAAGGGGCCTCTGGCCCTGCGTCCCAGTGCCTTGCCGGGGATCCTGCCCTGGTTTCTGCGTTTTCTGGCCTGCGCCCGGCACGCCAGGATCGTCGAGATCGCCGGCGAGATGGCAACCCTGACCGAACATGTCTATGAAGACTATGCGCCGCTGCTGGAGGCTTGCCCAGACAAGACCCTGCTCGGCCAGCGTCCGATCATCGAGGTGTTCGACTCGGCGGATGGCGTCGCCCATGAGCGTCCCCATCTGGAATTGAGAAAAGCCTTGGGCTTCCAGTCCGAGGAATTGGGCGCGGACGAGATTGCCGACCTGGAGCCCAGCCTGGCCGGAAAATTCAAGCACGGCCTGCTGTTTCCCGATTGGCGCGCCGTCAGCGATACCGAAGGTTTTATCGCCGCCTTGACCCAGAGCTTTATCGAGCAAGGCGGCGCTCGGGTTCGTGAACTCGTCAAGCGCATCGACAGCGTGGATGATCGCGCCACCGGCGTGACCCTGGCCGACGGCGCACGAATTGCCGCGCAGCATGTCGTGGTCGCCGCAGGCACCGGTTCCCGGGCGTTCTTCAGCCAGTTGGGCGTCAGCGTGCCCCTGGCAGGCATCGCCGGTTATCAGGTGGTGTTGCCGCAACCTGAAGTGGAGTTCCGTCACTCGGTGATCTACGCCGATGGCGGTTTCTGCTTCAGCCCCATGACCCGAGGACTGCAGATCGGCGGCACCATCGAGTTCGCCGCCGCCGGCGCCGAGCCCAACTTCAAGCGTGCCGACATCATCCTGGAGAAGGCCCGCCGCGTGCTGCCGCAACTCAATACCGACAACCTGCAATACGGCGTCGGGTATCGCCCCTTCCTGCCAGACACCAAACCGATCATCGACCGTTCCGAGCGCCTCACCAACGTCTACATGGCGTTCGGTCACGGCCAGCTTGGCCTGACCCTGGGGGCGACCACCGGCCGGTTGATCGCTGACATGACCGCAGGCAGGCCCACCGCACAAAACCTGAAGCCCTTCAGCGCCAAGCGCTTCGCCCTGATTGGAGGACATGCATGAACGCGTACAACCAGCTGTACATCAATGGCCAGTGGGTCACCCCGGTTCGCAAGGGCACTTTCCAGACCTTCGACCCCAGCAGCGAGGCCCTGATTGCCGAAGTGGCCGCAGCCACCGCCGAGGACATCGACCTGGCCGTCAGGGCCGCACGGCAGGCTTTCGACGCCGGTCCCTGGTCTCAAACCAGCGGGGCCCAGCGTGCCGTGGTGTTGCGGCGCATTGCCCAGGGTATCCGCGACCGCCAACAGGAACTGGCCGAGCTGGAAGTGCGTGACAATGGCAAGCCGTTGCCGGAAGCCCTGTGGGATATCGGCGACACCGCCGGCTGCTTCGATTTCTATGCCGATCTGGCCGAAGACCTCGACGGCCATGCCGAGCAACCGGTGCCACTGGCGGACGATCGTTTCAGCAGCGTGGCGCGCAAGGAAGCCATCGGCGTGGCGGGAGCCATCATCCCGTGGAATTTCCCGATGTTGATGGCCGCCTGGAAAGTCGCCCCGGCCCTGGCGGCCGGGTGCTGCATGGTGCTCAAACCTTCGGAACTGACTCCGCTTACGGCTCTGGAGCTGGCGCGTATCGCCGATCAGGCCGGGCTGCCGGCAGGCGTGCTTAATATCGTGCCGGGCCTGGGCCCGGACGCCGGCGCGCCGCTGGCCGAGCATCCCGGTATCGACAAGCTGGCCTTCACCGGCAGCGTGCCCACCGGCAGCCGGATCATGCAGGCGGCGGCACGGGACATCAAGAACATCAGCCTGGAACTGGGGGGCAAGTCGCCGTTCATCATCTTCGATGACAGTGATCTGGAAGCCGCTGTCGAATGGATCATGTTCGGTATCTTCTGGAACCAGGGCCAGGTCTGTTCGGCGACCTCGCGTGTCCTGGTACAGCGCGATCTCTATGAGCCTTTGCTGCATCGCCTCAAGGCCGAGGCCGCGCGAATCGTCATCGGTAATGGTTTGCAGGACGGCGTGCTGCTGGGCCCACTGGTCAGCCAGGGCCAGTACGACAAGGTCCGCGCGGCGATTTCCCGGGGCAAGGAAGAGGGCGCACGGCTGGTCTGTGGCGGTGAGCGCCCGGCCGGGTTCGACAAGGGCTTCTACTTGCAACCGACAGTCTTTGCCGATGTCGCCGAGGACAGTTGGATCTGGACCGAGGAAGTCTTCGGCCCTGTGGTTTGCGTGCGGCCGTTCGACAATGAACAGGAGGCCCTGCGTTCGGCCAACGACTCGCGCTTCGGCCTGGCGGCAGCAGTGATGTCCAGAGACCTTGAGCGTGCCGAACGGGTCGCCCGCAAATTGCGCGCCGGGATCGTCTGGATCAACTGCTCGCAACCGACCTTCACCGAAGCGCCGTGGGGCGGCTACAAACAGAGTGGCATCGGTCGCGAGCTGGGGGAGTGGGGGTTGAACAACTACCTGGAAACCAAGCAGATCACCCGCTTCGACAGCGAGCAGCCCTGGGGCTGGTACATCAAATAAGGAGGCCGTCATGCGCTGGAAGAAAACGCTGCAACTGGTGGATGTCCATTGCGAAGGCGAAATCGGCAAGGTCATCACCGGCGGGGTGGTCGGCATCCCCGGCGAAACCATGCTGGACAAAATGAACTACATCAACGAAGTGGACGACAGCCTGCGTCGACTGGTGGTGCTGGAGCCCCGCGGCTGCCTGCAGATGTCGGTCAATTTGCTGCTGCCGCCCACACGACCGGAAGCCCAGGCCGGCTTCATCGTGTTGCAGGCCGACAAGGCCCATCCGATGTCGGGCAGCAACTGCATCTGCGTGGTCACTGCGCTGCTGGAGCTGGGCATGGTGCCGATGCAGGAACCGGAAACCACCGTGGTGCTCGACACCCCGGCGGGACTGGTCACTGCCAGGGCGTGCTGTGAAGACGGCCGTTGCCTTAGCGTGTCGCTGGACATGGTTCCGGCTTTTGTCGAGCACTTGGACGTCGCCATCGAGACCGAAGTCTTCGGCACCCTCAAGGCCGACATCGCGTTTGGCGGCGTCTACTACGCGTTGATCGATGTCGATCAGGTTGGCCTGGCTATCGCTCCTGAGAATGCCCGCGAATTGGCCAATGCCGGTGTCGCGCTCAAGGAGGTGATCAACCGCCAGGTCAGCGTTCGTCATCCGCTGTTCGAGACGGTCAACGACGTGGCCTATGTGATGTTCCGCAATCGCCTGGACGCCAGCACCTACCAGACTTGCACCACCTTGCCGCCCGGGCGCGTAGATCGCTCGCCCTGCGGCACCGGCAGTTCGGCGAACCTCGCCACCCTGGCTGCCCGTGGCCTGGTGGAAGTCGGCGACCGGTTGACCTCGCGCTCGACCATCGACGGCGAGTTCCAGGTCGAGTTACTCGGCCACACCGATGTCGGCGGCCGGCCGGCGGTACTGCCACGGGTGACCGGGCGGGCCTGGGTATATGGCATTCAGCAATTGGGTGTGGATCCGGATGATCCGTTGGCGGCCGGTTTCATGCTCAGCGACACTTGGGGTCCGGCCTTTTAAACAGAAAACCAATGCAGTGGGCATCGTGAGCATAAAAACAACAACAGCCGATAAAGCGCGGCGTCATGGTGGTCGTCATGTCTATGAAGAGCTGCGCAAGCAGATCCTGACGCTGCAACTCAAACCGGGTTCGCAACTGGACGAAGTGTCCCTGGCGGGGCACTTCGGTGTGTCCCGCTCACCGGTTCGCGATGCCCTGGCGCGCTTGATCAGCGAAGGACTGGTCACCATCCTGCCCAATCGCACGACCCTGGTAACGCCTTTCGAGATAGAGGAGTTCCCCAAATACATCACCGCCCTGGACCTGACCCAGCGTGCAGTGACGCGCCTGGCCGCGCTCAATCGCAGTGAAAGTGATCTGGAACGCATCCGCCTGTCCAACAGCGTATACGTGCAGGCGCTGGCCAACGGCAGCTTCCAGCAGATGTCCGAGACCAACAAGGCATTTCATATGGAAATCGCCAGGGCCGGTCATAACCCCTATCTGACCCGCTACTACGAGCGCTTGCTGGGGGAGGGCCAGCGTCTGTTGCACCTGCACTTCGACTTCATCGTCAGCTCCCAGACCCTGACCAGCCCCGATCATGATCATGACCGTATTATCGAAGCTATCGCACTGGGACAGGCGGATGCCGCGGAGGTGGCGTCGCAGGAGCATACGCTGCTGTTTCGCGACCGGTTCCTGGATTTCATGCGGCAGAACCTGACCCAGGGCATTTCCATTCGTTGAGTTGAAAAGGTGAGGGCGGCGCCTGGGGGCAGGGCAGTGCGCCTGGACGAGGATTCAATGGTCACTGCCGGGCAGGCTGCGTTACTCTTGCCCACTTGAGTCCCAGGCGTTTGATTGCACGCTGGGTAGCAGACTGAGAGAAGCCGATGAGCAGCGAAAATACAGAGCCGGAAAGCAGCGGCCGTCGACACGGTGGGCGATACATCTACGAGGAGTTGCGCAAGCAGATCCTCACCCTCAAGCTCAAGCCCGGCGCTCCCCTGGATGAAGTGTCCCTGGCGGCCCAGTTCGGCCTGTCCCGTTCTCCTGTGCGCGATGCCCTGGCTCGCCTGGTCAGTGAGGGGCTGGTCACCATCCTGCCGAACCGCACCACGTTGGTGACACCGTTCGAGATCGAGGAATTTCCCAACTACGTCTCGGCTCTGGACCTGATCCAGCGCGCAGTGAGCCGTCTCGCCGCGATCCAGCGTACCGATGAAGACGTCCAACTGATCAGAGCCACGGAAGAGGCCTACATGAACGCCATTGCCGAGGGCGATTTCCAGGCGATGACGGAGCTGAACAAGACACTGCACATGGATATCGCGCGGGCCGGCAAGAATCCTTACCTGACCGACTACTACGAAAAGCTGTTGGGTGAAGGCCAGCGCCTGCTGCATCTGCAGTTCGACTACATCATCCGCTCTGCCAGCAGTACCCGGATCGGCCGTGACCATATGGAAATCGTCGAGGCGATTGCTGCCAGGGACGCTGATGCCGCCGAGCAGGCGGCTCACGAGCACACGATGTTGTTCCAGCGCAGGTTCCTGGATTTCATGCAGCAGAACCTCACAGGGAATATGTCGGTGGGCTAGCATCTGTGGGCGAGCCTGTTCGCGAAAGCAGCTGGCCTGCCGGCCTCGCTGCCGGATGGGCTGACGTCATCGCGAGCGGGCTCGCTCCCACAGGGCTTGCGTCGCCTGGCGTTTAGCGCTCGTCCCGCATGATCCGCGCCACTTCCCCTGACGCTTCCAACTGCTCGAAAGCATGCTGCGCCCGGGCGACGATTTCATCCGGCGTGCTCAGGCTGAACGCCATGTAGACCCTGGCGGGCCGCTCATCGAAGGCGTAGACCTCCTCCAGGTCGGCGAACGCCACGTGCTCTTCGTCGCAGATGATCCGTGCCGCGTTCTCCGGCATCGGCAGGAGCTGGACCTGGCGGTTGAGCAGTTTCTGGAAGTTATCGCGACGATCCGCCGATACCACCAGCCGGGTAAACCCCTGCTGTTGCATGAGCAACTGCTTGGAGTCGTTACGCACTACGCCTACCGTATAGCGCTTGGCATCCTCGAGGTTGGCCAGGGTGATGTCGTTGCGTTCGCGCAGCTTGTAGAGCTTGATGGTCACCCGTTCCAGCTCGCCCACCCACTTGAACAACGGCTCGCGCAGCACGGTGCGGTCCATGGGGTAGATCAGCACGTTCGGCTCGTGCAGGGCCTTGTCGTAAGCTCGGGCCCAGGGGTACAGCAGGATATGGTGGTCGGTCAGCCCGGCTTTATTCAGCGTCTTTTCGACGACGCGGGTGCCCGGTCCGACGAGCTTGCCGTCGCGCAGGTACGCGTACAGCGAGTCTTCGGTGACGACTTCGATTCCTTCGGCGTGACTGTGCAGGCTGGACAAAGCCACGAACAAACATAAGCAGAGCGTCAGGCGATAGTGCATACAGGCCTCACTGGTTTAGAAGGCAACGCAATTACGTCCTTGATGTTTGGCCCGATACAACGCCTGGTCGGCACGTTGTAGCAACAGGTCGAAGTGATCCATGGTTTGCGGGTCCAGCTCGGCGACGCCGATGCTGAGGGTGACAAAGGGGGAAACCGCGGAGGCGCTATGGGGCAATTCGCGCTTGGCCAGGCTGGCACGGATCCGTTGGGCAGCGTCGTAGGCCTGCTTTGCGTCTACATTGGGCAGCATCACGACGAACTCCTCGCCACCCACCCGGGCGGTCAGCTCGCCGGAGCGGCCGAAGACACCGCGAAGGGTTTCGGCGATCTGCTGCAGGCATAGGTCTCCCTGGATATGGCCATAGGTGTCGTTGTAGAGCTTGAAGAAATCGACATCGCACATGAGCACCGACAACGGGGTCTTGTGGCGAAGTGCACGGCGAAATTCGATTTCCTTCAGTTCATCGAAGTAACGACGGTTGGGCAGTCCGGTCAACGGATCGTGACGTGACAGGGCTTCGAGTGCCTGGTTGGCTGCCTTGAGTTCCGCGGTACGCGCCTCGACCAGCTCGGCCAGTTGGTCGCGGCTGGCCTCCATGGCCAGTTCATCCTGACGCTGGCGTTCCAGGTGTGTGTGGAGGTTGTCCTGCAGTTCGTTGAGCTGGGATTCGAGCAGGCTCAGTTCGTCCTGGCGCCGTACCGAACGCTGCAGCTTGAAATATTGCCTGAGGGTCTGTGGCGTGAGTTGGCCCAGGTGTCGGGCAATGTGGATGACATGCACGGTCACCAGGCGATTGAACACGGTCATGATCAACCCGGCCAGCAGCAGCGATTGGATCACCTGGGCGATAACGATGCTGCGTGCCTCGCTCCAGAGTCGTTCCCAGAGCAGGTTGTTATCGCCTTCGATGGTCAGCTCACCGACCTTTTCGTTGGCGCCTTCGTAGGGTTGCGCGACGAGTTCATGTTGCAGCACGGGCGCCGGGCCGGACATGACGACGGCGTATCGATTGAGTTCGATGATCTCGGGCGATTGACCGGGCCGCAGGATCTTGAGCACCACGCGGCCCACCGGCGCGGCCTTGGCAACGCTGGAGAGTTGCTTGCCCAGGGATTCACGGTCCAGCTCCCAGATGGCGTGGGACAAGGTGTTCTGGAACACCTGGTCGATCAGGACCAGTTCCGATTTCATTTCCGCCAGGTTGTTTTCCCAGGCGAGCCAAGTACGCAGCGTGACCATGGCCAGGGTAAAAAGAAGACAGAACAACAGTGTCGCGAGTACCAGGCGACGCCCCAGGGAGCTGAACGCCTTGACTTGTGGCTGGGTTGAGGGAGTCTCGGAGTTTCGCGCCATCTCACAGCCATTTGTGCAGGATGGCGTCATAGACGCCATTGCGGCGGATGGCTTCCAGGCCGGCGCGGAACTTCTCTACGGTCTCGACCGGCGTCTTGCGGCTGAACGCCATGCTCAGGCCTGCATCGCTGCTCAAATCGGGAATCGGCAGCGAACGTACCAGCATCGTGGCCGGGTTTTCGCCGTTCTGGCGAACCAGGTACTGCGCATTGAGCTCATTGGAAATCCACATCTCCACATGGTCGACCTTGAGCTTGCGATAGTTGTGTTCGTATTTGGTGCTCGACTGCAATTCTTCGCCGATACGGAAACCCTTCGAGATCAGGTACTGCTCGCCCACGTCCTGGTTGACCGTGGCGATCTGGTGACCGCGGGCATCCTCCAGCGAGTCGAGTTTCACTGGCCGGTCGGCCAGCGAATACAGGTACCAGCGGGTTGGGGCAATGGCGCCTACCCACTGGAACAGCGATTCGCGCTCAGGGGTACGGGCGATGGAGTAGATCAGCACGTTGCTGTCATTGAGCGCCAATTCGTAGGCCCGTGCCCAAGGCATGGACTGGATCGATGCCTGCACCTTGATTTCATTGAGCACGGCCTGGACGACCTCGGTGCTCATGCCGGTCATCCGTCCGTCCTGGGTCATGTTGTAGGGTGGCAGTTCTTCCGTAACGATGCGCAGCGCAGGCTCTGCCGCGGCCTTCGGCGAGAATCCGCTTGCAGCCATGAGCATCAGAACGCCAAACACCAGCAAACGGTCAAGCGACAGGACCATCGACAATTACCCTATGAAACCGGCAGGACACGGTAGGGCCAAAGAGCCCTCTTCTCGATGCTTATCGGCTGGATCGATCTGGGCTTGAGTGTCACCCGTCGCCGCCGTTCGTTTGCGTGGGATTGTAGGGATTCTCCCGATTGGCTTACGTGAAATTCGCCCGGGACAACTCCAGCCCTTGGCGGCTGAGCCGATATAGCCCATATGCGCATTGGCGCTGGCGAGATGTTTGATCGGAGAGCAAGAGATGGCGCAACAAGACCCAGGGCAGAGCTCCGGCAAACACTCACTCACAACCCGTGCGCTGCGTCTGGCGGTCCTGCGGATCGGCCTGGTTTCGTTGTGTGCCGGTGCGATTTCCTATTATGTGAACCTGTCCTCGCTGGAAAAAGCGATTACCACGCAGTTGCTGCTCTCCACCGAGCAGACTTTGCAGCGCGAATCCCTGCCGTTCAACGAAATAAAGGACCTGCAGCGCAATTTCCTCAACGAGTTCAGGAGCCGCCTGGATAATCCGGGAAGCCGGGCTGCACTGGTGCAGGACTTCGACCGGATCTTCTACCGGCATGAGGACGGCTCCTACACCCAGCGACCGATGCTGTTCGAAGGCGAACCCCTGCCGGATGGCCGTCGGTTTGCCGGAATGTCAGCCACCTACGCGCCCGATTTTCCACCCGACGATGACATCAAGGCCCGGTTTGCCCTGTCGTATATCCTCTCGTACAAATATGGCTCCAGCGTCCAGGGGCGGCTGTTCAATTTTTATGGCGTAGTGCCTGAGAAAGGCTTTCCCATCTACCAGCAGGCCGATATCGCCAAGGTCTTTACCTATTCCGGGCCGGATGCCCTGAAGCTGGAAACCTATGAATTCTATGCGCGTGGCTTTGCGAGTCAAGCCAGCGAAACGCTGTTCACCCGGATGTATTGGGATGCATCGAACAACGCCTGGATGACCACCGTGGCCACGCCCGACGTGGCCGACACCTCCGGGAAGCATCAGATCCTGGCCTGTGTCGATGTACTACTCGACGAGCTCATGAAACGCACGGCCAAACCCTTCGTGGATGGCGCGTACAGCACCATGTTCATCGCCGATGGCGACGGCACGCTGATCTACTATCCAGGCAAGATGGACCAGGTCAAAACCAGCGAGGGCAAGGCCTCCATCCGGTCCCTCGGGCTGGACGGCGACTACCCGCTTCTGGAGACCGTGCCCAAACTGGCGCCCGGTCAGGCCATGGTGGTGCAGACACGCGACGACATTGTCGCGATGGGCCTGGTTCCGGGTACGCCCTGGGCACTTGCAGTGCACTTTCCCCGGGCGCAGATGGTGCCGGCGATTCTCAACAACCTGTTGATCGTGGTTGCCCTTGGACTGCTGACCCTGCTGGTGGAGATCTTCATCCTGCGCTCCATTCTGCAGAAGCAGGTAGCCATCCCGCTGTTTCGCCTGATGCAGGCAACACGCTCGCTGGGTTTGTCCCGGGAACGCCTGAGCCGCGACAGGCTGCCGATCCGCTCCGCCGACGAAATTGGCGAACTGGCCCGGGACTTTGCCTCGATGGCGGATCGGATCCAGGATGCCCATGAGCAATTGGAGCTCAAGGTCAAGGACCGGACTGCGGCGCTTGAGGAAGCCAATCGGCAACTGGTTGTGCTGAGCACCACTGACGGCTTGACGGGAATCGCCAACCGTCGGCACTTCGATGAGATCCTGGTCAACGAGTGGCGGCGCTCGGTGCGCACGGGAACGCTGTTGTCGCTGATGTTGATCGATGTCGACCTGTTCAAGAGCTATAACGACCATTATGGACATCAGGCTGGCGATGATTGCCTGCGAAGCATCGCCAATGCGCTCAAAGCCCATGCCCAACGGGCCGGCGACCTGGTGGCGCGCTATGGGGGCGAGGAGTTTGTCCTCATCACCACGACGCCCAACGCCGACAGTGCGCTGCAGCATGCCAAGACCCTGGGCGAGGCCGTGGAAGCCCTGGCGCTGCCCCATGCCAGGTCGCCGTTCGGCTTCGTGACGGTGAGCATTGGCCTGGCGGTCATGGTGCTCATGGAGGAGGTGACGGCGCAAGACCTGCTCAAGCAAGCCGATCAGGCGCTCTACCTGGCCAAGGCCAAGGGGCGCAACCAGACCATGCTGGCGAATGCTTCGTGAGCTTGGGCTTGACGGTGCAGCGCGAATGACAAACGCCGTCGAACCCGCGATTTAAATGAACCCAGGGTCACTCCCTCCTGTCACTCGTTTGTCCAGGAACGACAACAGGGAGTCCACTGATGCGACCTTTGCATTTCACCAGCCTGTCCTTCGCCGTCGTGCTTTGCACGGCCTGTTCCAGTCAACCGCCGGCAACATGGAGCTACGCCGATGCCCGGGGCCGGGCGAACTCACCGCCTGACCAAGCCTACCCGGAGCTGTTCGAAGCGGTGCAGCGCGGCCAGCTGTTTACCGACCAGAAACACTTCGTCGACGCGCTGCCCAACCGCGACCCGGCGCAGATCCGTGCCGATTACCTGGCTCGCCGTGACGCCGCCGGCTTCGATCTCAAGGCCTTTGTGAAGGATAATTTCACCGAATCCGGTGAAGCCGAAAGCCCGGCGCCGAAACCCGGTGCGCCGATCCGGGAGCACATCGACAATCTCTGGCCGGTGCTGAGCCGTACCTATAGGGAAGTGCCTCGACACAGCAGCCTGCTGCCCTTGCCCCAGCCTTATGTGGTGCCGGGCGGGCGTTTTCGCGAGATGTATTACTGGGACTCCTATTTCACCATGCTCGGCCTGGAGCAAAGCGGCGACAAGGCCCAGGTGCGGCAGATGGTCGACAACTTCGCCTACATGATCGACACCTACGGCCATATCCCCAATGGTAACCGCACGTACTACTTGAGCCGGTCGCAGCCGCCGTTCTTTGCCTACATGGTGGAGTTGCAGGCGCACATCGAGGGTGACCAAGCCTACAGTCGATACCTGCCACAACTGCAAAAGGAATACGCCTACTGGATGGCCGGCGCACAGACACTCAAGCCCGGCGCGGCGACCCAGCATGTGGTCAAGCTGGCGGATGGCAGTGTGCTCAATCGCTACTGGGATGCCAGCCCGACACCGCGGCAGGAGTCGTGGTTGCAAGACGTCAAGACCGCCGGGCAGACGGACAGGCCGAAGCAGGAGGTCTGGCGTGACCTGCGTGCTGGGGCAGAAAGTGGCTGGGATTTCAGCTCCCGCTGGCTGGGCGACAGCAAGGACCTGACGACGATACGGACCACCTCCATCGTGCCGGTGGACCTGAACAGCCTGATGTATCACCTGGAACGCACCATCGCCAAAGGTTGCGAGACCGTCCGGAACCTGCCTTGCGTCCAGAACTATGGCCAGCGCGCCGACCAGCGCCAGCGTGCCATCGAACAACATATGTGGAAGGCCGATGGCGGTTACTACGTGGACTACGATTGGCAGCTGAAGCAGCAACGCCCCAACCTGACTGCTGCGACGTTGTTTCCGCTATACACCGGTCTGGCCTCGGCCGAGCGCGCAGGTCGTACTGCCGATGCGGTACGTTCAGGCTTGCTGCGTCCGGGGGGGATTGCGACGACCCAGGTCAGCAACGGCCAGCAGTGGGATGAGCCCAATGGCTGGGCACCGCTGCAATGGGTGGCGGTGGAAGGCTTGAGCCGTTATGGGCAAGCCGCGCTGGCGGAGCAGATTGGTACACGCTTTTTGCAGCAGGTGCAGAGCCTCTATCGCGACGAGGACAAACTGGTGGAGAAATACGACGTGTCCGGCGCGGGGCAGGGCGGCGGCGGGGGCGAATATGAGCTGCAGGATGGCTTCGGCTGGACCAATGGTGTCACGCTGAAGTTGTTGGAGAAATATGGCGTAAGCGCCGAATCCGGCAGCCATTGACCGTGCAGTTTCGAGGGGCTTGGTCATGAACAATGTTTATACGATAGGTCATTCGACCAGGACCCTCGAACAGTTCGTGGACACCATCGCAAGCTTCGGTATCGACACTGTGGTCGACGTGCGAACGGTTCCGCGATCGCGGACGAATCCCCAGTACAACCTGGATAGCTTGCCTGGAGAATTGGCCCGGCTTGGGATCAACCATGAGCAGATCGTGGAGTTGGGCGGGCTGCGAAAGAAGTCGAGCACCGTCCCCGAAGAAACCAACGGATTCTGGACCAATCGCAGTTTTCACAACTACGCCGACTATGCGCTCTCGGATGAGTTCGAGGCCGGTCTGAACCGGCTGCTGGCGCTCGGTGAAACCCAGCGGTGCGTCATCATGTGCGCGGAAGCGGTCTGGTGGCGCTGCCACCGCAGGATCATCGCCGATTATCTGTTGCTGCGTGACGTCGAGGTCATCCACATCATGGACAAGGATAAATCGAGCAAGGCGATATTGAACCCCGCCGCCAAGGCGCACGGCCTCAAGCTGACTTACCCGGCGTCGGACCAGTAGGGTGGTGGGTCAAGCTCCACCACCCTATAGCTTCAGCGAGTCGACAAGGGTGGCGTACGCGGCGGTACCCGGCGCTTCGACCCGGTCGCTTCGAACGCCGAGGCCAGGCGCAGCAGGTTCGAGTCGTCATAGGCGCGACCGGCAAACGTCAGCCCGACAGGCATACCGATGTCCGCCATGACGCCCATCGGCACGGTGACGGTAGGCACCCCCAGGTGGCGGATGGCGAGGTTGCCGTTGGCGACCCAGACGCCGTTGCTCCAGGCGATATCCGCGGAGACTGGGTTGACGTCGGCGTCCGCCGGCCCGACGTCGGCGACGGTGGGAAAGATCACCGCATCGAGTCCAAGCCGTTTCATCCAGTCTTCCAGGTCGATCTGACGGGTCTTTTCCAGCCCCCGCAGGCCGTCCGGTAACGTCGGGATCTGGTCCCACGGCGTGATGCCGCGCTCGGCCATTTTCACGTATTCGTCCATGCCGGCGGCCAGATCGTCCTCGCGATTGGGCAGGGTGCCCGGGTCGTGGGGGAAGATCAGCGGGCCGTTCACGTCGGCCAGGCGGTTGAGTTTCGGATCGCCGTTGGCCCGCAGGAAATCATCGAACGCCCAGGCTGACAGGTCCCACAGTTCGTGGTGGAGGAATTCCTTGGAAACCAGGCCACGGGTAAATACCGTCGGTGCGCCGGGGCGGTCGCCCTCGCAATTGGACACCAGCGGGAAATCCACTTCGATCACTTCGGCGCCGCAGGCTTCGAGGGCCTTGCGGGCTTCTTCCCAAAGGGCGATCACCGACGGCCGGGTGATGATGCGTTGCCCGGTCGGACCACCGATGCCAGGGGATTCGGCCGTGCCGGCGTCGGGATCGGCGTTGATGTACATGCGCGGGACGCCGAAGCGGATGCCTGCCAGGGCCTCGGAAGAGGCGGCGAGCGCGGGGTAGGAGGCGGGTCGCACGGCATCAACGCTCGGGATGGGCACCCAGGGTTGCAGGCGCCACAGGTCGCCCCGGGTGTCCGGGTCCTGCGCGACCACCACGTCCAGCACTTCCAGCAGATCGGCCATGGTCCGGGCATAAGGCACCACCACGTCCATCGTTGGCGTCAGCGGCCAGTTGCCGCGCACTGAAATCACGCCACGTGACGGTGTGTAGGCGCACAGGCCATTGTTCGAGGCCGGGCCGCGGCCGCTGGACCAGGTTTCCTCGGCCAGGCCGAATGCGGCGAAACTGGCCGCCGTTGCCGTGCCGGCGCCATTGGAAGAGCCGGAGGCAAAGGGTGCGGTGAGATAGTCGCCGTTGTACGGGCTCTCGGCGCGGCCGTAGACGCCGCGCTGCATGCCGCCGTTGGCCATGGGCGGCATATTGGTCTTGCCCAGGCAGATCGCCCCGGCACCGCGTAGCCGCTCGATGGTGAAGGCATCGCGGTAGGCAATCAGGTCCTTGAAGGCCGGGCTTCCCGAAGCGGCGGTGAGGCCTTTCACCAGGTAACTGTCCTTGGCGGTGTAGGGGATGCCGTCGAGCGGACCCAGGGTCTTGCCTTGGGCCCGGCGGGCATCGGACGCCCGCGCTTCGTTCAACGCCTCCGGGTTTCGTACCACCACCGCGTTCAGGGCGGTGGGCGTGTCCGGCCCATCGTAGGCTTCGATCCTGGCGAGGTAGGCCTGGACCAGCTCCACGGCTGTGGTCTGTCCGGACTCGAGCGCGGCGCGCAATTGGGCAATGGAAACTTCAGTGATTTCGATCATGCTGTTATCGCTGCGGATGACGAGAGATGGAGGTTGGACACCCTGGGCCTCTCAAAGTGGGTTCACATTCGATTGCCGTGCACTTTACCACCGCCATCGCGAGCAGGCTCGCTCCCACATTGGATCGGCGGTGGATGCATTACTTGCGTACGACACAGGGCCCCTGTGGGAGCCGGGCTTGTCCGCGAAGGCGGCGGTACATTCGACATGGATGCAAGCTGAACCACCGCCATCGCGAGCAGGCTCGCTCCCACATTGGATCGGTGGTGGATGCATTGCTTTTGTGCGACGCAGGGCCCCTGTGGGAGCGAGCCTGCTCGCGATGACGGCGGCACATCCAACATTCAGCTACCTGATCCACCGCTCTCCAATTTGCCCCCGCAATACCGGCGCGGGGGGCTTCCCATTACATACGGTAAAACATATATTCGGCTTTTCGCATATGAGCCAGACAACATGACGATCAAAGTGGGCATCAATGGTTTTGGCCGGATCGGTCGTCTCGCGATGCGGGCTGCCTGGCATTGGCCCGAATTCGAGTTTGTACAGGTCAACGACCCGGCCGGTGATGCGGCCACCCATGCGCATCTGTTGAACTTCGACTCCGTGCACGGCCGCTGGAATCACCAGGCCGACGCAGACGGCAACGACATCGTCATCGAGGGCCGGCGGGTCAAGGTGACGGCCAACAAGACCATCGCCGACACCGACTGGTCAGCCTGCGATCTGGTGATCGAGGCCAGCGGCAGGATGAAGACCGTCGCCGTGCTCCAGGCTTACCTCGACCAAGGCGTGAAACGTGTGGTGGTGAGCGCGCCGGTGAAGGAAAAGGGCGCGCTGAACATCGTCATGGGTGTCAATCACCACCTGTTCAAAGCCGCCGAACACCCCATTGTCACCGCCGCCTCCTGCACCACCAACTGCCTGGCCCCGGTGGTCAAGGTCATCCACGAAAAACTCGGCATCCGCCACGGCTCGATCACCACCATCCATGACCTGACCAACACCCAGAGCCTGCTCGATCAACCCCACAAGGACCTGCGCCGCGCCCGCGCCTCGGGCATGAGCCTGATCCCCACCAGCACCGGCTCGGCCACCGCCATCGCGGAAATCTTCCCCGAATTGCGTGGGCGCCTGAACGGCCACGCCGTGCGGGTGCCACTGGCCAATGCGTCGCTGACCGATTGCGTCTTCGAGGTCGAGCGAGCCACCACGGTAGAGGAAGTGAATCAATGGCTCAAGGACGCCGCCGAGAACGAATTGAAAGGCATCCTCGGTTTCGAAGAGCGGCCGCTGGTGTCCATCGACTACCGGACCGACCCAAGGTCATCCATCATCGATGCGCTGTCGACCCTGGTTGTCAACGGTACCCAGGTCAAGCTCTATGCCTGGTACGACAATGAGTGGGGCTATGCCAACCGTACCGTCGAGCTGGCGCGGATGGTCGGTCTGGCCGGGCATCCATGAGGACACTGGCGGCCCTTGCGCCAGAAGTGCGGCAGTATTTGCTCGTCACGGGTAACTACTGGGCGTTCACCCTCACCGACGGTGCCTTGCGCATGTTGGTGGTGCTGCACTTTCACGCGTTGGGCTACAGCCCGCTGCAGATTGCCGCGTTGTTCCTGTTCTACGAACTGTTCGGCGTCATCACCAACCTGGTGGGCGGCTATCTGGGGGCCCGGCTCGGTTTGAACCGAACCATGAACATCGGCCTGGGGATGCAGGTCGTGGCCTTGCTCATGTTGACGGTGCCGACGGTGTGGCTGAGCGTTCCCTGGGTCATGGCGGCCCAGGCCCTGTCCGGTATCGCCAAGGACCTGAACAAGATGAGTGCCAAAAGCACCCTCAAGCTTTTGGTCCCCGACGGGCAACAGGGCACGCTCTACCGGTGGGTGGCAGTGCTCACCGGCTCGAAGAATGCCCTCAAGGGCGTGGGGTTTTTCCTCGGTGGCGCCTTGTTGGCGTCGCTGGGGTTCAGGGGCGCGCTGCTGGCGATGGCCAGTGTGTTGGGGCTGATCTGGATCGGCAGCCTGATCCTGCTGGAGAGGGACCTGGGCAAGGCGAAAGCCAAGCCCAGGTTCCGCGACCTGCTGTCCAAGAGTCGCGCGATCAACCTCCTGTCGGCGGCACGGCTGTTCCTGTTCGGTGCCCGCGACGTCTGGTTCGTGGTGGCCTTGCCGGTCTACCTGAGCAGCGTCTTCGGCTGGGACTTCTGGAAGGTCGGCGGTTTCCTCGCCGCCTGGGTGATCGGCTACGGCCTCGTGCAGTCATGCGCGCCCTACGTCACCGGTAAAAAGCGCGGGCATGTACCGGACGGCCGCGGCGCGTTCCTCTGGGCGCTGGCCCTGGCGGGCCTGCCGATGGCTATTGCGCTGGGCCTGGGCACCGGGCTGTCGCAGCAGATGGTGCTGCTCGGCGGACTGGCGGTGTTCGGTGCGTTGTTCGCGGTGAATTCGTCCTTGCACAGCTACCTGATCGTGTCCTATGCCAAGGAGGATGGCGTGTCGCTGGACGTGGGCTTTTACTACATGTCCAACGCCATGGGCCGGTTAATCGGCACGCTGCTTTCCGGTTGGGTCTATCAGGTTCAGGGGCTGGAAGCATGCCTATGGATTTCCAGCGGTTTTGTCTTGCTCGCCGCGGTGATCTCCATGGCATTGCCCCGTCACGCGGATCATTGATCAACGGCGCGATCGGTTTTCCAATACAGAAAACACCGCCATGCCCGCCAGCATGGCCAAGGTGAAGACAACAATCTGCCAATGTCCGGTCAGCAGGGTGGTCACGGCGGGGCCGGGGCAGATGCCCGCGATGCCCCAGCCGACGCCGAACACCAGGCTGCCGCCGATCAGGCGCCGGTCCAGTTCGCGCTTGACCGGTAACTGCATCGTGGCTCCCAGCAGCGAGCGCGATTGCCGGCTCGCCCAGGCCAGCGGTCCGATGGCAACGCCAATCGCCCCGACCATCACCAAAGCCAGTGACGGGTCCCAGGCGCCACTCAAATCGAGGAAAGCCAACACCTTGGTCGGGTTGTTCATGCCCGCCAGCAACAAGCCGATGCCGAACAGCAGGCCGGCCACGAACGCAGTCAGTTTGCGCATGATCAAGCTCCCAACCCATGGCGCAGGACAAATACCGTCACGAAGCCGCAGAGCATGAAACACGCCGTGGCGACCATCGACCGCGGCGAGAGCCGTGAAATGCCGCACACGCCGTGACCGCTGGTGCAGCCCGAGCCGTAGCGGGTGCCGATACCGACCAACAAACCTGCGACAACCAGCCCGACCCAACCGGTCTGGAATTCGATCCGTGGCACGAAGGCGAACAAACCCCATACAAGCGGAGCAACGAGCAACCCCAGGAGAAACAGCACCTTCTCGCTTGCACCCTCGCGGCTGCGCTGCAAGAGGCCGCCAATCAACCCGCTGACCCCGGCAATGCGCCCATTTGCAACCACGAACAGGCTGGCGGCCAGGCCGATCAAGGCGCCGCCCGCAAGGGATGACCAAGGTGTGAAATTCAGCCAGTCGACGCTCATCAAGCTTCTCCGTTCATGGATTCCGGGCAAGCGTAGTGTACGCGAGCCGCGCCATTCGTCAGTTCTCTCCTGAACCCATTCTTGACAACCTCGTGGTCGGGGCGAATACTCGGCGCATATTCATATATATGACTAGATAACAAGGTGAATAAAGTCGATGAAAGCCCTTCCCAGCGATGTCCGCTTGCCGCTTTATCAACGTCTGCGCGACCAGTTGGCTGAGCAGATCGCCAATAATCGCTGGCGTCCGGGAGAAGCGATTCCCACTGAGGCGGCGCTTTCGGCGGAGTATCAGTTGTCTACCGGCACCGTGCGCAAGGCGGTCGATGCGTTGGTCAGCGAGGGCATCCTCGAGCGTCAGCAAGGGCGCGGTACTTTCATTCGACGGCCTCAGTTCCAGTCTTCGTTGTTCCGCTTCTTCCGGTTTCAAAGTGCGTCGGGCGAACGGCGGGTTCCAGAGAGTCGTATCCTGTCCGTCGAACCGGTGGCTGCCCCATCGGCGGTGGCGCAGGCATTGGGATTACCCGTCGACGCGCCGGTGATCCGCATCGTTCGTGTGCGTCTGCTGGAGGTCGAGCCGGTGCTTGCCGAAGAGATCTGGTTGCCACGCAGTCGCTTTCAACCGCTGCTCGACATCGACCTGAGCCAGAAAGGGCCGCTGCTTTATCCCATCTACGAAGAAACCTGCGGCCAGGTAGTCGCCTATGCCGAAGAAACCCTCACTGCCGAATCGGTGAATGACGTTCACGCGCGTTTGCTGCAGGTGCCGGTCAACAGCGCGGTCGTGGTGATCGAGCGCCTGGCGCGGGACTACGCCGGCAACCCACTGGAGTGGCGACGCTCTCGCGGGCATGCCGAGCATTTCCGCTACAGCGTGGAAATCCGTTGACCATGCCGGATTAACGGGACACCCGGCGGCGCGTCGTTAGCCGCAGCTTTCACCGTTGTATTTGCCATCACTGGCCCTGTAGCGGCGCGGTTCGCTCTCGGCTGCCTTTCGTTCTGCTTATAAGGATAAGAATCATGTTCAGCTGGTATCGCCAAGTCACTGCGCGGGAGCGCAAAACGTTCTGGGCCTGTTTCGGCGGATGGTCGCTCGACGCGCTGGAAGTGCAGATGTTCGGCCTGGCGATACCGGCGCTGATCGCTGCGTTTGCCTTGTCCAAGGGGGATGCGGGGTTGATCAGCGGCGTGACCCTGGTGACCTCGGCTCTCGGCGGCTGGGTCGGCGGCACGTTGTCGGACCGCTACGGCCGGGTGCGCACGCTGCAATGGATGATTCTGTGGTTCTCGTTCTTCACCTTCCTGTCCGCGTTCGTCACCGGGTTTCACCAGCTGTTGGTCGTCAAGGCGTTGCAGGGCTTCGGCATCGGTGGAGAGTGGGCCGCCGGTGCGGTGCTGATGGCCGAAACCATCAATCCCAAGTACCGCGGCAAAGTCATGGGCACGGTACAAAGCGCCTGGGCAGTGGGTTGGGGGCTGGCGGTCGGGGTCTTCACGCTGATCTACTCGTTCGTGCCCCAGGACATGGCCTGGCGGGTGATGTTCATCGTCGGCCTGCTGCCGTCGTTCCTGATCATTTGGGTCCGGCGCAATGTCGAGGAACCGGACAGTTTCCAGCGCCTGCAAAAAGAACAGGCCATCCCGCAGAGTTTCTTCAAATCCCTGGCTGGCATCTTTCGCCCTGAATTGATCCGCGTGACGCTGTTCGGCGGGTTGCTGGGGCTGGGAGCCCATGGCGGTTATCACGCGGTGATGACCTGGCTGCCGACCTTCCTCAAGACCGAACGCAACCTGTCGGTGCTCAACTCCGGCGGCTATCTGGCGGTTATCATCTTCGCCTTCTGGTGTGGTTGCGTGGTCAGCGGCTTGTTGATCGATCGCATTGGTCGTCGCAAGAACATCGTGCTGTTCGCGCTGTGCTGCGTGGTGACGGTGCAGTGCTACGTGTTCCTGCCGCTGAGCAACACGCAGATGCTGTTCCTGGGGTTTCCGCTCGGCTTCTTTGCCGCCGGCATTCCGGCGAGCCTTGGTGCGTTGTTCAACGAATTGTACCCGGCGGATGTACGCGGCGCCGGCGTGGGGTTCTGCTACAACTTCGGCCGGGTGCTTTCGGCGGTGTTTCCTTTTCTGGTCGGCCACATGAGCGATTCCATGTCCCTGGGATCAGCCATTGGCATTGACGCAGGGATTGCCTACGGCGTAGCGGTGCTCGCGGCACTGTGTCTTCCGGAAACCCGCGGACGCCACCTTGAAGCCGCCACTGCGCCGGCAAATGCCCCGGCTGACGGTAACGAGCGTGCCCATGCCTGACGCGTTTTCTACCCCGATCACCGGCATCGACTCCCATGCCCATGTGTTCAGCCGAGGGCTGGAGTTGACTTCCGAGCGGCGCTACACACCTGACTATGACGCGACGCTCGGCCAGTATCTGCAACACCTGCAAGCCCATGGCCTGAGCCATGGCGTCCTGGTGCAGCCAAGTTTCCTCGGCACGGATAACCGCTATCTGCTGGCCGCGCTCCAGCAGGCACCGCGGCAATTGCGTGGGGTCGTGGTACTGGAGCGGGACGCCAGCCGTACCGAGATGGATAACATGGCTCGCCTGGGCGTGGTCGGCGTTCGTCTGAATCTGATGGGCAAGGAGCTGCCTGATTTTCGCGACGCGGCCTGGCAGGGCTTCTTCGGCCACTTGGCTGAGTTGGACTGGCATGTCGAGTTGCACCGCAGCGTGGAGGACCTGCCAGGACTGATTCGCCAACTGCTGCCGTTTGACATCAGGCTGGTGGTCGATCACTTCGGTCGCCCGAACTCGCGCCTGGGGCTCGAGCAACCGGGTTTTACCGAGTTGCTGGCGCTGGGCTCGAGCGGACAAGTATGGATGAAAGTGTCAGGCATCTACCGATTGGCCGGGACCGATCACCAGAACCTCGAATTCGCCCGCGTCTCCTTGGCTTTGCTGGAGCAGAGTTTCGGCCCGCGCCGGCTGGTATGGGGCAGTGACTGGCCGCATACTCAGCATGAACAAACCGTTGGCTTCGAGACGGTAATGGGGCAGTTGCGCGCGCTGGGGTGTTCGGCGACGCTGATGCAGGCGTTGATGGTGCACGCGCCGCGAACATTGTTCGGTTTTCGAGACGCAGGGACTGTGGTGCCAAGTTAACCTGAACTCATACGGCGAATAGGGATCTAGAATCCATTGTAGTTGTATGCAAGGTACTCCCCACCTGAATTCAGACTGCGTTATTTGGGCCGGATGAGCCGGTCCGGATACACACAGGGGGCGATGGACAGCAAGGCAGGTTAGCCAGGTGGATCGAGGATCACTGATGTCGAACGTTGAAGAACTTCCCAGGGAAACGCTGGCGCCGAGCGAGTACGACAGCCTGGTTTCGATTGGCACGAATGCGCTCGAAGCCATTCCCGGTGCGGTGTATCTGTGCGACCGCGAGGGTTGGCTCGTCAGGTACAACAGTGAGGCGACTGAATTGTGGGGGCGCAGGCCGGAACTCGGTGTGAACGGCGATCGCTTCTGTGGTTCTCATCGATTGTTCCTGACCGATGGTACGCCGCTGGCGTTCGAGGATTGCCCGACGGCCTCGGCGCTCCGAACGGGGAGTGTGACGCGCAACCAGGAAATCGTCATCCAGCGTCCGGACGGGTCGCGATTCGTGGCACTCATGAACATCCGCGCCCTGAGAGACCGGTGCGGCGTCGTTCAAGGGGCGATCAATTGCTTCCAGGACATATCCGCACAGCACGCCATGGCCGAGGAGCTTCGGCGCAAGAGCGCCGACCTCGAAGATTTCTTCGAAAACAGCGCCGTGGGCTTGCATATCGTCAGTGGCGAGGGCGTCATCCTGCGCGCCAACAAGGCCGAACTGGCCCTGCTGGGTTACTCGGAAGAGGAGTACATCGGTCGTCCTATCGCCGAGTTTCATGTCGATGAGCCGGTCATTGGCGACATTCTCAATAAACTGGGCAGCGGTGATTGCCTGGAGAGCTATCCGGCGCGCTTGCGGGCCAAGGATGGTTCCATCAAGTATGTCTCGATCACGTCGAATGGACGGTTCGAGGAAGGAAAACTCTTCAATACCCGCTGTTTCACCATTGACATGACTTGTGTTCATGTCGCCGAGGCGGCGCGCCAGGAGAGCGACGACAGGCTTTCGGCCACCTACGAGGCGGCGACCATCGGCATTGCCGAGGCCGACGAGGACGGTCGCCTGCTGCGGGTAAACGATGCCCTCTGCCGTATGCTGGGCCGTACTCGCGAACAACTGCTGGCGATGACATTCCTGGACTATACCCATCCGGACAGCGTCGGGCAGGACGCGGCCCTGTACGCACGCCAGGTTGCCGGCGAACTGGACAATTACGTGCTGCGCAAGCGCGCGTTCAAGCTCGATGGCGAGATCGTCTACCTCGACATCCACAGTTCGTCGGTACGCGATGCCGACGGCGAGTTCCGCTATGGCGTGCGGGTGTTGCAGGACGTCACCCTTGCGCAGCGCATGGAAGACCAGGTTCGCGAGAGCGAGCGGCAACTGCGCAATGTACTCGAAGCAATGCCCGCTGCGGTCTACACCACTGATGCAGAAGGCCGTATCACTTTCTATAACCGTGCGGCTGTCGAGCTGTCGGGACGCACGCCCGAATTGGGCGATATGTGGTGCGTGACCTGGAAGCTGTTCAACACCGACGGAAGTCCGCTTCCCCACGACCAATGCCCCATGGCGGTGGCGTTGAAGGAAAACCGGGCGATTCGAGGTGCCGAGGCTATCGCCGAACGGCCGGATGGAACCCGTGTGCCGTTCAATCCCTATCCCACGCCCCTGCATGACGCCGATGGCAACGTTGTGGGCGCGATCAACATGCTGGTGGATATTACCGAGCGCAAGCAAGCGGAAAACCGCCAGAAGACCTTGATCGACGAGCTCAATCACCGGGTCAAGAACACCTTGGCCACGGTGCAATCCCTGGCGGCCCAGACCGCACGTAACGCCGAGGATGCGAAAGATGGCTATCGGCGGTTCGAAGCCCGGTTGCTGGCGCTGTCGCGGGCCCATGACCTGCTGACGAAGCGGCACTGGGAAAGTACTCCCCTGGACGCCCTGGCCAATGAGGTGCTGATGCCGGTCTTCGGGCTCGAGCCCGATCGCATCACGATCGAAGGCGCGAGTATCGACGTCGGCACCCGGGTGGCGCTCAACTTCACGATGACTCTCAACGAACTGGCGATCAACGCGCTCAAATATGGCTCGATGTCCGTCGAGACGGGTACGCTTTTGGTGACCTGGGACCTGCAACCCCAACCCAACGGCACCTTGTTGACCCTGGACTGGCGCGAGCAGGACGGCCCGCCCGTGGCTCGACCGGAGCGCGAAGGGCTGGGGTCACGGTTGATGAAGCGCTGCATCGAGCGTGACCTGGGCGGCAAGTTCGACCTGATGTTCGCCCCGGAGGGCGTTTGCTGTCGTTTCTCGTTTCTGATCGGAGCCTAGGCATGCCTCCATTCGCTGGCGTCAGGGTGCTCGTCGTCGAAGACGAAGGCGCGGTTGCCATGTTGATCGAGGAAATGCTGGAGGATTTCGGCTGCGAAGTCGTGGCTTCGGTGGCCCGGCTCGCCACCGCCCAGGATCAGGCAAGTACAGCACTCGTCGACCTGGCTATCCTGGACGTCAACCTGGCCGGCGAGCGGGTTTTTCCGGTGGCCGAGATCCTGCGCAATCGTGGCATCCCGTTCTTGTTCAGCACCGGATACGGTGCCAGCGGAGTTCCGGACGATTTCGCCGGGTATCCGGTTCTGCACAAGCCGTTTTCGGAAAGCGAGTTGCTGCAGCGGATGACCCTGGCGTTGAGGCATCGCGCGTCGACGTCGGCGTGATTCCCTTCTGTAAGCTGATCCACCGCTATCGCGAGCAGGCTCGCTCCCACAGTTTCCGAGGGGTTCACAGAAGCGGCGTCCACCACCAATCCCCCTGTGGGAGCGAGCCTGCTCGCGATAGCGGCGGCACATTCAATCAAGCCGCGCCCGGGCAATGGCAGGCTGATCAACCATGCTATTGATGCGCTACTATTCGCGCTCACCTCCCGTATCTCGGATTTTTCCCCTTATGAAATTGCACCTGCTTACCGCCAGTCTGTTCCTCGCCTGTACCCTGACTCATGCCGCCGAGCCAAAGTCTCTTCCAAAACCTCTGGAGGAACAGGTCGGGCATCTGGTGGCGCTCCTCAAGGACAGCTACGCCACCGGCTACCCTGAAGCGACGTTGGTGCAGACGCTGGGTACCGGGGAGGACAGCGAAGTGACGCTTGCAGTGTTCACCATCGAAGGTTTTGGCATGGGCAACAATTACAGCCAATACCTGGCGGCCTTTACCCCTGAAGAAAACGAAGAAGGCCAGCAGCACTACAGCTTGCTGGACGTGATTCGCATCGGCGGGGACAGCTGGCGTTCGATCGATAAGCTCAATGCCAAACTGGTCAGCGATCCGGCGGGTGAGCAGACGTTGATCGATATTCCGGTCATGGAAAATACCGACGACGATGCGCCGAATTTTCCTAGCCGGGCGGCCACCATTCACCTGTCGCTGGACGGGTCGCAGTCGCTGCGGTTGGTGGAGCTGAAGTAGCAGCGGGTATCACTGCTGGAAAGCGCTACAGAACCTGTGGGAGCTGAGCTTGTTTTGCGATGGCAATTGTCCATTCGGTCTTGATGCAGGTTGAGCCACCGCCATCGCGAGCAAGCATCGCTCCCACAGGTTCTGTGATGGATTCTCATGGACATTTGAATGAGTGGGTTCAGAGCCGTTTTCGCCAATGTGCAAGTCGCCGGCAATGGGTTATAAGACAAGTTCCCGTGGAGCGCGGGTGACTTTCACCTCGAGTCGCTTTCAGAACGCGTTTTGTCGTCCATGTGCAATTGCCAGTTCCCGGGAGTGGCAAGCTGTAACGATGCCCCGGATCAGGCGCACCAAGATGCCTGACCGGAGAGCGAGGAGGGCGACCGGATAACCACGCTTCCGTGACGTGGCCGGACGCCGCAGCCAAGACTCCGGACGACTGCCTGAGCAGTGTCGTTCGAGATGCCGAGGTAAGTTTATGCCCGATGAGACGCTTCACCTGCCTCTGATTCAACGTGTATTGGAGCGCGAAAAGGACACCCCCGGTGCCTTGCTGCCGATTCTTCATGCCATCCAGGAGGGCTGTGGGTACGTTCCCGACGCGGCCGTCCCGGAGATCGCCCATGCCCTCAACCTCAGCCAGGCTGAAGTGCGCGGGGTGATCAGTTTCTACCACGATTTCCGTACCACGCCGCCCGCGCGCCATACCCTGCGTCTTTGCCGGGCGGAGTCCTGCCAGAGCATGGGGGCCGAACACCTGGCTGCCCAATTGCGCGAACAGTTGTCGCTTGACGATCATGGAACCAGTGCCGATGGCAGCATCAGCCTGCGGCCGGTCTATTGCCTGGGGGCCTGTGTCTGCTCGCCGGCCCTGGAACTGGACGGCCAGTTGCACGCGCGGTTGACGCCTGAGCGCCTGCGCGAGTTGGTCAATGGCTGCCTGGAGGAAGGCACATGCTGAAGCTCTGCATTCCCCGCGATTCGGTAGCCCGTGCTGTTGGCGCGGACACGGTGGCCGTTGCGCTGATGCGCGAGGCCGAGCGGCGGCAATTGCCGCTGGAGGTGCAACGCACCAGTTCCCGTGGCCTCTATTGGCTGGAACCGCTGCTGGAGCTGGAAACCCCGAGCGGCCGTTTGGGCTTCGGCCCCGTCACGCCGGCGGACGTGCCTGGGTTGCTCGACGCCCTGGCCGGTGATCCCGGCAATCATCCTCTGACCCTGGGGCCGGTGGAGGAAATCCCCTATCTCAAGAGCCAACAGCGCCTGCTATTCGCTCGCGCCGGTATTACCCGGCCGCTGTCCCTGGATGACTACCGCGCTCATGGCGGCTTCCAGGGCCTGGCTCGCGCCCTCCAACAGGATGGTGCGCAAGTGGTTGCCAGCGTGCTCGACTCGGGCCTGCGCGGCCGGGGCGGCGCGGCGTTCCCGGCGGGCATCAAGTGGCGCACCGTGCGCGATGCACCAGGTACGCAAAAATATGTGGTGTGCAACGCCGACGAAGGCGACTCGGGCACATTCGCCGACCGCATGCTGATGGAAGGCGATCCGTTCCTGCTGATCGAAGGCATGATCATTGCCGGTATCGCCGTCGGCGCGACCATGGGCTACATCTATGTGCGCTCGGAATACCCGGACGCGGTCGCGACGTTGAACGACGCCCTGGTCATCGCCCGCGAGGCCGGCTACCTGGGCGCCAACGTGGCGGGCAGTGGCCGCGCTTTCGAGCTGGAAGTCCGGGTGGGTGCCGGTGCCTACATCTGCGGTGAAGAAACCGCCCTGCTGGAATCCCTCGAAGGCAAGCGCGGCACGGTTCGCGCCAAGCCACCGTTGCCTGCGCTGCAAGGCCTGTTCGGCCTGCCGACCCTGGTCCACAACGTGCTGACCCTGACCTCGGTCCCGATCATCCTGGAGAAGGGCGCCCAGTTCTACCGCGACTTCGGCATGGGCCGTTCCCTGGGCACGATGCCGTTCCAACTGGCCGGCAACATCCGTCATGGCGGCCTGGTGGAACGCGCTTTCGGCCTGACCCTGCGGGAACTGGTGGAAGAATATGGTGGTGGTACCGCCAGCGGTCGGCCGTTGAAGGCCGCCCAGGTGGGTGGCCCGCTGGGCGCCTGGGTGCCGCCTTCGCAATTCGACACGCCGCTGGACTACGAGGCGTTCGCCGCCATGGGCGCGATGCTCGGCCACGGCGGCGTGGTGGTCGCCGATGACAGCCTCGACATGGCCCACATGGCTCGTTTCGCGCTGGAGTTCTGCGCCGAAGAATCCTGCGGCAAATGCACGCCGTGCCGGATCGGCTCCACCCGTGGGGTGGAAGTGGTGGACCGACTGCTCGCCAGCACCGATGCCGCTGCCCGTCAGGAACAGGTCCTGTTGCTCCAGGATCTTTGCGACACCCTGCAATACGGTTCGCTCTGTGCCTTGGGTGGGATGACGTCCTATCCTGTCGCCAGCGCCCTCAAGCATTTCCCTGCCGACTTCGGTCTGGCGACCACGGAGGCCGACCAATGATCAATATTTTCGATCCTGCCAGCGATATCGACCTGGGCACCCCGGAACGCGAAAGCGAGGTGCAGGTCAGCCTGAGCATCGACGGCCGCGAAATCACCGTTCCCTCCGGGACTTCGGTGATGCGCGCCGCGGCATTGCTCGGCACCACCATCCCCAAACTCTGCGCCACCGACAGCCTGGAGCCGTTCGGCTCCTGCCGCATGTGCCTGGTGGAGATCGACGGCATGCGCGGCTATCCGGCCTCGTGCACCACGCCGGTTACCGAAGGCATGGTGGTACGCACCCAGACCTCGCGACTCGCCGGCCTGCGACGTAACGTGATGGAGCTGTACATCTCCGACCACCCGCTGGACTGCCTGACGTGCTCGGCCAACGGCAATTGCGAATTGCAGACGGTGGCGGGGCAGGTCGGCCTGCGTGAAGTGCGCTATGGCTACGAGGGTGACAACCACCTGGCCGAAACGAAGGACGTCTCCAACCCTTATTTCGACTACGACCCAAGCAAATGCATCGTCTGCAACCGCTGCGTGCGTGCCTGTGAGGAAACCCAGGGCACCTTCGCGCTGACCATCACCGGACGCGGCTTCGATTCGCGCGTGGCAGCCGCTGGCGGCGACAATTTCCTCGATTCCGAATGCGTGTCCTGCGGCGCCTGCGTGCAGGCCTGCCCGACGGCCACGCTGATGGAAAAAAGCGTGGTGGAAATCGGCCAGCCGGAGCGCAGCGTCATCACCACTTGCGCCTACTGTGGTGTCGGCTGCTCTTTCCGTGCGGAAATGAAAGGCGACCAGCTGGTGCGCATGGTTCCGGACAAGAACGGCCAGGCCAACCATGGCCATTCCTGCGTCAAGGGTCGTTTCGCCTGGGGCTACGCCACCCACCCGGATCGCATCACCAAGCCGATGATCCGCAAGCACATCAACGATCCGTGGCAGGAAGTCAGCTGGGACGAAGCCGTCAATTACGCGGCCAGTGAATTCCGCCGCATCCAGCTGAAGTACGGACGCGATTCCATCGGCGGCATCACCTCCAGCCGCTGCACCAACGAAGAAACCTACCTGGTGCAGAAGCTGGTGCGTGCCGCTTTCGGCAACAACAACGTCGACACCTGCGCCCGGGTCTGCCATTCGCCGACCGGCTACGGCCTCAAGCAGACGCTCGGCGAGTCCGCCGGCACCCAGACCTTCGACTCGGTGATGCTGGCCGACGTGATCCTCGTGATGGGCGCCAACCCCACCGATGCCCACCCGGTATTCGGTTCCCAGCTCAAGCGTCGCCTGCGCCAGGGCGCACGGCTGATCGTCATCGACCCACGGCGCATCGACCTGGTGGATTCGCCTCACGCCCGCGCCGAGCTGCACCTGCAGCTTCGCCCAGGTACCAACGTGGCGATGCTCAATGCACTGGCTCACGTGATCGTCACCGAAGGACTGGTCAACCAGCCTTTCGTCGACGAGCGTTGTGAAGCAGCGGACTTTGCCCGCTGGCGTGACTTCGTTAGCCTGCCGGAGAACGCGCCTGAGGTCCTGGGCCCGGTTTGCGGCGTGCCTGCCGAGCAGATCCGCGCCGCCGCGCGGCTCTACGCCACGGGTGGCAACGCGGCCATCTACTATGGCCTCGGCGTGACCGAGCACAGCCAGGGCAGTACCTCGGTGATGGGCATTGCCAACCTTGCGATGGCCACCGGCAACATCGGCCGCGAAGGTGTCGGTGTGAACCCGTTGCGCGGACAGAACAACGTGCAGGGTTCCTGCGACATGGGCTCGTTCCCCCACGAACTGCCCGGTTATCGCCACGTTTCCAACGAGGTGGTACGCGCCCAGTTCGAGCAAGCCTGGAACGTGACCTTGCAACCCGACCCGGGACTGCGCATTCCGAACATGTTCGAGGCGGCACTGGATGGGTCCTTCAAGGCACTTTATTGCCAGGGCGAGGACATCGCCCAGAGCGACCCGAACACCCAACACGTGACCGCGGCCTTGAGCGCCCTGGAATGCGTGGTGGTCCAGGACATCTTCCTCAACGAGACGGCCAAGTTCGCCCACGTATTCCTGCCGGGCAGTTCGTTCCTCGAGAAGGACGGTACGTTCACCAATGCCGAGCGCCGCATTTCCCGGGTACGCAAGGTGATGGAGCCCCTGGCCGGCAAGGCCGACTGGGAAGCCACCATCGCCCTGTCCGAAGCCCTGGGCTACAAGATGGACTACAAGAATCCTTCCGAAATCATGGATGAGATTGCCCGCCTGACGCCGACCTTCACCCGGGTCAGCTACGCCGAGCTGGATCGCCATGGCAGCCTGCAGTGGCCGTGCAACGATGACGCGCCGGACGGTACGCCGATCATGCACATCGAGGAGTTCGTGCGCGGCAAGGGCCGCTTCATGCTCACCGGTTACGTGCCGACCGATGAGAAGGTCAACAGTCGCTATCCATTGCTGCTGACCACCGGGCGTATTCTCAGCCAATACAACGTGGGCGCGCAGACCCGACGCACCGACAACGTTGCCTGGCACGAGGAGGACCGGTTGGAGATCCATCCGACCGACGCCGAGAACCGCGGTATCGTCGAGGGCGATTGGGTCGGCATCGGTAGCCGTGCCGGGCAGACCGTGCTGCGCGCCAAGGTCTCCGAGCGCGTGGCGCCAGGGGTGGTCTACACCACCTTCCACTTCCCGGAGTCGGGTGCCAACGTGATCACCACCGACAACTCGGACTGGGCCACCAACTGCCCGGAATACAAGGTGACGGCGGTGGAAATCGTGCGGGTCAGCCAGCCTTCGGAATGGCAGAAACGCTACCAGGCCTTCAGCGATGAACAGGGGCGCCTGCTGCGCGAACGTCGTCATGCCGAGAAAGCCGAGGTGCGTCGATGAGTACCGAAAGCCTGATCAAGATGGCCAACCAGATTGGCCAGTACTTCTCCAGCGAGCCGGACAAGACGCTGGCAGTGAATGGCGTGCGCCAGCATATCCAGAGCTTCTGGACGCCGGTCATGCGCAAGCAACTGATGAAGTGGCGGGTCGAGAACCCTGGCGATGAGCTGCACCCGCTGGTGCAAGCGGCATTGACGGAGTCTTAGCGGACAGGTTCGATGCACAGTCCCGCTCGGGGCTGTGCATCGAATCCCTGGCACAAAGGGCTGCTGTGCTCAGAACTTGTAACCCAGCCCGACCATGTACACGAAAGGGTCCACCTCGACATTCACCTTGGACCTGACCCCAAGCGTTGTATTGCTCACGTAGGCATCGGTCTCGATGTCGATATAGCGCACCTGCGCGTTGAGCATCAGGCGATCGGTGAGCATGTAGTCTGCGCCCACCTGGGCCGCCCATCCCCAAGAATTACTGGCATGAAACGAGTCGAAGCCCGCGGCGCTGGCGCGACTGCCGACGCTTTCATCGTAGACCCAGGTGTAATTGATACCGACGCCCAAGTAGGGCTGGAAGGCTGCCTTGTTGTCCAGCGGGTAGTAGATCAGGCTCACCGTCGGTGGCAGATGCTTGAGGGATCCCAACTTGCCATCGGCCACGCCGCCGGAGGTGCCGGAGAGATTCACATCGTGCTCGAATGGCGTCGCCGCCAGCAACTCCACGCCCAGGTGATCGGTGATCATGTAGGCGAAGTTCAGGCCAAGCTGAGTATCGCTGTTCAGGCTCGCCTTGCCGCCCAGGTCGGTACCGGCGAGGTTGCCGCGATCGACGCGCACACTGGAGCTGCTTTCCCGAGGATCGACGGTCACGGCCCCCGCGCGGACCAGGACATCGCCAGCTTCGAAGGCCTGGGCGGTCGAGGCTGACATCACCCCGATCAACAGGGCGGTGTTCAGAACATTCAATCTACGCATGCATCACTCCACAATTCCGATGAAGGTCATCCAGCTCGAACCGCTGATGGGTTCGACTGATGCCGGGAGATTCGAGTATCGAGAACCCCCGATGGGTGAACATCGGCCGGTTGGCATAGTGCGGTGGGGTGATGTGTTTCAGTCCTTGTCTGCCTGCGGGAAGAGCTGAGGCTTGGCCAAAAATTCTCCACCCCGCGCCGATCCTGTGGGAGCGAGCTTGCTCGCGATGGCGGTGGGTCAGTCTGCATTGAGGTTGGATGTGCCATCGTTATCGCGAGCAGGCTCGCTCCCACAAAAAAGCGCCGTAAAACCTGGGCATGCGGTGTGCCTGACGAAATGAGGCGCCTGGCTTGGGGCTGCTTCGCAACCCAGCGGGAGCAAGCTCCCTCGCCACGGGTGGTGATTTCCTACGAGATTTTCGGATGGTCAGTTTCGCGACTGACACCTGGATTCCTGTGGGAGCGAGCAGGCTCGCTCCCACAGAGGCATCACCACTAGCGCAAGGCCCGAAAGAACGCCCGGATATTCGCCGCCAGCAACGCCGGCTGCTCCAGCGCCGCAAAGTGACCACCGCGTGGCATCGTGGTCCAGCGTTCTACCGTACAACACCGCTCTACCCAGCTTCTTGGCGGCATGGGCAGTTCCTTGGGAAACAGCGCGACCCCAACCGCCGGCTTGATCCGTTCCCCGCTGTTGAACTGCAACGGACGCTTGCTACCTTCCACGTACTGACGAAACGACGAACCGATACAGTTCGTCAGCCAGTAGAGCGTCACATTGGTCAGTAGCCAGTCACGATCAATGGCTGGGTCGGTATCACACCAGGCCAACAGCTTTTCCCCCATCCAGGCCAGCAATCCGGCTGGTGAGTCGTTCAAGCCCACGGCCAGGCTCTGGGGTTTGGTTCGCTGGAGATGGGCGTAGGCGCCTTCGGCATCGGCAAATGCAGCGGCGCGCTGGAGGAAAAGCGTTTCTTCCGCTGTCTGCGGCGGCTCGGTTTCGCCCAGGGGTGGGCGGTAGGAGCCCGGAATGTAATTGAGGTGAATCCCTGCCACCTGCTCGGGAAACCGTACCCCCAGCCAAGTCGAGACCCCTGCGCCAATGTCTCCGCCTTGGGCGCCAAAGCGTTCATAACCCAGCCCGTCCATCAGTTGCTGCCACAACCCGGCAATCTCATGGGGCCCCATGCCCGCTTGCATGAACGGCGCGGAAAAGGTGTAGCCGGGCAGCGACGGCACCACCACATGGAACGCGTCCGCCGGATCGCCACCATGACTGGCCGGGTCCGTCAGCAACGGGATGATGCGCTGCATCTCGATGAACGAACCGGGCCAGCCATGGGTCAGGACGAGAGGCATCGGGTCCGGCCCGACGCCACGTTGATGAACAAAGTGAACCCGCTGCCCGCCGATGTTGGCGACAAACTGCGGCAAGCGATTGAGCTCCGCCTCCTGCGCGCGCCAGTCGAACCCGGTCGACCAGTAAGCAAGCAGATCGCGCAGCACGCCCATGTCCATGCCTTCGCTCCAGCCTTGATCGAGCAAGGACTCGGGCAGCCGCGTATTGTGCAAGCGATGTCGCAGGTCTTCCAGGGTGTGCTCGGGAATGTTGATGGAGAAGGGTTCGATGAGCATGGTCTGGGCCTGGTTACTTTGTATGGGCTGGTGGCAGCTTATGACGCAAGCCAACTATCAGGTGAGCTCAACGCAAACGCGATACGTGATCTCCCGATCAAACGAGTCCTCAGGGTTCTCATAAGCTTCAAGCGTTTCCAGAAACCCCATTTGCTCAAGACCCGCCAGGTCTTCGAGCGACCATCCAAACGGAAAGTCGCTGGAAACGTCTTCGCCCCGGCATTCGACCCAGTGGTAGACCCCGAATGGGATGTAGCCGAGCCACTCCGACTGATAGACGATTTCGTCGGATTTACGGGCCTTCACCACTGCTGTGATCAAGTCTTTGATGATTGCTTGACGGTCATTCATGGTGACTGCTCATTTCGTTCACTGGCTTGCCGGTAGGCCAGGACCGGTTATAGGTGTGGACGCCGCTCTTGTCAAAACACACGGTCCTGGTCGCATACATTTGAAATGTACGGCGTTGCTCGCCAGAATCGCAGCCCGATCCGGCCAACGCTGTCGGACGTTTGGGGTGAGAGGGGTTGCGGTTGAACGAACAGACATTGTCCATGCGCCTGGAGCGGGTGGCGGCGCAGGTGCCGGTGGGGGCGCGCCTGGCCGATATCGGCTCGGATCACGGTTATCTGCCGGTGGCCTTGATGCGCCGTGGCGTCATTGTCGCGGCGGTGGCCGGGGAGGTGGCAGTGACGCCGTTTCACGCGGCTGAACGGACGGTGCGTGAGAATGGCCTCGAACCATGGATCACCGTGCGCCTGGCAGACGGCCTGGCGGCAATCGAGCCGGGTGACGGGATCACGGCGATCAGTTTCTCTGGCATGGGCGGGGAGACGATCCGCGACATCCTGGAGCGCGACAGGTCGCGATTGAGCGGCCAAGAGCGTCTGATCCTGCAACCCAATGGCGGCGAACAACCATTGCGCCTGTGGCTGATGGAAAATGGCTACCGCATTCTCGGTGAGGAAGTGCTGCAGGAAAACCGTTTCGACTACGAAATCATCGTTGCCGAGCGCACCGGGCCGGTGATGTACAGCGCCGAGGAGCTGTACTTCGGCCCGCTGCTGATGCGGGCGCGCAGCCCGGCATTCCTGGTCAAATGGCAGCGCAGGTTGCGCCAGAAGCAGAAGACCCTGGCGAGCTTTGCCCAGGCGCGACAGACCGTGCCGGAGGAAGTGGTACAGGATCTTGTCCGGCAGATCCGATGGATTGCCGAGCTGTTGGGTTGAGTGGGTAGTGACCGTGATGGCAGTGGTGTATTCAACATGGGTGCTGGCTGATCTGACGCTATCGCGAGCAGGCTCGCTCCCACAGGGTATGGTGCATGGCATCAATACCGCATATACCGCCGATCCACTGTGGGAGCGAGCCTGCTCGCGATGAGGGCTGTGTGTTCGACTGCGCCGTCACTGATTACCCACGAATACGAATGTGCGGCGTCACCGACATCCCCACCCGCAGTTTCGCCGTCGCCGGTTGGTCGGGGTCGAGGCGAATGCGCACGGGCAGGCGTTGGACGATCTTGGTGAAGTTGCCGGTGGCGTTGTGGGGAGCGATGGCGGAGTAGCTGACGCCGCTGGCAGGTCCCAGGCTTTGTACGGTTCCTGTCAGCGTTTCGCCGGGCAGGGCATCCACTTCGATGTCCACGGCCTGGCCGGTTTGTACCCGGGCCAGTTGTGTCTCCCGGAAGTTGGCGGTGATGTAGACGGCATCGAGCGGGACAATCGCGAGCAAGGGTTTGCCGGCATTGACGAACGCGCCGACGCGCACGGATTTTTCCCCGATCGTGCCGTTGATCGGCGCGGTGATGCGGGTATAGGACAACTTCAGTTCGGCGATGGCCTGCGCGGCTTGGGCGTGGGCGAGGGTGGCCCTGGCTTGGTCCAGGTCGGCCTTGAGAATGTCCACCTGCTGCCGCGCCGCCTGCAAGGCTGCCTGGCTTTTTTCCAGGCCGGCCTGTTGCACGCTCAACTGCGCTTCTGCCTGTTGCCGGGCCTGTACGGTGCCGGAGCCGTCGGCGGCCAGGTTGCGATAGCGGGTGTGGTTGACCTTGGCCAGCTTGAGCGCGGCGTCGTCCGCGGCGACTGCGGCCTGGGCCTGGCGTATGACGGTCTGCTGCTGGATCAGGCGTGCTTCGAGGTTGGCGATACCGGCCTGGGCGCTGGCGACCTGGGCCTTCGCCACGTTCACGGTGGCGACGAAATCCCGGTCGTCGATGACCGCCAGCAAATCCCCTTTTTTGACCGGTTGGTTGTCTTCGACCAACACCGTTTCCACCGTCCCCGAGACCTGCGGCGCCACCGTGGTGAAGTCGGCGTGGACATAGGCATCGTCAGTCGACTGGGTCGATGCGCTGGATTCGGAGCGATTGAGATAGAACACGCTGCAGGCGACCACGGTGAGCAGCAACGCCGCACTGATCCGGGCTTTCTTCGGTAAGGCCATGATGAGTTACCCGTGTGAGGGAGAAGGAGGCGTCAAGACAGGCGCCGGGATGTAGGTCAGCCGCAGCACCAGGGGAATCATCAGCAGTGCCAACACCCCCAGCACCCGATAGGCATCGGCGATGGACAGCACCAACGCCTGCTGGCTGACGATGCCCATCAGTGCCGATGGCTCGGGCACGGCCAGGGCATTGCTGGCCAGGGCCGCGTGATCCAGCAGCATGTCCCCGTGGAAACGGCCGCGCAGGGTCATGAGCTGGCCGATCACCGCCGCGCCGAACAGCGAACCAAAGGCCCGCAATGTGTTGATGGTGCCGGACACGTAAGGACCTTCGGGGGGCTGCACCACGCTGGTGATCAGGAACAGCATCGACACCACCGCCATCGGTTGTCCGAACGCCTGCAGCGTCTGCGCCAGGACGAACTGGTCGCGGTGCCAGTCGGCGGTCAGTTGCGCGCCGCACAGGCACGCCAGGGCGATCAGCAACAGACCCAAGGCGAACACGATGCGGGCATCGACCCACTTGCGGTACAGCAACAGCGCCACGACAGGTCCCAGCACCAGTTGCGGCAGCGCGACGATCAGCCCGATCGAGGCCATTTGCAGCGGACGATAGTTCTGCAGCGGGCCGAGATAACTGGCCGGTAGCAGTGAGCTGGATAGCAGCACCACCAGCAACGACAGGAACAGGGTGCAGCCCAGGCCCAGATTGCGGCGCCCGAGGATCTGCAACTTGATGAACGGCGACGGGTGATACCACTCGGTCAACAAGTACACCGCCATCAAGGTCAGGCCCATCACCAGGGATGCGGTGATCAACGGCGAGTGAAACCAGTCCAGTCGCACGCCCTGGTCCAGTGCGACGGTGACCAGGCCCAACGCCGGTACGCCGCAGGCCATGCCGGGCCAGTTGGCTTGGCGAAAGCGAGGGGTCTGGATGGGCTCCCGGGGCAGTCCCCAGGCGATCAAGCCGGCGGCGATGAGGGCCAGGGGGATGATCTGCCAATACACCCAGCGCCAGTCGTGCAGCCCATCCGTCCAGGTCCCGGCCAGCCAGATCGACAGGTTGGGCGCGAAGGTCGCGGTCATCGCATACAACGCCAAGCCGTACAGCCGTATGGCCGGCGGCAGGAATTTCAGCGCCGCCATCATCAGCAAGGGGATCGTCGTGCCGCTGGCGATGCCCTGGGCAAAACGCAGGGCCAGCAACAGCTCCAGGTTGTGAATGAACGGCAGGAGCAAGGCGAGCAGGGTGCAAGCAGTGAGCATCCACAATTCGAAGCGCCGCAACGACAAGGTCAGGGCGAACCAGGCCGAAAAGGGCATGGCGATCAGTTCTCCGGCGCTATAGGCCGTGGTCAGCCAGGAGCCGTCGTCGAAGCCCAGGCCCAGCGCCCCCCGGACATCCGCCAGCGCCAGGGCGCCGACCCGGGTGTTCAACCCGGCCATCATGGCCGCGAGGAAAATGCCGACAAGGCCGATCAGCGGGCGCACGGAGGATAGGGCGCGGGGCGCCTCACCAGTCGCTGCGCCAGCCGGCGACACGGCGGCGACGTTCATTGCCCGCCCTCCGGATCCCAGCCACCACCCAGGGACTTGTAGAGATTGACCACAGTGAGCGTGGCATCGGTCGTGCTGGCGTTGAGGCGGGTCTGGCTGGCAAGCACGTTGAGTTGTGCCGTCAGCACGCTCAGATAGTCGGCGGCGCCTTGCTGATAGCCGCGCTCGGCCGCATGCAGGGCTTGTTTGTTCTGTTCGAAGGCCATCTGTAGTTCGTCGTGCTGGCGCTGTTGGGCGGCCCAGGCATCCAGGGCATTGTCCACTTCATGCCAGGCCCGCAGCACGGTTTTGCGGTACGCAAGGGCGGCGCTTTTCTGCCGTGATTCATTCAGCTCCAGGCGCTGGGTCAGGCGGCCGCCCTGGAAGATCGGCAGGTAAACCGTCGGGCCGATGGAAAAGGTGCGTGAGTCCCAACTGCTGAGGTCGCCGCTGTTGAAGGCTTCCACGCCGATGCGTCCCTTGAGACCGATCCGTGGGTAGAAGTCGGCCTTGGCAACACCGATGTCAGCGGTCGCGGCATGCAACCGTGCTTCGGCGCGCAGGATGTCGGGGCGCCGGCGGGCCAGTTCGGAAGAAACGCCGACCGGTATGCGGCTGGGCAGCGTCGGCAACGGCATCGCGGGGCCCAACTGGGCGTCGAGCGTGCGGGGTTGCTCGCCCAGCAGCAACGCCAATGCGTTCATCTGGGCATTGCGGCGCTGGCCCAGTTCCGGCAGCAAGGCCTTGATCGTCGCCAGCTGCGCGCGAGCGGTGGCGGTTTCGAAGTGGGTGGCGACGCCATTGCGCTCGCGGCTTTCAGCCAGGCCCAGGGTGCGTTCGGCGACGGCGAGGTTTTGTCGGGCGATGTCCAACTGCGCCTGGGTTCCACGCAGTTGCAGATAGGTTCGGGCCACTTCGGCGGACAACGCGACCCGGGCGGCTTCGCGGTCATACACGGTGGCTTCCAGGGTCGCTGCGGCGCCTTCACGAGCCCGTCGGGCCCGGCCCCATAGATCGATCTCCCAACTGGCATCGAAGCCCAGCTGCCAGAAGTGGGTGGCGTCGGTAGGAGCGCCCAGGGCGGCGAACTTGCCGTTTTCGCTGTTGGCCTCGCGGGCGTAACTGGCGTAGGCGCCCACATTGGGTTGCAACTGCGATGAGGTGATGCCCAATTGTGCCCGACTCTGTTCGATGCGCTCGGAGGCCATCAGCAGATCGTGGTTGCCGGTCTGGGCCCGCGATTGCAGCTGGGCCAGCGTCGCATCGTTGAACAGCAGCCACCACTGGGATGGAACCGCGGCGTCGGACAGGGGGACGGCGCTGGCATGCTCGGGCCGGGGCGTCAGTTGCAGGGCGTCGAGGTCGTTCCCCGGTTTCATGAAATCGGGACCGACCATGCAGCCCGCCATGGACATTGCCGCCATCGCGATAAGACCCAGACTGAACCGTCCCAGGGTGCGCTGAGGTGACTCGAAAAATGCCGACATAGCCAGTTCCCCGGGAAGATTCACGGGCGAGCCGCCCGCCGTGAGTCCATGCTATTGAGGGCTGCCTGCGAGCGCACTTCTACATCGGTTCAGAAAAACCATACGTCGGTGGCGACGGACTATACGAAGGTATGAAGCGGGCTGGTCAGTGCTGTTGGCCGAGGGCGGTTTCGATACACTCCAGCAGCCGGTCGGCTTCGCAAGGTTTTGGCAGGCAGGCAACCAGCCCGGGGGTGTTGGCGCCCAGGTGGGACATTTTTCCGGGATAGGCGGTGATCAGAATGGTGGGTATCCTGAAACCCATCGCGCCGAGTCGTTCGTGCAGTTCCACGCCGCTCATGCCGGGCATCTGGATATCGGACACCAGGCAGTTCGTCCCGGCGGGGCCGGCGTTGTCGAGGAAGTCCAAGGCGCTGCAATAGGTGCGGACGGCATAGCCACTGGAGCGCAACAAGCTTTTGAGGGCGGCCCGAACGGATTCGTCATCATCGACGACTGCAATGGTTTGCGTGTTGCGTATCTGGGTGTCTTCCATAAGGGTCGCTCGTGACAGCGCCTGTCGTGAATTACACGATACGCGGTCTCGCAAGGCGCAGAAGTATACCTACGTATACCCGGTTAAGACCAAAGGGTCGTTTCGTTCTGCTCGATGCAAAGGGCCCGGCTGGCTCAACGGAAATAGCTGTGAAGGGCTTTCGCGGGGCGTTAATCTACAGGCCGGCGACACGACTCGTTCCGTTCCCGACGGCGGTTGCAACAGCCCGGTAGATGCCCAACGATTTATTGTTCCCGTGCCGATGGAAAACAGCATGCAAATATTATGGGACGATGGTGAGCGTACCTTCTGTCGGCAACTGCGTTCGGGCGCGGAGGGCAAGTATTCAGTACTGGTTGCCCGGCCTGCGGGCGAGCAACCTCGCCCGGGCTGCCTGGGCCGTCTCGCCCATGAGTTTGGCCTGAAGGATCAGCTGGAAAATACCTGGGCGGTGCGACCGCTGGAGATGTTGCGCGAAGGCGCTCAGATGCATCTGGTGTTGGAGGATCCGGGCGGCGTGCCGCTCATGCAACTGCTGATCGCACCCATGGAAACCGCCACGTTCCTGCGCCTTGCCGTGGGCATCGCCGTGGCACTGGGCAAGCTGCATCGACAGGGCCTTGTCCATAAGGACATCAAGCCCAGCCATATCCTGGTGAACTGCACCGACGGCCAGACCCGGCTCACGGGTTTCGGCCTGGCCTCGCGCTTGCCGCGGGAGCGACAGGCGCCCGAGACCCTGGCCGGCACGCTCGCGTACATGGCACCCGAGCAGACCGGGCGGATGAACCGCTCGATCGATTCGCGCAGCGACCTCTATTCCTTCGGCGTCACCCTTTACCAGATGTTGACCGGCTCGCTGCCATTCACCGCGTCCGACCCCATCGAGTGGGTGCACTGCCATATCGCCAGGAAGACCTTGCCACCCAGCGAGCGGGTCGCCACCGTTCCCGAGATGCTTTCCCTGATTGTCATGAAGCTGCTCGCCAAGACCGCCGAGGAGCGTTACCAGACGGCTGCGAGTGTCGAGCATGACCTGCGGCGGTGCCTGGCGGACTGGCAACAACAGGGCCGCATCGATGCCTTTGCGCTGGGCGAGCACGGCGCGTCGGATCGGCTGCTGATTCCGGAAAAGCTCTATGGCCGTGAGCAGGAAGTCGACACCCTGGTCGCCGCGTTCTCCCGGATCGTTCAAAGCAGCTCGCCGGAGCTGGTGCTGGTCACCGGTTATTCCGGCATCGGCAAGTCTTCGGTGGTCAATGAGTTGCATAAGGCACTGGTGCCGCCGCGAGGCCTCTTCGCCAGCGGCAAGTTCGATCAGTACCGGCGCGATATTCCGTACTCGACCCTGGTGCAGGCATTCCAGAGCCTGGTGCGTACATTGCTGGGCAAGAGTGACGCAGAGCTGGCGACGTGGCGTGACGCGTTGCAGGAGGCACTGGACGCCAACGCGCGGCTGATGACCGACCTGATTCCCGAACTCAAGCTGATCATCGGCGAGCCGCCGCCGGTCACGTCCCTTGATCCGCAACAGGAGCAACGTCGCTTCCTGCTGGTGTTCCGGCGCTTTATCGGGGTGTTCGCCCGCGAGGACCATCCGCTGGCGTTGTTTCTCGATGACCTGCAATGGCTCGACGCGGCGACCCTCGACCTGTTGGAGGACTTGCTGACCAGCTCCGATGTGCGCCACCTGATGCTCGTCGGTGCCTACCGCAGCAACGAAGTGGATGTCCTGCACCCGCTGACCGCCAAGCTCCAGGCCATCCGCAGCGCTGGTGGCAAAGTCAGCGAGATCACCTTGACGCCGCTGGCCAAGGCGCATGTCGAGCAGTTGATCACCGAGGCGCTGCAGGACGAGCCTTCACGTATCGAGCCCCTGGCGCAGCTGGTGCTGGATAAAACCGCCGGCAATCCGTTCTTCGTGATCCAGTTCCTGCACGCGCTCGCCGAGGAACATCTACTGACCTACGACCATGAGGCGCGGCAATGGTGGTGGGACCCGGATCGTATCCACGCCAAGGGCTATACCGACAACATCGTGGACCTGATGGTCGGCAAACTGGTTCGCCTGCCGGAGGACACGCAACTGGCCCTGCAGCAACTGGCGTGCCTGGGTAACGTGGCCGACTTCAAGACGCTTTCGACTGCCCTGGGCATACCGGAAGCGCAGCTCAGGATCGTACTGTGGGAGGCGATCCGCCAGGAGCTGGTGGAGCGATTGGACGGCGCCTATCGGTTCGTTCATGACCGGATCCACGAAGCGGCGTATTCGCTGATCCCCGAGGATTCACGTGCCGAGGCCCACCTGCGCATCGGACGCCTGCTTGCCGCGCAAACGTGCGAACAGGAACGGGACGAGGCGATTTTCGAAATCGTCGGCCAACTCAACCGTGGCGTCGCGCTGATCACCGACCTGGGCGAGCGCGAGCAACTGGCGCAATTCAACCTGATCGCCGGTCAGCGGGCCAAGGCCTCGACGGCCTATGCTTCGGCGCTGAATTACTTCATTACCGGGATGCAGTTGCTGGATGAGGCGTGCTGGTCCCGTCGCCATGAGCTGATGTTCGCATTGGCGCTGAGTCGGGCCGAATGCGAGCTGCTGACCGGGCAACTGGAAGTGGCGGACGCGTGCCTGACCGCCCTGGCGGATCGCGCCACCACGGTGATCGAACGGGCCCGCGTGGCCTGCCTGCTGATGGATGTCTATTTGCTCCTGGACCGCAGTGACGGCGCGGTTGCGGTCTGCCTGGCCTACCTGCGGCATGTGGGCATCGAATGGTCGGCGCATCCGAGCGACGCCCAGGTCCGCGAGGAGTACGAGCGCATCGGCTCGCTGCTCGGCGAGCGGGCTATCGAAGCGCTTATCGATTTGCCGCTCATGGACGATCCGACGTCCCTCATGACCCTCGACGCACTGGGCAAACTCTTCGCGCCGGCCTTGCAGAGCGATGGCAACCTGGCGGATCTGTTGATCTGCAAAGCGGTCAACCTGAGCCTGGAGCGAGGCAACTGCGATGCATCCTGTGTGCTCTACGCCAATTTCTTCCGGGTCGCCGGTCGGCGCTTCGGTGACTACCAAATGGGGTTCCGATTCGGCCAGCTCGGTTGTGCACTTGTCGAACAACGAGGCCTGACGCGCTTCGAGGCCAGCACCTACCTGTGCTTCTCCTGTTTTGCCGTGCGCTGGATGAGGCCGGTGGGGGAATGTCGCGATCTGCTGCGCCGCTCCTTCGCAGCGGCGAACCGGATCGGCGATCTGCCCTACGGTGCCTATGCCGGCAACAACCTCGTCGCCGATCTGCTTTTCGCCGGCGAGCCGTTGCATGACGTGCAAGGCGAGTCCGAACGGGGCCTGGCGTATGCAAGGAAGGTGGGGTTCGGGTTGGTCACCGATTTCATCGTCACGCAACTGACGCTCATCCGAATGCTCCGTGGCGAGACCCCCACCTTCGGTAGCCTGGACGACGGTGAATTGAACGAGTCCGCAACCGAAGCCCATTTGTCCAGTAACCCGGACCTGGTATTGGCCGAGTGTCTGTACTGGGTCCGCAAACTACAGGCGCGCTACCTGGCCGACGACGCCGAGGCCGCCGTCGAGGCGGCCGCCAAGGCCCACCGGTTGCTCTGGGTTTGCCAGGCGTTCTGCGAGGAAGCCGAGTACCACTTCTACGGTGCGTTGGCCCGGGCCGCCTGCTGCGACAGCGTCTCGGCGGACGAGCGGGCGCAGCACTTGATCGCCATGACGGCCGACCACCAGTGGCTCGAGGGCTGGGCCCGGCAGTGTCCGGAAAACTTCGCCAGCCGCGCCGCCCTGGTCGGTGCCGAGATCGCTCGGGTCGAGGGGCGGGTGATCGACGCCGAGCTGCTCTACGAGCAAGCTATGGAAGCCGCCCAGGCCAGCGGTTTCGTCCATGTCGAGGCGCTTGCCAATGAGCTGGCTTCGCGTTTCTATCGGGCGCGCGGGTTCGGCAAGATCGCCCGCGTCTATTTGCAGGATGCCCGCTACGGCTACCTGCGTTGGGGCGCCGATGGCAAGGTGCGACAGCTTGAGGACACGTTCCCCGCACTCAGGGCCGACGAACCGGCGCCCGATCCGACCACCACCATGGCGACGCCGGTCGAGCACCTTGACTTGGCCACGGTGCTCAAGGTCTCCCAGGCCGTGTCGGGCGAAATCGTCCTGGAAAAACTGATCGACACGATCATGGGCACCGCGATCGAGCAGGCCGGTGCCGAACGCGGGCTGCTGATCCTGTCCCAGGACGGTGAGCAACGGATCGCTGCGCAAGTGAGCGCCGACGGCATCACCACTCAATTGAGGAATGCGCCGGTGAGCGCGGCGCTGTTGCCGGAGTCGGTGCTTTATCACGTCCTGCGCACCCGCGAGAGTGTGGTGCTGGGCGATGCCCTGATCGAGGCGCCGTTCGCCACGGATGCCTATATCCGTCAGCAGCAGGTCCGTTCGCTCCTGTGCCTGCCGCTGACCAACCAGGCCAAGCTCGTCGGCGCGCTCTATCTGGAAAACAACCTGGCGCCCCAGGTGTTCAGTCCTGGCCGGATCGCCGTGTTGAAGCTGGTAGCCTCACAGGCCGCGGTTTCCCTGGAAAATGCCCGACTGTACCGCGAGGTCGCCGAGCGCGAAGCGAAGATCCGTCGCCTGGTGGATGCCAACATCATCGGAATTCTCGTCTGGCATGCCGATGGGCACATCATCGAGGCCAACGATGCGTTCCTGCGCATGTTGGGTTATCAGCGGGAAGACCTGGCCTACGGTGGCTTGCGCTGGAGAGATCTGACGGTGCCGGAGTTTCGGGAGCTCAGCGACCGCTCGCTGGCGCAGGCGCTGTTGACCGGGCACGCCCGGCCTTACGAAAAGGAATATTTCAGGAAGGATGGCAGCCGCTTGCCGGTCATTGTCGGCCTGGCCCTGTTCGAAGCGGGTAGCAATGAGGGGGTTGCCTTCGTACTGGACCTGACCGAACGCAGGCAGGCGGAAGAAAAAATCCGTGAAAGCGAACGGCGCTATCGCGAGGTGCAAACCGAACTGGCCCATGCCAACCGTGTGGCGACCATGGGGCAATTGGTGGCTTCGATCGCCCACGAAGTCAATCAGCCGATCGCCGCCGCCATCCTCAACGCCAATGCGGCGCTACGCTGGTTGAACGCCCAGCCACCGGACATCGACGAGGTCCGGCCGGTACTGGAGCGCCTCATCCTCGACGCCAACCGAGCGGCGGATGTGCTGGGCCGGATCCGCGGGCATATCCGCAAGGCACCGCCGCAGAAGGGGCTGGTGGACATCAAAGCGGCCATCGAAGAGATGATCGAGTTTACCCGTGGCCAGATCATCAAGAGCGGTGCCTCGATACAGACACAACTCATGAACGGCTTGCCCTTGATTGAAGGCGATCGCGTAGAGCTGCAGCAGGTGCTGCTCAATCTGATCATGAATGCATTGGAGGCCATGGGCAGTGTCAGTGCCGGCGAGCGGCGGTTGGTGATCTGCGCGACGCTGGACGAGACGGATTGCGTGCTGATCAGTGTGAGCGATACGGGCCCGGGGTTCGCCTCGCAAAGCACCGACCTGGTGTTCACCTCGTTCTACACCACCAAGCCCACCGGCCTGGGGTTGGGGCTGTCGATCTGTCGCTCGATCATCGAGGCCCATGGCGGTTGCCTGAGGGCGATTGCCAACCCGCCACGCGGCGCCACCGTTCAATTCACGCTGCCCATCGCGCCCCTTTGAGGGCGTTGGTTTAATACTTAGGTTTAGGGGCCGTATATCAATCGGTCACCCGAACCAACCCAGGTACAAATGAAACCCGATAACCCCCGGCGATATATTCCCCATCAAGGACTGCGGAGAATGTGTCGTGAACAACTTGACCGCCAGAGCAGCAGAGCAACTGTCATCTCTTCGTTCGATAGCGCTGATTTGCATGGCGCTCATCACGACGAGCGCCTTCTACCGCTTGAGCATGCCGATAGCCGAGCGTCACGGGCTAGCCGAGCCTCGCCACTGCCATCCACGTCCGGCGCGCCTGACGGAGGTTGCATTGCGGCCCGTCGATATCGGACAGCCTGCGGGCCATCTGCCGATAGGCGCGCACCTGATCAGCCCGCGCCGGTTCTACCTGCATCACGGGATCTATCTGGGCGGGGCAGACGTGGTCCACTATTCGGGATTCAGCGGTTCGCTCCGGCCGGGGCCCATCGAAGTGACCGATCTTGAGCATTTTGCCAACGGCAAGCCGGTCTGGATGCTTCAGGAACCCTGCAACTATTCCAGCGACGAAATCGTGGATCGGGCGCGTTCGAGATTGGGTGAAAAGCAGTACCGGGTATTCTTCAATAACTGCGAGCATTTCTGCAGTTGGTGCATCAGCGGAGAAAGCTACAGTGCCCAGGTCGATGCCTGCTTCCATCGCCCCCATGATCTGTTCGCTATGCTTTCGGCGCTGGAGCCCCACTGGGTGGCCTAGTGGCCTGTGCTAGAATTTTTCCCCGTCCACCCAGGAGGATCGTGCATGAACGGTAGTCTCTCGTCCCATGAGTCGGGCAGCAAGGACTCCATTGTGTTCGTGGTGGATGACGATGCCTCCATTCGCGATGCATTGAGCAGCCTGTTGCGCTCGGTCGGGATCCGCGTCGAGACGTTTGCGTCCACCGCGGAGTTTCTCCAGCAACCGAAGACGGATTGTCCCAGTTGCCTGGTCCTCGATGTGCGACTGCAGGGGAGCAGTGGCCTGGACTTCCAGCGCCGGATGGCGGAGTCGGATTCGACTATTCCCATCATCTTCATCACCGGCCATGGCGACATCGAGATGTCGGTCAAGGCGATGAAAGCCGGCGCGGTGGATTTCCTGGCCAAACCCTTCCGCGAACAGGATCTGCTGGATGCCGTGACCGCCGCACTCCAGGCAGACATCAGGCGTCGCGAAATCCGGCAGCAATCTGCCGACCTGCATGCCCACTACCAGACATTGACCGCCCGGGAAAAAGAGGTGATGGCCTTTGCGGTCAAGGGCCTGATGAACAAGCAGATCGCCGGGCAGATGAACCTGAGCGAAATCACCGTGAAAATCCACCGCGCCCATGCGATGAAGAAAATGCACGCCAAATCGTTCGCCGATCTGGTTCGGATGGCTGAGTCGCTGGGTACCGGGCCGGGTCGCTGAACCCCACGGCACCCTCTCGAATACCCCTCTATCGCTGTGGGAGCGAGCCTGCTCGCGATAGCGGAATGTCTGTCACGCAGATGTTGAACAGACCGCCGCCATCGCGAGCAGGCTCGCTCCCACATTTTTCCGGGGCACAACCGATATCTGCGCCTAACCACAAATCCCTGTGGGAACGAGCCTGCTCGCGATAGCGGGGTGTCTGACACACAAATGTTGGACAAGCCGCCGCCATCGCGAGCAGGCTCGCTCCCACATTTTCCGGGGCACAACCGATATCTGTGCCTAACCACAAATCCCTGTGGGAGCGAGCCTGCTCGCGATAGCGGGGTGTCTGGCACACAGATGTTGGACAGGCCGCCGCCATCGCGAGCAGGCTCCCTCCCACAGGGTTCGGCGTCATTCGCGGATGACTCAGGAATCCCATGAGGATAAAAATGAATCGTCTGTAAAAAGTTTTATTGACTAAAAAATATCATCGGGTAATTATTTCCCTGCATCTGCTGTCACGCAGAGTCATTTCCAGGGGCAACCCGATGAATCAGAACACCGCGCCTTCACTGGCCAGTCTTTATGTCGAGACGCATGAGTCGTCATCCGACGCACGCTTTACCTCTCCGTTCATGCAAGGCTTTCCGGCCGAACCTCACCGTCGTGTCACCTGGCACAACTGGATGCGTCCGCCTTTCAATCAATGGGGCTTTCGCAATCTGGCGCGCCTGCGGCCTTCTATCGATGTGCAGGCCGGGGCAGGGCCGGCCAGCGTCCTGAGGCAGACGCCACAAGCGCTGGATGAGCTGCACTTCAACAGCGAATGCGGCCTGAGCATCAGCGTGATCGAGCACCTGGTGGCCAGCCAGACCGACGCATTCCTGGTCATGCAGGGCGACACCGTGCTGTTCGAGCGCTACTTCAACGGCCAGGCGCCCCAGGACCGACACGTCATGTTCTCGGTCACCAAATCGCTGATCGGCACCCTCGGCGAACAGCTGGTCAGCGAAGGTGTGCTCGATCCAGCATTGCCCGCGGCCCACTACGTGCCGGAGTTCGAGGGCAGTGCCTACGCCGATGCGACCGTGCGCCAGTTGTTCGACATGGCCGTGGGCATCCACTACAGCGAGGTGTACGAAGACCCGGATTCGGAGAGCTCCCAGTATGGTTATGCCTGCGGTTTCCAACCGGCGCCGGCGCAGTACGCTCAGTTCGAGTCGCTGTACCAGTTCCTGCCGTCGCTGCGAAAGCAAGGTGAGCACGGCGGTTTTTTTCACTACGTGACGGCCACCACCGAAGCCCTGGCCTGGGTCATGGAACGCGCCAGCGGCAAGGCCTCTCATCACCTGCTGGAAGAGGTCTGGAGCCAGTTGGGGTGTGAGCGTGACGGCTACTTCATGGCGGACCCATGGGGGCGTAGCGTGGCCGGTGCCGGTTTCAACGCCACCTTGCGCGACATGGCTCGCTTCGGTCGCCTGCTGGCCAATGACGGCCGTCACCAGGGGCGCCAGTTGCTGTCGCCCGAGACGGTCGCGCGCATCGCCGCCGGCGCCGACCCGGCGATCTACGCCACATCCCCCGACTTTGAAGCCTGGACCCCCGGCGCCTCCTACCGCAGCCAGTGGTACGTCTTCAACGATCACAGCCAGGCGCTCATGGCCGGTGGCATCCATGGCCAATACCTGTTCGTCGACAAGCCATCCGGCGTGGTGATCGTCAAGCAGTCGTCCCTGAACGAAGCCGTCAGCCCGTTCGACGGGGACAGCGTGCGAATGCTGCGAGCCATCGCGGCGCACCTCGGCGACTGACCACGCTTCCCGATTACAAGATCGCGTTCCATTCACCTGGCCCCGCCAGGTGTTGGCGACGTTCTGCGCCGCCATTCACTGCCCTGTAACAACAATAAATCACACAGGAGCTTCACATGGTTTCCATGACGCGTTTATCTCGAACGTTCCTGGCGGTCGGGCTACCCCTGACCGCTCAGGCCGCGCTGGCGGGCTACACCTTCGAGGACGGTAATCTCAAGGGGGAAGTCAACGTCACCGCCGGCGGCGCGGCCATTTCCACCCGCAACGTCAACTTCGGCGCTGGCCGTGTCGACATGCGCAGCCGCAAGAATGGCGGCAGCAAAATCGACTGGCAGGAGTTCTACGTCAAACCAGGCGTCAAGCTGGAGTACGCCTTGCAGCCGGACTTCAGCCTGCTGGCCGGCGGCTCGCTGGTCGGGGCGACGACTTTCGGCGATGGCGATGCCGGCGGCTTCACCCGCAGCTCCGATGGCGAGGTGGCCACCGAAGAACTCTATGGTGGGTTCCGGGCGGGGGAGTGGACATTCACCGCCGGCCGCCAGAACTACATGATCGGCACCGGCTTCATCGTCATGGACGGCAACCTGGATCAGCTCAAGGACGGCGCCTACTGGCTCGCACCGCGCAGTGCCTTCAAGGATTCGGCGGTGCTGGCCTGGGATCACGGCGCCTTGAAAACCCAGGCGTTCACCCTGCGCACCGACGATGACCTGGGTGACTTCCGCATGACCGGGGCCAACCTCGATTACAACCTCGACGATCAGGTAACACTCGGCGCCATGGCCATGAAGGTCAATGCCCTCGGCCCCAGGGGCGCCACGCCGCTGCGCCGGGACGGCATGCAGGTGTACAACCTGCGGGCGCTCAACGCCAAGGTCCCAGGCCTGCCGGCCCTGACCCTCAACGCCGAGTATGCGTTGGAACGCGGCAATGGCGAAGGCGTCGAGTACGATGCCAAGGCCTGGTATGGCCAGGCGGACTATGCCTTCGATACCTTGCCGTTGACGCCGGTGGTGGGTTACCGCTACACAAGTTTTTCCGGCGATGACAACCTGGCGGACAACCGTCAGGAGTCCTGGGACCCGCTCAGCAAGGGCTATGTCGATTGGGGCACCTGGCTGGTAGGGGATGTCGTCGGCAACTACCTGCTGTTCAACAGCAACGAAAACGTCCAACAGTTCTCGATCAAGACTCACCTCAACGAAACCCTCAACCTCGGGGCCATTCACTACCAGTTCTGGCTGGACGAAAAGAACTACATGGGCACGGCGGTCAGTGACCGGCGCTTTGCCGACGAGAGCGTCGTCTTCCTGGATTGGGCGCCGTCGAAGGCGCTGGTTTCTTCGCTGTCCTATAACTGGGTCAAGCCCATGGCCGCTGCCAAGCAGGTGTTTGGCAACGACCGGAAGTTCAGCGCGCTGGAATTATCGTTCACCTATCGCTATTGATGCCGCGAGCCTTCGCGGCCGCGCTGGAGTGTTTTGCCATGAACAAGTCTTTGCGTAACACGGTGTTGGGTGCTTTCGTTTCGTTGCTGGCCAGCGGTGCATGCGTGGCTGAAGAGCGGACGGTGCGAATCTATAACTGGATCGAGTACCTGCCGCCGGAAATCCTCAAGAGTTTTCAGGAAGAAACCGGGATCCGCCCGATCTACGACGTGTTCGACAGTGTCGAGACCCTGGAGTCCAAGCTGCTGACCGGCAACTCCGGGTACGACGTGGTGTACCCGAGCAGTTCCAACGTCAGCCACTTGATCGCTGCCGGCGCCGTCCAGCCCCTGGACCGCAGCCAACTGCCAAGCTGGCAGCAACTGGACCCGGAGTTCATGAAGGGCCTGGAAGCCGTGGGGGATCCGGGCAACCGCTATGCGGCGCCGTACCTGTGGGGCACCACACTGATCGGCTATAACGTCGACAAGGTCCGGCAGGTGTTGGGGGCCGATGTGCCGATAAACAGCTGGGACATCATCTTCAAGGAAGAGAACCTGGCCAAACTGGCCAGCTGCGGGGTCGGTTTTCTCGATGCCGCCAACGAGATCGTGCCCATTGCCTTGCATTACAAGGGATTGGACCCCAACAGTCAGAAACGTGAGGACTACCCGCAGGCACAGGCGGCGATGGCCAAGATCCGGCCGTTCATCTCCTACTTCAATTCGTCACGCTACGGCATGGACCTGGCCAATGGCGACGTCTGCATCGCCGTAGGCTGGTCAGGCGGCGTGGCACTCGCCAAGCGCCTGGCCGATGCCGCAGGCAAGGGTGTCAACGTGGCAATGGCACTGCCCAAGGAAGGTGCACCGATGTGGTCGGACGTGATGATGATTCCCACCAACGCCCCCCATACCCAGGAGGCCCATGCGTTCATCAACTACATCATGCGCGCCGATGTCATCGCTCGTATCAGCAACAAGATCGGTTACCCCAACCCCAACAAGGAGGCCACCGCGCTGGTGAATCCCGAGGTGCGTGACAATCCTGCGATGTACATCCCGGACGACGCACGCAAGACGCTGTTCGCCCTCGAGCCCATGCCGGCGGCAATCGAACGGATCCGTACACGGACCTGGACGGCGATCAAGACCAATCGCTGACCGGCGATAGGGCGAAGCTACAAAACCTGTGGGAGCGAGCCTGCTCGCGAAGGCGGTTTATCAGTCGACTCTGCAGTGGCTGACCCACCGCCATGCCATCGCGAGGGGCCATCGCGAGCAGGCTCGCTCCCACATTGGTTCTTCAGTGCACACGCATTCCGCGTCCGGCGCCAATTCCCCTGTGGGAGCGAGCCTGCTCGCGATGGCGATCTGTCAGGTCTTCCTTCAGGCACGCATCCCTTGGAACAGCAGCGCAGTAATCCGCTTGACCTGGGCGGAATGCGCCTCGATGTCCGGTTGTTCCTGGTTGACCAGCCTGAACAGCTGCAGGTGTGAATAATCGTTCAACAGGAAGGCGGCCAGCTCGACGTCGAGGTCGGCGCGCAGCTTGCCGGCTTGCTGCAGCTCCTTGATGAGGCCACTGATCTCAGCCCTGAGCGCATCGTTCATGGCGCGATAGCCATCCGGTAATCCGCCGTCGCCGCCAAACAGAATCAAGGGCAGTAATTCGCGCCAGAGGCTGGGGTGCATGACTTCCAGCGCGTAGCCCGTCAGCAACCGTTCCAGGTAACACAGCGCCTCGACCGGATCCTCGATTTCAGGCACCTGCAACCGGGTGTCCTTGAGCGCGCGCTGGTCGGCCTCGTGGAGGATCTCCAGGATAATCTCCTGCTTGTTGCCGAAGTACTTGAACACGGTAGGGGCTGAGACGCCGGCCTGGCCGGCGATCTGTTCGATGGTGGTGTTCTGGAAACCCTGGCGCTCGAACAGTTCGATCGCGGCCTTGCTGATGGCTTGGCGTCGTTCGGCTTTTTGACGTTCACGCAGTCCGCTCACGGGAGATCCTTTGTCACTGGAAAAGAGGGCATACAGCCCCCGGGATCCATGCAAAATACTTAACTCGATAAAATATTTAAAGCGTTTATTTAGATGCTGGCACTTTAGGGTGAACGCTCTGCAATGCGCCTTGGATGAGGGGTGTATGGCCAAATGCTACGTAATTTATGACGAGATCAGGCACAAAAGGAGCGCTTACAGATAATTCAGCGAGCAAGTGAGACGGGTAACGTGGCGCACCGTTTCTGCGTAGCGTCTGTTCCTCGGTACGTTCAATGTCGATTAAAAAGAGAACAAGAAAATGACCAGCCCCAGTTTCAAGGATTCGAACGGCCATCTGGCACAGGGCTTCAAGCCTCGTCACGTCACCATGTTGTCCATTGCCGGAATCATCGGCGCAGGTTTGTTCGTGGGTTCTGGGCATGCCATTGCGGCAGCGGGGCCGGCGGTGTTGCTGGCCTACCTGTTCTCCGGCCTGTTAGTAGTATTGGTCATGCGCATGCTCGGTGAGATGGCGGTGGCCCGCCCGGACACCGGCTCGTTCTCCACCTATGCCGACCAGGCCATCGGGCGCTGGGCCGGGTTCACCATCGGTTGGCTGTACTGGTGGTTCTGGGTCCTGGTGATTCCCATCGAGGCGCTGGCCGCCGGGCACGTGTTGAACCAGTGGTTTCCGTCTGTCGACGCCTGGCTGTTCGCTTCGGTATCGATCGTGGCCCTGGCCGTGACGAACCTGTTCAGCGTTTCCAAGTACGGCGAGTTCGAGTTCTGGTTCGCGATGGCCAAGGTCGTGGCGATCATCGGTTTCATTTCCCTGGGGTTCGCTGTGCTGATGGGCTGGATTCCCGAGCGAGAAGCCAGCGGCCTGAGCCGCCTGATGGAAGAACATGGCGGTTTCGCGCCCAACGGTTTATCGGCGGTGGTCGGGGCCTTTATCACCATCATGTTCAGCTTCATCGGGACGGAGGCGGTGACGATTGCGGCGGCCGAATCCGATAACCCCGCACAGAACATTGCCAAGGCGACGCGTTCGGTGATCTGGCGCATTGGTGTGTTCTATCTGCTGTCGATCTTCGTGGTCATCTCCGTGGTGCCGTGGAACGATCCGCAGCTGGCTTCGGTGGGTTCCTACCAGCGGGCGCTGGAACTGATGAACATCCCTCATGCCAAGTTCCTGGTGGATGCCGTGGTACTGATCGCGGTGGCCAGTTGCATGAACTCCTCGATCTACATCGCCTCGCGCATGCTCTATTCGCTGGCGCGGCGCGGTGATGCGCCAAAGGCGCTGAAGGTCACGTCGGGAGACGGCGTCCCGCGTTCCGCGGTGATTGCCAGTACTGTGCTGGGGGCGGGTATCACGCTGTTCAGCTACTTCATGCCCGCCGGCCTGTTCCAATTCCTGCTCGCCAGCTCCGGAGCCATCGCGTTGCTGGTGTACCTGGCGATTGCCATCTCCCAACTGCGCATGCGCCGTCTGCTGCGCCGCCAGAACGTCGAGTTGACCTTCCGCATGTGGCTGTTTCCCTGGCTGACCTGGTTGGTCATCGTCTTCATCTGCGCGGCACTGGGGGTGATGATGGTGACGCCGGAGCACCGTAGCGAAGTCAGCTCGACCCTCGGCCTGGCACTGATCATTTCCTTTATCGGGCTGGTCACGTCGCGGCAGCAGCCGCAGGTGGAGAGGGCGGCGTCCCTGGGGTAGCCCCAGGGAAAGCTATTTGTGGCGAGGGGATTTGGGGATAAATCCCCGATAAATCCCCTCGCCACAAGAAGCGTTCCATTCCCAATCTGTTTCACCCCTGAAACACCCTCCTGAAATCACGCTCTCCGCCTGTCATCCTGCCTGTAAACCCTTTCTGCCGATCTGGCACTAACCCGTTCGAGCGTTGTCAGTAATTGGCGCGCCCTAGCGGCGTCACGTCAGCTGTATCGATGGGCTTCTCGAAACGCCTTCGGGCAAAAAAACTCGCGATGGATTGCGTCCTGGACCGACTATTTTTTTGCGGGTTGCCATCTATGGGGCTGCTTCTCGATCCTCGTCACGACATCGATGCTGCGTTATTGAGCTATCGCCGGGTGTTCTGGTCCCTGGCGCTGTTCAGCGGCGTCATCAATCTATTGGTGCTGGTGCCGTCGCTCTACATGATGCAGGTGTACGACCGGGTCCTGACCAGTCGCAACGAAACCACCTTGTTCATGCTGACCTTGATCGCCCTGGGCCTGTTCATGTTCAGCGCCTTGATCGAGTGGGTACGCGGCGAGGTGATGATTCGCATGAGCGCCGGGCTGGACGAGGCTCTGGGCGAGCGGATTTTCGATGCCGCCTTTGCCCGCAGCCTGCGCGAGCACAACGCCAACCCGGCGCAGGTGCTCAGCGACCTGGCGACGCTGCGGCAGTTGATTACCGGGCAGGGGCTGATCGCCTTGCTCGATGCGCCGTGGCTGCCGATCTTCCTGTTGGTGGCGTTCATTTTTCATCATTGGTTCGGGGTGCTGACCCTGGTGCTCGCCCTCGTCCTGATCGGTCTGGCGCTGTGGGGCGAACTGGCGACCCGCACGCGCCTGGGCGAAGCCAACCGACTGGGCGTGCAATCGGCAGCCTACGTCAACAGCACGCTGCACAATGCCGAAGTCATCCAGGCATTGGGCATGCTCGGGCCGTTGCGGCAGCGCTGGAGCCTGTTGCAACAACGCATTATCGCCGCCCAGGCCCATGCCAGTGACCGCGGCGCCCGTATCACCTCGATGACCCGTTTCGTGCGCATCTCCGGCCAATCCCTGTCGCTGGGGCTGGGGGCATTGCTGGTGCTGGAAGGCCAGTTGTCGGCAGGCATGATGATCGCCATGTCGCTCCTGCTGGGGCGGGCCCTGGCGCCCGTGGAAATCGCCATCGGTTCGTGGAAGCAGTTCAATGCCGGGCGCCAGAGTTATCAGCGCCTGAGCCTGCTCCTTGCCCAGCATTCCCGTGATCGCCTGCGCATGCCCTTGCCGCCACCCACCGGTGCGGTGCGCCTGGAGCAACTGTACGTCGGCCCTCCCGGCGCCGCGCAGCCGATTCTGCGGGGAATCAATTTCCAGCTCGAAAAGGGTGAGGTGCTCGCCGTGGTGGGGCCCAGCGCCAGCGGCAAGTCCACCCTCGCCAGGGCGCTGGTCGGTGTATGGCCGCCCCTGGGCGGTTCGGTGCGCCTGGACAACGCCGAGATCAGTCAGTGGTCCCACGATGCCCTGGGGCCTCACCTTGGGTATCTGCCCCAGGACATCGAGTTGTTCGACGGCAGCGTGGCCGACAACATCGCCCGCTTCGGCGAGCAGGATGCCGACAAGATCATCGCCGCCAGTCGTCACGCCGGCATCCACGAGATGATCCTGAGGTTCCCCAAGGGCTATGACACGCCGCTGGGGCCCGGGGGGCTTGGCTTGTCCGGCGGGCAGAAGCAACGTCTCGGCCTGGCCCGTGCGCTCTATGGGCGCCCGGCGCTGATCGTGCTCGACGAGCCGAATTCCAATCTTGATGAAGCCGGCGAACTGGCCCTCGTGCAAGCCATCGCCGTGCTCAAGGCGGCGGGCAGTACGGTGGTGCTGATCACCCACCGGCCCAGTGTGCTGGCGATGGTCGACCACATCCTCGTGCTCAAGGACGGAATCCAACAGGCATTCGGTCCCCGCGACCGAGTACTCAAGGCGCTGATGCCGGGGCCGCGATCGGCCGCGGTGAGGGAGGCTGGCGAAGATGCATGATCTGACTCCAAATCCACACGCATATAGCGAGCAGGGGCGAAGCCTGCGCAACGTCAGCGCGTTGCCCGGCGCCAGTACCGATGCCGGCGGTGCGGCGCGTTATGGCGTGGGTTTCCTAGTGCTGGCGTTGGGCGGGGCATTGCTCTGGGCCTGCCTGGCGCCGCTGGACCAGGGCGTCGTCGGCAGCGGCACCGTGGTGGTGGCGGGCGAGCGCAAGGCGGTGCAATCGCTGGTGGGGGGCGTGGTGGAAAAGCTCCTGGTCAGTGATGGCGATCGCGTCAGCCAGGGGCAGTTGCTGGTACAGCTCAATACCGTGCAGGCCCAAGCGCAGTTGGACGTGACCCTGGGCAAGTTGCTCAACGACCGCAGCATCGAGGCACGCCTGATTGCCGAGCGTCTGGGCAGCGCCGAGATCCAATGGCCGGAGGACCTGCTGGCCCGTGCCGACGAGCCCCGGGTCAAGGCGGCCATGGCGTTGCAGAGCCAGTTGTTCCTGAGTCGCCGCGCCGAGCTGGGCAGCCGCTTGCAGATCATCGAGCATGAAGTGGCGGCGCTGGAGCAACAACTGCTCGGCTACGAAGGGGTCAAGCGCAACTACGACGCGCAGATGCGTTTCCAGCGCCAGGAACTGGAGGGCCTGCGGGACCTGGCGCGGGAAGGCTATGTCCCGCGCAACAAACTCTTCGAGGCCGAGCGCAACGCCGCCCAATTGGCCGGTCAGATTGCTTCCGGGATCGGCGATGTCGGCAGGACCCGCCAGTCGATCAACGAAAGTCGGCTCAAGGCTTTGCAGGCGCAGCAGGAGTTCCGTCGCGATGCCGAGACCCAGCTCAGTGAAGTGTCCGCCGAGGCGGCGGGTTACGCCGATCAGATCCGTGCCTTGCAGTTCGAAGTCGACAACGGTGCGATCCGCGCGCCGGCGGCCGGGCAGGTCATGGACTTGAACATCCACACGGTCGGTGGCGTCGTCCAGGCCAGCCAGACCCTGATGCAAGTGGTCCCCCTGGATGCGCCGATGGCGATCACGGCGCGGTTCGAGCCGCTGATGGCCAACAAGCTGCGGCCGGGGCTGCCGGTGCACGTGCATTTCACCGCGTTGCAGCGGGTGGATACGCCGACGGTCACGGGCACGGTCAGTACGGTGTCGGCGGATCAGTTGATCAACGAGCAGACGCACCAGCCGTACTTCTCCGCCAAGGTCGAGATTCCCGCCGAGACCGTCGTCTCGTTGCAGGCCGCGGGCCTGTGGGTGCGTCCCGGCATGCTGGCCGATGTCACGGTGGTGACCGGCGAACGGACCCTGATGAACTACCTGATGAAACCTTTGCGCGAACGCTTGCTCGCTGCCTTCAAGGAGGAATGAGCGTGACTGACCGGCGCCTTTATCGTTCCCGTGTGTTGTTAAGCCTGTATACCGGTTGGGTGGCGATCAGCCCCGCGTGGGCCACCGAGGGCGGCCTGAGCCTGACCGCCGCGTACGATGCCTCACGCCTCAACGACCCGACCCTGCAATCGGCCACCCATGCCTTCGATGCTTCGCGCAACGAAGAGGCCATCGGTCGCGGTGGCCTGTATCCCCAGGTATCCCTGACATCGCGCTACGGTTACGGCGGCCGTACCGACGGCGGCGACGACAGAAGCTACGTCAACAGCAACGACTACCAGGCGAACAGCGTCACCCTGGCGGCGCAACAACCGCTTTATGACAAGGGCCGCTGGGCGGCTTATCAGGAAGGCAAGGCCCGCGGACAACTGGGCAGCCAGCTGTTCGATGTCGCCGGCCAGACCTTGTACGACCGGGTAGCCAAAGGGTATTTCGATGTGGCCCGGGCGGAGAATGAAATCAAGTTGATCGCCCAACAAAAGGCGGCCATCAACGGGTTGGTCATCCAGAGCAAAAAACTTTACCAGGGCGGCCAGGGTGCGATCACCGACATCGATGAGGCCCAGGCACGCCTCGATCTGGTGGAGGCCCAGGAGGCCGAGGCCCAGGCTCGCCGGGTGGCGGCGCTGCGGGCCTTGTCCGGCCGGGCCAGCGTGCCCATCGACGATATCCAGCCGATGCGCGAGGAACTCCCCCTCGGCAGCCCGATTCCGCCGGAACAGGACCTGCGCTACTGGACGGCTATCGCCCGTGACGCCAGTCCCGAACTGGCGGCCCGCCTGGCAGCGGTGAAAGTGGCCGAGGCCCAGGCCGACAGCCAGCGTGCCGGGCATTACCCGAGCCTGTCGCTGACCACTCAGTTAACCCGCCGGGAAACCCGCCAGTATCAGGAACTCGATCCGCGCCAGGATACGTATTACGTGGGGGTGCAACTGGATATCCCGCTGTATCGCGGCGGCTCGGTGCGTGCCTCGGTGGCCAAGGCCGAAGCGCAACTGGCCGGTGCCCAGTCGGACTATGACGTGCAGCGTCAGCAGCTTGCCGAGAACATCGAGACCGATTACCTGGGCGTGGTGGCCGGGTTTGCCAAGAGCAAGGCCATGCAGCGCGCGGTGGAGTCCAACCAGCGCGCGCTGACCTCGACGGAGAAAGGCTTCCAGGGTGGCGTGCGCTCCACGGTGGACATCCTCGATGCCCAGCAGCGGGTGTTCCAGGCCCGTCGAGACCTGCTCAACACCAAGCTCGATATGCTGCAAAGCTACGTCAGCCTGCACACCCACACCGGCCAGATGAACCGCGCAGTGCTGGAGCAGGTGCAGCGGTTGTTCTGAGGTTCTGGGTGGGCAGGTTCGCCGCTATCGCGAGCAGGCTCGCTCCCACAGGGGTCTGTGGTGTAGGCGGAACCTGTGGGAGCGAGCCTGCTCGCGAAG
>NZ_KN322987.1:2755-665456 GCF_000774145.1 Pseudomonas mediterranea CFBP 5447 | reverse complement strand
GCTCGCGAAGTCGGTGGGTCAGCTTGCGATGATGTTGGCTGTGCCGCCGCCATCGCGGGCCAGCCCGGCTCCCACAGGGGATTGGCGGCGGACATGAGTCCCGCGGCCACCCCGAAACCCTTGTGGGAGCGAGCCTGCTCGCGATAGCGATCTGCCGGCCAACACGCTTCCGGACTTGATAGCCCAAGGCCAACCCGGACATTGAGCTATCATGCTCACTTTCCCAGCGACCGACCGATCCCCATGACTGCCGTAACCGACACCCTGCTGTACGCGCTCGAAGCCTGCGACATGCTGATCATCGACGGGCTGCACGCCTTCGATTTCTCCCTCGACGAACAGGATCAGTTGCACGTCGAGTGCATGAACGGCCGCACCCTCGCGCACTGGCGCTTTACGCCTGCGCAGATGCAGGCCGCGACGTTCGACCCGGCGTCGAAACACTGGATCATTTCCAGCGATTCGGGCGATCACCACCTGGAATGTGTGGAAGCGACCAGCGGCCACGACGATGAGGAGGACGAACATGAGGATGCGTAGTCTCTGGCCATTGTTGATGGCCGGCAGTGTGGGCGCCATGGGCATGCAGGCCAACGCCGATGAGCGCTATCAATTGCTGGTGGGCTCCTACACGGCAGGCCAGAGCCAAGGCGTCTACCGGCTGCAGTTCGACAGCCGTACCGGCCAGCTCGAGGCCAAGCCGTTGCAGGTGATCAAGACCGACAACCCGTCGTGGCTGACCCTGTCCCCGGACATGAGCCGGCTGTTCGTGGTCAACGAGAATGGGCCGGGGCAGAAGGATCCGGTGGGCAAGGTCAGCAGTTATGCCATCGACCCGACGACCCACGCACTGAGCCTGATCAACCAGGTGCAGACCGTGGGCAATGAGCCGACCCATTCCAGCCTCAGCGGCGATGGCCGGCATCTGCTGGTCAGCAACTATTCGGTGGTGGAGGATCCGGGCGGTACGCTTGCGGTATTGCCCGTGGGCGCCGATGGCAAGCTGGCGCCCGTCGTGCAGTTGAGCAGTCACCAGCCAAGCCGGGTCAACCCCGAGCGGCAGATGTCGGCCCATGTGCATTCGGCCGTGTCGTCGCCCGACGGCAAATATGTGTTCGCCAACGACCTGGGGGCGGACAAGGTGTTCGTCTATCGCTACGACCCCAAGGCCAATCCCGAGCTGCCGCTGACTGCTGCCGACCCGGCATTCGTGCAACTGCCGCCCGGCAGCGGACCGCGTCACCTGCTGTTCAGCGCCGACGGCAAGCACGCCTGGCTGACCCTGGAAATGACTGCGCAAGTGGCGGTGTTCGATTACCAGGACGGTCGCCTGGTCCAGCGCCAACTGGTTGACCTGGCGGCCGGCAAGCCTCAGCCAGCAAGGGCGGCTGCGGCCTTGCACGCCTCGAAGGATGGCAGGTTCCTGTACGTCAGCAATCGCGGCACCAGCAACGAAGTGCTGGTCTTCGCCATCGACCCGGCGGCCGGTACGCTGAAAGAACTGCAACGCCGCTCCGTCGAGGGTGACCATCCGCGGGAGTTCAGCCTCGATCCGAGCGGGAAATTCCTGTTGGTTGCCAACCAGAAGAGCAATCAGATCGTGGTGTTCGCACGCGATCCAAAGACCGGCCTGTTGGGTAAATCGGTGCAGAAACTGTCGATGGATGCGCCGAGCGACGTGAAGTTCATCCAGCCTCGATAAGGCACAGGCCCCGTTTTTCGGGGCCTGCGCGGTTATATCAACGGCACTGATATTCGCTAGCATTGCAAAGCATTTCTAGACGAGACGCCTCGGCGCGTAAGTTTGCTTCACGGCCCAACCGGGCAAGACAGCCAACTGAATCCGAGGAATACCGCCATGAACCTGAACCTCTTCTCCATCATCGCCGCATCCGCTATCTCTGCCACCGTGGCGCTGCCGGCCAGTGCCAGCATCGAGATCAGCGACAAGAAAAATCGTACCCAGAGCTACACCGAGAAATACCTGCAACAGAGTGCCAACTTCTACGCTGCACTGGATCACAAGACCCAGCACTGAGCGCGTCGTAACGACTGAAGCCTGCGATCTTTTCGTCTCGACAGGGAGAGAAAAGATCGCAGGCTTCATCGTTTTCACCCATCGCTTCAATCTGTTCTGAAAAATCCGCTGTAATATCACATAGCCATGTGTTTAAATTTGACGCTGAAAAATTGACTCCTTCTTCCATAAGGATCGACACCATGGCGATGCGTCTGGCGATGATGCTGCTGTTTCTCTATTCCGCCCCGATTGTTTCGGCTGCCCAGCCAGTGCCAGGCGAGCCGGAAGCGGCGCGCGAGCGATTACTGGGCTTGCTGCAAGACTGATCGAAGCAGTCAAGCCACAATCCCTGTGGGAGCGAGCCTGCTCGCGATAGCGGCGGTACAGTCAACCTTGATGCAAGGGCTCGCTCCCACAAGGTCCCCCAGGTGTTCAGCAGCCTTACTTGACCTCCACCGTACTCAACCCATTCCCCTGACGCTGCACCTGGATCTGCACCGGGATCCGTTCGTGCATTTCCTGCACGTGGGAGATCACCGCGACCTTGCGGCCCTGAGCCTGCAAGCCATCGAGAGCGTCCATCGCCAGTTGCAGCGACTCGGGGTCGAGGCTGCCGAAACCCTCGTCGATGAACAGCGACTCGATCCGCAGCGTACTGGAAGCCATCGAGGCCAGGCCCAGCGCCAGGGCGAGGGAGACCAGGAAGGTTTCGCCACCTGACAATGAATGCACCGAACGCAATTCATCGCCCATTTCCGTATCCAGCACCAGGAGCCCGAGCATGCTGCCGCCGCGCTTGAGCCGGTAGCGGCGCACCAGTTGCCGCAACTGGACGTTGGCGTGATGCACCAGCAAGTCGAGGTTGTAGGCCTGGGCCAGTTTACGGAAACGGTCACCGGTGGCGGAGCCGATCAGCGCATCCAACCGGGCCCAGCGTTGATACTCGGCATAGGCCTGCTCGATCTGCTGGGCCAGCGCCTGGTTGGCGTTTTGCCGGCGCTGGTCTTCAGCCTGTTCGGCACGCAGTTCGGCGCAACGTTGTTCGCTGGTGGAAAATTGCTGTTGCAGTTGGGTGAGGGTGTCGGCCAGCTGTTCGGGTGACAGGTTGCCGTTGTGCTGAGCCTGATGATTCTGTAGCCGCTGTTCTCGCTCGATCAACAGTACGCGGGCCTGTTCGATGGCTTTCTCACTGTTGAGCAAGCGCTGGCGCAACTGGCCGACCTGTTGCTCATCGAGGGCGAGCAAGGCTTCGAGGGCTGCGTCGTCCAGTTCAGGATGGGACGTGCGCCATTGAGCGATACCGGCGGCCAGTGCCTGATGTTCAGCGTCCAGGGACTGTGCCTGTTCCTGTCGGGCTTTGAGTTCGGCGGCCAGTTGCACCAGGCCGTTGCGTAATTCGTGCAACTGTTGATTGGCCGCTGCCTCGGCAGTGCGCGACTGTTCCAGGGCCTGGTCGAGTTGCTGCTGCCATTGTTCGGCGCTGCTGTGTTCGCCAAGTAATTGCGTGAGTGCCTGCTGACAGGCCTGCTGCTGTTCGGTCAGGCCGTTGAGTTGCTGTTGCGCCGATTCCAGCTGCTGGACGCGGGTCTGTTGACGGTCCTGTTCCTTTTCCAGGGTCTGCTGGCGTTGGAGCTGTTCGCCGAGTTCTTCACGCTGCTGTTCCAGTTGCTCCAGGCGTTGGGCTATCTGCTGGTCGAGCTGCATGAAGGTTGCGGCGGGCTCGGTGCGCAGGGCTTGCAAGGTGTCTGTCGGCAACAGGCTGCTGAAATGGCTCAGTTCGTCGTCCAGGCGCTGGCGATCCCGGTCCAGTTCCTGCTGCTGATTGCTCAGGTGCAGTGAGGCCTGTTGGCTCGCCGTTTCAGCATTGCGCAGATGCTGGGACAGGCGGGCGGCGTCCTGTTGCAGGGTCAGCAGGGCGGCTTGCCGTTGTTCGTCCTGGGTGATGCGCTGGTGCAGTTGGGTGTTCTGCTGGGCCAGCCAGGCGTCGCGCCTGACGCTGTCCTGGGCCATCAGTTGCGCGGACAGCGGATGGGCTTCAAGGCTGGGGGCCAGTTCCTGTTGCTGGGCCGCCAGTTGTTCCTGCTGCTGTTTCAACTCCTTGAGCTGGGCCATGACCCCGCTGTATTGCGCACGCAGGTCGATGACTTTTTCATTGAGCTGGTCGACGGCTTTGCGCGCGTTGGCTTCTTCGTTTTCATCGTGGCGCCCGAGGCTTTGCAGCAGGGCTTCAGGCTGATGATAAGGATGCTCGACGCTGCCGCACACCGGACAAGGCTGCCCGTCCTGTAGCTGCGCGCGCAACTGTTCGACGCTTTCGCTGCGGGCCAACCGTTGCCGCGTCAGCAGGTCACGGGTCACGCTCAGGGTCTGTTCGGCAACCGCCAGCTCGGCCTTGGCTTCGCCGCCTTCGCGCACCAGTCGATCGCGTTCCTGCAACGCCTGTTGCTGGCGTTGTTCAAGCTCGCCGCCGCGTTTGTCCAGTTCCTGCTGACTGGCCCATAACCGCGTGAGGTCCTCGAAGGCCCGTTGTTGCTTGCGGTTGTCTTGCAGCAAATTGCCGAGCAATTGGATCTGTTCGGCGACGGCTTCGGGTTCGGCGCCGGCCTCCTTGTACAGCACTTCGAGTTCTTGCCGACGGGCCACCAGTTCCTCGGCGGCGCGGGTGGCGCTGGCTTCCAGCGCCGCGAGTTCGGCCTGGCCCTTGTTCAAGCGATTGCCGATCAGCATCAACTGTTGGAGGCGATCACGGTAGGCTTTCCAGGCTTCGCTCAGCGGCGCGAGGTGGCTGCTTTGCTCAAGCTCGCTGGCGATGCGCTGCAGGCGCGCGGCCACCTGGTTTTGCTGTTCGAGCAAGGTCTCGACGGTACGTTGACCGTCCATGCAGGCCAGTTGTGCCTGCGCCTGGCGCTCGGTGGCCTGATTGGCTTCCGTGATCAGGCGGGCGAGGGTGTTCTGTTGTTCAAAGGCCTGGCGCAGCAACGGCGCGTTGTCGGTGCTTTGTTGACGGGCGGCGACCAGTGCCTGTTGTGCTGCGGCGAGGCCTTTTTCCAGTTCTGCCTGTTGTTCATTCAGGTCGAGTTGCTGTTGGCCGAGCTGTTGGACCTGGATCGCCAGCGGTGCCAGGAGCCGGGTCAGTTCCGCCTGGCGGATGAACTGATGGCGCTGGGGCGCCAGTTGCTCCAGGCGGGTCAGCTTCAGGCGCTCGTCCGCCAGGGCGTTCCAGTCGGCCTCGGCTTGTTGCAGTTGTTCGGCGGCGCTGGCGTGTTCGTCCTGCAACTGGCGCAGGTCCTTGAGCCAGGTGTGTTGCAGTTCCAACTGCTTGAGTTGCGCCTGTTGGGTCTTGAGCTGTTGCTGGGCTTCGTTGAAGCGTGCGTCCAGCTCGGCCCGGGCCTCGGGGGGCAGCGGCGTGACGCCGGTGGCCTGGTCCTGCAGCTGCTTGTGGCTTTCCTTGGCCTGCTTGGCCTTGTCGAAGGCGCGGCGGCCAAGGCGGGTATACAGGGCGGTGTCGGTGAGTTTTTCCAGCAGTTCGCTGCGGTCGTTGTCATCGGCCTTGAGAAAGGCGCTGAACTCACTCTGGGCCAGCAACACGGCGCGGGTGAACTGCTCGAAGTTCAGGCCCAGCGCCGCTTCGAGTTGAGCCTTGTACTCGCCTTTCTGGCTGGCCAGCAATTGGTCATTGTCCAGGTCCCGCAGGCTCTGGCGACTGGCCTGCAACTTGCCGCCGGCCTTTTCCCGGGCACGATTGGCTTCCCAGCGGGCGCGATAACGGCGCCCGTCGATGCCGCGGAAATCCACCTCCGCGTAGCCATCGCCGGTGCCACGGCGCAACAACGTGCGTGGGTCACCGGTGGCGATTTCGCCGTCGGCGTCCGGCACCTTGGCATCGCGTCCGGTGTTGTTGAGGCGCGGCACGGTACCGAACAACGCCAGGCACAGGGCGTCGAGCAAGGTGCTTTTGCCTGCGCCGGTGGGGCCGGTGATGGCGAACAGACCGGCGCTGGCCAGGGGCTCGGCGGTGAAATCGATGTCGAAAGGACCGGCCAGGGAGGCGAGGTTCTTGAGGCGGATCGCGAGGATTTTCATGGTTGCTCGCTCTCCATCTGGACGTCTTGCAGCAACACGGCAAAATCCTTGAGGGTCTGTTCATCCACTGCGTTGCCATAGGCGTCCTGCCAGGCCCGGCTGAACAATTCCTGTGGGCTCAGTTGATCCAACTCGATCAAGGCCGCATCGTCATCGGCACCCGCTGCATTGCCGCGGCCGGCGTATTCGGCGGCGATCCGCACCAGTCGCACAGCCTTGCCTTGCAGTGCGATTTCCACCTGGTTGCGCAGGTCCGGCTGAGGTTCGTCGAGGCGCACCCGCACTTCCAGCCAGGGTTGGCGCTGGACGTCGGCCAGCAGGTCGATGTCCGGCAGCTCCTTGAGTTGTCCGAGGATTTCGGCCAGCGGCGCCGGGCCCAGGCGTTGCAGGTTGACGGCCCGGGGAATCAGTCGTGGTTCGACCTTGACCAGGGTGTCGCCGTCCAGGGTGACGTCGAGGATCTGATGCCGATAACCGATTTCCGAGAACGACAGGGGAATCGGCGAGCCGCTGTAGCGAATGCGTTCTTCGCCGTTGACCTTTTGCGGCTTGTGCAGGTGGCCGAGGGCGACGTAGCTGATGCTCGGACCGAAGAGACTGGCGGGCAGGGCTTCGGCATTGCCGATGATCAGACTGCGCTCCGAGTCTTCGGACACCGAACCGCCGGCCATGTGCGCATGGCTGATGGCGATCAATGCCTGGCCCTTCTTGCGCTTGCCGTTGGCGGCGGCGATCAGCCATTCGTGGACCTGGCCGATACCCCGCAGGTAGTAATCGCCCAGTTGCGCGCCGGTGACTTCGGCGGGGCGCAGGAATGGCAGGGCCAGGCACCACGCCTTGACCTTGCCCTTGGCATCGGGCAAGGGCAGCAGCAGGCGTTCGACATCCAGTTGCCCGTCGTCCAGCCACAGCACCCGACCGAGGGCGTGGGTACGCAGCCGTCGCATCAGTGGCGCGGGCAACTCGATCCGCGAGCCGGAGTCGTGGTTGCCGGCGATCATCACGATGGTCAGGCTGGGGTGTTGTTCATGGGCGCTGACGATGAAATCGTACAGCCGCTCCTGGGCTTTGACCGGCGGATTGACCGTGTCGAAGATATCGCCGGCGATCAGCAACGCATCGGGCTTCTCGCCGGCCAACTGGCGCAGCAGCCACTCGAGGAAACACGCGTGCTCGAAATCGCGCTCCTGGCCGTGCAGGTTTTGCCCCAGGTGCCAGTCAGAGGTGTGGAACAGACGCAAGGCAAACTCCAGAAAACAGATGATGGCCGCGGGTGAAGAGGGCGGCTGGAAAAGTGCAGAGTTTACTGGGAAACCAGGCAGAGGACTTGCTCAACTTCCTGTGGCGAGGGAGCTTGCTCCCGCTGGGCTGCGCAGCAGCCCCAAGAACAGGGCCGCTGCGCGCCCCAGCGGGAGCAAGCTCCCTCGCCACAAGGGCCGGGGATTACTTCGGGTAGAGCGGTGGCAACCCACTGTCAGCCAGCGGGTCCTGGGAGCGTACTGCGGCGGGAATGGCCCGAATGGCACGCCACAGGTCTTCGCCTTGCCAGTGCTGGCCGGTTTCGCTGTAGAGCGCACCGTTGAGGCCATCCAGGGCGTCGGACAGCGGTACGAAGCGTGCCGCCATGTCGGCCAGGGTTTCCGGTTGCTGGCGGGCCCAGGCGTCGAGTGCCTGACGGGTGGCGTGGGGGTCGTTGGCCAGGCAGGTACGCTTGAGGTCGTCCAGCAGGGTGCGGGGGCTCGGTCCGACCTGTGCCGCGCGCAGGATCGCCGGCTGCGAGCGGGCGCGCCACCACAGGCCGAAGCCAAGCAGCGTGGTGCAGGCCAGGAGGAACGAGCTCAATTGCCAGTACCACAGGGTTTCGTTGTCGACGGTGGTCACGATCTGCGGCGTGCCCGTTGGCGTATCCACCATCAGGCTCGGGTTGTTCGCCACTTGCAGGGTTCGCGCCGGGAGGCTGGTGCGGTCCAGATGATTCTCCAGGGTGTTCCACCAGATCACTTCAACCGGCGGCAGCTCGATGGTGCCGCTACGGTTCGGCACCAGCGCCTCGCGGTCTTCACGGCTGCCCACCAACCCGCGCTCGCTGCTGCGGCTGCTCAGCACCGGCTGGTCGGGATAGCGCCTCAGGCCGTTGATTTCCGTGGCCGGCAGGGGGGGCAACTGGGCGCTGGCGAGCCCTTCGGCTTCAAGGGTCAGGCTGCGGGTCAGGGAATCGCCGACCTGGCTGTGGGTCGGTTCCGGGCTCCAGCTCTCGCTCAAGGACAGGCTGCGTGCCGGCAGCCAGGGCACATCGGCCGGGTAGCTGGCCGGCTTGGGATCGACAGTCAGCAGCAGTTGTGTCGAGCTGACGTGCGTCAACTGGCCGGGCTTGGGCCCCGACGGTGCCGCGTCCTGGGCGACTGGCTCGACCAGGGTGGCGCTGAATGTCTGGGCCGGGATCGTCAGTTCGCCGCTGCGCTGCGGATAGATGCCGTAGCGCAGTTCGATCACGCCGTGGCGCACGTCATTGATGACTTTTTCATAGGTGCGGGATTCGCCCAGCTGTTCGGTGCGCGCATCGGGAATGTGCAGGGGCGTGAGGCTGCTGTCGTCGTACAGCGACACCGAATGGTAGATGCGCAGGGTCAGGATCGCCTGGGCCTGTACATACACATGGCTCTGGTCGAGGCTGGCCTCGATGAATATCGGTGCCAGGGCCCCGGCCGCATTGCGGGTTTCGCTCTCGATCACTTGCAGGGTAATCGGCTGGCTGGCCACCTCGCCCAGGTGCACGGCGGGGATGACCACGGTGCCGCTCTGGCGTGGCAGCAGGGTGACGATCCAGCGCGTGGTGGCGCGGTTTTCGCCGTCCAGGGTGGTCAACTGGTTGACCTGGCGGGTGCCGCGCACATCGAACAGTGGCTGCAGCGGGCTCAGGTCAGGCTTGCCGAACAGCGTGGCATCGTTGGATTCCAGGGTCAGTTCCACTGTTTCCCCGGAGTTCAGGCGGCTGCGATCCACGTTGGCCGTCAACTGCGCAGCCTGGGCGGTGCCGATCCAGAACAGCAAGGCAAGGAACTGGGCGGTGAAGCGGATCATTGGGTTTTTCCCTGGGCCTGATGGCTTTGCTGTTCATACCAGAATTTTCGCCTGAGCAATTCCCCCGGATTGTCCGGGATCTGCCGTAGCCATTGCTCCAGCGCCTGGTGCTGTTCTTCTTCGTTGCGCTGGCCGGCGGCGGGGCGCAACGGTGGGGTGGTGGTCTGTTCGTCGGGCAACTCGCTGCCTGGTACGTCCTGGGCGCCCGTCGCAGGCTTTTGGGATGCCTGGTTTTCATCCTGCGCCGTGGTGGCCTCGGCCGGGGTCGATTCGGTCTGCGCAGCTTGGGGCGGCATGCCGGCGTTCGGCGACTGCTCGGCGGGGCCCGGCTCCTCGCTTTCGGCCGGCTTGGGCTCATCCGGCGGCGGTGCCTGTTCCTTCAACAGGCTTTCCACCAGGGCCTTGTTGGTTTGCGCCGGGCGCAGGTCCGGTTGCAATTCCAGGGCCTGTTCATACGCATCCAGCGCGGCCTCCAGTTCACCACTCTTGGCCAACGCGTTGCCCCGATTGTAATGCGCGCGGGCGTCGTTGCCTTCGGCAAAGCGTCGGGCGGCCTCGCCATAGGCGCCGGCTTCGTACAAGGCGACCCCTTGCCATTGGCTGTCCTCGAAGTGCTCGGCGGCCTCGGCCGGGCGTTTCTGCTTGAGCAGGTGCAAGCCCTGTTGGTCGGGGCGCAACCACAGGTCCTCGAATTCAAAGGCATGACCGGTCTGTGGCAAGGCGAACAGCAACGGCAGGCAGAACAACCAGCCTCGGCGCCCGGCACAGGCGGCCAGCAGCAACAGCGGCAGCAGCAACCAATAGCCCTGGTCGGCCCAGGTGTCCAGGCGCAGGGTCTGGCCGTCGCTGCGCAGATGGCGCGGGCCAGATAGCAGGCCCAGGCCTTTCAGGTCGCTGTCGTCCAGGCGTGCCGGGCGATAACGACCGTCCAACTCATTGGCGAAGGATTTGAGGCTCGGGCTGTCCAGGCGCGGCAGCAGAATCGCACCCTGGTCATCCTTGAGGTAGCTGCCGTCGTTCTGCGCCACCGGCGCGCCTTCCCGGGTTCCGATGCCCAGCATCAACAAACGCGTGGCGGAACCTCCAAGCACCTGATGGATGCCTTGGCGTTCCTGCTCGTTCAAGGATGAACCGATCCACAGGATCCGGCCGTGACCCAGCCCGCCCTGATCCAGCAGGGCCATGGCCTTGTTGATCGCCAGGTCGGCGCGATGGCCGCTTTGCGGCATGATCGACGGCGCCAGGGCTTCGAGCAGGTTGGCGCTGGTGGAGAGGTCGTCGGACAGCGGCACCAGGGTATGGGCACTGCCGGCATAGACGATGATCGCCGTCTGCGCATCGCTGCGGCTATGCAGCAGGTCCAGCAGCTTGCGCCGAGCTTGCTCCAGGCGTGTAGGTGGAACGTCGGTGGCGAGCATCTCCGGGGTCAGTTCCAGCACCACTACCAACGGGTCGGCGGGTTTCTGGCTGGTCTGTTCGACCCGCGCCCAGCTTGGCCCCAGCAATGCCAGCACCATCAGCAACCAGCCCAGGCCCAGGGCGATCCAGGGCAGCCGGCTTTCCCGGCCGCTGCCGCCACTGAGCAGCACGGCATGGAACGCCGGGGGCAGGATCATCTGCCAGCGGCCCACGCGTTTCTGCCGATGCCACAGTTGCCAGAGCAACCAGCCCAGCAGGGGCAGCAGCAACACGAACGCGGGGCGCAGCCAGTGCGGCCAGAGAGCGCTCATCGACGCCTCCGCAAACGCAGGCGCTTGAGGCGTTGCCGCCATTCGGCGTGGTGGGCCGGTTGGAACAGCGGTTGGCTGAACAGCCGTTGCAACGGATTGTCCGGCCAGCGTTCCCGGGCCACCAGCAACATGCTCAACAACAGCGCAACGGCCAACGGCCAATGATAGAGCGCCTGGGCGGGGCGGGCCTGGGTCGGTTGCTGGGTCACCGGTTCGAGCTGGTCGAGGGTGGTCTTGATCGCCAGCAATTGCTCGCCGTCCTGGGCGCGAAAGTAGCGGCCGCCCGTGGCCTGGGCGATGTCCTTGAGGGTCGGCTCGTCAAGGTCCAGGCTCGGATTGACGCCGAGAAAACCCGCAGTGCCGCTTTGCTCCGGATCGGCACCGATGCCGATGGGATAAATCTTCACGCCTTCGTCGGCGGCCAGCCGGGCGGCGGTCAGCGGGTCGATCTCGCCACCGTTATTGGCGCCGTCGGTGACCAGGACCAGCACGCGGCTGTGGGCCGGGCGCTGACGCAGGCGCTTGAGGGCCAGGCCGATGGCGTCGCCGATGGCGGTGTTCTTGCCGGCGATGCCGATGCGTGCTTCGTCGAGCCAGCGCCGTACCGTGCGCCGGTCGAACGTCAGCGGCGCCTGCAGATAAGCCTGGCTGCCGAACAGGATCAAGCCGACCCGGTCGCCTTCGCGGCTTTCGAGGAAATCCCCGAGCATGTGCTGGACCAGCGCCAGGCGGCTGACTTCTTCGTCCTTCCACTGCATGTCGGGAAAGTCCATGGAACCCGAGACATCCACCGCCACCAGCAGGTCCCGGCCGCTGGCGGCAATCGGCAGCGGCTCACCCAGCCATTGCGGGCGGGCGGCGGCAATCAGCAACAGCAGCCAGAGCAGGATGAAGGGCGCCTGTTGCCGCCAGCTTGGCAAGTGGGTCCGGGCCCGACGTCCGACGAGGCCTTCCAGGTCCTCCAGGAAACTGACCTTGAGCATCGACTCGCCGCTGTCGGCCGCCGGCAGCACCAGGCGCATCAGCCAGGGCAGCGGCAACAAGGCAAAGATCCACGGCCAGGCGAACTCAAACATGCTTGCGAATCCAGATTTCAACGGCTTGGGTCAGGCCGGCGATGGCCTTGTCATCCAGCTTGCATTCGGGTTTGTAGGCACCTTCGACCAGCACCATCCAGCGGGTCAGGCCGGCCGCCGGGCAACGGTTATCCAGGAAGGCCAGCCACTTTCGCCCGTTGAGGGTGTGGCTCTGGCTGTAGGGATAGTGGTTGCGGCACAGGCGCTTGAGTAGTCCGTTGAGTTGCTGCAGCCAGGCACCCGCCGGCGCGCCGTCATAGGGTTTGGGCAGCAGCGCCAGTTCGGCCAGGGCGGCCAGGCGCACCGGGTCCAGGGGCTGCTCGGCGCGGGCGGCGGTGCGCTTGGCGGGAAGGAACCGGCGCAGGTGCCACATGCTCAGGCCCAAGAGCGGCAACAGCACCAGCAGCAGCCACCAGCCGGGCGCGGGGGGCCAGAAACCGACGGGAGGAGGCGCTATCAGTGGCTGCAACTGATCGAGACTGCTCATCGGCTTTTCCCCGTGCGGCCGGGATTCAGGTAATCGCGCAATTGTTCGACCATGTCGCCCTGGGTGCTGAGGGGCAGCATCAGGATCCGCAGCTTCTGCGCAAGCCATTCCCAGCGCGCCTGGCGTGCCTCGGCCTGGGCCCGATAGGCCTGGCGCAGTTCGACGTTCAACGTGTCGAGCTCCAACTGCGCGCCGCGCTGGGAGAAACGCAGCAACCCGGCAGCGGGGAGGGCGTGGTCCAGTGGGTCCGACAGCGGCAGCAGCAACAGGTCGCAATGCCGGGACAGCAGGCTCAGTTGCTGCTCGGCGCTGTCGGACAATGCACGCTCGTCGCAGATGACGATGACCAGGCTGCCGGGGCGCAGCACCTCGCGGGCCCGGCGCAGGGCAACGCCGAACGAATCGCGGTCCGGCTCGCTTTCGGTGTGCAGCGACTGGTTGACCCGCACCAGGCGATTGAGCAGTTGCAACAGACTCTGCTTGCTACGCCGTGGCTTGACCTCGTAATGGCTGTTGTTGCCGAACACCAGCCCGCCCACACGGTCGTTATGCCCCAACGCCGCCCAGCCGATGAGGCTGGCGGCCTGGGCGGCAAGCACCGACTTGAACACCTGCCCCGAGCCGAAGAACAGGCGATGGCTCTGCTCGATCATGATGAAGATCGGCCGTTCCCGCTCTTCGTGAAACAGCTTGGTGTGGGGTTCCTGGGTCCGGGCGGTGACGCGCCAGTCGATGGTGCGCACATCGTCGCCGGCCTGGTAGACCCGCACCTGGTCGAAGTCCACCCCGCGCCCGCGCAGCTTGGAGTGGTGCAGGCCGATCAGCGGGCTGCGCTGGCCCGGCGTCGAGAACAATTGCACTTCGCGCACGCGATGGCGCATCTCGATCAGCTCCGAAAGGCTGACGCGGATGCCCGGTGTGGGCGCCAGTGGATTATTCATGACGCATGCTCAAGCGACAGCGACGACGTCGAGGATCCGCTGCACGACCCGATCCTGATCGATGCCCGCGGCTTCCGCTTCGAACGACAGGATGATGCGATGGCGCAGCACGTCGAACAGCACGGCTTGGATGTCCTCCGGGCTGACGAAGTCCCTTCCGGCGAGCCAGGCGTGGGCGCGGGCACAGCGGTCCAGGGCAATCGAACCCCGCGGGCTGGCGCCGTAGCCAATCCATTCGGCCAGCTCCGGGTCGAACTTGGCCGGGGTGCGGGTCGCCATGACCAGTTGTACCAGGTACTCCTCCACGGCGTCGGCCATGTACAAACCGAGGATTTCCTTGCGGGCCGAGAAGATCGCCTGCTGGCTCACCCGCCGCTCCGGCGTGGCTTCGCCGTGCAGCGCTTCGCCCCGGGCCTGCTGCAGGATGCGGCGTTCCACCGCGGCATCCGGGAAGCCGATCTTGACGTGCATCAGGAACCGGTCGAGCTGGGCTTCGGGCAGCGGATAGGTGCCTTCCTGCTCGATCGGGTTCTGTGTGGCCATGACCAGGAACAGCGGCGACAGCTCATAGGTGCTGCGCCCGACGCTGACCTGCCGCTCGGCCATTGCTTCGAGCAAGGCCGACTGGACCTTGGCCGGGGCACGGTTGATTTCGTCCGCCAGCACCAGGTTGTGGAAGATCGGGCCCTGCTGGAACACGAAGCTGCCGGTTTCCGGACGGTAGATTTCCGTGCCGGTGATATCGGCGGGCAGCAGGTCGGGGGTGAACTGGATGCGGTGGAACTGCGCTTCGACGCCTTCGGCCAACTCCTTGATGGCCTTGGTCTTGGCCAGGCCCGGCGCGCCCTCCACCAACATGTGGCCATCGGCGAGCAGGGCGATGAGCAGGCGCTCGATGAGTTTTTCCTGGCCGAGGATCTGCGTTGAAAGAAAGGTTCGCAGCGCAAGCAGCGCTTCACGATGTTCCATCGGTGACGGTTCCTGGAAAGGGTGGCCCAGGGCATTCGGATAATGCCGGGGCTGGGGGCGTTACTTTAATGCATGGCGGGGGGTGGCGACTAACGGGATTTTGATCGGGTGTTCACAATTGTGATCGGTTTGGAAACAGGGGAGGAAGAGCTGGGTCCCGCTTGAGCTGCAAAGCACGCACAAAATGGGGGGATGTTTATCCGGGCGTAGGAGGGCCCTGGAACAGGCTACCTCATCTTGCGCCATTGCCCACAACTGCGCCAGAATCCGCCGGCTTGTGCGCCTGGGAAGCAAGTCCTATCGTTTCCGGGTCGCTGGTGAATCAGCGATCGGGTTTGGTAGCCCGGCTTTTGACTTGTCGCACAGTCCCCTGTAACAGAGGCCTTTCGGTATCTGTTTTATGGCGGTCATGCGCAGGGCGTCTTCGGACGCGCCGGTTCTCCAAGTCACCGGTCTACCAACCCGCGTATGGCCGCCACCTTCGTTTGGTAGCGAGGTTGATGGTCTCCTTTTTCTGATTTGGAGATTCATTTATGTTCAAAGTAACCCCGAATCCACCGAATACCGGTCCTGCTTCACCGCGCAAAGAAACCAAGTCGCAAAAACACAACGAGGTCACCGACCGCGTCCTCGATCATTACCTAAACCCCAAACCGGAAAAAACCGAAGCGGATCCTGCCTCCGGCCAACTCTTCATCGTCAACCAGAACATCGACACCGAAAGCCTGCTCGCCAATCTCAGCGAAACCCTGGCTTCAGCCAACGTCATGGTCAACGACCTGGCGTTCGACCTGGAGGGTTCACGCCGGCATTTCCTCCTGGGCATCCAACAGCTGATCGAACTGGGTACCCTGTTGGCAAACCGCGCACTCGACAACGTCGAGACGCGTTAGTCGCTATAGCCCCCGTGGCGAGGGAGCTTGCTCCCGCTCGGCTGCGCAGCAGTCGCAGGCCGGCTGGCGGAGTGTTCTTGGGAAGCCGCGCCGGCTGATTTTGGGGCTGCTTCGCAGCCCAGCGGGAGCAAGCTCCCTCGCCACATGGAGCCAACGACAGCCTCAGATATTGGGCACACCGCAAGTCCTGTGGGAGCGAGCTTGCTCGCGATGACAACGATGCTGGCAAAAGAACAACTCAGCCTTTCCACGCCCCCGAATTCACCAGATTCATCGGCCGCTCACCCGCCAATGCCGCCAACAGGTTGTCCACTGCGCAGCGCGCCATGGCCTCTCGGGTCTCGTGGGTGGCCGAGCCCATATGCGGGGTAGCCACCACGTTGTCCATGTGCAGCAACGGCGAGTCCGGGTTCAAGGGTTCGCGCTCGAACACGTCCAGCCCCGCGCCACGGATCTGGCCGTTGCGCAGGGCGTCGATCAGTGCCGCTTCGTCCACCACCTTGCCCCGGGAGATGTTGATGAACAGGGTCTCGGGACGCATCTGCGCAAACGCTCGTGCATCGATCAGGCCTTGGGTCTCGGCCGTCAATGGCAGGGTCAGGCAGACGAAGTCGGCTTCGCGCAACAATGTTTCCAGCGAGCAGTAGCGTGCGTTGAACCGCTGTTCGACGGCAGGCTTGGGCGAGTGGCTGTGGTAGAGCACCGGCATGCCGAAGCCGAAGTGGCCGCGCTGTGCCAAGGCCTCGCCGATGCGGCCCATGCCGATGATGCCCAGGGTCTTGCCGTGGACGTCGGTGCCGAAGTGCCGGGGGCCGATGCTTTGTTGCCAGCCGCCTGCACGAACCAGGTTGGCCAGCTCCACCACGCGGCGGGCGGTCGCCAGGATCAGCGCGAACCCGGTGTCGGCTGTGGTCTCGGTCAGCACGTCCGGGGTGTTGCTCAGCAGGATCCGGCGTTCGGTCAGGTAGTCGATGTCGTAGTTGTCGACTCCCACCGAGACGCTGGCGATGGCTTGCAGGTTCGGCGCCAGGTCCAGTAGCGAAGCGTCCAGCTTGAGGCTCGCGCCCAAGAGGCCATGGGCGCTGGGCAGGGCGGCGCGCAGTTGCGCCAGGCCCTGGGCGTCCAGGCGTTCAATAAGGGTGACGTCGGCCTGCGCTTGCAAACGAGCCATCAGTGGCGCCGACAGCGCCTTGTACAACACCACGTGCTTTTTCATGAGCGGGGTCTCGATTCAGGAATGGGCGGGCGCCGGGTGTGGCGTCGCGGAATGAGGGTTGGCGCGGTCGCTGGCGCCGGGCTTGAGGGCGAGGGTCAGCACCACCGACAGCAGCAAGGCGCCACTCATCAGCAGGAAGGACATGCCCGGGGAGCCGGTGGAACCATTGAGGTAGCCCACCAGGTACGAACCACCGAAGGAGCCCAGCGCGCCCATGCTGTTGATCAACGCCATGGCACCGCCGGCGACGTTGGCCGGCAGGATTTCCGGAACGATGGCAAAAAATGGTCCATAGGGCGCGTACATGCAGGCGCCGGCGATCACCAGCAGGCTGTAGGACCACCAGAAGTGCTCAGGTCCCAGCAGGTACGAGGCATAGAACGCGATGGACGCCACCAGCAGCGGCGGCCAGACGAAGCGCTTGCGCTTCTGTGCCTTGTCCGAGGCCCAGGACACGCCGAGCATGGCAACGACGGCCGCCAGGTACGGCAACGAGGAAAGCCAGCCAGCCTCGACCATGCTCATTTGCAGGCCGGCCTTGAGGATGGACGGCAGCCACAGCACGAACCCGTAGACGCCGATGCTCCAGCAGAAGAACTGCAACGCCAGGATGATGACCTTGGGCGAGCGGAAGGCCTCGGCGTAGTTCTTCACTGCCTTGATGCCGACCTGTTCGGCCGCCAGTGCGCTTTCCAGGTCCTGTTTTTCCTGGGCACTGAGCCACTTGGCCTGGGACGGACGATCGTCCGCCAGGCGCCACCAGATGAAGGCCCAGAGTACTGCCGGCAGGCCTTCGATGATGAACATCCAGCGCCAGTCGAATTGCTGCACCAGGTAACCCGACACCACCGACATCCACAGCATGGTCACCGGGTTGCCGAGGATCAGGAAGGTATTGGCGCGCGAGCGTTCGGCCCGGGTGAACCAGTGGCACAGGTACACCAGCATGGCCGGCATCACGGCGGCTTCGACCACACCGAGCATGAAGCGGATCACGATCAGCCAGTAGGCGTTGGACACCACGCCGGTCAACGTCGCCAGCGAGCCCCAGAGGATCAGGCTGACGAAGATCAGCTTCTTCACGCTGTGTTTCTGCGCGTAGATCGCCCCCGGCACCTGGAAGAAAAAGTAGCCGAGGAAAAACAGCGCGCCGAGCAATGACGACAGTCCCGGGGTGATCATCAGGTCCTTGGCCATGCCCGAGGCCGCGGCGAATCCATAATTGGCCCGGTCCAGATAGGCCAGGCTATAGGTGATGAACACGATGGGCATGATGTACCACCAGCGGCGGGTGGCGAGGTTGAGCGTTTGCATGTCGTTGACTCCTGAGCTTGTTGTTTTTGTCGCAGCAGGTGTATTTGCGGTGTGCTTCAGGCCTTTATCGCGAGCAGGCTCGCTCCCACAGATTTAACGAGAGAGCTTGCTCGCGATTGGCGTCGTTGAATTCAGCCAGGAACTCGGCCCGGGTCGGCAATCCCTCCATGTCCCCACGGTTCTGCACCGCGCGACTGCCAATCCAATTGGCGCGCTGCACGGCTTCGGTGATTTCCCGGCCTTCCAGCAGTGCACTGATCAGGCCGACGGCAAACCCGTCGCCGGCGCCTACCGTGTCCACCACCCGGGCCACCGGCACGCCAGCCACGAAGCCCTGGTCCTGCGGCGTGCGGTAGTAGGCGCCTTGGGCGCCGAGCTTGATCACCACGGCGTTGGCGCCCTGGTCCAGGTAGAACGCGGCGATGTCAGTCGGGTCGTCGAAGCCGGTCAGCAACCGGCCTTCTTCGAGCCCGGGCAAGACCCAGTGGGCGAGGGCGGCGAGGCGATTGACTTCGCGGATCATCGACGACTCGCTGGACCACAGGCTGGGTCGCAGGTTGGGGTCGAAGGACAGGCTGCGGCCGGCCTCGCGCATGCGGGTCATCAATTCAAAGGACATCTCCCGTGCCGTCGCCGACAGCGCCGGCACGATACCGGTGGCGTGCAGGTGCCGGGCGCCCAGCAGCGCCGGGGCGATGGCGTCGATCGACAGGTGGCTGGCCGCCGATCCGCGACGGAAATACTCCACCTGCGGGTCGCTGCCATCGTCGCTACGGGATTTGAACTGAAACCCGGTGGGGTGCGCTGGGTCGACCGCCACATGGCGACAATCCAGGCCTTCCCGTTCCAGCGTCTGCACGACAAAGCGTCCCAGGGAATCGGCGCCGACCCGGCTCAACCACGCCACATTGAAGCCCAGCCGCGCCAGGCCGATGGCGACGTTGCTGTCGGCCCCGGCGATACGTTTGCTGAAATGGTGGATGCTGGCCAGGTCGCCGCAATGGTCGGCCACCAGCATCGCCATGGTTTCGCCGAACGACAAGACATCGAATTCAGACATGAGCAGGCTCCCGGCGGGCTTGCCCGAGGCCGGCAAGGGCGGTGACGTGTGCAGCGGTCAACTGCAGCAGGTCATCGCCCTGCAGTGGGTACTCGGCGGCGCGCATCACGCCGGCGGGCATCTGCTTGAACAGTTGTTCCCATAGATGCAGATCGGTCAACGCCGGCGGCACCGCAATCAACTTGCCGTCGTCACGCCGGGCCACAGCCTTGCAATGCACATACCGCACATGGCGTCCGAGTTCGCGGGCCGCCATGGCCGCCGATTGGTCCTGCCATTGCCAGTTGCCAATGTCGAAGGTCATGCCGATGGGCAATCCTTGGCGCTCGGTGGCGGCGAAGAAACGTTGGAAGGGCTCGATCCGGCCGCCCTGCGTCGTCTGGTCGTTCTCAACCAGCAACTGCACCGGGCTGGCGGCGAGGATCTCCGCCAGGCTGGTCAGGTCGTGGGCGTCGGTGAAATGCCCGAGCGAGACTTTCAGCCATTTCGAGCCGAACGCTTCGGCACGCTGCAAGGCCGGCGACAGCGCGGGGTTGGGTTGGGCGCGGTCGGCAAGCCACAGCTCGAGGGGCGACGAAAAAATACTCTGCAGGCCTTCGGCCAGGGCATTGGCGGCCAGCTCGGCGGGCTGTTCGTCGGTGAGCAGTTCTTCACGCCATTCGATACGCGAGGCGCCGGCGGCGGCCAATAGCGTGGTGAAACGGCCTTGGCCCTGCTGTCGCACCAGGTCGGCGCCGTAGCTGGACAGGCTGATGGAAACGGGTGGTTTAGTCATTGTTCTACACCTCTGAAACCGGTTTCAGTTTTGTTCAAAAAAAGGTTCTGCTTGCGGGCCCCATCGCGAGCAGGCTCGCTCCCACAGGGAATCGCCGATATGGCACAGGTCCCGTGTGGGAGCGAGCCTGCTCGCGATAGGGCCGCCCCGATCACTCGGAAATCCCAAGCGTCGACCCGCGCTCAATCAACCGCGCCGCAAAATCCAGGGTTTGCACCGGCCCGTTGTCGCCGCGCAGGCGCTTGAGCAGGCATTCGAAGGCACGGGCGCCGATCTCGGCGGTCGGTTGGGCCAGGGCGGTGATGCCGCTGCCCACCAACGGGTACCAGTCCAGGTCGTCGAGGGCGATCAGGCCCACGTCGTTGAATAGGTGGCAGCCCAATTCGCGCAACACTTGGGTGGCGGACAAGGCGGCAATGCCGTTGGCGCAGAACAGCGCCTTGGGGCCAGGACCCGGCTGGGCGAGAAAGGTCTTGATCCGGGACGTCAGTTGATCGTGGATTTCCACCACGGCACCGGCCAGGGCCGGGCGCCGTTCGATCTCCGACTTGAAGCTGTCGACCCGCTCGATCCGGGAGCTGGTGCCGTCGAACGGTTCGGTCACCAGCAGCAGGTCACGGTAGCCGCGCTGTTCGAGATGATCGAGCGCCATCTTCACTGCCGCCGGATTGTCCAGGCCCACCAGGTCGCTTTCGAGTCGATCGACCTTGCGGTCCACCAGCACCAGGGGCATCTCGCTGCGCAGTTCAAGCAGTTCGTCCCGGTGATGACCGAGGGTGTTCACGATCAGCCCTTCGATGTTGTAGGCACGCAACAAGGCCAGGTGCTGGCGTTCCTGTTCGTCGTCGCGGTCGGTGTTGCACACCACCAGGCTGTAGCCGTGGCGGCGGCAGGCGGTTTCCACGCCGTGCATCACGGCAATTGAATAGGGATTGCGGATATCGGCCACCAGCATGCCGATCAGGCGGGTACGGCCGCGCTTGAGGCCGCGGGCCATCTGGTTGGGGCGATAGCCCAGCTCGTTGATCGCCTGCTCGATGCGCCGGGCGATGGCCTCGGAGAGCAGGGCGCGGTCCTCGCCGATGAACCGCGAGACGCTGGCCTTGGAAACACCGGCGCGTTCGGCGACGTCAAGCATGGTCACGCGGCTGCGCTGGGCGGCGGAGAAAGAATTCACGGTTGAAACCTGCCTGTTGGATTTATTAGCGGCTCTGAAACCGGTTTCAGGAAACCTCAGAACCCGGTGAGTCGTCAAGGGCGTTGTGCGGGAGGGGCGACCGACGGTGGGCGACGATCAAGGGCCCAAGTGGCTGGGCTGACGCTATCGCGAGCAGGCTCGCTCCCACAGTGGGGTCGAGGTGTTCCCGGGAATAGTGGCTCCCACAGGGTTGTGAGGTGTCATCGGAAATAGCGGTCGCCACTAATCCCTTGTGGGAGCGAGCCTGCTCGCGATAGCGGCCGCGCAGACGCTGAAATCAATTCTGCCTGACGTAGGTCCCTACACCCCTGAGGATGTTCTGCAACGTCAGTTCCACCTCCGCCAGATCCGCTTCATCGGTGTCATGGCTGATTTCCAGCACATCGTCGCCATTGAGCGCATCGGCATCCGCCGCGGCGATTTCGATTTTCAGCACGGCCGGGCTGAGGGTGACTTTCACGCCGTCCAGGGTCGACGGCTCGCCATCGAGGGCGATTTCCAGTTCGTCTTCATCGGGGTAGCGGGTCATCAGGAACATTTCGCCCTGCAGGCTGTGGCAGCACAGCATGGCCATGTTGTCTTCTTCGTCGTCGCACGGGTTGGCGATCAGAAGGGCGGTGGTCATTTGCATCGGGACGGCTCCTGGCTCGATGAGCCTTGCGGGTGCGAAGAAGCGGATTTTGCCAGCCTGGGGGATTTACTGCGACCACATGCTTGATCCGTGCGCGATTTCACATCGTGGGGTGCCGATTGCTGCCCAGGCTGCTAGGGTTGTTCGATGCATACGCTAGCCGATGACCGAATATGTCGCAGCGCTGCAAGCAGGGGCCTTGTCGCACTCGTTAAGCTGCGCAACGGATGCGCACTTGCATGGGCGTTTCCTGCAGATGCCCATGATATGGAAATGGAATGTGACCTGCGGGTCTTGTCCAGCTTCACCCACCTGTCGTCCTGTTTCCTCTGCCCGAGAATCAGGAACAGGATGGCCGGCAGCCCGAAAGGGGCTGCATGACGCTTCCATCAATAACAAGCCCAAGCGGAGTACCACAGATGGCGTTCTTCACCGCAGCCAGCAAAGCCGACTTCCAGCATCAACTGCAAGCGGTACTGGCGCAGCACATCAGTGAACAGGCACTGCCACAAGTGGCGCTGTTTGCTGAACAATTCTTCGGCATCATTTCCCTCGATGAACTTACCCAGCGCCGGTTGTCCGACCTCGCCGGCTGCACCCTGTCCGCCTGGCGCCTGCTTGAGCGCTTCGACCACGCGCAATCGCAGGTTCGCGTCTACAACCCCGATTACGAACGCCACGGCTGGCAGTCGACCCACACCGCCGTGGAAGTGTTGCACCACGACCTGCCGTTCCTGGTGGACTCGGTCCGCACCGAGCTGAACCGCCGCGGCTACAGCATCCATACCCTGCAGACCACCGTGCTGAGCGTGCGTCGTGGCAGCAAGGGCGAGTTGCTGGAAATCCTGCCGAAGGGCACCCAGGGCGAGGGCGTGCTGCAAGAGTCGCTGATGTACCTGGAAATCGACCGCTGCGCCAACGCCGCCGAACTCAACGTCCTGAGCAAGGAACTCGAGCAGGTGCTGGGCGAAGTGCGCGTGGCCGTGGCCGACTTCGAACCGATGAAGGACAAGGTCCAGGAGATCCTCACCAGCCTGGACAACAGCGCCTACGCCATCGATGCCGACGAAAAAAGCGAGATCAAGACCTTCCTGGAATGGCTGGTGGGCAACCACTTCACCTTCCTGGGCTATGAAGAGTTCGTGGTCCGTGACGATGCCGATGGCGGCCATATCGAGTATGACCCCGAGTCGTTCCTCGGCCTGACCAAGCTGCTGCGCGCCGGCCTGACCGCCGATGACCTGCGCATCGAGGACTACGCCGTCAACTACCTGCGTGAACCGACGCCGCTGTCGTTCGCCAAGGCTGCACATCCGAGCCGTGTACACCGTCCGGCTTATCCGGATTATGTGTCGATCCGTGAAATCGACGCAGACGGCAAGGTCATCAAGGAATGCCGCTTCATGGGCCTGTACACCTCCTCGGTGTACGGCGAGAGCGTACGCGTTATCCCGTACATCCGCCGCAAGGTCGCCGAGATCGAACGTCGTTCGGGCTTCCAGGCCAAGGCGCACCTGGGCAAGGAACTGGCCCAGGTGGTCGAAGTGCTGCCTCGTGACGATCTGTTCCAGACCCCGGTGGACGAACTGTTCAGCACCGTGATGTCCATCGTGCAGATCCAGGAACGCAACAAGATCCGCGTGTTCCTGCGCAAAGACCCGTACGGTCGTTTCTGCTACTGCCTGGCCTACGTGCCGCGCGACATCTACTCCACCGAAGTGCGCCAGAAGATCCAGCAAGTGCTGATGGATCGCCTGAAGGCCTCGGACTGCGAATTCTGGACGTTCTTCTCCGAATCGGTACTGGCCCGCGTGCAGTTGATCCTGCGGGTGGACCCGAAGAACCGCATCGACATCGACCCGCTGCTGCTGGAAAAAGAAGTGGTACAGGCCTGCCGCAGCTGGCAGGACGACTACGCCAGCCTGGTCATCGAGAGCTTCGGCGAAGCCCAGGGCACCAACGTGCTCGCCGACTACCCGAAAGGCTTCCCGGCCGGCTACCGCGAGCGCTTCGCCGCGCATTCGGCGGTGGTCGACATGCAGCACCTGCTGAGCCTGAATGAAAAAAATCCGCTGGTCATGAGCTTCTACCAGCCGCTGGGCCAGGTCTCCGGCCAGCGTGAGCTGCACTGCAAGCTGTATCACGCCGACACGCCGCTGGCGCTGTCCGATGTGCTGCCGATCCTGGAAAACCTCGGCCTGCGCGTGCTGGGTGAGTTCCCGTACCGCCTGCGCCACACCAACGGCCGCGAGTTCTGGATCCACGACTTCGCCTTCACCGCCGCCGAAGGGGTGAACCTCGACATCCAGCAGCTCAACGACACCTTGCAGGACGCCTTCGTCCACATCGTCAGCGGCGATGCCGAGAACGACGCGTTCAACCGCCTGGTGCTGACCGCCGGCCTGCCGTGGCGCGACGTGGCGCTGCTGCGTGCCTACGCCCGCTATCTCAAGCAGATCCGCCTGGGCTTCGACCTGGGCTACATCGCCAGCACCCTGAACAACCACACCGACATCGCTCGCGAGCTGACCCGGTTGTTCAAGACCCGCTTCTACCTGGCCCGCAAGCTCTCCGGCGAGGACCTGGAAGACAAGCAACTGCGTTTGGAGCAGGCGATCCTCACGGCACTGGACGACGTCCAGGTGCTCAACGAAGACCGCATCCTGCGTCGCTACCTGGACCTGATCAAGGCCACCCTGCGGACCAACTTCTACCAGACCGACGCCCACGGCCAGAACAAGTCCTACTTCAGCTTCAAGTTCAACCCGCACCTGATCCCGGAACTGCCGAAGCCGGTGCCCAAGTTCGAGATCTTCGTCTACTCGCCACGGGTCGAAGGCGTGCACCTGCGCTTCGGCAACGTTGCCCGTGGCGGCCTGCGCTGGTCCGACCGTGAAGAAGACTACCGCACCGAAGTCCTAGGGCTGGTAAAAGCCCAGCAAGTGAAGAACTCGGTGATCGTGCCGGTCGGCGCCAAGGGCGGCTTCCTCCCGCGTCGCCTGCCACTGGGCGGCAGCCGGGACGAGATCGCGGCCGAGGGCATCGCCTGCTACCGCATCTTCATCTCCGGCCTGCTGGACATCACCGACAACCTCAAGGACGGCGCCCTGGTGCCGCCGGCCAACGTCGTACGGCATGACGACGATGACCCGTACCTGGTAGTGGCTGCCGACAAGGGCACCGCGACCTTCTCCGACATCGCCAACGGCATTGCCATCGACTACGGCTTCTGGCTGGGCGACGCCTTCGCCTCCGGCGGCTCGGCCGGCTATGACCACAAGAAAATGGGCATCACCGCCAAGGGCGCGTGGGTCGGCGTGCAGCGCCACTTCCGCGAGCGCGGCATCAACGTCCAGGAAGACAGCATCACCGTGGTCGGCGTCGGCGACATGGCGGGCGACGTGTTCGGTAACGGTTTGTTGATGTCCGACAAGCTGCAACTGGTGGCGGCGTTCAACCACCTGCACATCTTCATCGACCCGAACCCGGAACCGGCCAGCAGCTTCGCCGAGCGCAAGCGTCTGTTCGACCTGCCGCGTTCGGCCTGGACCGACTACGACACCAGCATCATGTCCGAAGGCGGCGGCATCTTCTCGCGCAGCGCGAAAAGCATCGCCATCACCCCGCAGATGCAGGCACGTTTCGACATCAAGGCCGACAAGCTGACCCCGACGGAACTGCTGAATGCCTTGCTTAAGGCACCGGTGGACCTGCTTTGGAACGGCGGTATCGGCACCTACGTCAAGGCCAGCACCGAAAGCCACGCCGATGTCGGCGACAAGGCCAACGATGCGCTGCGCGTGAACGGTAACGAACTGCGCTGCAAGGTGGTGGGCGAGGGCGGCAACCTGGGCATGACCCAGTTGGGCCGTGTCGAGTTCGGCCTGCATGGCGGCGCCACCAACACCGACTTCATCGACAATGCGGGCGGTGTGGACTGCTCCGACCATGAAGTGAACATCAAGATCCTGCTCAACGAAGTGGTGCAGGCCGGCGACATGACCGACAAGCAACGTAACCAGTTGCTGGCGAGCATGACCGACGAAGTCGGTGGCCTGGTGTTGGGCAACAACTACAAGCAAACCCAGGCCCTGTCCCTGGCGGCCCGTCGCGCATTCGTGCGGATCGCCGAATACAAGCGCCTGATGAACGATCTGGAGGCCCGTGGCAAGCTGGACCGCGCCATCGAGTTCCTGCCGACCGAAGACCAACTGGCCGAACGTGTCGCGGCAGGCCATGGCCTGACCCGTGCCGAACTGTCGGTGCTGATCTCCTACAGCAAGATCGACCTCAAGGAAGCGTTGCTCAATTCGCTGGTACCGGACGACGACTACCTGACCCGCGACATGGAAACCGCGTTCCCGCCGACGCTGGTGAGCAAGTTCTCCGAGGCCATGCGTCGCCACCGCCTGAAGCGCGAGATCGTCAGCACCCAGATCGCCAACGACCTGGTCAACCACATGGGCATCACCTTCGTCCAACGGCTCAAGGAGTCCACGGGCATGAGCCCGGCGAACGTGGCTGGCGCATATGTGATCGTGCGGGACATCTTCCATCTTCCACACTGGTTCCGTCAGATCGAAGCCCTGGACCACCAGGTGTCGGCCGACGTGCAACTGGAGCTGATGGATGAGCTGATGCGCCTGGGCCGTCGTGCGACCCGCTGGTTCCTGCGCAGCCGCCGTAACGAGCAGAACGCTGCCCGCGACGTGGCTCACTTCGGTCCGCACCTGGCGGCGTTGGGCCTCAAGCTCGACGAATTGCTGGAAGGCCCGACCCGCGAAGGCTGGCAGACCCGCTACCAGGCCTACGTGGCCGCCGGTGTGCCGGAACTGCTGGCGCGCATGGTTGCCGGCACCACGCACCTGTACACCTTGCTGCCGATCATCGAGGCGTCCGACGTCACCGGCCAGGACGCCGCCGATGTGGCCAAGGCCTACTTCGCCGTGGGCAGCGCGCTGGACATCACCTGGTACCTGCAGCAGATCAGTGCCTTGCCGGTGGAAAACAACTGGCAAGCCCTGGCCCGCGAAGCGTTCCGCGATGACGTCGACTGGCAGCAACGGGCGATCACCATCTCGGTCCTGCAACAGGGCGACGGCACCCAGGACGTGGAGACCCGCCTGGCGCTGTGGCTGGAGCAGCAGCAGGACATGGTCGAGCGCTGGCGTGCCATGCTGGTGGACATCCGTGCCGCCAGCGCCACCGACTACGCCATGTACGCGGTTGCCAACCGCGAACTGCTGGACTTGGCGTTGGCAGGTCAGGCGGTCGTGACGGCCAACTGATCCGGCGTTGAATGAAAAAGCCCCGCATTGAGAGATGCGGGGCTTTTTTGTGGGCGCCGGTCCATGCCAGGCACCGATTTCCCTTGTGGGAGCGAGCCTGCTCGCGATGGCGGCGGGTCAATCGACGATGATGTTGGCTGTGTTTCCGCTATCGCGAGCAGGCTCGCTCCCACAAGGGGATTGCGGTGTTATTTCTTCAGCGGAATCAACACCGCTTCCTTCTCACCCATCACCATGAACACCAGCAGCTTCGCCGGCTCGGTCGCGCTGGCGTTTTTCGAGACCAGGTGCTCGGATCCCGCTGCTTCGTACCAGAACTCCCCGGCCTTGTAGGTGATCGCCGGTTCGCCTTTGACCTGGGAGGTGATGGCGCCTTCGAGCACGTAGGCCATGGCCGTGCCCTCGTGTTTGTGGGCGATGGACGACTGGCCTGGGGCGTAGTCGACGGTCAGCATCATGGCTTTCTTGCCCGGCAGGTTTTTCAGCATCTTTTCCTGCAACACCTGGACCTTCTCCGAAGGTGCGGTTTCGTGGGCGTAGACCTGGGCGATGGGCAGCAGGCTGAGGGCGGCGATCAGGGAGAGAGTTTTCATGGCAATGGCCTTCGTGGGTTTTGAGTGGATCCGCACTGTTGCGGCGATGGATCCACCCTATGCCCGATGATGGGGCAAGCAAACGTCCAATCTTTCGGAAGGGCGGTAGACCAATTGGCCTATTACGGATTTGCAACTGACTGGACCATAACCCTGTGGCGAGGGGATTTATCGAAACGTCGCACCGCCCCGCTCGAGTGCGCAGCACTCGCCAGATAGGCGCCGTCACGAATATCTTGGGGCCGCTGCGCAGCCCGGCGGGGCGGTGCGACGTTTCGCTAAATCCCCTCGCCACATGGGGTCCGGCTCGGGAGCGTGGGCCGTTCAAACAATCGGAAAACTATTGAAATCCACGCTTCGGGCCAGGCGGTTGTCGATCAGGCCGATGAAGCCCTGCACTTCGGGGCAGTTGAAGTGAGCCTGCATGGCCGCTTCCGATTGCCAGCGGGCGCTGACGGTCCAGCGGTCGCCGTCCACCGGACAGCGGTCGACCATGTAGGCGTCGCAGCCGGGCTGGGTGCGCAGGGTTTCGACGATTTGCTGCAACTGTCGGCCCAGTTCTTCCGAGCGACCGGCGGCGGCTTGCACCTGGACGGTATTGATCACTTGGCGAGACATTGTTCAGGCTCCTGAATCAAGTCGGACGGATGTTCACAATCAACGACGCCCATGCAGGATAGGCCTGCATGGGCGAACCTCAAACAGCCAATCGGCGGATAAGCGGGCAGTCCAATCGTTCAGGCGACCTGCTGCAGGATGTCCCGCAAGCGATCCAGGGCGATGTCGATGTCCAGGACTTCGATGGCACCAAAACCGAAGAACAGGCCCGGTCGTGGCGGCTCTTCGTTGAAGAAACCTTCAAGGCTGTACAGCCCGACCTCGACTTTTTTCGCCAGCTCGATCACCAGTGGCAGATCGATGGGTACTTTGCACAATACCGCCAGGTGGAAACCGGCGGTGGTGGGCACGGCTTCGAACCAGGGCGACAGGTCCCCGGACATACGCGCCAGGATTCGCTCGCGACGTCCGGCATACAAGGCGTGGCAGCGACGGATGTGTTTGAGCAGGCAGCCTTCGGCGATGAACTTGGCCAGCGCCCATTGGGGCAGGGTGGAGGTGTGCTGATCGGTGAGGCGCTTGGCCAGGATCACCGCTTCGAGAATCGCCGGCGGCAGGATGGCGTAGCCGAGCCGCAACTCCGGTAGCAGGGTCTTGGAGAATGTCCCGACGTACGCCACGATGCCCCGTTCGTCCATGCTCTGCAGCGAGTCGGCGGGCCGGCCCTCGTAGCGGAATTCGCTGTCGTAATCGTCTTCGATGATGATCGCGCCAAGCTCATAGGCTCGCGCCAGCAGGGCCTCGCGCCGGGCCTGGCTCAGGGGCATGCCCAGGGGGAATTGGTGGGACGGCGTGACATAGATCAGCCGCGTGCCGTCCGGGATCAGGTCCACCCGCATGCCCTGGTCATCCACCGGCACTCCGGCCACCGTGGCGCCGTGGGAGCCGAACAGCAGTCGCGCCGGTGGATAGCCAGGGTCCTCCATTGCCACCAGGCTGCCGGGCCGGGTCAATACCCGTGAGATCAGGTCCAGGGCCTGTTGCGCACCGTTGCACACCACCACGTCATCGTCCTGGCAGTTGACCCCTCGGGAAAATGCGATGTGCCGGGCTATGGCATTGCGCAGTGCCGGCAGGCCCCCGGGCTGACTGTAGAAACCCTTGGCATTGGCGATCTGGCGCAGGGCGTGGGCGGTGCAGCGACGCCAATCGTCCAGGGGGAACTGCCCCTTGCCGGTGGCGCCGCCGATGAAGTCGTAACGCAATGCGCTTTCGGGCGTCGGATGACGCAGCAGGTCCGGCATGCTGCGCCAGGCCTCGACGACGTCGGCCCCGGCCAGCTCCCGGTGGTTTTGCTTGCGCACGATCCTGGCCGGCCGCGCATTGACGTAGGTGCCTTTGCCGATGATGCCGGTCAGGAAATTCTCGTAGGTCAACTGGGCGTAGGTGTCGGAAACGGTCTTACGCGAAACGCCCAATTGTTCAGCCAGCAGGCGACTGGGTGGCAGCTGTGTGCCCGCTGCCAGGCGACCGCTTTCGATGGCGCTGCGCAACTGTTGGTACAACTGGCTTGTCAGGTCCTTGCGGCCGTTGATGACGACATGAAGTTCCATACCCGCGGGCTCCTGGACTATCGCCTGATGGCAGCGTCAAAGCTGCAAGATTACCTGCATTGTGCATTCGGATAGAAGTTGCGTAGAGAAAATCTGGCAGATTGGCCTGGCGCGCAGTGGCCCGGTTTTTTTCGAGCAATTGGACCTGTCGCTGATGGCCTTCAGGTTCTACCGTGCAGGTATTCCTGTCACGGAGCCCGACATGAGCCAGCGTCTGGATTACTACAGTGCCTCCCCTGGGGCGATGAAAGCGATGATTGGCCTGGAAGCGCTGACCAGCCGTCTGAGTATCGAACCGGCGCTGCTGCACCTGATCAAGATCCGCGCCTCGCAACTCAATGGCTGTGCCTTCTGCACGGACATGCATTCGGTGGATGCACGACGCCTGGGTGAGACCGAGCGGCGCCTGTACGCGGTAGCCGTCTGGCGTGACAGCGGCTTCTTTACTGACCGCGAGCGTGCTGCCCTGGCTTGGACCGAGGCGGTGACGCTGTTGGCCCAGAGCCAGGTGCCGGACGATGTCTATGCCCAGGCCCGTGCCTGTTTCAGCGAGGAGGAACTGGTGGACCTGACAATGGCGATCAGCACCATCAACAGCTGGAACCGGTTGGCGGTGAGTTTTCGCCAGCGTCCCGGTGATTGAATCTGTGAGTGGGACGTTGCCTGGTCGGCCGCTTCGCGAGCAGGGATGGCGGTGGATGCAGGATAATGTCGGGGCCGCAGCACACGGCGGGGCCCCGGAGAGGTCGAGCCAGGTTCGGCACGATCTAGGCGACGGCTGCGGCGTTGCGCTCACGCAGCTCCTGCAGACGATCGGCCCCGCCTTCGGCGACACGATTCTCAAGCAAACGATCGGAGCCGTCTTCAGCGACACGATTTTCCATCAGGCGATCGGAGCCACCTTCGGCTACGCGATTCTGGATCAGGCGATCGGAGCCGCCTTCGGCCACGCGATTCTGGATCAGGCGATCGGAGCCACCTTCGGCCACGCGGTTCTGGATCAGGCGATCAGACCCACCTTCGGCCAACTGATGCGCCGGCGCGCTGCTGTCTGTTGCCGAAGCGATATTCGACAGGCCGAAGCCGCCAACCAGTGCCAGTGCGATTACCAGGGACGAAGCTTTTGGGAAATTGAACATGGTGGTTCTCCTTGCGTTTGATTGAGTGGACCGTGCAGCGGGTGTGTCGCTGCTATCCGGTGTGCACAGTTAAACGCCCGGGTGTATCGCTGGTGTGTGCCTGAAAACCTCGAAATCGGCGGTTTCGTATCAAACTGCCGTTCATATACAGACCGATACAAACTTCCATGCCGCCATCGCGAGCAAGCTCGCTCCCACAGGGTTCGGCGGCGTGCTCGGATGTGTGAGCGAGCACTATTCAGGGTGGGAGCGAGCCTGCTCGCGATGACGGTGGGTCAGCTTGCATTGATGTTGAATGTGCCGCCATCGCGAGCAAGCTCGCTCCCACAGGGTCCGGCGGCGTGCTCGGATGTGTGCTCGAGCACTATTCAGGGCGGGAGCGAGCCTGCTCGCGATGGCGGTGGGTCGGCCTGCACTGCGTCACTGGGCCTCGGGAACCGCCAGCCATTGCGCGATGATTTTCTGGTAGCTGCCGTTCGCCTTGCTCAGGTGCAACCACTGGTCAACGTACATTTTCCAGGTGGTGTCGTCCCGAGGCAGCAAGTAAGCCTTCTCGCCGTACTGCAGGTAGTGGGTCGGATTCACGGCGCACAGGCCAGGCTTGAGTTTCTGCTGGTAGAGCGCTTCCGAGGCGTCGGTGATCATCACGTCGGCTTTCTTGTCCAGCAGCTCCTGGAAGATGGTCACGTTGTCGTGAAAGCTCAGCTGGCCCTTGGGCACGAAGGCGCGGACGAAGGCTTCGTTGGTGCCGCCGGCCGGTTCCACCAGGCGTACCGAAGGCTGGTTGATCTGCTCCAGGGTCTGGTAGCGCGACTGGTCTTCGCAACGGACCAACGGGATCTTGCCATCCACGTCCAGGGTGTTGCTGAAGTAGGCTTTCTTCTGGCGCTCGAGGGTCACCGAGATTCCGCCCATGCCGATGTCGCATTTGCCCTCGGTCATATCCGGCATCAGGGTTTTCCAGGTGGTCTGTACCCATTGCACCTTGACGCCCAGGCTTGCGGCCAGGGAGCGCGCCATGTCGGTGTCGATGCCTTCGTATTCACCACCTTCTTTTTTGTAGGTGTAGGGCTTGTAGTCGCCGGTGGTACACACCTTCAACTCACCACGCTGCAGGACCTGGTCAAGGTGCGAAGGCGCCGGTTCGGCCTGGGCGCCGCAGGACAGTGCCAGCAGGCCACAGAAGGTCATTGTGCTTGTTATATTTTTCATCGGGGCACACGTCTCGCGAGGGAAGGGGACAGGACGGGGCAGTGTAGTAAAAGTGTTTGCAGGCTGTCACGGGCACGTCGCCAGTGTCGGCCGCTCACGGCGCGGTCGTGTCGGGTCGTCGCTGGAGGCTTTCGAGGTAGGCGCAGAACATATCGGCCATGGCGCGGGCATAGATCTCAATCTCTCCAGGCGAGCGCGGTGCGGTCGAAAACTGCTTTCCCACCTTGCTTAGAGTCGTGATGATCAGGTCGCCTGCCAGGCTTCGGGTTTGTGCAGAGGCGGCTGGCAGTACCTCCAGCATGAAGGCATCGACCGACTGCTGGACCGACACCCGTGCCGCCCGGGCCTCGGGGGCATCGCGGTAGAGCGGGGCGGCGTCATCGAGGGCGCCACGCATCTGGGCTTCGTCGCATTCGGACTGGACGAAAGCCCTGACAAGGCTATGCAGCCGCTCGAAAGGCGGCCTCACCTGATCGTCAAGAATCCCGCGCAGCATGTCGCAGGTTTGCCGCCACTCATCACTTTGCAGGCGGAACAGGATAGCTGCCTTGTTCGGGAAGTACTGATACATCGATCCGACGCTGACACCGGCTCGCTCGGCCACGCGGGCCATGGTGAAGCGCGAGGCGCCCTGGGTCGCCAGAACCTGGACAGCGGCCTCCAGGATGGCCGCGACGAGCTCGGTGGAACGCACCTGCTTGGGCTGTTTGCGCGAGGAAATCTGCGGGCTTGGGCGTTCGGACATTGAGGCATCAACCTCGGGAGGGGAATGCGATTTAACCTTACGGGCCTCTATCGGGCAATGATCCCATGGTCGATCGCGTACTTCGCCAGGGCCGCGGGTTTGTCGATGTTGAGCTTGCGGCGGATGCTCAGGCGGTGGGTCTCGACGGTGCGCACGCTGATGTCCAGCTCGCGGGCCATCTCCTTGTTGTTCAGCCCCTGGACCATTTTGAGCAGCACCTGGCGCTCACGGGGGGTCAGCTCGTCATCGGTGTCGGGGGCGGTGGCGAGCCGCTGGGCGATCTCGGCGCTGTAGAAGGTGCCGCCGCCGATAATGGCCTCGATGGCGGCGATGATCTCCCGCGAAGGTGCATTCTTGAGAACGTAGCCGCTGGCGCCGGAACGCACCGACTCGCTCACGTATTCATGATTGTCGTACATGCTCAGGATCAGGATCTTGAGGCCGGGGTACTGTTTGCCCAGCAGACGGGTCAATTCGAGGCCGTTCATGTCCTTGAGGCCGATGTCCATCAGCAGCAGGTCCGGCTGGCAACGCCCGACCATCTCGATCGCCTGCGCGCCGTTCTCGGCTTCGCCCACCACATCCAGTTGGGGCATGACAGACAGCAAGGCCCGGATGCCATCGCGGACCAGGGAGTGATCGTCAACCAGCGCGACGCGGATCGCAGGAGGCAGGTTCATCGGCAGGTGCTCTTGGTGTAAGGAGGGCGCATCAGCTTTCTGTCGCCGACAGGTCCATGGGCAACAGGACGTCCAATTCGCTTCGCCCCGGTGTCGAGGTCAACTCCAATCGACCGCCGAAATGTTCGACCCGTTCGCGGATATTCCGCAGGCCGATGCCGGCATGGCCACGTTCGACCTGCGGGACGTTAAAGCCCATTCCGTCATCCACCACCGTCAGGCGCAAGGACTGAGCCGAGCCGAACAAGGTGATGGCGACACGTTTCGCCCCGGCGTGACGTTCGATATTGGTCAGGGCTTCCTGGGCGATGCGGAACAGCGAGACTGGGGCACCATTCTCCAGCCGGCAATCGAATTCATTGCTTTTGTAGGACACCTCGAGCCCGCTGCGCTGTTCGAATTCGGCCGCGAGCTGGCCGATGGCGGCGGGCAGGCCCAGGGTGTCGAGCAGGGAAGAGCGCAAGTCGTGGGAGATGCTGCGGATTTCACCGATGGCTTCTCCCAGCCGATCCGTTGCGTTCTTGAGGATGCCCAGGCCGTTTTCCTGGCCGTTTTCGAGTACATGACTGGCCAGTTCGAACTGGAATTTGATCGACACCAACAACTGGCTGATGCCATCGTGGAGTTCGCGGGACACCCGTGAGCGTTCCTCCTCCTGCAAGCTGACAATGCGCTGGTTCAGCCGCTGCAGCTTTTTGTCGGCCAGGCGATGTTCGCTCACGTTGAGGGTCATGCCGCCGGCGAAGACCAGCAGGACCGCCACCAGTGCGATGGCGGCAATGGCCTGCATGGTGGTGTGGATGCCATGGGCGACTTCATCGCGGGCCTGTTGGGTGGCGCGCTCGACATCTTCCAGGTAGATCCCGGTGCCGAGCATCCAGCCCCATCGATCCAGCATCACCACGTAGGCCAGCTTTTCGGTCACCTGGCCGGAGGAGGGCTTGTTCCAGGCATAGCGCTGGAAGCCCTCGCCGGTCTCGGCGCTCTTGATCAATGCCTGGATGACGGGCAGGCCGTGGGGATCCTTCATGTCCCAGAGGTATTTGCCCACCAGTTCCGACTGGCGCGCGTGCATCAGGCTGCGTCCCTGACGGTCATAGACGAAGAAATAGCCGTTGATGCCGAAGCTGAGCTTGCGCAGCTCTTCGAGCACCTGTTGCTGTGCGCGTTCGTCGCCAAGGCCGCCGTTGTACAGCGGAGCGATCAGGCTCTGCGCCATCTCGACATAGTTCTTCAGCTCGGCGCGCTTGCTGGCGAGGATGCTGTCTTCGATCAGTTGCGCCTGTTGATCGCCCAACTGGCGGTTGAGCGAGATCACCAGCGCGCAGATGACGGCAATCGCCAGGACCAGGGGCAGGATCCCGAGGGCGACGATTTTGTGTTTGAGCAGCATCTGTACTCCTGCCAGGGCCTGACGGGGGGAGGTGGATGGTCGGCATCATATGCCAAACCCAAGCCCTGTGGGAGCGAGCCTGCTCGCGATGACGGTGTGTCAAACGCCATGGGTGTTGACTGAGCCAATGCCATCGCGAGCAGGCTCGCTTGTATGGTAGGACTTGAAGGGAGGAGGAGGGACAAGGCTCGATTCTGACTGTTAGCCGCAGTACAGACCGTGGGAGATATCACCCCTCCTCCTTTCACCCAAGCGCCGATAAAGAATGCATCTGGCCTAGACCGACGATAGGAACAAGCCTGCGCCTCTGGGTGACCCCTTCAAGTGTTCAAACCTTAGCCCGGAGGACTTTCAATGGCAATGCCCGTCGCCATCACCCAGTCGATCGTAGGTGTCGATGTCGCCAAGGACGAGTTGGTGATTTATCACGCCGAATCTGATCGACTCGAAACGATCCCCAACACTAAAGCTGCGATCAAGAAGTGGCTCAAGGCATTGCCCGCGCCAGTGGATGTTGCCATCGAAGCCACCAATATCTATCACCAGGAATTCGTCAATCTGGCTTATGCGCAAGGCTGTGTGATCTATGTGATCGACGGTTACGAGCTCAGTCATTACCGCAAAGGTGTGAAGATTCGCGCTAAAACTGATGCGCTGGATGCTCGATTGCTGGCTCGCTACTTGAGCAACGAAGGCCACCTTCTGCACCCATGGACTCCACCATCGCCGCTGTATTGCCGGCTTATAAGCCTTTTCCGACGCCGGGCAGCTTTGGTTCAAGCACGTGTCAGCCTCAAGCAAAGCTGGGCGAACGAACCGTTGCTCAAAACGGCGTTCGAGAACCAGATAGCTGCAATGCAGAGACTGGAAACCTTGATCGACAAAACAATCCAGACGCAGTTGGAACAAGCCGGTTTGGCTCATCAGCTCAAGCGCTGCATGAAAGTCGAAGGCATCGGCTTGTTGAGTGGTGCCCGTTTAATCACGTCGTTTCAGCGTGGGGACTTCAGAAATGCCGATGCTTTCATCGCTTTTCTGGGCTTGGACTTGCGAATAGCGGACTCGGGGAAAAAGAAGGGGCGCCGTTGCTTGTCTAAACGAGGTGATCCAGAGGCGCGTCGTTTGCTGCACAACGCCGCAATGTCGGCGAGCCGCACCGCGGCGTGGAGGGGATTTTATGAGGCCCTAAGGGCTCGAGGACTTAGCACAACCCAAGCACTGGTGGCACTGGCCCGCAAACTGGCGCGAGTGGTATTCGCTCTGTTGAAGAACCAGAGCGAATACCTACCAAAATGCATCTAGGGGGCTAGTCCTACACCATAGAATCTCCCACAGGGTTCCGCGCTAGAAGTAATACGGAAACTTGAGGCTGAAGCTGAAGTCCGGCGCATCGTCGGTCAGCCCGATGGACAGGTTGGGTACGATGGTCAGGTTGTCGGAGGCGGCGATGGTCATGCCGATATTGAAGTAGCCGGCATTGGCATCACTGGAGACTACTGACTCCCAATCCCCGCCGTCCTGCTTGAGCTTGCTTTTCTTCTGAATCAGGTCCGATACCGAGAACGACATGCTCATTTTCTCGTTCAATGCGAAGGCCAGGCCTGCACCGATCTGGAAGCTGTCGCCGATCCGCACCTTGCCCGGGACCTTCTGGTTGACGGTAGAGCTGATGTCGTCGAACGACTCTTCGAAGTTATGGGTGTAGGCCAGGGTGCCGAACAGCACGGCCGGGTCGAAGGTCTTGACCAGGGAAAGCCCGGGGGTGATCGACCAGACGCCGTTGCCGGTGGGCAGGTCCTCGGGTACGAACAGGTTGGTGTTGTTCGGCGACTGGCGCAGCTTGATGCCGAATGGATCCTTGCCGGTAGGGGCCTTGACGCGCAGGGTCACCACCGCGTCAGGGCTGTTGATCGATTCGTCCATGAACTTGTAGGCAATGCCGAAATTGACATCGCCGATGGTGGGATCGCGGGTGACGGTTTCTTCGCTGGTGACACCGGCCGCGCCATTATTGGCGCCGCCGGACTGGTACGTGGATTCGCGGTAGACCACCGGTACATTGAGGTCGAACTGCCAGCGATTGTCGAAGTTGTAACGGCCGGTGAGGTCCAGCGTCCAGGTGTCGGCCTTGATCCGGTCCAGGTTGATATTGCCCAGGAAAATCGAATCCAGGGCCAGGAAGCCATTGAGGATCAGTTGTCGGGTGTCGTAGCGCGAATAAGTCACGCCGGTCTCGAAGCTGAATTTGCCGCCGCCAAAGAAGCCGCTGGCTTCGTCATAGAGGTTGGAGACGCTCTGGGCCGGTTGCGAGTCGTCGGCCAGGGACTGCCCGTAGCCGCTGCCGCCGGCCGTTGCTGCGCCGCTGCCGGCCACATTCTGGTTGCCCTTCATGTCGGCCGGGGATTTGACCAGGCGCTTGGGCGGTGGGGCGGCGGGCTGGTCTTCCACCTGGCGCACCCGCTGTTCGAGTACCGCCAGGGCTTTTTGCTGGACCTCGTATCGTTGCTTGAGCTCGAGCAGCTCCTGCTTCAATGCCTCGATGTCCGCATCCGGTGCCGCTTGCAGCAGGGTCGCCGGGAACAACGTGCTCAGACACATTACAGCGCGCAACGATACGGATCGATACATGAAAATGCCGTCCCTATTTGCCCAGTGGTCGAAAGCCAGCGTAGTTCAATACCCAAGATTGCGTAGGCCGCGCAGCTGCGTCAGATTGCAGTCCAGCGCCCCGGCACTGGGGCCGTTGTTGTTCAGCACGACATTGAGCTGGGTCATGTTGTTGACCATGTTGCTGTTGCCCAGCAGGCGGGTATTTTGCAAAAGGCCTCCCTGGGCGACTTGCTGCAGGGTGCTGCCCTGGTTATGGCTGGCCTGGATCGCCATCTGTACACCGCTGCCGGTGGCGGTTACCGCGACGCTGCCGGCGGCGTTGCTGCCACTGATGGTCTGGCCGCTGGTCAGCAACTGGCCTTGGGACGGGGCGAGGGCGGGGGGCTGGTTGCTTTCTTTCACGTTGATGCTGACGTTGTTGTAGGCGGTATTGCCGTCGCCGGCGGCCCGTACGCTCTGGGTCACGCCCTGGCCCGTCCCGAGGCCTGCACCACCGGTAATGTTGCCGCTGCCCTGTTCCGGAACGCTGCCGTTGCCGGTCTGCTTGATGGTGGAAACGTAGAACTCGGGTTTGACGGTGGAGGCCTGGATCTGCATGGAGCTGGTGGCGCCGATCAGATCGCCGCTGGCGTTGCGCCAGGTACTGCTCATGACGATGCCGAAGCTGATGACCCGCCCGGGCATGACATAACGACCGCGCAGCTCGGCGAGCTCCTGGTCCTTGACCTCTATGGGTTTGAATCCGGCATGGGCATAGCCCGACGCGGTCGCGGCCAGGCAGGCCAGCGACAGCCAGTGTGCAGTTTTCATGTACCGCTCCCGGAGCATCCTGCTCCTTTTGTATTTATCGTTGGCAGTTGGTCGGCGATTAAAAAAAGTCGCTCTGTATGAAACCGAAATCCATCAATTCCGCATCCTTGACCGGGTTGAACCCATCCAGTTTGTTACGTGCCGTCAACGGTTGCGGCGGGCTGCGCAGTGCATTGGTCTTGTCGTAGCCGGGGCCGACAATGGCAAAGACGATGCCGTTCCAGCCCTTGACGAAGTCGTCGTGGGCGTAGCGTTTGTGCCCCAGCACCGGGTCGGCGATGTAGACCCACTGCTTGTCGGCTCGCTGCAATACCACGAAGTGCTTGTAGCCACGTATTTCCATCAGCACCACCACCGGAATCGTCACGGCTTCGAGCTTCTCCGCCGGTATCCGGTAGCCTCGGGCACGCATGCCGATGCCTTCCACATAGCGTTTCATGTCCAGCATGGAAAAGCCTTGGGTGCGTACGAGGTCCTGGTCGGCATTGACCAGCATGCCCTTGATGACATGCTCTTCATCGACGTCCAGCCAGTAGGCCTGGCGCAGCACCGTGGCCAGCGCGGCGGCACCGCAGCTGAAATCGGTTTTCTGTTCGACGATGTCGCTGAACTTGCGCTCGCGCACGCTTTGCACCGGTTTGTAGACCAGCATGCCGCCGGGCAGGGCGGCGACTGGCATTTGCGCGGCTTCAGTGACACACGCCAGGCAAAGCAGCAGGGAAAGGGCAGTCGCACGCATGATCGGTACGCCTTGTGGAAACCATGGAAAAGAAGCCCCGTTGCCGGGGCCCCATTTCACGCGTGGTTACATGCAGGCTTTGCAGCCGGCAGCGATGGACAGCGAGTTGCTCTGCTGGTTGCCCACGCCCGCCGACACGTTGGCGCCGCCGTTGCCGGAGAAGCCGTTCATGGAGTTGTTCATGGTGGCGTTGTTGATGACAGGGTTTTTCCAGCCATCGCGGGTCAGCACTTGCTGAGTGTTGCTGCCGGCCAGTTCGAAAGTGCCCACGGCGGAGAACTTGAACTTGTCGTCATCATGACCGCCGCCGTAGCCGCCTTTGTTGCCCCAGCCGCCATGGTCATTGTCTTCGGCGGTACCGGTGCCTTTGGCCTTGAACGTGCCGGAGGCTTCATAGGTGCTGGTGAGGGTGTCGGTCTTGTAGGTCTTCACGCCTTTGTTGTCCACCACCAGGCCGGTGGAGGTCTGGTCAGCCGAGGCCGAGGCTTGTGCCACACGGCCACCCGATACGGCGATGGCCAGGTTGTTTTTCTGTTGGTTGAAGTTGCCGGCGGTCACGTTGATGCCGATATTGCCGGAGCCGTTGTTGCCCGCGTTGGTGAGCGAGGCGTTGTTTTGAGTCGAGTTGTTTTTGACGTAGTTGTTGTTATTGACCTGGGTGGCGCTGGACATGGAGACAGCCGAACCGAAGATGAAGCTTTCGTCCGCAGTGGCCAGGGCGGCGGCGTTATCTTGCTGGTTGCCGTCGCCGGCCGCGACGTTGGCGCCCATGTTACCGTTGCTGCCATTGAGCGAGTCCTTGGCTTCAGCGGTGTTCCTGGTGGCCTGGTTGGTCACTACGTTGCCGTCGCTGTTCTGCTCATCCAGCACCGTAGCCCCAGCACCGGCGCTGATGGAGAGCAGTTGATCCAGCGTCGGCCCTTGGTGGTCATGACCGCCATGACCGTGACCGTGGTTGTTATTGTTGCCACCGGCCTGTGCGGCCATTGCCATGACAGCGGCGAGAGCGAAAACCAATGGTTTGAGTGCCATTGTCGGTTTCATGGTGTTTCTCCTTGCGTGTCGTTGGTTAAGTGTGTCGGTACTTTCTTATGGTTTTACTGCCCGGGTCAGTCTGCGACCCGGATGCTCAGGGTGTTGGCCATGCGGTTCCCCACCCCGGCACTCTGGTTCACCTGGATGACCCCTCGGCTGCCGGTGAAGGCCTGGTCGCTGGTGACGACCTGGCGGCTGCCGGTTGGGGCGCCAGTTGCTCCTGAGTTCGGTAACAGCGCCACGTTCTGTTGAGAAAGCGCGCTGTCATCAATGCTCTGCGGCCGGGCGCTGATGCCCACCCGCATGACATTGGCCATCTGGTTGTTGGCCCCGGCGGACTGGTTGACGCCCAGCACGCCGTTGCCGTTGCTGAAAGAGCTGCCGCCGATGCGGGCGGTCGCGTTCATGGAGGGATCGGCGGGTGTATCCAACCGTTGGCGCACCTGGGTGCTGGCCTGGGCTTCGGTGCCGATGGCGATGGCCCGGGTGTTGGTCTGCTGGGTCCGGTCGCCCGCTGCCTGGTTGACGTTGAAGTTGCCGGTATAACGGCTGCCGGAATCCTGCAGGGTGGCGCTACTGACCACCGTCACGTCTGGATCGGCGAATGTCGCGGTCGAGCCGAGCAGGGCGAGCAGGAACAGGACCGGCTTCATGTCATTGACCTCCCGCCAGGCGGCCCAGCGGGGCCAGGCCGGAACTCAGCGAGCGGTTGATGGTGCCGGAAATCGCACCCCCGCTGCCGCCGCCATGGCCGGCGCTCATGCCGGGCATGCCGCTGGGGTTGGTGACGACATTCAAGCCTTGCACGCCGGTATTCGTGTTGAGGGTGTTACGGATCGAGGCGCCGCTGGCGACGCTGGCAAATTCGCCGTCGCTCAGTTCGGTGCTGGTGGTCGCTTGGCCGATTCGATCGGATGGATTGGCATTGACGGTGGTCGGGTAGGGGTCCTTGCCTCCGTTGCGACCGATATGGACGGGCTGCACGTCACGATTGAGGACGATGACGCCGTTGCCTTCGGCCTGTGCCGGCAGGCTGAGGGTTGCGCTGGCGGCGCAGCCGATCAACAACAGGACGGTCAAACTTCTATCGAAAGTCCCCACGGCATCGATTCCTTCTTCGGTGGGCTGGCCTTGGTCCAGCGTTGCGAAGGGGAAAGAGCAGATGTCGTGCCGGGTTTGAGAAGGTCTTTTGATTCAAGGGGTTGGGTGTTATGGCGCAACGACTGTTGCGCGACCTGTTTCAGGACTGAGACAGGCCGTAGGGAGGCCAACTGGCCATCTGCCGTCAAATGGCTCTGGATCCAGTCTCTTGGCGGGGTGTTTCAGTGGCTTGACAGTCAGGATGACAAACCGGTGAAACAGCTTTGGATCCGGGGTTGACGCGGTGGGGATGTTTCAAGGATGGAACAAGATGGCACTATGATTCCGTCTACTTGGAAGGATCTGGTCAAGCCTGGAGCAATTGGACCACGGCCGCGAATACCTGGGTTTGGCGCTGTGCCCAATCGCCTTCGATCACCTGGAAAGGTTGCTGGTGTCGGACCAGCCAATCCTCGATGGCGGCGAAAAATTGCAGGCGTTGCTCCAGCTCAGGCTGGCAGCGCAGGCCATCGCCAGTCCATTCCACCTGCTCGGGGCTCAACAGCAGATGGAGGTCGTAATGACGGCTCAGCAAGGCCGGCTCCAGCCAGTCCGGGCAGTCGCCGAACAAGGTCCGGCTCCAGAGGATATTGCTCAACAGGTGGGTATCGAGGATCAGCAGCGCCGGCTGTCGGGCACGGGCTGCGTCTTCCCAGGCCAATTGTCCGTTGGCGATCTCGGTGATGTCGTCCAGGCAGGTGTCGCGGGGGTACTGCTCCATGAAGTGGCGGACATATTCATCCACCCGCAAGCCACCGAAGCGTTCCTGCAACTGCGTCGCCAACCAGCTCTTGCCGGCAGACTCGGGGCCGGTCAACACCACCACCTTCATGCGCGCAAGGCCGGGTCGGCGCGCCATTCCCGCCAGCCCTGCACCGCCAGCAGGGTGAACAAGGCGTACAGCGCGGCAGTCAGGTGCAGCCCCTTGTAGATGAACAGACCGACGAAGATCACGTCCAGGGCGATCCACAAAGGCCAGCATTGCACGCGTTTCTGCGCCATCCACCACTGGGCCACGAGGCTGAAGCCGGTGAGCGCCGCATCGAGCCAGGGTTGGGCGGCGTCGGTCCAGTGGGCCATGGCAGCGCCCAGCACCAGGCTGCCCACCGCACCGACAGCCAGGCCAAGCAGCACCGACGGTCCGCCCAGCCGTGTGACCTGGCGCCCGTCATGACGCTGGCCGGCACGGGTCCATTGCCACCAGCCGTACAGCTGCAGTGCGGCGTAGACCACTTGCAGCAACATGTCCGAATACAGCTTCACGTCGTAGAAAATCCAGCTGTACAGCAACACCATGACCAGGCCGATCGGCCAGCACCAGGGGTTCTGCTTGACAGTCAACCAGACAGCGATAACGCCGAGGGCTGCGGCAAACAGTTCAAGCCCGGACATGGCGGTTCCTTGGGGGAATGGAAAAGGGGGGCGATTGTAAACGGTATGGTGGGGGCAGCTCCAACATCAATGTTGGGTGTGCCGGCGTTATCGCGAGCAGGCTCGCTCCCACAAGGGATCCGGGTTGGCCGCGAGATCCATGGTCGCCAGCAGCCCCCTGTGGGAGCGAGCCTGCTCGCGATGGCGGCAGGTCAGCGTCAAACCCGGAACTGTTTGAGCAGGCCGTTCAGCTGTTCGCTCAGTGCCTTGAGGCGTGTGCTTGCCAGGCTCGACTGCTCCGCCGCCAGGGCGGTGCTGTGGGAGAGGCCGGCGGCCTGGGTGACGTTCTGGTTGATGTCCTCTACCACGTGGGCCTGTTGCAGGGTGGCACTGGCGATGGAGGCGTTCAGACTGTTGAGATTGCGCAGGGCCTGGCCGATGGCGTTGAGGCTGGCACCCGCCAGGCCGGCCTGTTCGATGGTCAGTTGCGAGGCACGGCTGCTATCGCTGATGACTTTCACCGCGGCTTCGGAATGAGTTTGCAGACGCTCGATCATCCCCTGGATCTCGGCGGTGGATTTCTGCGTGCGCTGGGCCAGCAACCTCACCTCATCCGCCACCACGGCAAAGCCCCGGCCCTGTTCCCCGGCGCGAGCGGCTTCGATCGCCGCGTTGAGGGCCAACAGGTTGGTCTGCTCGGCAATGGAGCGGATCACCTCCAGCACGCTGCCGATCTGGGTGCTTTCGCTGGCCAGGGTACGAATCACTTCTACCGCCTGGTCGATGGTCTGGGAAAGACGGTCGATCTGCTGCAAGCTGCCGTCGATATTGACCTGGCCCTGCTGGGCCTGGGATTCGGCGTCGCGCATTTCACTGGCGGCGTGTTCGGCGTTCTTGGCCACATCCTGCACGCCATAGGTCACTTCATTGATCGCCGTGGCCACCAGTTCCATCTGCTGCGATTGCTGCTGGCTGCGTTCCTGGGCCTGGGCGGCGTCGCTCCCCAGTTCATTGGACGACTGCCCCAGCGCGCTGGCCGAATCCTGCAACTGGCTGACTACTTGGCGCAACTTGGTGGTAAACGCGTTGAAGTGTCGGGCCAGTTGGGTGACTTCATCCTGGCCGTGGGTGTCGAGGCTGCGGGTCAGGTCGCTTTCACCACTGGCAATATTGGCCATGGCATTCACTGTTTCCTGCAGGGGGCGCACGATGCTGCGCACGATCAGGGTCAGCAGCAGGCTCATGATCAAGACGATCGACAGGCCGATCAACGAGGCCTTGATCAGTTGAGCCTGGAACTCGGCCTGTACGTCATCCACGTACACGCCCGAACCGATGATCCAGCCCCAGGGCTCGAACAGTTTGACGTAGGAAGTTTTCCCAACCGGTGCCTCGGCACCCGGTTTCGGCCAGAGATAGTTGACCATCCCGGCGCCCTTTGCCTTGGCGATGGTGACCATCTCGTTGAACAGCGCGAAACCGTTCGGGTCGCGGATCGCCGAAAGGTTCTGGCCTTCGAGCTTCGGGTTGGTGGGGTGCATGACCATGACCGGTGTCAGGTCATTGATCCAGAAATAGTCCGTCTCGTTGTAGCGCAGGCCACGCACGGCACTGAGGGCCTGCTTCTGGGCGGCTTCGCGGGTCAGGGTGCCGGCGGTTTCCAGGCCGTGGTAATAGCTCAGCACGCCACTGGCGGTCTGGACCACATGTTGGGTTTTCTGCACCTTGGCCTGATACAGATCGCTGTGGATCTGTTTCAGCATCAAGGCGCCCAACGTGAATACCATCACGATGGCCACGACGAGGATGAGCCACAAGCGTCGGCTGATCGACACATTGCGCAAGCTATTCATACGCTGTCACTCCAGTTTCTTGTTCTTGTCATCCACGGCCGGTGGATTGCCCCCTGGGTCATAACGCGGCGGCGTTATGAGGGCTTGTCTGATAGGATTTCGGCCTCGCAACGCAAAACCTGAGCCTGCCTTTGATTTTTCATTGGTTTTCTGGGGAAGGGCGCGGGTATCGTGCACCCGCCGTGCATAATGGCATGACACTTTGATTATCGATGAGAGCCTGTCCGACAGGGTCTTTTTGGGGGATGAATGGATTTGTGGACGGCCTTTCAGGCACTGATTCTTGGCATTGTAGAAGGGCTGACGGAGTTCCTGCCGATTTCCAGCACAGGGCACCAGATCATCGCCGCCGACTTGCTCGGGTTCGGCGGGGAACGGGCCATGGCGTTCAACATCATCATCCAGTTGGGGGCGATCCTGGCGGTGGTCTGGGAGTTCCGGCGCAAAATCTTCGACGTGGTGTTGGGTCTCCCCACCCAACCCGGGGCCCGGCGGTTTACCGCCAACCTGTTGATCGCCTTCCTGCCAGCCGTGGTGCTGGGTGTGCTGTTTGCCGATCTGATCCACGAATACCTGTTCAACCCGATCACCGTGGCCGCCGCGCTGGTTGTGGGTGGTTTCATCATGCTGTGGGCCGAGCGGCGCCAGCATGAAGTACACGCCGAAACGGTGGACGAGATCACCTGGAAAGATGCACTCAAGGTCGGTCTGGCCCAGTGTCTGGCGATGATTCCCGGCACCTCCCGTTCCGGCTCGACCATCATCGGCGGGTTGCTGTTCGGTCTCTCGCGCAAGACCGCGACCGAGTTCTCTTTCTTCCTGGCCATGCCGACCATGGTCGGTGCGGCTGTCTATTCGGGCTACAAATACCGCGCACTCTTCGTACCGGCGGATTTTCCGGTGTTCGCCATCGGTTTCGTCACCGCGTTCATCTTCGCCATGATCGCGGTCAGGGGACTGCTGCGGTTCATCGCCAGCCACAGCTATGCGGTGTTCGCCTGGTATCGGATTGTGTTCGGCTTGTTGATCCTGGCGACCTGGCAGTTCGGTTGGGTCGACTGGGCGACCGCCCGGCCATGAACGATTCCAACACTCGCAGACACACTGCCCGCCATACCGGTGGGGCGGTGCAGAACCTGCGGCTCAAGTTGATCGTGTTCGCCCTGCTGTGCGCGCTGCCGCTGGCGGGCTCGCTGCTGCTCGGGTTGCAGGAAGCGTCATGGGTGCCGTTGACCGCCTATGGGATCGTCAGCGTCGTGGCATTCCTGCTGTACTGGAGTGACAAGCGCAAGGCGCGCTCCGACGCCTGGCGCACCCCCGAGAACGTGCTGCACGCCGTGGAGCTGGCCGGCGGCTGGCCCGGGGCGTTGCTGGCCCAGCAGGTCTTTCGACACAAAACCCGCAAGGTGTCGTTCCAGGTGGTGTTCTGGTTCATCGTGCTGTTGCACCAGGCGTTCTGGGTCGACCAGTTGTTCCTGGGCGGCCATCTGCTGGCCTGGGTTTGATGTCACGGCAATAACAAGCCGACCTGCGTGCGCTTGGGCAACTTGCTGACCACCAGTTGGTGGGAGCGCCGCAGCAAGCCGTGCAGTTCTTCGGCGCCCAAGGGGTAGGGCGTGTGCATGATGATCCACTGGGCTCGCGCCAAGTACGGCGCAGCATGAATGCCGGGGCGGTCGCAATGTCCCAGGAACAGGTCCTTGTCGACCTTGAACGCCAATGAGTCGCTGCGCAGCCCCTGCAGGGCGAACATCTTGTTCCCGGCGATGGAAAACACTCGCACACCGCCCCATTTGTAATCTTCCCTGGCGCCAGGCAAGCCCAGGCAAAACCGTGCGACATCCTCTTCGCTCAAACTCATAACGTCCTTTCTCCACAAAGATTGAAGGCTTCCACCAGATGGTCGAGCCATGCGCGTACCGCCGGCAACATGCCGCGTCGATGGGGATAGACCGCCTGCAGCCAGCCATCGGGCAGCGACCATCCCGGCAGCAATTCCACCAGTGTGCCGTCCTTCAACTCTTGCTCGCAATACATGCTCGGCAACAAGGTAAAGCCCAGGCCGGCCAGGACGCAGGCGCGCCGTACAATGAAATCGTCGATGCCCAGGCGAGCCTCCAGGGCCAGTTCGGCGACCTGTCCGCCGACGCTGTGCAGGCGCAGGTGCACCAGGCGATCGCTTTCAAGGGCGCCGAGCACCGGGACTTGCTTGAGGTCCTCGGGGGTCTCGATCCGCCGCCCTTCGACGAAGGCCGGACTGGCGACCATGATCAACCGTGCCTGACGCAAGCGGCGAGTCATCAGCAACGGATCTTCATCACCCAGGTCACGTACGCGCAGCGCGACGTCGATGCCTTCGCTCACCAGGTCGACGCGGCGATTGACCAGGATCATCTCCAGTTGGACCTGAGGGTATTTTTCCAGGAAATCGGCCACCACCCCGGCCAGGATTTCGTGGGCCAGCCCCACCGGACTGGAAACCCGAAGCCGGCCACGGGGCGCGCTGGACATGCTCGCCACCGCTTCATCGGCCATTTCCGCCTCCAGCAACATGGCCTGGCAATGGCGCAGGTAACGTTCGCCCACCGCTGTCAGTTTCAACTGGCGAGTGGTGCGTTGCAGGAGGCGGGCGCCGAGGCGGTCTTCCAGTTCGGCAATACGCCGGGACAGCCGCGACTTGGGTATGCCCAAGGTACGTCCGGCTGCTGCGAAGCCACCGGCTTCGACGACTTTGGCGAAATAATAGAGATCGTTGAGGTCTTGCATGTCCGGCTCGATTGTCCTGTCAGTAGAACGAACTATCGCATCATTGCTGGCTAATCGGCCATTGGTTTCATCGGTAGGATGGTCCCCATTCGATCGCCCGGTAGCGATCCTCATTGGAGAGCACTCATATGAAACTTCTGCACATCGATTCGAGCATCCTCGGCGACAACTCCGCTTCCCGCCAATTGAGCCGTGAAGTGGTCGAGGCCTGGAAAGCCGCCGAAGCGGACGTGGTCGTGACTTATCGCGACCTGGCCGCCGATGCGATCAGTCACTTTTCCGCACAGACGCTCGTTGCCGCCGGTACCAGCGCTGAACTGCGTGACGCCGCGCTACAGCACGAAGCCGACCTCAGCGCCGCTGCGCTGGCTGAGTTTCTCGCGGCGGATGCGGTCGTGATCGCGGCCCCGATGTACAACTTCACCGTCCCGACCCAGCTCAAGGCCTGGATCGACCGCATTGCCGTCGCCGGCAAGACGTTCAGCTACACCGAGGCCGGCCCACAAGGCCTGTGCGGTGGCAAGAAACTGGTGATTGTGTCCACCGCCGGCGGCTTGCATGCCGGCCAGCCGAGCGGGGTGGGTCACGAAGACTATCTGAAACTGCTGTTCGGTTTCCTCGGCATCACCGACATCGAGATCGTCCGCGCCGAGGGCCTGGCTTACGGTGATGACATGCGCAGCAAAGCCATGAGCGAAGCCAAGGCGCAGATCGGCGAACAGTTCGCTGCTGCGTAAGGCCCGCACAGCTCCATCAGGCCCTGAAATTCCTGTGGGAGCGAGCCCTGCTCGCGATGGCGGTGTAGCAGTCACATCACTGCTGACCGGCCCACCGTTATCGCGAGCAGGCTCGCTCCCACATTGGTTTTTCGGTGACTGTGAGATTTGCCTTCACCACCAATCTCCTGTGGGAGCGAGCCCTGCTCGCGATGACGGTGTACCGGTCACATCACAGCTGACTGGCCCACGTTATCGCGAGCAGGCTCGCTCCCACACTGGTTTTTGAGTGGCGGTGAGAGTTGCGTCACCCCCTTTCACATTGATGAATATCGAAACCTTCGTAAAACGCTGTATTCTGCTCATCGGGCTTCTGGCGCAGGTCATGCAAGCCCAGGCAGCGAGCGACGGGGCCTTCCTGTCCGCTGGTGAAGGTGGATGATTCGATGAAAGGTCTTGGTGCAGGGATATTGCTTTGTCTGCTCGGCAGCCTGGTTACGGTGCAGGCCGCACCGGCGTTGCACCCCCATTGGAGTGCCGGCTTCCATGAGCTGAGCTTTCTCGATCCGCTGGATCACCAGCCGATGCACGCCATCGCTTTCTATCCGTCCCCCGCCAGGGAGCAAACCACCCAGTTGGGCGGCTATCAGATCGACGCCGCACCGGATGCCCAGATTGCCATCGGCCGCTTCCCGATGTTGATGTTGTCCCACGGCAACACGGGTACACCGTTGGCCCTGCACGACCTGGCGACCTCTCTGGCGCGCAAGGGGTTCGTCGTGGTCGCGGTGATCCACCCTGGCGACAATGCCCAGGACCACAGCCGCCTGGGTACCCTGAGCAACCTCTACGGACGGCCGATCCAGATTTCCGAGGCCATCACCGCGACGCTGAACGATCCGATGCTGTCGCCGTTCGTCAATGCCGGGCAGGTGGGGGTGATCGGCTATTCTGCCGGTGGGGAAACCGCACTGATCCTGTCCGGCGCCACGCCGGACCTCAATCGCCTGCGCCGGTATTGCCAGGAGCGGCCGGACGATCGTGACGCCTGCAACACCCAGGGCGAGCTGATTGCCGACCGCGACGATCTGCAGCCGATGGCCGACCCCAGGGTCCGGGCATTGCTGTTGATGGCGCCGTTGAGCCTGAAGTTCGGTCGCCATACCCTGGCCGACGTCCATGTGCCGGTGCTGCTGTACAGCGGCGATGGCGACAAACTGGTGGCCTTCGACAAGAATGCCGCCGCGCTGGCCCGCAAGCTGCCCACCGCGCCGGATTTCAAGACCCTGGCCGGGGCAGGGCACTTTGTCTTCCTGGCACCCTGCACCGAGGAACAGATTGCCGCGATGCCTGCGCTGTGCACCGATGCCGATGGCGTCGACCGCAAGGACATCCACCGCACCATGATTTCCGAAGCCGGGCGCTTCTTCAGTCAGGTCCTGGGCAAACCGACCCGCGCCGGTATGCGTACCGCCGATCAGTAAGAGGCCTGCTCGGCGCGTCGGCGCAGCAGCAGGGTCAGTCCCAGCCCGGTGATCGACAGCAAGGCGGCGCAGAAAAAGATCGACGAATAGCCCAGGTTCAACGCCACCGCTCCCATCAAAGGCCCGGCAATCGCCAGGGCCAGGTCGAAGAACACCGCATAGGCGCTCAACCCCGCGCCACGGCTGGTGTTCGGCACCTGCTTGATGGCTTCCACCCCGAGCGCCGGATACACCAGCGACAACCCGAAACCCGCCAGCCCGGCACCTACCAATGCGAACGCGGGGGAAGGCGCCAGCCAGAGCAGCACCAGCCCCAAGGTTTCGATGCTCATGCACGCGATGGCCGAGTTGAAGCCACCGAAGCGGGCAATGCTGGAAATGAACAGCAAGCGCGAAAGAATGAAGCAGATGCCGAATACCGTCAGGCACCACGCGGCGCCGATCCAGCCACGACTGACATAAAACAGGGTAATGAATGTAGTGAGGGTGCCGTAGCCGATCGAGGCAAGGCTCAGGCTGGCCCCGTATGGCGCGATACGTCCGAACACGGCCCGGAAGGGCAAGCGTTCGCCGCGGACCACCGGCACCGAAGGCTTGTTGCGGATCAACAGCAGCGCCGCACCGGCCAATAATGACAGCGCGATCCCCAGGCTGGCGAAGCCCAGGTCACCCACCATCACCACCCCCAGCGGGGCGCCGATGGCAATGGCGCCGTAGGAGGCGATGCCGTTCCAGGAGATCGAGCGGGCCGTGTGTTCCACGCCGACCTGGCCCATGCACCAACTGATGGTGCCAACACCGATCAAGCCCTGGGCCACGCCGAGCAACAAGCGGCCGACGATCAGGATCATCAGGCTCGGCATTGGCAGGCTTTGCAGCAAGGTCGAAATCAACGTCAGCACACCGCTGAGCACAATGCCTGACAAGCCGTAGACGATCGCCCGTTTGGTCCCGACACTGTCCGAGACGCGCCCGGCCATGGGGCGGCTGAGCAGAGTCGCCAGGTACTGCGAACCGATGGTCAGCCCGGCCACCACGGCACTGAAGCCCAGCTGCTCATGGACATACCCCGGCAACACCGCAATGGGCAGGCCGATGCAGAGGAAGGCAATAAAGGTGTAGAAAACGATGGAGACGATCTGCAACGTGATCGACAGGGAACTGGGGGTAGCTTGCGGCGTAGACATGGGGCTCGTTCGCGGGCGGCGGCGGGAGAGCTTCATCATGGCCCGAGGTGGGAATAAAAGAAAGCTGGCTAACTAAATACGCGAATTGAGGATCACCGCAGACCCCCTGTGGGAGCGAGCCTGCTCGCGATGGCGGTGTGTCAGGTGTTCAATATGTCGGCTGACATACTGCCATCGCGAGCAGGCTCGCTCCCACAAGGGGGGCTGTGCTCTTGAAATGAAAAAGCCCCGTCACATTGGACAGGGCTTCTCACTTGCAGCTTGCAGCTCGAGGCTTTAGAACATCACACCCTGGCTGCGCAGGTAGTCGTCGTAAGTGCCGCTGAAGTCGACCACGCCATCCGCGCTCAGCTCGATGATCCGAGTGGCCAGGGACGAAACGAACTCACGGTCGTGGCTGACGAAGATCAGCGTGCCCGGGTAGTTCTCCAGCGCCAGGTTCAGCGCTTCGATGGATTCCATGTCCAGGTGGTTGGTCGGTTCGTCCATCACCAGTACGTTCGGTTTCTGCAGGATCAGCTTGCCGAACAGCATGCGGCCCTGTTCACCACCGGAAATCACCTTGACCGACTTGAGGATCTCGTCGTTGGAAAACAGCATGCGGCCCAAGGTGCCACGGATCATCTGTTCCCCTTGGGTCCACTGGCCCATCCAGTCGAACAGGCTGACATCGTCGGCGAAGTCGTGGGCGTGGTCCTGGGCGTAGTAGCCCAGTTCCGCGCTCTCGGTCCACTTCACCGAGCCGGCATCCGGGGCCAGCTCGCCCATCAGGGTGCGCAGCAGGGTGGTCTTGCCGATACCGTTGGGGCCGATGATCGCCACGCGCTCGCCGGCTTCGACGGTGAAGCTGAAGTTCTTGAACAGGGTCTTGCCGTCGAAGCCTTTGGACATGCGCTCGATGGTCACCGCCTGGCGGTGCAGCTTCTTGTTCTGCTCGAAGCGGATGAACGGGCTCACGCGGCTCGATGGCTTGACCTCGGCGAGCTGGATCTTGTCGATCTGCTTGGCGCGGGAGGTGGCCTGCTTGGCTTTCGAGGCGTTGGCCGAGAAGCGGCTGACGAAGGTCTGCAGTTCGGCGATCTGGGCTTTCTTCTTGGCGTTGTCCGACAGCAACTGCTCGCGGGACTGGGTCGCCGCGATCATGTATTCGTCGTAGTTGCCCGGGAACAGGCGCAGCTCGCCGTAGTCCAGGTCGGCCATGTGGGTGCAGACGCTGTTCAGGAAGTGCCGGTCGTGGGAAATGATGATCATGGTGCTGTTACGCGCCGTGAGAATGTTTTCCAGCCAGCGGATGGTGTTGATGTCCAGGTGGTTGGTCGGTTCGTCGAGCAACAGCACTTCAGGATCGGAGAACAGTGCCTGAGCGAGCAATACCCGCAGTTTCCAGCCTGGTGCGACTTCGGTCATCGGGCCGAAATGCTGCTCCAGCGGAATACCCAGGCCCAGCAGCAGCTCACCGGCGCGGGATTCGGCGGTGTAGCCGTCCATTTCGGCGAACTCGGTTTCCAGCTCGGCCACGGCCATGCCGTCTTCTTCGGTCATTTCCGGCAGCGAATAGATGCGATCGCGCTCGGCCTTGACCGCCCACAGCTCTTCATGACCCATGATCACGGTGTCGATCACGGTGAATTGCTCGTAGGCGAACTGGTCCTGGCGCAGTTTACCCAGGCGCACGTTCGGCTCGAGCATGACCTGGCCGCCGGACGGCTCGAGGTCGCCACCGAGGATTTTCATGAAGGTCGACTTGCCGCAACCGTTGGCGCCGATCAGGCCGTAGCGGTTGCCCGCGCCGAATTTGACAGAGACGTTTTCGAACAGCGGCTTGGCGCCGAACTGCATCGTGATGTTAGCTGTAGAGATCAAAGGTTTATCCTGCGGAACATTCAGAGTAGCTAAGGGTGCGGCAGTACCTGTTCAGTACCTGTCTGCGCGCGATTCGCAACCGTGCAAAGGCGGCGCGGTCACAGGCGCAAGGGTCCATCCGGCATAAGAGGACAGCAGCATACGAAGCGCCGAGCCCGAGTGGATGTGCGCGAAACCGGTTCTCGGTGTCGGCCAAAAGGGGGGCGCACAATATTTGGCGGCGATTGTACTGATCTGGCCGCGTTAACGATAGGGTATTGCCCGGGCAAGACAGTTTTTCACAAATGAGGATAACTTTCAGTTACAACATGTGACTAAAATGCCATCTTCTTGATGCGTCTCCTTTGCGTTTGGTTGGCCAGGGGACGCAACCCCGTTCACTCCAGTGCGTGACGATTCCGTGAAACTCATCATTGCTGCGATCTACATCCTGTCCATCGGCTATGTGCACCTGCGCGGGCGCGTGCGGCACAAGCTCGGACGCCAGCTAAGCGACCATTCGTCTTTCCTGGCGCCTGTCAATTGCCTGCTTTACCTGTGTTCGAAACTGCCCAACAAGCCGTACCTGAGCCCGGCGGATTTCCCTGACCTGAGCCCCCTGCAGGCCCACTGGGAAGAGATTCGCGCCGAGGGGCAGAGCCTGTTGCAAGCAGGGGCGATCAAGCGGTCGAATCAATACGATGACGTGGGTTTCAATTCGTTCTTCAAGACGGGCTGGAAGCGTTTTTACCTGAAATGGTACGGCGACAGTCACCCCTCAGCGACAAAGCTGTGTCCACGCACCACCGAGCTGGTGCAGAGCATCGGCTCGATCAAGGCGGCGATGTTCGCCGAGCTGCCGCCAGGTTCCAAGCTGGTACGGCACCGCGATCCGTACGCCGGGTCGTATCGGTACCATCTGGGCCTGGAAACCCCCAACGATGCCGGTTGCTATATCAATGTCGATGGCGAGCCTTACCATTGGCGTGATGGCGAGGCGGTGATCTTTGACGAAACCTTCATCCATTACGCCGAAAACACCACTTCCGAGAACCGCATCATCCTGTTTTGCGACGTCGAGCGACCCATGCGGTTTCGCTGGGCGACCGCTTTCAATCGCTGGTTCAGCCGCACCGTGATGGCCGCTGCGGGTGCGCCGAACGATGCTGGCGACAAGACGGGTGGGTTGAACCGGGCGTTCTCCAGGCTCTACAAGATTCGCTTGCAGGGCAAGGCGCTGAAGAAGCGCAACCGAAAGCTGTATTACCTACAGAAGTGGGCGTTCTTCGGCGGCCTGCTGGCGGTGTTCATCTGGATCTGAACCCTTGCCTGGCCCGGTGGGAGCCAGTGTTCACTCACCGGGCTTTTCTGCGTCCAGTTGCTCCCACATCCTGGCGGTGATCCGTTGGCGATGGCTGAAACCTTCCCATGGATCGGCTCCCAGGCCCCTGACGCGTTCAAGGACCGTCTGGACATCCCATTGCTGGGCGTTACGCAAGCCGTCGAGTTCGGCCCTGGCGACCGGAACCGATACCGGCAAGCCCGGCCGGGCGCGTACCGAGTACGCGGCGACCGTGCTGGCGCCCCGGGCATTACGCAGGTAGTCGACGAACACCTTCCCGATCCGATTCTTGGGGCCCATGGTCGCGGTGATCTGCTCCGGCATCTGGCGGGTCATGAACTGTGAGATCGCTTTTGCGAAGGCCTTGGTGGCGTCCCAGCCTTCGCCGCGTGCCAGCGGCACGACGATGTGCATGCCTTTGCCGCCGCTGGTCTTGAGAAAGGCCTGCAGGCCCAGCTCATCGAGCAGCGCCAAGGTCATGCGAGTGGCCTCGAGCATGGCGCTCCAAGGCAGCGATGGATCGGGGTCCAGGTCCAGGATGAGCAGGTCCGGCGTTTCGATCCGGTCGTGGGTGGCGGTCCAGGTGTGCAGTTCCACCGTGCCCATCTGCGCCGCGCTGATGAGCGCCTGGAGGCTGTCGATTTCCATCAGGGCGGCATGGCCTGGGTCCAATCCCGGATCCAGCTGCTTGATATGGGGGATCTCCAGGCGATCGGCATGTTTCTGAAAGAACTGTTCTTCGCCGATCCCGTCCGGTGCCCGCAACAGCGCGACGGGGCGCTGTTTCAGGTGGGGCAGGATCCACGGGGCGATGTCTGCGTAATACTGGGCCAGTTCGACTTTCTGCACGCCACTGACGCTGTCGATGACGCGCTCGGGATGGGTGATTTTCACGCCGCCGACGTCAACCTCACGTTTTTTGCCGCCGTGCTTGGGTTCCGGCGTCCTGGTTCTTTTCGGCAGCGGGTGCTCGCGGACAATCTTGTTCGCTGGCATATCTTCGAGCAGCGCCACGACGGCGGCCTGGCGTACCAAGCCGCTGGCGGTCCATTCGGTGAACTCGATCTCACAGACCAGGTCAGGTTCGACCCACTGCACGCCGCGCCCTTGTGTCGGGTTGACAGGTTTGGCCAGGGGCGAGGCATCCTGCACGGAGAGTCGCTCCTGCAAGCGTTTGATTTCATCCCGGCTGAGCCCGCTGCTGACCCGGCCGGCATACACCAGGCCTGAAGGTTCGTTGACTGCGAGCAACAAGGCACCGAAGCCGTTGCGCTTGTCTTGCGACCGGGTGAACCCGACGATCACAAAGGCCTGGCGCAGCCGGCACTTCAGATTGACCCAGTCGCTGCTGCGCCGTGACACATAAGGGCTGCCCTGGCGTTTGCCGACCACACGGTCCAGCGAGAGGGCGCTGGCGCTTTCCAGGATCTCATCCTCGCTGGCGGAAAAGGCTTCGGAGAAGCGCAATCGCTTGCCGCCGTGATGCTTGAGGACTTTTCTCAAGGCTGCCCGTCGTTCTTCCACAGGTGTCTGGCGCAAGTCTTCGCCATTGAGGAAGGGGGCGTCGAACAGCACGTAGACCATGTCCACGGTACGGCCGATTTCAAAGGCGTCGCGCAGGGCGCCCATGTCGGACTGGCCGGTTTCGTCGAGCAGAACCAAGTCGCCGTCCAGCCAACTGTCTCCCAAGTTCAGCTCGGTCAGGGCCTGGGCATGCAGTTTGAGGCGTTCGGTCCAGTCCTCGTGGTCGCGGCTGAACAGGCGGACTTCGCCACCCTCGATGCGGGTCAGCAGCCGATAGCCGTCGAATTTGACTTCATAGCGCCATTCGCCGGAGGGCGGTTGCTCCACGGGCGTTGCCAGCTGCGGCGGCAGGCGTTCGGGGAGACGTTCTTTGCGACCCCGTTGGGGGCGGCTGCTCTCGGTTTTTTCGGAGGTAGGGGCAGATTCACGATCGGCCTTGGCCATGACAGATTCCCTTGTTTCGCTAACGTCCGTGGTTCAGCCCCGGGAGGCCTTGGTGGCTTTTTTGGCGGGAGCGGATTTACTGGTCTTTGCCGCTTTTGCAGACGCTTTTGCGGCGGGCTTGTCGGCGGGCTTGCCCTTGCTGCCCAGGCTGCGCTTGAGCAGCTCGGTAAGGTCGATGACGTCGGCGGTCTTGCGTTGTTCCTCGCCCGGGTCGGTTTCCACTGCTTCGAGCCGGCCCTCGTTGGCCTTTTTCTCCACCAGCTCCATGATCTTGTCCTGGAAACTGTCTCGATAATCCTGGGGTTCCCAGTCGGCGCTCATGTCTTGCACCAGGCGCTTGGCCATTTCCAGCTCGCCTTTGACCAGGTTCGGCTTGGTGACCTCGTCACCCAGCTCCAGGATGTCCAGCCCACGCACCTCCGCCGGCCAGCGCAGCATCACCAGCACCAGAGCCGACTCCAGGGGCATCAGCGCCGCCAGGTGTTGACGTGTATGCAGCACGACGTGGGCCAGGGCCACCTTGTTGGTCTTGATCAGGGTTTCGCGAAGCAACGCGTAGACTTTGCCGCCACGCTTGTCGGGGGCGAGGAAGTAGGGCGTATCGATGTTCTGCAGCGGGATCTTCTCGCTGTCGACGAAGGAAAAGATATCGATGGTCTGGGTGGACTTGGGGTGGGCGGAGCGGATTTCCTCTTCGCTGAGCAGCACGTATTGGCCTTTCTGGTACTCGACGCCCTTGACGATGTCTTCCTTGGTCACCTCCTTTCCCGTGACCTTGTTGACCCGTTTGTAGCCCACCGGATCCATGCTGCGCTTGTCCAACCAGTCGAAATCCACACCTTGGGACGACGTCGCCGAGACCAGCGCCACGGGAATGTGGACCAGCCCGAAACTGATTGCGCCTTTCCAGATTGCCCGTGCCATGGAGCGGTTTCCTTGCCGTGAAGGGTTCTCTCTGGTGACCTTCCCGTCTTTGAAAAAGTTTCCATCGGGCGCCGGCTGGCGGTGTGGCAGGGCGGCGCCTCTTCGATGAATACAGACCCCGGAAGGCGCCCCTGTGGGGGCGAACCCGCTCGCGATGGCGGTGTGTCAGTCAACATAGCCATCGCGAGCAGGCTCGCTCCCACAGGATTGCTCTCAGAGACGCCTCGTTACATCTTCAAGCGGATATTTCGCTTAACAACCGTGAACCTGCGCGGTAGCGTGTTTTCGATATCCCCGAGCGATTTCCGCGAAGCAGGAGGTACCGATGAACAGGCTCGTACTCGCCATCACCACGCTGTTGCTGAGCGCCGTCGCTCAGGCCGCGACACCCGTCCAGGCCCCTGTGATCGTGGCCCAGAACCTGCCGGGCAACAACAACCCCTACAACAATCCCATCCGTCGGGCCAATCCCAACAGCATGCAGGGAACCCAGCCCAACGTACCGACGATCCACAACAACCCGACGGTGCCGATGCCCCCTCGGCCGACCCTGGAAAACGGCGGTATCGGCAATGGCTATCCGCGTTCGGCGCCGCCGGTGGGGTCGCCCAGGCCTACCATCGAATCCGGTACGCCACCCAGGAATCCGAACGGCAGCAATCGCTAGTCGTCTAGTTCCCATCACAGAAGGAAGTGTGCATGTTGCGTAAAACACTCCAGGCCGCATTCTGCGCCAGCGCGATCCTGATCCTTGCCGCGCCGGCCGGGGCCGCACAAACCCAGGCATTGAAGAGCGAAGAAGGCACCGTGGAGGTGACCACCGTGGTCAGGGGTCTGAAGCATCCCTGGTCCGTGGCATTCCTGCCGGGGCAACGGGGCATGCTGGTCACGGAGCGACAGGGCAATCTGCGCCTGGTGAGCCCCGATGGTCAGCTGTCGGCGCCACTGAGCGGTGTACCCGAGGTATGGGCCAACGGCCAGGGCGGCTTACTGGACGTGGTGTTGTCGCCGGATTTCAAGCAGGATCGCACCGTATACCTGTCCTACGCCGAGGCTGGCAAAGACGGCAAGGCCGGTACCGCCGTGGGGCGTGGGCAGCTCTCCGAAGATTCGAAACGCCTGGAGAACTTCGACGTGATTTTCCGTCAGCAACCCAAGCTCTCCACGGGTAATCACTTCGGCTCGCGGCTGGTCTTCGACCGCGAGGGCTATCTGTTCATCACCCTGGGGGAAAACAACGACCGCCCGACGGCCCAGGACCTGGACAAGCTGCAAGGCAAGGTCGTGCGCATCTACCCGGATGGCAAGGTGCCGGATGACAACCCCTTTGTCGGTCAGGAGAATGTCCGTCCCGAGATCTGGTCTTTTGGCCTTCGCAATCCCCAAGGGGCCGCACTCAACCCCTGGAGCGGCACATTGTGGGAGAACGAGCATGGGCCCAAGGGCGGCGATGAACTGAATATCATCGAGCGCGGCAAGAATTACGGCTGGCCGCTGGCGACCCACGGCATCAACTACTCCGGTGCGCCGATTCCCGAAGCCAAGGGCAAGAGCGCCGAGGGCACGCTTGGTCCGCACCATGTCTGGCAGGTCTCGCCGGGCCTCAGTGGCATGGCGTTCTATGACAACGAGCGTTTCAAGCCTTGGCAGCATAACGTCTTCATCGGTGCGTTGGTGTCCCGCAACCTGATCCGCCTGCAAATGGAAGGGGACAAGGTCGTACACGAAGAGCGTCTGTTGGGCGAGCTCCAGGAGCGGATCCGCGATGTACGCCAGGGCCCGGATGGGTACCTGTATGTGCTGACGGATGAAGACGATGGTGCGCTGTATAAAGTCGGGCTTAAATGAGCCGGATCCTGTAGGCACCCGGAAAAATTGTGGGAGCGAGCCTGCTCGCGATGGCGGCGGCACAGTCAACATTTCTATAGTTGAGACACCGCTATCGCGAGCAGGCTCGCTCCCACAGGGATTATTACTGGGCAAGAACAACTCACCATTGACTTGCCGGCAGAGCCCGGCTAATTTCCAGCCATGACTTCTACCGTACTGCGCAGCCAGCCAAGCATTATTACCGCCATTCCTATTTGGCGGGCTAGCTGACGGCTGCACCCAACCCGCCCTTGAGGCGGGTTTTTTCTTTCTGTCTCCTGGGCCCGATTCGAACCAGGAGACCGCCATGAACGCATCCCACCCCCAGCAAACGTTGCTGGAGCATTACGTTAAGAAGATCCTCGCCGCGCCGGTGTACGAACTGGCCGTGCGTACGCCGCTGCAAGCGGCTCCTGCGCTCTCCGAAGCCCTGGGAAACCGGGTCCTGCTCAAGCGTGAGGACCTGCAGCCAACCTTTTCTTTCAAGATCCGCGGTGCCTACAACAAGCTCGTGCAGTTGACGCCGGAGCAACGGGCCCGTGGGGTCATCACCGCCTCGGCCGGCAACCACGCCCAAGGGGTTGCTCTGGCGGCACGGGAGTTGGGGATCTCGGCCTGCATCGTCATGCCGGTGAGCTCGCCGCAATTGAAAGTGCTGGGTGTACGCAACCGGGGCGCCGAGGCGCTGCTGCATGGCGAGAGCTTTCCGTTCGCCCTGGCGCATGCACTGGAACTGGCGAGGCAGACCGGCCGAGAGTTCGTTTCACCGTTCGATGACCCGGATGTCATCGCCGGCCAAGGCACGGTCGCCATGGAAATACTGCGCCAGCACGTCGGTGCGCTGGACGCCATCTTCGTCCCGGTCGGCGGTGGCGGGCTGATCGCTGGGGTTGCAGCCTACGTTAAATACCTGCGTCCGGAAGTCCGAATCATCGGTGTGGAATCGCAGCATTCCGCTTGCCTGCAGGCGGCGCTGACCGTCGGAGAGCGAGTCGTCCTGCCTGCCGTGGGAACCTTCGCCGATGGTGTCGCCGTGGCGCAGATCGGCGCCCATGGCTTCGAAGTCTGCCGCTTCTGTGTCGACGAGGTGATAACCGTCAGCGACGACCAGCTCTGTGCTGCGATCAAGGACATCTATGACGACACCCGTTCCATCACCGAGCCATCCGGTGCCCTGGCCGTGGCGGGCATCAAACAGTACGTCGCTCGCACCGGTGTACGGGGCCAGACTTTGATCGCCATTGACTCCGGGGCCAACATCAATTTCGACAGTTTGCGCCATGTGGCCGAGCGCGCCGCCGTCGAAACGGTGTGACATGACCTGTCATCGCTTTTTTCAAATACCCGACGGATGCCCGGGGCCGCCTTTGCAAAATGGGGCTACTCTAGCCTTCGACAGCAATAAGTGATTGCGGTCTGCATGCAGTTTGCAAGAAGGAAAGCGTCGTTCTCTTGCATTTTGCACGGAATGTTCGACGCGCCGGCTCACTAAGTGGTTGATTTACATCAAACAAAAATGTGGCAAATGCAGGCATGTTCTTTGCGGGATGATTCAGGAGTTCGCTTCCCGGGCTCATTGATCAGAACGCCAAGAAATGAACATACGGCACGGTATTCGTAGTCTCAGTCCGCAGGGAAGAAACGGACGAAATACTGTTGTTGTAAACATAAATTGGCCGCCTCAACAGGAGAGAGTTGCCATGTTTTTATCTGCCCTCGAAATGCGCAATATCATTGAAAGCAGTTTGCTGCCCAAGCGCTCGCAATGCACTTTGTCACCCGACTTGACCATGACGATCAAGATTTTCGACGATCATGAAACCGACCGTGTGGCCTTGATCAAGTCCAACATCGATGCCAACAAACTCACGGGCTGCCGGGCGATCAACGACCTGATTGCCGAGCTGCGCACCGAACTCGACCACAACCACGGTAACGGGAACTACTTTCATCAACAGCATCACCGTATGACCGGGCGCTGATCACGGCCTTGTCTCGGTAATCTGACGCCCGGGTCCGGCCGATAGCCGAACCCGGCGTCCAGTTTCAATGCGACGATGGCATTCAACTTTCGCTCGTACAAGCATCCGAAAGCTTGCGATAGGACACGTCTCGGGTTTGTCCCGCCTTGTCGACGTACACCATTCTTGCAGTGATGACTTCGCAATAGGGTGTGGACGGTTCCGTCAATGACAACACCTTCTTGATTTCCAATGGCATGCCATAGTGATAGGGCGTGGACTCTGGGGTATCGTCCGCCTGAGCCACACCGGTGATACCGATCAGGCCCAGTAAGGTCGCAGCAGCTACTAGCGCACTCGTATTCATGTTCAAAACTCCGCAGCAGAGAGACGTCGACTTGATGCCTTGGCATCGAGATCCGCCGCGCGGCGACTCTGTCAGGGAGGGCGCGGTCCGGGCCAGTCTCGGATCGCGGAATTAAAAGTGGGTTAAGTGAAACACCCGGCTACACCCAGGCTGCCGCAATGCCAGACGAAGCGGCAGGCGCTGGGGGAAGTGGTCAGTTCAACTGCTGGCGATAGGGCAGGTCCGGTCCGGTCTTGCCACAGGTCAGTGCGGCTGCACGCATGGCAAAGTCGAGCATGGCGCTGATCTGATCCCGGGTCAGAGTCAGAAGGCCCTCGACCGAGTCCAATTGCTGTTCGATCAACCAGGTAATCAAGGCAGCCTGGAACGTATCGCCTGCACCCACGGTGTCAGCGATTTTCACCGAGCAGGCCGGCATCGACCAGGTGCCATGGCGACGGCTGAACACGCTTGCGCCCTGACCACCGCGGGTCAGGAACACCAACTGACAACGATGTTCCAGCCAGCCTTCGATCACCACCTGGGGATCTTGTTCGGGATAGAGCAGGCTCAGGTCTTCGTCGCTGACCTTGATCAGGTCGGCGTACTCCACCAGCGTTGCAATCCGTGAGCGCCACAGTTCGATGTCCGGCTGCGGGTTGAGTCGCACGTTCGGGTCCAGGCTGATCAGGCGCTTGCCGCTCTCCCGTTGCACCAACGCCAGCAGGGTGTCGCCGATCGGTTGCACCACCAGGCAGAACGAGCCGAAATGCAGGCCAGTCACTTCAGGGCCCAATTCGGGCAGGTGCTCCAGGCCCAGTTGCCGATCCGCGCAGCCTTCGCCGCGAAAACTGTAATGGGGCGAGCCGTTTGCGCCCACGGCGACCATCGCCAGGGTGGTCGGTGCATCGAAGTCCTGCAGATATTGGGTGCCGACACCTTCGTCGAGCAGGACCTGTTGCAAGCGCCGGCCAAGGAAGTCGCTGGACAGTCCGGCAAACAGCGCCGACTCCACGCCCAGGCGACGCAGTCCTACCGCCACGTTGAACGGCGAACCGCCGGCGATGGCCTTGAAATTGACCTGCGAGGCCCGGCCGCCTTCTTCTTCATCACTGAAGAAATCAAACAGTGCTTCACCACACACCAGATACATGAATGTCTGCTCTCAAAGGGTTGCGACGTGTTGTCGATAGGTTTCGTAGGCTTGTTGGGCGGCCGCGACATGTTCGGCGACCGGCCGGGTTTCGCTGGCCGTGTCGAGTTTGACGCAACGCTCGCAGAGTTCGGCCAGGCTTTGTTGCGATCCGGACTGACACCACGCCGCCTGGATCGCCGCGCCCAGGGCAGCCGCTTCGCTCTGTTCAGTGCAGATGACCGTGGTGTTCATGATGTCGGCAACGATCTGCCGCCATACCGGGCTCTTCGAGCCGCCGCCGATCAGGCGGATGCTCCGTGCTTCCAGTCCGGTGGCGCGCAGCAGGTCCAGGCCATAGCGCAAGCCGAAGGTGGTGCCTTCGACCACGGCCCGGCACAGGTTGGCCCGGTTCAGGTTGGTGGTCGTCAGGCCCAGCAGGCTGGCGGTGGCATGGGGCAGGGCGGGGACCCGCTCACCGTTGAGGAACGGCAGCATGCAGACCCCTTCGGCGCCGATCGGGGCCTGGGCCACCAGGGTGTTGAAGGTCTCGATGTCCAGCTCGAAGAGTTCGCGTATCGCGCTGGTGGCGTTGGTCAGGTTCATGGTGCAGATCAGCGGCAGCCAGCCGCCGCTGGATGAGCAGAAGGCCGCTACCGAGGCCTCGGGGCTGATCGCGGGCTCGCCGGCATAGGCGTACACCGTGCCGGAGGAGCCGAGGCTCATGGTGATCACGCCGGGCTGGATATTGCCAGTGCCGATGGCGCCCATCATGTTGTCGCCGCCGCCGCTTGCCACGATGGCATCGGGGTTGATGCCCAGCCGTGCGGCAATGGCCGGCAGGATGCGCCCCACCGGCTGATGGGCCTCGATCAGTTCAGGGAGCGCCGCTTGCAACCGGCCATTGGGGTCGATGTGCTGCAACAGCTGCAGGTCCCATTGGCGGGTGCGCACGTTGAAATAGCCGGTGCCCGAGGCATCGCCGTATTCGCTGCAATGACGGCCGGTGAGCCAGTGGTTCAGGAAGTCATGGGGCAACAGGATGTGAGCGATGCGAGCAAAAATCTGCGGATGGTGTTCCCGGGTCCACAACAGCTTGGACACCGTGTAGCCAGGGGCGATGACCACTCCGAGACGCTCCAGGGCGCCGCTTTCCCCGCCCAGGTGCATCAGCAGTTGATCGTTTTGCGGGGTACTTTCGGTGTCGCACCAGAGCTTGGCCGGGCGCAGTACCTGATCCTGCTCATCGAGCAACACCAGGCCATGCTGCTGGCCGGAGACGCCAATGCCAAGAATCGCCTGGCCATCGACACCGGCGTCCGCCAAGGCCTGGTGAGTGGCCTGGATGAACGCATCGATCCATTGCCCGGTGTCTTGTTCACGCCGGCCATTGGCACCACTGATCATGGTGTGGGCTGCGGCCCCCTGGCCCAGGACCTGGCCGCTGTTCGCATCCAGGATCAAGGCCTTGGTGCCTTGGGTGCCGCAGTCGATGCCCAGGAACAACTGTTGATTTGCCATAGAAACCCTCATGTGCGTGACACTGAACCGTGACAGATCGTTCCCACGCTCTGCGTGGGAATGCCTCGACGGACGCTCCGCGTTCGGCTTGTGGGGCGCAGAGCGTCCCTGGCTACATTCCCACGCAGAGCGTGGGAACGATCAACCGCGTGCAGTTTAGTCTGCGTCGACCAACACCCGCTCAAGTGTCCGGGTCACCCCATGTTCGCGCAAGCTGTTGCAGCACCACTCGAAGGCCGCGACGAACTCCGCCGAGCGCGGGATCGCCGTGCCGAAAATCTCCTCGACCTCCAGCATCCGCTGGGTCACCAGCGCATCGTCGGCCACCAGTGCCTGGCAGAATTCTGCCCGCGGGTCAGGAATCCTGTAGCTCTCGCCGTTTTCGTCCACGCCCTTGAGATACACGGCCCAGGCCGCGACTACCAGCGCCGCGCGGCGGGTTTCGCCACCGTCGGCAATCAAGCGGTTGATGGTCGGCACGGTGAATTTCGGAAACTTCGACGAGCCGTCCGAGCACACCCGCTCCAGCTGGTCGGCGATGGCTTGGTTGGAGAAGCGCTCCACCAGGGTGTCCTTGTAGTCGTCCAGGTCGATGCCCGGCACCGGCGCCAGCTGTGGCGTCACGTCCAGGTCCATGTAGGCACGGATGTAACGCACGAACAACGGGTCGTTCATGGTTTCATGGACGAAGCGATAACCCTTGAGAAACCCCAGGTAGGTCAGGGCCAGATGGCTGCCGTTGAGCAGTTTGATCTTCATTTCCTCATAGGGGGAGACGTCATCGGTGAACTGCACGCCGACCTTTTCCCAGGCCGGGCGTCCGTTGACGAATTTGTCTTCCAGCACCCACTGCACGAATGGCTCGCAGACCACCGGCCAGGCATCGTCGATGCCGTGTTCGTCGTGCAGTTGCAGGCGATGGGCGACGCTGGTCATGGGGGTGATGCGGTCGACCATGGCGTTGGGAAAGCTCACGTTGTGGTCGATCCACTGCGCCAGTCCGGCGTCGTGCAGCGTGGCGAAGGCCAGCAATGCCTTGCGGGTCACCGCGCCGTTGTGGGGCAGGTTATCGCAGGACATCAGGGTAAACGCCGGCGTCCCGGCGGCGCGGCGTTTGGCCAGGGCGGCGCAGAGGAAGCCGAACACCGTGGTCGGAGCATCCGGGTGGGCGAGGTCGTGCTGGATCTGCGGCAGATGGGCCATGAACTCGCCGTTGCTGTCGTCGATGCAGTAGCCGCCTTCGGTAATGGTCAGCGAAACGATGCGGATCTGCGGATCCGCCAGTTTGTCGATCAACACCTGGGCGCCGTCTTCGGCCAGCAACATGTCGCTGATGGCACCAATCACGCGGACTTCGGTGTCGTCGGTGTCGCCCAGTTCGTACAAGGTAAACAGATAATCCTGGCTGGCCAGGTCGTCCCGGGCGCGGCGATCTTCGGCCCGCAACCCAACGCCGCAGATGGCCCAGTCCAGGTCGGCGCCGGTGTTCATCAGCGCGTCGGTGTAGTAGGCCTGGTGAGCCCGATGGAAGCCGCCGACACCGATGTGGGCGATGCCTTGGCGGAGATCGCCCAAGGGATAGGCGGGCAGGGCAACTTCCGGCTTGAGGTTATGCAGGTTCTGGCGGTTGAGTTTCATCACAAGTCTCGGTAATCAGGCGGCGGCGCGCAGCACACGGGTGACCGCTACGCCATCGGCATCGAACAAATGGCAATGTTGGGCGTCCAGGTGCAGGTTCAGTTGTTCGCCGAACCGGCTCGCCAGGTCGCCGTGAACCCGCATGGTCAGGGCTTCCCCGGACGCGGTATTGACGTGACAGAAGGTGTCGCTGCCCAGGCGCTCGCTGACATCGGCGATGACCTGCAGCGTGCACTCACCGGGCTGCGCCAGGTTCAAGTGCTCCGGACGGATGCCCAAAGTGACTGGGCTGCCGACGCTGAGACTCGCCCCGTTCACTGGCAGTTGGATACGCGTGCCGGCGTCCAGCTGAACTTCGCAACCCTGACCGTTGAGTGCGCTGACCTTGCCTTTGAGAAAACCCATTTTCGGCGTACCGAGGAACCCGGCGACAAACAGGTTGGCCGGCTGGTGGTACAGCTCCAGGGGCGAGCCGACCTGCTCGATGCGTCCGCCGTTGAGCACCACCACCTTGTCGGCCAGGGTCATGGCTTCGACCTGATCGTGGGTCACGTAGATCATGGTCGCCTGCAGTTCCTTGTGCAGCCGCGCCAGTTCCAGGCGCATCTGCACGCGCAGGGCAGCGTCGAGGTTGGACAGTGGTTCGTCGAACAGGAAGATTTTCGGATTGCGCACGATGGCCCGGCCGATTGCCACCCGCTGGCGCTGGCCGCCGGACAGTTGTTTGGGCTTGCGTTCGAGCATCGGTCCGAGTTCGAGGATGCGCGCGGCTTCGTTGACCTTCTTCTCGACGTCGGCCTTGGGCACGCCCGCCAGGTCGAGGGCGAAGGACATGTTCTTGCGCACGCTCATGTGTGGGTACAAGGCATAAGTCTGGAACACCATCGCCAGATCGCGCTTGGCCGGGCTGACTTCGGTGATGTCACGTCCGTCCAGCTCGATGGTGCCGTCGCTGACTTCTTCCAGGCCGGCGATCAGCCGCAGCAAGGTGGATTTGCCGCAGCCAGACGGGCCGACGAAGACCACGAACTCGCGGTCATTCACTTCAAGGTCGATGCCCTTGATGATGGAAAAGCCTTCGAAGCCTTTTTGCAGATTCTTGATTTTCAGGTTGGCCATGATGATGGGCCTCCACGTCTGATTAGGGTGTAGGGCGCGTTACTTCACGGCGCCAAAGGACAAGCCGCGGACCAATTGCTTCTGGCTGATCCAGCCGAAGATCAGGATCGGCGCGCAGGCCAGGGTCGAGACGGCGGATAATTTGGCCCAGAACAACCCTTCGGGGCTCGAGTAGGAAGCGATCAGGGCCGTCAGCGGCGCGGCTTTGGACGAGGTGAGGTTCAGCGACCAGAAGGCCTCGTTCCAGCACAGGATCAGTGACAGCAGCACGGTGGAGGCCAGGCCGCCCTTGGCAATCGGCAGCAGCACACGAACCATCTCCTGCCACAAGGTGGCGCCGTCCAGCCGCGCGGCTTCGAGGATGTCCCGGGGAATGTCCTTGAAGTAGGTGTAAATCATCCAGACCACGATCGGCAGGTTGATCAGCGTATAGATGACGATCAGCGCAATGCGGGTATCCAACAGGCCAAAGCTCTTGGCCAGCAGGTAGATCGGCATCAGCACGCCCACCGGCGGCAGCATCTTGGTGGAGAGCATCCACAGCAAGGTGCCTTTGGTGCGCTGGGTTTCGTAGAACGCCATGGAGTAGGCCGCCGGTACCGCGATCAGCAGGCACAAGGCCGTGGCGCTGAAGGAAATCACCACCGAGTTCCAGGCGAAGGTGAAGTAGTCGCTGCGTTCATTGATGTGCAGGTAGTTCTCCAGCGTCGGCGCGAAAATGAACTGCGGCGGCGTGGCGAATGCGTCGATTTCGGTCTTGAAGCTGGTCAGCACCATCCAGAAGATCGGGAAGAAGATCAGGATCGCGATGGCCCAGGCCAGCGTGCCCAGCAACAGGCTTTGCAGCCGACGGGATTGTTGAAGTGTCATGGCGGCCTCAGTTCTTGTCAGTGAGGTTTTTGCCGATCATCCGCACCAGGAGGATGGCGGCGATGTTGGCAATCACTACGGCTATCAGGCCACCGGCCGAAGCCATGCCGACGTCGAACTGCACCAGCGCCTGGTTGTAGATCAGGTAGGCGAGGTTGGTCGAGGCGTAGCCGGGGCCGCCGTTGGTGGTGGTGAAGATTTCGGCGAACACCGACAACAGGAAGATGGTTTCGATCATTACCACGACGGCGATCGGCCGGGCCAGGTGCGGCAGGGTCAGGTGCCAGAAAATCGCGATCGGACCGGCACCGTCCAGGCGGGCGGCTTCCTTCTGCTCCTGGTCGAGGGACTGCATGGCCGTCATCAGGATCAGGATCGCGAAGGGCAGCCACTGCCAGCTGACAATGATGATGATCGACAGCAGCGGGTAGTGGGCCAGCCAGTCCACCGGCTGCGCGCCGAACAGTTTCCACACTGAGGCGAGGATCCCCGAGACCGGATGGAATATCAGGTTCTTCCAGATCAGCGCGCCCACGGTGGGCATGATGAAGAACGGCGAGATCAGCAGGACCCGGACGATGCCGCGGCCAAAGAACTCGCTGGCCTCCAGCAACGCGCTGATCAACACCCCGAACACGATACTGATCAGCAGCACGCTGCCTACCAGCAATAAAGTATTGGTGGCACCGGGCATGAAACCCGAGTCGGTGAGGAAATACGTGAAATTCTCCAGCCCGACGAACTCGTTTTCGCCGGGGTAGAGCAGGTTGTAGCGGATCATCGAGAAGTAGACGGTCATGCCCAGGGGCACGATCATCCACAGCAGCAACAGGGCTACCGATGGGCTGACCAGGAACCAGCCGGGGTTCGCCAGGCGGATCTTGCGCGTCGGTGCGGCAAGTTCGAGAGGCGCTTTGGCAGTTGTCGTTGAAGTATTCATGGCATTGAACCGTTTTGTGCTGGCCTATGAAGAACCCAAATGTGGGAGCAATTCCTTGTGGGAGCGAGCCTGCTCGCGATAGCGTCCGACCTTCGCCATCGAGGTGGCTGTCACACCGTCATCGCGAGCAGGCTCGCTCCCACACTGGATCTCCTACAGAAATGGATGCGGCACAGTTACTTGGGATACCCGGCGCGCTTCATCTCGCGCTCGGTAGTGGACTGCGCGGCGGTCAACGCCTGGTCCACGCTCTGCTGGCCGGTCAGTGCACCCGAGAAGAACTTGCCCACTTGGGTACCGATGGCCTGGAACTCGGGAATGGTCACCAACTGGATGCCGACATAAGGCACGGGTTTGAGGGTAGGGGCTTTCGGGTCGGCGACCTTCAACGACTCCAGCGTGACCTTGGCGAACGGCGCGGCTTTCATGTACTCGTCGCTGTAGGTCGAGGTGCGGGTGCCTGGCGGCACGTTGGCAATGCCGTCGGTCTTGGCGACCAGTTGGCTGTATTCCTTGGAGGTCGCCCAGCTGCTGAAGAGCTTGGCCGCATCCTTGGCCTTGGAACTGGTCGGGATTGCCAGTGACCAGGAGTACAGCCAGGAGGTGCCCTTATCGGTTTTTTCGTGGGGAGCGAAGGTGAAGCCGACATGATCGGAGACCTTGCTCTGGGTCTTGTCGGTCACGAACGAGCCGGCGACGCTGGCATCGACCCAGATCGCGCATTTGCCGCTGTTGAACAGGGCCAGGTTCTCGTTGAAGCCGTTGCTCGACGCACCGGGTGGGCCGGATTTTTTCATGTTGTCGACGTAGAAGGTCAGCGCGTCTTTCCACTCGGGGCCATTGAATTGCGCTTGCCACTTCTCATCGAACCAGCGCGCCCCGTAGCCGTTGGCCAGGGTGGTGATCAGCGCCATGTTCTCGCCCCAGCCGGCCTTGCCCCGCAGGCACAGGCCATATTGTTCCTTGCTCTTGTCAGTGAGCTTTTCCGCAAACTCACCGATCTGGGTCCACGTCGGGTGTTCGGGCATGGTCAGCCCGGCATTCTTGAACAAGTCGGTGCGGTAGTAGGTGATCGAGCTTTCGGCATAGAACGGCAGGGCATACAGCGAGCCCTTGACGGACAGGCCGTCACGTACCGAAGGGAAGACGTCGTCCAGGTCGTAGGAGGCCGGCAGGTCCTTCATCGGCTCCAGCCAACCCTTGGCGCCCCAGAGTGCGGCTTCGTACATGCCGATGGTCAGTACATCGAATTGTCCGCCTTGGGTGGCGATGTCGGTGGTCAGGCGTTGACGCAGGACGTTTTCTTCGAGCACCACCCAGTTCAGCTTGATGTCCGGATGCTCCGTCTCGAAAGTCTTCGAGAGCTTCTGCATACGGATCATGTCGCTGTTGTTGACAGTGGCAATGGTGAGGGTCTGTGCGCCGAAACTGACGCTGCTGAGGGTCATGCAGGTGGAAACAAGCAGAGCTTTTACCGAAGGTTTCATCGCGCACTCCTTTTCCGTGCCGGAAGGCGGCGGAAGGACAGTTATTGTTTTTTGTCTTCCGGATGAAGGGAAGAATGTGCGCTGATTACAGCCTTCAATGGACGTCGTGACAAATCATCCGTCGCACTGGTGCTGATACTTTTTTGCACTGAGCCGGGGCAGCGGTGAAAGGATTAACCTGTGGCGAGGGGATTTATCCCCGTTGGGCTGCAAAGCAGCCCCCTGCATTCCGATTGATAACCGCAGTGGCAGAGAAATTTTTGGGGCTGCTTTGCAGCCCAGCGGGGATTAATCCCCTCGCCACAGGGGAGTAAAGTCTCAGCCCTGGTTCTGCTCGGTCAACCGCTGCACCGCCAGCCGCCGATAATGGGAAGGGGTCATGCCCTTGAGTTGCTGGAAGCGCCGGTTGAAGTTCGAGATGTTATTGAAGCCCGACTCGAAACAGACATCCGTGACCGGCTTGTCACCGTCGGCCAGCAATTCGCAGGATTTGCTGATGCGCAGGCGGTTGACGAACTCGATGAAACAGCGACCGGTAGCCTGTTTGAACACCCGGCTGAAGTAGGTCGGTTTCATGCCCAGGTGTTCGGCGACTTCCTCCAGGGGCAGTTCCCGGGCGTAATGGGCAAAAATATAGTCCACGGCCCGGTTGGTACGGTCGATGCTGTGCTCATCGGTCATCTGCGAAGACGCGCCGCCGGAGAGCACCTGATAGTCATCCGTGGTGGCCAGCAATTCCATCAGGATGAAAAAATACCCCAGGCGGCTCATGCCCTGGGAGTCGGCAATGCGTTGCATCAGGATCATCGCCTGGCGGATGGTTCGCTTGCAGCGGAACTCGATGCCGTAGCGGGCCCGTTCGAGCAGCGGCGCGATGGTCTTGAGTTCGGCAAAGACCTGATTTCCGCTCTCGAACAACTCGTCGGTGAAGTTCACCAGCATGTCGCGCTTGGGCACCACTTCGTCTTCGGCCACCTGGCTGATCCAGTTGTGGGGCAGGTTGGGTCCGGTGAGAAACAGGGTCTGCGGGTAGAAGTTGCCGATGTAATCGCCAATGAACACCTTGCCGGAACTGGCGACGATCAGGTGCAGCTCGTATTCCTTATGGAAATGCCAGCGCACCAACGGACAGGGAAAGCCGTGCTGGCGATAGATGATGGACAATCCGTTATGGTCATCCATCAACTCGTAGGAAGGGTCGGTGACTCTTGCTGTTCGGGTCATGGGCCTGCACTTTTATTGTTATCGCCGCTGGATAATGCCCCCTTCGCCGGTCAGGTGCCAACCCCGAATAGTCCTCCGATGGTCAGCCGGTGAAATGCCATCAGCGATGCTGGCAGCTACACCGCCGCGTTGTTGCGGTGCTTTTCCTCAATCCACTGGGACATGTATTGGGTGCTCTTGTGCTGGTGGTGGCGCAACATGCTGCCGGTGAAATTGTCACGTCGTCGTTGCGCCAGGTTGGCACGGCACGCCTGGATACTTTCAATCAGCGCCGGGCCATGAATCTCTCTGCGGTACCGCTCCGCCAGCAGCGTCAGGCCGGCATCCTGGGCCAGGTTCCAGCGGGTCGGGTCGCTGTACAACTGCACGGCGGCGTCGGCGATGGCTTCGGCGCTCTGGCTGATCGCTCCGGGCCACCGCATCTCTCCATGCATGGCTTCGGCGCCGATGGGTGTGGTGACACTTGGCGTGCCACAGAGCATGGCCTCGATCAGCTTGCCCTTGATGCCAGCGCCGAAACGCAGCGGTGCCAGGCAGATGCGGGCCGCCGACATCACCTGCAGAGCGTCCTCGGCCCAGTTCATGATATGGAATCCCTGGGCCGGATTGTGCAGCGCGGCAGCTTTCGGAGGGGTGTAGGCGCCGTACAGGTGCAGTTGCGCGCCTGGCAATTGCTGACGGATCAGCGGCCAGATGGCGTTCTTCATCCAGAGCACGGCATCCCAGTTCGGCGCATGGCGGAAGTTGCCGATGCTCAAGAAGTGCGCCCGGTCCTCGAATGGCTTCGGTGACGTGGCTGGCAGGTCAACCATCAACGGACACCAGAGCAGGAGGTTGCGGGGCACCTTGAATTGTTCCACCAGCAGCTCGATCTCCACCTCGGACACCATCAGGTTCAGGTCGCAGCGGTACACGGCGGCAATCTCGCGCTTGGCCATATCGGTGTCGGCCATCCGCTGGAATTCCTCGGGCAGGTTCGGCGCGAAAAGGTCGCTGAAGTCCTGGGAGCTATCGTCAGCTTTCAGACGGTCCTTGAGGCGCTGATGCCGGGCGTGGCGCAGGCTCTGCAAATCGGACGTTTCCAGCACACGCAGGGCGCCGGGGCATTGCGCCTCGACCCGCCAGCCGAACTGCTCTTCCATCATGAATTGGTCGAACAGGACGATATCCGGTGCCAGTTCGCTGACGAACACATCGAAACTGCTGTTGTTGAGTTCGATGGGTACTTCGCGGATGCCCAGTTCGATCAGGTCCGCGCGGTTCTCCCCAGGCCTCGCCGGGCTGCTGAAGGTGATGTCCCAGCCTTGCCCGAGGAAAGCTTCCAGAATCTGCATGATGTGCCCACCCGCCGCCGATGAACGCGGCTCGGGCCAGACATAACCGATGACCAGGACCTTGAGGGCGGCGGGATGAGGCATGGGCAGGCATTTCCTTGGGCTGGATCAGGCGCAGTCGGTGCGCGGGGCGCCGATAGTGACCAAGAATCCGCTTGGGCTCAAGAAAGAATGCTTCTGACCTTGTCGCGCAATTGATCGATGGAAAAAGGCTTGCCGATCACCGCCATGCTTTCCGGTACGTCGATGCTTTCGGCATAGCCACTGGCGAACAGAACCGGTAGCCCAGGCCGCACCAGGCGGGCTTGCCTGGCCAGTTCGCGGCCGTCCATCACCGGCAAGCCTATGTCCGTCATCATCAGGTCGATCCGTTGATCCAGGTTGCGCAGGAAATCCAGCGCCTGGTCGCAACCGTCCGCTTCGAGCACCTGGTATTCCAGCTCTTCCAGTACATCGACGATCAACATACGGACGATGTCGTCGTCCTCGACTACCAGGACGTTGACGGGCGTGACAGGGGCGGGGGTGGACATAGTGGTTATTCTCAGAAGATAAAATCGGGAAGGGCGAAAAAGGCCTCATGCATGAGTAAGTAGCGAGGCGGCACAAGTTCCCAATCCTGTACAAGAAAGGATCTATAGTACAAGAGCTGACAAGGATAGTCGCTTCCTTGCTACGGGGCAGACCGTTGTGAGAATTGTGCCTTCGACTTTGTCAGAAATGTGGATCCAGTCCGTGTCTTTCGGGCAAACTCCGTGCTTTCCAACTGTTCGCCAAGGCCTTTTCCATGACTCTTCCGTCTTCGGTTGACGAGCAAAGTTTTCGCAAGCTCCTGAGCCGCAATATCAGCCTGCCGTTGGGCATGGGCGCCCTCAGCGCGGTGTTTTTCATTGTGCTGATCACCTATCTGCTGTCGGTGATCCAATGGGTCGGGCACAGCGATCGGGTGATCAGTAATGCCAACGAAGCCATCAAGCTGAGCGTGGATCTGGAGACCGGCATGCGTGGCTATCTCTTGAGTGGTGACGAGCACTTCCTCGACCCCTATGAGATCGCCAGGCCGCGTATTGCCGTCGCGCTCGAGACATTGCTGGAATTGACAGCCGACAACCCCATCCAGACCGAGCGCCTGCACAAGGTACAAGCGCTCCAGACGGAGTGGGCCAATTACGCCCAGAGCATGATCGACCTGCAACGCAGCAGCGGCGATTATCGGGGAGCGGTGAAGGCCGGGCGCGGCAAGCGCCTGACGGACGAAATCCGCAAGACCTTTGAAGACATCGTCGAAACCGAGCAGCAATTGCGTACGGCGCGCAACGAAGAGGTGCGCTCCACCACGGTCTGGAGCATCACCCTCTATTTGCTGTTCGTTGCCGCTGTCAGCGGATTGCTGGCCTATGTCGGGCGGCGAGACCTGTTGAGCCTGTCCAACAGCTATGGCGCCAGCCTCCGGATACAGCAAGAGAGTGCCTTGCACCTGGAAAAACAGGCCTGGCTGCGCAATGGTCAGACCCAATTGGCCGAGCAGGTGCTGGGGCAACTGACCTTGAACCTGTTGGGGCGCAACATCCTGCAGTTCTGCGCCAAGTACCTTGGCACCGCCGTCGCCGCGCTGTATGCGCGGGAGGAAAGCGGCGTGCTCAAGCGGGTGGCCACCTACGGTCTTTCCCGGGAGGACGACGAACAGCATCAGATGATCGTCGCCGGCGAAGGCATTGCCGGCCAGGCCGTGCAGCAGGGACGTCTTATTCGTCTGGACAACGTCCCCGACGATTACCTGAAAGTCAGCTCCGGGTTGGGGCAAGGCTTGCCCAACAGCGTGGTGGTGGTACCGACCAGCGACGACGATCGGGTAAACGGCGTCATCGAACTGGGCTTCCTGCGGCCCGTGACCGAGCGAGATATCGAGCTGCTGGAGCTGATTGCCGGTAACGTCGGCACCTCCATCGAAGCCGCCCGTTACCGGCAGCGCTTGCAGGAAGTGCTGGCGGAAACCCAGCAGTTGAACGAAGAACTGCAGGTCCAACAGGAAGAGCTCAAGACTGCCAACGAAGAGCTTGAGGAGCAGTCGCGGATTCTCAAGGAGTCCCAGGTCCATCTGGAGGCCCAACAGCAGGAACTGGAACAGACCAACGAGCAACTGGCCGAGCAACGCGACGCCATGGACCAGAAGAACAACGAGTTGAACCTGGCCCAGCTCCAGTTGCAGGAACGCGCCGAAGAGTTGCAGCGTTCGAGCAAGTACAAGTCCGAGTTCCTCGCCAACATGTCCCATGAGCTGCGTACGCCGCTCAACAGTTCGCTGATCCTGTCCAAGCTGTTGGCGGAGAACCCGCAGAACAACCTGAGCGAGGAACAGGTCAAGTTTGCCGAGTCGATCTACTCCGCCGGCAATGACCTGCTCAACCTGATCAACGACATTCTCGACATTTCCAAGGTCGAGGCCGGCAAGCTGGAGGTTCGCCCGGAAAACACCGGCGTGTCGCGCCTGGTGGAGGGCTTGCGCGATATGTTCAAGCCACTGGCGGCGGACAAGGGCCTGGGCTTCGACGTCCAGGTACTGCCCGACGCGCCAGCGATGTTGTACACCGACCGCCAGCGCTTGGAGCAAGTACTCAAGAACCTGTTGTCCAACGCCGTGAAGTTTACCGAGCAAGGCACCGTGAGCCTATCCGTGGCCGGCCAGCCGGGTTCAGGCATTGCCTTCATGGTGCGGGATTCGGGCATCGGCATTTCCCCCGACCAGCAGCAGAGCATCTTCGAGGCATTCCGCCAAGCCGACGGCACCACCAATCGCCGTTATGGCGGAACCGGCCTGGGGTTGTCGATCTCCCGCGATCTGGCGACCTTGCTGGGCGGCTCGATTTCCGTTTCCAGCGCGCCGGGGCAGGGCAGTCTGTTCACGCTGGTGTTGCCTGAGCGCTATGTCGAGCCTGGGGAGGCACCGGTGGAGCCACGGACCTTCACGCCGACGGCCGCTATGCCGGCCGCCGTGACCGATGTGCCGGCGTCCCCTGTGGCACCGCTGGTTGCCCAGGTAGAGCCGCCCATTGCCAGCTTCGCCGACGACCGGGACAAGGCGCCATTCAACGGCCGTTGCATCCTGGTGATCGAAGACGAACCCAAGTTCGCCCGAATCCTGTTCGACCTCGCCCATGAGTTGGGTTACCAATGCCTGGTGGCCCATGGTGCCGATGAAGGCTTTGACCTAGCCTCGCAACTGAGCCCCGATGCCATCCTGCTGGACATGCGCCTGCCCGACCATTCCGGGCTGACGGTGTTGCAGCGGCTCAAGGAGCAGGCCGAGACCCGGCATATCCCGGTGCATGTGATTTCCGTCGAAGACCGCGTCGAAGCCGCGATGCACATGGGCGCCATCGGCTATGCGGTCAAGCCGACCACCCGTGAAGAGCTCAAGGAAGTGTTCGCCCGCCTGGAGGCCAAGTTGACCCAGAAGGTCAAGCGGGTGCTGCTGGTGGAAGACGACGATCTGCAGCGCGATAGTATTACCCGCCTGATCGGCGACGAAGACATCGAGATCACCGCCGTCGGCCTCGCCCAGCAGGCCTTGGATCTGCTGCGGACCAATGTCTACGACTGCATGGTCATCGACCTGAAGTTGCCGGACATGTTGGGCAATGACCTGCTCAAGCGCATGTCCACCGAAGAGATCTGTTCATTCCCGCCGGTGATCGTCTACACCGGACGCAACCTGACCCGCGATGAAGAGGCCGAACTGCGCAAGTATTCGCGCTCGATCATCATCAAGGGCGCTCGTTCGCCGGAGCGCCTGCTGGACGAGGTGACACTCTTTTTGCACAAAGTCGAATCCCGGTTGTCCCATGAAAGGCAGCGGATGCTCAAGACAGCCCGCAGCCGGGACAAGGTGTTCGAAGGGCGCAAGATACTGCTGGTGGACGACGATGTGCGCAACATCTTTGCCTTGACCAGCGCTCTGGAGGCAAAAGGGGCGGTCGTGGTCATCGGCCGTAACGGCTACGAAGCGATCGAGCGCCTCAATGAAGTGGAAGACATCGACTTGGTGCTGATGGACGTGATGATGCCGGAGATGGATGGTTTCGAAGCCACCGCGCGCATCCGCAAGGACCCGCGCTGGCGCAAGCTGCCCATCATTGCCGTGACGGCCAAGGCCATGAAGGATGATCAGGAGCGTTGCATCGCGGCCGGCTCCAACGACTACCTGGCCAAACCGATCGACCTCGATCGCCTGTTTTCGCTGATTCGCGTGTGGTTGCCGAATATGGAAAGAATTTAGTGGAAAGAGACACCGACATTGAACTGCGTTTGCTGATCGACGCGATCTACCTCAAGTACAGCTACGATTTCAGGGATTACTCCGGCGCGTCCATCAAACGCCGGGTTCACCACGCGTTGAGCCAGTTCGAATGCCGGACCATCTCGGCGCTCCAGGAACGTGTGCTGCATGATCCGGGCATGTTCATGCAACTGCTGCAGTTGCTGACGATTCCCGTCAGTGAGATGTTCCGCGACCCCTCGCACTTCCTGGCCATCCGCCAGGAAGTGGTGCCGCTGCTCAAGACCTATCCGTCGCTCAAGATCTGGATCGCCGGTTGCAGCACGGGGGAAGAGGTCTATTCCATGGCGATCCTGCTGCGGGAAGAGGGCCTGTTGGATCGCACGCTCATCTATGCCACCGACATCAATCCCAGGTCGCTGGAGAAGGCCAAGCAGGGCATTTTTGCCTTGGAAAACGTGCGGGCCTATACCCAGAACTATCAGTTGGCGGGGGGGCGACACTCGTTTGCCGATTACTACACCGCCGCCTACGATTATGCGATGTTCGACAAGACCCTTTGCGAGAACGTGACTTTTGCCGATCACAGCCTGGCGACGGACAGTGTATTTTCAGAAACACAATTAATTTCGTGTCGCAATGTATTGATATATTTCAATAAAAAGCTGCAAGATCGCGCATTCGGACTGTTCCACGAGTCCCTCTGTCACCGTGGTTTCCTGGTGCTGGGCAGCAAGGAAACACTGGACTTCTCGATGTTCGGCAAGCAGTTCGAGCCGTTGGTCAAACAGGAACGGATCTATCGCAAGTTATGAACCAGACAACGGACGGGTCCGGATCCGCAATAGAAGCCATCGCCGTCGGTGCATCCGCCGGCGGCGTGGAGGCACTGCTCAGACTCTTCGGTCATCTGCGCAAAGGCTTCCGTTTGCCTGTCCTGGTGGTGCTGCATCTGCCCAACGAACGCTATAGCCAGTTGGCTCAGGTCCTCGATCACCGTCTGGCGATACCGGTGGAAGAGGCTCGGGATAAACAGGACATCCGCCCCGGCACCCTTTACGTCGCCACGCCAGGCTACCATTTGTCGGTCGAGGCCGATCGCAGCCTGTCGTTGAGCCTGGAGGAGCCGGTGCACCATTCGCGGCCGTCCATCGACGTGTTATTCGAATCGGCCGCCGACGTCTATGGCGCGAAGCTGCTGGCCATTGTCCTGACCGGGGCCAACGACGACGGCGCCAAAGGCCTGGCCAGGGTCAAGGAACTGGGCGGAACCACCGTCGTCCAAGACCCCGCCGAAGCCCAGGTTTCGACCATGCCGGAAGCCGCACTGGCCCTGCATGAGCCCGACCATATCCTCACTTTGCAAGGCATCGGCCAATTGTTGGCTGGGCTGGAATGAACCACATGCCAAGAGATATTCAAGCCAAACTGCTGATCGTCGATGATCTGCCGGAGAATCTGTTGGCGCTGGAGGCCCTGATCAAGGGAGACGACCGCAAGGTCTACAAGGCTCAGTCGGCTGACCAGGCGTTGTCTCTGTTGCTGCAACATGACTTTGCCCTGGCCATCATCGACGTACAGATGCCGGACATGAACGGTTTCGAACTGGCCGAGCTGATGCGGGGCACGGAGAAGACCCGTAGCATCCCGATCATCTTTGTCAGCGCCGCCGGCCGCGAACGCAACTATGCCTTTACCGGCTATGAAAACGGGGCGGTGGATTTCCTGCACAAGCCACTGGACACCCATGCGGTCAAGAGCAAGGTCAACGTATTCGTGGAACTCCATCGCCAGAAGAGGGCGGTGAAGGAACAGGTCGTCGCCCTGGAGCAGAGTCGTCGGGAGCAGGAAGTGCTGCTGCAGCAATTGCAGGTCACCCGCAGCGAACTCGAGCAGGCGGTGCGGATGCGCGACGACTTCATGTCGATCGTCGCCCACGAGGTCCGCACGCCTCTGAACGGCCTGATTCTCGAGACGCAACTGCGCAAGATGCACCTGGCCCGGGACAACGCCGCCGCGTTCAGCCTGGATAAGGTGAAGGCGATGGTCGAGCGCGACGAGCGACAGATCAAGAGCCTGATCCGGCTGATCGAGGACATGCTGGACGTGTCGCGCATTCGTACCGGCAAATTGTCCATCCGCCCGACCCGTTTCAACCTCTCGGCCCTGGTGGAAAACCTGCTGCGCAATTTCCAGCCGCAGATCCTGGCCGCCGAATGTGCGTTGAACTACACCGCCGAGCCTTTGGTGGAAGGGCTCTGGGATGAGTTCCGGATCGAGCAGGTGGTGTCGAACCTGCTGACCAACGCGTTGCGCTATGGCGGCAAGAGCCCGATCGATGTGCGTGTCTATCAGACACCCGAGCACGCCTGTATCGAGGTCCAGGACCGCGGCATCGGTATCAGCGAGGAGAACCAGAAACGCATCTTCCAGCAGTTCGAGCGGGTGACCTCCAAGGCGGTCGCCGCCGGCTTGGGGTTGGGCCTGTTCATTTCCGAGCAGATCGTCACGGCTCACGGAGGGACTATCTCGGTCAATAGTCGTATCAACGAGGGCGCGTTGTTCCGCGTTTGCCTGCCCTTGCAGGACGCTGTTCTTCCAAAAAACGTCGCATTGACGCAACCTCTGAATGACCCTACGGTCGTATCAGCAGCTATTGATCGAACGAAGGCTTCTCATGAGTGAAGATGCGCAAGACGTTGTATTGGTCGTCGAGGATGACCCGTCAATCATGATGGTATTGTCCACCTACCTGTCAGGGGTGGGGTATCGGGTGCTGCAGGCCGAAAGCGGTGACAAGGCCTTCGAAATCCTGGCAAGCAAGCCCCACCTGGACATGATGATCACCGACTTCCGTCTGCCGGGGGGGATTTCCGGGGTGCAGATCGCTGAACCCGCAGTCAAGCTGCGTCCTGAGCTGAAAGTGATCTTCATCAGCGGTTACGCCCAGGAAGTGCGCGACACCGACAGCCCCATTACCCGCAAGGCGCCGATCCTGGATAAACCGTTCGACCTGGACGAATTGCAAAGCATCATGCGCTCGATGTTGTCCTGAGGTTGTTGAGTTCACCCCAGCCCCCTGTGGGAGCGAGCCTGCTCGCGATGGCGGCAGCATATTCAACATTTCTGTGACAGGCATACCGCTATCGCGAGCAGGCTCGCGAGCCTGCTCGAAACCCTGTGGGAGCGAGCCTGCTCGCGATGACGGCGGCACATTCAACATTTCTGTGGCAGACATGCCGCCATCGCTCGCAAGCTCGCTCCCACAGGGGATCCGGGTGTGCTTCAGGCCCCGATCATCTCCCGGACCTTGGCCGTCAACAGGTCAAAGGTGAACGGCTTGGTGATCATCTGCATGCCCGGGTCGAGGAATCCGCCGCGTACCGCGGCATGCTCAGCGTAGCCGGTGATGAACAGCACCCGCAGGTCCGGACGGATCTGCCGGCCGACTTCCGCTAGTTGCCGGCCATTCATGCCCGGCAAGCCCACGTCGCTGATCAACAGATCGATACGCTGGCCTGACTGGAGAATCGGCACCGCACCGTTGGCATCGCTGGCTTCAAGGAAGGTATAGCCCAGTTCCTCCAGCACCGAGCTGACCAGCACCCGCACTGCCGGATCGTCTTCAACGATCAGCACGGTCTCGCCGGCCTGCGCGGGGGCCGGATGCTGCTTGTCGACCAAGGACTCGGGTGTTTCCTCGCCCAGGAAACGCGGCAGATAAAGATTGACCGTCGTGCCTTTGCCAACGTCACTGTCGATCGCCACATGGCCACGTGACTGCTTGCTGAACCCATAGATCATCGACAGGCCCAGTCCGGTGCCCTGGCCGATGGGCTTGGTGGTGAAGAATGGATCGAATGCACGATTGATGACCGATTCGGGCATGCCGCAGCCGCTGTCCTGCACGCTCAGCACCACATAGTCGCCGGGTTCCAGGTTGCTGTATGCGTCGGTGAAGCCGGCATCCAGATGTTTGTTGAAGGTGCGCACCACCAGCATTCCGCCTTCAGGCATGGCATCGCGTGCATTGAGGACGAGGTTGAGCAGGGCGCTTTCCAGTTGATTGGGATCGGCTTCAGCGATCCAGAGCTGCTCATCCAGTTGCATGTCCAGCCGGATGCTCTCGTTGAGACTGCGCTGCAACAGCTCCCCCATGGAGAGCACCAGCGTGTTCATTTGCACGGCCTTGGAATCCAGCGACTGGCGTCGGGAGAACGCCAGCAGGCGATGAGTCAGGCCGGCGGCGCGGTTCGCCGAGGTCACGCCCAGGTCGATCAGGCTGTCCAGGTCTTCGGTGCGACCCCGGGCCAGACGCCTGCGCAGCAGTTCCAGGCTGCCGATAATGCCGGTCAGCATGTTGTTGAAGTCGTGGGCGATACCGCCAGTCAGTTGCCCGACCGCTTCCATTTTCTGCGATTGACGCAAGGCTTCTTCATTGTGGCGCAATTGAGCGGTGCGCTCTTCCACCTGCTGTTCAAGGGTTTCGAGGGTGTTCTGCAGGCGTAGCTCACTGTTGCTGAGATCGATCAGGCGCTCCCGGGCCTCGTATTGCCTTCGTCGACCGCGCAAGGCGGTGGTGACCAGGCTGACCAGGGTCACCGGATGGAAAGGGCGCTCCAGGAACGTTACGTTGCCCAGTTGCATGCCGATACGCGCCGCCGGGTTCTGTTCCGGACCACCATGATGGGTCAGCAGGACGATGGGCAGGTCCGACCATGCCGGCTGTTGTTCAATCTGCTGGAACAATGTTTCCAGGTCGGGGCCCACCAAGGCTTCCGACGAGATCACCAAAAGGCCGGCGCCATGCTCGAGCTCGTTGCACAATTGCCCCAGATGGCGACAAATGAGGCCGGTGAATCCGGCTTCATTCAGGATCATCAGGGCGATCTGGCTGTCCCGTCCCAGCGGCGCGAGGATCAATGCCCGCTCCGACAGGGGCTCCATCAAAATCACTGGAGCTCATCCTTGAGCAGCGGGTGGTCCGCTCCCATATAGGTCGGTACCCCACGCAAGACACCCTGGAAGGCTTCGAGTGGTTCACCGATGGTCATGCCTTGCCCGCTGATGCGGTATTCGCGGATCGTCGATTCGTGGCTGCCGGTGCGTTTCTTGATGATGGAAATGGCTCGGCGGACCTTGCCCAATGCCTCGAAATACCGCAACAGAATCACGGTGTCGGCCAGATAGGTAATGTCCACCGGCGCCTGCATGTCGCCTACCAGGCCATGTTGCGCGACGGTCATGAAGGTCGCTGCTCCCTTGCGATTGAGGTACAGCAACAGTTCATGCATGTGCAGCACCAGCGCATTTTCTTCCGGCATGGCAGCCTGGTAGCCGTTGATGCTGTCGATCACCACGGTCTTGATGTCGCCGTCATCGACGCAACGACGTACCCGGTGGGAGAACTCACCGGGGGACAGCTCGGCGGCGTCCACCTGTTCGATCAGCAGGTTGCCGGTTTTTTGCAGCGCCTGAAGGTCGATACCGATATTTTTCATGCGTTCGAACAGCAGGCCCAGCTCTTCGTCGAAAATGAACAGCGCGGCCTTCTCGCCCCGATGCACGGCCGCTGCGGCGAAGATCAGCGAAATCAGCGACTTCCCGGTACCGGCCGGCCCGAGGATCAAGGTGCTTGAACCGGTCTCGATACCGCCACCCAGCAGGGCATCCATCTCCGCGATGCCGCTGGAGAGTTGTTGACGCAGGTATTGCCCGCGATGCTCGGCTGCCACCAGGCGTGGGAAGACATGAAGACCGTCCCCCATGATGGTGAAGTCGTGAAAGCCGCCACGGTATTTCTGCCCGCGATACTTGACCACCCGGATCCGTCGCCGCTCGGCGCCATAATTGGGCGTCAGCTCTTCGAGACGGATCACCCCGTGGGCGACACTGTGCACGGTCTTGTCCAGGGATTCGGTCGTCAGGTCATCGAGCAGCAGGACGGTGGCGTCGTAGCGCACGAAGTAGTGCTTGATCGCCAGGATCTGCCGCCGATAGCGCAGGGAACTCTGTGCCAGCAGGCGGATCTCCGACAGGCTGTCGAGTACGACCCGGGTCGGCTTGACCTGTTCGACCACCTCGAAGATCTGCCGCGTCGCTTCCCCCAGCTCCAGGTCCGACGAGTACAGCAGGCTTTGCTGGTGCTCGGCATTGAGCAGGCTTTCAGGCGGCGTCAGCTCGAAAATGTGGATGTGGTCATCCAGGGTCCACCCGTGGGAACTCGCGCCCTGGCGCAATTCACGCTCGGTTTCCGAGAGCGTGATGTACAACGAGCGCTCGCCGGCTTGGGCGCCGGCCAACAAAAAATGCAACGCGACCGTGGTCTTGCCGGTGCCGGGTTCCCCTTCCAACAGGAACACATGGCCGCGGGACAAGCCACCGGAGAGGATATTGTCCAGTCCTTCGATACCGGTGGCGGCTTTGGCGTCGATCAACTCGTTCAATGTAGACAAAAATAGCCCCCTCAATGGCCAAGGAAGTAAAGCAGGTTGAAGTGTCTGAATACTTGACCTTTGGCGGTGATAGCGGTTCCACTTCCGACACAAAACCTGTGAAGTTGTACAACTTTTGGAGCGTCCGGGGCTTTTTACAGACCCTGTTGCAATGCCGGGTCGTCCGGGTTCAGCTGCTCCAGTTTCGCCAGCAGGATCTGTACATTCTGCAGTTGCCCGGTTTCCTTCCAATAGTTGATCAGCAGCACCCGCGCCTTACGGTCGGCGGGGTAGCGCTGGACAATTTCCTGCAACTGTTTCTGTGCGGCTTCCAGCTCCTGCTCGGCATGCAGGGTGGTTGCCAGGTCGTAACGGTAATGACGATTGTCGGGCTCAAGTTCCACGGCCTTTGCCAGGCCGAGCACCGCGTATTCGCTCTGGCCATGCTGCAGCAACCACATGCCCAGCGCATGTTGCAGGTAAGCTGACTGTGGCTGGCTTTGCAACTGTCTGGCGAGTAATTGTCGCGCGGCTTCGCCCTGGCCCTGTTTGTCGAGCACTTCGATCTGCATGACCACCGCCGGCAGGTTGTCGGGTTGCAGGCGCAAGGCTTGCTCCAGGGCTTGCTGGGCCTTTTTCAGTTCGGCGTTGTGCAGGTGCAGGCGAGCGAGCTGATAGAAAGACTCGGTGGTTTGCGGGCCATCTTCGAGCTGCTGTTCCCAAGTGTCGATGGCCAGCTGCATGGCGCCGAAGTACAAGCCAAGGTCATCCGGCGACAGGCCCAGCAGGGCGTTCACGGCGGCAAATCGCACATTGGAATCGTTATCGTCGAGCAATGGCCCGAGCAGCAGGCTGCGCTGCCCCGTCGGCACCAGCCCGACGATGCTGCCGATGGCTGCCCGACGTACATCCGGCGATTCGTTATGCAGGTCCGCATCTGCCAGTTTCAAGGCCTGGGGGCTTGGGTAGTTGGGCAGCTCGGCGTGCAGCCACACACGCCGCTTGGGCGAGAGGTCCGGACGCCCGAGTTGCTGATAGAGCATTCTCGCCGCGCCCGGGAGCCCGTTGCGCGCCTGCGCCAGGGCTTCACTGTAGCCGCGCTTGATGGCCTCAGGGATTTGAGGGGTGCTGCTGTGCCGCCACAATGCACCCAGACCGATCATCAGGACGAACCCAAGGCTGAGCAGAAGATAGCGGCGAGACGAAGACATGCAGGTAATCCATAACCGGGAAACTTGAAGTGTCGCAAGCTTCGGTCAGCTGGGGGGCTGAGTCAAACCTTGTGATAGGTATGCAGGGCCTGTGAGTACAGATTGCTTTCGCTGGGATGTGGCAAAAACCTTGTGGGAGCGAGCCTGCTCGCGATAGCTGTCTGCCGGTCGGCATCCATGTCGACTGACACACCGCCATCGCGAGCAGGCTCGCTCCCACAGGGGCACTCCGGGTGAGATAAAAAAAGCCCCGCGTCCAAGGCGGAGGCGGGGCAAGGATCTGGTTGATTGCGGTCAACCAAAGGGGCTCTGTGCAAAGACCGGTCAGTTGCTGGCGACGGTTTCCGGCTGCCAGCCACCGCCCAGGGCCTTGTAGATCGCGACGATGCCGCGGTACAGGTCGACTTCGGCCTGGGCCTGGGTGTCTTCAGCGGCGAGGCGTTCGCGCTGGGCGTCGAGCAGCACGAGGAAGTCCACGGTACCTTCGCGGTAACGGATTTCCGCCAGGTCGGCAGCGGCACGGCTGGATTCGCTCTGGCGGATCAGCGAGATCAGGCGTTGCTGGCGTTTGCCGTAATCGCTGAAGGCGTTTTCCGACTCTTCCAGGGCCAGCAGCACCTGTTGCTCGTAAGTCGCCAGGGCGCCATCGGCCTCGGCATTGGCACCGCGCAGGCGAGCCCGCACGCTGCCCAGGTCAAACGCTGCCCAGGTAATGCTCGGGCCCAGTGCCCAGGCGTTGGCCGCCGAGGAGCCGATCTGCGAACCACGCCCTGCGGTGAAGCCGAGGAAGCCGCTGAGGCTGACCCGTGGAAACAGGTCCGCCTTGGCCACGCCGATACGCGCCGTAGCGGCGGCCAACTGACGTTCGGCGCTGAGAATGTCCGGGCGACGTTGCAGCAGCTGCCCCGGATCACCGATTGGCAAGGCCTTGGCAATGGCCGGCAGGTCCTTGGGGCTCAGGTCTACGCTCAATTTGTCCGGACGCTCACCCAGCAGGGTGGCGATGCGGTTGCGCTGACGCACCTGTTCGGCCTGCAGTTGCGGCACGCTGGCTTCTACCGAGGCCAGGCGCGCGTCGGCACGGACCACGTCCAGCTGATCGCCTACACCGGCGTCGCGCAGGCTTTCGGTGATCTTGCGCGATGCCTGCTGGTTCTGGAGGTTCGCCAGGGCGATTTTTTCCCGCAGTTGGGCGCCGCGCAGTTGACCGTAGGCATCCACCAGCTCGGCGATCATGGTCACTTGCAGTTGGTAGAGATCGGCCTCGGCCGCCTGCTGATCGGCGTCGGTGGCTTCCAGGTTGCGCTGGATGCGCCCGAACAGATCGACTTCCCAGGCCATGTCCAGGCCCAGGTCGTAGCGCTCGGTATTGACCCGGTCGGTGGTCTGCCCCGGAATCTGGCCTTTGCCCAGGTTGCTGCTGGCGCGACTGGTAATGGTCGGCATCGCATCGTTGCTGGCGTCATCGCGGATGGCCCGGGCCGCCCGCAGACGGGCGAAGGCGACGCGCAACTCGCGGTTGCCTTCCAGGGAACGGGTCACCAGCGCGTTGAGGGTCGGGTCGTCGAACTGCTGCCACCAGACGCCTTCGAATCGGGCCCGGTCGAAGTTCTTCTGGCCGGCGGCGCCGTCGGTAGCGGTAGTGATATTCGCCGCCTCGGTTTGCGGAGCCTTGTAGTCCGGCCCCACGGCGCAGGCGCTCAAGGCCAGGACCAGCAAGCTCGGCACGAACACCTTCAAGCTCATTGTCGCCAAGCTCATTGTTGCGTCTCCAGTTTCAACGCCCGGGCCGCCTTGCGGGCCTCGCTGCGTTCGACGAAGTTACGAATCAGTACATAGAACACTGGGGTGAGCAGCAGGCCGAAGAAGGTTACGCCGAGCATGCCCGAGAACACCGCGACACCCATGGCGTGGCGCATTTCGGCACCGGCACCGCTGGAGAACACCAGGGGCACCACGCCCATGATGAAGGCCACGGAGGTCATCAGGATCGGCCGCAGACGCAGGCGGCAGGCTTCCAGGACCGCAGCCAGCGGGTTCATGCCTTCGAGCTGTTTATCCTTGGCGAACTCGACGATGAGGATCGCGTTCTTGCAGGCAAGCCCCACCAGTACGATCAGGCCGATCTGGGTAAAGATGTTGTTGTCGCCACCGGACAGGATCACCCCGGTAATGGCGGACAACAGGGTCATCGGTACGATCAGGATCACCGCCAGCGGCAGGCTCCAGCTCTCGTATTGCGCCGCGAGTACCAGGAACGCCAGCAGTACGCAGAGCGGGAACACGAACAGTGCGGTGTTGCCCGACAGGATCTGCTGGTAGGTCAGGTCGGTCCACTCGTAGGTCATGCCGTTGGGCAATTCGTCCTTGAGCAGTTTCTCGATGGCTTTCTCGGCCTGGCCGGAGCTGTAGCCTGGCGCGGCGGCACCGTTGATTTCAGCGGTGATGAAGCCGTTGTAGTGCATCACGCGGTCCGGTCCCGAGGAGTCGCTGACCTTGATGAAGGTCGCCAGCGGGATCATCTCGCCACGGTTGTTGCGCACCTTGAGCTGGCCGATCTGGTCCGATTCGAGACGGAATTGCTGCTCGGCCTGGACGTTGACCTGATAGGTACGACCGAAGCGGTTGAAGTCGTTGGCATACAGCGAACCCAGGTAGATCTGCAGGGTGTCGAAGATGTCGCTGACGGCCACGCCGTGGGTCTTGGCTTTTTCCCGGTCGATGGCGGCATCCACCTGGGGCACGTTCACGGTGTAGCTGGTGAACAACCCGGCCAACTCAGGCACGCTGCGGCTCTTGGTGATGATGTTCATGGTTTCCTTGTACAGCTCGTCGTAGCCCAGGTTGCCCCGGTCTTCGATCTGCAGGCGGAAACCACCGATCGTGCCCAGGCCCTGTACCGGCGGCGGTGGGAAGATCGCCATGTAGGCTTCCTGAATGCCCGCGAACTGGCCATTCAGCGCGCCGGCGATGGCACCGGCCGACTGGCTCGGGTCCTTGCGCTCGTCGAAAGGCTTGAGGGTCACGAACACGATGCCGGCGTTCGGGCTGTTGGTGAAACCGTTGATCGACAGGCCCGGGAACGCTACCGCGCTTTGCACGCCCGGTTGCTTGAGCGCCAGGTCGGACATGCGCTTGATCACGTCTTCGGTGCGATCCAGGCTCGCGGCATCCGGCAGTTGGGCGAAGGCCACCAGGTATTGCTTGTCCTGGCCAGGCACGAAGCCGGTCGGGGTGTTGGAGAAACCGAAGAACGTCAACACCATCAGGCCCGCATAGACGAACAGGGCGATGCCGCTGCTGCGGATCACGCGGCCTACGGCTCCTACGTAGCTGTGGCTGGCACGGTCGAAGAAGCGGTTGAACGGGCGGAACAGCCAGCTGCCCAGCAGCGCATCGAGGAACTTGGAGAAACGGTCCTTGGGCGCGTCATGACTCTTGAGCAATACCGCGGCCAGGGCCGGCGACAGTGTCAGGGAGTTGAACGCCGAGATCACGGTGGAAATGGCAATGGTCAACGCGAACTGCTTATAGAACTGGCCGGTCAAGCCGCTGATGAAGGCTGCCGGAACGAAAACCGCGCAGAGCACCAGGGCGGTGGCGATGATCGGGCCGGTCACCTCGCCCATGGCGCGCTTGGTCGCTTCCACCGGGGTGAGGCCGAGGCCGATGTTCCGTTCGACGTTTTCCACCACGACGATGGCGTCGTCCACCACGATACCGATGGCCAACACCAACCCGAAGAGCGAAAGCGCGTTCAACGAGAAGCCGAACAGGTGCATCACCGCGAACGTACCGATCAACGACACCGGCACGGCCACCAGTGGGATGATCGAGGCACGCCAGGTCTGCAGGAACAGGATCACTACCAGCACCACGAGGATCAGCGCTTCGAACAGGGTGTGGACCACCGCCTCGATGGAACCGCGCACGAAGATCGTCGGGTCGTAGACGATGCTGTAGTCCATGCCCGCCGGGAAGTTCTTCTTCAGTTCGTCCATCTTGGCATGGACGTCGTTGGAGATCTGGATGGCGTTGGAACCTGGGCGCTGGAAGATCGGGATCGCCACCGCCGGCTGGTTGTCGAGCAGCGAGCGCAGGGCGTACTGGCTGGAGCCCAGCTCCACCCGGGCAATGTCTTTCAGGCGGGTGATTTCACCATTGGCGCCGGATCGGATGATGATGTTCTCGAACTCTTCCTCATTCACCAGGCGACCCTGGGTGTTGATCGAGAGTTGGAAAGCCTGGGCATTCGGTGCCGGCGGTGCACCGAGGGCACCGGCCGCGACCTGACGGTTCTGCTCGCGAATGGCGGTGACCACGTCGGTGGCGGTCAGGTTGCGCGAAGCGGTCTTGTTCGGATCGAGCCAGACCCGCAGGGAGTAATCGCCCATGCCGAACAGTTGCACATCACCCACGCCACCCAGGCGCGCCAGCTCATCCTTGATGTTGAGCAGGGCGTAGTTGGACAGGTAGAGCATGTCGTAGCGTTTGTCCGGCGAGGTCAAGTGCACGACCATGGTCAGGTCGGGCGACGCCTTGTCCACCGTGATACCGATCCGGGTCACTTCTTCGGGGAGCTTGGGCTCGGTCCGGGTGACGCGGTTCTGCACCTGTACCTGGGCATTGTCCAGGTCGGTGCCCAGGGCAAAGGTGATGGTCAGGGTGATCTTGCCGTCAGCGGTGGACTGCGAGGACATGTACAGCATGTTCTCGATGCCGGTGATGGCCTGTTCCAGGGGCGCCGCCACGGTTTCACCGATGACCTTGGGGTTGGCGCCCGGGAAGTTGGCCCGTACGACTACGGTAGGCGGCACGACTTCGGGGTATTCGCTGATCGGCAATTGGAACAGCGAGATGGCGCCGGCGATCAGGATCAGCAGCGAAAGCACCGCTGCGAAGATCGGCCGGGAAATGAAGAACTGGGAAAATTTCATCTTGAGTTCAGTTCCTTAACCGCGTGGGGTCGCAGCGGCCAGTTTCCCCGCCGCCGTGGACGTCGCCTTGGACGGCGCGACCTGGGGCAGGTTGCTGGCTTCGAGCGCTTTGCGTTGTTGAGCCAGGGCGGCGAGAGTCTGTTCGCTGGCCATCGGTACGACTTCAGGCGTGACCGGTGCCCCTGGGCGAGCCCGTTGCAGCCCTTTGACGATGATGGTGTCGTCCTTGCTCAGGCCGCTACGCACGATGCGCAGGCCTTCGATCTTCGGCCCCAGCTCGACGGGGCGATACGCAGGCTTGTTGTCGGCGTCCATCACCAGCACGAACTTCTTGCCCAGGTCGGTGCCCACGGCTTCATCGTTGATCAACACGGCGGAGTAGGTGCCGCTGCCCACCAGCTTCAACCGGGCATACAGGCCGGGGGTGTAGGCGCCGTCCTTGTTGTCGAACACGGCGCGGCCGCGGATGGTGCCGGTCTGCGGGTTGACCTGGTTGTCGATGAAGTTCATCTGGCCCTGGTGCGGGTTGCCGTCCTCGTTGGACAAGCCCATGTAGACCGGCGTGGCCTGGCCGCGCTGGCCCTGGCGGGCGAGTTGGGTGTATTTGAGGAAGACACGCTCGTCGGCGTCGAAGTAGGCGTAGACCTTGTCGGTGGACACCACGCTGGTGAGCGCGGTCACGTCGGCGGTCACCAGGTTGCCGGCGGTGATTTCCGCGCGGCTGACGCGACCATTGATGGGCGAAGTGACACGGGTGAAGCTCAGGTTCAGTTTGGCCAGGTCCAGTTGTGCCTGGATCGCCGCAGCGGCGGCACGGGCCTCCTGGGCGGCGCTGGTACGCGAGTCCGCCAGTTCGGCGGAAATCGCATTGCTCTGGCGCAGGCGTTCGCCACGTTGGGCTTCGTTCTCGCTGCGGGTGGCCGTGGCGCGGGCCTGGGCCAGTTGGGCTTCGAGACGACGCACTTCAGCCTGGAAGGGGCGAGGGTCGATCTGGAACAGCAGGTCGCCTTTCTTGACCAGCGCACCTTCGGTAAAGGCCACTTCGTCGATCTGCCCGGAAACCCGTGGACGAATCTCGACGGTTTCCGGTGCTTCGAGGCGTCCGGTGAATTCGTCCCATTCGTTGACTGGCTGTTCCAGTACCTTGGCCACGCTGACTTTGGCGGCCGGCATGGACGCTGCCGTGTCAGGTGTCTTGCCACAGGCGCTTATCACCAGCACCGCCAACAGTGCGAGGGGAAAACGTAGTTTTGAAAGTGAATGGTCCATGGATAGCATCCGCCAAGTGTATTGAGATGGGCGGATAATGCGTGGCGCAATGCAGTGGAACGAATCGAATGAAGCAAAGGTAACTATCATTCGGAATGATATAAGCGCAGCCAACCTGTGGATGACCGGCGGCGAGGGCGCTTGTTCGCGAAAGTACGCGGCCCCAATGAGTTCGGGGTGCCGTTTTCAGGGGTGCTTCGCACCCCAGTGGGAGCGAGCTCCCTCGCCCCAGGTCATTGCGCCAGGTAACGTTCACGCACGCGCTCGAAGGTGCCATCTTTGCGCAACGTTTCAACGGCCTCGCGCAGGGCCTCGACCATTTGCGCAGAGCATTGCTTCGAGCAGGCCAGGTAAAGGTCGGCATGGCTGTTGACCGGACTCATGAGCAATTTGCGCTGGGACACTTTCGGCCAGATGTAGCGACTTTCCGGAACGCCGTTGAACCAGGCATCGATGCGTCCCATCAGTAGCATCTGGGCGGGGTTGTCGCCAATGGTCAGGCGATAGATCTGGTCATCCCTGAAGCCCTCGGCCCGCAGGATATCCTCCTGGGCACTGCCCAGGCCGACGCCGATCTTGTGGTAGGTGTCCCTGGCTTCGGCAAAATTGCGCACTTGCCGGTCGAGGCTGAAGAACGCCCGCTCCATCGGCATGATGGAGGCGATCCAGGTGAAGTGGTCCTCACGACTGGGGATGCGCGACAGGGGCGCGATCAGATGATCCCGCTCCTCGCTGACATGTTTTTGCGCTCTGGCCCAGGGCAATACGTGGATTTTCACCGCGTAACCCGCCTTGATCATGGCCTGCACGGCGATATCGCCAACGATGCCATTGCCCCTGGGGTCGTCGACGAAGGTCAGCGGCGGGGCGTCCAGGATGTGCAGTTCAATTGGTCTGGGCTCGCCGTGTGTGCTCTGGACGAACAGCAGCGATAGCAACAGACAAAGCCGCGAGAACACTTCGGAACGGACATTCAACACGCAGGTGATCCGGCTCATGATCGATACTTCAGGCATTGAAAAAAAGTGCTGCATTCTACGTGTGGCCGGCGGCGTGAAACAGCGCCTTGCAAATTATACGAATCATTCGATGCGGCGTTCCCGAAAGCAGGCCTGCCATGATCGTTTCGCCAGGAGACTCTGTTGCTGTTGCCTTGGCCTCAAGGGTTGTCCTGAAGGTATAGATCATCTGGCCGCCGAAAGCCTTGCGTTTTGATTCCGGATTGGCGGGCGGATGCCGTTGCCTTGGCGATCATTGCCAGGTTGCAACTTGTCCTTCAGAACCACGCCTCTCTGCCGATACAACGCAGGCAGCTCAAACCACGCGGGTGCCCAAGAGGTGTCCGCCGACGCTCTTCAAGGCGTTCATGCGCCAGTGATTACTACGACTTTCGCAGGTTGGCCTCCATGTCGACCTCAGGTAATGAACCATGTCAGCCCACCCCAGGACCGAGCTGGAAAGCGCTCTTGCCCTTTGCAAGGGCAGTTTTCTGTCCGTTGGTTTTTTCAGTTTCTTCGTCAATTTGCTGATGCTGGTGCCGTCGTTCTACATGCTGCAGGTGTACGACCGGGCGGTAGGCAGTGCCAGCTTGTCGACCTTGCTGATGCTGACGCTGATCATGTTGCTATTGATGAGCACGATGGGCGGCCTGGAGTGGGTGCGCTCGCGGATCATGGTGCGAGTCAGTACACGCCTGGACTCATTGTTGGGACAACGTCTGTTCGATGCCAGTTTCAAGCAGGCACTCAATACCGGCGGCATGAACGCCTCGGGCCAGCCGTTGAGCGATCTGAGCGCCTTGCGTCAGTTCCTGACCGGTAATGGGCTGTTCGCTTTTTTCGATGCGCCCTGGATTCCGATCTACCTGGGCGTCATGTTCATGTTCCACCCCTGGTACGGTTGGATGGGAGTGCTGAGCGCGTTGTTGCTCGGGGCATTGGCCTTCGTCAATGAAAAACTCACGCGCGCACCGTTGCAGGCCGCCAACCGGCAGCAGATGACGGCCACCGCTTTCATAAGCAAGAGCCTGCGCAATGCCGAAGTGGTCGAGTCCATGGGCATGCTCGCAAGCCTGCGTGAACATTGGAGCCGTCGGGGCCATGAGGTCCTGATCCTGCAAAGCCTGGCCAGCGATCGCGGTGCAACCATCGCGGCACTGTCCAGAACATTCCGCCAGATCGTCCAATCCCTGGTGTTGGGCCTGGGTGCCTATCTGACGATCACCCACCAGATTTCGCCGGGGCTGATGATTGCTGGCTCGATTCTGCTGGGACGTGCATTGGCGCCTATCGATCAGTTGATCGGCGTGTGGAAAGGCTTTCTCGGGGCGCGCGCTCAATATGCCCGGCTCCATGAGTTGCTGGTCAAGGTTGCCGCGGAGCCTGAACGCATGCCGTTGCCGGCGCCGGAGGGGGCGATTCGTGTCGAAGGGTTGTCGGTCGGTGCCCCCTACGCGCGCAAACCGATCATCCGCGGCCTGGACTTCCAGGTCGCCGCGGGGGAGGTGGTGGGCATCATCGGCCCCAGCGGCGCCGGGAAATCAACCCTGGCCCGGGCATTGCTGGGTATCTGGCCAAGCCAGGCCGGTAGCGTGCGCCTGGACGCTGCGGACATCAGCCAATGGCGCCGTGAAGAGCTGGGCCAGTACATCGGTTATCTGCCCCAGGATATCGAGTTGTTCGAGGGCACCATCAGCCAGAATATCTCGCGCTTCGGCCCGGCCAACGCGCCTGCGGTGGTCGCCGCCGCACGCATGGCCGGCGTGCATGAGCTGGTGCTGCAATTGCCCGAGGGCTACGACACCGTGATCGGTGCCAATGGTGGCGGCTTGTCCGGCGGCCAGCGTCAACGGGTTGGCCTGGCCCGTGCCTTGTATGGCGAACCGCGCCTGGTGGTGCTCGACGAACCCAACTCCAACCTGGATGACGCCGGCGAAAAAATGCTCGCCGAGGCCCTGCGCAAACTCAAGCAGAGCCGGGCCACGGTATTTGTCATCACCCATCGCTCCGGGGTGCTGGCGCACGTAGACAAATTGTTGGTGCTCAATCAGGGCGAGCTGAGCCTGTTCGGCCCGCGGGACAAGGTCCTGGCGCGATTGCAGGGCGTTGCGCCCGCAGTCCAGCCGGCCACCGCGATTCAATCGTAAGCAGCGGATGAACCTTTTCATGCAGAACAGTCAGCCTTCATCCGCCCACATGCCCGCACTGCCGATCGATGATGGACCGGCACGGCGCATCGGCTACTTCCTGTTGTTGGTGACTTTCGGCCTGTTCGGCGGCTGGGCCAGCCTTGCGCCGCTCGACAGTGCCGCCCTGGCGCCGGGCGTGATCACGGTCAAAAGCTACCGCAAGACGGTACAACATCTTGAGGGCGGCATCGTCCGCGAGCTGCGCGTTCATGACGGCGACCGGGTGAGCGCCGGCGATGTATTGCTGGTGCTCGACAACACCCAGGCGCGCTCGGAAATGGAAGCCATGCGCAGCCAGTTGATCGCCGCGCTGGAGTTGCAGGCCCGACTGGAGGCTGAGCGGGACGCACGGCCCGCGCCGGCAGCCGTGCCGACCCTGGATCCCGCTGATCCGCGAGTACGCGAGGCCCGCGACAGCGAGGCACGGATCTTTCAGGCACGACGGAACTCGTTGCTGGGCGAAGTCGGCCTGCAGGAAAAGACCATCGGGCAAATCGAAGAGCAGATTCGCGGGTTCAAGACCATCCTCGCCAGCAAGCAGATGCTGGCGGCCTCCTACCAGGCTGAAATCGTCGATTTGCGAGCGCTGCTTGCCGAAGGTTACGTGGACAAGCAGCGCCTGCGTGAACAGGAGCGCAGTCTCTCTCGGTTGCAGACTGAAATAGCCGAAACCCAGTCCCAGATCGCCCAGGCGCGGATCAATGTCGACGAGGCGACACTGAAGATACTGCAGGTGAAAAAGACCTTCGCCAGCGAAGTCGCCGGCCTGTTGGGGGATGCCCGAACCAAGGTGTACGAACTGCGCGAGCGGCTGGCGACCCTGCAGGATCGTGACCAGCGCACTGACATCCTCGCACCCGAATCAGGCATGGTCATGGGCATGACCGTCCATACCCTGGGCGCGGTGGTCAGCCCTGGCACGGCGCTGCTGGACATCGTTCCGGCCAACGAAGAGCTGATCGTCGAAGCCCAGGTTTCGCCGATGGACATCGATCGCATCGCAGTGGGCAAGTTGGCGAACATTCGTTTCAGTGCGTTCAAGAACAGCACTACGCCGGTCGTCGAAGGGCAACTGGTGCAGGTATCCGCTGATCGCCTGATCAACAAGGATACGGGCGCGCCGTATTATCTGGCACGGGTGGCCTTGACCGACAACGGACGCCAGGCGCTGGGCGGCCGGGTTCTGGTGCCGGGGATGCCGGTCGAAGTGCTGATCAATACCGGTGAGCGGACGCTGCTGCAGTACTTGATGCAGCCAGCGAGCAATGCTTTTGCCCGTTCGTTGATCGAGGACTGACATGAAGTCCCTGATCGCGCTCTGTCTGCTCGTCATGCCGCTTTGCGCCGCTGCCGAAGATACTTATATAGACCTGTGGCAGCTCCATCAGGAGGCCCAGGGTGCCGATCCGCGTATTCTGCGGGCACAAGCCCGGATCCATAGCGGGGAGGGCAACGAGCGTGCGGCCCTTGGTCAACTGCTGCCGCAGCTCAACGCCAGCGGCAGCGTCAATCGCGGTCGGCGTGACGACGACCTGAGCCGTATCCAGTACAACGGCAAGCGCATGGCCGTGGCGCTCAGTCAGGTGATCTACGACCCGCAGGTCTGGCGCAGTTACCAGAAGTACGTGGAACTGGCCCGCCAGACCGAATACGAATCCGACGACACCCAGGTGCAGTCTAGCATCGACCTGTCCGAGCGTTACTTCGCCGTGCTCGCGGCGGAGGACGAACTGTCCCTGGTGCGCAGCGAGCTGGACGCCACCGAGCGCAACCTCAAGCGCGTCAATGCGCTGTATGCGCGGCAGATGGCGATGGTGACCGATACCCTTGACCTGGAGGCGCGAGTGGATGCGCTCAAGGCGGATGAGATCGAAGCCGGCAACAAGGTCCAGATCAGTCGGGAAGCCATTTCCGAATTGGTGGGGCGTGATGTCCAGGAGCCCTTCAAGCGTATCGGCGACAACCCGGCCTTCAGTCTGCCGGCACAAGCCCCGGACTATTGGGTACAGACGGCCCTCGACAGCAACCCGGCACTGCATGCCCGCGAGCACAGTATCCGCGCCGCCGAGGCGGCTATCGGTGAAGCCAGGGCCGGTCATCTGCCCCGTGTGGGCTTGAACCTGACGGCGCAACGCAGCGATATCGGTTATGAAGGGGCGGTGACGCCGCGCTCGGACAACCTCGTCGCCTCCCTCGATCTGCAGGTGCCGCTCTACAGTGGTGGCTCCACCAGCGCCCGGGTATCGACGTCCGAAAGTGATAAGGAAGTCGCCCAGCAAGAGCTTGAAGCCTTGCGGCGCCAGGTGGTCAAGGAAACCCGCACCGCCTATCTCGGGATGTCGGCCGAACTCAGCCGGATCAAGGCAACGCGCCATGCGCTGGAGTCCGCTGAAAAGTCGCGGATGGCCACGGAAAAGGCTTTCGGGTATGGCGTGAAGAATGCCGTAGATGTCCTGGACAGCATCAAGGAAGAATTTCGCGCGCGGCGTGATTTCTATCAAGCCCAGTACCGCTTCGTTACCAGTTTGCTTGTCCTGCATCGCTGGAGCGGAAGGTTGGGGGATGGGGATATTCGCAAGGCCAACGAGTGGCTGGTCGCGCCAAAAAAATAGCGTCAGAATTGCAAAATTGATGTCAGGGTGATATCAATGGCGCCATTTTCATACCCATGATTTCTGCAGCGGCCGCATCGCGGGAAGGGCCGCAGATTTGCATACAGGAAGCTTTGCATGCCTAGTCCACTTGGTTATTCATCTGTTTCATCGGCAAGTCTGACGGGCAATGCGCAAGTCGACAGTTTGATCTATGGCACTTACTGGACAGGCACAAGTAATGGTACGGCCTTGACATACAGTTTCATAACCAAGGACTCTGTGTTCGCGCGGTCCTATAGCTATGAAAGTGAATACATCGGCAAATATGTCCTGGACCCGGCGCAGAAAACAGCCATCGCCAGTGCGCTCGATCAATGGAGTTCAGTCGCCAACATCAAGTTTACGGAGGTCAGCGAAACCTCCACGAATGTCGGTGATTTGCGATTTGGCGGCTATTCCTGGATGGATTCTGATACCGCTGCCTGGGGATATTTCCCTGGGCGAAGCCCCGTCGCCGGCGATGTCTGGATCGGTCTGGCGACCAACGATCCTACTCCCGATCAAGGCAGCTACGATTACCTGACTTTCATGCATGAGATCGGTCATGCATTGGGTTTGAAGCATCCGTTTTCCCAGGGGCTGACAAACAAGACGGTGCTTGCTGCGCAGTACGATGATGTTCGCTATACGATCATGAGTTACGACAACGCGTACTCCTATGAACCGACCACGCCCATGCTGCTGGACATTGCAGCCATCCAGCGACTCTATGGTGCAAATACCCAGTGGCAGACCGGTAACAACACCTATAGTTGGGCGACTGATCAAAAGGTTTTTGAAACTATCTGGGACGCAGGTGGCACTGACACAATCGATGCCAGCAATCAGGCGGCAGCGGTGCGCATCAACCTGAACGAGGGGCAGTTCAGCAAGATCGGCAAGACGTTCCTCGACGCCAATGGCCGCGCCTTCAACGAAGGATTGGCAATCGCCTATGGAGCAAAAATCGAAAACGCGGTCGGTTCAGCCTTCGACGATACGTTAATCGGTAATTCACTGGGCAATGTCCTGAGCGGACTTACCGGCAAGGACACCATGGTTGGCGGGGCAGGTAACGACATCTACGTGGTCGATAACCTCGGGGACGTAGTCAGCGAAACCAGTACCCTGGCCAGCGAAATCGACACCGTGCGTTCTTCGGTGAGCTGGACCTTGGGCGCCAATCTGGAAAATCTTGTCCTGACCGGAACTGACCACCTCAATGGCACTGGCAACGCCCTGAACAATGTGTTGACCGGCAATGAAGGCAACAACGTTCTGAACGGCGGAGTCGGGCTGGATACGCTGGTCGGTGGTGAGGGTAACGATATCTATGTCATCGACAACCTTGGCGACAAAGTCACCGAGCTCGCTGATGCAGGTCAAGACCTGATTCGCACCTCGGTAAGCTATACCTTGTCGGCCAATGTCGAAGACGGCCAGTTGCTTGGCGCTGCTGCGCTCAGCCTTGTCGGTAATGCCCTGGACAACGTGCTGACCGGCAACGCCGCCGCCAACGTGCTCAACGGCCTGGGCGGTGCGGATATCATGATCGGCGGAGCAGGCAACGATACCTATGTGGTCGACAATATCGGCGACACGGTCACCGAGGTCGGTACATCGCTCACCGAAATCGACAGCGTCCTGTCTTCCATCACCTACACCCTCGGCACCAATCTCGAAATCCTGACATTGACCGGCACAGGCAGTATCGACGGTACCGGCAATGCCCTGAACAACCGCATTACCGGCAACGCGGGCGCCAACGTCCTGGACGGTGGCCTCGGCATCGACACCCTCATCGGCGGAACCGGCAACGACACCTACGTGGTCGACAACCTCAAGGATGTCATCAGCGAAACCAGCACCCTGGCGAGCGAAATCGATACCGTACGCTCTTCGGTCAATTGGGCCCTGGGCGCGAACCTGGAAAACCTCGCGTTGACGGGTGTCGCGATCAACGCTACCGGCAACGCCCTGGACAACGTGCTGACCGGTAACGCCGGCAATAACGTGCTGGATGGCGGCGCCGGACGGGACTCGCTGATCGGCGGTGCGGGGAATGACACCTACCTGATCGACAACCTGGGTGACACGGTCACTGAACTCGATGGCGAAGGCCGCGATCTGGTGCGCACGTCGGTCAGCCACACCTTGTCGGCCAACGTCGAGGATGGTCAGTTGCTCGGCATTGCCGCCATCAACCTTGTCGGTAACGCCTCGAACAACACGCTGCTCGGCAACAGCGCTGCCAACGTGCTGAGTGGCCTGGACGGTGCGGACATCCTGGACGGCGGCGCGGGCATCGACACTCTCATTGGCGGTACCGGCAACGACACGTATATCGTCGATAACCTCAAGGATGTCATCAGCGAAACCAGTACCCTGGACAGCGAAATCGACACCGTGCGTTCCTCGGTGAGCTGGACCTTGGGCGCTAACCTGGAAAACCTCACGTTGACGGGGGTTGCCGCGATCAACGCTACCGGCAACGCCCTGGACAACGTGCTGACCGGCAACGCCGCCGCCAACGTGCTCAACGGCCTGGGCGGTGCGGATACCATGATCGGCGGGGCAGGCAACGATACTTATGTGGTCGACAACGTTGGGGATACGATCACCGAGGCCGGTACATCGCTCACCGAAGTCGACAGCGTCCTGTCTTCCATCAGCTACACCCTCGGCACCAATCTCGAAATCCTGACATTGACCGGCACAGGCGGTATCGACGGTACCGGCAATGCCCTGAACAATCGCATTACCGGCAACGCGGGCGCCAACGTCCTGGACGGTGGCCTCGGCATCGACACCCTCATCGGCGGAACTGGCAACGACACCTACGTGGTCGATAACCTCAAGGACATCATCAGCGAAACCAGTACCCTGGCGAGCGAAATCGATACCGTACGCTCTTCGGTCAGTTGGGCCCTGGGCGCCAACCTGGAAAACCTTACGCTGACCGGCACCGCCGCTATCAACGGCACCGGCAACGCCTTGGGCAACGTGCTGACCGGCAACGCCGGCAACAATGTGTTGAATGGCGGAGCCGGGCGGGATACGTTGATCGGCGGTGCGGGGAATGACACCTACGTGCTCGATCAGGCGGGTGAACTGGCGCTTCTGCAGGAGCAGGCCGATCAAGGTATTGACAGCCTGTCCCTCACTTACGCTTCGAGCTCGTTGAGCAGCGTCGTTGACCTGAATCTCAGCAACCTGGTCGACGTCGAAAATGTCATCCTGAACGGTGCCGGGGTGTTCACGGTGATTGGTAACAGCCAGGACAATAGCCTGGTGGGCAATGCTTTCGTGAACACCCTCCAGGGTGGGGCTGGCGACGATACCCTCGATGGTCGAGCCGGGGCGGACATCCTGATTGGCGGAGCCGGTGACGATATCTATGTCATCGACAACCTTGGCGACAAAGCCACTGAGCTGACCGATGAAGGTCATGACCTGATACGCACGGCGGTCAGCTATACCTTGTCGACCAACGTCGAGGATGGTCAACTGCTCGGCTTGTCTGCCATCAATCTCAGCGGTAACGCGCTGGACAACAGCTTGGTCGGCAATGCCGCCGCCAACGTGCTCAATGGCCTGGGCGGTGCGGATACCATGATCGGCGGAGCAGGCAACGATACCTATGTGGTCGACAATATCGGCGACACGGTCACCGAGGCCGGTACATCGCTCACCGAAATCGACAGCGTCCTGTCTTCCATCAGCTACACCCTTGGCACCAATCTCGAAATTCTGACATTGACCGGCACAGGCAGTATCGACGGTACCGGCAATGCCCTGAACAACCGCATTACCGGCAACGCGGGCGCCAACGTCCTGGACGGCGGCGTCGGCATCGACACCCTGGTCGGCGGGACCGGCAACGACACCTACGTGGTCGACAACCTCAAGGATGTCGTCAGCGAAACCAGTACCCTGGCGAGCGAAATCGATACCGTACGCTCTTCGGTCAGTTGGGCCCTGGGCGCCAACCTGGAAAACCTTACGCTGACCGGCACCGCCGCTATCAACGGCACCGGCAACGCCCTCGCTAACGTGCTGACCGGTAACGCCGGCAACAACGTCCTGGATGGCGGAGCCGGGCGGGATACGTTGATCGGCGGTGCGGGGAATGACACTTACCTTATCGACAACCTCGGCGACACGGTCACCGAACTCGCCGACGAAGGTCGCGATCTGGTGCGCACGTCGGTCAGCCATACTTTGTCGACCAACGTCGAGGATGGTCAGTTGCTCGGCATTGCCGCCATTAACCTTGTCGGTAACGCCTCGAACAACACGCTGCTCGGCAACAGCGCTGCCAACGTGCTGAGTGGCCTGGACGGTGCGGACATCCTGGACGGCGGCGCGGGCATCGACACTCTCATTGGCGGTACCGGCAACGACACGTATATCGTCGATAACCTCAAGGATGTCATCAGCGAAACCAGTACCCTGGACAGCGAAATCGACACCGTGCGTTCCTCGGTGAGCTGGACCTTGGGCGCTAACCTGGAAAACCTCACGTTGACGGGTGTTGCCGCGATCAACGCTACCGGCAACGCCCTGGACAATGTGCTGATCGGCAACGCCGCCAGCAACACGCTGATCGGCGGCGCAGGCAACGATCAACTTGACGGCGGCGCGGGCAATGACCTGCTGATCGGCGGCATTGGCACCGACACCCTGACCGGTGGTGCCGGAGGCGACCGATTTGTGTTCAGCGCACTGAACGAGCTGGGCATCGGCGACGCTCGCGATGTCATCCTGGATTTCAGCAGGCTCCAAGGCGATAAGCTTGACCTGTCGAAGCTGGATGCCAACATCCTGGCCACTGGGATCAACAAATTCAGCTTCATCGATTCGGCCGACTTCAGCGGTGCAGGGCAATTGCGCTTCGTCGATCATGTGCTTTCCGGCAACATCGACGGCAATCTGGGGGCGGATTTCGAGATCCAACTGGTGGGTGTCAACACCTTCAGCGCCAACGACCTGGTTGCCTGACCGGCCACTCAGGTACCTCTGAGAGCACCGGTGTGGCGAGGGAGCTTGCTCCCGCTTGGGTGCGAAGCGCCCACAAAAAGGGCCGTGACGCAGCCCAGCGGGAGCAGGCTCCCCCTCGCCACAAAAATAATTCAGCCAGCCTGTCGATTTCGTTCTATACCGTTCGACTAACCCTCGAGCCGCTACTAGAACGGCTTATCCCATTCCCCAGGAGATAAGACCATGCGATTTATGGTGATCGTCAAAGCCAGCCCGGAATCCGAAGCCGGGGAAATGCCCAGTGAAGCGTTGCTGACCGCCATGGGCGCCTACAATGAAGAATTGGCCAAGGCCGGGGTAATGCTCGCGGCTGAAGGCCTGCACCCCAGTTCCAGGGGCGTGCGCGTACAGTTTTCCGGCAAGAACCGCACCGTCGTCGACGGCCCCTTCGCTGAAACCAAGGAGTTGATCGCCGGCTTCTGGATCTTCCAGGTCCAGTCGCTGCAAGAGGCCATCGACTGGGTCAAGCGTTGTCCGAACCCGATGATCAGCGACAGCGAGATCGAAATCCGCCAGATCTTCGAAATGGAGGATTTCGGCGAAACCTTTACCTCCGATCTACGCGAGCAGGAAGACCGTATCCGGGCGCAAATGCCCAATCAATCGTAAAGCCTGACAACAGGAGATCCGACCATGAGAATCATTCCCTACCTGACCTTCAACGGTAACTGCAAGGAAGCCTTCGCGCTGTACAAGGACGTGCTGGGCGGCGAGCAGTTTTCCATGACCTTTGCCGAAGCGCCTGAAGAAACGGGCATGCCCAAGGACAACAACCTGATCCTGCATACCTGCCTGACCGTAGGCGATTTCAGCCTGATGGCTTCCGATTGCCCGCCGGGCCAGCCATACCGCAAGCCGCAGGGCGTGTCGGTGTCCCTCAATGTCGACAGCGTGGCCGAGGCCGAGCGACTGTTCAAGGGCTTGAGCGCCGGTGGCAGCGTGCACATGCCATTGGCGAAGACCTTCTGGGCGGAACGCTTCGCCATGTTCGAAGACCGTTTCGGGATTGCCTGGATGGTCAACTGCGAAGGTACGAAGTAGGGCGGGCGAACGGGGTGTCGAGCTATATCGACGCCCTGATCACCAGGGGGCAATCCACTGGCTGGGTGCCCGTGACCTCCAGCGTTTCGATCAGGTGCCGGGCGGCCTGGCGACCAATCTCGTAGTACGGCAGTTGCACCGTGGTCAGGGGTGGGATGAACAGCTCGGCGATACCGATCATGTTGTCATAGCCGAGCACGGCCACATCGTCGGGAATCTTCAGGCCACGGCCCAACAGCAACTGATAGGCACAAAAGGCAATGCGGTCGTTGCCACAGATCAGGATGTCGAATTCGGGGCGACCGTCGAGGATGTGCCGGTCAAGGATCGCGGCCGTTTCACCATAGGCATCGTGATCGGAAAGGTCATATTGCAACAGTGCTTCCGAAGGCAGCCCGAATGCCTGGCAGGCACGCTGCAGGCCGGCCTGTCGCAGGCCCCAGGCAACGCTGCGCTTTGGCAGATTGATACACAGCGGGCGTCGATAGCCCTGGCTCAAGGCATGATGCATGGCGCGGTGCTGGCCGCTCTCGTCATCCGGCACATAACTGACCAGGCGATTGTCATCCTCCAGGCAGTTGGCGAGCACCAGCGGTTTGCTTTTCAGGCGCTCGGGAATGCTCACCTGGCGCAACCCCATGGCACTGAAGATCAACCCGTCGGGCCGGTGCGAGAGCATCAGGTCGATGTCCTGGTCGGTGGGCGGATTGTTCAACAGGTTGAGGATGAAGACGTTCCAGCCTGCTTGCTGTGCGGTCTGTTCGATGGACAGCAACAGCTCCACCGCGAACGGTGTGGTCGCGGTGTCCAGGGCGAACACGCCGATGGTCCGTGCCTGGAGGTTGTCGCCGCGCATTCGGCGCGCCGACAGGCTCGGTACGAATTGCAGCTCATCAATGGCGCGACGCACCCGCTGGAGGGTTTCGGCGCTCAGTTTTTCCGGATTGTTGAGCGCTCTAGAAACCGTCATCAGGGACACGCCGGCCAGCTGTGCAACGTCTTTCACTGAAGTCATGCGAGGTGGGGCCCGTCAGGTTGACGGGCAATCATGACACAGGGTCCAGGCTTCCCGCGACTTCGACGATGGCGTTCATAGCCAACCCGAGCCCAGGGACCATGCCCTGGAAATGGAGACGCGCCCGCCGGACCCGCTGGCCAGCAACTTCACCCCCAGGCTGTCGGGGCGGGGATAGAGGCGGCTGCTGAGGCTGAAGCGTCCGTCCTGGTCAAACACCTCAATGGACGAACGATCGAGAAACACGCGCAATTGCAGTTGCTCCAGCGCCAGGTCTATCGGCACGCTGCGCCGACCGTCGACCGGCATCCCCGCGCGGCTGCGATCCAGCACCAGGCGCTGCAATGCCCCATCGTAGTAGAGCAGGGTCTGTTCAGCGTTCTCGTCATCGCTGCTGCAGCGCAAGGCGACGCCCAGGTGCCCGTCGGTGCAGCCGAGCAGGTCCAGATGCACCTGGAGTTCGAGCCGGTCGCCGCTGATGTGCGGCACCCCTTGCATGCCCGAACCGGCCCACGGTGGCGTGCCTGGAAGCGGCAACTGGCGCAAGGCAGTCAGCTCCCGCGCCGGGAACACATGCAGGCGATCGCCATGCAACTCAAGCTCGCGGGGCAGGCCGAGCATGCCGCACCAGTGATGCGCCTGGCTCGGCATCGGGCTCTCCCACATGTCGAGCCACGCCCACACCAGGCGTCGACCGTCGGCGGCCTCCAGTGTTTGCGCAGCGTAGAAATCATGGCCATTGTCCAGTTCGATGAAGGGCCCGCCGCTGAAGTGCCACTTGCTGTCGAGCCGGCCTACCCGGTAACCGGTCTGGTACTTGTTGAGCCGTTCGTAACCCCGGGGATGCATGCCCTGAGGCGAGTACAGCAGCACATCGCGGCCGTCCAGGCGAAACAGATCCGGACACTCCCACATATAGCCGTCGCCTTCTTCGCCCCGGTCGACATAATCGAGGAGTTCCCAGGCGCGCAGATCAACCGAGCGATACAACGGCAACAGCGGCCTGTCGCCCAGGCGGGCGCCGGCAATCAGGTACCAATGATCATCCTGCTTCCAGACCTTGGGATCACGAAAGTGCATGATCGGGTCCTCGGGCGGGCGTTCGATCACCGCGCCATGTTTGACGAAGTGGATGCCGTCGGTGCTGGTGGCCAGGCATTGCACTTGCCGGATCAGGCGTTCATCTCCCACGTCCCCCAGCCAGGTATGCCCGGTATAGATCAGCGCCAGGGTATCCCCGCACACCACCGCGCTGCCGGAAAAACACCCGTCGCGGTCGAAGTCGTCGCCTGGCGCCAGGGCAATGGGCAAGTGCTGCCAATGGACCAGGTCAGCGCTCTTGGCATGGCCCCAATACATGGGGCCCCATTTTGCTTCGAAAGGGTGGTGTTGATAGAACACATGGTATTCGCCCCGGAAGTACACCACGCCGTTAGGGTCATTCATCCAGCCCGCCACAGGGGCAAGGTGATAGGCCGGCCGATAATCCTGGATGACGCGGGACAGGCCGTCGCTCAGCGCTTGCTGCGCATGTTCGAGGGCCGGGGACAGTGTTGCTGGGGATATAGGTGCGTTCATGGTATTCAAAGACAAGGTCATAGGGCGCCTGCGGGTGCCGGGCGCAGTGGCACGCCGTCGGGCAGGGTTTCAAAGGCGTGGCGCTTCAAGGCCACCCCATCGGCATCGAACAGGTGCAGGTTGTCGGTTTCCAGGCGCAGCTTGACCCGGTCGCCGGTCTGCCAGCCTGCATTCACCTCGCAACGGCAGATCAGCGGTTCGTCCTGGCCGGTATCGACGTGCACATAGGTTTCGCTGCCGAGGTATTCGACGCCGGTCACCACCACGCCGGCGGACCCCGACGCGGCTTCCAGCGTCACGTGTTCCGGGCGAATCCCCAGGCTCAGCTGGGTATCCGCCGCGAGGCCGGAGCTGTCGAAGGGCAGGGCTGTCTTGCCCAGCACGAAGCTTTCGACCAGGCTGGTTTCCCCTGGCGCATGCAGGAACGCTGGAACAAAATTCATCCTGGGCGAGCCCAGGAAACCGGCGACAAAGCGGCTGGCCGGGCGCTCGTAGAGATCACGGGGCGAACCAATCTGTTCGATGCGACCACCGTTGAGCACGACAATCTTGTCGGCCAGGGTCATCGCTTCGACCTGATCGTGGGTGACGTAGATCACGGTCGAACTCAGCCGGGCATGCAACCGGGCGATTTCGTTGCGCATCTGCACCCGCAGGGAGGCATCCAGGTTGGACAGCGGTTCATCGAACAACAGGATGTCCGGCTCCCTCGCCATGGCCCTGCCCATGGCCACCCGCTGACGCTGGCCGCCCGACAACTCCTTCGGCTTGCGTTGCAGGAGCTTGTCCAATTGCAGGATCTGCGCGGTTTTCAACACTCGCTCACGCAGGCTGGTTTTTTCGGTCTTGGCCAGTTTGAGCCCGAAACTGATGTTGTCGTAGACGGTCATGTGCGGGTACAGCGCATACGACTGGAACACCATGCCGACGCCACGCTCGCGTGGCTCCAGGTCGTTGACCCGGCGGCCGTCGATCAGCAGGTCGCCGTCACAGATCGAGTCCAACCCGGCGATCAGACGCAGCAAGGTCGATTTTCCGCAACCGGAAGGGCCGACGAACACCACGAACTCACCCGCCGCGATGTCCAGGCTGACGTCGCGCAGAATGCGTGCGCCGCCCAATTGTTTGTTCACGTTGTGCAGTTTCAATTTGCTCACGATGGGGTTCCTTGTCTTTATGGGGCTTCAGCCCTTCAACGCGCCGGCAGTGAGGCCGGAAACGATCCGGCGTTGGAAGATCAGCACCAGGATGACCAACGGGACAGTGACCAGCACCGACGCCGCCATCAACAGCCCCCAGGGCAGTTCATGGGAGCTGCCGCCGGAAATCAGCGCGATGGCGACCGGGACCGTGCGTTGGGTGTCGGTCAGGGTGAACGTCAGGGCGAACAGGAATTCGTTCCAGGCCGCAATGAACGCCAGCAGGCCGGTGGTGACCAGTGCCGGCCAGAGCAGCGGCAGCAGCACGCGGGTCAGCGTGACCCACGGCGAAGCGCCATCCATGATCGCCGCTTCCTCCAGTTCGTGGGGCAGCTGTCCCATGAACGTCGTCAGTATCCAGACGGTGAAGGGCAAGGTGAAAATCGTGTAGCTCAGGATCAGCGCCCAGGACGTGTTGTAGAGGCCCAGGGCCCGTACCACCTCGAACAGCCCGGACAATACGGCGACCTGAGGAAACATCGACACACCGAGCACCAGCATCAATACCGTGCCGCGTCCACGAAACTTCACCCGGCCCAACGCATAGGCAGCCGTCAGGCTGAGAAACAGCGCCAACGCCACTACGCACAGCGAAACCACCAGCGAATTGCCGATGGCCCGCAGGAACGAGGCTTGCTGGAGCACGGCGGCATAGTTGGAGAAGTCGGGGTTGTCGATCCAGTAGCTCACCTGGAACAAGGCCGTGGAGGACTTCAGCGACGTGACGATGGCGTAGTAGAAAGGGAAGACCGCATACAGCAGCAGGATTCCGATCAGGCACCAGAAGCCGAGGCGCAACAGGGCTTTCTTCAGCAGTCGGCGGTTCATGAGCGGACCTCCATCTGGCGGCGTCCGAGGTACAGGTAGACGATGGCGATCACCGCAACCACCAGGAACAGCAGGCTCGAGGCGGCGCTGCCGTAACCGACGTCCTGGAACTCCACCAGGTGCTGGCGGGCGTAGACCGACATGCTCATGGTGCTCGAAGCATTCGAGGTCAGCACATAGATGACATCGAACACCCGCAAGGCGTCGAGAATGCGGAAGATCGCCGCCACCAGCAGCGCCGGCAGCAGCAGTGGCAGGGTGACCCGCCAGAACACCTTCAACGGATGGATACCATCGACCCGCGCGGCTTCGTAGCAATCCCCCGGCAACATCTGCAAGGCCGCCAGCATCAACAGCGTGACGAACGGGACGGTCTTCCAGACGTCGACGATGATCACCGCCCACATCGACAGTTGTGCATCTGCGGTCCAGGCCAGGGGCGCATCGATCAGCCCGAGACCCAGCATCAGGTGATTGATGATGCCGAACTGGTCGTTGAGCATCCATGACCAGATCTTCGCCGAGACAATGGTCGGAATCGCCCAGGGAATCAGGATCAACGCCCGCACCAGGGCACGCCCGGTGAAGTTGATGTTCAGCAACAGCGCCACCAGCAGTCCCAGGACCATTTCCACCCCCACCGACACCACGGTGAAGTGCAGGGTGTTGCGCACCGCGTTCCACCATTGCGGATCTACCAGCACGCCGGACCAGCCGGAGCCGCTGTAGAACAGATAATTGCTCAAGCCGACAAAGGTGCCACCGCCAGTGTCCGCGAGGCTGGCATCGGTCAGGCTGAACCAGAACGTACGCAGCAGCGGCCAGGCCGCTACCAGGGTCAGGCACAGCAGCATCGGCGCCAGGAACAGCCAGGCGGCGCGTACTCGGCGGCGTTGTACCGGCGTTTCCCGGGCGGGCAGGTGCTCGACGCTGGGCGCGTGGGCAGAAGAGACAGACATGGTGATTTCCTTCCTTGTGACTTACCAGTTCCGGCGTTTGATACGTGTGAGTTCGCTTTCCAGGTCGGCCAGCGCCTGATCGACCGGCAACTCTCCAGCCAGGACCCCGTGGACCTGATCGAAGAACGCATTGGAGACCCGTGGATAGCGGGCGGCAGTGATGGCGGCGGGGCGCATGACCCCATCGTTCAGAATGCTGTGCAGCTGGCTGTAGTACGGCATGGCCGCGAGCAGTTCAGGGTCTTGGTAGAGCGACTCGATAACCGGGTTGTAGGCGCCCACCAGCGCACGATGCTTCTGTTGCTGGGCACTGGTCAGGTAGCCCACCAGCTCCGCCGCCAGCTTGGGCCTGGCGCTGTAGCGCGATACCGCCAGGCCCCAGCCGCCGAGGGTGGAGGCGTGGCTGCCGGTCGCGCCGCCACGGGGCAGGGGGGCGACCCCGACCTTGTCCTTCACCGCACTGTCCGGACTTTGCACCAGGGCCCAGGCATACGGCCAGTTGCGCATGAACAGCGCATTACCCGATTGGAATACCCCGCGTCCTTCCTCTTCGGTGTAGTTGAGCACGCCACGGGGGGATATATCGCCCACCCAGCTTTTTGCCAGGGTCAACGCAGCCCTTGCAGCCTGGTTGTTGACCACGATATCGCCTTGCGGATTGACCAGGCCGCCGTCCGGTTGACTGCTGATCCATTCCAGCGCGTTGCAGGTCAGGCCCTCATAGGCCCGGCCCTGGAAGACATAACCCCATGCGTTGGCGTTCCCGGCGTTGCGCTCTGCCTGCTGCACATCCCTGGCGATAACCGTCATTTCCTCCCAGGTCTGAGGGACCGGCTTGTTGTACTTATCGAGCAAGTCCTTGCGGTAATACAACAGTCCCGAGTCGGTGAACCACGGCATGGTGACCAGCCGCCCATTTACCGTGGCGTTATCCACCTGGGCCTGGAAGTAGCCTTGGGTCGCATCGGCGGGGAGTACTTCGCGCAGATCCAGCAGGTGATTGGCCAGCATTCCCGGCCAGACCATATCGATCTGGATGATGTCGATGTCGCTGGACTGCGCACTGAGGATCTGCTGGTAGAACGACAACCGCTCGGTTGCCGAGTCAGGCGTGGATACCACGTCGACGCTGTGGCCGGTCTGTTTCGACCAGGCCTCGACAGCCTCTTTGCACAGTTGCAGTTCCGCACCCACCGCGCCGCAGGAGATCGTCAGATCGGCCGCGCTGGAAAGGCAGGGAAGCCCGGCGACAGCGGTGAACAGTGCTGCTGGAAGGAGCGATTTGAGTCGTTTCATAAAGCCCTCTTTATTTTTGTTTTTATAAAAGTTAACGTTAACATCGCCAAATGTAGCAGCGTATTTGCGATGAGGCATCCTTTTTTTCGTGGAGTCTCACAATTAGCCCTCCATGGAAAACAGGTCGGTCGCGAGACAGAACAATAAAAACAAAACAGGGAAATCCACATGCAGAAAGCATCAAGCTGGCTCATTGCGGGCGTGCTCGGCACCTCGGCGATCACGGCCCAGGCCGCTACACTGGAAGAGCGCATGGCAGCCTTCGAAGCCCGCACCAGCGCCGCGGAAAAACGCGCCGCCGCGGCCGAACAACAGGCCCAGGCACTCGCTAGGGAACTGCAGCAGCTCAAACTCAGCAATCCCACGTTGCAACCCTCAACCGCCGTTGCGACCGCTCCCGTGGCATCCACTTTGGACGCACGGCTGGCAAAACTCGAAGCCAGCCAGCAAAGCCTGGAAAAGGCCGGCAGCGGCGCGCACCTCACTGACGGGTTCAGCTTCAAGGGCTACGCCCGCTCCGGATTGCTGATCAACGATGGACTGGGGGGAGGGCGCGGCGGCCCCTATACCACCCCGGCCGGTTCCGTGGGTGGCGCGGTGGGACGACTCGGCAACGAGGACGATACCTACATGCGCATCGACCTGTCGAAAGAGCTGTATGCGCAGAACGGTACCCGTTCCAAATTCACCGTTTCCATTGCCGATGGCGTGGAAAGCTCCAATGACTGGACCGCCGAAGAAAGCAACCTGAACGTGCGCCAGGTGTTTACCGAGCTCGACCATCTTGCCGCGTTCAAGGGCAACCCGATGTTCGAGAACGCCACCCTCTGGGCAGGCAAGCGCTTCGACCGGGACAACTTCGATATTCATTGGCTGGACTCGGACGTCGTCTACCTGGCCGGTACCGGCGGTGGCATCTACGACGTGCAGATGAGCAAGGACTGGCGCTCGAACTACTCGCTGATCGGGCGCAACTACGGGGACTTCAGTGAAGGTGGGGTCAATGCCGACGTGGAGAGCTATGTGCTGACCTCCAACCAGTTCTTCGCCAACGGACAGTGGCAGTGGATGTTCAACGGCATCGGCTCGAAGAAAAACGATTTCAGCACCCGCACCAATCAAGCCGGCCTGGCTCCGGCGGATTCCGGCTTGCACAGCATGATCGCTAACCACCAGCGCTCCTTTTTTGGCCGTGAAGGTTTCTTCAAGACGGCGCTGCTCTATGGCCAAGGCCTGGGGGCGGAGGTCAAGAACATTGGTGCGGACGGCGAACTGATCGACGAAGCCCGGGCCTTGCGCTTGGCGCTCTACGGGGAAACCCCGATTGCGCCCGGCTGGCGCATCGGCCCGAGCCTGCTGGCCGAACAGAGCAAGGACCGCTACGTCAAGGGCGACGACTATCGCTGGATGACTCTGAACGTGCGACTGGCCAACGAGATCAACAGCAATTTCGAGATGGCCTACGAGATGAGCTGGCAGACCATGGACCTTGATCCCAAGGGCTACATGCAACGTAACGCGGTGGACGGCAACTTCTGGAAATTCACCGTTGCGCCGACTTTCAAGCCGGACTTGGGCGACCTGCTTACTCGTCCTGAACTGCGGGTGTTCGCGAGCGTCATGAACTGGTCTTCGGATCTGGACCGCTACAGTGCTTCGGATTCGTTCGGCAAGACGGATTTCAATGCTGGTGGTATCTGGCAGTACGGGATTCAGATGGAAACGTGGTTCTAGACCATCGGGCTTTACATTCCTGTCGCGTGGGAGCTTGCTCCCGCTGGCCTGCACAGCAGGCCCGGAATCCAGTGGTTCGGTGTGTCAGGCTGATCGAACCAAGGGATGGGCCGCTGTGCGGCCCAGCGGGAGCAAGCTCCCTCGCCACAATGAATCGCCTCTGCCTTGGGGCGGGCCAGCTTTACACCACGGCTTCGGAGATCCCCTGGTCCTCACCCAGGAACCCACCGCTCTGATGCTGCCACAGCCGCGCATAGGTGCCGTTTTTCGCCAGCAGTTCGGCATGGGTGCCTTGTTCGATGATGCGCCCGTCATCCATGACAATCAGCCGATCCATCGCGGCGATCGTGGACAGTCGATGGGCAATGGCGATGACGGTCTTGCCCTGCATCATTTCATCGAGGCTTTCCTGGATGGCGACTTCGACTTCCGAGTCCAGGGCGCTGGTGGCCTCGTCCAGCAACAGGATCGGCGCGTTCTTGAGCATTACCCGGGCGATGGCGATGCGTTGGCGCTGGCCGCCGGACAGCTTGATGCCGCGCTCACCCACCAGGGTGTCGTAGCCGGTGTGACCCTGGCGGTCGCTCAATTGGCTGATGAATCCGTCGGCCTGGGCATTGGTAGCCGCCCTGCGGATCTGTGCTTCGGTCGCATCCGGGCGGCCATAGGCGATGTTGTCGCGAATGGAGCGGTGGAGCAGGGACGTATCCTGGGTGACCATGCCGATGGCGCTGCGCAGGCTGTCCTGGGTGACGTGGGCGATGTTTTGCCCGTCGATGCGGATCTCACCGCTGTCCACGTCGTAGAAACGCAGCAGCAGGTTGATCAGCGTGGATTTGCCGGCACCGGAACGACCCACCAGGCCGATTTTCTCCCCCGGGCGGATACTCAGGCTCAGTCCATCGAGCACCTGGCGTTCGCCGCTGTAGTTGAAGCTCACGTTGTCGAACGTCACCGCGCCGCCGGAGGGCACCAGCACGCCGGCGTCCGGTGCGTCCTGCACTTTGGGGCCTCGGGTCAGGGTGCCCATGCCATCCTGCACGGTGCCGATGCTTTCGAACAACGAGGTCATCTGCCACATGATCCAATGGGACATGCCGTTGATACGCAACGCCATGGCCGTGATCGCCGCCACCGCCCCCGTGCCGACTTCGCCCTGGTGCCAAAGCCACAAAGCATAGCCGCCGGCGCCAAGGATCAGCGCCACCACCAGCGCCTGATTGACGATTTCGAACTGGCTGACCAGGCGCATCTGGCGAAAGCCGGTTTGCTTGAAATCCTCCATTGCGGCGCGGGCGAAGTGCGCTTCGCGCTTGGAGTGGGAGAACAGCTTGACGGTGGTGATATTGGTGTAGGCATCCGAAATGCGTCCGGTCATCGACGACCGGGCATGGGCCTGTTCCTGGCCGACTTGCCCCAGGCGCGGCACGAAATACAGCATGGCCAGCCCGAACAGCACGATCCAGGCAATGAAAGGCAGCATCAGTTTCAAGGCGAAGCCGCCGGCCAGCGCGATGATCGCGATGAAATACACGCCGATGCCGGGGGCGATTTCGATCACGGTGAACAAGACTTCGCGCACGGCCAGGGCCGTCTGCATGACCTTGGTCGTGACCCGGCCGGAGAACTCATCGGAAAAGAACGAGAGGCTTTGCCGCAGCATCAGGCGATGGAAATCCCAGCGCAGCCGCAACGGCAAATTGATCGCCAGGACCTGGTGCTGGACCATGGTCCGCAGCGCCACCAGCCCAATGCTGGTGACCAGGACAATGCCGATACCCCACAGCACCCGGCTTTCCTGGCCCTGTGCATCACCGCCGGCCTGCCAGGTCGAGAGCAGATCCACCACTTGTCCAAGAAACGAAAACAGCCAGGCCTCGTAGATCGACACGCCGGCACTGAGCAGCGCAAATATCAGGATATAGCCCCGGGCGCCCCGGGTGCAGGCCCACAGGAACCGCGTCAGGCCAACCGGCGGCGGTGGTGCTTCATCGGGCGGGAAGGGGTCGAGTCTTCGTTCAAACACACGAAGCATTGTGGTCTCCGAAAGGGGTGAGTTGAGAAGATTCTACCTTGAGACCTTAGTTCAAAGCTTTTCACCAGGATGCGCAGGAGTCAGGGCGAAGGCCGTTCTATCCATTCAGAACCAGTGACATGTCCGGGTATCTGTCGCAGATGAAATCGACAAAGGCGCGAACCTTGGGCGCAGCCAGGCGCCTGGAGGTATGCAAGACCCACAGCGCCGGCTCCGCCCCCGATACCGTGCCCCACTGGACCAACTCGCCACGCCCAAGCTGATTCCAGGCAATGGATTGTGGGATCAGTGCAGCGCCGCCACCGGCAATAGCAGCATCGCGGACCATCAGGAACGAAGAGAAACGCAGCGTCGGGATCGGTTCCAGGATCAACTGCCCTTCGTCGAGACTCCACCGGGTGGGCTGGAAAGTCGTCGTGACGATGCCGGGGACGGATCTGATTGCGCCGGGCGCTGGCTTGGGGATTCCAGGCGCCGCCACGACCACCAGTCGGTCCCTGGCGAAACATCGACCGACCAGATTGCTGTCCGGGCTCGGGTTGATCCGGATCGCGATGTCGAATTGTTCTTCCACGAGGTCCACCGCGCGATCCTCCGCCGTGACTTCAAGCTGGACTTCCGGGTAGGCCGCACAGAACTCGGCACCAATGCGGCCCATCGCGAGTTGGGAAAACAACACCGGGGCCGCCACCCGCAGGTACCCACGGGGTGTCGAAACGCCCTCGCGTGCCGCCGTCATGGCTTCGGAGACTTCACTCAGCAGGCCTTCCGTTCGCGACATCAGCCCCGCGCCGGCTTCGGTCAGCTTCAGGCCGCGGGCACTGCGCTCGATCAGCCTGACGCCCAGTTGTTCTTCAAGCTCGCTGATGCGCCGCGACAAGGTGGCCTTGGAAACGCCGCTCGTGCGGCTTGCCTTCCCCAGTCCCCCATGGGTTGCGACAAGGATGAAGTCGGACAGTGAGTTCAGGTTCATGGTGTTCCATATATGAAACGAGGTGTCTGGATTCTGTGATCTTTGTTTCCCGAGTGCAACGGAATACTTTCTCCTCGTCGTCATCTCAATGACCCATCCAGATACCTACCGCAGGAGATTCAAACATGAGCATTCTCGTTATTGGTGCCACCGGCACGGTTGGTTCACTCGTTACCCAAGGCCTTGCCGGCGCGGGCGCCGAAGTCAAGGCGCTGGTGCGCCAGGCAGGCAAGCGCGATTTCCCCGTCGGTGTCACTGAAGTCGTCGCCGACCTCTCCGACGTCGCGTCGATGCGTGCCGCGCTGTCCTCGGTACGTACTCTGTTTCTGCTCAACGCCGTGACACCCGATGAGGTGACGCAAGCCCTCATCACGCTGAACCTCGCTCGGGAGGCGGGCATCGAACGCATCGTCTACCTGTCGGTGATTCACGCCGACAGGTTCACCAACGTTCCGCATTTCACCGGCAAGCACACCGTTGAACGAATGATCGAAAGCCTCGACATCCCCGCGACCATCCTGCGTCCGGCTTACTTCATGCAAAACGAACACATGGTCCTGCAGACGCTCCAGAACTACTCGGTCTACCCGATGCCGATCGGCTCGGCGGGCGTTTCGATGATCGACGCCCGTGACATCGCCGACGTGGCCGTTGCGGAGTTGCTGCGACGCGACAAGGCGCGTTCTGCCCTGGATCGGGTGACGCTGGAGTTGGTCGGGCCACAGGTACTTACCGGTGCCTCCGTGGCGAAGATCTGGAGCTCGGCCCTGGGGCGCGAGATCGCCTACGGCGGTGACGATGTAGCAGCCTTCGAAGGGCAACTGGCTGCATACGGCCCCAGCTGGTTGGCGTATGACATGCGCCTGATGATGGAGGGTATCCAGATGTTTGGCATGCAGGCGGCCGAAGGATGCGTGGAGCGGCTCCAGACCCTCATCGGGCATCCGCTGCGTACCTATGAAGACTTCGTGCGCGAGGCGCTTGCCGGGGCATAGGGCGTCACAACGGGGGCAGGTGTTGCCCCCTTCGTGGCGTCAGGCTCCAGAGGGGCCGCGCATTTTCCAAAGCTGTGCTGGACAGGCTTCCCAGACCGATAGAGTCAATTTTTCTGTCCAGTCCTCGGTTGGTCTTTCGATGAAGGTGAATACAGACGCGTATGTCGGGCGCGGGATTGCTACGGCACTGCCATTGCTGCACTCTCACTGCTCATTTTGTACGGGGTAGAGCATGGATTGGAGTGATGTGCGGGTCTTCCTCGCGATTGCCCGCAGCGGATCATTGGGCGCTGCCGCCAAGCTGTTGGGTGTCAGCCATCCGACCGTGGGGCGGCGCTTGCAGGTGCTTGAACAGTCCAGCGGCCAGCCCATTTTCCTGCGTACCGCCCAAGGTCTGGTACTGACCGATAGCGGAGAGAAGTTGCTCAGCCTGGCGCAGGAAATGGAGCAAAGTGCGTTGGCCATCGAAAGACGACTGGCGGGCGACAGCGCACAGCCAGAAGGTGTATTGCGCATTTCTTGCGCTGACTGGTTTGCCGGCTATGTGCTGGCCCCGGTCCTGAGTGAACTGGGGCGACGTTACCCTCTGATCGTGCCTGAGGTTATCGCTGGGCATCGATTATTTGACCTGGCTCGTCGCGACGCCGATATCGCGTTTCGAATTGTCCCTTTCACCGAACCCGATATCGTGCACCGCAAGCTGATCTCCCTAAACTATGGGTTATACGCGGCGGTTGGATCTGCTGACCCCGAGCCACAGGGCGAAGGGGTCGGTTTGATTACCATGAGTGTTGCCCAGTCTCATTATCCCGATGTGCAGTGGCTGCAGCAGCGTTACCCTCTGGCCCGTACCGTGTTCACCAGTAGCAGCCGCACAGTCCAGGCGCAAATGTGCGCGCAAGGGCAGGGCGTCGCTGTATTGCCCCGTGCCCTGGGCGACCGGTTACCGACATTGCGGTTGATTGATTCGCACGAACCGCCACCGGGCCGCGACATATGGATGGGCTACCACCAGGACATGCGTCAGATGGACAGCCTTCGTGCCCTTGCCGACCTTGCATCCATCATGATCGGCAACCAGGCAGGCGGTTGACTCACTCTGCTGGGCGCATGGCCGCCGTTTGCGGCTCTGCAGCAGGTTGGCGCGCCAGGGTCAGGCTCAGTCCCGCGCCTACCGCCAGGCATGCTGCGATGCAGAGAATGGAGACGGTGAAGGCGTGGGTGATGGCTGTCGCGGCCGTATCCGTGCCCAAAACGGTGTAGAAAATGCCACCAATTATTGCCACGCTCAGTGACGTGCTGATTTGCAGAGTGGAACTGGTGATGCCCGCAATCATGCCGGAATACTTTGGTGCCACACGTCTTGTGATCATTCGCATGAGTGTCGGGAGTGCCAGCCCCTGTCCAAAACCGATCAGAAAGAGGATGACGGCAAGGGGCAGCGCAGCGGGGCTGACGGACGTCGGCGTGTGCGCCACGAGCCAGGCCAAGAGAATGAATCCCAACACTTCAAGCCCCATGCCGAGCGGATTGACGTACGCCCCCAGAAAACGCCTGAACTGAGGGGTGGAAAGCGGTCCCAGCAAAAATCCAGCGCCGAAAGGAAGGAAGATGAGGCCTGCATTGAGTGGGCTCGTGTGCAGCGCTCCCTGTAGATAAATGGAGAACAGCAGGAAGAACACGCCGATCGCGTAAAAGGTCAGCGCGACGAGCAAAGCCCGACCCAGCCCGGGCGCGCGCAGTGCGGCAGGATCAAGCAACGGTACGCCTTGCGCTTGATGCAAACGGGCTTCGTAGCGCCAGAACAGCCAGGCCAGCAGCGGCACCGCTGCAAGCGATAGCCAGGCCCACAAAGGCCAGCCCGCTTCACGCCCTTCGATCAGCGGAATGATCAGCGCCGCAAGCGTCACCATGGACAATAGCGTTCCACCCAGATCCAGCGTGCTGGTCTGTTGCGCGCGTGTTTCCTTGACCACAGGAATGGCGATCAGAATGACCAGCAACGCAATCGGTAAATTCACTAGAAATATCGCCCGCCAGCCCAAATCCATCAGGTTGAGCGATATCAATATTCCGCCAAGTGCCTGGCCGACTACCGATGCCAGACCAAACACCGCGCCATACAGGCTCAGCGCCAAGGGCTTTTCGGACTCTGGGAATATTGCCTGCACTGAAGCGAGTGCCTGTGGCGCCATGACGGCGGCCGTCACGCCTTGCAGCGAGCGTCCGGCGATCAACACCCAGGGGGACTCGGCGACACCGCAAATCAGTGAGGCAACGGCAAAGCCAATCAGGCCAACGAAGAACATTCTCATGCGGCCGTAGATGTCACCCAGCCGTCCGCCGGTGATCAATGTCACGGCATAAAGCGCCGCGTAGGAAGAGATGATCAACTGTTCGGCAGAGGAAGCCGTGTCCAGCGATTGCTGAATCGAGGGCAGCGCTACGTTGACGATGAAAAAATCCAGCGGCGGTAAAAATGCACCGACCAACAAGATGGCAAACATCAACCAGCGCCGCGGTTCCGGGAGGGCGATTTCTTTCTGAGGCATAAGGTCTCCTTCCTGGAACCCTTCGGTTCCAGAATATTCTCGATTGCGGGTCATGCTCTGAACCAACTGACTCCAATCTAAGCGATCAAACCTTCGCTGACGCCTCACATAATTGAACGGCCAACGTTCATTTATGGCAGTGCCGCTCGCCGCCGGACTCCTCGCAAAATGGCGACTCTGTGGTTCCAGTCGAGCCACACAATCGAGACTGAGGAGTCAGATATGTCAGGTAAATTCGCTGATCAGGTTGCCGTCGTCACCGGGGCATCCACCGGGATCGGGTTTGCAATTGCGCAGGGTTTGATTGCAGAGGGCGCCAAGCGCGTTTACCTCACCGGGCGCTCGGCAACCACGTTGGAAGCGGCGGTGGCCAGGCTCGGCGATAGAGCAGTCGCGGTCGTTTCCGATGTAGCGCGCCAGGCTGATCTTGATAGGCTCAAGGCGACGATCGAGTCTCGCAACGAACAGTTGGACTCAGTGTTTGCCAACGCGGGTATCTGCGAAAAAAATCCGCTGGGCGAGACCACCGAGGCGGCTTACTTCAACATGTTCGACATTAACGTGAAGGGCGTGTTTTTCACCGTGCAGACGTTGATGCCGTTGCTGAAAAACGGCGCTTCGATCGTGCTGACGGCCTCGATCTGTTCCAGCAATGGCATGGAAGGACTGAGCCTCTACAACGCATCCAAGGCCGCGGTGCGGTCCTTCGCCAGGACGTGGGCCAACGAACTCAAAGGTCGCAAAATTCGAGCGAACGTCCTGAGCCCTGGCTTCACCCGAACGCCTCTGATGGATAACGGCTTGAAGATGAACGAAAGCGATATTGCCGCGCTGCGCCAGCATGTTGAGCAGATCACTCCGCTGGGGTACATGGCGCAACCTGAAGAAATCGCCTCGTCGGCGCTGTTCCTTGCGTCGGCCGATGCGAAATATGTGAACGGTGTGGAGTTGATGGTCGACGGCGGCCTGTCGCAGATCTGAGCACCTGTTGAACCGTAGTGCAGCCCTGACAAGGGCTGCCTTTGTCGCTTTTGCAAAGCCTCAGCAGGAACCTCATCATGAACATCGAAGAATTGACCACCCGACTGGACGTCCTGGAAAGTCGCGCCGCCATCGAATCGCTGATCAGCGCCTACGCCAATGCCTTCGACCGCATCGACGTATCGCTCCTGAGCGGTATCTGGCATGAAGAATCGACACTGGATCTTCCGGGTTTCGGCCAAGCCGGGAATCGTGAAGAAATCCTGGCGATGGCGCAAATCAGCTGGCGCCAGATGCCACATATGCATCACTGGATGGCCAACCCGTTGATCGAAATCAACGGTGACAGTGCGATAGGGACGGTGGCTGCGGACTGCCTGTTCCATGACATTGAAAAAGGCCCGGTTCAAGTCAGCGGGCTGTACCACGACAGGTTTGAACGGCGGGACGGAAAGTGGGCGTTCCTGTCACGTCGCTTTGAACTGCATTTCCTCACACCTTTAAAAGATTGGGTACCGATGGCCGGCGAAGAAAAGTGGGAGTAACCCGATTGGACGACGCTCTGGCACCTGGGGTAGCTTCGTATCCGTTTATATTTTGGGCTCCACAACATCATGACTGATCGTCAGATCATTGTTCCAGATGGCATGAAATTGCTCTGCGAGCGTGCTGGTTATGCGCCAGCTGTAAAGGTAGGAAAAACGCTCTATTGCGCTGGTCAGGTAGGCCGGACGCCGGAATTATCAGTTATCGAAGACCCTGAGCAGCAGTTTTTGGCAGCATGGGACAATCTCCGGCTCGTCTTGGAAGCCGGTGGTTGCGGATTTGAAGATGTCGTCGAAATGACAACTTATCACGTCGATATGCACCGCCACATGCCAATTTTCAGACGCGTGAAAGATGAAGTCTTTCCCAGGAGTACCTGTGCCTGGACATGCATAGGTGTCGCTGAACTGGCTCGCCCTGGCCTTCTCGTGGAGATCAAATGCGTCGCTGTAGAGCGATAAACAGAGCTGGAATGGGTGTCCATCCAGGCGGCAGTAGATCTGAACTCCACTCGTTCGCTGCGTTGGCAGGCGCGTGAGAACGCCCTTGCGTAGTGCTGCGAACAGCAGCGGGGGAGTTTGGGGAGGGGCTGTTGGGCCTCAGCACTGAATGATCCCCATGTGCAATCAAAAGCCGGAGATGATCAGTTAAACAGCCTGCCGACAAAGCCTAAAGACTATCCGGATCGCCAAAGAACATCTGAATCCGCGACCGCAACCAGCGTTCCCCCGGGTCATTGTCCTGGGACCCACGCCAGGCCATGTGCAATTCAAAGCTGCGCACCGGGATCGGCGGATCTTCCGCGCGCACACCCCCGGCGGCGGTCAGTGCGTCGGCAGTGTAGTCGGGGACGGTGGCGACGATGTCGGTGCCGGCCAGCAGGGTGCTCAGGCCATTGAATTGTGGCACCGCCAATACCACATGGCGCTTGCGACCGAGTTTTTCCAGCTCTTCATCGATGAAACCGCTCAGGTCGCCGGCGAAGGACACCAGGGCGTGGGGGCGGGCGCAGAATTCGTCCAGGGTCAGTTGTCCCGGCGCGGTGTCGGCTCGCAGCACCTTGGGCGAGCTGCGGCGCAGGACCTTGCGCTTGGCGTTGGCCGGCAGGTCGTCGGTGTAGCTGACGCCGATGGAGATTTCGCCGGACGCTAGCAGGCTCGGCATCAGGATGTAGTTGACCCGACGCACCACCAGCACGATGCCAGGGGCTTCGGCACGCAGGCGCTTGAGCAGCATCGGCAGCAGGGCGAATTCGGCGTCGTCCGACAGGCCGATGCGAAACACCGAGGTGCTGGTGGCCGGGTCGAATTCCGCCGCGCGGCTGACAGCCGTGGAAATCGAATCCAGGGCCGGGGAGAGCAGGGCGAAGATTTCGATCGCCCGGGCCGAGGGTTCCATGCTGCGGCCGGTGCGCACGAACAGCGGGTCATCGAACAGGCTGCGCAGGCGCGACAATGCGGCGCTGATGGCCGGCTGGCCGAGGAACAGCTTCTCGGCGGCGCGGGTCACGCTGCGTTCATGCATCAGTGTTTCGAATACGATCAACAGGTTCAGGTCGACACGACGCAGGTCATTGCGATTCATCTGGGGTCCTGGCAGATTCGGCGAGCTTGACGTGAGCGGCCATATGCGAACAATGACCGGCATGAATCTTACGGGGAAAGGCTGGTACTCTGCACTGGCTAAATGAATTTTTGTAGGATTTGCCCTGCTGGGCTGATTGATTTTCTTGCTGCGGAATCAATGACAGGCATGTCGACTATTAATAGCCACTGATGGTCTTGGCTACAAAGCCCGGATAGAGTTCATGGCATTAGAGGTTACTTTGACGAGGTTTGCGATGTCCCGCACGATCCGTTTTCACAAGTTTGGTGGTGCCGAGGTGCTCAAATGCGAAGAGCAGCCGGCGGCTCTTCCTGCGCCAGGAGAAGTGCAGGTCCGTGTCGAAGCGATCGGCATCAGTTGGCATGACACCCTGTGGCGCCAGAACCTGGCGCCGTCCCAGGCCCGTCTGCCTTCCGGCCTTGGCCATGAAATGGCCGGCGTGGTGACGGCGGTCGGCGACGGTGTCGACGATCTGGTCGTAGGCGACAAGGTCGCCAGCTTTCCCGCGCAAAGCGCGAACGATTATCCGGTGTACGGCGAGATCATTGTGCTGCCGCGCACCGCGCTGACCCGCTACCCCGATGTGTTGAGCCCGATCGAAGCCGCGGTGCACTACACGCCGCTGCTGGTCGCGTATTTCGCCTATGTCGACCTGGCGCGGGTCAAGCCAGGGCAGTTTGCCCTGGTTACCGATGCCAGCCATTGTGCCGGCCCTTCCTTCGTACAGCTCGGCAAGGCGCTGGGTGTACGGGTGATCGCGGCCACCAAGACCGCTGACGAGCGCGAGTACCTGTTGTCCCTCGGGGCCGAGAAGGTCATCGTCACGGAAGAGCAGGACTTGCTGATGCAAATCAACAAGCTCACCGACAATCGTGGCGTCGACGTGGTGTTCGACGGCCTGGGCGGGCCACAGATGTCGCTGCTCGGCGATGTCCTGGCGCCACGAGGCAGCCTGGTACTGTATGGCCTGCAAGGGGGTAACCAGACACCGTTCCCGGCCTGCGCGGCGTTCCAGAAGAACATTCAGTTCTTCGTGCATTGCATCGGTAACTTCACCGGCAAGCCGGAGCTGGGCATCATCCAGGACCAGGTGGCGCTGCAGCGGGCGCTGCGTGATATCAACCAACTGACTGCCGACCGCGTCCTGTTACCACTCAAGACCCGGGTCTTTCCGTTCAATGAGTTTGTCGAGGCTCACCGTTACATGGACGAATGTCCGTGCCGTGAGCGCGTTGCCCTTCAGGTTGTCGACCCCGCCTGATTCCTGTCTTGCGCAAGAGTCATTGTCCCTGGCTCTTGCGCTGCCTCCGGCCTGATAGGGCCTTTTTTTCCTTTCCTGCTTCAGTCCTCCAGCGACAATGCGAGGGTGTCCGGCTGCCTGTCCGCAACGACTCCGTTTACCCTGTCGGCAACTGAACTGGTTTTTGCCCGCAATCTGTATCTTCTAATCATTATTGAAGTCCTGATAATTGAATGCTGGTTTTCAGCTCAAGGAAGAAGTCATGGCTCAATACATGTTTCCAGAAAGGCTTGATCCGTCAATGTCTGTTCAAGAGGCTTCAGGCGTTAATGGAGGCAGAATCTTCTATCGATTATCGGAAAGCCTGTATGAGGCAAGCGGTCAATTAAAGTTCGGCAAGTTCTTTGTTTTGCGTACTCATTGTCTGTGGGACGCTGTCGGAATTCTCCTAGGACGCATCGCGGAATGCGTAGAGCCCAATGAATCTGCGGCTTCCAGGCCATGGCGAAAGGGGTGGTGGTCGATGCTCCATGTATGTGTCAAATAATTACAGCGAGCAAAGCTCGAGCGTATTGCTAATACTCTTCGAAGTAGTGAAATAAGAATTCCAGTCGACACGTCGCGCGATCACGTGGGTGGGCGCGACACTGATATTTGAACTTCCAGGTAAATGGTTATGAGCGCAATTCATGAGCAGGCAATGATTCACGTGTATCAACAGATACTGCAACGGCTGTTGGGTTTTTATTCCCGTGCGGAGCGTACGGCGTTGCAGCTTTTGATCCAGCGTTTGATCGTCGCCGCTGGTGGCATTGAGCGGATTGGTGACTACCGCGTACTGACGGTCATGAACGGGAGCCGGGACAGTTTCTACGTGCTGACGGCCCTGAGGGCCGCGCAATTGAGCATCGCCGGCAGGAATCCAGTGACCTTCGATCTGCGCGTCGCCACGCCGCGGCTGAGTGAGACCACCCAGGCGACCCTGGAAAACATCCATCGCTGCTACAGCGCGCTGTTCGTCTACGACGACCCCCGGGTGGAGCTACTGATGGCGGATGACCGCGAAGTGGTGCCGTTCAATCACCGGCAGCCCTTGTCAGTGGCCGGGCATGAGTCCAACCGCATGGACATGCTGGTCCTGGGCCATCTTCGCTCAGTCGACAGCCCTCTGGAGGTTGGCGATGACGGTTACCTGGCCATGGCGGAGTTCTATCGCCACATGGCGCGCTGGGAGTCGGGAGTGGATTCCCTGGTCAGCAGCGATACGCCACGCCAGCAGAGGCAGTTCATGGCGGGCCTGCGGCGTGCGACCCGCAAGGTCGGCCTGGGTATCGAGACGACCGGCACTTTCGACAATCTCTTTGCGCAGCTCGATACCCTGGGTGACGATCTCTACCGGCATTTCTATGGGCCGCAACGCCTCGGCACATGGAAGCCCGAGGGTCATTTCGAGGCATGCCGGCGAGTAGGGCACATCGGCATCGATGACCTCATCGTCGATCGCTGCGAAGAAATGAACTGGTTGCTGTTCAGTGAGTTCCTGCGGGTACGGACCGATGACCTTATTGCCTCGGCGCCGGAAAACGAATACCTCAGTCCGCTGCTGTCGGCCCATTTGCATGGCCTGCAGGCGGCTTGCCTGCAAGGGCGCAGCTACGAGGCGGGCTACGGGGACTACGTGCAGCGGGCAATCATGATCATGCACCGCAAACAACTGCCGGAACACGTTTGCGAGCAGGCCCGTGAGCTGTTCGGCCCGCCTTCGGCCATCGCCGAGCGCCGTGCCCAGGCCGCCGCCGAGGCGCAAACGAGCCTGGGGCTCAACGAGGCGCAACTGGTGTGCATGCTGTTTGCGCCCTTTGTCGAAAGGGGCGCGGGACTGGAGCATTTTCTGCGTTGTTGCCATCCCGGCATGCTGGTGGCGATGCCGGACCTGCACAAGGCCATGCAGGGCGCGGCAGTCGCCGATCAGGTGGCGCAATGGATGGTCGACGTCAGTGGCTTGTCGATCGACATGCTCGGCAGGCTGTATGAGGCGAGCGTTGCGCAGCCGGAATACGAAAATACCCTGGGAGCCGACTTGCAGCAGGCCGTCGACAGCACCGACGCAGATGCGTCCGGGCACGGCAGCAGTCACCTGCGCGAAGGCTCAGGCAGATATTGAGGGGGGCGGTTTGACGGCTTCACCCACCCTGTCTCCGGCCGCCGCTGCTGGTGTTCCGCTGCGGCCGGTCGCGACCTGTTCAATGGGGCTGAAGCCATGAAGGGCTCGCGGGAAACAGATTTCGCCTACCAGGCGGTCTATCGCTACCTGACGGCCCTGATCAGCGAGTTGGGTAGCGAACCCCGGGTTCGACTGCCGTCGTTACGGCAGCTGGCCGACCGCTTGAACGTGTCGATTTCCACGATCCAGTACGCCTATTCGCTGCTGGAAAAGGAAGGGCGGGTCTACTCGATTGCCAAGTCCGGCTATTACGCGCTGCCAGTGCCCAGCGTGGTTGCGCTGGGCGGCGGCGATGACCTCCTCGAGACGCTCTACGTCAATGCGCGACGACCGGGCATGCTCGTGCTCAGTGCGGACGAGCCGGCGTCGATGCAGCCTCTGGACAGCCCGCTGTTGCTGCTCGAACGCGAACTGCTGCGCCAGTATCCACGGGTATCCCAGATGCCTTCGCAACCCTGGGGCGAGCTGGAACTGCGCGCGGCCCTGGCGGCCCGTTACACTTCTTCGCCCGCCCGCTGCTGGAAGGCCGATGATGTGTACATCGGTGCCGATCTGCGTGGCGTGCTGGAGATCCTGATCGCCGTGCTGGCGCTCAGGGGCGCCACGGTATTGATCGAATCGCCTTGCGACTGGACGATCCTGCGCTTGCTGCAAGCGGCAGATGTCAAGGTGATCGAGCTACCGCTGCTGGCGGACGGCAGCATCAGCCTCGAACAACTGGAGCAACTGCTGCAGAACGAAACCGTGCGCCTGGTGGTGCTGTCGTCGGTGTTGAGCATGCCGAGAGGGACGCTCATTCCCGAAGGCAATCGTCGCGCCGTGGCGGATCTGCTGGGGGCGCACGGTGCCTGGGTGCTGGAGAACGACAGCTACACGGACCTGGTATTCGAATCCGGGGTCGTGCCTTTTCGCGACCTGCTCGACCCGGACCGCCTGATCGTCTATTCCACTTTCGAGAAAACCATCGGCCCGGAAGCGCCTTATGGTTATGTGCTATCGCGTCAGTTGACCCTGCAACTGCAGCGGCACTTCCTGCTACGGGCGTTTCGCCTGTCGCCCATCCGGCAGAAGGCCATTGCCCGCTTGTACAGCAACGGTCGGATCGACCAGCATCTGCTGGTGTTGCGGCGGTTGCTGCGGGAAAGCGCGACTTCGACGACGCAATTGCTGCAGGAGCGGCTCGGCGACAGCCTGCAGTGGGTGGAAGCCCAGGGCGGCGCGACGATCTGGATTCGATCGTCACGACGGGTGGACGTGCGACAGGTCTTCCAGCGCTTGCTGGCCCAGCGCATCGTCATCACCCCTGGCGAACTGTTCAGTATCCAGGGGCTGTATACCCAGCATTTGCGCCTGACGCATGCCTTGAGCGGGGCATCCGACCTGGACACGGCGCTCTGGGCGCTGGCCGATGCGTTGAGGCTTGAGCAATTGTAAAAAGGGCAATGGATCGAACCCATCGCGCCACGGTCGAACTGTCAGTAAACTGCATCCCATTTCCCCAGCCACTCCACCCAGAGGTTTTGCATGACAGTCAGTCCATTTGCGGGCAAGCCGGCACCGGCAGAGTTGTTGATCGATATCCCGCGACTGGTGACGGCCTATTACACCGGCCGGCCCGATGCCTCGGTTGCGACCCAACGTGTGGCTTTCGGTACTTCCGGGCACCGTGGCAGTTCCTTCGACCTGGGGTTCAACGAATGGCATGTACTGGCTATCAGTCAGGCCATCTGCCTGTACCGTGAAGCCCACGGAATCGATGGACCGTTGTTCGTCGGTATCGACACCCATGCGCTCTCCACCCCTGCCGGGGCCAGTGCGCTGGAAGTGCTGGCCGCCAATGGCGTGACCGTGATGATCGCCGAAGGCGACGAGTACACCCCGACGCCGGCGGTTTCCCACGCGATCATCTGCTACAACCGCGGACGCACCACGGGCCTGGCGGACGGTATCGTCATCACGCCGTCCCATAACCCGCCGCAGAGTGGCGGCTACAAGTACAACCCTACCAACGGTGGTCCGGCCGACACCCATATCACCAAGTGGATCGAAGCCAAGGCCAACGAGCTGCTGGCCAACCAGTTGGCCGGCGTCAAGCGCATCAGCTACGAACAGGCCCTGAAGACCGAGACCACTCACCGTCACGACTACCTCAACACCTACGTGGCGGACCTGGTCAATGTCATCGATTTCGATGCCATCCGCGCCGCCGGATTGCGTCTGGGCGTCGATCCGCTGGGCGGAGCAGGGGTACGCTACTGGCCGGCCATTGCCGAACATTACCGCCTCGACCTGGACGTGGTGAATACCCAGGTGGATTCGACGTTCCGCTTCATGACGGTCGACTGGGACGGACAGATCCGCATGGACCCTTCCTCCAGCCATGCCATGCAGGGGCTGATCGGCCTGAAGGAGCGTTTCGACGTGGCTTTCGCCTGCGACCCGGATCATGATCGCCATGGCATCGTGACCCCGTCTGGCGGCCTGTTGGCACCGAACAACTATCTGGCGGTGTCCATCGATTACCTGTTCCAGAATCGTCCGCAATGGCGCGCGGATGCCGGCGTCGGCAAGACGGTGGTGAGCAGCGGGCTGATCGACCGTGTGGCCAAGCGCCTGGGACGTCGGCTCTATGAAGTGCCGGTCGGCTTCAAGTGGTTTGCCGATGGTCTGTTCGACGGTTCCCTGGGGTTCGGCGGTGAGGAAAGCGCCGGTGCTTCGTTCCTGCGCAAGGACGGCGGCGTATGGAGCACCGACAAGGACGGCCTGATCCCGGCGTTGCTGGCAGCTGAAATGACCGCTCGCACCGGTCGCGACCCAAGCCAGGCCTACCGCGCCCTGACGGACGAACTGGGCGAGCCGTTCTCGGTACGCGTCGATGCGAAGGCGACTCCGCAGCAGAAGGCGCTGCTGAGCAAGCTCTCACCGGATCAGGTCGCGTCGACCCAACTGGCCGGCGAGGCGATCCAGAGCATCCTCAGCCATGCGCCGGGCAATGACCAGGCCATCGGCGGTCTGAAGGTGATGACCGAGAACGGCTGGTTCGCGGCGCGTCCATCGGGTACCGAGGACATCTACAAGATCTACGCCGAAAGCTTCATTGGCGACGAGCACCTCAAGCAGTTGGTGAGCGAGGCGCAGACGCTGGTGGATGGTGCTATCAGCGTTAAGTGATGCGTGTGTGGGAGCGAGCTTACCTCGATGGTGGATGTGCTGACGTCATCGCGAGCAGGCTCGCTCCCACAAGTTCTACGGCATACATATAGAGGTCGGTCCGCCGCCAATCCCCTGTGGGAGCGAGCCTGCTCGCGATAGCGGTGGTTCAGACCACAATCATGTCGATGCGACACCACTTTCACTTCATCGCCTAACCCTATGACTTACAAGCTTTTGGGTAGCGCTCTCCGGTAAATACAGACACCATAGGCATGGTTCTGAACACCGGAGTCCCAAAGCGTGCCGCAACACTCTCCCGATCTGCCTCCCGAATTGCTGCCCCTGGCGCAGATGCCGCTGCTCAAGCGCCTGGCTGCCCGTTTCTTTGGCCATGGCCTGACACGTTTGCGCGCCCAGCACCGGGCTTCCTGGCTGCATGGCCAGGCCGATGGCTTCCGCAGCGGACACACCGCCGGTTTCGACTACGGGTTTAAAGAGGGCAAGGCCGAGGGCCTGGAAGAGGGGCGTCAGGTCCTGTTGATCCGCGACTTCCGCAGTACGGAGCACCCGGCGCCCAAAGTGGATGACTTGTTGTTCGACGACTGGCGCCTGCCTCTGACCCCTGAACTCAAGAAGCGCGTGAAGGCCGATGTCGGCCGATTGCTGCCGCCCCATGCACAGCCCAGTGCCGCGCAGTGGAAGATGATTTTCAGCGATACGCCGTCTACCTCAGTGGTGGCGGGAGCGGGTGCGGGCAAGTCCACCACCCTGGTATTGCGCATCGTGCTGTTGTGCCAGTACCTGGGCTTCGAACTGGACTCGATGACCGTGGTGACGTTCACCCGGGAGTCGCGCAAGGACTTCATCCATAAGCTGGTCGAGGTGTTTGCCTTGTGGGGCCGAGCGGTCGGCCTCAAGGAAGCGCGCGATCTGGTGCGAACATTCCATTCGCGCATCTTGCCCATGGTGCGCAGCCTGCCGGGATTCGAGCGGCTCCAGGCTTTCGAAACCCTGAGCCATCGCACCGGGGCGGGTGATGACGACGCCGATGGCAACCCCTTCGACTTGCGCATCAACGACGCTCAGCGTCAGCAGCTCAATGCCTGTTATCACCGTCTCTATCAACGCGACGAGCGCTTCCGTGAACTGATCAAGCCGTTGTCCCGACACGCTTTTCAGCTCAAGGAGCTGGAGCGTGACCACCCTGATGTGCAAAAGCGCGTGGCCGTGACCGAATTGGCCGCCCAGCGCGACGAAGAATTGTGTGATGCCATCGAGGACTTGTGGTTTCGCGCCGGCGCGTGGCCCATCAAGGGGGTCGAGCCCAAGCGTCAGGCATTCGAGATCAACGGTTCTAAATTCCATTGTCATGGTTACATCCCATCCCTGGACGCTTGGGTGATGCTGGGGTTCGATTCGCGGGAGGACGCCCGGCTCAGTCGCCCAGGCGCGCGGTTGAGTCTGCGCGCAGAATGGGCGGTCAAGCGCACCCTGTTTCAAGCTTTCTGTCGTAAGCCGTTGATATGGATTGAAAATTACGAATCATCGAAACGTCTTCTTGCCTCATTGGCTGGAGACGCCAGCGCGGGTCCCGGCTTCGATTACAAGGTCAAGGGAGAGCTGGGTTCGGCGCCATTGCTGGATTGTTTCGTTGCCGCTGCCGGTTTTATCGAGAACCTGGGCCTCGATGTCCCGGATGCCGTAGGACGCATGAGTTTCGCCCAGGATGACCCGGATCGGTATTTTTTCGAAGCGTTGAGCCGCTACTGGCGGGCATTCGAAGACCATCTGCTCGACCAGTCGCCTCCTGTCATGACCTACAACCGCATGTTTGCGCTGTTCAGCGAGCACTCGCCGGAAAACTTCAAGTTATTGGGCGATGCGCTGCTCAGGCCGATGTCACACCTGATGATCGACGAGTTCCAGGACGTTTCCCCGCAGATCGTCTCCTGGCTTCGCGCAAGCCTTCGAGAAGTGCGCCGTCGGGGGCCCGCCATGCATGTGGGGCGCGGCGCGCAACATTCTTCCTTGTTGTGTGTTGGTGACGACTGGCAATCGATCTATGGCTGGCGTGGCAGTTCGCCAAGCTATTTCATGGCGTTCAACCAGCAATTTCCGTCGCCGGCCACGACGCGGGTGATGCTCACTGACAACTACCGCAGTCATCAGCACATCATCGATGCGGCCGAGCATATTGTCCGTCCGGCGGCTGCCATACCCGGTAAAAAAGCCAAGGCCAGCGGCAAAGCCTCGTTGCTGAGTCCGGTCAACGTGCTGGATCGGGACGATGAAGGCCTGGCCCGCCGGTTGGATGAGCATTACCGCAAGGGCGATTCAATATTGATGCTGTATCGAAAAAGTAGCGATAAGTCACTGATAGATAAGTACATTAATCCAACAGTTAATGTGGATTCTAGCTTGCCCTATGAAGCGAGGCGGCTAAAGCAGATGACCTATCACAGCGCCAAGGGGCTCCAGGCTGATGCGGTGTTCTTGCTGGGTGACTGCCAGCATCTGACCCGTTCACCCTACAAGAATCAGGTCTATCGAATGGCCGGGTTGGGCCAGGACGGCGACGCCGAGCCATACGACACGGCGCAACGGGACGAGATCCTGCGCCTCGCCTACGTAGGCATCACCCGTGCTGTGCAGCACTGCTACTGGTACGTCGATGAGCCGGACGGCCAGGCGGCCAATGGCCCCAAGGCTTCGGACCGTATCGACAAGGGCAAGCCGTTCTTCGTTGACCATCGCCGCGCCCGCGGTTGAGTGGGCTGGATGGGTGGTTGCCTGGAGGATCGCTATCGCGAGCAGGCTCGCTCCCACAAGGGTTTGGGTGAACAAAAGCCACCCCGGACCCTGCGGGAGCGAGCCTGCTCGCGATAGCGACGGGACGGCTAGCCACATATTTAGAAACTGCGCCCACAAAAAAGCCCACGACCGTGGGCTTTTTTACTCAGGAGGCGAATCGCCTCAAACCAACCGGTGGTACGAAGGCCTCCAGCTCGGCTTCCACCGCTTCGATTATCCGTTCCACGTCAGGAGCGTTCATCACGGTCGCGCAGGGGATGCCTGCAATCGCGATCATGGTTTCACCGCTGGCACGGTCGAACAACCGGGCGACCATGCTGCCCGGTGCGTCCATACTGGCCTCGAAGCCCATAGGATGGAAATGCCAGCGCATCAGCTGGCAAGCGTTGGGAAACGTAACCTTGCTGAACGATCCTTTATTCATCTGTTGCCCACCTTCTTCATCCAAGCGCTTCCGTTTGCTCTTATCAGGAAGGAAGAGCCCTCATGGCCCTACCAGTGAGAACTAAAAATAGCACCTGATAATGAAAGTCATGTGGCTTTTTTCAGTCCGTTTTGCGATTGGTTCACTTTTTTTGATCTGGATCATGACTTAAAGGCCAGGGCTCAGAATGCCATTACCCTTTTTCCGATGTGGGCTGGTGCTCGTCCAACGGCTCTGGCGCGCGGTATTGCAAGGCGATGAACAGGGCCAGGACCACCATCGATAAAGCGGCGGCGAAGGTGAAATGCAGGCCGTTTGCGACTTCTCCGGGGCTCGCCGCGGAAACACCGTTCGTCGGCAATGCCGATGCGAATACCGCACCGAGCACCGATGCACCGGTAAAGAACCCCAAGTTGCGCGACAGATTGAGCAGCCCGGCAATGACGCCGCGCTTTTGTGCAGCGATATCCGCCATCACCGCGGTGTTGTTGGCGGTCTGGAACAGTGCGTAGCCCAGCGTAGTGATCACGATGGCCATGACATAGCCGCCCATGCCCAACGTCGGTGACAGCAGCGCCAGCGCTGAGCAGCCCAGTACCATGGTCGCCAACCCCGCAAGCCGCATGGGGCGCACGCCGAACCGGTCCGCAAGGCGCCCGGCAGGCACACCGGCCAGTGCGGCAACGCAGGGGCCCACGGCCAGTACCAGCCCCACCAGTGTGGTCGGCAGGCCAAGGCTGATGGACAAGTAGAAAGGCCCTACCAGCAGCGTCGCCATCATGACGGTCGCGACCAATGCACTTGTCGCCAGGCCCGAAACCAGCAGCCGGTCGCGGAACAATGCCAGAGGGATCAGCGGCGACGTCACCCGGCGCTGGCTCAGGACAAACAGTCCGCCGCCAAGGATCGCCATCAGCAACAGGGCGATATTGATTCCGCCAAAATTGCCGCGTCCCAGGGTCATGGCCAATGCATAAGCGCCCAGTGCCGTCGCCAGCAGTACCGTGCCGGTGATATCGAAGCCGGGTCTTTCGGCATTCGCCTGAGGACGACGGATCGGCAAGGAGCGCCAGGCCAACAGCCACGTCAGCAGTCCCAGCGGGACATTGACCAGGAAGATGGCATGCCAGCCGAAGGCGCTGACCAGCGTACCGCCGAGCGAGGGACCAAGGGCGGTGCCCACCGCTGACAGCGTGGCCAGCAAGCCCATGGCGCGACCGGTTCGGTCCTTGTCGACCGTTTCACCGACCAGAGCCATTGTCAGGGCCATCATGACGGCCGCTCCCAGGCCTTGCAGGGTCCGGCCCGCGATCAATAGCCCAAGGGAAGGGGCGAACCCGCAGAGGACGGACGCGAGGGTGAACAGCAGAATCCCGGCCAACAGCAGTTGCCGGCGTCCCACCAGATCCCCCAGGCGCCCGACGCTGACAATCAGCGTGGAGATCGCCAGCAGATAAGCCAGCACCACCCACTGGACCGCCTGGAAGGAAGCGTTGAACGCCTCGGCCAAGGCGGGCAGGCCGACCGTGGCGACGCTGGTGCCCAACGAGGCGAGCAGGGTTGCCAGGGCAAGGCTGGTCAACGCCCAGCGCGACGAGGGGGGCTGGGGAACGCCGGTACTGTCCGGCGGCGTATGGGTTGGTTTCATGCTGTTCTCCGGAGCGGTTCACAAAAACTGACTGTTAGAACAGTACGCTCGGGCATAACATGGCGGAAGACGCAGCATTTGCACTTTATAGCTGCATGGAACGCCACCTATCAGCCCGAGCCCTGACCATGTCCACTCCCGACCTCAATCTGTTGACCACCCTTGACGTGTTGTTGGCAGAAGGCAGCGTCGCCCGCGCGGCACAGCGGCTGCGGCTCAGTCCTTCGGCCATGAGCCGGGCGTTGGCGCGATTACGGGAAACCACCGGCGACCCGCTGTTGGTGCGGGCCGGGCGGGGGCTGGTTGCCACTCCACGTGCCCTGGAACTACGCGAACAGGTCAGTCAACTGGTGCAGGACGCCCAGACGGTGCTGCGTCCGGTCCAGGCCCCGGACCTGCGGCAGTTGAATCGGACCTTTACGCTGCGCACCCGGGAAGGGTTCGTGGAAAACTTCGGCATCGACCTGATTGCCCGCATCGGGGAAGAGGCCCCCGGTATCCGGATGCGCTTCGTGGACAAGGCTGACAAGAGCAGTACGGCGCTGCGCGAGGGGACAGTGGACCTGGAAACCGCCGTCGTGGACAAGGACACCCGTCCGGAGCTGCGCACCCAGGCATTGTTCATCGACCGTTTCATCGGCGTGGTACGCCAGGGGCACCCGCTGGCTCAGGCCGGGATAAGCGCCGCTGCTTATGCGGCGGGCGGGCACATCGACGTCGCCTTGCGCGACCTCGACCATGGTCCCGTCGACCGGGTATTGACGTCCTTGGGCCTGACGCGCGAGATCATCATCACCGTCCCGGGTTTTTCCACGGCGCTGGGGTTGGCCCGGTCCAGTGACCTGATCGCCAGCGTGCCCGAACGCTATACCACTCGCCTGCGGGCAGGCCTGCACAGCTTTGCGCTGCCGTTCCCGGTGCCGGAGTTCACGATTGCCATGCTCTGGCATCCAAGAATGGACGCCGATCCGGTGCACCGCTGGTTGCGTGGTTGTCTACGGGAGGTCTGCGGGCGTAAAACCGGACAGGGCATATAGGCCACTAGTTCATATTAATTAATAGCATTTCACTGGCACTTAGTTGCTGAAAGTGTCCTGATCGAGATAGGACGATATTTAATATTTAAATAGGGTTTTGTCCGACAATTCTTGGACGCGGGGCTGTACTGCCTGCATTAACGGGGCGAGCGCCGAGTGCTCGGCGTGTGGTTGGAGTTATTGTTCATATGCGTCGAAAAAATTGCTAGACGTTTGATTTCGAATTGTGTCAGTTTTCCTGCGTCCTCAATTGGGCGAGTGATAGGACGATCTCGCCAGAGATTGTCTGTCTGACAAAAACTGTTCCATTGCAAACAAGGAAGTGTGTTTATGTCGAAAGTCAAAACCAGCACTATCGATTCAGCCGAACAACTCCTCTGGGCAGCGCAATCATTGGCTGCGCCCAGTAATGCATTCAACCAGATCAATAGTTTCAGCCATCAATATGACCGTGGTGGCAATCTCACAGTCAATGGTAAACCCTCGTACTCGGTGGACGAGGCGGCGACTCAGTTGTTACGCGACGGCGCGGCGTATCAGGACCGGGACGGCAGCGGCAAGATCGAGCTGACCTATACCTTCCTCACCTCCGCATCCTCCAGCACCATGAACAAGCACGGGATCAGCGGCTTCAGCCAGTTCAGCGCCCAGCAGAAAGGCCAGGCGGCGCTGGCCATGCAATCCTGGGCGGACGTGGCCAATGTCACTTTTACCGAGAAGAGCAGCGGTGGCGACGGGCACATGACCTTCGGCAACTACAGCGGCGGCCAGGACGGCGCAGCGGCGTTCGCCTACCTGCCGGGGACCGGCGCCGGCTATGACGGGACGTCCTGGTACCTGATCAACAGCAGCTACACCCAGAACAAGAACCCGGACCTTAACAATTATGGCCGGCAGACCCTGACCCATGAAATCGGCCACACCCTGGGCCTGGCGCACCCTGGCGACTACAACGCCGGCGAAGGCAGCCCGACTTACGATGACGCCACCTACGGCCAGGACACCCGTGGCTACAGCGTCATGAGCTACTGGAGCGAAAGCAACACCGACCAGAACTTCAGCAAGGGCGGCGTCGAAGCCTATTCCTCGGGCCCTCTGATGGACGACATTGCGGCGATCCAGAAGCTCTATGGCGCCAACATGGGCACCCGTACCGGTGATACCACCTACGGTTTCAATTCCAACGCCGGTCGTGACTTCCTCAGTGCGTCTTCCTCGTCGGACAAGGTGGTGTTCTCGGTCTGGGACGCGGGCGGTCGCGATACCCTGGACTTCTCCGGCTTCACCCAGAACCAGAAGATAAACCTCAATGACGCCTCGTTCTCGGACGTTGGCGGCATGGTGGGCAACGTGTCCATCGCCCAAGGCGCCACCATCGAAAATGCCATCGGCGGATCGGGCAGCGATTTGCTGATCGGTAACGAAGTGGCCAACGAGCTCAAGGGCGGCGCCGGCAATGACATTCTCTGGGGCGGCGGCGGTGCGGACAAGCTGTCGGGCGGTTCCGGGGCCGACACCTTCGTGTTCGCTGCGAGTTCAGACTCGCGGCCGGGTGCCACGGACCAGATCCTCGATTTCGTCAGCGGCCTGGACAAGATCGACCTGACCGGTATCACCAACGGCGCGGGCCTGCACTTCGTGAATGCGTTCACCGGTGCGGCGGGCGATGCGGTGCTGTCGACATCGGGCGGCAACAGCCTGTTGTCGGTGGACTTCTCCGGGCATGGCGTGGCCGATTTCCTGGTCAGTACCGTCGGCCAGGCTGCGGTTTCGGACATCGTGGCTTGATGTCCGCATGACTCACTGAGGTGAGGGGCTTTTCCCATCAACAAGGGGACTGCTTCGCAGCCCAGCGGGAGCAAGCTCCCTCGCCACAGACGCATTCCAACCCTTTCAGCGAGTAAAGATCATGCCCCGCAGTCTTCCGGCAGCCGCCTGGTTACTCGTTATGCTGATGTCGTTTTCTGGAGAAGTCGCCATGGCGCGCAGCCTGTTGTTAGCAGAACCCTCGCAGTTGGCCGGTCAGTGGCGTGCCGTTCTGGCAGGCCCGCAGGACGATGCACAAACCCAGGCCCTGCAAGACAAACCGTCGAATATCTGCGTCATCGAACTCAAGGCGGACCAGACCGTGGGTGGACAAACCGATTGCCTGGGTCACTGGCTCGGGGATGAGCCGGTGCATTGGTTTCCGGAGCCCGATGGTCTTTCGCTGCTTGGTAAGCAAGATGCCCGAGTTCATCTGGGGCTGCGCCAGGGCCAGCATTATCAAGTCAATTTGAAGTCCGGATTGAGCGTTACGCTCGAGCGCGATATCCGAGAGAGCGCGCGTTAACGTATTCGTAAGACCTGGGCCTGTTTACCCGTATCCAAGCGCGTTTGTTCGATCAAGCGCGCACTTTGGTGGTTCAGATTCAACTAAATAAAAGATTGGCAAGTTCAAGAGTTTGCCAACTCTGTGGCGAAGCCAAGAGCAGGGAAGAATAATGAAGAGGGCAAAGACCGTCGCCACTGTATCGCTGTTCAAGGCGCTGGGCGATTATAAAAATATCCTGCTCAGTGTCGGTTGTTTTACCGCACTGATTAACGTCCTGATGCTGGCGCCTTCCATCTACATGCTCCAGGTATATGACCGGGGATTGTCATCGCAGAACGAAACCACCCTGGTGATGCTGTCGTTGATGGTGGTGGGGTTTTTTGTCTTCATCGGGCTGTTGGAAATGGTGCGCAGCTTCATCGTCATCCGCATCGGCAGCCAATTGGAAAGGCGTTTCAACCTTCAGGTCTACAAGGCCGCGTTCGAGCGCAACCTGCTCCAGGGCGAAGGCAATGCCGGGCAATCCCTGGGCGACTTGACCCATCTGCGCCAGTTCGTCACCGGCCCGGCGCTGTTCGCCTTCTTCGATGCCCCCTGGTTCCCGGTCTATCTGCTGGTGATCTACCTGTTCAATGTCTGGCTGGGCGTGTTCGCCAGCGTCGGCACGCTGCTGCTCATCGGCCTGGCATGCCTGAACGAGGCCATGACCCGCAAACCATTGGCACAGGCCAGCGGCTACTCGCAACAGTCCAGTCAGTTGGCCACCAGCCACCTGCACAACGCTGAATCGATCCAGGCCATGGGCATGCTCGATGCGTTGCGCAACCGCTGGTTTGCCGTGCATTCGCGTTTTCTCGGCCTGCAGAACCAGGCCAGCGACACCGGTGCGGTCATCAGCGCCTTCAGCAAGGCCCTGCGCCTGTGTCTGCAATCGCTGGTCCTGGGGCTGGGGGCGCTGCTGGTGATCAAGGGCGACATGACGGCCGGGATGATGATTGCTGGGTCGATCCTGATGGGCCGGGTATTGAGTCCCATCGATCAATTGATTGCCGTGTGGAAGCAGTGGAGCGGCGCGAAACTGGCGTACCGCCGTCTCGACGCGCTGTTGCAGGCCTATCCACCCCAGGACGATGCGATGCCGCTGCCACCGCCCAAGGGCCAGGTGAGCTTCGAGCAGGTCAGCGCCGGCCCCCCGGGGCGGCGTCAAGCGACGTTGCATCAAGTGAGTTTCAGTCTCGCAGCCGGCGAAGTGCTTGGCGTCCTGGGGGCCTCGGGCTCCGGCAAGTCCACCCTGGCCCGTGTGCTGGTGGGTGTGTGGCCGATCCTCGGTGGCGCGGTGCGGCTGGACGGGGCCGATATCCATCGCTGGAACCGAGACCAACTCGGCCCGTTTATCGGCTATCTGCCCCAGGACATCGAGCTGTTCAGCGGCAGCATCGCCGAGAACATCGCCCGCTTTCGCGAGGCCGACCCGCAGAAAGTCGTCGCTGCCGCGCAGCAGGCCGGGGTGCATGAACTGATCCTGCGCATGCCCCAAGGCTACGACACGGTACTGGGAGAGGACGGTTGCGGCTTGTCCGGCGGGCAGAAACAACGGGTCGCCCTGGCCCGGGCCCTGTATGACCGGCCGAGCCTGGTGGTGCTCGATGAGCCCAATTCCAACCTGGACACCGTCGGCGAGGCGGCGCTGGCCAGTGCCATCGCGCAGCTGAAAGCCCAGGGCACCAGCGTCGTGCTGGTGACACACCGCTCCTCGGCACTGGCCCAGGCCGACAAGTTGCTGGTGCTCAACGACGGCCGGCTGCAAGCGTTCGGACCGAGCCAGAAAGTGCTGCGAGCGCTATCCGGCCAGTCGGAAACCCCGCGGGACAAACCGCAGCCGACGCCCAACGGCTTGAGCATGAGCCGTCAGTACCAGGCCGCCGGCAAGCCCGGCAACGCATGAGCAAGGATCGCGACATGAACCTCGAACACACTCGACTCCCCGAGCGTCCCGAACGTGACGCCGGTTTCTTCATGCGCATGGGCTGGGCCCTGGCGATCCTGGGTGCCGGCAGCTTTTTCACCTGGGCCAGCCTCGCCCCGTTGGACCAGGGCATTCCCGTGCAGGGCACGGTGGTGGTTTCCGGCAAGCGCAAGGCCGTGCAATCGATGAGCGGCGGCATGGTCAGCCGGATCCTGGTGCGCGAAGGCGAAGCGGTCAAGCAAGGTCAACCGTTGTTTCGCCTGGATCAGACCCAGGCCGCGGCGGATGTGCAATCGCTGCAAGCCCAGTATCGGATGGCCTGGGCCAGCCTGGCGCGCTGGCAAAGCGAGCGGGACAACCTGGCGCAAGTGAGTTTCCCGAGCGCGCTGAGCCAGGACCCGGACCCTCGCCTGGCATTGGTGCTCGAAGGCCAGCGACAACTGTTCAGCAGCCGCCGCGAAGCCTTCGCCCGGGAGCAGGCCGCGTTGCGCGCCAGCATCGACGGCGCCACCGCGCAACTGGCGGGGATGCGCCGGGCCCGTGGCGACCTGACCGCCCAGGCCGAGTCCCTGCGCCTGCAACTGGGCAATCTGCAGCCCTTGGCGGATAACGGCTATATCCCGCGCAACCGCCTGCTGGATTATCAACGGCAACTGTCCCAGGTGCAGCAGGAGCTGGCGCAGAACAGCGGCGAAAGCGGCCGGGTGGAGCAGGGGATCATCGAATCCCGGTTGAAGCTGCAGCAACACAGCGAGGAATACCAGAAGGAAGTCCGCAGCCAGTTGGCCGAGGCCCAGCTCAAGAGCGAAACCCTGCAACAGCAGCTCACGTCGGCTGGCTTCGAGCTGCAACACAGCGAGATCCTCGCCACCGCCGATGGCATCGCCGTCAACCTCGGGGTGCACACCGAGGGCGCAGTGGTACGCCAGGGCGACACCTTGCTGGAGATCGTGCCCCAAGGCACCCGGCTGGAGGTGGAAGGGCACCTGCCGGTGAACCTGATCGACAAGGTCGGTATCCATCTGCCGGTGGACATTTTGTTTACCGCCTTCAACCAGAGCCGCACGCCGAGGGTGGCGGGTGAGGTCAGTCTGGTGTCCGCCGACCAGATGGTCGATGAAAAAACCGGTACGCCGTACTACGTGCTGCGCAGCAGCGTGGGCGATGCGGCGCTGGAAAAGCTCAATGGCCTGGTGATCAAGCCCGGGATGCCGGCGGAAATGTTCGTGCGCACCGGCGAGCGCTCGCTGCTCAACTACCTGTTCAAACCGCTGCTCGACCGGGCCGGCTCTGCGTTGACCGAGGAATAAGGATGTCCGGTGTATGAAGTGTCTCTACGGGTTGGCATTGCTGGCCGTTTCTATCTGCAACCCTGCCTGGGCCATGGGGCCGTTCGAGTTCTACGAACAGGCCCTGCGCAACGACCCGGTCTATCTTGGAGCGATCAAGGAACGCGACGCGGGCCTGGAAAACCGAGCCATCGGCCGCGCCGGGCTGCTGCCGCACCTGGGTTACAGCTACAACAAGGGCCGCAACCAGTCCAAGGTCACCTACCTCAATGACCGTGGTGGCAGCCAGCATGACGACCGCAACTACAGCAGTTACGGCTCCAGCTTGACCCTGCAACAGCCGCTGCTGGATTACGAGGCCTACGCGGCCTATCGCAAGGGCGTGGCGCAGGCGTTGTTCGCCGATGAAAACTTCCGCGGCAAGAGCCAGGAATTGCTGGTGCGGGTGCTGAGCAATTACACCCAGGCGCTGTTCGCCCAGGACCAGATCGACATTGCCCAGGCCAAGAAAAAGGCTTTCGAACAGCAGTTCCGCCAGAACGAGCATCTGTTCCGCCAGGGCGAAGGCACCCGCACCGATATCCTCGAGGCCGAGTCGCGCTACGAGTTGGCCACCGCCGAAGAGATCGAAGCGCACAACGAACAGGATGCTTCCCTGCGGGAGCTCGGTTCGTTGATCGGCGTGCCGACCCTGGCCATCGGCGACCTGGCGCCGCTGAATGAAAGCTTCCAGACCTTCGCCTTGCAGCCCGCCAGTTTTGACACCTGGCACGAACTGGCCGTGAGCAACAACCCCAGCCTGGCCTCCCAGCGCCAGGCCGTGGACGTCGCGCGCTACGAGGTGGAGCGCAACCGCGCCGGGCATCTGCCCAAGGTCAGCGCTTACGCGACGATGCGCCAGAACGAGTCGGAAAGCGGCAACACCTACAACCAGCGCTACGACACCAACACCATTGGCCTGGAAGTCAGCGTGCCGTTGTATGCCGGCGGTGGCGTGTCGGCTTCGACCCGCCAGGCCAGCCGCACCATGGAACAGGCCGAATACGAGCTGGACGCCAAGACCCGGGAAACCCTGATCGAACTGCGCCGGCAGTTCAGCGCCTGCGTGTCGGGGGTGAACAAGCTGCGGGCCTACCAGAAAGCCCTGGCCTCTGCCGAAGCGCTGGTGGTGTCGACCCGGCAAAGCATTCTGGGGGGTGAGCGGGTCAACCTCGACGCGCTCAACGCCGAGCAACAGCTCTACACCACCCGCCGCGACCTCGCCCAGGCCCGCTACGACTACCTCATGGCCTGGGTCAAATTGCATTACTACGCCGGCACATTGGGGGAGCAGGACCTGGCGAAGGTGGATGAGGCATTTGTAACCCGCTGATCCATCGGCCGGGCAGCCCCCAAGGGACAGGAAAGCCACAGGACTTTTGCAACAACTAAGGATGGTTCATGAAAATCGATAACAACAAGCAACCCGGAAAAACACGCAGCCTGTTTCTCCTAAAGACCTTGAATCACGCCGTGCTCTGCGCAGTCGCAACCCTGGGCTCGGCCCAGGCGGCGCCTTATGTCGAGGGCGGCAGGTCCGGGGACCCGGACAGTTGGCGCAGCGCCGAATTCAACGCCGAATGGGGGCTGGGCGCGATCAATGCGCAGCAGGCCTATGCCGCCGGTTACACCGGGAAGGGCGTCAAGCTGGGGATCTTCGACCAACCGGTCTACGCCGCGCATCCGGAGTTTTCCGGCGCCAATAAAGTCGTGACCCTGGTCACCAGCGGCATCCGCGAATACACCGACCCCTACATTCCGGTGAAGGCCGGTGACCCGTTCCGCTACGATGGCTCACCCACGGTGGGCTCCGACGGCAAGCTGGGCTCCCATGGCACCCATGTCGGCGGGATCGCCGCCGGCAGCCGTGACGGTAGCCCGATGCACGGCGTGGCGTTCGACGCGCAGATCATCAGCGCCGACAACGGCGACCCCGGTCCGGAGGACGGCATCATCCTCGGTAACGACGGTGCGGTTTACAAAGCCGGTTGGGATGCGCTGATCGCCAGCGGCGCGCGGATCATCAACAACAGTTGGGGCATCGGCATCACCGACCGCTTCGACCAGGGCGGCCGGGACCCGGCCTTCCCGCACTTTACTGTGCAGGACGCGCAACTGCAGTTCGACCAGATCCAGCCGTTGCTGGGCACCCGGCCGGGCGGCGCCTACGAAGGCGCCATCGCCGCCGCCCGCAGTGGTATCGTGACCATTTTCGCCGCCGGCAACGACTACAACCTCAACAACCCCGATGCCATCGCGGGCCTGGCGTATTTCGTGCCGGACATCGCGCCGAACTGGCTCACGGTCGCCGCCCTGCAGGTCAACCCCGACACCAGCAGTCCCGATCCCTACACCATCAGCACGTTCTCGTCGCGCTGTGGCTATACCGCCAGTTTCTGCGTATCGGCACCGGGCACCCGGGTCTACAGCGCTGTGATCGGCGGCACCAGCGCCGATGACCTGACGGTGGGCTACGGCAACAAAAGCGGTACCTCCATGGCCGCGCCCCATGTCGCCGGCAGTGTGGCAGTGTTGATGGAGCGCTTCCCGTACATGACCGGTGACCAGGTCGCCAGCGTGCTGCGTACCACGGCCACCGACATGGGCACCCCTGGCGTCGATTCGCTGTATGGCTGGGGCATGATCAACCTGGGCAAGGCCATCGACGGTCCGGCGATGCTGGTGACCGAGCAGGACATTCCCGTGGAATTCCGCGTCGACGGTGCCTACGGTTCCGGGCAGTTCGTGGCGGACTTGCCGGGCGTCGGTGCGATCGTCGATGCCGGCAAACCCACGGAACGGGTGTGCAGCGGAATCCAGTGCGGGCTGGATGTGTGGCGCAACGACATAGCCGGTCACGGTGGCCTGACCAAGGAGGGCATCGGCACCTTGATACTCACCGGTGACAACACCTACAGCGGGCCGACCCTGGTCAACGAGGGGCGCCTGGCAATCAACGGTTCACTGGCGTCGGTCGTGACCGTCAATGACGGCGGGGTACTGGGCGGGAACGGACGCATCGCCAGCCTCACCGCCAACCAAGGCGGTAGCGTGGCGCCGGGCAACTCCATCGGCACGTTGCAGGTGGCCGGGGATGTGACCTTCCAACCGGGCTCGACCTACGCGGTGGAAGTGTCGCCGACCTCCAGCGACCAGATCATTGCCGGCGGCAAGGCCACGGTCGACGGCGCGACAGTGGCCTTGTCTCTGGAAAACAGCCCGACGCTGCTGGCCGCCAGCGGAGTGAGCAACCTGCTGGGGCGTCAGCTCGACATCCTGCAGGCGGCTGGCGGCATCGACGGGCGTTTTGGCGAGGTGCTGCCCAACTATGCGTTCCTGGGGGGCAACCTGGGGTACTCCGCCAGCGGCGTTCAACTGACGGTGGCGCGCAACGCGGCATCGTTCAGCAGCCTCGGCTTGACCCCCAACCAGCGTTCCGTAGCGTCCGCGGCTGAGCAATTGGGCGCCGGCAACGCCCTCTACGAAACCTTGCTGTTGTCATCCAGCACTGCGGTGGCGCAGCAGGCGTTCCAGCAATTGTCCGGCGAGATCCACCCGGCCATCGGCACGTTGTTGATCAACCACAGCCGTTACCTGCGAGACGCCGTGGGTGATCGCCTGCGCCAGGACGCGCTGTACGACGCCAATACGCCAACCGACGTCGACAGCAATCTCTGGGTCAAGGCGCTCGGCGCCTGGGGCAAAAGCGACGGGGGGCATGACAACGCCAGCTCCAACAGCTCCATCGGTGGGCTGCTGATCGGTGGCGACGGCTTGATCAGCGAACGGACACGACTGGGCTTCGTCACCGGATACAGCGACAGTTCATTGAGCATGGGGGATGGCACGCATTCGTCGGCCGAGGTCGACAGCTATCACCTGGGGGCCTACCTGGGGCATGAGATCGACGCACTGCGCCTGACCGTCGGCGGCGCCTACAGCTGGCATCGCATCGACGCCAAACGTGAGTTGCAGTGGGCCGAGGTCAGTGGCCGGGAGAAAACCAAGCGCGATGCGCGCACCGGCCAGGTCTTCACCGAAGCGGCCTATCGCCTCGACCTGCAACCCGTGGCCCTGGAGCCGTTCGCCAATCTGGCCTATGTGCACCTGGACAGCGACAGCTTCCATGAGAAAGGTGACAGCGCAGCCCTGCACGGTGGCGATGACCGTCGCGATGCGCTGCTGTCGACCCTGGGCGTGCGGGCCAGCCACAGCCTGGCGCTGTCTCGGACCCAGCAACTGCAACTCTCCGGCTCCCTGGGCTGGCAGCACAACTTGAGCAATACCCGTTCCGAACAGGACCTGGCGTTTACCGGCAGCACAGACACCTTCGCGGTGCAGAGCGTGTCCATGGACCGCAACGCCGCGGTGATCGGCGCTCGGGCCGGGCTCGCAGTGGCCAGGGATGTGCGCGTCAACCTGGACTACAACGGCGTGCTCGGTACCCGGGATAAAAGCCACGGCGTCGGATTGACCCTGGACTGGCAATTCTGAGCCGAGGAGAAACGGCCGGTTGGACCCTTCACTTTGCACCTATTCCAACAACAAAAAGAGAGGCAGCAACACATGGGTATCTACGACTACAAAAACCTCGGCACCACCGAGTCCAAGGCATTGGTCAGCGATGCGATGGCGATCATGCTGTATTCCTACCATAACCTCGACAACGGCTTCGCTTCCGGCTACCAGCACAATGGCTTCGGTGCCGGTCTGCCGGCGACCCTGGTCACGGCGCTGCTGGGCGGCACCGATTCCCAGGGAGTGATTCCCGGCGTGCCGTGGAATCCCGACTCGGAAAAGCTTGCCCTCGAAGCGCTGCAAAAGGCCGGTTGGACCCCCATCAGCGCCTCGCAACTGGGCTATGCCGGCAAGGTGGATGGTCGCGGAACGTTCTTTGGCGAGAAGGCCGGCTACACCACCGCGCAAGTGGAGATCCTTGGCAAGTACGACGCCGAGGGGCATCTGCAGGAAATCGGCGTGTCGTTTCGTGGTACCAGCGGCCCCCGGGAAAACCTGATCACCGACTCCATCGGCGATGTGATCAACGACTTGATGGCCGCCCTGGGGCCCAAGGACTATGCGAAAAACTACGCCGGTGAAGCCTTCGGCAACCTGCTTGGGGATGTCGCCAGGTTTGCCCAGGCCCACGGCCTGACGGGCAAGGACGTGCAGGTCAGCGGTCACAGCCTGGGCGGGTTGGCGGTCAACAGCATGGCAGACTTGAGCGCGGACAAGTGGTCGGGGTTCTACAACAGCGCCAACTACATTGCCTATGCCTCACCGACACAGAGCGGCACCGACAAAGTGCTGAACATCGGCTATGAAAACGACCCGGTCTTCCGGGCGCTGGACGGCTCGACGTTCAACCTGGCGTCGGTGGGCGTGCATGATGCGCCACAGGAATCGGCCACCAACAACATCGTCAGCTTCAACGACCACTACGCTTCGACGGCCTGGAACGTGTTGCCGTTTTCCATCCTCAACATTCCCACCTGGATTTCCCACCTGCCCACCGGTTATGGCGATGGCATGGGACGGATCATGGGGTCGGCGTTCTACGACCTGACCGAAAAAGACTCCACCATCATCGTCGCCAACCTGTCGGACCCGGCCCGGGGCAATACCTGGGTGCAGGACCTCAATCGCAACGCCGACGCCCATACCGGCAGCACCTTCATCATTGGCAGCGACCAGGCCGATCTGATCCAGGGCGGCCAAGGCAACGATTACCTGGAAGGCCGCGCCGGCAACGATACGTTCCGCGACGGCGGTGGCTATAACGTGATCCTGGGCGGGCAGGGCACCAACAGTCTGCAGTTGCAGCAGTCGGTGAAGGATTTCAGCTTCGCCCATGACGGGGCCGGCACGCTGTACGTGCGTGATGCCCACGGCGCGATCAGCATCACTCGCGACATCGGTACGCTGGTCAGCCAGGAGCCCGGAGCGCTCTGGGGAATGCTCAAGAATGAGGTGAGCCACAGCGTCACCGCCAACGGCCTGTTGACCGGGGGCAACCTGACCGCGTATGCCTCATCGGCCAACGGCAGCGCGGCTGACGATACCCTGGTGGCGCGGGCGACGGGCGACTGGCTGTTCGGCCTGGAGGGTAACGACCGGTTGGTCGGCGGTGCCGGGAACGACACCTTCGTCGGTGGTTCGGGCAATGACGTGATGCAATCGGGCGGTGGCAACGACACCTTCATCTTCAACGGCGCGTTCGGCCAGGACCGGATCAGCGGTTACGACGGGGGGGACACCTTGGTGTTCATCGGCGTACAGGGAGCCGGGGCGGGTTACGACTACAGCCAGCACCTGTCGCAGGTGGGCGCCGACACGTTGCTCACGGTGGGCGACAGTTCGGTGACTTTGGTGGGGGTAGGGCTGGGGCAGGTTGGGGAGAACATGGTGTTCGCCTGATGCCTCTGTGGGAACCGAGCTTGCTCGCGATAGCGGTGGACCTGCCTGCATCGATGTTGAATGTGCCGCCATCGCGAGCAGGCTCGCTCCCACATTGTCCGGCGGTGACCGTGATTCTGTGATCACCGCAGATCCCCTGTGGGAGCCGAGTGGGAGCGAGCCTGCTCGCGATGGCGGCCGTGCGGTCGCAAAATGTGTCGGCTGACACTCGCCCACAGAGGGTTCAGTCTTCCTTGCGAATCGTCGCCACGTCGTCGGCGCGCACCCGGACTTTCTTGCCGGCAATGTCTTCGAACTCGTAGAAACCGTCGGACGTGCGGGTGTTGGGGGTGTCCTTGGTCAAATACTGGGTACCGTTCTGCAAGGTCACGACGGTCGGCGTCGAGCAACCGGCCAGCGCCAGGAACGCTGCGGCAGCCAAAGGCAGGCCCAGAAATCTGATGTTCATATCCATACCTCTCGATCAAAAGGACGCAGCTCATCCGGCTGCGCCATCACTGTAATCAACCGCCATTGGTCCTGCTTACTGTAGGAAAGTTCATCGTCTACCAAGGGATTTCACCTTTTAATTAAAGGAACCACTCATCCTTTGCAGTTGCCCGAGTCGTCCGTTGCTGGTATCTGTACGCATAACCAGTACTCCAGCACCCGTGGCGCTTCTTCCCGTGACAGCCAACCCTCTCGACGATCCCTTCTACTACCTGAACAATTTCCAGCAGGTGCTTGCCTGGCTGACGCAACGCTATGCCGACGTGCTCAGCCTGGAGGAGCAGCGGTTCATCGATGACTTCACGTCCTTGCCACGTCCGTCCCAGGGGTTGCTGGTGCGCATGGTGATGCGCAAGGGATTGCGCTTTCGGCACAGCAAGTTGCATTACCTGGAAATCGGCGACATTGGCGTGGCGGTAGGGCCGCTGCTGGCCCTGAGCTGGGTCCAGGACCAGCAGCCCTTGAACCTCGTCGAACTGTTCGAAGTGTTGCTCAAGCCGGAAATCATCCTGTGCCTGGGCCACCTGATCGAACGCCCCAAGGCGAAAAAGACCGAATGGCTCCAGGCCCTGGGTGATCGCCTGGACGAAGCACAGTCATTCAATCAGTGGTGCCCGCAACTGCAAGACCGGTTGTACAGCCTGACGATCATGGAAACCTGCGACCGCCTGCGACTGATGTTCTTTGGCAACCTCTATCAGGACTGGTCGGAGTTCGTGCTGGCGGACCTGGGCATCTTTACCTATGAAGCCGTGGCGTTCAGTGCCGAATCCCGCGGCTTGCGCAGCCGTCAGGATGTCGATGCCTGTCTGTCCCTGCACGATTGCCAGCAGCGTTTCGAAGCCGGCGAGCCATTGGAAGACATCGTCGGCCAAGTCAATGCACTGGCTCTGGACAACCCATGGCTGGAGCGGCGGCGGGGCAAGTTGCTGTTCCAGATCGGCCAGCACGCCGAACGCATCGGCGATTTTGCCCAGGCCCTGTGCATCTATCGCGATTGCACCTACCCCGGTGCACGGTTGCGGATGATCCGCGTGCTGGAGCGCATCGGCGAGTACGCCTTGGCCCTGGAACTGGGGGAAGTGGCTGCGCGTGCGCCGGAAAACGCCGCTGAAACCCAGGCATTGCTCAGGGTCCTGCCGCGTTTGCAACGCAAACTGGGCGGGCCGCCGGTGCCCCGTGCCGTGGCCCGGGACGTGGAGCGGCTGGACCTGCACCTGCCCCGCGTCGATCCGGTCCTGTCGGTGGAGTATCACGTCCAGGCCCATTTGCACGACGACACCGCTCCGGTGCATTACGTCGAGAACAGCCTGATCAACTCGTTGTTCGGCCTGTTGTGCTGGCCGGCGATTTTCGCGCCGTTGCCGGGGGCGTTTTTCCATCCGTTCCAGCGCGGTCCGGTGGACCTGCTCAACGAGGATTTCCCTGTCCGCCGCGCCGAGCTGTTCGCAGCCTGCTTCGCGGAACTCGACGACGGACGCTATCGGGACACCATTGTCCGTCGCTATACGGAGAAATGGGGCGTCCAGTCGCCTTTCGTGTTCTGGGGCGCCGTGTCCGAAGAACTGTTGCATCAGGCGCTCGATTGCCTGCCGGCCGAACACCTCAAGCATTGGTTCAATCGCCTGTTGCTGGACATCAAGGCCAACCGGGCCGGCATGCCGGACCTGATCCAGTTCTGGCCGCAGCACAAGACCTATCGCATGATCGAAGTCAAAGGCCCCGGCGATCGCCTGCAGGACAATCAATTGCGCTGGCTGGCGTTCTGTCACGAACACCGGATGCCCGTTGCGGTCTGCCATGTGCAATGGATGGAGCAGGGCGCATGACCCTGGAGCCGGCCTACAGCATCGCCGTGCGGGCGTTATGCGAGTTCACCGCCAAGACCGGTGACCTGGACCTGCGCTTTACCCCGTCGCCCACGGCACTGGAAGGCATTGTCGGCCACCGCACCGTGGCGTCCCGGCGCAGCGAGACGTATCAGGCCGAGATCAGCCTCGAAGGCCGTTACCGGAGCATGCGGGTCAAGGGACGGGCCGACGGCTACGACCCGGTCCGCAACTGCGTCGAGGAGGTGAAGACCTATCGCGGCGACCTCTCCAGGCAGCCGGCCAATCATCGCCAGTTGCACTGGGCCCAGGCGAAGATCTACGGCTGGCTGATGTGCCAGAAGCTGCAGCTGTCGCGTATCGAGGTGGCGCTGGTGTATTTCGACATCGTCAGTGAGAAGGAAACCTGCCTGACGCAAGGCTTCGAGGCGACGCAGCTCGAAGCCTTCTTCGAACAGCAGTGCGCCTTGTTCCTGGTCTGGGCCGAACAGGAAATGGCCCATCGACAGGCGCGCAATGCCGGCGCACAAACGCTGGCCTTTCCCCACGCCGGCTTCAGGCCGGGGCAGCGGCACCTGGCCGAGTCGGTGTTCAAGGCTGTCAGTACCGGACGTTGCCTGATGGCCCAGGCGCCCACCGGCATCGGCAAGACCGTCGGCACGCTGTTCCCGATGCTCAAGGCCCTGGCGCCGCAGCAGCTGGACAAGGTGTTCTTTCTCACGGCCAAGACGCCGGGGCGCAAGCTGGCCCTGGATGCGGCGCGAGTGATCACCCATAGCGCGCCGTCGATGCCGTTGCGGGTCCTGGAAATGGTCGCCAGGGACAAAGCCTGTGAGCACCCGGACAAGGCTTGCCACGGCGAATCCTGCCCGTTGGCCCGTGGTTTCTATGATCGCCTGCCCGGCGCCCGCGAGGCCGCCAGCAGGCTCACCTTGCTCGATCAGGCTGCCTTGCGCGAGATTGCGCTGGCCCATGAGGTGTGTCCGTACTACCTCAGCCAGGAAATGGCCCGTTGGGCAGACGTGGTCGTCGCCGACTACAACTATTATTTCGACTTCAGCGCCTTGCTGTTCGCCCTGGCCCAGGCCGATGGCTTGACTGTCGCGACCCTGGTGGACGAGGCCCATAACCTGGTGGAGCGGGGACGGCAGATGTACAGCGCGACACTCGACCAGTCGACACTGGCCGCCGTGCGCAGAACCGCTCCCGAAGCCCTGAAGAAAGCCTTGCAGCGGGTCAATCGTCAATGGAACGCCTTGCACGCTCCGCAGATGGCGGCCTACCAGGCCTATGAAAAACCACCGGAGAAACTGCTCCAGGCGCTGTCCCTGTGCACCACGGCCATCGGCGATTACCTCAATGACCATCCCCAGGGCCTGGACGGCGATTTACAGGCGTTCTACTTCGAGGCCTTGCAGTTCGGTCGAGTGGCGGAATCGTTCAACGAGCATTTCCTGTTCGACATCCATAAGCGTGAACTCGGCCGTCAGCGCAGCCTCTCCACCTTGTGCCTGCGCAACGTGGTGCCGGCCGGTTTCTTGCGGCCAAGGCTCACGGCGGCCCGCAGCAGCGTGCTGTTCTCCGCGACCCTGAGCCCGCGGCACTACTACGCCGACCTGTTGGGCACTCCGGCGGACACGGTGTGGATCGACGTGGAATCGCCGTTCCACGCCGGGCAATTGGACGTCCAGGTCGTCAGTCGGATTTCCACCCGTTTTGCCCACCGCCAGGCTTCGCTGGAACCGATTGTCGGTTTGATGGCGCGCCAGTTCGGCGAGCGTCCCGGCAACTACCTGGCCTTTTTCAGCAGCTTCGATTACTTGCAACAGGTGGCCGGGCTGTTTGCCGAACGGCATCCGGACATCGCTATCTGGAGTCAATCCCGAGGAATGGACGAAGCGTCCCGACAGGCTTTTCTCGAACGGTTCATGGAACACACCCAGGGCATCGGCTTCGCGGTGCTGGGCGGCGCGTTCGGCGAGGGCATCGACTTGCCGGGCTCACGGCTGATCGGCGCGTTCATCGCCACCCTGGGGCTGGCGCAGTTCAATCCGGTCAACGAACAGATCAAGCAGCGCATGACCGCGATCTTCGGCGATGGCTACGACTACACCTACCTGTATCCCGGCCTGCAGAAAGTCGTCCAGGCCGCCGGTCGCGTCATCCGCACCCAACAGGACCGGGGGGTGGTGATGTTGATCGACGACCGGTTCGGCGAGGCCCGGGTGCAGCACTTATTGCCGGGTTGGTGGTCTGTCAGTCAAGAACATCCTGCCAGATCCTGTGGGAGCGAGCCTGCTCGCGATAGCGGTGTGTCAGTCTCTTAGGTGCCCATTGAACGACCGCTATCGCGAGCAGGCTCGCGCTCACAAAGGGAATTGCACCATACTTCGCAAAGAAATCTACACGGACGCTCCGGCCAAAAATGCTTGAGAACAATCAGAAGACTGCCCGCATCAACGAGGAACAGCGTTTTCGGCTGCTGATCGACGCCGTGGTCGACTATGCCATCTACATGACCGACCCTGCAGGCATCATCACCAGTTGGAATTCCGGTGCCCGGCGCTTCAAGGGTTATGAGGAGTCCGAAATCCTCGGCCAGCATTTCTCCCGCTTCTACACCGATCAGGACCGCGCCGCCGGCCTGCCGCAACGCGCACTGGACACCGCCTTGCGCGAAGGCCGTTTCGAAGGTGAGGGCTGGCGGGTGCGCAAGGACGGTACGCTGTTCTGGTCCCACGTGGTCATCGACCCGATCATCGACACCCAGAGCGGCACCTTGCTCGGTTTTGCCAAGATCACCCGCGACCTGACCGATCGCAAGATGGCCGAGGAAACCCTCAAGCAAAGCGAGCAGCAGTTCCGCCTGCTGGTACAGAGCGTTACGGACTACGCCATTTACATGCTCGATCCTGATGGGCAGGTGACCAACTGGAACCAGGGCGCGCAGCGCATCAAGGGCTATCTGCCGGCGGAGGCCATCGGCCGACATTTTTCGATGTTCTACACCCCCGAAGACCGTGAAAATGGTGAGCCAGAGCGGGCGCTGAGCATCGCCGCCAGCGAGGGGCGCTTCGAGAAGAAGGGTTGGCGGATGCGCAAGGACGGTACGCGGTTCATGGCCCACGTGGTCATCGATGCGATCCGCAGCGACACGGGCGCGTTGCTGGGGTTCGCCAAGATCACCCGCGACATCACCGACGCTACCCAGGCGCAGCAGGCCCTCGAACAGGCCCGCGAGGCGCTGTTTCAATCGCAGAAGCTGCAGGCCATCGGGCAGCTCACCGGCGGCATCGCCCATGATTTCAACAACCTGCTCACGGTGATCCTCGGCAATCTGGAGATCGTGCGCAAGCGCATGCCTGTCGACCCGAAACTCGGCCAACTGCTGGACAATGCGACCCAGGGCGCGCTACGCGGTGTTTCGCTGACCCAGCGGATGCTGGCCTTTGCCCGCCGGCAGAAACTGACGTCCGAATCGGTCGAACTGGCGGGGTTGGTGCAGGGCATCAGCGGTCTGCTGCAAAGCTCCATGGGCCCGTCAATCCACATCCAGACCAGCTTCGCCGATGCGCTGTCGCCGGTCCTGGCGGACGTCAACCAGCTGGAGCTGGCCATCCTCAACCTGGCGACCAACGCCCGGGATGCCATGCCCCACGGCGGGCGCATCCTGATTGCGGCCGATGAGCGACGGGAAACCGGGGCACCGGAACTGCCCTTGAAGCCCGGACGGTACGTCTGCCTGTCGATCACCGATGAAGGCGAGGGGATGGATGAAGCGACGCTGGCCTCGGCGGTGGACCCGTTCTTCACCACCAAGGGGGTCGGCAAGGGTACGGGCCTGGGCTTGTCCATGGTGCATGGCCTGGCCGAGCAGTTGGGCGGGCGATTGATCCTCAAGAGCCAGAAGGGGGTCGGTACCACCGCTGAGTTGTGGCTACCGGTGGCCGATCACTCGGCACCGGAGACACTGCCGGTCCAGGCGTCGGCGCCGTTGTCGACCCAGGAATTGCTGGTGCTGGTGGTCGACGATGACAGCCTGGTGCTGACCAGCACCCGCCTGTTGATCGAAGACCTGGGACACCGGGTGCTCTGCGCTCCGTCGGGCGCGCAGGCGCTGAAGCTGTACGAGCTCAACCCGGACATCGACCTGGTAATCACCGACATGGCCATGCCCCAGATGGACGGTGCGCAACTGGCGAAATTGCTGCGAGACCGCCAACCCACCTTGCCGGTGATTCTTGCCACCGGTTACGCCGAACGCCTGGAAGGCTTCGCCACGCAACTGCCACGGCTGACCAAGCCGTTCAAGCAGATTGATTTGGTGCAGGCGATTGGGCAGACGATGAAATGACCTGACTTGTGGTGATCTCCTGTGGCGAGGGGATTTATCCGTTTTGGGGCTGCTTCGCACCCCAGCGGGGATAAATCCCCTCGCCACAGGGGCGCGTCTCCTGACTATCCAGTGGTGTTTTTCTTGAACCCCCGCAAATTCATCGCACACAAACAGAACTGCAACACGATCAACGCATACGCATCCGAATGCAGCCCCCAGACTACCCACAGAATGTTGCTCGCGATGAAGCAACTGAAACCCATTACCCGCCGTCGCGGCTGGCGTGATCCGATCAGCCAGGCGGCGAGCACCGTCACCACCATCGCCGGCCATTGCACCCATCCAAGATAATCCACTCAACTGTCCTCACATGCCGTCGATGATCTACAGACCCTGGCGGCGAGACGGCGTTTCGTTGGACCTGCTGTCCATTGGCTTGAACTTGCCTGGCGGCGCGATCATCCAACAGATTCGAACCATGACTGAGGGATAGCCCGCGCAATGCCCCGAATCCTGACCAGCCAGACCCAGGAAGAAGAACTGACGGAACACCAGGCCAAGTTGTTCGGCTCTCCCAAGGAGCGATTGGATTTCTATCGTCGGGAGATCCAGTACGAAACCAGCATCCTGGCCAATCGTACCGATGCGTACCTGGCCGCCCAGTCGTTCCTGGTGATCGCCTTCGCCTCCTGCATGGCCAACCTGAACCCGGAATGGGGCAAGTTGTTCACCTTGATCGTGCCGCCGTTCCTGGCCTTGCTGGGTTTCCTGAGCTCCCTCAATGCCTGGCCGGGTATCCGTGCCGCTTACGAAATCATTGATCATTGGCACTTCAAACAAAGTGAGTTGCTGCGCTCCGAACCGATGATGGGCCTGGTCTATGACGAGTCGCCGCTGTTTAGCGAGCGGGAATCGACCCACAAGGGCTACCGCAAGTCGCTGCTGTTTTCGGTGCGCACGCCATGGATCTTTGCCGCGTTCTGGGTGTTGCTCGGGGTGTATTCGGTTTATATCCAGGTGAGCGACCCCGGGGCTTGAGGCCTACTGGCCTAGCCTGATCGCTTATGGCGTTCATACCACGCCAGGGTCGGCTGGGTGCTCAAGCCGTGGACCAGGATGCTCAGGGACACCACCGAGAGGGTGAGGTTGATACACAGGCTCGCCACCTCGGGCTGCAAGTTATGGTTCAAGGCAAAGAACAGGTAGAACAGACTGCCGATACCGCGTATGCCGAACCAGCCGATCAGCAGCCGTTGCGAGCGGTCCAGCAAGCGCCCCCAGGGCATCGCCAGCACGCACACTGGACGGATGACAGCGAACAACAGGGCGCCGATGGCCAGGGCCCGCCAGTCCCAATGATTGGCCAGCACCACCCCGAGCAGCGTCACCAGGAACACTTCCATGGCGCGCTCCACCAGGCTGCCGAAGGCGAGCATGTCGCCCATCATCACACCGGCGGCCACCTGGCCGTCATCCAGGGACTCGGTGTCGCCCAGCACGGCTTGCCGCGGGGCGACAGTTTCGTGTCCCACCACCGGTTGCACCAGGTGCTCGGCCGGCGGCGAGTCCTTGTCGGTGGAGGCGACCTCGGCCTGGCGCAACCCCAAGCCGGCGGCGAACACCGAGAGAAAGCCATAGCCCTGGACCGATTCGGCGGCGACATAGGCCAACGCGATCAACGCCAGGGCCAGGTAATCGTTGGGTGATAGAGTGCTGTCGGCATTCTTGATGCGCATCGACAAGGTCAGGCGGCCAATGCCGCGGCCCATCGCGTAACCGATCAGCAAGCCTGCCGGTACAGCCCACAACACATTGCGCAAGGCCCATTCGGCGAGGAAGCCGCCATTGTCGTCACGCAGCATCAACAGGCCAAGGATCACGAACGGAAACGCCGTGCCATCGTTCAACCCGGCCTCACCGGACAGCCCGAACCGCACCCGATCGTCATCCCGGGCATCGTTGACCTGCACCAGCGCCGCCAGCACCGGATCGGTCGGGGCCAGCATCGCACCGATCAGCAGCGACACGCCCCAACCGAGGCCGAACAGGTAGTGCAATGCCAGGCACAGGCCGGCGATGCTCAGGATCATCACTGGCCCGGCCAACCCATAGGCCACGCGCCAGGTGCGGTCCTTGAAGGGCAGGCGCAACTTGAGGCCGCTGACGAACAGCGAAAACACCACGGCGATTTCGGTGAGGTGTTCCATCCAGGTCGTGGAGTCGCTGACGTCCAGCTTCAACAAACCCAGCCCGGCCGGGCCGATGGCGACCCCCAGCGCCAGGCACATCGCCGACGTGGTCACCGGCATCCAGCGCAGGTAGGAAGAAGTCAGGGCCAGGGTCAGCAATACAGCACCGAGTACCGCAACCCACGCTGTGAAAATCATTGGTGCTCCTTGTATCACTCATTGTGGCGCCAAGCGCTACTGTGGCGAGGGAGCTTGCTCCCGCTCGAGTGCGCAGCGCTCGCGAGTTTTTGGGGCCGCTTCGCGACCCAGCGGGAGCAAGCTCCCTCGCCACAGAATTGCTACACCCTTGGTCCTCACAGAGTTGTCACCCCTGGTTCTTCCATTCGAGAGCTCGAACGAAGCGAGGGTTCCCATTACAACGGTGCGCCCCGTTTATCCGGCGGCATTTCAATCCGAGGGAATTTTTCGCCGCGCCCAAGGCTCTGCTCTGGAAGAGACGTGCTGATTCAGCGTCCTGCCAAGCACCCATGAGGCCCTTATGACTGCGCTGACTTCCCTTCACCGGCCCGCCACCGAGCGGCCGTTTACAGATCCGTTCACCGCCGCCGGGAACGTTCGCCAATGCTACGAGCGGCTGCTCCAGGGGCCGGACGATGCCGACAGGCAAGCCGTGGCCCAGGCTTTTCTCCAATCATGCCTGGAGAAGGCCGAGGCGCTGCCCCAGGAAATGCCCGACGACCCGATGGCCCTGCAAGCCTGGGTCGAGCAACACAGCGCCGGCGTGGCCCGGCAATATGGCGATTACCTGGAACGGCGCAAGAACGGCGGCGCACGGGAGTTCTTCACCAACAAGGCCCACGCCTTGTATTTCCTTCAGGCCGTCGCACCGACCAAACTGGTGGACGGTGCCTGGTTGTATGGCGTGCTCAAGCACTGGCACGACCACCGCTTCGAAGGTTTGCTGTGCACCTACCTGGAAGAATTGGGCGACGGCGTCCCGGCGCAGAACCATGTGGTGATCTACCGCAAACTGCTTGCCGAACACGGCTTGGCGGATGCGCCGGACATCGACGACGAGCGTTACCTGCAAGGCGCAGTGCAACTGGCCCTGGGCTACGCCGGCGATGAATACCTGCCCGAGGTCATCGGCTACAACCTGGGCTACGAGCAACTGCCCCTGCATCTGTTGATCAGCGCCTATGAGCTGAGCGAACTGGACATCGATCCCTATTACTTCACTCTCCACGTGACCATCGACAACGCCAGCACCGGCCACGCCCATAAAGCCGTGCAATCGCTGCTGCAACTGATGCCGATGGAAGCCGACCGCGAAGCTTTCTGGCGTCGGGTGACCCTGGGTTATCGCCTGAATGACCTGGGGCAGGGCAGCCGGGCGATCATCGAATCGTTCGATCTGTATCGCGAAGTATTGGACATGCTCGAACGCAAGCGCCCGTTCGGCCAGCACATGCACTCCGACTACTGCAAGTTCGAGGGCAAGACGGTCAACCAGTGGCTGGCGGCGCCGGGCCAACTGGAAGGCTTCCTTGACGCGCTGCAAGGCAAAGGCTGGATCCGGCGTCACGAGGATCCGCAGCACAGTCGGTTCTGGACCCTGATCGAAGGGGCCGGCGCGGCAATGTTCGGGGTGTTCAGCCCGTACGAAAAGCAGCTGCTGCACGATTGGATAGCCGGTGACTGGCTGGAAAAGAGCACTCGTTCGACGCCCCGGCGCAACCATGGCGCCGCCGGCGAGTTGCCCGCGCCGGCAGAAGATCCCGATGTGCAAAGTCTGCAGCAGGCGCTGCGTGGCCAGACGCCCGACGAGCAGATGCAAACCTTGATGCCCTGGCTCTCGGCTCGCTGCCACAGTCATCCGGCCGGGTTGCTGGCGACCCGTCGATTCATCGAACTCAAATCCGTACTGCGCTAGGAGCCCTGCATGAATCAGGAAGAACGCCTGTCCGAACCCGACCTGGCGCTGTTGCAGCTGGGCCGTCGGTTACAAGCCGACGGTTATCGCTTCATCACGCCAACACCGCTGACCCATGAACGGGTCAACCAGAGGCCCGGAAACGAGCGTTCCAGGACATTGCGCGACGTGTTCGGCTGGTCGCGGCCATTTGCGCCGGGGCTGATCTCCGCCGACGAGCAGCGGCAACTGCAGGAAGCCGAGGTGCTGGAAGAGCGCCAGGGCCTGCTCCACAGCCGGGTGCGCTGGTCGAGCCTGGACGGGCTGCTGTTTGCCCATTCGGCATTCCCGACCCAGTCCAGCGATGCGGTATTTTTCGGCCCGGACAGCTACCGCTTCGCACAACTGATCCATACCCACCTGCAACAGAATTTCACGGCGGTGCATCGCGCCGTGGACATCGGCTGCGGCGCTGGTGTCGGGGCGATCGTGATTGCCCGGGCCCGTCGCGAGGCCCAGGTGCTGGCGCTGGACATCAATCCGCTGGCCCTGCGCCTGAGCGCGGTCAATGCCGCGTTGGCCGAGGTGGGCAACCTCGAGCTCGCCCACAGCGACCTGCTGCAGAACGTCGACGGCCAATTCGACCTGATCGTCGCCAACCCGCCGTACATGGCCGATCCGGCGGAGCGTGCCTATCGCGACGGCGGTGGCGCCCTCGGCGCCGGGCTGTCGTTGCGCATTGTCGAGCAGGCGTTGCCCCGGCTCACACCGGGCGGCTCGCTGGTGCTCTACACCGGTGTGGCGATGGTCGATGGTCGCGATCCGTTCCTGGAGGCGTTGGGAACATGGCGCGACTCGCCGGAATTTGGCTGGACCTACAAGGAGCTGGACCCGGACGTCTTTGGTGAAGAGCTGCTGACGCCTGGGTATCAGAACGTGGAAAGGATCGCCGTGGTGGCGTTGGTGGTAACCCGTATCGGCGCGGGTATCGGAGGGATTATCGATGAACAGGCGTCTGAAGTTCGGCATTGAAGAAGAATATTTCATCACCGACCTGCAAACCCGCTGCATGCCCGGTCAACCGTCCGAGGCTGCGGTGGCCGAATGCCGGATCGAGTTGGGCAAGCATTTCGCCCATGAAATGTTCCAGAGCCAGGTCGAGGTGGCATCGCCCATCTTTCGCAGCCTGCCCGAAGCCGCCGACTACCTGAGCGAGGTACGCACAGGGCTGACGCGACGTTTGGCGCCCCATGGACTGGGATTGCTCAGCGCCGGCTCTCACCCCATGGCGGCGCAGGTTCTGCAACCCACCGATGAATTGCACTTCCAGCAACTGTTCGATGATTACCAGCGGGTGGCCCGCCGCAGCGTGCTGTCGGGGCTGCATGTACACGTCGAGGTCCCGGCCGACCGGGATCGGGTCCGGGTGATGAACGAGGTCTTACCCTGGCTGCCGATGTTTCTCGCGCTGAGCGCTTCGTCACCGTTCTGGAACGGCGCGTATAGCGGCTTCAGCAGCTACCGCCAGGTCGCCTGCGATGAGTGGCCGCGCATGGGCGTCCCGGAATTCTTCGAAGACGAATCGGCGTTTGCCGAGTACGTCGACTTGCTCATGCGCACTGGCTCGATCCGCCAGGCCAGCGATTGCTGGTGGGTGATTCGACCTTCCTCGCATTTTCCCACCCTGGAGCTGCGCATCTGCGATGCCTGTCCACGGATCGACGATGTCCTTTGCCTGGTCTCGCTGTTTCGCCTGATGGTGGCCCACGCCATTGCCCAACCCAAGCCCGGCGCGCGCTATAGCCAGACCTCGCAGTGGATCCTCAAGGAGAACCGCTGGCGGGCCAAGCGCCACGGGATCCTGGCGGAGTTCATCATCGAGGGGCAGGAGCAGCCGATGCTCATCGGTGAATGGCTGACCCTGGCCGAACAGACCTTCGGTGAAACGGCCGCGGCCCTCGGGGTCAGCGATGTGTTCAAGCAGGCGCGGCGGATCGTGCAGGAAGGCACCAGTGCCGACCGGCAAGTGGTTCTTTACGAACAGGGCTTGTTGCTGGGGGATACGCCTGCGGAGGCCCTGGGCCGGGTCGTCGATCAACTGGTGTCGGAGACCGCCGGGTTGCCCGTGGCCGGTCCGACGCTCCAGCAAGCGGCAGGTGGCCGATGACCAGCAAGAATCTCGATGACTACAACCGCATGCGTGATTTCGCCGCCACTCCGGAGCCGGCGGCGAAGCGTTCGCGCACGTCGAAGAAAACCGCCCACGCCTTGCAGTTCTGCATCCAGAAACACGACGCCTCGCGACTGCACTACGACTTTCGCCTGGAGCTGGACGGCGCCCTGAAGAGCTGGGCGGTGCCCAAGGGACCGAGCCTGGACCCCAAGTCCAAGCGCCTTGCGGTGCATGTCGAAGACCATCCGCTGGATTACGCGACGTTTGAAGGCAGCATTCCCGAAGGCCATTACGGCGCCGGCGATGTCATCGTCTGGGATCGGGGCGTATGGATCCCCCAGGGCGATCCCCATGAAGCCTATGAAAAAGGCCGGCTCAAGTTCGAGCTGCAAGGCGAGAAGCTGGCCGGCTTGTGGAATCTGGTCCGCACCCACATGCCGGGCAAGCAGGAACAGTGGTTCCTGATCAAACACCAGGACGACGCCGCCCGGCCCGAAAGTGAATACGACGTGGTGCAGGCCGAGCCGGACAGTGTGCTCAGTGACCGCACCATCGTCCCCAAGCGCCGTGGCAAAACCGCCGCTGCCAAAGCGGTGAAACAGCCGGAGAAAGCCGCCAAGCCCACGTCATCGAAAAAAGCTTCGAAGAACACCATCAGTGGCGCGGTGGCCGGGCCGATTCCCGAGACGCTCAAGCCGGAGCTGGCGACCCTGGTGGAAAGCGCCCCCGACGGTGAATGGCTCTATGAAATCAAATTCGATGGTTATCGGGTCATGGCCCGTATCGAAAACGGTGATGTGCGCCTGATCACTCGCAACGGCCACGACTGGACCCACAAGTTGCCCAGCCAGGCCGAGGCCCTCGCCGGGCTTGGGCTTGAGTCGGCCTGGCTGGATGGGGAAATGGTGGTGGCCAACGAACAGGGCGTGCCGGATTTCCAGGCCCTGCAAAATGCCTTCGACGCCGGCAGCAGCGGCAGGATCGCCTATTACCTGTTCGACCTGCCGTATCTCAATGGCATGGACCTGCGCAAAGTGCCGGTGGAGCAGCGCCGGGCTGCGCTGGCGGCGGTGTTGGAGGGCAACGAAGATCCATTGCTGCGTTTCTCCGATGCCTTCGAGGAGACCCCGGATGCATTGCTCAACAGCGCTTGCCAGATGAAGATGGAAGGGCTGATCGGCAAGCGCGCGGGCAGTGCCTATGTGTCCCGGCGCAGCAATGACTGGATCAAGCTCAAGTGCAAGAACCGCCAGGAGTTCGTGGTGGTCGGCTTCAGCGAACCCAAGGGTGCCCGCAGTGCTTTCGGCGCGTTGCTGTTGGGCTTACATGACGCCGACAGCGGTGAGCTGCGCTATGCCGGCAAGGTCGGCACCGGGTTCAACGAAACCACCCTCAAGAGCATCCATCAGCAATTGCTGCCCCTGGAGACGAAAAAAGCCGCCGTGGTCAACCCGCCCACCGGCTACGAAGCCAAGGGCGTGCACTGGCTCAAGCCGACGTTGCTGGCCGAAGTGGCGTATGCCGAGATGACCAAGGAAGGTTCGGTGCGGCATGCGGTGTTCCATGGCTTGCGCAGCGACAAACCGGCCAAGGAAATTACCCAGGAACGCCCGAAACCGGTGGACAAACCTGCGGAAGTCGAAAAAAAGCCGGCCAAGTCCACGACGAAAGCCAAGGGCAAGGCCACCCAGGCCCCGGCGATGGACGGCAAGGTGCGGATCACTCATCCCGAGCGGGTCATCGACGCCACCAGCGGCACCACCAAACTGCAACTGGCCGAATATTACGCCAGCGTCGCCGAATTCATTCTGCCGGAACTGGCCGAGCGTCCGGTGGCTCTGGTGCGGGCGCCGGACGGGATCGCCGGCGAGCTGTTCTTCCAGAAGAACCCCGAGCGCCTGGCGATTCCCGGAATTACCAGCCTGGACAAGGCCTTGACCGGGCAGCCGGTGATGATCATCAACAACGCCGAGGCGCTGATCGGCGCCGTGCAGATGAGCACGGTGGAGCTGCACACCTGGAACGCCACCGCCGTCGACCTGGACAAGCCGGATCGTTTCGTCCTCGACCTCGACCCGGATCCGGCGTTGCCCTGGAAAAGCATGGTGGAAGCGACCCAGCTGACGTTATCGGTGCTCGATGAACTGGGCCTCAAGGCGTTTCTCAAGACCAGCGGCGGCAAGGGCATCCATGTGGTGGTGCCGCTGACGCGCAAACTCGGCTGGGACGAGGTCAAGGGATTCAGCCATGCCATTGTCAGCCACATGGCGAAGCTGCTGCCGGATCGCTTCTCCGCGGTGTCCGGGCCGAAGAACCGCGTCGGGCGGATCTTCATCGACTACCTGCGCAACGGCCTCGGCGCCACCACCATCTGCGCCTACGCCGTCCGCACCCGCGAAGGACTGCCGGTGTCGGTGCCGATTTTTCGGGAGGAGGTGGCGGAACTCAAGGGGGCGAATCTGTGGAATGTGCACAACGTCCACGAGCGTCTGGCGGAAGTGGGTCACGAACCCTGGGCCGACCTGAAGAAAACCCGCCAGAGCATCACGGCGGATATGCGTCGGCGGATTGGGATGAAGAAAACGGATAAATAAGGAATCTGCAGTGGAATTCTGTGGCGAGGGGATTTATCCCCGGGGGATTTATAAATCCCCTCGCCACAGAAGCGTCCGGCGCAGGATCCCATCGGTTGATCAACTTACCGGAAACCGCAGGTACTCCGGCTGCAACACGTTGAACCACAGCAGAATCATCTCCACCAGCATAGTCACCAATACCAGCAACCCAACCCCCCAGACACTCGCCGAATACAACAGCCCCTGTTCTTTCTTGACGCTCATGAACCTGGGCAGGCCGATGAACAACAGGTAGGTCGAATAGACCGAAGCGACCAGCAGCACGGCCACCGCCAGCCAGCGGCTCGGGTAGAGCCCGGAAAGCCCGGCCAGGAAGTACGGGGTGGCGGTATAGGCGGCGAAGCCGATGCACTGGTTGACGGTCGGACGCGCTTCGAAGGTGCGGGACATCCAACGGATGAACAGGCCCATGAGCGCCACGCCGGCGACGATGGTCAGGTACAGCAGCACGCACAGCTGCAGTGCGCTGGCGGCAGTGAGCCGTACCGTTTCGTTTTCGGCCAGGCTCCAACCGGTCCAGGTGGTGCCGATGAACAGGCACACCGCCGGAATCAGGGCCAGTAACAGCAGGTGGCCGAGGTAATGACGCGGATGGGCCTGTTCTTCTTCACGGATGTCCTGCCAGGCGAATTCGGGATGCGTGAACAGTTTGACGAAAGGTGCGGACATGACGACCTCCTGATCGAGTCAGCCTCAGCGTGAGGCCCTTATGGGTTTGAGGCGCAGGATCGGAGGACGGTTTCATTTATTTGTCGCGGCGCGTCGGGAAGCGATCGGAGGGAATGAATCCAAGCGGCAGGGGTCAACCCATCAGCATCCCAGAAGGACTTTCGCACCATGACTGTCGCCCATACCCTGGTTGATTACCTGCGAGACCATGACTTGCGCCTGACCACGGCCGAATCCTGTACCGCCGGCCAGATCGTCACGCTGCTGGCCGAAGTGCCGGGCAGCGGTTCACTGATCGAGAGCGGTTACGTGGTGTATTCCCCCGAGGCGAAACAGCGGTTGCTGGGCGTGAACCCGCGAACCATCGGCACCTTCAACCTCACCAGTCGTGAAGTCGCGGAGGAAATGGCCCTCGGCGCGTTGCACGATGCCAATGCCAACGTGGCGGTGGCCACCACCGGGATCCTCGGGCCGGACGACATGGATGGCATTCCCGCCGGCACCGTGTGCTTTGCCTGGGCCTTCCAGATCAATGGCAAACGGGCGCTGTTCAGTCGCCAGGAGCGCTTTTTCGGCACGCGCGGGCAAGTGCAGTTGTGGGCCGCCGAGCATGCGCTCCTGCAACTGCGCTACTTTCATCAACGCGCCCTGGCAGGTGAGTACCGATAGGACAGCCCCATGAGCAACCACACCGAGCCGGAAGACTTCCGCAGCCGCGAGTTCCCAGTCCGTGAAGACATGGCCTATCAGCTCAAGGTCTGGCGGTTCGAACGGGTCGGCTGGTATGCGCTGGTGTTGCTGGTGATCCTCACTTTACTGGGGCTGTTTTCACGCGGCCCGTTGAGCTCCCGCGACGTGCAGAGCAGCGATGGCCGGCTGGGGGTCGAGTACGAGTTTTTTCATCGCAACGGCTCCAACAACGCCATGATCCTTCATCTCAAGGGGACGCCCGGCGCGGTATTGGAGGTGGAGCTGGGCGGCGACTGGCTGGAAGGCTTCGACGTGCAGGGGCTACAGCCCCAGCCCGTGCGTTCGGCCAGTGTGGGGCAGGGGATGAAGGTGTGGGTCCAGGCGGATGCCGAAGGCAAGGCGAGCCTGTACCTCTCATTGGTCAGCACAGGGCTGGGGGCTTATCACAGCCGTATCGCCATGCCCGGCAGCGCGGTCAGTTTCGATCAATTCATTTTCCCTTAGGTGACCTATGGACTCCGTACTGCGCGCCGGCGCGATGTACCTGGCATTGATGGTGCTGTTCAAGATCGCCGGACGCCGCTCCCTGGCCGACCTCACCACCTTCGACTTCGTGCTGCTGATGATCATTGGCGAGGCGACCCAGCAGGCGTTGCTGGGGGATGATTTTTCGCTGACCAACGCATTGATGGTGATCGTGACGCTGATTGCCATCGACGTCGGCTTGTCACTGCTCAAACAGCGTTCCCAGTGGGTTTCGCAACTGATCGATGGCGGCCCGACCGTCATCGTCGAGGATGGCCGGATCCTCCAGGGTCGCATGCGTCTTGCCCGGCTGGTGGAGGCCGACATCATGGAAGCGGCGCGCTCAAGCCAGGGGATCGAGACCCTGGAGCAGATCAAGTTTGCGATTATCGAGCGCAATGGGAAGATTTCGGTGATTGCCAAGGAGTCGTCCTGAGCAGCAACCATAATGCGCGGAGCTTTTTGTGGCGAGGGGATTTAGCGAAGCGTCGCACCGCCCCGCTGGGGCGCGCACCGCCCCGCTGGGGGGATAAATCCCCTCGCCACAAAAGAACTCACCAGAACTTAGAGGATCGGCTTGCCCCCCGTGATCCCATACCTTGACCCCGAGATATAGCTCGACTCGTCCGACGCCAGCAGCACATAGATCGGCGCCACTTCCACCGGTTGGCCCGGGCGCCCCAGGGGTGTCTGGGAGCCGAAGTTCTGCACCTCTTCCTCAGGCATGGTCGCAACAATTAGCGGCGTCCAGATCGGCCCCGGCGCCACGCTGTTCACCCGGATACCCTTGGGCCCGAGCATCTGCGCCAGGCCGCCGGTGAAGTTGGCGATGGCGCCCTTGGTGGTGGCATAGGCCAGCAGGGTCGGCTTGGGCATGTCGGAGTTGACCGAACTGGTGTTGATGATCGAACCACCGGCCTTCATGTGCGGTACGGCGGCCTGGCAGATCCTGAACATCGAGGTGATGTTGATATCGAACGTGCGCACCCATTCTTCGTCGGGGATGTCCTCCAGATGCTCGTGGGTCATCTGGAACGCGGCATTGTTGACCAGCACATCGATGCGTCCGAAGCGGGCGACGGTCTCATCGACCACCTTGCGGCACTGGGCCTTGTCCGCCAGGTCACCCGGCAACAACAGGCACTGGCGGCCGGCCTGCTCGACCCAGCGCGCGGTTTCCCGGGCGTCTTCGTGTTCGTCCAGGTAGGAAATGGCCACGTCCGCGCCTTCACGGGCAAACGCAATCGCCACGGCGCGACCAATGCCACTGTCGGCACCGGTGATCAGGGCGATTTTGTTCGCCAGCCGCCCGGAGCCGGTGTAACTCTGTTCGCCGCAATCGGGATACGGGTCCATTTTCCGCTGGGTGCCGGGCACCGGTTGGCTTTGCTTCGGGAAAGGTGGGGTAGGGTAGTCGACCATGTCGTTCTCCAGGCAAGGTGTGGATGCGATGGAGGGTGGACCGCGGTTTTTTTGGCAGAGTTCGGTTGGATCATTCAGCCAGTCGATGAGCGTTGCGCAGGGCGTTTCGTCGAACGATAGTCATCGGCAAGCGAACGTTGGAGGACAGGAGTTCTCCAATGGCCATACGTACCCGACAAGGAGATAGGAATTGTTCAGTCATATACAGATCGGCGCGCGAGATTTGCCGAAGATGATCGCTTTCTATGACGCAGTCCTGGGTTGCCTGGGGCTGGTGCGCATGGACAGTGAAAACGATTCCGGACCGCCCGGGGAAGGTTGGCATCAGCCCGGCAAGCGCTGGCCCCAGGTGTTCGTGCAACAGCCCTTTAACGGCCTGCCCGCCACGTGGGGCAATGGCATGCAGGTGAGCTTCGCCGCCGACTCACCGCAAACCGTGCGCGCCGCCTGGGACCTGGCCATCGCCATGGGCGGCTACGACGAGGGCCCGCCGGGCCCGAGGCCGCAGTACTCGGAAGGTTACTTCGGAGCCTATTGCCGGGATCCGGAGGGCAACAAGCTGTGTTTTGTGTATGCGCCGGACATGCATGAGTAAAACGCAGCCCTTTGACCCAGGCAATGCGATGCTGACAGCACATAGCCAATGTGGCGAGGGAGCTTGCTCCCGCTGGGTCGCGTAGCGGCCCCGTTTTTGGGCCTGCTTCGCAGTCCAGCGGGAGCAAGCTCCCTCGCCACAGTTGATCATCACTTCTTGTGATCAGCCCCGAGTCTTCAGGCTCTTCTCCATCCGCGCAATCCCTTCTTCCAGCAATGCCCGCGGGCAGCCGAAGTTCAGGCGCACGAACTGTTGGGCGTCATCGCCAAAATCCAGCCCGGCGCTGAGCCCGACCTTGGCTTCATGGAGGAAGAAGGCCTGCGGATCGTCCAAACCCAGCTCTGAGCAGTCCAACCACGCCAGGTAGGTGCCCTGGGGCACGGTCATGCTGATGCCGGGCAGACGGGTCTGCACCGCGTTGACCAGATAATCGCGATTGGCTTGCAGATATACCTTCAACGCTTCAAGCCACGGACCAGCCTCGCTGTAGGCCGCCCGGGTCGCCTCGAGGCCCAGGGCATTGACGCTGTCGACCATGCCGGCACGGGCGTTGTTGACCCGCTCGCGCACCTTGGCGTTCTGGATGATGGCGAACGAAGTTTTCAGCCCGGCGATGTTATAGGCCTTGCTGGCGGACATCAGGGTGATGGTGCGCTCGGCGATTGCCGGGCTCAGGGTGGCGGTGGGGATGTGCACCCGGCCGTCGAAGCACAGCTCGGCATGGATCTCGTCGGAGATGATCCAGGCATCCTGCTCCAGGCAGATGTCCGCCACGGCCTTGAGTTCTTCCCGTCCGAACACCTTGCCCAGCGGGTTATGGGGATTGCTCAGCAACAAGGCGCCACCGCCGTGCAGGGCCTCGCGCAACGCCGCCAGGGGCGTGTGGAATTCGCCATTGACCGGGTTGAAAGGCAACTCCACCTTGTTCAATTGCCAGTGGCCTGGCGCATTGCGCAGCGGCGGATAGTTTGGCACCTGCACCACGACATTCTGCTGCGGCTCCACCAGTCCATGCAGGGCCATGTTGAATCCCGGTTCCACACCTGGCAAGAACACGATCTGCTGCGGCTCGACGCGCCAGGCGTACTTGTTCCAGAGATCAGCCACGATGGCCGCCCGTAGGCTGTCCTGGGCCACGCTGTAGCCAAGCATCGGATGCTCGAGACGCTTGCGCAGCGCATCGATGACCACGGGCGGGGCAGCGAAGTCCATATCGGCTACCCACATCGGCAACACATCGGCCGGGTAGCGACTCCATTTGGTGCTGCCGGTACCGTGTCGCTCGAACACGGGGTCGAAATCGAAAGTCATGGCGGTTCCATCAGATCAGGGAAGTGGGATGGCGGTCATGATAAAGCAAACGTCCTGCAGGAAAAGATCGTTGGCTCACTATCATTGGATAGTGGCAATTGGCTACAGTTGCATTCCGACATGCCGATAGCCGTTTCACGCGGCATCGCTCACGGACTCCACCAAGTCAATGAAAAGGACATTCCCATGACATCGCCGGCGCGTTTCAATGAGCACCATCGCAAAGCTGATCGCATCATGCTGGGGTTGCTCTGGCTCTCTCTGCTGTACTCCCTGGGCCTGGCCTTCATGTATTCGACCTTCCTCCAGGCGCTGCTGGTCGGGGCGACGACCTGCTTGTTGACCAGCGCCCTGTATCGCGGCCTGGGCGGCACACGCGTCATGCGTTGCGTCATCGCCGTGGCGCTGATGGTCATGGCCGCCCTGCACATCAATCAGACCCACGGCGTCGTCGAGTTCCATTTCGGGATTTTCGTCCTGCTGGCCGTATTGACGTTCTACCGTGACTGGCTGCCCATTGTCGTCGCCGCCGCGACGATTGCCGTTCACCATCTTGGCTTCCACTGGTTGCAGCACCAGGGTTTTCCGGTGTTCGTCATGGCCGGCCATGGCGGTTGGGGCATGATCTTCGTCCATGCTTTCTACGTTGTGGTGGAAAGCGTGATCCTGATCTACCTGGCGAACCAGAGCCTGCTGGACGCCACGGAAAACCAGGATGTACTGGACAAGGTACTTGCCGCGGCCGCGCAACTGAGCAGCGACGCCGACAACCAGCGTAACCCGCACATCAAAGTGTCCTCGGGGGCGCGCTTCGATCATTTCCTGCAACAGGTCACTCATCTGGTGGACGGCGTGGTGCGCGATACCCGTAATCTGTCGGACCTCGGCCAGGACTTGTCCCAGGTCGGGCAGACACTGGAAAGCGGCGCCCGGCACCAATTGGATGAGGTGGCACAGATGAGCGGAGCGATCGGTCAACTGGTCCAGGCCATGGAAAACATAGCGGCTCACGTCGACCAGACTCTGCAGCGCGCCGGGCAGGCCAACGAGCAGGTTACCCGGGGACGCAGCACGGTGGACCAGACCCGTGAGGAAATCGTCGAACTGGCGGGGCGCATCAACCTGACCAACGAAACCGTGCAAGTCCTGGCCGATCAGGCGCAGCAGATCGGCCAGGTGCTCGATGTGATCAATGGCATTGCCGAGCAAACCAACCTGCTGGCCTTGAACGCGGCCATCGAGGCCGCCCGGGCCGGCGAGCAAGGCCGAGGGTTCGCGGTAGTGGCCGATGAAGTGCGCAGCCTGTCGCAGAAAACCTCGACGTCCACCACGGAAATCCAGCAGATCATTGCAAAACTACAGCAAGGCAGCCGTCAGGCCGCTGTCGCCATGCAAGACAGCCGGGACGGCGTGGAACGTTGCGTATCCGCCAGTCAGTTGGCTTCGCAACTATTGCATGCCGTGGTGGAGGACATCGCCGTGATCAACCATTTCAACGACTTGATCGCCAGCACCACCCAGGAACAGTCCAAGGCGTCGTTGGGTATCAACGAGCGCCTGCAAACCGTTCAGGCCGTGGCTGAGCGGAACGCCGACAACATCGGCATCCTGACCCGCAGCAGCCAGTGCCTGCCACCGTTGGCGGAGCGGCTGGCGGTGCTGGGGCAGGCGTTCCATGGGAAAGCCGGGGCGGCTTGATCGAGCTACTCAGTCACGTCAGTTGGAACGGCAACTGACGCAACGGCTTGCCCGTCAGGCTCGCCAGCGCATTCGCAAAGGCCGGCGCCAGCGCCGGCAGGCCGGGCTCACCCATGCCGGTGGGTGGCTCGGCGCTGGGCACGATGTGAATCGAAAACTCCGGCGTATCGGTGATCCGCGGCACGTTGAAGTCGGCGAAGTTGCTTTGTTGCACGACGCCGTCTTTCAACGTGACGGCGCCGCCCGGCAGGCACATGGACAAGCCCATCAGGGCCGCGCCCTGGACCTGTGCTTCGACGCTGCGCGGGTTGACGGCCAGGTTGCAATGCACGCCAGCGGTCACCTGATGCAGCACCGGACGGCCGTTCTGTACCGAGGCCTGGACCACGTAGGCCACCACCGAGCTGAACGACTCGTGCACCGCCACGCCCCAGGCTCGCCCTTCGGGCAACTGAGCCTTGCCGTAGCCACTCTTGTCCACCGCCAGTTGCAATGCGGCGCGATGGCGTGGGTTTTGCTCGGCAAACAGTTTCATCCGATAGGCCACCGGGTCCTGCCGGGTTGTCCGGGCAATTTCATCGATCAAGGTTTCCATCACAAAGGCCGTATGCGTGGAGCCGACGCTGCGCCACCACAACACCGGCACGTTGAGCTTGGGATGGTGCACCGTCAGGCGCATCGGCAGTGGATAAGGATTGCGCAGACCTTCCGTAGCCGTGGGGTCGATGCCGTTCTTCACGCGGGCGCCGAACATTGTGTCGGCGAGGATCGATTGCCCGACCAGGACGTGATCCCAGGCCAGGACGTTGCCGTTGTCATCGAAGCCGATATGCGCGCGATGCAGGTGCATGGGGCGGTAGTAACCGCCCTTGATGTCGTCTTCACGGCTCCACAGGGTGCGAATGGGCGCATCGAGCCCGGCGGTGCGCGCGGCCTTGGCGACTTCGCAGGCGAGCACGACGAAGTCGCCGGAGGGCACGCCACGCCGGCCAAAGCCACCGCCTGCCGTCTGCACATTGACCTGGACTTGCTCAGGCTTGAGATTCAACACCCGCGCCGCCGCGGCACCGTCGCCACCGGGAAACTGTGTACCGACCCATAGCTGGGCGCGGTCGCCGGAAACCTGGACGGTGCAATTCAACGGCTCCATGGGCGCATGGGCGAGGTAGGGAAACAGGAACTCGGCTTCCAGTTGATGCGGGGCCGTGGCAAGCGGTGTCATGTCGGCATCGAAATGGCGGGAGCCGGGCTGCTTGGCCAGGTCCCGGTACTGGGCCAGTTGCTTTTCGCTGTCAACCTTCTCGACCGCGGAAGTATCCCATTGCAGCTTGAGCGCATCGCGGCCGGTTTTCGCCTGCCAATAGCCGTCTGCGATCACCGCCACGCCTTCGGCCCCTCCGTCCACCGGCACGCGCAGGACGGCTTTTACCCCTTGGGTGGCACGCGCCGCGCTGTCATCCAGCGAGGCGATGCGGGCGCCGAACACGGGAGGGCGCGCCACCACGGCGGTGAGCTGCCCGGGCAGGTGCATGTCGATGCCGAAATCCTGCCGGCCGCTGCTCTTGGCCTTGGCATCGATGCGTGTGGTGGCCTGGCCGATGATGCGGAAGTCCTTGGGATCCTTGAGGGTGATGGTTTCGGGCACGGGCATTGCCATCGCCGCTTCGGCGAGTTCCCCGTAACTCGCCTTCCGACCTCCAGGGCCGAGCACCATACCCGCCTGGGTGCTCAGGCTCGCCACATCCACGTTCCAGCGTGCGGCCGCCGCGGCGAGCAGCATGGCGCGAGCGCGGGCGCCCAGCTCGCGGTACTGGGTGTAGCTGTTCTTGATCGAGTTGGAGCCGCCGGTGATGTGCATGCCGAAATTCGGGTCCTGATAAGCGGCGTCGTTGCTGCCGTTGCGGGTACGCACCAGGCTCCAGTCGGCATCGAGCTCTTCAGCGAGAATCATGGGCAGCCCGGTCTGCACCCCCTGGCCGAACTCCAGGCGGTTGATCGTGACCGTTACTTCGCCGCTGGGTGCGATCTGCACGAACGCCGACGGCTGCTGGGTCGGCTTGAGCCCTTGCGCCCCATCGCCGGCTTGTTGTGCCAGGGCCAGGTGCGGAAAGGCACCCAAGGCCAGCCCACCGATGCCGACAATCTTGAGAAAACTGCGCCGGGGGAGTGCGGCGAAGCTGTCCGTGTCGGTGTCGGCAAAGATCGATTGCAGGGTGCGAGGGAGTTCGTCTGGAAAAATGTCGTTCAGCATGGCGTACTCCGGTCAGGCGAGGGCTTTGGCGGCATCGGCCACGGCAGCACGGATACGGGCATAGGTGCCACAGCGGCAGAGGTTGCCGGCCATGGCCGAATCGATTTCGGCGGCGGTGGGTTGCTTGCCCTTGGGTTGGGCCTTGAGGAACGCGGTCGCGCTCATGATCTGGCCGCTCTGGCAGTAGCCGCACTGCGCGACGTCATGCTTGACCCAGGCTTCATGCACCGCTGTGCCGACCGGATCGCTGCCGTCGGTGGCGGCTTCGATGGTGGTGATCTTCTTGCCTTCGGCGGCGGCGATCGGCGTCACGCAGGAGCGGATGGCCTGGCCGTCCAGGTGGACCGTGCACGCGCCACACAGGGCTGCGCCGCAGCCGAACTTGGTGCCGGTCATGCCCAACGTATCACGCAATGTCCAGAGAATCGGGGTGCCAGGGTCGACGTCGACCGTGTATTCACGGCCATTGATGTTGAGGGCGCTCATGGTGGGACCTGCTCCGCAAGGTTTGGCTCCGATCAACTATAGGAAGGAATCTGCAGGGCACATTGCACAATTCAGGCTGATGATTGCCCGATCCTGCGAATTGGCTTGTGGGCCTGTCCTCCTATCTTTCTGTTTGGATCGATCAGCCTAAGGTACATGCGCGCCATACCCACGTACGGTATCGGACACTGCTCGCCGCATCACACACTCACTCTCCAGGCATTTCGTCGTTCTCGTCCCGGGAACAGCGGATTTCCTATCCCCAAATGATGGAGAGTGACCATGACAACGCATCTGGACTACCGCACTCACGAGGAAGAAAAAAGCAACGGTCAACCGGCCCTGGGCACGCGCCTGGCTCCAACAGGATTGAACGTCGAAGAGTTGGTGCCTTCGCGTTATGCCGTGCGGGTCGGAGAGATCGACGTGCTGGTGGTCAGCGACGGCGTGCTGCCGCTGCCGACCACGACGATGTCCACCAACGCCGATCCGGCGGCTCGCGCGGCCTGGTTCAAGGAGATGTTCCTGGGCCCGGATGCGTTCGATTGGGCGCTGAACGTGCTGGTGGTGCGCAGCGGCGAGCAAACCATACTCGTCGACGCCGGGCTGGGCGGGCAGTTTCCCGGCTTTCCACGCGCCGGACAGTTCCCGAAGCGGCTGGCCGCCGCCGGTATCGATCTGGGAGCGGTAACCGACGTGGTCATCACCCACATGCACATGGACCATATCGGCGGGCTGCTGGTGGACGAGGTGAAGAACCGGCTACGCCCGGATGTGCGGATCCACGTTGCGGCCACCGAGGTTGCATTCTGGGCGGCACCTGACTTCACCCTGACGTCCATGCCGTCGCCGGTGCCGGACGTGCTGCGGGCCACTGCCGATGAGTTCATGAAGGTGTACGGTGACAAGCTGCGCACGTTCGAACATGAGCATGAGGTGGCACCCGGCGTGGTCGCTAGGCTGACCGGGGGACACACTCCGGGGCACAGCGTGGTACATGTGACATCCGCCGGCGAGCGGCTGACCTTCGCCGGTGACGCGCTGTTCCCGGTCGCCTTCGACCATCCCGACTGGCACAACGGTTTTGAACATGACCCCGAGGAAGCTGTTCGCGTTCGGGTCCGGCTCATGCAGGAAGCGGCAGCGAGCGGTGAACTGCTGGTCGCCACGCATTTGCCGTTTCCCTCGGTGGGAAGGGTGGCGGTGGAGGGGGATGCGTTTCGCTGGGTGGCGGCTTTCTGGGATTACTGATTGAGCAGTGGTACAGCGAAGTCCCGGTACGTTTGCGTTGCCGGGACTTTGTTTGCCTACGCTACGCGATCCTTGCCTTACACGCCGGCCTGGAAGGGGAATAGGCCCAAGAGCAAGCACACGCCCAGGATCAGGAAACTCAACGCAAACGACCACTTGAGGGTGTATTTCTGGTGGTCGCTGAACTCCACGCCGGCCAGTCCGCACAAGAGATACGTGGATGCCACCAACGGGCTCAGCAGGTGCACCGGTTGACCCACCAGCGATGCCCGGCCAATTTCCGCGGGAGAAATGCCATACGCCGCCGCAGCCTTGGCCAGCACCGGCAGCACGCCATAATAGAAGGCATCGTTGGACATGAAGAACGTGCCCGGGATGCTCGCCAGCGCGGTAATCGGCGCCAGGTAGGGGCCCCATGTCTGCGGAAGCATCGCCAGGAAGCTGGCGGACATGGCGTTGACCATACCGGTCCCGGAAAGGATCCCGGCGAGAATGCCGGCGGCCAGGAAGATCGCGATCTGATTCAACGCCGTGGGCGCGTGGGCCGAGATCCGACGACGCTGATCATGCATATGCGGATAGTTGATCAGCAGGGCGACGGAAAACGCGACCATGAACAGGATCGACAACGGCAACCACTCCATCACCAATCCAGCCATCAACGCCACCGTCAGCGTGGCGTTCAGCCAGAACAGCTTGGGACGGCGCAGCTCGGCATTTTCTTCGGACATCGTGGGCAGGCCTTCATCATTCTCGTCATCGAAAACAGTGGCGGCGGCGCCCGCCGAAAGGCGCAGGGTCCCCAGGCGCTGACGCTCCCGGATACCGATGAAGTACGCCAGCGCGAGAACGCCCAGGAAGGCGACTACCATCACCGGAATCAAGGGCAGGAAGAGGTCGGCGGTATCGACTTGCAACGATGCCGCGGCACGCGCCAAGGGACCGCCCCACGGCAACAGGTTGGTCACGCTCGCTGCCAGGATGACCAGGCACGTGAGACACAAGGGGTCCAGGCGCAAGCGCTTGAACAAGGGCAGCATCGCGGTGATGGTGATCATGTAGGTCGTCGAACCGTCGCCGTCCAGCGAGACCATGCCCGCCAGCAGCGTGGCGAACATCACCGCCTTGACCGGATCGCCATTGATCAATGCAATGAACTTTCGAATGATCGGGTCGAACAGCCCGGTATCGAACATGACGCCGAAATACAGAATCGCGAACATCACCATGACCGCGGTGGGGGCGACCTTCTTCAGCCCTTCGATCATCATCCCGCCCATTTCCGGACCGAATCCGGCGATGACCGCAAAGATGATTGGAACTGTCGTCATGGCAACCAGGGGCGACAATCGCTTGGTCATGATCAGCGCCATGAACGTGACGATCATGCCGTAGCCGAATAGTGAGAGCATTTGTATCACCTTGACCTAAAATACAATTATTGTTATGGATCAGCGCTCAGGTGCATCAAGGTTCCCGTGGGAAACAGGTCAGACGCAGCGGCTTGCCGCCGGGCCCGGATGAGCCTCAGCTCATGTGCAGACCGCCATTGAGCGAGAAGTCGGCGCCGTTGGCATAACCGGATTCCTCGCTGGCGAGCCAGGCGCACATCGAGGCAATTTCTTGTGGCGTGCCAAGGCGACGGGAGGGGATGTCCTGGACAATGCGATCCATGACGTCAGTGGTGGTGACAGCCTTGAGTTTTGCCGTCGCGACGTAGCCGGGTGATACGGTGTTGACCGTGACACCGCGAGGGCCGACCTCCCGCGCCAGTGCCCGGGTGAAACCGCGAATGGCGGATTTGGCGGTGGAGTAGTTGACCTGTCCCACCTGGCCGAGCTGGGCGTTGACCGAGGAAATATTGATGACCCGGCCCCAGCCGCGCTCGGCCATGCCATCGATGACTTGTTTGGTCACGTTGAACAGGGAGTTGAGGTTGGTGTCGATCACGGTCGCCCAGTCATTGGGCTGCATGTCCTGGAAAACGACGTTGCGGGCAGTGCCGGCGTTGTTGATCAGAACGTCGACAGGGCCGATGTTTTTCCTGATCGCCTCGAACGCCCGGCGGCAGGAGTCCCAATCCGCGACATTGCCTTCGGATGCGATGAAGGAAAAACCAAGTGCCTGTTGTTGGTTCAGCCAGGTGTCTTTGAGGGGGGAGTCCGGACCGCATCCCGCGACGACGGTAAAGCCATCCCTCGCCAGTCGTTGGCAGACGGCGGTACCCAGGCTTCCCATGCCGGCGGTGACGAAGGCGATTCTGTTGTTCATGCGTTAACTCCTGTTGTGTTTTTGTAGGGAGCATCGAGGCAACCTTTCAGGCTGCCGTCCCTAATAAACCTCAGGAGAAATTGTTTTACAAGATAACGCAGTACAATAATCGTAAAAACAAGCCTCTTTCTTACAAATGGTCAGGCATGGACCCTGTAGGAGCAAAGCTTGCTCGCGATTACGGTAAGCCAGTCAGCACAATGTTGACTGATCTGTCGCTATCGCGAACAAGCTTCGCTCCTACAGCCGCGACTATCGGTGCAAGCCTCAAGCCTGCAGCAGGCGACGCAGCTTCAGGACAGCACTGTCGGGGGTGGTGAGTACGTCAAGGCCACAGGCCTGGCTGGCCTGTCGTGCCGCGCTGGTCATCGAGAACTGGGCGAAACACAGCAACTCGCCGCCAGTGATCGTGCGTGCACGCTCAGCAATCAACTGGTCATGGCGATCCTTGTGGCCATTCTGCAGCTCTCCAAACGCCCCGGCGCAGACATGGGTCTCGAGCTGAAGGTCTACGCCTTGCTGCTGCGCATAGTGCTTGAATTCCTCGACCATCGACGGAATTGCCGCGTCGAAGGTCGCCAACAGGGCCAGCTTGCCGGTGCGCTGGAGCGCTTCTTCGATCATTGCTTCGTTTGGCTTGAGCACGGGAATGTCCAGGGCGCGCTTGCACTGATCGATGGCCTCGCCAAAGGCCGAGCAGGTAAACAGGATGGCATCCGCACCTGACTCACAAGCGTAGGCAGCGAGCTTCAGGAAGCGTTGGTTCATCTCCGGGGTCAGCGCACCGGCTTCGGCCAGGTCTCGGGAAAGGGAGTCTTCGAGCAGATTCGCCAACCTGGCTTCGGGCCATAGGCGCGCGAAGGCTTCGCTGATCGGCGCAATGGACAGGGGAGTGGCGTGGATCAGATAGATGAGCGGGGCCTTCATTGGATTTCCCTGGGTCAAGAATGGTCGGTGCAGGCACAGCGCCGCTGCGGCGTGTTGATGAGCATTGAGTGTGTTATTTTTCTTCGAGGTCCGGATTATGGCGTCATCCTTCGATCCCATACCACTGCATTGGCCTTATTCTCTTTTGATGACTGGTTTTCATGAATTCAGCAGACCCGACTCTCGAATCGCCCCTGGTGGATGATCCGTCCAGAACGAAACCCAGGATAAAAAAAGACCTGGCCGAGCAATTGGCGCCCAGGATCATCGACATGGCCCGGGCTCGATCGATGCGTACCGGCGACCCCTTGCGCGAGGAAGCCTTCGCCAAGGAACTGGGAGTTTCCCGGTCGCCGATCCGGCGCGGTTTCGCCTTGCTGGCCGAGCTTGGGCTCGCGGTCAAGGAACCCAATCGCGGGTATTTCCTCACGGCCGACGCGAGCGGCATCGACAGCGGCAAACTGCCGTTGGAGGTGGACCCGTTCGAGGATTTTTACCTGCGCGTGGTCGACGACATGCTTCGCGGCGACATTCCCACGACGTTTTTTGAAGCGGAACTGATGCGCAAGTACGAGGTGCCCCGTGGGCAACTCATGAAGGTCCTGAGTCGCCTGGCCAACGAAGCCATGGTTGAGCGCAAGCCAGGGCAGGGCTGGGAAATCAACAGCTTCCTGCACGACTCCAAGGCTCACATCCAGAGCTACCGTTTCCGTATGGCGATTGAGCCTGCCGCCATACTCGAACCGGGTTACGTGGTCGACAAACTGGCCTTCGCCAAGGCCCGGGAGGCGCAGCAGCGATTGCTCGACGGCGACATCTTCAAGCTGTCGCGATCGCAGCTTTTCCAGATTGGTGCGCAATTGCACGAACTGATCGTGCGCTGTTCGGGGAATGCATTCTTTCTCGAAGCCATCCGCCGGCAAAACCAGTTGCGCCGTTTCATGGCCTACAAAGCCAACGTGGATCGGCCTCGGTTGATCACCCAGTGCAAAGAACACATCCAACTCCTGAACCTCATTGAAAGCGGCGAGCGCGAAGCGGCTGCAGATTTCCTGCGCAATCACCTTGACGTCGTCGGACGACAGAAGACCGAAAAAGAGGCCAGGGAAGAGCAGGATGCGCAGCGCAACGTCGAGGCCTCGATTCCCCACTAACCCAGGCATCGTTCAAACGGTACGACGTGCCAAGGTTGCACGAATTGTATATTCGTGCAATAAAATGCAATCTGTCGAGCTTGGCACGGCATAATCCGATTGGCAGGGGGAAGGGAGTGAGTCACCTTTCCATAAGGTAAATTGTATTTCGTTATTCCGATATACATACCCGCTGCCGGGTCGACCCGCGGATGGTTAAAATCAATAAATATCAAGGGGTTAGCGATGCGTATTTTGGTGCTTCCTGGTGACGGTATCGGTCCTGAAATCGTGAATTCAGCCATGACGGTCCTGAAGGCCGCCAACGGGAAATTCGATCTCGGGTTAACCTTCGATTACGACGATGTCGGTTTCACCAGCCTGGAAAAACACGGCACGACGCTGCGTGACGAAGTGTTGGAAAAGGCCAAGGGCTATGACGGGATCATCCTGGGCACCCAGTCCCACGCCGATTACCCGGCTCCGGAAAAGGGTGGTCGTAACGTTTCGGCCGGTTTCCGCATCGGCCTGGACCTGTATGCCAATGTCCGACCGGCACGCACCCGTTCGTTCCTGACTTCGAATATGAAGGAAGGCAAGACCATGGACTTGGTCATCATGCGTGAAGCCACTGAAGGTTTTTACCCGGACCGCAACATGAGCCGCGGTTGGGGCGAAGTGATGCCGACGCCAGACATGGCGCTGTCCACTCGCAAGATCACCCGTCACTGCAGCGAGCGGATTGCGCGACGGGCATTCGAACTGGCCATGAAACGCGGGAAAAAGGTCACCGCCATCCACAAGGCCAACAGCTTCCACATGACCGATGGCCTGTTCCTGGAGTGTGTGCGCGATGTCGCCAGGGAATTCCCCGAGGTTGCGCTCGACGACCTGCTGGTCGACGCATCGACGGCCCACCTGGTGCGCAATCCCGAGCGCTTTGACGTTCTGGTCGCAACCAACTTCTATGGCGACATCATCAGCGACCTGGCCAGCGAACTGTCGGGCAGCCTGGGACTTGCCGGGTCGATGATGGCCAGCGACAGCCATTGCTGTGCCCAGGCACAACACGGTTCGGCACCGGACATTGCCGGGCAGGACAAGGCCAACCCGGTGTCGATGATCCTGTCCGTCGGCATGTTGCTGCAGTGGATGGGCGAGCATCATCAGCGCCCGGCATTGATCGAGGCGGGGCAGGCGATGGACACGGCCGTCGACACGGTCCTGAAAGATCCCCGGCAACGTACCCCGGATCTGGGGGGCTCATTGGGCACTCAGGCGTTCGGCGAAGCGGTCGCGCAGGTCATTTCGGGCTGATCGGGCGCGGCGGCATGCTTGTCGTGCCGCCGCGACGGGCTTCTTGTGAGAAACACCCGCGGCTCAATAACGCCAGTGCACGGCCAAGCCGAAGCTCGCGACAATGATAAAGACCTGGGCGATATGAGCATGACCGAGACCAACCACCTCAATCATCTGCTGATCGATAACGAGCTGTTTGCTTTTGTCGATCTGAACAGGATGCTGCCTGCGTCTCACCTGGCGAGGCTTCCCTATTCGATTCGTATTTTGCTGGAGAACGTGGCGCGCTGCTCGCCCGAATCGCTGCCTTCGGTGCTGGCTCGCGCCATCGGCGAGGGGCCCGATTGCGAAGTGCCGTTCCAGCCAAACCGCCTGATGTTCCATGACACCACGTGCCTGCCGGCACTGGCCGATTTCGCCGGCATGCGTGATGTCGTCGCGGAGTTGGGCGGTGATCCACGAGCCATGAACCCGCTTATTCCGGCGGTGTTGACTATCGACCACTCGGTGATTGTCGAGCGTTATGCCGAAGCCGACGCGGTCGAGGGTAATCTGGACATCGACTTCCGCCGCAACAGCGAGCGCTATCGCTTCATCAAATGGGCGCAGAAGAGCCTGGACAATTTTGCCGTGATCCCGCCGGGCACCGGCATCATCCATCAGATGAACATGGAAGCCCTGGCCCAGGTGGTATGGGAAAGTCGCAGCGAGGACGGTGGGCGCTTGCTGCATCCGGATGACATGGTCGCGACGGACAGCCATACGCCGATGATCAATGCGATCGGTGTATTGGGGTGGGGCGTCGGCGGGCTGGAAGGCCAGGCGGCCATGCTCGGCGAGCCGGTGCCGATCAGCTTTCCCAAGGTGATCGGCATTCGTGTCACCAATACCCTGCGCCCAGGTGTCACGGCGACCGACCTGTCGCTGCACGTGGCGCAGATCCTGCGCAAGCGTTCGGTGGTCGGCACGTTCGTCGAGTTTACCGGCCCGGGGATTGCCTCCTTGAGCTGGGCAGCCCGGGGTACGGTGTCCAACATGGCTCCGGAGTATGGCGCCACAGTGGTGTTCTTCCCGTTCGACGATGAAACCCTGGCGTACCTGAAGCTCACCGGGCGCAGCGAATCCTTGTGCAACAAGGTCGTCGGCTACATGAACGCCCAGCCGCTGTGGCGGCGCGACGAGTTGCCCGAGCCGCAGTTCGACGAATTGATCGAGCTGGATCTGGCAAGCATCGAAGCGAGCGTCGCCGGCCCTCATCAGCCCCACCAGCGTCAGAAACTGTCGAACGCGGCGACCTCCTTTCGCAATGAAGTCCTGGGCGGTGCGGATCTGATCGCCGGACCAGCCCCACGACATTTCTACGATCCGGCGCTTGGGGAGCCCATCTCCCATGGCGCGGTGGTGATGGCGGCGATTACCAGTTGCACCAATACGGCCAACCCTGCGCAGATGATCCAGGCCGGGTTGCTGGCGCGCAGGGCGCGTCAACTGGGGCTCAAGCGCAAACCGTGGGTCAAGACGTCCTTGTCGCCAGGCTCGCGGGTGGTCGCCGACTATCTGGCCGAGGCCGATCTGCTGGAGGATTTCTCGGCGCTCGGTTTCGACCTCGCAGGCTTCGGTTGCATGACCTGCATCGGTAACTCCGGGCAGCTTGAGAGCCACGTCGAGCGCTTTGCCGATGAAGGCCTCAAGGGTGTGGTGGTGCTGTCCGGCAACCGTAACTTCGAAGGCCGGGTCAACCCCAAGGTGCCCGCCGGCTACCTGGCGTCGCCGGCGCTGTGCGTTGCCTATGCCATCGCCGGGACCATCGATATCGACCTGGAATCCCAGGCGCTCGCCGTCGATGAAGCCGGCGAACCGGTGTATCTGCGTGACTTGATGCCGACGGATGCCGAAATCTCCGCGCAAGTGGCCAAGGTGGTCAAGCCGGCGTTGTTCCAGCAACGCCTGGCAAAGATCTGGGACGGTACCCATCACTGGCAGTCACTGTCGGCCGAGGGCAGCGTCCGGTTTCCCTGGAATCCCGAGTCAACTTACCTGCGCCGTCCACAGTACCTGGCCGACATTTCGGCCGAGCCGAAAACCACTCTGGCCATCAGCGGCGCCCGCACGCTGCTGGTATTGGGCGACAACGTCACCACCGACCACATCTCGCCGGCCTATTCCATTCCCGCCGACAGCCTGGCTGGACAATGGTTGCTGGAGCGTGGCGAAGATCCCAAGGATCTCAATCAGTATTCCACCCGCCGCAGCAACCATGAAGTGATGCTGCGGGGCGCGTTCACCAACAAAGCCGTAAGGAATCACCTGTTGGGCGACAACCAGCCGGGGCCGGGCGCCTGGGCCTGGAACGCCGATCACAGCCAATGCCTGCCGCTGTATGAGGCCGCGAAGAGCTATGCCGCGCAACAGACACCCATGGTGATCTTCGCCGGGATCAACTACGGCGCCGGCTCCAGCCGCGACTGGGCGGCCAAGGCCCAGGCACTGTTGAGGGTCAAGGCCGTGGTGGCCCGGAGCATCGAGCGTATCCATCGCAGCAACCTGATCGGCATGGGTGTGATCCCGTTGTGTTTCAAGGCTGGTCAGTCGGTTGACGACCTGGCCTTGCAGGGGGACGAGCGTTTCGATTTCCTCGGCCTCGATGACCTCAGGGTGGGTGATAATCGCGTGGACATGCTGCTGCATCGCGCCAACGGTGAGCGCCAAACGGTGCAGCTTGGGGTGCGCATCGATTCGATCCAGGAGCTGCGTTACCTGGTCAATGGCGGGGTGTTGCCGTTCGTGATCCGCAAGGTGGTCGAGCGAACCCGTCAATAACCTGCGCAAGGCGCGGTCGCTGTGAGTCGTGAAGCTCACTGACAATAACTGACCTTCGTTGCTGATTTCAGGAGCAAATGATGAATGCGATCAATCAAGCGGTAATGGACGACCTCGCCCCTCTGGGCGTGTTGCGCGCCGCCATCAACTTCGGCAATCCGGTATTGGCCCAACAGGCACCGGATGGTTCGCCGCAAGGCGTATCGGTGGCCCTGGCGAAGGCGTTGGCCCAGGAGCTCGGCGTGGCCTTGGAGATGGTCACCTTTGATGCCGCCGGCAAGGTCTTTGCCGCGCTGGAGGAGGGCGCATGGCGCGTGGCCTTTCTGGCGATCGAACCCGTTCGGGAAGAACAGATCGCCTTCAGCGCGCCTTACGTGATCATCGAGGGAACCTACCTGGTGGCGGCGGACTCGCCTTACCGCACGGTTGAGGATCTTGACCAGCCGGGGCTCAGGCTGGCGGTGGGCAAAGGCGCGGCCTACGACTTGTTTCTGTCGCGTACCTTGAAGCATGCGCAGCTTGAACGGGCAGAAACGTCGGCCGGTGCGGTGGATCTTTATATCGACGGTCGGCTCGACGCCGCAGCGGGCGTACGCCAGCCACTGGAACAGGTCGCGGCCGACAACCCGGCCCATCGCGTCATTGACGGCGCATTCACCGCCATCCGCCAGGCCATGGCTGTGCCACGCCAGTATGCAGCGGGCGCGGCGTATGTCCGGGACTTCGTCGAACGTAAGAAAACGGAAGGTCTTGTGAGGGCGGCGTTGATCCAAAGCGGCCAGGCTGACGTTACGGTAGCGCCTTCGGCGTAAAGGTTCGGCTCAACCCGCGTCTGGCGCCAGCAGTCAGGAATGGATGGGCAGCACCACGCCAAACGCCACGAAAAACCCGCCGCAGACCTTGTTGAACCGACGTCCGGCCCGGGCCAGCCAGGGCCTGACCCGATACGCCGCCGTAGCCACGAGGTACTCGACGATGAATTCCACCACGGCGTAGGTCAGGGCGATGGCGGCAGTCTGGGCGAGCAGGTTGCGGTGTGGGTCCAGGAAGGGCGGGATAAACGCGGTGAACAGCAACAGTGCCTTGGGGTTCGAGACTGCCGACAACAGGCCCTGGCGGAAAAGCGACCACGGGCCGGACCCTGTCACGGCGTCCACGTCCAGGGAAACCGGCGCCGACCGCCACAACCCCAGGCCCAGCCAGATGAGGTAGAGCCCGCCGACAACTTTCAAAACCATGAACCAGGTCACCGAGGCCTGGATCAATGCACCCAGCCCGAGGGCACACAGCGAGAGCATCACGACGAATCCCGACACACCGCCGCTGATGGTGAACAGGGTCTTGCGGTTGCCATGGATCGCCCCGTGGGTCAGCACCAGCAGCGCGTTGGGCCCGGGCACCACCGCAATGCCGCAGCAGGTAACCAGATAGAGCAGCCAGGTCTCGAAGGGCATGATGTTCTCCAGTGAAAGGCAACGTCCTCGCCCGCATCCTGCTGGTGAAACCCGCTCAACGGAAGCGCATAATTCATGGCTTAGACATTCGATTATCGAATAGAGGTGGTGGACATGCCTTCCGGCGATTTGCAGATGGACTGGCTCAAGTGCTTTGTCGCGGTGGTGGACGCCGGTTCACTTTCAGGCGCAGCCCTTGAGGTGCATCGATCACAGTCCGCTGTGAGCATGCAGATGAAAAAACTGGAAACGGCGCTTGGGCGGCAGTTATTGAGTCGCGGCCCGCGGCATCTGCAGTTGACCCTCGATGGGCAGACCCTCCTGGGCTATGCGCGGCGCATGGTTGCGCTGCATGCCGAAACCCAGGCAGCCTTCCATGGCGAAGAGTTGACCGGGCGTATACGGCTGGGTGTTGCCGAGGATTATGCGGCCAAGTACCTGACGCCTGTGCTCAAGCGCTTCGCTCCCCGTTATGGGGGCGTTGAAATAGAACTGGATTGCGAGCAATCGACGACCCTGATCCCACGGGTGATGAATGGGGACCTGGACCTGGCACTGGTGTCCAGGGATTCCCCCCAACGGGGTACATTTCTGTTCAAGGAACCCATGGTGTGGGTGGGGTCGCCTCAGTTCGAGCTCTGGCGGCGTGATCCCATACCGATCGCGGTGTACGAAAGTACCAGCCTGGCCCGGCGCAACGCGGTCAATTCGTTAACGCTGCAGGGCCGTCGGTACAAGGTGGTCTACAACAGCTCCAGTCTGGCTGGCCAGGTCGCGGCGGTGGAAGGTGGGATTGCCATTGCTGCCATCACCCAGTGCACCGTCTCGGCCTCATTGCAAGTGCTTGGCAACGAACACGATCTGGGCGGCATAGAACCGATGGAGGTATCGGTCTTTCGCAGCCGGGCCTCTCGGGGTTCGAAGGCCGTGAACAGTCTTCACGCCTTCATCATCGGTGCATTGAGGAGCCAGCAGGCAACGTAGCGGTTACGTCGGCGGTTACTCGTGCACCGTCACCCGATTGCGCCCGGTTTTCTTGGAGGTGTACAACGCTTCGTCCGCCCAGGCGATCAGGTCGGCGTGGCTGTTGGACGGCTGGCTCAGATCGGCCACCCCCAGGCTGATGGTGAAACGGATGACCACGTCGCCGTACGCCACGTCCATTTCTTCGACGGCCTTGCGCAGGCGCTCGGCAAACATCCGTGCACCGGCCTTGTCGGTATCCGAAAGCACCACGCCGAATTCTTCACCGCCATAACGCCCGGCGACGTCGGAGTCGCGCACATGCTCGCGGACCAGGCGAGCGACCTGTTCGATGACCTTGTCGCCTGCCTGATGGCCGTAGGTGTCATTGACCCGCTTGAAGTGGTCGATGTCGAACATCACCAGGCTGGAGTTATTGCCATAGCGCTGATGCCGGGCATAGGCGGCCTTGAGGCTCTCTTCCCAGTGTCCACGGTTGTACAGGCCGGTCAGTCGATCGGTGCTGGACAGTAGCTGCAACTGGGCGTTGGCGGCCTGGAGCTGATGACGGTTGGTGGCGACGTCGGTGACGTCATAGATCACCAGGCAGATATGGTTGATCTTGCTGTCGGGGGAACGCAGGGGCAGCAGGGTGGTGTTCTGGTACATGAACGCTTCGTGACCGGTGATCGGCTGGTAGTTCTTGAACCGAACCAGGTAGGGGCGCTGCTCCCAGACGGTGAAGGCGGGTGTGCCCAGGGCGGCGACGCTTTCCACCTTGCGGCTGAACCACTGGTGGTCGACTTCGGGAAACAGGCTGAAGAAATGCTGGTTATGGGCATCCTTGGGTTGGACCCCGGAACGGTTCTCCATGAACGTGTTCCAGACCTGCACCCTATAGTCGCGGTCAAGCACCACCACACCGACGTCGATGCTCTGGACAATCGCCAGCAACCAGTGGAATTCATTCAGATCAACAGGATTGTTCATGGCTCAGCTCATCAAGTAGGCGAGTTTGTGGGTCAACCGCTCGATTGAGTCTTCCGTGAACAGCAATAACAGGTCGAAGCGAATGTCGTGGCCTTCCAGGCTGTAGCTGATTTCCACGGCGAGGGTCTTTTTCCAGCGGGTCTGGTTGACCCGGATCAGCTCGTCGATCGCCGCGTGCTGGCCGAGCACCTGCGGGTGACCTTGGGAAAACACCACGTCGATCTGCTCGGCGATGCTGCTCAGGCACGCGCCGATCAGCACGCTGGAAAGATCGAGGACCATTTCCAGGTCCGAATAATCAGCGCTCTGGCGCTGCATCAATTGCGCGATATCGGCGACTTCCGAATCATGGAACATCAGCAGGGCTTCACCGGCGATGCCACTGCCGATAAAGCCCTGGCAGATGGCTGTGAGCTGCTGGGAACTGCCGGCATCGGCGAGCGCCATGTGCAACTCACCGACTTCGAGGACGTTCACGTTCGGCACCGGCAACTGCACGAAGACCCCCAGGACCTTGGCGATCAGGGCGGCGGCCCGGCCGATGGCGACGTTGACCGTCTCGCGGAACGCATCGTGAAAATGGATGGCGGTGTTGGTTGTGGGGCGATGCTGTGGAGGCGTCTGTGCCGAATTGTTCAGCAGGCCCAGGCGGCTGAGGGTCTGGCGCAGTTCGGTTTCGTCGAAAGGCTTTTTCAGGAAGGCGAGTGCGCCCAATTCACTGACGCGACGTACCGCTTCCTCCTGGACGTCACCGGAAATCACGATGACTTGTGCCTTCAATCCTTCGGTGCGCAGCGCGCTCAATACCTGATAACCATCCATCTCCGGCATGGTCAGGTCGAGCAGCACCACTTGGCCCAGTCCCTTGCGTATGGCCTCCATGGCCTGGCGGCCGTTACTGGCCTCGGTAATGGAAACCGACCAGTCCGCCGGCAATGCCCGTAAAACTTGCTTACGAGCCATGTTGGAGTCATCACATACCACTAGGGGAATCTCTGACACAACCAGCCTCTCATCAGGGAAAGTACTAGGGCATCATGCCATAGGCTGACAAAGACCACCTAATCGCCAGGGTTATGAACTCGCCAGAGCTTCAGCGGCCTTTCCTTTTGGAACAAACGATCCTCCGGGAAGTTCGACACGAATACTCACAGCACGAACGACCACATGGATTCATCCGGGATTCTCGGCCTCGGAGACAAAAAAGCCCGCATGCTCATGACGAGGTGCGGGCTCTTGGACGGTCGGAGGCTGAGGTCAGAAGCGCATGCCTTCGAACGGGTTCCAGCTTTGCTCGCCTTTGACTTCTTTCAGGTAATACGCGTAGTTGGTCATGATCGCGTACATCACCGAGAAAGCGGCGCTCATGCCCGTATCCAGCGCCCTCGGAGATTCCATGCCCATCAGTCCGAAAATCACGCTCACTGCGATACTCAGCCCGATCATGATGCCGATCATGGCCAGGTTCTTCTTCCAGAGCCCCAGGACGAACAGGTAGATCGGGCCGAAGAAGAAGGCAATCACGTTGGCATTGATCAGGATCTTTTTCTTGAAACCTGGCAGGGCCTTGAAGGCTTCCTTGTGTCGCGGGTCGTTCGGCGCGCCATAGGTATCAAAGAAATTAAAGCGTTCCTGCCATTTGGCGCTGTATTTGCCAGTACCTTGTACTTGCTCGGTGGTGCTCATTGTTACGGCTCCTGTGGTCCATGTAGTGGTAAAGCTTTTTCTTCCGCGAATTCCTGAGCGCTTTATAAGCGCTTATTGAGAAAAAAGCCCCTTCGGCGGCTCCGGCGCCCGTTTGATCTGTGATGCGCATCACTATTGTCTGCCAAGCGTTTTACGTCTAGTTTGCTGGCCGATTACAAGTAAAAAAACAGGAGTCTTTGATGCAACCGATCCGTCTCGGTCTGGTGGGCTACGGCAAGATTGCCCAGGATCAGCATGTCCCTGCGATCCACGCCAATCCCGCGTTTCAACTGGTGGCGGTCGCCACGCAAGGGCAGCCCTGTGCCGGGGTAGAGAATTTCAAGTCCCTGGGCGAGCTGCTTGCCAGCGGTCCCCAGGTTGATGCAATAGCGTTCTGCACGCCGCCGCAGGGCCGATTCGCGCTGGTGGAGCAAGCCTTGGACGCCGGCAAACACGTGCTGGTGGAGAAACCGCCGTGCGCTACCCTCGGTGAAGCGATGGCGTTGGTCGACCAGGCCGAAGAGCAGGGCGTCAGTGCGTTGTTTGCCTGGCACTCGCGCTACGCGCCCGGCATCGAAGCGGCCAGGGACTGGCTAGCCAGCCGCACTCTGCAAAGCGTGCAGATCGACTGGAAGGAGGATGTGCGCAAATGGCATCCCGGCCAGGCATGGATCTGGCAACCGGGCGGCCTCGGGGTGTTCGATCCCGGCATCAATGCCTTGTCGATCGCGACCCATCTGTTGCCACGGCCGCTGTTCGTCAAATCGGCGCAGCTACGGGTTCCCGATAATTGCCAGTCGCCTATCGCCGCAAGCATCCAGATGTCGGATGCCCGTCACCTCGATATCCGCGCGGAGTTCGATTTCGACCACGGTCACGATGAACTCTGGAGCATCGAGATCCGCTGCGCCGAAGGCACCTTGCGCCTGGACAACGGCGGCGCGCTGCTGAGCATCGATGGCGTGCACCAGGCGGTTTCGGAGGAGGGTGAGTACGCGGCAGTGTATCGACACTTCCAACGGCTGATCGCCGACAAGGCCAGCGACCTGGACCTGCAACCGCTGCGGCTGGTGGCGGATAGCTTTTTTGTCGGCAGCCGGACGTTGGTTGAGCCGTTCTACGATTGATCGCGCTGTAACAGGTAGACCGCTATCGCGAGCAGGCTCGCTCCCACAGGGTCCGTGGTGTACGCAAATATTGCGTACTCCAGAGATCCAATGTGGGAGCGAGCCTGCTCGCGATGCTTTACACCAGGTAGTTCTTCAATTCCCGGGCGATGACCATCCGCTGGATCTCGCTCGACCCTTCATAGATCTGGGTAATCCGCGCATCGCGGTAGTAGCGCTCCACCGGATAGTCTTCCAGATAGCCGTATCCACCATGAATCTGCATCGCCGAGGAGCAGACCTTTTCGGCCATTTCCGAGGCGAACAGCTTCGCCTGGGAGGCTTCCGAGAGGCAGGGTTTGCCGGCGCTGCGCAGGCGGGCGGCGTGGAGGATGAGCAGGCGGGCGGCATTCAGGCGGGTGTGCATGTCGGCCAGCAGGTTGGCGACGCTCTGGTGCTCGATGATCGGTTTGTCGAACTGCACCCGATCCCGCGAATAGGCCAGGGCCGCCTCGAATGCCGCCCGGGCGATACCGAGGGCCTGGGCGGCGATGCCGATGCGGCCGCCTTCCAGGTTGGAGAGGGCGATCGCCAGGCCCTTGCCACGGGCACCCAACAGGTTCGCCTCGGGGACGCGGCAGTTGTTCAAGGTAACGGCACAGGTGTCCGAAGCGCGGATGCCCATCTTGTGCTCGGTGCGATCGACGATGAAGCCCGGTGTATCGGTCGGCACCAGGAAGGCCGAGATGCCTTTCTTGCCCAGGTCCGGGTCTGTCACCGCGAACACAATCGCCAGTTTCGCCCGCTTGCCGTTGCTGACGAACTGTTTGGCGCCATTGATGACCCAGTGGCCATCCCGCAATTCGGCGCGGGTGCGCAGGTTGTGCGCCTCGGAGCCGGCCTGGGGTTCGGTCAGGCAGAAGCAGCCAATGGCCTGTCCGCTCGCCAGGTCGGCCAGCCAGGTCTGTTTCTGTTCATCGGTGCCGAAATTCAGGACCGGCCCGCAACCCACCGAGTTGTGGATGCTCATCAGGGCCCCGGTGGCGCCATCACCCGCGGAGATTTCCTCCACCGCCAGGGCGTAGGCGACGTAGTCGACGTAGGTGCCGCCCCATTCCTCGGGCACCACCATGCCCAGCAGGCCCAGCTCACCCATCTTCGCCACCAGGCCATCGTCGATCCACCCGGCCTTCTCCCACGCCTGGGCATGGGGCGCGATTTCGCCACGGGCAAAGTCCCGGGCCATGTCGCGGATCATCACTTGTTCTTCGGTCAATTCGAGGTCGTGCATGGGCTCAGTTCCGGAGGTCGTCGAGGCCGTCGAAGAAACTCGCGACCTGGTTCGCGTCGAGCGTATCCAGGGTCGGCGGGTTCCAGCGTGGCGTCTTGTCTTTATCGATCAGCAGGGCGCGCACGCCTTCGATCAGGTCGCCGCGCTCGAACCATTGCCGGTCCAGGTGCAGCTCCAGGGCGAAACAGTCTTCCAGGCTCAGATGGCGCCCGCGTCGCAGCATTTCCAGGGTGACCGCCATGGCCAGGGGCGAGCGGGTTTCCATCAGCTCAGCGGTTTGCAGCGCCCATTCATGGCTGTTGGCAACAGTGACCTGGCGCAGTTGCTCGACCATGCTCGGCACATCGGGCAGGGCGAAGAAGTGATCGATGGCCGGGCGCAGGTCGTCCAGCGGTGGGGCCGGCAGTTGCTGCACGGCGAGTTTCGCCAGCAGGCTTTGCAGGTCCTTGAGCGGCATGTCGCTCCATTCCAGGCGGTCGAGACGCTCGTCGAGCTGGGCGAGCTTGCGGCTTTCCAGGTACCAGTCGGCCAACCCGCAGTACAACGCGTCGGCGGCCTTTATCTGGGCGCCGCTGACCCCCAGGTAGATGCCCAGCTCGCCAGGGATACGCGGCAGGAAATAACTGCCACCGACGTCCGGGAAATAACCGATGCCGACCTCGGGCATGCCCAGGCGGCTGCGTTCGGTCACCACCCGCAGGTCCGCGCCCTGGGCCAGGCCCATGCCGCCGCCCAGGACGAAACCGTCCATCAGGGCGAGAATGGGTTTGCGGTAATGGTGGATCGTCAGGTCGAGGGCATACTCCTCGACGAAAAAGTCTTCGTGCAGCGTGTCGCCTTGCTTATGGCTGTCGTACAGCGAACGGATATCGCCACCGGCACAGAACGCCTTTTCTCCGGCGCCGCGCAACACCACCGCGTGGATCTGAGGGTCGGCAAGCCAGGCATCGAGTTGTTGCTGCAAGCTGCGCACCATGCCCAGGGTCAGGGCATTGAGGCCGGCGGGGCGGTTCAGGGTCAAATGGCCGATGTGGTTGCGAACCTCGACCAACACCTCACAGGCCACGACTTCGACGCTCCCTGTGGCTTGGGATGAAACCTGAGCAGTCATCGCTAACTCCCTGCTTTTATTGTTCTTTATGAATTGTGTCGCGCGTATCCGGTCGGGATCGTAACAGTGCAAAATTGCCTCGCACAACCGGTATACGTGCAGGTCCTGTCTGCATATTTATAGCAGCCACAGGCTCAGTCGCGACCCGATAGCACCTCCGTGATGCTGCGGCGCTTGGCATTTCGCTCGCTGGCATGGATCAATTGTTCGAGATCTTCGGGGGTTACGTCGAAGAATGCTTCCATTTCCGCAAGAGCCAGTTTCAAGTCCTCGGCGGTAATGGCCTGACGGTCGACGGGAGGATGGTCGGCGGGAATGACCGCCACCGGTTCGCTGGCCCGCTTCGGATAGCGCACCCGCGTCAGGTTGTTGTAGGCCAGCGCACTGACCAGCAGTGCGGAACCTGCCAGCATGGCCGCGCCGAGCGCCTGCCAGTCCAGGGCGACAATGGACGAATCCGCCAGCACCAACGTCGCCGCCAGGGCACCGGCCGGGGGATGAATACAGCGCAGCCAGCACATCAACACCAGTGCCATGCCGGCTGCCAGGCAAGCGCTGCCCAGCGTGCGCCCCAGTACATGAGCCACCAGCAGGCCCACGACCGAGGCACACAGGTAACCGCCGAAAATCGACCAGGGCTGGGCTAGGGCGCCCGAAGACACGGCGAACAGCAGCACTGCCGAAGCCCCGAGAGGGCCGATCAGGTGTTGCGCCACTTCGAGGCCATACACCTGGCCGCAGAGCCAGACACTGAACATCACCCCCAGGGCCATGCCGATGGCGGCGCGGCTCCATTCGGTGGGACGGGTATTGATAGCAGCGGGGAACCAGCGAGAAAGCATAGAGCACGAATCCGAAAAGCGAACAAAAAAAGGGGCTTACGGGAAGATCCCTGAAAGCCCTTTAAGTGTTCCAACAATTGGGGAAGGAACGCTGCACAGTGTGACGTTCGCCATCCCCGCTTACAAATTCATATTAATGCTGTTTGAGATCATTTATTTTGAAGTAAGCATGTGCTCAAGCGCTTCGCGAGATCGGGTAGCGGGCTTGCGGTGCGATGGGCAACTCGCATGACCGTCCACGCCCCATCGGGAAGTAGGTAAAGCCCTTGTCGGCCATGCGCTCCGGGTCGTACAGGTTGCGACCATCAAAGACCACGGGGGCCTTGAGCCGTTGCCGGATCAGCGCGAAGTCCGGCGCCTTGAAAGGTTGCCATTCGGTACAGATGATCAGCGCATCGGCACCCGGCAAGACCGATTCCGGGGTGCCCATCAGCATGAGTTTCGACTCGTTGGGGTAGAGCTGCTGGGTCTGCTGCATTGCCTCCGGATCGAACGCCCGGACAGCGGCGCCGGCGGCCCACAGCGACTCCAGGAGCACCCGGCTCGGAGCGTCGCGCATGTCGTCGGTATTGGGCTTGAAGGCCAGCCCCCACAACGCAAAGGTCCTGCCGCGCAGATCGCCGTTGTAGAACGCCTTGATCCGCTCGAACAGCTTGTGTTTCTGCCTTGCGTTGATGGCTTCCACCGCTTGCAGCAGATCGCTGGCGCAATGGGCCTGCTCGGCGCTGTGGATCAGGGCGCGCATGTCCTTGGGGAAGCACGAGCCACCGTAGCCGCAGCCTGGGTAGATGAAGTGATAGCCGATGCGTGAGTCGGCACCGATGCCCAGGCGCACCGCTTCGATGTCGGCCCCCAGGTGCTCCGCCAGTTCCGCGATCTGATTGATGAAGCTGATCTTGGTCGCGAGCATGGCGTTGGCGGCGTACTTGGTCAGCTCGGCGCTGCGCAGGTCCATGAACAAGACCCGGTCGTGGTTGCGATTGAACGGTGCATACAGGTCGCGCATGGTTTCGCGCACCTCATCGCGCTCGCAACCGACCACGATGCGATCCGGGCGGCGGCAATCGGCGACCGCCGAGCCTTCCTTGAGAAACTCCGGATTGGAGGCGATATCGAATTGCAACAGGCGGCCTGCCTTGATCAGGCATTTATCGATGTGGGCCCGCAAGGCATCGCCGGTGCCCACCGGTACGGTGGACTTCTCCACCAACAGCACCGGTTGCTCGCGGTAGCGGGCGACGGCTTCACCCACCGCCATGACCTGGCACAGATCGGCCGAGCCATCGTCCCTGGATGGCGTGCCTACCGCGATGAACAGCACCTGCCCGTGCTGCACGGCGAGCCGTTCATCGCTGGTGAAATGCAATCTTCCGGCGTCAAGCCCTTCACGCACCAATGGCGCCAGGCCTGGCTCGTAGATGCTGACCTGGCCTTGACGCAGGCATTCGACTTTCTGCTCGTCGATGTCCATGCAGACCACGTCATGGCCCACTTCGGCCAGCACGGCGGCTTGCACCAACCCGACGTAACCGCTTCCGAATACCGTTATTTTCATCTGGTGGTTCCCTGGCTATTCCCGGCCTGCATGACCCGCGATCCGTGATGAATCGTGGTGTATGGGTCCAGAGTAAGTCGGGAATATTGCAGTTCACTGACAGTTCGTAGTCGCGCCGGCGCCGTCATAAGCCAGATTTGGATAGGAGGGGCGCCAAGGGTCGCCCACGGTGGTTCACGGAAGCCTACTGCGCCTCCAGCCGGTACCCCGCAGGCAGCGCCCCGACGAACTCATCCACCACCTCCCGGGTCAGGCTGACGATGTCTTCCACCCGTTCCATGCCCGCGCCGGTGCGCCAGCTGGCAACGATGTCCATCACCGAGGGCAGCGGTATGCCGGTGACCAGGGTCAGCGTGCCCTGTGCCAGTTCGCCCTGTACCAGCGCCGCCGGCATGGCGCCGATGCCGAAGCCGTCGCGAACCAGGCGGGTGATGGCCGAGGCCGAGTTCACGCAGTTGATGCGCGGTGACACGATGTTCGCCGAGTGCAGCAGGTTGAGGATGTCCTGATGGGGTCGCGAGTTGCGTGAGAAGGTCACGATGCGTTCCTGGGACAGATCCTCCAGCGAGGCGTATTGCCGGTCATAGACCGAGCCGGTGCGCACCACCCAATGCATCGGATACCGGGTCAGCAGCGCATTGCGCACGCTGTCCAGGCGCAGGATATCGGTCTGGAAAATGATGTCCTGGTAACCTTTTTCCAGTTGGGAACACAGGTTGCTCGCCGTGTCGGCCGACAGTTCGATCTCCAGGGCTGGATAGCACTCCATCAGGCGCGTGACCAACGGGCTGAGCCAAGTGTGGATGACCGTATCCATGGCGCCGATGCGGATCCGACCACGGACCTGGCGCGGATCCTTGATCACCGCCTTCATGCTCTGCATGGTGTCCATGATGCGCTCGGCATATTCCAGCACCCGTTGTCCTTCGGAGGTCAGCGACACGCCTTTGGAGTCGCGCACGAACAGCCGCACGCCCATTTCGTCTTCCAAGGCCGCGATCCGGCTGGAAATGGACGCCTGGGTGGTGAAGAGTTTCTCTGCCGTGAGCCGGAAGCTCTTCAGGCGAGCGACCCAGACGAAGGTTTCCAGAAACTTGATATTCACGTCGGCGGCTCCCCGGAGCTGAGATTGCAATGAGTCGTTTACAGCGGTTCGGCCGCCACATACTGGAGCACCGCTTGAAGCCCGGCTGCATCCGGCGCGTTGTCCATAATCGTGCGGACGTCACACCATGGATAGTCCAGCGCCGAAACCCACGCCATGACCGGCGCCAGGTCGGCTGCCGGCAACGTAGCCATGTGCTCGATGGTGATCGTCAATCGTTCAGCCCGGTGCGATGCAGGCTCGAACTGCCAGTCATACACCCCACAACCGACCCGGACCTCGCCGCTGTGCTTGTCCGACATCGCCACCAGCCATTTGCATTGGAACGCCTTGGCATTCTCGGAAGGCGAGGCGCCCAGGCAAAACGTATAGACGTTTTCGAAGGTCTGGCCAAAGCGCCTGACCAGGACGTCGCCAATGGCCTCGCGGCCTTCCACATGCCCCGGAAAAGAGATCGAGCCAGTGCGCACGATCATGTCCAGGGTGGCATCGGCCGTGAAGGCCTGGTCCAGCAGGTGAGGGCGGTTGGCGTCCTTGGCGTTGATGTACTGCTGGATCGATCGTTGGGCCGTGTTCATCGGGTGTCCATGTCGGGTTGAGAGGTGCTGTTCTAATAAATAGGGTTCAAGCAACCCAATACCTGTGGGAGCGAGCCAGCTCGCGAAGGCGGTGGGTCAGGCAACTCGATGCCGGCCTTGCCGCCGCTATCGCGAGCAGGCTCGCTCCCACAGGGTATGTGGTTAACCGAGAAGTCTACAAAGCACTATTCCACAAATCCGTCACCAGCATGCAACCCGGCGCGTGGGTGATGCACAGCGGTGGACGCGAGGCCTGGACCACCGATTGCGGGGTCACGCCGCAGGCCCAGAACACCGGGATCTCGTCCGCCTCGATCGGCACGGCGTCGCCGTAGTCCGGTTTGTCCAGGGATTGAATGCCGATCAGCGATGGGTCGCCGATGTGTACCGGGGCGCCATGGACATTGGGCATGCGACCGGTGATCTGGATCGCCTGGATCGCGGCGGCGGCTTTCATCGGTCGCATGGTCACCACCATCTTGCCGGAGAGGCGGGCGGTGGGGCGAGTGTCGATGTTGGTCCGGAACATGGCGATGTTGCGACCCAGATCGATGTGCCGCAGCCGGATGCCGGCTTCCAGCAGCGGTTGTTCGAAAGAGAATGAACAGCCGAGGGCGAAGGCCACCATGTCGTCCTGCCACAGATGTTCGATGTCCAGCGGCTCTTCGCTCAACTCGCCGTCACGGAAGACCCGGTAGCGGGGCACTTCGTGACGGATATCGATGGCGTTGCCCAGGTTGCGGAAGTACGGGTCCCCGGGTTCGGTCACGTCCAATATCGGGCAGGCCTGGCGATTGAGGGTGCAGTAGCGCAGGAACTCGTTGGCCCAATCGCCGGGCAGGATCACGATATTGGCTTGTACCCGTCCCTTGCCCAGGCCGCTGGTATGCCCTTGGTACCGGCCCGCAGCGATGCCTTGGCGCAGGGCAAGGGGCTCATAATGTTGTAATTGTTCAAACGACAAGGCTGGGAGGGACATCAAGGTTTCTCCATGGGTTCGTCCGTTCTTTTTAGAAAACCCAGGCAACGACGTCCAACAAGGAATGTTGGTACCCCGTGACAAATAAAAGTTATTCGAGCGAGAGCGGACCGTTCAGGCCTGGTGCCGTCACCATGCGTTGCGGACCGACATCCAGGGCATATTGCCCAACCACCTGGCGGCTCATCTGAACGATGCTCTCGATCAGTTCCAGCCCCACGCCCGCGCGCCAGGACGCGATGACGTTCAACTGCGGCAGGGAAGTACCCGGTTCCAACTGGATCAGCTCGCCACTTGCCAGGGGTTTGGCCACCAGTGCCGCGGGCAGGGCACCTATACCGAAACCGTCGCGAATCAACCGCGTCATGGCCGACACCGAGTTGACGCAACTGACCCGTGGGGCGTTGATCCCTTGGGCGTACAGCAAATTGAGGACATCCTGATGCGGCCGTGACTGCTTGACGAAAGTGATGATGCGTTCGCTCGCCATCTCGGCCAGCGAAGCATAAGGCCGGGCATAGATCGAATGACTGGCGGCGATCCAATGCATGGGGTAGTGACCCAATTCGAGGTTGCGCACACTTTCGTGGCGGACCAGGTCGGTCTGGAAGGCGATGTCCAGGTAACCCTTCTGCAACTGATCGCACAGATTGCGTGCAGCGTCGGCGGTGATTTCGATTTCCACCGCCGGAAACGCCTGCATCAGCATCGACATCAACGGGCTCAGCCACGTGTGGATCACCGTATCCATCACGCCGATGCGCACCAGGCCTTGCTGCTCGTTGCCGGTGCCCAGCGACTGTTTCAGCGCACGCTGGACCTCGAGCATCTGCTCGGCGTAGTTGAGCACCTTGAAACCTTCGGGCGTCAGCGATACGCCCCGGGAATCGCGCACGAACAGGCGCAGGCCCAACTCGTCCTCCAACGATGCGATCCGGGCGGAAATCGCGGCCTGGGTGCTGAACATCTTTTCGGCGGTCAGGCTGAAGCTTTGCAGGCGTGCCACCCAGACGAAGGTTTCGAGGAACTTGAGGTTCATGACGGTTCTCTTGGTGCTTGTAGTTCTTATGATTGCAATTGTTACTCCAGATCGGGCCATTGGAGGCATCAATTTTTCTTATGTCCGATCTGCCTTTTTTCCCGTTTGACGCTTTCCAGGCGTGACGCGAAGAATCCACCCCGACGACGCAGCTCACTGCGCCCGTGTCCCAACGACAACGTCTTCACACAAGAATAACGAGGCGCCCGCAAAGCCCCCCGAGAGGGTTCGCTCGCGCCGATAAAAGGAGCACGCATGCAACATTTCAGATCCTTCCCGCGGATATACGCCCCAATCGGCACGGTGCTTGGCTTGAGCCTGATCGGCATGCCTGCTGCCCGGGCGGATTTCATCGCCGACAGCAAAGGCAGCCTTGAGGCGCGCAACTTCTACTTCAACCGCGACTTCCGCCAGGAAGGTTCACGGGACAAGGCCGAGGAGTGGGCCCAGGGCTTTTTGCTGCGGATGGAGTCGGGCTATACCGCCGGCACTGTCGGTTTCGGCCTGGATGTCTTGGGCATGGCCGGTTTCAAGCTGGATTCCGGTGGCGGTACGGCGGGCACCAACCTGTTGCCGGCGGATTTGTCCGGAGGGTCGCAAGACCGTTACGGCGAACTGGGCCTGACCGCCAAGGTGCGCGTGTCCAACAGCACCCTCAAGGCGGGAACGCTGCAGATCAAGGACCCGGTGGTGAGCTCCAACGATACGCGGCTGTTGCCGGCGACGTTCAAGGGCGGACTGCTGAATGTGCAGGAAATCGATCGATTGAAGCTGACCGGTGGGCAGTTCACCCAGATCAACGTCGTCGACTCCACCGATTACCAGGACATGACCGCGAACCGCATCGGCGGCACCAGCGACAAGTTCCAATTCGCCGGAGCGGACTATCAGTTCCTGCCCAACCTCACGGCGCAGTACCGTTACGGGAAACTGCAGGACATCTACCAGCAGAACTACCTCGGGTTCGTCCATACCCTGGACCTGGGGGCCGGTCAATCGTTCAAGAGCGACGTGCGTTATTCGCGCAGCACCGAGGACGGCAATTTCCGCAACATCGACAACCAGGCCTTTGGCGCACTGTTTACCTACAGTCTGGGTGGTCATGCCGTGGGCCTGGGTTACCAGCGCATGAGCGGCGACGATCCTTTCCCGTACATCAGCCGCAGCGACCCGTATCTGGTCAACTTCGTCCAGATCGGCGACTTCGCCAACATCGACGAGCGCTCCTGGCAAGCCCGCTATGACTACAACTTTGCCGCCCTCGGTGTACCCGGGTTGACGTTCATGACCCGCTACATCTCCGGTGACAACGTGCAGCGCGCTGCGCCGGGGGAGGGCAAGGAGTGGGAACGCAATACCGACATTGCCTACGTGGTGCAGGACGGCACGTTGAAAGGGCTCGGGTTGAAATGGCGCAACGCCTCGGTGCGTTCGAACTTTGGCAATGACCTGGATGAGAACCGGTTGATTGTCAGTTACACCATGGCGCTCTGGTAAGCGAGGACGGCCTCAAGGCGCTACTCAAATGAGCGGCGCCAAATATAAGTTATTAAATATAATCAATTTTCCAGTTTTCGTGATTTTCAACCGAGAGGCCAGGTCGTCGGATGACGACGGGAGCTGGTTGTTCACTTGCGCGACATAATCCGTCTTTAGATGCTGTAAGCCATGACTTTCCGGATTTGACGGCCATTCATCAGCCTGCAAAAAATAAGGAAACCTATGGGTTTCCTTTGTCCTGTTTTTTGTCATACTCCACCCTGCAAGTCGGCAGAGGTGCCTGCTTGCCCGGTATTAGTACTGGCTAATAACAATTCCACCAGCAGGTATCCACGCCATGAGTATTCTCGGTCACCACGCTACAGCGGCTCCCGCCGAACAACTGGCTACCGCCCTCGCACGAATGAAGCAGGCCCACCTGGACGAAGGGCCCGCAAGCCTGGCGTTGCGCCGTGACCGTCTGGATCGGGCGATTGCCCTGTTGCTGGAAAACCGTGAAGCCATCGTCGCGGCGGTGTCCGCGGACTTCGGCAACCGCAGTCGCGAACAGACGCTGCTGTCGGATATCGCCGGTTCGGTGGCGAGCCTCAAGCATTGCCGCGAGCACCTGGCCGAGTGGATGCAGTCGGAGACGCATCCGGCCCCGTTCCCCGGTTGCGAAGCCCGGGTTGACTACCAGCCGTTGGGCGTCGTGGGGGTGATCAGCCCGTGGAACTTCCCCATCGTATTGGCCTTCGGGCCGCTGGCGAGCATTCTCGCTGCCGGCAACCGGGCCATGCTCAAGCCTTCGGAGCTGACCCCGCGTACCTCGGCGTTGATCGACGAGCTGATTGCCCGCTATTTCGACGAGCGCGAGCTCTGCACGGTGCTGGGCGATGCCGAGGTCGGGGCGCTGTTCAGTGCGCAACCCTTCGACCACCTGATCTTTACCGGCGGTACGTCGGTGGCCCGACACATCATGCGTGCCGCCTCGGACAACCTGGTGCCGGTGACGTTGGAGCTGGGTGGCAAATCTCCGGTGCTGGTTTCCCGTAGTGCCGACCTGGCTACCGTGGTGCAGCGGGTCCTGACGGTGAAGACCTTCAACGCCGGGCAGATCTGCCTGGCCCCGGACTACGTGTTGCTACCGGAAGAGTGGCTGGAGAACTTCGTCGGCGAGGCGATTCGTTTCGTCAGCGCCATGTACCCGACCCTGCGCAGCAACGCTGACTACACGTCGATCATCAACCCGCGCAACTTCGATCGTCTGCGCGGTTACCTCGCCGATGCCGAAGCCAAGGGCGCGCGACTGGTGGAGATCAACCCTGCGCAAGAAGACCTGAGCGACCGCGAGATCCGCAAGATCGCCCCAACCCTGGTGCTCGATCCCGATGAGCAGATGCAGGTACTGCGCGAGGAAATCTTCGGTCCGTTGCTACCGATCAAGACCTATCGCGACTTCGCCACGGCCATCGACTACGTCAACGCGCAGCCTCGGCCGTTGGCGGCCTATTATTTCGGCGAGGATGCGCATGAGCGCGAGCAGGTGCTGGAGCGCACGACGTCGGGCGGCGTGGTGATCAACGACGTGATGAGCCATGTGCTGTTCGAGGCACTGCCCTTTGGCGGGGTCGGTCACTCCGGCATGGGCGCCTATCATGGTGTCTATGGTTTCCGCACCTTCAGCCATGCCAAGGCGGTGGTGGTGCAGAGCGCTATCGGTGAGTCCAATCTGGCGATGCGCGCGCCTTACGGCCCGATGATCCATGGCCTGCTCGACCACTTGCTGACGGCCAACTGAGCCATCTGGGAGCCTGATCATGAACCTGTTGCAAACGCTCAAGGCCAAGCTGCTGCGTGCCCTTGCCAAGCGCATGAAGGCCAAGTTCGTCTACGACGCGGCACTTTATCCGCCGCGCACGGTAGAGGAGCGGCACATCCCGACAGCCTGGGGGCCGGCGCGGGCGCTGTTCTACTGGCCCGATACGTCGCCTGGGGAACCTCTCCCGGTGTATCTGAACCTGCATGGCGGTGGATTCGTCGCTGGAGTGCCGGAACACGACGACAGCTATTGCCGACGCCTGGCCCATAACCTGGGTTGCCTGGTGGTCAATCTGGATTATGTCCTGGCCCCCGAGCATCCCTTTCCGGCGGGTTTACGCCAGAGCTTCGAGGTGCTGGAGTGGCTGGCCGGGCAGGGCGCGACGCTGGGTATCGACCCACAGCGCATCGCTGTCGGCGGGCACAGCGCTGGCGGCAATCTGGCGGCCGGTCTGGCGAATCTGGCGCGAGGGCACGAGCGATTCCGAGTCGTGCACCAAGTCATCGACTATGCGGCGCTGGACGTCTCCCAGGCTCCTGAGCTGAAGCGCTCGACGATCGACAAGCCGCTGCTCGGCCCGGGGCTGATGCGCCTCTTCAACCAGTGTTACCTGAGCGACCCGGCCCAGGCCCGCGATGTCCTGGTCTCGCCATTACTGGCACCGGTCGAGGCACTGCGCGGCCTGCCTGCCGCCACGTTGATCACTGCCGAGTACGATATCCTGCGCGCCGAAGGCCAGGCCTATGGGGAGAAACTGCGTCAGGCCGGTGTGGCGGTGAACGAGAGAATGTTTCCCGGCTGCGATCATATGTTCACTCACCTGGGGCCGGATGCTTCTGCGGAGGAGGCGTGGCAGTTCATCGAGGAGGCGTTGCGTGGGGCTTTCGCGGGTGTGGCGGTGGAAGCCGATAGCGCTTGCGCAACGGTGCTTTCCTGAGCGACGCCCCCAAACCGTTTGGCCTTTAAGAGTAATTGTGGCGAGGGAGCTTGCTCCCGCTCGACTGCGAAGCAGTCGCCAAGACCCGGAGGGGCTACTGCGTAGCCCAGCGGGAGCAAGCTCCCTCGCCACAGGTTATTGTGTTGTCTGTTTGAATGATGCTTGCCAGGATACTTGCCCCATGTCGATCAACAGGCCCCGTCATGCCTGAAACCACCCCACAGGCCGTCAGGCGCGGTCGGCCGCCGCTGCGCAGTCGCGAGGAGCAGATGAGCCTGTTGCTCGACGCGGCGGCGCAGATACTCGGCAGTGGCAACTTCGCCAACGTCACCATGGACACCATCGCCCGCGCCGCCGGCATCTCGAAGAAAACCCTGTACCAGTTGGTGGCGAGCAAGGAAGTGCTGTTGTCGCAATTGGTGGCCCGGGACCTGTCGACCCTCGAGCTGTTGTTGGAAAGCGGTATCGATTGCGCCGAGGATCTGCTCAGCGAACTGCGCATGTACCTGACCCTGTGGGCGCGCCTGACCTTGTCGCCGTTGGCGCTGGGACTCTACTTGATGGCCGTGCAAGGGCGCGAGACTGCGCCGGACATCGCGAGGATCTGGTACCAGGAAGGCGCCGAGCGATGCCTGGGCCTGTTGCGCAGCTGGTTGGACAAGGCGGCGGGCAAGGGGCTTCTGGTTCAGGAGGATGTCGAGCCGGCGGTCGAGTTGATCGATGCGTTGTTGATCTCGCAACCACTCAAGCTGTTCACCCTGGGCGTGCAGCAAAGCTGGTCCGACGAGCAGATCGGCCAACGGGTCGACGTGGCCCTCGGCATGTTTGGGCGTTGTTTCATCCAGCACGAATCAGAGTCGGGATGAGCCTTTGGCGAGAGTACCGTGGGAGCAAGGCTTGCCCGCGATGAGGGTGCCTCGGTTTCAGGACAGACCGCGTTAACTTCATCGCGGGCAAGCCTTGCTCCCACAGATACTCTCCCCCATGGATAATCAATTTCCCCCTGAACGCCGCGACAGCCGATACGACAATTGAGCACGAGTCAGCCCAAGCCGGCGCGCGGCCTCGGAAACGTTGCCTTTCACCTCGGCCAGGCAATGGTCGATCATCGTTTCCTCGATCTCCTGCAGCGACAGCCGACTCAAGTCCTTGCCACCGAACAGGGCCTGGATCGCGTCATTGCCGGCCTGGGCCGGCGCGGCAGGCGCAGGGGCGGCCGGGTCATTCGGGGCGGCCGCCAGTTGACCGCGGGTGCCAATGGAGAACATCGGCTGCGCCAGGCGTTCGCCGCTGGTGAACAGATGGGCCAGGTCGATGGCGCCGCCATCCGGCGCGCTGATCACGCCGCGCTCTACCAGGTTCTGCAGTTCACGGATGTTGCCCGGAAAGTCATAGGCGAGCAGGGTGTCGGCCGTGCGTGGGGTGAAGCCGCTGATCTGCCGGCCATGATGACGGGTGAAGCGGTGCAGGAAGTGGGTCATCAGTAGCGGGATGTCTTCCTTGCGCTCGCGCAGGGGCGGCAGGTGGATCGGGAAGACATTCAGGCGGAAGAACAAGTCTTCGCGAAACTCGCCGTGCTGGGCGGCGGCGCGCAGGTCGACGTTGGTCGCGGCGACCACCCGCACATCGACCCTCAAGGTACGACTGCCGCCGACGCGCTCGATCTCACCTTCCTGCAAGGCCCGCAGCAGTTTGCCTTGGGCGACCAGGCTGAGGGTGGCGATTTCGTCGAGGAACAGGGTGCCGCCATCGGCGCGTTCGAAACGCCCGGCGCGGGATTGGGTCGCCCCGGTGAAGGCCCCGCGCTCGACGCCAAACAGCTCCGACTCCATCAGGTTTTCGGGAATGGCGGCGCAGTTGATCGCGACAAAAGGCGCATCGTGCCGCGGGCTGATGCGGTGCAGCATGCGTGCAAACATTTCCTTGCCGACGCCGGATTCACCGGTGAACAGCACCGTTGCCTGGGTCGGGGCGACTCGGCGCAGCATGTGGCAGGCAGCGTTGAATGCCGAGGAGATGCCGACCATGTCGCCGTCCTGGGTCGGTTGCGCATCGGCTTGCGGACCGGGCGGCAACACGCCCTTGCCGCCCGGGCTGGAAGGTACCGTGCTACGCCCGCCACTGCTGACGAAAGGTTCGGCTTTCAGGGCAGCAAGGTCTTCTTCTGCATCATCCCACTCTTCAGCGGGTTTACCGATCAGCCGACAGATGCTGGAACCGGTGGAGCGGCATTCGACCTCGCGGTAGAGGATCAAACGACCGACCATCGCCGAGGTGTATCCGGTGGCGTAGCCGGTCTGCATCCAGCACGCCGGCTCGGTGCCGATGCCGAACTGGGCGATGTGCTCGTCATCCTCGCTGGAGTGGTGCCAGAGGAACTCACCGTAATAGGTGCCCAGGTTCATATCGAATTCGAAATGCACCGGCTCGACTTTAACCGCGCCTTCTATGGCGTGGATGATCGGGCCGGCGGCGAACAGCGCCAGGAAGTCAGCCTCGGGGAAGCGTTCCTTGATCAATGCCGCATCCCGCGCACCGCAGTGGTAGCCGGTGCGCAGCAGGATGCCTCGGGCCCGGGCCAGGCCCATGCTTTCGATCATCTCCCGCCGCAGTGCGCCGACGCCGCTGCTGTGCATCAACAGCATGCGTGCGCCGTTGAGCCAGATGCGCCCGTCGCCCGGGCTGAACATCAGGCATTCGGTCAGATCCTGCAGGGTAGGGGCCGTGCCGGGCGGCAATTGTTCGCTGGCGCCGCGCACGTGTTTCTTTCGGACTCCGCCGGAGAGTTCGGCCAGGGAGATCAGCTTGTCTGCCATCGGAAATCCTTAATATGAGTAATCATAATCCGCATAGTGCAGCATGAATTTGCTGAAATCATCACTTTTTTCGGCCCTCGTTTTTCCCGCATCACGCCGTTTTTTTATCAATAGCGCCTGTATGCCGCGTGCTTGAGCGGTCGCCCGGTCGTTGCCGAGAGATGGCACATCGCTTGCTACAACTAGTTACCGATCTTAACTAGTTCGGCAATAACAACACGACTTGGCTGCCGTCCTCGGAAGGGCAGTACAAGCACGAACCGGGAAATCCGTATGAAGCTGACCAGCAAAAGGATTGTCGTGACCGGGGTCTCCTCGGGCATCGGCGCCGAGACCGCCCGAACCCTGCGTGCCTACGGAGCGATCGTGATCGGTATGGATCGCAACGAGCCCAACCTGAGCCTGGATGAGTTCGTCCAGGCCGATCTCAGTCACCCCGAAGCCATCGATGCGGCCGTGCGCCGCTTGCCGGATCAGATCGACGGCTTGTGCAATATCGCTGGGGTGCCTGGGACTGCCGATCCGCAACTGGTGGCCCAGGTCAATTATCTCGGCCTGCGCCACCTTTGCGCGGCGGTGCTGCCGCGGATTAGTGCCGGTGGCAGCATCGTCAACGTGGCCTCGATCCTCGGTGCGCAATGGCCGCAGCGGTTGGAGCTGCACAAGGCCCTGGCCCGCACCGAAAGTTTCTTCCAGGGACAAGCCTGGCTGGCCCAACACCCGGTGCCCCAGCAGAGTTGCTACCAGTATTTCAAAGAAGCCTTGATCGTCTGGAACTACGTGCAGGCCCAGCCCTGGTTCCTGCAGACCTCGGTGCGCATGAACAGCGTGGCGCCGGGCCCGGTGTTCACGCCCATCCTCGGTGATTTCGTCAGCATGCTCGGCCAGGAGCGCGTCGAGGCCGATGCGCACCGCATGAAGCGTCCGGCCTATGCCGATGAGGTGGCGGCTGCCATCGCCTTCCTGAGTGCGGACGAGTCCCGCTGGATCAATGGCGTCAACCTGCCGGTCGATGGCGGCCTGGCGTCCACCTACATCTGAACGAGGAACCCCGCCTGCGCATTTGCGGGCCGCTCATGGCCGGTCGTTTTCCACACGTTTCCAAACAACAAGAATAATGAGGAACATCATGCACAACACTCGATGCTATCCGGGCTTCAAGCGTTCCACCCTGGCACTCTCGGTGTGCCTCGCCGGGCTGGCCTCCCAGGCCCAAGCCGCACAGATCGACCTGGGCGACAGTGACTGGCGCCTGCGCTGGGACAACACCATCAAATACAGCCAGGCCTGGCGCCTGCAAGGTGCCGATGACCACTTGACCAACGCCTCCACGGCGGGTGGCTTGTACCCTTCGATCCAGGGGCAGGGCGACAGGAATTTCAGTCGCGGCCTGGTCTCCAATCGACTGGACCTGTTCAGTGAGATGGACCTGAGTCGGGAAAACTACGGCCTGCGTCTCAGCGGCGCGGCCTGGTACGACGATATCTATAACAAGGACACCGACGACAGCGCGAACCCGCATTTCCTCAGCGATACCCGGGAACTGCATGGGCGCGACGCCGAACTGCTGGATGCCTTCGTGTTTCTGCGCGGTGATGTCGGCGACGCAAGCCAAGGCACCCTGCGCCTGGGCCGGCATAGCCTGATCTATGGCGAGAGCCTGTTCTACGGCAGCAACGGCATCGCCGCTGCACAAGGCCCCACCGACGTGGTCAAGTTGCTCAGCGTACCGGGAACCCAGTTCAAGGAAATCCTGCGCCCGGTCAACCAAGTGTCCGGCCAGTTGCAGATCAACCCACAGTTGTCCGTCGGGGCCTATTACCAGTTCGAGTGGGAGCGTTCCAATGTGCCAGGGGCGGGCAGCTACCTGAGCGACAACGATGGCATCGGCAAAGGGGCAGGGGACTGGACCGAGGTGTTTGGCAACACCACCGTCCATGCTCCCGATATCGAGGCCAAGAACTCGGGCCAGGGCGGCCTGCAACTGCGCTTCAAGCCCGAAGGCACCGAACTGGAGCTGGGCTTCTATGCCGCCCAATACCACGACAAGACCCCGAGTGCGCTGTATGCCTACCTGGACGGTGCGGCGGCGGCCGCCACAGGGTTGCCGATCCTGAATTCCTATCGCCAGGTCTACGCCGAAGACATCAAGACCGTCGGCGCCAGCTTCTCCACGGCTTATGGCCCGTTCAACTTCGCCGGCGAAACCTCGGTGCGCTGGAACGCACCGCTGGTGAGCAACCTGCAGGTGGTGACACCGGGCACCGCGGCGGACAACAACGGTGATGCGCTCTACGCCAAGGGCAAGACCGCGCACGTGAACCTGTCGACGATCTACCTGCTGTCGCCCGGCGCGTTGTGGGACGGCGGCTCGGTGCTTGCCGAACTGGCCTGGAACCGCACCCTCAGCGTGACCGACAACCCCGGGGCACTGGACCCCAACACCACCCGTGATGCCACCGCGCTGCGGGTACTGGCCGAACCGGCTTACTTCCAGGTGGCCGACGGTCTCGACCTGAGCGTACCGGTGGGTTTTGGCGTGGGTCTCGACGGTCGCTCCTCGGCCGTCAGCAAGGGCGGTTTCGGCAACTCCCACGCCGGTGACTGGAGCGTTGGCCTCAAGGCCACTTACCTGCAGCGCTGGGACTTCGGCATCAACTACGTGAACTTCTTCGGCAAGGCCGCGGCAGGGCTGAACGAGGCGGGCAATTTCAGCTATGCGCAATCGCTGGCCGACCGTGACTTCGTCTCCATGTACGTGAAAACCACATTCTAATAAGAGGTTTCATCCCCTATGCAAAGCCAATTTTCCTTGCGTCTGTCGGCCCTGGCCATTGCCTTGCTGAGTGCCGGCGTGGTGCAGGCGGCGGTTTCCCCTGATCAGGCCGCACGGCTCAATACCGACCTCACCCCCATGGGCGCCGAGCGCGCGGGCAACAAGGACGGCAGCATTCCGGCGTGGACCGGGGGCTATACGACAGCGCCCGCAGGCTACAAGAACGGCGACAAACGTGCCGACCCCTTTGCCGCCGACAAGCCGCTGTATTCGGTCAGCGCGGCCAACATGGCGCAGTACGCCGATCAGTTGTCCGACGGCGTTAAAGCCTTGCTGCAGAAGTACCCGGGGTATCGCCTCGACGTCTATCCGACTCACCGCAGCGCCGCCGCGCCGCAATGGGTGTATGACAACACCTTGAAAAACGCGACCCGCGCCACCCTCGAAGTGGACTCGGAAAAAGTCAGCGGCGCCTATGGCGGGATTCCGTTCCCACTGCCACAGAACGGTGCCGAGGTGCTGTGGAACTATCGGTTGTCCTGGCAAGGCGCCGACACCTTCTACTCACCGTTCGACACCTGGCTGATGACCGCCGGCGGCAAGAAGATCCAGGCCACCCGCGCACGCTTCTGGTACCAGAACCCTTACTACTTCAAGGAGGGCAGCCTCGAAACCTTCGGAGGCAAGTTCTTGATCGGCAAGCTGGCCACTGAGCTGCCATCGTCCAAGGCCGGCGAAGGCCTGATGACCCACTGGGACATGGACCCCGGAAAACGTGCCGCCTGGCAGTACCTGGTCGGCCAGCGTCGGGTGAGGCGTGCACCGAACATTGCCTATGACACGCCGGACTTCGTCACCTCGGGAGTGGGTTTCTTCGACGAGGCTTTCATGGTCTTCGGCCCGACCGACCGTCACGACCTCAAGCTGGTGGGCAAGAAAGAACTGCTGGTGCCTTACAACAACAATCGTGCGGCCGCGGCGAAGAGCGACGACCTGGTCAAGCCGAACTTCCTCAACCCGGATCTGGTGCGTTGGGAAAAACATCGGGTCTGGGTGGTGAACGCCACGCTCAAGGACGGTAAGCGTCACGTGGTGCCAAAACGCACCTATTACGTCGACGAGGACTCCTGGCAAGTGCTGCTGGTGGACGGTTACGACGCCCAAGGCAAACTGGGTCGCACCAACTACTCGCTGACCCTGCTGGCCCCGGAAATGCCGGCGCTCACCGCACAGATGTCGTGGGGCAGCTACAACCTGGAGACCGGTGCCTACTTCCTCAACTCCGCAGCCAACGACCTGGATGTGCAGTACCAGAGCTACCCGCGTCCGCCATCTTCGTTCTTCACGCCTGACGCCATGGCCAACGACAGTTCGCGTTGAGTCGTTGCCCAACGCGCCGGGGCCCTGGCATCGGCGCGTTGCGTTTGGATAACTCTTGAGTGGTGGGTGGAGCGGGATATGAACGGTAACTTTTCACTCGGGCGGGCGTTGTCGGTGATCCTGGCGCTGACGGTCTTGCTGATGTCGGGCTGGACAACGGCCAGCCCCCGGATTGCCTTGCTCGACCAGGCGGCATTGCAGAGCGCCAAGGCCACCCACGCTGCATTGCTGGCGGTGACTCGCGCAGGCGATCGGCTGGTGGCGGTCGGCGAGCGCGGCATCGTCCTGCTCTCAGATGATTCCGGCCAGAGCTGGCGTCAGGCACGGGTGCCGGTCAGTGTCAGCCTGACGGCGGTGCAGTTCGTCGATGACGAGCAGGGCTGGGCCGTCGGTCACATGGGCGTGGTGCTGCATAGCACTGACGGCGGCGAAACCTGGGCCAAGCAACTCGATGGCGTCGCGGCGGCACAGTTGGCGCTGGTTGCCGCACAACAGGGCGGCGATGCCAGGCATGTGGAAGACGCCGAACGGCTGGTCGCGGACGGGCCGGACAAGCCGTTTCTCGACCTGTACTTCAGCGACCGTCGCAACGGCTATGTGGTCGGCGCCTATGGCCTGATCCTGCATACCGTGGACGGTGGCGGGACCTGGAAACCGTGGATGCAGCAGGTGGACAACCCCGAGGGCCTCAACCTGTACGGCATTCGCGCAATGGGGGGCGAACTGTTCATCGTCGGCGAGCGTGGCCTGTTGTTGCGATCCAAGGACAACGGCAGCCGCTTCCAGGCGCTCGAATCACCCTATGACGGCAGTTTCTTCGGTCTGCAAAGCAGTGCCAGCGGCGAACTGATCGCCTTCGGTCTGCGCGGCAATGCGTTCTGGTCGGGTGACCAGGGGAGCAGTTGGCGGCGCATCGAAACCGGCCTGGAAGTGGCCTTGTCCGCCGGTACTCAACTGAAGGATGGGGCGCTGCTCCTGGCCAGCCAGGCCGGTGACCTGTTGCTCAGTTCCGGTCGAGGCAGTCGCTTGCGGCATCTTTCCGGCCCGGCCGGTACCTCGATCGCCGGTCTGGTGGCCGCCCCGGATGGCAGCCTGGTCTGCGTCGGGCTGGGCGGGCTGACCCGTCTCGATCAAGCCCTTGTCTCGGCACAACGCTGAACCTACTGGCCAGAGCGCTATTTGCACAGCCCATGCGGCCGTATTTGGAGTCCGATGTGAACGACCATAATTCCTCCCTCGAACAGCAAGTGGTGATGGCCCGCCTGGAGGATTTCGATCCGCGTTCCGGCAACCTCGGCGAACGGGCGATTTTCAACCACCGGCCCTGGGTCATGCTGCTGTGCCTGCTGGTGACCCTGGTACTGGGTTACCAGGCCAGCAAGATCGGTCTCAACGCCAGTTTCGAGAAAACCATCCCGACGTCTCATCCCTATGTGGCCAACTTCCTTGAACAGCGCAGCGAACTCAGCGGCCTGGGCAACTCGATCCGCGTCGCCGTGGCGGTCAAGGAGGGCACTATTTTTGACAAGGATTACCTCGACACCCTTGCCAGACTCAACGACGAGATCTACCTGTTGCCCGGTGTCGACAAGCCTTACATGAAGTCCTTATGGACGCCGACCACCCGCTGGACCGCCGTGACCGAAGACGGCCTGGATGGCGGCACGGTGATTCCAGACAGCTACGACGGCTCGCCGGCCAGTCTGGAGGAGGTGCGGACCAACGTCGCCCGTTCCGGCGAGATCGGTCAATTGGTGGCCGGCAACTTCCAGTCCAGCGTGATCTTCGTGCCATTGCTGGAAATCAACCCGGCCACCGGCAAGGCGCTGGACGCCGGTGAGTTTTCCCGGCAACTGGAAGCCTTGCGCGACAAATACCAGAACGAGCGCATCCAGATCCACATCACCGGCTTCACCAAGATCATCGGCGACCTGATCGCCGGGCTGGGACAAGTCTTGCTGTTCTTCGCCGCCGCCGTGCTGGTGACCGTGGCAGTGCTCTATTGGTACACCCGCTGTGCCCGCAGCACGGCATTGGTGGTGCTTTGCTCCCTGGTGGCGGTGCTCTGGCAGATCGGCCTGCTCGCCACCCTTGGCTACGATCTGGACCCGTATTCGGCGTTGGTTCCGTTCCTGGTGTTTGCCATCGGCATGAGCCACGGCGCGCAGAAAATGAACGGGATCATGCAGGACATCGGTCGCGGCACGCACCGGGTCGTCGCGGCGCGCTACACCTTCCGCCGCCTGTTCGCCGCCGGCATGACCGCGCTGCTCTGCGATGCGGTGGGTTTCGCCGTGCTGATCGTGATCAAGATCCAGGTGATCCAGGACCTGGCGATCACCGCGAGTATTGGCGTCGCGGTGCTGATTTTCACCAACCTGATCCTGCTACCGATCCTGCTCAGCTACATCGGCGTCGGAGCCAAGGCCGCTGCCCGCAGCTTGCGCGCGGAAACCGCCGAGTTGAGCGCGAACACCAAGCATCCATTGTGGAGCTTTCTCGACCTGTTTACCCGGCGTTCCTGGGCCATTGCCGCTTGCCTGGTCGGCCTGGCGTTGGCGGCCGGCGGGTTTGCCGTCAGCCTGCACCTGAAGATCGGCGACCTGGATCCCGGCGCGCCGGAGCTGCGTCCAGACTCACGCTACAACCGTGATGCGGCGTTCATGACGCAGAACTACGCAGCCAGCTCGGACATTTTCGTGGTCATGGTGAAAACCCCGGAGGACCAGTGCACCCGCTATCCGACCCTGGCCGCAGTCGATTCGCTGGCCTGGCAGCTGGAGCAGTTGCCAGGTGTGGAATCCACCAACTCCATGGCCGCCATGAGTAAAGTTGCCGCCGCCGGTTACAACGAGGGCAACTTCAAGTGGTACGAGTTGATCCCCAACGACGGTGCCCTCGGCGCCGTACAGACTCGGGCACCGCGCGAGCTGTTCAACCAGGGTTGTTCGCTGCTTTCGCTCTACGTGTACCTGGCCGACCACAAGGCCGACACCCTGGAACGGGTGGTGCAGACCAGCGAAGCGTTCATCGCCCAACAGAAACTGCCGGAAGTGAAGTTCATGCTGGCTGCCGGCAGCGCCGGGATCGAGGCGGCGACCAACATCGTGGTGAAGAAGGCCATGCACGAGATGCTGTTCTGGGTCTACGGCGCGGTGATCCTGCTGTGCTGGGTGACCTTTCGTTCCTGGCGCGCGGTACTGGCGGCGGTGCTGCCGCTGGTACTCACTTCGATTCTGTGCGAAGCGCTGATGGTCGGTCTCGGTATGGGCGTCAAGGTGGCCACCTTGCCGGTGATCGCCCTCGGCGTAGGCATCGGTGTCGACTATGCACTCTACGTGCTGAGCATCATCCTGGCGCACATGCGTGCCGGTGCCTCGTTGTCCGAGGCGTATTACCGCGCCTTGCTGTTCACCGGCAAGGTGGTGCTGCTGACCGGCATTACCCTGGCCATCGCCGTAGCGACCTGGGCCTGGTCACCGATCAAGTTCCAGGCCGACATGGGCATCCTGCTGGCGTTCATGTTCCTGGTGAACATGCTCGGCGCCTTGATCCTGTTGCCGGCGCTGGCTTACTTCCTGTTGCCGCAGAGGTTGTTCGCAAAAAAGCCTGAGGCCTGCGGTGTGTTGCAGGCGGTCGAGGAGCGGTAGAAGCATGCTGAAGAAAACGGCCCGGCTGCTCGCCGACTGTTCGGTGGGGCAGAAGCTGCTGCTCGGTTTCGGCCTGGTGTCCTTGCTCGCGGTGGCCGCCATCGCCCAGGGCTTGTATGCCACTGCCAGCCTCCTGGAACACGGCCGGGAGGTTGGTGCCATGGTAGAGATCAATCGCCTCACGCTGCAGATGCGCAGTGCGGAGAAAGCCTACGCACTCGATCCCGCTCCTTCAGCAATGCGCCAGGTTCAGGAGCTGATCCAGGCGCTGGATGCTCAACTGCAGAAGGTGAAGACGGGCGCATCGAACGAGGATGGGCCGGTACTGACCGCCATGCAGCAATCCGTCGACGGCTATGAAGGTCAATTCGCACACTTCATCGATCATCGGCGCCTGGCGGTGGATGCATTGGGCCATATGCAGGAACAGGCGGAACAGGCCCGCTTGCAGTTCGAGGCTGTTGAATTGGATATGTACGACCAGGTTCGTGGCGTATTGAACAGCGGCCAGGCCTTGGAGGGCGATCCACTGAGCCTCGCGGAACAAGCCTCGGCGCTGCAGCGAAAACTGCTGGTCACCCGCAACCGGGAGTTACTCTATGTAGGGGAGGGCGCGGCAGAGACGCTCCAAGGCTGGACCGAGTCAGTGGACGAAATGAGTGACGCGCTGGAGCTGCTTCAAGGCCGGGTGGACGAGAACTCCGAAGAATCCCTGGCAGCGGCTCGGACGGCGCTGGTCGAATATCGCAAGGCATTCCAGCGCTATCGGGACAGTCGGGCACTGAGCAAGCAAACTGCCGAGCAGATGGACGCCCAGGCCCAGGCTGTGCTGACCCAGGTCGAGCAGGCAACAACCGAGAAGCAAGTGCAGATGGGCGAGCGGGGCCGTTCGATGATGCGTCTGCAGGCAGTGGGGGCACTGATTATCGTGGTCCTGGCGTTGTTGGCATCGCTGGTTATCCGCCATCTGATCGTCGCGCCTCTGCGCCAGGCGCTGCAGATTGCCCGGCGCATTGCCCAGGGCGATCTGAGTGAGGCGGCCGAAGTCATGACGATGCGCCGGGACGAGTTGGGCCAGTTGATGGTGGCAGTGGGAGAGATGACGACCAATCTGCGTCGACTGGTGGCGCGTATCGGGCTGAGCGTCGAGGGACTGGGGCAAACGACCCGGACCCTGAACACAGCCAGCGCGCAAAGTAGCGGGGCAGTACAACGCCAAAGGGTCGAGACAGAACACGCGGCCACGGCCATGCAGCAAATGAGCAGCACGGTCGCGCAAGTAGCGCAAAATGCCGAGCAGGCCTCCCAGGCCGCCGGCGAGGCCGACCACCAGGCGCGCAACGGCGAGCAGGTGGTGCAGATGGCAAGCCAGCAAATCCATCGTCTGGCAGCGGAAATGACTCTTTCCGAGCAGGCCATCGAGTCCTTGCAGCGTCAGGTCGAAACCATCGGCACGGTGGCCGACGTGATCGCTTCCATTGCCGAGCAAACCAACCTGCTGGCACTCAATGCAGCCATCGAAGCCGCTCGGGCGGGGGAGCAGGGCCGTGGCTTTGCCGTGGTTGCCGATGAGGTGCGGGCACTGGCGCGGCGAACCCAGGCCTCGACCCGCGAGATCGAGACGCTGATCGTCGGGCTGCAACGTCTTTCGCAGCAGAGCGTCGGGCAGATCCAGGGTTGCGCCCGCCTGATGATCGATACCGTGTCGCTGGCCGATCAAGTGAGCACAGCCTTGGGTGGCATCACCGGGGCGGTGTCACTGATCGAACAGATGAACCAGCAGAACGCAGCCAGCGCCGAGCAGCAGAGCATCGTCGCCGAGGAGGTCAGCCGCAACGTCATGCAGGTGCGCAATGAGGCCGAACATTGTGTCGGGGTGAATCAGCAAGTGGTCATGGCCAGTGCAGACCTGGCCGGGCTGGAACACGAGCTGCGGGAGGCTGTTGCCCAGTTTCGGACCTGAAGCACCGGCATGACGGGAAATGGCAAGCGTTCTGGCAGGTGAGAGGGTGCGGGATGACGATTCCTGTTCAGTCACCCGCGGAGTGGTCGAAGACCAGGCACGTCGTCGTCGCATGTGCATAGAGCTTTCCATCAGGGCCGACGATACGACCTTCGGCAGTCGCAACCTGGCGACCCGCGTGTATCACCTTGCCTTCCGCACGTACCATCGGCACCTGGCTGTTCAAGGCGCGCACCATGTTTACTTTCAGCTCCAACGTGGTGTAACCCTTTCCGGCCGGCAACGTCGAATGCACGGCGCAACCAACAGCCGAGTCAAGCAGCGTGGCGAACCATCCTCCGTGCACGGTGCCCAGTGGGTTGTAGTGGCGCCGGTGTGGACGCCCCTGGAAGACCGCGACTCCCGGCTCCATGTGTATAGGCACGAAGTCGAGCGTGTCACCGATCGGCGCCGGTGGCAGCTCGCCGGCAAAAATCGCTTCGAACATCTCCATTCCCGAGCGACCGAACACCTTTCCCTTGGGCTTCGCGTCCGGCGCACTCAAGCGTGCGCGTACACGGGCTTCGTCCGCTTCCCAACGAGCGATTACCTCATCGACTTCCATCGGTTACCCCTTTTTTCGTTATGGTTGTGTAGACAAACTGATGGAGCGCGGGCGCTAGCTCGTTGAGGTCGGGGAAGTGAGTGACTCAAGGAGTTCGTCACGACAGACCTTCAAGATTTCGTCCACCAACGGCGAGTCGTCCGGGCAGGCCCGTGACAACACAATCGCGCCGACTGCGCGGGCGAGTATGTCGATCGCCTTGGCTCGTGCTTTCTCGTGATCATCACCATCCAACGCATTGCTATCGCGCTCAATGCCTGTCAGCAGGCGCTCGATGCCGCTTGCGAAGATGGCCTTGATGGTGTCGGGCTGGCGCGAGGCGTCGCCCCCAAGTGCGGCCAAGGTGCAACCGTGGCTTCGCGCATCACGATGCCAGCGGGATACATAGGCCTTGAAGAATTCCGTGACATCGACGCCTTCGGATTTCGCCGCAGTCTGTGAAAAACCACATGCCGCCGCTTCCGCCATCAGGTCCGCCTTGGATCGGAAGTGCTTGTAGAACCCGCCATGGGTGAAGCCAGCCGCCGACATCAGCTCCGCCACGCCCACTCCATCGTATCCACGCTCACGGAACAGCGTCGAGGCTGTCTCGACGATGTGCGCCCGGTTTGCCTGAGCCTGCGCCTTGGTGACCTTCATTTCTTCGTGCCCTTGATGCGCGCCATGCGCCAATAGTCAGGTGCCAACTATACATTGATGTCGATCATCATCAAAGGTGTTGACTGTTTAGATTATGATGGTAATCATTAGGGCTCTTTCACTCTTTAAAGGACGTTGGCCATGAGCGACACGCACCTGACAGCATCGACACGCTTCATCGAAGTCGATGACAATCGATTCGCCTATCGTCGCTGGGGCAATGCTCAATCCTCCCAGCCTCCGGTGTTCTTCGTACCGCATTTCCGAGCCGGCCTGGATCACTGGGATCCGTTGTTGACTGACGGCCTGGCTGCGGGCCGTGAAGTCATCCTGTTCAACGGTCGCGGCATCGCCTCGTCCACCGGCACGCCTCGCAACCGCATCGAAGACATGGCGGACGACATCGCCCTGGCGATCCAGGCGCTCGGGCTGTTCCAGGTCGACCTGCTGGGGTTTTCGATCGGCGGGCTGCAGGTTCAGGAGGTGGCGCTGCGTCATCCGCAACGGGTACGCAAGCTGTTGCTGCTTGGTACGGGCCTGCGCGGCGGCGACCCCAGGATGGAGGAGGAGGTGCCCAAGGTCGCCGGCAACCCGGTACCGACCGTCGAGGACTTCCTCTATCTGTTCTTCGGTCGCTCGGAAGCGGCCAAGCAGGCGGGCCTGGCTTTCTGGGAGCGGCGTCACCAACGTGCCGATCAAGACCCGCCGAGTTCGTTGGCTGTCGCCCAGGCGCAGGCCGACGCCTTCGCCGCCTATCTCCAGCCGCTGCCGGGCGAGAACCCATACGCCTACTTGAACGCGATCAAGCAACCCACGCTGGTGCTCAACGGCATCAAGGACATCATGATCCCGACAATCAACTCCTGGCACCTGGCGCAGAACATTCCGAACGCTCAGTTACTGATTTATCCCGATGCCGGGCACGGTGCGCAGTTCCAGTATCCCGAACGCTTCCTCAAGCATGCCATTCAGTTCCTGGATGAGGTGCACGCCGAATCAGATCCAACTGGATTCAGGAATACTGCCTCATCATGAAAGCGTTCATCATCGATCGTTACGGGAAAAATGTCGCACTGCAGGGGGCGAATCTGCCGGAACCTGAGTTGGGCCAGGACGATGTGCTGGTCCAGATCCATGCAGCGGGTGTAAACCCTTTGGATCTGAAAATCAGGGGCGGTGAATTCAAGATGATCCTGCCTTACCGCATGCCGCTCATCCTGGGCAATGATTTCGCGGGGGTGGTGGTTCGGGTTGGATCACGAGTGCAAGGCTTCAAACCGGGCGACGAGGTCTATGCACGGCCCGACGACAATCGGATCGGCACCTTCGCTGAATTCATCGCGATCAAGGAAAGCTCTCTGGCACTCAAGCCAAAAGCACTCAGTATGGAAGACGCCGCTTCCATCCCTCTGGTCGCCTTGACGGCCTGGCAAGCTCTGGTCGAAAAAGCGAGCCTGAAAAAAGGTCAAAAGGTCCTCATTCATGCAGGCTCCGGCGGCGTGGGAACGGTTGCCATACAACTGGCCAAGTATTTGGGGGCTTATGTGGCGACCACTACGAGCACCGCGAACGTCGAGTGGGTGAAACGGCTTGGCGCCGACGCCGTGATCGACTACAAGAAGGACGATTTCGAGCAGGTCCTGCAAGGTTACGATCTGGTCTTGAATAGCCTGGGCACCGACACCCTCGAAAAGTCACTGCAGGTGCTGAAGCCTGGCGGACGATTGATTTCGATCTCCGGCCCTCCGGATGTCGACTTCGCGAAAAGCGCCGGATTATCTGGATTCCTGCAACTGGTCATGCGCCTATTGAGTTACGGCATCCGAAAAAAGGCCAAGCGCCGTGGGGTGATCTACTCATTCCTTTACATGCGAGCCAGCGGCGACCAATTGCGCCAGATCACCGCGCTTATCGATGCCGGTGTCATACGTCCAGTCGTGGACAGGGTTTTTCCATTCGAGTCGACCCAGGAAGCACTGGATTATGTTCAGACAGGTCGAGCTAAAGGCAAGGTCATCGTAAAGGTGAAGTAACGCACATCCTTCGTAGAACAACAGCCGTTCGCTGGCGCTCGACGCCATGGGAATGCACTGGGTACGGCATTGCTGGACTTGGACATACCCGGGGCCGTCGTAGCCTTCAAGGCTGTCGCTTGGCGTCGGTCGAGACAACGCTATTCAAGGTTTCCGCACCGGGTTCCTTGCTCGGCCCCCACGACCGCTCGCTGCGACATTTGAACTTCACGCCTTTACGGGGCGTGATGTCCCTGGCTTTCGCCATGCACAGCTCTTTAGTGAGATAAGTCGGCTCGGTTTTTCGCACATCCACGCAGCCTTCGTCGCCTCTGCAGAGGGTCATAACCATAACGTATACGGTCATCATCCTGATGTTGCTCCCATGGAAGCAGTGCAATTGATGTGTCCTGCATTAAGCCTGGGAAGGCTTAAGCGAGTAGCCGTGACAAGTGGATGATGAGCCTTCTTTTGAACCTCCAGCAACGGCGCATTGATGCCTTTCGTCGGGAAAACGTCACTTTCCCAAAAATCTATGATTGTGGCGAAATTAGCGCCATTATGTTGACGATTCTCCAGTGGCGAGTGGTTAAATGCTATGGAGCATTTATTGCGGATGCCTGGCAATCTCGCGACCGGATAACCACCTGTATCCGAAAGAAAAGACCAGGCAATCCGGGGCAGGGTAGAAGGGCTGAAGGAGCGTTGTCGCGAGCAGCCAGCGCTAGGCCTGTACGGCTAATTTGAGTATGCGAATCAGCCACACAGGCCACTAAGGCGCCTCAAAGTTTTCGTAAGCCAGGGAGATCGAATCGCTCCTTGGATAGCTCACATACACCATCTCGCCATAATTGCTGGCGACCAATACGTAGGGCCACTTGCCGTTGGCTTTGCGTAATTGCTCATACAAGGGAAGAAAGAAATCTTTGGTCTGACCCTGAGGGTCATACGGGACTTCACCCTGAAAGATCGGATAGCGCCCACCATTACACAACTGAACCCGCTCCAGCTTGATGCCGTTCTTCTCCAGCACGGTCCGCGCTGGATGCTGCCAGGTGTTGAGATCGACATCCTGGCAGTCGCTTGCATTTTGGGTGTAGAGCTCGGTGTCCTTGAGGGCCGGGTACGCTATGGCCTGGCTGGTCAGGAGGGATAAAGCCAGGGGTAAGAGACGCTGCATCATGATGATGATCCGAATAAAGGGGAAACGATTGTAAGTGCTTTTCAGCGAGTCCCAAGGCGTTCGCGTGTGGGTTGAATCTCAAGGGGGCGGCAGGCGCTCACCATTTTCGTCTCGATCAAACGCGTCGATCTTTACAAAATATCTAGAACTGGATAATGTGTCTAAAACCACTGCTGTTTTACCAGACCCATTAATAGGTCCAGGCTCGAAACATTGAAATTGCCGAGCAGTGCAGCGTCAACACCACCATGCGATCCGAGCGAATCCAGGGGGGGCCGTACGCGAAGCGTTCCATTGTCCATGGTCACTACATGAGGACTCACACCATGCAAATTATCCTGCCCACCTACAGCGATGTGGTCGACGCTTCGCAGCGACTCCAAGGCGTCGCGAATGTGACGCCGGTTCTGACGTCCCGTACTCTCAATGCGGAAGTCGGGGCTGATGTTTTCTTCAAATGCGAAAACTACCAACGAACCGGCTCTTTCAAGTTCAGGGGAGCTTACAACGCCCTGAGCAAGTTCAGCGAAGAGCAGAGAAAGGCTGGAGTTGTAGCGTTCTCTTCCGGGAACCACGCCCAAGGTATCGCGTTGGCAGCTTCGATTCTGAGCATCCCGGCCACTATCGTGATGCCAACTGATGCACCGTCTGCCAAAGTTGCGGCTACCAAGGGTTATGGAGCAGAGGTCGTCTTCTACGACCGCTACACGGAAGACCGCGAAGCCATTGGCCGGTCGCTTGCCGACCGGCATGGCATGACCCTGATCCCCTCATACGATCATCCGGATGTCTTGTCAGGCCAGGGTACCGCGGCCAAAGAATTGTTCGAGAGCGTTGGTAGGCTTGATGCGCTTTTCGTTGGCCTTGGCGGTGGCGGAATGCTTTCTGGGACAACATTGTCCACGCATGCGCTTTCACCTGGCTGCACGCTCATCGGTGTTGAGCCAGTGGCGGGGAATGACGGTCAGCGATCGTTCAGCTCTGGTGAGATCGTTCATATCGATACCCCGGATACCGTCGCTGACGGCGCCCAGACCCAGCATCTGGGTCACTACACCTTTCCGATCATTCTGCATGGTGTAAACCGAATCGAGACAGTGACTGATGAAGAACTCATCGACGCCATGAAGTTCTTCGCTCAGCGAATGAAAACCGTAGTCGAGCCTACAGGCTGTTTGGGATTGGCTGCTGTTCGTAAATTCAAGGACGAGCTGAAAGGTAAGCGGGTAGGGGTGATTATTACAGGCGGGAACATTGACATCGACAAGTTTGGTCGTTTGCTGCAAGCCTAAATAAATAAAGCCCTGATAGATAAGTTCATCAGGCGCAGTTTGCGCCTGATGGCGAAGCCTTGTCGAAAATCCAAAGATCACGTGTTTCTACCTAAACAAGAATAGCCATGTTGACATGGCTTCCAATAATAAGAGGTGCATATGAAAAGCCGCTTTCTTGTCAAAGCGATAGTGATCGCTATGGTGCTCGGTGTAGCACTGGGTGGCACGCTCCATAACCAGTTGGACCCATCCAGTGCAAAAGAAGTCTCCAACTACCTTAACTTGGTAACGGATGTCTTTCTTCGTCTGATCAAAATGGTCATCGCACCGCTTGTTCTCGCTACGCTGGTCACCGGTGTCGCCAGTATGTCGGGCAGCGGGTCGATTGGACGCGTAGGCTTCAAAGCCATTTCCTGGTTCATGGTTGCTTCACTCATCTCCCTGTCGATCGGGCTGATGTTTGCGAATTTCTTCCAGCCAGGCGCGGGGCTGAACCTAACCGTAGATGCCAATGCAGCGGTGAAAACCGGGTTGAACACGAGCGGTTTCAATCTGCCGACGTTCCTTTCGCACGTGTTCCCTCGCAGCATCATCGAAGCAATGGGAAGCAATGAAGTTCTGCAGATCGTTGTGTTCTCCCTGTTCTTCGGCTGCGCGCTGTCATTCGTGAAAGGTAACGGCAAGTCGCTGATCCTTGAGGTACTGGATGAGCTGGCTAACGTCATGTTCAAGGTCACTGACTACATCATGTACCTGGCGCCTTTCGCAGTATTTGCGGCAATCGCTTCTACGATCACTTTGCATGGCTTGGAGATGGTGGTGGCCTTCGGAAAAATGGTCGCACAGTATTTCCTGGGCCTGGGGCTGCTCTGGTTCCTGATCACGCTGGCGGGGTATCTGGCTTTGGGCCAGCGTATCAAGCCGCTATTGTCCCACTTGCGCGAGCCAATCCTGATTGCTTTCTCTACGGCGAGCAGCGAAGCCGCTTACCCGAAGGCGATTGCAGCACTCGACAAATTCGGGTCGAACAAGCGCATAAACAGTTTCGTCCTACCTCTTGGTTACTCGTTCAACCTCGATGGTTCGATGATGTATCAAGCGTTCATCGTGATGTTCATTGCTCAGGCCTACAACATCGAGATGACGTTTGCCCACCAAGTCATGGTGCTGCTGACGCTGCTGGTGATCAGCAAGGGCACTGCAGGTGTTGCTCGTGGCTCCCTCGTTGTTTTGGCTGCAGGTCTGCCAATGATCGGCCTGCCTGAAGCAGGACTGCTGTTGATTCTGGCCGTCGACCCGATCCTGGACATGGGCCGTACGGCCACCAACGTTTTTGGCTGCGGCGTCGCGACTGCGGTAATTGGCCGGCACGGCAACGAGGTTGAAGAGTCGTCTATCAACCGCCCGGAAGCGTCGCCGCAAACGGCTTGACGCAACCATCACTTAATAAAAACAAGAGATGCACATCATGCCTATCCATTTCCCGTGCTTCAATCTTCGCCAATCGCTCCCTAAAAAGCTCTGCGTTGCAGCCGTCGCGACGCTTTTGGCGGGCGTCGTTGTTGGAGCCCCAGTCAGTGCCCAAGAGAAACCTATGAGCGCCACTACTCAGCAATCCGCACTTTCCCACGTTCTGCTTCTGGCCACTGGTGGCACGATTGCGGGTTCGGCCGACAATCGCGGAAGCGGTGCTTACAATGCTGGCGCCATCGGGGCGCAGCAGTTGGTTTCATCCGTAACCGGCCTGGGCGACCTGGCATCGATCTCGGCGGAGCAGATTGCTTCTATCGGGTCGCAGGATATGAGCGATGAGATCTGGTTCAAGCTGGCCCACCGTATCCAGCAAGCCTTCGATAAAAATGAGGCTGATTCGGTGGTCATCACTCATGGTACTGACACGATGGAGGAGACTGCTTTCTTTCTGAGCCTGGTACTGAAAACCGACAAGCCGGTAGTGCTGGTGGGTTCCATGCGTCCAGCGACCGCCTTGGGGGCTGATGGCCCCGCCAACATCTACCAGGCAGTGCAGGTCGCCACTGACAAGCAGTCCAAAGCCCGCGGCGTGATGGTCGTTATGAACGATCAGATCGACAGTGCCCGCGGGGTAACGAAGTCTCACAGCACCAGCGTACAGACTATGCAGTCCCCCAACATCGGCTCTCAAGGCTACGTCGATCTCGGGCAGGTGCGATTTGTTAAGCCACCACTGCCGGCTCAAACCCTTTCCCTACCCGAAGCAGCACCGCTGCCTCGCGTAGAAATCGTCTATAGCCATAGCAACATGGATGCACTCCAAATCGAACATGCTATTGCCGACAAGGCGAAGGGCATCGTTCTGGCAGGCATGGGCGACGGCAATACCTCCAAGACAGCACTGTCTGCACTGGAGAAGGCTGCCGCTCAAGGGATCGTGGTGGTTCGATCGACCCGCGTCGGCAAGGGGTACGTAAACCGCAATGTTGAAGTAGACGACTCCAAGAGCGGTTTTATTGCCTCGATGGATCTCAACCCGCAAAAGGCTCGAATCCTGACGCAGTTGCTCATTGCGAATGGCATTACCAATCCGGAAAAGGTCCAGGAAGCATTCTTGAACGGACATTGATCCCGTACAAGGTCCCACCCAAACCGACGCCTCGGCAATGCCGAGGCCCGGCTCACCGTAAAAGGTTTCCCATGAAGATTATCGGCACTACCGCAGCTTCGACCCCGGCAGGGCACTACTCCCAAGGTGTGATTCATCAAGGCTCGCTCTACATCTCGGGACAGCTTCCAGTCAGTCCCGATGGAACCCACAATATTCAGGCGTGCTTCTCTGAGCAGACTCAGCTGGCCTTGAACAATGTGCTGGCCATTCTGGACGCTGCGGGGTGCACCACCGCTGATCTGGTCAAGGTCACCGTCTATGTAGCGGGTGTGAAGCATTGGCCAGCGTTTGACAAGATCTACGCCGAAACAATGGGTAATCACCGCCCCGCACGCGCCGTTGTACCTGTGCCTGAGCTGCACCATGGCTACCTGGTTGAGATTGAAGCCGTTGCTCGCGTGTCGACAGCTGGTTGAGGCCGCTTCAGTGCGTCTTTATCGCTAACTAGCGCCTGTCATCTGGTGTCGGTGTAGACAGTGGCTCTGGATACACCCAGATGAGAGGCTACCGTTTCCATTGCTTTCCTGATCTCAAGCAGCCCTGCCTCTTTCAGCTCCCGCAACAAGATCCTCCGGTCAGCAGCCTTCAGAGCCCGCGGCGTTGTGGCAAGGCGCGCGGCGAACTGGTCGATCCTGGCCCGGATAGTATCGGCGCCGTTGCTCTCCAATGTTTCTTGCTGACGATCGACGCTGAAGCTGCCAAATTGATCCAGCATCCCCTGGAGGCCACGGAACAATGAGAGGTCGATATTCATGCACAGCGCCGCGACGTATTGACCGGACGCATCCTTGATGCCAATCGAAGTACTTTTTACCTGTCGGCCATCTTTGAACTGGTTTGGGTAGTTGGCAATGATCTGCGGGTATGCCGGATCAGCAATCCTGGCCAGCCCTAACTCGGTAGCCGGGTCCCCCACATCCCGCCCAGAGAGATTGTTGTGTATGGCCAGAATCGCATGATCCGGATCGCGCAGATCGTGCAGAACGACCTCGCAAAAAGGACTGAAGGTCTGGCTGAGACCTTCGGCTATCTGCTCCATTTGGCTAATGAGAGCTTCTTGTTCGGGGGTAGTTTTTTTCATGGTTCGAAAGTATCCAGCCTATGAACGCAGTGTCAATCGAGCTCTGTCTGACGCCGATTTAAACCGATTCCGGGATTGATGACTTGAAAGAGGCGCTCAGGAAGGTGCTCAGCATATGAACCTTTCGGGATCGATTTTTTCGCGTTGGGATAAGGAGCAGGATAGGGGCGGCATCGAACCGCCAATCAGGCAGTACGCGCACTAATGTTCCATTTGCAACCGACTCCGCAACGTCCCACTGGGATCGCAACACCAGCCCCAGGTCGTTCTCCGCCCACCTGCGCGCAACTCCGCCGTCATTTGTGGTCATCGCTGGGGTAATTCGAACCGACGCTGTTTGCGAGTTTTTGTGCAGACTCCAAAACGTTGCATGCTCATTGTTTTCGCGAATGCAAATACAGCGATGGGAAGCCAACTCATCCGGCGTCCCAGGCGTCCCGTGCTTCTGCAGATATGACGGGGTGGCGCACAACCAGCGTTCGTTGGTTGCCAGCGCCAGGGCCGTCCAGGAACTATCGGAAATCGGGCCGATATGAATGACGGCATCACTATTATCGCGATCCGGCCACGGCGTTTCCTTCAGATCAAGCTCGATCTTCAGTTTGGGATGGAGCTTTGCAAATCGAGCCAGCATTGGCGCCAGACGTAAGCGGCCAAATCCGAACGGCGCCGCAAGACGTAGCACACCTTGGAGTTGCTGATCATCTGCGATCATCGACTCCGAGAGTTCCTCCAAGGACTGCAGTAGACGCTTGCCTTCTTCAGCCAGTCGCTCCCCATCTTCGGTTAATGCCAGGCGCCTGGAGTCGCGACTCGCGAGCTTTAATCCCAGCTCGCTCTCAAGCTTTCGCAACCTCATGGAAAGAGCCGCGGTGGTGACACGTAACCGTCTGGCCGCCTCGCTTAGGGAGCCAGAGGCGGAAATCGTGGTGACAAGCTCTAGGTCGGCGGAGGTAAGCATTAAGAAATTCTTAACTTTGGATTAAGTGACCGTCAACCAAAAATATAATCTTCTCAGTACAGTTGCAATGACAAACAGATAGAGGTTTTCCCCGTGACTACTCGTATAGATTCCTTGGATACACCGATAGCCGTTGTTGACGTCGCTAAAATGAAAAGCAACATTGGCAGTATGCAGCGCCAGGCCGATAGTCTCGGAGTTCGACTGCGGCCCCATGTGAAAACCACAAAATGCATGCAAGTCGTGGAGGAGCAAATTCGCGCAGGTGCGAAGGGAATCACCGTATCGACGCTCAAGGAAGCGCAGGCTTTTTTCGCCCAGGGGGTAACCGACATACTGTATGCGGTCGCTATGGCGCCAACCAAACTGCCTCAGGCGCTTGAGTTGCGCCGGGCGGGCTGTGCTTTGATTATCGTCACTGACAGCGTTGCCGGTGCTAAGGCCATCGTTGAGTTCGGCCGAGCCAATGAGCACGGGTTTGAAGTATTCATTGAAATCGACAGCGATCATCACCGCTCTGGCGTCCGCAGCAATGATCCTATCCTGGTTGAAATCGCTTCGATTTTGCATCAGGGCGGCGCTGTTCTCAAAGGCGTCATGACCCATGCTGGAGAAAGCTACAAACTGAATACCCTGGACGCCCTGCAGGAAATTGCGGAGCTCGAGCGCTCTGAATGCGTGAAAGCTGCTGAGGCCATTCGCCACGCAGGCCTGCCTTGCCCTGAGGTCAGCGTTGGCTCTACGCCTACGGCGCTGTCAGCCGTTCAGCTGGAAGGCGTCACGGAGCTCCGCGCAGGGGTTTATGTCTTCTTCGATTTGGTCATGCATAACGTGGGTGTATGCACGCTGGACAATCTGGCCTTGAGCGTGCTGACCACCGTAATAGGTCATCAACCGGAGAAGGGCTGGATCATCACCGACTCCGGCTGGATGGCCATGAGCCGTGATCGGGGCACGCAGGCCCAACAACGCGATTACGGTTACGGGGTGGTGTGCGATGAGAATGGATCGCTGATCGATGGCCTGTTGCTGCGTTCGGCTAACCAGGAGCACGGAGTGGCGTCCTTTGAGGAGAGTACGATTGTAGATGTCGAGCAACTCTATCCCATCGGTACGCGCCTTCGTGTCCTGCCAAACCATGCCTGTGCGACTGGTGCTCAGTATCAAGCCTATGAGGCGCTCAAGGAGAACGGCGAGATCGAGCATTGGCCACGAGTCAATGGCTGGTAGTGACCAGTGTCAGCGAGATCCTTTAAAAATGGGGAAGGGTGGGTGAGGTTCGCTTCAGCAACCGAAAATCAAGGGGCGAAGCTAGCTATAGCTCTATCCGCAAAGACATTGAAGGTGTCGCCAAAAAGCTCAGAATACCGCCGCAGATCTACCGCTATTTGGGCGATGCATTGGCTATCCGCCGGATGAGCGACTATCAGCCAAGGTCAAGACGAAACTGCCCAGCGTGTAATTAACGGGCTGCGAAGCGTCTCGAGCCTGCATGGTCACGAGCAACTCGTCGAGGTGCCGAAGGAGATGGTTTTTGGCCTGCGCTGATACTTTAATCTGATGCACGCCTGCGAAGGCATGCCCATCGGCATCTGGACCTTTGCGCAGCTTCAACCGGTCAGGATAAGAACCAGCCGGATTGGGTAATGAGCCCAGGTGCACGGTTAGCGCTGTGCGTTAATCAAGTGGTCTCAAGCCCTTGATTCGTGTGGGGCGAATTTTCAAATGGAGAAAAGCGCACTTGATGTGTACGTGGTTTGATCGTCGCTCATGGCAGCAGGCATTTGGTAATATATTGTTACGCATAATGTATATTATGTTAAATTAAATATGTGCATGCGTTTATTGCGATAGCTGCTACACCCCAGTGCACGGAAATTGCTTCAGTCGCGAAATCACCGGAAACGACCTCTGTGCCCTCCTATTAATCTGTGTACCCTGAACCATGGCAGACCGCTAGCCACTATGGCATTGGCGCAAAAGAGATGGCCATTGCCGGACAAACATCAAAAGGTAATACCGCGCTCAGCCCAGCACCGGGATCACTCGCGAGGGTTTGACCGATTTGAACGAAAAACTTGAATAAATCTCTTTGACCGCCGGCAAGGTTTGCAGCACCTCTCGCGCAAACTCGCCGAAAGACTCCAGGTCTTTGGCCACCACTTCCAGTAGAAAATCGTAGCGTCCGGAAACGTTGTGACAGGCGACGATCTCCGGGATTTCCAATAGGCGCTGTTCGAAGGATCGAGCCATTTCCTGACTGTGGGACTCCATCATCACGCTAACAAATGCGGTGACGCCGTAGCCGAGTGCCTTGGGCGAAAGAATCGCCTGGTAGCCGGTAATCACTGCGTTCTCTTCAAGAATTTTCACCCGTCGCCAACACGGCGAAGTGGTCAGCGCCACATGTTCGGCCAGCTCGGCGATGGTCAGCCGGGCGTTGCTTTGCAGGGCCGCGAGTAAGGCCTTGTCGGTACGATCCAGCTCGCCGGGCATGTCTTGCCTCCAAATTGTGTTTTCCGGAGCCTTTATTCCAATTTATGGGTTATTTCTGGGTCAATTTGGAATTTTTCTTGTTGAAATTGAGCATAGCATTGTAGGAAATACAGGAGCGTCCAACATGAACAATAAAAACAATGAACTGGGCTTTTCCACCCGCGCCATCCATCACGGCTATAAGCCGCTGGACAACAACGGCGCACTGATCCCGCCGATCTACCTGACCTCCACGTTCGCCTTCCCTACCGCCGAGTACGGCGCCGGTTGTTTCGCTGGCGAAGAATCCGGGCATTTTTACACGCGGATCTCCAACCCCACATTGGCTCTGTTGGAATCACGCATGGCGGCTTTGGAAAACGGCGAGGCGGCGGTGGCCTTCAGCTCCGGCATGGGAGCCATTGCCGCGACCTTTTGGACCCTGCTGCGCCCCGGTGACGAGATCATTCTCAACCGTACGTTGTACGGTTGCACCTTCGCTCTGCTGCACCACGGTATCGGCGAGTTTGGCGTCAAGGTGCGCCATGTTGACATGTCCAACCTGGCCGAACTGCGCGATGCCATCAGTCCTTCGACGCGCATGATCTATTTCGAATCCCCGGCCAATCCGAACATGCAGTTGGTCGACATCTGCGCGGTGGCTAAGATTGCCCACCATCATCGGAACGTCACCTTGGTGGTCGATAACACCTACTGCACTCCATACCTGCAACGCCCCTTGGAAATGGGTGCGGATGTAGTGGTGCATTCGGCCACCAAGTACCTCAGTGGCCATGGCGATATCACGGCCGGCATCGTGGTTACCAGTCATCCACTGGCGGACCGCATTCGCCTGCAAGGCCTCAAGGACCTGACCGGTGCGGTAATGTCGCCTCAGGACGCTTTCCTGCTGATGCGCGGGCTCAAGACCCTGTCACTGCGCATGGAACGCCATTGTAGCAACGCCCAGGTGATCGCCGAGTATTTACACGCGCACCCGGCCGTCGAATGGGTCACTTACCCCGGCCTGCCCTCCTTTGCCCAGTACGACCTGGCGTCGAGGCAAATGAAGTTACCCGGGGGCATGATCGCCTTCGAACTCAAGGGCGGCCTGACCACCGGCCGGCGTTTCATGAACGCACTGGAGTTGTTCGCCCGCGCGGTCAGCCTGGGAGACGCCGAGTCCCTGGCCCAGCATCCAGCCAGCATGACCCATTCCACCTACACGCCTGAAGAGCGTGCGCACCACGGGATTTCCGAGGGGTTGGTGCGTTTGTCGGTGGGCCTTGAAGACATCGCGGACCTGCTGGCCGACATCACCCAAGCGCTGGATGCCTGTGCTCAAGGAGGTTGAACATGTCCACCGCTTATCCCTCGTGGATTGCCGCGCCGTTGAGCATGACGCCCAACCGAACTGCGTGATCATTTTTCCGCCGCATAGTTGACCAAGGCACCGCACCCTGTGCACTATCGGGCAGTTCCTCTTCGCAACGGATCAACCATGATTCTCACCACTGACCACATGCTGTCTGCCAAGGGCCTCTGCGCCCAGGCATGCGCGTGCGTGTCCGTTGCCAAGAAATCCAAGAAACAGCCGCTCATTTGACCGGGGCGCTGTCCCGTCAGATGAGCTGACAGGACAGATAGCGCCAGGCCCTCCTCCCCGCTTGATTCCCATCCCCTCCTCTGACGTCGACTAATCGGTCTGCCTGAGGAGTAATGCATGTCTAATTTTCGCGGTATCTGGATTGCACTGGCCACGCCCTTTCATTCGGGACACGTCGACTTCGACGCGCTCGAAAGCTTGGTGAAAACCCTCCTTTCTGAAAGCGTGAGGGGGCTGCTCGTATGCGGCACCACTGGCGAAGCCGCAGCGATGAACAAGGATGAACAGCTCGAGGTACTGGATGCCGTTCTGCAGATCGCTCGACCTGACCAGGTGATCATGGGGTTGTCGGCCAACAACCTGCAGGAAGCCCTGGCATTCCAGCAAAAGATCCAGAGCCGTGACATCGCCGGCATTCTGGTTCCAGCGCCCTACTACATCCGGCCTTCGCAGCAAGGCATCGAGTCATTTTTCCAAACAGTCGCTGATGCCTCATCTGTCCCGGTAGTCCTTTACGACATTCCCTACCGAACAGGCGTGAGGATCGAACGAGAGACGCTGAGAAGAATCGTGCGTCATCCCAAAATCGCGGCGGTCAAGGACTGCGGTGGTGATGTCGAAACCACCATGGCCCTGATCAAGGACGGCAATGCAGAAATTCTGACCGGCGAGGATATCCAGATCTTCACAAACCTCGCCCTGGGCGGAGCCGGCGCCATTTCAGCCTCGGCCCACATTCGTCCAAATCTGTATGTCCAGATGATGCAGGAGATGGATAGAGGCGATGTCATATGCGCCCGGGCTACATTTTACCGCCTGCTGCCTTGGATAAAGATGGCGTTCGCTGAGCCTAACCCGGCTGTCATCAAAGCAGCTCTGAGCATCAATGGCCTGATCAGCAACGAGCTTCGTGAGCCCATGCAAACCTGCTCATCGACGACGATGGAGCGACTCAGATCTGTGCTTTCAGGTTTGACCCGCCAAAGCGCATAGCTCGGGCGGCGATCTCAGGGGTGTGGTGCTACGCCCAAGAACCACCACACCCTAAACGTCGTTTCGACGAGATCTTCGTAATCGGGCAGTCGAAGTTTCTATCGCATAAGTGACAGCCGGCGTAATCAGGCAAGGCGGAGTCGCCGTTCCTTTACCTTGGATCACACAGAACACGATATCATTATGCCTTCATTGGGCGTGCAACACCTGGCTCTGCCCTTTCGATCAGAAACCCGATCCAGGTGATTAGGAATAATGGAATATGCAAAGCTGGAAGATCAGGACCCATCTCCTATTGCTCACTAGCGCGTTACTGATTGGTTTGTTGTGCGTCGGCGGACTCGGACTCTTTGGAATGCAATCCGCTGTACTCAGCCTGGAGACCGTCTATCTCGACCGAGTCGTACCCCTGAGGGACTTGAAGAGAATTGCTGACCTGTACGCCGTGGACATCGTCGACGCCACCCACAAGACGCGCAACGGCACCTTTACCAAAGCCGAATCGCTGACCCGGATAGAACAAGCCCTGCGGGAAATCGATCGAACATGGCAAGCCTATAAATCGACGCAACTGATCCCGGCAGAAACCCATCTGATCGCGCAAATCGAGCCGCTGATGGAAACCTCCCGCGGGCCACTGCAAAACTTGCAGGGCATGTTGCGTCAGAACGACGATGCCGGTATCGCACGCTTTGCGACGGATCAGTTGTATCCACTGATTGACCCCTTGTCAGCCAAATTCTCCGAGCTGATCGAAGTGCAACTGGTCGAAGCCAAAAGCCAGTTCGATCAGCAGCAGATCGCCTACACCTTTTACCTCAAACTCAGCCTGTTGATTCTGGTCCTGGCGCTGGCCACCGGTGCGGCCTACGGGTTGTATTTTTCCAGGCTGTTGAGCCGCCAACTCGGTGCTGAGCCCACAGAACTCGCCGCTATCAGCTCGAATATCGCCCAAGGAAAACTGGCCGGTACACAGCTGGATCAGCGACAGCCGTCGACCGGGGTTCTGCACTCCGTTCAGGCCATGCGCCATAGTCTGCGCGAGATGATCGGCAAGATCGGCCACGCCTCCGAGCAAATCGAGGGCACTACCCTGCAATTATCGGCTTCTTCCGAGCAGGGAATGAACAGCGCCGCCCTGCAAAGCGAGACAGCCTCGTCCATGGCCGCCACGGTAGAACAACTTTCCGTGAGCATCACCCATATTGCCGACAACGCAAAACAGGCCCAGAACACCACGCAGAAAGCAGGACAAATCACCAATGACGGCATGGCGGTGATGCACGAGTCCATCCAGGAGATGGGACACATTGCCAATCTGGTTGCGCAAAGCTCATCCGATATCGATCAGTTGGCAATTCAGTCGAACGACATCAGCCTGATTGTCGGTGTGATCCGGGGCATCGCTGAACAGACCAATCTTCTTGCGTTGAATGCCGCCATCGAAGCGGCCCGAGCCGGCGAACAAGGCCGTGGTTTTGCGGTGGTAGCAGATGAAGTTCGCGGCCTGGCCGCCCGCACCGCTCAATCCACCACGGAAATCGTCACGTTGGTCAACACGATTCAGAATGGCATGAGCAAAGCCAAAGAGAGCATGGCCGCAGGCTCCGAGCGCGTGACCCATGGCCAGAAACTGGTCGAAAGTGCAGGCGAGTCCATGAGCAGGATCAAGAGCGCGCTGGACGAATCTCTTGCCGCCGTCAGTTTCATTTCGTTGTCGTTGCAGGAACAGCGCGCCGCCAGTGAGCAGGTCGCGTGCAACGTAGAAAAAATGGCACAAAGTGTCGAAGAGAACGCCGCCGCCCAGGGAGGGATCGTGCGAACGACCCAGGAACTCAAGGCGATGTCCAATGGATTGGAAGTGATTTTGCGGCGGTTCAGCGTCTAATCGCAGCGACTGAACTGGCGTGTCATTTATGTCGCCATCAAAAACGTATTGCGGGTCATAAGCTTGATTATTCCCGCCCTCGCCCTCTCCAGACTGGTCGTTCCAGGAACGGCCAGAACCGCATCGGCAAAATCCAGACCAGCGGGATGTGATTACCTGACACGCTCAAAGACGATGTGAACCTTCGTCCCATCGGGGCGCCGAAAATTTTCCACCATCCGATCGCCATCGACCTTCAGTTGCAAGTCATCCTGCGTACGCACAGCGCCCACCCAGTTTGGAAAAGTAGACCCTTCAACGGTGTTGCCCGTGAACTCGCCTTGCTGGTTAACGGTGTATCGTCCAAAGAAACCGATGCTACCCGCCATGGCTGCGCGGTTTTCCTCGTCGGTGCCTTCGCCACGCACGTTGGAGCGAAACGCCGGCACACGTGGATCAGTGAGCACTTCAATAAACGTCAACCCTGCTGTGAAAACCAGCCAGCCATGAGGATTGGGTCCATAAGCATCCGAGATACTGCCCTGGCGCTCAACCGTTGCGCTGATCACGCGCCAGGTGCCGACAAACGGATTTTCGGTGTTCGCGAAGGCCGTGGAGAAAACCGAAAAGGCAATCACCGCACCTACTGCCAGTACCTTGCTTTTTAGAGCCATCCGTATCACCTCCAATTAACCGTAAGGACGCGATGCCCTGGCCGAGATAATCGCCAGGCGTAACTCCCGCGAAGCGGCATTATCTGCCTGCCTGCCCAGTTGCCAGCCCAGATACCCCCACAGCAACGCGCAACACGCGCCTACCATTGCGGCCAGGCTGGCGCCCTGCCCCAGCATGTCGAGCAAGCTCTTGGCCCATCCACTCATGGCGTCGCCAGCGCGATAAACCACGGTGTCGATGACGTTCTTGGCCTTGTATTTACTCTCGGCGTCCAACGGCGCAAAGAGCATTTCCCTGCCTGGCCTGACGAACGCGTATTCGCCGATGCGCCGAATGATCATCAATGCCGCAAGCAAGGCAAATCCGGGCGCCAATGCAAGACCGACGAAGCCGATGCACATGAGCAACGGCACGCTGGCCAACAACGCACGGATCCCCAGCTTCGGTGCGATACGACCGGTAATGAACAACTGGGACAATAACGCGCCCGCCTGCACGATGATGTCGATGGTGCCAAAGATGCGAACTTGCGAAGCGCGGTCCGGGTAAAGCTCGGCCACCAGGCGTGCCTGCTCGAAATAAAGAAAGGTACTGACCGTCGCCAACAGCACCACGAACCCGGCTATCCCCAGCAGATAAGGCGACTGGAACACCGCCGTCAAACCACTGAACGGGTTGCCCTGCAAGGGCTGGCGGGGGCTTTGCGTCGGCGCGGCGTCAGGGCGGCCAGCGCCGCCCGTTTCGCGCCATCTCATCAATGCTCGCTTCAAGACCAGCGTCACACCGAGCAGCAAGGCCGCCAGTAGCATTACGCCTGACGCACCGATGGGCTCGATGAGCAGCGCACTCAGGGCTGGCCCCAGCAGGCCACCGATGCTGGCACCCGCTGCGATAAAGGCAAATAGACGCTTGGCCTGCTCGCTGTCGAACACATCCGCCATCAAGCTCCAGGCCACGGAGACGACGAACAGGTTATAGACCGAGATCCAGACGTAGAAGACCCTGGCCAGCCAGATGCTGTCCGGCTGGAACTGGAAAACCTCGACGAACATCAACAGGTTGAACCCGAAGAAGCCGTACACCCAGTCGATGAGGCGCAGGCGCGGTACCCTGGCACTGAGCCAGGCGAATAAAGGAACGGCCACCAGCATGGCGACGAAAGTTGCGGTGAACAACCATTGCAGGTTTTCCACGCCGGCCGCGATGCCCATCGACTCGCGAATCGGACGCAGCATGAAGTAACCGGTAAAAAGACACAGGAACAACAAGAACCCGCACAGCGCCGGAAGCAGCTCTCCGTCGCGGGCGTTAACGGCAAGGCTCAGCCGGCGTAGATAGGAAGGCATACACATGGGAACTCCAGGATAACGGCAACAGGCCAGAGGATGGGGCATCGGGCGAACCGGATGCCCTCAGTTGCATCAGCGGTAGGTGACGCCGGTCAGCTGTTCAGCGACGGACCAGAGTCGCTCGGCATCCGCCGCCCTGGTCGCCGCGGCTGGCGTCTTGGCGAAGCCCAGCGGACCGCGCTTTTCCTCGTCTCCGGTCGGGCCGTAATAGGCTCCGCCGTTGGCTTGCGGCGCGGTGGCGGCATATAACGTGGGCAACGCCCCTTGTGCTGCCGAGTGGTACTCGTTGCGGTCCTTTGCCCAGCGCTGGCCGAATTCACTGTGGAGACCCGGACCACGTGCAATCAGCTCGGTGACCGCGACACCCGGATGCGCGGCAACACTGCGAATGCCCCAATTTTCCGCATCACTGCGCCGTTGCAACGCAAAAGCCCAATGCAGGATGGCCAGTTTCGATTGCGCGTAGGCCGCATAAGGGTCGTACTTCTGCTCGGACTGGAGATCATCGAAATTCACCGCGCCGCGCGCCGCTGCAATGCTTGAAAGACTCACCACTCGGGCGTCCTCGCTTTGGCGCAAGAGCGGCACCAGCAGGCCGGTCAATGCGAAATGCCCCAGATAATTGGTTGCCAGCTGGAGTTCGTAACCGTCTGCCGAGATGCCCCGTTCTGGCGGTGCCATGATGGCGGCATTGTTGATCAGCACGTCGAGGCGCGGCAGCGTCTGGTTGAGGCGCTGGGCCAAGCCGCGTACGGATGAAAGATTGGCCAGGTCCACGGCCTCGAACTGCACCTTGGCGTCGGGCACCGCCTGTTGGATACGGGCGATGGCCTCGGCTCCGCGCTCTGGATTGCGCGCCGCGATAATCACTTCGGCGCCGGCACGCGCCAGCGCCAGCGCATCCTCATAACCCATGCCGCTGGTGCCGCCGGTAATCAGGACGATTCTGCCGTTCTGGGCCGGGATATCGTCGGTCGACCAGTCGGGTTTCGGGGCAACCCGGGCCGAAGCCTCGATGCTCACGGCGCTGAGCAACGCGACGCCGGCGGCCAATGCCCGGGCCAGTCTCAGCAGCGGACTCGTGCGGTTCTTGACGTCGAATGCGCAGAAGCTTGTTGTTGTATTCCACATGGTTGAGTGCTCTCTGTTTGAAGGTGAACCGGCACGGCCGGCGCTCACTGGATGGCGCACACATCAGCCAGTTGCAGAAAACTGACCTGGCGGAGTTCGCCTTGCGTATCCACGTAGGTCATCTTTGCCGGCACCACTTCGCACATGGACGAGTGCGGCGCCTCGATACGAATGGCCCGGGCGACGTCCAGCGGCATGCCGTACTCGTAAGCCGGTGGTTGCACTTGCTCTTTGGCAAACAGAGGTGAACCGCTCAAAGTGATGATTGCCAGCAGACTGGCGATCGATAAGTTCTGGATCTTCATGGTGGGACTCCACGACTGCCTTTACCGAGATGGTGGTAGCACTCTAGGAGGAGGACACTGACGTCAAGGTGACTGCCGACTGACAGGAACATGTCAAACGCCGGCGCAGGGGAAACACCGGCCTGCGCTGAATGCAACAGCGCAAGCCGATGGTGTGGCGGCTAGCGCGCCGCCTGGCTCGTCAGGGAAAAACCGAAGGTATTCAGGCCATCTTTGCTGTGGGCGAACACCCGGCCACCGTGCATGGAGGCCACCGCTCGTACGATGGAAAGCCCCAGGCCATGGTGCGCATCGCTTCGCGCACGGGCGGCGTCAGCTCGATAGAAGCGCTGGAACAAGCGCTCCAGGTGCACGTTGTCAATCGGCTCGCCAGCATTGGATACGCTCACATCGGCCTCCATTCCGTGGCTGACCAAGCTCACGGTTATCGTGCTGTTCGGCACCGCGTATCGTGCCGCGTTCTGTATCAGATTGGCCAGGGAACGGTGGAAAAGGCGTCGGTCGATGCACACGTGCATGTCGCCTTGGATCACTACGCTCAACTGCTTCTCGTGCAGGACCGGCTCCAGATATTCCACCGTCTTCGACGCCTCTTCGTTCAGCGAGACATCACTCAGCTCGGTTGCCCGCTGGCCGCTTTCGGCCCCCGCCAGGAACAGCATGTCGTTGACGATGGTGCCCATCCGTTCCAGCTCTTCGAGGTTGGACTGCAACAGATCCTGAAGCTCGTTCACGTCTCGCCCATGGGCCAACGCGACCTGGGTCTGGCCGATCAGGTTGGTCAGCGGCGTTCGCAGCTCATGGGCAACATTGGCATTGAACCCTTCGAGCTGGCACCAGGCCGCCTCCTGGCGAGCCAGGGCGCCATTGAACGACACCGCCAGTTCTTGCAATTCGCCGGGCAGCGCCTCGGTGTCCAGTCGCTGCTTGGAATCCCCCGGTGGCAGGCTGTTGGCCTGACGGCTCAGGCGCCTGACCGGCCCCAGGCCAAAACGCGCGATCCAGTAGCCCAGCAGTGCGACCAGCACGACGCCCAGCGCCGATGTCAGGACCAAGGTCCTGGTGAAATTATCGAGGGTCTTCATGAACGGCGTCGAATCGAGCCCGACGATAAAACGTAACTCCGGTCGGCTGCCCATCGCCGCGATGGTCTCGACCATCAGCATCATGGGCCGATCCCGATCAGGTACCTCGACGGTGGAAAAACCATCTGGGCGCTTGGACCAGTCCTGGCCGTCCGGCATCGCCCCGCCATAACTGTAGGCGGGGTTGTCAACCAGGACCCAATAACGCACCCGCTCGTCCGCGGGTGTCAGGCCGTTGAGCTTCTGGCGCAAGCCGACCCAGAATTCCGGCGAATCATATTTTGCGAGCACCGGATCGAGTACGGAATGGCGCAGGATCAGCTCGTTCTGCATCTGGTCTTCGAGCGATTGCTTCAAGGAACAGCGCAACAGCGTCGCGCTGACAGCGGTGATGAGCGTGACCGCGAGTGCAAACATCAAGGCGAGCCGCTTGGCTATCGATCCTTTCATCACAGCGCACCGACTTGCCTGTCGTTGACTTCGCGACTCTCCAACACGTAGCCCATGCCGCGGACGGTGTGCAGCAGCTTGCGCGGATACGGCGCGTCGACCTTGGCTCGCACGCGCTTGATCGCAACCTCGACCACGTTGGCGTCGCTGTCGAAATTCATGTCCCAGACCTGTTCGGCAATCATCAACTTGGAAAGAATTTCCCCCTGGTGCCGTGCCAGCAGGCTCAACAGGCAGAACTCCTTGGCTGTCAGGTCCAGTCGCAACCCGCCCCGAGTCACCTTGCGTGCTTGCAGGTCGACTTCCAGGTCGTCGATGCGCAGGTGCGTCGGATCGGCGGTGTCATCGGCGCGGCGTCGGATCAGGGCCTGGACACGCGCGACCAGTTCGGCAAAGGAAAAAGGTTTGGCCAGGTAGTCATCGGCGCCCTCTCGCAGCCCCCGGACTCGATCGTCCACCGTGCCCCTGGCCGACAACATGATCACCGGGGTTTTCTTGTGCAGACGCAGGCCCTGCAACACGCCGTAGCCATCCTTGCCTGGCAGCATGACGTCGAGGATCACCACGTCGTAATCCATTTCCAGCGCATAGTGCAGGCCATCGATGCCATTGGTCGCAACATCGACAATGTAGCCAAGCTCGGTCAGGCCCCGATGGACGTAGGAGAACGTCTTTTCTTCGTCCTCGACAATGAGCAGACGCATCAGGTAATTCCTCTGTGGGAACGGGGGTGACCTGCAGAGTCTAGACAGCAAAGGTGTCTGGAGGCTGACCGCCTCCTGACATTCTTGTCAGAAATGATTTCGACGGTCGGGGTCAACGAGCACATCCAGCGCTCACACTGCTTGATCATTGATGACCAGGAAGAAGCGCCTCATGGCGCTGTAAATCATCGTCCAAGCGCGCGTAGAATCCTCCCGCTGACCGGCTCAAAAGTAACCAAGCACCCAGACGCCCAGAACTACGGCCAAAATCCTTTAACAACATCCATATCAAAACGATCGACCGTGTAAGAGTTTCCATGCCAAAGCTGATTGTACCTATTTGTCTCTCAGCGCCACTTCGCGCTTGAATATCTCCAACGTCTTCGGCCCGATGCCGTTAAAGCTGAGCAACCATCGCTCAAACTCAGCCGCTTCCATTGAACCGCCCTGCAAAGCGTTCATCCGAGACTCCAGTCCGGTATCCAGGCCCACACCAAGCTCGTGAAGTCGCCGCGCCGTGGATTCATCGTATCGTGCGTAGCCCGCTTGGCCGAGGAGCCTGACAAGATCCCGATGTGGGCATCGGGCGAGCTTTGCAGGCGTATCCAGGCCATACCGATCAACCAGGTTCCGGTACGCCTCAACGGCGACAGAAGAACGTATCCTTTTACCGATCAGAAAACTGGCAAGCAGCCACCGATACACTCCGTGGCCGCCCGGGGCGTCGATCACGATACCCAGGTCGGCAGCGGAAATGGGGGTCACCCCTTGGTTCGCCTGGGGTCAGCGGAACGCGGATAGGTGCGTTCTTCCTCGATGGAACCGTCGGCTTTATGAATCTTCACCGAGGCGGTCTTGCCATCAAAGAAGTCTGCCAGAGAGTTCATCAGCTCCTGCTTTGTGGCAGCTTTTTTAGAGGCACGCTCTGCGCCGGCCTTCTTAAGTTCCCAGCCATCCGCAGACGGGCTCAGGTGATAGTTGTCCATTGCCTTGCTCCTCACATTTAAATGGATTCTGCTTCGTCCTGAATATCTTCCTCCGCCTCGGCTGCATCAGTGGCGTCGGCGTCGTTCAAGGGCGGTGAAGTGGGCTTTTCCGGATCGTTGATGTAAGGCACGCCGCTAGGGCCGTGCTCTTCGAGTCCTTCAGTTTTAGGCTGCATGCTGGTTCTCCTTCTTCTTTCTGATAGTGATTGGAGGACAGGCGTTGCGAGGCGTTCAATGCTATACGGGCTTGCGCTAGCGTTAGTCCGACGAATCGTACCCCCTCAGAATTAACAACGTTTAACTCACCAGCCAGAGCCCTGCGGCCAATAATCGGGCCCTCGTCACCGAACTGGCTCCAACATGCGCACCGCAACTCAAGCACTGAACACCCGCAGCCTTTGCAGCAATAAAACTCGCGCCCAACAATGGCCACGATCCAGGCTCTGGTTATCCATGTTGCTAATCGGCACCTGCGGCACCGCCCTGGCTGCCGAGCCGTCGACGCAAGGCTTTATGGGCGGCGCAACCCTGGATGTCCTGAGCCGCAATTTCTTCCTGCAGAACGACTACCGATCCCCCTCCCCGGCGAACAAAAACTATAAGCAGGAGTGGGCTCAAGGTTTCATCGGCTCATTTGCCTCCGGTTTTACCCCGGGCACCGTAGGATTCGGTGTCGATGCCCATGGTTTTCTCGGTGTGAAACTGGATGGCGGCAAGGGGCATTCCGGAACGGGATTGCTGCCGCTGGATTCGGATGGCCGCAGTGAGAACGACTTTTCCAGTGCCGGCGGTGCGTTGAAACTGCGCGCATCCCGAACCACCTTGGCCTACGGTGAGATGACCGTGGAAACCCCGGTATTCGACACTGCCGATAAACGCCTGCAACCGGAATACGCCACGGGGTTTCTGCTCGACAGCCGGGAATTCGACGACGTGCATTTGCAGGCCGGGCGTTTCATCGCGTTCAAGAATCAGGACGCCTCGACCCGCAAGGGCGACTTCAGCGGTTATGGGGTGAGCACCGAGACCGGCAGCATCAGTTTCCTCGGTGCCCAATTGTTCGAGGATCAGCCGTTGGGCGGTGCTCTCTACGCATCCGAGCTGAGCGACACCTGGCGCCAGTACTATGCCAACCTGCATCTGAAGCAATCCGGGTTCTTTCTGGACGGCAACGTTTACCACACCCAGGATTACGGCGACGCCGAGGCCGGCGCGATTGATAACACCGCCTATAGCCTGTCTGGCAAATATACCGTCGGCGCCCAGGGATTCACCCTGGCTTATCAGAAGATCCATGGCGACACGCCCTTCGACTTTGTGGGCGGCGACTCGATCTACCTCGCCAACTCCATCAAATACGCCGATTTCAACGGTGCCGGCGAACGCTCGTGGCAGGCGCGCTACGACCTCGACCTGGGTGCTTTCGGCGTCCCGGGATTGAAATTCATGACCCGCTACGTCACCGGCCGCGGCATCGACGGCACCCATGCTCCCCAAGGTGGGGCGTACAACCCATTTGATCCGGGCACCGGTCAGTTCGTCCCGCAACAAGGGGACGGCGGACGCCATTGGGAGCGGGATATCGATTTGCACTACACCGTGCAATCGGGGCCGGCCAAGGATTTGTCCATGCAGGTGTCCCATGTGACCCATCGGGGCAATAGCGCTCAGGGTGGGGATGACATCGACCGGGTTTACATCGTGATTGAGTACCCCCTCAAGCTGGGGCGTTTTTAACCGGTCAAACCATGGCTCGTTTGGAACTGCTCATGCTCCATCTCGGCCAAGCCAAAGTGTGGCCTCCTTCCACGCACCTACCGTCACGAGTTCTTCCAACGTCTCCAGCAGGATTTTTTCCCAACTCAAAGCCAGGCGACTGTTCCTACGGTCCTTGAGTGTGGTCAGCGAAACCGTGGAGCGAATGCCGGGACGTTCAATCGCATGGCCCACTAGGACGCCATTGGCGATGTCTTCCTGGACTGCCGCATGGGCAAGAATCGAATAGCCCATGCCTTCGGCCACCATGCGTTTGGTCAGGCTGACGCTGTCCACGTCGAAGACGACATTCAATTGAAGGCCGTTCTGCGCGGCGACCTGTTCGATCAGCCGTCGATTGCTGTGGGGCAACCCGGGGAGGATCAACGGGAAATCCGCCAAGCCCATGATGCGCACCGATTTCGGCGTTTCCCGAGGCGGCCCGACCAACACCATCCGTTCGCTGAAAATCGGCCTGACATCAAAGGCCTCGAGCAACGGCTGGTTGTACACCACGGCGACCTGGATCCGGCCATCCAGCAACCACTCCTGCAGCGATGTGCTCAGGCCTTCGAGCACATGCAATGACGCCTTTGGCCAGCGCTCGTGAAAACGACGGATCAACTGCGGTCCGACGATAGTACCGATCGCAGGCGGCAATCCAACGGCCAAGTGCCCGCGCTCCTCGAATGCGCTGTTGCGGACATGGTCGGCGGTTTCTTCCATGTAGCGCAGCATGACATCCGCCCGCTCAAGCAAGCGCGCCCCCGCAGCGGTCAGCTGCACTCCCCGGCCATGTCGAATGAACAGCGCCACTTGAAGCTGTTCTTCAAGCTTGGCGATCTGCCGACTCAGCGCCGGCTGAGCGATGAAGAGTTCTTTCGCCGCGCGACTGAAACCGCCGCACTGAGCGACTTTTACAAAGGAGCGGAGTTCTCGTATGTCCATCGTGCTCACCATGCCGTAATGGCATAGCTTTGTATCAAAATAAGGTTTTTGTGCCTAGGTTTAGTTTTTTCTATGCTCAATACAGATAGCTGAAGGCCCAGCTTGCCCCATCAAAGGGCGAGTAACCACAAGAATAATGATGCCCAGTATTGGGTCAGGAAATGCCATGAATCAGTTGAAGAAACTCCACGTGCAGGTGCTGATCGCACTGGTCGCTGCCGTCATTCTCGGCTTCGCCGCGCCACAATGGGCGGTAGCCATGAAGCCTCTGGGACAAGCGTTCATCGCCCTGCTGAAAATGATGTTGGCGCCGATCGTTTTCGTCACCCTCGTGCATGGGCTTACCCATGTCCAGGACATGCGCAAGCTCGGCAGGCTTGGCGTCAAATCGCTGATCTACTTTGAAGTGGTCAGCACGGTGGCGATGCTGATCGGTTTCATTCTGGTCAACGTGGTGGAGCCCGGCGTGGGTTTGCATGCCACCAGCCTCAACGAATCCAGCGAAGCGATCAAGGCCACCTCGGCCGCGGGCAGTGTCTCCATGATCAACTACCTGCTGGGGCTGATTCCGCATACGCTGGTCGATGCGTTCGCCAAAGGCGACATCATCCAGGTATTGATTATTTCGGTGCTGGCCGGTATCGCCATCAATCGGGTATGTGGCCCGGATTCGGTTGCCGTGAAAGCCCTCGGTGAAGCCCAGAGCATTCTGTTCAAGATGCTCAGTTTCATCATGAAGCTGGCGCCGCTGGGCGCGTTTGGTGCCATGGCAGCCGCCATCGGCAGTTATGGTGGCGATACCCTCCTCTACCTCCTGAAGTTGATCGCGGTTTACTACGCGGCGTCGCTGATCTTCGTGTTCGGCATTCTCGGTTCGATCAGTTGGTCCATCGGCTTGCCGTTTGGCAGTGTACTGCGCCTGATTCGCGATGAAATCCTGCTGGTTTTCGGCACCGCATCTGGCGAAGTAGCGTTTCCACGCCTGCTCGAAAAACTGCAGCGCAGCGGTTGCGATGAGGTGGTGGTCGGTTTTGTCCTACCCGCTGGCTATAGCTTCAACCTCGACGGCACGGCGATCTACATGGCGATTGCCATCGGGTTCATCGCCCAGGCCACCGACACGCCGTTCTCCCTGCTGCAGCAACTGGGTCTGCTGGCCATCCTGAGTATCACCTCCAAGGGGGGAACCACGGTGGCGGGCGGCGCCTTCATCAAACTCGCCGCGACGTTGCAGTCGGTACAAACCCTCCCCCTGAGTGGCCTCGGCCTGCTGTTTGGTATCGACCGCATCATGGCCACCGCCACGGCCCTGACCAATATCGTCGGCAACACCGTCGCGGTGTTTGCCATCGCACGCTGGGAAGGCGCGTTCAACCCTGAAGATTTCGAGCGCGAAACCGGCCGCAAGCCAAGCCGTAGCCTGCTGCGTCAGCCGGTGGAAAGCCCCTCGACCGAGCGGTCCATCGAGCCGGCGTCGACCCCCAACATTCAGTCACCGCGTCCCTGACAGGAAAGCTCCATGAATCGTTTGCCCCCTATCGACCCGAACCACCTCAGCGATGAGCAGCGCCCGGTTTACGAGCGCATCGCCAATGGCCCACGCAAAGGGGTGCGAGGCCCCCTGGCCATCTGGTTGCACAGGCCGGAGCTGGCGGAGTGCGCCCAGGCATTGGGCCGCTACTGCCGCTATGACACCTGCCTGGAGCCGCGCCTGTCTGAGCTTGCGATCCTGATGATGGGGCGCCACTGGCTCGCCGAGTACGAGTGGGCTGCCCACAAGCCCTTCGCGCTGGAAGCGGGCTTGGCGCCGCAGATCATCGACGCCATTCGGGATGACGTGGCGCCTGCGTTCGAAAACGCCGATGAAGCGCTGGTTTACCGCTTCATTCGCGAGCTGCACGCCCAGCGTGCGATCAGCGACGACCTGTATGCCGAGTTCACCGAGCTGTTGGGCACCGATGCGGCTGTCGACCTGGTCGGCATCGCGGGCTACTACAGCCTGATTTCCATGACCATCAAGGTGTTCGAAGTGCCACCGCCCGTGGGCGCCATTGCCGAACTACCAACAACATTGAATTGAGGATACTTGCATGACCGAAACTCTTCCAAAAAGCGATCGCCTCCAAGGCAAGGTCGCTATCGTCACCGGTGCCGGCTGTGTCGGCAGCGGCTGGGGCAACGGTCGCGCGGTCGCGGTGCTATTCGCCATGGCCGGTGCCAAAGTCTTCGCGGTCGATCGTGATCTGGAGGCCATGGAGGAAACGCTTGAGCGCATTCGTGAGGCCGGCGGTGAGGTCACACCTTATGCCTGCGATGTCACCAATACCCAGGCCGTGGCCGCAATGGTTGCCACCTGCAAGGAAACCTATGGCACGGTCGATATCCTGGTGAATAACGTCGGTGGTTCGGCGGCAGGCGGCGCTGTTGCCCTGGCTGAAGAAAAGTTCGATGCCCAGATAGCCCTGAACCTCAGCAGCGTCTACCTCACCTGTAAGCACGTACTGCCGCTGATGGAAGCCCAGGGCAGTGGCTCGATCATCAATACCGCATCGACGTCCGGCATTCGCTGGACGGGCTCGGCCCAGGTGGCCTACGCCGCCAGCAAAGCCGGCGTGATTCAGCTGTCGCGCGTCACCGCCGTGGAATACGCGCCCAAGGGCATCCGCGTGAACACCGTGGTGCCTGGACAATTGCATACGCCGATGGTCGAGGTGCGCCTGGCCGGGCAACGCACGGGCGGCGATGTGGGCAAATTGCTCGACACCCGCCTGAAACGCATTCCACTCGGGTTCATGGGCGACGGCCGCGACACCGCTTATGCCGCGCTGTATCTGGCCAGCGATGAATCGCGCTTTGTCACCGGCACTGAAATCATCGTCGATGGCGGCATGACCGCGCGTTGCGACTGAGCCACTTGCAGGAGCCAGTATGTCGACTTCATCCAACCCGATGGGTGTGTGGGATTGCCACACGCATATCTACGGCCCCTGGGCCCAATTTCCACTGCCGGCCAATGCTGCCTACGCACCGGAGCCCGCGCCCTTCGCCGAGTTACTGAACCTGCATCGCCGTCTGGGCATCAGCCACGGCGTGCTGGTGCAGGCCGCGCCCTATGGCACCGATCACGCCGCCATTCTACAGGCGATTGCCGACAGTGCCGGCCGCTACCGAGGTGTCGGGATCATTGACGACACCACCACCGACACCCAATTGCAGGCACTCCATGACGGCGGCCTGCGGGGTATTCGCTTCAACTTGATGGGCCACCTGCCAGGCGCACGCGACCCGGAAAAACTGCGCGCCCTGGCCGAACGCGTCAGGTCGTTCGGCTGGCATGTGCTGGTGCATGGGGAATTGCCCGTGTTGCTGCCGTTCCTGCAAGCCTGGCGGAATCTGGAGACGCCGCTGGTCATCGATCATATGGCCCGCCCGGACCTCACCGAGCCTGTTGATCCGGCGCTGATGCGCGAGCTGTGCATCGAACTGGACCACTCGAACCGCTGGATCAAACTGTCCGGCATCGATCGCGCCATGCAAGGCCGGCCCGGTCCGTGGCCGCAGGCGCTGGACCAGGTACGTACGCTGCTCGAATGCGCGCCGCAACGCGCGATCTGGGGCTCGGACTGGCCGCATCCGAATATCAAGGGGCCGGTCCCGGATGACGAGCAATTGCTCGATTTCATTCGCCAAGTCTGCGACAGCCCCGCCTTGCAGCAAGCGGTACTGATCGATAACCCGGCGCGCCTCTACAGCTGACGCCCACCCTTTCGGAGATCAAACGATGGACGAGATTTCATGGTCGTCCAGCCCGCGCGTGCCCGATCCCAGGGTACGTGAGCTGGACCCGCGCTTTGCCCACTACCGCCTGGCCCATGCCAAGGTCGAGCGTCTCGGTGGCGGCCTGCGCTGGGCGGAAGGCCCGGCATGGTTCGCCGACGGTCGATTCCTGTTGTTCACCGACTTGCCCAACGACCGCATCATGCGTTGGGACGAAGCCACGGGCGCTCTGGGCGTGTTTCGCCAGCCTTCGAATCAGGCCAACGGCATGACCCGCGACCGTCAAGGCCGCTTGCTGATCTGCGAGCACGGCGGGCGACGCGTCACTCGCACCGAGTACGACGGCAGCACCACGGTGCTGGCTGAAAGCTTTGCAGGCAAGCCGCTGAACTCGCCGAATGACATCGTGGTGAAGTCTGACGACAGCATCTGGTTCACCGACCCGCCTTTCGGCCTGATCAGTGACTACATGGGGCGCCAGGGTACGCCGGAACTGCCGGCCAACCTCTATCGCCTCGATGCCGAGGGCACCCTGCACTGTGTCGCCGAAGACCTCGAAGGGCCGAACGGCCTTGCCTTCTCCCCCGATGAAAGGACGCTCTACCTGGTTGAGTCCAGGGCTCGCCCCCGACGAATCGTGGCCTACAGCGTTGATGACCAAGGCCGGATCGGCCAACGCCGTGTGCTGATCGATGCCGGCAGCGGCTTGCCCGATGGCCTGCGTGTCGATGTAGACGGAAACCTCTGGTGCGGCTGGGGAGCGCCTGAGCCGGGTCTGGATGGGGTGCGCATCTTCGCGCCCGATGGCACGGCGATCGGGCATATCGACCTGCCGGAACGCTGCGCCAACCTGTGTTTCGGCGGCCCGCGCGGCAATCGCCTGCTGATGGCTTCAACCACGTCGTTGTATTCGTTGTTCGTCAACACCCGTGGTGCCTGAAACGGGCGCCCATTAGAGAAGGTAGCATCATGAAAAAAACAAAATCTGCGCCGATATTGGTGACCACCGGGTTGGTCAGCTTGCTCGGTTTCTCTCAGTTGGGCGAAGCGGCCGAATTGAAGGTCATTGCCAGCGGCGCACTCAGGGGCGCCATGGAACACCTTCAGCCGGCCTACGAAAAAGCCAGCGGCAACACCCTGAAGTTCAGTTGGGGGCCTTCCATGGGAGCCTCGCCTGAATCCATTCCAGAACGCATCAAACACAAAGAGCCCATGGACCTGGCGATCATGGCCGACGAAACCTTGGCACTGCTCTCCCCCACCGGCGCCTTTGACATGGCCACCCGCAGCGAGATTGCCGACTCGCGCATCGGTGTCGGCGTCCCCCATGGCAAACCCACGCCAGATGTCTCAAGCGTCGCAGCGCTGAAATCCGCCTTGCTGAAGGCCGACAGGATCGCTTATTCCCAGGGCGCCAGCGGCGTCTTTATCCGCACCGAGCTCTTCCAGCGATTGGGTATCAACGATCAGGTCAAAGGCAAGACCGTCGAAATTGCCGGCAAAGAGCTGGTTGGCACAGCCCTGGCCAGGGGCGACGCGGATATCGGCATGCAACAGATCAGCGAGCTGAAGGTGACCCCCGGCGTCGACTACCTGGGACCGCTGCCCGAAGAAGTGCAGAAGGTCAGCCGGTTCTGCGCGGCAGCTGCCAACCATACCCCCAACGCGATCCCAGCCCGTGAATTCATTGCCTACCTCAACAGCCCGGCCGCACGCCGTTTGCTTGAAGAGAGCGGCCTTGAGCCGGTGCAAAACTTGACTGCCCAGGAGTCCAAATAATGAGAATTTTTTCGCGTCTTCTAATCGGTGCCACCTTCAGCCTGGCCTCCGCTATCGCCATGGCCGCCGGTGCGCCACTCAAGCAAGAGCTGGTCCGTTATGACAATGTACAAATCGAGGTCAACAGCCAAGGTACCGGCCCCGTCATCGTGATGCTGCCCTCATTGGGCCGCTCGGGCCGCGACTATGACCAGGTTGCCGATTACCTTCAAGCGGATGGGTTCAGGGTTGTCCGGCCGGAACCACGCGGTATAGGGCAAAGCAAGGGGCCGATGGAAAACCTGAGCGTGCACGACTTCGCTCGCGATGTGGCGGCGGTGGTCGAACATGAGAACAAAGGCCCCATCGTGGTGGTCGGTCATGCCTGGGGCAACTTCGCCGCGCGCATGCTCGCCGCGGACCGTCCGGACCTCGTGCGCGGCGTGGTCATGGCCGCGGCTTCCGCAGGCAAGGTACCGCCAGGCTCGACTGAAAAGCCCATCAACGCCGAGATGCGCCAGGCCATCGATGGCGCGGGCGACCTGTCACTGCCCGAAGAACAACGTCTGATCTACTTGCGCAAGGCCTTCTTTGCTCCGGGCAACGACCCGAGGGTGTGGTTGGACGGCTGGCACCAGGCAACCCATGACGCCGAGGGCCATGCACGCAACACCACCCCGGTGGACGACTATTTCGCCGCCGGCACAGCACCGATTCTCGACCTGCAAGGTGAGGCCGACACGGTCGCCCCACGGCGTTTCTCCGGTGTGCTCAAAAGCATGCTCGGCGACCGGGTCCAGGTGGTGGTATTGAAAAATGCCGGCCACGCCATGGCGCCTGAGCAACCCAAGGCGATGGCGGATGCGATCGCCGCGTTTGCCAAGGCGCAGTATGCGAAATAGCGGTAACCGGTAAGTGCTGCCAGTGTGGGAGGCAAGCTTCCTCCCACACTGCGCATTCGCTAAAAATCAACTTATCACTTGGCCGCATACACGCGCTGGGCGAACTCGGCGATGGCCTCTGCCATTTCACGGGGCTGCTCGGGCGCCATGGCGTGGCCGGCGTTGGCGATGGTCTTGTGTTCGACCCGGTCGCCGAGCATCGATTTGAGAATGTTCGGGATCACCACCGCGTCATGCTGCCCCTGCAGGTCAAGAATCGGCACGCTGTTCCCGGCTGACCAATACAGCTCCACGGGCGTGGTATCGCGCGCATGATCCTGGGCCTGGTGGGTTTTGTCGTACCATCCGCTCAGCCAGGCACGCGGGTCATTGCCAGGTGCGAAGAACGCCTCCTTGAGATAGTCGACACGCTTGGCCTCTGGCAACGAATAATTCCCCGCACCTTTGATCGCCTCAACCATGCGGCCGTAGGGTTTCTCCGATGAGCCCTCAGGTAATTTGCCGATCGATGCGGCTGCCAGCACGACACCCTTGACCAGGTCCGGACGGTCCACCGCCAACACGCGCGCGGGCTGGCTGCCCCAGGCGTGCCCAACCACCACCGAGGGCCCGATCTTGGCCTTGTCCATCACCAGCGCCACGTCGGCGGCGAAATCATGCAGCGTGGGTGTATCCATCGGTGCCTTGCTGCCCTTGACTCCACGCGGTTCAGGGCGAATCACCCGAAAGCCGTCGGCAGCCAGGTAGCGTGCCACTTCGTCATAGTCATTCGCACCGCGGCCTTTTGACGGCAGGATCACGATGACAGGGCCCTTGCCCTGATCCAGCGCTTCGATATGCACGTTGCCTTTTTCAGCCACCAGGGTGTGTACCGAATCATCGGCATTTCCCGGCAGGCTATAGGCAACGAGTCCCGCGACGACTAGAGATTTCATGACCTGAGTGTAGTGCATTGCATACGCCTTTTATTGTTGTCTGGCATGCCAAACGGAGGGGTTGAAGCCTCAGGTTTATGCACTTGAAAAAAAATAACCAATACTGATATCTCATGGGGTTCGATGCTGGCCGGGCATAGCCGCAGCCCAGTGTCGCGCCCGCTGAAAGTCCTATGCCGTGCGGTTATGGACATCTATGGTTTAAAGGTCTTGGCGCCTACAAGAAGGCCGGCCATATGCTTCCAGGCTCCCGATTACAACAATAACGGAGCCCCATGAATACGCTCACAGCCCCTCAAGTAACCGACCAGGAAACATTGGCATCCAGTGCCTGTCGCAAAGCCGCGATCAGGTTGATCCCGCTGCTCGCCATCGCGTACTTCTTCAATTATCTCGACAGAACCAACGTCGGCTTTGCGTCGTTGACCATGAACGACGACCTGGGCCTCACCGCCTCCCAGTTCGGCTTTGCGGCCGGCATTTTTTATGTCGGTTATTGCTTGTTCGAAGTGCCCAGCAATCTGGCGCTCTACCGCTTCGGTGCGCGTCGGTGGCTCGCAAGAATCATGATTACCTGGGGACTCTTTTCCGCCTCCACCGCGTTGGCTCAAGGACCCGTCAGTTACTCGCTCATTCGCCTGCTGGCCGGCATCGCCGAGGCTGGTTTTTTCCCCGGGGTGATCTTCTTCCTGTCGTTGTGGTTTCCCATTCAGTACCGCACGCGGGTCATGGCCTGGTTTCTGTTCGCGATTCCGCTGTCATCGGTACTCGGTGGCCCCCTCTCTGCCGCCATGCTCGCGATGGATGGCCTCTGGGGCTATCGCGGCTGGCAGTGGCTGTTGGTGCTTCAAGGCCTGCCGGCCTGCGTATTGGGCGTGATGTGCCTGAAGCTGCTCGCCGACAAGCCCGCCGACGCGAAATGGCTGACCATGGACGAGCGCCAGGCATTGCAATCGGCGCTGGACGCCGAGCACGAATCGAAGGGCGCCCACAGTTTTCGCGAGTCGATCAAGGACACCCGGGTGTGGCTGCTGGCAGCCATTCTGTTCAGCTATATCATCGGCATTCTCGGCATCGGCGTGTGGCTGCCGCAGATTCTCAAAACCCATGCGCTGACCACCACTCAGATCGGCTGGGTATCGGCGATACCCTATCTGATTGCCAGTGTCGCCATGTTGCTTTGGGCGAAGGTGCTCGCTCGCAAGCGACGTTATGTCCTGCACCTGGCGATCACCTGCGCCACCGGCGCAGCAGGCTTTATCTTCTCGGTGGTCTACAGCGATCTGATTCCGGCGCTGATTGGCCTCACGGTTGCCTTGATCGGCTTGAGTTCGGTACGTACCTGTTTCTATAGCATCCCGGCGACGTTTCTCAGCAAACAGGCCGCAGCCGGCGGTATCGCGTTCATCAATGCCGTGGGGAGCCTTGGCGGGTTGGTGGGACCGTACGCAGTGGGCTGGCTCAAGGATGTCACTCAGTCATTCAATGCAGGACTGATTGCGATGGCCGCGATGCTGTGTATCGCGACGGCATTGACCTTGATTCTGCGGTATATGGTCAAGGAAGCCTGATGCAACCCCGGCGGAAGCGGTCAGCCGCCGGGGCTTTCACCTTCATGATCGGGCTCAAGGGGCCAGATGACCCGGCCCTTTCCACGAGCATCTGGGCAAGCCGCTGATGAGCGAATTTCCACGCTGACGAGTCTTCATCATGGCCCTGCGGATTTCCTGCGATCTGATTCATACTTATCTCCTGGGTCGTTTCGAAGGCTTGGTGTGCTTCTCTGCCCCCGAGGAGGCATCGCTACCCTCCTCCGGGCTTGTCTCAGCCTGCCGAAGTTGCTCATTCTCTTTCTGAAGCGATGCGATCAGCGCTGCGGTTTCCTGCTCACGCAGTTCAGCTACAGCAGTGACCTTGTGAAGCGCCTTTACTTCATCACGCAAAGCCGAGACCTGCTCCATGAGGTGTTCAGTCACCCCAGCGGTCTTGGCCTCACCCTGGCGCAGCGCCGCAATTTGAGTATTGAGCGACTGAACCAGGGCTTCCTGGGTATGCAGGGCCTTGGTTTGCTGCCTGGCTTCAGCGAGCAGGCGTTCATTGTCGCGATTCAATCGGGTCAGGTCGTCCTGGTTTACGGCGATGGTCTCTCGCAGCTTGCGCTGTTCAACCTGCATCTCATGCAGTTGAGCCTCGTGCTTGCGTTGATCCTGATTGCGCTGCTCCTTCACCGCCTCTCGATAGTGCTCAAGCGCCCCGCGAGCCTGGACGTGCTTTTCCTCCAGCGATTGGAGGTGCTTGTCCTTTTCCGCAACCAGGAATTCCAGGTCGGTGCAGCGCTGGCTAAGGCGTGCATTACGCGTCAACTCCGCCTGGAGCGAGGACTGGCTGGTTGCGAGTTCCGCGTTCTGCGTCTCTATCGCAGCCTGTTGGGTCGCCAATTGACGTTGAGCGGTAGCCAGCTCTGATCTGACCTCGATGATCTGCTTTTCCAGCGCGGCCCGCTGCTGTTCAAAAGCCACAGTGGCCTGGGAAATGACTTCCTGGCCCTCCTCCATCAGTTGATCCAGCAGCGTCTGCACCATGCCGTTGAGCGCTTCACTCATGCGTTCACGTGAGGTCACTGGCTCTGAATTGGACGGTTCAAGCTCTTTCAGGTAGCGAGAAATCGTGGTCTTGGAGCCCGTATTTCCGAGCTCCACGCGCACGGCGTCGATGCTGGGGTTTGCGCCCCTGGCGAGCAGCGCCTGACGTGCTTTCTGCACTACAGCCTTGTTGATCCCGCCTCGAGCCATACAACCCCCTACGATTTCGTACCGTGTTACATGTTATGTAAATACATATCGAATTAGGCGAACCTTACACCCTTTCAGGCCGGCTTTCTACAAGTCCATAATAGTGCTTTATGGCTTCTTGACTCATCGCTGCGCCCGGAACACCTCCCAGCGGCGTACGCAGGCAGCAATGCTCCGATTTTGAAGGCGGCAAACAATGGAAAAGGCAGATCGATACCTCCGCGCCGGCACCCGGGAGAACACACGGAAAAGCTATCGGGCGGCGATCGAACACTTCGAAGTCACCTGGGGTGGGTATCTGCCCACGACCGGCACAGGTGTGGTTCGGTACCTGGCGGAGTACGCCGACAAGCTCTCGATCAACACCCTCAAGCAGCGCCTGGCGGCCCTCGCCCAGTGGCACCTCACCCAGGGTTTCCCTGACCCGACCAAAACGCCTGACGTCCGCCAGATGATCAAAGGCATCAGGGCCGTGCACCCTGCACAGGTCAGACAGGCCGCCCCGCTGCTGCTGAAGCATCTGGAGCAGGCGGTCACCTGGCTGGAAAGGCAAGCAACCGCCGCGCTTGAACGCGGAGACTACAAGTCGCTGGTGCGTCACCGTCGCTCGGTGGCGATTATCTTGATCGGGTTCTGGCGTGGTTTTCGGGGCGATGAGTTGACCAGGCTGACGGTGGAGAACACGAAAGCCATCAGCGGTGAAGGGATTACCTTTTTCCTGCCCTACACCAAGGGCGACCGTCAGTATGAAGGAGCGACCTTCCAGACGCCGGCGCTCGCCATGCTCTGTCCCGTGGAGGCCTACATCGACTGGATAACAGTGGCAGGGATTGCAAAGGGCCCGGTGTTCCAGCGAATTGATCGCTGGGGCAACCTGTCAGGCAAAGTCATGCAGCCGCATAGCTTGATTCCCGTATTGCGCCGCATCTTCAAAGAGGCAGGCTTGCCTGCGGAGCGGTACAGCAGTCACTCGATGCGGCGCGGCTTTGCGACCTGGGCGTCTGCGAATGGTTGGGACATCAAGGGATTGATGGGATATGTCGGCTGGAAGGATATGAAGTCGGCGTTGCGCTATGTGGATGCCAGCGTGTCCTTTGGCGGAATGGCTTTGCGCGCTGCCCAGCAAACGCCCGTGCTGGAGAACAAAGGGGGCGGCCGGTGATCCCCAAACACAGACCTACCCGGCACGCTTCAAACACTCTCTTAGACAACGAAAAACGTATCGAAGAGTCCCCGGCCCAAGACGCTATTGTTGTTGAATAAAAGCAAGCAAGAACCAGAACCGCACTATTCGTCTTGAGACAAAATCAATGAAGCTGCCGTTGTTTCTGTAGCTCCCGCTTGAGCCAGGCACCTGCCGGTTGTGTGCCTTCTGGACATCGCACCTCATAGTCGCGACCACTCATGCTGCTTTTCGTGGCAGCAAGATCGATGAAGTCTTCTGCGCTGTTCACCTTGTTCTTGTCCTCCAGGTAATCCAGCTTTTTCTCCAGGTGCGCACGAGCCTCGGGCCCTGCGAACGTCTCTCCGTTACGCACAAACTGGCATTCACTGTGCTCGACAAAGTCCAACAGGCCCCTTATCTCTTGAGTGGCTTGAGGTGTGGCTTGAGCCTGGGCGTTGGTTACCATTGCGATAAGGCAAATACCCGTTGCCATCATCCACATCCGCATGATTCTTCCTCGTATTGGCACTGTTGCGATTCGCTCTTCGACAGCAGGGGGCAAGTAGCCCGGTTTTGGTTGAAATGGAGCCGGCGCCAGGGGTGCAGGCGGGATGGCTCCCGTGAGCATAACCGATTATTTAGCTGCCTCGCCTTGAACGTATTGGCGCAAAGCATCCGTTCGATGCAGTGACTCCGATGTGTGAGCGAGCCTGTGGCAATTCGCGCATAGCAACGCCAGATCCTGCGGGTTGGTTTTCCCTTTATGGTCTCCATGAGACAGCGGGATCTGGTGATGGCACTCAATGACCCGAAAGCCCGCCGCTCCGTAGCGCCCGTAGAAATCGACGCCACACGCCTCACACTCAAGTTTTTTCGTTTGAAAAAAGCGCTCGTTCTTCAGCCGCCGAGAAACACCTTTGGCTCGCTCGCGCCGACGATGCTGGATCATTTGCAAAGACCCTTCCGCATACTCCGAGACAACCAGGCTTTCCATTGCTTTCAGGAATTTGGAATGAAGCGCAGACACGGCCTTCGATTGGACGGTTAAATGCGGTAAATCGGCCTGGTTGTAAAAATCGAAGTTCTGCAGGACATGCACGAAGACCTTGGAGGAGTCTTCATCCAATGGGGCCTGTCTCCAATCATCAGAGCAGACTTTCTCTGCCGGCCCATGGCTGACACAGCGACTTGAATAGGGGCAGGTGGACAAACACTCCAGATCACTCGGCGTGTGCCATCCCTCCTGTCCGGGCATCAGAGAATCCAGAATGCGCTGATCCTCTTCAGTAAAGCTCACAGCCTCTTGCACCAGCATTCAAATACTCCTTTCAAGAAAACAGGCGATAAGAAGCTTTCGGCTGGCCCGACCATTATGTGAGCAATCGTAAGGGTCACTTTTTCTGATGGCGGATGGAACACCGGAGGGCATGGCGTTGGTGGCGGGCGGTTCTGACATCGGCTGCTTGGCAACAGCGCTCGGTCGAAGAACGTTCGCACCGAGAGGTGCTGGTCCCATCGCCATATTCGGTGCAGTGAACCTTATCCTTTCCCACCCGATGCGGCGGCCGCTCTAGGCTGCGGAACCGCAGTCATATGATCGCGTTATGACATCGTACAACCGTTAAAAATTAGCTTCCCATCTTCGAAAGCGCTGCTATGTTACGCGCTCGGATTGAACGTCCGAGCGCCGCCAGCGGCTTGCCTCGCTCCCTTTTTCAGACAGGGACACAGGCCCGTCGACAGGCCCCGTGCGCCGTTCGTTCTCAAGGACAATCGGTTCGCGAAAGTCGCCGCCTCCGCTGCGTGTCGACCGGGATCGCAACCATTCACAGGGAAGTGTCATGGTCGAAGCGCAATGCTATTCATTGAGTTCCACCCAACAGTCCGTCTGGCTCGATCAACAGCTGTCGCCCGATACGCCCTCCTACAACATCGGTGTCACCGTGGAAATCCACGGTGCGGTAGACCTCGCCCTGTTCGCCGCCGCGCTACGGGTCGTGGTGGCCCAGCATGACGCGTTGCGGTTGGTTTTCAGCGAGCAGGCCGGGCACGTGACGCAACGGGTTGACGACACCGTGCCGGGTGCCCTGGCCTACCACGACTGGCGCGCCGAACCCCAGGCCCGCGACGCTGCCCTGACCCGCATCACGCAGCTCAACCGTACCCCGTTCAGCCTTTACGATCAGCCGTTGTGGAGCATGGAGTGGTTCCAGTTGTCGGACACCCATGCGCTGTGGAACAGCCGCTATCACCACCTGATCTGCGACGGCACTTCGGTGGGCCTGATCGGCCAGGCCGTGAGCGCGGCCTATAACCAGTTGCTGCAAGGCCAGTCGCCTGTTCTTGATCCCGAGTTGGCACAGGGTTATCGCGACTTCGTGGCGCGGGACCAGGCGTTCCTCGACTCGACGCGCTACGCCAAGGCCCGCGATTACTGGATCGAACAGTTTCCGGCGCTGCCGGCGCCATTGTTCCAGCAAGCGCCGCGAGCCAACGGCGGCGAGCCGGTGCCCAGCGCCCAGGCAATCTGGACCCTGGGCGGCGAGCGCCTCGAGCGGTTGAGCCAATGGGCGAAAACCCAGGGAGCCACGCTGAGCCACAGTCTCAGCGCCCTGCTGGCCTACTATTTCAGCCGGATGACCGATCAACGCGAACGGCTGGTCATCGGCCTGCCCGTACACAACCGCAGCAACCCGTTGCAAAAGCGCACGGCCGGGATGTTTTCCTCGGTCCTGCCATTGGCGGTGCAGGTCGATCCGACGCTGAGCTTTGCCCGCACCGTGCAGCAGGTGGCCAGCCAGACACTGCGCAGCTACCGGCACCAACGCTATCCGCTGCAAACCCTGCATCGTGAATTGCGCGCCCGCGCCGGTCATCCCGGTCATTTGTTCGAGGTGATGCTGTCAGTCGAGCAATACCCGGGGGACGTGCATCTGGGTCCGGCACGATGTGCGCTGCGCACCTGGCACAACGGCCATGAGCGCTACCCTCTGGCCATCTACCTGCGTCATTACGAGGAGAAAACCGAGCCGCTCCTGGAGTTCAACTACGACCCACGGCTGTTCAGCGCCGACGACATGGCCGCGCATCTGCGGCGCCTTCAACATCTGACCGAGCAACTGCTGACTGATCCTGACCGGCCGCTGGCCGAGGCTTCGCTGCTGGACGCCGCCGAACAGCAGCAAGTACTCCACGAATTCAATGCCAGCCTCCGTGACTACCCGGCCGACGAGCCCCTGCACAGCCTGTTCGAAGCGCAGGTGCGGCGGCGTCCCGACGCCACGGCACTGCTCGATGGCGGGCAGTCGTTGAGCTATCGTCAGCTCGACCGCCGCGCCGGACGCCTGTCCGGGCATCTGGCGGCCTGCGGTATCAAGGCCGGTGACCAAGTGGCGTTGGCTTTGCCCCGCGGCACGGCATTGATCGTATCGGTGCTGGCCATCCTCAAGTGCGGCGCCGCCTATGTGCCCATCGACCGGGATGCCCCGCTGGCCCATCAGGCGCGGGTCCTGGCGGATTGTGGCAGTGGCTGGCTGCTGGTCGAAGGCGACGACAGGCCGGCGGTGCAAGGCGTGCAACTGATCGATGTCGGCGGATCATTCGAAGACGCGCCGACCCCGTCGCTGAGCCGTGCCGGCGCTGTCGCCTACATCATGTACACCTCCGGCTCCACCGGCGTGCCCAAGGGCGTGCAGGTGCCGCACCGCGCCGTGACCCGGCTGGTGCGCAACAACGGCTTTGCCGACTTCAGCGTCCAGGATCGCATCGCCCTGGCCGCCAACCCGGCCTTTGACGCCAGCACCCTGGAAATCTGGGGTGCCCTGCTCAACGGTGGCTGCCTGGTGGTCTGCCCGCGCCAGACCGTGCTCGACGCCGGGCGCTTGAATGAACACCTGTTGCGCCACGAAGTCAGCGTGCTGTGGCTCACCGCCGGGTTGTTCCACCAGTTCGCCGAGACTCTGGCCCCGGCCTTCGCCGCCCTGCGCTTGCTGATGGTGGGCGGTGATGTGCTGGACCCGCGCTGCATCGAGCGGGTGCTGCGCCAGTCGCCTCCCGGGCAGTTGCTTAACGGCTACGGCCCCACCGAAAGCACCACCTTCGCCACCACCCACCGCATCACGCTAGAGGATGCGCTGGCGGGCGACATTCCCATCGGCCGCCCCATTGGCAATACCCAGGTCTACGTCCTCGATGAGCGGCGCCAGCCGCTGCCCATCGGCGTCGCTGGGGAGCTGTACATCGGTGGCGACGGGCTGGCCCTCGGTTATCTGAACCAGGCGCAATTGAGCGAAGAGCGCTTCGTCGCCAACCCTTTCACCCCGGGGACGCGGCTGTACCGCACCGGTGATCTGGTGCGCTGGCGAGCCGACGGCGTACTGATGTTCCTGGGACGCAACGACCTGCAGGTCAAGGTCCGCGGTTTCCGCATCGAGTTGGGGGAAATCGAAGCGCAGCTCAAGGCCCTGCCCGGAATCACCGAAGCGGTGGTGCGGGTCGACGCCCAGCAGCGCCTGTTGGCCTATTTCAGCGCGACCCAGGCTCAACAACCCAATGAACTGCGAGGCCGCTTGGCCACGGTATTGCCGGACTACATGCTGCCGGCGGCCTTTGTGCACGTGGAGGCTTTCAGCCTGACCGCCAATGGCAAGCTGGACCGCCGCGCCCTGCCCGAGCCGAGTGAAGACCACTTCGCCTTGCAGCGCTACGAAGCTCCCCAGGGGCCGGTGGAAAGTCGTCTCGCCGAGCTCTGGGCGCAAACCCTCGGCGTGCCGCGGGTAGGACGCCAGGACAATTTCTTTGCCCTCGGCGGTCACTCGTTGATGGCCGTGCAACTGGTCGAGCAATTGCGGGCCGAGGGTTGGCACCTCGACATCGGGACCTTGTTCAGCGCGGCGAACCTCCATCATCTGGCCCTGCTGCTCGAACACCCGGTGAGCCCAGCCGAACCCAACGCGCCTGTCATCGCTTCGGGCATCGCCCCGGACTGCCCGCGCATCACCCCGGACATGCTGCCCCTGCTCAGCCTGCCGCAAGCGCAGATCGACTCGGTCGTCGCGGCTGTCGAGGGTGGCACGGCCAACGTCCAGGACATCTACCCGCTGGCGCCTCTGCAGGAAGGCTTGCTGTTCCAGCACCTGTTGCAACCGGATGACGACGCCTACTTGCTGCGCGCCACCCTGGCCTTCGACAGCCACGAGCGATTGCAAGGCTTCGTCGCGGCGTTCGACCAAGTGATCGCCCGTCACGATGTCCTGCGCAGCGCGGTACTCTGGGAAGGCCTGGACGAGCCGGTGCAGGTGGTCTGGCGTAGCGCGAACCTGCCGGTGCAAAGGCTCGCCGACGGTGAACGCTTCAGCGACCAACCGCTGGACATTCGACGCGCGCCCCTGGCGCGAGCCTTCGTGCGCTTCGACAGCACGGCACAGCACTGGCAATTGCAACTGGTCCACCATCACCTGGCTATCGACCACGCCACCCTGGGATTGCTGTTCGCCGAGGTGCGTGCGCTGATGCTCGACCCCCATCGCCATCTGCCCCCGAGCGTGCCGTTTCGCCAGTTCGTCGCCCAGGCTCGCCAGCCCCATCGCCAGGCCAGCGCCGAGGCTTATTTCCAGCGGCTGCTCGGCGACCTCACCGAACCGACCCTGCCCTACGGGCTGCACGACGTACAAGGTTCGGGCCGCGATAATCGTGAGGCCCAGCGCAGGCTGGAGCCTGCCCTGGACCTGCGTCTGCGACGGTTGGCCAAGACTTGGGAGGTCGGTGTCGCCAGCCTGTTCCACCTGGCCTGGGCCCTGTTGATCGGCAAGGCCAGCGGTCGCGACGAGGTGGTGTTCGGCACCGTGCTGTTCGGTCGTTTCAGCGCCGGCGAACAAGCCGAGCGAGCGCTGGGCATGTTCATCAACACCTTGCCACTGCGCGTCGACCTGGACGCGCCGCTGCACACGGCCCTGCGGCAGACCCACGCCCGGCTGATCGAATTGCTCGCCCAAGAACACGCGCCTCTGGCGCTGGCGCAACGGTGCAGCGCCCTGCCCGCCCAGACGCCGTTGTTTTCGGCGCTGCTGAATTTTCGTCACAGTCAGGCTCAACGCAGCGCACAACCGGCGTTCGCGTTGCCGGGTACGCAGTGGCTGGGCAGCGAGGAGCGCAGCAACTACCCGTTCAGCCTGTCCGTGGACGACCTCGGCGACGGCTTCGCCCTGACCGGGCAGATCCATCACTCGGTGGACACCGAGGCCGTGCTGGCCCACATGATCCAGGCCCTCGAAACGCTGGCACAGAACCTGGAATCGACGCCAGCGATACGCGCGTGCACCTTGGACACACTGCCCGCCGCCGAGCGCGAGCAGGTACTGAACGGATTCAACCCCACCCACCGGGCGCACCCACGCGACACCCTGCTGCATCAACCCTTTGAGCAGCAGGCGGCCCTGCATCCCGACCGGGTGGCGGCGCAGATCGACAGCGCCGGGGAGACGTCGCTCACCTATGCGCAACTCAATGGCCGCGCGAACCAGCTGGCCCATGCCCTGCTGGCTGCCGGCGTGCGCCCCGATGACCGGGTAGCGATCTGCCTTGAACGCGGCCCTCACCTGCTGGTGGCCATGCTCGCCACCCTGAAGGCCGGTGCGGCCTACGTGCCGCTGGATCCGACTTATCCGACGGCGCGCCTGGTGCACATGCTCGAAGACAGTGCGCCGCGCCTGGTGCTCACCAGCCAGGCCGCGCACGGGCGCCTGCCGACGTCCCCAGGCGCAGCCCATTGGCAGCTGGATTCGCCGCCGCTGGCGGAGCGCCTGGACGCCCTGTCCCTGGACAACCCGAAGATCCCTAACCTGACCCCGGCGCACCTGGCCTACGTGATCTACACCTCCGGTTCGACCGGCCTGCCCAAGGGCGTGATGATCGAACACCGCAACGCCTGCAACCTGCTGCATTGGGCGCTGGCTAATTTTCAGGCCGAGGAGATGCAACTGAGCCTGTTCGCCACCTCGATCAACTTCGACCTGGCGGTGTTCGAATGCTTCGTGCCGCTGGCCGCCGGCGCGACCCTGCAACTGGTGGACAACGCCCTCTCCCTGCTGGCGCAGCCACGGCCCGTGACGCTCATCAACAGCGTGCCCTCGGCGGTCGAGCAACTGGCGCGGATCGATGCCATCCCCGACACCGTCCGTGTCATCAACCTGGCCGGCGAACCGCTCAAGGCTGCGCTGGTGGAACAGTTGTTCAGCCGCAGCGCGGCGCGCCGGGTGTGCAACCTCTACGGTCCGACCGAAACCACCACCTATTCCACCTGGCTGTCGATGCGCCGCGAAGACGGCTACCTGGCCGGCATTGGTCGCCCTCTGGATAACACCCGGATTTACCTGTTGGACCCGCACCGCCAGCCGGTGCCGCTGGGCGTGGCCGGGGAGATCTACATCGGTGGCGCCGGTGTCGCGCGGGGCTATTTGAACCGCAGCGAACTGACCACCGAACACTTCTTGCCCGATCCATTCGTCAACGATCCCGCGGCGCGCATGTACCGCACCGGCGACCTGGGGCGCTGGCGGGCCGACGGTCACCTGGAATACCTGGGGCGCAACGACTTCCAGGTCAAGGTGCGCGGCTTCCGCATTGAGCTGGGGGAAATAGAGACCCAGTTGCTCGGCCTGCCGGGTGTGCGCGAAGCGGTGGTGGTGGCGCAGCCCGCGCCGTCCGGCGACCCGCGACTGGTCGCCTACCTGGTGGCCGAGGATGCCCACGGGCCAGTTCCCGACACGGCGGCTGTACGCGCCTATCTGGAACAACACTTGCCGGACTACATGCTGCCCAGCGCCTGCATCGTCCTGGAGCGCCTGCCACTGACGCCCAACGGCAAACTCGACCGCCAGGCCCTGCCAGCGCCCGGCATCGCCCTCGCCGACGGCATCAGGCAGCCACCCCGTGGCGACACTGAACAACGTCTGGCGGCGATCTGGGCGCAGGTGCTCGGCCAGCCGGACATCGACCGCGAGGATGATTTCTTCAGCCTTGGCGGGCACTCGCTGCTCGCGGTGCAACTGCTCGAACAACTGCGCCGCAACGGTTGGAACCTGGACATCCGCAGCGTCTTCGAGCGCTCCACCCTCGCCGCCCAGGCCCGGCGCCTGGAAGCACTCGAGCGCAGCGCTGCGCCCGAGGCCAGTGTCAGCGCCATTGCGCCCTCCTGCTTGCGCATCACTCCCGAGATGCTCGACCTGGTGGCGCTGTCCCAGGCGCATATCGACCAGATCGCCGCGCAGGTGCCCGGCGGTGCCGCCAATATCCAGGACATCTACCCCCTGGGCCCGTTGCAGCAAGGCATGCTTTATCACCACCGGGCCCAGCGCGACGGCGATCGCTACGTGCTACGCAGCTTGTTGGCGTTTACCGACGAGGCCTGCCTGCAACGATTCTGCGCCGCGCTGGAACAGGTCATTGCCCGGCATGACGCGCTGCGCACCCTGGTGCTCTGGGAGGACCTGGACGAGCCATTGCAGGTGGTGCTGCGGCACGTCTCCTTCACGCCGCGACGCCTGGTGCTCGACGGTGAGGATATCGCCGCCCGCTTGCACGCCAGCGCCGATCCGCGCCATTTCCGTCTCGACCTGCGCCAGGCGCCATTGATCGAAGCCCGCGTGGCCTTCGACGCCGCCCATGACCGTTGGCTGCTGTTGTTGCTGCATCACCATGTGGTGGTGGATCACACCTCGCTGGAGTTGATGGTCGAGGAAATTGCCCTGATCGAAGGCGGTCATCAGGCCGAGCTGCCCGTGCCCACCAGCCCCCGCGACCTGGTGGCCCAGGCACGGCGCCCGGAGGTGGTGGACGCCGCGGGCAAGTTCTTCAGCGAGCAGTTGGGCGACCTGGACGAGCCGACCCTGCCTTTCGACCTCGACTTGCATGCCGATCCGCGCTGGCAGGCCCTGGAACACCGGCAAGCGTTGGCCCCGGAACTGGCGCGCCGGCTGCGCCAACAGGCCCATGCCCACGGCGTGAGCGTGGCCGGTATCTGCCACTTGGCATGGGCGCTGGTGCTGGGGCGCCTCAGCGGTCGCGATGACGTGGTATTCGGCACGGTACTGTTCGGGCGCCTGCAAGCCGGTTCCCATGCGGACCGGACCCTGGGCCTGTTCATCAACACGCTGCCGTTGCGCGTGCGCCTGCAAGACAGCACCAACGCCGTGCTGCAAAGGGTCCAGGACGCCTTGAACGGTCTGCTCTGCCACGAACAGACCCCGCTGGCGCTGGCTCAGCGATGCAGCGCGGTGCCGGCGGGCACGGCCCTGTTCAGTGCGCTGTTCAACTACCGCTACAGCCATGCCGGGCAAGCGAACATCCCCCAGGCCATGCCGGGAATGACCCTGCTGCACAGCGAAGAACGCACCCACTACCCCTTCAACCTGGCGATGGACGACTTGGGCGAAGGCTTCGAGCTCACCGCCCAGACCCACCCCGAACACGCGCCCGAGCGGCTCGTGGAATTCATGCTGCAAGCCCTGGACTCGCTGGTAGAGACCCTGGCACAGCCAGGCGACACACCGGTGCAACAATTGCGCGTGCTGCCACCCCAGGAGGAGGCGCTTCTGAACCGCTTCAACCCGCCGCCCACGGTTGCGCCCGAAGGTACGCTGGCGCAGCGATTTGCCGAACAGGTCGCGGCGACGCCGGACGCCTTGGCGGTGATCGATGGACATCAGTCCCTGACGTTCCGTGAGCTCGACCGGCAAGCCAGCCGCCTGGCCCATCACCTGCTGAACCATGGGCTGCGGCGCGGTCAGTTCGTTGCCGTGTGCCTGGAGCGCCAGGCACATGCGGCGGTGGCCCTGCTGGCGGTGTGGAAAGCCGGCTGTGCCTATGTACCGATGGATCCCGACTATCCGGCCAGCCGCCTGGCCTATCTGCTGGACGACAGTGCCCCCGCGGCGCTGATCACCCAGGAGCAGGTGCGCGAGCGGCTGCCCGCCTTCACGGGCGGACCGTTGATCAGCCTCGACGCCCCCGGACAGCATGACTGGCAGCACTCACTGGCAGCGGCAGAAACCGCGCCAGGGCCGCAGCCGACCGACCTGGCGTACATGATCTACACCTCCGGTTCCACCGGGCAGCCCAAAGGGGTCATGGTCGAGCACCGTTCGGTGCTCAATCTGTGGGCCGGCCTGCGCCAGCGTCTGCACGACCTGCCCGCCAACAGCCGCTGCTCACTCAATGCATCGATGGCCTTCGATGCCTCAGTGCAGCAGCTTTGCCAATGGCTCAGTGGTCACTGCCTGGTGCTGATCCCCAAACGCATACGCCTGGATGCCGGGGCGCTGCTGGATTACTTGCACCACCAGCAGGTCACCGTGTTCGATTGCACGCCAAGCCAGTTGCAAGCCCTGCTCAAGCACCGGCAGGCGCAGGCCATGCCACAGCCATTGCCGTCGCGCATCCTGCTGGGCGGCGAGGCGGTGCCCGCCGAACTGTGGGCACAACTGGCCAACGAATCCGGCGTGCGGGTACTGAACGTCTACGGGCCCACCGAGTGCACCGTCGACACCACCAGTGCCTGGCTCGATCAGTACACGCTGCCGAGCCTCGGCCAGCCATTGCCCAATACCCGGGTGCAGGTGCTAGACGTCCACGGTCGGCGCGTCCCGCAGGGGGTGGTCGGAGAGATTCATATCGGCGGCCAGGGCGTGGCGCGCGGTTACTGGCGGCGTGAGGCGCTCACCGGCGAGCGCTTCCTCGTCGACCCGTTTTCCCGCGAGCCCGACGCGCGCTTGTATCGCACCGGCGACCTCGGCCGCTGGGAGTCGGATGGCAGCCTCAGTTACCTGGGACGCACCGACTTCCAGGTAAAAATCCACGGGCATCGCATCGAACTGGGTGAAATCGAAAGCCACCTGCTGGCGCTGCCCGGGGTGCGTCAGGCCGTGGTGCTGGGCCGTGCCGATCGCCACGGTGTGGACCGGCTGATCGCTTACTTGCAGGGCGACATACCGCCGACTCCAGGCCAGGCCCGCGCCGCCCTGAGCGAGCATTTGCCCGACTACATGCTGCCCAGCGCCTATGTGCGCCTGGACCGGCTGCCGTTGACCGCCAACGGCAAGCTCGACCGCAATGCGCTGCCCGAGCCGGACGCCCAAGCGTTCGTGCAGACGCCTTATGAAGCGCCCCAGGGCGAAATCGAGGTTGTCCTGGCCGCTCTCTGGTGCGAGCTGCTGAATGTCGAGCGGGTCAGCCGCCACGACAATTTCTTCGCCCTGGGCGGCCATTCGCTGATCGCCATGGGGCTGGTCGAGCGCTTGCGCCAGCACAACCTGCGGGCCGACATCAGCCAACTGTTCACCGCGCCGACCCTCGCCGGTCTGGCGGCGGTCACCACTCCATTGAAGGAACTGCTCCTGTGACTGCGGATCAATTGCTGGCCTTGCTCAAACACCGTGGCGTCACCCTGTCCCTGCGCGGCGATCAACTGTCGGTGGTGGCGGACGACGAAGTCCTGGCCGACCAGGCACTGATCGCACTGCTGCGCAGCCACAAACCGGCGCTGATCGAAGCCCTGCGCCAGCCCGAGAACCCGGCGGCCCGGACCAGCGGACTGCCCGTGGGGACCACCCACATCACCCCGGCGATGTTCGACCTGTGTCATCTCGATCAAGCGCAGATCGAAAGCATCGTTGCCGGCGTGCCCGGTGGCGCGGCGAATATCCAGGATATCTATCCGCTGGTGCCGTTGCAGGCCGGCATTCTGTTCCACCATCTGCTACAGGCGCATGGCGACACCTATTTGCTCCACGTGATGCTGGCCTTCGACGACGAGGTCTGCCTGCTGCGCTTCATGGAGGCCCTGAACCAGGCCATCGCCCGCCACGACATCCTGCGCACCGCACTGGCCTGGGAAGGCCTCGACGAGCCGCTGCAGGTGGTCTGGCGCCAGGCTCCGCTGACCTTGGAGCGGTTCACTACGGGCCAGGCCGATGTGCAGGCCGCACTGCGGGTTTATACCGATCCGCGTCGGCAACGCCTGGATCTGCGCCAGGCACCACTGATGCGCGCAGTCGCCGCCGAGGACCCGGCCGGCGGGCGGTGGCTGTTGCAACTGCTGCACCATCACGCGGTGATGGACCACACCTCCCTGGAGCGGCTGGTGGGAGAAGTCGCGGCGATCCAGCAAGGTCGCGTGGACCAATTGCAGGCGCCACAGCCGTTTCGCGATTTCGTCTTGCGCGCCCGCCAGGGCTTGAGCGAGGCGCAACACACGGCGTTTTTCAGCGAATTGCTGGGTGATATCGACGAGCCTACCACACCGTGCGGCCTGCTCGATGTACGCGGGGACGGTAGCCAGGTGCAGACGTTGGAGGCGCCGCTGCCGATGGCGTTGAGTCGACGCATTCGCGAACTGTCGCGGCGCCTGCAAGTCAGCAGCGCGAGCCTGTTTCACCTGGCCTGGGCGATGGTGCTGGGCAAGACCAGCGGTCGCGACGACGTGGTGTTCGGCACGGTGATGTTCGGGCGCTTGTCGGGCGCTGCCGAGGCCGCCACGGCCATGGGCCTGTTCATCAACACCCTGCCGCTGCGGGTGCGCCTGGTGGTCCCCGTAGAGCAAGCGCTGCAACAAACCCACGCCCTGCTCAGCCGACTGATCGCCCACGAACACGCGCCCCTGGCCCTGGCCCAACGCTGCAGCGCGCTGCCCAATGGCACCGCGTTGTTCTCGGCGCTGCTCAATTACCGCCATAGCGCAGGCAACGACCAGGCCTCTCGGCTCGCTGGCATGCGCGTGCTCGGCGGCGAGGAACGCACCAACTACCCGTTCAACCTCTCGGTGGACGACCTCGGCGAGGGTTTCTCATTGAGCCTGCAGATCGACCCCCAGGTCGGCGCCGCGCCGGTGCTCGGCTGGCTCAGCAGCGCAATGGAAAATCTGCTGGACGCCCTCGATCGGCAGCCCGACACGCTGGCCTGCCACCTTTCGGTAGTGCCCGAGGCGGAACGCGAACGACTGCTGCAGACCTTCAACGACACGGCCCGCGAACGGCCCGCCGAAGCCTTGCTGCATCGGGCCCTGGAACAACAGGCCGCGCGTCAACCCGAGGCCATCGCCGCACGTTTCGACGCCGCTGACGGTGCCGCGCCGTTGACCTACGGGCAACTCAACAGCCGGGCCAATCGCTTGGCCCACCTGTTGCTGCAAACCGGGGTACGCCCCGACAGCCGCGTGGCGATTTGTCTTGAGCGTGGTCCGCACCTGCTGGTGGCCCTGCTGGGTATTCTCAAGGCCGGGGCGGCCTACGTACCGCTGGATCCGGCCTATCCCCGCGAGCGCCTGACGCACATGCTCGAAGACAGCGCCCCGCGGGCGTTGCTGACGGTCGCTGCACTGCAATCGAAGGTGACCGCCAGCGATGGCTGCATACTGCTGTGCCTGGACGATCCGCAGACCCAGGCGCGCCTCGCCGAACAACCAGCCGACAACCCGGCCCCCGTGCAACTGGGCCTGGGTGGGCATCATCTGGCCTACGTGATCTACACCTCCGGCTCCACCGGCACCCCCAAGGGCGTGATGATCGAGCACCGCAACGCGCGCAACTTCCTTGACTGGGCGCTGCGCAGCTTCAGTGCGCAAACCCTTGAGTGCAGCCTGTTCAGCACCTCGATCAACTTCGATCTGTCGGTGTTCGAGTGCTTCGCGCCGCTGTCCTGTGGCGGCACCCTGGAACTGGTGGACGACGCCCTCGCCTTGCTCGACCAGCGCCCGGACCTGAGCCTGCTCAACACCGTGCCGTCGGCGCTCGACGCGCTGCTGCGCGCCGACGCCCTCGCGGCTTCGCTGGAGTGCGTCAACCTGGCCGGCGAGGCGTTGCCACGGGGATTGGTGGAGCGGCTGTTCGCCGACACCGCGGTACGCCAGGTCAACAACCTCTACGGTCCGACCGAAACCACGGTCTATTCGACCTGGGTGTCGATGGACCGTGATCGGGGGTTCCAACCGCACATCGGTCGGCCCATCGACAACACCCAGGTGCACGTCCTCGACGAGGCCCTGCAACCGTTGCCGGTGGGCGTGCCGGGCGAGCTGTACATTGGCGGTGCCGGCGTCGGCCGCGGTTACCATCGCCGCCCGGAACTGACCCGGGAGCGCTTCCTGGCCGACCCGTTCAGCAGCGACCCGACGGCGCGGCTGTACCGCACGGGCGACCTGGGTTTCTGGGATGCCGAGGGGCATCTCCACTACCTGGGGCGCAACGACTTCCAGGTCAAGATCCGCGGTTTCCGCATCGAATTGGGGGAAATCGAAGCGGCCTTGCTGGCACTGCCCCAGGTCAGCGCGGCGGCGGTACAGGCCCTTGCCCGCGATGGCCGCGAGCCGGGGTTGGTGGCCTACGCGGTGGCGGACGCCGGTCATGGACCGCTGGTTGCGACGGCCCTGCGCGATGCCCTGGCCGAAGTTTTGCCAAGGCACATGGTGCCGGCCCTGATCATGCCGCTGGACAGCCTGCCGCTGACGCCCAACGGCAAGCTCGACCGGGCGGCCTTGCCGCGCCCCGGCGACGATGCCTGGTGCTCCCAAGCCTACGAGGCACCGCGTGGCGAACAGGAATGTCTCATGGCCGACATCTGGTGCGACCTCCTGGGCGTGGCCCGGGTTGGCCGGCACGATGATTTCTTCGAGCTGGGCGGGCATTCGCTGCTGGCCGTGCAATGGGTTTCGCGGGTGCGCCAACGCCTGGGTCTGGAACTGCCCCTGGCCACCCTGTATGCGCACCCGAGCGTGGCCGGACTGGCGCCGCTGCTGGCCAACGCCACACGCAGCGTCCTGACCGGCATTCCTGTATTGCCGCAAGCAGCGGCGCGCCCCTTGTCGTTCGCCCAACAGCGTCTCTGGTTCATCGCACGCCTGGACGCCCAGGCCAGCGCCGCCTATCACATCAGCGGCGCCCTGCAATTGGACGGCGAACTGGACGAAAATGCCCTGCGCAATGCCCTGGAGCGTATCGTCGAGCGCCACGCGGTGCTGCGCACCCGGTTCATCGAGCAGGACGGCGAGGTCCGCCAAGTCATCGACCCCACCCCGCGCTGGAATTTCGAACGGGTGGAACTGGCGGAAGCCGCCGACTTGCAACCCGCCATGGCCCACGAAGCCGGCCGTCCCTTCGATCTGAGCGAAGGCCCGCTGCTGCGGGTGTGGTTGGCGCGTCTGGGTGCTCATCGCCACGTGCTGCACGTGACCTTGCACCACATCATCGCCGACGGCTGGTCCATCGGTGTGCTGATCGACGAACTTTCGGTGCTGTACAAAGCCTTCCACGGCAACGCACCCGACTCGCTCGCGCCCTTGGCCATTCAATACGCCGACTACGCCGCCTGGCAACGTGAATGGTTGGCCGGCGAGCGTGGTGCCAGGCAACTGGCCTACTGGCTCGAGCACCTGCGCGAGGCCCCGGAGCGGGTCGACCTGCCCACCGACCGCCCGCGGCCGCCGCGCCAGGATTTCGCTGGGGCGCGGCTGGAGGTGGCCCTGGATGAGCCCACCGCTTCGGCGCTCAAGGCGCTGGGCCGGCGCCACGGCACGTCGTTGTACATGACGCTGTTGGCCGCCTGGGCCGTGGTGGTGGCGCGCCTGTCCGGCCAGGCACGGGTGGTCATCGGCACCCCGGTCGCCAATCGCACCCGCAGTGAAGTGGAGCCGCTGATCGGCTTTTTCGTCAACACCCAGGCACTGTGCGTGGACCTGAGCGGCGCACCGCAAGTCGGCCAGTTGCTGGCCCAGGTTCGCGAGCATGCCTTGCAGGCCCAGGCCCATCAGGACGTGCCGTTCGAGCACGTGGTCGAGGCGCTCAACCCGCCGCGCTCGCTGGCCCACACGCCGGTGTTCCAACTGATGTTCGCCTGGCAGAACGCGCCCCGCAGCAGCCTGGACCTCGACGGCTTGAGCCTCACGCCCCTGGCCGGCGAGCAGACCACTGCGCCGTTCGATCTCTCCCTGGAACTCTACGAAGCCGAAGGACGGATCATCGGCGGACTGAATTACGCCACTGCCCTGTACGAGTGCGCCAGTGTCAGCCGGCATTGGTCTTACCTGGTCCAGGTACTGAAGCAGTTCATCGCCGACGATCGCCAGGCAGTCACGCACCTGGCACTGGTCGACGCCGACGAACGCCAGCGCCTGCTGCACCAGCTCAACCCGGCGCCGACCCCATTCCCCGAGGCGGGCTGGGTGCATCGCCCCTTCGAGCGTCAAGCGCGGCTGCAACCTGACGCGATTGCCGTCGAACTGCATGGACGCGGCTTGAGCTATGGGGAACTGGACCGCCAGGCCAACCACTTGGCCTGGGCAATGATCGGCCAGGGCGCCGGGCCCGGCCAACGCGTGGCCATCCACCTGCCCCGTAGCCTGGAAATGGTGCTGGCCCTGGTTGCCACGCTCAAGACCGGGGCGGCCTACGTGCCGCTCGACCCCAGCCAGCCGCTTGCCCGTCGGCAAGGCATCCTCGACGATTGTCAGCCCTGCCTGCTGCTGTGGGATGCCGAGCGCGTCGAGGCCCTGCAGACTGGCGAGGGCTGCCGCAGGTTGTCCGTCCGCCTTTCGGCCACCGCGACACCGGCCCCCGCCGCACCACCGCTGGCGCAGCCGGGCCCGGACGACCTGGCCTACGTCATGTACACCTCCGGCTCTACCGGCCTGCCCAAGGGCGTCGCCATGGGGCATCTGGCCCTGAGCAACCTGTTGGCCTGGCAGGCCGGTCACGCGCTGCCCGGTGCCGCGCGCACCCTGCAATTCGCCGCGCTGGGCTTCGACGTGGCCTTCCAGGAAATATTTTCCACCCTGGGCAGCGGCGGCACGCTGGTGTTGCTGGACGAGGCCCGGCGCCTGGATCTCGCCGCGCTGCCGCAATGGCTCTGCGATAGCCGCATCGAACGCCTGTTCCTGCCGTACATCGCCCTGGCGGCCCTGGCCGAGCGCTGGAGCGAAGCACCGCTGGCATTGCCGGCGCTGCGCGATGTGATCGTCGCCGGCGAGGCCTTGCGCATCACCGCGGCGCTGCGCGCGTTTTTCCGCCAGCATCCCCAGGCGCGCCTGCACAACCACTACGGTCCGACCGAAACCCATGTGGTCTGTACCCATACCCTGGGCGATGACCCCGACCAATGGGCCGACGTACCGGTGATCGGTCGGCCGATTGCCAATACCCAGGTGTGCCTGCTGGACGCCCATGGCCAATGGGTGCCCCAGGGCGCGGTGGGTGAGTTGCACGTGGCGGGCCCGGCCCTGGCCCTGGGTTACCTGAATCGACCGGACCTGACCGCCGAGCGTTTCATCAACCACCCCCTCGACCAAAGTGGCGAAGCACGCCTCTACAAAACCGGCGACCTGGCGCGCTGGACCGCCGAAGGCACCTTGCAGTACCTGGGACGCAACGACTCGCAGGTCAAAATCCGCGGTTATCGGGTCGAGCTGGCCGAGGTGGAAAGTCGTCTCGATCAAGTGCCCGGCATTCGCGAATCGGTGGTCGTCGTGCAACCTGGCGAGCGTGGGGAATCCCGCCTGGTGGCCTACTTCAGCGCCGCACAAGCGCTGTCACCCCTGGCGCTGCGCAGCCAGTTGAGCGAACGCCTGCCGGAGTACATGTTGCCAGGCGCCTTCGTGCAACTGGCGAGCCTGCCGCTGACCGGCAATGGCAAAGTCGATCGCCTGCGCCTGCCGGCCCCAACGCCTGAGTCATTTGCCCAGACGCCCTACAGCGCGCCGCAGGGCGAGCTGGAAGTCAGTCTGGCGGCGATCTGGAGTGAACTGCTTGGCGTCGAGCCGATTGGCCGGGAGGATGACTTTTTCGCCCTCGGCGGGCATTCGCTGCTGGCGTTGCGTTTGCTCGCCCAGGTCCGCCATCGGTTGGGCCTGGAAGTACCGCTTTCGGCGGTCTTCGCCCAGCCGCGCCTGCACGCCCTGGCCACACTGCTTGGCGGCTCCGTCCAGAACCACCAGGCGCCGTTGCCGGAGGCTGATCGCAGTCAACCGCTGCCGCTGTCATTCGCCCAGCAAAACCTCTGGTTGATCCAGCAGCTCAATCCGGATTCGACAGCGGCCTTCAACATGCCCGCCGGTTTGCGCTTGCGCGGCCAGTTGGATGAAAACGCCCTGCGCCGGGCCCTTGACCGCATCGTGGCGCGCCATGAAAGCCTGCGCACACGCTTCGTCAGCCTGGCCGGACACGCGCGACAAGTCGTCGACCCGCCCGCCGCCTTGCCGCTGGACAGCCTGGACCTGAGCACGGCCGATGCGATGGCCTGGCAAGCCCATTGCGCCGAAGAGGCCGGCCGCCCATTCGATCTCACTTGCCAGTGGCCGGTCCGTGCCCGCCTGCTGCGCCTGGGTACCGACGACCACATCCTGCTGGTGACCGTGCACCACCTGGTCTCGGACGGCTGGTCCATGGGGGTGCTCACCGACGAGTTCTCCCGTCTCTACCAGGCCTTCAGCCAGGGCCGGGAGGATCCGTTGCCGGCGCTGGCGCGCCAGTACGGCGACTACACCTTGTGGCAACGCCAATGGTTGCAAGGCGATGAACTGCAGCGCCAGCGTACCTACTGGACTGCAAACCTGGGTGCGGCACCGACCTGCGTCACCCTACCCACCGACCGGCCACGCCCGCCGCGCCTCGATTACGCGGGTGCCAGCTTGCCGGTGCACATCGACGCGGAACTGACCCAGGGTCTCAAGTCCTTGAGCCGGCGCCATGGCGTCACCTTGTACATGACCTTGCTGGCCGCCTGGTCCGTGGTGGTCAGTCGCCTCTCGGGCCAAGCCCGGGTGGTCATCGGCTCACCCGTCGCCAACCGCGCCCGGGTCGAGTTGGAGCCGCTGATCGGCTTCTTCGTCAACTTCCAGGCCCTGTGCATCGACCTGGACGAAGGACCGCGGGTCGACGCGCTGCTGGCCCAGGTCAGGGCGCTCGCCCTCGCCGCTCAGGACCATCAGGACCTACCCTTCGAACAGGTCATCGAAGCACTCAACCCACCGCGGTCGCAGGCCCATAACGCGGTGTTCCAATTGATGCTGGCCTGGCAGAACGCGCCCCGTGGGGAGCTTGACCTGGGCAACGGCTTGCAGCTGGAAAACGTTGGCGCGCCCGTGACCACGGCCAAGTTCGACCTGGCGCTGGACGTCCATGAGGCCGACGGCGTGATCCAGGGCGGTTTCAATTACGCCACCGCCTTATACGATGCTGCCACCGTGGCGCGCCATTGGCATGCCCTGTTGGCGGTGCTGCGGGCCATGGTCGCCGACGATCGACAGATCGTGACCACCATCGACTTGCTCAGCCGGGCCGAACGCCAGCAGTTACTCGACGGTTTCAACCCTGACCTCACCCTGGCGCCGGCGACGGGCGAACGCCTGCACCAACGCTTCGAGGCCCAGGCAGCGCGCCGAGGCGATGCCATCGCACTCCAGTACGGCGCGCAGACCCTGAGTTATCGCGCCCTCAACCAGCGCGCCAACCGCCTGGCCCATCGCCTGCGAGCGCTGGGTGTCGGCCCGGACAGCCGAGTGGCCATTCACGCCGAACGCGGCCTGGACATGCTCGTGGGTATCCTGGCCGGCCTCAAGGCCGGCGGCGCCTATGTGCCGCTTGACCCGGTCTATCCCGCACAACGCTTGAACTTCATCCTTGGCGACAGCAGTCCTCGAGTGGTGCTGACCTTAGAGGCACTACCGCCGGCGCTACAGGTGCCCGCCGCCTGTACGGTGCTGTCCCTGGACCCGCACCGCGGCAACTGGAGCGAACAGCCCGGGACAGACCTGCCGGCCGATCCCCAGGCCAGCGATGCCGACCTGGCGTACATCATCTACACCTCCGGCTCCACTGGCGTGCCCAAAGGCGTGATGATCGAACACCGCTCGGTGCTACGACTGTTCAGCGCTACCGAAAGCTGGTTCGGGTTCAACGAGCGGGATGTCTGGACGCTGTTTCACTCCTTCGCGTTCGACTTCTCGGTCTGGGAAATCTGGGGGGCGCTGCTGCATGGCGGCCGGCTGGTGGTAGTGCCGTATCTGACCTCGCGCAGCCCGCAGGACTTCTACGACCTGCTGGTGGACGCCGGCGTCACGGTCCTCAACCAAACCCCCAGCGCCTTCTATGCCTGGATGAAGCAAACCCGCGCCGAGCCCCATTGTCTGCGCTGCATCGTGTTCGGTGGGGAAGCCCTCGACGCCGCCGCGCTGCGCCCTTGGTTCGCACGGCCGGACAGCCAGCGTACGCAACTGGTGAACATGTACGGCATCACCGAGACCACGGTGCACGTCACCTATCAACCGATCGAAGCCGCCGACTGCAACACTGGCGCTGGGCTGGTGCCCATCGGCCGGCCGATCCCGGACCTGCGGATCTACTTGCTCGATGAACACGGCGAGTTGGTGCCCCAGGGCGTGGTCGGCGAGATCCACGTCGCCGGGCCCGGCCTTGCCCGGGGCTACCTGAACCGACCGACCCTGGATGCCGAACGCTTCCAGCCAGCGCGGTTCGCCGGAAGTCGCGGCGAGCGGCTCTACAAGACCGGCGACCTGGCCCGCTGGACCGTCGACGGCCGGTTGCAGTACCTGGGCCGTAACGACCAGCAGGTCAAAGTGCGCGGTTTCCGCATCGAGCTGGGGGAAATCGAAGCGCGCCTCGCGGCGCTGGACGGCGTGCGCTCGGCCGTGGTGCTGGCGCGCCAGGACGAGCCGGGGGATCCGCGCCTGGTCGCTTACCTGCTGGCCGAGTCGGGTGATGACTTGGCGCCGGGGGCGCTGCGCGCTGCCCTGGCCGAACAACTGCCGGCGCACATGCTGCCCGGTGCCTACGTGCAACTGCAAGAATGGCCGCTGACTGCCAACGGCAAACTGGATCGGCGCGCCTTGCCAGCGCCAGACCGCCAGGCCCTGCAACAACGCCCCTACACACCGCCGCGCGGTGCCATGGAAACCTGCCTGGCGCAGCTGTGGTCGCAGTTGCTGGGTGTCGAACAGGTCGGCCGCGAAGACAACTTCTTTGCCCTCGGCGGACATTCGTTGCTGTTGGTGCAACTGCTCGACGGTCTGCGTGCGCAAGGCCTGGACGTCACCGTAGGAGCGCTGTTCAACGCCGAGGACCTGGCGGCACTGGCCCGTCAGGTGGTGACGCGGGATGCCGCTGGCACCCAGGGCCTGCTGTGTATTCGTCCGGGCAGCGGCCGCCAGCCGCCCCTGTTCTTCATCCACGAGGGCACCGGCGAGGCGCTTCCGTATGAACGGTTGGCCCGCCACCTGGACCCGGAACTCGGTCTCTACGCCGTGCAGGCCGCGGCGGAGCTGGAAGACGGTATCGACAACCCGACCCTCGCCAAGCGCTACATCACGCTGTTGCGCACCGTTCAGCCCGACGGTCCTTATCGGCTCGCGGGCTGGTCGGCCGGCGGTGTGCTGGCCTATGAAATGGCGCGCCAACTGCTGGGCGAGGACGAGCATGTCGCCTTCCTCGGGCTGATCGACAGCAGCCAGCCGGGGGCGCTGCGAGCACCGGTGTTGTCCCTCAGTCTCGATGAAAGCGACCTGCGCGGGCAATTGCTTGGCTACCTAGCCACGCAACAGGTCGATGAGGATAGGCAGGTGCCATGGCACAGCGGCCTGGACCTTGACACCGTGCTCGCCACTGCGTGCAGCCGAGGTTGGTTGCCGCCCGGCTTCGATCGTCCGGCATTGATCCGCCGGGCGCGCCTTAACCTGACCCTGCGCAACGCCATGGTCCGCTACCGACCGGCGCCACTGGGCTTGCCCGTGCATCTGTTCAGTGCGGTTTCGGCGCGTCCCGAATTGACCGGCACCCGCGACCTGGGTGCCGACTGGCGGGCGCTGCTGGGCGCGGACTTGATGGAACAGCGAATCGCAGGCGATCACTGGTCGATCATGCGCGATCCGAACCATCTGCAAGGTCTGGCGGCCGCCCTGGAACGGGCGCTGGACCAGAGCGAGGCGCATCCGCTCGAACCTGCCGCCAGCCGGTCGAGCCTGACGTTGCAAACCGGTTCGCCCAATGCGCCCTGCCTGTTCATGGTGCCGGGCGCAGGCGCCAACGTGAGCAGCTTCGTGCCGTTGGTACGCCAGCTGGACGCGCGGTTGACGGTGATCGGGCTGCAAGCCCGTGGCCTCGATGGCCGCAGCGAACCCCACGGGTCGGTACAGGCGGCGGCCCGCGCTTACGTGCGGGAGATCCGTGCCCAGGTGCCGCACGGCCCCTACTACCTGCTGGGGCATTCGTTCGGCGGCTGGCTGGCCTTTGAAATCGCCCGTCAGTTGCAGGCAAGCGGTGCGCAGGTGGCACCGGTGCTGCTGATCGACAGCCGTGTACCGGGCAAACGCATGGCCCGTGATGCCCGTGAGGCCCTGGGGCGCTACGTGGCGTTGCTGGAGCTCGATGCCGGATGCAGCCTGGAGCTTGACCTGGATACCCTGGCGAATCAGGAGCCGGAAGAACAATGCGCCACGCTGCTGGAGCGCATGCAGGCTGTCGGTTTGATGCCGGCACAGGCCAGGGCCACGTCACTGCGCGGTCCGCTGCGGGTGTTCCTGGCCAACCTGGCGACCGATTACCGGCCAACACCGGCCTACCCGGGCCCCGTAGTAGTGCTGCAGGCCGAGCATGGCCGGCACCCCCCAACGCCCGTCGAACAGCACTGGGATGCCGTCGACCTGGACTGTCAGCAGTGCGTGATCGCCGACTGTGACCACCTGTCGATCCTAAAGGCGCGAACGGCACCCGCCCTGGCCGCTCACCTACGCCACCACTGGCCCGCGCTGGAGGCGCTGTTATCCCATGAAGATTGACACAGGCTCAGCCACATCCGCTCCCCGAACCGGGCGCGAGCTTGCTCGCGAAGCGAGCACTCAGTCGCCATTGATGTCGGCTGACCCACCGCCATCGCGAGCAGGCTCGCTCCCACAAGGGGCCCGGGAGCTCCGGCCCTGGTTGTGGGCCTGGCTCGGCCAGGTCGCGTCGACTCTGGGATCGGCCCTGGCGGCTTTCAGCCTGGGCATCTGGCTGTTGCAGCAACAGGCCAGTGTCACCGATTACGCCTGGGTCATCGCCTTGTCGGCGTTGCCCGGCCTGCTCCTCGCACCACTGGCCGGCTGGCTGGTGGACCGTTGCGAGGCGCGGGCGATCTTGCTCGGTGTCGAATGCTGCAGTGGCCTCGCCGCGCTGGTGCTGTGGTGGTTGTTCGACCAAGGCGCATTGGATCGCGGCCAGGTATATGCCTTCGCCGCAGTCAACTCCAGCGCGCTGGTGGTGCGCATGCTGGTCTGCCAGGCGGCGATCCCGCGCTTGCTGCACAGCCCTCACGCCATCGGACGGGCCAACGGCCTGATGCAACTGATGGTCGGCTTGCCGCAACTCCTTGCGCCAACCCTGGCGGCATTGCTGCTGGGCGCTGTCGGCGTTCCCGGAGTGCTGTTGCTGGACGTGGGCGCGGTGCTGTTTTCCGCCGGCATCCTGACTTGGCTGGCGCTGGTCGCTTCGGCGCTGCGCATCAGTGGCACCGGCCGCGCCGCGCCCATCGATGGCACGCCGACTGTGCTGGCCGTGCTGCGCGCCCGTCCGGCGTTGTGGGCACTGTTGGCCTACCTGGCGTTGGAACACCTGATGCTCGGCCTGGCCTCGGCACTGATGTCGCCTCTGGTGATGGAGCGTCACTCGGTGCTGGTGCTGGGCACTGTGATGACCTGTGGCGGTCTGGGCATGCTCGCCGGCTCGTTGTGGGTGTTGGCCAGGCCACCGGTCCGGCTGATCCGCACCGTATTACTCGCGGATCTGCTGCTGGGGGCCAGCGTGCTGGGCATCGGCGTCAGCGATTCGCCGGTGCTGCTGTACGCGGCGGCTTTCGTTGCGTTTGGCTGCTTCTCGCTGAGCACCAGCAGCGACCAGAGCTTCTGGCAACGCAGCCTGCCTGCCGAAGTGCTGGGACGCGTCCTGTCGACGCGGCAGATGGTTTGCCTGTTGGCGATGCCGATCGGTGCACTGGGCGCCGGCACCCTGGCCGACGCTTGGACGATCCCGCTGTTGAGCGCCCCCGGCGACTGGCAGGCCTCGCTCGCCCCGGTACTGGGCAGCGGCAAGATCGGCGGGTTGAGCTTGCTGTTTGCCATAGCCGGCTTTTTGTACGTGCTGCTGGCGTGTCTCGGTCTGCTGATCACGCCGCTTCGGCGGCTGGCACCGGGATGGGCCGGGGTGCCTGCACCGTTTGCGCCAGACGCGGGAGCTTGTTGAATCTTGGAGCAGTCCGCAGGTTCAACTCGACGTAAGAGCATCCTGCTTCGACGTAAAGAAACGAGCAAACAACTCGGACTGTGACTTGATATTCAATTTCGAGTAGATATTGCGACGGTGCACTTTTATCGTTTCGGCTGACAGGGAAAGCTTACCCGCGACTTCCTTATTGGAAAAACCGCTCAGCAATAATTTGAGCACATCATTCTCCCGCGTCGTCAACGGCGTGCCGAGTGAGGGCATTGTCTCCGGCCATGGGGTTGGCGCGGTAAAATCCTTCGCGACGTCAACCTCAAAATTCATGCGCTGATGCATGAGTGCCGTCACCCAAGGCTTGATAAGATCAAGTGTGGTTATCTGCTCCTGACTGAAGCGGATATGACTTCCGAAAGAAACGCATAAGGTTCTTTCAGCATCGAGCCTGACGTTGTATTGCGCCTCATCCACCGAAATATACTGTTCAAAATATTGATGGTAATACTCGGTCTTGAGAAAGTGCTCAGGTGCGACATCGGGCATATGAAAAAAGCCGTTTTGAGGATTCTCTCGATCTGCTATGTAGAACGGATCCAGCATGTAAAGGCCCTTCACATAGCGATGGATAAACGCATCGACTTCCTCTGTATCGGCCACTTCAGGAAGGCTGACAACTTGCACTTGGTGATTGCTAAAGATCAGTACAACCCAGTTATCAACCTGCACGTATTCATTCAACAAACGAACAAGCGAGCTCCAGAATTCTGGACGGTTCAATCGCATGATCAATTGTCCAATTGATCGATGCCAAGCCAGGCTATGGAGGTCGAGAGGCATTTTCTACCCCTTTTGGGTTAGGGATTCGTCGGGCGCGGATAAGTATTCGTAGGTATTTACTCTCCGTCAATGCCCGGTATATTCGCTACCGAGTTACGAGGACCATGAGGGCCCTCGTCTTGACAAGGATAGCTGTATGAGCAAGTCGCGCCTGCGCAACATATTTTCAGCCTCGCTTCTTTGTATCGGGATAAGCAGCTCGGTGGGGGCTGTGGAACCCGGCATGAATCTGTACAACTGGTTTGGGTTTATCGCCCCGCAGACCCCGAAGGAGTTCGAGCAGGAAACCGGCATCCGCTTCCACATGGATGCATTCGACAGTGCCGAAATCATGCAGAGCAAGGTCATGGCTGGCCGCACGGGATACGACGTCGTTGTCGCCACATCCAATGTCTTGCCAAGTCTGATCCAGGCTGGGGTGCTCCAGCCGCTGGATCGCAATCAGCTAGGCAATTTATCCCATGTCGATTCGGACATCTTGTCTCAACTTGCCGTCAATGATCCTGGTAATCGTTACGCCGTACCCTATCTTTGGGGCACCACTGGCATCGGCTATGACGTTGATAAAGTCAAGGCTGCACTGGGCAATGATGCTCCGGTCGACAGCTGGGATCTGATATTCAAAGAAGAGAACATCAGTAAACTGAAGTCCTGTGGCGTGGCAATGCTCGACTCACCCAGCGAAATCATTTCGATCGCTTTGCATTATCTGGGGCTGCCGAGCAACAGCAAGAATCCGGATGACTACAAGAAGGCCCAGGCGCTGCTGTTGAAAATCCGTCCTTACGTGCTCTATTTTGACTCATCCCGAATTGACGCGGATCTCGCCGACGGCAATATCTGTGCGGTGGTGGGATGGGCCAATGGTGCTCTGGCTGCACAGGCCATGAACGAGAAAAACCAAACCGGGCGCAAGATCGCCTACAGCCTCCCTCGCGAGGGAGCACTGGTCTGGTCGGAAAATCTGGTCTTATTGAAAGACGCTCCCCATCCGAAGGAAGGCATGGCGTTTATCAATTACATGCTACGCCCTGAAATCATCGCAAGGACTTCAAATCACACGCTGTATCCCAACGCCAACGAAGACGCCACTGAGTTTGTCGAGCAACAGTTACGTGACAATCCCTGGATTTATCCAGACAAGAAAACAGTCGCTTCACTTGTCCCTCTAGAGCCGTTGCCCCTGGCCTTGGAACGAATTCGCACCCGCGTCTGGACCAAAGTGAAGAGCGGCATTTAATCCACTGTTTTGCCTGGCGTAATTAAAACCACATAGGGAAGGACAGTCCTCTCTACAGGGGACTGTCATAGAGGTCTTAGGGAGGAACAAGATCATGTGCCAAGGTGATTACCAAGCCTGCTTGAACTCGGACGAGCGCAAAGCCTATGACGAGATTGAAGAACAAATCATTCATTGCACTCCCGAACAAGCCTGGGCGATGTATTCCATCTCGACCGGAGTGGTGCGTGTTAACATCTCTCAGGTAGTGAAAAAACTCATCATCGGCGGGAACAAGGCATTGCTGGTGGAGTTTCCCGAATTTGCCCCGGCTGAAAAGGACGTTCGTCATGCCATGGATCGTGATTCCGGTACAGCCCGGCAGCATAGCGACCCTCACCCGTAAAATCGGCAATCACCTGGGCTTGTCGCTTTTGATAGGGTGCTTATCACTCACTCAAACACCCCTATCCTTCGCGGACAACGCTAACGGTAAAAATCTCTACCTCCAGAGATGCGCCATGTGCCACGGGTCTGACATCAAAGGCACAGGCCCCTTGGCTAACAAAAGCAATCCTCTTACCCCTGACCTGACCAGCGCCGCTTTCAAGAAACGACTCAAAGATTATCCCGGCGTAATCGTCTCATCGGTCATCCTTCGTCCCAATGGAAACCTGATTCCAAAGACCCTGCGGGAGAATGGTGTAAAGCTGCCGCCCCACGCTTGGAGCGTTCAGGACCTGCGGGATTTGAATCAATACATGAGTGGCGTGATTTCAAAAAGTCGCTGATCTCGCCAGGCCCCCTCCCCAATGAGTTTCGGGCAAAACGGCTTGTATTTTAGCTACCGTCTCCTAGCATGATATTAAAATACCATCAAAGCAGGGACGCCATGAAACTAGCCAAGCTGATTGCCGCTCTTTTCGTTGCCGGGGAGTGCGCCCTTTCCTCGCCTGCAACCTGGGGGTTTGAAATTAACCCCTGCCTGAGGGTGCTGGTCTACAACACTTATTACCTTGATCAAGCGCCGACCAGGGACTGGAATCTTTGCAAGAAAACAGACCTGATCGAGGGATATGCCAATGGCAAATATTCAAAAGGGACCGTCCATGAGCATATGACTAATTTCGCCATTGACGAGTACCGCGGCGCCGACTTTGAAGGATTCCTGGTCCGCAAGAGACAGACTGACAGCTCCAAGCCCAAACGGCTCATTTTTGAATACATGAATGACCCAGCGTGGGCTAAGTCACCAAGCAGGACTCCTCACAACACCTTTGCAATCATCTATGGCAGTTGGTGGAACGATGATCCTTTGATGTACACGTGGGGTGAAAGCAAAGACTTCAGAAATGGACTGTGGAATCTAAATGGCCAGTTCAAACCCGAATCTAAAAAATACGCTGGGGGCCGCGAAGATTGTGAGGTTGAGGGGAAAAATCATCTCGGCTGGAACTCTCACTATGGAAACCTCCAATACCTCCACTTCATGTCTAGCCAAATGCCCAAGGATGCCAGTGAAGAGGCGCGATTAGAAGAAACCACAAGGCTGGCTCTCGTGTGGATCAAGTTCGCTTATGACGTGGCGACGGGCGATACGCCTTTCGACGCACCTCTCACACCTCAAATCGAAGCCAGCTTGGGACTCCCCTCGATAGCTCTAAATCAATGCGTTAAGCAAAAAAACGTAAAAATTCGGACGCTCTTTGCTCGCTCTGGCGTTCCCATCGATGATCGAAACAAGCGCACACCTGATGTGGCGCTCGGCAGCATATTTCATATTTTCCAGGACTCATTCTCCCCTGCTCACACCTGCCGCAAGGAGGAGGTTGTCGACGGTAGTCATTACGCCGTCCTCACTCAAGCCTACAACTATCGGGTGCAGGCTAAGGACAAGCATGGTGGTGACGAGCATAGCTTCAACGACAAATATCCGGGCTGGCTTTTGACCTACGCCCGGGATGGGAATCACGTGTATGCCAATGATCCTGTAGCTGTTGGAGCTTGGATGCTAAGCGCCGTGGATACAAAGACCCCCTGGGAGTCTGTGGAGAAGCATCTTCGCGAAACCATTTTTAGAAAGCACTCTGCCGGTGTCGTTGACCAATCCCCTTGCATAGGGAAACGCTCCTTATGAGGCTAAAAATATGGCATAGCGCCATCCTTCAGCTACGCTGCTCAGGATTACCCCTTCGACAAGGAAGCCGCTCCATGAATAGAGGTTGCTGCTTGGCCCTGGTTAGTACTCTCCTGGCGATCCAAGGATGTGGAAATCTCAATAGCGTTTACCGCAATCATTCGTTCAGTGGAGACGACAGCGCACTAATCGATATCAAGCAGCGAGCCATTCTGACCAATGTCGTAGGCGCCAACAGGGTGGTGTGTGCCGAGCCAAGCCCTGATGCGATGGCTAGCTATGCTGGGGAGCTAGCCGCGAAAGTCGGAAAAACCCCTGCGCAGATCAGCGCAGCTCAGCAGGAGGCTGCGACGTTCGTTGGTATGCGCACGCAGACAATTCAGGTCCTGCGCGATCAGATGTTCCGGCTTTGCGAGGCGCGCATGAATGGCGCCATTAGCGATGTGGAGTACCAGATGCTGCTGACTCGAAATCAGCGTTACACCGTGGCGCTTTTGGCCATCGAACAACTCTCCGGGGTACGGCAGGTCCCCGTAGTCAGCCTTACGCAAACCGGCACGGCCTCGATCACTGGCAGCATTGATGCTGCGACGAAACGTCTGAAGGAAGCTCAGACTGAGAAAGCAGATATCGAGAGTCAGATCACTGCGGCCACACCGGCCACGGCGGAGCAGACACAGAAGTTGGCGGCACTGGCGGATGAAATGGCAGAACTTAACAAATTGATAGCAGCTGGCTCCAATTTGCTGACGTCTGGATCAAGTGTTGCTAAAGCTGAGACTACTGTGAACGCTGCCGGAAGCCCGATGACGAACAGTACCGATGCGGTAAAAGAGATTGCGCTCAAAATCTTCGAGCAAACGGACGAGGCCTACGTGTGCTTTAACACGATGGCCCGCTTCGCTACCGAAGCTACGGTCGTAGACTCGATGCTCGCTGCGAGAACTACGATTATCGAATACTGTAACTCGGTACTCCAACCGGGCACGGTGATCAAAGCCGCCCCCAAGCCCGCCCCTGTAAAACTTTGACAGAGTCTTACTGGGTAAGCGCGCATTTGCACAAACGAAGCGAATCGTTTCCCTAATCTGGAATACGATGCCCGAAGAAATAACGGACGCCACTTTTAAACCCACTGGCATCGGGGTCCTCGAGAAAGGCTTCCAGAAGCGCTGAGGCCTGCATCGGTCTGAACACCCGGTCATGGTAGAAGGAAGAGCAGTCGATGCCGGTCGCGCATTCGAAGCGCCGGCGCAGTTCGAATGGGAAGCAAGGTTCTCGCAAGCGCCGTAAAATCCGCTGGGCCAGGCCAATCACACTCAGCGGTTCACCGCCGTCGACACAGACCTGGTCCGTACCGAATCTGCCTGCCAGTTCGGCGCATCTGTTCAGCACCGCGTCGCAATAGCTGTCCAGTGAGTCGTAGTCCTGGTGGTCGCAGAGTTCGTATCCCGTCTCCAGGCAAGCCGAGAGATGCACTGGCAGGATCTCGGCGTCGCTGATGGTCGCGACCCGTTCGAATGCGGCGAGCACAATGGGCATATCGGCCAGCTTTCCGCGCCGTGTTAGCACTGCGCCCCAGGCCAGCGTGAGCTCAAGGCCCACTTCTTCGGATGCCAGTCGTGTTGCGAGAGCATCGACCGTTGCAGTCGGTCCGGCATCGCCTAACAGCTCCGCGCATAGGCGTCGGTTTACCGGATGGGTGTCGCCGCTGCCCAACTCGACGAGCCCTGGCAGCAGGCTGAAATCGCCATGCTTTGCCCGCCGCAGGGCTTCCAACCACTGAAAGTAGTCACCCTCCTGCGGCAACTGCCCGACTTCCCTTCCGGGAGGCATGGTCACTGCGTCAGGGTAGGCAAAATACCCCCGCCCTTGCCAGTCGACCATTTCCGGGTTGCCATAACGACTCCACTCCATTGCCACTCCTCACAGTCGTCGCTTGCATCGGCTCAGGCTTTTGAGGCCAATGACTGCAGCGTACCAAAGCGCTTGTCCAGATTCCGACATACAGGACACAAGTCGCCGTTTTTCTCGAGATTACCTTCACCGACGGGGCAGCCGCCGGCCGCAGCCTTGGGCACCAGGTGATTGACTTGCCGCTCGTCTTGAATCTCGGCCTGCACCGGTGCGCGCCCCAGCTTCGGCGTCAGATTGGCAATCACTTGTGCTTCGCTCGGTACATTGAAAACCCCTTGGTACGTGTCACGCAGGCTGTTCCAGGCGCTTTTGTTCGCCTGCCGCTCCGCTGGCGTCACGGGTCGCCTGAATACATTGCAAGGTGCTGACGGAACGAGCCGGCTGCTGCAGGTGCAAGGAGGCGTTGCCGTCTTGCGATTGTTCACGTCGTTCATCAAGGTGGTGTATGTCGCCGCATGGGGGGCCACATTGCCGGCGGAATCCTTCATGTACCAATCGTCCATCGTCATCGGTTTACCGGCGGAATGACGAGGCCCGTTGCAACACGCGCATTTGTAAGGACTTTCATCTTCCAGTTCGCCCCAACCCGCTGCTTCAAGATTCGGATTGGGAGCCCCCACGCCAGGCGCGCTGGCGTGATTGCTGGTGGTGATGTCGCAGTGTCGGCAGACATACTTGCCCTCGATCTGAACGTCCATCGACCAGGCCTGGAAATAGGTCTTGCCCGTAATCTGGTGCGTGATCACCGACATGCCCCAGGCCCGGGTTGCCGCTTCGTCACCGAGCATGGAAGGCTGGTAATAGGACTGTTGCGACAACGCGGCCGGCTTGCGTTGCAGCATGGCCGTCCTGGAGCCCTGTTTAAGCGCCGACGAGAAGGAAGTGTCTGGATAGGGAATCGGAATCGGCCCGGCAGGTGGCCCTGGCGGCGAAAGGCAGACATCGGGAAACGAGGCGATCACTTTGCCCATACCGGCTTTTCCGGCGATCTCATTGCTGTTGGCATAAACCTCGTGCGACATGTCAGCGCTCCCTCACTGTGCCACTGATAACGGCTGCCGCCCGTGCACCGTTCGCTGATGAGCTGTGTACCAGCGCAATCGGACCGGGGGCGTAGCCACGCGCAAACGCTTGTTCAAGCCAAGCGATTTGTATCGCTCCCAACGCCGCTCCACAGTCGCCCACATAGCTCGCCGGATGCCATAGATCCTGGGTCGGGCGGGTTTGCCGCATCAGGCGCGACTGGACCAGGGCTAGGTCCTCGAATCCGTAGGCCTCGCCCGACACATCGCTCAAACGCCAAGCGATGTCGTGCATGGCAACGCCGGCTTGTGCGATGGCTGCAGCGACAGCCGCGGTCATCCCCACGCCCAGTTGCGGCTCGTCATTGAGCACCGTGGCGGTATCGTTGCCAGTCCCCACCCCACGAACCACCAAGGGCGCGGCACTCATCGGCTTTCGACTGACGAGCAGCACCGCAGCGCCTTCACCGGGAATCACGCCATCCGAGCGTAGCGTGGTCTTGAGCCGGCCGCTCTGCTCCAACCAGAGCAAACAGCGGGGATCGGCGAGGGAATCGACCGCCACGATCAGGCAGGCGTCACGGTCGGCCTGGTCCATGGCACGCTCTGCCAGATTCAACGCTTCGATGCTTGCAACATGCCCAAGGGCCACATGGGCAGCACCTTTACGTTGCAACAGCCATCCCGATCGCGCCTCGACTTCCGTCACGATGCCGTCGATACGCGAGCCAGGCCTTTGCGGCTCGGACGTGCAGAGAAGCAGCGGCATCTCGCCCAGATCCGCGCGGCCCGCCAATGTGGCACGGCTTTGGCCCAGCACCTGAACCAGCATTTCGACGAGCCGTGCACGCCCGTGGAGATCCTCCGCCACCGTTGGCACTCTCGCACCGATGATCGGTTCCAGGCCGTCTTCGACCCACGGCAATTCATTGAAGCCGCTGATCCCCGCACGCATCGCGGCAGCAGCGGCCGCGGGTGTCAGGCCGACAGCGCAGAGCAATCCCAGGCAAGACAGGTAGACGGGCTGCATCATGTCTTCGCCTCCCCATGTCCGAATGAGCTGACCAGGTCTGACAGGTTGGCGAAATGCGGTTTACCGTGCAGGTTCGTATAACGGCGCTTGCCGACCTGTATTTCTCGCAGTTGCGCCAGTTTGCGCGGCAGCGACACCGACGTCCTGCCGAGTAACGTAAGCCGGGCACAACCGGGCTCGAGAATGACGGTGTCGGCGTTGATAACCGCCTGCACCTGGCGATTGTCGAAGAGGAAGGTGATCGGGATGTCGAAGGCCGGCGTCTGAGCGACGAACGCCCCGCCCGGACTCATATTGGCACAGGTGAAGCGGGTGCCGCCTTCCAGACGGTCCAACTGCTGATCGAGCGGTGCCGCCTGGAAATAACGAACGTCGAAATTCTCCGGCAGAAAGGGCCGACGTGTCTCGAACCAGTGCCGGTCGTATGTCCCGGCGAAGCCGATACGCGGCTGCCAGCCCCGGCCGATGGGGGCAAATCCAATGGGTTGCGGCTTATCCGTCCAAGCCCCCGTCAGATCGTCAGGGCGCTCCACGTTTGGCAACCTCGTATTGAGGATGCTGTCGTCGCGGTCATTCAAATGGAAACCAACACCGGTGGGATTGCGAAGATCGCTGCCACGTTTTGCCTCGTCGTCATGGGATTGATCGCTGCCGCCAAAAGCACGATCCCAGGAAAGCGGTATCGAGGTGAAGGGCGACGGCGGCGACGCGACGATCCCGGTAACACCGAGCGTCCAAACGCGATCGCCACTCACCACTGCAAGCTTATGGATACCCGCACCCGCGAAGCCGACCTGTAGCCGGGTCACGGGTTCACCCTTCGGAGAAACGGCCGAGGCGTGGACCAGCACATCGACGCGTGGTTTCACCGGTGCGAAGTCAGACTCGAAACGGACCGATGTCGTGCCGGGATCGCCGTGATGCTGGTCGCAGTACACAAAGGGGACCTGCTCCGCTGCAGGCACGCAGCCGCCCTGATCGTTAACGTCAAAGGTCGCCCTGACAACCACAACGCAGTGTTTCTGTCCGCTTTTATCTGTTGAAACAAAGCGTTCGGCGAGAAATGGGGTGGTATTGCTGGTGATCTGCATAGTGCTCTGGTGACCCGTGCACATAGCCTGGCAACAATCCTGAGGGGCATGAACACACCCTATGCCGTGGCGCTACGAGCCCACACCTCCGTTCCTTGGCGACACCTGCGTTGTTGTACTGCAACGATAGCATGCTGCCGGCTTGGCGCTTGGCTCCACTCTTCGACCGTGAGGCGAGTAACAACCCCGCCATTCCCGTCTACGCTTGCTGAACGAGGCTAACGCGCACGACAACCCGGTCCGTCGAAGACGGATGGAGCTGGGCGCCGAATAGACCGATAGGGAGATCAACCTGTGATGGATAGACAGCGCTATGCAGTCAAGACGGCCCACTGACGTCCGGACCCCAGCCAGGAGGCGCGGTTGATGCCACTCACGCAAAACACCCGCCTGGTGCAGGTCGACAGCCCCCTTGGCGGCGATGTCCTGCTGCTGCAAGGCATGGAAGGCAGTGAAGAATTGGGTCGGTGTTTTCACTACGAACTGGATCTGACCTCGGAAGACCGGGCGATCACCTTCGATCAGTTGTTGGGCAAGCCGATGGGCTTGACCCTGGAACTGTACGAGGGCGGTAAACGCTACTTCCACGGGATGGTCTGCAGCTGCCGCCAGTTGACCGGCCACGGCCAGTTCGCCGGTTACCGTGTCACGCTGCGGCCCTGGCTCTGGTTACTCACCCGCACCTCGGATTGCCGGATTTTCCAGAACAAGACCGTGCCGGACATCATCAAGCAGGTGTTCCGTGACCTCGGCTTCTCCGATTTCGAAGACAGCCTGAGCGGCAGTTATCGCGAGTGGGAATACTGCGTGCAGTACCGTGAAACCAGCTTCGATTTCGTCAGCCGGTTGATGGAACAGGAAGGCATCTATTATTACTTCCGCCATGAAAAGGCCCGCCATGTACTGGTGCTGGCCGATGCCTATGGCGCCCATTCCACGGTGCCGGACTACGCCTCCGTCCCCTTCTATCCGCCCGATCGACAGATGCGCGAACGGGATCATTTCTACGATTGGCAACTGGCACGGGAAGTCCAACCCGGGTCCCTGGCGCTGAACGACTATGACTTCCAACGCCCGCGCGCCAGCCTGGAAGTGCGCTCCAGCGTCATGCGCGAGCACAGCAACGGCGACTACCCGCTCTATGACTATCCCGGTGAGTACCTGCAAAGCAATGACGGCGAGCACTATGCGCGTACCCGCATCGAAGCCATTCACAGTCAGTTCGAACGGGTGCAACTGCGCGGTCTCGCTCGCGGGCTGGGCTGCGGTCATTTGTTCACGCTGACCGGTTACGACCGGGCGGACCAGAATCGCGAATACCTGGTGGTGGTCGCACGCTATCAGATTCGCCAGGATCCCTATGAAAGCGGGCAGTCGGACCTGACCGAACAGTTCGTCAGCGAATTGGATTGCATGGATGCCCATCAGGCTTTCCGCCCTCTCCCGCTGACGCCCATGCCCATTGTTCGCGGGCCGCAGACGGCCGTGGTGGTGGGTCCCAGTGGCGAGGAAATCTGGACCGACCAGTATGGCCGGGTCAAGGTGCATTTCCACTGGGATCGTCATGACCAATCCAACGAGAACAGCTCCTGCTGGATTCGGGTGTCCCAGGCCTGGGCTGGCAAGAATTGGGGTTCGGTGCAGATCCCACGGATCGGCCAGGAAGTGATCGTCAGTTTCCTGGAAGGCGACCCGGACCGGCCGATCATCACCGGCCGCGTCTACAACGCCGAACAGACCGTGCCCTACGGCCTGCCCGCCAATGCCACCCAGAGCGGGGTAAAAAGCCGTTCCAGCAAGGGCGGCTCACCGGCCAACTTCAATGAAATCCGCATGGAGGACAAGAAAGGTTCGGAGCAGCTGTTCATCCACGCCGAGAAGAACCAGGACATCGAGGTCGAGAACGACGAAACCCACTGGGTCGGCCATGACCGCAGCAAGACCATCGACCACGACGAGACCGTGCACGTCAAACACGACCGCACGGAGACGGTGGACAACAACGAAACCATCACCATCGGCGTGAACCGTACCGAGGATGTGGGCAGTAACGAGAAAATCACCATTGGCGTCAATCGCACCGAGAAGGTCGGCAGTAATGAGACCATCACCATCGGAGCGGACCGCACGGAGAAGGTCGGCGCCAATGAAACCATCACTATCGTCGGTAACCGCAACGAGGACGTCGGCGGTAACGAGACGATCGGCATTTCCGGCAACCGCAATGAATCGGTGAAAGGCAATGAAGGCATCGAGATCAGCGGCAACCAGAGCACCGATATCAATGGCAATCACAGTACCCAGATCGGCCAGAACGAATCCCGTGATGTCGCCCAGAACCGCAACACCGATATCAAGCAGAACGACAGCCTGGATGTGGGCAAGCATTTCTCCCTCACCGCCGGCGACTCGATCACGCTGACCACCGGGGCGGCCAGCATCACCATGAAGAAGGACGGCACCATCGTGATCAGCGGCAAGAACATCACCCTCGACGGCTCTGGCGCCATCAACATCAAGGCCAGCAGGAACGTTGTCGTCAAGGGCCAGAAAATCCTGCAGAACTAGCCGTGGAGTGGCCGCAATGACCGTTGAATACTCTCTCCCCGCAGCCACCACTTCCACGCCAATGCGCGTGGAGGGCGTGGTGATTGGCGTATTGCTGGACGTGCCCAAGATGGACGCCCCGGTGGTGGCTTTTCCCGGCTGTCCCGGTGAAACAGGCCTCGCCGCACGCACCACCACCCCACTGAACCGCGAAGACATCGGCGCCCAGGTCGCACTGATGTTCGAGGCGGGCGACCCGGCACGGCCGCTGGTGATCGGCCGCATCCAACGTCTGGAAGAGCCTGCAACGCCAGTGCTCGCCCACCTGGACGGCGAACGCCTGGAATTCACCGCCGAACGGGAAATCGTCCTGCGCTGCGGCAAGGCCAGCATCACCCTGACCCGGGCGGGCAAAGTGATCATCCAAGGCGCCTACCTCTCCAGCCGCTCCAGCGGGGTCAACCGCATCAAGGGCGGCTCGGTGCAGATCAACTAGGCTCCTTTTCGTACAGAGCCTAGAAGGCAGGCGCCCTACTCAAATTCGATGACAACCGGTGGCAGCGGTTGATATGCCCACACAACACATGAATGTCCCATGACCAACTCGCTGTTCCTGATCATCGAGCAGCACGCCGAAGAAGCCAGCTTCCTTGCCAACCTGCGCGACTACGCTGTGCGCGCACCGCATTACGACATCGAACACCTCGGCACGCTCGATAATCGCCTTGACGCGCACCTCGACGGGTTGCGTATCGCAGCCCAGGACAGCCTGGAAACCCTATTGGCGCAACTCGGGCCCCATGCCATCGGCGAAATGTTCGCCTGTGCGGTGCTGGCCTTCGAATCGGCCAATGGTAAGGTATTGTCGCGGCTGAGCGAACACCTGAGAGGCGCAGCAGAAACGGAACGCGGCTATCTGATGGCGTTGGGCTGGCTCGACTGGGAGCGGCTAGCGCCCTGGATCGAGCGCATGCTCGCCGCGCCTGGGCCGATGTTTCGCCGCCTCGGTCTTGCAGCCTGCGGCATGCACCGGCGAGACCCCGGCCCCGCCCTGTTGACTGGGCTGTGCGACACGGACCCAAGCGTGCAGGCCCGTGCCGCCCGCACCGCCGGCGAACTGCGCCGGCGCGACTTGCTGCCCAACCTCCGCGCCCACTGCGCACACCCGGATGCCGCCTGCCGTTTCTGGGCCACCTGGGCCACCGTGCAGATGGGTGATCAGCAGGCCCTGGCACCCCTGCGCCAATTCGCCGAGCAACCGGGCGCATTTCAATACCGCGCCCTCAGTGTGTTAATGGCCTGGCAAGAACGCGAGATCAGCATCGCCTGGATACGCCAGTGGGTGCAGAACCCCAGGCATCTGCGAATCGGCATCCAGGCCCTTGGATTGCTGGGTGATCCGGTCTGCGTGCCCTGGCTGATCCAGCAGATGAACGACTTGCCTTACGCTCGCATCGCCGGCGAAGCGTTCAGCCTGATCACCGGCGCCGACCTGACGCTAGTCGACCTGGAATTGCAGAACCTGCCGGACTTCGATGCTGGCCCGAACGACGACCCTGAGGACCCGAACGTCGCCATGGACCCCGATGAAAACCTGCCCTGGCCCGATCCGCGATCCATTGAAACCTGGTGGCAAGCCAACAGCGGGCAGTGGCAGGTGGGCACCCGCTACCTGCTGGGATTACCCCACAGTGAACACACGTTTGAACAGATCCTGGTTCGCGGCCAGCAACGCCAGCGCCTCGCCGCCGCCTGCGGTCTGGCCCGTTATCGGCCGAACGAGGTGCTTTTTCCAATAAGCGCGCCGACCTGGCGGCAAAAGCGATTGCTCGGCATGACGGCGACGTTCGGGCGTTGATCCGTCAATCCCCCAACAGCAGAAGCGTCTTGGAATCGGGTTCACCCGAATAGAACTGATCGAGCGCCTGTGGGTACAGGGTCGACTCCGGCAGCGCCATCATGAACAGCGTGAGACAGGAACGAAACTTCAGATCGTCGGGCGAACCGAAGATTTGCCCGGCGCTCAGGTCGCGGTGTTGCAGGACAGTGGACACGCAAGCCTCCAGCCGAGGGCCGAGCACCTCGTGCTGCAGATAAGCGCAGGCTTCGGCCACGCCAGAGATGGCGAACCGAGCCGCCATCTCGGTACGACCGAGGCCCCGCAACTGCGGAAAGATGAACCACATCCAGTGACTCGTTTTCCGACCTGCTCGCAGCTCGTCCATGACACGGCTGAATACCGGGGTCTGGGCTTCGACAAAACGGGACAAATTGTAGATGTCGCTCATGATTCATTGCCTCCTTCCACCGGCCGCCTCATTCGCAGCCGGCAGTGTGCGTTCAGCGACAACCCATGGCTCAGGCCGACTGTTCCTGCTTCAAACGCTTGAGCAACGCATGGGCGGCGGCTTCGGAAGATGCCGGATTCTGGCCGGTGATCAGGTGCCCATCCTCGACCACATAACTGGCCCAGTCCGCCCCCTTGGAATACTCGCCGCCCTTGGCCTTGAGCATGTCTTCCACCAGGAACGGCACCACCTGCGTCAATCCCACCGCTTCCTCTTCGGAGTTGGTGAACCCGGTTACCTTTTTACCTCTTACAATCGGCTGGCCGTCCGGGGCATTGACGTTCTTGAACACACCGGGCGCATGGCAGACGGCGGCAATGGGTTTATTCGACTCGTAGAAGGCTTCGATCAGGACCTTGGAGTCGGTGTTCTCGGCCAGATCCCAAAGCGGGCCGTGGCCTCCTGGATAAAACACCGCATCGAAGTCATAGGGGTCGATCTCCCCCAGCGGCAGCGTGTCGGCCAATGCCATCTGGGCCTGGGTATCTGAGCCAAAGCGACGGGTCGCATCGGTTTGCGCGTCCGCTTCGTTGCTCTTGGGGTCCAGCGGTGGTTGCCCACCCTTTGGGGAGGCGAGCGTGACCGTCGCATTGGCGTCGACGAACACATAGTAAGGCGCGGCGAATTCTTCCAGCCAGAAACCGGTCTTCTTGCCGGTGTCGCCCAACTGATCGTGAGAGGTAAGAACCATCAGAATGTTCATGTGCATCCAGCCTCCGAGCGTAAACGGGCGAAGTGGGCTCGCCCTGCATTACTCTCAGAGGCCGCGTTGGGGCAGACGTTCAAGCGGGTTGGACCAACGTCCTACCAAAGCGCAACATCGTAGGTGAAGTAGATTCGGTTGCTGTCACGGCCCCGTGAAAAGTCCGAGCGATAGACGTAGTTGCGCAGCTTCACCCCCAGCCCCTTGAAGGTGCCGTGCTGCACGACATAAGCGATTTCGGCATCACGCTCCCATTCCTTCACGGTGCTGTTGGACTTGCCATCGTTGCCGCTCAGGTAGCGACTGGACAACGTGAGGCCAGGTACACCTAGCCGGGCAAAATCGTAGCCATAGCCGAGCATCCAGGTCTTCTCGTCCTCCTCGATGAACTTGCCAATCCCGACATTGCTGAAGGAATAGACCGTGGCACCACTGATGTACGGCAAGCCGGCCTCGCCGCTGAGCGCCTGGTAGCCGGCACTGAACGTATGGCCAACAACAGCGTAGGACAGCAGGCCGCTGAGCATATCGTTATCGACCTTGCCGCCGTAGGCTGAACCGGAATCGACACTGTTGAAGTAGCGCAGGTCGCTGGTCAGCACCCCGCTGCCCAGCGGCAGGTCGTGTTGGATGCCGGCAAAGTTCTGTCGATAGAAGTTCTCGAGTTCACCGTAGAAGTAGCTCAAGCGGGTATTTTTCCCCAGTTTGTAATCGGCACCGGCGTAGTTGAAGTCGCCCGACTGATCGCCACCGTAGCCGTCAGGCACGATCGGCATGCTGTCGCTGGAATCCCGCAGCTTGAAACGCTCCAGATGGCCGCCGGTCAGGGCGAGATTATCAATGTCAGAACTGCTGACCTGCAGGCCCTGGTAGGTCTGGGGCAACAGTCGCGCGTCGTTGTAGATCAGCACCGGGGTCTTGGGCAACAAGGTGCCGTACTTGAGTATGGTCTTGGCCACCCTCGCCTTGGCGGTCATCCCCGCGCTGGCAAATTCATCGGCGGCGCGACCATCGTCATGCACGGGTAACAGGCCAGTGCCACTGCGGCCACGCCCGGAGTCGAGCTTGACCCCTAGCAGCCCCAGGGCATCGACGCCAAAGCCAACGGTGCCGGGGGTAAAACCCGACTGGTAATCCAACAGAAAGCCTTGGGCCCATTCGGTGCGTTCGCTCTTCGCGGTTCTCGCGGCCCGTGCGCTCATCCCGTGCTCGTCGCGAAAGTTTTCATTGAAGTAGACGTTGCGCAGTTGCAGCTTGAGTTTGCTGTCGTCGACGAAACCTTCGGCGTTGGCAACGGCCAGCGGCAACAGGCCAAGCATCGGGAGTACAGCCCCACGGGTCAGAAAAGTGTGCATATCGGTTTCTCTTTGTTGTTATTTGGCGCGCACGCCAGCGCCCCCCTCGATGGCGAGGCGTGTCGGGCGCAAAGCGAAGGTGTCGGGTGGGTCAGGAAAACAGGGTCAACGCACCTGTCAGCAAGGCCAGAGCGGTAATCACCAGGGACGTGAGCACGGCCCACTTGACGGTGGCTTTCTGGAAGTCGCCCAGGTCACGATCGACCATGCCCACCAGCAGCAAGGTCGACGCCACCAGCGGGCTCATCAGGTGCACCGGTTGACCGAGAATCGACGCCCGGGCGATTTCCACCGGATCGATCCCATACGCCGCAGCGGCATTCGCCAGGATGGGTACGACGCCGAAGTAGTAGGCATCGTTGGACAGGACGAAGGTCAGCGGCATGCTGGTGATCGCCACCACCAGCGGGAACAAATGCCCCCACGAGGGCGGAATCCAGTCGACCAGGGTCTGCGCCAGGGCGTCGACCATTTTTGTCCCGGAGAAAATCCCGGCGAAGATGCCAGCCGCGAAAACCAGCAGGACCACGGTCATGGCGTTGCCCGAATGGGCAAGAATGCGCTCCTTCTGAATGTCCAGTTGCGGATAGTTGATCATCAGCGCCAGGACGAACCCGATCAGGAACAGGATCGCCGAGTGCATGAGCCCCATCACCAGGGCCGCCATGACCGCGATCACCAGGAGCAGATTGACGTAGGCCAGTTTCGGCCGCTTGTGCGGGGTGTCTTCGATGATCGCCTTGATATAGCAATCTCCGCCGCCGCTTTGCAGCTGGACGTTGCCAATGCGCTTGCGTTCGGCACGGCCCAGCAGGAATGCGGTGAACACCACCCACAGCGCGCCGCCGATCATGGTCGGCAGCAAGGGCACGAAGTAATCGCCGGCGTCCAGGCCCAGTGCCGCAATCGCACGGGTCGCCGGGCCGCCCCAGGGGGTCATGCCGCTCATGATGCTCAAGGACAGCATCGCCACCGTCGCGAGGATCATCGGGTTCATGCCGATACGCTTGTACAACGGCAGCATGGCGGCGCAGGTGATCATGTAGGTCGTGGTGCCATCGCCGTCCAGCGCTACCACCAGCGACAGCAAGGCCGTGCCGACGGCGATTTTCATCGGGTCGCCATTGACCCGCTTGAGGATCTTGCGGATCAGTGGATCGAACAGCCCGGCGTCGATCATCAGGCCGAAAAACAGGATCGCGAACAGCAGCAAGGCCGCCGAAGGCGCGACCATTTTCAAGCCGTCCAGCATCATCTTGCCGGTGGTGCCGCCAAACCCGCCGATCACCGCAAAGACAATGGGCACGACCGTCAGGGCGACGATCGGCGACAGGCGTTTGGTCATTATCAGGAAGGTGAAGACCACCACCATGGCCAAGCCGAGTAAAGCGAGCATAGGTCAGTTCTCTTGTTGTTATTCGTAGCTTTACCAACACCCAGGCGCACGCCTTCCAACCTGCCAGGCGACACGTTCAGTGTGCCTGGCAGAGGTCAAGAAGGGTGTAGCGCCGTGATATCGAGTTTGCCGTGACCGGCTAGAGATGTTTCGCGGCCTTGGCGTCGTCCCAGGCGTCATCTGTCGCCTGGGCCACTGACGGGGAAGGCTTGCCGTCCAGGGTCTGCAACAGCACCTGGCGGTCGCAGGCGTTCTCCGAAATGGCGATCACCACGGTGGCCACCGCGTTGCTCGCCAGGCTCGTCAGTGCCCGGGCTTCCGACATGAAGCGGTCGATGCCGATCAACAGGGCCAGGCCGGCCAGGGGAATGTCGTGGATGACCGTCAGGGTCGAGGCCAGCGCGACGAACCCGCTGCCGGTCACCCCCGCGGCGCCCTTGGACGACAACAACATGATCGCCAGCATGGTGACGGTCTGGGTCAGCGTCAGCTCGATGTTGCAAGCTTGCGCGATGAAGATAGCCGCCAGCGACAGGTAGATCGCGGTGCCATCCAGGTTGAATGAGTAGCCGGTCGGCAGCACCAGCCCCACTACCCCTTTCTTGCAACCCAGGGCCTGGAGTTTTTCCAGCATTCGCGGCATCACCGGTTCGGTCGAAGACGTGCCCAGCACCACCAGGAACTCTTCGCGCAGGTAGCGCAGCAGCTTCCATAGGCTGAAGCCATGGGCCCGGCAGATACCGCCCAGGACCGCGAAGACGAAGAAGGCACAGGCGATGTACAAGGTCATGATCAGCTTGGCCAGGCTCCCCAACGAAGTGATGCCGTACTGCCCGACGGTGAACGCCAGGGCGCCGAATGCGCCAATCGGGGCTAAACGCATCAGGTAGGAAAAGATCTTGAACACCATGTGCGAAGCCGATTCCAGTACGTCCAGTACCGGTTTGCCCCGCTCACCCAGCGAAGACAGGGCAAAGCCGCAGAGCACCGCGATAAACAGGACCGGCAGCACCTCGCCTTTATTGAAGGCGCCGATAAAGGTGTCGGGAATGATGTGCATGAAGAAGTCGACCACCCCCAGCTTCGCCGCCGAGTCGGTGTACTGCGCCAGGCCCTGGGTGCTCAGATGGGTCGGGTCGATGTTCATCCCGGCCCCGGGCTTGAACACATAGACCGCCACGAGGCCGATGATCAGGCTGACCACGGTCAAGCCCAGGAACAGCAGCATCGTCTTGCTCAACAAGCGCCCCAGCGAGCGCTTGTCGCTCATGCCGGCGATACCGGTGACGATGGTGCAGAACACCACCGGCGCGATCATCATCTTGATCAGCTTGATGAAGGCATCGCCCAGCGGCTTCAAGGCAATCGCCTGTTGCGACCAGAAGTGCCCGACCACCACGCCCAGCAGCACGGCGCAGATGATCTGGAAGTAGAGCGATTTAACGACTTTCATGGCATCACCCATTTTTAGAATTGTTCTGATGCTAACGACAACGACAGCCCGGCTAACCGGCCAGTCGTTGGGAACCCTTGGCGTAGACGAAACCCGAAAACAGTCGGCGCGCGGTACGTACCACCGAGGCGCGGATGGTCTCACCCTTTTCCCCGGCATAGGACAAAACAACGTCGATACCGCCGCTCGGATGCTCGATGCGGACCCGCTGCAAGCGGGGCTCGCTGACGCCGCCGATCAATCCGGCGGCGACACTGCCTGCGGTCACACACGCGGTGGCAAGCCCGATGGAGCCGGTAATCGCCAGCGCCCGATGGCAGTTGTGCGGCATGAAGTAGCGCACCTGGAGCGTTCCGCCAGACTTTGCCGGCGACACCAGCACCGGCTTGGGAATCACCTTGTCGCTGACATCGCCCAGGCCCATGGCCAACCCGGCTTTGAGCCGCAGGGACTCCAGGCGTTGCAGAAAGGCTTTATCGGCATCCAGCTCGGCGGGGCTTTCGTCGCCGCGCTTGCCGAGCTGACTCGCTTCGACGATGACCATGGGCATGGCCATGTCGATGCAGGTCACCACAATGCCGTCGATCACGTCCTGCGATTGACCGGTGGGAAACAGTTTGCCCGTCTTGCTGCCTGCCGCATCCAGGAACGTCAGTTCCACCGGCGCGGCAGTGCCCGGTACGCCATCGATGGCGGTGTCACCCTCATAGCTGACCTTGCCCCCCGGGGTTTGCACCTCGGACACGACAAATGTACCGGTATTGAGGTTGCGAATGCGCACCGGGGTACGGTCACCGGTCGCCTTGACCAGCCCCTGCTCGATGGCGAACGGGCCGACGGCGCAGAGCATATTGCCGCAGTTGGGCGCGGTGTCGACCCGACGTTGGGAGACCATGACCTGGACGAACAGGTAATCGACATCCGCCTCGGGGTGCAACGATGGGCTGACGATTGCCACTTTGCTGGTTTGCGGGCTGCCGCCGCCGATACCGTCGATCTCCAGTTCGTGGCCAGATCCCATCAGATCGAGCAACAGCTCGTCACGTTCCACGACGGCGGCCGGCAGATCCCAAGCGAGAAACACCGGGCCTTTGGAGGTACCACCGCGCATGAGCACACAAGGAATTCGTTGCATGAACACTAACTCTTGTTAATCAATCTGGATAATTGATGTTCTGGAGGCAAGAGTGGCAGGCTTTGAAAAGTGTTTCCAATGCAAAGATCGGAGACTTTATTGCGTTTCACGAATCAATGCCCGTAGGATGACCACCACGATGCATCGCGTTGCTTATGAGGATCCGGCATGGAATATGAGCTACAGGACATACGATCGTTCGTCAAAATCGCCGAACTAGGCAGTTTCCACGAGGCTGCCGATGCGCTCCACCTGTCTCAGCCGGCGCTAAGCCGACGCATGAAGAAGCTGGAGGAAGGTCTGGGCACTGCTTTGCTCGATCGCACGACACGCAAGGTCAGCCTGACCAGCGTAGGACGGGACTTCCTGCCCAAGGCGCGACGCCTGCTGGACGACTTCGACGATTCGATCCTCAACATTCGCGAGCTGGCGGAACGGCAGATCGGCCGGGTGACCCTGGCGTGCATACCCACCGCAGCGTTCTATTTCCTGCCGTCGGTAATCCGCTTGTACAACGAACGCTATCCGAAAATCCGCATCCGCCTGCTCGACCTCAGCGCCAACGAAGGACTAGAGGCGGTGCTGCGCGGCGAAGCCGACTTTGGCATCAACATGATGAGCGGCCAGCACCCGGACATCGAATTCGTGCCCCTGGTCAACGAACCCTTTGTCCTGGCTTGCCGCCGCGATCACGAATTGGCTGGGCGCAGCGCCGTCACCTGGTCGGAACTCAGCGACTATCGCCTGATCGGGGTGGGTCGCCTGAGCGGCAATCGCATGCTGCTCGATCATGCTTTGTCGGGCCTGAGCTGGCGTCCGCAATGGTTCTACGAGGTGCAACATCTGTCCACGTCATTGGGGCTGGTAGAAGCAGGCCTCGGGGTATCGGCAATGCCCAGCCTGGCGATGCCCGCCGGGGACCATCCAACACTGGTCAGCGTCCCGCTGATCGAACCGGTGGTCAACCGATCGCTGGGACTGGTCTATCGACGAGGTGCGTCCCTGTCCCCCGCCGCCGAGAAGTTCGTCTCGATCCTGCTTGAGCAGTGGCCGCAGTAAGACCGCCCCGAGGCCGGGACAGTCCTCAAGCTCAGCGCGCTTTGGGCCGTTCACCCTCACCCGGCAGCGCCGCAACGGTGCGCTCGTCAACGAATTCAGTACCTTCCGAGTGCCGAGACGAGCGTGACTTGCGCCTCAGGAATGATCTCGCTCAATCAACATCCGAGTCAGCGTGTTGTCTCTTACCCAATAGTGATGAAACAGTCCCGCTGCCGCATGCAGACCGATCAGCCAGTAGCCGGTGCTGCCCAACAGTTCATGCCAATACTTCAAGCGCTTTGCTAGATCAGGGTCAATCGCCACCGGGGCTGGCAAATGGAAGCCGAAATAGGGGAACGGTTTGCCTCCAGCGGCCAGCATCAACCAGGCCAGTACCGGCGTGGCAATCATTAGCACATACAGCGCCAAGTGCATCAGGTGGGATGTGCCGGTTTGCCATGCAGGGGGCGGCGGGGTGATTGGTGGACGTGGCGAAAGGCGTCCGAGCAGTCGCACCCATACCAAAGCAAAGATGCTCAGACCGAAGAGACCGTGAAAGCCCAACAGCAGGCCACGCGCTTCGCTGCCCTTGGGCAGGAAGCCTTTGATTTCGATACACGCGTACACGCCAACAAACAGCGCGAGCATCAGCCAGTGCAGGGTGATTGAGAGTTTTCCATAACGGGGTATGCCTTTGTCGCGGGTCATAAGAAGCGCCTCGTGATTGTCCTTCGTGACGGTCGAATCGTTCGACAGTCTCGATCCGGTTGCCCAGCGAACCGATGGCGCCACCCTGCCAGCCCATCCTTAAGACAGTCTGAAGACAGATCGGTCGTTAACTTAATTTCACCTTCAGACTTCGTTAAGAAAGGCCTCCCATACTCCGTTCAAACCATTAAGGAAGGCGTTCTGCCCATGCCCGATCTTGACTGGAACATCCCCCTTCCCCTGCGCTTTGGGCAAGCCGATGCCCTGCAGATGATGTTAACCGGCGTCTTGCCCGACGACCCGCTACGAGAGACGTTCGAAGCATTCATCCAACACCGTTTTCGCCAGGCCCATGGCGCAGACATCCGACACTTCATGCCCGAGCTGTTCGGGGTGCATAACGGCGACGGCGAGTTGTGCGCGGTGGCCGGGGTGCGTCGGGCACATCTGGAGCCACTGTTTCTGGAGCGTTACCTGGATGAACCGATCGAACCGCTGATCAGCACCGCAGCTGATCGCCCAGTGGACCGGGCAGGCATTGTCGAAGTCGGCAACCTCGCCGCCAGCGACACGGGCAGCGCGCGCATGAGCATCATCGCCATCACTTATCTGCTCGCCATGGGCGGTCTGGAATGGGTGACGTTCACTGGCAACATCGGATTGGTCAACAGCTTCCATCGTCTCGGCCTGAAGCCGGTGACATTGTGCGCTGCCGACCCGCAGCGCCTGGGTGATGAGCGCCAACACTGGGGCAGTTATTACGAAAGCAAACCCTGGGTGCACGTAGGCAACATTCGCGCCGGCTTCATCCATCTGTGCAACATCGGCCTCTTTACCCGACTGGGTTTGCCGACCTCGATTGAAGGAGCCTGCCATGTCGCTTGAGTTGCACCGTTTCCAGGAAACCCTGCGCGATCATGCCCGACGCAATGACAGCACCGTCGCCCTGTGGGGCGACACGCTGAAGCTCGACTACGCCACGCTGTATGCCGAGGTGATGTATCGCCAGGAGCGCCTGCGCGACGAACAGGTACAGGTGATCGCTCTGGCGCTGGATAATGGCGTCGAGGCGATGCTGTGGGATCTGGCTGTGCTGTTCGAAGGTCTGACCTGCGTGACGCTGCCACCATTCTTCAGCCCGACGCAACGCATCCATTGCCTGGAACAAAGCCAGGCCGAACGGGTGATCGCCGAGCCGGCGCTGGAAGCCGAATTGCGCGACGCCGGTTATGAAAAACGCGGCGAGTTCTGGTGCCGACGCTTCAACGGCCCCCACCGAATGCCCGCCCGCACCGCCAAACTGACCTTCACTTCCGGCACCACCGGCACCCCGAAAGGCGTATGCCTGAGCGCCGACAGCTTGCTGCGGGTGGCGCGGGAACTGGATCAGGCGAGCAAGTCTACCCATCCGCAACATCACATGGCGCTGCTGCCGCTGGCGATCCTGCTGGAGAACCTCGGCTGTTACGCGGCGCTGTACGCCGGTGTCACGCTGAGTCTGCCGAGCCAGAAAAGCCTGGGCATCCAGGGCGCCAGTGGCGTCGATGTGCCGCGCTTGCTCGGTTATCTGGCCGGGCGCAAGCCCGAGAGCCTGATCCTGGTGCCACAATTGCTGTTGCTGTTGACCAACGCCGCAGAACAGAAAGCTTTCGATACGCAAACATTGCGTTTCGCCGCCGTCGGTGGAGCGCGGGTTTCGGAGGATTTGCTGCACCGTGCCCAGCAGGTCGGCATACCGGTCTACGAAGGCTATGGCTTATCCGAATGCGCGTCGGTGGTATGCCTCAACCGTCCCGGTGCGCACCGGCCGGGCAGCGTCGGCCAACCACTGCCCCATGTCGAAGTACGCCTGGCCGAGGACGGCGAAGTGTTGATCAAGGGCTCGACCCTGCTCGGCTATCTCGGCGAGCCGGCGTACGGCGATGAGTGGTGGCCGAGCGGCGATCTGGGCGAGTTCGACCAGGAAGGTTTTCTTTATCTCAAGGGCCGCAAGAAGCATCAGTTCGTCACCAGTTACGGGCGCAACGTCAACCCGGAATGGGTCGAGTCGGAGCTGACCCAGCGCCGCCACATCGCCCAGGCCTTCGTCTATGGCGAAGCGCTTGCGCACAACCACGCCCTACTCTGGCCGCATCGTCCGGACTGCACCGACGCCGAAGTGGCCGCGGCCGTTGCCGAAGCCAACGAAGCCTTGCCCGATTACGCCCAAGTGCATCACTGGACGCGTCTGCCGCAGCCCTTCAGTGCCGCCAATGGCCTGCTGACCTCCAATGGCCGCCCGCGTCGGGACGCCATCATCGAGTTATACCGCCACACCTTGACTGGATCTGTCGCACCCGAGGAATCCGCATCATGAGTTTTTTCGACACCCTGCAAGAAGCCACGCAACAGGAACGCCATGAGCTGTTCAACCTGTCGATCATCCTGGATGCCCTGCAAGGCAAGGTCAGTCTGGAAAGTTATCGGGCCTTCCTCGCCCAAGCCTACTACCACGTGCGCCACACCGTCCCGCTGATGATGGCCTGTGGCGCACGCCTGCCGATGCGCCTGGAATGGCTGCGCAAAGCAGTGTGCGAGTACATAGAGGATGAATATGGTCACGAACAGTGGGTGCTCAACGACATAGCCGCGTGCGGCGGGGATCGCGATGCGGTGCGAGACGCGCAGCCGTCCCTGCCTATCGAGCTGATGATCAGTTTCCTCTACGACCTGATCGCCCGGGGCAATCCGGTTGGCCTGTTCGGAATGGTCAACGTGCTGGAAGGCACCAGCATTGCTTTGGCCACTCACGCAGCGGGCAGCATTCGCGAGCGTTTGGCATTGCCGGAAACCGCGTTCAGCTATCTCAGTTCTCACGGTTCGCTGGATATCGAACACATGCAGACCTATCGCGCACTGATGAACAAACTTGAGGACAAGGAAGACCAAGCGGCGGTGATCCACGCTTCGAAAGTCGTCTATCGACTCTATACCGATATGTTCCGTGGATTGCCCCGCGATCCGGAGGTTCAATATGCAGTTGCGTGATGCACGTGTCGTATTGACCGGTGCCAGTGGTGGCATCGGCCTGGCCATTGCAGACGTCTTGTGCGCCGCCGGAGCCCGAGTGCTGGCCGTAGCACGCCATCACGAGGCATTGGCGCTACTGCTCAGCCGATACCCTGATACCTTGTGTCACGTCGCCGCCGACCTGACCTTCCTCAGTGACCGGCGCAAGGTGCTGGCCGCTGCCGAGGGCATTGGCGGAATCAACCTGCTGATCAACGCGGCCGGGGTCAATCACTTCGCCATGCTTGAACAGCTCGACGACAGCGACATCAGTGCGATGCTGGCGGTGAACATCAGCGCGCCGATCTGCCTGACCAAACTGCTGCTACCGCTGCTCAAACAGGCCGACAACGCCATGGTCGTCAACGTTGGCTCGACCTATGGCTCGATCGGATACCCCGGTTACGCCAGTTACTGCGCCACCAAGTTTGCCCTGCGCGGGTTTTCCGAAGCCTTGCGCCGGGAACTGGCGGACACCCGGGTCAGCGTACTGTACGTCGCGCCCCGCGCCACCCGCACTTCGATGAACAGCGCCGCCGCGCAAGCACTGAACAGCGCGCTCAAGGCCAATGTTGATGATCCGCAAGCCGTGGCGTCGGCGGTGGTCCACGCGATTGCCGGCGACCGTCGCGACCTGTACCTGGGCTGGCCGGAGCGCTTTTTCGTGCGCCTCAACAGCCTCTTGCCGAACCTGGTGGATCGCGGCCTGCGCAAACAGCTGCCGTTGATCCGTCGCCTCAGTGAAAAAACCGAAAACGAGCCTCCAAAACCATGAAGAAACTTTTCGCATGTCTGTTGCTGGGCACCCTCAGCCAAAGTGTCTGGGCCCTGGACGCCGCCGATCAGCAACGCCTCAGCAGCATCCAGCAGAGCTGGGCGCACATCCAATATGAAACGCCGGAAAAACAACGCGCCGACGCGTTTGAACAACTGGCGTCGCAAGCCACGAACTTCACCACGGAGCGTCCAGCCGTCGCCGAAGCATGGATCTGGAAAGGCATTGTCACCAGCAGTTGGGCCGGTGCCGAGGGTGGACTCGGAGCCTTGGGCAAGGCCAAGGACGCCAAGGCTGACCTTGAGAAATCCCTGACCCTGGACCCCAAAGCCTTGCAAGGCTCGGCCTACACCAGCCTGGCCGCGCTGTATGACCGGGTGCCGGGCTGGCCGATCGGATTCGGTGACAGCGACAAGGCCGAGCAATTGCTCAAGCAAGCACTGCAACTCAACCCTGAAGGCATTGACAGCCTGTACTTCTGGGGCGATCACCTCTACCGTCAGAAACACTACGCGCAAGCCAAGGCAGCACTGCAAAAAGCCCTGCAAGCCGCGCCCCGGCCCGGCCGGGAAAGCGCCGACGCCGGGCGACGTAAAGAAATCGCCGCGTTGCTGCTGGAGGTGGACAAGAAACTCGACTGACAGAAGTCCGAGCGCGCTCGTTACCGATCGAAGATGAGGCAACCTCGGACAAGCGGAACGGCTTGCGTATCCGGGGCGGCGAACGGGACGACATGCACACGGAGCTGATCCATCGGATCGCACTCCATACGCTATGGCGGACGTGATCGGTAATCTACTGCCCGTGGCGATGGTCTGGCTCGCTATCGGCCGGGGTCAGAAGCCGCTGGCGAACATGGCCTCGACTTTGCGTGCACGGCACAGCGGCTCCCTGGAGCCGCTGTGATTGTTTTGGGGGGTCAAAGGCATCGCTGGAGAAGCCAAATGCGCTCCGCAGGCTGAAGACCTGGTGCTTGCCAGGCAACCAGGTTTTCGTATAGAGCCTAGTGACCCGCTCCCCGATTTGAGTGCCATACAGATCCTGGCGAAGCCCGCTTTTCGACGGAAAGCGGTCGCTCCAAACCGTCATGCGTTCCCTCATATTCAACGACACTTTCCCACGACAGGCCGTAGATGATCCCCTTTGTCCACCATCCCTTGCATAGGCATAGGGGGTATACCTATCATGCACATGATCAGGATAGGGGGTATTCAATGGGTCATCTCGCAGCAAACAAAGACGATCTTCTCAAGCGCGTAAAACGGATCGCCGGACAAATCCAGGCCATTGAGCGGGCGTTGATATCGGATCTCGACTGCGCCAAAACCCTGCATCTCGTTGCCGCCACTCGCGGAGCCATCAACGGTTTGATGGAAGAAATCATCGAGGATCACGCGCGGGCGCATGTCGCCAACCCTGCACTCAGCGAAGAAGAGCGTAACCAGGGCGTCGAAGAGCTGCTTGAAGCCATCCGCCGTTACGCCAAGTGAACGCATCCAGGGACACACTCATGAGCAACACCACCTACGCACACGATCACCTGTTCCTTGGCTCGGCCCACGACGAGAATGCCAGGCGTACGCTTTGGGTGGTGGCACTGACCATTGTGATGATGGTCGGCGAGATCACCGCCGGGTATATCACCGGCTCGATGGCCTTGCTGGCCGATGGTTTTCACATGGCGACTCACGCCGGCGCATTGGGCATCGCGGCAATCGCGTACGGATACGCCAAACGCCACGCCTCCAGCCAGCGCTACAGTTTCGGTACCGGAAAGGTTGGCGATCTGGGCGGATTCGCTTCGGCACTGATTCTCGGCATGGTTTCCCTGGGCATTGGCGTTGAGTCCGTCATGCGCCTCTTGCAGCCTACGGAAGTCCAGTTCGGCACCGCTACGCTCATCGCGGTGGCGGGTTTGATCGTCAACATCATCAGTGCCCTGCTGCTGGGGCACGGGCACAGCCATGATCACGACCACGACCACGACCACGACCACGACCACCATCATGGTCATGCTCACCATGGAAACGACAACAACCTGAAATCGGCCTATGTCCACGTCATCGCGGACGCGCTGACTTCGGTTCTGGCCATCGCAGCTCTGCTCGCCGGCCGGTATCTGGGTTGGGTATGGCTGGACCCGGTCATGGGCATCGTCGGCGCCATCGTAATCGCGCGTTGGGCATGGACCTTGATGGGCGTCACCGCAGGTGTATTGCTGGATCAGACAGACGCGCACATTGCCGAGGAAATCCGCGAACTGGTTGAAAAACCGGGGGATGTCACCATCACGGACTTGCACGTCTGGCGGGTGGGGCCGCAAGCCCATGCGGCCATCGTGAGCGTCCTCGGTGAAGCCACTGCGAACGCCGACAGCATTCGTGAACGTCTCAAGCCAGTGCACGAAGTCAGCCATCTGACGGTCGAGTTTCGACCGGCCTGATTCAGACCTCCCCTTCCATCAACTCCAAAGGAACCTGCAATGCCTCCAGGGCGACGTGAACTGGCGCGGATCGAACGCCGGTTGATTACCACGCTGACCGAAGCGTGCGAAACAGCAAAAGGTGAAATCCAAGGCTTCACCTGGCTCACCCACACTGCTGACCTGAATGCGTTGGCTAAAACCCTGAAGGTGACCTGGGTGTTCGAAACCCTCGCTGACAGACAACTGGCCCAGGTTGACGCCAAGGCTCGCATCCTTGAGCTGACGGCCATCGCGTTGAAAGAGGCCGGCATCGATCTGAGCTTGTCGGAGCGCAACGTCCGCCTTGACTCTGAGGAAGAATGCCAGCGCAGTCATGACGGCGATTGGCAAAAGCGTCTGGCTAGAGGTGATTGAGGATGGCCAAGGAAATCGACAATCCCTGCATCTCGCTATGCCAGCTGAAGGGTGATCTGTGTGTCAGTTGTGGGCGAAGCAAGGAGGACATCAGAAAGTGGAAGCGCATGAAGCGGCCTGAAAAAATGGCTGCGGTACAAAGGGCGAATATGCGGTTGAAAGGATTGAAGTAAAGCGCGGGGAAAATTGCTTGTCCTTGGATTAGATCTTTGGGTCGATTTCCTGCTTTCCACGACCGGCTGGAGCCAGCCAGAAGCGACCGCTGCAATCGAGCATATCTTCCCCCGGACAGCAGAGCACTGACCGACGAGCGCAGGCATTACCCGTTTAGTTCAATGGATACTTCTTTGGCCACCTCGATGAAAACTCGCATCGCTGCGCTCTGAAAGGCATCTTTGCGCCGCATAAGGACGGCGGTGCGCTGCAAGCGCTCGGGCTCCAATGCGATGGCCACCAGATCGTCATGGGCCAACGCGATTTTGGCCGGCAGTAAAGTCGATAGATTGGTCCTGCGAACGATTTCGATCACTGCACCGAGGGCATTGGCCTCCATCCGCACCTGAGGGCGAATCGCGTGTTTGCGGCAGTAGCGGTCGATTTGTTCGCGGGTTGCAAACTCCGGGCTGAGCAGAATCAGGGATTCGGCATTCAGACCCTGCAATCCAATGGACCGCTCCTCGGCCAAGCGGTGTCTGCGACTTACCACTAAAGCGAGGGTTTCGTTCAGCAAAGGGATGGCCTCAATATTCGGTGTACTTATTTCATCGAACGCGATCCCCGCGTCCAATTCTCCTGCCAAAAGCAGCTCCTCAATGCGCTCTTGGGAAATCTCCTTCAGGTTGAGAGTGATCTTGGGATACCGAGAGTGAAATGCTTCGATCACCGGCCCTACCAGATAAGTCGTGAACGTCGGCGTCACGGCCAGGCGCAATGAGCCGCGGGTGAGGTCGCTCACATCGTGGATGGCGCTTTTAGCCTCTCGCAATTCCTGATAAGCACGGCGTGCATACAAAAGATAGACGTCTCCCGCGTCAGTCAAACGAGTTGTGCGCCCTGAACGGTCGAACAGCTGCGCTCCAAGACTTTCTTCCAACTGTTTCACCTGCTGCGAAAGGGCCGGCTGAGACACGTGCAGCGCCGCTGCGGCCTTCGTGAAGCTGAGATGTTCCGCAACCGCAAGGAAGTACTGGATGTGGCGAGCAAGCATGATTTTAACCATAAGATAATCTGATCAATAGCATAATAAATCAGACTTTTACCTTATGTAATGCGTTGCTTAATCTTTGTCTCACACCCAGACATCGAGACAGCAACCATGAAAGCGATCATCGACGGTTTTCTGAAATTCCAGAAAGACGCCTTCCCTGAGCGGATCAAACTGTTCAGGGACCTGGCTAATCAGCAGAGCCCAAGGGCGTTGTTCATCTCTTGCTCAGATAGCCGATTGGTGCCTGAACTGGTCACCCAGCGCGAGCCAGGCGATCTGTTTGTCATCCGCAACGCCGGCAACATCGTGCCGTCGTATGGGCCGGAGCCGGGCGGCGTTTCGGCCTCTGTTGAATACGCGGTCGCCGCACTCCAGGTCGCAGACATCGTCATCTGCGGCCACTCCGACTGCGGCGCGATGACCGCCATAGCAACGTGCAAGTGCCTGGATCACATGCCTGCCGTTGCCGGATGGCTCCGTTACGCCGACTCGGCCAAGGTCGTCAACGAAGCCCGCAAACACCCGGATCTGCCGAGCAAAGTTACGTCCATGGTGCGCGAAAACGTCATCGCGCAACTGGCCAACATCCAGACACACCCATCCGTTCGCCTGGCGCTCGAAGAAGGCCGCGTCACCCTGCACGGTTGGATCTATGACATCGAGAGCGGGCGTATCGACGCCTTCGATGGCAGTACCGGGACGTTCGTGTCCCTCGCAGAGAACCCCGAAGTCCACGCCGTTTCCCAGCAAGCCAGGCACGTTGCCTGAAACCTGTACCTGCAACCCTTACCAACCCAGGAGATTCGCCATGATCCAGACTCAAGCCACCCGCACCGCTCGCCAGGAACTGACCGAAACCATCATTTTGGCCAAGGCTCGCAAGGACCTGTCCTTCGCCGAGATCGTTGATGGCACCGGCCTGTCCGAAGCCTTCGTCACTGCTGCCCTGCTCGGCCAGCATCCACTGCCTTCCAGCGCCGCCCAGGTCGTGGGCAAGAAACTCGACCTTGATGCTGATCAAGTCGCTTTGCTGCAATCGATGCCCGTTCGCGGCAGTTTTTTTGACGGCGTACCGTCGGATCCGACCATCTACCGTTTCTACGAGATGATGTCGGTATACGGCACCACCCTCAAAGCTCTGGTTCACGAAAAGTTCGGCGACGGCATCATCAGTGCCATCAACTTCAAGCTGGACATCAAGAAAGTCGAAGATCCGGAGGGTGGCCATCGCGCTGTGATCACCCTGGACGGCAAGTATCTGCCTACCAAGCCTTTCTGATGTAAGTCAGCCCGGCGTCTGACGGCGACCGGGCTACACCCCAACCCTTTATACGACTGAGCACCGCTTAAGTGCTTTGGCCTTCTCACGCCCTCATTACAGGTGACCGCTATGAAACTGTTACTCGTTTTATTCCTAGGCAGCCTTGGCGCTGTCGCTATGGCTGATGAGCTGGATACGCAGACTGCGCACATTGCGGTCGAGCCCTATCGTTACTCTCAACACCTGGACATCGCCCACGTTGTGTCGATTACTCAGATACCCGATGTCTGCGATGTAGTGCCGGTGCAGATGACTTACGACGACTCTAAGGGCGATCGGCACACGATGGAGTACCACGTTATAGGTACCGGCTGTACCAATTGACTCCTCTCCCGTCCGCACATCTGGCGCTCGATCGCTCGGCGCCAGGGACGGGGGCTCAAACACCCGCCGTCCCCTGATCTTCTGAAAAAATCACCCTTCTCTAGCTGCGCCCCTGCAGCGCGCTTTCCGCCTCTACTCCGGCAGTAATTGCACGGAAGTGCATACTTGGGCCGTATCCAAAACCAGGAATCGCCAGCGGCTGACTGCCAGAATCCTCATCGCGAGTTCCTGCCTGCGACACGGAGCAACGAGAGGAGATCAGCCAATGTTGCACTTCTGGCACTCTCACCTCGGCTTAAACGCAACGTCAGAAGCCAGATCCTTACTTTGAATCCTCTATTCAGGCCAGCGCGCCTTGCTGTCATGCCTGCTTTAGTCGGCAGCCCTCAGACCCTTCATGAATCCTTTGCAGCCTCATGCGTGGATCTGGTGAAGCAAATATCAAATATTGTCAGAGAACTTCAGTAATAGACTCATGGCTGGAAAAGCTCTGACCGCCAGACCTTTCGCGAAGCAGACAGTGAGGATCGTTGGCACGTGGAAGAGCCGGATAAGACCGGCCAAGCGTTGGAGGATAAAATTTTGGAGGGATTGCGTGCGGTTACGGGTCAGGAGGACTTTTGATAAAGGAACTATTTATAACGCCAGGCTCAAGAAAAACCTGAGCCTTTCAACGAAAGGCTCAGGTCGGTAGAGATATTTACAGACCGAGGTCAGACAGGCTTGGATGGTCATCCGGGCGACGTCCCAGCGGCCAATGGAACTTGCGTTCGCTCTCCTTGATGGGCATGTCGTTCACGCAGGCGAAGCGACGGTGCATCAAGCCATCCGCTTCGAACTCCCAGTTTTCGTTACCGTAAGAGCGGAACCAGTTACCTGAATCATCATGCCACTCGTATGCATAACGTACGGCGATGCGGTTGTCGGTAAAGGCCCAGAGCTCTTTGATCAGGCGATAATCAAGCTCTTTTTTCCATTTGCGAGTCAGGAAACCTTTGGCTTCTTCGCGATTGGTAGCAAATTCCGCTCGGTTGCGCCATTTGGTGTCCAGTGTATAGGCAAGCGATACTTTTTCGGGATCGCGGCTGTTCCAGCCATCTTCAGCGAGTCGGACTTTCTCGATCGCCGTTTCACGAGTGAACGGAGGAAGTGGCGGACGAGTTTGTGCATTGGACATGGTAGTGCCTCCAGGACAATTGGATGTATCGGTTTATATAACGTTTTCGGAACTCGGCAAAACGGTACAACTTCTTTCAGCGATCATCATCGCAACATCAACGCATCACGATAATGGCGACTTACATGAGCATCTCAACAATCCATGGATGCAATGTAGAACGATCGTTCTCCTCGGTCAAGCCTCGTCTTTAATTTTTTTGAGCGCCTAGATGGCAAGTTATTGGGATGGACCGAGCCACCCAATAGCGCACGCCATCGTCGTGCCGGTCATTGACGATACGAGGGGCTGCGTAGCCGGGCCTGATGCATCCAGTCTGCGACAAAAACCGTGTCGCTCAGTTTTCTCGAACTGCACTGGGCGACTCTTTCTGCTGCATCACCCCCAGCTCTTTGATGGTGTTGGCAGCGAAGTCGATGAACGCCGAAACCGCACGGGGCAATTGTCGACGGCTGTGATAAACAAAGTGGACGCCTATCGCGCCTGAGGTGTAATCAGGGAGCACTTCCTTTAGCCGTCCCGCCTCGACATGGGTTGCACTGAGTGCGGCGGGCAGCAGCGCTATGCCCAATCCGGCCAGCGCTCCTTCGAGTTGAGCAGAGGAGGTATTGGCTTGAAAGGGTCCAGCCACCTCCACGGTTGTCGCCTGATTGTGGACGCCTCCCAACCGCCAGGTAGTGCGCGACCCACCATGCGACGGCGAGGTGATGCAGTGATGGGCGCTCAAATCGCCTGGCTGTGCCGGCACGCCATGGGCCGCCAGATAACCCGGACTCGCTACCAGGGTCTGGCAACTCGTGCCGAGCTTGCGCGCGAACAGTGAAGGATCCCGATCACCTCCGCGCAACGCGACGTCAATGCCCTCGCCCAGTAGATCGACTCGGGCGTCATTCAATTCGAACTCAAGGTTTACTCGCGGGTGCTCAGCTATGAACTGAGCGATAGCCTGTGCCGGGAACCAGCTGAAGAAATCCACGGGGGCGGCCACCCTGACGCGACCCGCAATCTGGGTCGAGTCGTTGCTCACCTCACCGGCAACTCGCAGCAACGCATCGATCTGATCGGCAGACTCCGCATAAAAATTGTTCCCGGCATCGGTCAGCACCAATCGCCGCGTGGTGCGTTGCATCAGCCGCGTGCCCAACGCTGCCTCCAGCAACTGCACACGTCTGCTTACAGTGCTTGGCGGCATTCCAAGACGTCGCCCGGCTTCGGCAAAACTCCCCGCCCGAACCACTTGAACAAACAGCGCGACGTCATTCAGGTCCACGTGATCACCGCCATTTCTGCATGAGTTGGATCAGTCCGCCCATTCCAGGCGAAGTCTGGATAGGCCGGCGCACGATCCGACTCGCGCACAAACGGCCAATAGCACACTTTATTACGCTTATTTATGAGCGAGTGCATCCCACCAACCCATCTTTCTGAATTATCCGAGTCTTCCTAAAGTGGACCCCATGGTGCACAAGCGCCTCACCCTCTTCTTCAGGAGACTCATCATGACCACCGTTTCCGTCATCGTTGGCAGCACTCGTGACAGCCGCTTCTCCAGCGCACCGGCCAACTGGATCAAACACCATTTGGAACAGCGCGAAGGGCTGGACGTCCGCTTGCTCGACCTGCGCGATTTCGATCTGCCTTTCTTCGATAGCGCCATGCTTCCCGGCTTTCCTGGCCGCCCTGCCTACGAGAATGAACACGTTCGCCGCTGGACCGAGCAAATCGCGACCTCCGATGCGTTCGTAGTGGCCACTGCCGAATATAACTTTGGCCCACCCGCCGTGCTGAAGAACGCACTGGATTGGGTCTACCCCGAGTGGAACCGCAAGCCTGTCAGCTTTGTGAGCTGGGGAGCGTTGGCGGGGCTCGTGCCGTGCAGCAACTGCGCGAAATCGCGACCGAGCTTCAGATGGCAACGATCCGCACGGCGGTGCATATCCCGGTTGGCGCAATCTACGCCCATTTCCAGGGCAAGACCGATGAAATCGAGGCGGCATTACAGGCACAGGACGATCAGGCAGGTCGCATGATCGATGACCTGCTCTGGTGGTCGCACGCGCTCAAAAACGCACGTACTGCAACCGTCTGATCCAGGAGTTCGCCATGTCACCCCTGCGACGATGCGCTTCTGCATGACCTGCGCAATCTCTGGCATCAGACGCTGATCCTGAACCGACCTGATCGGCCACGTGAAGACTTTGGGAAGGACATTGCGAGCGGGCTGGCTGACCTGGAATCGTACGGGCAGATGACTCTCGCCAACCCCGGCTTCATTCACCGGCTGAAAATCGGTGCACCGCTCAATACCGCAGACCCAGGCACCTATTTCGGCAGCAGCCCGCAAGGATACGCTGATGGGTATACCGACTATCCGGCATTGACCTGATCGCTCGTTCCCCGTGCGTTCCGGAGGTAACGGCTATCAGTTCACCCGCCCTCACAAGCCTCGCACTACCCCAACACAATACTCTTCGCCTCCAGAAACCCTTCCAACCCAAACACCCCAAACTCCCGCCCAACCCCGGACTGCTTGACTCCGCCAAACGGCGCCAGCAGTTCCGGTGTGATTCTGTTGATCAACACCGAGCCCGCCTGCAGCCGGCTCGCCAGGCTTTGGGCGCGGTCCGCTTGGCGGGAAAACACGTAGGCCTGCAGACCGTAGGGGGTGGCATTGGCGATGTCGATCATCTGCTCTTCCGAGTCATACGCGATGATCGACAGCACCGGGCCGAAAATTTCCTCTTGGGCGATGTCCATGGCATTGCTGACATCGGCAAACACGGTGGGCCTGACGAAATAGCCTCGCTCGAAGCCAGCCGGCCTGCCCTCCCCGCCAATGACCAGCGTTGCACCTTGGTCCTGCCCGCGGCGGATGAAACCTTGCACCCGGTCGAACTGCGCCCGGTTGACCAGCGGCCCGATGACGGTGGTCGGGTCCTGCGGATGGCCGACGAGCATGGCTTCGACCAGGTTTTTCACCCGTTCGATGACGCCTTTCGCGTGTCCGCGCGGTACCAGCAGGCGGGTGCCGGCGACGCAGGCCTGGCCGTTGTTCATGAACGCCGCGTTCAGGGCCAGGGGAATGGCCGTGTCGAGGTCGGCATCATCGAGGACGATAGACGCCGACTTCCCGGTGAGCGACAGGCTCACGCGCTTCATGGTCTCGATACCGGCGCGAGCGATCAGCTTTCCGGTGGCGGTGGACCCGGTGAATGAAATCCTGGCGACCTGTGGGTTGGTGCTGATTTCATCGCCGACGTCACTGCCGCGTCCCAGCAGGATGTTGAACACGCCATTCGGCAAACCGGCGCCATGCAATGCGCGGGCAAGCACGTCGGTCTGCAAGGGGCTCAACTCGCTCGGCTTGATGACCGATGCGCAACCGGCGGCGATGGCCGATGCCAGTTTGCTGCAGATCGTTCCGGCGGTGCTGTTCCAGGGGGCGATCAGTGCCGATACGCCGACCGGCTCCATCACCACGGTGGCGTCGCCAATCGAGCGAACCAGCTCGTACTCCTTCAACACCTGCGCCGCGTTGGCAAATGACTGCGAAGCATAACGACTGACCCATTGGGCACGGGCAAGCGGCGCTCCGTATTCCTCGATGGCGGTATCGCGGATCTCGTTCGTGCTCGCCAGCACGGCGGCCTGCAAGCGTTCGAGCATGTCGATACGCTCAGCCTTGGAGGTGCGATTCATCGCGGCTTGCGCACGGGCCGCCGCAGCGATGGCGCGGCGGGCGTCATCGCGATCAGCCAGGGTGACCGTTCCGATGACCGTCTCGGTCGCCGGGTTGATGCATTCCACTGTCTCACTTCCATGGACGGGAACGAAGGCTCCATCAATGTAACTGTGATCGATTTTCCACATCGCGGCGTACCTGATTGATTGCGTTTTTTGCGAGATGAAGCGCCAACGCCCGGGATGCCCAGGCGTGCGCAATGACAGCGCTGCGGTTCAACCCGGCATGGACTCACGGCTGAAGGCCTGCACCTCCTGCACCAGGCCTTGTGCAGCCAGCATCACCAGCTGCCGGCCTTTTTCCCCAGAGGCTTGCGCCGGGTCCGATCCCATGCGGCCATCCGGATGACGGGCGCGGAAATCGGCTGCCTCCCGGATCGGCCCCCAGTTGGCGATCTGTGGCGAGTAGTCAGCCGATTTGATGGCGTGGGGATAGGCCCACTGGGTCACGGCGATTTCCGAAGGCGTTGCATGAATACCGTGACCGGTGGGGAACTGCTCCCGCGCCAGCTCGTTGACCCCTTCCAGATCCCACCAGTTGCACAGCTTCAAGGCGAAACCCGCCGGGCGACGGGCGAAACTCGCCTCGGCGTACAGTTCCGAGAACGCCGCTTCAATCGAGGCGATATTGCCGCCATGGCCATTGAGGAACAGTATCTTTTCAAACCCATGGGCAGCCAGCGAGCGCACCCAGTCGCCGATGGCGGCGATGAACGTCGAAGGCCTGAGCGAGATCGTTCCGGGAAACCCGAGGTGATGCTGCGCCATGCCGATGTTGAAGGTCGGGGCAATCAGAATGTCCGCGGCCTGCTGCGCCTGGTGGGCGATGATTTCGGGGCACATCCAGTCCGTCCCCAGCAAGCCGGTAGGCCCGTGCTGTTCGTTGGAACCGATCGGAATGACCACGGTACGGCTGCGCTGGAGAAAGGTTTCGATTTCGGCCCAGGTCGATAGATGTAAAAGCATCTGCGTTCTCTCTTTGGAAAGGTTCCTTGCGGAACACGATGGGTGTGAGGTTAAAGCACCTGTTCAACTTGCACGGGATTCAAGACCCGGTCGCGACGCGCCAGCGGTCTGCTCGCGACGATCACCAACGCGGCGCAGAGAAACACGCAACCGACCGCGACGATGCCAGGGTTCATGCTTGCCGTTGATGTCTTCGCCCAACCGATCACCGCTGGCCCCCAGAAACCGCCGCACAGGCCGATGGTGTTGATCAGGGCGATGCCTCCCGCTGCCGCTTCGCCTTTGATCAGCTCGGAGGGCATCGCCCACAAGACCGTGTAGGCCATGAACATCATGGCGATCGCCGGCGTCAGCAGAACCATTGATAGCACCAGGTTCCCATCGGCAGAAGGATACAAAAGTATCAATACCGCCCCGACCGCTGCGGGAACCGCGCAGTGATAGCGACGCTCGCCAGAGCGGTCGGAGCGGCGTCCGATCCAGTACATGCCGGCACCCGCGGCCACGTAGGGGATGGCGGCGCACCAGCCCAACTGCATCATGTCGTGGACACCTTGGGCCTTGAGGATTGCCGGCAGCCAGAAGCTCATGGCATAGATCGAAAAGATGATGCAAAAGTAGGCGCTTGCCAGGAGGTAGATCCTGCGATCGCGCAACACCGCCCGGAACGAATGCGCGCCGTCTGGGGCAGTTCCCAGCTCGCGCTGGAGTATTTGTTTTTCCTCGCTGCTCAGCCAGCGAGCCTCCGCCGGGTGGTTGCACAGATGGAAATAGGCAAACACACCGAGCAGGACGCAGGGCAAGCCCTCGATCAGGAACATCCATTGCCACCCGGCAAGCCCACCCACGCCTTCGAAGGTGGTGATCAGCCAGGCCGAAAGCGGCCCACCGATAATGCCGCCAGCGGGACCGGCGATGAATACGATCGCGATGGCCCGGGCCATGCGCTTGGGGCCGTACCAGCAGGACAGGTAATAGATCATCCCCGGGGCGAAACCGGCTTCGAAGACCCCCAGCAGAAAGCGCATGGCGTAAAACATCGGCACGTTGCGCACGAACAGCATGCACGCCGAGGTGATGCCCCATAGCACCAGGATGCGACTGAAGGTCTTTCGCGCCCCTACGCGGGGCAGCATCAGGTTGCTGGGCAGTTCGAACAGGACATAGCCCAGGAAGAACACCCCTGCCCCGACCCCATAAGCCGCATCGGACAACCCGAGGTCGTTTTGCATCTGCAACTTGGCAAAGCCGACATTGATCCGGTCCAGATAGGCGAAAACGTAGCAAACGAACAGGAGCGGCAACAGGCGCCAATTGAGCTTGCGGTACAACGTTGAAAGGGCTGCGCTGGGTACCGGATTCACGATGGTCGACATGGGAGTCTCCAATTTTTTTTGTTGCTCTGACGTGTCGGAGATGTTGCGCCGACCGCATCAATAGCAGCAAGAGCAACTATGTTCGTGTAACGTTGCTCCATGAGCAACGCAGAATCGGAAGGACACCAGTCATGCGCGAGATCAACCAGCAACGCCTGCGGTATTTTCATGAGGTGCTGACCCACGGTTCGATCCGTGGCGCAGCGGACAGCATCAACACCTCCCCCTCGGTGATCACCCGCCAGATCAAATTGCTGGAAGAGGAATTGGGTACCCGGTTGTTCGAACGCCAGGCCCGTGGCGTCCAGCCCACCGAGGCTGCCGCGCACCTGCTGGAGTTCTGGCGCGGCTATCGATCACATCAGGAGAAGCTCGAAGACCAGCTCCAGGCCATCAAGGGGCTGCAACAGGGACACGTGCGGGTCGTCATCAGCGAAGGCTACGTCGATACCCTGGTGGACCATGTGCTCGCGCCGTTCTGCAAACAGTATCCCAAGCTCGACGTCAGGCTGGACATACTGCCCGTGGACGACGTCCTGAACGAAATTGCGGAAAATCGCGCGCACATCGGCCTGGCCTACAACCCGCCGCCCCACACTCACATCGATTATCGGGCGACGACCCGGCAGCCCGTCATGCTGCTGGTTCGCCCGGACCATCCACTGGCCTTGCAAGGGACAATGGCAACCGTCGCCGACTTGCTCGACTGCCAACTGGTGCTGACGCCGCCGACCTTCGGTATCGGTCACGCGCTGAAGATGCTCGAGTACGCCGAGAAGATCGAAATCCGTCCGGCGCTGGTCAGCAACTCCTTGGCCGCCCTCAAGCGCCTGGTCGCGAGCGGCGATTTTGCCTCGCTGTTGGGCGAAGTGGCGGCCTATCGGGAAATTGCCCAAGGCAGCCTCGCGGCAGTGGCCGTCGACCATCCACTGTTCCTGGGGGTCGAGGCGAAACTGCTGGTGAAGTCCGGACGTCCGCTGGCGGCCCCCGCCCAGGAATTGCTGAACTGGATGCTGCAGCGGTTGCCGATGTTCGCTTCCGGCAACCCTGCACAAGCACCCGGTTCAACCGTTTGAAACCAGCGACTCGACACCAGCGAGCCTGAACTCCGACCGCACCGCCTGGACAATACCGCTGGCGACATCCGCCACCAGCAACCGTCCCTTCTCTGCGCTCGACCCCAGCGCGGAGGACAGCACGCCGCTGGCCGGCACCCATTCGGTTCGGGTCGGGTACATGTCGTAGACCGGGAACTCGGCCGGTCCGTGGTCAGGGATCTGGTCCAGGCACACCAGCTGCGGGTGGTAATGCAGCATCATCGACGTCTCGATGACCGCTGCGTGCTCCAGTGCGATGCCCGGAAAACCGTTCGGAAAGATCTTGTCGAGGGTCTGTGTTTTGACGAACTCCCAGTGCTCCAGGCGCATGACCTCCAGCCCGGCCTCCGGCCCGATATCACGCATTGCCAATTCAATGCCTTCGGTTACGAACCATTGGTTTTCGTAGTGACCGATCACCAGGACCAGGCGCTTTACGCCATGGCGATGAAACTCGCGCACAGCATCGCGGACCATGGCGATCAGCGTCGCGCCATCCACGCTGGTGGTACCGCAGAAGTGCTGCCCGCCTCCACACTTGGGCTGGGATTTATAGCCGTAGGACAAGGCCGGGGCGACCACGCCGTCGATCCTGCGAGCCACGTCTTCACTGATTGCACTGGCGAGCAAGGCGTCGGTCCCCAAGGGCAGATGAGGCCCATGCTGCTCCGTGGCGCCGATGGGCAGCAAGACCACCGCACCTGACTGCACCCGGCGCTCATAGTCCACCCAACTGATGTTATCCATCCGGACAGGGTTCATGGTTTTACTCCTGTGTCGTTACAAAGCGGTCACGCCCAGGCGCTGCTGACGCCCAGGCGAAACCCAGTGATGCCGAGTGGGCTTATGCCCGCGGTGGATACCAGGACTCCGGCTCCGGATAGTCCCAGTCGGCAGGAAAGGCGTAGGTTTCGAAGACCGTGGTGGTGTCGGCCTCGGTGCCGAAGAATGCGAAATGATTCACGCCCATCCAGGAGCCGGACTGCACGCATTTGAAACCCCGTCGCTGCAATTCAGCGACGCGCTCCTCGAACGGGATGTTGTTGCAGTCATAGGCGACGTGCTGGATCCCTTCGCCATGGGCCTCCAGGAAGTCGGCGAAAATCGTCGGCCCGGACACCGGTTCCATCAACTCCCAGACCATGTTTCCGGACTGGGCGAAGCAGACTTTCAGCACAAAGTCGGCCGGTTCGCCGTGGTACGTCTGGTTCCGGGTGTTCTCCGGGCTGAAGGTGTATACCCGCCATGGGCCGATCCCCAGCTTGAGCAAGCCGTCCATGGTGCGTTTATGGTCCCGGGTCACGATTGCGATCTCCACGACGTCGCCCAGGAACGCATCGATCTCGGCGCCGCCGTTCAATGCCGCCAGCACATTGGTTTGTTCAAGATGAGACATTTGCAAGAACCTCTTTGATGTTGAATCGTTGCACTGCGTTTACTTAGCCATCACTGACCCGTTAATAACTTCCCTGGGACGCGAGCGATGCAATACGTAATAAATACCGCCGCCCACGCAAAGCCCCGCCAACCAGGACAAATCAATTCCACCCAATGCCATCGCAAGAGGACCTTGCAGCGATTGAATGGTGCCTACCTGGAATAACCAGGCCGCCAACACACCCACGGCCAATGCAAATACACCCTTCCAGTTCACGTCAGTGCAGGTACTTTCCAAGTGATGGCAATAAAGCGATCTCACATCGATCCGCCCCCGGCGAATCAGGAAGAAGTCGACCAGGGTGATACCCGCCCAGGGACTGATCCACACCACGAAAAACACCATCAGGTTTTCAAAGGCGTGGACGAACTCGCCGGATTGCAGGAACAGGTAGAGGATGAACAGCGCCACCAGGCCCGAGACCGTTGAAACCGCCCAGCGTGGGACGCGCAGGTCCAGGGACAAGGTGGCCAGCGCCGCCGAGTAGATGACCACGATGTTGGTGGCCACCGGACCGTGGAGCAGCACCAGCAGGACGGGCAATGCCATGGTGCCGAAGACCGCAATGATCAGTTGCGCGGGGTCAGAACCGGCACCCGCGGAGGCAATCGCCGCGCCTAGGAACGCCAGCCAGACGGTGGGCAGGAACATGCCGAGGAACGTCGAGCGGAACACCTGTCCATCGGACAATTTGCTCTGGGTGAAGCGGGTGTAGTCCGAGGCGTAAACCAGCCACGAAATGCCCCAGCCGATCCCGATCGCCGTCATCAGGCTGCTTATGGCCGAAAGCTTGCCGATGCCTTCGACGGTCGAGCGCTGCCACTGGATGTCCACGTGTGTGAAGGCCAGGCCGGTCATCACCACCATGATCAGCAGGATCACCGGCATGGTGTAGCGCTCGAAGCACTTGATGGCGTTGAAACCCCAGGCGGCGATCCCGACCTGCGCGATCATGACGACCAGGGCGATGCCGTACTTGAGTTCCATGCCGTCACTGATGCCGACCCTGTCCAGGGCGGCCACCGCCAGGTCCAGCACGATCCATGTGTTGGTCGCTACCCAACCCATCGGCATCAGTACCTGCATGAGGGTGGGAAGGTAGGCACCGCGCCGGCCGAACGCCAATCGGGACAGCACCATCTGCGGGACTCCCGTGCGATGCCCCATGATGCAGATACCGCCGAACAAGGCGGCGCCCAACAGATTACCGATCACGATGACCAGTAGGGTTTCAATCAGGCTCAGGCCCAGCTGGATACCGATGGCACCCAATACCCAGTTGATCGGCGCCACGTTCGCCCCCGCCCAGATCCAGAACTGGTCCAGGGGCGTAGACGTACGCTGGCTATCGGGCACCGGCTCGATACCAAGTGCATCATAGTTGGCCTCGTTGATTAAACTGTTTGCAGATTCGCGACGCGTTGACATTATTATTTTCCTCGCTGACCGGCGACCACCTGTATCGCCCGGATTCATTAAAGCGAGGTCTGCAAGTTTAAGTAATTGACGATAACTAAACCGTCCTTTAGAAAACTTGTCGGGTTGAGTTTTCCTCAAGCGTGCAATGTGAACTATCCATTTCCGGCCTGGAAATAGTGGTTTTTCAAGACCGCGCTAGAAAGAACAATCACTTGTTGAGTTTTATTTGATGCCGTTCAAGTAAATATCAATAGTCGGGCGACTGAGCGCCGTGGCCAACTTGTTTCCGTCACTGAGGTAATTCCATCTCAGGCTTAACAGGAAACATGACATGACCACCCTTCTTCATATTGACGCCAGCGCACGATCCGACCGCTCACTGAGCCGTAAACTGTCCCAGGCCTTTGTCGAGGCCTGGCGTGAACGCGATGCCACTACCCAAGTCATCACCCGTGACGTCGGCCGTAACCCTCCGCCCTTTGTGACCGAGGCCTGGATTGCCGCGGTCTTTACCCCCGAAGAGCAGATGACACCGCAAAAACGCGAGGAAATCCGCCTCTCGGACGAGCTGATCGACGAGCTCGACCGCGCCGACGTCATCGTCATCGGCACGCCGATGTACAACTACGGCATGCCGGCCACACTGAAGTCCTGGTTTGACAAGGTGATCCGAATCGGCAAAACCTTCACCTTCGACCTGGAGCGCGGCGACTACCCACTGGAACCGATCATGAGCGGCAAGAAGCTGGTCATCCTGTCGTCCCGAGGCGAATTCGGCTTCGGTCCTGGCGGGGTTCGCGAGACCATGAACCATCTGGACACGCACATCCAGACCTGCGCGCACTACTTGGGCGTGAATGAAACCCACGTGATTTCCATCGACTACCAGGAGTTTGCCGACGCGCGCCATGAAGCCTCCATCGCCAATGCCTTCGACGCCGTTCCGGTGCTGGTCCGGCAGATGATCGAGGAAAGACAACACCAGGTGTCGCTGGCTTGAGCATCCGGCACCGTCGCCTAACCGACAAGGAAGAAAACATGATCACGATGCTGCAAACCGCCGAGCGATTGAGGCAGGGCCTGACGACACCCGATGAGTTGGTCGCCTGCGCATTGGCCGCGGCGAGAGAAACGGAGCATGTGTTTATCGCCTTGCTGGAACAGCGCGCCCTCGACGCCGCCAGGGCATCGACCCGGCGCTGGCAACAAGGCATTCCACTGAGCGCCTTCGACGGCATTCCCTACGCGATCAAAGACCTGTTGGACGTTGCCGGCAGCCGGACGACCGCCGGCTCCATTACGCGGGTCGACGCCGAGATCGCCGTCGAAGATGCAGCAGTCATCGCCGCCCTCACCGCGCAAGGCATGATCCCGCTGGGGAAAACCAACCTCGCGGAGTTCGCGTATTCCGGCCTGGGCCTGAATCCGCATTTCGGGACGCCTGTCTCGACTGTCGTGGTCGATGAAATCCGTCTGCCCGGCGGTTCCTCTTCCGGCTCGGCCATCGCGGTTCAACGGGGCGTTGTCAGCAGCGCCATAGGCACCGACACCGCCGGTTCGATTCGCGTCCCGGCGGCGTTCAATGGTCTGGTCGGCTACAAGGCCTCTACGGGTCGTTACAGCCAGCAAGGTGTGCACCCCCTCGCCGTCACGGTCGACAGCCTGGGCACCTTCGCCCACAGCGTGGCCGACTGCGCCGCGCTGGACAGGGCGATGCGCGGGAGCAACGATGGAAACTACCAGGCTGCGAGGCTTTCGGACCTGCGCCTTGTGGTTGACGAAGCTGTGCTATCCGACCCGGCGCTGCAGCCAGCGGTGCGGCAGAACCTTGTCGCCACGATGGAACGACTGCGCGCCGCCGGTGCCCAGGTTGAGTATCGAGCGGTAGCCGCCGTAGCCCGAACCCGTGAACTGATCGCCCGCTCGGGCTGGTTGGGCGCGATAGAAGCCTGGCGCCTGTTGGGCCCGATCGTGGAAAGCCCGCAAGGTGCCCGGATGGACAGACGCGTGTGCGCACGCCTGCGTGCGGCCAAAGGCATCGACTCGGCGACGGAAGCCAGGATCCGACAGTCACGGGAAGAACTGATGGTGGCTATCGAGGATGAGCTCGACGGCGCCTTCCTGGTGATGCCGACAGTCAAGCATGTCGCCCCGCCCATGGCGCCCCTGGAGCAGGACGACGCGCTGTTCGCGGCCGTCAATCTGGAGACCTTGTCGCTGACCATGATCGGCAGCCTGCTGGACATGCCGGGCGTCGCCCTCCCATCCGGCCGGGACAGCCTCGGGCTTGCCACCTCAGTGCTGGTCTCGGCGACACGAGGTCGCGATGACTCATTGCTCAGTGCGTGCCTGGCCATAGAATCGGCCATGCTCGCGGATGGCCTCAGGTCGTGAGCAAACGTTGATCTCCTGGCAGGTCATTGAGGGCATTGCCCCTGAATGACCTGGCTTCGTCCAGGAGCCATTCCCTGAACAGCGCCAGGCTGCGCCGCGGGTGGCCATGGCCGCTCTCGACCAGATGATAGGTAAACCCCGCCAAGGCCGGACCGTCCAACCGCCGGATCCGCCCGGAACGCAGCTCATCGTCAATCAGCACATCGCTGCACAACAAGGGCCCCAGACCCCGCTCCAGCGCATGCAACGCCAGGGTTTCCTCGCTGTACCAGGAAATGCGCAAATCCCCGGCGGCATCGCGCTTGACCCCGGCGAGCCAGGCTGACCACGAGGGGGCTTCGAGGGCCTGGTTCTTCCATTTGAACGCCAGCAGCGGTCGATTCGGAAAATCGTTGATCGTTGCGTTGCCCTCCACCGGGCAGATGCGCTCGTCCGCGACCGCGATGAAGCGGTCTTCGAACAACACCGGCCCGCGCACATCCGCATCGACCGGCCCATAACGAATCGCCAGGTCGACGGTTTCAGCACGCAGATCCACGACTTTTTCCGAGGCGTGGATGGACACCAGGATGTTCGGATAGATCTCATTGAATTTCGCCAACCGCGGCATGAGCCAGCGTTCGGCGAATGCCCGTGTGGTGGACACGTGGATGGCATCGCCCTCCTTTGCCCCGCCCAACAAGGTGAACGCCTGGGCGATCTGGTCGAAGCCTTCGCGCAGCAATGGATAGATCGCCTTCCCGGCGGGCGTGAGGGTCACCATTCGGCCTCTTTCCAGGAGCTTTTGCCCCAGGCCTTCCTCCAACTGACGCACTTGATGGCTGACCGCCGCGACCGTCACCGAGAGCTCGTTCGCCGCGGCGGAAAAACTCTGGTGCCGCGCGACTGCCTCGAACGCTCGCACGGAATTCAGAGGGGGTATCTTGCGCATGGTTTTCTCCGGGCACCCGACGGGGTGCTTGCGAGGTATTCGGTGACCTGCCGGCAGCAACCGCTGCCGGCAGGTCTGCGGTGCGTCAGAGGATGCAGTAATGCACGTCCTGGGGCCGCATGCCGTTTACGGCGGTAACGTCCTGGGGGCAGGCGGACAGGACCACAATAGCGTCCATTTCCGCTTTGAGGCAGACATATTGCCCTGGTGCGCTGACAGGCTCGGCAAACTCGATGCGCCCATCCTCGTGCACCGGAACGTTCATGAACAGGTTCAAGGGGCTCGGCGTGTCAGGCGCCACCAGGCCGAGGGCCTCCAGCGCCAGGAAGAGATTTTCGTTGCAACTGGCGTGATGGCCGACGACGCCCAGTTGAACGTAGCGGGTCGGGTCACAGGCGGCCACCAGGGTGTCGTGGATGCCCGGCGTCGTGTCCTCGATCAGCGTCAGGATCCTGCGGCGCTTGTTGGTCAGCAGGCTGTCCCCTTCACGTGGGTTGAGTTTCAACCAGAACGGGCGGCTGTGCTCCATCGACATGGCTTCTCGCAGCTCGTCCGGGTTGAAGGCCCAGGTGTCCACCACCTGTTTGCCATGGGTGTTGATCACCTTGAGGGTCTGCCCCTGGTTCAACCGGAGCGCTACACCGTGCCGGGCCGGCAATAGAACCCGCTCACCGGGGGTCATCGAAGTCATCGTGTTCATGTCGCGGTTTTCCTCTGCGCTGATGGGCTTGCGATCAAGGAAAACACAGGAGAAAACCGCAAACCAATAATATAAAGTGGCCTCGGTATAAGTTGAATTTATAGGCACACCCATGCGAATCCGCCAGCTCGAGTGCTTCAGAACCTTGATGATTCACGGCACGATGACCCGCGCTGCGGAACTGCTGAATATTTCCCAGCCGGCGATCAGCAGCACCATTGCCAACCTGGAGCATGAAACCGGCCTCAAGCTGTTCGTGCGCAAGGGCGGCCGCCTGCAACCCACTCCCGAGGCGCGGTTGTTCTTCATCGAGGCGGAGCGTGCGCTGGAGGCCGTGGAGAAGACCCAGCGCATCGCCAAGGAAATCCGCACCGGTAAACGCGGCCACCTGGCAATCGCTGCCTATGCCAGCATCTCGATCAGTCTGCTGCCACGCCTGATGGCCGAATTCGCCAGGGAGCGCCCGGGCCTGGAATTGAAGATCATCACTCGCAATTCCCAGTCCGTTCGCGAGTTGATCACGACGCAGCAATTCGACCTGGCCATCGCCGAGCTGCCCCTCGATTACCCGACGTCCCGCATGGAGGTGATTGCCTATGAATGCCAGTGCATGATGCCTGTCGATCACCCATTGGCAGCGTTGGACGTGATCACCCCGGCGGACCTGGATGGCGTGCCGTTCGTGTCGCTGTTCAAGGGCGACCCCCTCTACCAGCAACTGGCAATGGCGTTTTCGGCGTACGGGTCATCCTGGAACGTGGTGGCCGAGACAGAGTTCTTTGCGTCGGCCTGCGAACTGGTCCGCTCCGGGATGGGCGTCGGGATGGTCGATCCGGTGGTCAGCCGTCCCTTCGTCCGCGACCTGGCCCTGAGATCCTTCAAGCCCGCCATCAGATACGAGATTGCCTTGCTGCTGCCCACCCAGGAAGAACCCTCGCAACTGGCCCTTGAATTTATACGCTTCCTCAAGCAACACCTGTGACGTCCTAGAGCTTGTGGCTCCCCAGCATCAGATAACGCTCCGGCGCCCCCTTGCGCAGCCGAGCCGCCAGCAACACACCCGCCAGCAACGCCGCGGGAATGATCGCGCAGAGGCCATAGGACAAGGCCTGGCTGGCGCCCGTCAGCACATCGAAATGCAACACCGCGATGATCAGGACCGCCAACAGGACCAGGCAGGATAAAGCAGGAAAGATCCCGCCACGCCAGAATCCCAGCTTCAGCTCGGGGTGGCGGCGGGAAAAGGCAAATACCGCGGCGGACGTGAGCGCCATCAACAGGATCACGCACAACGTGGCGAGGTTGGACAGCCAGGCGAACAGTTGCAGGATCGGATCGGCGTCCATGGCGGCGAAAATCAGCACCACCACCGCAGAAATCAAGCTCTGCAAGACAGAGCCCATGTGGGGACTCTGGTGGACGCGATGAGTGGTTCCCAATTGGCGCGGCAACAGGCCGTCGCGTCCGATGGCGTAGAAGTAACGGGCGGCGGCGTTATGAAAGGCCAGCAACCCGGCATAGATACTGACCATGAACAGCACCCGGATGATCTGGGTCAGGTGCGGACCGACAAAGTGATCGGACATGCCGTAGATGAAGGTCGTAGGGTCCTGCAACGCCTGCAGCATCGGCACGATCTTGTCCGCGCCCACCCCCACCACCATCGACCAGACCGACAGCGCGTAGAACCCGCCGATCAGCAAGACCGAGCAGTAGGTGGCAATCGGGATGGTCCGTTGCGGATTCCTGGCCTCTTCGCCGTAGATGGTCGTGGCCTCGAAGCCGATGAACGCGGCGAAGCAGAACAGCAAGCCGATTGACGGCGTGCCACTGAACACGTGGCTGCGATCGAATGCGTCGAGATTGACGCCACTGTCGCCGCCCGTGCTGAGGATGGCGAAATCCAGGGTCAGGATCGCCAGGTACTCGGCGATCACAATGACCGACAACACCCGGGCCGAGAGATCGATCTTGCGATATCCCAGGATCGCGACGCTGGCCATTGCCATCAGCGAATAAGCCCACCAGGGCAGCTCCAGGCCAAACACGCTGGCCATGGTGCCGCTGACCACACCGCCGAACATGCCGTACAGCCCCACCTGGAGGATGTTGTAGGCAAACATCGCCAACACCCCTGCCGCGCCACCCGCCAGGCCACCCAGCCCACGGGACGTAAAGGCATAGAAGCCACCGGCATTGGTGACGTGCCGGGACATGGTGGTGTAGCCCACCGAGAACATCAGCAACACCAGCAACGCCAGGATCAGCAACGCCGGTGTACCGGCACCGTTGCCCAGCATGATGCCGATGGGAAAGCCACCGGCGATGACACTCAACGGGCTCGCCGCCGACACCACGAAGAAGATGATGAAGCCGACACCCAGGGCACCACGCTTGAGCTCCGTGGAGCTGTTGACCGGGAGAGATACACTCATGTGCTTGACCTTATTGTATGAGGCAGTCGCTGTGGGATCGATGCAGTCATCCGTTCACCGGCACCGAATGGCTTATTGTTCTTGTTGCACGCCAGGTTCGATCCTATGCCTGCCCATCAACGTCGCACTAACCCAAATCGGTCATCAGACAGCCCTTCCCACAAAAACCGTGGCGAGGGGATTTATCCCCGCTGGGCTGCGTAGCAGCCCCCTTAAGGCTGGTTATAGTTGGCTGATGCTCCACAAAGCAGGTTTTGAAATCCCCTCGCCACAGGGGTTGCTTCGCGACTTGGGTGCGCACTCAGGCCAGGGCGCACTCGGGAATGGCTGCGCGCTGGGTATGGGACGGCAGCTCCGCGAACAGCTCCTGGTACTCCGCCGCGAAGTGGCTGAGGTGATAGAAGCCCCATTGGGCCGCGGCGTCGCCGATCGAGAGATGTGACGCCTGGGTGGACATCAAGGTGCGGCGCACGCCATTGAGCCTGACGGAACGCAGGTAGTTCAGCGGCGTCGTCTCGGCCACCGCACGGAAGCTGTTCTGCACGGTACGCCGACTCACCTGGAGGCGCTGGCACAACTCGTCCACGCTGGGCACGTTGTTCATTTCGGCAGTGGTCAGGCGGTGGCATTTCTCGACGATGAAGCTGCGGGTGGAGCTTGTGGTGCGTTGGTACTTGTCGCAGGCCGGATCGGTCATGAGCTGCAGCATTTCGCCGAGCATGGCCTGTTCCAATTCCTGCTCCCACACGTTGTCGAGCTCTTCGTTCGCCAGGGCCTGGGAGAATATCGCCAGCAAACGACGACGCGCCTGGGCGAAGTGCGGGGTGGAAACCCTGATCACCGGTTGACGCAGCAGCTGACTGATTTCCTTTGCCGAAGCCGTTTGTGCCAGCGCCTGCTCGAACAATTCCCGTTCGAAGGTGATGGACAGCAGTTCCATGCCCATCGGCATATGGAACATGAACTCTTCGCCACCGTGAAGAAAGAACAGGCTGCTGTCATCCACCTCGCGCCCTTGCATCCGAATCGCGCCCGGGACGTTGATCGGCACCGCGAAGCACATCTTGCCCCGCGGGGCCACGCCGTGCTGCACGACACGCTGGTTGATCTGCTCGCGAAAGATGTGGCAATGCGCGGTGGTCAGTTGCATGAGCGTACTTTCGGCCGAACCGGCGGTCAGTTGGCTGTAGTCCTGGCTCCACTCCTGGACGGTAGCGGCGTGGAGGTGGACGTCGCGAAAGTGGTTTATGTGGATATTTCTCATAATATGCGAAAGCCTCTACAATATTATTGTTCTTATCCTGCCTTCCATACCGATATTCGCACAATAAAGGAATTGCGCAAAATTCCTTAACGGAATATCACCCGCCTCCTTCAGCGCAATTCATCCATGTGCCGATTCGGGCTACCGGCTGGCCGCTCTCGCTGGAGATGATCGGCCCATTACAACCGAGACCCAGAGAGACCGTCATGAGTGAAGCCAAACTTGAATCCCTCCACTTCGCGGATGCCCCGCGGATTATTTCCAGCACCCTGCCCGGCCCCATGACCCGCGAGGCCCTGGCGTTGTCGGCGCGTACCGAGTCCATGGCTCGCGGCGGCGGACGCATGCCGGTGGCCATGGACCGGGCGTTCGGCGCGACCTTCAAGGACCCGGACGGCAACACCTACATCGACCTGTCCGCCGGCGTGGGCGTCAGCAGCGTAGGCCGCTGCCACCCGAAAGTGGTGCAGGCCATCCGTGAACAGTCCGAAGTGTTGATGCACGCCCTGGAAGTCAACAGCACCCGACGCACCGAGCTTGCAGCCAAGATATCCGAGATCGCGCCCGATGGCTTGCGCGGCGATTGCACCACGTTCTTTACCCAAAGCGGCAGCGATGCGTTGGAGGCCGCGGTCAAGTTCGCCAAGCGCATCACCGGGCGACACCAGATCATCGCCTTTCACGGAGGCTACCACGGCGTGTGGAACGCATCGGGCGCGCTGACGACAGGTACGGCCTACCGCAAGGGCTACGGCGCCATGATGGGCGGTGTCATTCACGCGCCCTACCCTTACGCCTACCGCTTCCCGTTCGATACCACCCACAAAAGCGCCGAGCAGATTGCCGGCGATTACGTGGACTATTTGCTGAACACCCCCTACACCGCCGCCGATGACGTGGCCGCCGTGATTGTCGAACCGGTGCAGGGTGAAGGCGGTTACGTGCCGCCCTCGCCTGAGTTCCTGCAACGCCTGCGCAAGGCCTGCGACCGCAGCGGCGCGCTGTTGATCGTCGATGAAGTGCAGTCCGGCGCCGGACGGACCGGCAAGATGTGGGCGGTCGAGCACTCGGGCGTCAAGCCGGACATGCTCACCTTCGGCAAGGGCATCGGCAGCGACCTGCCCATGGCGGGCCTGATCATGCGCTCGGACCTGGCTGCCGCGATTCCCGACGGCTCGGTGCCCAATACCTTCGCCGCCAACTCGTTGTCCGCTGCCGTGGCGCTGACCAACATCAGCATCCTGCAGGATCCGGAACTCGATCTGCTCAACCGCGCCCACACCCTGGGACTGGAAGCACAGGAGCGTATCCGCGGCTTCAAGAGCCCGTTCGTGGGTGAAGTGCGCGGTCGCGGCCTGATGATCGGCATCGAACTGGTCGAGGACCCGGCCACCAAGGCACCGCTGGAAGGCGCCAGGATCGGCCAACTCATGGGCTACCTGTTGAACCACGGCGTGCTGATGATCCCCTGCGGTCGCTACAGCAACGTGATGCGTGTCATGCCCTCGCTGACGATCTCGCGCGCGCTGTTCTTCAAGGCGCTGGACATCTTCGGCGACGCCCTGGCCTCCCTCAAGGCATGAAACGGGTCTACCTGACCACTGCACAACATTCATGGATCCAAACATGACACAGCATCTGAATCACTTCATCGAAGGCGGCGCCTTCGAGGCCTCCGACGGCCGTCGAACGAACCTCATCAACCCCGTGACGGAACAGGTCTACGGCAGCGCCGCGCGCGGTACGGCCGAGGACGTGAACCGCGCCGTGGCGGCCGCCCGCAAGCAGCTTGAAGGGGGTGCCTGGAGCCAGCTCGACGGCGCCCAGCGCGGCCGGCTGCTGCTGAAACTGGCGGACCTGGTGGAGCGCGACACCGACCTGCTCGCCGACATGGACGCCGACGCCATCGGGCGCTCGCCAATGGAGCCGCGTCGCCTGGACATTCCCAACGTCCTCGCCAACCTGCGCGCCGCCGCCGGCTGGGCCAATCAGCTCGAAGGTCGCACCATCCCTTCCGGCGGCTACTTCGGCACCAAGACCCTTTCCTACACCGTACGCGAACCGGTGGGCGTGGTCGGGGCCATCGTGCCTTGGAATTCGCCGCTGATGATCACCGTGTGGAAACTCGCCGCGTTGCTGGCGGCAGGTTGCACCGTGGTGGTCAAGCCGTCGGAAGAAACGCCGCAATCCGCCCTGCATCTGGCGGCCCTGGCCCAGGAAGCGGGCTTCCCTGACGGTGTGATCAACGTGGTCACCGGTTACGGTGAGGAAGTCGGCCGCGCTTTGTGCGAACACCCGGATGTCGCCAAGATCAGTTTCACCGGCAGCCCCGAGGCCGGACGCGAGATCCAGCGCACCGCCGGTGTGCTGTTCAAGCGCGTGGCCTTGGAGCTGGGCGGCAAGAGCCCGCAGATTGTCTTCGACGACGCGCCGTTCGACGATGCGCTGTTTGGTTGCACCCTCGGCCTGTTCGCCAACCAGGGCCAGGTCTGCGCCGCCGGTTCGCGCATCCTGGTCCAGCGCAGCCTCGCAGAGCGCTTCGCCGCGGCGCTTGCCAACGCTGCGTGTGCCGTCAAGGTGGGTGATCCCCGGCAGCCCGATGTGCAGATGGGGCCGGTGGCCAAGAAAGCGCAGTTCGATCGGGTCAACCGTTACATCCAACTGGGCATCGATCAAGGCGCTACGCTGCTGGCCGGCGGCGTATCGCACCCTGAACAGGGTTGGTTCGTACGGCCGACGATCTTCGCCAATGCCCGCAATGACATGTCTATTGCCCGGGACGAGATTTTCGGCCCGGTCGGCACGGTGATTGCCTTCGATACCGAGGAAGAAGCTGTCGCATTGGCCAACGATTCCAGCTACGGCCTCGCGGCCACGGTGTGGACGAGCAACCTGGTGCGAGCCCATCGCGTCGCCGCGGCAGTGAAGGCCGGCGCCGTGGGCGTGAACTGCTGGAGCCCGCTGGATGCCAACCTGCCCTGGGGCGGCGTCAAGGACAGCGGTATTGGCCGTGAAGGAGGATTCAGCGGCGCACTGGCCTACACCGAGGAGAAGGTCATCACCGTACTGCTGCCTGCCTGAGAACAATAGTGCACTGAGCGACCACCCTCCAAACCTTGCGAGGCGCCGAGGGTGGTGGTTCAACGTGCATTCCCGATGTCTTTGATGATTGATGATTGATGATTGATGATTGATGAGGCGACTGCGATGAACACCACAAATCAAGAGATAATTGATCGGTATCCAACGTCCCTGCTGCTGTTGCACTGGGTGCGTGCCGTGCTCGTAGCCGGTCTCCTCTGGGCAGGCTGGCACATGACCGGGATGAACGATGAAGTGGCAAGCAAGTACGAGCTCTATTACCCCTGGCACAAATCCTTCGGCGTGTTGACGTTCCTGGTGGTGCTGGTCCAGATCGCCCTGCGCTACATGACGCCCAGGTTGCCGAAGCCGCTGCACACCCTGACCGGGCCTGAACAGGTGATGTCAAACCTGGTGCAACGGGTCATGTATGGGCTGCTGGTGATCGTGCCGTTGATGGGTTACTCCATGTCGAGCACCTATACGATGAGTGATGGGGTGTTCTTTTTCGGGGTCAACCTCCCGGAGCTGCTGCCGAAAAATGACGATTGGTTCGTCGTGTTCCAATGGCTGCACAAAGTACTCGCCTATACCCTGCTCGTCCTGATCCTGCTGCACATCGCCGGCGCCCTCAAGCATCGGTTCCTCGACCGGGATCCGCACAAAGACGTGCTGCGTCGCATGCTGTGATTGAATGAGGCGTGGGCGCAAAACGCCCACGCTTCATCGCTCGGTGTGGAGGCAGTTGTCAAAAGTCCTGCCGGATCGTTTTCATGTGCATTTCCCGAAGTTTCAGAAAGTGACCCAGGCAATGAACTGGAAGTAGGTATTGGTCGAGGCGCTGCCACTCTGCAGGCCACCGTTTCCAAGCCACTTGTCCGGCTTGTAGAAGCCAATCAGCGGCGACAGCGTGAGGTTGTCCGTCACCATCCAATCCAGGAACAGATCGACCTCGCGAGCGCTGTAGTCCCGCTCCTGTCGATCGGAGAGCTGGTGGAAGTCGAAGACCATTGCGTTGAGGGTCAATTTGTCGGTCGGTTTGACCGAAAGAAGCACATCCTGGGTCTGCATGTTCGAGGTGACCGAGCCGGCGTAATTCACCGCAACCTCACCTTGATAGCGTTTGCGATAGCCGCCCTGGAACAGGAAGTCCCAGCCCTCGGAATAGCGTGCATAGCGGTAGCTGACCGTCGGTTGCCACTTGACGTCGGCGAAGGTGTAGCCGACGTCGAAGAACATCGCTCGCTGCGACCCCGAACGCTTTTCCTGTCGCGCCACCTCGAAGGCGAAATCGGCATTCTCGATGCCGGCGTTGCCCTGGCCACGGATGCTGTAGATGTCCATGCCCTTGCGCTCGAGCCGATCCGCGAAGGCATAGCGCTTTTCGACGTCCAGGCCGTGCACGTAAGTCGAACCGATCGAACCGATGGGCGTGGTGTAGTCGACAGTGGCTGCGGCCACTTCGGTCTTGGACTGACCGGGGTTATCCGATTTCAACCACAGCAGGCTACCGTGCAGTCCCTCGGTGCCGCCCAGCTTCAAGACGGCGGTGTTGCCGAACGCCAACCGCGGGCCGAGGTAAAAGGCACCGCCGCGATTGAACCGGCCATCCGCAACGCCTTCGATGGGGTTGAAGGCCTTACCCGGGGCAAAACCATCATCGGTAATCAGGAACCCGTCCACCGTGACGAGCTGGCGGCCGAAAGAGAAATCGACGCCATCCTGGCCCAACGCGGGAACCAGATCGCCCGACTTCCAGCCCAGGTAGGCGTCCTCTACGGCGGTTCTTCGCTCAGTGCCGTCGGTGAGCGCTCCGGGGTCTCCATCGCCCCATGATCCGGTGCTGATCAGGCTGAATCCGCCGTACACCGAACCGGCAGCGATTTTGTCCGTCATGCCGCTCAGGCCGTATTTGGCAAAGCCTTCCTGCCAGCGCATGCTGCCGGGCTCTTTTTCCGGGTCTGCGATGTAGTTTTCCTGGCTGCCGAACCAGCCAAAGCCGGCCCACAGGTCGGCGTTCAGCACGGTGGTGCCATCGCCTTCGTTATAGAGCTCGTAGCCGTGAGCCTGCGGCTCGAATGTACAGAGTGCGACCAATGAAAGCATGGGGGCATAGATGGGGGTGCGCATGACGTCTCTCCTGTTTTTATATTTATGAGGCGAGACGGGAGTGTTTCGGCTTGGGTTGCGCAAGCGGTAACCCAAATCAGCAAGTACCACGGGCCGCTCGTCCTCGACGTCAGTCGCAACCCCAACCGTGGCGAGGGAGCTTGCTCCCGCTCGACTGTGCAGCAGGTCCAAGGACAGGGCCGCTTCGCGCCCCAGCGGGAGCAAGCTCCCTCGCCACATTGATGAGTGGAAACAGCTTTCGGGCTTGAGAAGTTGCCGTTTTGGGTTACGGCTCCGGTCCATGCCGCTCTTATGCTGGCCCCATAAGAACGCATAAGAACGAGGCCCCCGTCATGACCCCCACGCCATCCTTTCCGTCATTCCGTCAGGGGCTTCGCCTGCTGACCATCGTCGCCTGCGGCGTCCTTCCCGCCGTTGCCACGGCCCACCATTCGTTCGCGATTTTCGACCAGACCAGGACGATCACGGTCAAGGGCGTCGTCGAGCGCTTTGCCTGGACCAACCCTCATATCGCGATCTACCTCGATGTCCCCGGCCCGCCACCGCAGAAAATCAAGATCGAGACCGGCAGCGTCAACGCATTGAGCCGCACGGGCTGGACGGCGGATTCGATCAAGGCCGGCGAGAACGCCGAGGTCACCTACAAGCCACTGAAGAACGGTGATCCTGGTGGGTTGCTGGTGGAAATCAAGATCGGTGACGTCGTACTCACCGGCGGTGGATGAGTCCGCTCGCTCCCCTGCTTCATTGGGTACTCGATGGCACAAACCAACAAGGTGGAGACGCTTGAATGAAACCGACACGAACCTTGAATCCGGCAATGATTTTCCTGGGCATCGCCCTCATGACATTCGCCGGGCTGAGCATGGCGACAACGCCCAAACAAGGCGCAGCCAAGGCACCCGACATCAGCGGCACCTGGGAAAGAACCCCGGACGACTGGTTCGGCGAGAACCCGGACGATCCGGTGCATCCGGGCGGACCGATGGAGCTGAAGGAGCCCTACGCCCGTCAGTACGCCGAGCTGAAGAAGAAGGAAGCCGCGGCGAACGAAGCCGGCACGCCGCTGGCCACCACCAGCGCCCGATGCCTGCCGGAGGGGATGCCGGTGTTGATGGCGGCGCTCTTCCCGATCCAGATCATCTACGACGATAAACAAGTGGTGGTCCTGGGCGAGTACCTCCAGCAGGTGCGGCGGATTTTCCTGAACGAAGCGATGCCGCCGAAGGAGAAGCTGGACCCGACCTATCAAGGCCATTCGCGCGGCCACTGGGAAGGCGACACCCTCGTCGTGGAAACCCTGGGCGTGCGCACCGATGACGTGGCGTTCTACGGCGTTCCCCACAGCAAGGACATGAAGATCACCGAACGTCTGCGGCTGACCGCGCCTGATCATCTGGAAGACCAGGTGTTGATCGAGGATCCGCAGGTGCTCAACACGCCCTACCGCTTCACGTTCGAATACAAGCGCTCCGACTACCGCATCCAAGAATACGTCTGTGAGAACAACCAGATCGTGATCGACAGCGAGGGCAAGACGAGCCTGCGCCGTGACTGACGCCACAACCCCCTCGACAACCCTTTGGAGTCACCGGATGGAACGACTGATGCCTTTCGACATCCTGCGGCCGACGTTGCAGGGCGCCCTTGTGTCGCTGCTCCTGCTGTCGAGCGCGTTCGCAGAGGTGCCCAGGATGCCCACCGTGGTTCCGGTGCCGCCTTCAGGCAAGCCACCGCTCTCGTCGGCCAACGCCCAGGGTACCGAATACAGCGACCTCAACCGGTATGGCTACGTCGAGGAGGAGTATTACCTGCAAGGCGTGGCGCCGGCCATTACCGCAGCGGGTAAAAGCCTCTTCGAGGCGCCTTACACCACGCGCATCCTGGTCCGTAAACCAGCGGACCCGACGCGCTTCAACGGCACGGTGGTGATCGAACCGTTCAGTTGGTTTGGCGAGCGCGGCGCCGGCTGGATCCTGACCCGCGATTACCTGTTGCGTCGCGGCTACGCCTACGTCGGCTACACCTTGAACCTCAACAAGCCGGCAGTGGACCCCAAGTTCATCGCCGAGACCCCGGCCGCCGAGGCCGAGCAGATCGCCCAATACGGACGCATCGTTAATTTCGAGTTCATGCGTCGCTTCGACTATGCACGCTATGCGCCGCTGGGCAGCTATTACGACCCGCAACGCTTCACCCGCGGCAACGGGCCCGATCCATTCGTGCCACAGTCCCAGGGCATCGGGGCACAGCTGGCGTTGCTGCTGAAGACCCATTCGGCGCAAGGCCCGTTGGCGAACCTCGACGTGCATCGAGTCTACGTCAACAGCTGGGCCGTGACCGCGCAAGTCTGGATGGACTACCTCGACCAGGGCCGGCACCAGCAATGGCGCATGCCCGACGCGACGCCGCTGATCGACGGTTATATGACCGGTCGCATGGCCTATGGCGAGGTCGGCGGCGACGTTATCCGCGTGCCGCGGCAGATGCCCGTGGATGTGCCGTTCGTGACCGTCTACAGCCAGTCCGAACTGATGCACGACGTGCTCGAAGGCATCGACCTGCCGCCCGACACCGACAGCCCGCAACTGCGTTATTACGAAGTGACCGGCATGCCGCACCTGCGCCTGGCCGACCTCGGCACGGAGCATACCGAACACGTCGCGGCGGACATCGGCAAAGGCGACGACCCACAGTGCCGGACGCTGTACGACGAGCCGGCAGAATTGGTGGTCTCGGCACTGCTGGATGGCATGGACCAATGGGTGCGCGACGGCAAACCGATGCCCAAGGCGCCCCGCGTGCTACGCGAGGGCAAGACCGTCGTACGCGACCCCGCGACCGGCAACCTGCAAGGCGGCGTGCGTCCGCCGTGGGTGCAAGTGCCCAGCGCGACCTACCTCACGGACCAGGAAACCAACTGCGGCCTGATCTACGACACCAAGGTGCCCTACGCCAAGGACCGACTCGGGCAGCGCTATGGCAGCTTCGGCAACTACGAACGGCAGTTCGAGGACGCCAAGGCCATTTCGATCGAGGAAGGCTATCTCCTCCCGGAAGATGCACCGGGCCTGCGTCCGATCGCCAAACCCCAAGACTTCTAACCCACTGTGGGAGAAAGCACATGTCATCAGCACCGATCATTGACTGGCTCTACGCCACACCGGTGAGCACCGCCATCAGGGACATGCTCTGGGTCGTGCCCACGGTCCAGTCCATTCATATCGTGGCCATTGCGGTGATCTTCGGCTCCGCCGTCATCTCCGACCTTCGGCTGGCCGGTGTGTTCGCCACGGACGAGCCCATGCGCGGCGTCATCCGTCGCTATTACCCGTGGATGCGCAATGCGCTCGTCGTCCTGCTCCTGACGGGGTTGGTCATGACCATCGGCGAGCCGGACCGGGTGCTCGTCAACTCGACGTTCTGGCTGAAGATGGCCTTGGTGGTCAGTGCGTTCACCCTGGCCTGGTGGGTCCGACGCCCGTTGCTGCGCCCTGCCGATCCGGCACGCAGCGAAGGCACGGACGGCTTGGTCAAGACGCTGGCCTGGCTGTCGATCGCCTTGTGGTGCGTGGTGATCTTCTGCGGCCGCTGGATCGCCTACACGATCTAACGGCGCGCATCTTCAACAAACGCTCTCAGGTATTTGCCATGGATATTCAATCGAACTTGCAAGCCCTTGAGGCCACCTCTGTCGCCTCCCTGATCAGAGAGTCGGGCTTCGCCTTTCCAACCCTGGAATCAGTACACGTGATCGGTATCGCGCTGGTGTTCGGGACCATCGCCGTGGTGGACTTGCGCCTGCTGGGTATTGCGTCCCATCGCCGTAGCGCGCTAAGGCTGATCCAGGAATTGTTGCCATACACCTGGGTCGCCTTCGCGGCATGCGTGATCACGGGGCTGCTCATGTTCGTCTCCAACGCCTCCACCTATGCCCAGAACCCGGTTTTCTGGGCAAAGATGGGGCTGTTGCTGCTGGCGGGCCTCAACATGGGGATCTTCCACCTGGGGGTCTTTCGCCGGATCGGCGAATGGGACACGACGCTGCCGCCCCCCGGCCGTGCCCGTGTCGCCGGCTTCGGTTCGATGGTGCTGTGGGCCGGCGTAATCTGCCTTGGCCGCTGGATCGCGTTTTTCTGATGGCGCGCCTACTGCCACGTTGGCCTCGGCCCACCACACGCCTGCCCGGCGGCGACCACGGCGAAGCCGTCAATGTGGTGCGCCCGGTGTCCGGTCGGTGGGAGTCCCTGGCGATGCTGTTGGCGACCCTGGCGGTCATCGCCGGCGTGGCCGGTTATGTACTGCTGCGCCCCCAGGCAGTCGGCCCGCCCACTGCATTGAGCTGGCAGGTGCGATCCTTCGATGGCCTGGGTACGGTCGATCAGGCCATTCATAGCGCGCTGTTGCCTGCCGGTGAAGAGATCATCTGGTTCAACAACGACACCGGCGGTTGGATCACCCTGGAGCATGCCCAGGAGCTGGTGCTGCCGCCGTTCTACCGCGACGCATTCTGGAAGAAAAACGGCCAGGTGCACTGGCAATTGATTCTGCCTGGCACCCACCAACCCCACAGCCTTTCCGGCGACCAGCACATTGACGACGCGCCCCCTGCGGACAAGAACGTCAGCGAGGTCTCGCAAGCCACCCTGGGCCAGGGCGCCACGGTCTACTACGGCTCCGGCGGTAGCGTGCCGGGCCAGAGCGCCTACCTGCTGGTGATCGGGCACGCCCATGCCGGTGTCATGTGGGCCAACCAGGCGACGATCTGGGTCCACCGGGACCCGAACGCCCCCTACCCCGGCATCGTCAAGCCTGAATCGCTGGTCAGCAAGGGCTGGCGCCAGGTCATTCCCTATGACGGCACCCGCGAAGTCGAACGCGTAAAAGGAACCCAGCCATGACCGCCCCTGCAAAACACCGCGCACCGCTGCGCCGCTGGTTCGCGCTGCTGATGCTGATACCCGCCCTCCTGCTCCTCGGCCAGGCACACGCCGAGGGCAAGAAGCTCAAGGTCGGCGTCACCCTGCATCCCTACTACAGCTTCGTGGCAAACATCGTCGGCGATCGGGCGGAGGTCGTTGCGCTCATTCCGGCGGAGGCGAACCCACACAACTACCAGCCGCAACCCGCCGACATCACCCGCGCGATGAGCCTCGATGCGCTGGTCGTCAATGGCATCGGCCACGACCAATGGGCCTTCCAGATCGTCAAGGCCGCCGGGCGCAGCGAGAACCTGCCGATCATCCAGGCCAACGCCACCGTTGCCCTCATCCCCATCGGCGGCGACCAGGGCGGTGCCAAGGTGGTCAACCCGCATACATTCGTCTCCACCACCGCGGCGATACAACAGGTGTTCGAGATCGCTCGCCGCTTGGGCGAACTGGACCCGGACAACGCCGCGGCCTATCGACACAACGCTCTGGCCTATGCCGGGCGTATCCGTGCGCTGCGGGCGCGCTTCATGACGCGGTTTGCCAACCTGGACCTGTCTTCGTTCCGATGCGCCACCACCCATGCCGGCTACGACTACCTGATGCAGGAGTTCGGCCTGTTCGTGAGCGCCGTCATCGAGCCGCGTCACGGCGTTGCGCCGACCGCGCGGCAGCTGGCCAATACCATCGACGCGATCAAGAAAGCCAACGTCCGCGTGCTGTTCGCCGAGAAGTACTTTTCCATCGACCTGGCCAAACCTATCGAGGCGGCGACCGGCGTCAGGGTCTTCGCCCTGTCCCATATCACCGGCAGCCGCTACAGCGCCGACGAATTCGAGGTGGCGATGAGCGAGAACCTCGAGACCCTGGCCGAGGCCGTCGAGTTCACACAACAACAATGAGGGAGGAACCAGCGATGCGCGGACCCGCCGTGGTGTTCGACAACGTTTCACTGCAACTGGGCGGTACGCGAGTGCTCGACGCCGTGAGCTTCCGGATCGAGGCCGGTGCCCTCCATTGCCTGGTCGGTCCGAACGGCGGCGGCAAGACCTCCCTGGTGCGCGCGCTGCTGGGACAAATGCCGCACTCCGGGGCCATCCGCTTTGAAGGCGGGCTCTCCAGGCCGTTGGGGTATGTCCCGCAATTGCTGGATTTCGACCGCAACGTGCCGATGACCGTCAACGATGTCATGGCCCTGCTCGGCCAACGCCGGCCGGCGTTCCTGGGTTCGGCCCGCGCTACCCGGGCGGCCACTGCCGGGGCCCTGGAGCGTACCGGCGTCGCCGGAATGGGCAGCAAACCCTTTGGCAGCCTGTCCGGTGGCGAACGCCAGCGTGTGCTGCTGGCCCAGGCGATCACCCCGGTGCCGTGGCTGCTGATCCTCGACGAACCGACCGCCGGCATCGATGAAGCGGGCGTACTCCTGGTGGAAGCGCTGGTGGCCGAGCTGCACCAGAGCGGCGTCACCATCCTCTGGATCAACCATGACCTGGGCCAGGTCAGGCGCATTGCGCAGTCGGTCACCGGCATCAACCTGCGGGTGATATTCGATGGCCCTCCCCATCAGGTCGCCCAGCATCTGGAGAGCAGCCGATGAACGCCTTCTACACGTTCATCCGCGACCACCTCCAGGCACTTGCCGCGAGCCACCTGCTGCCGCAGCCGTTCGAATACGAGTTCGTGATCAACGCGCTGCTCTGCGCACTGCTCATCGGGCCGTTGCTGGGTGTGTTGGGTTCCATGGTGATGATCAAGCGCATGGCCTTCTTCAGCCAGGCGGTGGGCAATGCGGCGATGACTGGCGTGGCCATTGGCGTGCTGATCGGCGAATCCTACACCTCCCCCTACCTGTCGATGTTCGGTTTCTGCGTGCTGTTCGCCCTGACATTGAAGTACACCCAGCATCGCACCACCCTGTCCAACGACACGCTGATCGGCGTGTTCCTGTCGATCTCGCTGGCGGTCGGCGCCTCGTTGCTGTTGTTCGTGTCGGCGAAGATCAACACCCATGTGATGGAAAGCGTACTGTTCGGCTCCATCCTGGCGGTGGACCACACCGACATGAACGTGCTGCTGATCGTCACGGCGACCTGTGCCCTGGTCGGATTGCCGCTGTACAACAGCATTCTGCTGGCGAGCCTCAACCCGAGCCTGGCCCATGCCCGCGGCGTGCCGGTGCGTGTCGTCGAATACCTGTTCGTCGTGCTCGTCACCCTGGTGACGGTCGCCTGCCTGAAGATCATCGGCGCCGTGCTGGTGGAAGCCCTGTTGCTGATACCGGCGGCGGCCGCACGCAACGTCAGCCGTTCACTCCCGGGGCTGGTCACCCTTGCCATTCTGATTGCAACGTTTGCCTGCGTGGTCGGCATCCTCGCACCGATGCAATACCAGATACCGGTGCCCACCGGCGGTGCCATCGTGATCGTCGCCGCCCTTGTGTTCGTCGTGACCGCCGTCATCCGCGCCTCCACGTCCCGATTCAGGGGGGCCAGCGTATGAAGCCGCTCGGCCTGTCACGTCGATCCTGGCTGGTGGTGCTGGCACTGCTGCTGGGCAGCCAGCTCAATGCCTTCGCCGGTCCCCGGGTGCTGGTCGCACTGCCGGGCGTGCACGCGCTCACCTCGGCGCTCAGCGAGGGTACGAGCATCGAGGTGGTCCGTATTCCATCGGACGCTGCCGTGCCCATGGAAAGCCAGGCCAATGCGCTGTCGCGCCTGGACGCCAAGGTGTTCCTGCAGGCCGACGCGGTGGTCACCCTGAGCAGCCTCTGGCGCGCCGATCCGTTGTATGCGGCGGCCCGTCGCCACAACCTGCGGATCATCGAAATCGATGCCTCGCGCTCTTGGGACCCGGTCAAGCCCGGCGTGGCGGTGGTCCGTACACCGGCGAACGACGTGCCCTGGGCCGGTCCGCGTGATGTCGGTGTCGGCCCGTCGCCCTACGCCTGGCTCGGCCCCGTCAACGCCATGCGCATGGCGGCGCTGATCACCGCCGATCTGGTGCGCCTGTCCCCCGCCGATGCCCCTCGGATCACTCGCAACCTCGCCACGCTGGAGGACCGATTGCGCCAGCTCAAGGCCGAATACGGCGCCCGGCTGGTGGAACTGCCGGATCCACGGGTGCTGTCGCTGGCCAACGAATTCATCTACCTGTTCGGCGAGTTCGACATCTTTGTCGATGGCTGGTTTGTCCGGCAGGACATCGACTGGAGCGACGACGACCGTGCCGCACTGACCCGATACCTGCGCGAGCGCGACATCCACGTGGTCGTCCACAAATGGGCACCGGACGCCAGGACCGCCAAGGCCATCGAGGATGGCGGCGCTCGGTTGCTGATCCTGGACGCGGGCAACCCGGGCCTGTTCGCCGACGCGGCCAACGGGTACGAGGCGCTCCTGCGCTCGAACCTGGACGCACTGCTGGCCGCCTTCGCCTCCCCAATAATCAAGCCGACCGTGGAGTCCTTATGAAACCCCTTTGCTCAGTACATCGGCTATCGATGGCAGGTGCCCTGCTGTTCTGCCAGACGGCCTTCGCCCATGCGCCTGTTTTCGACTGCTACATCGACAGCGATGACTGGGTGAAGTGCGAGGCCGGCTTCACCGACGGCAGTTCCGCCGCCGGCCGGAAAATCCATGTCCGGGACATGAGCGACAAGGTGCTGCTCGAAGGCGCCGTCGGCCAGGACAATACCTACCGCTTCCAACCCCCGAGCGAAAACTACTCGGTGCTGTTCCTCGGCGGCGACGGCCATGACGTCACGATCCAGTCCTCAGACATCTCAAAGTGAAACCGCCCATGATCAACAAGAGAACACTGCTCCAGGCCCTCGCTGCGGCCTCCCTCTGCCTGACCGGCGTCGCACAGGCGCATTTCCAGATGCTCTATGTCGAAGAAACGGCGTTGCAGCGTGGGGACCAACTGGAGTTCGCGGTCGTCTTCACCCACCCCTTCGCCGGCGGCCCCACCATGGCCATGGGTGAGCCGCGCATTTTCAGCCACACCAGTTCGCTGGGCGGGGAGAAAGCCGACCTGCTCAAGTACTTGCGCCCCATCGAATGGCACACCCGCGATAATCGGGCGGCCGCCTATCGCGCGACGATTCCACGGGAGCTGATGCGCTCGATGGGCGACCATGTCTTCGTGCTCGAACCCGAGCCGTACCTGGAAGCCGAGGAAGACCTGTACATCCAGCAGTTCACCAAGCTGATCGTCAATGTCGGCGGCGTGCCCGGCCAATGGGCCGAGCCCCAGGGCTTGCCGGTGGAGATCCAGCCCCTGAGCAAGCCTTATGCAAACTGGACCGGCGGCGTATTCCGCGCCCGGGTGCTGGCCGACGGTAAGCCCGTCCCGAACGCCAGGGTCGAAATCGAATACCTCAACCACGCCATCGACTTCGAGAACAATGCCTTTGGTCCGCAAGCCTATGTCACGGCTCCGCAACCATCCTTCAACGTGCTGAGCACCTACGCCGATGCCGAAGGGGTCGTGACCATCGGCCTGCCCCGCGCCGGCTGGTGGGGCATCGCGGCACTCAACATCGGTGCGACGAAAACCCACAAGGGCAAACCCCTGTCCCAGGACGCCGTGCTGTGGGTGCAGGCCAGGGACATGAAATGACGACGCCGGCGGCAGCATCCAATTGGCAGGAATCCGTCTAACGACTGAGCGCGACAGGAACTGATCCGCAGGCTCGAGCCCCTGAGTCGCTCCATCAGCAGTCGCGCGGACCGCCAGTACCCACGCGTGCAACTGGGCTCCGCCGGCTCCGACGCCGTTGCGGTCGGGGCCGCGGCCCTGATGATCCTGGCGGAAATCAGCCCCGATCATGAGGCGCTGCTGAAGATGCCCCTGTAATCCCGGGCAAAGGGCGGGCAGGAGTTCATCGCGGATGGGCTGGGAACTGACACAATGCGCCCACGTCTTCCTGCCTCTATCGAGACTGCGCACTTGGATACTTCCGTCAAGAACCGTCGCAACGAGCTGTCGCTGGATGGCCTCAACTTCTTTCTCGCCGACGTGCGGGACGGCCTGGGTCCCTATCTGGCGATCTACCTGCTGGCGGTGCACAAGTGGGACCCGGCCAGTATCGGCCTGGTGATGACCCTGGCCGGTGTCGCTGCGCTATTGGCCCAGGCCCCGGCGGGCGCGCTGCTCGACCGCACACAGGCGAAACGGACAGTGATCATTGTCGCCGCACTGCTGGTGACCGGCAGTTGCCTGCTGCTGCCATGGATGAGTGCCTTCACCCTGGTCGCCCTGACCCAGACCGTCAGCGCCATTGCCGGCTCTGTATTCGCGCCGGCCATCGCCGCCATTTCCCTGGGCATCACCGGTCCACAAGCCTTTACCCGCCGCACCGGGCGCAACGAGACTTTCAATCACGCCGGCAATGCCTGCTCGGCATTGCTGGCCGGCGGTTTCGCCTATCTGTTCGGGCCGGTGGCGGTGTTCTATCTGATGGCGGCGATGACAGTGGGCAGCATTGTTGCCGCCAGCCTGGTCTCGGCCAACGCCATCGATCATGACGTGGCCCGCGGCTTTACCCCGGCGTCGGCCGGCGGCCATGGGCATCCATCCGGGCTAAGCGTGTTGTTGAGCAACCGGCCCCTGCGCTTGTTCGCGGTGTGCTGCGCACTGTTTCACCTGGCAAACGCCGCCATGCTGCCGCTGGTCAGCCAGAAGCTGGCGCTGGTCAATTTGCAGATGGCCACGCCGCTGACCTCCGCTTGTATCGTCGCCGCCCAGTTGGTGATGGTACCGATGGCGCTCCTGGTCGGCGCCAAGGCCGACCAGTGGGGACGCAAGCCGCTGCTGCTGGCCGGTTTCCTGATCCTGCCCCTGCGCGGGCTCCTGTACGTGGTCTCCAACGACCCCTACTGGTTGGTGGCGGTGCAGTTACTCGACGGCGTCGGCGCGGGTATCTTCGGCGCGCTGTTTCCGGTGGTGGTCAAGGACCTGACCCAAGGCACCGGGCGTTTCAATGTCAGCCTGGGGACCTTGTCCGCCGTGTTCGGCCTGGGTGCGGCACTCAGCCCTGGCCTGGCGGGACTGGTGGTCCACAGCGCCGGTTACGATGCGGCCTTCGTCACCCTGGCGGCGGTCGCCGGGGTGGCGTTCCTGTTGCTGTTGCTGGCGATGCCGGAGACCCGGCATTACTCGACGGTCATGAAGGGGTTTCCGGCGACAAAAGCCTCTCCTGCTGCCGCCAACTGAATCCAGGTGGTATCGTTGCGCGCTCTTCGGTGACAGGATGAACCGGGGAGGCGGCTCAAGAAACCAGCGCTCCCCTCCTCCGTTGATACACAGGGCAGCACCCGTTCGGTGAAGAACTGGAGCGGCCTTTGCTACTTGGCCGCCCAGGCGTTGAAACGCTGTTCCAACTGATCGCCATGGTCAGCCCAGAACGCCGCATCCATTGCCACTTGCCTGGCCAGGTTGGTCTCGTCGGTGGGCATGTTGCTACGGCGGACGGCATCCACCAGCGGCACGGCGGCGCGGTTCACCGGCCCGTAGGCGATCTGCTGGGCGTAGGCTTTTTGCGCATCGGTCTGCAAGATGAACTGGATAAAGCGCAGGCCCTCCTGGGCGTTGGTCGCGCCTTTGGGAATGGCAAAGGCATCCATGTCGTAGATGCCGCCATTCCAGACCACGCGCAAGCTGCTCTCGTTCTGCACCGCCGCGATGCGACCATTGTAGGCCGAGCTCATCACGACATCGCCGGATGCCAGGTATTGCGGCGGCTGAGCGCCTGCCTCCCACCATTGAATGTTCGGCTTCAACTGGTCGAGTTTATGGAAGGCGCGATCCTGCCCTTCTCGAGTGCCGAGCACTTTGTAGACATCCTGGGGGGCGACACCATCAGCCATCAAGGCGAACTCCAGGGTGTACATGGCGCCCTTGCGCAAGCCACGCTTACCGGGAAACTTTTCGGTATCCCAGAAATCCACCCAGCCGGTCGGTGCTGTCTTGAGTTTTTCAGCGTTGTAGGCGAGCACTGTCGACCACACGAAGAAGCCCACCCCACACGGCTGCACAGCACCTTCCAGAAGATCAGGGACGAGTTTGGCGATCTCCGGCCGAGTGCCGATTTCCTCCAGCATGCCTTGGTCACAAGCGCGAGCCAGCTCGGGCATTTCCATCTCGACAACATCCCAGGAGACGCTGCCGGTATCGACCTGCACCTTGATTTTCGCCATTTCACCGTTGAATTCATCGGCGACGATACGGCTGCCGGTCTTCTGCATGTAAGGCTCGTAGAAGGCTTTGACCTGCGCGACCTTGTTGGCACCACCGTGGGACACAACGGTCAGGTCGGCATGCGCTTGTATGGCGGCAGCACAGCCCAGGGCAAGTATGAGTGTGGTACTCAGGATTTTCTGCATTGTTATTGTCTCCGATGAGCCTGGAAAGCCTCCCACGCAAGGAGGCAGCGCCGGGTGCGAGCCTGGTCGCTGACCCGGTACGCCGATGTCCAGTTTTGAAGACCTGGGCAGTGCCCGACAATTAGGCTGAACAATGATTTGAACGCCAACGCTCATACGTCCGTACAAGAGCCTCCACCAAACGGATGAAGGCATCCCGGCCGTCGTCTCAGGGCATAATCACGAAACTCTTGCGCACGGTTTCGCGGATGTCCCAGACGCCGTGACAGTTCGCCGGGAACAACACCGCATCGCCAGCCCGAAGCTCAATGGGCTCGCCTTCGTCCGGAATGAAAACACAGTGTCCGGCAACGAAATGACTGAACTCACGTGATAGCACCTGACGGCGCCAGCGTCCCGGTGAACACTCCCAGACACCGGTCAGCAGGGCGTCGGGGCCCTCCACGGCATGGGTGGCGGTGCTTGCCACGGGACTGTCGATGGGTTCGCGTACCGGGACAGCGGCAGGCAGGGCAAGATCGGCGGTACTCGCCAAGACAATCGGTTGCGGCATAACGGTCTCCTTGGTTCATAGGTTCTTGTCTTCCAATCCCGCCGGCGCCAAGCCAGCCAGTGCACGGTCCAGCCAGGCAGGGCTGCGATTGTCCGCTTCGGCCGCTTCCTTACGCTGCACCGCACTGCGCACCATCAACCCGCCGACATATCGAAACGGCTCCGGGGGAAACAGCTTCGGCTTGCGCCCGACCAACCCACAGTGGCTCCATTCGTCATCCAGCCCCAGCGCCAGGCTGGCGAGAATGCGGCCGCCCAGACGACTCGGCCCCACGCCATTACCGCTCCAGCCAATGCCATACACGATGTTCGGAGCACCCTCCAAGTGACCAAACACCGGAAGGCTATCGAACGTCCGGTCGATGGGGCCGCACCACGCATGCGTAACCGGTACGTCACTGAGATGCGGATAAGTGCGTCGGAAATCCTGCTCGGTGTCCTGGCTGAGTTGCGGGTTATCGTCGTAACTGGCATCCACCCGGCTGCCGTAGCTGATCATCCCGGTGCCCTTGCCGAATGCGATGCGCCCGTCCCGGGTGGTGCGGTAGTAGTCGACCATCAGTTGCGAATCGGTAATGGCCTCGCCGCCTGTCCAGCCAATCGACTCCAGCCGATCGGGAATCGGCGCGGTCGCAACAATCGTGCTGGTCACCGGCAAGACCGTGCGGCGCAGCTCCGGAATCGCCGCCGCCCACGCGTTGTTGGCCAGGACGACACTCTGCGCAGCAATCCGCCCCTTCGGCACCTGCAACACCGCAGGCTTGCCACGTTCCAGGCCAATCATGGGGGTGTTCTCGAAGATCTTGATGCCCTTCTCCAACGCCACACGCCGCAGGCCGCGCACCAAGCGTGCCGGTTGCACGGTGGCGTTGCTGATCTCCAGCACGCCTTCCAGATGCATCGGCGAGCCGGTTCTACGGGCGACTTCGCGATTGGACAACGGCATGTACACCGCTTCGCCAAGTCGCTGGCAGGTCTGCAGGACATCGTTCCACGCACCCCGCTGAGCATCGCTGGTGGCTGTCCACAACCAACCGGCGCGACGAAAATGAGCGTCGATCCCGTGGGCCGCGCAAAAGGCCTCGATCTCACCGATGGCCGCCGCCGAGGCGCGCGCCAGGCGCACTGCCTCATCCTTGCCACACTGGGCCGACAGCGAACTGATCTTCGGCCACCAGGACATGACGAAGCCCCCATTGCGACCGGAAGCGCCGCCACCACAGATATCCTGCTCGATGATCGCAATCCGGCAAGCCGGATCTTTTTCCAGCAACTGCAAGGCTGTCCAAAGCCCAACGAAGCCACCGCCGACGATGGCGACATCCACGGACAGATTGCCTTCCAAGGCCGGCAGTGGAGTCAGCTCGGAGGCAATTTCCTCCAACCATAAGGAACGTTTCATTTACGAATTCCAATGACAGCGATTGATAGAGCTACATTCAGCCCTCGAACAGATGGAAACAATCGTCTGTTCAATTCAAATGTATGAGCCAGCTCGTACAAAGATATGAGTCAGCCGAAATGACCCGCTGTTGCGCCACCATCAATGGAATAGAGCGCACCATTGGTGTACGACGCCTCGTCCGAAGCCAAATGGAAAATTGCCTTTGCCACTTCCGACGGCAGCGCAAAGCGGCCCAGCGGCACCTCTTTCGCATAAGCCTGCATTTCGGCCACCGAGTCTTCGGCTTCGGCAAACAAACTGTCCATCATCGGTGTCTGGACGAACCCCGGGCACACCAGGTTTGAACGAATGCCGTATGAGCCGTAGTCCAGGGCCAGACAGCGCACCAGGCCCAGTACGCCATGTTTGGAGGCGCAGTAAGCCGCATACCCGGAAGCCCCCCGCACCGAAGCATCCGAGCCGACGGCAACAAAAGCGCCCTTGCGCTGTTCAAGGAAAATCGGCATCGCGTACTTCGCCGTCAGCCAGACTCCGGTGAGATTGATGCCAAGGGTGAAGTCCCATTCTTCCTGTTCCAGGTCATGTACCAACCCCGTGCGCGCAACACCTGCGCAGGCGGCGACGGCATGCAAGGGAATGCCCTGCTTTGCGACGAGTTCGAACGCATTGCGTACCTGCGCTTCATCGCGTACATCCACAACCTGGCCCTGGAATTTTTCAGCCCCTATCAGCGTTGCCGTGCCAGCCAGGCCCGCCCCGGAAACATCACAACCCACCACGTAATAACCCTGGCGCGCGAACTCGGCAGCGGTGGCTTGGCCGATTCCTGAACCCGCGCCGGTAACCACTACAGCTGCAATAAAATTGCTCATCGTCATCTCCTCGAAGCCAACGGCGGCTCCAGGCGTTACATGAGAGACCTCACCGGCCCTGGAGCCTATGAGGGCAAACCTACTTTCTGACGGCGTCCACCACGGTGAAGCCGACAAAGGCCATGACGGTCAACAGCACCATGATGTAAGGCAGTGCGCCAAACACCCCGCCGGGATTGGCCGCGAAGTTGTAGATCAGCAACGCGATGAACACCGCGACACCCAGCCCGATGGCGAGGACCGTACCTGGCCTGGATTGACCGTCGATCCTGATTTCCCTGATGGCGCCAAAGCCGAGCAGCACGTAAGGCGCAATCCAGAACAGCGAGTAGAGGGTCGACAAATAGGCGGTCGATTGCAGCGGCGGCGTTGCAGCCAGAAGCTGCAAGGCGACAGGAATGCAGGCAGCCGCCAGCGTCATCAGCACCGTTGAACCGGTAGGTGAACCGAACCGGGGATGGATCCTGGAGAAAATCTGCGGGATGAAGCGGTCGACGGATGCCGTCGCGAACACTCGGCTGCCGTAGTTCATGAAGGCCACGAGGCTTGCGAACGTAGCGGCGCCCAACAGGAAGTCGATGGGCAGTTGCAGGAACTCCATGCCGGCGGCCGTGGCCAGGATTTGCGTGGGTGACTCACCGTTACCCAGCGCTTCAAGGTTTTGCCCCATCAAGGGCGCACTCAGAATCAGGATGGCGACGAATGCCAGCCCGGTGATCAGCAACACGTTGCGCAGCAGCAGCGGTACATTCTTTTTCGGGTCGTCCGTTTCGGCCGCGAGCGCCGCCAGCGCATCGCAGCCCACGAAATAGGCCAACGCAACAATGGTTCCCTCGGCCAGGCTCGACAGGGATGTTCCCTGCAAAGTCAGCTGCGCTTGCAGGTCTATTCCGGTTTTCGACGCGGCCATGACGGTCACGATGGCGAGCAACGGCACCGGGAGAAACGACAACCAGGCCGTGATCGAAATCGAAGCGTCCAGGCCCCGCCAGGTCAAGACGCCGGCCAGGATCGAAATGAGGATGGCCGTCGCGGCCTGGAACCAGCCTGACAGCGCAAACGTCACGCCGACGCTGTGCAGGAAGCTGCTGCTGAACGTCACGAAGCAAGCGGACAGCGCCGCGCAGACCACCAGGAACCCCACCAGATAGGATGCCGCAACCACCCGCTGAGGTACCCGTCCCAGGGAGATCCCCACATAGGACAACAGCGAGCCGGTCACCACGTATTTGCGGGCGAACACGTTTACCGCTGCCGTCATGCAAAGCGCGGCCAGCAACGCGAGCGCCATTGCCAGCCATGAGGCATTGCCCGCATACAGTGGCATCGAGCCCGCCGCGATGGCGGCGCTAGGTCCCAGCTGTTGTCCGGAGAGTCCCAGGAGGGTCACGCGGGTTAACGATACCTTCTGTTCAGTGCCGGGCAGGCTCTCCCCGATCACGGGGTCGCCAGTGCCAAAAGAAGTATTTGCCTGAGTCATTATTATTGTCCCGTCAGGTGAACGCCTGGGCTGACGCCCGTTGTGTGGCTAAACGATCGGAGCGGCATCGCGGTCTAGGTTGTCGTCGGCGGTGCTGATCACTTCAAACTCCGTCTTCAGGTCCAGGTTCAAACAGAACAGCCAATAGAGCATCGCGCCAACGGGGATGCCGACGAAAAAGGCGTAGTCGACGCCGCCGAAATAGCGGGCGATGGGGCCTTGGTAGAACGACAGGTACATGAACGGAATCATCGCCAGGAAAGACAGGACATAAGCGGCGATGCCCCGCCAGTTCCACTTCCCATAGATGCCCCGCACGTTGAAGATTTCCCTGACTGAGTAGCGGCCTTTTCGGACGATGAAATAGTCCACCAGGTTGATAGCCGTCCAGGGCGCCATCAGATAGGCCAACACTGCCAGGACCGTATAGAAGGTGGTATTCAGGAAGTCTGCGGGCAGCAGGACCCCGACTAATGTCGCAGTCACCCCGATCAGCGCAATGGCCTTGATTCTCAGCGCTCTGCTGGGAGACGTCGGCAGCACACTGTCCAACGCAGTGATCAACGTCAGCGCCCCGCCGTAGGCGCACATGCCATTGAAGATCAGCAGTGCGATACCGCCGACCGTCAGCACGACGGCACCAAAGCCGGGATAGACCAGATCGCCCGATAGCTGCAGACCCAGGGTAATGGCTTCTTTCGGGTACAGGGCGGCGCTCATGGCACCAACCGCTTCCATGCCGAACACACCCAGCCCGGCGCCCAGACCGGTGTAGGCAATAATGGATCGATGGCTGGTGGTGGGCGGCATGTAGCGCGAATAGTCAGAGACAAAGAACGCCCATGACAGTTGATAGGCCAACGCGGCGGAGGTGACCATCAGAAAGGGAGTGAACTGGAAACTGCCGGTCAGGCTGAACAAGCCATCGGGAAGATGGCCGCCGTACAAAAGGCCCGCAACGTAGATCAGCAATACCACGACCAGGACAAAGGTCGTGTAGCGTTGCCCCACGTGCAGCAGGTTGTAGCCGAAGATCGCCACGGCTATCGATACCAGGCCCAATACAACGCCGCCGGTAGTCGCTGAACTCAAACTCAACTGTTCAGCCGTGGCGCCCATCAGGTTCACGTTCAAGACGATGTAGCCCCAATAGACCAACACCGCCACGAGCCAGATGAACAGTGCGCCATAGCGACCGAATTGAGGTCGGGTCTGCACCATCTGCGGCAGTCCCAGGTGCGGGCCCTGGCTTGCGTGCGCAGCGACAGGCAGCGTGCCAAGAAAGGTCCCCAGGGCCAGGCCGATCAAGGTCCAGGCCAGGTTGAGTCCAAGGGCAATCCCGATGGCACCGGTTGCCAGGCTGAGCAGTTGGGCACTGCCGGCGAACCAGATGGTGGCCTGGTCGCCGAGGCGACCGTGCCGCTCACTCAGGGGCACATAATCGATGGATCTTGACTCCACCAGCGGCGCGCGGCTTTCAAGGCCGGTCGCACGTTCAGTCCCGATATTCTTGTTCATGATGCCAACGCTCCGCGATTTGCTTGCGCATAAATTCTTGTTGTTCGTGTGAGTTCACGCGGGAAAGGAGTTACGCCAGACGCCAGGAACAGCGCAGCTCCCGTGCGCAGGGAAGGAAGGCTTTGATGCCCTCCCCCCACCGCACAGCACTAATGAAACGTGGCTGACTCAGATGTCCGGGCGGGAGTATGGAAACCACCAGCCCTGCACGCTTGGCTTGAACTGCATGTGCACGTGTTTCACGTCCGTGAAGGCATTGATGCCGTCCAGGCCAAGCTCTCGGCCCAGCCCCGACATTTTCTTGCCGCCGAATGGCGCGGCAACGTTGTCCTTCAACGGGTCGTTGATCCATACGTGGCCGCTGTCGATTTCGGTGGCGGCACGCATCGCCGACTCCAGGCTGGACGTGAAGATGCTCGAACCCAGACCAAAATCACTGTTGTTGGCGTGCTCGATGGCTTCATCCAGCGAACGGATCCTGCAGAACGTAGCCTGCGGTCCGAACAGTTCATGGCGCGGCTGCTGCTTGTTCGGGTCGGTGATTTCAACAATCGTTGGCTGGAAGAAATGACCCCGTGGAAAATCAACGCGCTTGCCGCCATGACGGATTCTTGCGCCCAGACTCTGGAGGTGAGCCAGACCGCCTTCGACGCCATTGAGCGCGGCCTTGTTGATCAGCGGACCAATGTCCACATCGCCCAGCGGATCACCAATGCGCAGCCTGGAAACCGACTGGACGAGCGCCTCCATGAAGTCATCGTAGATTTTTTCATGGATGAAGAAACGCTCGGAGCCGGTGCACACCTGGCCGCAGTTCAGGAACGCCGCAAACGTGGCGGCCTGCACGGCCATATCGAAATCGGCATCATCCAGGACGATGAACGGATCGGAGCTGCCCAGCTCCAGCAGCAGCGGCTTCATCCGCTCGGTCGCGCCCTGCATGATTTTCTGACCGGTAGGCACCGAACCGGTGAACGCGATCATGTGCGTGTCAGGGTGGGAAACCAGGTAGGCAGAGCCCTTGGCGCCGCAGGTCACGACGTTGAAAATGCCGGGTGGCAAATGGTCGAAGATCTTCGCCAACAGCAACGCAGTCATCGGCGTGACTTCGGAAGGCTTGATGATGCAGGTGTTGCCTGCCGCCAACGCCGCCGCCACCTGCCACGTCATCAGCAGAACCGGGAAGTTGAATGGCAGGATGCTGACGATGACGCCCAGGGGCTCACGCAACACCAGGTTCATCTGGCCCGCCATGTTCGGCTGGACAACCTGCCCGCCCTGGGTACGCGCGACCTCGGCCAGATGACGGTAGGCATCGACGCTCCACTCGACCTCATCGAGGCTTTCACGCAAGGGCTTGCCACTTTCCTGGGTGAGCAGGCGCGCCAGCTCCGGTGCATGTTCCCTGAGGCGAATCGCGCAGGTGTGTAACAGTTCGGCGCGCTCGCCCGCTCCTACGCGAGCCCATTTGCGTTGTGCAGACTTGGCAGAAGCAACGACGGCATCCAGTTCGCGGGTGGTTGCCTCGGCGACTTCGGCAAATATCTCCTCCGTCGCCGGGTTCTCTACTTGAATGGCGGCGCCTTGGCTTTGTACAAACTTGCCATCGTAATAAATGTTCATCTTCAACTCCTGCTTCTTTTCTAAGTTTTATTGCACTTGAATATCGATTTACGAATACGCGGGGCGCGCAGTGGCCACATGTTCACGGGCAAACAAAATGGCCACGATGTTCAACACGACCAGCGACACGGATGCGGCGATGAAACCGTCGGTGTATTGCCCCGTTACGTCCTTGATCACACCCAGGACCATCGGGTACACGACGCCACCGAGCAAAAAGCCCAGGCTCATGATGATGCCGTTCGCGGTGGCAGCCAGCTTGATGCCCACCGAGTCGGCGGCGAGGCAGTAGGCCAACGGGATGCCGCCATAAGCGAACAGGCCGGAGATGGGCAGCATGCCGGCGAGCAAGGGATAATTTTTCATCGACAGCGCTGCGGCGCAGCCGAAGAACGCTACCGTCATGCCCACGCCGGAAATCAGCATCAGGGGTTTGCGTCGGCCCAGCCGGTCGGACATCAAGCCGAACGTCACCGCGCAAATCATGCCCACCAGTGGATACAGGGCACCGATCAGGCCGGCGTCGCTTTCGCTCCAGCCGTTTTCTTCCATGAGAATGGTCGGGACCCAATAGATGGCCACCGCGTAGGAACCCCAGACGCCCACCAGAAATACCGCGGCAACCAGCACGTTGCGGTGAATCAGGGCCGCCATGAAGTCCCGGATGACAGACGACTTGCCGATCTCGGCCTGAGTCGCAGGTGTCGCGAAATGCCTGGGTTCTTTCAGGAAGAACAGGCTGACGAGCATCGTCACCACCAGTGCAATGGCCCCCAGGGCAGAACCGTCACGCCATCCATAGGCATTCAGCAGATGGGAATAGGCATAGAGAGCGAGCAGTGTGCCTATCCCGTCCGTTGCCAGCATGGCGCCCATGGCCACGCCGGTTTTGCCGGACTGCTCGAACCAGCGCAGCGCGAGGGTGTAAGGCCCGATGAACAAGAGTGGGATGCCGGCACCGAGAAAGATGCGGGACATCAACATTGCTTCGAATGAAGGAACGTAGGCGAAGGCGACCTGCCCGATTGCGGAAATGAGCAGACCCAGAACGGTGATCTTCTTGGCACCCCAGCGGTCGACCAGAATGCCGGCAAATGGAAGGATGATCCCGCCGGCCACTGCAGAAGCCGAAGCCAGCGTACCCACCATCGTATAAGTCATGTTCAGATCGGTCATCATGGTGACGATCTGGGTTGAATAACCGACATAAGGTATGAAAATGGCAACAGTGGCCAGGAAGCACAAGCACAGTGCCAGCCATTTTCCCTGGTCATTAACGGGACTGTAGCGGGACATGGTTTTCTCCATTATCTGAAGGGGCTGCAGGCACTCAAACTCCAATCCCTTGGGACACAGCCCCAAAGGATCACTTGAGTGTCTTGCTGTCCTTCGCTTTTTATTATGAGAAGTGCTGAATAACGTCTTACTCAGCGAACCGTTTTGGTTTTGCAAAGAAGCGGAAGTCGTCGTACTTCTGGCCGTAGATGTACGGCACGTACGCATCACGGTTTGGCAATTCATCAAACCAGGGCACGGTCCAGGAAGAGGCGCCTTCGGCATAGAATGCTTCACCGACGGAAATCACCGGGATGGTGTCCAGAGGGTCCATGGTGGAGCCTGTCAGTTTGAGCGTGCCTTTGCCGACACGGGTAACCCGATAGGATTCTTCGGTCTTCATGCAGTTGAGAACGACGTCGTTCTGCAAGCCGATACCGGTGACGTGAGGTTGAGCCTTGATTTCAAAGTCGTAGTTGCTGGTATCGAGTGGCCCCAGGTCCGGGCCGAACTCAGCGCTGATTTCGATCAGGCGTACACCGTTGCGCTCGGTGTAGCCGTAGGCATCGTTACCATCGAAATACAATTGCGACGAAGCCAGCTTTTTACCCTCGCCCCACATCTCGCGCCCGATCGTGACCGGCATGTCACCGCTGACGAAGAGGGTCAGCATGGTGGTGCCGGTGAATTCCTTGTAACGGCAATTCAGGTAGATGACGCCACAATCGAACTCGCCGCACAGGGCGCTCTGCCAGCGAGAGACGTTGGCAATTGCAATCGGTTTTTCCGGGAGTTCGAAGCATGGTGGGAGCACTGAGCGCAAGAATTCAAACGTGGTTTCGAATTCGATGGAAACGGATTCTACTGTAAAGCGGCCCTTGGACAGCAAAGCCTGGATTTCCTTTACTTCTTCAGGAGTTTTAACAAAGCCCATGATTATTATCCTTGTGCAGTGGTCTGGTTATAGCGTCCGGGACTCACGACCCAAGCCCGAACCCTGTAACTAGAGTTGCTCAGCGAGCAGTGCACCAACAATGGTGCGAACATAATAAAATGCAAAAAGCAGCTGTATGATCGTACAGGCTTCAAAGTTGGCGCGAGCGCACCCATGTCATTTGTTACGAACAGCGATATATCCGCCGATTAAAGCGCAGGAATTATTATTCAGGGACTGGAATTACAACAAGTACGCGACAGCCTACCCACTGCCGGCATAAAGATATTTGCAAGATAAACACTCACTCATCTTGAGTCAGGCACCTCCGAGGGTAACTTGCGGATATGGGCTTCCTTCTCGGTACTCGCGGCGCATGGATTTGAAATGCCAGCGATATCCGCCGACTTGAGCGCAAACCATAATATGGCGACGTCATCGGTCAAATCCAAAGACCTGGCGGTAATCTCCTCGATCCTGCGCACTCGATAGACCAATGTTTGTTTATGTATATGCAGCTTGTTAGCGGTATTTATCCAGGATCGGTTGTTTTCCAGAAACGTACGCAGGGTGTGCAACAATTGGGCGCCTTGAGCGGCGTCATAATCTGTCAACGGTCCCAGGACCCGGCGAAACGCCTCGCTTGCATCATGCAGGCTTTGTGGCAGCCAAGGAGAATTCACCCCAGTGTCCGAGTAGAAACTGAGCGGGCTATTCTCGGTGGTATGGGCCAGCGCCAGGCGCGCTTCGCGCAGCGCATTGGCACAATCGTCCACATGCTCAAGGAAATCGCTCACGCCCACTTTGATCAACAGATTGGACTGAAAATCGCGGACAGTTGCATCAGCCCAGAACAGCGCAAAAACCTCCTCGCCCTGCACCCTTAATATGAGGTCGATGCCATGCCGCACCAGCGCCTCGTCAATCTCCTCGATCGACAGCGCGCCCAAACGGGCGACTGCGAGTCTCAAGCGTGAAACATCCGCGCCACATGCTTCTAGTCGTTCTTCTGCCTGCCGAGGCAACACACGCTTGTGCAGGAGGTCGTCGATCAGTTCGCTCCCTTGGCGCAACTTGGTTTCCCGGTCGACCCTGAGTCGTTCGAGTTCAATGCCGATAACGGCAACGATGTGATGCAGCAGACCGTAGTCCAACGCTTGCGCACTGTGGGCAGCCAACAGGCAACCGCGGTGAGAGGGAACGGACACCAGCACGGTCTCTCCGTCCGCCACCGCGCACCGCTGGACAATGGGGGTGCCGTGGGCGGCTCTCGGGCGTTGAAGTATGGCCTTGCGATGGAGCGCAGGAAGCTCAGCCAATCCGGCCATCCACGGGTCCAGGGAGCGTGGGTCGACCAGATGCAACACCGCTCCTACATCGGCCTCCAGGCGTTTGAGCAGCCCCGGCAGCCCCAAGCCCTGGATGCTGATGCGGGCGGTCTCATACACGTGGGTGATGGCGTTGCGCCGATTGTTCTCCAGCTGTTTGTAGGCATTCACCACCGCCTTGGTAACGGCTGAAAACGGAACACCGTACTCGGTCATCAACACCGGGAAACCCAACGCCTTGGCCGCCGCGAACAGTTCGTCAATATCCGCAGGGGCCTGCATGTTGTCACCAATCATCAGCCCCGCGAGCCCACCGACGTGCAGGCGCTCGACATACAACCGCTGCTCGCCTGGATCCGTCGGAATGCCAATGCCCGTGGTCATCAGCAAATCCCCCTTCCCCAGCCATTCGGATGGGTCAGCGAGCTCGCAGACGTGTGCCCAGCTCACTGTTTCGTCGCACCGCTGCGCACCGCATATGACACGGGTGCGCAGTTCAGGCGTCAGGATCAGGTCGTTCAAGGTCAGGGGCATGGTCAGTACATCGAAATGAATGATAGGGCTCGGCCCGGCGGCCGGGTCCGGTGAAGGTCTTCCAAGGCAATAACCTTGCCATGAATAACGATGGCGCTGACGGGCGCACAGTCAGCGGCAATCGTGCGCCGCAGAGGCTGGCGAGCTTTCCTTGATGAGTCAGATGTACCCATTTCATAGATCATCATTGTGTAGAAAAGCACCAACATAGGTCGTATGACCTAATTTTAGACTCGCGACTATGAATGTGCTTGCCTCCCCCCGTGGGCGAGGTAGGCTAGCGAGGATAAATGGATGACTGGATAGGATCGGATATGCCCTTGCCTGCTGCCACCGAAGACCACGAGATAGAGGGCCAGGTCAAATATGGCCGCACACAGAAAAGGTCGAGAAAGATCGAAGAAATAAATGATGCAGCGGCGCAAGTGTTCATCCGTGACGGCTACGCGGCATTTTCCGCCCGCAAGGTCGCGAAGGAAATGGGCATCAGCCTGAGCACCCTGCAGCATTACTGCGGGAATACCGAAAATCTTTGCTTGCAAATGATCAAGGCCAAACTTGAGTCTTTTGTGTTCCGCTTCCAGGAAATCTACACCGACAGCCATACGCCCCCCATGGAAAAGCTGGCTCTGGCGATTCGGGAAAATGTGGCGGCGACCCTGGATCATTACACGGGCAGGTTGTTTTTCCAGATGGGTGCACTGGCGACCCAGGATGAACGCATCAAGGAGGTCATGATCGAGCAATATGAGTATTTTCTGACAGGCCTGAGGTACCTCGTCCGTGAGATCAATCCGCAACTGAATTCGGACGCTATCGAAACCTACAGTGGGCTGATCGCAACGATGATTGAAGGTAACTTCTTTTACCAATGGCAACAGAGCTTCACCCCTGAGATCCGTGCACAGATGCTCGATACTTCTATAGCACTCTGGAGCAACACGCTGATGAATCCACCTCGCCCGATGCTACTCACAGACGAGGTGTAGATGCCGGGTGTTATCGCTGTCCTTATCGACGGACATCCGGCCAGTCGTCGTACAGTCGCCCCATTAGATAGGGCGCGTAATCAATACCATCCGTCGACAGATCCACCGCCTGCTCGACAATGTAGGACGTTTCCCCGCCGAGATGGCCACCCTCTATAAAGTCTCCAACCGGCACCGTACCTACGCCGGTGTCGAATGGCGAGCCGGTGAGCTGCAGTTGCGAGCGAGTGATCGGACGGAAGCGCTTGATCAATGTAGAGTTCTTGAAAATCACCAGTTCGGGGTTGCGGATTGAGCGTGCATTCACTTCATGACCGCAGCGCAGGTCGAAATAATACTCGGGCATTTCACGCATGCCGCCCTGTTCTTGCCCCAAGCAAGCATTGAGCTGGATCAAGTCATGATTCTTCCTGCCGGCGATGCCATGAAAGTTTTCGCCGTCTTCGAAGTAATCAATCGTCCCCTGCTTTTTTGGCATCCCCCAGAACTCACGCCCGGTGACGATGTTGACTTCCTCTGTTTCGAGAACGGTCAAATAGTAACTGCCTTCGACGCCTTTATATTCGGCATTGACGCCAATAATGGCGGCACGGTCGCGACCCATGCGATTCGGTACGCCATTCACCCACTCCATGAACGACAGGAACCCGACCGAGACTATCGGTTTCTCGCAAACATTCAGGCACGGCGGAAGCACGCTTCGCACGAACTCAGCGGTGGTGGAATAATTGACATAGCTGTAACTGTGGTGCGTGCGGATATTATCGTAATAGCTCCGGTATTCGTCCAACTGCTGTCGAGTCCAAACATAACTCATCACATTCCCCTTGTTTTTATCGTACGGTGAGCCGTAATGCATATATCAGGCTGTTCCGAGAATGGCCCGCACGCTGTACAGGCAGCAATTGTACGATCGAAAACAATGCCAATAGGCTTTTGTACGATGCGACACGCACCGACGCCATTCATAACTTCGAACAACCCCCTCTGATAGATCCGTACATGGGTCTGATTGAAAACAACCTGAATCCATCGATACTGACGACAGCCATAAGCGAGCGCCCTCCTCCACAATTTCTTCCCGAGACCTCACGATGACCTTCGATAGCTCTGACGCTGCCCTCTCCATCAACCCGGCCAACGGCGAACAGATCGGTCGTTATCCCTATGAGTCTGTCAGCGAAATGGAGGCGGCCCTGGTTCGCGTACAAGCTGGCTTTGAGCAATGGCGGGACGTTGAGGTACAGGTCAGGGCCGGAGTCTTGCTCAACCTCGCCTCCCAGCTCCGCGCCCAGGCAGAAGGGATGGCTCAGTTGGCTGCGAACGAAATGGGCAAACCTGTCGCTCAGGGGCGTGCCGAGGTAGAAAAATGCGCCGCGTTATGTGAATGGTACGCCCAGCATGGGCCACGCATGTTGGAGCCTGAGCCTACATCGGTTGAGGACAATAAAGCCTATGTTGCTTACCGGCCGCTTGGGGCCGTCCTTGCGGTCATGCCCTGGAATTTCCCGTTCTGGCAGGTGATGAGGGGCGCGGTGCCAATCATCCTGTCCGGCAACCCGTATGTCCTCAAGCACGCGCCCAACGTCATGGGCTGCGCTTACAGTCTGCAACAAGCCTGGCGGGATGCCGGGCTGCCCGACGGCGTTTTTGAGGTGATCAACGTTGTTCCATCAATGGTATCCCGGGCCATCGAAGACCCACGCATCGCTACGGTGGCTGTCACTGGCAGCGTTCGTGCAGGTTCAGCCATTGCCGCGCAAGCCGGCGCGGCGCTGAAAAAATGTGTGTTGGAACTGGGTGGGTCCGACCCGTTCGTGGTCCTGGCGGATGCGGATATTGATGAGGCCGTGAAAGCCGCCGTGGTCGGACGCTTTCAAAACAGCGGCCAGGTGTGCATTGCCGCCAAACGTATCATCGTCGAACAAAGCGTGGCTGAAGCATTCGAGAGCAAGTTCGTTGATGCAGTCGCTGCGCTCAAGCTCGGGGATCCGCTTGAAAGCAGCACTTACATTGGCCCTATAGCGCGCCCCGATCTGCGGGATGAGCTGGACGGGCAAGTCAAGGCAACCGTCGCCCAAGGCGCGAAGCTGCTGTTGGGCGGTCACAAAATAGAAGGGATCGGCAATTACTACGAGCCGACGATTCTGGCAGGCGTCCGCCCCGGGATGACCTCGTTCGTGGAGGAGCTGTTTGGTCCGGTCGCTTCGCTGATCGTTGCCAGGGACGCGGAACACGCGCTTGAACTGGCAAACGACAGCGAGTTCGGCCTGGCGGGCAGCCTCTGGACTGCTGACGTCGAAAAAGCCAAACATTTTGCCGCACGCATGATCACGGGCGGTGTGTTTATCAACGGCTATGTCGCCACCGATCCCCGCGTCCCCATCGGCGGTGTCAAGAAAAGCGGCTTTGGGCGGGAGCTCTCTCACTTTGGGCTCAGAGAGTTCTGTAACGCCCAAACGGTCTGGCTGGATCGCCGCTGATACGCTTCCAGGTCCGCAACCAAGGAACGGAGGCGATCACCAGACCGCAATATGCGAGTCCGCCCGAGGCTCAGTCCCCCCACACAACACACCACTGACCGGATCACGGAGGATGATCTGCCCGCGCCCATAGTCGGTCAGGTCACTGCTGACCTGCACTTCATGGCCACGGCGCGCCAGGGCGTTGACCAGGTCCGGTGACGCGCCGTGCTCGATGCCGACCTTCATCCCGCCCAGCCATTGCCAGCGCGGCGCATCCAGGGCTGCCTGGGGGTTCAGGCCGAAGTCCACCAGGTTCATGACCATCTGCACGTGTCCCTGGGGCTGCATGTAGCCGCCCATGACGCCGAAGGGACCGAGGGCCTGGCCGTTCTGGGTGAGGAAACCGGGGATGATGGTGTGGAAGGTTTTCTTGCCCGGCGCGAGGCAGTTGGCGTGCGTCGGGTCGAGGCTGAATTCCTGCCCGCGGTTCTGCAGGGCAATCCCGCTGTGGGGCAGCACCACACCGGAGCCGAAACCGTGGTAGTTGCTCTGGATGAACGAAACCATGTTGCCTTCTTCGTCGGCGGTCGCCAGGTACACCGTGCCGCTGGCGTGGGGATCGCCGGGCGCGGGCGGCTGGGCCTGTTCGCCAATCTGTCCACGGCGCCGGGCGCTGTAGTCGTCACTCAGCAGGTCGGCCACCGCCACGCGCATATGCCGCGGGTCGGTGATGTAGTGCAGGCCGTCGCTGTAGGCCAGCTTCATCGCTTCCAGTTGGCGATGCCAGGTTTGTTGGCTGTCGCGGTGATCGAAGCTGAAGCCCTCGAGGATGTTCAACGCCATCAAGGCCACCAGGCCCTGCCCGCTCGGCGGGATTTCCCAGACATCGATGCCCCGGTAGTTGACGTGGATCGGCTCCACCCACTGGGCGCGGTAATCCTTGAGGTCGGTGCTGCGCAGGTAGCCGCCGGTAGCACGGGAATGGGCATCCAGGCGTTCGGCCAGGGCGCCGCGATAGAGACTTTCGCAACGGGTGGCGGCGAGTTCTTCGAGGGTGCGAGCCTGGGCCGGATTGCGGAAGATCTCCCCGGCCCGCGGCGCACGTCCTTCGATCAGGAAGGTATCGAACCAGGTCTCCAGCACCGGATCGCGTTGGGGGGTGAACTCCTTCAAGGCGATCTGCCATTGAAGGGCGACCACCGGCGACACGGCAAAACCACCCCGCGCCAGGCTGATCGCCGGTTGCAACAGCTCGGCAAAGGGCAGTTTGCCGAAGCGTTGTGACAACTCGGCCCAAGCCGATGGACAACCGGGAACCGTCACCGGCGTCCAACCGTAGGTGGGCATCCGTTCGTGGCCGGTGGCCTGCACCGCTTCGACGCTCAGGGCCGCCGGTGCATGGCCGTTGCCATTGAGGCCGTGCAACTGGCCCTTGCACCAGACCAAGGCGAAGGCGTCACCGCCGATGCCGCAGCCGGTGGGTTCCACCACGGTCAGCGCCGCCGCCGTGGCGATGGCGGCATCGATGGCGTTGCCGCCCTTTTGCATGATCTCGATACCCGCCTGTGCGGCCAGTGGCTGAGAAGCGGCGACCATGCCGCGCCGGGCGAAGACGCTCTGGCGTTGCGACGGATACGGGTACTCGTGAGCAGAAAATTTCAACATGACAAACTCTCTTCACAGACAAAATGAGTCAGAGCACGCGACTGAGAAAGGCCCGGGTACGCGGGTGGCTGGGGTGGCTGAAAATCTGTTCCGGCGGGCCTTGCTCGATCAGCTCGCCCTGGTCCAGGACCACCACACGGTCGGCCACTTCCCGGGCAAAGCCCATTTCGTGGGTCACCACCACCATGGTCATGCCCTCTTCCGCCAGTTCCTTCATCACCTCCAGCACCTCGCCCACGGTTTCCGGGTCGAGGGCGCTGGTGGGCTCGTCGAACAGCATCGCCTGGGGCTTCATCGCCAACGCCCGGGCGATCGCCACGCGCTGTTGCTGCCCGCCGGAGAGCATGGAGGGGTAATGGCTGGCCTTGTCCGCCAGGCCGACCCGCGCGAGCAGGCTGCGGGCCTGTTCCAACGCAGCGGCGCGCGGTATCCCGAGAACCTGGATCGGAGCCTCGATGATGTTCTCCAGGGCGGTCATGTGGGGGAACAGGTTGAAGCGTTGGAACACCATGCCGATGTCCCGGCGCTGGCGGGCGATGTTGCGCTCCGAATCGCGCACCAGGCTGCCATCGGCGCGTTCCCGGTATCCCATGGCCTGGCCATTGACGCGAATACGCCCGCTTTGGATGTCTTCCAACAGGTTGATGCAGCGGATGAAGGTGGTCTTGCCGGACCCGGAGGCACCGATCAACACCACCACCTCGCCGCGGCGAACTTGCAGGGATATGCCCTTGAGGATCTGCAGGTCGCCGAAGGACTTGTGAACGTCCAGCGCTTCGATGATCAGTTCTTCACTTTTGTGCGCCATGGTTAACGTTCCCTCAGCAATTTCAGGGTGCTGCGGCCGAACATCCGCGTGGCCGCCGGCGGTGGCGAAGACGGACGGTCCGATTGACCGAAGCGGGCTTCCAGCCAGCGCTGGAAGAAGCCCCAGAGGGTGGTCAGCAACAGGAAGTAAATCGCCACCACCAGGTACAGCTCGAACACCCGGAACGTCGCCGAGGTCACCATCTGGGTGCTGAGCAGCAGTTCCTGAACGCCAATCACGCTGACCAGCGTGGTGTTCTTGAGCATCACGTTGAACTCGTTGCCCAGCGGCGGCACGATCACCCGGAACGCCTGGGGCAGAATGATGCGCCGCATCAACCTGGCGAAGGTCATGCCCAGGGACCGGCCGGCCTCATACTGGCCTTTGTCGACCGCGCCGATGCCGGCGCGGATGATCTCTGCCATGTAGGCGCCTTCGTTGAGGCCCAGGGCGATGATTGCCGCCTGGATATTGCCGGGGACCACCAGGCCGAACAGGTCGATGTCCTCGAAACGGAAGATCCCGCCGGCGGCCAGCGCGGTGTAGAGAAAGACTATCTGCACCAGCAGCGGCGTGCCGCGCATCAACCACACGTAAAAGCGCACCGGCATGTGCAGCAACGGATTCTTCGACAGCCGCAAGAGCGCCGCCGCCAGGCCCAGGGCGCAGCCCAGCAACATCGCCAGCACGCTGATCAGGCAAGTCAGCCAGAGCCCGGTGAGGTAGACCCCACTGGGCTGTAGCAGGTACTGCCAGAACACATCCCAATTGAAATTCATCGACGCTTACCTCAATCGAGAGTGTCGCCGGCGACATGCCATTTGTTGAGCAACTGGCTGTAGCTGCCGTCGCCGCGCATGTCGCTGATCACCTGCTGCACGGCAGCGCTCAGTTGTGGATCGTCCTTGCGAATGCCGATGCCGGTGAGAATCCGGCTGAAGGCCGGCACCCCTTCCTCGAACAGGTCGGGGGCCATCGCGGCGTAATAGCCGGCGGTTTCCACGGTGGTGCCGTAGGCATCGACCTGGCTGATGCGCAGCGCCTGGAACGCATCGGTATCGGTGTTGTAGACCACCAGCTTCATCGGCGGTTTGCCGGCCTTGGTCAGCTTTTCATTCTCGGCGTCGAGCAGGGTCTTGATGGTAGAGCCGTTGAGCACCGCCACCTTGCGCGCGGAAAGATCCGGCAGCGTCTTGATGGCCTTGGGATTGCCCTTGGGCACCACCACCGCCTGGCTGGAGTACATGTAGTTGACGATGTCGATCACTTCCCGGCGTTCGGGCTTGTCGAACAGTTGGTCGACGATCATGTCGCACTGTTTGGCCAGCAACGCGGGGAGCAAGCCGGAAAACGGCACGACCCGCCATTCCACTTTCTTGTCGTCCAGGCGCTTGGCGATTTCCAGGCCCAGGTCGACGGTCAGCCCCTTGGGTTTCTGCGCCTCATCGAAGGACACCAGCGGCGGCGAGTCCATGCCCGAGCAATAGACGAGTTTGTCGGCCTTGATCAAACGCTCCGGCACCACGGGGGCGGCGGACGCCCACTGTGCACAGAATCCCAAGGATATTGCGGCTATCAACACGCGAGGCTTATGCATGACCAGACACTCCAGTTCAGTAGGTAACGGGCAGTACTCAAAGTCAAAACACGGGCAGGCTCATGCCTGCTCTGTTTATTTTTTCGCTTGCAGGAACTCGATCAATTCAGGGATGGTGCCTTCGATGTGCGCGCGCACCACTGCCTCGGCCTTGTCGGCGTCACCGGCGCGGATCGCGTCGAGGATCACCACATGTTCCTGGCGCGCGCTCATGGGTTTCTCCACGTGCTGCAGCCACAGGCGCATGGGCGCCTCCACCAGGGAATAAAGGGCACTGATCTGCTTCAGCAGCCTGGGACGACCGCTGAGGCTGCACAGGTATTCGTGAAAGGCCCGATGCCGGCTGACCCACTCGGCGCTTTCGTCGCGGTAGTCGTCCATCTCGTCCAGCAACCGCTCCAGGGCGGCCAACTGGCGATCGCCAATGCGCCCCACCGCGACCCGGATCGCCAGGCCTTCGAGGGCGCTGCGCATTTCGAAGACTTCTTGCAGTTCGTCGATGTCCAGGCCGCTGACAACCGCTCCGCGATTGGGCCGCAGCGTAACCAGGCCCTGGGCATCCAGGCGCCGGAACGCCTCGCGCACCGGCATCCGGCTCATGCCGATCTCACTGGCGATGTCCTCGGCAATCAGCCGATCGCCTTTATGAAACCGTCCACCACAGATGGCTTCCAGCAGGAAGTTGTAGGCCTCTTCCTCGGCGGTCACCGGCGGACGTTCAGTGTAAGACGGAGCAAATTGCATGGTCGCACCCTTTGTATTTTTGTATCCAATTATCCATGGATTCAAAAAAGCAGGATGCGTGCCAAGACCGTTGCTGGCCATGCAAGCGATTGATTTGAATGGAATGGGATCGCCAGACAGGACCGACAGCTAGCCAGGTGTCACGGCTGCGCCGTGAGGATGTGCTACTTAATGGCTCAGGGGGCGCCCATTAATGTGCAAAGCAGTAGCTCGGTAACATTGCCAGGCTTTCAAGCTCTGGCTCCTGTCATGCTTTTCACTTGAGAAAAGCGATGAACCTGTGGCGAGGGGATTTATCCCCGCTGGGCCGCGAAGCGGCCCCAAAGCCATGCTACTCGGTATATCAGGCGGATTGAGTCGCCTATGTCGGGGCCGCTTCGCGCCCCAGCGGGGATAAATCCCCTCGCCACAGTGAACCGGGCAAGTCTCAAGTGAACAGCATTATTTGGCCCTGGGCGTTTCCGAAGGGGATTCGCCGAACAACGCCCGGTAATGCGTGGCGAAGTGGCTCAGGTGAAAGAAGCCCATGGCCACGGCGATCTCGCCGACGTTCTGCGCGGTTGCCTGGGTCGTGATCAGGCGCCGCCGCACGGCATTGAGCCGCAGGTTGCGCAAGTACTCGACCGGACGCATCCCGGTCACGGCCTGGAAGCTGTTCTGCAGGGTCCTGCGACTGACCCGTAGTTGTTCGCAAAGATCGAGGATGCTCAGGGAGGTATCGCCGCTGTCCCCGGCCAACTCCTGGCAACGCTTGACCAGATAGGCGCTGACGGCAAAATTACCGCGCCGCCCCCGGACTTCGTCCGAGGCGTGACTGAACAGGTCGAGGAAGGCATTGAGCAGGACGTCCTCGAGCATTTTTTCCAAGGCCGGAGTGATCGCGTCGGGCTGCTCCAGCAGACGGCGAAACAGCGGATGGATCCTCTGCTGTACACGCAACAGGACCGTCTCGTCCACGCTGACCTGGGACACACTTTTCAAGCGTTTGAGTTGATTGTCCGGCAGCTCATAGGCCGCCAGCTTGGCGAAGCGCACCATGTCGACATTGATCGCGAAGAAACGCGTCCCTTCCGGAGCGTGCAGGACAAAATCCTCGCCATCGCGCAGCAGCACGACGTTGTGGGCGTCGACCTGATGCCCCTGGACCACCGGCGCGTTGCCCAGGGACATGGCAATGCACAGGCGTCCCTTTGGCGCGCAGCCGCGCTGCACCACACGTTTATCCAGCACTTCCTGGAAGATCTGGAAACGCTCGGCGCAAATGTGTTGCAGCTCGCTGGACAGGCATCCGCGACCGAGTTGGTCATAGACCTGCTGCCAGCCCAGGATCGAACCAGCGTGCTGTTGAGGATCATTGAAGGTACGGACTTCGGCGAGCATGATCAGTGTTCCTCGGTGGCCGGCGTTGTTCTACCGGCCGTTCATAAGGTGCTCGATCGTCCATGACAGCGACAGGTTCTACGGGGCGCCGTTGCCGACGCGGAAAACCAAAGCCAGTTCCGTGCCAAGCATATGCAAGCGGTACTCGGCGGGCTGGATGTCCATGGGCGGCAGCAACGCGCCCGACAGCACGACCTGCCCCGCTTCAAGGCGCTGCCCGTCCGCCAACAATCGCCGGATCAGCCAGCAGAGATTGACCTGTGGCGTATCCTCCCGCGCCTGGGTATCACCGTTACCGCAGGCCACCCCGTCTCGCTCCAGGCAATAGCTCACGGAGGGCATCCGACCCGGCTCGAGCTCAATGCGCGGGCCGACGCAGTACAGCGCCGCCGCCGCGTTGTCGGCCAGGAACGGCCCGACGCCGAAGCTCCAGCCCTGCCATCGACAATCGGCAATCTCGAAGGCCGGGGCGACTGCAGAGACACAAGCCAGGATTGCCTCATCGCTGTGCTCGCCTGGCGCGAGGGTGCGCCCCAGGAAGCACGCTAGCTCAATTTCCAACTTGGGCTGGATCAGGCTCGTCAGGTCCACTGAACTACCGGGTTCGACGACCATGGCGTCGGTCAACGCACCCAGCACCGGTTCCTGGATACCCATCCGCTTCTGCGCGGCGCTCCCGGCGAAGGCCACCTTCCATCCGCTCAGCTGCTCGCCCCGGGCCTGACGCTGGCGCAACGCTTCGCGCTGCAGGGCGTAGCCTGTCGGCAAGTCGAACGCCTGTGGGTCCAGCGGCGACAGCGCCCGTGCCGTCAACGTGGCCTGGTGGAGCTGGCCCGACAGTTCATCCCATGGCTTCATGAAAGTTGCTCCGCCAGTTTGCGCAGTACGCCTTCCAGTCGCTCCGGCGTGGTAATCGCGGCGACAAAGCGGTCCGGCCGCACCACCACGACGCAATCCCGCACTTTGGCAAACCACTCTCCCAAGCGGTTATCGACGTCTTCCACGCAGATCGCCTGGCTCGCGGACAACGGCTGGTTACGCCCCTTGCCACTGCGGGAACGATTGACCTGAATGAAGCGGGTGTTCCAGCGCGCCCAGTAGGCACGGGTCTCTTCGCTGAGCGGTTCGTTCGGATTGACCCGATAGCCCAGCACGGCATAGGAGTGGCCCAGCACCTCGTCCAAGCGGCGACGCTGGCCTTGCTCATCTTCGACGGTCGGTTGGATGAACAATTGCCCTACGAGGTCATCCTCGTGCAGTTCCGCGCGTTCGTGATGCACCAGGCCCTTGGTAATGGTCGCCTTGGGTTTGAACTTGAACTCCAGCAAGTGCGAGCGCAGGTTGTCGACGCTGTTGACGGCCTGGAACAACCAGTCCCGCACACCCGCCATCAGCGGATTGGTCAGCCCCAATACGGCGCCCATGTTGTCGGCCAGGGCGATGAGGTCGGTGGCATGCCCGCGTCGCTCCTGGTCGTAGCTGGCAAGTATCGAGGCCGAGGCACGTCCCTGGATGATGGCGGCGATTTTCCAGGCGATGTTCACCACGTCCCGCAGACCCGAGTTGAGCCCCTGCCCGGCCCACGGCGGGGAAATGTGCGCCGCATCGCCCACCAGCGCCACGCGCCCTTCGACAAACCGCGCCGCGACCCGTGAGTTATGGGTGTAGGCGCGTATGCGGATGATCTCCAGGTCATCGGCGGCGTTGCCGATGTGCCCGCGGATCAAGCCACGGATAGTCGCCTCCTCGCACATCGTGTTTTCATCTTCGCCCTCCAGCAGCATGAACTCCCAGCGGCGTTGCTGGTACGGCAGGTAGATGCAGACGAAGGGCCGTTGAGGATCGGCGTGCAAGGCCGTATAGGGCGCGTCCAGAGTATCGTTGGCCGTATCGACCACCACCCATTTGCGCGGATGGGTCAGGCCCAGCAATTCGATGCCGAGTTTCTTGCGCACGCTGGAACGGCCGCCATCCGCGCCGATCACGTATTGCGCGTGCAGCTGGTACAGCTCGCCCTGGGCGTCGCACACTTGCAACGTCACCCCTTGAGCGTCCTGCTCCAGGTCGAGCATTTCATGCCCCTGGCGCAGCTCGACACCGGGGTGTCGGCCCAGGTGCTCGCGCAGCGTTCCTTCCAGCAACTGCTGCATGAAAATGTTGCGCATCGGCCAGCCATAGTGGGCGGTGCTCGGTTTGACTTCGGCAAAGCACACGCCCCGGGCGTTGTAGTAACGCAGGGGGACGTTGCAGATCATGTCCCGGCTGGCCAGCTCGGCGATGTCAATGCCCTGCAACACACGCAACGCCTCATCATCCATGCCCACCGCACGGGGGTACGGCAGGATGCCGTCCGCCAGTTCGAGGACGACGCAATCGATACCGTACAGGCCCATGTAATGCGCGGCGGTGATCCCGTTCGGGCCACCGCCCACGATGACCACCTGGGTTTTGTCCTGCTTCATCACGCTTCACCGCTTCGTTGTTGTGGTTGTAGGTGTTGGCCGTGCAAGTAGTCCCTGACGACACGGTTGAAGGTTTTGCCCTGGTCATCATGGACGTAATGACTGGCGTCGGCGATCTCCGTGGTGTGCACCAGCGGATTGGCAGCCTTCATGGCTTCCAGGGTTGCCGCCGGCAGAAAGTCGGAACGCCCGCCCCGGATGAACAGCGTCGGGCAATCCAGCGCGCGCACCGCCGGCCACAGGTCGGTCGGTGTGATACTCAGGCGTGCCTGGGCTATGCCCTGCTGGTCGTGGCGCCATTCGATGCCTTCGAGGGTTTCCTTCATGGAATACGTCAACCTGGACGCCAGTGCCTCCTGGGACAACCCCGGACGTGCCCGCTGCCAGAATTGAGCGGCACTTTCCCAGTCGGGAAAACGCAGGGGCGTTTCGCTCATTTCCCGGCGAATGCGCGCGGCACCGTCGCCGCTGATGGAGGAACCGGGGCCGATGTCCTCGATCACCAGCGCCTGGAGCCGCCTGGGGTTGAGCCGTGCATACTCCAGCGCATTGGTGCCACCGAGGGAATGCCCCACCAGGACGAACCGCTGCAAGCCCAGGTGCGCCACCAGGTCCTCCAGATCGCTGACATAGGCCTCGGTCCGGTAGGTGTCGGCGGGCGCCCATTCGCTGTGCCCGCGACCGCGCTGGTCCAGGGCATAGCAACAATAGGGCTCGCCCAGGGCATCGGCCAGGGATTGCCAGGTCTGGGCGTAGGATCGCAACCCATGGAGCAGCACCACCGGGATGCCTGACGGGCTGCCCCAGGACAGATAGTGCAAGCGCATCCCCGTCCGATTGCTGAAGAAATGGCTGTTTGCGGACATTCGTTCGGTTCCCACGGTCAACGCCCCTTAATACAAGCCGTCGGTGCCCTTGACGTCCGCGGCTTGCAGGCCGCCCAGACGCGCATGCAAACGCCCACGGGTGGCGAAAGCCCAGATGATGACCAGTTCGTCTGCCGAAGGGCCGTCGCCGAACGAAAGCGAAATGCTGTCGTAGTGCGAACGCACGTACAGCGCATCCTTGTGGGCCAGCGGCACGTCGATGGTCACGCCAGGGCCGCCACGCTTGCCGGTGGACGGTACCCAGGACTTGCCGCCGCCCAGGGCGACGCGAATCGGATCCGCGGCCGGATTGGTCAGCAGTGCATTGCCATGCTCATACTCGCCCTGGCTGCCGACCAGGCATGCCTTGCCGTAGCTGACGATCTCGTGCTCGCCCGCCAGCGCCTGGATGCGCCGGCCGAACTCCTGGCCCAGCAAGGGCGATGGCTCGATCAACTCGGCCAGACTTTCGCTGTAGCGCCCGGCATAGGGGTTGGCGATCACGGCGCCAATGGCATATTTGAACAACGGCTCGCCATCGGCCAACTGGCCGCTTTCGTTGGCCAGGGTTTCTTCGACGAAGCTGTACCATTTGCGGATGTGGTAAGTAGCGAAATTCGCGGTTTTCATGGCTCGGTGCTCTTTCAAAGTGGGTCGAGATCGAACTTGCGGCTCGGCGCGCCGGCGGCCTTGAAACGGGCCTTGCCGCGCGCGTCGTCGTGTTCGGTCTCGAGGAAGAATTCCATGCGGTTGCCGTCGGGGTCGTTGAAGTACACGCCATGGCCGATTTCGTGATCGGTGATTTTCACCACTTCGATCCCCTTGCCGAGCAACATGCCGTACAGCTGTCGTAGCGTGGTCATGTCACCGGCGATCTCCAGCCCGTAGTGCTGCAATCCCAGGCCGCCCTGATGGGCGCCCGGCTCGGCCCGGAGTAACGCGATGTCGTGGTGCTTGGCACCGAACGCCATCATGATCCAGCTGTCCCCCCGGGCGCTTTCGTGCATGCCCAGGACATCGGCGTACCAGCGTGCCGACGTTTCCGGGTCGCGAACGAATAGCGACAGGTGGGTACGAACGACCTCGACTTTCATCGCGCGATACCTCAGTTCTTGATGATGGATTGGTGCCCGGACTTGATCTGCGCCACCGCCGGAGTCCAGAGCACATCGGCGATTTCACTGAACTCACGCCACTGCTTCTGCCAGCCGTTACCGCCGTTCTCGGAGGTGAACAGGTGTCCGTACTTGGTGCCGGCGACGATCTGGCGCGGATCAGCCGGGTTGCAGGCAATCGCCCAGATGCACGAATTGGGTTGCTGCGGCAGAGGCAACACTTCCCAACTGACCGCTGCATCGCGGGAGACCAGCACCTTGCTGGTGGTGCCGGGCGTGCCGTCGGAAATGCTCAGGTAGAGCGTGTCCTCGCTGCCCAGCGGCGCGTTCATGGCGCGCACGTAGTACAAGCCGAAAGTTTCGCGGGCAACGATGCCGGTCCAGGTCTGTCCTTCATCGAGGCTGCGGTAGACCGCGTTGACGCACACCACCACGATGACTTTCTGGCCGTGGTTGGGCAGCACCAGGATGTTGTGTACGTCCGAGTTGAAATCCCACAGCAGCCGGTCGTCGACGCGGGTCCAGCTATCGCCGCCATCGCGGCTGTGGAACAGGCCGCCCTCTTCCAGGCCGAACCAGAGCTGGTTGCGATCCGTGGGGTCATAGGCGAACGCCAGCAAGCGCGGCCGGCTGACACCCTCGCAGAACTCCGGAATCTCCACCAGGGCGCGGTCCCAGCTCTGGCCACCGTCAAGGGTGCGCCAGAGCACGGCGCGGGAAGGCGCGCCCGTACCGACGAAAATACGCTGGGCATCCGCCGGATCCACGGCGACCTTCCACACGGTCTCGCCGTTGAACGGCGAGTCCACCCGCTGCCAGTGACCGCCGGTGTCGTGGCTGACGCACAGGCCGACGTCGGTGCCGGCGTAGATCACTTCGGGCGTACCGGGATGGACGCTCAGGGAGCGGGTGATTGCATCGAACTCCAAGTCCTGCCCCAGGCCCAGGCGGTGCCAGGTGCGGCCGTCGTCGGCGCTGCGGATCACCGCCTGCCCGACGGTAGCGACCAAAAGGGTTCCGTTACTCATTGCTGCTGCTCCTCAAATGAAGATGCCACGTGTCAGGCCGCCATCGATGCCGATGGACTCGCCCGTCACGGCGCCGGCCTTGGGCGATGCCAGGAAGCCGATCAGCCAGCCCATTTCGATGGGCGCCAGGGTGCGTCGGATCGGCGTCGCGTCGATGTAGCCCTGCTCGACCTGCCCCGGCGTCTTGCCCTGCTTGATTCCTTCGCGCTCGTACAGCTCCTGGATGTGCGGGGTGTCCACCACACCGGGGTGGATCAGGTTGACGGTGATGCCGGCTGGGCCGAGTTGGTCGGAGAGCGTCTTGGTCATGTGGGCAATGGCCAGGTTGCGCATCCCCGAGAGGACCTTGCTGCCACGACCGGTCAGGCCGCCGATGTTGATGATGCGACCGAAGCCGCCCGCCTTCATGTGCGGGGTCACGGCCTTGGCACACCGGAAATAGCCAATGACCTTGGTGTTGAGGTCCGAGAGCAGTTCGTCGTCGCCCGCGTGCTCGATGTCATTGCGCACCACGCCGGACGGCGCCGCGGCACCGTTGACCAGAATGTCGATACGGCCGAAGTGCTTGTGGGCGGCGTGCACCATGTCGGACACGGCCGACATCTGGTTGGTGTCACAGAACAGCGGCAGCACTTCGTTGCCGGTCTCAGCGGTGATTTCCTCGGCAGCTTGTTCGAGGTATTCCATGCGCCGCGCACAGATCACCACCTTGCAACCTTCCTGGGACAGAAAGCGTGCGACTTCCTTGCCGATGCCCATGCCACCGCCGGTGACGATGGCCACGCGGCCTTGTAATTCCAGATCCATAGCAGTTCCTCTTGTGATTGTTCGGTCAGGCGAGATCGACGAAGACACTTTTGGTTTCGGTGTAGGCATCGATCACGTTCTTGCTCATTTCCCGTCCCCACCCGGACTGTTTGTAGCCACCGAATGGCGAAGCCGGGTCGACGACGTTCCAGCAGTTGATCCACACCGAACCGGCCTTCAATTGCGCGGCCACGCGGTGGGCGGAGCGCAAGTCCCGGGTCCAGAGACCGGCTGCCAGGCCGTAGGGCGAGTCGTTGGCCCGCAGGACCAGCTCATCGACTTCGCTCCAGCTCATGACGGTCAGCACCGGGCCGAAGATTTCCTCGCGGGCGACGCAAGCCCGCTCGGCGCGGTCAAGGAACACGCTGGGCTGAATGAAGTGGCCGCGCTCCAAGTGGGCCGGACGGTCGCCGCCGCAGATCAGCTCGGCGCCCTCTTCCTGGCCCCGCTGCAGATAGCCACGGACCGAGCCCAGTTGGCGGGCCGAGACCAGCGGCCCCATGCTGCTGGCCGGATCCAGACCAGGGCCCAACACATGGGCGGCGGCATGGCGCTGGAGTTCTTCCAGGACCTGGTCTAAGACGCTGGCGTGCACATACAGACGCGAGCCGGCGGTGCAGACCTGCCCCTGGTTGTAGAAAATCCCATCGGCGGCGCCCTTGGCGGCGCGCACGATATCGGCGTCCGGCAAGATGATGTTCGGCGACTTGCCCCCCAACTCCAGGGAGACCTTTTTCATGTTGCCGGTGGCCGCTTGAGCGATCAGGCGACCGACCTGGGTCGAACCGGTAAAGGCGATCTTGTCCACGTCCGGGTGAGCGGCCAGCGGCGCGCCGGTATGGGCGCCCAGGCCGGTGAGCAGATTGACCACGCCGGCCGGGAAGCCTGCGGCTTCGATCAACTGCACCAGGCGAATCGCAACCAGGGGCGTCTGTTCAGCCGGCTTGAGCACCGCGACGCAGCCGGTCGCCAGCACCGGGCCGAGCTTCCACACGCACATGGTCAACGGGAAGTTCCACGGCACGATCAGTGCGCAGACGCCCACGGGTTCACGCACGGTGTAATTGAGCATTGGTGCGCCGCTAGCCGGCGACACCGGATGCGTACTGCCCTCGATCTTGGTCGGCCAGCCGGCAAAGTAACGAATGATGTTGGCGGCGCTGGCTGCTTCACCGCGGGCATTGGCAATCGGCTTGCCGTTCTCCAGCGTGATCAACTGGGCCAATTCTTCGCGGTGCTGGTCCAGCAGTTCCGCCAGGCGGAACAGCAACAGGCCGCGCTGGGCCGGCGAATGCTGCGCCCACGGCCCGGTGAAGGCTGCGCGGGCCGCCGCGACCGCCGCGTCGACATCCCGCTCGCCGCCTTCGGCGACTTCAGCCACGCTGCTTTCGCTGGCCGGGTTCTCCACGGCGAACCGGCGACCATTGGCGGCCTCCTGCCAGGTGCCGCCAATGAACAGGCGGCCGGGTTGCGACAGGAACTTCTCGACGGCAGGCAACAATTGGATCTGGCTCATATCCCCTCCTTCACAGCGCCATTTCAATCAGGCAAGGACCGCCATCGGCGGCAGCATTGGCCAAGGCACGTTGCAATTCGGCATTGGTGTGCACCGTGCTCGCCGCCAGGCCGTAGCCCTTGGCCAGAGCCTTCCAATCGATACGTGGACGGTCGAGCACGGTCAGGCTCAGCGCTTCGGGACCGAGCTCGGTCATGCCGAACCGGCGCAATTCGTTCTGCAGGATCGCGTAGCGATGGTTGGCCGCGATCAGGATCACCACCGGCAACTGCTCCCGGGCGATGCTCCACAGGGTCTGGATGGTGTACTGGGCACTGCCGTCCGATTGCAGGCAGAACACCCGGTTGCCCCGCTCGGCCAGCGCCGCGCCAAACCCCACCGGAATGCCCTGGCCGATGGCGCCCCCGGTGTTGGTCAGCACCCGATGCCGCGCGGCACGGGCCGACGCGGTGAAGAACGGGTAGCCACAGGTGCCACCCTCCACCGAGACAATGCAGTCGTCCGGCAGCGAAGCGGCCAACACCTGGCCTATCGACTGCGGGGTCAACTCGGCGTTGGCGGGCGGCAACTCGACACCCATCGGCGTCGGCACGAAAGCCGGTGCTTCCAGGGCGTCGGCCAGCGCGGTGAGTGCACCGGCCACGTCATCACCGACGTCTGCCAGGTAAAGCAGACGATCACGCTCCGCCAGGCGAGAGGGAATGCCTTCGTAGCCGAAGTAGCTGATCGGCTCTGGGATGCCGGCACACACCACCGCGTCGTACTGGTCCAGCACGCCAATGGCCACTTCGGGGAAATAGGGCAAGCGGTCCAGGTCCGGCAGGCCACCGCCGCGATAGCTCAAGCGCGGGAAGGTTTCGGCGAACAGCTGCACCCCAGGCAGTTGCGCCAGGCGTCCCGCGGCTTCTAGGCCGGCAACCGACAGACCCTGGTCACCCACGATGAACACCAGCCGCTGACCATTGCGCAGTGCCTGGGCAACGGCTTCGATCCGATCACCGGCAAACCGCCGAACCGGCGCGTGCAGAGTCGTAAAGGCGGTTTCCCGTGCCACTTCGTTGGCTTGCAGGTCCATCGGCAGGATCAGGCTGGCGATCTGGCCCTTGGCTTGCCAGGCGGAGCGCACGGCCTCCTGGAGATCCTCGCCGATGCCAGAGGCCGTGCGCGATGTACGTACCCAGCCGGAGACGCTCCCGGCCAGCGCCTGGATATCGCTGGCCAGCGGTGGATCGTAGTTGACGTGCCATGAGGCGTGATCGCCGATGACGTTGACGATCGGCGTGTTGGCGCGACGGGCGTTGTGCAGGTTGGCAATGCCGTTGGCAAAGCCGGGCCCCAGGTGCGTCAGGGTCATCGCCGGCCTGCCGGCAATCCGGCCGTAACCGTCCGCGGCGCCGGTGCACACACCTTCGAACAAGGACAGGACCGGCTTGAGGGCCGGCGCGCTGGCCATGGCGGCCACCAGGGGGATTTCGGTCGTTCCGGGGTTGGCGAAGCAGTACTCGATACCGCTCGCCACCGCCGCCTTCACTATCAATTGCGCGCCATTCATTTCCAGCCCTCTTGTTCGAGCGTTTGCAATGGCTGAGATTTATCACACACAAAAACCAACATAACAAGCATTTTATTTTCGTAAAGCTCATATTTTGAGATTTATGTTGATTTATAGGCTACAAGAACTGACGAATATGCTTGCATTTCTCAAGCCCTGGAGTAACGTGGCAGCGCATCCGTCAGCCGGTGAGCAGGCTTTCCATCCCCGGCGCGTCTACCTATAGTGCTCACCGAACGGCCAGCCACGCGCCCTTCCCCCTTAGGAGCCAAATGAGCAGTCTGAGTAAAATGTTGAGTGTCCTGGACCTGTTCGGCCCGCAACGGTTGAAGATCGACCCCGACACCATCGCCGAACACATGGGCCTCTCGCGGGCGACCGTGTACCGCTACGTCAAGGACCTGTGCGACGCCGGTCTGCTGAGCCGGGTGGATGCCGGCAGCTACGGCCTGGGTCCACGGATCATCGAGCTGGACTGGATGATGCGGCAGTACGACCCGATCCTCGTGGCCGGTCGCGAGCTGATGCACGAGCTGTCGGAAGAAACCGGCCTGGCGGTGTTCGCCAGCGTTTTCTACGACGGACACATCATCAACACCTACATCGCCGAGCCCACCGACACTTACCAATTTGCATTCGGCCGTGGGCAACCGCTGCCGTTTTTCCGCGGTGCGCAGTCCAAGGTCCTGATCGCCTTCCAGAAGAGCCGGCGTTTGCAACGCCTGTACGACGAGCACATGGCCAACGACCCGGACAACCCCTACGACTGGGCAAGCTTTTCCAAGGCGGCGAAAAAGATCCGCAAGGACGGTTACTGCCTGACCCACGACGAACTCAACCAGGGACTGACCGGTATCGCGGCGCCGATCTTCAATCCGGGGATCGACGAGGTGGTGGGCAGCCTTTCCGCGGTCGGCAGCACCCAGAGTTTCAAGCTGCTGCGCCAGGAAACGGTGGTTGAAATGGTGATGGAGACCACCCGGCGCATTGCCGAGAAAATGCAGGAACCACCCACGCCCCTTCAGCGCTAGACCGGAACGCTGCGGCGCAGTCCAGAGCCGCAGCCCGTGCCTCAGAACGGAACGGCCACGCTCACCTGGCTGTACACGTTGGTGCCGTTGCCGGTGGCTTGATTGCCGCCTGTGGTCGAGTCCCGGTCCGGTTTGTAGAGCCCGATGAGCGGGGTGATGATCAGGTGTGGGTTGACGGCCCACTCGGCATAGAAGTCCAGCTCCCGGGCATCGAGGTTCAACGCATTGCTTTTGCGCACCGTGTTGAAATCGAAGAACAACGCGCCGAGGGTCAAGTTTTCCAATGGCGTGGCCTTCAGGCCGACGTGATGGATGGCCGTGTTGCTGTTGAATGGCCCGGCGTAGTTGCCGGCCACCTCGCCCTGAAACCAGGTCCCGTAGCCGGTGCTCTGGCCGGTAAACAGCGAGTCCCATTTCTGCGAGTAGCGGGAATAGCGGTATGTCAGTTTCGGTGACCAGGTCACGTCGGCAAAGGTATAGCCGGCCTCGGCGTACCAGGCTTTCTCGGGACCGGCGTCCTTGTCTTGCCAGGCGTATTCAAACGCCAGGCTGGCGTTCTCGATCCCCGCGTCACCCTCGCCACGAATGCTGTAGACGTTCATGCCTTTGCGTTGCTTCTGGAAATCACTGGCCCAGCGGTCGCTCACGTCGATGCCATGGACCCAGGTCAGTCCCAGGGTTCCAGCTTTGGCGGTGTAGTCCAGGGTAGCGGCAGCCAGTTCGGTTTCGGCCTGGGCGCGGTTGTCGGATTTGAGCCACGCCATACTGCCATGCACACCGTCCTGCCCGCCCAGGCGCACCACGGCGGTTTGGTCGAAAGCGTGTCGAGCCGCCAGGTAATAGGCGCCACCGCGGTTCAAGCGACCATCGGCGGGACCCTTGCCCAGGTTCGGTCCGTCGTCATTGATCAGGAAGCCCCTGCCCAGCTTGACCACCTGGCGTCCGCCGGAGATGTCGACGCCGTCCTGGCCCAACAGCGGGAACAGATCGGCGGAACGCCAGCCCAGGTAAGCGTCTTCGATTTTCGTGGTCCGCTCGGTTCCCAGGCTGTTCCCCGCCGCATCACCGTCGCCCCAGGTCGCCGAGCTGACCAGGCTGAATGCGCCGTAAGCGGTGCCACGGCCGGCCAGGGCCTGGTCGCCACTCACGCCATACTTGATGAAACCTTCCCGCCAGGTAGACCCGCCCGACGTGCCGTCGTAGTTCTTGCGACTGTTGAAATGGCCGAATACCGCCAGCACGTCGGCGTTGAGATGACTGTCGTCGTCGGCGTACAGCTCATAGGCCTGGGCCGGGCCCATGGCGCAGAACGCCAGCGTGCAGGCGAGGCCGCTACTGAAAAACTCGATACGCGATGGATACCGCATGGCTGAAGCTCCTTGTGGCGCGCCTTTCGAAGGCTGTCTTGGTTATTCGTGAAGCCGGCGCAGCAGGCTGCGCCGGTTTTGCAGGGTCAGCGGCAGGTGGTCAGGGCGTGATCGAGGGCCTGGACGATCAGGCCGGCCTCCTCGGACGTGAGGGTCAGCGGCGGCGAAAGGACGATCTTGTTGCCGATCGGGCGCACCAGCACGCCGCCACGGCGCGCTTCATCGGCAATCCGCGTGGCGAGACCGGTCGCTGGATCGAGGGGTTGGCGGGTGGCCTTGTCCGTCACCAGGTCCAGGGCGATCATCAGGCCCTTGCCGCGCACCTCGCCGACCACCGCGTAGCGTTCGGCCAGCGGCTGCAAGTGCTCCAGCAACTGGGTACCGATTTTCCCGGCATTGCCCGGCAGATCCTCGGCCTCGACGATATCCAGCACCGCCAGGGCTGCGGCACATGCGGTCGGGTGCCCGCTGTAGGTGTAGCCATGCATGATCACACTGCTGAACCCCGGCCCGTTCTCGATGGCATCGGCGATCCGCTGGTTGAACACCGTGGCGCCCATCGGGATGTAACCTGCGGTGATGCCCTTGGCCAGGCACAGGACGTCCGGGGCAACGCCCCAGCCACGACTGCCGAGCATGCAGCCCGAGCGACCGAACCCCGTCACCACTTCATCGGCGATCAACAGGATGCCGTGGCGATCGCAGACTTCCCGCAGCCTCTTCCAGTAGTTCGCCGGCGGCACGATGACACCGCCCGCCCCCTGCACCGGTTCGGCGATCAGCGCAGCGATGGTTTGCGCTCCCAACAATGCGATCTGGTCTTCCAACTGACGGATACAGTGGGCGGTCAGCTCTTCCGGATCGCGGCAATCCCAGGGGTTGCGATACAGCCACGGTGTGTCGAGCAAATGGCATCCGGCGAGCAATTGCCCGTGGTTGTAGTGATAGACACCGTTACCGCCCACCGAGGTGCCGCCCATGTGCACGCCGTGGTAGCCGTTGCGCAATGACAGGAAGCGGGTACGCCCCGGCTCGCCGCTGGCGATCCAGTACTGGCGAGCCATTTTCAATGCGGTCTCCACCGCGTCCGAACCACCGGCGCTGAACAGCACCCTGGCCATGTTCTCCTGGGCAAACATCGAGATCAGCCGCTCGGCCAGGTCGAACACCCGCGGATGGGCGATGCCATCGAACGTCTGGTAATACGCCAGTTCGTCCAGTTGCGCGGCAATCGCAGCCTTTACCGAAGCCCGATTGTGGCCCACGTTGACGTTCCACAAACCGCCGACGCCATCGAGCATGCGCTGGCCGTCGATGTCGGTGATGTAGTTGCCGTCACCCTTGGCGATGATCAGGGTTTTCGAACGCTGGGCCGGTGCCGCGGAACTCATCGGGTGCCAGAACTTCTTCTGCGCTGTCTTGTATTTTTCGTACATGGTTCAAGTCCTCACTCAGTTTCACGGGTGCGTACAAACAGCAGTTGCTGGCCGGTGAACTCCAGCAACCCTTCAAGGCCGAACTCGACGCCGAACCCGGACATCTTGCTGCCACCAAAAGGCGTATTCGGTTGGATCTGCGCGTGGCAGTTGACCCAGGCCACGCCGCTTTCCAGGCGACTGGCCAAGGCTTGTGCCTGGGCGAGATCGCTGCCCCACACAGAGCCTCCCAAGCCCATATCGCTGGCATTGGCGCGGCGCAGCACGTCCTCGACGTCCTGATAGGCAATCAGCGGCAGCACCGGACCGAACTGTTCTTCGTCGACCAGGCGGTGCCCGTCCGTGACATCGGCCACCAGGGTTGGCGGATAGAAAAACCCCGGCCGGTCCAACCGAGCGCCGCCGCACAACACCCGGCCGCCATGGGCACGGGCGTCGGCCACCAGCGCCTCGACCAGTTCCAGTTGTTCGAGGTTCTGCACCGGTCCGAAGGTGACCTCGGGTTCCAGGCCATCACCCACCACCTGGCGCGCAGCGATCCGCACCAGCGCGTCGGCAAAGGCCTCGTACTGGGATTCGTGTATGTACAGGCGCTTGAGGGCGGCACAGGTCTGGCCCATGTTCAGGAAGGCCGCCTGGAAAATGTCCTCGGCCACGGCTTCCACCGGGGTGCCAGGCAACACGATGGCGGCGTCATTGCCACCCAGCTCCAGCGTCAGGCGCTTGAGGTTGCTCGCGGCGCCACGCATCACGCTCTGGCCGGTGGCGGTCGAGCCGGTGAAGACGATCTTGTGGATGCCGGCATGGGAGGTGATCGCGCTGCCGAAGCCCTGCTCTCCGGTCACGACGTTGATCACACCCTTGGGCACATGGCGGGCGATGATGTGCACCAGGCTCAGGGTGCTCAAGGGCGTGAGGCTGGACGGTTTGCTGATCACGCAATTGCCGGCCCGTAGCGCCGGCATGATGTGCCAGATGGCGATCATGAACGGCCAGTTCCAGGGCGTGATCGACGCCACCACCCCCAACGGCTTGCGGTGCAGCTCGATGCGCTGGGTCGGGGTTTCTTCCACCCGTTCCACCGGGATCTGCTGTTCGGCGATGTAACGCGTCCAGGCCACCGCCCCCATGACTTCGAAAAGCGCCAGGGCCAGGGGCTTGCCTTGCTCCTGGACAATCAATCGGGCCAACGCGTCGGCTTGCGCTTCGATGTCGGCAGCGATGCCCAGCAAGCGCTCCCGCCGATCTTCGTGGGTGCTGTGGCGCCACTCGCTGAAGGCCGCCTGCGCCGCATCGACCGCCAGGTCCAACTGGGCCAGGGAGCCGGCGGGGCAGCGGGCAAAAGCGCGGCCGGTGGCCGGGTTGATGACATCGAAGCCACCCTGTTCACCGCTGACCGCAACTCCGTTGATGAGCATTTGATAATCGTGCATCAGTACCTCCCTTTCGCGCGCAGACGGGCCGTCCCGTACCACGCGGATCGGTATTTTCGTGAGAATTGAACAGTGCCGCGTGAGGCTCTAAAGCTTGTGGCTACCCAGCGCCAGGAACCGCTCGGGGGAAATCCTGCGCAGTCGGACCGCCAGGCATACGCCGACGATCAACGCGACGGGGATGATCGCGCAGAGGGTGTAGGACAGCAGCGTGCTGGCCCCGGTCAGCACATCGAAATGAATCACCGCGAGCGCCAGGACCACCAGCAAGGCCAGACAGGAAAACACCGGCAGGATCCGCCCGCGCCAGACGCCGAGCTTCAGTTCCGGGTGGCGCCGGAAGTAGACCACCACCGCTGCCGAGGTCAGCGCCATCAGCAGAATCACGCACAAGGTCGCCAGGTTGGAGAACCAGGCGAACAGCTGGAGGATCGGGTCGGCATCCAGCGCGGCGAAGATCAGCACCACCACGGCGGCAATCAGACTCTGCAGCGCCGACCCCATGTGCGGGCTCTGGTGGACGCGGTGGGTCGTGCCCAATTGGCGATGCAACAGGCCGTCACGGCCGATAGCGTAGAAATAGCGGGCCGCGGCGTTGTGGAACGCCAGCAGCCCGGCGTAGATGCTGACCATGAACAGGACGCGGATGACCTGGGTCAGGTGCGGACCGACAAAGTGATCGGACAGGCCATAGATGAACGTGGTCGGGTCCTGCAATGCCTGCAACGTCGGCACGATCTTGTCCGCCCCCACGCCCACCACCATGGCCCACACCGACAAGGCGTAGAAGCCGCCGATCAACAGCACCGAGCTGTAGGTGGCAATCGGAATGGTGCGGTGCGGATCGCGGGCCTCTTCGCCGTAGATGGTGGTGGCTTCGAAGCCGATGAAGGCGGCGAAACAGAACAGCAGGCCGATGGACGGCGTGCCGCTGAACACCTGGCTGCGGTCGAACGAATCGAGATTGATGCCGCTGTCACCGCCGGTCTTGAGGATGGCGAAATCCAGGATCAGGATGGCCAGGTACTCGGCGATGACCACCACCGAGAGTACCCGCGCAGAGAGGTCGATCTTGCGATAGCCGAGAATCGCCACGCTCGCCATGGCCAGCAGCGAATAGCACCACCAGGGCAAGTCGAGGTTGAAGACGCTGGCCATCGTGCCGCTGACGACCCCGCCGAACATCCCGTACAGGCCCACTTGCAGGATGTTGTAGGCGAACATCGCCAATACCCCCGCCGCGCCGCCGGCCAGGCCGCCCAGGCCACGGGAAGTAAAGGCGTAGAAGCCGCCCGCGTTGGTCATGTGCCGGGACATGGCGGTGTATCCCGCCGAGAACGCCAGCAATACCAGCAGGGCCAGGATCAACAAGGCCGGCGTACCGGCACCGTTACCCAGCATGATGCCGATGGGAAAGCCTCCGGCGATGACACTCAGTGGGCTCGCCGCCGATACCACAAAGAAGATGATGAAGCCGACGCCCAGGGCGCCTCGCTTCAACTCCGTGGAGCTGCTGATCGGAAAAGATACGCTCATTTTTTTAACCTTATTGTATGAGGCCGCTGTTGCAGATCGGGCACGCCAGACTCACCGCTGCGCACAGGCTTGTTGTGTGTTGCCGGATCGATGCTATGCCCTCGCCAAAACCGTTCGCTATCCCAAATCGGCAGCATCGGGAGCAGCGCCCCAAAGTGGGGCAACCGCGATGTCCTATGCCCGGCAGTGGCTGCCGATTCGGGCTAACGGCGCCGACGTCGCGTCCGGCAAGATGACCTCGCCCGCCCTTGAACCAAGTCCGGGTACCCCACAATAACAATCAGGCGGGACGCGCCCTTCCAACGCCAACCCAGGCCTTGGCTGCGTGCGATCTGAAGCCTCCAGCAGGAAGTCCCGGCATGTTCTTCGCGCGTCTCAGTATTCAGTGGCGGATCACACTCTTGAGTGGGTTGTCCCTCCTGGCCGTCGTCGGCGCATTGACCGGCGCTTCCCTTTACCAGAACCAGCAGAGTGCACAGTTGTTGAAGCACCAGAGCAGTCTCCTGCTCGGTCAGTCAGCCCTGGAACGCCTGCAGGCACAGGCCTTCGCCCACGGGCAGCGGGTCGAGCGCTTCTTCAACGAAACAGCGTTGTACGGGGAAGGATTCAGCCAAGAGGTTCTTCAACTGCGTGCCCAGGCCCTGGACGGACGATTGACCGCCACACAACTGCGCCAGGCAGTGATCGGCGCCACCCGCCAGGCCCTGCTCAAGCGGGAAAAGATCCTCGGGCTGTACGTCGTGTTGTTGCCTGGCGCGCTGGCCGGGGACGATGCCGGTTTCGCCGGCCAGCGAAACCTGGCCGGGAACGAAAAAGGTCGCTTTGCCTTGTATTGGTCGCAAAGCCAGCCGGGGCAACTGGTCCAGGAAGTGCTCAGCGAAGCCCAGATCGTGGCCAACAATGCCCCGCCGGGCAGCGAGCCGGGGAACGCCTGGTACTTCTGCCCACAGACCGAGCGGCGTACCTGCGTGACGGAACCCTACGAGGTCGAAGTCGAGGGCCGGAAAACCCTCATGAGCAGTATCTCGGTGCCCTTGATGGACAAGGGACAGGCCATCGGCGTCGTGGGCATGGACATCAGCCTCGACACCCTGCAGAAACTCGCCGCCACCTTGGCCGATGACCTGTATCCAGGCCATAGCGAGATCAGCATCCTGTCCCCGTCGGGCCAGCTAGCCGGCCACAGCGGCAGCGTGTCGGACACCTCCGTCGACGTGCGCCAGAGCGTGCAGACCGTCGCGAACGGCGCCCCCTGGCAGTTGCAGATACGGGTTCCCGAGGCGCTGGTGCAGGCGCCGGCCTTGCAGATGCAGGCCCAGTTGGATGAAAGGCAGCAATACGCCAACTGGGTCAATCTCGGCCTGGGCCTGCTCGCCGGCGGGCTGGGCTTGTCGCTCATCTGGCTGACCGCCTACGGCGTGACCCGGCCGCTGCTGAGCGTCGCCGAGATGCTCGATGCCATTGTCGAAGGCGATGGCGACCTCACCCGGCGCCTGCCCGACGACCGTAGCGACGAGCTGGGCCAACTGGCCAATGGCTTCAATCGCTTCCTCGCCAAACTGCAGCCCATCATTCGCGATATCCAGCAAGCCTCCCAAGACACCCGCAATACCGCCGATACCTCCTCGCAAGTGGCCCAGGAAGTGAGCACGGGCATGTCCAGGCAGTACCGCGATGTCGAACTGGCCGCGACCGCCCTGCATGAGATGAGCGCCAGCGCCCAGGAAGTCGCCCGCCACTCCCATCAGGCCGCGGATGCCGCCACCCGCGCCGAAAGTGCCAGCCGATCAGGCCGGGCATTGTTCGCTCACGCCGTGAGCAGCATCGGCACCCTTGACCAAAGCCTCGAAACCACCCTCGGCCAGGTGCAGACCCTGGCCGACAACAGCCAGCAGATCAACCAGGTGCTGGACGTGATCTGCGCCATCGCCCAGCAGACCAACCTGCTGGCCCTCAATGCGGCGATTGAAGCGGCCAGGGCCGGCGAACAGGGACGCGGTTTTGCGGTGGTGGCGGACGAAGTCCGACATTTAGCCAGCAATACCCAGAACTCGGTCGAACACATCCGCCGGGTGATCGAAGCGTTGCAACAGCTCAGCCAGGAGGTGGTGCACAACACCCAGCTCAGCCGTGAACTGGCCAGGGGCAGCGTGGTTCAGGTCGAACAGACCCAGGTGGCGTTGCAGCACATCAGCGATGCCGTGGAAGTGATCGAACAAATGAACCAGCAGATCGCCAGCGCGGCCCTGGAACAAAGCACCGTTGTCGAAGACATCAGCCATCGCGTCAGCGATATCCGCACGATCAGCGAAACATTGACCAGCCGGATGCAGGACGCCTCGCAAGCCAGCCTCCAGCTCTATGAGATGGCAAACCATCAGCAGCAACGGGTGGGACACTTCCGCACCTGAGCGGTAATCGCTAGAGCCGAAACAGCTGCCCCATGGCCTGGCCCAACAGGACCACCGCTTCGTCGGCCTCGCCACCGGGCGAACGTATGAACACCACGTCGTGCTCCGGAATGAACGGCAGGTCCGCGAGTATCTGCATCTTCTCCGTCACACGGGCGCGATCGATCAGGCTGATTGCCAACCCGGCCTCGACGCACGCCTTGACGGCCTGATTGGAGGGGCTTTCCAGCACGATGCGCACCTTGTGGCCGCTGTGCCGGAGCGATTCGAGCATGGCTTGTCGATAAGGGCACTGCGCCGCGTGCACCGCCAGTGGGAGCGGCTGCGAAAGGGTCAGCGTCCTGTTGATCGGTCCGACCCAGACAGGCGCGGTCGGTACCAACACCTGCCCCTGCGCGTCGGACTGCCCCTTTGGCAGGGTGACGACGGCCGCCTGGAGTTTTCCACGCTGTACCAGGTCCCGCAGCGCATAACTGGGGGCGGTCTTGAGCTCCAGCACCACGTTGGGCCAGGCCGCCACGAACGTCGGCAGAATGTCGCGGATAACATGGTTGGCGTATTCGTCCGGCACTCCCAGGCTGATCCGCCCCGCCAGACGGTTACCCTGCAGATCGGCCAGCACCCGGTCATGGGCGTCCAGCAATTCCGTGGTTGAGGTGAGCAGCCGCTTGCCCAGCGCCGTCAACGAGACCGATTGATTGTCGCGATTGAGCAGGCGCCCCCCGGCAACCGCCTCCAGCCGCTGCACGTGCACACTCACCGCCGCCGGGCTTTTATGCAGGTGTTCGGCCGCGGCGCTGAACTTGCCGATACGCGCGACGGCGTGGAATGTACGAATCAGCTCGATGTCGAGTACGGCCGCCATGATTCACCTTTTATGAAGGACTACTGCAATACATTTTGATTTATCAGATTACCGCGCTTTTGTAGCGTGGGGTCATGAAAACGATCCCATGCCCTGCCTCGACCCCTTCAGCCTGGTACTGGCTGGTTCCGTTGCCCTTGCTGGAAGCCGCGTTGATCGTGACGTGGAGCTCCGGTTTTGTCGGGGCGCGCTTTTCCATCGATTACGCTCCCGCACTGCTGGTGGTGTTCTGGCGCTGCGTCGTGATCACCCTGGTGCTGTTTCCCTTCGTTGCTCAGCAGTTACGCCGGGCACCGGCGGCAGTGCTATTGAAGAACGCCGGCATCGGGCTGCTGGCCATGGGCGGCTATCTCGCCGGCATCACCCAAGGCATTGCCCTGGGCGTGCCGGCTGGCCTCGCCGCGCTGTTCGCCGATCTGCTGCCGATGGGCCTGGCCCTGCTGGCAGCCTGCGTGCTCGGACAGCGACTGGCCTGGCAGGTCTGGGCAGGCCTGATCATCGGGCTGGCCGGCGCTGCGTTGGCCACCCATGGCGCGCTCACCTGGGGCCACGCGCCAGGGTGGGCCTATGCCCTGCCCTTGCTGGGCATGCTCTCCCTGGCCGTCGCGACCCTGTGGCAAAAGTATCTGCCGGCATCCGAATCCCTGGGCCTGATGCCCAACCTTTGGCTGCAATGCTGTGTTTCGGCGGTGGTATTCGCCGTTCTTGAAGGTCTATCGGGGAGCCTGGCCCCGATACCCAGCACCGGCTTCGCCCTGAGCGTGCTCTGGACAGTGGCCTTGTCCACGATGGGCGGCTATGGGCTGTACTGGCTCTGCCTGCGCCGCGCAAGCCCGACCCGCGTCGCCAGCATCCTTTATCTCAGTCCGCCAGTCACGATGCTTTGGGCCTGGGCCATGTTCAACGAACCGCTGTCATGGCCGATGGCATTGGGGATGCTGGTGTCTGGAGCGGGTATCTGGCTGGTTGTACGCGTGGAGGCCCGGCAAGCCTGATGTCAGTCAGTTAAGCCACAACCTGTGGGAGCAAAGCTTGCTCGCGATAGCGACAGACCAGTCAACATTGTTGCTGACTGACTTACCGCTATCGCGAGCAAGCTTTGCTCCCACAGTTTTGCGCCGTTTGCTCCTCAACCGACTGGCATTGAGGCAAGCCCCACAGGCAGCGACTTAACGAGCGGCCGTGACGACGTTGGAGATCCGGTTGAAAAACGGCTCCAGGCGTTCCCGCGGCGCATCGTGTTCCACCACCAGGGTAGACACTTCGCCACACGCGGCCACCTGATAATGCGCGACGCTGGAGAGTTTTTCATTGGTCACCGCCACGACCACCTGGCCGCTCGCCGCGACCACCGCGCGCTTGAACTCGGCGTCGTCAAGGCCGAAGGCCGTAACCCCGTTGTCCGGGTCGATGGCGCAGGCACCGAGAAAGCACAGGTCGAAACTGAACTGCCGTAGCTGCTGTGCCGCGGCCAGCCCGATTGCGCCGCCTGCAACGGGGTTCAAGCGTCCGCCCAATACAATGACCTCGGCGCGAGGCAGCTTCATCAGTTGCACCGCAATCAGCGGCGAGTTGGTGGTGACGGTGAACTGGAGCTGGGGATCAATGGCGCAGGCAATGGCCAGGTTGGTAGATCCGGCGTCGATGAAGACGTGCTGCCCGGCGCTCAGCAACCCGGTGGCGGTCTGGCCGAGACTGTTCTTGCGCCCGGTGTCCTGCCTGACGCGGACGTCTATCGGTCGCTCGGCCGCGGGCAGCAGGATGGCGCCGCCGTAGACGCGCTTGCATAGCCCGGCCGCCGCCAATGCACCCAGGTCGCGTCTTATAGAGTGCTCGGACACATTCAGTTCACTGGCCAGATCGGCCGCAATCACACGGCCATAGCGTGCAAGGCGTTCACTGATCAACCGCTGGCGTTCGCCGGGAAATACGTCGTTCGATGAGCCCATGACTTCATAACCTGCATAAACGAGCATAAACGCTCATGACCGAGCAAGCATGCCGCTTATGCGAAGGATCGTCAAACCGATGATTCGGGATGGGCTGACGTCGCCGAAAAATAATCGAAACGAGCTCTCGCGCCAGGGGTCTAGACCATTAAGCCCACCGATGAGAGCACTACCCATGTTGAAATTTCTTGGCAGTACCGTTGGCATCATCTTCCTGATCGGCCTGATCGTGGTCATCGCCCTACTCAAATTCATCTTCTGACCGAACGGCTGCCGGGTTCGGCACATGCGTTACCCGCGCATAACGAGCCCGGCGGGCAACCGCCGCGTAATGGCCATGATCAACAGCAGTACCCTAAACGAGGGAATTCTGCGACGATAGCGAAAACAAGCACGCCAGGGACACAGGCCATTCGATTTCATCCTCTGGCGAGTTACGATGCATCTCCTTCCACTTCAAAGCTTACGGGCACGATTTGCCATCGCTGTCGCGTCGGTCGTGCTGGTCCTCAGTTGCCTGTTCGGCACGGTGATCGGTGAGTCATCCATCTCCAGGCTCAAAGAGAAAACCGGTCTTCAACTGAGCGAATACGCATACTCCATGGTCGATCGTCTTGATCGGGATATGGACAACCGGTCGAAAGCGCTCACGGTCCTCAGCCAGCTGGAGACGCTGCGCAACACTGCGAACATCGCCGAGGCGCGCAAGCTGCTCAATCATTTGAGTGACCAGTTCCCGAGCTATTCATGGATCGGCCTTACCGATGCCCACGGCAAGGTGCTCGCCTCCACCGACAGCCTGCTCGAAGGTGTCGATATTTCGCAACGTCCTGTGTTCATCAATGGCCAGCAACAGACCTTTATCGGCGACGTTCACGACGCCGTCATGCTGGCGAAGCTGCTGCCCAACCCTTCCGGCGAAGCGATGAAGTTCGTCGACATCAGCATGCCGGTCCGGGACGACTCCGGCCAATTCCTGGGCGTACTGGCGGCGCACCTGTCCTGGAAGTGGGCCGATGAGGTTGGCCGATCATTGTTCGTGCCCTTGCAAAAACGCCTGCCTGGGCTGGAGTTCCTGGTGATCAGCAAGGACGGCACCGTCATCCTGGGCCCTAGCGAAATGATCGGCAAACCTATCGGCATCACGGTCAATGAAGGTGTCGGGCAACACTGGTCGGTCAAGCGCTGGCAGGACGGTAACGTATACCTGGCAGGTTCGGTCCAGAGCGTTGGCGTCGGCGATTATCGCGGCCTGGGATGGACCGTGGTCACGCGACAACCGGCTGAAGCGGCTTTTGCTGAAGCACATCGACTGCGTAACGAGATCCTCATATGGGGCGGCCTGCTGTCCGTCCTGTTTGCCGTGGTCGGGTGGTTCGTGGCGGGCATCATCACCGGGCCCATCAATAAAATCGCCGAGGCGGCCGCTCGGCTGTCCGAAGGCGCCGATGTCAGCATCCCGCTACTCAAGGGCAGTCGGGAAGTCGAGACATTGAGCATCGCGATCCGCCACCTCGTTGACAGCCTGACCCGAAAAAGAGGTCAGTTGGCGCTGGTCGAAGGCATTGCCTACCGCGATGTGGTCACGGGCCTGCCTAACCGGGCGGCCCTGAACAAGTATGTCGAGGCCGTGGGCCGCGAAGTCGAAACGCAATGCGATTTCGGCGTACTGTGCGTGGATCTCGACGGATTCAAACCCGTCAATGATGACTTCGGCCATGCCGTTGGCGACGCGTTGCTTCATGAAGTCGGTATTCGGCTCTTGACGGCGGTGCGCGAGGGCGACATCGCCGTCCGCCACGGTGGTGACGAATTCGTGCTCCTGCTGCGCCTGAACAGCGGAGAGTCCCTGGCCAGCATCCAGGGTGCTGCACATCGGATCCTGGCGAAACTGGCCGAACCGGTGGTGTTGGCCGGACAGTCGATCAACATCGGTTGCAGCATCGGCGGAGCACTCTGGACCGGCGGCGCATTTACCGACGCCCTGGCCCAGGCCGATGAAGCGCTGTACCGGGCCAAGCGCGCCGGCAAATCCCAGGCGAAGTTCCACGAGGCTGCGTAGCGAGTGCCTGCCAGGCAGTCTTTCTGCAAGCCAATAGACCGCCATCGCGAGCAGGCTCGCTCCCACAGAGTGCTGCGGCGTATGCAAATGCTGCGTACAGCGCAGGTGCAATGTGGGAGCGAGCCTGCTCGCGATGGCGTCGGTCAGGGCGCCGCTTACTTGTCCTGGAACTCCGCCGGCCGCTTGGCCACGAAGGCGGCCATGCCTTCTTTCTGATCCTGGGTCGCGAATGCCGCATGGAACACCCGTCGTTCGAAACGCACGCCTTCGGACAGGCTCACTTCAAACGCACGGTTGACGCTTTCCTTGACCATCATGCTGATCGGTACCGACTTGGAGGCGATCAATGCGGCGGTTTTCAGGGCGTCATCCAGCAACTCGTCGGCCGGTACGATCCTCGCCACGATGCCGCAACGTTCCGCTTCCACCGCATCGATGAAACGCCCGGTCAGGCACATTTCCATGGCCTTGGCCTTGCCCACCGCACGGGTCAGGCGCTGGGTGCCGCCCATGCCCGGCAGGACGCCGAGGTTGATTTCCGGCTGGCCGAACTTGGCGCTGTCGCCGGCCAGGATGAAGTCGCACATCAAGGCCAGTTCACAACCACCACCCAAGGCGAAGCCGTTCACCGCCGCAATGATCGGCTTGCGGCGGTTGGCCACGCGGTCGCTGTCGCTGAACAGGTCGTCGAGGTAGATCTGCGGATAGGTCAGCTCGGCCATTTCCTTGATGTCGGCCCCGGCGGCGAAGGCTTTCTTCGAGCCGGTCAGCACGATGCAGCCGATCTTCGGGTCCGCTTCCAGGCTGTCCAGCGCGTGGTTCAACTCGCTGACGATCTGCGCGTTCAAGGCGTTCAGCGCCTGGGGACGGTTGAGGATGATCAGGCCGACGCGGTCCTTGATTTCCAACAAAATCGTTTCGTAGTTCATGCAGGACTCCTGTTCAAAGATTGCGCGAAATGACCATGCGCTGAATGTCGCTGGTGCCTTCGTAGATCTGGCAGACCCGTACGTCGCGGTAGATGCGTTCCAGCGGAAAGTCGTTGAGATAACCGTATCCGCCCAGGGTTTGCAACGCCATGGAGCAGACTTTTTCGGCCATTTCCGAGGCGAACAGCTTGGCCATGGAAGCCTCTACCAAAGCAGGCTGACCGTTATCCCGCAGCGCGGCGGCGTAATGCACCATCTGCCGCGCCACAGCGATCTGGGTCGCCATGTCCGCCAGGCGGAACGCCACGGCCTGGTGCTCGATGATCGGCTTGCCGAAGCTCTGGCGCTCGCGGGCATAGTCCCGGGCCGCCTCGAAAGCCGCGCGCGCCATGCCGACCGATTGCGCCGCGATGCCGACCCGTCCGCCTTCCAGGTTCGCCAGGGCGATCCTGTAGCCTTCACCCTCCTCCCCCAGCCGATTGGCAACCGGCACCTTCACATCTTCGAACAGGATCTGGCAGGTATCGGAAGCATGCTGGCCGAGTTTGTCCTCGACCCGCGCCACGCTGTAGCCCGGTGAGTCGGTGGGTACGATGAACGCGCTGATGCCACGCTTGCCCGCACTCGGGTCGGTCACCGCGAACACGATCACCACCCCGGCGTTCTGCCCGGAGGTAATGAACTGCTTGCTACCGTTGAGCACGTAATGATCGCCGTCCAGTCGCGCCCGGGTCTGGAGACTGCTGGCGTCCGAGCCGGCTTGGGGCTCGGTCAGGGCAAAGGCGCCGAGCATCGCGCCGCTGGCCAGGGGCGTGAGGAACCGCGCCTTCTGTTCGTCGCTGCCGAACTTGAGGATCGGCACGCAACCCACCGAGTTGTGCACGCTCATGATGGTCGAGCACGCTCCGTCACCGGCGGCGATTTCTTCCAGAGCCATGGCGTAGGTCAGGTAGCCGGTGTCGCAACCGCCCCACTGTTCCGGCACGAGCATGCCGAAGAAACCCAGCTCGGCCATTTCGCCGATGGCTTCCCTGGGAAAGCGGTGCTCGCGGTCCCACTCGGCGGCGAACGGTTTCAGGCGTTCCTGGGCGAACTGCCGGGCCACGTCGCTGATCTGTGTCTGTTCTTCAGTCGGGAGCATGATGATTCCTTAGTACAGGCATTCGACGGCCATGGCCGTGGCTTCGCCGCCGCCGATGCAAATCGCTGCGACGCCGCGCTTGAGGCCTTTCTGGCGCAGGGCCGAGAGCAGCGTCACCAGGATCCGCGCCCCGGAAGCACCGATCGGGTGGCCCAGCGCGCAGGCGCCGCCGTGGACGTTGACCTTGTCGTGGGGGATCTCCAACTTGCCCATGGTCACCAGCCCGACCACGGCAAACGCTTCGTTGACCTCGAACAGATCCACTTCATCCAGCGACCAACCGGTCTTTTGCATCAGTTTCTTCACCGCGCCAATCGGTGCGGTGGGGAAAAGGCTCGGGGTGTCGGCAAACGCCGCGTGACCGTGAATCACCGCCAGCGGCTTCAGGCCGCGCTGTGTCGCCTGGCTCTGGCGCATCAGCACCAGCGCCGCGGCACCGTCGGAGATCGAGCTGGCGTTGGCCGCCGTCACCGTGCCGCCTTCGCGGAATGCCGGCTTGAGGGATGCGATCTTGTCGATCCGCGCCTTGGGCGGCTGTTCGTCGTGGCTCACCGTGACCTGTTCCTTGCCGACCATGACCTGCAGCGGCACGATCTCGGCGTCGAAGCTACCGTCCTTGATCGCCTGCTGGGCGCGGGTGGTGGACGCGATGGCGAAGGCGTCCTGGGCTTCACGGCTGAAACCATTGGCTTCGGCGCAATCCTCGGCGAAGGTGCCCATTAGGCGCCCCTTGTCGTAGGCATCCTCCAGGCCGTCGAGGAACATGTGGTCCAGGACCTTGCCATGGCCCATGCGCAAGCCGCTGCGGGCGCGATCGAGCAGATACGGAGCGTTGGACATGCTTTCCATGCCGCCGGCCACCACCACCTCGGCGCTGCCGGCCACGAGCATGTCATGGGCGAGCATCGTCGCCTCCATGCCCGAACCGCACATCTTGTTCAGGGTGGTGCAACGGGTCGACTTGTCGAGCCCGGCACCCAGCGCCGCCTGCCGCGCCGGGGCCTGGCCCTGGCCGGCGGCGAGCACGCAACCGAACAGCACTTCCTCCACCGCACCCGGTGCGATACCGGCGCGTTCGACCGCTGCCTTGATGGCGGCCGCACCCAGTTGCGGGGCGCTGAGGCTCTTGAGTTCGCCCTGGAAACCGCCCATGGGGGTACGGACGGCACTGACGATGACAATCGGATCGTGGGTCATGACAAAAATCCTCCTTACTTCGCAGCCATGCGCAAGGCTCCGTCGAGACGGATCACCTCGCCGTTGAGCATGCTGTTTTCAATGATATGCCTGACCAGCGCCGCGTACTCGGCCGGTTTGCCCAGGCGCGGCGGGAACGGCACGCCGGCAGCCAGGGAATCGCGGACTTCCGGGGTCATGCCGGCCATCATCGGCGTTTCGAAAATACCGGGCGCGATGGTCATCACGCGGATGCCGAAACGCGCCAGTTCCCGGGCAGCCGGCAAGGTCAGGCTGGCAATGGCGCCCTTGGATGCGGCATAGGCCGCCTGGCCGATCTGGCCGTCGAAAGCGGCCACCGACGCGGTGTTGATGATCACGCCGCGTTCGCCGTCGGCATCGGCCTCGGTTTCGGCAATGGCCGCAGCGGCCAGGCGCAGCAGGTTGAAGCTGCCGATCAGGTTGACGTTGATCACCTGGCTGAAGCTGGCCAGCGCATGAGGGCCGTTCTTGCCGAGGATCTTCTCGCCACGCACGATACCGGCGCAGTTCACCAGGCCATTCAGGCCGCCGAATGCCTCGACGGTGGCCTTGACCGCCGCTTCGGCCGCCGCCTCGTTGCTGATGTCCGCCACCACGCTCCGGCAGCCGAGCTTCTGCGCCTGGGCAGCCACGGCTTCGGCATTGAGGTCCACCAGCATCACCTTGGCGCCGGCCTTGACCAACAGCTCACCGGTCGCCGCACCGAGGCCGGACGCACCGCCGCTGACGAGGAATATCTTGTTGTCGATCTGCATCATGGTTTCCTTGGATTCAAGCTGAAACGTTCTGCGCCGCCGCTTCTTGGGCTTTGGCGATTTCCTGGTTGCGCAAGATAAAGCGCTGCAACTTGCCGCTCGGGGTTTTCGGCAAGTCGCTGACAAATTCGATTTCACGGGGATATGCATGGGCGGCCAGGCGCTTGCGTACGTGTTGGCGCAGTTCTTCGGCCAGCTCCGGCGCGGCACGGTACTGGGCACTGAGCACGACGAAAGCCTTCACCAACTCGGTACGCTCCGGGTCGGGTTTGCCGACCACGGCGGCTTCGACCACGGCCGGGTGTTCGATCAAGGCGCTTTCCACGTCGAAGGGACCGACGCGATAGCCCGACGTGGTGATCACGTCATCACTGCGACCAACGAAGCTGATGCTGCCGTCCGGGTTCAGTTCGACGGTGTCACCGCTCAGGTAATAATTGCCAACGAACGCCTTGGTCGGCCCACCTGCGTAACCGGCGAACCAGCACATCGGCGACTGGCTGCGGTCGACGGCGAGAATGCCCGGCTGGCCGACACCCAGTTCCTGGTGGTTCTCATCCAGCACCACGATCCGATGGCCCGGCGAGGCAAAGCCGGCCGCCCCGAGGTGCACCGGATGCTCAAGCCCGTGGTGGTTGCACAGCACCATGCCCAGTTCGGTCTGGCCGTAATGATCGTGGATCACCACGTCCAGGTGATCGGCGAACCAGCGGATCACTTCCGGGTTCAGCGGCTCGCCGGCACTGCTGACGATACGCAGCCGGCCCTTGACCGATCGGGCGAACTGCTCGCCTCCGGCAATCAGCAGGCGATAGGCGGTGGGCGAGCCCGTGAGGTTGGTGATGCCGTATTTGTTGATGACCCGGCAGGTGCTTTCCAGGGTGAAGGGACCATCGTAGAAGGTGATCGGATGGCCCATCGCCAAGGGTCCGGTCACGCCGAAGTAGATGCCATAGGCCCAGCCTGGGTCGGCGAGGTTCCAGAAGGCATCTTCGGGACGCAAATCCACCGCGTCACGGGTGTAGCTCTGGAAGGCGACGATAGCTTTGAGCGGTACGGCCAGCGCCTTGGCCGGCCCGGTGGTGCCGGAGGTGAACATCAGCAGGAACGGGTCTTCACCGGTGAGCATGACCGGTTCGCATTGATTGGAGTGGTTTGCCACTTCAGCCCAGAAACTGAAGTCGCCCCGCACGATTCCCCGACCTTGTTCGCCGCCGACGGTGACCACGGTGGGGCAGCCGCTCACTTCGTTGAGCTTGGCCCGGTTGACGCTGTCGGTGACGACAATGCGCGCGCCGGAGCTGCCGAGGCGGTGCTCGATGGCCTTGGGTCCGAACGCGGTGAACAATGGCTGATACACGGCGCCGATGCGCCAGGTGGCAAGCACCACGATCAGCAACTCCGCGGTGCGAGGCAACAGGCCGGCGACCTTGTCGCCCTTGGTCACGCCCTGGGCCAGCAGGAAATTGGCGAAGCGTGCGGCGTTATCCTGCAGGTCACGGTAGGTCCAGGTCGCCTCGCTGCCGTCACGGCCCTCCCAGAACAAGGCGATACGCCCCGGCAACGCATGCCGGTCGCAACATTCGACACAGGCGTTCAGCGCCTCGAGCGAACCGTGCAGCGCGGCGTTGACGGTGTGCAGGTAATCGAACTGCGACGTGGCGGACGAATAATCGCGCATGACTAGAATCCCTCTGTACTTTTTATTGGTTGGGGGAACCGTGAACAGGGGAATACTCGCGCCGAAGGGCTTGGGCGACAATGGTCAAAGCTATCAAGTTGGCTGACTGGTTTGGCCATGGTTCGAAGGATAGATTGCCAGCTATGGCCCTATCGCGAGCAGGCTCGCTCCCACAGGGTTTCGCGGTGAATACAACTCCCTTGTGGGAGCGAGCCTGCTCGCGATAGCAATCTCCCAGTCGCTACAAAGGCTGTTTCCAAGCAAACGAATACACCTTCCCCGGCGCCGAAGGCTGACACTGCTGGTTATCCGCATCGCTCCCCACCAGGAACCACTCGGCCCTGGAGGTTTCGCCGACGCTGCGGGCCTTTTGCGGGTCGTAGCAGCGCGCCAGCTCCCGCGCCGGCACCAACGCATAGGCCTGCGGGTGGCTGCGCAGCCACAACGCGGACTGTTCCAGGGACTGATGGCTATAGAAGCCAAAATGCACGATGGGTTGTCGGGCGAACAACCAGTGCCCTTCACGCCACCCCACCAGCACCAGCTCGGCGTTGTTGCTCAGTCGCGCGACGTCAGCCATGAGGGTTTCGTGAGGATTGACGCCCTCCTTGTGCGGTTCGACGAAGCCCCGCACGAACCAGGCGCACAGCCATACCATGGTCAACCCGACGAACACCGTCCTGCCTCGCGGGCGCCGGCTGAACCAGCGGCGCAACATCCACGGAAGCAACGGTGCCACCAGCAGAATCAACCCAGGCAAGGCCGGGAAAATATACAGCTTGCGCTTGCCGCTGCTCAGGCTGAAGAACAGCAGCACTAGCACCACCCAGCCGAGCAATACCAGCACCCGCCCATCGTGCTTGAGCAATTGCCGGCGCCAGGCCGGCACCAGCCAGGGCAGCATGAAGAACATCGGCAACCAGTACTTCGGGATCACCTCGACGAAGAAGTACCAGAAGGGTTCGCGATGCTCCCACGCGTTGGCATAGCGACCCGCCGTTTGCTTGAACAGGATTTCCTGGGCATAGGCCACGCTGTCGGCACTGCCCTGCGCCACGATCAGCAACAACGGGCCCAGCCACACCGCAATGGCAGCCAGCGCCACCGGCAGCCCCAGCCACCAGTGAGTGATTTTCCCGGGCATCGGCGCCACGCCCTTCCAACCTTTGCGCACCGCATAGGCGTAGGGAATCAGCATCAACACCGGCAGAAAGCCAACCCCTTTGCTGATGATGCCCAACCCCATCGCCGCGCAGGCCATGTAGTACCAGCGCCAGGCCGGACCGAGCAGCAGGTGCCGGCACAAACCATAAACGCCCAGGATGGTCCAGAGCGCGAGAAAGCCATCGATCTGTCCGGTACGCAGGATGCTGTAGGTCTGGTAGGTCGCCAGAAACAGCAGCGCGGCGATCACGCCGATGCGCCGTCCCCACAGGCGTCGGCCCAGGTCATACAGGCAGGCCGTGGTCACGCTGCCGGCCAGCAGCGCGGGCAAGTACAGGGCAAGCTTGGGCAGGTGGGTCAGTTGCACGAACAGCGCCACGGCCCACATGAACAAGGGCGGCTTGTCCGCATAGATTTCCCCGGCCCGATGGGGAATGAACCATGAGCCGTTCTGCAGCATTTCCAGGGCTACCCCGAGGAAACGCTCCTCATCGACATTCAGCGGTTGCCGCCAGCCGAGCCCGGCCCCCACCATGACCAGCGCCAATAGCGCGAGCGCCAGGCATTCCAGGCGTGGGGACGATAATCGTATCCGCACCGGCTCAGCCCCTTTTGTCCAGCTCGAGGCCTTTGTGTTCATGCTGCCTGGCGATCAATTGCAGATTGCGCAGGTACACGATGAAGCCGAAGGACTGGCCGAGAATGAACACCGGGTCTTGGCGATAAATCGCGTATGCCAGCAGCAAGGCACTGCCGGCGATGCTCAGGTACCAGAATCCGACCGGAATCACGCTGCGCTTCTTGTACTCGCTGTAGAGCCACTGCAAGGCAAAGCGTCCGGTAAAGACCAACTGGCCCATGAACCCCACGGCCAGCCACATCGATTCCCTGCCCATGTCAGGCCTCGCTTTCTTGTGCGTTGACGTCCAGGCGCGTGCGTTTGATCAACCACCACACCCCCAACAGATCGACGATGCCCACCAGGGCCCGGTCCAGGTTTCCGTAGTTGGACACCCCGGCCCCGCGTTCACGGTGGTTGACCGGCTGGACCAGCATCCGGCCGTTATGACGACGGATCAGAGCCGGAATGAACCGGTGCATGTGATCGAAGTACGGCAGGCGCAGAAAGGCCTCGCGCTCGATCAATTTGATGCCGCAGCCGGTATCCGGGGTCTGGTCTTTCAGCAGGCTGGCGCGCAGCTTGTTGGCGAATCGCGAGGCCCAGCGCTTGCTCGCCGTGTCGCGACGGTTCACCCGATGCCCCGCCACCAGCTTGACGCCTGCGGGCTTGCCCTCCGAACCGCGCACCAGGTCGAGCATCTTCGGCAAATCGGCCGGATCGTTCTGGCCATCGCCATCCAGCGTCGCCAACCAGTGCCCGCGAGCCACCACGGCGGCGTGGTGGATAGAGGTGCTCTGCCCCAGGGAACGGGCGTGGCTGAGCACCCGCAACTGGGGGTAGCCCTGACCTTGCAGCGTACGCAGTTCGGCTGCGGTGGCATCGGTGCTGCCATCGTCCACCACGATGACTTCGAAGGCCTCGTTGACCAGCGCCGCACGCACCTCCGCCAACAACGGAATGAGATTGCCTGCTTCGTTCTTCGCCGGGATCAAGACAGATACATAAGGGGTTTCGTGCATGACTTACCTATTCGAAATGCGCGGTTAAACGCGGTAATAATCGCGGTACCAATCGACAAACGACCGCACGCCGCTGGACACCGGAACCTGCGGACGAAAATCCACCCGCTCTTCCAGGTCACGGGTGTCCGCCCAGGTGTCGACCACGTCGCCTGATTGCAACGGCAAGAAATTCTTGATGGCGCGGATGCCCGTCGCCTCCTCGATGCACTCGACAAAATGCAGGAGCTTCACCGGCGAACCGCGTCCGATGTTGTAGACCTTGTTCGGCGCGCCGCTTTCGTCGGTAGGCGGCCGCGGCAGTAATCGCACGAGGCCTTCGACGATGTCGTCGATGTAGGTGAAATCCCGGGACATCGCGCCGTCGTTGTACACATCGATGGCGCGGCCGTTGAGGATGGCGTCAGTGAACTTGAACAACGCCATGTCGGGTCGCCCCCAAGGCCCATACACGGTAAAAAAGCGCAGGCCGGTCGTGGGGATGCCGTAGAGATGGGAATAGGAATGCGCCATCAGCTCGTTGGCCCGCTTGGTCGCGGCGTAGAACGACATCGGCCGGTCGGCCGGGTCGGTCGTGGCATACGGCAGTTGCTCGTTCAACCCATATACCGAGCTGCTCGAAGCGTAGACCAGATGCGCCGGTACATGGGCACGGCAGGCTTCGAGGATGTTGAGAAAGCCCACCAGGTTGCTTTGGGCATAGGTATCCGGATTGTCGATGGAGTAACGCACGCCGGCCTGGGCGGCCAGGTGGATCACTTGGTCGAAAGGCTGCCTGGCAAACAGATCCGGCAACGCCTGCTTGTCGGCGACATCGAGCAGGTGGAATTGAAAGTTGGAGCAGGCATCCAGCTGTGCGAGCCGGGCCCGTTTCAACTCGACGCTGTAGTAGCTATTGAGGTTGTCGATGCCGATGACCTGATGACCATCGGCGCATAAACGCTTGACGGTATGGAAGCCGATGAAGCCGGCGGCTCCGGTGACCAGTATCCTCATCGCGCTCGCCCTTGCGCGATGGTTGCCGACACGCCACAGGGTCCCACCGGCAAACTGACACAATCGCTACCCACAACGGTCACTTCCATACATTACTCTGTCTGATGGCCTGTTTTTCTGTACCTGAAGGCTTATATCAAAGAGAAATGACAGATTTGTGAGTGCAGATAGTCTCGGTTATCGGACGAAGCCCCGTGATGGGCCGTGCTCAGTGGGGGTCGTTGAGAATCAGGCTGCGATAATGTCCCGGATTAGACCCGGACCACTTGCGGAACGCCTTGTAGAACGAGCTGGCATCGGCAAATCCCAGGCGTGAGGCAATCTCGACGAAACTGATGGAAGGTTCGGCGAGCCAGGTGATCGCCAGCTCCTTGCGCACGCTGTCCTTGAGTCCCTGATAGGTCTGCCCTTCATCTGCCAAGCGCCGGCGCAGGGTCGACGCCGACACACACAGCTGTTGGGCCAGGGCTTCGGTTTCCGGCCATTGTTCGGCCGGCAGCTGGCGCAGGTCGTGGCGGATCCGGCTGGCAAGGCTCTGCGGGTCACGGTATTTGACCAGGATGTTGGCCGGGGCCCGGGCCAGGAACCGCTTGAGCTCCTCGGCGCTGCGACGGATGGGCAGGTCCAGGTATTCGGCGGCGAAGATCATCCGGGTCCGGGGGCGGCCGAAGCGCAGGTTCTGGGAAAACATCACCCGGTAGTCGTCGCAGAAGTCCGGCGCCGGGCAGCGCAGTTCGACGGACAGAATGGGGATCCGTCGTCCTGCCAGCCAGCAGGCCACGCCATGGACGATCATCCAGTAGGTGAAGTAGGTAAAGGCCCGCCGTGGTTGCTGATCGTCTTCCAGCAGGACGATTTCCGCCAGGCTCTGCTGGCGCACCCATTGGGCCGGCAACTGCTCAAGCATCAGCGACAGGAACCCCAGCCCCGCCGTCAGGCCGGCCGCCAGGGTTGGCTGGGCCATGGCGCACTGGCAAAGGAAGGCCAGGCTGCCGGACTTGAGCTTGCGCGGGTCCATGCCGAAGAACTCATCGTCAAGGCGCCTTGCGAGCAAACGCCAGAGCCGCGCATAGGCAGCGGCCGGCACCCGCGCCTGGGGGTCGTCGAGCCACGCTGGAGCAATGCCGACCTTACTCAGCACCTCATCGGTGGCAGGGCCTGGGGCGCAGCTTTGCAGCAGCGCCTCACGCACCAACTGGATGGAGATGGTGTCTTTTTCGGCCATGGCGCCGGTGTTCACAGAATCCGGTAGAGCAGCCGCTCGATCCGCACCCGGCTGACCCGTTTGAGGAACTTGGCCACCGCCGCCGGGTAGTCCGGCAACGCTTCCAGGTCCAGGTAGCGCTCGATTCGGCGGGTGTGCTGGTAGATCTGCTCGAGCTCGGCCTGACGGGGCCCCAGCAGTTCGCCCTTGGGGTCTTCCAGCAACAGGGCGTTCTCCAGGTCCAGGCGGAACGCCCGCGGGTTGAGATTGTTGCCGGTCAGCAAGGTGTAGCGCTCGTCGACCCACATGCCCTTGAGGTGATAGCTGTTGTCGCCGTCACGCCACAAATGCAGGTTCAACTGACCGCTGTCGATGTAGCGCTGATGGCGCTTGGCAAAGCGACGCAGGCTGATCTCATACAGGTAAGGCAGCGCAGCGATGATCTTGAACGGCTCGCTCGGCGGGATGAAGAAGTCGTTGGCGGTCTTGTCGCCGACAATGATGTCGATCTTGACCCCACGGGCCAGCGCGCGGTTGAGCTCGCGGGTCACTGCCAGGGGCAGGTTGAAGTACGGCGTACAAATGGTCAGTTGCTGGCGACTGCTGGCGATCAGTTCGCCTATGACCCGACTCAACGGATTGTTCTTGCCGACGCCCAGCAACGGGCTCACCGACAGGCCGCTCTTGTCGAGGCTGCCGGCCGTGGTGTCATAGGCGGCGTACTTGAGCCGGCTGCGCAGGTCGCCAATGTCCTTGCGCAAACTGCGGGTGCTGGGCAGGTTCGGCAGGTCCAGGCGATGCACGGCCTTGGAGGTGATCAGGCCATGCTGCACCAGGTGATGCATCGAGTCGGCCAGCGCCGTGTTCTGCAGCAGGTGATAGCGGTCGTAGCGGTACTTGTCGAATTTGTGCAGGTAGACATTGTTCAGGCTGGCGCCGCTGTAGAGCACGCAGTCGTCGATGACGAAACCTTTCAAATGCAGCACGCCGAACAGTTCGCGGGTCTGCACCGGCACGCCATAGATCGGCACCTCGCTGGCATGGCTGCGCGTCTGCTCCTGGTACCACGCCGAGTTGCCCGGCTGTTTCTTGGCGCCGATCAGCCCGCGTTGGGCCCGCAACCAGTCCACCACCACGACCACGTCCAGTTCCGGACGCGCCGCCTTGGCGGCATGCAAGGCATCGAGGATTTCCTGGCCGGCTTCGTCCTGTTGCAGATACAGGGCGACGATGTAGATGCGCTGGGTGGCCTGGGCGATTTTCTCCAGCAGGCAACGGCGGAACTCGGCTGCGCCATCGAGGATGGTCACGGCATCGGCGGTCAGTGCAAAGCTGCGCAGCTTGGGCAGCAGGGAGCGTTTGAAAAGCGACGGCATAGGGCTCGCAAAAGGTCGATTCCGAAGAGTCGCTGAGCTTACACCATGGCGGATGGGTTTGGGACTCTGGGTGGGAGCACGGCTTGCTCGCGATCGCGATGGCGAAGCCCCATCGCCAGCACGCCATGGTTCCATAAGCGCAGCCATTGAAAAAAACATTTGACCAAGAAGAACGATCGTTCCACTGTAAGCGCCATGAACGAGATCATCAGCAATGACACACGAGACATCATCCTCGATGTCGCCGAAAAACTGATCTATAAAAGTGGCATAGCGGCCACCGGCATGGATCTCCTGGTGAAAACCGCCGGCGTTTCCAGGAAAAGCGTCTATCGCTATTTCGCCAACAAGGACGACCTGATCCTGGCCGCCCTCCAGCGACGGGACGAGCGCTGGATGCATTGGTTCAGCACCGAGGTCGACAAGGCCCCTACCCCGGCTGCGCGGCTGTACAACCTGTTCACCGTGCTCAAGGGCTGGTTTGACAGCGACGGCTTCAGAGGCTGTGCGTTCATCAATACCAGCGGCGAAACCGGAGACCCACAGGACCCGGTCCGCCAGTTGGCGAAGTTGCATAAGCAGAAGTTGCTCGATTACGTCACCCGGTTATGTATTGAACAAGGTGTCGAAGACCCCGAGGCCCTGGCCCGACAGTTACTTATTCTGATCGATGGCGCGATTACTGTCGCACTGGTCATGGGCGACCACAGTGCCGCCGATCACGCCCAGGCCATACTGAAGGTGTTGTTGGTTGAGAAGACATAAAAAGCTCATCCGCTGAACATCGTGAAACTTGATTCACCACTCGCCGGAGAATTGCCATGTCCTCCCCTGAAGTTCGTCCACCCCTGCCGCCGTTCACCCGTGAATCGGCCATCGAAAAAGTCCGCCTGGCTGAAGATGGCTGGAATTCCCGCGACCCGCAGCGAGTGTCCCTGGCTTATACCTTGGACACCCAATGGCGCAACCGCGCCGAATTCGTCCATAACCGCGAAGAAGCCAAGGCCTTCCTGACCCGCAAATGGGCCAAGGAACTGGACTACCGGCTGATCAAGGAACTCTGGGCGTTCACCGACAACCGCATCGCCGTGCGTTATGCCTACGAATGGCACGACGACTCGGGCAACTGGTTCCGTTCCTACGGCAATGAGAACTGGGAGTTCGATGAGCAAGGCCTGATGTCCAACCGCTACGCCTGCATCAACGACCTGCCGATCAAGGAAAGCGAACGCAAATACCATTGGCCCCTGGGGCGCCGGCCGGACGATCATCCTGGGTTGTCCGAGTTGGGGTTGTAGCCACACCGCCCTTGTGGGAGCGAGCCCGCTCGCGATAGCGGTGGGCCTGCTTGCTCCGGTGTTGACTGTGCCGCCGTCATCGCGAGCAGGCTCGCTCCCACAGCAGTTCTACGGTCAAACTCAAATCCCGCTGGCACCCTGGCCCCCATGTGGGAGCGAGCTTGCTCGCGATAGCGGTGGGCCTGCTGGCATCAATGCTGAATGTGCCACCGTCATCGCGGGCAAGCCCGGCTCCCACAGGGTCCGGGCTGATCGCAGATTCGCCGTCCACCGCAAAACAATGTGGGAGCGAGCCTGCTCGCGATAGCGGTGGATCAGCTTGCATCGATGCGGTCTGTGCCACCGTCGTCGCGGGCAAGCCCGGCTCCCACAGGGTCCGGGCTGATCGCAGATTCGCCGTCCACCGCAAAACAATGTGGGAGCGAGCCTGCTCGCGATAGCGGTGGACCTGCTGGCTTCAGTGTTGAATGTGCCGCCGTCATCGCGAGCAGGCTCGCTCCCATAGGGAAGCTGCGGTGGGACTCGAATCCCGCTGGCACCCGGGCCCCCATGTGGGAGCGAGCCTGCTCGCGATAGCGGTGGGCCTGTTTGCTCCGGCGTTGACTGTGCCAGCGTCTCGCGAGCAGGCTCGCTCCCACAGGGGTTCAGCGATCACAGGGGCTTTAGTGCTACTCACCCTCGGGCCGATTGATCAGGAACTCCAGCAACGTCCCCGCGCAGGCTTCGATACTGCCTTCCAGGATCAGCTCAAACCCGTGGGTGTTCTCGGTGGGTATGGCGATGCATCCCCCCATGGCCGAGACGCCGCTGCCCATGACCGCGCTGGCATCGCTGGCGAAGTCCACCAGCAGCGCGAATTGCGGCTCCAGGTCGATGCTTTTTCCCGCGCGGTAGAGCTGGTCGACGATCTTGCGGCTGTAGCAGCCTTTTTCGTCCCCCGTGTTGATGATCGGGTTGACACTCAGCCGGGTTCCGTATTCCGCCACTACCGGCCCGACCTCGACGGCAACGGTGACCTCGCCCGGCAGGTGGGCGGCGGCGTACAGCGCTCCGGCGTTGGATTCTTCCTCCTGGGTAGTGAAAACGAAATACACCTCACCGACCAGCTCCGCCCGGCGCTCGGCCAACAGCGCGGCGGCCTGCAAGGTCGCGACCATCGGCGCGCGGTCATCGAGGAAATGCGCGGCAATCGCATCGCCCGCCCGGAACGGCCGACGCCAATGCTGGCTCAGCACCACCCGCGTGCCAGGACGTACGCCATGCTTATGCAATTGCTCCCGTGAACAACGGGTGATCACATGGACGTCTTCCCAATGCACATTCCCGGACAGCACATCCGCCCCCTGATGGGTTTCGGCGGTGCTGTGCATGGAGCCGAACGACAACACACCAGGGATGAAATCCTGATCGCCGAGGATGTCCACGGGGCACACGCCGAAATTGATCGGATTGGCGCCACCCAAGGCCACCACCCGCAATGTTCCATCGGACTCGACGCGTTTGACCAGCATGGCAATTTCGTCCAGGTGAGCCATGACCCGGACCGGTGTTTGAGTGTCGCTACCGTTGGCGGCTCCCTCGATCAGCCCGATGACGTTGCCGGCCGGGTCGACCCAGGTCTTGTCGCAATGGGGCTCCAGCTCCCGCATGCAGATTTGCCGGACTTCGTCTTCCTGCCCGCCCGGTCCGCGGGCCATCAACAATTCTTCCAGCAACGGTAATGTAGACAGGTTCGCTTGCATCGATCGGACTCTCCTTATGCTTGCCACGAGGGCCGTCGCGGTGCCGATGACGGTACGGACCGCAACGCCCTGTCTGTCTTGAGGATGCTCGCCCTGGAAAATTTGATCGGATCGGCGGATAAACAGACGAGCGGGACATGCCGGTGACAGACCGGCGGCCCTATGACAGGGTTGACCGCACTGTCGCCAGGCATCACATTGCCTGGGCCGCCGATGGAGTCAACGGTGGCTTCGTCGTACCCCGGACCTGTGGAGCCCATGACCGCGTCGATTCCGATCCGTCCCCCCTGCCCGCCCGGCGTCTGCGACTGCGGGCGCGAGGCCTTGCTGGAAACGGCGGGCAGCGACCTGCGCATCCTCTGTCTGAATCGCCAGGAAGAAAAACGCCTGCTCGAACGGCTGGAAAACATCCAGGACCTGGCCGAACTTGAACGGTTGCAGCAGCGGCTTTACGAAAACCTGGGTATCCGCCTGACCATCGAGCCGGGCTACAACGAAGTCCGGACCATGCGCGGTATCGCCATCGAGTTCCAGGCGCAACCCGGCCTCTGCCGCAAGATTCGCCAATCGATCCCGGCCGCCATTCGTCGCGGCCTGGAAAGACGCCCGGAAATCGCCTGGCGCCTGCTGGATGCCCACGACTTGTTCCGCGACGCCTGAGGCTCAGCCTCAGCGCTGGATCCGTTGCAGAAACTCGGTTCTTTTCTGCCGATCCGCCTGCTCTTTCGCCAGCAGTTTGGGCAGCAGATCGCTGGCCTGTCGCACCCCGAGGATGAACACACCGTCGTCATCACCGATGGCAATGTCACCCGGATGCACGGTGACACCCGACACCCGGATTGGCTGATTGACTTCGCCGCCAAGCCCAAGGCTGCGGGTGGTGAAAGCGCTGACACCACGACTGAACACCGGCAGGCGATGGGCCCGCAAGGCAGCCACGTCGGTCACCGCGCCGCACACCACGACACCGGCCAGGCCTTTGATCAGCCCGGCCAGGGTGCGCAGCTCTCCCCAGCAGGCACAATCGGGATCCCCCACGCATTCCACCACCAGCACATCTCCTGGCTCGCTCAGCAGCAAGGCTTCGCGCAAGACACTACCGTCAGGCGTGAACAGCCTGACCGTGACCACCTTGCCGATCATGCGCAGGTTATCGAACAGCGGGCGGATGCCCCGCAGGTATCCGCTGTCGGTGAAATGCCCAAGGGTCGACGACGCGATCCCCCGGTACTGTGCCAACAGCGATTCAATGATCGCCGCCGATGCAGTTGAATCATTCATGTCTTGTCCTTCTTCGCAGCAACGGGCAGGCCGAACAGTATTCGCCCGGGTTGCTCGCCTGGTAATAGAAACAGCAGGTGCGCCGCAACCGTCGACAGCCGCCTTCGGCCAGGGGCATGGGGGCACGATGGAAATGCCGCAAGGGGTTGTAGTCCAGGCCGAACACTTCGGGATCGGCGTGGTTCAGCAGCCAATCGAAATCGGCGTCGATACGCCGGCGCGCGGACGGGTCCTGCAGGCTGTCCATGCGTTTTTCATACAGCGAATAAACCCGCACCGCAGTGTTTTCCCAGAGGATGCGTCGGGAGATGCCGCTGACTTGGGTAAACAGATCCCACAACGGTTTGAGCAGCCCGGCGAACAGGCTGCCGACCAACGCTTCGCGCCAGGCCTCCCGCTCGCCGGCGGCATAGGCCCGCGGCTGCGGGTCCAGCAGCGGCATCGACGAGGTCCAGCGTCCCGCGTCGTGACCGTATTCGATGACGCTGTTGTCCAGGGACATCCGCAGCCCCTTGTCGCAGGCCGACAGCGCATACAGGCAGGGGTTGGTGGTAAGGAACGCAATTCGCTTGCTCAACAGCGAGGCGGTGATTGCACGGGACGGCGAGCCAAGGATCGGCGTCAGCTCGTCCAACAACCGCAGGCACACACCGCCATTCAACAGTTCGTGGGCCGCCAGGGAACGCGACGAATCGCGCTCCCGTGCCGACTTCAACCGCAAGGGGCCGCTGAGCACGGCCCATTCGCCGGCCGTAAACCGGCAAGCCCCGTCGGTAGACGCCGGTTCAATCCCGAGCACGCGACTGGTCGCCATGCCCTCAGGCCTCCAGCGACAGCCGGCGGAACGGGTTGACCACCTCGCCCTTGCCGAACGGCATGCTGCCCGGGCCGCCGGCCCGCTCGATCATAGGCGTGAGCAACAGCTTCTGTGGCCAGTTGGGCGCGTCGAACAGTTGCACCTTGAGCATCGCCCGGGCCTCGGCGTCGAAGTCGATGGTCTCGATCAGTTCGTCCAGCACGTCCCGCAGGGCCTGCCACAAGCCAGTCACCGGCATCGAGTAGACTTGCGCCAGGGTGTCCATGATCGCCCGCATGTTGACCTGGATGCCCAGGGTCTGCAGCCAGAACAACAGGTCTTCGGGACGCTCGTGGTACAGCGTGTTGGCGTGGCCTTTCTTGATGCGGTAGACCGGGTCCGCCATGCCGTTGCGCTCCAGCCAGGGAACGAAGATCCGCAGCGAATCGTGGTCACGCAACAACAGGCCTTCGGCATGGCCGTCCTTCCATACCAGCACCGCGTTCTGGCCGTGGACTTCCCCCAGCATGCCGAGGCGGAACATGCGCAGGTTGATGTCGAAGAAGCTGCGGGCCAGTTCGCGGAACAGGGTCATGACCGACTCGGCGTCCGCCGGCAGGTTGCGGTACTGCATCCAGTCATCGAAGAAGTGACGGTTGCTGCCCGGCAGCGGCGTGCCCAGGGCGGCCATGGGCAGCAGGCGGGTGTCGGCATCGTTGAGCAACGCGCTCGGGTAACCCCGGACCATGGCCGACAGGTGCCGTGGTGCCTCGTCGAACAGCGTCGCCTCGGGGGGCATGAACGCCCACCACTTGCCCTCGTCGCACAGGTGCAGCGACTGGCGCAGGGGCGCGTCCTTGTCCAGTACCTCGTGGAGCAAGGCTTCGCTCAGGCCGCCGTTGATCATCTTCACCGCCGGCAAGTAGCGCGACGCGCCCAGGGAGTGAATGGCCATCGGCAGCTTGAGGTAGTCGGCGCTGTCGAAGCACGGCGTCATGGAGCGCAGCGACGAGGTGGCGAAGAAGTCGCCCTCGTTGAAGCTCAAGCGCTGACAGTCGCCCTTGGTGAATACCTCACCCAACTGCTTGTCGAGCACATGTTCCCACTGCCAGGGGTGGACCGGCAGCGCGATGTGGCTGTCGGCCAGGCCCCGCGCCTGCATTTCCCCGGCGAGCCGGGCCTGCAGAGGCTCAGGCAACAGATAACGTGCCGGATAGCACTGCGCCAGGTCCCCCACGCCATCGCCGCATTGCAGCAGCGTGCGGTCCACCGCGACCCAGTTCAAGGCCACCGGACGGGCAAATTCGGCCTGGTAACGCAGGTATTCCTCGTCGTCGAGCCCTTGCTTGGCTTTGGCCAATGGGTGATAGGGACGATCGCGCAGCGAGGCCCACTGTTCCATGGTGCGGAAAAACGTCGCCGGATCCTGGGCCATCAGCTCACGGTCATCGACCGCGTGGGACAGGGACAACGCCGTCTGCTTCACGCTGGTGTGCAGCACATCGAGAAACAGCGCCAGGCCTTTATCGTTGTCCTTGAAGCGCTCGGCCATCGAGGCGAACACCCGCTTCATGAAGTCTTCCGGCGCAAGCACCGTCCACTGCTGCTCCTGGCGCGCCAACACCGGAGTGCCCGGCACCTTTTCCCACTGCTGGGTGATGCCCGCACGCAGGGCAATGCTGATGAAGCGCTGTTCAGCCGGGTCGTAGCACCAATCCCAGACGCGCCCGGCGAGCGCCGGGGCTTGCGGATGGGCCTGCTGCCAGTCGCCGAGGCTGACCAGGAACGATGGTTCGTTACCAAAGAAGTGTTCGGCCAACAGGCAGTCCACCAGATCCTGCATGACGATATCGGCGGCTTGGGCCAGGGCTTGTGAGGTCAGGCTAGTCATCTTGATTCATGTCCTTCTGAAGAAAGTGTGGCCAAACGGCCCTGGAGGGCGCGGAACGCGATACCGCGCTCGTCGCCCAATACAAAGGTGTGCACCCCTCGGGCACGCCAGCGGGCGTGGTCGTCGGGTTGACGGGGAATGGCGCAATAGGGAACGCCGGCTTCGCGGGCCGCCTGCCAGGTGTCCAGCAAGGCCTGTTGCACCGCCGGCGTGTCGATCTGCCAGGGCGTGCCGAGGGACTGGGACAGGTCCGCCGCGCCTTCGAGGATCAGGTCCAGGCCGGGCACCGCCGCGATGTCCGCTGCACGCCGTGCGCCTTCGGCGCTTTCGATCATCGCCACCACCATGATTTGCTCGTTGGCCAGCCCCACGTACTCGGCCAGGCTGTGCTTGCCAAACGAACCGGGGCGCCCGGCATTCAGGCTGCGCCGCCCCAACGGGTGGTACTTGCACGCGGCAATCGCATCGGCCAGTTGCTCCGGGCTTTCGATCATCGGCAACACGATGCCCTGGGCGCCGCCGTCGAGCAGGCGCAGCAGGGTTTTCGGATTCAGGTCCGCGACCCGTACCAAGGGTGTGATGGCGTAGGCTTCGGCGATGCGGATCATGTGCTCCACGGTTTCCGGGTTGATCAGCACATGCTCCATGTCGATGATCACGAAGTCGTAGCCCGCCTCGGCGATCAGCTCGATCGTCATGGCCGACGGAATCGAACTGATCAGGCCGTAGGCTGCCTGTCCGGCGCCGAGTTTGAGCTTCAATTGATTGGTTCTCAGCATGTCTGCGGCCTGAAGGCGTGCAGCGGGTTGGGCACCGACTTGAAGCGCCGCTCGCCGTCGCCCAACAGGCGACGCTTGGTCAGCTCTTCCACTTCATAGGAAGGCGCGAATACGTCGAACAGCCCGAAGCGCTCGCGGTGCTGCGGATGCGCAGCCTGGTAAGCGGTGATGACGTCGGCGGTCATCTGCCAGAAGCGGGTTTCGTCCAGCTGATAGTGCTGGCGCAGGAAAATCGCCATTTCAGCCAGGCAAATGAAGAAGAAACAGTCGCAGGAGAAATCCCGCACCGCATTGACGTCATCGGTAAGGATGAACGAGTTGCGGTTCAGCTTTGCATGGCTGGCGGGCAACGGTACCAAGGTCGGGCACAGCTGCGGCCGCGCCAGGTGCGCCGGGGAGTAACGCACCCCATCGTGGAAATCCTTGAGGGCGATACGCTGCGGCCAGCCGTCCCGGGTGATCAGCACGATGTTCTGGCCATGGGACTCCATGCCGATGCCTTCGGCGTAGAGCATGTGGATGATCGGCGGCACCGTGACTTCCAGCAATCGCTGAGTCCAGGCCTGCAAACCGTACTGGGCGATCCAGGCATCGATGAACGGCAGCTGCTCGCCCTGGCCGTAGCGGTTTTCCACGTGGCTCAGACCGTTGAACGGCACCGCTTGCTCATCGGCCTTGAGATAGCCGTGGATGCTTTCCCGCCAGATCGCGCCGAGGGTGCCGTAGGCTTGAGGCGCACGGGTGGCCGGCAGGTGGTCGTAGCTGAAGCTGACCCCGGCCACCTCGCCAAGGATGACGAAGTCCAGGGCGCCTGCAGTGCTATCGGTGGCGATCAGCTGTTGCAGCCAGTCGGTGATGATCGGACCATTCATCACCGTGTGCCGCGCCAGAATCCGCGTGCTGGAGGTGTTGGTCATGCTCATCGCCAGCTTTACATAAGGGCGCTCGGGGGCGCTGGCGTTGGCCAGGGTGCGGATCGATTGCTGGGCCTTGTACTGATCCTGCGAGGTGCCCAGGTAGATCAGTTCGCCGCTGAGCAGCTCGGGGTAGAACGTCGGGACAATGGTGTTTTCCCACTGCCACGGATGCACGGGAATCAACCAGTAAGCGTCCGGCGACTGACCGCGGCCTTCGAGGATCGCGGCCAACTGGTGCAGGCGCGTCTCCCCGGCTTCCTGGCGGATGAACGCGTCGAAATCCATCTTGCTTGAATGGTTCATCGCCCCGCAGGACTTGGCCACGGCCAGCCAGACGATGGCGATGGGGCTGGCGAACTCCGGCCCGTAGCGGGTGTTGTCATGCAGGGTGAAGCCGATCCGCGACTTGTAGCACGGGTGGTAGCTGTGGGCGTCCATGAAGTGCTGTTCCAGCGCATCCACATCCAGCCGATGGGCTGCACGCGGCGCACGGTAGCCCTGGCTGCGGGATTGCAGATCCTTGAGCTGGGTCTGTTCCAGTTCCTGGATAAAGCGCGGCAGGTGGGCGCTTCCCTCGAACTCGCCGAGCAGTTCCGCCAGGGCCTGGTGCAGATCCGGTGCCGCGGATTGCCCCGCGGCATCGACGCGCTCAAGGCTGGCGTGATCCAGGCGGATCAGCTCGAAACTGCTGCTGCGCAGGCCGTTGCAGTGGTATTGCACCGGTTGTTGAGCGGCATCGGTGCCTTGCACGATGAAACGATACCGGCCGTCCGCAAGCGGCTCGCATCGGTACGCCAGCACGTCTTCGTACAGCAGGGTTTGCAGCAGTTGACCGACCGCCCGCTGTTGGACTTTTACCCGGACATCGGCATCGGTGCCCGCCAGCCAGGCGCCTGGGGCGGTGGATTGCGGGGCTTGTTCAAAAATCGTCATGGGAATTCCTTATCGATTAACGTTGTTCGAGGGCCACGGACGGCGCCTCGGCCGCCCGTTCCGGCATGGGGAAACGCCAGGCGCAAGGCAAGGCCAGCAGGATCAGCACGCCGGTGGCGATGAATACTTCGCTGATGGCGCCTGAGGTTCGCAGTGCGGATCCGACCTCGACCCCCAGGCGCATTTCCAGCCAGAGCGAGGCGATAACGATGGCCAGCGACGACACCAGGCGTCGGGAGATGTTGTTCATGGCCGCGCCCTGGGTGACCATCGGTTCCGGCAAGGCGTTGAGCCCGGCGGTGGTCACCGGCATGTAGGAAAGCCCCAGCCCGGCGCCGCGCACCATCATCAAGACGAACACCGTGGCGAGGGTGGCCTGGGGGCCGAGCATGCCCAGGGCCAGGGTCGACGCACCGGTCAGCAACATGCCCGCCGACACCACGGCCCGTGGTCCGTGCCGGTCGAGCAGCTTGCCGCCCATCTGGCCGAACAGGCTGGCGAACCCGGCGGTGCACAGCAGCGCCAGGCCGGTCCAGATCGCGCTGTGGCCCAGCACCATCTGCACCAGCAGCGGCACCAGCACCAGGCACTCGAACATGCCCACCGATTGCACCACGGCGATGATCACGCTCAGGCGATAGCCGCGCAGGTTGAAGATCCGCAGGTTGAGCAGCGGCTCCGGACGGCTCAACTCAACGCGCACGAAGGCGATCAGGCACAGCACGCCCGCCGTCAGCATCGCCAGGTTGAGCGGATCCAACAGGCCATCGACGTGGTGCAGGCGACTGGTGGCGACCATCAGCAAGCCGATGCCCGAGGCGATCAGCAGGTATCCGGCGAAATCGAACGGCTTGCGCTCCGGCGGTTCGGAAGCCGGCAACACGCCCAAGCCGAGGATCAGCGCCAACAGCCCGATGGGCACGTTCATCAGGAACAACGAGCGCCAGCTGAACCACTCCAGCAGCAAGCTTCCGCACAACGGTCCCACCGCCGGGGCGAGCATGACCACGGCACTCCACAGCCCCGTCACCCGCCCCCGCTCGTCCTTGGCATACACCGAGAAAATGATCGCCAGGGACAACGGAATCATCAGCCCGCTGGCGATCCCCTGGACCACCCGCGCCGCAATCACCAGCACTATCGAGTCAGCCACCGCGCCCATCAGCGAACCACCGATGAACAGTGCCACGCCCCACAGGTACAAGCGCTTGCGGCCGAGGCGCTGGCTCAGGAAGCTGGTCAACGGCATGGTCATGCCCATGGCGGTCATGAAACCCGCGACGATCCAGGTCGCCATCAGCGGCCCTATGGCAAACGCCGCCATGAACGCCGGCAACGCCGGGTTCAGCGAGCTGTTGTTGAGGCTGACCGTGAGCGTGCCCAACATGACGTTGATCACCACCCAGTGACGCGGCACTTTCACGACCGCGCTCCCGGCATGGAGGCGCTGACGAACTGTTGCTGCGGACGCGGATGGCAGAGGAAGTCCGCGTGGGAGATGTTGTAGCCATAGGCACCGGCCATGGGCAGCACCAACAGATCCCCCACCTCGGCCCCTTGCAATTGGCGGCCGCGACTCAACACATCCTTGGGCGTGCACAGCTGGCCGACCACGGTCCAGGTCTGCGCAGTTTCCGGCTGCGGCTTGCGTCGACGAGGCAGGTGGATGACCGGGTGATCGTGACTCTGCGCCGCCGGCAGGCGGAACTGGTGGGTGCCACCCCGACAGACCAGGAAGTGCTCGCCGTGGCTGGTCTTGGTGTCCAGCACTTCGATCACGTAGTAACCACAGAATGCGCTGATAAAACGACCCGGTTCGAAACGCACAACCGGCGGCTGCTCGTGCTGCGCCAGGGACTTGCCCAGGTGCCGGCACAGCCGCTGCCAATCGAAGCGCTGCCCGCTCAGGTAGTCAACGCCAATGCCGCCGCCGACATTCAAGTGGGTCGGTTGCTCATCCCCGGTCGCCAGCGCCTTCCATTCAGTCCAGCGTTGCAGGTAGAAATCCAACAGTTGCTCGTGCCGTTCCACCGAGTTCTGGTGGGACATCGCATGCACATGGAAACCCTTGAGGCTCAGGTGACTGAACGCCTGCACCCGCCGCACGGCTTCCGGCAATTCGGCTTCGTCGATGCCGAAGGGCGTCGCCGTGCCGGCCATCGCCAGTTTGCTCGACAGGGTCGACGGCAACTGCGGATTGATGCGGATGAATACCGGCTGCACGCGGCCCGCCTGCTGCGCGAGACGTTGCAGGCGGTCGATTTCATTGAGGCTTTCCAGATGGATCGCCTCGACCCGGTTCTCCAGCGCAGCCCGCAGGTCCGAATCGAGTTTGCCCGGGCCGGAAAACACGTAAGGCTTGCGCGTGGGACACGCCACGACCCGCTCGATCTCGCCGCCCGAGGAGATCTCGAAGCCGCTGACCAGCGGCGCCAGGGCCGCGAGCATCGGCGCTTCGCTGTTGGCCTTGATCGCGTAGTACAGCTCGACACCGGCAGGCAACGCCGCCATCACCTCGCTGACATGCCGGGTCAGCGCCTCCAGGTCATAGACAAACAGCGCCAGCGGGTCTTCGCTGTTGCGCCGGGCCGCGTCGATGGCGGCCATTACCGTTTCGGGCAGGTCACGCATAACGCACCTCCTCGCCCCATGGCGAACGAAGGCTGACATACCCGGCCTGGCGGTCGGCCTTGGCGGCCAGGCGCACCTTGAGGTTGGTCTTGCAGGGAATCGATTCCCCTGCGATCAATGCATCCAGCTCCGGCGCCGGTCGTACCAGCTCCTCGCGGATGCTGCGCAGTTGTCGCGCCACCCGTTCCCACATCAACGGGGCCAGGTGCGGACGCTCCCAGCTCAGGGCCAGCACCGCTTCGGAGAGATTGTTGATCAGCAGGCAATAGCTGATGCGACTCCAACCCTGTTCGCGGCTATAGGTCATCGACTGGCGCACGCGGGGATGCAGACCGACCTCAATACCGGACATGCCCAGTTCCTCGGTCAGCTTGACCCCTTCGAAGTCCCGCAGCAGCAGTTGTTGTGGCTGGCCGTCGTCGTGGATCAGCACGCTGTTCTGCAGGTGCGGTTCCATCACCACGCCGTGGTTGAAGAACAGCGCCAGCACGGGACGCAGCAACAGCGCCTGGTAGCGGTCGAACCAGTCGAGCAGTTGTCCGTCCTCCAGTGCCTGGCCGTTGAAGCCTTGCAGGAATTCATGGACCAGCGGCTGGGAATGGATATCCCGGGCAAACAGCGTACCGGCCATGATGCTCACGTCGGCGCCACCGCGACGGCAGAAGTTCTCCCGCAGGATCGCGCCGGTCTGCTCGCGGAACCAGTGGCTGTCGGCTTCGCTCGCATGCTTCGGCGCCCAGCTCAAGGAGCCCGGCTCGGCCACGGTGGACAGGCCGCCGAGGGTTTGCGGCTGGGTCTGCTGCAAACGCTGGAACAACTGGTCGATGATCAAGGTGCTTTCCAGCTCATACCAGGCGTTCTTGCGCACACAATTGGTGATGCGCACGTTCAACGATCCCTTGATGAAATAGTCATGCCCTTCGATGTACCAGGTGCGCATGGAGGCCGTCGGGCTGGCCAGCGCACCGGTGGTGCCCAGGTCCCGCAATTCGCCCAGTTCCAATTGCTGCTGCACCCGCCGGTCCTGCACGAACAGCTGTGCCTGGACCGGGTGCAGGCAAATGATCGCCCGGCCCGGCCGGGCACGGCTCTGGTCGGCGAACCCGGCCAGCACTTGTTCTTCGGTCAGCCCGTTGGCGGAGATCCGCAGCCCTTCGCGCGGGACCTCGAACAGGTGCAGGGCCGTCCGCGCCTGGAACTCCGGGGCATAGGTTTCCTGGGCCAGGTGGGCCGGCCAGAGCCGCGCCTTGGGCGCCGGATGATTCGGATGACCAAACCACAGCCCCTGCTCGCTGGCCAGGTAGCTGCTCAGCGGCGCCGGCCCCTCAGCGTCGATGTTGTGGGCGACGATGGCGGCGGTCAGGGACTGGCTTTGCAACACCTGTTCGAGCAGCTCGTCGTTGCTGGCGCGGGTCATGTGCTCACAGGCGCCGAGCAGTTGCGCGACGAACTCGGGGAACGGCAGGTTGCTCCACGACGTATCGCCCTGCCGCGCATAGACATCGGACAGGTAGCGATGGCTGCCGAGACGGTCGCAACGATCCACCAGCACGAAGAACTGCTGGCCGTTGGGCAGGCTGATCGTCAGGGGAATCCCCTTCGATTGCAGGCCTTCCAGATAACTTCCGGGTGCAATGCCACGCATATCCTGGGGCCAGTGATAATCCAGGCAGTTTTCCGGCAATGCGAATTCCTTGATCAAACAATTGAGCAAGGCGCGAGTACTCGCCAACTCGCTGACGCGGTGGGATAAAGCGGTACGATCGGGATATTGCATAGTTACTCCTCGTAACCTGCGGGTTACGGATGACTTCATGTCTGGGCAAGTTCGTTTGTTCAGCGCCAGGACAATAGGTGCCCGCCTTCCCAACTTCGGGAAAATTGTTTAGCGCTGTTTATCAAGTTACGGATATGACTTACATCGTCAGGTATATATCGAATGATTATTTAATGACGTTCTTGTGAAAGTGCAGATTGCAGCGCTTGTTCAAATCGTTCCATTACCAGTGCACATTGCTGGTCATCGATGATCAACGGCGGCAACAAGCGGATCACGTTGCCCTGCCGTCCTCCCCGCTCCAGCAACAACCCGTTGTCGAAGCAATGTTTCTGGATGGCCACGGCGAGGGTCGGATCGCCCGGATAGCTGTTCAGGCGATCAGGGGCCTGGCGCTCATCGACGATTTCGATGCCGAGCATCAACCCGCGACCTCGCACCTGGCCGAGGGCCGGATAACGCTGCTGCAGTGCTGCCAGCCGGGTCTTGAGCCAGGCGCCATGCCGTTCGGCCTGGGCGGGCAAGTCCTGTTGCTGCAGCGCGTTGAGCGTCGCCAGGCCCGTGGCCATGGCCATCTGATTGCCCCGGAATGTCCCGGTGTGGGCGCCCGGCTGCCACGCATCGAACTCTCGCTTGAGGCCCAGCACGGCCAACGGCAATCCACCGCCCACGGCCTTGGACATGACAATGATGTCCGGCTCGATCCCGGCGTGCTCGAACGCGAACATCTTGCCGGTGCGGCCAAAGCCCGCCTGGACTTCATCGATGATCAGCAGGATGCCGTGCCGCTGGGTAACCTCGCGGATACGGCGCAACCATTGCGGCGGGGCACAGTTGACACCGCCCTCGCCCTGCACCGCTTCGAGGATCACCGCCGCCGGCAGCGACACACCACTCTCCACATCCTCGATGAACTGGGTGAAGTAATAACCCAGTGCTTCGATCCCGGCTTCGCCACCGATGCCCAGCGGGCAGCGATATTCATGGGGGTACGGCATGAATTGCACGCCCGGCATCAAGGATGCCACGGCGTCTTTCGGCCCGGTGTTGCCCGTTACTGACAACGCACCATGGGTCATGCCGTGATAGCCACCGCTGAAGCTGATGATGCTGCTGCGCCCGGTGAACGTCTTGGCCAGCTTGAGCGCCGCTTCCACCGCGTCCGCCCCGGACGGCCCGCAGAATTGCAGGCAGTAGTCACGCCCCTGCCCAGGCAGCACGCTCAACAGCTTTTCACTGAAGGCATCCTTCTGCGGCGTGGTGAGGTCCAGGGTATGCATCGGCATGCCCGAGGAGATGAAGTAATCGATGCTGGCCATGATGTCCGGGTGGTTATGACCCAAGGCAAGAGTCCCGGCCCCCGCCAGACAGTCGAGGTAGGTCTTGCCCTCCACGTCCGTCACCCAGACGCCATGGGCCTTGGCGATGGCCAGGGGCAGCTTGCGCGGGTAACTGCGCACATTGGATTCGAACTGGCCCTGGCGGCGCAGATAATGGGCATTGTCCTTCTGCAAAGAATCGATGCGTGCAACGCTTTCATTCGACATGAGAATCAATCCTGATTAAGTCCCGATATGCAAATTATTCTCATTCACTGATGAGTGCAATATTTAATTTCAAATAAATTGGAAGTTTTCGGATTGGATTGTTATTTGAATAACGCGCAGGAGGAATTCACCGAAGTGAATTGGAGTTTCAGGAATAAACATCTGAGAGAAAGGCACTTTAATATCAGCGCCGAAAGCCGTTTAATCAGCTTTTATATCGAATGACAGGCCTCCGATAATTGCAGATTAATATCAATTATATCCAAGCGATATATGACGATAGAAAAACAGCTCCCTCCATGGAGCTGTACAGCGGTGTTAGAAATCCACGGTAGCCGACAGAAGGTAGGTGCGCGGTGTCGACAGCGTCAGGCCCGGCTCACTGTCATCCGAAGCCCCGGCCGAACTCCAATAGCGCTTGTCCGCCACGTTCTCGATGTTGGCACGCAGGGTGATGTTCTTTTCATCGACCTTGAAGCCGTAGCGTGCACCGACGTCGAAGCGTACCCAGGAATCGATTTCCTTGGTGTTGGACTGGTCCAGGTACTGTGAGCTGGAATAGATACCGCGGCTGGTCAAGGTCAGGCCCTGTACAGTCGGCACGTCCCATTCGGCGCCCAGGTTGACGTTGTACTTCGGCGTGGCCGGCGCACGGTTGCCATCGTAAGTGCTGCCGGTGGTGTTGGTCAGCTCGCTGTCGATGTACATCACACCACCCAGCAGACGCGTGCCTTTTAGAGGTTCACCGAATACGCTCAATTCCACGCCGCTGTTTTCGCGCTTGCCATTGGGGCCGAAGACACGTGTCGTGGCATCGGTCGCGTAGGCCGGCTGCTTGATCCGGAACAGAGCCGCAGTCAAGGCGAACGGCCCCGCGTCGTACTTGGCTCCCACCTCGACTTGGCGGCTGATGAACGGCGGGAAAATCTCATCCTCGTTGATCGAGGTCGACGGCGCGATCTTGCCCTGGCTCAGGCCTTCCATGTAGTTGGCGTAAAGAGACAACCTGTCGGTGGCCTTGAACAGGATGCCGCCCGATGGCGAGACTTTTTCCTCATCATAGGCAGTTGCACCTTTGACGCCCGCGGTCCAGTCGTCCACTTCCACCCGCTGCCAGCGGGCGCCGAGGGTCAGCAGCAAGCGGTCATCGAAGAACCCCAGGGTGTCGGACAACGCCACGCCGCTGAAATGGTTTTCGGTGTAGACCTTGTCATCCTTGCGCGTAGGGGTACCTGGCGTCGTGGTTTCCACCGGGTCATACAGGTTGCTGCTGCCCGGAGCATAGCGAGCACCGCCATTGGTAAAGTCCATGTAGAAATAACTGGCAGCCAGGTTGACTTCGTGACTCACCGAGCCCGTATGGAACCAGTTGCGCACCCCGACGTTAGCCGTCTGGACATTCTCATCGCGGGTGAAGTCTCGAGGAGCGACGCTGAAATCGCCAGCGGCATTCGTAACGATAACGCCGTGCCGAAGAAAATCATGATGACTCTCACGCGCACCGACACCGCCATACAACATCGTCGAGTCGCTGACATCGTACTCGGCATTCACCATGCCGAAGGTGTCCTTGGTGCGTGCCTTGCTCCAAGGCTGGGCATAGTTGCTGCGCACATCGCTGGCATGGGGAACCGGCGCGGCGGCGGCAACCTGCACACGCTCCTGCGGCGCATCGGTATCGCGCTCGGTGTGGCCGATGTCCGTGGAGACACGCAGCCGTTCACCGCGAAAATCCAGGCCAACCACGGCCATCTCGCGATCCACGCTCTGGTGATCCCATTCGGTGTCGCCGGACTGTTTCACACCGTTGAAGCGAATGCCGAACTTGTTGTCCTCGCCAAAGCGTCGGCCGACATCCACGGCACCGCCGAGCTGGTTGTTGGACGCGTAGCTGCCGGTGAACGAGGTGATGGGCTTATCGGTGGCATGCTTGGGCACCACGTTGATCCCGCCCCCCACGCTACCCCGCGGAGAAATGCCATTGATGAGCTGGCTCGGCCCCTTGAGGATGTCGACGCGCTCGGCCATTTCCATGTCGATCGTATAGGTCGGCAGGATGCCGTAGAGGCCGTTGTAGGCCACATCGCTGTTGAACAGGCTGAAACCGCGGATGGTGAACTGCTCGTACCGCCCACCCGCCGGGTTGGTCGCACGCACCGAGGGGTCGCTGTTGACCAGGTCGCCCAGGGTTCGGGCCTGTTGGTTCTTGACCGTCTCGCTGGTGTAGGTGGTCATGCTGAACGGCGTTTCCATGAAGTCGCGCGAGCCCAGCAAGCCCTGGGAGCCACGACGCGCGACCTGGCCGCCGGCATACGCCTCGCCCTCCTCCGCGCTGGCGGCGCCGAGAATTGAAGTAGGCGCCAGTTGCAGGCTGCCGCCCTCCGGTGCCGGGGCCAGGATGTAGGCCTGTTCGCCCACCGGTTGCAATTGCAGGCCGGAGCCTTGCAACAACCGGGCAAAGCCCTCCTCCACGCCATACTCTCCCGAAAGCCCGGCGCTGTTGCGACCGCTCACCAGGACCGGGTCCACCGACAGGTTGACACCCGCCAGCCCGGCGAAGCGGGTCAGTGCCGCGCTGAGGCTGCCCGCCGGCACCTGATAGCTGCGCCGCGCCGCTTCCTCGGCCTGGCTGGATGAGATGAAGAATGGGCTGGCGCTCAGGCTCAGCATGAGACTCAGGTTCAACAGCGGACGCCAGCCGGCAAGGGCCGGGCGAACATGCAAAGGTACTACTGCGGACATTGGAGGGAGCTCTCGTTTTTGTTCACTTGCCTTGAATGACAAGCGAGACAAAAAAAGGGGACAGGCATCAGGCGATATTTTTGCGAAGCGACAAGGTGACCCAATAACGGGTACGCATCTGCACGTCGAGCGGCAAGCTGGCCGAGAGCAAAGCAAGGATTTTGTCGGTATTCTCCAGGCGGAAACTGCCGGTTACCCGAAGCGATTCCAGGGCGTCATCCCAACGCAGCACGCCCGGGCGATAGCGACCCAGCTCACGGAGAAAGTCACCCAACGGCTGGTTCTGCGCCACGAGCACCCCGTCGCGCCAACCCGGTTGCGTCAGGTCGACCCTGGTCACCGGCCCTGCGCCTGCAGCGTGAAGGCTGGCCTGTTGGCCCTCCTCCAGCGATAGCACAGGTCCCTGCAACGGGTGCAGCCGCGCCGAACCGCTGACCACCGACACCTGGCAGCCTCGTTCACCCAGGCGCACGCAGACTTCGCCTCGACTCACGGTAATCAGGCCATAGGGCGCCTGGACAGCCAACGGCGTGACGCCGCTGATTTTCAGGGCCATTTCGCCTTGCACCAGCACCAGGCGCCGGGCCTTGAGGTCCAGGTTCACGGCGCTGTCGGTGTTCAATTGCAAGAGGCTGCCATCGACCAGCGACCAGCGTCGCTGCTCACCGATGGCGGTGTGCAGGTCGGCGCGCCAGGCGTCCAGTGGCAACGTGCGGCCCAGCATCCAGGCCGTCGGAACCAGCGCGACGACGCCCAATGCGCGCTTGAGTACGGCACGCCGGGGCAAGGCTGGACGATCCAAGGTCGCCATGCCCAGCGAAGGCGGCACCCCGGCGAAGCGTTGACGCAGCCGCTGGGCCTTCTGCCAGGCCGCTTCGTGGTGAGCGCTGCTGTCGCGCCAGCGTTGCAGGCCGGCGGAGTCGAACTCGTTGCCGCCGAACTCCATCAGGGTCAGCCAGCGGGCAGCCGCCCGGGCGACCTCCCGAGCCTCGGACGACGGGGCCGGACGCATCAAAAGTCCACCAGCAGGCAATGCTCATAGGCTTGGGCCATGTAGCGCTTGACGGTGCGTTCGGACACCTGCATGCGCTCGGCGATTTCCCGGTAGCCCAGGCCTTCGAGCTGGCTCCACAAAAAAACCCGCCGCACCTGGGGCGGCAGGCCATCGAGCAATTCGTCCAGGGCATGCAGGGTTTCCAGCAGCAGCCAGCGTTGCTCCGGGGACGGAACGCACTCTTCGGGCAGGCTTGCCAGGGCATCGAGGTAAGCCTGTTCCAGGTTGCGCCGGGTATAGAAATTACTCAGCAGCCGCTTGCCCACCGTGAGCAGATAGGCCCGTGGTTCGTGCAGGTCCGCCAGGGGTTGGGCACTGGAAAGCACCCGCAGGAAGGTATCCTGGCGCAGATCCGCCGCATCCCAGGCATTGCCCATGCGCCGTCTCAACCAGCCTTCCAGCCAACCGCCATGATCACGGTACAACGCATGTAGGGAGTGCTCCGTCGGCGTAGCTGCATCGAACATGTCAAGAGGCCCTGGGCGTGGAATGTCTTAAATGAGACTGATTCTAATTAATGTTCGCGAGCTAATCCAAGTCCTTTGTGCGGCGAAATGTGTAAATGCGGGGGAAACCGAGGGTTTGATGCAAGCTGGGCCACCGCCATCGCGAGCAGGCTCGCTCCCACATTGCTCCCGGTGAACCCACTTTCTGCGTCTGACCGCCAATCCCCTGTGGGAGCGAGCCTGCTCGCGATGGCGGTCGGTCAGCCTGCATTTTTGGCGACTAGTCGGGCGCTTTCGCGAGCAGGCTCGCTCCCACAGGGAATCTTCTGCTGCACAAACAAAAGCGCCCTTGGGATCAAGGGCGCTCGGATGGTGAGGAGTATCAGTGGCTGGCGTGCAAGACTTTCAGCACTTCCGGCATGGCCGAAGAGTGGTGGTTGATGATTTTCCACTGCCCGTTCAGGCGCTCGTAGAGGTAGGTGTAGCGCGCCTGCACGTCCTTCTTGCTGCCATCGGCATTGGTCAGGGTGAAGGTGTAGACGCCGCTGTCCATCGCCGCGTCGGGCCCCAGGTGGCGGATTTCCCGGTAGTTGATCTGGCCAACCGGCTTGCCCGCCAGGAAGTGTTCGAAATAGTCCTGGATCTGCGCCGGCGTGGTGCGCACCTTGTTGGAAAGGGTCGGTTGCAGAATCGCATCCGGCGCGTAGAGGCTGGTCATCGCGGTGGCACTGCCGGTCTGCAGTGTCTTGTTCCACTGGTCGAACAGCGCAGCGATCTCCCGATCGTTCACGTTCTTGGGTTGTTCGGCCACGGTGCGATACACGAAAGGCGTGGCATCGGCGGCATGGACAAAAGGCGTGGTCAGTACAAAAAAAGTGGCGAGGGCCAGGGTTTTCATTTTCATCGTAGCGTTCCTTTCGGTATTAATAGCGTCGGTTTCAATGACCCCACTTTGCCGTTCGCCACAGCCCCCGCCATCGGCCAACCGGTGCCGATCGACTATGCCGATCGGCAGATAGGCCCGGCACCGATGACGCGCTCTAATACCGACGTCACGACCGGACCGGTCCCCTTCACGCTGGAGCCCCCATGCAGAGCCCACCCCATGATCCCGGCAGCGCCCTGGCCATCCGCAGCCAGTATCGTCAGTCACAAAGCCGCGCCGCGCGCCTGGGCCTGTTGCTGGGCACCGGCCACGAACTGACCCGCTTGCCCTTGGCACAGATGCGCCAGCGTGTGGTGCAACGGGCTTGCGCGTTCATCGCCATGGACCATGGCCTGTTGTTGGAATGGACGCCTGATCAGCCGGCAAGCGCCCTCGCCTGCCATGGCAGTGGCGAGCGCCTGGACTGGCTCGCCAGCCTCGCCGATTCGCCGGTACCGGGTCCGCAATGGCTGGAATACCCCGACAGCCCCCTGCCCCAGGTCCTGCGGGTCCCGCTGCGAGCCGCCGACGGCACGGTGTTCGGCGTGCTGTTGCTGGGCAACAGCGTGGTCATCAGCGCCCCCGACAACGAAGACATCGAATCCCTGCAACTGCTGGCGACCCTGCTGGCCGCGCACTTGGAGAATCATCGGCTGCTCGAAGCCCTCCAGGCCCGCGAACGCACCATGTCGGAACTGGTCCACCGGTTGTTCACGGCCCAGGAAGACGAACGCAAGCGCGTGGCGTATGACCTGCATGACGGCCTGGCGCAGAACCTGGCCGGCCTGCATCAGCGCCTGCAGGGGTTCGCCGGGCGCTGCCCGGTGTTGCCGCCCGACCTGGCGAGCGAATTGCAGACCATCCTGGCGTTGGCCCAGGGTTGTGTCGGTGAGGGCCGGCAACTGATCGGCGGCCTGCGCCCCCACGTGCTGGACGATTTCGGCCTGTACAAAGCCGTCGACAAGGAAGCCGATCGCCTGCGCGAGGCCGGCTTGACGGTGGACTGGGTCGAACACAGCACCACGCGGCTGCCGGGCAATACCGAAATCGCCCTGTTCCGCATCGCCCAGGAAGGCATCAACAACATTCTCAAGCATGCCCGGGCCGCTCACGTGAGCCTGGGACTCTCGATCGGCGCTGGCCAGGCCGTTCTGCGGGTGGAGGACAATGGTCGTGGCTTTGCCCTGGAGCAACCCATCGAAACCAACGGCACTCGCCACCTGGGCCTGGCGGCCATGCAGGAGCGGACCCTCCTGCTGGGAGGCCAACTGACCTGTCTCAGCCAGCCCGGCGATGGCACCCGATTGTTGGCCAGCGTGCCACTGCCTCTCGACGGAGCACATCCATGACCTCTCCTTTAAGGCTGCTGTTGGCCGACGATCACGAAGTCACCCGCGCCGGGTTCATCGCCTTGTTGGCCGGCAGCACCGGGTTCGAGGTCGTCGGCCAGGCCCGCGATGGCCAGGAAGCCCTCGACCTGTGCGAGCGACTGCAGCCGGACATCGCCATTCTCGACATCCGCATGCCGGTGCTCAACGGCCTGGGCGCGGCGCGCATCCTGCAGCAGCGCCAACCGGCCATCAAAGTGGTGATCTTCACCATGGACGACAGCCCCGACCACCTGGAGGCGGCCATCGGTGCCGGCGCCGTCGGTTATCTACTCAAGGACGCCAGCCGTGACGAAGTGCTGGACGCACTCAAACGCGTCGCCCGGGGCGAAGAAGCCCTGAACAGTTCGGTTAGCGCGCGCCTGCTACGGCGCATGACCGAACGTGGTGCCGGCGCCGCAGCACCGCTCCAGGCCCTGACCGCGCGGGAACGCCAGGTGCTGGGGCTGGTGGCGGGCGGCTTCAGCAACCGTGAAATCGGCGAGAAGCTCGGCATCGCCGCCGGTACGGCCAAGGCCCACGTGGAACGGGTCATCGGCAAGCTGGGGGCCGCCGACCGGACCCAGGCCGCCGTACGCGGCGTCGCCCTGGGACTGGTGGCGCAACCCGCCGGACAGTGGCCATGAAATACCTCGCTGCCCGCCGCTGGGCCGACCTGCCACTGCGGGGCAAGGCGTTGGTGGTGATTTCCCTGCCACTGGTGGTGCTGCTGCTGTCACTGGTGCTGATCTACATCACCGAGCGCCAGACCGCCCGGGCTGAAGAAGATGTTCGTCGGGTGTTGCGCGTGCAGGGCGATATCCAGGCGGTGCACACCCTGCTGGCAGAAGCGGCAGCCAGCGTGCGCGGCTACCTGCTGACCCGGCGCGAGGACTTTCTGCCCGGCTATGAACAGGCCACGCTGCTGATCGAGGCCGCCCTGCAACGCCTGGACCACAATGTGCGCGACGCCAGGATGCGCGAACATCTCCGGACCATCACCCCGCTGATCGATGAAAAACTCAGCGGGCTGGTGGAACTGCGTGGCGGCAAGAGCGGCGATACCGAGGCCATCACCGCGCTCCTGATCAAGAACAAGCAAGTGCTGGACGTGCTGCGCGAGCAGATCAATGCCATGCGCATTCGCGAAGATGCCCTGCTCGCCGAACGCAGCGCCGCCGCCTCCGCCACCCGCATGCGCTTGCTGTTCGCCACGCTGCTTGCAGCGGTGTGCGGGTTGTTCGGCGCGATTGTCGCGGTGCTGTTCCTGTCCAAGGGCATCGTCGCCCGGGTGCAGCAGGTACAAGGCAATGCCCAGCGCCTGGCGCTGGGCCAACCCTTACGGCCGCAACCGCCGGAGCAGGATGAGATCGGCCAATTGGGCACCCGCCTGGTGGAAGCCGGACAGTTGCTTGCCGAGCGCGAGCGGGCACTGCGCGACAACGAAGAGCGCCTGCGGCTGATCATCGATGGCGTGAGGGACTACGGGATCTTCGCCCTGGACGCCAAGGGTCACGTGATCACCTGGAACGCCGGCGCCGAACGGATCAAGGGCTACACCGAGCAGGAGATCATCGGCCGGCACTTTTCCCTGTTCTATCTGGCCGAAGAGTGCCCGGCGCATCCGGAGATGGCCCTGCGCGAAGCCACCCGTGACGGGCATTACATGGAAGAAGGCTGGCGCTGCCGCAAGGATGGCAGCCGCTTCTGGGCCAGCGTGGTCATCACCGCCCAATACGACAGCACCGGCGCCCTGCGCGGTTTCTCCAAGATCACCCGCGACATCACCGACCGGCGCGCCGCCGAGATTGCCCTGAGCACGGCCCGCGAGGAAGCGGAAAGCGCCAGCCGGGCCAAGAGCGAATTTCTCTCGCGCATGAGCCACGAACTGCGCACGCCCTTGAATGCCATTCTCGGTTTCGCGCAACTGCTGGACATGGACTCCACCGCCGGCCAACGTCCCCAGGTCAGCCACATCCTGCGCGCCGGCCAGCACCTGCTGGCACTGATCAACGAAGTGCTGGACATTGCCCGGATCGAAGCGGGTCGCTTGCCACTGAACATCGAGCCCATCGCCCTGGCGAGCGTCCTGCACGAAGCCCTGACGCTGGTTTCACCCATGGCTGCCGACGCCGGCATCCGCCTGGTCGAACTGCCGTCGCTGCCCGAGGGCAGCGGCGTGCTGGCCGACCGTCAGCGGCTGGTCCAGGTGCTGCTCAACCTGTTGTCCAACGCGATCAAATACAACCGGCCCGAAGGTGAAGTACGCATTGAAGTGACTGTCCTGGACAAACGGGTGGCCATTGCCGTGAGCGATACCGGGCGCGGCATTGCCCCGGAGCAACTGGACCAGTTGTTCAAGCCGTTCGAACGCTTGGGCGCCGATCCCCAGGTCGAAGGCACCGGCCTCGGCCTGTCCCTGAGCAAGAGCCTGCTGGAGATGATGCAGGGTAATCTTCAGGTGCACAGCGTGCCGGACCAGGGTTGCTGTTTCACCTTGCAGTTGCCGGGTGCCCAGGTCGTCACCGCGCACTTGCCGCCTATCGCGGCCCTGACGGTCACCCGTCCGCCTGTTGAGTACCACGGCAGGGTCTTGTGTATCGAGGACAACCTGTCGAGCCTGGCGTTGATCGAAACCCTGATGCAACGCCGTCCCGGCATCCAGTTGTTGTCGAGTATGCAAGGCCAGATGGGCCTGGACCTGGCACGCCAGCATGCGCCACAACTGATCCTGCTGGATGTGACCCTGCCCGACCTTGAGGGCCTGGAGGTCCTGCGTCGCTTGCGCCAGTCCCCTGCCACCGCGTCCACCCCGGTGCTGATGATCACCGCCGATGCCAGCGACCTGACCCGTCGGGTCCTTCAGGATGCCGGCGCCACGGCAGTCCTGACCAAACCCATCCATATCCAGGCCTTCCTGGCCCACCTTGAACGTTATTTACCGGAGCCTGCATGAATCGCGACTTGCGCATCCTGATCATCGACGACCAGCGCCCCAACCTGGACCTGATGGAACAATTGCTGGCCCGGGAAGGGTTGCATAACGTGCTGAGCAGCACCGAGCCCCTGCGCACCCTGGATCTGTTCAACAGCTTCGAGCCGGATCTGGTCATCCTCGACCTGCACATGCCGGCGTTCGACGGTTTCGCCGTGCTGGAGCAACTCAACCGGCGAATCCCGGCCAACGACTACCTGCCAATCCTGGTACTGACCGCCGATGCCACCCGGGACACCCGCCTGCGCGCCCTGGCCCTCGGTGCACGGGACTTCATCAGCAAACCCCTGGATGCGCTGGAAACCATGCTGCGCATCTGGAACCTGCTGGAAACCCGGGCGCTCTACAAAGCCTTGCGCGAATTGATTCCGGCCCAGCAGATCGAGTTGTTGCGCCAGCATCGGCCCGGGCCGAGCCAGTAGGCGCTGTGGGCTGTGGGAGCAAGGCTTGCCCGCGACTGCGGTAGGTCAGCCAGCAACAATGTCGACTGGTCTGCCCCTATCGCGAGCAAGCTTTGCTCCCACAGGGTTTGCGCCGGCTGCCTGGCATCAAGGCAAGTCCTTGCACCCATAGGAACCTGTGTGTGCGGTCTCAATGCCCGCGAATGTAATGCTCCAACTGCCGGATCAGATCCGCTTGTTCGACAATGGCCTGCTTGACCAGGTCACCAATCGACAGCAGGCCGATCAACTGCCCGTTATCGAGCACCGGCAAGTGCCGCAGGTGGCTGTCGGTCATCACTTCCATGCAGCGCTCGATGCTTTGCTGGCTGTCGGCGGTCACCACCGGCGCACTCATGATGGTGCGCACCGAAGTCCCCACTGAAGAGCGGCCGTGCAGCACCATCTTGCGCGCATAGTCCCGCTCGCTGAACACCCCCACCACCTGGCCATCCTCGATCACCGGCAACGCGCCGACGTTCTTCTCGGCCATGATCCGCAGGGCTTCGAGCACCGTCTGCTCGGGCGCGATGCTATGGACCTGCTGGTTCTGCACACTCTTGAGTTTCACCAGTTGAGCGGCGGTTTTCATTGCTAATTCCCGGTTTCAATTGACGGCACGCTGAGACGCATGCCGCTTGGTCAATGATCCCCTTGTGGGAGCGAGCCTGCTCGCGATGGCGTGCTGTCAGCCAACATTGATGCTGCCTGACACACAGCTATCGCGAGCAGGCTCGCTCCCACAGGATTCCCACAGGCCCCTCGGCCTTGTCATGCCTCTTCGCCAATCTCCACCACATCACCATTCAACCGCACCGGCCACACCCGCAGGCGCTGTTCCGGGTATTCCAGGCAGTGGCCGTCTTCCAGGCGGAAATGCTGCTTGTACATCGGCGAGGCAATCACCAGCTCACCCTTGATGCTGCCCAACAGGCCGCGGCCGATGACATTCGCACCGGACTTGGGGTCGCGGTTGTCGATGGCGTACAGCGGTTTGTCCTGCTGTTCGGGCAGGTACAGCAGCGCCACCTGGCTGCCGTCGTGCCAGGCGACCACGCCGGAGTTGGGGACCAGGTCTTCGCGGCTGCATAGGGCGCGCCATTGCACCTGGGCTGCGGCGGTGGGGATACGAACGACGTTTGACTGGCTCATCAGAGCACCTCCTCAGTGACGGGAATCAGGTGAAGTTCACCGGCGTGAACCGGGCGACGCTGGCCGCGCTCGCGGACGAAATGCACATCCGGATCGCCGCGTTTGTCGTTGACGAACGTGCGGAAACGCTTGAGTTTTTCCGGATCCTTGAGGGCGTTGGCCCATTCGCATTCGTAGCGGTCGACCACCAGTTGCATCTGGGCTTCGAGCTCGGCCCCCAGGCCCAGGCTGTCGTCGATGATCACGTCCTTGAGGTAGTCCAGGCCGCCCTCGAGGCTTTCGCGCCAGACCGAGGTGCGCTGCAACCTGTCGGCGGTGCGGATGTAGAACATCAGGAAGCGGTCGATGTAGCGGATCAGGGTTTCGTCATCCAGGTCGGTGGCGAACAGCTCGGCGTGACGTGGACGCATGCCGCCGTTACCGGCGACATACAGGTTCCAGCCCTTTTCCGTGGCAATCACGCCGACGTCCTTGCTCTGGGCCTCGGCGCATTCGCGGGTGCAACCGGACACCGCAAACTTGAGTTTATGGGGCGAGCGCAAGCCCTTGTAGCGATCCTCAAGGGTCAGGGCCATCTGCACGCTGTCCTGTACGCCGTAACGGCACCAGGTACTGCCCACGCAGGATTTCACCGTGCGGGTGGATTTGCCGTAGGCATGACCCGTTTCGAAACCGGCTTCGATCAACTCGGCCCAGATGTCCGGCAACTGGTGCAGTTGAGCGCCGAACAGGTCGATGCGTTGGCCGCCGGTGATCTTGGTGTAGAGGTCGTATTTCTTAGCCACCACGCCGATGGCGATCAGTTTGTCGGCGGTGATTTCCCCGCCGGCGATGCGCGGCACCACCGAATAGGTGCCGTTTTTCTGCATGTTCGCCATGAAGGTGTCGTTGGTGTCCTGCAACGGCACCAGGGACGGATCCATGATCGGCTGGTTCCAGCACGAGGCCAGGATCGAGCCCACCGCCGGCTTGCACAGGTCGCAACCGGTGTGCCCGCGGCCGTGCTTGGCCAGCAGTTCGTCGAAGCTGATGATCCCTTCCACCCGCACCAGGGCGTACAGCTCCTGGCGGGTATAGGCGAAGTGTTCGCAAAGGCTCTTGTCGACAGTGACGCCACGGGCCACCAGCTCATGTTCGAACACCTGCTTGACCAGCGCGGCGCAGCCCCCGCAACCGGTACCGGCCTTGGTGTCGCACTTGAGTTGGCCCAGATCCGTGCAGCCGCCGTCGATGGCCGCGCAGATCGAGCCCTTGGTGACGTTGTGGCACGAACAGATGGTCGCCGCCGCGGGCAGCGAGGCCGGGCCGAGGGTCGGTGCGCCTTCGGAGGTGGGCAGGATCAGGCTGGCGGCATCCTTGGGCAAGGCGATGCCGTTCTGCATGTACTGGAGCAAGGTGTCGTAGTAGCTGTTGTCACCCACCAGCACCGCGCCGATGACCCGCTTGCCGTCGGCGTCCACCACCAGTCGCCGGTAACTGGCGCTGGTTTCGTCGATGAACTGGAAACTGCGCGAGCCCGGCGTGTTCCCGTGGGCGTCGCCGATGGAGCCAACGTCGACGCCGAGCAACTTGAGCTTGGTGGACATGTCCGCGCCGGTGAACGGTTCGCCGCTTTCACCGCTCAGTTGGGCGGCGACGCTGCGGGCCATCTGGTAGCCCGGAGCGACCAGGCCGAAAATGCTGCCGTTCCAGGCCGCACATTCGCCGATGGCATAGATGTCCGGGTCGCTGCTCAAGCATTGGTCGTCGATCACCACGCCACCGCGCGGACCGATCTGCAGGTCGCTGTGGCGAGCCAGGGCGTCCTGGGCACGGATACCGGCGGAAAACACGATCAGGTCGGTTTCCAGGAAGTCATCGTTGCCGAAGGTCATCCGATAGCGGTAGTGCTCACCGGCAGTGATGGATTGGGTGCCCTTGGACAGATGCACGCCGACGCCGAGCTTTTCGATGCGAGCCTTGAGGGCCAGGCCGCCCTGCTCGTCCAGCTGCACCGGCATCAACCGTGGGGCGAATTCCACCACGTGGGCTTCCAGGCCCAGGGTCTTGAGCGCATTGGCCGCTTCCAGGCCCAGCAGGCCGCCGCCAACCACCACGCCACGCCGGGCATTGGTGGCGGCGGCGCGAATCGCGTCCAGGTCTTCCAGGGTGCGATAGACCAGGCGGGAGTCGCCGTCGGCGCCTTCGATGGGCGGCACGAACGGGTAGGAGCCGGTGGCGAGCACCAGTTTGTCGTAGTGGATGCGTTCCCCGGCGGTGACGACCTGACGGGCCTGGCGATCGATCTCCAGTACCGGCACGCCCAAGTGCAGTGTGACGCCTGGGGTCCGGTACAACGAGACTTCGCCGAGGGCCAGGGATTCGGCGTCACGACCGGAGAAATACTCGGACAGGTGCACGCGGTCATAGGCGCGCATCGGCTCTTCGCTGAACACATGCAGACGGTAATGGTTGAGGGCACCGCGCTCGATCAGTTGTTCGACGCAGTGATGGCCGACCATGCCATTGCCGATCACGATCAGCGTTTGCAGCTTGTTCAGGGAAGCAACGTTGGAATTCATAGAAAGCACCCGACAAAAGCCCATCACGGTTTTGAAAGCAAAAAAAAGACGCCTGAAACCTTGCGGTTCCAGGCGTCTTTGCCTGTTCTGTGCGGTATCGACCCGACGACTGCGCCCGATCTACCGTTATCCCCCGGCCTGCTGGCATTCGATCTTCGTTGACCGACGGGGCTGCCCACTCGATTGCGTTCGCGGTGGGCCTGATGCTCTCTTGCAGCGAGCGTGCCAACCCTTAAATCCCGGAGGTTCGAACCAGCTCTACCCCTGTGGGAACGGGCTTGCCCGCGAAGACGGCCCTCCAGTCGCCTGGAAAGTTCAGAAGCTGCGGCCCCGGGGCAACTGCCTTCCCATGGTGCGATCCGATGCTGCCGGCTTCATAAAAGTGCAGTGCTTCTCGCGGAAGGGATCAGTCGACACAGCGGTGAATGAGCGGGCCTCATCGCGAGCAGGCTCGCTCCCACCGGGTATTGAGTGAACGCCGATGTCGCGAGTGCAGCAGAACCATGTGGGAGCGAGCCTGCTCGCGATGGCGGTGGTCAGCCTGGCTCAGAGTGCTCGGCCGCGAGCAGCAGCCAGTTTCCCATCCCGCCCATAGACATCCGGGACGTACACCGCCTGGCCCTGGCTGTCCGCCTGTACGGTCCAGTAACCCAGCAGGATTGGCATGGGCCTGGTCAACCTGAACTCATGGGTCTGCCCGTCGGCCAGCAGGGTGTCGGTGCGCAAGCGCTCGGCCGGGGTCACCAGCAGATCCCGCAGGTGCATCACCTGCTCGATCCGCACACACCCCGAACTGAACGCCCGCGGCCCCTTGCTGAACAGCGCCTGGCTGGGCGTGTCGTGCAGGTACACGGAAAACGGGTTGGGGAAGCGGATCACCAGTTTGCCCAGCGGATTCTTCGGTCCGGCATCCTGGCGCAGCATCAGGTCGCCAGGATGATCCCAGTCGATGTCCTCGGCCAGCAGCGGCAGGCCATCGCGATCGATGATCTTCAGGTTCTGCCGACTGAGGAACTCGGGGTCGCGGCGGATCTCCGGCAGCTTGTCTTCCTTGAGGATGGTCGGAGGGATGGTCCAGGTGGGATTGAGGGTCAACCTTGTCACCCGGGATTTGAGCAACGGCGTTTCCCGCCCCGCCCGGCCCACCTGGGTCCGGGTTTGCCAGACCGGTGCGCCGCCCTGGTACACCGTCAGTTGGGCCGCCGCCACGTTGACCAGCACACTGTCAGACTCCAGGTCCTGGGCCAGCCAGCGCATGCGCTCCAGATTGATCCGCAACTGCTCGCGGCGCATGGCCGGGCTGACGTTCAACTCGGTGACAGTCCACGGCCCCACCACGCCATCGGCTTGCAACGAATGCCGCAGCTGGAAGCTTTTCATCGCCTCCACCAGGCTGGGGCTGTAGTGCTCATCGCCCTCGGCCGGCGGCGCACTCAGGTAGCCTTCACTGAACAGCCGTCGCGCCAGGGCCGGTACCCGGGCGTCCTGTTTGTCCGGTTGCAGCAGGGCACCTGCGGGCACCGCTTGCCATTCGGCCAAGGGCTGTTGCCGCTGCTGGGCATAAAGCACCCGCAAATTGCGGTAAAGGTCCAGGTTCGGGCGCGCCTGGTCAAAGGCTGCAGCCAGGTTGTTCAAACCGGGCCCGGCGATGGCCAGGATCATCGCCTGGCGGTCCTGGGGCTGCGGGCTGGCCTTCCACACCGGCTCAAGGCGGTCCTGGGGCAAATAGCCGAAACGCAGTTCGTGCAAGGCCTGCAGGTAGCGCTGGCTGATGGCGATATCGACACAGTCCGCACTCAGGGACGTATCGGCGGCCGGCAGGCTGTAGCGGGCCGGGTCCAGTCCGTCATCGGCCAGTTGCTGCAACTGGACCCGCAAGGCCGTTAACCGTTCGTCGTCCGACCAGACTGCCTGGCCGGCGTTTTGCTGGTAGAACGCCTGCAAGCTCAGCATCGTCGGAAAGTCGACACCCGCGGCCAGCGCCGGGCAAGCCACCGATAACCGGGCCAGCGTGGCCTGTACAGGGGGTGGATCGCCAAACGGAACGTCACCGGCTGTCGCGACCAATGGCGAAGCGAGCAATAAAAGGCTCAAGTAACATACGGGCTTTTTGAACAACTGCTTTACTCCAATCCATGGCCGTCTCGTTGACGGTTGACTTTGCGACAGGTACGACCCGCCATCATGATGCACACGAACAATTACGGACGGGATGCCGCACACATACATCAGCCTGTAACCCTGCGTGGATTCTTTTCAGCCACGCTGACGCATATTCGTCGACTCTGCCTGGCCATGGCAGCATTGGGCGCGGTATGCGCTCCGGCGCTGGCCGGGCAAGCGAATTCTCAAACGCTTTACAACAGCCTCGCCCACGCCGCGCCGGAACTCAATCCCCTGGCGCTCAAAAGTGCCTTGAGCGCCATGCAATGCGCGGTTGCCAACGGTGCCCGCCAAGCCCGTCACCTGGCGGTGATCGACTATTCGCAACCGTCCACGGCCCGGCGCCTGTGGATCTTCGACCTGCAGAAGAAGAAGCTGGTGCTGCGCGACCTGGTGGCCCACGGGCAGAAATCCGGGGAGAATTTCGCCACGCAATTTTCCAATCGCCTGGGCAGTTACCAGTCCAGCCTGGGGCTGTTCCGCACCCAGGAAAGTTATCAGGGCACCCATGGTTATTCGCTGCGCATGGATGGCCTGGAACCCGGTTTCAATGACCAGGCCCGTGATCGGGCCATCGTCATCCATGCCGCCGACTATGTGAACCCGTTGTGGAGCCTGCGCCAGGGCCGTATCGGCCGCAGCCAGGGTTGCCCTGCCGTGCGCCCCCAGGTGGCGCGCCAGGTGATCGACAAGCTCAAGGGCGGGCAATTCATGTTCTCCTGGTACCCGGACCCGGGCTGGCTGAAGCGTTCGGCCTATCTCAACTGCCAGCCGCAGCAAGTGGCGAGCATTCTGGCTACCAGTGGGGGCTGACTGTAGTCCGCTATCGCGAGCAGGCTCGCTCCCACAAGGTATCGGGTGACCGCCGATTTCGCGGGCGCAAAAGGACCAATGTGGGAGCGAGCCTGCTCGCGATAGCGGCCTCACATTCCACAGCCTGATTGACTGTCCCCCCAGGCCACTTCGCCACAGATTGCGCCCGATGCCACTGCGGTTAAAATGCCGGCCTTTCGAATCGCCGGCATTGCCTGATGAACCCTGAAGCCCTTCAAACCCTGCAAACCCACTTACTGACCGCCCTGGCATCCGTGCCGGAAGAAACCCGTCGCTTGTTCCATGGCCGCGGGCGCTGCTGGCCGGGGCTGGAGCAGATCACCGTGGACTGGCTGCAGGGCGTGCTGCTGGTTTCCTTGTTCAAGGAACCTGCACCTGCGCAGTTGGACGACCTGCTGTCGACGCTGCGCGCCATCGCTGCCACGCCGGCCTGGCAACACAGCAAGGCTCATACCCTGGCAGTGCAACACCGTTATCTGCCGCAAAGCCTGACCCAATGGCTGGTGGGCGAGCCCATCGATGAATGGACCCTGACCGAAGGCGGCCTGCGATACCGGATCGACCTGGGCAAGAAGCAGAACAACGGCCTGTTCCTCGACATGCGCTACGGTCGTGACTGGGTCCGGGCCAATGCCGCCGGCAAGCGCGTACTGAACCTCTTTGCCTACACCTGCGGTTTCTCGGTGGCGGCAATCGCCGGTGGCGCGCAGCACGTGGTCAACCTGGACATGTCCCGCGCGGCCTTGAGCCGGGGCCGCGACAACCATCGCTTGAACGGCCACGACCTGGGCCAGGTGAGTTTTCTTGGCCACGACTTGTTCAAATCCTGGGGCAAGGTGATCAACAGCGGACCGTATGACCTGGTGATCATCGATCCGCCGACCTTCCAGAAAGGCAGTTTCCTGTTGACCAAGGATTACCAGCGGGTGCTGCGCCGGCTGCCGGAATTGCTGGCCGCCGAGGGCACCGTCCTGGCCTGCAGCAATGACCCGGCCACCGGCCCGGACTTTCTCATCGAGGGCGTCACCCGCGAAGCCCCTGGGTTGGCCTTCAGCGAACGCCTGGCCAACCCGCCGGAGTTTCCCGACATCGACAGTCAGTGCGGCCTGAAGGCACTGGTCTTCAAAACGGCAGCACCGGCCACCAGGCGGTGACCAGACTCGTGGTCACCCGACGCACCAGGGCCTCCACCTCCCGGCTCTTGACCGAGCGGTAGATGGCCATGGTGCGGCGCAGTTGATCCTCGGTGAGGGTCACCGGCTGGCCGGCGGCCCAATCCACGTCCGCGACGGCTTCGAGCCCGATACGCCGCCAGACCGTTCGCTCACCTTCCGTGACCGGCTCCAGCGCGCTGGGCAGGTTCGGGTCCGGGTGTACCAGGTTATCCAGCATCACCTGGGGCCATCGGGATGGATTCACCGGCCCGCTGAAGGCATTCACCAGGTCGTCGTCGAGGGCTTCCCAGACCGCCAGTCCTTCGGCCCACTGGGGCGACATCAATCCCAGGTAGGGCCGCCACAGTATCTCGCTTGGCCTCGGGGTCTGATCGTTGGCGTTGTAGGTATCCTGGGCATCGCAGAGCCAGTCGATGAACGCTTCCCGGGTCATCTGCGCCTCGAGTTGCGAGGGGTTGGGATATCGCTCTATCAGCACGTACTCCCAACTGGACAGCTGTTCCGCGAGGAAACCGGCAAACGGCGCGCCGTCTCGGGAAAGGCGCGCGCGCATCACCGACTGGAACATGCGGAAGTGCAGCTCCAGCTCCGGGAGGTCCGGCTGTTCCCTGTCCAGGATACGGGCTTGCAGGCGCGTGCGCAGTTGCCGCAGTTGCTGGTCGAAGTCGCCGATCAACGTCGGCAGGCGGTCATAGGCGCCTGGATAACCCATGTAATGCTGCAAGACCGTGGCTGCTCTCCGACGCACGTTGAACGACAAGCCGGTAGTCGTCCCGTGATCGGCGTCGCGCACGAGCGTAGAGAACCAGTCGATGAAGCTGCGCATCCCCGGATCATCGCGGGCCACCTCCAGGGCCCTCTGGAGCGACGGCGATATGTAGAGCCAATCGTCGACGGTGTATCGAAAAGACTCGGGAAAAATCACCCGAAGGGCATTGACCTGGACACTGGGCAGCGGGTTGTCGTCGAGCCAGACCCCCAGGGAGTCCTGCTCGCTCAAGCGGGCGAGCGCGGGCAACAGGTCATCTTGAATGCTGGTGATGCGGTTGCCGCTGAGATCGACGACGAACGTATCGGAAATGAACACCTCGGCGTGCCTGGCCAGCACCGACAAGGCCAGCTGTGGCACCCGATCGAGCCCGGTCCGGCTCAACTCCAACGTCATCAGGTTCACCAGCTCCGGCAGGTCAGGCAGGTCCCGACAGCTGTTTTCGTTCAAGCGCAGTTCCTGCAAAGCCGTGGCGGTGCGCAGGAACGCGCTGCCTTCTTCATCCAGGCGCAAGCCACAACGCGCCAGGTTCAGCGAGCGCAAGTCCGGCAACGATGTGGTCAGGGCCCGCAGCTGTTCAGGGGTGAAACTCAGGTTGTCGGCCCATATGACTTCGCGCAGGGACGGTAGCCCGGCCAGGCTGCCGATGGCGGCGATCACCTCGGCATCGGTGCCCGCCTGGGCGCTGGCGATACCCGATAGGTCCAGGGTCCATAAGGGGACATAGGGATCGGTACCCAGCAGAGGCGTGAACACATTCGCGTCCAGGTGCAGCGGGTTGCGGCTCAACGACAAATCCACCAATGCCCGCAGCTGCGCCACCGCGACAGGGACCGCGGTGAGATGGTTGTCCCGCAGGTTCAGCGAATCGACGCCGGGGAACATCTGCAGGAAATCCGAAGGATCCTCCACCAGCCCCAGGTTGGTCAGGATCATCGACTCGATATGATCCATGCGAACGGTCACCGGAGGCAGTCGGCCGATACTGGCGTTTTCAATCCGCAGTACCAGCTCACTGCCCTCGCCCCCCGGATCCGGTGCACGCTGCCAGGCTCGGCGGATGATCCGGGCTACGTTCCGACGTTGCGCCAGCAGTGCCTCACGGTCCAGCGCCTGCTCGACGGGATGGTGAAAGCCTTCCTGTTCCTCCCATTGGCGCAACCCTTGGTCCAGGGTGGTCCAGTCGTTCTCCAGGCGGGTGATCAAGTCATTGAAGTGAACGGCCTCGCGTTGGGCTTGCTCGACCAGGCCGAACCGCAGCCGGGTCAGGCCATCCCCCGAGTGCGCGGGAAACAGCCGTTCAAGCCGCTGGTTCACACTGCCGCGCCACTCTTGCAGCGGCAATCGGCCACGGCCGCTGAGCGGATAGACCAGATGGCCGTTCAACCATTGCGGACGCGACCCAAGGCTGCCCAGGCTGCGCATTGCCAGGTACGGACGCAGCGCCTGGCGGTCCTCCATGGCCTGTACCAACAACTGGCTGCGCAGCTTGTCCGCTTCCCAGATGTTCAAGCCCAGTGCCTGGCGGGCATCGTCCGGCATGGCCCTGAGAAGCGCGTCTTCCAGACCCATGGCGCTCGCCAGTTCCTCGCCGGTTTCGTCAAAGGGGAGATAGCTGTCACCTTCCTGGCGGATGACTTTGAACGGCCCCCCCTGCCCGACCTCAATCGGATCCAGCAGCTCGCGCAACCACAGGCGCAGGTGCAGCCGCCCCCGCAACGACGGGGTATTGGCCAGCAGGTTGATGACGATGCGGTCTCGATCGACCGTGCTTTCACCCCGTGCCAGGGCGCGCAGGGCCTGGCTCAGGCGCAGCTCGCGCAAGGCTTCGGCCCCCTGTTTGCCGAGGTTTCCAGCCACCCGGCCGTCAAGCAAACGCTGCCGGTCCTGGCCTGACACCTCGCGGACAAGCTCGTTGGCGATGGACTCGGGCAACCCCGGGAACGCCCGGATCAAGGGAACGGCCAGCGGCTCGGGGGCGATTGACGTTGCCATGGCCAGGGTCACCCGCTTGGCCTCGCGCTCCAGCCGCGCAGCCCAGCGCCCGGCCAACAAGCGACTGCGCTCCAGCGGGCGCAAGCCGAGGCTGTTCTGGCCCAGCAGCGCGGTCTGCTCATCCACGCTCAGCCCATCCAGGATCCGAGCGGCCCAGTTATCGCGCGCGAGATCCGCTCGCATTAGCAGGATAGAGCGCGTGTCGGCCGCGTCGCCCACAGGGTAAATTCGCATCCCATCGTGGTAACGCAACGTCATGTCCTCGGGCCAGCCCGGCAATTCCGTAAGGGTCTGGACGATGCGAAAATGCATGCCCCGGGGTGCTTCGCCACGGCGTAGACGCTCGATGGTGTGCCGCACCCATTGCCAGTTTCGTGCTTCATCCAGGGCATCGGCCAAGATGGCCGGCATCGGCTTCGCCTCGACTTGCAGGTAGCGCAAATGCGCTTCGCTGATGCCGACCTGGCGTTGCACGGTCAGGATCGTCGGGTTATCCAGTTCGGCAGGCGTCTCGGCGAACGTGCGCAACAACTCCAGATTACCGCGCTGCAACGGGTTGCGATGGGCCCACTGCCAGCCACGGACGCGGCTCCATTCCAGCGGCGGCGTGACGCCCCTGTGCCCGGAGGGCAGGCGCAGACTCAGATTGTCCCGTGCGCCCTGTACTTCAAAGTAACGATCCTCGATCCGCACCCACGCCTCGTCGGTCGTGCGCCAGACACCCCAGGCGTCCTGCTCGGCCTCCACGGGTGGCGGGCGCCGCGCTTCGAAGGGACGGACGTCGCCGTTCCACAGGCGGGTGCTACCGTCGGCCACCGGCATGGGTTCGATGGCTGCGCCTATGAACCCCAGGTAGGCACCTTGAGCGACGCCGAACAGCACATTGAAAATATGCTCGATCCCTTCTTGCGCGTGGCCTTCGTTGAACGCCTGGATACCTTCGAAGATCTCGTACACCAGGCGTACCCCACCGACCACCGCGGCCCCCATGCCGATGGGCGTGCAGAACGGGAAGAAGGTGGCCGCGAGCATCAGCGAACGCTCGATCATGGCCTCCCAGTACTCCAGCCGCGCCAGCAGCGCCCGCCAATCCTGATCCCGGGTCGAGACCATCAGCGCCGAGGCGTTGCCCAGCGCATGCCCCCGCCACTCATGGTAAGCGGCGTGCCAATGATCCTCGCGCACGTCATTCAGGCCCCAGGCCACCTTGGGCACAGGGATCCGAATGCGCCGGGGATTGCCGCCCTCACCCCGCTCGCCCTCGCGCCACCCGGTGATACGAGCGTGGATTTCCTGGAACAGATTGGGATTGTCAGTGATCGTCCACTCCACCTGATCGTGCAAGGCTACCCCCAGGCTGGCCTGCAGACGCAAAGGAAAGTATCGCGACAGGCCCTGGCGATAACTGCGTTTACGGACCCGCTCGGTCAGCTCTGCCGACAGCGCCTGCAGACTTGGAAACTGCTTGAGCGGCGCCACTGTATCGTGGGGCATGTGCAGGACGATCGGACGAACGCCGTTGGCGTCGCCTGCCAGCCCCCAGTACACCCGGGCGCCGAACAACGGTGCGGAAAGCAGCTCCAGCGCCTTGACCTCGCAAGCCAGGGGCACAACGGGCTGCTTTTCCAACTGAACACCGGCGTGGGCCAGCAGCCGCTCGCCGGTGTCATCCAGGCGTCCATCCAGCTTCGCTTCATAGGCATCATGGACCAGCAGGCTGCGTGCGTATGCCATGTAGGCCTTTGCTACGACGGGGACCTCACCGACGATGCGGGGCAGCCGCTGTTCGAGCTTCAGCCGGTATGCCCCGCCGACATCCACCTGCCGACAGAGGCTGGCGAAACCGGCCGGGGTCATGTCCAGTGGCGCACGATTCGTCGGGGTGTCCCCTTGGCGGAACTCTCCCGGCTTGCCCTGGATGAACAGCTCGCCATTCTTATCGAAATCGCCCCCGACAACCGCGTCGGCGGGAGGATAATTGCCCATGGCCGCTTCGATCACCGACAGCGAGGGATCGGTGACGGAAGGGCCACGCCTGACCCGCGCCCGGCGTATGGCATCAGCGACGCTGCCGCCGCCGTTCACCTGGTTCCAGCCCTGCAACTGCCGCTGCACTTTGAGCAGATCGAGGGTAAAGGCATAGGGCGACGGCAGGTCGACGAGCAACGCATTCAGCACGTCGCTGTCGCGCTGCAGTTGCCGGGTAAGCACCTTGAAGCGTTCCTGCTGGGGCCGTGTGGCCCGTTTCAACCAGGCGGGCAGCCGGGCCTGGATGAACTCGACATGGGTATCGAGGGTAGACATGGTGGACCTCCATCCTTGGGGGCAATTGGGAATCGAGATGCGCTCAAGCGGCGCGAACCCGATGCTCCAAGAAATGGCCGTTTTTTAAAACCGCGCAACCGTTGCAAGGGGTTGCGCGGTCTTGGCAGCCACGGAGGTCACTCCCCTCTCATACGAGCAATGTCAGCCACGCCGATGCCAGCAGCAACAGCGCCATGGTCCGATTGAACCGTCCCATCGCCACGGCGGAGCGGCAGAACCTGGCGGCACCGAGGCCCAGGTAGGCCCAGACGGTCATGCAGGGAATCGAGATGACAAAAAACGCCAGGGACAACCACAAGACCCGCACGGTGCGGTCGGCTTCGGCGCCGGCAAACACGCTGACCACCGCCAGCGCCATCATCCAGGTCTTGGGGTTCACCAGCTGCAGGCTGGCCGCCCCGATCAAACCGAGCCTCGGGCCCTCGACGGGCTGGTCGGGATCGATGGCCTGGGCCGGCGCGCTGAAGATCTGCCAGGCCATCCAGCTCAGCCAGGCGATGCCGGCCCAGGACAGCGCCGTTTGAATCGTGGCATGGCGCGCCAGTACGTCCCCCAGCCCCGTGCCCACCAGCAACACCAACAGAGCCGCCGCGGCACAACCGCCGAGGATGATCGGGACTGTAGTCGGCAGGCCAAAGCGCGAACTGTGGCTCAACACCAGGATATTGGTCGGGCCCGGAGTGATGGAGGCGACAAACGCAAACAAGGCAAACGGCAGTAACTGGTCCATGGAGCAACTTCTCGGTGAAGAATCGTGACCCGATCCTCCTCCATGGAACTGGGCTCAGTCTGGAACAATTGAGCAGCGCTTGCGGTAATCCGCCGGGCTCAGGCGATAGGCACGCTGGAACCAGCGGCCCAGGTGACTCTGGTCGGCAAACCCGAGCTGTGCCGCCACGACCGCGGCGCTCTCGCCGCTGGCCAGCAGACGCCGGGCCCGGGCCAGTCGCAACTGGATCAGATAAGCATGGGGTGCCAGGCCGAACGCCGCCTTGAACGCTCGGGTCAGGCGGAAGCGATCGACGCCGGTGACCCGTGCCAGGTCATCCAGGCCGATGTCTTCGCTCAGGTGACCGTGCAGATAATCGCGAGCCTGCTGCGCAACCAACGGCAGGCGCGGGTCGGGGTTGATCCGTGTCCGCCAGTGCAAATGTTGGGTCAGGCTGGCCAGCAGCGTATCGAGCGCGGTCTGGCGGACGATGCGGATTTCCTGGTCGTGCAGGCTCTGGAACGCCAGGGCCGTCGCATTTGCCAAGCGTGCATCGTCGGCCAGGGTGGCGGCGAATCCCAGCTGCGCGTTGTCTGGCGCGACGTCGAACAGCGAGCGCAATTCTCGCTCCAGCCAGTGGGGTTCGAGGTACAGGGTGCGATAGGTAAAACCGCCGGCCTGGGGCGCATGTCCATCGTGGAGCTCACCGGGCTCCAGCAGGAAGACCTTGCCCGGCGTGCTGTTGTGCTGTTGGCGGCGGCAATGAAACTGCTGCACGCCTTCCTCGGTCATGCCGACCAGGTACGCGTCATGCCAATGGGGATCGTAGGCATGCCCTTCAAAATGCGCGCGCACGGTCTCGATGCCGGACGTGGCGTCCTGCTTGAGATCGATCCAGTTGCGCGAGGTCATGGATTGTCCTGTCTGATTTATCCGTATGGGCAGGTTAACTGCTCAAGGTGAGGACGGTCTGGAAGATTTGTGCAGCAAAATTCCAGCCTCTTCACACACCCCCTGTGGGAGCGAGCCTGCTCACGATAGCGATCTACCAGTCGCCCCTGCAGCGACTGACACGCCGCTATCGCGAGCAGGCTCGCTCCCACAGCGAATCTACCTTCCATTCAGGGATCGGGCACCAGGGCCGGCAACACCGCCTCCAGCGCCAGTCGCGCCAGTTCGGCATCCTGCTCGGACTTGACCCCGGACACGCCGATGGCGCCGATACATTGGCCGTCGTGGCGAATGCTCACACCGCCTTCGAGCATGCCGTGCAGATGCGGCGCACTGAGGAAGGCGTAGCGACCTTCGTTGATCATGTCTTCGAAAAACTTGCTGTCACGCCGGCTCATGGCGGCGGTGCGGGCTTTTTCGGTGGCGATGTAGGACGACAACGGCGAAGCACCGTCCAGCCGCAACAGACCAAGCGGATGACCGCCATCGTCCACCACACAGACCGACACGGCCCATTGACGTTGATGCGCCAGCTCCTTGGCTGCCACCAGCAGCTGGGCGACGTCTTGTTCGGTAAGGACTGCCTTGGTTTTCATGAATCACTCCGATGTGCCACGCAAGAATCCGTGTCGCAGTATGTCCTTGGCGACACTTCGAGCCAACCCGTTCGAAATTCTGCTCGTCGGATGACGGCACCAATGGATCCATTAAAAATGAAATACCACTCGATTTGTCGATAATCCGTTGACAACAAAACTAGTTAAGAGACTTAATGGATCCATAGAAAAACAAAATCCGCCTGGAGAACCCGTCATGTACCCCAAAAATGCCTGGTACGTTGCCTGCACCCCCGATGAAATCGCCGAGAAGCCGCTGGGCCGCCAGATCTGCGGCGAGAAAATGGTTTTCTACCGTGGGCATGAAGGCAAGGTCGCTGCCGTCGAGGACTTCTGCCCCCACCGTGGCGCCCCGCTCTCCTTGGGTTACGTCGCAAACGGCAACCTGGTGTGCGGTTATCACGGACTGGTGATGGGCTGTGACGGCAAGACGGTGGAGATGCCCGGCCAACGGGTGCGCGGGTTTCCCTGCAACAAGACCTTCGCCGTCGAGGAACGCCATGGGTTCATCTGGGTCTGGCCCGGTGACCAGGCGTTGGCCGACCCGGCGCAGATCCATCCTCTGGAATGGGCGGAAAACCAAGAGTGGGCCTATGGCGGCGGCCTGTTCCATATCCAGTGCGACTATCGCCTGATGATCGACAATCTGATGGACCTGACCCACGAGACCTACGTGCATGCCTCGAGCATCGGCCAGAAGGAGATCGACGAGGCGCCTCCGGTGACCACGGTCGAAGGCGACGAGGTCGTCACCGCACGGCACATGGAAAACATCATGGCCCCGCCCTTCTGGCGCATGGCCCTACGTGGCAACAACCTGGCCGACGACGTGCCGGTGGACCGCTGGCAGATCTGCCGCTTCACCCCGCCCAGCCATGTCATGATCGAAGTCGGCGTGGCCCATGCCGGCAACGGTGGCTATCACGCCGCGCCGCAGTTCAAGGCGTCGAGCATCGTGGTGGATTTCATTACGCCGGAAACCGAAACGTCCATCTGGTATTTCTGGGGCATGGCCCGGCATTTCCAGCCCCAGGACGAAGCCCTGACCGCGAGCATTCGCGAAGGCCAGGGCAAGATTTTCAGCGAAGACCTGGAAATGCTCGAACGCCAGCAGCGCAATCTGCTGGACCATCCGCAGCGCAACCTGCTCAAGCTGAACATCGATGCCGGTGGCGTGCAGTCACGTCGGGTGCTGGAGCGTTGGATCGCCCGTGAGCGCGAAGCCCAGGCGGGATTGATTGCCAGTACCCATCAGCCACAACCCGTGGAGCAACGGCCATGATCGAAGTTCAGGTCGCGGCACGGCACAGCGAAGCCCTGGATATCTACAGCTACGAGCTGACCCGTGTCGACGGCCAGCCGTTGCCGGCCTTCACGGCCGGCGCCCATATCGATGTGCATTTGCCGGGTGGTGTGATTCGTCAGTATTCGCTGTGCAACCACCCCGAGGAACGCCACCGTTATCTCATTGGCGTACTCAGGGACCCAGCGTCGCGGGGTGGTTCAAGCAGCCTGCACGAGCAGATCCTGCCCGGTGCGCGGTTGTTCATCAGCGAACCACGCAATCTGTTTCCCCTCGCTGCCCAAGCCCGACGCCACGTGTTGTTTGCCGGAGGCATCGGCATCACGCCGATCCTGGCCATGGCCGAGCACCTTGCGCAGACCGGCGCGGCGTTCGAATTGCATTATTGCGCCAGGTCGCTGGAGCGGGCCGCCTTCGTCGAGCGCCTGCGCCAGGCCCCGTATGCCGACCGGGTGTTCCTGCATTTCGATGAAGTGCCCGAAACCGCATTGGATACCGCCCGGGTGCTGACGGAGCCCGGCGAAGACGTGCACCTCTACGTGTGCGGCCCCGGCGGGTTCATGCAACATGTGCTGGACACTGCCAGGGTCCAAGGCTGGCAGGACACCTGCCTGCACCGCGAATACTTCGCCGCCGCCCCCACCGACACCCACGCCGATGGCAGCTTTGCCGTGAAGCTGGCCAGCAGCGGCCAGGTGTTCGAAATCCCCAAGGACCGCAGCGTCGTGCAGGTACTGGAAAGCCACGGCATCGAGATTCCGATCTCCTGCGAACAAGGCGTCTGCGGCACCTGCCTGACCCGTGTGCTGGAAGGCGTACCGGAACATCGCGACATGTTCCTGACCGAAGCCGAACAGGCTTGCAACGACCAGTTCACACCGTGCTGCTCCAGGTCGAAGACGCCGTTGCTGGTGCTGGACCTCTAGTCTCCAGGCAACACAGTGCCCTGTGGGAGCGAGCCTGCTCGCGATAGCGGTATGTCAGCGAAAGATCTGTAACTGATCCACCGCCATCGCGAGCAGGCTCGCTCCCACCAGGCTCGCTCTCACAATGGGTGCTCACTCCGAACGCAAAATCACCGTCATCCGCTCATCCGCCAGGGTCGAGCCGAACACCTCGGCGTAGCGCAAGGTGGCGTTGGCATGTTCGCGCATGATCGCCTCGGCCCGCGCGCCCTGGCGATGGACCAGCGCGTCGAACACCGAGTGGTGCTGCATGTGGGCATAGTTGAAGCGCCGAAATTCGCCTGCCATGTTCTGCCGATCCACCGCCAGGGCGGTGACTGAGGCGAACGGCAGATGATCGTTGCGGGCCAGCGCATCGGCAATCGCCGGGTTGTGGCTGCCTTCGACGATCACCTGGTGAAAACGCATGTTGAGGTCGTGATAGACCTCCAGGTCTTCCTCGGTCACGTAGCCCTTGGCGAACAGTTCGTCGCCCTGCACCAGGCATTGTTCGAGGGTAGCGCGAGCCTCTGCATCCAGGCCTCGTTCGGCGGTCTGGCGCGCGGCCAGGCCTTCCAGCACCCCGCGCACTTCCACCGCGCCGGCGATGTCCTCGGCGCTGACCGAACGCACCTGGAACCCACGCCCGCCGAAGCGTACCAGCAAGCCCTCCTGCTCCAGGGTCCTGAACGCCATGCGCACCGGCATCCGCGACACGCCGAATCGCTGCGCCGTGGGAATCTCCATCAACCGCTCACCAGCCGCCAGCTCGCCAGAGGCAATCATTCTGCGCAACGCAACCAGCACCGTTTGGCCGGGCTTACTCATCCGGGTACTTCCAGGGGAAAGAGACCGCCATAGTAAAAGCAAAACCCTGTGGGAGCGAGCCTGCTTGCGATGGCGGTGGGTCAGCCATTACAGAATCGACTGGTAAATCGCTATCGCGAACGGTGCTCGCTTGTATGGTAGGACTTGAAGGGAGGAGGAGGGACAAGGCTCGATTCTGACTGTTAGCCGCAGTACAGACCGTGGGAGATATCACCCCTCCTCCTTTCACCCAAGCGCCGATAAAGAATGCATCTGGCCTAGACCGACGATAGGAACAAGCCTGCGCCTCTGGGTGACCCCTTCAAGTGTTCAAACCTTAGCCCGGAGGACTTTCAATGGCAATGCCCGTCGCCATCACCCAGTCGATCGTAGGTGTCGATGTCGCCAAGGACGAGTTGGTGATTTATCACGCCGAATCTGATCGACTCGAAACGATCCCCAACACTAAAGCTGCGATCAAGAAGTGGCTCAAGGCATTGCCCGCGCCAGTGGATGTTGCCATCGAAGCCACCAATATCTATCACCAGGAATTCGTCAATCTGGCTTATGCGCAAGGCTGTGTGATCTATGTGATCGACGGTTACGAGCTCAGTCATTACCGCAAAGGTGTGAAGATTCGCGCTAAAACTGATGCGCTGGATGCTCGATTGCTGGCTCGCTACTTGAGCAACGAAGGCCACCTTCTGCACCCATGGACTCCACCATCGCCGCTGTATTGCCGGCTTATAAGCCTTTTCCGACGCCGGGCAGCTTTGGTTCAAGCACGTGTCAGCCTCAAGCAAAGCTGGGCGAACGAACCGTTGCTCAAAACGGCGTTCGAGAACCAGATAGCTGCAATGCAGAGACTGGAAACCTTGATCGACAAAACAATCCAGACGCAGTTGGAACAAGCCGGTTTGGCTCATCAGCTCAAGCGCTGCATGAAAGTCGAAGGCATCGGCTTGTTGAGTGGTGCCCGTTTAATCACGTCGTTTCAGCGTGGGGACTTCAGAAATGCCGATGCTTTCATCGCTTTTCTGGGCTTGGACTTGCGAATAGCGGACTCGGGGAAAAAGAAGGGGCGCCGTTGCTTGTCTAAACGAGGTGATCCAGAGGCGCGTCGTTTGCTGCACAACGCCGCAATGTCGGCGAGCCGCACCGCGGCGTGGAGGGGATTTTATGAGGCCCTAAGGGCTCGAGGACTTAGCACAACCCAAGCACTGGTGGCACTGGCCCGCAAACTGGCGCGAGTGGTATTCGCTCTGTTGAAGAACCAGAGCGAATACCTACCAAAATGCATCTAGGGGGCTAGTCCTGCACCATAGAATCTCCCACAGGGGATCGGAGCCGGACGCAGAATGTGTGCCCATTGAAGAACCCATGTGGGAGCGAGCCTGCTCGCGATAGCGGTGGGTCAGCCACTGCAGAATCGACTGGTAGACCGATATCGCGAGCAGGCTCGCTCCCACAGGTTCTTGGTGTACTTAAGCGAGTGTCGCCCGCAGGATCGACTCGTCCTCGCCGCGATACAGCGCCTCGACTTTCGCCGCCCGCCACTGCAGCACCGCCCGCTGGTTGATGGAGCCCTTGTCGGTGATTTCGCCGCGGTCGATGGACGCTGGTTCATCGAGCAAGGCGATCCATTCGACCCGGCTGGCGTTGCCGCTGGCGCCATGGTTGAGGCGTTGTAGCCAGCCGGCGAACCATTGGCGGACCGGGGCGCTGGCGAGTACCTGGGCATCGCTGGCGTCCGCCGGCAAGCCCGACAAGCGTCGGCATTCGGGAAGTCGCGGGAACACCAGGGCACCCAGGCATTCGCGATCCGGCGCGGTCACCACCAGGTCCTGGACATAGGGCGTGCCTTCCAGCACCGCGCGGTTGCGCAGCGGCCCGACGCTGACAAACACGCCGGAGGACAGTTTGAAGTCCTCGGCAATCCGCCCGTCGAACATCAACCCCAACTGCGGGTTAGCCGGATCGGCCAACTTGATCGCATCGCCCGAACAATAGAAACCGTCCTCGTCGAACACCTCGGCCGTCTGCTGCGGCGAGCGCCAGTAGCCGGGCATGATGTGCGGCCCGCGAAAGCGGCCTTCGAACTTGCCGTCCACCGGCACCAGTCGCACTTCGCAACCCGGCGCCGGCAGGCCGATGTAGCCGGCCATGGACAACGGCCCGGTGGTAAAGGTGCAGGACGGAGACGCTTCGGTCATCCCCAGCCCAGCCATCATGCGGATCCGTTCGCCGCAATGCTGCTCGGCGACTTTGTCGAGCCTGTCCCAGGTGCTCTGCGACAGGCCGGCGGCGGCGAAGAAAAACAGGCTGACGCGCTCGAAGAAACGCTCACGCAACTCGACATCCCGCTCCAGCGCACTGACCAGCTCTTCCCAGCCCTTGGGCACGGTCAGGTAGGCGGTCGGCGAAATCTCCTTGAGGTTGCGCAAGGTTTCGGCGAAGCCTTGGGCGGTGGGTTTGCCGTCATCCAGGTAGAACGTGCCGCCGTTGTACAACACGATGCCGACGTTGTGACTGCCGCCAAAGGTATGGTTCCACGGCAACCAGTCCACCAGCACCGGCGGTGCTTCGCCGAACACCGGAAAGGTCTGCAACAGCATCTGCTGGTTGGCACAGAGCATGCGCTGGGTGGTGACCACGGCCTTCGGCAGTTTGGTGGAGCCTGAGGTGAAGAGAAACTTGGCGATGCTGTCGGGGCCGGTCGCGGCGAAGGCACGCTCGGCCTCCGCAGCGCCGGGTTGCGCCAACAGGCTGGCGAAGCTGGTCCGGGAGCGCCCCGCCATCTCGCCATCCACCGTGATCAACGGCACATTCGCCGGCAATACCGCATTGACCGCGCGCTCGAACGGCGCCGCCTGGCTGACGAATACCAGCCCCGGCTGCAGCAGGTCGCAGACATGCCGCAGCTTGGCAAAATCCTGGGACAACAACGAATAGGCCGGCGACACCGGGCAATAGGGAATACCGGCGTACATCGCGCCGAGGGCCATCTGCAGGTGTTCGATGTCATTGCCTGAAAGCAACGCCAGGGGTTTGTCGGCAGACAATCCGTAAGCCAGCAGCCCCTGGGCAATGGCGCGGACGCTGTCGAGCATTTCGGCGTAACTGAGCCGACGCCAGTCGCCGCCGTTCTGCCGGGCGGCGATAAAGGTCTGTTGCGGGCGCACCTGGGCCCAATGCACCAGGCGGTCGAGCAAGCGCGCCGGCAACGGTGCCAGGGCTTCCAGGGAGCGCATGTGCAAGATGCCCTGCTTCTCACTGACCTCAACCGCGGGGTGACCAATCGACACTTGGCGATAACGCCCGGTGCCGGCTTGGGAGGACGATCTGAACTCGGAACTCACGTACATTTCCTCCACCAAGGCACGCTCGGTTCGCGATGCGAGCGGAACGTGGCAGCACCTGGCTGCGACCTTGTTATTGTTATGTCTGGCCTGCATCGGGGCGACGTTTTTTCGAGACTCGGCCGCCCACGATGCGATGGATATCAGATCGGGTAATGCCGGGGACCGTTCTGCAAGGTCACCCAACGCAACTGGGTGAAATGCTCGATGGACGCCTTGCCGCCAAAACTGCCGTAACCGCTGGACTTGACCCCGCCGAAGGGCATCTGCGCCTCGTCGTGCACGGTCGGCCCGTTGATATGGCAGATGCCCGATTCGATCCGTTGGGCCAGTGCCAGTGCCCGGCTGGTATCGCGGCTGAAAATCGCCGCCGACAGGCCGAATTCGGAATCGTTGGCCAGGCGCAGCAATTCTTCGTCACCGCTGCCGCGCAACAACACGGCCACCGGACCAAAGGATTCTTCACGGTACAGGCGCATGTCCGGCGTCACCCCATCGAGCAGGGTCGGTTGCAGGATGCTGCCCTCCAACTGACTGCCCGCCACCAGCGTGGCGCCTTTGCCCAGGGCGTCGTCGATCATGGCCTTGATACGCTGTCCGGCACCGACATCGACCAGCGAGCCCAGCACCGAATCACCGCTGGCGGGATCACCGGCACGCAACGTGGCGATCTTTGCCTTCAGCCGGGAAATGAAGGCATCGGCCACGCTGGTGTCCACGATCAGCCGCTCGGTGGACATGCAGATCTGCCCCTGGTTGAAGTACGCCCCGAAGGCAGCCGCTTCCACCGCAGCGTCCAGGTCGGCGTCGTCCAGCACCAGAAACGGCGCCTTGCCGCCCAGTTCCAGCAGCGCCGGCTTGAGATGACGGGCCGACAACTCGCCAACGATGCGCCCGACATGGGTCGAGCCGGTGAAGTTGACGCGGCGCACCGCCGGGTTGGCGATCAGTCGTTCGACGATCACCGGGGCGTCCGCGGGCGCATTGCAAATCACGTTGACCACGCCATCGCCCAACCCGGCGTCCTGCAGCACCTGGCCGATCAACCGGTGCACCGCCGGGCTGATCTCCGACGCCTTGAGCACCACGGTGTTGCCGCAAGCCAGGGGCATGGCGATCGCGCGGGTGGCGAGAATCACCGGGGCGTTCCACGGCGCAATCCCCAGCACCACACCGCACGGCTGACGCAGGGCCATGGCAAAACTGCCGGGCACGTCCGAAGGAATGACTTCGCCGTTGATCTGAGTGGTCATGGCGGCGGCTTCGCGCAGCATGTTCGCCGCCAGGTGCACATTGAAGCCGTACCAGTTGGCCATGGCGCCGGTTTCGCCGGCGGCGGCAATGAATTCAGCGCTGCGGGCCTGCAACTGCTCGGCTGCCCGCAGCAGACGGGTGCGCCGTTCGTTGGGGGCCAGCGCGGCCCAGGCGGGAAACGCGGCTTGCGCGGCGGCTACGGCCGCGTCGGCGTCTTCCACCGTGGCTGCGGCCACGCGGGACACCACTTCTCCAGTCACCGGATTGCAACGCTCGAAAGTCCGACCGTCACGGGCGGGGCACGACTGGCCGCCGATCAACAGGGGCACGTCCAGCATAGGATTCTCCTCATTGGGGATGAGCTGCAAGCTGCGAGCTTCAAGCTGCAAGTAAAAGCGGTTCGTGCTTATAGCTCGCCACTTGTAGCTTGTAGCTTGTTAGCGCTTGTAGGCTTGCAGGCCCGGCTTGATGCTCTTGTCGTCGAGGAACTGCTTCATCCCCTGCTCGCGGCCGCCCTCTTTGTCCAGCAGGCGCGACTGGTCGAGCTTGGCGTACAGGTAGTCTTCGTTCTGCTCCCAGGTCAGTTCGCGGCAGCGCTTGAAGCCATGCTTGGCCGCCCGCAGTACCACCGGGTTTTTCTCCAGCAGGTTGCGCGCCAGCTCTATCGTGACCTCGCGCAGTTGTGCCAGGGGAACGCTTTCGTTGACCAGGCCCATCTCGGCGGCTTTCTGCCCACCGAAGGTCTTGCCGGTCATGATGTAGTACAGCGACTGGCGATGCCCCACGGTGTCGGCCATGGCCTTGCTGACGAGGTTGCCGGGCGGGATACCCCAGTTGATTTCCGACAGGCCGAACGTGGCTTCGTCGGCACAGATCGCCAGGTCGCAGGCCACCAGCGGGCTGAAGCCACCGCCGAAGCACCAGCCGTTGACCATGGCGATGGTCGGCTTGGCGTACATGCGCAGCAACTTCCACTGCCACTGCGAGGCTTCGCGGCGGATTTTCTCCTGGAGGATTTCCGGTCCGGCGTCCACCTCGCGGAAATACTCCTTGAGGTCCATGCCGGCGGTCCAGGCATCGCCGGCGCCGGTCAGCACGAGTACACCGGCCGCCGGATCCTGCTCCAGGGTTTCCAGCACGTCGATCATCTCGCGGTTGAGAGTCGGGCTCATGGCATTGCGTTTTTCCGGGCGATTGAGGGTGACCCAGGCAATGCCTTCCTCGACGTCGACTTTGACCGTTGTCCAACGACCTTCGTAATTGCTCATGACACGTGCTCTCTTGTTCTTGGCTGAAGATGAGCAAAAGCTAAACCGCAAAACTAGTTATGTCAATTAACTATTAATCGATTTATTCGGGTTTTTCCGCTCATAAAAATGACGACCTCGATCAATGAATGTGTAATCGACCGTAGCCATCGCGGCGTAACCTCGGCAAACTGGATAGCCTTGTTAATAATTCACCTTGAGGATGCTTTTTTCGATGGCCAAGTCTTCCAAGCTTGCCGAACCTGCCGCGATCGTGACTGACAGCGGCGCCGCGCCAGCGCCGCTGGACTCCGCGCTGGATGACCTGATCGGTTATGCCTTGCGTCGCGCCCAGCTGAAACTGTTCCAGAACCTCATCAGTCAACTGGCCGTTCATGACCTGCGGCCGGCCCAGTTCTCGGCGCTGGCGATCATCGACCAGAACCCGGGCCTGATGCAGGCTGACCTGGCCAAGGCCCTGGCGATCGAACCGCCGCAAGTGGTGCCGCTGTTGAACAAGCTGGAAAGCCGGGCGCTGGCCGTGCGGGTACGCTGCAAGCCGGACAAGCGCTCCTATGGGATTTTCCTGAGCAAGACCGGCGAAACCCTGCTCAAGGAACTCAAGCAGATCGCCGCCCAGAGCGACCTCGACTCCACGGCGGCCCTCTCGGGTGCGGAGCGGGAAGAATTGTTGCGGTTGTTGAAGAAGGTTTATCAGTAGCAGATTGCTCTTGTGGCTGTTGAAGAAGGTCTATCAGTAACAGCAATGCTCTTGGGTTGCGAAGCAGCCCCAAAACAGTCGACTCAATCTGCCTGACACACTGCATTCAATGGTCCAGGGGCTGCTATGCAGCCCAGCGGGAGCAAGCTCCCTCGCCACATAAAGCACGCTAACGTCACCAGATCGGCACGCTGTACGTCACCAGGAACCGCGTCTGGTTCTCGTCGCGAAAGGCTGCGCTGCCCGGAAAGTCATTGCGGTAGATCGACTTGCGCGCCAGCAGCCCGACATTCTTCAGCGGACCGCTCTGGATCACATACCCCAGCTCCATCTGGAACTCACGCTCCTTGCGGTCATCGGCACCGAGGGCGGCCAGGTCAATGTGGTCACCGCGCACATAACGCAAACGCGTTCTCAGCCCGGGTACGCCGACCGCGGCGAAGTCATAGTCATGGATCGCCTGCCAGGTGCGCTCCCGGGCATTGAGGAAATCCGAACTCATGGTCATCTCGCTCAAGCCCATCAACTCGGTGCCGGACACATAGGGCGTGGCGGTATCGCCGCTGGCGTGCATGTAACCCAGGCTGACCCGATGGCCGCCCCAGCGATAGCCGACCAGCGCCGAGACATTGCGGTTGTCCACCTTGCCGGCCTTGGCGGCACCCTCTTCACGGCTGAAAAAGCTGCGCAGGTCGGTGGTCAGTACGCCGCCGCCCACGGGCAGGTTATGCAGTAACGCCAGGGTGTCCTGCTGGTACAGATCCGCGACTTCGGCGTGGTAGGCGCGCAGGCTGAGGTCCTTGTTGACCTGGTAATCGCCGCCGGCATACGCCATGTGCGATGAGGTGGCCGCGCCGTTGAAGCGGCGATTGGGTGAGGCAATGCTCATCGGTTGGTAATCGGTGGAGTCGCGTCGGTTGATGCGATCGATGTAGCCGGTGTTCAGCGTCAACCCCTCGATGTCCTTGGAGCTGAGGGTCGTGCCGCGGAAGGTCTGCGGCAGCAACCGAGACGGACTGGCGAACGCGAACGGCAAGAAGATCGATACATCGCCGGTCTTAATCAGCGTCTGGCCGAAGCGCAGCTTGCCGGTCAGGGCCAGGCGCGAATACTCGTCCGCCGCGCGCTTGTCGCTGCTGGACACCGGCAGCAGTTCGGTACCGCTGCGATCGGGCGAAGAGTCGAGCTTGATTCCCAGCAGTCCCCGGGCGTCGACGCCGAAACCGAGGGCGCCGGGGGTGAAGCCCGATTCCATGTTCATGATCGCCCCCTGGGCCCATTCCCTGGCCGCCGTCTTGGCGCCGTCGTCCTTGTAATCGCGGTCCATGTAGTAGTTGCGCAGAGTCAGGGTGCCGTGGCTGTCATCGATGAATCCCGCGGCCAACGCCGAGGTCGAGGACAGGCTCAACCCCAGTGCCAGCAGAAGAGCGAGACGTGTGGCTGGGGCTGCTGCACAAGCCCCCCGGACAAGGTTCGGCATGTTCGAAAGTCCTTTTTATTGTTGTTGTTTTTTACGGTCCCCAACGGTTGGAGGAGGACACGGGACAGGAGAATGGAAACCGAGCCCCCTCCTCGTCAATCCGCAATGACCGATAATCGAACATTAATATCATTAACCGTTTTTCAGATTACTTTTCGATTAACCCTCAACCTTCTGTTTTTATTGGCAATATTCGACAAAAGCCGCCATCAATCGACACCATTCATTTTTTAGTTAGGTTTGTTAATCTGAATTGCGCTTCCGGCTGGCTGAAAGCCGGGCCCTGACAAAAACAATAAGAGGACTTGTCATGAATCATCCGGCGCGTCGTGCGACGCTGACCATTGCCTTGTGTTTCATCGTTGCGCTGATCGAAGGCTTCGACCTGCAATCGGCCGGTACTGCCGCTGCCGGCCTGCGGCAGACCTTTGTGCTGGACCCGAAAATGATGGGCTGGGTGTTCAGCGCGGGAATCATCGGGCTGTTGCCCGGGGCCTTCTTCGGCGGATGGATCGCGGATCGCATCGGCCGCAAGAAGATCCTTGTCGGCGCCGTGCTGCTGTTCGGCGTGTTTTCCCTCAGCACCGCTTATGTCGAGCAGTACGCCAGCCTGCTGCTGGTGCGTTTCATGACGGGCCTGGGTCTTGGCGCCGCCCTGCCCAACCTCATCGCCCTGTGCGCCGAGGCCGTGGGCGAACAACGACGGGGCACGGCCATCAGCGTGATGTACGCGGGCGTGCCGTTGGGAGGTGCGTTGGCGGCCGTGGTCGCGATGCTGTTTGGTGAACACTGGCAGATGACCTTCTTCATCGGCGGCCTGGCGCCACTCTTGGTAGTGCCGTTGATGCTGCTGTGGCTGCCGGAGTCCAGCGCCTTTCGCCAGGCCCGGGATGTCGGTGCAGAGGCGCGCGCCTCGACGGGGCAGGCACTGTTCGGTGACGGTCGGAGCCGCACCACCCTCGCGCTCTGGCTGAGTTATTTCTTCACCCTGACGGTCATGTACATGCTGCTCAACTGGCTGCCGTCATTGCTGCTGGAACAAGGCTTCAGCAAGCCCCAGGCCGGGCTGGTACAGATGCTGTTCAACATCGGCGGGACTCTAGGCTCGCTGCTGGGCGGCCTGTTGCTGGACCGCTGCAACGGGATCAAGGTGGTGCTGTTCGTCTATGCCGGGTTGTTGAGTGCCCTGGCCGGGGTCGGCTTGTCGGTCGGCATCGTACCGATGGCCATCGCCGGGTTCTGCGCCGGCCTGTTTGTCATGGCCGCGCAGTTGGTGCTGTACGCCTTGGCGCCGCCCTCTTATCCGACGGCCGTGCGTGCCACCGGCGTCGGTGCAGCGGTTGCCATCGGCCGCCTGGGTTCGGTCGCAGGCCCCCTGGCTGCCGGGCAGATCCTGGCGGCCGGGGCGGGAACCACCGGGGTGTTGCTGGCGACGTCGCCGGGTTTGTTGATCGCGGCGCTGGCGGCGATCAGTGTGATGGTTCGTGCAGTGCCGCTGGGTGGGGTGCACGCAACGCGTTGATGGCCTCAGTCTTTCGTGGCTCGCAGGTGCTTTTTGTGGCGAGGGAGCTTGCTCCCGCTGGGCTGCGAAGCAGACCCAAAAAAGAAGGGCCGCTTCGCGCCCCAGCGGGAGCAAGCTCCCTCGCCACAGGTTATTTCATCCACTGACATGCCCCGCTTCACCCATCCCAGGGCTCGCGACTGCTTCAATCCGTGGTGCTGGCCGCCAGCACGCTGAGTGTCCGGCGTCGCGGGTTCCAGATGCTGAGGCACCACACGCCCCACCACTCCAGGCCGTCGTCGAAATAATCACTCCAGGGGTCCCGGGCGGGATCCGGCTCGTCACTGGCCAGCCAGTCGAGGTTGAAATTATCGACCCAGCTCAGTACTTGCACCTCGACGTTCGCCTCGAGCCCGAGCAGGCCGAGCCACTCCCTGAACAGCGCTTGTAAGTGACCATCGCCGAAGCGGGTGCCGTAAGGCGGCTCGCAAAAGGCCTCGTACAAGGCGAAAGGGGGTGGATTGTGCGCCTCCCGCTCGGTTCGCATGAGTTGCCCGATCTCCTGCCGGTCCAGCGGCTTGGCTCGGGCCTTGTCCAAGTCCCAGCTCATATCGGGAGGCGCGGCATCGGCATAGCGGGGATCGAGGATCATCTGGCGATGTCGCTCCAGCCACAGGTGCCTGATGGCGAGGAATAATTGATCCACGGCCTGACGGTGATGCGCCGGGGTGATCACCTCGTCGGCCTCGGGGGCGAGCACGATAAATTCAAAGGCGCACCCAGCCTCCTCCATCCGCTGGCGCAGCGATGCGCTGGCCTGCTGCTCGATCACTCTCAACATGACGGGCTCCGTTGACCCTCGGGGTATACCACCTGGCGCCGGGCGATACTTCAGGGTTTTATGGCTTTGAAATGACAATCATGGACTTATTCGGCAGAAAACTGATCCCACTACATGAGGATTGTCCCAAACGGTACCAGACGGTACTGTCGCGGGATCTTAAAAGAGCGTGAATACCGTTGCCCCAGCGGGGCAAAAATTGCGCATCATAGGCGCCGTCCGCTCAAGGGAGATTTACATGCGTGCCATTTCATCCATCCTGCGCCTGGCCGTGCTGTCGCTGGGGCTGGCGTTTACCGTCGGCGCCGCGGCGACCGAAGAGACGCAACTGGTCGAATCCATCAACCTCTACCGCAGCCAGTCCCAGAGCTGCTCGGGCCAGGCCTCGCTGGAGTTGCCGCCGCTGGCGATGGACTCGCGGTTGATCCTGTCGGCCAACGGCATTGGCGACCTGCAGCAAGCGCTGGCACGCGCGGCCTATCCGATGGTCAACGTGCAGGCAATCAGCCTGTCCGGGCCGCGGGACGCGCAAGCGGCGATGAAAGCCATCCAGGAAAGTTTTTGCCAGGTGGTGCTGGACCCCCAATTTATCGACATCGGCGTCAGCCGCCTGGATCGCGAATGGCGCATCGTCCTGGCGCGGCCCTTGTTGTCGGCCCGCCTGGCAGACTGGCAAGCCGAAGGCCAGAAGCTGCTGAAGCTGATCAACAGCGCCCGTGCCCAGCCCCGTCGATGCGGGAGCGAGGCTTTCGCCGCGACCACGCCACTGTCCTGGAACGCCACCCTGGCCCTCGCTGCGGTAAACCACACCCGAGCCATGGCCAACAACAATTTCTTCGACCACAAGGACCGCGACGGCCGCACGCCGGGCGACCGCGCCGAACTGGCCGGTTATCTGGGCCAACTGATCGGCGAGAACATCGCCGCCGGACAGGACACCGCCCTGAAGGTGGTGGATGGCTGGCTGGCCAGCCCGGGGCACTGCGCCAACCTGATGAACCCGCAGTTCCGCGAACTGGGTGCCGGTTATGCCGTGGATCCGAAGAGCGATGCGGGCATCTATTGGACTGCCATGTTCGGCACTCAATAGCCTGCTAGAGGGGCCGCACAGCGGCCCTGGTCTTACGCCTTGGCAAATATCAACGACCGATGCACCCCCGACCCGGCCCTTACCCCGTCACCGACGGACAGCGCGACCGACCCGAACGGCATCGCCGCATCGCCGCAGGCAAACACCCCCGGCACGCTGGTTTCGCGGGTCAGATCGGTCTGGATAAAGGCCCCGAGGGGACCGTCTTCCAGCTCGCAGTCGAGGGACGCGGCCAGCGAGCCGGCCACTCGGGTGCGTGGGAGGACAAACAACCCATCGATCTCCTTCATTCGGCCATCAGCCAGAACGACATTGGCCCGCTCTCCTTCAATGCGTTCGACACGCTCCGACACCACAACCACGCCCCGCTGTTCGAGACTCGCCCGCTGTTCCGGGTCTGGCTCGAACGCGCCATTGAGAAAGAACGTCGTCGGGCCCCAGTCCGGGAGCATCAGCGCGTGATGCAGCGACATTTCTGACGTTGCCAATACGCCTATAGGTCCCTGCTCGAGCTCATAACCGTGGCAGTAAGGGCAATGGAAAACGCTTTTGCCCCAGCGCTCCGCCAGCCCATCCACCTCCGGCAGATCATCGATGACACCCGTGGCCAATAGCAGGCGCCGGGCGCTGTAGCGTTGGCCACGGGCGGTTTCCACGCTGAAGCCGCCCGCCTCGGCAGCGGCGTCGATGGCGCTGTCCGAGAGCCATTCCACGGTTGGATAGGCCATGAGCTGGGCACGGGCATCCTCAGCGATATCAGCGGGTGCCCGGCCGTCCTGGCCGAGAAAGCCATGGGAGGTTGCGGCGAACCGGTTGCGACGCTGGCCGGCATCGATCACCAGCACCTTGCGCCGGGCACGGGCCAGTTGAAGCCCTGCGGACATACCGGCGTAACTGCCGCCTGCAATGATGACGTCGTAGCGCATGATCGATCTCCAAGGGAAGTGTCGAACGGGATGAAAGTCTCGACACATCGTAAGTTTCTTGAAAAGCACCTGTCAACGATCTCGTAACGTTTACCCTTACAGGCGATACTCGCACTTGCCGAAAGTCACAGAACGCCACGTCCCTCATGAGAACCGATACCCGCCTGTCCCGCATGCTGCATGTCCTGATCCACATGGACCGTCACCAACAGTCCGCCACCTCGGACACCATCGCCCAGATGCTGAGCACCAACCCGGTGGTGGTACGCAGGACCATGGCCTTGCTCAAGGAAAAAGGTTATGTCACGTCGGAAAAGGGCCATCGGGGTGGCTGGACCCTGAGCAAGCCCTTGTCGGAAATGACCTTGCTCGACATCCATCAGGCCTTGGGCAGCACCTCGATTTTCTCCATCGGCCTGTCCACCGATCACCCGCAATGCCTGGTGGAACAGGCGGTCAACAGGGCGTTGACCGACGCCTTCGATGAGGCCCAGGCGTTGCTACTCAAGCGTTTGGGCAGCATTACCCTGGCGCAGCTGGCGGAGGATTTTGACCGGCGCTTCCGGGAAACGCCGCTGATCACCCAATAAAAAACGCCGCTCAATGAGCGGCGTTTCTATGCATCAACAGACAATGTCCGGTTTACAGCGCCATGTCGGCCGCCGGGTTGCCGTCGTTTTTGGCTGCCGGCTTGGCCGGTGCCGCAGGGGCGCCTGGCTTGCCGATCGCCGGTGGCGGGTCCAGTTGCAGGACCTCGCTGGTGTAAGCCCACTCCTGAGCCACGCGCTCAGGGCTGTCGTTGAGCTTGGTGCCGTAGCTCGGCACGATCTGGTGCAGCTTTTCCTGCCAGGCCGGGCTGGCGACCTTGTCCTTGAAGACCTTCTCCAGCACGGTCAGCATGATCGGTGCGGCGGTCGAAGCGCCTGGCGAGGCACCCAGCAGGCCGGCAATGCTGCCGTCCTGGGAGGCAACCACTTCGGTGCCGAGTTTCAGGACGCCGCCCTTCTCTTCGTCACGCTTGATGATCTGCACGCGCTGGCCGGCCTGCCACAGGCGCCAGTCTTCCTGCTTGGCTTCCGGGAAGTATTCCTTCAGCGCATTGAAACGATCTTCATCCGACAGCATCAGCTGGCCGGCCAGGTACTCGACCAGTGGGTACTGTTCGATACCGACCTTGGTCATCGGCCAGACGTTGTGGGTCGTGGTGCTGGTCAGCAGGTCGAAGTACGAACCGTTCTTCAGGAATTTGGTGGAGAACGTCGCGAACGGGCCAAACAGGATCACACGCTTGCCGTCGAGCACGCGGGTATCCAGGTGCGGAACCGACATCGGTGGCGCGCCAACCGAAGCCTTGCCGTAGGCTTTCGCCAGGTGCAGTTGGGCAATGGTCGGGTTCTCGGTCACCAGGAACGAACCACCCACCGGGAAGCCGGCGTATTCGCGGGCTTCCGGAATGTCGGACTTCTGCAGCAGGTGCAAGGCCCCACCGCCGGCGCCGATGAACACGAACTTGGCGTCGGTCTCGGTTTCGGTACCGTCCTTCAGGTTCTTGTAGGAAACGCGCCAAGTGCCGTCTTCATTGCGGGTGATGTCTTCCACTTCGCTGGACAGTTTCAGCGAGAAGTTCGGCTTGGTTTGCAGGTAAGCGGCAAACTGGCGGGTGATTTCGCCGAAGTTCACGTCGGTACCCAGTGGACTCCAGGTGGCCGCGACTTTCTGGCTCGGATCACGCCCTTGCATCATCAGCGGAACCCACTTGCTGATCTGCGCGGGGTCTTCGGAGTACTGCATGCCGGCGAACAACGGGCTGGCCTGAAGGGCTTCGTAGCGCTTCTTCAGGAACGCAATGTTGTCGTCGCCCCACAGGAAGCTCATGTGCGGCGTGGAGTTGATGAACGAGCGCGGGTTCTTCAGTACGCCGTTCTTCACCTGCCAGGACCAGAACTGACGGGAGATCTGGAAGGCTTCGTTGATCTCGATGGCCTTGGCGATCTCGACCTTGCCGTCCTTGTCTTCCGGCGTGTAGTTCAGCTCCGCCAACGCGGAGTGACCGGTACCGGCGTTGTTCCAGCCGTTGGAACTCTCTTCGGCAACACCGTCCAGGCGCTCGACCATTTCCATGGTCCAGCCCGGCTCCAGCTCATTGAGCCAGACGCCGAGTGTCGAGCTCATGATGCCCCCACCAATGAGCAGGACGTCCACTTTTTTTGCCTCGGCGGCGTGCGTGGTCGCAAGACCCATCGCCATCGCCAGGCCCAGCAGCGCCGTGTGTGTTTTCTTCAACATGTGTGTATCCCTAGGATGGAACGCCATTCCGCCCTCCGGTCTGTTCAAGGATAGACCACGCCCATGGCCGGCAACGCCAGCGTGACGGGTTCGAATGGACTGGAGGATGGACCTACAGGGCCGCGCAATACGGCGGCCTCAAGTTTTCTGTCTCTCCGGCACTGACTTCTTGTAGGTCTTGGCTTCAGCTGGGTGAGGGACACTGCAAAACGGTCTTGATCGGGGCTGGCGTGGCCGTGCCCGATTGTCGCAGCGGGGGGAGTTTACAGAATGAAATAACCAGACCGAAGCCTCTTTTTACATTCAGGGCGAAAACGCCGACCAAATGGCGGCGTTTTGATGGCGGTCTTCAGTTCGAAAATATTTGGGGGGTACTTGCAAAACCCTGTGGGAGCGAGCCTGCTCCGGGCGGCGATCCGACGATGGCGGTGGCACATCCAACATCAATGTAAGCTGGCTCGCTCCCACAGGGGGGGCGGTGGATGCTATCCCAGCAACTGGCTCAATACCGCTCGCAACTTGCCTGGCTTGACCGGTTTGTTCAGCAGCGGCGCATTCAGTTTGCGCAAGACGCGGCGGCACTGGTCGCTGCGGTCGGCGGTGATGATCACTGCCGGAATGGTCTGTTGGAAATGCTCGCGCAGGTGTTTGACCACCTCGCAGCCGACCACCCCGTGATCCAGATGAAAATCCGCCAGGATCAGCTCCGGTGCATGGCCTTGCAGCACCTCCAGAGCGGCCACTTCGTCAGTGGCGGTCAGCACCTCGCAGCCCCACTGCCCCAGCAACGCGGCCATGCTTTGCAGGATGCTGAGTTCATTGTCGATCACCAGCAGCCGGCGGCCGGGCAACGGGTTGCCGGTCACCGCCTGCACAGGCGTTTCGGACAAAGGCAGCGGTTTTTCATCCGACAGCGGCACTTCGATGCTGAACACCGAGCCGCGTCCCGGCCGGGAACGCACCTGGACCCGGTAGCCAAGGATATGGGCGATGCGCTCGACGATCGCCAACCCCAACCCCACGCCTTTGCGGTCCGCCGCCCGGCCCACGTCCAGCTGGTTGAATTCGAGGAAAATCGATTCCAGGCAGTCGGCGGCAATGCCCCGTCCCGTGTCCCAGACTTCCAGGCGCAAGCGCCCTCCCCGACGTCTGGCGGCCAGGAGAATGCCGCCCTGGTCGGTGTAGCGGCAGGCATTGCTGAGCAGGTTGCGCAAGATCCGCGTCAGCAGACGCAAGTCGGTCATGACCACTTCTTCGCCGAAACGCGCCCGCAGCTCCAGCCCTGCGGCGCCCGCCACCGATTGAAACTCGGAAACCAACGGCGCCAGCAGTTCGTCCAGGCGATAGGACGCAATGTCCGGGCGAACCGCAGCCTGGTCCAGCCGGGAGATGTCCAGCAGGTCGGTGAGCAGGTCTTCCGCGCCCTCCAGGGCCTGGTGAGTACGCTCCACCAGGACCTGCTCAGCGTTCGGCAACTGGCGCTCGCGCAGCGTGGCGATCAGCAGGCGCGCGGCATTGAGCGGCTGCAGCAGGTCGTGGCTGGCGGCGGCCAGGTACTTGTCCTTGCTGCGGTTGGCGGCCTGGGCGGCGTCGCGGGCGTCGCGCAACTGCTGCTCGACGAGCTTGCGCTGGGCGATCTGCTGTTGAAGGTTGTGATTGGCTTCCAGCAACTCATCGGTGCGCTCGGCCACCCGCTGCTCCAACTGATCGTTGAGCTGTTGCAGACGCTGGCGGGCCAGTTCCAGGTCTTCGAGACGCGCCGCCAGTTCGGGGTAATGGCTCTTGCGGGTCGAATGATTGCCCAGCCCCAACAGCCCGGCCAGGGCCTTTTGCTGTTCGTCAGAGGGCTTCGCCATAGACGACCTCGACATCCCGCTGGCTCGACTCCCGAGGATTGGTGAGGATGCACGGATCATCCATCGCGTGCTGCGACAGGAAAGGAATATCCGAAGTGCTCACACCATGCAGGCCCAGGGTTTCGTGGAAACCAATGGTGTGCTTGAGCGCGATCAGGTGTTCCACCAATCGGGTGCGGATCTGCCGATGATTCAATCCACGGCAATCGATCCCCAGCGTCTCGGCGATCACCTTGAAGCGGTCCGGCGCCGAGTTGTAGTTGAACGCCACCACATGCTCCACCAGCACCGCGTTGCACAAGCCATGGGGCAGGTCCAGGAAGCCCCCCAGGCTGTGGGACATGGCGTGCACGGCGCCGAGAATCGCATTGGAGAATGCCAGCCCGGCCTGCATGCTGCCGAGCATGATCTTTTCCCGCAGGGCAACGTCCGCCGGGTTGGCGATCATCTGCACCAGGTTGCTGTTGATCAGCCGCATCGCCTCCAGCGCATGAGGGTCGGTGAGCGGGCCGTGACCGGTGGAGACGAAGGCCTCGATAGCGTGCACCAGCGCGTCGATGCCGGTGCAGGCCGACAGGAACGGATCCATGCTCAGGGTGGTTTCCGGGTCGATCAGCGAGACATCCGGCACCGCGGCCTTGCTGACGATGGAGAACTTCATGCGCTCCTGCTGGTTGGAGATGATCACGAACTGCGAGACGTCGGCCGAGGTCCCGGCAGTGGTAGGGATCAGGATCAGTGGTGGGCTCGGCACGTGCAGGGTGTCGACGCCTTCGAACTCGAGGATGTTGCGGCCATGGGCAACCACGATCCCGATGGCTTTGCCGCAGTCCATGGGGCTGCCGCCACCGACCGCGACGATGACGTCACAATGGTTTTCCCGGTACAGCTCGGCACCGAGCATCACTTCCTCGACCCGGGGGTTGGGCGAAACGTCGCTGTAGATGCAGTAATCGATACCCAGGGCCTGGAGGCTGGCCTCGACATCACCCACCCAACCGGCGGCGATGACGCCTGGATCGGTGACCACCAACACCTTGCGCGCGCCGAAGGTCTGGGCGTAATTACCGACATTGTGCCGGCAACCGGCACCGAACATGATTTCAGGAGAAACGAACTTGCGTAGCGGGCTGAGGCTCATCTTTTCGGGTACATGGCTCATTGGTAAGCCTGTTCTTATTGTGTTGGATACCCAGAGCCTAAAGCATCCCGCCGTTAATGCAATCAGACCAATGGGTAGCCCGGCCTGAATGCATCAGGCCGGGCCGACGCTCATCGATTGGCGAAGTACATCGTCACTTCGAAGCCGATACGCAGGTCGGTGTACGCGGGTTTAGTCCACATGGGTCTTTCCTCTTCTTGTACCGGGCGATTCCGGCAAGCTCATTAATGCACGGGGCGCCGTGGCTTCGAATGCTACTTTCGAAGCGGTGGGTGGGGTGCGTTGGTAGCAGGTTCTACACATCAAATGTGGGAGCGAGCCTGCTCGCGATGGCGGCAGGTCGGCCAACACAACTGTCGACTGATCCGGCTTCATCGCGAGCAGGCTCGCTCCCACAGGGTTCAGCGCTGTTTCCGAAAGTTAGAAAAAGCCCAGCGGATTGATGTCATAGCTCACCAGAAGGTTCTTGGTCTGCTGGTAGTGATCGAGCATCATCTTGTGGGTTTCACGGCCTACGCCGGACTTCTTGTAGCCGCCGAACGCGGCGTGCGCCGGATACAGGTGGTAGCAGTTGGTCCAGACGCGACCGGCCTTGATCGCCCGGCCCATGCGGTAGGCGCGGTTGATGTCGCGGGTCCACAGGCCGGCGCCGAGGCCGAACTCACTGTCGTTGGCGATCGCCAGGGCTTCGGCTTCGTCCTTGAAGGTGGTCACGCCCACCACCGGGCCGAAGATTTCCTCCTGGAACACACGCATCTTGTTGTGGCCCTTGAGCAGGGTCGGCTGGATGTAATAACCGCTCGACAAGTCCCCCTCCAGACGCTCGGCCGCGCCGCCGGTCAGCAGTTCGGCACCCTCCTCGCGGGCGATGTCCAGGTACGAAAGGATCTTGTCGTATTGCTGCTCGGACGCCTGGGCGCCGACCATGGTCTCGGTGTCCAGTGGGTTGCCGCGCTTGATCTGGGTGATCTTCTTCATGACTTCGGCCATGAACGGCGCATAGATCGACTCCTGCACCAGGGCGCGGGATGGGCAGGTGCAGACTTCACCCTGGTTGAAGAACGCCAGCACCAGGCCTTCGGCCGCCTTCTCGATGAACGCCGGCTCGGCCTGCATGATGTCTTCGAAGAAGATGTTCGGCGACTTGCCGCCCAGCTCCACGGTGGACGGGATGATGTTCTCGGCGGCGCACTTCATGATGTGCGAGCCCACCGGGGTCGAGCCGGTGAAGGCGATCTTGGCGATGCGCTTGCTGGTTGCCAGGGCTTCACCGGCTTCGCGACCGAAACCATGGACGATGTTCAACACACCGGCCGGCAGCAGGTCGGCGATCAGCTCGGCAAAGACCATGATCGACAGCGGCGTCTGTTCCGCCGGCTTGAGCACGATGCAGTTGCCGGCGGCCAGGGCCGGGGCGAGTTTCCAGGCGGCCATCAGCAAAGGGAAGTTCCACGGGATGATCTGCCCGACCACGCCCAGCGGCTCATGGAAATGGTAGGCCGTGGTCAACTCGTTGATCTCGGCCGCGCCACCTTCCTGGGCACGGATGCAACCGGCGAAATAACGGAAATGATCGGCCGCCAGCGGGACGTCGGCGTTGATGGTTTCACGTACGGCCTTGCCGTTGTCCCAGGTTTCGCTGACGGCGAGGATTTCCAGGTTCTGTTCGATACGGTCGGCGATTTTCAGCAGCACCAGGGAGCGGTCCTGCACCGACGTCTTGCCCCAGGCATCCGCGGCGGCATGGGCGGCATCCAGGGCCTTGTCGATGTCGGCGGCGCTGGAGCGCGGGAATTCGGCGATCACCTGGCCGTTGACCGGTGATGTATTGGTGAAATATTCGCCATGAACCGGCGCGACGAATTCGCCACCGATGAAGTTGCCATAGCGCGGCTTGAAGGAAACGACGGCGCCTGGGGTTCCGGGTTGTGCGTAGATCATGATGGGCCTCTGCCTGGTCGATGCCTGTCACGGGACAGGCGATAGGCCGATGGTAGAGAGCCCCGCCGGCCAGACGAATGCGTCGTTGGCAGGAGGGGCTCTCGTTATTTGGTCGTAGGTTTGCTGCAATCTTCGGTTGGACTTTTTTGTGGGAGCGAGCCTGCTCGCGATGGCGGCGGATCAATCAACCTCGATGTTGAAGGTCAAGGCCCCATCGCGAGCAGGCTCGCTCCCACAGGTCTGGCACCTACAGTGAGTGCCAGGTCAACTCAGCGCTTGGCTACCAGATCCTTCGGCAGCTTGAAGGTCCAGAGCATCCCACCCTGGTTGAAGTCCTTAACGCGCTTGGCCACTTCACCGCCCCACAGCGGTACCGCACCGCCCCAGCCGGACACCACGGAGACGTACTGCTCGCCGTCCATTTCCCAGGTAATCGGCGAGCCGAGCACGCCGGAACCGGTCTGGAATTCCCAGACCTTTTCCCCGGTCTTGGCGTTGAAGGCCTGGAGGAAACCTTCAGGCGTACCGGTGAACACCAGGTTGCCCTTGGTGGTCAGTACCCCGCCCCACAGCGGCGCGAAGTTCTTGTGGCGCCAGACTTCCTTGCCGGTCTTCGGATCGATGGCCCGCAGCACGCCGATGTAGTCCTCGTTCAGCGGCTTGATGGTGAACCCCGCGCCGAGGAACGCCGCGCCCTTCTTGTAGGCGATACCTTCGTTCCAGATGTCCATGCCCCACTCGTTGGACGGCACGTAGAACAGCCCGGTGTCCTGGTTGTAGGCCATCGGCATCCAATTTTTCGCGCCGAGGAACGCCGGGGCGACGAACACCGAACTGCCCTTGGCTTCACTGCCCGGCGCGCCCGGACGGCTGGCCTCGTTGTAGATCGGCCGACCGTCCTTGTCCAGGCCGCTGGCCCAGGTGATCTTGTCGACGAACGGGAAGCCACGGATGAACTTGCCGTTGGTGCGATCGAGCACGTAGAAGAAGCCGTTACGGTCGGCGGTGGCCGCCGCCTTGATGTCCTTGCCGCCTTCCTTGTAGTTGAAGGAGATCAGCTCGTTGACGCCGTCATAGTCCCAGCCGTCGTGGGGCGTGCTCTGGAAGTGCCACTTGATGCTGCCGTCGTCCGGATTCAGGGCCAGGCGCGACGAGGAATAGAGGTTGTCGCCAGGACGCAGGTGGGAGTTCCACGGGGCCGGGTTGCCGGTGCCGAACAGCAGCAGGTTGGTTTCCGGATCGTAGTAGCCGCCCAGCCACGGTGCAGCGCCGCCGGTTTTCCAGAGGTCCCCCGGCCAGGTCTTGCCGGCCTCGCCACCGGAGATGCCATTCTCGACCGCCTTGCCGTCCTTGTAGACGTAGCCCATGTGCCCTTCCACGGTCGGACGAGTCCACAGCAGCTCACCGTTTTTCGGATCGAAGGCGCTGATCTGGCCCACCACGCCGAACTCGCCGCCCGCCACGCCGGTAATCAGCTTGCCGTTGACGACGATGGGCGCGGCGCTGATGGAGTAGCCTTCCTTGTGGTCGGCGACTTTCTTGCTCCAGACAACTTTGCCGGTGTCCTTGTTCAAGGCGACCAGCTTGGCATCGAGGGTGCCGAAGAACACCAGGTCACCGTACAACGCCACGCCACGGTTGATCACGTCACAGCAGGGACGGATGTCATCGGGCAGGCGCGCGTCGTACTGCCAGAGTTTCTTGCCGGTTCGGGCGTCCACCGCGAACACCCGCGAATAGGATCCGGTGAGGTACATCACCCCATCCTTGATCATCGGCTGGGCCTGCTGGCCGCGTTGTTTTTCGCCGCCGAAGGAGAACGCCCAGACCGGCCGCAGGTCCTTGACGTTGTTGACATTGAGGGTATCGAGCGGGCTGTAGCGCTGGCCCTGGACGCCGAGGCCGTTGGTGACGACCTGTTGCGGGTTTTTCGGGTCCTGGAGAATTTCCTGATCGGTCACGGCGGCCAGGGCCGACCCCGACAGCAGCATGGCACTGAGCAGCAGGCTCACGGCGAAGGGTTGGCGACGTGCGGGATGAGTCATGACGGCTACCTCTGCGGTTATTGTTATACCCGGGAAATTTTCCCGGTCTGCCACAGATTCTTGGGCTCGGAGCCGCCGCCAACAATTGCACGCTGTGTTGAGTTTTCTAGTTCCTTGGTACATGTAAGAGACACGTACAAACCCTTGTGGCGAGGGGATTTATCCCCGCTGGGCTGCGAAGCGGCCCCCTTTTTAAGCATTCCGACTTTGTGGCGACTGGACTATTTTTGGGGCTGCTGCGCAGCCCAGCGGGGATGAATCCCCTCGCCACAGGTTTCATCTTCCCTGCTATTTGGCATCCACCCGCTTCATCCCCACCCGCTCATACCGCGGATACAAATGACTGACACTGCGGATCAGCTCATAACGGCTCAGGCTGATGCCGGCAAAGCGCTCGGGAATGGGGCTGCGGATCATCTCGGCCATGTCGTCGCCACGGGTGGCGCCGTCGCGCATCAATTGGTCGAGCCAGCCCAGGTAGTCGCGCATCTGCGCGAAGGGCCGGGTATCGCTCGCCACCGGGCCATGGCCGGGGACGATCAGTTTCCAGGGCAAGGCCTGCAAGGTGTCCAGGTCCTTGAGCCACACCTCCAATCCCGGGCTGTTTGGCGTGGTCAGGGCCCGTTCGTAGAACACCAGGTCACCGGCGAACAGCACGCCGGTGGTTTCGTCGAATATCGCCAGGTCGGCCCCGGTGTGCCCGGCCAGTTGCAACAGCCGCAACGAATGATTGCCCACCTTCAGCGTACCGGGAACCACGGTTTGGGTCGGCAGCACCACCTCGGTGCCACGCATCCAGTCGCCCACCAACCGGTACATGTTCTCCGCCATGGCGTCGCCCTGCTGACGGAGCAGGTCCGTGGTACCTGCCAGCGCGCCGATAGGGACGTCGCTGAAGGCCTGGTTGCCCAGCACATGGTCCGGATGATGATGGGTCAGCAGTACCTGGACCAGCGGTTTGTCCGTGGTCGCCGCGATGGCCTGGCGCAGGGCTTCCCCGTAGCGCTTCGACGGCCCGGTGTCGATCACCACCACGCCGGCATCGGTGACGATAAAGCCGGTGTTGACGATGTTGCCGCCGTTGGCCTTGGCGAAATTCTCGGTGCTGCCCTCCAGCAGCCACGTGTCCTCGGCAATCTGCCGGGGCTTGAGCGAATAGTCCGCCGCGCCGGACCACACCGGCAGGCACAAGCAGATCAATAGCATCCAGCGCATGGCGCGCTCCTTGGGTCAGGGGATCGCCGCCTCGAATTGATTGCCGCTGTTGTCGCGCAACATCAGGCGGGTCTGTCCGGGGCCTTGTACGTCGAAGCCCAGGTTGGGGTTTTCGCTGACCGCCGGGAACAGCTCCAGGCGCGCCAGCACCTGACCGTCGGCGTCGAGCAATTGGGCCTGGTTGAGGAAGAATTCAGGAATGCCGCTCACCAGGCCGTTGTCCATCGGATGGGCCACCTGCACCCGCAGGCGGCTGCTGTCGCCCCGGGGATAACGGGCGCCGAGCACTTCGCCCAGGTGTTCCTCCCAGCCCGGCTGGGTGCGCACCACGCTCGGCGCGGTACAACCGCCACCGGCCGCGTCGATCAGGGTCGAGCCGATGTGCCAGAGGCCGTCGCGGGTCTGTACGGCGGCGCGCAATGGCGTGGCTTGCTCGATGCGGATGCGGATCGACAGCCAGGGCAACACCCGCTCGCCCGGTTGGAAGTCGACGATCCTGGGCAACGGATTCAGTTCCGCCCAGACCAGTACCCGGACCACGTCGCCGGCAAAGGCGCGGGCGTCGATTTCCAGCGGCACCTGGCGGGCATCCTCGGCAAAGGGCGGCGCCAGCAGCCGGACCCGCTCGTCGAACACGAACGGCGCGTCGCCCAGCAGCTGCTTGTGATAGAACGCCCACATCACCGATGGAACCGGGTCCTTTCCCGGATCGACCGCTGCCAGCGTCATCATCGGCAGGCCGAACCCCAGCAGGCAACACGCGAGCCATTTCATCCCTGCGCTCCTATTGATACATCTCCGGCACGTCGTAACGCAGGCCGTAATGGGCATAGACGGCCTTGAGGCTACCGTCGCGGATGAGGCCTTCCAGCGCCTCCTCCACCGCATAGGCCAGTTGCCGGTTGCTTTCATGCACCGCCATACCGATCTCCCAGCGCTGCTTGCCCATGTTCGGGTAGGCATTTTCCGCGAGCGCCAGTTGCGGATCGGCCGCCTCGTGGACCTGCCAGTCGACCTCGCCGCGCATAGCCATAACGGCGTCGACCTGCCCCGCCTGCATGGCCTTGAATGCCTGGGCAACGCTGGGGTAGTGATGGGTCCTGGCGCTGAGCATGCCGTTGAACACCGACGTCAGGTAGAACGACGGCACACTGTCGACTTCGACCCCGATGGGATGCTGCTGGAACACCGCGACGCTGCCCACCGAGTCCAATCGACGGCGGTCATAGGCCACCTGCCAACACTCCTGCTGGTAAGGACCGAACATCACCACCTGGGCGTTTTCCAGTTCACCGACGTCGTTGCGTCTTTGCACATAATCGTGATCGTAGGGCACGCGCATCATCAGGTCGGCCAGTTGACGGTCGTGCAGCGGACTGCTGCGCCAGATGTAATCGCGCAGGTCGTCGTCCAACTTCTCGCCGGGCGGCGCCCAGATCAGTTTCAGGCGCACACCCAGCGCCTTCGCCAGGGCCCGGGCCAGCTCCACATCGACGCCCTTGGGCTGACCGTCGGCTTCGAAGCTGTACGGCGCAAAGTCCTTGTAGACCGCCACCTTCAACTCACCGGCGGCGATCATCTGGTCGTAGCTGCGCACTTGCGCCTGCACGGCCTGGCTACACAGCAGCACGCTGCAGATTACCCACGCGAACAGGCGCATGGCGATCACTCCTCGACGTGCACGCTGTCAAGGTAAGTGCGCACCGCCCAAAGAGCTTCCTGGCTCAGGTAATCGGCCATTTTCGGCATGTAGACCCGGCCGTCGCGCACCGCGCCGTGGCGCACCCGCTCGACGAACCACTCATCGCCGGCTTCAGCGGCGTCCAACATGCGCAGGTCGGGCGCGATCCCACCAGACTTGGCTTCCAGGCCGTGGCACGCGGCACAGTTCTGGTTGTAGGCCGACGCGCCGATCTCCACCGCCCGGTCATGCTCGGGCGAGGTGCGGTAAGGGTTCACGGAAGCCCAGCCGTCGCCATCCAACGCGACGCCGGTGTCCTTGATCGGGGTCAGGCCCTTGGTCTCCACTGCCTGGGGCACTACGTTGCCATGGGCCCACACGGAGCCTGCGCCGGTCAGCCCCATCAGCAAAGCGGTAGCGATGATGGCGTTGCGTTTTGTTGTCATTGTTATGCCCTCTGGATTGCACGCTGACCTCTCTACAGAGGCCGTGCCGTCATCTTAGGAACCGTGCCGTGCCAGCCGAATGCTGCTTTGGTGGTCGGGTTCTAGTTCCTTGGTAGCAGCCCATCCGACGCAGGTCGCAAAGACAGGCGGTTCGGGAAGTCTTCCCGGCAAAGGCGGGACTTTTTCCGTATCGGCGAGCCCCGGCGCGACCCAACCTAGTCGGGCCTAAACCTTTCACTGGGAACTGCCACCATGAGAATAAAAACGCTACCCGCCCTCTCCTCCCTGACCGTTGCCTTGCTGCTGGCCGGCAGTCTGTCGCTGAGCCCCTTGGCCAGCGCCGCAGCGCCGGGGGTCAGTTGGGAAGACATCGCCAACGATCACCTGACCACCAAGGACGTGCTCCAATACGGCATGGGCACCAACGCCCAGCGCTGGAGCCCGCTGGCCCAGGTCAACGACAAGAACGTGTTCAAGCTGACTCCAGCCTGGTCCTACTCATTCGGTGACGAGAAGCAGCGCGGCCAGGAGTCCCAGGCCATCGTCAGTGACGGCGTGGTCTACGTCACCGGTTCCTACTCGCGGGTGTTCGCCCTCGACGCCAAGACCGGCAAGCGTCTGTGGACCTACAACCATCGGCTGCCGGACAACATTCGCCCGTGCTGCGACGTGGTCAATCGCGGCGCGGCCATCTATGGCGACAAGATCTACTTCGGCACCCTCGATGCGCGCGTGGTCGCCCTGGACAAAAACACCGGCAAGGTCGTATGGAACAAGAAGTTCGGCGATCACGCCGGCGGCTACACCATGACCGGCGCCCCGGTGCTGATCAAGGACAAGACCAGCGGCAAGGTGCTGCTGATCCACGGCAGCTCCGGCGATGAATTCGGCGTGGTCGGGCAGTTGTTCGCCCGCGATCCCGAGACGGGCGAGGAAGTCTGGATGCGTCCCTTCGTCGAGGGCCACATGGGCCGCCTCAACGGCAAGGACAGCACCCCCACCGGCGACGTGAAGGCGCCCTCCTGGCCCGACGACAAGACCACCGAGACGGGCAAGGTCGAAGCCTGGAGCCACGGCGGCGGCGCGCCCTGGCAGAGCGCCAGTTTCGACCCCGAGACCAACACCATCATCGTCGGCGCGGGCAACCCCGGACCCTGGAACACCTGGGCCCGGACGGCCAAGGATGGCAACCCCCACGACTATGACAGCCTCTACACCTCCGGCCAGGTGGGCGTCGACCCGAGCACGGGCGAAGTGAAATGGTTCTACCAGCACACGCCCAACGATGCCTGGGATTTCTCCGGCAACAACGAGCTGGTGCTGTTCGACTACAAGGACAAGGACGGCAAGGTCATCAAGGCCACCGCCCATGCCGACCGCAACGGCTTCTTCTACGTCGTGGACCGTAACAACGGCAAGCTGCAGAACGCGTTCCCCTTCGTCGACAACATCACCTGGGCCAGCCACATCGATCTCAAGACCGGTCGCCCCGTGGAGAACCCCGGCCAGCGTCCGGCCAAGCCATTGCCCGGCGAAACCCGGGGCAAGCCGGTGGAAGTCTCGCCGCCGTTCCTGGGCGGCAAGAACTGGAACCCCATGGCGTACAGCCAGGACACCGGGTTGTTCTACGTCCCGGGCAACCAGTGGAAAGAGGAATACTGGACCGAGGAAGTGAACTACAAGAAGGGTTCGGCCTACCTCGGCATGGGCTTCCGCATCAAGCGCATGTACGACGATCACGTCGGCAGCCTGCGAGCGATGAACCCCAGCACCGGCAAGGTGGTCTGGGAGCACAAGGAGCCGTTGCCATTGTGGGCCGGCGTACTGGCGACCAAGGGCAACCTGGTGTTCACCGGCACCGGTGACGGCTTCTTCAAGGCGTTCGATGCCAGGACCGGCAAGGAGCTGTGGAAATTCCAGACCGGCAGCGGCATCGTCTCCCCGCCCATCACCTGGGAACAGGACGGCGAGCAGTACATCGGCGTGACCGTCGGTTACGGCGGTGCCGTGCCGTTGTGGGGCGGCGACATGGCGGAGCTGACCAAGCCGGTGGCACAGGGCGGCTCGTTCTGGGTGTTCAAGATCCCGGGCTGGGACAAGGCCACGGCGCAGAAATAGCGCGCCCCCCTCAAAACCTCAACCCAATTCCCCTGTGGGAGCGAGCCTGCTCGCGAAGCGGCGTGTCAGCCTGAATAGATGTCGACTGACACACCGAATCGCGAGCAGGCTCGCTCCCACAGGGTCGACCGAGTCTACTGCCATGAACTACCTGCCCCTGGCATGGGTGCTGCTCGTCTTCAGCGCCCACGCCGACGACACCGAAGCCCCCCTGACCCTCAACGGCTGCGTCATTGCCGAATCCAGCCAATGCCCCGGCGTCGATCTGCGAGGTGCCCAACTGGCGAACCAGGACCTGCGCAAGATGAACCTCAGCGGCGCGGACCTGCGAGGTGCCGATCTGCGCCATGCGCGGCTGGACCTGGCGAATCTTGAGAAAGCCCGTCTGCAAGGCGCCAACCTGACCCGCGCCAGCCTGCAACAAAGCAACCTGCGCCTGGCCGACCTGACCAACGCCACCCTCAAGGCTGCCCAGGCCTGGGGGCTGTTCGCCCAGGGCGCACAGTTCCAGGGCGCCGACCTGAGCGCCGCGTACCTGCAATTTTCCCGACTGTCCGGCGCGCGCCTGCACGCTGCCAATCTGCAAGCCGCCGACCTGGAAATGGCCTGGCTGAGCAAGGCCGACCTCAAGGGCGCCGACCTGCGGGACGCCAACCTACAGGAAGCCAAGCTGGGGGAAAGCAACCTGGAACAGGCCAACCTGAGCGGATCACGTCAGCACTACGGGAATTTCCAGGGCGCGAACATGGAGGGCTGCACGGGTTGCCCGGCCAGCTGGGAACAGTAATCGACAGCACCCTGTGGCGAGGGAGCTTGCTCCCGCTGGGGCGCGAAGCGGCCCCAAAACCTGCCAACTCAATGGGGCCAGGTTGGCGGGGTCGGCTGGTGAGGGGCCGCTTCGGGGCTGCTACGCAGCCCAGGGGGAGCAAGCTCCCTCGCCACAGGGCTACTCGCGCTTCATCCCGCCACCCGCACCACGCCCATATCGATCCCCAGATGCACCAGCTCGGCATGGGAGCTGACCTGCAGCTTGCTCTTGAGCAGCGTCAGGTGGTTGGAGACGGTCTTGGCACTGATGCACAGTTGCTCGGCGATGGTACGGGCGGGGGTGCCCTTGGCGAGCATGACGAAAATTTCCAGCTCGCGCTGGGTCATGCATTGCAGGCGTGGGTCGGCATCGTGCCGGGAGCTGGCACAAGCCAGTTGGGTCGCCAGGGACTGTTCGATATAGGCATGGCCGGCCAGTACCCGTCGCACCGCCTCCACCAGTACCTGGGGCGCCGAGTTCTTGGTCAGGTAACCCGCGGCGCCAGCGTCCAGCGCCTGACGCACCAACGGTAGTTCGTCGTGCATGCTGAAGAACAGCACACGCAGTTGCGGCAGGCGTTGGCGCAGGCGCCGGGTGGTTTCCAGGCCACTGATGCCGGGCAGGCCGAAATCCATGATCACCAGGTGCGGCACCTGTTCCTGTACCTGGCTCAGCGCCTCTTCACCCGTGGCCGCTTCGCGGACTTGCAGATCAGGCATCAAGGCCCGCAGCAGGCTGGCGAAGCCCTGCCGGACCACTGCATGGTCATCCACCAACAAAATGTTCATCGCGCCTCCAGGGGGATATTCACCGCCAGCGCCCAGCCGGCTCCGGGGCGGCAGATGACACGCAGTTCGCCGCCCAGGCTGCGCGCCCGTTCGGACATCGAATGCAGGCCGACACCCGGTCGGGGCGGCTGCTTCGCCCCCAAGCCGTTGTCGCGCACCAGCAACCGCAAGCGTCCGCCGCGCTGGCGCAGGCGGATCCGTACCCGGGTGGCGCTGGCATGCCGGGCCACGTTGGTCAGTGCCTCCTGGACCAGGCGATACAGCTGGGTCTTGTCTGGCCCGGACAGCGGCGGCAAGGCGGCATCGATCCGCAACTCGCAGGCGATGCCGTGGGTGTCCTGGCATTGCCGCGCCAACAATCCGATGGCTTCGTCCAGGGGCAAGTGCTGCAACACCACCGGGTACAGGTCGTGCACCAACGCCCGAAAGCCTTGCTGCAAGTGCTCGCAGTGCTCTTCGAGCTGGCTGACCGTCTGCTCCAGTACCGATGGCTGTTCGGTGACCAGCCGCAGCAGGCAGGCCCGGGCGCGGATGCCGGCGACGTATTGGCCCAGGTCATCGTGCAGGGCCTGGGCCAAGTGGGTGCGCTCCTGCTCTTGGACAGCCAACAGCGCCTGGGTGAGTCGGGTGTTATCGGCCTGGGACCGGGCCAGGGCGGCGGTCATCCGGTTGAAGTGCCCGGCCAGTTGCCGCGCTTCCGGAATGCCTTCGGTAGGCAGACGCACCCGCAGATCGCCGGCCGATACCTGGCACAACGCTTCGAGCAGTTCATCCAGCAACCCCATGCCCCGGCGCACCGCCCAGCGGATCACCAACAGACTGGCCAGCAGGGCCATGGCGCAGACGCCCAGCAGTTGCACCAGCGAATCGAGGATTTCCTCGATTTCGTCCCGCGGGTCGACGGCAATCCAGGCCCGACGACCATCCCGCAGGCCGACCACCTGAGGCGTCGGACCACCGACGAGCAGTTGATGGCCAAGCCAGGCCTTCAGTCCACTGTCGACAGCCGTCGGCAGGTGCTCCCCCGGTGCCAACCAGCGCACCCGCACATGGCGCAGGCTGCCGGTCAGGCGCTCCTGGAGGCTGGTCGGATCGCGCTCGGCGGTTTCGCGCAGGTATTGCACCACGGAACCGGCCGATTGCAGCTCGCGCTTTACGTCGGTCATGGCCTGATGCAGCAGCAAGCCCCCACAGGCCAGCGTGACCAGGCCGAAGAAGGCCGTCACCCACAGATTGATCCGCCACAGGGCCGACATGCTCAACAGCCCATCACGGCATCGACACAAAGCCCTTGTGGGAGCGAGCCTGCTCGCGATGACGGCGGCACATCCAACCTTTCTGCCGGCTGGACCACCGCTATCGCGAGCAGGCTCGCTCCCACAGGGGGGCCGCGGTGACCGCCGGACAATCGATCGACCCCAATCAAGCTCAGGATCAGCAACAACGGCAGCAGCAAGGCCTTGAAAGTCTGCACGGTCTGTCCGCTCCCTGATGAATGACGATGGTCTGCATCCTAAAACCCCGACGTCGACGGCGAGCTACTACCTTGGTACTGCCCCGGCGGTACTTTCTGCATATTTCCCCCTGACCAAGGGCTTCCTATGCTGGCGCCACCCGCAATGGAGGTGTTATGCGCCGGCTCGTCAGTTTCACCTTGATCGCTCTGATGACAGCCATCACCGCCCAGGCCGAGGAGGCGATGCCGTTGCAGGTGCGCATCGGTTACCTGGGATACCGTCCCGATCCGGGGCCGCTGCTGTCCAACGTCATTGTCGAGCCTGCCGACGCGGGCTTGCGCGGCGCCGAACTGGCGATCATCGACAGCAACAGCACCGGACGTTTTCTCAAGCAGGATTACCGCCTGGAAAGCGCCAGCGTCGACAGCCCCGAAGCCTTGCTCCAGGCCGCCCGTGCCCAGCATGAACAGGGCCTGCGGCTGTTCGTGGTCAATGCCCCCGCCGCCAGCCTGCGCCAGCTCAGCGCCGCCCTGCCCGACAGCCTGCTGTTCAATGCCGGCAGCCCCGACGACAGCCTGCGCACCACCGACTGCCTGGGCAACGTCCTGCACAGCCTGCCCGACCGGGCCATGCTCGCCGATGCCCTGGTGCAATTCAGCGTCGTGCGCAAATGGCAGAAAGCGCTGCTGATCGTCGGGCAGACGCCCGAGGACCAGGCCTATGCCGACGCCCTGCGCCGGGCCATGAAACGCTTCGGCCTGAAGACCGTGGCCGAGAAGACCTGGCAGTTCGACAACGACCAGCGCCGCAGTGCCCAGGCCGACATGCCGCTGTTCACCCAGACCGCCGAATACGACGTGGTGCTGGTGGCCGATGAGCGTGGCGACTTCGGCGAGTACCTGCCCTACCAGACCTGGTACCCGCGTCCGGTGGCCGGCACCCAGGGGCTGACCCCCACCGGCTGGCACAAGACCGTGGAAACCTACGGCGCGGCGCAGTTGCAAAAGCGCTTCGAAGCCCTGGCCGGACGCTGGATGAACGACCGTGATTTCGCCGCCTGGATCGCCGTGCGCAGCGTCGCCAGCGCAGTGAGCAAACTGCGCCAGGCCGACCCGTTCGCCATCCACCAACTGGCCTTGAGCGATCAGTTGCCGCTGGACGGCTTCAAGGGTCGCAAGCTCAGTTATCGCCCCTGGAATGGACAACTGCGCCAACCGATTCCCCTGGTCCAGCCACGGGCCCTGGTCAGCACTTCGCCCCAGGACGGTTTCCTGCACCCCAGCAACGAAATGGACAGCCTGGGCTACGACCGGCCCGAAGTGAGCTGCCGCTACCCCTGATCGACAACAACAATAAGGAAAACCGCCATGCGCCGCCCGCTGTTCCAACCGATCCTGCTGCGCCAGGTGCTCGCCCTCGGCGCGGTGCTGCTCGCCACCGGCCCTGCCGCCGCCAGCACCGCCTGGGTTTCGAACGAGAAAGACAACAGCCTGAGCCTGATCGACATGCAGAGCCTGGAAGTGGTGGAAACCCTGCCGGTGGGCCAGCGTCCGCGGGGTCTGCTGCTGTCCCACGACAATCGCCTGCTGTACATCTGCGCCAGCGATTCGGACCGGGTCCAGGTGATGGACGTCGCCACCCGCAAGATCATCAAGGAACTGCCCTCCGGCAAGGACCCGGAGCAGTTTGCCCTGCACCCCAACGACCGCTGGCTCTACGTCTCCAACGAAGACGACGCCCTGGTGACCGTCATCGACACCCAGACCTCCGAAGTGCTGGGCCAGATCGGCGTCGGTGTCGAGCCCGAAGGCATGGCCGTCAGCCCCGACGGCAAGTGGACGGTCAATACCAGTGAAACCACCAACATGCTGCACTGGATCGACACCAGCACGCAGACCCTGGCCGACAGCACGCTGGTGGATCAGCGACCGCGCTTCGTCGAGTTCAATCGCGACGGCAGCCAGCTCTGGGCCTCGGCGGAGATCGGCGGCACCGTGACGATTCTCGATGTCGCCACGCGCAAGGTGCTCAAGACCCTGACCTTCCAGATCAAGGGCGTTCATCCGGACAAGGTCCAGCCGGTGGGCATCAAGCTCAGTGCCGACGGCCAGTTGGCCTTTGTCGCCCTGGGCCCGGCCAACCATGTGGCAGTGATCGACGCCAAGACCTTCGAGGTCCTGGATTACCTGCTGGTAGGGCGCCGGGTCTGGCAGTTGGCATTTACCCCGGACCAGCGCCAGTTGCTGGCCACCAACGGCGTCAGCGGCGATGTCTCGGTGATCGACGTGCAGAGCCGCAAGGTGCTCAAGTCGGTGAAGGTCGGGCGCTACCCCTGGGGCGTGGTGGTGACGCCATGAACGCTCTGGAGGTCAGCGACCTGAGCTTTGCCTACGGGCCGCGCGAAGCCCTCAAGCAGATGAGCTTCAACGTCGCCGCCGGACGCTTCGCCGCGCTGCTGGGCCCTAACGGTGCCGGCAAATCGACGCTGATCGCCCTGCTCACGCGCCTCTACGATGTGCAGCGTGGCGAGATCCGTGTCGGCGGCCACTCCTTGCAGCATTCGCCACGGCCGGCCCTGCAGCAGCTGGGCGTGGTGTTCCAGCAAAGCACCCTGGACCTGGACCTGAGTGTCGAACAGAACCTGCGCTATCACCTCGCCTTGCACGGTTTGTCGCGGCGCGAAGGGATGGCCCGGATCGACGCAGAGCTGGCCCGGCAACAGTTGACCGAGCGTCGCCATGAACGGGTCCGCGATCTCAACGGAGGGCATCGTCGCCGGGTGGAAATCGCCCGGGCCCTGTTGCACGAACCCCGGCTGTTGCTGCTGGACGAGCCCAGCGTCGGCCTCGACCCGGCCAGCCGCCAGGCCCTGGGCCGGCACATCCGTCAACTGTGCGACGAACAGGGCATCAGCGTGCTTTGGACCACCCACCTGCTGGATGAAGTACAACCCTGCGACGATCTGCTGATCGTGCACCAGGGGCGCCTGGTCGCCAGCGGCCGCGCCGAGGCCGTGAGCCTGGAACACGGCGGCACCCTGGGTTCGGCCTTCACCCGCTTGACCACTTCGGGAGCCCAGGCATGAACGCGTATTGGCAATGTTTCAGCGGCATCGTCATGCGCGAATGGCTGCGCTTCGTCTTGCAGCGCACACGGCTGCTGAGCGCCCTGGTCCGTCCGCTGCTGTGGCTGCTGGTGTTCGCCGCCGGTTTTCGCGCGGCACTGGGCATCGCGATCATTGCGCCCTATGACACCTACATCCCCTACGAGGTGTACATCGTGCCTGGGCTGGCCTGCATGATCCTGCTGTTCAACGGCATGCAGGGTTCGCTCTCGATGGTCTACGACCGGGAAATGGGCAGCATGCGGGTGCTGCTGACCAGCCCTCTGCCCCGGGCCTTCCTGCTCGCGAGCAAACTGCTGGCGACGTCGTTGATCTCGTTGCTGCAGGTCTACGCCTTCCTCGCCATTGCCTGGCTGTATGGCGTACAGCCGCCGGCCATAGGGTTGTTGTTGGCGCTGCCGGCGCTGTTGCTGGTGGCGCTGATGCTCAGCGCCCTGGGCTTGCTGCTTTCCAACGCGATCCTGCAACTGGAGAACTTCGCCGGGGTGATGAATTTCGTGATCTTCCCGATGTTCTTCCTGTCTTCTGCGCTGTATCCGCTGTGGAAGATGCTCGAAGCCAGCCCGTGGCTGTACTGGCTGTGCGCGGTGAACCCGTTCACCCACGGCGTGGAACTGGTGCGGTATGCCTTGTATGGACAGTTCAACCTGCTGGCGATGACGGTGTGCGTTGGGTTGACCCTGGTGTTCGCCCTGGCGGCAGTATGGACCTTCAACCCGCAGCATGCGGCGCTGCGCAAGGCGGGCTGAGCCAACCTCAATATACCTCTCGAAAGTGAACCCACTGTGGGAGCGAGCCTGCTCGCGATGGCGGTGCTTCAGTCACATGCTCACCGACTGATCCACCGCTATCGCGAGCAGGCTCGCTCCCACAGGATCGGCGGCGTGCACGACTGAAATTACGACTTTAGTACTGGTTTCCCTGTCCATGGTCGCATTCCCAAGATCGCGACCCTGTCATGTAATGGACGCATAACAACAAGGATCAATCCCATGCTCCGTTTACTGGCGGTCGTCCTGCTGGGCCTGTCGATGAATGTCGCGCTGGCCGACACGGCACTGTTTTCCCCCCAAGGTTATCGCATCGACCGGTATCGCAGCCCCACGCCCGACACAGTGGAAGGCGCCCGGACAGTCGATACCCCGGCGTTGCAGCAATTGCTCGAACAGACACCCGCCCCGGTGCTGATCGACGTCTACCGTCGACCCTGGGTCCAGGGACGCTTCATCGACAACGAACCCCATGCCAACCTCCCCGGCAGCCTCTGGCTGGCCAATACCGGCGATGGCGAGCTCGACCCGACCTGGCAGGACTACCTCGCCTACCACCTGCGCCAGGCCACCGCCGGGCGCGCGGAGCAACCTTTGGTCTTTTATTGCCGCTCCGATTGCTGGCTGAGCTGGAACGCGGTAAAACGCGCCGCAGCCATGGGCTATAAGCATCTGTATTGGTACCGCGACGGCGTCGATGCCTGGGAGGCTGCCCACCTGCCCCTGCAAGCGGCGCGGCCTGAACCTTTTCCCTGATCTTGAACGTGCGTGCAACTGCTCCAGCCCCAACACAATAATGAGGTGAATGGCCATGTATAAAATCCTGATAGCCGACGATCACCCACTGTTTCGCGAAGCCATCCATAACGTCATCAGCGACGGCTTTCCTGGCAGCGAGGTCATGGAAACCGCCGACCTGGACAGTGCCCTGGCCCTCACCGCCGAGCACGACGACCTGGACCTGATCCTGCTGGACCTGAACATGCCCGGCATGCACGGCCTCAATGGCCTGATCAACCTGCGCAACGAGGCCCCGACCATTCCCGTGGTGATCGTCTCCGCCGAGCAGGACAAGCAGATTGTCCTGCAGGCCATCACCTACGGCGCGGTGGGGTTCATCACCAAATCCTCGCCGCGCTCGCAGATGACCGACGCCATCGAGCAGATCCTCAACGGCAACGTGTACCTGCCACCGGACATCATCCGCACCCAGAAGAACCCGGTAGGCCGCCGCCTGAACGAAACCCCGGCCTTCCCGCCCGAACTGCTCCAGGCCCTGACCCGCAAGCAACTGCTGGTGCTCGAGCGCATGACCAAGGGCGAATCGAACAAGCAGATCGCCTACACCCTCGACATCGCCGAAACCACGGTCAAGGCCCACGTCTCGGCGATACTGCGCAAACTCAACGTGCACAACCGGGTGCAGGCGATTCTCAGCGCGGGGGATATTGATTTCGGGGCGTATCTGCGGCGTTGATGCTTTCTAGCCAGAAACCTGGCTTTTTGTGGCGAGGGGATTTATCCCCGCTGGGCTGCGAAGCGGCCCCCTGATTCTGTCTGGCATAGCGAGTTGTCAGGTTTTAGGGCCGCTTCGCGCCCCAGCGGGGATAAATCCCCTCGCCACAAAGTGTCCAGTTCAATGATTGTCGGAACGAGCCAGCAAATGACTCATCGCAATCTTCAGTTTCATCGGCCGCACCGGCTTGTGCATCAGGGTGTGCCCGCGCTCGCGGATCTGCTGCTTGAGTTCGTTGCTGTAGTTGGCGGTGATCAGCATTGCCGGGATCGCTGAGCGGCGACGGGCGTTGATCCGGGCCACGGCGTCAACGCCGTTCTGGTCGTTGTCCAGGTGATAGTCGGCGATCAACAGGTCCACCTCGGCGTGATCGGTGTCCACCTGGCGCGCCAGGTCCTGCTCCGACAGCGCGGTGACGACCCGACAGCCCCAGCCTTCCAGCAACGTACGCATACCCGCGCAGATCGCCGCGTCGTTATCCAGCACCCAGATCCGCGCTCCGCGCAAGCGCTCGAGCATCGGCTCGCTCATGTCCACGCACGGCACCGGCTTGGGCGCAGTGGCGCTCAGCGGTACGTCGATGGCGAACATCGAGCCTTTGCCCGGCCACGAGCGCACCTGGACCCGGTGGCCGAGGATCCCGGCGATCTTCTCGACAATCGCCAGGCCCAGGCCCAACCCGCGATCCTGGTCGGGACGCTGCACATCGCCGCGCTTGAACTCCTGGAATATCTCCTCCAGGCGATCTTCGGCAATGCCGATGCCGGAGTCCCAGACCTGGATCGACACCCGCTGCCCCTGGCGCCGGCACCCCAACACCACCCGACCGCTGGGGGTGTAGCGGATGGCATTGCTCAGCAGGTTGCGCAGGATCCGGGCGAGCAGTTGCATATCACTGCGTACCAGCACCGAACACGGCACGAAGCGCAGCGCCAGCCCTTCACTGCGGGCGACCTGGGCGTATTCGGCGGCCAGGTTGCCGAGCAACTCGCTGAGGGCGAACGGCGCAATGTCCGCCTTGATCACCCCGGCATCGAGCTTGGAGATGTCCACCAGGGTACCCAGCAGGTTCTCCACGTCCTGCAAGGAGTTGCTGACGTTGCGCACCAGGTGCGCATTCGCCACCGGCTCACGCCGTTCGAGCAAGGCACTGGTGAACAATCGTGCGGCGTTGAGCGGCTGCAGCAGATCGTGGCTGACTGCCGCCAGGAACTTGGTCTTCGACAGGTTGGCCTGCTCGGCCTCGCGCTTGGCTTCACGCAGGCGCAGTTCCACGCGGCTGCGCTCGTCGATCTCGCGCAACAGCTGTTCGTTGAGCGTGGTCAGTTCCGCCGTGCGCTCCTGGACCCGCTGTTCCAGGTTCTGATAGGCCTGGTGCAGCGCCTCGGCGGTGCGGCGCCGTTCGGTGATGTCGCGGATCAGCACGAAGATCCCCACCACCTCGCCATTGGCCAGGCGGTTCGGCACGTAGGAACGCAACATGTAGCGTTCCTGGTTGTTGATGTTGGTTTCGGCGAACTCGAACGTCACGCTCTCCCCGGCGAGGGCCCGGGCCACGTAGGCTTCCAGGCGCTGGTAATGCTGCTCGCTGTGGGCTTCGCGCAGGCTCTGGCCGAGCATCACGCCACGGGGCCAGCAATACCACTGTTCGTAGACCTTGTTGGTGAATTCATAGACCAGGTCGGCATTGAGGTAGGCGATCAGTGCCGGCACATGGTCGGTAATCAGGCGGATCCAGCGCTCGCTTTCGCTCAACGCCTCGGCGTGCTGGTAGCGCTCGGTGATGTCGGTGAAGGTGTTGACGTAGCCACCGGTGGGCAGCGGATGGGTGCGGATTTCCAGGACCCGGCCATCGGAGAGGCGCTGCTCGCGTTCATGAATCAACCGACCGTTGCTGTCACGGCTGGCCGGGGTCAACAGTTGCAGTTCGCTGTCGGCAATCACTTCGTTGAACGGCCGGTGAGCCGCCACCGGAGCCAGGCCGCTGAGCTCCAGGAAGCGCCGGTTCCACAACTCCAGCACGCCCTGGGCGTTGACCATCGCCACGCCCTGGGAGAGGTTGTCCACCGCGCGCTGCAACAGGTGGGACTTCTGCGCGATGGCCTGCTCGCGGCGCACGGTCTCACTGAGCTTGACGTCGGTGATGTCGGTGAACAGGATCACCCGCCCACCCTCCTGGGTCGGCCGCTCGCTGACCTGCAACCAGCGACCGTTCTGCAAGCGGTACAGCACATGCTCGTCATCCTGGCCGCGGTTTTCCTCGCTGAACAGTCCGTTGGCGGTCATCAGGCGCTTGACTTCGCCCAGGCGCATCCCGGCCATGATGCGCACCCGACTGTGGGCCCAGAATGCCTTGAAGCGGCTGTTGAACAGGACAATGCGCTGTTGCGCGTCGAACAGCACGAATGCATCGGAAATGCTCTCGATGGCGTCGATCAGGTGCCGATGGGCCGTTTCCGCCCGCAGCCGAGCCTCACCGAGTAAATGATTGCCGGCCTTGAGCTCGGCCATGGCCTGGTTCAACGCATCGGTGCGTTCGCGCACCTGCTCGGCCAGCACCACCGAATGCTGGAACGCCGCATACGGGTCGCTGCCCCGGGTCACGCCGGACTCCACCCGTTCGATCAGCGCTGCATTGATGCGCCGCAACTTGCGGTTTTCGTGCTGCAGTCCGGCAATCTGCGCCTGCAGATCAGCGATGGCCGGGGACGCGATGTCGGGCAATGGCAACTCCGGTAAAGGTCTGGTTGATGTGCATGCCATTGAACTGTTCTCCATAGGTGTTGAACCCCATCACCCGTTGTTTGCGCAGGAACTGGCCGATCTGTTCCAGGCCACCGCGGTCTTCCAGCTCCAGGCGCCTGAGGAAACAGTCGCAGCCGATGGTCAGCAACAGATCGCCGAGACGCGCCTGCAAGCCGTCGAAGAGGTTTTCCAGGTTGTTCAGCAAGGGCCCCGGGGTCATGGCCGTGAGGACGATGCCGTTCTCCACCGCGCAGTAGAAACTCAGGCTCAGGTCCGGGTGCACCTGTTGGACGGCCCGCACGTAGTACTGGTCGTTGATGCGCACCGCCAACGGATGGGCGGCGAACACCCGATAGTCGAGGGCGCTCACCGGCACGCCGATAAGCCGCGCGTATTCCTCGGCGGCCGGTTCGGCATTGAGTTCATAGACCCGGCGCGAAGTGCTGTCGGCGCCGGTCACCACCAGTTTCTCTTCCCGGGGCAGGACGTGATGAGTGGTGAACACCTCGAATTCCAGCCAGGTATTGATCAGCACCACCACGGCCGCGCCGCTGTGGAACTGGCCTTCGAAGTACACGTGGGTGTGGGTCAGGTAGTTATCGTCGCCGGCCGAACCGCCAAAATGCGGGATGTCGCCCAGGGCGGCACTCAACGCCGCGAGCACCATCTCTTCGCGGCTGGAGAGGCCGTCGAGCAGGGTCAGTGCGAAGCTGTGGCCCTTGATCGGTGCCAGGGCATTACTGCGGCAGCCGCTCGCCAGGCGTTCGACCATCTGCTGGGCGTCGATCAGGCTGAAGTCGCCCATTTCACCGATCAACTCGGCGGCAATGGAAAAGTGCCGGTGGTCGAACCCCACCGCGGTCACGCAGTTGCGACCATAACCCTGGGCGGTGATTTCCCCGGCGCTGGTGCAACCCACCAGGCGAATCCCGCCGAAGCTCTGGGACAGTGCCTGGCCAAGGGCCGGCAGATCGTATTCGGCGGAACAGAAAAACAACACGAAGCCCAGGTACGGATGCAGCAACTGCCGCGCCAGTTCCTGAGCCACTTGCTCGACATCCGTTGCCTGGGACATCGCGCTTACCACGCCTTCGCTCTGGGCCTGCTGCATCTTCGCCTCCGTGACAGGAGCCTTGAGTGTACGAAGCCGCGCCGGGCCCACGAATGCTACTTGGGTAGCGGGTGTGCGCTTCCATGGGATGAGAACGGTGGCGGCCCGGGCCGCGATGCGCACGGCTGGGGCCACCACAAAAACACTGACCTAAGCTGGAACACCTTTGTGGCGAGGGGATTTATCCCCGCTGGGTCGCGGAGCGGCCCCAGAAAACAGTTCAGTCGACACAAATCTGGGTGACTGAAAAAGGGGCTGCTTCGCAGCCCAGCGGGGATAAATCCCCTCGCCACAGGGGTTGTGTTGCCTTAGGTATTACCAGGTCAACACAGCCCCCACCGCAAACGTATCGGTGTCTTCATTCTGCGCGCTGGTATCGTGGCCGTTGATTTCGAACTGGTTGTACTCGGCCACGAGCTTGAGGTTGTCGTTGACGTCATGGAACAGCGCAATGCCGCGGGTTTCGTAATCGGCACCGCTGCCCACCACGCCGTTGCCGTCGTCATCGGTCTTGCCATAGGACAGCGCCAGGCGGTTCTTGCCCAGCTTGTACGAGCCTTGCAACAGATAGCCCTTGCTGTCGACGTTGCGCAACGTGGCTTCGCCGGCGTTGTTGGTGAAGAACGGATTGATGCCCTTGGCCTGGAACCCGGAGCCGGTGAGCGACAAGCCGCCCATCTTCGCCTGCACGCCATAACCCAGGCCTTTAGAGGTCACCGATTCGACGGTGGAATCGGTGTTGTCCGAGGTCTGGTAGCTGCCGTTGAGCCAGCTGTAGATCTTCGCGCCGCCGAGGTCGAACTGGTAAGTGATCTCGCTCTCGGTACGCGGGTTTTCCTGGTAGGCCTTGCCGGTGGCGCTGTTGTCGTTGGTGTCCACCGGGTCCATGATCCCCACCGCCACCCGCAGCCCGTCCATGACCGGGGTGCGATAGGTGATCTGCGAGGTCGGGAACGGATAGGGATAGCCGCTGCCGATGTTGCCGAACGACACGCCACCGCCGTCCACCAGGCCCAGGGTGTCGCTGACCTGGCCGTAGCCGGCGAGCAATTCGTCGAGCAGGATGTTGGAACGAGCGAACAGGCCGAAGTCCTTGCCGATCAACACCTCGCCCCACTCCGGGTTGGCGACGGTGCCGTAGAACTGGCGCACGTCGATGGCGGTGTCGGTACCGTTGGTCTCGCTGTCGTTGATGGTTACCCAGAACGACGCGCGGGCGCCGAGCTTGAGGTCATCGACCTGCTTGCTCATGTTGAAGCCCAGGTAGTTGGGCAGGAAACCCATCTTGACCCGCGCCTGGCGCCGGTCGAACTGATCCCCCGCCCGGTCCACGTCGCTGTTGACGTAGAAGGCGTTGATGTAGCCATCGGTGGAAAAGGTGGTCTGGTCCTTGTCGTACAGCATGATTTCAGCCTGGGCCCAAGGCGTCAGGCCGAGGGTCGAAAGGCTGGCGATGACCGCAGGCATAAAACGGCGACGGGTATTTTTATTGTTGTGCATGGCGCGCTCCGCAACAGGGGACGGGATGTCGGAGGCGATTATCGAAAGGCTGCAGGCCCCGCCATACGCTGCCTTGGAGGCAATTGGCGGGTGCTTTGGAAGCGCCGGTCCGGCGCGGCAGTTTGGGTGTAAGACTGCCATGCCGACGGGCGCGGTACTTTGGGTGGGGGCCGCAAGGTGGTTGGGCAGATCAGATCATTGGACAGTCATACCGAGTTATCCGGGCTTGGGGCTGCTGTGCAGCCCAGCGGGAGCAAGCTCCCTCGCCACGAAAACAGGGTTCGCCTTCATTCTTGAGCGCGGATGCGAGCCTGTGGCGAGGGAGCTTGCTCCCGCTGGCCTGCGCAGCAGGCCCCCTTGCTTCAGTTCAGAATCTCGGCTTGACGGTCTTCCAGTCCGGCCGGTAGCGCTGCATCTGCCGCACATCGTCGCGCTGGCGAATGCCGCAACGCAGGAACTGTTCATGCAGCATGCCCAGTTGATCCCGGTCCAGCTCCAGCCCGAGTCCCGGTGCCCGGGTGATCTTCACGCAGCCGTCGACAATCGGCAGCTTGCCGCCCTTGATCACCTCCTCATCCGGCTCCTGCCACGGATAATGGGTGTCGCAGGCGTAATCCAGGTTCGGCACCGCGGCCGCCACGTGGGCCATGGCCATGAGGCTGATGCCCAGGTGCGAGTTCGAATGCATCGACACGCCGAGGCCAAAGGTGTCGCACATTTTCGCCAACGCCTGGGTGTCCCGCAGGCCGCCCCAGTAATGATGATCGGCCAATACGATCTGCACGCTGTTCAGCGCCACGCTGCGGCGGAATTCATCGAAATCGGTGACCACCATGTTGGTCGCCAACGGCAGGCCGGTGCGCTTGTGCAGCTCGGACATGCCCTCCAGTCCCGGTGTCGGGTCTTCGTAATACTGCAGGTCGTCGCCGAGCAGTTCGGCCATGCGAATGGAGGTTTCCAGCGACCAGTTGGCATTCGGGTCGATGCGCAACGGGTAGCCGGGAAACGCCTGCTTCAGCGCCTTGATGCACGCCACTTCATGCTCCGGCTCCAATGCGCCGGCCTTGAGCTTGATGCTCTTGAAACCGTAGTCGCTGATCATGCGCCGGGCCTGGGCGACGATCTGCTGTTCATTCAGCGCCTCGCCCCAGCTGTCCGGCGGATACGGCGAGTCGATGTGCTCGGCGTACTTGAAGAACAGGTAGGCGCTGAACGGGATTTCCTCGCGAATCGCCCCGCCCAGCAGATCCACCAGCGGCACGTTCAGGTAGTGGGCCTGCAGGTCCAGGCAGGCCACTTCGAATGCCGAGTACGCGTTGCTCACCGCCTTGCTCGCATGGGAGCCCGGCGCCAGTTCGGCGCCAGCGACACTGGCGGGCCGCTGCGCGGCGACGGTGGCCTGGACGATGGCCCGCAACTGGTTGAGATTGAACGGGTCCAGGCCGATCAGTTGGTCCTGCAGTTGTTGCTGGATCGCCAGGGCCGGCGCATCGCCGTAGCTCTCGCCCAGACCGATGTAGCCGTTGTCACTCTCGATCTCGATGATCGAGCGCAGCGCGAACGGCTCATGAATGCCGCTGGCGTTGAGCAATGGCGGATCGCGAAAGGCAATGGGGGTGACGGTGACGCGTTTGATCTTCATACAGCGGCTCCCGATAGGCCAGGGTTCAGGGCTTGGGTGTTTTCCGGTGGATGGGCCTGCGCGACGGTTTCACGCTTGCCGGACAATGAGTTGGGCGTGTCGCGCCCCGGTGAGGTACGGGCGAAGAAGATCACCACGGCGGCGACCAGCGAGGTAATCGCCAGGCCATACAGGCCGCCCTCGATGGAGCCGGTGGTCTGCTCCAGGAAACCGAACGCCGTCGGTGCGACGAAGCCGCCGAGGTTGCCGATGGAGTTGATCAGGGCAATCACCGCCGCCGCGATGCGGGCGTCCAGGTAACCCTGGGGAATCGGCCAGAACAGCGCCGACGCGGCCTTGAAACCGATGGCCGCGAAACAGATGGCGACGAAGGCGAAGACCGGCCCGCCGGTGGTGGACATGAACATGCCGAACGCCGCGATCACCAGCGTCGCCGCCACCCACGCCTGCTGGAATTTCCATTTGCCGGCCAGGGCTGCGAAGCCGTACATCGCCACGATGGAAATGATCCACGGAATGGAGTTGAGCAGACCGACCTGGAAATCTCCCAGGCTGCCCATTTTCCTGATCATGCTCGGCAGCCAGAACGTGGCGCCGTAGATCGTCAGGGCGATGGAGAAATAGATGAAACAGAACAGCGCGATCTGCCGGTCGGCGAGCAGCTTGAACATCGATGGCTTGACCACCTGGGCGGCTTCCCGGGCCCGTTGTTCTTCGGCAATCGTCGCGGTCAACACGGCTTTCTCTTCGGCCGTCAGCCATTTCGCCTGGTTGGGGTGCGATTGCAGCCAGAACCAGACGAACCCGCACAGCACGATGGAGGCAAAGCCTTCGATCAGGAACATCCACTGCCAGCCATGCAGGCCCATGCCGCTGACGTGCAACAGCGCGCCGGACACCGGCCCGGAGATCACTGAAGCGATGGCCGAACCGCTGAGGAAGATCGCCATCGCCTTGCCGCGCTCGTTGGCCGGCAACCACTGGGTGAAGTAGTAGATGATGCCGGGAAAGAAGCCCGCTTCCGCCGCGCCGAGAATGAAGCGCAGCACGTAGAAGCTGGTTTCACCGCGCACGAAAGCCATGGCCATCGCCGCCGCGCCCCAGGTGAACATGATCCGCGTCAGCCAGGCGCGGGCGCCGTAGCGTTGCAGCAGCATGTTGGACGGCACTTCGAACAGCGCGTAGCCGACGAAGAACAGCCCGGCGCCAAGGCCATAGGCGGCGGCACCGATGCCCAGGTCGGTTTCCAGGTGGCTGCGCACGAAGCCGATGTTGACCCGGTCGATGTAGTTGACGATGAACATCACCACCACCAGGGGCAGTACATGACGTTTGACCTTGGCTGCGGCGCGCGCCAGGGTACTGTCATGCGTGGAGTCCGGTACGTTATTCAAGGGAGCCTCCCAATCGTTGTTTTTGTGGGGAACGGCTCGATGATGGACGGGGTGTATTGTTCCCGTCTAATCTAACTTGGCACTTGATTGATACCCGGATTGAATCAATGTTTGAACTGGCCCAGCTGCGCTGCTTTACCACGGTCGCGACGGAACTCAATTTCCGCCGCGCCGCCGAACGGTTGAACATGACCCAGCCGCCCTTGAGCCGGCAGATCCAATTGCTGGAGCATCACCTGGGCGTCGAACTCTTCACCCGCAGCACCCGCAGCGTTGCCCTCACCGCCGCCGGCCGGGCTTTTTTCATCGAAGCGCAGAACCTGCTGGAGCAGGCGCAACAAGCCGCCACGGCCGCCCGGCGCTTCGCCCAGGGCGACATCGGCTCGGTCACCATCAGCTTCGTCGGCAGCGCGGTCTATGAGTTTCTGCCCAAGGTCATCGCCGAGGCACGGCTGAAACAGCCCCAGGTGAAAATCGTCCTCTCGGAGATGAACACCTACCAGCAGCATGAAGCCTTGCGCGCGCGGCGCATCGACCTGGGCATCGTCCGCTCGCCGCTGCTGGAAACCGGCTACGCGACCGAGTGCCTGGTGCGCGAGCCGTTCGTGCTGGCGGTGCCTGCCGGTCATCCGCTGGCCCGTGCCGAATCCGTCAGTGTCCAGGACCTCGATGGCCAGCCGTTCCTGATGTATTCCCATTCCGCCTACCCGCCCTTCAACGAATTACTCACCGGCATGCTCCGCTCGGCCCGGGTCGCGCCGCAATTCGTACAATGGCTGGGGTCGTCACTGACGATCCTGGCACTGGTCAATGCCGGCATGGGACTGGCGCTGGTACCACGCTGTGCCACCAGCGTGGTGTTCAAGCAGGTGGTGTTCCGGGAGATCGATCTGGGCGAAGGGGTGCAGAGCGAGTTGCATCTGGTGTGGCGCGAGGACAATGACAACCCGGCGTTCACCATGTTGCTGGAAGGGATTCGTGGGGCGGTTCGCGAGGGACTGTGACTAGGATGTGTCCAGCCAGCATATCCCCTGTGGCGAGGGAGCTTGCTCCCGCTGGGTTGCGAAGCAACCCCCGCCGTTATCGATCTGATGAACTCCGGCGCCAGTCCCAGGGGCCACTGCGCGGCCCAGCGGGAGCAAGCTCCCTCGCCACAAGTAAGCGCTTCCAAGGTGGCTGATTGCAGGTTGATCCGAATCTGATCTATCCCGGCGCCCCAAAGTAGTTGTACGATGACAGATGAGTGCAATCCAAAGCACTCATTCCTCATACCTACAACAACAAGGACACCCCCATGAAAAAAGCGACATTGGTGATGAGCTTCCTGTGCCTGTTCGGCGGCTACGCAGCCACCGCCGCTGCTTCAGCCGAGCAAGACGTGGCCCAGGCCGTCGACCACCTGACCCAGGCCATGCTGCATAAGGACATCCCTCAGTTGCAGGCCCTGGCCGCCGAGAACCTCACCTACGGTCACTCCAGCGGCAACATCCAGGACAAGCAAGCCTTCATCGCCGACATCGAAACCGGCAAGAGCGCGTTCAAGACCCTGGAAATGAAGAATCAGAAAATCACCCTGTCAGGTGACACCGCCCTGGTGCGCAACCATTTCTCGGCCCAGGCGATCAAGGGCACCGACATCGTGCCGACTGAAATCGAGAACTTCCAGATCTGGCAGAAGCAGAAGAATGGCAAGTGGCTGCTGATCGGGCGGCAGGCGTTCAAGTTCTAATCGCCTCACCCTGTGGGAGCGAGCCTGCTCACGATGGCGTCAGTCCAGTTACTACGCCATCGCGAGCAGGCTCGCTCCCACAGGGATTGTCCCTAGGTACCCGCCCACTGCTCCCGCTGCTGCAACAGGAAATCGACGAAGGCGCGGACCCGCTGGGGCATGTAGCGGCCATGGGGATAGAGCAAGGTGAAGGGACGTGAGCGGCCACTGAAAGGCTGCAGCACTTCCACCAGGCTTCCGTTTGCCAGTTCCTGTTCGACGATGAAGCGGTAGGTCTGGAACAATCCCGCGCCGTGCCTGGCCAGCGTCACGCCGCCCAGTACATCGTCCGAACAGCAATAGTTGCCCTGGCCGAACACCTCCCGCTCCTTGCCATCGGCATTGAACAACCAGGAAATCCGCCGGCCGCTGCTGGGCAATTCGAATTGAATGCATTCGTGATCGTCCAGGTCTTCGAGGGTGCGCGGCGTGCCGGCCTTGCGCAGATAGTCCGGCGCGGCGACCACCACCAGCCTGGCGTCTTCCAGTAACCGGGCGATCAGCGAAGAGTCCGGCTGGGCCCGGACCCGAATCGCCAGGTCATAGCCCTCGGCGACGAAGTCGATGTTCCGATTGCTCAGGTGCACGTCCACGCTGACTTGCGGATATTGCGCACGGAAAGCCGGCAGCAAGGGCAGGATCCGGTGATGACCATAGGTGGTGGGCAGGCTGATGCGCAGTTGCCCGGACGGCACCGATTGCGCGCCCATCATTTCCTGTTGTGCCTCGACCAATTGCGTCAAAGCCTGCCGGCACTGCTCGAAGTAGGTCTTGCCGGCGTCGGTCAGGCGGATGCTGCGGGTGGTGCGCACGAACAGGCGCGAGCCCAGGCGTTCCTCCAGGCGAAAGATCGAACGGCTGACCGCTGCCGGGGTCACGCCCGCCACCTGGGCCGCCGCCGTGAAGCTGCCCGCTTCGGCCGCGAGGCAAAACAGTTCTATGCTGCCCAACTGCAGGTCTTCGAAATGTCGCTTCATGATTCATTACACCGTGTATCAACTGAAGATCGCAGCTGCCTGTTTATCAGTCCGTGGCGTATAAATACAGTGGCTTCGGTTGTGCAGGAATAGCCTGCGCAGCTTCTCTCAACCAGCAGGAGTGCAACATGCCTTTCGTCAATGTGCGTATCACCCGCGATGGCGTCACCCGCGAACAGAAAGCCCAGGTGATCTCGGAAATCACCGAAACCCTCCAGCGCGTACTGGGCAAGGATCCGCACCTGACCCATATCGTGATCGAAGAAGTCGATACGGATAACTGGGGTTATGCGGGCATGACGACGACGCAGTATCGAAGTCTTCCCAAGGAATGAGGATCTGCTTCTATCGAGCCCGGCCTGATTTGACCGGGCTTTTTTGTGCCTGCCAAAACCCGACTTAGCCTTGTGGGAGCGAGCCTGCTCGCGATAGCGGTGTGTCAGTAAATAATTTCCAGCTGACACACCGCTATCGCGAGCAGGCTCGCTCCCACAGGGGCTTGGGTTGAATGGGCGATTGATTACATCAGGTATCAACTCAAGTACCGCCCACCCCGTTTATCAACCCTTAGCGCATCAATACCCTGATCTCAACCAGCGTCACTACCGGCGCAGCGGTTCAACACAACGATCAGGAGTCACATCATGAGTCTCAACAAAACCGTCATCATCACCGGCGCCTCCAGCGGCATCGGCCTGGGTCTGGTCAAGGCGTTTCTGGATCGGGGTTACAACGTGGTCGGCAATGCCCGATCCCGCGCGGGGCTGGAGGATGCCGCCGGGCGGCTCGATCACTCGGCCCGTTTCATCGGTGTGGCCGGCGATATCGCCGCCCCTGCGACCTCGACCCAGCTCATTGCCAAGGCCGTCGAAGCGTTCGGCGCCGTTGATGGGCTGGTGAACAATGCCGGGTTCTTCCTGCCCAAACCCTTCATCGAATACAGCCCCCAGGATCTGGAGTCGTTGCTGGACACCAATCTCAAGGGCTTGGTCTACGCCAGCCAGGCGGCTGCCGCGCACATGATCGGTCGTCGGCAGGGCTTCATCATCAACATTTCCGCCGCCGTGGCCCTGCAACCGAATATCCAGGTACCGGCCGCGTTGCCAGTGTTGATCAAGGGCGGCGTCAACCAGATGACCCGTGCCCTGGCCCTTGAACTGTCGCCGCACAACATCAAGGTCAATGCCGTTGCGCCCGGGATCATCGATACGCCGATGCATGACCCGGCCCATCGCGAATTCCTCAACCACCTGGCTCCGGCCGGTCGCGTGGGCACCATCGGGGAAATCGCCGAGGCGGTGCTGTATCTGGCGAGCGCCGATTTCACCACCGGCGCGGTACTGCCGGTGGATGGCGGGATGAGCACGGGCAAGTGGTAGGAGTCGCCGCAGTTGCCTTTGTGGGAGAGCCTGCTCGCGATGGCGTCATCCCAGTCAGCCCAGTATTGACTGACTTATCGCCATCGCGAGCAGGCTCGCTCCCACAGGGATTGCACTTGCTTTAGAGGGTGTAGGAAATGCCTGCCTGCACCGTTCGCGGTGCGCCCGGGTAGGCGTAGACGTTGCCGAAGGCGCCTTCCTCGTAATCGGCGTCGAACAGGTTCTTCAGGTCCAGGTTGAGACGGATCCGTTCGTTGACCTTGTAGTAGCCGAGCAGGTCGACGACGGTGTAGCTGTCCATCGAGAATGCATTCGCCGCGGTCTGGCCGGCCCGCTCATCCACGTATTTGGCTCCTACACCCAGGCCCAGCCCCTTGAGGCCACCGTCCTGGAACTCGTAGACGTTCAACAGGCTGAAGGTGTTCTTCGGCACGTTGAGCAGGCGGGTGCCGCTAGGGATGCTGATGTCCTTGGTCACCTCGGCATCGACATAAGCGTAACCGCCAATCATGCGCCATTCCGGCGTCAGGTTGCCGGCCACGTTCAGGTCGAAGCCACGGCTGCGTACTTCGCCTGCCGCCACATTGAACGTCGAATCCACTGGATCGGTGGCGAGCACGTTGCGTTTTTCAATCTGATAGATGGCGGCGTCGACACTCAACTGACGATCCAGTGCCTCCCACTTGATACCCATTTCATAGGACTTGCCCTTCTCCGGCTTGAAACCATTCCCTTGTCCCTCACGGCTGGCGCCGGTGTTGGGTTTGAAAGAGCGAGCGGTATTGGCGTAGACAGCCACCGTGTCGGTCAGATCGTAGATCACACCCAGGCGCGGGGTTACGGCGCTGTCGGTTACGCTCCAGTTCCTGCTGCCAGGCGGATTCTGCGGGACAAACGTTTCGTACTCATGCTCAAAACGCTCGAAACGCGCCCCCGCCAACAGCTTCAAGTGCTCGGTGAGCGCCACCTGATCCTGGACGAACACGCCGAACGTCTTGAGGTTTTCCTGATCATCGGTAGGCGTACGGGTCAATGCCGGACGAGGTTGGCCATATACCGGATTGAAGATATCGATCGGGTAGGCGCCCGCTCCGGCGGCGGAACGCTGGATGATGGATTGATAGTCGTAGTCTTCGTACTCGACCCCGGTCAACAGCGTGTGCTCGAAACCGCCGGTTAAAAAATGCCCGGTGAGGTTGAGCTGCGTGTCGCGGTCGGTCCATTCCAGTTTGCGGTAATTGAAGTTACGACCCAGGGTACGCCCGTCGGCCGCGATGCCGTTGCCTTCCACCGCGTTACCCTGCAACGTGCCGTCTAGCCACTGGGTGCCGCCGGCCAGGGTCCAGTCGTCGTTGAGCATGTGCTCGAAACGCACCTGTAGCATGTTGTTGTCGTTGTGCAGTTTGCCGGCGTCTTTTTCGCCGAAGAAGGTATCGCGGGAAGCCGTGCCACGCTGGCCTGGATAATGGGTCAGGCCACGGTCCAGCGGATGGTTGTTGCGCATGAAGTCGCCTTCGAACGTCAGGCGGGTGGTGTCGTTGACCTGCCAGGTCACCACCGGCGCGACGCCGTAGCGCTCGGTCTCGACGTGGTCACGGAAGGTGTCGCCGCCCTCGCCGATCACGTTCAGGCGATAGGCCAGGCGCCCCTCTTCATCCAACGGGCCGGACGCATCCAGCGTGCCGCGACGCATGCCCTGGTCGTTGAGCTGGCTGCCCAGGGTCACCGTGCGCTCGGCCAGCGGTTGCTTGGACACCACGTTGAATGTGCCGCCCGGATCGCCGCGACCGTACAGCATGGTCGCCGGACCGCGCAGCACTTCAAGCCGCTCGATGGTGTTGGCGTCGGGCATGTTCGGGTAGCCACGGTTGATCGGGAAACCGTTGCGGTAGAACTCTCCGGTGGTGAAGCCGCGCACCGTGAATGTGGTCAGGCCTTGGCCGCCGAAGTTGTTGGCCCGCCCCACCCCGCCCGCGTAATCGAGGGCATCCTGCAGGCGCGTGGCGCCAAGGTCTTCCACCACATCGCGGGACACCACGCTGATGGATTGCGGGGTTTCATGGATGGCGGTGTCGGTGCGCGTGGCGCTCGCCGAACGGGTGGCGTGATAACCGTTGACGGGGCCCTGTGCGGTTTCATTGTCCGAAAGGCCCACGATGTCCGTGGCCTGCAACTCCAGCGGCGCCCGGTCCGGGGCAGTGGGCTCATCAGCCCAGGTGGAAACGGAATAGGCCTGGAGCACACACAATGAAACGAGAATCCGACGCATCGAAACACAACCTTAATGGAAAAACACCGACCGTCTCCGGACGGCAGACAAGAATGTGTCGTGAAAGATACAGCAACTCATTCCTGTTTGACATACATTCCCATTATCATCTTGTCTCTACGGTCTGCGAGTTCCATTGTGGGAGCGAGCCTGCTCGCGATAGCGGTGTGTCAGCTGGAATTTTTCTACTGACCCACCGCTATCGCGAGCAGGCTCGCTCCCACAAACTTTCAGACAGCTTCATTTCTCTGTTCAGCCAGCGACGCCTCTTCTATCCGCCGGAAAAACGTCTGCGCACGAACGTCCTGAACGAACGCCACGTTCAGCCGCAGCCAGTCGCAGGTCTCCCTCGCCGGCATGAAACTGGCCCCTTGAGAGAGCTGGACCAGCGCTTCGCGAGCAATCTGCTGCACCCGCCCGCTCTCCACATACCGGGGCCGGGCCCATACGAACAGGCCTCCGGTCGGCTCGGCGAAAACCTCCCAGTGCGCCTGGTCAAGCTGGCGCAGGGTGCTCGCCATCTGCTTGTTCAAACGCTGGCGCAGGCGTTGCAGCAACTTGCGATAGGCCCCGTTGGCGAGCAGCGTCGCCACGACATTTTCCGCCAACAACGAGCAGCCGATACCCGTCACCATCTTGACCTCGGCCAGTCGGTTGACGATCTCGGGCTGGGCGACCACGTAACCGATGCGCAGCGAACTGGACAGCGTCTTGGAAAAGCTCGCCAGGTAGATCACCCGGTCCAGGCCATCCAGGGTCGCGAGGCGGGACGTTGGTCCATTCTGGAAGTCGGCGTAGATGTCGTCTTCTATGAGGCGGAAATCGTGCTGGTTGGCCAGTTGCAGCAGACGATACGCGACGCTCGGCGCGAGGCTGGTGCCGGTGGGGTTCTGGTACATGCTGTTGATGAAGAAATAGGCGGGTTTGTGCTGGCCGAGCACGCGTTCGAGGCTGGCGATATCCGGGCCCTGGGTGCCCCTCGGTACCGCCAGGGTCCTGACACCGTGCAACTTCAGCAGATTGAACAGATTGTAGTAGCCGGGGCTTTCCACCAGGACCAGGTCACCGGGCTTGAGCAGCGTGCGCACCAACAGGTCGAGGCCATGACTGGCGCCTTGGGTGGTGAGGATCTGCGCAAGATCGGCATGTATGTCGATCAGCCCCAGGCGTTTCTGGATGTGCTGGCGCAGAGGAACAGAGCCCAGGGGCGTGCTGTAGTTGAACAGTGCGTGGTTGTCGCTGCGCACCACCTGGCGGATCGCCTGGCCCAGGTCGGTGTCATCGCGCCAGGAGTCAGGCAGCCAGCCGCAGCCGAGCTTGAGCAGCGTCGACTCGTTGTCGAACAACGTCCATGCCCCCTCGGCTGTTTCAGCATCCGGCTCCCCGGGCCGGAACACCTGCTGGGCGACAAAGAAACCCGATCCATGCCGGGACTCCAGCACCCCGCTGGCGACCAGTTGGTCATAGGCTTTGATCACGCACGACAGGCTGACGTCATTTTCCTGGGCCAATTGCCGGATGGAAGGCATTCGGGCACCGGGGCGGATGTGATGGCTGTCGATCCAACCCACCAGCTGACTCATCAGTTGCCGGGTCATGGGCTCGGCGGCATTGCGATCGATGTTCAGGTCCATGCGGGGTGCTCTTGAAGTGTTCGCCGATTTCGAGCGAACAGTTAATCACAAAACCCCTCGGCCTGTTCCTTGTTCCCGCGAAGCCCGGCAGTGATAGTCCCGTAGACGCCATTTGACGACTTTCGGGGAACACGCTTGAACGCACAGCAGCGACATTCATGGGGACTGGCTTTCGGCCTTTGCCTGATCACCCTCGCGGTCAACCTGCAGGCGCCGCTCTACACCACCTATGCCCAGGCGTCCGGTTACGGCGCCGGTGCTACGGCGGTGGCGTTCTCATGTTATGTACTGGGAGTGTTGCCGGTGCTGCTGGCCTTCGGCGGGCTGGCCGACCGGGTAGGACGCCGGCCGCTGATATTGCTGGCATTGGGTTTGTCGATGCTGGCAACCGTCATCACCTCGATCTGGCCGAACCTCGTCGCGCTGGGCCTGGCACGGCTGATGATGGGCGTGGGCACGGGTCTGGCCTCAGCGACGTCGACGGCCTACATGACCGAACTGCTGGCGGGCAGCGATACCCGCTCCGCCGCCAATCGGATCACCGCCAGCACCTCCCTGGGCTTCGGCCTGGGGGCGGCGTTGACCAGTCTGTTCCTGTTCGTCCACCACAGCGTGGTGCCCGGCAGTTTCTGGTTGCAGTTGTTCCTGGCCGCTGTCGCGTTCCTCGTGGTGTCCAGGCTGCCGGACCCTGCCGCCAGAACGACCCGGGCGCCGATGCTACGCCTGCCGCTGTTCCCCACCGGCAGCCTGCCCTACGGCTTCTCCATGCTGCTGGCCTGGGCAACCTCGGGCCTGGTCATCGCGATACTGCCCTCGGTGCTGGCACGCCACGATCTGCAGCAATGGTCGGGCCTGTCGACCTTCACCGTGATCAGCTGCGGGTTGCTGTTCCAACCCTGGGTGCGTCGCCTGCACCCGGCCCGGGCCACCGGGTTTGGCTTGCTGGTGCTGCCCTTGAGCTATGCGCTGCTGGCCTGGGGCGCGAGCAGCGGTTCGCTGATCGCGGTACTGCTTGGGGCGCTGGGGGCCAGCAGTGCCTGCTATGGTTTTCTGTACCTGGGCGGGCTATCGGCGATCACCGCACTGGCCGGCCAGGAAAAGGCCCGGGTCAGTGCCGGGTTCTTCCTGTTCGCGTACGTCGGGTTCAGCATTCCGGTGGTGGTCACAGGCCTGTTGGCTGACCGGTTCGGCGCCGATGTGGCGTTGGTCCTGTTTGGGGTGGCATTGTCGCTGGGTGCGTTGGTAACGGGATGGGTCATCGTTCGGACAGAGGCTTATGTAATCCGCATGTCCCACAGCTGAACACAAACCCCTTGTGGCGAGGGAGCTTGCTCCCGTTCGATTGCGCAGCAATCGCAGCTATTGGGGCCGCTGCGCAACCCAGCGGGAGCAAGCTCCCTCGCCACAAGAGCACCTGCGCTGAAGGGGCGACCCGGGTCGAGACACCTCGACACCACCGCCACCAAGTCGTATACCATATCCCCAACTCAGCAACCGACCCGCCGCCGTGACTTTATCCAAGTTCAAACTGCCTGACCTGGGCAACACCCCTTCCACTTCGGAAATCATCACCCGGCACCTGCGCGAGGCCATCGTGGCCGGGCATTTTGCCGAGGACGAGCCGATTCGCCAGGACGATATCGCCCGTCAGTTCAACGTCAGCAAGATCCCCGTGCGCGAAGCCCTCAAGCGGCTGGAGGCCGAAGGGCTGGTGATGTTCCAGCGCAATCGCGGCGCGATGGTCACGCGGATGTCCGAGGTGGAGCTGGCGCAGATGTTCGAAGTGCGGATGTTGCTGGAGGACAAGGTGCTGCGCCTGGCGATTCCCAACATGACCGAAGACACCTTCGCTCGCGCCGAGGCCATTTGTCGCGAGTTCATCGGCGAGGATGACGTCGGGCGCTGGGCCGAACTCAACTGGCAGTTGCACGCCTGCCTCTACGAGCCGGCACAACGGCCCTTCCTGGTCGGCCTGATCCGCTCGGTCCACGACAAGCTGGAGCGTTACCTGCGCATGCAGATGAGCTTGTCGGCCGGCAAGGAACGCGCCGACCACGAGCATCGGGAAATCCTCGATGCCTGCCGGGCCGGTGATGTCGAACGGGCGGTGAAACTGCTGGACGAGCACATCGCCGGCGTCTGCAAGACGCTGTTCGAGTTCCTGCCTTCCAGCCATTGAGGTCGATCGCTGAAAAGACAATGCCGGGCCGCTGAGCGACCCGGCATTTTTTTTGCGCATATACATATGTACCACCAGGGCCCGGCAACGCGGCCGCAGAATCGGTGCCTTCTTAATCAGAGACAGAACGCACCCTCAATCATGACCGACACCATTGTAGACACGCTGACTGTGACAGCCTCGATCACCAACGAACATTGGGCCGGCACCGACGACACCCTGTATGTGTCCATGGGCCCTCTCAGTCAGATGCAATTATTCTGTGAAGCCCCGCGAGTCGGGCAGACCATCACGGTGGAAATCGATATTCCAAGACTGTTCGGCCGCCCGCGGATCTCATTGTCCGAAATCGACGGCCTGACCTTCTACCAGAGGCCCGAAGCCCACCCGATCGCCACCGATGACTGGGAGCTGGACTCCGTACTGATCAAGGCCAATGACATCTACACCAATCTGTCCTTCAAACAGGTTCATCGTTGGCTCAGGAACTCTTCCTCGCACTTGCTCGCCGTATGGTCGGGCCATGTGCATTTTTCCGATTGGATGAATTCGGACAAGCGATCGATCGATCTCAACGCCCAGACCTACCCGATCCGGTGGATGCCCTTCATCGGCGATCTCATGCACTGGCGTTGCTATGACCCATCGAAAATCGACGGCGTCGGTCAACTGGTGGGGATGTGGGATGGCCAGTTGATCGGTAACCAACTGAAATCGCAAACCAGCGAAATACTCTCCCCCAACGATCAGTCCAACAGCTACACCTGGGTGTATACCCCGGAAAACTCCATCATCTATAAACGCTGGGAACATGCTGACCGGGCCAACTACATCCGGCACAGCCAACTCGGCAGCGGCAGGCCGGTCATGTGCGCCGGGGAATTCAGGATCAGGGAACATCGCATGGAGCACGTCATTGCCATGGTCAACGATGCGTCGGGACATTACCGCCCCGATGGCGGAGCCTGCCTGCGCTACGTGGCGGAAAAGTTCGAGGCCCTGGGCATCAATACGGAATACATCGACTGGCAGTGGAGAGACACCTCCGACGGATGAACGCAGCCCTGCACTGTGCCGATTTCGTCATAGGCGACAGATAAAACCATCAAGCCGCCGCCCCCTGTTGCAGGCCACGCTTGCGCTCACTTATCTGAACGGACGTGGCCCCATGAAGCGCATCACTGTGATCGATTCCCACACCGGCGGTGAGCCGACCCGACTGGTCACCGACGGTTTTCCCGATCTCGGCCAGGGCAGCATGGCCGAGCGCAGGCAGCGCCTGGCCTCGCAGCACGATGACTGGCGCGCCGCCTGTGTACTGGAACCCCGGGGCAGCGACGTGCTGGTGGGCGCGCTGCTCTGTGAACCGGTCGACCCGAACGCCTGTGCCGGGGTGATCTTCTTCAACAACAGCGGCTACCTGGGCATGTGTGGCCACGGCACCATCGGCCTGGTGGCGTCGCTGGCGCACCTGGGGCGGATCGGCCCGGGCGTGCACAGCATCGAAACCCCGGTGGGCACCGTCCAGGCCACCTTGCATGAAGATCGCTCGGTCAGCGTGCGCAATGTCCCCGCCTATCGCTATCGCAAGGCACTGCGCCTGGAAGTGCCTGGCATCGGCCCGGTGAAAGGCGACGTGGCCTGGGGCGGTAACTGGTTCTTCCTGATCGCCGACCACGGCCAGCGGGTGGCGAGCGACAACCTCGACGCGCTGACCGCCTACACCTATGCCGTGCAGCAAGCATTGGAACAGCAAGGCTTGCGTGGCGAGGACGGCGGGCTGATCGATCACATCGAGCTGTTCGCCGACGACTCGCAAGCCGACAGCCGCAACTTCGTACTCTGTCCCGGCAAGGCCTACGACCGCTCTCCTTGCGGCACCGGCACCAGCGCCAAGCTGGCGTGCCTGGCCGCGGACGGCAAGCTGCAACCCGGTCAGATCTGGCGCCAGGCCAGCGTGATCGGCAGCGAGTTCGAAGGCTCTTATGAGCAGGCGGGCGAGCGCATCGTGCCGACCATTCGCGGGCGCGCCTATGTCAGCGCCGAGGCCACGCTGATCATCGAAGCGGATGACCCGTTCGCCTGGGGCATTCGCCTGTGACCGAGGGGTTGACCGCCGACGTGATCGTCATCGGTGCCGGCATCGTCGGTGCAGCCTGTGCCCGGGCCTTGTCCCAGCGTGGCTTGAAGGTGCTGGTACTCGACGCCGGCTGGCACGGCGCCACGGCGGCGGGCATGGGTCATCTGCTGGTGCTGGACGACAACCCGGCGGAACTGGCCCTCAGTCAATATTCCTTGCAGCGCTGGCGCGAGCTGGCCCCGGCTCTTCCCGAAGGCTGTGGGTGGCGCAACAACGGCACCTTGTGGCTGGCGGCCAATCCGGAGGAAATGGCGGTCGCCAACAGCAAATACCTGAATCTGCTGGCCCACGGAGAAGACTGCGAGCTGATCGGACGCGGGGCCCTGCGTCAGCGCGAACCCGAGTTGCGCGAAGGCCTGGAAGGCGGCCTGCTGATCAAGGGCGACGGCATCCTCTACGCCCCCGCCACCGCGCGCTGGATGCTGGGCAGCCCGCACATCCGCCAGCAACGGGCGCAGGTCGCCGAAGTGGATGGCTCGCGGGTACGCCTAGATGACGGGCGCTGGTTGAGGGCCGGGGCGGTGATCCTCGCCAACGGTATCCAGGCCATCGAACTGTGCCCGGAACTGCCGATCGAGCCGAAGAAGGGCCACCTGCTGATCACCGATCGCTACCCCGCCACCGTCACTCACACCCTGGTCGAACTGGGTTACGTCACCAGTGCTCACAACGCCAGCGGCCCATCGGTGGCGTGCAATATCCAGCCGCGTCCCACCGGGCAGTTGTTCATCGGCGCCTCGCGCCAGTTCGGCACCGTCGACCCGCAGGTGGAGGGCTGGATGCTGGCGAAGATGCTCAAGCGCGCCGTCGACTACATGCCCGGGCTGGCACAGCTCAACGGCATCCGCGCCTGGACCGGCTTCCGCGCCGCCAGCCCCGACGGCCTGCCGCTGGTGGGACAGCACCCGCAACGCAAGGGCCTGTGGCTGGCGGTGGGGCATGAAGGACTGGGAGTCACAACGGCCCCCGCGACGGCTGACCTATTGGTGGCACAGCTGTTCAACGAAGCCTCGCCGTTGGCCCCTCAAGCATACCGGCCGGAGCGTTTTCTGGGGGAGTCCGCCCATGTCAGCTAGATCCCTGTGGCGAGGGGATTTATCCCCGCTGGGCTGCGCAGCAGCCCCTCTGGATTACCCTGACACATCGAGTAGCCAGACTTCAGGGCCGCTACGCGCCCCAACGGGGATGAATCCCCTCGCCACAGTTTCGTACGGAGCCCGATAGATGCCTGAATTACTCCTGGACGGCCGCCCACTCACGGTCACCCCCGGCACCAGCGTCGCCGCCGCCCTGGCCTTGGGTGCGGACGGTTGCAGTCGCACCTCGGTCAGCGGCCAACGGCGTGCGCCCCTGTGCGGCATGGGCATCTGCCAGGAATGCCGGGTAATGATCGACGGCGAGCGCCGCCTGGCCTGCCAGACCCTGTGCCGCGACGGCATGCACGTGCAGACCCGACCATGAACGAAACCACCGACCTGCTGATCATCGGCGCCGGCCCCGCCGGCATGGCCGCTGCCCTGGCCGCGTCCGGCCGCGGCGCGCAAATCGTGTTGCTGGACGACAACCCGTTGCCTGGAGGACAGATCTGGCGCGACGGTCCCCAGGCCAGCCTGCCCACTGCGGCTCGCCGCCTGCGCGAGCAGTTGCAGGGCTGTGCCAATGTGCGCTGCCATGCCGGTACCCGGGTCATCGCTTGCGCTGCCGACAAAACCCTGTTGGTGGAAAATGCCGAGCGCGGTTGGCAGATCACCTACCAGCGTTTGATCCTGTGCACCGGTGCCCGGGAGTTGCTGCTGCCCTTCCCCGGCTGGACCCTGCCCGGCGTCACCGGCGCCGGCGGTTTGCAGGCACTGATCAAGGCCGGCCTGCCGGTACGGGATGAACGCCTGGTGATCGCCGGGAGCGGGCCGCTGCTGCTGGCCAGCGCGGCCACGGCCAGGCACCAGGGAGCCCACGTGCTACGGGTGGCCGAACAGGCGAGCCGTGCCGCCGTGGCCGGTTTCGCCGCGCAATTGCCGCGCTGGCCGGGTAAATTCCTGCAAGCGTTCACCCTGTTCGATAGGCATTACCGCACCGCAAGCCATGTGCTGGAGGCCTTGGGGCAAGAGCGGCTCGAAGGCGTGCGCTTGCTACAACAGGGCAAGATCGTCGAACTGGCCTGCGACCGCTTGGCCTGTGGCTTCGGGCTCATCCCCAATACCCAGCTCGGCCAGGCCCTGGGCTGCGAGCTTGCCGAAAATGCCCTCGCAGTGGATGCCTGGCAGGCGACCACTCGCCAGGACCATTACGCCGCCGGCGAATGCACCGGTTTCGGCGGCAGCGAACTGGCGCTGGTGGAAGGCGCCATCGCCGGTCACGCGGCGGTCGGCGATACCGTGGCCGCCCAACGCCTATGGCCGCGTCGGGAACGCTGGCAGGGTTTCGCCCGGACACTGAACAAGGCCTTCGCACTCGATGAGCGACTCAAGTCCCTGGCCCGGGCCGACACCCTGGTCTGCCGCTGCGAAGACGTGCCCTACGGCGACTTGATCGGTCACGTGAGCTGGCGCGAAGCCAAGCTCGCCAGCCGCTGTGGCATGGGAGCCTGCCAGGGCCGGGTCTGCGGTGCGGCGCTGGAATATCTGTTCGACTGGACGCCCCCCACCTCACGCCCACCGTTCAGCCCGGCGCGAATCGAAACTTTGCTGGGGCTGGAAGAAACCCCACTCATTTGAGTCAGACAGCGATCCATTTGTGGGAACGAGCCTGCTCGCGATAGCGCTTTATCAGATACAGACAGGTTGCTGACACACCGCTATCGCGAGCAGGCTCGCTCCCACAGGCGTTGGCCGATCATTCTGCTGCTACTCTTGCGCAACCCTTGCCTCCACCCAAATGATGCCGGCCCATGTATCCCTCGCTCACCGCCTTCCCCCCCTGCGACCTGGACACCCTGCTCCACAGCCTGCAATCCATCGCGCCGCTGCTCGACACCCTTGCGGACGTGGTGTTCTTCATCAAGGACACCCAGGCCCGTTACGCCTTCGTCAACCAGACCCTGGCCCGGCGCTGCGGCTTCAAGCACAGCAGCGATCTGCTCGGCCGCACGGCTGAGCAAGTATTCCCCGAACGCTTCGGCCCGCTGTACACCGAACAGGATCGACGGGTACTGGCCAGCGGCCAAGAGCTGGCCGATCAACTCGAACTCCATCTGTACTACGGCAACCAGCCGGTGTGGTGCCTGACCCATAAAATCGCCCTGCGCGAACCCAACGGCCAGATCGTCGGCCTGGCCGGCATCTCCCGGGACCTGCAGTTGCCACAGTCCAGCCACCCGGCGTTCCAGAAGCTGGCGGCAGTGGATGCCCACATCAAAAGCCATTTTGCCCGTCCCATCAGCCTTGCCGAACTGACCGCCATCGCCGGGTTGTCGGTGGCGCAACTGGAGCGGCACTGCAAACGCATTTTCCAGCTCACGCCCCGGCAAATGATTCACAAGGCGCGGCTGGAAGAAGCTTCGCGCCTGCTGTTGGACAGGGACCTGCCTATCACCGAGATCGCCTTGCGTTGCGGCTATACCGACCACAGCGCGTTCAGTCGCCAGTTCCGCGCCTTGACCAGCTTGTCGCCAAGCCAGTACCGCGAAAGCCAGCATTGAATCTGTTCCCTTACAGGGCGAAGGAGCACCCATTGCTCCCATCTGTAACACCCGCTCGAAGCGACCTGCAGTGCCGCTCGAACCTTCCGTGCCCTATTACCTTTTTGTTATCAACGAGTTATCCATTTAAACGAGAGATCTTCGAGACAGGCACGCCGATTGCTTATTTAATATCGTATACGAAATCCTCAATACGATATTTCACCGCATTTATTCGACAGCGAGGCATTTATGAAAAACCCTGCATTGGCCGTGGCGTTAAGTGTTGTCCTGGCCCCCCTGTTCATCAGCACCGCCCATGCCGACAAGCTCGATGACATCATCGGCTCCGGCAAGCTGCGCTGCGCCGTGACCCTGGACTTCCCGCCCATGGGCTTTCGTGACGAAAGCAACAAACCGGCGGGCTTCGACGTGGACTATTGCCACGACCTGGCGAAGGTCCTGGGGGTAGATGCCGAAGTGGTGGAAACGCCGTTCCCGGACCGGATCCCGGCGCTGATTTCCGGCCGCGCCGATGTCATCGTCGCCTCCACCTCCGACACCCTGGAGCGGGCCAAGACCGTCGGCCTGACCGTGCCCTACTTCGCCTTCCAGATGGTGGTGCTGACCCGCGACAACACCGGCATCAACAGCTTCGCCGACCTCAAGGGCAAGGCCGTGGGCAATACCAGTGGCACCTACGAAGCCATCGCGCTGGAGAAAGACCAGAAAAACTGGGGCAGCGGCAGCTTCCGCGCCTACCAGTCGCAGAACGACACGCTGCTGGCCGTCGCCCAAGGGCACATCGACGCGACGGTGGTGACCAATACCGTGGCCGCCGCGACCATCAAGTCAGGCAAGTACAAGAACCTGAAGATCGCCGGTGACGCGCCTTATGTCATCGACTATGTGTCCCTTGGCGCCAAGCGCAACGAGTTCGGCCTGATCAACTACCTCAACCTGTTCGTCAACCAACAGGTGCGCACCGGCCGCTACAAAGAGCTGTTCGTCAAATGGGTCGGCACCGACATTCCGCCGGCCAACCTGACCGTCCCGCAGGTCTATTACTGAGGATCGGGGCATGCCAAGCACGCCTATCCGTGTCATGGGTCGCAGTCTGGTGGAGGGTGCCGCCCAGGGCGCCCTGCTCTTCGCCGATGTGGGCTTGAGTTTCTGGGGCGGTGTCGATCCGGCCAGCGGTGAAGTCATCGACCGGCATCACCCCCTCAGCGGCGAGCGCCTGGCGGGACGCGTGCTGGCAATTCCCAGCGGGCGCGGCTCGTGCACCGGCAGCAGCGTCCTGATGGAGCTGATCAGCAACGGCCATGCACCCGCCGCCCTGGTGCTGGCTGAAGCAGATGAAATCCTGACCCTGGGTGTGCTGGTGGCCCAGTTGATTTTCCAGCGTTCCCTGCCCGTGGTGCAGATCGGTCGCGAGGCCTTCGACGGGCTGCGCGGCCAGGGTTTCGTGCGCATCGAAGGCAACTGCTTGACCTTGTCCGGCCGTCGCCCCAATGATCGCTGGGATGGCGCCGACGTCCCCTTGCAGCCGCCCATGCCGTCTACCGTCTGCCTCACCGAACAGGACCGTGCACTGCTCGACGGCAGCCACGGCAAGGCTGCCCAGGTGGCGATGCAAATAGTATTGCGCATGGCCGAGATCCAGGAAGCCACGCAGCTGCTGGACGTGACCCAGGCCCACATCGACGGTTGCATCTACACCGGCCCGGCCAGCCTGCGCTTTGCCGAACAACTGGTGCAATGGGGGGCGAAGGTGCGCGTGTCCACCACCCTCAATTCCATCTCCGTGGACCAGCGCCGCTGGCGCGAACTGGGCGTAGACCCGGCCTTGGGCGAACCGGCGAGTGCCTTGGGCGATGCCTACATGGCGATGGGCGCGCAGTTGAGCTTCACCTGCGCGCCGTATCTGCTGGACACCGCGCCCAGGGCCGGCGAGCAAATTGTCTGGGCCGAGTCCAACGCGGTGGTCTACGCCAACAGCGTGCTTGGGGCTCGCACGCAGAAGTACCCGGACTTCCTGGATATCTGCATCGCCTTGTGCGGCCGGGCGCCCTTGAGCGGTTGTCATCTGGACGATCAGCGCAAGGCCAGGCTGATTGTCGATGTTTCGGAACTGCGCGACATCGACGACAGCTTCTATCCGTTGCTGGGCTATCACATCGGCGGCCTGACAGGTCGGCGCATTCCGTTGATACGCGGCCTGGAACACGCCGCACCGACCCTTGATGACCTGAAAGCCTTCGGCGCCGCGTTCGCCACCACCAGTGCCGCGCCGTTATTCCACATCGCCGGGGTCACACCGGAAGCCCTCGACCCGGCCGCTGTCGTGGAGGTGGACTGTCCGCTACCGATGGAAACCGTCGATGCCGCGGGCTTGCTTGCCAGTTGGCGTGAGCTGAACAGTGCCCGGGACAACCGGGTGGACGTGGTCTCCCTGGGCAATCCGCATTTTTCCCTCAGCGAATTTGCCGCCCTGGCGGCGCTCTGCGTCGGTCGGAGCAAGCACCCGGACGTGGTACTCGCCATCACCTGCGGCCGTGCGGTGCTGGAGCAGGCCCGCCAGGCGGGCCACCTGGACGCCATCGAGGCCTTCGGCGCGACGCTGGTGACCGACACCTGCTGGTGCATGCTGGGCGAACCGGTCATCCCACCCGCTGCCACCACCCTGATGACCAACTCCGGCAAATACGCCCATTACGCGCCCGGCCTGGTGGGACGCGGGGTGCACTTCGCCAGCCTAGCGGCCTGCGTCGACGCCGCGTGCAACGCCACCGCCAATGGTCAGCCGCCGCTCTGGCTGCAACCCGCCACCCGCCAGGGGAACCCCTTCCATGTTTGACTACAGCTTCCAATGGCGCCCGGCCCTGCGCGCGTTGCCCGACATGCTCGCCGGAGCCTGGGTCACGTTCGAGACCGCGGCGCTGTCGATGATCTTCGGCGTGCTGATCGCGCTGCTGCTGACGGTGATGCGCCAGGCGCGCCATCCATTGCTGCGGGGCATCGGCAATGGCTGGGTGTCCATCGCCCGCAACACACCGTCGCTGTTCCAGATCTATATCCTCTACTTCGGCCTCGGCTCCCTCGGGCTGCACGTCAGTTCGTGGCTGGCCTTGCTGGCCGGGATCACCTTCAACAATGCCGGCTACCTGGCGGAGAACTTTCGCGGTGGCCTGAAGGCCGTGCCCGGCACCCAGATGCGCGCCGCCCGCTCCCTGGGCATGAGCGCGTTCCAGGCCTACCGGATGATCATCGTCCCGCAACTGCTGCGCATCGTCTTCTACCCGCTGACCAACCAGATGGTCTGGGCGGTGCTGATGACCTCGCTGGGCGTGGTGGTCGGCCTGAACAACGACCTCACCGGGGTGACCCAGGAATACAACGTCAAGACGTTCCGCACCTTCGAATACTTCGCCCTCGCGGCCGCGCTGTATTACCTGATCGCCAAGCTCATCGTCGGGCTCGCCCGGCTGTTGTCCTGGCGGCTTTTCCGTTATTGAGGGCCGGTCATGTTTACAACAAGCCTCACCGTCAACGACCTGCTGTTCTTGCTCGACGGGGCCTGGGTCACGCTGCAACTGACCGCCTGGTCGATCCTGCTCGGCACCCTGGCCGGGTTGCTGTTCGGCCTGCTCCGGGCACTGCTGCCCCGGGCCAGCCTGCCGCTGGCCTGGGTACTGGACGTGTTTCGCAGCGTGCCGTTGCTGATCCAGTTCGTGCTGTTCAACTCGCTGAAAAGCATCGCCGGGCTGAACCTCAGCGCCTTCGCCGTCGGCTGCATCGTGCTCGGGGTGTACGCCGCCGCGTACTTCACCGAAATCGTCCGCGGCGGTGTACTGGCGGTGCCGCTGAGCACCCGGCGGGCCAGCCGTTCCCTGGGCTTGAGCTACCTGCAGGACCTGCGCTTCATCGTCCTGCCGATTGCCACGCGCGTGGCGTTTCCCGGCTGGCTGAACCTGGTACTCGGGGTGATGAAGGACACCGCGCTGGTGATGTGGATCGGCATCGTCGAACTGCTGCGTGCCTCGCAAACCATCGTCACGCGCATTCAGGAACCCCTGCTGGTGCTGTGCATCGCAGGCCTCATTTACTACGTCATGAGCCTGGTGGTTGCCCGCCTCGGCGCACGTCTGGAAAGAAGGTGGCAGGAAAATGATTGAGATCGAGAACGTGCACAAATCCTTCGGCGACCTGGAAGTGGTCAAGGGTGTGAGCCTGACCGTGGACAAGGGTGAAGTGGTGTCGATCATCGGTGGCTCGGGTTCCGGCAAGTCGACCCTGCTGATGTGCATCAACGGCCTGGAGCCGATCCAGCAAGGCAGCATCCGCGTGGACGGTGTCGAGGTCCATGACCGCGCCACCGATCTCAATCACTTGCGGCAGAAGATCGGCATTGTCTTCCAGCAATGGAACGCCTTCCCGCACCTGACCGTGCTGGAGAACGTGATGCTGGCGCCGCGCAAGGTGCTGGGCAAGAGCAAACAGGACGCCGAGGCCCTGGCGGTTAAACAGCTGGAGCACGTCGGCCTGGGGGACAAGCTCAAGGCCTTCCCGAACAAACTGTCCGGCGGCCAGCAGCAACGCATGGCCATCGCCCGGGCCCTGGCGATGTCGCCGGACTACATGCTGTTCGACGAAGCCACCTCGGCCCTGGACCCGCAACTGGTGGGCGAGGTGCTGGACACCATGCGCATGCTCGCCGAGGACGGCATGACCATGGTGCTGGTGACCCATGAGATCCGCTTCGCCCGGGACGTGTCCGACCGTGTGGCGTTCTTCTGCAATGGCCGGGTCCATGAAATCGGGCCGCCGGACCAGGTGATCGGCAATCCGATGCAGCGGGAGACGGCGGCGTTTCTCAAGTCGGTGAAATAGCCAATGGCCCTATCGCGAGCAGGCTCGCTCCCACAGCGTACAAATCCCATGTGGGAGCGAGCCTGCTCGCGATGAGGCCGCAACAGACAACAAGGAACAACCCAATGCGCTCATCGAAAATCATCCACATCGTCAGCTGCCACGCCGAAGGCGAAGTCGGCGATGTGATCGTCGGCGGTGTCGCCCCTCCGCCCGGTGCCACGGTGTGGGAACAGTCGCGCTGGATCGCCCGGGACGAGACCCTGCGCAACTTCGTCCTCAACGAACCCCGTGGCGGCGTGTTCCGCCACGTCAACCTGCTGGTCCCGGCCAAGGACCCGCGGGCGCAGATGGCCTGGATCATCATGGAGCCGGCCGACACGCCGCCGATGTCCGGCTCCAACTCCCTGTGCGTGGCGACGGTGCTGCTGGACAGCGGCATCCTGCCCATGACCGAACCCCAGACTCGCCTGGTACTGGAGGCCCCTGGCGGATTGATCGAAGCCGTCGCCGATTGCCGCGACGGCAAGGTGCAACGGGTGGAGATCAAGAACGTGCCGTCCTTCGCCGACCGTCTCGACGCCTGGATCGAAGTCGAGGGCCTGGGCTCGCTACAGGTGGACACCGCCTATGGCGGCGACAGTTTCGTCATCGTCGACGCCCAGCGCCTGGGCTTTGCCATTCGCCCTGACGAGGCCGCCGACCTGGTAGACATCGGGCTGAAAATCACCCGGGCCGCCAATGAACAATTGGGTTTCGAGCATCCGCTGAACCCGGACTGGTCGCATATCTCGTTCTGCCAGATCGCCGCGCCCATCGTCATGGAAGCAGGTGTCGCAACCGGCGCCAACGCCGTGGTGATCCAGCCTGGCAAGATCGACCGCTCCCCCACCGGCACCGGCTGCTCGGCACGCATGGCGGTGCTGCAGGCCAAGGGGTTGATGCAGATGGGCGAGCGGTTCATCGGGCGCTCGATCATCGGCTCCGAATTCCACTGCCGCATCGACTCGCTGACCGACGTGGCCGGACGCCCGGCGATCTACCCGTGCATTGCCGGGCGAGCGTGGATCACCGGGACCCATCAACTACTGCTGGATCCGGCCGATCCGTGGCCGCAGGGCTATCGGCTTTCGGATACGTGGCCCGGCGCATGACCTTCGAACTCACATCGATCCCTTGTGGCGAGGGGATTCATCCCCGCTGGGCTGCGAAGCGGCCCCCTTGGCCCTCTCAGATACACCGAGTCGCCAGATTTCAGGGCCGCTTCGCGCCCCAGCGGGGATAAATCCCCTCGCCACAAACCATTAACCACCGGAGACAACCCATGAGCAAACGCATCAACTGGAGCGGCGTATTCCCCGCCGTCACCACCCAATTCAACGATGACTTTTCCATCAACCTGGACAAGACCCATGAGGTCATTTCCAACGTCATCCGTGACGGCGTCTCGGGCCTGGTGGTCTGCGGTTCGGTGGGGGAAAACACCTCGTTGAGCGCTGAAGAAAAAATCGCCGTGACCGAAGTCGCGGTGGACGCCTCCCGGGGGCGGGTGCCGGTGATTTGCGGCGTGGCCGAATTCACCAGCGTACAGGCGGCCAAGGTCGCCAACGCGGTGTGCAAGGTCGGCGTCGACGGCGTGATGCTGATGCCGGCGCTGGTCTACGGCTCCAAGCCGTTCGAAACCGCCGAGCACTTTCGCTATGTCGCCCGGCATGCCGATGTGCCGCTGATGGTCTATAACAACCCACCGATCTACAAGAACGACGTGACCCCGGACATCCTGATTTCTCTGGCCGATTGCGACAACGTGGTGTGCTTCAAGGACTCCTCCGGCGACACCCGACGCTTCATCGACGTGCGCAATGAAGTAGGTGATCGCTTTGTCCTGTTCGCGGGCCTTGACGACGTGGTGCTGGAAAGCCTCGCCGTGGGTGCCGAAGGCTGGGTCTCGGGCATGTCCAACGTGTTCCCGAAGGAAGGCGAAACCATCTTCCGCCTGGCTCGCGCCGGCCGGTTTGCCGAAGCGATGCCGATCTACGAATGGCTGATGCCGATCCTGCACCTCGACGCCCGCGCCGACCTGGTGCAATGCATCAAGCTGTGCGAAGCCATCGCCGGCCGCGGCAGCGCCCTCACCCGCCCACCCCGCCTGGCCCTGCCGGAAGAAGACCGGCTGTATGTGGAACAGATCATGGCCAAGGCCCTGGCGAACCGGCCGGTGCTGCCGGATGTCGGGCTCTGACCCGAGGCGAATGAAGTCTCCTGTGGGAGCGAGCCTGCTCGCGATAGCGGTCTGCCTGGAACGGCTATGCTGGATGTACCGCCGTCATCGCGAGCAGGCTCGCTCCCACAAGGAAGGCTTTCCATGAACTATTTCCTGGCCCAGGCCCTGAACAATCAATGGGCCAACCACCGGCTGCTCAGCACTTGCGCACAATTGAGCGAAGACGAATACCTCACGCGCCGCACCGGGTTCTTTCCGTCCATCCAGGCCACGCTCTGCCATATCCTGGAAGTGGATCGCTATTACCTCACCGCCCTCGAAGGCGATCGTGACGGTCAGACCAGGGATTTCGCTGCAACCCTGGCCTTTGTCGACCTGGTGCAAGGCCAGGCTCGCACTGACCAGCGGTTAGTGACCTTCTGCGAATCCCTGCGGGAGAAAGACCTCGCCCGGTCCGTCGAATTGGTACGCGCCGACGGTGCGGTGGTGCCCGAGCGTATCGACCGGTTGCTGCTGCATTTGTTCGAACACCAGATTCACCACCGTGGCCAGGTCCACACGATGCTCAGCGACACCGACATCGAGCCGCCACAGCTCGACGAGTTTTTCCTCGACTGCGACCGCAAGTTCCGGCAAACGGAAGAACAGCAATTGCAGCTCGATGAAGGCCGCGTCTGGCGGAGCTATCTGCCGGACTGAATCCAAGGCATAAAAAATGCGATGGCCGCTGCCGGCCATCGCCAATCGCCCACATCGGGAAAAGTCAGCGCCGGGCTGGTGACACGATGATCTTCACGTTGTGCTCCTTGTTGTTGACCAGTTCCTCGAAGCCCTGCCCGACAATCTGTTCCAGCTGGATGCGCCCGGTCACCAGTGGCGAGATGTCCAGGCGGCCATCGGCGATGAACGCGATGACGTCGGCAAACTCGCCGTTGTAGGCCAGCGCGCCGAGCACCTGTTTCTCGGTGGATACCAGCTCGAAGAAATTGAATTCGCTCGGCTCCTCGAAAATCCCCACCAATACGCATTTGCCGGCCTTGCGGATCAGGTCGATGGCGAACTTGGCGGTGTGCTTGTTGCCGATGCATTCGAAGCTGACATCGGCGCCCAGCCCTCCGGTCAGGCGGCGCACTTCAGCCAGCGCATCGCACTGGTTGGGATCGATGACATGGGTGGCGCCGACCTCCAGGGCCTTGGCCTTGCGCGCCCCGGACATTTCCAGGGCAATCACCTGGGCCGCCCCGGCGGCCTTGGCACACATGATGGTGCACAGGCCGATGGTCCCGGCGCCCACCACCACGACGTTCTGGCCCAGCAAGCTGCCGGCCTTCTTCACCGCGTGCATGCCCACCGCCAACGGCTCGATCAGCGCGCCGGCCTCGGCAGGAAAACCGGCGGGCAACTTATAGAGCAAGTTGGCCGGCACATTGACCAGTTCCGCGAACGCGCCGTTGTTCATCAAGCCGGTGAACGCCAGGTTCTCGCAGATGTTGTAGAGCCCATGGGTGCAGTAGTAGCAGGTGCCGCAGTGCTGGCAGGCATCCGCCGCCACCGGCTCGCCAACACTAAAGCCCTCTACCCCGGCCCCCAGTTCGACGATTTCCCCGCAGAACTCGTGGCCGAGGATGCATTGGCCCTTGATACCGGTCAGCGGGTGCGGCGCGTCCACCGGGATGAACACCGGCCCGGCCACGTATTCATGCAGGTCGGAACCGCAGATGCCGCACCACTGCACGCGGATCTGCACCCAGCCGGCGGGCGGCGAAACGGGCAACGGTACGTCTTCGACGCGGATATCGTTACGGCCATGCCAGACGGCGGCGCGCATGCTGCGGGTAGGCTTGATTGAAGCGTTCATAGCGTTTCTCCAGGATGCTGGGGGGCGACGACTCGCGCGCCGCCCGTTCGATCAGTGCTGTTCAATGAACTCAAGGATCAATCGATTGACCTGCTCGGCCGCTTCCATCTGCACCATGTGGCCCTGGCCGGCGAGCACCTCGTCCCGGGCGTCCAGCCCTTCGCCGTGGGTCGCCGGGATGATCGCGTCGTCGCTGCCCCAGACCACCAGGGTCGGCACGTAACCCGCCTGCACCACTTCGCGCAAGTCCACCTGTTGGCGACCCTCGGCGAACAAGGTCGCCGACAGCTGTTTCAACGCTGCCTCCACACCCTCCAGACGCTTGTACTTGAGCATGTCGTCAAGCATCTGCCGGTTGACCAGCTCGGCATTGGAGAACAACTGCACCAATTGCGGCTTGAGGGCGTTGCGGTTGGAGGCCTCGACAAAGCCTTGCAGGTAGCCGCCGTTGATCTCAGGGCCGAGGCCGGCGCTGCCGATCAGCGTCAGGGAGCGCACCCGCTGGGGCATCAAGCGTGCGCTGTTCAGCGACACGGCGCCGCCCATGGAATGCCCCACCAGGTGCGCGACGCTGATGTCCAGGTGATCGAGCAAGGCCAGCACCGCGCCGCTCAGCTCGTCCAGGTCGCCCCGCTGCAGGGTCTTGCCGGACTCGCCATGGCCCGGCAGGTCCAGGGCGATCACCCGGCGGCCGGCCGCCAGGGCCTCGTGGTTGAACAGCCAATTGTTCAGATCCCCGCCAAAACCGTGGACCAACACCAAGGGCACGCCGCCTTCGCCGCGTTCAAAGTAGCGGATCACCCGGCCGTCCAGCTCGACCTTCTGCGGTTTCGCCCCGGTGTCTTCATCGCCGCTGTCGCCCGGCACGAAACTGGACTGGAACTGCTCGATGACCGCATCGATCTCGGCGTCGCTGGCCTCGCCGTCGACGACGATGCCCAGCAAGGCGCCGACCGCCAGGGTCTCGTCCTGCCGCGCGATCTGCCGACGCAACACGCCGGAGAACGGCGCTTCGACGCTGCTGGAGATCTTGTCGGTCTCCACGTCCAGCACGTCGTCGCCCTTGGTAATGGCCTGGCCCTCCTCCTTGAGCCAGGCATCGACCCGGCCTTCAGTCATCGACAGACCCCACTTGGGCATGGTCAGGGTATGAATCTGGCTCATCAGCGCTTGCTCCACTCGATCACGTTGAGCACGGCTTGTTCGATCTTCGCCGCGTCAGGGATGTACAGGTCTTCCAGGGAATCGGAGAACGGCACCGGCGTGTGCGGCGCGGTGACCATCTCGATCGGCGCCTTGAGCGCGCCGAAGGCTTTCTGCGCCACCAGCGCCGAGACATCGGTGGCCATGGAGCAGCGTGGGTTGGCCTCATCGATGACCACCAGGCGCCCGGTCTTCTCCACGCTTTCGAGGATGCTGTCCTCGTCCATCGGACTGGTGGTGCGCAGGTCGATGACCTCGCAATCGATACCGCGCCCGGCCAGGCTGCGCGCCGCGTCCATGGCGGTGTTGACCATGCGGCCGTAGGACACCAGGGTCACGTCCTTGCCGTCGCGCAGGAAGTTGGCCTCGCCGAACGGGATGGTGTAGAGCTCTTCGGGCACCTCGCCCTGCATGCCATAGAGCAGTTTGTGCTCGCAGAAGATCACCGGATCGTTGTCGCGGATCGCCTGGATCAACAAACCCTTGGCATCGTAGGGCGACGACGGGCACACCACCTTCAGCCCGGGGATGTGCGTCCACAAGGACGTGAGCATCTGCGAGTGCTGGGCCGCGGCGCGCAGGCCGGCGCCGACCATGGTGCGAATCACCAACGGCGTGGCAGCCTTGCCCCCGAACATGTAGCGAAACTTCGCCGCCTGGTTGAGGATCTGGTCGAGGCAACAGCCGGCGAAGTCGACGAACATCAGTTCGCACACCGGGCGCACGCCACAGGTCGCGGCCCCAACCGCCGCGCCGACGTAACCGATTTCCGACAGGGGTGTGTCAAGCACACGACCAGGAAACTGGTCGTAGAGGCCCTTGGTGACGCCAAGCACACCGCCCCAGGCGTCGTTCTCACCGGGCGCGCCGGCGCCACCGGCCACGTCCTCACCCATGATGAACACGCTGGTATCGCGGCGCATTTCCTGGGCCAGGGCTTCATTGATTGCCTGCTGATAGCTGATTTTTCTCGCCATGATGGAATTCTCTGTTCTTGTTTTATGAAGGGCGTTCAGGGGTAGGAGACGTAGACGTCAGTGAGCAGGTCCGCCGCCGCAGGCTTGGGATCGGACTTGGCCTTGCGCACCGCGTTTTCGATCAGCAGCTCCACCTCCCGGTCGACCTGGTCCAGTTGCTCGGCCGAAAGCAACCCGGCCCGGGTGGTGCGCTCGCGGAACTGCATCAGGCAGTCCTGGTTTTCCCGGAAGTGCTTGACCTCATCCGGTGCCCGATATGTCTGCGCATCGCCCTCGAAATGGCCGTAATAGCGAGTCAGCTTGACCTCGATCAGCGATGGCCCTTCCCCGGCCCGGGCGCGCTCGATGGCCGCCCCGGCGGCCTCGTGGACGGCGAAGAAGTCAAAACCGTCCACCGTCACCCCCGGCATGCCGAACCCGGCGGCGCGGTCGGCGATGTGATCGCACGCCACCGACCAATTGGAGGCGGTGGCCTCGGCGTAGCCGTTGTTCTCGGCGATGAACAGGCACGGCAGGTTCCACACCGAAGCCATGTTCATGGCCTCGAATACCGCGCCTTCGTTGGAGCCGCCGTCGCCGAAGAACACCACCGCGACGCTGTCGGTGCCCTTGAGCCGGGCCGCCAGCGCGGCGCCGACCACCAACGGCGCACCGGCGCCGACAATGCCGTTGGCGCCGAGCATGCCCTTCTCGAAATCGGCGATGTGCATGGAACCGCCCTTGCCTTGGCAGACCCCGGTTTTCTTGCCGTAGATCTCGGCCATCATTCCGTAGACATCCACGCCTTTGGCGATGCAATGGCCGTGGCCACGGTGGTTGGAGGCAATGCAGTCGTCATCGCCCAGGTGGGCCATGACCCCGGCGGCCGAGGCCTCCTCGCCGGCATACAAGTGGACGAAACCGGGAATCTCGCCGGTGGCGAATTCCACGTGCAGGCGCTCTTCGAACGCGCGGATGGTGCGCATCACCTGGTAGGCGTGCAGCAGTTGATCGTGGGTGAGCGGTGTCGACATTTTTATTCTCCAGGAGTGTCTTGAAGGCTGATTTGCAGGTTCAGGGGGTGTTGCGGATGTTCGCGGCCGATGCCCAGCAGGCGCTGTTGCGCGGCGTAGGCCAGCACCGCGTCGACATCGATGCTCAGCGGGCCGCCGGCATCGAGGGTGACCGTGGGACGGTCCTGCGGGTTGAATTCGATTTCCCGTTCGCCATCCAGGGCCAACGTGCCGCTGGACAGCGCCAGCGGGTGGGCCGCGCCTGGCTCCAGGCGACCGGCCGCGAGCACGCCGCAGCCCTGCAACAGGCCTGGGGCCAGCGGTACCAGCAGTGCTTCGGGCGATTGCGGGTCCAGGCGCATCCAGGCCCCACCCGGCTCCTGCCGCGTCACCGGCAGCCACAAGCCACACAACGCGGAAAGGCCGATGGATTGCGGCTCGGCAAAGGTCACGAAGACTTCGGCCAGGTCCGCCGCCCGGCTTATGGCTCGGGCGCCGACAAAGCGCAGCGGCGACACGGCGATGTCCACCAGGGCGATTTCCCGCAGGCCGCGCCGGGCCTCGCACACCAGCAAGCGCTTGTTGCGCCGCAAGCCGATCGGCCCCGGAATCCGGCCGCTGGCGTACAACCCGCCGGCAAGCCCTGCCGTGGTGGCCTCGCGCAGCTCGGGAAAGGCGTTGTTGGTACCGGTGGACAGGGTCAGCAACGGGATATCGCCCACTTCGGCGGCCACGGCCTTGTGGGTGCCGTCGCCGCCAAGCACGGCGATCAGCGCCACCTCGCGCTCGGCCATCAGGCGCGCGGCCCTGCGGGTGTCTTCGACGGTCTGGCGCAAGGTCAGGTCGAGAAACTCCAAGGCCGGCCAATGACTGTCGCGGGCCTGGCGGCTGTGGCTGTTCTTCAGCACGGCGGCGGCGATGCCGGTCATGTCGGTGGGCATCAGCACCTGTTCGATGCCGGTGGCGCCGAAGGCCGCCAGCAAGCGCTGGATCACCGAGACCTTGTCGGTGCTGGAAAACAGCCCGGCGTTGGCGGTCAGGCGCCGCACGTCGCGTCCCGAGGCTGGGTTGGCGATGATGCCTACCGTCAGGGGGCGGCGACTCATGGCGCCACCGCGGACGTAACGGGCAAATGACCAGGGCAGGAAGACATGGCGTACCTCGTTTCTTATTATTGGAAGGCCCGTCGTGCGGGCAGAGGGCATAGAGCAAGGACGGTGCCAGTTGCGGGAGAATCCCGGCAAACGCCCGGAACAGAGCCTTCACAGCGAGATAAACGACGAACCGGGACAAGGCGCTGTGAGACGCCACATGTCAGCCTGCACGAGCCATCGGCGAGACCGTGAGACGTGGCGTCTCACGCCCGCGACCCATTCCGCCAGGCTTGTCTGGGCCCGGCGAACGGCGCTTAATGGGCGCACAACGATAAGAAGCTGAACCGGAGGCCAGTCATGCTTTCCGCTCACTCCCGGGCCCATGTGGATTGCGTCAGCCGCGTCGTGAAGAACGCGGACCAGTTGCCGCAGCTGCCCGTCCCGAACCTGATCCTCGACTCCTGGCGTCGGTCCATGGAGCAACATCACCTCGACCCCGGCTCGCTGCAGGGCCCGCGTATCCTCTCCGAGGACGTACTCAAGCAATGCCGCGAGCGCTCCGAACTGTTCCTCAATATCGCCAGCGAAGAAGTGGCGCGCCTCCATGGCCGGGTACGGGATGCCGACTACTGTGTGCTGCTGACCGATGCCCAGGGCCAGACCATCGACTACCGTGTCGAAACCGCCATTCGCAATGACTGCCGCAAGGCCGGGCTTTACCTGGGCACCTGCTGGTCGGAGGGCGAGGAAGGCACGTGCGGCGTGGCGGCGGTGCTCACGGCCAAGGCGCCGGTGACGGTGCACAAGCGCGATCACTTCCGCGCCGCGTTCATTGGCCTGACCTGCTCCGCCGCACCGGTCTTCGACCCCCAGGGGGAACTGCTCGGGGTGCTGGATGTGTCGGCGGTTCGCTCACCGGATGAGCGCCGCTCGCAGCACCTGATCCGCCAGATGGTGGTGCAGAGCGCCCGGGAAATCGAACAGGCATTCTTCATGAGCAGTGCCCAGGGCTATTGGGTGCTGCGGGCCCATCGCAACGCCGGCTACGTCGACAGCCAGCCTGACTATCTGTTCGCCTGGGACGACGATGGCTGCCTGCAAGCCCTGAACCCCGCCGCACGCCAGTACCTGCTGCAGCAGTACGGCCAGTTGCCGCAGCACATCAGCCAGGTCTTCGATCAGCATTGGTTGCATCGTGCCCGGGACGAGAGCCTTTACCCCTTCAGCCGCCAGGGTAGCGAGCCGTCCCTGCACGGCCGCTTGAGCGCGCCACGGCAGCGGGCGCAACCGCGTACGCGGGTGGCGATGGCGCCGGTCGACGTCGATCCACGCCTGGCCGACAGCCTGCGCCTGGCGGTGCGGGTCAAGGATCGCAACCTGCCGGTGTTGATCCAGGGCGAAACCGGCTCAGGCAAAGAGGTGTTCGCCCGCCAGTTGCACCAGGCCAGTCAGCGTCGCGAGCGCCCTTTCGTCGCGCTGAACTGCGCCGCGATTCCTGAAAGCCTGATCGAGAGCGAGTTGTTCGGCTACGTGGCCGGGGCGTTTACCGGCGCCTCGACCAAGGGCATGCAGGGCCTGTTGCAACAGGCCGACGGCGGCACGCTGTTCCTGGACGAAATCGGTGACATGCCGCTGGCCTTGCAGACCCGCCTCTTGCGGGTGCTGGCAGAGGGCGAAGTGGCGCCTCTCGGTGCGTCACGCCGCAAAGCCGTGGACATCCAGGTGATCTGCGCCACCCACCGCGACCTGGAGGCCCTGGTCAGCGCCGGCGAGTTTCGCGAGGACCTGTATTTCCGCCTGGGCGGCGCCCGCTTCCAACTGCCGCCGCTGCGCGAACGCAGTGACCGGCTGACGCTGATCAACCGCATCCTCGAAGAAGAGTCGGCCCGCTGCGGCGGCGCCGTGCAATTGAGCAGCGCGGCCCTGGAATGCCTGCTCGGCTATCACTGGCCGGGCAATGTCCGCCAGTTGCGCCATGTGCTGCGCTACGCCTGTGCGGTATGCGAGAGCCGGGTGATCCAGCGCGCTCACCTGCCCGAGTCGTTGCACGGCTCGCCCGTCGCTGCCCTTGCCCCTGAGCCGAGCGCCAGCCCGGAACGCCAGGCACTGCTCGATGCGCTGGTGCGCCATCGCTGGAAACCCACCGCCGCCGCCCGGGCCCTGGGCATTTCCCGGGCCACCCTGTACCGACGGGTGCACCAGCATGGCATTGACATGCCTGGCAGAAGCCCGGCGTGAACGCGACTGACTAGCGGCGCGCCAACTCGTGACGCACGCATTGCTCGTAGTAGGTCTGCTTGACTGCGGCGGGCTTGAGGCGGGAGGCGCTGTCGTAGGTCTGCTCGGTGATGCCCAGGGCGGTCATGCGCATCCACGGCCGGGGAAACTTGCGCACTTGCAGCTTTTTTCGGGCGCCATAAAGGGAGACACCGGCGAGTTTTGAAGCTTGCGCGCCTGCCGCGATGTCCGCCCCCCAGCGGCATATGGACTGCTGGTTTTGCGTCAGCGCCCGGGCCTGGGTGTCGAGCGAGACGCTGGCCAGGAGAGTTGTCGCTACGACCCACATGGCCGCGCCCCACATAGAAAATCGCATAGGTTTGTCGTCCAACTTTCTGAAATAAAAGAAGTTTGACAACCTTCAAACGAACGAGGGGCCAGTACTCGACTGGCCCTTCGCCACAGCTTTACTGGCTCGCCTTGGCCTCCTGCAGCAACTGTTGGATCACCTGCTCCTGCTCGCCGTAGCGACCTTCACCGAAGTGGCTGTAGCGCACCTGCCCCTTGGCATCGATGAAATAGTGCGCCGGCCAGTACTGGTTGTTGAAGGCGCGCCAGATCGCGTACTGGTTGTCGATGGCCACCGGGTAGTTGATGTCCAGCTTGCGAACCTGCTGGCGCACGTTGTCGATGATCTTCTCGTAGCCGTATTCCGGGGTGTGCACGCCGATCACCACCAGACCGTCCTTCTCATACTTCTTGGCCCAGTCGTTCACATAGGGCAGCGTGTGCTGGCAGTTGATGCAGTCGTAGGTCCAGAAATCCACCAGCACCACCTTGCCCTTCAGCGATTCGCTGCTCAGCGGCGGCGAGTTCAACCATTGCACCGCACCGTCCAGGGAAGGCATGGCGCCCTGGGACTCGAGATTCGGCATCGGGTTGGCGCTGGCCTTGCTGACCACGTAGTCGATGGCCTGGGGGACCTTTTCCAGCACGCTCTGCTCCAGGCTCGCGGCCCCTTGGGAAGAGGTACTGGCCAGCAGTCGATCATCGGCGCCAGTAGCAATGGCCACGGCGGCCAGCAACACCACCACACCGCTGCCACGGCGCAACCAGGCGGTCACCGGCAGCGAGAGCTTCAGCCGTGCGGCCAAGCCACGTCCGGCGAAGATCAAAGTTCCCAGGGACAAGGCACTGCCCAGGCCGTAGGCCAGCAGCAACAGGCTGGTTCCGGCGCTGGCGCCCTGCAGCATGGCGCCGGTCAGGATCACTCCGAGTATCGGCCCGGCACAGGGCGCCCAGAGCAACCCGGTGGCAACGCCGATCAACACCGAGGCCAACGGCCCACCCAGTCGCCCGGCGCCCGCATCGACGCGATTGCCCAGGCTGACCAATGGTCGCGCCAACCAGATGCCAACCCGACTGAAGATCAGCGACAAGGCGAACAGTACCATCACGCCCAGGGCGACCTGCCGACCCACGCTGCTGGCACGCAGTACCCAGTCGCTGCTGACCACCGCCAGGCTCGATACCAGGGCGAAGGTCAGGACCATGCCACCGAGCGTCAGCAGCATCGAACCGGCGGTACGATTGGCCCGGGCGAACAGAAACGGCACCACGGGAAGAATACAAGGGCTGAGGATCGTCAGGATCCCGCCGAGAAAAGCGATCAGAAGCATGGCATCACCTCATGGTCAGTCAGTCAGGCCGGACCAGACTTAACGATAAATATTTATTTAAAACAATCATTTACATAACACTATTAATGTTTAACTTTCAGTTCTCGTTGTTGCAGTTGTCAGCCAACTTGCGATAGTCCAGCGCCTGGCGATGCCCGGCCGAATCCAGATAAGTCATGTGGGCATTGACCACGCCGCAGGCAGGACCGCTGTCTTCGGACACCGAGAGCACTTTCTGGATGTCCAGGTGGCTGCCGTAGGCATAGGTCTGCGTCTGGACGTTGCTTTCGGCCCGGGCCGACAGAGTGCAGATGTTCAGCGCGGCGAACAGGCAGGCGGCGTAGATGGCTTTGGTGTTCATGGCGGTGTCCTCGATTCATTCAATGGGTGTGTTTGCTGTCGAGGCCGGGTGTGTTGCCTCGTTGGATGCCATTGAATGCCGCTGAGGTATCGCGCCTGTATCGAACCAGGGGCTTTTTGCATCGCTGTGTATCCGCCGGGCGCCAGATACACTGCAATACAAACCGTCGCGAGCCGGGCCCGCCGGCCCCTGTATTCTGATCACAACGAAACGCCAAGAGGGCTGGACACCATGGATCATGTCGATCACGTGCTGATAGTGGATGACGATCGCGAAATCAGAGAACTGGTGGGCAACTACCTGAAGAAGAACGGCTTGCGCACCACCGTCGTCGCCGATGGCCGGCAGATGCGCGCCTTCCTGGAAACCACGCCGGTGGACCTGATCGTGCTGGACCTGATGATGCCGGGCGATGACGGCCTGGTCCTGTGCCGGGAACTGCGCGCCGGCAAGCACAAGAACACGCCGGTGCTGATGCTCACCGCTCGCAACGACGAAACCGACCGCATCATCGGCCTGGAAATGGGCGCCGACGATTATCTGGTCAAACCCTTCGCCGCCCGTGAGCTACTGGCCCGGATCAACGCGGTGTTGCGCCGCACCCGCATGCTGCCACCCAACCTGGTGGTCACCGAAAGCGGCCGTCTGCTAGCGTTCGGTCGCTGGCGCCTGGACACCACGGCGCGACACCTGCTGGACAGCGACGGCACCATGGTTGCCCTGAGCGGCGCGGAATACCGGTTGTTGCGGGTGTTCCTCGACCATCCGCAGCGGGTGCTCAACCGCGACCAACTGCTGAACCTGACCCAGGGCCGGGATGCGGATCTGTTCGACCGCTCCATCGACCTGCTGGTCAGCCGCCTGCGCCAGCGTCTGCTGGATGACGCCCGCGAGCCGGCCTACATCAAGACTGTGCGCAGCGAAGGCTATGTCTTCTCCTTGCCGGTGGAAATCCTCGAGGCTGCGACATGAGTCTGCCGCTACGGTGGCCGCGCACCCTCGCCTCGCGGCTGTCGCTGATTTTCCTGATCGGCCTGATCCTGGCCCAGGGGCTGTCGTTCGGCGTCCAGTACTACGAACGCTATCAGACCGCCAAGTCCACCATGCTCGGCAACCTGGAAACCGATGTCTCGACCTCCGTCGCCATCCTGGATCGCCTGCCCGCCACCGAACGCCCGGACTGGCTGCCCAAGCTCACCCGGCGCAACTACGGTTACCTGCTGAATGAAGGACAACCCGGCCAGCCGATAGCCCGTGACGACGCGCCGATCTCGGTGAGTTCGATCGAAGATGCCATCGGCGAGGCCTATCCCCTGACCTTTATCGACATTCCGGGACCGCAGAAGCATTACCAGGCGCACCTGCGCCTGAGCGACGGCAGTCCGCTGACCATCGACGTCCGTCCAGCCATGATGCCCCTCTCCCCCTGGCTGCCGGCGGTATTGCTGGGGCAGTTGGCGTTGCTGATCGGCTGCACCTGGCTTGCCGTGCGCATCGCCGTCGGCCCGCTGACCCGGCTGGCCCAGGCCGTGGAAACCCTCGACCCGAACGCCCACAGCGTGCGCCTGGATGAACAGGGCCCGACCGAGGTGGTGCATGCCGCCAAGGCGTTCAATGCCATGCAGGACCGTATCGCCGCGTATTTGAAGGAGCGCATGCAGTTGCTGGCGGCGATCTCCCACGATCTGCAGACCCCCATCACCCGCATGAAGCTGCGGGCGGAGTTCATGGACGAGGGCATCGAGAAGGACAAACTCTGGAGCGACCTGGGTGAAATGGAACACCTGGTGCGCGAAGGCGTGGCCTACGCCCGCAGCATCCACGGCGCCACCGAGGCCAGCTGCCGCATCAGCCTGGATGCATTCCTCGACAGCCTGGTGTTCGATTACCAGGACACCGGGCAGGATGTGCAACTGTCCGGAAAGAACGCCGCCGTCATCGACACCCGGCCCCATGCCTTGCGCCGGGTGCTGGTGAACCTGGTGGACAACGCGCTGAAGTTCGGTGGCGCGGCGCGCATCGAGGTGCAGGCCGAGAACGATGGCCAACTGGCGATCCAGGTCCTGGACCACGGGCCCGGCATCAACGAGCAGGAACTGGCCGAAGTGCTCAAGCCGTTCTACCGGGTGGAAAGCTCTCGCAACCGTGAAACCGGTGGGACCGGACTGGGACTGGCCATCGCCCAGCAATTGGCGACGGCCATGGGCGGCTCGCTGACCTTGAGCAACCGCGAAGGCGGCGGCCTCTGCGCCGAACTGCGTCTGCCCCGCGACACCTCGCCCGGCCGTTGACTCCAGGCTGACCGGCCAACCGCAATCGCGAGCAGGCTCGCTCCCACAAGGGACTTGTAGTGTCACTATTTTTTGTGACGACCCCCGAAACCTGTGGGAGCGAGCCTGCTCGCGATTGCGCTGGGTCAGCTTGCATCAATATCGGATCTGCAGCCGTCATCGCGAGCAAGCTCGCTCCCACAGGTTTCGGCGGTGTCTCGGATACCCTGAGCGCCAACCGTCCATTGCCCCACCCTCAAAAAATCGAAACCTTGGAAGACTTGCGTCGGTCCAGTCCTGTGTAGCCATCCAACGCTGCACGCCGCCCAAAGCGGCTGCGGCCCAGCAATGAGGGACAGACATGAGCATGACCGTCGGTGATTTTCTGGTGGAACGCCTTTATGAATGGGGCGTTCGCTGTATTTATGGCTATCCGGGCGATGGCATCAATGGCGTTTTCGGCGCCTTGAACCGTGCCAATGGAAAGATCCGCTTCATCCAGGCACGCCATGAGGAAATGGCCGCGTTCATGGCCTGTGCCCACGCCAAGTTCACCGGCGAGCTGGGGGTGTGCATCGCCACCTCGGGGCCGGGTGCATCGCACTTGGTGACGGGCCTCTACGACGCCCGGATGGATCACATGCCGGTGCTCGCCATCAGCGGCCAGCAGGCCCGCGCCGCCCTCGGCGGGCATTATCAGCAGGAGCTGGATCTGGTCAGCCTGTTCAAGGATGTGGCGGGGGCGTTCGTCCAGCAGGCCAGCACACCGTCCCAGGTGCGCCATCTGCTCGACCGCGCCGTCCGCACCGCCGTGGGCGAGCGACGTGTCACCGCGCTGATCCTGCCCAATGACCTGCAGGAAATGGAATACACCCCGCCGCCGCGCAAGCACGGCACCGTTCACTCCGGCGTCGGCTACCGTAAACCCAGGGTCGTACCCTACGAAGAAGATCTGCGCCAGGCCGCCGAGGTCCTCAACGCCGGCAAGAAAGTCGCCATCCTCGTGGGCGCCGGTGCGCTGCAGGCGACCGACGAAGTGATCGCCATCGCCGAAAAACTCGGGGCCGGCGTGGCCAAGGCGCTGCTGGGCAAAGCCGCGGTGCCGGATGACCTGCCCTGGGTCACCGGTTCCATCGGCCTGCTGGGCACCGAACCCAGCGATAACCTGATGGCCGGCTGCGACACGCTGTTGATGATCGGCTCCGGTTTCCCCTATGCCGAGTTCCTTCCGCCCGAAGGCCAGGCCCGCGGGGTACAGATCGATATTCAACCGGACATGCTCAGCCTGCGTTACCCCATGGAGGTCAACCTGCAAGGCGACTGCGCCGACACCCTGCGCGCCCTCCTGCCGCTGATCGAGGAAAGGACCGACCGCGCCTGGCGCAAGAAAATCGAGCACTGGCGAGCAGACTGGGACAAGACCCTGGAAAAACGCGCCTTGGTCTCGGCCAAGCCGATCAATCCGCAACGAGTCACGTTCGAGCTGTCACCCCGCTTGCCGGATCACGCCATCATCACCTGCGACTCGGGCTCCTGCGCCAACTGGTTTGCCCGGGATATCCAGATCCGTCGCGGCATGATGTGTTCGTTGTCGGGTGGCCTGGCGTCCATGGGCGCCGCGGTGCCCTATGCGATTGCAGCGAAATTCTGTCATCCCCAGCGGCCGGTCATCGCCCTGGTCGGTGACGGCGCGATGCAAATGAACAACATGGCCGAGTTGATCACCGTCGCCAAATACTGGCGCACCTGGGCCAATGGCACCTGGATCTGCGCGGTGTTCAACAACCAGGATTTGAACCAGGTGACCTGGGAACAACGCGTGATGGAGGGCGACCCGAAATTCGAGGCGTCCCAGGACATACCGGACGTGCCCTATCACCTTTTCGCCGAGTCCATTGGTCTGAAGGGCATCCTCGTCGAGCAGGAAGATCAGGTCGCTGCGGCCTGGGAGGAAGCGCTGGCGGCCGAACGCCCGGTCCTGATCGAATTCCGGACCGACCCCGACGTGCCGCCCCTGCCGCCCCATATCAAACTGGAACAAGCGAAAAAGTTCGCCTCGACCCTGCTCCAGGGGGACCCGAACGAGCGCGGCATCGTGGTGGAAACCGCCAAACAGGTCCTGGGGGCCTTGTTGCCGGGCCATCGCAAGGATAAAGAATAGGCGTTACTGACAGTCATCGAGCGTAAGCATCGATACCTGACCGACTTATCAAGTTATCGGATGTCAGGCCAGTTAAGTTAATGGCCTGGCAGCCGATACAGGAGCGTGCGGGATATTTCGCGTTTAGCTGATGACTTGTTTATGACCGAAGATGCAGGCAACGACTCCACCGAGCTTTCCCCGGGCAAGCCAACCCGAAGTTTCACCCGTCGCACCTTCCCGGCCATCATGCTCCTGCTGTTTGTCATGTCCGCGCTGGCGATTGCCGTTTTGCTCAACATCACCGGGGCCCAGGACAAGCGTGCCCGGGAACAGAGTCTGTTTTTTGCCCAACGGGCCATCGACGGCATCCGCACGGGTATCGGTCGCGACCTGAGCGACTATTCCAAATGGAGCGACGCTTACCGCCACCTGCATGTAAAGGTGGATAAAGCCTGGGCCTACGACCAGGAAAATGTCGGCAGCAGCGTTTATTCGCTCTACGGTTACCAGGCCGTGTTCGTCATTTCCCCCAAGGGCAAAACCGTTTACTCGGTGATCAACGGCGAAATGAGCGACGCCGATGCCAGCACCTGGCTGACGGGAGACCTGCAAGGCCTGGGAAAGACCGCCCGTACAGCGGAAAACCGTGACGAAGTCATCGTCAAGTTGCTGCATCACGACGGCGCACCCGCGTTCGTCGCCGCGTCGGCCATCACCACCGGCACCGACAACAGCGTGCGCGAGATCCCGGGACCGGCCAGCCTGATGCTGTTCGTGAAAGTCCTCGACCCGGCTTCGCTGGAGAATCTGGCCCGGGACTTTGCGCTTCCCGATGCCTACATCGCTCATAAGCCGGGCCCGGACGGAACGGCCGAATTGTCGCTTGGCGACAACATCCACGAGGCCCTGGCCTGGCGACCGCCGACCCCGGGCAACGATCTGCGCAAGGTACTCCTGCCCTTGCTGGTCCTGGCGCTGCTGATCCTGGGGATCCTGGCCCTCGCCGTGTTGCGGCATGCCCTGATGATGCTTCGGGCCCAGGAACACCAGTACGACAGCCTGTTGGCCCATCGCAAGGCGCTGGAGCGTAGCGAAGAACGCTTCCGCGACATCGCTGAGGTGTCCTCCGACTGGCTGTGGGAAGTCGACTCGGCCGGGACATTGACCTACCTGTCGGAACGCTTCGAGCAAGTGACCGGATTCAGTCCCTCCGAGTGGCTGGGCAAGCCCCTGCATCGGCTGCTACATCCCCACGGCGGGTCGATTTCCATTGCCCAGTGGTTGCTCGGCGGCGCCAACAACACGTCCTCGAATTCGCTGCTGTGCGAATACACCGCCCGCAATCAACGCATCCGCACCTGCAAAATCTCGGTCCGGGCCATCGACGCCGGCGCCCTGGGGTTCCGCGGCACCGCCACCGATATCACCGATGAGTTGCGGGCATTGGCGCAGATCAAGCACCTCTCCCTGCACGATCCGCTGACCGGGCTGGCCAACCGCAACCGGCTGTTCGATTGCCTCAGTGAACACCTGGACCCGACCAACGGCGGGTCGTTGGTGGTGCTGAACCTGGACATGGACCGCTTCAAGCCGGTCAATGACTCCCTGGGCCATGCGGTGGGCGACAAAGTACTGAAGGAAGTGGCCCATATCCTTCAACAGAACGTGCGTGAGTCCGACCTGGTGGCTCGTCTGGGCGGCGACGAATTTGTCATTGTCATGCCCGAACCAGGCAGTGCCCACGATCTCGATCAACTCTGTGGACGCCTGATCGATTGCATGCAGCGCCCCATGCATCTGGACGGCAACACCCTGTACCTGGGTGTGAGTATTGGCGTGGCTTGGGCGCAACCCGGTGACAGCCGCGCCGATGAGCTGTTGCGCCAGGCAGACATCGCCTTGTATGCGGCCAAGGCAGCCGGTCGCAACACCTGGCGCGTCTACGTGGAAGCCATGGGCAACGTGGCCCGGGATCGCCGGCGCTATGAACAGCAGCTGCGCGACGCCATGCACCGGGACCAGCTGGAACTGCGTTATCTGCCACGTTTCGATGTCGACGCCGAGCAGTTGTACGGCTTTGAAGCCCAGGCGTTCTGGCACCATCCCGAGAAGGGTGAACTGGGTGGCTCCGACTTCATTCCGGTTGCCGAAGCGTCAGGCCAGTTGGAGGAATTGGGGACATGGATGTTGATCAACGTCTGTGAGGAAGCGGCAAGCTGGCCAACGCCCGTCAACGTCTCCATCGCGGTGTCGCCGAAATGGTTCGGCAGCAGCTTCTTGCTCAACCAGGTACAGACGTCCCTCGAGACGAGCAACCTGGCCCCCCATCGACTGATCCTGGAAGTGGCCGAGGGCATTCTGCTGGTCGACCACAAGACCGTCGCCAGCACCCTGCATGCCCTCAAGGATCTGGGGGTGCGGATCAACATCGACAAGTTCGGCACCAACATCGCCTCCCTGCGCGAAGTCCTGAACCAACCGTTCGACGGCATCCGCTTCGACCGCAATATCCTTTCGCAGCTGGGCCTGGAGCACGATCAGGAAGGCGTCCTGGCAATGATCCGCCTGAGCCGCAGCGTGGGACTGATGGTCACCGCCGAAGGCATCGAAAACGCCCGGCAATTCAGGCAACTGCGCAACGTCGCCTGCGACCATGTCCAGGGCCCCTACTTCGGCTCGGCACTGGCCCGCTCGGAAATGGCCTCGTTCTTCACCACACCTCGGTGGCTATGAGGCAGCACCGATAGCTCTTTGTGGGAGCGAGCTTGCTCGCGAGGCCGTCAGCACAGCCACCTTCGCCATCAACGGGTAGACCGCTAAGCGCTCGTCCGAGCGTCCCACAGGGGTCCGGTGTCGATACACAAATGTCGGACACTTCACCGATCCCATGTGGGAGCGAGCCTGCTCGCGAAGGCGGCTCATCTGTCGCCAGGAGACCGAATCATTCCACTGCCAGCTCGCGCAACACGCCTCCCTCCTGTTCCAGGCGTTGTAGATACGTCGCCGCGTTCAGCAATTGATAGGGAAAATAGAGACCCGGCGCAGTAGGTGGTTGTCCGTCCAGGCCGAGCAGTCGCTCAAGGAGCAACGCGACGCTGAGGCCCGTCAGCGGTGCGGTGCCCGCCGGGTGGGTCAGCCCGTGGCGTGTACGCAGCGCCTTGCCCTTCTGATCCTCGCCGGCCAGTTCGATGATGATCTCTGTCGACATGGGTCCACCCTGGCGTCGGGTCGAGCTCAGCCCGATGGCCATGTCAAATTGGACATTGGGCGCGCCCGTGGCAGCCGCCAATCCGACGACGTCGATGGAGGAAAACCCGCCGGCTTCGATGTCCCTGCCGTCCACCGCGCGGAAACGGACCTTGTTCTCCTCCCCTTCCCGCCAGACATACACCCCCTCGCGCCGAGTCATCGCGGCTGGGAGCATCCTGTTCAGGTGTTCGAAGTCAGTCGCGACCGTCGGACCTCCAGTGTCCTGTTCGTCGACCAATGCACCGATCCTGATGTCGTGCACGCGGCTGAAAGCCTCGGCCACCCTCAGCGTCGCCACCGTCGTGGCGCCGGCCATCCATTCGTATCCGAGGACGATGGGCGCGGCATCGGGCCGGTGCATGTACGTCGCGATTTCCGGTGCGATCTCGAAAATGCCGGACGATATGCTGAGGTGCGGCACGCCACGTCTTTGCGCGTAACGCAGTCCCGCAAGCGCGTGGTCCATGTAGAAAACCACGACGCCGCTGACAGCGCGATCGCCGAGCCCCAGGTCGTCAGCGCCGGCATCGATCAGTACGCCCCGGGCGTTGCCGAGCTGTTCTGCGGCCCGTTGGGCCTTTGCCAGATCGCGGCCACCGATCAGCAGCGGTACGCCGGGATGGGCGGCGCGCAGCGCCTGGGCAGTATGATGGCCAATGGCGCCAGAACCGCCCATGAACAAGATAGGATCAACAGACATGGTATGTTCTCCTTGCGTTGGAAACGTAACCTACTCTTAGTAGGAAGAGTCAACCCGAACATACACCGCGCTACCTACCATTGGTAGGTTTTTTGACCCTGGAGCGACGAAGTGCAAACCGACATCGAGTCCCCGAGCCCGTCCCCTTCTCGCCGACTTTCAAAAGCCGAACGGCGGCGGCAATTGCTGGACACCGCGTTATTGATCGTGCGCGAGGAAGGCGCCGACCGCTTGACCCTGGGGCATCTGGCGGTGCGCGCGGGCGTATCCAAACCGGTGGTCTACGATCATTTCGGCACCCGATCGGGGCTGCTGATCGAGCTTTACAGATGGATCGATACCGAGCGGGTCAGCGCGTTCCGTGATGCGATGGCAGGAAGCGAGCGGCCCCTGGAAGAAACCGCGCAGGTGCTCGCCAGTGCCTATATCCAATGCGCGGCAGACAACACCGACGAGTTCTTTGCGGTCGGTGCGGCGCTGGCGGGAAGCAACGAAAAAGCCGCGGTGTTCCAGGAGCTGCTGGATAACTGCGTGCAAATGTTCATCAGTGTGCTCAAGCCTCACACCGCGCTGCCCGCGACCGAACTGGAACGCCGTTGTACCGGCCTGGTCGGTGCGGGAGAGGCGCTTGCGGGAGCCTTGATGCGGGGTCGGCATGGCAAGGACGAGGTGACTCAAGCGCTCGCGGCGCTTATCCGCGGTGCTGTGCAGGACGCTGATTGAGGTCAGGTCAAGCGTCCACGGACAGTTCCTTCTCCAGGCCATCGGCAAACTTGCGCATCAGCCTGACGAATGTCTCGAACTCCTCCCCGTCCCAATCCTTGAAGACCGCACGCCCCATCCGCTCACGCGCAGCATCGATTCGATCCGTCATCGCCTTTCCCGCCGGCGCAATGACTGCTTCGCGCACGCGGCGATCGGCGGGACTTGCCCGGCGCGTCACCAGGCCCAGGCTTTCGAGCTTGGCTACCTGACGACTGATGGTGGTGTAGTCGCGTCCCGAACGCTCAGCCAGATCCACCACACCGATTGGCCCCAATCGCTCGATGCCCACAAGCACGAAGAACAACGCCCGGTCGAGCCGGATGCCGGCCTCCTCGATCATTCTCTCGTCGTTCTGCGGCCGGTTCATTGCACTGACGAGACTGATCATCGCGCCATGCAGCACCTTCAACTGCTCGGAAATATGTGTATCTTGCACCTTTTTCATCGATGGCATAGCATGGCTCCTATTACGTGCATCCTACACATATTGGAGCTGCCATGACAAATCAACCAATGCTCGATGTCTTGATCTGCGGCGCCGGCACCGCCGGCCTTACCCTTGCCATCGAGCTGGCGCGACGCGGCGTCTCGTTCCGGCTGATCGAGAAGCTGGCGACACCGTTCCCGGGCTCGCGGGGCAAGGGCATCCAGCCACGGACACAGGAGATCTTCGAGGACCTGGGCATCCTCGACCGGATGACGGCGGCCGGTGGGCCCTATCCCCGCCAGCGGGTCTACCGTGACGACGGCAGCTATCTCGATTCGGACATGGCCGAGCAGACCGTTCCCACCCCGGCCGAGCCCTATCAACGGCCATTGATGATTGCCCAATGCGTGACGGAAAAGATCATGCGCGAGCGGTTGAACGAGCTGGGTCATCAAGTGGTTTTCAACCAGAAATTGCTGGGCTTCGAGCAGGACGACAACGGCGTCACCGCGCGCATCGCCGGACCGGCGGGCGAGGAACTGCTTCGGGCCCGCTATCTGATCGGTTCGGATGGTGGGCGCAGTTTTGTGAGAAAAACCCTCGGTGTGGATTTTCCCGGCAAGACCCTGGGCGTACGCGCCATTGTTGCCGATGTCGTGCTGACCGGGCTGGAGCGCGACGCCTGGCACCAATTCAACGACGGTGACATGGCGCGCATGTTCGCAATCTGTCCGCTTGCCGGTACCGACCTCTTCCAGATCCAGGCACCAATCCCGCCAGATGCGCCGGCCGACCTTTCTGCCGAAGGACTGACCGCTCTCGCCGCTGAACGCACGGGACGTACAGACCTGATCGTCCACTCAGTCTCCTGGGCATCGGATTACCAAATGAATGCCCGGTTGGCCGAGCACTACCGCGTGGGCCGGGTATTCCTGGTCGGCGATGCCGCTCACGTACACCCACCCACTGGCGGACAAGGGCTGAACACCAGCGTGCAGGACGCCTACAACCTGGGCTGGAAGCTGGCGGCCGTGTTGAAGGGGGCAGGCGAAGAATTGCTCGATACTTACGAGGTCGAGCGTCGCCCAGTGGCCGAGTCGGTGCTTGGCCTTTCGACACGCTTGCTCAATGCCCGGGAACGGGGCGGAATGCGCCGCGGTCGCGAGGTGCACCAACTCGATATCGGTTACCCGGACTCACCGCTCGCCTGGGAACGGCCCGAACGCCAAGCTGGAATTCGCGCCGGGGACCGCGCCCCGGATGCCAGGGTCCAAGGCGCGGCGGGTCAATCGTCGCGGCTGTTCCAGTTGTTTCAAGGACCCCATTGGACGCTGCTCGTCCACGAGGCGAAGCTTGAGACACTGGGATCACGACCGGGCCTGCGCGTGTACTCCATCGGCCCGAAAGGTGATCTCATCGATACCTGGGGACACTTGCGCGATGGCTACGAAGTGACGCCAGACGAATGCGTGTTGATCCGTCCGGACGGATATGTCGGCGCGATCTTTGCCGCAGACCGGACAGCGGAGCTTGAAGCCTATTTGATCCGCATGGGAGTGGTTCAACTTGCAGAGGCATCGAAGTGAATCACTCCTGCAAGACTTTGCGTAAACTCAGAACGAATAACGCACCGCATTCACCCACCGGCTTTGCTCGTCGAAATACCCGAAGCTCTGCCGGTCGCCATCGAATAGGTCCAAGCCGGTGCGCAACTGCCAATGGGCATCGAGGTCGTAACGCATCTCCAGGGCAGCGTATTGCGCAGAATTGCGCAGGTCCTGGGCCAGGTAGCCCGTCAGGTAAAGCCGGCCCTGCCACATCTCCCGCCGGATCGCCAGGCTGACGATTTCAGAGCGATCCTGATCGACGGCGTCCTTCACCTCGTCTTTCCAGAGGTTGTAGTACTGCATGCCGAAGAACCAATCGCCGCTGAGGTAATCGACCCCCAACAGCAGTTGTTGCTGGCGGTTTTTTTCAAGTTCCAGCACACCGGTCGGCGCCCTCGAATAGCGGTACGCGTCGGGAACCAACGCCGCCTCCCCCTTGAATACCACGGGGCCTACCGGCATGGCGAACGAACCGCCGAACAGGGTGCGGCGTTTCAGCGACTCACGATAACTCAGGCCGGTCTGGGACAAGCGCGCGGTGTAGCTCTCCTCCGTTTGCCATCCATGCCAGGCATTCAATGAGTAGTCGATGCCCTGAAGGTTGCCGCTCCATTTCAGGGCCGGTGTCCAGTCGGCGGGCTTGCGCCAGTCCGGGTCGTCCGCCTCGGTACGGGGGATGCCCGCCAAGGCATTCCCGACGCTGGGCTCGGCGAAGGGTGAGCCGGCATCGGGCAGCAGGTCCTTGCGCGTCTGTGGGATCACCAGCAACTGTAGCGATTGATCCTCGAACACCGAACACTCGCTGTTGAGCATCGCCAGTGGCCGACGCTGCTGGACATAGTCGCCAAAATAGCCTTCGCGTCGGTCGAACGCATGAATCACATCCAGGACCCGCAGGCGATCGGCGCTGCCCCAGACCACTTGTTGTACACCCAACGTATTGGTGCAACGGTCACCCTGGTACTCGGCGAACAACTCACGCGGTTCCACTTCGTGATAGTCGCCGTCGAGTTGGTTTTCCTGCAGCGCCCGGACTTGCACCTTGTATCGCCAGCCCGAGTCGTCCTGCCAACTGCCGCCCAGCAGGGCCGAGTACTCGTTGAGGCCCCATTCGCCCTCGCGCGTCAGTGCTTGCCGGGTTTCCAGGCGGCCATTGATATCCAAGGCCTCCAGCGCGGCACCCTGGCAGGCACTGCTGAGCAGACTCATTGCCAGCCCGGCCTTCAATGCGGTGCTTTTCATAGGCCTTCCCGTGACATGAGCAGAGGATCGATGGTGCTGTCTTCACCGGGCTGGGGCTCATCGCACAGGCCTGCGTTGGCATTGATCCACTCAGCCAGTCCGGGCATGGCCCGCACCGGTGAACGGACCCGCTCCCAGGTGTGCAGCGCCTGTTCCAGGCGGAATTCGACCCATTGCCTGGGTGACTCATCCAACGGTTGGGCGTAGAGCATCAGCCAAGCCACGCATTCCCCCAGGCGGAGCGTGCCAGCCGATAGGCGTTCCATCGGTCCCGCGTCGGCCAGCCATTGCCGCAGTCGCTGGGCGGCGATCTTCCCGGGCGTCGTTTGCTCCAGGTAATCCAGCGTCGCGACAGGCTGCTCCTGCACCCGCTGGCCGATAAAAGTTGCCAGCGTTTCCGACGGCCCTTCGAACAGACGGGTAATGCGCGCGTCGCGCCATAACCGGCCAATGGGATTGTTGTCGCAGTAACCCCGCGCACCGAGCATCTGCAAGGCGGCGTCACTGACTTCACCGAGCATCTCGCTGGCCATCCATTTGACCGCCGCCAACACCTGCGGCGGCGCCTCGGGCAGGCCCTGGTCCAGGCGAAGCGCGAGATCATCGACCCAACCGCCAATCGCGGTCGCGGCACACAGCGCATCGTCCACGACCCGTTGCGTGTGCTGGTGGTCCCAAAGCCGGTGACTGCCCAAACTGCGCCGGGTGCTGTAACGCATCATCAGTTGCAGACACCGCCATAGCCCGCCGACACAAGTGGCCGCGATGCCCAGGCGCCCATAGGCCATGGTGTCGCTGGCCACGGCCATGCCGGCGAACGGACTGCCCAGCACCCGGTCCGCGTCCACCAGCGCGGCGTCGAAATGCACTTGATTCTGCACCATGCCTTTAAGCCCCAGGGTCAGCGCCTCGCTGCCCTGGCGCATGCCTGGTTGCTCGGCATCCAGACACAAGCCGACGAAACCGCAGTCGCGCCCCTGTTCATCGAGATGCCGGGTGAATACCGAGATCACCCCCGCCCAGGCGGCTGACCCCGACCAGGACTTGGTCCCGTCCACCCTGAAACCCTCCCTCTCCCGCCGGGCCGTCGCCGACAGGCCGAGAGGATTGGAGCCCGCGCCGTGTTCGGTCAGCGCAAACGCGGCGAGTATTCGTCCGCTGGCCAATTGCGGTAAATAGCGCTCTTTCATGGCCGGCGAGCCAAAACGCTGGATCGGTCGAATGCCCAGCCCGTTGTTGAGCCCCACGAAAAAGGCCAGCGTCAGGTCAATCGCTCCCAACTGACGCTGAACCCGCAGCAGTTCGAAATTCGATAACCCCAACAGGCCACCGTCGCGTTCGGCCACCTGCATGCCCAGCAAGCCTTTGTTGCCCAACGCCAATACCCAATGCGGCGGCAGGCAACGACGCTCGTCCACCAAGCGGAAATCCAGGCGCTTGGCCCAGTTCCGCAGCCAGGCATTCAACTGCACCACCGCCGGTGTATCGGCCAGGACACCCACCTCGGGCATCATCCTTTCGTTCAACGCTCACGCTCCTGTAGACGGGTCAACCAATGGGCCGTCTCGTGCACCAGATCTTCCAGCGACTGGCTGGGAACAAAACCCAATTGCTGCCGGGCCTTGTCGGTTCGGTAATGGACCTGTCGGCCCAACAAGGCCACCACGTCAGCCGATAGCCGCAGCGGGACCCGGCCAATCAGCAGATCCAACGGGCGCAGCAAGGCGACGATCCAGGCCAGTGACCGGGGTCGCCAGCGTGGCGCCTTGACGCTCAGCGCATCCGCCATGCAGCTGAAGAGTTCGCGGTAACTGATGTTGTGGGCGCTGAGGATGTAGCGCTCGCCACGCTGCCCGCGGTCCATGACGGCCTGCAGCCCCTCGACCAGGTCCCGCGCACCGATAACGGCGATGCCGCCGGGCGGAATGAACGGCAGACGCCGGTACTGGAGATCGAGCATGACCTTGCCCCAGCCGTGCAGCACATCGCAGTGGGAGGCAATGACTGCCGACGGGCAGGCAATCACGATGTCCATGCCTTCGGCGCAGAAACGGCGTACCTGTTCCTCGGCCTCACGCTTGCTGTGCATATAGGCCAGGCGAAACGCGTCGCCGTTATAGGCCATGGTTTCATCCGCTTGCCGGGCCGGGTACCCCACGGCGGCAATGGACGACACATGCAGGATGCGGCCGACACCGGCAGTGCGGGCGGCCTGCAATAAATTGACCGTTCCCTGCACATTCACCGCGAACATCCGTTGGCGCTCGCTCTCATAGGGCAAGGCCAGGCCGGCGGCGTGATAGATCCTGGTAACGCCACGGAGTGCCGGGACAAGACTCGCCGGATCCAGCAGATCGCCCTCACACCAGTCCAGGCGTTCACGCAAGCCCGCCAGCGCCGGTGCCGGGTCCTCCGGCAGCACCAGCACCGCCACCGCTTCCCCCTGCTCCAGCAACCTGCGCACGATATGACTGCCCAGGCACCCACTGGCTCCCGTGACCAGAATCATCGACACGACCCCGTGGCCAGCGCCAAGGAAACGTTGAGCCCCCCAAACGCGAAGGAGTTTTTCAGCCAGGCCTGGACATTCGCCTGGCGTGTGCCCTCGGTCACATAATCCAGGTCACATTCCGCATCGCGGCCCAGGTAGTTGAGGGTGCCGGGAATCTGCCCCTGCATCGAGCCCATCAGGCCGCCAATCAACTCCACCACACCCGCAGCTCCCATCAGGTGACCGATGGCCGATTTCACCGAGGAGACGCACAGCTGCGATGCGTGGCTGCCAAAAACCTGCTTGATCGCCGCGGTCTCGCAACGGTCGTTGAGCAACGTGCCGGTTCCATGGGCGTTGATATAGCCGAACGTCTCGGCGGGCAGCCGGCTGTCCGCAATGGCCTGGCGCATCGCCTGTGCCGGGCCGTCTACAGAAGGCTTGAGCAAGTCGCCGGCGTCGCTGTTGACGCCATAGCCCAATACCTGGGCCAGGATCGGTGCCCCCCGGGCCTGGGCGTGGGCCAGGGTTTCCATGACCAGGACACCGCCGCCCTCCCCCAGCACCATGCCCCGGCGACCGGAGGAAAACGGTCGGCAGGTATCCGGGGCCATCGCCCGCAAGGCCTCCCAGGCTTTCCACACCAGTGCGTTGAGACAGGCGTCCGTGCCCCCCGCCATGACCAGGTCGGCATCACCGTGGCGCAGGAGGCGATAAGCCTCGCCAATCGCCTGGGTCGAAGACGCGCATGCCGTGCTGATCGTCAGGGCGGGCCCTTTGAAGCCGTACTTGAGGCTCAGGTGGCTGGCGGCGGCGTTTGCCATGACCCGTGGCACGGTCCAGGGCGCCAGGGTGGAACTGCGGGCCTGGTAGAGATCCAGGTAAGCGTTGTGCAGCGACTCGCTGCCGCCCACCGCCGTGCCCATGTAGACCGCACAGCGCGTCGGATCAACCTGTGCCAGGTCGATCGCGGCCATGTCCACGGCCTCGGCGGCAGCCAGCAAGGCGAACTGGCTGGCCCGGTCCAACAGCAGCAACTCGTTGGCACTGAACCGGCCGACCAGGGCGTCCTCGGGAGCCGCGCCGGCGTTGCAGGCGGCACCGACCGCCTCGCTCAGACTTGGCACCGGGCCAATCGCACCACGCCCCTGGGCCAGACCGTCCCATAAAGCCTGGCGGCCGACGCCGAAAGGCGAAACGCAGCCAACCCCGGTGATGACGACGGCATTCATGAAACGGCTCGCTGGGTGGCCAGCTGTTCGGCGAGTATTTCCACCAGGCGATGCACTGAACTGATGTCGGTATGGCTGTAGGCAGAGAGATTGACGCCAAAGCGCTTTTCAATCGCGTAAGTCAGCTTCAACACGTCCAGCGAGTCGAGCCCCAGCTCTTCCACGCTCAGTTGGACGTCCATCTCCGTGATATCCAGTTCCAGGGTGCTGGCCAGTAGCTCCAATACCAGTGCTTGCAGCGATTGCGTCGACATAAATGACTACCCGGGATCAGTGTTCAGTGCGCAATGCACGTTGGGTGAACTCAGCGTCAGCGACGCCGAGATTGATGCTGACCTTCTCGACGATCAGGCGTGTGCTCTTGTTCGCAGCCAGGTTGTGCATGGTCTGCACCGTCGGCCTGCTGAAGCCATCGACGACTTGCAGGCCCTCGGTCTTCAGCTGTTTGACCAGCACGCCCTGGCGATCGAAATAGTCCACCTGCACCGGGTAGCGACTGGCTTCCTCGAGGTAGTAGACCTTGCGCGAATAACCGGACACGTCCGCCTCTTCGCTCTTTGCCTTCGCCTCGATGCGCCGACAGGCCGGCCAGCTCAGGCAAGGCTCGGGAGACGCGAGGCTGGTGAACTGATAACTGTCCAGCTTGTAGTCTTCAAAATCCTCGTAGGTGAAGTCCGTGCCCATGAACCAATTCTGCTTTTGCGACCCCGCCAGGCGCCGCAGGCTTTTGGTCGACGGGGTGTAGGACCAGATATCGTTGATGGCCTTGCCGCTGTCTTCGATCAGTAGCGCAACGTTCTTCACGGCTGCCGGAGCGGTAAAGCGCACCAAGGTCCCGGTGCGATCGCTCATTCGCTTGTCCAGCCGGCTGAGCTGGCGGGTGAACGTCAACCGCTCGCCTTCCAGCAATTCCATGCGGTAATCGACTCTTTCATCCGCCGCTTTCATGCGGCGATCGGAATCGCGCATGACAGACAGCGCATCGTCGGCATGGGCTGAGCCGATGCACATCATCAACAGGGAAAAAGTAACAGGCAGCTTGTGGTTCATCCGAAGTTCCTGAGCTTGAGAGTGTCGACCGCCGGGATGCGGAATACGTGGCGAATGGCAGGCATCGCCGCAAAGGGAATGATCACCAACGCTGGCAGGATGACTCGCCAGAAATCGCTGAAGGCAGGGTCGGTGTTGATCTTGAACCAGACATCGGTCAAGCGATGGTTGAGGACGGCGCCAAGGCCATACCCCAGGGGGATGGCGACAACGCCCGCGACCACGGCAATGCTCAGGGTTTCACAGAGCATGATCAGCGACACACTGCGGTCGCTGAAACCGAGGATCCGCAGCACACCGTACTCCCCGCGCCGCCCCACGATGCTGAAGTTCATGCTGGTGATCGCGAACAACAGGGCGATGGCGATGCTCATCAGCGCCGAGATATGGATGATCACCCAGATGTGCGAGCTGATTTCGAGAATGGACGCGACAATGTTCTGCTTGGACGTTACCCGTACCACGCCCGGCAAGGCATAGATCGCGGCGTCGTCCAGGCCGCTGCTTCCCGCGTCGACCAGGTAGGCGCCGGTGAATTGTTCATCGAGGGCCAACATGCGCTGGGCGAAACGTCGAGTGGTGATGATTTCGCCCGGCAGCGCCCCGGAAAACACCCCGACGACCTTGGCCGGATAGAGATTGCCGCGCACCTTGAGGGTCAGCCGGTCGCCCGGGCCAACACCCTGTGCAATGGCGATACGACGCTCGATCACCAGGGCTTCCAGGTCGCCGTCCAACAGCATCCGGCCTTCCATGAGGTTCACGTGACGCACACCGTCCGCCGGCTCGATACCCAGCAGGCTGGCGTTGTCCAGTTGGCCCTGGCCGCTGACCTGGGCACCGCCCTTGACGAAGGTCGACCAGCGACTGCCGGGCGCCAGGCCGTTGAGACGGGCGATGTCCTCATCCCACCAGGCCACGTCCAGGTCGACCACGCGGCTCCAGTTGTCACGTTCCACGTTACTGATGGCGGTGCGCTCCATCGACGTCAGGGAAATGTAGAACGCGATGGTGATCGCGATACTCGCTGACATGGCCAGGACCGTCACCAGGCTGATGCGCCAACTGCGCAGCAGGTTGCGCAACGAATAGCGGAACCAGAAAGGTCCGCCAATGTGTCGCAGGCACGCCACCAGGCGCAGCGCCAGGGTTTGCTCCTGACCGGCGCCGACGTCACGCAAGGCGTCCATGGGCGTGATACTGAGGATGGAGCGCATGGGCAGGTACATGCCCAACGCAACGGTACCGCACAGCAACAGGCCGGCTCGCCACAGATAAGGTGGCTTGAACATCAGCTGCGGCTCGGGCATGCCGATGGCTCGCGCGTAGTTCAAGCCGAACGCATACATGTCGAACAGCGCGAAGCCACAACCCAGGACCAGCGCCAGAACGATCAACATCAGTGCCGGCAAACCATAGGCACAGGCCACCTGTCGACGGCTATAACCCAGGGTCAGGAACATGGCGATCAGCGGGCGCTCTTCCTTGGCCCATTGATACATGAGGAAGAACACCACCAGGGTCGACGACAACGCAAAAATCAGCACCACCGTGGGCAGGAAGACCTTGAAGGTGTTGAGGTCCAGCTCGAGGAACTTCTGGCTGAACTGCTCCTGGCGTGGCAACACATAATCCACCGCCAGGCGTGACTGCGCCCGCTCGGTGATGCGCTGCTTGACCTGCGCGAGCGAGGCGTCCGGCGACCGGCTGAACAACAGGCTGTTGATGGCCGAGAAGCCCAACTGCTGGTGCATCAGCGCCTGGTCGGCAAACAGCACGCACAGCGAACCGTTGCTGGGCACATAGACGCTGGGGTTGAGGGGTGCAACCAGGTATTCGGGGCTTTCGACAATCCCGATCACCTCCACCGGGTACTCAGCCCGGCCCGCGGTGAAGTTGAAACGATCCCCCACACCCTTGCCATGGAACTGCGCGCAGTTTCGCTCCAGCGCGATCCCGGTGGTCTCCATGGCATCGGGCAGGCGCCCCTGCAGAACCTTCAAGCGGTTGACCGCCAGGAAATCCTGCGCGGGCGCACTGACCATCAATCCGGCGACCGGCTGCTCACCACCAAGGGGCGCCAGCCCGGGCATCAACAACCGATGATGAATGGCGGTCACGCCGTCGATGTCATCGAACGCCGGCAGGTTGATCAGGTCATCGGGGGCAAAGATCACCTCCAGCTCCGCCATGGCGGCGTTGGACTGGATGTCCTCGACGGTGCTGAACAAACTGTCGATGGCCGAGTAGGCACCCACCAGCACACCAAAGGTCGAGGCACAGATCAGCGCAATGGTCAGCAACCGATAGCGAATCACCAGAACCGAGCGAAGCACATGCCGCACCAGCATGTTCATGAGTCGGCCCTGTGCAGATTGCCCGAGCGCATCTCGTAGACATGATCGGCATGCTGCCCCAGACCGGGGTTGTGCGTGACGATCACCACGGTGATCTGCTTCTCTTCCTGCATCTGGCGCAACAGTTCGAACACCCGCATCCCGGTCTCTTCATCCAGGCTGCCGGTGGGCTCGTCCGCAAGAATCAATTGCGGTTCCTTGATCAGCGCCCTCGCGATCGCCACCCGCTGCTGCTGCCCGCCCGACAGCTTGGAAGGAAACTTCTCGGCATGCTCATGCAGCCCGACCTTATGCAGGTACTCCTCGGCACGCGCATGGTCCCGTGGCGTGACCGAACGGATCGGCTCAAGCCCGGTCAACACGTTCTCCTTGACCGTCAACGTCGGGATCAGGTTGTGGAACTGGAAGATGAACCCCACGCGCTCGGCCCGGAACCGGGTCAAGGCCTTGAAGTCCATGCTGTCCAGGCTCGCGTCTCCCACGCGCACCTGGCCCTCGTCGGCTCGATCCAGGCCGCCGAGTATGTTGAGAAGCGTGGTTTTGCCCGATCCGGATATACCCCGGATCACGGTCATGCTGGCACGGGAAATGTCCAGGTTGATGCTGTTGAGCACCAGGCTGCGTTCATCGCCACTGGGGTAGAATTTTTTCAGCCCAGTCAAGGAAATCAAAGGGATATCCATTTCGTCTACAACTCCAGGTCAGAGCGCTGCTTCAGCCAGATCGAGTCCGAAAACGCCATAGCGCTTGGTCCGGCGCATCCCGACGTTGCGCGCCAGCACGTAGCTGGATGGGTTGCGGTCGTCGATCCACATGGTGTCCACCCGTTCGAAACGCGGTTCGGCATAGCGGACGATTTCATCACCAATCAACCGCCCGAGACCGCGCCCCTGTACCGACGGATCGGCACCGATCAAGGCGATGACCGCCCCATTGACGCTGCGTTTGTAGCGTCCCAACTTGAATAGATCGAACAAACCGAAGTGGCCCTTGAGCTGGCTCAGTATCTGATTCAGGTCGGGCAGAATCACAAAGAACGCCACCGCTCGGCCGTCGAGCTCGATCAGCTTGATCCCTTCCAGGTCGATGAAGGCTTTCACGCTGTCGATATGAAACTTGAAGCTGGGCTGGGAGATCGGCGCGACTTCGTAGTTTTCGGCGAAGGCGCTGTTGAACAGGCAGCGGATCTCTTCCAGGTTGGACTTGAGGTCGGCCCGCGTCGCCGTGCGCACACTGAACTGGCTGCCGGGCAGGACTTTCTCGCTGCGGCTGGCCTTGCGTCGCGCACGATACTGCTCGGCATCGACACCGTAGGTGCTGAAAGTGAACGCCAGGTCGAAGCCTACCTGCTTGAGGGTCTCTGCGTACCAGAGCGGGTTATAGGTTTGCAGCAGCGTCGGAGGACGTCCATCCAGGTCTTCCAACAGCAGCGCGGCGTCCTGGGTCGAGGTGTAACTGTAAGGCCCCAACAACCTGGACTTGCCGCGAGCCCGGGCCCAATTGGCAACCGCTTCGAACAACGCGCGCGCAACGGCAGGGTCAGGGGTCACCTCAAAAAAGCCGAAGAACACATGCTCGTCGCCGAAACGCTGGTTGTACTCGGCATGGATACTCACGCTTATCCGGCCTTGCGCCTGGCCCTGTCCGTCCACCGCCAGGAAATGCTCGATCTGCGCTTCGCGAAAGAACGGGTTATGGCGTGGCGACAGGATGCGCTTCATGTCACTGCGCAGGGGCGCCACCCATTTCGGATCGTCGGCGTACAAGCGGAAAGGCAGCTCGATGAACTGCTTCAGGCGCTTGGCGGTGTTCACTACTTCAATCGAGATCATGAGGCATCCAGTAGTTGTCGCATGTTGCGATGACGGGCTTCGAAGATGCGGTCCATGTAGGCATCCACAAACAACCGCTCCAGCAATGCCCCGCCTATCGCCTTGTAGGTGACCCGATCGGTATAGAGCGTGCCGCCAGCCGCCGCTGCGACCCGATGCTCGTGCCGGAAGGCGCTCAATGGCCCCTTGATCATCTCGTCGATGAAGTATTCGTTCTCCTTGACCTCGCGAATGGCCACGGTCCAGTTGGCCGGAATGAACCCGAGCATCCAGTGCCGGAAGCGGAACTGGCGCCCCTGGGCGATCCGCAGATCGGCGATGTCGATGTTGCCCAACGGGGTGACGCGCTCAGGGAAGATTTTCGGGAAGTTGACCCCCTCCATGCAGAAATCGAAGACCTCCGCACAGCTACGCCCCTTGATCAGCGTGGTTTTTTCCAATACCGGCATTCGGGCTTCCTCGGTCAGATAGGTTCGGCGGTGGCGAGATTGAAACGCTCGGCGTATCGCTGCCAGGCGACAGGGTCGAGGGCTTTGTCGAAACTGCGGAAGCCGGCAAGCTTGAAGCCGTGGCGGCTGGACAACGCCTGGACCAGTTCCAGGTCATCGTTGCTCAGGTCCAGGCCGAGGCTGGTATGCCGGGAGAGGCCTTCCAGGGCGAGCATCATGGTCTCGGCCATGCAGGCGTAAGCCAGGTCGTCGGGAATGCCGTAGCGCGAGCCGAGTCGGGCGTCGCCGGGCATTTCGACGATGCCCCCATCGAGTACCAGCACGTCCGGGCGGCGAATGGCGATGTCCTGACTGACGTTGGCCGGCCTGGAGATGTCGCACAGGATGGCGTCGGCAGCGATATCGTCCGCACTGATGAAGCGTTCGGCACTGTTGGTCGCGATCAGCACCAGATCGGCGTCGGCCAGCGACTGCTGGACATCGTTGCTCCAGCGCAACGCCGTGTGACGGCCGTTTTCCGCCAGGAGCAGCGAGCCGAGGCTGGCACTGTCCTGGCCGTCCAGGCGTTGCGCGATATGCGCCAGCACGCTACCCGGTGCCGCCGTCGCCTGCGCGCTATAGGCCACGAGCTGGTTGATCACTGAAGCGAAACGCGGGGTGTTGAAGCGTGCGCTCTTGGGGTTGCCCACCAGGGTGACCTGGCCGGCCTGCGCCACGATCAACCGTGCGATGGCCGAACCGATGCTGCCCGTCGCACCGACGACGGCGACGCGCATGTCTTGCATCCGCCGCCCGGTCATTCGCACCGCGCGACAGGCGGCTTCCACCGCCGTCAACAGGGTGTAGCTGTTGCCGGTGGTCAGCGCCACGCCTTTATCCAGCAGGCGCATCCCTCCTCCCGTCACGATCGACGTGTGCCCGCCCAGCCCCACCAGGGTAGCGCCGCGCTGCCGCGCCATGTCGATGGCCTGGCCAATCACCGCACACGACTCCTCCACGGGCATCGCGGCAAGCTGGGCCGCCGAACGCGGCACCATGATGAAGTCGCCCGTGACCGTGCGGCCCGTGGCGGGCGATGTCAGCGTTACCGTGGAGACGAAGAATGGATCGAGCAGCGGGTTCAAGCGCTGCTCCAGCAGGTGCAACGACGACTGCGAGTAGTGGCTGAGGCTTTCATCGAACTCGGCATAGTTCGACAGCTCCAGCGGATGGAGAACGAACGCGAAATGGTTCTCGGCCACCGGCTCGCTGAAGTTCACCGCGTGCCTGGCTTGCCCGGCCGGTCCCGCAGGGCTGGGCTCGGCGTCCAGCAAGTGCGCCAGCAGCGTGCCCGTTCGTCCGTCCTCGACCCACTGCAGGGTCCGGGCCAGGGCCTGGATGAACCGTTCGCACTCGGCGCGCCCGGCAATCAATGGCGGCTCGACACGCATCACATTGGCGCCATTGAGCGTCGGCGCCACGCGTATGCCTTCGACGTTGAGCAGGTAACTGGCCAGGACCGGCACCAGGCTTTCCTGCTCGCCCATGATGCCGGTGAAACCGCCGTGGAATTGCGGATAGTGGCTGCGATCAAGCTGGAACTCGATACCAATCAGATAACCTGCGCCACGGACTTCCTTGATGAACGAGGGGTGTCGTGCGGCCAGGGCCTGGAGCTGTTCGAGCAGGTACTGTCCGTTCTCACGGACGCTGTCCAACAAGCCCTGGCGCTCTTGCAGCAGATCCAGCACTTTCAGGCCGATGCGACAGGCCAGCGTATTGCCGCCGAAGGTGGACGAATGCTTGTTCTGGAAATCCGCACTGTAGGCGTTCTCGCTCAGCAGGCACGCACCGATGGGCATGACGCCGCCGCCCAGGGCCTTGGCGAGCAGCAAGCAATCGGCTTGCACACCGGCACTGGCGAACAGGGTTCCGGTACGTCCCAGTCCGGTCTGGACCTCATCGATGATCAGCAACGTGCCACTGCGATCGCACGCTGCCCGGACTTGCCGCAGGTAATCGGCCGGCGGCAGGTTGATGCCGCCCTCCCCCTGGACTGGCTCGACAATGACCGCCGCATAGGCGCCCGGATATTGCTGCAACTGGGCTTCGAGGGCCTGGATATCGCCGTAGTCGACAAAGTCGAAACCCGGCAACGGGGCCTGGAATCCGGCCTGGTATTTGTCCGAGCCGGTGGCAGAGAGCGCCCCCAGGGTCTTGCCGTGGAAACTGTGATACGTCGACAGAATGCGCTTGCGTCCGGTCTTGATCAGGCATGCCTTGAGCGCGGCTTCGACCGTCTCAGCACCACTGTTCTGGAAGGTCACGCTGCGGTATTGGCCCGGTGCGATGGCGAGCAGACGTTGCGCCAGCAGACCGCTTGCGGCGAGGCTCGACGGCTGGACGAAAATCGGTTCGCGGGTGTGCTGGAAACTGGCCAGCTCCGCCAGCAACTCATCCGGACTGTGACCGAACGGCAACGCACCGTAAGCGCCGAGGAAGTCCAGGTAGTCACGGCCTTCTTCATCGTACAGGTAGCAGCCTTCGCCGCGGACGAACGTCTTGTCGAGGCCGACCCGGCGAATCAACTCGCCAATCTCGGGGTTGACGTATTGCTCAAACGGACTCATTTGCTGCCAGCGGCTCATGACGGATTCTCGGTGGAGTAAGGCGTGGAAACGGAGGATGGATGGCAGCAGGTCTGCCGATAGAGATCTGCCGCCATGCCCTGGGCCGCCACGATGCGTTCATGGGCAGGCCGCATGGCGTGATAGGGCAACGCCGGGAACAGATGATGAAGCGCGTGATAACGCTGGCTCAGAGGCTCGAACAACTCCAGCCAGCGCCCCTGGCCGGCATGGGTCGAAGAATCGCTCAGTTGCCACTGCAGGGACACCGGCTGACCGCTGGAGGCATAACGATGGGCCAGGCAGGTGCGGAACATGTTGATCCCCAGCACCCCATAGATGACGGCCAGGAACAGGCCGATACGGGACCAGGGCAACCATTCGCTCCCTGCCATCAGGATCAGCCCCCAGGCATACAGGCTGGTCAGTCCCTCGAGCAGGCGGTTGTATCCCTGTGAAGCGCTGAACCGCGCGGCGCTGTTTCGATAGGCCGCATGCAGGGTGACGGCGCTGTAGCGTTCGATCACCACCCGCCGTAGCGACGGCATGCACCATGACAGCGGCCCGACCAGGGCAAATCGCAACAGCAGCAACAGTGGCGTCAGGAGCGTGCCCACCAGCAAGGTGAACAGGCTACGGCCAAACTGTCGTTGAAACGGCAGGTACTCCGGATCCTGCCGGGTGCCGTATCGCGTCAGCGTATGGTGGTCCATGTGACTCAGGTACAGGAACGACGGCAACAGCAATGGAATCCCACAGGCCAGGTTCCACATCAGGTTGAATCCCGGTACGGCTCGCCGAGGCATATGGACCAGTTCGTGGATGAACATGGCCGACCGGTACAAGGTGAACACCGCCACCGAATAAAGCACCAGCCAGGCCGGAAAGCGGCTGGTCTCCAGTAGCGACAAGGCGGTCCAGAACAGCGCGATGCTCACCCCGAAATCCAGGCGATAACGCCACCCATGATGGCGTCGCAAGTCCTCGATCAATGGCCGCAGCGCCGCGATAAACGCTCGCCCCTCCCGCTCGGGCACAGTCTTCATCGACGTTTCCAAATGACACCGTCCAGGTAGAAGTGATGAAGAACGACGATCAGGGGCACCAAGCCGACCGAGGGCATTTCCAGGCTCAGGACCAGCAGGCTGGCCAGGCCCAGGGTACTCAGCCAGATCCAGGGCTTGGCCCCCATGCGCCTTACCCAGTCATGGGCCACCCCCAACGCACCGGAGGGTATTGGCTGCGCCTGGGTTCTGCGCAGGCCTGCCAGGACCGTCGAGGTGCAGACCAAGTGGTATTGCAAGGCATGGATGCTGGTGCCGATCAGAATCAGCGCATACAGGTCGTCCACCAACAGGTATGCGGTGTTGTACAACCCCAACGACACCGCCAGCATCACCAGCACAAAGCGGGGCATGCCCTCACCCTGTCGCCGATGGGCCCACTCGGTCACGATGAACTTCACGGTCATGACCGCGAATACCCCGTAGGCGAGCCAGGCCCAGTACGGATCGAGCGCCGGTGTCGGGATGGAAATATTGGCGAACGGCAGCGCCTGCCCGAACAGCTGGTAGTCGCCGAAGTGGAATCCGCCATGGGTGATGCGGTACATCAAGGGAGCTGCGAAGCCTGCCAGTACCATGTCGCGAACCGACTGGGTCGAATGCCGGTACCCGGCCTTCTTCGCATAGAGCGCGGCCACACCGAAGTGTTGCTTGCACACATGGTAGGGTTGCCAGTACACCCAGATCGCGACCAGCCAAGGCAAGGCGTTCAGCGCATACAACCCGACGCAAACCGCCGAGATCACGAGCAGGCTCGCCCAGAAGCGCTTCTTGTGGCGCTGGTATTCAAGCGGCTCGGCGAACAGCCGGACGTGGGTGTGCAGCACATGGGGAATATCCAGGAACAGTGCGAACAGCAACGCACCGATCAGGAACGCCGGGCCCTGCATGATCGCCAGCAGCAGCGCGACGGAAATAAGCGGACCGCCAATCAGGATCGCCAGCGTGTCGGCTCGCGCACTGACGAACCACGCTGCCTTGTCAGAGATGATATTGGACATGCTTGAGCCCCTTCAGACCGCGGCAGACAACTCGAATGTGCTGGCGTGTTCGAGCAACTGCGCCAACTCCTGGAGGGTGGTCATTGCGTCGATCACAGACGCGGAAAAATCCGCCGACAGCTGTCCCCGGAGCTCCGAAAGCAGCGTCAACTGCCCCATCGAGTCGAGCCCCAGGTCCAACAGCGTGTCGCTGGCCTTCAATGGATAGCCATTGAGGTGGGCCGGCAGAATGCCTTGCGTCGAGAGGCGGTGGATGGTCTGGCAAATAACATCAAACACAGGTGCTCCTTGCACGTATGCAATCCGTGCTGCTAAGGGAAGGATCAGGCGGTTACAGCGTCTGTGGCGACCGCTGCGGGATTCAATTTGCCACTCAGGTACAAGCGACTCAGCGCCTGGCGCTGGATCTTGCCGCTGGTGGTCTTGGGAAAATCGGCGCGACGGATCAACACCAGGTCGTCGACCTGGACGCCGGCATGACGCGCCACCGTCCGGGCGACTTCGCGACGCAGTTCCTCCAGGTCACGATTGCCCAACGCATTGACGGCGATCACCACCACGACGCTCTCTTTGACATGCCGACTGTCAATGCAGGAAAACGCCGCGACAGAACCTGCCGCAAGACCCAGTTCATGCTCCAGCGACCACTCAACGACATGCGGGCTGACATTCACCCCCGCACGGGTAATCAGGTCCTTGGTCCGGCCGGTGATGTAGACCTCGGCGTCCAGCATGAAACCCAGGTCACCCGTGTCGTACCAGTCGCTGGCCTGCGGGCGCACGGGCTCCATCTTCAGGTACCGGCGAATCACGCTGCTGCCACGAATCTGCAGGCTGCCCAGCAGGCCTGCGCTCGCCTCAAGGCCGTGTTCGTCCACCACGCGCAATTCGACGTCCCCGACCGCGGTGCCATTGCCCAGATAGGCTGCGGCGCCGGGTGCTCCTTCCGATTGCTCGCGGACCACACCGTCGGCATGCAGGCTCTGGGTGTCCAGCCAACGCACGCGCAACGCCTGGCCTGGCGCATTGAGGGATACGGCTACCACCGCTTCGGCCATGCCGTAGGCTGGTTGCAGTACGCCCGCTTTCAGGCCATGAGCGCTGAAGGCAGTTTCGAACTGATGAAGATGCGCGTGAAAAACCGGTTCGGCACCGACCCACGCGTAGCGCCAATGGGAGAGATCCAGATCGCCGTCACGCAAGCGTCCCGCCAGACGGCCAAGCAACGCGAAAGCCGAGGTCGGCGCCGGTGACAGCGTGCCTTTGTAGCGCGACAGGGCATGAAGCCAGGCCAAGGGCTGACGGCTGAATTCGCTGGTGGGCATCAACACCAGGTCGATGGAGCACCACCAGGCCAGGGTCAAGGCAGAAAGCCCCATGTCGTGATGCAGTGGCAACCAGCTCACCATGCGATCCGCCGCTGCGACGGACACGCGTTCGGCGATAGCCTGGCAATTGGCACTGAGCATGGCCTGGGTGATGCACACCGCTTTCGGCGCGCCGGTACTGCCGGAGGTAAACTGCAGGATCGCGAGGTTTTCAGGACGGCTGAGCACCGGCTCATCGACGGGTGTTTCCACGGCCTGCATACGCTCGACCAGGGCGCCATCCGTCAAGACCCGCTCCGCCCATTCTTGCGCAAGCTGCTGCGCGATGTGCTCGGAGGTAAGGATCAAGGCCGGATCGAGCAATGCCAGCATCGCCTCTATCCCTGCCCCTTCACGTTTGCTTTCGTGGGGCAGCAAGGCAATCGCCAAGCCCTCGGCCCAGCACGCGAGCACCATGACCAGCACTTCAATGCTGGAAGGCAGAGCGATGGCAACGACTTGTTCAGGCGCCAAGACACGCTGACGCAATACCCGGCGTGCACAAGCCACCCGGGCCAGCATGTCGGACTGTTTCAAGGAGACAACGGCATCCTGCGCCAGGACCGTGGTCAGGCGAGAAGATGGGCAAGAAAGGAATTTTTCTATCAGGCACAGGCGAGCAGGCGCAACTAATCCGTCAGTCATATTTTCAGTCCTTGAAACATTCAGCAAAGGTTACTGATTGTAGGACAATGGGTCAATATGGCTCTTTGATATTGATTTGAAATTATTGCGCCGGCCTGTGCCTTCTTGGTGCCTTGCGAAGGACAAACCGCTCTAAACCGCAGGTTACAGACAGTAGAAAAGGCTTAACCCGTTTTGAAGAAAGTTGCCGATGCCCGCTCCCTGCAGGGCGAGCATCGCCTTGCCTTTCAGCCAGCCGACCTCACCAACAAGCATTCACCGCCGGCATCCGCCCTCGCCACGGCCGGGCTCGCTCCAGTTGCCCGGCCAGGGCCAGCAACGTAGCCTCCTCACCAAAGCGTCCGGCGAAATGCGCCCCCATGGGCAAGCCTCTGGTACTCCAGGACAACGGTACCGACATCGCCGGTTGACCGCTGGCATTGAACAACGCGGTGAACGGCGAGTAGCTGTGGTAGCGCTCGATCAACTGGTCAAGGCTCAGGCACACATCCTGGATGTCCAGCTCGCCAATCGGTGCCGGCTCACGGGTCAGGACCGGCGTGAGGATCAGGTCGTAATCCTGCATGAACAGCGCCAGTTGCCGGCCCAGCCCGTGTATCCATTCCACGGCCGCCGCGTACTGGGCGCCACTCACATTGCCCTTGTCCCGCAGAATGATCCGGGTGCGCACTTCCAGTTCTTCGGCCTGGACCGCGAGGCCGCGCATCTGGCCCAGCAGATCGACATAATGGCGGGTGCTTGCGCCGATGATGGTGAACACCTGGTCAAGAAACTCCGGCAACACCACCGGCAGGCTCACCGGCTCGACACGATGCCCCAGGGACTCGCACAAGCGTGCCGCCTCGCCCACCGCCCGCAAGCTCTCAGGCGACGTCGGCCAGGGGCCGAGTTGCTCGACCAGGGCGATACGCAGCGGCTGCGGATCGCGCTGCACCGCGGTCACATAAGGCAGCGCCTGCACCGGGGCGGCATAGGGTGCGCCGAGATCCATCCCGGCGGTCGCGTCCAGCAACGCCGCGCTGTCACGCACCGACAAGGTGATTGCATGGGGCGTGCCCATCCCCGCCCAGCCCTCGCCCACAATCGGCCCCGACGGCAACAGGCCACGGCTGGGCTTGAGGCCGAACACGCCGCAGCAGGACGCTGGCACCCGCAACGAACCGCCGCCATCGTTGCCATGGGCGAACGGCACCACCCGGGCCGCCACCAACGCCGCCGCACCGCCGCTGGATCCCCCGGCGCTGTAGTCGGTGTTCCAGGGGTTGCGAGTCGCGCCGAAACGCGTGGACTCGGTGGAGTACGACGTGCCGAACTCCGGCGACGTGCTGGTGCCCATCAACTGGCACCCTGCCCGGCGCAGACGCGTCACGACTTCCGCCTCGAAATCCGCCCGAGCGCTTCCCAGGGAGCGCGAGCCGTTGGTCATCGCCGCACCGTTGACCGGCGAAAACAGGTCCTTGATCAAGGTCGGCACGCCGGCCAACGGGCCCTGTCCCGTTTGAGCCGTATCCGCTTCCGCCCGCGCCGAGTCGTACAGCCGCTCGGCCACGGCATTGAGTTGCGGCTCGACCCGCTCCAGGCGCTCAATGGCCACCTCGAGCAATTCGCCAGGCCGGACCTCGCCGCGCCGGACCCACTCGGCCAGTCCCATGGCGTCTTCGCGATCCATCAACTGGTGGATGTCTTGCATACTCATGCTTCGGATTCCTTATTCATGACGATTGGCGTGAGCCGGGCGTGTTGGATCGACAATGTTCGCCTGGTCGTGGCCGCGAGCGCGCAAGCCGGCGATCACCCAGAGCAATGCCGCGACAAGGCCGGCGATGGCCATCCACTGGATGGCGTGGCGCAGGTCTCCGGCGAAGGCCATCACGGAGGCCACCACCAGCGGACTGACGAACTGGCCGATATAAAGAAACGAGGTGAATCCACCCAAGCCCCGGCCACGGGTGCTGGCGGTCAAGGCGTTCATCACCGGCGCCATCACATTCGGCACCAGCAACCCGGAACCCAGCCCCTGGATGAAGACCGCCACCAGCACCGCGTTGTAGCTCTGCCCGCGCATCAGCAGCCATAGACCCACGCCGATCAGGCCCAGCAACAGCGCGTTGCAACCGGCCACACCCAAGCGGCGACGCAACAACGGCCACATCAACGACCCTCCGAGGGTCGCCAGCAGGCTCAGGCCCGCCGCCAGGCCGATCATCGTGCTCGACGTGATGCCCAGGCTGACCAGCAGCATCGGTGCCTGCACCGGCACGACGAACGTCAGGACCATGCCGCCCAGAATCATCAGGTAACCGACCACCAGTTGCCGCACCGCGACCTTGGTCGGACCCGTTTCATCGGCTGGCTGCTGAACCACCTGGCGCCTCGCCAGCGGAGGTTCCCACAGCACTTTCACCATCGCTGGCACCAGCAGCAACGGCAGCAGATAGAGCAGGAACGGTGAACGCCACGAGTGCTCTCCCAGCGCCCCGCCCACGACGAAGAACAGCGCGCCTACCAGGCCGATCGTCACCACCTGCCGGTTGACATAGCGCAAACGCTCCTCACCGTGCCAATAGTCGGCGATCAAGGTTGCGCAGCAGGTCATGACCGCTGCTTCGGTACAGCCAAACAACAGTCTGGTGCCGACAATCGCCGGCAGGCTGTCGAGCAGCGCCGGCAAGGCGCCGAGCAAGGCATAAAGCAAGGTGGCAAGCACCAGCAACGCCTTGCGCCCGATACGGTCGGCCAGCCAACCGGCCAGTGGCGCACACACGGCAATCGCCAGGGCCGGCCCGGTGACGGCCAGTGGCACGAGCAGATCGGCACGGGGCTCGACAGGACCGAATTCGGCGCCCAACCGGGGCAGGATCGGCGCGACCATGACCGAGCCCATGATGGTCAGGCTGCTGCCCAGCATCAGCACCAGGCCCTCGCGCCGGCCAGGCTGGCGCGATGGGGTCGCGGCCGTTGAAACGGAACTTGATTGATTCATGGCGAGCCCCTTCAGAAACTTTGAGAGATGCGCAACGCCGCGGTGTAGCCCTCGGCACGGTTACGTGCGTCGAACTCCTTGTAGACGTGCAGCCAGACCGGCGGGATGCCGGGCTTGAAGTAACTCACCGCCGGCCCGACGGCCATCACCCGGGCGCGGTTGCCGCTCTCCAGCCCCGGTGCATCGTCATCGGTGAATTGGCGGTAGTAATAACCGCCCACCCCCACCGTCCAGGGGCCTGCGTGCTGGCCCACGGCAAACTCGTGGCGGTACTCGACGCCGTTCTTGTAGTCGGTGGCGTTGTTGCGGGTGTTCACATCGACCTCGAAGCTTGAAGACACTTCAAAGCCGCTGTCGGAGAGGTAGGTGGCGTTGACGATCGGTGAGAACGTCCAGTGATTGAGGCCGGGGGAAATCAGGCGATTCTTGTCGTAGTCGCCCGTGGGTGCCTGGATCTGGAACTGCGTATTGACGAACAGGTTCGGCGACAGGGTCCACTGCAGGATCACCGGCAGGAACTGGACGTCCGCCAGGCGAAACGGATCGGCCTCAAGATCCAGCGGGCCGACGGGGGTCTGCACCTGTACCGAAGCGTCCATCTTGAAGAACGGCACCACGGTGCCGAAGCCATATTTGGCGCCCAGCACGGTGTAATCGGTCATGCGCATGTAGGCGACGCCGATGGACAGCACATCCAGGGAGAAATTGTTGTCCGCCGAGTTGCCGTGGCGGTCTTTCTGCACGTTGGCCGAATAAAACGCCGTGCGCAGGCCGACGGTCCCGAAGGGCGTGGCCGGCGGCATCATGCCCGCACCGAAGTCATAGACCCCGACCGCCGTGGTCGGCGCGCCGTTTTCGGTGCCATGGGCGCCGGCGCAGAGGCCGAGCATCCCCAGGGTCAACCACGTAAAGCGCAAGACGTTTGTTTTCTTATTGTGATTCATCGAATGCCCCTTCCGACCATATGGTGGTGGGGTCATCCTAGGGAGCAGGCGTTATCGGCCGTTATCCGTTTTCAGCACAGATGCGTGCGACGCAAAGTCTGCGAAGGGGTTTCGCCGAACAGGACCCGATAGTCGCTGGAGAACCGGCTCAGATGCCAGAACCCCCAGCGTGCCGCCACCTCCTGCACACCCTGGACCTGATCGCCGTTGCGCAACTCACGGCGCACGGCATTGAGGCGTAACGCGCGCAAATAAGCCACGGGATTGATGCCCAGGGTTTCCTGGAAGCAGTATTGCAATTTGCGCCGGCTGGCACCGATGTGGTTGCACAGGTCAAGGATCGACAGCGGCTCGTCGACATGGGCCAACGCGTACTCCCGGGCCCGGTCGACCATGCGCTTGCGCGCCGTGGGGCTGAGGGGCGGCGCCTCGTCCGGCGCCACCAGTTCCAGCATATGCAGCATCACCGTATCGCGCAGGCCACGGCGGATCGACTCGTAGCCCAGCAGTGAGTCCCGTCCCTGGTCGCTTTCCAGTTCGGCGAACAGCGCCGCCAGCTCAGCCGGCAGCGTCGAGTCACCGAGGCGGTAACACTTGGGAAGATCGGTAATTCGAAAACGACTGCCCTGGCGTTCCAGCACATGCGCCAACGCCTGCTCGTCGATGGCGACGCCCAGCACATCCAGATGCTGGGGCGTGCGCAACTCAGGCAAGTTTTGCCCTCGGGCCACCAGCAGGCTGGGCTCGAGGATCGGGTGCCCGGAACAAAACACCGGGCCGTCCGCCACCAACGGCATGCTGAAGGTGATGGCCCCTTCCCAGGCCGTCCCACGCTTGGTCATGGCCTGATTAGAGCGGTCGCGCACCAATTGCATCCAGTCGGAACGGAATTCGATCAACTCGCCTTCGAAGCGTCCAGGGGTCAATTGGTCGTAGCAGACCTGCCAACCGCCCATGTTCCGGGCGTGCTCGTCGATGTCGACGGTACGGAACCGATTGACCGGCGATGCGATGGTGTTGTTATTCATTGACCCGACCTTCATCGATTCCTGGGCTTGTTGGGCAAAGATCAGGCAAGTTCCATTCCGTCTCCCGGAAACACCGCGCAATTGTGCCGAAAATGGATAATCGACCCGGCATGGAGTGCCTTCCGGTGTATAAAGCACAATGAAATCGACTTCTTGAACCTCCACGCCACCATGAATGACATGAGCAGTGACATCGACCTCGCCACCCGGTCGATCACCCAACCACGCACGCTGGTCTTCCTGGCCTACCCGCAAATGGGCCTTTTGGACCTGACCGGGGCCCAGACGGTGTTCTGGGCCGCGACCAAAGCCATGGTCGAACGCGGCCTGCCCGGTTACGCCATGCATACCGCCAGCCTCGCGGGCGGGTTGATGCGAACCGCCGAGGGCCTGGTCGTGGAGACCTGCGGCCTGGGCCAGTTCGACGACGTCCCGGTCGACACGCTGATCGTCCCCGGCGCGCCCGACATCCGCCAGGCGATGATCGATTGCGTCGACCTGGTCGACTGGCTGCGCCATGCCTCGGTCAGGGCGCGACGCACCGCATCGGTGTGCAGCGGCACATTCCTGATGGCCCAGGCCGGCTTGCTGGACGGACGCCGTGCCGCGACCCATTGGGCGATGTGCGACATGCTGAAAAGCGGTTTCCCGGCGGTAGAGGTGGACCTGGATGCGATTTTCATCCAGCAGGACCACGTCTGGACCTCGGCAGGGGTCAGCGCCGGCATCGACATGGCCCTGGCACTGGTGGAAGCCGACTGCGGACGCGACGTCGCCCTGCAAGTGGCCCGAGAGCTGGTGGTGTTTCTCAAGCGACCCGGCGGCCAGGCGCAATTCAGCCAGCTGCTGCAATTGCAAACCCAGGACAGCGCCGGCTTCGACGAGCTGCACCTCTGGATTACCGAGCACCTGAGCGACGACCTGACCATCGAACGGCTGGCCCGCCAGGCGCGGATGAGTCCGCGCAACTTCGCCCGGGTCTACAAGCGCCAGACCGGCCGAACCCCGGCCAAGGCCATCGAGTTGTTTCGCCTGGAAGCCGCGCGAAGATTGCTGGAAGACTCCCAACGCAACATCGACCAGATCGCCCGCTCGTGCGGTTTCGGTGACGAAGAGCGAATGCGCCTTACCTTCCAGCGCCACCTCTCGATTTCACCCCGGGATTACCGCAAGCGCTTTTCCCGCTGACCGGACTGGGGTTCCCAACGATTACCTCAACGAGCATGACTTCGTCCATGAGCGACTTCTCCTATACACAGTACATACGTTTCTGGACCCCGGACCCAGCCATCGGCCCGCGTGAACAGGCGCCGATGCTGCCCCAGGAGCAGGCCTGGGCCCATGACTACGCGGCTCACCACCGTTTCAACTGGGTCATGGTGCTGGTGCCGCCGCTGTGCTTCGGCCCCCTGTTGCCCCCCATCGCATTCCTCCTGGGACTGTTGCTCTATCAAGCGCTGTTCGCCCCTGGCCTCGATCTGGACACCATCATCGGTGAGTCCCTGGGATGGCTGGCGGTCGCAACAGTGCTTTTCACCACGGCCTGGGCGCTGCGCAATTTCCTGCGGGACAAGCACGACCCGACCAAACGCTACTGGCAGTCCATGCCGGATCAGGGGGTGGTCGAGCTCGAGCGCCATACCCTGGTCTCGGGTTTCTGCCTGTGGTCCAACGACTTTGACCCTGACTGCAACACCCTCATGCTCTGGGTCAACGATAAAATCGTGCACATGCAGGACAGCGGTGTATCGCAGTGGATCCTGACCAGGACCGAGGCGGGGCACTGGCTGGTGCTCAAGGAGCAATTTCCGGGCAACTTCACCTACGCTCGGATCGGGCAGGCGCCTGCGCCGGCCAAGCGGCTTCAACCACGAGCGCAACTGGCGATTGCCTTTGCCCCCGGTACCCAACTGCCGCTGGGCCGGCGTTTCGACGGCGCACCGATCCCCTTGATCGACACGTCTTACTGGTTGTCTGGCGATGAACTCAAGCGCCTTGCCGAAGCAGCCCATCACTGGACCTTTTTTCCACCGGACCGCTACGCAGTGATCAACGAGCAGGATGCCGAATGGGTGCAGCGCCTGGTGGCGAAGGCGCAAGCCCGTATCGACCCGGCAGGATACGCCTCTTAGCCTGCCTTGCAGCGCTCAGGCGACCTTCCGCGAGGCATGGTGTTCGGCGTGCTCGGCCACGAACGCACTGCAACGGGAGCGCAGCCAGCACTCCCCCGGGTCGTTGTGTGAAGCACCACCCCAGACCATCGACAGCGCGTGCTCGGGCAAGCGGATCGGCGCCGGCTCGGCCCTGAGGCCAGCGGCCGTCGCCATGGCCTGGGCGACATAGTCCGGCACGATGGCGATCATGTCGCTATGGGCCAACAGCACAGGCAAGGCGCTGAACTGTGGCACGGTCAACACCACCCGGCGTTGGCGCCCGATCAGGTTCAAGGCGCGATCAGAGTCATCGATGACATTGCCCATGGACGACACCACCGCGTGGGGTCGTTGGCAGAACTCGTCCAGGGACAATTCGCCGGGCTGCGAGTCGGCCCGCAGCAGCATCGGCCGAATCCGCCGCAAGTCCTTGCGCCGGGCATTGGCCGGCAACTCCAGGGTGTGGCTGATGCCAAGGGTGATTTCCCCGCTGATCAGCAACTGGGACATCTGCCATTGATCAGCCCGGCGCACCACCAGTGTCGTGCCCGGCGCCTCGACCCGCAGGCGGCGCAACAGATCCGGCAGCAACGCGTATTCAACGTCATCGGACAGTCCGACATGAAAGGTCGCCTCACTGGTGCCCGGATCGAACGCCTGGCAGCGACTCAGGGCAGCGGCAATGCCATCCAGTGCCGGGCTCAGGTTGGAAAATATTTCCTGGGCCCGTGACGTCGGCTCCATCAACCGGCCCGAACGGATGAACAAGGGGTCATCGAACATCAGTCGCAAGCGGGCCAGTGCACTGCTGATCGTCGGTTGACCAAGAAACAGCTTTTCACCGACACGGCTGACATTGCGCTCATGCATCAGGGTTTCGAAGACAACCAGCAGATTGATGTCAGCACGACGCAGGTCATTTCTGTTCATCATAGTAGCCGTCCCAGGCACCAGGCCATTGATTCAGGAGTGGACAGGATCATCGCCGGCCCCTTCATCGAGACGCACCGGCGACGGTATGCCTGGCAGGTTATTCCCGCGGCGCGCGCTTGTCTGTTGTACCTAGGGACAACCCATTCAACCTTTGGGCAAGCCCACTGATACTTCGGTATGCAGCGCTTCAGGACCGTGGCGCAATTTCAGGGTTTTATGTCCTACCTGGCGGCAAGCGGCACTTTTAAGATGCAACGATTCCCATGACCGTAGGATCCGAGCGCAGCCCAAGGCACTTCGTGCAGGTTCGCCCCTCCTACTCACTTGCACAGATTCGTTTCGGAAAGCCGATGACGCCCACCCACTCCGCCTGCCAGGCCATCAACGACGAGCCGCTCGTCTATATCGTCGACGACGATCAACCGCTGCGCGAGGCCCTCGGCGGCCTGCTGCGCTCCATTGGCCTGCAGGTCGCACTGTTCGGCTCGGTGACGGAGTTCATGCAATACCCTCGCCCCGACCAACCCAGTTGCCTGGTGCTCGACGTGCGGCTGCGCGGCACCAGCGGCCTGGACTTCCAGCAGCAACTGGCAACGACCGATACCCATCTGCCGATCGTGTTCATGACCGGCTACGGCGACATCGCCATGACGGTCAAGGCCATGAAAGCCGGCGCGGTGGATTTCCTGAGCAAACCCTTCCGGGAGCAGGACCTGATCGATGCAGTGTCCGCCGCCCTCCAGCGGGATCGGTTGCGCCGCGAGTCCGATCGTAGCCGTCGGGCGCTCCAGGACTGTTACGCCAGCCTGACGGCCCGGGAACAACAGGTCATGGCCCTGGCCGCGTCGGGCTTGATGAACAAACAGATCGCCGGGGAAATCGGTTTGAGTGAAATCACGGTCAAGATCCACCGGGGCCAGGCCATGCGCAAAATGCGCGCGCGCTCATTCGCCGATCTGGTGCGCATGGCCCAGGCGCTGGACATGCATCGCGGCGAGTGAAAGTTCATACCCAGGTATAACTTGGCGGGGTGACAGGACAAGGTATCTTGCAGGGAAGACGGGGCCTTTATGGCGACCTGACATCACTTTCGGTACCTAAATGTCCAATACCGCAATTATTTCAGTGGTCGATGACGATGAGTCCGTTCGAATTGCCTTGGAAGGTCTGCTGCGCTCCAGCGGCTACACCGTTCGAACCTATGCCAACGCGTTGGATTTCCTCTCCTCCAGCGGCCCAGAACAGACCGCCTGCCTGATCTCCGATATCACGATGCCCGGCATGAGCGGCATCCAGATGTATAACCAACTGGCCGACCAAGGCATTCACATCCCGGTCATTTTCATCACCGGCCATCTCGCCCCCATGCCCCGGGTCAAGGCCGGCGCAGCGGAGCCGGTGGCATTCTTTCCCAAGCCGTTTCACTGCGCTGAACTGATCGCCAGTATCGAATCGGTACTCAATCGGCCGGTTGGCTGAAACAATCACACATTTCCTGTGGGAGCGAGCTTGCTCCGGGCGGCGATCCGACGATGGCGGAGGGTCAGCTTGCATCCATTTTGAATGTACCGCCGTCATCGCGAGCAGGCTCGCTCCCACAGGTTCTGCGGCGTGCACAAAGGCAGCGTCCAACCCGCCAATCCTCTCGCCCATCGCTCTAACACCTTCGTATAGATCTTTCATACGCAGACATGCCGCCGCTGACCTTATGTAGAAGTGTCGGCCGCCGAACCGACGCATACCATTTCCTACAGCGAACCGAAGCTGAATGCATGAAGCCACGCACGTTCGGGTACTTCGCGACACGGTCACGCTGAAACAGCTGAACAATTCAACGTATCGATTTTGTCTTCGGGAGCACATCATGAAACAGCATATTCTGGTAATTGGCGCAGGTTTCGGTGGGGTATGGAGCGCCTTGAGCGCGGCCCGCCTGTTGGACCAGCATGATCGCAACGATGTGCAGATTACTGTCCTGGCGCCCCAGGCAGAGCTGCGCATCCGGCCGCGTTTCTACGAGCCGGACGTCCATACGATGACGGCCCCGCTGGACGGGTTGTTCAACGCGGTCGGAGTGAATTTCGTGCAGGGCTCGGCACAGAGCGTCGATGCCGATCTCAAGCAGGTGAGCTATCGCGACGCCTCCGGTGCCCAAGGCACGCTGAGCTATGATCGGCTGGTGCTCGCCGCCGGTAGCCAGTTGATGCGCGCTGACTTCAAGGGCGTGGTCGAACATGCCTTCGACGTTGATGAAATCGAACAGGCAACCCGTCTCGAAGCCCACATCAAGTCCCTCGGCAATCTGCCGGAAAGCCCTGCCCGCAACACCGTAGTGGTGGCCGGCGGTGGCTTTACCGGGATCGAAACCGCCACCGAAATGCCCGCCCGCCTGCGCACGGCCCTCGGCGAACAGGCCAAGATCCGGGTCATCGTCGTCGACCGCGCCCCAGAGATCGGTGCCTCGCTGGGCGAGGGCATCCGCCCGTCCCTGATCGAAGCGTCGGCTCACCTGGGCATCGAATGGATCCTCAACGCCTCGGTCGCATCGGTGGATGCCGGCGGCGTCATCCTGTCGAACGGCCAGCGCATCGAATCCAACACGGTGGTCTGGACCGTGGGTTTCCGCGCCAGTCCGTTGACCGAACACGTGCCCGGCACCCGCGATCGCCAGGGCCGCTTGCACGTCGACGGCAACCTGAAGGTGTTGGGCCAGGATCACATCTTCGCCGCCGGTGACGTGGCCTATGCCGCCACCGACACCGTGGGCAACTACGCGGCGATGTCCTGCCAGCACGCCATCGCCCTGGGGCGCTACGCCGGCAACAACGTCGCCGCCGACCTGCTGGGCGTGGCACCGATGCCCTACAGCCAGCCCAAGTACGTGACCTGCCTGGACCTGGGCGCCTGGGGCGCGGTGTACACCGAAGGATGGGATCGCCAGCTCAAACTGGTGGGCCAGGAAGCCAAGAGCCTCAAGAACCAGATCAACTCGATCTGGATCTACCCGCCCGCCGCCGATCGCGCGGCAGCCCTGGCAGCGGCCGATCCGTCGATTCCGGTGGCGTGATTTCACCTACCAACCCCGGCCAGGTCCCTCCTTTCTGAGCCGGTTTTTCCCAGACACCCGCCATGGATGGTTCGGCGGGTGTTTTTTCGTGTCTGCCCAGCCTGAATATCGCCACTGCCCAGGAAAATCCGCGTCAATCCACGTCCCCTGTCCACGCATCACAAGGTAAGGTAGGCAAGAAAACCATCCGGATCGAGGTGTGCCGTGGCGTCCTATTCCTTGCGTCAGCTTAAGTACTTCGTCACGACGGTTGAATGTGGCAGCGTGGCTGAAGCCTCTCGCAAGCTGTACATCGCCCAACCGTCCATAGCCACGGCCGTCAAAGGCCTGGAGGACAGTTTTGGCGTGCAGTTGCTTATTCGCCATCACGCCCAGGGAGTGTCGTTGACACCGGGCGGCGCTCGCTTCTATCGCAAGGCCCAGGAACTGCTGCGCATGGCCCGGGAGTTCGAGCAGAATGCGCTGGCCGATAACGATGTGATCAGCGGACAGATCGACATCGGTTGCTTCGAAACCGTCGCCCCGCTCTATCTGCCGCGACTGATCGCGGGATTTCGCGAGCGCTTCCCGGGCGTCGAGATACGCCTGCGGGACGGCGAGCAACAGGAACTCATGCAGGGATTGACCGGCGGTCGTTTCGACCTGGCGATTTTCTATGAGCACGATCTGGACAGCACCATCGAAACCGAGGCCCTGATGGCGCCACAGCGACCCTACGCACTGTTGCCGGCCGGGCATCGCTTTGCCAACCAGGCGCAAGTATCGCTTCGTGACCTGGCTCTGGAGCCGATGATCCTGCTGGACGTACAACCCAGCCGAACCTATTTCGTCAGCATTTTCGAAGAGCTGGGCCTGACGCCCAATATCGTCTTCAGCTCGCCGTCCATTGAAATGGTGCGGGGCATGGTCGGCCAGGCATTCGGCTTCTCGGTACTGGTCACCCGGCCGCACTCCACCTGCACCTACGACGGGCAACAGGTGGTGTGCGTCAGCATCACCGAAGAGGTGACCGGCTCGGCACTGGTGGCCGGCTGGCTCAAACGGGCGCACCTCACCAAGCCGGCGCAGTTGTTCGTCGATTATTGCAAGGAGCAGTTCCGGCAATGGCTGCAATGAACAGTGTGGCTAGGCCGCTAGCGCGCAGCCCAGGCATTGAAACGCTGCTCAAGCTCCTCGCCGTGATCAACCCAGAACTCGGCATCCACCGCCCGCGCTTCAGCCAGATTGGCCTCGGCGGTGGGCAGTTGCTGTTGCACCGCTACAGGCAGCAGGCTCAACGTCTTGCGATGTACCGGCCCATAGGGGATGTTTTCGGAGAACACTTTCTGCGCCTGCGGCTGGCTGGCGAAAGCGATGAACTGTTCAGCCAGGGCCTTGTTCGGCGTCCCCTTGACCACCGCCCAATACTCCGGGTCATACAGACTTTGCGGCCAGACAATCTCCAGCGTCATGCCTTCCTTCTGCGCCGAGGCGATCCGGCCATTGTAGGCAGCGCTCATCACCACATCGCCCGCCACCAGCCACTGGGCTGGCTGGGCACCGGCCTCCCACCACTGGATGTCCGGCTTGATCTGGTCCAGTTTGGCGAACGCCCTGGACACACCTTCGGGGGTGCCCAGCACCTTGTACAGCTCCTGCGCCTTGACCCCGTCCGCCAGCAATGCGATTTCCAGGGTGTATTTGGCGCCCTTGCGCAAACCGCGCTTGCCAGGATAGTCGGTGACGTTCCAGAAGTCCGCCCATGATCCAGGGGCCTTGGCGAGCTTGCTCCGGTCATAGGCCAGGACCATCGACCAGACGTAGGTCGCCACGCCGCACTCGGTGAGCGTACCGGGAACGAAGTTCGCCGGATCCCCCAGATGCGTCAGGTCGAGTCTCTCGAACAGCCCCTCTTCACAGCCACGCAGCAATTCGGGGCTTTCCACTTCGACCACGTCCCAGCTGGTGTGACCCGCTGCGACCATGGCCTTGATCTTCGACAACTCGCCGTTGTACTCACCGGCCACGACGCTTCCCGCGCCGCTGGCATTGAAGGGTTGGAAATAGGCCTTGTCCTGGGCCTGTTTGGTGGCCCCGCCAAAGGAGATCACAGTGAGACTCGGCGGCGCGGCGACGATACTGGCACTCGACAACGCCACCATACACGCAACAGTGCAACGCAAGGATCTGGACATCGATCGATTCCTCTCATGACCTGTACGAAGCCAGGTTGTTTGGAGCCGGCTCGCCCGCACGAGCCGGCGACGGGACTCAAAGGCGACCGTAGGCGCGGGCGGTGCGGTCTACAGCAATACGGGTCTTGTCGACCAGTTCGTTGATGTCGGCGTGGCTGGCCACCAGCGCCGGAGCCATGATCATCCGGCCGAGGGTGGAACGGATGATCACGCCTTCCTCGAAACCGAAGGTGCGGCATTGCCAGGCCATCTCGTTCTCGTTGGCAAAGCGCTTGCGACGGTCCTTGTCTTCGGCCAGTTGCAGGGCCGCGACCATGCCCACCCCCTGGATTTCGCCAACCAGGGGATGGCCACCAAAGACCTCTCGCAGGCAACGTTGCAGATACGGCCCGGTGTCCTCCTTGACCCGGCTGACGATGCCCTCGTCGCGCAGGGCCTTGAGGTTGGCGATTGCCACCGCGGCGGCCACCGGATGTCCGGAGTAGGTCAGGCCATGGGCGAATACCCCGCCCTGCTCCACCAGCACCTCGGCCATGCGCCGGGACAAAACCAGCCCTCCCATGGGGATGTAGCCGCTGGTCAGGCCCTTGGCGATGGACAAGGTGTCCGGCTCGAAGCCGAAATGTTCATGGGCGAACCATTCGCCGGTACGACCGAAGCCGCCAATCACTTCATCGGCGCACAACAGCACGTCGTACTGGCGACAAATACGCTGAATCTCCGGCCAGTAGCTTTCGGGCGGGAAGATCATCCCGCCCGCGCCCTGGAAAGGCTCGGCAACGAATGCGGCGACATTGTCGGCACCCAGCTCGAGGATTTTTTCCTCCAGTTGGCGAGCGGCCCGCAGACCGAATTCGGCCGGACTCAAATCGCCTTCGTGGGCGAACCAGTACGGTTCATCGATGTGCGCCACATCGGGGATCACGCCGCCCATCTCGTGCATGAATTTCATGCCGCCCAAGGCCGAGGCACCCAGGGTCGAACCGTGGTAGCCGTTCCAGCGGCCAATCAGGGTTTTCTTCTGCGGCTTGCCGAGAATCTGCCAGTAGCGCCGTACCGTGCGAATCAGGACCTCGTTGGCCTCGGAGCCGGAATTGGTATAGATGGCGTGGCTGTAGTGCCCCGGCAGCAGGCTGAACAGCAGTTCGGACAATTCCACCACCGATGGATGGGTGGTATGGAAGAACATGTTGTAATAAGGCAATTGCTCCAACTGGCGGCTCGCCGCGGCGGCCAGGTCCTGGCGACCATAACCCAGGTTGGTGCACCACAGCCCGGACATGCCGTCCAGGTAACGCTTGCCGTCGTTATCCCACAACGCCAGGCCCTCACCGCGAACGATTACCCGGGGCCCTTCGGCATTGAGGGCTTTCTGGTCGAGGAACGCATGGATATGGTGTGCTGCGTCCAGCGCCTGGTATTCACGGGTGCTGCGGGTTGCGTTGAATGACGCGTTCATTGGAAATCTCCTTGCTGATTGATCTTTTCGTTGTCGGTGCCTCGGCCTGCCGCCAGCGGCTCGGGCTTGAACAGCGGCTTGCCCATGACGCACTTGATCCACACCACCGCGATCAGCGAAACAATGCCCAGCACTGCACCGGCGCTGGCGAAGATAGGCACGGTCATTTCCGGGCTCGGGGATACATGCCAGATGGCAAACAGCATGCCGGCGATGCCGAACAGCTGGGGCAGCGGATAGAACGGCGTGCGAAACGGGCGATGCACGTGGGGATAACGTCGACGCAGGGCAATCACGTTGATGTGGGTGATGACGTATGCCAGCAGCCAGGCCAGGGCGGCAGCCAGCAGCAGAAGATTGATGGCGTCCGGGTGGTCGTGCATCAACAGCAATGGCACACCGGTGACGGCCGCCACGAACAGCACGGCAACCCAGGGTGCGCCGCTGCGCTTGCCGGTGCGTTTGAATACACCGAAGGCCTGGCCGTTCTGCGCCATGCCCAGCAACATCCGCGGGATGGCCGCCAGCGAACTGTTGAGGGTGCTGCACGTGGCGGTGATGGCGGCACTGACCAGCAAGACCTGGCCCGCTTCGCCGAACACGGTGGTCGCGAACAGGTAATGCGGCAGGCCATTACTGGCCAGTTCGGCCTGCGGCACAGTGAGCAAGGCCCCCAGGCAATACAGGCAGATGATGACGAAAATCACCGTCAAGCCGATCATCATCGAGGCCGGGATGTTGCGTTCCGGGTGCTGGGTTTCTTCCACCAGGGGGCAGACGAACTCAGCCCCGACGAAGCCCCATACGGCCATCGCCGTGAGTGCAACGACCCCGAGCCCCATGGGGTTCCAGCCGGATGTCGTCACCAGGGTCGAGACGCTGCCGGCCCCGTCGCTTGTCAGCGCCCCCAGGCCCATCACCAGCAACATCACCGTCATGACCAGCGCCAGCACTGTTTGCAGGCGCGAGAAAATGTCGATGTTGAACAGGTTGAGCACCGTGAACAGGCACAACACCCCAAGCGCCACGCTCAACGGCGGCATCGAGTGCGGGTAGACCTTGTCGATGATGAACTCCATCAGCAGCAGTTCCGCCGACAAGGCGAACATTGCCACCACCACATAACCGGAGAACGTCGCCAGGATCGCCGGGAACTGCCCGATGGCGACCTCGGTGTAGCTGCTCAGGCTGCCGGCGCGAGGGATCATCATCGCCAGTTCGGAAAACGAACAGGCGTAACTCAAGGCCAGCAGCCAGGCCAGGGCCAGCGGTATGACAAAGCCCATGCCGGCGATACCGGCGCCTTGCAGCATCAACACCATGACGCCTTGGGACACTACCAGGCCTACGGCCACCGCCAGCAGGGCGCTCAGGCCCAGGCGTCGGCGAGGCCTGGCCAGGGATGGGTCAACGGATTGCAACGGCACGCTTGAAGAACTGTCCATCGGTTGCTCCTTTTTCTTTTTCTTGGGGAGAACAAATCGATTGCGGTTTAAGACCGGATTGCACTCAGTGGCGAAGCTGAATCCAGGTCGTCTTGAGTTGCGTGTACTTGTCGAACGAATGCAGGGAAAGATCGCGGCCGAAGCCCGATTGCTTGCCACCGCCAAATGGCACCGTGACGTCCAGCGCATCCACGGTGTTGACCGAAACCGTACCCACATCCAGGCGTCGCGCCACGCGGTGCGCACGGTTCAAGTCGTCCGTCCACAGCGATGCCGCCAGTCCGTAGATATGCTCGTTGGCCATGGCGATGGCCTGCTCTTCATCCTCGAATGCACTGACCGCCAGGACCGGCCCGAACACCTCCTCGCGAGCCAACTGCATGTCAGGCTTCACACCGGTAAAGATCGTCGGTTCAATGAAATTTCCGGAGCCATCGAAGCTCAGCTGACGGCCACCGCAGACCAGCCGGGCACCCTCGGCCTGTGCCTGCCCGATGTACTGCATGATTCGCGCGGTCTGGCGTTCGTCGACGATGGCCCCGGCGCGACTCGCCGGGTCCAGGGGGTTGCCCGGTTGCCAATGGCATGCCTGGGCGACCAGCCGCTCGACGAACTCATCGTGAATCGAGCGCTGCACCAGCAGCCGCGAGTTGGCCGAGCACACTTCGCCCTGGTTGAAGAAAATCCCGAATGCAGCTTTCTGCGCCGCCAGGTCCAGGTCCCGGCAGTCGGCAAATACCAGGTTCGGGCTCTTGCCGCCGCACTCCAGCCAGACCTGCTTGAGGTTGGACTGCGCGGAGTACTGCATGAAGTATTTGCCGACTTCCGTAGAGCCGGTAAACACCAGTGAGTCGACGTCCGGATGCAGGCCCAGCGCCCTCCCGGCCTGCTCGCCGAGGCCCGGTACGACGTTCAGCACGCCCGGCGGCAAGCCGGCTTCCAGGGCCAGTTCGGCCAGGCGCAAGGCCGAGAACGGTGACTGTTCGGCGGGCTTGAGCACTACACTGTTGCCGGCGGCCAGCGCCGGGGCGACTTTCCAGGCCGCCATGTCCAGCGGGAAATTCCACGGCACCACCGCCGCGATCACACCCAGTGGCACACGGGTAATGGTGGCCAGGACATTCGCCGCCGATGGCGCGACCTGATCGTACAGCTTGTCGAGACTCTCGCCGTACCAGGCAAAGACATGGGCGGCACCGGGCACGTCGATGGTCCAGGCATCCATGACCGGCTTGCCCATGCTCAGGCTGTCGAGCAACGCCAGCTCCTCGCGGTGCGCCAGCATCAGTTGCGACAGACGCAACAGCACGGTCTTGCGCTCACCCGGCGCCATGCGCGCCCAAGGGCCTCGTTCGAAAGCCCGCCTCGCGGCTTTCACCGCGAGATCGACCTCGCGCTCGCCGCACGCCACCACATTCGCCAACCGTGTCCCATTGGCCGGATTGATGACCTCAAACCGTGCGCCGTCGACCGCCTCTGTCGGCACGCCATCGATCAAGGCGCAATCTCTCAGGCGCAGCTCTGCCGCCCGGCTCTTCCAGTCATTGAAATCGTTCATCGCAGGTTCCTTTGTCAGCGGTCGTCGGACTCGCTGAGGTCATTGGCCAGGCGATCCATCAAGCGATCGCAGGCCGCCATTTGTTCAACGCTCACGTATTCGTCGGGCTTGTGCCCCTGTTCCATGCTGCCGGGGCCGCAGATCACCGTCGCAATACCTGCCTGGTGAAACAGCCCGCCTTCGGTACCGAAAGCCACGGTGCCGAACGCATCGTTGCCGCACAGTCGGGCGAGCAGGCGCGCCGCGGCACTGTCCGGCGAGGTTGCCAGGCCGGGATAAGCTGACAGATGCTCAAAATGGATCGCGGTGTCGGCTTGCACGGCCCGCATCGTCGGCAGCAATTGTTCGGCATAGGCGCGCAGTTGCTCGACGACGGCCTGGGGAGCAAAGTCCGGCAAGGCACGTACTTCGAAATCGAAACGGCAATCGGCCGGGACAATGTTCAACGCCGTGCCGCCCTGGATAACCCCGACCTGCACCGTCGAGTACGGCGGATCGAAACGTGCGTCATGCCGTGACGGTTCGGCCAGCCCCGCGCCGATCTGGCCCAACCGGCCGATCAGGCGCGCCGCCTGCTCGATGGCGTTCACCCCGGAAGGCGCGTAGGCCGAGTGGCAAGCCGCGCCCTTGACGTGGCAACGCATCGCCAGCTTTCCCTTATGACCCAGCACAGGTTGAAGCCCGGTGGGCTCGCCAATCAGGCATAGAGCCGGTTGTTCGATGCGCTGCGGCAGTACCTCCAGCAAGCCGCGCACGCCCAGGCATCCGACTTCTTCGTCATAGGAGAACGCCAGGTGTACCGGTCGCCGCAGCGGGCTGGACAGGAACATCGGCACCGCCGCCAGTACCGAAGCGAGAAAGCCCTTCATGTCCGCCGTGCCACGCCCGAAAAGCTTGCCATTTGCCTCGCTCAGGCAGAACGGTTCGACCGTCCAGGCCTGCCCGTCCACCGGCACCACATCGGTGTGCCCGGACAGCACCACGCCACCAGGCACCGACGGGCCGATACTCGCCAGCAGGTTGGCCTTGGTCCGCTCCGGGTTGTAGACCAGTTCGCAGGCCACCCCCAGGCCGTGCAGGTAGTCGCGCACGAACCCGATCAATGCCAGGTTCGAGTCGCGGCTTACCGTGGCAAAACCCACCAGCCTGGCAAGCAATGCGCGGCTGCGCAAATCACTCATCACCCGGCACTCCGTAGCGGGGGGCCAGGGTCGGATTCAGGGCGCGGATCAGGTAGTCCTGCAATTGTGGCTGGTAGGCGACCCAGAGCTTTTCCAGTTCACCGATGGGATTCTGCTCGGCCCAGTCCACCCGTAGATCGACAATTGGCCACGTCAAATCATCCACCACCGAAAGCGCGGCGGAGTGCACCGCCCCGGCCTCGCCACCCGCCTCCTGGCCGGCTCGCAAAGCGTTCATCAGACGGGCCGCGAGACAGCCTTCACTGCCTTCGAAAGCAGCAATCATGGCGTCGATCACGCCCTCGTCGGCCAGTAGATTTCCAGCCGCCACACACTGCTCACCGGCCAGCGAATTGTGAACGCCCAAGGCATGGCAGCCGCTGTAGATCGCGGTATGTCCATGAGCATCGACGACCGCCACCTGGCGGTACTCGCTATAGCCATTGCGAGCCAGGGCACGGTCCACCGCCTCGCGTGCATCCAGGCCGTCGGCCAGTTCATCGAGGATCAGCGGTCCCAGAGCCGGCAGCGTAATGTTCTGGCTCGACACCGCGCCGACACCGGCCCGCAACCAGGGACAGCGGGCACCGACGGCAATGCTGGAGGAACTGATGGCGACGCCTAACTGACCGGTTTCGGCGCAACGCCCGACGATAGAAAAAGTCATGTTCCGCTCCTTATTCGGGGATCACCGCGATCACATCGATTTCCATCAACCACTGCGGCTGGCCAAGGGCGCTGACCACCAGTCCGGTGGAAATCGGGAACACGCCCTTGAGCCATTTGCCGACCTCCTGGTACACCGGCTCGCGGTAGCGCGGGTCGATCAAGTAGGTAGTGGTCTTGACGATATGGCTCAGGTCGCTGCCGGCCTCTTCGAGCAATTGCTTGACGTTGCGCATGGCTTGTTCGGCCTGGGCACGAGGGTCGCCGAGGCCCACCAGTTGCCCGTCGAAATCGGTGCCCACCTGACCGCGTACATAGACGGTGTTGCCGGCGCGCACGGCCTGGCACAAGTCGTTGTCCAGCGTCTGGTTCGGGTAGGTATCTTGGGTGTTGAACATGCGGATACGAGTGTGGGTAGGCATCAGCGGACTCCCATGAGGCTGGCTTCTGGATTGCGTGAATCGGTGCCGGGCGACTGCGCGTGAACGCTCTCGGCCCGACGCTGGACTGCGTCTCGATAGGTGAGGTAGGTGCGCTGCTTCACGATGTGATCAGCGACATGCCGGGCGTCATGCCATACGCCCCAGATGAAGGCCGACCCTCGACGCGACTGCCATGGCAGGCCGACGAAATACAGACCCGGCTCGCTGCAGACTCCGCGCTGGTGCCGGGGTTTGCCATGGGCGTTGAACGCATCGACTTTCAACCAGCTGTAATCCACCGAGTAGCCCGTGGCCCAGATAATCGTGGTCACGCCAGCATCGACCAGATCCAGCTCGAGGCTCGGGTGGGTCAGGCATTGCGGGTCAGGCAGCAGCTGGCGTGCCTCTGGCTCGAGCGGCAGGTCCAGGCCGTTGCGGGCAATGTAGGCGTCGGCGGCATCCAGCAGCGCCAGGTAGTTTTCATCGCCGCGGGCAATGTTCTCGGCAAGATTGGCCTCGAACGTCACCACGCCCTCATGGAATGCCTTTGTCAGCCCCACCAGGGTTATGCCCTCGTGGGCCAGCCGGCGAAAATCCACCGTATGACCGCCACGGGCACCACTCACGGCGATGGTCACGTGTTCCTTGCCGGGCTGGACGGCTTCGGCATCCCATTCGCCCAGTACGCCCAGCCACCAGCAGAAATCACGGTTGCGATAGGCCCGTGGAGGACGATCATGGGCGCCTACCGACAGATAGACCCGCTTGCCGGCGCGCCGCAGCTCATCGGCGATCTGCACCCCCGACGACCCTGCCCCCACCACCAGCACCGCGCCGTCCGGCAATTGCCGCGGATTACGATACTGGGCGGAATGGATCTGGGTGATCGTCGCCATGTCCGGCGCAATCGGTGGAATCACCGGCCGCTGGAACGGTCCGGTGGCAACCACCACATGAAGGGCCTCGATCAATCCTTCCGAGGTTTCAATGCTGAAGCCGGGACGGCCGACATTGCGCTCGACTTTGCTGACCTCCACACCCGTGCGGATCGGCGCGCTGAACTTGTCGGCATAGGCTTCGAAGTAATCGGCTACCTGATCCTTGGCTGCGAATGCATCCGGGTCGAGTCCCTCGAACTCCAGCCCCGGGAAGCGGTCATGCCAGGCCGGGCCGTTGGCAACCAGCGAGTCCCAGCGCGCCGTGCGCCAGGCTTCGGCGATGCGGTTGCGCTCCAGGACGAGGTGCGGCACGCCGTTCCGGCTCAGGTGCTCACTCATGGCTATACCGGCCTGGCCGGCGCCGACAACAAGGGTATCGATGTGTAGGGTTTCAACGGTCATGTCTTGCTCTTCCGGCAGGAGAGTTGATCAGGTCGGTCATGGCGGCCGCCTCGGTTGTGTTGTTTTTGTTCTGCGGTACAGGGACTTGAAGGGTGTGAAGCGATTGTGTTGGCAGGCGGGAATTTGCGAAACGAGGGTTTTTGTAGTTGCTGGAGAGGAAAAAACTGTATGTGCGTCAGGCATTCTGAAGATGAGCAACGATCTCGCGCCCAGCCCGGAAACCAGTGTAGAGCGAACCGGCTCGCGATAGCGGTGGATCAGCCAAGACTGATGAGACTGACAGACTGCCATCGCGAGCAGGCTCGCTCCCACAGGGATTGATGGTGAAACAGTGACCTCGCGGCGAGCCCGCCGGTGTGGGAGCGAGCCTGTTCGCGAAAGCGGTGGGTCAGGAGAGTCCCAGTACTAAGCCCCTGTCGTCATTCCAATAAACGAACGATCCGCGGCTCGATCGAACCCGCACTCACCTCAAGCAACGCCAGCGTCACCGGCAGCTTGAAACGCCGCCGGCCAGCGCTGCCGGGGTTCAGGTACAAACGCTCGCCGCGCCATTCGATACCCGGCTTGTGGGAATGCCCCGTGACCACCATCTTCACGTCCGGATCGAGCGAAGCCGGCACATCGGCAATGTCATGCACCAGCAGCACCTGCCATCCACCCAGATCGAACTGCAGGCTATCGGCAAGTTGACCGGCCCAATCGGCGTCAAGGTCGTTGTTGCCGCGCACCACGTGCAGCGGCGCAATGGACGCCAGTTGCTCGAGGATCCCGGGGCTCCCAATATCACCGCCATGAATGATCCGCTCGCACCCCGCCAGCGCGGCAAGCGCTTCAGGGCGAAGCAAGCCGTGGGTATCGGAAATGACGCCAACTTTCATGTGATTTCCCGCTGTATCTGCGTCGTCGCAATGGCTAACGTGCTGGAATTGAATAAGATAGGCTGCGCAGCCATAGTGCGCAGACTTGTCGTAAAAGGAAATGTTAATGCTCGGACGCAAACGGCCGGAGCCAAAGAGCGAAAGCCCTGTCCAGGATTTCGACCCCCAGGCTGCGCGGCCAGGTGCGGCATTGAGGCTTACCGTCAGTTTCATGCTGGTGGTAGTGATCGCCTTTCTGTCCGTGGAAGGCTGGAGAACATGGCGTGACTACCGTGCGGCGTTTTCGGCCGCCCGCGATTCGGTAACGAACCTGGCGCGAGCGACGGCCCAGCACGCCGAAGACACCATCCGCCAGGTGGACGTGGTAACCGCCGCGCTCAGCGAGCGGGTGGAAGGCGACGGGCTCAAGAACATCGACATCCCGCGCATCCATAAACTGCTGGTGCAGCAATCCGCCATCATGCCGCAGTTGCATGGGCTGTTCATCTACGGACCCGATGGACAATGGGTGGTCACCGACAAGGAAACGATCCCGGAACCGGCGAACAACGCGGACCGTGACTATTTCCAGTATCACCGCACCCACACGGATCGCAACGTGCGCATTGGCGAGGTCATCCGGAGCCGCTCCACCAATGATCTGATCATTCCCATCTCCCGACGCCTGAACAACCCCGACGGCTCGTTCGCCGGCGTGCTGCTTGGAACGGTCAAGGTCGCCTATTTCGTGGACTACTACGGCGACTTCAAGATCGACGACAAAGGTGCCCTGGTCCTGGCCATGCGCAACGGCACCGTCCTGGTACGGCGCCCCTTCGTCGAGACGGTGATCGGCAAGAGCCTGGTCAATAGCGTGATCTTCAAGAACTTCCTGCCGACGTCGAACCAGGGCACCGCCGAAGCCCGCGCCGTGATCGACGACACCGAACGCCTGTATGGCTACCGCGCGCTGACCACCTATCCGTTGGTGGTGGAAGCCGGCCTGTCCCGGGACTCCATCATCGCGCCCTGGCGCCGCGACCTGCTCAAGACCGGTTTCGTGCTGGTCTTCCTGATCGTCACCCTGGTCGGCTTCGGGCTCATCGTGCTCAGCCAACTGCGCTACCGGATGACCATGGAAAAGCAGATCCGTCATGCACACCAGAGCATGCGGGACATGGCGTTGACCGACAGCCTGACCGGGCTGGGCAACCGCCGGAAGCTGGACCTGGCCTTGGCCGATGAGCTACGCCTGGCCAAGCGCCAGGGTTCGTCCCTGGCGCTGATCATGCTCGACGTCGACTACTTCAAGCGCTTCAACGACAAATACGGGCATGCCGCCGGGGATGAGTGCCTGCGGGCCATCGCCGGGGCGATCCAGGGCGCGGTCAAGCGGCCGAGCGACCTGGCGGTGAGGTACGGCGGCGAAGAGTTCACCGTCCTGCTGCCCAATACCGACAGTACCGGTGCCACCAAGATTGCCCAGGACATTCTCGACGCCATCAGGGCGCTGGACATCGAACATGGCGATCATCCATTGGGCATCGTCACCGCCAGCGCCGGCATCACCACCAGCCAGCCGGGCACGGTGGACGTGACGCCCGCCATGTTGATCAAGGCCGCCGACGCCTTTCTGTACCTGGCCAAGAACACCGGGCGAAACCGCTGGTGCAGTGCCAACGCAACGTCGGGTTGACGCGCTAAAGGACCGCCGTGCATCGGTCCGGATCGCGCAAATCCAAGTCCACAGGTGCCGGCAAGGCGCCTGGCGGCTACAATGGTCGCTTCGACCGTGACCAGCCTGACTAAAAAACACATGTCCTTGCCCAAACATCATCTGGAATTGCTCAGCCCTGCCCGCGACGTGACCATCGCCCGCGAGGCCATCCTGCATGGCGCCGACGCCGTGTACATCGGTGGCCCGAGTTTCGGCGCGCGTCACAACGCCTGCAACGAGGTGGGCGATATCGCCCGGCTGGTGGAGTTCGCCCACCGCTACCACGCCCGGGTATTCACCACGATCAACACCATCCTGCACGACAACGAGCTGGAGCCGGCCCGCCAACTGATCCACCAGCTTTACGATGCGGGTGTCGACGCGTTGATCGTCCAGGACCTGGGGGTGATGGAGCTGGACATCCCGCCGATCGAGCTGCACGCCAGTACCCAGACCGACATTCGTACCCTGGCCCGGGCCAAGTTCCTCGATCAGGCCGGCTTTTCACAGCTGGTACTGGCCCGCGAGCTGAACCTGCAGGAGATCCGCGCCATCGCCGACGAAACCGATGCCGCCATCGAGTTCTTCATCCACGGCGCGCTGTGCGTGGCGTTTTCCGGCCAGTGCAATATCTCCCACGCCCAGAACGGTCGCAGCGCCAACCGTGGCGACTGCTCCCAGGCCTGTCGCCTGCCCTACACCCTCAAGGACGACCAGGGCCGGGTCGTCGCCTATGAAAAACACCTGCTGTCGATGAAGGACAACAACCAGAGCGCCAACATCCGCGCCCTGGTGGAAGCCGGCGTGCGCTCGTTCAAGATCGAAGGGCGCTACAAGGACATGGGCTATGTGAAGAACATCACCGCCTACTACCGCCAGCGCCTCGACGACGTCCTCGAAGACCGTCCGGACCTGGCCCGTGCATCCAGCGGCCGTACCGCGCATTTCTTCGTGCCCGACCCGGACAAGACCTTCCACCGGGGCAGCACCGACTACTTCGTCAGTGAGCGCAAGATCGACATCGGCGCCTTCGACTCACCGACCTTCACTGGCGTGCCGGTGGGCGTGGTGGAAAAAGTCGGCAAGCGTGACCTGCAGGTCGTGACCTTCGATCCGCTGTCCAACGGCGACGGCCTGAACGTGCTGGTCAAGCGTGAAGTGGTGGGCTTCCGGGCCAACATCGCCGAGCCGAAAGGCGAATTCGAAGAAGACGGCCAGAAGCGCTACCGCTACCGCGTCGAGCCGAACGAGATGCCGGCCGGGATGTACCAGTTGCGCCCCAACCACCCGTTGAGCCGCAACCTGGACCATAACTGGCAGCAAGCGCTGCTGAAAACCTCATCCGAGCGCCGTGTCGGCCTGGCCTGGGTCGCGCGCCTGCGCGAAGAACGCCTGCAACTGACCGCCACCAGCGAGGAAGGCATCAGTGCCAGCGTCGGCCTGGACGGTCCATTCGGCGTGGCCAACAAGCCGGAACAGGCCCTGGAGCAATTGCACGACCTGCTCGGCCAACTGGGCACCACCGAATACCACGCCACCGCCATCGAGCTGGATGCGCCCCAGGCGTTCTTCATTCCCAACTCGCAGCTCAAGGCGTTGCGTCGCGAAGCCATCGAAGCCCTGACCGCCGCCCGCATCGAAGCGCACCCACGCGGTGGCCGCAAGGCGGAGACCAACCCGCCACCGGTGTACCCGGAGTCGCACCTGTCGTTCCTGGCCAACGTCTACAACCAGAAGGCCCGGGACTTCTATCATCGCCACGGGGTCAAGCTGATCGACGCGGCGTTCGAGGCCCACGAGGAAACCGGTGAAGTGCCGGTGATGATCACCAAGCACTGCCTGCGCTTCTCGTTCAACCTCTGCCCCAAGCAGGCCAAGGGCGTCACCGGCGTGCGCACCAAGGTCGCGCCGATGCAGCTCATCCACGGCGATGAAGTCCTGACGCTGAAGTTCGACTGCAAACCCTGCGAGATGCACGTGGTCGGCAAGATCAAGGGCCACATCCTCGACCTGCCATTGCCAGGCAGCACGGCGCAGCCAGTGGTCGGGTACATCAGCCCTGAAGACCTGCTCAAGACGATTCCTCGCGCCCCGCATTAAGCAACGTCACACCCTCCATGTGGGAGCGAGCTTGCTCGCGATGGCGGCGGTCCAGTCGGCATCTCAGTGACAGGCCCACCGCCATCGCGAGCAGGCTCGCTCCCACAGTGGTTCTCGGACGTACGCGACATTCGGGTACGCCACCTGACTTGTGGGAGCGAGCCTGCTCGCGATAGCGGTTGGTCAGCCTGGAATGATGTCGGATGTGCCGCCGTCATCGCGAGCAAGCTCGCTCCCACACATGGGCTGCCTACTCTTGTTTTTCATTTCTGCGCCGTTTTTGCCTGAGTGTGCGACAAATCCTACTTCGTGGACTCCCCGCCCGCTGACCTGCAGTGTTACGTTGCGTAGTTGTTTCGCCAATGAAACATCTTCCTTCAACTCCCTGCAAAGGAATGCCCCCAGCAATGGACTTCTCGCTCAAGCACCTGGCTGTGACCACCCTGCTGCTGTCCAGCTTCGCTACGCTTTCCGCGCCAGCACTCGCCAACATCACCGCGCAGCAGAGCGCGACCCTGGTCAAGACCCTCGCCGACACGTCGGCCACAGACTTCAGGCAGTTCCTGGGCAGCGTGGCCAAGAGCGACGTTGCCAAAACCGCTGACCTGGGGCCGGCCATCAGCGCCTTTCTCGACAACAAAGAACTTTCGACCGAACAACAGAACGAAATCCATCGCCTGCTGGGTATCTACGCGCGGGTGAAATATGGCGCCGCGGCCACCGAAACCCTGAAAGAGCTGGTGGCGATCCCGACCTTCCGCAAGGAGGGCGTGGCCCAGCACGAGAACCCCGAGTTCCTCAAGATCGCCGACAAGATCAAGAGCCTCGCCCAGGCCTTCGACCTGAACTTCCGCAACATCGACAACCGCGTCTACGAAATCTCCCTGCCGGGCAGTGGCGACGAAGTCGTGGGCATCCACGCCCATGCCGATGTGGTGCCGGTGACGCCGGAAAACTGGGTGCTGAAGGACGGCACGCGACTCGATCCGTTCAAAGTCACGTTGGTGGGCGACCGCATGTACGGCCGAGGCACCGAGGACGACAAGAACGGTATTGTCGTGGCGCTCTATGCCATGAAGATCATCAAGGAAGAGAAGCTGCCGCTGGCGCGGAATTTCAAGCTGCTGGTGGACACCACCGAGGAAACCACCGGTGATGCGATCCCCTACTACTTCGAGCACAACCCGACGCCAAACTACAACCTGGCACTGGATGGCGGCTATCCGGTCGTGATTGCCGAGAAAGGCTATGGCACGGTCATGGCGAACTTTGCCCGCCGTCCTGCGCAAGGCAAAGGCGCCGAAATCACTGGGTTGACCGGTGGCCTGGCAACCAATCAGATTCCATCGACATCGGTGGCCACCTTCGTCACTGACAAGCCTGCCGAACTGGCCGCCAGCCTGCTCAAGGCCGGTACCGATTATGCCAAGCGCAATGGCGGCAACTTCGAGGTCGCCAGCCAGGTCGTCGGCAAGGACGTCCAGTTGACCTTTACCGGTGTTTCCGCTCACTCGTCAGAGCCCGAGTCCGGCGTCAACCCGGTAGCGCGGATGCTGGTCTTCATCAACGGCCTCGATGGCAAGGTCGCACTCAAGCACAACCACATCACCGACGCCGCCCGCTACGCCGCCGACAACTGGGGCCTGGACTACTTGGGCAAACAATTGGGGATTGGCTTCTCCGACGCGTTCATGGGCCCGCTGACCGCCTCGCTGACCTTTGTCGGCATGGATGACAAGACCTTCAAGCTCGCCGTCAACCTGCGCGTTCCGGTCGGCAAGTCCACCGAAGCGCTGAAGACCGAGATCGCCGACAAACTCGCGGCCTGGAGCAAGAAGTCCCACGTGGCGGTGGCCTTCGACTATTCCATCGACGAGCCGATGTACCGTAACCCCGAGGGTGAATGGGTCAAGGCGCTGCTGGCCGTGGCCACCGAGAACCTGGGCATGGAGCACAAGTACGGCACTTCGGCGGGCGCCACGTCGGTCCACGACCTGCCCAACGGCGTGCAGTTCGGCCTGGCAATGCCCAACGTCAAGTACACCGGTCATAACGACAACGAGTTCAAGACGGTCGAGCAGTTCATGCTGGACTTGCAGATCGTGACCGAAATGATGGGACGGATCGGGCAGATGCCGAAGCTCTGAATACATCTGCCAGCCAGGTAGTTCCAGGCTGGCAGGTTTAATGTGGCGAGGGGATTCAGCGAAACGTCGCACCGCCCCGCTGGGCTGCGAAGCGGCCCTAGGCTCTGTATGAAAAGCCTTGATACTCGTTCATGCTGCGTTGAAAACAGCCTCGGAATGCTCATTTACAACCCGTAAACTCCGCTTCCTCGGCTGTTTTCGCCTTGCCTGACCTTCGTCTCAAGACTTTTCACACAGAGCCTAAGATTGTGGGGCCGCTTCGCGCCCCAGCGGGGATAAATCCCCTCGCCACAGGTTTGGTCTATTCCTTCAGACAGGTGCTTTGGTCTATTCCTTCGGATTGGCGCTTTGGTCTGTAATGTCAGTCAATTCCAACCCCCAATCCCCATGCAGGTACCAATCCTCCCCAATCATCTCGGCCGGGTGCATGGTCCGGTCGGCGCCGTTGCCACAGGCCAGGGCGTTCGACGCGCAGTAGCGGTCGCAGCCCCAGCAGATGCGTTCAGGGTGTTTGGGGCTGAGGGGAAAGGGCTTGGCCATGGGAACCCCGCTGACAGGTGGGTGTACCTGCACCCTACCGCGCCGGGCCTGGAGCGCCCTTGATTTCGATCAAGAACCACCTCGCCATTTCCTCCGCGGAATCACGCGGGAAATTGACAATAATCATTATTATTCGCAGCGAAGCTCCCTAGACTCCGGCCAACTCTCATGTCGTCCAGGAAGTCATCATGCGCACGCTCGCTCCCCTGTCTCTCGCCCTCCTCGTTCTCACGCCACTGGCCCAGGCCAAGGAATACCCCATCGGCGAACCGCAACTGTGCCCGGGACTGGAGGTGGGCGCGGTGTATTTGCAACCGATTGAAATGGCCCCAGCCGGCATGATGCGCGCCACCGCCGATTCCGATGTCCACCTGGAAGCCGACATCCGCGCCACGGCGGACAACTCGCAAGGCTTTCAGGAAGGCAGTTTCGTGCCCTACCTCAACGTGTCGTTCCAGCTGAAAAAGCAGGGCAACGACACCGAGCTCAAGGGTGATTTCCACGCCATGGTCGCCAATGACGGACCGCACTATGGCGACAACGTGAAGCTGCTCGGTCCCGGCAAATATCAACTGACCTTCACCGTCCTGCCCCCGGGCGGCCATGGCGCCCTCGGTCGTCATACCGACAAGGAAACCGGCGTCGCACCGTGGTTCGAACGATGTGAGTTGCACTACGAATTCGTCTACGCCGGGATCGGCAAGAAAGGCGGATATTGAAGATGGCCCGCCGAACCTGCGGGCAGCCTGTCGCGAGGCATGGACGCCTGGCCTGGCTGATGCTGGCGGGCCTGCTGCCGTCGCTGGCCCAAGCCGAGTTGCCGACCTATGAACTGAGCATCCGCGACGGACATTTCACCCCGCCGCTGTTGGAAGTACCGGCCGGGCAGCGCTTCAAGATCGTGCTGAAGAACGTCGGCCAGGGCCCGACGGAGTTCGAGAGCACGCCATTGCGCGTGGAGAAAGTGCTGTCGCCCGGAGTGACCACCTTCGTCGTGATTCATCCGCTGCGTCCGGGGCGCTATCCATTTTTCGATGAATTCAATCCGCAACTGCCCGAGGGCGGCATCCTGGCCCAATGATCGGTCAGCAGGAGGCGTTTGCATGACTCAATCGATGTTTATTGTCTGGCGCGAAAGCGTCGAGGCCTTGTTGGTGCTCGGGATCCTCCAGGCCTGGGTCAGTCGGCAGCGACAGACCCGGCCGTTGCTGCGCTACGTCTGGAGCGGCGCGGCCTTGGGCCTGCTGCTTTCGGCGGGGCTGGCCGGGCTGATCCTGCTGGCCGGAGAAGCCATGAGCGGCGCGGCCAACGATTGGTTCCAGGCCTCGTTGGCGCTGGTTGCCAGTGTGCTGATCGTGCAGATGGTGGGCTGGATGCGCCGCAACGCCAGGACGCTCAAGCAGGAACTGACCCGTCACGCCGACCAGCGCCTGGATCGCCAGGGTGGCCTCGGCCTGTTGGTCCTGGCGCTGTTGGCCGTGAGCCGCGAAGGCAGTGAAACCGTGGTTTTCCTGTATGGCGCAGGGGCCCGTCTGCACGGGACGCAACTGGGCCTGTTCGCCGTCGGCGCGGTGGCTGGGCTGGTGCTGGCGCTGCTGACCGTGTCCTTGCTGCACAGCGGTCGACGGTTCATCTCATGGCCACGTTTCTTTGCCATCAGCGAGGCAATTCTGTTGCTGTTAGGAGCGGCGTTGCTGGTCAGCGGCATCGAGCGGATCGGCGGGCAGTTGCTTGCGATGGACTGGTCCGAGGCGGTGTATCGCGGCATCGGCGATGCCCTGTGGGACAGCAGTGCGATCCTGGATGACGGCCATGGGTTCGGTGGTTTCCTGGCCGATTTTGCCGGGTATCGGGCGAGTCCCAGCGCACTGACGTTGCTGGTGTGGATCGGCTATTGGCTGGCCGTCGTCGGCTGGCTGCGGCCGCGCAAGGTGGAAACCCTGCCATGTCCGACCTGAACGCCTGGCTCCAGCGCCTGGGCGACGGCATGCGCCGCCACGGCGCGACCATCCGTGCCGTGCAATGGGCAGTGGTGCTGTTTTATGGGGTGTTGCTGGTGATCCCCGCGTTCCTGCCCTTGCCGGACAGCCAGGCGCGCCTGTTCGACAACCTCACGTTGCTGGCTCAGTTTTTGTTCTGGGGCCTCTGGTGGCCCTTCGTGTTGCTGTCGATCGTGCTGTTCGGTCGGCTCTGGTGTGGTGTGCTGTGCCCGGAGGGTGCCTTGAGCGAATGGGCCAGCCGATACGGCAAAGGCCTGGGCATGCCGCGAGGCCTGCGCTGGGCCGGTTGGCCGACCCTGGCGTTCTGTTTGACCACGATCTATGGGCAACTCATCAGCGTTTACGACTATGCCCAGGCAGCGCTGCTGATCCTCGGCGGCTCGACCGTCGCGGCGGTGCTCGTCGGCCTGCTGTTCGCCCGGGGTAAACGGGTATGGTGCCGCTACCTGTGCCCGGTCAGCGGCGTCTTCGCCCTGCTCGCCCGCCTGGCGCCGGTGCATTTTCAAGTGGACGAACAACGCTGGCTGGAAAACCCGGCGCCCCGTCGACCACCGCCCAACTGCGCGCCGTTGCTGGACATTCGTCGCATGCGCGGCGCTGCCGACTGCCACGCCTGCGGTCGTTGCAGCGGCCAGCGCGATGCCGTGCGTCTGATCGCCCGTTCCAGTAACCAGGAAATCCTTCACTCGACACCGAACAGCGTCTCGCCGTGGGACGTACGCTTGCTGTTGTTCGGCGTCATCGGCCTGGCCATGGGGGCTTTCCAGTGGACCGTCAGCCCGTGGTTCATTGTCTTGAAGCAGAACCTGGCCCAATGGCTGGTGACTCACGATCTGCTCTGGCCCCTCCAGGACAGCGCGCCCTGGTGGCTGTTGACGCACTACCCGCAGCTCAATGACAGTTTCAGCTGGCTCGATGGTTTCTGCATCCTCGCCTACCTGGGCATGAGTGCCTTGCTGCTGGGTGGTTCGTTGACGCTGCTGATTCGTCTGGCGGCGAAAATCTCGGGGGATGCTGCACACTATTGGCCCTTAGCCATCATCTTGACGCCTCTTGGTGGTGCAGGGCTGTTTCTCGGCTTGTCGGCCACTACGGTGAAGCTGTTGCGCTATGAAGGATTGTCGCTCGATTGGGTGCAACCGGCTCGGGCCGCGCTGTTGCTGGCGGCGATGACCTGGAGCCTGTGGCTGGGTTGGAAACGCCTGGAACAGGTGCCCCCGGTTCGACGATTACCTGCCATGACCTGCCTGGCATTGGCCTGCGGCCTGGTGGGATATGGCTGGTGGTTGCAGTTCTGGGGGTGGTGATCCCACGAGACAGTGCATACGCCGCCAGAACCTGTGGGAGCGAGCCCGCTCGCGATGACGTCGGCACATCCAACATCCTCCTGGACTGACACACCGCCATCGCGAGCAGGCTCGCTCCCACATGGGGTCTGCGGCGTACACAGCATCCAGTACAACGCAAAAACTGTGGGAGCGAGCCCGCTCGCGATGACGTCAGCACATCCAACATCCTCCTGGGCTGACCCACCGCTATTGCGAGCAAGCTCGCTCCCACATACCTTTCACCCCGACTCGGCTACACCTTGAACCGCGCCACCGTCTCATGCAGCGAGCCGGCCATTTGCGCCAGGTCCTGGCCGGCGGTATCGGTGTGCCTTGCCCCCAGCAGCACCTGTTCCGACAGGTTACGAATGCCCACCAGATTGCGGTCCACTTCCCGGGCCACGAGGGCCTGTTGTTCCGTGGCGCTGGCGATCATCAGGTTGCGCTCGTTGATCTGCGATATCGAACGGGCGATTTCATCCAGGGCGTCGCCGGAACGCTGGGCGACTTGCAGGGTGTCCTGTACCCGTTCGCTACTGCTTTGCATGGCCGTCACGGCGTGCCCGCTGTCCTGGCGGATGTTGCCGATCATGTCCTCGATCTCCCGGGTCGAATCCTGGGTGCGATGAGCCAGTGCACGGACTTCGTCGGCCACTACCGCAAAGCCGCGTCCGGCATCGCCGGCCCGGGCGGCTTCGATGGCGGCGTTCAGGGCCAGGAGGTTGGTCTGCTCGGCAATGCCGCGGATCACGTCCAGTACGGTGCTGATGCCCTCGACCCGCCCTGCCAGTTGCTGGATGCGCGCCGAGGTGTCCGTCACGCCGTCCGCCAGCGCCGAGATGCAGGCGACCGTCTGCTGGACCTGCTCACGGCCACGCTGGGCGGTCTGCTCGGAGACCCGCGAGGCTTCGCTGGTACTCACGGCGTTGCGCGCCACCTCGTCCACCGCCGCTGTCATCTGGTTCACCGCCGCCGCGGCCTGCTCGATCTCCATGCCTTGCAACTGCAACGTGCTGTTGGTCTGGCTGCTCACCGCACTCAGCTCTTCGGATGAACTGGCTACCCGATCCACCGAGGCTGCAATGTGCCGGACCATGGTGTTGAGGTTCTGCTGCATGTCATGCATGTTGCTCATCACACTGTCGTTGGCGCCGACGCCCACCGGCACGCGGATCGTCAGGTCGCCCTGGGCGATGTGGCTCAGCACCCGCGCGGCATCATCCGGCTCGCCGCCCAACGGACGGGTCACACTGCGGGTCACCAGTATCGCCACGGTGCTCACCACGGCCAGGCAGGCCAGGACCAACATCAGCATGTTGCGCCGCGCATCGCTGTAGCGCGCCTGGGCCAGTTGCTCACGCTCGGCAAACAGCTTGCCCTGCATCGCCATCAACCCTTCCAGGCTTTTGTACACCTCAAGCTCTGCCGGGATCACACCTTGCCTGAGTTGCGTCATCGCTTCATCCGTCGCGCCCTGGCGGATCAGCGTCTGCACCTGGACGAACGCCGCCACATAGGCCTCTCGCCGCTTCTTCAATTCGGCAAAAGCCGCCTTGCCTTCGGGCTGAAACAACAGCGGCTCCAACGTCGCGAAAGCCTGGGTGATGCGCTGCCGCGTGGCATCGATGGATTGCTGCACCTGCGCATTGTTCTTGTCGATCAGCAAGTCCCGGGTGTTCCTGGCGTTATCGCGCACGCCCGTGGCGATCACCATGATCGGGTCGATCTTCGGCCAATCCTGCCGGACGATCTGCTCGGCCTGGTCGCGCAACACAGCCAGGTCGTTCAAGGCGTACAACGCCAGGGCGATCAAGGCCAGTGGTGCGATGGCAAAGCCGATCACGATACGTTGGGCGGTGGTGAGTCTGGTCATATCAAATGCTCCCTGTTCAACTACCTGCCGATCCGGCAGCGCATTTGAAAACCTTGGAAAAAAGAGTGGCCCGGTCATCCCGAGCCGCTGTGTCGTTCGTCCCGACCAGGCTTAGCTGCGCAACACGAACGAGGGAAACAGCTCCCGCAGGGCGGCCCACAGTTCGGGCTGCAAGGCGTGTGCCGAAACGCTGGAGAGGTGCGGGTCGAGCATCCGGGCCGTGCGCACCAATTGCACGGCGAACCGGCTGACACCTCGTTCGCTCAAGCGCCGGGCCAGGGTCAGCAACCGCTCGGGGTCGAACAGATGCCAATGCACCGTGGTGCGGCACTCGTAATCCACGCCGCTGTCCAGCAGATGGTCGAGGCTGCGCCAGTTGGCCGTGCCGCTGCCTTCGACCCGGGTCACGTCCAGGGCATCTTCGGCCAGGGCCTTGACGTCGAAGCCCACCCAGTCGGCTTGCCCGACCACCTTGGCGAACGCCGCCGGCTTGATGCCGGCGCTGTGCAGGCCGATGCGAAAACCCATCTGTCGCACCTCCTCCATGGCCGGGCCCAGGCCGTCCTGCAAGGTCGGCTCACCGCCGCTGAACACCACGGCGTCGAGCAGGTCCTGGCGGCGTTGAAGGAACGCCAGCACCCGGCACCAATCCACCTCTTCGTTGCCACGGGGCGGGATCAGTTGCGGGTTATGGCAATAACGACAACGCCAGGCGCAGCCCTGGCAAAACAGTACGCAGGCCAGTTGGCCCGGATAATCGAGGGTGGTCAGGGGCACCATGCCCCCGACCCGTAGCACTCGACTCATGGACGCCCGGCCGCGCGTTCGGTGAAATGCACCCGCTCGCGGTGCTCGGACTGCTTGCCCGGATTGAACGCCGCCACCGGGCGGTGATAACCCATCACCCGGGTCCAGACTTCACAACGTTGGCGCTGGGTCTGCGGAAGGTTGCGCGATTCATTCATGGTGAAACTCCTTGCGGTGGATGATCGGATCAGTGGACGCTGCGTGCCTGTTGCTGTTGCAGCAACAACGCCTCGTCGCATTTGGGACAGAACTCGTGTTCGCCAGCCAGGTAGCCGTGCACCGGGCAGATCGAAAATGTCGGCGTGACCGTCAGGTACGGCAGCCGGAACCGCCCCAAGGCCTTGCGCACCAATTGCTTGCAAGCCTGGGTGGAAGAAATCTGCTCGGCCATGTACAGGTGCAACACGGTGCCGCCGGTGTATTTGCATTGCAGTTCGTCCTGCAGTTCCAAAGCCTCGAATGGGTCCTCGGTAAACCCCACCGGCAATTGCGAAGAGTTGGTGTAGTACGGCGCGACCGGGCTGCCGGCCTGCAGGATATCGGGGTAGCGCTTGAGGTCTTCCTTGGCGAAGCGGTAGGTGGTGCCTTCGGCGGGCGTGGCTTCCAGGTTGTAGAGGTGGCCGGTCTCCTCCTGGAAGCGCAGCAGCGTCGCCCGCACATGATCGAGCAACCGCAGCGCGAACTCGCGGCCCTGCTCGGTGTGCAGGCCCTGTTGGTCATCGGTGAAATTGCGCAGCATTTCGTGCAGGCCATTCACGCCGATGGTGGAGAAGTGATTGCGCAAGGTGCCCAGGTAGCGCTTGGTGTAGGGATACAGGCCGGCGTCCATGTGGTGCTGGATCACCTTACGCTTGACCTCCAGGCTCTCCTTCGCCAGCTCCATCAGGGCATCGAGGCGTTGCAACAGCGCGCTGGTGTTGCCCTTGTACAGGTAGCCCAGCCGGGCGCAGTTGATCGTCACCACCCCCAGCGAGCCGGTCTGCTCCGCCGAACCGAACAAACCGCCGCCGCGCTTGAGCAGCTCGCGCACGTCCAGTTGCAGGCGGCAGCACATCGATCGCACCTGGTTGGGCTGCATGTCCGAGTTGAGGAAATTCTGGAAGTACGGCAAGCCGTAGCGGGCCGTCATTTCGAACAGGCGGTCGGCGTTTTCGCTGTCCCATGGGAAGTCATGGGTGATGTTGTAGGTCGGGATCGGGAAGGTGAACACCCGCCCTTTCGCATCGCCGGCCTGCATCACCTCGATGTAGGCACGGTTGATCAACTCCATTTCGGCTTGCAGGTCGCCGTAGGCAAACGGCATTTCTTCGCCGCCGATCACCGGGATCTGTTCACGCAGGTCCTGCGGGCAGACCCAGTCGAACGTCAGGTTGGTAAACGGCGTTTGCGTGCCCCAGCGCGAGGGTACGTTGAGGTTGTAGATGAACTCCTGCAACGACTGGCGGACCTCGTCGTAGCTGAGCCGATCCTTGCGCACGTACGGTGCCAGGTAAGTGTCGAACGAGCTGAAGGCCTGGGCCCCGGCCCATTCGTTCTGCAGGGTGCCGAGGAAATTCACCATCTGCCCCAGGGCGCTGCTCAGATGCTTGGGCGGCCCGGCCTCGACCCGCCCCGGCACGCCGTTGAGGCCTTCGTGCAACAGCGTGCGCAGGGACCAGCCGGCACAGTAGCCGGCGAGCATGTCCAGGTCATGGATATGCAGATCGGCCTCGCGATGCGCCTCGCCGATGGCACGGCTGTAGACCTCGTCGAGCCAATAGTTGGCGGTGACCTTGCCCGACACGTTGAGGATCAACCCGCCGAGGGAATAGCCCTGGTTGGCGTTGGCCTGCACGCGCCAGTCTTCGCGGTCGAGGTACTCGTTCATCGACGTGGCGACTTCCACCAGGGTCCGACGATCCCGGCGCAAGCGTCCATGTTGCTCGCGGTAGACGATGTAGGCGCGCATGGCGAGGAAGAAACCGGCGTCCATCAACACCCGCTCGACCCGATCCTGGATCTGCTCGACGTTCAATCGCGACTGCCCTTCCAACCGGGCCAGCACGGCGTTGAGCAGCGCTTCGGCTTCAACCTCGGCGTACTCGCCGGTGGCCTTGCCGGCGGCGATCAGCGCCTGGCGGATCTTGTCCGCATCGAAGGCGACCACACTGCCGTCGCGCTTGTGCAGGCGGTTGCACCCTACTGAAATCAACGTGCTTTGCATTTGGGCTCCAGACACTACATATAGGCTTTTGAAGTTCATAAAACACAATATGCAGTGGAGAGTACGGGTTGGAGGCTGGTTTGCAATTGACTGATGTCAAGAATCGGAGGGGAGTCAGTTGATAGGGATGTGACTGGGCCGACGTCATCGCGAGCAGGCTCGCTCCCACAGGGGACCTGGGTGAACACAAATCTCCCCATCACCCCAAACCCATGTGGGAGCGAGCCTGCTCGCGATAGCGCCAGTCCAGGCGACGCCTATCCTCACCCCCCACTCATATTCATGAACCGCACAATCTGCACTTCCCCACCCGGGTCGAAATCGTGGCGCAGGGGTTTGCCGCGCAAGGCCTGTTGCACCGCCTGGATCACAGGCCGATCCTCCAGCGGATAGCGCCGCAGCAGGCCACGCAGGTCGAGGGAGTTCTCTTGTCCAAGGCACAGCAGCAAGCGCCCCTCAACGGTCATGCGCACCCGGTTGCAACTGGCGCAGAAGTTGTGGGTGTTCGGCGAAATGAAGCCGATTCGCGTGCCGGGGTGGCGCTCCAGGCGCACATAGCGCGCCGGCCCGCCGCTGTTCTCGGCGCTGTCGAGCAAGCGGTGATGACGGGCGATCACGGCCCGGACCTCATCGCTGGAACAGAACGACTCGCCCCGGGAACGCCCTACCTCCCCCAACGGCATTTCTTCGATGAAGCTGATGTCGATGCGCTGCTCGATGGCGTACTGCACCAACGCCGGCACCTCATCGAAATTGCGTCCTTTCATCACCACGCAGTTGAGCTTGATCCGCTCGAACCCGGCCGTCTTCGCCGCTTCGATGCCGGCCAGCACCTGGTCGAGGCTGCCGTTGCGGGTGATAGCCCGAAAACGCTCGCCGTCCAGGCTGTCGAGGCTGATGTTCATGCGCTTGACGCCGGCATCGACCAGCGGCCTGGCCAGACGCCCGAGCTGCGAGCCGTTGCTGGTCATCACCAGCTCCCGCAGCCCGGGCAATGCCGCGATGTCGCGGCACAACCCGACGATGCCCGGGCGGATCAGCGGCTCGCCGCCGGTCAGGCGGATCTTCTTCACCCCCAGGCCAACGAACAGCCGCGCCAACCGCTGGAGCTCTTCCAGGGTCAATACCTGCTGACGCGGCAGGAAGGTCATGTTCTTCGCCATGCAATACACACAACGAAAATCACAACGGTCGGTCACCGACATCCGCAAATAATCGATCTGGCGCCCAAATCCATCCTGCAGCACAGCGTTCATGAATGCCCCCCTGTTCGAGTCGATGCTCATTGCACCAGCGGCGAGTCGGCGCCCTGAAGATGAATGCCGCGGATGTCCGCCGCACCGATCAGGGTTTGCAGGTACTGCACCAACGCTTTCTGCCAGACGCCCTGCTGCAGCTGGGTGCGGATCGCCGCCGCCACCGCCTCGTAAGGCAACGGCTGGCCGTCGATGCGCTGGTCGATGCTGATCACGTGCCAGCCGTAGCGACTCTCCAGGGGTTTGCCGCACAGTCCCGCCGGCAAGGCGAATAACTGACGCTCCAGCTCCGGCACGGTCTGGCCCTTGCTGATCTGCCCCAGCGACCCGCCCTGCTCCTTGGACGGACAGGCCGAGTACTTCTGGGCCAGGTCGGCGAAGCTGCCCGGGGCCTGGTCCAGTCTTTCCAGCAGCAGCTCGGCCTGGACATGCGCGAGGCTGCGCCCCTCGGCGTCGTCCGGCGCACACTCGAGCAGGATGTGCCGCACCGCCAGCAACGGCGCGCTGTGAAAGCGCGCGCGGTTGCTTTCGTAGTAACGTTGGCAGGTCGCCTCGTCGCATTGCGGCACCTGCACTTCGCGTTCGAGCAGTAGCCGCGTCGCCGCCTCCTCTTCGTTTTCACCGGCACCGACCTGCAGGGACAAGCCCAGCTCGGCGATGCGTTGCTGGAGCAATTCGCGAATCACCAGGGCCCGCGCGGCCTGGTAGACCGCGTCCTCCCGGCTCTGCGCCGGGTGGTACTGCAGCTCCTGGGCCATCGCCTGCGGGGTGATCGACACCCCGTTGACGCTGATGATCGGCCATTCCTGTTCGCTACTGGCAATCAACTGCGGCGGTGCTTCATCAACCGCCACCGGCTCGAACTGCACCGCCCCGACGGGCGCGACATCCGCCACGGGCGCCGCCTTTGCCGAAGAACCACAACCGCCGCTGCCGCCGTTACCGCCACCACATCCGCATCCACTGGCCATGATCGCCTCCTCAGAATTTCTGCCGAACGATTTGATAACGCCGTCCCAGGTACCAGACCGGCGCGCTGACGATGTGCACCAGGCGGGTGAACGGGAACAGCACGAACAGGGTCAGGCCCAGCAGCACGTGGAGCTTGTAGACCAGGCCCACCGGCGCCATCGACGTAGCGGCTTCCACCGGACGCAACAGCACCGTGTTCTGCGCCCAGTCGGCCAGCATCACCATCACCGAACCGTCCATGTGGGCGGTGGAGGCAACGATGGTCATCAGCCCCAGCACCAGTTGCACCAACAGGACCACCAACACCAGGATGTCCGAGGTATTGGACGTAGCGCGCACCCGTGGGTCGCTCAGGCGCCGGTTCAGCAGCATCAGCAAGCCGATCAGGCCCAGTACGCCGAAAAAGCCACCGGAAACCATCGCCAATAGCTGTTTGTTCTCGGTGCTCAGCACATGGTGGTAGACCGCCGACGGCGTCAGCAGGCCAACAAAGTGCCCCGCCAACACGAACAGCACGCCGACGTGGAACAGGTTGCTCGCCACACGCATGCCGCGCTTGTTCAGCATCTGGCTGGAGCCGGCCTTCCAGGTGTACTGGGACAGGTCGAAACGCGCCCAACTGCCGAGCAGACAAATCGCCAGGGCGACATAGGGGTAGACCCCGAACAACAACAGATCCCACTTAGACATTGCCCACCTCCCCGGCCGGCGCAGCGGCCCGCCCTTCATGCTGAAAATCCACCCAGTGCAACGGCACCGCACTTTCTTCCCGGGCCCTGCCCGGCGAGCTCGGCAGCGAACTGCAACGGTCCTGCTGTTCGGCCTTCATGAAATCCACCGCCTCTTCCTCCCAGACCCGATCCAGGGCTTCCAGGGAGTCGTCCCGTGGCTCGGCCTTCACTTGCTCCCGCAGCTCGGCGACCGCGCCCTGGGGTTCGGCCCCGGCGATTTGCAGCAAGGCCCGGAAGCAACTGGCGTAGGCGCTTTCACGCTCATCCAGGCGCGCGGCAAGCAAGGCCAGCAGGTGCGCGACATCCGCGAGGCCCTCGCGGGCCTCGAGGTCTTCGCGGGTGGAGAGAAACTCCAGGTACAACGGGATGTAGTCGGGCAGCTCCTTGACGCCGATGGCGAAACCGGCCGCCTCGTACTGGGCCATCATGTCCACCATGGCCTGGCCCCGGTCGCGGGACTCGCCATGGACATGTTCGAACAGCAACAACGACAGCGAACGGCCGCGGCCGAACAACGCGCCGTAGTGCTCCTGGCCGTCCATCAGGTCCTTGGCGCAGATCACCTCCAGCAACTCGAACAGCCCGGCGCGCTGGTTGGGACTGATTTCCCGCGCCTGGAGAATCGCTTGCTCCAGCTCGTCACGACCGGCCACCAGGGTCTCGGTCGGGTAGTCGAGCAACAACGAAATCACCTTGAGAATGCGCATGCTCAGTCCTCCCACAACTGTACGGTCTTGATCACGTCGCGACGGTTGGCCTTCTTGCCGCCGAACATGTTGGTGTCGGAACTGCCGCTGCAACCGCTGCCGAAGCTGAAGCCGCACCCGGAGCGCTCGGCGAACGCGTCGCTCATGGCATCTTCGCGGTGAGCACTCGGCACGACGAAACGGTCTTCGTAGTTGGCGATGGCCAGGTAGCGGTACATCTCGTCGACCTGGTTCACGCTCAGGCCGACATCGGCCAGCACTTGCAGGTCTTTCACACCATCCACCTGTTCGGAACGCTTGTAGGCACGCATTGCCAGCAGGCGCTTGAGGGCCAGCTTGACGGGCTTCTCATCGCCGGCGGTCAGCAGGTTGGCCAGGTAGCGCAGCGGAATGCGCAGGCTGTCGACGTCCGGGATAACCCCATTCATGCCCACGGTGCCGGCGGCGGCAGCGTTCTGGATCGGCGACAGTGGCGGCACGTACCAGACCATCGGCAAGGTGCGGTATTCCGGGTGCAGCGGCAGCGCGAGTTTCCAGTCCACGGCCATCTTGTAGACCGGCGAGCGCTGTGCCGAGTCGATCACCGACTGCGGCACGCCATCGGCCAGGGCCTGGCGAATCACCGCCGGGTCGTTCGGATCGAGGAAGATCTCCAGTTGCTTCTCGTACAGGTCCTGTTCGTTGGCGGTGCTCGCCACTTCGCTGATGCGGTCGGCGTCATACAGCAGCACGCCGAGGTAGCGGATCCGGCCGACGCAGGTTTCCGCACAGACCGTTGGCATCCCGGCTTCGATGCGCGGGTAGCAGAAAATGCATTTTTCCGACTTGCCGCTCTTCCAGTTGAAGTAGATCTTCTTGTACGGGCAGCCGCTGATGCACATGCGCCAGCCGCGGCATTTTTCCTGGTCGATCAGGACGATGCCGTCCTCTTCGCGCTTGTAGATCGCGCCGCTCGGGCACGACGCCGCGCACGCCGGGTTCAGGCAGTGCTCGCACAGGCGCGGCAGGTACATCATGAAAGTGTTTTCGTACTCGCCGTAGATGTCCGCCTGGATCTTGTCGAAGTTCCTGTCCTTGCGCCGCTTGGCGAACTCGGTGCCGAGGATTTCCTCCCAGTTCGGACCCCACTCGATCTTTTCCATGCGCTTGCCGGAGACCAGCGAGCGCGGCCGCGCGGTGGGCTGGTGCTCACCCAGGGGCGCGGTGTGCAGGTGCTGGTAGTCGAAGTCGAACGGTTCGTAGTAGTCGTCCAGGCCCGGCAGGTCCGGGTTGGCGAAGATGTTCGCCAACACGCGGAACTTGCCGCCGATGCGCGGGTTGATCGAGCCGTCGGCATTGTGGATCCAGCCGCCCTTCCACTTGTCCTGGTTTTCCCATTCCTTGGGGTAGCCGATGCCGGGCTTGGTCTCGACGTTGTTGAACCAGGCGTATTCCATGCCTTCACGGCTGGTCCAGACGTTCTTGCAGGTGATCGAACAGGTGTGGCATCCGATGCATTTGTCCAGGTTCAGGACCATGCCGATCTGTGAACGAATCTTCATTTCAATCTCCTCAATCCAGCTCAGTCGGCAGGGGACGCGGCAGGTCATCGCCGCTGGAACCGTCGAGCCAGTCGACCTTGGCCATCTTGCGCACCACGACGAATTCGTCGCGGTTGCAGCCGACCGTGCCGTAATAATTGAAACCGTAGGCCTGCTGGGCGTAGCCACCGATCATGTGGGTGGGCTTGAGCACCACGCGGGTCACCGAGTTGTGGTGGCCGCCACGGGTCTTGGTGGTTTCCGAACCGGGCACGTTCACGATCCGTTCCTGGGCGTGGTACATCATCACCATGCCCTCCTTGACCCGCTGGCTGACCACCGCCCGGGCGGTCAGCGCGCCGTTGGCGTTGAAGCACTCGACCCAATCGTTGTCTTCGATGCCGGCGCGCCGGGCGTCGATCTCGGAGAGCCAGATGATCGGCCCGCCACGGCTCAAGGTGAGCATCAACAGGTTGTCGGTGTAGGTGCTGTGGATGCCCCACTTCTGGTGCGGCGTGATCCAGTTGAGGACGATCTCGGGCTCGCCGTTGCTGCGCTTGCCCTTCACCCCTTCGATGGTCCGGGTGTTGACCGGTGGCCGGTAGCTCATCAGCTGTTCGCCGAACGCCTGCATCCAAGGGTGATCCTGGTAGAACTGTTGGCGGCCGGTGATGGTGCGCCATGGGATCGACTCATGAACGTTGGTGTAGCCGGCGTTGTAGCTCACGTGATCGTCTTCCAGGCCGGACCAGGTCGGGCTGGAAATGATCTTGCGCGGCTGGGCCTGGATGTCGCGGAAGCGGATCGCCTCGTGTTCCTTGGATACGGCCAGGTGGCTGTGGTCGATGCCGGTGAATTCCGACAGCGCCGCCCAGGCCTTGACCGCTACGTGGCCGTTGGTTTCCGGGGCCAGGGACAGGATCACTTCGGCGGCATCGATGGCGCTGTCGATTTTTGGCCGGCCCTGGCTGATGCCCGCGTCCACTTCGTGGTGGTTCAGCTCGCCAAGGAATTTCACTTCGGTGTCAGTGTTCCAGTTGATGCCCTTGCCACCATTACCGAGCTTCTCGAGCAGCGGGCCCAGGGAGGTGTATTGCTTGTAGATGTTCGGGTAGTCGCGCTCCACCACTTGCAGGTTCGGCGCGTTCTTGCCCGGTTGCGGCGCCTCGCCGGCGGTTTTCCAGTCGGTGCCGCCAAACGGTTGGGCCAGCTCGCCGACGCTGTCGTGCATCAACGGTACGGTGACCAGGTCCTTCTCGACACCCAGGTGTCCGACCGCCATGGCCGAGAACGCCTTGGCGATGCCCTTGTAGATTTCCCAGTCCGAACGCGACTCCCAGGCCGGGTCGATGGCCGCCGACAACGGATGGATGAACGGGTGCATGTCCGAGGTGTTCATGTCGTCTTTTTCGTACCAGGTGGCGGTCGGCAAGACGATGTCGGAATACACGCAGGTCGAAGACATGCGGAAGTCCAGGGTAGTCACCAGGTCGAGTTTGCCGATGGCGCCCTCGTCGACCCATTCGGCCTCGGTCGGTTTGCAGTCGCCGACCTGGCCGATGTCCTCGTTCATCACACCGTTCCTGGTGCCGAGCAGGTACTTGAGCATGTACTCGTGGCCCTTGCCCGAGGAACCCAACAGGTTGGAGCGCCAGATGAACATGTTGCGCGGGAAGTTCACCGGGTTGTCGGGCTGTTCACAGGCAAAGCGTAGCGACCCGTCCTGCCAGGACTTGACCACGTAGTCCTTGGGTTCCATGCCTGCGGCGGCGGCATCGCGGCAGATGTGCAGTGGGTTGGTGTTGAGCTGCGGCGCGCTCGGCAACCAGCCGGCACGTTCGGCGCGGATGTTGTAGTCCAGGGCGTGCTCGGGGAACTGCGACTTGTCCGCCAGGGGCGAGAGCACATCGTGCATGCTCATCTTCTCGTGGCGCCATTGAGAGCTGTGGCCGTAGAAGAAACTGGTGCCGTTCATCTGCCGCGAAGGACGGTTCCAGTCCAGGCCGAAGGCCAGGGGCAGCCAGCCGCACTGCGGGCGGAGTTTTTCCTGGCCGACGTAGTGGGCCCAGCCACCGCCGGTCTGGCCGATGCAACCGCAGAGCATGAGCATGTTGATCAGCCCGCGGTAGTTCATGTCCATGTGGTACCAGTGGTTCATCGCCGCACCGACGATGATCATCGAGCGACCACGGGTCTTGTCGGCGTTGTCGGCGAACTCACGGGCGATCTGGATCGCCTTCTCGCGGCTGACGCCGGTGATCTGCTCCTGCCAGGCCGGGGTGCCGGGCACCGAGGCGTCGTTGTAGTCCTTGGCCACGTTGGCGCCGCCCAGGCCACGGTCGATCGCCAGGTTGGCGGCGGACAGGTCGAATACGGTGGCGACTTTCGCCACGCTGCCGTCGGCCAGCACTACGCTGTGCACCGGCACCCGGCGGAACTGCACCGCGTCACCGGCCACGTGCTGGAAGTGCTCCTGGGTTTCGCCGGCGAAGTACGGGAAGGCCACTTCGGCTACGTCGCCGCCGATCAGGCTCAGCTTGAGGTCGATCTCACGCCCCTCGCCGCCTTCGCGGGGCAGGATGTTCCACTTGCCCTTCTCACCCCAGCGATAGCCGATGGAGCCTTGGGGCGAGACCAGTTCGCCGGCCGCATCGAGGGCGATGGTTTTCCACTCGGGGTTGTTGTCCTGGCCGAGGTTAGCGGTGAGGTCGCTGGCCCGCAGGAAACGGTCCGGCTGGAAACCCGCGCCCGGCGCCGTGCCGAGCATCGGCTTGAGCATCACCAGCACCGGCAGGTCGGTGTAGCGCTTGGCGTAATCGGTGAAATAGGCGCTCGGCTTGTCCAGGTGAAATTCCTTGAAGATCACATGGTTGAAGGCCTGGGCCAGTGCCGCGTCGGTGCCCTGCTTGGGGTTGAGCCACAGGTCGGTGAGCTTGGCGACTTCCGAATAGTCCGGGGTAATTGCCACGGTCTTGGTGCCCTTGTAGCGCACCTCGGTAAAGAAGTGCGCGTCAGGGGTACGGGTCTGCGGGACGTTGGAGCCCCAGGCAATGATGTAGTTGGAGTTGTACCAGTCGGCCGATTCCGGCACGTCGGTCTGCTCGCCCCAGACCATCGGCGAGGCTGGCGGCAAGTCGCAGTACCAGTCGTAGAAGCTCAGGCACACGCCACCGATCAGCGACAGGTAGCGAGCGCCGGCGGCGTAGCTGACCATCGACATGGCCGGGATCGGCGAGAAGCCCACCACCCGGTCAGGGCCATGTCGCTTGACGGTATAGACGTTGGCGGCGGCGATGATTTCGTTGACTTCTTCCCAGTTGGAACGGATGAAGCCACCCATGCCGCGCTTGCTCTTGTACGAGTCGGCCTTGGCCTTGTTCTCGACGATGCTGGCCCAGGCCTCCACCGGCGGCAGGGTCTGCCGGGCTTCACGCCACAGCTTGAGCAATGGCTTGCGCACCTTCGGGTACTTGAGCCGATTGGCGCTGTAGATGTACCAGCTGTAGCTGGCGCCGCGAGGGCAGCCGCGCGGCTCGTGGTTGGGCAGGTCGTTGCGGGTGCGCGGGTAGTCGGTCTGCTGGGTTTCCCAGGTGATCAGGCCGTTCTTGACGTAGATTTTCCACGAGCACGAGCCGGTGCAGTTCACCCCATGGGTGGAACGCACGATCTTGTCGTACTGCCAGCGGGAACGATAGACGTTCTCCCAGTCCCGGGACTCCTTGCGGGTCTCGCCATGCCCCTCGGAAAACTCGCCTTGCTTGCGGTTGAAGAACCGCAGTTGATCCAGTAAATGACTCACAATGTCTTTCCTCTCAGGCTTGCTCCGCGGGGTCTGCGCCCCGCCCACGCACTGGTGGCCTGTGTGGCTAATTAGCGCACTCAATTTCGGCGCCAGGACTCGTCAAGCTGCGTTGCCATTCCTCGCCGTAGCGGGCTACGACTCGTCATGGCGCCTTGCCCGACGAGTCCTGACACTCGAACTTGAGCACGCTAATTAACCGTACAGGCCACTGTTTGAATTCGTCTTAGCAGGGGGTCGCGGCGCCCTTGCGCGCGTACCACCACCAGGTCACCACGATGCAGCTCAGGTAGAAGCCGACGAACATGTAGAAGGCCATCTCCGGGCCGCCGGTCAGGGCCATCGAAGTGCCGAAGGACTTGGGAATGAAGAACGCGCCGAACGCCCCCATGGCCGAGCTGAAACCCAGCACCGCGGCCGATTCCTTGCCGGCGTTCTTGAGCGCTTGCTCACGCTGCTCGGGCTTCTTGCCCAGGGCGGCCTTTTCGTGAAGGGTGCGGAAGATCACCGGGATCATGCGGAAGGTCGAACCGTTGCCCACGCCGGTGGTGATGAACAGCAGCATGAACATGCCGAGGAAGCCGTAGAAGCTACCGCCCTGGCCGCCTTGCGGCAGGAAGTGCATGACGCCGAACACCATCGCGATCATCAGCACGAAGTTCCACAGGGTGACTTTCGCGCCACCGAGTTTGTCCGCCAGCCAGCCGCCCAATGGCCGCACCAGGGCACCCACCAGAGGGCCGAGGAAAGCGAACTTGAGAGCGATGACGTCCGGAAACGAGGTCTTGATCAGCAATGGGAACGCGGCGGAGAAGCCGATGAACGAGCCGAACGTGGCCAGGTACAGCCAGCACATCAGCCAGTTGTGCTTGCGCTTGAAAATCACCGCCTGCTCGCTGAACGAAGCACGGGCACTGGATAGGTCATTCATGCCGAACCAGGCAATCAAGGTCACGGCGAGGATGAACGGCACCCAGATGAACCCGGCGTTCTGCAACCACAACGAGCTGCCGTCGGCCAGCACCTGCGGTTGACCGCCCATGAAACCGAACACACCGAAGGAAATCACCAGCGGCACGCTGAACTGCATCACCGACACGCCCAGGTTGCCCAGGCCGGCGTTCAGGCCCAGGGCGGTGCCCTGCTGGGACTTGGGATAGAAGAAGCTGATGTTGGACATGCTCGAAGCGAAGTTGCCACCGCCAAAGCCGCAGAGCAGCGCGATCAGCACGAACACGCTGTAGGGCGTGGCCGGATTCTGCACGGCGAAGCCCATCCACAGCGCGGGTAGCAGCAGCGACGCGGTGCTCAGGGCGGTCCAGCGGCGTCCGCCGAAGATCGGCACCATGAACGAATAGAAGATGCGCAAGGTCGCGCCGGACAGCCCCGGTAGAGCCGCCAGCCAGAACAACTGGTCGGTGCTGAAGCTGAAACCGATGGCATTCAGGCGCACGATCACCGTGCTCCAGACCATCCACACCGCGAAGGCCAGCAGCAGCGCCGGGATCGAGATCCACAGGTTGCGGCGCGCGGTCTGTTTGCCACTGCGGCCCCAGAAGGCAGGGTCTTCCGGGCGCCAGTCATGAATGACCGGGCCTTTGTCAGGCGTTTGCAGAACGGACATGTTCTTCTCCTTGGGCAATGCTGGAAAACGGGGGTTGGCTGGCAAGTGGTTGCTTGCCCAGCAGCGGGCGCTTGCGGATTTCGCTGAGGTACATCCAGATCAGGGAGACCCAGACCACGCCGTACAGCAACATGAAGCAGGACGAGCGCACGCCGGTGAGGTCCACCAGGGCACCGAACAGGATCGGCAGCACGAAGCCGCCCAGGCCGCCGGCCAGACCGACGATGCCGGATACCGCACCCATGTTTTTGGGGTAGTCGTTGGCGATGTACTTGAAGACCGAGGCCTTGCCGAACGCGAAAGCAATGCCCATCACGAACAGCAGCACGGTGAACAGCGTGGCGTTGAGGCCGATGTGGAAATCGACGATGCCGTTGACGGTGTGCACTTGCAGCTGGGTCTGGGGGTAGGACAGCAGGAACAGGCAGATCCAGCTGATCCACAGCACCCACCAGGTCACGCTCTGGGCGCCCCAGCGATCCGACATCCAGCCGCCGACGGCCCGCAGAACGCCGCCCGGCAGGGAAAAGCAGGCGGCCAGCAGCGCGGCGCTTTGCAGGCTGAAACCGTATTCCTGTACGTAGTACTTGGTCATCCACAGGGCCAGGGCGACATAGCCACCGAACACGATCGAGTAGTACTGGCAGTAGCGCCACACGGCCGGTTCTTTCAACGCCTTGAGTTGTTCGCGCAGGCTCGCGCCACCGACGCTGCGGTGCTCTTTCTTCTCAGCGGTGAGGAACCAGAACAACAGCGCGGTGATGAACAGGATGGCGCTGAACACCTTCGGCACCAGGTGCCAGGTGCCCAGGGCGATCAGGCCCGGGGCGAGGAATTTGGTGAGCGCGGAACCGGCGTTGCCGGCGCCGAACACACCCATGGCGAAGCCCTGGTTCTGTTTGTCGAACCACTTGGCGACGTAGGCGACGCCGACCGAAAAGGAACCGCCGGCCAGGCCGACGAACAGGCCCAGCACCAGGAATTGCCAGAACGCGGTCGCCAGGGTGATCAGGTACAGCGGCAACACGCAGGACAGCATCAACAGGAAGAACACGATCCGCCCGCCAAAGCGATCGGTCAGGATTCCCAGGGGCAGGCGCACCAGCGAGCCGGTCAGGACCGGGGTGGCGGCCAGCAGGCCGAATTGGGTTTCGTTAAGCGCGAGCATTTCCTTGATCGGAACGCCCAGGACGGCAAACATCATCCAGACCATGAAGCACACGGTGAAGGCCAGGGTACTCATCCCCAGTACCAGCCCTTGTTGCACTTGCGCTCGCATCACGCTGCACTCCCCTCGATTCGATGAGCGCAGCCTAGTGATGCGAACCCGTTAAAAACTTGACCTGGGTCAACGAGCCCTGGAGCCATCCTGGCCTATGCTGGGCCCGTCTACCTCCAAAGGGGTAGACCTTGAAATTGATAAAACCCTTTGTTTATCAATCTCTTGACCGAGTTGGCCGAAGCTTTTATCGAAACGGAACGGCCAACAACTCTTTAGAGGTAGTGCGCCCAGGACGGCTGCAACACCCCTGGTCCGGGACGCCCCATGTCAGGCTTGAACCTTTTTTTCCAGAGCCAGCCACAATGATGGGCTGGCTGCGCAGTTCCCTGCCCGCCCGCGCCGGGGTCGCGGTGATTCTCATCGCCATCCTCGCCCTGGCCAGCTCCCTGAGCGCCGGGTTGATCGCCTGGTTCAGCCAGGGCGACGCAGCAGCGATCAACACCGCCGGTTCGGTGCGCATGGAGACCTACCACCTCAGTTGGAAACTGGCGGCCGGTGCCACCGGGGACATCGCCCCGATCATCGACAGCCTGCAGCAACGCCTCAATAGCCCTGCCCTTCGCGTCGTGCTGGAAGACGGTCCGAGCACGGCCCTGCACCAGAGTTATCGCGATCTCCTGCAACGCTGGAACCAGACCCTGCGCCCTGCCGTCGAGCGCGGCGACTCGGCGTTCTTCCAGGACAGTGCCCGTTCGTTCGTCGAGCAACTGGACCAGTTCGTCACCCTGCTGCAACGCCAGAGCGAGCACAAACAGGGCTGGCAGCAGACGATCCAGGGCATGGCGTTGTTCAGCACCATGATCATCCTGCTGGTCGGCCTGTACGAATTGCAGTACAGCGTGGTCAGCCCCTTGCAGGAGCTGGTGGTCGCGACCCAGCGCTTTCGCCGTGGCGAATTCCAGGTGCGGGTCAATCATCAGTCCGAGGATGAGTTGGGCCAGTTGGCGACGAGCTTCAACACCATGGCCGAGACCATCGAGGAATCCCATCGCACCCTGGAGAACCAGGTCCGGCAAAAGACCTTGAACCTGCAACAGGCCAATGCTGCCCTGGAGCTGCTGTACCAGAGCAGCCGCAGCCTGGCGACGCGACAGGCCAATGCCAAGGGGCTGGATGAATTGATCCAGCGCTTCCAGCAACGGCTGCCGGGGCTGCGCCTGTCACTGTGCCTGCAGGGGCAGTTGCAGGCACCCGCGCGGCACCTGTTGGCCATTCATGGCGCCAACAACCGCGAGATCTGCGCCAGCAGCGATTGCGCCAACTGCCAGAAACACGGTGCGGCGCAGCCACTGACGTTCAGCATCAGCAACCAGGGCAATGAGCTGGGCGAACTCAAGGCGCACTTTGTCGACGGCCACGCGGCCCAACCCTGGGAGACCGCGCTGATCCAGGCCCTGGCCAACCTGATCGGCACCTCGCTGTCCCTCAAGCGCCAGCGCGAGCAGGACCATCGCCTGTTGTTGCTCGACGAACGCACGATCATTGCCAGGGAGTTGCATGACTCCCTGGCCCAGGCCTTGTCCTACATGAAGTTGCAAGTCAGCCGCATGCAGACCCTGATGCGTCGCGGCGAACCGGTGCAGACCCTGGAAACCGTCACCGGCGAGCTGCGCGAAGGACTCAACAATGCCTATCGCCAGTTGCGCGAATTGCTGACCACCTTTCGCTTGCAGATCCATGACGATGGCCTGGTGGAGGAACTCAAGGACACCGCCGAGGAGTTCTCCGCCCGCGGGGATTTCCAGGTGCATCTGTTCATCGACACCCTGGCCTTCGAGCTATCGGCCAGCGAGCAGATCCACATTCTGCAGATCACCCGCGAAGCCTTGTCCAATTGCCTGCGCCATGCCCATGCCGAGAACGCCTGGCTGCAGTTGCGCCAGGAAGGCGAGACGGTGCAATTGTCGATCGAAGACGATGGCCGTGGGTTCAGCGGTGAGGTGGACCAGCGCGAACACCATGGCCTGAACATCATGAACGAACGGGCCCGCAGCCTGCGCGGCCAATTGCAGATTCTCTCCCGAACACCCCAGGGCACCCGTATCCAGGTGCGCTTCCAACCGGAATTCCTGGGTCAACACACCGAAGGCCTTGCCACATGAACGCCCCCCTGCGCCACTCCCTGCTCCTGGTCGACGACCATCCGATGATGCGTCGCGGGATCCGCCAGATGCTCGAACTCGAAGACGATCTGCAGATCGTCGGCGAAGCCAGCCATGGCGAAGAAGCCCTGGCGCTGATCGAGCCGCTCAAGCCCGACCTGGTGCTGCTGGACAACAACATGCCGCATCTGAACGGCATCGAGACCCTGCGTCGACTGCGGGCCATGCACTACAGCGGCAAGGTACTGCTGTTCACCGTGTCCGACGCCGAGGACGACATCCGCGATGCCCTGCGCCTGGACGCGAATGGTTACCTGCTCAAGGACATGGAGCCCGAATTGCTGATCCAGTACATCCGCGATGCCCTCGGTGGAGCCCTGGTGATCAGTCCCGGCCTGACCCGCGTCATGGCCCAGGCCCTGCGCTCGCCACCGCGCCAGCCCGAAGTGGAACTGACCGAACGCGAACGCCAGGTCCTCAAGACCATCGCCAGCGGCCACAGCAACAAAGTCATCGGGCACAAACTGGGCATCACCGAAGGCACGGTCAAGGTCCACGTCAAAAACCTGCTGCACAAGCTCGGCTTGCGCTCGCGGGTCGAGGCGGCGGTCTGGGCGATGGAGCATTTGCGCGGAGCCGGCTGAACCAGCTCCCCCACCTGGTGCTTGCAGGCAGTGTGTCTGCCCCAGATCCCCTGTGGGAGTGAGCCCTGCTCGCGATGGCGTCGGCACAGCCAACATCCCGGCAAGCAGACACACCGCTATCGCGAGCAGGCTCGCTCCCACAGTGGTTTCTGGTGCCGATTAGCTCTGCGTCCGACACAAATCCCTGTGGGAGCCGGGCTTGCCCGCGATGGCGTCGGCACAGCCAACATCCGGGCAAGCTGACACACCGCTCTGGCGAGCAGGCTCGCTCCCACAGTAGTTCCGGGTGTCTGCTGGTTTTGTGTCTGGCACAGATCACATTGTGGGTTCGGAGGAAACTCACGACCCCATCCCTCTTCGGAGGTAGGCCTGCCGAGGCATAGGCCGGCGGCGCTTGGGGTTCTACCATGACGGCACGCGGAGGTACGCCATGCTGACTCACCCTTCCATCGTTCTAATGTTGCGTCGTCACCATTTGTTCAGCCACTTGCCGGAGCGCGTCTTCGAAGAGGTGTGCAACCTGGCCGTGCTCAAGCGCCTGGAGTGCAACGGCACGCTCATGCATCAGGGCGACCCGGCCAAGCGGTTTTTCTTGCTGATCAGCGGCCAGGTGAAGCTGTTCCGGGTCACTGGCGAAGGCCAGGAGAACCTCGTGGAGATCATCCAGCCCGGCCAGACCTTCGCCGAGGCGCTGCTGTTCAGCCAGGCCCGTTGCTATCCGGTAAGCGCGGCGGCGATCAAGGACAGTGTGCTGGTGAGTATCGAAGGCACCCATTATCGCAAGGCCCTGGAAGACCAGCCCAAGGTCTGCCTGGCGATTCTGGCGAGCATCAGCATGCACTTGCACCAGCGCCTCAAGGACATCGACAACCTGACCCTGGCCAGCGCCAGCCGGCGTGTCATCAATTTCCTGTTGCAGGAACGCGATCCCCGCGACGGCCAGGTGGTGCTGCAAGTGTCCAAGCGCCTGGTGGCCTCCAAGCTGGGCATTCAGCCGGAAACCTTCTCGCGCATTCTCCATCGCCTGGTGGACGGCGGCTTGATCGCCATGGAGCGACGCAACATTCGCATCCTGGCCGAGGATGCGCTGGCGGATTACCAGCAATAGCACCGCTGTTTTGTGGCGAGGGAGCAAATTCCCTCGCCACAGGTCTTGCGCCCTTTAGTCTGTCTCTGGCACACCCTTCATCATCGGCACCAGATGCTCGAACAGCACATCCCCCTGCTCATCCGTGCAATCGACCCCATACCGCTTGCGCAAGCCCAACTGGCTCAGGATCACATGCACATCCGCCTGCAATGCGTGCTGCTGCAAACAGCCCTGCACGCATTGCAAGGGGCAGCCGTCCAGCGCAATGATCCGCCGTCCCGAGCGGGCCTTGTTGACCAGCGCCGCGACATGCCCGCCCACCCCGACAATGCAGGACATCTCGGCCAGGCCTGCGCGATCCAGGCGCAGGGCGACGGTATTGGCCAGCTGCGCGACGTTGGAGCAGCCGGAGCAGGAGTACACCAGGGGCAAATCATCGAGAGCCTTCATCTCATCCCACCGTTGCCAGGCCTTTCCCCGCCCGCTCCAGGTTGCGCCACAACCAGGGCGGCAACACGTCCGGATCGAGGCTGTCGATCAGGTTCTTCAGTGCCAATCCCAGTTCGGTATCGCCTTCGATGACCAGCCGCCGTCGGAAGAACAGCGTATCGGGGTCTTCCTGACGACTGGCGAGCAGCAGGAACTCGCGCCAGTTGCCGCTGATGGTGACCTGGGCTTCGGCGCGTTCGGCGATGCGCAGGCCCTCGCGCCCCAGCGTCAGGTACCAGCGCAAGCCCAGGTCAGGCACCCGCAGGCACAACCAACGATCACGCAGCACATCGAACCCGCCATCGCGCAGCGGTTCGGCCAGGCACCGATTGAGCGCCTGCTGCAACGCCAGGCGCTGCACCACGAACGGTACCTTGCCGATCAACGGCAGCAAGCGGTCGGCGCCTTTGAGCATCCACTTCTTCGGACTCAGCACAGCCCCGCCTCCTCTACTTTGAGCATGCCGGCATGGCCGTGCCAGTAGCCGTTACACCCTTCCACAAACAGCGGCGGCGCCTCGCCCTGGCGGACCCGGTCGAAGGCCATGACCACCTCGGCCATGCCCTGGGCCCGCGGACTCAGGCGCAGCACGTCGGCACCGCATGCCTTCAAGGCGTTGTAATCGGCCAGCAAGTTGCTCACCTCGCCAGACAGGGTCTGGATGCCGTTGAGGGTGAACAGTTGCTGGCCTTCCTGGCTGCTCAACGCCAGGCCGTCGGGGTAGTTGATGCAACAGAACTGGCAGTCGTCCTTGGGTCGGTTTTCCGCCCGGGCGGTGAAGCAGCGCGCCGAGTAAGCCAGGGGCAGATGACCGTAGGCGAAGATTTCCACCTCGGGCACTTCACGATCCATTTCCCGCACTTGCTCCAGTACATCGCTGATCAGCGCCGCCGAACATTCCACCGGTGGCACCCAGCGGATCATGCCGCTGTCGAGCAACTGCGCCAGGGCGTGACCGTTGTACAGGTTCAGCGCCGGCCCGCCGACAAAAGGCAGTTTGCGCTCGGCCAGCACTTGCACGGCGCCCATGTCGTTGGCCTCCACCAGCAATTGGCCGTTGTCGCACAGGCGACGCAACGTGGAAAACTCCGAGGCCGCCTCGATCAGCGTCAGGCTCGACAGCACGATCTGGGCCTGGCTGCACGCCTGTAGTTCGCGGGCCAACCCCAGCCATTGATCCAGGGAAAAGGCCCGGCGCTTGGAGCACACCGTCTCCCCCAGGTAGATCACATCCAGTGGCAAGGCCGACATCTCGGCGTAGAAATTTCCCAGTTGTGTTTTGTCCCAGTAGAACAGGACCGGTCCCAGGCTGAGCTTCATCTGGCCTTCCTCATTGCCATGATCGATGGTAGGCACCCAGGGTGGTCTGGCTGCCTTCCGACAGACCGGCCAGCACCTGGCGCCATTCTTCGCGCACGCGAAAACGCTGCGGCGCGGCCCGGTGTGCATCCAGCGCGGCGCGCCAGACCCGGGTCACTTGTTCCACGTACGCGGGGCTGCGTTGGCGGCCTTCGATTTTCACCGCCTCGACGCCGATGGCCGTCAACTCCGGCAGCAGGTCCAGGGTGTCCAGGCTGGTGGGCTCTTCCAATGCATGGAAGCGCTTGCCGCCCACCAGGAAGCGGCCTTTGCACAGGGTCGGGTAACCGGCCGACTCCTGTGGGGTGTAGCGGTCGATCAGCACTTCGCTCAAACGGGCACTCAACCCCTCGGCGTCTTCGCTCCAGCGCACGGCCTTCGCCGGCGAGCAGACGCCACAGAGATTCGGTGATTCGCCGGTGATGTAGGAGGACAAGTGGCAACGGCCCTCGGCCATGATGCACAGGCTGCCGAAGCCGAAGACCTCGATGGGCACCGGGCTGCCCGCCGCCACCTGCCGGACCTGGGCCAGGGACAGCACCCGAGGCAGCACGGCACGCCGGATGTCATAGCGTTGGGCGTAGAACGCCAGGGCGGCGGCGTGGGTCGCCGAGCCCTGGACGGACAGGTGCAGCGCCAGGTTCGGATGACGCTGGCTGGCATAGCCGAGCACGCCGGGATCGGCGGCAATCAGGGCGTCCACGCCGAAATCGGCGGCACGATCCACCGCCCGCTGCCAGCGCTCCCAGCCCTTGGGTTGCGGGTAGGTGTTGACGGCGACATAGAGCTTGCGTTGATGCTGGCGGATGTGGGCGACAGCCGCGTCGAACTGTTTGTCGTCCATGTTCAGCCCGGCGAAATGCCGGGCATTGGTGTCATCGCGAAAGCCGACATAGACGGCATCGGCGCCTTGGCGCACCGCCGCTTTGAGGGCAGGCAGATTCCCTGCCGGGCAAACCAGTTGCATGGGGCATCCTCGTGAGAAAACCTGGGGCGCCGCCAGTCTAGCCAGCCGTCAGCCGGCGACCTTGACGGCAGTCAATTGCCGTCAATGCATCAGGTCGGCGAACGGCAGGTACATCACCCGGTCGTGCTTGTGCACCTTGGCTTCGCACTCCACCACCGCCAATCCATCGGCCCAGCAGGCGGCGGTCAACATGGCCGAACTCTGTTGCGGGTGCGGCACCACGCACAGATGACCTTCGGCGTCCGGCACCAATCGGGCCCGCAGGTACTGGCGGCGACGGTTGCGCTGCAACCAGTCGAAACCGGCCGGCAAATGCAAGGGCACGGGTAGCACCTGAGCCATGCCCTGGGCGCGGAACAGGAACGGCCGCACTACCACCAGCGCCGTGATCAGCGCCGCCGACGGATTACCCGGCAAGCCGATCCAGGGCGTACCGGCCACCTCGCCGAAGGCCAGGGGCTTGCCCGGTTGTATCGCCAGGCGCCAGAGGTCGAGGCTGCCGAGGCGCTCGATGGCTTGTTTGAGATGGTCTTCCTCGCCCACGGAGACGCCGCCGGAGGTCAACAGCACGTCGCAGTCGGCGGCCGCCAGGCTCAGCGCCTGCTGGCTGGCCTGGAGTCGATCGGGCATGACGCCGAAGTCATGCACCTCGAAACCCCAGCCACGCAACAACGCGGCGATGCTGCGGCGATTGCTGTTATAGATCTGCCCCGGCGCCAAGGGCTCACCCGGCTCACGCAGTTCGTCGCCGCTGCTGAGCAGGACAACCCGCAATGGGCGATAGACCTTCACCCGGGCGATCCCGGCGCCGGCCAGCAGCCCCAGTTCCTGGGCCCGCAAGCGCGTACCGGCGTTGAACAATCGTTCGCCTTGGCGCAGCTCTTCACCCTCCTTGCGCACATGGTCCCCTGGCCTGGCCGCCGGCATCCAGACCCGCTCGCCCTCCTCCCGGCAGCTCTCCTGGGGCACTACGGTGTCGGCACCCGGCGGCAAGGGTGCGCCGGTGAAAATCCGTACCGCCTGGCCTTCCCGCAATGGCTCACCGGGGCCATCGCCGGCGGCGATTCGTCCGCTCAACGCCAGGTATCCTCCGACGGGAGACAGGTCGGCGGCCCGCAGCGCGTAGCCGTCCATGGCGCTGTTGTCCCAGGCAGGCAGGTTCATCGGGCAGAGGACATCGGCAGCGAGCACATGACCCAGGGCCTGGTCCAGGCCGACTCGCTGGATCGGTGGCGGCGGTGGCGCCTGGTCGAGCAGGTGACGGATGGCCTCATCCACCGGCATCAGCGTTCCACTGTCGCACGCCGATCCACATCCGTGGCCGCTCATGGCCGCGTCTCGCAGGCCACTGGCGCGACGCCCGCCTGGGGCTTGAGATGGGGGGTGAAATTGCACGGCCCGGTGCGACTGTCCAACTGCCCGGCCAGGATCTGTTCCCAACCGGTCCGACAAGCCCCCGGCGAACCCGGCAGACAGCACACCAGCACGCCATTGCTCATGCCGGCCAATGCGCGGGATTGCAGGCTGGACATACCAATCTCCGCCAGCGAGACCTGGCGGAACAATTCGCCAAAGCCGTCCACCTGTTTGTCCAGCAAGGGTGCCACCGCTTGTGGCGTGTTATCGCGGGCGGTGAAACCGGTGCCGCCGGTCATCAATACCACTTGCACCTTGGAGTCGGCGATCCACTGCGAAACCTGGGCGCGGATCTGGTAGATGTCGTCCTTCACCAGCCCCCGGTCGATCAGTACGTGACCGGCTGTTTGCAACAGATCGACGAGGGTCTGGCCGGAGGTATCGGTGTCGAAGCTGCGGGTATCGCTGATGGTAAGTACCGCAATGTTCAGTGGTTGGAAGTGGCGTTGCGTCAGATGGGCCATGATCAGCCGTCCTGTCAGAAAAGATGGCCCAGCCTGAACCGCAATCGATGCCGGGCCTATTCCTCTATGGAGGTACCTCCCCCGGCGCTCAGGGCGCCAGACGGCTGCGCTTCCACCCGCCATCCTGCCGGCGATAGTCGAGGCGGTCATGCAAGCGATCGGCGCGGCCCTGCCAGAACTCCAGTCGCTCGGGTTGCAGGCAATAGCCGCCCCACTGCTCCGGGCGCGGTACCGGTTGGTCGGCGAAACGTTGTTCGGCATATGCCAACAAGCTTTCCAGCGCGGCACGATTGTCCAGCGGTTGGCTTTGCGGCGACGCCCAGGCCCCGAGCCGGCTGGCCAGCGGGCGGGAATGGAAATAGGCATCCGACAGTGCGGGATCGAGCCGGCGAACTTGCCCCTCGATGCGCACCTGGCGCTCCAGGCCCGGCCAGAAGAACGTCATCGCCGCCCACGGATTGATTGCCAGGTCCCGGCCCTTGCCACTGCCATAGTTGCCGAAAAACGTGAAACCGTTTTCGTCGAAGCCTTTGAGCAACAGCACCCGGGCATGGGGGCGGCCCTGCTCGTCCACGGTGGACAGGACCATGCTGTTGGCCTCGACCGGAGGGCTCTCGGTTTCCCGGGCCTGTCGCATCCATAGCCCGAACAGTGCCAGTGGATCGTCGGGGGCATGGGTTTCGTCCAGGCCATCGCGGGTGTACTGACGGCGCATGTTCGCCAGGGACAGTGGCATAAGGGGGGATCTCCACAAGGGTTTTGCCCAGTGTGGGTGCTATGTAGGGGGCCGGCCTTGATCGTCGTCAATGCGGGTTCCTGTGATGATCTTGCCGACGCCATCGCGAGCAGGCTCGCTCCCACAGGATTTGCGCAGGACCTGTGGGAGCGAGCCTGCTCGCGATAGCCGCGACGCGGTCCCCCTGGCTCTACTTGAGCCCCAACCGTCGCGCCAGCTTATGCAGGGTGCCCCACACTGGATCCATGGCGCCCACAATCCCTGTGGGAGCGAGCCTGCTCGCGATGGCAGCGACTCGGTCTCGCTGGCTCTACTTGAGCCCCAACCGCCGCGCCAGCTTATGCAGGTTGCTCGGATCGACCTCCAACAGCCGCGCCGCGCCGGCCCAGTTCTGTCCGCAACGGTCCAGGGCCTGGAGAATCGCCTGGCGCTGGCACGCATCGACGGTTTCGCTCAAGGGCTGCAGCGGTGCATCGATCAACGCCTCGGGCTGTTCGACCAGCGCTCGTGCACCGGAGGCACCGGCATTGACATCAAGGTCCAGCACCTGAGGTTCCAAGGTCATGATCAAGCTGCGACTCGCGCCTCGGCTGAGTTGCTTGAGTGCCGCGCGGCTGATCACATGCTCCAGCTCCCGCACATTGCCCGGCCAGCTGTACGCCAGCAGCGCCTGCTCGGCGGCAGGAGACAAGCGCAAACCACGCAGGCCCAGTCGTGTGCGGTTCAGTTCGAGGAAATGCCCCGCCAACATCAGCACGTCGTGGCCGCGCTCGCGCAGTGGTGGGATCGGCACCGGATAGACCGAGAGGCGGTGATACAGGTCGGCGCGAAACAGCCCGTCGCGAATGCTGTCGGGCAGGTGCCGGTTGGTGGCGGCAATGATCCGCACATCGACGTGCAGCGGTTTGTCCGCGCCCAAGCGCTGGATCTCGCCGTTTTGCAGCGTGCGCAGCAACTTGGCCTGCACGCTCAGCGGCAACTCGCCGACCTCGTCGAGAAACAGCGTGCCGCCATTGGCCGCATCGAAACGCCCGGCGCGGTCGGTGGTCGCGCCGGAAAACGCGCCTTTGACATGACCGAACAACTCGCTTTCCGCCAGGGATTCCGGCAACGCCGCGCAATTGACCTGGATCAGCGGCTTGTGGCCGCGCCGGGACAGCCTGTGCAAGCGCCGGGCGAACAGCTCCTTGCCAACGCCGGTTTCCCCCAACAACAGAACCGGCAATTCGGAATCGGCCAGGACGTCCAGTTCGTTGAGCAACTGCTGCAAGCCCTCGCTGCGACCGAGGATCTCGCCCTCTTCGACGGGCAGGTGCAGGTCCGGCGAGTCGCTGCGCGACGCCCGCAGGCTGCGGTTCTCCTGCTCCAGCCGGGTCACCCGCACCGCCGCCTCGATCTGCAGGGTACAGCGCTTGAGCTCCTCGCGGGCACGGCTGTCGAAGGTACCGGCGTGCAACGCATCCAGGGTGATAGCTCCCCAGAGGCGCCCTTCCACGTACAGGCTCACGCCCATGCAGTCGTGCACCGGCAGTGGCTCGCCGACGTGATGATCGAGCAAGCCGTCATAAGGGTCCGGCAATCGGCTGTCGGGCTCGAACCAGGTGGGCTCGCGCGAAGCCATGATCGCCGCGAGGCGTGGGTGCTGGGCGATCACGAAACGACGGCCCAGCGCCTCGTGGACCAGGCCGACGGTCGCCACAGGCCTGAGGCTGTCATCGTCGAGGCGCAGCAACCCCACGGCGCCACTGTTGAAATATTCGCGCAAGGTCTGCACCAGGCGCTGCAACCGCACGGCATTGGGCAGCTCGACGATCAGGTCGGCGGCCAGGCTTTCACGCAGCATGGTAGTGATGACCCTCCAGGGTTGGTTTGACCCTTTCCAGTTCGGGTCATAATCACCCGCCCCTGGAATAAATACGTTTAATATCAATCAGTTGAAAATGGCATGCCGGCTGCAATGCCGAATCATCTGTCCCTACCGGGATTCAACCCAAGGAAACATGATGAGCCTCGAACTGCTGGAACAAAGCCTGGGCCAATTGGCCTGCGACATTCCCGGTGCCACCCGTACCTTCCATCATTACAGCCTCGACTTCTGTTGCGGCGGGCAAAAGACCCTGCGTGAAGCCGCGCTGAGCAAGGGCCTGAACCCGCTGCTGATCGCCGACGCCCTCAAGACGCTGCAAGCCGCCGGGGAACTCGGCCACGACTGGCGCGATGAACCCCAGGCCCTGCTGATCGCCCACATCCTGGAACGCTACCACGCCCGCCACCGTGAACAGTTGCCGGAACTGATCCGCCTGGCCCGTCGCGTCGAGCAGGTGCATGGCGCCCGCCCCAGTTGCCCGAACGGTCTGGCCGATCACCTCCAGGATCTGTATCAGGAACTCGAAGGCCACATGCTCAAGGAAGAACAGGTGCTGTTCCCGATGCTGCAACAAGGTCTTGGCGAACGGGCCTCGGCGCCGATCCAGGTGCTGCGCTACGAACACGACCAGCACGGCGAGGCCCTGGAAACCATGCTCGCCCTGACCGACCAGATCACTCCGCCCGCCGACGCCTGCAATACCTGGCGCGCCCTGTATCGCGGCCTGGTGGAACTGCGTGACGACCTGATGCAGCACATCCACCTGGAGAACAACGTGTTGTTCGTCAAGGCGATGAGCCCCTCCAACCACTAACCACCATTCCCTGTGGGAGCGAGCCTGCTCGCGATAGCGGAGGGTCAGTCAGCACTGATTCAACTGACCCACCGCTATCGCGAGCAGGCTCGCTCCCACAAAGGATGCGCGGCGCCTGCGCTTATTCAGAACTGCCAGTAGAACATCCCCTTCGCCAACACAACGATCACCAGCATATGCCCGAGGATGCTGCGCCGCAGCCAGCACGCCCTGGCCGGGCTCAGGCGGCCGCGCTTGAGCCAGTAGGCCAGCAGCAGGTAGTGCCCGATGATGCTCAGGGCCAGCAGGATCTTCAGGCTCAACAGCAGGCCGAAGCTGCTGGCCAGCGGCTGGCTCAATGCCCCGCGATGCTGCCAGGCCAGGCCGATACCGGCGCCGTACAACAACAGCACCACACCATGCAGCACCCGGCGCGAACGCTGGGCGATGGCCTGGTCGGCGGCATCCCGGGCGCCTTGGGCCAGTGGCCGGCGGGCGCTATGCCAGATGCAGACCTCGAAGAACAGCGTGCCGATGAAAGCAATGGCCGCCAACAGATGCGTGACCAGCAAGACCCCATACATCATCGATCGTCTCCGTCCATTCGGCTCATCCCGGATGCCCGTCCACCCGAGCCCGGCAGAGCATTGGCCCATAGCGCCAGGCATAGAGCCCGAACGCCAGCGTCCAGCACAACCCCGCCAGCCACAACGCGCCCAACGGGAATACCAGCACCAGCAGCACCCGGCTCAGGCAGGCCAGATTGAGCAGGATGAACGCCAGGGTCATGCCCAGTGGCGGCTCCAGGGGACGCCCGGTATGGCCGAGGCTGACGCGGGCGATCATTGCCAGGATCAGCCCGGCCATGGCGCCGATGGTCAGGCAGTGCACCGCCAGGCTCGGGTTCAGCGGCGCGCCTAAGTGCCACAGGGCCATGCCCAGGCAAGCCAGCGCCAGCCAGGCGTAGGCCAGGTGCAACGACCACAGCAGCGGCACCCGCCACAAGTCCCGATCATGCCAACGGATCAAGCGAACCCCATGCCCCGTCGCCAGGACGGCAAACAACAGGCCGGTCCAGACATTGGCCGACAACGCCACACCGCCGGCATAGAGCAGCGCCACCAGGGCCGAGCCGCCCAACAGCAAACGATCCAGCCATGGCCAGGGCGCAACGCCCTCGACGCGCCCCAGTCCGCGCTGGGTGAAGAACGGAATCACCCGTCCGCCGATCAGCCCCATCATCGCCGCCACCAGCCACAAGCCGGTGAGCACGCTTTGCCGCTGCACGCCGTCATCCTGTTGAACCAGTCCATACACCGACAACCCGTCGGCCGCGGCCAACAGCAGCAACACCAGCACGATCGGGTAATTGCGCTTCTGCCGCACGCGCCACAGCGTGATGCCCATCAACGCGGCCACCGCCAGGGCGAAACCCACTTCCAGTACCGCCAGCAACGGCCAGGGTGCATCGACCAACCAGGCCAGCCGCGCCCCCAGCCACAGCAGCGCCAATGCCGCCAGGCGCTTGCCGCTGAGCCCCGGCGTCCCCGTCCAGGTCTGCACCGCCGTCAGCAGGAACCCGGCGATGATCGCCAGGCCGAAGCCGAACAACAGCTCATGACGGTGCCAGGCCAACCAGCCTCCCGCCGGTTGCCAGGCCGACAGTCGCCCGCTGAACACTGCCAGCCACAGCGGCACGACACACAACGCAAGCACGCAGCCGGCGAGGAAAAACGGCCGGAACGCCAGGCGCCATAACGGCAGGATGGCCATGGCCTTGCGACGGTCAAGCACTTGCATACTTCACTCCTTAACCCTCCCGGGAATGGTCCCGGGACGAGGGTCGACATTCAGATCCGAATGATCGGCTATCGGCGCCGACGGGGCTTGTCTCAGATCAAGCAAGCCCCCCGGCGGTCCGCTTCGAAGCGGGACTTGCAAGGGGCTTGCCGAAACCGCACGAAGCGCGCGCCCATGCTTCAAAGAACAACTCTGTACCCCTGTGGGAGCGACGGACGAGCGCTATCGCCACACAGAGCCAACTCGACGCCAACTGCCAGGCCGCTATCGCGAGCAGGCTCGCTCCCACAGGAGACCAGGGTATTTATGACCGTTTCGTGGTTATTTTTACCCCGTTACGCCGAGGTAGTTTTGACCCTGGTCAACGGAAACCGCCGAAACACAAGGTCCGCAAGCATGGCCCGGCTCTTGCTCAGGCTCGGCATACCCTTTTTGCCGAGACCTCCCCATGAAACATGTCGCCCTCCCGCTCGTCTGGTTCCTCCTGCTCTCCTGCGTCGTGGCGCTGGCCAGCAGCCTTTCGCTGAACCTCGTCTGACCCCGACCGATTTTTTCGCTTACCACAAGGATCCACGCCATGGTGCTCCACCGCGTCCATCACCAGATTCTGCGCAGTCATCATCTGTTCGAACCGCTCAATGACGAACAGCTCGACGAACTGATGAGTTCCAGCCAACTGCTGAACATCGACAAGGGCGACCCGCTGTTTCGCCAGGGGGAACCGGCGCAGGCGTTTTACTTCGTGATTGCCGGAGCCGTGAAAATCTATCGCCTGACCCCGGATGGCCAGGAGAAGGTGTTCGAAGTGATTGGCGAGCGCCAGACGTTCGCCGAAGCCATGATGCTGATGGACACGCCCAACTACGTCGCGTCCGCCGATGCCGTCTGCCCGACCCAGTTGTATCGCCTCTCCAACGCCACTTACATGCGGCTCTTGCAAAGCAACAGCCGGCTGACCTTTGCCCTGCTCGGCAAGCTCTGCGTGCGCCTGCACCAGCGGGTCAACGAGATCGAAACCCTGTCGCTGAAAAACGCCACCCACCGCGTGGTGCGCTACCTGCTGACGCAACTGGTTCGCCTGCAGACCGTGGACAGCCAGTTCGAACTGCCGATGGCCAAGCAGTTGATTGCCGGCCACTTGTCCATCCAGCCGGAAACCTTTTCGCGGATCATCCGTCGCCTGATCGACGAAAAGATCATCACCCAGGACGGCCGCCAGATCGCCATTCTCGACCGCCTGCGCCTGGAGCAGTTCGAATGAGCGCCCAGGCCACTTGCTTGTACTGCCAACAGGCCAACCCGGCGGATGAACCCGAGTGTCGCCAGTGCGGCATGCCCCTGCCGGAAAGCACTGCAATGGCCATGGAGCGCCGGTTGCGACGCTTCACCTGGTTCTGTGTCGGGCTGACGGTTTTCTGCATCGTCATGTTCTTCTGGTTACCCCGCGACATGCTCTGAAGCTTGGAGCTTGGAGCTCGCAGCTCTAATCCTGGGTCAGTTGCCGATACAACTGCGGCAGACGCAGCGGCAGCTGTTCGGGCTGGCGGATCAAGGTGTAGCCGTTGGCGCCGAACATGTACGGCAGGTAGTCCCCCGCTTCGCGATCGATGGTGATGCAGAACGGCGTCAGTCCCTGGCGCCTCGCTTCCAGCACGGCCTGGCGAGTGTCTTCCACGCCGTAGCGTCCTTCGTAGAGGTCCAGGTCATTGGGCTTGCCATCGCTGAGCAGCAACAGCAGCTTGCGTCGCCGCTTGCAGCCCGCCAGCCGTTGCGTGGCCTGGCGGATCGCCGCCCCCATGCGCGTGTAGTAACCGGGCTTGAGCGTCTGGATACGGCCCCGGGTGTGGTCGTCGTAGCGCTGGTTGAAGGCCTTGAGTTCATGCATGCGCACATGATGGCGGCGCAACGATGAGAAGCCGTACAACGCAAAGTCGTCTCCCAGGACCGACAGGGTTTCACCGAACAGCAGCAAACTGTCGCGGATCACATCGATCACCCGGTGCTCGTCGTTGAGGTGGGCGTCGGTGGACATCGACAAATCGGCCAGCAACAGACAGGCCAGGTCACGACGGGTCTGGCGCTGCTCGATGAACAGGCCGCGCTCGCTGCATTGGCCGTGCTGGCGCTCGACATGGAAATCCAGCCAGGCCTGCAAGTCCAGCTCCGAGCCCTGGGTTTGCTGGCGCAGCCATTGCCGGTCGTTGCGCAGGTGCTCGAACTGGCGACGCAAGCGCTGGGCCGGTGCTCGCAGGCGTGGCGGTAGAGGCTGGGGCTGGCAATCCCGGGGGATGAAGGTTTGCAGGCTGACGAAATCATCCTGCAGGCGCTGCTTGCGATAGTCCCATTCCGGCAGCCGGATGCCCTCGCCCAACGGCACGTCATCCACATCCGCCGGCGGCAGGTCCAGATGCAGCTTCAAGCCGCCGCCCTTGCGCAAGCGGGTGCGCGACAGGGTCAACTGGTCCAGGTCCTCGGCGACCCGTGCCGCGTCCGGATCCTCGCTGTCATCCGACCAGCGATCCAGGTCCACGTGTTCCGTCCAACTGAACAGGTTTTCCAGGCGAACGATCAGCAGCCCGCCGTCCCGGGTGGTTTCGTCGATCCGTTCGGCGCGTTTGCGTCCGCCCTGCTGCTCACCCGGTGGGGTCGCCAGGTATTGCTCGGATTCCTCAAGGTTGCCGGCCTGGGGATTGCCCAGATGCCGGGGTGGATACAGCCACAACGGTAACGGCCAGGCCGCCCGTTCGCTGCGAGGGAAATGCTCGACACTGCCGGGGTCGCGCAAGGCCTGGCACAGGGCACGCTCAAGCAAGGCTTCGTCCGGGTTCAGTGCCGCCGGATCGGGACGCAGGGACAGGTGTGCCTCCACCAGCCGCCGATAACGAGGACGCAGCGCCGGGTAGCGCCGCAACACGGCTTGGGTCCAACGCTGATTGTCCCGCCCCCAGTGTTTCATCGGCCCCGACTGTGCGGCCAGCAAGGCCAGCCAGCGGTACAGCTCCTCGTTCAAGGCGGCATCGGGAAACGCCGCCAGGCTCGCCGGCAGCCGCAGGTTGTCCGCGTCACACCAGGCCAGTGGCGTTTGTTTGCAGGTACCGGCGATCTGCTGGAGCAGGTTGCGGCGCAACAGCAGATCGCGATCGCTGACCGCCTCCACCCCCTGGTGACGAGCGCCGCCGGTGGCGTGAAACAGCACTTGCAGGGATCGCTGCCGATCGCTCAGCTCGACCCGTGCCTCGGGAAAATCGGCACTGGCCCGCCGGGTGATGAAGCGATGCCAGACACTGCCGACCCACTCTTCCAGTTCGAGGGTGAATGCCATGGTTGTTCTCCTCTTCAGGCGATGCGCTGTGATGAGAATCTCTCTAGTGGCGAGGGAGCTTGCTCCCGCTGGGCTGCGCAGCAGCCCCATTTCTCGTGGACGCTGCGCACCGATCCATTCTTGTGGGTGCTGTGCACCCAAGCGGGAGCAAGCTCCCTCGCCACAACAGCATCTCAGTCACACATGATGTTCACGACGGCACCACCACCGCCGGAGCGCGCTGGGCCGCACGGCCGCGCTGGCGGAAGCTGAGCAGGTAGCAGAGCAACCCCAACAGGAAGCCAACGCCGCTGACCAGCCGTGCCCAGAACAGCGGACGCAAGTGGTCGGTGGTGGCCATGAACGGCAAGGCACTGCCGTCCGCCGCCCAGCGTTGCAACCACACCTGGACAACACCGGCTGCGGTGAGGAACAAGGTGATCATCACCATCGACAGAGTCATCAGCCAGAAGCCCCAGATCTCCAGGCGCTGGGAGCGTTCGTCCGCCGCCTCGCCAATACCGCGCAAACGGGGCATGGCATAGCTGATCAACGTCATCACGATCATCGCGTAGGCCCCGTAGAACGCCAGGTGACCGTGGGCTGCCGTCAACTGCGAACCGTGGGTGTAGTAGTTGACCGGTGCCAGGGTGTGCAGGAAGCCCCATACCCCCGCGCCGAAGAACGCGGTGACCGTGGTGCCCTTGGCCCACAAGGTGGCGGCGCGGTTCGGGTGTTGCCGACGACGGTTCCGCACCATGCTGAACGCGAAGATCACCATCGCCAGGAACGGCAGCGGCTCCATCGCCGAGAAGATCGAACCCACCCACAACCAGACCTCCGGCGCGCCGATCCAGAAGAAGTGGTGGCCGGTGCCGATGATCCCGGTGATCAAGGCCATGGCGATGATCACGTAGAGCCATTTCTCCACCACCTCCCGGTCCACGCCGGTGACCTTGATCAGCACGAAGGCCAGCATCGCGCCCATGATCAGCTCCCAGACGCCTTCGACCCACAGGTGCACCACCCACCACCAGTAGTATTTGTCGCGGGCCAGGTTTTCCGGGTTGTAGAAGGAGAACAGGAAGAACACCGCCAGGCCGATCAGGCCGGTCATCATCACCATGCTGACGGTGGTCTTGCGCCCTTTGAGCAGGGTCATGCCGATGTTGTAGAGAAAGCCCAGGCACACCACCACGATGCCCATCTTGGTGATGGTCGGCTGCTCCAGGAACTCGCGTCCCATGGTCGGCAGCAGGTCATTGCCGGTGATCCTGGCCAAGGTGGCATACGGCACCGACAGGTAACCCAGGATGGTCAGCACCCCGGCCACGGCGAACACCCAGAACAGCACCCGCGCCAGTATCGGACTGTGCAGCTCGCGATCGGCCTCCTCCGGTACCAGGTAGTAGGCCGCGCCCATGAAGCCGAACAGCAGCCAGACGATCAGCAGGTTGGTGTGGACCATGCGGGCCACGTTGAAGGGGATCAGCGGGAACAGGAAGTCGCCGATCACGTATTGCAGCCCCATGATCAAACCGAACAACACCTGCCCCAGGAACAGCATCAGGGCAAACACGAAATAGGGTTTGGCAACGGCCTGCGAGGCGAATTTCAGATGCGGATTAGCCATGCTCATCTCTCAGCCCTCCTTGTTTGGCGGCCAGCCATTGGTATTGATCTTCGAACTCCACTTGAGGAACTCGGCGATGTCGTCGACCTCCTGCTCGCTCAGGTGGAACTGCGGCATGGCCCGGCGCCCGGGTACACCCAGGGGTTGCATTTTCATCCAGGCCTGCAGGAACGGCTTGAAGGCTTCCTCGCCGCCACGACGGTTGACCACGTTGCCCAGCTCCGGCGCGAAGTACGCGCCCTCGCCCAGCAGCGTGTGGCAGCCGATGCAGTTGTTACGCTCCCAGACGCCCTTGCCGCGTATCACCGATTCGGTCAATTGCGCCTGGTTGCTGCGCGCCGGAAAGGTCTGTTCCGTGTGGTAGGTCAGGGCCAGGAATATCAGGAAAAAGAACACGCTTCCCCCGAAGTAAATATTCCTGGCCATGCCTTTGGTGAAGGTATCTGACATGGTCACTTCCTCATTGCTTGGCGTGTCCATTCTAGGAAGCGAGGGGTCCGGAACCGCTTGATGGCGATCAAGAATCTCCGATGGTTTTGGTGGGTTGTTCCAGCGGTACCCGAAAGCTCAGGCAGGACAGCTTTTGTGGCGAGGGGATTCATCCCCGCTGGGCTGCGAAGCGGCCCCTAGATCCAACACTGAGGTGTGCCAGGCAGATTGCATCGATAGTTTTGGGTCTGCTTCGCAGCCCAGCGGGGATTCATCCCCTCGCCACAATGCTGTGTTTGAGGTTCAAGGCGCGAACAGCAGGACCGTTGCGATGAGGGTCGCCAACACCATCGCCCAACTCAACACCAACCACCGCCACAATCGCGGCGCATGGCGCAGCTCCATGAAGCCGTCGGCGATCAGCCAGGCCTTGGTGACCGCCACGCTGAGCAGTGCGACGGAGACGACACCGGAACCGGCGAACTGGCCCAGGGCGACAGTGCCGCCGCTCAACACGGCCAGGGCCGTCCAGCAAAGAATCAGAACAAGGGAATTCGGCATGAGCGCCTCCGCTCAATCCAGGATGTAGACCAGCGGAAACAGCAGCACCCACACCAGGTCCACCATGTGCCAATACAACACACCGGACTCCAGGCCACTGCACTGTCGCGAGCCATAGCGCCGTCGCCGACAGCCCTCGGCCAGCCAACCGAGAATCGCCATGCCCAGCAGCACATGGAGGAAATGGAACGCGGTAAGGATCCAGTACAGGGTGAAAAAGGTGTTGTGCTCAAGGCCCAGGCCGCTGGCCGAGAGATGGGCATATTCGCTGAGCTTGATGCCCACATAGCCTGATGCAAACAGCAACGCCACGCACAACAGCAGAGCACTCCGGCGCGGCCGATCCCGCCTGACCTGCTCCAGGGCCAGCGCAGCGAACAGCCCGGCGGTCAACAGGCTCAGGGTCATCGCCAGTCCCGTGGAGCGATCCAGCAACTGCCGGCCTTCGCTGAAGATTTGCGGATACAACGCCTGGGCGACGACAAACGCCAGCATCAGCAACGCGAACACCGAGAGCTCGGCGAGGATGAAGAACCACATCGCCAGATCCCCCGGCAGACGCCGGGGCATGACCGCGGTTTCAGCCGAAGTGGACATCGACCACATCCATCAAGGCGGCGACCGTCTGCGGATCGTCGCTCAACGGCTCGGCCAGACACGCCAGGCACGCTTGCCGCGGATTCATGCCGGCGCCGATCATGCGCGCGGCGAAAATCAGCAGCCGGGTCGAAGCCACTTCTTCCAGGTCATGCTGATCGAGCCGGCGCAGGGCCTCGCCCAGGCGCACCACCTGGGCGGCCAGGTCCAGGTTCACGCCCGCCTCGCGGGCGACGATGCGCTCCTCATCCGCCACAGCCGGATAGCCAAAACGCATCGCCACGAAACGCTGGCGCGTGCTGGGCTTCATGCCCTTGAGCAGGTTCTGGTAACCGGGGTTGTAAGACACCACCAGCATGAAGGAACGAGGTGCCTGGAGCACTTCGCCGGTGCGTTCCAGGTACAGCTGCCGACGATCGTCGGCCAGCGGGTGCAATACGACCGCCGTGTCTTGCCGCGCCTCGACCACCTCGTCCAGGTAACAGATGCCGCCCTCGCGCACTGCCCGGGTCAATGGCCCATCCTGCCACCAGGTGCCCTGGGCACCGATCAGGTGGCGGCCCACCAGGTCGGCGGCGCTCAGGTCATCGTGACAGGCCACGGTGTACAGCGGCAGCTTCAAGCGGTGAGCCATGTGCTGGACGAAACGGGTCTTGCCGCAGCCCGTCGGCCCCTTGATCAGCACCGGCATGCCGTGGTGCCAGGCCTGTTCGAACAGTGCCTGTTCGTTGTCCTGGGGCTGATAGAAAGGTTCGTCCGGATGGGGAGAGATCTGACTCGGGTTCATGGCGTGTCCTGCTCGAACAATACGATTGCCGCTCACGCTACGGCGCCCTGCGACAACCTGGCAAGGCGCTCGGCGGGCAAACTTGATCGAGGTCAAGCGAGTAATCACGGGCCAGGGAATAGCCTTGCAGTGCACCCGGAACCTGCGCGCCGAACATCCATTACAGCGCAGCGCGGGTCATGCCTGAGGAGAAATGGAATGCTGATCAGCCACAAAAAATCGTGGGTCCTGAGGGTCACGGCGCTGTGTACGGCGCTGGCCGCACCCCACGCCTTCGCCGACCAACCCGCCGCCCCGGAGCAACCGCGCATGGTCAAGACCGAAGGCGCGCCGGACCTGAGCCAGGCCGACTTCGACGCGGCCAAGGAAATCTACTTCCAGCGCTGCGCCGGCTGCCACGGCGTATTGCGCAAGGGCGCCACCGGCAAGCCGCTGACCCCGGACATCACCCAGGCACGTGGCCAGGCCTACCTGGAAGCACTGATCACCTACGGCTCGGCCGCCGGCATGCCGAACTGGGGCACCTCCAATGCGCTGAGCAAAGACCAGATCACGGTGATGGCCAAGTTCATCCAGCACACCCCGCCGACGCCACCGGAATGGGGCATGGCGGAAACCCTCAAGACCTGGAAAGTGCTGGTCAAGCCTGAGGACCGGCCGACCCGGCAGCTCAACAGCCTCAACCTGCAGAACCTGTTTTCCGTCACCCTGCGCGATGACGGCAAGATTGCCTTGATCGATGGCGACTCCAAGAAAATCGTCAAGCTGATCGACACCGGCTATGCGGTACACATTTCCCGTATCTCGGCGTCGGGGCGCTACCTGCTGGTGATCGGCCGGGATGCCAGGATCGACATGATCGACCTGTGGCCGAAGGAGCCGACCAAGGTCGCGGAAATCAAGGTGGGCATCGAGGCCCGCTCGGTGGAAACCTCCAAGTTCAAGGGCTACGAAGACAAGTACACCATCGCCGGCTCCTACTGGCCGCCGCAGTTCACCATCATGGACGGCGAAACCCTGGAGCCGAAACAGATCGTCTCGACCCGAGGCATGACGGTCGACACCCAGCAATACCATCCCGAACCACGTGTGGCGGCCATCATCGCCTCCCACGAGTGGCCGGAGTTCATCGTCAACGTCAAGGAAACCGGCAAGGTGATGCTGGTCAATTACCAGGACATCAAGAACCTCACCATCACCAGCATCGACGCCGCGCCGTTCCTCCATGACGGCGGTTGGGACAGCAGCCACCGCTACTTCATGACGGCGGCCAACAACTCCAACAAGGTAGCGGTGATCGACTCCAAGGAACGCAAGCTCACCGCCCTGGTGGACGTCGGCAAGACCCCGCATCCGGGGCGCGGCGCCAACTTCAACCATCCGCTGTACGGGCCGGTCTGGGCCACCAGCCACCTGGGGGATGCCGGGGTTTCGATGATCGGGACCGACCCGGTCAAGCACCCGCAATACGCCTGGAAACAGGTCGGCTCCCTGCAGGGCCAGGGCGGCGGTTCGCTGTTCATCAAGACCCATCCCCAGTCACGTCACCTGTATGTCGACACCACCTTGAGCCCCGACGCCAAGCTCAGCCAGTCGGTGGCGGTGTTCGACATCGACAAGCTCGACGCCGGCTACACCGTGCTGCCGATTGCCGAGTACGCAGGCATCAAGAAAGGCGCCCTGCGGGTGGTGCAACCGGAATACAACAAGGCCGGCGACGAGGTCTGGTTTTCGGTCTGGAGCGGACAGGAGGACGAGTCGGCGCTGGTGGTGATCGACGACAAGACCCTCAAGGTCAAGGACGTGATCAAGGACAAGCGCCTGATCACTCCGACCGGGAAATTCAACGTCTACAACACCCAACATGACATCTATTGAGCTCCATCAATAAGAGGAAAAACCATGAAGCCTATTCTGATCGCGTTGGCCCTGACCGCCCTCTCCAGCTTGCAACCGGCGCTGGCCGAGGATGGCCCGACACTGTTCAAGAGCAAACCCTGCGCGGCTTGCCATGCCATCGACACCAAGGTGGTAGGCCCGGCCCTCAAGGACGTCGCGGCGAAAAACGCCAGCGTCCCCGGGGCCCAGGAAGTGCTCGCCAAGCACATCAAGGAAGGCACGCAAGGCAACTGGGGACCGATGCCGATGCCGGCGAATCCGGTGACCGAAGAGGAAGCCAAGGTTCTGGCGGCGTGGGTGTTGAGCCTTAAATAACCCTGCGAGAGACACTTTGTAGCGAGGGATTTGTAGCAAGTGGATCTGTGACAACTGGACCTGTGGCGAGGGGATTTATCCCCGCTGGGCTGCAAAGCAGCCCCCAAAACCTGATGTCGCGGTGTGTCAGGTTGATGAGTGCCGCTTTTTGGTGGGGCTGCTTCGCAGCCCAGCGGGGATAAATCCCCTCGCCACAAATAACCCACTAGTCACAGACAGATTCCCCTAGCCACAGATCAATCCCCTCGCCACAAATGATTGTTGTTGCTCGCACCCTTTCAATTCAGGAGGACGTCATGGAACGACACAGCGCTGCAACCTGGATGACGGCCCTGCTCCTGGCCTTTTCTGCCAGCGCGCTGGCCGCCCCCGGCCCCCAGCGCCAGGCCCAATTGCAACACCTGCTGGACCAGGACTGCGGCGCCTGCCACGGCCTGTATCTGACCGGCGGTCTCGGCCCCCCCCTGACCCAGACCGCCCTGGCCGGAAAACCCCGCGACAACCTCATCGCCACCGTCACCCAAGGCCGCCCCGGCAGTGCCATGCCCGGCTGGGCGCCGCTGCTCGGACCTGACGACATCCGCTGGCTGGTGGACCGGCTCCTGCAAGGAAAACCCACCCCATGATCCGTTCCTTCCTGTTATTTTCAGCCGCGGTGTTGTTGCTGTCGGCCTGCGCCCAGGCACCGCTGCGCGGCACCGGCGACCTCGGTGTGGTGGTGGAGCGCGCCAGCGGCAGCCTGCAGATCATCGAAAGCGAGCGGCGCACCGCGCTCGGTCGGGTCGAAGGGCTGGGCGACCTCTCCCATGCGTCAGTGGTGTTCTCCCGCGACCAGCGTTATGCCTACGTGTTCGGTCGTGACGGCGGTTTGAGCAAAGTCGACCTGCTGACTCAGCGGATCGAGCGGCGGATTCTCCAGGGCGGCAACAGCATCGGCGGTGCGATCAGCCAGGACGGCAAGCTGATTGCCGTCTCCAACTACGAACCCGGCGGCGTCAAGGTGTTCGATGCCCGCACCCTGGAACAGGTCGCCGACATCCCGTCCACACCCTTGCCGGACGGCAGCAAGCGCTCACGGGTGGTCGGTCTGGTGGACGCACCGGGACAGCGTTTCGTGTTCAGTCTGTTCGACACCGGCGAAATCTGGACCGCCGATTTCAGCCAAGGCCAAGTACCACGCATCGAGCGCTTCACCGCCATCGGCCAGCAGCCCTATGACGCGCTGATCACGCCCGAGGGCCGCTACTACATGGCCGGCTTGTTCGGTGAGGACGGCATGGCGCAGCTCGACCTGTGGCATCCGGAACGCGGCGTGAAACGCGTGCTGGGGCATTATGGACGCGGTCAGGCGCGGCTCCCGGTGTACAAGATGCCTCACCTGGAAGGTTGGGCCCTGGCCGACGGACAGGCTTTCGTCCCCGCCGTCGGGCATCACCAGGTGCTGGTGATGGATGCTCGTGACTGGCAGCAGACCGACAGCATCGCCGTGGCCGGCCAGCCGGTGTTTGTCACGGCACGACCGGACGCCCGGCAGTTGTGGGTCAACTTCGCTTATCCGGACAACGACCGGGTCCAGGTCATCGACACCCAGACCCATGCCATCGTGGCCGATCTGCGGCCGGGACCGGCGGTGCTGCACATGGAATTCACCGCCCGCGGCGACCAGGTGTGGCTGTCGGTTCGAGACGGCAACGAGCTACAGGTCTGGGACCCTTACCGACTCGAACGCCTCGCGATCCTGCCCGCTCTCAGTCCCAGCGGCATTTTCTTCAGCAGTCGCGCGCATAAACCGGGGTATTGAGCATGACCGGGAATTCACTGGCCCGTCGCCTGATCGACCGTTTCCAGCATGGCATGCCGTTGTGCGCCGAACCCTATAGGGCGATGGCCGACGCCCTCGGTTGCAGCGAAGCCCAAGTCATTGACTGCCTGCAACACCTGCAAGTGGCCGGCACCCTGTACCGGGTCGGCCCGGTGTTCGAGCATTCCAGGGCCGGTGCCAGCACCCTGGCGGCCCTGGCCGTGCCCGAGGACCGCTTGCAGCAAGTGGCTGCCCGCGTCAGCCAGTATCCGGAGGTCAATCACAACTATGCCCGGGAGCATCGCTACAACCTGTGGTTCGTCCTCACCGGCCCCGACCGCGCGCATCTGGAAAACATTCTCCGAGAACTGGAGAGCGACACCGGCCTGACACCGCTGGACCTGCCCATGCTCACCGCCTACCGCATCAACCTGGGCTTTGCCCTGGAGGCCACCCCATGAACACACCGTTGAGCGAACAGCAGTCGCTGGCGCTACGCCGTCTCCTGGAGAGCGGCCTGCCGCTGACGCCGCGCCCCTTCCAGGCCCTGGCCGAACAGATCGACGCCGACGAACGACAGGTGCTCGAGCAGATACGGCAATGGCAAGAACAAGGCCTGTTTCGCCGGGTCGGCCTGGTGGTCAACCACCGCGCCTTGGGTTTTGCCGCCAACGCCATGCTGGTGCTGGATGTGCCGGACGCCCTGGTGGATGAAGTCGGTCGCCGCCTCGGCAAGGCCTCGGGCATCAACCTGTGCTACCAGCGGCCACGGCGCCTGCCCCAGTGGCAGTACAACCTGTTCTGCATGATCCACGGTCGCCAGCGTGACCGGGTCGAGGCCCAGGTCCAGGCACTGCTCGCCGAGCACTTGCTGGACGACCTGCCCCACCAGCTGCTGTTCAGCACCCAGCTGTTCAAGCAATGCGGTGGACGCTTCACCGCTCCGGCAGGAGTCCGTATCGATGGATGACCTCGACCGACGCCTGATCAACCGCCTGCAGCTGGGCCTGCCGTTGGTGCGCCAGCCTTGGCAGGCATTGGCCCTTGAGCTGGACAGCAGCAGCGCCGAACTGCTCGACCGGCTGCACGAATTGCTCAACGACGGCGTGCTCACCCGCTTCGGCCCGATGTTCGATGTCGAGCGCCTGGGCGGCGCATTCACCCTGGCGGCGCTGGCAGTGCCCGAAGCCCGTTTCGAAGCCGTTGCCGAGCAGCTCGCGGCGATGCCCGAGGTGGCTCACAACTATCGCCGCGAACACCACTTGAACATGTGGTTCGTGCTGGCCTGCGCCAGCGAGCAGGCGATCCGCGAGAGCCTGCTGCGCATCGAGCGCCTGACCGGCCTGGTGCCGCTGAACCTGCCCAAGGAGGAGACTTACCATGTCGGCCTGTATTTCCCCGTCTGAACCGTCGCGGCAAGCACCACCGCCGTTGAGTGAAACATCCCTGGCACGGCGACTGGTCGAACTGACCCAGGAAGGCCTGCCGCTGCTGGAAGACCCATGGGCCTGGCTCGCGGAACAGTTGGGACTGAGCGTGGAGTCCACCCTCGACCTGCTCAAACGCCTGCAGGCCGAAGGCGCCATCCGCCGCATCGCCGCCGTGCCCAACCACTACCGCCTGGGCTATCGCCACAACGGCATGACCGTCTGGGACGTCGCTGACGCCGATATGTCGCGACTTGGTTCGCTGCTGGGTGCGCAGCCCTTCGTCAGCCACTGCTACCGACGTCCGCGCAGGCCTGGCTGGCGCTACAACCTGTTCGCCATGGTCCACGGTCGCAGCCGTGAGGAAATCGACAGCTACCGCGACCATCTGCGCTACCTGCTGGGAGATGCCTGTGCCGCCGACGACATGCTGGTGAGCAGCCGCATCCTGAAGAAAACCGGCCTGCGCCTGATGCCAGGCAGTTAACCCACAACCTGTAGGAGCAAAGCTTGCTCGCGATAGCGGTGGAACAGCCAATAGCGGTCGACTGACTTGCCCCAATCGCGAGCAAGCTTTGCTCCCACAGGTTTGTGCTGAGCCCATAGATCAAGCACTCGTGTATCGGAAGGAGCGCATCATGTTGAGGATCAGCCATTATCTGCGCGCCCTGGCCGGCCAGTGTCCCGCTCCACGCACCGCCCCCGTGGGCAGCAGCCGGGCGCCGGTGGTGATCTGGAACCTGCTCAGGCGTTGCAATCTGACCTGCAAGCACTGCTACGCCACCTCGGCCGACAGCGTGTTTCGCGACGAGCTGGACACTGCCGCCGCGCTCAAGGTCATCGACGACCTGCATGACGCCGGTGTGCGCGTACTGATCCTCTCCGGCGGCGAACCGCTGTTGCGCGACGATCTGTTCCAGCTCAGCGCCCATGCCCGCGCCAAAGGCTTCTTCCTCGCCCTGTCCACCAACGGCACGCTGATCGACCCGAGCAATATCGAGCAGATCCGCGCCGCGAACTTCGACTACGTCGGCATCAGCATCGATGGCCTGGAAGCCACCCACGATGCCTTCCGCCAGCTCAAGGGCAGTTTCGCCCGCTCCATGGCCGCCATCCGGCTCTGCCGCGAGCAAGGGATCCGGGTCGGACTGCGCACCACCCTGACCCAGCAGAACCATGCCCAACTGCCCCGGCTCCTGGACCTGATGAATGAGTACGACGTGCAGAAGTTCTATCTGTCGCACCTCAACTACAGCGGCCGGGGCAAACGCAGCCGCAAACTCGACGCCCATCAACAGATGAGTCGCGAGGCCATGACGATGATCTTCGAGCGGGCCTGGAGCGACATCGAACAGGGCCGCGAGAGTGATTTCGTCAGCGGCAATAATGACGCCGATGCGATCCTGCTGCTGCAATGGATCGCCCGCCGTCTGCCACAGCACTCTGCCGAACTGGAGCGGATGCTGCGGGCCTGGGGCGGCAATGCGTCGGGCAGCGGTATCGCCAATATCGACAACACCGGCGAGGTCCACCCCGACACCTACTGGTGGCAGCACTCGGTGGGCAATGTCCGCCAGACGCCGTTCAAGATCCTCTGGCTGGAGCGCCCCGACGCGCTGCTGCTGAAATTGCGCGAGCATCCGCGAGCCGTCGGCGGTCGCTGCGGACAATGTCGCTGGCTGGCGATCTGCAACGGCAACACCCGTACCCGCGCCTGGGCCGATGGCGACCTGTGGGGCCAGGACCCCGGCTGCCATCTCAGCGACGAGGAAATTGGCCTGGATGCGATCCCCAGTGTGGCGATGCCTTGCACCCGATAACTTGAGTCCGAACCAAGGAAACCCCATGCCCGTCCCCCTCGTTCTACCCGCGGCGTTGCAATCCCCCTTCAGACCGGGCGAAGTCGCTCTGGTCGGCGCCGGCCCCGGTGACCCTGGCCTGTTGACGCTGCGTGCCTGGAGCCTGCTGATGCAGGCTGATGCGGTGGTCTACGACCGCCTGATCAGCCCGCAATTGCTGAGTCTGATCCCATTGCCGTGCGCCCGGCATTATGTCGGCAAGGCGGCTGGCTGCCACAGCCTGCCCCAACCGCAAATCAATGAACTGCTCGCCGATCTCGCCGACCAGGGTCAACGGGTGGTCCGGCTCAAGGGTGGCGATCCGTTCATTTTCGGCCGTGGCGCCGAGGAGCTGGAATACCTGCTGGCCCGTGGCATCGATTGCCAGGTGGTGCCCGGTATCACCGCCGCGTCCGGTTGCAGCGCCTACGCCGGCATCCCGCTGACCCATCGCGACCTGGTCAACTCCTGTCGCTTCATCACCGGCCACTTGCAGCGCGAAGGCGACCTGGACCTGCCGTGGCAAAGCCTGGCGGAGGCCAGCCAGACCCTGGTGTTCTACATGGGGCTGTCGAACCTGGGTACCATTGCCGCGCGGTTGATGGAAGCCGGCCTGGCAGCCGACACCCCGGCGGCCCTGGTCAGCAACGGCACCCGCCCCGACCAGCAAGTGCTGCGCGGCACCCTCGCACAACTGCCGGAGTTGGCAAGGCGTTGCGCCGAAGGCTTGCCGACCCTGACGGTGATCGGCCAGGTGGTCGGGCTGTTCGCCCAGCAACCGCTGTATCATCCGGCGCGCCTGCTGCCCTTACCCACCCGGCCTCAACTGTCGAAGGTGGCGCCATGAGGTGCTGGTGGCTGACACCATTGCTGTGGATCGGCGCGGCCCACGGCAGCGTGACCGGCGTGCCGGACCTGGAACAGGCCGAGCGCGATTACCAGCAGCACTGCCAACAATGCCATGGCGTCAATCGCATCGGCGGCGCCGGACCCGCGCTGTTGCCCCAGAGCCTGAGCCGGATCAAACCCGACGAAATCCGCCAGGTGATCGAGAACGGTCGCCCGGCCAGCCAGATGGCGGCGTTCGGCGCGGTGCTCGAGGCCGCGCGGATCGACAGCCTGACCCATTACCTTCAGCGTCCGCCCGCCGTCGAGCCGACCTGGAGCGAAGAGGACATCCGCCACAGCCACCGCGTGCTGGCGGATGTCGCAACTCTTCCCGACAAGCCCCAGCACAACGCCGACCCGTTGAACCTGTTCGTGGTGGTGGAAGCCGGCGATCACCATGTCGACATCGTCGATGGCGACCGCTTCGAAGTACTGGCCCGCTTCGCCTCGCATTTTGCCGTGCACGGCGGGCCGAAGTTTTCCCCTGACGGGCGCTTCGTCTACCTGGCGTCCCGGGACGGCTGGATCAGCCTGTATGACCTGCACAACCTCAAGCTGATCGCCGAGGTGCGCGCCGGGCTCAATACTCGCAACCTGGCGGTGAGCAAGGACGGTCGCTGGGTGCTGGTGGGCAATTACCTGCCCGGCAATCTCGCGGTGCTGGATGCCCGGGACCTGTCGCTGGTGAAGATCATCGAGACGGTGGGCCGCGATGGCCAGGCTTCGCGGGTCAGTGCGGTCTACACCGCCCCGCCGCGCAACAGTTTCATCGTCGCCTTGAAGGATGTGAAGGAAGTCTGGGAGCTGTCCACCGGTCCGAAGCCGGACTTCGCGCCAAGGCGCATCGAGGTCCAGGACCAACTGGATGATTTTTCCTTCTCGCCCGATTACCACCAGTTGCTCGCCACCTCCCGCCAGGCCCAGGGCGGACAGGTGATCGACCTGGACTCCGGTCGGGTGGTGACCGACATCGCCTTGCCGGGGATGCCTCACTTGGGCTCGGGCACCTATTGGAAACGCGACGGACGCTGGCTGTTCGCGACGCCCAATATCAGCAAGGGATTGGTGTCGGTGATCGACCTCGATACCTGGAAAGTCATCAAGCAGATTCCGACCCTGGGACCGGGGTTCTTCCTGCGCAGCCATGCCAATTCCCGCTACGCCTGGACCGATGTATTTTTCGCCCAGGACAACGATGCCGTTCACCTGATCGACAAACAGACCCTGGAAATCGCCCACACCCTGCGCCCCATGCCCGGCAAGACCGCCGCCCACGTCGAGTTCACCCGTGACGGCCGTCATCTGCTGCTGAGCATCTGGGACACCGACGGCGCGCTGATCGTGTATGACAGCAATACTCTCCAGGAAATCAAGCGCCTGCCCATGAACAAGCCTTCGGGCAAGTACAACGTCGGCAACAAGATCGAATTCGTCGAGGGGACATCCCACTGAACAGCGGTAAATCGTTAACGACGGCCCCCCGAGCTCAGCCGGCCTCCATGTTGCCCCTGCCACCGCTATCGCGAGCAGGCTCGCTCCCACAGGTCCGGCGCCCTGCATCAGTACCCCATCCACCGCAAAATCCACTGTGGGAGCGAGCCTGCTCGCGATGGCTTCAGTCCAGCCTGCATCCCTGCTGAATGTGCCACCGCTATCGCGGGCAAGCCCGGCTCCCGCAGGTCCGGCGCTAGGCACCGATACCGCATCCACCGCAAATCCACTGTGGGAGCGAGCCTGCTCGCGATGGCTTCAGTCCAGCCTGCATCCCTGCTGAATGTGCCACCGCTATCGCGAGCAGGCTCGCTCCCACAAGTCCGGCGCCCGGCATCAATACCCCATCCACCGCAAATCCACTGTGGGAGCGAGCCTGCTCGCGATGGCGTCGGTTCAGCCCGCATCCCTGTTGAATGTGTCACCGTTATCGCGAGCAGGCTCGCTCCCACAGGGTCCGGTGCCCGGCATTAATACCGCATCCACCGCATATCCACTGTGGGAGCGAGCCTGCTCGCGAGGCGCCAGACAGACAACGCAGATCAGCCAATCATTCAGCGCAACCCATAGGAATAAAGCCCGCCATCGTGATTGTCGTACCAATTGCCGTTACCCCAGATCACCCGGTCCTGAGCGGGTTGAAACCCGACGATGCCCAGGTAGCCATCAATGTCCAGGCGCTTCCAGGACTGGCCCCAGTCGTTGGAGTAGAACACCCCGTCGGCCGAAATGGTCGCGTCCGACCACCAGTAGAGCCAGCGCGGCGGCTGGTGGCTGCTGGAGGTGTTGATCAGCAGGCTGTTTTGCCCGACCCAGAAATTCTCCTCGCGCACCCGGCTCTCCGAGGCCAGGGGTGCAAACGCGCTGGGCAGCTCGCTCAAGGTGCGCCAGGTCAGCGCCTTGGTGTCCAGCTCGGCGATGACGTCGCGGCCACGGTTGCCCTGGTCGATCAGTCCGATGACCCGTCCGCTGTCGTTCTGGATCAGCTTGCTGACAAACAGATTGTCCTCACGCTGCATCTCCACTACCCGCCACTCCCCCGCTTCACGCTGCAAACGGGCACGGGTGGTCAGGTTGAACGCGAGGTTGTTGCCGACACCATCGGGATTGCTGGCCCAAAAGCGCTGGGACACCCAGAGGAAGGCATGCTGGGCATCCAGTTGCAGGACATTGGTTCGCACGTCCCCTTGCTCGCCCAGATCAGTGTGCCATTGAGTGATGTCGGGGTGTTTCTCCTGCACTGACTCGACGGACATCAGCAACGACTCGGACGCCATGACCGGTGTACTGCTCACGCCACGGTCGGCAGAGTAGAAGACCCCGGTGGGAACGGCGCCCGGCGGCGCCTCGCCGCTGAAGTCATCCGCCGTGGCCGGCCGACCCCAGGCCCAGACTTCATCGGCGCCGTGAAAATATGGCTTCAGGCTCCAGGCCAACTGGTCGGCACCGGCAAACCAGCCTTTGCTCAACCAGGTCCAGCGCTTGCCTTGATCGTCGCTGCGCAAGACCACGGTCTGGTTGATGTCGTCGCCACCGGCACCTTCAGGCCGGTCAAGCCCGGTCAGCAGGAATACACTGGCGCCGTCCGGACTGGCGACCAGGCAAGCCGCGCCGCTGACGTGAGCCACCAGCTCGAACTGCCCCTGGGCATTCAGGCGTGAAATGAAGGAGGTTTCCTCTTCACGGACGATGAGATTGGCGTAGAACCCCTCCGGCTCCGGCGCTTTCGGTTTGCCGTAGACCACGGTGTCCAGGTTCACCACCTCGGCACCGGGGTCCAACTGGCTGGCATCACCGTCCAGGCGTCCGACCAGCCAGGTACCTTGCGCGGTCACGACGACGCCCGTGCAATACTGAGTCATTGCCCGCAGCCGGGTATCCTTCACCGTGCCGAGCTGTTGCTGGTCCGGACTGGCACCGCCCCACTCCAGCTTGGCGCTGGTCAGCATCCACATGTACCACAACCCGGCGGCACCCAGCAGCGCGGCAAACAGCGTGACGAACAGTTTTGATCGAGGCATGAAAGGTCCATATCCATGGGAAAAAATGAGAAGCTTTTCTCATTTCTTTCAACGCCAGTAAATTTTTATCGCACGAAAACCGCTAAAGCCTGTCGCATGATTTCATCGCTGTGACTCAGGTTGCATTTTGCCCTCGCCGAGCGATGCAGTTTTGCCGCGCAGCCTTGACGGGTTAAGGTCGCACTGAACCACAAGGAACACCCGATGCCCCCACGCGCAAGCCTGGACAGCTCTGCCCCACCACTCCAATACAGCGGTTTCGTCCGGGTGCGTGGCGCCCGCGAACACAACCTCAAGAACATTGATGTCGATATCCCACGCGATGCCCTGGTGGTGTTTACCGGCGTGTCGGGGTCGGGCAAGTCGTCACTGGCCTTCTCGACGCTCTACGCGGAGGCCCAGCGTCGCTACTTCGAATCGGTCGCGCCGTATGCGCGGCGCCTGATCGACCAGGTGGGCGTGCCGGACGTGGGCAGCATCGAGGGGCTGCCGCCGGCAGTGGCCTTGCAGCAGCAACGCGGCAGCCCCAGTGCGCGCTCTTCAGTGGGCAGCGTCACTACCCTGTCGAGCCTGATTCGCATGTTGTACTCCCGGGCGGGCAGCTATCCGGCCGATCAGCCAATGCTCTATGCCGAGGACTTCTCACCCAATACGCCACAGGGGGCATGCCCGCAATGCCATGGCCTGGGCCGGGTCTACGAAGTGACCGAGGAGTCCATGGTGCCGGACCCTTCGCTGACCATCCGCGAGCGCGCCGTCGCGGCCTGGCCGATGGCCTGGCAGGGCCAGAACCTGCGGGACATCCTGGTGACCCTGGGCTATGACGTCGATATCCCGTGGCGCGACCTGCCGAAAAAGCAGCGCGACTGGATCCTCTTCACCGAAGAAACACCCACCGTCCCGGTGTACGCCGGGCTCACGCCGGCCCAGACCCGCGCCGCCCTCAAACGCAAACTCGAACCCAGTTACCAGGGCACGTTCAGTGGCGCCCGGCGCTACCTGCTGCACACCTTCATGCACTCGCAAAGCGCGCAGATGCGCAAACGCGTGGCGCAATACATGCGCGCCAGTGCCTGCCCCGAATGCGCGGGCAAACGCCTCAAGCGCGAGGCGCTGACCGTGACCTTTGCCGGCCTGGACATCGCCGAGCTGTCGCACCTTTCCCTGCTGGAACTGGCCGATGTGCTCAAGGGCGTCACGGCTGCGGATTATCTTGAGCAACCCGAAGAGTCGAGCGACGTCCTCACCCACCGGCAAACCCGAGAGGCTCGCGAGCAACGTGCCGCCAGGGGCGACAACCCCCACGCAGGCGGGCCGGACGCACGTCATACGCCCAACCTGTCCCTGGAAAAACGCCTGGCCGCCCAGCGCATCGCCGCCGAATTGCTGGAACGGATCGTCACCCTGATCGACCTCGGCCTGGGCTACCTGGCCCTGGAACGCAGCACCCCGACGCTGTCCTCCGGCGAGTTGCAACGCCTGCGCCTGGCGACCCAGCTCAACTCCCAGCTGTTCGGGGTGATCTATGTGCTGGACGAGCCTTCCGCCGGCCTGCACCCTGCCGACAGCGAAGCCCTGTTCGACGCCCTGCAACGCCTCAAGGCCGCAGGCAACTCGGTGTTCGTGGTCGAACACGACCTGGACACCATGCGCCGCGCCGACTGGCTGATCGACGTGGGCCCGGATGCCGGTGAACAAGGTGGCAGGATTCTCTACAGCGGCCCACCTGGCGGTCTCGCCCAGGTATCGGCATCGCGAACCCGCGCCTATCTCTTTGCCGAACAGACCCTCGCCCCGCGCAGCCCTCGAACGCCAGCCGACTGGCTGCGCCTGGAGGGGATCACCCGCAACAATCTCGACAACCTGAGCGCGGCCTTTCCCCTGGGTTGCTTCACAGCCGTGACCGGTATCTCCGGCTCCGGTAAATCCAGCCTGGTCAGCCAGGCCCTGCTGGACCTGGTGGGCACCCACCTGGGCCTGGCCAGCCAGGACGGCGAAGCGGATGAGGCCAGCCTGGAAGACGAACCCGAACAAACCAGCGGTGGACGTGTCACCGCCGGGCTCGACGCCATCAAGCGCCTGGTCCGGGTGGACCAGAAACCCATCGGGCGCACACCGCGCTCCAACCTCGCCACCTACACCGGATTGTTCGACCACGTACGCAAGTTGTTTGCTGCGACGGAGCAGGCCCGCGAATTGGGATTCGATGCCGGGAGGTTCTCTTTCAACGTCGCCAAGGGCCGCTGCGAAACCTGTGAAGGTGAAGGCTTCGTCAGTGTCGAGTTGTTGTTCATGCCCAGCGTGTACGCCCCCTGCCCGACCTGCCATGGCGCACGCTACAACCCGCAGACGCTGACCGTGAACTGGCAGGGATTGAACATCGCTCAGGTGTTGCAATTGACCGTCAACCAGGCATTGGAGGCATTTGCCGGGCAAGCCGCGCCAAGACGCGCACTGCAGGTCCTGCAGGATATCGGACTCGGCTATCTGCGCCTGGGCCAACCGGCCACGGAACTGTCCGGCGGCGAAGCTCAGCGCATCAAGCTGGCAACGGAACTGCAGCGCAAAGCCCGAGGGGCGACATTGTATGTACTGGATGAACCGACCAACGGGCTGCATCCCCAGGATGTGGATCGCCTGCTCGTGCAGTTGAATCGCTTGGTGGATGACGGCCATACGGTGGTTGTGGTGGAGCACGACATGCGAGTGGTGGCGCAAAGCGACTGGGTCATCGACATCGGTCCGGGAGCGGGTTCCCAGGGAGGAAAAATGGTGGTTTGCGGGACGCCAGGCCAGGTGGCTGACTGTGCGCAGAGTCGGACGTCAGGGTTCCTGAAAAAAGCGTTGCAGCCTGAATATTAAAGCTTTTTTAATGTCACTGGCTGTATTGGAAAACTTGTCTATACTGCCTTCCAGTTAATCGTTTCAGTACGTGTAGTTTAACTAGCGGTCTCGCCGCCCATGCTGTGAGACCGCACTTGCCAGGAGGCACAATGACATCAAATCACCTTTCAAAACAGCAACATCGTGGGGTGGCGGAACAGCATGATCACCCCTTGGCAATCCCCCTTATGAGCAGGGAGATGCCTCTCGCCCCGAGCACCTGCATCGCGTCGAACACCAGCCACAGCCGTTCGTGTCGTTGTTGAGCTGGCTCTGAAAACCTTCACGTTCATTTGGCGACTCTAAAGGTATAGAGCCTGGCTACGTCAAAGTCTTACATTCAAATTTTCGAGCTCGCTCATTATGCTCAAGCCCATTTCAAGCCATCTGTTCAATTTGATCCAAGAGGTGGAGAACAACATCTCAGGCGTGAGCGAAGAGGAATACACCGAGATACTGGGGTGGATATTCTCCAAGCTGGGGATCAATAAGTTCGCTTACGTTCATCTGGAGCCCACTCCGTCCAACAGCTCCAAGATTTCCATCTACAGCAACTACCCGGCCGAATGGGTAGACACCTACCGCAAGAACTCACTCTACAAATCAGATCCGGTCATGGCCAACACGGCCATTACGGCGACGCCTTTTTTCTGGAATGAAATACCGGCTGAACTGGATAACAACCCGGAGATATTCGATCAGTCAGCCAACTACGGCATCAAACAGGGTTACACCGTTCCCATCCATGAACCTGGTCGAGCATTCGGCTCCCTGCACCTGTCGTCAGAAGAAAATGACCCCGACTTCCCCCTCATCGTCCGCTCGAACCTGTTCATCATCAAAACCCTCAGCGTCATCGCCAATCAATATCGGCCCGTGGAAATAACCACTGAAAACAACTTGAAACTGTCCCCTCGGGAAATTGAATTCCTGCGCTGGCTCGCACTGGGGAAAAACTACAAAGAGATCGGCTTGATCATGAATATCACCGAACGGACGGTGAAGTTTCACGCCAAGCAAATGACTGAAAAAATGGACTGCACCAATGTCAAGCAAGCCATGATCAAAGCGGTGCAACTGAACTTCGTTTGATCCCTTTCCTTTATACCTCTCCACTATTCCACGCTACTGGCGACGATCCTATCGAGATCCGACGCCCTACCACGCCTGTACGCAACCCCGCTCCTCAGGCGAACACTACTTGCGATGCAATGTTGAACAGCATGCCGCTTGCAAACAAGCCAATCACCAATGATATGGCTCGACTCAAAAACCGTCCGGAAACAATGGTGTGGAGTTTACGCCCACAGAATGCCCCAATCGCGATCCAGACCAGCCCGACCGGAAATATGATAGCCGTGAACAGCATCATGAATGGCAAGTAGTTGTTCAACGACAAGAACGTTCCAGCCGGCGCAACAAAGGAAACGAAGAACAGTCCTTTCGGGTTGGTCAGCGTCGCCACAAACAGGTCAGGCACGGTGATGCCTACCGAGGTACCGGGCAAATGATCCTTCGCCGAGAACCACAGCTTCAAGGAAATATAAAACAAGAAACACACAGCGAAGAACTTCGTCGCCACAACCACCCAGGAATGTTCAGTCATCAGAAGATCGATGAATACCCCCCACATCGTCATCTGGATGACATAAGCCAGCCACTCCGCCACAACGAACCTCATGGATCGAGCATTCAGCCCTCTCTTTATTCCGGTTTGCAGCAGCAGTGAGTTTGTCGGCCCTGGAACCAGCAGGACAGTCATTAGTGAGAACGCGATATAAGACATAAGGTCATCCATGCCAGGAGCCACAACTGGCTCATCTTTTCAGGTTCGGACAGGTCTCTCCATACAATATCAACTTTTTAGTTGTATGACATCAGACCAATTTTTTCATACTTAGAGCAGTTACACTAAAACCATCCGGCACTCCATAGTGCCTTTCACCCGTCACTCATACAGCCGTTTAAACTTTCCGCAGGGTCGTAATCCTGCTATTTAACAACGCTCCCATACCTCTATTACAGTCTGGTTACTTACCTCAAGCCAGTCGTCAATTTTTCGACCCCATTACTATCAGTGATTTATAGGCGTCTCGGCCGGCCGTCAAAAAAACATACATTTTCCGAATGCCTGGGTCCGCCATCAGGCTATCTCTCAGCGACATCTTGTGCTTACTTCAAGTTGGTACTTTTTTGGACAATAGCTGGTACTAAGCCGCCCCTCTCTCTCCTCTCCACAAACACTATTCACGGCATTTATCCAGTAACTAATTAGACTATACACTCTACAAAATTCAGCACTGTACTTTAGGACAGTTGAAATGATTTAGTGCAAAGTTAACAGTAGCCTCAACCACAACCAAGAAACGTCACTCATGAACTACTCGTCCTGTATTCATCATTTTTCCGGCGTCTCTACCCGCATCGCATTCTACTCGCAAATTCCACCGCAAACGCTGCAACAGATATTTGCCATTCGTAAAGCCGCCTTCATCGATAGAAAGAAGTGGGATATTGAAAGTTATCAAGGCACCGATTACGAGTGGGATGAATATGACGATCCCGATGCAGTCTATATCTATACTTATACCGATGAACGGGTCACTGGCGCTGTGCGACTACGCCCCTCCAACAAACCGACTCTCATGAGTGGCGCCCTTAGTTTCATTCTCCCCACCGGCAATATCAGACCCCATTCTAATTGCTGCTGGGAAGCCACCCGATTCGCACTTCTGGAAGATAAAACTTTAGCAGGAGAAGTCACCCAGGCCAACATAGACGTTCGCACGGTGGCACTTTTCCTGTCAATGATAAAGTTTGCCCAACTGCAAAATATAGATACCTATGAAATTGTCGTTGACACCCTGATGGAAAAAATCCTGAAACGTTCCGGCTGGACAGTTGAGCGACACAATACCGCGTTCGGCTCAAAGGGCGAGACCATCATCTACGGCACCCTTCCATGCACCCTCGACGCCTATAAAGGAGTACTCAGAAAGAACGCCATCCAGACAATCACCGCCTACGAACAATTCCTTATAGCCAACCGTTCGTCAGACACATCCCATCAACCCTTTGATATCGACCAAACGCACATTGGCCGAAACATTCCAGCAAAAAAACAAATGCACACTGAGTTGCATCTATAACACCAAGACTCTGGCATGAAATTGGAGAAAGGATGAACCTACAACGACTATTCCCGCATGTTGGCAAAGTGATTGCCAGTACTGGAAGCCGCAACTTTCCTCGCTTGTTGCACGATCTGATACTTACCGAAATACCTGTCGACGCGACGCACATTACCGAGCAAAGAATAGGACCTAGTCATATTTCTGAACCCAGCACGTCCAGCATAGGTGGCGTTGGTATGGACAGCGCCTGCATCGACGCGGTCATGGATGCGCATACCGCAAAACCTTTCTTCCTCGCCGATGATATTTTTTTCGAGGATTCGCCCCCACAAAAAGTCCCCAATTTTTCCCGCTGCCTGCTCAATCGTGAACAAACGGACAGCCTTCCCTGCCACAACACCACCACTCAACTGCACCTGGCCACCCGTAAAAACGGCATCCGCTATGTTCTGTCCGTCTACCGCTCTCCTTTTTCCAGCGGATTCACGGCACAGGAACATGCCCTGCTGAAGGATTTTTCCTGCCTTCTCTTGCCCATGGTCGAAGAGCATGTGGCTGCCCTGGTGCCGGCTGAGGTCAACCGACAGGACGCATGCCTGCCATTGGAAGGCCCGGAAAACGGCGGAATGGAAGCATTACGCCAAAGATTCGCCGACCGGCTGGCGTTGTCCGGGTTGAGCTTGTCCTCTCGTGAAACCGAAGTGTGTGTCGGTTTACTGGCCGGACGCACCGCCCCGGAACTCGCCGAGCAACTCAACCTGAAAGTCAACACAGTCGAAAGTTATCTGAAACGTGCCGCGATAAAAATGGGCATTGGTGGACGCCGCTCGCTCATCCGCTGGATGCACTCGATGGATGCCACGCCATCGGGCGTCGAGTGGAACGGTATCCCCGCAATTCGCCAAGCCGTATAAAACGTTCCCCCCAACCTTTGCTCGATCACTTTAATCGAGCGGGTGTTGGGGGATGATTCATGCCCGCGAATTTTCCCCCTTCATGCTTTCCCCGGTCGATCTGCGCGTACGCAGCTTCAGCCACTCCAAGACATCGTCGACATAAGTAAAAATCACCGGCACCACCAACAGGCTCAACAGCGTCGAAGTCAGCAAGCCGCCCATGACCACAACAGCCATCGGCTGCCTGAAGCTGGGGTCTTCACCCATTCCCAGCGCGGTGGGCAACATGCCTGCGCCCATTGCGATGGTGGTCATCAGAATGGGGCGGGCACGCTTGTGGCAAGCATCCACCAACGCCTCATATCGATTCAGGCCATAGTCCCGGCGAGCCATGATCGCGTACTCCACCAACAGAATGGAGTTCTTGGTCACGATGCCCATCAACATCAGCAAACCGATAACCGATGGCAGGGAAAAGCTGAAGTTGCACACCAACAGGGCCACCAGGGCTCCGCCCAGGGAGAGCGGCAGCGCCGAAAGAATCGTGGCCGGCTGCAGGAAATCGTGAAACAGCAGCACCAGGACCGAGTAGATACAGAACACCCCGATGGCCATGGCCAGGCTGAAGCTGCCGAACAATTCAGTCATCAGTTGCAACTCGCCCTGCTCCACCCTTTTTACCTCGGGAGGGAGATTGCGCATCGCCGGTAACTGGCTGGCCTCGGCCATGACTTCACCCAGGTTACGCCCGTTGAGTTCGATGGACAGGGTGATATTGCGCAAGCGATCGAGCCGACTGATCTGCGCCGGCCCGCTACCCATGCTGATCTCCCCCAACGAAGCCAGGGAGACCTGCCCGTCACGGCCGGTCACTCGTAGCTGGTTGATGCTCTGCAGGTCATCGCGCAGCAGCGAATCCATGCGCACCCGCACATCTACCTGGCGCTGCGACAAGTTGATTTTCCCCAGCTGCGAGGAGTATTCGCCGTAGGTCGCCATGCGCAAGGTATCGGCGATTTCCTGGCTGGTGATGCCCAGCTCCGCCGCGCGGGCGAAGTCCGGACGCATCTGGATTTCCGGGCGTTGCAGGGCACTGCTGGAGGTGACGTTGCCGATCCCGTGCAACTCACGCAACTGCGGTTCCAGAGCACTTGCCGTGCGTTCCAACAGGTCGCCGTCATCGCTGGCCAGGACGATATTGAGCTTCTCGCCGCTCCCGTCGCCCCCGACATTGACCCGTACGCCGGGCAATGTACGCAGCACTTCGCGCATCTGTGCCTCGACTTGCACCTGTTTGAGATCGCGCTGATTGCGGTCCACCAGATCCACCGTCAGGATGGCATCGCCGGCGCCGGTTATGTCAGCCGCCCCGGCGCTCGAGTTGCTGGCTGTCCCTACCGAAATGAACACATGCTTGACCTGGGGCATCTCGCTCAGCCTTTCGCTGGCCTGCAACGCCATCGCGGTGGTCTGCTCCAGCGTCGTGCCAGGAGGCAGTTCCAGGGTTATCCGGCTGAGACCGACGTCCTGGGCCGGCAGGAAACTGGTGGGCAACAACGGCACCAGTGCGAGGGCGCCGATGAAAAACAGGCTGGCCAGGACCATCGTGGTCTTGCGGCGAGACAAACTGGCATGGATCCAGCCCAGGTAGCGGGTCATCAACGGGCCGTCATGAGCAGTCTCGGTCTTCGCCTTGAGGAAGTACGCCGCCATCATCGGGGTCAAAACCCGGGCCACCAGCAGCGAAAACAACAGCGCCACCGAGGCGGTCACGCCGAATTGGCGAAACAGTTTGCCGGCCACACCGCCCATGAACGCCGTGGGCAGGAAAACCGCGACCAGGGTGGCCGTCGTGGCGAGCACCGCCAGGCCGATTTCATCGGCGGCTTCGGTGGCCGCCTGAAGCGGGGTCTTGCCCATGCGCAAGTGCCGGGCAATGTTCTCGATTTCGACGATGGCATCGTCCACCAACACGCCGATGACCAACGCCAGGGCCAGCAGGGAGACGGCGTTGAGCGTGAACCCGGCCAGGTACATCACGCCAAAGGTGGGGATGATCGACAACGGCAACGCCGTGGCGACGATCAGCGTGGCGCGCCAGTCCCGCAGGAACCACCAGACCACCAGCACCGCCAGCAGCATGCCTTCGTACAGCAGATTCATCGAGTCGTGATAGTTGGCGAGCACAGCCTTGACCGTATCGCTGGCCTCGTCGATGTGCACGTTTGGATGTTGCTGGACAAACTCGGTCATGCGCTTGCGCACGTCGTTGGCTACACCGATATCGGAAAATCCCAGCGAGCGGGTGATCTGGAAACCGATTACCGGCTTGCCGTCGCGAAAAGCCCGGCTGCTGCGCTCGGCATGGGTGTCGCGAATCTCCGCCAGTTGGTTCAACGCCAGCAGGCGGCCGTCGCCGCTGGGAATATCGATGGCACCGAGGGCCGCGGGATCATCGATGGCCCCCAGGGTGCGCACGGCCTGCTGGCCGCTTCCCAGATTGCCTTGGCCACCGGAATTGTCTTTCTGCATCGCCCGCAGTTGCGCCGCGACATCCGCGACGCGGATGCCCAATCCGGCCATCAAGGCCGGATCGAGATTGACCTGGACCTCCCGATCAACCCCGCCGATGCGGGAAATCAGGGCCACGCCCGGCACCGACAGCAACTGTTTGCTCAGCTCGTTATCGACAAACCACGACAGCGCTTCCTCGTCCAGGACGTCGGAAGCGATGACATAGGTCAGCAGCGGCGATGCGCTGGTGGTCAACCGGGACACCGAAGGCGTATCCAGGCTGGCCGGCAACTGCGGCATGGCGCTGTCGACCGCGTTGCGCACTTCGTTGAGTGCCTCGTTGCCGTCCTTGTCGATGTCGAAACTGACGCTGATGCTGACGGCGCCGTCGGTGATCACGGTCGTCACATGCTTGAGCAGGCGCAAGGACGTGAGCTTGTCCTCGATCTTGCGTGCCACCTCGGTTTCCAGCTGTTCGGGAGCCGCACCTTCCAGTGAGGCGCTGATCACCACCACCGGCAGGTCCATGTCCGGGAAGTCCTGGATGGCAAGCTTGCCAAAACCCAATAGACCGAAGAGCGTGAGCAGGATGAACAGCATCACCGCCGGAACCGGATAGCGGATCGACAAGGCTGAAATATTCATGGCTGGGCGACCTGGGATTGCACGAGGGTCACACTCGCGCCGTCATTGAGGAAGGCGCCACCGGCGCGCACGATACGGGCCGCCTGATCATCCAGACCGCTCAGGATCTCTACCGCCTCGTGCATGCGCCGGCCCACCACCACGGGTCGCTGCACCACGTGCATGTCATCGTTGAGAGTGAACACATAAGAGCGGCCGTCGCGCAGGATCACGGCGGTGTCCGGCACCGTGAGGGCTTCGCGGGGCGCCAGTTCGATCTGGCCGCTGGCGTACATGCCGGCCTGGGCGGGGCTGCCGGTGGGTAGCGAGATATACACCAGGGCCCGACTGGTCTTGGTACTCAAGGTGGGCGACACCAACCGTACCTGCCCTTCCAGGCTTTGCCCGCCCGGCAACGTCAGTCGGGCAACCTGACCGGCCTGGACCTGGGCCAGTTGGCGGGCGTCGAGCTCGGCCTGCCATTCGATGCGACCGTCGCGCACCAGGCGAAACAGTTCGTCACCGGCGGACAACACTTTGCCGAGCAGTGCCGTGCGTGCGGAAATAATGCCGTCGTCCACCGCCACGATACGCGTTTGCCGCAGCCTGATCCGGGTGCTTTGCAATTCCGCCCGGGCCCCGGCCAGGTCAGCCTCGGCCAGTGCCACCTTGATGCGATAGTCTTCGCGCTGCTGCTCCGACAGGGCGCCGCCCTGGCCGACGACCCGGGCACGGCGGTCGTTGGAGCGGGCCTGTTCCAGGTTGGCCTCCGCCTGGGCGACCAAAGCCTTCTGCTTGCTTTCCTCGGCGAGCACCGTGTCGGAGGCCAGCGTCGCCAGCAATTGCCCCTTCTTTACCCGGCTGCCCACGTCGGCTTCGAGACTGGCGATACGCAGGCCGCTGGTTTCGGCATTGATGACTGCTTCCTGCCAGGGTGCCAGTGCTCCGTTGGCGAACAGCAGTTGCGGCCAGAGCTGGGACCTGGCCTGGACGACCTCCACGCTCAGGCTGCTGATGCTGGGGGCGGCCGCGACCGGCTCGGCGCCACGGCGAAACGTCAGTAGGATTGCCACGACCGCGAGCACGGTGATCGTCAGCAGGATCTTTCGCAACGTCGGGTTCACACGCCTTCTCCGTTCGATGTCGGGTGCCGAGCCAGCGGCTGGCTGGCTTTCCATCCGCCGCCCAATGCCTTGTACAGCGCGATCCAGTAGCGGACCTGATCCTGTTGCAAGGTGATCAATTCGATTTCCGCCGTCAGCGCCTGGCGGCGGGCGGTTTCACGGTCCAGCAGACTGACGCTGCCCGCCTGCCAATTGCGGTCGATGGCCTCGAACGACTCACGAAAACCGGCGGTGGAACGCTCGACATCGGACTCCCGCCGCCGCGCCGCATCGAGACGCACCAGGGCCTGTTCGACTTCCATGACGCTGGTACGCAGCGTCTGGCGATAGACCGCGAGGGCCGCGTCGTAGGTAGCCTTGGCACCGTCCACCGCCGCGCGACGTTTGCCGCCATCGAACAGGGGGACCGACAACACCGGGCCCAGCGACCAGGAGCGGGTGTGCTGCCCCACCGTATTGCCGACGGAAAAGGTGCCGGACAGGCTGAGGCTCGGCAGCCGGTCGGCCTGGGCCACGCCGATCTCGGCATTCGCCGCCGCCAGTTCCCGTTCGCTGGAGGCCACATCCGGACGCTGGCGCAGCATGTCGGCAGGAATTTGCTGCACGTTGAGTCCGGCAGGCTCCGGCAGTTGCGCCGGGGTCTTGCCGAGCACGCCGATCAGTCGCTCTTCATCGCCCCCGGTCAACGCCACCAGGCTCTTGAGCAGGACTTCGCATTCGCTTTGCTGCTGGACCAGGGCTGCCGCGCTGCTGGCGGCGCTGGCATCGGCCAGGGCGGCGTCGGCAGACGATGTGAAGCCGGCACCGAACGATTGACGGGTGATACGCGCAGTGTCCTGTTGCGATTGGGCCTGGTCCCTGTAGGCCAGCACCAGTTTCTGGCAGCCACGGTATTGCACGTAGTAGTCGCCCACCTGTGCCGCCAGGGAAACCCTCGCGTCATGCCAGTCATCGACTCGCGCCTCGACCCGTGAACGGGCCGCTTCGTTATTGCGCCGCAGTTTGCCGAACAGGTCGACCTCCCACGCCGCGTCCAGCGCGGCGGAAGCACCTGAACCACCGAGGCGCTGGGTCCCGGTCTGTTGACCGCCCCGCCCCTTGGATAACTGGCCATCGACCTTGGGCAAGGCATCGGCTGCATCGCTGTCCGCAGTCGCCCGTGCCAGGGCGATATTGGCCCACGCCTGGTCCATCGACGGACTGTCGGCTTCGGCCAGGCGCAGCAGCTCGGCCAATGCCGGGTCGTCGAACTGCTGCCACCAGTCGGCCAAGGCGGCCACGGACGCACCATGGGGCAAGGGAGCCTGCCACTTGGTCGCGACCGGAACGGCCGGCACCCGATAATCCGGTCCCAATACGCAGCCGCTCAACATCGCCGCACACAGAGTCGCCAGCAGTAGGTTTTCCCGGGGCTTGAAGGCTTGCATAGGTGGTTTGGAGGCCTGGCAAAAGTGAACGGACCGTTCAGGGACGCGGCAGATTTGATTGGGTTATTTAACCCTGGGGCCGGTTTTGTGTCTGGCGTGGGAAACGGGGACAGGTGCCGGCCGGAAAGCTCGCGATAAATGCAGAGGCCTGCTGAAATGGCCCGGACTTGTGAATACTTCCCCCTGTGGGAGCGAGCCTGCTCGCGATAGCGGTGGTACATGCACCATCGATGCGGCTGCCCTACCGCTATCGCGAGCAGGCTCGCTCCCACAGGGTCCTGCGTCCCTCCCTTTCCATAGCCAACGGATGATCGAACATGGAAGCACTCAGTTACCTCGAAAATATCGAGTCGAATGCGCGAACCTATGCGCAGACTTTCCAACGGCTATTTGTCAGCGGCAAGGGGATGCGGATCAAGGACGCCAGCGGCCAGGAATTTCTCGATTGCCTGTCGAACGCCGGGACCCTGGCCTTGGGGCACAATCCACCGGAAGTCCGCGACGCCGTGATGGCGTTCCTCGCCGGCGATCATCTGCAGCAGGCACTCGACCTGGCGACACCGGCCAAGCATACCTTCGTGCAGGAGCTGTTCTCGATGCTGCCGGCGAACATGCGCGAGACCAGCAAGATCCTGTTCTGCGGGCCCAGCGGCTCGGATGCCGTCGAGGCCGCCATCAAGCTGGCGCGCCACTACACCCGGCGCTCGCCGCTGATGGCTTTTCACGGCGGCTATCACGGAATGACGGCCGGGGCCTTGTCCGCCATGGGCAACCTGTCGCCCAAGAGCGCCGAAGGTCTCATTGCCCAGGGCACACACTTCCTGCCGTTCCCCTATCGCTTCCGCTGCCCGTTCGGCACCGATGGCGAACACACCGATCAGTTGTCCATCGACTACATCCGCACCGTACTGTCGGACCCCGAAGGCGGCGTTGCGAAACCGGCGGCGGTGATTGTCGAGGTGGTGCAAGGCGAAGGCGGCTGTATCCCGGCCTCGGCCAACTGGCTGAGAACCTTGCGGGAGATCACCCTCGAACAGGACATCCTGCTGATCGTCGACGAAGTCCAGACCGGCCTGGGTCGTACCGGCAATACCTTCGCCATCGAGCATGCGGGTATCGTGCCCGACATCCTGGTGCTGTCAAAAGCCATCGGCGGCGGCTACCCCTTGTCGGTCATCGTGTATGCCAGGCATCTGGATACCTGGGGCCGCGGCATGCACGCAGGCACATTCCGCGGCAACCAGATTGCGATGGTGGCGGGTGCCGCAACCATGCGTCAGATCAGGAAAGACCACTTGGTTGCCAATGCCGCCCGGATGGGCAAGCGGCTGGAAAGCGGCCTGCAGCAGATCGCGCAGCGGTTTTCCTTCATCGGCGACATCCGTGGTCGCGGCCTGATGATCGGCGTGGAAATCATCCAACCGACCACCATCCAACGCGCCGGCCAGGCCGACGGCGCCCTGGCACAGGCCATCAAGCTCAAGTGCTTCGACAATGGCTTGATGATAGAGACCGGAGGACGCCACGGCGCGGTGCTCAGGTTCCTGCCACCCCTGACCATCACCGAGGGTGAAGTTGATATGGTCCTCGACCGGTTCGAGCAGTCACTCGGAAAGGTCGTCGAAGCACGCCCCCAGGCGGCACGCGAAACAGTCTGAAAACCACCACTGTGGGAGCGAGCCTGCTCGCGATGGCGTCGGGTCAGTCTGCATCAATGTCGGATGCACCACCGCTATCGCGAGCAGCGAGCATGCTCGCCTGCTCGCGATGGCGCCGGGTCAGTCAGCATCGAAGTTAGGGGCACCACCGCTATCGCGAGCTGGCTCGCTCCCACAGTTGATCTGTGTTGGATTCGATACCTCAATCCCGCGCCAAGGCATTGATCGGGTCAAGCCGCGCCGCGTTGCGTGCGGGTACGAAGCCGAACACGATGCCGATGAGTGTCGAGCAGACCACCGCGGTAATGATCGACCCCATCGAAAACACCATCTGCCATTCCTTGACGAAGATCGAGAAGACGTAGCCGATGCTGAACGACAAGCCGATGCCGATCGTCCCGCCGAGCAGGCAGACCATCACCGCTTCCACCAGGAACTGCTGGCGTATGTCGGACTGCCGTGCCCCCACCGCCATGCGGATGCCGATTTCACGGGTTCGCTCGGTGACCGAGACCAGCATGATGTTCATCACGCCGATGCCACCCACCACCAGTGAGATAACTGCGATGAGCGAGAGCAGCAGCGCCAGCGACTGGCTGGTCTTCTGCACCGTTTGCATCACGCTGTCGAGGTTGTAGGTGAAGAAGTCCTTGGTGCCGTGGCGCTGCGTCAGCAGCTTGACCACGTTGTCTTCCACCAGCTTGCTCGGCTGCCCGTCCTTGATTCGGACTGTGATGCTGTCCAGGAAGCGCTGGCCCAGCAAGCGCCCCGCCGCCGTTTCATAGGGCATCCAGATATTCAGGTTCTTGCTGGTGTTGAACACGCTCTTGCGGTCCTCGGTCACGCCGATGACGGTGCAAGGCAGGTTGTCGACGAGGATCACCTTGCCCAGCGGGTCCGTGTGCGAGCCGAACAGTCGCTGGCTGGTGTTATGGTCGATCACCACCACTTGCGACTGCCGCCTCGAGTCGTCCTTGTTGAAGGCGACGCCCGCGCCGATCTTGATCCCGCGGACCTGGAAGTAACTCTCGCTCACACCGTTGACGGTCGCATTGACGTCGATGTTCTGGTAACGCAACAGCAGGTTGCGCCCCAGGTTCGGGGTGGCGCTGTCGATGTAGTACAGGTCGCTCAGCGCCGTGACGTCGGAGAGCACCAGGGTTTCGATTGCCGTCGAGCGACTGTCGCCCCAGTCGGCCCCGGGCATGATCTCGATGGTATTGCTGCCGATTGCTTCGATGTCTTTCAGGACATATTGCTTGACCCCTTCGCCGATGGCCACGATCGACACCACCGAGGTGATGCCGATGATGATGCCCAGCATTGTCAGCAGCGTTCGCATCCGGTGCGAGATCAGCGCCACCCACGCCATGTTGAACGCTTCGCTGAACAGCCCGAAGCTGGCAAGCAAGCGGTTCGACGACTTGACCTTGGCCGGCGGCGTGCCTTGGGGCGGCTGGTCCTCCATGGACCGCTGCGGATTGGCCCGGTCGCTGACGATCTCGCCGTCGCGGATCTCGATGATGCGTTGGGCGTAGGCCGCCACTTTGTCATCGTGGGTCACGATGATCACCGTGTGCCCCGCCGCGTTGAGCTCCAGCAGGATCTTCATCACTTCCTTGCCGCTGGCGGTGTCCAGTGCCCCGGTGGGTTCGTCGGCGAGGATGATCTCGCCGCCGTTCATCAAGGCCCGGGCGATACTCACCCGCTGTTGCTGCCCGCCGGAAAGCTGGCTGGGTCGATTGGCCAGGTGCCCGGTCAGCCCCAGGCGACCCAGCAGCTCCCCGGCCCGGTTGTGCCGTTGCGACTCGGCGGCACCGGCATAGATGGCCGGCATCTCGACGTTGTGCAGGGCACTCAGGTGGGGCAGCAAGTGATAGCGCTGGAAGATGAAGCCGAAGTGATCGCGACGCAGCTCCGCCAGCTCACGGTCGTTCATCGAGCCGGTTTCGCGCCCATTCACTTTATAGCTGCCGGAACTCGGATGATCGAGGCAGCCGAGCACATTCATCAGGGTGGACTTGCCGGAGCCGGACGCCCCGGTGATCGCCACGATTTCCCCGGCATTGATCGTCAGGTTGATGTCCTTGAGCGCGATGAACGCCTTTTCGCCCGCTTGGAAGCTGCGGGTGATCCCTTCGAGTTCCAACAGTGGTCGCGTCATGGTCAGGCTCCCGCCACGGCTGGGGTAGGCTCACCGATGACGACCTTGTCGCCTTCGGCCAGGCCGTCCTTGATTTCTGCCCTGACGTTGTTGTTGATCCCCGTCTGGACGTTACGCGGCTGGGCCTTGCCTTCGGCGTCCAGTACCCGCACCACGTAGGTGCCATCCTGGTTTCTCGGGCCCAGGGCCGCGACCGGAACCGTCAGCACTGCCTTGGCCTTGTCCAGGACAATGCGGACCTGGGCCGTCATCGAAATGCGCAGGCGGTGATCGGGGTTCGGCACGTCGAACAGGCTGTTGTAGAACACCGCGGTGTTCTGCTTGGGCGTCCCGGCGTTCTGGGTTTCGAGGAAGTTCTGCGGTGCCGGCTCCGTGCCGCGCAGCGTGGCGTAGTAGCGTTTTTCCGCTTCACCGAGAATGGTGAAATACACCTCTTGCCCGGGCACGATGTGAATCACGTCGGCCTCGGACACCTGGGCCTTGACGGTCATGGTGTCCAGATCCGCCAGCTTCAACAGCACGGGTGCCAGTTGCTCGGCGATCACGGTCTGGCCTTCCTGGGTCACGATGCCCACCACGTAGCCGTCGATGGGCGCGACGATGTGGGTGTAGGCCAGGTTGACCCGGGCCGTTTCCACCTGGATCTGCGCGTCCTTGATCTGTGCGTCGAGGGACAGCAGGTTGGCTGCCTCCACCTTGTAGTTCGATTCGGCGGTCTCGTATTCCTGCTTGGAAATCGCGTCGTCCGGTTGCAGCACCTTGTAGCGGTCGTAGGTGGCTTTCGCATCCTTGAGTTGTGCCGCGGTGGCTTGCCGCTTGGCCTTCAGGTTTTCTTCATTGACCTGGGCCTGGCGCAAGGCGTTCTGTGCCAGCAGCGGGTCGATTTCCGCCAGCCACTGGCCCTTCTTCACTTTGTCGCCCAACTTGACCTTGAGCGACTTCAGTTGCCCGGACACCTGGGCCCCGACATCGACCTGCTTGACGCCCTGGAGCGTCCCGGTGGCCAACACCGCGTTCTCGATGTCAGTACGCTCGACCGTGGCGGTCAGGTACTCCGGCGGTTTCCCTGGCGACTGAGCGCTGTAGAAAACCAGGCCGGTGACCACGACCAGGACAAGCACGATAGCGATTTTTCGAAACTTCGACTTTTCCATAAATAACCATGAGTGCGTTGAGTTCAGGCCCGGCCAAGACAGCGCCGGGTTCCATGGGTGCGCCCGAAGGAAGAACGGCTAGACGTAGTCACTGGCCTCCTCCTCATCGAGCATGGGAAGGCCGTCCTGCCACCAGGCAGCCAGGTTATGTACGTGTGGTGCCTTGAGAATCGTGAAGTGGTTGCCCGGACCGTACCAGATACTCAAGTCCGGTACATGCTTGCGCCACCCTTCGATCATTTGCTGTTGCTCGCGCTTGTTGCCGGCGGTATCCAGGGTAGGATCATTCGCCAGCACCAGGCGCACCGGCCCGGTGTATTGATGTTGCGGTTGATAAACCGTGCGCAGGGCCGTACCGAAGGCCCGCGCCGGACCACGCATGGAATCCACCGCCGAACGCTGCGGCAACATGCCGGCGCGGACCATGCCGGCATGCAGCAAGCGCATCTGTGCCGAATCGTCCTGGGCACCGAAGACCGTGGCATCGATACCGAGGGATTTGCCCGAGGCCAGTTGCATTGCCTCGATCAACCGGTGCAACACCCCTGTCCCGGTATAGGGCCTGCCCACCACGCCGTTGCCGCCTGGCGACTCGCTGTCGATCAGCGTCAACGAGGCCACCTTGCGACCACGAGCGTGCAGGCGAGCCGCCATCTCGAAGACAATCCAGCCACCGAAGGAATGCCCCAGCAGATGCACCGGCCCCTCCGGTTGCACCTTGTCGATGGCTTCGAGGTAAGCCTGGGCGGCGGTTTCCACCAGGCTGAAAGGCTCTGTGCTGCCGTCCAGCCCCCGATGCTGCAAGCCATGGATCGGCCAGTCCGGGCCGAAGGCGTCGGTCAGGCCGATGAAACCGGTGACGCTGTCGCCGGCACCCGGTACGCAGAAGATCGGAGCCCGGTCCGCGCGCCCGCCCTGGATCGTCAGCAGCGGCTGGTAACCGCTCTTCGGCGAGGGCGCCGGACGCGATGCGGCGGCGTGGAGTTCAGCACTGATGGCCTGGCCCAACGCCTGGACGTGGGGTGCCTGCATCATGGTCTGGTGGTTGCCCGGAACCTTGACGCAATGCAGCTGCGACGTCGGCAGGACCGCATCCCAGCCCAGGTAGCCGGAGTGTTCGGGAGCATCGTCCTTGCGTTCTTCGGCCACCAGCAGATGCACCGGTACGGAAATCGGATACACCATGTAATGGGCCAGCGCATGACCGTGGGCCACTTCGCGATCGAGGTACTGCCAGAGCTGCTCGGCAGTGTAGACGGCCAGCTCGGCGGGCAGCATCGCCTCATCGCGGCAATGCTGCACCAGGCCTTCGAAATCGAACCGATCCAATTGCCCTTGCAGATCGGTCAGTTTCTCCAGGATCGCTGCAAGGACTGCTTCGCCAGGCAACGCAGCCCTCCAGAACACATCGCAGCGGTCCAGCAGATGCAGCTTGTGCGCTTCGTCCAACGCCCAGCGCGACCGGCCCTGGTCCACCAGCCGAGGCAGGTAGCTGTCGATCAGGCCGACGAACTCGACCTCCTCGTCCAGACCGATCAGCTGGATCGCGGTTTCGTAGGCCAGCACGCCACCGAACGACCAGCCGGCCAGGCGATAAGGCCCCTTGGGTTGTACCGAACGGATGATCCCCACCAGCCGCGAGGCCATGCATTCCATCGTTTGCAATTGCGGCTCGCCCCACTCGACGGCAGGCAGGCCATACACCGGGATATCCGGATCGATGTGCTTGCCCAGCATCGGGAAGTACAGGTCCAGGCCACTGAACTCGTGCACCAGGAACAGCGGGTTCTGCTGGCCGGTGGTGCGCACCGGTACGATGGCCTCCTTGACCTGGACCTCCTCGGTGCGGGCCTGCAGCATCGCTGCCATCGACGCCACGCTTTCGTGCTGGAACAGTTCGGCCAACGAGACGGTCAGGTTGGCCTGTGCCAGCAACCCGACCAGCCGGATCGCCAGCAATGAATGACCGCCCAGCTCGAAGAAGTTGTCGTGACGACCGACCTGCTCCAGCTTCAGGACGTCGGCCCACAAGCCTGCCAGCGTGACTTCCAGATCACCTTGCGGAGCCTCGTAGCCCTGACTCCCATAAGCGTGCATTTCCGGTACCGGCAACGCCCCGACATTGACCTTGCCGTTCAGCGTCAGCGGCAACGAGGTCAATCTCACATAGGCCGCCGGGATCATGTATTCCGGCAGCACGGCGCGCAGTTGGGCACGCAGGGCATCCGCATCGAAGGCCTCACCGTTCTCGTGCCCGGTGTAATACGCGATCAGACGCTTGTCGCCCGGGCTGTCTTCACGCGCTATCACCAGGGCCTCGCGCACCCCGTGGCACTCGTGCAGACGGGCCTCGATCTCACCAAGTTCAATACGGAAACCACGTATCTTGACCTGCCCGTCATTGCGATCCAGGTATTCGATGGTGCCGTCGGGCAGCCAGCGGCCGATATCGCCACTGCGGTACAGGCGCGCGGTGCCCGTATCGCTGAACGGATCGGCGATGAAGCGCTCCTCGGTCAGGTCCGGCCGATTCAGGTAACCGAGGGCGACCCCGGCACCACCGATATGGATTTCCCCTGCGACACCCACAGGCACCGGTTGGCGCGCGGCATCGAGGATATACACCCGGGTGTTGGCGATAGGACGGCCGATCGGAACACTCGTTGCGCCATGCGGTACGGCAGTGACCGCATGGGTCGTCGCAAAGGTGGTGGTCTCGGTGGGACCGTAGCAATTCACCAGCCGCAGCGAAGGAGCATGGGCCAACAGCCGCCGGAAGGAAGCCGGATCACCGCGCTCGCCACCGGACAGCAGGATCCGCAGGCCTGCCAGGGCATCCGGGATCAACAGCTGGTATTGATTGAACATGCCGGTGGTGAGGAACAGCACCGACACCTCGGCCTCTGCCAGCACCTGGGCGAATTGCGTCGGGCTGAGCAACGTTTCGTGATCGACGATCACAACGCGCCCGCCGTTGAGCAACGCCCCCCACACTTCCATCGTACTGGCGTCGAACGCCGGGTTCGAGGCGAACGCCACGCGATCCTGTACACCGAAATCCGCGTAACCGTTGTTGATCGCCAAGCGGCCTATGGCCTGGTGCGGCACGATCACCCCTTTCGGGTGGCCGGTGGAGCCTGAGGTGTACATGATGTACGCCGGTGTATCGCTGCTCTGGCCGGGGAACACCGCCGGCCGTGCAGCCTGGATCGACTGCAGCCTGTCCAGGTCCACTCGCGGCATGTCTTCCGGCACGGCCTTGTCACTGGTCGTCAGCACCAGCACCGCGGCACTGTCTTGCAACATGAAGCGCTGCCGCTCCTCGGGCGCATGGTGGTCCAGCGGTACGTAGACGGCGGCGCACTTGAGGATCGCCAGTTCGCTGATGATGAGCTCGAACGAACGGTCCAGCATGATCGCGACCCGCGCCCCTGGCTGGACGCCGCGTTCCAGCAGGCAATGCGCCAGGTGACTGGCTCGCTCGTGCAACGCCCGGTAGGTGAGCCGCTGCGCCCCATGCTGGAGTGCAATCCCGTCGGGCCGGGCCCGGACCTGGGCTTCGAACAGGCCGTGGACCGTCTCTTCGCGGGGATAGACCGAGTCGGTCGCATTGAAGTCGACCAGCAGTTGCCGGCGCTCCGCCGCCGGCAATATCGCCAGCTCACGCAAAGGTGCCTCGGGGGTGCGCTCAAGCGCATCGACCAGGCTTTCCAGGGCCGTGTGCATGTAGCCGCAGATGCGTTCCGCCCCGATGCGCGACTCCGCCAGGGTGGTCAGCACGAAGGCTTCGCCGAGATCGTCGACGTTCAGCGACAGTGGATAGTTGCTCCACTCCTCACCGCCGAGCCCCTCGATCCCGTTCCAGGCCGACTGGGCCTCCTGGGTGACCTGCGTTGCAGTGTGCCGGTAGTTCAGCAGCGCACTGAACAACGGCGTCGACGTGGCGATACCGCTGCAACGCTGTGCCAGTGCCAACGACGCATGTTCGTGTCCCAGCAGCGCGGTGAGACGTGCATGCGTCGCCTTGACGCCTGCCCGGGTCCCGTCGACGCCGATGTCGACCCGCAGCGGCAAGGTGTTGATGAACAACCCCAGCGCCCGATCGGCGCCCTCACCGCCCTGCATACGGCCCATCAGCACGGTACCGAACACCACGTCTTCGCGTCCGGACACAGCGCCCACCACCCGCGCCCAGGCCAGGTGATGCAGGCTCGCGGCGCTGACCCCAAGCAGACGCGATTGGGTCCGCAGACGATGACTCAAGCTGTCGTCCACGCTCAATCGGGCCTGCTCGATGACATGGCTGTCGCCCTGCACGTCCTGCAGGCCGAATGGCAGGGTCGGCTCCTGGATATCCTCGAGCATGTCCCTGAAGAATGCCTCGTGGGCGCTTTGCGTCACGCCAAGCCGGGCCTGGGCCACGTAGTTGCGATACGGCACGGCATCGCCCAACTGCGCCTGCTGCCCGAGCAGGTACGCTTGCATATCGTGCTGGATCACCTCCAATGCGGTGTGATCGAGTGCAATGTGATGGAACAGCAGCAGCGCCACCCAGCGCTGGTGCTCGTCGTCATAGGCACAGGCAAGCTGCATCATGGGCGCCTGGCGCACATCGAGCCGATAGTGCCGAGGGTCGAAACGCTCACGCAGCTGAGCCATCGCGTCCTGGCCCGGTTCGACCATACAGGTCTGCACCGCCAAGGGAGCTTTCCGCAGCACCACCTGCACCGGCTCGCCCAGGCCCTCCCAAAGCACGGCCGTGCGCAGGATATCGTGGCGATCGATCACGCCTTGCAGTGCGTTCACGAACGCATCCAACCGGGCACGGTCCTTGAGGTTGAACATGGCCTGCTGCACATAGAGATCGCCCTGCGGCGACACCAGGTGGTGGTACAGGATCCCCTCCTGCAACGGCGCCAGGGCATAGATGTCCTGGACATTGCTCACGCCACCGGGCACGCCGGCGACGATGGCGTCGATTTCCTGCTGGGTCAGGTCGGCAAGCGGCAACATCTGCGGGGTGATTCGCTTACAACCCGGCACGATGCCGTTGTCCGGCACCACGATCTCCGTCGCGCCACCCACGGCTGCCGCCAACGCGGCCAGGGTCGGTTGGCCGAACAGCACTCGCACGTCGGCGCTCAAGCCGGCCTGGCGCATGCGCTCGACCAGCGTGACGGCCAACAACGAGTGCCCACCCAACTCGAAGAAGTGGTCATGACGCCCGACCTTTTCGACCTTGAGCAGCTCGGCCCACAGCTGTGCCAGCGTCGTTTCCACAGCGCCCTGCGGCGCTTCGTACTCACGGGTGATCACCGACGACAGGTCCGGCGCCGGCAACGCCTTGCGATTCAGCTTGCCGTTGGGGGTCAGCGGCAGTGCCTCAAGCTGCACATAAGCCGCCGGTACCATGTATTCCGGCAGTTGCGCTTGCAGTTGAGTCCGCAAGCTTTCGATCTCGACACGGTGCTCGTCACCGTGCACAGTGAAATACGCCACCAGGCGCTTGGCCCCCGGCACGTCTTCGCGAGCCAGCACCACGGCTTCCTTGATCGCCCCGTGCTGGGCAAGCTTGGCCTCGATCTCGCCGAGTTCGATACGGAATCCGCGGATCTTCACCTGATCGTCATTACGCCCCAGGTAGTCGATATTGCCGTCCGCCAGGTAGCGACCCAGGTCGCCGGTGCGGTACATCCGGGCATTCGGCCGGTCACTGAACGGGTCGACGAGGAAACGCTCCGCCGTCAGTTCCGGACGGTGCAGATAACCCCGCGCCACCTGGACGCCACCAATGTAGATCTCCCCGGCCACGCCCAGGGGCACCGGTTGCTGATGGGCGTCGAGCAGGTAGATCCGGGTGTTGGCGATCGGCTTGCCGATCGGCGTGCTGTCCGGTGTCTCGGCCCCCGTGCAGTCCCAGGCGGTGACGTCCACGGCCGCTTCGGTCGGGCCGTACAGGTTGTGCAACGCAGTCCCTGGCAATTGCGCCTTGAAACGCCGCACCAGATGGCCCGGCAAGGCTTCGCCGCTGCACATCACCTGGCGCAGCCCCTCGCACTCGCCAGCCTCACCATGGGCGAGGAACACGTCCAGCATCGACGGGACGAAGTGCAGCGTGGTGATGCCGTGTCGCTGGATCGCTTCGCGCAGGTACGCCGGATCGCGATGGCCGCCCGGACGGGCCATCACCAGCCGCGCACCGGTGAACAGCGGCCAGAAGAACTCCCACACCGAGACGTCGAAGCTGAACGGGGTCTTCTGCAGCACCGCATCCGCAGCGCTCAGCGTGTAGGCGTCCTGCATCCACAGCAGGCGGTTGACCACCGCGCCATGCTCGTTCATCACGCCCTTGGGCAGACCGGTGGAACCCGAGGTGTAGATGACGTAGGCCAAATGGCTGGCATGCAGGCCCGAAACCTGCGGATTGCCGGTCGATTGCGTGGCGAAGTCTTCGTCTTCGAGCACCATCACCCTGGCAGCGGTCGCCGGCAAACTCGCCTGCAAGGCGCGTTGGGTCAACACCACGGCCGGGGCGCTGTTTTCCAGCATGTAGGCCAAACGGTCGGCCGGGTAATCCGGGTCGAGCGGCACGTAGGCGGCGCCCGACTTCAGAATGCCCAGCAGCGCTGCGACCATGTCCGTGCTGCGGTCCATGCAAATCGCCACGCGGTCATCCGGGCGAATGCCCAGTTCCAGCAAGCGATGGGCAATCTGGTTAGCGCGCTGGTTCAGCTGGGCGTAGCCCAGTTGCTGCTCTTCGAACACCACGGCGACGGCATCCGGACAGGTCGTGACCCGTGCCTCGAACAGGCCATGCAGGGTCAGGCCTTGCGGATAGTCGACGGCTGTAGCATTGAACGCTTCCAGCAGGTGCTGGCGCTCAGCGTCCTCCAACAGCGGGATCTGCACCACCAGGGCCTGCTCATCGGCAACCATGGCGCGCAAGATGCATTCGAGGTAACCGAGGTAGCGCTCCATCGTGGCCTGGTCGAACAGCGCCGTGGCGTACTCCAGCGAACCGAACAGGCGCCCTTCGATCAGGGCCATGTCCAGCAACACATCGAACTTGGCGGTGCGGCTGGTCACCCCCAGCCCTTGCAGTGACAGGTCGGACAATTCCATGCCGCCGGTTTCGCTGTTCTGCCACGACAGCATGGCCTGGAACACCGGGCTGTGGGACAGGCTGCGCAATGGCCGGACCACTTCCACCACCTGTTCGAACGGCAGATCCTGATGCGCCTGGGCGCCCAGGGTCTGGGCCTTGACCCGTTGCAACAAGGTCTCGACGGTCAGCTCGGACGAAACCTCGACGCGCACCGCCAGGGTGTTGACGAACAAGCCGATCAGGTCTTCGACCTCCGCCTGCATGCGGTTCGCCGTCGGAGTGCCGATGACGACATCATCCTGCCCGGACATCCGGCTCAGCAGCGCGGCCCAAGCGGCCATCACCGTCATGAACAACGTGGCGCCATGGCGCTGGCTCAAAGCCTTGAGGCCTTCGGTCAGCGCTTCATCGAAGGCAATCCCCACCGCATGACCGGAATGATCCTGCTGGGCCGGCCGTGGCCGGTCCGTCGGCAAGGTCAGCAATGCCGGCGCGCCAACCAGGGTGTCCTGCCAGTAACGTTCCTGGCGGCTCAACACCTCGCCGGTGAGCCAGCGCCGCTGCCAGATGGCGTAGTCGGCGTATTGCACCGGCAAGGCCGGCAGCGGATCGTCCTGGCCTTGGCTGAATGCCGCGTACAGCACGCCCAGCTCACGGGTCAGGACATCGGCGGACCAGCCGTCCGAGACGATGTGGTGCAAGGTCACCAGCAACACATGGTCAGCATCGCCCATGCGCACCAGGCGACCGCGGGCCAGCGGGCCACGGCTCAGGTCGAAGGCCTGCCGCGCCTCCTCCCCGGCCATGCGCGACAGCTCGGCCTCGGCATCCGGGTGGGCGGACAGGTCATGCCGTTGCAAGGCGAAACCGATGTCGGCCGGAGCAATGCGTTGCTCCACTTCCTGGCCCTGGACAAAGGTCGTGCGCAAGGCTTCGTGGCGGGCGACGATGCGGTCCAGGGCACGACCCAGGGCGGCGGTGTCCAGCGCACCGCGCAGACGCAGGCCGGTGGGGATGTGATACGCCGCGCTGGCGTTGTCCAGCTGCGCGAGGAACCACAGGCGTTGCTGGGCAAACGACAATGGCAGTGCCTGCTCACGGGACACCGGCACGATGTCCGGCCGCGAGCTGCGTGCCGCTCGGGCCAGAACCTGGGCCAAGGCGCTCAGCTCGGGTTGGGCAAACACCTCGTTCAGGCTCAGCTCCACCCCCAATTGCTCGCGCACCTGGGCAATCAAGCGCATCACCAGCAACGAATGCCCGCCCAGCTCGAAGAAGTGGTCGTGACGCCCCACCGTTTCGACGTTGAGCATGCCCTGCCAGATCCGCGCCAGGGCGATTTCCGTGGCGCCTTGCGGCGCTACATGCTCGCGACTGGCGAACGCGTCGGCATCCGGCGCCGGCAGTGCCTGGCGGTCGAGCTTGCGGTTCGGCGTCAGCGGCAGCGCGACCAGGCTGACGAACGCACTCGGCACCATGTACTCGGCCAGCAGCGTCGACAGCTCCGAGCGCAAGGCAGCTGCGCTCAGGGTGATACCGCCCTGCGGCACGACATAGGCCACCAGGCGCTTGTCCCCCGGTGTGTCCTCGCGCACGATCACCGCCGCTTCCTTGACCCCGGCGCAGTGGCTGAGCCTGGTTTCGATTTCACCCAGCTCGATACGGAACCCCCGGACCTTGACCTGGAAGTCATTGCGCCCCAGGTATTCGATGCGTCCGTCCGGACGATAGCGGGCCAGGTCGCCAGTCTTGTACATGCGGGCGTCGGGCTGCTCACTGAATGGATCGACGAGGAAGCGTTCGGCATTGATCGCTTCGAGGTTCAGGTAACCCCGGGCCACGCCGTCGCCACCGATGTAGATCTCTCCCGCCACTCCGAACGGCACCGGCTGGCGGTGCCCGTCGAGCAGGTAGATACGGGTGTTGGCCATCGGCGTGCCGATGGTGGCGTTGCCGGCCGCGCCGTCGGCGTCGTAGTGCATGTAGGCGGCGGTGCACGACACGGTCGCCTCGGTCGGGCCATAGGTGTTGATCAGTCGGGTATGGGCCGGGCGCACCGCGTCCCACATCTGCAGTTTCTGCATCGACAGGGCGTCACCGGTGACGTTGACCAGGCGCACGTCGCGCAGATGATCGCGGGCCTGTGCCGGCGTGCTGTGCCATTCAGCCGCCAGGGAATGCCAATGCGCAGCGGTCAGGTGCACGAAGGTCGGCCGGATCCCGGCGTCCTGCTGCAACTCGACGCTGCCGAACAACTGTCGGGTCGGCGCCAGGGTGGCACCGGCGACCAGCGCCGGGAAAATCTCTTCCACCGACAGGTCGAAGTTCAACGTGTTCTGCTGCAGCACCGTGTCGGCCGGCGTCAGCTCGAACAGGCGCGCGGCGTCCACGCAGTAATTGACCAGGCCACGGTGTTCGATCATCACGCCCTTGGGCGCGCCGGTCGAACCCGAGGTGTAGATCACGTAGGCCAGGTGACGCACGCCAAGGCTCGCCACCACCGGGTTGTCTTCGCGGCCTGTGGCAATGCCGCTGCGCACCCGTTCGACGTAGTCGAGCAGCACCACCGGCGTAGCCAGTGGCGGCAAGCGGTCTTGCAGTGCGCGTTGGGTCAGCAGCGCTACCGGGGCACTGTCGGCAATCATGTAAGCCAATCGTTCGGCCGGATACGCCGGATCCAGCGGCACGTAACCGCCGCCAGCCTTGAGTACCGCCAACAGGCCCACCAGCATTTCGGCGCTGCGCTCGACACAGATCGCCACGCGGTCGTCCGGACGGATGCCCAGCCCGATCAGGTGATGGGCCAACTGGTTGGCCTGGCGATTCAGTTCGGCGTAGCTCAGCCGCTCGCCTTCGAACACCACGGCAATGGCCTGCGGCCGGGTCGCGACCTGGGCCTCGAAGAGTTGATGGATTGTCTGTCCACGGGGGTACGGTGCCTGGTTCGCGTTGAGCCCGACCAGCAAATGCTGGCGTTCGGTGTCGTCCACCAGCGCGATCTGCTCGATCAGGGTCTGGTCACTTGCCACCATGGCACGCACCACCCGCTCGAAATAACCGAGGTAACGCTGCACCGTGGCCTCGTCGAACAAGGCCGTGGCGTATTCCAGGGCGCCGAAGATCTGCCCCTGGGCCTCGCCAAGTTCCAGGGACAGGTCGAACTTGGCGATATTGCTTGCCACACCAAGGCTTTCGAGCTTGAGGTCGCCCAGCGCCAGTTCGTTGTTGTCCAGGGTCTGCCAGGACAACATGGCTTGGAACAGCGGGCTGTGGGACAGGCTGCGTACCGGGTTGAGTACTTCCACCACCTGCTCGAACGGCAGGTCCTGATGCGCCTGGGCGCCCAGGGTCTGGTTCCTGACCCGCGCCAGCAAGGCCTCGACCGTCGGTGCGCCCGAAACGTCGATACGCACAGCCAGGGTGTTGACGAAGAAACCGATCAACCCTTCGACTTCCGAACGCGTGCGGTTGGCCACCGGCGAACCGATCACCACATCGTCCTGCCCGCAGAGGCGACTCAACAACGCCGCCCAAGCTGCCATCAACGTCATGTACAGGGTGACGCCATGACGCTGGCTCAAGGCTTTGAGATTGGCCGTCAGCTCGGCGTCGAACGCCAGGGGCAGCGCCGCCCCGCTGTAGTCCTGCTGCGCCGGGCGCGCCCGGTCCGTCGGCAGCATCAACAGCGCCGGCGCATCGGCCAGGGTTTGCCGCCAGTAGCTGCTCTGGGCCTGCAACACTTCGCCGCTCAGCCAGCGGCGTTGCCACAGGGCGTAGTCGCCGTATTGCACGGCCAGCGCCGGCAGCGGATCGTCCAGCTCATGCCGGAACGCTTCGTAGAGCGCCACCAGTTCCTTGACCAGCACACCCATGGACCAGGCATCCGAAACGATGTGGTGCATGGTCACCAGCAGCACATGGTCCTCATCACCCAGGCGGATCAACCGGCCACGGATCAGCGGGCCGTGTTCCAGGTCGAAGGCGTCGACGGCTTCCCGCGCCGCCAAGGCATGCACTTCGGCTTCGGCATCGATCCGCTCGGAAAAGTCATGCTGCAGCAAGGCAAAGCCGCTATCGGCCGCGGCGATACACTGCCGGGGCTCCTCGCCCTGGGCCTGTACGAAAGTCGTGCGCAGCGCCTCATGACGGGCAACGATGCGATCAAGCGCCCGTTGCAGGGCGACGCGGTCCAGCGTGCCGCGCAGACGCAGGCCGGCCGGCATGTGGTAGGCCGAACTGGCCCCTTCCATCTGCGCCAGGAACCACAGGCGCTGTTGGGCGAACGACAGTGGCAAGGGTTCGTCGCGGGAGACCCTGACGATCTCCGGCAATGTGCTGCGCCCGGCCTCGGACACGGCCTGCGCCAGGTCCATGAGTGCGGGATGGGCGAACAGCGCAGTCAGGCTCAGTTCCACACCCAGGCGCAAACGGACCTGGGAGATCAGTTGCATCGCCAGTAACGAATGGCCCCCCAGCTCGAAGAACTGGTCGTGACGACCGACCTGTTGCAGGCCCAGCAGGTCCTGCCAGATCTGCGCCAGGGTGGTTTCAACTTCGCCTTGTGGGGCTTCGTAGCCACGGGTGATGACCGACTCCAGGTCCGGGGCCGGCAGGGCTTTGCGGTCGAGTTTGCCGTTGGGCGTCAGCGGCAGTGCGTCGAGATGTACGTAGGCCACAGGGACCATGTACTCCGGCAACCGCGCTTGCAGGTGGCTGCGCAGGGTTTCAATGTCCACCGCTTCGGATTGGGTGAAGTAAGCCACCAGGCGCTTGTCGCCGGGCACGTCTTCGCGGGCCAGCACCACCGCTTCCTTCACCGCGTCGTGCTGGGCGAGCTTGGCTTCGATCTCGCCCAGTTCGATGCGGAAACCACGGATCTTCACCTGGTCGTCGTTACGGCCGAGGTATTCGATGTTGCCGTCCGGCAGGTAGCGGCCCAAGTCGCCGGTCTTGTACATCCGGGCGTTTGCGATGTTGCTGAATGGGTCGTTAAGGAAACGCTCAGCGGTCAGGTCATCGCGATTGAGATAACCACGGGCAACACCGGCACCACCGATGTAGATTTCCCCTGGGACACCCAATGGCACCGGCTGCTTATGTTCATCCAGCAGATAGAACTGGGTGTTGGCGACCGGTTTGCCGATATGGGCGGCAAATCCGTCTTCCCGGGCCATCGAGACCCAACTCGAATAAGTCGTGGTTTCCGACGGACCATAGAGGTTGCACAGGCGCTTGACCGAAGTTTGCTCGAACAACGCCTCCACCAGACTGCGCTTGAGGGCTTCACCGGCCACGTTGACCGTGTCCACGCCCTCGCCCAGTCCACCGGCTTCCAGCAACGCCTTGAGCGCTGACGGCACGGTGTTGATCAAGGTGATGTCGTGCTCGCCGTGTTGCAGTTCCAGCACATTAGTGACGACTTCGATGCTGCCGCCGCTGGTCAGCGGTGCAAAGCACTCATAAACCGCCAAGTCGAAGTTCAGCGAGGTCGAGAACAGCGTCTTCGACAAGGTTTGCGCATCGAACGAACGATGGGCCCAGGTCAGGAAATTCACCGTGTTGCGGTGTTCGATCATCACGCCTTTCGGCAACCCGGTCGAACCGGAGGTGTAGATCACGTAGGCCAGATGGGACGAAGTCAGCCCCGGGACCAACGGATTCGGCGCTGCCTCGTCCTGCCAGACACCCCTGTCGAGGTCGATCACCGGGACCGTCGTCTCACCCAGCAAGCCTCGCGTGGCCGCCTGCACCAGGATCGCCGCCGGGGCGCTGTCTTCGAGCATGTAGGCAATCCGATCCGCCGGATAGGCCGGATCCAGCGGTACATAACCGCCACCCGCCTTGAGGATCGCCAGCAAGCCCACCACCATATCGATGCCGCGCTCGACGCAGATCGCCACCCGCGAGTCCGGCTGCACACCCTGCTTGCGCAGGTAATGGGCCAACCGGTTGGCGAGCCCATTGAGCTCGCGATAGTTGAGCTGCTGCCGACCATGACGCACCGCCAGCGCATCCGGCGTGCGCCGCACCTGCTCCTCGAACAGCCCATGAATGGTCTGCTCCAGCGGGTACTCGGCATCGGTGGCATTGAAGGCCACCAGCAATTGCTCGCGTTCGTCGGCAGGTACAATCGACAACTCGCGCAATGGCGCGTCAGGTGCATGCTCCAGCGCCTGCACCAGGCTTTCCAGCGCCATATGCATATAGCCGCAGACACGTTGCGCACCCACTTCGGCCACCGCCTGGGCCGTCAGCAGGAAACCTTCGCCGAGGTCGTCGACGTTCAGGCACAACGGATAATTGGTCCGCTCCTCCATGCCCAGGGTATGAATTCCGTGCCAGGCCGAGATGGCCTGCTCGGATGCGGCTTCGCCAGCACTGTGCCGATAGTTCAACAACGTGCTGAACAGCGGCAGCGAGGCCGGTACGCCGCTGCAGCGCTGGGCCAATGCCAGGGAAGCGTGTTCATGCCCCAACAATCCGCTCAATCGGGCGTGGGTGGCCTTCACGGCTGTACGGACACCGGTGTGCCCCACACTCACCCGCAGCGGCAACGTGTTGATGAACATCCCCAATGCGCGATCGGCACCGTCGCCGCCCTGCATCCGGCCCATCAGTACGGTGCCGAACACCACTTCCTCCCGCCCCGAGACACGCCCGACCACTTGGGCCCAGGCCAGGTGGACCAGGCTCGCCGCGCTCACGCCGAGCTGACGGGCCTGCGTCCGCAAGCGCTGGGCCAATGGCGCATCCACGCCTTGTTGCACTTCTTCGATGCCGCTGCCATCGCCTTGCACATTCAGCAGACCGAACGGCAGCGTCGGTTCGTCGATATCGCCCATCATGTCGCGGAAGAACGCTTCGTGCTGTTCGCGACTCACGCCCAACCGGGCCTGGGCGACATGGTTGCGGTACGGCACAGCCGGTGCGAGCAGCTCCGCCTGGTCCAGCAGGCTGGCCTGCATTTCATGCACCACCACCTCAAGGGCGGTGTGGTCCAGCGCCACGTGATGGAACAGCAGCATGCCGACCCAGCGCTGATTGGCCAGGTCCTGGGCATAGGCCAGCCGCATCAGCGGTGCCTGGGCAATGTCGAGCCGGTAGTGACGCGGGTCGAAACGTTCGTGCAACTGTTGCACTGCGTCGCCTGCCGCCGGATCCAGCGCGATTTCTTCAAGGGCCAGCGTCGCATGGCGCCAGACCACTTGCACCGGTGACTCCAGGCCCTGCCAGGCCATGCTGGTGCGCAGGATATCGTTACGCGACACCACGCTCTGCAAGGCCTGAGCAAAGGCTTGCAGGCGCTCGCGGCTGTCAAAGCCGAACATCACCTGCAACACGTAGGGATCGCCCTGCTCCGCCGCCAGGTGATGGTAGAGAATGCCTTCCTGCTGCACGTTGGCAACGCCGCCAGGCACGCCGGCGACGATGCGGTCGATGGCCTCCTGGTCCAGATCGGCCAGGGGCAGCATGTCCGGGGTGATGCGCGTGCAGCCGGCGGGAATGAGGTTGGCCGGCACCACGACTTCCGTGTGTCCACCGACCGCAGCGGCCAGCGCGGCCAGGGTCGGCTGGCCGAACAGCACGCGCACATCGGCGCTCAGGTCCACCTGGCGCATGCGCTCGATCAACTTCACCGCCAGTAGCGAATGGCCGCCCAGTTCGAAGAAATTGTCGTGGCGCCCCACTTGTTCGAGCTTGAGCAAGTCCTGCCAGATCCGGGCAATGGCGTTTTCCACGTCCCCTTGGGGAGCTTCGTATTCACGGCTGATCACCGCCGACTGATCCGGTGCCGGCAACGCCTTGCGGTCCAGCTTGCCGTTGGTGGTCAGCGGGAAGGCTTCGAGCATCACGAAGGCGCTCGGCACCATGTAGTCGGCCAGCGAGCCCAGCAACTGCGTGCGCAGCTCGGCAGCCGCTGGCTGCGTATCTTCCTTGGCGATGACATAGGCCACCAGGCGCTTGTCGCCCGGCTCGTCCTCGCGGGCGATGACCACCGCCTCGCTGACCCCTTCGCAAGCCGCCAACGCCGCCTCGATCTCGCCCAGTTCGATACGGAAGCCGCGGATCTTCACCTGGTCGTCGTTGCGCCCCAGGTATTCGATGCTGCCGTCCGCCAGCCAGCGACCGAGGTCGCCAGTCTTGTACATGCGGGCGTTCGGCTCATCGCTGAACGGGTTCCTCAGGAAACGCTCGGCGGTCAGTTCGTCGCGGTTCAGATAGCCCCGGCTGACGCCCGCGCCACCGACGTACATCTCACCCACCACGCCGACCGGTACCGGTTCGCGTTGAGCATCGAGCACGTACAGTTGCAGGTCGGGAATACGCCCGCCAATCGGGCTGACGCCGACCAACTGCGCATCCGCCGCACACAGTGCACGGTAGGTCACGTGCACGGTGGTTTCGGTGATGCCGTACATGTTCACCAGTTGCGTACCGGCATTGATTGCCCGGGCGTACCACGGCTTGAGGATGCCGGTTTCCAGCGCCTC
>NZ_KN322987.1:0-793 GCF_000774145.1 Pseudomonas mediterranea CFBP 5447 | reverse complement strand
GCACGGTAGGTCACGTGCACGGTGGTTTCGGTGATGCCGTACATGTTCACCAGTTGCGTACGGGCATTGATTTCACGGGCATACCACGGCTTGAGGATCCCGGTTTCCAGCGCCTCGCCGCCGAAGATCACCTGGCGCAGGCTGTGCTCCAGGTCGCTCTCACCCTGAGCCGCGATCAACTGGCGGAACGCGCTCGGCGTCTGGTTCAGCACCGTGACGCCGGCCTCGCACAACAGCGCGTAGCATTCCTGCGGCGAGCGGCTGATCAGTTGCGGTACGACCAACAGGCGGCCACCGTGGGTCAGTGCCCCCCAGATTTCCCAGACCGAGAAGTCGAAGGCGAAGGAATGGAACAGCGCCCAGACGTCCTGCGGGCCGAAGTCGAACCAAGGTTGCGTGGCCGAGAACAGCCGCGCGACGTTGCGGTGCTCGACCATCACCCCTTTCGGCAAACCGGTGGAACCTGAGGTGTAGATCACATAAGCCAGATGGCTGGAATTCAACCCCGTCACCTGCGGATTGCGGACGGATTGCGCCTGCCAATCGCCACCCTCGAGATCGACCACAGGCAGCGAAATGTCGGCCAACAAGCGACGTGTCGCGGTCTGTACCAACACGGCCACAGGCGCACTGTCCTGCAACAGGTAGGCGAGACGTTCGCTCGGATAGGCCGGATCCAGCGGCACATAGCCAGCGCCTGCCTTGAGGATGCCCAACAGGCCGACGATCATGTCCAGGCCACGTTCGACGCAAATTGCCACCCGGTCATCCGGGCGGATGCCCAGGGCCAGCA
>NZ_KN322986.1 GCF_000774145.1 Pseudomonas mediterranea CFBP 5447 | reverse complement strand
ATCTGCTGATGCAGGTAGGGGTTTTGTTTTGCCCGCGGGAAAGGTTCCTTTGTGTTTCTATGCAAGTGTCTTGCGCATGGCTATGATGCGGGCCTCATTGTCAGGGCGCAGTTCGCATGCTCACGTTGCTAAAACTTCTGAGGGATGGTCGCTTTCATTCAGGGCAGGCGCTAGGCGCCGCGCTGGGTGTCAGTCGTAGTGCTGTATGGAAGCAATTGCAGCACTTGGAGGCAGAGCTGGGCCTATCCGTCCATAAAGTCAGAGGTCGGGGGTATCAATTGGCCAGGCCGCTATTGCTTTTAGATGCGGTCGAGATTGATGCAAAAGAACCTTGCGAATGGCCTGTTCATATATTCGACTCCATCGACTCCACCAATGCTGAAGCGTTGCGCTTCATAGAGCGCGGGGTGACGGCGCCGTTCCTGATTTTGGCTGAGCGGCAGACGGCTGGTCGCGGTCGTCGCGGTCGAAAGTGGGTCAGCCCTTTTGCGGAAAATCTCTATTACAGTCTCGTACTGCGGATTGATGGCGGTATGCGACAAATAGAAGGGCTGAGTCTCGTCGTAGGGTTGGCTGTCTTGCACACTCTGCATGATATGGGGATTCAGCAGGCAGGTTTGAAATGGCCTAACGATGTACTGGTCGGTGATAGAAAGATTGCAGGGATATTGCTTGAGTTGGTAGGGGATCCGGCTGATGTCTGTCACGTTGTCCTGGGGGTTGGGGTCAATGTAAATATGCAGTCCAGCGATGAGGTTGACCAACAATGGACATCCATGAGTCTCGTGGCTGGTAGAAGTTTTGATCGGAATGAGCTGGTGGCGCGATTGGGGGCAAATCTCCGGCGATTCCTGAAGCTCCACCAGGCCTCGGGATTTACTGCAATACAGCCAGAATGGGAGCGGCATCATTTGTGGCAGGGTCGGGCCGTGTCATTGATTGCAGGTGTCAATCAAATTGATGGCGTTGTGCTGGGTATCGATTACCAGGGAGCGCTGCGTTTGAAGGTGGATGGCGTGGAAAGGAATTTTAGCGGTGGTGAGCTCAGTTTGAGGTTGCGTGATGATTCTTGAGCTCGATTGTGGCAACAGCTTTATCAAATGGCGTGTACTTCGCATCGACGCTATTACGCCTGTCGATGGAGGCGTGGTCAGTTCCGATAGCGATCTGTTGGCTTGTTTGAACGACGCTGGAAAATTTCAGCTCAAAAAATGCCGTCTTGTCAGCGTGCGCACCCAGGAAGAAACCGAATCGCTGGTGACTGCGCTGGTGGATGCGTTCGGAGTGTCCGTGGCGAGGGCTGTGCCGACCCGTGAAATGGCTGGCGTGCGAAACGGCTACGAGGATTACGAGCGCCTGGGCTTGGATCGATGGCTGGCTTTGCTTGGAGGGTTTCATCTGGCCTCGGGTGCTTGCCTGGTGCTCGATTTTGGCACTGCTGTTACAGCCGATTTCGTGGCCGTAGACGGTGGGCACCTCGGAGGCTTCATTTGCCCGGGCATGCCCTTGATGCGTAACCAGTTGCGCACCCATACCCGACGGATTCGCTATGACGACATGGCGGCCGAGCGGGCCCATGAGAGTCTTGCTCCTGGGCGGGCGACTGTCGAGGCCGTGGAGCGCGGCTGCATGCTGATGCTCAGAGGGTTTGTCCTGACTCAGCTTGAGATGGCACGGCAGTATTGGGGTGAGGATTTCGTTGTGTTTCTAACGGGAGGGGACGCTAATCTGGTTTCCGGTGTTGTCCCTGGCGCCAGGGTGGTACCTGACCTGGTTTTTGTCGGTTTGGCGATGGCCTGTCCTTTGTCTTGAGGTTTCTATGCGGTGGCTGTTCCTGTTGTTGCTGGTTTTGAACGCTTTTTATTACGTCTGGCATCAACAGGAAGCTCCGCTTCGTGCCAAGGACGTCACCCCTCTGAGTTTGTACCGCGGCTCGCAACAGGACATTCATCTCCTGAGCGAGACCGCGGACGCGCTTGTCAGGCGGGATTCAGGGAAGCCCGGTGAGGCACAAAAGACCTGTATTCATCTGGGTGGCTTCGCTCGTTCGGAAATAAACAGGCAGCTGGAGCAGAAGCTGGCAGCGTTGGGGGTTGTATCTCGTGCCACCGCTGCCGGTTCGCTTGAGACTGGATTTTGGGTGCAGGTTTCGCCAGAAAGTGCCGGGAAGGTGAATGAAACCTTCATTCAAAACCTTTCTAAAGAATTCAATGAGTTAAAACATAAAATAATGCCTTGTGAGGGGGTTGCACCCGCAGGGTAGTTTGCATAGAATGGCGCCCGCTTCGCAGCGAAGACCTTTAACGGTCAACGATGCGAAGCGTCGTCAATGCAGCTAACCTCAGGTTTTTAATGAGAAAATGCTTGACAGAAGGCTGGCATGATATAGAATGCCGGCTCGCTTAGGAGGGGTTCCCGAGCGGCCAAAGGGATCAGACTGTAAATCTGACGTCTACGACTTCGAAGGTTCGAATCCTTCCCCCTCCACCAGTTTCTAGCGTGAGCTGCAGGCTCCGCGGGTATAGTTTAGTGGTAGAACCTCAGCCTTCCAAGCTGATGATGCGGGTTCGATTCCCGCTACCCGCTCCAAGTTTGCAGGTTGTGCAAAGTGTTTCGCTCTTGTAGCTCAGTTGGTAGAGCACACCCTTGGTAAGGGTGAGGTCAGCGGTTCAAATCCGCTCAAGAGCTCCATATAACAAGGCAGATATGAAAATATCTGCCTTTGTTTTAATGGCTTGTGTGACTTGCTAAATTCTTCTCCTAGGGGTGATTTCGATGGCTAAGGAAAAGTTCGAACGTAATAAGCCGCACGTCAACGTCGGTACCATCGGTCACGTCGACCACGGTAAAACCACTTTGACCGCTGCTCTGACCCGTGTCTGCTCCGAAGTTTTCGGTTCGGCCAAGGTTGACTTCGACAAGATCGACAGCGCCCCGGAAGAAAAAGCTCGCGGTATCACCATCAACACCGCTCACGTTGAATACGATTCGGCCGTGCGTCACTACGCACACGTTGACTGCCCAGGTCACGCCGACTACGTAAAAAACATGATCACCGGTGCTGCCCAGATGGATGGCGCGATCCTGGTTTGCTCGGCCGCCGATGGTCCGATGCCACAAACCCGTGAGCACATCCTGCTGTCCCGTCAGGTAGGCGTTCCGTACATCGTTGTCTTCCTGAACAAGGCTGACATGGTTGACGACGCTGAGCTGCTGGAACTGGTTGAGATGGAAGTGCGCGACCTGCTGAGCACTTACGACTTCCCAGGTGATGACACTCCAATCATCATCGGTTCGGCTCTGATGGCTCTGAACGGCCAGGACGACAACGAAATGGGCACCAGCGCTGTGAAGAAGCTGGTAGAAACTCTGGACAGCTACATCCCAGAGCCAGAGCGTGCTATCGACAAGCCGTTCCTGATGCCAATCGAAGACGTATTCTCGATCTCCGGTCGCGGTACTGTTGTGACTGGTCGTGTTGAGCGTGGCATCGTCCGCATCCAGGAAGAAGTTGAGATCGTCGGTCTGCGCGACACTCAGAAAACTACCTGCACCGGCGTTGAAATGTTCCGCAAGCTGCTCGACGAAGGTCGTGCTGGCGAGAACTGCGGCGTACTGCTGCGCGGCACCAAGCGTGACGACGTTGAGCGTGGCCAGGTTCTGGTCAAGCCAGGCACCGTCAAGCCACACACCAAGTTCGTTGCAGAAGTTTACGTTCTGAGCAAGGAAGAAGGCGGTCGTCATACTCCGTTCTTCAAAGGCTACCGTCCACAGTTCTACTTCCGTACAACTGACGTGACTGGTAACTGCGAGCTGCCAGACGGCGTTGAAATGGTAATGCCAGGTGACAACATCCAGATGACTGTCACTCTGATCAAGACCATCGCAATGGAAGACGGTCTGCGCTTCGCTATCCGTGAAGGCGGTCGTACCGTCGGCGCTGGCGTCGTAGCAAAAGTCATCGAGTAAACAGTTGTAATGTCTTTTTCGGGCCGGCATAATGGTCGGCCTGATTTTGTTTTAGGTCAGTAGCTCAATTGGCAGAGCGACGGTCTCCAAAACCGTAGGTTGGGGGTTCGATTCCCTCCTGACCTGCCAGATTCACTCAGTGTGTCTGGCTTTCTTTTCACAGGATCTTCATAGATGACTCCTAAAGCTGAAGCTCAAGGCTCTCGCTTCGATCTGCTCAAGTGGCTAGTGGTAGTCGCTTTGGTGGCTGTTGGCGTTGTTGGCAATCAGTATTTTTCTGCTTCGCCGATCCTGTACCGCGTACTCGCATTGCTTGCTATCGCTGCTGTTGCTGCCTTTGTAGGTCTGCAGACAGCCAAGGGCAAGTCGTTCTTTGTACTCGCCAAGGAAGCCCGCACCGAGATTCGTAAAGTCGTATGGCCGACTCGCCAGGAAACCACGCAGACCACGTTGATCGTTGTGGCTGTCGTTCTGGTTATGGCGTTGCTGTTGTGGGGGCTTGATTCCCTGCTCGGTTGGCTTGTTTCCTTGATTGTTGGCTAAGGGTGTCCCGTGGCTAAGCGTTGGTACGTTGTGCATGCTTACTCGGGTTACGAGAAGCATGTTATGCGCTCGCTGATAGAGCGTGTGAAGCTGGCTGGCATGGAAGATGGCTTTGGCGAGATTCTGGTTCCCACTGAAGAAGTGGTTGAGATGCGTAATGGCCAGAAGCGCAAAAGTGAACGCAAGTTCTTCCCAGGCTATGTGCTGGTACAGATGGATATGAACGAAGGGACTTGGCACTTGGTCAAGGATACCCCTCGGGTGATGGGCTTCATCGGCGGTACTGCCGACAAGCCGGCACCAATCACGGACAAAGAAGCAGAAGCGATTCTGCGTCGCGTCGCTGATGGTAGCGACAAGCCGAAGCCGAAGACACTGTTTGAGCCAGGTGAGGTGGTACGAGTCACCGATGGTCCATTCGCTGATTTCAACGGCACGGTTGAAGAAGTTAACTACGAGAAGAGCCGGATTCAGGTCGCAGTGCTCATTTTCGGTCGCTCTACTCCGGTAGAGCTCGAGTTCAGTCAGGTCGAAAAGGTCTGATCGAACAGGCATCCCAACCCCGCAGCCCAAGGCTGTGGGGTTTTGTCGTCACTGGGATAAACGCGCAAGTAACCGGGGAGCCTTTCGAGGCGTTCGAACCCGTAATTGGAGTGCCTCATGGCCAAGAAGATTACCGCTTACATCAAGCTGCAAGTGAAGGCCGCTCAGGCTAACCCAAGCCCACCCGTTGGTCCTGCTCTGGGTCAGCACGGCGTGAACATCATGGAATTCTGCAAGGCTTTCAACGCCCGTACCCAGGGTCTTGAACCAGGTCTGCCGACTCCAGTGATCATCACTGTCTACAGCGACCGTAGCTTCACTTTCGAAACAAAGAGCACCCCTGCTTCGGTTCTGCTGAAGAAGGCTGCAGGTTTGACCAGCGGTTCCGCTCGTCCAAACACCGTTAAGGTTGGCACCGTTACCCGTGCTCAGCTGGAAGAAATCGCGAAAACCAAAAACGCGGATCTGACTGCAGCTGATATGGATGCAGCCGTGCGTACTATCGCCGGTTCTGCTCGTAGCATGGGCCTTAACGTGGAGGGTGTGTAATGGCTAAGCTGACCAAGCGTCAAAAGGCTATCGCCGGCAAAATCGAAGCAGGCAAGGCCTACAACTTTGTAGACGCCGCCGCCCTGCTGGCCGAGCTGTCGACTGTCAAGTTCAGCGAGTCGTTCGACGTTGCTGTAAACCTGGGTGTAGACCCACGTAAATCCGACCAGGTCGTTCGTAGCGCTACCGTGCTGCCACACGGCACTGGCAAGACTGTCCGTGTTGCTGTTTTCACCCAGGGCCCAGCAGCTGAAGCTGCTCTGGCTGCTGGCGCTGATCGCGTAGGCATGGACGATCTGGCTGCTGAAATGAAAGGCGGCGACCTGAACTATGACGTAGTGATCGCATCCCCTGATGCCATGCGCGTTGTAGGTCAACTGGGTCAGATCCTCGGTCCACGTGGTCTGATGCCTAACCCGAAAGTCGGCACCGTAACCCCAGACGTAGCTACCGCAGTCAAGAACGCGAAGGCTGGTCAGGTTCGTTATCGCACCGACAAGAACGGCATCATCCACACTTCCGTTGGCAAGATCGGTTTCGATGCCGTCAAGCTGAAGGAAAACGTTGAAGCCCTGATCGCTGACCTGAAGCGTATCAAGCCTGCTTCCTCGAAAGGTATCTACGTCAAGCGCGTTACCCTGAGCACCACCATGGGCCCAGGTCTGGTCATCGACCAGAGTTCGCTCGACGCGTAAGACACAGATTGGCGCAAGCAATTGCGCCAATTGAAAAATTGGGGTCCCTGCCTGGCGGGGGCTATCCAAGACCGTAGGCGACGCAAGTCTTAAACCACAAGCCTACGCAGATGGTGCTCCCGGTTCCTTACCGAATCAGACACCAAAACGACATTCGGTTTCGATCGAATGAAACGGTAACAAGCAGGAGTTAAACCCGTGGCAATTAAACTCGAAGACAAGAAGGCCATCGTCGCTGAAGTCAACGAGGCTGCCAAAGTCGCTCTGTCCGCTGTCGTGGCTGATGCCCGTGGCGTAACAGTAGGCGCTATGACCGGACTCCGTAAAGAGGCCCGCGAAGCTGGTGTTTATGTACGTGTCGTACGTAACACCCTGCTGAAGCGCGCTGTTGAAGGCACTCAATATGACGTGCTCAACGACGCGTTCGTCGGCCCGACCCTGATTGCATTCTCGAAAGAACATCCGGGCGCTGCTGCCCGTATCTTCAAAGAGTTCGCAAAGGGTCAGGACAAGTTCGAGATCAAGGCAGCTGCGTTCGAGGGCAAGTTCCTCGCAGCTAACCAAATCGACGTACTGGCAACTCTGCCGACCCGTGACGAAGCAATTTCTCAGCTGATGAGCGTGATTCAAGGCGCTACCAGCAAGTTGGCTCGTACTCTGGCGGCAATTCGCGATCAGAAAGAAGCCGCTGCAGCCTGAGGCTGAGTGTTTCCTCTCTCGCGTATTTTTGTTTATTTCGATGGCCGTGCCGGCTATCCCCCAATTCAGGAATTGAGTCATGTCTCTGACTAACGAACAAATCATCGAAGCAATCGGCGAAAAATCCGTAATGGAAATCGTTGAGCTGATCAAGGCAATGGAAGAGAAGTTCGGCGTTACCGCCGCTGCTGCTACCGTTGCTGCTGCTGGTCCAGCTGCTGTCGTTGAAGAGCAAACCGAGTTCAACGTTGTTCTGGCCGCCGCTGGCGACAAGAAAGTCAACGTGATCAAGGCTGTTCGCGAACTGACCGGTCTGGGTCTGAAAGAAGCCAAGGAGAAGGTTGATACCGCTCCTCAGGTTATCGCTGAAGGCGTTTCCAAAGAAGCTGCTGAAGACGCGAAGAAGAAGCTGGAAGAAGCAGGCGCTACCGTCGAAGTTAAGTAACTTCGACCTTGCGTCTCCAGCCCGAGCGTCAAGCGAAAGGCTGATGGCTGGTGGCTCTTGCCACCGGCCTTTTTCCGTTATTGGCAGCCGATTGGGTCGGTGCCGGTAACGAGCTGTAACCACCCGAGGCGGTGGCGCAAACCATGGGGTTTGCACGATTTTCTGGCTGCTCCCGTCGGGGGGAGCCAAACAAGCAGGTGACCAAGCTGGGGAACGCTGATGGCTTACTCATATACTGAGAAAAAACGTATCCGCAAGGACTTTAGCAAGTTGCCGGACGTCATGGATGTGCCGTACCTCCTGGCCATCCAGCTGGATTCGTATCGTGAATTCTTGCAAGCGGGAGCGACTAAAGATCAGTTCCGCGACGTGGGCCTGCATGCGGCCTTCAAATCCGTTTTCCCGATCATCAGCTACTCCGGCAATGCTGCGCTGGAGTACGTCGGTTATCGCCTGGGCGAACCGGCATTTGATGTCAAAGAATGCGTATTGCGCGGTGTAACTTACGCCGTACCTTTGCGGGTAAAAGTGCGCCTGATCATTTTCGACAAAGAATCGTCGAACAAAGCGATCAAGGACATCAAAGAGCAAGAAGTCTACATGGGTGAAATCCCCCTGATGACTGAGAACGGTACCTTCGTAATCAACGGTACCGAGCGTGTAATCGTTTCCCAGCTGCACCGTTCTCCAGGCGTGTTCTTCGACCACGACCGTGGCAAGACGCACAGCTCCGGCAAGCTGCTCTACTCCGCGCGCATCATTCCTTACCGCGGTTCCTGGTTGGACTTCGAGTTCGACCCGAAAGACTGCGTATTCGTGCGTATCGACCGTCGTCGCAAGCTGCCTGCATCGGTGCTGCTGCGTGCGCTCGGCTACACCACGGAAGAAGTACTGGACGCGTTCTACACCACCAACGTCTTCCATGTGCAGGGTGAAAACCTCAGCCTGGAACTGGTGCCTCAGCGCCTGCGCGGTGAGATCGCGGTCCTCGATATCCAGGACGACAAAGGCAAGGTTATTGTCGAGCAGGGTCGTCGTATCACTGCCCGTCACATCAACCAGCTGGAAAAGGCCGGGATCAAAGAGCTGCAGGTGCCTATGGACTACGTCCTCGGTCGCACCACTGCCAAGGCCATCGTGCACCCGGCAACCGGAGAAATCCTCGCAGAGTGCAACACCGAGCTGAGCACCGAGATCCTGGCGAAAATCGTCAAGGCCCAGGTCGTTCGTATCGAAACTCTGTACACCAACGATATCGACTGCGGTCCGTTCATCTCCGATACGTTGAAGATCGACTCCACCGGCAACCAACTGGAAGCCCTGGTCGAGATCTATCGCATGATGCGTCCTGGCGAGCCACCAACCAAGGATGCCGCCGAAACCCTGTTCAACAACCTGTTCTTCAGCCCTGAGCGCTATGACCTGTCTGCGGTCGGCCGGATGAAGTTCAACCGTCGTATCGGTCGTACCGAGATCGAAGGTTCGGGCGTGCTGAACAAGGACGATATCGTCGCAGTGCTCAAGACCCTGGTCGACATCCGTAACGGCAAGGGCATCGTCGATGACATCGACCACCTGGGTAACCGTCGTGTCCGCTGCGTAGGCGAAATGGCCGAGAACCAGTTCCGTGTAGGCCTGGTGCGTGTAGAGCGCGCGGTCAAGGAACGTCTGTCGATGGCTGAAAGCGAAGGCCTGATGCCGCAAGACCTGATCAACGCCAAGCCGGTTGCGGCGGCGGTGAAAGAGTTCTTCGGTTCCAGCCAGCTGTCCCAGTTCATGGACCAGAACAACCCGCTGTCCGAGATCACCCACAAGCGTCGTGTCTCCGCACTCGGCCCAGGTGGTCTGACCCGTGAGCGTGCAGGCTTCGAAGTTCGTGACGTACACCCGACCCACTATGGTCGCGTCTGCCCGATCGAAACGCCGGAAGGTCCGAACATCGGTCTGATCAACTCCCTGGCCGCCTATGCGCGCACCAACCAGTACGGCTTCCTCGAAAGCCCGTACCGTGTGGTGAAAGACGCCCTGGTCACCGACGAGATCGTGTTCCTGTCCGCCATCGAAGAGGCCGATCACGTGATCGCCCAGGCTTCGGCCACGATGAACGACAAGAAAGTCCTGATCGACGAACTGGTAGCTGTTCGTCACCTGAACGAGTTCACCGTCAAGGCGCCGGAAGACGTCACCCTGATGGACGTATCGCCGAAGCAGGTTGTTTCGGTCGCAGCGTCGCTGATCCCGTTCCTCGAGCACGACGACGCCAACCGTGCGTTGATGGGTTCGAACATGCAGCGTCAGGCTGTACCGACTCTGCGTGCCGACAAGCCGCTGGTAGGTACCGGCATGGAGCGTAACGTTGCCCGTGACTCCGGCGTTTGCGTCGTGGCTCGTCGTGGTGGCGTGATCGATTCCGTCGATGCCAGCCGTATCGTGGTTCGTGTTGCCGATGACGAAGTTGAGCCGGGCGAAGCCGGTGTCGACATCTACAACCTGACCAAATACACCCGCTCGAACCAGAACACCTGCATCAACCAGCGTCCGCTGGTGAGCAAGGGTGACCGGGTCCAGCGTAGCGACATCATGGCTGACGGCCCGTCCACCGACATGGGTGAACTGGCACTGGGCCAGAACATGCGCATCGCGTTCATGGCGTGGAACGGCTTCAACTTCGAAGACTCCATCTGCCTGTCCGAGCGTGTGGTTCAGGAAGATCGCTTCACCACGATCCACATCCAGGAACTGACCTGTGTGGCTCGTGACACCAAGCTCGGCCCAGAGGAAATCACTGCGGACATCCCGAACGTGGGTGAGGCTGCGCTGAACAAGCTGGACGAAGCCGGTATCGTTTATGTAGGTGCCGAAGTAGGCGCCGGCGACATCCTGGTCGGCAAGGTCACCCCGAAAGGCGAGACCCAGCTGACTCCGGAAGAAAAACTGCTGCGTGCCATCTTCGGTGAGAAGGCCAGCGACGTTAAGGACACCTCCCTGCGTGTGCCTACCGGCACCAAGGGTACTGTCATCGACGTACAGGTCTTCACTCGCGACGGCGTCGAGCGTGATGCACGTGCACTGTCCATCGAGAAGACTCAGCTCGACGAGATCCGCAAGGACCTGAACGAAGAGTTCCGTATCGTTGAAGGCGCAACTTTCGAGCGTCTGCGCGCAGCGCTGGTTGGCCACAAGGCCGAAGGCGGCGCCGGCCTGAAGAAAGGTCAGGAAATCACCGACGAAGTTCTCGACGGTCTCGAGCATGGCCAGTGGTTCAAACTGCGCATGGCTGAGGACGCGTTGAACGAGCAGCTCGAGAAGGCTCAGGCTTATATCGTCGATCGCCGTCGCCTGCTGGATGACAAGTTCGAAGACAAGAAGCGCAAGCTGCAGCAGGGCGACGACCTGGCACCGGGCGTACTGAAGATCGTCAAGGTCTACCTGGCAATCCGCCGTCGCATCCAGCCGGGTGACAAGATGGCCGGTCGTCACGGTAACAAGGGTGTGGTCTCCGTGATCATGCCGGTTGAAGACATGCCGCACGATGCCAACGGTACTCCGGTGGACGTCGTTCTCAACCCGCTGGGCGTACCTTCGCGTATGAACGTCGGTCAGATCCTTGAAACCCACCTGGGCCTCGCGGCCAAGGGCCTGGGCGAGAAGATCAACCGTATGCTCGAAGAGCAGCGCAAGGTCGCTGACCTGCGCAAGTTCCTGCACGAGATCTATAACGAGATCGGTGGTCGTAACGAAGAGCTCGACAGCTTCTCCGACCAGGAAATCCTGGATCTGGCGAAGAACCTCAAGGGCGGCGTTCCAATGGCCACTCCGGTGTTCGACGGTGCCAAGGAAGTTGAAATCAAGGCCATGCTGAAACTGGCGGACCTGCCAGAAAGCGGCCAGATGCAACTGTTCGATGGTCGTACCGGCAACAAGTTCGAGCGTCCGGTTACCGTTGGCTACATGTACATGCTGAAGCTGAACCACTTGGTGGACGACAAGATGCACGCTCGTTCTACCGGTTCTTACAGCCTGGTTACCCAGCAGCCGCTGGGTGGTAAGGCACAGTTCGGTGGTCAGCGTTTCGGGGAGATGGAGGTCTGGGCACTGGAAGCGTACGGTGCTGCATACACTCTGCAAGAAATGCTCACAGTGAAGTCGGACGATGTGAACGGTCGGACCAAGATGTACAAGAACATCGTGGACGGCGATCACCGTATGGAGCCGGGCATGCCCGAGTCCTTCAACGTGTTGATCAAGGAAATTCGTTCCCTCGGCATCGATATCGATCTGGAAACCGAATAACACGTGACGCGAATCGAGAGCGGGGCTGTCTTGCCCGCTCTCTGCTCCGCCAGGAGGAAAGGCCTTGAAAGACCTACTGAATTTGCTGAAAAACCAGGGTCAAGTCGAAGAGTTCGACGCCATCCGTATCGGATTGGCCTCGCCTGAGATGATCCGTTCGTGGTCGTTCGGTGAAGTTAAAAAGCCGGAAACCATCAACTACCGTACGTTCAAACCTGAGCGTGACGGCCTGTTCTGCGCCAAGATCTTTGGCCCGGTAAAGGATTACGAGTGCCTGTGCGGTAAGTACAAGCGCTTGAAGCATCGTGGTGTGATCTGCGAGAAGTGCGGCGTTGAAGTTGCACTGGCAAAAGTTCGTCGTGAGCGCATGGCGCACATCGAGCTGGCGTCCCCGGTTGCCCACATCTGGTTCCTGAAATCGCTGCCGTCCCGTATCGGCCTGCTGATGGACATGACCCTGCGTGATATCGAGCGCGTTCTCTATTTCGAGAGCTACGTCGTTATCGATCCAGGCATGACCACCCTTGAAAAAGGTCAGCTGCTGAATGACGAGCAGTACTTCGAAGCGCTGGAAGAGTTCGGCGACGATTTCGATGCCCGCATGGGTGCCGAAGCTGTCCGCGAGCTGCTGCACGCTATCGACCTGGAGCACGAGATTGGCCGTCTGCGTGAAGAAATTCCGCAAACCAACTCCGAAACCAAGATCAAGAAGCTGTCCAAGCGTCTGAAGTTGATGGAGGCCTTCCAGGGCTCCGGCAACCTGCCAGAGTGGATGGTGCTGACCGTTCTGCCGGTTCTGCCGCCAGACCTGCGTCCACTGGTTCCGCTCGATGGCGGTCGTTTCGCAACTTCCGACCTTAACGATCTGTATCGTCGGGTGATCAACCGTAACAACCGCTTGAAGCGTCTGCTCGACCTGTCCGCTCCGGACATCATCGTGCGCAACGAAAAGCGTATGTTGCAGGAAGCGGTCGACGCATTGCTCGACAACGGTCGTCGTGGCCGCGCTATCACCGGTTCCAACAAGCGTCCTCTGAAATCCCTGGCTGACATGATCAAGGGTAAGCAGGGTCGTTTCCGTCAGAACTTGCTCGGTAAGCGCGTTGACTACTCGGGTCGTTCGGTAATTACCGTAGGTCCGACCCTGCGTCTGCACCAGTGCGGTCTGCCTAAGAAGATGGCTCTGGAGCTGTTCAAGCCGTTCATTTTCGGCAAGCTGGAAATGCGTGGTCTGGCGACCACCATCAAGGCTGCGAAGAAGATGGTCGAGCGTGAGTTGCCAGAGGTCTGGGACGTTCTCGCCGAAGTGATTCGCGAACACCCGGTACTGCTCAACCGTGCACCGACCCTTCACCGTCTGGGTATCCAGGCGTTTGAACCGGTCCTGATCGAAGGTAAGGCTATCCAGCTGCACCCGCTGGTCTGTGCTGCGTACAACGCCGACTTCGACGGCGACCAGATGGCCGTGCACGTACCGCTGACGCTGGAAGCCCAGCTCGAAGCGCGCGCGTTGATGATGTCCACCAACAACATCCTGTCGCCAGCCAACGGTGAGCCAATCATCGTTCCGTCGCAGGACGTTGTATTGGGTCTGTACTACATGACTCGTGAAGCGATCAACGCCAAGGGCGAAGGTCGTGTGTTCGCGGATCTGCAGGAAGTTGACCGTGTGTTCCGTGCCGGCGAAGCCGCACTGCACGCCAAGGTCAAGGTTCGGATCAACGAAACCGTGAACGATCGTGACGGCAACAGCGTGACCAACACCCGTATCGTCGACACTACCGTTGGCCGTGCGCTGTTGTTCCAGGTGGTGCCGAAGGGTCTGTCCTTCGACGTCGTCAACCTGCCGATGAAGAAAAAGGCGATCTCCAAGCTGATCAACCAGTGCTATCGCGTGGTAGGTCTGAAAGAGACCGTGATCTTCGCCGACCAGTTGATGTACACAGGTTTTGCCTATTCGACCATCTCCGGTGTTTCCATCGGCGTTAACGACTTCGTTATCCCGGATGAAAAAGCCCGCATCATCGGTACTGCTACCGAAGAAGTGAAAGAGATCGAAAGTCAGTACGCCTCCGGCCTGGTCACCCAGGGCGAGAAGTACAACAAGGTTATCGACCTCTGGTCCAAGGCGAACGATGAAGTCTCCAAGGCGATGATGGCCAACCTCTCGAAAGAGAAGGTCATCGACCGTCACGGCGAGGAAGTCGACCAGGAATCCTTCAACTCGATGTACATGATGGCCGACTCGGGCGCACGGGGTTCTGCTGCGCAGATCCGTCAGCTCGCCGGTATGCGTGGCCTGATGGCCAAGCCGGACGGCTCCATCATCGAGACCCCGATTACAGCGAACTTCCGTGAAGGTCTGAGCGTACTCCAGTACTTCATCTCCACGCACGGTGCTCGTAAGGGTCTTGCGGATACCGCGTTGAAAACGGCGAACTCCGGTTACCTGACGCGTCGTCTGGTAGACGTGGCGCAAGACCTGGTCGTGACCGAGATCGACTGCGGCACCGAACACGGCCTGGTCATGACTCCGCACATCGAAGGCGGCGACGTGGTCGAGCCGCTGGGTGAGCGCGTATTGGGTCGTGTCATCGCCCGTGACGTATTCAAGCCGGGTACCGAGGACGTCATCGTTCCTGCTGGCACCCTGGTAGACGAGAAGTGGGTAGAGTTCATCGAGCTGAACAGCATCGATGAAGTGATCGTGCGTTCGCCGATCAGCTGCGAAACCCGCTACGGCATTTGCGCCAAGTGCTACGGCCGTGACCTCGCTCGTGGTCACCAGGTGAACATCGGTGAATCGGTCGGCGTTATCGCGGCCCAGTCCATCGGTGAGCCGGGTACCCAGCTGACCATGCGTACGTTCCACATCGGTGGTGCGGCAAGCCGGACCTCCGCGGCCGACAGCGTTCAGGTGAAAAATGGCGGTACTGTCCGCCTGCACAACCTGAAACACGTTGAGCGCGTGGACGGTCACCTGGTGGCTGTATCCCGTTCCGGTGAGCTGGCGATCGCGGACGACTTCGGTCGTGAGCGCGAGCGTTACAAGCTGCCTTACGGTGCCGTGATTTCGGTGAAGGAAGGTGACAAGGTCGAAGCTGGCGCAATCGTGGCCAAGTGGGATCCGCACACTCACCCGATCGTCACCGAAATGAAAGGTACCGTGACCTACGTAGGCATGGAAGAAGGCATCACGATCAAGCGTCAGACCGACGAATTGACCGGTATGACCAACATCGAAGTGCTCGATCCGAAAGATCGTCCAGCTGCCGGCAAGGACATCCGTCCAGCCGTGAAGATGGTCGACGACAACGGCAAGGACCTGTTGCTGCCAGGCACTGACGTAATCGCTCAGTACTTCCTGCCAGCCAACGCCCTGGTCGGTGTGGCGGACGGCGCGCGGATCGCGATCGGTGACGTTATCGCTCGTATCCCGCAAGAAACTTCGAAGACTCGTGACATCACCGGTGGTCTGCCGCGTGTTGCCGACTTGTTCGAAGCCCGTCGTCCGAAGGAAGCCTCGATCCTGGCTGAAGTCAGCGGCACCATCGCGTTCGGTAAGGAGACCAAGGGCAAGCGCCGTCTGGTCATCACTCCGAACGACGGTAGCGATCCGTACGAAGAGCTGATTCCGAAGTGGCGCCACCTGAACGTCTTCGAAGGCGAACAGGTAAACCGCGGCGAAGTTATCTCCGACGGCCCGAGCGATCCACACGACATCCTGCGTCTGCTGGGTGTGAGTGCGCTGGCCAAGTACATCGTGAACGAGATCCAGGACGTTTACCGTCTGCAAGGCGTGAAAATCAACGACAAGCACATCGAGACCATCCTGCGTCAGATGCTGCGTAAAGTTGAGATCTCCGAGTCCGGCGACTCCAGCTTCATCAAGGGCGACCAGATGGAACTGACGCACGTACTGGTAGAGAACGAGCGCCTGGCTGCGGAAGACAAGTTCGTCGCCAAGTTCACCCGCGTCCTGCTGGGTATCACCAAGGCGTCGTTGTCCACCGAATCGTTCATCTCGGCGGCTTCCTTCCAGGAAACCACTCGCGTACTGACCGAAGCGGCGGTAACCGGCAAGCGCGATTACCTGCGCGGCCTGAAAGAAAACGTGGTCGTGGGTCGTCTGATCCCGGCCGGTACCGGTTTGGCCTATCACAGCGAGCGCAAGCGTCGCCGTGATGCAGACAAGCCGTTGCGCGTAAGCGCCAGTGAAGTGGAAGCTGCACTGACCGAAGCGCTGAACTCGAGTGGTAACTGAGTTCTGCGGTAATTAAGCGCCTGGCCCTGGTCGCCTCATTCGCTGGATCGAGACAAATTGTCGAGATCCGGCGAGCGGGGAGGTCGGGGCCTTGCCTTGACTGGGGGCAAGATCCTCTTTAGACTCTTGATCCCCTAAATTTGGCGGGAATTCGTTCCTGCCATTTTGCTTTTCTTGTAAGACAATAGCGTCGCAAGACAACAGTGGAGCTAGTAGATGGCAACTATCAACCAGCTGGTACGTCAGCCGCGTAAGCGTATCGTCGAGAAATCCGACGTGCCTGCGCTGCAGAACTGCCCGCAACGTCGTGGCGTATGCACCCGTGTGTATACCACCACGCCGAAAAAACCTAACTCGGCACTGCGTAAAGTATGCCGTGTGCGTCTGACCAACGGTTTCGAGGTTTCCTCGTACATCGGCGGTGAAGGCCACAACCTGCAAGAGCACAGCGTGGTACTGATCCGCGGCGGTCGTGTAAAAGACTTGCCAGGTGTTCGTTACCACACCGTTCGCGGCTCCTTGGATACCTCCGGCGTTAAAGGCCGTAACCAGGGTCGTTCGAAGTACGGTACCAAGCGTCCGAAGTAATCGGCCGTTTTGCAGTTTTTCATTTTTATTGAGTCGATAAGAGTAAGGTCGGGCACGCTTTTGCTGTCCCGGGCTAACCTGAAGACCGTTTGAGGGCTTATCAATGCCAAGACGTCGCGTAGCAGCCAAACGTGAGATTCTGGACGATCCGAAATACGGAAGCCAGATTCTCGCCAAGTTCATGAACCACGTAATGGAAAGCGGCAAGAAAGCCGTTGCCGAGCGTATCGTTTATGGCGCGCTGGAAAAAGTTAAAGAGCGTAAGAACTCCGATCCCCTGGAACTCTTCGAAAAAGCACTCGACGCCATCGCTCCGCTGGTCGAAGTGAAGTCGCGCCGCGTAGGCGGTGCTACCTACCAGGTTCCGGTCGAAGTTCGTCCGTCCCGTCGTAACGCTCTGGCCATGCGCTGGCTCGTAGACTTCGCCCGCAAGCGCGGCGAGAAGTCCATGGCTCTGCGTTTGGCTGGTGAGCTGCTGGACGCTGCTGAAGGTAAAGGTGCTGCAGTTAAGAAGCGTGAAGACGTGCACCGTATGGCTGAGGCCAACAAGGCTTTCTCGCACTACCGCTTCTAATTTCAGCGTCACTCAATTTGCGAGGGCTTTATGGCTCGTACAACCGATATTAAACGCTACCGTAACATTGGTATCGTTGCTCACGTGGACGCGGGTAAAACCACTACCACCGAGCGCGTCCTGTTCTACACGGGCGTAAACCACAAAATGGGCGAGGTGCATGATGGCGCCGCGACCATGGACTGGATGGTACAAGAGCAGGAGCGGGGTATTACCATTACCTCCGCTGCTACTACTGCTTTCTGGGAAGGCTCGAACAAGCAATTCCCTAAGCACCGCTTCAACATCATCGATACCCCCGGCCACGTTGACTTCACCATTGAAGTAGAGCGTTCGCTGCGTGTACTCGACGGCGCTGTCGTTGTGTTCTGCGGTACTTCCGGTGTTGAGCCTCAGTCTGAAACCGTATGGCGTCAAGCCAACAAATACGGCGTTCCGCGTCTTGTTTACGTAAACAAGATGGACCGTGCTGGTGCCAACTTCCTGCGCGTGATCGGTCAGATCAAGCAGCGTCTGGGTCACACCCCGGTGCCTATCCAGCTGGCTATCGGTTCCGAAGACAACTTCGAAGGTCAGATCGATCTGATGACCATGGAAGCTGTTCGTTGGAACGACGGCGACAAGGGTATGGCTGCCATTCGTGGTCCGATCCCGGCTGAGCTGCAAGAGCTGGCTGAAGAGTGGCGCAGCAACATGGTTGAGGCTGCCGCCGAAGCCAACGAAGAGCTGATGAACAAGTACCTGGAAGGCGAAGAGCTGTCGATCGAAGAGATCAAGGCTGCTCTGCGTCAGCGTACTATCGCTGGCGAAATCGTTCTGGCTGTTTGCGGTTCTTCCTTCAAGAACAAGGGTGTTCCCCTGGTTCTCGACGCCGTTATCGACTATCTGCCTGCACCAGTCGACATTCCAGCCATCAAGGGTTCCGACCCGGATGACGAAACTGTCGAAATGGAGCGTCACGCAGACGACAACGAGCCGTTCTCGGCTCTGGCATTCAAGATCGCTACCGACCCGTTCGTGGGTACCCTGACATTTGCTCGCGTTTACTCGGGCGTGTTGAACTCCGGCGACGGCGTGATCAACTCGGTCAAGGGCAAGAAAGAGCGCGTGGGTCGTATGGTGCAAATGCACGCAAACACCCGCGAAGAGATCAAGGAAGTACGCGCTGGCGACATCGCGGCCCTGATCGGCATGAAGGACGTCACCACTGGTGACACCCTGTGCTCCGCTGACAAGCCAATCATCCTGGTTCGCATGGACTTCCCGGAGCCGGTTATCTCGGTTGCCGTTGAGCCGAAAACCAAGGACGACCAGGAAAAAATGGGTATCGCTCTGGGCAAGCTCGCTCAGGAAGACCCGTCTTTCCGCGTCAAGACCGATGAAGAGACTGGTCAGACGATCATCTCCGGTATGGGCGAGTTGCACCTGGACATCCTGGTTGACCGGATGCGCCGTGAGTTCAACGTCGAAGCCAACATCGGTAAGCCACAGGTTTCCTATCGTGAGAAGATCACGAAGGCTTGTGAGATCGAAGGCAAGTTCGTTCGCCAGTCCGGCGGTCGTGGTCAGTTCGGCCACTGCTGGATCCGTTTTGCGCCTGCTGACGAAGGTCAGGAAGGTCTGCAATTCCTGAACGAAGTAGTGGGAGGTGTGGTTCCGAAGGAATACATCCCGGCTATCCAGAAGGGTATCGAAGAGCAGATGAAGAACGGCGTTGTTGCCGGCTATCCGCTGATCGGCCTGAAGGCTACCGTGTTCGATGGTTCTTACCACGACGTCGACTCCAACGAGATGGCGTTCAAGGTGGCGGCCTCCATGGCGACCAAGCAACTGGCTACCAAAGGTGGCGGTGTTGTTCTTGAGCCGATCATGAAGGTTGAAGTCGTAACACCTGAGGACTACATGGGCGACGTGATGGGTGACCTGAACCGTCGTCGCGGTCTGATCCAGGGTATGGAAGACACGGTTTCCGGTAAGGTTATCCGTGCCGAGGTTCCGCTGGGCGAGATGTTCGGTTACGCAACCGACGTTCGTTCCATGTCCCAGGGTCGCGCGAGCTACTCTATGGAATTCTCCAAATACTCCGAGGCTCCGTCGAACGTCGTCGAAGCTATCGTTAAAAAACAAGGCTGATTCAGCCCTTTAGGCTAGGAGTTAATTGTCGTGGCTAAAGAAAAATTTGAACGTAACAAACCGCACGTCAACGTTGGCACCATCGGTCACGTTGACCACGGTAAAACCACTCTGACCGCTGCTCTGACCCGCGTCTGCTCCGAAGTTTTCGGTTCGGCCAAGGTTGACTTCGACAAGATCGACAGCGCCCCGGAAGAAAAAGCTCGCGGTATCACCATCAACACCGCTCACGTTGAATACGATTCGGCCGTGCGTCACTACGCACACGTTGACTGCCCAGGTCACGCCGACTACGTAAAAAACATGATCACCGGTGCTGCTCAGATGGATGGCGCGATCCTGGTTTGCTCGGCCGCCGATGGTCCGATGCCACAAACCCGTGAGCACATCCTGCTGTCCCGTCAGGTAGGCGTTCCGTACATCGTTGTCTTCCTGAACAAGGCTGACATGGTTGACGACGCTGAGCTGCTGGAACTGGTTGAGATGGAAGTGCGCGACCTGCTGAGCACTTACGACTTCCCAGGTGATGACACTCCAATCATCATCGGTTCGGCTCTGATGGCTCTGAACGGCCAGGACGACAACGAAATGGGCACCAGCGCTGTGAAGAAGCTGGTAGAAACTCTGGACAGCTACATCCCAGAGCCAGAGCGTGCTATCGACAAGCCGTTCCTGATGCCAATCGAAGACGTATTCTCGATCTCCGGTCGCGGTACTGTTGTGACTGGTCGTGTTGAGCGTGGCATCGTCCGCATCCAGGAAGAAGTTGAGATCGTCGGTCTGCGCGACACTCAGAAAACTACCTGCACCGGCGTTGAAATGTTCCGCAAGCTGCTCGACGAAGGTCGTGCTGGCGAGAACTGCGGCGTACTGCTGCGCGGCACCAAGCGTGACGACGTTGAGCGTGGTCAGGTTCTGGTCAAGCCAGGCACCGTCAAGCCACACACCAAGTTCGTTGCAGAAGTTTACGTTCTGAGCAAGGAAGAAGGCGGTCGTCATACTCCGTTCTTCAAAGGCTACCGTCCACAGTTCTACTTCCGTACAACTGACGTGACTGGTAACTGCGAGCTGCCAGACGGCGTTGAAATGGTAATGCCAGGTGACAACATCCAGATGACTGTCACTCTGATCAAGACCATCGCAATGGAAGACGGTCTGCGCTTCGCTATCCGTGAAGGCGGTCGTACCGTCGGCGCTGGTGTCGTAGCAAAAGTCATCGAGTAAGCCTCTTTTAGAGTCTGCTTGAAGAGTTGGAAAAGCCCCCGCTTAGCGGGGGCTTTTTTATTGGGTTGACACCTATCAGGGGCGTCTATAGAATTGCGCCTCCTTTTAACGGGCGTATTGCGCCCGGTGGGAATAGCAGCCGGAGTCTGAAATCCAATGCAAAATCAGCAAATCCGTATCAGGTTGAAGGCTTTTGACCATCGCCTGATCGACCAATCCACCCAGGAAATCGTGGAAACCGCGAAACGTACTGGTGCTCAAGTGCGTGGTCCAATTCCACTGCCTACCCGTAAAGAGCGGTTCACCGTTCTGGTCTCCCCGCACGTCAACAAAGACGCGCGTGACCAGTACGAGATCCGTACTCATAAGCGCGTTCTGGACATCGTCCAGCCAACGGATAAAACCGTTGATGCACTTATGAAGCTCGATCTTGCGGCCGGTGTGGAAGTGCAGATCAGCCTCGGCTAAGACTCGGTCTTAGTCGTGTAACGCTCTGAAATGGGCGGCCATAGCGGGTGAAAGCCCCGTACACTCATGAGGTTTACAACATGACTATTGGTGTAGTCGGTCGTAAATGCGGTATGACCCGTATTTTCACCGAAGAAGGTGTCTCCATTCCGGTCACGGTCATTGAGATCGAGCCGAATCGCGTCACCCAGTTCAAAACTGAAGAGACCGATGGCTATCGTGCAGTGCAAGTCACTGTCGGCGAGCGTCGCGCTTCGCGTGTAACAGCTGCTCAAGCTGGCCACTTCGCCAAGGCGAACGTTGCCGCTGGTCGTACCGTACTGGAGTTCCGTCTTGAAGAAGGCGAGTACCAGGCCGGCGATCTGATCAAAGCTGAAATCTTCGCTGCTGGTCAGCTGGTTGATGTAACCGGTCAGTCCAAAGGTAAAGGCTTCCAGGGTACGATCAAGCGTTGGAACTTCCGCGGGCAAGATAACACCCACGGTAACTCCGTATCCCACCGCGTTCCAGGCTCTATCGGCCAGTGCCAGACTCCTGGTCGTGTATTCAAGGGCAAGAAAATGTCCGGTCATATGGGCGCCGAGCGCGTGACCGTGCAGTCCCTCGAAGTAGTGCGCGTGGACGCTGAACGCAATCTGTTGTTGGTCAAGGGCGCTGTTCCTGGCGCTACTGGCGGCAACGTGGTTGTACGTCCAGCAGCCAAGGCTCGCGGTTAAGGGGAAGCTGACATGCAATTAAATGTAAATGACGCTCAAGCGATCGAAGTTTCCGAACTGACATTTGGCGGCGAATTCAACGAGACGCTGGTTCACCAAGCAGTCGTGGCCTACATGGCCGGCGGCCGTCAAGGTAGCAAGCAGCAAAAGACCCGTTCCGACGTTTCTGGTGGCGGTAAGCGCCCATGGCGTCAGAAAGGTACTGGCCGTGCTCGTGCCGGTACTATCCGTAGCCCAATCTGGCGTGGCGGCGGTACCACTTTCGCGGCTCGTCCTCAGGATCACTCCCAGAAGCTGAACAAGAAGATGTATCGCGCAGCAATGCGTTCCATCCTTGCTGAGCTGGTGCGTACTGATCGTCTGGTCGTGGTTCAGGACTTCGCTGTTGAAGCACCGAAAACCAAAGATCTGCTGAACAAGCTGAACGGCATGGGCCTGACTGACGTCCTGATCGTGTCTGACGCTGTTGATCAGAACCTGTACCTGGCTGCTCGCAACCTGCCGCACGTCGATGTTCGTGACGTACAGGGTTCCGATCCGGTCAGTCTGATCGCATACGACAAGGTGTTGATCACCGTGTCGGCCGTGAAGAAATTCGAGGAGCTGCTGGGATGAACCAGGAACGCGTATTTAAAGTTCTGCTTGGCCCACACGTTTCCGAGAAGGCTACGGTTCTGGCAGACAAGAAAGGCCAGTTCGTTTTCAAGGTTGCTACCGACGCAACCAAGCTGGAAATCAAGAAGGCCGTCGAAAGCCTGTTCAGCGTGAAAGTAGAGCGCGTGACTACCCTGAACGTTCTGGGTAAAAGCAAGCGCACTGCTCGCGGTCTGGGCAAGCGTAATGACTGGAAGAAGGCAGTTATCTCCCTTCAGCCAGGCCAAGATCTCGATTTCAGCAGCAGTGCTGAGTAAGGAAGGGGTGCATCATGGCAATCGTTAAATGCAAACCGACTTCCCCTGGCCGCCGTTTTGTGGTCAAGGTGGTCAACCAGGAGCTGCATAAAGGCGCTCCTCACGCACCGCTGCTCGAGAAAAAGTCGAAGTCTGGTGGTCGTAACAACAATGGCCGTATCACTACACGTCACGTGGGTGGTGGTCATAAGCAGCATTATCGTCTGGTCGACTTCCGTCGCAACGACAAGGATGGCATCGCTGCCACCGTCGAGCGTATCGAATACGATCCAAACCGTACTGCTCACATCGCTCTGCTGCTGTACGCAGATGGCGAGCGTCGCTACATCATCGCCCCTAAAGGCGTGAGCGCTGGCGACCAGCTGATCGCAGGTGCCCTGGCACCGATCAAGCCGGGCAACGCTCTGCAACTGCGTAACATTCCAGTTGGTAGCACCGTACACGGCATCGAATTGAAGCCAGGTAAAGGCGCGCAGATCGCTCGTTCCGCTGGTGCTTCGGCTCAGCTGATCGCTCGTGAAGGTGTCTACGTGACCCTGCGTCTGCGTTCTGGTGAGATGCGTAAAGTACTGGCTGAATGCCGTGCGACCCTGGGCGAAGTCTCGAACTCCGAGCACAGCCTGCGTTCGTTGGGTAAAGCTGGTGCCAAGCGCTGGCGTGGCGTTCGCCCAACCGTTCGTGGTGTTGCCATGAACCCGGTTGACCACCCACATGGTGGTGGTGAAGGTCGTACCTCTGGTGGTCGTCATCCGGTATCGCCATGGGGCTTCCCGACTAAGGGCGCGAAGACTCGTGGTAATAAGCGTACCGACAAAATGATCGTCCGTCGTCGCAAGTAAATAGAGGGATACGACAGTGCCACGTTCTCTGAAAAAAGGTCCTTTTATTGATCTTCACCTACTGAAGAAGATCGAAGTGGCGGCGGAAAAGAACGATCGCAAACCAGTTAAGACCTGGTCGCGTCGTTCGATGATCCTGCCACAAATGGTCGGTCTGACCATCGCAGTACACAACGGTCGCCAGCACGTCCCAGTTCTCGTGAACGAAGACATGGTCGGCCACAAACTGGGCGAGTTCGCCGGTACCCGCACATACCGTGGGCACGTGGCTGACAAGAAAGCCAAGCGTTAAGGGGTAAGGAAATGGAAGTAGCCGCTAAGTTGTCGGGCGCTCGAATCTCCGCCCAGAAAGCCCGCTTGGTCGCCGACCAGATCCGCGGGAAGAAGGTGGGCGAAGCGCTCAACCTGTTGGCTTTCAGCAGTAAGAAAGCCGCCGAGATCATGAAAAAAGTGCTGGAGTCGGCCGTAGCCAACGCCGAGCATAACGAAGGCGCAGACGTTGATGACCTCAAGGTCAGCACCGTTTTCGTCAACGAAGGGCGTTCGCTGAAGCGCATCATGCCACGTGCCAAAGGCCGTGCTGATCGCATCGTCAAGCGGTCTTGCCATATCACTGTCAAGGTTGCTGACAAGTAACGGAGTCGAAGAGATGGGTCAGAAAGTACATCCCATTGGCATTCGCCTGGGAATCGTCAAGGAGCACACCTCCGTCTGGTACGCAGACGGTCGGACTTATGCGGACTACTTGTTCGCTGATCTGAAGGTGCGTGAGTATCTCCAAGACAAACTAAAAAGCGCGTCCGTAAGCCGTATCGATATCCATCGTCCGGCTCAGACTGCACGTATCACCATCCACACCGCTCGTCCAGGTATCGTTATCGGGAAGAAAGGTGAAGATGTTGAGAAACTGCGTCAGGACCTGACCAAGCAAATGGGTGTGCCTGTGCACATCAATATCGAAGAGATCCGCAAGCCGGAGCTCGACGGTATGCTGGTTGCGCAGAGCGTAGCTCAGCAGCTGGAGCGTCGCGTAATGTTCCGTCGCGCTATGAAGCGCGCAGTACAGAACGCCATTCGCATTGGTGCCAAAGGCATCAAAATCCAAGTGAGCGGTCGTCTCGGCGGTGCTGAAATCGCACGTACTGAATGGTATCGCGAAGGTCGTGTGCCACTGCACACCCTGCGTGCCGACATCGACTATGCCAACTACGAAGCTCACACCACCTACGGTGTGATCGGTGTAAAGGTTTGGATCTTCAAAGGCGAAGTAATTGGTGGTCGCCAAGAAGAGCTGAAGCCACAAGCACCAGCGCCTCGTAAAAAAGCTGCTAAGTAAGGGGTACGCCAAATGTTGCAACCAAAGCGTACGAAGTTCCGCAAGCAGATGACCGGTCACAACCGTGGCCTGGCATTGCGCGGTAGCAAAGTCAGCTTCGGCGAGTTCGCGCTGAAGTCTGTTGCTCGTGGTCGTCTCACCGCTCGTCAGATCGAGTCAGCACGTCGTGCTCTGACCCGTCACGTAAAACGTGGCGGCAAGATCTGGATCCGTGTATTCCCGGACAAGCCTGTCACCAAGAAGCCACTCGAAGTTCGGATGGGTAAAGGTAAGGGTAACGTGGAGTACTGGGTTGCCCAGATTCAGCCAGGCAAAGTCCTGTATGAAATCGAGGGTGTTTCTGAAGAGCTGGCGCGTGAGGCTTTCGCCCTGGCTGCTGCAAAGCTGCCGCTCGCCACCTCCTTTGTTAAACGGACGGTGATGTGATGAAAGCGAATGAACTTCGTGAAAAATCAGCACAGCAGCTGAACGAGCAACTGCTCGGCCTGCTGCGCGACCAGTTCAATCTGCGTATGCAGAAAGCAACTGGCCAGTTGGGGCAGTCTCATCTGCTCTCGCAAGTTAAGCGTGACATCGCTCGCGTGAAAACTGTGCTCAACCAGCAGGCAGGTAAGTAATCATGGCTGAAGCCGAAAAAACTGTCCGTACGCTGACTGGCCGTGTTGTCAGCGACAAGATGGACAAAACCATCACCGTTCTGATCGAGCGTCGCGTCAAGCACCCGATCTACGGTAAATACGTTAAGCGTTCGACTAAGCTGCACGCGCACGACGAAACCAATCAATGCCACATCGGCGACAAGGTCACTATTCGTGAAACCCGTCCGATGGCCAAGACCAAATCTTGGGCGCTGGTTGATGTTCTCGAACGCGCTGTGGAAGTCTAAGGGCTAGGGGTCGGAGAAATTATATGATTCAGACTCAATCCATGCTTGATGTGGCCGATAACAGCGGCGCTCGCCGCGTTATGTGCATCAAGGTGCTGGGTGGCTCCCATCGTCGTTACGCTGCTATTGGCGACATCATCAAAGTTACCGTCAAGGAAGCAATTCCTCGCGGTAAGGTGAAGAAAGGTCAGGTGATGACTGCTGTTGTAGTCCGCACTCGCCATGGTGTTCGTCGCGCAGACGGCTCCATCATCCGCTTTGATGGCAACGCTGCTGTTCTGTTGAACAACAAGCAAGAGCCAATCGGCACCCGTATCTTTGGGCCAGTGACCCGTGAACTTCGTACTGAGAAGTTCATGAAGATCGTCTCGCTCGCCCCAGAAGTGCTGTAAGGAGATCCGACATGCAAAAGATTCGTCGTGACGACGAGATCATCGTGATCGCCGGCAAAGACAAGGGCAAGCGCGGTAAGGTGCTCAAGGTTCTCGCTGACAACCGTCTGGTTGTCGGTGGTCTGAACCTGGTCAAGCGCCATACCAAGCCTAACCCGATGTCGGGCGTACAGGGCGGTATCGTCGAGAAAGAAGCGCCACTGCACGCTTCCAACGTCGCCATTTTCAACGGCGAAACCAACAAGGCTGACCGCGTTGGTTTCAAAGTAGAAGACGGCAAAAAAATTCGTGTCTTCAAGTCGACCCAAAAAGCGGTTGATGCTTGAACACTGCTAGGTAGAAGACCATGGCACGACTGAAAGAGATTTACCGGAAGGAAATCGCACCGAAGCTTAAGGAAGAACTTAAGCTGGCGAACGTGATGGAAGTTCCGCGCATTACCAAGATCACCCTGAACATGGGTCTGGGCGAAGCGATCGGTGACAAGAAAGTCATCGAGCACGCGGTAGCTGACCTGGAGAAGATCACCGGCCAGAAAGTCGTTGTGACTCACGCTCGCAAATCCATCGCTGGCTTCAAAGTCCGCGAAGGTTGGCCGATCGGTGTCAAAGTGACCCTGCGTCGCGATCGTATGTATGAGTTCCTGGATCGTCTGCTGTCGATCTCCCTGCCTCGGGTTCGCGACTTCCGCGGCCTGAATGCCAAGTCCTTCGATGGTCGTGGCAACTACAGCATGGGCGTGAAAGAGCAGATCATTTTCCCGGAAATCGATTACGACAAGATCGATGCTCTGCGCGGTCTGGACATTACCCTGACCACCACTGCCAAATCGGATGACGAAGGTCGCGCTCTGCTGCGTGCTTTCAAATTCCCGTTCCGCAACTGATTGGAGTAGGAAAATGGCCAAGAAGAGCATGAAGAACCGTGAGCTGAAGCGTCAGCTCACCGTTGCCAAGTACGCCACCAAGCGTGCAGCGCTGAAAGCTATCATCGTCGATCTGAACGCAAGTCCAGAAGCACGTTGGGAAGCGACCGTAGCACTGCAGAAGCAGCCACGTGACGCAAGCGCCTCGCGCATGCGTAACCGCTGCCGCCTGACTGGTCGTCCGCACGGCGTATACCGCAAGTTCGGCCTCGGCCGTAACATGCTGCGCCAAGCTGCAATGCGTGGTGACGTTCCAGGTCTGGTTAAAGCCAGCTGGTAAGCACTGTCAACGTCTCGGTGTTCGGGATCCCAGGATCCTGACCACCGGTGGCCTTGAAGCAGAATCAAGCCCCTTTTGGGGCTTGATTCATTTCTGGGGTGTGTCTAGAATGACCGGCTCGCCTGAGCCCGTGTTTTTCTTGCTCGGAGTTTCTCGGCGACACGTAGTAGCCGCAAGGCTAATTTTTTTGCATTAGGAGCGTCTAGCCCATGAGTATGCAGGACCCGTTAGCGGACATGCTAACTCGAATCCGTAATGCCCAGATGGCTGAAAAGTCCGTCGTAAGCATGCCGTCTTCCACGTTGAAGGTGGCTGTAGCAAAAGTCCTGAAGGACGAAGGTTACATCGCGGGTTATCAGATCAGCAGCGAAATCAAGCCTCTGCTGTCCATCGAGCTGAAATACTTCGAAGGCCGTCCGGTCATCGAGGAAGTGAAGCGCGTTAGCCGTCCAGGCCTGCGTCAGTACAAGTCCGTCGAGGATCTGCCGAAAGTTCGCGGCGGTCTGGGCGTGTCTATCGTCTCCACCAACAAGGGTGTGATGACTGATCGTGCTGCGCGCGCTGCCGGTGTCGGCGGCGAAGTTCTTTGCACTGTGTTCTAAGGGGGGATAAGCATGTCTCGCGTCGCTAAGAACCCCGTTAAGCTGCCAGCCGGTGTCGAAGTCAAATTCGCAGGCCAACAGCTTTCGGTGAAGGGTGCCAAGGGCACTCTTGAACTGAACATCCATTCGTCCGTTGAGATCGTTGAAGAAGCCGGTGAGCTGCGTTTCGCTGCTCGCAATGGCGATCAACAGACTCGCGCAATGGCTGGTACCACTCGTGCGTTGGTAAACAACATGGTCCAAGGCGTAAGCCAAGGCTTCGAGCGCAAGCTCCAGCTGGTCGGTGTTGGTTACAAAGCGCAAGCAAAAGGCTCGGTTCTGAACCTGGCTCTTGGCTTCTCGCACCCAGTGGATTACGAACTGCCGGAAGGCATCACCGCTGAGACTCCTAGCCAGACCGATATCCTGATCAAGGGCATCGACAAGCAGCTGGTAGGTCAAGTGGCCGCCGAGATCCGCGACTTCCGTCCACCAGAGCCGTACAAAGGCAAGGGTGTGCGCTACGCGGACGAAGTCGTCCGTCGTAAAGAAGCCAAGAAGAAGTAGGGCATAGCAAATGACCGACAAAAAAGTTACTCGACTGCGTCGCGCTCGCAAAGCACGCCTGAAAATGCACGAACTCGAAGTCGTGCGTCTCTGCGTGTTCCGCTCTTCGCAGCACATCTACGCCCAGGTCATTTCGGCCGACGGCAACAAGGTCCTGGCAAGTGCCTCGACTTTGGATAAAGAACTGCGTGATGGTGCCACCGGCAACATCGACGCGGCCACTAAGGTTGGCCAGCTGGTCGCTACGCGTGCTAAAGCCGCTGGCGTCTCGCAGGTGGCTTTCGACCGCTCTGGCTTCAAGTACCACGGCCGCGTCAAGGCGCTGGCTGATGCTGCTCGTGAAGCTGGGCTGGAGTTCTAAGTTATGTCAAATAACGACCAAAAGCGCGACGAAGGCTACATCGAGAAGCTGGTTCAAGTTAACCGCGTAGCCAAAACCGTTAAAGGCGGCCGTATCTTCACTTTCACCGCGCTGACCGTGGTTGGTGATGGTAAAGGCCGTGTTGGCTTCGGCCGTGGCAAGTCGCGTGAAGTGCCTGCTGCGATCCAGAAGGCAATGGAAGCTGCTCGCCGCAACATGATCCAGGTTGATCTGAACGGCACCACCCTGCAGTACGCAATGAAGTCTGCCCATGGCGCTTCGAAGGTGTACATGCAGCCTGCTTCTGAAGGTACCGGTATCATCGCTGGCGGCGCTATGCGTGCTGTCCTCGAAGTTGCTGGCGTTCAGAACGTTCTGGCCAAGTGCTACGGCTCGACTAACCCAGTAAACGTGGTTCACGCCACTTTCAAGGGTTTGAAGGCAATGCAGTCTCCTGAATCCATTGCCGCCAAGCGTGGCAAAAGCGTCAAGGAGATCTTCTGATCATGGCTACCGTAAAAGTTACGCTGATCAAAAGCATGACCGGCCGCATCCCTAACCACAAACTGTGCGTTAAGGGTCTGGGTCTGCGTCGCATCGGTCACACTGTAGAAGTCCAGGATACTCCCGAGAATCGCGGGATGATCAACAAGGCTTACTACATGCTGCGTGTCGAGGGTTAATCGATGAAACTCAATGATCTGAGTCCAGCGCCGGGTTCCCGTCGCGAAAAGCATCGTCCGGGCCGTGGTATCGGTAGTGGTTTGGGCAAGACCGGTGGCCGTGGCCACAAAGGTCAGACCTCCCGCTCCGGTGGCACCATTGCTCCAGGCTTTGAAGGCGGCCAACAGCCGCTGCATCGTCGCCTGCCGAAGTTCGGTTTCGTTTCCCTGAAGGCCATGGATCGCGCAGAAGTGCGTCTGTCCGAGCTGGCTAAAGTGGACGGCGACATCGTCACCGTGCAGTCCCTGAAGGATGCCAACGTGATCAACCAGAACGTACAGCGTGTGAAAATCATGCTGTCGGGCGAAGTTGCTCGCGCTGTCACCATCGGAAAGGGAATCGGCGCCACCAAAGGTGCGCGTGCGGCTATCGAAGCAGCTGGCGGCAAGTTCGAGGAATAAATGGCTAAGCAAGGTGCTCTCTCTGCGCTCGGCAAAGGCGGTATGTCTGAACTCTGGGCTCGTCTGCGTTTTCTGTTCCTGGCGATTATCGTCTACCGAATAGGCGCACACATCCCGGTTCCAGGTATCAACCCGGACCGACTCGCAGACCTGTTTCGACAGAATGAGGGGACCATTCTTAGCTTGTTCAACATGTTTTCCGGCGGCGCGCTGGAGCGGATGAGCATCTTTGCACTGGGGATCATGCCGTACATCTCGGCATCGATCATCATGCAGCTGATGACTGCCGTCAGCCCGCAGTTGGAGCAGTTGAAGAAGGAAGGTGAAGCTGGCCGTCGCAAGATCAGCCAGTACACCCGCTACGGCACTGTCGTACTCGCTCTCGTCCAGGCCATTGGCATGTCCATTGGCCTGGCAGGGCAGGGCGTTTCGTTCAATGCTGACCTCAGCTTCTATTTCGTCGCGGTTACCACCTTTGTGGCGGGCGCGATGTTCATGATGTGGTTGGGTGAGCAGATTACTGAGCGTGGTGTTGGCAACGGTATCTCGATGTTGATCTTCGCAGGTATCGTCGCCGGTCTTCCGAGAGCGATCGGGCAGTCTTTCGAGTCTGCGCGTCAGGGTGATATCAACATTTTCGCCCTGGTTGCCATCGGTTTGCTGGCAGTAGCGATTATCGGTTTCGTGGTGTTCATTGAGCGTGGTCAGCGTCGTATTGCTGTTCACTACGCCAAGCGTCAGCAAGGCCGCAAGGTATTTGCTGCGCAGACCAGCCACTTGCCGTTGAAGGTGAACATGGCCGGCGTTATCCCGGCTATTTTCGCGAGCAGCATCTTGCTGTTCCCGGCTTCGTTGGGTGCCTGGTTCGGCCAGTCTGAAGGTATGGGCTGGTTGCAGGACCTCTCGCAGTCGATCGCTCCTGGTCAGCCGTTGAATATTCTGCTGTTTAGTGCAGGGATTATTTTCTTCTGCTTCTTCTATACGGCGTTGATGTTCAATCCGAAAGACGTAGCGGAAAACCTGAAGAAGTCCGGTGCCTTTATTCCGGGCATCCGTCCAGGTGAGCAGTCTGCGCGCTACATTGATGGCGTTCTGACTCGCTTGACCATGTTCGGTGCTCTTTACATGACGGCCGTCTGCCTGTTGCCCCAGTTCCTGGTGGTTGCAGCAAACGTACCGTTCTACCTTGGCGGGACCTCGTTGCTGATCGTGGTCGTGGTTGTGATGGACTTCATGTCCCAAGTACAATCGCACCTCGTTTCGCACCAGTACGAATCCCTGATGAAGAAAGCCAACCTGAAGGGCTACGGCAGCGGCATGCTGCGCTGAGTAGCGTCCATAAGGTTCGAGGAGTTGGTGATGAAAGTTCGTGCATCGGTGAAAAAGCTGTGCCGTAACTGCAAGATTATTCGCCGCGAAGGTGTTGTTCGAGTAATTTGCAGCGCGGAACCGCGTCACAAACAGCGCCAAGGCTGAGTGTGATTGTGCTTTAAGCCCGGCAGCTAGTGCGCTGCCGGGTTGATTATTTGTTATTACAGCGATATTATCTCGCGCCCTATTTCTTGGCTTCCGGGGCGTAGGTAGCTGTCAATTGGAGTCCCACTGAATGGCCCGTATTGCAGGCGTCAACATTCCAGATAACAAGCATACTGTTATCTCGCTGACCTACATCTATGGTGTTGGTCGCACTACTGCACAGAAAATTTGTGCAGTGGCTGGGGTCAACCCAGCGGCAAAGATCAAAGATCTGAGCGACGAGCAGATTGAACAGCTGCGTGGCGAAGTGGCGAAGTTCACCACTGAAGGTGACCTGCGTCGCGAAGTCAACATGAAAATCAAGCGCTTGATGGACCTCGGTTGCTATCGCGGTCTGCGTCATCGTCGTGGTCTGCCAGTACGCGGTCAGCGTACCAAGACCAACGCGCGTACCCGTAAAGGTCCGCGTAAGCCGATCCGCAAGTAATCGCCCCAGCGAATCGACAGGAATTTAATCATGGCAAAACCTGCTGCTCGTCCTCGTAAAAAAGTTAAAAAGACAGTGGTTGATGGCATCGCCCACATCCATGCTTCTTTTAACAACACCATCGTGACCATTACCGACCGTCAAGGTAACGCTCTTTCCTGGGCTACCTCCGGTGGTTCGGGTTTCCGCGGTTCCCGCAAGTCCACCCCGTTCGCTGCTCAAGTAGCTGCTGAGCGTGCTGGTCAAGCTGCGCTGGAATACGGCCTGAAAAACCTCGACGTCAACGTCAAGGGTCCAGGTCCAGGTCGTGAATCCGCAGTTCGTGCTTTGAACGGCTGTGGCTACAAGATCGCCAGCATCACCGACGTGACGCCAATCCCGCACAACGGGTGCCGTCCGCCGAAGAAGCGCCGCGTGTAATCCAGGAGATTGTAAAGAATGGCTCGTTACATTGGTCCAAAATGCAAACTCGCTCGTCGCGAAGGCACCGATCTCTTCCTGAAGAGCGGCGTGCGCGCGATCGAATCGAAGTGCAACATCGAAGCAGCACCTGGTATCCACGGCCAACGCCGCGGTCGCCAGTCCGACTACGGCACCCAACTGCGTGAAAAGCAGAAGGTCCGTCGTATCTACGGCGTTCTCGAGCGTCAATTCAGCGGCTACTACAAAGAAGCTGCTGGCAAGAAAGGCGCAACCGGCGAAAACCTGTTGCAGCTGCTCGAATGCCGTCTGGACAACGTTGTATACCGTATGGGTTTCGGTTCTACTCGTGCCGAATCCCGTCAGCTGGTATCGCACAAGTCGATCAGCGTTAACGGTCAGACCGTAAACGTTCCGTCCTACCAGGTTCGTGCTGGTGACGTGGTTGCTGTTCGCGAGAAAGCAAAGAACCAACTTCGCATTGTCCAAGCTCTCGATCTGTGTGCCCAACGTGGCCGCGTAGAATGGGTAGAAGTAGACACTGAGAAGAAGTCGGGCGTTTTCAAGAACGTTCCAGCTCGCAGTGATCTGTCCGCCGACATCAACGAAAGCCTGATTGTCGAGCTCTACTCCAAGTAAGGGCTAGAAAATAGGTGCATCCATGCAGATTTCGGTAAATGAGTTCCTGACACCCCGCCATATTGATGTGCAGGTTGTCAGTCCAACCCGCGCCAAGATCACTCTCGAGCCTCTCGAGCGTGGTTTCGGCCACACCCTGGGCAACGCGCTGCGCCGCATCCTGTTGTCCTCAATGCCCGGCTGTGCAGTAGTCGAGGCCGAGATTGACGGTGTACTCCACGAGTACAGCGCCATCGAAGGCGTACAGGAAGATGTCATTGAAATCCTGTTGAACCTTAAAGGTCTGGCTATCAAGCTGCACGGTCGTGACGAAGTTACGCTGACCTTGTCGAAGAAGGGTTCGGGGGTGGTTACCGCTGCCGATATTCAGCTGGATCATGATGTCGAGATCGTTAACCCCGATCACGTAATCGCTAACCTGGCGTCTAACGGCGCCCTGAACATGAAGCTCACCGTAGCTCGTGGTCGTGGTTATGAACCGGCAGACTCGCGTCAGAGCGATGAAGACGAAAGCCGCAGCATCGGTCGCTTGCAGCTCGACTCTTCGTTCAGCCCGGTTCGCCGTATCGCATACGTGGTGGAAAACGCCCGTGTCGAGCAGCGTACCAACCTGGACAAGCTGGTTATTGATCTGGAAACCAACGGTACCCTGGATCCTGAAGAGGCTATCCGCCGCGCTGCAACCATCCTGCAACAGCAGTTGGCTGCGTTCGTCGACCTCAAGGGTGACAGTGAGCCAGTGGTTGTCGAGCAGGAAGACGAGATCGATCCGATCCTGCTTCGCCCGGTTGACGATCTGGAACTGACTGTACGTTCGGCTAACTGCCTTAAGGCGGAAAACATCTACTACATCGGCGACCTGATTCAGCGTACCGAAGTAGAGCTGTTGAAGACTCCGAACCTTGGCAAGAAATCCTTGACTGAAATCAAGGACGTTCTGGCCTCCCGCGGTCTGTCCCTCGGCATGCGCCTCGACAACTGGCCGCCTGCAAGTCTTAAGAAGGACGACAAGGCGACTGCCTGATCGTCGTAATCACCGAACGTTGTGTTTGGTAAGGAATGAACCATGCGTCATCGTAAAAGTGGTCGTCACCTGAGCCGCACCAGCTCGCACCGCAAGGCCATGTTCCAAAACATGGCGGTGTCGCTGTTCGAGCACGAGCTGATCAAAACTACACTGCCGAAAGCCAAAGAACTGCGTCGCGTTGCTGAGCCGCTGATCACTCTGGCCAAGACAGATAGCCTGGCTAACCGCCGCCTGGCTTTCGACCGTACTCGTTCGAAAGCTATCGTTGGTAAGCTCTTCAACGATCTGGGCAAGCGTTACGCTACCCGTGAGGGTGGCTACCTGCGCATCCTCAAGTGCGGTTTCCGCGCTGGCGACAACGCGCCTATGGCGTACGTCGAGTTGGTTGATCGTGCTACCGGCGGTGAAGCTGTATCCGCTGAGTAAGACGGCAATATACAAAGAACCGGGCCTAGTGCCCGGTTTTTTGTGCCTGATGAAAAGTGAAAGAGCCGTTGCGGTTGGCTTCGCTATTGGCAATACGGCTTCGTTAGATAATGACTATCGACGTCCATGATTTAATAAATTTGGATACTGTCACTAACATGTTCAATACTCCTTTCCAGCCGATTAGCGGCAGTTCGAAGACCGACCGAGGAAGATTGAGCATGAGCCAGATCAAAACGCTTACGACCGCAAGCGGCGCTCCTGTCGCCGATAACCAGAATTCTCGCTCCGCTGGCCCACGAGGCCCGCTGTTGCTCGACGATTTTCACCTCATCGAAAAACTTGCTCACTTCAACCGCGAGAACATCCCTGAGCGTCGTGTACATGCCAAGGGGTCGGGCGCCTATGGCACATTCACGGTTACCCGTGACATCACCCAGTACACCAGCGCCAAGCTGTTCGATTCGGTCGGTAAGCAGACGCCGACGTTCCTGCGCTTTTCCACCGTGGGTGGCGAGCGTGGATCTGCCGACACCGAACGCGATCCCCGTGGTTTCGCCCTGAAGTTCTATACCGAAGAAGGCAACTGGGACATCGTTGGCAATAACACGCCAGTCTTCTTCATTCGTGATCCGCTGAAATTTCCGGACTTCATCCATACCCAGAAGCGTCTGCCACAAAGCAATCTGAAAAGTGCCCAGGCAATGTGGGATTTCTGGTCCCATTCCCCTGAGGCGTTGCACCAGATCACCATTCTGTTCTCCGATCGCGGCATTCCTGACGGCTACCGTCACATGCACGGCTTCGGCAGTCACACCTACAGTCTGATCAACGCCCAAGGCGAGCGTCGTTGGGTGAAGTGGCACTACAAGACCAAGCAAGGCATCAAGAACCTGTCGCCGGCTGAAGCCGCGCGTCTGGCGGGCACTGACCCGGACTACGCCCAGCGTGACTTGTTCAACGCCATCGAGCGCGGTGACTTCCCGAAATGGAGCGTTTGCATCCAGATCATGACCGAAGCCCAGGCTGCCGCGCATTACGAGAATCCATTCGACGTGACCAAGACCTGGTCGCAGAAAGAGTTTCCGTTGATTGAAGTTGGGGAGCTCGAACTCAACCGCAATCCGCTGAACTACTTTGCCGAAGTGGAACAGGCGGCGTTCGGGCCGAGCAACATGGTTCCGGGCGTAGGCCTGTCGCCGGACCGCATGCTGCAAGGTCGTGTGTTCGCCTACGCCGATGCGCACCGCTACCGCGTCGGCACCAATCACCAGCAATTGCCGGTGAATGCGCCGCGCAGTCCGGTCAATACCTACCAGCGCGACGGAGCCATGGCGTTTGGCAGCAATGGCGGGGCAGCACCGAACTACGAGCCCAACAGCTACGTAGAGGCGCCGAAGCAGGCGCCGCATTATGCGGAACCAGCCTTGGCCCTTACCGGCGCGGCGGATCGTTACGATCATCGGGAAGACACTGACTACTACAGCCATGCCGGTGCGCTGTTCCGCCTGATGAACAGCGAGCAGCAGGCCTTGTTGATCAGCAATATCGCAGGTGCGATGGGCGGTGTATCAGCGGATGTCGTCGACCGTCAACTGCAGCATTTCTTCAAGGCGGACGCCGCTTATGGAGAAGGTATCGCAAAGGCGTTGGGCGTACAGCTTAACTAAGTCTAAACGAGAAGCAGAACCGCCCTCATTAGGGCGGTTTTTGCGTTATTTAACCTTGTTTTCTCGGATTTTCTTCGCTTTTATTGCGATAGCACCGTGACCTGGCGATCAGCTTGGTTCAAACTAGAGTCTTTCAAGGCTTGTGGAGATGTAGGGCGATGCAAGGTCACCCGGACGTAATCGATTACCTCAACACGCTGCTGACAGGCGAACTGGCAGCCCGTGATCAATATTTCATCCATTCACGGATGTACGAGGATTGGGGTTTTACCGAGCTCTACGAACGTATCAACCATGAAATGGAAGAAGAAGCACAGCATGCCGATGCCTTGATGCGCCGGATCCTGATGCTCGAAGGTACGCCGCGCATGCGCCCGGACGACCTGGACATCGGCACCACCGTACCCGACATGCTCGCTGCCGATCTGCGCCTGGAGTACAAGGTCCGGGCTGCGTTGTGCAAGGGGATCGAGCTGTGCGAACAGCACAATGACTATGTCACCCGCGAAATCCTGCGTGTACAACTCAATGACACCGAGGAAGACCATACCTACTGGCTCGAGAAGCAGTTGGGTCTGATCAAGTTGATCGGGTTGGAGAATTACCTGCAGTCGCAGTTCTGATCGAGATAATGGTGGGAGCGAGCCTGCTCGCGATAGCGATTGATCGTTACATGGATGCCAACTGACACACCGCTATCGCGAGCAGGCTCGCTCCCACAGAGAAGCAAAAGCCCCTGCCATCGATGAGATGACAGGGGCTTTTTCACGCTCGGGAATGGATCAATCCCGATCACGTTCCAGCAACGGCTTCAGGTAGTGCCCTGTGTGGGACTGCTTCATCCCGGCGACTTGCTCAGGCGTACCCACTGCGATGATCTGGCCACCCTTGGAGCCGCCTTCCGGCCCCAGGTCTACCAGCCAGTCGGCCGTCTTGATCACGTCCAGGTTGTGTTCGATCACCACCACGGTGTTGCCGTGGTCGCGAAGGCGATGCAGCACGTCGAGCAATTGCTGGATATCCGCAAAATGCAGGCCGGTGGTCGGCTCGTCGAGGATGTACAGCGTCTTGCCGGTGTCGCGCTTGGACAGCTCGCGGGACAGCTTGACCCGCTGGGCTTCGCCGCCGGACAGCGTCGTCGCCGATTGGCCAAGCTTGATGTACGACAGGCCGACATCCATCAACGTCTGCAGCTTGCGCGCCAGGGCCGGCACCGCGTCGAAGAATTCCCGGGCCTCCTCGATGGTCATCTCGAGGGTTTCGTGGATGTTCTTGCCCTTGTATTTGATCTCGAGGGTTTCGCGGTTGTAGCGCTTGCTCTTGCACACATCGCAAGGCACGTAGATGTCCGGCAGGAAGTGCATCTCCACCTTGATCAGGCCGTCGCCCTGGCAGGCTTCGCAGCGCCCACCCTTGACGTTGAACGAGAACCGTCCCGGACCGTAACCCCGGGAACGGGATTCCGGCACACCGGCGAACAACTCGCGGATCGGCGTGAACAAGCCGGTGTAGGTCGCTGGGTTGGAGCGCGGTGTACGACCGATCGGGCTCTGGTCGATGTCGACGACCTTGTCCAAGTGCTCCAGGCCCTTGATGCTGTCGTGGGGCGCGGCTTCCAGGGTGGTCGCGCCGTTCAGGGCCGTGGCGCTGAGGGGAAACAGGGTATTGTTGATCAGCGTCGATTTGCCCGAGCCGGACACGCCGGTGACGCAGGTCAGCAAACCAATCGGGATTTCCAGGTCGACGTTGCGCAAGTTGTTGCCGCGGGCGCCCTTGAGGGTCAGCGACAGCTTCTTGTTGCGCGGCGTTCGTTTGGCCGGGACTTTGATCTTCACCCGTCCCGACAGGTACTTGCCGGTCAGGGAGTCGGGGTGCGCCATGACTTCGGCGGCGGTGCCCTGGGCGACGATATGCCCGCCATGCACGCCCGCGCCCGGCCCGATGTCCACGACGTAGTCCGCCAGGCGGATAGCGTCCTCGTCATGCTCGACGACGATCACTGTATTACCGATGTCCCGCAGATGTTTCAGAGTGCCCAGCAACCGGTCGTTGTCCCGCTGGTGCAGGCCAATAGACGGCTCGTCGAGGATGTACATGACCCCCACCAGGCCGGCGCCGATCTGGCTGGCCAGGCGGATACGCTGGGCTTCGCCGCCGGACAAGGTGTCTGCACTGCGGTCGAGGGTGAGGTAATCGAGTCCGACATTCACCAGGAATTGCAGGCGCTCGCTGATTTCCTTGAGGATCTTGTCGGCGATTTCACCGCGGCGGCCGGTGAGCTTCAGGCCGGCGAAGTAATCGGTGGCGTCGCCGATGGGCAGGTTGGTCACTGCCGGCAATGTCTTCTCGCCGACCCACACATGCCGCGCTTCGCGACGCAGGCGGGTGCCGCGGCAATCAGGGCAAGGTTGGGTACTGAGGAACTTGGCCAATTCTTCACGCACGCTGGCCGATTCCGTCTCGCGGTAGCGCCGTTCCAGGTTCGGCACGATGCCTTCGAACGGGTGGGAGCGCTTGACGATATCGCCACGGTCGTTCAGGTATTTGAAGTCGACGTTCTGCGAGCCGCTGCCATGCAGGATGTATTTCTGCTGGTCGGCGGGCAGTTCGTTGAAGGGCTTGTCCAGGCTGAACTTGTAATGAGCCGCCAACGACCCAAGCATCTGGAAATAATAGACGTTGCGCCTGTCCCAGCCGCGAATCGCGCCTTCGGCCAGGGTCAGTTCGCCGTTGACCAGGCGCTTGGTGTCGAAGAACTGCTTGACCCCCAGGCCATCGCAGGTCGGGCAGGCGCCGGCCGGGTTGTTGAACGAGAACAGCTTGGGTTCCAGCTCGCTGATGGCATGGCCGCAGACCGGGCAGGCAAAGCGCGCCGAGAAAATGATTTCTTCGCCGGGCTCGTCGTCCATCGGCGCCACCAGGGCGATGCCGTCGGCCAGCTTCAGCGCGGTCTCGAAGGATTCGGCCAGGCGTTGTTGCAGATCGGCCCGGACCTTGAAGCGGTCGACCACCACATCGATCGAATGCTTCTTCTGTTTGTCCAGCTTCGGCAGTTCGTCCAGCTCGCAGAGCTTGCCATTGACCCGGGCCCGCACGAAGCCCTGAGCTCGCAGTTCTTCGAAGACCAGCAGGTGCTCGCCCTTGCGCTCGCGAATGACCGGCGCGAGCAGCATCAACTTGCTGCCTTCCGGCTGGGCCAGCACCAGGTCGACCATCTGGCTGACGGTCTGGGCTTCCAGGGGAATGTCGTGATCGGGGCAGCGGGGAATGCCGACCCGCGCATACAGCAGGCGCAGGTAGTCGTAGATCTCGGTGATGGTGCCGACCGTCGACCGCGGGTTATGGGAGGTGGACTTCTGTTCGATGGAGATCGCCGGCGACAGGCCTTCGATGGTGTCGACGTCCGGTTTTTCCATCATCGACAGGAACTGCCGGGCGTAGGCCGACAGCGATTCGACATAGCGTCGCTGACCTTCGGCGTACAGGGTATCGAAAGCCAGCGATGATTTGCCGGATCCGGACAGGCCGGTGATGACGATCAGCTTGTCCCGTGGCAGGGTCAGGTCGATGTTCTTCAGGTTGTGGGTACGGGCCCCACGAATCAGGATCTTGTCCAAAATGGCCTCGCTCGGCGGGCGTCGAAAACGTAGGAGTATACGGGCAAATACTGGATGGATAAACACTATTGAGCGTGCGATCACAGCCATACATGAAGACTGCGCGTCAAACAGTCGCGATATACCCCCTCAATCGATGGGACTGGTAGAATCGCCGCCGGTTCAGATGAGGTTTTTCCATGCACGATCCCCACAGCGAGCGCATGAGCGGCGGCGAGACCCGGGCGGCAAGCGGTCTGGCCCTGGTGTTCGCCTTCCGTATGCTGGGCATGTTCATGGTGTTGCCGGTGCTGGCGACCTATGGCATGGACCTGGCGGGCGCGACGCCGGCCCTGATCGGGTTGGCGATTGGCGCCTACGGCCTGACCCAGGCCATTTTCCAGATCCCGTTCGGAATCATTTCCGATCGCATCGGTCGTCGTCCGGTGATCTACCTGGGGCTGGTGGTTTTTGCCCTCGGCAGTGTGCTGGCGGCCAACGCCGACTCGATCTGGGGCGTGATTGCCGGACGGATCCTGCAAGGCGCGGGGGCAATTTCCGCCGCGGTCATGGCCTTGCTCTCGGATCTGACCCGCGAACAGCACCGGACCAAGGCCATGGCCATGATCGGCATGACCATCGGGCTGTCGTTCGCCGTCGCCATGGTCGTCGGCCCCTTGCTGACCCGTGCCTTCGGCTTGTCGGGCCTGTTCCTGGCGACCGGTGGCATGGCGCTGGTGGGTATCCTGATCGTGGCGTTCATGGTGCCCCGTTCCACCGGGCCGCTGCAGCACCGTGAGTCCGGCGTGGCGAGCCAGGCGTTGATCCCGACGCTCAAGCACCCGGACCTGTTGCGCCTTGACCTGGGCATCTTCGTGCTCCACGCCATGCTGATGTCCAGTTTCGTCGCCTTGCCCTTGGCCCTGGTGGAGAAGGCCGGGTTGCCCAAGGAGCAGCACTGGTGGGTCTACCTGACTGCGCTGCTGATTTCGTTCTTCGCCATGATCCCGTTCATCATCTATGGCGAGAAGCGACGCAAAATGAAACGAGTTCTGCTCGGCGCCGTCGTGACGTTGATGCTCACTGAGCTATTCTTCTGGCAGTTCGGTGACAGCCTGCGCGCCCTGGTGATCGGCACGGTGGTGTTCTTCACCGCGTTCAATCTGCTGGAGGCGTCGCTGCCGTCGCTGATCAGCAAGGTTTCACCGGCGGGCGGCAAGGGCACGGCAATGGGGGTTTATTCCACCAGTCAGTTCCTCGGTTCGGCGTTGGGCGGGATCCTCGGTGGCTGGCTGTTCCAGCATGGCGGTTTGTCGGTTGTCTTCCTGGGATGCGCCGCGCTGGCTGCACTTTGGCTGGTCTTTGCTGTTACCATGCGCGAACCGCCGTATGTGACGAGCCTGCGCTTGCCGTTGTCGCCCGAAGCCATGCGCGAAGCAGGCCTGGTCGAGCGCCTCAGGGCCGTCGTTGGCGTAACCGATGCAGTGGTGGTCGCCGACGAGGCGGCCGTTTATATCAAACTGGACACCGAATTATTGGATCGTGCGACCCTCGAGCGCCTGGTGAACAACCCGGCCCCGAGCGCGTGCGAAGCCTAGGAGAACGTTATGGCCCGTGGGGTTAACAAAGTCATATTGGTCGGCACGTGCGGCCAGGATCCCGAGGTTCGCTACCTGCCTAACGGCAACGCCGTGACCAACCTGAGTCTGGCGACCAGTGAACAGTGGACCGACAAGCAGACCGGCCAGAAGGTCGAGAAGACCGAATGGCACCGCGTGTCGATGTTCGGCAAAGTGGCGGAGATCGCCGGCGAATACCTGCGCAAGGGTTCGCAGGTGTACATCGAAGGCAAGCTGCAGACGCGTGAGTGGGAAAAAGACGGCATCAAGCGCTACACCACTGAAATCGTGGTCGACATGCAAGGCACCATGCAACTGCTGGGCGGTCGTCCACAGGGTGACCAGCAGCAGGGTGGCAATAACTACCAGCAGTCGGCTCCACGTCAGCAGGCACCGCGTCCGCAATCGGCGCCACAGCCACAACGCGAGCGCGCGGCCCCACAACAGGCCGCACCGCAACCGGCTCCGGATTTCGACAGCTTTGATGATGATATTCCGTTCTGACAACAGCTAGGAGCCTCAGGCTTCAAGCTACAAGCTGAAAACAAAAAACCGCGCTTGGAATTCCAGCGCGGTTTTTTGTTTGCAGTTTGCAGTTTGCAGCTTAACGCTGCGCCTGCTCCAGAAACTCCTCCGTACTCACCACCTTCGCATAAGCAAACCCCAACGCCGACATGAAGGCGGCGTGGACCTGGGCTGCCGGAACGACGATGCCGTTGAACTCCAGGTCGAGGGTCGCGCAGGCGTCGTGGATCACCGTGACCTCGTAGCCCAGGTCCGCCGCTGCCCGGGCGACGCCGTCGACGCACATGTGGCTCATGCTGCCGACGATGACCAGTTGAGTGATGCCGTGATGGTCGAGCAAGGATTGCAGTTCGGTTTCGCGGAATGAATTGACGAAGTGCTTGAGCACCACCGGTTCATCGGCCTGGTTGAGCACCTTGGGATGCAGCTTCGCGCCATCGGAGCCCGGGGCGAAGAAGGGTGCATCGTCGGACGTGAACTCGTGACGGATGTGCACCACCTGGTCCCCGGCCTGGCGAAAGGCCGCGATCATGCGGGCGGCGTTGTCCGCGGCGGCTTCGACGCCGCTCAGTGGCCATTTACCCTGGGGGAAGTAGTCATTCTGGATATCGACTACGATGAGCGCTTGCTTGGACATGGTGACTTCCTCGATAAGGTGTGTGGGGCCAGTATCAGCTCTTGCCGCCGGTTCGAGGATTGGCCGCAACGACAATAAGCGAGGGAAAACTGACAATGGCGCAGGAAAGGGCGGTCGCCGAGCTGGGGATATTGATTTACCCCGGTGCACAACTGGCGGCGGTGCACGGTTTGACCGATCTGTTTGCCGTCGCGGAGCGGATCGCGGCCGAGCAGGGTGGCGCACAGTTGCCACGGCTGCGGGTGAGCCATTGGCGGGCAGCGCAAGAAGAGGTGCCGCAGCGGGTGTTCGACAGTGAAACCGGCACTGCGGGCCGGTTGGTTGCGTTGTTGATTCCGCCTTCCATCGCCGGTTTCAGCGACGGGCTTGTCTGCCAGGCACTGATGGATTGGCTACGGGCGCAGCATGCCGGCGGCACCGTGTTGGGCGGAGTGTGCGTGGGATCGATCCTGCTGGCTGAAAGCGGCCTGCTCGATGGGCGGAGCGCCACCACCCACTGGACGTCGGCCAAGAACTTTGCCGAACGTTATCCGAGGATCAAGCTCGAAGCCGACAAACCGATTGTCGATGACGGCGACCTGATCACCACCGCCGGGCTGATGGCCTGGGCCGAGTTGGGGCTGCGGCTGGTGAGTCGCTTGCTGGGACCCAGCATCGCGACTCGCACGGCGCGGTTCCTGGTCATCGAGCACAGTGACAGCGCCAGCGAGTGCGGCAGCAATTTTGCGCCGATCCTCGCGCATGGCGACGGGGCGATTCTCAAGGTGCAACACTGGTTGCAAGGTAGTGGCGCGGTAGACGTCTCCCTGGCTGCGATGGCCGAACAGGCGGGCCTGGAGGAGCGCACCTTCCTGCGCAGATTCCGTAGCGCCACCGGGCTCAAGCCCACCGAGTACTGCCAGCACCTGCGAGTGGGCAAGGCCCGGGAAATGCTGGAGTTCACCAACGGCACCATCGATCACATTGCCTGGAAGGTGGGTTACCAGGACCCGGGCGCTTTCCGGGCGACATTCAAGAAAATCACCGGCTTGGCGCCGAGTGATTACCGGGCAAAGTTCGGGGTGAGTCCGCCAGGCGTTTCGAAACAGTAGTTGAGCCTGTGGCAAGGAGCCTGCTTCCGCTGGCTGCGTGAATGTCGGGGGGGATTCTATTGGGGGCGCTTCGCACCCCAGCGGGAGCAAGCTCCCTCGCCACAGGGGGTGTATCAGCATCGTGCAATTTGCCGGATGCCCGCCAAGGGTCGTGCAGAATGAAACAGGCCCGGTGCTATCAATCTTTCTCAAAGCGCCCGTTTCCTTGACCGTCCGCTCCGCGTCAGGCCGTTGGCCTGATCTCTGCACCCTTTTATCCACAGCCATGAGCGCAGGTAAAAGGGCAACGCATGACGCCAGTCAATCGCAACAAAACCGTAGTGGCCCATTCGGTCAATCCTCACGCGCCGCGCCATGAAGTGGAAACCAATCGTGCCTTGGCCCGTTGGTTGGCGCAGATCCTGGGCATTGAATATGGCGGCAGCTATGACAGCCAGCAGCATGCCGAACGCGATCTGTATCTGCTGCCCACGCAAACCCTGATCGGCCCGGAAGCCGCGCGGCAACTGGGTGTCTCGGGGCCGGACGATCTGTGGGGCGGTTACGTCGAGCATGATTTCATCTGCACCAAGGCCATCACCCACGGTCTACTGAACAAGTATGCCGTCGCCCCCATCGGCTGGTCGCCGCTGTTTGCCAAGCTCGCCCGTAGCGTGGTGCTCGATGGCGTGAGTGTTTTTTCACTCAAGGACGCGCGTCTGGCCGCCGAACATCTGTTGTACGCCGGCCCCATCCGCTTCAAGCCGATACACGCCTGTGCCGGGCGCGACCAGCGGGTTATCCAGAACCTTGCACAGTTCGATGAAATCGCCGCTGATCCCGATGCCCAGGCCGTGTTCCGCGACGGGGTGGTGCTGGAGCAGAACCTCGATGAGGTCAGGACCCAGAGCGTCGGCCAGAGCACTATCCATGGCAAGAGCCTGAGCTATTGCGGTGTGCAGCACCTGACCCGGGACAGCCAAGGATTGGAAGTGTATGGCGGCTCGGATCTGCTGGTCGTGCAGGGCGGCTACATCGAATTGCTCAGGCTCGAGTTGCCCGATGAAATGCGCGAAGCGGTGCGGCTCGCACAAGTCTTCGACGATGCGGCGAACCAGGCCTATCCCGGTTTCTTTGCTTCCCGGCGCAACTACGACATTGCCCAAGGCATCGACACCGGCGGCCAGCCCCGTGGCGGCGTGCTGGAGCAATCCTGGCGCATGGGCGGGGCCAGCAGTGCGGAACTGGCGGCGCTGCAAATATTCGTCCAAGACCCCTCGACCAGTGTGGTCCGCGTGTCCTCGGTGGAAACCTACATTGACCAGCCGTTGCCCCCCGGCGCCATGGAAGTATACCGCGGCCCGGCACACAACGGTGATTTCCTCCTCAAATATGTAACGGTTCATTCCCATGACGGCTAGAAGTGAAACCATTCAGATAGAGATCGACGACGAGCACATGAACGGCACGTTCCTGAGCCCCAAGTCGAAAGTCCCTGGCGTGTTGTTCGTACACGGTTGGGGCGGCAGCCAGGAACGTGACCTGGAGCGGGCCAAGGGCATCGCCGGCCTGGGTTGCGTCTGTCTGACCTTCGACTTGCGCGGCCATACCGGCGGGGCGGGCATTCCGCTGTCCCGGGTGACGCGGGAAGACAACTTGCGGGACCTGCTGGCGGCCTATGACCGCCTGCTCGCTCATCCCGCCTTGGACACATCGGCGATTGCAGTGGTCGGTACCAGCTACGGCGGTTACCTCGCCTCGATTCTGACCTCGCTGCGCCCGGTACGATGGCTGGCGTTGCGGGTGCCGGCGCTGTACCGCGACGAGCAATGGCACACGCCCAAGCGCGACCTGGACAAAAGCGACCTGCTGGATTATCGCAGTACCCTGGTACACGCCGATACCAACCGCGCACTGCACGCCTGTTCGCAGTTCACCGGCGATGTATTGTTGGTGGAATCGGAAACCGACGATCACGTGCCCCATGCCACCATCATGAGCTACCGCGCCGCGTGCCAGCAGACCCATTCGTTGACCCATCGAATCATCGATGGCGCCGACCATGCCTTGAGCGACCCCATCTCACAGCAGGCCTACACCTCGATCCTGGTGGACTGGATCACGGAAATGGTGGTGGGAGAGCGGTTGAGCATCATTCAGGAGCGGTAGACTCGTTGTCCATGGGGGCGCTATCGCGAGCAGGCTCGCTCCCACATAGGCTCGTATTCCCCCCCTGTGGGAGCGAGCCTGCTCGCGATAGCGCCAAATCAGACGATGATCATTTATGCTCGGGCTTCTTGAGCCCAGGCTTGATCCGCAACGCCTTGGCCTTCGCCTCGATCACCAGGTACATCACCACCGTGACCAGCAACGGCAGGATGAAGTAGATCGCCCGATAGGCAATCAACCCCGCCAGCAGGCTGCCCCGTGACGCATCGTGTTGCAGCAGCGCGATGAACACCGCTTCCAGCACGCCGAGCCCCGCCGGAATATGGGTGATGACCCCGGCAATGCTGCTGATCAGCAATACGCCGAGCACCACCGGGTACTCCAGTTTGCTGGGCAGCAAGGTAAAGATCACCGCCGCCATCAACGACCAGTTCAGCGCCCCCAGGGCCAGTTGCAGCACCGCCATGCGCAGCGAGGGCAGGTTGATTTCCATGCCGCGGATCGTCCAGGCACGACGCTTGGAAAACCGGCAGGCCAGCAGGTAACCGGCACTTGCCAGCAGCAACAGCGCGCCCACACCCTGCAAGGCATCGCTGCTCAGTTTCCAGCCCGGCGGCATCGTCACCAGGCCGCTGCTGAATACCGCCCCGGCCAGGGTCATGTAGCCGAACCAATTGGTGGCCAGGCTCAGGCCGAGGATCTTGGCGATATTGCCGTTGCTCACCCCCAGGCGGGAATACAGCCGATAGCGCATGGCAATGCCACCGACCCAGGCGCTGAGGTTGAGGTTGAAGGCGTAGCTGATCACCCCCACGGGCAAGATCTGCCGCCAACCCAGTTTCTGGCGGATGTAAGTGCGCCCGATCAGGTCAAAGCAGGCATAGGTAATGAAACTGACGAGGGTCAGCGTGGCGGCGATGACCAGGGTCCGTACCTTGAAATCCGCCAGTGTGTCGAACACCTCTGACCAGTCGATGCGCCGGGCCAGGGTGGTGAACAGCACGATCAGCAGCAGGAAGAACGCCAGGGTCAGCGGTCTTTTCCAGCGGCTCCAGCGTGACTTGGGCTTGTTCTCGTCCCGGACACGGGTATCGCTCGGCGCGGTGTGCGCCTCAGAGTGGTTCATGGGGTTCGCTCCGAACCGCCGTCGGCGGCGAAAAAGGTTTCAGGCGCGGTTTATGGGCCGGCAACCATCCGGCCCAGGCCGGAAAGTGACGCAGGAAGTGGAACACCATGAAACCGATGGTCATGCGCCAGAGCAGGCCCCGTGGAGCGTGGTTGGCGGGCATGACGGTGCAGTGCTCGCGGCTCAGGTGATCGAGGCGCTGGAACAGTTCGCGGTTGAAGCCCCGATCGCGGATCAGCACGTTGGCTTCCAGGTTCAACGACAGGCTCAGGGGATCGAGGTTGCTCGAACCCACGGTACTCCAGTCCTCGTCCACCAGGGCAACCTTGCCATGCAGGGGCCGCTCGCAATATTCGTAGATCGTCACGCCGGCCTTGAGCAGATAGTCGTACAGCATCCGCGCCGCCAGCTTGGCGATCATCATGTCCGGCTGGCCCTGCAGGATCAGCCGCACCTCCACGCCACGCCGCGCCGCATTGCGGATTTCCCGCAGCAACCGATAGCCAGGGAAAAAATAGGCATTGGCGATGACCACGCGCCGTTTGGCGCTGCGCAGTACTTGCAGGTAGACCTCTTCGATGTCGGTCTGGTGCTCATGGTTATCCCGATAGACCAGCCGCACCTGGCCGTCGTGGTCGCTGAAAGCCAGCTCGCTGCGCCGGCTGCGGCGCCGCTGCCACCAGTATTTGGCCCGGGCCGGACGACCGCTTTGCATCAACGCGAAGTGATGGATATCGACCACCGCAGGGCCCTTGATCTCCACCGAATAGTCCTGCTTGGCCTCTGGGCCGAAATCCCCCAGATGGTCGGCGGAGAAATTGATCCCGCCAATGAAGGCAATCACCCCGTCAATCACCACCACCTTACGGTGCAGGCGGCGGAACCAGTTGGTGCGAATGCCCAGGTGCAGAGGGGCGGGGTCGAACATTTGCAGGCGGACACCGGCATCGCTCAACGAGGCCAGGAAGTTCGGCGTCAGTTCCCCGCAACCGAAGCCATCCAGGCTCAGGGTGACTCGTACGCCCCGTTGGGCGGCACCCACCAGTACGTCGCGCAATTCGTTGCCGACCTTGTCCTCGAACAGGATGAAGGTCTCGATGAGGATCTCATTTTCGGCTCGACAAATAGCCTCGAACACCCGGGGGAAATATTCCTCGCCATTTTCCAGCAGGGTGACACGGTTATTGCCATGCCAGCCATATTCGACGTCCACCAGCGCCGGATCGCGCTCGGTGGGCGGCGTCTCGACCTGCTCCACTGTCGCCTTGTTCATCGTCGCGCTCATAGTTCGATCTCCACCGACAGCGGCGCATGGTCGGACAGGTGCGACCAGGGGCGCACACTCAGCACCTTGGGCTGATAGGCCTTGAGGTTACGCACATAGATTCGGTCCAGGCGCAGGATCGGCAGACGCGCCGGAAAGCTGCGGGCCGGCTTGCCCCATTGTTCGGCGAAGACTTCCCGCAGGCCGCAGGGTTCGAGCAGGTCGTTGGCCTTGCCGCGCCAATCGTTGAAATCCCCGGCGACAATTACCGGTGCCTCGGGTGGCAGTTCGCTCAGGCGTTTGCACAACAATTTCAGTTGCTCGACACGATGACCCTCGCGCAGCCCCAGGTGCACGCAAATGGCATGGACCTGGGGGCCGTCACCGCCCGGCAGGCGCAACACGCTGTGAAGCATGCCGCGGTTCTCATGGCCGCTGATGGAGACGTCCAGGTTGTCGTGGCGAATGATCTGGAACTTCGACAGCAGCGCGTTACCGTGGTCGCCCGCCGGATACACGGCGTTGCGACCATAGGCGAACTGTGGCCAGAGGCTGTCGGCGAGGAATTCGTATTGCGGCATGCTCGGCCAATTGGAGAAGCGCTGAGGGTGATGTTCGTGGGCGCCGTGCACTTCCTGCAGGAATACCACGTCGGCGGACACGCTGCGCACCGCTTCGCGCAGTTCCGGCAGGATGAAGCGTCGGTTCAGGGCGGTGAAACCCTTGTGGGTGTTGACCGTCAGGACCGTGAAGCGGCTGATCCGGTCGAGGTCATGCGCCAGGTTCTGGGGCGCATCGGTGGTTGCATCACGGGTCGCTTCGGTAGGGCCAGACGTGCTCATGGCAATACTCCCTCTGCCGGGCGCTCGCCGGGTGTGGTGGCGAGGTCCTTGTCCAGGTCGAAGCGCTCCAGCAAGTGGCGCGCGTCATAGGGCGCGCGGACTTTGATGTCGTTGTCGAAATAGCAAAATACTTCCCGGCTCTTGCGCGCCCTGGGTTTCTTTTTCGGGTCGATCAGCTGGGCGTCTGCGGGTTGTGTGCCGTGGCTCCAGGCCTCGATCCGGTCGCCCCAGCGTTTTAACGCCTCGTCGGTGTAGCCGCTGGCATAAAGTTCCTCGGCACCGTGCAGGCGCAGGTAGACGAAATCGCTGGTGACGTCTTCGCGATAGGGCCACTTGCCGGCGGTGTCGGCGATCACCAGTGCAATGTCGTAGCGCTTGAGCAGGGTGATGAAGTGTGGGTCGATGAAGCTTTCATGGCGGATCTCGACCGCGTGGCGCAGCGGGCGCTTCTTATCGGTTTCGGTGCTGGCGTGGCCGTCCAGGCGCGGCTCGTGCTCCCGGGCCAGGGCGGCGGCGCTTTCGGTGTCGTGGGGCAACTGCTTGAGGAAGTCCTCGAACAGCTCGGGGTCGAATTTGAAGCTGGGGGGAAACTGCCAGAGGATGGCGCCGAGCTTTTCCTTGAGTTCCAGCACCCCGGACGCGAAGAAATTGGCCAACGGCTTGTGGATATCCCGCAGGCGCTTGATATGGGTGATGAAACGCGGCGCCTTGACGCTGAACACGAAGCCCGGCGGCGTCTCGGCATACCACTGGGCATAGCGTTCGGGACGTTGGAGGGCGTAGAACGAGCCGTTGATTTCGATGCTGTTGACCGCTCGTGAGGCGAACTGCAATTCACGCTTCTGGGTCAGCCCCTTGGGGTAGAAATCCCCCCGCCAAGGCGTGTATCGCCAACCGGAAATGCCGATGTGGATTGCCGTCATGCGTCCCTCCCGTGCCAGATGACCTCGTACTGCCGGTGTCTTGCTGATGACTGTCGGGCGGCGCAGAAAGTTTCGACGAAGTGCCCGGTGGTGAAAGCGGTGGGGTTCTTGTGGCGAGGGGATTCATCCCCGCTGGGCTGCGGAGCAGCCCTAAATACTTACGCCTCGGTGTATCAGGCAGATTGTGTCGACTGTCTTGGGGCTGCTGCGCAGCCCAACGGGGATGAATCCCCTCGCCACAAGGTTTTGTATTGACCTCTGGAGCGAACTTGCCGGCCCGTTGTTGATCAGTTCCTTACCGATCCCATCAAGGAGCCTCGTGTTTTGTCTCGATTGAGCCGTGTATTCCTGCTGGCCTTGCTGGCGCTGACCGGCGGTGTCGCCTATGGCGCCGCCGCCGTTCCCGGCACGCCCGCGCCCAGTGAAGCGCCTGCCGAACCCGAACCCCTGGTCCAGGGCGGTTTGCTCGGGGCGATCAGTTCGAGCATCGATGACGTCCAGGACAAACTCGACCTCAACCAGAGCCTGATCGATGCCTGGCGCTTGCGGGCGGATCGGGCGGCGGACGAGGTGGACCGGCTGGTGGACCAGACTTCTCGCTCGTCCTGGCGTGTGACGGGGGATTTCCTGCTGCTGTCCGGCGTCTGGCTGGGGGCCTTCGGGCTGATCTGGGCCGGCGCGCGGCTGCTGGTACGCCATCTGGGGCGGCGTCGTTGGCTGCGCACCCGTCAGCGGGTAGTGGACCTGCTCGGTTACCTGCTGCCCTACACCGTGCCGGCATTGGTCTGCCTGCCGCTGACCCTGTACGTCAGCCATTTCCTGCAAGTGTCGGTCGGTCGCGCCCTGGCGCTGTGCTTCGCCTATGCCACCAGCAGCGGCGTTTTCTCCACCTCGGTGCTGCTGTGTGTGATCGTGATGTTCAACGCCGGCCACAAGCGCCGGGCGGTGGCGATCATTCGCCATTTCAGCCCGCGACCGCTGTTCCTGATCGGTTTCCTCGCCGCCCTGAGCGATGCGCTCACCAGTCCGCAGATTGCCCGGCAACTGGGTGGCAACATCACCAGCAGCGTGGCGGTGTTCACCGGGCTGCTGGCCTCGGTGATCTTTGGCTGGCTGGTGATTCGCATGCGTCGGCCGGTGGCCCACCTGATCCGCAACCGGCCGCTGGCCCAGCGCTTGAAACAACCGGCCCTGCAGGAGTCGCTGCGGATCTTTTCCGGGCTCTGGAACTGGCCGATCCTGCTGATGGTGCTGGTTTCGGCGGTCAGCCTGATCGGTGTCGGCGAAGACAACCAGAAAGCCCTGCGCTGCGCGCTGTTCACCACCATCTTGCTGATTGCCACGGTGTTTCTCAGCACCGTGCTCCAGCATGTGTTCAAGTCGCCCAAGGCCGAAACCATCCAGCGCAACAGTGCCTACAAGGGCCGGCTGCTGAGCCTGCTGCACGCGTTGTTGCGGATCGTCATGGCAGTGGCGTTCATTGAGATCCTCGGGCGGATCTGGGGGATTTCGCTGTTCGAATTCGCTTCGCGCAACGCCGTGGGCAGGGCGATCAGCGATTCCCTGAGCCGCATCGGCCTGATTTTCCTGGTGACCTGGCTGATGTGGGTGGTGCTCGACACGGCCATTCAGGAAGCCCTGAAACCGCCGCTGAACAAGCGCGGCGCACGCCAGCCCAGCACCCGGATCAAAACCATCCTGCCGCTGCTGCGCAACGCGGCGAAAATCATCCTGGTGGTGATTTGCGCGATCACCACCATGGCCAACCTGGGCATCAACGTCGCACCGTTGTTGGCGGGCGCCGGGGTGGTGGGATTGGCGATCGGCTTCGGTTCGCAGCAACTGGTGCAGGATGTAATTACTGGGCTGTTCATTATCATCGAGGACACCCTGTCCATCGGTGATTGGGTGGTGCTCGACTCCGGCCACGCCGGCACCGTGGAAGGCCTGACGATCCGCACCCTGCGCCTGCGCGACGGCAAGGGGTTCGTGCATTCGGTGCCGTTCGGCCAGATCAAGGCAGTGACCAATCAGTCCCGACAGTTTGCCTTCGCTTTTTTCTCGGTGCAGTTCACCTACGACACCGACGTGGACCAGGCCATCGAACTGATCCGCGAAGCCGGCCGTTCGATTTCGGAAGACCCGTTTCTCAAGTTCAACCTCCAAGGACCGCTGGACGTGTTCGGCGTCGACCGGATGGACCTCAACGGCGTGGTGCTCACGGCGCAGTTCCGCACCGTTTCGGGTGGGCAGTATGCAGTTAGCAGAGCGTTCAACCAGCGCTTGAAAAAGCTTGTGGATAACAGCCCGACGGTGCATTTCGCGCAGACTTATCCACAGCAGGTGATGTTGCCGAAGCGGTTGGTGGAAGAGCCGGTGGAAGGGGCTGAGGTGCCTGATCGTCCTCAGTAAAAGCTCGCCTTTGTGGTGGGGTTGATGGCCCTATCGCGAGCAGGCTCGCACAGTTGAATACATTCCCCTGTGAAAATGCATTCCTTTGTGGGAGCGAGCCCTGCTCGCGATAGGGCCCGCCCAGTCACCTCAATTTTTCTGAATAAGCTTGCTGCGGATTTCCCCCATCGCCTGCACATCCAGCTCCAACCAGAAGTGCAGCTTCCCGGCAATCTGCGCCGCCGCCGGCAACCCATCGCGATACACCAGCCGATTGCTCGCCAGCGCCGGTACTTTCGCCCCTGGCAGCAATGTACCGGCCAGGTTCAGCGGATCCACGCCGCACACCGCAATTACGCTGCCGTCGGTAGGGCGGCGACGGACTTCGCGCAATAGCGGGATGGCTTCGGGCAGGGCGAATTGCTCGCCGGCCAGGCCGCTGACGAAGCGTCCACCGCGAATTTCTCCCCGCGCCTCCAGGCGATGGAAGGTGCGCAGCAACTCGCGCCAGCTCGGCAGCCAATCCGCCTCCCGCTCCAACAAGCGCCAGAACACCACGCCATAACGCCGCAGCAGGGTCATGGCGATGTGCTCCAGGGTTTCCGGTGGTGTCGGCGCGGGTCGGTTGCCTTCGCTCGGCGCTGGCTGGCTGCGGCGCAACAAGGCCCAGCGGCCGGCATCGTCCATCCCGCCGACAAACGCCCCGCGCCCGCGTCGGCTGCTGCGGGCCTGGCGCTTGCTGGCGGGCGTGATCAACGCCCGCAGCCCGGCGAAGCTGTCGGCATTCACCAGGCCGGCGCCCACCAGCTCTTGCAAGGCAATTTCCAGTTCTGCGCGCAGCAGATGGGCTTCGTGCAGCAACTCGTCGAAAAACAGCGCGCCATGCTCGCTAAGAGCCTGGTGGACTTTCTGCGTCTTGAGGGACAGTTCGCTCAGTGGCGTCTGCTCCGCCAGGCTGCTCCACAGCGCGACCTGACTGCGCGGCAGCAACACCACCGGCGTGCTGCGCAGGGCCGTGGCGGAGGCTTTCTGCCGGGCGCTGAGGCGAGTCCAGACCAGCTTACCGCTGCGACACAGTTCGTCGAGCCAATTGGCGGAATAGTCCTTGATCCGCGCCGGCAACAGGTCGCTGTCCCAGGCCGAGGCCGCGGCCGGGTAGCCTTCGAACTGACTGATGATCGACGGCAACACGGCGCTGCCCCGGCCTTGGGTCGACGGCGACAGGTGTTGCCAGTCGAACAGGAATCGCATGAAATCCTGCAGCATCACCGGTTCGATTTCCCGGCGCAGGCGCTTGACGGTGTAGCGGTGGATGCGGGCCAGCAGATGCCGTTCGCACCATTCTTCCTGGCCGGTGCCCGGCGTGAAGCGGCCGCGCAGCACGTAGCCTTGTTGTTCCAGGTGCGCCAGGGCCTGGGTGGCTTGCGCTGTCGATAACCCCAACGGATAGGCGATGGCGGTCAGCGGCAGCGGGCCAAAGGCGCTGAGCCGGGCACGGAGCACTTCCACCACCGCTTCGTCGCTGTCCCAGGCCTCATCGAACCCGGCCAGGGGTGTCAGTGCGGGCTGCCATGGGGCCTGTGGATAAACCCCTTGCAGGCAGGTCAGCCGCTCCAGTGGCACCCACAGGCCGCGCTCGGCGCTGATTTGCACATGGCTGGCGCGCCCACGGTCGGCCAGCGCCTGCAGCCAGCCGGGCCACGATTCGTGAGCGCTGGCTTCGTTGTCGGCGATGCAGGCCAGGCTCATCAGTGCTTCATGCATTTCATCGAGGTTGGCCGGGGTCGGCCAGGCTTCTTCCCTGACCGACTGGATGGCCTCGGCGTCCAGCGCGCCAAGGTCGTCGGTGGATTGTGGATCGCTCCAGCGCCGGTTGATGACTGCCTGGGTCCGGCGCTCTTCCAGCGGCGCGTCGTCGAGGAAAGTGTAGGGGCGAGCGCTGAGGATTTCGGCCGCCAGGGGCGACGGGGCGGGCAGGTCGCGGCTGATCAGGCGAACCTCGCCCGCTTCCATGCGTCGCAACAGCGCCAGCCAGCCTTCGCTGTCCATGGCTTCGTGCAGGCAGTCGTCGAGGGTCTGCTCTATCAGCGGGTGATCGGGGATTTCCCGCTCGCCGGCGAGGTTCTCCAGGCAGGCGATCTGGTCGGGGAACACGCTGGCGATCAGGTCTTCGCTCTTCATCCGCTGGATCTGCGGGGCGACCTTGCGTCCGCCGGTGTAGCGCGGCAGGGCCAGGGCCACCCCGGCATTCCAGCGCCAGCGCACGCCGAACAGCGGCGCATCCAGCACCGCCTGCACCAGGATCTGTTCGGCGCTGTGGCTGTTGAGGTAGCGCCAGACTTCATCCAGCTCGAAACTGTGGCTGGTAGACAACGACAGCACGATGGCGTCTTCGCTGGCGGCGGCCTGCAATTCGAAATTGAAGGTGCGGCAGAAACGCTTGCGCAGGGCCAGGCCCCAGGCGCGGTTGATGCGGCTGCCGAACGGCGTATGAATGATCAGTTGGGTGCCGCCGGACTCATCGAAGAACCGCTCCATCACCAGCGTGTCCTGGGACGGCAGGGCGCCGAAGGCCAGGCGGGCCGGGGCCAGGTAGTCCAGCAGTTGCTCGGCACTGGCCAGGTTCAGCTGTAGGGTACCGGTCAGCCAATCGAGGGCCGGTTGCAGATTGCCGGGTGTGGCGCCGAGCAGTTGATCGAGCTGTGCTTGCAGGCGCGCCACGGCCAGGGACAGTTCGGCGCTGCGTCCCGGGGCTTCGCCGAGCCAGAACGGAATGGTCGGCGGCTGGCCCTGGGCGTCCTCGACCCGCACGCGGCCGGTCTCGACGCGAATGATGCGGTAGGAGGTATTGCCGAGCTGGAACACGTCGCCGGCGATGCTCTCCACCGCGAAATCTTCGTTGACGCTGCCGATGTTCAGGCCCTGGGGTTCGAGCAGCACGCTGTAGTCGGCGTTGTCCGGGATGGTGCCGCCGCTGGTCACGGCGGTCAGTTTGCTGCCCCGCCGCCCGCGCAGGGTGCGGGCGACCGCGTCGCGATGCAGGTAGGCGCTGCGCACGCCCTGGCGACTGTTGAGGCCTTCGGCGAGCATTTGCAACAGCGCCTGATAATGCCCTTCGTCCAGTCCGGCGTAGGGCGAAGCGCGGCGAAAGACGTCGAGCAAGGCCTGTTCCTGCCATTCCTGGCAGCTGACCTCGGCAACGATCTGCTGGGCCAGCACGTCCAGCGGTGCCTTGGGGATGTGCAGGATGTCCAGTTCGCCCCGGCGTACGCAATCGAGCAGGGCGGCGCACTCGATCAGGTCGTCGCGGGTGGTGGCGAACAGACGCCCCTTGGGCGTGCCACCAACTTGGTGGCCGGAACGGCCAACCCGTTGCAGGAACGCCGAAATCGAGCGGGGCGAGGCGATCTGGCACACCAGGTCGACGTCGCCGATGTCGATGCCCAGTTCCAGGGACGCGGTGGCGATCAGCACCTGCAATTCGCCACGCTTGAGCCGTTGCTCGGCGTCGAGGCGAAACTCTTTCGCCAGGCTGCCATGGTGGGCGGCCACGGCGTCCTTGCCCAGGCGCTCGCTCAGATGGCGGCTCAAGCGTTCGGCCAAGCGCCGGGTATTGACGAATACCAGGGTGGTGCGGTGGGCCCGGGCGAGCTCGGCAAGACGGTTGTAGACCAGTTCCCACACGTCATTGGCCATCACCGCAGAGAGCGGCACCGGCGGCACCTCGATGTCCAGGTCGCGGGGGCGGGCATGGCCGATGTCGACGATTTCGCATGAGCGGCCTTCGCCCACCAGAAAGCGTGACACCGCTTCGATGGGCTTTTGCGTGGCGGACAGGCCGACGCGCACCAGCGGCTCGCTGCACAGCGCTTGCAGGCGCTCCAGGCTCAGGGCCAGGTGGCTGCCGCGCTTGCTGGCGGCGATGGCGTGGATTTCATCGACGATCACCGTGCGGGTGCTGGCGAGCATCTGTCGCCCGGAATCGGAGCCGAGCAGCACATAGAGCGATTCGGGCGTGGTCACCAGAATGTGCGGCGCGGCCTTGCGCATCGCCGAGCGTTCTTTCTGCGGGGTGTCGCCGGTGCGCACGGCGGTGGTGATTTGCAGGGGCGGCAGGCCCATCTGGCGCAATTGTTCGGTGATGCCGGCCAGCGGTGTTTGCAGGTTGATCCGGATGTCGTTGCTCAAGGCCTTGAGCGGCGAGACGTAGACCACCAGGGTCTGGTCCGGCAGGCCGCCCTGTTCCAGGCCGCGGTGCACCAAGTCATCGAGCACGGCGAGAAACGCCGTGAGGGTCTTGCCCGAACCGGTGGGCGCGGCCACCAGGGTCGAACGACGCTGGCCGATCAACGGCCACGCCCGGGCCTGGGCGGCCGTGACCGCCGGGAAAGTCTGGCTGAACCAGGCGCGGACGGCGGGGTGAAAGCCTGCCATGGCGTGGTCGGCTGCAAGGGGCAGATTCATAGGGGCAGTTATGCGGGTGGGATGAGGAAGATGCAAGTGCCGGCGGGTATCTCTGTTGCCTGGCAGGCCCTATCGCGAGCAGGCTCGCTCCCACAATGGATCGGCTGCGCTTCGTCCTGTGGGAGCGAGCCTGCTCGCGATGAGGCCCTGGAGCGCGGCGAAAATCTCGGATCTGCACTTTACGGGTGACGGTTGCGCACTAAACCCGCAAAATGCAACGATTCCGGCGACGCCCGTGGGCGTTGTCGACCAAATTCTTGTGCCAACAGACTGGGCCTGCTGACTTTATGCGAATGCGCCTTATGTTACTGGGCGGCGGAAATGCCCTTGGGCAGGCGCTGATTCGCCTCGGTGCGGAAGAAGACATCGGTTTTCTCGCCCCCCGCCCCCCAGAAGATGGCTGGGATGCCGCGAGCCTGACACAGTTGCTCGACGACACCCGCCCGGACGCCTTGATCAATCTGGCGTACTACTTCGACTGGTTTCAGGCCGAGGTCGTCAGCGAGCAGCGCCTGGCCAGCCAGGAGCGTGCAGTCGAGCGCCTGGCCGAATTGTGCCAGCACCACAACATCATCTTGCTGCAACCGTCGAGCTATCGCGTATTCGACGGCTCCCGCGCCACCGCCTACAGCGAAAAAGACGAGCCCGTGCCCCTGGGCCTGCGCGGCCAGGCCCTGTGGCGGATCGAGCAAAGTGTGCGCGCCACGTGCCCGCAACATGTGCTGCTGCGCTTCGGCTGGCTGCTGGACGACAGCGCCGACGGCATCCTCGGACGTTTTCTCGCCCGGGCCGAGCAGCCCGACGAGCTGTTGCTGGCCGATGACCGTCGTGGTAACCCGACGCCGGTGGACGATGCGGCCCGGGTGATCATCTCCGTGCTCAAGCAACTCGATTGCGCCGCGCCGCTGTGGGGCACTTATCATTACGCCGGGCATGAGGCGACCACGCCGCTGGCGCTGGGCCAGGCGATCCTCACCGAAGCCCGTGCCCTGCATCCGCTGGCAATCGAAGAGCCCACGCCCCAGGCTCACGCCGCACGGCCGGATGCCGCGGAAGAACCGCAGCACGCGGTACTGGCCTGCAAGAAAATTCTGCACACTTTCGGGATCAAGCCCCGCGCCTGGCGCGCCGCGCTCCCGGGCTTACTGGATAGGTTTTATCGCCATGGCTGACGGCCCTGTTCTCATCACCGGCGGTGCGGGCTTCATTGGTTCGCACCTGACCGACGCCTTGCTCGCCAAGGGACACTCGGTGCGCATCCTCGATGACCTGTCCACCGGCAAGCGCAGCAACCTGCCGCTGGACAACCCCGCCGTCGAACTGATCGAAGGCGACGTCGCCGATGCCGCCCTGGTGGCCCGGGCCATGGCCGGTTGCAGCGCCGTGGCGCACCTGGCCGCGGTGGCGTCGGTGCAAGCCTCGGTGGATGACCCGGTACGCACTCACCAGAGCAATTTCATCGGCACCCTGAATGTCTGCGAAGCCATGCGCCAGGCCGGCGTGAAGCGGGTGCTGTTTGCTTCCAGCGCCGCGGTCTACGGCAACAACGGAGAAGGCCAGTCCATCGACGAAGAAACCACCAAGGCGCCGCTGACACCCTACGCCTCGGACAAGCTGGCCAGCGAGTTCTACCTTGACTTCTATCGTCGCCAGCACGCGCTGGAGCCGGTGGTGTTCCGCTTCTTCAATATCTATGGCCCGCGCCAGGATCCGTCCTCGCCGTATTCCGGGGTCATCAGCATCTTCAGCGAGCGGGCACAGAAGGGGTTGCCGATCACCGTGTTCGGCGATGGCGAGCAGACCCGTGACTTCGTCTACGTCGAAGACCTGGTGGACGTGCTGGTGCAGGCCATCGAGAAACCTGAGGTGGAAGTCGGGGCGGTGAACGTCGGCTGGAACCAGGCCACGACGCTCAAACAACTGCTCCAGGCCCTGGCCTCGGTGGTCGGTGACCTGCCTCCGGTCAGCTACGGCCCGGCGCGTTCGGGGGATATCAAGCATTCTCGGGCGGATAATCATCGGTTGTTGCAGCGCTTCAGCTTCCCGCAGCAGACGCCGATGAGCGTGGGGCTGGCGCGGTTGTTGGGCCGCTGAGTTTCCAATCGCCACAAAAAAAACTGTGGGAGCGAGCCTGCTCGCGATAGCGGCCTGACATTCACCGCTTCAGTGACTGTCGTGCCGCCATCGCGAGCAGGCTCGCTCCCACAGGGACGTCGTATATTCGAGTTCGGTTAGAACTTGTAACCCAACCCCACCATGTAGATCCACGGATCCACATCGACATTCACCTTGGCCCGGGTGCCGCCGGCCACGGCGTTGTTATCGACATACGCCGTGGTGTCGATGTCGATGTAACGGATCTGGCCGTTGATCATGATGTTGTCGGTCAGCATGTAGTCGGCGCCCACTTGCCACGCCATGCCCCAGCTGTTGCTCGCGCGGAAATTGCTGAAGCCGTTGGCGCCGGCGTCGCTGCCGACGTGCTCGTCGTAGATCCAGGTGTAGTTGATGCCGGCGCCGACATACGGTTGGAATGCCGATTTGGCGTCGAGCGGGTAGTAGACCAGGCTCAGGGTCGGCGGCAGGTGCTTGAGGGTGCCGAGCTTGCCATTGGCCGCGCCCAGGGCGGTGCCCTTGATCTTCACGTCGTGCTCGAACGGCGAGGCCGCCAGCAGCTCGAGGCCCAGGTGGTCGGTCATCATGTAGGCGAAGTTCAAGCCCAGTTGCGTATCGCTGCTCATGGTCGCCTTGCCGCCCAGGTCGGCACCGGCCAGCGGGCCACGGTCGACCTTGACGCTGGAACTGTCGGCTTCCGGATTGACGGTAATGGCACCGGCGCGAACGATGATATCGCCGGCCGTATGGGCCTGTGCGAGAGGGGCGGCGAGCGCGAGGGCGACGAGGGAAGCGCTGAGCAAGGACTTGTGCATGGGGGCTCCAGAGGACATTTGAAAAGGATGTCCCATGGTACGGAGCGCTCTGGACCGGTCTTTTGACTCAGCTCAATGAAAGTGTGATGAGCATTTTGAGGGCCTCATCGCAAGCAGGCTCGCCCCCACACTGATCCTGAGAACACCAAGAATCCCCTGTGAGAGCGAGCCTGCTAGCGATAGCTATCTCACAGACAATGCATGACTGCCGGCTTCACTCCGGCAGCTCATACACATAAATCTTCTCAGCCTCCATCTGGTACCCGGCATCGGCCAGTTCGCTGGTGGACGGCTTGACCTGCATCGGCCCTTCGACCCAGTACGGCTGGTACAGCTCATCGAGCTTCACCCCGACTTCGCTTTTCACATGCACGATCTGATTCGAAGGCGGTGGCGGCACATGGATGCAGGCGCCGAAATACGGCACCAGCAAAAAGTCCGTGGTGCGGCCTTCCTCGCTGACTTCCAGCGGCACGATGTAGCCCGGCAAGCGAATCTGCTGGCCGTCGAGCGCCTTGACCACCGGTGCATTGGGCATGTCCTGCTTGGCGGCCGGGGCGGACTCGGCGGACAGTGCATTGCCCATCTGCGACAGGTCATGCAGCGGGGTCATGTTCGGCGCTTCCGGCGGCGCGTCGGGCGGGATCATTTCTGACCAGGCCAGGTCCCTCGGCTCGGCCGCCCACAGCGGCAGGGCGACCATCATCAACAGCGCAAGCAGGGCGCGGGGCATCTTCAATGTCCTCATAAACGAATCGACAAGCCGTCGGCCAACGATTGGCGATAGGCGCGCCAGGCCGGCACGCTGCCCATCAGCAGGGCGGCGACCAGGATGCCAGCCATGAGCGTCCATTCATATTCGCTTGGCCAACTCAACGGCAGGTACAGGCCATAGGCCGACTGTACGTAACCCTGGGCGGCGCCGATGCCGATATACAGTAAGGCCAGCCCGGCGGCCACTCCGGTCAACGCCAGGGCAAAGGCTTCCAGCACCAGCAGGCTCGCGATGTGCCACGGCCGCGCGCCCACCGAACGCAAGATCGCCATCTCCCGGCGGCGCTCGTTGAGGCTGGTGAGGATCGCCGTGAGCATGCCGATCAATCCGGTCAGGACCACGAACAGCGAAATCACGAACAAGGCTTTTTCCGCCGTGCCCATCAAGCTCCACAACTCTTGCAGGGCCACGCCGGGCAGGATCGCCAGCAACGGCTCGCCACGGAATTCATTGATTTCGCGCTGCAAGGTAAAGGTGGAAATCTTGCTGTTGAGGCCAAGCATGAACGCGGTGATGGCTTGGGGCGTCAGGTCCATGTTGCGGGCCTGGTCGGCGCTGATGCGACCGCTGCCCTGGGCCGGCACGCCGTTTTTCCAATCGATGTGAATCGCTTCCATGCCGCCGAGGCTGATATGCAGCGTGCGGTCCACCGGGGTGCCGGTACGCTTGAGAATGCCGACCACGGTGAAGGGCTTGTCGTCATGCTTGACCAGGCTGATCGCCGCCACGCCGTGGGCCAGCACCAGCTTGTCGCCGAGCTTGTAATGCAACGCTTCGGCCACTTCGGCACCGAGCACCACTTCGAACGGGTCTGTGGCAAAAGCCCGACCATCGGCCAGTTCCAGGTGTTGCTGGCGGCCGTACTGGTAATGCTCGAAATAGGCCTCGGTGGTGCCCATTACCCGGTAACCGCGATGGGAATCGCCCAGGGACATGGGGATCGCCCATTTCACTTTCGGGTTGCTGGCGAAATGTTCGAAGCTGTCCCAGCGGATGTTATTGGTGGCGTTGCCGATGCGGAACACCGAGTACAACAGCAGGTTCACCGAGCCGGAGCGAGCGCCGACGATCAGGTCGGTGCCGCTGATGGTGCTGGCAAAACTGGCTTTCGCCTCAGTGCGCACCCGCTCCACCGCCAGCAGCAGGCAGACCGACAGGGCGATGGCGAAGGCAGTGAGGATCGCGGTGAAACGGCGGTTCGCCAGGCTGGCCATGGCTAGACGGAACAAATACATCTCAGACCTCGAGTGGCTTGGCGGCACGATTGAGATCGGCCAGCGAGAGGTTGCGGTCGAACAGCGGCGCCAGGCTCTGGTCATGGCTGACGAACAGCAGGCTTGAGCCGGCTTCGCGGCATTCGGCGAACAGCAGCCGCAGGAAGTTTTCCCGGGCGTCGTAGTCCAGGGCTGAGGTCGGTTCGTCGGCGATCACCAATTCCGGCTGGCCGATCAACGCGCGGGCGGCGGCGACCCGCTGCTGTTGGCCGATAGACAGCGAGTCGGCGCGGCGCTCCAGCAGGGTTTGATCGGTCAATCCCAGGTGGGCCAACAGCGTGGCGGCGGCCTGATCGACGCTGCCGTGGCGCTGGATGGACCGCTGGGCCCGTAGCCTGGAAAAGTGGCAGGGCAGTTCGACGTTCTCGCGTACCGAGAGAAACGGCAGCAGGTTGAATTGCTGGAAAATGTAGCCGGTGTGATCCACGCGAAAGCGGTCGCGGCTACCTGCACCCAGTTCGCTGAGCGACTGGCCGAGCAGGCGGACGCTGCCGCGATCCGGCGTCTGCACCCCGCCCAGCAGCCCCAGCAAGGTGGTCTTGCCACTGCCGCTGGGGCCCTTGAGGAACAGGGTTTCGCCGGCTTCGAGGCGAAAGGCCGGGATATCCAACAGTGGTGGATGCCCGGGCCAGCTGAAGACCAGGTCGGACAATTCGATGAGTGCTTGGGTCATGTTGGCCGAAGTCAGGGTAAATGGAGTAGCCCCTGTGGGGGCGGGCTTGCTCGCGAAAGCGGTGTATCAGGCACCCTCAGTGCTGGATGTGCCGGCCTCTTCGCGAGCAGGCTCGCTCCCACAAAAGGGATCTGCAGAGTTAGCGGAATTTGAGGGCCGGCGCTTCAAGCGTCAATTCCCCGCCTTGCTGGCCGTTCGGGCCGATCATCTGCACCAGAATTTTATGGGTGGCCGGGAAGGTCTTGAACAGCGGCGCCAGGTTCAGTTGCGTCAGGGAGCCCGCCGCGACACAGCGGAACTGGTAGCGAGCGTGGATTTCGCTGTGTTCGTGGTGCTCGTCGCCATCGTCATCGGCCTCTTCGGCGTGATCTTCGTGGTCCGGCTCGTCGCCGAACAGCGGGCTTTCCAGTTCCTGCTGCTCCAGGGAGCATTTGCCATCGGCCAGAATGATCAACGCCGCCGGCTTCTCCAACTGCTTGCGGACAGCGGCCACCTTGGCCTTGTCGGCATCGCTGGTGGCGGCGTGTTCGAAGCCCACCAGATTCATGGCCGGGCTCTCCAGTTCCAATTCCAGGGTCTCGCCGTCCAACGAGGCATTGAGGCGGCCAACACCGTGTTCATGGGCACCCAGGCTGCCGTGCTCATGATCGTGGTCATGGTCGTGCTCGACCGCGGCGTGAGCGACAGCCAATGGCAACAGGGCGAACGGCAAAGCGAGAAGCAGACGACGCATGACGAGTCTCCAGGTAAGGTGAATGTTTTGTTATGTAATCTTATAACGAATATGCGCAGAGTTTGACCGTCTGCTTGGCGTCGCGCAAGGCCCATGGGAGCATGGGAAGATTAAATTTTCAGGAGCATGGTGATGTTGCGCATACGCGGAACCGTCGGCGATTGGCCGGTGGACTTGTCGATCGAAATGGACGAAGGCGACTGGGCGCAGCTCGGCGCGCAATTGCAGGCGGTCAAGCCGGAGGGCGTGGCGATGGCGGCGGCCAGACCGGCGAGTCAGGACGATGCGCTGTGGCAGACCGCCAGGGAATTGCTGCGCAAGGCCGGGAAATTGAGCGGCCCGGACCTGCTGGAGCAACTGGAAGGCCTGACGGGCAGTGCGCCGGCGGGCAAGCGCCTGTTGGTGCGCTTGCGCCACAGCGCCGAGGTCAAGGTCTTGAGCGGCGGCGATACGCCGCTCTATAGCTGGGTTGGGGCTGAGGCTTAGTACAGCGCGGCAAACAATTTGCGGCGATAGGTCGTCACCAGCGGGTGATCGTTGCCCAACAGTTCGAATACTTGCAGCAGGGTCTTGTGCGGCAGGCCTTCGCTGTAGCTGCGGTTGCGGCTGAACAGCTTGAGCAGGGCGTCGAGCGCCGGCTCGTACTGCTGGCGCGCCAGTTGCTGGATCGCCAGTTGATACGCCGCTTCGTCGTCCTGCGGGTCTTTTGCCAGGCGGGCCTTGAGGTCGGCGGCGTCTGGCAGGTTTCTGGCCAGGCCGAGGAACTGAATCTGCGCCTTGGCCCCGGCCAGGGCAGCCTTGTGCTCGTCGCTTTTCACCGAGTCCAGCACGGTCTGCGCTTCGCCCAGCTCGCCGCGTTCGGCCAGGCAACGGGCAAACAGGATCAGCGCCTTGGCGTTGGTGTTGTCTTCACCCAGCAGCCCGGCGAGCAGCGCTTCAGCGTCGGCGAAACGCCCGTCATCGAACAGCGCCTGGGCCTGCTCGAACGGATCGGCCGCGGCGGGAGGCGGCATCTGCACATGGGGTTCGAGCATCGCCCGTACCGCCGATTCCGGCTGGGCCCCGGCGAACCCGTCGACGGGCTGACCGTCCTTGAACAGCACCACCGTCGGCAGGCTGCGGATGCCGAAGCGGGCGACGATGTCCTGCTCAATGTCGCAGTTGACCTTGGCCAGCAGCAGTTCGCCCTGATAGCTCTCGGCAATGCCCTGCAACATCGGCATCAGCGCCTTGCACGGCGCACACCACTCGGCCCAGAAATCCACCAGCACCGGCTTGTGAAAAGAGTTGGCGATCACCGACTGGTCGAAATCGGCAGTGGTGGCGTCGAAGATGTAGGAGGTGTCCTGGGTCATGGGAATCTCGTAGAACGCTTGAATGGGGCAACTATACGCGGGGTCTTGGGGTGGCTGGTAGGCCGCCTTCGCGAGCAGGCTCGCTCCCACAAATTGACCGCGTTCTATCTGAAGAAACCCGATCACCTGTGGGAGCGAGCCTGCTCGCGATGCCTTTCAGGGCGAACGCCGCGCGTGATACAGACTCACATGCCGGAACTCCTCGGGCTCGGCCAGATCCGGCAGGGTCATGGCTTCGAGCAGTTCGATGCGCCGGTACAGCGGATGCTGGAAATCCCGTACCCGGGAGTCGGCCACCAGGGCCTCGCGGCCGCGGCTGAGGAACTGGTCCAGCAGTGGCAGGTTGGCCCGGTCGTAGAGCACATCGGCGACCAGGATCAGGTCGAAGCGATCCGCCTCGGCGAAGAAGTCCGTGGAGTAAGCCAGCTCCACATCATTGAGCAGGGCGTTGGCCCGGCATGCCGCGATTGCCAACGGGTCCAGGTCGCACGCCACCACTTCCAGCGCCCCGGCCTTGACCGCCGCGATGCCTGCCACGCCGGAGCCGGCACCGAAATCCAGCACCCGCTTGCCCTCGACCCACTGCGGTTGTTCGGCCAGATAGCGGGCCATCGCCAGGCCGCTGGCCCAGCAGAAGCTCCAGTAGGGCGGTTCGTGGAGGATGCGCCGGGTTTCTTCCGGGCTGAAGGCGCGGTCCATGTTGTCGCCGTCGATCAGCCACAGCTTCAGGTCGGTGCCGGGTAGCGGGCACTCCGCCAGGTGAGCATCTCCCAGCAACTCGCTCAGCGCGTGTTGCAAGTCCTGCGGTGCATTCATGGCGCTTTGACGAATTGCAGCGCGCCCAACGCCTGGGTGGTCGGTTGCACGATGCGCTGTTCCGGCAGGTGCAGGATCAATTGGCCCGACTGGCTGGCACGGCCGCGCAGTTCCACGCGACCGCCGGCCGGGAAGGCATCCGGGTTGAAGCGCAGGCGGAAGGGCAGGGCCCGGTTGGTGCCGATCAGGCTGGAGCTGGCGAGCAATTGCTGCGGGCGGCCCTTGTCGTCGATCACCAGCAAAGCCAGTTCGACTTCGGCCCCGGTCGGTACGCCTTCGAGGGTGCCGCTCAGTTCCCGCTGGTAGGCGGGCAATGGCCCCAGCTCGGCGGCTTGGCGGGCTTTTTCCTGGGCCTGTTTCGGCGCCGGTGCCGGTGCCGGGGCAGTGGGTTTGGGAGCGTCACTGCTGCACGCCATCAGCAGGCTGAAGAGACTGAGCAAAAAGAGCGATCGTAGCGGCATGTGCGGCTCCAGCAAGGTGAATTCCATGGATCTGACGGTAAGCCCGTCTGTATACCGTAAACCCTATGGCTTGTCTTGCCAGTGGGATGCGCTACCATGGCCCTCCCTTTTTTTGTTGCCTGCCACCATGCACTGTCCATTCTGCGGTGCCAACGACACCAAAGTCATCGACTCGCGACTGGTCGCCGAGGGCGAACAGGTCCGCCGCCGGCGCGAGTGCCTGGCCTGCGGCGAACGTTTCACGACGTTCGAGACCGCTGAACTGGTGTTGCCGCGCCTGATCAAAACCGACGGCAGCCGCCAGCCGTTCGACGAAGAAAAACTCCGCGCCGGCATGCAGCGCGCGCTGGAAAAACGCCCGGTGAGCGTCGAACGCCTCGAAGCGGCGCTGGTGCACATCAAGCACAAGCTGCGGGCGACCGGCGAGCGCGAGGTCAAATCCCTGGTGGTCGGCGAGCTGGTGATGGCCGAGCTGCAGAAGCTCGACGAAGTCGCCTACATCCGTTTCGCCTCGGTGTACCGACGCTTCCAGGACCTGAACGAATTCCGTGAGGAAATCGACCGCCTGGCCCGCGAACCGGTGAAAGAATGACTGTCTTGGCGCAGCAGGCTGTCCTCGACGCCCATTACATGGCCCGCGCGCTGGAGCTGGCGCGGCGCGGTCACTACACCACCCATCCCAATCCCCGGGTGGGCTGCGTCATCGTGCGTGACGGACAGATTGTCGGCGAAGGCTGGCACATCCGCGCCGGCGAACCCCATGCCGAGGTGCATGCCTTGCGCGCCGCCGGTGAGCTGGCCCGGGGCGCCACGGCCTACGTGACCCTCGAGCCCTGCAGCCACCACGGCCGTACGCCGCCTTGTGCCGATGCGTTGGTCAACGCCGGTGTCGCCCGGGTCGTGGCGGCAATGCAGGACCCGAACCCGGAAGTTGCCGGTCGCGGTTTGCAGCGCCTGGCCCAGGCCGGTATCGCCACTGACAGCGGTGTGCTGGAAGGCGAGGCCCGTTTGCTCAATCAGGGTTTCCTCAAGCGCATGGAGCACGGCCTGCCGTTCGTGCGGGTCAAGCTGGCCATGAGCCTCGATGGCCGCACCGCCATGGAAAGCGGCGAAAGCCAGTGGATCACCGGCCCGGCGGCACGTTCGGCGGTGCAACGGCTGCGGGCTCAGGCCAGCGTGGTGCTGACCGGCGCCGACACGGTACTGGCGGACAATGCCCGGCTGACCGTGCGCGCCGATGAACTCGGGCTGGATGCCGAGCAGACGGCATTGGTCATGAGTCGCCCGCCGCTGCGGGTGCTGGTGGACGGTCGCCTGCGGGTGCCGCTCGATGCGCCCTTCTTCAAGGCCGGCCCGGCGCTGGTCGCCACGTGCATGGCGGTGGAAGAACAATACGCCAACGGCCCCGAATGCATGATCGTGGCAGGCGATGATGGCCAGGTCGATCTGCGTCGCCTGCTGATGGAGCTGGCGGCCCGTGGCGTCAACGAGGTACTGGTGGAGGCCGGGCCGCGCCTGGCAGGGGCATTCTCCCGGCAAGGTTTGGTGGACGAATTCCAGATTTTCATCGCCGGCAAGTTCCTGGGATCTTCGGCGCGACCGTTGCTGGACTGGCCGCTGGCGCACATGAAGGACGCCCCCGAGCTGAAAATCACCGAAATCCGTGCCGTGGGCGATGACTGGCGAGTCATCGCCGTCCCCATCCCGCCGGCCAGCGTATAATTCCCGGCCTTCGCTCAAGCGGCGGCCTGTTCTCGAGGAGGACTCCATGTTTACCGGCATCATCGAATCCATCGGCAGCATCCGCGCACTCACCCCCAAGGGCGGCGACGTGCGGGTCTATGTCGAAACCGGCAAGCTCGACCTGAGCGACGTCAAACTGGGCGACAGCATCGCCGTGAACGGTGTCTGCCTGACCGCCGTCGAGCTGCCCGGCAATGGGTTCCTGGCGGACGTCAGCCGCGAAACCCTCGACTGCACCGCCATGAACGATCTCAAGAGCGGCAGCCCGGTCAACCTGGAAAAAGCCCTGACGCCCACGACCCGGTTGGGCGGGCACCTGGTCAGCGGCCATGTCGACGGCGTCGGCGAAGTGGTTTCCCGCACCGATAACGCCCGCGCCGTGGAGTTTCGCATCCGCGCGCCGAAGGAACTGGCCAAGTACATTGCCCACAAGGGCTCGATCACCGTCGACGGCACCAGCCTGACGGTGAACGCGGTGGATGGCGCCGAATTCCTACTGACAATCATCCCGCACACCTTGAGCGAAACCATCATGGCCTCGTACCGGCCCGGGCGCCGGGTCAACCTGGAAGTCGACCTGCTGGCCCGTTACCTGGAGCGCCTGCTGCTCGGTGACAAGGCTGCAGAACCGACGTCCGGCAGCAACATCACCGAAAGCTTTCTGGCCGCTAACGGCTACCTCAAATCCTGACCCAAGGGGGTGCCGCGTGGCGCTCAATAGCATCGAAGAGCTGGTTGAAGATATCCGCCAAGGCAAGATGGTCATCCTCATGGATGACGAAGACCGCGAGAACGAAGGCGACCTGATCATGGCCGCCGAATGCTGCAAGGCCGAGCACATCAACTTCATGGCCAAGCACGCCCGGGGCCTGATCTGCATGCCGATGAGCCGCGAGCGTTGCGAGCTGCTGAAGTTGCCGCTGATGGCCCCGCGCAACGGTTCCGGCTTCGGCACCAAGTTCACCGTGTCCATCGAGGCCGCCGAGGGCGTGACCACCGGCATTTCCGCCGCCGACCGCGCGCGCACCGTGCAAGCCGCCGCCGCGAAGGACGCCAAGGCCGAAGACATCGTCAGCCCCGGCCACATTTTCCCGCTGATGGCCCAGGCCGGCGGCACCCTGGCCCGTGCCGGCCACACCGAAGCGGCGTGCGACCTGGCGCGCATGGCCGGTTTCGAACCCAGCGGAGTGATCTGCGAAGTGATGAACGACGACGGCACCATGTCCCGTCGCGCGGAACTGGAAGCCTTCGCCGCCGAGCACGACATCAAGATCGGCACCATCGCCGACCTCATCCATTACCGGATGATCCACGAACGTACCGTTCAGCGGATCGCCGAGCAGCCGCTGGACAGCGAACTGGGCCATTTCAACCTGGTGACCTACCGCGACTCGGTGGAAGGTGACGTGCACATGGCCTTGACCCTGGGCACCGTCTGCGCCGAAGAGCCGACCCTGGTCCGCGTGCATAACATGGACCCATTGCGGGACCTGCTGATGGTCAAACAGCCTGGCCGCTGGAGCCTGCGGGCCGCGATGGCCGCGGTGGCGGAGGCCGGTAGCGGCGTGGTGCTGCTGCTCGGGCATCCCCTTGATGGCGACGTGCTGTTGGCGCATATCCGCGAAACCGGCGAGCAATTGCCGGCGAAGAAGACCACCACCTACAGCACGGTCGGCGCCGGTTCGCAGATCCTGCGCGACTTGGGCGTACGCAAAATGCGCCTGATGAGCGCACCGATGAAATTTAATGCGATATCCGGTTTCGATCTGGAAGTTGTAGAATACGTGCCCTCTGAATAATGACCTCGTTCAGTTGAGGAGGTCTTCCCCCTGTGGGAGCGAGCCTGCTCGCGAAAGCGGTGCGCCAGGCGACATTGATGTCACTGTGCTGACGCCATCGCGAGCAGGCTCGTCCCACAAGGGGACAGTTTCCTGAACTGAACGGCAGGCCCTGTATTCATGGCTAAACATCACCGAGGAGCGCGCATCGAGCGTGTTCCGGCTCTTTAAGAGAATTGACGAATGACCCTGAAGACCATCGAAGGTACCTTCATCGCCCCCAAAGGCCGCTACGCTCTGGTAGTGGGCCGTTTCAACAGCTTCGTGGTCGAGAGCCTGGTTGGCGGTGCGGTCGATGCCCTGGTTCGCCATGGCGTGAGCGAAAGCGACATCACCATCATCCGTGCTCCTGGCGCCTTCGAAATTCCGCTGGTTGCGCAGAAAGTCGCTCAAAAGGGCGAATATGCAGCGATCATCGCCCTGGGCGCAGTCATTCGTGGCGGTACACCGCATTTCGAATACGTGGCTGGCGAGTGCACCAAGGGCCTGGCCCAGGTGTCCATGGAGTTCGGCGTGCCGGTCGCTTTCGGCGTACTGACCGTTGACTCCATCGAGCAAGCCATCGAACGTTCCGGCACCAAGGCCGGTAACAAAGGTGCCGAAGCCGCCCTGTCCGCCCTGGAAATGGTCAGTCTGCTGGCGCAGTTGGAGGCCAAGTGATTAGCGACGAAAGCGATCGTTTCAACCCGCGCGATCCCAAGCCTGCCGATGCCGGCAAGCCTTCGAAAAGCGTCAAGCGTCGCGAAGCCCGCCAGCTTGCGACCCAGGCGCTGTATCAATGGCACATGGCCAAGCAGTCGCTGAACGAGATCGAAGCGCAGTTCCGGGTCGATAACGATTTCAGCGATGTCGACGGTGCGTATTTCCGCGAGATCCTCCACGGGGTTCCGGCGCACAAGACCGAAATCGACAAGGCCCTGGCACCTTGCCTGGACCTGACCATCGAAGAGCTGGACCCGGTCGAACTGGCGGTGTTGCGCCTGTCCACCTGGGAACTGATGCAGCGTGTCGATGTACCGTATCGCGTGGTGATCAACGAAGGGATCGAGCTGGCGAAAGTCTTCGGCTCCACCGACGGACACAAGTTCGTCAACGGTGTGCTCGACAAGCTCGCTCCGCGCCTGCGGGAAGCTGAAGTGAAGGCGTTCAAGCGCTGAATGGGTGAATTCGAGCTGATCCGCAGCTACTTCGCCGCCGCGCCTTGTGCGCAGGGCGGCGACGGCGTTGCGCTGGGGATCGGCGACGATTGTGCCTTGCTGGCGGTTCCTTCCGAGGAGCAGTTGGCGGTGTCCACCGACACGCTCGTGGCCGGTGTGCATTTTCCAGATCCTTGCGATCCGTTCCTGCTCGGCCAGCGCTCGCTGGCCGTGGCGGTCAGTGATCTCGCCGCCATGGGCGCCAGGCCCCTGGCCTTTACCCTTGCCCTGACCTTGCCGGCGGTGACAGCCGATTGGCTGCAGGCCTATGCCCGTGGTTTGAACCAGATGGCCCAGGCCTGCGGTGTCGCGCTGGTAGGCGGAGATACCACTCGCGGGCCCCTGAGCCTGACCATGACCGTGTTCGGTCGCCTGCCATCCGGCCAGGCGTTGACCCGAAGCGGCGCGCAGCCCGGCGACCTGCTCTGCGTCGGTGGTGAGCTGGGCAATGCCGCCGGTGCATTGCCCCTCGTGCTCGGCCAGCGTCACACCGAGCCCGCCGTCGCCGAGCCGTTGCTCGCACATTATTGGTCACCGCGTCCGCAGATCGACTTGGGGCTGGCGCTACGGGGCAGGGCCAGCGCGGCCATGGACATCTCCGATGGCCTGCTGGCCGATTGCGGGCATATCGCGTTGGCGTCCGGCGTGGCCATCCAGGTTGAACGGGACCGGCTACCGCTGTCCAACGCTTTGCGGGCCTTGCTCGGCCAAACGGGCGCGGAGCAGGCCGCGCTGAGCGGGGGCGACGATTACGTGCTGCTGTTCAGCCTGCCACCGGTCCGATTATCGGCGTTGCAGGCCGAAGGCTGGCCGATCCACGTGATCGGCAGCGTCATGACAGGCCAGGGCGTCATGCTGGTGGACGCCGACGGAGGCGACATCACCCCGCAAGTCCGGGGTTATCAACATTTTCGGGAGACACCGTGACAGATCATCCCAACCAGGTTCCAGCCGAGTTCGTACCTCCCTCGGTCTGGCGTAATCCCTGGCATTTCCTGGCATTTGGCTTCGGTTCAGGCACTTTACCCAAGGCGCCAGGTACATGGGGTTCGCTGGTTGCGCTACCCTTCATACCGTTGTGGCAGATGTTGCCGGACTGGGGTTACTGGCTGATGCTTGGTATCACCATGCTGTTCGGCTTCTGGCTGTGTGGCAAGGTGGCGGACGACCTGCGCGTGCACGATCATGAAGGGATCGTCTGGGATGAAATGGTCGGGATGTGGATTACCCTGTGGCTGGTGCCGGAAGGCTGGTACTGGCTGTTGGCGGGTTTCCTGGTGTTCCGCTTCTTCGATATTCTCAAACCATGGCCGATCCGCTGGATCGACCGGCATGTCCACGGAGGCGTCGGCATCATGCTCGACGATATCCTGGCCGGGGTGTTTGCCTGGCTGGCAATGCAAGGACTGGTGTGGTGTCTTACCTGAGGGATCCAGGCATGGGCGTAAGCCGAGCGCTGTTGCTGTTGCTGTGTCTAGGGGCTTGCCTCGGCGTTCTGGCGGCCGAGCCGACGCCGCTGCCCGGCAAGATCCGCGCGGCCAGCGAGGAGTGGAGCGACTATACCGAGGCTGATGGCCGGGGCATGGCCTGGGACATCCTGCGTGAGGTGTTCGAGCCCGAAGGCGTGAAGCTGGAGATCCGCAGCGTCCCCTATACCCGTTCGATCGGCTTGGTGCAGCGCGGCGAGGCCGATGCACAGGTCGGAGCCTATCGCGATGAAACCGAAGGGCTGCTCTATCCCCAGTGGCACTACGACGTCGATCATATCTATGCCTTGGGGCTGGCCTCCAAGCCGTCACCCACGTTGGAGACGATCGGCAATTATCGGCTGGTATGGATGCGCGGGTACGAATACAACAGCTACCTGCCCAACATCAGGCGCTTCAATGAAATCCATCGCGCGGTAGGGATTTTGCCGATGCTGGCCCACGATCGGGCCGATTTCTACATCGACGCCCTGATGGAGATCCAGGGCGTGCTCGCCAAGGCCGACAATCCCCAACAGTACAAGCTCTCGCCATTGATCAACCTGCCGCTGTACCTGGGCTTCGCCAACAACGAAAACGGGCGCGCGTTGCGTGCGCTGTTCGACCGGCGCATGGAGGTATTGGTAAAGAGTGGCCAGTTGAAGCCGATTTTCGAGCGCTGGAAACAACCTTATCCTTTCGATGAGCACGGTAAGCCGCCGAAGCCTTAATCAATCTTGTCGATAGTAATAGTCGATAATTCAGCCTGAGCGTCTCCCGGGACCTGCTGTTACAATGCGCTCCTCTGCGAATCTCCAGTACTAGATCAGGAGCACACCGGTGCCTGTCGTTTTTGTTGCCGCTTCCAAGCTGCCAACGCCCTTTGCGCAATTCACCATGCATGGTTTTCTGGATGAGGCCACCGGCCGCGAGCACGTTGTGCTGAGCCTGGGTGATATTGCCGACGGTGCTCCGGTATTGGGCCGCTTGCACTCCGAATGCCTGACGGGCGATGCCCTGTTCAGCCAACGCTGCGACTGCGGTTCGCAACTCGAAGCCGCGCTGCAGGCCATTGCCCGCGAAGGGCGAGGTGTGTTGCTGTACTTGCGCCAGGAAGGGCGTGGCATCGGTCTGTTGAACAAGATCCGTGCCTATGAATTGCAGGATGGCGGTGCCGATACCGTGGAAGCCAACGAGCGCCTCGGGTTTGCCGCCGACCTGCGTGACTACAGCATCTGCCTGCCCATGCTCGAACACCTGGGCGTCAAGTCCCTGCGGTTGATGACCAACAACCCGCGCAAGGTCAAGGCGTTGACCGAAATGGGCATCGTGGTGGCGGAGCGGGTGCCGCTGCACACCGGCCATAATCCCCACAACAAGCTGTACCTGGCGACCAAGGCCAGCAAGCTCGACCACATGATGGGCAATGAGCACCAGGGCGAGGTCGACCGGGCGTGACGCGGGGTCAGGTGCGGCGACGGCTGTCCATCAGCTGGTGGAAATACCTGGCGTTGGCGTTGCTGCCGCTGTTCGTGATCAACCTGGTCTTCGGCCAGGGCGAAGCGATCCTGCCGGTGCTGGCGATGCCGCTGTTCATCGCTGGCGTGGCCTCGATGTTCGTCAGCCTGCGATTCTTCGGCGCATACAAACACGCCTTGATCGCCACCCAGAATGCCCTCGATACCCCCGAGGAGCCCCAGGCCTGGATCACATTGTCGGCCCGTCGACGTGCGGCCTTCCTGGCTGCCGGGTTGCCGGCCTGGATCGGTGCCCTGGCGGTATTCGTGGGTCTGGAGGCCGTGCCTCTGATGTTGCTGGCCTTGTCCTCCGCAGTGCTGTTCTACCTGTATCGCCTTCCGCGTCAGCTCGGCTGAAAGACCGCGGCGTCCCTATCGCGAGCAGGCTCGCTCTCACAATTGAAATGCATTCCTCTGTGGGAGCGAGCCTGCTCGCGATGGCGGTATATCGTCCAAAACAGCTATCGACTGACACATCGCCATCGCGAGCAAGCTCGCTCCCACAGGTAAGTGTTACAGGCCCAGTAGCTGCAACCGCTGGCGCACGGATGCTTCGATCCCGGCCTCGTCCAAGCCACACTCGGCCAGCATCTGCGCCGGCTTGGCGTGTTCGACGTAGATGTCCGGCAGGCCCAGGTGCAGCACCGGCTTGAGGATGTTCTCCCGGGCCAGGAATTCACTGACCGCCGCACCGGCACCGCCCATGATGGCGTTTTCCTCGATGGTCACCAGCAGCTCATGGCCGGCGGCCATTTCGCGGACCAGGGCTTCGTCCAGGGGTTTGACGAAGCGCATGTCCACGACGGTGGCGTCCAGTGTCTGTGCGACTTTCATGGCCTCGGCCAGTTGTACGCCGAACACCAGCAGGGCGGTCTGCTTGCCCTGGCGGCGGAGCACGCCCTTGCCGATTTCAATCGGCTCCAGAGTGGCCTCGATGGTTGCGTTCGGTCCGCTGCCACGGGGATAGCGCACCGCCGCCGGGCCATTGAACAGGTGGCCGGTGGTGAGCATCTTGCGCAGCTCGTTTTCATCGCTCGGGGTCATCACCAGCATGCCGGGGATGCAGCGCAGGAAGGAAAGATCGAAGCTGCCGGCGTGCGTCGGGCCGTCTTCGCCCACCAGGCCGGCGCGGTCGATGGCGAACAGCACATCGAGATTCTGCACCGCGACGTCATGCACCAACTGGTCGTAACCGCGCTGCAGGAAGGTCGAGTAGATCGCCACCACCGGTTTTGCCCCTTCGCATGCCATGCCGGCGGCGAGGGTCACGGCGTGCTGCTCGGCAATCGCCACGTCGAAGTAGCGCTGTGGGTAGCGTTCGCTGAAGGCCACCAGGTCGGAGCCTTCCTTCATGGCCGGGGTAATCCCCACCAGACGCGGGTCCGTGGCGGCCATGTCGCACAGCCATTGGCCGAATACGGCGGAATACTTGGGGCCACCGGCCTTTTTCGGGGCGGAGGCCGGGGCATCCAGCGGTTCGAGCTTGGTGATGGCGTGGTAACCGATGGGGTCGACTTCCGCCGGGGCGAAGCCCTTGCCTTTCTTGGTTACCACGTGCAGGAACTGTGGGCCCTTGAGGTCGCGCATGTTGCGCAGGGTGGCGATCAGCGTCGGCAGGTCATGACCGTCGATCGGGCCGATGTAGTTCCAGCCCAGTTCTTCGAACAGCGTGCCGGGGACCAGCATGCCCTTGGCGTATTCCTCGGTGCGGCGGGCGATTTCCCAGGCGCCGGGCAGGCGCGACAGGACCTTCTTGCTGCCTTCGCGCATGCTGGCGTAGGTGCGGCTGGAAAGGATCTTTGCCAGGTAATTGGACAAGCCGCCGACATTGCGCGAGATCGACATGTCGTTGTCGTTGAGGATCACCAGCATGTTGGCGTTGACTTCCGGCGCGTGGTTCAGCGCCTCGAAAGCCATGCCCGCCGTCAGGGCGCCGTCGCCGATTACGGCAATCGCCTTGCGGTCACTGTTCTGCAGGCGGGCGGCAATGGCCATGCCCAGCGCAGCGCTGATGGAGGTGCTGGAATGGCCAACGCCAAAGGTGTCGTACTCGCTCTCGGAGCGCCGAGGGAAAGCGGCGATGCCGTCCTTTTGGCGCAGCGTGCCCATGCGCTCGCGGCGACCGGTGAGGATCTTGTGCGGGTAGGCCTGATGGCCGACGTCCCACACCAGCCGGTCGTCCGGGGTGTCGAATACGTAATGCAGCGCGATGGTCAGCTCGATGACGCCCAGGCCGGCACCGAAGTGCCCACCGGTCTGGCCGACCGTATAAAGCAGTTCCAGGCGCAACTCATCGGCCAGGGTTTCCAGCTCGGCTTCACCCAGCCGACGCAAGCCGTCCGGCGTGTTGGCGCGGTCCAGCAGGGGCGTGGTCGGGCGTTTGCGGGGAATCTCTTGAAACGTCGTGGGCATCAGGCGAATCGTTATAGGTATAGAAAGAGGCGGCAGTTTACCTTATGCATCGCAAGCTGCCCACGCGTTGGCCGGAACTTGGCCGATACGCAGTCTGAAGGGTTGACCCCGTATCAGCTGCGTCGTTCGACGATATAGCGCGCCAGCTCGCGCAACGGTTCGGCCGCCGCGTCAAACGGTCGCAACGCTTCCAGGGCCTGGTCGCGCAACTCCAGGGCGTAGGCCTTGGCGGCGTCGAGGCCCAGCAGGGCCGGGTAGGTCGGCTTGTCACGGGCGATGTCGGCACCCTGGCGCTTGCCCAGGGTCTGGGTATCGCTTTCGACGTCGAGGATATCGTCCTGCACCTGGAACGCCAGGCCGATGGCCCGGGCGTAGCTCTGCAAGGCTTGCAAGTGTTCAGCCGTGGCCCGGCCGCTGGCGAGGGCGCCAAGCTTGACGCTGGCCTCGATCAAGGCCCCGGTCTTGTGCCGGTGCATGTATTCCAGCGCGCCCTGATCCAGCTTCAGGCCGACCGAACCCAGGTCGATGGCCTGGCCGCCGACCATGCCGGCGGGGCCTGCCGCCAGCGCCAGGGCGCTGACCATGTCCAGGCGGATCTGCGCCGGGCAGTCGCTGAGGGCCGGGTCGAGCAGGGCGCTGAAGGCCAGGCTCTGCAAACCATCGCCGGCCAGGATCGCGCAGGCTTCGTCGAATTGTTTGTGGGTGGTCGGCTGGCCGCGACGCAGGTCGTCGTCGTCCATGGCCGGCAGGTCGTCGTGCACCAGGGAATAAGCGTGGATCAGCTCCACCGCGCACGCTGCGCCGTTGGCCTGTTCGGCCGCGCCGCCCAGTGCTTCGCATGCGGCATAGGCCAGCAGCGGCCGCACACGCTTGCCGCCGTTCATCACGCTATAGCGCATGGCTTCGTACAGGCGCGCCAGCTCGGGGCTCGGTGCGCTAAACAAAGTGCCCAACGCAGCATTGACCCGGGCCTGGCTGCTGGCCTGATAGGCGCCGATCATTCAGGCTGTTCCGCGTCGAAAGGCTCTTCGGTCAACTCACCATCGCGCTCGAGCAGCAACTGCACCTTCTGCTCGGCCTGGGCCAGCGCCGCCTGGCAGTCGCGAGTCAGGCCGATACCTTGTTCGAAGGCAGTCAGCGAGTCTTCCAGCGACAATTCGCCGTTCTCCAGCCGTTCGACCAGCGTTTGCAGGTCGGCCAGGGATTGTTCGAAGTCCAATGCAGCTTTTTTGCGGGCCATGGCGGCTATTCCGGTTGACTGTTAAACCGGCGCGACACTAGCAGACATGGGGGTTCGGGGCAAATCAGGACAGGGCGGGCAGAGCGGTATGCCAAGCAGTGGGATGAGGTATGCAGGAGCTTTGTTGGATTACTTGCTTGTGGCGAGGGGATTTATCCCCGCTGGGCTGCGAAGCGGCCCTGAAACCGCCACGTGGCGTCTCAACGAATTGCATTCGGCTGCTACGCAGCCCAGCGGTACGGTGCGATGATTGCTCTTGTGGCGAGGGAACTTGCTCCCGTTGGGGCGCGAAGCGGCCCTAAACCCGGCCTCTACGGTGTGTCAGGCGAAATGTACTCAACTTGATGGGACCGCTACGCAGTCCAGCGGGAGCAAGCTCCCTCGCCACGGTTTGATAGGCGATTGGGTCGGGAATATGTTGGCTCTCAGGTCGCGAACCCGCTCAGAATGTCTACCGCTTTCCGTATTCGGCTCATTTCGTGAGCCGAATAACTTAGCTAATCGGCTCACGCTCCCCCCAAGACGTGATTTCCCACACAGAATCACGCGTTCCCCGATTGTGAATAACGCGCCGAATCGCTAACCTTCGCGCCATCCAAAGCCCCCGTATGGCGGGCTCCTGACGAAACCTGAAAAAAGATAATCAATGCGCCGAGGAAGGGCGCCAGGTTGCGTTGTGCATGGCAGGAGGCATACATGCGTTTTCTTTCATTGCTGATCGCGCTGATGGCCGCACCGTTGGTGTGGGCGGAGCCTGCGGCCGAGATGTCGGAGCCGGTGGGCGGCTGGCGTTACAGCGGCTTGCTCGATCGCACTGAAAACCCGCAGGTGGCCTATCCCACGCCGCCCATCGACCGGGGCGTGCAGCGCAATCGCACGATGATCGAGGGCCGACTCAAGGCCATGGGCACCGCCCGTCCGCCCCACAGCCTGGCGGTCAACGGCAATCCACTGAATCTCTATACCGACGACGAAGGCCGTTTCGCCCGGCCGTATGCGTTCGGTGCCGGCTCCAACAGCGTCGAAATCCGCAGCTCCGAAGGCAAGTCCCTCAAGCGTGTGCAGTTCTACGAGGCCAACAACCTGCGGACCCCGGCGCAGATCCGCGTGGTGCTGGGCTGGGACGACCCCAAGGCCGAGCTGGACCTGCACATCATCACCCCCGACGGCCAGCATGCCTTCTTCGGCCAGCCGGCGCTGAGCAACGGCGGCGGCCTCGACCCGGACGGTGTCGATGGCCCCGGCCCCGAAATGTTCACCATGACCGCGCCGATGCACGGCACCTACCTGGTCTATGTGAATTATTGGGGCAACTACGGCGACGGCGGCTATAACTTCGACGAAACCAGCAACCAGAACGAGGTGATCACCTCGCAGATCAATCTGGTGCTCAACGAAAACACCGTCAATGAGAAACGCGAAACCTTTGTCGTGCCCCTGCGCGCCATCGGCGATCTCTTGCTGGTCAAGACTTTCAACTATTAATTCCGCTCCACGGATGAACAGGCCCTTGTGAATATGAGCGACAACACTGCTTCCCCGACCGTGCCGACACCTGTCGCTAAACCTGCGCGCCGCTGGCCGGCGCTGCTGATCGGGCTATGCCTGGTGGCCGGTGTCGCCGCCGGGTTGGGCTGGTTCATGCACAAGCCCAAGGCGCCACCCACGGCGCTGGCGCTGGAAAAGCTCGGCCTGAGTCGTCCCGACGGGCTGCTTGAAGCCCATTCCCTGAGCCAGTTGCCCAAGGACCTGTTGGCAGTGCCGTTCCTCAAGGCCACGCTCACTGAGGATTTCGTCTTCTATTACCAGGCCCATGCCGACCGCCTGGGGTTGATCGGCAGCCTGCGCCGGATCATCTACGAGCATGACCTGAAGCTGCAGGACAGCCTGATCGAAGAACTCTTCGACCAGCCGGCCGATGTGGCGCTGTGGCGCGGTGCGGATGGCCGGCTCAAGGATTTCCTGTTGGTGATGGACCGCGGCGGGCTGGCCAAGGTGCTGGAGCCGCTGGCAAAAGTCGCCCTGGACGATACGCAATTGAGCAAGCTCAGCGACCTGAAGGTCGGCGGCGATGACGTCGCGCTCTACCAGCTCAGCTACAACGCCAACAAATCCCTGGTGTTCGCCTCCCACGGCGACAAGCTGGTGGTGCTGTCCGATCCGAGCAAGCTCTATGACCCGGCCAACGGGGCGTTCGACGAGCGTGGTGCCGTTTCCACTACCGCACTGGCGGCGCTGCTCAATGGCGACAAACTCTTCACCGAAGCCTTCGGCCTGCCGCCCAAGGCGCCTGAGGTCAAGCAACGCATCTCGGTCAACGCCAGCGTACTCGCCATGGGCTACCAGCGTTTCATCCCGAACTTCGCCGGGTTGCGTTTCGACATGGACGACAAGGGCTGGCACAGCTTCCTGGCCATGGACGAGCTGGAGAACCAACCGGATTTCGACTTCAAGCCGATCTGGCAAGCCATGCCTATGGGCGCGAGTGCCTGCGTAGCCTTGCCATTGGCCGCTGAACAACAGAAACCGCTGCTGGTAAAACTCGGTGCCGAGGAAAAAGCTGCCCAGGCCATGATCGACCATATGGCCGGTGCGGCGGGCCTGTGCTGGTATGCCGATTCGCGTTTGTACACGCCGTTGCTGGTGGCCAGCCTGAACGAAGAGGACAGCAAGATCGACGCCGACCTGGGCAACCTGTTCGGGTCGATGGTCGGCGCCTATGAGAACAACGTGGCCGAGCATGCGTTCCCGGTCGTCGAGAAGCAGGAAGGCTCGATGCACCACTGGCAGCGCCAGGTGAGCTCCAACTTCGGCCCGTACCTGGCCAAGGACTCGCTGCAACCCGATGCCATCACCGGCAAGGCGTTCATGCGGGTCAGCCTGGCGCGCCACGGTTCGACCCTGCTGTTCTCCCTCGACGACAAACTGGTGGACAAGGCCCTCGGCACCCTCGACAAGCGCTTCCCGCCGATGGCCGACGTTGTGCCCAAGGACTTGCTGATGCCGTTCTACTTCGGCCCGGACTCCATCGCGCAACTGATGCAGCGTGAAACCCTGGACAGCCTGCCCCAGGACATGGAACCGGTGTTCTACAACGCCGCACAGACCTACCTGATTCCGAAACTGCGGACCCTCGGTGGCTATGGCAAATACGCACTGACCCTGCCCGCAGGCAGCGAGCCGGACGGCCACTGGCAATGGTTGCCGCTGGAATGGAAAGCGCTGTGACCGGACTGATCCGCATGCTCGGGCTGATGGCACTGTTCCTGGGAGGGCAGGCGTTCGCCGTGGAAACGCCGGCGCTGGATGTGCAGCAGTCCCAGGTCTTCCGTGCCTGGTTCGTGCGCATCGCCGAGGAACAGTTGAGCCGGGGCCCGAGCCCGCGCTGGTATCAGCAGGACTGTGCCGGGCTCGTACGTTTTGCCGCCAACGAAGCGCTGAAGGTCCACAACGAGAAATGGCTGCGCAGCAATGGCCTGTCCAATCGCTACCTGCCGCCGGAGCTTGAGTTGAGCGACGAGCAGCGGCGCCTGGCCCAGCAATGGCAGCAGGGCGGCGGCAAGGTCGGGCCCTACGTCAATGCCATCAAGTTGATCCAGTTCAACAGTCGCCTGGTGGGCCGTGACGTGGCCCAGGCCCGTCCCGGCGACCTGATGTTCTTCGACCAGGGCGACGACCAGCACCTGATGATCTGGATGGGCCGCTACATCGCCTATCACACCGGCACCACAACCCCTACCGACAACGGCATGCGCTCCGCAAGCCTGCAACAACTCATGAACTGGAAGGACACCCGATGGATACCCGACGCAGCCAACCCCAACTTCATCGGCGTCTATCGACTCAACTTTCTCTCCCAATGACCGGTGCCCGCATGCTGCGCTTGTGTTCGAAACTGTCCCTGCTGTTTGCCTTGTTGCTGGCTTCCTTCGTGCACGCCGAAGACACGGTGGAGCCCAGCGGCTACACGCCGGTGTCCGGTGAAAGCTTCTTCCTGCTGGCCGACAGCAGTTTCGCCAGCGATGAGCAGGCCATGGTCCGCCTCGAAGCGCCGGGCCGCGACTATCGCCGGTTCCGCATGGAGCCTTACGGTGGCGCCGATATCCGCGTCTATCGCATTGAAAAGCCCCTGGACTTCCTCAAGCGCCAGAAGAACCTGCACCGTGTCGTCAGTGACGGCCAGTTCAAGGGCGAAGGGCTTTCGAACACCCTCGCGTACCTGTGGGACAACTGGTACCGCAAGTCCCGTCGGGTCATGCAGCGGGCGTTCTCCTACGAATCCCGCCAGCAGGTCACCGAGGAAGTACCGGAATTGAAGGTAGGTGACGCCCTGGTCGCACCGACGCCTTACGAGGCTCCGGCCCAGTTCGCACTGATCCCGGGCCTGCCGCTGGTCAGCCAGTTCCGTTATCCGCTGTGGCAAGCCAAGCCGATCCAGCCGCCTGCGGGCGTCAACCTGGCCGGTTCGTCCAGCGAATTCGTCAGCGTCGCGCCGGGCAACGTCTACATCCCGCTGGGCCAGCTCAAGCCTGGCCTGTACCTGGTGGAAGCGCTGGTCGGCAAGTACCGGGCGACCACCATGGTCTTCGTCTCGAACACCGTGGCGGTGAGCAAGATTTCCGGCGACGAGCTGCTGGTCTGGGCTGCCCGCAAGCATGAAGGCAGCTCGGTGCCCAAGGTCAATGTGCTGTGGACCGACGGCCTGGGTGTGATGAACAGTGGTGCTACCGATGAAAGCGGCCTGCTGCGCCTCAAGCACGTCAGCCCGGAGCGTTCGTTCGTCATTGGCGAAGACGAGGAGGGTGGGGTATTCGTCTCCGAGAACTTCTACTACGACAGCGAAATCTACGACACCAAGCTCTACGCTTTCACCGACCGGCCGCTGTATCGCCCGGGGGATTGGGTCTCGCTGAAAATCGTCGGCCGTGAATTCAAGAACGCCCGTGACTCGGTGCAACCGGCGGCGGCCGATGTCAATGTCAGCGTGCTGGATGCCACGGGCACCGCGCTGCAGACCCTGGCCCTTAAGCTGGATTCCAAGGCCGGTACCCAAGGCCGTTTCCAACTGCCGGAAAACGCCGTGGCCGGCGGCTATGAACTGCGCTTCAGCTACAAGGACCAGATCTACAGCAGCGCCTTCCGTGTGGCTGAATACATCAAGCCGCACTTCGAGATCGCCTTGAACCTGGCCAAACAGGAATACCGCACCGGCGAGCCGGTCAAAGGCAATCTCGTGCTGCTGTACCCGGACGGCAAGCCGGTGGTCGATGCCACGGTGAGCCTGAGCCTGCGGGCCCAGCAACTGTCGATGGTGGACAACGAACTGCAATACCTGGGGCAATTCCCGGTTGAACTGACCAGCAGCGAAGTGACCACCGACGACCAGGGTGTCGCGACGCTCGAACTGCCGGCTGCCGACAAGCCAAGCCGCTACACACTCACCGTGTTTGCCAGCGACGGCGCGGCGTATCGGGTCAAGACCACCAAGGAAATCCTCATCGATCGTGGCGCGGCGAATTTCCGCCTGAGCGCTCGCCAGCGTTTCAGTGCGTCTGGTGAAAAGGTTGCGTTCAGCTACGTCAACGAAGGCGGCAGCGAGCAGAGCAAGGCCGTGACACCGGCCGGCTATGCCTGGGTGCGCCTGGAAGACCAGAGCACTGGCGAGGGCAAGCTGACGGCCAAGGACAAGGGCTTCACCGTGGCCTTTGACCGTCCCGGTACCTACAACCTCACCCTCAAGGATGACCATGGTCGGGTCATCGGCGCCGCGGCGCATGCGGTGACCGGCGAAGGCGTAAAGGCCGTGCCGGGCACTGTCGAGATCGTCCTCGACAAGCAGGAATACAAGGCCGGTGACGAAGCGCTGGCGCTGATCACCTTCCCGGAGCCGGTCAGCGATGCGCTGCTGTCCCTGGAGCGGGACAAGGTCGAGGCCACGGCGCTGCTGTCCAAGGGCGGCGACTGGCTGAAAATGGAAAGCCTCAGCCCGACCCAATACCGCGCCCGCATTCCGGTGAAAGACAACTTTGCGCCGAACATGACGTTCTCGGTCCTCTACACCAAGGGCGGCCAATACAGCTTCCAGAACGCCGGCATCAAGGTGGTCACGCCGCAGATCGACGTCGCGGTCGTCACCGACAAGGCCACTTACCGGCCTGGCGACACGGTGACCGTGGACCTGAGCACCCAGTTCGCCGGCAAGGCGATTCCGGCGCACCTGACCGTCAGTGTCGTGGATGAAATGATCTACGCCCTGCAACCGGAAGTGGCGCCGACCATCGATCAGTTCTTCTATCACCCGCGCCGCAACAACGTGCGCACCAGTGCCAGCCTGTCGTTCATCAGCTACGACGTGGCGCTGCCGGGCAGCCCCGGCGCACCGGGCAAGGCCAACCGCAGCGAGCGTGGGGTCAAGGTGCTGGAGCGGCCGCGTCGTGAGGACGTGGACACGGCTGCCTGGCAGCCGGAGCTGGTCACCGATGTCAGCGGCAAGGCCCGCTTCACCTTCAAGATGCCGGACTCGCTGACCCGCTGGCGCATCACCGCCAAGGCCATCTCCGATGACGGCCAGGTCGGTCAGAAAAAGCAATTCATCGCTTCGGAAAAACCGCTGTACCTGAAGTGGAGCGGCCCGACCCGGTTCCGTATCGGCGACAAGCCGCAACTGGGCCTGTTCGCTTTCAGCCAGGCGGACAAACCGCTGAAGGCGGAACTGCTGATCCGTTACGCCGGTGCCGAGCAACGTGTGGTGGCGGACCTGAAGAAAGGTATCAACTACGTGGCGCTGCCAGCCATGGAGTTGAGCAGCGGTGACCTGAGTGTTCAATTGCAGTTGAGCGGTGAAACCCAGGACGCCCTGGCCGTTCACCTGAACGCCGTCGGCAATGGCTGGCAGGTTACCCAAAGCCAACGCCTCGATGTTGCCGTCGGCGACACGCCACTGGCCTTGCCGGCCGACGCCAGCGATGTTCGCCTGCGCCTGGACGACAGCCCGCAAGCGCTGTTCCGTTCCGCCCTGGACGACCTGTTGAGTTACCCCTACGGTGGCGTCGAGCAGACCGCCAGTAGCCTGCTGCCGTTGAGCATCGCGTACCCGACCCTGGCGTCGGACTCGCAGACCCGCGACCGCTTGCGCCTGATCATGCAGAACAGTCGCCTGCGCCTGGTGCAGATGGCCGGCCCCTCGGCGAGCTTCACCTGGTGGGGCCAGGACGGCGAGCCGGATGCTTTCCTGACCGCCTATGCCTATTACGCCGACTGGCACGCCAGCAAGGCGCTGGACATCAGCCTGCCGCCGGAACACTGGCAGCGCGTGCTGGAGGTCTACGCCAAGCAGGCCGGTGACACGCCGCTGTTGCAGCGCGCGTTGATCCTGTCGTTCGCCAAGCAGATGCAATTGCCGGTGAACACCTTGCTCAGCGGTCTGATGGACGATCTGGCGAAGGCCGGTGCAGGCAGCGCCGGGAGCGTGATGGACAACGGTGACGACAGCCTGGTCATGAACGCACCGGATTCGGCCCTGGGGCTGGCCAGTGCTCGGGTACTGACCGCAGCCCTCGCCAAGCAGGCGAAAGTGCCGCTGCCGGATGCTTTCAACCGTCAACTGGCCGCCGCGCAACAGCAACTGGACGTCAGCGTCGAGCCGTTTGCCCAGGCCCTGGTGCTGTCGTTGCAAACCTTCGATCAGGCCCGAGCCGCCGCGTTGCTGGAACGGTTGCTGCCACAACAGTCCACCCTGGAACGGGCCCTGGCCCTGACCTGGTTGCAGCGCAGCATCGAGCAGGCGTCGCCGGCCGTGGCGCTGGCTCCTGGCGAAGGTTGGAAAGCCCGCCAAGGCGCCACCGGGGAAACCTACTGGCAGTGGCAGGGTGCGCAGTTGCCGACCACGCTGACCCTCAGCGGTGCGCAGCAGCGTCCGTTGCAAGCGGCGCTGAGCTTCCAGAGCCAGCAACCGCCGGTGGCACCGATGGCCGTGTCCATCACCCGTCGGCTGTCGCGCCTGGTACCGGGTGGCGATGCCTTCACCTTCACGCTTGAGGCCGTGGGCAACAAACCGTTGTCCAGCGACAGCCTTTACCTGGATGAAGTGATCATCAACAGCAAGGCCGCGATACCGCTGCGCTACGGCATGCTCGAAGTACCACTGCCACCGGGTGCCGACGTGGAACGCACCACCTGGGGCATCCAGCTGCAAGGTAAACCCGACAGCGAACCGACGTCGCTGGAAAAAGCGCGCTTCGAGCCGGGCCAGATGGCTTATGCGGTACCAGTGGATGCCCTCAGTGGCGAACTGCGCCTGCGGCATCTGGTGCGCTTCTCCCAGAAGGGCCAGTTCAACCTGCCACCGGTGCGCTTCACTCAGGTCTATGCGCCACAGAATCAGGCCTGGGAAAAGAAACCGGCGCTTGGTCAAGTCACGGTCAACTGACATGCGCAAGCGTTGGGTTGGGTGGCTGTTGTGCTTGATCCCTGCGCTGGCGACAGCGCAGGACGAGCCGTTGCGCCTGGCTTTCGACGGCCAATTGCTGCGGGTGAGCCAGACCCAGGTGCTGGATCGCCAGCCATTGCCCGATTCCCTGCAGGCCCCGCTGGGCAGTCTGTGGAAGTTGTTCGTCTACGCGTGGCTGGTGGACACCGATGCCCACGAGCCGGCCTATGAGTGCCGCGGTGAGTCGAAAGAAGAGGTTTACTGCTGCAGCGCCGGGAAGAGTATCGGTCGCGATCAGGCACTGGTGAAGTCCTGCGGCTTGTATTTCGAACCGCAGCGGCTCGGGTTGTCGGCCGCCAGTTGGCGCGACTACTGGCAGATCCGTCAGGCGCCCGAGTGGCTGCTGGACCTGCCGACCCTGCAACCGCAAAAACAGGTTCCCGTCGCGCAATTGCTCAAGGCATTGGCGACGCTGCCGGCCCAGGACCAGGCCCGCCGGGTGCTGCTGGACGTGGTACTCAACGCAGCGGATGGTCGCCTCGTCGGGCAACTGGGCAGCCGTTTGCGGGTTAAGACCTGGAGCTGGCTGGGCGACCAGGGACCGTCGTCACGCCAGGGTGGTTTCGCCGGTTGGCTGGCCGACGGCACGCCCGTATGGGCCGGAGGACGCGGCACCAGCCAGCAGGTCCTGAAGGTGTTCGGTGATGGCCTGGCTACGGCGCTGCCGACCCAGTGGCCGGCCGAAACCGGGCGTTGCGTGGAAGTGGGGTTGTTTGCCCGTTATCCGTTGCAGCGGGTCATGTCGGGCAACCAGCCAGCCTCGCCGGGTCAGTTGCGGGGCGATTACCGTGTCGAGTTCACCAATGGCAATCAGCTGGATATCCACAGTGATGGCGAGCTGTTCCTTACGCCCGGCAAGCTGGTGGCGCGCCTGGATCGGGAGGAGTATGTCGCCCGAGTCCTGCAACGGGAGGCCAAGGCCGAGCCCGCCGAGGCGGCCAAGGCCCTGGCCGTGGCGATCCGCACCTACCTGCTGCAAAACGCCCAACGCAACGGCGATTGCCTGAGCATCGACGACAGCAGCCATCGCCAGCGCGTCGCGCCACGCCCGGCGGCACCGGAAACCCGCGCTATCGCGGCCTGGACCAGCGATCTGGTCCTGGCCGGCACCGACGTCACCTACCACTCCGACCAATCCGGCCCGGACAAATTGTCCTGGCTGCAAGCCGTGGAACAAGCCAACGCCGGCCAACGCTACGACGCCATTCTCTTGCATGCCTATCCGCGTGCCAGCCTCAGCCGCTGGGACAATCCGGTGGCGTCCTGCGAAGCACTGCCGGCCGCCCAGGACTGGTTGCTCAAGCAGCGTCGAGGCTGGCGTTCCAGGCTGGAAAGCGAAGTGGGCTACAACGAAATCAGCTCATTCGCGGTGTGCCGCGTCGCTTTCGGCCGGCCTTACGTTGACCGTGAACGCCAGCGCATCTACGTCCGTGGCGTGCTGTCGCTGCAGGACCGTCTCGACCTGACTCACGAATATTTGCACCTGGCCTTTGAAGCTCACCCCAACGGCCAGGACGAAGACTATATCGAAGGGCTCGCCCGTCACCTCTTGCTGGAATAGACCATGACACTCCGTTACCCACAGGTCTTGCTGTTGCTCTGCGCCATGACCGCGTTGCCCCTGGCCATTGCCGCCGATGGGATCAAACTCGACACTCCGATTGGTGGGTGGCGCAGCGGGGCGCCGGGCGGCGAAGGTGAAAACTTCAGCCAGACCGTCAATTACCCGGCCTCGTCGGTCAATACGCCCCAGGGCCAGGCCAACACCGCGCGCATCACCGGCCAGATCAAGGCCATGCCCAAGGACAACAACGACCCGGGCAAGCTCATTGTCAACGGTGTGGCCCTGCCGCTGAAGCTCGATGAGGAGGGTCGCTTCGACCGGCCGTTCTCGTTCCCCAACGGCAGCAACAGCGTCGAGGTGCGCAGCCCCGACGGCCAGCATCGCCACCGCACCCAGTTCCTCAACACCAGCGGCGGCGCCACACCGGCGAAGCTGCGGGTGCTGCTGACCTGGGACAGCGACGGCACCGACCTGGACCTGCACGTCATCACCCCGGACGGCGCTCACATCTGGTACGGCGACCGCGTCGCCCCCAACGGCGCGGTCCTCGACGTCGACGTCACCACCGGCTACGGCCCGGAAATCTTCGCCATGCCCGCACCGATCAAGGGGCAATACCAGGTCTACCTGAACTACTACGGCGGCGGCTATCGCAGCGTTTCGGATGATGAGGAAGGCGACGGGGAAAGCAGCGGCGGCCAGGACGCGGTGCAAGCCCTGACCACGGCGCAAGTCACCGTGATCACCGAGGAAGGCACCCCGAGCGAGAAGATGGAAACGTTCGTCGTGCCGATGCGGGCGGTGGGGGAGCTGACGTTGGTGAAGAGCTTTAGCTATCCGTGAAAAGGAATTGTCCGACAGCGGTTGGACAATTCAATAGGCTACTCGGAGAGCGCTTATCAATCGGATGAGATGCGCTCCTGCGCATCTTGATAAACTGCTTCACGCTCGCGTTTTCCTATCGCAACAACGAACACCACAACTTCCTGATCAATAACTTGGTAGATCAGGCGATACCCGGCGCTTCGCAATTTCAACTTGTAGCAGTCGGGAAGTTGTCTAAGTCGATTGGCTTCGATGCGAGGGTTTTCAAGTACCTCGATCAGTTTCTTTTTGAACTGTTGTCGCAGTGTATCGCCTAGCTTGTTCCATTCTTTTAATGCACGTCGATCAAACTCGAGGCTATAGGTCATCCAGGCTGACCTTCACTCGTTGAGGGTTGGAAAGACGCTCCGTTACCACCGCAATGAGTGCTTCGTCTTCTTCACTGAGCAGAGCTGCTTTAAAAGGCAGCTTGCCTCGCTCTGCTACGTACTGAAGTGTCTGACGCAGCAACTCGGAAGGTGTGACGCCGAGCTTCTCCAGCTCGGCGAATGATCGCTGCTTCAGGTCGTCGTCGATGCGAATGTTGATAGAAGCCATGGGGTGGTACCTGTAATGACGTTTGACGTTACGTTAACAATTGCCTCTTGTATTCGGCAACCTCGATTTGCTGATCGGGTGTCTTTCAGACGAAGAGGAGGTCTGACGGGTGCCGCCGCTTGTCGCCTCCCCTGAATTCTCCCCCTGACTTCCAGTCGATTTCAAAGAGCCCATTCATAAAACAGGGCAAGCCCACCCCCGCGACAGGAGGCCATCCATGCGCGTCCATCACCTGAACTGCGGTTGCATGTGCCCGGTGGGTGGGGCTTTGTTCGATGGGTATAGCGGGGGGCTGACGGCGTGTCTGGTGTGTCATTGCCTGTTGATTGAAACCGACACCAACGGCCTGATCCTGGTGGACACCGGTTTCGGCCAGCGGGATGTGCAGACGCCGGAGCGGCTGAGCCGGTTCTTTCGTGTCTTCAACAACATCAAGTTCGAACATCGCCTCACGGCCCTGGAGCAAGTCCGGCGCCTGGGTTTCGATGCTCACGACGTGCGCCATATCCTGCTGACCCATCTGGATTTCGATCATGCCGGCGGGCTGCAGGATTTCCCCCAGGCCCGGGTGCATGTGATGCGCGATGAGATGGCGGTGGCCCGCTCTGCAAACACCTGGATCAATCGGCGTCGGTTCCAGGCCCGCCAGTGGCAGGGGGTGGACAGTTGGGAGTTCTACACCACCGAAGGCGACACCTGGTTCGGCTTCGACTCGGTGCGTGCACTGATCGGTGCCGAGGAAGAGGATATTTTCCTGGTGCCGCTACAGGGCCACACCGCCGGTCACGCCGGGATCGCCCTGCGCACCCCGGACGGCTGGATGCTGCATGCCGGCGATGCGTATTTCTTTCACGATGAAGTCCACCAGCCCGAGCCCCATTGCCCACCGGGCCTGAAGCTTTATCAGTACATGATGGACACCCATCGTCCGGCGCGCCTGCATAACCAGGGACGTTTGCGGGAACTGGCCTTGTCCCGGGACCATCAACCCGTGGATATCTTTTGCAGTCACGACTTCCGGGAATGGGAGCGCGCCCTGGCCCGGGCGCGCAAGGTCCGGGGCGATTGCACCGCTATGCCCCCAGCCACCGGTAAGCAGTCGACCTGATGCTTCCCAAGATGGTGTAACAGTCGTTTTCCCTTTTGCCCACTTCAAGTGGGCTTTTTTTCAGGTCCACCAGTACCGCACCAGATGGAAGAAGATCGGCGCGGCGAAGCACACCGAGTCCAACCGATCGAGCATGCCGCCATGGCCTTCGATCATGTGCCCCCAATCCTTGACGCCCCGGTCGCGCTTGATCGCCGACATGACGATGCCGCCGGCAAAGCCCAGCAGGTTGATCAGCAAGGCGATGAGGAATGATTGCCAAGGGTTGAACGGCGTGATCCACCACAGCGCACCACCGATCAGCGAAGCCAGGAAAATACCGCCGGCAAAACCCTCGACGGTTTTCGACGGCGACAGGTTCGGTGCGATCTTGTGTTTGCCGAACAGCTTGCCGCACACGTACTGCAGCACATCCGACAGTTGCACCACGATCACCAGGTAAGCGATCAACAGCAGGTTGCGTCCTTCAAAGCCGGCGATGTCCAAGGTCAGCAAGGCCGGCACGAAGGAGATGCAGAACACCGCGATCATCAATCCCCACTGCACCTTGGAAGCACGCTCCAGGAAGTGCGTGCTGTCGCCCCCCAGGGACGCCAGGATCGGCAGCAGCAGGAACACATACACCGGGATAAAGATCGAAAACAGTCCGTACCAGTCGTAGTAGATCAGCAGGTATTGCAGCGGCAACGCCAGGTAGAACGCGGCCACCAACGCTGGATAATCACTGCGCCGGGTCGGTGTGAGGGTCAGGAATTCCCGCAGGGCATAGAACGACACCGCGTAGAACAACAGGATCACCGCCGCATTGCCGAGCCAGAACGCAATGCCGATCACCAGCACCATGATCCACCAGGCGTTGATCCGCGCGTTGAGGTTGTCGATGACTGAGTTTGGCGTGCCTTTGGTCTTCAGCTTGAGAATGAAACCGATCAGCGAAGCCAGCACCAGAATTGCGCCAATCCCGCCAAACAACATGAGGGTATATCGATCCATCAGACGTGCTCCGGGGCCAGTGCCAGCAGCGCGGCGCGGCTGCGTTCAAGGAAGTGCTCTTTGCTTTCACCGTCTTCGATACACAACGGCGCGCCGAAACTGGTGGTGCACAACAGCGGTAGGGGCAGCACGCGGCCCTTGGGCATGACGCGGTTGAGGTTGGCGATCCACACCGGGATCACCTCGACCTCGGGATGACTTTTCATCAAGTGATAGATCCCGCTCTTGAACGGCAGCAAGCCTTCATCGGGGTTGCGCGTGCCTTCCGGGAAGATGATCAGCGAGTCGCCGTTCTCCAGGGCTTCGAGCATCGGCTGCAGCGGGTTGTAGGACGGATCCTTGCGCTCCCGATCCACCAGCACACCGTTGAACACCCGATTGATGATGTAGCGACGCACCGGGCTCTTTTGCCAATAATCGGAACCCGCCACCGGCCGGGTGAGCTTGCGCAGCGCCGGTGGCAGCGAGGCCCAGAGCAGCACGAAATCGCCGTGGCTGCTGTGGTTGGCGAAGTAGATCCGCTGCACCGGTCGCGGCGCACTGCCGAGCCACAGGCTGCGGGCGCCCGTGACCATGCGGGCGGCGGAGGTGATGAGGTTGGCGACCACGGGTTCGAGCATGAGGATTCCTTGTCCCGAGAACTTAAGCAGCAATGCAATTGTTGATGATGAACAACCGTGGCGAGGGAGCTTGCTCGCGCTGGGCTACGAAGTAGCCCCCCAACAGGCCGATACCATCAGCCTGACGCACCGCGATGCCTGGCTCCAGGGCTGCTTCGCAGCCCAGCGGGAGCGAGCTCCCTCGCCACAATGGTCACTCACCATCCGGTATTCGTTACGTTTTAAAAAGCCAGCCAAGGGCTGGCCAGGATGAAGCCCAGAGTCAAGACAATTTGTGCGGCCAACAACAGCGATTGCCTGCGCAGCAACCGCAAGGCGCCGTGGCTGCGTTCGCTCCACGGGCGGCCACCGCGTTCGGCCGGTTGCAGGCCAAGCGTACTCAGGGCCTGATCCAGTGCCTGGGTCCGCTCGGCCAATGGCTGGATACCATCGGCCACGCGCTGGAACAGATCGGCGTCGAACGCCACGCGCAAGGCCCAGTACTTTTGCAACACGCCAAGGCTGAACAATACGACGCTGAACAACAGCAACCAGGGATCGACATTGCCCACCAGCCATTGCCCCAACCCCAGCAGCGCCGCCAGCAGGGTCAGCCCGGTGGAAAACTGGTCCAGCGAATGGCCTCGGCGCAACAGGCTAGCCACAGTGTGCAGCTGCATATCACTGCTCATGGCGATGGCCTTGGCGCAGCGGTTCCAGCGCCCGACGGTGCGCGTGGTGCAAGACGATACGCGGGCGAACGCGCTGGAGCTGCACAATCGCGGCATCGACGCTCGCTGCCCGGCCACTGTGCAACAGCCAGGCGATCACGGCGGTGGCGCTGCGCGAATAGCCCAAGGCGCAGCAGACCAGCACCGGCCCTTGCTGGCGCAGCTTTTCAATCGCTTGCGCGGCCTCCAGGCATTGCTCGGCGGTTGGCGCCGTGAGATCGAGCACCGGCAACGAGCGATAGGCGATCCCGCTGCTGTCCATGGACATTTCGGCACAGAGGTCGAGCACCCCGGTAAAGGCGCTGTCCTTCAACTCCAGAGGGGTGGGAATGCGCCCCAGCCAGACGTTATCGGTCACGTGATCCGGCTGCGGATGCTCGCGCGTCCACCAGCGAGAGTTGATCCAGGCAGCGGCGAGATACGGCGCCAACAACCAGCGTACCGCCGGGCTCAGTTGGCCATCGGTACGCTTCTGAAAGCCGCCGACGTCGAACAGCAGATAATTGAGCGCCACGAACAAGACCGCCACCGCCGGCCAGATCAGCCAGAGCCACGCGCCGCCAAAGGCGAATGCCGGGACGAACAGCGCCGCCGCACCCATGCCATAGCGCAGGGCCAATTGCAGACGGCTGCGGTCCGCCGTCAGCCGAGCGCTTTGCAGCGGGCTCGGCCGGTCCAGCGGCCACAACCAGACACACAGCCAGCCGGCCAGTGCGCCGGTCGGCACGTCGACAAAGTGATGCTGGTAAGTGGTCAGCACCGATACGCCGATCAGCGCGAACCAACCGTGCATCAACCAGCGCCAAGCACCCTGCAGGTGCCGCTGATAGCAGACCCAGAGAATCACCAGCAGCGCGATATGCAGCGACGGCGCCTGGTTGAACGGTTTGTCGAAGCCCGCGAGCACGTCGAACAGCCAACCAAACACGCCGTCCATCTCCGGTCGGGGAAAGGTGAAGCGCAGCGGCCAGATCAGGAAGCAACTGACCGCAATCGCCTGGGCGGTGAGCAGGCGCAAGGCATGGCGCTTGAGTTCCGCGCGGCTGGTGGGCAGCAACAGCGACAGGCCGTACAGCAGATCGATCGACCAGTAGGGCACGATGGTCCAGGCCAGGAACGGCATGTGGCTTTCCCAGCCGAACACCAGGCTGCCGACGTCGTCGCGCTGGGACGTCACCCAGGTGGCGAAACCATAGGTGCTGAAGAACAGCGGCGCGAGCAACAGCAGCCAGCACACCGCCGGTTTCAGCAGGGCAGGTTCGCGGGGCGGTGCGATGACGGCGCTCATCACTGCACGCGCTGCGCCAGCGACACGCTGAAGATGCCCCACTCATCGACCCGCAGGGTGATCTTGCGAAAGCCCGCCGCCTCGACCAGTTGATCCATCTCGGCCTGGCTGCGTCGACGCATCACCCAGGCCTGGCCGGCACGGTGGCTGGTGAGGGCGCGGGCGATCAGCTCCAGTTGCGGGTGCCATGGCTGGCCGGTGTAGACCAGGTAACCGCCGGGCTCCACCGCTTCGGCCAGGCCGGCGAGCGAACCGCCGACCATCTGGTTGTCGGCAAACAACTCGTACAGGCCGGACACCACGGCGAGGGTTGGCTTGGGCTCCAGCGCCGCGAGATCCTGGCGATCGAAGGCGTCACCTTTGACGAACCGGGCGATGTCGCCGAGGCCTTTTTCAACGATCAATGCACTGCCGTCGCGCACGTTGATATCGCTGTAGTCGCGCAGCAGGATCGACTCGGGCAGTGGATTAACGCCGTGCAGCGCCTCGAGAATGTAGCGGCCATGACCGGCGGCGATGTCGACGATGCGCACCTCGCGGTGCTCTTCGCGCAACTTGCCCATCGCCAGGCGCAGCAACTCCTCGACGTTCAGCTTGCGCTGGCGAATGCCGCGCCAGCCGATGGAGTTGAGGTAGTTCTTGTCGATCATCCGTCCCAGTGCCGAGGTGCCGGTAGGGATGTTGCGGTAGACGTAGTCCAGGGTGCTGCCGGAGTCGAATCCGGTGTCGAAGCCCAGCTTGACCCCGTCCGACATCGTGCTGCCAAAGCGCATGCTGGCACGGGTCATGCGCCAGTACAGGTCGCGCAACGAATTGTGCGGCAGGGGCGCGGCCAGGGCTTCGGACTCGGCACAGGTCGCGCCGATGCGGTCGGCATCCAGCAGGGACGGGCGGTCCAGCGGACGGGCGAAATTCTGCAGGATGAAACGCCGCGCGCTGGCGATGGCCGGCGCGCGGTTCTTCTCGCCCAGGGTGTCGTGGAAGAACCCCGGGAGAATGTGTTTTTCCTTGTGCAGGCTGCCCAGCCGCTCGAAGAACTGCTCCTGGGGTTTGCGATGCACCACAAAGTCGGAACCGGAGATCAACAACTGCGTCGGCACCTGGATCGCCTGGGCATCGGCGACCACGCGGTCGGCGGCTTCATACAGGCCCAGCAGCACATTCACCGAAATCGCCTTGGTGATCAGCGGATCGTTGTCATAGGACGCCACCCGTTCTGGATCATGGCTGAGGAACTTGGCCTTGACGTAGCTGTTGACGAAAAAGTTGCCGCGAAACTTGCGCATCAGCGCCAGGCCCGGGCGGGCGAACGGCACGTACAGTTTCACCTTGAACGCCGGCGACGCCAGCACCAGCGAGCGAATGCGCGGTGCGTAATCGTGGACCCAGGTGGACGCGATCACCGCGCCGACGCTCTGCGCCACCACGGCGATGTTCTGCTCGTCGATCTGATGCGTCGCGCCGATGTGATCGCAGAAGGTCTGCACGTCCCGCGCGCTGGTGGCGAAACTCGGGCTGTCGCCGCGTTCACCGGGAGACTGGCCGTGGCCGCGGGCGTCCCAGGCAAAGAAGTCGAAGCCGGGCAGATCCAGCTCATCCACCAGATGCGCGATGCGCCCGGAATGCTCATGACCTCGGTGAAACAGCAACACGGCCTTGCGGGGTTCGCCCGGGTCCGCGGCCACGGCCGGCCAGTGCCGGTAGAACAATCCCACGCCGTCGTGGGTGGTGAATGTCCGGTCTTGAGCTTCGCGCATTGCGACTTCCTTATGCTGAGGGAGCGTTTTCCTTCACTTGGTCCAGGCCATGACGGACCCGGTTGACCAAGGTATAAACCAGCAGGGCGGCAACCGCCGCCATCACAGCATCGACCCACAGCGCCCCGAACCAACCCAAGGCAATACCGGTCGCCAACACGCCACATACAAAGGCCCGGTCACTCTTGCCCATGGGCCCGTCATAGCGCCGCGAAGCTCCGACCATCGCCCCCAGCACACCCGCGTATTCGCTGAACAACGCCAACAGCGTGACCAACAACACGAGCAACAGACTGGCATCGGGAATCAGGGCAAAGGGAAGGATCAGGGCCGCGTCGGCGATGATATCGCATAGCTCATTCAGGTAGGCACCCAGATGCGATTGCTGCCCGAACTCCCGCGCCAGCATGCCGTCCACGGCATTCAAGGCCATGCGCAGGAACATCCAGACCGGCACCAGCACAAACACCCACGGGTGACTGGCGAACCAGGCAATGAACACTCCCACCAGCACGGAAATGACGCCCGCGAGCAAGGTGATCTGGTTGGCAGTGACGCCCTTGTCGTAGAGCCGTTGGACGGCGGGGCGCAGCAGGTTCTGGAAGGCGGGTTTGAGCTGGTAGATGGAGGGCATCGGGGCGGGATCTCGGGCCGGTTTTTCGGGTGAACGGTGCAGATGCGAGATTACGACAGGTTGGGGGATTGCTGGTGGGTATTTGTTGGGAATGAGCTTCGGTCTACATCTCGCGCTGAATCAGCCAGCAATGGAAACACTCATTCAAATGTGGGAGCGAGCCTGCTCGCGATAGCGCTGTATCAGTCGACGGTGATGTCGGCTGTGTCGACGCCATCGCGAGCAGGCTCGCTCCCACATGGACTTGCGGATTTCCTGAGTCTCTAGCCCTGGCACAGATCCCCTGTGGGAGCAAAGCTTGCTCGCGATGGCATCGCGCCTGGATTTAGCGAATCGCCCTACATCCAATACCTCCTTCCCTGACTTATTTCCCCAGCTCGCCCCGGCAAAGTCTCGCGTCCGTTCCTGTACCGCGAGATCCCTGCATGTTTGCCCCCGACAAACTCCTGGCCCTGAACAACGCCATCGGCTCGCTGGTGGTGGCGGCCATGGACCCCGACCAGCCCGATGCGGCAACGGTACTGGCGGATTTTCGCAACTGCCTGAACGACTACGACAGTTGGGCGCAGAGCTTCTGGACCGGCTGGGCGCTGGACATCGAGCAGGTCTTCAAGGTCGGTAACGAGGTCGCCCTCGCAGCGCCGAAAAATCTCGATGAGCCCTTCATCGCCACCATGGCGACGTGTCCGGCGAGCGGCCCGCTGACGCTGGTGCACATGTTCCAGGCGGCGCGCTTCGTGCCGATCGGCGACACGCCGCTGATGCTGGAACCGGTCATCGACGGTGAACCGGGCAAGGAAACCTTCGGCGAGCCGCTCCATTACACCATCGGCCCCAGCGGCATCCTGGAAATTCCCGAATGCTGGCGGGGGCGCCGCTATCGCATCAGCTTCTTCCCCGAGGTCACCGCGGATCACGTCAAGGCGCTATACGTGTCTTACCAAGGGGTGATTGGCGAGCTTGAGGGTTGGCTGAAAGAGGAATGGAAAACCCAGTTTCAACCGCTCTGGGCGGAATTTTCCGACGCCGGGTTTCGCGAACGCTACAACCTGTTGCAGCAAGCCGACTGGCGCGGCCTCGATAACGCCCTGCAGGCACTGTGGGATGACGTCAAGCAGGTCTTCGAACTGCTGGCGGATTTGCAAGCCAACAGCGAGAAGCTGCTGGAGTACCTGACCCAGGCCGAGCTCGACCAATTGCTCCAGGCTTCATCCGAGGCGATTGCCAAAGGCCTGATGGTGCTGAGCGACGAGCCCTTGCTCTTCGTGCACATGGCTGCATTCGCCAGTTGGTTGCGGATGCTGCCGCCCCAGTACCTGGGCGAAGTCGTCGGGCAGGTACGGGCTTCGGTGCTGATCAATTTCCTGCTGATCCGCTTGACCGGCGCCCTCGGCCTGGGCGTGCGCATGAGTGGCAAGGTGCTGGACCAGCTCCAATCCGGGCGAGCTCGGGAGTGGTTGCGGGCGTCGAGCCAACGGCTGGGCCAATTCGCTCCGGACCGGCTCAACCAGCATACCGATGTGTTGAAACCGCTGGTGGTCAGCGCCCAGGGCGCGCCATTGAAACCGACCCCTGTCCGCCCGTTGCAGATTACGCCTGAGCATGGACCGTCCTTGTCGGTCAGCAATCCCGCCGCCGTGGCGCGGGAAAAATCCCAAAGTGCTACCCGGCTGAGCAAGTACGAACCCCACGACGACGCCCCGGCCCAATCGAAAAACCCCAACGGCGACAGCGCCGACAGCGCGGCCCTGACCCGCACCGACGGCTGCCCGGTGTCGATGGTCACCGGCGAAGAACTGCTGACCCTGGACGACGGCACGCTCGATGGCCGGCTGCCGTTCGTCTTCACCCGCCTGTACCGCAGCAGCGCGGCGGAGCAGGACGTGGGGCTGGGGCGCGGCTGGAGCCATGCCCTGGCGCACCGCCTGCAGCTTGAGGGCGAGCAGGTCATCTGGATCGACCAGGAAAACCGCCGCACCACCTTTCCGCTGCCCAACGCCCAGCGCCCGGCGATCCACAACAGCCTGGCCCGGGCGGCGATCTACCTGGGCAGCGAGCCGGACGAACTGATCGTCGCCCAACCCGGCGAAAACTCACCTTTCCTACACTTTCGCGACGGTTATCTCACCGCCCTCAGCGACCGCTTCGACAACCGCCTGACGATCCAGCGCAACATCCATGGCGACATCTGCCGCCTGGACAACGGTGCCGGGCGCGCCCTGCAGCTGCGCTACGAACAGCGCCACCTCGTCGCCCTCGACTACCAGAGCTTTCACCCGGCGCTGACCCTGGACGAAGCCTGGCGCACCGAACAGACCCTGGCGACCTACCGCTACGACGCACGCTCACGGCTGATCGAGGCCACCAACGCCGCCGGCGAAAGCGAGCGCTACGACTACGACGATGCCCACGTCATCCTCCAGCGGCAACTGGCCGGCGGCGCGAGCTTCTTCTGGGAATGGCAGGGCACCGGACAGGCGGCCCGCTGCGTGCGGCACTGGGCCTCGTTCGCGCAGATGGACACGCACTACAGCTGGGGCGAGGACGGCAGCGTCACGGTCCGCCACCTCGACGGCAGCGAAGAAACCTATGTCCACGACGACCGCGCGCGGCTGGTGCGCAAGGTCGAGCCCGACGGCGGCGAACACCTCAAGGCCTACGACGCACAGGGCCGGCTGATTGCCGAACAGGACCCGCTGGGCGCCGTCACCGAATACCACTACGACGAAGTCGGACGGCTGGTGGCGCTGATTCCCCCCGAAGACGCGCCCACGTCCTACGAATACCGCAACGGCTTCCTGCACACCCGTTCTCGCGGCAAGGCCATCTGGACCTACCGGCGCAACGACCGGGGCGAGGTGATCGAGGCCATCGACCCGGATCAACAGCGCACCCGCTATGCCTACGACGCCCACGGGCAGTTGCTGTCGATCCACTACCCGGACGGCAGCGAACACCGCTTCACCTGGAACCGGCTCGGCCAACTGACGGAAGAAACCCTGTCTGACGCCAGCCAGCGGGTTTTTGCCTACGACGTCCTGGGGCGCTTGCTGACCCGCCAGGACGAACACGGCGGGGTAACGCACTACCAATGGAACGCCGTGGGCCGTCTGCTGCAGACCACCTTGCCCAGCGGCGCCAGCCGCGCCTGGACCTACAACGCCTACGGCAAAGTCACCACCGAGCGCGACGAACAGGGCCGCGTCACCCGCTACGAATACGCCGACGACCTGCACCTGGTCAGCCGTCGCATCAATCCCGACGGCAGCACGCTGCACTACCGCTACGACTCGGCGCGGCTGCTGCTGACCGAGATCGAGAACGAGTCCGGTGAAAAATATCAGCTGGACTACACCCCCAGCGGCTTGATCCGACAGCAAGTCGGCTTCGACGGCCAACGCAGCGCCTATGCCTACGACCTCAATGGGCACTTGCTGGAAAAAACCGAGTTCGGTGCCGACGGCAGCCAGCTTATCACCGCCTACCAGCGCGACGCGGCCGGACGCCTGCTGATCAAGACCCTGCCCGACGGCCAGACAATCCAGTACCGCTACGACGGGTTGGGCCGGCTGGTGGATGTCGATGACGGCAGCGACCATCCGCTGGCCTTCGAATACGACACCCAGGACCGGCTGATCACCGAGCATCAGGGCTGGGGCACCCTGCGCTATGGCTACGACACCTGCGGGCGGCTCAATCACCTGCGCCTGCCGGACAACAGCAAGGTCGACTACCACCACGCCCCGGGTGGCGCGCTGACCGCCATCGACCTGAACGGCACCCGCCTCAGCGAACACCAGCTGCGTGGCGGCCGCGAACACCAGCGCCGACAGGGCCTGCTGCTCAGCCAGTACGAACACGACGAACAGGGCCGGCTCAAGGCCCACACTGTGCTGCAGAACCAGCAGACCTTGTTCTGGCGCGACTATGCCTACAGCCCCAAGGGCAACCTCGCCGCCCTTTCCGACAGCCGTCGAGGTCGGCGCGAATACCAGTACGACCCGCTCGACCGGCTGACCCGGATCGAGCATTCCCACGCCGATCCCACGGAACACTTCGCCCACGACCCGGCCGGCAACCTGCTGATGCAGGACCGTCCCGGCCCGACCCAGCTCAAGGGCAATCGTCTGCTGATGGAGGGCGACCGCCACTACGACTACGACGCCTTCGGTAACCTGATCCGCGAACGCCGCGGCAAGGCCCAGGCACTCGTCACCGAATACCGCTACGACAGCCAGCACCGCCTGATCGGCGTCACCACGGCGGACGGCCGCGAAACGGCCTACCGCTACGACGCCTTCGGCCGACGCATCAGCAAGACCGTGGCCGGCCTGACCACCGAATTCTTCTGGCAGGGCGACCAGCTCGTCGCCGAAAGCAGCCGCCAGCACCACCGCTGCTACCTCTACGAACCGGGCACCTTCCGCCCATTGGCACTGCTCGACGGCAAAGGCCTCAACGCCTGCCCGTTCTACTACCACCTCGACCACCTGGGCACGCCCCAGGAACTGACCAACTACGGCGGCCAGATCGTCTGGTCGGCGCGCTACCACGGCTACGGCAAAACCCGCGCGATAGAACACGGCGGCGGCGAACAACTGGAACAACCGCTGCGCTTCCAGGGCCAATACTTCGACCCGGAAAGCGGCCTGCACTACAACCGACACCGCTACTACAATCCGGAAACGGGCCGCTACCTGACGCCTGACCCGAGCAAGCTGGCGGGTGGGCTCAATGGGTATCGGTACACGCTGAACCCGACGGGGTGGGTGGATCCGTTGGGGTTGGTGGATTGCCCGGGGAAGGGTGGGTGCAAGGCGGCGGTTGGGGAGCAGGATCCGGCTGCGAAGGTTGGGGTGGATGTACGGGAGCCCAATCCTCCCCAAATCAAACAAAAAAATACCTATACCTATCGAGGTGACTCAAGGGAACCTTGGGAAATTTTTGATGTTGGTTTTGAGCCTCTAGGGTTTAGTACCGATTTGTTTTTACATGCCAAAGATAATCGAAGTCCACCGAGTATCTATGTCAGTACCACGACTTCGAAGTCGGAGGCAATAAAGTTTGCGACTGGGTTTGGACTCGAATCAGGGTACGTGTACGTGCTGAAAAATGTGGTGGGTATTGATGTTAATAAGAAATTGGGCTTGCTCTCGCCGCATCGAAAAGAGGTGGAGATAGCCGTTCCTGGTGGGGTTGATAAAAGAGACATAGTTGGGGCTACACCAGTGCATGCCGACGGTTCATATGTTGGTTACTCTATTCCTAATTTTGATAGGTGATGAAATGACTGTTAGGGAAGTTGTGATTGAAGTGGATGGTGTGACTGAAAGCGCGATATTCAAATGCGAGCGGAGAACTGTGACTATGATCGTTACGATGCCGGATGGAGTATCAAGGAGCTACACTGGGGTAGATTTTTATTATTGTTTGGGTAAGGTCAGGCAAGAGTTTCCTGATGTTAGATTTTTATGCAAAGGGGCGAAAATTAATGTCCATCCTTCGCGAATGTCTTCGCAGATGGCCAATGGCATAGTTGCTTATGAGCTGCGCTGGGGCGAGCCAGCAGACGAAGGCGATATAGTGAATATATTTGATTATGAGGACAAAGACTTGGTAACGGATATCCAGGAACAGTCTGATTATTATCAGGGTTGGCTGCAATCCCTGAGCAACTCATGATTCGGATCCAGAAATTTTTCTATCGTCTGACCCACCGCTATCGCGAGCAGGCTCGCTCCCACAGTGATTCGCGGGTGATCCCGAATCTCAACTTCACCACCAACCCCTGTGGGAGCGAGCCTGCTCGCGATAGCGATAGACCAGGCACCCACAACATCAAATGCAAAATCAAACCCGCCCAGCCACCTCCTCAACCAACCCCCTGAACCACTGCTGTGCCGGATGAGACTCGCTGCGCCGGTGCCAGATCAGGTCGAACGCCATCCGAGGCAATGTCACCGGCGGTGGAAACATCACCAGCTTGTTGCTGCCCGCCGCGCCCATCGCCACCCGTCTCATCACCGTGGCGGTCAAGCGGGTGCGGGCGATCAGCGAGGGCACCGCGAACATCTGCGGCAACGTCAGGGCCAGCTCGCGCTGCTTGCCCTGTTGAGCAAGGGCGTGATCCACCAGACCGTGCAGGTCTCCTTCAGGCGAGACCAGCACATGGCGCAGCTCCAGATAGGTCTTCAAGGTCATGGCACGACGGGTCACCGGATGGTCATGGGCGACGATGGTGACAAATTCATCGGTGAGCACGGTCCGGCTCAATATCCGCGCCGCCGCCTGAGTCGGCGGCACGCCCACTGCCGCGTCGATCAGGCCGCTGTCCAACATGTCGACCGCATGATCACGGTCGTTGAACGCATACACATTCACCGAAACCCCCGGCGCCTGTTCTGCGAGTGCCTGCAATAGCGTGGGCAGGAGCACATAGGCCGGGTAATCGGAGAGGCCGAGTTTGAACGCCAGCGAAGCCTTCCCGGGCTCGAACTCGGGCCGCTCCACCAAGGCGACTTGAAGTTGGTGCAGCGCCTGGGCAATCGGCACCGCCAAGTCCCGGGCCCGAGGTGTGGGCAAAAGCCCCTCGGCACTGCGGGCAAATAACGCGTCGCCGAGCAGCGTTCGCAGCCGCGCCAACGCGGCACTCATCGCCGGCTGGCTGACCCCCACCCGAGCCGCCGCGCGAGTGACATTGCGCTCCGTCATCAGCGCGTCGAAGGCCACCAGCAGGTTCAGATCAATTCCATGAAAATCCATAAATCAAATAATCATTCATATCGGCTATTTGTTAGACGGATCATAGCCCTCAATCCCAAACTCTCGCTACCACTCCACTTCAATGGCGAGAACCCCAATGACCCTATCAACCACTCACCTTTCAGAGCAGCTGCATGCCGAGCGCTTGGCCGTCGAAACCTTCTACCGTGCGTTCAGCGACAAACAGCCGGATCTCGTCGATGAAGTCCTCACCCATGACTGGGACGACATCCCGCTGGCACCCGGCCAGGCGCCAGGCCCGGAAGGCATCAAGGCCATCATCCGCAGCTTCGTCCAGGCGTTTCCCGATGTGCGGATCGTCGTCCACGACATGGTCCAGGAGCCCGGGAAAATGGGCGTGCGCGCCGAAATTACCGGCACCCATGCAGGCGAGCTCTTCGGCATCGCCGCCACCGGCAAGCACGTCAGTTTTCGCATTCATGAATTCCACACGTTCCGTGACGCGAAGCTGACCACGACGTGGCACATGGAAGACTGGTTTGCCCTGTTCCTCCAACTCGGCCAGTTCCCTGCCCAGGCCTGAAGGAGATTTCCCATGAAGAGCGCTTTGATTAATGAGTTCGGCGGCCCGGATGTTGTCGTCGAGGGCGAAGCGAGATTGCGACAGCCACAAGTCAACGAAGTGGTCGTGCGCATCGAGGCCGCCAGCGTCAACCCGCTGGACGTCAAAATCCTCGCCGGTTACATGCAGCCGATCTTCCCGGTGGAATTCCCCTATGCGCCAGGGACTGATTTCAGCGGCGTGATTGAGTCCGTCGGCGAGCAGGTGAGCGACCTCAAGACCGGAGACCGGGTGGTCGGCCGAACCTCCCCCTCGCAGGGTGGTGCGTTCGCCACCCATCTGGTCATCGCCGCCTCCGAGCTCTGCGTCATTCCCGCGCCGATGAGTTTCGAACAGGCCGCCGCATTGCCGACTGCATATGGCACCGCCACCCAGGCGCTTTTCGACATCGGCAAATTGCAGCGCGGCCAACGTGTGCTGATCCATGCTGGCGCCGGCGGCGTCGGCAGCATGGCGATCCAGCTGGCCCACCTCGCCGGTTGCCATGTGGTCGCAACGGCCTCAGCGAAAAACCTCGAACTGCTGAAAAGCCTGGGCGCCGATGAAGTCATTGACTACCGAAACCAGACCTTGGACAGCGTGAGGGAAATCGACCTGGTGCTCGACACCCTGGGCGACGAAACGCTGGAGGAATCCTGGCAAGTACTGCGCCCAGGCGGACGCATCTCGACCCTGGTGGAATTCAACATCGAAGGCCGGGACGGTCACGCGGGTGAGTTCGTCTTCTTCGCCAGCGCCGTGCCTTTCCTTCCAGAAGCGATTCGGCAGTTCAGTGCGGGGCAGTTGCAGATCGTCATTGATTCAACATTCACACTGGCTGAAAGCCGAGCGGCGTTGGAAAAGGTTGCCACTGGGCATGCCAGAGGGAAGGTGGTTGTTCGCCCAGGAGGCTGATCGTCAACACATCATCGACGTTCGCTGTTGATCAATTGCCGCTGCTGGTCAAAAAAAGCACCATGTTTCGAGGCAGCTCGATTGAGCATGCCTCTTCTAAAGCTTCAATTTGAGCTTTATCTAATTGATAGTCATACAAGTATTCTTCCTCGTTTATCCAATTCATTATTTCAGCTAGGTCCTTGCTATCAATCGGAAGCGCTATTTCGTATGACGCGAAATCCTCTCCGTCAACTACGCCCATTATTGTATGGTTCATGGTTCTACCGTCCTGCTCGGGTTGGCTGGTTTGGTCTGGACTCCGGTAACGTAGTCGAATTCCCCTAGGTGTTTTCCTCGCTTGTTATATTTTTCTACTGCGCCATGTTGAAAATCCCATTCATATATCGTTCTGTCTGGATCTTTCCAGCGAGGACGCAACCCGCCGCCTTTCATGCGTGTTTTGGGCGGTGCCCATCTAGCATCCGGGAAAGCAGGGAGGAGGTCCGGTTTTGGATAGTAGTCATGATGTGCAGTGTTCAAAACCACATAAACCGGCCGAACCCCCGCCCCCACCGGAAACACCAGAATGAAATCCCGATATTCCGGCGGATAGATCGGATCGACGATGATGCTGTCGGCCATCGGCGTCGGCGGGTAGATCCAGATGGGAGGTGCCTGCGGCGCCGCTTCCAGGGCAGGAATACCCAAGGTGTCGGACGGATCGACGGCTGGCGTCCAGATCAGCTCGATGCCGTCGCCCAGGTCGGCGACGTAGTGGTCGGCGCGAGGAGCCAGGTGAACGACGTCGACCATTTCCCAATCGCGGTTCTGACCCGTGTAGAAACCATAGCCCTTGAGGCTGCCATCGGCCTGTTGCTCGATTTGCAGGCGCATACGGCTACGGGCCTGCTTCAGGTCGCGTAGTTGTTCTTCGGAGTAAAGGGCGCTATCGCCCAGGCTGGAAGGCCAGAGCAAGGCAACCATGCCGGTTAACAATCCCGTGACGACGGTGCCACTGACCGCTGCCCCGGTTGCTTCAAGTGCGGTGCCGCCGAGAGTAAGCCTGCCCAATGACGCGGTTATCGTGCCGGCGCCAATCTGCTTGAGGGGCACAGTCCCCGATGCGTCAGTCCGTCTGCCGCCGAGCCAGACCAAGTTGCCGTACTGCCTGACCAAGTCAGCCGGCACATAGCCGTTGGGGTTGCTGTAATCAATGACACCGTCGGGTAACTTGCAGCTCTTGGCGAAAACGCTGCCGTTTATGGGCAGTAGCGTTTTATCGACCTTGGTCCAGCGTTCCTTTTCATAGGCGGCCTGTCGCGCAAGCATGGCTTCGTACTTCAATTGTCCGGCTTCACGCTCGGCCAATTCGCTGGGCGTCATGTCCCGATAGGTGACGTAATGCCCGTCGCCGCCGGGTGGGTTCTTGACTTGGGGGATGTCTTTTTGGCGTGTCACGGAGGGGCAGGTCTCGTCCAGTCGATGCGGGAGAGACGCTAACCCAGGGGCTAAGGCCGAGGCTGTAGGGGCTTTTTCTTATTGGCTACGCTGTTTCCTATAGGCCCTGTAGGAAATGCACGAGTAGGCGGACCGGGGGCGATCCGCCTCAACTCTAAAGGCCTTGCAGACCGCGTACAGTCAACCTTCCGTGGAATCGCCGCGCTCGCGCAGAAAACGTGCGTAACGCTCCATCATTTGCCGGACGACACCCTCGCTCTCGCGGTCGACGCCAAAGACGTACCGAGGGAAATCCAGGTCCTTCTGCACGTTCCAGATCTGCTCATGCTGGTCCGGGGGAAAGTACTGTGCCGGGGCGCCCACGGCGACCCAGCCGATCGGTACCGTCGCGCCTGGCGCTACCACGGTCCTGATGTGCACCACCCCGTTGATGCGGATCTCCGCGCCTTTGCCGATGCGAGCGCCGTTGAAAACGGACGCGCCGGTGGCGACAAACACCTCATCGTCAATCCAGCAACCGGTCAGGTGAGAGTGTGGTCCCACCATCACGTGATTGCCGATCCGACAGTCATCGTGGGAAGTGCTGCGGATGACCGCATTCTCCATGACGATACAGTTTTCCCCGATCACCACCGAGCCACCCTCCGCGATGAGTACCGCGCCGTGCCCCACGACGGTACCGGCACCGATGGACACATTGCCGTCCAGCACAGCGCTCGAGGCGATTCGCGCCGTGGGGGCAATATTCTGGTGTTGGGTGGCGTTCAGTTCGGATTTGTCAGTCATAGGCAAGGCTTCCTCTCCATGATTAAAGCATCGACTTCCCGCCGCATCTTCGCACCCAGCCATTGAAAAAAGCAGACCTTTGGCAGCGATAACATCGTTTCTCGGGTGCTGTGCTTTTCTCATATTGGCGACCGGATCCGATGAGTGACATTCGCGGGAATCCAGGGTGTGAAGGCGGGCAAGTCAGCTACGGCGACACCAATCCCTGTGGGAGCGAGCTTGCTCGCGATAGCAGTCCAGCAGCAACATCAACCCAACTGACCCACCGCCATCGCGAGCAGGCTCGCTCCCACAGCGGATCGACACTGAACGCCGCTTCAACGAACACCACAAAACCTGTGGGAGCCGGGCTTGCCCGCGAAGGCGGTAGCCCAGTCAACACCAATACAAGCTGACCCACCGCCTTGTGCCACAATCCCCAACCACGCCAGAGTCCGCGACTTATGCGTCCTGGCCCGCGGCAATAGCCTCGCGAGCCCATCATTGCCCACCCGTGACACCCGAAACAAGGAACGTTCCACATGCCGCAAATGGATTGGCTCAGCAACCACATGGACAAATGCGACCTGATGGCCGGATGGCTTTATCAGGAGTTCAGCTACGAATTCGCCCAACAATCCCTCCCCAGTTGGCAGCAGGAATTCTCAGCCGGGCAACGCGATGGGCGCTGGAAATGCCTGATCGCCATGGAATCAGGCCAACTACTGGGTGGCGCTTCACTTGCTGACAACGACTTGCCCGAGCGGCCAGAACTGGGTCCATGGTTGGCATGTGTCTACATCACAGCAGAAGCCCGACGCAGAGGGCTCGCCGCGCAGTTGATCGAAGGCATTTGTACTCATGCGAGGGAGGCTGGATTTTCCACCTTGTACCTGCACACCCACAGCCAGAGTCATTACTACGCCAAGCTGGGCTGGGAAGTGTTGGAGCGCTTCGAGGCCTGGGGGAAAGAGCAATACCTGATGGCTCGGCGTTTATAAGCAGCGCAAAGACAAGACCGGACGATCGATGACCCCCAATCCCCTGTGGGAGCGAGCCTGCTCGCGAAGCGATCCATCAGCCAACACCCAACCAACTGACCCATCGCCTTTCACCATAACGAAAAGCACGACACCGCCCCTACAGCCGACATCGCCTTGCGCCATTGCCTACAACTACGCCAGAATCCGCCGGCTTGTGTGCCTTGGGCCGCGTCGGTAGTTTGAAGCCTGTCACTGCTCATCAGTGATCGGGTTTCGCAGCCCGGACTCTATAGGCGCACAACGTCACCTTCGAAAGCAGATAGCCCATGTCTGTGATTTCGTCAGAGGTGGCTGTGCGTGGGAGACCTTTGGTCTGCCGGTCCCTAGAGTCCCGGTCTGCGAACCCGCGTACAGCTGCCACCCTAACTTCGTTTCGCAGCGGATGGTGGTAGCTCCAACAGACTCTAGGAGCTTTACCGTGGTCAAAATTACACCGACCCCCCCAGCTGCAGACGAAGCCGTGTCCCGTGTTCAGTCTGCTCGTAACAAGAAGCTTGATGATGCCGCCACCCGGGCTTTGGATTTCTATCTGAACCCTACGTCTGAGAAGGAAGCGTCTGACAAGCCCAACACTATTTTCCGTATTGCGCCTGATGTTGATTCGGAGTGTTTACTTGCTAACCTGAGTGAAAACCTGGCTTCGGCGAATGCCATGATCAGTGATCTGGCGTTTGATCTCGAAGGATCACGGCGACATGTGGCGTTGGGGATTTTGCAGGTGATTGAGTTGAGTGAGCTGCTGGCGAATCGGGCTCTGGATATTGTTGAGGTGAGGTAGGGCAGGGCATTCGCTGCCTCCTGGCGTAAAAAAGGTCTTGCTGAGCAAGACCTTTTTCGTATCCGAGAGTCTCGAAATGATACCGGGCGCATTCGTGTCTGAGCTGGGCTTTGAAGGGCTGGAATGGGAGGAGCCGTTGTGGCTTTGTGTTTAGCCGTTGAAAAGCACATTGCATCGGGCACACCACCCTTCAGCTGCACTCCGGCTCATTGGAAAACGGAAGGGAGGATGACCTGCATCGGCCATCGTCAAAACCAGTGAGAATCCCATGAATCTACGCCGAATCTCGTCGGCTGGAATGCTCATGCCTGCCCCATCGACTATTCGAAGAACCCCGCCCGACACCCTGTGGTCAATCTGTTGCCACTCAAAGTGCCAGCCTGTGACCCACGTGAAATCTCGAATTTGATAATCGCCGGTGGCGCTTTGGCATTGAGCGAGTTCTTGCTGGAGGGGTCAAAGACAAAAAATAGGGGGCTTGGAAAACCGAGCATCTGAGTATCGTCAAGGCTCAAACCGTCTTTCAGGTTGATCGAGGCTACAAGTGCTTTTGCTCGTCTCTTGCGCCGGATCAAATGCCATATGGAAAGGCAAAAAATAGAAACAGAAGCCAGGAAGAGCTGACGTCCTAAGACGGAAAGCTTATCGGGCCAATACGCAATCACGCCCCACACAAGTGCTGTCGTGGTAAGGCCGGATAACCAGGCGGCGGGGATCACCATACTGTTAGCGAGGCTGGTTCCGAGTGTCCTCAGACAGCTTTTCATTATTGATCCAATGTCATTTGTAGAAGAGCGCGCAGGTTATCACTGTGAGCGTTCAGGCATTACGCCTAGCTGGCTGAGTAGCGTGCTTTCGTACGGGTATTACGGTGACTTCAAGCATCCTTGTGTGTTTGTCTGCTGGTTTTCAGACATTAAAAAGCCGGCTTATGGCCGGCTTCTCGTTGACTGACTCAGTTCGTTTTTGACAAACCTCACCAGCCTTCAAAACGTACATCCGGCTCTTGCGGCCGGCTGTGGGACTTGGTCAGAAAGTGATCTGCCTTGTCGGTGCGAGGCGTGGGCTCGCAAATGTGGGGCGCAGGATACGCGGGTTTTCTTCGGAAGCCCAGGGGTAAGTGGTGTGGAATCATTGGGTTACCGGTGATTCAAGGGAAAAAACAGGGCTGCTTTGCAGCCCAGCGGGAGCAAGCTCCCTCGCCACAAAGGGTTCTCCTCAGGGCAGCAACACAAAAGGATCTTCTTGGGACAGTAATCTCCTTCAGGCAGGAAGCGCTGGCTACTGTCCTTTAGTCCGCAGCCTTAATCGAACACCTGCGGTCGTTGCTTGTTGAGGGTGGACCACCAGAACACCCAGCCCAATACCCTGATGTTCTGCGCTTCGATCTGTTCGGCGCTGAAAACTTCGTCCGGGTAGGCGGTGCTGTTGTGGCTACGCAGGCGCAAGCGGTTGCCGGGGATTCGGTGGAGGTATTTGATGCGCAGCATGCCGTCGTGTTCGAGGGCGTAGATCTGGCCGTCGATGACTTGGGTCAGGCCGCGGTCGATGGCGAGGATGGAGCCGTCTTCGATGCGTTCGGCCATGCTGTCGCCGACCATGGTGGTGCAGATGGCGTCGTTGGGGTTTATTTCCAGGGATTCGAGGTAGCTGCGGGGCAGGCGGATGGATTGGTCGGGAATTTCGGTGATGTGGGTTTTGCTGCTGCCCGTTGCGATGGGCGCTTCTGTGTAGAAGGGCAGTTCGATGTCCTGGGTTTCCGCCACGCTGTAGACGCCTTGGACTTCGGCGGCTTCATAGGTGGTGCCGGGGCCGAGGCCCAGCGGGGTTTGTGGGCCTTCGCCGTGGGCGAGCCATTGCGGGCTGACGGTCAGCAGCCCGGCGATACTGTGGATACGACCCGGCGGGATGCCGCGGTTGAACCAGTTGTTCACGTGCTGTGATTTAACGCCGTATAACTTCGCGAAGTCGGCGGATCGGATTTGTGCTTCTTTGAGTAGGGCTCTGAAGCGGTCGCCACTGGAGGTCTTTTTCATAAACGGAAAGTTTAGGAGCGACTGTATTTTGAGCAATAAACAAGTCGTTCAAATTTATAAGACGATCTTTCCGTTTGCAGGATTTGAAAGCGGCTGGATAAACGCAGTTAAACACTGTTAATACAGTTTCGTATTAGGCGCTATTAAGGCATAAAAAAACCCCGGTGCAAACCGGGGTTCTTTTTTAAATCAGTTTCAGCCCTTGTAGGCGGCAACCGACTTGGTGATCGCTTCGCGGGCGGCGTCAGCACCGGCCCAGCCTTCGATTTTCACCCACTTGCCTTTTTCGAGGTCTTTGTAGTTCTCGAAGAAGTGTTCGATCTGCTGGATCAGCAGGGGTGGCAGATCGGTGTATTCCTTCACGTTGACGTACAGTTGCGACAGTTTGTCGTGTGGTACTGCGATGACTTTGGCATCGCCGCCGCCGTCGTCGGTCATGTTCAGGATACCGACTGGACGGGCGCGGATGACCGAGCCAGGGGCCACCGGGTAAGGGGTCACGACCAGCACGTCGAGGGGGTCACCGTCGTCGGCCAGGGTGTTGGGGATGTAACCGTAGTTGGCCGGGTAGAACATCGGGGTGGCCATGAAGCGGTCAACGAACAGGCAATCGCTGTCCTTGTCGATTTCGTATTTGATCGGGGCGTGGTTGGCCGGAATTTCGATCGCAACGTAGATGTCGTTCGGCAGGTCTTTGCCAGCCGGAATCTTGCTGTAACTCATTGGGCGGTGTCCCCGTTAGTTGACCAAAAGGCTGGTCGGATTGACCAAAAGTGGCGGCGATTATAGGCATATTCAGCCATCGATGCCACGTTACCAGGGTCTTAGAGACCTTAGTATGACGCCTGATAGACCGGATCCTCGGCCTGAAGTTGCCGCAGCCGCGCCAGAGGATCCTGGCGGTAGAACGCCTTGAGCTGCTCATAGACGCGCGGGTACGCCTGGTGCAGCAGGTCCGGGGCGCTGAAGAAGTATTCGCTGGTGACGGCGAAGAACTCCGCCGGGTTTTCCGCGGCGTAGGGATCGATGAGGGTTTCGGCGTCCGGGTTATGGTCCAGTTGGCGGTTGAGGTCGTCGAAGGCTTGTTGCATGGCCTCGGCCCAGTCGCTGACGCGCATGTCGGCGTGCAGCGGTGGCAGGCCGTTGGCGTCGCCGTTGAGCATGTCGAGCTTGTGCGCCAGTTCGTGGATCACCAGGTTGTAGCCGTCCCAGCCGCCGCTGGCGAGCACGCCGTCCCAGGCCAGGATGATCGGGCCCTGGGGCCAGGCTTCGCCGCTGTGTTCGCCGTCCCATTCGTGTTCGATGCCGCTGGCGTCGCGGTAACGCTGGGGGCTGAGGAAGTCATCGGGGTAGAGGACGATTTCGTGGAAGCCCTGGTACCAGTTCAGCTCGCCCAGGTGCATCAGCGGCAATTGGGCCTGAGCGGCGAGCAGCAGGCGTTGTTCCTGGTGTAGTTCGACGCCGGGCAGGGCGGTCAGGTGCTTGTCCTGCAGAAACAGCACGCAGGCCTCTCGCAGCCACTGGTCTTCGGCGGCGCTGATGCCATCGAGGAAGCTCAGGTGGTGACGCACGCGCTGCCAGGTGTCATCGGCCACGGGATGCTTGGCGAGGGTGCGTTGTCGGCGCCAGTTGCTCAGGGACCACATGGGCGATCAGGCCTTCGAAGCACGCTGGCCCATTTTGCTGCGGACCAGACTGATGATCATCGGCAACAGCGACACCAGGATGATGCCTACCACCAGCAGCGACAGGTTCTGCTTGATGAAAGGCACGTTGCCGAAGAAGTAACCGAGGGTCACCAGGCCGCCGACCCAGAGGACGGTGCCGAGGACGCTGAAGCCGAAGAAGCGCGCATAGGGCATTTTCCCCACGCCGGCGACGAAGGGCGCGAAGGTGCGGATGATTGGCAGGAAGCGCGCCAGGGTCACGGTCTTGCCGCCGTGCTTGTCGTAGAAGTCGTGGGTTTGTTGCAGGTAGTCGCGGCGGAAGATTTTCGAGTTGGGGTTGCTGAACAGCTTCTCGCCCGCGGTGCGGCCGATGAGGTAGTTGGTGCTGTCGCCGAGGATCGCTGCCAGCATCAGCAGGCCGGCCAACAGGAGTGGGTCCATGGCGCCGCCCGCGGCCACGGCGCCGGCGATGAACAGCAGCGAATCCCCTGGCAGGAACGGCGTGACCACCAGGCCGGTTTCACAGAAGATCACCAGAAACAGGATGGCGTAGACCCATGTGCCGTAGTTGGTCACCAGCATGTCGAGGTACACATCGAGATGCAGAATGAGGTCGAGGGGATTGAAATCCATGCAATACACCTGTGATGACGGCCGGGTTGGGCGGGCTTTTGGGCCTGGCTTTGGTTAGGGCTACCGGGTTGTAGCTTTTTCTTACACGCCGGGAAGATCGGGATTATACGGGCAGGTGTGTGATGGGCGTGTTGAGTTTGTTGCGGGGGATTTCGGGTTTCACAGTAGGTTGAGAAGTATCCTTGTGGCGAGGGGATTTATCCCCGCTGGGGTGCGGAGCGCCCCTAGAAAGGCCAACTCGGTGAATCTGAAGCACTGGGTGTTAGGTTTTGGGGCTGCTTCGCACCCCAGCGGGGATAAATCCCCTCGCCACAGGGGAGGCTGTGTGCCAGGGGATCGTTCGCCCAATCCCCTTGCCACAACGCATTCAGGTGAAATCCTCGCCAATCGGCAACACGTAGTTCTTGAACTCGGTGTCTTCCTTGAAACCGATGGATTCGTAGGTCTTCTGCGCCACTTCATTGTCGCTGCTGGTGGAGACGCGCATGCGGACGGCGTTGGTTTCCTTGGCCATTTTTTTCGCGGTGCGGATCAGGTGGTCGGCCACCAGTTGGCGGCGGGCGTCTTCGGCGACGTAGATGTCGTTGAGGATCCACACGCGCTTGAGGGACAGCGACGAAAAACTCGGATAGAGCTGGCAGAAGCCCAGCAGCTTGCTGTTGTCGTCATCGGGCAGGGCCAGGTAGATCACCGATTCCTTGCGGCGCAGGCGCTTTTCGAGAAAGGCCCGGGACGAGTCCGGGTATGGCAGCGAGCCATAGAATTCCCGGTATTTGACGAACAATGGGGTCAGCAGGTCCAGGTGTTCCAGGGTCGCTTGAATAATCCGCATGGCAGGTCCCGTTTACAAAGATCGACACAAAGTCTGACAACAACGGCGCGCTGCCGTGCTTTTGATGCTGCCTGAAATCGGATCAAAAACGCAATTGGATCTACGGATCAGCTTTGGGGCGGCATCAGTAGGAAATTACCTTTCATATCGGCACCGTTTTCCGACTCTAGCGTGTGTACTTGGGCTTCGTCCTTCAGGTTGACCCCCGAAAGCTGTCGGCGACAGGCCTCGCGCATCAGGTAGACCAGGCGATGGGCCGCCATGCCGTAGCTCAGGCCTTCGAGCCGGACATTGGAGATGCAGTTGCGGTAGGCGTCGGTCAGGCCGACCTTGGGGTTGTAGGTGAAATACAGGCCCAGGCTGTCGGGTGAGCTGAGGCCGGGACGTTCGCCGATCAGGATCACCGACATTTTTGCCCCAAGGCGTTCCGCCACTTCATCGGCCACCGCGACCCGGCCTTGTTCCACCAGGATGACCGGCGAAACCGACCAGCCGTCAGCAGCGATCTGTTCTTCCAGGCGCGCCAGGAACGGCAAGGTATGACGATGCACCGCCAGCGCCGACAGGCCGTCGGCCACCACGATGGCAAGGTCGACGCCGCCGGGATGGGCCGCTGCGTAATCGTCCAGTGCCTGCGCAGAGGGCTCGTCCAGGCGTCGGCCCAGATCCGGGCGCTGCAGATAACTGTTGCGGTCGCTGGCGGCACTGTGGAGCAACAGGCTCTCGCGGCCGCGCTCGGCCAGTTGTGCGCGAATGCCCTGGTGGTCGAACGCCAGGTGTACCGCGTCCCGCGCCTGGGCGTGGGCGTATTGGAAGTCCAGTTGTGCTTTGGTCGGCAGGCTAGTGCCGGTGCGGCCCAGAGCGATGCGCGCCGGGGTCAGGCGGCGCAGTTCCAGCCAGGGGTTTTGCGAATCGACAGGTTTTTTATCCATCGGCAGGTCACTCATCCCAAGTGCGCCAGGGCGTGACGAAACGCCGGAGGCAGGTTGTCGCCGAACCGCACCCGGCCGTCGGCCTGGGTGAAGATGCCCATGTTCGCCAACCATTGCTCGAACTCCGGCGCCGGCTTCAGGCCCAGGGTCTGGCGGGCGTAGAGGGCGTCGTGGAACGAGGTGGTCTGGTAGTTGAGCATGATGTCGTCGGAGCCGGGGATGCCCATGATGAAGTTGATTCCGGCCACGCCCAGCAGGGTCAGCAGGGTGTCCATGTCGTCCTGGTCGGCTTCGGCGTGGTTGGTGTAGCAGATGTCGCACCCCATCGGCACGCCCAGCAGCTTGCCGCAGAAGTGGTCTTCAAGGCCGGCGCGGATGATCTGTTTGCCGTTGTACAGGTATTCCGGGCCGATGAAGCCTACAACGGTGTTGACCAGGAACGGGTTGAAATGTCGTGCCACGGCGTAGGCCCGGGTTTCGCAGGTCTGTTGATCGACGCCGTGGTGGGCGTTGGCCGACAGGGCGCTGCCCTGGCCGGTTTCGAAATACATCAGGTTGTTGCCGAGGGTACCCCGATTGAGGCTGAGCCCGGCGTCGTAGCCTTCTTTCAACACGTTGAGGTTGATGCCGAAACTGGCATTGGCCGCTTCGGTGCCGGCGATGGACTGGAACACCAGGTCCAGGGGCACGCCACGGTTGGCCGCTTCGATGGAGGTGGTGACGTGGGTCAGCACGCAACCCTGGGTCGGGATGTCGTAGCGCTGGATGATGGCGTCGAGCATTTCCAGCATGGCGCAGATCGAGGCGGTGCTGTCGGTGGCCGGGTTGATGCCGATCATGGCGTCGCCGTTGCCGTAGAGCAGGCCGTCGAGGATGCTCGCGGCGATCCCGGCCGGTTCGTCGGTGGGGTGGTTGGGTTGCAGACGCGTGGACAGGCGTCCGCGCAGGCCGAGGGTGCCGCGGAATTTTGTCACCACGCGGATTTTCTGCGCCACCAGCACCAGGTCCTGGACGCGCATGATTTTCGACACGGCCGCGACCATTTCCGGGGTCAGGCCGGGGGCCAGTGCCCGCAGGCTGTGTTCGTCGGCGCCGTCGCTGAGCAGCCAGTCGCGAAAGCCGCCGACCGTGAGGTGGCTGACCACGGCGAAGGCCTGTTTGTCGTGGGTGTCGACGATCAGCCGGGTGACTTCGTCGGCTTCGTAGGGAATCAGCATTTCTTGCAGGAAATGGCTGAGGGGCAAGTCAGCCAGGGCCATTTGCGCGGCCACGCGCTCGCCGTCGTTGAGCGCCGCGACACCGGCAAGGAAATCCCCGGAGCGCGCCGGGCTGGCTTTGGCCATCAGCTCTTTGAGGCTGTCGAAACGATAGGTCTGGGCGCCGACGGTATGGGCGAATGCGGCCATGGGCGGTGTCCTCCAGGTTTTCTCATTAACTCAAGTACACCACCGAACCCTGTGGGAGCGAGCCTGCTCGCGATAGCGGAGTGCCAGTAAAACACGGGTCGACTGATTCGCTCCCACAGGGGGACTTGCGTTCAGACGACGAACTCAGCCCCCCAGCAGGTTCTGCGTGCACTTCCATAAGCCGGCGCCCGGCGCCGGTGCAAGGTCAGATCCCTGTGAGCATAGCGTCTGCCGGGGCAGCGGAGCGTTGCTTGGCGGTCAGTTGGAAGTACAGGTAGCCGACGATCATGAAGGCGAGGAACACCAGGCCGATCAGGGTGTTGAACCAGGCCATCGCCACCAGGCACACCACGGCCAGGAACAGCGCGATGCCCGGCACGATGGGGTAGCCCGGGGCGCGGAAGGTGCGTTCCAGGTTCGGTTCGACTTTACGCAAGCGGAACAGGCTGAGCATGCTGATGATGTACATCACGATGGCGCCGAACACCGACATGGTGATCATCGCCGCCGTCAGGCTCATGCCTTGCAGGTTCACCAGGCCATCGCTGTAGATCGCCGCGATGCCGATGACGCCACCGGCGAGGATCGCCCGGTGCGGGGTCTGGAAGCGCGACAGTTTCGCCAGGCTCCGTGGCAGGTAGCCGGCCCGGGCCAGGGCGAAGAACTGCCGCGAGTAGCCGAGGATGATCCCGTGGAAGCTCGCCACCAGGCCGAACAGGCCGATCCACACCAGCATGTGCATCCAGGTGGAGTTGTTGCCGACCACGGCTTTCATGGCTTGGGGCAGCGGGTCGTTGATGTTCGACAGCTGGCGCCAGTCGCCCACGCCGCCGGCCATGATCATCACGCCGATGGCCAGGAACACCAGGGTCAGGATGCCGCTGACATAGGCGCGGGGAATCGTGCGTTTCGGGTCCTTGGCTTCTTCGGCGGCCATGGCCGCGCCTTCGATGGCGAGGAAGAACCAGATCGCGAAGGGGATCGCCGCAAAAATGCCCGGAATTGAAGCGAGGCTGAACTCGTTTGCACCAGACCAGCCGTTGAGCACGAAGTTACTGAAGCTGAAGCCGGGGGCGACCACGCCCATGAACACCAGCAGCTCGGCCACCGCCAGCACCGTGACCACCAGCTCGAACGCCGCGGCGATGCTGACGCCGAGGATGTTGAGGGTCATGAACACGATGTAGGCGCCGACTGCCGCAACCTTGGGGTCCAGCTCCGGAAACTGCACGTTGAGGTAAGCGCCGATGGCCATGGCGATGGCCGGTGGCGCGAAGACGAATTCGATCAGCGTGGCGATCCCGGCGATCAGGCCGCCTTTCTCGCCAAAGGCCCGCCGGCTATAGGCGAAAGGCCCGCCGGCGTGGGGGATCGCGGTGGTCAGTTCGGTAAAACTGAAGATGAAACAGGTGTACATCAGCGCCACCATCAGCGCGGTGACCAGAAACCCGAGGGTCCCCGCGGTGCCCCAGCCGTAACTCCAGCCGAAGTATTCGCCGGAAATCACCAGGCCGACGGCAATACCCCATAAATGGAGGGTGCCGAGTGTGGGTTTGAGTTGGGTGGTAGTTGTCATAAGTCCTCGCTGTTCTTTTTGATCTGTTGGACTTTCGGTTGGGGTGTGGAGCGGGTACGCAAAGCTCATGCCAGCGACAGGGCATTGATTCTGAGTGTGTCGGTGATGACGCTATCGCGAGCAGGCTCGCTCCCACAGGGGATAGGTGGTGCTCCACAGTCCCTGTGGGAGCGAGCCTGCTCGCGATAGCTATCCAAAGGGCGACGCAGGATGACCTGCATCGCCCCCAAGGCTTAGAAGAAGCCCAACGGATTGATGTCGTAGCTCACCAGCAGGTTCTTGGTCTGCTGGTAGTGATCGAGCATCATTTTGTGGGTTTCACGACCCACGCCGGACTTCTTGTAGCCACCGAATGCGGCGTGCGCCGGGTAGAGGTGGTAGCAGTTGGTCCAGACGCGACCGGCCTTGATCGCCCGGCCCATGCGGTAGGCGCGGTTGATGTCGCGGGTCCACAGGCCGGCGCCGAGGCCGAACTCGGTGTCGTTGGCGATCGCCAGGGCTTCGGCTTCATCCTTGAAGGTGGTGATGCTCACCACCGGGCCGAAGATTTCTTCCTGGAACACGCGCATCTTGTTGGTGCCCTTGAGCAGGGTCGGCTGGATGTAATACCCGCTGGCGAGGTTGCCTTCGAGTTTTTCCACCTGGCCGCCGGTCAGCAGCTGAGCGCCTTCGCCCTTGGCGATTTCCAGGTACGAGAGGATCTTGTCGAACTGCTGCTCGGACGCCTGGGCGCCGACCATGGTGTCGGTGTCCAGCGGGTCGCCGCGTTTGATCTGTTCGATCTTCTTCATCACCACTTGCATGAATTCGTCGTAGATCGACTCCTGCACCAGGGCGCGGGATGGGCAGGTGCAGACTTCACCCTGGTTGAAGAACGCCAGCACCAGGCCTTCGGCCGCCTTCTCGATGAAGCTCGGCTCGGCCTGCATGATGTCTTCGAAGAAGATGTTCGGCGACTTGCCACCCAGCTCCACGGTGGACGGGATGATGTTCTCGGCGGCGCATTTCATGATGTGCGAGCCCACCGGGGTCGAGCCGGTGAAGGCAATCTTGGCGATGCGCTTGCTGGTTGCCAGGGCTTCGCCGGCTTCCTTGCCGAAGCCTTGCACCACGTTCAGCACGCCGGGCGGCAACAGGTCACCGATCAGTTCCATGAGCACGCAGATGCCCAGTGGGGTTTGCTCGGCAGGCTTGAGCACCACGCAGTTGCCGGCGGCCAGGGCCGGGGCGAGTTTCCAGGCGGCCATCAGCAGCGGGAAGTTCCACGGGATGATCTGCCCGACCACGCCCAGCGGTTCGTGGATGTGATAGGCCACGGTGTTGCCGTCGATCTCGGCGGCGCTGCCTTCCTGGGCCCGCAGGCAACCGGCGAAGTAGCGGAAGTGGTCGGCGGCCAGGGGAATGTCGGCGTTGAGGGTTTCGCGCACGGCCTTGCCGTTGTCCCAGGACTCGGTGATCGCCAGGGTTTCGAGGTTCTGTTCGATGCGGTCGGCGATTTTCAGCAGGATCAGCGAACGGGCCTGGGCCGAAGTGGCGCCCCAGGCATCGGCAGCGGCGTGGGCGGCGTCCAGGGCTTTTTCGATGTCTTCGGCCGTGGAGCGCGGGAATTCGGCAATGGGCTGGCCATTGACCGGGGAAGTATTGGTGAAGTACTGACCTTTGACAGGCGCGACGAACTCGCCGCCGATGTAGTTACCGTATTTGCTCTTGAACGAGACGATAGCGCCTTCAGTACCGGGGTGAGCGTAACGCATGGTGAGTTCTCCTTGGCTTTTGTGCTTATACGGGAGGCCGCGCAAATTGAGCGCCGGTATTTAAGCCTAGAGCAAAGGTCGGGCCACTGCCGTGCAGGGCCCGAAAATCAAGGGCTAGAGGGGGATGCATCGGACGGGCGGAAGCCGTGCGTGACGATTGCGATACAGGTGGCGTGACACTTTGTGCCATTTCTGAAACGGCCGGTGACTGGCGGGTCGCGCCAGCATTGCAAAGCGCTTGTGGCTGGAGGATGCTGGGGCAATCTGTGAGTTGCCCAAGTATCGATGGAGAAGTCGGGCATCCTGTGGGAGCAAGGCTTGCCCGCGATGAACGATGACGCGGTCTACCTGTGATCCGCGCCAAGGCTATCGCGGGCAAGCCTTGCTCCCACAGAAACAACCCTTTACCTGGGGCTAGGTGTTCAGCAGTGACTCCAGCAAGGCCGCAACCTTCGGGGAGAACAATAAGAAATGCACAGCAACCATTTGAGTCGCCATGCCCAGCAGGTCCTGACGGTCACCCAGGGCAAGGCCCATTTGCAGGGGCCTGGCAGCGATCCGTCGATTGCCCGTTCCTGGCTGCGCTGCCTCGAGGACTATCACCTCGACCCGGCCCAGAACCTGGCGCCGACGGTGCTGGAGCATGGTCGGGTGCTGGAAAGCCGCGAGCGTCTGCAACAGGTGCTGCATATCGCCGGTTCTGAAATGACCAGCCTGCATCAGCAACTGTCCGGCGCTGGTCACGCGGTGTTGCTCACCGACGCCCGGGGCGTGATCCTCAACTGCGTCACCGCTCCCAGCGAACGGAAGATCTTCGAACGGGCCGGTCTCTGGCTCGGGGCCGACTGGAGTGAAGCCTGCGAGGGCACCAACGGCATCGGCACCTGTCTGGTGGAACGCCAGGCCCTGACCATCCACCAGGAAGAACATTTTCGCGGTCGCCACACCGGCCTGACCTGCTCGGCCAGCCCGGTCTTCGATCCCCATGGCGAACTGCTGGCGGTGCTCGACGTATCCTCGGCCCGGCCGGACGTGTCGCGCCAGAGCCAGTTCCACACCATGGCGTTGGTGAATCTGTCGGCGAAGATGATCGAGAGCTGCTATTTCCTGCGCTGCTTCGACAATCAATGGTTGCTGCGCTTTCATCTGCAGGCCGAGTCCGTGGGGTTGTTCAGCGAGGGGCTGCTGGCATTCGACGGTGAAGGGCGAATCAGTGCCGTCAACCAGAGTGCGCTCAACCTGCTGGGGCATATTCGCGGCGGCTTGCTGGGGCAGCCGGTAGAAGCGTTTTTCGATTGTTCACTGGACGAATTGCTTGGCCGGGCCAGCGCCCAGGCCAGCGCCAGTTGGCCGTTGCGCACCCGTGACGGTCGGCATCTGTTCGCGGTGCTGCGTGGTCAGCCTCGCAGTATCCCGGTGCCGCTCGCGCCGCCGCCGAAGGCTTCCGAGCCGCCGCGACTGTCGGGCATCTGCCTGGGGGATGCGCAACTGCAGGAGCATTTCCGCAAGGCGCTGCGGGTGTTCGAGCGCGATGTACCGCTGCTGGTCAACGGTGAAACCGGTTGCGGCAAGGAGGCCTTCGCCAAGGCCGTGCATCAGGCCAGCCAGCGCGCCGGGAAAAGTTTCGTCGCCCTCAATTGCGCGGCCATCCCCGAAAGTCTGATCGAGAGCGAGCTGTTCGGCTATCGCGGCGGCAGTTTCACCGGGGCTCGCAAGGAGGGCATGCGCGGCAAGCTGCAGCAGGCCGATGGCGGCACCTTGTTCCTGGATGAAATCGGCGACATGCCCCTGGCCTTGCAGACCCGCTTGCTGCGGGTGCTGGAGGATCGCCAGGTGGTGCCCATCGGTGGCGAACCCGAGACGGTGAACGTGCGCATCATCAGCGCCACCCACCGGCAATTGCTTGAGCGAGTGCAGGACGGCAGCTTCCGCGAAGACCTGTACTACCGGCTCAACGGCCTGGAAATCCCTTTGCCGGCATTGCGCGAGCGCAGCGACAAGTCGCAGTTGCTGGATTTTCTGCTGGCCGAAGAAAGCGGCACCGAAGCGGTGTTCATCGACGAACCGGCGCGCCGGGCGCTGCTGGCGTTCGATTGGCCGGGCAACGTGCGGCAGATGCGCAACGTGCTGCGCACCCTCGCCGCGTTGTGCGACGGTGGCCGGATCGGGCTGGACGATCTACCGGCGATGATTCGCCAGGCACGCCCGGCGTTGGAGGACACACCCGCGTCCGAACATCCGCTGGAGGGCGCGGAACGGCTGGCCTTGCTCAATGCGCTGGAACAGACCCGCTGGCACATGACCAACACGGCCGAGCAACTGGGCATCAGCCGCAATACCTTGTACCGAAAGCTGCGCAAGCACGCGATCGCTCGCTGACCCGGATGACGATCGTTCCCACGCTCCGCGTGGTAACGCTTCAACGGACGCTCTGCGTTCGGCTCTTTGGGACGCGGGGCGTCCCGGGCTGCATTCCCACGCGGAGCGTGGGAACGATCAGTGGTGTGAAGTCCGAAAGACAAGGTGCGATTTCCCCCTCCCTACGCTAACCTGCGGCCATGTTTTACGAGGTCGACTATGCACATCCATATTCTCGGTATTTGCGGCACTTTCATGGGTTCGATGGCGGTCCTGGCCAAGGAGCTGGGCCATCATGTGACCGGTTCCGACGCCAACGTCTACCCGCCGATGAGCACCCAGCTGGAGGCCCAGGGCATCGAGCTGACCCAGGGCTATGACCCGGCGCAGTTGGATCCGGCACCGGACCTGGTGGTCATCGGCAATGCCATGTCCCGTGGCAACCCGGCGGTGGAGTACGTGCTCAACAAAGGCCTGCCGTATGTGTCCGGCCCGCAATGGTTGGCCGATCACGTGTTGCAGGGCCGTTGGGTCCTGGCCGTGGCGGGGACCCATGGCAAGACCACCACCAGCAGCATGCTCGCCTGGGTCCTGGAGCACGCGGGCATGAGCCCGGGCTTCCTGATCGGCGGCGTGCCGCAGAACTTCTCGGTATCGGCGCGCCTGGGCGGTACGCCGTTCTTCGTGATCGAAGCCGATGAATACGACAGTGCGTTTTTCGACAAGCGTTCGAAGTTCGTCCATTACCGCCCGCGCACGGCGATCCTGAATAACCTGGAGTTCGATCACGCAGACATCTTCCCGGATCTGGCGGCCATCGAGCGGCAATTCCATCATCTGGTCCGCACCATCCCGAGCGAAGGCCTGGTGATTCATCCGACCACCGAGCCGGCCTTGCAGCGGGTCATCGAGATGGGCTGCTGGACCCCGGTGCAGACCACCGGCGCGGGCGGGCAGTGGCAGGTGAAGTTGCTGAAGGACGACGGTTCGCAGTTCGAAGTGATGTTCGAGGGCCAGTCCCAAGGCGTCGTGGAGTGGGAACTGACCGGCCAGCACAACGTCGCCAACGCTCTGGCCACCTTGGCGGCGGCGCGTCACGTGGGCGTGGTGCCGTCGATGGGCATCGCCGCGCTGAGTGCGTTCAAGAGCGTCAAGCGCCGCATGGAAAAGGTCGCCGAAGTGCGCGGCATCACCATCTATGACGATTTCGCCCACCATCCGACCGCCATTGCCACGACCCTCGACGGTTTGCGCAAGCGTATTGGCGACGCGCCGCTGATCGCGATCATCGAGCCGCGCTCCAACTCGATGAAGCTCGGTGCCCACCGTGATGGCCTGCCGGAAAGCGTGGTCGATGCCGACCAGGTGATCTGGTATGCGCCGGCCAACCTCGGTTGGGACCTGGGCGCCACGGCCGCCTTGTGCACGGTGCCGTCGATTGTCAGCGATTCCCTGGAAGGCATCATCGAGCGTGTGAAGAGCCAGGCCCAGCCCGGCACTCACGTGGTGATCATGAGCAACGGCGGCTTCGGCGGCCTGCACGGCAAACTGGCTGAGGCGCTGAAATGAGCAATGGTCCGGAGCGCATCACGCTGGCGATGACCGGTGCGTCCGGCGCCCAGTACGGCTTGCGCCTGCTCGATTGCCTGGTGCGGGAGGACCGTGAGGTGCACTTCCTCATTTCCAAGGCCGCGCAGTTGGTGATGGCCACGGAAACCGACGTGACCCTGCCGGCCAAGACCCAGATGATGCAGGCCTTCCTCACCGAATACACCGGGGCGGCGGCGGGGCAGATCCGGGTGTATGGCAAGGAAGACTGGATGTCGCCGGTGGCGTCGGGCTCCGGCTCGCCGGCGGCGATGGTGGTGGTGCCGTGCTCCACCGGGACGCTGTCGGCTATTGCCACCGGGGCCTGCAACAACCTGATCGAACGGGCTGCGGACGTCACGCTCAAGGAGCGTCGCCAGCTGATCCTCGTACCGCGGGAGGCGCCGTATTCGAGTATTCACCTGGAGCACATGCTCAAGCTGTCGAACATGGGCGTGACCATCCTGCCGGCCTCGCCGGGCTTCTATCACCAGCCGCAGACCATCGACGACCTGATCGATTTCGTGGTCGCGCGGATTCTCAACCTGCTGAATATCCCCCAGGACATGTTGCCGCGCTGGGGCGAGCACCATTTGAGCAGTGATGAATAAGCTGCTGATCGTGCTGCTGGCGCTGCAACTGACCGGCTGCGCCACCGCCCGCACCCTCGACGCCGCCAAGCCTGGTGCGCCGGTGGTGTATGCGGGCACTCGCCTGGACCTTTACGCCCTCAACGGCGGCTGCTGCGCCAAGGACCGCTTTGGCGCCGAAGCCCCGAGCTACCCCGGTGTCGATCTGCCGGGCAGTGCGTTGCTCGATACCTTGCTGCTGCCGTTGTCGTTGTTTACGGCGATGGGGGTGGGGTTCCGGGCGACGGGTGGGTTGTAACACCGCGGCGGCGTCGTTTGACTGAGGAGGCAGGTGAACTCTCTGTGGCGAGGGAGCTTGCTCCCGCTCGACTGCGCAGAGTCGCCTCAAAAGCTCAGGGCTGCTTCGCACCCCAGCGGGAGCAAGCTCCCTCGCCACAATGGGCAGCGCCTGGCTTTGGTTCGGCGGCGCGCCCATCGCGAGCAGGCTCGCTCCCACATTTTGAATGCGCGCCCCAGTCCTTGTGGGAGCGAGCCTGCTCGCGATGGCGTCCGCTCGTGCGCTACAGCCTTACTTGCCCAACTTGCGCAACTCATCTGATTCCACCACCCGCACGCCATCCTGTTCCTCCAACGCCAGGCGCCACATGGCGCGGGCCAGTTGGCAGGCTTCGATGCCGTGGTATTTGCCGGGAATCAGCTTCGACAGGGGGCCGGCCAGTTGCTCGGCCAGCCGAGGCTCGACGCGGTCGCCCAACAGCAGGGAAGGACGGCAGATGGTCAGTTGTGGCCAGTCCTGGGCCTTGAGGGCGGCTTCCATTTCGCCTTTGACCCGGTTGTAGAAAATCGATGATTTCGCGTCGGCTCCCAGGGCGCTGATCACCACCAGGTGCCGTGCGCCGAGCTCCCGGGCGCGCTTGGCGAAAGCGACGACCAGGTCCAGGTCCACCGCGCGAAAGGCTTGTTCCGAGCCGGCTTTCTTGAGGGTGGTGCCGAGGCAGCAGAAGGCGATGTCGACCTGGCCGCTGAGGCGTGGCAGTACGTCGGCCGGTTCCCCAACCGGGTTTTCCAGATGTGGATGCTCGGCCAGCGGCCGGCGGGAGGGTGCGAGGACCCGGCTGATGGTCGGCTCGTTGAGCAGCCGGTCCAGCAGGTGTTCCCCGGTCAGTCCGGTAGCGCCGGCGAGCAAAACATGCTGAGGCGTCAAGTACATAGTGTTTCCCCCTTGATACGGTTCAGCTTAGTTGCTCTTTTTGACGTCGTCGTTCAGTGCAGCACTTTGCAATGCTTTTCGCGCCTGCAGTTTGCGCAGCAGTTGCCAGTGGGAAAGGACCGTCCTGGGGGCCCAGATCTGTGGCTCGGAAGCCTCGAAATTATCCGCCTGCTCCCGTTCGGCCACGGTGGCCTTGGCCAGCTTGAAGGCCTGTTCCAGGTCGTCGGTCTGGTTCAGCGCCTGGGCGAACAAGGCATCGCCGAAATAGGTGAAGTTGGCTTCCTCGGAGCAACCGAAGGACACCCGGTCGGCCCGTGAAGCCGTCATGACCAGGGTGCGCTCATCCTTGATCGCCGGGATGAAACCGCCGGAGTAGCAGGCCGAGATCACCACGATCTTGTCGCGGTTCTTCAGCGGTGCCAGCACCACCGCCAGTTCGTCGGCGGGCAGGTCGGCCAGTTCCATGCGTGGCTGGTCGAGCACCAGCTCATGTTCGCTGGTGCCATGGCTGGTCAGGTAGATGAAAATCAGGTCTTCCGGGCCGCTGCGTTCGGCCAGGGTGCTGGCGGCGCGGCGCAGGCTTTCGCGGGTCGCCATGGGGCGGTCGCCCAGGTGATCGCGATGATTGACCAGGCGGATCTGGCCGAACGCGCCGAAACGGCTGGCGAGCATGTTGGCGACATAGTCGGATTCGCGCAGGAACACGCTTTGCTTGCCGTCTCCGCCCAGGGTCAGGCTGTACAGCTCCACTGCTGGTGTCGAAGCGGGGATCTGGGCCAGGGCGTCGTCCAGCAGGCGGCCCTGTGACAGCAGGCCGAGTTCGAGTACGTCCGGCAGCAGCTTGCCATCCGCATCGCGCACCCGCTGGCCGTTGGCCCAGGTGCCGCTTTGCACCGTGCCGTCGGTCAGCACCAGGGTGCCGCGCCCGTGGTAACCGTCGTTTTCGAACTCGCCGATGTAAAAACTGCCATCGGGCAGGTTCAGGCGGCCCTGGCCGGTAAAGCGCCATTCATTGAAGCGGCCGAGGTAATGGCTGCCATCGGCGCCGATCAGCTCGCCCTTGCCCGTGAGCGCGCCATCCTTGAACTGGCCGATCCAGACATCGCCGTCGGCATTTTCATAGCGGCCGCGACCGTTGAGCTGGTTGTTCTTGAAGCTGCCGACATAGACATCGCCATCGGCGCTGTTGAACGTGCCTTTGCCTTGCAGCTGGCCATCGACGAAATGCCCGGTGAACTGGTTGCCGGCGGCATCGAAGCGCTGGCCGTCGCCGTTGGGCTTGCCATTGACGAACGGACCCTGGTATTGGCTGCCATCGGCGAGCTCCAGGCGGCCGAGGCCTGAATAACGGTCGGCCTTGAACTCGCCACGGTAGGTCACGCCGTTTTCCTTGAGCGTGCCTTCGCCGTCCCGGCGTCCCAACTTGAAGCCGCCGGTGTAGCTGCTGGTGGGCGTGTCGAGGCTGCCCTGGCCGTGGAACAGGCCCTGCTGGAACTGGCCGCGATAGACCTCGCCATTGCTGCCGTGCCATTCCCCGGTGCCATGCCATTGACCTTTGTCGAATTGCCCGGCATACCAACTGCCGTTGGGGTAGTCGACGCGTCCCTGGCCCTGCAGCAGGCCGTTCACCAAGTCGCCGCGATAGCGTCCGCCATCGGGCAGGCGTGCGTCAGGCGGCAACAGAGATTCGCCATCGCCGCAGGCGGCCAGCAAAAGGGTCAAAGCCAGGGGAAAAAGTAAGCGCATAACGGGATCCAGGTAATCAGGCGACGAGTATGCCGCAGCTATGCGCGATAGAACCAGAGAAGCGCTGCGAAACTGCCTGGGCGGTTTCGCATGCGCGAAGGGGTTACACGAAGCAGAGCGACAGGGGCTCGGCGATGTAGGCCGGCTTGTCCGAGCCTTCGATTTCCAGCGTGGCGGTGGCCTTGAGCAGCCATTGGCCGGGTTTTTTCTCGGTGGCGTCTACCAGCTCGACCTTGAGCCGGACCTTGGAATCGACCTTCACCGGCTGGATGAAGCGCACGCTGTCCAGTCCGTAGTTGACGACCATTTTCACGCCTTCAGGCAGGATCAGGATGTCTTCCATCAACTTGGGCATCAGCGACAGCGACAGGAAACCGTGGGCGATGGTGCTGCCGAATGGCGTCTGGGCGGCCTTGACCGGATCGACGTGGATGAACTGAAAGTCGCCTGTGGCTTCGGCGAACAGGTTGATGCGGTCCTGGTCGATAGTCAGCCAGTCGGAACGTCCGAGTTCCTTGCCGACATAATCTTTGAGCGCTGCAACGGGAACATAGGGCATTGAGACTCTCCTTGGTTCAACGGTTCTATCTTTGGTACGGGTCGGTGGCCTGTGTGGCTAGCGTCCCCGGGGAACCACTGTAGATCAACATGACGCACAGGGAAGGTCACTGACCATGCTTTTTACGAATGCCGGTCCATAGCCTGGGCGTGCTTATAATGCGGGCGCTTTCATTGGGTAGAGGTTGCAGGGGAGAGGACGGATGTTGCTACGGGGCCTGACCTGGCTGGTGCTGTTTCAATTGCTGGGCACCGCCATCAATCATTTGTTCTTGCCGGTGCTGCCGGGGCCGATCATCGGCCTGCTGCTGTTGCTGGGCTATCTGATCGTCCGTGGCGAAGTCGCCGAGCCATTGAGCCTGGCCGCCGGCAGCCTGCTGCGTTACCTGCCGTTGCTGCTGGTGCCGCCGGCGGTGGGGGTGATGGTCTACGCCCGGGCCATCGCCGCCGATTTCTGGGCCATCGTTGGCGCGCTGCTGTTGTCGCTGGTCCTGTCCATGGCGTTCACCGGGGTGTTGATGCAGCGCCTCGGCCGGCGCCACGTCGCGGCTGTTGAGGAGGACACGCCATGATCCTCGACTGGCAGGGCGCCTGGGCTTCGGTGATCCATCATCCGCTGTTCGGCATCGGCATTACCCTGGGGGCCTATCAACTGGTACTGGCGGCTTTCGAGAGGACCCGCTGGGTATTCCTGCAACCGGTGCTGATGTCGATGGTGCTGCTGATCGGTGTGCTGGTCAGCTGCGGCATCAGCTACGCCGAATACCGCAAGAGCACCGAGATCCTCAGCATCCTGCTGGGGCCGGCCACGGTCGCGTTGGCGGTGCCGCTGTACCTGAACCTGCGACGGATCCGGCAATTGTTCTGGCCGATCTTTACTACGCTGGTGATAGGCGGGGTGTTCGCCACCGGTTCCGCGGTGTTGCTGGGCTGGGCGTTCGGCGCCGAGCACATGATCCTGATGACCATGGCGCCCAAGTCGGTGACCTCGCCGATCGCCATGCTGGTGGCCGAGCAGATCGGCGGCGTGGCGGCCATGGCGGCGGTGTTCGTCTTGATCACCGGGGTGCTCGGGGCGATCCTGGGGCCGAGTATCCTGAACCGGTTGGGCGTCCACAGCCCTGAAGCCCGGGGCATGGCCCTGGGCCTGACGGCTCACGCGGTGGGGACATCGGTGGCGTTGCAGGAAAGCGAGGAGTCCGGCGCCTTTGCGGCGCTGGCGATGAGTCTGATGGGCGTGGCCACGGCAGTGCTGCTGCCGCTGGTGGTGTCGATGACAGTCTAGAGAACAGTTATGAATTTGCCGCTTTTCCCGTTGAACACTGTGCTTTTCCCCGGCTGCATCCTCGATTTGCAGATATTCGAGGCGCGCTACCTCGACATGATCGGGCGCTGCATGAAAAAGGGCGAAGGGTTCGGGGTGGTGTGCATCCTGGACGGGCAGGAGGTTGGTATCGCCCCGGAAGGTTATGCGCGGGTCGGCTGTGAGGCGCTGATCACCGACTTTTCCCAGCAGGACAATGGTCTGCTGGGCATTCGCGTGCAGGGCGGGCGCCGCTTTATCGTGCACGGCAGCAGTGTCCAGCCCGACCAGCTCACCGTGGCCGAGGTCGAGTGGCTGGAGGATGAGCCGGAGCAACCGCTGCAGGACGAGGACGCCGACCTGGTGGCATTGCTCCAGGCCCTGGCCGAGCACCCGATGGTCGAGGCCCTGAACATGGGCACCGAGGCGACCGGTCAACAGTCACTGGCCAACCAACTGGCTTACCTGCTGCCGTTCAATGAACTGGACAAGATCGACCTGCTGCAACTGGATGATCCGCAGCAGCGCCTGGATGCGATCCAGGTGTTGCTCGATGAGTTGCAGGGCGAGTTGTTCGCCTGAGGCTGGTGGCCGCAAAATGGCTGTTCACTGCACCTGTGGGAGCGAGCCTGCTCGCGATAGCGGTGCATCAGCCAATACCTCCTTCACTGACACGCCGCCATCGCGAGCAGGCTCGCTCCCACAGGGGGGCTCTGTGTCTCAATAGGCATACCGCAGCATCCCATGAGGCAGGTGCCGCAGGGCGAAGAAGCTGAACGCGGCCACCAGCGCCGGCAGGATCAGCCACCAGATCTTCGGCGGCATGGCGGGCAACGGGGTCTGGCGTTGGCTCAGCCAGAGGATGGCGGCACAGACGCAGGCGGCGAGCATGGCGCCGGCGAGGATGTCGCTGGGCCAATGGGCGCCCAGGTACACCCGGGACAAGGCAATCGCCAGTGCCGGCAGGCAACCCAGCAGCAGCCAGGTCAGGCGCAGGCGTGGCGGTTGTCCGCGACCGGCCAGGACCGCGAGCGCCAGGAACAGCGCGAACGAGCCGGAGGCATGGCCACTGGGCATGCTGTAGCTGGTCAGTGGGTCGGTGAGGATTTCCGGACGCACACGGGCGAAGAAGTGCTTGAAGCCGGTATTGGCCAGGGCGGTGAACAGCATGGTGGCGCCGGCGAAGATTGCCTGTCGCCATTGGCGCGCCAGCAACAGCAGTCCGGTCAGCAGGGCGCTGAAGATCAGCATGAAGCGGAATTCGCCGATCAGCGTGAAGGTCACGGCGATTTCGTCCAGGGTCGCGCTGCGATGCTCCTGGACCAGGGCCATCAACCCTTGGTCGAAGGCCGTCAGGTAGCGGAAACCGATGAACAGGCCGAGCAGGATCACCAGGCCCAGGCCGGCAATCAGCGCCGTGGCGTGTCGATGCCGGCGCAGGCTGCTGTTGACACTCAACCCGATCATCACCGCGATGCTACCGATGACGATGCCGGCCTGTAGCCAGAAGCCTTCGGGCAATGGCAGGCGAATCGCCGCCCCGGTGGCCCAGCCCGGCAACAGGTACGCTACGCTCCAGCCCGACGCGGCCAGCAGGCTGACGGCGGCAAAGCGCGGGAAGGGCATGTCGCACATCCCGGCCACCATTGGCAGCATCGGTCGCAACGGGCCGATAAAGCGCCCCACCAACAGACTGGCGATGCCGTAGCGCTGGAAATAGCTTTCCGCCGCGCTCATCCATTCCGGGTGGTGCCGCAGTCCCGGCAGGCGCCGGATGTTCTGGTGGAAGTGTCGGCCCAGGAAGTACGACACCAAGTCCCCGAGCAAGCCCCCGAGCAAGCCCAGCAACAGCGTCTCGCCCAGGGACAAGGCGCCGCTGCCGGCCAGCACCGCCACGGCAAACAGCAGCACGGTGCCCGGCACGATCAATCCGGCAATCGCCAGGCACTCCACGCACGCCACGATGAACACCGCCACCGCCAGCCATTGCGGGTTGGCGGCTAGCCAGCCAGTGATGCTATCGAGCCATGGGCCCATAGGTACAACTCCATTGAATGTGCATTGTTATTGTGGGAGCGAGCCTGCTCGCGATAGCGGTGTGTCAGTCAATATCAACGTTGAATGTACTGACGCCATCGCGAGCAGGCTCGCTCCCACAGGGGATCTGTTGTGAAGCAAAAAAACTGGTTCCACAGGAAACTGTGTTGCATCGGTCATGTCAGCAAAAAATAATCGCGCCCCTCGACCTGTCCACGCCGCAACGGGTTGCGGGTGCACCACGGCGCATAGGCGGCGTCGACGAAACGGTAGGGCAGGTGCTCGTCGCGGCCCAATGGGATGCCCAGGCGGGTGGTCTGGATCACATTGACCGTCGGCACCGCCACGTCTTCCACCAGTAATCGCTCGGGGTCGAAGCGTTTGGCGTCCCATTCCGGCACCTTCAGCCCCAGGGCCTTGCACAGCAGGGTCTGGCCGGCGCAGAGCTTCTGCGGTGTGCGTGGGCGGCCCTGGGCGTCGGGGTTGTTCAACAGCATCTGCGCCAGGCTCTCCGGGCCGGAAATACCATCGACCCACGGATACGCCGATTTGATCAACACCGCGTTGCCCGGCCCCTGGGCGCTGAAGTTCAGCGAGTCGCCGCCCCGGGCGTAGTACATATAGATGTGGCCGCCGTCCAGAAACAAAGCCTTACGTTTTTCCGTATAGCCCAGGGAGGCGTGGCTGCCCTTTTCGGCGAAATAGTAGGCTTCGGTCTCGATGATGCGGGCGCTGAGCCACAGGCCGCCGACCTTGTGGCGTATGACTTTGCCCAGCAGGTCCCTGGCGAGCACCTGGGCGTCGCGGTCGAAGAAGGCGTGGGGCAGGGCGTTTGGCGTAGGAGGCGAATCGGTCATGACAGTAGACGAACTGAGGCCAAAGGAAGGGCGATGATAGCAATGGAAATCTTAATCGCCGCTGAACAGGTGAAATTCCTGACAGTTTTGTGCTTCCGCCGGTCACCGCTGTGAGTCCATGCTGTTAGTCGAGGGTTACGACAGCTATAATCTGCCGCTTTCCTCTTCGCCAAGACCACACAGACCATGACTGAGTCCGTTCTTGACTACATGACCCGCCTGGGTCGCGCCGCTCGCGACGCGTCGCGCATCATCGGCCGTGCCAGCACCGCGCAGAAAAACCGCGCCCTGCAAGCCGCCGCCAATGCGCTGGACGCCGCTCGCGCCGAGTTGTCCGCCGCCAACGAGCTGGACCTGGCCGCCGGCCGGGCCAATGGCCTCGAGCCGGCCATGCTCGAGCGCCTGGCGCTGACCCCGGCGCGCATCGACGGCATGATCGTCGGTCTGCGTCAGGTGGCGGCCCTGCCGGACCCGGTCGGGGCGATCCGCGACATGAGCTACCGGCCATCGGGTATCCAGGTCGGCAAGATGCGCGTGCCCCTGGGCGTGGTCGGGATCATCTACGAGTCGCGGCCGAACGTGACCATCGACGCCGCGAGCCTGTGCCTGAAGTCCGGTAACGCGACCATCCTGCGCGGCGGTTCCGAGGCGATTCATTCCAACCGTGCCATCGCCGCCTGCATCCAGCGCGGCCTGGCCGAGGCCGATCTGCCGGCCGCCGTGGTGCAAGTGGTGGAAACCACCGACCGCGCCGCTGTCGGCGCGCTGATCAGCATGCCCGAGTTCGTCGATGTCATCGTGCCGCGTGGTGGCAAGGGCCTGATCGAACGGGTCAGCCGCGATGCCCGTGTACCGGTGATCAAGCACCTGGACGGTATCTGCCACGTCTACGTCAGCGCCCACGCCGAGCTGCCGAAGGCCCAGCGCATTGCCTTCAACGCCAAGACCTATCGCTACGGTATCTGCGGTGCCATGGAAACCCTGCTGGTGGACCAGGCCGTCGCCCAGGAATTCCTGCCGGCGATGGCCGCCCAGTTCCGCGAAAAAGGCGTCGAACTGCGGGGTTGCGAGCGCACCCGGGCGATCATCGAGGCGGCAGAAGCCACCGAAGAGGACTGGAACACCGAGTACCTGGCGCCGATCCTGTCGATCCGCGTGGTCGACGGGCTGGATGAGGCCATCGAGCACATCAACCGTCATGGTTCGCACCACACCGATTCGATTGTCAGCGAGCACCAGGGCGAAACCCGGCGCTTCGTGGCTGAAGTGGATTCGGCGTCGGTGATGATCAACACCCCGACCTGCTTCGCCGACGGCTTTGAATACGGATTGGGCGCCGAGATCGGCATTTCTACTGATAAGCTGCACGCCCGCGGCCCGGTGGGCCTCGAAGGCCTGACCTGCGAGAAGTACATCGTAGTCGGTGATGGCCAGTTGCGCGGACAGGAGCCGGCCTGACTTGGGCGACCTCGACCCGTCAGCCGCTGTGACGACCACAGCCCCGCCCCGGCGCATCGGTATCCTGGGCGGCACGTTCGACCCGGTGCACATCGGCCATTTGCGCGGTGCGCTGGAAGTCGCCGACGCCCTGGGCCTCGATGAGCTACGCCTGACGCCCAACGCCAGGCCGCCTCACCGGGATACGCCGCAGGTGTCGGCGCAGGACCGTCTGGCGATGGTCGAGTGCGCGGTGGCCGGAGTGCCGCCGCTGGTGGTGGACGCCCGTGAATTGCAGCGGGACAAACCGTCCTACTCCATTGATACCCTGGAGCTGATGCGTGCCGAAATGCCCGACGACGCCCAGGTTTTCCTGCTTCTGGGCTGGGACGCATTTTGCGGCCTGCCCACTTGGCACCGCTGGGAAGAGTTACTCCAGCATTGCCACATCCTGGTGTTGCAACGCCCGGATGCCGACAGCGAGCCGCCGGATGCCTTGCGCAACCTGCTGGCGGCACGCTCGGTGAGCGACCCGCTGGCCCTCAAGGGGCCGAGCGGACAGATTGCATTCGTCTGGCAGACACCGCTCGCGGTATCCGCCACCCAGATCCGTCAACTGCTGGCCAGCGGTAAGTCGGTACGTTTCCTGGTGCCCGACGCGGTCCTGGCCTACATCGATGCGCACGGGCTGTACCGTGCGTCGAACTGAACGAGGCTGTTTCAAGGCACGTGAATGCGTGTAGCGAAGCGCCCGAATATACGAGCAAAACGAGTTTTATATGACTGACAAAGACGTAAACAAAGTAAAGCGCAAGGGCACCTTCAAAAGCGCCCCGCTGCCTGTAGAGGCCCATACCGGTGCCGTACTGGCTGGCGAGGAGCTGGTCAAGGTGGCCGTTGCCGCCCTGGAAGACGTCAAGGCCCAGGACATCCAGGTGATCGACGTTCGTGAAAAGCAGAGCATCACGGACTTCATGATCATCGCCACCGGTACCTCCAACCGCCAGATCGGCGCGATGCTGGACAAGGTCCGCGAAGCGGTCAAGGCCCAGGGTATCAAGCCGCTGGGTGAAGAAGGCAAGGGCGACAGCGACTGGGTCCTGCTGGATATGGACGATGTCATCGTGCACATGATGACCGCCTCGGCACGTCAGTTCTACGACCTGGAGCGCCTGTGGGCCGGTGCCGAGCAGAGCCGTGCGGCGGATGCCCGTCACCACAGCCCTGAAAACACCCATGAGCACTTCACCAAGCTCAACAAAGACCAGCAGTAAGGGATCGCTGTGCGACTGCGCCTGATCGCCGTCGGTTCCCGCATGCCCAAGTGGGTGGAAGAAGGCTGGCATGAATATGCCAAGCGTCTTCCTTCCGAGCTGGCCCTGGAACTGGTGGAAATTCCGCTCAACACCCGTGGGAAGAACGCCGACGTGGCACGCTTCATTCGCCAGGAGGGCGAAGCCATGCTGGCCAAGGTCGGGCCGAACGAGCGCATCGTCACCCTCGAGGTCCACGGCAAGCCCTGGAGCACCGAGCAACTGGCGGTCGAACTCGATCGCTGGCGGCTGGACTCGCGCACGGTGAACTTCATGGTCGGCGGCCCGGAAGGGCTGGCGCCGGAAGTCTGTGCCCGGGCCGATCAGCGCTGGTCGTTGTCGCCCCTGACGTTGCCGCACCCGCTGGTGCGGATCCTGATCGGTGAACAGTTGTATCGTGCCTGGACAGTCCTGTCCGGGCACCCTTACCACAAGTAATCCTGCCCTCATGCCTCAGCCGATCCGCATCAAGGACCACGAAAAAGACGCCCGCCTGGTGCGCAGTCGCGTCGTGTTCGGCGCCATTACGGTGGTGACGCTGATCGGTGTGCTGATTGCGCGGCTCTATTTCCTCCAGGTGATCCAGTACGAGTACCACTCGACCCTGTCGGAAAACAACCGGGTGCATGTGCAGCCGATCCCGCCGACCCGCGGCTTGATCTTCGACCGCAATGGCGTAGTGGTGGCTGATAACCGCCCCAGCTTCAGCCTGAGCATGACCCGCGAGCGGTCCGGCGACTGGCAGCAGGTGCTGGATGTCATCGTCGAAGTGTTGCAATTGACGCCCGAGGACCGGGCCATCTTCGAAAAACGCATGCGCCAGGGGCGTCGGCCGTTCGAGCCGGTGCCGATCCTGTTCGAGTTGACCGAAGAGCAGATTGCCCTGATCGCGGTGAACCAGTTCCGCCTGCCGGGCGTCGAGGTGGTGGCGCAGTTGGTCCGTCATTACCCCCAGGGGGCGCACTTTGCCCACTCGGTCGGCTACATGGGGCGGATCAACGAGAAAGAGCTCAAGAGCCTCGATCCGGTCAACTACAGCGGCACTCACCACATCGGCAAGACCGGCATCGAGCGCTTCTACGAGCCCGAGCTGCACGGCCAGGTGGGTTACGAAGAAGTCGAGACCAACGCCCGCGGTCGCGTGTTGCGGGTGCTCAAGCGTACCGACCCGATCCCCGGCAAGGACATTGTCCTGAGCTTGGACATCAAGTTGCAGGAAGCCGCCGAAGCGGCCCTGGGCGGACGCCGGGGCGCCGTGGTGGCGCTGGACCCGGCCACCGGCGAGGTCCTGGCGATGGTCAGCCAGCCGAGTTTCGACCCGAACCTGTTTGTCACCGGCATCAGCTTCAAGGCCTATGCCGAGTTGCGCGACTCCATCGATCGGCCGCTGTTCAACCGTGTACTGCGCGGGCTCTACCCGCCGGGCTCGACCATCAAGCCGGCCGTGGCGATTGCCGGGCTGGACGCTGGCGTGGTAACCGCCTCGAGCCGGGTCTTCGACCCCGGCTATTACATGCTGCCCAACTATGACCACAAATACCGCAACTGGAACCGTACCGGCGACGGCTATGTGGACCTGGAAACGGCAATCATGCGTTCCAACGACACCTACTTCTATGACCTGGCCCACAAGCTGGGGATCGATCGGCTGTCGTCCTACCTGGGCAAGTTCGGCATCGGCCAGAAAGTCTCCCTGGACATGTTCGAGGAATCGCCTGGCCTGATGCCGTCCCGGGAATGGAAGCGGGCGACCCGTCGCCAGGCGTGGTTCCCCGGTGAGACCCTGATTTTGGGGATCGGCCAGGGCTACATGCAGGCAACGCCTTTGCAACTGGCCCAGGCCACGGCGCTGGTGGCGAGCAAGGGCAAGTGGCATCGCCCGCACCTGGCCAAGACCATCGAAGGCCAGCCGCCCGTGGACCCGGACCCGATGCCGGACATCGTCCTGCACAACCCGTCGGACTGGCAGAAGGTCAACAACGGCATGCAGCAGGTGATGCACGGTGCCCGGGGTACGGCGCGCAAGGCGGCGATCGGCTCGCCTTATCGCATCGCCGGCAAGAGCGGTACGGCCCAGGTGGTCGCGATCAAGCAGGGCGAGAAGTATGACCGTTCCAAGGTTCAGGAGCGCCACCGCGACCACGCCTTGTTCGTCGGCTTCGCCCCGGCCGACAACCCGAAGATCGTTGTCTCGGTGATGGTCGAGAACGGTGAGTCCGGCTCCGGTGTCGCCGCGCCCGTGGTGCGCCAGGTGATGGATGCCTGGCTGCTGGACGAGCACGGCCAGCTCAAGCCCGAATTCGCAAGCCCCACCACCGCGGAGGCTACGGCCCGTGAAGAATAATTTCGACCGGATCCTCTCCAGCGAAGACGTGATGCGCCGTCGCGCCACGCTGTTGCAGCGCATGCACATCGATGGCCCGCTGCTGGTCCTGCTGCTGATCCTGGCCGCGGGCAGCCTGTTCGTCTTGTATTCGGCCAGCGGCAAGAGTTGGGACCTGCTGGCCAAGCAGGCCACCTCGTTCGGTATCGGCCTGGTGTCGATGATCGTCATCGCCCAGCTTGAACCTCGCTTCATGGCGCGCTGGGTGCCGCTGGCCTATGTGGTCGGCGTAAGCCTGTTGGTGGTGGTGGACGTGATGGGCCATAACGCCATGGGGGCCACGCGCTGGATCAACATCCCCGGGGTGATCCGCTTCCAGCCGTCGGAATTCCTGAAGATCATCATGCCGGCGACCATCGCCTGGTACCTGTCCAAGCGCACCTTGCCGCCGCAGCTCAAGCACGTGTGCATCAGCCTGATGTTGATCGGCATCCCGTTCATCCTGATCGTGCGCCAGCCGGACCTTGGCACTTCATTGCTGATCCTGGCCGGGGGCGCCTTCGTGCTGTTCATGGGCGGGTTGCGCTGGCGCTGGATCCTCAGTGTGATTGCCATCGCCGTACCGGTGTCGGTGGCCATGTGGTACTTCGTGATGCACGACTACCAGAAGCAGCGCATCCTGACCTTCCTCGACCCGGAGAGCGATCCGCTGGGCACCGGCTGGAACATCATCCAGTCCAAGGCCGCCATCGGCTCCGGCGGGGTGTTCGGCAAGGGGTGGCTGATGGGCACGCAGTCGCACCTGGACTTCCTGCCGGAAAGCCACACCGACTTCATCATCGCGGTGATGGGCGAGGAGTTCGGCCTGGTGGGGATCTGCCTGCTGCTGCTGATCTACCTGTTGCTGATCGGTCGGGGGCTGGTCATCACCGCTCAGGCCCAGACCCTGTTTGGCAAGTTGCTGGCGGGCAGCCTGACCATGACGTTTTTTGTTTACGTTTTCGTCAACATCGGTATGGTCAGTGGCCTGTTGCCGGTCGTGGGGGTGCCGTTGCCCTTCATCAGCTACGGAGGAACTTCGCTGGTGACGCTACTGTCAGCGTTTGGGGTCTTGATGTCGATCCATACCCACCGCAAGTGGATCGCGCAGGTTTGAATAAGGTGAAGAGTTCAATGCAAGCAATGCGTGGCTGGTCGGCGCGACATGCGTGGGTCGGCCTGATCGGCTTCCTGGGCGGTGTATCGCACGCCTTGGCCGGTGAATACGAAGGCTCGCCCCAGGTGGCCGAATTCGTCGGTGAAATGACCCGCGACTACGGCTTCGCCGGTGAGCAACTGATGGGGGTGTTCCGCGAGGCCGAGCGCAAGCAGTCGATCCTCGATGCGATCTCCCGGCCCGCCGAGCGGGTCAAGCAGTGGAGCGAGTACCGGCCGATGTTCATCACCGAGGCGCGCGTCGCCCGGGGCGTGGACTTCTGGCGCCAGCATGAGGCCGCCCTGGCCCGCGCCGAGCAGGAATATGGCGTGCCGGCCCAGGTCATCGTGTCCATCATCGGCGTCGAGACCTTCTTTGGCCGCAACACCGGCAATTTCCGGGTGATCGACGCGCTGTCGACCCTGGGCTTCGATTACCCGCCGCGGGCCGAATTCTTCCGCAAGGAACTGCGTGAGTTCCTCTTGCTGGCCCGCGAGGAGCAGGTCGATCCGCTGACCCTCAAGGGTTCCTATGCCGGGGCCATGGGCCTGCCGCAATTCATGCCCAGCAGTTTCCGCGCCTATGCAGTGGATTTCGATGGCGATGGCCACATCAATATCTGGACCAACCCGACCGATGCCATCGGTAGTGTTGCCAGCTATTTCAAGCGCCACGGCTGGGAAGCCGGCCAACCGGTGGTCAGCCGTGCCGACGTGCGCGGCGAGCAGGTGGACGAAGGCCTGAGCGAGGGCATCGAGCCGACGAAAACCGTCGGGGAGTTGCGGGCGCTGGGCTGGTCGAGTCATGATGCGCTGCGTGACGACATGCCCGTCACCGCCATCCGCCTGGAAGGCGAGCAGGGCCCTGAATACTGGATGGGCCTGAAGAATTTCTACGCAATTACGCGTTATAACCGCAGTGTGATGTACGCCATGGCTGTGCATCAACTGTCTGAAGAGCTGGTCAAAGCACGGGGCGTCAAATAATGCAGGCATTGCCTACCTATCAACCCCTGAAAGCCAGGCCCTTGAAGTTCGTGGCACTGGCTGCGCTGTCGCTGTTGGTCGTCAGTTGTTCGACCAGTCGCGCACCGACCCAGAAAAACACCACCGCCGTGCGCGCCATGCCGGGCCTGGACATCAACCGTGCCCACAAGGACGGCGCGCCGTGGTGGGACGTGGATGTCTCGCGCATTCCCGACGCCACCCCGACCCTGCACACCGGTCCCTACAAGGCCAACCCGTATACCGTGCTGGGCAAGACCTATTTCCCGATGGCCGACTCCAAGACCTACGTCGCCTCGGGCACGGCGTCCTGGTACGGCACCAAGTTCCATGGCCAGAACACCGCCAATGGCGAAGTGTATGACCTGTACGGCATGAGCGCGGCCCACAAGACCTTGCCGTTGCCCAGTTACGTGCGGGTGACCAACCTGGACAACAACAAGAGCGTGATCCTGCGGGTCAATGACCGTGGGCCGTTCTATTCCGACCGTATCATCGACCTGTCGTATGCGGCGGCGAAAAAACTCGGTTACGCTGAAATCGGCACCGCCCGGGTCAAGGTCGAGGGCATCGACCCGCAGGAATGGTGGGCCCAGCGTGGCCGTCCGGCGCCTTTGATGCTCAACGAGCCAAAAGTGGCGCAAAATGCCGCGCCAACGGTGACGGCGTCCACCGGTACGGTCGAACAATGGACACCGCCGCCGCAGCAACACGCCGCGGCCGTCGTGCCAGTGCAGTTGGAGGCAAAAAAAAACGCTTCTGCAACAGCGTCTGGCCAGTATCTGCAAGTGGGCGCGTTCGCCAACCCGGACGCTGCCGAACTGCTCCGGTCGAAGCTGAGCTCGATGGTGAGCGCTCCGGTGTTCATCAGCTCGATCGTGCGCAACCAGCAGACACTGCATCGGGTGCGCCTGGGGCCGATCGGTTCTCCGGGTGAAGTCCAGCAGGTGCAGAACAGCGTGCGCCTGGCCAATCTCGGTTCGCCGAGCCTGGTCACCGCCGAATGATTGATTGAAGGCCCGCTTGCGGTTCGAGCGGGTCCGGTTGTTGGCTCCATGAATAACAAAAGCCCGGCAAGGGATGTGAGTGAGCAACTTAATACGCGGCGGCCCGTCAAGAAGGCTGCCTGTTTAGTATTGCCTCCGGGCAGTCCATTAGCGATTTCGAGAGACGGATGAACATTACCACCTTTGCCAAACGCCTTTGCCTGTTAGTCCCGCTGCTTCTTTCACCTGCCGCGTTCGCGGTCGAGATGATGCCGTCGCCTCCACAATTGGCGGCCAAGGCCTTTGTGCTCATGGACGCCAGCAGCGGCAATGTGCTGGTCGAGAGCAACGGTGACCAGCGCCTGCCACCGGCCAGCCTGACCAAGCTGATGACCGCCTACATCGCGACCCTGGAGATCCGTCGCGGCCAGATCGGCGAGAACGATCCGGTGACCGTCAGCGAAAACGCCTGGCGCACCGGCGGTTCGCGGATGTTCATCAAGGTCGGTTCGCAGGTGACCGTCAGCGACCTGCTGCACGGCATCATCATCCAGTCCGGCAACGATGCCAGCGTCGCCCTGGCCGAGCACATCGCCGGCAGTGAAGACGCGTTCGCCGACATGATGAACAAGACGGTCGCCGACCTGGGCATGACCAACAGCCACTTCATGAACCCGACCGGCCTGCCGAACCCCGAGCACTACTCGTCGGCGCACGACATGGCGGTCCTGGCCCGGGCGATCATCCACGAAGACCCGGCGCACTACGCCATCTATTCCCAGAAGGAATTCTTCTGGAACGGTATCAAGCAGCCCAACCGCAACCTGCTGCTGTGGCGCGACAAGACCGTCGACGGCCTGAAGACCGGCCATACCGAAGAGGCCGGCTACTGCATGGTGTCCTCGGCGGTGCGTGATGGCATGCGCCTGATCGCCGTGGTGTTCGGCACCAACAGCGAAGTGGCCCGTGCCGCTGAAACCCAGAAGCTGCTGACCTACGGTTTCCGCTTCTTCGAAACCCAGACGTTCTACCAGAAGGGCACCGAACTGGCCCAGGCCCAGGTCTGGAAAGGCACCAGCAGCCAGGTCAAAGCCGGCCTGGCCGAAGACCTGACCATGACGCTGCCAAAAGGCCAGCTCAAGAAGCTCGCTGCCAGCATGACCCTGAACCCGCAACTGACCGCCCCCATCGCCAAGGGCGACGTGATCGGCAAGGTTGAAGTCAAACTGGAAGACAAAGTGGTGCACAGCGCCGACTTGATCGCGCTGGACGCGGTCGAGGAAGGTGGTATCTTCCGCCGCATGTGGGATAGCATCCGGCTATTCTTCTACGGCTTGTTCAACTGAATCGAAGGTTGACTGCACGGCCCCGTTCCTGTCCGGTGCGGGGCCTTGTTCGTTTTCACGTCTACGAGGCCGTTACGCCATGACAGACTCAGAAGTAAAGGCGCCAAAGATCGAATTTCCCTGCAAGGACTATCCGATCAAAGTAATTGGCGACACCGGAGTGGGCTTCAAGGACAAGGTCGTTGCCATTCTGGAAAAACACGCCACCGTCGATCTCCTGACCCTGGCCGAGCGCCAGAGCAGCAACGGTAAGTACACGACGATCCAGTTGCACATCGTTGCCACCGGCCAGGAGCAGCTGTACGACATCAATAGCGAGCTGCGGGCGACCGGCGTCGTGCACATGGTGTTGTGATGCCGGGCACGCTGGGCTTTCGCGAGCTGGGTCAGATGGCTTACGAGCCGGTCTGGCATGCCATGCAGCGCTTCACCAACGAACGAGGCAACACCGCCGAAGACGAAGTCTGGCTGGTGGAACACCCGCCGGTGTTCACCCAGGGCCAGGCCGGCAAGGCCGAGCACCTGCTGCTGCCAGGGGATATTCCGGTGGTGAAGGTCGACCGGGGCGGGCAGGTGACTTACCATGGCCCTGGCCAGTTGGTTGCCTACCTGTTGCTGGATGTGCGCAAGCTGGGGTTCGGCGTGCGCGAGCTGGTAACGCGAATGGAAAACTGCCTGATCGAGTTACTGGCCAGCTACGGCGTCACGGCGCAGGCCAAGCCGGATGCGCCGGGGGTCTACGTCGACGGGGCGAAAATCGCCTCCCTGGGCCTGCGGATCCGCCACGGTTGTTCGTTTCACGGCCTGGCGTTGAACGTGGACATGGACCTTTCGCCGTTTCGACGGATTAATCCCTGTGGCTACGCGGGGCTGGCGATGACCCAGTTGCGCGATCACACAGGATCGATTGAATTTGCCGAGGTAAGTGCCCGGCTGCGCGCGCAGCTCGTCAAACACCTCGACTATGCTGAGCAGACGACCCTTACGGGCGGAATCGACTGATATGACTACTGATGCAGTGCAAACCATGATCCCGACGCAGGACGTTACCGAGCGTCCGGCCCCACGTGCCAAGGTCGAGGCCGGCGTCAAGCTGCGCGGCGCCGAGAAGGTTGCGCGCATCCCGGTCAAGATCATCCCGACCACCGAATTGCCGAAGAAACCGGACTGGATCCGCGTGCGCATTCCGGTATCCCCGGAAGTCGACCGGATCAAGGCCCTGCTGCGCAAGCACAAGCTGCACAGCGTCTGCGAAGAAGCCTCCTGCCCGAACCTGGGCGAGTGTTTCTCCGGCGGCACCGCGACCTTCATGATCATGGGCGACATCTGCACCCGTCGCTGCCCGTTCTGCGACGTCGGCCACGGCCGGCCGAAGCCGCTGGACGCAAGCGAGCCGGAAAACCTGGCCGTTGCCATTGCCGACCTGAAGCTCAAGTACGTGGTCATCACCTCCGTGGACCGCGACGACCTGCGTGACGGCGGTGCCCAGCACTTTGCCGATTGCATCCGTGAAATCCGCAAGTTGTCGCCGAACGTGCAGCTCGAGACGCTGGTGCCGGACTACCGCGGTCGCATGGACATCGCCCTGGAGATCACCGCCGCCGAGCCGCCGGATGTGTTCAACCACAACCTGGAAACCGTGCCGCGCCTGTACAAGGCTGCGCGCCCGGGTTCGGACTACCAGTGGTCGTTGACCTTGCTGCAGCGCTTCAAGCAGATGATGCCGCACATTCCGACCAAGTCTGGGCTGATGCTGGGCCTGGGCGAGACCGATGAGGAAGTGATCGAGGTCATGAAGCGCATGCGTGAGCATGACATTGATATGTTGACCCTGGGGCAGTATCTGCAGCCTTCGCGTAGTCACTTGCCGGTGCAGCGGTTTGTGCATCCGGATACCTTTGCGTGGTTTGCGGAGGAGGGGTACAGGATGGGCTTCAAGAATGTGGCTTCGGGGCCGTTGGTGCGGTCTTCGTATCATGCTGATGAGCAGGCTAAGTTGGTCAAGGCTGAGTTGTTGGGTTCCTGATTTGGGTTGGACCGTATGGGTGTATATCCATTGCTGCGGTGATGGCGGCTGGCGGTTCCGCCCTTACGGCGGGTTACTTTTGGCAAACGCCCCAAAAGTAACCAAAAGGGCTTGGCCCCACCACTCGGCACCTCGCCTGGGCGAGGTGTGCCCTCACTCCGGCATTGCTCCGTGGGCCGCCGCGAAGGGCCATCCATGGCCCAGCGCGGCTAACCCGGCATCCATGCCGGGTTGCCCACTGCGCAATGCCTGCGTTCGGCCAGCGTGGTTAACGGGGCCCGAAGATCAAAAGCAAAAGCAAAAGCAAAAGCAAAGCGGTTCAGCTGATCTGTCTTTGAAGCGTACATGCTCCTCCTGTGGGAGCGAGCCTGCTCGCGATAGCGGTGGTTCGGTTTGCATGAAGCAACGGATCTGCACACCAATCAGACCCCCACAGGGAACTCTACGAATGACCCTTCACTCGACCCAGACCCTGTGCCCCCATCAACCTGTCCCGGCCCTGTCATTCGAAGGGTTGATCGGCGTGATCGCGCCCGCTGGTCCTGCGCCGTTGGACACGGATAAGGCGGTGCAGTGGATGCGCGCCCGTGGGCATGAGCTACGGATATTCCCGGGGGTCTATGAAAAGGACGGTTACCTGGCCGGCAGTGACGATACGCGGCTCAACGACCTGCACGGGGCCTTCGCCAACCCGGAGGTCAATGCCATCATCTGTCTGCGCGGCGGCTACGGCACGCCCCGTCTGTTGGATCGTATCGACTTCGAGCTCTTGCGGCGTAACGCCAAGCCTTTCGTCGGCTACAGCGATATCACTGCGCTGCACCTGGCTATCAGCCGTTACGCGGGCTTCGTCACTTTCCATGGACCGCTGCTCAATGCCGATCTCCTGGGTGACAAGGAGCCTTTGACGGTCACCTCGTTTTTCAGCCTGCTGCATGGGCAGTTGAAGGCGGGGGATGTGCTGAGCCATCCCGAGGCTTACCCCTTGACCACTGTCTGGCCTGGCACCGCCCATGGGCGCCTGCTGGGGGGCAATCTGTCGATCATTGCGGCGACCATGGGCACGCCTTATCAGATCGACGCCGAAGACGTGATCCTGTTCATCGAGGACGTCAACGAGCCGCTGTATCGGATCGACCGATTGCTGACCCAGCTACGGTTGGCGGGCACGTTGCAGAAGTTGCGCGGGGTTCTGGTGGGTGACGTTGCCGGGGTGGATGGCGAGGCGTTGAACCGCTTGCTCAAGCAGACCTTCGAGCCGTTACGGATCCCGGTGCTGTCCGGCTGGCGCAGCGGTCACTGCGATCCGAACCTGACCTTGCCCATGGGCGCATTGGTGAGTCTGGATGCGGGGGAGAAGAGGTTGGTGTTGGAGCAGGATGTGGTGGTGGGGCGGTAGTGCGGCTTTGATTGGACGTCAGTCTTCGCGCGCAGGCTCGCTCCCACATTGAAATGCAATTCCCTGTGGGAGCGAGCCTGCTCGCGATGGCGTCATTAGCCCTACCACGACTCAGCGCTTGCGCAGGTTCTCCAGCAACTGATGCGTCGGATACCCATCCGCCGGCCAGCCGAGCGACTGTTGGGCACTGCGGATGGCTTTGCGGGTGTTGGCGCCGATGATGCCGTCGGGGTTGCCAGCGTCATAGTTGCGTGCGCTCAACAGCGTTTGCAATTCGATACGTTCGCTGCGGCTCAGGGGCAGGTCGTCCTTGGGCCACTGGCCATAGACCAGCCCGCCGCCGCTGAAGCGCTCCGACAACAGCCCGACCGCCAGTGCGTAGGATGACGAGTTGTTGTACTTGAGGATGGCGCGGAAGTTGTCGAACACCAGGAACGCCGGGCCACGGTGACCCGCCGGTAGCAGCAGCGCTGCCGGCAGCTGCCGGTCACCCGGAGGAATCGGCATGCCGTCGTAGGTGGATACGCCCAACCGCATCCATTCGGAAAACGGCTTGCGGATCGTGCCGTCGGCCAGCGCGTAGTCGAACCCTTCTTCGAGTTCTACTTCGAATCCCCATGGCTGACCGCGTTGCCAACCGGAGCTTTGCAGGTAATGCGCGGTGGAGGCCAGGGCGTCGGTGGAGCTGCCCCAGATGTCGCGGCGGCCATCGCCGTCGAAATCCACCGCATGGGTGTTGTACGTGGTGGGAATGAACTGGGTCTGGCCCATGGCGCCGGCCCAGGAACCAAGCATTTTTTCCGGAGTGATATCGCCCTGTTGCAGGATTTGCAGCGCGGCGATCAGTTGCGCGTGGGCAAAGCCCGGACGTCGGCCTTCATAGGCCAGGGTCGCCAGGGAATTGATGACGGACTTGGTGCCCTGGAACTGGCCGAAGTTGCTCTCCATGCCCCACACCGCCACCAGCGCCTGGCGATCGACACCGTAGCGCTGCTCGATGCTTTGCAGGATCTGGGCATTCTGTTGAAGCAGCGTCTTGCCTTTGCCGACTCGCAGCGGTGACAGCGCGCCATCGAGGTATTCCCACACCGGGCGGGTGAATTCCGGCTGGCTGCGATCGGCCTTGATCACGCTCATGTCGGGGCTCACACCGATAAAGGCGCGATCGAACAGATCGGCGCGGATCCCTGCTGCCAATGCTTCCTTGCGAAAGCCGGCCTGCCATTCGGCGAAGGTCTGGGTCGGGACGATGTCCAGGTTTTCACCGGTCGGCACCACGGGCGGCACCATGGCCGGGGCGGTCACGGCAGGAACGGTCTGGAGCGGTTGGGCATCGGCGGCGGTGGGTTTTTCTGCGCAGGCGACAAGCAGTGCGAAGCTTGTGGCGGCCATCAATTGGCGCAATGGCCAGCGGCGGGTAAGACAAAAGGGCATGCAGGGGTCCAGAAATGCAAATCAGGTGCTGACCTTATCATGGGCAGGGTGCAAAGGGCTTGTCCGGATGTTTCAAGCTGCCAGAAAGCAAGAAGCCTCCCAGTTGTCAGACTGGAAGGCTTCGCGGCGGTAGCTGCCTTTGCCCTTGGCGGGTCGTTCCTGACGACTGCGGAACAGGGGCTGGGCGATGATGGACTTGGCCTTGTTGGGGCCATGCTTGGATGGCTTTTTGCTCATGAGTGGATCTCTCGTGGGGGTGGGTTTTGCGGGGCAAATCATGGGGCAGGGCTGGGGTGTTGTCCAGTCCCTGCAGGCTGGAGGAAATGTGTGCGGAAGTTGCGGCCACCGAGCTTTTGTGGCGAGGGAGCTGTGGGAGCAAGGCTTGCCCGCGACGAAGCTGACGCGGTTTGTCCTTAAGCCGAGGCGCTTGTGTCGCGAGCAAGCTTTGCTCCCACAACAAGCTCCCTCGCCACAAAGGCATCTGGCAGAGCGGTAGGTTATTCGGCAGGCAGCGCCAATCGCTGACCGGCCATCAGCAGGGACAGGCGACTGAGGCTCATCCACGGCGATCCGGCGGCCTGCCCCTTGATCTGTGCGTCGATGCGCTGGGCCTCCAGCAGCAATTGCGCCCAGCGCGGCGCCGAGTAGCGTTGCAACGCCTTGCTCATCAGCGGCTTGCGCTTGTCCCACACGGGCGGGCGGGCCTGGCTGAAGGCTTTGTCCAGCGGTACGCCCTGGCTGTATTGCAATGACAGGTTCGCCAGCAGGCGCAGTTCCCGGGCCAGGGCCCAGAGGATCACCGGCGGCTCGACGCCTTCGCCGCGCAGGCCTTCGAGCATGCGCAGGGCATGGGCGGCTTCGCCGTTGAGGATCGCATCGGTCAAGCCGAAGACGTCGAAACGCGCGCTGTCGGCCACGGCGGCCTGTACCGTTTCCACGGTAATCTGGCCGCCCTCGGCCATCAGCTTGAGCTTCTCGATTTCCTGGGCGGCAGCCAGCAGGTTGCCTTCGACCCGGGCGGCGATCAGCTCCACCGCATCCTGGCTGGCCGACAGCCCGGCCTGGGACAGGCGTTGGCGGATCCAGCTCGGCAGTTGGCTGACGTCCACCGGCCAGATCTGCACGAACTGGGTTTGCGGGCCTTCGACCAGCGCCTTGCCCCATTTGGTCTTTTGCGCGCTGCCGTCGAGTTTCGGCAGGCTGATGAGCAGCACCGTGTCCTCCGCTGGCCTCGAGCAGTACTCGATCAGCGCGGCAGCGCCCTTGTCACCGGGTTTGCCCGAGGGCAAGCGCAGTTCCAGCAGGCGCTTTTCGGCGAACAGCGACATGCTCGCTCCGGCCTGCAGCAAGGTGCCCCAATCGAAACTGGCGTCGGCAGCGAACACCTGGCGTTCGTCAAAGCCTTGCTGGCGGGCGGCGGAGCGAATGGCGTCGGCGGCTTCCTGGCACAACAGCGGGTCATCGCCGCTGATGACATAGACCGGCGCGAGGGCGCTTTGCAGGTGTTTGCCGAGTTGGGCGGGGGCGAGCTTCATAAGAGCGAGCATGTGGGGCGCCGGAGCGCCCCACCAAGCTTATTCAGCCGGGATTTGCATGGGCGACTGTTGCGGGGTTTCCGCCTCAGCCTTGCGTGCCGCCTCCAGCGCCTCGGCCTCAGCCTTGGCCTTGGCATCGGCGGTCTGTTGCAGCTGTTCCAGCTGGCTCGGGCTCAGCTGTTGCAGGCGCAGCATCATGCGCTGGACCAGGTCGCGACGCATTTCCTCGCGTACCTCGGTCGACTCCTGGTCGGAACCGGTGATGTTGTTGCCATCGTGCAGGTAGACCTTCTGCACCTGCAACTTGTCGTCCAGCAGCACCAGATCGTTCCGGCCGCGGATCTCATAGCTCAGCACGTTGTTCAGCTCGTACTCGGCCGAACGACCGGCGCCGGCGTAGCTCAGGCTGCGCTGGTTTTGTAGTTCACGGGTCAACACCAGCTTGTAGGGTGCACCGGTATAGACTTTAACCCCGCTGTTTTCCAGCGTTTCGCGCAGCATCTTCACGGTGCTGCCGTAGGCGTCGCGTGCGCTGAGGTCCAGTTCATTGATGGCCAGTTCGGTGGTGCCGGTGCCGCGCAGCTGGAAGCCGCAGGCGCTCAGCAATACCGTCAGGCACATGACCAGCAGATTACGTTTCATCATCTTGTTGCTCCCCTTGAAACCTATGGGCCGGCAATGCGGCCCCGGCAGGTCATATTCGGCGCCGGGTCCCTGACCAGGCGCCCGATCCAATTAGCTTGCGACGATGTTGACCAGTTTGCCGGGCACGACGATCACTTTACGGATCGTCAGGCCATCGACGAAGCGCAGCACGTTTTCGTTGGTCCGTGCGGCGGCTTCGACTTCTTCGCGCGTTGCAGTGGCCGGCATGTCGATCTGGCCGCGCAGCTTGCCGTTGACCTGGATGACCAGAGTCAGGCTGTCCTGCACCAGCGCGCTTTCATCCACCACCGGCCAGCCGGCGTCGATCACCGGAGTAGCGTGGCCCAGTTGGTTCCACAGCTCGTGGCTGATGTGCGGCGTGATCGGAGCCAGCAACAGGGTCACGGCTTCCAGGCCTTCGTGAACCAATGCGCGATCCTGTTCGGTCGCCTGCGCGGCTTTTTCCAGCACATTCATCAGCGTCATCACCTGGGCGATGGCAGTGTTGAACTTGTGGTTCTGGCCGACATCATGGCTGGCCTGCTTGATGGCCAGGTGGATCGAGCGGCGGATGGCCTTCTGTTCGTCGTTCAGGCTGGCGACGTCCAGTTTGCCCGGCAGGCCCTGGACGACGTGAGCCTGGGCCAGGCGCCAGACGCGCTTGAGGAAACGGTGCGAACCCTCGACGCCGGAGTCGGACCACTCCGCGCTCATGTCGGGTGGCGAGGCGAACATCATGAACAGGCGGCAGGTGTCGGCGCCGAACTGGTCGATCATCGACTGTGGGTCGACACCGTTGTTCTTCGACTTGGCCATCTTCTCGGTGCCGCCGATTTCCACCGGCAGGCCGTCTGCGATCAGCTTGGCGCTGATGACCTTGGCCTTGCTGTCGCGTTCGAGTTCGACATCGGCCGGGTTGAACCAGGTATAGGCACCGTTGGCTTCGCGACGGTAGTAGGTCTCGGCGACCACCATGCCCTGGGTCAGCAGGTTCTTGAACGGCTCGTTGGAGCTCACCAGGCCTTCGTCACGCATCAGCTTGTGGAAGAAGCGCGCATAGAGCAGGTGGAGGATGGCGTGTTCGATGCCGCCGATGTACTGATCCACCGGCAACCAGTGGTCGGCGGCGGATTTTTCCACCAGGCCGCCTTCATAGTGCGGCGAGGCGTAGCGGGCGTAGTACCACGAGGACTCGACGAAGGTGTCCATGGTGTCGGTTTCACGCTTGGCCGGTGCGCCGCATTTCGGGCAGTTGCACTCGTAGAACTCAGGCATGCGCGCCAGCGGCGAGCCGGCGCCGTCCGGAACGACGTCTTCCGGCAGAACCACGGGCAGTTGGTCTTCCGGTACCGGTACGTCACCGCAGGTCGCGCAATGCACGATCGGGATCGGGCAGCCCCAGTAACGCTGGCGGCTGATGCCCCAGTCGCGCAGGCGGAACTGGGTGCGGGAGGCACCCAGGTTCTTCTTGATCAGGGCCACTTCGATGGCGTCGAACGCGCCGGCGAAATCCAGGCCGTCGAATTCACCGGAGTTGATCAGTTCGCCGTGTTCACCGTAGGCGTCCTGCCAGGGGGCCGGGGTCTGGTCACCGGCGCTGGTGCGGACCACGGTCTTGACCGGCAGGTTGTACTTGTGGGCGAACTCGAAGTCGCGCTCGTCGTGGGCCGGTACCGCCATGACGGCGCCATCGCCGTAGTGCATCAGCACGTAGTTGGCGACCCACACCGGGAGTTTTTCACCGGTCAGTGGGTGCTCGACGAACAGCGCGGTCGGCACGCCTTTCTTTTCCTGGGTGGCGACGTCGGCTTCGGCGACGCTGCCGCCCTTGCATTCGGCGATGAACGCCTGCAGCGCGGGATCGTTCTGTGCCGCCAGGGTCGCCAGCGGATGCTCGGCGGCCACGGCCACATAGGTGGCGCCCATCAGGGTATCCGGACGGGTGGTGAAGACCTTCAGGGTGCCGGCTTCGCCGATGGAGACGACGTCGTAGGGGAACTGCACTTCCATGCCCCGGGACTTGCCGATCCAGTTGCGCTGCATGGTCTTGACCTGCTCGGGCCAGCCGGTCAGCTCATCGAGGCTCTCCAGCAGTTCATCCGCATAGGCGGTGATCTTGAAGTAGTACATCGGGATTTCGCGCTTTTCGATCAGCGCGCCGGAACGCCAGCCGCGACCGTCGATCACTTGCTCGTTGGCCAGTACGGTCTGGTCTACCGGGTCCCAGTTCACGGTGCCGTTCTTGCGGTAGATCACGCCTTTTTCGAACAGGCGGGTGAACAGCCATTGTTCCCAGCGGTAGTAGTCGGGCTTGCAGGTGGTGACTTCCCGCGACCAGTCCACCGCCAGGCCCAGGCTGCGCAGCTGGGACTTCATGTAGGCGATGTTTTCGTAGGTCCACTTGGCGGGCGCCACGTTGTTCTTCATCGCGGCGTTTTCCGCCGGCATGCCGAAGGCGTCCCAACCCATGGGTTGCAGGACGTTCTTGCCTTGCATGCGCTGGTAGCGGGAAATCACGTCGCCGATGGTGTAGTTGCGCACGTGCCCCATGTGCAGCTTGCCGCTGGGGTAAGGGAACATCGACAGGCAGTAGTAAGTTTCCTTGCCTGGCTGTTCACTGACTTCAAAGGACTTTTGCTCGTCCCAGAACGACTGGGCGGCGGCTTCGATTTCACGGGGCTGATAGTGTTCGTGCATGGCTACTTTTGTACTGAATGGGGTGGCCCAATCCTCTTCGTTGCCATGCTGGACGCAGACGACGCCGAATACGGCGCTTTCGATGCCCAGCGGAGCTGGAAGTGGAGTTACAGGAAGCGCCGTAGCATACATGACCGCGCTCGACGGAGGGAAACCCTGATTGCGTGTCGGGCAGTGTCGACAGCCGGCGGCGCCGGGCGTTCAGGGCCGTTGGTCGCGGCGTCCTGTCGGTTTGCCCAGCGAAGCTAAGCTTCTGAGTGGGGAGTGAGTCTTATCTTCAATGAGGTGAGGGATGGTTGAATCACAACGAGAAGTCGCTACACCGGAGTTGTATGAAAAGCTGATCGATCGTCTCGGGGTGGCCCTGGACGCTGCAAGAACCGCCGGACGCTTGCGTAATGAACGTCCGGCAGAGCTGGAACTGCGTGGCTTGAGCCCCGCAGAGTTCGAACTGGTCAAGGCTTACCTCGAACAGGTCGGACATCAGGCCTGCACAAGCGGGACCCAGGTACTCCAGCGTCTTGATGCGCCCCGTTCGGCCAAGGTTGTCTGGCTCAAGGATCGGACGCCCGACAAGGATGCTGTAAAAGTCCGGTCGTTACAGTTCAAGTAAAGCCGGATTCACACGTTGCGCTTTTTTGGTCCAAGCTTTTGATTCAGGTTTCTTTCGAATCAGTTGTCGCTTTGCGTCAACCCACCTAGGCTTCGGGCATCTCTGGAGATGCCCGATGCCGTTTCGCTATTTCATCAAACAATTGCTACTGCCGCCCGGCATTCTTTTGCTGCTGTTGGCGCTTGCCTGGTGGTGGCGCAATTCGCGGCCGCGCCTGGCGCGCCTGTGTTTTATCGTCGGGTTGGGCGGTTTCTGGCTGATGAGCCTGCCCGTGGTGGTGCAATGGAGTGCCAAGGCACTGGAGCGTGACCCGCCGCTGTCCCGCGATGAGTGGGCGGCCCTGGCCCAGCGGGCCGATGCCATCGTGGTCTTGGGCTCGGGTCGCGAGCGCGGTGATCCGGCCTGGGGCGCCGACCAGCCCACCGGGGTCGGGCTGGAGCGCCAGCGTTACGCGGCGCGGCTGGCCAAGGCGTCCGGTTTGCCCGTGCTGACCTCCGGCGGCCTGCATTACGGTACGCCCCCCAGCGAGGCCAAGCTGATGGCCGACTCGATGCAGGATGATTTTGGCGTCACCGTACGCTGGCAGGAAGGCCTCAGCCGCACCACCTGGGAAAACGCGCAGATGAGCGCCGGAATCCTCCATCCGGAAGGGATCCGGCGTGTCGTGGTGGTGACCCAGGCGTGGCATATGTCCCGGGCTGTCTGGAGTTTCCAGCGTTCCGGGTTCGAAGTAGTGCCGGCGCCGGTGGGCTTTCTGGGGCAGGACAATGCCCGGCCGCTGGGCGGCTGGATGCCGGAGTTCAAGTCCATCTGGCAGTCGGGGCAGTTGATGAATGAGGCGGCGGGGTTGCTGGGGTATTGGTTGTTTTACCGCTGAGGTATTACCGGATCATTCCCACGCTCCTGCGTGGGAATGCCTCAAGGGACGCTCTGCGTTCCAAATCGGGCTGGCGTCGGCTGCCAATGTGACGCGGAGCGTCACGGGTTGCATTCCCACGCGGAGCGTGGGAACGATCAAAATGGGGAGTGAGTCAGACCGTCTTGGCGATCCGGCTCGTCACCAACGCCCAACCCAGCAGCAACACACACAGGATGATCAGCGGCCACGAGCGCCATTGCAGATAGGGCGTCAGTTCATGCATCGGCACTACTTCGCCGTACAGGATGCCGCGTTCGAATTGCGGGATCCGCGCGGTGATCTGGCCGAAGGGGTTGATCAGGCCGGTCACGCCGTTGTTGGTGGCGCGAATCATCCAGCGGCCGGCTTCAAGGGCGCGCATCTGGGCCATTTGCAGGTGCTGCAACGGGCCGATCGAGGTGCCGAACCAGGTGTCGTTGCTGATGGTCAGCAGCAGGTCGCTGCGGGCCGAGAGGCCGGCGGCAAATTCCGGGTACACCACTTCGTAACAGATGAACGGCGCAATCTGGTAACCCTTGGCTTGCAGCAACGGCTGGTCGGCCGGCCCCCGGGCGAAGTCCGACATCGGTAGATCGAAGAAGGCGATCAGCCCGCGCAGCAGGTCCTGCAGGGGCACGTACTCGCCGAAAGGCACCAGTTTCTGCTTCAGGTAAGTGCCGTCACCTTCGCCGGTCACGGTGATGCCGTTGAAGTAACGTTTTTCATGACGTACCAACTGGCGAATCGGGACGCCGGTGATCAACGCCGAATGCCGCTCGGCAGCGAAGCTGCCCATCATGTCCAGGTAGCCCTGGGCAGATTCCTTGAGCACCGGGACCGCGGTTTCCGGCCAGATCAGCAAGTCGACGCGCTTGGAGGTAAAGCTCATGTCGCGGTACAGCGCCAGTTGCGCGTTGAGCTGCTCCGGATCCCACTTCATGCTTTGCTCGATGTTGCCCTGGATGGCGGCAACGCTGAGCGGGTCGCCCGAGGGACTGGTCCAGGCATGGCCCTTGAGCGCCATGCCGGCCACCCACGGGCCGATCAGCAGGACCACGCCCGCCGCGATAAAGCCTTTGCGTCCGGTGCGGATCAGGCGGGGGGCGTTGTACAGCAGCGCGGCGGTCAGGGCCAGGGTGAAGGAAATCAGCCACATTCCACCCACCGGCGCGAGACCGGCCAGGGGGCCGTCGAGCTGGCTATAACCGGAATAGAGCCATGGAAAGCCGGTGAGGAACCAGCCGCGAAAGGCTTCCTGGCCCAACCACAGCGCGGCGAACGCCAGGGCGTCGGCCAGCGGGGCTTCGTTGCGCCGCAGCCAGCGTGCCCAAAGCCAGGCGGGCAGGGCGAAGAACCAGGCGATGGCGGCCACGAACAGCAGCATCAACAGCCCGGCGAGCAGTACCGAGGCGCCGCCGAAGTTATGGATACTGACGTAGATCCAGCTGGTGCCGGCGCCAAACAGGCCAAAACCGAAGCACCAGCCCCGACCCAGGGCCTGGCGTGGCGAGAGTTCGCGCAACCCGGCGTAGAACAGCCCGACGGCCAGCAGCGCCAGCGGCCATATATCGAACGGCGCCAGGGCCAGGGTGGTGATCGCACCGGCCGCCACGGCCAGCAGGTTACCGGGCCAGCCGGGGCGGGTTATCCAGCGCATGTGTGTCCTTAGCGGGTCTCGCAGGGGTTATCGGCCAATGGGTGACAGGCGCAACAGGTGGATCCGGCGGCTGTCGGCGTTCAGGATGCGGAAGCGCCAGGAGCCGATTTCCGTGGTTTCGTTGCGCTTGGGCAGGTGTCCGAAAGCGCTCATCACCAGGCCGCCGACGGTGTCGAACTCGTCGTCGGAGAATTGGCTGTCGAAGAATTCGTTGAAGTTTTCGATCGGCGTCAGGGCCTTGATCAGGAAGTCGCCGCTGGGCAACGGCTTGATGTAGCTGTCTTCCTCGACATCGTGCTCGTCCTCGATGTCGCCGACGATCTGCTCGAGCACGTCCTCGATGGTGACCAACCCGGCTACGCCGCCGTATTCGTCGATGACGATGGCCATGTGGTTGTGGTTGGCGCGGAACTCACGCAGCAGCACGTTCAGGCGCTTGGACTCGGGCACGAAGGTGGCCGGGCGCAGCAAATCCTTGATATTGAAGCTGTCGCCGTTCTCCTGGAGGATCAGCGGCAGCAGATCCTTGGCCAGCAGCACGCCCATGACGTCGTCGTGGCTCTCACCGATCACCGGGTAGCGCGAATGGGCGGAATCGACCACGGCAGGCAGGAATTCGCGGGGTGTCTGGGTCGCCTTGATGCTGACCATCTGCGAGCGCGGCACCATGATGTCCCGTACTTGCAGGTCAGCGACCTGGATGGCGCCTTCGACGATGGCCAGCGCTTCGCTGTCCAGCAGTTTGTTCTGGTGTGCATCGCGCAGCAGCTCCAGCAGCTCCTGGCGGTTTTTCGGCTCATGGGCAAAAGCCTGGGTGAGCTTGCCCAGCCATGACTTCTGCCCGTTGCTCGATCGATCTTCGCTCATAGCGATTACTCTGAATCCTTTTTCATTACAGGTTGATGTATCAGTGCTCGTCGCCGGCGTAGGGGTCGGCATGACCCAGCTCTGCAAGCAACGTTCGTTCCAGTGCTTCCATTTCTTCGGCTTCGTCATCTTCAATATGGTCGTAACCAAGCAGATGCAAGCAGCCGTGAATGACCAGATGGGCCCAGTGGGCCTCGGAAGGTTTGCCTTGTTCCGTGGCTTCGCGCTCCACCACCGGGACGCAGATCACCAGGTCCCCCAGCAGCGGGATATCGAGCAGCTCGTCGGGCACGTCGGCGGGAAAGGACAGCACGTTGGTCGCGTAGTCTTTCTGCCGCCAGGTATGGTTCAGTTCCCGGCCTTCGGGTTCGTCCACCAGGCGGATCGTCAGCTCCGAGTCGGCGCTGCGCTGGCGCAGGGCCAGTTCGCACCACTGGCGGAACTGGACTTCGCTGGGGACGGCATGTGCGCTGGCCAGTTGCAGGTCAAGTTCAAGCATCTTGACGGCTGCCTTTGCTTTCGTGCGTATCCTCGGCGCGCTGCTCGAAGCGCTCGTAGGCTTCGACGATGCGCTGCACCAATGGATGGCGCACGACGTCCTTGGGCAGGAAATGCGTGAAGCTGATGCCCGGCACGTCCTTGAGCACCTGGATCACGTGGTGCAGCCCGGACTTGGTACCGCGGGGCAGGTCGACCTGGGTGATGTCCCCGGTGATGACGGCGGTGGAACCGAAGCCGATCCGGGTCAGGAACATCTTCATTTGCTCGACGGTGGTGTTCTGGCTCTCGTCGAGGATGATGAAGCTGTTGTTCAGGGTCCGGCCACGCATGTAGGCCAGCGGCGCGACTTCGATGACCTGGCGTTCGATCAGCTTGGCCACGTATTCGAAGCCGAGCATTTCATACAGCGCGTCATAGAGCGGGCGCAGGTACGGGTCGATTTTCTGGGTCAGGTCGCCGGGCAGGAAGCCGAGTTTTTCCCCGGCTTCGACCGCCGGGCGCACCAGCAGGATGCGTCGCACCTGTTCGCGCTCCAGGGCATCGACTGCGCAGGCCACGGCCAGGTAGGTCTTGCCCGTACCGGCCGGGCCGATACCGAAATTGATATCGTTGCCGAGGATTTCCTTCACGTAGCGCTGCTGATTCAAGCCGCGAGGGCGAATCATGCCTTTCTTCGTGCGCAGGGCCACGGCAGGTTCCGCCGGGGCGTGGTTGTCGAGCTCTTCGAGGGCCGATTCCTGCAGGAACAGGTGGACAGTGTCCGGCGACAGCTCGCTTCCCTTGGTTTCCCGGTAGAGGCGGCGCAGCAGGTTTTCCGCGGAGGTGGTGTGCTTGGGTTCGCCGATCAGTTCGAACTGGTTTCCGCGGTTGCGGATCTCGATGGCCAGGCGCTGTTCGATCAAGCGCAGATGCTCGTCGAATTGCCCGCACAGATTGGCGAAGCGGCGAGCCTCAAAGGGCTCGAGAATGAAACGATGGGGTTCGATGGGTGCGTTCAAGGTCGTTTTTAGCCGCCCGGGGGCAATTGAGATGAAATCAAGGATAACGCCAGTAGGCTGGGTGCGAAAGCTCTTAAGCGGGGTAAACCCATTCCAGCGACCGACGCGGCCTGTATGGAAGTGATTTGTGGGAGCGAGCCTGCTCGCGATATCGGGGTGTCATTCAACATGGATGTCGACTGATAGGCCCATATCGCGAGCAGGCTCGCTCCCACAGGGAATGGTGTTTACTGAACCAGCGAGCCGCGCAGGGAGTGGGGTTGCGCGGAGTCGATGTGCACGTCGGCGAACTGGCCGATCAGGGCCGGGGTGTCGCAGCGGAAATTGACGATGCGATTGTTTTCAGTCCGGCCTTGCAGTTCGCCCGGGTCTTTTTTCGAATAATCGGTGACCAGAATCCGCTGGACGGAACCGACCATTTGTCGGCTGATCTCGAAACCCTGCTGGTTCAGGCGGTGTTGCAGGGCATTGAGCCGTTCTTTTTTCAGTTCTTCGGGGGTGTCGTCCGCCAGATCTGCCGCCGGGGTGCCGGGGCGCTGGCTGTAGACGAACGAGTAGGAGAAGTCGAACCCCACGTCTTCGATCAGCTTCATGGTCTGTTGGAAGTCTTTCTCGGTTTCGCCGGGAAAGCCCACGATGAAGTCCGAACTGATGCAGATCCCCGGCACCGCCGCCCGCAGCTTGCGCAGCTTGGATTTGTATTCCAGCGCCGTGTGGTTGCGCTTCATGGCGGCCAGGATCCGGTCGGAGCCCGATTGCACCGGCAGGTGCAGGTGCTTGACCAGCTCGGGAACCTCGGCGTGGGCACGGATCAGGCTGTCGGAGAACTCCAGCGGATGGGAGGTGGTGTAGCGAATGCGATCGATGCCGTCCACAGCCGCCACCACGCGGATCAGCTCGGCGAGGTCCGCCAGCCGTCCGTCGTGGGTCAGGCCGCGATAGCCGTTGACGTTCTGCCCCAGCAGCGTCACTTCCCGCACACCGTTTTCCGCCAGGTGGATGATCTCGGCGATCACGTCGTCGAAGGGGCGGCTGACTTCTTCGCCCCGGGTATAGGGCACCACGCAGAACGTGCAGTACTTGCTGCAGCCTTCCATGACCGAGACATAGGCGCTCGGGCCATCGATACGCGGCTCTGGCAGGTGGTCGAATTTCTCGATTTCCGGGAACGAAACGTCCACCTGCGGCAGCTTGGTGACACGCGCCGCGTCGATCATCTCCGGCAGGCGGTGCAGGGTTTGCGGACCGAAGACCACATCCACGTAGGGCGCGCGGTCACGAATCGCAGCGCCTTCCTGGCTGGCCACGCAACCGCCCACGGCGATGACCATTTCCGGGTTGGCCAGCTTCAGTTCGCGCCAGCGGCCGAGCTGGGAATAGACCCGATCCTGGGCGCGTTCGCGGATCGAACAGGTGTTGAGCAGGATCACGTCCGCGTCTTCGGCGCGTGCGGTGACTTCCAGGGCCTGGTGCTCACCCAGCAGATCGACCATGCGCGAGCTGTCGTACTCGTTCATCTGGCAACCGTGGGTTTCGATATAAAGCTTCTTGGCCATGGAGGGGGTCATCACGTGATTCAAAGAACCGCGCATTATAGGGAACAAGTCCCGCGGTTCCTACCGCTGTGCGAGCAGTGGCTATGCTATAGTTCGCGCCCTCATTTTTACCTGCCGATGTGTTTCGCCCGCCATGACCAAACGTGAAGCTCCAATCTACAAGGTGATTTTCCTCAACCAGGGCCAGGTGTTCGAAATGTACGCCAAGCAGATCTATCAAAGTGATCTGTGGGGCTTTCTGGAAGTGGAAGAGTTCGTCTTTGGCGAGCGCACGCAAGTGGTCGTCGACCCGAGCGAAGAAAAGCTCAAGGCCCAGTTCGAAGGCGTGGTGCGCAGCTTCGTGCCGATGCATTCGATCGTGCGCATCGACGAAGTCGAACGCCTGGGTACCCCGAAGATCAGCGAAGCCCGCGGTACGGTCGGCAATGTGATGCCGTTTCCGATGCCGATGCCTGAGAAGTAAGGTTCAAGTCCGAGTCGCTGCCAATCGCGAGCAGGCTCGCTCCCACACTGGATAACAGATGATCACAAATCTTGTGCTCACAGAGTGCCAATGTGGGAGCGAGCCTGCTCGCGATGAGGCCATCAAGACCACAGCAAAATCAGGGTAACGGCGAGAAGGGCGTGCGCCCATCGGCGTTCTGCAGTTCCATCAGGTATTTGCGGAAGATCTGCCCCAACACCTGGGTCGCCACTTCCAGTTCGTCACGAGGCATCTGCTCGGCGACTTCGTCGGCGGTGTCCAGGGCGTCTTCGGCGCCGTTGACCGCAGCCATCTTCAGCACGATGTAGGCCTGGACGTTATTGGCGGGTACGCCTTCGCCATGGAAGAACATGCCACCCAGCTTGAATTGCGCCTGGGCATGGCCCTGCAACGAGGCTTTTTCGAAATAGTTGAGGGCTTGCTTGAGGTCGCGTGGCGCGGCCTTGCCTTCGTAGTAGAACTCGCCCAACTCGTATTGCGCTTGCGCATCGCCAGCGTCCGCCGCTTTTTGACAGGCGTCGAGTGCCGGTGCGAGATCTTGTGGCTGGGTATTGAGCGTGCAACGGCCCACCGCCGGGATCAACAACGAGTTGCCGCCTGCTTGTGCATTCGCGAGCAGCGGCTGAAGGAGCAACAGGCAGCCCAGGGCAAGGGTGCGGCCGGTGCGGTTCATGGGAATCGACTTACCTCTGAGGGGCGCGCGGACCCTCCGGGGGATCCAATAAGCGCGCATTATGAAATAAGCAGGGCCATCCTTACAAAGTCTTTACTCGTTTTTCTGCTGCCAGAGCCTGTCGATGGCTGCTTTATAGACCAATACGTAGGAAAAGAGACAATGCTTGTCGGTAATCACTGACGCCGGTGTCAGCCAGCGTCAGTTATCCACAGGCTTACTTCATGGCGGCGAAGGCCCGCTCAGCCGCGTCGAGGGTGATTTTCAACTCGGTCTCGCCATGGGCGATGGAGGTGAAGCCGGCTTCGAACGCGCTCGGCGCCAGGTAGACGCCGCCCTCGAGCATCAGGTGGAAGAAGCGCTTGAAGCGATCGGCGTCGCTGGCCATCACGTCTTCGAACGTCACGATGTCGTCGGCGCCACTGAAGTACAGGCCGAACATGCCGCCTGCCTGGGTGGTCACGAACGGGATGCCGGCCGCATCGGCGCGAATCTGCAGGCCGTCGAGCAGACGGGTGGTGAAGTCGGTCAGCTCGGCGTGGAAGCCCGGCCGGCTGATCAGGCGCAGCGTGGTCAGGCCGGCGGCCATGGCCAGCGGGTTGCCCGACAGCGTGCCGGCCTGGTAGACCGGGCCCAGTGGCGCGATGCATTCCATGATGGCGCGCTTGCCGCCGAAGCAGCCCACCGGCATGCCGCCGCCGATGATCTTGCCGAAGGTGCTCAGGTCCGGCGTCACGCCGTAATGGGCCTGGGCGCCGCCGAGGGCGACACGGAAACCGGTCATCACTTCGTCGAAGATCAAGACCACGCCGTGTTTGTCGCACAGGCTGCGCAGGCCTTCGAGGAAGCCCGGCGCCGGCGGTACGCAGTTCATGTTGCCGGCCACTGGCTCGACGATGATGCAGGCCACTTCCTGACCGACGTCGGTGAGCATCTTTTCGACTTCTTCGAGGTCGTTGAACGGCAGGGTCAGGGTGTGTTTGGCGAATGCCGCCGGCACACCGGCGGAGCTCGGCACGCCCTGGGTGAGCGCGCCGGAGCCGGCCTTGACCAGCAGGCTGTCGGAGTGACCGTGGTAGCAGCCTTCGAACTTGATGATGCTGTCGCGGCCGGTGTAGCCCCGCGCCAGGCGGATCGCGCTCATGGTCGCCTCGGTGCCGGAGCTGACCATGCGCACCATTTCCATCGATGGCACGATGGCGCAGACCAGGTCGGCCATTTCGGTTTCCATGGCAGTCGGGGCGCCATAGGAGAGGCCGTGTTCCAGCTGCCTGCGCACTGCGTCCAGCACGTCCGGGTGGCTGTGGCCCAGGATCATCGGACCCCACGAGCCCACGTAATCCACATAGCGCTTGTCGTCTTCATCCGTTACATAGGCGCCTTCGGCGTGTTTGAAGAACAACGGGGTGCCGCCCACACTCTTGAACGCACGCACGGGGGAGTTCACGCCGCCGGGGATATGTTTTTGGGCGTTGGCAAACAGGGTTTCGGAACGGGACATGGTCGGTCTCTCGAAAACGGAAATTATTTGATCTTCAACAGATCGTTGAATGCGCGGGCGCGGCGCGTCACTTCATGAGTGCTGTCGGCGCCGAACAGGCCATGGACCACTGCCAGCAGGTCGACACCGTGGGCCACCAGCGGGGCAGCGTTCTCCAGGGTGATGCCGCCGATGGCGCATACCGGTACATGCAGTTTGAGGCGGGCCTGTTCGAGCAGTTCAAGGTTGGCGCTGGGTGCACCGGGCTTGGTGTTGGAATTGAAGAAGCGGCCGAAGGCGACGTAGCTCGCGCCTTCGGCGGCAGCCTGCGCAGCCAGTTCCAGGCTGGCATGGCAGGTCGATCCGATGATTGCCTTGTGCCCGAGCAATGCCCGAACCGGCGCCAGCGGCCCATCGGTTTGTCCCAGGTGCACGCCAACGCCCAGGCGCGCGGCCAGTTCGGCGTCATCGTTGATGATCAACTGGGTCTTGTAGCGCTCGCACAGGTCCCGCAGGGCTTCGGCTTCGCGCAGGCGCCGGGCCTCGTCGCTGCTTTTATCGCGGTATTGCAGCAGGGTGACGCCGCCTTCCAGTGCCGCTTCTACGTAGGCGAGGAATTTACCGGCCAGCAACTGGCTATCAGTGATGGCATAGAGGCCACGTAATTTCATTCCACTGCCCTCTGTTTCTGGCAAAAAATGTGACTGGCAAAAATGTTACGAGCAGAAATCCAACGGCAGGCGACGTGGCACGAACTGGCCTTTGCCCAGTTGTTCGGCGTCGCGCAGGGTGCGCCAGGTGTAGTCCAGGGCGCTGCGCACGGCGCTGGCGAGCTGTTCGCCCTGGGCCAGGCGACCGGCCAGGGCGCTGGCCAGGGTGCAGCCGGAACCGTGGTAGCTGCCGGGCAAGCGCTGACAGGTAAATGTCTCGCGGCGACCGTCACGGCTGTACAGGCGATTATGAACTTCATGTTCGTCGCCATGCCCGCCGGTGATCAACAGGTGCTGGACGAAGGGCAGCAGTTTTTCGGCGCACTCATCGGCGCTGCCCTCGGGCAATTCGGCGAGGATGCGGGCTTCGGGCAGGTTCGGGGTGGCGATGATCGCCAGGGGCAGCAGGCGTTCGCGCATGGCGTAGCCGACTTCGTCCTTGCCCAGGCGTCCGCCGCCGCCGGCGCGTAGCACCGGGTCGCAGACCATGGGCAGGTGCGGGTGCGCCTGGAGCAGTTCGACTACGGTGTCGACCATCTCCAGGGAGCCGAGCATGCCCAGCTTGACTGCCGCCACCGGCGAATCGTTGAGTACGGCATTGGCTTGCGCCAGGACCCACTCGCGATCGAGGACACGGAAGTCGCTCACGTTCACCGTGTCTTGCACGGTCAGCGCGGTAACGGCCGGGGCGGCGTGGCAACCCTGGGCGAGCAGGGCTTCGATATCTGCCTGCAAGCCGGCGCCACCACTGGGGTCGTGGCCGGAGAGACAGAGGACAACGGGACGAGAGCTGTAGATATTCATGGTGCGCGAGCTTACCACCAAACCCCTTCGGTCGGTGCCACCGTTGAATTTCCCGGCCATTGGCGGAGGGATGTTCCAATGCAACGCCGCAACCTGACCAAAGCAACAGCTCTATCTCAATGCTTTGCTCTGGAACGCCCGTTCTAGAGCCTTCTGCGGAAGAGATTTCAATGGTGCAAGTTGGCCATCAACGGCTATGCTAAGGATGGATCCAACTTAAATAACAGGTAATGCCGGTTTTACGTCTACTCAGGGAATGGGGGGCTTCCTGATTCAACCGGACAGGCCACGCTGGGGCTTAAATGCGCTATTTGCTGATGTTGCTGCTGTGCTTGTCCCCCTTGGCAAGCGCCCTCGAATTCGACGAGTTCACCCAAAGCCTGCCGCTGGGCCAGGCGCTGCAAGTATTCGAAGACGCAAACGGCACCGCCACCATCGACGACGTGCTGGCCGAGGCCGCAGCCGGCCGCTTCAAACCCCAGGGCAAGGAAACGCTGAATGCCGGTTACTCGCGGTCGGCGTTCTGGTTGAAAATCGATCTTCACTACCTTCCCCGCAATGTGAATGCCCAGCGCACCTGGCTGCTGGAGTTGGCCTATCCGCCATTGGATCACCTCGATCTGTATCTGCCTGATGCCAGCGGTGTCTATCGCCTGGTCCGCCAGACCGGCGATGCGCTGCCGTTCGGCGCCCGGGAAATCCGTCAGAACAGCTACCTGTTCAGCCTGGATTTTGTCCCCGATCAGCAGCAGATCGTTTATCTGCGCCTGCAGAGCGAGGGATCGATCCAGGCGCCGCTGACGCTCTGGTCCAGCACGGCTTTTCTCGAACAGCAGCCGGTGCGCTTGTATGTGCTGGGGATCATCTATGGCGTACTGCTGGGCATGTTGGTGTACAACCTGTTCATCTACCTCAGTGTGCGGGACACCAGTTACCTCTATTACATCGTCTACATTGCCTCGTTCGGCCTGTACCAGTTGTCAGTCAACGGCGCCGCCGCCGAGTACTTCTGGCCGGACAATCCCTGGTGGACCAACGCCGCGACACCGTTCTTCATCGGCTGCGCGGGCCTGTTCGGTAGTCAGTTTGCTCGCAGTTTCCTGCAAACCGGCGAACACAGCCGTTGGCTCGATCGCCTGCTGTTGGCGCTGATTGTCTTCAGCGCAGGGGTGGTGGGGCTGTCGCTGATGGCCAGCTACGCCCTGGCACTGCGCCTGGCGACGGCGTTGGCGCTGGTGTTCACGGTGGTGATTTTTGCCGCCGGCCTGTTTGCCTGGTGGCGTGGGCTGAGGGTGGCGCGTTACTTCATCATTGCCTGGTCGGCCTTCTTGCTGGGAGGCATCGTCAACACCCTGATGGTGCTTGGTTACCTGCCGAACGTGTTCCTGACCATGTACGCCAGCCAGATCGGCTCGGCCATCGAAGTGGCGTTGTTGTCCCTGGCCCTGGCTGACCGCATCAATGCCATGCGCGAGCAACAGGCCCAGACCCTGCTGGATGCCGGGCAGAAGCTGGAGGTGCTCAACCAGCAACTGGCCCATGGCAACAAGCTCAAGGACGAGTTCCTCGCGACCCTGACCCATGAGCTGCGCACACCCATGAATGGCGTAATCGGCTCGCTGGAGTTGATGGAAACCGTCGAGATGGACGAGGAACTGATCCAGTACCAACAGACCGCCGCCGGTTCGGCGCGGGACATGATGCGCATGGTCAATGGCATGCTGACCCTTACGGAGCTGCAGGCCGGCAAGCTCAAGGTCAATCCGGCGCCGTTCAGCCTGCGCGGGGTGATCGATGTCTTGCAGGTGCAGTTCGCGGCCAATGCCCAGGCCAAGGGTCTGGATTTCAAGGTCGAGGTGGCGCCGGGGCTGGCGGATCGATTGCTCGGTGACAGCTGCAAACTGACCCAGTGCCTGGAATGCCTGCTGGACAACGCCATCAAGTTCACCCGGGTGGGCGGCCTGGCGCTGCGAGTCAGCGGCAAGCCGATGGAGCATGATCGCTGGGGGCTGTCCTTCGCCGTGATCGACACGGGGATCGGCTTCACCGACCTGGGCGAGGCGACCTTGTATCAGCGTTTCTTCCAGCTCGACGGTTCCATGACCCGTGAGTACGGCGGCCTGGGCGTGGGCCTGGCGATTTGTCGACAACTGGTGGGCTTGCTGGGCGGACGCTTGACCCATTCGTCCGAGCCCGGGCGCGGCAGCCGTTTCCAACTGGACCTCGAGTTTGAAATGGCCTTGCCGTTGGCGGGCCCCGCGCCGTGTCCGCTCAACAGAAGACACGGTAGCCATCAGCCCCAGGACTGTACGGTATTGCTGGCCGATGACGACAGCATCGATCAACTGGTCATGCGCGGCATGCTGCTCAAGCTGGGCTACCGGGTGCGCACCGCCGACAGTGGCCATGGGGCGCTGGAGATGTTGCGGAACGAGCGTTTCGATGCCGTGGTGCTCGACTGCCAGTCGCCACCGTTGGACGGCGTGTCGGTCTGTTGCCAGATCCGTACCTTGGCCGGCTGTGAGGATTTGCCGGTGCTGGTGGTCGGTCCGAGCCTGGACCCGAATGGTTGCCCGGCGGGCGCGTTGGTCGATTACCTGGGCAAACCGGTGAAATTCGAGGTTCTGCAGGCGATTTTGCAGCGTCGTGTGTTGTGTCCGAGACAGGGTGAAAGCGCCGACATTTAGGCGGGTATGACACTTTGTTAAGCCTGGAGGCGGTGCTTAACTGGTTCCTGCTGGCCGACCGAGGACCCCGTCATGAACCTGCACCAGTTCGCCGAAACCCACGACGTCACCAATCAGCCGCCCTCCCTGGACGGCGCCAACCTGTACCGCATCGACTTGCCGCTGCAGCAATGGTCACAGCGCTTCGGTGCCGGCTGGGCCCAGGCACGGATCGATGAATACGGTGGGTTGGCCGGTGGGCCGTTGATGGAGGCAGGGTTCCTGGCCAACCAGAACAAGCCGGTGTTCTCAAGCCATGACCGCTATGGTCATCGCATCGATCTGGTGGAGTTCCATCCCGCTTATCACCAACTGATGCGGGCCGCCATCGAGCATGGACTGCCCAGCCTGCCCTGGGCCCATCCGCAACCCGGTGCTCACGTGGCGCGGGCGTCGATGACGTATTTGCACAGCCAGGCCGAAGCCGGTACGGGTTGTCCGCTGACCATGACCTTCGCCAGTGTCCCGGCGCTGCGCCTGCAGCCGGACCTGGCCGAGCGCTGGCTGCCGAAAGTGCTCGCCACCGAGTATGACCCGCGCAATGTCGGCATGGTCCACAAGGCCGGGGTCACCCTTGGCATGGCCATGACCGAGAAGCAGGGCGGTACCGATGTGCGGGCCAATACCACCAAGGCCTTTCCGGTGGGCGCCCGGGGGCCGGGCCAGGCCTATGAGCTGGTGGGCCACAAGTGGTTCTGTTCGGCGCCGATGTGCGATGCCTTCCTGACCCTGGCCCAGACCGACAAGGGCCTGACCTGTTTCCTGTTGCCGCGCCATCGCCCGGACGACACCCGCAATCAGTTCTACATCCAGCGTCTGAAAAACAAGCTGGGCAACTGCTCCAATGCTTCCAGCGAAGTCGAGTTCCGTGGTGCCCTGGCCTGGATGGTCGGTGAAGAGGGGCGTGGCGTGCCGACCATCATCGAGATGGTCGCCATGACCCGCTTCGATTGCATGGTCGGTTCCAGCGCCCTGATGCGCCAGGCGCTGACCCAGGCCAGCCATCACTGCGCCCATCGGACGGTCGGCGGCAAACTGTTGAGTGAGCAGCCCTTGATGCAGAACGTGCTGGCCGACCTGGCGCTGGAGAGCGAGTCCGCGTTGGCCTTGAGTTTGCGCATGGGGCGGGCGCTGGATCACTTGAATGACGAGCACGAAGCCAAGTTCGCCCGGCTGGTGACGGCGGTGGGCAAGTACTGGATCTGCAAACGCGCCCCCGCGATGATCAATGAAGCTGCCGAGTGCATGGGCGGCGCCGGTTATGTCGAAGACAGCATCCTGCCGCGCCTGTACCGGGAGGCACCGGTCAATTCGACGTGGGAAGGTTCCGGCAATGTGCAATGCCTCGACGTGTTGCGGGCCCTGTCCAAGGAGCCCGGGGTGCTTGAGGTGCTGTTCAGCGAATTGGGTGACGGTCATGGAGATAAACGCCTGGCCGCTCATATCGACCGGTTGCATGCGGCGTTCAAGGACACCGACGACATCCAGTACCGCGCCCGGCAATTGACCGAAGACATCGCCGTGGGCCTGCAAGCCCGGTTGCTGCTCGAGGCGGGCAACAGCGACATCAGCGACGCCTTCATTGCCAGCCGCCTGGGCTCGACTGGCCGGGTCTACGGCACCTTGCCGCGGGGCCTGAATGTGGAAGCCATCGTGACGCGTTGTACCCCGCAAGGGTTTTGAGAAGCCGACGACAGGCGCCTATCCCTTGTGGGAGCGAGCCTGCTCGCGATGGCGTCGGCACATCCGGCATCAATGCAAGCTGACCCACCGCAATCGCGAGCAGGCTCGCTCCCACAGGGGATTGGCGGTGAGCATGGAGGGCGTGTCCGCCAGAGATCAGGGTGGGAGCGAGCCTGCTCGCGATGGGGGCGGCTCATCCAATATCCATGCAAGCTGACTCACCGCGATCGCGAGCAGGCTCGCTCCCACAGTGGGGCCTCAGTGGATGATCGAGAGTGTCCAACACGCCACTGTTCCCGTCGGACGACGATGCAGGCAAGATGAAGGTCTGCAAGTCAGAACACAGGAAGCTGATCGTGACCGAAGCGTTTATAGTCGTTCAAACCGCCGAACAAGCCGTGGATCGCCTGGCGGCCCTGCACGAGCGTGCGACCACCGCGTTGAACCAGGCGCTCATGCGCTATCTCAAGGACCGCATCGAGCCGGATGCCGAGCAACGTGCGCTGTTTCGCTACCCGGCCCTGCGCCTGACTTATCACTGCCACGGCGAGGTTCCGCAAACCACCCGTGCTTATGCCAAGGTCCAGTTGCCGGGCACCTACAGCGTCACCGTCACCCATCCTGCCGCGTTTCGTAAATACCTTCTCGAACAACTCGTTCCGTTGATGCACGACTTCACCGTCACCGTGGAAGTGGGCGTCAGCGAGCAGAACATTCCCTACCCCTATGTAGTGGAACAAGGCGATGAGCTGGCCGGTTCCGGTGTAACGGCGGCGGTGCTGGCGCGGGTGTTCCCCAGCACGGACCTGTCGGCCGCCACCGATGGCATCGCCGACGGCCTCTATGACTGGGAAAACACCGACCCGCTGCCCCTGTCGCTGTTCGACGCGGCCCGCGTGGACTTCTCCCTGCGCCGTCTGGTGCACTACACCGGCAGCGATTGGCGCCATGTGCAGCCGTGGATCCTGCTGACCAACTACCATCGCTATGTCGATCAGTTTATCGTCCATGGCCTGGAGCAGTTGCGCAGCGATCCGCGCTTCGTGCGCATGGTTCTGCCGGGCAACGTGATCATCGATAAGCACATGGATCACAGCGAAGCCTCGGCCATCGCCGCCGGCGTGGTCTGGCACCGCTACCAGATGCCGGCCTATCACCTGCAGGCCAGCGACGGCCATGGCGTGACCCTGGTGAACATCGGTGTCGGCCCTTCCAACGCCAAGAACATCACCGACCACCTGGCTGTGCTGCGACCGCACTGCTGGTTGATGATCGGTCACTGCGGCGGTCTGCGGCAGTCCCAGACCATCGGCGACTACGTGCTGGCCCACGCCTACATGCGCCGCGATGGCATCCTCGACCGGGTAGTGCCACCGAACATCCCGATTCCCGCCCTGGCAGAAGTGCAGTTGGCGCTGCAGCAAGCCGCGGCGAACATCACCGGCGAAAAAGGCGATGAGCTGAAGAAGCGCCTGCGCACCGGCACTGTGCTGACCTACGACGACCGCAACTGGGAGCTGCGCTGGGCCCAGGAGCGTCCGCTGATCAACCTGTCCCGTGCGGTGGCGGTGGACATGGAGAGCGGCACCATCGCCGCCCAGGGTTATCGCCTGCGGGTGCCCTACGGCACGTTGCTTTGCGTCTCGGACAAACCGCTGCACAGCGAGATCAAGTTGCCGGGCTCGGCCAACGCGTTTTATGAACGGGCGGTCAACCAGCATCTGAAAATCGGTATCGAGGCATTGGATCTGTTGCGCAACCAGCTCAATTCGTTGCATTCGCGCAAATTGCGCAGCTTCGACGAGCCACCGTTCCGCTGATACGGCGGTGGTTATTTAGCGGTCAGGCCACTAGCATTGGCGGCCCTGACCGTTAGATGTTGTATTCGCCATGCCCCGTCCTCCACGCCCTGCTTCCCGTCGTCCTGGCGCGAAGCCTCCAGCCGCCACGCCGCGCCGTGTGGCGAAGGCGCCCCCAGCCGAGCCGAAGCTGATCCTGTTCAACAAGCCTTTCGATGTGCTGACCCAGTTCAGCGATGGCGAGGGGCGGGCGACGCTCAAGGATTTTATCGACATCCCGGGCATTTACCCGGCCGGGCGGCTGGATCGCGACAGCGAGGGGCTGTTGTTGCTCACCAATGACGGGCAATTGCAGGCACGTATCGCCGACCCCAAGCACAAACTGGCGAAGACCTACTGGGTACAGGTGGAAGGTGAACCGAGCGCCGAACAACTCCAGCGTCTGCGCGAAGGTGTCGAGTTGAACGACGGCATGACGCTGCCCGCCGAGGCGCGACTGCTGGATGAGCCGCAGCTATGGCCGCGCAACCCGCCGGTGCGCTTTCGCAAAAGCGTGCCTACGCGTTGGCTGGAACTGGTGATCCGTGAGGGGCGCAACCGCCAAGTGCGGCGCATGACCGCCGCCGTGGGTTTGCCGACGCTACGGCTGGTGCGGGTCAGGATCGGTGATTGGACGATCGAAGGGCTTGATCAGGGCCAGTGGAAAGAGGTTCCGGCGCGCTTATAGCGCCCCCGACTCGATCAGGCCGATCACCACGCTCTTGATGACGAACGCCGCCACGCCGAGCCCCAGTACGAAAAACAGGATGAACGAACCGAAACGCCCGGCTTTGGACTTCTTCGCCAGATCCCAGACGATGAAACCCATGAAAATGATCAGGATGCTGACCAGGCCGGTCATCATCCACTCTTCGAAAACAGCAGGATCCATCGAAACACTCCGGCGTGGGCGGGGTTGAAAACACCGGGCGAGTATACGGCATGGGGGCAGGGCGAGGGATTGACCTGCGGCGGTGTGTCGCAGCTATTCATCGCCTGGGCTGACGCTATCGCGAGCAGGCTCGCTCCCACAGGGGATCGCGATCAATGTGGGAGCGAGCCTGCTCGCGATGGCGGTTTCAGCTGCGCAGATGGGTCAACGGCAATTCGGTACTGCTGAGCACCTGGTTCAGCACGAAACTCGAGCGCACGCTGGTGACGCCGTCGATCCGGGTCAGGTGGCCCAGCAACAGTTTCTGATAGTGGTCCATGTCCGGCACCACCACCTTGAGCTGGTAGTCCGCGTCCATACCGGTCACCAGGCTGCATTCCAGCACTTGCGGTAGGTTGCGGATGGCCGCTTCGAAGTTTTCGAAGCGCTCGGGAGTGTGGCGGTCCATGCCGATCAGCACGTAGGCGGTCAGGCTCAGGCCCAGCATCTTTCGGTCGAGCAGGGCGACCTGACGCGTGATGTAGCCGTCGTCCTCCAATTGCTTGACCCGTCGTGAGCAAGGGGAGGGCGACAGGCCGATGCGCTCGGCCAGTTCCTGGTTGGAGATGCGTGCATCGCGCTGCAATTCCGCCAGAATGCTCAGGTCGTAACGGTCGAGTTTGCTCATCAATCGGGCCTTTATCTTGATAATTGCGTGGGATTATCTATCCGAGGGTAAAAATTGCGCAAGTGATGTTTATTTCCGCAATCTTAGCAATCATCTGTCGACGCCCCAGGCTTATTCTTATTACCAAGATCACTGCTCGGACAAACAGTCCAATGCAGCCCGCCCAAGCAGGCCGGCTGCGGTCGCGGCACCCACCGGTGCTGGCAGGCCCCCGAGCTGCACACTGTCCAGAAGACGGCGTGAGGTGAGCCGACGTCAAAAGCGTCGAGCACGGACGAAGTTCTCAAGGGGAGGCCGACGGGTCTCCCTTTTTTAATGCCTGCGAAATAAGTGGCGCTGCTGATAATCTGGTGCAGAACCGGCCTGGGCTTTTCCCAGTCTTATCATCAGGCCCTGAACCGTTGTGAGGAATAACATGAAGTCGCGCATCTGGCGTCTGGCAGGTGTTGGTCTGTTGTGGGCAAGTGTCAGTGCGCAAGGGATGGCCGATGATCAGCAGAATCGCGGTGGTCCCGACGGTGATCGGGGGCGCGATGGGCGTGGCGGCAATGGTCAGGGGTACTCGGGCCAGCCGCGGCCCCAGAGCAATGAAATCATTCGTGGTGACAACAGTCGTCAGTTCGAACCCGGTGCCCAGCGCCAGGGTGGCCCGTCCTATGATCGATCGCCCCAGGACCCCAACGGTCATGGTCGCCCGCCGCAGCAACAGCCGGGTAATAACCTGCCGATCCAGGGGCGGCCCGACAGCGTGACCCAGACCCGGGAGCCGCAACCGGGTTACTACCGCGATATCCCGCGCCGCAGCGACGGCTATCCGAGCAATCGGCCACGCCCCGAGCATGACAATCGCCCCGACCAGCACTGGGCCGGTCGCCCGGACGGACATGGCAATGGCTGGGGGCCGGGGCCGCAGTATCGTCCCGGTTATGTCATCGATCGCTTCCCGGATCGCAACTACCGCGTGCCCTATCGTGGCCAGGACTATTTCTTCTCGGGCGGCTATTGGTATCGCCCACAAGGACCACGCTATGTCGTGGTGCAGCCGCCACGGGGCATTCGCACCCGTTACCTGCCCGATTATGCCCGGGAAGTGTGGATTGGCAGTTCGCTGTTCTTCCTCGCCGCCGGCGCCTATTACATTTACGAAGCCAGTACCCAGGACTACGTCGTGGTCGACGCGCCAGTCGCCAACCCGCAGCCGCAACCCCAGGGCAACGGTTTCGATGTGGTGGCCTATCCGGCCAACGGCCAGTCTCCCGAGCAGGTCAATCAGGACGGCTACGAGTGCTATCGCTGGGCGGTGCAGCAGAGCGGTTTCGACCCGCGCAACTATACCTACCCGCCCGCGCCGGAAGTGGTGCAGACCTATCGGCAGGCCCAGGGGAATTGCCTGAGCAGTCGTGGGTATCAGGTGAGTTACTGAACATTCAGCCTGGAATGCAGTCCCCCTCTGGGCTGCGAAGCAGCCCTGAAACCTGAGACCTCGGTTTGGCTGACGAGTTGAATTGCAAGTTTTTGGGACTGCTTCGCAGTCCAGCGGGGATAAATCCCCTCGCCACAATGACTCCTGCAAGCATCAGGCGCTGGCCGCTTTCACCACTTCCGAGGGATCGGCATGCACCAGCACTTCGGCCTTCGGATAGGCCCGGTGGATGGCATCGGCGGCCTGGTCGCTGAGGCCGTGGGCCACTGACAGGGTCAGCTCCCCGGGCAATTCAAGGTGCAGTTGCACGAACCAGTGGTTGCCGGAAATCCGCGTGCGCAGGTCATGGGCTCCGAGTACGCCGGGCACGGCGCAGGCCAGTTCCAGCATGTGCTGGCTGACGTCGGGCGGCAGTTCTTCGTCCATCAGCACGGAGAAACTTTCCCGGGCGATCTGGATGGCGCTCCAGAGAATGTAGGCGGCGATGCCCAGGCCGAACCAGGCGTCGAGTTGGTACCAGCCGAACCCGGCCAGCACCAGCGCCACCAGGATACTGCCGTTAAGCAGCAGGTCAGAGCGGTAATGCAGCGAATCGGCGCGCACGGCGTTGGAGCCGGTGGCGCGGATGACCCGATGCTGCAATGCCAGCAGCGCCAGGGTCAGTGCCAGGGAAAACACGATCACGCCAACACTGAGCCAGGGTGCCTCCACCGGAACCGGGTTTTTCAGACGCTCGAATGCCTGTAGGGCAATCAACACGGCGCTGCCGCCGATGAACAGCGCCTGGGCCATGCCGGCCAGTGATTCGGCCTTGCCATGACCGTAGCGATGATCGGCATCGGCGGGGCGCAAGGCGTAATGCACTGCCAGCAGATTGAGCAGCGAGGTGACGCCGTCCAGGGCCGAGTCGGTCAGGCCGGCAAGCATGCTCACCGAACCGCTCAGCCACCAGGCCAGTGCCTTGGCAATAATCAGGATCGACGCCACGGCCACCGAGGCGCGGGTGGCCAGGCGTAACAGGCGAGCGTGTTCGGTGCTGGTGGTCATGGCGCGGTCGTTCCTTCAGTGGCGCCCGTTATGCGGCCGGCTTGAGTCCAAGGGCGGCCAGTTGCTGCGCGCTGCCCTTGTGCTGGATCAGCCGTGGATCGTCCAGGGGGAAGCTGCGGCCCAGTTCGCTTTCCAGGATGGCCTGCAGCTTATGGTTGTCGACGCTGCCGTCAGGGTTGATGGCCTGCTTGAGTTTTTCCGGCGCGACCTGGGCGGTCTTGCCCGGTTCGAAGTAAATGGCGCCGGTGGCGAAGTCCACCGCGAACGCAATCAGGCCGGGGATGATGTAGAACAGCAGCCCGACGGCGTCGAGTGCGGCAATGGCCGGGTCGATCTTGCCGTCGATCTGGCCGCGACGGTCAGGGTAGAAGATCGAGCCGCAGGCGCTGACCTGGGTCAGCAGGGTGGCGACCAGGACACCACCGATCACGCGAAAGGGAATACGCATAACAATCTCCTGAGCAGGTAGGGGCGTTGTTGGTTTGAGTCCAGACCACGCCAAACAGTTCGCCGTTATACTCGGCCCTCTGTTTTGGAGCCAGCATGATTTCTTTGCCGATTGATGAAGTTTTACCTGCCCTGCGTCAAGCCTTGGCATCACGCCATGAAGCTGTGCTCGAAGCACCGCCCGGTGCCGGTAAAACCACCCGCGTTCCCCTGGCCTTGCTGAACGAGCCGTGGCTGGCCGGACAGACCATCCTGATGCTCGAGCCCCGACGCCTGGCGGCACGGGCTGCGGCGGAGCGATTGGCCAGTGAACTGGGTGAAAAGGTCGGTGAAACCGTCGGCTACCGGATTCGCCTGGACAGCAAGGTGGGCCCAAGCACCCGTATCGAAGTGGTCACCGAAGGGATCCTCACCCGCCGCCTGCAGGACGATCCGGCATTGGAAGGTGTGGGGCTGCTGATTTTCGATGAATTCCACGAGCGCAGTCTCGACGCCGACCTGGCCCTGGCCTTGAGCCTCAACGGTCGGGAGCTGTTTCGCGAAGACCAGCCGCTGAAGATCCTGCTGATGTCGGCGACCCTGGAGGGCGAGCGCCTGGCCGGGTTGCTGGACGACGCGCTGATCCTGCGCAGTGAGGGACGGATGTTCCCGGTGACCGTGCGCTGGGGCCGTCCATTCCAGCCCGGCGAGTTCATCGAGCCGCGGCTGGTGCAGACCGTGCTCGAAGCCCTGCACGATGAAACCGGCAGTGTGCTGGTGTTTCTGCCCGGGCAGGCGGAGATCCGTCGGGTTCACCAGCAACTGGCCGATGCCCTGGGCGAGGGCGGTAACGTGCTGCTCTGTCCATTGCACGGTGAACTGGACCTCGCGGCCCAGCGTGCCGCCATTGACCCGGCGCCTCCTGGCCTGCGCAAAGTGGTGCTGGCGACCAACATCGCCGAGACCAGCCTGACCATCAACGGCGTGCGGGTGGTGGTCGATGCCGGGCTGGCCCGGGTTCCACGTTTCGACCCGGGCAGCGGCATGACCCGGCTCGATACCCAGCGCATTTCCCGCGCCAGCGCCACTCAGCGGGCGGGCCGGGCCGGGCGATTGGAGCCGGGGGTGTGTTATCGGTTGTGGTCCGAAGACCAGCACGAACAACTGGCCGCCTATGGCAGCGCGGAGATTCTTTCGGCGGACCTGGCCGGATTGGCCCTGCAACTGGGACGCTGGGGCGTGACGCCGCAGCAATTGATCTGGCTCGACGTGCCGCCCGGCGCCGCTTATGCCCAGGCCCAGGACCTGCTGCAACGCCTGGGGGCGCTGGAGGGCGAGCAATTGACCCGCCACGGCCAGGCCATGGCCGAACTGCCGGCTCACCCACGTATCGCCCATTTATTGCTGCGTGGGCAGGCGCTTGGGCTGGCAGACATGGCCTGTAACGTGGCAGCGTTGTTGGGCGAACGGGACATTCTCAGGGGCGCCGGCGCGGATTTGCACAGTCGCCTGGCCTTGCTGTCCGGCGAAGAACGGGCGGCGCGGGGGGCACAAGGCGGCGTAACGCGGGCGCGGCAACTGGCCCGGCAGTATCGCGGTTACTTGCGGGGTAAGGCCGAAGAAGCCGTGGCCGATCCCGATCATCCGCGTTGGCTCGGAGCGCTGCTGGCGTTCGCTTATCCGGATCGGGTCGCGCAGCAGCGCCGACCCGGCGGCGCGGAATACCGCCTGGCCAACGGCCGTGCGGCGCTGTTCGCCGAGGCTGACAGTCTGATGAAGCAGCCGTGGCTGGTGATCGCCGATCTCGGCAGCCGCCAGGGCCAGCGGGAAGAGCGGATCTACCTGGCAACGGATTTCGATCCGGCGTTGTTCGATTCCGTACTGGCCGAGCAGGTGCACACGGTGGATCAACTGGACTGGGACGAACGCGAAGGCGTGCTGCGGGCCGAGCGCCAGCGCAAGGTCGGCGAACTGGTGCTCAGCCGCGAACCGCTGACCGGCCTGGATGAGTCCGCTCGTAGCCAGGCCATGGTGAACCTGGTGCGGCGCAAAGGTCTGGAATTATTGCCCTGGACGCCGGAACTGCGGCAATGGCAGGCGCGGGTGGCACTCCTGCGTCGTCTGGACCTGGACGCCAAGGGCGAAAGCGAATGGCCCGACGTCAGCGACGCAGCGCTGCTCGGCAGTCTTGAACATTGGCTGATGCCTTACCTGGGCCGAGTCTCGCGCCTCAGCCATTTTGCCAACCTGGACTTGTCGAGCATTGTTCACAACCTGTTGCCCTGGCCCCTGCCGCAGCGGCTGGACGAGCAAGCACCCCATCACCTGAGCGTGCCCTCGGGTTCGTCGATCCGCCTGGACTACAGCGAACATCCGCCGATCCTGGCGGTGCGCTTGCAGGAACTCTTCGGCCTGGCCGACACCCCGCGCATCGCCGGCGGACGCCAGGTGGTCAAGCTGCACCTGCTGTCCCCGGCACGCCGGCCGGTGCAGGTGACCCAGGACCTGGCGAACTTCTGGCGCAGCACCTATGCCGAGGTGAAGAAGGATCTCAAGGGCAGATACCCCAAGCATTACTGGCCGGATGATCCGTTAGTGGCGGAGGCGACGGCGCGGGTCAAACCGCGTAAGTGAACAGACGTTAATCCAAGTGGACCCACCCGTGTGGGAGCGAGCCTGCTCGCGATGGCCATCTGTCAGTCACATCAACATTGGCCGAACATCCGCTATCGCGAGCAGGCTCGCTCCCACATTGGCTCCGGGCTGGCGGCACGATTGCTATTCATCAGCAGGTTCCTGTGGGAGCGAGCCTGCTCGCGATAGCGGCCTGTCAGTCGACATTGAAACTGGCTGACACAGGGCTATCGCGAGCAGACCCGTTCCACAGGTTTGCGGCTATGGCGTAACGGGCAGCAGAAACCGCGCAATCACCGGCAAATGATCGGAGATGCGCAACGTGTCGTCCTGCCTTACCTGGGCCTCGACCCGTTTGATGCGCGGGCTGTAGAACAGATAGTCGACGGTGCGGTCCGGGCCGTTGAGGCCGGGGTCGTTCGGGTAGTGGGTCAGCCAGTGTGCACGGTCGATGCCGCTGGCCTCGTTGTTGGTGGGAATCATCGGGTACTTGTCCCACAGCAGGTGCAGCGGGCTGTCGGCAGAGTAGGGGGTACGCTGTTCGGGCGGCAGCCGCAGGTACTGGCCCAGGGGCAGCAGGTTGAAGTCGCCGCCGATCAGCCAGGGCATGCCTCGGGATTCGAACTTGTCCAAGGCCTTGGCCACGGCAGTGACCTGCCTGGGCAGGGTGTCGTCCGGCTGCGCGGCTCGCTCCAGGTGCGTGTTGAGCACGGCCAGTTGGCTGCCATCGCTCAGCGGCATATAGCTCACCAGCAGGGCATTCTTCGGTTGGAACTGGCGGCTGATGAAGTTGGTTTCGGCCACCGGCAGTTGCACCCGTTCGGCGTGATCGATGCGGTAGCGGCTCAGCGTGGCCAGTTGTCGGCCGACGCTGCCGAAGATATGGGGGGTGGGGATGAAATCGGCCTTCCAGTCGAAGGCGCTGGTGCTGCAGGGGTAAAGGTCGGCAAGCCGCTCCTGCAACAACTTGAGCTGGTCCTGGTAGTCGCTGGCCTTGGCACCGTTGTCCAGTTCCTGCAGCAGGACGATGCCGGGCTGTTCGTCACGGATGACCCGTGCCACTTCGTCGAGGCTGAACGCCATGTCTTCCAGGGTTGGGCTTTCATCGTCGCCCTGGGCCAGGTCGTGCCAGAACACGTAGCGCTTGCCGGCCAGGAACTGGACGTTCCAGGTCATCACTTTTACCGCTTGGCCGGGCATCAGCGGTGCGGCGCCGGCGGTGCAATTGACCGGCAGTGTTTCCCGGGCTTGTGGACGCCAGGTCAGGCCGTAGATCGCCAGGGCCGCGAGGCAGACGGCCAACAACAAGCCCAGCAATGTGTAGCGCAGTAAACGGGTCATGGCTCGGTTTTTTCCCCGATCAGCATGAATATCCGGAACAGCACAACGCTGGTGAACAGTTGCAGGAAGCTGTGAATGCTGTCGATCAACAGGCCTAGCCAGGGGTTCTGGGGTGGCGGATACACCGAGACGCTGGCGCCCTTGAGCAGCCACAGCGGCCCCATCACGCCCATGATGCACAACAGGATCCGCCAGAACTGGCCGCGGCTCATGCGCAGGCTTTCCTTCATCGCCGCCAGCGGCGCCAGGCCTCGGAGCACCAGCAGATACTCGCTGAACGCCAGGGTCACCATCAGCCACAGGCCTGGCAGGATGTACAACGAAATCCCCAGCAGGATCAGCAACGTGTTGAGGGCGGTCAGCAACGCGAAGCGCGGCCAGAGGATCAGGGCCGCGGCGAGGAGGTCGCGAATGTGCGGCGATTCGCCTCGGCTGCGGGCGTCGAGAAACAGGATCAGTGCGGCGGTGTACACCGGATACACCAGCAGCCCGACGATCACGCTGTAGCCCGGAAAACCATCCGGGCCGAGAGCGCTGTCGACGGCTTGTTGCAGCACGGCCTCGAGTATCACCAGCGGCAGGCACAGCTGGGCGATCCGGCCCAGATGGCGCTTGAAGAAATACAAAGAGTCGCGCAGCACGTCAAACGGATTCATGAGTCGGATCGCAGGTCCAGAAGCGGTCCGACACTTTAACCGATCAGGCACCCGCACAAGCAAACGTAAACATCAGGTAAAGACCATTGAAACCCTCGTGGCAAACCCCATTACTGATGAGCACCGGTTCTGCGGAACCGGCTTGGTTTTCTACCCGGCAATCTGATGAGGTCGCCATGAACAGCGAAGAACAAACCCTGATCGATGGACTGTTTTCACGGCTGCAACAGGCCGAAAAGGATTCAGCCCCGCGCGACGCCCAGGCCGAGGCGCGGATCAAGGAGCACCTGGCCAGCCAGCCTGCGGCCGGCTATTTCATGGCCCAGGCGATTCTGGTGCAGGAGGCGGCAATCAAGCGCCTCGACGAGCAGAACAGGCAACTGACCGAGCAAGTCCAGCAACTGCAGGCGGACCTGCAGAACGCTCGCAGCCAGGCCTCGGCTCCCAGCGGTGGCGGTGGTTTCCTCTCGAGTATTTTTGGTGGCAGCAGTCGCGATTCGCGACCGGCCCCCGCCCCAAGCGCTCCGGCAACCGGTGGTGGCGGCTGGCGCGAGCCTGCGCGGCCGTCTTTCAACAACGCCCAGGCGCAGCAGGGCTTCGGTGCGCCGCCAGCGGGCTATGGCGCTGCGCAACAACAAGCCCCGGCAGCGAGCGGCTTCCTGGGTGGCGCCCTGAAAACCGCGGCCAGCGTCGCGGGTGGCGTGATGCTGGCGCAAGGTATCAGCAGTCTGTTCCACAGCGGTCAGCAGCCCCAGGAGATCGTCGAGATCATCAAGGAAGAGCCGGCCCAACCGGTCAACGACGTGGGTAACGGCAGCGACAACGGTTGGGGCGACGACCAGCGCATGGCCGACAACGATAACTACGGCAACGACCAGGGCGGCTTCAGCGACGCGGACTACAGCGACGACTCTTCCTTCTTTGGCGACGACGATTCCTTCGTCTGACCTGCCATTCGTCCGGGGTGCCCACGCGCCTCGGACCGATTATTCGCGGAACCCTCCTCCGGGCTGGCATACTGGGCGCCTTTTCGGGCCCGGTGGCCACATCGGCCACTGATGCCTGACCCAGAGCCTGTGCGCTTGTGCATTCAAGAGGAACCGCGGTGAAGAAAATCGCAGTGTTCGCCGATGTTCAGAACCTCTATTACACCGTGCGCCAAGCCTATGGTTGTCACTTCAACTACGCCGCCCTGTGGGCCGATGTCAGCAAACAGGGGCAGATCGTCGAGGCCTACGCCTATGCGATCGATCGCGGTGACAGCAAGCAGCAGCAATTCCAGCAGATCCTGCGCAACCTGGGTTTCACCGTGAAGCTCAAGCCCTACATCCAGCGCAGCGACGGCTCGGCCAAGGGCGATTGGGACGTGGGCATCACGCTGGACATCATGGATGCCGCCGACCATGTCGACGAGGTCGTGCTGGCCTCGGGTGACGGCGATTTCGACATGCTGCTCGAACGCATCATCAGCAAGCACGGCGTGCAGGCGGTGGCGTACGGCGTGCCGGGGTTGACGGCCAACTCGCTGATCCGCGCCGCCAGTCGCTACGTGCCCATCGAAGGCGCGCTGCTGCTCAAGAATTGATCGTTACGGAGTTCAGACAGGTTTGGAACGCATCGCAGTCATCGACTTTGAAACCACCGGAATCACCCCGAGCAGCAGTTGCCGGGCCACGGAAATCGCCGTGGTGATGCTTGAGCAAGGCCGGATCGTCGACCGCTACCAGAGCCTGATGAATGCCGGCGTGCGGGTGCCGGCCTTCATCGAGCAACTGACCGGCATCAGCAATGCCATGCTGCGCAGCGCGCCGTCGGCCGAGCGGGTGATGAACGAGGTCAACGAGTTCGTCGGCACCACGCCGCTGCTGGCGCATAACGCCGCGTTCGACCAGAAGTTCTGGGACTTCGAACTGGGGCGGATCAAGCGCACCCGCCTGCAGAATTTTGCCTGTTCGCTGCTGCTCGCCCGACGCCTGATACCGGCCGCGCCGAACCACAAGCTCGGCACCCTCAACGCCTTTGCCGGCCTGCCCCATACCGGCCAGGCCCACCGGGCCATGGCCGACGCCGAAATGGCCGCCAACCTCACCGCGCACCTGGCTTCGGAACTGCGGCACAAGCATGGGCTGCGGGAGTTGTCCCATGATCTGTTGTGCAGTTTGCAGAAGGTCCCGGCCGCGAAGATCAATGAGCATCTCAAGCGCCATCGAGGGTTCTAGGAGCACCGTCATCCAAATGTGGGAGCGAGCCTGCTCGCGATAGCGGTGTGTCAGTCACCGCAAATATTGACTGGGCTGGCGCTATCGCGAGCAGGCTCGCTCCCACAGGCTCGCCCACAGGTGAAAGCGGCTACTTGCCGTTGCTTTCCAGCTGCCCCAGCGGCACCCGCTTTTCAATGGCACTGGACAGCACGATCGAGGTCTTGCTGAAGCCGAACTTGGCGATCCGGTTGATCAGTTCTTCCAGCTCCGGCATCGAGCCGACCGCCGCTTGCATGATCACGCAGGGGTCGCCGGTCACGCGGTGGCATTCGGTCAGTTGGGGAATCTTGCACAAGTCGTCGTAGGCCTTCTGGTTGCCGTGCTGGTTCATCCGCAATTCGATCACGCACTGCACCGGCAGGCCGATCTTGGCCATGTCGACCTTGGCCTGGTAGCCGGTAATGATGCCGCTGGCCTCCAGTTTGCTGACGCGTTCGGCCACGGCCGGGGCCGAGAGGTTCACTTTGCGGGCCAGTTCGGCGTAGGACGCACGACCGTTTTCCAACAGGGCGCTGAGCAGCATGCGGTCGTATTTATCCACGGTTTGGCTTCCAGATGACATGACTTTCGAAAGCACGGTTTATAGCGCCGATCTCCTTGATTTGAAAAGTGTATGGGTAGGATAAACAGGTTTTGTAGCTTATTTTCCGTTCGTCGCCTTTCTAGAATAACGTCTTTCATTGTCCTGACTTCGAGCTGACCATGCCTGGCCCACGCCGTTTTCCACTGCCGCTGATCGCTGCTTTCTTCGCCCTGTATGTCATCTGGGGATCGACTTACCTGGTGATTCGCATCGGCGTGGAGCATTGGCCGCCGTTGTTGCTGGCCGGGATTCGCTTCGTGCTGGCCGGCTCGCTCATGTACGGCTTCCTGCGCTGGCGCGGGGCGCCGGCGCCGACCTGGGCGCAGTGGAAGGCCGGGGCCATCATCGGCGTGCTGCTGCTCAGTTTCGGCAACGGCGCGGTCAGTGTCGCCGAGCACACCGGCGTGGCGTCCGGGGTCGCGGCGTTGGCTGTGGCGACGGTGCCTTTGTTTACCCTGCTTTGTGGGTATTTCTGGGGGGCACGTAATACACGCCTGGAATGGGCGGGCATTGTGCTGGGGCTGATCGGCATCGCCATGCTCAACCTGGGCTCAAACCTGCAATCCAGTCCGCTGGGTGCAACCCTGCTGGTGTTCGCTGCGGCATCGTGGGCCTTCGGCTCGGTGCTGAGCAAACATCTGCCCTTGCCGGCGGGGGCGATGGCCAGTGCCGTGGAAATGCTGGTGGGCGGCGTGGTGCTGTTGATCGGCAGTTTCGCCAGTGGCGAACAGCTGGAGCGCATCCCGCCGTTCGAAGGCTGGTTCGCGCTGGCCTACCTGACCTTTTTCGGTTCGATCATTGCCTTCAACGCCTACATGTACCTGCTCAAGCATGTGCGGCCGGCGGCGGCCACCAGTTATGCCTACGTCAACCCGGCGGTGGCGGTGCTGCTGGGGATCGTGTTTGCCGGCGAAAGCATCGGTGTCGAAGAGTCCCTGGCGATGCTGGTGATCATCAGTGCCGTGGTGTTGATCGGGCTGCCTCAGTGGCGCAAGCCCAAGCCTGCGCCGGTTGAATCCTGAATTAAGGTAAACTGCCGCGCATTGCACACCCTGCGCTGATTTTTCCTACGGTACTTCCATGACTTTCGCCACCCTTGGCCTGATCGAACCTTTGTTGCGCGCCCTCGAGACGCTCGGCTACCAGACCCCGACCCCGGTACAGGCCCAGGCCATGCCGGCGGTGCTGGCCGGTCGCGACCTGATGGCCGCGGCCCAGACCGGCACCGGCAAGACCGCCGGTTTCGCCGTGCCGCTGTTGCAGTTGCTGACCACCGAAGGGCCGAAAGTGGCCGCCAACTCGGTGCGGGCGCTGATCCTGGTGCCGACCCGCGAATTGGCCGAGCAGGTCCATGAAAGCGTGCGCCAGTACGCGCAAAACCTGCCGTTGAGCACCTACGCGGTATACGGTGGCGTCAGCATCAACCCGCAGATGATGAAGCTGCGCAAGGGTGTCGATCTGCTGGTCGCCACGCCGGGACGCCTACTCGATCTCTTCCGACAGAACGCGCTGAAGTTCAACCAGTTGCAGACCCTGGTGCTGGACGAAGCCGACCGCATGCTTGACCTGGGCTTCTCCGAAGAGCTGGCGAATATCTACAGGGCCCTGCCGAAGAAGCGCCAGACACTGCTGTTCTCGGCGACCTTTTCCGACGCCATCCGTTTGCTGGCCGGGCAGATGCTCAACGATCCGCTGAGCATCGAAGTGAGCCCGCGCAACGTCGCCGCCAACACTGTCAAGCAATGGGTGGTGACGGTGGACAAGAAGCGCAAGCCGGAATTGTTCGTGCACCTGCTGCGCAAGAACAAGTGGAAGCAGGTGCTGGTATTCGCCAAGACCCGCAACGGCGTCGATGCATTGGTGGAAAAACTCCAGGGACTGGGCGTCAACGCTGACGGCATCCACGGCGACAAACCCCAGGCCACCCGCCAGCGCGCGCTGGACCGTTTCAAGCTCGGTGAAGTCCAGATCCTCGTGGCCACCGACGTCGCCGCCCGTGGGCTGGATATCGAAGACCTGCCGCTGGTGGTGAATTTCGATTTGCCGATCGTCGCCGAAGACTATATCCATCGCATTGGCCGTACTGGCCGGGCGGGCGCCACGGGGCAAGCGATTTCCCTGGTGTGTGCCGATGAAGTGAACCTGCTGTCAGCCATCGAGATGTTGACCCGCCAGACGTTGACTCGCCAGATGGAGCAGGACTTCGAGCCTGAACACCGGGTGCCGGATACCGACGCCAGTGGCCAGGTGATCAAGAAGCCGAAAAAGCCGAAGAAGCCAAAAACGCCGGGCGGTGGTGGCAAGCGCAACCTCGGCAAGTGGGTGGACAGCGGGGACACGGGGCCGGTGGAACCTTCGGTCAAGCCGGTGCGCAAAGTGCCGGTGTTCAATACCGGGCCGCGTAAAAAGAAACCCTGACCCGTTGATCGTTCCCACGCTCAGCGTGGGAATGCATCCGGGGACGCTCCGCGTCCCAAAAAGCCGAACGCGGAGCGTCCGTTGAGGCATTCCCACGCAGAGCGTGGGAATGATCACTGCTTCAGGAACTCCAGCATCCCCAACCCCGCCGCCCGCCCGCTGGCAAAGCACGCCGTCAGTAGATAACCCCCGGTCGGTGCTTCCCAGTCGAGCATTTCCCCCGCGCAGAACACGCCGGGTATCTGCTTGAGCATCAGGTTTTCATCCATGGCGTCGAATGTCACGCCACCGGCGCTGCTGATGGCTTCGTCCAGGGGGCGGGTTCTGACCAGGGTGATGGGCAACGCCTTGATGGCTTGGGCCAGGCGTGCGGGGTCGGCGAAGCCGTCGGCCGGTGTGAGTTCGCGTAGCAGCCCAGCCTTGACCCCATCGATCCCCAACTGGCTGTGCAAGTGCTTGGCCATCGAGCGTGAACCGCGCGGCTTGTTCAAGGCCCGGAAAATTTTATCCACAGGCCGGCCCGGCAACAGGTCCAGATGGATCGTCGCGCTGCCATGGTGATTGATAGCCTCGCGAATCGGTGCCGACAGCGCATAGATCAGGCTGCCTTCGATACCGGTGGCGGTGATCACGCACTCGCCAAGACGGGGGACGTCGTCGTTCAGGCCGATGGCAATGTTTTTCAGCGGGGCGCCGGCGAATTTGCTGACCATCAGGTCGCTCCAGGCCTGCACGTCGAAGCCGCAGTTGCTCGGTTGCAACGGCGCAAGGACGACACCGCGCTGCTCCAAGGCCAGCATCCAGGCGCCGTCGGAGCCCAGGCGTGACCAACTGCCGCCGCCCAGTGCCAGCAGCGTGGCGTCGGGCTGAAGGGTCTTTTCGCCTTCGGGGCTGGCTATTCGCAGGCTGTTGTCGGGGTTCCAGCCGAGCCAGCGGTGGCGGGTGTGGATCATCACCCCGGCATCGCGCAGACGCTTGAGCCAGGCACGCAGCAGCGGGGCGGCTTTCATGTCCGTAGGAAACACCCGCCCGGAGCTGCCGACAAAGGTGTCGATCCCCAGCCCGTGAATCCAGCTGCACAGCTCATCCGCGCCGAATGCCCGCAGCAATGGGGCGATATTCGCGGCCCGTTCGGCGTAGCGGGACAGGAAGGCCGGGAAGGCTTCCGAATGAGTGATATTCATGCCACCGACACCGGCCAGCAGAAACTTCCTGCCCACCGAGGGCATGCCGTCGTACAGGTCGACCTGGATGCCGGCCTGGCTCAACACCTCGGCCGCCATCAGGCCGGCAGGGCCGCCGCCGATGATGGCGATGCTTGGGGTGGTGGATGGGGCGGTCGAGGTCATGGCGTGGACTGCAGAGATGGGAATAAGCGCGGCATTCTATCAGCACAAAAATCCTGTGGGAGCGAGCCTGCTCGCGATTGCGGTGGATCAGCGACATCAATGTTGGAGGGTGGACCGCTATCGCGAGCAGGCTCGCTCCCACAGGGGGGATGGGGGTGTTGCTGAAATGTGGTTAAAAAACAACCAGGCCTCTGCAAGCTATGCCCGATATAGCCTGTAGGCCGTTTCGCTCAGGTTATCCACAGGCCGCTCCACAGGCATTGTGGGTAACGCACCCAGATTTCAATGACAGCCTGATGACGTCCAGACTTTTTGTGCGCTGTGATGCAGGATCCCGTGACGCCGGGCCAGGGCCCTGCGGTCCTTGCTGTAGCCGCCGCCGATCACCCCGACCACCGGGATGTCGCGCCCGAGACAATGACGCATGACGCTTTCGTCCCGGGCGGCGAGCCCTTGGTCTGTCAGCTTCAGGTAACCGAGGGCGTCGTCCTTGTGCACATCGACACCGGCATCGTACAGCACCAGGTCCGGCTGGTAGAGCGGCAGCAGATAGTTGAGGGCGTCGTCCACCACCTTCAGGTACGCCGAGTCTTCCATGCCCATTGGCAGAGGAATGTCCCAGTCGCTCTGGGCCTTGCGTGCGGGAAAATTCTTTTCGCAATGCAAGGAAACTGTCACTGCGTCCGGGGTGTCATGGAGTATTCGGGCGGTACCGTCGCCCTGATGCACGTCGCAGTCGAAAATCAGCACCCGAGAGACGCGGCCACTGGCGAGGAAATAACGGCTGATCACCGCCAGATCGTTGAAAATGCAAAATCCCGCAGGGTGATCGTAATGGGCGTGGTGGGTACCTCCGGCCAGGTGACAGGCCAGCCCGTGTTCGAGGGCCTGCTCGGCCGCCAGCAGCGAACCGCCCACGGCCCGTACCGTTCGCCGGGCCAGGGCGTCGCTCCAGGGCAGGCCGAGCCGCCGTTGGTCTTCGCGGGACAACTCGCCACTCATGTAGCGTTCGATATAGACGCGATCATGGGCCAGGGCGAGGATCTCCGGCGGGCACAGCGCCGGGCGCAACAGGTCCGCGTCGCGGGTCAGCCCGCTGTCCACCAGGTGGTCGCGCAGCAGGCGGAATTTGTCCATGGGGAAACGGTGTTCCGCCGGGAATTCGGGACTGTAGTCTTCGTGATAGATAAGCGGCAGCGGCATGGTGTTTTCAGCGGTTATTGAATGACGAATCCTACCAGCGATGTAGACTTTGGGGCATGGAAGGGGAGTAGAGATGGAGCCGATACTGGAACTGGAAAGTGCGCGACTGCTCATGCGGCAGTGGCACGATGAGGATTTGCCGGCGTTTGCGGCCATGTCTGCCGATCCGCAGGTGATGCGTTATTTCCCGGCACCCTTGAGTCGCCTTGAAAGTGCCGCGCTGATCGGGCGCGTGCGTGGGCACTTTGCCGAACATGGTTTTGGCCTGTGGGCGCTGGAACGCAAGGACACCGGTGCCTTCATCGGTTTTACCGGGCTGGGTGTGGTGGGGTTCGACGCGCACTTCACGCCGGCCATCGAGATCGGCTGGCGCCTGGCCCGGGAGCACTGGGGCCTGGGTTATGCCAGCGAGGCCGCCTGGACGGCGTTGCGCTGTGGGTTTGACCGCCTGGGGCTGGACGAAGTGGTGGCATTCACCTCGACCGATAACCTGCCGTCGCAAAAGGTCATGCAGGCGATCGGCATGCTCCATGACCCGGTTGACGATTTCGAACATCCAAAACTCGCGGTCGGTCATCCATTGCGTCACCATGTGCTCTATCGCATCAACCGCGAGCAGTGGCTGCAGACCCTGCACGGTTAACCGACACGGACGTCTACACTGCCCGCCAGAACGGGCGACAATTGATCCACCGTCGCAGCGCAGACTGCGCGGTGTGCTGTGTGAGGAAGTCTGAATGAGCCACGTGTTGGAAGATCTGGTCGACCTGCTGACCCTGGAGCCGATCGAAGAAAACCTGTTCCGCGGTCGCAGCCAGGACCTCGGGTTCCGCCAGTTGTTCGGCGGCCAGGTGCTGGGCCAGTCGTTGTCGGCGGCCAGCCAGACCATGGAAGAGGCGCGCCATGTGCATTCGATGCATGGCTATTTCCTGCGTCCGGGCGACGCGGCGTTGCCTGTGGTCTACCAGGTGGACCGGGTACGCGACGGCGGCAGCTTCAGCACCCGCCGGGTCACGGCGATCCAGAAAGGTAATCCGATCTTCACCTGCAGTGCGTCGTTCCAGTACGACGAACAGGGCTTCGAGCACCAGAGCACCATGCCCCAGGTCGTCGGCCCGGAAAATCTGCCCTCCGAACTGGAGCTGACCCAGCAGCGGGCGCACCTGTTGCCCGAGCACATGCGGGAAAAACTGCTGTGCCCCAAGCCGATCGAGGTACGCCCGGTCACGGAAAAAGACCCGTACAACCCGCAGCCGGCCGATCCGATCAAATACGTGTGGTTCCGCGCCGATGGCGCCCTGGCGGATTCGCCGGCATTGCACAAATACCTGCTGGCCTACGCTTCGGACTTCGGCCTGCTGACCACGTCGATGCTGCCCCATGGCAAATCGGTCTGGCAGAAGGACATGCAGGTCGCCAGCCTCGACCACGCCTTGTGGTTTCATGCCGACCTGCGTGCCGATGACTGGTTGCTCTACGCCATGGACAGCCCTTGGGCTGGCAACTCCCGGGGATTTTCCCGTGGCAGCGTGTTCAATCGCGCCGGGCAACTGGTGGCCTCGGTGACCCAGGAAGGCCTGATCCGGCATCGCAAGGACTGGGCATGAGCCTGGCGGATGTACGGCACTGGGTCTTCGACATGGATGGCACGCTGACCATTGCCGTGCATGATTTCGCGGCCATCCGGGTGGCCCTGGCGATTCCGGCCGAAGACGACATCCTGACCCACCTGGCGGCCTTGCCGGCGGATGAAGCCGCGGCCAAGCATGCCTGGCTGCTGGAGCACGAGCGGGACCTGGCGCTGGGCTCCAAACCGGCGCCGGGTGCGGTCGAGTTGGTACGTGAGCTGGCCGGGCGTGGCTATCGCTTGGGGATCCTGACCCGCAACGCCCGGGAACTGGCCCATGTGACACTCGAGGCCATTGGCCTGGCCGATTGTTTCGCCGTGGAGGACGTGCTGGGCCGTGACGAAGCGCCGCCCAAGCCGCACCCGGGTGGCCTGTTGAAACTGGCCGAAGCCTGGAGCGTGGCGCCTGCGGACATGGTCATGGTCGGCGATTATCGCTTTGACCTGGACTGTGGTCGTGCGGCGGGTGCGCGGACCGTGCTGGTGAACCTGCCGGACAATCCGTGGCCGGAGCTGACGGATTGGCATGCCCGGGATTGTGGCGAGTTGCGGCGGATGATTTCGGCTTGAGAAACAGGTTGGCAGGTCAATCGCTATCGCGAGCAGGCTCGCTCCCACAGTAGATCGGTGTCGGTTACAAGATCAGCGTTCGCTTGTGGGAGCGAGCCTGCTCGCGATGAGGCCTTTACTGCCCAAACAAGGCCTTCAGCCCCTCAGGCGAATTGAACATCCCATCCCCGTCATGCCCCACGCCGGGCACTTCGATCAACCGCTGGTTCAGCCCCTCGGGGTGGCGTCGGGTTAGATAATCGAAGAAGAAATGCCCGCGCAGCAACCGATACGGTCCCTGGGTCTGCGCCTCGCAGCTTTTATCCAGCGCCGGGTGCTCCGGGTCGACGTCCTGTTGCCCGAGCAGGTAGGTGATGTCGCGCTTGATGTAGTTCTCTTCCAGTTGGGCGGCTGTCTGCCCGGCGGCATAGGCGGGAAGGTTGAGCAGACCGTATTTCCAGCGGTTGAAACCGGGGCAACCAGTAGGGTCGAAGGCCATGGGCCGCTGTGCATCGAAATAGGCATAGGAGGACGGGTTGGCGATGACGAAGCGCGGGGCGATCCGGTACTGCCCATGGGCGAGCAGGGCATACCGCTGGACCACCTGGGCGCCGCCGGAGTGACCGGCGATGACGATTTCCTTCACGTCGGGAAACTGCTGCCGATCGCTGACCCGCGCAACGATGTCGTCGAGCACTTGGTAGGAACTGACCGGACTCGGTCCGGTGGATAAGCCGCCGGCCATCCAGTCGTTGCCTTGCCAGCGCAACAGTTCATTGGGGAGTTGATGACGGGCGATGTCCTGTTCGTTGAGAAACTGCGGGGCGATGATCAGCGTGGTAGCCAGTTGTCCGGCCTGGCCGGCGGCTTTCTCGGCGTTGTGCAAGTAGGTATCGGCATTGCGCAGCCGCCCATGGAGGATGATCAGCACGCGCTGGATAGACGCCGGGGGCGGGCTGACGCCGACGACCATGCTGCCGCCCTTGAGCTGCAACCGCCCCTGCGCCACCGTGTTCACCGCGTGCTCGTCAGCCTGGGCAAAGAGGCTGCACAGCACCAGTGCGATCGCTGTGGCCCATTTCATCTACAGGTTTTTCGCCGCGAAGGTGTCGCATTGGCTGACCTGGCCCTGGGTAAACCCGGCCTTGAACCAGCGCACCCGTTGCGCTGAGGTGCCGTGGGTAAAGGAGTCCGGCACCACGCGCCCCTGGCCTTGCTGCTGCAAGCGGTCGTCACCGATGGCGTTGGCGGCGTTCAAGGCTTCTTCGACGTCTCCGGGCTCCAGCCAGTTCAGGCGCTTCTGCGCATGGTTGGCCCAGACGCCGGCCAGGCAATCGGCCTGCAATTCCTGACGCACCAGCAGCCCGCCGTCGCCTTCCATCTGCCGGCCTTGCTGGCGAGCCTCCTGGATTTTTGCCGACACACCGAGCAACGTCTGCACGTGGTGGCCGACTTCATGGGCGATGACATAGGCTTGGGCGAAGTCTCCGGCGGCGGAGAAGCGCTGGGACATCTCCTTGAAGAAGCTCATGTCCAGGTAGACCTGCCGATCCGCCGGGCAGTAGAACGGCCCGGTTGCCGAAGAAGCGAGGCCGCACGCCGAGTTGACCCGACCGCTGAACAGCACCAGTTTGGGTTGCTGGTACTGGCGTCCGGCCTGCTGGAAGACCTGGCCCCAGGTGTCTTCGGTATCACCAAGGATCGAACGCACGAACTCGGCCTGTTCATCGTTGGCCGGTGGTGCCTGGCGGGTTTGAGAAGAAGTCGGTGCGGACTGATCCATCTGCCCGGCGAGTTGCCCGAGGATCTGCATCGGATCCTGGCCGGTGATCCAGCCGATGCCGACGATCAACAGAATGGCCGTCAGGCTCAGTCCCTTGCCCCCACCAAAGCGCATCCCGCCACCGCCGCCGTCACCATCGCCACGGGCGTCCACCACGTTGTCACTGCGGCGACCTTTTTTCCATAGCATGTGGGAGTCCTCTGATTGACCGTGTGGACAGTGTTGCCGTTGAGTGGGAATGACGCCAGTTTACTAACAGCTTTCTGACATAAGCTCCCACAAGAGACAGCATCTGCCGATGAAAGTGTACTTGGTTCCAGAATCTGCATTAGACTTTCAAAATTCTGGAATCGATAACATCGCATCGGGGTCCCATGGCTGGAAGTCAAATTGAGCGGGTTTTCGATGTGCTGGAAAGTCTCGCCAGCGAACCTCGCGGCTGGCCGCTCCAAGGGCTGGCCGAGCAACTGCAGATCCCCAAGAGTGCCACCCACCGATTGCTTGCCGAACTGATGCGCCTGGGCTACGTGCGCCAGAATCCCGAGAACCTGCGTTATCACGTGTCCACCCGGCTGGTCGCCCTGGGGTTTCGCTATCTCTCGCGCAGCGGCGCCGACATTGTGCAGCCGGTGCTGGACCGTCTGGCCCGGGAAACCGGTGAGCTGGTGCGCCTGGGAGTGATCGAAGGGGATCGCCAGACCTGGATCGCCAAGTCCCAGGGCGCGCGGTCCGGTTTGCGCTACGACCCGGACATGGGCCGCGAGACGCCGTTGTTCTATACGGCGTCGGGCCATGCCTGGCTGGCATGCATGAGCGATGCCGAGGCGCTGGCGCTGGTCGAGCGCCAGGCTGCGCAGGTGCCCGCGGATGTGGGGCCAAACGCGCCCCATAATAACCATGAACTGCTCGAATACCTGCGGGCGGCTCGCGAGCAAGGGTATGCCTGTGTCGAGGAAAGCTCGGCGGTCGGCACCTCGGCCATCGCCGCCGTGGTGCGACACCCGCTGGACGACCGGGTCGTCGGTGTACTCAGCGTTGCCGGACCCAGCGCACGGATGACGCGGGTGCGGTTGCATGAATTGGCCCCGACCTTGCTGGCGTTTGCTGAGGAATTGTCGCAAGCGAGCCAGGCGTCGGAGTTATTCAGCTGACACAAGCAGAGATTGGCCCCTAAATTACGTCACCCAGGATCACTCCATGACCGTCAGCACCCCGCTTTCCGGTGTCAATCAGGCCTTCAAGGGCATCCTGCTGATTGTCTTCGCGACGTTCCTGTTTTCCAGCCACGACGCGCTGTCGAAATACCTCTCGGGTTTCTATCCAATCATCATGGTGGTGTGGGCCCGTTATGTGGTGCATACCCTGCTGATGGCGGGCATTTTCCTGCCGCGCTCGGGGTTGCGGGTGCTGCGTACGAAGCGCCCGTTGTGGCAGTTGGCGCGGGCATTGTGCCTGCTGGGCACCAGTCTGTTTTTCACCACGTCGCTGTTGTACATCCCATTGGCCGAGGCGACGGCGGTCAACTTCCTGGCCCCGGTGCTGGTCACGGCGTTGTCGGTGCCGCTGCTGGGCGAGCGGGTGACACGCGGTCAATGGGTGGCGGTGATCTTCGGCTTCATCGGGGTGTTGATCATCGTCCATCCTGGCGGAGACCTGTTCACACCGGCCGTGCTGTTGCCGTTCTGTTCGGCGCTGTTCTTCTGTTTCTATCAGTTGCTCACGCGCAAGCTCAGCGAAGTTGACAGCCCGACCACCAGCAATTTCTTCGCCGGCCTGTGCAACACGTTGGTGATGAGCGCATTGGTGCCGTTCTTCTGGCAGGTGCCGAGCCTGTTGCACGGGGCGATGATGCTGGCGTTGGGCGCTTGTGGAATGACGGCGCACCTGATGCTGACCCAGGCCTTCCGCGTCGCCGCCCCGGCGCTGCTGGCGCCCTTCAGCTATTGCCAGATCGTGTTCGCCGGCTTGCTGGGGTGGCTGCTGTTCAACCACACGCCGACCCTGACCACGGTGCTGGGTATCGTGCTGATCTGTCTCAGTGGGTTGGCCGCTGCGTGGCAGCAGCGGCGCAAATGACTGGTCGTGCCCGGACCTCTGTGGCGAGGGAGCTTGCTCCCGCTCGATTGCGCAGCAATCGCCAGAAGCCGGGGGCCGCTTCGCGACCCAGCGGGAGCAAGCTCCCTCGCCACAGGTGGTTGAAGGCGTATCAACTCTCCAGCGTCGGAATCTTGCGCGGTGCCATGAAGTACAGCCAGATCAGGGCCGTGAAGTACATCGCCGGGATCAGGGTGAACAACACGGTGTAGTTGTTATGGGTCACTGTCAGGATGTGTCCCACCAGTTGGGTCATGAACATCCCTCCGATGGCCGCGCACATGCCGCCGAAGCCGAACACCGTGCTCATCATGTGCTTGGGCGTGTAGTCCATCACCAGACTCCAGATGTTGGCGGTCCAGGCCTGGTGTGCGCCGATGGCCAGGGAAATGGCGAACACCGCCATCCACAGGTTGCTGGCGCCGGCGGCCATGATCACGCCGACGATGCAGCAGGCGAACAGCAGCATGGAGACCAGTCGTGCCTTGATCGGGTTCAGCCCGCGACCGATCAGGAACGAAGAGAGGATGCCGCCGCCCACGCTGCCGAAGTCGGCGGTGAGGTAGATGATGATCAGCGGGATGCCCATCTGGGTTACATTGATGCCCAGGCTGTATTGCTGGTTCAAGAACGGTGGCAGCCAGTAGAGGTAGAACCAGAACACTGGCGCCGTGATCGAGTAGGCCAGGGCGAACGCCCAAGTGCCGCGCATGCGCAGGATGCGGGAGAACGGCACGCGAACCTGTTCCGGTTCGCTCTCACGTTGGATGTAGTCCAGTTCCGACTGTTTGACGCTGGGGTGGTCTTCCGGATTGAAGTATTTCAGGCCCCAGAACAGCAACCAGACCCCGCCCAATGCCGCCATGCACAGGAATGCCGCCTGCCAGCCCCACACTTGCAGGATCAGCGGCAGCAGCATGGGCGTGAACATCGCGCCAACGTTGGTCCCGGCGTTGAAGATACCGGTGGCCACGGCTCGTTCGCCCGCCGGGAACCACAGCCGGGTGGTCTTCACACAGGCGGGGTAGTTGGCGGCTTCGGTGAGGCCCAGGATGAAACGGCAGACCATGAAGCCCGCCGCGGAAGTCGCCAGGCCATGGGCGCCGGTCGCCAGGCTCCAGAGCAGCACGGCGAAGAAGAACACACGCTTGACGCCGATCCGGTCGATCAACCGGCCCTGCAATATGAAGCCGACCGCATAGCCGACCTGGAACCAGAAGTTGATGTTGGCGTAATCCATCGCCGTCCAGCTCATTTCCTTGGCAAGGATGGGCTGCATCACGCCCAGGGCGGCGCGGTCGATGTAGTTCAGCGTCGTGGCGAAAAACACCAGTGCGAGCATGCCCCAACGGGTCTTGCCCACGGCCAGGGCGCCGCGGATCTTGTCGCCGATGCCGCCGGTCGTGACGCCCATGCCTGGGCTCAAGGGGGAACTTTGGGAAGGATTCATAGGGTGTACCCGTTTTTGAAATTCTTATGGGGTGGTCTGGGTTTCATCCATTGCTGCCGGCGTTCTGCGCCTGCAGCAATGTGGGACCGATGGTGCGCAGTGGACGAAAAGTCGTCAATTCGCTCCAGGGCATTTTGTTCGATAATCGCCCATAAAACTAACTGGGTGGTACATATTAAATTGCTGAAAGGCATTGGCGCCTCAATAATCTGTTCACTCTTTCAAAAGCGGCGAATCTTCTGTAGCCGATGCCTGTCCCGGGAGCCGAACCCATGCAGCGTTCCATTGCCACCGTATCCTTGAGCGGTACCCTGCCGGAAAAGCTCGAAGCCATTGCCGCCGCCGGTTTCGACGGCGTGGAAATCTTCGAGAACGACCTGCTTTATTACGACGGCAGCCCTCGGGAAATCCGGCAGATGTGCGCTGACCTGGGCATCGCGATCACGTTGTTCCAGCCGTTTCGTGACTTCGAAGGTTGTCGCCGCGATCGCCTGGCCCGCAACCTGGAGCGCGCCGAGCGCAAGTTCGACCTGATGCAGGAGCTCGGCACCGACCTGGTGCTGGTGTGCAGCAACGCCTCGGCCGACAGCCTGGGAGACGAGCGGATGCTGGTGGATGACCTGCGGCTGCTGGCCGAGCGAGCCGGTGCGCGGGGCTTGCGCATCGGTTACGAGGCGCTGGCCTGGGGGCGGCACGTGAATACTTATCAACAGGTCTGGAACCTTGTGCGCCAGGCCGATCACCCCAGCCTGGGTGTCCTGCTCGACAGCTTCCATACCTTGTCCCTCAAGGGCGACCCGAATGCCATCGCCGAGATCCCTGGCGAGAAGATTTTCTTCGTGCAAATGGCCGACGCGCCGATCCTGGCGATGGACGTGCTGGAGTGGAGCCGGCATTTCCGTTGTTTCCCGGGGCAGGGCGAATTCGACCTGCCGGGTTTCCTGGCGCCGATCATCAAGAGCGGCTATACCGGGCCACTGTCGCTGGAGATCTTCAACGACGGTTTTCGCGCCGCACCGCCACGGGCCAATGCCGCCGATGGCCTGCGTTCATTGCTCTATCTGGAGGAGAAAACCCGCCAGCGCCTGGCTGCGGAAGCTGAGCCGGTGGCCAACCTCGATCCATTGTTTGCCCCGCCACCGCCCAGCGAATACGACGGCATCGAGTTTCTCGAGTTCGCCGTGGACGATAACCTCGGCGCCAAACTGTCCCACTGGCTGGAGCGGTTGGGGTTCGTCAAGGCCGGCCAGCATCGCTCCAAGAACGTGAGCCTGCTGCGCCAGGGCGATATCAACCTGATCCTCAACTGCGAGCCGTACTCCTTCGCCCACAGTTTCTTTGAGGCTCACGGGCCGTCGCTGTGCGCCACTGCGGTGCGGGTGAAAGACAGTGCCAGCGCCCTGAAGCGGGCCGTGGATTACAAGGGGCAGCCCTATCGCGGCCTGGTGGGGCCCAATGAGCTGGAACTGGCGGCGGTGCGCGCACCTGACGGCAGCCTGATCTACCTGGTGGACCGGGAGGCGGACGTCTATGGAACGGATTTCAACCTGCAACCGGGCGCGGTCATTGGGGCCGGGCTCAAGCGCATCGACCACATGGCGATGGCATTGCCGGCCGACAGCCTCGACAGCTGGGTGCTGTTCTACAAGAGCCTGCTGGATTTCGAAGCCGATGACGAAGTGGTGTTGCCTGACCCTTATGGCCTGGTGAAGAGCCGGGCCCTGCGCAGTCGCTGCAGTTCGATCCGCTTGCCCCTGAACATTTCCGAAAACCGCAACACCGCAATCTCGCATGCGCTGTCGAGCTATCGCGGTTCCGGCGTGCATCACATCGCCTTCGACTGTGACGACATCTTCGCCCAGGTCAGCCGCGCCAAGGAGGCCGGCGTGCCGTTGCTGGATATTCCGCTCAACTATTACGACGACCTGGCGGCACGCTTCGATTTCGACGATGAGTTCCTCAGCGAACTGGCGTATTTCAACGTGTTGTACGACCGCGACGCCCAGGGCGGTGAACTGTTCCATGTCTATACCGAACCGTTCGAGGGGCGATTCTTCTTTGAAATCATCCAGCGCAAGAACGGTTATGCCGGGTATGGCGCGGCCAACGTCGCGGTGCGGCTGGCGGCCATGGCCAAGTCCCGCAGCGGTGGCCTGCGGCACGCCAAGTTGTAGGGAAATCGTAAGCGCGGCAGTAAAACGGCAACCCTGTGCCTTCCTTCACTGCACGGTGCAGCCCATAATCGCCAGCTTGTGCAGTGATGGCCGTGAGCCCGCAATGACTATGAATCCAGAACTGTCCGATGCCCTCGACGAGCCTCTCGCCGCGCCGCGCAAGGGGCGCAAGAACAACCCGGAAAAGACCCGGGAAAACATTCTTCAGGAAGCCATCGTCGAGTTTGTCCAGCAGGGCCTGGCCGGTGCCCGGGTCGATGCCATCGCTGAGCGCATCCACACATCCAAGCGGATGATCTACTACTACTTCAACAGCAAGGAGCAGTTGTACATCGAGGTGCTGGAAAAACTCTACGGTGATATCCGCAGCACCGAGAGCCGCCTGCACCTGGCGGAACTGGCCCCGGTCGACGCGATCCGGCGCCTGGTGGAGTTCACCTTCGACCATCACGACCGCAATGTGGATTTCGTGCGCATCGTCTCTATCGAGAACATCCACAACGCCGAATACGTCAAGCAATCAAGCGTGATCAAGGCGATGAACAGCAGCATCCTCGACGCCTTGGACCTGATCCTGCGCCGCGGCGCCGAAGAAGGCGTGTTCCGTACCGGCCTCGAACCGCAGGATGTGCACCTGCTGATCAGTTCGTTCTGTTTTCACCGGGTGTCCAACCGTCACACCTTCGGCGAGATTTTCCAGATCGATCTGGCGGACGAGGCGATCAAGCAGCGTCATCGCCAGATGATTTGCGAATCGGTGTTGCGCTATCTGCAAACCTGATAGTGACCCATGTGGGAGCGAGCCTGCTCGCGATAGCGGTGTGTCAGTCGAAATATAAGTGACTGACACACCGCTATCGCGAGCAGGCTCGCTCCCACAGGTTCTTCAGTGATTCATGCTTTGGAAATGTTCCAGCATCCGCTGCGCATCCGGGGCGACGCCACTGAACAGTTCGAACGCCTTGACGGCCTGGAACACCGCCATGTTGCCGCCGTCCAGTGTGCGGCAACCCAGGGTCCGGGCGTGGCGCAGCAGTTCGGTTTCCAGCGGGAAGTAGACGATCTCGGCGACCCACAATTCGCCCCGCAGCAACTCGACCGGCACTGGTATGCCTGGCAGTTTCGCCATGCCCATCGGGGTGGTGTTGACCAGGCCGTTCGCCTCGGCCATGGCCGTGGGCAAATCGTGTCCGGCACGGGCCCGGCCAGCACCGAAGTGCTGGTTCAGATTGTTGGCCAGGGCTTCGGCACGGCTGAATTCGACGTCAAAGATACTCAGGGCCTGGACACCTTCCGCCAGCAGCGCATGGGCAACGGCCGCGCCGGCACCTCCGGCGCCCATCTGCACCACGGATCGACGCGCAACATCGCCGAGGCCGCGGCGAAAACCCTCGGCAAACCCGAGGCAGTCGGTGTTGTGGCCGATGCGCTTGCCGCCCTTGAACACCACGGTGTTCACCGCGCCAATGCCGCGGGCCTCGGCCGAGAGCTCATCGAGCAGCGGAATGATCGCCTGCTTGCAGGGGAAGGTGATGTTCAGTCCGGTGAAGCTCATGCGTTCGGCGGCGGTCAGCAGATCGGGCAGGGCACTGCTGTCGAGTTTCAACGCGTCAAGATCGATCAATCGATAGAGATAGCGCATGCCTTGGGCATCGCCTTCATGCTCGTGGAGCGCGGGAGTGCGAGACGCCTGGATGCCTGCGCCGATCAGGCCGGCCAGTACGGTGCTATTCGACATGCGTTTCAACCTTTCAACCGCTGACTGAAATGTTCCAGGGCCAAGCGATAGCCATGGCTGCCAAAGCCGCACATCACACCGATGGCGACGGATGAAACGAAGGAGTGGTGACGGAACGTTTCCCGGGCATGGACGTTGGACAGGTGGACTTCGATCACCGGCACTTCGCTGGCGACCAGCGCATCGCGGATCGCCACCGACGTGTGGGTCCAGGCCGCCGGGTTGATCACGATTCCGGCGCACCGGCCACGGGCGCCGTGAATCCAGTCCAGCAGCTCGCTTTCCTGGTTGGTCTGGCGAAACTCCACCGCCAGGCCGAACTCTTCGGCTGCGCGGCCGCACAGTGCCGAGATATCCGCCAGGGTTTCATGGCCGTAGGTGGCCGGCTCGCGGGTACCAAGCAGGTTCAGGTTCGGGCCGTTGAGCACCAGAACGATCGGAGGCATTGCAGTTTCTCCACATTGTTATTGTCGGCTTCGGTTGGTTTTCAGCCGGTGGAGATAAATTGTACTAGATGGTTAATTTGGTCAAACGAAGCCGACGCCCATAGCCATTAAGTGTTCGGTGATCGAACACCAGCTCTCAATCTGGCAGGGGCGTTGTGGCGAGTGATGACTGTGGCGAGGGGATTTATCCCCGCTCGAGTGCGAAGCAGTCGCAAACCAGCCAACAAGGTTTGCCTGTTACACCGCGGTGCATGGTTTAGGGGCTGCTTCGCAGCCCAGCGGGGATAAATCCCCTCGCCACAGATAAATCCCTTGTCACAGGATCTGACTCAACGCCGGGTCAGTAACACCCCGGATTCCATGTGGTGGGTCCAGGGGAATTGATCGAACAAGGCGCAGCGGGTGATGCGGTGAGTGTCGTGCAGTTGCGCGATGTTGGCGGCGAGAGTTTCCGGGTTGCAGGAGATGTACAGGATGTTGTCGAAGCGCCGGGTCAACTCGCACGTGTCCGGGTCCATGCCGGAGCGGGGTGGATCGACGAAGACGCTGCCGAATGCGTAGCTTTTCAGGTCGATGCCGTGCAGGCGACGGAACGGCCGGACTTCGTTCAAGGCTTCGGTCAGTTCTTCGGCCGACAGGCGCACCAGCGTCACGTTGTCCACCGCGTTTTCACTGAGGTTGCTCAGCGCCGCGTTCACCGAAGTCTTGCTGATTTCAGTGGCCAGCACTTTGCGCACACGGGTCGCCAGGGGCAGGGTGAAGTTGCCGTTGCCGCAGTACAACTCCAGCAGGTCGTCGCTGCGATCGCCCAAAGCTTCATAAGCCCAGTTGAGCATCTTCTGGTTCACGGTGCCGTTGGGTTGGGTGAAAGCGCCTTCGGGCTGGCGATAGCTGAAGGTGCGACCGCCCACGTCCAGTTTTTCTACCACGTAGTCATGGCCGATCACTTCCCGCTTGCCCTTGGAGCGACCAATGATGCTGACGCCCAGATCGCTCGCCAGCTTCGAGGCCGCGGCGTGCCAGTGCTCATCCAGCGGGCGGTGGTAACACAGGGTGATCATCGCATCGCCCGCCAGGGTGGTCAGGAACTCCACCTGGAACAGCTTGTGGCTCAAGGGCGCGCTGGCCTGCCAGGCGGCCTTGAGTTGCGGCATCAACTGGTTGATGCGCAGGCTGGCGATCGGGAACTCTTCGATGAGGATCGGCGTGCGCTTGTCCTCCTGGGAGAACATCGCGTAATGCCGTTCGCCGGCCTCGCGCCAGAGGCGGAACTCGGCGCGCAAACGGAAGTTTTGCAGCGGCGAGTCGAACACGGTCGGCTCCGGTGCATCGAACGGGGCCAGCAGGTCGCGCAAACGGGCGACCTTGTCCTGGAGCTGGGCGGTGTAGGCCTGGGTATCGAAAGTCATGCGTTGAACCAACCCAACTTGATCACGAACAGAATCGACAGGATGACCAGCGCCGGGTTCAGCTCACGGCCGCGACCGGACACCAGTTTGATGGCGGTCCAGGCGATGAAACCGAAGGCAATGCCGTTGGCGATGGAGTAGGTGAACGGCATCGCCAGTGCGGTAATCACGACCGGGGCGGCGACGGTGATGTCGTCCCAGTCGATTTCCGCCAGGCCCGAGGTCATCAGCACGGCCACGAACAGCAAGGCCGGGGCGGTGGCAAAGGCTGGCACGCTGGCGGCCAGTGGGGAGAAGAACAGCGCCAGCAGGAACAGGATCGCCACGACGATGGCGGTCAGCCCGGTGCGGCCACCGGCGCTGACGCCCGCGGCCGATTCGATGTAGCTGGTGGTGGTGGAGGTGCCCAGCAGCGAACCGGCCATGGCGGCGGTGCTGTCGGCGATCAGCGCACGGCCCATCTTCGGCATGTGGCCGTCCTTGCCCATCAACCCGGCGCGCTTGGCGACGCCGATCAGGGTGCCGGAGTTGTCGAACAGGTCGACGAAGAGGAAGGCGAAGATCACGCTGACCAGACCGATGTCCAGGGCGCCCTTGATGTCCAGTTGCAGGAACGTCGGGGCCAGGGATGGCGGCATCGACATCACGCCGCCGAACGGGGTGAAGCCCATCAGGATCGAGACAATGGTGACCGCGAGGATGCCGATCAGTACGGCCCCGCGCACTTTCAGTGCTTCGAGGGCGACGATCAGGATGAAGCCGAGCGTGGCGAGAATCGGCGCCGGTTGCTTCAAGTCGCCAAGGCCGACCATGGTGGCCGGGTTCTTCACCACGATGCCGGCATTGCCCAGGGCGATCAGCGCCAGGAACAGGCCGATGCCGGCGGCAATGGCCGAGCGCAGGGGCAAGGGGATGCTGTTAATGATCCACTCGCGGATGCGAAAGATCGACAGCAGGAAGAACAATACGGCGGAGACGAACACCGCACCCAGCGCCACTTGCCAGGTATGGCCCATGTGCAGGACTACGGTGTAGGTGAAGAAGGCGTTCAGGCCCATGCCCGGGGCGAGGGCGATCGGGTAGTTGGCGATCAGGCCCATGACCGTGGAGCCGATGGCCGCGGCCAGGCAGGTGGCGACGAACACCGCGCCTTTGTCCATGCCGGTTTCGCCGAGGATGCTCGGGTTGACGAACAGAATGTAGGCCATGGCCAGGAATGTCGTGACGCCCGCCAGGATCTCGGTCCGCACGTTGGTGTTGTGTGCCTTGAGTTGAAACAGCCTTTCCAGCATGTCTGCTCCCCGTGGCGCGCCGGGCGCCGTGAATGTATCGACCTCAACAGCAAAGCACAGACGGCCGATGGCGTCCGGGAGTTTTCTGCGGGTCGGAAAAAGCCGCGCATGATACCAGCAGCGCGGCGATGTGACTGCGATCGTCGTCGATGTTTTACCGAAGCAAAAAGAGGGCCATACTGCGCGCGGTTCCCGGAGCTCGATAGGTGTCCAATGAAAAGAAATCTGCTGGCAGTGGCGTGCGCAGTGGGCCTGTGGTTGCCCGCTCAGGTCGTCAACGCCGCATCGGCTCCGCCATTGAGCCAGGTCAAGGTGCTCAAGGTCGAGTCGCCGGCCTGTGGCTTCGAAGACATCACCGAAGGGCAGGCCCAGACCCGCTGCGATCACAGTGGACCGAATATCAAGGTCTACGTGCTGGAGGTTGGCTACGGCCACCAGCCTCATGTCACGCTGGACGGTTTCGAAGTCGACGGCACCCGTTCGCCGGTGTGTGCGTTCAGCAATGGCAACCTCAACGATTGTTCCACCCGGACCCAAGTGGTCGGCTACCTGTATGTCTTCGATCTGAAGGGCAAGCAGGAAGGCACCTTCAGCTTCAGCAATACCTCGATCAACGCCCCGGGCAATCGCATGTCGACCCAGCTGTACATCAAATAGCCCGCGCGATGCTTGGCACGCAATCCGGCAAACCTGACTAGGCTTCCAGTAATCACTCAGCGGAGAGTCGCCATGATTCCTGGAACCAAGATCCCGAGGGCCCTGATCGCCGTCGCCGAAGGTGTCGACGATTTGCAAGCCGTCACCCTGATCGATGTGCTGCGCCGGGCCCAGGTCGAAGTCGTCGTGGCGAGTATCGAAGGGCGACGGATGCTGACCTGTGCCCGCGGTACTCGCCTGACGGCCGACGGCATGTTGGTGGACATGCTGGTGCAGGACTTTGACCTGGTCGTCCTGCCCGGCGGCATCATCGGTGCCCAGCACCTGGCGGCCCATCAGCCTCTGCAACAGTTGCTCAAGGACCAGGCCGCCGCCGGACGTTTCTTCGCCGCCATCGCCGAAGCGCCGGCACTGGCGCTGCAGGCGTTCGGTGTCCTGCGCCAGCGGCGCATGACCTGCCTGCCCGCCGTCAGCCAGCAACTGTCCGGTTGCAGCTTTGTCGATCAACCTGTGGTGGTGGACGGCAACTGCATCACCGCCCAGGGCTCGGCGGCTGCCCTGGCGTTTGCCCTGACGCTGGTAGAACAGCTCAGTGGCAAAGGCGTGCGCGCCGTGGTGGCGGCGGAAATGCTGGCCTGACAGACGTCAGGCGTGTTGTGAGAAAGGTTCGATAACAGGTTGTTCGCGCTGTTCGGCTTGCCACAAATCGTAGTCGGTCTGAACCCCCAACCAGACCCTGGCCTTCCCGATTCCTGCCCGTTCCAGGCGAACAGCCAGGTCCGGGCTGACAGGGGCGTGGCCATGCAACACCCGAGAGAGATGAGGCCGGGCGAAACCCAGGTGCCGCGCCAGTTCGGTGACGGTGATACCCAGTTCGGGCAGCACGTCCATCAGGAGCGTTTCGCCAGGGTGTGGCGGGTTGTGCATGGGCATGTTCCAGCCTCCTGTCAGTGGTAATCCAGATAATCGACCAGTTCGATATCCGATCCGATAAAACGAAAAATGATTCGCCAGTTACCCGAAACGCTCAGCGACCAGTACTCCGTCAGTTCGCCCTTGAGTGGGTGCAGACGCCATCCCGGGACATCAAGGTCGTTCGGTGCTGTCGCCCTGTCCATGAACTGAAGCATGCGAGCCAGGCGCTTTCCGTGGTCGGCCCGGATGCCACGAGTCGAACCCGTTTCATAGAAAATGCGAAGACCTTTGTGCTGGAAGGATTTAATCATGGAAACGAGTGTAAGGCGATACATTACACTCGGTGCGGTATCTATATACCGCACATGCCCGACAAATGTATGCGTCATGCCGTGCCAGCGCTTGTACCCGGCCTGCGCAATTACCTTGAACACTCACCTCACCCCGAAGTCGTACCCCTTATGACGGCGGTTTTCCAAAACGCCGCGTGTACGTCCAACCGTGAGGTGTTCCATGAGCGCGACCCTGTCCGAAGCGACGCAGGCGTCCTTCGTCCGCCATCCGATCCGTCTGACACTCAATGGGCAAGAGCGTGAGTTGCAAGTGTTGCCCTGGACCACTCTGCTGGACCTGTTGCGCGAGCAGTTGGATCTGGTGGGCAGCAAGAAAGGCTGTGACCACGGCCAATGCGGTGCCTGTACCGTGCTGCGCGATGGCAAGCGCATCAACGCGTGCCTGACCCTGGCGGTGATGTGCGACGGCGTCGAGCTGACCACCATTGAAGGCTTGGCCGATGGCGATCGATTGCATCCCCTGCAGCAGGCGTTCATCAAGCATGATGCCTTCCAGTGCGGTTATTGCACGCCCGGGCAGATCTGTTCGGCGGTGGGGTTGGTCAACGAGGGAAGGGCGCAGACGAGCGCCCAGATTAGCGAGCTGATGAGTGGCAACCTTTGTCGATGCGGCGCCTACAACAACATCCGTGACGCCATCGAGGAGGCGCTGCCCCTGTGCCAGCAGCAGGGGGACGACCAATGAACCCCTTCCACTACAGCAAGCCCGACACCGTGCAGGCGGCCATCGACTTGTCGAGTCCCACGTCACGCTTCATCGCCGGCGGTACCAACCTGCTGGACCTGATGAAAGAAAACCTCACCCGCCCCGCGCATCTGATCGACATTACCGGCCTGCCCCTGGCGGACCTCAGTGAAACCCCTTCCGGCGGCGTGATGATCGGTGCCTTGGTGAGCAATGCCGACCTGGCCTGGCATCCGTGGATCGAGCGTCGTTATCCGCTGTTGTCCCAGGCGATCCTGGCCGGCGCCTCGCCGCAGCTGCGCAACATGGCCAGCACCGGTGGCAACCTGCTGCAACGGACCCGCTGTTATTACTTCTATGACGCCAACGTGCCCTGCAACAAGCGCCAGCCCGGCAGTGGCTGTCCGGCGCGGGATGGACTGAACCGGATCCATGCGATTTTCGGCGCGAGCGATCATTGCGTTGCGACCCATCCTTCCGACATGTGTGTCGCGCTGGCCGCCCTCGAGGCGGTGGTCCATGTCCTTGGTCGAGGCGGGGCGCGGACCATCGAGTTCGCCGACTTCCACCGACTGCCCGGCGATGCACCGGAGCGGGACAATCAACTGGCCGATGATGAGCTGATCACCGCCATCGAGTTGCCTGCCGCCGGTTTTGCCGAACACAGCCATTACCTGAAGATCCGGGACCGGGCTTCCTACGCGTTTGCGCTGGTTTCCGTGGCGGCGGCGCTGGAGCTGGAGGGGCCGGTCATCCGCCAGGCGCGCCTGGCCCTGGGAGGCGTTGCCCACAAACCCTGGCGCGACCGGGCCGTGGAGAGTTGGCTGGCGGGCCAGACCGTCAGCCGCGAAACCTTCACGGCCGCCGCCGACGCGCTGCTGCAGAACGCCGAGCCGTTGGCCCACAACGGCTTCAAGGTCAGGCTGGCGCGCCGGGCGATCGTTCGCGCCTTGAGCGATGCCGCACTGGGAGGAGAAGCCAGATGAATGCACCGAACAAACCCATGGGGCAGCCGCTGGACCGGGTCGATGGCTTGCTCAAGGTGACGGGCCGGGCCCGTTATGCGGGCGAATACCCTGAGGAAGGCTTGCTGCATGGCAGCGTCGTGTCCGGTACTGTCGCCCGTGGCCGCGTGGTGCGCATCGATGCCTCCCGAGCCCTGGCGCTGCCCGGCGTAGTCGCGGTGATCGACCATACCAACCGGCCAAAAATCGCCAGCTATGACGAGCCCTACCAGGATGCCGACGCGGCGGACGGTTCGCCGTTCCGGCCGTTGTACAACGACCAGGTCCTCTACAGTGGCCAGCCGCTGGCCCTGGTGGTTGCGGAGAATCTCGAACTGGCTCGTTACGCCGGCTCACTCATTGAAATCGAATATGAAGCCCAAGACCATCAGACCGATCTGACCATCCTGCAAAACGAAGCCCATCCGGCACCGGCCGAACTGCCCAAGCCCCGTGGGAATTTTCAGGGTGAGTACGCCAGTTCGGCGATCAATGTGGATGTGTCCTACAGCACCCCTGTGGAACATCACAACCCGATGGAGCCCCACGCCAGCACCGTGCTGTATCAACCTGATGGCAGCCTGCACATCCATGACAAGACCCAGGGCACGCAAAACTGCCAGGCCTACGTACAAAAAGTGTTCGGGCTTGAGAAAGAACAGGTGCGCGTATTCGCCGCGTTTGTCGGCGGTGCCTTCGGCTCCGGGCTGAGACCGCAATACCAGCTGCCCCTGGCGGTGATGGCCGCGCTGGCGCTCAAGCGCTCGATACGGGTCAGCCTGACGCGCCAGCAAATGTTCACCTTCGGTTATCGGCCGCGGACCTTGCAACGCCTGCAATTGGGCGCCGCGGCCAATGGACGGTTGCTGGCCGTAGCGCACACCGCCATTGGCCAGACGTCGCGCTTCGAAGACTTCACCGAGCACGTGGTGGAGTGGAGCGGCATGCTCTATCACTGCGACAACGTGGAGTTGACCTACAAACTGGTGCCGTTGGATGTCTACACGCCGCTGGACATGCGTGCCCCCGGCGCAGCCCTCGGGTTGATCGGGCTGGAGTGCGCCATGGACGAGCTGGCCTGTGCCCTGGCGATCGATCCACTCCAGTTGCGGTTGATCAACTATGCCGAGCGTAACGAGAACGAAGGCAAGCCGTATTCCAGCAAGGCGTTGCGCGAATGCTATGCCGAAGGTGCCCAGCGTTTCGGCTGGGACAAGCGCAATCCGGAACCGCGCAGCATGCGCACGGGCCGGCATCTGGTGGGTTGGGGCATGGCGGGCGGTGTCTGGGAAGCCATGCAGCAGAAGGCCAGTGCCCAGGCTTCGCTGGCGGCTGATGGCAAGCTGACCGTCAGCAGTGCCACCACGGACATCGGTACCGGCACCTACACCGTCATGACCCAGATCGCCGCCGAGGCGTCAGGGGTTGCGCTGGAAAATGTCCGGTTCATCCTCGGCGATTCATCCCTGCCGACCGCACCGCTGCAAGGTGGCTCGTTCACTGTCTCGTCGGTGGGCACAGCGGTGCAGCAGGCCTGTGAAGCTCTCAAGGAAAAACTGCTGGCCGTGGCCCGGCAGACCTGTCCGGCCTTCAGCGGCGCGACCCTTGAGCAGGTGACGTTTGCCGACGGTCAGTTGCGCCTGGGCGATGCCTGCGTGTCGTTGGCGGAGTTGGCGCAAAACAGTGGTGAGACACCGTTGCAGGCCCAGGTGACCGCCGAGCCGGACAAGAAGCGCCAGGCCTATGCCACCGCCACGCATTCGGCGGTGTTCGTCGAAGTAGCGGTGGACGAGGACTTGGGGACGGTGAAGGTCAATCGGGTGGTCAGCGCGATTGCGGCGGGACGGGTGATCAACCCGAAAACGGCCCGCAGCCAGATCCTCGGCGGCGTGGTCTGGGGCGTCGGCATGGCGTTGCACGAAGAGACCCTGACCGACCATGGCCTGGGACGCCACATGAATCACAACCTTGCCGAGTACCACGTGCCGGTGAATGCCGATATCGGTGACATCGATGTGGTTTTCGTCGAAGAACCGGACGACATCGTGAACGCGCTGGGTTCCAAGGGCGTCGGTGAAATCGGTATCGTCGGCGTGGCGGCGGCGGTGGCCAATGCGATTTATCACGCCACCGGCAAGCGGGTGCGGGACTTCCCCATCACCCTGGATAAGTTGCTTTAGCGTCGTCCACCGGTTCATGCATCCGGTCGCGGTTGGCCAGGGTCGGGAACAGTTTGATCCAGGCCCCGGTCACCAGCAGCGTACCGACGCCGCCCATGACCACCGCCGGCACCGTGCCGAACCAGTGGGCGGTCAGGCCTGACTCGAATTCGCCCAGCTGGTTCGACGCGCCGATGAACAGCCCGTTCACCGCGCTGACCCGGCCGCGCATCTCATCCGGTGTTTCCAACTGCACGAAGGACGCGCGGATCACCATGCTGATCATGTCCGCCGCGCCCAGCACCACCAGCACCGCCAGGGAAAACCAGAACGAGGTGGAGAGGCCGAACGCAATGGTGGCGACGCCGAACACGCCCACGGCGCTGAACATCACCCGGCCCACCTGGCGTTCCACGGCGAACCGCGCCAGCCACAGCGACATCAGCAGGGCACCGACCGCCGGGGCCGAGCGCAACAGGCCCAGGCCCCAGGGGCCGGTGAGCAGGATGTCCTTGGCGAATACCGGCAGCAGCGCCGTCGCGCCGCCCAGCAGGACTGCGAACAGATCCAGGGAAATGGCGCCGAGAATGTCCGGGCGGCTGCGGATGAAACGGATCCCGGCCAGCAATGAATCCAGGGTCGCCTTGCCTTTGTTCAGCGGCGTCTGGCGAGCGGGCAGGTTGAGCATCAGGCTGCAGGCGATGAGGTAGAGCACCACGGTCGGTCCATAGACCCAGACACTGCCGAAGGCATACAGCAGGCCACCGAGGGCCGGGGCGACGATGGTGGCTGACTGCTGGGCCGATTGCGCGGCGGCCACGGCACGGGGAAACAGCGCGGCCGGTACGATGCTCGGCAACAGTGCCTGGGTGGTCGGCATTTCAAAGGAGCGGGCGGCGCCCAGCAGGAAGGCGAGGATGAAGATCATCTCTCGCGTGACATTGTCGGTGGCGCTGCCGATCGCCAGGGCCAGGGCGATCATCGCTTGCAACGACTGGCAGATCGCCGCGACCTTGCGCCGGTCATAGCGGTCCGCTACATGCCCGGTGTGCAACATGAACAGCACCCGCGGCGCGAATTCCACCAACCCCACAAGGCCCAGGTCCAGGACGTTGCCGGTCAGTTGGTAAAGGTTCCAGCCGATGGCCACGGTGAGCATCTGAAAACCGCTGGCGGTGAAGATCCGGGCCAGCCAGAAGGCGATGAAGGGGCGGTGGTGACGGAGCAGCGTGGGCGCTTGGCTGGGCATCGATGACGGATCCACTGATGAAGGCAGCGAGATTATCACCGAGCTGTAACTGGAAGTTGCGACCAGCGAAAAAATAGTTAGCCAGACATCGATCTTTGGGTGGAATACCGAATTTCTTGTGGGAGCAAAGCTTGCTCGCGATGCTGTTCGGAGTATCCCCGAGACCGAGGTGCCTGCATCGCGGGCAAGCCTTGCTCCCACAGATTTGCAGTACAGGCAAGCTGCAACAGCGTTGCCAGCCACTGAGTCAACCTGTCACGCGACAAAAGACCACGCCGTTCATCGGCGAGAATGCGACTACTCTTTGAACATTGCTTGATCCAGATCAACTCCGCTTGGGGCGTCGATCTGGTGGCCAACCGGCCAGGTTCCTGCGTTGTGACGGTTTTAAAAAGAACGATTTGAAAAGCGTCGCACTCCATATCCCTGGGGGCAGCGATGCAGGCCCCGCCCGCAGCCGGTTTTACCTGACAGAGGAAGACTTATGTTCGGTTTGGAGGCGCTCGATCTCGCCCGGATCCAGTTCGCATTCACGATCTCGTTCCACATCCTGTTCCCGGCCATCACCATCGGCCTGGCGAGTTATCTCGCGGTACTCGAAGGCCTGTGGCTCAAGACCCGCGACGATACCTACCGCGATCTGTACCACTTCTGGTCGAAGATATTCGCCGTCAACTTCGGCATGGGCGTGGTCTCCGGGTTGGTCATGGCTTATCAGTTCGGTACCAATTGGAGCCGATTTTCGGACTTCGCCGGTGCCGTCACCGGACCGCTCCTGACCTACGAAGTACTCACGGCGTTCTTCCTCGAAGCGGGCTTTCTCGGCGTGATGTTGTTCGGTTGGAGTAGGGTCGGCCGAGGCCTGCACTTTTTTTCCACGGTCATGGTGGCGATCGGCACGCTGATCTCGACATTCTGGATCCTGTCTTCCAACAGCTGGATGCAGACGCCCCAGGGCTATGAAATCGTCGATGGCCGGGTCATCCCGGTGGACTGGCTGGCGGTGGTCTTCAATCCTTCGTTTCCTTATCGCCTGCTGCACATGTCCACCGCGGCGTTTGTCGCCACGGCGTTCTTCGTCGGCTCATCGGCCGCCTGGCATTTGTTGCGCGGGCGCGATACACCGGCCATCCGCCGGATGCTCTCGATGGCGATGTGGATGGCATTGCTGGTGGCGCCGGTACAGGCGGTGATCGGCGACTTCCATGGCCTCAATACCCTCAAGCATCAACCGGCGAAGATCGCGGCCATCGAAGGCCATTGGGAAAACGTCGGCAACGAGCCCACGCCGCTGATTCTGTTCGGCCTTCCGGATATGAAGGCGGAGAAGACCCGCTTCGCCGTGGAGATTCCTTACCTGGGCAGCCTGATCCTGACCCACAGCCTGGACAAGCAGGTGCCGGCCCTCAAGGAGTTCCCGCCTGAGGACCGACCGAATTCGACCATCGTGTTCTGGTCGTTCCGGGTCATGGTGGGCCTGGGATTGCTGATGATTTTCACCGGCCTGTGCAGCCTCTGGTTGCGCCGCAACGACCGACTCTATCAATCGCGGCCGTTCCTCCACCTGGTGTTGTGGATGGGCCCGTCCGGCCTGGTCGCGATCCTGGCCGGCTGGTTCACCACCGAGATCGGCCGCCAGCCGTGGGTGGTCTACGGCCTGATGCGTACGGCCGATGCGTCGTCCGGGCATAGCTTCGCTCAGATGAGTATCACCCTGGTGTTGTTCGTCGTGGTCTATTTCGCGCTGTTCGGTGCCGGCCTGAGTTACATGATGCGCCTGGTGCGCAAAGGGCCGGTGGCCCACGAGGCCGAGCCGACCGATGGCGGCCCGGGCCAGAAACGTACCCCGGCGCGGCCACTGTCGGCCGCCAACGAGGGCGACGAAGAGATGGACCACAACGACCGCTCGAACAAGGGGAATTGAGTCATGGGTATTGATCTTCCGCTGATCTGGGCCGTGGTCATCATCTTCGGCATCATGATGTACGTGATCATGGACGGTTTCGACCTGGGAATCGGCATTCTCTTCCCCTTCATCAAGGGCGAGCGCGACCGCGACGTGATGATGAATACCGTGGCACCGGTCTGGGACGGTAATGAAACCTGGCTGGTGCTGGGCGGTGCCGGCCTGTTCGGGGCGTTTCCACTGGCTTACTCGGTGGTGCTGTCGGCGCTGTACCTGCCGCTGATCCTGATGCTCATCGGCCTGATTTTTCGTGGTGTCGCCTTCGAGTTCCGCTTCAAGGCCAAGGCCGAAAAGCGACATCTCTGGGACAAGGCGTTCATTGGCGGATCGCTGACCGCCACCTTCTTCCAGGGGGTGGCGCTGGGCGCGTTCATCGATGGGTTCCAGGTGGTCAATCGCCAGTTCGCCGGCGGTTCCCTGGACTGGCTCACGCCGTTCACGATGTTCTGCGGCATGGCCTTGATCGCAGCCTATGCCTTGCTCGGGTGTACCTGGCTGATCATGAAGACCGAGGGCAAATTGCAGGAACAGATGCACGACCTCGCCCGGCCGCTGGCGTTCGTGGTGCTGGCGGTGATCGGCATCGTCAGCCTCTGGACGCCGTTGGCCCACGCCGAAATCGCCGCGCGCTGGTTCACACTGCCGAACCTGTTCTGGTTCCTGCCGGTGCCGATCCTGGTACTGGTGACCATGTACGGGTTATTCCGCGCCGTCGCCCGCAACGCGCACTACACGCCGTTCATCCTGACGCTGGTGCTGATATTCCTTGGCTACAGCGGCCTGGGCATCAGCCTCTGGCCGAACATCGTGCCGCCGTCCATCTCGATCTGGGATGCCGCCTCACCGCCCCAGAGCCAGGGGTTCATGTTGGTGGGCACGCTGTTCATCATCCCGTTGATCCTGGTGTACACCTTCTGGAGCTACTACGTGTTCCGGGGCAAGGTCACCCATGACGACGGTTACCATTGACCGAGCAGCGGGGGGATTGAAATGGCCAAGCCGGACTTGAAGGACATCGAAGCCGCCGAACGCAAGCCGCTCTGGCAGCGTCTGGGTTGGTTGGCGGGGATCTGGATGGGCAGCGTGCTGGCGCTGTTCATCGTCGCCAGCCTGATGCGGATGTTCATGAATGCTGCGGGGCTGACGACTCATTGATATCCGGCCGGGGCAACGCTGCCCCGCCAGGCGAGTTATTTCCGAGCCTTGAGAATCACGAACTTCGGCGTGGCGGCCACTTGCTCGACGCTGCGGAACAGCCGCGCCAGTTTGCTGTGATAGCCCAGGTGCCGGTTGCCCACGATGTACAGCGCGCCGCCAACCACCAGCGCTTCGCGGGCCTGTTGGAACATCCGCCAGGCCAGGAAATCGCCCACCACCTGCTGTTGATGGAACGGTGGATTGCACAGCACCACGTCCAGCGACTGCGCTGGTTGCCCGGCCAGGCCATCGCCGGCCCGTACGGTGACCTTGCGCTCGCCCAAGGCCGCTCGCCAGTTCTCGGCGGCCGATTGCACGGCCATGAAGGACTCATCCACCAACGTGTAATGCGCTTCGGGGTTGCGCAGGGCGCTGGCAATGGCCAGCACGCCGTTGCCGCAGCCCAGGTCAGCGACCCGGGCTGTCCCCAGGTTCGTGGGCAGATGCGGCAGGAAGGCCCGGGTGCCGATGTCCAGTCCTTCGCGGCAGAACACATTGGCGTGGTTGAGCAATTCAATCTTCGGCTCGTCCAGCCAGTAGCGGGTGGGGTAGGGCGATACCTGCGGGGCCGACGAGGCGGTTTGCGGCGTGGCGATCAACAGGCGAGCCTTCTTCACCGCCAGCGAGGCCTGCACCGGGCCGATGTAACGCTCCAGCAGGTCGCCGGCTGCCCGGGGCAGGTGCTTGATCATTGCGCCCGCCACCACTTGGGCGCCGGGGGCCAGTTGGCCTTGCAGGCGACTCAGTTGTTCTTCCAGCAGGGCCAGGGTCTTCGGCACTTTGATCAAGACCCTGTCGAAGGGTCCGGTCAACGGTTCACTGGCCGGTAGTACCGGCACCGCATCGAAGGGGCGTCCGTTACGCACCAGATTTTTCTGCAATGCTTGCAAGGCCAGGAACGAGTCGCTGCTGCTGATTACTTCAACCTGGCCGGCCAGGCTGGCGGCGAGGGCGCCGAAGCCGTCATTGAGCACCAGGACCCGAGTACTTGCAGCCGGTTGCTGTTCGGCCAGATGGGCGAGCAGGTACTCATCGGCCGCATCGAAAGCTTGCAGCGGTTCGTTCGGCTGTTCGGGTTGGCGGATCAGATCGAGTTGGGCGAAGGGGCTGGCAAGCAACGGCATGGTGGGGGCTCTGGCAATCGACGAATGTCCCGCTGCCTGAGGCAGGTGTTTCAGCGGGGCCGCCTGAATGAACTGCGTCGGGGGCTGAGGGCGACATCATTCAAGTGGGGCCGTGATGGTACTTTTTTTTGCTGCGCATTACCCGAGGGTTTTCAAAGTCGAGGAGGTCGATCCGATCAGATCACGTGGATGTGAGCTGCCTTGGCCACGGCTGAAATCTTATTGTTGACGTTCAGCTTTCGCATGCAACTGCAGACATGGAAGTTCACCGTACGTTCGGATAAACACAATATCCTGCCGACCTCCGACGCGGTCTTCCCTTCGGCTGACCATCTCAGGACTTCGATTTCCCTCGGTGACAAATGGCATTTCTGCGTGGATGCAGTGGTGTCTGCCATTTTCTTGCTCGCCAGCGCATGCAGCCTCTGACTGGCGAAGATGGCGTAGCCAAGATTCCCATAATGCTCCTCGATATCGATAGGGCTATGAGTCCGAGCGAGGCTGAACAGGCTGCAATAGCCCCCATGTTCGTCATGAACGGCCTGTGTCCAACCATATCGCAGACCTTGTCGATTCAGTTCGAGCCATAACTTCGGTGCCTGGGCAAAGAGGCTCTCATCCCAAAGGATGGGAAGAGGCGATTGATTGCAGTGTGCTACTACTGGATCGCAGGAGGCATAACCATTCTGTTCATATAACCTGTCCCAGCCATAGGGGTAGTTATTCAGGTTTACCCTGCTGGAATGTTTATCCGGGCTGCCGGAATAAGACGCAAATGCACAGAATTCAAATCCTTGATTATTAAAGAAATTCAGGACCAGGCGATAGGCTGTCTGCAGGTCTTTTTCGCAAGATAACTTCCTTAACTGTAAGTCCTTCCACTTGTCCATCGTCTTCTCCTGGATTGACGTTCAACGGTGTGGATCCAATCTGATGCGAAAGGATAGTGTAGGACTTTTCCTACGTGGTAGTTAGAATTTTTAATTTCACAGACTATGGACGGTATTTACGAAAATACAGCGCAGAGTTGGACCTGTTACAGAGTTCTTATATTTGTATAGCTTTGGTATATGTTCCAAACAGTTAATGAAATAGTCGTAATTAAAATGCCACTACTCTTTGTCGGTGGTTAAGGCGCTCACTTTGCGGGACACTGTGGTCCTCGTCCCTTTGGAGTGGCTCATGACCGACAGCGCAGAGAAGTTCACCCGTCAGACCCTGCTGGACGTGCAACCATTGACCTCCCATTTGTTTACCTTGCGCACCACCCGGGATCGTGGCTTTCGTTTCCGGGCGGGGCAGTTTGCCCGGTTGGGGGTGGTCAAGGCGGACGGTAATACTGTCTGGAGGGCCTATTCAATGGTGTCCTCGCCGTTTGACGAGTTTCTCGAGTTTTTTTCCATCGTCGTTCCGGATGGCGAATTCACCAGTGAACTCAGCCGTTTGAAACCGGATGACAGCCTGTTGGTGGACCGTCAGGCATTTGGTTACCTGACACTCGACCGCTTCGTTGATGGACGGGATTTATGGTTGCTGTCCACCGGGACGGGAGTGGCGCCGTTTCTCTCGATTCTCCAGGATTTCGAGGTATGGGAAAGATTCGAGCGGATCATCCTGGTGTACAGCGTTCGCGAGGCCAAGGAGCTGGCGTATCAGGAGCTGATCGATGGCTTGGGCCAGCGCGACTACCTGGCCGAGCACGCCCACAAGTTTCGTTTTATCGCGACGGTGACCCGGGAGCAGCATCCCGGGGCATTGAATGGACGTATCACGGCCCTGCTGGAAAATGGCGAGTTGGAGCGAGCGGCCGGGGTCGCGCTGACGCCGGAGCATTCGCGGGTCATGTTGTGCGGCAACCCGCAGATGATCGATGACACGCGCAAGCTGCTCAAGGCCAGGGGCCTGCAATTGAGTCTTTCCCGGCGGCCGGGCCAAGTGGCGGTGGAAAACTATTGGTAGGCCGGTGTCCAGCAGGCATCTTGTGGCGAGGGAGCTTGCTCCCGCTGGGCTGCGCAGCAGCCCCCAAGTCAGGGCTGCTGATAGACAGTGTTCAAGTAACCACTCCAGCAGATAGCGTTCAGGACCTTTCGTTCTGGGCCTTGAGCAGATCGCGAATCTCGCTCAGCAACAGTTCTTCCTTGCTGGGAACCGGTGGCGCACTCGGGGCAACGGCCTCTTCACGCTTGAGACGGTTGATCACCTTGACGCCCATGAAGATCGCGAACGCAACGATGATGAAGTCGATGGTGCTCTGGATGAATTTGCCGTAGGCCAGCACCACCGCCGGTGTGTCACCTTGGGCAGCCTTGAGGGTGATGGCCAGGTCACTGAAGTCCACCCCGCCTATCAGCAGGCCGATTGGCGGCATGACCACGTCGCCAACAAATGACGAGACGATTTTACCGAAAGCGGCGCCGATGATGATCCCGACGGCCATGTCGACGACATTGCCTTTGACCGCGAAGGCCTTGAACTCGCTTAACATGCCCATGAATGGTTCCTTGTGACAAATGAGTTGAATGGCAGTGTAATTCAGTCAAACGCACCTCGCTCGACACGTCTACTTACAAAGCTCCCCAGCTATCGACCTGGCTCCCCGCTAAAAGTTTACAAAGTGCCATCAATCGCGCGTGATACGCGGTTTCAAGTGGACTCCCTACAAGGTTTTTTCTATCAGTGCGGTATGGCATTTCTATTTAGGTTTTGCTTTTTCGAGCACTAGCCTCTGACAGGCGCACATGGATGCGCTCTATAACATCAGAGGAAATTCTATGAACACTTCCCTTGGCGGCGGGACTCTTCCCCAACGTCGCGCCCTTTTTGTGCTGACCGCTGGCCTGCTGTCCTTTTCCGTCGACGCTGCCCCCCTGACCCGGGACAATGGCGCGGCTGTCGGCGACAACCAGAACTCGCAGACAGCAGGCCCCAATGGGCCGACCTTGCTGCAGGACGTGCAGTTGATCCAGAAACTCCAGCGTTTCGATCGTGAGCGCATTCCCGAGCGCGTGGTGCATGCCCGTGGCACCGGTGCCCATGGCACCTTTACCGTGTCCAACGACCTCAGTGATCTGACCAAGGCGAAGGTCTTTGCGGCAGGGCAGGTCACTCCCGTATTCGTGCGTTTTTCTGCCGTGGTGCATGGCAATCATTCGCCGGAAACCCTGCGCGACCCCCGTGGCTTTGCCACCAAGTTCTACACGGCCGACGGTAACTGGGACCTGGTGGGGAACAACTTCCCGACCTTCTTCATTCGCGACGCCATCAAGTTTCCGGACATGGTCCATGCCTTCAAACCCGATCCACGAACCAACCTGGACGACGATTCACGTCGTTTCGACTTCTTCTCCCATGTACCGGAAGCAACTCGGACACTGACCGAGTTGTACTCCAACTCCGGTACTCCGGCCAGTTACCGTGAAATGGACGGTAATGGCGTGCATGCCTACAAGTTGGTGAATGCCAAGGGCGAAGTTCATTACGTCAAGTTCCATTGGAAAAGTCTGCAGGGCCTGAAGAATCTCGATCCGAAAGAAGTTGTGAAGGTTCAAGGCCAGGACTACAGCCACATGACCAACGATTTGGTCAGCCATATCAATAAGGGCGATTTTCCGAAGTGGGACTTGTATGTTCAGGTCCTGAACCCGCAGGACTTGTCCAAGTTCGATTTCGACCCGCTGGATGCAACCAAGATCTGGCCGGGTGTGCCTGAGCGTAAAGTCGGGCAGATGGTCTTGAACCGCAATCCGGCCAATGTCTTCCAGGAAACCGAACAGGTGGCGATGGCTCCGGCCAATCTGGTTCCGGGCATCGAACCTTCGGAAGATCGTCTGTTGCAGGGCCGGGTGTTTTCCTATGCCGATACACAAATGTACCGGATAGGCGCCAATGCCCTGCAATTGCCGATCAACGCCCCCAAGGTGGCGGTGAACACCGGTAACCAGGACGGCGCGATGAACCCGGGGAGCACCAGCACCGGGGTGAATTACCAGCCGAGCCGCCTGATGCCCCGCGAGGAGTTGCAGTCGGCGCGCTACAGCCAGACCGCGTTGAGCGGCAGTACCCAGCAGGCGAAGATCCAGCGCGAGCAGAACTTCAAGCAGGCCGGCGACCTGTACCGCTCGTTCAACCAGAAGGAGCGCAATGACCTGATTGAAAGCTTCGGCGGCTCATTGGCCACCACCGATGACGAGAGCAAGCACATCATCCTGTCGTTCCTCTACAAGGCCGACCCGGAATATGGCACTGGCGTGGCCCGTGTCGCCAAGGGTGACCTGGCCCGCGTCAAGGCGCTGGCGGAAAAACTGACCGACTGATCCATAGGTCAGGTACATGCCCTGTGGGAGCAAGGTCTGCTCCCACAGTCCTGTGTCAAAAGGAGGCACCGTGATGCGTTATTTCCTGTGTTCGTTGCTTGCCACCTGGTCGTTGACCGCGTTGGCCGATCAGTCCCTGCCGACCGACCCGGCAGCCGTGCAAGAAGAGTTGCAGACCTATTATTTCGACGCCGCCCGACGGGGTGACGTGGCCATGCTCGATGCCTTCATCAATGCGCATTACTCGCTCAATACCCAGGATGAGAAGGGCTACACCGCCCTGATCCTGGCGGCTTACCATGGTCACGGCCCAGCGGTGGAGCGGCTGTTGGCCGCGGGGGCCGATGCCTGTGTCCAGGACAAGCGCGGCAACACGGCGCTGATGGGGGCCATTTTCAAGGGCGAAGTGCAGATCGCGCGGCGCCTGTTATCCACCGATTGCAGTCCGGACCAGCGCAACGGCGCCGGGCAGACCGCCGCCATGTATGCCGGCCTGTTCAACCGTGTCGAGCTGCTCGATGCCTTGAAGGCCAAGGGTGCCGACATGGACGCTGCGGACCCGTTGGGCAATACGGCGGCGAATCTGGCCAGCGGTGAAATCAGAATGCCGGCCCCGCGCTGACCCTCGCCTGGGCTATCATCGCGGTTTTTCTCCCGGAGTTCAGATGGCCAAGGCAAAGCGCATGTACGGCTGCACCGAGTGCGGCTCGACCTTTCCCAAATGGGCTGGCCAGTGCGGTGAGTGCGGCGCCTGGAATACCTTGACCGAAACCATGGTGGAAAGCGGCGGTGCCGCGGCGCCCACCGGACGCACCGGGTGGGCCGGCCAGCAGACGCAGATCAAGACCCTGGCCGAAGTCAGCGTCGAGGAGATCCCGCGATTTTCCACCGCGTCCGGTGAACTGGACCGCGTATTGGGTGGCGGGTTGGTGGACGGCTCCGTGGTCTTGATCGGCGGCGACCCAGGGATCGGCAAATCCACCATCCTGCTGCAAACCCTGTGCAACATCGCCACGCGCATGCCGGCGCTGTACGTCACTGGCGAGGAGTCCCAGCAGCAAGTCGCCATGCGCGCCCGCCGCCTGGGCCTGCCCCAGGATCAGTTGCGGGTCATGACCGAGACCTGCATCGAAACCATCATCGCCACGGCGCGCCTGGAAAAGCCCAAGGTGATGGTGATCGACTCGATCCAGACGATTTTCACCGAACAGCTGCAATCGGCGCCGGGCGGTGTGTCCCAGGTGCGTGAAAGCGCGGCGTTGCTGGTGCGTTACGCCAAGCAGAGCGGCACGGCGATCTTCCTGGTGGGCCATGTCACCAAGGAAGGTGCGCTGGCAGGGCCGCGGGTGCTGGAGCACATGGTCGATACCGTGTTGTATTTCGAGGGCGAGTCCGATGGACGCCTGCGCTTGTTGCGGGCGGTGAAGAATCGCTTTGGCGCCGTGAACGAGCTGGGTGTGTTCGGCATGACCGACAGGGGCTTGAAAGAAGTCTCCAATCCTTCAGCGATCTTTCTGACGCGTGCCCAGGAAGAAGTCCCGGGCAGCGTGGTCATGGCGACCTGGGAAGGGACTCGGCCGATGTTGGTGGAGGTCCAGGCGCTGGTGGATGACAGTCACCTGGCGAACCCGCGCCGGGTCACCCTGGGGCTGGATCAGAACCGGCTGGCGATGTTGCTGGCCGTGCTGCATCGACACGGCGGCATTCCGACCCACGACCAGGACGTTTTCCTTAACGTGGTGGGCGGGGTGAAGGTGTTGGAAACCGCCTCCGACCTGGCGTTGATGGCGGCGGTCATGTCCAGCCTGCGCAACCGGCCGCTGCCCCATGATTTGCTGGTGTTCGGTGAAGTCGGCCTGTCGGGCGAAGTCCGGCCGGTGCCCAGCGGGCAGGAGCGACTCAAGGAGGCGGCCAAGCATGGCTTCAAACGCGCCATCGTGCCCAAGGGCAACGCGCCGAAGGAAGCGCCGGCAGGTTTGCAGATCATTGCCGTGACGCGGTTGGAGCAGGCGCTGGATGCGTTGTTCGAGTAGTGCAGCGCCTGTGATCTTTTGTGGCGAGGGAGCTTGCTCCCGCTGGGCTGCGCAGCAGCCCCAAAAGCAGCCTGCTCAATTTGGCTGGTGTACCGGTTTTTCGGGTTTGAGGGCCGCTTCGCGCCCCAGCGGGAGCAAGCTCCCTCGCCACAGGATGGCTGCGTACCTGTCAGATCTGGACCAGCGCCGCCAATTCCCGTTCCAGCTCATCGTGATCGGCCAGGTTCAACTCCACCAACCGACGCAGATGTGCGATGGAGTCCAGGTCGATATGTTCGCAGACAAACCCCAGGTGGCCGTTGTCGTCATGGGCGAGCCGAACCTCCATTTTCACCTCGACATCCTTGCCCAGGTGAATATCGGCTTCGAAAGGTTCCTCGGGGTCGCCGAGCCATGGCTCGGGCTTTTCGATCAGCAAGCCTTTCAGGGACAGGTCCAGTAATTTTACCGGCCAGATGTATTCGCCCTGGCTCAGCTCGGTCCTGGTATGAAACTCGATTCGTACGAAGCGGCGTCGTTCGCTCATTGCCCAATCCCTCTGAAGATTCACTGACTATAGACCCAGCTGAAGCATCGTCGTCACCGTTCGACCGATGACAGACGAATGTCGGGTATGGCCTTTGCCGTCGTTAGAGCTAAACTTCGGTGGCTGTCTTTCTTGTCCACCCCTGGCTGGAATATAAAAATGAAAAACAATAATAGCCTGCTGCGCCATCTACCGTGGCTCCTGCTGGCCGTTGTAGGAGCGTGCGCCCTGGGCGTAGTGGCCTTGCGCCGCGGCGAATCCATCAACGCCCTCTGGATCGTCGTCGCAGCCGTGGCCATCTACCTGGTCGCCTACCGCTACTACAGCCTCTTCATCGCCAACAACGTGATGCAACTCGATGCGCGCCGGGCCACCCCTGCCGTGCTCAACAACGATGGCCTGGATTTCGTCCCGACCAACAAACACATCCTCTTCGGTCACCACTTCGCCGCCATTGCCGGCGCGGGGCCGCTGGTCGGGCCGGTTCTGGCAGCGCAGATGGGCTACCTGCCCGGCACGCTCTGGCTGATCGCCGGCGTGGTGCTGGCCGGGGCCGTGCAGGACTTCATGATCCTGTTCCTGTCCACCCGCCGCAACGGGCGTTCCCTGGGCGACATGGTCCGCGAGGAAATGGGCCGCATCCCCGGCACCATCGCGCTGTTCGGCTGCTTCCTGATCATGATCATCATCCTCGCGGTGCTCGCGCTGATCGTGGTCAAGGCCCTGGCCGAGAGCCCGTGGGGGATCTTCACGGTGATGGCGACCATCCCGATCGCGATGTTCATGGGCATCTACATGCGCTACATCCGCCCGGGCCGCATCGGTGAAATCTCGCTCATCGGCGTGCTGTTGCTGCTCGGTTCTATCTGGCTGGGCGGGCAGATCGCCGCCGACCCGGTCTGGGCCAAGGCCTTCACTTTCACCGGGATCCAGATCACCTGGATGCTGATCGGCTACGGTTTCGTCGCGGCGGTGCTGCCGGTGTGGCTGATCCTGGCGCCGCGGGACTACCTGTCGACGTTCCTCAAGATCGGCACCATCGTCGCCCTGGCGATCGGCATCCTGATCACCATGCCCGAGCTGAAAATGCCGGCGCTGACCCAGTTCACCAACGGCATGGGCCCGGTGTGGAAGGGCGGGCTGTTCCCGTTCCTGTTCATCACCATCGCCTGCGGCGCGGTCTCGGGCTTCCATGCGCTGATCTCCTCGGGCACCACGCCCAAGCTGCTGGACAACGAAACCAACGCCCGCTACATCGGCTACGGCGGCATGCTGATGGAGTCCTTCGTGGCGATCATGGCCATGGTCGCCGCGTCGGTGATCGAGCCGGGCGTGTACTTCGCCATGAACAGCCCGGCGGCGGTGGTCGGCGGTGACGTCGTGGCCGTGGCCCAGACCATCAGCGGCTGGGGCTTTGCCATTACCCCGGATGCGCTGCAGGCGGTGGCCCGGGACATCGGCGAGACCACCGTCCTGGCCCGTGCCGGCGGTGCGCCGACCCTGGCGGTCGGTATCGCGCAGATCCTGCACTCGGTGCTGCCGGGTGAGAACACCATGGCGTTCTGGTACCACTTCGCGATCCTGTTCGAAGCGCTGTTCATCCTCACCGCGGTGGACGCCGGCACCCGTGCCGGGCGGTTCATGCTGCAGGACCTGCTGGGCTCGTTCGTGCCATCGCTCAAGCGCACCGAATCCTGGAGCGCCAACCTGATCGCCACCGCCGGTTGCGTGGCACTGTGGGGCTACCTGCTGTACCAGGGCGTGATCGATCCGCTGGGCGGCATCAACACCTTGTGGCCGCTGTTCGGCATCTCCAACCAGATGCTGGCCGGTATCGCCCTGATGCTCGGCACCGTGGTGCTGATCAAGATGAAGCGCCAGCGCTACATCTGGGTCACGTTGCTACCGGCGGCCTGGCTGCTGATCTGCACCACCACGGCGGGCCTGATCAAGCTGTTCGACGCCAATCCGGCGATCGGCTTCCTGGCCCTGGCGCGCAAATACAACGAGGCCCTGGCGGCCGGCCAGATCCTGGCCCCGGCCAAGAGCGTCGAGCAGATGCAGCACGTGGTGTTCAATGCCTACACCAACGCCACGCTGACGGTACTGTTCCTGTTCGTGGTGCTGAGCATCCTGTTCTACGCGCTCAAGGTCGGCGTCGCCGCCTGGGGCAAGAAAGAACGCACGGATAAAGAAGCGCCATTCCAGGCCCTGCCGGACGCCTGAAACGAGGATTGCAACGATGTTCAATGACTTGAGTCGCCTCGGTAAATACCTCGGTCAGGCCGCCCGCCTGATGGTCGGCATGCCCGACTACGACAACTACGTCGAGCACATGCAAACCAAGCACCCGGACCAACCGCTGATGGACTACGAGGCGTTCTTCCGCGAACGCCAGGAGGCCCGTTACGGTGGCAAGGGTGGGCCGAAGTGCTGCTGAAGGCCTTGTAACACCCCTTGTGGGAGCGGGCCTGTGGGAGCAAGGCTTGCCCGCGAAGGCGTCGGGTCAGTGATGAAGATGTCGGCTGACCCACCGCTATCGCGGGCAAGCCTTGCTCCCACAGTTGTTTTTGGGCAGCCTCAGGTTTTGCGTCCGCCATCGATTCCCTGTGGGAGCGAGCCTGCTCGCGATGGCGTACTATCAGCCCACATCGATAGTGACTGACCCACTGCTATCGCGAGCAAGCTCACTCTCACAAAAAAATCCGCATCAAGGAGACTCCGTTTGTCCGCTCCCATTCCCGTGACGATCCTCAGCGGCTTCCTCGGTGCCGGCAAGACCACGTTGCTGCGCCATCTGCTCAAGGCCGAGCACGGCCTGAAAATAGCCGTGATCGAAAATGAATTCAGCGATGCAGGTATCGACACGCAACTGCTGGGCGACGAGCCGGTGCAGGTCATGACCCTGGCCAACGGCTGCGTGTGCTGCACCATCCACACCGACCTGACCAAGGCCCTGTACCTGCTGCTCGAACGGCTGGACAGCGGTGAGATCGCCTTCGATCGCCTGGTGATCGAGTGCACCGGCCTGGCCGACCCGGCCCCGGTGGCCCAGACCTTTTTCATCGATGAGGAGTTGCGCGAGCGCTACATTCTCGATGGCATCCTGACCTTGGTGGATGCCGCCCACGCCAAGGTCCACCTGACCCAAGCCATTGCCCAGGCCCAGGTCGGATTCGCCGATCGCCTTCTGGTGAGCAAGACCGACCTGGTGGAGGCGGCCAAGGTCGAGGCCCTTGGCGAGCGCCTGACCCGTATCAACCGGCGGGCCCCCATCCGTATCGTGAAGCATGGCCAGATCGACCTGGCTGAACTGCTCGATATCCGCGGCTTCAACCTCAATGCGGACCTGGGCGCCGGGTTCAGCCTGCGCCCGGTCGTCAAGGCTGCTACGGGCGACCGTATCAGCAGCCTTGTGCTGCGTACCGACAAGCCGCTGGATATCGACAAGCTCAGCGAGTTCATGAATCAGTTGCTGGAAGACCACGGCAAACAGTTGTTGCGCTACAAGGGTGTGCTGAACATCGCCGGCGAACCGCGGCGATTGGTGTTCCAGGGTGTGCTCAAGTTGTATGGCTTCGATTGGGACACCGAATGGGCCCCCGATGAGGCCCGGGAAAGCGTGATCGTGTTCATCGCCGACGAGCTGCCTGAAGAGAAGATCCGCGCCGGATTCGAAGCTGCTTTAGCTTGACGATGGCGTACCTGCGACCATCAGCAGCCGTTGCTCGAGATGGTCCAGGTGCTCATCCATCAGGCGCATGGCTTCATCTCTTTTGCCGTTTTCCACGGCGTCCACGATCGCCAGGTGCTCCTGCCAGGCGCAATGCCGGCGCGACTTGACCTCGTGCCGGGCCAAGGCCAGCGAGGTCAAGGGCACCAGGCTGCCGAGAAACTGCGCCAACGGTGCGTTGCCGGCCATGGAAGCGAGGTGCAGGTGAAACTCGCCGGAAAGACGTATCGCCGGGCCGCGCTCGCCACATTCCAGGCATTGTTGCTCCCGCGCCACCAAATCGCGCAGATGCTGCAGGTCCTTCGGTTGCGGAGCGTTGCAGGCCAGGTGCACCAATGTCCGCTCGGTCAGCCGGCGTGCGTGCAGGATCTGTCGGGTCTGCTCCAGGTCCGGTGCCGCGACTTGCGGCCGATGGTTGGGACGCAGGATCACCACTTGCTGGTGGGACAGGCGCGCCAATACCCGACGAATGATGCTGCGGCTGACGCCGAACACATCCCCGAGGCCTTCTTCGGTGAAACGGCTGGCGGGCGCGATGCGTTGTTCGAGGATGGCGTCGAAGATCCGCGGGTAGATATCGTCCACCGACGGCTTGCCGACAGCGCCGGGCAGCGGCAGGGCGGCAAGCACATTGCGTTGTTGTTGATGGGACATGACGTTGTTCATGACGGTCTCCGCAAGGCGTGGCTCAGGTAGCGAGGTTGTCGTCCGGAATATTCAGTTCGATGCCCATGCGCTGGCCCTCCCTGAGGATATGCCGGCGCATTTGCGCACTGGCCTGGGCGCTGTTCTTGCCACGAATGGCGCGTACCACGGCTTCGTTCTCTTCCAGCCGTTCGGCCAGGTGCTCGGGCGAATTGCGCAATACATCGGCGCTTTGCTTGAGGGCATTGCTGGTCTGCTGCACCACGCTGTGGAAGATCGGGTTGGACGTCAGGGCAAACAGTTCCTCGTGGAACGCGATGTAGGCGTTGGCGCAGGCATCGTTGTCATTGGCTTCCAGGGCTTCGCGCATGTCCATGAGGGTCAGGCGCAACTGTCCGACTTCCTTGCTGCTGATGGACTGGGCGACCAGGCCGACGATGAAGGGTTCCAGGGTGTAGCGCAGTTGCAGCACGTCTTCCAGGCTCGCACCGGCTACCGTGCTGCTTTCATGGACATCGCCGGCGCTGGCTTCCAGCACCACCACGCCTTTGCCGGGCATCGAGCGTACAAGCCCGAGGGTTTCCAGCACGATGACCGCTTCGCGCAGGCTTGGCCGGCTGATGCCCAGCTGTTCGGCCAGCTCCCGCTGGCCCGGCAGCATGTCGCCCGAACGCCATTGCCCCCGGGCCAGGGCGGCGCGTAGTTTTTCCACCACGGAATTGACGACGGTTGATGAACTGATCACGCGGTACTCCTTCAAAAATCAATCAGGCGATGCCGGCTCGGGAGCCGGTATCGCGGTCTTTCAGAATTGCTGCTGATGGGCGCTGCCCGCCGGTTTTCTCGGTTGGAAGGTATAGCCCTGTTGGCCGGACAGCACCTTGCGCGCACGCGGGACATCGATGTCTTTTTCCCAACGGGCGATTGCCACGGTGGCCACGCAGTTGCCGATCAGGTTGGTCAGGGCGCGACCGATGCCCATGAACCAATCGACCGCCAGCACCAGCACCAGGCCGACCACTGGAATCGCCGGGATCGCCGTCAGCGTGGCGGCCAGGATTACCAGTGCCGAGCCGGGAATCCCGTGGGCTCCCTTGGAGGTGATCAGCGACACCAGCAGGATGGTCAGCAGGTCGGTCAGGGCCAGGGGCGTACCGGTGGCATTGGCGATGAAGACGATGGCCAGGGTCAGGTAGATCGAGAAACCGTCCAGGTTGAACGAGTAACCGGTCGGGATGACCAGCCCTACGGTGGAACTGCCGATCCCGAGGTGTTCGAGCTTACGCATGACTTGTGGCAGCACGGCGTCGGAAGAAGCAGTGCCGAGGACGATGAGCAGTTCTTCGCGCAGGTATTTGAGGAACGGCAACATCGGCAGGCCTGACGACCGCATCACCAGGCCCAGGACCAGGGCGACGAAGGCGATGCAGGTCAGGTAGAACAGGCCGACCAGGCTGCCCAGGTGTTGCAGCGAGTCCAACCCATATTTGCTGGTGGTGAAGGCAATGGCGCCGAAGACGCCGATGGGGGCCAGGCGCACGATCATGCCCATGATGCGGAAGATCACGTGGCTGAGTTCGTTGATCAGCCGGGAGATGCCCGAGGCTGCGTCGCCCACCAGGTTCAGCGCACTGCCGAACAGTACCGAGAACAGCAGTACTTGCAGGATGTTGTTATCCGCGAAGGCACCGAGCACCGAGGTCGGGATCAGGTTCATCAGGAATTGCGTGGTGGTGACCATGTGTTGGCCACGTTGGGCGATCTCGCCTACGTCAGCGCTGGCAAACTGCTCCAGGTGGATATTCGCGCCACTGCCGATGCCGGTGCTGAAGGCCAGAACCAGGCCGATCACCAAGGCGATGGTGGTCAGCACTTCAAAGTAGATGACTGACTTGAGGCCGATGCGCCCGACCTTCTTGAGATCGCCAGCACCGGAAATACCACTGACCACCACGCAGAACACGATCAGGCCGATGAGCATTTTGATCAGCTTGATAAAGCCGTCGCCAAGGGGTTTGAGCTGTGCGGAGTATTCGGGAAGGGTCAGCCCGCAGACGATGCCGAGCACCAATCCGAGGACAACTTGGAGGAAGATCGAACGCGAGCACCATCTGAGCATGGGAGGGATTCCTGGTTCGGTGTCCTTGTCGCCTGCGTGAGGGCGGGCGTCGGGACTTCATTATTGTGGTCTTACCGGTTTGTCCAGTGCAGGGGCAGTCTAGGTGCGGGTTTGGGGTTGAGGCAAGGTGAATTTTCGCATCTAGGCCTTGCCGGTCTTACCAGTTGGGCTAAAACCCTTGTGCCTGAGCCTTTTTGTTCCGCAAAAAAAAACTGAGGCACAGATTTTCGTCAGTCAAACCAGGCCCATGGGAGCAAAGCATGCTCGTGATGGAGGCAAGTCAGTTCAAAGCCGATTGGGCGGGGCCGCCGCTATCGGGAGCATGCTCTGCTCCCACAGTGTGGGTCTCATTGAAGTGGCGTGGTGATCCCGACTCAAATGACGCTGAGGACGAATGTCAACTTTGAATGTTCCTCGGTTTCCGCCAGATAACGATAAGGCGACCCGCGCATTCTTAATCCGCCTATATATTTTTTGTTTTCCGTCATGAGCGACAGGGGAGAGTGTTTGGCCTTTATGTTTTCCAGTGTGATGACTCGGTTTTTCTGGTCGACAAGTTTAAAACTGGTTGGTTTGCCCGAGTCTTTTACGCCTATTGCGTCGAACCAACTTTTGCCAATGAATTTGTGGTGGTGCTCCCCTGTGTTTTTGATGGACAGGGTATAGCCGCCGGCCGTATGACGAAAGTGCAACATCAGCGGCTGGATAACCCCTCCCTCGGCTTTGGCGTGCATGCCCAGCAGGTTTGAGTGGTCGACGGTTTGTGGTCTGCCGCTGAAAAAACCACCGCTGAATGAAGTAAGAGTCGCCAGTGCCGGTTTCCCATGCAGCGTTTCAAGCAAGTGGATATTCATGTCGGGCAGGCTGAGTGTTGCGGAGAAAGATAGTTTACTGTCCATGTAATGATCACATCCTATATGGACGACCTAAGTGGTCGTGAATGATGAGATTCGATGTTATGGGTTTCTCGGCTGTTTGTGTGGAGGGGTGTGTTTCAAGGGTTGAGATGTGAAGAAAAGGAGGTGGGCTGGAGTTATTGATTTGTCAGGCGGGTTTATTTTGGGGGATATAAATAAAAAGCCCACATCCTTCGATGTGGGCTTTTTTGTAACGCCTGGCGTTATATCAAGCGCCGTACACCGGCAGCTTCTTGCAGATCGCCTTGACCTTCTCACGAACGGCGTCGATGACCGCTTCGTTGTTCAGGTCAGCCAGGATGTCGCAGATCCAGCCGGCCAGTTCCTTGCACTCGGCTTCCTTGAAACCACGAGTGGTCACGGCCGGGGTGCCGAAGCGCAGACCGGAGGTGACGAACGGGGAACGTGGGTCGTTTGGCACCGAGTTCTTGTTCACGGTGATGAACGCCTTGCCCAGTGCGGCATCGGCGTCTTTGCCGGAGATGTCCTGCTTGATCAGCGACAGCAGGAACAGGTGGTTCTCGGTACCGCCGGACACCACGTCGAAGCCGCGCTCGATGAACACGCCGGCCATGGCCTTGGCGTTCTTCACGACTTGCTGCTGGTAAGCCTTGAACTCAGGTTGTAGGGCTTCCTTGAAGCAGATCGCCTTGGCGGCGATGACGTGCTCCAGCGGGCCGCCCTGGGCGCCCGGGAATACAGCGCCGTTCAGCTTCTTCTCGATGTCGGCGTTGGCACGCGCCAGGATCAGGCCGCCACGTGGACCGCGCAGGGTCTTGTGGGTGGTGGTGGTGACCACGTCGGCGAATGGCACCGGGTTCGGGTAGACGCCGGCGGCGACCAGGCCGGCAACGTGGGCCATGTCCACGAACAGGTAGGCACCGACCTTGTCGGCGATGGCGCGGAAACGTGGGAAATCGAGGACCTGGGAGTAGGCGGAGAAACCGGCCACGATCATTTTCGGCTTGTGCTCGAGGGCCAGGCGCTCGACTTCGTCGTAGTCGATCAGGCCGTTGCCGTCGATGCCGTACTGGACGGCGTTGTACAGCTTGCCGGAGGACGAAACGCTGGCACCGTGGGTCAGGTGACCGCCGTGGGCCAGGCTCATGCCCAGGATGGTATCGCCAGCCGACAGCAGCGCCAGGTAGACGGCGGCGTTGGCCTGGGAACCGGCGTGGGGCTGGACGTTGGCGTAATCGGCGCCGAACAGCTCCTTGGCGCGGTCGATGGCCAGTTGCTCGACCACGTCGACGTACTCGCAACCACCGTAGTAGCGCTTGCCCGGGTAGCCTTCGGCGTACTTGTTGGTCAGTACCGAGCCTTGAGCTTCCATCACCGCGGGGCTGGTGTAGTTTTCCGAAGCGATCAGCTCAATGTGCTCTTCCTGGCGCTGAGCTTCTTGCTCCATGGCGGCAAAGAGATCGGCGTCGTACTTGGCAATAGTCAAATCACGGCTGAACATGGCGGTCCTCAAGGATCGGGGGCAGAAAAGGGAGGCATTCTAACCCAACCGCTTTTGGAAGGGGTATGAAAGGACGTCATGTGGTGGACGAATGGGATTCACCCAGGACCCGGCGGCCTCATCGCGAGCAGGCTCGCTCCCACAGGGGAATGCATTCCAGATGTGGGAGCGAGCCTGCTCGCGATGAGGGCCGCCCAGGCGCTAAAGGCCTTCAGTCGAGCATGAACAGCGCATCATTGCTGAACTGCGCTTCGAACCGGTGGGCTGGCATCGGGCGGCCGAACAGGTAGCCCTGGACCTCGTCGCAGCCGTGTTCGCGCAGGAAGTCGAGTTGTTCGTGGGTCTCGACGCCTTCGGCGATCACCGCCAGGTTGAGGCTGTGGGCCATGGCGATGATCGCCCGGGCGATCTGCGCGTCCTGTTCACCGGATGGCAGGCCGTCGACGAAGGTGCGGTCGATCTTCAGCACGTCGATGGGGAACTGCTTGAGGTAGTTGAGCGACGAATAACCGGTGCCGAAGTCATCCACGGCGATGCTCAGGCCGAGGTTTTTCAACCCGGCCAGGATCTGCATCGCCTCGCTGACTTCGCGCATCAGGATGCTTTCCGTCAGTTCCAGCTCCAGGCAGGCCGGTGACAGGCCGGTGCTGCGCAGGATATTGGCGATTCGCGTACCCAACTGACCATCGGAGAACTGCCGGGCCGAGATGTTGACCGAGACTTTCGGCACCCGGACCTTGGCCTGGTGCCAGGTCTTGAGCTGCCGGCAGGCCTCGTCGATGACCCAGTCGCCGACGTCCACCACCAACCCGAGTTCTTCCAGCACCGGGATGAAGTCCCCTGGCGGCACCAGCCCGCGGCGCGGATGACGCCAGCGCAGCAGGGCCTCGGCGCCGGTCAAGCGTTTGCCGTCGCCGCTGAACTGCGGCTGGTAATACAGCACGAATTCGTTCTGCTCGAGGGCGTGGCGCAGGTCGCTTTCCAGTTCCAGTCGTTCCAGGGCACTGGCGTTCATGTCGGCCTGATAGAACTGGAAGTTGTTCTTGCCGCGCTCCTTGGCGTGATACATCGCCGTGTCGGCGTTCTTCATCAACTGGCTCAGTTCGTTGCCGTCCTGGGGACTCAAGGCGATACCGATACTGGCCGTGACGAAGAACTCCCTGCCTTCGAGCACGAATGGCCGGACCAGGCTGGCGAGGATCTGCTCCGCTACGTTGATGGCCCGGTTCAGCGCCGTTTCCCGGCTGGAGCGCGGCTCCAGCAGCAGGGTGAACTCGTCGCCGCCCATGCGCGCCACGGTGTCGTCGTCGGTGACGCAGCCGAGCAGGCGTGTCGCCATGTCCTTGAGCATCCGGTCGCCGGCGGCGTGCCCCAGGGAGTCGTTGATCGGTTTGAACCGGTCCAGGTCGAGGAACATCAGCACGACCCAGTTCTTCTGCCGCTCGGCCGATTGCAGCGCGGTATGCAGGCGGTCCTGGAACAGCGTGCGGTTGGGCAGGTGGGTGAGGGCGTCGTAATAGGCCAAGCGATGGATGCGCTGTTCGCTGGCCTTGCGTTCGCTGATGTCGCTGAAAAAGCACACGTAGCTGGCCAGGTCGCCTTCATCATCCAGCACCGCCGTGATGCCGACCCAGGCCGGGTAATGTTCGCCGTTACGGCGCTTGAGCCAGACCTCGCCTTCCCAGGAGCTGTGCTGCTGCAACTGCTTGAGCACGTAGCGCAGGTGGGCCTCCTGCTGATCGTCCACGGTCAGCATGCTCGGCAACTGGTCCAGCACCTGGGACACCGCGTAGCCACTGACCCGGCTGAAGGCTTCGTTGGCCTGGACAATGTAACCGGCCGGATCGGTGATCAGGATCGCCGAGGTCGAATGCTCGAATACCGTGGCGGCCATGCGCAGGTCTTTTTCGGCGCGCCGTTGCTGGCTGATGTCGCGGCCGACGCCAAGCACGCCTTCGAAGCCACCGGCATCGTCCCAGACCAGTACCAGCCGCAATTCGATAGGAATCTTGCGTCCGTCGGCACGCAGGCAGTCGAACAGGAACAACTGGGTCTGCATCTGATTGCGCAGCTCGGCCAGTTGCCCGGGCTTGTCGAGGGCCTTGCTGACCCGGTCCATCAGGGTATAGATACCGGTCAGTTGCTGCGGGTTGGCGATGGTCGACTGCCAGCCGTTCTGGAAGATCCAGTCGGCGTTGTAGCCCAGCACCGCTTGCACCGACGGGCTGACGTAGTTGAGCGAAAGCTTGCTGTCGGTGGAGAAAATCACATCGCTGATGCTCTCGGCGAGCATCCGGTAGCGCTGTTCGCTGTCACGCAGCGACTCGCTGGCCTCGATCTGCTCGGTGATGTCCTTCGCCACACCGATGATCCGCGTCACCTGGTCATGCCGGTCCCGGGCCAGGGCCTGTTCGCGGATGTCGAAGCGTCGCCATTTGCCGTCGCGATGGCGGAAGCGCAGTTGGCATTGCAACAGGTGCGCATAGCCGCCGCGCCGCTGTTCCTGGCGCAACGTGTGGTAGTGGTCGGCATCGTCGCTGTGCAGCAGGATTTCCCAGAAGTACTCACCCATCTGGTGCAGTTCGGTGCGGTCATACCCCAGGGTCTGGCCCAGGTGGTGGTTGCTGAAGATCATCCGCTGGCTGATGACGTCCTGCACGTAGAGATGATCCGGCACGGTACGCACCACGTCGGACCAGAAGCCTTCGCGCTCGAGCAACGACAGTTCGATCAGCTTGCGGCTGGTGATGTCGTTGATGCTCAGGATTACGGCGTTGTAGTCGTCCTGCTTTTCCGGCAGGCGCAGTACCAGCCAGAGATGCTGGTCACGGCCGTGGGCGTCCTGGAGCTTGATCTCCAATTCCAACTGCTTGTGCTGGTCGAGCAGGGTTTCGAGCAATTGCGGCCCGACCGGATTGTTGTCCTGCGGGCCCTTGCCCACCAGCAATTGCCAGGCCTGTTCACAGGAGTCGACGTTGAGCAGCCGCAACGCCATCTGGTTGACTTCGGTGATGCGCACTTCCTGTTGCAGTTGCTCGAGTTGGTGCGGGACTTTCATCCACGCCCGCAGTTGATCGCCATTGTGCAGGCCGGACCGGACAAAAAATGACTTGAGGCTGGAGAGGTCGAGTACGCACAAGGCCACACCGGTGCCTTCGAAAATGTCCTGGTAGCGGCGGCGACCTTCGTGCAGTTGCCGCTGGCGGCGACGCATGTTCAGCAGGGCGATGACCGGCAGCATCGAAAACGCCAGGCCCAGCAGGCATTTGCCGATGAAGGCCGGCAGCAGTTGTTCGAGCACTTGCCGGCGGTCGAACAGCCCCCGCAGTTGCCAATCGCTGCTGCTCAGCGGCACGGTCAGCACGGTGTTGTCCAGATCGTCCGGCGACAGGTGCGAGGGGTTGATTGATGGCAGGCTCTCGTCACGGCTGACGATTTGCTGGTTGAGACGGTTTTCCACCACCCACAGTGGGCGCAACCCGGTATCGACCTGTTTGATCAGCGTGGAGAAGAAGTTCGGGGTCAGACGCAAGGCCCAGTAGCCGCGGGTACTGCCGCTGGCCTGATGCAACAACAGATGCACCACGGAGCCGTCGTCGGCGTTACTGAAGTAATGTGCCTGGTTGTGACTGCGGTGCACCAGCTCACTGAGGTAGCCGGCGTCGTGGCTGTCCGGGTCGGTGTCGCTGAGCACCATGCCGGATGGACTCAGCAATGCCAGGCTGCGTAGCTGGGGCAGCGATTGCTGGATTTTGTGCAACAAGGCCTGCTGTTCGTCGGCTGTCTGCGGTTGTTCGACGATCGGTAGCAGATTAAGGGCGATTTGCGCGTTCAGGGCCATGTTCAGGCTGACTTGCGCGGCCAGGTCGGCGGTGTAGTCGATGGTGTACTGGCGCTGTTGCTGCTGGGTGACGCGCAGTTGGTCGAGCAGCTGCCAGAAGAGCAATCCGAGCAACAACAGCACCAGCGTGGCCAGGGCGCCCTTCAATGTCCCGCGCAGGGGCGAGCCGGGCACGGTATCCGGTGCGCGTGGGGACAGGGTCGGCGTGACGTTGGACAAGCTGTAATCCTGCGGTTTGCTGGACTGGCGCGACACGCACTATAAGCCGGACGCCCGAAGGGCGGCTAGCATGCCTTGCCTTGTGGCAAAGTGCCAGTCCCTGGTGGCTGGACCTTGACGGACGGTTGAGGTAGCTTTGCCGGTCAAACAAGAGCGTTCCAGCTCCAGATCCCCAGGCTTTATCTGCCCCGCTGGCATTGATGACCGTCAACTGCCGGCGCCGTGCATGGCCTGGTTCGTTCTTTTCACCTGTCACAGACGCTAGGTTCACCATGGCTCAATACGTCTTCACCATGCATCGGCTGAGCAAAGTTGTTCCGCCGAAGCGGGAAATCCTGAAAAACATTTCGCTCTCATTCTTCCCCGGCGCCAAGATCGGCGTGCTGGGCCTCAACGGTTCGGGTAAGTCCACGCTGCTGAAGATCATGGCCGGCGTCGATACCGAATTCGACGGCGAAGCCCGCCCGATGCCGGACCTGAACATCGGCTACCTGCCCCAGGAGCCTCAGCTGGACCCGACCAAGACCGTGCGTGAAGTGGTCGAGGAAGCGGTCAGCGTGATCAAGGACGCCCAAACGCGCCTGGACGAGGTCTACGCCGCCTACGCTGACCCGGATGCCGACTTCGACAAGCTGGCCGCCGAACAGGCCAAGCTCGAAGCGATCCTGCAGGCCAGCGATGGCCATAACCTGGAGCGCCAGCTGGAAGTCGCCGCCGACGCCCTGCGCCTGCCGGCCTGGGAAGCGAAGGTCGAACACCTGTCCGGCGGTGAGAAGCGCCGTGTGGCCCTGTGCCGCCTGTTGCTGTCCGCCCCGGACATGCTGCTGCTCGACGAACCGACCAACCACCTGGACGCCGATTCCGTCGCCTGGCTCGAACACTTCCTGCACGATTTTCCGGGCACCGTCGTGGCGATTACCCACGACCGTTACTTCCTGGACAACGTCGCCGGCTGGATCCTGGAACTCGACCGCGGCGCGGGCATTCCGTACGAGGGCAACTATTCGGGCTGGCTGGAAGCCAAGTCCGAACGTCTGGCCCAGGAATCCAAGCAGCAGTCGGCCCATGAAAAGGCCATGAAGGAAGAGCTGGAGTGGGTGCGCAAAGGCGCCAAGGCCCGCCAGTCCAAATCCAAGGCCCGTCTGCAACGCTTCGAGGAAATGCAGTCCCAGGAATTCCAGAAGCGCAGCGAAACCAACGAGATCTACATTCCGGCCGGTCCGCGCCTGGGTGACAAGGTCATCGAATTCAAGAACGTCACCAAGGGCTACGGCGATCGCGTGTTGATCGACAACCTGTCGTTCTCCATGCCCAAAGGCGCCATCGTTGGTGTGATCGGTGGTAACGGTGCGGGTAAGTCCACGCTGTTCCGCATGCTGATGGGCAAGGAAACCCCGGATTCGGGCACCATTGAAGTCGGCGAAACCGTGCAACTGGCCTGCGTCGACCAGAGCCGCGAAGACCTGGACGGCAGCAAGACGGTGTTCCAGCAGATCTCCGACGGTTCCGACCAGATCCGCATCGGCAACTACGAGATCCCGTCGCGCACCTACGTGGGTCGCTTCAACTTCAAAGGCGGCGACCAGCAGAAGTTCGTCAAGGACCTGTCCGGTGGTGAGCGCGGTCGCCTGCACCTGGCGCTGACCTTGAAGGAGGGTGGCAACGTCCTGCTGCTCGACGAACCGTCCAACGACCTCGACGTCGAAACCCTGCGTTCCCTGGAGGAAGCCCTGCTGGACTTCCCGGGCGCGGCCATTGTGATCTCCCACGATCGGTGGTTCCTCGACCGCGTGGCGACCCACATCCTGGCGTACGAAGACGATTCCCAGGCGGTGTTCTTCGAAGGCAACTACACCGAGTACGAAGCCGATCGCAAGAAACGCCTCGGCGAAGCCGCTGCCCAGCCACATCGGGTACGGCACAAGAAACTGGCCTGATTCCATCGGCCGGTAAGTTACAGAACCTGTGGGAGCGAGCCCTGCTCGCGATAGCGTCGGATCGGTCAACGCTCATGTTGCCTGACCCACCGCCATCGCGAGCGGGGCTCGCTCCCACAGTGGTTTATGGGCAGGGCAGGAGTCACTCCGACTCTATCGCCACCACCTCAATCGCCATATCCCCCACCGGTCGCTTCCAGACCACCTCATCCCCGACCTTGCTCCCCAGCAACGCCCGCCCCAGCGGTGAGCCCCAATTGATCAGCCCACTGGTCGCATCGGCCTGGTCTTCCCCCACCAGCTGCACACGCTGCTCATGGTCCTGTTCATCGACAAAGGTCACCCAATGTCCGATCCGCACCTGGTCCGCTGAGGTGGCCGTAACGACCTGGGCGCTTTGCAGGCGCTGGTTGAAATAGCGCAGATCCCGTTCCAGGTCTGCGATGCGCTGTTTGTCCGCCAGCTCTTTGCGGGCAGCCTGCTGGCTGTGCAGCGTCTGCAACTCGGCGACCCGGGCCTGCAACTGGGCGAACCCGGCGGGTGTGACGTAGTTGGGTTGCGCGCTGACCTGGCGTTCGACCGGTTGATCGGCCTGGGCCGCGGCGCTGTCTTCGTTGACGAAGGCACGACTCATGGTGTTCTCCTCTATTGGAGTTTGGGCCATGGTCGCAGGCTTTTGGTTTCGACGGATGTCTGTACGCGACTCACTGCGAGCGATAGGCCCGGGCGGCGTCGCGATCCTTTTCCTGTTGCCAGGCACGTTCGCGCTCATCCCAGTGACGATTACGGTAGGCGTCTCGATCCTCACTTTCGCGCATGGCCTGGCACTGGCGGAAACCGTCGCTCCAGCCTTCGGCGTAGCGTGCATCCTTGAGATAGCGCGGAACGTCTTTCCTGAACTGGCCGGTGATCGCGCCGGCGGCTTGCCGGCCGCTGCTGCAGCCGTCATCGAAGCCGTCGGCGAATGCCGGTGGATAGCCTCGGGCGATCAGGTCTTCATGGGTGGTTTCACAGCCGCCAAGCAACATTACTACCGCCAGTACCGCTACCGCGCGCCTCATTTCCTGCCTTCCTGCCGCATCCACATATACAAGAAGTCTAGAAGCGGATTCGTCAGGCCGGTGTGAAACGGTTGTGATTAATCTGTTCGTGGGGTTGCGGGTGGGGCCAGTCTTGGCACCCGTTGGTCAAGAGATGCCAAGCCGAACACCATTGTGGCGAGGGAGCTTGCTCCCGCTGGGCTGCGTAGCAGCCCCAAATCGAGGGCCGCTTCGCGCCCCAGCGGGAGCAAGCTCCCTCGCCACGGTGGTATCCGATCAGCTGACCGGCATGGGTTCAGTAGTGATACCACTTCACCTCAAGCATCACCTCGTTCTCCGGCGAGGCCAGGTGGCTGAATTCCCGCTGGGCGCTCAGGCGCAGGCCGAGGTTGCGGGACAGTTCCCACTGTTGGTTCAGGCTCAGGCGCCGGCGTACCTCGCCGTTGACGAAGTAGTCACCCTTGGCTTCCAGGCTCAGGTTGCCCAGCGGGTTTTTCCACAGCACGCCACTGTTGAACCCGGTGGCCGGGGCGATGAATTGGGCGAAGTCGTTGTTGTGTTCCACCCGCACCGTGCCCAGGGCAAATCCCAGCACGTCCTCGCCCAGCGCCCAGGTGCCGCCGGCACCACCATTGACGTGGCTGACCAGGGTTTCATCGTCGTGCTTGCCCGGGACCCGCTCCAGGCCCCCGGTGACCTGCCAGGACAGCGGTTGCAGCAATTCATTGCGCGGCGTCAGGGAGCGGATGGTCGCCAGGTCCAGGCGCTGCACCTGCCACTCGTTGCCTTCGTACTGGCGCAGCTTCAATTGCAGGATCTCGATCTGCGCCCCCAGCGGGAAGCTTTCGGCGTTGTCGTTGAGGTCGTGATAAGCCATGCGCAGGCCGTATTCGCCGAACGCCCGGTCGCCCCGGGTGCCGAGGCCGGCCTGCCAGGTGCGCGATTCATGACCGTCCTCGGGCAGGCCCGGTTGGGGAATGTCGAGTTCCGGCGCGGGATTCTGATTGATTGCCCGCAACAGTTCGAAGCTGCGCTGGGCCCGTTGCGGATCGCGCTCCTGGCCGTTGGCGCGGTAACGCTCCAGGCGATAGGCCGCATCGACGATCAGCGCCTGGCGTTCGCGGGGCAGTGCCTTGAATTCGGCAGCCTGCATTTGCTTTTGGTCGGCGCTGACCTTCAGGACCCATTGTTGTTCGTCAGCGCTGAGCGGCTCGGCGCGGCTGAGCAGTTCTCGCTCGCGGGACGGTCGATATTCGATGCTCTCCACCAACCCGGCTTCCTTCACGGCCTTGACGGTGTCGGTGGGGATCGCCGTCAGCGGGAATTGTTCGGTCAGGCGCAGGCTGGGACGGGCCACTTGCAGCAATTCCAACAGGCGGTAGGAGCAGTTTTCGTCGAAGAAGAAATAATCGAACTGGATCTGCTTGAGTTCCCAGACGTGCTCGACCATGCGCTCGGTTTCCACCTGGCTCAGGTTGAGGCGGTATTCCCACAGGTCGCGGTTCTCCAGGCTACGGTACTCGGACAGTTTCTCCTGGTAGGGCACCAGGGCGAACAGGCCGGGATAGCCGCCCATCAAGCCTTTCCAGGCGTAGATGATGCTGTTGTCCGACCCTTCGATGTAGGCGCCGAAATTGATCGCATAGCTCAGCAGGGCGGTCTTGTCCCGTTGCACGTCGGCCTGGTCGATGCGCAACAGGGTATGGCCGAACATAGACGACGGGCTGTTCAGGTAGGCGGCCGGGAAAATCATCACCGCGCTGTGGGGGGCGACGTCCTTGAACCATTGGGTGAATTCGCTGCAATCGACTGCTGGCAGATCGGTCAGGTTGAGCTGCGCCTTGAGCCAGCGCGTGCGCGCCGGGTACACGCACTGGGCATGTTGCTGGCCGGCGCTGGCCGGGCCGTAGAGGGCTTGCAGCGTGGCGGTCAGTTCATGGTCGGGGTGTTCGTTGCCGTCGGGTGCCAGGAAGAATTTCCTGTCGCTGATATAGCTGCGCCAGCCACCGAGCTTGGCGGTTTCATAGTGGCCCAGGGAAATCCAGAAGCGGTCATTGGCCAATTGCTGCAAACGTTGAGGGTCGACATGAGGTGCGGCGGACAATGGGGCGCACACACAGAGCGCCAGCCAGGCAAGGCGTTTGAGCATAGTCGGCTACTTGGAAAGTCGAAAAATAAAGACCGGATGGGCCCAAAAAAAGAAAACCCGCTCCCCGGAGGGAGCGAGTGGGGTCGAGCTTAAGCTTGAGTGGCGTACTTGGCCAGACGAGGATCGTTTTTCAGTACGGCCAGGGTATTGGTATGCACGTCTTCTGCGGTCACGTCAGCCTTGCTGAAGATCTGCTGGAAGTGCTCGTGGGTGACAGCGGAGAAGTGGGCGCGGTCTTCTGGCGCCACACCCAGTACCACGGCATAGGTGGTCAGCGCTTCGCCCTGACCCTTGGCCATGTCTTCGGACAGCTCGTTCATCATTCCATTCATGGCCAGCCAGGACTTGCCACCGTAGGTCAGTGCCGCGTTGGTCGAGCAGCCGTTGGTGCCGGAGGTCATGCCGAAGGTGGCGTTGCCGGAGGTGCCGTTGGTGGTGGAAGCGAGGAAGTGAGCCGGGGTGCCACGCTGACCTTCGAACAGCATGTTGCCCCAGCCGCAATCCGGCCCGCCCGGCGCCTGAGCCATGGCGTTGAGGGATACAGCGGTGAAGAGAGTACCGAGAAGAATCCGTTTCATAGCTATGTTCTCTTTATGTGCATACCAATGGACAGGGTCTGGCGCCTTCGTGGCCTCAACCACTCGTGCCAGTGGGCCGGTTATTGTTCCAGCCGCGCAGTTTGGAGTTTAGGCACGATCCAAGGGTTCCGTGACATTTTGCAAAAACTATCCTGCAAGTCATGCGGTTACGGGCTTCTACTTCGGTTCGGGGCCGGTCGGTTGACTATGCTTTGACCTGAGGCGCTCCTTGCCAGTCAGGTACGGGCGGCGCCAGAATGCCGTTATCTGCCCCGCCTGATGTAAGGAAGCCCGATGCCTGATCCTGTTGCTGCCAGCTTGCGTCTAGTGCCCGAAGCGCTGACCCGTCCGTTTTCCGCTGAACAGTTCAGCTTCTCTACCACCAATGATCTGGAGCCCTTCCGCGGTGTGCTTGGCCAGGAACGTGCGGTCGAAGCATTGCAGTTCGGCGTGGCCATGCCGCGCCCCGGTTACAACGTATTTGTCATGGGCGAGCCCGGTACCGGCCGGTTTTCATTCGTAAAACGCTACCTCAAGGCCGAAGGCAAGCGCCTGCAGACCCCGGCAGACTGGGTCTACGTCAACAATTTCGACGAGCCTCGCGAACCCCGGGCCCTGGAGCTGCCATCGGGCACCGCCGGTGCGTTCATCAACGATATCAACGGCTTGATCGACAACCTGCTGTCGACCTTTCCGGCAGTCTTCGAGCACCCGTCCTACCAGCAGAAAAAAAGCGCCATCGACCGGGCTTTCAACCAGCGCTACGACCGCGCCCTGGATGTCATCGAGCGCCTGGCCCTGGAGAAGGATGTCGCGCTGTACCGCGACAGCAGCAATATCGCCTTCACACCGATGAGCGACGGCAAGGCCCTGGATGAAGCGGAATTCGCCCAGTTGCCGGAATCCGAACGCGAGCGTTTCCATGACGATATCTCCGGCCTGGAAGAACGCCTGAACGAAGAACTTGCCAGCCTGCCGCAATGGAAGCGCGAATCCAGCAACCAGTTGCGCCAGCTCAACGAAGAAACCATCACCCTGGCCCTGCAGCCGCTGTTGGCGCCGCTGTCGGAAAAATACGCGGAGAACGCGGCGGTCTGCGGTTACCTGCAGGCGATGCAGGTCAACCTGCTCCGGACGGTGGTCGAGCAACTGGTGGACGACAGCAAGACCGATGCCATCGCCCGCAAGATGCTGGAGGAGCAATATGCGCCGAGCCTGGTAGTGGGGCATCCGGCGAGTGGCGGCGCGCCGGTGGTGTTCGAACCGCACCCGACCTACGACAACCTGTTCGGACGCATCGAGTACAGCACTGACCAGGGTGCGCTCTACACCACGTATCGGCAGCTGCGTCCCGGTGCCTTGCATCGGGCCAACGGCGGCTTCCTGATCCTTGAAGCGGAGAAGATGCTCGGCGAGCCGTTCGTGTGGGACGCGCTCAAGCGTGCGCTGCAATCGCGCAAGCTGAAGATGGAATCGCCGTTGGGCGAACTGGGCCGCCTGGCCACGGTGACCCTGACGCCGCAGCACATCCCGTTGCAGGTCAAGGTCGTGATCATCGGCGCTCGCCAGCTCTACTACGCCTTGCAGGACCTGGATTCGGACTTCCAGGAAATGTTTCGCGTGCTGGTGGACTTCGACGAAGACATCCCGATGGGCGACGAGAGCCTGGAGCAGTTCGCCCAGTTGCTCAAGACCCGCACCTCGGAAGAAGGCATGGCGCCGCTGACCGCCGATGCGGTGGCGCGCCTGGCCACCTACAGTGCACGCCTGGCCGAACACCAGGGACGCTTGTCGGCCCGTATCGGCGACCTGTTCCAACTGGTCAGCGAGGCGGATTTCATCCGTCAGCTGGCCGGTGACGAGATGACCGACGCCGGCCACATCGAGCGCGCCCTCAAGGCCAAGGCCACCCGCACCGGGCGGGTTTCGGCACGGATCCTTGACGACATGCTGGCGGGGATCATCCTGATCGACACCGACGGCGCGGCCGTGGGCAAGTGCAACGGGTTGACGGTGCTGGAGGTGGGCGATTCGGCGTTCGGTGTACCGGCACGGATCTCCGCCACGGTGTACCCGGGCGGCAGCGGTATCGTCGACATCGAGCGGGAGGTCAACCTTGGCCAGCCGATTCACTCCAAGGGCGTGATGATCCTCACCGGATACCTGGGAAGCCGCTACGCCCAGGAATTCCCGTTGGCGATTTCGGCCAGTATCGCCCTTGAGCAATCCTACGGTTATGTCGACGGCGACAGCGCCTCCCTGGGCGAGGCTTGCACGCTGATTTCGGCGTTGTCGAAGACGCCGTTGAAGCAGTGCTTCGCCATCACCGGCTCGATCAACCAGTTCGGTGAAGTTCAGGCGGTGGGCGGAGTCAACGAGAAAATCGAAGGCTTCTTCCGACTCTGTGAAGCCCGTGGGCTGACCGGCGAGCAGGGGGCAATCATTCCCCAGGCCAACGTCGCCACCCTGATGCTCGATGAGAAGGTGCTGGCCGCCGTCCGGGCGGGGCAGTTCCACGTCTATGCCGTGCGCCAGGCCGACGAAGCCCTGAGCCTGTTGGTGGGGGAGCCTGCCGGTGAGCCGGATGAGAACGGCGAGTTCCCCGAGGGTAGCGTTAACGCCCGCGTTGTGGAGCGGCTGAGGGTGATTGCCGAGATGATCAGCGAAGACGACATCAAGGAAGCGGAAAAGGAGCTTGCGCAAGCAGCCTTGGCGGAAGCCAAGCCGGCTTGATGGAAGTGAAGACCTGAATGTGGGAGCGAGCCTGCTCGCGAAAGCGGTGGATCAGCATCATTGATGTTGACTGACCCAACGCCTTCGCGAGCAGGCTCGCTCCCACATTGGTTCGCACAGATTCAAAAATGCTTCAGAGCGCCGCCGATTTGGCGTCAATATTCACACTATGACCATTCGGCGCATTCTGGTCTCGCTTGGCTTGCAAGAGGAACTTTTCTTCTATCCTCAGTTCAAGGATAACGAGAGTCATCATCGGATCGAAACAGCCTCCCCGGGGCTGAATACCGTATCACTGAGGGGCGCCGCCATGTCGCGCAACCTTTGTCTCACCCGTCAATGCCTGGGTCTTGTCACTCGTATCGAATGCGCCATCCGTCCGCTGGCGGGGGATACCGGCATGTGGACGCTGCTTTTTGCCGCCGGAATGGCCGGCGAACAACCTTCCGCCCTCAAGGCCCAAGGCCCGTTTCCCGGCCCGAACGCCGCCGAATCGATCCTCGACACCATCGTCCAGGCGTTGACGCTGCATGGTTATGAACTGGCCGACGACCCGCAGATCTGGTGCCTGCACATGCAGGCCCAGCTACGCGAGATCAATGGCGGCCGCTGCCGCAATGTCGGCGGCTTCGAGTTCCGCCCGCCCCATTGAGGGCCGGAACCCGGCACTTGCAACCTGACACCAGTGGCTGCGGCCAGGGACGGCCCTGGCGTTTGTGAGGCCCGTCGTGGCTGATATACTCGCCGCCATTTTCTGGCTCTGGTGTGAGATTCAATGGAACGCTTTATCGAAAATGCAATGTACGCCTCCCGTTGGCTGCTGGCGCCGATCTACTTCGGCCTGTCCCTGGGCTTGCTGGCCCTGGCGTTGAAATTCTTCCAGGAAGTCTTTCACGTCATCCCCAACGTGTTCACCATGGCCGAATCCGACCTGATCCTGGTGCTGCTGTCGCTGATCGATATGGCCCTGGTGGGTGGCCTGCTGGTGATGGTGATGATTTCCGGCTACGAGAACTTCGTCTCGCAACTCGATATCGATTCCGACAAGGAAAAGCTCAACTGGCTGGGCACCATGGACTCTTCATCGCTGAAGATGAAAGTCGCCGCCTCCATCGTGGCCATTTCCTCGATCCACCTGCTGCGCATTTTCATGGACGCCAAGAATGTCGATCCCGAACACCTGAAGTGGTACGTGATCATCCACATGACCTTCGTGGTGTCGGCGTTCGCCATGGGCTATCTGGACAAGCTGACCAAGCACTGAGATCTCTATTGGCGCAGCGCCCGTCTGTCGAAAGGCAGGCGGGCGTTGTCGTTTCCGGCGAGGCACTTTGACGTCGGTGCTCGTCATCCGTCATGGCATCTGTGCTAGTCTGCTCGCCCTTTTGGTTCCGGGCGCTCCGGGAGGCGCTGTGTCACTCACGGCCATTCCCGAGCCGTCCGCACAGCGGAGCAGCAGCATGTCCGAAGTAAACCTGTCCACCGACGAAACCCGCGTCAGCTACGGCATTGGTCGTCAGTTGGGCGACCAATTGCGCGACAACCCGCCACCAGGTGTCAGCCTGGACGCGATCCTGACCGGCCTGACCGACGCTTTCGCCGGTAAGCCAAGCCGTGTGGGCCAGGAAGAAATGTCCGCCAGCTTCAAGGTCATCCGCGAAATCATGCAGGCCGAAGCCGCCGCCAAAGCCGAAGCCGCTGCTGGCGAAGGTCGTGCGTTCCTGGCTGAAAATGCCAAGCGCGACGGCATCACCACCCTGGCATCGGGCCTGCAATTTGAAGTGCTGACCCAGGGTGAAGGCGCCAAGCCAACCCGCGAAGACCAGGTACGTACCCACTACCACGGCACCCTGATCGACGGCACCGTGTTCGACAGCTCCTACGATCGTGGCCAGCCAGCCGAATTCCCGGTAGGCGGCGTGATCCCGGGCTGGACCGAAGCGCTGCAACTGATGAATACCGGCAGCAAATGGCGCCTGTACGTGCCGAGCGAACTGGCTTACGGCGCCCAGGGCGTTGGCAGCATCCCGCCGCACAGCGTTCTGGTGTTCGACGTCGAGCTGCTGGACGTTCTGTAAGGCAGTAACAGGCCTTTGTGGGAGCGAGCCTGCTCGCGATGGCGGTCGGTCAGTCGAGAGTAATGTGACTGACACGACGTCATCGCGAGCAGGCTCGCTCCCACGGGGCTTGTGTGCTCATCCGTGAAACCTGCCATTGAAATCACCCGTCGGGCGCAACGCCCGGGCATAGCAGAACAGGAACAGATTTCGCACCAGTTCCTTGAGCACCAGCGGTTCGCTGGAGTTCAGGCTGTTGAGGTCCAGGTCTCCCTGATCCTGTAGTTCGCTCAAGGCTTCTTCTTCAAGCACCGCGCAGACTTCCCCGGTTTCCCGATGCAGGATCCTGAGGTAGGGATGTGGGCGGTCCAGCCAGGCATCGATCAAATAAGTCATGGTTCTCATCTCCTTGATGGATTTGATGAGAATAATTCTTATTATCTAAATAGCAAGACTCAATTTGTATTGCGGTTTTTTTTCTGACGATGGGTTGTCGCAGCTCACGATGGCTGGCGTTTGGCTGGCAGGCGCAAAGCGGGGTCGAAGCGGAGGAGGGCGAGGCACCATCCCACGCGGGGGCGCGGGATGGGATACAGCGGACTCAGACTTTTCTGACGAACTCGGATTTGAGTTTCATCGGGCCGATGCCATCGATCTTGCAGTCGATGTCATGATCGCCATCGCACAGGCGGATGTTCTTGACCTTGGTGCCCACCTTGACCACCAGCGACGTGCCCTTGACCTTGAGGTCCTTGATCACGGTGATGGTGTCGCCGTTCTGCAAGACATTGCCGACCGAGTCTTTCTTCACGGTGTCATCGGACGCCGCTTCGACTTCGCCGCCGGCAGACCATTCGTGGGCGCACTCCGGGCAGACCAGCTGGGTGCCGTCTTCGTAGGTGTATTCGGAATTGCATTTCGGGCAGGGTGGCAACGTGCTCACTAAGGTTCCTTGGGTATCAGGAGGACAAAAGGGCGCACATTGTATAGGGTTTTAAACTGGGTAGGGGAGTGGTCATTGTGGCGAGGGAGCTTGCTCCCGCTCGGTTGCGCAGCAGCCGCAAAAAAACGGGGCCGCTGCGCAGCCCAGCGGGAGCAAGCTCCCTCGCCACAAAAGCTCGCTATGATCGGCTTGGATCAGTGGGTACGGGCGACCGCAAACTCGCTCAGTTCCACCAGGGCATCGCGATATTCGCTGGCCGGCAGGGCGTCGAGGCATTTGATTGCGCGGGCGACGTAGTCCCGGGCCAGTTTTGCGGTGTAGTCCAGCGAGCCGGAAGCTTCGACCGCTGCGCGAATGCTTTCCAGGTCTTCGATCCCGCCTTTCTGGATGGCCTGACGTACCAGGGCCGCCTGTTCTGGCGTACCTTCGCGCATGGTGTAGATCAACGGCAGGGTCGGCTTGCCTTCGGCGAGGTCGTCACCGACGTTCTTGCCCAGGGTCTCGGCGTCGCCCTTGTAGTCGAGCAGGTCGTCCACCAACTGAAAGGCCACGCCCAGGTGGTCGCCGAAGGTGCGCAGCGCTTCGCTCTGCTCCGCGGAAGCACCGGCCAGCGCGGCGGCGCTGTGGGTCGAGGCTTCGAAGAGCATTGCGGTCTTGCCGCGGATGACCTCCATATAGGTTTCTTCCGTGGTGCTGGCATCCCGTACCTTGGACAGCTGCAGTACTTCGCCTTCGGCGATGATGCGGGTGGCCTGGGACAGGATCTTCATCACCGGCATCGAGCCCAGTTCGACCATCATCTCGAACGAGCGCGAATACAGGAAGTCGCCCACCAGTACGCTCGGGGCGTTGCCCCACATGGCATTGGCGGTCGAGCGACCACGGCGCATGCCGGACATGTCGACCACGTCGTCATGCAGCAGGGTGGCGGTGTGCAGGAATTCGATAGTGGCAGCCAGCAGGCGCAGGTCGTCGCCTTCGCGACCCAGGGCCTTGCCACACAGGAGCACCAATAAAGGACGCAGGCGCTTGCCGCCGGCCGAGGTGATGTAGTCGCCGATTTTCGACACCAGCGGCACTCGGGAAGTCAGCTGCTTCTTGATGATGCCGTCGACGGCACTAAAATCGTCCGCCACTGCGCGGTAGAAAGCTTGGGGTTGCATCAGCGACAGGCGCTCCAGAAGGGTTGCGCGGCATGCTAGGACCCACGTCCGGGGCTGTCAAGGCACGATGGACGGCTACTTGCATCGCCAGGACAGCTTGCGTACAATCGCGCACCCTGAACTTCCTGGGCAGCACCTGCCTTACGCAATTGCATCCGGGCCTTCCAGCCCATGCAGCCATGCCAGCCAATACCTCTTCTTCTAAAGCGCTGGGTGAGCAGGATTATCGGAGAAATACCATGTCTTATGCAGTAATCGTTACTGGTGGCAAGCAATACAAGGTCGCCCCAGGTGAATACCTGAAGATCGAAAAACTGGAAGTCGCTACCGGCGAATCCGTGACTTTTGATCGCGTTCTGTTGGTCGCCAATGGCGATGACGTGAATATCGGCGCTCCAGTCGTTGCTGGCGCTACCGTTGTGGCTGAAGTGATCTCCCAAGGTCGTCACGATAAAGTCCGCATCATCAAGTTCCGTCGTCGTAAGCACCACATGAAGCGTATGGGCCACCGCCAGTGGTACACCGAGATCAAAATCACCGGTATTCAGGCTTAATTTCAGCCTAATTCCTCACTAGGAGAATTGAACTCATGGCACACAAAAAAGCTGGTGGTAGTACCCGTAACGGTCGCGACTCAGAAGCCAAACGCCTTGGCGTGAAGATGTATGGCGGCCAGGTCATCAAGGCTGGCAACATCATCGTGCGTCAGCGCGGCACCCAATTCCACGCCGGTTACGGTGTGGGCATGGGTAAGGATCACACCCTCTTCGCTAAAATCGAAGGCGTGATCAAGTTCGAAGTAAAGGGCGCGTTCAACCGCCGTTACGTGAGCGTTGTCGCGGCTTAATCGCGAGGATGCTGGAGAAGCCCTGTCTTGCGACGGGGCTTTTTCGTTTGTGGGGTGAGTCTCTTGCAAAGCTGTTTGTATGGGCTGCCGGCGCTGCCATCGGGCGCTTGATCTGGTCGCTGCGTTCATTTTTGCAAGAGTCTTATGTCTTGTTTTTTCGACTCGTCCGTATGACGAGAGGCGTATGTCATGAAGTTTGTTGATGAAGTATCGATTCGAGTAAAAGCCGGCGACGGCGGCAATGGTTGCATGAGTTTCCGTCGGGAAAAGTTCATTGAAAACGGTGGTCCGAACGGTGGTGACGGCGGCGACGGCGGCTCGATCTTCATGCTCGCCGACGAAAACCTCAACACCCTGGTGGACTATCGTTACACCCGCCACTTCGATGCCGAGCGTGGCTCCAATGGTGGCAGCACCGATTGCACCGGTAAAAAGGGCGAGGATCTGGTTCTGCGTGTTCCTGTCGGTACCACGGTGATCGACTCCGCGACCCAGGAAGTCATTGGCGACCTGACCAAGCCGGGGCAGCGCCTGCTGGTGGCTCACGGTGGTTGGCACGGCCTAGGCAACACCCGCTTCAAGTCCAGCACCAACCGCGCGCCGCGCCAGACCACGCCAGGCAAGCCGGGCGAGCAGCGTGACCTGAAGCTGGAAATGAAGGTGCTGGCCGACGTAGGCCTGCTGGGCTTGCCGAACGCGGGTAAAAGTACCTTCATTCGTTCGGTGTCGGCCGCCAAGCCGAAAGTGGCGGACTACCCGTTCACTACCCTGGTGCCGAACCTGGGTGTGGTCAGTGTCGACCGTTGGAAGAGCTTCGTGATCGCGGACATCCCGGGCCTGATCGAGGGTGCTTCCGATGGCGCCGGCCTGGGGATTCGCTTCCTCAAGCACTTGTCCCGTACCCGCCTGTTGCTGCATCTCGTGGACATGGCGCCGTTGGATGAAAGCAGTCCCGCCGATGCCGCCGAGGTCATCGTCAGCGAGTTGGCCAAGTTCAGTCCGGCCCTGGTCGAGCGTGATCGCTGGCTGGTGCTGAACAAGTGCGACCAGATCCTTGAAGAAGAGCACGAGGAGCGGGTCAAGGAAATCGTCGACCGCCTGGAGTGGGACGGTCCGGTCTACGTGATCTCCGCCATTGCCAAAGAAGGTACCGAGCGCCTGTGCCATGACATCATGCGCTACCTGGAAGATCGCGCCGATCGCCTGGCCAATGACCCTGTCTACAAGGAAGAACTGGCCGAGCTCGACCAGCGCATCGAAGACGAAGCCCGTGCGCAACTGCAGGCGCTGGATGACCAGCGTGCCTTGCGTCGCAGTGGTGTGAGGTCGGTCCATGACATCGGCGAAGATGACTGGGATGAGGAAGATGTGGATGATGAAGATGGTCCGGAGATCATCTACGTTCGCGACTGATCCTGAGATGTTCGTCAGTTAAGCTGCGAAACCTGTGGGAGCGAGCCTGCTCGCGAATGCGTTATATCAGCCAATATCCATGTTGCTGATCCAGCGCTTTCGCGAGCAGGCTCGCTCCCACAGGGTTTAAGTGGCTCGGCGCGGTGTTATCATCGCAGCCAGCCGGTTTCCAGGGCGCCGCTCATTCGAGCGGCGTTTTGGTGTCTGCAAAACGCAAATACGAATAATCCCATGGATGGCGCTGGGTCGCGTCGTCCGCTGGCAAAGGTTGAAGATGATGCGGAGCAAGGTGACGGGTGCGCGGCGCTGGGTCGTGAAGATCGGTAGCGCACTGCTGACGGCGGATGGCAAGGGCCTGGATCGCAAGGCAATGGCGGTGTGGGTCGAGCAGATGGTGGCCTTGCATGAGGCTGGCGTCGAGCTGGTGCTGGTCTCTTCGGGGGCTGTGGCAGCCGGCATGAGCCGTCTGGGCTGGACGTCGCGACCCAGCGCGATGCACGAATTGCAGGCGGCCGCCGCCATTGGCCAGATGGGCCTTGTGCAGGCCTGGGAATCCAGCTTTGCCGAGCATGGCCGTCATACGGCGCAGATTCTCCTGACCCACGATGACCTCTCCGACCGCAAGCGCTACCTCAATGCCCGCAGCACCTTGCGGGCGCTGGTAGAGCTGAAGGTCATTCCGGTGATCAACGAGAACGATACCGTGGTCACCGATGAGATCCGCTTCGGTGACAACGACACCCTGGCCGCGCTGGTGGCAAACCTGGTGGAAGCCGATCTGCTGGTGATTCTCACGGATCGCGACGGCATGTTCGACGCCGATCCGCGCACCAACCCCGACGCCAAGCTGATTTATGAAGCCCGTGCCGATGATCCGGCCCTGGATGCGGTGGCGGGCGGCACCGGCGGCGCGCTGGGGCGCGGTGGCATGCAGACCAAGCTGCGTGCTGCGCGTCTGGCGGCGCGCTCCGGTGCTCACACCATCATCATCGGTGGTCGGCTGGAGCGGGTGTTGGATCGCCTGAAGGCGGGTGAGCACATCGGTACGTTGCTCTCGCCTGAGCGCGGCATGCTGGCGGCGCGCAAGCAGTGGCTGGCCGGGCACCTGCAAACCCGCGGCACGCTGGTGCTGGATGCGGGGGCCGTGACGGCGCTGTCCCAGGGCAACAAAAGCCTGCTGCCGGTGGGCGTGAAGCTGGTCCAGGGCAGTTTCCGGCGTGGCGAAATGGTCGTGTGCGTGGCGCCGGATGGTCGCGAGATCGCCCGTGGCCTGGCTAACTACAGTGCGCTGGAGGCACAGAAAATCATCGGGCAATCGTCTGATGCGATTGTCGGCCTGCTGGGTTACATGGCTGAGCCTGAGCTGGTTCACCGCGACAACCTGATTCTTGTCTAAGGAAATTACATGGGTTTGGCAAAAGGATTGATCGGTCTGCTGCTGGCGGTGCCGCTACTGGCTTCGGCCGAGGAGATTGGCCAGGTATCGACGGTGTTCAAGTTCGTCGGGCCGAACGACCGGATCGTGGTCGAGGCGTTCGACGATCCCAAGGTGGATGGCGTGACCTGCTACCTGTCCCGGGCCAAGACCGGTGGGGTGAAAGGTGGCCTGGGTCTGGCCGAGGATCGTGCCGAGGCCTCCATTGCCTGTCGCCAGGTAGGGCCGATCAGCTTCAAGGGTGAGCTCAAGGATGGTGAGGAAGTATTCCGTGAGCGCACTTCGCTGGTGTTCAAGACCATGCAGGTGGTGCGGTTCCTCGACAAGAAGCGTAATACGCTGGTGTACCTGGTCTACAGCGATCGCGTGATCGAGGGCAGCCCGCAGAATGCGGTGACGGCAATTCCGATTTTGCCGTGGGCTCGCGCGCAATAAATTCGCGCGCTACTCCTGTGGGAGCAAGGCTTGCCCGCGATGCAGGCGCCTCGGTTCGTCTTGATGTCGAGGCGATGCTGTCGCGGGCAAGCCTTGCTCCCACCTGAATTTGTGTAGTGCGAAAAATCACAGGCAATAAAAAACCGACCCTGAGGTCGGTTTTTTAACGAGCGCGTCGCTTAGGCAGCAGCGGCAACGTTCAGGGCCTTTACGTGGCCATTCAGGCGGCTCTTATGACGAGCAGCCTTGTTCTTGTGGATGATGCCTTTATCGGCCATGCGGTCGATAACAGGCACAGCCAGAACGTAAGCAGCTTGAGCTTTTTCAGCGTCTTTTGCGTCGATGGCCTTGACTACGTTTTTGATGTAGGTACGAACCATGGAACGCAGGCTGGCGTTGTGGCTGCGACGCTTCTCAGCCTGTTTTGCACGTTTTTTGGCGGAAGGTGAGTTGGCCACCGTCGAGCTCCTCGAAAGACTTTTTGGGAAATAGCAAACAAAATAGGCCGCGAATCATGCCGATGAGTTGAGGTCTTGTCAAGGGCGGGTGACGCGTTCCGCTGAATGGCAGGTACAACGCACCGGATGATTTCTTTCCGGCGTGTGACCTGTAAACTCGCGGGCTTTGGCGCTGTGCTGTTTAGCGGCGCGGAGTATCGCACAAGTGGGCGCGTTGTTCGCCTGCTGTTTATCGACAGGCTGAAACTCTTTTCATGAATCTGCTCAAATCGTTGGCTGCCGTCAGCTCTATCACGATGCTTTCCCGCGTCCTGGGGTTTGTTCGCGACACGCTCATCGCACGGATATTCGGCGCCGGAATGGCCACCGACGCCTTCTTCATCGCCTTCAAATTGCCCAACCTGCTGCGTCGGATCTTCGCCGAAGGGGCGTTTTCCCAAGCCTTCGTGCCGATCCTGGCGGAATATAAAAGCCAGAAGGGCGACGAGGCGACCCGCACGTTCATCGCCTATGTCACTGGTCTTCTGACACTGGTGCTGGCGCTCGTCACGACGGCTGGCATGCTCGCCGCGCCCTGGGTGATCTGGGCCACGGCACCGGGTTTCACCGATACCCCGGAAAAATACCAGCTCACCACGGATCTCTTGCGGGTGACCTTTCCTTATATATTGCTGATTTCCCTGTCGTCGCTGGCCGGGGCGATCCTCAATACCTGGAACCGGTTTTCGGTGCCGGCCTTCGTGCCGACGCTGCTCAATGTCAGCATGATCGTGTTTGCGGTGTTCCTGACGCCGTACTTCAACCCTCCGGTGATGGCCCTCGGTTGGGCCGTACTGGCGGGCGGCCTGGCGCAACTGCTGTATCAACTGCCCTACCTGAAGAAGATCGGCATGCTGGTACTGCCGCGCCTGAATCTGCGCGACAGCGGCGTCTGGCGGGTGCTCAAGCAGATGTTGCCGGCAATCCTCGGGGTATCGGTCAGCCAGATTTCCCTGATCATCAACACCATCTTTGCCTCGTTCCTGGTGGCCGGCTCGGTGTCGTGGATGTACTACGCCGACCGTCTGATGGAATTGCCGTCCGGCGTGCTGGGCGTGGCGTTGGGCACGATCCTGTTGCCGACCCTGGCCAAGACCTATGCCAGCCAGGATCGCCAGGAGTACTCGCGCATTCTCGACTGGGGCCTGCGCCTGTGTTTTGTGTTGGTGTTGCCCTGCGCGGTAGCGTTGGGGATCCTGGCGGAACCCCTGACCGTCTCGCTGTTCCAGTACGGCCAGTTCAAGGCGTACGATGCCCTGATGACCCAGCGGGCCTTGATCGCTTACTCGGTGGGGTTGTTGGGAATCATCCTGATCAAGGTGCTGGCGCCAGGTTTCTATGCGCAGCAGAACATCCGCACACCGGTAAAGATCGCCATTTTCACCCTGGTGATGACGCAATTGTTCAACCTTTTGCTGATCGGTCCCCTGGCCCACGCCGGCCTGGCCCTGGCGATCAGTATTGGCGCGTGCCTCAATGCCGGGCTGCTGTTCTACCAGTTGCGCAAGCAGAAGATGTATCAACCGCAGCCGGGCTGGGGCAAGTTCGGCCTCAAGCTGCTGGTGGCCGTGGGGGTGATGTCGGCGGTACTGCTGGCGGCGATGCACTTCATGCCAGCCTGGGGCGGCGGGCAGATGCTCGAGCGTTTCCTGCGCCTGGGGATGCTGGTCGTCGCGGGTGTGGCGGCGTATTTCGGCATGTTGCTGCTGATGGGATTCCGTCTGCGGGACTTCAATCGCAAGGCCTTGAGCTGAGGGATTGCCGTCGATAAGGGCGGCTCGGGCAGCGGTTTTGTCGGTTCGATCACTTTGGGTTACGGTGTTGCCTGTCGTTGGCCGCCGGGTGTGGTTATAATCGGCCACTTTATGAGCAAGAAGCGCGTTATGCAGCTGGTTCGAGGCCTCCACAACCTGCGTCCCCGGCATCGGGGCTGTGTCGCCACCATTGGCAACTTCGACGGTGTCCACCGTGGCCACCAGGCTATCCTGGCGCGGCTGCGCGAGCGTGCGCTGGAGTTGGGCCTGCCCAGTTGCGTGGTCATCTTCGAGCCGCAGCCCCGGGAATTCTTTGCCCCGGACACCGCGCCGGCCCGTCTGGCCCGCTTGCGGGACAAACTGCAACTGCTGGCCGCCGAAGGCGTCGACCGGGTCCTGTGCCTGGCTTTCAACGAGCGCTTGAGCAAGCTCAGCGCCGCCGAGTTCGTCGAGACCATCCTGGTGGGCGGTCTCGACGTGAAGCACCTGGAGGTCGGCGACGATTTCCGTTTCGGCTGCGACCGGGCAGGGGATTTCGCCTACCTGCAGCAGGTTGGCCTCGCCCGTGGCTTTACTGTTGAAGCGGCGCAGACCGTCGAGATGGACGGCTTGCGTGTCAGCAGCACCCAGGTCCGCAATGCCCTGGCCGCTGCCGACTTCGAATTGGCCGAGCGCTTGCTCGGCCGCCCGTACCGGATTGCCGGACGGATCCTGCATGGACAGAAGCTGGCGCGCCAATTGGGTACGCCGACCGCCAACGTGCAACTCAAGCGCCGTCGTGTGCCGCTGACCGGGGTGTTCCTGGTGAGCGTCGAGATCGACGGCAAGGCCTGGCCCGGCGTCGCCAATATTGGCGTACGGCCCACGGTCCAGGGGGATGGCAAGGCCCATCTCGAAGTACATGTTCTGGATTTTGCCGGCGATCTGTATGACCGGCGTTTGACGGTGGTTTTCCACCAGAAGCTGCGTGAAGAGCAGCGTTTTGCCTCCCTGGAGGCGCTCAAGACGGCGATCCATGCAGATATCGCCGCCGCCCGTGCCCTTGTCGCAACCAGCGCCAATCGCTAATGAAGAGCCTTAAATGACCGACTATAAAGCCACGCTAAACCTTCCGGACACCGCCTTCCCGATGAAGGCCGGCCTGCCTCAGCGCGAACCACAGATTCTGCAGCGTTGGGACAGCATTGGCCTGTACGGAAAGTTGCGCGAAATTGGCAAGGATCGTCCGAAGTTCGTCCTGCACGACGGCCCTCCCTACGCCAACGGCACCATTCACATCGGTCACGCGCTGAACAAGATTCTCAAGGACATGATCATCCGCTCCAAGACCCTGTCGGGTTTTGACGCGCCGTATGTCCCGGGCTGGGATTGCCACGGCCTGCCGATCGAGCACAAGGTGGAAGTGACCCACGGCAAGAACCTGGGCGCGGACAAGACCCGCGAGCTGTGCCGTGCCTACGCCACCGAGCAGATCGAAGGGCAGAAGTCCGAATTCATCCGCCTCGGCGTGCTGGGCGACTTCGCCAACCCCTACAAGACCATGGACTTCAAGAACGAAGCCGGCGAAATCCGTGCCCTGGCGAAAATCGTCGAGGGTGGCTTCGTGTTCAAGGGGCTCAAGCCGGTGAACTGGTGCTTCGATTGCGGTTCGGCCCTGGCCGAGGCGGAAGTCGAGTACGAGAACAAGAAGTCGTCGACCATCGACGTGGCGTTCCCGATTGCCGATGAAGACAAGCTCGCCGCCGCTTTCGGCCTGGGCAAGCTGGCCAAGCCGGCCGCCATCGTGATCTGGACCACCACCCCGTGGACCATCCCGGCCAACCAGGCGCTGAACGTCCACCCGGAGTTCAACTACGCGCTGGTCGATGTGGGCGACAAGCTGCTGGTACTGGCCGAAGAACTGGTCGAGTCCTGCCTGTCCCGCTACGGCCTCGAAGGCTCGGTGCTGGCGACCGCGCCAGGCTCGGCGCTGGAACTGATCAACTTCCGTCACCCGTTCTATGACCGCCTGTCGCCGGTGTACCTGGCCGACTACGTGGAGCTGGGCGCAGGCACCGGCGTGGTTCACTCCGCGCCAGCCTATGGCGTCGACGACTTCGTGACCTGCAAGAAATACGGCATGGTCAACGATGACATCCTCAACCCGGTCCAGAGCAACGGCGTCTATGTACCGTCCCTGGAGTTCTTTGGCGGCCAGTTCATCTGGAAAGCCAACCCGGCCATCGTCGACAAGCTGACCGAAGTCGGTGCACTGCTGCACACCACTGTCATCGAACACAGCTACATGCACTGCTGGCGCCACAAGACGCCGCTGATCTACCGCGCCACCGCGCAGTGGTTCATCGGCATGGACAAGCAGCCTGCCAGCGGCGACACCCTGCGTCAGCGTTCGCTCAAGGCCATCGAGGACACCCAGTTCGTCCCGGCCTGGGGCCAGGCGCGCCTGCACTCGATGATCGCCAACCGTCCGGACTGGTGCATCTCCCGCCAGCGCAACTGGGGCGTGCCGATCCCGTTCTTCCTGAACAAGGAGAGCGGCGAGCTGCACCCGCGTACCGTCGAACTGATGGAAGCCGTTGCCAAGCGCGTCGAAGTCGAAGGTATCGAAGCCTGGTTCAAGATGGACGCCGCCGAGCTGCTGGGCGACGAAGCGCCGCTGTACGACAAGATCAGCGACACCCTGGACGTCTGGTTCGACTCCGGCACCACCCATTGGCACGTGCTGCGCGGTTCGCACCCGATGGGCCATGAGAACGGCCCGCGCGCCGACCTGTACCTGGAAGGTTCGGACCAGCACCGTGGTTGGTTCCACTCGTCGCTGCTGACCGGTTGCGCCATCGACAACCACGCGCCGTACCGCGAATTGCTGACCCACGGTTTCACCGTCGACGAGGCCGGCCGCAAGATGTCCAAGTCCCTGGGCAACGTGATCGCGCCGCAGAAAGTCAACGATACCCTGGGCGCCGACATCATGCGCCTGTGGGTCGCCTCCACCGACTACTCGGGCGAGATGGCGGTTTCCGAGCAGATCCTGCAGCGCAGCGCGGACGCCTACCGGCGTATCCGTAATACCGCGCGCTTCCTGCTGTCGAACCTGACCGGCTTCAACCCGGCCACCGACCTGCTGCCGGCCGAAGACATGCTGGCCCTGGACCGCTGGGCCGTGGACCGTACCCTGCTGCTGCAACGCGAGCTGCAGGAACACTACGGCGAATACCGCTTCTGGAACGTCTACTCGAAGATCCACAACTTCTGCGTGCAGGAGCTGGGTGGTTTCTACCTCGACATCATCAAGGATCGCCAGTACACCACCGGCGCCAACAGCAAGGCACGCCGCTCGTGCCAGACCGCGCTGTTCCATATCAGCGAGGCGCTGGTGCGCTGGATCGCGCCGATCCTGGCGTTCACCGCCGACGAGCTGTGGGAATACCTGCCGGGCGAGCGCAACGAATCGGTGATGCTCAACACCTGGTACGAGGGCCTGACCGAATTGCCGCAAGGCTTCGAGCTGGACCGTGCCTACTGGGACCGGATCATGGCGGTCAAGGCTGCGGTCAACAAGGAAATGGAAATCCAGCGCGCGGCCAAGGCCGTCGGTGGCAACCTGCAGGCCGAAGTGACCCTCTACGCCGAGGAGGCCCTGAGCGGCGACCTGGCCAAGCTGGGCAACGAACTGCGCTTCGTGCTGATCACCTCCACCGCCAGTGTCGCGCCGTTGGCGCAGGCCCCGGCCGATGCCGTGGTGACCGAAGTCGCCGGGCTGAAGCTCAAGGTGGTCAAGTCGAGCTTCGTCAAGTGCGCCCGTTGCTGGCACTGCCGCGAAGACGTCGGCGTGAACCCGGAACATCCGGAAATCTGCGGGCGTTGTGTCGACAACATCAGCGGCACCGGTGAGGTTCGCCACTATGCCTAACGCAGCGGGCCGTTTCGGACGGCTGGGCTGGCTCTGGTTGAGCGTGCTGGTCCTGGTCATCGACCAGACCAGCAAGTTCTACTTCGAAGGCTCGCTGACCCTGTACCAGCAGATCGTGGTCATCCCCGATTACTTCAGCTGGACCCTGGCCTACAACACCGGTGCGGCATTCAGCTTCCTGGCCGATAGCTCGGGCTGGCAGCGCTGGCTGTTCGCCCTGATCGCCGTGGTGGTCAGCGCAGTGCTGGTGGTCTGGCTCAAGCGCCTGGGCCGCGACGAAACCTGGCTGGCCGTGGCGCTGGCGCTGGTGCTCGGCGGCGCCCTGGGCAATCTCTATGACCGCATTGCCCTGGGCCACGTGATCGATTTCATCCTGGTGCATTGGCAGAACCGCTGGTATTTCCCGGCGTTCAACTTCGCTGACAGCGCCATTACCGTGGGCGCCATCATGCTCGCCCTGGACATGTTCAAGAGCAAGAAAACCGGAGAAGCCGTCCATGACTGAGCAGCGTATCGCTCAAAACACCGAAGTGAAGCTGCACTTCGCCCTGCACCTGGAAAACGGCGACACCGTCGACAGCACCTTCGACAAGGCGCCGGCCGTGTTCAAGGTGGGCGACGGTAACCTGTTGCCAGGCTTCGAGGCGGCGATCTTCGGGTTCAAGGCCGGCGACAAGCGCACCGTGGTCGTGACACCGGAAAACGCCTTTGGTCAGCCCAACCCGCAAAACGTGCAGACCATGCCACGCTCGCAGTTCCAGGACATGGAGCTGTCCGAGGGCTTGCTGGTGATCTTCAACGACGCGGCCAATACCGAGTTGCCGGGTGTGGTGAAGGCTTTTGACGACGCCCAGGTGACCGTGGACTTCAATCACCCGCTGGCGGGCAAGACCTTGAACTTCGAAGTGGAAATCCTCGAGGTCAAGGCGGTTTAAGGTTTAACGGGCAATTACTGCTCTCACACTACCTGTGGGAGCGAGCCTGCTCGCGATGGCTGAGTCACAATCGCTACCGAGGTGACTGATCCACTGCATCGCGAGCAGGCTCGCTCCCACAGACACGAGGCACAGCATGCAAATCAAACTCGCCAACCCCCGTGGCTTCTGCGCCGGTGTGGACCGGGCGATCGAAATCGTCAACCGCGCCCTGGAAGTCTTCGGGCCGCCGATCTATGTGCGTCACGAAGTGGTCCACAATAAATTCGTCGTCGAAGACCTGCGCAGCCGCGGGGCCATTTTCGTCGAGGAACTGGACCAGGTGCCGGACGACGTCATCGTGATCTTCAGTGCCCACGGGGTTTCCCAGGCGGTGCGCACCGAAGCGGCGGGGCGTGGTCTCAAGGTGTTCGACGCGACCTGCCCCTTGGTGACCAAGGTACACATCGAAGTGGCGCGCTACAGCCGCGACGGACGTGAATGCATCCTGATCGGCCACGAAGGGCACCCGGAAGTCGAAGGCACCATGGGCCAGTACGACGCCAGCAATGGCGGCGCGATCTACCTGGTGGAGGACGAGGAGGACGTGGCTGCCTTGCAGGTGCGCAATCCGGAAAAACTCGCCTTCGTCACCCAGACCACCCTGTCCATGGACGATACCAGCCGGGTGATCGATGCGTTGCGTACGCGCTTCCCAGCCATTGGCGGCCCGCGCAAGGACGATATCTGCTACGCCACCCAGAATCGCCAGGACGCGGTCAAGCAACTGGCCGACGAGTGCGATGTCGTGTTGGTGGTCGGCAGCCCGAACAGCTCCAACTCCAATCGCCTGCGTGAACTGGCCGAACGCATGGGAACGCCGGCCTACCTGATCGACGGTGCCGAGGACATGCAGCGCGGCTGGTTCGACGGCGTCGAGCACATTGGCATTACCGCGGGTGCTTCCGCGCCGGAAGTCCTGGTGCGTGGTGTGATCCAGCAGTTGCAGACCTGGGGTGCCATCGGTGCCGATGAGCTGGCCGGCCGGGAGGAAAACATCACGTTCTCCATGCCCAAGGAACTACGCGTCCGTTCCCTGCTTTAAGCGCCTTTCGCACAGGGCCTGCGCACTTTCCTCGCTGCGCAGGCTGACGCGACCGGTGGGTGACAGCACCACCTGGTGATGACTGATAGGTTGGTGCCGGGCACACACGTGCAAGGTACCCGCCTGAAAGGCGCCACTGGGTAGCAGTGCCGCGCCATGGCCGGCGAACGTTACCCGGTGCTTCACCGGCCAGTTACCCACCACCCGGGTGCGATTGCTGCGCTGTTCCAGCAATGTCCGGTCATCGTCGTCCAACCTGATCTGCCACCCTTGGCTCCAATCGTTGTCTATCCCTTGAATGGTCACTGTCCGGTTGCGGGTGATGGCTTCGCTGCGGGCGCTGCGCAAACCGCTGGCCAACCGTTGCGCGGTGTCATGGCGTTCAGTGGATTCCGCCAGCACCTTGAAGCTTGAGCTCGCCCACGGCAGAACAATTGCGACAATCGCCAGTCCCATGAGCAGTTCGATCAGGCTGAATCCCTGTTGGGGCATGGTGTCTCCTCCCTGGAGAGTGTGGAGTGGTCCTTAAGGACTTGAGGATCTCATTGTGGCGAGGGAGCTTGCTCCCGCTCGGGCGCGTAGCGGCCGTTATTTTTGGGGCCGCTGCGCAGCCCAGCGGGAGCAAGCTCCCTCGCCACAAGGCAAGTGCCAATGGTTTGTTCTAGCGTTACAGAAGCAGGTATAGCCGACGGCAACGGAGGGCATCGATGGATCTTCGTACAAAAGGTTTCACGCTGATCGAGGTGCTGGTAGCCCTTGGCGTACTGCTGATCCTCATCACGATGGCGGTGCCAGCGTTCACCGGCTCGATGCAGGGCACCAAGGCGGATACCGAGATCGGCGATCTGCGCCGGGCCTTGAACTTTGCCCGCATGGAAGCGATCGACCGGGGTGTCACCACGCGCATTCGTCCCACCGCCCAGGGCAGCGTCTGGAGCGGCGAATTGACGGTGTACGACAGTACTGGCAATCCGGCCAATGTATTGCGGGTTGTTCCCGCGATGAGCAGTGGTGCGACTCTGACGCTAACCTCAGAGGTGACCAACATTGATTTCAACAACCTGGGTGGGTTATCGGCACCGGCCACCCCGGTGAGCTTCAATTATGTGCGGGGAACGCAGAGCCGGACGCTGAGCGTTTGCCTCAATGGACGAATCGTATTGGGTGGAAGTTGCGGATGAAGGGTTGCGGTAGAAGGCCACAGGAGGGCATGACACTGATTGAAGTGCTGGTGGCGGTGCTGATTCTCGGCGTGGGTCTGCTGGGGGCGGCGATGATCCAGCTCAATGCCTTGAAGTACACCGACAGCTCGCGCATGACCAGCCAGGCCAGCTTCATCGCCTACGACATGCTGGACCGTATCCGCGCCAATTCCGGCGCGGACTACACCGTGGCGCCACCCAGTTCACCCAACCTCAACGTGACCCGGGACCAGGACCTCTACGACTTCAAGACCAACATCACCAGTTTCGGCGGCGCCACGGCCACCGGCACCATCGCGCTGAACCAGCGGGTCTACACCATCACCATATCCTGGGACGATGCCCGGGCTGCCAACACCAGCAATGCGGCCGATGCCCGGCGCAGTTTCGTGCTGACCAGCCGCGCCGCTGTCGATCCGGTGGCGACGCCATGAACAAGCGCTGCCGGGGCTTCGGCCTGATCGAGTTGATGATCGCGCTGGTCATCAGTCTCATCGTGGTCCTGGGCGTGGTGCAGATCTTCATCGCCGCCAAGAACACCTACATCAGCCAGAGTGCGGCGGCGGTGATGCAGGAGGACGCGCGCTTTGCCCTGAGCAAGATGGTCCAGGAGATTCGCATGGTGGGGATGTTCGGTTGCTTGGGCAGCATCACCGACGCGTCCTCGGCAGGGGACTTCAATGCCAGCCAGATCACGCCGATCCGCTGGGACAACGCCAACCAGAAAATGACCCTGGTGACGACGGATGTGGGCAACAGTGGCGGCGTGCCGACCTGGACCGTCCTGTCCGACTGCCGCACCACGGCCACGGCCTATACCGGTGCGCGGGCTCCCGCGGCCGGGCAGTTGGCGTTTCCGGTGCGTCGGTTGATCTACAGCTTCAGCAACAACCAGTTGTCGATGGGCACCGGGGCCGGCAATCCGACCCTGGCGGTGCTGGTGGACAACGTCCGCACGTTCAACGTGACCTTCGGCGTGGCTGGCAGCTCGACGGACGTCGCGGCTTCGAGCTACAGCAGCAACCCGCCTGATCCGGCACTGATCCGCAGCGTGCGCCTGACACTGACGCTCTTCGATCCGAAGAACAACGTGCGCGACCAGACCTTCAACGTGGTTGCCGCTTTGCGCAACCGGCTCTTGTGAGGGGACGATTGATGAGATCGAGATCCTTCGGGCAGCGTCAGCGCGGCATGGCATTGCTGGTCAGCCTGGTTTTCCTGCTGCTGCTCACGCTGATCGGTCTGTCGTCGATGCAAAGCGCCACCCTCCAGGAAAAGATGACCAGCAGCATCATGCTGCGTAACCAGTCGTTCCAGATGGCCGAGGCGGCGCTGAGAATGGGCGAGAACGCCGTGCAAGTCGAAACCTACACGCTGGCGGTCTGTACCACTGCGACCCAATGTGCGCCACCGGCGGAATCCGCTACGTTGACGGGGGCTGGACGAAATTCGTCGTCAGGGGTCACCTGGGTCGCCGCCGCTGGCGGGTTTTATGGTGTGCAGAATATTGGTACCACACTCGCGGCGGTCAATGTGCCGAACGGTACCTCGGCGACGCTGTACCGGATCACGGCGGTGGCGGTGGTGGGGAACAACCAGCGCAGCGTAGTGGAGAGCATCTATGCGAAATATTGAGGCTCGCCGTGGCTGGAGGCAGGCGCTGTGGGGGGTATTGCTCAGCCTTTATCTGACGGCCCCGGTCTATGGGTTCACGCCTTCGGATTCGCCGTTGTTGAGCGCGGCGGCGGTGACACCGAACGTGATGCTGCTGATCGATGATTCGGGGAGTATGAACAACATCATCTGGGCGGCTGGGTTTGATCCTGCGGCGACGCAAGCGCGTACGTTTGCATGCAGTTCCAGTAGCAACTGTAACGACAGGTATGAACTGGACCTGGACGACTCGAATATTCTGTTATTGAGCCTGCTGCGCGGTGGTTGCTCGTCTGGCTGGTACGGTTTTTATCGTTCGAGCATTGGCAGGGTCTGTCTTCGTCTTCCAGATCCTGTGGGCGGTGGCAATACCCGTTACACCGCCAGGTACCTGGCCTATCTGGTGACATTGGCCAACGGTTCGAGCCGGGACTTCACCACGGGCACGATTCCCACCGACTACCGGATAAACGTGGCGCGTGACGTTTCCAACGACCTGGTCGCCAATAACCGCGCCTTGCGCATCGGTCTTGCCACGTTCAATCCACCCAACAGCAGCAACTCAGGGCCAGGCGGTTACATCGCCCGGGCCATCAGCGACCTCTCGCCCGTCAGCGGCAGCGTCACCCAGACCCAGGCCAACGCCAACTACAGCGCCCTGATCTCCGCCATCAACGCCCTGGGTGCCGTCGCGAATACACCGCTGGCCGAGAGTTACTACGAGGTAACCCGCTACTTCCGGGGCATGGCGCCGTACTACAACGGCACGCCCAGTACCTATACCAGCCCGATCCAGTACCGCTGCCAGAAAAACTTCGGCGTGGTGATCACCGATGGCTTGCCCACCTTTGACCGGACATTCCCCTCCAACGACCCGCTGGGCGGATCCCGCTTGCCCAACTGGGATGGCATCAGCACCAACGACGGCGACAACCCCAATGGTGACGGCGAGGGCGACACGCTGTACCTGGATGACATCGCCAAATTCGCCTTCGACATCGACATGCGCTCCACCGGCACCGATGCCACCGGCAAGAGCTGGGACACCACGGATTTCCCCCGGCAGTACCTCAATACCTACACCGTTGGCTTTACTGCGACCAATCAAATGCTGTCCGACGCCGCTCGCTATGGCGCAGGCAAGTATTACCAGGCCACCGACAGCGAGGGCTTGAGCTCGGCCCTGACATCGGCCCTGAGCGACATCACCTCCAAGGCCGGGTCGGGGGGCGGCGGCACCACCAACGGTGCGACGCTGTCCAGCACCTCCAGCTTCTACCAGACCACCTACGACCCCAAGGACTGGCGCGGCACTATCCGGGCGTTCGGCTTCACCTCGGCAGGCACGGTCAACAGGGCTGCGGTGCAATGGACCACCGACACCGCCATTGTCCCCGGCGCCACGGCGCCGCTTTATCAATCGTGGAACACCGCGACCAATGCGCCGGTGACCCTGGCCTACGGCAACTTTTCAACGGCACAGCAAACCACCCTCAACCAGAACCTGCCCACGGGAATTACCGGGAACGATCTGGTGGAATGGAGCAAGGGCACCAACAAAACCGGCTTGAAGGTGCGCAGTGCGCTGTTGGGGGACATCATCAACTCGCCGCTGGTGCTGGCCTCGCCCAATGACCAGACCGCCGCGGACCTGCTGAACGACACCAGCTACAGCACGTACCTGGCGACCAAGGCGACGGCCATGAACACCAGCCTCGTGGTGAACGCCAACGATGGCTTCTTCAGCGTCATCAACGCTGCCAACGGCACGCGGCGTTACGCCTATATGCCTTCGAGCGTGTTGCCAGGGCTGGATGACATCGCGAGTACCAATTACATCAACGGGGTGAGCCACAAATTCCTGGTGGATGGTCAGATTGGTGTATTCGATACGCAATCGGGCAGTGCCTGGAAAACCGTGGCCGTAGGCGGGACCGGGGCCGGGGGCAGGACGTTCTTTGCGGTGCAACTGTTCGATGCGGCGGCCGGCAATACGCTTCGGGCGTTGTGGGAAATCAGTGCGCCGACCGTTGCCAATACGGCCAATACCTTCAATGACCTGGGCTATGCCTATGCCCGTCCTGAAGTCGCCCGGCTGGCGGACGGTCGTTGGGCGGCGTTCATCTCCAATGGCTACGGCAGCAACAGCGGCGTGGCAGCATTGTATGTGGTGGATATCCGTGACGGTTCGCTGATCCGCAAGATCGTCATCAACAGCAGCGAGACCGACAATGGCTTGTCGTCGGTCAAGCTTCGGGTCAATTCCCAGAATGTGGTGCAAGCGGCCTACGGTGGCGACTTGAAAGGACGGATGTGGAAATTCGATCTCAGCGGCACGTCCCCGACTACCTGGGGCCTGGCGTTTGCCGGCCAGCCATTGTTCACCGCGTCCGGCGGAGCGACCCAGCCCATCACCGTTCAACCGCTGCTGGCGGACAATCCCCAAGGTGGGGTCCAGGTCTTTTTCGGTACCGGTAAATTCAACGAGGCAACGGACAAGCTCAACAAGGACCTGCAGGGGTTCTATTCGGTCTGGGACGCCACCGGTGGCGCTGGGCAGATCACGGTGTCGAGCCTGCAGGCCCAGTCGATCACCGGCGTATTCTCGGGCAGCACGGGGCAATTCGTGACCACCAGCCAGACCGACGTGACTTACCCTGCGAAAAAGGGCTGGTACCTGCCCCTGGTGTACAACAACGCACTGAACGGGGAGCGGGTGATCAACCCGGCCAACCTGGTGCTTGGGCGCGTTGTCTTTACCACGGCCGCCGTGGACACCACCGACCCATGCGCCAGTTTCGGGACCGGCAAGCTGATCGAAGTGGATGCGTTCAGCGGTAAGATGCTCAACTATGCAGTGCTCGACACCAACGGTGACGGCAAGCTCAACAGCCTCGACACGATCTCCGCCGGGGTGGTGTTCACCGGCGGTATCCCGACCTTGAGTGCCGTCGTCAGTGCCAACGGAGCCACCAACATGGTTGTGAACGATTCCGGTGGCGGTATCACCGACCTGCTGAGCAAATCCGTTGGCGGCAGTCGTCGCGTCATGTGGCGACAAATACAGTGAGAGGCAAGGACATGCACAGAACCAACCGGGGCTTCACCTTGATCGAAATCATGATCGTGATCGCGATCATCGGTATCGTGATCACCGTCGGCTATCCGAGCCTGACCGAATACATGAAAAAAGGCCGACGTGCTGAAATTGCCGGGTTGTTGTCGGAACAGGCGCAGATCCTTGAGCGTTACTATTCGAAGAACAACGTCTATACCAACGCGACCGGGCTGAGCAATGGGAACGATTTCTATACCATCAACCGGACGCTGGCGGACCAGAGCTTTACCCTGACCGCGGTACGCAGAAGTGGCTCATCCATGGCGACGGACAAGTGCGGTGATTTCACCATCAACAACACTGGCGTGCGTAGCATGATCAACGCCGCTTCCGGGCTGACCACCAAGGATTGCTGGGGGCGCTGAGTCTCCTTTTCCGGGCGCTGTGTCGCGCCTTTCAGTCTTATGAGTCGAATCAATACATGACCAGGCAACAGCAAGTGGTGATTGTCGGCGGCGGAGTCATTGGCCTGCTGACGGCGTTCAATCTGGCGTCCGAAGGGCAACGTGTGGTGCTGCTGGAGCGTGCCAGTGTCGGCCAGGAGTCGTCCTGGGCCGGTGGCGGCATCGTTTCGCCGTTGTACCCATGGCGCTACAGCCCGGCGGTCACGGCGCTGGCGCATTGGTCGCAGGATTTCTATCCACAGTTGGGCCAGCGTTTGTTCGCGGCCACGGGTATCGATCCGCAGGTGCATGTCACCGGGCTGTATTGGCTGGACCTGGACGATCAGGACGAAGCGCTGGCCTGGGCGGCTCGGGAAGGGCGGCCGTTGCGGCCTGTGGATATTTCGGCGGTCCACGATGCGGTGCCGGTGTTGGGCGCCGGCTTCTCCCGGGCGATCCACATGGCTGACGTGGCGAACGTGCGCAATCCCCGGTTGGTGAAGTCCCTCAAGGCTGCGTTGCTGGCGCTGCCCGGGGTCACGCTGCATGAGCAATGCGAGGTCAGTGGCTTCATTCTCGACGGCGGGCGTGTCGTGGGGGTGGACAGCTCGGCCGGGGCGATTCGTGGCGATCAGGTGGTGCTGGCTGCCGGGGCCTGGAGCGGAGAGTTGCTCAAGACCCTGGGCCTGAAGTTGCCGGTCGAGCCGGTCAAGGGCCAGATGATCCTGTACAAGTGTGCTTCGGACTTCCTGTCGAGCATGGTCCTGGCCAAGGGCCGTTATGCGATTCCGCGGCGTGACGGGCATATCCTGGTGGGCAGCACCCTGGAGCGCGAAGGCTTCGACAAGACCCCGACCGATGCGGCGTTGGAGAGCCTGAAGGCTTCCGCGCAGCAACTGATTCCGGCGCTGGCGGAGGCTGAGTTGGTCGGGCATTGGGCCGGGCTGCGGCCTGGGTCGCCGGCGGGTATTCCTTATATCGGCGAGGTGCCGGGGTTTGCGGGGCTTTGGTTGAATTGTGGGCATTATCGCAATGGGTTGGTGTTGGCGCCGGCTTCGTGTCAGTTGTTTACGGATGTGATGTTGGGGCGTGAGCCGGTGATTGATCCTGCGCCTTATGCGCCGGCGGGGCGGATGTAGAGTCTTCCGGATGCAATCCATTGTGGGAGCGAGCCTGCTCGCGATGGCGGGCTCGCGGTTGGTCACGGTTTTTGGTCGAGTACATATCCATTGCTGCGGTAACGGCTGCTTATGGTTCCGCCCTTACGGCGGCTTACTTTCTTTCAAACGCCAAAGAAAGTAAGCAAAGAACGCTTGGCCCCACCACTCGGCACCTCGCCAAGGCGAGGTGTTCCCTCACTCCGGCATTGCTCCGTGGGCCCGCCGCGAAGGGCCATCCATGGCCCAGCGCGACTAACCCGGCATCCATGCCGGGTTGCCCACTACACAATGCCTGCGTTCGGCCGTCGTGGCTAACGGGGCCCGAAAAGCAAAAGCAAAAGCGAGTCGGCCTTATAGCCGACTTGTCTCTTTCGGCTGTACGCCGATCCACTGTGGGAGCGGGCTTGCCCGCTCCCACATTTTGGGCCTGTGTCGACCGCAATATCCGCGACAACCTCAATCCCCTGTGGGAGCGAGCCTGCTCGCGATGGCGCCAGTCCTGCCGAGATTACCCCGCCGCCGTCTCCTGCGCTTCCAGACGATCCAGCGCCCGCTCCACCAGCAACTGAACCCCATCGGCCATGCGACTGATCGCCAGGGCGATGCAGCGGCGTGAGTCGTCGACGTCATCGGCCAGGTCGGCGGCGATGGTGCTGATTGATTGCAGGTCTTCGGAGGCGTTGGCCAGCAGGGTTTCGGTGTCGATGTGGGGGGCGACGATGAAGAGCTGGTGCTTGTCGGCTTCAGGCGGGGAGGGTGGTGGGTTGAGGTAGTAATCGAGGGCGCGGGTGGCGGCGTCTTCGTGTTTTTTGGCTTCGAGGGCTTCGATGCGGGACTTTGCCGGGTTCGGCGGATTCGGAGTTACTTTGAACATAGTGAATATCCTGAGAGGTGGAGCCGACACCCTTCGTTTGCACTCGAAGGGGTGGCGGCTGTGCGTAGGTGTGCAAGACCGGTCTCAGGAACCCGGCAGACCCGAAGGTCTCCCACGCGCAGCCGCCATAAAAGCCTGCGAGCATAGAAAAATGCTCGACGAATAGCCATAAACGAATGCGCCCTGAGACGGACTTGCACGTCCGTGTCACCGTTTTTTTGCGATGACGAACAAAGGTTATCGGTGCCTCGGCCCACTGCCTAGTTCATGAACAGCCCGGCGTTTTGCAGGAAATATCCGAAACGGCTGACGAAAATGAAAGCCTAGGCATCTATCTGTCAGACGTGACTTAGTAGTCATCTTGCAGGAAAAACTATTCATCTTCCATTAAAGCGACCCGATGATGGCGTTTGGCCGAAGAATCGCTAAACTGCGCCAGCCATTCATCTTTCTTCGAGACGTTGCCCATGAAATTTCGTTTCCTGCTGTGGATGCTGGGCTTGCTGATGGGCAAGGCCAGTCGGACCAACCCGGCGTTCCAGCAACAATTGGGCGACAAGGAACTGGTGTTCCAGCTGCAAACCCTGGATGGCAAGGTCGCCCGGCATTTCACCGTGAAAAATCAGCGCATCACCAGCCACTCCGGCACTTACCCAACCCCGGCCTTTGCCATTGCCTTCAAGGACGCCGCCTACGGCTTCGCCACGATGCAGGCCAAGAACAAGCAATTGGCGTTCATGAACGGGATTCAGGACAAGTCGATCCAGATCAAGGGCAACCCGGCGCTGGTGATCTGGTTCCAGGGGCTGATGCGGTATCTGAAGCCGAAGAAGGCCAAGCCCGGGGCTTGAATGCTTTGGCTTGATAGGCCAGAAATCTGGCTTCCGATGACTGTTTGCCTGTTATTTCCTACAGGTGCAGGGCGGCCCGTTTAGGCGCTTCATCAAGCTTGATACTTGATGGAGCAACAATCATGGCTCGATCCATTCCTATAAGCGCGGGTACCTTGGACCCGACCTTTGCCAACGGTGGCGTGCTGACGCTGCCGACCGCCGAATTCACCGGGTATTACACGAAAGCCATCTTGCCGCTGGCCGAAAACAAACTGCTGATCGCCATGCACCTACCGAGATTACCCGCCGCTATTGGCCTGGGGAAAGTGAACGAGGATGGGACCATCGATATGGGGTTTGGTGGAGCCGGAACAGGCTTGGTGGAGTTCTCCAAAAAAGGCTCGGATCTGGATGTCTACCAACTCCGCGGCCTGAGCGATGGTGGATGGCTGGTGATCGGTCAGTTTTCATCGATCGATCATGGCGGCGCTTATGTATTGCGGTACTTGCAGGATGGGCGCCTGGATACCCTCTTTGGTGAGGGCGGTGTGCGCTTGCTTCCGTATCGTAATGAGCCAGCGGGTGGAGAGATGGTCGATGGGCCGGTGATTTCCACGGGGGCTGCGCAATCTTCGAACAACAATGGCGTCTCTGTGGTTGTGCAGACGGATGGAAAGATCGTCCTGCCCAGTTGGGTAGAGGATGACCCGTCACAAGGGCAATGGGCGGTGTTTCGTCTTAACCCGGATGGCACGAATGACGACACGTTCAACGGGAGTGGATTCGCAGTGATCGAACTCCCGGGTGTTGTCCGTACCCCTATCAGTGTCAGAAATGTGGTCATTCAAGCAGATGGCAAGGTGCTGGTTTCCGGGGAATATATCCAAGACACCGCGGCTTCCCGAGGTGTTTATGTGCTGCGCTTGGATGCAACGGGGCGTCTCGACAGCAGTTTCAACGGTGGCGTCGGCGTTGTCACACTCCCGGATTCCAATGCCATTCATGCCAATGCAATGGCGCTCAGAGGAAGTGACGGCGCGATTGTCGTTGCAGGGGATATTTGGCGCGACCAACACCGCCATGGACTGATGTTCGTATTAACCAGCGGTGGGTTCTTCGATTTCTCGTTCAATAGCGGCCAGCCATTGTTCTCCAGGTTAGTGCCTCAGGGGCATGACTGGCATCGCTGCGCATGGCAGGCAGACGGTTCCATCCTTGTCGCGGGCACGACCGGCAGAGGGGTGGTTGAAGCAGGGGCGTCGGCGCTGACGGCGCGTTTGCGCGCTGATGGTTCGCTGGACCCCACCTTCGGTGGCGGTGGCTTTGTGCTTTTTGACGAAGACGGCCGGCATGAGACTGTCGAGGATATGGCGCTGATGCCGGATGGACGCATCGTCGTTGGCGGTTTTGCCTGGCTGGACCACCCAGGTTCGCCCATGATCGGTGGAAGCTGGATCATTCGCTATCTGGCTTGAGTGATCGCGTGGCCTAACAGGCCTGTGCTTTATTGCCAAACAGTCATCTGAACTGTCATTCCTGACAGGTGCGAACAGGTCTGTTTGAGCGCTCCATGAAGAGGTAAACATCTCAGGAGCGCGAGCCATGACTCAACCAACGCACACCGCAACAGCAGGCACTCTGGATCCGAGTTTTGCCGATGAGGGGGTATTGAAGTTCCCGATACCCGAAATATCTGGCTTCTATACGCAAGCCATTCTGACGTTACCCAATAAACAAATACTCCTCAGCCTGGAGTTGTCAGGAGGACTTGGCAGCCCTACCGTGATAGCGAGACTGAATGAGAATGGTTCGCTCGACACTGACTTTGGTGGAAACGGATCTGGTCTCGTTGAGATTCGTATAGGCATGGAAGATGCCAGGCAGGATGTCAGGAACATCTACAGACTGAGCGATGGCGGCTGGCTGGTCATGGGCTCGTACAGCAAGTCCCCCAATTCGGGCCTCTATCTCGTGCGCTATCGTGAGGATTGGCAGTTGGATGAATCCTTCGGGGAAAAAGGCGTGCGCCTGGTTCCTTACGCCACCATGGGTAATCCCCGCTATGTCGGGCTAGACGGGGAGGCACTTGAATCGAGTGACGAAGATTCCTCCACGGGGGCGCCACGAGCCTCGGGTAATAAAGGAGCCACGGCGCTACAGCAATTGAATGGAAAGATCTTTTTAACCCACGTAGTTACAACCAAATCTGGCCAGATAAAAGGGATTGTGCTGCGTCTTAACTCCGATGGTTCAAACGACTACACGTTCAACGAGCTAGGCTTTGCGATTATCGAACTCGAAGGCATTGATTATCGGCACAACTTTACCGAATCTGTAGCCGTCCAGATGGATGGCAAGGTGCTGGTCGGTGGTCTTTTTTATTTAGGCGATCAGAATGGCGGAGGGGTGTATGTGACGCGTTTCGACGCCATGGGGCGCCTCGATAGAAGCTTCAATGGCGGGACAGTGACCGTTCGCAACGCTATCGGTAGTCACTTGAGGACTATTGAAATAAGAGAGGCTGACGGCAGCATTGTTGCGGCAGGCGACGCGATGCGCGATGGTGCTCGCAATGGAATGATGTTCGTTCTAACCGAGGGTGGTTTCTTCGATTTCAACTTCAACCGCGGACAGCCATTGTTCTCCAGGTTAGTGCCTCAAGGCATGGAATGGTGGCGTTGTGTATTGCTGGCGGATGGTTCGATCATCGCCTCCGGAACTACCGGCAACGGGTTCGCCACCGAAGACGCGAAGGTGCTGACTGCGCGCCTTCTTCCTGACGGCTCCCTGGATCCGACGTTCAACGGCAACGGTTTTACTGTTTTCGACGAAGAAGTGACGTTTGAAAGTATGCAGGACATGACCATGATGGCAGACGGGCGGATCATTGAGTGCGGATTAAATTGGGTAGAAACGGATTTCGCGCCTGGCATAGCGGGTGGTTGGGTGATTCGCTATCTGGCTTGAGCCACGAGGAAAAAGCAGGTCAATATTTGTGGCGAGGGAACAAGCTCCCTCGCCACAAAAGCTTGGTGACGCAGTGACCCGGCGTAGTCTTCAACCATGAAACTGCGAAGCCAACTCCCGCAACAACACTTCAGCCTCCAGCACCTTACTCACCACGTCGTTGGCCTTCTCCCGCGTCAAGCCCACACGCTCGAGCAGCGCATCGGGGATTTCTTCGTCCGGGCCGGAGCCGACGCTACGGGCCCGCAGCAGGCGCACGGCCAGGCAGACCAGGTTCGGGTAGGCGGCGTATTCGCCGTCGTAGTGCGGGTCGTGCTGGAAGCGCAGGGCGGTGGCCAGTTCGTCGGGCATGTCCCAGTAGCGCATCAGCCAGGCGCCGATCTGTTCGCGGCTGATGCCCAGCAGGTGCTGTTCCACGTAGCTGTGACACAGGTGCGGGTTGACCTCCAGGTGGCGGCAGATCAACGAAAAGTGCGGTGGGAACACGTGGGCCAGCAGCAAGTAGCCGAAATTGTGCAGCAGGCCGGACAGGTACGTCAGGCCACCTTCCGGGCGCTGGGCACGGGGCATGGCCCGGGTCAGGCCTTCGATGACGGCGGCGGTGTAGATCGATTGCTGCCAGTACGGTGTGGCGTGTTGCGGGTGGTCCTTGGGCAGGCTCAGGGTCTTGCCCAGGGCCAGGCCCAGCGCCAGGTTGATCACCAGGTCGAAGCCCAGCACCCGGACGATGGCATCTTCCACCGAACGGATCTTGCCCGGCGAGGCGTAGTAGGGCGACGCGGCCCAGCTCACCACCTGCGCGGCCAGGGCCGGGTCGGTTTCGACGACACCGGTGATGTCATCGATGGTGGCGTCGGGGTCGACCCGCAGCTTGATGATTTTCTGCGCGGTTTCCGCCAGTGGCGGGATCTCGATGGTTTCTTCCAGCCGTTGCTGGATCCGGCGCGCGGTGAAGGCCTGCACAGCCTGGGTGATTTCCGCGCGGTCGTCGTGCGGGCGGTCCAGGTTGGGGGTGATATTGCTGATGGGCTCGCCAAATGTCGCGGCGCTGGCCTTGGTGAGCATGCTCTTGAAGGCCTCGCTGGTGACTTCCAGCAGCACCCCCGGCTCGCCCGAATGGAGCAGCAGCTTCGGCTCGCGCAGCAGGCTTTCTTCGTACAGGCACGGCGAACTGGTCAGTGCCGGCAGGCCGGGCAGCAGGCTCAGATTGTGTTTGCCGAGCATGCGCTCCAGGCGTTCGGTCGGTACCGCCGTGAGTTTGCGGCCGGTGAGTTCGGCCAGGCGGTTGAGGTCCAGCAGCTGGCTTTGTGGAAACAGCACCATGAGCGCGCCGACGGCGTCGTGCAGCAGAACCGCCTGCACCTTGCGGGCGGGGTTCAGGCTCGGTCGCTCGATCACTTCGTCAAAGCCGATGCCTAATTTCTCGAGCAACTGCCGAATCACTGACGGAGCGTGCGGAATTTCGGGGGCGAGGGCAGCTTCAGTCATGGTCTGTATCCGTTTTCCTACAAGTGCAGCAGTATAACCAGCTTGCTGACGCAGGTGCGCCCGGAAACTGCGAGCGTGCTCACACTTGGCCGTATTGCTGCCCGTGGCGCAGCCAGCGGTCCAGCAGTGGGCTGACGTGGTCGGGCCAGCGTTCCAGCAGAGCCTGGGCGGCGTCGCGTACCGCAGGAAGCAGATCGGCGTCGCGCATCAGGTCGGCTACCTTGAATTGAAGCAGACCCGTCTGGCGCGTGCCGAGCATTTCACCGGGGCCGCGCAATTCGAGGTCTTTTTCGGCGATGACGAAGCCGTCATTGGTTTCACGCATGATGCCCAGGCGCTGACGGCCGATCTGCGACAGCGGCGGGTGATACAGCAGCACGCAATGACTGGCGGCGCTGCCCCGGCCAACCCGACCGCGTAGCTGGTGCAGCTGCGCGAGGCCCAGGCGCTCGGGGTTTTCGATGATCATCAGGCTGGCATTGGGCACGTCCACACCGACTTCGATCACCGTGGTGGCGACCAGCAATTGCAGGGCGCCGGCCTTGAACTCAGCCATGACGGCGGCCTTCTCGGCGGGTTTCATGCGCCCGTGGATCAACCCGACCTTCAACTCACCGAGGGCGGCGGTGAGGTCTTCATAGGTGCTCTGCGCGGCCTGACAGGTCAGCTCTTCGGATTCCTCGATCAACGTGCACACCCAGTAGGCCTGCCGCCCCTCGGCGCAGGCGCTGCGCACCCGTTCGATCACTTCGACCCGCCGGGTGTCGGTGACCAGCACGGTATTGACCGGGGTACGTCCGGGGGGCAGTTCGTCGAGAATCGACGTGTCGAGGTCGGCGTAGGCGCTCATGGCCAGGGTCCGCGGAATCGGCGTGGCGGTCATGATCAGTTGATGCGGGCACATGCGCCCGCCCACGCCTTTCTGGCGCAGGGCCAGGCGTTGTTGCACGCCGAAGCGGTGCTGTTCGTCGATGATCACCAGGGCCAGGTTCTTGAACTGCACTTCGTCCTGGAACAGCGCATGGGTGCCCACCACCATCGGCGCGCCTTCGGCGATCTGCGCCAGGGCGGCGGTGCGGTTCTTGCCCTTGAGCTTGCCGGCCAGCCAGGCGACCTCGATGCCCAAGGGTTCGAGCCAGCGCTGGAAGGTGATGAAATGCTGTTCGGCGAGGATCTCGGTAGGCGCCATCAGCGCCACCTGGTAACCGGCCTCCAGGGCCTGGAGCGCGGCGAGGGCGGCGACCACGGTCTTGCCGGCGCCTACGTCGCCCTGGATCAGCCGCAGCATCGGCTCGGGTTGGCTCAGGTCGTAGGCGATTTCGTTGCCGACCCGTTGCTGGGCACCAGTGGGCGTGAAGCCCAGGTTGGCCAGGTAGCGCGCCGGCAAATCCCGGGCCTTGGGCATGGCCGGAGCGCGCAGCGAACGCAGGCTTTCACGCAGGCGTTGTTGCGACAGTTGATGGGTCAGCAGTTCTTCGAAGGCCAGCCGGTGCTGGGCCCAGTGATGACCGAGGGCCAGCTCCTCGACATCGGCATCGGCCGGCGGATGGTGCAGGTAGCGGATCGCATCGGCCAGCGGCGCCAGTTGATAGTCCCGGGCCAGTTCCTTGGGCAGCCAGTCGGGCAGGCTGCTGGGGCCCAACAGGGTCAGGGTCTGCTGGCAGAGCTGGCGCAGGCGTTGCTGGGTCAGGCCTTCGGTGAGCGGATAGACCGGGGTCAGGGTTTCGTCCACCGGCGGCGGTTCGTCGCCAGTGATGGCGCGGTATTCCGGGTGATAGATCTCCAGCCCCGACGCACCGGGCCGCGCCTCGCCGTAGCAGCGCACGCGGGTGCCGCGCTTGAGGCCTTCCTTCTGCGCATTGCTGAAGTGATAGAAGCGCAGGCTGAGCCCGCCGGTGCCGTCCTGCAGGCGCACCACCAGGCTGCGCCGGCGGCCCATGACCACGTCGGCGCCACTGACGGTGCCTTCGATCACCGCGTCCTGCCCCGGCCGCAAATGGCCGATGGGCACCACGCGGGTGCGGTCCTGGTAACGCAACGGCAGGTGGAACAACACGTCCTGGAGGTTTTCCAGACCGACCTTGGCCAGTTTCTCGGCCATGGCTTCACCGACACCCTTGAGGGTCGTGACCGGTACCTTGGACAGCTCAGTCATGGCCGAGGCTTACTTGGCCGAAGGCGGCTTGGCCACGGAACACAGGCGGATCGAGTCGGCGAGGATCTCGATGGCCTTGGGCCGCGGGAAGCTGGCGCGCCAGGCAATGGCAACGGTGCGGAACGGCACGGGCGCCGTCATCGGACGGACTTCGATCACCCCAGGGGCATAGTGATGGCTGTCCACCGCGGACAACGGCAGGATCGAAATGCCCAGGCCCGACGCGACCATGTGGCGGATGGTTTCCAGGGAGCTGGACTCCACCGTGGTGTGCTTGGCGCCTTCGCTGCCCTTGGTCAGGGTCGGGCAGGCTTCGAGCACCTGGTCACGGAAACAGTGGCCCTCGCCGAGCAGCAGCAAGCTCTTGTCGTTGAGCAGGCCGGCGTCGATGGTCTTTTTCTGGGTCCAGGGATGCTGGGCCGGCATCAACACGTAGAACGGCTCGTCATAGAGCGGCAGGGTCAGCACGTCGGCTTCGTTGAAGGGCAGGGCGATGATGATCGCGTCCAGCTCGCCGTTGCGCAGCTTGTCCCGCAGCACGTGGGTGAAGTTTTCTTCGATGTACAACGGCATCTGCGGGGCGACCCGGTGCAGTTGCGGGATCAGGTGCGGGAACAGGTACGGGCCGACGGTGTAGATGGCGCCGACTTTCAACGGAGCGGTCAGCTGGTTCTTGCCGGCCTGGGCCAGTTCGCGGATGCCCTGGGCCTGCTCAAGCACTTTCTGCGCCTGGGCCACGATGCCTTCACCCACTGGCGTCAGGCGCACGGCGCTCTTACTGCGCTCGAAAATCAGCACGCCGAGTTCATCTTCCAGCTTTTTCACCCCCACCGACAGCGTCGGCTGGCTGACATGGCAACGCTCGGCCGCATGGCCAAAGTGCTGCTCTTGGGCGAGGGTCACGATGTAGCGTAATTCTGTGAGGGTCATGGCGAGCGTCCGTGAAGTTGCGAGCCAAGCATACCGGCTGCAATCGATAGACGCACGTTATCAGAGTGGGGGCGCGGTGTGACACTGCCTAATGTCTGTCCGGTCGTTGCTGGATAACTGATCGTTCCCACGCTCCCGCGTGGGAACGCAGCCCGTGACGCTCTGCGTCACACCTGCTTGCGGCGCGCCAAGGCTGGAACGCGGAGCGTCCCTTGAGGCATTCCCACGCGGAGCGTGGGAACGATCAGCGCCGACGTTTCTCGATGGAGTACACAAACGGCGCCACGATTTCGACAGAGCCGTTGGTCAGCATGTCGACCGGTGGCTTGGGCAGCGGCTGGGCGTCGCGGATCATGTCCAGGGTGGCCTTGTCCAGGGACTCGGTGCCGGCGCTGTCCACCAACTTGAACGACAGCACGTTACCTTCGGCATCCACCACGAAGCGCAGGCGGTTGGTGCCTTCCTTGTTCATCTGCCGGGCCCGCATCGGGTACTTCTTGTACTTGGCCAGATGCGCCAGCAGCGTGCCTTGCCAGTTGGCCTTGGCCGCCATTTGCGCCGGCGACGGGCCAGGGGCCGGTTGCGCGGATTTCTCGCTCGGGGCCTGGGTCGGCTGGGTGTCGCTCGGCTTCTTCTCCGACGGCTCTTCCTTCGGCGGCTCGGGCTTTTTCTCTTCCACGGGCTTGGGCTTGGGCGGTTGAGGCTTCGGCTTGGGCTTGACCGGCTTGGGCACGGAGATTTCCGGCTTCGGTGCTTCGGCGAGTTTCGGCAACGGCAGTTCTTCAACCGGCTCCGGCGGCCGCGGCGGCGTGACGACTTTCGGCGGCGCCGGCGGTGGCGGTGCCGGCAGCGGTGCCAGCTCGACCATCATGGCCTGGGGCGGCAATTCGATCGGCGGGTGCGACGTCCAGTTCAGCGCCAGCGCAATGGCGAGCGCATGCACGCCCAGCACCACGGCCAGACTGGCGCCGTACCGCGTCAGCTTTTGGTGCGTCGTGATCATTTTTTCGGCGCCGTCTCGAGTCCGACCAGGCCAACCTTCAAGTAGCCGGCGCCGCGCAGGGCGTCCATCACACTCATCAGGTCGCCGTAGTCTACGCCCTTATCGGCCTGGAAGAAGATCGTCGTGTCCTTCTTGCCCTGGGTCTTGGCGTCGAGGGTGGCACCGAGGGTTTCGGCCTTGACCTCGTCTTCCCCCAGGAACAGGCGCTGGTCGGCCTTGACGCTGAGGAACACCGGTTTCTCGGGCCGCGGCGATGGCTTGGCCGTCGACGCCGGGAGGTCAACCTTGATGTCCACGGTCGCCAGCGGGGCGGCCACCATGAAGATGATCAACAGCACCAACATCACGTCGATGAACGGCGTGACGTTGATTTCGTGGTTCTCGGCCAGATCGTCGTCTGCGCCTTCCTTCAAATGCAAGCCCATGGCTGATTACCCCACTTTCACCATGTGCGGTTGCGAGTTGCGCTCGGTCGGCTGGTGGTCAAGGTCGCGGCTCACCAGCAGCAGCACCTCGGCCGAAGCGTCGGACACCTGGGCCTTGTAGCCGGCGATGGAGCGGGCGAACACGTTGTAGATGACCACGGCAGGAATCGCCGCCACCAGCCCGAGGGCGGTTGCCAGCAAGGCTTCGGCGATGCCGGGGGCGACGACGGCGAGGTTGGTGGTCTGGGTCTTGGCGATGCCGATGAAGCTGTTCATGATGCCCCACACGGTGCCGAACAGGCCCACGAACGGCGCCGTGGAGCCGATGGTGGCGAGGACGCCGGTGCCGCTGCTCATGTTGCGACCGCAGGCCGCCACCAGGCGCTCGAGGCGGAAGCTCACGCGTTCCTTGATGCCTTCTTTCTCGCGGCTGTTGGCCGACAGGCGCATTTCTTCGAGCGCGTCGTGCACCAGCAGGTTGGCGAGGGTGCCTTCCTTCGCCGCCGTAGCGCTGGCTTCCTTGAGGGTGGTGGCTTTCTTCAGGGCCGCGATTTCACCGCGCAAGCGACGCTTGGCGCCCATCAGCTCGAAGCCTTTGGCGATCCAGATGGTCCAGGTGATGATCGAAGCGATCGCCAGGCCAATCATCACCAGTTTCACGATGATGTCGGCGTTCTGGTACATGCCCCATGGGGACAGGTCGTGGGCCATGCCCAGGGAGTTGTCGGCTTCGAGCACCTCAGGGGCGTCGGTTGCCACGGCCTGGACCGGTTCGCCGGCCGCTGGCGTTGCCACGGGGGCGGCGGCTTCGGCTGGCGCCTGGGTGGCGGCCGGCGCGGTGGCTGGGGTCGTGGCCGGCGTCTGTGCGTCGGCGAATGCGGCGGCCGGTGCCAGCAGCAGGCTGCACAGCAGGGCGGCCACGGCGCCCCAGGCGCGAGGTCGGTTGGTTGGCGAAGCGGAGGATAGAGAGCGTTTCATGCTGGCCGGACCTGAGAAGTAAAAAGTCGATGTTCTTCCAGGCCTCGTGAGGCCGAGAACAAAAGTGGGGTGCATTATTGCAAGTAATTCTTGTTAACAAAAGTAATACAGTATCTTTTTTTCCTGCATTCCTAGCCGCCCGTCTCTTCCGCACGCTAGTCTGCGGCTTTACCCGAGGAGAGCTCGATGTCCGTTTCTTCTGTTTTGATCGCCGGTTGCGGTGATATCGGCGGCCGCCTCGCCAGCCAATTGCTGGCCGAACATTGGCAGGTCTATGGCTTGCGGCGCTCGGTTTCGAGCCTGCCGGCTGGGGTTATCGGGGTGGCGGGGGATCTGTTCAGCGCGCAATGCCCAGCCGCCTGGCCGACCGGGTCGCTGGATTACCTGGTGTACAGCGCCGCCGCCACCGACCATGACGAAGCGGGCTATCGGGCGGCCTATATAGAAGGGTTACAACATGTGTTGGGCTGGCTGAAGCAGCACGGCCAACAGCCCAAACGGCTGCTGTTCGTGTCCAGCAGCAGCGTGTACGGGCAGAAGGCGGGGGAGTGGGTCGATGAAACCTCGCCCACCGAGGCCGGCGGCTATTCCGGCCGGTTGATGCTCGAAGCCGAGCAACTGGCCCTCGACAGCGGCATCCCGGCCAGCCGCGTGCGCCTGACCGGCATCTACGGCCCGGGCCGCGAATGGCTGCTGAGCCAGGTGCGCCAAGGCTATCGCGTGGTGGTCGACCCGCCGCTGTACGCCAACCGCATCCACGCCGACGACGCCGCAGGCTTGTTGGCGTTCCTGCTGAAAGCGGATCGCCAGGGCAAACCCCTCGACGACTGCTACATCGGCGTCGACGATGCCCCCGCCGCACTGGCCGAGGTGGTGGGCTGGCTGCGCGACTACATGGGCGTCACCGACTGGGCCGAAGACGCCAGCGTGCGCCGCGCCGGCAGCAAGCGCTGCAGCAACGCCCGAGCCAAAGCCCTAGGCTGGACCCCACGTTACCCGAGCTTTCGCGAAGGCTATGCGGCGATTCTGGAAGGGCGTTGCTAAAAGGCCCGTGAGCCAAACGCAGATCCCCTGTGGGAGCGAGCCTGCTCGCGATAGCGGTCTGTCAGTCGACATCAACATTGACTGTTCCGGCCTCATCGCGAGCAGGCTCGCTCCCACAGGTTTTTGGCTTGGCTGACAAGCCCAAAGCCCCTCACCACCAGGACGAAACACTCCCCAGAGCATCACGCAACTGCGCCGCCCCGATATTGCGACGTCCCGGATCCAGCGCTAGCGCCATGCGCAACGCCGGCCAGCAGCGCCTGGGCAGGTTGGGTGGGGCCTTGAGTTCGCCTTCCAGTCCGTCATTGCGGGCCTGGTTCGAAGGCAAACGGCGGAAAGGGTGTTTGCCGCTCGCCAGCTCATACAACACGCACGCCACACCATAGACATCGGCCCCCGCCGACAGCGGCAAGCCGTCCAACAACTCAGGCGCGGCATAGCCTGGGGTCCAGGCGTTGAGGCGGTTGCGATTCAGGTGGGGCAGGTCTTTCAAGGGGCCCTCCGTTGCCAGGCCCAAGCCGAAATCGAACAGGCGCACGCCGTCTTCGCTCAGCATCACATTGCTTGGTTTCACATCGCCGTGCAGACCGTCCCGCCTGGGCGCGACTCAGTGCCTGACTACCGTGCTTCCGCCGAGCCACACATCCTTGCGCCTTTGCCTACAACTACGCCAGAATTCGCCCGCTTGTGCGCCTTGTTCCTGGGCTTTATCGTTTTCCTGCCACTGCCCATCAGTGGTCGGGTTTAGTAGCCCGGTAGTTAACATCGGCTGCATGAGTCTCATCTGTCAGGCATTGCCTGCACTTATGGTGGCTGTGCGCATGGCGCCTTTGGGCGCGCCGGGTTTCCGTTGACTTTACCGGTCTACTAACTTGCGCACAGCTGCCACCCTCATTCGTTTAGTAGCGAGAAGGTTGCAGCCCTACTACTAAAGGAAAGTCGATGTTCAAAATAACTCCGAATCCTCCAGAAGCAGACCCTACCTCGCCCTCTGCCGACGGCATCAATGTTCAAAAACTGGACGCCGCCGCTAAACGTGCCCTGGATTTCTATTTGCTACCGAAACCGGGGAAGGCTGAGTCCACCACCCAGCCGGGCCAGCTATTCACCGTTGTAGAAGACGTCGATACCGAATGCCTGCTCGCTAACCTCAGTGAGACTTTGGCCTCGGCTGATGCAATGGTCAGTGATTTGGCATTCGAACTGGATGGCTCGCGCCGTCACGTTGCTCTCGGCATTCAGCAACTGATCGAACTGAGTTCGTTGCTGGCGAACCGGGCGCTAGATAATGTTGAACCGCGGTAGAGGTTAGCTTCTAAATAAAAACCCGGCGCATTGCGTCGGGTTCACATAATCCACAGCTATATTATTGTTGAATTTCTGATTCATATAGACGTTCTTTAGCGACTGCTGTCGGCCAAAAGTAGCCTTTTGCGGGTGGATTTTTACGACCTTTTGCAGCCAGTGGTGATTGGAAAAAATTGCACAGAAGCAAACCTTGGATATGCCGCTATTGCTCCACTATTACAGATAAACGAACAGCTCACTTGCATATAGATATGCTGGATCCAAATTCTTTAGGAAAGGGCTAGTAAATGGTAAAGGATTTCGACTTCTCTAACGAAATTGAGTGTTACGTGGAAGTCTATCATGACGACTACAGCATCCTAGGTGAGGGGCAATTGACATTTGGCGGTGGCAGCTTTATCTGCATACAGCTAGACCTTAACGCTAATTTCAGAGCACCACAAAGAAAGCTTCCGACCCTCAAGGCGAAAACAAAAGAGGGGCGACATTTTACCCTTTTCAATTGCGAAATTGACGACCGATTACTATATGCAGGCTTTATTGTTTGTGGCAATGTCAAAGCTGAAATAAGTGCATTTCATGTTAAGTATGCAGAATTATCTAATTGGTTTTTACATGGTCAAAACATTGTTGGCGAGCTGGGCAAGAGTGTAAGCTGGAAAAACCCATCGCCCCAGCTTTCTATAACTATAAAAATGGCTGACGAAGATTTTTCCTTAAAAACTGAAACATTTAGCAGCTTAACAAAGCGTGGCGAAGATCATGTAATACACGAGCATACACGCTTTATTTTTGAGCGAGCTGAGGGCGTGTTTTCAGTTGATGAGCTCAGGGAGAAAATTTTTGAACTCTCTACCTTGCTATCTCTGCTGACTGCAACTCCTGTATCTATTGCAAATGTGTGGGTTGGTTTTGGTGTGGGTCATCCTATCCCAACCTACTTTCCAGCCTTTAAGAAAATCGACAGAGACTCGTCGAATGGAGCTTATTGGATAAGCTGTTTAACCCAAAGACATTCGCTGGATGATAAATGGCAGTCAATATTCGAGCGGTTTTATACCTCCCACTACCGGAAAACTTCGTGGGTTCGTCTTGCAGGCATGCAACGTTATGAGGGGTTTTGGGAGTTCAAAGTTCTGGGGTATGTGAGTTTGCTTGACGAGTACGTTAGCACCTATGCAGAAATCGCAAATCAAAAAGTGACAAAAGCCGAGAATAAAAAAGTTAAAAAATTCAAAGAGCAGATTAAGCTTTTAAAAACACCTCTGGATAAAGCTCAAATTAAAGATATGGAATCTCTTGTTGAGTCGATTTTCGTGACATCGCGAGAGCTGACATTCAGAGAGAAATATGATTATGCAAAAAGCTTGACAGACGAAAATATCTGCAAAGTCATAAATTTGACGGACGATGACTTTTCGCTAATAAAACGAATTAGGGATAAAATTGCCCATGGGTCTGCGCCAGACCTATCTGATACATCATATCAAGAGCTGCATGTTATAGTTGAAAAGATTACGCTCCTGATGACTTATTGGGCGCATTCCGATCTCGGATTTTCACCCTCTGATTTTGCAATTGCTTTGAAGTACACACACAACCGCCTTCAATTTAACCCGGGGCTCGACAAAATCCATCTCGATCGCATAACCAATTCAGCGGAATTTATTAAAGTTTCAGAAAACCTTTTTAATCGATTTGCCTCTGGTCAAGTCTCGATAGTTAACGCCTGCTTTATTCAAAGCCCGGAAGGAAAATTGGCGTACTCTGAAAGGCACAAAGACATGTACAATGCATGGATTAATAATCAGGCTAAAACGAGCAATTACGTTATTGAAGCTTTTGGATCTGAATCTGAGCGAGTGACAGCGGTCAATCGCTTGTATTTGGAGTGCGGAGAAAAAACAATACGACTACATATGGCATACATTATTAAGGATGTATGATTTCAGGAAGCAATTTGGGGGCTGTAGTCAGGGGAGGGGCGTAATATGGCTCCCTTCATGGCTTTACCAGCTTCACTGTAGCGAAATGTTGAATGCATTGATCGATGCGTCCTAAAAGAGGGTTGAATCCGGAAAAATTTATTTTATGTTTGTTAGGGGCCACAACCTTGCTGGCAAAATACTCCTTGCCGTACTCAGTGTCACTATCAGTCTTATTTTGTTTATTAAATACCTTTCCTCCAAGTTTTGTTGCTCTGGTTTTTTTTGTGAATAAGTCTTCAATTGAACTCTTGTTGCCCTTGCCTTTCAGTGGTGTAAGCACAATATAAAGATTATGTACTACATGTATGAATTCAGCATTCCGAAAGTCGGTGACTGGTAAAGTAACAGGAAAGACTGTTGGGCTATATTTGTTGCCTTTTAAAACACCTTCAATTTTCCCAAATCCATCGTCATTATCTAGGATAATAATAACGGGATGGGTCGGCATGGGCGCTTTATAAAATTTAAATTGCTCATCATAGTCCAGCATAAACTCTTTTAAATATGGCGTTCCACCGTAGAGTTCAAGGAGAAATCTCGTTCGGTTAGTATAATTAATGAAATGAACAAGGAGCTCGTATGGGGCGTTACCGGACTTAGCCTTGGCCAGGCTTGGGAACGCAGCTGCGCGCTTATTAATAGCAGCTTTCAGGTAGACGTTGTCCGTCTTCCCCTCGCATACAATTGTGGGCTTAGTATTACCATAAAAATGCTTATAGAAGAGAAACCTGCTGAATGTACGTTCTCTCCCATTAAGAAGCTTTCTAGTTTTCGATCCATGTTTCGAGAGTTCATACTCCGGATTCAAGAGCGGCTTGCTTCGCTTTCGATTAAAGAAATCTACCTGGTCTATGAAGCTTAACTTTCCCTCCAATACGAAAATACTACCGGCTTGCGGTGGATTTGAACTGTTCTCTAAAAATTTTCCAGTTTGAAATAGTGCATGACACTGCGACTTAACAGTACGCCAATATTCAGATTTGGTTCCGAGTTTTTTGTTAACAATTAACCCTGTGACATCTTGACGAGAGTCTTCGTATTGAATTCTAGTTTTTGTAGAGTTGACACTAAATCCTGCACGTTTGATTTCCGCTGCGAGCCTACTTCCAATAACATATCCAGATGCTCGGTCAGACGTTAGATTACTTGGAAAATCTTTTTTTCGCGTTGATATAGTAATGTCGTCAGCATATCTAGTGTAGGTGCATGAGTTATCCCGTGCCAACGATGCTAGCCTAATGTCAAGCGAATGGGTTATCAAATTTGTTATAACTGGAGAGCACGGGCTTCCTTGGGGCAGCTTGTTGTCGTAGCAAGCAATTTGAGCAATTACTGTCGCTACGGCCGGATCAAGCTGAAAAATTTTATTTGATATGAAATAGCCTCGAACTCTACCAAAATTAAACTGGTCAAAAAAATCCTTTAAGTCAATGTTTAAGACGTTTCTTTTATTAAGATGCATTATTGCATTTGTTAAAATTGAGCGGTCACGCACAAATCCATGGGAAAGAGTTGATTTAAATTTTGGTCCCTTTGAAGTATTTATTTCCTGAATGCAGTCTTGCAGTAAATTGGAGAGAGCGCTCTGAATCGACTTCAGCTCATCGGACGGAGCATAAATAGTACGTACCCCACCACTTTTCTTCGGGATGGTAAAACTCGTATATTGAGTTGTTGGTTTTAGTCTGTAAAGAATATTTGTCAGAAACGAAGCATCAATACCCATCAGCAATGCAAGGTCTGGCTTAGTCTTTGCTAGGCGCAAGGCACTGATCTTTTTCATGTATTGACTTTTTTGATAAAGGAAAGGGGCTTACGGGCACTCCTACGCACTGTGCCAGGACCGTCAAGAATCGACAAGTCACTACAAGGGCAATCCTTTCGGACAATTTTTTCACTGATCGCGATGCGCGATCCAAAATCTGCCCGTAAGCCGAGAGCGAGGTTAACAAACCGTGGAATCCGAAATCAATCTTTTGAAAAAGGTCCGATGTAGTCTGATAACCAGGATTTTCATCACCCATCTATGTGGACTCTAGAGAGATGGCTGTACGTTCGCTTCTGGCCGATAGCCCCTTCCGCGAAGGGCTGCTTCGGGTCGAATCCGTTCGGCCATCTCTGGTTTCCTATGATCTGGTTATTCCAGTTATTCGGGGTTGACGGAGGTGACAACGTTGACCCAAGATTGATCAACAGCTCAGTACAGCTCGCAGGTAATTTTTAGAACCTGCTCGGCGGTCCTGGGCTTTTTTTTGCCTGAAGGAAAAGCACAAGAGCGGTCTCAGGAGGCTCAACGATCACCCCCCTAAACTGACCTGCTCGCGGGCAGGAAACGCTGAGAAGAGATTGCGAATGACGACTTCCATTTTGATATCGGTCAAAAGCTGTTGGCATCAAGCTGGGTATGGACATCACTACCCTTGCGTTGAACAAGTTAGCCGACGTCATGGTGTTGGGCGCGCCTCTTACAAATTAGATCTGTGGCATTCCGAGGCTTGTGGGCAGAAAGGGCAAATTGGTAGGCACTGAGCTTACTTGTGGTGATGGAGGCGCCCGCCGCTGGATCGGGCGGGCTAGTGCAGGGGGAGCGGATTACTGCTTTTCCAACACCCACTGCCGAGGCCCCGCCGTATACGACGGAATCTCATCCGCCAACGACGCATTCACCGTCTGGAATATCTCCAGTCGCTTGCCATCCCGAGCAAAGATCCAGGTATTCCCAACGCCGTTCTTTTGCAGCCAGATGGTGTCATTGCCGTTGCTCATGGTGGCGCAGTCGCCTGCCAGGCACAGGGCGTAGCGGTCGGTGCCCGGCAGGCCGCTGACTTGGCCGTCGGGTTGGAACTGGACGGTGGCGCCTTGGCCGGGGCCGTTGACGATGTTCCAGGTGCCGCTCAGGTAGGCGGCGTAGAGCGCTCGCTCGAAACTCGCGCCGATGGGGGCGCCTTCCGGGACCTGGACTTGTGCGCGGTCGAAGAGCTGTTGCGGCTCGTTCTCGGTGGCGGCCTGGCTCAGTTGGTTGCCGTCGCGCTTGAGTTCGCTGGCGGCGCTGCCGTAGATGTCGACTTTCCACACGCCGTCGTCTTCGGCCAGCAACTTGCCTTCGACGTTTTCAAAACCGTTGGTGTAGCGCGCCTGGCCAGCCCGGGTGTTGATGTCCCATTCCAGGTTCGGGCCGTAGGCCTGCAGCGCTTCGCGCAGGGGGCCACCCTTGGCGGCAGCGTCGATGGCGGCCTGGTTGATCCAGGTGCCGCTGATGTCACGGTCGGCAGGGTCGCTGGCGCAGCCGGCCAGGAGGAGGGCGAGCAGCGGGAGAGCAAGCGCTTTGCGCATGGGTGGAATCCTTTCAAAACGAAAACGGCGCAGCGGGGGACGCTGCGCCGGCCTTGTTACTCGATGACCAGGATGGCATCCATCTCGACCTGCGCGCCCTTTGGCAGGGCTGCTACGCCGATGGCGGCGCGGGCAGGGTAGGGCTGCTCGAAGTACTTGCCCATGATCTCGTTGACCTTGGCGAAGTGGCTCAGGTCGGTGAGGAAGATGTTGAGCTTGACGATGTCCTTGAACGACCCGCCGGCGGCTTCGGCTACTGCTTTAAGGTTTTCGAAGACCTGTACGGTCTGGGCTTCGAAGCCTTCCACCAGCTCCATGGTTTTCGGGTCCAGGGGGATCTGGCCCGACATGTACACGGTGTTGCCCGCCTTGATCGCCTGGGAATAAGTACCGATGGCGGCTGGGGCCTTGTCGCTGGTGATGACGGTTTTGGTCATGTATGACTCCTTGTAATGGCTGGGCTATTGGGGGTTATGCGCGCATGCGGGTGATGCGGATAACGCCGGTCAGGGCTCGCAGTTTCTTGATCACGCGGGCCAGGTGTACGCGGTCGTGCACGCTGACCACCAGTTGGACGACGCTGATGCGGCCGTCGCGCTCGTCCATGCTGATTTTCTCGATGTTGCCGTCGGCGGCGTTGACGCTGCTGGCCAGCAGGGCGATCAGGCCGCGCTGGTGTTCCAGTTCGACCCGCAGCTCGACATTGAATTCGCCGGTGACATCCTTGGCCCAGGAGAGCTGGATGCATTTTTCCGGATTGTGGCGGATTTCGCTGATGTTGCGGCAGTTGTCCAGGTGCACCACCATCCCTTTGCCGGCGGACAGGTGGCCGACAATCGGGTCGCCCGGGATCGGCGTGCAGCACTTGGCGTAGCTGAGCACCAGGCCTTCGGTACCGCGGATCGCCAGCGGGCCTTCGGGGCTTGGCAGTTGTTCGCCTTCGCCGAGCAGGCGGCGGGCGACGACGTAGGCCATGCGATTGCCCAGGCCGATGTCTTCGAGCAGGTCTTCCACCAGTTCGAGGCGGTATTCCTGGAGCATCGCCTGCACGCGCTCGGTCGGGACTTTTTCCAGCGAGCTGTCGAAGCCGTTTAGCACCTTGTTCAGAAGGCGTTCGCCGAGGCTGATGGATTCGGAGCGGCGTTGCAGCTTCAGGGCGTGGCGGATGTGGGTACGGGCCTTGCCGGTGACCACGAAGTTGAGCCACGCCGGGTTCGGCCGTGCGCCGGGGGCGCTGACGATTTCCACCGTGGAGCCGCTTTGCAGCGGTTCGGACAACGGCGCCAGGCGACGGTTGATCCGGCAGGCGATGCAGCTGTTGCCGACGTCGGTGTGCACCGCATAGGCGAAGTCCACCGCCGTGGAGCCTTTGGGCAGCTCCATGATCCGGCCCTTGGGCGTGAAGACGTAGACCTCGTCCGGGAACAGGTCGATCTTGACGCTCTCGATGAACTCCAGGGAGTTGCCGGCCCGCTGCTGCATTTCCAGCACACCCTTGACCCACTGTCGGGCCCGAGCGTGGGTGCTCTTGGGTTGTTCGTCACCGCTGGATTTGTACAGCCAATGGGCGGCGATGCCGTTGTTGGCCATTTCTTCCATTTCACGGGTACGGATCTGGATCTCGATCGGTACGCCGTGCATGCCGAACAGCGTGGTGTGCAGCGACTGGTAGCCGTTGGCCTTGGGAATCGCGATGTAGTCCTTGAAGCGTCCCGGCAGCGGTTTGTACAAATTATGCACAGCACCCAGCACGCGGTAGCAGGTGTCGACCTTGTCGACGATGATCCGGAACGCGTAGACGTCCATGATCTCGTTGAAGGCCCGACGCTTGCCGCGCATTTTCTTGTAGATGCCGTAGAGGTGTTTCTGTCGCCCGCTGACTTCGCCTTCGATGCCGTCGATGGCCAGGCAGTGGCTCAACGACTCTTCGATCTTGTTGACGATTTCCTTGCGGTTGCCCCGGGCGCGCTTGACGGCCTGGTTGATGCGCGCCGAACGCATCGGGTGCATGGCCTTGAAGCCGAGGTCTTCGAATTCGATGCGGATCGCATGCATGCCCAGGCGGTTGGCAATGGGCGCGTAGATTTCCAGGGTTTCCTTGGCGATGCGTCGGCGTTTTTCACCGGACAGCACTTCCAGGGTGCGCATGTTGTGCAGGCGGTCGGCAAGCTTGACCAGGATCACGCGAATGTCCCGAGCCATGGCCATGGCCATTTTCTGGAAGTTCTCGGCCTGGGCCTCGGCCTTGGTCTCGAAGTTCATCTGGGTCAGTTTGCTGACCCCGTCGACCAGTTCGGCCACGGTTTCGCCGAACTGCGCTTGCAGCGCTTCCTTGGCAATGCCGGTGTCTTCGATCACGTCATGGAGCATGGCCGCCATCAGGCTCTGATGGTCCATGTGCATGTCGGCAAGGATGCCCGCTACAGCAAGCGGGTGTGTGACGTACGCTTCGCCACTGCGGCGGCGTTGGCCGTCGTGGGCTTGTTCGGCGTAGAAGTAGGCTCGGCGGACCAGATTGACCTGGTCCGTGCCGAGGTAGGCCGATAAGCGATCGGCGAGGGCGTCTATGCTCGGCATGATGATGACTCCTGCCGTTTGCTGTGACCCCGCGCCGTGCTACGTCGACCAGGCATAGATTTAGACCGCCTCGTTGGACTCGTCCTCGAACGCTGCGAACAGCGGTTCGTCTTCAACGATTTCAGCGTTGGCGATGAACTCGTAGCTCATCAGGCCTTCGGCGATTTCACGCAGCGCTACCACGGTAGGCTTGTCGTTTTCCCACTGGACCAATGGCTCTTTGCCGCCGGTGGCCAGTTGACGGGCACGCTTGGTAGAGAGCATGACCAGCTCAAAGCGGTTTTCCACGTGTTCTAGGCAGTCTTCAACGGTTACGCGGGCCATGGTATTCCTCGGAGCGAATGCAATATGCGCGCTGCCCGGTTGGGCGAGCGGACTCGACAGTTTAAAAAAACACCAGCGTTTAGGGAAGCGCTGATTTTTTGACCAACCCCCTCGGCGCGCTGCAAGTGCCAATGTAAAGCCGTTGCAGCGGTTTTGGGAAGGGCGGGTCAGCCCAGCAGTTCGGCCAATAATTTACCGAAACGTTGCTGCTGGCGTTTCTGTTGCAGCTGATTGGCGCGGAAAACCGCCTTCAGGTCGTCCAGCGCCTGGGCGAAATCGTCGTTGATGATCAGGTAGTCGTAGTCCACGTAGTGGCTCATTTCGCTGACCGCTTCACGCATCCGGCCTTCGATGATCTCGTCGCTGTCCTGGCCACGGTTGGTCAGGCGCTGGCGCAAGGCCTGCTGGCTGGGTGGCAGGATGAAGATCGAACGGGCCTGGGGCATCAGCTTGCGCACCTGTTCGGCGCCTTGCCAGTCGATCTCCAGGATCAGGTCGTGGCCTTCGTCCAGGGTCTGCTGCAAGTAGCTTTGCGAAGTGCCGTAGAGGTTGCCGAAGACTTCGGCGCGCTCCAGGAAGTCGCCGTGCTCGGCCATCCTGACGAATTCTTCGCGGTCGACGAAGTGGTAGTTCACGCCGTTCACTTCACCCGGGCGCATGGCGCGGGTGGTGTGGGAAACCGAGACGCGGATCTGCGGCTCGGCGTCGATCAGGGCCTTGACCAGGCTGGTCTTGCCGGCGCCCGAGGGCGCGGAAATGATGTAGAGAGTGCCGGTGCTGTGGGTCATGTCGGGTTAGCCTTACTCAATGTTCTGCACTTGTTCGCGCATCTGCTCGATCAACACCTTGAGGTTGACCGCAGCCTGGGTGCTGCGCGGGTCGAAGGCTTTGGAGCCCAGTGTATTGGCTTCGCGGTTGAGCTCCTGCATCAGGAAGTCGAGGCGGCGTCCGGCCGCACCACCGGACTTGAGCACCCGGCGGACTTCGATGATGTGGGTGCTCAGGCGATCCAGTTCTTCGGCCACGTCGCTTTTCTGCGCAAGCATGACCATTTCCTGTTCCAGGCGCTGCGGATCCAGCTCGGCCTTCATGTCGGCGAAGCGGTCCAGGACTTTCTGGCGTTGGGTGGCGAGCATCTGCGGAACCAGTTCGCGCAGGGTCGTCACGTCTGCTTCGATGGAGGTCAGGCGCTCGTTGATCAGCCGGGCCAGTTCCGCGCCTTCGCGCTCACGGCCGGCCTTGAGTTCCTTGAGCCCCTGGTTGAACAGCGCCAGCGCCTCGGCATTCAGGGCCTGGGGGTCGCTGGCATCGCCCACCAGTACGCCGGGCCAGGCCAGGACTTCCAGCGGGTTCAGGGCGGCGGGGTGCTTGATCAGGCTGGCGACGGTTTCGGCCGCTGCCACCAGTTGCGCGGCGCGTTCGCGGTCCACTTGCAATGGCTTGCCGGTGCTTTCTTCGGTAAAGCGCAGGGTGCATTCCAGCTTGCCCCGGGACAGGCCTTGGCGCAGTGCTTCGCGCACGCTGCCTTCCAGGTCGCGGAAGGATTCGGGCAGGCGCAGGTGCGGCTCCAGGTAGCGGCTGTTGACCGAGCGCAGTTCCCAGCTCAGCGTGCCTTGGGCGCCGGCCTTTTCGACGCGGGCGAAGGCGGTCATGCTGTGCACCATGGGAGGTTCCTCGCAATGCAGGCCGGGCACGACCGGGGTCGTGGCGCCTGGAGTCTGTGGATAAAAAGCCGACGGGCAGCAAAGGCGCAGGATTGTAGCGCAGTGAGGCGCATGCCCCCAAACCGTGCCTGTGACAAAGCGCTGCAGCCCGTCGGGCGGGTCTTTGAGGCGGCGGTTTTTAAAACGGCGCGACGTTTTAAACTGCCCTAGGACGATTCGCGGCTTTATAATGCCGGCAGTTTTCCGTCCTCTGTACAGGTGTTCCCTATGAAACGTCCAAGTGGTCGCGCTGCCGATCAGCTCCGCTCGATCCGCATTACCCGCAACTACACCAAACACGCCGAGGGATCCGTACTGGTCGAATTCGGTGATACCAAGGTCATCTGCACCGTCAGCGTCGAAAACGGCGTGCCTCGGTTCCTCAAGGGCCAGGGCCAGGGCTGGTTGACGGCCGAGTACGGCATGCTGCCGCGCGCCACCGGTGAGCGGAACCAGCGCGAGGCTAGCCGTGGCAAGCAAGGCGGGCGAACCCTGGAAATCCAGCGCCTGATCGGCCGTTCGCTGCGCGCCGCCCTGGACATGTCCAAGCTGGGTGACGTGACGCTGTACGTTGATTGCGATGTGATCCAGGCCGATGGCGGCACCCGCACCGCGTCCATCACCGGTGCCATGGTTGCATTGGTCGATGCCCTGAAAGTGATCAAGAAGCGCGGTGGCCTCAAGGGCGGCGACCCACTCAAGCAGATGATCGGCGCGGTCTCCGTGGGCATGTACCAGGGCGAGCCGGTGCTGGACCTGGATTACTTGGAAGACTCCGCTGCCGAGACCGACCTGAACGTGGTCATGACCAGCGCTGGCGGCTTCATCGAAGTCCAGGGCACCGCCGAAGGCGCGCCATTCCAGCCTGAAGAGCTGAACGCTATGCTGGAACTGGCAAAGAAAGGCATGAGCGAAATTTTCGAACTGCAAAAGGCCGCCCTGGCCGATTGATCTACAGCGCTTCAGACAAGGAGAGCGTCATGAGTGATGAACAAGTGGTACTGCCCCAGCCGGATAGGGAGGCGCGTCAGTGGGCGATGTTCTGCCACCTGTCCGCCTTGTCGGGCCTGGTGATTCCGTTCGGTACGCTGATCGGGCCGCTGGTGCTCTGGCAGATCAAGCGCGAATCCGATCCGTTCATCGATGCCCAAGGCAAGGAAGCGCTGAACTTCCAGATCACCGTGGCGATTGCCTCGCTCATCAGCTTCCTGTTGATGATCGTGGTGATCGGCTTCTTCCTGTTCGGGCTGATCGCCATCGGCGCGCTGGTGCTGACCATCATCGGCGGGATCAAGGCCAACGAAGGGCAGCCGTATCGGTACCCGTTTACCTGGCGGGTGATCAAATAACGATCAATGCATAACCCTGTGTGGGAGCGAGCCTGCTCGCGAAAGCGGTGGGTCAGTCAACATCGATGTTGAATGTTGAGCCCTCATCGCGAGCAGGCTTGCTCCCACAGGGGGAAGTGATTGCCCACAAAAAACCGACAGTGCTGTCGGTTTTTTTGTATCTGCGAAACGACCCTTAGATCGTCAGCGTCCAGTCGTAATCCACGATCAGCGGCGCATGCTGCGAGAACCGTGGCTGGCGCGGCAAGCGGGCGCTGCGGACGAAACGGCGCAGGCCAGGCGTCAGCAACTGGTAGTCGAAGCGCCAACCGAGGTTGAGCATCTCGGCCTGTTCGTTGTCCGGCCACCAGCTGTACTGGTCGCCTTCGCGGCTGACTTCGCGCAGGGCGTCGACATAGCCCATGTTGCCGATGATCTCGTCCATCCAGGCCCGTTCAGGCGCCAGGAAACCCGGAGATTGCTGGCTGTCGCGCCAGTTCTTGATGTCCAGCTTCTGTTGCGCCACGTACAGCGAGCCACAATAGATGTACTCACGACGTTTGCGCCGCTGCTTATCCAGGTAACGGGCGAAATCGTCCATCAACTTGAATTTCTGATTCAAATCTTCATCGCCGTTCTGCCCCGAAGGGAGCAGTAAGGTCGCGATGCTGACCTTGTCGAAATCGGCTTGCAGGTAGCGCCCGTAGCGGTCCGCCGTCTCGAAACCGAGACCGTTGATGACAGCCTTCGGTTGCAGCCGCGAGTACAGAGCCACGCCACCCTGGGCGGGGACTTCGGCATCGCAGGCATAAAGGAAGTAACCATCCAGTTGGAAGGCTGCATCGTCCAGTTCAAAGGCGGAGGCGCGGGTGTCCTGCAGGCAGATGACGTCGGCATTCTGTGCTTGCAGCCAACTGAGCAAACCACGCTCCACTGCAGCCTGAATACCATTGACGTTCACACTGATGATCCGCATAAATGGCCCCAAAAATCACGTGCGTGTATGATACACGCCGTGTACCTATTTAGCTAAATCCGCGGTATTTGAGGCTTTTTTTCATGCAGGCGTATCAGCGCGATTTCATTCGCTTTGCCATCGATCGCGGGGTTTTGCGCTTCGGTGAGTTCACCCTCAAGTCCGGGCGCACGAGCCCGTACTTCTTCAACGCCGGCCTGTTCAACAGCGGTTCCGCCCTGGCCCAGTTGGGTCGCTTCTATGCGGCGGCCATCGTCGAGAGCGGCATCCCGTTCGACGTACTGTTCGGCCCGGCCTACAAAGGCATCCCGCTGGCCGCCACCACCGCCGTCGCCCTGGCCGAACATCACGACCGCGACCTGCCCTGGTGCTTCAACCGCAAGGAAGCCAAGGCCCACGGTGAAGGCGGCAGCCTGGTGGGCGCGCCGCTGACCGGTGACGTGCTGATCATCGACGACGTGATCACCGCCGGCACCGCCATCCGCGAAGTGATGCAGATCATCGCTTCCCAGGACGGCGCCAAGGCCGCCGGCGTGCTGATTGCCCTGAACCGTCAGGAGCGTGGCAACGGCGAGCTGTCGGCGATCCAGGAGGTGGAGCGCGACTTCGGCATTCCGGTCATCAGCATCGTTTCGCTGACCCAGGTCCTGGAGTTTTTGGCCGACGACCCGCAGCTCAAGCAGCATTTGCCGGCGGTCGAGGCTTATCGGGCGCAGTTCGGCGTCTGAACGGTTTGCACAATCCCCTGTGGGAGCGAGCCTGCTCGCGATAGCGACTGATCATCCGACATCGATGTCGACTGATCCACCGCTATCGCGAGCAGGCTCGCTCCCACATGGGATATTTCGCAGGTGATTGGCACAAAAAAAGACCCCGCTCAGCCAGGCTGAGCGGGGTCTTTTTCATGGGTATTGCTTAAGCGCGCTTGCGATTGCTGATCAACGTACCCACGCCAGTATCGGTGAAGATCTCCAGCAGGATCGCATTCGGTACCCGGCCATCGATGATCAGCGAGCTCCCAACACCGCCCTGCACCGCTTCCAGCGCGCAACGGATCTTCGGCAACATGCCGCCGTAGATGGTGCCGTCCGCGATCAGATCGTCGACCTGTTGGGTCGACAGACCGGTCAGGACCTTGCCCGACTTGTCCATCAGGCCGGCGATGTTGGTCAGCAGCATCAGCTTTTCAGCTTTCAATGCTTCGGCGACCTTGCCGGCCACCAGGTCGGCGTTGATGTTGTACGACTCGCCGTTGGCGCCCACGCCGATAGGCGCGATCACTGGGATGAAATCGCCCTTGACCAGCAGGTTCAGCAGGTCGGTGTTGATCCCGACCACTTCGCCCACCTGGCCGATGTCGATGATTTCCGGCTGGGTCATTTCCGGCGTCTGGCGGGTGACGGTGAGTTTCTTCGCCCGGATCAGCTCGGCGTCCTTGCCGGTCAGGCCGATGGCGCTGCCGCCATGGCGGTTGATCAGGTTGACGATGTCCTTGTTGACCTGGCCGCCGAGGACCATTTCCACCACGTCCATGGTCTGCGCGTCGGTGACGCGCATGCCATCGATGAAGTGGCTTTCGATCGCCAGGCGCTTGAGCAGGTCGCCGATCTGCGGGCCACCGCCATGCACCACCACCGGGTTGATGCCCACGGCCTTCATCAGCACGATGTCGCGGGCGAAGCCGGTCTTCAGCTCCTCGCTTTCCATCGCGTTGCCGCCATATTTGATCACCAGGGTCTTGCCGACGTAGCGTCGGATATAAGGCAACGCTTCGGACAAGACCTTGGCGGTGTTGGTGGCGGCTTCGCGTTCGAGGGTCATTCAGGGCTCCAGTGGCGCTTCAAAAAATCAAAACGGTAGTTGAAGATCGGGTGCAACACGTTTGAGTTGGGTGTGGAACACATCCTTGATGCGCTGCAGCTCGGCTTCGTTATCGGCCTCGAAACGCAGGACCAGCACCGGTGTGGTGTTGGACGCGCGAACCAGGCCCCAGCCGTGGGGATAGTCGACCCGCACACCATCGATGGTGGTCAGTTCGGCCCCTTCGCCCCATTGAGCGTCGTGCAGTGCATCAATGATGCTGAATTTGCTCTCTTCGGTCACATGGATATTGATTTCCGGCGTAGAAATATCGTTCGGGAAGGTCGCGAACAGGTCCTCGGCGCTGGATTGCTCCTTGCTGAGGATCTCCAGCAGGCGCGCGGCGCTGTAGATGCCGTCGTCGAAACCGAACCAGCGCTCCTTGAAGAAGATGTGGCCGCTCATTTCGCCGGCCAGCAGGGCGCCGCTTTGCTTCATTTTTTTCTTGATCAACGAATGACCGGTCTTCCACATCAGCGGACGGCCGCCGTATTCCTTGATCAGCGGTACCAGGCGACGGGTGCATTTGACGTCGAAAATGATCTCCGCATCGGGGTTGCGGGCCACGACGTCCTTGGCGAACAGCATCAGCAGGCGGTCAGGGAACACGACGCTGCCGGTGTTGGTCACCACGCCCACGCGGTCACCATCACCGTCGAAGGCCAGGCCCAGGTCGGCGTTGGTTTCCTTGACCTTGGCGATCAGGTCTTCGAGGTTTTCCAGCTTGCCCGGGTCCGGGTGGTGGTTGGGGAAGTTGCCGTCCACCTCGCAAAACAGCGGGATGACCTCGCAGTTCAGGGCTTCGATCAGTTGCGGGGCGATCACGCCGGCTGCGCCGTTGCCGCAGTCGACCACCACTTTCAGGCGGCGCGCCAGCTTCACGTCCTTGACGATTTCGTCACTGTAGCGCTGGAGGATGTCGACTTTGGTGACGGTGCCTTCACCGCTGCTCAGGTCATTGGTCTTGAGGCGGGTATGCAGGGCCTGGATCTGCTCGTTGGCGAGGGTGTCGCCGGCGATGACGATCTTGAAGCCGTTGTAGTTCGACGGGTTGTGGCTGCCGGTGAGCATCACGCCGGATTTGCCGGCCAGTACGTTGGCGGCGTAATACAGCGCCGGGGTCGGGACCAGGCCGACATCGCTGACGTGGCAACCGCTGTCGGCAACGCCCTTGATCAACTGCTCGACCAGCTCGGGGCCGGACAAGCGGCCATCGCGGCCGACGCACACGTTCGGTTCGCCCTGGGCCAGGCTCTGGGAGCCAATGGCGCGGCCGATCCAATAGGCGGTTTCGCCAGTCAGGGTTTCCGGCACGACGCCACGGATGTCGTAGGCGCGGAAGATGCTGTCAGGAAAGATCGGTGCGATTGCGGCTGGGGTGTTCATGGGCGGGACGCTCTATTCAGAAGGTGACTGGACAGGCCGGCGGTCAGCGCCGGCAGGCTCAAGCTGAAGGGTATGACGGCGTTTTTGACAGAGAGTTCGTGGTGGGAAAATGCCATGAGACAGCGTTACCCCGGCCTCGCTCGCCTAATACCTTGATTCCGGATGGGAAACCTAGCAGAAAGCCATTGCGCATTTTTTGCCCTGAAACAGAAGCTTAATAACCGGCCGGGCAGTTGCGCCCGGCCTGTCCCATCGGTCAGTGGCTGCCGGAATGCCCGAAACCGCCTGCGCCGCGCTGGCTCTCGTCGAATTCCTCGACCAGTTCGAAGTGGGCCTGGACCACCGGTACCAGCACCAGTTGGGCGATGCGTTCACCCACCGCGATGTTGAAGGCCGTTTGGCCGCGGTTCCAGCACGACACCATCAGCTCGCCCTGGTAGTCGGAGTCGATCAAGCCCACCAGGTTGCCCAGCACGATGCCATGCTTATGGCCCAGGCCCGAACGCGGCAGGATCAGCGCGGCCAGGCCCGGATCGCCGATGTACACCGAAAGGCCGGTGGGAATCAGCAGGGTCTGGCCCGGCTCCAGGACGGTGTCCTGCTTGAGCATGGCCCGCAGGTCGAGGCCGGCGGAGCCCGGTGTGGCGTATTGCGGCAGCGGGAATTCGTTGCCGATGCGAGGATCGAGGATCTTGGCTTGTAGAGCGTGCATGGAAAATTAAACCTGGTTCAGTCGTTCGGCGATGAAAGTGATCAGTTGGCGGGCAATCTTGCCCTTGCTGGTCTGGGCGAAAAGGGTGGCGTGCAACTGGCGGTCGATCACGCTGCAGGCGTTTTCTTCGCTGTTGAAGCCGATGCTCGGGTTGGCGACGTCGTTGGCGACGATCAAGTCCAGGTTCTTGTCCTTGAGCTTGCGCGCGGCGTAATCGAGCAGGTTTTCGGTTTCGGCGGCGAAGCCGACACTGAAGGGACGGTCGGGGCGGGTGGCGATGGTGGCGAGGATGTCCGGGTTGCGGACCATTTGTAATAACAGGCCGTCGCCGCTCGTAGGGTCTTTCTTTAATTTTTGCGGGGCAATGACTTCAGGACGGTAGTCCGCTACCGCGGCCGAGGCGATGAACAGGTCGCAGGGGATGGCTGCTTCGCAAGCCGCGAGCATGTCCCGGGCGCTGACTACGTCGATACGGGTCACCCGATCCGGCGTCGGCAGGTGCACGGGGCCGGTGATCAATGTCACCCGGGCGCCGGCTTCCACTGCGGCCTCGGCCAGGGCGAAGCCCATTTTGCCGGAGCTGTGGTTGGTGATGTAGCGCACCGGGTCGATGTTTTCCTGGGTGGGTCCGGCGGTGATCAGCACGTGCTTGCCGGTCAGGGCGTGGCGCTGGAAACAGTCGGCGGCACATTGGGCCAGGTCGGTGGCTTCGAGCATGCGGCCCATGCCGACATCGCCGCAGGCCTGGCTGCCGGAGGCCGGGCCGAAGACTTTCAGGTCGCGGCTTTCGAGCAGTTGCAGGTTGGCCTGGGTGGCCGGATCGCGCCACATGGCCTGGTTCATGGCCGGTGCGACGGCGACCACGGCATCGGTGGCGAGCACCAGGGTGGTCAGCAGGTCATTGGCAATGCCTTGGGCCAGGCGGGCAATGAGGTCGGCCGTCGCCGGGGCGATCAGCACCAGGTCGGCCCACTTGGCCAGTTCGATATGGCCCATGGCGGCTTCGGCCGCGGGGTCGAGCAGATCCAGGTGGACCGGGTGCCCGGACAGGGCCTGCATGGTCAGCGGGGTGATGAATTCACTGCCGCCACGGGTCATGACGACGCGCACTTCCGCGCCCTGGTCGATGAGTCGGCGAACCAGCTCGGCGCTCTTGTAGGCGGCAATGCCGCCGCCGACGCCCAGAACGATGCGTTTCCGATACAGCCGCTGCATAAGCCTGCCTTTGGATTTCAGTGGTCAATACAGGACGAACTTCTCGACAGCAGCCTGCCAGGGTGCAAATCGCCTGCAAAAAAGATGGGCTACGATATCACAGCGACCGCTATGGAACAGCGGTGCCCACCATCAGGGAGAGCCTATGAGTATTCGGGATTGGCCCGTGGCCGAGCGGCCGCGGGAGAGGTTGTTGGCATCGGGGGCGGGAAGTCTTTCGGACGCAGAATTACTGGCGATTTTCTTGCGAACCGGCGTGTCGGGCAAAAGCGCGGTCGACCTGGCGCGACAACTGTTGACTCAATTTGGCAGCCTGCGCGCGCTGCTTGAAGCCGACCAGATCACGTTCAGCAGCCATATTGGGCTGGGGCCGGCGAAATTCGCGCAGTTGCAGGCGGCCCAGGAAATGAGCCGGCGGCACCTGGCCGAGCGGGCGCGGCAAAGAACGACGCTGGAAAGCCCGGGGATCGTCCGTGAATACCTGAAGTCGATGCTGCGCCACGAGCCCCATGAAGTGTTTGGCTGTCTGTTTCTCAATTCCAGGCATCAGGTGCTGGGCTTCGAGACGCTGTTTCGCGGCTCCATCGACAACGCCAGCGTGCATCCCCGGCAAGTGGTCAAGCGCGCCCTGGCCCACAACGCCGCCGCGCTGATCCTGTGCCACAACCATCCCTCCGGTAACACCGAACCCAGCCACGCCGACCGGGTGCTCACCGAACGACTTCAAGAAGCGCTGGAGCTGATTGATGTGCGGGTGCTCGATCACTTCATCGTCGGTGATGGGGAGCCGCTGTCGATGGCCGAATATGGGTGGATGTGAAGCAGCGGCAAGCTGTCAGCTTCAAGCTGCAAGTTCAGAGCTGGGTGTGATCTGCTCTTGGGCTTGCAGCTTGCAGCTTGCAGCTTGCAACTTACGGCTTGAGGCTGACCTTCGAGTAATCCTGGCGCCCAAACGGGCTGACCGCATAACCCTGCAGGTCCTTGCGGACCAGGGCGAAGGCGGTCGGGTGCGCCAGCGGTAGCCACAGGGCCTGTTGCTGGATCTGCGCCTGGGCCTGTTCATAGAGCTTGGAGCGCACGCCCTGTTCGCCGGTGGTCTTGCCGGCGCTGATCAGCTTGTCCAGGTCCTGGTTGCAATAACGGGCGAAGTTGGTGCCGGACTTGACCGCCGCGCAGGAAAACTGCGGCGTCAGGAAGTTGTCCGGGTCGCCGTTGTCGCCGGCCCAGCCCATGAACAGCAGGTCGTGCTCGCCGGCCTTGGCGCGACGGATCAGCTCGCCCCATTCGATCACCCGGATCTCGGCCTGGATGCCGACTTCCGCCAGGTCGGATTGCAGCAGTTGCGCGCCGAGGCTGGGGTTGGGGTTCAGCAGGCTGCCGGAAGGGCGGGTCCAGATTGTGGTCTGGAACCCTTCCTTCAAGCCGGCCTTGGCCAGCAGTTCACGGGCCTTGGCCGGGTCATGGGCATAGCCGGGCAGGTTCCTGGCGTAGCTCCAGGTGTTCGGCGGGTAGGGGCCGTTGGCCGCTTCGGCGGTGCCTTCGAAGACGGTCTTGAGGTAGCTGGCCTTGTCGAAGGCAAGGTTGATGGCCTGGCGTACCTCCGGCTTGTCCAGAGGCGGATGCTGGCTGTTGATCGCCACGAAAGCGGTCATGAAGGCGTCGGTCTGTTCAACCTTCAGGGTCGGTTCCTGCCGAGCGGCCTGCACGTCCAAAGGCTTGGGCGACAGGGCGATCTGGCATTCGTTGCGCCGCAGTTTCTGCAGGCGCACGTTTGCATCCGGCGTAATGGCGAAGATCAGCGGGTCGACCTGGGGCTTGCCGGCGAAGTAATCGTTGTTGGCCTTGTAGCGAATCGAGGCGTCCTTCTGGAACCGGTTGAAGATGAACGGGCCGGTGCCGATGGGCTGGTTGTTGAGTTTTTCCGGGGTGCCGGCCTTCATCAACTGATCGGCGTATTCAGCCGAATAGATCGAGGCGAAGCCCATGCTCAGGGTGGCCAGGAAAGTGGAATCCGCGTGATCGAGGGTAAAACGCACGGTCAGCGGGTCCAGGGCGTCGATTTTCTTGATCAGCGCCGGCAGTTGCATGGACTGGGCATGCGGGAAGCCGCTCTGGGCGACCTTATGCCAAGGATTGGCAGGGTCCAGCATACGCTCGAAGCTGAACTTCACGTCTTCGGCGCTCAGGTCGCGATGGGGCGTGAAGTATTCGGTCTGATGGAACCTGACCTTTGGATGCAGCTTGAACACATAGGTCAGGCCGTCGGGAGAGACTTCCCAGTGCTCGGCCAGGCTGGGGACCACCTTGCCGCTGGCGGTGTCGAAATCCACCAGTCGGTTCATCAGGACGTCGGCGGAGGCGTTGGTGGTCGTCAGCGAATTGTATTGGACGACATCGAATCCCTCCGGACTGGCCTCGGTGCAGACGCTCAGGGCGGCGGCCTGGGCCAATGGGCTGATCAGCAGAGGGGCGAGCAACAGTGATACGGCAGCGAGGCGCATGATCGGTTTCCTTGTCAGGTCGAAGGCCCATCTGCGAGTGCAGTCTGGAAAAGGCCTACCCTAGTGGGCTCGTTGCCAAATGACTATCCCCTTTTTGCTTTTTCCGGCACGCTTCGCCAGTGCATGGATGCGCTGGAAGCGGTCGGCATTGAAAAAAACCGGATGCCGCGACGAGCGGTCACAAGCATCGCCAGCCTTTGCCGCAGCCGTTCGGCACGGTCGCCCGAGGATTCCCGACAAAGACAAATCACACGGGCTGTTGTTGCACCGAGGTCTTTCTGGTATAAAGCAGCGCTCTTTTCTAGGGGCCCGGTTCCTTCACTGTAGGTGTAGCCGGTAAGACCCTTAAAGAAACGCGGCGCCTGGCGCCAAATGACTGAGAGATTAAGCGGCCAACCCATGCCGGGTTGGGCATGTGGTTTTAGAGGGCTGAGGCATGTCTAGAGTCTGTCAAGTTACCGGTAAGGGTCCGGTGACTGGGAATAACATTTCCCACGCAAACAACAAAACCCGTCGTCGTTTCCTGCCGAACCTGCAGCATCACCGCTTCTGGGTTGAGTCCGAGAAACGTTTTGTACGTCTGCGCGTATCTGCCAAAGGCATGCGTATCATCGACAAGCGCGGCATTGATGTCGTGCTGGCCGAACTTCGCCGCGATGGCAAGGTTTAAGGGAGCTAATCATGCGTGAATTGATTCGTTTGATCTCGAGCGCCGGTACTGGTCACTTCTACACTACCGACAAGAACAAGCGTACTACCCCGGACAAAATCGAGATCAAGAAATATGATCCGGTTGTTCGCAAGCACGTGATCTACAAGGAAGGCAAAATCAAGTAATTGATTTTTCCCTCTTTACGAAAAAGGCCCGTATCGCGAGATACGGGCCTTTTTTGTGGCTGGCTTCCAGCCCAGACCCAATTCCTGTGGGAGCGAGCCTGCTCGCGATGGGGTCAGCCCGGCCAACGAACACTCAAGCCTTCTGCTCAAACACCACATAGATCTTGCGGCACGGCTCCAGCACCTCCCAGGTGCCCTTGAAGCCCGCTGGAATCACGAAGCGGTCGCCTGCGCGCAGTGTCTTGGCATTGCCGTCGTTGTCCCGCAGCACGGAAACCCCCTGGACGATTTCGCAATATTCATGCTCGGTGTAGTTGACCATCCACTGTCCGACCGCACCTTCCCAGACCCCGGCATTCATCTGTCCGCAAGGACTGTTGTAGTGGTTGAACACGGCTTGTTCGGGATCGCCCTTGAGAACCTTCGCCGGGTCCGGGCGATAGCGATCGGCGACGGTGCTGGTTTGGCTGAAGTCGACGATGTCCTCGATGCTCATTTCCGTAATCCCCCCGGTGTTTGCTTGGAAGGTCGAGTCTATGTTTATTAAAACGAACATCGCAAGGCTGTTTACCGGCCTTGTGTCAAATATATTGAAACTTGAGGGGCGGCTGGTTTAGGGTGGCGGGTGCCCTGTGCCGAAAGTGTGCGCCTGAACAGGCTGGCCGGGCAGAATTCCTGAGGGTTGCATCCTTGTAACGCTCACACCCAATAAGAGGAGGACACTCGCATGACCACCCTGACTCGTGCCGACTGGGAACAACGCGCCCGCGATCTGACCATCGAAGGCCGCGCCTTCATCAACGGCGAATACACCGATGCGGTGTCCGGCGAAACCTTCGATTGCCTCAGCCCGGTCGATGGCCGTCTGCTGGGCAAGGTCGCCAGCTGCGATGCTGCCGACGCCCAGCGCGCGGTCGAAAACGCTCGTGCGGTGTTCAATTCCGGCGTCTGGTCACGCCTGGCGCCGAGCAAACGCAAAGCCACCATGATTCGTTTCGCCGGCCTGCTCAAGCAGCACGTCGAAGAGCTGGCCCTGCTCGAAACCCTGGACATGGGCAAGCCGATCAGCGATTCCCTGAACATCGATGTGCCCGGCGCGGCACAAGCGTTGAGCTGGAGCGGCGAGGCCATCGACAAGCTCTACGACGAAGTAGCGTCGACCCCGCACGACCAGTTGGGCTTGGTCACCCGCGAGCCCGTCGGTGTGGTGGGCGCTATCGTACCGTGGAACTTTCCGCTGTTGATGGCTTGCTGGAAGCTCGGTCCGGCGCTGTCCACCGGTAACTCGGTGGTACTCAAACCGTCGGAAAAATCCCCGCTGACTGCCATCCGCATTGCTGCACTGGCCGTCGAAGCCGGGATTCCGAAAGGCGTGCTCAACGTGCTGCCAGGCTACGGTCATACCGTCGGCAAGGCCCTGGCCCTGCACATGGATGTCGACACGCTGGTGTTCACCGGTTCTACCAAGATCGCCAAGCAACTGATGATCTACTCCGGCGAATCCAACATGAAGCGCATCTGGCTCGAAGCCGGCGGCAAGAGCCCGAATATCGTGTTCGCCGACGCTCCGGACCTGCAGGCCGCCGCCGAAGCCGCGGCCAGCGCCATTGCCTTCAACCAGGGCGAAGTCTGCACCGCCGGCTCGCGCCTGCTGGTGGAGCGCTCCATCAAGGACACCTTCCTGCCGCTGGTGATCGAGGCCCTCAAGGGCTGGAAGCCGGGCAACCCGCTGGATCCGGCGACGAATGTCGGTGCCCTGGTGGATACCCAGCAGATGAATACCGTGCTGTCCTATATCGAAGCCGGGCACAGCGACGGCGCCAAGCTGATCGCCGGTGGCAAGCGGATCCTCGAGGAAACCGGTGGCACGTATGTCGAGCCGACGATTTTCGACGGTGTGAGCAATGCCATGAAAATCGCCCAGGAAGAGATCTTCGGTCCGGTCTTGTCGGTGATCGCCTTCGATACCGCCGAAGAAGCCATCCAGATTGCCAACGACACGCCTTATGGCCTGGCAGCGGCGGTATGGACCCGGGACATCTCCAAGGCCCACCTGACCGCCAAGGCCTTGCGCGCCGGCAGCGTGTGGGTGAACCAGTACGATGGCGGCGACATGACCGCGCCATTCGGTGGCTTCAAGCAGTCGGGTAACGGCCGCGACAAGTCGCTGCATGCTTTCGACAAATACACCGAGCTGAAGTCGACCTGGATCAAGCTGTAACAGCACAACGCCGATCCCCTGTGGGAGCGAGCCTGCTCGCGATAGCGGTATGACAGTCGACAGCTTTGTTGAATGTTGCGCCGCTTCGCGAGCAGGCTCGCTCCCACATTGTTTTTGAGGGATGCCCGGAATCGATGACTACCCACAGGAGTGTGGAAATGCGTTGGGCGACTTATTTCGCCGTGTTGGCCTCTGTCCTGAGCGTCGGCCTTGCCCTGGGGGTAAGCATGCCGCTGGTGTCGCTGCGCCTGGAGGGCTGGGGTTATGGTTCGTTCGCCATTGGTGTGATGGCGGCCATGCCCGCCGTCGGGGTGTTGCTCGGGGCCAAGGTGTCGAGCCGCCTGGCCGCGCGGTTCGGGACGGCGACGTTGATGCGCCTGTGCCTGTGGGGCGGGGCGGTGTCCATCGGCTTGCTGGCGCTGTTGCCCAGTTACCCGGTCTGGCTGGTGCTGCGGCTGGTGATCGGGGTGGTCCTGACCCTGGTATTCATTCTCGGCGAGAGCTGGATCAATCAGCTGGTGGTCGAGCAATGGCGTGGGCGGCTGGTAGCGCTGTATGGCGCCAGTTATGCCCTCAGCCAGCTGTCCGGCCCGCTGTTGCTCGGTGCGCTGGGTACTGTGCACGACTACGGATTCTGGGTAGGCGTTGGCCTGCTGCTGGTGGCGCCGTTGCTGTTGCTCGGTCGCAGCGGTGCGCCCTCCAGCGAAGCCGGTAGCGTCACTTTTGGCGATTTGTGGGCTTTTTGCCGGGGGCTGCCGGCAATCGCCTGGGCAGTCTCGTTGTTCGCGGCTTTCGAAGCGATGATCCTGACGTTGTTGCCGGTGTATTGCTTGCGCCAGGGCTTCAGTGCCGACATCGCGCTGGCAATGGTCAGCACCGTGGTGGTCGGTGATGCCTTGCTGCAACTGCCTATTGGCGCCCTGGCCGATCATCTGTCCCGACGAGCCTTGCTCACGGGCTGCGCGGTGGCGCTGACTTTATCGAGCCTGGCGGTTCCACTGCTGATCGATACTCTACTGATCTGGCCGCTTTGGGTGCTGTTCGGTGCCAGTGCGGGTGGCTTGTTCACCTTGTCGTTGATCCTGATCGGCGAGCGTTACCGCGACGATGCGCTGGTGCGGGCCAATGCCCATATTGCCCAGCTGTGGGGAATCGGTTGCCTGATCGGGCCCCTGGTGGCGGGAGCGGGCAGCCAATGGATCAGCGGGCATGCGCTGCCGTTGTTCATGGCGGCAGGGGCGTTCGGGCTGGTGATTCTGTTGTTGCGCCAAGGTGCGTTCGGGGCCACGCAGCCGGCTTGAAACACTGGCTGCGAAGCAGCCCCAAGCAGATTGAATGCAATCAACCTGATGTACCGTGGCGTCTGGTTTCAGGGCTGCTACGCAGCCCAGCGGGGCGGTGCGACGTCTCGCTAAATCCCCTCGCCACAGGAGCGGGGCAGCCCTACAACATTTTTTCCAACCCCACAGTCGTCGCAAACCAGGCATTGAACCGGCGCCACCAGCTACCGGGTTCGCGATCCAGGTCATGGAGCTTGCCGTTGTCTTCGGTGGTCCAGACAAGCGCTCCGTCCTCCAGTCGCGCCTGGTAGCTCAGGGCTGGGGCCATGCCCTGCAAGGCCGCGTCACGAACCTGACCGGCGAGCTCGGGGCTGTCCACCAGCACGCCAACCTCGGTGTTCCACAGCACTGAGCGTGGGTCGAAATTGAATGAGCCGATGAACGATTTCTGCCGGTCAAAAATGATCGCCTTGCTGTGCAGGCTCGAGTCCGATTCACCGTAGGACTTGCTGTAGAACAGGTGAGGGCTGCTGCCTCCCGTATCCCCGGGTTGGCGTCGCAACTCGAACAGCCGCACGCCATGCTGCAGCAGTGCTTTGCGATAAGGCGCATAACCGCCGTGCACTGCCGGCACGTCGGTGGCCTCCAGGGAGTTGGTCAGCAGGCTGACCGACACGCCGGCATCGGCGCGGCTGGTCAGGTACACCAGTCCTGGCTGTCCCGGCACGAAATAAGCCGAGATCATGATCAGTTCCTTGCTGACCCCCGCCAGTTCAGGGCTCAGTTGCGTGGTCAGCAACAGGTGCGGATCCGGCTCGTCCTTGGCCAGGACTTTGCTGGGCGCATCCCACAGCGCCTGGTTCCAGGCCCAGACCAACTCGTTGCGCCAGATATCCAGCCGCGGCTGGGTCCGGTAGGCGGTCAACTGTTGGTACAGCGCGTGGTTCTCCTTTTGCGTCTGTTCCAGGGACTCTTGCAGGCGCAGGCGGCTGTTGGCCAGGTCCTTGGCGGTGGGCCGATGGGACAGGAATTGTTCGATGGGCTTGCTCAGGGCGCTGTTCCAGTACTGATCGAAACTGTGCCCCAACTGTTCGGCCACCGGACCGACGCCGAGCAGGTCGATATCCGTGAAGTTCAGGTGAGGCTCGGCATCAAAGTATTCATCCCCCAGGTTGCGCCCACCGACGATGGCCATGCTGTTGTCCGCCAGCCAAAGCTTGTTGTGCATCCGCCGATGTTGCAGCGACAGGTTGAACAGTCGGCCTAGGCTGCGGGTCACGCCGGTGGCGCGCCCCAGGTGCAACGGGTTGAACAGGCGGATCTGGATCTGCGGGTGGGCGCCGAGGGTCGAAATGATCTGTTCCTGGCCATCGCTGGTGGTGTCGTCCAGCAGGATCCGCACGCGCACGCCACGGTCGGCGGCCTTGAGCACCTCGTCCACCAGCATCCGGGTGCTGATGCCGTCGTGAACGATGTAGTACTGCAGGTCGAGGCTGCTTTGCGCGTTGCGAATCAGCTCGGCCCGGGCGGTAAAGGCATCGGTGCTGTTGGAGAGCAGGCGAAACCCCGAGCGTCCTTCGTGGGGTGCGGCCTGGGCCTGGACGGAGCGTCCGAATGAAGATTCGGACGCCGGCAGTGCCTGGGAAGGCTCGCGGGTGATATCAACGCTGGCACAGCCTCCCAACAGTGAGGCGACAAGCAGTAGCGCAGGCAGGATCGGTTTGGATCTCACGTCGGATCGTTCCGCTTGTTGGCGTTGATTGACTGTCGGGTGCTGCTTCCCTGAGTAAAATTCAGACGCCGTCGCCGTGGGTTTCGTTCAACAGTGCGATAGCGGCGGCCCCTACCTTGCGCACGGCCTCCTCGATCTGTGCCGTTGGCTTGGCAGCGTAGTTCATCCGCAGGCAATTGCGGTACTTGCCCGATGCCGAAAAAATGCTGCCGACCGCAACCTGCACCCCTCGATCATGCAAGACCCGGTTGAGCTTCAACGTATCGAAGCCTTCGGGCAATTCGACCCACAGCATGAAGCTGCCCCGGGGACGACTGGCACGGGTGCCCGAGGGAAAATAGCGGCTGACCCAGTCGATCATCACGTCGCGATTACGCTGGTATTGCGTGCGCATCCGGCGCAAATGAGGTTCGAAATGCCCGTTCTTGAGAAACTCGGCGATGGCGATCTGTGGCTGCGGTGCGGTAGAACCGGTGCTGATGTACTTCATGTGCAGCACCCGTTCCAGATACCGCCCCGGTGCGACCCAGCCCACTCGCAGGCCCGGCGCCAAGGTCTTGGAAAAGGAGCTGCAGAGCAGGACGCGGCCATCCTCGTCGAAGGACTTGATCGTGCGGGGGCGTGGGTAGGTGTAGGCCAGATCCCCATACACATCGTCCTCGATGATCGCTACGTCGAAGCGCTGTGCCAGGGTCAACAATGCGCGTTTGTTCGCTTCCGGCATGATGTAGCCCAGCGGGTTGTTGCAACTGGGTGTCAACTGTATGGCCTTGATCGGCCATTGCTCCAGCGCCAGTTCCAGTGCGTCCAGGCTGATGCCGGTAAGCGGGTCGGTGGGGATCTCCATGGCCTTCATGCCCAGGCCCTTGAGGGTCTGCATGGCGCCGTGGAAGCTGGGCGAATCTACCGCGACGATATCGCCTGGTTCGCAGGTGGCGCGAATGCTGACCGACAGCGCTTCATGGCAGCCGGTGGTGACAATCAGGTCGTTGGCGCCCAACTGACAGCCTGAATCCAGCAACAGCCGGGCAATCTGTTCGCGCAACGCGAGGTTGCCGTAGATGTTGTCGTAATACAGGCCGGGCATGTCTTGCCGACGGCTGATCTGCGCCAGGCTGCGCAGCAGCGGCTTCATGGTCGGCGAATGAATGTCCGGCATGCCGCGCCCCAGTTGCACCACATCTTTGCGTGGCACGGCGCGAATCAGTTCCAGCACCTGGTCCCACTGTGAAATGTCCACGGGACGCTGGGCCGGACGGCCTATCGCCGGCAAGTCCGGTAGTTCGCGGCTGACCGGGACGAAATAGCCGGACTTGGGCTTCGGCATTGCCAGTCCGTTGTCCTCCAGCACGCGATAGGCCTGCTGCACCGTACTCAGGCTGACGCCATGTTCCGTACTCAAAGCCCGCACCGACGGCAGCCGGTCGCCGGGGCGATAGAAACCCTGTTCGATGCGGGTGCCGAGCAATTCGGCGAGGTTCACGTAGAGGGTCATGGCGTGCTCTCGATAGGTTGGGGCAACAGGTAACCAATACAGTTGGCCGCTAAAAACAGCATTCAGTGGCAAAAAGGCCTTATCTGTATGCAAATAAAATACAGATGTTGAATCTGTATCGATTCTGGCCGTCCGCGCATCATGAAACCTCTGGCTACCCAAGTAAACAGGAGCGACGAAAATGAACGGCTTGAGCGATGTGCGGCTGACGCTACACAGTCAGGAACTGGAGGCTGGACAGGAAAAGGAGCTACGAAGCGCAAGCTTTCAAACTGCCCCAGCCTGCCTGAGTCGCTGGGACTTGTTCTGGCATCGCCTGCATACACGCCGAGTCTTGCTTGAGCTGACACCCGAACAGTTGCGTGATATCGGGATAAGTCGGCAGCAGGCGCGGGAGGAGGGCTTAAAGCCGTTCTGGCGGGGTTGATCCGTGGCGAGGGGATTTAGCGAGACGTCGCACCGCCCCGCTGGGCTGCGGAGCAGCCCTAAAACCAGGCGTTGCGGTGCATCAGCTTGACTGCATTCAATCTGTTTGGGGCCGCTTCGCAGCCCAGCGGGGATGAATCCCCTCGCCACAAAAGCAGCGCCGGGCTTACTTATAGGGTCATTCGAATCAAACCAGCTCTTTCAACTTGTGCCACAACATCCCCAACGCCAGCAGCGGCGAACGCAGGTGCTTGCCGCCGGGAAAGGTGATGTGCGGGACCTGGGCGAACAGATCGAACCCACCGCCTTGCTGGCCGCTGATGGCTTCGGCCAACAGCTTGCCGGCCAGGTGCGTGGCGTTCACGCCGTGGCCGGAATAAGCCTGGGCGAAGTACACGTTGGGCTGGTCCTTGAGCCGGCCGATCTGCGGCAGTCGGTTGGCGCCGATACCGATCATCCCGCCCCATTGATAGTCGATCTTCACCTCCGCCAGCTGCGGGAAGACCTTGAGCATCTTCGGACGCATATAAGCGGCGATGTCCTGCGGGTCGCGTCCCGAATAATGACAAGCCCCGCCGAACAGCAAGCGTCGATCTGCCGAGAGCCGGTAGTAATCCACGGCCACTCTCTGGTCACAGACCGCCATGTTCTGTGGCAACAGCGCCTGGGCCTGAGCCCGGCTCAGAGGCTCGGTGGCGATGATGTAGCTGCCGGCCGGCAGTACTTTGCCGCTCAATTCCTTGTTGAGGCCATTGAGATAGGCATTGCAGCCGAGCACCAGGGTCTTGGCGCGTACCGAGCCGTGTTGGGTATGCACCTTCACTTCAGGACCGTAGTCGATCCGGGTTACCGCCGATTGCTCGAACAGCCTGACCCCCAGCCGCTGCGCGACGTCGGCTTCGCCCAGAGCCAGGTTCAGTGGGTGCAGGTGGCCGGAACCCATGTCGATCAGGCCGCCGAAATAGCGGTCCGAGCCCACCACGCTGTGCATTTCGTGGGCTTGCAGCAGGCGGGTCGGGTGGCGATAGCCCAGGCTGCGCAGCTCTTCGGCGTCCTCGGCGAAGCCATCCAGTTCGGAGGGTTTATTGGCGAGATCGCAGTAACCCCAGGTGAGATCGCAAGCGATCTGGAAACGCTCGACGCGCTGCCGGACGATTTCCACTGCCTCGAGGCCCATGAGTTTCATCTGGCGGACGCCCTCGGTACCGATGACCGGAGTGAACTGATCCAGGCCATGACCGACCCCGCGGATCAACTGGCCGCCGTTACGCCCACTGGCTCCCCAGCCGATCTTGTGCGCTTCCAGCAACACGACGCTCATGCCGCGATCGGCCAGTTCGATGGCCGTGTTCAGCCCCGAGAACCCGCCGCCGACCACGCAAACATCCGCCACCAGCTCGCCTTGCAGCAACGGATGGTCCGGTTGCGGCAGGCTGCTAGCGGCGTAGTAAGAGGCGGCGTGCGCGTGGCTCGGGACAGGTTGCTGAACACGGGCGTTCATGTGCGTAATCCTGATTATTGTGTTTGAGAAATTTTACGGAGCATAAGCCGTGGATTCCTCCGTCGGCAACAGTGGTCGGCTGGCCCTGTCTGGTACAAGGCTTTTAGGGCAGAATCCGGATCAGTCCCGATCCGGTAACCACCTCGATGAGTTGCAACAGTCAAAAAATCCGCACGCTGCGCCAGCAGATTCCTTCGTTCGAGTGCGTACCCGGTTGCCACGACTGCTGCGGGCCGGTGACCACCTCACCCGAGGAAATGGCCCGCCTGCCGCGCAAGACCCGCGCCGAACAGGACGCCGCCCTGGAAGCACTCGATTGCGTGCACCTGGGACCGAACGGTTGCACCGTGTATGACGAGCGGCCGCTGATCTGCCGGTTGTTCGGTACCACGGCGACGCTGCCGTGCCCCAATGGGCGGCGGCCGGTGGAGTTGATCCATCCCCGGGTGGAGAAGCAGATCCATGAGTACATGGCTGCCAATCGGCAGGTGTTGGTCTAGCGAGATCGTTCCGCGCGGGAACGATCAGTCCGGAATCGGCAAATTCAGGCTCTCTTTCACCTCTTCCATCACGATATAGCTCTTGGACTCCCGCACATGGGGCAGTTTGAGCAGGATGTCGCCCAACAGTTTGCGATACGAGGCCATCTCGGAAATACGCGCCTTCACCAAGTAGTCGAAATCCCCCGACACCAGGTGGCATTCCAATACGTGAGGCAGTTTCAGCACGGCACGTCGGAATTCTTCAAAGGTGTCGCCGGATTTGTAATCGAGGCTGATCTCGACGAACACCAGCAGGCTGCCCTTCAGGTGCTGCGGGTTGAGCCGGGCGTTGTAGCCCATGATGATCCCTTCGCGCTCCAGGCGCCGTACCCGCTCGGTGCAGGGCGTCGTGGAGAGACCGACCTTTTCCCCCAGCTCGGTGAAGGAGATCCGGCCGTCCGCCTGGAGGATACGCAGGATGTTGCGGTCGATCTTGTCCAGCTCGCGCTTGGTCTGGGTATTGGTACGCACAGGGGATGCGCCTCCGTGAAAAGGGTTTTTGCCGAGAATTCTCGCCAAATATAGGCATTTATATAGTGAAAAGCACTGCCTGTTCTTTCTTACACTGCGCTCATTACAGTTTTGTACAACACAAACGTCAGCGGGTCTCCGCGATGAGGGCGACAACATGCGTGTTCTGGTCTTGGGTAGCGGCGTCATCGGTACCGTCAGTGCTTACTATCTGGCCCGTGCCGGGTTCGAAGTAGTGGTGGTCGACCGTCAGCCGGCGCCTGCCATGGAAACCAGTTTCGCCAACGCCGGCCAGGTGTCGCCGGGTTATGCCTCGCCTTGGGCCGCGCCGGGCGTGCCGCTCAAGGCCATCAAATGGCTGTTGCAGCGCCACGCACCGCTGGCCATCAAGGCGACCGCCGATATCGACCAATACCTGTGGATGGCACAAATGCTGCGCAACTGCACTGCCAGCCGCTATGCCATCAACAAGGAACGCATGGTGCGCCTGTCGGAGTACAGCCGCGATTGCCTCGACGAGTTGCGCGCCGAAACCGGCATTGCCTACGAAGGCCGTAGCCTGGGGACTACGCAATTGTTCCGCACCCAGGCACAGCTCGATGGCGCGGCCAAGGACATCGCCGTGCTGAAGGAGTCCGGCGTGCCGTTCGAAGTGCTCGATCGCGAAGGTATCGCACGGGTCGAGCCGGCCCTGGCGAACGTCACCGACATCCTGGCCGGCGCCTTGCGTCTGCCCAACGACCAGACCGGCGACTGCCAGATGTTCACCACGCGCTTGGCGGAAATGGCTGTGAAGCTGGGTGTCGAGTTCCGCTTCGGACAGGATATCCAGCGCCTGGACCAGGCCGGTGACCGCATCAACGGTGTCTGGATCGATGGCAAACTGGAAACCGCCGACCGCTACGTCCTGGCCCTGGGCAGCTATTCGCCGCAACTGCTCAAGCCCCTGGGCATCCGTGCTCCGGTGTATCCACTCAAGGGTTATTCCCTGACCGTGCCGATCACCAACCCGGCGATGGCACCGACTTCGACCATCCTCGACGAAACCTACAAGGTCGCGATCACCCGTTTCGATAACCGCATCCGGGTGGGCGGCATGGCGGAAATCGCCGGTTTTGACCTGTCGCTCAATCCGCGTCGCCGTGAAACCCTGGAGATGATCGTCAACGACCTTTATCCTCAGGGCGGCGATCTGGCCCAGGCCAGTTTCTGGACCGGTTTGCGTCCGACCACGCCGGATGGCACGCCGATCGTCGGCGCTACCCCGTTCAATAATCTGTTCCTGAACACCGGCCACGGCACCCTCGGCTGGACCATGGCCTGTGGTTCCGGTCGCTTGCTGGCGGACCTGATGGCGAAGAAGAAGCCGCAGATCAGCGCCGAAGGTCTCGATATTTCCCGTTATGGCAGCAGCAAACTTCAGGAGTCTGCAAAACATGGCAATCCAGCGCCAGCTCACCAATGACCGCATGAGCCAGGTAGTCGTGCACAACGGCACCGTTTACCTGGCCGGGCAGGTCGGCGACGACATGAACGCCGGTATCGAGCAGCAGACCCGCGAAACCCTGGCCAATATCGAGCGTTTGCTGGACCTGGCCGGGACCGACAAGAGCCGGTTGCTGTCGGTCACGATCTACTTGAAGGACATCGAAGCCGACTTCGCGGGCATGAACGCGGTCTGGGACAAATGGCTGCCCAACGGCGTTGCCCCGGCCCGCGCCACGGTCGAAGCCAAGCTGTGCGAGCCGGAAATCCTGGTAGAGCTGTCAGTCGTGGCCGCGCTGCCTTAAAGCTGTCGAAACGATCCCTCTCCCGGCGCTGTTGGTGGTTCACGCCATCAGCCGGCGCCGGTTTTTTTTCATGTCTGCCTAGAAGCCTGCCGTCATGCGTCCTGCTCGTGCCCTTATCGATCTTCAAGCCCTGCGCCACAATTACCAACTGGCTCGCGACGTCACGGGGGCCAAGGCCCTTGCAGTGATCAAGGCCGATGCCTACGGGCACGGCGCGGTACGTTGCGCCGAGGCTTTGCAGGACACCGCGGACGGGTTTGCGGTGGCTTGCATCGAAGAGGCCCTGGAGCTGCGGGCCGGCGGAATTCGTGGGCCGGTGTTGTTGCTGGAAGGGTTTTTCGAAGCCGATGAGCTGTCGTTGATCGTCGAGCACGACTTCTGGTGTGTCGTGCATTCGTTGTGGCAGCTCGAAGCGATTGAAAAGGCGGCGCTGGGCAAGCCAATCACGGTCTGGCTCAAGCTGGATTCAGGGATGCACCGGGTTGGCCTGCATCCACAGGACTATCAGGCCGCCTATCGTCGACTACAGGCCAGCGGCAAAGTCGCGAAAGTCGTGCTGATGAGCCACTTTGCCCGTGCCGATGAGCTGCATGACCCCTCCAGCACCCGGCAATTGGAAGTGTTCGAAGCCGCCTGCCAGGGATTGACGGCCGAGACCAGCCTGCGCAACTCTCCGGCGGTACTGGGCTGGCCGCAGATGCCGAGCGACTGGGTCCGTCCGGGCATCATGCTGTATGGCGCGACGCCTTTCGATGAAGCCAACGCTACCGCCTCGCGCCTGCAGCCGGTGATGACCCTGGAGTCGAAGATCATTTGCGTGCGCGAACTGCCGGCCGGCGAGCCGGTGGGGTATGGCGCCCATTACGTGACCACGCAGACGACCCGGGTCGGGGTGGTCGCCATGGGCTATGCCGACGGCTACCCGCGCCAGGCCCCGAGCGGAACTCCAGTGGTGGTGGACGGCCAGCGCAGCCAGTTGGTCGGGCGTGTGTCGATGGACATGCTGTGCGTCGACCTGACGAACATCCCCCATGCCGGACTCGGTTCGACCGTGGAATTATGGGGTAAACATGTGCTCGCCAGCGATGTGGCGAAGGCTGCCGGTACCATTCCCTATCAGATTTTCTGCAACCTGCGGCGCGTGCCACGGCTCTATTCCGCGGGCTGACGCAGCGCAGGATCGACCGAAGGTCGCTTCACCGCGCAGGATTCGGGTCAAAGTGTTGTAAATACTGAACGCTGTCGCCATGATAACGCTCACTTTCCACACAACCTGATCCCCTGGAGGTTCCAGCATTGGACGTCGGTGAACGACTGCAAGCCATTCGTAAACTCAAAGGCCTTTCCCAGCGTGAACTCGCCAAGCGTGCGGGCGTCACCAACAGCACCATCTCGATGATCGAGAAAAACAGCGTGAGCCCCTCGATCAGCTCGCTGCGCAAGGTCCTTGGCGGCATCCCCATGTCCATGGTCGAGTTTTTTTCCGAAGAAATCCTCCAGGAGAAGCCGACCCAGATCGTCTACAAAGCCAACGAACTGATCGATATCTCCGACGGCGCCGTGACCATGAAGCTGGTGGGCAGGGCACACCCGAGCCGGGCGATTGCCTTCCTGAATGAAATCTACCCGCCTGGTGCCGATACCGGCGACGAGATGCTCACCCATGAAGGCGAGGAAACCGGGATTCTGGTGGAAGGACGTCTGGAGCTGGTCGTCGGCGCCGAAACGTTCGTGCTCGAGGCCGGGGACAGCTACTATTTCGAGAGCACCAAACCACACCGTTTTCGTAATCCGTTCGATGTGCCGGCGCGACTGATCAGCGCAGCCACACCGGCCAATTTCTAAGGAAGAGGCGCCAAGCCCGCACGGGCAGCGGCGGCCAGGGGGAAAGCGGTCGCAATGAACAAGACCCTTGTGACTTTAGGGTTGTTTCAGTGTGACAGGCTTACCGCTATACTTGCGCCCGCCTGCAACCGTGGCCGCAGGCGTGACTAGCCACCATGAGGGTGTACGTGTGAACCTAATTATGAAAATGCTGGCTGCACCAGCAACCGTATTGGCCCTTTGGGCAGTCAGTGCCCAAGCGGCAACCAACGATGAAATCGCCAAGCGCCTCGAGCCGGTGGGCCAGGTTTGCGTTGCGGGGAAGGAATGCAAGGGCATGGAAGTTGCCGTTGCGGCGGGTGGTGGCGCTAAGAAAACGCCCGATGACGTGATTGCAAAACACTGTAACGCTTGCCATGGCACCGGCCTGCTGGGCGCTCCAAAAATAGGTGATACAGCAGCCTGGAAAGAGCGTGCTGATCATCAAGGTGGTTTGGATGGCATTCTTGCGAAAGCCATTACTGGTATTAATTCCATGCCGCCTAAAGGTACCTGCGCCGATTGCTCGGATGAAGAACTCAAAGGCGCCATCCAAAAGATGTCCGGCCTGAAATAAGCCAGCATCCTTCGAAAAAGCCGCTTTCGAGCGGCTTTTTTGCGCCTTGGAAACGACCACCTAGGACTATTCATCGCAACCAAGACCCGGCAAGCTCGGTCCAACCCACATTCACGGAATGGCCCGGAGGGTAGGATGGTGCAATTGTGTTCAATCGAGCAGGCGGTGGATGACGTCCTGGAACGCCTGCCGGCGCATATCCACCTCGGCATGCCCCTGGGGTTGGGCAAACCCAACCTGTTTGCCAATGCGCTGTACCGGCGCGTCGCCCAATTACCTGAGCGACAACTGACAATCTACACGGCCCTGAGCCTGGGCCGGCCGAACCTGGGCGATGGTTTGCAGAAGCGTTTTCTCGAGCCCTTCATCGAACGGGTTTTCGGCGACTATCCGGAACTCGATTACCTGGCCGACCTGCAGCGCGACAGCCTGCCACCCAACATCCGGGTCGAGCAGTTCTTCATGCAGCCAGGCAGCCTGCTCCACAGCGCATCGGCCCAGCAGAACTACGTCAGCAGCAACTACAGTCATGCTGCCCGGGACATCAACGCCGCCGGCTTGAACCTGATCGCGCAACTGGTCGCGAGCGATCCACAGCACCCGGATCGCCTGAGCTTGAGTTGCAACCCCGACATCACCCTCGACCTGCTGCCGATGATCGAGAAGCGGCGGGCGGCGGGGGAAACCATCCTCATGGTCGGCCAGGTTCATAGCGATCTGCCCTACATGCCGGGGGATGCGGAAATCGGCATCGACGCTTTCGATCTGTTGATCGACGAGAAGGACAATCACACGCTGTTCTCCACGCCGAACATGCCAGTGGGGTTCCAGGACCATTTCATCGGCCTGCACGCGAGCAGCCTGGTGCGTGACGGCGGCACGCTGCAGATCGGTATCGGCTCCATGGGCGATGCGCTGACGGCAGCGCTGCTGGCGCGCCAGGCGGATAACACCGGGTATCGGGCGTTGCTGGCGGACCTGAACCTCAGCCAGTGGGCACAACTGATCGAGCGTGAGGGTGGGGTCGAGCCGTTTGCCAAGGGGCTATACGGTTGCAGTGAAATGTTCGTCAACGGTTTGCTGGTGCTGGCGGAGGCCGGGATCATCCGGCGCAAGGTCTATCCCGATGAGCCGACCCAGGAGCAGGCCAACGCGGGTACGCTCGACGAGGCGGCCCAACCCGACGGCGTCTGTGTCCACGGTGGCTTCTTTCTCGGCCCGCGCAGCTTCTACCAGCGCTTGCACGAGTTGCCGCAGAACCGCCGGCTCGAATTCAACATGACCCGCATCAGCTACATCAACGAGTTGTATGGCCAGGAGCGCCTCAAGCGCTTGCAACGTCTCGATGCGCGCTTCATCAATACCGTGTTCACCATGACCCTGCTGGGTGCCGGGGTGGCCGATCAACTGGAAGACGGTCGGGTGCTCAGCGGTGTGGGCGGGCAGTACAACTTCGTCGCCCAGGGGCATGCGCTGGAAGGCGCGCGTTCCATTTTGCTGCTGCGCAGTTGGCGGGAGTCCGGGGGCGAGATCAGTTCGAACATTGTCTGGGAATACGGCCATTGCACAATTCCCCGGCACCTGCGGGACATCGTGGTGACCGAATACGGCATCGCCGACCTGCGGGGCAAGACCGATGCCGCGGTGATCGAGGCGTTGCTGAACATCAGCGATTCACGCTTCCAACCAGGGCTGATCGAGCAAGCGCAGAATGCCGGAAAACTACCGAAGGATTTCCGCCTCGATCCACGGTTTGCCGACAACACATCGGAGCGCTTGCAGGCGATCCAGGCGCGACATCCGAATCTGTTCCCGGAGTATCCGCTGGGCGCGGATTTCGATGGGGTGGAGCGGGACCTGTTGCGGGCGTTGAACTGGCTCAAGAGCAAGTTCAAGCTCACCGAAATGCTCGAATTGGGCAAGGCCGCGCTGGACGCTCCGGAGCCCTCGTTGTACCCCGAGCATCTGGAGCGGATGCAACTGGCGAGCACTGATGGGCTGAAGGAAGATCTGTTCCAGCGCTTGTTGTTGGCGGGGCTCGAGGCCACTGCGCAATAGCGCCAACCCGAAACCTTGTGGGAGCGAGCCTGCTCGCGATAGCGGTGTACCTGCTACATACAATGTGTCTGACAGACCGCTATCGCGAGCAGGCTCGCTCCCACAGAGGGAGATTTGTGGCGGTCAGTCGATAAAGGTCACAACCCCACCCGCCAGGGATTTCACCCGCGCCAGGGACTCGACGCGATAGCCTTGGGCGTCCAGTTCCGCACGGCCACCCTGGAACGACTTCTCGATCACGATCCCCAGCCCGGCCACGGTGGCGCCAGCCTGTTTGATGATGGAAATCAGCGCCTGGGAGGCTTTGCCGTTGGCCAGGAAGTCATCGATGATCAGTACCCGGTCGCTGCTGGTCAGGTGACGGGGGCTGATGGCCACGGTGCTCTCGGTCTTCTTGGTGAACGAATACACGGTCGCCGACAGCAGGTTTTCCGTCAGGGTCAGGGACTGTTGCTTACGGGCGAAAATCACCGGCACGCCAAGGTTCAGGCCGGTCATGATGGCCGGGGCGATACCCGAGGCTTCGATGGTGACGATCTTGGTGATGCCCGAGTCCTTGAACAGCGCGGCGAATTCATCGCCGATCTGTTTCATCAGTTGCGGGTCGATCTGATGGTTCAGGAACGCGTCGACTTTCAGGACCTGGTCGGAAAGGACGATGCCTTGCTCACGGATTTTCTGGTGCAGGGCTTCCATGAAGCCTCCTCTGATAACGCCTCAAGGGCGCTGAAGTCGGAATTAAATCGGTCGATTCTAGCGCTTTAGCATCGCTCGTATATCGGCCAAGGCACTGTTGCCGCGAACGGCTTTCACTTCGGTCGGGGTGTCGTCGTTGCCTTCCCAGGCCAGGTCGTCCGGCGGCAGCTCATCGAGAAAGCGGCTCGGCGCGCAGTCGATCACTTCGCCGTATTGCTTGCGCTTGGCGGCGAAGGTGAAGGCCAGCGTTTGCCGGGCCCGGGTGATACCCACGTAGGCCAGGCGCCGTTCCTCTTCGATGGTGTCGGCCTCGATGCTGGAGCGGTGTGGCAGGATTTCCTCTTCCATGCCCATGATGAACACGTAGGGGAATTCCAGGCCCTTGGACGCGTGCAGCGTCATCATCTGCACGCCTTCGGCACCGTCTTCCTCTTCCTGCTGGCGCTCGAGCATGTCCCGCAGCACGAGCTTGCCGATGGCGTCTTCGACGGTCATTTCGCCGTCTTCGTCTTTTTCCAGGGTGTTCTTCAAGGCCTCGATCAGGAACCAGACGTTGCCCATACGGTAGTCGGCGGCCTTGTCGCTGGAGCTGTTGGTGCGCAGCCAGTTCTCATAGTCGATGTCCATGACCATGCTGCGCAGTGCCGCGATCGGATCTTCCCCGGCGCACTGCTCGCGGACCCGGTCCATGAAGCGCTTGAAGCGCGCCAGGCGGTCGGTGAAACGGCTGTCCAGGTGTTCGCCCAGGCCGATTTCGTCGGTGGCGGCGTACATCGAGATCTTGCGCTCGGTGGCGTAGTTGCCGAGTTTTTCCAGCGTGGTCGAGCCGATTTCCCGGCGCGGGACGTTGATCACTCGCAGGAAGGCGTTGTCATCGTCAGGGTTGACGATCAGGCGGAAATAGGCCATCAGGTCCTTCACTTCCTGACGGCCGAAGAAGCTGTTGCCCCCCGACAGGCGATAGGGAACCTGGTGATGCTGCAACTTCAACTCGATCAGCTTGGCCTGGTAGTTGCCGCGGTAGAGGATTGCAAAATCGCTGTACGGCCGGTCGGTGCGCAGGTGCAGGCTGAGGATTTCCATCGCTACGCGCTCGGCTTCGGCGTCTTCGTTGCGGCAGCGGATCACGCGGATTTCGTCGCCGTGGCCCATCTCGCTCCACAGCTGCTTTTCGAACTCGTGGGGGTTGTTGGAAATCAGCACGTTGGCGCAGCGCAGGATGCGGCTGGTGGAGCGGTAGTTCTGCTCCAGCATCACCACTTTGAGCGACGGATAGTCTTCCTTGAGCAGCATCAGGTTTTCCGGACGCGCGCCACGCCAGGCGTAGATCGACTGGTCGTCGTCGCCCACCACGGTGAACTGGTTGCGTAAACCGATGAGCAGTTTCACCAGCAGGTACTGGCTGGCGTTGGTGTCCTGGTATTCGTCCACCAGCAGGTAGCGAACCTTGTTCTGCCACTTCTCGAGGATGTCGGCGTGTTCCTGGAACAGCTTGACCGGCAGCAGGATCAAGTCGTCGAAGTCCACCGCATTGAACGCCTTGAGCGTGCGCTGGTAATGGGTGTAGACGATGGCGGCCGTCTGTTCCTTGGGGTTGCGGGCGTTTTCCAGGGCTTCGGCAGGGAGCACCAGGTCGTTTTTCCAGGCGCCGATCATGTTTTTGATCTCGTCGACGCCGTCGTCGCCCGCGTACTCCTTCTGCATGATGTCGGTCATCAGGGCCTTGACGTCGGTCTCGTCGAAAATCGAGAAGCCCGGCTTGTAGCCCAGTCGCACGTGTTCCTTGCGGATGATATTCAGGCCCAGGTTGTGGAAGGTGCAGACCGTCAGGCCACGGCCTTCGCCGGCGCGCAGCAGGCCGCCGACCCGTTCTTTCATTTCCCGGGCGGCTTTGTTGGTAAAGGTCATGGCGACGATGTACTGGGCGCGGATGCCACAGTTCTGGATCAGGTGCGCGATCTTGCGGGTGATCACGCTGGTCTTGCCGGAACCTGCACCGGCGAGCACCAAAAGAGGGCCGCCGACATAGTTCACGGCTTCTTGCTGCCGGGGATTGAGTCGGGACATGACAGGGTCAGGGAGTCGTTTGCGAAAAATGGGCCGGCATTTTAACAGGCCTGGAGAATTGTGCTGCTCTGTCCGACATCAGGCCGTATCGCTGCCTTGCTGCCGGGATTTGAGGTGAATTGGCGCTGATGTCCGGGCTGGAGTGGAAAAAATCGCCAGAAGCCCGTTTTTGAGAACTATTGGCACTGGTCATTGTCGCTCGGCAGGTCATAATGCCCAGCGCATACCTCTTGCAGAGTCTACGGAGTCAGCTTGTCCACGCCTGTCGAACCCTTGCGTTTGCTGTTATTGGCCGAAGAGCCTGAGTGGTCAGCGATATTACGCGAGTGCCTGGCGCCCATGGCGGGCTCGGTCGTGTTGATCATTGCCCCGACCTGGGAGTCGGTCTGCAGCCTGTTCGAAGACAATCGCAACGCGGTGCTGTTGACGGTCGCAGCCTTGCAACCGGCTCCCGGCCGTTGTCCTCTGCCGACCATCCTGCTGCTGGAACACGAGCCCGCGACGCTACCCGATGGCGCCAGCGACTGGCTGGTGCGTGACCTGCTCGATACCGCGACCCTGCGCCGTTGCCTGCGCCATGTGCGTGAGCGCGGCGTACTGGAAAGCACCTTGCAGCGTCTCGCCGAACAGGATCCGTTGACCGGCATCGCGAACCGCCAGGGGTTCCAGACCCTGCTGGCGGCGCGCCTGGCTGAAAGCGAAGGCCGTGGCCTGGCGCTCGGCCACCTGGACCTGGACAACTTCCGTCACGCCAACGACGCCCTCGGACATCAGGCCGGCGATCGCTTGATCCTGCAGGTGGTCTCGCGCCTCAAGGGGGCGCTCGAAGCCGGCGACCAACTGGCACGGCTGGGCAGCGACGAGTTCGCCTTGCTGATCGATACCCGTCGGGCGCCTCAGCGGGCCGAGTGGATGGCCGAGCGCATCACCCAAGCCATGGCCGAACCCTACTGGGTGGACGGCGAAAGCCTGCTGATCGGCTGCAGCCTGGGCATCGCCCACGCCCGGGCCCAGGCGGGTGCCGATCCGCTGATGTGGCATGCCCACATTGCCATGCAACAGGCCAAGAGCACCCAGGGTTGCACCTTCCATGTCTTCAACGAGCGCATCAACCGCAACGCCCGCAGCCTCGCCGACCTGGAAAGCGAACTGCGCCGGGCGCTGCGTCGTGACGAGCTGGAGCTGCACTACCAGCCGCGGCTGGACCTCGAAGGTGGCCACATCGTCGGTCTCGAAGCCCTGGTGCGCTGGCGTCACGGCGAGCGCGGGTTGCTGCCACCGAGTGAATTCGTCCCGCTGGCGGAGCAGAGCGGCCTGATCGTCCCGCTGGGCTACTGGGTGATCTCCCGCGCCTTGCGGGATATGCAGGCCTTGCGCGAGCGCGGGCTGGCACCGCTGCACATGGCGGTCAACCTGTCGTTCCGGCAGTTCCAGGACAGCCAGTTGCTGCCGACATTGAGCCGGCTGATCGCCGAGCGAGGCGTCGAAGCCCAATGGCTGGAATTCGAACTCACCGAAACCGCGGTCATGCGCCGCAGTGAGCTGGTCAAACAGACCATGGATGCCCTCGGCCGCCTGGGGGTGCGCTTCTCCCTGGACGACTTCGGCACCGGCTTTTCCTCGTTCGTGCACCTCAACAGCCTCCCCATCGCCCTGCTCAAGATCGACAAGAGCTTCGTCGGCGGCATGGAGCAACGCGAAGAGAACCGCAAACTGGTGCATGCGATGATCAACCTGGCCCACAACCTCAATCTGGAGGTGGTGGCCGAGGGTGTGGAAACCCGCGAACAACTGGATCTGTTGCGCGGCTTCGGTTGCGACCAGGTGCAAGGGTTCCTGATCAGCAAACCGTTGCCGTTGCCTGAGTTGGTGGAATACCTGACGTTCGACAACAAGTCGACGGAAGTCACCGCCTGACCCAATTCCTGCTGGCTGACACAACCCCTGTGGGAGCGAGCCCGCTCGCGATGGCGGTCGATCAGACGAAATCAATGCATCAGACACACCGCTATCGCGAGCAGGCTCGCTCCCACACGGGATGTTCATTCAGTCTGGACGATCTCGAAACCCTGTTGTCCCGACTCGCGCCTGATCATCCGCTTCATCTTTCCTTCGAACGCCAATGTCAGGCTCACCGCCGCGCAGGCCAGCCCCAGGGCCAGCCCCCACCAGACGCCGGTCGGTCCCCAGTTCAGGTGGAACGCCATCCACCAGGCCGCCGGCGCACCAATCAGCCAATAACAACCCAGGCCCACCAGGAACGTGGTCTTGGCGTCCTTGAGCCCGCGGATGCAGCCCATGGCGATGGTCTGCGTGCCGTCGAACAGTTCGAACCACGCTGCCACGGCCAGCAGGCTCACCGCCAGATCGATCACCGGACGGAACGCCGGGTCGTTGTGGTCTAGGAACAAACCGATCAACTGATTCGGCAACAGCCAGAACACCATGGCGAAGGCCAGCATCACCGCAGCGCCGAAGCCGATGCCGACCCGTCCGGCCAGTCGCGCCATCAGCAGTTGGCCGGCGCCATAGTGCTGGCCGATGCGCATGGTGATTGCGTACGACATCCCAGCCGGAACCATGAACGCCACTGACACAATCTGCAGGGCGATCTGATGGGCTGCCAACGGCGTGCTGCCCATGGTGCCCATGCACAACGCGGCAAACGCGAACAACCCGACTTCCACGGCATAAGTACCGCCAATCGGCAGGCCCAGGCGCCACAGCTCCTTGAGGTACTGGCGATTCGGTCGGAACAGCCCCTCAAGCAGCGGGTACCCCCGGTATGCCGGGTGCCGGTGGATATGCCAGGCCAGCGCCAGGGCCATGCAGCTGGCAACGATGGCGGTGACCAGGCCGATGCCCATCAGGCCGAGTTTCGGCAGCCCGAACATGCCGGTGATGAGCGCGTAATTGAGCAGGAAGTTGGCCACCGTGCCGCCGAGGCTGATCACCATGACGGGCGTGGCCCGGCCGATGGCGCTGGTGAAGCCGCGCAGGGCCATGAAGCTCAGATAGCCGGGCAAGGCAAACGGCAACACCAGCAGGAATTGTCCGGCGGACTGCACATTGGTTTCGGTCTGGCCGAACATCAGCAGCACTGGCTTGAGGTTCCACAGCAGCAGTCCGGCGACCAGTGCCATCAACCAGGCCAGCCACAACCCGGCCTGGGTCAGCCGGGTGGCCCTCTCGATGTCGCCGGCGCCGTGCCGGATCGCCACCAGCGTACCCACCGCCGCGATCACGCCGATGCAGAAAATCGACACGAACGAATAACTCGCCGCCCCCAGCCCACCGCCGGCCAGGGCTTCGGGGCTCAAGCGCGCCATCATCAAGGTATCGGTCAGGACCATCAACATGTGCGCCAACTGCGAGGCAATCAACGGCCCCGCCAGCCGCAGGATGGCCCGGAGTTCGGTACGCACAGGATGCTGCATGATCATCACGCTCCATGTTCAGGCAAGGCTGTAAACCGTCGATTCTCGGCGCTTGCGAGGCTTTGCACAAAAGGATAAAAACGATGGCAGGCATGATTAAAACTCATGCGTCAGTTCTTTCTGCTAGGGTGCGTGAACCCCGTTACTGGAGCGTTTACCGATGTCGCGTCGTCTTCCACCTCTTTATGCGCTGCGGGCATTCGAAGCAGCGGCGCGATACAGCTCGTTCACCCGGGCCGCAGAAGAGTTGTCGATTACCCAGAGTGCGGTCAGCCGCCACATCCGCACGCTCGAAGAGCATTTTGCCTGCCGGCTGTTTCAGCGTAGCGGTCGCAATCTGCAATTGACTGAAGCGGCGCGGCTGTTGCTGCCGGGCATACGCGATGGGTTCATGGCGCTGGAGCGGGCCTGCCATACGCTGTCGGGTGAGGATGGCATCCTGCGCATGAAGGCTCCCTCGACCCTGACCATGCGTTGGCTGCTGGCGCGCCTGAGCCGCTTTCGACACCTGCAGCCGGGCAATGAGGTGCAGTTGACCAGCGCCTGGATGGACGTCGATTCGGTGGATTTCAACACCGAACCTTTCGACTGTGCGGTGTTGCTGGGCAACGGACATTTTCCAGCGGATTGGGAAGCCAGTTTCCTGTTCCCCGAGGAACTGATCCCGGTGGGCGCGCCGAACCTGTTGAACGATCAACCGTGGGATGTGCAGCGGCTGGCCAACGCCGAACTGCTCCATCCCACGCCGGACCGTCGCGACTGGCGCAGTTGGCTGGAACGCATGGGCTTGTCCGACAAGGTCTCGCTCAAGGGCGGGCAGGTGTTCGATACGCTGGAGCTGGGCATGATTGCGGCGGCACGCGGTTACGGTGTTTCCATGGGCGACCTGTTGATGGTGGCCGAGGACGTGGCCCAAGGGCGCCTGAGCCTGCCGTGGCCGACCGCCGTCGCCAGTGGCGAGCACTATTATCTGGTCTGGCCGAAGACCCGTCCGGGAGGTGAACGTTTGCGTCGGCTCAGCGACTTCCTGCAAGGCGAGGTCAAGGCCATGCAGTTGCCCGCAGTAGAGCGTCTTGGCTGAAGCGTTGTAGTACAACTGATGTCAGACTAGTATTATTCCCTCCAAACCGCTCAAGTATTTGGCTTTGCTGCCGAACCCGTGAACATGGAACCCTCGTTCAGAAAGGGCAAACATTTATCCTACCTTGGAATTACATGCCGAGCGTGCGACGTGATCAGGATGATCCGGTGTCTCGGCCAGGAGCCGTCATGTCCCAACCCCGTGCCCGGATCGCCTCACAGCTAGGCCTTGCCCTTGCTGTGATACTGGCGATCGTGATCTCCGGCAGTACCGTCTTCGCCTTGCGTTCGCTGGACGCCGCCAACCTCGCCACGCGTGAAGAGCATCTGGCCAGCGAAGCGCGCCTGATGGCCGATCAGCTCAATACCTTCCACGGCACCTTGCGCGAAAGCACGCAACGCTTGGCCGGCCTGTTCGAAAAGCGCTTCAGCGCGGGTCTGCAAGTGCACCCGGACCAACCGGTTGTAGTGGCAGGCGTGCAGACGCCGAGCCTGAGCCTGGGCAGCGAAGTACTGAACAACAACTTCAAGGAAGTCGACGAGTTCAAACAGATGACCGCCGGGACCGCCACGGTGTTCGTGCGCAGTGGCGACGATTTCATCCGCGTCAGTACCTCGGTGGCCAAGCAGGACGGTTCGCGAGCCATTGGTACCGTGCTTGACCATGCCAGCCCGGCTTACGCCCGCTTGACCAGTGGGCAGAGCTATATTGGCCGCGTCTTGCTCTTTGGCCGTTACTACATGACCCAGTACAGCCCGGTGCAGGACAGCAGTGGCAAGATCATCGCTGCGCTGTATGTCGGTTTCGACTACACCGATGCGCAAAATGCGCAGTTCGAAAACCTCAAGCGTTTCCGTATCGGCAAGACCGGCTCGCTGGCCCTGCTGGATGAGCAAAACAAATGGCTGGTACCGCCGGCCGGCGTCCAGGCCCTTGATGCCGCTGTCAGCACCGTCGCTGGCCTGGTGAAAGAGCCGGGCAAAGGCGCGTTCTGGAGCGACACAGCCGAAGATTTCTACAGCGTCGCCGTACCGTTCGAAGGTGGACCGTGGGCGGTGGTGGCAAGCATGCCGAAGGCCGAGATCCGCGAGGTGACCTGGAGCGTCGGTATGCAGTTGGCCATCGGCAGCCTGTTGGCAATGCTGTTGGCGGTCGGTGCGGCGATGTGGCTGCTGCGCAGCAAGCTGGCACCCCTGGGTGATCTGGTGCGCCAGGCCGAAGCGCTGGGCGCCGGCGACCTGAGCGTGCGCCTGAACGTGTCGAGCCATGATGAAATCGGCCAACTGTCTCGTGCTTTCAACCAGATGAGCCAGGCACTGTCGACCATGGTCGAGCACATCCGCAAGGCCTCCCAGGAGGTCAACAGCCGTGCCCAGGCCCTGTCGGGGTTGTCCAGCGGTGCATATGAGGGGATGGAGCAGCAGTCCGGCGAAATCACCAGCATGGCCGGCGCAGTGGAGGAGTTCAGTGCTACCTCGTTGAACATTGCCGACAACATGGGCAATACCGAGCGCCTGGCCCAGGAAAACGCCCAGCAGACGCGGATCGGTCGGACATCGATGGATGAAGCGTCTTCGTCCCTGGAACAGATTGCCGGCGCGTTGAACAGCACCGCCACGGTCATCAACACCTTGGGCCAGCGTTCCCAGGAAATCGGCGGGATCGTCGGCGTGATCACCTCGATCGCCGAGCAGACCAACCTGCTGGCCCTGAACGCCGCCATCGAAGCCGCCCGTGCAGGCGAGCAGGGGCGTGGTTTCGCCGTGGTGGCGGATGAGGTCCGTAGCCTGGCCTCCCGTACCCGTCAGGCCACTGACGAGATTTCCAGCATGATCACCAGCATCCAGCAGGAAACCGGCAATGCCATCAGCACGATGGAACAGGGCAACCTGTTGATGCAGGAAGGTCTGTCGCGTAACGCCAACGTGGCCTCGGCCCTGGCCCGTATCGACGAGCAAAGCCGCTCGGCCGGCCAGCAGTTCGCGGCGATCACCACCGCCACCCAGGAACAAAGCAGCACGGCGACCTTGCTCAGCAGCAACCTGCAAAGTATCGCCATGGCCAACAGCGAACAGCGCGAAGTGGTCTCGAACCTGGCAGTCACTGCCAAGGAACTGGAAAAGCTGGCGCAGGACCTGCGCCAGGAAGTTGATCGGTTCCGCTAAGTCCCTATGACCACCGCTAGCAGGCTCACCCCAGACCATTGTGGGAGCGAGCCTGCTCGCGATGGCGTCGGCACAGGCGACATTTGTGCAACCTGAGCTACCGGAATCGCGAGCAGGCTCGCTCCCACAGGTTTCCGGTTTCAACCGCCAAGACTTCACCCTCCCTGACTAATTTCCTCCAGTTGGCTTTTTTAGAGTTATTGCCGCTTTTATGCTTGCTGAAACGTTTCTTCAAGACTATAAAAACCGCACAACTCCAATAAAAGGCAAGTCCATGACTCCGCTCAAACTCCTCGTCACTCTCGGCGCCCTGGGCGCTGCCTCCCATGCCATGGCCTGGGACTATGTCCTGCTCGACACCGATAAAGCCGCGCAGCCCTGGCAGATCACCAGCCAGCAGCTTGGCGTGAAAACCGACAAACCCTTTTCCGTGACGATGCGCACCCTGCATGGTGGTCGTCAGGAAGGCGTCAGCATCGTCGATATCGACAACGGCACCATGAAGCTTTCGGTCGTCCCGACCCGGGGCATGAACGTACTGCAAGCGTCGGTCGGAAATGCACGGATGGGTTGGGATTCGCCGGTCAAGGAAGTGGTCAATCCGGCCTTCATCGAACTCAACGGTCGTGGCGGGCTGGGATGGCTCGAAGGTTTCAACGAGCTGGTCACCCGTTGCGGTTACGAGTGGGTGGGGCATCCTGGCATGGACAATGGCGAGCTGCTGACGCTGCACGGTCGTGCCGCCAACATCCCGGCCAACAAGGTCACCTTGCACATCGATGAAAAAGCACCTTATGCCATCACCCTGAGGGGCGAGTTGAAAGAGCAGGCTTTCAAGAAGGTCGATTTCTCGGTACAGACCGAGCTGGTCACCGAACCTGGCAGCGTAACCTTTGCCCTCAACGACACGTTGACCAACAACGGCGACTATCCAAAGGAATACCAGGCGCTCTATCACAGCAACTTCAGTACGCCGTTCCTGGAGCAGGGCGCGCGCTTCGCCGCGCCGGTCAAGCAGGTCTCGCCATTCAATGACAAGGCCAAGGGCGATCTGGCCGACTGGCAAACCTACCGGGCGCCCACCAAGGATTACGACGAAACCGTCTATAACGTCGTGCCTTATGCCGATGCCAAGGGCGACACCCTCACCGTACTGCACAACAAGGCCGGTAGCCTCGGTGTGTCGGTGGGCTTCAACACCGCAACGCTCCCCGTGTTCTCCCTGTGGAAAAACACCGATACCCAAGGCCAGGGTTACGTGACCGGGCTGGAACCGGGCACCAGCTTCTCCTATAACCGCCATTACCAGCGGCCACTGGGCCTGGTGCCGACCATCGCGCCGAAAGAGCAGAAGCACTTCCAGATCCATTACAGCCTGCTGGCGGACAAGGGCGCCGTGGACAAGGCGCTCAAACGCATCGGTGAGATCCAGGGCGAACGCAAAACCGAGGTGCGAAACACGCCGTTGGTGGACCTGAGCAAACCGTGACACGGTTCAGGCCGTAGCAGGTCGGTATTGCAAGGCTTCGGCCAGGTGCTCCCGGCTGATACGGCCCGCTTGCTCAAGGTCCGCCAGTGTCCGCGCGACCTTGAGCAGGCGATGGGCGGCCCGCAGCGACAGAGTCAGTCGCTCGCAGGCCATTTCCAGCCAGGTTTCATCGGCTGTGGATAACGTGCAATGCCGACGCAAACCCGGCAGATCCAGAAACGCGTTGGCACAGCCCTGGCGCGTCTGCTGGCGTTCTCGGGCTTCGGCCACCTGTTCGGCCACGGTAGCCGTGTCCTCACCCGGTTCGCATTTGGGATTCAACGCCGTGGCCTCCCGTGCGACCGTCAGGTGCAGGTCGATGCGATCCAGCAACGGGCCTGAGAGCTTGTTGCGATAGCGCTGCACCATGTCGGGTGTGCAGGAGCAACGGCCACTGGGCTCGCCAAGATATCCACAAGGACAAGGATTCATCGCAGCCACCAGTTGGAAGCGCGCCGGAAAGCGTACGCGGTCGCGGGCACGAGACACGACGATGTGGCCCGATTCGAGTGGCTCCCGCAGGACTTCCAGGACCTTGCGGTCGAACTCCGGCAATTCATCCAGGAATAACACGCCATGGTGGGCCAGGGTGATCTCGCCCGGCTGGGGTTTGGAACCTCCACCCACCAGCGCCGGACCGGATGCCGAATGATGGGGCTGGCGAAAAGGGCGTTGCGGCCAATGGCTCAAGGGTACGCAACTGGCGACCGACTGGATCGCCGCGACCTCCAGGGCTTCGCTCTCGGCCAGTGGCGGCAGCAGTCCCGGCAGACGACTGGCGAGCAATGTCTTGCCGGTACCGGGTGGCCCGCTGAACAGCAGGTTGTGCGCGCCGGCGGCAGCGATCAGCAAGGCCCGCTTGGCCCCGAGCTGGCCTTGCACTTCATTCAGGTCAGGGTAGGGCTTGCTGGCCGAGAGCAGCCCGTTCGAAACGAAAGGCTCGACCGGAGCGTGGCCGTTGAAGTGCGCCACCACTTCAAGCAGATGATCCACGGCGATCACTTTCAGGCCCGAGGCAAGGCACGCTTCCTCGGCATTCGCCCGCGGCACCACCAGAATGCGTCCGGCCTTGCGCGCCGCCAGCGCTGCGGGCAATACCCCGCGCACCGGTCGCACGGCGCCGGATAATGCCAGTTCACCGAGGCATTCCACATCGTCCAGCGTCAGGGTCGGCACCTGCACGCTGGCCGCCAGGATGCCCAGGGCAATGGCCAGGTCGAACCGCCCGCCGTCCTTCGGCAGGTCCGCCGGTGCCAGGTTCAAGGTAATGCGCCGCGCCGGGAAGTTCAGCCCCGAATTGATGATCGCGCTGCGCACCCGGTCCTTGCTTTCCTTTACCGCCGCTTCCGGCAGACCGACCATCGTCAGTGACGGCAAGCCATTGGCGAGATGGACCTCAACGGTAACGGCGGGAGCCTCCACCCCCACCTGGGCGCGGCTATGGACAATGGCGAGCGACATGCATCGTTCCTTGAAAGGGATATAAAGACCGCATCCTGCGGTGCTTGAAGGTTAGTCATGGGAGAGAATTAAGGTGAGGCGATTAAGGGATGAAACTTTGGCAGGATGTTGCAGATAGCGGGAAACGCTCGTCGAGCAGCCCAGGCGTCGTCGGCTCAATAAAGGGCTATCGGAATTGAGCGAGTTCCCACAAATATTAGCGCAGGGCAAACTATTGCCATCCTCCTAGGCAGTGGACTCCATGAAACCCCGCTATTAGCAGGGTTTTTCTTTATGCCGCTGGTTCTGGTTCAGGTGGTTCAACTATCGGCGGAAGTGGGGGCGGGGGCCGAGGCGCGGAAGGAGTTGTTGGTGGCAATGGTTGGGGTCCATTGGCCGAGTGATGTCCTGAAGGAAAAGTATTAGATGGCCCGCTTGGAGTGCTTGAGGTTGGCCATGCCGGCGTTGCCATAGAAGCTCCGGGATTTGATGGCGGTGGCGGTGTGAAAGCACCTACCTTACTCAGCAAGTCCTGAACAACCTTTCCTTCGATAGTCTGATACGGATCTAGATACTGAGTTCCTATATGTAGGGCATCCGTCTTGATGATGTCAACGGCCAAGCCAGTTCTGTCTTTCTTATCGCCCCTAGACATAAAGAAAGCTGCGTATTTGCTAGGCGGCACGCCAGAAAACGTTTCGAATAAAGTTTTATCCGGCGTCCCAGCGTCAGTGGTTATGGCGTCCTCATGGAGGTCTAGTGCAAGGCTTTTTTCATACGGCTCAATGTAGACAACCCGTTTAATGCCTGCGGCGATGATATGTCGAGCGCAGTTATGACAGGGGAATGTTGTTGTGTACAAGACACAAGAATCGGTTGAATTCCCATGAGAGCGCGCTAGGCCGAGTATTGCTTCCATCTCCGCATGGATGGCTCGGGAAAATTCGATAATTGACCCAGCTCTTGTCTCTTTTTGGATCAGCCGAGCAAGCTCGTTTTTGGTCTCTTGAGTAACAGCCACTTTTTTGCTGACGATATCCACAATATCTTCAATGAGATGAGACTTATGTATGTCGTTGTAGCATTTGCCGCCGTGAAAAAAGCACCGCTGGTCGTTCGTACTGTCTGATGTGTACAGCCCTCCGCCAAATTTCGGCACATCGTTCCAGCCGAGGGAAATAACATTTCCTTCTTTGTTGACGATGGCTGCACCGACCTGTCTGCTAAGGCATGCGGACTTCAATGAGGCGGAATAGGCGGCGTACATACCCGATTCATCTGCAGTCGGTGTAATACCATTTTTTCCGTGGACCAGAGCCGCAAATCGTTGACAGGGATCGGTAAGGTTCGATACCGAGTCCTGGTTGTTGCGAATGAAGAAGTCAGCAAGTTGTAGCGTTTTCTCTAGTTTTTGCCCGTGGGTTGCATTTAGTTCGTTTCGGTCACGATCAATCAGATACTGCGCTTCGTGCTTAGGAATTCTTTCTGAGCGCGTTAGGTAGTTAAACCTGATTTTTTCGGGGCTTAGGACACCTATTAGATAAAAAATGTTTCCATAGACAAGCTTGAAGAGTTCGACCTCTTCTGGATGTTTGAGCTGATCAATGATGTAAACAGTTTTAGGGGTCTTGCTATTCGGACCTTTTGCGATGGTGCGCTTGACTGCAATCTCCTGCATGGCCAAGGCTGCAAGGATCGGTGGATCATACTTTCTTCTAAGCTCGTTACCTAGATCTTGAAGCGTTGTATAGCGCTCTTTACCTGAGCAAGCATCTAAAGAGAGGGTCCTTAGCTCAGGCGGAAGTCCGTGAGTTTTAAAGTGCCCCCTGATGATATCGCTGACTTTTACATGTTCAGTGATATATCCGTATTCCTCGAACTGAAGACGGATAGAGCGAATGACGTCTGCCAAATTGCAGCCAACAGGGCCACAAAAAGCGATGACGATTTCATCGGTACGCCGACCCTCGATTCGTTGGCGCATGCTCATTGTGAAGGATTTAGCATCCGCACTTCTAGCGACTCGTTCCTTTGGGGCGGGTGCGGCCATCTTCAGATCCTTGAAGCTTTATTAAAATATTTCGGAATTACCAATCGGCCTTTTGGGCATTTGCGACAATCACCTCAAGTGCCTTTCTGTACTCCTCAGTAGCTTGGCGTTCCTTGAACTGAGCGAAGCCGATCACATTCGAGCGCTGATCCGTGGCGCCCTTAGCAAGCTTCGCGGGGTGCTGCACGTTTGACTCCTCAGTTTTTTTCATCTCGGCTTCATCCCCATATGGTGACGGTCAAAAACAGGCCCGCATTCTACAGGCGCGTATGCCCAAGTTAAACCTCCGATTGGGGATTAGCATAGCTCTATTTGCCTACACGACAAGCGGTATAAAAGTCTGCGGCAACGGCTGTGATTCCCAAATCTATTACTGAGCGCCGCTTCCGGCAGACCGACCATCGTCAGCGACGGCAAGCCATTGGCGAGATGGACCTCAACGGTAACGGCGGGAGCCTCCACCCCTACTTGGGCGCGGCTATGGACAATGGCGAGCGACATGAATCGTTCCTTGAGGGGGATATAAAGACCGCATCCTGCGGTGCTTGAAGGTTAGTCATGGGGAAGTGCTTCGGCCCGGCGAATGATGAGCGAAATATTGGCAGGATGTTGCAAGTGAAAGGGTGGCCTGGGAGGTGGGGGATTAGGCCTCTGCTAGACTGCGATCTGTGGCAATTCAATGGCTCAGGGAGGAAGCGGCCATGAACGATCTGCTGGCGCTGTTGACCGATAACCGCTTCATGCCCCACGGGCATTGCTACATGTGGCGCCCGGATCTGCTCTGGACCAACGTGATTGCGGACGGACTGATCACATTCTCCTACGTCACCATTCCCTTTACGCTCATCTACTTTATCCACAAGCGCAAGGACGTGCCTTTCGACTGGATGCTGGCGGCCTTCGGCGTCTTCATCCTGGCCTGCGGGACCAGCCATGTGATGGAAATCCTGACCATCTGGCAGCCCTATTACTGGCTGTCGGCGCTGGTTAAGGTGATCACCGCGATTGCTTCGGTGATTACCGCCATCCTGCTGGTCCGGTTGGTGCCCGCGGCCTTGAAGATTCCCAGCCCGCAGCAAATGGCTCGGGTCAACGATGAATTGCGCGAGGCCCAGGCCGAACTGGTTACTACGGCTCGCCGGGCGGGCATGGCGGAAATTGCCACGAACGTGCTGCATAACGTGGGCAACGTGCTCAATAGCGTCAATGTGTCGGCCCAGGTCCTGTACGACAAGGTGCACACATCCAAAGGGCAGGGGGTCGCCAAGGTCGTTCAATTGATGAAGGAACATTCCGATGACCTCGGCGACTTCTTCAGCAGCAACCCGAAAGGTCGCGCCTTGCCGGACTATCTCGGCAAGCTGGCCGAATCGCTGGCCATCGAGCAGCAGGGCATGATCAACGAGTTGGCGCAGTTGACCAAGAGCATCGACCATATCAAGGAAATCGTCGCCACCCAGCAGTCCTATGCCGGTAACTCCAGCGTGCTGGAGGCAGGTTCGTTACGAGAACTGATCGAGGATGTCGTGCGCATCTGTGATGTGTCCCTGGCCCGTCATCAGGTAACGGTGGTCAAGGAACTCAACGACATCCCGACCATGGCGCTGGATAAGCACAAGGTGCTGCAGATACTGATCAACCTGATCAACAACGCCAAGCAGGCCCTCGATCCGGTCACGGACCGTCCGTCCCGGATCACGCTGCGCCTGAAGGCTATTGACGACCAGCGCGTACGTATCGAGGTCGAGGACAACGGCGAGGGCATCTCCATGGACAATCTCCCCCACCTGTTCGAACACGGCTTCACGACACGCGTCGACGGCCACGGTTTCGGCCTGCACAGTTGCATCCTGGCGGCCCATGAAATGGGCGGTGAACTGACCGTACAGAGTGCCGGACCTGGGCAGGGAGCCTTGTTTGCGTTGGAACTGCCGATAGCCGATCAGGAGCAATCCCTGCACGCAGCGGGTGGTTGAGCAGGCTTTCTCGCCGCTGTTTACTCCTGCGCTGGAGCCAGCCGCGCCTCCAACTCCGCCACCTTCACCTCCAGGCTTTCCAGCCGCGCCCGGGTGCGGGCCAGCACGACCATTTGACTGTCGAATTCTTCCCGGCTGACCAGGTCCAGCTTACTGAAGCCGCTTTGCAGCAGCGCCTTGAACTGGCTTTCGATTTCGCTCTTGGGCAACGGAGTGTCGCCGCTCAAGAGGCGGGAGGCGTGGCCGCTGAGGGCGTCGAGCAGGTCTTTGGGGGCGAGCATGGCAGCAATCCTGAAAACGATGGCGGCAGTGTATCACGCAGTGTCTATAGTCAATCCGCATGCACGGGATGCACGCTTTTCGCGCACAGGGTCCAGCGGTGTCGCACTGTTGTTGTGCGTATCGCTGCGGTTCGTGGGGCGACGCAGGCGGATGCTGCTGGTAAATCCCTGAAATCAGGGGACTTGGGCACAGATGGCAAGGTTTCTGCTTAGCGGCTAATGACCCATGCACTGATGCAGTCGTTGTGACGAATGCAGTGCAGCCAGGCGAAGCGGGGAGCTTCACCAGGCACGGTTGACTGGCGCTGGTCGGGCAACTTGGGCCGACGATGCGTTACAAAGCCAGGCACTGCGCTTAGACTTGAGTCGGGTTTGTTTTCCTGGGGCAAGTCCACCAATTCGGGAGAGAGTTTCATGAAGCTAGTCACTGCCATCATCAAGCCGTTCAAGTTGGACGACGTGCGCGAGTCGTTGTCCGAAATCGGCGTGCAGGGCATTACCGTCACTGAGGTCAAAGGCTTCGGCCGGCAGAAAGGTCACACCGAGCTGTATCGCGGCGCGGAATACGTGGTCGATTTCCTGCCCAAGGTGAAGATCGACGTCGCCATCGACGACAAGGATCTTGACCGGGTGATCGAGGCAATCACCAAGGCCGCCAACACCGGCAAGATCGGTGACGGCAAGATCTTTGTGGTCAATCTGGAACAGGCTATCCGCATCCGTACCGGCGAAACCGATACCGACGCCATCTAAGCCGCCAAACCCAACGCCCCAGGAGAAAACAATATGACTCTGCGTAAATTCGCAGGGCTAGGAGCCCTGTTGTCCTTCGTAATGCCTGGCCTGGCCATGGCTGAAGAGGCGGCAGCCCCCGTCCTCAACTCCGGCGATACCGCCTGGATGCTGACTGCCACGATTCTTGTACTGTTCATGACCATTCCCGGCCTGGCGCTGTTCTACGGCGGCATGGTGCGGTCGAAAAACCTTCTTTCCGTGATGATGCAATGCTTTGCCATTACCGGTCTGATCAGCGTCCTGTGGGTCATCTATGGCTACAGCATTGCGTTCGACACCACCGGCATGGAGCAAGGCGTCGTCAATTTCAATTCCTTCATCGGTGGCCTGGGCAAGGCGTTCCTGGCGGGCGTGACCCCGGCGAGCATCACCGGTCCGACAGCGCTGTTCCCTGAAGCGGTGTTCGTCACCTTCCAGATGACCTTCGCCATCATCACCCCGGCCCTGATCGTCGGCGCCTTTGCCGAGCGGATGAAGTTCTCCGCCATGCTCATCTTCATGGGTGTGTGGTTCACCCTGGTGTATGCGCCGATTGCGCACATGGTCTGGTCCGGTAACGGTGGCCTGCTGTGGGACTGGGGCGTGCTGGACTTCGCCGGTGGCACCGTGGTGCACATCAACGCCGGGATCGCGGGCCTGGTGGCGTGTCTGGTACTGGGCAAGCGCAAAGGCTTCCCGACTACGCCAATGGCACCGCATAACCTGGGTTATACCCTGATGGGTGCGGCCATGCTGTGGGTCGGCTGGTTCGGCTTCAACGCCGGTTCCGCCGTCGCCGCCAACGGCACTGCCGGCATGGCGATGCTGGTGACCCAGATTGCTACCGCTGCTGCCGCGTTGGGCTGGATGTTTGCCGAGTGGATCACCCACGGCAAGCCAAGCGCGCTGGGCATCGCCTCGGGCGTAGTAGCAGGTCTGGTTGCGATCACTCCGGCTGCTGGCACCGTGGGCCCGATGGGTGCACTGGTCATCGGTCTGGCCGCAGGCGTGGTGTGCTTCTTCTGCGCAACCACCCTCAAACGCAAGCTCGGCTATGACGACTCCCTGGATGCCTTCGGCGTACACGGCATCGGCGGTATTCTCGGCGCGATTCTCACCGGCGTGTTCGCCGCACCGGCCCTGGGTGGCTTCGGCACCGTGACTGACATCGCCGCGCAAGTGTGGATTCAAGTCAAAGGCGTGGGTTTCACGGTGATCTACACCGCGATCGTCACCTTCGTCATCCTCAAGGTCCTGGACGCCGTCATGGGGCTGCGTGTCTCCGAGGAAGAAGAAGCGGTTGGCCTGGACCTGGCCCAGCACAACGAGCGTGGCTACAACCTGTAAACCCACGCAAAAAAATATGCCCGGTTCGCCGGGCATTTTTTTGCCTGGAATTTGTCAACGCTCACAGGAAGCGCCGGTTTTTCCAAGGCCTTTTTGTCTTGCGAATGACAGGGTTTTTCCAGCGCCAAAGGCTTACATCGAAGGTGGAATATTAGGCTCTTTGTTTTTTTCCTGAGCGCGCTAGAATGCGCGCCGAGCGTGCGGAGAACTGTATGTGGCAACAGACGCTGATTACCCTGCGGGCAAGGCCCCGGGGCTTTCATCTGGTGACAGACGAGTTGCTCGCCGGCCTGCCTGAACTCCGGGCGTGTCGTGTTGGTCTGTTGCATCTGTGGCTGCAGCATACCTCGGCCTCGTTGACCATCAACGAGAACGCCGATCCGGCGGTACGTCGAGACTTCGAACGATTTTTCAATCGGCTGATCCCACAAGGAACTGCCGACTATGAGCACAACGACGAAGGCCTGGACGACCTCCCGGCGCACTTCAAGGCCAGCGTGCTGGGATGTCAGCTCAGCCTGCCGATAACGGACGGGCGACTGGCACTGGGTACCTGGCAAGGTGTTTATCTGGGCGAGCACCGTGATCATGGCGGTGCTCGTAAAGTCCTCGCCACCTTGTACGGTGAAGGGGCATGACCGCCGATTGCCGGTGGATGTTGAATTTTTTCTGGCAGCCTTCGACAGATGGCGTAGCTGGGCTATAACTAATCTGCTTTTCGCAAGTCATGAGGTAGAACATGAGCGACGATGATCTGGAAAACGACGACCTCGAAGTAGGTGAAGAAGACGAGGCCGAAGACGGCTTGGAAGCGGCGGCTGAAGACGTTGCAGACGACGATGGCGCCGATATACCGGCCCCGACCGCCAAGGGTAAGGCCAAGGCTGCGGTGTCGGTCGACGAATTGCCGAGCGTAGAAGCCAAGAACAAGGAGCGTGATGCGCTCGCCAAGGCCATGGAAGAATTCCTGGCCAGGGGTGGAAAGGTGCAGGAAGTGGAGGCCAATGTGGTTGCCGATCCGCCCAAGAAGCCTGACAACAAGTACGGCAGCCGCCCTATCTGAGTTCTGCTTCCTGCTTGCTGAAAAAGCCCGCCGTCGTCGCGGGCTTTTTCATGGGCGCTGATTGGCTTTCAGGCTATGCGCAACCTTGTGGGAGCGAGCCTGCTCGCGATAGCGGTATGTCAGTTACATGAAGGTCACTGGCACGCCCTCATCGCGAGCAGGCTCGCTCCCACAGGGTTAAGTAGTGCTCTTGGATTCAGCCCTGGCTATGCCATCCCGCCAACAACTCCGGCAACTCGGTCAGGCTGCGAATCTCTGCATCCGGCAAGTGGTCGGCATCCCAGGCCTTGCCTGCCGGGTTAAACCACACCGCCCGCAGGCCGGCCTGTTGGGCGCCAGCGATATCATCGCCGGGATGATCGCCAACGTGTACGGCGGTCTGCGCCGTGGCGCCACCGCGTTGCAAGGCTTCGTGGAACAGCCGCGCATCGGGTTTGGCGATGCCGATGTCCTCGGCGCACAGTGCGAACTTGAAGTAGTCCGCCAACCCCAGGCGACGCACATCGGCGTTGCCATTGGTGACCACGCCGAGGGCGAAGTGGTTGGCGAGGATTTCCAGGGTGGGCTGCACCTCAGGGAAAACCTCCAGTTGATGGCGGGCATGCAGGAACGTCTCGAAGCCCTGGTCCGCCAGCTCGGACGCTTGCCACTGGTCATAACCGGCCTCCTGTAGCGCACGGAACAGCACCCGCCGCCGCAAGGCGCTGATGCGATGCTTCAGATCGGGTTCTTCGCGCAACACCTGCGCGCGAATCGAAAAAAGATGCTCGACCGGCAAGCCGCCCAGGTTCGGTGCGTTGTCGGTCAGCCATTGGCGTAGAACGGCTTCGGCCGTGGCGATCACCGGGGCGGTATCCCACAAGGTGTCGTCGAGGTCGAAAGTGATGAGCTCGATGGTCATGATTCGTCGCCCTTGATGCGTTTGGCCCTGGGATGGGCACTGTCATAGACCGTCGCCAGGTGCTGGAAGTCCAGATGGGTATAGATCTGAGTGGTCTTGATGTCCGAGTGGCCCAGCAACTCTTGCACGGCGCGCAAGTCCTGGGAGGATTCCAGTACATGGCTGGCGAAGGAGTGCCTGAGCATGTGCGGGTGCAGGTTCTGTCCCAGCTCGCGTTCGCCGGCAGCCTTGACCCGCACCTGGATCGCCCGTGGACCAAGGCGGCGGCCCTGTTGGCTGACGAACACCGCGTCATCGACGGGATTGCTCAGGGCGCGCAGCGGCAGCCACAGCTCCAGGGCTTCCCGGGCCTTGCGGCCAATGGGCAGCAGGCGGGTCTTGCTGCCCTTGCCGAGTACCTGGACCATGCCGTCGGCCAGGTCCAGTTGATCCAGGTTCAACCCTGTCAGTTCGGACAGCCGCAGGCCGGAGGAATAGAACAGTTCGAGAATCGCCTGGTCCCGTCGCGCCAGGAAATCATCTTCGACCGCGCCTTCAAGTAATTGCAGGGCGCGGTCGGTGTCGAGGGTTTTCGGCAGGCGGCGCTCGCCCTTGGGCGGTGCCAGGCCGGTGGCCGGATCGTGATCGCACAGGCCTTCGCGGTTGAGGTAGTGATACAACCCGCGTACCGCCGAAAGCAGGCGCGCCAGGCTGCGGGAAGACTGTCCCTGCTGATGCAGGCGCGCCACCAGGCTGCGCAGGCGCTGGATGTCCAGCGCCTGCCAACTGCCGACGTTCTGCTTCTGGCACCAGCCCAGCACTTTTTCCAGGTCGCGGCGATAGGCCGCCAGCGTGTGGGGGGACACCTGGCGCTCACTGCGCAGGTGTTCGCAGTAGGCGTCCAGCTGTCGTTCCATCATCAGCGTACCGAGCGCAGCGAACCGGCAACCCGTGGCAATACCCGGCCGGTGACTTCGGCGATGTAGCTCAGGAACAGCGTGCCCACCGAGCTCTTGTAGTGCTGCGGGTCACGGCTGGCGATGGCCAGCACGCCATGGACGCCTTGGTGGGCGATGGCGACGACGGCGGTGGAGCCGATCTGCTTGCGCTGTTCTTCGCCGAAGAGGAAGTCCAGCTCATGTTCGCGCAGGCTGCCACTGACGCTTTTGTTCTCGGTGAGCAGGCCGCCAATGGCGGTCTGTGCCTCGGCGTGAGTCACCCAGCGACCGACCGGCATGGCGTTGTCGCCGAACAGGATCAGGCTGACAAAGGGCACCTGGAAATCCTGGCGCAGGCTGTCTTCGACGCTCATGACCAGGTCTTCGAGGGTGCTGGCGTCCATCAGGGCGAGGATCAGGCGGCGGGTCTTGTCGAAGAGCCGATCGTTGTCCCGGGCGACGTCCATCAGGTGCGAAAGGCGATGGCGCATCTCGATGTTGCGCTCACGCAGGATTTTCATCTGGTGCTCCACCAGCGATACGGTGTCGCCGCGCCGGTGGGGGATGCGCATCACTGCAAGCAAGTCTTCTCGTTCGACGAAGAAATCCGGATGAGCCTCCAGGTAAGCGGCCACCGCCGCGGCCTCCGGAAGCGGGCTCGAGGATTCATCGGGCTGTGGCGCTGGAACCTGTGGCGTGTCGGTCATGGGTTTGGCTCATTCAAAGACGGACTTGTCCTTCGTATACGCGCACTGCCGGGCCGGTCATCATCACCGGTTGGCCGGGGCCTGCCCATTCGATGGACAGGCGCCCGCCGGGCAGGTCGATCAGCAGGGGCGAATCCATCCATCCCTGGCTGATCGCAGCGACTGCGGCGGCGCAGGCGCCGGTGCCGCAAGCCTGGGTTTCCCCGGCACCGCGCTCCCAGACCCGCAATTGCGCGCGGTGACGGTCGATGACCTGCAGGAAACCTACGTTCACCCGTGCTGGAAAGCGCGGATGGTTCTCGATCTTCGGTCCCAGCTCATGCACCGGCGCGTTATTGATGTCGCTGACTCGCAGCACGGCATGGGGATTGCCCATGGACACCGCCGCCAGCTCCACCGTGGTGCCGTCGACGTCCAGTTGGTAGCTCAGGGCCTGGGCCGCTGCTTCGAACGGAATATCCGCCGGCACCAGGCGCGGGGCACCCATGTTGACGCCGATCTGGCCGTCGTTGCGCACGTCCAGCTCGATGATGCCGCTTTTGGTCTCGACGCGAATCCTGCGCTTGGCCGTCAGGCGCTTGTCCAGCACGAAGCGGGCGAAGCAGCGTGCGCCGTTGCCGCATTGCTCCACTTCCGAACCGTCGGCGTTGAAGATCCGATAACGAAAGTCCACGTCCGGGTTATTGGGCGCCTCGACGATCAGCAACTGGTCGAAACCGATGCCGGTGTGCCGGTCACCCCATTGCTTGGCATGCTTGGGCAGAATGTGCGCGTGCTGGCTGACCAGGTCGAGAACCATGAAGTCATTGCCCAGGCCGTGCATCTTGGTAAAACGCAGCAGCATGGTTTTACTCCGGCAGCAGGCTTTCGCCGGCAAACAACTCGGCTACCGTCTCGCGGCGACGCACTTCGAACGCTTGATCACCGTCCACCAGCACCTCGGCGCAGCGGCCGCGGGTGTTGTAGTTGGAACTCATGACAAACCCATAGGCACCGGCCGAATGCACCGCCAGCAGGTCGCCTTCTTCCAGCGCCAGCTCCCGGCCCTTGGCCAGGAAGTCACCGGTTTCGCAGATCGGGCCGACGATGTCGTAGCTGCGGGCGGCGCTATCGCGGGGACGCACGGCAGTCACATCCATCCATGCCTGGTACAGCGCCGGGCGGATCAGGTCGTTCATGGCCGCGTCGACGATGGCGAAGTCCTTGTGCTCGGTGTGCTTGAGGTACTCGACCTGGGTCAGCAGCACGCCGGCATTGGCCACGATGTAGCGGCCCGGCTCGAACATCAGCGCCAGGTCGCGCCCTTCGAGACGCTCGCGAACGGCCTTGATGTAATCGGCCACCAGGGGCGGCTCTTCATCGCGGTAACGCACGCCGACACCGCCACCCAGGTCGATATGGCGCAGGTAGATGCCGCAATCGCCGAGACGGTCGACCAGCGCCAGCAGGCGATCGAGGGCATCGAGGAAAGGTTCCAGGGTGGTCAGTTGCGAGCCGATGTGACAATCGACGCCCAATACTTCCAGGTTCGGCAGTTGGGCGGCACGCACATAGACGTCTTCGGCGTCGGCGATGGCGATGCCGAACTTGTTTTCTTTCAGGCCGGTGGAAATGTACGGGTGGGTGCCGGCATCGACGTCCGGGTTCACGCGCAGGGAAACCGGCGCACGCACGCCCAGCTCGGCGGCGACGACCTGGAGGCGCTCCAGTTCGTCGGTGGATTCGATGTTGAAGCAATGCACGCCGACTTCCAGGGCGCGGCGCATGTCTTCGCGGGTCTTGCCGACGCCGGAGAAGACGATCTTGTCCGGACTGCCGCCAGCCGCCAGTACACGTTCGAGCTCTCCGCCGGAAACGATGTCGAAGCCGGCCCCCAGGCGCGCCAGGATATTGAGCACACCCAGGTTGGAGTTGGCCTTCACGGCGAAGCACACCAGGTGTGGCATGCCGGTGAGGGCGTCGGCGAAGGTCCGGTATTGGGCTTCGATGTGGGCACGAGAGTAGACGTAGGTTGGCGTGCCGAAACGTTCGGCAATGGCGGACAGGGCAACACCCTCCGCGAACAGCTCCCCGCCACGGTAGTTAAAAGCGTCCATGGCGTTCCCTTAGTAGGTGGTGTGAGTGTCGTGCGCGTGGGACTTGGATTGCGACGACTTGGCCTGCTCTTCAGGGGACTTGCTGTCATCAGGCAGGTACAGCGGACCTTTTTGACCACAGGCTGTCACAAGGCAGGCAACCGCGACGAGCGCAGCAAGGGAAGAGATCAGGCGCTTCATGGCGAAATCCTTGAAAATGCATTAATTGCGCCGGAGTATACCGGCCACCCGGCGGCTTGCCTATGCAACGGGGCTCCCGTCCGGCGGGGCTGGTGGTCGCCGATGGGTTATTCTTTGCAATCATCTGGCCGCACCCGTATCTTGCGGCGCTTGAGCATGAGCAGACATTTTGAGGTTGTCGTAATGAAAGAAGCCCGTTTCCACGATCTGGTCGATACCACCCAGCAAATACTGGAGGATATCTTCGATGAGAGCGAACTGGACGTCGATCTGGAAAGCTCTGCGGGTGTGCTCACCGTCAAGTTCGAAAACGGCAGCCAGTTGATCTTCAGTCGCCAGGAGCCACTGCGGCAGTTGTGGCTGGCGGCGGTGTCCGGTGGTTTCCACTTCGACTACGACGAGGAAAGCGAACGCTGGGTATGCGACAAGCACGCAGAGCAGTTGGGCGAGATGCTCGAGCGTATCGTCAAGCAGCAGGCCGGTTTGGAACTCGAGTTCGAAGGCCTGTGACAACGTGAGCCAGACCGTTCCGGGCCGGCCACCCAAGCCGCTCTACAGCAACGTCAGCCCTGCCGTGCCGTCGCCGTGTACCAGTGTGTGCAAGCTGGATGAGCAGAAGGTCTGCCTCGGCTGTTTCCGCCATGTGGAGGATATCCGCGAGTGGCGCTCGGCTGATGATGCGCGCCGGCGGGTGATCTGTGCCGAGGCGCTCAAGCGCCAGAATCGGAAGTGAATGCGTACTCGTGGGAGCGAGCCTGCTCGCGATGGCGGCGTGTCAGTCACATCAATGCTGATTGATCGGACGCCATCGCGAGCAGGCTCGCTCCCACAGGAACTGTCTGGACCTGGCACTCGTGTATCTGTCTGGCCCGGGTTGTATATTTTTTGAGCTGTGATAGTGTCCGGCTACGCCTCAACTTGCCGAGGCCTGTGAAAAACCCCGTCTTTTTGTGGCGGGGTTTTGCTTTTTTCGTGCAGAAGAAAGGAGTCTGCCTGGATCATGACCGCACCTTCCATCACTCTTACCCGCCTGGACGTCCAACGTCTGGAGCGACTGATCGACAGTCTCGACGAAACGCTGCCGGGCGTGATTGCGTTGCAAACCGAGCTGGACCGCGCCGAAACTCTGGTGGGCCATGAAGAAGTGCCCGCCGATGTCGTGACCATGAACGCGCGCGTACATTGCCGCGAGGAAGGCAGCGGCAAGGATTACCATCTGACCCTGGTTTATCCACAGGACGCGAATGCCGACGAAGGCAAGGTCTCGATCCTTGCGCCGGTGGGCAGCGCCTTGCTCGGGCTGAAGGTCGGCCAGCACATCGATTGGCCGGCACCGGGTGGCAAGACGTTGAAGATGACGCTGCTGGCGGTGGAATACCAGCCCGAAGCGGGCGGCGACTTCCACCTCTGAGGATTTCAGACCAGGGCCAGTGCTTCGTTCAGGGCGCGTTCCAGATCGGCCTTGTAGCGCAGGTACAGATTGCTTGAGCAAGCGCTATCGCCCACCAGGCCCGAGAGGTCCAGGTCGGTGATGTAGCAGCGATAGCGTTCGGCCTCGCGGCGCTGCTCGACGATCTCACTGGCGACCACACGGAACAGTTGGTCGCCATGTTCCAGTTCCGAAAACTCCTGCTGGTTGCAGTACAGCGTGACATGGACCTGGCCATGGGTCGCTTTGCCGATGATGGCCTGCACGTCGTAGAACGGCTTGTTCTCGGGTGTCTGCGGCGCCGGGCGCATTTCGACCCGGCGTGCGCGTCCGTTGCCCGAGGGCAGGAGCTGGTAGTACAGGGTGTCCAGGTTCAACGGCTGGTCGGTGTCCATCGACAGCAAGGCGTCCCGACGGTACAGCACCGATTGCAGGAAGCGCTGCAGCGGTACCAGCAGGCTCTGTTCGTCGTGATAGGGCAGTCGCTGTTGCCACAAGGCGTTGAGCTCATCGAGCACATACACATCGGCGTCGTCCTCATTGACCCGGTAGAACACCTGGATGCATTCCGGCTGGCCCATCGGCAGGATCAGCGCCAGGTCATGGTCTTCCAGGGCCATCGGGTCCAGGTGCAGCGGGCTGTAGGCATTCAGTTCTTCGCCCAGGTAATCCAGCAGCGCCGACAGGCTGCCCAGCGCCACGTGCTTGACCTGGCCCGGGACCAGCTCCAGCACGTGATAATACTGCTGCACCTGCAGCAGGTAGCGATGGTTGAGTCTGCTCAACAACAGAGCCTGGGCCGTTTCGATGACCTCTTCGACCCGCCGCGCGATGAACTGTGCCCGGTTGTGGCAGAAACAGCGCACCTGCAAGCGCGGCTGGCGCGCAGCGGCGGGCAGGTCGTTGAGGTAGTCGCGCAGGCAGTCCAGCAATGCGTGTTCGCCATCGAACCGGTTGACCAGCACTTCATTCCAGCTGTTGAGCGTGACCTGGTCGAGGGTCAGCACCAGGTTTTCCCTGACCCCGGCATAGCTCAGGGAGTCGGTGCGCTCGGTGGTCATGAGGATGTTCAGATCGCGGTGATGCTTGAGCGGGTCGACGCCGACATTCACCAGGATCAGCACTTCACTGGGGACGCTGGCGTGCAGCAACTGTTCTTCGTCGACCGTGGCCAGGGGCAGGGCGATGGCCTGTTGCAGGCTGCCCAGCAGGTTGAACAGTTCGAACTCGCTCAGGTCGCTATCGCCTGGGTGCAGCGCCAGGCGTGTGCTGCTGTCGATCACGCCGTTGCGATGGCACCAGGTCAGCAGCTCCAGCAATTCGCGGCTGCGCTTGATCGGCGCGAAGTTCTCCCATTCCAGGGCATTGAGGCTGCCGTTGTAGAGGCCCCACTGGTTCTGTCCGGGTTCTTTCTTGTTGGGCGACTGGACCAGCGTCAGGGTGTCCTCGGCCAGGTCCGGGGCGATGCCGGGGTTGATGAACTCGACCTTGTCGGCCTTGCGCTCGAAAGCTGCATACAGCCGGCGGCCAAGGACGTTGAGGTCGCGCTTGTTGATCAGGCTGACGGTTTTTTCGGTGCGGGCGAACTGGGTCAGGAAGCGGTAACTGTAGGTCAGTTCGTTGACCAGCGCGCGACGCTCGTTGCTGACCTGGCGCACCTTCCACTGGCTGCGGCTGTCCAGCAGCGCAAGCTGGCGCGGGTCCCAGCCCCATTCTCCGGCCAGGCGTTCGAGCAGTGTCCGTTGCCAACTGCTGCTGCGCCCTTGACCGGTGAGCTTGCGGTTGACCTTCAGGTACAGCGCGCGTCGGATCAACTCCAGGCGCTCGGGTTCGCCGCGAGCGTTGAGGTATTCCTCGATACGGCGGTACACCAGCATGTACGGGTCCAGCTCCTCGAGGTCCAGGCGGTTGGCGAACACGGCTTGTTTGAAGCGCAGGCTCAGGCAGCGGACATCGGGGTGTTCGCTGGCGTAGACCTCGGTCAGCAACAGTTTGAGCACGGACTTGTAGGGCGACTCGATCCCCTTGAACAACTGCCAGAGCCCGGCGCCAATGAACTCGCCCGGTGGAATGTAGGCCAGGTGTCCGAGGTCGAGGGTCTCATCGGCGCGGATGAAGCGTTTGGAAAGCAACGTATGGGTGTATTCCTCATAGTTGTCTTCTTCGTACACCGGCACCAGCCACCAGATCGGTGTGCGCCCGGCCAGCCAGATCGCCGTGCGGTAGAACTCATCCAGCAACAGGTAGTGCTGGGTCGTGCCGCAATCGTCGGAACTGAGTTGATTGTCCCGTTCACCCCGCACGAACCGGGCCGGGTCGATCAGGAAGAAATGGGCTTCGGCGCCCTGGGTCGCGGCCCAGGCTTCGAGTAACTGGCATTTCTTGCGCAGCTCGGCCAGTTCGTCGTCGCTCAGGTCCGGCCCATGGCAGACCCAGACATCCATGTCGCTCTGATCCGCCTGGGCAAGCGTGCCCAGGCTGCCCATCAGGTACAAGCCCAGGATCGGTCGCGGCGGATTGCTGCCATGGCGTGGCTTGTAGGAAAACGAACGGGTCAGTCGCTGGGCTTCGGCGAGGACGCTGGCATCGGGCTCGTAGTTCGACAGCCCGGCCGGTGTACTGCCGGAGACGTAGCCTGGCAGCAACGGATGATTGACGTGGAAAAACAGCGGAAGCAGCGTCAGCACGCCTTGTTGGCGAGGCGACAGGCCTTCCATGGCGCGATCCATCCGGACGGTGTTGAGCTTGAGAAAACGTGCGCGCAATTGGCCGAGGACCTTACGGTCGATTCCCTCGTCCAGATCGGGGCGTATTTCGTGATTGCGGGTCATGTCGGCTCAAACCGGCTCGCGGCGTCGAACGTGGGAAATCAGAGGTGATGGCAGTTTAGCGTCCGGCTTGAGGAATTCTTAAGCTGAAAGTAGGGGATGGACGTCAGATTTTTCACACAGGACACCCGCGCCTGCGGAAATCCGGCAAGCAGATTTCCGTGGGCGACAGGGGAGTCAGGCGGCTTCCTGGACGCTGAGTATCGTCAGGACGGTTTGTACATTTTGCGCGGCGTCACGACCCAGGCTGGTCAGGTAACCACCGTCGGGTTGGGTGATCAGTTCTTTGTCGTACAGGCGTTGGGCGGCGGCAATAGCTTTAGGGGCAGCGGTCTGATGGATTTTCAGGCCTTCCTGGGAACTGTCCAGGTTGAAGAGTGCAAGGATTTCCAGTTCGGCAACCAGCTCAGGGGTAAGCGACATAAGGACTCCAGACTTTCTAGGAATATGGTCGATAGCGTCACTAAGGTGAGCGCACTCGGCCGAGCTGTCCAGTGCCGGGGGCAGGCTTTTTCGTTTTTGTGCGACGGAACGTTAGTGAGAGCAAAGCTTGCTCGCGATGCAGGCGCCTCGATTCATGGGCGATCGCATCGCTTTCATCGCGGGCAAGCCTTGCTCCCACAGTGTTTGAGGCAGTCCCTCCCGCCGCAGCGGGTTCAGTTCTTTTCCGGTGGCAGCTCGGGCAGCTTGCGCAACGCATCTTCATACCATTCGGTATTGAACGGGCGGTCTTCATCGAGCATGGCGTCGATTTCGAAGGCCAGCACATGGGCCATGAGGTTCAGAATTTCTTCGCGCTCGTAATTGACCAGGGTCAGTTTGTTGAAGGTGGCCTTGGCCGCTGGCGGGTTGCCGCTTTCGATCTGGTTCTCAATGGCTTCGATCAGGGTCGACTCGACGAATTCTTCTTCGTCGTTGTCGATGTCGGTTGGCTCGCTCATGGCAGGCTCCTGTGGGAAAGGCGCCAGTTTACCTGCATTCAGCAGCGTGATGCGCCTGGCGCGAAACCTCCCGACAGTCTATAACGCAAGGCTGCCCACCCCACACGGACCGGAGGTATTTGCGATGCTCAAGCTTTATGGTTTTTGCGCCAGTAATTATTACAACATGGTCAAGCTGGCGTTGCTGGAGAAGGGCGTGCCCTTCGAAGAAGTGTCCTTCTATGGCAGCCAGACCCCGGAAATACTCGCCATCAGCCCACGGGGCAAAGTGCCGGTGCTGAAAACCGACCAGGGCTTCATCAACGAAACCAGCGTGATCCTCGAATACATTGAGCAAACCCAGCCGGGCAAGGCCCTGCTGCCCGCCGATCCGTACGAACGAGCCCAAGTCCTGGCCATGTGCCGGGAGATCGAGTTGTACATCGAACTGCCGGGGCGTGCCTGCTACGCCGAGGCATTTTTCGGCATGACGGTACCGGATGCCATCAAGGAAAAGAGCAAGGCTGAACTGTTGCTGGGGTTCGCCTCGCTGGGCAGGCACGGCAAGTTCTCACCCTATGTGGCGGGCGATAGCCTGAGCATTGCCGACTTGTACTTTCTCTACGGTGTTTCGCCAGCCTTACAGGTAGGCAAGAAGTTGTTCGATATCGATTTCTTCGCAGACATGCCGGCGGCCAAGGCGCTGATGGAGCGGTTGGGGGCGAATCCGAATGTGCAGCGGATCGCGGCGGACAGGGAAGCGGGGATGCCAGAGTTTTTGGCGATGATCGCTGCCAAAAAGTGAATTTTATATTGCTCTAGCGGTTGCTTTCGCGAGCAGGCTCGCTCCCACAGTGGATCTTCAGCGAACACAAACTTGTGAACATATGGAGATCCCCTGTGGGAGCGAGCCTGCTCGCGATGCTTTTAGATTTTAGCTTTTAGCTCTTAGCGACTGGCCAGGAGCGCCTGGCCACGTACCACGGCAGCCTTGACCTGCGCCGGCGCCGTACCGCCGACATGGTCACGGGCATTGACCGAGCCCTCCAGGGTCAGGACAGCAAACACGTCCTGCTCGATCTGGTCGCTAAACTGGCGCAGTTCGTCCAGGCTCATTTCCGCTAGATCCTTGCCGTTGTCCACACCGTATTTCACGGCATGCCCGACGATTTCATGGCAATCGCGGAATGGCAGGCCGCGACGCACCAGGTAATCGGCCAGGTCTGTTGCCGTGGAGAAACCACGCAGGGCCGCTTCGCGCATCACCGCATGCTTGGGCTTGATGGCCGGGATCATGTCGGCGAAGGCGCGCAGTGAGTCGCGCAGGGTGTCGGCGGCGTCGAACAGCGGCTCCTTGTCTTCCTGGTTGTCCTTGTTGTAGGCCAGCGGTTGGCCTTTCATCAGGGTCAGCAGGCCCATCAGCGCGCCGAACACCCGGCCGCTCTTGCCCCGTACCAGCTCCGGCACATCGGGATTTTTCTTTTGCGGCATGATCGAGCTGCCGGTGCAGAAGCGATCCGGCAGGTCGATGAACTGGAACTGCGCGCTGGTCCACAGCACCAGCTCTTCGGAGAAGCGCGACAAGTGCATCATCGCGATGCTCGCGGCGGCGCAGAATTCGATAGCGAAGTCGCGGTCCGAGACGTTATCCAGCGAGTTGCCGCCCACGGCGTCGAAGCCCAGCAGTTGGGCGGTGTATTCGCGATCGATCGGGTAGGTGGTGCCGGCCAGCGCGGCGCTGCCCAGGGGCATGCGGTTGGTGCGCTTGCGGCAATCCACCAGGCGCTCGTAGTCGCGGCTGAGCATTTCGAACCAGGCCAGCATGTGATGCCCAAACGTTACAGGTTGGGCGGTCTGCAAGTGCGTGAAGCCGGGCATGATGCTTTCGGCCTCACGCTCGGCCTGTTCCAGCAGGCCTTTCTGCAGGCGGGTGATCTCGGCCAGGATCAGGTCGATTTCATCACGCAGCCACAGGCGGATATCGGTGGCGACCTGGTCGTTGCGGCTGCGGCCGGTGTGCAGTTTCTTGCCGGTCACGCCGATGCGGTCGGTCAGGCGCGCTTCGATGTTCATGTGCACGTCTTCGAGGTCGACACGCCAGTCGAACTGGCCGGCCTCGATTTCGCCCTGGATGGTCTTCAGGCCATCGATGATGCTGTCGCGCTCGGCATCGGTCAGCACGCCGACCTTGGCCAGCATGGTGGCGTGGGCGATCGAACCCATGATGTCGTGGCGATACAGGCGCTGGTCAAAATTGACGGAGGCGGTGAAGCGGGCGACGAAGGCGTCGACGGGTTCACTGAAGCGGCCGCCCCAGGACTGATTGGTCTTGTCAGTGCTCATGAATTCGCTCGTGATCGGCTGTGGAAAAAGTAGCGGTTAAGGCTGCGGCGGATGATAACAGGGTTGCCGGGGCTGGCGCTGGCACTGGTCGGCAGGTTTTTTGCGCATGAGCCGGGCGTTCAGACAGGTTTTGCGCACAACGATATTTTCCGATTGAGCAATATCGTCTTGGCAACCGTCTACAGTGGACGATAGGAGTTTTGCTTTTCCATCATGGGGCACGGGTCGAATCAACCAGGGGGGTGCTCAATATTGATCAGATTGAAAATGAACAATCCCTACGGCGACGCCGTGCGACAACGGGCCTCGAGCATCGGTCGGCAAGCGCTGGTAAAGATAGGCAACCGCCTCGCGGCACTTTTTGGCCCTCGGGCGAGTCTTAGCGTGGATCGCGGTGACGGATGTCACTTCCCCTGTCTACGCTATCCTTGTGCGAGACTCACGCAGGAATCCAGCGCAATATGAATGTCCTGATCGTTGATGACGAACCACTGGCCCGCGAGCGCCTGAGCCGAATGGTTGGCGAGCTCGAGGGTTACAGTGTCCTGGAGCCGAGCGCCACCAATGGCGAAGAGGCGTTGGCCCTTATCGACAGCCACAAGCCGGATATCGTGCTGCTCGACATTCGCATGCCTGGCCTGGATGGTCTGCAGGTGGCGGCGAAGCTGTGCGAACGGGAGTCGCCCCCCGCCGTGGTGTTTTGCACCACCCGGGATGACTTCCCGCCGGAGGTCTTGCAGGCCGGTGCCGTGGGCTATCTGGTCAAACCGGTGGCATCCGAGGCGTTGCTCGACGCCTTGCGCAAGGCCGAGCGACCCAACCGCGTGCAACTGGCGGCGCTGACCCGCCCGGCAGCGGAAAGTGGCAGCGGCCCGCGCAGCCACATCAGTGCGCGAACCCGCAAGGGCATCGAGCTGATCCCGTTGAACCAGGTGGTCTATTTCATCGCCGACCATAAGTACGTGACCTTGCGCCATGAGAGTGGCGAGGTGCTGCTGGACGAGCCCCTCAAGGCCCTCGAAGACGAGTTCGGCGAGCGGTTCGTGCGCATCCACCGCAATGCCCTGGTGGCCCGCGAGCGCATCGAACGTCTGCAACGTACGCCCCTCGGGCATTTTCAGCTGTTTCTCAAAGGCCTCAATGGCGACGCGTTGATCGTCAGTCGGCGACATGTGGCGGGCGTGCGCAAGATGATGCAGCAGCTCTAATGCAACGCCTCGGCGGCATTGCACGTTTTATTTCCAGGACATTGACGGCCAGGGAGGCCTTGGGGTCGTGATTCAAGTCAAAGCGGATTTGGCTGAGCTGTTATTATCCGTCGTATCTTTTAAGTACGGATTGATCCATGTCCCCTCGCGAGATCCGCATCGCCACCCGTAAAAGTGCCCTGGCCCTGTGGCAGGCCGAATACGTCAAAGCCCGTCTGGAAGCCGCCCATCCCGGCCTGATCGTGACGCTGGTGCCCATGGTCAGTCGCGGTGACAAGCTGCTGGACTCGCCGCTGTCGAAAATCGGCGGCAAGGGTTTGTTCGTCAAGGAACTGGAAACCGCGCTGCTGGACAACGAAGCCGATATCGCCGTGCATTCGATGAAAGACGTGCCCATGGACTTCCCCGAAGGCCTGGGCCTGTTTTGCATCTGCGAGCGGGAAGATCCGCGCGATGCGTTCGTCTCCAACACCTTTGCCAGCCTTGAAGCGCTGCCTGCCGGGAGCGTCGTTGGCACGTCCAGCCTGCGTCGCCAGGCACAGCTGCTGACCCGCCGTCCCGATCTGCAAATCCGCTTTCTGCGCGGCAACGTCAACACTCGCCTGGCCAAGCTCGACGCCGGCGAATACGACGCCATCATCCTTGCCGCCGCCGGCCTGATCCGCCTGGGCTTCGAGGACCGCATCACTTCGGCTATCAGCGTCGACGACAGCCTGCCGGCCGGTGGGCAAGGCGCCGTTGGCATCGAATGCCGCAGCGCCGACAGCGAGATCCACGCGTTGCTGGCCCCCCTGCATCATGAAGACACCGCGACCCGGGTCTTCGCCGAGCGTGCCCTCAACAAGCACCTCAACGGCGGCTGCCAGGTGCCGATTGCCTGCTATGCCGTACTGGAAGGCGAGCAGGTCTGGTTGCGTGGCCTGGTGGGCGATCCGGACGGCGGCAGGCTGCTCAGTTCCGAAGCCCGGGCGCCCCGGGGCGATGCCGAAGCACTGGGAGTGCGAGTAGCCGAAGACCTGCTGAGCCAGGGCGCTGGGGACATCCTCAAGAAAGTCTACGGCGAGGCTGGCCACGCGTGATGGGCTGGCGGTTGCTGCTGACCCGGCCGGAGGACGAGTCGTCGGCCCTGGCGGCTGTCCTGGCCGAGGCTGGTGTATTCAGCAGCAGTCTGCCGTTGCTGGCTATCGAACCGATTCCCTTGTCCGATTCCGGTCGAGCGCTGCTGCAGCGGCTCGACCAGTACTGCGCCGTGATCGTCGTCAGCAAGCCGGCTGCCCGGTTGTGCCTGGAGCAGCTGCGCGAACTTTGGCCCGAGCCGCCGGAACAACCCTGGTTCAGCGTAGGGGCGGCCACCGGACAGATCCTGGCCGATGCGGGCCTCACGGTGTCTTATCCGGACGAGGGCGACGACAGCGAAGCCTTGTTGGAACTCCCGGCGTTGCGCCAGGCATTGACCCGCCCCGATCCCCAGGTTCTGATCGTGCGTGGCGAGGGCGGCCGAGGCTTGCTGGCGGAGCGCTTGCGCGAGCAAGGTGCTAGTGTCGATTATCTGGAATTGTACCGGCGTGGCCTGCCCGAGTACCACGAGGGCGAACTGCTGGCGAAGGTCGAAGCGGAACGCTTGAACGCGCTGATGGTCAGCAGTGGGCAGAGTTTCGAGCATCTGCACCGCCTGGCGGGGGCCGCCTGGCCCGATCTGGCGCGGTTGCCGTTGTTTGTTCCAAGCCCCAGGGTGGCCGAGATGGCGCGGGCCGCCGGGGCCCGATCAGTTATAGATTGTCGTGGCGCCAGTGCCGCGGCTTTGCTGACGGCGTTACGGGAACAATCCGTGCCGTTTTCTAATGCAAAGGATGGATACGTGAGCGAAACAGCCTTGCCAAAAGATCAAGACCGACCCGTGATCGATGCACCGGTGGAAACCCCGGTACCGGTGGCGCCGCGTCGCGGTAACGGGTTGGCCATTGTCGCATTGCTGCTGGGGGCCGCTGGCGTGGCCGTTGGCGGCTGGGGTGTCTGGCAGGTGCGTCACCTGCAGGCCAACAACCAGCAACAGTCTGCCCAGGTCCAGGCTCTGAATGATCAGGCCCAGAATCTCAAGCTCAATGAGCAACGCCTCAGCGAGCGCCTCGCGCAGATGCCGGCGGCCGAAGAGCTGGAGGAGCGACGCCGTCAGGTCGCCCAGTTGCAAGGCGACCAGCAACACCTGAGTCAGCGTCTGGAAACTGTGCTCGGTGCCAGCCGCAAGGATTGGCGATTGGCCGAGGCCGAGCATCTGTTGCGCCTCGCCAGCCTGCGCCTGTCCGCCCTGCAAGACATCAGCAGTGCCCAGGCCCTGGTCCAGGGTGCCGACGAAATCCTGCGGGAGCAGAATGACCCGGGCTCGTTCGCTGCCCGCGAGCAATTGGCCAGGACCCTCGCGGCGCTGCGCAGCACCGAGCAGCCGGATCGCACCGGGCTGTTCCTGCAACTGGGAGCCCTGCGTGAGCAAGTGCTGCAACTCTCGGAGCTGGCGCCTGAGTACAAGGACCGCGGCGAATCCCTGCTGGGCCTGACGGCCGATGGCGATGGGGCCAGCCGCTGGGCGCAGTGGTGGGACCAGATCTCGCGCTATATCCGCATCGATTTCAATGCCGACGAGAATGTCCGTCCGCTGCTGGCCGGGCAGAGCCTGATGCAGGTGCGCCTGGCCTTGAGCCTGGCGCTGGAGCAGGCGCAATGGGCGGCTCTCAATGGGCAGGCGCCGGTGTATACCCAGGCGTTGGACGAGGCCCGTGATGTACTGAAGAACAACTTCAACCAGGACAACCCGCAGAGCAAAGTCATGCTCGAGCGAGTGGCCGAACTGGCCAAACAGCCGGTGACGGTGGTCACTCCGGACCTGACTGCGACCCTGAGCAGCGTCCAGGCTTATCTGGAGCGCCGTAACCTGAATGCCGAGGAGTCGGTCAAGCCGCTGGCCAAGCCTGCTGAGCAGGGGACCACGCCATGAAGCGTCTCTACGTGATTCTGTTCGTGGTCATTGCCGCCGCCGCCCTGTTGGGCGTGGCGATTTCCGAGCATTCGGGTTACGTGCTGGTGGCGTACAAGAACTTCCGCTACGAAGCGGGCCTGTGGGTCACCCTGGCGTTGGTGGCGGTACTCTGGCTGTTGTGGCGGGCCGTGCGCGCCCTGATCGGCCTGGTGACCACTTCCGGCGGCGTGGTCAACCCGTGGTCGCGGCGCAATCGCAGCCGGCGCGTGCAAGTGGCGATCGAACACGGTCAACTGGACCTTGCCGAAGGTCGCTGGGCCAGTGCCCAACGACATTTGCATCGTGCCGCGGAAGCCGAACGCCAGCCATTGCTGTATTACCTCGGCGCGGCCCGTGCGGCCAACGAGCAAGGTCTTTACGAACAGAGCGACAATCTGCTGGAGCGCGCCCTGGAACGCCAGCCCCAGGCCGAGTTGGCCATTGCGCTGAGCCACGCGCAGTTGCAGATGGACCGGGGCGACACCGACGGCGCCTTGGTCACGCTGCAAGCCATGCATGACCGTCATCCCCATAACGTCCAGGTGCTGCGCCAGTTGCAACGGCTGCATCAGCAGCGCGGCGATTGGTCGGCGGTGATTCGCCTGTTGCCGGAACTGCGCAAGGACAAGGTCCTGCCGGCGGCGCAGCTGGCTGAGCTGGAACGCCGGGCCTGGGGTGAAAACCTCTCCCTGGCGGCCCATCGTGAAGAAGACGGCAGCGTCGGTTTGCAATCGCTCAATCGCGCCTGGCAACAGCTGACCTCTGCACAACGCCAGGAGCCGGCGCTGGTGCTGGCCTATGCCGAACAGCTGCGACAGCTGGGCGCGCAGGGCGAGGCCGAGGAAGTATTGCGCACCGCACTCAAGCGTCACTACGACAGCCACTTGGCGCGTCTGTACGGGCTGGTCCGCGGCAATGATCCGGCTCGACAGCTGCAAGCGGCCGAAGGCTGGCTCAAGGATCATCCGGCCGATTCCAGCCTGCTGTTGACGTTGGGCCGCCTGTGTTTGCAGAACAGCCTCTGGGGCAAGGCGCGGGATTATCTGGAAGGCAGCCTGCGGATCCAGCGCAATCCCGAAGCCTGCGCCGAACTGGCGAGACTCCTGGCACAACTGGGTGATGCCGAGCGCAGCAACCAGCTGTTCCAGGAGGGCCTGGGACTGCTGGATGAACGCTTGCTCGCTGCGCCGTTGCCGGTTCCAGCCCAGGCGTTATCCAGTTAAGGAATCCTGACAAAGCGCTGCGTTTCGCGGTGGTCTTGCCAAGTGGACCGTCGCTGATCGCTGCTCGGTTCAAGGCCCAAATGATGTACTCGGGAAAGTCCTACAGGGGATTGCGCGAAATCCCCTCGCCTCTGTCGGGAATTCCCTACACCCTTGGTGAAGTGTCTGCGCGGGCCTGCCTTGAAAGGCCCGAGGGCTTTCCTCTACCGTAACTGCTTGTCTCTTCTGTTACGGAACCGCCATGTCTTTGGCTTGCTCTCGCTTCTTGTTTTTCATGGCTTCCGCCGCCGCGGCCCTGGCTTTGGGCATCGCCAGCTATCTGGAGTACGCAGTCGGACTGACGCCTTGCAGCCTGTGCGTCCTGCAGCGCTTGTGCCTGGTGCTGTTCCTGGTGAACGGTCTCGCAGCCTGCATGCATGGCCCGGGTCGAAAGGGCAGCATCCTCTACGGTGTGACGGGACTGGTTTTCGTGTCGGGAGGAATGGCCCTGGCCTGGCGTCAGGTTCTGTTGCAAAGCCACTCGCCCGATTGCCTGGCCCAAATGAAGGGCGCGAGCTCATGGTGGAGCGCCATGCAGCAGGTCCTCGATGGCGCGGTCGATTGTGCAGGTGTCACCTGGACATTGTTCGACTTGAGCATCCCCGAATGGAGCCTGCTGTTTTTTCTCGCCGTATCCATTGCAATGAGCTACCTGTTGCTTCGCCTTGTCTGGACCGCTCTGATCCGACCGCTGGGCGACAAGACGTCGCAATTCGTCCGGGTAGCGGATTAAACACTTGTATGAACTTTGTCGCCTGCGTACCTTGAAGCGGCTGTCGTGCGGGCATAATCTGGCCCGCACGTATCATTGGAATTATGCCGCTCGATCATGTTGTGTCCGGCTTGCCATGAATCATCAAGGTGTATGCAGGCTGCGAGGGGCATGACTCACAAGGGAAGAAATCGCCATGCTCGAAAGTTGTCAGAATGCTCAGGAACGATGGGGTGGGGTTCATCTGCTGATCGACCGCTGGTTGCAGGAGCGTCACGAACTGGTTCGGGCCTATGATGCTCTCGGTGACAAACCTGAAGCGTTGGGTGAAAGCCGTAAGCCGTTGCAGGAATTCTGCGGTGTGCTGGTGGACTATGTCTCTGCCGGGCATTTCGAGATCTACGAGCAACTCACCGGCGAGGCCAAGGCCTTCAACGACAAGCGTGGCCTGGAGCTCGCCGAACAGATCTACCCGCGCATCGACGTCATCACCGAGAAGCTGCTGGCATTCAACGACCTCTGCGATGAAGGCAAATGCGTAGCGGAAAAATTCAAGGAGCTGGGTGGACTGTTGCACGAGCGGTTCGAGCTGGAGGACTGCCTGATCGAAGTGTTGCACAACGCCCATAAGGAAGAGGCGGCGGTTCAGGCTTGATGGTTTCTCTGGAAAAAAAACGGTGCGCATTGCGCACCGTTTTTCGTTTGGGCGATGTCAGCTCGTCGCCCCCAGCAGCTCGATCTCGAACACCAATGGCGTGAACGGGGGAATCACATCCCCGGCCCCTTCGGCACCATAGGCCTGGGTCGAAGGAATCACCAGTCGCCATTTCGCGCCTACGGGCATTTGCGGCAACGCGTTGCGCCAGCCATCGATCACACTGTCGAGACTGAACCACTGCGCCTGGTGGTTGGCGTCGAACACGGTGCCGTCGGGCAGTCGACCGGTGTACAGCACCTGGACCTTGCCGTGGGGGCCGGCTTTCGCGCCGTGGCCTGGCTTGAGTTCAGTCAACAGGATGCCGTCTTCCAGCTGTTTCACACCTGGCCGGTTTCTTTCCTCGTCGAGAAATTTCTGCTCCGTCTTCAGTGCCACCTCAATCTGTGGTGTCGTCGATTGTGCGGCTAGCTGCGCCTGATGCTTGGCCAGGATCTGTTCGATGCGTTCATCCTTGAGCGCCAGCGGCTTGCCCAGGTAGGCCTGTTGCAGACCTTCGACCAATGCCTGGATCTGCAGGTCGGGCACGTCCTGGCGCAAGCGTTCGCCCAGGCTCGCGCCCAGGCTGTAGGCCAGGTCGTGGGCATCGCTTGCGCTGGTTTTTTCAACGGCCTGGACCGTTGAGCAAACCATGCACAGGAAGAAAAACAGGTGACGCGACATGTGTGCTCTCCGGGCTCGAGTGGAGGAATTATGCCAGCGCCGATTGCCGCGAAGTGAGATTGCTTCGGCAATGGCGCAGAAGATTTTTTGTCTCTTGCAACGCAACGTCCTGTGTACTGTCAACATGCCCTAGCGGCGGTTGCAGCAGAGGTCTAGTATGAGCCGCACTCACGTCAGTCAGGAGGTAAACCATGTCGGCCACCAAGAAGCCTGTAAACACTCCGTTGCACTTGCTCCAACAACTCTCGGGCGCCTTGCTCGAACATTTGGAAAACGCCTGCTCCCAAGCCCTGGCTGATGCTGAAAAACTGCTCGCCAAACTGGAAAAACAACGCGGCAAGGCGCAGGAAAAACTGCACAAGTCGCGTACCAAACTGCAAGACGCAGCTACCGCCGGCAAGGCCAAGGCACAAGCCAAGGCCAAGGACGTCGTGAAAGAACTCGAAGACCTGCTCGATGCCTTGAAGGATCGTCAATCCGAAACCCGCGCCTACATCCTGCAACTCAAGCGTGATGCCCAGGAAAGCCTGAAGCTGGCCCAGGGTGTGGGTCGTGTGCAGGAGGCTGCCGGCAAGGCGCTGACGCTTCGTGCTGCCAAGCCTGTCGCTGTATCGGCCAAGAAACCGGTAGCTAAACCCGTTGTGGCAAAAGCACCGGCCAAGGCAACTGCCAAGCCTGCCGCGAAAGCACCGGCCAAAGCAGCGAGCAAGCCTGCGGCTAAACCGGTCGCTGCCAGCGCAGCTAAACCAGCAGCTAAAAAACCGGCTGTCAAAGCTGCCGCCAAGCCAGTTGCAAAAACAGCGGCCGCCAAGCCTGCCGCGAAAGCTGCTGTGAAACCGGCCGCTAAAAAAGCAGTCGCCGCCAAACCCGCCGCGTCGAAAACAGCGGCTGCCAAGCCTGCTGCCAAAGCCCCTGTCAAAGCCCCTGCAAAAGCTGTCGCAGCGAAGCCAGCGGCCAAACCAGCGGCGACAAAAACGGCTGCTGCCAGGCCTGCAGCGACGAAAACCGCTGCCGCCAAACCTGCTGTAGCTGCCAAGCCAGCCGCTGCCAAAGCGCCCGCCAAGGCCGCGACTAAACCCGCTGCTGCCAAACCCGCTGCGACCAAATCCGCCGCCAAGCCCGCTGCCGCCAAGCCAGCCGCTGCAAAACCGGCAGCGAAACCAGCTGCTGCCAAGCCAGCAGCCAAACCCGCTGTGAAAAAGCCAGCCGCTGCCAAACCCGCGACTGCCCCAGCCGCCAAGCCTGCATCGTCGGCCCCGACAGCGACCCCTGCTCCAGCCGCCAGTACTCCGGCTTCGACGGTCAGCCCAGCCGCTGCCGTTACGCCGAGCACCAGCACCCCAACCAGCGCTTCCTAAGTGCTGGAGACCGCGACGCGCAGCTGATGCAGCGCGTCGTGGTTCGCTGGTTCGGTACTCGCCGCCAACTCTTGCAGCCATCGCGCTGAAGCGTTCTGTTGGCCCCCGGGCCAATCCGCAGCCACGACCTCCAGTCGCTCCAACAAACACCGCTCGGCTTCCAACTCCAGTTTCTTGACCTGCTCGCGCAGGTGCGTGAGGGCAGGGTCTTGAACGGCAGCCGCTTTCCATTGGCTGCGAAGCGTCCGTAGCGGCTTTACCACCTGTTTGTCCCAAGGCTCGGCCAACTGCCGAAGCTGTTGCAGTCTTTGTTCATCGCAGGTCACGCCGCGCTGTTCCAGCCACAGACCGCAAAGCAGCAGGCAGACGCTCGCGCCGGCCCCCTGCAATGCCAGGCAGCTTTGTTCCACGCCGGGCCTGGCGTAGAGGTCGAGGGAGAAATTCCACAGGTCAGAGGACATCGTGCTACTCGCGCCAGTTGCGAGCGAAGCTGGTAGACTCCGCCGCCATTATGATCCGACTTCAGAACCTGACTTTACAGCGTGGCCCGCAACGTCTGCTAGAAGACGCCGAGCTGACCCTGCACGCCGGCCACAAAGCCGGCCTCATCGGTGCCAACGGCGCCGGCAAATCGAGCCTGTTCGCCTTGCTGCGGGGTGAGCTTCACCCGGACTCCGGTGATTGCTCGCTGCCCGCCGACTGGCGTATCGCCCATATGCGCCAGGAGGTCGATACCCTCGAACGCCTGGCGGTGGACTACGTGCTCGACGGCGATATACGCCTGCGTCAGGTTCAACGTGACCTGGCTGTCGCCGAAGCGGCCCACGACGGCGCCGCCCTGGCCCGGTTGCATTCGGAGCTCGACAGCGCCGACGGTTATACCGCCGATGCCCGCGCCCGCAAATTGCTCGCCGGCCTGGGTTTTACCAACGAACAGATGGACCGCCAGGTCGGGGACTTCTCCGGCGGTTGGCGGATGCGCCTGAACCTGGCGCAAGCCTTGATGTGCCCCTCGGATCTGCTGCTGCTCGACGAGCCGACCAACCACTTGGATCTTGACGCCATCATCTGGCTCGAGGACTGGCTCAAGAGTTACCCGGGCACGCTGCTGCTGATTTCCCACGACCGTGATTTCCTCGACGCGGTGGTGGACCACGTGGCCCATGTCGATCAGCGCAAGCTCGTCCTGTATCGCGGTGGCTATACGGCTTTCGAACGGGCCCGTGCCGAGCGCCTGGCCCAGCAACAGCAAGCCTACGAGAAGCAGCAGGCGCAGCGCGCGCACATGGAAAGCTACATCGCCCGCTTCAAGGCCCAGGCCACCAAGGCCCGTCAGGCCCAGAGTCGGATCAAGGCGCTGGAACGGATGGAGGAGCTGTCCGCGGCCCACGTCGATTCGCCGTTCGATTTCGTCTTCCGCGAGTCGACCAAGATCTCCAGCCCGTTGATCGACCTGTCCGATGCGCGACTGGGTTATGGCGACAAGACCGTGCTGGAGAAGGTCAAGCTGCAGCTGACGCCCGGTGCGCGCATCGGTCTGCTGGGCCCCAACGGTGCCGGTAAATCGACCCTGATCAAGAACCTCTCCGGTGAACTCCAGCCCCTGGCCGGGCGCCTGACCCGCGGCGAGAACACCGTGGTCGGCTACTTCGCCCAGCACCAGCTGGACTCCCTCGATGCCAAGGCCAGCCCGTTGTTGCACTTGCAGCGCCTGGCGCCGACCGAGCGCGAACAGACCTTGCGTGACTTCCTCGGCGGTTTTGACTTCCGTGGCGCGCGCATCGACGAGCCGGTGCTGAATTTCTCCGGTGGCGAGAAGGCGCGCCTGGCGCTGGCCTTGATCGCGTGGGAAAAGCCCAACCTGCTCTTGCTCGACGAACCGACCAATCACCTGGACCTGGAGATGCGCCTGGCCCTCACCATGGCCTTGCAGGAGTTCAGTGGAGCGGTGCTGGTGGTGTCTCACGATCGACATCTGCTCAAGAGCACCACCGACAATTTCTTCCTGGTGGCCGACGGCAAGGTCGAAGAGTTCGACGGCGACCTCGAAGACTACGCACGCTGGCTGGTGGACTACCGTCAGCGCAATGCGCCGGTCAGCAGTACGCCGGTGAATCCGGACAAGACCGACAAGAAAGCCCAGCGCCAGGCCGCCGCCGCGCTACGACAGCAACTGGCGCCGCACAAGCGTGAGGCCGACAAGCTCGAGTCCGAGCTGGGCAAACTGCATGAAAAACTGCATCAAATCGAAACCAGTCTCGGGGACAGTGGTCTCTACGAGGCAGCGCGCAAGGATGAACTGCGCGACCTGCTGGCCGAACAGGCCCGGTTGAAGGTTCGGGAAGCGGAGCTTGAGGAGGCGTGGATGCAAGCCCTGGAATTGCTGGAAACCCTGCAAGCGGAGCTGGAGGCGCTGTCCTGATGGAAGCGTTGACCTTGCCCATCCCAGTCATGTGGATCGAGCCGCTCTGGCTCGGTGTGCAAGTCCTGCTGATCCTGCTGGCCGGTTATGTGATGCAGCGTATCGTGGCGCGTGCGCTCACGGGGCTCGGTGAGCGCTACCCGTTTCCGCCCCACTTGCTGATCGTCCTGCGGGGCGTGCTGCGCTGGCTGATCATGGGCAGCGCGGTGCTGGTGGTGCTCGAACGCCTGGGGGTCTCGGCCACGGTATTGTGGACTGCGATTTCCGGCTTCGTCGCGGTGGCGGCCGTGGCGTTTTTCGCCATCTGGAGCGTGTTGTCGAACCTGCTGTGCGCCGTCCTGATCTACACCGTCGGGCCATTTCGCCTGGGCGATGTGGTCGAGCTGGTGGAAGCGACCGACAAGCCCGGCATCAAAGGACGGGTGGTCGCGATCAACCTGCTTTACACCACCTTGATCGAGCCCGAGGAACTCGGCACCGGCAGCTCCATGGTGCAAGTGCCCAACAGCCTGTTCTTCCAGCGCTCGGTCCGGCGGTGGCGCGGCAGCGAGGCTTTTCCGGTGGGTGGATTTGTCGAATAGCCAGTCCCTGGGCCGTCACGGTTGCTTGAAAAATAACGGTGGTCAGCCGCGCGGCGGCGCATTAGCTTAGTCGTCTGGACGAATCTTGGCCGAGGTGTGCAATGGTGCTGGAAACATGGCTGGCGTTTTTCGCCGCTTGTTGGGTAATCAGTCTTTCGCCGGGCGCCGGTGCCATCGCATCGATGTCCAGCGGTCTGCAGTACGGTTTCTGGCGTGGTTACTGGAATGCCTTGGGCCTGCAGTTGGGCCTGGCATTGCAGATCGTGATTGTCGCCGCGGGCGTCGGCGCGATCCTCTCCACCTCAGCCACGGCGTTCTATGCGATCAAATGGTTCGGGGTCGCCTACCTGGTGTATCTGGGCGTCAAGCAGTGGCGAGCCATTCCCGGCGAGATCAGCGATGACGCCTCCCCGCGGCCCATCGGCAAGCCCTTGGCGCTGATGTTCCGTGGCTTCCTGGTGAACATCAGCAATCCCAAGGCACTGGTGTTCATGCTGGCAGTACTGCCGCAATTCATCGACCCCCATGCCCCGCTGGTCAAGCAGTACCTGATCCTGGGCGTGACCATGATTTGCGTCGACCTCATCGTCATGGCCGGCTACACCGGGCTGGCCGCCAAAGTCCTGCGCCTGTTGCGCACGCCGAAGCAGCAACGGCGGATGAACCGGACCTTTGCCGGGTTGTTCATTGGCGCGGCTGGCCTGCTGGCGACGATTCGCAAAGCTGCCGTGTAAAGTTCTGCGGCAGCTTGAAACCCTGTGGGAGCGAGCCTGCTCGCGATAGCGATTGATCCTTCAACCTCGCTGTTGATTGATTCACCGTTATCGCGAGCAGGCTCGCTCCCACATTTTTTTGTCTTGCAGGTAGGTATCAGCCTACAAATCCACTTTTCTGACAGACCGAACCGGGGACAAGCGGGGAATTTGCCTATGCGGTGTTCGGATTGGGGCGGCATACGGCTCGCGTCGATTTTTCGATCATGGGGCTCTTCCGTTCATCCGGTGACCGTAAATGCCCGCTCCCTCCGCAGCCCAGTTCAGGTTCACGATCGATAGCTTGCCCGATGAGTTCGATGTTCTCGCCTTCGAGGGCACCGAGGCCATCAGTCGGCCTTTTGAATTCAGGATCAGGCTCGTCAGCGAGCACGCCGAGCTGGCGCTCGAGCGGTTTCTGCATCGTCCCGCCTTCCTGGCTTTCGATACGCTAGGCAACGGCATCCACGGGCAGATCGCGGATTTCGCCGTGGGGGAGTCCGGACAGCGGCTGACTCATTATCACGCCACGCTGATGCCGCGCCTGAGCAGTCTCGACCTGGCTTTCAATCGACGAATCTTCCAGCGGCGGACCGTTCGCCAGATCATCACCGAGGTGCTCAAGCTGCATGGTCTGCTGGAAGATGCCTTTCGTTTTCAACTGGGGCCTACGGAATATCCGCCGCGGGACTATTGCACCCAGTACGAAGAAAGCGACCTGGCCTTTATCCAGCGCCTGTTTGAAGAAGAGGGTTGGCATTATCACTTCGAGCATGGGCCGCAGCAGCATGTCCTCGTCGTGGGTGATGACCAGTCCAGGTTCAGGAGTCTGCCCCCCACACCGTTCGTGCCTGACGGTGCGATGGTCGCCGACGAGCCCACGATCAGGACCTTCTCCGTTCGGGTACGAGGTGCCACCAGCCGGGTAACCCGGCGTGACCATGATTTCGAAAAGCCTCGCCTGACCCTGGAAAGTGCCGCCCGGCATTACCCTTTTGGCGAAGAGGGGACGCAGCCGGATCGCGAGGATTATGCCTACGCACAAGGGCGTTTCCTGACATTGGCCCAAGGCCGACAGACGGCCCAGCGGGCCCTGCAACGCCGACAAAGGGACACTTGCGTCGCCGAAGGTGGCAGCAACCAGCCGGCCCTGGTAAGCGGGCATTTCATGAGGCTGAAGAACCATGGACGGGGTTGCTGGAACCAGCGCTGGCTACTCACCTGGCTCAGGCATGAAGGCTCGCAACCCCAGGTCCTTGAAGAAGCCATTGGCAATGTGGAAGACCAGCCGCTGGAGCAGGGCTATGGCAACCGGTTCAAGGCGATTCCGTGGGACGTCTTCTATCGCCCGTCCGTGAGACATCGTCGGCCGCTGCTGGTCAGTGAAACGGCCACGGTCAGCGGTCCGCAAGGCCGCGAGATTCATTGCGACGAGTACGGCAGGGTCAAGGTCCGCTTCCATTGGGACCGTGCCGAAGGCAACCCGGAGCGGAGCAGCTGCTGGGTGCGGGTCGCTACGGGGTGGGCCGGGGATGGCTTCGGCACCCAGTTGATCCCCCGGGTCGGCATGGAGGTCGTGGTCACCTTTCTTGCGGGTGATCCCGATCAACCGCTGATCACCGGTTGCGTGCCGAACCAGGCCAACCCGGTTCCCCATGGGTTACCCGTCAACGACACCCGCAGTGTCTTCAAGAGTCGGAGTTCGCCGGGAGGGGGCGGCAGCAACGAATTGCACATCGAAGACCGAAAGGGGGCTGAACGGATCTATCTGCGGGCCGAACGCGACCTGTTCGCCAACGTGCGCAATGACCATGTGCTGGAGATCGGCCGCGACCAGCGCATTACCCTGGCGGGGCAGCGCTACAGCGAAGTGCGGGGCGAGGAGCACCACACCGTTGGAGGGCATCGCGTGACGCAACTCGATGCCGACGATTTTCTCACCATCAACGGCAGCCTCCATGCGCAGGTCGGCGAGACCCTGGTGATTCGCGCCGGGCAGGTCCTGCAGCTCGAATGCGCGGGGGCGCTGACAGTCAAGTCCGGAACGCAGCTGACTTTGGAGGGCGGTGGGCATTTCCTGAGGATTGGTGCCGACGGCATTTTCAGCAGCATTCCCATCGAGCAAGGCGGTGGTCCGGGGCCCGGAGCGGCCCTGCGGTACAAACCTGCCCGCCGGCCGGGTGAAGCCGATGAGCCGGTGGCCGGACGCACAGGCCCATTGACTGACGTCGCCGCGATCAGCCAAGGCGCGACCGGTCCGCCGGCGGGTAGCTCGCCCTTGCCGATCGGCGTGCTGTGCAAACGCTGCTTTCTACAGGCCCAAGCCCAGGCCAGAGGCTTGGCCATCCGCCTCTGAGCGGTTCAATTCTCAAGGATGATCATGTCTCCAACTGCCCTGCAATGGCTGCAACATCTATGCGCCCAGGCCAAGGCCTGCGGCCTCCCCCATGTGGACCTGCTGGTCGACTGCGCGTTGTTCGACTATCCGCTGTTGCGACGGTTGAACGAGCTTTCGCCGTCGCCGCGCTACCGGCTTCTGCTCCAGGACTCCCCCGAACGAGCCTTCGCTGACCAGGGGCCGGTGCTGGTGCGGGTACTGCTCTTCAATACCGCGCAGCGGCTCTGGCTGACGGGCTTCATCCAGAGGTGCCACCGCCATTCGCGGGTGCTGGCGCTGTTCAGCCGCTGGTCGTTCGATGCCCTCGGCGAACGCCTGGGACGATGCACCCAGGCCGAGTGGGCCCGAGGCCACAGAAGCGGTGTACTGCGTTACTACGACACTCGCTTGTTCAGATCCTTGTGCGAACTGCTCGATCCCGACCAGCTCAAGATGCTCCATGAGGGCGTCATCAATTGGCAATGGATCGATCGCGATGGCAAGGCCTGCCAGATGGCGGGGCTCGATGTCCGACAGAGGGAAGCGGGGCGGGACGCGCCGGTGTTGCGGTTGAGCGATGAGCAAGTCACCGGAGTGGGTGCCCTCGGTGATGCGCAACTATGGTGTACCCGGCAGGAAATCCTTCCAGGCACCTACGGTTTCGATTCGTTCGAGACGCTCATCTATCAGACTTTTCGTGTTCATGTCGATGCAGACCGTCAGCAGCTGACGGGAGTGGCGCGGGAGCAGTTCCTCCAGGAGTGGCTCGTCAAGTGCGCCGCCCAAGCGAAGGGTGGGCGAGGTATCAGCCAATGACGTGTCCAGGGACATGGAGGTTGTCGCTCGTCAGTGCTCTTTGCGGTTGTATGCCTGCGCAAACCAGCCTGATCGGTACGCCCATCGAAGGCTATAACCACACTTCGGCGGCCATCCATCACTTCAGCGTCAACCGCAACGGTGGGCCGGGCATCGGGCCTTATGGCGGTGGCGGCAAGCAGAACTGTTGCGTCGGGATGCCCGCTCGATGGCGTCCGGGACTGAAGGTGTTGGTGGAGTGGGAGAAGGATCCGGCGCCCCACGCTTATGGCGGTTGGCCGGAGCGACGGCACACCGATGAATGGCGGACGCGGATGAAAGCCCATCGGGTCGGCTACAGCCGGCACAGCGTCTGGGCTGAGGTGGCCCCCTACGAGCGGCTTGGGGTGGTTGACGTGCATTTCCTGCCTTGTGATCGAGTGGCTGTGTCCGCAGTGGCGATTTTGCCGGGCAAGCCCGGTTATCCCTTCGGTTTCCCCCGCAGGATGGAGGAGGCGCTGTCGCCATGCCCGATACCATGAAAAACGCGTCACAGGCCCTGGCGGCCACGCCATTCTTTACCCAAGAGGGCATGTTGCCGCGAACGCCTGAAGACGTTCTGCGCAATCAGGTTGAACAGCAGAGAGCGCTGATTGAAGCCGCGGAAATTTCCAGGACGGCTTGCAGGGCGGCGAACGTTCCCTATTCCGGCCCGCCCTGCATGGACGTATTGCATATCACGTTGTGTTTTGACGGCACCAATAACCATGAACCCACAGACAAGCGGAACACCCCGCCGACCACCAGCAACGTGGCGCGCCTGTATCACGCCAGCCTGGGTGGCGGCGCCGGTTCGGAGCAAAGCCGGGCCAATGAGGCGGGTTTCTATGCCTATTACATGCAGGGCGTCGGTACCGAGTTTCCCGAAGTCGGTGAGTTTGAACCTGACGCCATGGGGCTGGTGGCGGCTCGCGGTGGAGAAAATCGCATCAACTGGGGCCTGACGCGGCTGATCGATGCCTTGCGTCGCCACTGTGGCGAGTCGCACCTGGATCCGGCGCAGGCCTTTGCCTGGGTCCGGCAGATGGGCAGCTGCTTCGGCGATGCACTCAATACCGGGCAAGCGCGTAGGCGTGCTGCCCTGGAAGGGCCATTGATAGCTTTGCGCGAGACCGTGGAGCGTTTGCACGCCAGTCGCTCGATCCCTCGGATCAATGCCCTGCGCCTGTATGTCTATGGCTTCTCCCGTGGCGCCGCCCAGGCCCGGGCATTTACCCAGTGGTTGCATCAACTGACCGAAGTCGAGGTGAACGGCGAAACCTGCTACCTGTTCGCCGGTGTGCCCATCAGCATCGGATTCCTCGGCCTGTTCGACACGGTGGCCTCGGTGGGCATGGCCTACCTGGCGCCTTTTGTCAGCGGACACATGGGCTGGGCTGACGGTTCGTTGCGGCTGCCCGAGTCGCAGGTATTCCTGGAGCGCTGTGTGCACCTGGTCGCAGCCCATGAGCAGCGGGGCAGTTTTCCCCTGGATTCGATCCGTCGAAAAGCCGACCCCGGCGACCCCGATTGTTCCTCCACCTATCGCGCGGGCACATTTGAATACCTCTATCCGGGTGTGCATTCGGATGTCGGCGGGGGGTATCCGCCGGGTGACCAGGGCAAGGCATTGGGAGGCAATCACGAGCTGTTATCCCAGTTGCCCCTGCAGCACATGTTTCATGAGGCCTATCAGGTCGGCGCCCCCTTGCAGGCACCGGCCGATGCCCTCAGCGAGGAACAGAAAGAGCGCTGGCCGTGGTTGGTCATGGAGGGTGGGACGTACGACGCGTTCGACATCTCCCCAACGCTGATCCGTCGCTTCAACATCTGGCTCGATGCCCAGGACAATGGGCCGCTTGAGGAGGTGATGGCCCGGGAAGCCGGCTTGATCACTGGATGGCGAATCAACCGCTATGCCAATTTTCTCTTTCGTACGACCTCGGCCTGGGCCCATGTGCAGGGCAAGGACATGAGTGAAGAGGAACGTTCGGCCTTTGCCGCGCTGCACCGGCGACAACGAGAGGAAGACACTGCCCTGCGTGCCGGCAAGGAGCCTTGCGCCGTACCCGCTGATCATGAAAGCCACTTGGCCCTGAAGCGTGCATACGAACAACGAACCGGAGTGGGCGAGATCGCGCTCAATACGGCCAAAACATTCGAACCGAGCCTGGATCAACATCAGCTGCAGGGCGCCATGCTGGATTTCCGCCGCGACTACGTGCCTGAGTGGGAGCTGAATCCCTTCGGTTCAGGCCTGAGTCAAGGCCGGCTCATCAATGCCTCGGTAGGCGGCCTGGTGTACTTGCTCAACGAGCAGGATGAGGCCGAGGAATACCGTGACCTGCGCCGGGCCGGCAATCGGGAAGTAGCGCGTTGGTTCGGTGAGGACCTTGTGCCTCGCGATGATGAGGCGTGGGAGCTGATGCGGTTGTTCGATGAGCATGTCCACGATTCTCGTGCCTGGTTCATGAATGCAGCCCTGGACGAGCGGGAGGTATTCAGTGACTACTTTCGGTATCGGGCGATTTTCTTCGATGACGAATCCAATAAATGCCTGTCGCTGTTGGCAACGGCCGGGCAGGTCATTGGCGTGGCCGTGGTGCTCGCCGGGGTCGGCCTGAGTGTCAGCCGCCGCGATCCACGGCTGTTGGTGGGCCTGCTGATGCCGGGGCTCGGCGTCCCGGCGCTCCGTGGCAAGCTTGGCGTCGTTCCGACGATCGAGGCCTTTGATAGCGCCACCGGTATTGTCCTGCCGTTGGTCGAGGGGCTCGATGAGGTTCGTGTCTACACGCGGAAAATCGGCAATGTCCTGAAGCTGGCACAGGCCTTACCGCCTCCGACACCGCTGAATGAACAAACGGCGGATGGCCGCGGGTGGCAGCCGCTGATGGATGCGATTCAATCGGTGAAGAAGCCGGAGGGTGGCTGGTTGGGACGGCTCAGGCAGGCGCGTGATGACGCCACAGGCGCCCCTGTCCCGGGTCCGGGAGGCAGGGGCTCCGGTGCTTAGCGCAGGATCACCGGTGCGGTGTCCCGTGGCAGATTGTTGCGCGGTACCGGCTCTCCGGGTAGCTCATGGCCTGGGCCGCCGAGCTGTTCGCTCAGTTGTCGTGCCACGTCTTCGCCCAAGGCCTTGGACACGTCGCGTACCACGCGGGGGCGGTTGAGGCTGATGCGCGCGTCCCGGTGATTCAGCAATTTGGTGTCCTGGCCCTCGCCCATGGCGGTGAACGCCGAGGTGATTTCGAAGGTCCGGGTGTTGATCAGGCTGAAGTCGGCCACCAGGGTCAGCCCAAGCACCGCCGAGTAGCTGTCGGTGTTGGCCAGTTCATTGATGTCGCGGGTGAAGTCGATGTCCGATACCGTGCCGAACAGCACGTAGTCGGCACCCTTGAAACGTCCGGCCTTGATGCGCTTGATCACATCGTAGACGTCACCGGTGGAAGACTCGGTATGAGGGGTGCCCTGTACCAGCTGGAACATGCCGCTGCGCAGGATCTCACCCTTGATGTCTCCAGTGAACTTGCGCAGTTCGCCCTGCTCGATGTAACTGCTGGTGGCTTCCATTTCGTCGTAGCTCGACGACGCGCTGGCGCTGTAGGTGTTCGCCTGGAAGTTGCTCTGGGCCGAAACGGTATGGATGTATTCCTCCACCCGCTGTTGGTACGCCAGGTCGGTAACGGCGACTTTGGGGGCCGCCTGCGTGCCGAACGCACAGGCCAGGGCCATGATGCCTATCCATGTGCGCATGGCTTAGCGCTCCGTGGTCTTGCGGATTTCTTTTTCGTCCATCCACTCGGCCAGACCGCTTTCGACGTCGATCAATTGCAGGCTGAATTTGTAGAAGACGTCCTTGTAGTCGCTGCTGCGCTTGACGATCGAGCTGATGGAGCCCTCGATGCGGTACTTGGCGGCGATCATGTTGCCGGTCTTGGCCACGGTGCTCTTCTTGTACAGGCCGCTCTGGTTCTGCAGCTTGAGCTGGTCGACCTGGCTGTCCATGGCGTTGTTGTCGCTGGCAAAGCGCGCCGCGCCGGTCTTCATCAACTGGGTCTTGATGCTGGTGGTGATTTCGCGGGTGTCGATGTACTCGCTGGTCTTGTTCTTCACGTCATAGACCTGGACCACCGGGCGACCGTGCAAGACGCCGGACTGGGCCAGGGAGCGGGTCATGGCCTCGGCGATCATCTGCAGGTCGGTGGAGCCGAACTCGTTGGTCACGGTTTCCACGGCCTTGGTGTCGCCATAGGTAATGTTCTTGTTGCCCAGTATCGGGGAATTGTTGGCGCAACCGCTGACCAGCAGGGCGGCGAGGGCAAGGGATGAAATGCGTAGGAACATGGGGGCTCTCGAAAACGGAATGAAATAGGGTCAGGCGCAATGTCGATCGGTAACGGAGCCTGCATTGAATATCCCTGTGGCGAGGGAACTTGCGGTCGCTGCGCAACCGAGCGGGAGCAAGCTCCCTCGCCACAGGCTGCAGGTCACAGCCATCACTGATCGGAATCAGGCTCAAGGCGTATTGATTTCCAACCGGAAGTCCACGGCCTTGGGTGTCGGCGCGATGGCCGGCAGGAAGCTGGTCTGTTCGCCGTACAGCGTCAGGCTCTTCCAGGTTTCCTCTTCGGCAATCGGAAAGCCTTCAGGCCCCAGCCAGGCAAAGCGGTAGTACATGGTCTTGTTGTTGTAGCTGGTGTTGCTCAGCTGCACATTGACAGTCATGTAGCCGTTTTCCCGGGCCACGCGCATGGCGCCAACCACGATGTTCTTTGTCTTGCCCATCGCCACGACCTTGCTGGCGGCGCTGCCCGGCTCCGGGGGTGGCGGGGTGGCGCAGCCGGCCAGCAAGGCCAGGGCAGCGACGGCGATCAGTATTAAACGCATGTGAACAAGACTCCGTTCTTAAGGTTGTTTGAGGCTGGCGACGGCGGTCGGATTGGCACTCGGCATCACCTGGGCGGCCAGGCCACCGGTAAAGACCTGATTGCCGACGGCCCGTAAGGTGACCACCTGGTAGCGCTGGTCGACGAGCACCTTGACCACCGAACCGCCTACCGCGTTGGGCAGGGTGACCTGGTGTTCACCCTTCTTCAGGCGCAGGCGCACCACTTGGGTGTAGTCCGGCAGGGTGCGCCAGGTCCGGGTATCGGCGCCTTCGAGCACCGCCGAGGTGAGACCCACGGCCAGGCCGGCCAACGGGTTGGTGTCGTTGATCTGCTTTTGCGCCACGCCACGGGTGACGGCTCGCACGGTGGTGCGCAGGATGATGCCGGGCATGTCGTCGCGCAGGGCGCGGCGGGACATGGCGGTGGTGCTGTTGAGCTGGGTCAGGTCCATCTGGCGGCCGTCGACACCGATCTGGGCGAAGGACGCGGTGGAGGTGTCAGGCTTGATCACCGGGAACGACAGCGGCGTGATGACGAGATGGCCGCTGATGGGCAGCGGCAGGGGGATGCGGATCGAGTCACGGGACGGCGCCAGGCCGCTTTGCACTACGATCAGGATATCGCTGTCATCGTTCTTGGCGGCAGGCTTGTCCAGGTTGAGCAGGGCCTGTTCCAGCAAGGGAGTGTTCGGGCGCAGCTCGGCAGCCTTGCGATAGCCCGGTGCAGCCAGGTCTTTTTCCCCCAGGGCTTCGTAGACGAAACCGGCCAGGTAATGGCTGAACGCGCTCTGGTAGCTGTTCTTCAGACCCACCACTTCCGGAGCGTCGAGGCTCGCCACCGGGTAACCCTGAAGGTCTTTGTACTCGGTCTTGACCCCTTGTTGCTCGGCCTCTTCCTCGCGCTTGAGGTATTCCTTGTCGCGCAGATCGGCAATCACCGCTTCGCGTTCGTGGGTCTTCTTGATCTGGGTCCGGGCACCGCCGAAATCGTTCACGGCCAGCAGATTCAGGGCCATCTGCGTGGTCAGCATGACCTTTTCGTAATCGTAGCCCTCGTAGCGCCGGACTTTATCGTTGACCAGGAAACTGCCGAACTGTGCCAGGTACTTGGCGGTGTCGAGCTTGACTGCGTCTTCCCACTGGCCGACCTGCCGATCAGCGCTGGTCCAGGCCGTCTGGCTGCCGGACAGATCGCCTTTGGCCCGCAGCAGCTCGCCTTTTTCAAAGTAATACAGCAGATCCCGGTCTTGACCGGTGTTGTTCTTTTCCAGCAGGGTCAACGCGGCGTCGACATTGCCGGACGCCAGCTGTTGATTGGTCTGGGTCAGTTCACTGTCGTAGTTACGAAAAACCGAGCAGCCGGACAACAAGGTGATCGCACCGAGGGCGACCGAAAAAACGGCACGGGAGGCCATGAACATTTCTTCCCTGAGTAACAGCCAGATGGGCGGGCCGGGCTGGGTCGATCCACGGATGGCGTCGGGACGCTATCGGTTCCTCATAACCAGAGGAGCTTTTATGCCGACTTCTTATAAGAAGGCGGCGCGATTATAGCCATGGCTGCTGGCCGTGTAATGGCTTTTCAATCTCTAAATGCTGTTTTTGTGACATCACTTCCAAAGCATGAAAATCCGATGAAAATGTGCCACCGCAGCACATTCGCTCTTGAGCCAAAGGCTGGGTAAGTGAACAATGTGTTACTTCTTATTTCCAATTGAGAGTCATTCATGATTGCCCCGCTTCGTTTTCTGGCCTGGCTTGCATTGCCGTTGCTTGCCCTGTGCAGCAACCCATTGCTGGCCAACACCGTCGAAGGCGCTCCCCAGGCGTTGCACTTGCTGGATTACATCGGGGCGGATTACCCGGAAACCGTCGACGCGGGCAAGGTCATAGACGAGTCCGAGTACCGCGAGCAGCTGGAATTTACCCAGGTGTTGGAAGGGCTGGTCGTTGCTCTGCCGGCCAAGCCGGAAAAGGCGGAGCTCACGCAGGGCATCAGCGCCTTGCGTCAAGCGATCACCCAGCATCAGGACGGCGGCGACGTCGCCCGCCTGGCACGTCAACTGGGGGCGAAGCTGGCGGTGGCCTATGAAGTCAGCCAGGCGCCGGTCATTACCCCGGACCCGACCCGCGGTGCGCCGCTGTACGCCCAGAATTGCTCGGTGTGCCACGGTGACAGCGGCGCCGGCGACGGCCCTGCCGGCGTCGGCCTGGTGCCGGCACCGTCCAACCTGCGTGATGGCCAGCGTCTCGACCACCTGAGCCTCTACGCGATCTACAACACCCTCGGCATGGGCATCGAAGGCACCGACATGCCGGCCTTCGCCGATCAGCTCGATGAGCGTCAGCGCTGGGACCTGGCTACCTACATCGCCGGTTTCAGTGCCGACCCGGCGGCGGCCAAAAGCGAACAGACCTTCAACCTCGCCGACCTGGCCCGCCAGACCCCGGCTGAAGTGCTGGCGGCCCAAGGCCCCGCCGCGGCCGCCACGTTCCGCGCCCAGCGTGCCCAGCCGCCACAAGTGCAGCGTGGCCCGGCGCAGTTGCTCGACTACACCGCCGCCACCCTGGATAAAAGCATCGCGGCCTATCGTGCCGGTGATCATGACCAGGCCTATGACCTGTCGGTAGCGGCCTATCTGGAAGGCTTCGAGCTGGTGGAAAGCTCGTTGGATAACGTCGATGCCACTGTGCGCAAGGACACCGAAAAGGCCCTGATGGCTTATCGTCAGTCGCTGCAGGACGGCTTGCCGGTGGAGCAGGCCGAACAGCGCCTGGATGCGGCCAAGGCCAAGCTGAAGGCGTCGGCGGGGCTGTTGGGCGGGGATGGCCTGAGCTGGTCGCTGAGTTACATCTCCGGTTTGCTGATTCTGTTGCGCGAAGGGCTGGAAGCGATCCTGGTGCTGGCGGCGATCCTGGCGTTCCTGCGCAACACCGGCCAGGAGTCGGCGGTTCGCAGCGTCAACGCGGGTTGGGGCCTGGCGCTACTGGCCGGCCTGGCGACTTGGGGTCTGGCAGCCTATGTGATCGACGTCAGCGGTTCCCAGCGTGAATTGCTGGAAGGTGCAACGGCGTTGTTCGCCAGTGTGATGGTGCTGTGGTTGGGTGTGTGGATGCACGACCGCCGTCACGCGGCGGCCTGGCAGGATTACATCAAGAGCAGCCTGGTCGGCGGCGGTGGCCGTTTCGGCTTCGCCGTACTGGCGTTCTTCTCGGTCTATCGCGAACTGTTCGAAGTGATCCTGTTCTACGAAACCCTGTGGCTGCAAGCCGGTCCCGCCGGGCATGACGCGGTGCTGGCCGGTGGCGCGACGGCACTGGTGCTGCTGGTCGGACTGGCCTGGGTGATCCTGCGCGGTTCGGCACGACTGCCGTTGGCGCTGTTCTTCAGCATCAACGCCGCATTGCTGTGTGCGCTGTCGGTGGTCTTCGCCGGACATGGCGTAAAGGCCCTGCAGGAAGCCGGGATTTTCGGCACCCGCCCAGTGGCGTTCTTCGATTTCGATTGGCTGGGTATTCACGCCGATGCCTATTCGCTGACCGCTCAAGTGATCGCGATCCTGGCCATTGTCGTGTTGTATGGCCGTAGTTGGATGGCGGAGAAGCGCAAGGTCCAGGTTTCCTGATGCGTGTCTGGATCGACGCTGACGCCTGTCCCAAGGCGGCGAAGGAACTGGTGGTCAAGTTCGCCTTGAAACGCCAGTTCGAGGTCGTGCTGGTGGCTGGGCAGCCGCAGATCAAGCCCAGCCTGGCCTGCGTCAAGTTGATCGTGGTCCCCAGCGGCCCCGATGCAGCGGATGATTATCTGGTGGAGCACGCGGGGCCGGGTGAGCTGGTGATCTGCAGCGACGTGCCCCTAGCCGACCGGTTGGTGAAGAAGGGCGTCGCAGCCCTGGACCCGCGCGGCAAGGAGTTCAACCCGCAGAACATGGGCGATCGACTGGCGGTGCGCAACCTGTTCACCGATTTGCGTGAGCAGGGGCAGATGGGCGGCGGTCCTGCGGCTTACAGCGAGCGGGACAAGCAGGGGTTTGCCAATGCGCTGGATCGGATCCTTACGCGTTTGAGCCGGATGTCCTGAGTCTGCCCCGGAGCCTGACATTGTTCCTTTGTGGGAGCGAGCCTGCTCGCGATGGCGGCGTGTCAGCCATAGATATGCCGACTGAATGGACGCCATCGCGAGCAGGCTCGCTCCCACATTGGGTTGTCAGGCATCGTTTTCGTGGGTCAGCTCGAGTATCCGGTCCACCAGTTTGTTGATTCCCGACGCCGCTTCGCTGATGTTCTGCGCCAACATGTAGGCTGGAGTGCTGACCAGCCTGCGTGCGCGGTCTTCGACGATGTCGGTGACGGCGCAGTCTTCATGGGTGCCACCCATTTTGGTCACCGCAGCCGCGGTGTCGACATCCGTACCGATGGTGCAGGTCACGCCAGGGCCATAGATTTTCGCCGCCAGGGCCGGGGAAATGCAGATCAGCCCCACCGGCTTGCCGGCCTCGGCGAAGGCCTCAGTCAATGCCAGGAGCTCCGGCTGGACGGTGCAATCCGCGCCTTCGACGGCAAAGTTGGAGAGGTTCTTCGCCGAACCGAAACCGCCAGGTACGATCAGGGCGTCGAAATCCTCGACCCTGGCTTCACGCAAATCCTTCACGTTACCGCGGGCGATCCGCGCCGACTCCACCAGCACGTTGCGGCTTTCGGGCATTTCTTCACCGGTCAGGTGGTTAATCACATGCAGTTGGGCGATGTTGGGGGCGAAGCACTGGACCTGCGCACCGCGTTGGTCCAGGCGCAGCAGGGTGATCACGCTTTCGTGGATCTCGGCGCCGTCGTACACGCCACAGCCGGAAAGGATCACTGCAACTTTTTTGCTCATGGGTTTTTCTCCAGATTCATGGCGTTAAATGTCCACTAATTTGTCACTCGTTGCCATAGGGTTATCCGGCGGCTAAACCTAATCTGCCGACTACCTCCTGTCCGGGTCGCATCATGGATTTCATTCTGTATGCCGTGCCGTTCTTCTTCGTGTTGATCGCCGTCGAGTTGCTGGCCGACCGTTGGCGTGGCGTGAGTCATTACCGCATGGCCGATGCGATCAACAGCTTGAGCACCGGCGTGCTGTCGACCACTACCGGTTTGCTGACCAAGGGCGTGGGGCTGGTGACTTACGCCTTTGCCCTGGAACATCTGGCTGTTATCCGGCTGCCTGCCGACCAGGCCTGGGTCTGGGTGTTCGCCTTCGTGTTCTATGACTTCTGCTACTACTGGCTGCATCGCATGGGCCATGAGCGCAACATCCTCTGGGCGGCTCATTCGGTGCATCACCAGAGCGAGGACTACAACCTTTCCACGGCGCTGCGCCAGACCAGTACCGGGTTCCTGTTGAGCTGGGTGTTCTACCTGCCGCTGGCCGTGCTGGGCGTACCGCTGACGGTGTTCGTCAGTGTCGCGGCGCTGAACCTGTTGTACCAGTTCTGGGTCCACACCCAGCACATCCCCAAGCTTGGCTGGTTGGAGTGGTACTTCGTCACGCCGTCCAATCATCGTGCCCACCATGCGCAGAACCCTCTTTACATGGATCGCAACTACGGCGGGGTGTTCATTATTTGGGACCGTCTGTTTGGCACCTTCCAGGAGGAAGACGACCGTGAACCGGTGATTTTTGGCGTGACTACGCCGCTGGCGAGTTGGAACCCGTTGTGGGCCAACCTGCAGTTCTATGCGCAGTTATGGACAGATGCCCGACGGGCCGGACGCTGGTGGGACAAGCTGCGGATCTGGTTCATGCCCACGGGATGGCGACCCGCAGACGTGGCGGCAAGTTACCCGCTGAACAAGCCGGACCTGAGCCGGTTCCGCAAATTCGAAGTGCCACTGGATGGACGTCAACAGGGCTACGTGGCGCTGCAATTCTGCCTCTACATCGCGCTGGGCAGTTATTTGATGAACCTGGAGAACAGCCTGCCCGTCGCCGCCCTGGTATTGGGTTGGGGGGCGGTGGCGTTCGGTCTGTTCGTATTGGGCATGATTCTGGAGAGTCGCCCGTGGGCACTGAAGCTGGAGTCATTGCGACTGGCCTCGAACCTGCCACTGGTGTGGCTGGCGCCGCTGGCCGGGTTGTGGCCGGCGGGCTCCGCGGCCTGGGTCGGCTTGCTCAGCTACAGCCTGCTCAGTGTCACGGGGCTCTATTACTGTCGCAACCGGCTTGCTCGGTTGGCGTCGTAGGTTCGTCGGGCCTGGTTCGCTCCAGCCGCTCGGCTTCGAGGACTTTTTTCGCCAGCCGCGCATTCTTGATCCGTCGACGCACCCACAGGCACAGGCCCAGCACCAGCAACGCACCGAGTACCCACAACTCATATTTCTTGATGCTGCCCAGCATGCCTTCGAGCACCGCGCCGAAGTGATAGGCGGCGGCAGCCAGGGCGGTCGCCCAGATCGCCGCGCCAATGCCGTTGAGCAGCAGGTAGCGTCCTGGCGGATAGCCTGACAAGCCGATAGCCACCGGCATCACCGTACGCAGGCCATAGACGAAGCGAAAGCTCAGGACCCAGATATCCGGATGCCTGCGAATGTGCTCCAGGGCGCGGTCGCCCATCAGTTGCCAGCGAGGTTTGCGCGCCAGCAACTTGCGCCCATGCTTGCGTCCCAGGAAATACCACAGCTGATCGCCCGCATAGCTGCCGCAGAACGCCACGACGACCACAAGATTGATGTCCATGTAGCCACGGAACGCCAGGAAACCTGCGAGCACGAGGATGGTTTCGCCTTCGAAGAACGTGCCGATGAAAAGGGCCAGATAGCCGAAGTCGTGTAGAAATTGCTGGAGCATTGTCTGGGTGCTGGCGAAATGAACGCGCAGCCTAACCCTTCGGGCACATTCAGGAAAGTGTCGAAATGTGTCTCGACGTGAACATTTCCTACAACCACAATAACTGCGACGACAGGTCACAGGTGCACATAACTGTCATACGTTAGTCATAATGGCCGCTTATAACTGTCACGCTCGCCCGTCAGTGGGCTCAGGAGTCTGCCGTGAGCTTTACCCCCGCCAATCGTCTGTTCCCTGCCACCCGTCTGCGTCGCAATCGCCGTGATGAGTTCTCTCGTCGGCTGGTGCGTGAGAACGTGCTGACCACCGATGACTTGATCCTGCCGGTGTTCGTGCTGGACGGCGAGAACCGGCGCGAAGCGGTGGCATCGATGCCTGGGGTGGAACGCCTGACCATCGACCTGCTGCTCGAAGAAGCCGCCCAATGGGTGGAACTGGACATTCCGGCGCTGGCGCTCTTCCCGGTGACGCCGCCGGGCCTCAAGTCCCTGGACGCCGCCGAAGCCTGGAACCCGGACGGCATTGCCCAGCGTGCGACCCGTGCCCTGCGGGCACGCTTTCCGGAGTTGGGGGTGATTACCGACGTGGCGCTGGATCCATTCACCACCCACGGGCAGGATGGCATCCTCGACGAAGACGGCTATGTGCAGAACGACATCACCGTCGACGCCTTGGTCAAACAGGCGCTGTCTCACGCCGAGGCCGGTGCCCAGGTGGTGGCGCCGTCGGACATGATGGACGGTCGCATCCAGGCGATCCGTGAAGCCCTCGAAGTGGCCGGGCACGTCAACGTGCGGATCATGGCCTATTCGGCCAAGTACGCCAGTGCCTATTACGGCCCGTTCCGCGATGCGGTCGGCTCGGCCCTGAACCTGGGCAAGGCCAACAAGGCCTCTTATCAGATGGATCCGGCCAACAGTCAGGAAGCCTTGCACGAAGTGGCGGCCGACTTGTCAGAAGGGGCAGATATGGTCATGGTCAAGCCAGGCATGCCTTACCTCGACATCCTTTGCCGGGTCAAAGACGAATTCAAAGTGCCGACCTTCGTTTATCAGGTCAGCGGCGAGTACGCCATGCACATGGCGGCGATCCAGAACGGCTGGTTGGGCGAAGGGGTCATCCTCGAATCCCTCACCGCTTTCAAGCGCGCTGGTGCCGATGGGATCCTGACTTACTTCGCCGTGCGCGCCGCCCAATTGCTACGAGAGCAGAAATAGCCTCCCAGGAACTTGCGATGAATACCGAAGGACTCTCTGAAGTTGCCGTAAAAGACGCTCAACCCGTGGTCGAGCAAATCGCCGAAACACCACCGGAGCTGGAGCCCGCTCCCCCGGTGGTCGTCGCCGAACCCGCCCCGGCCCCGGCGATTGCGATCCCCAGTCTGGATGACAGCAGCCTGTACATCCATCGCGAGCTGTCGCAACTGCAGTTCAACATCCGCGTGCTGGAGCAGGCGCTGGACGAGTCCTATCCCTTGTTGGAGCGGTTGAAGTTCCTGTTGATCTTCTCCAGCAACCTGGATGAATTCTTCGAAATCCGCGTTGCCGGCCTGAAGAAGCAGATCACCTTCGCCCGTGAGCAAGCCGGTGCCGATGGCCTGCAACCCCATCAGGCCCTGGCGCGCATCAGCGAGCTGGTCCACGGTCAGGTCGACCGCCAGTACGCGATCCTCAACGACATCCTGTTGCCGGAGCTGGAAAAGCACCAGGTCCGCTTCATCCGTCGTCGCCACTGGACCACCAAGCTCAAGACCTGGGTACGCCGCTATTTCCGCGATGAGATCGCGCCGATCATCACGCCGATCGGCCTCGACCCGACGCACCCGTTCCCGTTGCTGGTCAACAAGAGCCTGAACTTCATCGTCGAGCTGGAAGGCATCGACGCCTTCGGTCGCGATTCCGGCCTGGCGATCATTCCCGCGCCACGCCTGCTGCCGCGCATCATCCGCGTGCCGGAAGATGTCGGCGGCCCTGGCGACAACTATGTGTTCCTGTCGTCGATGATCCACGCCCACGCCGATGACCTGTTCCAGGGCATGAAGGTGAAGGGCTGCTACCAGTTCCGCCTGACACGTAACGCCGACCTGTCGGTGGACACCGAGGACGTCGAAGATTTGGCCCGTGCTCTTCGCGGCGAGCTGTTCTCCCGTCGCTACGGCGATGCGGTGCGTCTGGAAGTGGCCGACACTTGCCCGAAACACTTGTCCGATTACTTGCTCAAGCAATTCAACCTGCATGAGACCGAGCTGTATCAGGTCAACGGTCCGGTCAACCTGACCCGGCTGTTCAGCATCACCGGCCTGGACAGCCATCCGGAGTTGCAATATTCGCCGTTCACGCCGCAGATCCCGAAGCTGCTGCAGAACAGCGAGAATATTTTCAACGTGATCAGCAAGCAGGACATCCTGTTGCTGCACCCGTTCGAGTCGTTCACGCCGGTGGTCGACCTGCTGCGCCAGGCCGCCAAGGACCCTCACGTCCTGGCGGTGCGCCAGACCCTGTACCGCAGCGGCGCCAACTCGGAAATCGTCGACGCCCTGGTGGATGCGGCGCGAAACGGCAAGGAGGTCACGGCGGTGATCGAATTGCGTGCGCGCTTCGACGAAGAGTCCAACCTGCAGCTGGCAAGCCGTCTGCAAGCGGCCGGTGCGGTGGTGATTTATGGCGTGGTCGGATTCAAGACCCACGCCAAGATGATGCTCATCCTGCGGCGCGAGGCCGGCGAGATCGTGCGTTACGCCCACCTGGGCACGGGTAACTACCACGCCGCCAACGCCCGCCTGTACACCGACTACAGCCTGCTGACGTCCGACGATGCCTTGTGTGAAGACGTCGGCAAGCTGTTCAGCCAGTTGATCGGCATGGGCAAGACGCTGCGCATGAAGAAACTGCTGCATGCGCCGTTTACCCTGAAAAAGGGCATGCTCGACATGATCACCCGGGAGACCCAGTTCGCCCTGGACGGTAAACCGGCGCACATCATTGCCAAGTTCAACTCGCTGACTGATCCGAAGATCATCCGCGCGCTGTACAAGGCCAGCCAGTCGGGCGTGCGCATCGACCTGGTGGTGCGCGGCATGTGCTGCCTGCGGCCAGGTATTCCGGGGGTTTCCCATAACATCCATGTGCGTTCGATCATCGGGCGCTTCCTGGAGCACACGCGGGTGTTCTACTTCCTCAACGGCGGCGAGGAGCAGATGTTCCTGTCCAGCGCCGACTGGATGGAGCGCAACCTCGACAAACGCGTCGAGACCTGCTTCCCGGTGGAGGGCAAGAAGTTGATCCTGCGGGTCAAGAAGGAGCTGGAAAGCTACCTCACCGACAACACCCACAGCTGGAGCCTGCAGTCGGATGGTCGTTACATCCGCAACACGCCGACCGGCAACCAGAACCCGCGCAGCGCCCAGGCGACGTTGCTGGATCGTCTGAGCAGTCCGGTGTTGGCGGTCAATTAAGGAGTGGTGAGCGAGGGCGGCGAACTTGGCTTTTGTGGCGAGGGAGCTTGCTCCCGCTGAGCCGGTCCGCGTTCGGGCGTAGCAGCTCCAAAGCCCTTTATTGCAGTGAGTCGGACAAAGCCGGTGAGCAGATCCTACGACTGCTGCGCAGCCGAGCGGGAGCAAGCTCCCTCGCCACAGAGGGGCTCGCTACCCTGGGTATCAGTGGATATTCAACACAATCCCGACCCGGGTCAGCCATTCCGCTTCCTGGGCGAAGTCGGCCTGGGTCAGTTGGTTTTCTTCCAGCCAGCCCTCGGGGAACATCACATCCAGTTGATCACCGTCGGCCCGCAAGGCCACTTGGGGCATTTCCTGGGTGCCGCGGATGTGGTGGAACAGGATCGCAAACCGTAGCAGCACGCACAGGCGAATCAGCTTGATGCCGTCGTCGCCGAATTCGGCAAACTTATCCTTGGGGATGTTGCGGCGATGGCCGCGTACCAGGAGGGCGAGCATCTGCTGGTCTTCCCGGGAGAAACCCGCCAGATCGGAGTGCTCGATCAGGTAGGCGCCGTGCTTGTGGTAATGGTAGTGGGCGATGTCCAGGCCGACTTCATGGACCTTGGCGGCCCAGCCCAGCAATTCGCGCCAGACCCCGTCGGTGAGGTCCCAGTCGTCGGCCACCTGGTCGAAGGCATGCAGCGCCTTGCGCTCGACCCGCACGGCCTGTTCCTGGTCAACGTGATAGCGCTCCATGAGCGAACCCAGGGTGCGTTCGCGGACGTCTTCGTGGTGATGGCGTCCCAGCAGGTCGTACAGCACACCTTCGCGCAGGGCGCCTTCGCAGTGATCCATGCGTTGCAGCTCGAGAGCGTCGAAAATGGCTTCGAGAATCGCCAGGCCCGCTGGGAAAATCGCCCGACGGTCAGGTTTGATGCCTTCGAAATCGATCTTGTCCGATTCGCCGAGTTTGAACACCTTGCGCTTGAGCCAGGCCAGGCCCTCGGCGTTGACCTCGCCATTGCCATGGCCGCCGGCCTTGAGGGCCAGGCCGATGGCGCGAATGGTTCCTGAGGAGCCGATGGCTTCATCCCAGGTCAGGCGGTGCAAGGCATGCTCGATGCTCATGATTTCCAGCCGCGCCGCGGTATAGGCCTGGGCGTAACGGGCCGGCGTGATCTTGCCGTCGCGGAAATAGCGCTGGGTGTAGCTGACGCAGCCCATCTGCAGGCTTTCGCGCAACAGCGGCTCGAAGCGCTGGCCGATGATGAATTCGGTACTGCCGCCGCCAATGTCCGCCACCAGCCGCTTGCCGGGTGTATCGGCCAGGGTGTGGGAGACACCGAGATAGATCAGGCGGGCCTCTTCCCGGCCGGAGATGACTTCCACCGGATGGCCGAGGATCTCTTCGGCGCGGCGGATGAACTCGCCACGGTTGCGCGCCTCGCGCAGGGCGTTGGTGCCGACAATCCGCACGGCGCCCAGAGGCATGCCGTTGATCAGTTGGGCAAAGCGCTTGAGGCAATCGAGCCCGCGTTGGATGGACTCTTCGCTCAGTTTGCGCTCTTCATCGATGCCGGCGGCCAGTTGGACCTTTTCACCGAGTCGCTCAAGAATGCGGATTTCCCCGTTCTGGGCCTTGGCGACAACCATGTGGAAGCTGTTGGAGCCCAGGTCAATGGCAGCGATCAGGGACAGATTCTTGGCTTGGGATGGCGGCATGTTGGAAGGTCTCGGTCGATAACCCTGCCATCCTGCCACGATCAACCGTTTACGCCAACGCAAAGGCGACCGCTTCGCGGTCATTCGCGAGCAGGCTCGCTCCCACAGGGATTTTGAACACCCTGGAATCAGTGTGGGAGCGAGCCTGCTCGCGAAGAGGCCAGACCTGACGGCGCGGATGTTCAGGCAGCAGGCTCGACCATCCCGATAAAGTTCGCCAGCTCCACCGTCTGCGGCTCGGCAAACAGTACCTTCGGATCCCCCACCTCGTGCACCTTGCCCTGGTGCATGAACACCAGCTTGTCCCCCACCTCGCGGGCGAAGCGCATTTCGTGGGTGACCATGATCAGCGTCATGCCTTCCTTGGCCAGTTGCCGCACCACGCCGAGCACTTCATTGACCAGTTCCGGGTCCAGGGCCGAGGTGATTTCGTCGCAGAGCAAGACCTTGGGTGACATCGCCAGGGCCCGGGCAATCGCCACCCGTTGCTGTTGGCCGCCGGACAAACGGTCCGGGAACGCGTCGAATTTTTCGCCAAGCCCGACTCGCTCCAGCATCTGCCGGGCGAGCTCGGTCGCCTTGGCCTTGGATGTTTTTTGTACAACCTGCGGCGCGAGCATCACGTTTTCGCCAACGGTCATGTGTGGGAAGAGGTTGAACTGCTGGAACACCATCCCGACTTTCTGCCGCAGGCTGCGCAGATCGGCGCGAGCGGCATCGAGGTACTCGCCGTCCACTTCGATCACGCCATCGTTGATGGATTCCAGGCCATTGAGCGTGCGCAGCAAAGTGGATTTGCCCGAGCCGCTGCGGCCGATGATCGCGACCACCTGGCCTTCTTCGACGGTCAGGTCGATGCCTTTGAGTACGTGATGATCGCCGTAGTATTTGTGCAGGGCGGAAATTCTAAGCAGAGGCATGCAGTCTCCTTTCCAGGTAGCGCGCGCTGAGGGACAGGGGGTAGCAGAGGAGGAAATAGCCGAGGGCAACCAGGCCATAGACCATGAAGGGTTCGAACGTGGCGTTGGCGAGCATGCCGCCGGTCTTGGTGAGTTCGGTGAAGCCGATGATCGAGGTGACAGCCGTGCCCTTGACCACTTGCACCGAGAAACCCACGGTCGGTGCCACCGCGATGCGCAGGGCTTGGGGCAGGATCACGTAGCGCAACTGCTCCAGCCGGTTCAGCGCCAGGCTCGAGGACGCCTCCCATTGGCCATTGGGGATCGCTTCGACGCAACCGCGCCAGATCTCCGCCAGATAGGCGCTGGTAAACAGGGTCAGGGCAATGGCTGCGGCCATCCACGGCGAGATCTCCACGCCGGCCAGTGCCACGCCAAAGAACACCAGGAACAACTGCATCAACAGCGGCGTGCCCTGGAACAGCTCGATATAAGTGCGGGCGACGTGGCGGGGCAGGGTGCCTCTGGCGGTGCGCATCACCATGACCAGCAAACCGATCACGCCGCCACCGATAAACGCCACCAGCGACAGCGCGAGGGTCCATTGCAGGCCCGTGAGCAGGTTGCGCACCACATCCCAGAAAGTGAAGTCGCTCATTGGTCGCTCCTGGCGGTGTTCTTGTACAGGCAGCGACGGCCCACCCAGTTCAGTAACTGGCGGATCAACAGTGCCATGCACAGATAGATCAGCGTGGTCAGTGCATAGGTTTCAAAGGCGCGGAAATTGCGCGATTGAATGAAGTTGGCGGCGAAGCTCAATTCTTCGGTGGCGATCTGTGAACAGACCGCCGAGCCGAGCATCACGATGATGATCTGGCTGCTCAGGGCCGGCCATACCTTGCCCAGCGCCGGCAGCAACACCACGTGGCGAAAGGCTTCGAAGCGACTCATCGCCAGGGCCGCGGCGGCTTCCAGCTGTCCGTGGGGGATAGCCTGGATGCCGGCGCGAATGATTTCGGTGGAGTAGGCGCCGAGGTTGATCACCATGGCCAGGACCGCCGCCTGCCATTCGGAAATCTGCACGCCCAAGGACGGCAGGCCGAAAAAGATGAAAAACAGCTGCACCAGGAACGGTGTGTTGCGGATCAGCTCCACGTACACCCCGAATATCGCCGCGAACGGGCGGATCTGCCACGCCCGTACCACGGCGCCGACGATGCCGAGGCCAACCCCGAGCAACGCGCCGATGGCCGTCAATTCCAGGGTGAACAGCGCACCGCGCAATAGCAGCTCGGTGTTTTGCATCACCGGCAGGAAATCGAACTGATAAGCCATGCTCAGCCTCTCAAGTGGCGGTCAGAGATCGGCCGGCAGCGGCTGCTTGAGCCAGGTCTGGGCGTTTTTCTCCAGGCTGCCATCGGTCTTGGCCGTGGCGAGGATCCGGTTGACCTTATCCAGCAGCGCGGGCTCGTTTTTGTTCACGCCGACGTAAACAGGCGAGTCCTTGAGCTTCACTTTCAGCGCCGGGACACGCTTGGGGTTGCGCTCGCTGATGGCGACCATCACCACGTTGCCGCTGGCGATCAGGTCCACCTGGCCGGTGAGGTAGGCCGCGATGGTCGAGTTATTGTCTTCGAAGCGCTTGATGGTGGTGCCTTCCGGGGCAACCTTGGTCAGCTCGATGTCTTCGATGGCGCCCCGGGTGACGCTGATGGTCTTGCCCTTGAGGTCGTCCAGGCCATTGATGGCGGCCTCGGGTGGGCCGAACACGGCAAGGTAGAACGGGGCGTAGGCGCTGGAAAAATCGATGACCTTCTCACGTTCCGGGTTCTTGCCCAGGCTGGAGATCACCAGGTCGACCTTGCCGGTGGTCAGGAACGGGATGCGATTGGTGCTGTTGACCGGCGTAAGCTCAAGCTTGACCTGGAGCTGGTCGGCCAGCAGTTTCGCGGTATCGATATCCAGGCCGCGGGGTTTCATGTCCGGGCCTACCGAGCCGAACGGCGGGAAGTCCTGGGGCACCGCGACTTTGAGCGTGCCGCGCTTGATCACGTCCTCCAGCCCGTCGGCATGGGCGGGCAACTGGCAAAGCATCAGGCTGGCAAACAGGACGGTGAGCAGGGCGCTGCAACGCTGGATCATGGCGAATCTCCGCATGGGATGGTGATTTCTGCGCTCGGATAGAGCACAGGCCATGCCAAACCGGTTTCACCCACCAGAACCAGACCCAACGCAGCCTCCCATCCTGACGGTGGTCGCGTTTCGCACCTTTATCGGGCAGCGTCCCTTGAGGGTGGGGGATTTCGGCGCAGCGGTGCCGCCGAATCGCTTCGTCTGATGCGGCTGGGAGGAGCCTGGGTTATACCCAATTACGACTTTGCCCATAGCGAGACTCAATCAACAGTGACTTCCTGAACCTGGGAAGGGCAGCTATGATGGGCCACGTTTTTTTGCTGACAACCCCGGAGATTTCCATGAGCAGCGATCTGATCAAACACGTTAGCGACGCTAGCTTCGAGGCTGACGTACTCAAGGCCGAAGGCGCTGTACTGGTGGACTATTGGGCTGAGTGGTGCGGTCCGTGCAAGATGATCGCTCCAGTCCTGGACGAAATTGCCGAGACCTACAAGGGCAAGCTGACCGTCGCCAAGCTGAACATCGACGAAAACCAGGAAACCCCGGCCAAGCACGGCGTGCGTGGTATCCCGACGCTGATGCTGTTCAAGAACGGCAACGTCGAGGCCACCAAGGTCGGTGCGCTGTCGAAGTCGCAACTGGCTGCTTTCCTCGACGCCAACATCTAAGCGCCGAATGCCGTTGAAAAAGCCCCGCCAATCGCGGGGCTTTTTCGTTATTCGGGGCTAGACGCTCGCAAATCCAGGTGGTACATTCGGCCCCGCACTGGTTTCTCCATTGCCCCCTGCAAGCCGTCGCCGACGCACTCCTTTCGAATAAGTACGCGATCCTGTCGCCTTCTCTGCGGCGCGGCCTCATTAAGCCAAAAGCTTAATTTCCCCTCCATAAATGATTACGTCATTCCTATATGAATCTGACTGAACTCAAGCAAAAGCCGATTACCGAACTGCTCGAATTGGCCGAACAGATGGGCATAGAAAATATGGCCCGTTCGCGCAAGCAGGACGTGATTTTCTCCCTGCTCAAGAAGCACGCGAAGAGCGGCGAGGAAATCTCCGGTGATGGCGTGCTGGAGATTCTCCAGGACGGCTTCGGCTTCCTCCGTTCCGCGGACGCTTCCTACCTCGCCGGCCCGGACGATATCTACGTCTCGCCGAGCCAGATCCGTCGCTTCAACTTGCGCACCGGTGACACCATCGTTGGCAAGATCCGCCCTCCGAAGGAAGGCGAGCGTTACTTCGCGCTGCTCAAGGTCGACACGATCAACTTCGACCGTCCGGAAAACGCGAAGAACAAGATTCTTTTCGAAAACCTGACCCCGCTGTTCCCGACTGTGCGCATGAAGATGGAAGCCGGCAATGGCTCCACCGAAGACCTCACCGGTCGTGTCATCGACCTGTGTGCGCCCATCGGCAAAGGCCAGCGCGGTCTGATCGTGGCGCCGCCGAAAGCGGGCAAGACGATCATGCTGCAGAACATCGCGGCCAACATCGCCCGTAACAACCCTGAAGTTCATCTGATTGTGCTGCTGATCGACGAGCGTCCGGAAGAAGTGACGGAGATGCAGCGTACCGTGCGCGGCGAAGTGGTCGCCTCGACGTTCGACGAGCCGCCGACCCGCCACGTGCAGGTTGCCGAAATGGTGATCGAGAAGGCCAAGCGCCTGGTCGAGCACAAGAAGGACGTGGTCATCCTGCTGGACTCCATCACCCGTCTGGCCCGTGCCTACAACACCGTGATCCCGAGCTCCGGCAAGGTACTGACCGGTGGTGTCGATGCCCACGCCCTGGAGAAACCGAAGCGTTTCTTCGGCGCCGCGCGCAACATCGAGGAAGGCGGTTCGCTGACCATCATCGCCACCGCACTGGTTGAAACCGGTTCGAAGATGGACGAAGTGATCTACGAGGAATTCAAGGGCACCGGTAACATGGAGCTGCCCCTGGATCGTCGCATTGCCGAGAAGCGCGTGTTCCCGGCCATCAACATCAACCGCTCCGGCACTCGCCGTGAAGAGCTGCTGACGGCCGATGACGAGTTGCAGCGCATGTGGATCCTGCGCAAGCTGCTGCACCCGATGGACGAAGTGGCTGCCATCGAGTTCCTGGTCGACAAGTTGAAGACGACCAAGACCAACGATGAGTTCTTCCTGTCGATGAAGCGCAAGTAACACGAAGTCAGGTTTGTAGAAAAAAGGGCGCCTCGGATGAGGCGCTCTTTTTTTTGCGAAGTTTTGTATCAAAATGGACAACTTTCGTAGGCCGGCTGTGTCCGTGTTCATCATGGGTTTTCAAAGCGACAAGGAGCGTTATGCATACGTTTGGCAACCGCCGGGACATTGATGGCTTGAGGGCGCTGGCCGTTATTCCGGTTGTTTTGTTTCACTTCGGTTTCGGCACATTCAGCGGCGGTTTTGTCGGCGTCGACGTCTTTTTCGTCATTTCCGGGTTCCTGATCACCAGTATCCTGTTCCGCGAGATCGGTGCGCAGCGTTTCAGCTTCGTCGATTTCTGGGCGCGTCGGGCGCGACGTATCCTCCCGGCCTTGAGCGTGGTACTGCTGGCTTCGTTGGCCGTGGGCTGGTTGCTGCTGACGGCCAAGGACTTTTCAGAGCTTGGCAGAGCGGTTCGTTATCAATCGCTGTTTATCTCAAACATCCTGTTCATGCGTGAAGATGGCTATTTCGCGCCTGCTTCGGATCTGAAGCCGCTGCTTCACACTTGGTCCCTGGCTGTTGAAGAGCAGTACTACATTTTCTTTCCTCTGCTGATGGTGCTGTTGATGCGCCATGTTCGCCATTGGCGTTGGATGCTGTTTGCCCTGCTGCTGATTTCTTTCGGGCTGAATATCGCTTGCATCGACCGCAAGCCTGACGTCGCCTTCTTCTCGCTGCCGACCCGGGCCTGGGAGCTTTTGTGCGGGGCGATGCTCGCGGTCCTGCCTGCGCCCAGGCACGCAGTTCGACCGTGGGTCAGCCAGTCCGCCGCCACGGCTGGGTTGGTGGCGGTGCTGGCGGCGGTTCTCACATTCGACGAAACGACGGTGTTTCCGGGCTGGGCCGCTTTATTACCTGTGCTCGGTACCACGGCATTGATCTGGTCAGGCGCCCGGTGTTCGACTTGGGTCGCTCAGGTGTTAAGTACCAAGGCTCTGGTCTGGGTGGGTTTGCTTTCCTATTCCTTTTACCTGTGGCATTGGCCGGTGTACGTCTATGCCAACGCCATATCCATCGACGGAATCCAACCCTGGGAAGCGGCGGGCTGGATTCTGTTGGCGCTGATTCTTGCCTGGCTGAGTTGGCGTTGCGTTGAGCTTCCGTTCCGTGAAAAGCGCCTGCTGGCTGGGCGCAAACCCGTGTTGGTGGGAGGGTTGCTGGCCATGGTTGCCCTGGCTGTATCGGGTTCGGTGGTACGGTCGGCGGATGGCTTTCCCCAACGCCTTACCGGTAAAGCAATGGAGTACGCCCAGGCGCGGGAATGGCGAGCGGGGCAGATGAAATGCATGCTGGTGACTTCAGACAAGCGTCTGGACAAGGCATGCCTGCTGGGCGGGCACAAGGATGCCCCGGCAACCCGGCTGTTCTGGGGCGACAGTCACGCTGCGGCGCTGTTGCCGGCGATCGAAAGCAGCGCCGCGAACGGTAGTGGCCCGGTCTGGCTTTACAGCATGAGCGCCTGCCCGCCAATTCTCAGCGATGATCCGAGGCCGCGTTGCAAGGATTTCAACGAGCGGACCATGGAGCAGGTTCGTCGCCTGAAGATCAAGGACGTGGTACTGGCGTCGAACTGGAGCCTATATGTCTATGGTCGTGAGGACGGCGACAAGAAGGTGTTGCTCGATCCCCGTGACAATACCGCTGAAGCCGAGGTACGCATGGCCGAAGCGCTCAAGGCGCGTGTTGCAGCGATCAGGGCGACGGGGGCGCAGGTCTGGTTGTTCAAGGAGGTGCCATTGCAGCGTAAGGGCGCCATCGGCCGACTGACAAGCCTGGCACGGATAGGGCGTTCAGCCGAGGGGCTGGGTCGTCCGCTCTCGGAACACCTGGCGCGCCAGCGCTTCCTGAGTGCCTTGTTCGACTCGATGAAGGCTGCCGACCCCGGAGTACATATCATCGATCCTACGCCGTTGATGTGCTCGGATCGGGTCTGCCCAATCGAGGCCAATGGTTACTCGCAGTACAGGGATGAGGATCATTTGTCGGACCTCGGTAGCACTCGCCTGGGACCGTTGTTTGCTCCGCTGCTGCTGGGTACTGCCGATAATTGACCGTTCTGCGCACGCGCGGGCTGCTGTTCGGGCGCTGGAGCAGGTAGGATGTACGCCTATTTTCGGGGTGGCATCTCAATGAAATTCAAGGATCTTCGGGATTTCGTGCAGCAGCTTGAGCAGCGCGGCGAGTTGAAACGCATCCAGGTTCCCATCTCTCCGGTGCTGGAGATGACGGAAGTCTGCGACCGCACGCTGCGGGCCAAAGGCCCGGCGTTAATGTTCGAGAACCCAACAGGCTACGACATACCAGTGCTGGGTAACCTGTTCGGCACGCCGGAGCGCGTGGCCATGGGCATGGGCGCCGAGTCGGTCGACGAGCTGCGCGAAATCGGCAAGTTGCTGGCGTTCCTCAAGGAGCCCGAGCCACCCAAGGGCCTGAAGGACGCCTGGTCCAAACTGCCGATTTTCCGCAAGATCATTTCCATGGCGCCGAAAGTCGTCAAGGACGCGATCTGCCAGGAAGTGGTGATCGAGGGTGATGATGTCGACCTCGCGATGCTCCCGGTGCAGACCTGCTGGCCGGGCGATGTGGGGCCGTTGATCACCTGGGGCCTGACCGTCACCAAGGGACCGAACAAGGATCGCCAGAACCTCGGTATCTATCGCCAGCAGGTGATTGGCCGCAACAAGGTCATCATGCGCTGGCTGAGCCACCGTGGCGGTGCGCTGGACTACCGCGAGTGGTGCGAAAAACACCCCGGCCAGCCTTTCCCCGTATCGGTGGCACTGGGCGCGGACCCGGCGACCATTCTCGGGGCGGTCACGCCCGTGCCCGACAGCCTCTCCGAATACGCCTTCGCCGGCCTGCTGCGCGGCAACCGCACCGAACTGGTGAAATGCCGCGGCAACGACCTGCAAGTCCCGGCCACCGCCGAGATCATCCTCGAAGGGGTGATTCACCCCGGCGAAATGGCCGACGAAGGCCCGTACGGCGACCACACCGGTTACTACAACGAAGTCGACAGCTTCCCGGTGTTCACCGTCGAACGTATCACCCATCGGGTGAAGCCGATCTACCACAGCACCTACACCGGCCGTCCGCCCGATGAGCCGGCCATTCTCGGTGTGGCGCTGAACGAAGTCTTCGTGCCGATCCTGCAAAAGCAATTCCCGGAGATCACCGATTTCTACCTGCCGCCGGAGGGCTGCTCGTACCGCATGGCCGTGGTGACCATGAAGAAGTCGTATCCAGGGCATGCCAAGCGGGTGATGCTGGGGGTCTGGTCGTTTCTGCGACAGTTCATGTACACCAAGTTCGTTATCGTCACTGACGACGATATCAATGCACGGGACTGGAACGACGTGATCTGGGCCATCACCACGCGCATGGACCCCAAGCGCGACACGGTGATGATCGACAACACGCCGATCGATTACCTCGACTTCGCTTCGCCGGTCTCCGGCCTGGGCTCGAAGATGGGGCTCGATGCCACGCATAAATGGCCCGGAGAAACCACACGTGAGTGGGGCCGGGTTATCGTCAAGGATGAAGCCGTTACCCAACGGATCGATGCCATTTGGAATCAGTTAGGAATAGATTGATGCGTGTGACCTTGCAGCCGTCCGGCGCGGTGCTGGAAATACGGCCCGCCGAGCGGATTCTCGATGGTGCGCGGCGCCTGGGCTATGAATGCCCGCAAAGCTGCCGCAACGGCAACTGCCATGTCTGTGGTGCGTTGCTGGTGGAAGGCCGCGTGCAGCAGGCCGGCGACGTGCGTGATCACGGAGAGATCTTCACCTGCATCGCCGAGCCCCTGGAGGACTGTGTGGTGTTGTGGGACGGGGTATTGGCGCCGGGTGAATTGCCCGTGCGCCGCCTGGCGTGCCAGGTCACCGGTTGTGTCGATGTGGGTGGCGATGTCTGGCGGGTCAGCCTGCGGGCGCCGGCGGGCAAGCCGCCGCGCTACCATGCGGGGCAGTATCTGATGATTGAGCGGGAGAATGGCGACAAGTCGGCGTTCTCCCTGGCCTCGGCACCGCATTCGGGGCGCGATCTGCAATTGCACGTGCTGGTGCGCGAAAACAGTGCGAAGGCGCTGCTGGAGCAACTGCAACGCAATCCCAACGTTCATGTCGAGATGCCTTTTGGCGATACTCACTTGTCCGAATTGCCGGACGGCCCCTTGGTGTTGATCGCCGCCGGTACCGGCATGGCACAGATGCACAGCCTGATCGAGCACTGCCGGGCAGAAGGCTTCAAGCATCCGGTGCACCTCTATTGGGGTGTGCGGCGACCGGAGGATTTCTATGAGATCGAGCATTGGGACGAGTGGAAAAAGCTGCCGAATCTGTTCCTGCACAAGGTCGTCAGCGACCTGTGCGGCTGGGAAGGGCGTTGCGGAATGCTTCACGAAGCGGTGTGTGAAGACATCAGCGACCTTTCGGGTGTACATGTCTACGCCAGCGGCTCGCCGGCGATGATCTATGCCACCCTCGATGCACTGGTGGAGGCCGGAATGGATGCACACCAGATGCGCGCCGACGTGTTTGCCTATGCACCTCGCGCTTGAGCCTGCGCTCCGATCCCATGTAGTCCCTGCATTGCGCTGTCGTGGCGAGGGCGCTTGCTCCCGCCGGGCTGCGTGGCAGCTCCAATAGCGGCGATTGCTGCGCAACCTAGCGGGAGCAAGTTCCCTCGCCACAGAGTTATCACTCCCTATATTTCGTTTCGGTATTTAGTCTTTTGGGCTAGAGACCGATAACGTATATAGCGTCCTTGGCATCCAACTTGCCTGGGATCAGGCAAGCGTCAGGCCCATGACGCGCGCCAATCCGTTTCCCGATCCACGCGAGGAGCCTTCCGCTACCGGCCATGACCGCTATCGAAACCGCCATCAGCTGCGCCCTGTATCCGCCACGGCTCGACCTGGGCGCGCAACTGACCCGAGAACAATTGCTCGCTTCGATGCAATCGACCATGAGCCTTCACCAAGGCGGCCCGGTCTGGCTGTTCGCCTACGGTTCATTGATCTGGCGGCCGGAATGCACGGCAGTGGAGCGGATGCGCGGGCGGGTCCACGGTTATCATCGCGGTTTGTACCTGTGGTCCCACGAGCATCGCGGTACGCCGGAATTGCCGGGGCTGGTGTTCGGGTTGGATCGTGGCGGCTCATGCAGCGGTTTCGCCTACCGATTGCCGGAGGAGAATCTCGAGGACTCATTGTTTGCCTTGTGGCAGCGGGAGATGCCGGTTCCGTCCTATCGTCCGCACTGGCTCAGTTGCCGGCTCGAGAACGGCAACCGCGTGCAGGCCTTGGGCTTTGTGCTGGAGCGACACCTGCCCAGCTATGCCGGCAACCTGCCGGATCATGTGCTGAGCCAGGTGTTCGAAAGCGCCTGCGGGCGTTTCGGCACGACTCGCGATTATGTCGAGCAGACCATTCACGCCCTGCGCAGCCACGCCATGCCGGATCGGAATCTGGAGGCGCGGCTCAAGCGTTGCAGATCAACCGTCGATCAGGCCACCGCTTCGCGGCTCTGACTGCTGACTTGCTTGTGTCCCAGGGTTGGCGCCAGGAACGCCATGGCCAGCAGGCACGCGGCGATCAGCAGGATGAAACCGCCATTCCAGCCGAAATAGTCCACTGTGTAACCCATCATGGCACTGGCCGCGACTGAACCGCCCAGGTAACCGAACAGGCCGGTAAAACCGGCAGCCGTACCGGCCGCTTTCTTGGGCACCAGTTCCAGCGCCTGCAGACCCACCAGCATCACCGGGCCATAGATCAGGAAGCCGATCGCGAACAACGAGATCATGTCGACCATCGGGTTGCCCGGCGGATTCAGCCAATACACCAGGGTCGCGACCGTCACCAGCGCCATGAACACCATGCCCGTCAGGCCACGGTTGCCACGGAAGATCTTGTCCGACATCCAACCGCACAGCAGCGTGCCGGGAATCCCTGCCCATTCGTACAGGAAGTAAGCCCAGGACGTCTTGTCGAAGTCGAAGTGCTTGACCTCTTTAAGATAAGTCGGCGCCCAGTCCAGGATGCCGTAGCGCAGCAAGTAGACGAAGACGTTGGCCAGTGCGATGAACCAGAGCATTTTGTTGCGCAGCACGTACTTGACGAAGATTTCCTTGGCGCTGAATTCGTTCTCGTGGCTGGCGTCGTAGCCTTCCGGGTAATCGTTCTTGTACTTCTCGATGGGCGGCAAACCCGTTGATTGCGGAGTATCACGCATGACAATGAAGGCAAATGCAGCCACCAACAGGGCCACGGCGGCCGGCACGTAGAACTTGCTGTGCCAGTCGTTGAACCAGCCCATGCCGAGGATCGCCAACGGACCGATCAGGCCGCCACCGACGTTATGCGCGGTGTTCCATACCGAAACCACACCGCCGCGTTCTTTCTGCGACCACCAATGCACCATGGTCCGTCCACTCGGCGGCCAACCCATGCCTTGCGCCCAACCGTTGATGAACAACAGGATGAACATGATGGTCACGCTGGACGTCGCCCACGGCGCGAAACCGAAAACGAACATCACCGCGGCGGACATCACCAGGCCAAAGGGCAGGAAGTAGCGAGGATTGGAACGGTCGGACACGATGCCCATCAGGAATTTGGAAAGGCCGTAGGCGATCGCAATCGCCGACACCGCCACGCCGAGCTGGCCCTTTGTGTAACCTTGGGCGATCAGGTCTGGAAATGCCAGGGTGAAGTTCTTGCGCAGCAGGTAGTAACCCGCGTACCCAATGAAAATCCCGGCGAAAATCTGCCAACGAAGGCGTCGGTAGGTGCTGTCTATTTTTTCGTCAGGCAGGGGTGCCTGGTGTGCGGCAGGGCGAAAGAAGGCAAACATTCAAGGACTCCGGATTCTTGTTATGACTGCGAATGCGAATATTACAGTTTCGTTACCGAAAATAGCATCGCTTGTTTTGCTCTGCACGGGGGAAATGTTGCCGGAGGGATGTTCACAAACGAACTCGTCGCCCAGGCATAAGCTGGTGACGTTGTGGGCCTGGCGCTGGAAGTGCTTCGATGCCATGAAAGTTGCGGCCCCGACGCCGTGGGCGTCGGGGCCGCATCGATGCAGTCAACGTACTTGCACGACCACTTTTCCAACCGCCTTGCGCTGGGCCAGGTCATTGATCGCCTGGGCGGCGTTGACCAGTGGATACAGCTGCGAGACCAGCGGCTTGAGCTTGCCCTCGGCGAACCAGCCGAACAATTGCTGGAAGTTGGCGGCGTTGTCCTGGGGTTGGCGCTGGGCAAAGGAGCCCCAGAACACGCCCACCACGGCAGCGCCTTTGAGCAGGGCCAGGTTCACCGGCAGTTCGGGGATGCGTCCGCTGGCGAAACCGACCACCAGCAGCCGGCCGTTCCAGGCGATGGAGCGGATGGCCTGGTCGAACAGATCGCCACCCACCGGATCGTAGATGACATCGGCGCCCTGGCCGTCGGTGAGGCGCTTGATCTCGTCCTTGAGGCTGGTTTCGCTGTAGTTGATCAATTCGTCGGCGCCGGCGGCCTTGGCTACGGCGAGTTTTTCCGCGCTGCTGGCGGCGGCGATCACCCGCGCGCCCATGGCCTTGCCAATCTCCACCGCCGCCAGGCCCACGCCTCCGGAGGCGCCGAGCACCAGCAGGGTTTCACCGGGTTGCAGGTTGGCCCGCTGCTTGAGGGCATGCATCGAGGTGCCGTAGGTCATGCTGAAGGCTGCGGCGGTGTTGAAGTCCATGGACGCCGGAATCGGCAGCACGTTGTAGCTAGGTACTGCGACCTGTTCGGCAAAGCTGCCCCAACCGGTCAGTGCCATCACGCGGTCACCGACCTTGAGATGGCTGACCTTTTCGCCCACTTCCCTGACGACTCCCGCCGCTTCGCCGCCGGGAGAAAACGGGAAGGGTGGTTTGAATTGATACTTGCCCTCGATGATCAGCGTGTCAGGGAAGTTCACCCCGGCGGCATGCACGTCCAGCAGCACTTCGTTCTTCTTTGCGACGGGGCTGGCGACGTCTTCCAGCACCAGCGATTCGGCGGGGCCGAATTCTTTGCACAGCACGGCTTTCATCAGGGCTATTCCTTTGGGAGTGATGGCCGATAAGTGTAGGTGTGAGAGTCAACGGGTCAACGAGCATGCCCCGCCCTGATAGCCGGCCATAAGCTTGTGCTTGAACGGCGGGTCGGTATGCTGGGCCGCAAACCGGATGAGGAGTTGAATGTGAAAGCGTGGATCGTGTTGATGCTGGCCCTGTCGTTGCCTGCGGCAGTGATGGCCAACGAAGAGGCCAAGGAAGCAAAAGAAGGTGAGGCACCGAAGGTCAGCTACATCACCCTGAGCCCGCCCTTCGTGGGCAATTACGGTCTGGATGGCACGGCGAAACTGAAGGTGTACAAGGCCGACGTGGCCCTGCGGGTGACCGGCGATGCCGCTGCGGCGGCGGTGAAGGCCAATGAACCGCTGATTCGCAACCAGTTGGTTGCGCTGTTCGCCCAGCAGACCAGCGAAACCATGAACAACCTTGAAGCCAAGGAGAAGTTGCGCCAGGAAGCGTTGAAGCAGACCCAGCAAGTGATGAACGACGAGACCGGCAAGCCGATGGTGGATGATCTGTTGTTCAACAACCTGATTATCCAGTAAGTCTTGTGCTGTCTGGGCGGGCCTCATTGCGAGCAGGCTCGCCCCACACTGGATCTCCACTCGATGAAGACCCTTGTGGGAGCGAGCCTGCTCGCGACAGCGGACTGAGGGGCGCCGATAGCGCTACGACTTCAACGCCATCACCGCTGCCCATTGCTCCGCCGTCACCGGCATCACCGATAGCCGTGAGCCTTTCTGCACCAGGGGCATTTCGGCGAGGGCGGCTTGCTGTTTGAGGTAGTCGAGTTTCAGTACCCGGGGAAAGGTTTCGACATGGGCGACATCGATCGCGGTCCATGGGTTTTTATCCGCGCTGGCCTTCGGGTCGAAGTAGTGGCTGTCGGGCTCGAGTGCCGTCGGGTCCGGGTAGGCCGTCCGCACGATTTGCCCGATCCCGGCGATGCCCGGCTCCGGACAGCTGGAGTGGTAGAAAAAGAAGTGGTCGCCCTGCGCCATGGCCCGCAGGAAGTTGCGCGCCTGGTAGTTGCGGACCCCGTCCCAGCGGGCCTGGCCGAGCTTTTCCAGGCCTTGGATGGACAATTCGTCGGGCTCGGATTTCATCAGCCAATAGGCCATGACTTCTACTCCTGGGCGGTGTGCTAAAAATAGTTCAGCGATTTTATGACAAACCGACGGTCGGTTGACGCCAGCGTTTGCGTGACGATCAAGGTTGTCGCAAAATGCCGGCCTTCCAAGCTTGACGCTGCTGCACGGCCAATAAGAAAACCGCTGCTGTCATCGTGTGTGATATGCCTTGAGGGGGGCAATCGATGAAACGCAAACCGGATTTGTTGTGGATTCTGGTCATTCTGTTCGGTCTGGGTGTCGTGACCACGGGTTACGCCCAAAGCCTGTGGGCCAGCAAGACCGAGGCGCCGATGGATGTCACCCAACCCGCGCCACCGCTTAAACGCTGAAACCGTCTTCCAGGCGCCGCTGAGTTTCGCGGCGCCTACCCTGCAATATACCAATGCCTGTCACTGACCGTTCCTTGCAACGGTACATCCCAGCTCGCCTGCGCCAGCCTTTCGACTTTCTGGCATTCATGGGCCAGCCCCAGCAACGTTGGCTTGCGCCATAACTTGCGTCGCGCCAGGTACGCCAGGCTGCGGTCATAGAACCCACCTCCCATGCCCAATCGGCCGCCCACGTCATCGAAGCCCACCAGCGGCAGCAATACCAGGTCCAATGCCCAGACCTTGCGTTGCCGGGCGAGGTCGATCCGTGGTTCGAGAATACGAAAACGATTGGGATACAGTTGTTCCCCGGGTCGGATGCGTTGGAAAACCATCTTGGTCCGCGGCCATGGGCTGAGCACGGGCAGGTAAGTGGCCTTGCCCCGGCGCTGGGCGGCGCGCAGCAGCAGGCGTGGATCGATCTCGCCGTCATTGGGCAGGTACAGAGCGATGTGCCTGGCGCGGCGAAACATCGGATGTTGGGCCAATTGCCGGTAGAGCCCCTGGGCGGCTTGTCGTTGTTGGGCGGGCGTCAGGGCGCGACGGGCCTGGCGCAGCAGGCGTCGAAGTTGGGGGCGGGGCAGCAACGCGGGTTCGGACATGGTCGATGCTTCGAGTCTGGCTTGGATGGCACAGCGTAACCGCAAACGTGGTCGCCAGAAATGCCTGCGCCAGACACGACAATGCCAGTCTTGAAGACTGGCATTGTCTGGAATCAGGCTCCCCGGATGAACCGCTGCCGGCTTAGCCCTTGAACCCGAGAGTTCAAGGTGGAAGTTGCAGGAGGCGTTAAGGCTTTCCGTCAAGCGGACATGCACACCGGCCCCAACGTGCAACCCCCGTGGTTGTGCGTATCGGCTCAGGGACATCACCAACTGGCAAGCACCCCAGGGAGTGACGCAAGTATACCCCAGGCAGCTTCGCGAATCAGCCCTTGCTGACGTCCGGATCGGTGGCCAGCACCAGATCCACCCGTTCCAGCAGGTCGCGCACCTGTTCACGGGTCGATCCGCTGACCTGCACGTCCGGCGTATCCTGGCGATGCAGCAGGTCGTGGGTGATGTTCAAGGCTGCCATCACGGCGATACGGTCGGCGCCGATGACTTTGCCGCTGCTGCGGATCTCGCGCATCTTGCCGTCCAGGTAACGGGCGGCGCTCACCAGGTTGCTGCGCTCTTCCTGGGGGCAGATGATCGAATATTCTTTGTCGAGGATCTGCACGGTAACGCTATTGCTTGAACTCATGAGTCTTGCTCCAGGGCCTTGAGGCGCGAAATCATCGATTCGACCTTACGCCGGGCGATTTCGTTTTTTTCAATGAGGTGAGCGCGTTCCTCGCGCCAGGTTTTTTCCTGAGCTAATAAGAGTCCGTTCTGGCTCTTTAGTTGCTCGACCCGGTCAATTAGCAATTCGAGTCTGGCCATCAGCGCTTGCAGGTCGGTGTCTTCCATTGTGTCCACTGAAGATTGTGTCTGATGGGGAGGTGTGTCGCACAGCCTCTGATAGTCTTGGCGAGTCTGTCGATGTAGGATACAAGGCCTCCATTCTAGACATAGCGCCGTCTGGCGCCTAGCTGCCCATGCCCATTCAGAATTCCCCGTATCAAGCTTTCGCCACCCTGCTGAGCACCAGCGGCCACCCCGTATCGCCTGCCGAACTGCATGGCCTGCTGCTCGGTCGTAGCTGCGCGGGTGCCGGCTTCGACGCCGAAGGCTGGCTGGCCGACGCTGCCGAGCTGCTCGAAGGCGAGCCGGCGGACAACGTCCGCAATGCCCTCATCGGCCTGCAGGAAATGGTCAAGGGCGAGCTGACCAGCGATGACATGACCGTGGTCCTGCTGCTGCCCACCGACGACGCACCGCTGGCCGAGCGCGCTGCTGCCCTGGGCCAGTGGTGCCAGGGCTTCCTCGCCGGCTTCGGCCTGACCCGCCGCGAATACGCGCTGAGTGAGGAGGCGAAGGAGGTGCTGCAGGACCTGGCGGCAATCTCCCAAGTCCAGGATGCACTGGAAGAGTCCGATGACGGCGAAAGCGACTACATGGAAGTGATGGAGTACCTGCGGGTCGCGCCATTGCTGCTGTTCACCGAGACCAAAAAAACCGATGCAGCGGCCCCCAAGCCATCCTTGCATTGAATTTCAGAGGGAACACCGTCTGCCCATGATTCATATCCCGAAATCGGAATACAGCCGTCGCCGCAAGGCCCTGATGGCGCAGATGGAACCCAACAGTATCGCAATCCTGCCCGCCGCCGCCGTTGCGATCCGCAACCGCGACGTCGAGCATGTCTACCGCCAGGACAGCGACTTCCAATACCTCAGCGGCTTTCCCGAGCCGCAGGCGGTGATCGTGTTGATGCCAGGCCGGGCCCATGGCGAATACATCCTGTTCTGCCGCGAGCGCAACGCCGAGCGTGAGTTGTGGGATGGCCTGCGCGCCGGGCAGGAAGGCGCGATCCGGGATTACGGCGCCGACGACGCATTTCCCATCACCGATATCGACGACATCCTGCCGGGCCTGATCGAAGGCCGCGACCGGGTGTATTCGGCCATGGGCAGCAACCCGGAATTCGACCGGCACCTGATGGAGTGGATCAACGTGATTCGCTCCAAGGCCAACCTCGGCGCCCAGCCGCCGAACGAATTCGTTGCCCTGGATCACTTGCTGCACGACATGCGCCTGTATAAATCGGCGGCGGAAGTGAAGGTCATGCGTGAAGCGGCGCGGATCTCCGCCCAGGCGCACGTCCGGGCGATGCAGGCGGCGCGTCCCGGGCTCTACGAATACAGCCTGGAAGCCGAGTTGGATTACGAGTTCCGCAAGGGCGGGGCGAAAATGCCGGCCTATGGCTCGATTGTCGCGGCGGGCCGCAATAGCTGCATCCTGCATTACCAGCAGAACGACGCGCTGCTCAAGGATGGCGACCTGGTGCTGATCGACGCCGGTTGTGAAATCGACTGCTACGCCAGCGATATCACGCGGACCTGGCCGGTCAATGGCCGGTTTTCCCCTGAGCAGAAGGCGATCTACGAGTTGGTGCTGGCGGCCCAGGAAGCGGCGTTTGCCGAGATCGCGCCGGACAAGCACTGGAACCAGGCCCATGAGGCGACGGTCCAGGTCATTACCGAGGGCCTGGTGCGCCTTGGGCTGCTGGAGGGTGAGGTGGATGAGTTGATCGCCAGCGAAGCCTACCGGGCGTTCTACATGCACCGCGCCGGCCACTGGCTGGGCATGGATGTGCACGATGTGGGCGAATACCGCGTCGGCGGTGAATGGCGGGTGTTGGAAGTCGGCATGACGCTGACCGTGGAGCCAGGCATCTACATTGCCCCGGACAACCGCAGCGTAGCGAAAAAATGGCGCGGCATAGGCGTGCGTATCGAGGATGACGTGGTGGTGACCAGAAACGGTTGTGAGATCCTGACCCGGGGCGTGCCCAAGACCGTCGCCGAAATCGAGGCGCTGATGGCTGACGCACGGGAACAAGTGGCATGAGTCGGGTCAACCTGGCGATCATTGGCGGTGGCCTGGTCGGTGCGAGCCTGGCCCTGGCCCTGCAAGCGGGTGTCAAGGCCCGGGGCTGGAAGATCGTCCTGATCGAGCCCTTCGCCCCTGGCCATGCCTGGCAACCGAGCTACGATGCCCGTTCCTCGGCGTTGTCCTTTGGCTCCCGGCAGATCTATCAGCGCCTGGGACGCTGGCAGGAAATTTCCCAGCGTGCCGAACCTATCAAGCAGATCCATGTGTCTGATCGGGGACGGTTTTCCACGGCGCGGCTGTCGGCCAGCGAGGAGGGTGTCCCGGCCCTGGGCTATGTAGTGGAAAACGCCTGGCTTGGCCAGTGCCTGTGGCAAGGCCTGGACAAGGACGTGGTCAGTTGGCGTTGTCCGGCGCAAGTCACCCGGATGGAGCCGCAGGAGGGCGGTTATCGCCTGACCCTGGATGACGAAACGCTCTTGGAATGCGACCTGGCGGTGCTGGCCGACGGCGGTCGTTCCGGTCTTCGGGAACAGTTGGGCATCGGTGTACGCCATCGACCGTATGACCAGAGCGCGTTGATCGCCAACATCACCCCCGGTGAACCCCACGACGGCATGGCCTTCGAGCGCTTCACCGATGACGGCCCGATGGCCTTGCTGCCACTGCCGGAGAATCGCTGCGCCCTGGTCTGGACCCGTCAGGGCATGGATGCACAGCGGCTGGCGGATCTTGACGAGCGCAGTTTCCTCAGCGAATTGCAGAGTGTGTTCGGCTATCGCCTGGGTGCCTTGAAACAGGTGGGCGTGCGACATTTGTACCCGTTGGCGCTGGTGGAGGCCGAGGAGCAGGTGCGCCCGCATCTGGCGGTCCTGGGTAATGCCGCCCACAGCTTGCATCCGATTGCCGGGCAGGGCTTCAACCTGTCGCTGCGCGACGCCCAGGCTCTGGCCGATGCCTTGCTGGACAGCGAAAGCGCTCCGGGGGATTTTGCCGTGCTGCAGGCCTATCGCGAGCGCCAGCGGATGGACCAGGCCCTGACGGTAGGTTTCTCCGATCAGGTCACGCGGTTGTTCAGCAGTCGCCTGCCGCTGGTGTCGGTGGCCCGCAACCTCGGCCTGCTCGGTCTCGACGCATTGCCCCCCGCCAAGCGCTGGTTCGCCCGCCAGGCCATGGGCCTTGGGACCCGGCCCGATGTGTAGGCATGGGATTGAATATTCTTTTCATGGGCGGCTCATGTCGCCCGCAAAACAGGCATAAAGCATGGAATTGCGTGCAGATCTGCTGATTGTCGGCGCCGGTATGGTCGGCAGCGCCCTTGCGCTGGCGTTGCAGGGCAGCGGCTTGCAGGTGCTGTTGCTCGATGGCAGCCCGATGAGCGTCAAACCCTTCGATTCCCAGGCGGCATTCGAACCCCGGGTCAGTGCCTTGTCGACGGCCAGCCAGCGGATCCTCGAACGCCTTGGCGTCTGGGATGGCATCGCCACCCGCCGCGCCAGTCCCTACACCGACATGCACGTCTGGGACGGCAGCGGCACCGGACAGATTCATTTTTCCGCCGAAAGCCTGCATGCCGACACCCTGGGGCATATCGTTGAAAACCGTGTGGTGCAGGATGCATTGCTGGACCGGCTGCATGATTGCGACCTGGGCCTGCTCGCCAACGCGCGACTCGAACAGATGCGCCGTTCCGGCGATGACTGGCTGCTGAGCCTGGCCGATGGTCGCACCCTGCGGGCACCGCTGGTCATCGCTGCCGATGGCGCGAATTCCGCCGTGCGCCGCCTGACGGGGGTCGCTACCCGCGAGTGGGATTACCTGCACCATGCCATCGTCACCAGCGTGCGCAGCACCAAACCCCATCGAATGACGGCGTGGCAGCGCTTCACCGACAATGGTCCGCTGGCTTTCCTGCCCCTGGAGCGCGATGGCCGGCACGATTGGTGTTCGATCGTCTGGTCCACGACCCCTGGCGAGGCACAGCGCTTGATGGCACTGGATGACGGCGGTTTCTGCACCGAGCTGGAGCGGGCCTTTGAAGGCCGGCTCGGCCAGATCCTCAGCGCCGATCCGCGCCTGTGCGTACCGCTGCGCCAGCGCCACGCCAAGCGCTACGTGGCCGAAGGCCTGGCCTTGATCGGCGATGCGGCCCACACTATTCACCCGCTGGCCGGGCAGGGCGTGAACCTGGGCTTCCTCGATGCGGCTGTGCTGGCCGAGGTGCTGTTGCAGGCAGCCGGACGAGGCGAACGGCTGGCGGACGTCAAGGTGCTGAGCCGCTACGAGCGGCGGCGTATGCCCCATAACCTGGCGCTGATGGCGGCGATGGAAGGTTTCGAGCGGTTGTTCCAGGCCGATCCATTGCCGGTACGCTGGTTGCGCAATACCGGGTTGAAGCTGGTGGACCGTCTGCCCGAGGCCAAGGCGTTGTTCGTGCGCGAAGCGCTGGGGTTGATAGGGGATCTGCCGGATCTGGCCAAGGCTTGAGATCTTGGCCTGGAGCTTATGACCTTATCGCGAGCAGGCTCGCTCCCCACAGGGCATGCAGTCCAATGTGGGAGCGAGCCTGCTCGCGATGGCGTCGGAACAACCACCCCATCCCCCCCCCACGACAGCAACATTTGGAAATGTCTCCACCCACTGTTTGATTGAGCTGCCAAATGTGAGTCTTTATCATTTGCGCTCGTTCATCCACCGAGAGACCGCTTCCATGTCGGCACCCAAGCGCCTGCTGTCCGCCCTCGCCCTGACCCTGATCGGCTCCACTGCCGTGCAGGCCGCCGATGAGGTGGTGGTCTACTCCTCGCGCATCGATGAGCTGATCAAGCCGGTCTTCGATGCCTACACCCAAAAGACCGGTGTAACGGTGAAGTTCATCACCGACAAGGAAGCGCCGTTGATGCAGCGCATCAAGGCCGAAGGTGAAAATGCCACCGCCGACCTGTTGCTCACCGTCGACGCCGGCAACCTCTGGCAGGCCGAGCAGATGGGTATTCTCCAGCCATTCACCTCCCCGGTGATCGACGCCAACATCCCATCCCAATACCGTGCCTCTTCCCATGCCTGGACCGGCTTGAGTCTGCGGGCACGGACCATTGCCTACTCCACCGAGCGGGTCAAACCCGATGAACTGACCACCTACGAAGCCCTGGCGGACGACCAATGGGAAGGTCGCCTGTGCCTGCGAACGTCGAAGAAGGTCTACAACCAGTCCCTGACCGCTACCCTGATCGAAACCCATGGTGCGGAAAAAGCCGAGAAGATCCTCAAGGGCTGGGTCCGGAACCTGTCCACCGACGTGTTTTCCGACGACACCGCATTGCTCGAAGCGATCAACGCCGGGCAGTGCGACGTCGGTATCGTCAACACCTATTATTACGGCCGTCTGCACCAGCAGAAGCCGGACTTGAAAGTGAAGCTGTTCTGGCCGAACCAGGCTGACCGGGGCGTGCACATCAACCTGTCGGGCATCGGCCTGACCCGGCACGCGCCGCACCCCGAAGCGGCGAAGAAACTGGTGGAGTGGATGACCACGCCCGAAGCACAAAGCATTTTTGCCGACGTGAACCAGGAGTTTCCGGCCAATCCCCAAGTGGAGCCGTCAAAGGAAGTCGCAGCCTGGGGCAAGTTCAAGGCCGACACGCTGCCGGTGGAGGTGGCGGGCAAGCGCCAGGCCGAAGCCATTCGGATGATGGACCGGGCGGGTTGGAACTGAGCCTCCGGTAAAAGAAATCCTTGTGGTGAGGTAATGTTCTCATTGCAATGATTGGAATGGCTGGGCTGCGTAGCAGCCCTTTGTGTGAGCGCTGCGCACTCAAGCGGGAGCAAGCTCCCTCTCCACGGGTTTTTTGTGCGCCGGCCAGGAGGTGGGTGCAATTATCTGAACGAGCGCTTTCCTTGACTCATCCCGCCCAACGCCGCTGGTACCCCCTGGTCTTCGCCATCGCCGCGCTGGTCCTGTTGCCCTTGAGCGTGCTGCTGCTGTCCTGGCAAAGCATCGACCCGCAGATCTGGTCCCACCTGTGGGACACCCAGATGCCGCGCCTGTTGGGCAACACCGTGACGCTGATCGTGGGTGTGGGTTTAGGTGTGACGGTGCTGGGCGTCAGTCTTGCCTGGCTCACCAGTCTGTGTGAGTTCCCGGGTCGGCGTTGGCTCGACTGGGCATTGATGCTGCCGTTCGCGATCCCGGCCTACGTGCTGGCGTTTGTCTTCGTTGGCCTGCTGGACTTCGCCGGGCCGGTGCAAACCCTGTTGCGTGACTGGTTCGGCAGCGGCCTGCGCATGCCCCGGGTCCGTTCCACCGGCGGAGTGATCCTGGTGCTGGTGCTGGTCTTTTATCCCTACGTGTACCTGCTGGCGCGCAGTGCGTTCCTGGCCCAGGGCAAGGGCTTGATGGAAGCGGCCCGGGTCCTCGGGCAATCGCCGTGGCAGGCATTCTGGCGCGTGGCATTGCCGATGGCCCGGCCGGCCATTGGAGCGGGCGTGGCGCTGGCATTGATGGAGACCCTGGCGGATTTCGGGGCGGTGTCGGTGTTCAATTTCGACACGTTCACCACTGCCATCTACAAGACCTGGTACGGCTTCTTCAGTCTTTCCAGCGCAGCCCAACTGGCCAGCCTGTTGTTGCTGGCGGTCATGCTGGTGCTCTATGGCGAACGCCGGGCACGGGGTGCCCAGCGGGCCAGTAACGAACGGCCCCGGGCCAAGGCCTTGTACGCCTTGCGTGGCCTCAAGGCAGCAGCGGCCTGCGGTTGGTGCCTGCTGGTATTCACCTGCGCATTCGTCATTCCGGTCCTGCAGTTGGTGGTGTGGTTCTGGCAGCGCGGCCGTTTCGACCTGGACGAGCGCTATGCCGGGTTGATCGTCCACACCCTTTACCTGGGAGGCCTGGCGGCGCTGATCACCGTTTGCGTGGCCTTGTTGCTGGCTTTCGCCCGACGCCTGGCCCCGACCCGTGCCATTCGCGCCGGCGTGGGGCTGGCAAACCTGGGGTATGCCTTGCCTGGCTCGGTGCTGGCGGTGTCGATCATGCTTGCGTTCAGCTATCTGGACCGTGAGCTGGTTATCCCGCTGTCGACCTTGCTCGGTGGCGCGGGCAAGCCCTTGCTGCTGGGCAGCCTGTCGGCCCTGCTGCTGGCCTACCTGGTGCGTTTCCTGGCCGTGGCGTACGGTCCCCTGGAAAGCAGCCTTGGACGAATCCGCCCATCGTTGCCTGAAGCTGCACGCAGTCTCGGTGTCAGCGGGCCGCGACTGTTTTTCAAGGTGTATCTACCGTTGCTGCTGCCCGGCACCCTGAGCGCCGCGTTGCTGGTGTTCGTCGACGTGCTCAAGGAAATGCCCGCGACCTTGCTGATGCGCCCGTTCGGTTGGGACACGCTGGCGGTGCGGATTTTCGAAATGACCAGCGAAGGGGAGTGGGCCCGGGCCGCGCTGCCGGCGCTGACGTTGGTGCTGGCGGGGTTGTTGCCGGTCATCGGATTGATACGACGTTCGGCCCATCGAAACAGCTAATGTCCTGTCTCGGAAATACGTTCTCTTTTGGCGAGTGCTTGGGTGTCTGGACAAGGCGCCGCGACGAGTCATAGCAGGGCTATGGCGAGGAGTGGCAACGCCGGCCGGGCGCCCAAGACGCCGCCAACAGTGAACAGCTTATTTCCGAGACAGAACACTAGGTGCCAGTCCTACCTCATGCGGCTACAATGCGCGGCATTCGGTGCGGTCCGTCTGTCGGACCGGACAACTGAGAGCGTCAGAAAACTCCTTTTTCCTGACGCTCGCGCTACGCAGTGTCCATCCGCACCTTCGCCAAGCCCGGAAGGAGAAACCCATGGGACAGCGTACGCCTCTGTATGACCTTCATCTCGCCCTCGGCGCGAAGATGGTCGATTTTGGCGGTTGGGATATGCCTCTGCATTACGGCTCGCAAGTCGAGGAGCACCATCAGGTGCGTCGCGATTGCGGTGTGTTCGATGTATCCCACATGACGGTGATCGATGTCGCCGGTACCCAGGCCAAGGCCTGGCTGCAGCACTTGCTCGCCAACGACGTCGATCGCTTGCAGGACACGGGAAGTGCCCTCTACAGTGCCATGCTCAACGAGCGGGGCGGCATCGTCGACGACATGATTGTCTACCGCGTCGACGACGGTTACCGACTGGTCTTCAACGCCTCCACCCGGGACCAGGATCTGGCCTGGATGCAGGCGCAGCTCGGGGAATGCGACGTGCAACTGCGCGAACGTCCCGAACTGGCGATGCTGGCCATTCAGGGGCCCCAGGCCCGGCACAAGATTGCCGAGCTGGTTTCGCAATCGCGCGGCCAGTTGATCCAGCAGCTCAAGCCCTTCGAAGGCCGTGCCGACGGTGACTGGTTCATCGCGCGCACGGGCTACACCGGTGAAGACGGCCTGGAGATTGTCCTGCCCGCCCACGAGGCACCAAGTTTCTTCAACGATCTGGTGGGGGCGGGCATTTCGCCCATTGGCCTCGGTGCTCGCGATACCTTGCGCCTGGAGGCCGGCATGAACCTCTATGGCCAGGATATCCACCAGGATATTTCCCCGTTGGCCTCGAACATGGCCTGGAGCATTGCCTGGGAGCCGGCGAGCCGCCGGTTCATCGGTCGCAGTGCGCTGGAAGCCGAGTTGGCGGGGGGCGTGCAACACAAGCTGGTTGGCCTGGTGCTGGAAGAGCGCGGCGTCTTGCGCGCCCATCAGGTGGTTCGCATCGCCGATGTGGGCGAAGGTGAAATCACCAGTGGCAGTTTTTCTCCTACGCTTAGCAAGTCAATCGCCCTGGCACGTGTTCCGACGGCTACAGCCGATCGTGCCGAGGTGGAAATTCGCGGTAAGTGGTACCCGGTACGGGTGGTCAAACCGACCTTCGTCCGCCATGGCAAGACCCTGATTTAACCGTTCACGGCGGGCCGCTGGCCGCTGACACTTTCTCTTGAGGACACAGAATATGAGTGATATCCCTGCCGAACTGCGTTTTGCCGAAAGTCATGAGTGGGCGCGCCTGGACACTGACGGTAATGTCATCGTGGGCATCTCCGACCATGCCCAGGAAGCGCTGGGTGATGTGGTGTTCGTCGAGCTGCCGGAAATCGGTAAGGTTTTTAAAGCCACTGATGCAGCAGGAGTGGTGGAGTCGGTGAAGGCCGCTTCTGACATTTATGCGCCAGTTGGCGGTGAAGTGATCGCAGTCAACGAAGAGCTGGCCGGTTCGCCGGAACTGCTGAACTCCGAGCCATACAACGCCTGGATCTTCAAGCTCAAGCCTTCCGATGCCACTGCTGACCTCGGCAAGTTGCTTGATGCGGCTGGCTACAAGGCTGCCATCGGCGAGTGACGAACAGCTGATGTGGGAGCGAGCCTGCTCGCGATGGCGGCGTGTCAGTCAGCATGAATATTGCTGACCTACCGGTATCGCGAGCGGGCTCGCTCATACAGAAGGTTACTTGCAGGCGAAAAAATGCCGCTCGATCGAGCGGCATTTTTCATGGGGTTGGATCAGTCCTGGGCGACGGCGTTTTTCGCCAGGATCGCGTTGGCCAGTTCCATGTCGGTGGCCTGCAAGCCTGGGTTATCGGCCCGGACCTTCTGCATCGCGGCTTCAAGGTATGGGCCGCGGATGTTGCCGTCACTGGCGACAAAGCTGCCGGCGTCGTCCTGGGCGGCAACGATCAGTTTGTGATCCTTGAAAGTCAGGTAGGTGGAACCGGTGGTTGCACCGGACGAGATGACGTTACGCCAAAACGTGTCGGCCATTGCCGAGCCAACAGGAAGAGACAGCAAGGCTAGGGTAGCGACAGCAAGTTTGAGACGCATGATGGTGACTCCACTGGGTTAACTATGACGTTGGATTGCCTGCGCCTGGATTCAGTTCCGTGACCTGTCGCCCAAGCGTCACCGGGCTCACTTGTGCTCGCTTTGTGGCGTGACCCGCAGCACCTCCTCGACAGTGGTCAGCCCGGCGGCGATTTTTTGCGCACCGGACAGCCGCAGGCTGCGCATGCCTTCCTTGAAGGCCTGGCGGCGTACTGCCAGCAGGTCGGTGTCGGCATGGATCAGCCCCTTGATGCTGTCGCTCAGTTGAAGTATTTCGTACACCCCGGCGCGGCCGCGGTAACCGGTATCACGACATTCCAGGCAACCGACGGCTTGTTGGGCATTGCTCGGCAGTGGGGCCTGCCAGGGCCGGGTCAAGGTCTGCCAGTCCTCCTCGTCCAAAGCCAGGGGCGCCTTGCAGTGAGGGCACAGCGTGCGCACCAGGCGCTGGGCCATGATCCCGAGCACTGTGGCCTTGATCAGATAGTGAGGCACGCCGAGCTCCAGCAGACGACTGATGGCGCTCGGTGCATCGTTGGTGTGCAGCGTCGAGAGCACCAGGTGCCCGGTAAGCGCCGCCTGGATCGCCATCTCGGCGGTTTCCAGGTCACGGATTTCGCCGATCATGATGATGTCCGGGTCCTGCCGCATGAGCGCGCGTACGCCGGCGGCGAAACTCAGGTCGATGTTGTGCTGTACCTGCATCTGGTTGAAGGACGACTCGACCATCTCGATCGGGTCCTCGATGGTGCAGAGGTTCACCTCCGGCGTCGCCAGTTTCTTCAGGGTGGTGTAGAGGGTTGTGGTCTTGCCGGAGCCGGTAGGGCCGGTCACCAGGATGATGCCGTTGGGCTGGCGCGTCATGTCCTGCCAGCGACGCAGGTCGTCGGCGGAGAAACCCAACTGGTCGAAATCCTTGAGCAGGACTTCGGGATCGAAGATCCGCATGACCATTTTTTCGCCGAATGCCGTGGGCAATGTCGACAGGCGCAACTCCACTTCGTTGCCGTCCGGGGTCTTGGTCTTGACCCGGCCGTCCTGGGGTTTGCGTTTTTCCGCGACGTTCATCCGTCCCAGGTTCTTCAGGCGGCTGATGATCGCCATCGTCACCTGGGGCGGGAACTGATAGACGGTATGCAACACCCCGTCGATGCGAAACCGCACGGTACCCTGCTCGCGACGTGGCTCGATGTGAATATCGCTGGCGCGCTGCTGGAAGGCGTACTGGAACAGCCAATCAACGATATTGACGATATGCGCGTCGTTGGCGTCCGGCTCCTGGTCGCTGGCGCCCAGGTTGAGCAGCTGTTCGAAGTTGCTGAGGTTGCTCGGTTGCTGTTCGGTCGTGGTGGCGCCACTGACCGATTTGGCGAGGCGATAGAACTCCACGCTCAGGCGCTGGATGTCCACGGGGTTGGCGACCACCCGCTTGATCGGCAGCTTGAGCACATGGGTCAGGTCCGACTCCCAGCTGCTGACGTACGGTTGGGCGCTCGCGACGGTGACGGCATCGCGATCGACGGCCACGGCCAGGATCTTGTGGCGCTGGGCAAAGGCGTAGGACATGAGTGGCGTAACGGCTGCGACGTTGATCTTCAGCGGGTCGATGCGCATGTACGGTTGGCCCGCCTGCTGGGACAACCACAGCGTCAGGCTCTCCAGGTCCAGGCGCTTGCCGGGACGGCTGAGGTCGTCCAGATGCTGGTTGGCGATGAACTCCAGCGGGTGCAACTGGCTGTTGGTGCTGTGGCGTCGCCGGGCATTGAGCGCGGTTTCGGCCGAATCCTGGCTGATGAAGCCCTGGGTGACCAGTTGGCGCAGCAGATCATTGAGGTCCAGCCAGCGGTCCTGAGTGGCGTGTTTGGTGGACATTCGGGTTCCTATTGGACAATTGCAGCAAAGCCGCGATACAGACGCTTGCGCGTCCCGAGTCGGTCTGCAAAAGAATAGTCCCGACCCTATGAACCGTTGGGCCACTACCCGACCAATGCGTTTCGAATTCTTGCCTGGCACCCCTCAAGCCGTCGCCTGGACCGGCGCAGGCCACGCAATATCGGCACGTTGCAGATCCACCGAGCACACGCTGATCAGGTTGCGTAATTTTTCCGCCAGCACCTGGGCACGGTGCCAGCTCAGCCCTTCGATGAGGATCTCCATCGTCAGTAGGTCACGGTGGCGTTCGACGTGGACCTGCTCCGGCGTCAGGCCTTGCAGGGCGAACAGGTTAAGGGCCCGGCAGAGCAGATCGGCTTCGGCTTCGGCCAGTAACCGGTACTGCACGCGACAATGGGCGTTGGCGGTATGCCAGACATCGGCGCGCGGGACGACGGCTTCGAATGGGGGCATGGACGATCTCCTTGAATGGAGAGAAATGTTTACATGCACGATCGGGAATTTCTTATCTAAGATGCACGTATCAAACGGTTTAGCGAATCGTCCGATTCTTTATTTGAGAATTTACGGGTTTATTTATGCATAGCGAGTTGGATGGCTACGACCGCAGGATACTGGCATTGCTTCAAGAGGACGCTTCATTGTCCAGCGCACAGATCGCCGAACAGGTGGGCCTGTCCCAGTCGCCGTGCTGGCGTCGGATCCAGCGGATGAAGGAGGAGGGCATCATTCGCGGTCAGGTGACGCTGCTCGACCGCAAGAAAATCGGACTCAATACGCAGATCTTCGCCGAAATCAAACTCAACGCCCATGGTCGTTCGAACTTCACCGAATTCACCGAGGCGATTCGCGGCTTCCCCGAAGTCCTGGAATGTTATGTGCTGATGGGGTCGGTGGATTTCCTGCTGCGCATCGTCACGGCGGACATCGAAGCGTATGAGCGATTCTTTTTCGAGAAGTTGTCGCTGGTGCCGGGGATACAGGAAGTGAACTCGATCGTGGCGCTTTCGGAGATCAAGTCCACGACGAGTTTGCCTGTGGTGCGCTGATTTTTGCCGTGTCTGATCCGGCCCCATCGCGAGCAGGCTCGCTCCCACATGGATCTCTGTGGGAGCGAGATTGCTCGCGATGGCAGCATTACAGACGCAAGAGCATCTTCCAGGCCCGATTCTGGTACACCGCAATCGCCTGATGCTTGCGCGCATCCAGGGCTTCGTCGGTAATGGGCTCGTTGGCCAGTTGCGCCAGTTTGTTCAGCTCGCCGTAGAGACGGTCCATCTCCGGTATATCCAGCACCGCACGGGCATGGTGCAGCCAGACCTGGATGCGCTCGATGCGCGGCAGCTGTTCGGCCAGATCTTCCGGTTGCTGCTGGTAGCGTTGCAACTGCAGGGATGAGGCTTCCTCGCCTAGCAGCCGTGGCAGCCAACTATTGAGTTGCGCCGCGCCCTGGCGGTTGCCGCGGGTGTTGCGCTCGGTCGTCCAGCTGCGGGCCAGCAGCCAGCGCGAAGCGTTCAGCGAAAACAGACCCCAGCGTGGGTCCTGCAGTTCTTCAAGAAACTGCTCCGGAGCGGCTTTGCGCACATCTTCGTCGCCCAGGCCGGCCTGGACCAGTGGGCGCCAGTCTTCCAGCAGGGCGTCCAGGGCAACGCGCAAGTCGTGGGTCGATTGGCGCGGTGCCGCCTGGCCGAGGCTGCTGAGCAAGGCCCGCAGTTCGGCGAGGTTTTCCACCCAATCCAACAGCAGGCGCCAATGGCCATTGAAGCGATATTGCTCGGCCAGGCGCTGGCTGCTGCCCAGCAAATGCCAGCTCAGCGCGGCGAAGGCGTCGTCCAGCGGCATCTCGGCAGTCAATGGCGGGGCGGGCAGGCTCAGGGCGTAGCTGCTTGCATCGTGCAGGCGGTAGCCACGTTCGGCCTTGCTGATATCGCAGGGCATCAAGGGCAGGGTCGCGGCCAGCTCGGCGGCCAGTTCCAGCAACGCGGCGGGTTCGCCTTCGCGCAGTTCCAGCTCCAGCTCGCAGATTTCTTCTTTCTGCTTGCCGACCACGACATGGCCCAGGTCCAGCGCGGCTTCGATGACCACTTTGCTTTTGCCACGGCCCCAGGCGATTTCGGCGCGCTCGCGGACGAAATCGGTGGTGAAGATGGCCTTGAGGGTTTTCTTGTCCAGTTCGGCCAAGGCCTCGGGCCAGCATTCACCGTCGAGCTTCTTCAGGTCGAGCTTGGCTTTGGGCAGGTGCCAGTCGTATTCGTTGCGCTCGGACAGGCCGGCGATGCTCTGGCCGCGAGTCTTGAGGGTCTGGATCACCTCTTCACCGTCGCGGCGCAGGCGCAGGGCGACCTTGGCCCGGGCCAGGTCACGCTCGGGCGTATCGAAATACTGGTTCATCAGCTCACGGCGTTCCCAGCCGCCTTTGTTGCGTTTTTTCAGCAGCGGATGCTCGCGCAAGGCTGCCAGGGTCTCGCGGCTGACGCGGAGTTTGATTTCGGTTTCTTTCTGCATGGCCGGAAAATCCAGGGATCGGGTGCGCAGCCGGGGGAAGGTGTGGCTGCCAAGGCCGTGCAGTGTACAGGAGTCATTCGTCCTACGCGTCGCGACGGTTTATTCCTAGTGTCCTGTTTCGCAAATACGTTCCTTTTTTGACGAGAGGCTGTTGTCGTCAGGCAAGGCGCCGCGACGAGTCATAGCCCGCTATGGCGAGGAGCGGCAACGCGGCATGACGGCAACGGACACCGTCAAAAAAGAACAGTATTTGTGACACAGGACACCAGCACCGGATGGTTCTATGATGGATGCCAATTTGTGAGTCCGGAGCCAGCGATGCCTTTGCCGTCCATGAAAGATCAGTTCGCTGCCCTGATCGCCGCGCCTTCGGTCAGTTGCACGCAGCCTGGGCTGGACCAGTCCAACAGCACCGTGATCGAACTGCTGGCGGGCTGGCTTGGCGACCTCGGGTTTTCCTGTGATATCCAGCAGGTCAGCCCCGGCAAATTCAACCTGCTGGCGAGCTTCGGCAGCGGCCCCGGCGGCCTGGTGCTGGCCGGGCACAGCGACACGGTGCCGTTCGACGGTGCGCTGTGGCAGACCGACCCGCTGAAGCTCACCGAAGTCGATGGGCGCTGGGTCGGGCTGGGCAGTTGCGACATGAAAGGCTTTTTCGCCCTGGCCATCGAAGCACTCAAGCCATTGCTGGACCAGCCGTTCAAACAACCGTTGCTGATCCTCGCCACCTGCGATGAAGAGAGTTCCATGGCCGGTGCTCGTGCCCTGGCCGATGCCGGACGGCCTCTGGGGCGCGCTGCCGTCATCGGTGAGCCCACCGGCCTGCGGCCGATTCGCCTGCACAAAGGCGTGATGATGGAGCGCATCGACATTCTCGGGCGCAGCGGCCATTCCTCCGACCCGAGCCTGGGCCACAGCGCGCTCGAAGCCATGCACGACGCCATGGGCGAACTGCGCGGCCTGCGCCTGCAATGGCAGCGTGAGTTCCGTAACCCCCAGTTCACGGTGCCGCAGCCGACCCTGAACTTCGGTTGTATCCACGGTGGCGACAACCCCAACCGGATCTGCGGCCAATGCTCCATGGAGTTCGACCTGCGTCCCTTGCCGGGCATGGATCCGCAGGTGTTGCGGGCGGCGATCCAGCAGAAGCTCAATCCCATCGCCGAGCGGCACAAGGTCAGGATCGACTATGCGCCGCTGTTCCCCGAGGTGCCGCCGTTCGAGCAGCCGGAGGACGCCGAACTGGTCCGCGTGGCCGAGCGACTCACCGGCCATCGTGCCGAAGCAGTGGCGTTCGGCACCGAAGCGCCTTATCTTCAGCGCCTTGGTTGCGAAACCCTGGTACTGGGCCCTGGTGATATTGCTTGCGCCCACCAGCCGGGCGAGCACCTTGAAATGTCACGTCTGCAACCTACCGTGCAATTGTTACGGCAGTTGATCGAACACTATTGCCTGACACCGGCCACCGCCGGCTACTAGATCGCCCCTATCCGGGCCCATGTTCAAGAGGAGAGCGCGCGTGTCGCCAAGCCTGTTCCGACGATAACCATCAGCCTGCTGTGCGTTCCGTTTCGTCTTTTTTCGGCTGTTATTTATTACAGGTCCAGGTTCATGCCCGAATACGTCAATTGGCTTCGTCACGCTTCGCCCTATATCAATGCTCACCGCGACTGCACCTTCATCGTCATGCTGCCCGGCGACGGGGTGGAACACCCCAATTTCGGTAACATCGTCCATGATCTGGTGCTGCTGCACAGTCTCGGTGTGCGGCTGGTGCTGGTCCATGGTTCGCGCCCGCAGATCGAAACCCGTCTCGCCGCGCGGGGGCTGACCCCGCATTATCACCACGGCATGCGCATCACCGATGCGGCGACCCTGGAATGCGTGATCGATGCCGTTGGCCAGTTGCGCATTGCCATCGAGGCCCGACTGTCGATGGACATGGCTTCCTCGCCGATGCAGGGCTCGCGGTTGCGGGTCGCCAGCGGCAACCTGGTTACCGCACGGCCCATCGGCGTGCTGGAAGGCGTGGACTATCACCACACCGGCGAAGTGCGTCGGGTCGACCGCAAGGGTATCAACCGCCTGCTGGACGAGCGCTCCATTGTCCTGCTGTCGCCACTGGGCTATTCGCCTACCGGAGAGATCTTCAACCTCGCCTGTGAGGATGTCGCCACCCGGGCCGCCATCGACCTGGCGGCCGACAAGCTGCTGCTGTTCGGTGCCGAGCAGGGCCTGATCGGCGAGGACGGACGCCTGGTGCGCGAGTTGCGTCCACAGCAGGTGCCGGCCCATATGCAGCGCCTGGGCAGCGACTATCAGGCTGAACTGTTGGATGCTGCCGCCCAGGCCTGCCGGGGCGGCGTGGCGCGCAGTCACATAGTCAGCTACGCCGAAGACGGCGCGCTGCTGGCCGAGCTGTTCACCCGGGATGGCAGCGGCACTCTGGTTGCCCAGGAGCAATTCGAAGTGGTACGCGAAGCGGCCATCGAAGACGTCGGTGGCTTGCTGGACCTGATCAGCCCGCTGGAAGAGCAGGGCATCCTGGTGCGTCGCTCCCGTGAGGTGCTGGAGCGGGAAATCGAGCAGTTCAGTGTGGTCGAGCGCGAGGGCATGATCATCGCTTGCGCGGCGCTCTACCAGATTGCCGATTCGGACGCCGGGGAGCTGGCCTGCCTGGCGGTGAACCCGGAATACCGCCACGGTGGCCGGGGGGACGAACTGTTGGAGCGGATCGAAACCCGTGCCCGCGCCAAAGGGCTCAAGACCCTGTTCGTGCTCACCACCCGTACCGCCCACTGGTTCCGTGAGCGCGGCTTCGAGCCCAGCAGCGTTGAACGTCTGCCGGCTGCCCGGGCGTCGTTGTACAACTATCAGCGTAACTCGAAGATCTTCGAGAAAGCCCTGTAGGCCCCGCTAATCCTGCGCGCCCCATTGCTGTGCAATGGGTTGCACTCTTTTTGATTTCAGACAATGAAGTGTCTGTCTCAAAACCTTCACGATTGTGGTCTATGCTGCTCCGGACGCATTGAGATAGAGACATCGAGGCGTGTACGACGCGCCTCGATGTCCAAGCCTTTCGCCCTGAAGAAGTGCATGAAAAATACCCATTCAGTAATTCGCAGGCTGGCCGATATGCCGGGTCTGCCGTGAAGAAGCGTTGACGGCACCTATATGTCCAAATCGACTGAAAACTTATGAAACAATTCTTTTTGGAATTATAAATAATCCATTATTCTTCCGCCCGGTGTCGTGGGGTTAGACCTTGGTCGTAGTCATAAATGGTTACGATTGACTTGTCGGTCACGGTCTGGCGCTAATCGCGCATCCGCGGATTCCGGACGTTCGATTCGGAACCAAAGAAACACAAGAATTAGAAAACGAGAGGAGCGAAGCATGAACAAGTCCACCTTGGCCCTGGCCGTGGCCGTTGGGGTTCTGGCGCAGCAGGCAGGCGCCGCGGGTTTTATCGAAGACAGCAAGGCGTCGGTCAGTTCTCGTACGCTTTACTTCAATAACGATAACCATGAAACGGGCAGCGAGGACCTGCGCGAAACAGGTACCGGCCTCAAGTTCGACTACAAGTCTGGCTTCACACAAGGTGTCGTGGGTTTCGGTATCGATGCTCAGGCGCTGGTGGGTATTCGTCTCGATGGAGGCAGGGGCCGTAACAACGGTTCCTATATGCCAAGCGATACTGATGGTTCGGCGGTACATGACTGGAGCCGTTTGTCGGGCAACGTCAAGGCACTGTTCTCCAAGACCGAGGCTCACGTAGGTGGCGCACTGGCACCGAACCTGCCGATCCTGGTGGCCAACGACAGCCGTCTGCTGCCGCAGACCTTCGAAGGTGGCACCATCACCTCGAAGGAAATCGACAATGTGACCTTCAACGCCGGTCAGCTGGAGCACGCCACTGGCCGCGCATCGAGCAACAGCACCGGGCTGGCGATCGCAGGCGGTACCGAGGACAGCAATCAGTTCCGTTACGGCGGTGCTGATTGGAAGGTCACCAAAGACCTGACCCTGCAGTACTACTACGCCAATCTGCAGGATTACTACAAGCAGCACTTCCTGGGTGCGGTACACGTTTTCCCGATCAGCGAAGGCCAATCGTTCAAGACTGACCTGCGCTACTTCGACAGCAGCTCCGATGGTCGTAACGGCGACGCCGGCTACCGCTTCAACAACAACGGTGGCTATGCCAAGCACGCTGGCGAGGTCGATAACAAGACCTGGAGCGCCATGTTCACCTACACCCTGGGTGGCAGTGCTTTCCTGTTGGGTCACCAACAAGTCGGTGATGACGGCGGCTTCGTCTACCTGAACCAGGGCAGCGTGGTTAACAGCAACGGTCGCCCTGAAGGTGCCGGTGGCGCGAGCTTCTACCTGTTCACCGACAGCATGATCAACGGGTTTGTCCGTGCCGGTGAAAACACCACCTTCGGTCAATACTCCTACGACTTCGCTTCCTTGGGCGTTCCAGGCCTGAAAGCCTCGGTTGCCTACCTGCGTGGTGACGATGTCAAATCGGCCACTGCTGGTGGTAGCGATTACTCCGAGTGGGAACGCGACATGCGTGTGGATTACGTGATCCAGCAAGGCGCCTTGAAAGGCTTCGGCACGACCCTGCGTCAGGGTACCTACCGCAGCAGCGGCGCTGGCGACAGCCAGGATCAAACCCGTCTGATCTTCAACTACACTTACAACTTCATGTAAGACGTAGAGCCGTAAAAAAGCCCCGTCCGGCTCATGCCGGGCGGGGCTTTTGCGTTTTTTGGTTCAGGTGGCGGACCTTGTCGAATCCTTACGCAGGATGAATGCGCTGAACTCCAGAAAGTCATCCAGGTGCCGGGTAATGATGGCGACCATGATCGGCAGTTGCAGGGCTTGATAGTCATGCACGGCGATATTTCTGAAACCCACCATGTTTTTCAGATGCTTCACCAGGCTTTCCGCCACCCAGCCACCTTGAAAAAGTAGCTCGAACACAGCCGTTCGTCCTGAAATCGCGGCAATAATTTCCGCAATGTGAATACAAAACAAAAAAAGCCCCGCCCGATAACGCCGGGCGGGGCTTTACGTTTCGAGTCAGGCCCACCCCTGTAGCCCTCCTCGAAGCTTCTCCTCTTTACAGCAACTCGAGGCCTTCTCGAAACCTCGTCGAGAATCCTGGACCTCTAAGTACGTCCAGGCCAGTGAACAGTTTTTTATATTCACAAAAAATCTAGCGAGATCGATATTCATTCTTTTTAAAACCGCCAGAACCGAGGCACAGTCAGGCTCCACAAGATCTCATCCAGGAGTCACACCATGAGCCTCAGACTGGGCGACATCGCCCCCGACTTCGAACAGGAATCCAGCGCCGGCAAAATCCGTTTCCACGAGTGGCTCGGCAACAGCTGGGGTGTGCTGTTTTCTCACCCGGCGGACTTTACGCCGGTCTGCACCACCGAGCTGGGCCTCACCGCCAAGCTCAAGGATGAATTCGCCAAGCGCGGCGTCAAGGCCATCGCCCTCTCGGTCGACCCGGTGGACTCGCACCACAAATGGATCGAGGACATCAACGAAACCCAGAATACCGTCGTCAACTTTCCGATCCTGGCTGACGCCGATCGCAAGGTGTCGGACCTGTACGACCTGATCCACCCCAATGCCAGCGATACGTTGACCGTGCGTTCACTGTTCGTGATCGACCCGAACAAGAAGATTCGCCTGACCATTACCTATCCGGCCAGCACCGGGCGCAATTTCAACGAAATCCTGCGGGTGATCGACTCCTTGCAATTGACCGACAACCACAAGGTCGCCACGCCCGCCAACTGGCAGGACGGTGATGAAGTGGTGATCGTGCCGTCGCTCAAGGATGAGGAAGAGCTCAAGCAGCGTTTCCCCAGGGGTTATCGCGCCGTGAAGCCGTACTTGCGCCTGACTCCGCAGCCCAATCGCTGATTCAAGACCTTGTGGGAGCGAGCCTGCTCGCGATGGCAGTAGATCAGCAATATTCATGTTGACTGACACGCCGCTATCGCGAGCAGGCTCGCTCCCACAGATTCTGCATGCACCAAAGGTTCCGGCCGTTTCGACGGCCTTTTTCATGCCTTGAAGAAAGCTGGACGCATATTTCTATATTGAATAACTAAATGAATAAATATGATTTATGGATATATAAAGGCCCTGCTATGGTTTGACCCATCCAGCGAAATCGCCCACTGCGAATCGCACAGAACGTTAAAGGAATGGCAGGCATGTTGGTCGTCTCACTCGGTGGCAGTCCCAGCCAGCGCTCCCGCTCCAAGGTACTGCTGGAACGCTCGCAGCGCTGGTTGCAACAGCACGGTGTGGAAGTGGTGAGCTATCGGGTGCGCGATTTTCCGGCCGAAGATCTGCTCCATGCCCGCTTCGACAGCCCGAAGATCATCGACCTGCTCCAACAGATCGAGAATGCCGACGGGCTGCTGATCGCCACGCCTGTCTACAAGGCATCTTTTTCCGGCGCGCTGAAAACGGTGCTGGATCTGCTGCCCGAGCGTGCCTTGAGCCATAAGGTGGTGTTGCCCATGGCGACTGGCGGCAGTATCGCTCATATGCTGGCGGTGGATTACGCCCTCAAGCCGGTGCTGTCGGCGCTCAAGGCCCAGGAATTGCTCCAGGGAATCTTTGCCGAAGACAGTCAGATCGCCTATGGCGAAGGCAGCGCCCAGGCACAGTTGGTGCCGGCACTGCAGCAACGGCTGGATGAGGCGCTGGAGCAGTTTTACAGCGCCATGGCCCGTCGCCCCAAGCCGTTGGAGCCAAGCCTATTGAACGAACGCCTGTTGAGTGCTCGCTGGAGCATTTAACCCCCGATACACCCTGATTCAACTCACCTTACTCAGCCGCCAACGGCCCAGCAGGTGCAGCCAAACCCCACAGCAAAAAGGAGAAGCGCCATGCGCTCTGTCATTTTGCGTCGCGGGCTGGTCGCTCTGTTTGCTGCGGCTGTGTCCTTCGGCGTCATTACCCAGGCTCAAGCCGAGACCTTGCGGATCGGTTATCAGAAATACGGCACCCTGGTCCTGCTCAAGGCCAAGGGCACGCTGGAAAAACGCCTCGCCGCCCAAGGCGTGGACGTGCAATGGACCGAGTTCCCGGGCGGCCCGCAATTGCTTGAGGGCCTGAACGTCGGCTCCATCGATTTTGGTGTCACGGGAGAAACCCCACCGGTGTTCGCCCAGGCGGCCGGGGCCGATCTGCTCTATGTCGCTTATGAACCGCCGGCCCCCGACAGTGAGGCCATCCTGGTGCCCAAGGACTCGCCGATCCATTCGGTGCAGGATCTCAAGGGCAAGAAAGTCGCGTTGAACAAAGGCTCCAATGTCCATTACCTGCTGGTGCGGGCGCTGGAGGATGCCGGCCTCGCATATACCGATATCCAGACCGTGCTCCTGCCACAGGCCGACGCCCGTGCTGCCTTCGAGCGGGGCAGTGTCGACGCCTGGGTGATCTGGGATCCGTACCAGGCTGCCGCCGAACAACAATTGCAGGCACGCACTCTGCGCGATGGCAAAGGTATCGTCGACAACCACCAGTTCTACCTCGCTACCCGAACCTATGCACAGAAAAATCCCCAGGTCATCAGCGCCCTGGTGGAGGAAGTTCGCGCGGTGGGGGAATGGTCCAAGGCCAATCCCGAAGACGTGACCCGACAGGTGTCGCCACTGCTCGGCCTGCCTGAGCCGATCACCCTGACGTCGATGAAGCGCCAGGGGTTCGGGGCCCTGTTCCTCACGCCGGAAGTGGTCGCGGCGCAGCAGAAGATTGCCGACACCTTCTACCAACTCAAGCTGATTCCCAAGCCCCTGAGCATCCGGGACGTGATCTGGACGCCACCGGCGGCCGTTGCGAACGCGCAGTAATCCGATTTCCTTAGGAGACCACTCCATGAGCCTCAATATTTTCTGGTTCCTGCCTACTCACGGCGACGGCCATTACCTGGGCACCGTCGAAGGCGCCCGTGCCGTTGATCACGGTTACCTGCAACAGATTGCCCAGGCGGCGGATCGGCTGGGTTTCGGCGGCGTGTTGATTCCCACCGGACGTTCCTGCGAGGACTCCTGGCTGGTGGCCGCGTCGTTGATTCCAGTGACTCAACGCCTGAAATTCCTCGTTGCCCTGCGCCCCGGGATCATTTCCCCGACGGTGGCGGCGCGTCAGGCGGCGACCCTGGACCGGCTGTCCGGCGGCCGGGCGCTGTTCAACCTGGTGACCGGCGGTGATCCGGAAGAGCTGGCCGGTGATGGCCTGTTCCTGGATCACGAGGCACGTTATCAGGCCTCGGTGGAATTCACCCGCATCTGGCGTCGTGTGCTGGAAGGCGAGACCGTGGACTACGACGGCGAACACATCAGTGTGAAGGGGGCCAAGCTGCTCTTTCCGCCCATCCAGCAACCGCGTCCGCCGCTGTATTTCGGCGGTTCGTCGGAGGCGGCCCAGGACCTCGCCGCCGAGCAGGTGGAAATGGTGCTGACTTGGGGTGAGCCGCCCGCCGCCGTGGCGGAAAAAATCCAACAGGTGCGTGCCAAAGCCGCGAAGCTCGGGCGTACCGTGCGTTTCGGCATACGTTTGCATGTGATTGTGCGTGAAACCAATGCCGAAGCCTGGCAAGCCGCCAACCGGCTGATCTCCCATCTGGACGACGACACCATCGCCCGCGCCCAGGCTTCCCTGGCGCGTTTCGACTCCGTGGGCCAGCAACGCATGGCTGCGCTGCATGGGGGGCGGCGTGACAAGCTGGAAGTCAGCCCCAACCTCTGGGCGGGTGTCGGACTGGTGCGTGGCGGTGCCGGCACGGCGCTGGTGGGCGATGGGCCGACGGTGGCAGCGCGGGTCAAGGAATACGCCGACCTGGGGATCGACACCTTTATTTTCTCCGGTTATCCACACCTCGAAGAGTCGTATCGCGTGGCGGAGCTGCTGTTCCCGCATTTGGACATTGAGCGTCCGGAGCTGCCGAAAGGCCAGGGCTATGTCAGTCCGTTCGGGGAAATGGTCGCCAATGACATTCTCCCCAAAGCCGCATCCCAGAGCTGAGGCGGCCATGAAGAAACTTATCCACAACCTGACGCCCTGGGCTCTGCCGCTGCTGTTGCTGGCGGTATGGCAACTGGCGGTTTCGGCGGGCTGGTTGTCCACGCGGATCCTGCCTGCCCCGGTGGCAGTAGTCGAGGCCGGATTCAACCTGGTACGCAGCGGTGAAATCTGGACCCACCTGGCGATCAGCGGGTGGCGGGCAACGGTCGGTTTTCTGCTTGGTGGGAGTATCGGGCTACTGCTGGGCTTCATCACCGGTCTGTCGAAATGGGGCGAGCGCCTGCTGGACAGTTCGGTGCAGATGGTGCGAAACGTGCCGCACCTGGCGTTGATTCCGCTGGTGATCCTGTGGTTCGGCATCGACGAGTCGGCGAAGATTTTCCTGGTGGCGCTTGGCACGCTGTTTCCGATCTACCTCAACACTTACCACGGCATCCGCAATGTCGATCCGGCGCTGGTGGAAATGTCCCGCAGCTACGGTTTGTCCGGCTTCAGCCTGTTTCGCCAGGTGATCCTGCCGGGCGCGTTGCCTTCGATCCTGGTGGGGGTGCGGTTTGCGCTGGGTTTCATGTGGCTGACGCTCATCGTTGCGGAAACCATCTCCGCCAACTCCGGCATCGGCTACCTGGCGATGAATGCCCGGGAATTCCTGCAGACCGACGTGGTGGTGCTGGCGATTCTGCTGTACGCCGTGCTCGGCAAGCTGGCCGACCTGGCGGCTCGTGGACTTGAGCGGGTCTGGCTGCGCTGGCATCCGGCGTATCAGGTGAACAAGGGGAACGCCCCATGACCGCCCAACACCCCCCGCGCCTGTTGCGAGGCATTCCCCTGGCGGTGCGCCAACTGCAGAAAACCTTCGGTTCGCGCCAGGTGCTGCGCGACATCGACCTGCACATCCCGGCCGGACAATTCGTGGCGGTGGTCGGTCGCAGCGGCTGCGGCAAAAGCACCCTGCTGCGCTTGTTGGCCGGCCTCGATCAACCTTCGGATGGTCAACTGCTGGCAGGCTCGGCGCCGCTGAGCGCCGTGCAACAGGACACCCGCTTGATGTTCCAGGAGGCGCGTCTGTTGCCCTGGAAGAGAATCATCGACAACGTCGGCCTGGGGCTCAAAGGCAACTGGCGAGCCCTGGCAGTGCAGGCGCTGGATGCGGTAGGCCTGGCCGACCGTGCCGATGAGTGGCCGGCGGCGTTGTCCGGGGGGCAGAAACAACGGGTGGCCCTGGCTCGCGCGTTGATTCATCAACCGCGCCTGTTGTTGCTCGACGAACCCCTGGGAGCGCTCGACGCCCTGACCCGCATCGAAATGCAGCAACTGATCGAACGCCTGTGGCAGCAACGCGGCTTTACGGTGCTGTTGGTAACCCACGACGTCAGCGAAGCGGTAGCCATCGCCGACCGGGTGATCCTGATCGAAGACGGCCGGATTGGCCTCGACCTGCCCATCGATCTGCCACGCCCGCGGATTCGCGGCTCCCATCGCCTGGCGACCCTGGAGACCGAAGTCCTCAACCGCGTGCTGTCCCTGCCCGGCCAACCGCCGGAACCCGAACCCGTTTCACCCTTGCCCACGCAGTTGCGCTGGGCGCAATGAAGCAGCTTCAAGCGGCAAGCTACAAGCTGCAAGAAGAGGCGCGTGCTTTTACTTGCAGCTTGTAGCTCGCTACTTGCAGCTCATTTCGACCTCAGGAGAAATAGCATGACCATCAAAGCCATCAACGTGCGTAACCAGTTCAAAGGCATCATCAAGGAAATCGTCGAAGGCGACGTACTCTCGGAAATCGACGTCCAGACCGCCTCCGGCATCGTCACCTCGGTCATCACCACCCGTTCGGTCAAGGAGCTCGAGCTGGCGATCGGCAGCGAAGTGATCGCTTTCGTCAAATCCACGGAGGTGTCTATCGCCAAATTGTGAACGGTGTGCACCCGATGCCCCGAATGGCGCTGGCCTTTTGGGGCTCACCTTAAAGAGTGAAGATCAGACCACGTCGCGCTTGGGCAGATACGGCGGCAGGTACAACCCCAGGTACGCATCGAACACCCGCATGCCTTCTTCAGCCAAGCGCGGTGTGATCTGGCCGTGTTGTTGCACCGAGCGGGCGTAGACCCGGTCGCCCAGTTCCATGGCGAGGGCGAAGACGTCGACGTCATTGGGCAGTGTCGGCAGTTCGAAATGCCGGGCGAAGACTTTTTGCATCAGGTCGCTCAGCTCGAGATCGTGCTGGCGGTCGGCCTGGGTGACTTCGGTCAGGCCATGCTGGGCCAGGATCAACTGGCGAGCGGCGGCGTCCTGGTCGTAGATCGTCAGCATGCGTTGTTCCACCAGTCGTGACAGGTCGTGCCAATGGTGCAGCGCGTCATGATCGATCGGTGCCTGGAGGCAGGCGCGGAAGGCGGCGTGGACATCGGCGGTGAGCGCTTCGAGCAGGGCCGGCACGCTGGCGAAGAAGTGATACACGGAGGAGGGCGGGATCTCGGCGCGCTCGGCCACGCTGTAGATCGACAGGCTGGCCACGCCCTCAGCCGCCAGCAGCGTGCGGGCGGCATCGAGGATCGAGTCGATCCGGGCCTGGCTGCGTGCGCGGGGTTTGCGAGGGGTGGCGGTGCGTGTCATAGGGCTCTCCTGCAGGGTTGCGCGCATTGTACGCAGAGCAAGCCGATGATCCACATGCTTTTGTGGCGAGGGGATTTATCCCCGCTGGGGCGCGAAGCGGCCCTTCTTTTTGGGGCTGCTGCGCAGCCCAGCGGGGCGGTGCGACGTTTCGCTAAATCCCCTCGCCACAACGGCCATAAAAAAACGCCGCGGCCCTGGGGGCGGCGGCGTTTCTCTTTCCTGCAACCGCTTAAACGGTATGCAGGTACCAGTTGTACTCAAGGTCGGAGATGGAGTGTTCGAACTCCTCCAGCTCGCTTTCCTTGCAGGCCACGAAGATATCGATGTACTTCGGATCGATGTACTTGGCCATGACTTCGCTGTCGTCCAGCTCGCGCAGGGCATCGCGCAGGTTGTTCGGCAGGCTCTGCTCGTTCTGCTCGTAGCTGTTGCCCTCCACCGGTGCGCCCGGCTCGATCTTGTTGACCAGGCCATGATGCACGCCCGCCAGCACGGCGGCCATCAGCAGGTACGGGTTGGCATCGGCGCCGGCCACGCGGTGCTCCAGGCGTACGGCATCGGCGGAGCCGGTGGGTACGCGCAGGGCCACGGTACGGTTGTCCAGGCCCCAGGTCGGCGAGTTCGGCACATAGAACTGTGCGCCGAAACGACGGTAGGAGTTCACGTTCGGGCAGAGGAACGCCATCTGCGCGGGCAGGGTCTCGAGCACACCGCCGATCGCGTGACGCAGCGCGGCGTTCTGCTCGGGATCCTCGCTGGCAAAGATATTCTTGCCATCCTTGTCCAGAATCGAAATGTGGACGTGCAGACCATTGCCTGCCTGGCCCGGATACGGCTTGGCCATGAAGGTGGTGTCCATTTCATGGTCGTAGGCGATGTTCTTGATCAGGCGCTTGAGCAGTACCGCATAGTCGCAAGCCTTGATCGGGTCGGCGACGTGGTGCAGGTTCACTTCGAACTGCGCCGGGGCACTTTCCTTGACGATGGCGTCGGCGGGAATGCCTTGCTCTTTGGCACCTTCGAGGATGTCCTGGAGGCAGTCGACGTATTCGTCCAGGTCGTCGATCAGGTAGACCTGAGTCGAGTGTGGGCGTTTACCGGAGATCGGCGAGCGAGGCGGTTGTGGACGTCCATTCACGTTCTCCTGGTCGATCAGGTAGAACTCCAGCTCGAATGCCGCGCAGATGGTCAGGCCCAGTTCGTCGAACTTGGTCACGACCTGGCGCAGGACTTCGCGAGGGTCGGCGAAGAAAGGCTCGCCTTCCAGTTCGTGCATGGTCATCAGCAGTTGCGCGGTAGGGCGCTTCTGCCAGGGTTCGTTGGAAAGGGTGCCAGGGATTGGATAGCAGATCCGATCGGCGTCGCCGATGTCCAGGCCCAGGCCGGTGCTTTCCACCGTCGAACCATTGATATCCAGGGCAAACAGGGAGGCCGGCAGGTTGATGCCTTTCTCGTAAACCTTGTGGAGGCTGGTGCGTTCGATGCGCTTGCCGCGCACCACACCATTCATATCCGCAATCAGAAGGTCAACGTACAGAACCTCAGGATGTTCCTTAAGGAACGCGTTCGCTTCGTTAAGCTGAACGGCACGCGGGGGTACCGACATGATGCAACACCTTTGTTGTTAAAAATATCAATCATTGATCTCTTCGAAAGCCAGTCAACCCGAACGGCATGCCGAAGTCAAGCAGGGCCTTTTTTGCCCTAAAAAAGCACCTGGGGGGCTTTTTTGAGGCAGTTTGGGGCGTTTTTTTCCCTTTGAGGGACTTGCCGCCCGCAAGCTTGAGCGGGCCGTGTTGTATTTTTTACGGGGGTGTTGTGTAAAAAAATGAACAAGGCTAAGCTCGATTCAAACCCATAACAGCAATAATACCGGGGTGCTTCATGTCTCGCCTGCCGTACCAACGGCCTCACCAACTGTCCCAGCAGATCGGTTGGCATGCTCGTCGCAATGCTCATAGCATCAGCGGCGACACCCGCTCCCCGGCCACCATGAGGGCCGCCAGGCACTTGCCCATGCTGATGTCGCTCCCGGCGGATCAGTCGTCATCATCGTCCAATATTCTGGACGCCCTGGACGAATTTCCCTTTAGCGGCTCTCCTTCAACTCTAGAACTTTTTTCCGGCCGATTGTCGGGCAAGGGCAACACAACGCGACGCCGATGCGTCAAACAACGCCTGGCTACTGAAAGCAGCCAGGAAACTCACGCCTAGAGGCATTTATGAGTAACAACCTCGACCAGCTCACCGATTGGTTGAAAAACCATAAGATCACAGAAGTCGAATGCATGATTGGCGACCTGACCGGCATCACCCGGGGCAAGATCTCGCCGACCAACAAGTTCATTGCCGAAAAAGGCATGCGCCTGCCCGAGAGCGTCCTGCTCCAGACCGTTACGGGCGACTATGTCGAAGACGACATCTATTACGAACTGCTCGACCCTGCCGACATCGACATGATGTGCCGCCCGGACGAAAACGCAGTGTTCCTCGTGCCCTGGGCCATCGAGCCCACCGCCCAGGTGATCCACGACTCCTACGACAAGCAGGGCAACCCCATCGAGCTGTCGCCGCGCAACGTGCTCAAGAAGGTGCTCAAGCTCTATGCCGACAAGGGTTGGCAGCCGATCGTCGCGCCGGAAATGGAGTTCTACCTGACCAAGCGCAGCGACGACCCGGACTTCCCGCTGCAACCGCCCGTAGGCCGTTCCGGCCGTCCGGAAACCGGACGCCAGTCGTTCTCCATCGAAGCAGCCAACGAATTCGACCCGCTGTTCGAAGACGTCTACGACTGGTGCGAATTGCAGGAGCTGGACCTCGATACCCTGATCCACGAAGACGGCACGGCGCAGATGGAAATCAATTTCCGTCACGGCGATGCGCTGTCCCTGGCCGACCAGATCCTGGTGTTCAAGCGCACCATGCGCGAGGCGGCGCTCAAGCACAACGTCGCCGCCACCTTCATGGCCAAGCCCATGACCGGCGAGCCGGGCAGCGCGATGCACCTGCACCAGAGCATCATCGACAAAGAGACCGGCAAGAACGTTTTCTCCAATGAAGACGGGACCATGAGCGAGCTGTTCCTGCACCACATCGGTGGCCTGCAGAAATTCATTCCCGAGCTGCTGCCGCTGTTCGCCCCCAACGTCAACTCGTTCCGCCGCTTCCTGCCGGACACGTCGGCGCCGGTGAACGTGGAATGGGGTGAAGAGAACCGTACCGTGGGCCTGCGGGTGCCGGATGCCGGGCCGCAGAACCGTCGGGTGGAAAACCGCTTGCCGGGCGCCGACGCCAACCCGTACCTGGCGATTGCCGCCAGCCTGTTGTGCGGCTTCATCGGCATGGTCGAAGGCATCAACCCCAGTGCGCCGGTGGTGGGTCGCGGCTACGAACGGCGCAATCTGCGGCTGCCGCTGACCATCGAAGACGCCCTGGAGCGTATGGAAAACAGCAGCACCATCGAGAAGTACCTGGGCAAGAAATTCATCACGGGCTACGTCGCAGTCAAGCGGGCCGAGCATGAAAACTTCAAGCGCGTCATCAGTTCGTGGGAGCGGGAATTCCTGCTCTTCGCCGTCTGAGGCGCCGGGCGAGGTTGCCTCCGGCAGCCTCGCCCCCACCGATATAAAGGAGAATTCGCATGACCCGCAACAACCCGCAGACCCGTGAATGGCAGGCCCTGAGCAGCGATCATCACCTGGCCCCGTTCAGCGATTTCAAGCAGCTCAAAGAGAAAGGCCCGCGCATCATCACCCGCGCCAAGGGCGTCTATCTCTGGGACAGTGAAGGCAACAAGATTCTCGATGGCATGGCCGGCCTCTGGTGCGTGGCCGTTGGCTACGGCCGCGATGAGCTGGCCGACGCCGCCAGCCAGCAGATGCGCGAGTTGCCGTACTACAACCTGTTCTTCCAGACCGCCCACCCGCCGGCGCTGGAGTTGTCCAAGGCCATCGCCGACATCGCCCCTGAAGGCATGAATCATGTGTTCTTCACCGGTTCCGGCTCCGAGGGCAACGACACCATGCTGCGCATGGTCCGCCACTACTGGGCGATCAAGGGCCAGCCGAACAAGAAAGTCATCATCAGCCGCAAGAACGGTTATCACGGCTCCACCGTGGCCGGCGCGAGCCTGGGTGGCATGACTTATATGCATGAACAGGGCGACCTGCCGATTCCGGGCATCGTCCACATCGCCCAGCCTTACTGGTATGGCGAAGGCGGCAACATGAGCTCCGAGGAATTCGGCGTGTGGGCGGCCAACCAGCTGGAAGAGAAGATCCTGGAGATCGGCGTGGACAACGTCGGCGCCTTCATCGCCGAACCGATCCAGGGCGCGGGCGGGGTGATCGTGCCGCCGGACAGCTACTGGCCACGCATGAAGGAGATCCTCGCCAAGTACGACATCCTGTTCGTGGCCGACGAAGTGATCTGCGGTTTCGGTCGCACCGGTGAGTGGTTCGGTACCGACTTCTACGGTTTAAAGCCGCACCTGATGACCATCGCCAAGGGCCTGACCTCCGGTTACATCCCCATGGGCGGCCTGATCGTACGTGACGACGTGGTCGAGGTGCTCAACGAAGGCGGCGACTTCAACCACGGCTTCACCTACTCCGGCCACCCGGTGGCGGCGGCGGTGGCCCTGGAAAACATCCGTATCCTGCGTGAAGAAAAGATTATCGAGCGGGTCCACAGCGAAACGGCACCCTATTTGCAGAAACGCCTGAGGGAACTGAACGACCATCCGCTGGTGGGTGAAGTGCGCGGTGTCGGTCTGCTGGGGGCGATCGAACTGGTCCGGGACAAAGCCACGCGCCAGCGCTACGAAGGCAAGGGCGTGGGCATGATCTGCCGGCAGTTCTGCTTCGACAACGGGCTGATCATGCGTGCCGTGGGCGACACCATGATCATTGCGCCGCCGCTGGTGATCAGCAAGGCCGAGGTGGATGAACTGGTGACCAAGGCGCGGCAGTGCCTGGACCTGACCCTCAGTGCGTTGCAAGGCTAAGTGCTAGGCTCTGTGCGAGGTGCTTTCAAGGGCCTCGCCCAGTCTGAACAAAAGGTTTGGGCTTGTGTTGAAAGCCTGCCCTGTAACTTGCCAGACTACCGGCGTTCAAGTTGCCCGCGAGCCGGCTACTGAACTGTGGCTAAAAAGAATAACTGGAGCATCATCCATGAAGGCAATAGGTATGAAGATAGCTGGCAAGACCCTCCTCGCCATGTCCCTGATGGGCGTGATGGCGAGTGCCGTTCAGGCGGACGATAAAGTGCTGCACGTCTACAACTGGTCCGACTACATCGCACCGGACACGGTCGCCAAGTTCGAGAAAGAGTCGGGGATCAAAGTGGTCTACGACGTGTTCGACAGCAACGAGACCCTTGAGGCCAAGTTGCTCGCTGGCAAGTCGGGCTACGACATCGTGGTGCCGTCGAACAACTTCCTGGCCAAACAGATCAAGGCCGGCGTCTACCAACCGCTGGACAAGTCCAAGTTGCCGAACTGGAAAAACCTCGACACCGACCTGCTCAAGGCCGTGGGCGATGCCAGCGACAAGGGCAACCAGCACGCCTTCCCTTATATGTGGGGCACCATCGGCATCGGCTACAACCCAGAGAAGGTCAAGGCCGCACTGGGCGTCGACAAGATCGATTCGTGGGACACCCTGCTCAAGCCGGAAAACATCGCCAAGCTCAAGGGCTGCGGTGTGAGCTTCCTCGATTCGCCGACCGAAATGATCCCGGTGGCGTTGCACTACCTGGGCTACCCGACCGACAGCCAGGACAAGAAACAACTGGCTGAGGCCGAGGCGCTGTTCCTCAAGATCCGTCCTTCGATCAGCTACTTCCATTCGTCCAAGTACATCTCCGACCTGGCCAACGGCAACATCTGCGTAGCCGTGGGTTACTCGGGCGATATCGAGCAGTCCAAGTCCCGTGCCGCCGAAGCGGGCGGCAAGGTCAAGGTGGCCTACGCCATTCCGAAAGAAGGCGCCGGCTCGTTCTACGACATGGTCGCCATTCCAAAGGATGCCGAGAACGTCGAGGCTGCCTACAAGTACATGAACTTCCTGATGAAGCCGGAAATCATGGCCGAGATCACCGACAACGTACGCTTCCCGAACGGCAACAAGGCCGCTACGGCGTTGGTGGACAAGGAAATTTCCGGTGACCCGAACATCTATCCGTCTGACGAAGTGAAGGCCAAGCTCTACGCGATCAGCGACTTGCCGCCGGCCACCCAGCGGCTGCTGACCCGCAGCTGGACCAAGATCAAATCCGGTAAATAAACCGGCCTGAGGCATCTTCCTGTTGTCGCTGTCATCGCGGCGGCGGCAACAGGAGCAATTAAATAACTAAAAGTTTTGCTGGATCGGTTTATCGAGGGTAAGTTGCGCGCCGGTTTTGTTGCTGGGTCCATCGCGGCCAGGCAGCGGGGGCAACTTGGGCCCGACTATTTAAGAGGACCTCCACGTGCCAGTCTTTTCTTTGTTACGCAATGCCTTGCTGGTTGGTGCAGGCCTGACGCTCGCGGTCAGCGTCCAGGCTGCTTCCACCGTGCATATTTATAACTGGTCGGACTACATCGGCGAGACCACCCTGTCGGATTTCGAAAAAGCCACCGGAATCAAGCCGGTCTACGACGTGTTCGATTCCAATGAAACCCTGGAAGGCAAGTTGCTGGCCGGTCGTACCGGTTATGACGTGGTCGTGCCGTCCAACCACTTCCTGGGCAAACAGATCAAGGCCGGGGCTTTCCAGAAGCTCGACAAGGCCCAGTTGCCCAACTATGCCAATCTCGATCCCGCGCTGCTCAAGCGCCTGGAGCGTAACGATCCGGGCAACCAGTACGCGGTGCCGTACCTGTGGGGTACCAACGGTATCGGCTACAACGTCGAGAAGGTCAAGGCGGTCCTGGGAGTCGACAAGATCGATTCGTGGGCCATGTTGTTCGAGCCGGAAAATATCAAGAAACTCTCCAGTTGCGGCGTCTCGTTCCTCGATTCAGGCGACGAGATGATCCCGGCGATGCTCAATTACCTGGGCCTGAACCCCAACAGCGAAGACCCCGAGGACTACAAGAAGGCCGAGGCCCAGCTCCTCAAGATCCGGCCTTACGTGACCTACTTCAATTCCTCCAAGTACATCTCCGATCTGGCCAACGGCGAGATCTGCGTGGCGGCCGGTTTCTCCGGCGACATCTTCCAGGCCCGTTCACGTGCCAGCGAGGCCGGCAAGGGCGTCGAGATCGCCTACGTGATCCCCAAGGAAGGCGGCAACCTCTGGTTCGACATGCTGGCGATCCCCCGCGACGCCACCAACATCAAGCAAGCCCATGCTTTCATCAACTACCTGCTCAAGCCTGAGGTTATCGCCCAGGTCAGCGACACCGTCGGTTATGCCAACCCGAACCCAAAGGCTGGCGAGCTGATGGATCAGAAAGTCCGTACCGACGAAGCGGTTTACCCACCGCAAGCAGTCGTCGACAAGCTCTACGTCAACTCTGAGTTGCCGCCCAAGATCCAACGACTGATGACCCGCAGCTGGACCAAGGTCAAGTCGGGTAAATAACCGCTCTAACCAAGGTTCGTCCGTATGGGGCGAGCTGTAAATTCTGTGGGAGTTTCGTAAATGGCTGTTGCCTCCGGCGCCTATAAGAAAGCCCTCGAGGGCGACCAGACACCCAAGCAGGTGCTGGTCAAAATCGACCGGGTCACGAAGAAGTTCGACGAGACGATTGCCGTGGACGATGTGTCCCTGGAAATCAAGAAAGGCGAGATCTTCGCCTTGCTCGGCGGTTCGGGTTCGGGCAAATCCACCTTGCTGCGCATGCTTGCCGGCTTCGAGCGGCCCACGGAGGGGCGGATTTTCCTCGACGGCGAGGACATCACCGACATGCCGCCCTATGAGCGGCCGATCAACATGATGTTCCAATCCTACGCCTTGTTCCCGCACATGACCGTGGCGCAGAACATCGCCTTCGGCCTGCAACAGGACAAGATCCCGAAAGCCGACATCGACGCCCGCGTGGCCGAGATGCTCAAGCTGGTGCAGATGAGCCAGTACGCCAAGCGCAAGCCGCACCAGCTCTCCGGCGGCCAGCGTCAGCGCGTGGCCCTGGCCCGTTCCCTGGCCAAGCGTCCGAAACTGTTGCTGCTCGACGAGCCGATGGGTGCTCTGGACAAGAAGCTGCGCTCGCAAATGCAGCTTGAGCTTGTCGAGATCATCGAGCGGGTCGGCGTGACCTGCGTCATGGTGACCCACGACCAGGAAGAGGCCATGACCATGGCCGAGCGTATCGCGATCATGCACCTGGGCTGGATCGCCCAGATCGGCAGCCCGATCGACATCTACGAGACCCCGACCAGCCGCCTGGTCTGCGAGTTCATCGGCAACGTCAACATCTTCGAGACCGAAGTGGTGGACGACGCCGAAGGCCACGCGGTGCTGACCTGCAAGGACCTGGACCGCAACATATACGTCGGCCACGGCATCAGTACCTCGGTGCAGGACAAGTCGGTGACCTATGCCATTCGCCCGGAAAAACTGCTGGTGACCGCCGAGCAGCCGACCTGCGAGCACAACTGGTCCAGCGGCAAGGTCCATGACATCGCCTACCTGGGCGGCCATTCGGTGTTCTACGTCGAATTGCCGAGCGGCAAGCTGGTGCAGTCGTTTGTCGCCAACGCCGAGCGCCGTGGCCAGCGTCCGACCTGGGGCGACCAGGTGTACGTCTGGTGGGAAGACGACAGCGGCGTGGTGCTTCGATCATGAACATGCGCAAATTCAAACGCCGACTGGATCGTATAACGCCCGGTGGCCGTCAGCTGGTCATCGGGGTGCCCTTCATCTGGCTGTTCCTGTTCTTCATGCTGCCGTTCTTCATCGTCCTGAAGATCAGCTTCGCCGAAGCCGACGTGGCCATTCCGCCGTACACCGAGATCTACAGCTACGTCGACCAGAAACTGCAAATCCTGCTCAACCTCGCCAACTACACGATGCTCAGCGAGGACGAGCTGTACATCGCCGCCTACCTGGGCTCGCTGAAGATGGCCCTGATCAGCACCGCCCTGTGCCTGCTGATCGGCTACCCGATGGCCTACGCCATTGCCAATGCCCGCAAGGAAACGCAGACGGTGCTGGTGCTGCTGATCATGATGCCCACCTGGACCGCGATCCTGATCCGCGTCTACGCGTGGATGGGCATCCTCAGCAACAACGGCCTGCTCAACGGCTTCCTGATGAGCATGGGCTGGATCAGCGAACCGCTGCAGATCCTCAACACCAACCTGGCGGTCTATATCGGCGTGGTCTACTCGTACCTGCCGTTCATGATCCTGCCGCTGTACGCCAACCTGGTCAAACATGACCCCAGCCTGCTGGAGGCCGCCTCCGACCTGGGTTCGAGCACCTTCAACAGCTTCTGGAAAATCACCGTGCCGCTGTCCAAGAACGGCATCATCGCTGGTTGCATGCTGGTCTTCATTCCAGTAGTGGGCGAGTTCGTGATCCCGGAACTGCTGGGTGGCCCGGAAACCCTGATGATCGGTAAAGTGCTGTGGCAGGAATTCTTCAATAACCGTGACTGGCCGGTGGCGTCCGCCCTGGCGGTGGTGATGCTGGCGATCCTGATCGTGCCGATCATCCTGTTCAACCGCAGTCAGGCCAAAGAAATGGAGGGCAAGGAATGAAGCGCTTCAGTTTTTCAAGCCTGATGCTGGTGCTGGGATTGCTGTTCATCTACGCGCCGATGGTGATCCTGGTGATCTATTCGTTCAACGCCTCGAAACTGGTGACGGTGTGGGGCGGTTGGTCGATCAAGTGGTACGTCGGCCTGCTGGACAACACCCAACTGATGGGTTCGGTGGTGCGCTCGCTGGAAATCGCCTGCTACACGGCGGTCGCCGCGGTTGCTCTGGGTACGCTGGCGGCCTTCGTGCTGACCCGCATCACCCGTTTCAAGGGGCGCACGCTGTTTGGCGGCCTGGTCACCGCGCCGCTGGTGATGCCGGAAGTGATCACCGGTCTGTCGTTGTTGCTGCTGTTCGTGGCCATGGCACAGATGATCGGCTGGCCCCAGGAACGCGGCATCGTCACGATCTGGATTGCCCACACCACGTTCTGCGCGGCCTATGTAGCAGTGGTGGTTTCGTCACGCTTGCGTGAGCTGGACCTGTCCATCGAAGAGGCGGCCATGGACCTCGGTGCGCGGCCGTGGAAGGTTTTCATCCTGATCACCATCCCGATGATCGCGCCATCGCTGGCGGCGGGGGGCATGATGTCGTTCGCGTTGTCCCTGGACGACCTGGTATTGGCGAGCTTCGTGTCGGGCCCGGGGTCGACGACCTTGCCGATGGAAGTGTTCTCGGCGGTGCGCCTGGGCGTGAAGCCGGAGATCAATGCCGTGGCGAGCCTGATCCTGCTGGCGGTGTCGCTGGTCACCTTCCTGGTCTGGTACTTCAGCCGTCGCGCCGAAGAAAACCGCAAGCGGGCGATCCAGCAGGCCATTGAAGAAAGCGCGGCCGACTCCTGGAAGCAGCCGGAAGTCCGCCGGTCGGTGGCTGCGCCAGTCTAAGCGCAAGCAGGCCCTGTGGGAGCGAGCCTGCTCGCGAAGGCGGTGTGACAGTCGACGAAAGTGTCGATTGTCCATCCGTCATCGCGAGCAGGCTCGCTCCCACAGATTTTGTGTTGCCCGCTGCATCGTGATCCACCCCGAACCGTTGTGGGCGCGGGCTTGCTCGCGGTAGCGGTCTGTCAGTCCGTCATTGCGAGCTGGCTCCCACAGGGGTCATGAGTTCCAGGGGGATGTGCGGATGATTTCCACGAAGTTCATCGGCTTGAACCCCGGCTCCTGATCCGCCAGGACATCGGTCTTCACATTGCCGAAGGTCGTCTGCGGGCGATGCCGCAAGCCGTTGGCGAATGCGCAGATGATGCACTCCTTGAATGCCTCTCCACGTGGGTGGGCATGCACCACCGCTTCACGCTGCGCTGCCGGGAAGGCGGCGTAGTCCATGCCCAGTACATCCATCTCCACCCCGGCTGTCACCAAGGCGACGGTGGGGCGCAGGTGTTTCGGTATGCCCGGCGTGGTATGCAGGGCGATGGACAGCCACACCTGTTCGATATCGTCATCGCTCAACCCATGGGGTTTGAGAAATGCTGCGGCGGCATTTGCACCATCCACTTCAAAGCGCTCATCGTCGCTGCGATGGTCTTCCACCAGGCCTATGTCATGGAACATCGCACCGACGTACAGCAGCTCCGGGTCGTAGGCCAGTTTCCGACGCTGGCCGCTCAAGGCTCCGAACAGAAACACCCGGCGGGAATGGTGGTACAGCAGATCGGATTCGACGTCGCGGATGTATTCGGTGGTGGCGCGGGCAAGCGCGCTGTCGGGGATCTTGATGCCGGCGATGCTGTTCATGCTGCTCTCCTCTTGACGATGCGCCAGGGCGGCGCCGAGGGCACAAGTCTGGTTGCGGGGATGCAACGCAACAATCTCTCCATGGCTGCGATCCATGCCAATGAGCCTCGGTTTCGTGCCAAGTGGCGTCCTGCTGATGGATTGGCTAGCGTAGGCTGTGATCCCGTCCAACTCGAAGGCAAGCAGGCATCCATGGAAAAAACGGTTGCGGTCGTGGTGTTCGCTGGCGTCCAGTCACTGGACGTGAGCGGCCCCATGGATGCGTTCTGCGAGGCCAATCGGTTCCTGGCGCCAGAGGAGCATTATCGGCTTGAGGTCATCGGGGTCGAGCCGGGAGCAGTTGCCTGTTCCAACGGTCTGTCCCTCAACGCTCATCGTCACTTCAGTGAAGCTACACAGGCGTATGACCTGCTGTTGGTGGCGGGCGGGCCGCATTTGCCGTTCATGGATTTCGGCGCGACGTTCGATGCCTGGTTGCGCGGGGCCTGTGGGCGGGCGCGGCGCTTTGGCTCGATCTGCAACGGCGCGTTCATGCTCGCCAGGGCCGGGTTGCTGGAGGGGCGGACCGTCACCACCCATTGGGGCGATGCCGGGGCGCTGGCGCAGCTGTGTCCCTCGACCCGGGTCGAAGCGGATCGCCTGTACGTGCAGGACGGCGCGCTCTATACCTCGGCCGGGGTCACCGCAGGGATCGACCTGTCGTTGTTCCTGTTGGCGCAGGATCATGGAGCGGACGTGGCTCTGAGCGTAGCCAAGCGGCTGGTGGTATTTACCCAGCGTTCAGGCGGGCAATCGCAGTTCAGCCCTTTTCTGGTTCCCCATGCCACGCCGACATCAGCCGTGGCCCGGGTCCAGGCCTATGTACTGGCAAACCTGAACGGTGACTTGGGTCTCGCCGATCTGGCCAATGCCGCGAACATGAGCCAGCGCAACTTTTCCCGGGTGTTCACTCGGGAAGCCCAGGTCACCCCGGCGGAGTTTGTCGAGCGGGCCCGGGTAGACGCAGCCCGCATAATGCTGGAAAGCACCCGGGCCCCGCTCAAGACCGTGGCCTGGCAATGTGGCTTTCGCGATGCCCAGCACATGCGCAACGTCTTCAATCGCAGGCTGGGCGTAACGCCGCAACAGTTCAGGCTCAATTTCGCAGCAATTGCCTAGGCTCTGTACGAAAAGCCTTGATACTCGTTCATGCTGCGTTGAAAACAGCCTCGGAATGCTCATGTACTCCAGTACAGTCGGACGCGACCCCGGGCGTTCCTCGGCTGTTTTCGCCTTGCCTGACCTGCGTCTCAAGACTTTTCGTACAGAGCCTAGGTCATTTCTTCAGCGTGTCATGGGCCTCCAACGCCCGTAGCGAGTAGATGTAGGCCGCGCCGGCATTCAATGAAACGGCAGTGGCCAGGGTCGCGGCGATTTCTTCGCGGGTGGCACCGGCCTTGATGGCAGCGTCGGTGTGTACGCCGATGCAACCGTCACAGCGGGTGGTGATCGCCACGGCGATGGAGATCAGTTCCCGGGTCTTGGCATCGAGCACATTGTTCTCGGCCGCGGCTTCATCCAGAGCCATGTAGGCCTTGACCATTTTCGGGTTGCTCTTGCCCAAGGCACCAAAGGCGCTCTTGATGGTGGGCAGCAGTTCGGACCAGTTATTGAACATCGCAATGACTCCATTTGGGGGTGGATGAAGAGAAACCCCTTTAGTCTTGACCAACAATGACGATCAAGCCTGTCGGTGGCGGAAAAAAATGAATGCCGCCGACTCAGGGCGTTGTCCTGGCCGGCAACAGCTTCAGGGTGTCATGGGTGTTGGCGGTCACTTCTTCCTCGGCCAGGTGCGCCTGGTGATACAAGCCCTCGATGTAGGCTTCGGCCTGGTCGGCGTAATACTTGTCGAACGGCACGCCGCTCTGGCCGACCGGGTTGATGGTGACGCTGTGGGTCGGGTCGGCGAAATCGATGATGCGCCGGGTGGACGGGCCGTACGTGACCGGCCAGGGTGCCGGGCCGATCCTGGCGGAGAGGTTGTTGGGTACTTCATGGGTACCGGGCGCGGCGAACGGGCCGACGTTGAAGATCCGGTCCAACGGTTTCTGCATGCCCAGTGGATGCCCGTGCGTGAGGGTATGGGCATTGCCCCATTGCCATTGCGTGGCATCGCCACCGAAGGTGGCCTTCAGGTGCGCCAGGCTCTTGCTCCAGGCTGTTTTGACGATGTCGCTACGGGTTTCCTTGCCCAGGGTGGTGCGGTCATCCCACCAGGGCGAGTCCGCCGAGGCGGCCAGGCGCGGCAGTGCGGCGTCGATCACTCGGGTCGACAGCGCGGTGTCGAAAAAGCCATCTCCCAGTTCATCGTGCAGGGCGGCATCCGCCAGATTGAACAGGAACTGGTTGAACAGCGTGGCGCTGATGGAATCCAGCGGGTAATCGCCCTGCCACTGGGCCAGTTGTTCCACCCATTTGCGCTCCTGTGGATCGCTGACCACTTCCCTCAACACCGGTAGCAAAGGCGCCAGCAAGCGCGGGCCATAGGCGGTGGTGGTGCCCAGTTGCAGCTTGCGGGTGGTTTCGATGTCCCACTTCGCCTGTTTGTCGCTGAGCTGGAGATTGAGTTGCTGCCCACGGTCGGGGAGGTTGTAGTACCCCGGAATCTCGATACCCCCGGGTGAAACCGGCTGGAAATTCGCCGACACGATATAGCCGCGGGCCGGGTTCTCCTCCTGGGGATTATTGCTGAAAGGGTAGAAGCCTTCCTTCTCCGCCTCCGGGCTGCTGCCATCGAGCAGGAAGCCGGGCTTCGCTCCCGCCGGGCGCTTGGGCAACTGGGCTGCGGCCCACCAGCCGATATCGCCCTTGGCATTGGCCCAGACGATATTCAGCCCCGGTGCATGGATCTTGGCCGACGCTCCGCGGGCCTTGGCCAGTGTGTCGGCGCGGTTGAGCTGGTAGAAGGCCTCGAGGATCGGATTGCGGCTTTCCAGAAAACCCCACCACATGGCAATCGGCGTATTGCCGGCATTGGCGCCGAGCACATCGTTGACGATCGGGCCGTGGGGCGACTGGCGCAGCACCAGCGTCACCGGCGCCTGGCCTTTTACCGCGATCTGCTGTTCGCTGCGGGTTATGTCGACCCACCGGTCGCGATACCAGACCTGTTCGGGGTTGTCCGGGTTGACCTTCTCGGCAATCAGGTCCAGGTCGTCGTTCTGGAACATGGTGACGCTCCAGCCGAAATCCGTGTTCATACCCAGGGTCGCAAACGGCAACAATGCCTGGTAGTGCCCGTAGAGTTCGAAGCCCGGCGCCGAAAGATGGGCTTCGTACCACACCGAGGGAGCGGAAAAGCGGATGTGCGGGTCGCCCGCCAACACAGGTTTGCCGCTGCGGGTATGGCTGCCGGCGACGGCCCAGGCATTGCTGCCTTCGAATTGCGGCAGGCCGCTTCCGACCAGGGCCTGTTCGCTCAAGCGAGCCAGGGCGTCGAGGCCTTTCCAGTCGGCGTCGGCCAGGGGTAGGGCAGATTTACGGTGCTCGCCCAACACGCCCTTGGGCTGCCAGTCGAGATCGAAAATATTCAGGTAGTCGGTGCCCAGTTGATCGCGCACATAGGTCAGCAGCGGTTCGGTGCGAAAGGCGGCGGCGAAGCTGTAGGCCATGTAACCGGTGATGCTCACCGTATCTTCGGCGGTGAACGGGCGCTTGGGAATGCCCAGGACATCGAACTCCACCGGCCGGGCGTGGCTTTCCTGGTAGCGGTTGATACCATCGAGATACGCCTGCATCGCGATCCAGGCCGGGGACTGAGGGTCCTGTTCCGCCACGTAGCGGGCGGCGCGCTCGCGGATACGCAGGCTGCGCATCAGCTTATCGGTGTCGAGCAGTTTCGGCCCCAGCACCTCGGCGAGCTCGCCACGGGCGAGGCGGCGCATGACTTCCATCTGGAACAGCCGATCCTGGGCATGCACATAACCGAGCGCGCGGTACAGGTCGGCTTCGTTCTCGGCGCGGATATGGGGTACGCCGCGCTCGTCGTAGCGCACGGTCGCCGAGCCTTGCAGCCCCTGCAACTGCACCGTGCCCTGGCGGGTGGGCTGCTTGCTGTAGAGGTAACCGCCGGTGGCGATGATGGCGGTGACGACCAACGACAGAAGTGCGATGAGGCTGCGTTTCATGGTGTTCCCTTATTCGGATGATGCGTCCTTGCCCCATGGACAATAACAGCCCACCGCCATCGTGTGGGTTGCATTGACGGCGCGCCCCACGTTCAAGGCCTCGAGAATCGGTTCGATGAAGCTGTTGCTCGAATTGCAGGTCAGGCCTTCGCTGTAGGGGCCGAAGTAGGCCAGTTCGCCGGTGCGATTCCAGATCGCCACGGCCGGGCTGGCGGGAATCTGCTCCGAGCCGGGCAACGCCGGAAGCGGCTTTAGGCTGCTCAGTGTGGTCGGTAGCTGGCCTTGAGTGCCGCCTTTCTGTACCGCATAGAACTCGACACCCTGTGATGCATATTTATCGACCAGTTCGGACAGGTGCTGCTGATTGCCGACGTTGCACGGGCAGGCCGGATCCCAGAAGTGCACCAGGCGGATCGGGCCGGGTCCGGCCAGCTCGGGCGGCAGGCGCAGAGGGTCGCCGGAAAATACTGCCGTGTGTTGGCTGAAAGCCCGCAGGAAACGTCCCTGGAACCAGTCATAGGCGACCCACAACACGGCCGCGCAGCCAAGGGCAAGCAGACCGGCAAGCAGGGTTGTGCGGTGGGACGGGCGCATGGATTCATCCTCTGAAGCCGCGTAGCTTGCCATGCCTGTCGCGACAGATGAATATCGCAGGTCTACAAAGTCTGTTTCGCGCCTTGTGCATTTGCCTGGAAATATCGATGCCTGCCACTTTCGACCCCGATCACCTGCGTGCCAGCCTGCAACCGTTGGCCCAGTGGCAACCGCTGTCTGCGCAGGCGCAGGCCTATCAACGATTCTATGGCTTGGATTTTCCCCAGCGGACCTTGCGCAAGGGCCTTGGGCGTTTCGAAATCGACGGGTATGAGTTGGTCGGTCAGGTCTGGTGGCCGGAAAAAGCCGTGGCAACACTGTTCGTGTTCCACGGTTACTACGATCACATGGGACTCTACCGGCACTTGATCGAATGGGCTTTGGAGCAGCAGTTCGTGGTGATCGCCTGCGACCTGCCGGGCCATGGACTGTCGAGCGGCGAGCGCGCCAGCATCGACGATTTCGCCGAGTACCAGGCCACGTTGCAGGGGCTGCTGGCCGAGGCCGGGAAGCTGGACCTGCCGCAGCCCTGGCACCTCTGTGGGCAAAGCACCGGTGGCGCAATCGTGGTCGATCATGTGCTCAACCAGGGCGCAAGCAGCCCGGCCCAGGGCCAGGTCATCCTGTTGTCGCCCTTGGTGCGTCCTCGGGCCTGGGGCTGGTCGCGGCTGAGTTATTACCTGCTCAAGCCCTTCGTGACCGGCATCGCCCGGCGCTTCAGCGAAAACTCCACCGATCCGCAGTTCCTGCCATTCCTGCAGGCCGACCCGCTGCAACCGCTGCGCCTGCCTACCGCCTGGGTGGGCGCGTTGGGGCGATGGATCAAGCGAATCGAAGCCGCCCCGAGCAGCCCGCGCCGGCCCTTGATCGTGCAGGGGCAGGCGGACATGACGGTGGATTGGAAACACAATCTGCAAGTGCTGCACGGCAAGTTCGACCGGCCCCAGGTGTTGATGCTGCCCGAGGGCCGGCATCACCTGGCCAATGAAGTGCTGGCGATGCGGCAGGAGATGTTCGGGTTTCTGACCAAGCGGATGAGCCGGATCCGGCGGTGACTCCAAGGGCCCTATCGCGAGCAGGCCCGCTCCCACAGGGGTATCGAGTGAACCTGGATTCTGCGAACGCCGAAGGTCCAGTGTGGGAGCGAGCCTGCTCGCGATGGCGGAATCGCAGGCGCTGAAGTTTCTACTGCCCGAGGTTCTGCCCCACCGCCAACCCCGCCCGGATCGCCGCCAGGGCCGCCTGGTAATAGGCCTGGCCCTCGGCCGATTCGGCAAACGTGGAAAACTCCTCCAGTTCGGTATCGCTCAGGTCACGGTAGACGTAAAGCAGCGTGTTGTTGAGGTCGGCGCCGATCTGATCCATCAGCCGCTGGCGCTGCCCGTTCAACATGCCCTGGGCCTGGCCGCCGCCCAGCAGGCCGGGGATCATCGAGCTCAGGCTGTCGGCCGCCACGCCGGCGATGGCCAGGCTGACTTCGGCGCCGGCCTCGCGGGCAGGCAGGGCCTGGGCCAGGTGGCCGATGATCAGCAGGCGGTTGTCGCTGGCCTGCATCTTGGGCAGGCCCTTGGCGTTCTTTGCCAATTGATCGCGCCGGGTCGCCAGCAACTCGGCAGCCACCACCTTGCGGCCCAGGGGCGACTGGAAAAATGCCAGGGCCGGGTTCGGATCACGAAGATTGCGGCGCATCTGCGCCTCGGCCCGCTGGTCCATGGCCTGGGGGGCGAAGCGCTGATTGCTGTTGTTCACCAGGGCCTGGAAAACCGCCGGCGGCAGGCTGTTCTGGTAACGCTGTTGCGCGGCGCTCAAGGCATCGTTGAAATGCGCCCGCTGTTCCGGCCAGCCGGCGACCTTGTACAACTGGTCGTAGCTGTCTGCCCAGGCGGGCAAAACGCAGAACATCAACAGTGAGAAAAGCAAACGGCGCATAGGGACTCCTGTCAGCAGCCGACTATTCTCCGTGGGGTGCGGGAACTTGTCGAGAATTCGTATCAAGTTCGTACGACGGTGCCACCTGACGCTGCAAACCCGCTGCGTGGCGCTGTCGGTTTTGCGGGTACAGGCATACTATGCGCGCCATGCAAATACCATCTGATCACCCGTTGCTGTTACGTATCGTCGATGACCTGGCCGAGCGCGGCTGGTCGCAGCAGAACATCTTCCTGCCGGATGCGCTGACCCGTGCCCTGGCGGCCGAGTGTCGCCAGCGTGCCGCCGAAGGCGAACTGGCTCCCGCTGCGGTCGGGCGCGGCTTGTCTTCGGAGATCCGCGAAGGCATACGAGGTGATCGCATCCAGTGGATCGAGCCCGGCCAGGCCGAGGCCTGTGACCGTTACCTGGGGCTGATGGACAGCCTGCGCGAGGCGTTGAACCGTGGGCTCTTCCTGGGCCTGGAGGATTTCGAAAGCCACTTCGCCCTATACCCGCCCGGTGCGTTCTACCTCAAGCACGTCGACCGCTTCCGTGACGACGACCGGCGCATGGTGTCGGCGGTGCTCTACCTCAATGACGGCTGGTTGCCGGAGCATGGCGGCCAGCTACGCATGTACCTGGATGAAGGACGGGAGCAGGACGTGGTGCCCACCGGCGGCTGCCTGGTGGTCTTCCTGTCGGGGAATATCCCCCATGAAGTCCTGCCGGCCACGCGGGACCGCCTGTCCTTGACCGGCTGGTTCCGGCGCCGTGGCAACGAGTTGTTCTGAGCATGGAAAAGATTCTGGTCAGTCGTTGCCTGCTCGGACATCGTGTGCGTTATGACGGTGCTGCCAGCGGGCCATTCGAGCAACTCCAGCAGTGGGTCGACGAAGGCCGCGTCGTGCCGCTGTGCCCGGAAGTCGCCGGCGGCTTGCCCACGCCTCGGGCGGCGGCGGAAATCCCCGGCGGGCAGGGCGCACGGGTGCTCGATGGCCAGGCGGCAGTAATGACCACCGAGGGCGAGGACGTGAGTGCGCAGTTCCTGTCGGGTGCGTACCAGGCCCTGGAGCTGGTCCGTGAGCACGGTATACGGATCGCCGTGCTCAAGGCCAACAGCCCGTCCTGCGGCAACCTGCTGACTTATGATGGGACGTTCGGCGGCGTGAAAGTCCCTGGCGAAGGCGTGACGGCGGCGTTGCTCAAGCGTCACGGAGTACGGGTGTTCAGTGAGTTGGAGTTGGCTGAGGCTGCGGCGGCGCTCAAAGCCTTGATCTCCACCTGACACAACCGCTTTCCTGTGGCGAGGGGATTTATCCCCGCTGGGGTGCGAAGCGCCCCCAAAAGGATTGATGCGGCCCATCTGACACACCGCGGTGTCAGGTTTTAGGGGCGCTGCGCACCCCAGCGGGGATAAATCCCCTCGCCACAGGGGTTTGTGTCGTTCAGAGCTGTCCAGCCAACTGCTCGATCTGCTCCTGCCGCTCGGCCTGGCTCAACCTTGGATGGGCGTTGAGCGATGACCACTGCGGATACGCCCGGGCCTTGTTCAACGCTTCGGGCAGTTTGCCCTCGCGCCAGCCCTTGTCCTGGGGCGTGTCGATCCGAATGCTCTCCAGTGCCGCATGGCCGCGCTGGTTCAGGGCCTGCAGCAGTTGCCGTTGGCGCAGGGCCAGCAGGCGCAGCACGCTATCGTCCACCGTCAGTTCCCGCTGGCCCTTGAGCTTGCCCATCAACCGGTTGCCATAGCCGCGGGCGGTTTGCAGCGCGCCGCCGGCAATGGCGCCGACCAGGGCGGCGGCGCCGAGGGTCAGGCCGCCCACCAGCAAATCCACACCCGCCCCGGCTGCCGCCCCGGCCGCGATTCCGCCACCGACCCGTACGCCCAGTTGCTTGAGGGTTGCCGGGTTGAACAGGTCATCGCCCCAGCGCCCATCGAGCAGCGGTAGATCACTGGCCGCGGCGTCCTGGGGACGGAAGGCGTAGAGCTTGAGCAAGGCCTCGACGCAGCGCTGTTCCCGTTGGCGCACCGCGTTGCGCAGCTCGCTGATGGCCTGGCGCTCCAGCTCGGCGTCGCTGGTCACGCTGCGTCGGCAGGCGGCGCAATCGATCAGCAACTCGGCGATCAAGCGCGCTGCGCTCTGCTGGCGGGCCAGGCGTTGGGCCTGTTGATCGGCGACCAGTCGTTCCAGCTGGCCGCGCGCGTTTTCCAACAACAACGCGAGGCTTTCATACAGACGCCGCTCGCCATCCTCGGGCGGTGCCACGCTGTCGAAGCGCACCAGGGCGTGCAGCCCGAGGCGGGCCAGGGCCTCGCGCCAGTCAGGTTCGCGGTGCTGGGCACTGCTGACGAAATTCAGCACCGGCAGCAGCGGTTTGCCGCAGCTGGCGAGGACTTCCAGTTCATCACGGTACTTCGCCAGTACCGGCTCCCGGGCATCGATCACGTAGAGCCCGGCATCGCTGGCCAGCAGTTGCCGCAGCACTTTGGCTTCCTGCTCGAAGCGCTGTCGCGCCTCGCTGCCCTCCAGGAAACGGGCCAGGCGCGCCGGACCGTCCAGGCGTTCACCGGGACGCTCCAGGCGTTCGAGGTAATCGAGCAAGGCAATGGCGTCCTCCAGGCCCGGCGTGTCGTACAGCTCCAGCAGCGCTTCGCCGTCCACCGACAGGCGCGCCCCCTCGACGTGCCGGGTGGTGCTCGGGCGATGGGACACTTCGCCAAAGCCGACGTCCCGGGTCAGGGTGCGCAGCAGCGAAGTCTTGCCGACATTGGTGTGGCCGACCACGGCCAGTTTCAGCGGCTTCATGGGCTCAGTCATGGCCGCTCTCCAGCCAGTTCAAGGGCGCACAGTCGGCGAACGGCAGCTGCAACTGTTGCAATGCGTTGTGCCAGTCGCCCAGACGCTCGGCATCCAGGGCCTCGCCGGGGGGCGCCTGCAACAGCCAGACGCGGGTAGCACTGGCGCTGCGGGCCAGTTCGGCGATCAATGCCAGGCTGCCGCGGTCCGGTGAGCGTCGTGGATCGCAGGCAATCGCCAGGCGCGCCGGAGGAAAGCGCGACAGCTGCTCGAGGAGCTTGTGACGTGACTCGCGGCTGTCGAGGACGCCGGCGCTTTTCACTGAATCCGGCAGCTTCGGCGGCCAGGGCCGTTCGTCCAGCTCGATGGCCACCAGCAGCGCCCCTGCGCTGTCCATCGTGCCAGCCGGCCGCTCGATCTGATGCAATTGCCCAGGCGCGGCGTCGTTGACCCCCAGCCGTTCACTGCTGGGCATCAGGTGTTCGCGCAGTTGCGCGTAGCCCGGCAGGTTCAAATCCAGGCGCAGGCTGGCGCGGCCGCGCCGCCAACGCCACAGGCACAGCAGCGCCAGGCCCAGGCGCGGCAGTACGCCATACACCAGCACCACGCCCACCAGCCATGCAGCCCAGGCCTGACGGGCGCTTTCGATGCTCAGAGCGCCATCACCGCTGGCGCGGATCATCTCGACGGTAGGAACACTGAACCCCAACAGCGCCGGCAACGCGCCCAGGGTGCGGGTCAGGGTGACGAAGGTTTCGCCGCCGAGAATGGTGGTTTCCCAGACAAAGCCATAGCGTCGGGTCGCCATCAGCAGCAGTACGATGACCAGCGCACTGAGCATCGCCAGCAGCCACAGGCCGTTGACCAGCATGCCGAGGGCCCAGCGATTGAGCTTGTGTCGTTGCAGCAAGAGCAGCAAGGCCGGCGCCAGTTGGGCGGCCTTGGCATCGCGGGCGAGTTTTTCGCTGAGCCACAGCCACAGGCGTCCCAGCGTCGCGCCTTGTTCCCCGGCGAATATCAGGCCCAGGGTCCAGCCGATGAGCAGGATCAGGTTCAGCCCCAACAAGCTGCCGAGCGCCCAGAATACGTTGATGGGCGTTCGACCATCGCCGAGCGCGGCAAACCCCAGGCCGGCACCGCTGAAGATGGCGAAGACGGCCAGTACGATCAACGCCAGGCGTGCCCCTTGCAGCCAATGGCGCAGGGCTTCGACGAGGCCGTCGCGCTCGGCCAGCCGACGGGCGCGATGGTGAATGCGGGTCGCGAGATCGCCACCCGCCGCGCGGGCCTGGCGATTGGCTTCCTGGTCCTCGAGTGGACCTGCGTGTTCTTCTCGCAGGCGTACCGTCTCGGTCAGCCAGAGGTTCTGCAGTTCAGTCAGGGGAACAGTCACGTGCGCTTCCGTTGCAAATGAGCGTTGAGGATAACCGCTGGGCGCCTGTCAGGGTACGCCGAGCCTCTGCTATCCTCGGCGCCATGAAAAAAACTCTCCCCTTAAGCCTGATCGCAGCCCTCGGTGAAAACCGTGTGATCGGCGTCGATAACAGCATGCCCTGGCACTTGCCGGGGGATTTCAAGTATTTCAAGGCCACCACCCTGGGCAAGCCGATCATCATGGGTCGCAAGACCTGGGACTCACTCGGTAGGCCGCTGCCGGGGCGTTTGAACATCGTGGTCAGTCGTCAGCCGGGGCTGGTGCTCGAAGGCGCTGAAGTCTTTTCCTCGCTGGAGGCCGCGGTGGAGCGGGCCGAGGCGTGGGCGCTGGAGCAGGGGGTCGATGAGCTGATGCTGATCGGCGGTGCCCAGCTGTATGCCCAGGCCCTGGAGCAGGCGGATCGGCTGTACCTGACCCGCGTGGCACTGAGCCCGGAAGGCGATGCATGGTTTCCGGAGTTTGATTCGAGCCGGTGGGAACTGGTTTCGAACCAGCCGAACCCGGCGGAAGGGGATAAGCCGGCGTACAGCTTTGAGATTTGGGAGAAGCGCTAGAAGCATCGCGAGCAGGCTCGCTCCCACAATGGATCTGTGTTGGTCGGCTATTCCTGTGGGAGCGAGCCTGCTCGCGATGCAATCTTCCAGGCGCCGGTGTCAGGCGTGCACCAACTCCCCTTGCTCCTCCGCGCCCAGCAAGGCCTTGTCGGTTTGCTGCATCACCTGGCTGGTAATCGCCCCGGCGGTGATCGAGCCGCTGACGTTCAATGCCGTCCGCCCCATGTCGATCAGCGGCTCGACGGAAATCAGCAACGCCACCAGTGAAACCGGCAAACCCATGGCCGGCAGCACGATCAACGCGGCGAACGTCGCACCACCACCGACGCCGGCCACTCCGGCCGAGCTCAAGGTCACGATGGCAACCAGGGTGGCGATCCACACCGGATCCAACGGGTTGATGCCCACCGTTGGCGCAACCATCACAGCGAGCATGGCGGGGTAAAGGCCGGCGCAACCGTTCTGGCCGATGGTGGCGCCGAACGAGGCACTGAAACTGGCAATGGAACGCGGAATGCCAAGGCGCCGGGTCTGGGCTTCGATGCTCAGGGGGATGGTCGCGGCGCTGGAGCGGCTGGTGAAGGCAAAGGTCAGCACCGGCCAGATCTTGCGGAAGAAGCGCAGTGGGTTGATCCCGGCGGCGGACACCAGCAGGCCGTGGACCACGAACATCAGGCCCAGTCCCAGGTACGAAACCACCACGAAACTGCCCAGCTTGATGATGTCCTGCAGGTTGGAGCCGGCCACCACCTTGGTCATCAACGCCAATACACCATACGGGGTCAGCTTCATCACCAGGCGTACCAGGCGCGTGATCCAGCTTTGCAGGGTGTCGATGGCATCGATCACTTTCTGACCTCTCTCGACGTCATCCTTGAGCAGTTGCAGCGCCGCGACACCCAGAAAGGCCGCGAAGATCACAACGCTGATGATCGAGGTCGGCTTGGCCCGGGCCAGGTCGGCGAAGGGATTCTGCGGAATGAACGAGAGCAGCAATTGCGGAATGTTCAGGTCGGCGACCTTGCCAGCGTAATCGCTCTGGATCACTTGCAGCCGCGCCAGCTCCTGGGTGCCGGCCACAAGCCCTTCGGCAGTGAGGCCGAACAGGTTGGTCAAGCCGATACCGATCAGCGCCGCAATGGCCGTGGTGAACAGCAGTGTGCCGATGGTCAGGAAGCTGATCCTGCCCAGGGACGAGGCGTTATGCAGCCGGGCCACGGCGCTGAGAATCGAGGCGAAGACCAGCGGGATCACGATCATTTGCAGCAACTGCACATAGCCGTTGCCCACCAGGTCGAACCAGCCGATGGAGGCTTTGAGCACCGGACTGCCGGCGCCATGGACCGTGTGCAGGGCAATCCCGAATGCCACGCCCAGCACCAGCGCCAGCAGGACTTTTTTCGCCAAGCTCCAGTTGCGATGACGGGTTTGCGCCAGGCCGAACAGCAAGGCGAGGAATACCAGCAGATTGAGGATCAGCGGCAGATTCATCAAAAAAAGCTCCGTTACGACTTGCCAGTCGCCTGAAGCCGCGACTGCGAGCAGGAAAGCCTAACAGCCTGAAAAATAATGAATTAATACTAAAAAGGCATGTTGAATGTCGTTTATGGAATAAGGACTTGGCGTTTGCAGGTACGTCGCTGGCGTTTTCGAGATGCAAGCAGTCGCGGACAGGCGAGGACTGTCACGCGCATTTGTTAGCGTCGAATTCTTTGAACCTGGGAGAAATGCCGATGAAGCTCGTACCTCGTTTTCTCGCTGTCGCCCTGAGCCTTGGTCTCGCCGGCCAGGCACTTGCCACCGAACTCAAGCACTGGCCGGCGGAACAGGCCAAGGCACTGGATGCGATGATCGCGGCCAACGCCAACAAAGGTAACTTCGCGGTGTTCGACATGGACAACACCAGTTACCGCTACGACCTGGAAGAGTCGTTGTTGCCGTTCATGGAGAACAAGGGCCTCATCACCCGGGAAACCCTGGATCCCTCCCTGAAGCTGATTCCATTCAAGGACACGGCCGATCACAAGGAAAGCCTGTTCAGTTACTACTACCGCCTCTGCGAAGTGGACGACATGGTCTGCTACCCATGGGTGGCCCAGGTGTTCTCCGGCTTCACGCTCAAGGAACTCAAGGGCTACGTCGACGAGCTGATGGCGTCCGGCAAGCCTGTACCGACCACGTATTACGACGGCGACAAGGTGGTGAACTACAACGTCAACCCACCGAAAGTCTTCACCGGCCAGGCCGAGCTGTACAACAAGCTGATGGAAAACGGCATCGAGGTCTATGTCATGACCGCGGCGTCGGAAGAGTTGGTGCGCATGGTCGCCGCCGATCCGAAGTACGGCTACAACCTCAAGCCGCAGAACGTCATCGGCGTGACCACGCTGCTCAAGGATCGCAAGACCGGCGAGCTGACCACCGCTCGCAAGCAGATCACCGCCGGCAAGTATGACGAGAAGGCCAACCTGGACCTGGAATACACGCCTTACCTGTGGACCCCGGCAACCTGGATGGCCGGCAAGCACGCAGCGATCCTGACCTATATCGATGAGTGGAAAAAACCGGTCCTGGTGGGCGGCGATACGCCGAGCAGTGACGGCTACATGCTGTTCCACGACGTGGACGTGGCCAAGGGCGGTATCCACCTGTGGGTCAACCGCAAGGACAAGTACATGACCCAGATCAACGGCATGATGGCCAAGCATGCTGCCGCCCAGGCCAAGGAAGGGCTGCCGGTTACGGCGGACAAGAATTGGGTGATCGTCAAGCCTGAGGATATTCAGTAAGTCGCGAGCTACAAGCTACAAGCTACAAGCTACAAGCTACAAGCTACAAGCGAGAGCAGGTGTGCCTTTCGCTTGCAGCTTGAAGCTTGCAGCTCATAGCTGCTCCTAACCCAGCATCGCCTTGTTACGCACCGCGCCCTTGTCGGCGCTGGTAGCGAGCAACGCGTAGGCCTTGAGGGCGGTGGTCACTTTACGTGGACGCACTTCCGCCGGCTTCCAACCTTTCTTGTCCTGTTCGACGCGGCGCGCGGCCAGTTCTTCGTCGCTGATCAACAGGTTGATCGAGCGGTTCGGAATGTCGATCAGCACTTTGTCGCCGTCGCGCACCAGGCCGATGGCACCGCCAGAGGCGGCTTCAGGCGAAGCGTGGCCGATGGACAGGCCCGAGGTGCCACCGGAGAAACGGCCGTCGGTCAGCAGGGCGCAGGCTTTGCCCAGGCCCTTGGACTTGAGGTAGGAGGTTGGGTAGAGCATTTCCTGCATGCCCGGGCCACCTTTCGGGCCTTCGTAGCGGATGATCACGATATCGCCGGCCTTCACTTCGTCGGCAAGGATCCCGCGCACGGCGCTGTCCTGGCTTTCGAAGATCTTGGCGTTGCCTTCGAACACGTGGATCGACTCGTCGACGCCGGCGGTTTTCACCACGCAGCCGTCCAGGGCGATGTTGCCGTAGAGCACGGCCAGGCCGCCCTCCTTGGAGTAGGCGTGCTCGACGCTGCGGATGCAACCATTTTCACGGTCGTCGTCCAGGGTTTCCCAGCGCGTCGACTGGCTGAACGCGGTTTGCGTCGGAATGCCCGCCGGGCCGGCCTTGAAGAAGTGGTGCACGGCTTCGTCGGTGGTCTGGGTGATGTCCCATTTGGCGATGGCTTCGGCCATGGTCCTGCTGTGCACGGTCGGCAGGTCGGTGTGCAACAGGCCGCCACGGGCCAGGGAGCCGAGGATGCTGATGATCCCCCCGGCACGGTGCACATCTTCCATGTGGTACTTCTGGATGTTCGGCGCAACCTTGCACAGCTGTGGCACGTTCCGGGACAGGCGGTCGATGTCGCGCAGGTCGAAATCGATCTCGGCTTCCTGGGCGGCGGCCAGCAGGTGCAGGATGGTATTGGTGGAACCGCCCATGGCGATGTCCAGGGTCATGGCGTTTTCGAACGCCTTGAAGTTGGCGATGTTGCGCGGCAACACCGACTCGTCGTTCTCGCCGTAGTAGCGCTTGCACAGTTCGACGATGGTCCGGCCGGCCTGCAGGAACAGCTGTTCGCGATCGCTGTGGGTGGCCAGGGTCGAACCGTTGCCCGGCAGGGCCAGGCCCAGGGCTTCGGTCAGGCAGTTCATCGAGTTGGCGGTGAACATGCCGGAGCACGAACCGCAGGTCGGGCAAGCGCTGCGTTCGTACTCGGCGACCTTCTCGTCGGAGGCGCTGGAGTCGGCAGCGATGACCATGGCATCCACTAGGTCCAGGCCGTGGCTGGCGAGCTTGGTCTTGCCGGCTTCCATCGGGCCGCCGGACACGAAGATCACCGGGATGTTGAGGCGCAGGGCCGCCATGAGCATGCCGGGGGTGATCTTGTCGCAGTTGGAAATGCACACGATGGCGTCGGCGCAATGGGCGTTGACCATGTATTCGACGGAGTCGGCGATGATCTCCCGGCTCGGCAGCGAATAAAGCATGCCGTCGTGACCCATGGCGATGCCGTCGTCCACGGCAATGGTGTTGAATTCCTTGGCCACACCGCCGGCGCGTTCGATCTCGCGGGCAACCAGTTGGCCCAGGTCCTTGAGGTGTACGTGACCGGGTACGAACTGGGTGAAGGAGTTGGCAACGGCGATGATCGGCTTCTTGAAGTCGTCATCCTTCATCCCCGTGGCGCGCCACAATGCGCGGGCGCCGGCCATGTTGCGGCCGTGGGTGGATGTTTTCGAGCGGTAATCAGGCATGGAGCACTCCGGGCGGCTAATCAGATATCAAGGGGAAAGTGAGCTTCTGTATGACGTCTGGAGCACTCGGGGTTGGCCGTGTGTCCGGAAGTGGCCGATGACTGTGCAGGATCGCTGCGCGCCTCAGCATGAGCTCATAAACCCGCCGGGGGATGAATGGCGATGAATGTCGCGATTCTACACCGCTGGCGCCAGGATGAAATGACGCAAAGTGCTGTTCGGATGCCAATGTCGCGCTCGGGATGACGACCGGCGGCGCTCAACCGGTCAAAAGCCCCTGGCGACGGTGTCGGATCAGGCCATTGAGCGCCAATCCCAGGAGACTGAGCAGCACCAGGCACGCCGCCAGCGTGGTTTGCAGATCAAGCGGGGTGAGGCTGATCGCGGCACTGGTCAGCCCGCCGACAATGAAGATCAGCACGCTGCCGGCCGAAGCTGACGTACCGGCTTGCTCAGGGAACAGGTTCATGGCCCGTGTATGGGCCGCCGCCCGGGCGATGGTGGTTCCGGCGGTGCAGACGATCATGGGCAGCAAGACGGTGGAGACCGACAATCCGAAATAGCTGGATAGCCCGAACATCAGGACGCCCGCCAGCAGGATCAGGCTCAGGCCGGTGACGATCTGAGTCTGTGAGTCGATCCGGTTGCTCAGCACCGTCGCCAGTGCGCCGCCGCCGATGTAGGCCAGTCCGTAACCCAGTAGTGCCAGGGAAAAAGCCTCGGGCGAGAGCTGTAGCTGGTCGATGAACACCAGCGGCGAAATGACGATGAACGAAAAGTGGCAGGAAAAGGCCAGCGCCGAGGTTAGCCAGTAGGCCATGAAGCTGAAGTCGCTGCATACCGTGCGATAGGCGCCGATGAAGTCCAGGCGCCTGGGGTTGCTGCCCGCCGTGGCGTTGCTCAATAAAACCCGGGCGCTTGCGAATACACCGATTGCCAGGGCAATGAACACCAGGAAGCTGCCGCGCCACCCCATCCAGTGCTGCAGTCCGGTACCGGCCAGGGGCGAAACGGAAATGAAAATGCCACCGCAGGTGACCAGGAAGATGCGCAGGCGCTGCTGCTCCAGACCGGTGAACAGATCCTGGATCAATGCCTGGGACAGCACGAAACAACCGCACCCCAGCGCCTGGACGACGCGGAAGAACAGGAATGCTCCGTAGTTGTCGGTAAGTACGCAGCCCGTGGCCCCGACGGCTGAAACGGTGATCCCGATCAACAGCAGGTTCTTTCGTCCCATGGTGTCGGAGAGCGGACCGACCAGCAGCTGCGAAAGGGCGATACCTATCGCGAACAGGCTGACCGACAGGGCGATGTCGGACGAGGAACGTCCGAAATGTTCGGACAGTGCCGGGAACGAGGGCAGCACAACGTCGATCGGGAACACGCCGAGTAGGGTCATCGTCAGCAATAGGCCGACGGTGGCAGGTTTGCGGCCCGGAAGGTTTTTGGGTTCATTCATCGATAAACCCCGCCTGGGCGAAAAGCCTCCGGTGGTGTTCGTGGTCGAAGAACCCTGCCTTGCGCATGGCCGCGAAGGTCGATACGGCACCCGAGCGTACTCGTCGGCCATGGGCGCCTGGCTGCAGGAGGTCGCCAGTGATCTGGAGGGCCGACCGCTCGTTGAAACCGACGCTGGCCAGGCTGCGCATCAGCCAGGACATGTCCGGTTCGAAGTAGAGGCCGATGATCCGCAGCAGCATGCTCGCCGCAAGGTTACGTTGTGTGGGATCCAGCGCGCTCCACAGGTACTGGAACACTTCGCTGAAGTAGCGACTGTGGCGTGCTTCGTCCTCGAGATGGCTCCTGAGCATCCGGTATACGGTGCACACTAAAGTGTCGCGGGTAATGGCCAGCAACTCCCTGGCGATGATCGTCTCGGAGACGAACCCCAGCAGGAACCACCCCAGAGGCCGATCCCCGGGAGCGACAGTATCGATCAGGCCCTGCAGGCGCTGGATGCGCCGGGAGGGAGGCCGGTCGCTGATGTCGTAGAGGGCCGCGACCTGTTCGGCCACGTCATTGGAAAAAAGTGCGTGGTAGCCCTCGTCTGTATAGAGCTGCAGGGCCGCGGTTTTCATCGGCTGGGGGATTGGCAAGGCCAGTTCGCCATGGACGATGGTTTCCACGGCGCGATTGACGACCCGGTGTTCGAGCAGCGTGGTGTAGTCGAGAAAATGCACCAGGTGGTTGGCCGCAAGACGCTGGGCAATGGAGCGGCCCGCTTCGTGGATCAACGGATGTTCGATATAGGGGATGAAGGCTGGCGGAAACCAGTCTCGACTGCGGAGCTGTTGCTCCAGGTTCTCCGGCAACCGATAGTCGCCCTTGCCGACGCGCACGGTGGCCTTGTGTTCCCAGTCACCCAATGTGTAGTGAGGCGTCCGGCTGTAGGCTGGCCCGGTCATGAAGGCATCTCCGGTCCTTCGACCAACGCCATCAGCTCCCTGCAGTGCACCTGCCCGTCGCCGTGACCGCAGCCGACAAAAAACAACGGTTGTTCGCAAACGCCCTCAAGGCCGAGCAGGTGTTCGACTTCACGATCGGCCAATGCACCGGTCAACCAGGTGTCGAGGCCCAGCGCCGTTGCAACCATCAGGAAGGTCTGGGACACGTGACCGGTTTCGACGAAAGCCATCCGGTAGGCCCGAGAGTGCGGGTATTTCCACCAGAGCTTGTCGAAGCGCGAGGTGAGGAACAGCCCGAACGGCAGCGGATTGATGAAGTGCTGACCGCACAACAGGTTGCCCAGAGGTTCGGCAGGCAGGGACCGGATCAGGCCCAGGGCATGTGTGTCCGGATGATAGGCGTAGATGCCGGGCGCCAGGCCCGTCACGTTGCGTACATACAGGTAACCCTCACACGCATTCAGGCCACCCCCCGAAGGGCTGCTGCGTCTGCCCCCCAATGCATCGGGGCAGGTGGCCTCCTGGGTGCCCCGGCGTTCGTTCAGGTAACCCAGGGTCAGGTACAGGAGCGTGCCGATCTGTTCGATCGAGATGGCTTGTTCGCTGAATGAGCGGGAAGTGCTTCGACCCACCAGGGCCTGGGACAGCGAAACGTCCGGCATGTCGATCAGCGTACAGGGAGCCAGGACGATCCGGTCGGCATGATACGTTCTTGTCCGGGCGGGAGGTGCTGGTGAAGACAGCACTTCATTGCAATGTTGCAGATATTCGGTCGCCCATTCGTTCACATCCCTGGGAACTTGTGCACAAGGAATATTCTTTGTGCCGATGTGGAATATCTTGGATAACTCATCCCAGTGCCATTCAATGGGGACTCTCGGTTCTTCGATGAGTATGTCCGCTTTCAGGAAGTCGGCATCGATAGCGTGGTTGATGTCGAATTGCAGTGGGTTGGCTATTAGTTGCGCCAGTCGTATCGAATAATGCGGGTCGAGTTCGAACTGGGTATGACGCTCGTAGTTCCATACAACTTGATGCGGCGTGCGCGCAAGAATGAAAAGGCACGGATTTATATGCATGCAGAAGGATTCCGCTGGGGAAAAGCGTTCGGATGGAGCTGAGGTGCCGGCACTCCTCAGCCCATCGTTTACTTCAAGCGTTTACTGGCTTAGCGGCTCTTTGGAACAATCAGGCCTGCCAGGTTTGCGATTTTGTCAGCTTCCAGATTGATTGCTTTCATGATGCAGCTCCTTTGCGTTGAATAAGTGTTGTGTTTTTAAATATTTGTCACTTGTGAAGTGACTGTTCAATCATAGTTTTTAATGAGTGCTTGGCAAGAGGAGATTGAGTAGGAAAGCTCCAGTAATAATGTGGGAGGGGTCTTACAAAAAATTGCAGGCGCCGGCATTAACTTCAATGCAAGGTAACTTTTCGGACGCAAAAAAAATCGCAGCCGAAGCTGCGATTTGGGTGTGGCTGCATACCGCCGCGAGGCTTAGCTGTTGGGCAGCAACCGGCAGGTGATGCTCTTGATGTAGCGGGTCTCGGGGATGGCCGGGTGAACCGGGTGGTCCGGGCCCTGACCACCGCGTTCAAGCAATTGAATGTTGCGGTCCAGGTGACGGGCGCTGGTCAGCAGGATGTTCTGCAGGTCGTCTTCCGGCAAGTGCATCGAGCACGAAGCACTGACCAGGATGCCGTCCTTGGTGAGCAGGCGCATGGCTTGTTCATTGAGGCGGCGATAGGCACCTTCGCCATTCTTGAGGTCTTTCTTGCGCTTGATGAAGGCTGGCGGGTCGGCGACGATCACGTCGAAACGCTCTTCGCTGGCCTTGAGTTCCTTCAGGGCCTCGAATACATCGCCTTCAATGCAGGTCAGTTTTTCGGCAAAGCCATTCAGCGCCGCGTTGCGTTCGACACCGTCGAGGGCGAAGCCCGAGGCGTCGACGCAGAAGACTTCGCTGGCACCGAACGCCGCGGCTTGCACGCCCCAGCCGCCGATGTAGCTGAACAGGTCCAGTACCCGCTTGCCCTTGGCATAGGGCGCCAGGCGTGCGCGGTTCATGCGGTGGTCGTAGAACCAGCCGGTCTTCTGGCCTTCCATGACCGGTGCTTCGAACTTCACCCCGTTCTCTTCCAGAGCAACCCATTCCGGCACCAGGCCGAACACGGTTTCGACGTAGCGCTGCAGGCCTTCGGCATCGCGGGCGGCGGAGTCGTTCTTGAACAGAATGCCGCTGGGCTTGAGCACCTGGGTCAGGGCGGCGATCACGTCATCCTTGTGGGTTTCCATGGTGGCGGAAGCGATCTGCACCACCAGGATGTCGCCGAAGCGGTCGACCACCAGGCCCGGCAACAGGTCGGAGTCGCCATAGACCAGGCGATAGAACGGCTTGTCGAACAGCCGTTCGCGCAAGGACAACGCGACGTTGAGGCGATGCACCAGCAGGGATTTGTCCAGCGGCAGCTTCGCGTCACGGGACAGCAGGCGGGCGCAGATCAGGTTGTTGGGGCTCATCGCGACGATGCCCAGCGGCTTGCCGCCGGCAGCTTCGAGGATCGCCTGGTCACCGGCCTTGAAACCATGCAGCGGGGTGGCGGCCACGTCGATTTCGTTACTGTAGACCCACAGGTGGCCGGCGCGCAGGCGACGGTCGGCGTTGGCTTTGAGGCGCAGGCTGGGCAGGGACATGACGTCGCTCCGAAAAAAAGAGCGGGAGTATACCGTGTTGGGGGGATTGGCGGGCCTGGAGGTCGATATGTGGCAACCGGATCGCCGGTACGAAAAACAGCTCAAGCTCACTGGAGTCGTTGCCGACTCAGGCGTGAGTCTCATGAAAGTTTCGCCGATCTACCCAGGCGGTGTGTCGGATCCGTTTTTCAGGGTTAGAATCCTTGCCTGTCCCAGAGTGTGTGCCCATGTCCAAAGAGCTTTCCACCGAACAGATCCAACAGTCCCTGCAAGGCATCAGCGTGCCGCCCCAGCCGCAGATCATGGTGGATCTGCAGATGGAACAGTACATGCCCGATCCGGACCTGGAGACCATCGCCAAGCTGATCTCCCAGGACCCGGGGCTTTCCGGGGCCTTGCTGAAGATCGTCAACTCGCCATATTACGGCTTGCGCAACAAGATCACCTCGATCCAGCGCGCAGTGAACCTGTTGGGCAGCCGTTCGATCATCAACCTGATCAACGCGCAGTCGATCAAGGGTGAGTTGCACGACGATGCCATCGTCACCCTGAACCGCTTCTGGGATACGGCCCAGGACGTGGCAATGACCTGTCTGACCCTGGCCAAGCGGGTCGGCCTGGAGAATGGCGATGAGGCCTATGCCCTGGGGTTGTTCCACGATTGCGGCGTGCCGCTGATGCTCAAGCAGTTTCCCAACTACATGGCCGTGCTCGAGGAGGCTTACGCCAGCGCGAGCGCCGAATGCCGGGTGGTGGATACGGAGAACCGCGTGTTCAATACCAACCACGCCGTAGTCGGTTACTACACCTCCAAATCCTGGCGTTTGCCGGATCATGTCAGCCAGGCCATCGCCAATCACCACAATGCCCTGGCGGTTTTCAGCGACGATTCTTCACGCAACAACAGCTCGCTGAAGAACCTGCTGGCGATCCTGAAGATGTCCGAGAACATCTGTGCGTCCCACCGGGTGCTGGGCAATCAGGCCGAAGACCATGAATGGGATTGTGTCGGCCCCCTGGTGCTCGATTACATCGGCTTGTCGGAATACGACTTCCAGACCCAGAAACAGGAAATCCGCGACCTCGCCACTCGTTGAGTGCCCAGCTCGCCTGACTCGAGAGCCCCATGCCAGAACTGCCGGAAGTCGAAACCACCCGCCGCGGAATCGCGCCACACCTTGAAGGGCAGCGGGTCAGCCGTGTGATCGTGCGCGACCGCCGCCTGCGCTGGCCGATTCCGGAAGACCTCGACGTGCGGCTTTCGGGCCAGCGCATCGTGCAGGTGGAGCGGCGGGCCAAATACCTGCTGATCAATGCCGAGGCCGGCACCTTGATCAGTCACCTGGGTATGTCCGGCAATCTGCGGCTGGTGGAAGTGGGCATGCCTGCCGCCAGGCACGAGCATGTGGACATCGAGCTGGAGTCCGGCCTGGCGTTGCGCTACACCGACCCGCGACGCTTTGGCGCGATGCTCTGGAGCCTCGACCCGCTCAACCATGAATTGCTGGTCCGCCTCGGACCGGAGCCATTGACCGATCTATTTGACGGTGAGCGTCTGTTCCAGCTCTCCCGTGGGCGCTCCATGGCGGTCAAGCCGTTCATCATGGACAACGCGGTGGTCGTGGGCGTGGGCAATATCTATGCGACCGAAGCACTGTTCGCCGCTGATATCGACCCGCGTCGGGCCGCTGGAGGCATTTCCCGGGCCCGGTATTTGAAACTGGCCGTCGAGATCAAACGCATCCTTACCCATGCCATCGAGCGTGGTGGTACCACGTTGCGGGATTTCATTGGCGGCGATGGCCAGCCAGGGTATTTCCAGCAGGAACTGTTCGTGTACGGCCGGGGCGGGGAGCTGTGCAAGGTCTGTGGCACGGGCTTGCGGGAAATTCGCCTGGGCCAGCGTGCAAGTGTCTGGTGTCCGCGTTGTCAAAGCTGATTCGTCCGACGGTCTATAGTCAGTAGTCATACTGATCAGCCGAAGGATCGATCCCCCATGAGACTGCTTCGACCTGTTGTTCTGACGCTGCTGCTGACCCTGGGTTTGCCCGTCCTGGCGAACAGCGGCAGTGGCGATCCGCGCTACACCATCCAGAATCCGCCCGCTTTCGCCATGATCGGCGACTTGTTGATCGCCCGGCCGCTACTGCTCGCCGCCACCGTGATCGGTGCGGGGGCGTTCGTGGTGTCGTTGCCCTTCACCGCGTTGGGTGGCGGGGTCGGCGATGCGGGGAAGGCGCTGGTGGTGGATCCGGCGAAGGCCACCTTTGTGCGGTGCCTGGGGTGCGTTGGGGAGGGGTTTGAGCAGCAGGAGTGAATCGTGCGGTGGTGCTGATGGCCTCATCGCGAGCAGGCTCGCTCCCACAAGAGATCCAGATCGACACAGCAGGTGTCCTGTGGGAGCGAGCCTGCTCGCGATGAGGCCGGTGCAGACGCTACACAAACTTCTGGCTCAACCCTTCCCAGTGATCCTGCGATATTTCGCCATCAACTGTTCTTCGGTTTCCGGATGGGCCTCGTCCAGCGGAATGCAATCCACCGGGCAGACCTGCTGGCACTGGGGCTCGTCGTAATGGCCGACGCACTGGGTGCACAGGTTCGGATCGATGACGTAGATCTCTTCGCCTTGTGAAATGGCCTCGTTCGGGCATTCGGGTTCGCAGACGTCGCAATTGATGCAGTCGTCGGTGATGATCAGGGACATGCAGGCTCCTGCCGGGGCGTTGGGCCCGGGCATCTGAAAACGAATATGCGCAATTGTGCCGCATTGGCGAGCGCAGTGCACGTGGGTGCGATGGACTGCGCTCGCGTTGACGCGAAGTGGATCGCAGCCAGCCGGACTACTTCTTGAAGCGCAGGGTCAGCGCATCGGCCACGGCCGGGTGGACGAACTTGGTGATGTCGCCGCCCAGGGCAGCGATTTCGCGTACCAGGGTCGATGAGATGAACGAATAGCGCTCCGACGGCGTCAGGAAAAGACTTTCGACGTCCGGGGCCAACTGGCGGTTCATATTGGCCAGCTGGAACTCGTATTCGAAGTCCGAAACCGCCCGCAGGCCGCGCAGGAACACATTGGCGTTCTGTTCCTTGGCAAAGTGCGCCAACAGCGTCGAGAAACCGACCACTTCTACGTTGGGCAGGTGCTTGGTGACTTCACGGGCCAGCTCCACCCGTTGTTCCAGCGGGAACAGTGGGTTTTTCTTCGGGCTGGCGGCAACGGCAATGATCACATGATCGAACAGGCGCGCGGCGCGTTCGACCAGATCGCCATGGCCCTTGGTAATAGGGTCGAAGGTACCTGGGTACAACACTCGGTTCATCGCGTCGTCCTGGCGGGAGTCCGTTGGGGAGTCGGATGGTATCGCAGCCTTCTCGGTCGGCCAAGTCGGCTGTGGGATAAGAAAGCACTATAGACGCTGCGAATGATCTGGATATTCATGGATTTCCCAGACGTTCGGCCAGGGATGTCGCCAGTTTTGCCGTCAACCCATACACCGACAATTGCGGGTTGGCGCCGATGCTGGTGGGGAACAGCGAGCCGTCGTGGATCGAAAGGTTACTGAGTTGATGATGGCGGCCGAGGCTGTCGGCGACGGCAGTTTGCGGCGTTTCGCCCATCGCGCAACCGCCCATCACATGGGCGCTGCCCAAGCGTGTGCGATACAAGGCCAGGTCCAGCCCGTCGATCAGGCTTCGGGCTTCGGCCAGTGTATTCACGTAGCGGGCATCACCATGCAGTGGCATGACCGCCTTGGCGCCGCCGGCGAACTGGATCTCGGCCATGCTGTGGAAGGCGCGGCGCAAGCCGTCCCAGGCGTAGGGTGAAACGCGGTAGTCGAGCACCGGCGTGCCATCGCTGCGCAACTCGACGCTGCCGCCGGGGCTGTCCGGATGAAAGCCGTCGCGCAGCAAGGCCAGCATGGCATGGGTATGGGGCAGTTGCGCCATGCGATCAGCGTTCTGTGGGCCGAAACCGCCCAGTAGCGTGGCGGCGAGGGCCGGGTGCAAGGGTGGCACTTCGAGTTTGTAGGACATTCTGCCGGTAGCGCCGTCCTGCCATTGGAAGTGATCCGAATAGATCGATTGTGGTGCGCCGTAGAACGGGTTGATGACCTCTTCGAACTGCCCGGCTGACATGTTCACCAGATGCAGGAATGTCCGTTTGCCCAGGCGCTCATGAGGGTCTGGGGCATCGGAGCGCAGTAACAGTGCCGGACTATTGATGCCGCCGCCGGCCAGTACGTAGTGGCGCGCCTTGACGGTGATGCGCCGTCCGGTGGGTGCCACACAGCGCTCATCCATGGCCAGGCATTGCAGGTCGACGACCGCATCGTTCTTGAGAGTCAGGCGCTCGGCCCGCGCCAGGTAAAGCAATGCGCCGCCCTTGTCGAGCAGGCTCGGAATGGTGGTGACCAGCATCGACTGCTTGGCGTTGGTCGGGCAGCCCATGCCGCAATAGCCCAGGTTCCAGCAGCCGCGCACATTGCGTGGGATGACGTGCCAGCTATAGCCCAACCGTTCACAGCCTTTGCGGATGACGTCGTTGTTGGCATTCGGCGGAATCAGCCACGGTGCCACGCCCAGGCGTTGTTCCATCCGCTCGAACCAGGGCGCCATCTCGGCCGGGCTGTGCCCCTTGACGTTGTGTTCGGTCGCCCAGTGATTCAGGGTCTGGTCCGGTGTGCGGAAGCTTGAGGTCCAGTTGATCAAGGTTGTGCCACCTACGGTCCGGCCCTGGAGGATGGTGATGGCGCCATCCTTGCTCATGCGCCCCAGGCCTTCCTGGTACAGGCTGGTGTAGGCCTGGTCCTCGAGCAGCTTGAAGTCGCTGCTGGTCTTGAGCGGGCCTTCCTCGATCAGCAAGACGTTGTAGCCGGCCGCGCTGAGGATTTCCGCCGTGGTACCGCCACCCGCGCCGCTGCCGATGATCGCCACGTCTGCTTCCAGGGTCAGGTCCTGGGCCAGTCGAGCGCCGTTGTAGGTGGTCCAGCCGCGGGCGAGGCCCTCGCGGAAGGGGTCGGGTACGGGCATGTTCGGGCTCTCTTGTGGTTATGGATGGGCGTTAGGCCTCTTGTGGGAGCGAGCCTGCTCGCGAAAGCGTTGTGTCAGTCAACAACAATGTTGACGATCTACCGCATCGCGAGCAGGCTCGCTCCCACAGGGATTTCGGTTGGGTCTCAAACCGTGGGTGGCCCTGGGTACCCGCAATGTGCCCAGGCCTCGGTCCGGCTGTACCACGCCATCATCACCATTTGCAGCAATGAGCTGTGGCCTTGGCGTAGCAGGCTCAGCGAGCTGTGTTCCCAGCGATCGAGAAACTGGCGGATGTCATCGGCGCTGGCGGTTTCCCACGAGCCCCAGACGCCGGTCAGCGGCCCGCGGGTAATGCCCAGCGTGAGTACGTCGAACAGTTGGCGGGTGAGCTTGAGCATGGGTGGGGACAGGTGGGCCAGGCCGGTATCCAGGCTTTCAAGGGTGGCGTCAGCGGCGACTGGAAGTTGTTCGACCGTCACGGCGCCCTCCAGCATCACGGGGATGACGGCGCGTAAAAACGGCAGGTCGTTCTCGCGCAGGGCAGCAAGGCCCTTGGCCGATTGGCCTGGCGAGCAACCGCTCAGGCTGGCCCCCAGCCCCACTGTGCTCAGGAAGACGCTGGCGCCGAGGCTGAATTTCAGCAGGCCACGCCGTGACAGCGCGGGTGTATCGGTCAGGCTAGGGTTCATTATTGTTATTACCCGATCAGGCACCCGGTTAACGGACAAACAGCTTCTGAATCAACTTCTGGAGCGGCTTGCCGTAGGGCGGATAAATCAGTCTGGCGGCATTGAAGCGTTGTTTGCTCAGCACACCCTTGGCTTTGCTGAAGGTCAGGAAGCCTTCGTGCCCGTGGTAATGCCCCATCCCCGAGGGACCGATGCCACCGAATGGCAAATCGTCCTGGGCGACGTGCAGCAGGGTGTCGTTCAGGCAGACGCCGCCGGAGTGGGTTTCGTGGAGTACGCGATTCTGTTCGGCCTTGTTGTAGCCGAAATAGTAGAGCGCCAACGGACGAGGCCGTTGATTGATGTAGGCAAACGCCTGGTCCAGGTCATCATAGGGCACGATGGGCAGCAGCGGGCCGAAGATCTCGTCCTGCATGACAGTCATGTCGTCGCTGACGTTAAGTAGCAGGCTGTGGGGCATGCGGCGTCCCTGGCCCTGGTCGAACAACTCGATCAGCAATCCGCCCTTGCTGGTAGCGTCGCTGATGTAGCCGTTAAGCCGTGCCAGGTGTCGTTCGTTGATGATCGCAGTGTAGTCCGGGTTGTCAGCCAGGGTCGGATAAAGCCTGCGAACCGCTTCGCGATAGGCATCGACGAATTCGCCGATGCGGCTTTGCGGCACCAACACGTAATCAGGCGCGACGCAGGTTTGCCCGGCATTCAGCATCTTGCCGAAGGCAATGCGCTCGGCGGCATCATTCAGCGGCACGTCGGTGGACACGATGGCGGGCGACTTTCCACCCAGTTCCAGGGTGACGGGGGTCAGGTTCTCGGCGGCGGCCCGCATGACATGCCTGCCAATGCTGGTGGCACCGGTAAACAACAGGTGGTCGAACGGCAGCCTGGAAAAGGCTACGCCGACATCTGCCTCACCGAGCACCACGCATACCAGATCCTGGGGGAAGACCCGCGCCAGCAATTGCTTGAGCAACAGTCCGGTGGCGGGTGTGGCTTCGCTGAGCTTGAGCATCACCCGATTGCCCGCCGACAAGGCCCCGACCAACGGCCCGATGGCCAGGAACAGAGGGTAGTTCCACGGCACGATGACCCCGACCACGCCCAGCGGCTGGTAAATCACCTTGGCCGACGCCGGCTGGAAGGCCATGCCCACCTTGCGCCGGGAGGGTTTCATCCAGCCTTTGAGGTGTCGGCTGGCGTAATGGATGCCGTGCAGGCTCGGCATCAGCTCGGCCAACAGCGTTTCGTCGGCGCTGCGGTGGCTGAAGTCTTCGCTGATGGCGTCGATCAGGGCTTGTCGTTCATTACTCAGTATCTCCCTGAGAGACTTGAGCCATTGCCGGCGCTGCTCTACCGGCGGCATTGGATGAACGGCATAGGCCTGGCGTTGTGCCTCGAACAGTGACTGCAGCTCATTCACTAGCTGTTGGGAATCGCGCAGATAAGCAATGTCGGCAGGCATCGTCAGGCACCAGTTCTTATTAGTGTGGGTGTTTTCTAGAGCTTATGCTCTAGAAAGTCAAATGACTTCCTTGACGGCTTTGGGTTTGTCCTCCGGGCGATAGGTCGTAAGATGCCCCAATGCTTTCGTCGAATTAAAGCCCAAGCCATGGCCATACGAATGAAAACCAGCGAGCGCATCGTGCAAAACAGCCTCGAGCTGTTCAACCAGCAGGGCGAGCGCAGTGTCAGCACCAACCACATTGCTGCCCACATGGACATGTCCCCGGGCAATCTCTACTACCACTTCCCTAACAAGCAGGCGATCATCGCCGTGCTGTTCAGTGAGTACGAAAACCTGGTGGACAGCTTCCTGCGCCCGCCCCAGGGCCGGGCGGCCACGGTGGAGGACAAGCGCTTCTATCTCAAGGAGCTGTTGTCGGCGATGTGGAGCTATCGCTTCCTGCACCGGGACCTGGAGCACCTGCTCGACAGCGATCCGGATCTTGCGGCCCGCTATCGCCGGTTTTCCCAGCGTTGCCTGATCCACGGGACTGCCATCTATGAGGGCTTCGTCGCAGCCGGCATCCTGAAGATGGACCGGGTGCAGATCGAGTCCCTGACCCTTAATGCCTGGATCATCCTGACGTCCTGGGTGCGGTTTCTTTGCACCACTCGGGAAAACTCCAATCATTTGAGTGAACAGGCCATCAAGCGCGGGGTATACCAGGTGTTGGTGCTGGAGGCCGGTTTCGTCACCGATCAGGCTCGCGAAGCGGTGGATGCACTGTTCAAAGAATATTACGTCCCTCTGCCTCAGACGCTGGAGGAGGGGCAATAGGAATCGGATCTGAATCCACAGGCCATTTCGCTACAGGAGCTCGCCATGCCCATCGCGCAACTCATCAGCCCTCAAGCCCTCGAACAGAGGAAGGCACAGCCCGGGCTGGTGATCCTCGATTGCCGTTTTGCCCTCGATGACCCGGATTATGGCCAGCGCAGCTACGCCGAGGGGCATATTGCCGGTGCGTCGTTCGCCGACCTTGAGCGCGACCTGAGTGGCCCGGTGATCAAAGGGGTGACCGGACGCCATCCGCTGCCGGATCCTGGAGCGTTGATAGAGCGTTTGCGGGCTTGGGGTGTCAGCAACGACAGCGACGTCGTGCTGTACGACGATGGTCCCGGTGCCTATGCGGCCCGGGCCTGGTGGTTGCTGGCCTGGCTGGGCAAGCGCGAGGGTGTGTATCTGCTCGACGGCGGGCTCAAGGCCTGGCATGCCAATGGTTTGCCCTTGAGCCTCGATCCGCCGGCGGGCAACCGTGGGACGTTCAGCGGTTCGCCGGATGATGCCCTGTTGCTCGACGCTCAGGCGCTGCAACAGCGTCTCGGCCAAGCGGAAATGACGCTTCTGGATGCTCGTGCGTTGCCGCGTTTCAAGGGCGAAGTCGAGCCGATCGACCCGGTGGCCGGGCACATCCCGGGGGCGCAATGTGCGGCATTTACCGACAATCTTGGCGCTGATGGGGGTTTTCTGCCGGCTGATCGGCTCAGGCAGCGTTTTGCCGAGAAATTGGGGGAGCGTTCGCCGACTGAGTTGGTGGCCTATTGCGGGTCCGGGGTGACTGCGTGTCATAACCTGTTTGCCTTGTGCCTGGCGGGGTATCCGTTGGGGAGGTTGTATGCCGGGTCGTGGAGTGAGTGGATTAATGATCCGGGGCGGGGGGTGGCGAAGGGCGAGTAATGGGGGGTCGAGCTTGCTCTCGATGGCCGGGTACATATCCGTTGCTGCGGTAACGGCGGCTTAGGGTTCCGCCCTTACGGCGGGTCACTTTTGGCAAACGCCCCAAAAGTAACCAAAAAGGCTGGGCCCCACCACTCGGCACCTCGCCTAGGCGAGGTGTGCCCTCACTCCGGCATTGCTCCGTGGGCCCGCCGCGAAGGGCCATCCATGGCCCAGCGCGGCTAACCCGGCATCCCTGCCGGGTTGCCCACTACGCAATGCCTGCGTTCGGCCAGCGTGGTTGACGGGGCCTGAAGATCAAAAGCAAAAGCAAAAGCAAAAGCAAAAGCAAAAGCAAAGCAAAGCGGGGCGGGGCGGGGCGGGGCCTTACAGTCGGCCTGTTTCTTCCTGCCGGCAATAGTCCCTGTGGGAGCGAGCCTGCTCGCGATAGCGGCGGGTCAGCAACATTGAAGTGACAGACAGTCCGCTATCGCGAGCAGGCTCGCTCCCACAGGGGAGTGGTGTTGGCGGCTGCTCATCCGTGACCCAGGCTTGCCAGCCACTGGGGGATACGTCGCTCCAGGTAGTATCCGGGCGAGCGCAAGGTGCCTTCGACGAATCCCACGTGCCCACCCTGGGCATGCAGTTCAAGTTGGGTGCAGGCGGACAGCTCGTGGGGTTCGGGCAGGCTGTGGGGGAACACGAAGGGGTCGTCGGCGGCCTGGATGACCAGGGTCGGCGTGTTGATTTCGCTCATGTAATAGCGGCTGGACGCACGGCGGTAATAGTCCGAAGCGTCGGAAAAGCCATGCAGCGGTGCGGTCACGCGGCCGTCGAAGTCCCAGAAGGTGCGCATGTTTTCGAGTGGGCCCAGCGCCGCCAGGGTGGCCAGGCCTTCGTGGCGTCCGTCGTGCTTGAACCGGCGTTGCTTGTTGCGCACGTACGCCACCAGTTCCCGCATGAAATGCGCTTGATAGAACCTGGAAAACCCTTGTCCGATGCGGTCGGCGCACTGGTCGAGACGAAACGGCACCGAAACGGCTACGGCGCCGAGCAGTTGGCTGGCGCTGCCGGTTTCTCCCAGGTGCTTGAGCAGTACATTGCCGCCTAACGAATAACCCACTGCAAACAATGGCGCCAAGGGGCGTCGCGTCCGCAGGTGAGTGATGGCGGCGGCCAGGTCTTCGCTGACGCCGGAGTGGTAGCTGCGCGGTAGCAGGTTCGGTTCGCCTGAGCAGCCGCGCCAGTTCAGCGCGACGCTGGCCCAACCCTGAAGCCCGAGGGCTTGTTGCAAACCAGCCACGTAAGGTGAATTGGAGGAACCTGTCAGCCCGTGAAGCACCAGCACCAGTGGCGCCTTGGCGCTGTGTGGGCCATGCCAGTCGAGGTCGAGGAAATCGCCGTCGTCCAGCCACAAGCGTTCGCGTTGGCGAACGATGTGCGTGGTCTTGCGCCATAACGGGCCCCACAGGGTTTGCAGGTGGGGGTTGCCAAGGCCCCTGGCGGGGATGAAGCGTTCAGATGCAGCGGCCATTATTATTGTTCTCGATGCAGCGGCCAGCCGTCAGCCGACGGCTTCTGCCATTCGTTGCCACAATGCGTAGTACACCCGTCCGGATTTCTGCTCGCGATGCAAGCGCCAATTGCCCGGCAAGCCGAGGATCGACGGAGCGGTTTCGCTTTCAGTGTAGACCCAGGCATCCTCGGCCAGCCACTGGCGTTCCTCGAGCAGCGCGCAGACCGTCGGCAACAGGTTCTGGTTGAACGGCGGGTCGAGGAACACCAGGTCGAAAGGGCTGGCAGGTTGGCTGTCCAGATAGCGCAAGGCGTCGGCGGTCTGCACCTGGCCGACCGTGCAACGCAGGCTGCCCAGGTGTTCTTTCAGGCTGGAAACCGCCAGGCTGCTGGCGTCCAGTGCCTGGCCCATGGCGGCGCCACGGGACAGGGCTTCGAGAAACAGCGCGCCGCTGCCAGCAAACGGGTCGAGCACCCGGGCGCCGGCCACGTAGGGGGCGAGCCAGTTGAACAGGGTCTCACGCACCCGGTCCGGTGTCGGGCGCAAGCCCGGGGCGTCGGGGAAGCTCAGGCGCCGGCTGCGCCATTCGCCGCCGATGATGCGCAGCTGGTTGATGCCGTTGTGAGCGGGTTTCTTGCTGGAATTCGATGGACGGGCCATTAGTGCTCCGGAACCCCGAGCGGTTGCTCGGCAGGTTTGTCAGTGGGGGCCGGCAACGGCTTTTGCGGCACGGTCGGACCGGCGGTGACGATGACCATCTTGTCGGTGCTCAGGTGCTTGTTCAGCGCGGCCTTGACCTGATCTACGGTCAACGCCTGGGACTGACGCATGAAGTCTTCCAGGTAGCTCAGCGGCAGGTCGTAGAAGCCCATGGCCCCGAGTTGGCCGACAATGTCGGCGTTGCTCGCGGTGGACAGGGGGAAGCTGCCGGCCAGCTCACGCTTGGCGTCATCGAGTTCCTTCTGGGTCGGACCGTTCTGCAGGTACTCGGCGAACACATCCTGCACCAGCTTGAGTGTGCCTTCGCTCATTTCGGCGCGGGTCTGCAGGTTGATCATGAACGGGCCGCGGGCCTGCATCGGCGTGAAGCCGGAATACACGCCATAGGTCAGGCCGCGTTTTTCCCGCACTTCGGTCATCAAGCGCGTGCCGAAACCGCCACCGCCGAGGATCTGGTTGCCCAGGGAAACGGCCGCAAAGTCCGGGTCATCCCGGTCGATGCCCAGTTGCGCGAGCATCAGGTTGGTCTGCTTGGACGGGAATTCGATGTGGCTGACGCTCGCCTTCGGTTCCACGGGCGAGGGTGTTTTTGCCAGGGCCGGACCTTTGGGTAGCGCCGCGGACACCTGGTTGGCAATCGCCTCGGCTTCGGCGCGGGACAGGTCTCCCACCATCGCAATCACCGCGTTGCCGGCGGTGTAGGCCTTGGCATGAAAAGCCCGGGCCTGGGCCAGGGTAATCGGCGGAATGCTTTGCGCGGTGCCATCGCTGGAATGGGCGTAAGGATGCTCACCGTACAGGCGCTTCATCAGTTCCAGGCCCGCCAGTTTGCCGGGGTTCTGTTTCTGGTACTCGAAGCCGGCGAGCATCTGGTTCTTGATGCGGGCGAAGGAGTCGGCGGGGAAGGTCGGTTTGCCGACCACTTCGGCGAACAATTTCAGGGCCGGCTCACGCTTGTCCACCGCACTGAGGCTGCGCAGGGAGGCCACGGCCATGTCCCGGTAGGCACCGTTGCCGAAGTCCGCGCCAAGGCTTTCGAACCCTTCGGCGATGGCGCTGACATCCTTGCCGGCCACACCTTCGTTGAGCATGGCGTTGGTCAGCTGGGCCAGGCCGGGGACGTTGCCGTCCTGGCTGCTGCCGGCGGCGAAAGTCAGGCGCAGGTCGAACATCGGCAGTTCACGCGCTTCGACGAACAGCACCTTGGCGCCGTCGGCGGTTTTCCAGGTTTGCACGTCGAGTTGGCGGTGGCCGGGCGCCTTGCCATCCAGTTCCGCCAGCGATTGCAGCTTGTTGCCGGACTTGGCGTTATCCAGGGCCTGGCTGGCAGTGACGTCAGTGGCAGGGGACAGGTAGAAGGCCAGGGCTGCGACCAGGGCGATGAACACCAGGCCGATCAGCAGCAGGCGTGATGATTTGCGCTCACTCATGAGCTTTCTCCTCGGGCAGGACGTGCGCAACGCTCAGGCGCGAGCGGGTGAAATACAGCTGGGCTGCCTTCTGGATATCTTGCGGGGTCACGCTTTGCAATTCGGCGAGCTCGGTGTCCATCAGCCTCCAGGACAACCCGACGGTCTCCAACTGACCGATGGCGGTGGCCTGGCTGGTGATCGAGTCGCGCTCGTAGACCAGGCCGGCGATCACCTGGGCACGGACGCGCTCCAGTTCCTCGGCAGTCGGGGCGGTGGTTTTCAATTGCTCCAGCAAGCGCCACAGGCCGGCTTCGGCCTGGGCCATGGTCTTGTTCTTCTGGGTGTTGGGTGCCGCTGACAAGGTGAACAGCGTGTCGCCACGGGTGTAGGCGTCGTAGCTCGACGAGCCGCCGGACACCAGCTCTTCGCCGCGCTCCAGCTGGGTCGGAATCCGGCCGCTGTAGCCGCCATCCAGCAGGGCCGAGATCAGCCGCAGGGCGTTGACCGAGCGCTTATCGGTCGCGGTGGCGATGCTCGGCACGTTGAAGGCCAGCATCAGGCTGGGCAGTTGGGTCTGCACATGCAGGGTGATCTGGCGCTCGCCGGGTTCGGCCAGTTCCAGGGGGATTTTCGCCGTCGGCACGGCACGCCGGGCAATCGGGCCGAAATAACGCTGGGCCAGGGCCTTGACCTCGTCCGGCGTCACGTCGCCGACCACCACCAGGGTGGCATTGTTCGGCGCGTACCAGGATTCGTACCAGTGGCGCAGTTCCTGGACGGTCATGCGGTCCAGGTCGGCCATCCAGCCGATGGTGGGCGTGTGGTAGCCGCTGGCCGGATAAGCCATGGCCTTGAAGCGCTCGAAGGCCTTGGACATCGGCTTGTCGTCGGTGCGCATGCGGCGCTCTTCCTTGATGACTTCGATCTCGCGGCTGAACTCTTCAGGCGGCAGGCGCAGGCTGGCCATGCGGTCGGCTTCCAGCTCGAAGGCCACGCCCAGGCGATCCCGGGCCAGCACCTGGTAATAAGCCGTGAAGTCATCGCTGGTGAAGGCGTTTTCCTCGGCACCCAGGTCCCGCAGGATCAGCGATGCCTCGCCGGGGCCGACTTTTTCGCTGCCCTTGAACATCATGTGTTCCAAGGCGTGGGACAAACCGGTCTGGCCCGGTGTTTCATAACTGGAGCCGACTTTGTACCAGACCTGGGAAACCACCACCGGCGCACGATGATCTTCGCGCACCACGACCTTCAGGCCGTTGTCGAGGGTGAATTCATGGGTGGGTTGTGGATCGGCAGCCAGGGCTGAAAGGGGCAGACAAACTGTGCTGAACAGCAGGCCTGCAACGCGGCGGGCAAGAGCATTCATTCGTGTTTAAACCTGTTGGGCTGCCCGCTAGGTCTTAGCGTCGGCGGGCGAGAGGGTGCTAGGATACTGATCCGTTTTACTGGCGGCCACGCCTATCGGGCCTTTTATCGGCCCGGGGTTGTCCGGGTTTTGCGCAGAAGCGTCGGTTTTTTCCGTGGATCCCTGCGTTTTCGCCGACGATGCCTTGCCAGTCCTTCGAAAAAATCGACGATGAGGTGTCCTTGGGACATTTCGACAATCTGTTGCGCGTGAACAAGCTGGATGAAACGCAGTCTGTTCAGCATCGAATATTCATCACCGAGGCGCCCTCGTGGCGCGTCGCTACCGTGAGATAGCCGTCCTCCATGTTTGGTTCCAACGACGACAAGAAGACCCCAGCTGAAGCTGGCGAGAAAAAAGGCCTGTTCGGATGGCTGCGCAAGAAGCCGCAGGAAACCGTCGTCGAGCAGCCGCAACCGCTGCCCGAGCCTGCCGCTGAACCTGCCGCCGGGACGGTGGCCGAAGACGCTGCACCGATCGTTCTGCCGCTGGCCGAACCGGTGCTGCAACCGGCCGAGCCTGAGCCCGCGGCACCGGCGGTCGAGCAGCCGTTGACGCCTCCCGTCGGGCAGAGCCCCTGGCCGACCCTGCCGGTGGCGGAAGAGCCGGTGGCATTGGTCGAGGACGCACAGGCTCCCCATGTCACGCCGCCGATTCCAGCCCCGCCGCAACCGGTTGCGGAGCCTGTCGTCGAGGCGACGCCAGTCGTGGTCGATACACCGCCTGTCGTCGCGCCTAAGCCTTCCTCCGAACCCGGCAAGGTCGGTTTCTTCGCCCGTCTCAAGCAAGGCCTGTCCAAGACCAGCGCCAGCATTGGTGAAGGCATGGCCAGCCTGTTCCTGGGCAAGAAAGTCATCGACGACGAATTGCTGGATGACCTCGAAACCCGCCTGCTGACCGCCGATGTCGGCGTCGAGGCGACGTCGGTGATCATCCAGAGCCTGACCCAGAAGGTCGCGCGCAAGCAATTGACCGATGCCGACGCGCTGTACAAATCCCTGCAAGCCGAACTGGGCAACCTGCTCAAGCCGGTGGAGCAGCCGCTGGTGATCGCTTCGCAGAACAAGCCGTTCGTGATCCTGGTGGTCGGCGTCAATGGCGCCGGCAAGACCACCACCATCGGCAAGCTGGCGAAGAAACTGCAACTTGAAGGCAAGAAGGTCATGCTGGCCGCCGGCGATACTTTCCGCGCCGCTGCCGTGGAGCAGTTGCAAGTGTGGGGCGAGCGCAACAAGATCCCGGTGATAGCCCAGCACACCGGTGCCGATTCAGCGTCGGTGATCTTCGACGCCGTGCAGGCCGCCAAGGCCCGTGGCATCGACGTGCTGATCGCCGACACGGCCGGTCGCCTGCACACCAAAGACAACCTGATGGAAGAGTTGAAGAAGGTTCGCCGGGTAATCGGCAAGCTCGATGCCGACGCGCCCCACGAAGTGCTGCTGGTGCTGGACGCCGGTACCGGCCAGAACGCCATCAACCAGGCCAGGCAATTCAACCAGACCGTCGAGCTGACCGGGCTGGCCCTGACCAAGCTCGACGGCACCGCCAAGGGCGGGGTGATCTTCGCCCTGGCCAAGCAGTTCGGCCTGCCCATCCGCTACATCGGCGTGGGCGAAGGCATCGACGACTTGCGTACCTTTGAAGCCGAGCCCTTTGTCCAGGCACTGTTTGCCGAGCGGGAGCATTCATGATTCGTTTCGAACAGGTCGGTAAACGCTATCCGAACGGTCACGTCGGCTTGCATGAGCTGAGCTTTCGAGTGCGTCGGGGTGAGTTTCTGTTTGTCACCGGCCATTCCGGCGCCGGTAAAAGCACATTGCTGCGCCTGCTGCTGGCGATGGAGCGGCCCACCACCGGCAAGTTGCTGCTGGCCGGCCAGGACCTGAGCACCATCAGCAATGCCCAGATCCCTTACCTGCGGCGGCAGATCGGCGTGGTGTTCCAGAATCACCAGTTGCTGTTCGATCGCACCGTGTTCAACAACGTGGCGTTGCCCTTGCAGATCCTTGGCCTGTCCAAGGCCGAAATCAACAAACGGGTGGATTCGGCCCTGGAGCGGGTGGCCCTGTCGGACAAGACCGACCTGTACCCGGGCGACCTGTCCACCGGCCAGCAACAGCGCGTCGGCATCGCCCGCGCCATCGTTCACCGCCCGGCCTTGCTGCTGGCGGACGAACCCACCGGTAACCTCGACCCGCGTCTGGCGGCGGAAATCATGGGCGTATTCGAAGACATCAACCGTTTGGGCACCAGCGTACTGATCGCCAGTCACGACCTGGCCCTGATCGCACGCATGCGCCACCGCATGCTTACGTTGCAGCGCGGTCGTTTGATCGGTGACGGGGAGGCTGGCGTATGAGCGCAACCCGCAGCCCGAAAGTGGCCGAGCGCGTGGCCCCCAAGGCCTCCGACCCGCAACCGCAAAAGAAAAAACGCGACGAGGAAGACGGCCCGGACTTCGGCACGCTGCTGCATGCCTGGATCGAAAGTCATCGCGCCAGCCTGCTCGACAGCTTGCGGCGCCTGGGCAAGCAGCCGATCGGCAGTTTCTTCACCTGTATGGTCATGGCGGTCGCCCTGAGCCTGCCGATGGGGCTGTCATTACTGCTGAATAACGTGGAGCGCCTGGGAGGTTCCTGGCAGCGCGCGGCGCAGATTTCCCTGTACCTGCAATTGGAGGCGACGCCGGGCGAAGGCCAGGCATTGCGCGAGCAGATCAAAGCCATGCCGGGCGTGGCCGATGCCGAATACATCGGCCGCGATCAGGCGCTCGAAGAGTTCCAGCAGCAGTCCGGCCTGGGCGAGGCGCTCAAGGAACTTCCGGAAAACCCGTTGCCGGGCGTGGTGCTGGTAACGCCGAAGGAAGTCGACAAGCCGACTCTTGAAGCATTAAGACAAAGACTTTCCGAATTGCCGAAGGTACAACAGGCACAACTTGATCTAGTCTGGGTCGAGCGTCTTGCGGCGATCCTCAAGCTCGGCGACCGGTTTGTCTTCGGTCTGACGGTGCTGCTGGTGTCTGCATTACTTTTGGTGATAGGCAATACCATTCGTCTTCATATTGAAAACCGCCGCACCGAGATAGAAGTGATTAAACTCGTCGGCGGTACGGACAGTTATGTGCGCAGGCCCTTCCTTTATATGGGCGCGTTGTATGGCTTCGGTGCCGGGATCCTGTCCTGGGGTGTATTGGCGTTCGGCCTGGACTGGCTGAACGATGCGGTAGTGGGACTGGCCGGTTTGTACGGCAGTGATTTCGCGCTGGCCGGAGTGCCAGTCGCCGACGGTCTGTCGCTCTTGCTTGGCGCGGTGCTGTTGGGTTATATCGGTGCATGGATTGCGGTCGCACGCCACTTGCGTGAGCTTGCGCCAAAATAGAGTCATTTTGCGCGTATTGACCTTTCAGTTTTTGTGGGAACTTGTCCTATGGTTCCCGGTCAATTTTCGCAGTGCTGAACTGCACGAGTTATGTGAGTCGGAGGTTTTTTCGTATGACCACTTCTTTGCAACCTGCGTATGCTCTGGTCCCGGGTGCGAACCTGGAGGCCTATGTGCACACGGTGAACAGCATCCCCTTGCTGACACCGGAGCAGGAGCGTGAACTGGCCGAGAGTCTCTATTATGAGCAGGATCTTGAGGCGGCTCGGCAAATGGTGCTCGCCCACCTGCGTTTTGTCGTACATATCGCCCGCAGCTATTCCGGCTACGGGCTGGCCCAGGCCGACCTGATCCAGGAAGGCAACGTTGGCCTGATGAAGGCGGTCAAGCGCTTCAACCCGGAAATGGGTGTGCGCCTGGTATCGTTCGCGGTGCACTGGATCAAGGCGGAAATCCACGAGTTCATCCTGCGCAACTGGCGCATCGTGAAGGTCGCGACCACCAAGGCCCAGCGCAAGCTGTTCTTCAATCTGCGCAGCCAGAAGAAGCGTCTGGCCTGGTTGAACAACGAAGAAGTCCATCGGGTAGCCGAAAGCCTCGGTGTGGAGCCTCGTGAAGTCCGCGAGATGGAAAGTCGGCTGACCGGCCAGGACATGGCCTTCGACCCGGCCGCCGAAGCGGACGACGACAGCGCCTTCCAATCGCCGGCCAACTACCTGGAAGACCACCGGTATGACCCGGCGCGTCAGCTGGAAGACGCCGACTGGAGCGACAACTCCAACACCAACCTGCACGAAGCACTGGAAGTGCTGGACGAGCGCAGTCGCGACATTCTCTACCAGCGCTGGCTGGCGGAGGAAAAGGCCACGCTGCACGACCTGGCGCAGAAGTACAACGTGTCGGCGGAACGGATTCGCCAGCTTGAGAAAAGTGCGATGAACAAGCTCAAGCTGTCGATTGCGGCCTGACCGGCGCAACGGCAATAAAAAACGCCTCGATCAGCGATGATCGGGGCGTTTTTCATTCCAGGCCCAAACCATCCCCTGTGGGAGCGAGCCTGCTCGCGATAGCGGTATACCTGATACATGACTGCTGACTGACACACCGCCATCGCGAGCAGGCTCGCTCCCACAAGGAAACTGTGGTGTGGCGGCTATTGAGCCCAGGGCGCTCGCCGCGAGTCATTGAGGCCCAGCAGATAACTGTCGCCCCCCAATTGACTCATCTGCTGGCGTATCCAGCTTGCCCGGCGCAGTACGTAAGGGCTTGGTCGGCTGGCGCTCCATTTCCGTGGGTTGGGCAGTACCGCCGCCAGCAGGCTTGCCTGCTGCCGGGACAAGGCATCGGCACCCACGCGAAAGTGGTGTCGCGCTGCGGCTTCGGCACCGAATACGCCGTTGTCCCACTCCACGCTGTTGAGGTACACCTCAAGAATCCGCTGCTTCGGCCAGAGCACTTCGATCAGCGCGGTGAACCAGGCTTCGAAGCCCTTGCGCAGCCAGCTGCGGCCCGACCACAGGAACAGGTTCTTCGAGACTTGCTGGCTGAGGGTGCTGGCGCCACGGATCGAGCCGCCGCGGCCGTTATGGGCGAATGCGGCCTGGATCGCGCCGATGTCGAAGCCCCAGTGCTCGGGGAATTTCTGGTCTTCGCCGGCAATCACCGCGACCTTGAGGCTGTCGGATATCCGGTCCCAGGGCTGCCAGGTGCGTTGCAGGTCGATCGGTTCGCCGTCGACCCAGGATTCAACCTTGCGCTCGATCATCAGCGCTGTGAACGGCGGTGGCACCACGCGCAATAGCAGCACCAGGACAACGCTGCCGACGGCGAACCAGAGCAGGGCTTTGAGGAATCGTAGAAACAATGTACGCAGCATAGAGATGGCTTGGCCGAACCCGTCGAGCGGGCCATTATACAGACCCTGTCCACCGAGTCTGACTGGAGTTCTCATGCTGCGTAGCTTTCTGATGCTGGCTGCCTTTTTCGGCTTCACCGGCGTGGCACTCGGAGCCTTTGCCGCCCACGGCCTGAAAAACCGCCTGAGCGCCGATTACCTGGCGATTTTCCACACCGGCGTCACCTACCAACTGGTGCACACCCTGGCCTTGCTCGGCGTTGCGCTGCTGGCCACGCACATCCCCGGCCGCATCGTCACCTGGGCCGGAATCTCATTCGTGATCGGTATCCTGTTGTTCTCCGGCAGCCTCTACCTGCTCACCCTGACCGGTATCAGCAAACTCGGCATCATCACCCCGTTCGGCGGTGTGGCGTTCCTGATCGGTTGGCTCTGCCTGGGGCTAGCGGCCTGGCGCCTGCAACTTGCCGCTTGAAGCTTGTAGCTGACCAAGGGACTTGGGTCGCCCAGGCTGATCGGGCTAGAATGCCAGCCCCTAAAAATGATGGCGGCATCCGGCATGCGCATTCAGTTGAACGGCGAACCCTTTGAATTGCCCGACGGTGAAACCGTTGCGGCCCTGCTGACCCGTCTGGATCTCACCGGACGTCGTGTCGCGGTGGAGCTCAATCTGGATATCGTCCCGCGCAGCCAGCATGCCGACACCGCCCTCAACGAGGGTGACCAGGTTGAAGTCGTGCACGCCATAGGCGGCGGCTAGCGGTTTCGCAGCATTTCGCAAGAACCTCACCCCAACAGAGGATTTCCCATGAGCATCGTTCGTAGCGACAAGCCCTTCGTCCTGGCCGGTCGTACCTACCAGTCGCGCTTGCTGGTAGGCACCGGCAAATACCGCGACATGGAAGAAACCCGCCTGGCCATCGAGGCTTCGGGCGCCGAGATCGTCACCGTCGCGGTGCGTCGGACCAACATCGGCCAGAATCCGGGCGAACCGAACCTGCTGGATATCCTGCCGCCGGATCGCTACACCATCCTGCCCAACACCGCCGGCTGCTTCGACGCCATCGAAGCCGTGCGTACCTGCCGCCTGGCCCGTGAGCTGCTCGATGGCCACAACCTGGTGAAGCTGGAAGTGCTGGCCGACCAGAAGACCCTGTTCCCCAACGTGATCGAAACCCTCAAGGCCGCCGAAACCCTGGTCAAGGAAGGTTTCGACGTCATGGTGTACACCAGCGACGATCCGATCATCGCCCGGCAACTGGCGGAAATCGGCTGTATCGCGGTCATGCCGCTGGCCGGCCTGATCGGTACGGGCCTGGGGATCTGCAACCCTTACAACCTGCAGATCATCCTTGAAGAAGCCAAGATCCCAGTGCTGGTGGATGCCGGCGTCGGTACCGCGTCCGACGCGACCATCGCCATGGAGCTGGGTTGCGAAGCGGTGCTGATGAACTCCGCCATCGCCCACGCCCAGCAGCCGATCCTGATGGCCGAAGCCATGAAGCACGCCATTGTCGCCGGACGCCTGGCCTACCTCGCCGGCCGCATGCCGAAAAAACTTTACGCCAGCGCCTCCTCGCCGCTGGATGGTCTGATCAAGTAAGAGCCATTGATGACTGAATCGAACGACACGCCTGTCCAGCCGGACGAAGGCGAAGAGCGCCAACACCGCCGCATCAAGAGTTTCGTGATGCGCGCCGGGCGCATGACCGAAGGCCAGCAGCGCGGCCTGGAGCAGGGCGCCCCTCTGTTCGTCCTGCCCCTGGCCGATGCGCCGGTGGACTTCGACCAGGTATTTGGCCGCTCGGCCCCGCGCTCGCTGGAAATCGGTTTCGGCATGGGTCATTCGCTGCTGGAAATGGCCGCCGCTGCGCCGGAGCAGGATTTCATCGGCGTGGAAGTGCACCGTCCTGGTGTCGGCGCGTTGCTCAATGGCGTGCTGACCCAAGGGCTGACCAACCTGCGGGTCTACGATTGCGACGCCATCGAAGTGCTCAACCGTTGCGTGGCCGACAACAGCCTGGACCGGCTGATGCTGTTCTTCCCGGATCCGTGGCACAAGAGCCGTCACCACAAGCGCCGTATCGTCCAGGCTTCGTTCGCCGAGCTGGTGCGCAGCAAGTTGAAGGTCGGTGGTGTGCTGCACATGGCCACCGACTGGGAACCGTATGCCGAATACATGCTGGAAGTGATGAACGTCGCCCCGGGTTATCGCAACCTCGCCGAAGACGGCAAGTACGTACCGCGCCCGGCCGAACGGCCGATTACCAAGTTCGAACGCCGTGGCGAGCGGCTTGGGCATGGGGTCTGGGATCTGAAGTTCGAGAAGTTGGCGTAAGCCATAATTGTGGGAGAGAGCTTTGTGGGAGCAAGGCTTGCCCGCGATAGCAGCGCCTCGGTATCAAACTGAATCCGGGTCGTATGTATCGCGGGCAAGCCTTGCTCCCACAGAGGTTCGCTCCCACAGTTGTTTCAGGGCGCTACGAAGGTCAGCGACGGTCCGCCACCACCCCGATCAATACCAGCACCACCAACAGCACCGGCGCCAGGCTGTAGTTGTTGAACTGGCTCAGCCCCCGCACCACCCACGGCGTGGCGTAGATCAGTGCCGCGCCGCTGCCGATCATGCACAGCAGGGCGATCAGCGGGACGCGCAACGCGCCGGCGATGCTGCCCAGGCGTTGTTCGACCCAGGCCTTGATGTCTGCGCCGAACAGCACCAGCAGGCAACCGACCAGTGCCAGGGAGATTTCCGACAGGTTGTTGCGGCTCCAGCGGGACACGGTGGCGAGCAGGTCGAGTACCAGATCCATTCGATTTCCTTGTGTTGATCAGCTCAGAAATTTCTGCAGCAAGTCATTGAGAAACAGCTGGCCGCGCTCGGTGGCCGCCAGACGTGACGGTTCGACCTGCAACAACCCGCTTTGTTCGGCTTCGCGGCGACCTTCGGCCAGGCTTTGCAGGGGCAGGCCGGTGCGTTCCGGGTATAGCCGCGCTTCCACCCCTTCGGTCAGGCGCAGGGCGTTCATCAGGAATTCGAACGGCAGCTCTTCGTTAGCCAGGGTTTTCTCGCCGGCCAGGAAGCGCTTGGCCGGGTTGAGGTAGTCCTTGGGCAAGCGGGTCTTCCACGTGCGCAGGATGCGCCCGTCCGGATGGCTGAGCTTGCCATGGGCGCCGGCGCCGATGCCGATGAAGTCACCGAAGCTCCAGTAATTGAGGTTATGCCGTGCCGCCCGACCCGGTTGGGCGTAGGCCGACACTTCGTATTGGGCGTAGCCGTGCTCGGCCAGCAGCGCTTGTCCGGCTTCCTGGATGTCCCACAACGTGTCGTCTTCCGGCAACGTTGGTGGCTGGTTCCAGAACACCGTGTTCGGCTCCAGCGTCAGCTGATACCAGGAGAGATGGGTCGGTTTCAGGGCGATGGCCTGACGCAGGTCGCTCAAGGCATCGTCGAGGGACTGGTCGGGCAGGCCGTGCATCAGGTCCAGGTTGAAATTATCGAACCCGGCCCGGCGCGCCATGTCGGCGGCGCGTACCGCTTCGTCACCGTTATGGATCCGGCCCAGGGCTTCGAGCTTGGCCTGCTGGAAGCTCTGGATGCCGATGGACAGGCGATTGATGCCCAAGGCCCGGTAAGCCACGAACTTCTCTTGCTCGAAGGTACCCGGGTTGGCCTCCAGGGTGATTTCGATATCGTCGGCGAAGGCTATCCGCGCCTCGACACCCTCGAGCAGCCGACCCAGGGCCTGGGCGCTGAACAGGCTAGGGGTGCCGCCGCCGAAGAAGATCGAGCTCAGTTTGCGGCCATATGTCCCGTGCAGGTCCTGGTCGAGGTCGGCCAGCAACGCGTCGACGTACGCTTCTTCCGGCAGCTGTGGGCTGGCGGCGTGAGAGTTGAAATCGCAATACGGGCATTTGCGTACGCACCACGGGATGTGGACGTACAACGCCAGGGGCGGCAACACCGGCAGCGGCGCCCGCGGCGTGTGTGCGCCGCCATGAATCAGCGGCGCGGGAGAGTCGTTGTTCATTGCAGGCCCAGGCGTTGGCGCAGCAGGGCCATGGCGCGGGCGCGGTGGCTCAGTTGGTTCTTTTCCACCGGGCCCAGCTCGGCACTGGAACAGTTGCGCTCCGGTACCCAGAACAGCGGATCATAGCCGAAGCCGTGCTCGCCGCTGGCTTCGGTGAGAATGCGCCCCTGCCACAGCCCTTCGCAAAGGATCGGCAGCGGATCATCGGCATGACGCACCAGCGCCAGGACGCAAACGAACTGTGCGCCACGTTCGGCTTCAGGCACGTCCTTGAGAGCTTCCAGCAGCTTGGTGTTGTTCGCCGCGTCACCTTTGCCGTCGGCATAACGGGCCGAGTAGATACCCGGCGCGCCGCCGAGGAAATCCACCGCCAACCCGGAATCGTCGGCCAGCGCCGGCAGGCCGGAGATGCGCGCGGCGTTACGGGCTTTGAGAATCGCGTTCTCGACGAACGACAGGCCGGTTTCTTCCGGTTCCACCTGGCTGAACTCGCCAATCGAGCGCAGTTGCACCGATCCGCCGAGCATGGCCTGGAGTTCCTTGAGTTTGCCGGCGTTATGGCTGGCGAGTACGAGTTGGGTAAGGTTCATCATTCGGCCGGGAACAGTTCCTGGTTGAAGTTGAGGGTGTTGACCTTGTCGCCCGTCTGCACCTTGATTTCGAAGGTGCGGGTTTCCTGCTGTTCTACCGGATACTGGGCGATGTAGTAGATCGCGCCTTGTTCGATGACCTGGCGGAATACCAAGGGGACCGTCTTGCTGGTCAGGTCCTTGATCGTGCCGCTGACCTGGGCCATCAACGGCTTGCCGTCCTTGATCACCGACACATTGATCACGCCCTGGTTCTTGCTGCGGACCAGTTCGGCGGCCTTGGCGATATCCGCTGTCAGGTAGGTGGAATTGAAGGTGTTGTAGTGCACGGTGACGTCACCGAATACTTCCTTGCGCTCGGCCTTGATGGCGTCGGCGGCTATGGCGCCGGCGCAGAGGCAAGCGGTGACGAGGAACAACGCGAAACGTTTCATGTTGTGCTCCTGGAGACAGGGTCGGGGTTCACACGGCGACCTGATGATCGGCAAGGCCTGGGCTGCTGACCCGATAGATGCCTATTTCACCTAATAGATTAGGCCATAGCTTGCTGGCCCACCCGTGGCGGTGCTGCTGGTCCACCGCCAGGCGGTCGATGACCTTGGCCTGGCGTTCGCGGCACAACGCTTCGAAATCCTCGAAGGTGCAGAAGTGGATGTTCGGCGTGTTGTACCAGGTGTAGGGCAGGAATTCCGACACCGGCATGCGGCCCTTGCTCGCCAGGTACCAACGGCAGCGCCAGTGCCCGAAGTTGGGGAAGGTGATGATGCACTGGCGTCCGACCCGGAGCATCTCGTCGAGGATCCTGTCCGGGTAGTGCACCGCTTGCAGGGCCTGGGTCATGACCACGATGTCGAAGCTGTTGCTGGCGAAGTTGCCCAGGCCCTTGTCCAGGTCCTGTTCGATGACGTTGATGCCCTTGGCGACGCACTCGGCGATGTTGTCCGGGTCGTTTTCCAGGCCGTAGCCGGTGACCTGCTTGTTGTCCCGCAGCCAGGTCAGCAGTTCGCCGTTGCCGCAGCCCAGGTCGAGCACGCGGCTGCCGGCGGGGATCCATTCCTGGATGATGTCCAGATCGGCTCTCATGGCGTCCTCACAGCGTAATACGGTTCATGTAGTTGCCGAACGCCTGCAGGTAGCGCGGGATCGGAATCAGAAAGGCGTCGTGGCCCTGGGGCGCGTCGATTTCCAGGTAGCAGACGTCCTTGCGCGCGGCCATCAGCGCGTCCACCAGCTCCCGCGAGCGCGCCGGGGAGAAGCGCCAGTCGGTGGTGAACGACATGACGCAGAACCTGGCAGTGGCGTTGGCGAAGGTTTTCGCCAGGTCATCGTCGAAGTTCGCCGCCGGATCGAAATAGTCCAGGGCCTTGGTCATCAGCAGGTAGGTATTGGCGTCGAAGCGCCCGGAGAATTCCTCACCCTGGTAACGCAGGTAGCTTTCTACCTGAAACTCGACGCTGTGGAAGTCGTAGTTGAGCTTTTCGCTCTTGAGGCCACGGCCGAATTTCTCGCCCATGGAATCGTCGGACAGGTAGGTGATGTGCCCGACCATCCGCGCCAGCATCAGCCCGCGCTTGGGGATCACGCCGTGCTCCTGGAACGAACCGCCGTGGAATTCCGGGTCGGTGAGGATCGCCTGGCGCGCCACTTCGTTGAAGGCGATGTTCTGCGCCGACAGCTTGGGCGCGGAGGCGATTGCCAGGCAATGGCGCACGCGGTCCGGGTAGGTGATGGTCCATTGCAGGGCCTGCATGCCGCCCAGGCTGCCACCGATCACCGCCGCCCATTGGCCGATGCCGAGACGGTCGGCCAGACGGGCCTGGCTGTGGACCCAGTCTTCCACGGTCAGCACCGGGAAATCGGCGCCGAACGGCTTGCCGGTGTCCGGGTTGAGGCTGCTGGGGCCGGTGGAACCGTTGCAGCCGCCGAGGTTGTTCAGGCTGACCACGAAGAACCGGTTGGTGTCGATCGGCTTGCCGGGGCCGATGCAACTGTCCCACCAGCCGGGCTTGCGGTCGTCGACGCTGTGGTAGCCGGCGGCATGGTGATGCCCCGACAAGGCGTGGCAGATCAGCACGGCATTGCTCGCCGTGGCGTTGAGCGTGCCGTAGGTTTCGTAGATCAGGTCATAGGCTGGCAACGAACGACCGCAGGCCAGGGCCAGGGGCTCGCTGAAATGCGCCATTTGCGGCGTCACCAGACCAACGGAATCGGGGGGAAAGGCAGCTGGCATCGACCCTGCTCTCGTTGAAATGAGGCGTAAGTCTAAAGACCGCTGGGGTTAGCGGCAACCAAGGAAATCGTCGACTGACGCCGATCGTTCCCACGCTCTGCGTGGGAATGCATCCCCTGACGCTCAGCGTCACCCCAAGGCAGAACGCGGAGCGTCCTTGGCAGCATTCCCACGCAGAGCGTGGGAACGATCAGGCCACAGGGTCAGGTCAGATCAGGACGCGCAGGATATCCGGCATCATGGTCATGGCCGCGAGGTTGTTGATCACCAGCATGTCGAGCAGCTTGAGCACCATGAACGCCAGGATCGGCGAGATATCCAGGCCGCCGAGGTTCGGTACGATGCGACGGAATGGGGCCAGGGCCGGCTCGCAGATCTGGTTCACCAGTTCGGCGCCCGGGTTGTGACTGCCCGGGGCGACCCAGGAGAGGATCACACTGACGATCAGGGCGAAGAAGAAAATCTTCAGGAACAGCGCGGTCACGCCGATGATCGACCAGATCAGCAGTTGCAGCGGGTTGCCGGTGGTGCCGTAGGTCAGCAGCAGGGTCAAGGCCATCAGGGCCATTTGCACGAGAATTGCCAGCACCAGCGACGACATGTCCAGGCCGAACAGGCTCGGGATGATCCGGCGCAGGGGCTTGAGCAGCGGCTGGGTGGCCTTGACGACGAACTGGCACAGCGGGTTGTAGAAATTGGCGCGCACCAGTTGCAGCACGAAACGCATCAGCACGATCAGCAGGTACAGGCTGCCGAGGGTTTGCAGCACGTAGACCGCTGCGGTGTTCAATCCAATCATGAATGGCTCCTTATTGGCCCAATTGTTCGGCCATTTCGGCCGAGCGGTGCGCGGCGGCGCCGAGTGCTTTTTCCACCAGGGCTTCGAACCCCCCGGCCTGGAACGATTTGATGGCGGCTTCGGTGGTGCCGGCCGGCGAGGTCACGCGCCGGCGCAGCTCAGCCGCATCGACGTCGCTTGAGGTCGCCATGTGGGCTGCGCCGAGGGCCGTCTGCAAGGTCAGCTTCGCGGCAATTTCACGGGGCAGGCCCAGTTTTTCGCCGGCGGCGGTCATGGCTTCGATCAGCAGGAAGAAGTACGCCGGGCCTGAACCGGAAACGGCGGTGACCGCGTCCAGTTGCTCCTCGGTCTCCAGCCACAACGCCAGGCCGACGGCCGACAGCAGCTCCTCAGCCTGCTGGCGCTGTGCGGCGCTGACCTGTGGGGTGGCGAACAGGCCGCTGACGCCCTGGCGCAACAGCGCCGGGGTGTTGGGCATGCAACGCACGATGGGCTGCTCGCCGAGCCACTTGTTCATGCTGGCGCAGGTGATGCCAGCGGCAATCGACACCACCAGTTGATGGGGCTTGAGGCTTGGGCGAAGGGCTTCGCACACGGCTTTCATCGCTTGCGGCTTGACCGCCAGCACGACGACGTCGGCGCCATCGATGGCTTGTGCATTGTCGGCAAAGGTCTCGATGCCGTGCTCGCTGCTCACCCGGGTCCGGGTATCGACCCCCGGATCGCTGGCGCGGATCTGCGCAGCGTCCAGGCCCTTGGCCCGCAGGCCACCGATCAGGCTGGCGGCCATGTTGCCGGCGCCGATAAAGGCAATACGCGTGTTGCTCATGACAGGTCCTTGATTGAAGAGTTGAGTCGGCATGGCTTACGGCTGGTTCCCGCTGTAGTCGCGAGCACCAAACAGGGCGGTACCGATCCTGACCCAGGTGGCGCCCTGGGCAATGGCGGATTCGAGGTCGTGGCTCATGCCCATGGACAGCGTGTCCAGCGGCAAGGCCAGGCCGGCTTGCAAGCGTTGGACGGCAGCGAAGGCTGCGTCCTGGGCGACGCGTTCTTCGGTCGGCTCGGGGATTGCCATGAGCCCGCGTAGCGTCAGGCGTGGCAACGCGCCAATGGCCTCGGCCAGGGCCGGCAGATCCTCCGGTGTGCAACCGGATTTGCTGGCTTCCCCACTGACGTTGACTTGAATGCAGATGTTCAGCGGCGGCAAACCATCCGGACGCTGCTCGGACAGGCGTTGGGCAATCTTCAAGCGGTCCACGGAGTGCACCCAGTCGAAATGTTCGGCGATAGCGCGGGTCTTGTTCGATTGAATGGGGCCGATGAAGTGCCAGATCAAGGGCAGGTCGGTGAGTTCGGCCTGTTTACTCAAGGCCTCTTGCAGATAGTTCTCACCGAAGTCCCGCAGGCCGGCGGCATAGGCTTCACGCAGGGCCTGGGCGGGCTTGGTCTTGCTCACTGCCAGCAGTTGCACACTGTCTACGGCGCGGTGGGCGGCTTGCTCCGCAGCGCGGATGCGCGATCTAACCTGAGCGATGTTGTCTGCTATCGTGGACATAAAGAAGCGCCAGCGGTCTGAGGTTCGCGGCATTCTACTGGAATTGAGGAGCGCTATGGATATCACTGAACTGCTGGCGTTCAGCGCCAAACAGGGGGCTTCGGACCTGCACCTGTCTGCCGGGTTGCCGCCGATGATCCGGGTTGATGGCGATGTGCGGCGGATCAACCTGCCGGCACTGGACCACAAACAGGTTCATGAACTGATCTACGACATCATGAACGACCGGCAACGGGTAGATTACGAAAAGTTTCTGGAAACCGATTTTTCCTTCGATGTACCCGGGGTCGCACGGTTCCGGGTCAACGCGTTCAATCAGAATCGCGGCGCGGGGGCGGTGTTCCGGACCATTCCGTCGAAAGTCCTGACCATGGACGAGCTGGGCATGGGCGAGGTGTTTCGCAAAGTGACCGAGGCTCCCCGCGGGTTGGTGCTGGTGACGGGGCCGACCGGCTCAGGCAAGTCCACCACCCTGGCGGCGATGATCGACTACCTCAATACCCATAAGCACCACCACATCCTCACCATCGAGGACCCCATCGAGTTTGTCCACGAACCGCGCAAATGCCTGATCAACCAGCGCGAAGTGCACCGCGACACCCAAGGCTTTTCCACGGCCCTGCGCTCGGCCCTGCGGGAAGACCCGGACGTGATCCTGGTGGGGGAGATGCGCGACCTGGAAACCATCCGCCTGGCACTGACCGCCGCCGAAACCGGGCACCTGGTCTTCGGCACCCTGCACACCACCTCGGCGGCCAAGACCATCGACCGGGTGGTGGACGTGTTCCCGGGAGACGAGAAGTCCATGGTGCGCTCGATGTTGTCGGAATCATTGCAGGCGGTGATTTCCCAGACGCTGATCAAGAAGATCGGCGGCGGCCGGGTCGCCGCTCATGAAATCATGCTGGGGACGTCGGCGATTCGTAACCTGATCCGCGAAGACAAAGTGGCGCAGATGTACTCGGCGATCCAGACCGGAGGCTCGCTGGGGATGCAGACGCTGGACATGTGTCTGAAGGATCTGGTGACCAAGGGCTTGATCAGCCGTGAACATGCGCGGGAACGGGCGCGTACGCCGGATAGTTTCTGAGGCGTTTTCCGATTGTTCCCACGCTCTGCGTGGGAACGCAGCCCGGGACGCTTCGCGTCCCCTGAGAGCCGAACGCAGAGCGTCCGTTGAGGCATTCCCACGCAGAGCGTGGGAACGATCATCAGCGCTGGACCACGCGCATCCCGCCCGGCTCTTTCGGCAACACCCGCTTGGCAACCACGTAGTGGGTGTCCCAGTACGGCTTGTTCAGGGTGTCGATAGTCACCGACTTGCCGCGACGTGGCGCATGGATGAAACGGTCGTTGCCCAGGTAGATGGCCACGTGGTTGACCCGGCGGCTCTTGAGCTTGAAGAAAATCAGGTCGCCGGGCTTGAGGTCCTTGCGCTCGACTTTCTCACCGTGACCGGCTGCCATGGCGTTCGAAGTGCGTGGCAGGTCGAAAGTGCTGTCGTTGAAAGCGTATTTCACCAGGCCGCTGCAATCGAAGCCTTTACTTGGACTGCTGCCGCCCCAACGATAAGGTGTGCCCAGTACATTCACGGCACGGCTCAATACGTTGCTGCTCGCTTTGGTCGCCATGGGTGGCACCAGCTTGCTGTTGCCAGTGGTCGTGTACTGGACGCTTGGCTTGTTCTTGCTCGAAGGAGCAGAAACATGGGATTTCGGGGTGTAGCCGTTGACGTTGGGAAGACGTTGCTCACGATTGGTGGCGTGGGCGGCCAGTGGCAATAATAGGCAAATAGTCAGCCATGTCTTGAAAAATGGACGCATTAGGCAGGGCTCTTAAAGGTTAGCGCGCAACTTTATAACAGCTTTTTTGCTGATTCCGAGGCCGTTTGTCGATTCGAAATCCTGCGCGCTGCCCGCAAAATTGCGGCACTTTGGCCCGATTGTCCGACGCAGGCCCCGGTTTACGGGGGCTTTGCCGCGCTCAATGTGTCGAGAACCGCTTGTCGGCAAGACACACAAAAGTCACAAAAGGTCCGAACAAATTTATCTATCGAGGCAAAAGAGGTCATTCATGAACAGCTATCAGCTGGACGCCCCACACGATACCCACAGCAAAATCATCGGGTATCTGCTGTGGATTTTCGGTTTCACCGGCGCGCATCGTTTCTACTATGGCAAGCCGGTCACCGGCACGATCTGGTTCTTCACCTTCGGCCTGCTGGGCATCGGCTGGCTGATCGACCTGTTCCTGATCCCTGCCATGGACCGCGAAGCGGACCTGCGCTTCACCCCAGGCCCCATCGAATACACCGTGGCGTGGATCCTGTTGACGTTTCTCGGGGTGTTCGGCGTACACCGGATGTATCAGGGCAAATGGCTCAGCGGGATCATCTACCTGCTGACGGGCGGGGTGTTCTTCCTGGGGGTGCTGTATGACTTCTGGACGCTGAACGATCAGGTTTCGATTCGCAATGCGCAGAAGCGTGGGGCGTTTCAGTAAGACCGGGCAGGCTCGCTCCCACATTGGATTTCAGGTGCTCACACATCTGTGTGCGCTGAAGATCCCTGTGGGAGCGAGCCTGCTCGCGATGGGCGCGACACGGAATCAGGCCTGGTGAGTAACCCGCCCATCCATCAAGGTATAGCGCACCACACCCGGCAAGCTGTGGCCCAGGAACGGGCAGTTGTCGCCTTTGGAGCGCCAGGCTTCGCCGGCCACGGTGGAGGCGGCCGGGTCAAACAGCACCAGGTCCGCTGCCGCACCCACCGCCAGTTTACCGGCTGGCAGTTGCAGCGCCTGGGCCGGGCCAGCGCTGAGGCGCGCCAGCAAGGTCGGCAGGTCGAGCAGGCCGTCTTCCACCAGGGTCATGGCCAGCGGCAGCAGCAGTTCGACGCTGCTGATGCCCGGTTCGGTGGCGCCGAAGGGTGCCAGCTTGGCATCGCGCTCATGGGGTTGGTGATGGCTGGAGATGGCCGAGATCACCCCGGATTTCACCGCCTCGCGCAAGCCATCCCGGTCGGCGCGGGTGCGCAGCGGTGGCTGGACATGGTAAACGCTGTTGAAATCGATCAGGGCTTCGTCGGTCAGGATCAGTTGGTACAGCGCCACATCGGCGGTCACCGGCAAGCCGCGGGCCTGGGCCTGGGCGATCAGCGCCGCACCACGGGCACTGGTCAACTGGCTGAAATGCGCGCGCACACCGCTTTGCTCCACCAGCAACAAGTCACGGGCCAGGGCCACGGTCTCGGCGGTCTCCGGTATGCCCGGCAGGCCGAGGAAACTGGCGGTCGGGCCTTCATGGGCCAGGCCGCCTTCGGCCAGGTCGTGATCCTGGGAGTTGAAGATCACCGTCAGGCCGAAAGTGGCTGCGTATTCCAGGGCGCGGCACAGGGTGCGGGTGTTGCGAAAACTGTTCAGGCCGTTGCCGAACGCCACGCAACCGGCGTCGCGCAGTGCAATCAGCTCCGCCAGCTGTTCGCCGTCGAGGCCTTTGCTCAGCGCACCGATCGGGAAGACCTTGGTGTTGCCGGCTTCGCGGGCGCGGTCGAGGATCAGTTCGGCCACGGCCGAGGTGTCCAGCACCGGTTTGGTCTGTGGCGGGCAGCACAGGCTGGTCACGCCACCGGCGGCGGCGGCCCGGGTTTCGCTGACGATGCTGCCCTTGCGGCTGTAGCCGGGTTCGCGCAGGGCGACGTTCAGGTCGACCAGGCCGGGGGCGGCCACCAGGCCTTGGGCGTCGAGGGTCTCGACCGCCACGAAACCGGCCGGGGCGGCGCCCAGGGCAACGATTTTGCAGGCGTCGATATGAATGTCGGTCACTTGATCCAGGCCGCTGGCCGGATCGATCACGCGTGCGCCGAGAATGCTGAGCTTCACTGGGCGTTCTCCTGGTCGAATTGGCGCTGGGCCGTTTGCCCGCTCATGGCCATGGACAGCACGGCCATGCGGATGGCGATGCCGTAGGTCACCTGGTTGAGGATCACCGAATGCGGCCCGTCGGCCACCGCCGACTCGATCTCCACGCCGCGGTTGATCGGCCCCGGGTGCATGACGATGGCATCCGGCTTGGCCCCGGCCAGGCGGGCGGTGGTGAGGCCGAACAGACGGTAGAACTCGCCTTCGCTGGGCAATAGGCCACCGGTCATCCGCTCACGCTGCAGGCGCAGCATGATCACCACATCGACATCCTTGAGACCTTCGGTCATGTCGGTGTAGACCTTGACGCCGTACTGCTCGACGCCAATGGGCAGCAGGGTTTTCGGCGCGATCACGCGGATGTCCGGGCAACCGAGGGTCTTGAGGGCGAGCATGTTCGAGCGCGCCACCCGCGAATGCAGGATGTCGCCGACGATGGCCACCGAGAGATTCTCGAAGCTGCCCTTGTGCCGGCGGATGGTCAGCATGTCCAGCATGCCCTGGGTCGGGTGGGCGTGACGGCCGTCGCCGCCGTTGATGATCGCCACCTGTGGGCAGACGTGTTCGGCAATGAAGTGTGCCGCGCCGGAATCACCGTGGCGCACGACAAACATGTCCGCTGCCATGGCTTCGAGGTTGCGCAGGGTATCGAGCAGGGTTTCGCCCTTGCTCGCCGAGGACGTCGATACGTTGAGGGTGATCACGTCCGCCGACAGCCGCTGGGCCGCCAGTTCGAAGGTGGTGCGCGTGCGGGTAGAGTTTTCGAAGAACACGTTGCACACGGTCTTGCCGCGCAGCAACGGGACTTTCTTCACCGCCCGGGCACCGACTTCGAGGAACGAGTCGGCGGTGTCGAGGATTTCCGTCAGCAGCTCGCGGCGCAGGCCGTCGAGGGACAGGAAGTGCCGCAGCTGGCCCTGATCGTTGAGCTGCAGCGGGCGCTTGGTTTCGAGAGGCGTCATCGCGATGGACTCTTACAAGGGCAGTTAAAGGGCAAGGTCTTGCAGTTCGAGTTGCAGCGGTGCGGGGCCGGAGAGCTTGACCCGCTGGTGCGCGGCCAGTGCCAGCGTCGCGCCGACCACGTTCGGACGGATCGGCAGCTCGGCGGCGTCCAGGTCCAGCAGGCACACCAGGGTCACACTGGCCGGGCGGCCGTAATCGAACAACTCGTTCATGGCGGCGCGAATGGTCCGGCCGCTCATCAGTACGTCGTCGATCAGGACCAGGTGCTGGCCCTCGATCTCGAACGGCAACGCCGAAGGGCGTACTTGTGGGTGCAGGCCGTTCTGGCTGAAGTCGTCGCGGTAGAAGGACACGTCCAGGGTGCCCAGCGGCGCTTGGCTGCCGAGTTCCTCGAGCAGGGCCTGGGCGACCCAGACGCCGCCGGTGCGAATACCGATGTAGCGCGGTTCGCGGATGCCGCGTTGTTCCAGGTGTGCCGTGAGACGGATCGCCATCTGGCTGATCAGGTCGGCAGGATTGGGCAGGCTCATGCTGGCTCCTTCAGGTTCCCGGGCCGGCGGTGAAAGGCCCGGTCTATCGCTAAAAGAAAGCGCCTTGGCGGCGCTTTCAAAATCAGGTGTCGAACAGGGCTCTATTGGCATCGAGCCAGCCCTGCAGCAGCAGGGCGGCGGCGATGGCGTCCACCGGGTTGTCGCGGTAACTGCCTTTCTGCCCGCCACGCTCGAGGCGCTCGCCCTTGGCTTCGAACGTGGTCAGGCGTTCGTCGTGGGTATAGAAGGGCAGGTTGTAGCGACCATTGAGCCGGCGGGCGAATTTTTCCGCGCGCACGCACATGTCGCTGGGCGTACCGTCCATGTTCAGCGGCAGGCCGACCACCACGGCGTCGGGCTTCCATTCCTTGATCAGCGCTTCGACCTGGTTCCAGTCCGGCACGCCATTCTGCGCCTTGAGGGTGCACAGCTCGCGGGCCTGGCCGGTAACGACCTGGCCGACCGCAACGCCGATCTGTTTGGTGCCGTAATCGAAGCCCAGCAGCAGGCGCAGGGCCATCAGGCGTGTCCTGCCTGGCTGGTGAGCAGGCTGAGGTTGATCCCCAGGCGGTTGGCCGCCGCTTCCAGGCGCAGTTCACTGCTGGTGTTGAACAGGATGTCGGCGTCGAACGGGCAAGTCAGCCAGGCGTTGTCGGCCAGTTCGGCCTCCAGTTGCCCGGCTTCCCAACCGGCGTAGCCGAGGGCGATCAGGCTTTTCTCCGGCCCGACACCGTCAGCGATGGCAAACAACACGTCCTGGGAGGTCGACAGCGATACGCCGTTGAGATCCACGGTGGCCTGGTAACTGGGACCCGACGGATGGAGCACGAAACCGCGGTCGGTCTGCACCGGGCCGCCGATGAAAATCGGCACGTGCTGGCACAGGATCGGCGGCTCCACCTCGGGGCGCAACTGCTCGAGAATGTCCGCCAGGTTCAGTTCCTGCGGGCGATTGATCACCAGCCCCATGGCGCCATTGGCCGTGTGCTCGACGATGTAGGTCAAGGTGTGGGCGAAGTTCGGATCGGCCATATGCGGCATGGCGATCAGGAAATGATGCTTGAGGTAGGTGGGGCTGACGTTTTTCATAGGCGATAGTGTGGCGGCGCAGGGGCGAACTGACAAGCTGGGGATGTGCAGGAAATGCCCGGGATAGGTATAGAACCCTTGTGGGAGCGAGCCTGCTCGCGATAGCTATTGATCATCCGATATAAATGTCGACTGGCAGACCGCTATCGCGAGCAGGCTCGCTCCCACAGGAATTCAGTGCTGTGTCAGTTGCTGGACAACCGGTCGCCCCGGGAGAATTTCCAGGTGCGGATGATCTCCAGCCGGTCGATGTCCGACAAATCCCCGGTAAACGGCGCGAACGGCGCCGCCAGGCGCACGATCCGCTGGGCCGCCTGGTCCAGCAGCGGTTGGCCGGAGGACTCCAGCACCAGCACTTCATAGAGGGAGCCGTCGCGGTTGATCGAGACCATCAGCCGCAGGTTGCCGTAGATCTGCTTGCGCCGCGCCTCGTCGGGGTAATTGAGGTTGCCGATGCGCTCGACCTTCTTGCGCCACTCATCCTTGTACCAGGCGCCCTTGTCGCGCATGGTCGAAGCGGCACTCAGGCGGTGGATGCGCGGGCGTTTGGCATAGAGCTGCTGTTCCTGGGCCAGTTCGGCTTCCAGGCTGGCGATGTCGCTGGACAACTGGGAGCTGTCGAAAGTCGGCGCCGGGGCCTTGGGCTTGGGGTCGGGCTTGACCTCTTCCTTGACCGGCGCTTTCTTCGGTTTCGGTGCCACAGTGGTCACGGCGGCCTTGGGGGCCGTTTCCTGCGCCTCGGGCTTGGCGGCCGGGGGAGGGGTGGCCTTCTGGACCTGATTGTCCTGGAACGGCGCGATCTCGGTGGTCTTGGGAACCGCCTTCTTTTCCAGGGTGCCACTACCCTGCTGGTTTTCCTGGGCGAGGAAATCCGCCTGCTTCGGCTTGGTTTCGCTCTTGAAGGTGGCCAGGGTGATTTCCAGGGTCTGGCTGATCTGCTTGGGCTCGACCGTGGCGAACCCGACGCCCAGCAGCAGGGCCAGGTGGATCAGCGCCGCCAGGAACAGGGTAAAGCCGAGGCGATCAGCCGGACGCACGCCACGGTGGGCGAGCTCTAGGGGCAGATCGGACGGGAGGGTCATGGCGGCGAAAACCAACATTGCTTCTTTTCAGGGCCCGGCATGATAGCGCAATGTTGGTTTTTAGCTGCAAGCTTCAAGCGGCAAGCGACAAGCTGTACGCATTAAACTTGCCGCTTGGAGCTTCTAGCTTGCAGCTGCTTCTCTATGGCATCCATCAGCATCCCGCCGATGTCGGTGCCGAAGGCATTGTCGATCTCGCGGATGCAGGTCGGGCTGGTGACGTTGATTTCCGTCAGGTGCTCGCCGATCACGTCCAGGCCCACGAACAGCAGGCCTTTTTCCCGCAGGGCCGGGCCCACCTGGGCAGCGATCCAGCGATCCTTCTCGGTCAGTGGACGGGCTTCGCCACGGCCGCCGGCGGCCAGGTTGCCGCGGGTTTCGCCCGCTGCCGGAATGCGTGCCAGGCAATAGTCCACCGGCTCGCCGTCGATCATCAGGATGCGCTTGTCGCCATCGACGATGGCCGGCAGGTAGCCTTGGATCATGATTTGCTGCTTGCCGTGCAGGGTCAGGGTTTCCAGGATCACCGAGAGGTTCGGGTGGCCGGCGGTGTGGCGGAAGATCGAAGAACCGCCCATGCCGTCCAGGGGCTTGAGGATCACGTCACCGTGATGATCGGCGAACTCGCGCAGGACATCCGGGCGACGGCTGACGATGGTCGGTGGGGTGCATTGCGGGAACAGCGTGGCGAACAGCTTCTCGTTGCAGTCGCGCAGGCTCTGGGGCTTGTTGACCACCAGCACGCCGGCGGTTTCGGCTTGTTCCAGCAGGTAGGTGGAATACACGAACTCCATGTCGAAGGGCGGATCCTTGCGCATCAGGATCACATCCAGGTCGCTCAGCAGCGCATCGTTCTCGGCGCCCAGTTCAAACCATTTTTCCGGGTTGGCGAAGACTTTCAACGGTTTCATGCGCGCCCGGGCCTGGCCTTCGGCCTGGTAGAGGTCGCGCTGTTCCATGTAGAACAATTCCCAGCCGCGCTTTTGAGCGGCCAGCAGCATGGCCAGCGAGCTATCCTTTTTGTAGGAAATGCTGGCAATAGGGTCCATGACAATGCCGACGCGTACGCTCATGGCTTGGTTCCTCGAAATCTGATGGGGCACAAATGGCGTGAAAAAGTGGCGTCAGAGTGGCGCCCGGCGGATTCGCGGTCAAGGAAAAACCACCGTGCCGTCCGGCCGATAGCCCGGCGCTGGAGACTGTGCTAAAAAGGCTGCCATGTGGCGCGCGGGCCTTGAACATCAAGGGCTTGCGCCGTCGGTCGCATTTACGCGTTTAGAACCGGTTCGCAGTGGCAATGGCAGAGCATCCTACGCAGCAGCAATCCAGCGCCTTGAAGGTCATGGTCATCGACGATTCGAAGACCATTCGCCGTACCGCCGAAACCTTGCTGCGCAATGTGGGTTGCGAGGTGATCACGGCGGTCGATGGCTTCGATGCCCTGGCCAAGATTACCGACCATCATCCGGGCATCATCTTTGTCGACATCATGATGCCGCGTCTGGACGGTTACCAGACCTGCGCCCTGATCAAGAACAACAGCGCCTTCAAGGCCACGCCAGTGATCCTGCTGTCGTCCCGGGACGGGCTGTTCGACAAGGCCAAGGGACGTATCGTCGGTTCCGATCAGTTTTTGACCAAGCCTTTCAGCAAGGAAGAACTGCTGGGCGCGATACAAGCTCATGTTCCGGGCTTTGCCGCCGTCCAGCCGCACCAGGCACATTAATGACGCCCGGCCGCAGAGCCTGGGGTCGACAAGAATGGGGAACACCATGGCACGAATTCTGATCGTCGATGATTCGCCGACTGAAATGTACAAGCTGACCGGCATGCTGGAAAAGCACGGTCACCAGATCCTCAAGGCCGAGAACGGCGCCGACGGCGTGGCCCTGGCCCGCCAGGAAAAGCCCGATGCGGTGTTGATGGACATCGTCATGCCTGGCCTCAACGGGTTCCAGGCCACGCGCCAGTTGACCAAGGATCCGGAAACCGGCCACATCCCGGTGATCATCATCACCACCAAGGACCAGGAAACCGATAAGGTCTGGGGCACTCGCCAAGGCGCCAAGGATTACCTGACCAAGCCGGTCGACGAAGAAACCCTGATCAAGACCCTGAACAACGTCCTGGCGGGTTGACGGCGCGGCCATGAGCCCATCCCTGACTGCGTTCGAACTGCTGCTGCAGATCGATCGACGCTGCCGGTCGCTGGCGGCGGACCTGCCGTCTCAACCGACCCACCGTCACGCCTGGAGCGGTATCGGCTTTCGCCTGGGCGAACGCTGGTACGTGGCACCCATGGATGAGGTCAGCGAAGTGCTGCACGAGCCGCGCCATACGCATCTGCCCGGGGTCAAGCCGTGGGTGCGTGGCGTGGCCAACCTGCGGGGCCGACTGTTACCGTTGATGGACCTGTGCGGTTTTTTCGGTCATGAACTGTCGACGCTGCGCAAGCAGCGGCGGGTGCTGGTGGTGGATCATGGCGAAGTGTTCGCCGGGTTGCTGGTGGACGAAGTCCTCGGATTGCAGCATTTCACCCAGGACAGCCTGGAGCCGATGCAGGCGGGCGAGCGCGACTGCCCGGAAGCCGCTTTCGTCAAGGGCCGGTTTCGTGGCGAGCGACAGTGGCAGGTGTTCAGCCCTTTTGCGTTGACGCAATCGGCGGGGTTCATGGACGTGGCAAGTTGACTGTGGGAGCGAGCCTGCTCGCGATGGCGGGTGATCAGCCAGCATCTACGTTGACTGACACGCCGCTATCGCGAGCAGGCTCGCTCCCACAGGGGTAACAGCGGAGGGGCAGGGTCTTGGGCAGTACAGGCGAAAATCGATGATCAAAGCAAACACAGGCAAGCCACTGGAAGCGTCGCGCAGTCGTTCGCAGATCATCGTGCTGTTCGTCGCGCTGATTGTCTTCATCATGCTGCTGTTCGCCAATTTCGCCTACCTCAACACCCAGTCCACCTACGATAAACAGTACATCGGCCATGCCGGTGAGTTGCGGGTGCTGTCCCAGCGCATTGCCAAGAACGCCACCGAGGCCGCCGCCGGCAAGGCCGCGGCGTTCAAATTGCTGAGCGATGCACGCAACGATTTTGCCCAGCGCTGGGGCTACCTCAAGCAGGGCGACCCGGTGACCGGCCTGCCGCCGGCGCCTTCGACCCTGCGGCCGCAGATGCGCGCCGTGCAACTGGACTGGGAGCGCCTGCTCAAGAACACCGACGCCATCCTGTCCAGCGAGCAGACCGTGCTGTCGCTGCATCAGGTGGCGGCGACCCTGGCCGAAACCGTGCCGCAATTGCAGGTCGAATACGAAAAAGTCGTCGAGATCCTGCTGCAACGGGGTGCGCCTGCGGCCCAGGTGGCCATGGCCCAGCGCCAGTCGTTGTTGGCCGAGCGCATCCTGGGTGCGGTGAATACCGTGCTGGCGGGGGATGAGAACGCCAGCCAGGCCGCCGATACCTTTGGCCGCGATGCAGCGCGTTTCGGCCAGGTGCTCAACGGCATGTTGCAGGGCGATCCGGCCTTGAAGATCTCCCAGGTCCAGGATCGCGATGCGCGGGCACGCCTGAGCGAAATCAGCGAACTGTTCGAGTTCGTCTCGGGCTCGGTGGACGAAATCCTCGAAACCTCGCCGGAACTGTTCAAGGTCCGCGAATCGGCCGGCAACATCTTCAACCTGTCGCAGACCCTGTTGGACGAAGCCTCGCACCTGACCACGGCACTGGAGAACCTGGCCGGTGGCCGTTCCGTCCACGCCATTGGCGGTTACGTGCTGGGGCTGCTGGCGCTGATGTCGATCATCCTGATCGGCCTGGTGATGGTGCGTGAAACCAACCGCCAGCTGCACGAAACCGCGGAGAAGAACGAGCGCAACCAGAACGCGATCATGCGCCTGCTGGACGAAATCGCCGATCTGGCCGACGGCGACCTGACCGTCACCGCATCGGTCACCGAGGACTTCACCGGCACCATCGCCGACTCGATCAATTATTCGGTGGATCAGCTGCGTGACCTGGTCGCCACCATCAACCTCACCGCCGGCCAGGTCGCCGCGGCGGTGCAGGAAACCCAGGCCACTGCCATGCACCTGGCCCAGGCTTCCGAGCACCAGGCCCAGCAGATCAGCGAAGCTTCGACTTCAATCAATGAAATGGCCCAGTCCATCGACCAGGTATCGGCCAACGCCGCCGAGTCGTCGGCGGTGGCCGAACGCTCCGTGGAGATCGCCAACAAGGGCAACGAGGTGGTGCACAACACCATTCATGGCATGGACAACATTCGCGAGCAGATCCAGGACACCGCCAAGCGCATCAAGCGCCTGGGCGAGTCGTCCCAGGAAATCGGCGACATCGTCAGCCTGATCGACGACATCGCCGACCAGACCAACATCCTGGCCCTCAACGCTGCGATCCAGGCGTCCATGGCCGGGGATGCCGGGCGCGGCTTCGCGGTGGTGGCCGATGAAGTGCAACGACTGGCGGAGCGCTCCTCGGCGGCGACCCGGCAGATCGAAACACTGGTGCGGGCGATCCAGGCCGATACCAACGAAGCGGTGATCTCCATGGAGCAGACCACCAGCGAAGTGGTGCGCGGCGCCCGGCTGGCCCAGGATGCCGGCGTGGCCCTGGAAGAGATCGAGGGTGTGTCCAAGACCCTGGCGGCGCTGATCCAGAGCATTTCCAACGCGGCGCAGCAGCAGACCACCTCGGCGGGGCAGATTTCCCTGACGATGAACGTGATCCAGCAGATCACCACGCAGACCTCGTCCGGCTCCACCGCCACCGCCGAGAGCATCGGCAACCTGGCGAAAATGGCCAGCCAGTTGCGTCGGTCGGTGTCGGGTTTTACCTTGCCGGCGGCTAAGGATGAGGACAAGTCTTGACTGTTGGAGGCGGTATACGGGGCGAGGAGAATCATGTGGGAGCAAGGCTTGCCCGCGATGAGAGCGACGCGTCAGGCCGGAGATTGAGCTGCCCTTATCGCGAGCAAGCTTTGCTCCCACAGATGAATCCTCCCGCCACAAGGAGGGTGTATTTGCCGGATTGGAGCGGTTATGGGTGATCGGCACGACTATGTGGCCCTGGAATGGGTCAAGGGCGAGATTGCCGAAACGTTGAAGCAGGCTCATCTGGCCCTCAACCGCCTGGTGGATGAGCCGCAGGCGGCGGATGCCCTTGAACAATGCCTGGCCTGCATTCACCAGGTGCATGGCGGCCTGCAGATGGTCGAGTTCTATGGCGCGGCGTTGCTGGCCGAAGAAATGGAACACCTGTGCGTCGCCCTGCAGGACAACCGCATTGCCCATCGCGAAGAGGCCGTCAGCCTGTTGAGCCAGGCCTTGGGACAACTGCCGATATATCTGGATCGCATCCAGGGTGCCCGCCGCGACCTGCCACTCGTGGTCTTGCCGCTGATCAACGACCTGCGCAGTGCCCGGGGCGAGAGCCTGTTATCGGAAACCAGCCTGTTCAGCCCGGAGCTGCCCGATATCGCGCCCCTCGGCGATGCGGCTCTGAAGCGGCTCGAGCCGGCGGACCTGCCCGGCACCTTGCGCAAATTGCGCCAGACCCTGCAAATGGCCCTGGTGGGCCTGTTGCGCGAGCAGGATGACGCCACCCACCTCGGTTACCTGGCCAAGGTCTTCCATCGTCTGGAAGGACTCTGTGCCGGGGCGCCGCTCAATGCCCTGTGGCAGGTGGCGTCGGCGCTGGTCGAAGGCATGCGTGACGGACGCATCGCCAACAGCCCGGCCTTGCGCAGCCTGTTCAAGGAAGCCGACAAGGAACTCAAGCGCCTGCTCGACCAGGGCATGCCCGGCATCAATCAACCGGCACCGCCGCACCTGCTCAAGAGCTTGTTGTTCTATATTGCCAAGGCCGAACATCCCAGCGGGCAGATGCAGATCATGAAAGAACGCTACTCACTGGACGACGCGCTGCCTGACAGCGCCATGCTCGACGAAGAACGTGCGCGCCTGGCCGGGCCCGACCGCGATGCCATGCGCTCGGTGCTCACCGCGCTCTGCGAGGAACTGGTGCGGGTCAAGGAGCGGCTGGACCTGTTCGTGCGCAGCGACCGCCAGCACGCCTCGGAACTGGACAGCCTGCTGGCGCCCCTGCGGCAGATCGCCGATACCCTGGCGGTGCTCGGTTTCGGCCAGCCGCGCAAGGTCATCATCGATCAACTGGCGGTGGTACTGAGCCTCTCCCAGGGCCAGCGCGAGCCCGATGACGCCACTCTCATGGACGTTGCCGGTGCTTTGCTTTATGTCGAGGCCAACCTCGCCGGCATGGTCGGCACCGTCGAGCCTGAAAGTCGCGAAGACAGCCAACTGCCCACCACCGACCTGACCCAGATCCATCAGATCGTCATCAAGGAGGCCCACACCTGTCTGCAACAGGCCAAGGACATGATCGTCGACTACATCGACGCCGACTGGAACAGCGAGCAGTTACAGACCCTGCCGGCGCTGTTGACCCAGGTCCGCGGCGCACTGGCGATGATTCCCCTGAGTCGCGCCGCCGGCCTGGTGGAGGCTTGCAACGGATTCATCCGCGACCACTTGCTGCTGGGCCAGGCCCGGCCGGATTGGGAAGAGCTCGACCACCTGGCCGACGTGATCACCGGCCTTGAATACTACCTGGAGCGCTTGAGCGAAGACCCGGAAACACCGGGCGAGCCGCTGTTGGATGGGGTCGAGGGGAGCCTGGCCGCGCTCGGTTATCTTCCGGACGAAGCCCGGGTGCCGTTGCTCGATGACGTGCTGAGTCCCAACGAAGCCCAGGTCATGCAGGATTTGCAGGAGCTGGATGATCCACAGACCGTGCAGTCCCTCGCCGACATGCTGGCCAGCCCGGTCTCGGCGGTCAACCCGCCGGCCAGGAACACGCCGGGCAGTCTGCTGCCGCCTCCGGTGGATGAGCATCCGGTGGACGAAGAGTTGCGCGAGGTCTTCCTCGAGGAGACCGCCGAAGTGCTGGAGGTGCTGCACGAGTATCTGCCGCGCTGGGCCGCTCAGCCCGCTGACCAGGTCGCCCTGGTCGAAGTGCGCCGGGCCTTCCATACGCTCAAGGGCAGCGGCCGCATGGTCCGGGCGCTGGTGCTGGGCGAACTGGCCTGGGCAGTGGAGAACCTGCTCAACCGGGTGCTGGAGCGCAGTGTCGAGCCGAGTGCTGCGGTCCTGCAACTGGTGGATGACACGGTGCGGCTGCTGCCCGCGCTGGTCGCCGATTTTGCCGCCCATCTCCAGCGCCAGCGCGATGATGTCGACCGCCTGGCCGCACGCGCCCACGCCCTGGCCAAGGGCAATGATGAGCTCGATGAAGACCAGGGGGACGTGGCTGCCCTCGACCCGCTGCTGTTGAAGATCTTCGACAAGGAGGCCCAGGGGCATCTCGCCGGTCTCAATGGTTTTCTCGACCAGGCCGCCGAACACCTGCCCTTGCAGGCCAGCGACGAATTGCAGCGCGCCCTGCACACCCTCAAGGGCAGCGCATCGATGGCCGGGGTGTTGCCGATTGCCGAGCTGGCCGGGGCGATGGACCAACTGGCCCGGGAATACCGGGTGCACCTGATCGCCCTCGATCTGGATGAAGTCGAGTGCCTGCTGGAAGCCGAAGGCCTGCTGCGCCTGGGCCTGCGCCAATTGCACAGCGATCCGCTGGCGCCGATCCCCGGGGCCGCGGACCTGATCCAACGTGCCCAGGCCCTGTTGGCCGAGCGCCTGCAGGCGGTCAGTGGTACTTCGGACAATGGCGCGCGGAACAAGCGCAACCCGCAACTGATCAACGATTTCCTCGCCCAGGGCATGGATATCCTGCTGGACGCCGAAAACCTGTTGCACCGCTGGCAGCAGCACCCCGGCGAGGGCCAGGAACTGAGCGCGTTGCTGGATGAGTTGACGACCCTCGGCGAAGGCGCGCACCTGGCCGACCTGCAGCCGGTGGACGAACTCTGCGAAGCCTTGCTCGACCTCTACGGCGCTGTGGAAGAAAGCAGCCTGGCGGTCAGCGACGAATTTTTCCAGCAGGCGCAACAAGCCCACGAAGCGCTGATCGACATGCTCGATGAGTTAGCGGCTGGCCAGCATGTACATCCACGGCCCGAGCGGGTACAGGCCCTGCACGCGTTGCTCGAGGCCGGTCTCGACCCGTCGGCCACGGGCCTGATCCGCAGCGATGGCAGCCGCACCTTGAGCATCCGCGAGCTGGGTCATGCAACCGCCGAACTCGAACGCGACGTGCCCGCTGACACGTCGATAGACGACATCACCTCGATCTTCCTCGAAGAGGCCCAGGACATCCTGGAGAGCGCGGCCCAGGCCCTGCACCGCTGGCTGGCCGACCCGGACAACGGGGCGCCGCTGTCCTCGTTGCAGCGGGACCTGCACACCCTCAAGGGCGGCGCGCGGATGGCCGATATCCGGCCGATCAGCGATCTGGCCCAGGAACTGGAAAACCTCTACGAAGGCCTGGTGGATCGCCGCTACAGCCATAGCGATGAGCTGGCTCACCTGCTCAACAGCAGTCACGAGCGCCTCGACCTGTTGCTCGGGCAATTGCAGCAGGGCCAGACCCTGGGCGATCCGGTTTCGCTGATCGACGCCATCCGCCGGTTCCGCCAGGACAAGCCGAACGCCATCGAAGGCGCCGGGTCGATCCCGGGCGACGCCGCCGGACACGATCCCGAGCTGCTGGAAATCTTCCTGGAAGAAGGTTTCGACATCCTCGACAGTTCCGGCGCGGCCTTGCTGCGCTGGCAGGCCGAACCGTCCAATCGCCAGGCGGTGGAAACCCTGCTGCGGGACCTGCACACCCTCAAGGGCGGTGCGCGAATGGTGGAGATCGGGCCTATTGGCGACTTGGCCCATGAGCTGGAAAACCTCTATGAAGGTTTGTCCGCGGGCCTGTTGCAACCGACGCCGGCGCTGTTCGTCCTGCTGCAGAGCAGTCATGACCGCCTGGCCCATATGCTCGATGCGGTACGGGCCGGTCTGGCGTGCCCGCCGGCGGACCGGCTGATTGCGCAGATCCAGGCGGTCAACCACCCGCAGGACAGCGAGACGCCGGCTCTGCCGCCCGCCGTGGCCCCGGTCATGCCCGCGACGCCCGCGCCCGCCAAACCCGAGCCAACTGCATCGGGCGACGGTGCGGACATGGTCAAGGTGTCCGCCGAACTGCTGGACGACCTGGTGAACCTGGCCGGGGAAACCTCGATCTTCCGTGGCCGAATCGAACAGCAAGTCAACGACGCACACGTGGCCCTGAGCGAAATGGAAACCACCATCGAGCGCATGCGCGACCAGCTGCGACGCCTGGACACCGAAACCCAGGGGCGGATCCTCAGTCGCCAGCAAGTGGAAGCCGAGCGCCTGGGCTACGAAGAATTCGACCCGCTGGAGATGGACCGGCATTCCCAGTTGCAGCAGTTGTCCCGGGCGCTGTTCGAGTCCGCCTCGGACTTGCTCGATCTCAAGGAAACCCTGGACCGCAGCAACCATGACGCCGAGACCCTGCTGCAGCAACAGCGGCGCATCAACACCCGGCTCCAGGAAGGCCTGATGCGTACGCGCATGGTGCCGTTCGAGCGCATGGTGCCGCGGCTCCAGCGCATCGTCCGGCAAGTGGCCCAGGAGCTGGGCAAGGATGTGGAGTTCGTTGTCGATAACGCTGAAGGCGAGATGGATCGCAACGTGCTGGAGCGCATGGCCGCGCCGTTGGAACACATGCTGCGCAACGCCGTCGATCATGGCCTGGAACCGGCCGACGTGCGCATCGCCGCAGGCAAGCCGGCCCGTGGACGTATCAGCCTCGACCTGTCCCGGGAAGGCGGCGACATCGTCTTCGACATCCGCGACGACGGCGCCGGCGTACCGCTGGACGCGGTGCGGCGCAAGGCGATCAAGCGCGGGCTGCTGGCGCCGGACAGCGACATCAGCGACCGCGACGTGTTGCAGTTCATCCTGCAGCCGGGGTTTTCCACCGCCGAGAAAATTACCCAGATCTCCGGGCGCGGCGTCGGCATGGACGTGGTCCACGAAGAAGTGCGGCAACTGGGCGGCAGCATGGTCATCGACTCGACCCCGGGGCAAGGGGTGCATTTCCGCATCCGCCTGCCCTTTACCGTGTCGGTCAACCGGGCCTTGATGGTGCAGTGTCACGAAGACCAATATGCGATCCCGTTGAACACCATCGAAAGCATCGTGCGGGTGCTGCCCGCCGAGCTGGAGGCTTATTACCAGCTCGATCCACCGACCTACAGCTACGCCGGGCAGCGGTATGAGTTGTGCTACCTGGGCGAGCTGCTGAAAACCGCGCCCCGGCCGAAACTGCTGGGCCAAAACCAGCCCTTGCCGCTGTTGCTGGTGCAGTGCAACGAACGGCATGTCGCGGTACAGGTGGATGCCACCGTCGGGACCCGGGAGATCGTGGTCAAGAGCCTCGGCCCACAATTCTCGGCGGTGCAGGGCCTGTCCGGCGCGACCATCCTCGGTGACGGTCGGGTGGTGCTGATTCTCGACCTGTTGGCGCCATTGCGCGCCATGCCCAGCCAGGTCCCACGTCGGCCGGTACTGACCGAAGGCGAGGGCGAGCATCAACGGCCGTTGCTGGTGCTGGTGGTGGACGACTCGGTGACGGTCCGCAAAGTCACCAGTCGCCTGTTGGAGCGCCATGGCATGCACGTCCTGACCGCCAAGGACGGCGTGGATGCCATGGCGCTGCTGAGCGAACACACCCCGGACCTGATGCTGCTGGACATCGAAATGCCCCGCATGGACGGCTTCGAAGTGGCGACGCAAGTGCGCAACGACCCGCGCCTGGCGCACCTGCCGATCATCATGATCACCTCCCGCACCGGCCAGAAACACCGCGACCGGGCCATGGCCATCGGCGTCAACGACTACCTGGGCAAGCCCTATCAGGAGTCGGTGTTGCTCGAGAGCATCGCCCACTGGAGCAAGACCGATGCATGACCACCGCACCCGTTACCTGACCGGGCTGCTGTTGCCCCTGGCCGACCGGCACCTGGTGCTGCCCAACGTGGCCGTGGCCGAGCTGATCGACTATCAGCGCGGCACCTTCGATATGGACACTCCGCCGTGGTTCCTGGGCTGGGTCAGCTGGCGTGAACGGCAGATCCCGCTGCTGAGCTTCGAATCGGCCTGTGACCAGAAAACCGTGATTGGCGAGCGCGCCCGCATCGCGGTGCTCAATGCCCTGGGCGGTCGCGCGGAACTGAAATTCATCGCCCTGCTGGTGCAGGGCATCCCGCGCTCCTACAAGCTTGATAGCCAATTGAGCTACGTCGACGTGCCGCTGTGCGGGCTGGAGCAGGCGGCTGTGCAGGTGGGCGAGCATGTGGCGAAGGTGCCGGATTTGCTGGCGTTGGAAGAACTGGTGATCGCTGCCGGACTCATTAGTCCCTCTGCGAGGACTTAAGACTGATGAGTCCCAAAAAGGGACCTAACGTTCCCTTTTTGGGACTCATGGTTTCACCATGGATCATCTCTCTCTTAGCGATGCATCCGAATACGAAGGCTATGTGGATGAAGATCATGAGCTTCTCGCTCAACTGATCGAGAATGCTCTGGAACTGCTGGAGCGGGTTCGGCGACTGATGGACATCTGCTGATCCTGGCGCAAGCCCCGAAATCTGAACTCAACTACAAACCCTGTGGGAGCGAGCCTGCTCGCGAAGGCGTCGGAACCGTCGACGAAAAGGTTGTCTGAGTCATCGCAATCGTGAGCAGGCTTCCCACACAGAGATCAATCGGGATTGGACGCATCAACCCTCGCGACGACAGGGTTCATGTACGGATTATTCATACTGCAAGGAGACCCGTTGAACCCGGATGTTATCAATGTCCACCTTACGGAATGTCTCAAAGTCTGAACCGCCTCGCGTACAGATCCAGATCTGCTTCGAGCTATCTGCGAAAATGTGACCGATAAAGCCCAAGGTTACCGAGTGCCACTGATTGAGTTCAGCGTCGGGCTCCGTCCAGTTATTGACCAGTTGTCTTGTTGTTTCTGTGGTAATCGTGATTGCGATCATTTTCGCTTCTCCCGGCTCCAGGGGATGAATGCGATAGTCGAACGTTACTTGATACTGAGCCTTGCGCTCCTCATCCTCTTGAAAGACAAATTCTTTAAAGAGAGAGGGCTGGAGGCCTAGAGGGTGATCCGGAGATCTTTCCAGCTTTCCGGACCAGTACGTATTCGTGCCTTTTTCGGTCTTGAGCTCGCCACCGGGTCGAATTCCCGAGCCATTCTGCCATCCGTTCCAGTTACCTTCTTTAAAGTCGGTGAAGTCCTCAAACTTCTTCATTTTTATTACTCCCATCGCATGCGCTTTTGATCCTGTCCGTGGGGCCGGACATTGGAGATCGCAGCGCAACTATTCGGCGCTGCAAATGGCGGATTGGCTACTGTCAGGATTGACAGGCCAAAGCGGCCCTTCCACAGAGGGTCTTCATCACAACAATCATGAGGTTAACCACATGCACTGTGGGAGCGAGCCTGCTTGCGATAGCGGCGGCCTATTCAGAACAGATACAAGCTGACCCACAGCCATCGCGAGCGGGCTCGCTCCCACAGGGCTCGCGCATGCAGGAATACCGCGTACACCCGTTCCCACACAGATTCCAACCATTACTCCAAGCGTAACGATCCGCCGTCGAGCTTGATTGATGCCCCCGCCTCATCACTCCTAAGGTAACCCCCACGACAGCGAACCCGTGGAGTGGTCATGACAACAACAATATCCCCCGACTCGCGCTGGACGCGGCGGCGCGGCGAAAAGCAGCGGCGTCTCGAACAGGTGAAGGGCATGGTCGATGGCGTGGTATTGCCCACCGACCGGATCGTCGAGGCATTGCAGGTCTTGATAGAGCCCGGCGACCGTGTGGTGCTGGAAGGCAACAACCAGAAGCAGGCGGATTTCCTCTCGCGCTCCCTGGCCAAGACCGATCCTTCGAAGCTGCACGATCTGCACATGATCATGCCCAGCGTCGGCCGCTCCGAGCACCTGGACCTGTTCGAACGCGGCATTGCCCGCAAACTCGATTTTTCCTTCGCTGGCACCCAGAGCCTGCGCATCAGCCAATTGCTGGAAGACGGCTTGCTGGAAGTCGGCGCCATCCACACCTACATCGAACTCTACGCCCGGCTGGTGGTGGACTTGATTCCCAACGTGGTGCTCTCGGCCGGTTTCATGGCCGACCGCGCCGGTAATATCTACACCGGCCCCAGCACCGAAGACACCCCGGCGTTGATCGAGCCGGCGGCTTTCAGCGATGGCATCGTCATCGTCCAGGTCAACCAGTTGGTGGATGACGTCAGCGACTTGCCACGCGTGGACATCCCGGCGTCCTGGGTGGATTTCGTGGTGGTGGCCGACAAGCCGTTCTACATCGAACCGCTATTCACCCGCGACCCGCGCCACATCAAGCCTGTGCACGTGCTCATGGCGATGATGGCGATCCGTGGGATCTACGAAAAACACAACGTCCAGTCCCTCAACCACGGCATCGGCTTCAACACCGCCGCCATCGAGCTGATCCTGCCGACCTATGGCGAATCCCTTGGTCTGAAGGGCAAGATCTGCCGCAACTGGACCCTCAATCCCCACCCGACGTTGATCCCGGCCATCGAAAGCGGTTGGGTCGATAGCGTGCACTGCTTTGGCACTGAACTGGGCATGGAGCATTACATCGCCGCCCGGCCGGATGTGTTCTTCACCGGCCGCGATGGCTCGCTGCGCTCCAACCGCATGGTGTGCCAACTGGCCGGCCAGTACGCGGTAGACCTGTTCATCGGTGCCACCCTGCAAGTGGATGGCGACGGTCATTCCTCAACGGTCACCCGAGGCCGACTCGCCGGTTTTGGTGGTGCGCCGAACATGGGCCACGACCCCCGTGGTCGCCGTCACGGCACCCCGGCCTGGCTCGACATGCGCCACGGCGACGGCGAGGCTCCGCTGCTCGAACGCGGCAAGAAGCTGGTGGTGCAGATGGTCGAGACCTTCCAGGAGGGCGGCAAACCAACGTTCGTCGACACCCTCGATGCGGTGGACGTGGCGAAGAAAGCCGGCATGTCGCTGGCGCCGATCATGATCTACGGCGACGACGTCACTCATCTGTTGACCGAAGAGGGCATCGCCTATCTGTACAAGGCCCGTTCCCTGGAAGAGCGCCAGGCGATGATCGCAGCGGTTGCCGGGGTCACCGCCATTGGCCTGCGCCACAACCCGAAAGACACTGCCCGCATGCGCCGCGAAGGGCTGATCGCCTTGCCCGAAGACCTCGGCATCCGCCGCACCGACGCCACCCGCGAATTGCTCGCCGCCAAGAGCGTGGCCGACCTGGTGGAGTGGTCCGGCGGCCTCTACAACCCACCCGCCAAGTTCAGGAGCTGGTAATGCGCGCACACAACCTGCAACCGAAACCCCTGACCCTGGCCGAACGGCTGGCGGACCTGGCGGTGGATGCGCTGATCGACGAAGCGGACCTGTCGCCCAAGCCGGCACTGGTGGACCGCCGCGGCAATGGCGCCCATACCGATCTGCACCTGGGACTGATGCATGCCTCGGCGCTTTCCTTGTGGCCCGCCTTCAAGGAAATGGCTGACGCGGCGATGGCGTTCGGCGAGGTGGGCCTGCCGCTGCGCGAAGCCCTCGGGCGCATCGGTCGTGAAGGCGAAGCGGCGATGCTTGCCACCACCGGCGGCGTGAATACTCATCGTGGCGCGATCTGGGCGTTGGGCCTGCTGGTGGCTGCTGCGGCGCTGGAAGCTGAATCCAGCACGGCCAGCGCCGTCACCTTGCGCGCGGCACGCCTGGCGCTGCTGGAAGATCGCTACGCACCAAGACCCCTCAGCCATGGCGCCCAAGTGGCCCAGCGCTATGGCGCACGCGGCGCAAGGGAAGAAGCGCAGCTTGGCTTTCCTTCGATCATGCAACGCGCACTGCCGCAACTCAGGCGCAGCCGCACCCAGGGCCATGGCGAGCAGAACGCCCGGCTCGATGCCTTGCTGGCGATCATGACCCAACTGGCGGACACCTGCGTGCTGTACCGCGCCGGCGAAGCCGGTTTGCAGGCCATGCAGACCGGCGCCCAGGCGGTACTGGATGCCGGTGGCAGTGCGAGCCTCGACGGCCGCCGCCGGTTGCACGCGCTGGACCAACAACTGATTGCATTGAACGCCTCGCCCGGTGGTGCCGCCGACCTGCTCGCGGCCTGTCTGTTCATCGACCGTATCGAGTCGGGTGATAGCGTCATCCAGGGAGTTTGCTGATGGAAACCTTATCCTTTGAATTCCCCGCCGGGCAGCCGCCACGGGGCCGGGCGCTGGTGGGCTGTGTCGGCTCGGGCGACCTGGAAGTGCTGATCGAGCCGGGACTGGCAGGCAAGCTGACCATCCAGGTGCAGACCTCGGTCAATGGCAGCGAACAACGCTGGCGGCATCTCTTCAGCCGGATGTTCGACGGCCAGGTGCCGCCCGCGCTGTCCATCGACATTCACGATTTCGGCGCGACCCCTGGCGTGGTGCGTTTGCGCCTGGAGCAAGGTTTCGAGGAGATCGGCCATGACTGACAGTGCAGCGTTGCTCAACAAGCACAGCTTCGTCGAACTCGGCGCCCGGCAACGGGCGAGGGCCTTGCTCGATGACGGCACGTTTCGCGAACTGCTTGACCCGTTCCAGCGAGTCATGTCGCCGTGGCTGCTGCGTCAAGGCGTGGTGCCGCAAAGCGACGACGGCGTGGTGATCGCCAAGGGCAGCATCGACGGCCTGCCGGTGGTGCTCGCCGCCATCGAAGGTGCGTTCCAGGGCGGTAGCCTTGGCGAAGTGGGTGGGGCGAAGATCGCCGGCGCCCTGGAGCTGGCCGCCGAGGACAACCGCAAGGGCATTGCGACCCGTGCGGTGCTGCTGCTGGAAACCGGCGGCGTGCGTTTACAGGAAGCCAATCTCGGGTTGGCGGCCATCGCCGAGATTCATTCGGCCATTGTCGACCTGCGCCAGTATCAGCCGGTGGTCGGTGTGGTGGCTGGCAGCGTCGGTTGCTTTGGCGGCATGTCCATCGCCGCCGGGCTGTGCAGTTATCTGCTGGTGACCCAGGAAGCGCGGCTGGGATTGAACGGCCCGCAAGTGATCGAGCAGGAAGCCGGCATCGAGGAATACGACGCCCGGGATCGCCCGTTCATCTGGAGTCTGACCGGTGGCGAGCAGCGTTTCGCCAGCGGGTTGGTGGATCGTTATGCAACCGATGATGTGCAACAGATCCGCCAGCAGGTCAGCCAGTTGTTGCACCTGGGCGTGCCCGCCGAACACCGCAGCGGCCAGGCCGAGTGGTTCCTGCAACGTCTGGCCCGGTTGGACACTGACATGCAGATCGAACCCGCAGCGGTTCGCCAGTTGTATCAGGGAGAACGCCCATGAGTTCGTATTCATTGAGAGGCTTGCGCTGGTTCGAAGCCTTGAGTGGTGGCGCCGAGCCGCTGGCAGGATTGCCCGCTTCGGTGAAAGTCGCCGACGCCAGCTTGAGCGGGCAGACCGTGCGCCTGTTGGCGGTGGTGGCCGATCCCGATAATCGTTTTCCCCGAGCGCGCAACGGTGAGGTCGGCCTGCTGGAGGGCTGGGGCCTGGCCAAGGCGGTGGATGACGCCATCGAGGCTGACCGTGAGGCGTCCGCCAAGCGTGCGCTGATCGCCATCGTCGATGTGCCCAGCCAGGCTTATGGTCGCCGGGAAGAAGCCCTGGGCATCCATCAGGCGCTGGCCGGTGCGGCGGACAGTTACGCCCGTGCCCGATTGGCCGGTCACCCGGTGATCGGCTTGCTGGTGGGCAAGGCGATGTCCGGGGCCTTCCTGGCCCACGGCTACCAGGCCAACCGACTGATTGCACTGCGCGATCCCGGGGTGATGGTCCACGCCATGGGCAAGGCCTCGGCGGCGCGGGTGACCCTGCGCAGCATCGAAGAGCTCGAAGCCCTGGCCGCCAGCGTGCCGCCGATGGCCTATGACATCGACAGCTATGCCAGTCTGGGGCTGCTGTGGGAAACCCTGTCGGTGGAGCAGATCGAACAGCCATCGGCGAACGATCTGGCCCGGGTCAGCCACTGCCTGCAACAGGCGATCAACGACGTGGCCGGTGCGCCTCGGAACTTGAGCAGTCGCCTGGGCGCGCCCCATCGGGCCGCGTCCAGCCATGTTCGTCAGTTGCTGAGTGCGCAGTGGTGAGCACCTTCCTGGCCCACGACCTGCTGTGGGGGATGACCCCGCAGTATTTGACTTTGGATGCGCCGGCGTGGGCTGTGCAGGCCCTCGGCCTCGGGCAACCGGTGGTGGTGCGACGGGCGCTGACGGCGCCGGGACAGGTGGCGGTGGGCGTTCGTGGCCGGACTCGGGAGCAGCGCTACGCCGCGTTGATGCCGCGCTCGGCGATCCAGCGTCGGGTGCGCCCGGAAGACCTGTGCCACATCGACTGCCAGCGGGATTTGCCGGCCCTGCAGGTGCTGTCTCGCCTGCGGCCGATGCTCGACGCCTGCGGCTGGACCTGGGGCATCAGCGGCAGCGCCGGGTTCGAACTCGCCAGCGGCATCGAGGCATTGCATGAGTGCAGCGACCTGGACCTGATTCTGCGCACGCCACAGCTGATGGATCGCAATCAGGCCAGGGACTTGCTGGCGCAACTGGATGGTTCGGTGTGCGCCGTGGACATGCAGTTGCAGACCCCATTCGGCGCTGTGGCCCTGCGCGAATGGGCGGGTTCGTCACGCCGGGTCCTGCTCAAGGATGACATCCAGGCTCGGCTGGTGAGCAATCCCTGGCAGTCGTCGCTGGAGCAAGTCGCATGAGCAGCCTCCTGGTGTTTCCCGGCCAGGGTGCGCAGCGGACGGGCATGCTCCATGGCCTGGCGCCGTACGTGTTGGCCGAGGCGAGCGATGTGCTCGGTGAAGACGTACTGCAACTGGACAGCGCCGAGGCCTTGCAATCGACCCGCGCCGTGCAGTTGTGCCTGTTGATCGCCGGTGTGGCGGCGTCACGCTGCCTGCTGGAACAAGCCCCGGCGCCGGACTACGTGGCGGGGCTGTCCATCGGCGCGTATCCGGCCGCGGTGGTGGCGGGGGCGCTGGGGTTCGAGGATGCGTTGCGACTGGTCAGCCTGCGTGGCGAACTGATGCAGCAGGCTTATCCACAAGGTTACGGCATGACCGCGATCATAGGCCTGGACCTCGCCGTCGTGGAAGGGTTGCTGGCCCAGGTGCACAGCGATGCAGCGCCGGTCTACCTGGCCAACATCAATGCCGATCACCAAGTGATCATTGCCGGCAGCGACGAGGCCATGGCGGTCGTTGCCAGCCGCGCACGCCTCCAGGGCGCCGGCAAGGCATGTCGCCTGGCGGTGAGCGTGCCGTCCCATTGCCCGTTGCTGGAGAGGCCGGCGCGAACATTGGCCGAGGCCTTTGCCGACGTACCGTTGCAAGCCCCGGCATTGGGTTATCTCAGCGGCAGTCGCGCCCGGCCAATGACAAAGCCCGACGCCTTGCGCGACGACCTGGCTTTCAACATGTGCCGCGTCGTCGATTGGCGCGGCACGGTGCAAAGTGCCTATGAGCGCGGCGTGCGCTTGCAGATCGAGCTGCCACCCGGTGCGGTGTTGACCGGGCTGGCACGCCGGGTGTTCGAGCAGGGCACTGTCATGGCCTTCGACGGTGCCCGGCTCGATACCCTGCAAGCGCTGCTCGCAGAGGAGGGAAGCCGCCAACCCTAGATCACCGACTCAAGCTGGCGAAGCACAAAAACAACAACTTCGACGATGCACTTTGAGGACTACGACAATGATTATTTACGGTGTGGCGTTTCTGGCCTTTTGTACCCTGGCGGGTATTTTCATCGGTGAGCTGCTGGGCAAACTGATCGGCGTGCCGGCTAATGTCGGCGGCGTCGGCATTGCGATGCTGCTGTTGATCGGCCTGGGCAGTTATTTGAACAAGCGCGGTCTGTTCAAGGGCAAATCCGAAGCCGGCGTGGAATTCTGGAGTGCGATCTACATTCCCATCGTGGTTGCCATGGCGGCCCAGCAAAACGTCTATGGCGCCCTCAAGGGCGGGCCGATGGCGATTCTGGCCGGGACCCTGGCGGTGGTGATTGCCTTTGCGTTGGTGCCGGTGTTGGTGCGCATCGGCAACAAAGGGCCTGAAGCCGACGTTTCCGTGAAGACGGCAGGGTGATCGCCATGTACGAATCAATGATGAAAGTAATTACCGGCTATGGCCTGATCAGTGGTTTTGCGGTTGTCGGCATCACCATGTGGGTCTCGTACTGGATCAGCAACACGTTCACCAAGGGCCGTCTGCACGGTTCGGCCATCGCGATTCTGCTGGGGCTGATACTGTCGTACATCGGTGGGGCGATGACCGGTGGGCAGAAGGGGGTGGTGGACATTCCACTGCTTTCCGGAATCGGCTTGCTGGGCGGCGCCATGCTGCGGGACTTTGCCATTGTCGCCACGGCGTTTGGAGTGAGTGTCGAGGAGCTCAAGCGCGCCGGTTTCGTCGGAGTGGTGGCGCTGTTTGTCGGCGTGGGCACCTCGTTCATTGCCGGCGTGGGTGTGGCGATGGCTTTCGGATACGCCGATGCAGTGAGCCTGACTACCATTGGCGCCGGGGCGGTCACGTACATCGTCGGACCGGTCACCGGAGCGGCCATTGGCGCCAGTTCCGAGGTGATGGCGCTGTCCATTGCCGCAGGGTTGATCAAGGCGATCCTGGTAATGGTGGCGACGCCTTTCGTAGCACCGGCGATTGGTCTCAACAACCCACGCAGTGCGGTGATCTTCGGTGGGTTGATGGGCACTTCCAGTGGCGTGGCCGGCGGGTTGGCGGCGACCGATCCGAAGCTGGTGCCGTATGGTTGCCTGACGGCGGCGTTCTATACCGCGCTGGGGTGTTTGCTGGGGCCTTCGGTGTTGTTCCTGATCATGCGTGGGTTGCTGGGCTAGTTTGCAGGCTGCAGTGGCCCCGGACCGCGTCCCCACGCAGAGCGTGGGGACGATCATGGGATGGCTTGGCGATTGGCATACATCCGGCATTCGGCCAATAACGCCAGCAGGTTCGGATCGCGCTCCTTGGCCTTGAGGAACACCACGCCGATGTGCTGCTGCAAACGATATTTCTCCTGCAGCGGGATCAGTTTCACCCGGTTCTCGTACACCGCCGCAATTCTGCCCGGCAGCAACGCATAACCCACCCCGGAGCTGACCATGCTCAGCAGGGTGAAGATGTCGTTGACCTGCATCGCCACTTTCGGCTCGAACCCCGCCTGCCTGAATACCCGCACCCCGTCCTGATGAGTGGCGAAGCCCTGAGTCAGGGTGATGAACGTCTCGTCACGGACTTCGGCCAGGTCGACTTCGCTGCGTTGAGCAAACGGTGAGTCGGCCGGCGTGGCGAGGAAGATATCGTCGGAAAACAGGGCGATCTGCTCGCAGTCCGGGTCGTTGACGCTGTCGTCCAGGGACACCAGGATCGCATCGACTTCCATGTTCTTGAGCTTGTACAGCAGGTCGATGTTCGAGCCCATGATCAGGTCGATGTTGAGTTCGCTGCGGCGGATCTTCAGGCCCATGATCAATTGCGGCACGGTCTTGACCGTCAGCGAGTACAGCGAGCCCAACTTGAAGCGCTCGGCGGAGAACCCGGCGGCCTCGCGGGTCAGGCGTACGCTTTCGACCACGTCCTGGATCAGCTTCTGCGCGCGTTCTTCCAGCACATAGGCGCTTTCCAGCGGTGTGAGGTTGCGGCCTTCATGCTTGAACAGCGGGCAGCGCAGGGCGCTTTCCAGCGAATGAATGGCCCGGTGCACACTGACGTTGCTGGTCTGCAACTCCGCCGCCGCCCGCGCCAGGTTGCCGGTGCGCATGAAGGCCAGGAACACCTCGAGTTTCTTCAGGGTCAATTCTTCGTCGATCAGCATGGGGCGGGCTCTCATTCGTGTCATCCGATTGTGCCTCAATCGACCTGATGCAAAGGAGATTTCCTGTGGCGAGGGAGCTTGCTGTGGCGAGGGGATTTATCCCCGTTCGAGTGCGAAGCGCTCGCCATGGGGGTTGAGTCGCGATACAGAGTTTAGGGCCGCTACACGCCCCAGCGGGGCGGTGCGACGTTTCGCTAAATCCCCTCCCCACAGATGATTGATGGATCGACGAGTGCTGCAAACCATTGCACTTTTGCGCCGCAGGCCTGAGCCTTGGCGGCTGTTTCATCATGGAGGGGTAGGAATCGATGTATCACGGCGAACGACTGAACGCCTGGACCCACCTGGTCGGGGCGATCGCGGCGTTTATCGGCGGGGTGTGGCTGGTGGTGCTCGCCGGGCTGGCCGGCGATCCGTGGAAGATCGTCAGCGTGGCGATCTACGGGTTTACCCTGCTGGTGCTGTACAGCGCCTCGACGGTCTATCACAGTGTGCGCGGGCGCAAAAAAGCGATCATGCAGAAGGTCGATCATTTTTCGATCTACCTGCTGATCGCCGGCAGCTACACGCCGTTCTGCCTGGTGACCCTGCGTGGGCCTTGGGGCTGGACGTTGTTCGGGATCGTCTGGGGGCTGGCGTTGATCGGCATCTTGCAAGAGATCAAGCCGCGGTCCGAAGCACGGATCCTGTCGATCGTGATCTACGCCGTGATGGGCTGGATCGTGCTGGTGGCGGTCAAGCCGCTGCTGGCGGCCCTGGGCAGCACCGGTTTCGCCTGGCTGGCCTCGGGCGGGGTGTTGTACACCGTGGGCATCATTTTCTTCGCCCTCGATAAGCGACTGCGCCACGCCCATGGCATCTGGCATCTGTTTGTGATCGCCGGCAGCCTGCTGCACTTCGTGGCGATCCTGTTCTACGTGCTTTAGCGGGTAGACGTGAACAGCCGATCCAGTTGCTCCTGGGCCTGGCTGGCGAAAATCTCCAGCAGGGTGCCCAGGGTGTGTACCGGCGCTTCATTGGCCCGGGTCACGGCGTAGAGCGAGATGGGCAGCGGTGGCGACAACGGTCGGATCGCCGTGCAGGTCTTCGAGGCACCGAGGGCCGTGAACGGGTCGATCACCGTCATGCCGGCACCGGATTCCACCATCGCTCGGGCCAGGGAATAGGTCTGCACCGCGATGCTGATGCGCGGTGCGGGGGCCACCGCTTCCAGATAGCCGTCCAGCCGGGCCGAGAGCGGGTCGGCGCTGGACAAGCCGATCAGCGGCGCGCCGGCCAGTTCTTGCAGTGACATCGGTTTACCCACCGCCGCATCGCTCCAGTGCCCCTTCGGCGCCAGCGCCACCAGCACTCCGCTGGCCAGGGCCTGGGCCTTGAGCCCCGGATGATCGGGCGGCTGCAAGGTCAGGGCAACGTCGATCTCGCGCATCAGCAGGTTCTGCACCAGCTCACGGCTGTGGGCGCTGGACAGTTCACAGACGATGTCCGGGTAGCGCCTTGTCCATTGATGAATGGCCGCCGGCAGTAGTGACAGGGCCAGGGCCGGGGTCGCGCCGATACGCAGGTTATGCCCGGGCTCGCGGCGCAGGCTCTGGGCCAGTCGTCGGACGCCTTGCAGGCTTTCGCTGACCTTGTCGACCTCGCGCTCCAGCTCCAGGGCTTCGGGGGTGGCCTGCAACTTGCCACGCACCCGCAGGAACAGGGCAAATCCCAGTTGCTGCTCGGCGTGCTGCAGCACCTTGGTCACCGCCGGCTGGGAAACGTGCAGCAACTGCGCGGCGCCGCTGATGGAGCCGGCCTGGCGTATGGCCTGGAATATCTCGATGTGACGAAGGCGCATCGCAGCCCCATAACCTTTGTTTATAGGTGCCCCATCTTTATTCATTGTTCCGAACCTGTCACCTGCCCCTAACCTCAGCTGATCGGAAACGGATGTGAGACGGACATGGGGCAACGGGTGTGCATCATCGGCGGTGGCGTGGTCGGGTTGGCGACGGCTTATGCACTGGTTCGCGACGGTATCGACGTGACGCTGGTGGAGGCCCGGGACGCGCTGGGCAGCGAAACCAGTTTTGCCAACGGCGGCCAATTGTCCTATCGCTACGTCGCTCCCCTGGCTGACGCCGGGGTGCCCTGGCAGGCGCTCGGGTGGATGTTGCGCGGGGATTCGCCACTCAGGTTGCGGCCCCGCCTGGACCCTGCCCAATGGCGCTGGATGGCTGCGTTCATCGCGGCGTGCCGGACATCGGTCAACCGGCGTAACGGCGCCCATCTGTTGCGCCTGGCGCTGCTGAGCCAGGCCACCTTGCAGGACTGGCGCGAAGACGATCGTCTCGATGGCTTCGGCTGGCGGCGCAACGGCAAGCTGGTGACGTTTCGTGATGCCGCCCATTTCCAGCATGCCCGGCAGCGACTGGCGGACAACGTGCACCAGCAGGTGCTAGGGCCCGCCGAGTGCGCGAGCCTGGAGCCGGCACTGGCGGGCATGCCATGGGTGGGCGGGATCTACACGCCGGACGAGGAGGTCGCCGATTGTCACGCTTTCTGCCAGCGACTGGCCGCACGCCTGCAGGCGTCGGGGCGCTGCGAATTCTTGTTGGGGCAGACGGTGACCAGCATTGGCCACGCCGATGGGCAGGTGCAGGCCATTGAGTTGGGCGGGCAGCGCTTGCCGGTGGACAACCTGGTAATTGCTGCCGGTCACCGCAGTGCGGCCCTGGCATTGCCGGGGGTGCGAATGCCGCTGTATCCGCTCAAGGGTTACAGCCTGACCGTGCCGATTGGCGCAGTGCATCGGGCCCCGGACCTGAGCATTACCGACTATGACCGCAAGATCGTCTATGCGCGAATCGGCGAACATTTGCGAGTCGCGGCGATGGTGGATATCGTCGGCTTCGACCCGACGCCGGACCCGCGGCGCCTGGCCCTGATCAAGCGCCAGGCCCGGGAAACCTTCCCCCTGGCCGGGGATTACGAGCACGCCATCGAATGGGCCGGCATGCGTCCGGCCACGCCCAGCGGCGTGCCGCTGATCGGCGCCAGCGGCTATCGCAACCTTTGGCTCAACCTCGGCCATGGGGCACTGGGCTTCACCCTGGCGTGCGGCAGCGCTCGCCTGCTCAGCGAACTGATCCGCCAGCGTACACCGTCCATTGACTTGCAGGGCCTCACGCCCCGCGCCGCCTGACCCACCCGCAACGGAGAATAACAATGCAAAAAATCACGTTGATCGGCTACACCCTGAGCCTGTTGTTGAGCGCCCCTGTCCACGCCACTCAAGCGCCTCCGGGCGGCACGCTGGAGAAAATCGCCAGCACCCATGGCATCACTCTGGGATATCGCGACGCCTCGGTGCCGTTTTCCTACATAGGTGACAGCAGCGGCAAACCGATGGGCTATTCGGTGGACCTGGCAAACAAAATCGTCGAGCGGATCAAGACCCAACTGGCACTGCCGCAACTGGACGTGAAGTATAACCTGGTCACTTCCCAGACCCGCATCCCGCTGGTGCAGAACGGCACTGTCGACCTGGAGTGTGGCTCCACCGGGGTAACGGCCGAGCGGCAGAAGCAAGTGGCGTTTTCCTACGGTTTCATCTACGTGAAAGGCCAGTTGCTGACGGCCCGGGACAGTGGCATCCACAGCTTCGCCGATTTGCGCGGCAAGAACGTGGTGACCACCGCCGGCACCACCAACGAACGTTTCCTCAAGAGCTACAACCAGGACAACAAGGCCGACCTGTTCGTCATCAGTGCGAAGGACCACGGCGAAGCGTTCCAGATGCTCGAGACCGGCCGGGCGGCGGCGTTCTACATGGACGATGCGCTGCTCTATGGCGAACGAGCCAAGGCCCGCGACCCACACAAATGGGTCGTGGTGGGCGAGGAACAATCGCGGGAAATCTACAGCTGCATGGTGCGCAAGGACGATCCGCAGTTCCTGGCGCTGGTCAATGCGACCCTGGGGGATTTGTACAAGTCAGGTGAGATCAACGCCATCTATGAGCGCTGGTTCCAGAAACCGATTCCCCCCAAGGGCCTGAACCTGGAGTTCCCGATGACCAGCGAGCTGAAGGCGATTTTTGCCAGGCCTGTGAGTGATCCGGTGCAATAACCGGCACCGCCAATAACCCTTGTGGGAGCGAGCCTGCTCGCGAAGGCGGCGTGTCGATCAAGAGGTAATTGACTGATGCACCGCTATCGCGAGCAGGCTCGCTCCCACAGTGAAACTTGAGCGGATCTAGAAATCCCCCCACAACTGCTGCGCCACCGCCAGTGCCACCACCGGCGCGGTTTCGGTGCGCAGCACCCGGGGGCCGAGGCGGGCGGCGTGGTAACCGGCGTTTTGGGCCTGTTCGACTTCGGCCTCGGACAAACCGCCCTCAGGCCCGATCAGGAACGCCAGCGTCGCGGGTCTGGCATGGCTGACCAGCGGCTCGGCCACTGGATGCAGCACCAGCTTCAGTTCGGCATCGGCCTGTTTCAGCCAGTCGGCCAGCAGCATCGGTGGATGGATCACCGGTACGGTCGAGCGTCCGCATTGCTCACAGGCGCTGATCGCCACCTGGCGCCAATGCAGCAGGCGTTTGTCGGCGCGTTCGTCCTTGAGGCGCACTTCGCAGCGTTCGCTGAAAATCGGCGTGATCTCGCTGACCCCCAGCTCGGTGGCTTTCTGGATCGCCCAGTCCATGCGCTCGCCCCGGGACAGGCCCTGGCCGAGGTGGATGCGTAGCGGTGATTCAGGCTGCCCGGCGAACTGCTCGTCCAGTTGCACCCGCACGCGCTTCTTGCCGACTTCAGCCAGGCTGCCGCGAAACTCCTGGCCCGAACCGTCGAACACCTGCACCGCATCACCCTCGGCCATACGCAGCACACGGCCGATGTAATGGGCCTGGGCTTCGGGCAACTCGTGATCGCCGAGGCTCAGGGGGGGGTCGATGAAGAAGCGGGACAGTCTCATGTGGAGTCTCTGCAAGAAAAAAATATCGTGGTTGAAGCGCCCGGCCTCATCGCGGGCAAGCCTTGCTCCCACAGTGGGTTCGCATTTCTCTGTGGGAGCAAGGCTTGCCCGCGATGGCGGTGGCTCAGGCTCAGCCCGGATCGCGGTAACCCGGGTGAAAGTCCTTCGGTACCGCCACGCTGATCGTATCGCGAGTGGCAATGTCGATGCCTTCGCTGGCCACTTGTGCCAGGAAGTCGATCTGCTCCGGGGTGATGACATACGGCGGCAGGAAATACACCACGCTGCCCAGCGGCCGCAATAACGCACCGCGCTCCAGGGCATGCTGGAACACACTCAGGCCGCGCCGCTCCTGCCAGGGGTAGGCGGTCTTGCTCGCCTTGTCCTTGACCATCTCGATGGCCAACACCATGCCGGTCTGGCGCACTTCGGCCACGTTCGGGTGATCGGCCAGGTGTGCGGTGGCGCTCGCCATGCGCTGGGCCAGGGCCTTGTTGTTGTCGATGACGTGGTCTTCTTCGAAGATATCCAGTGTCGCTAGAGCCGCCGCGCAGGCCAGCGGGTTACCGGTGTAGCTGTGGGAGTGCAGGAAGGCACGCAGGGTGGGGTAATCGTCGTAGAACGCGCTGTAGACGTCGTCGGTGGTCAGGCACGCCGCCAGCGGCAGGTAACCGCCGGTCAGGGCCTTGGACAAGCAGAGGAAGTCCGGCGTGATACCGGCCTGCTCGCAGGCGAACATCGTCCCGGTGCGGCCGAAGCCGACGGCGATTTCGTCATGGATCAGGTGCACGCCATAGCGGTCGCAGGCTTCGCGCAGCAGTTTCAGGTACACCGGGTGATACATGCGCATGCCGCCGGCGCCCTGGATCAGCGGCTCGACGATCACCGCCGCCACCGTGGCGTGGTGCTCGGCGAGGGTCTGTTCCATGGCCGCGAACATCGTGCGTGAATGCTCTTCCCAGCTCACGCCTTCGGGGCGGTGGTAGCAGTCGGGGCTCGGCACCTTGAGGGTGTCCAGTAGTAACGCCTTGTAGGTCTCGGTGAACAGCGGCACGTCGCCCACCGACATCGCCGCAATGGTTTCGCCGTGGTAGCTGTTGCTCAGGGTGACGAAGCGCTTCTTGTCGGGACGGCCGCGATTGACCCAGTAATGGAAGCTCATCTTCATCGCCACTTCGATGCAGGACGAGCCGTTATCGGCATAGAAGCACCGGGTCAGGCCTTCCGGCGTCATCCTCACCAGGCGCTCGGACAGCTCGATCACCGGTTGGTGGCTGAAACCGGCGAGGATCACATGCTCCAACTGGTCGACCTGGTCCTTGATCCGCTGGTTGATGCGCGGGTTGGCATGGCCGAAGACGTTGACCCACCAGGAGCTGACGGCGTCGAGGTAGCGCTTGCCTTCGAAGTCCTCCAGCCACACGCCTTCACCGCGCTTGATGGGGATCAGCGGCAGTTGTTCGTGGTCTTTCATCTGGGTGCAGGGATGCCACAGCACCGCGAGGTCGCGTTGCATCCACTGGTTATTCAGGCCCATTTACAGTCTCCTCGAGGCGGCTCGCGGCGGGTGCGGGCCAAACAATCGGGCAAGCCTATGCAATGACGGCCCTGCGAACAACCCATTGTGTCGTTCCTGCTGCTCTGAGCGAGGCGATAGACGTCGCTGGCGGCGTTTTGATGGCTGGCGTATTCTTCGCCGTTCTCTGAGCCGGCTGGCTCGAAACCTGAAATTTTTCCTGTTTTATTCCGGAGTTCGTTGAATGTCTGCTGGTTGGCTGCGCGCGTGTGCGCTGGTGGTGATAGGGCTTTTCAGCGTTACGGCGCTGGCGAAGGACAAGCAACCGACGGCTATCGTCATCGGTGGCGGCCTGGCGGGGCTCACGGCGGCCTATGAGTTGCAGAACAAAGGTTGGGCGGTGACCCTGCTGGAAGCCAAACCCAGCGTGGGCGGTCGTTCGGGCATGGCTACCAGTGAGTGGATCGGCAACGAAAAGACCCAGCCGGTGCTGAACAAATATGTCTCGACGTTCAAGCTGGGCACCACCCCGGCCCCCGAGTTCGTGCGCACCCCCAGCTATCTGATCGACGGCACCTATTTCACCGCCGCTGACCTGGCCACGAAACAGCCTGCCACTGCCGAAGCCATCAAGCGCTACGAAACCACCCTGGACGAGCTGGCACGCTCCATCGAAGACCCGCTGAATCCGACGGCCACCAGCACGTTGCATGCATTGGACCAGATGACCGTGTCCGCCTGGCTCGATCGCTTGCAACTGCCGGCCACTGCACGGCAATTGGTGAATCAGGAGATCCGTACCCGTTACGACGAACCGTCGCGCCTGTCGCTGCTGTATTTCGCACAGCAGAACCGGGTCAATCGCGGCGTATCCGACCGCGACCTGCGGGCTTCGCGTTTGCTCGGCGGCAGCCAGGCGCTGGCCCAGGCCTTCCTCAAACAACTGAAAACCATCAAGACCGATTCTCCGGTGTCAGCCATTTCCCAGGACAAGGACGGCGTGACCGTCAAGGTCGGCAGCGTCGGTTACCAGGCCGATTACGTGGTGCTCGCCGTACCGCTGCGCGCCCTGAACAAGATCCAGCTGACCCCGGCCCTGGACGCCCAGCACCTTGGTGCGATCAAGGGCACCAACTACGGCTGGCGCGACCAGATCATGCTCAAGTTCAAGACCCCGGTCTGGGACAGCAAGGCGCGCATGTCGGGTGAAATCTTCAGCAACGCCGGCCTGGGCATGATGTGGATCGAGCCGGCCGTGAAGGGCGGTGCCAATGTGATCATCAACCTCTCGGGCGACAGTGCCCGGGTGATGCAGGCTTTTGGCGACAAGCAGATGGTCGACCAGGTGCTGATCCGCCTGCACGCGTTCTATCCACAGGCCCGTGGTGCCTTCACCGGTTACGAAATCCGCCGCTACAGCACCGACCCGTCCACGGGCGGTTCGTACCTGGCCTTCGGTCCGGGCCAGATCAGCAAGTACTGGCGTCTGTGGGAAAAACCATTGCAGCGCGTAGCCTTTGCCGGTGAACACACCGATGCCCTGTACCCCGGCACCTTGGAGGGCGCGTTGCGCAGCGGCCAGCGCGCGGCCAGTCAGGTGCAGGACCTGGCGGCGGGCAAGTCGTTCGAGCCGGCCAAGGTCGCACCGGCCGCGACAGCGGCGGCTGCGGGTGCGGTGGCGGCGAAGAAAGGCAACTTCTTCACCAACCTGTTCGGCGGTTCGGATGACGAGAAGAAGCCAGAGCCGGTCAAGGCCCCTGAGCCGGTAGCTCCGCCAGCACCGGCCCCTGCGCCAGCCCCGACCCCTGCGCCAACCCCGGCCCCAGCGCCGGTGGAAGCGCCGAAGCCTGCCGCGCCGGTAAAAGCCGAGCCGACCAAAAAGGCCACGACCAAAGCCGCGCCGAAGAAGCCGGCCGCCAAACCCGCGGCAAAAAAAGCCCCGGCCAAGGCGCCAGCGAAAAAGGCTGAACCGGCGAAGAAGCCGGCGGCCAAACCGGCGACAACCACTGAGACCCCGGCTCAGTAACGTTCAGGCGTAAAAAAGCGCGGCCCAAGGGTCGCGCTTTTTTTTGCCTGCTATCAAGCTCGATGTTCAGGTATTGGGTATATCAGATACTTCCCACAGGGGAATCGGAAGGGAATGATGGGGTGGTCCGGATCGCAGGTTTTAGGCTGCGTAGAAAACCGGAGCACTGAACATGAAAGTAACAACAATCGTAATAATCCTGGCGGCGCTTGCTGGTTGCGTATCTGATGAATTCATCGCAAAGGCAAAAATGATTCCAAAGCGAGACCCTCAATTAGCCTACAGATGCGAGATAGACCCCTATAAGCCTGAATGCTCGGTCAATTGATGTTCTGAGCGGATCGAGAGTCCGGGCGACACGGCCCAGAGGAGAGCAGGGCCCGCTCGCGTTGGCTACCGAAAGACCTGTTTTACCCGCCATGACACTTTCCATTCGCTTTAATCTTTCCTTAACCCACCCAACCCAGACTGATGATCGTATTTCTCGATATTTCAAAGCGAAAATTTCCGCTTTAAATCGATAGATAACTCGCTAGTCTTGGTCGCAGTTTTTACAGGATATGAGCAATGCAGCTACGCAACTCTTCTTCTCGCTACGGCTGGGTCAGCATCGTCATGCACTGGGGCGTCGCGCTGGTGGTGTACGGGTTGTTCGCGCTGGGGCTGTGGATGGTCGGACTGGATTACTACAGCACCTGGCGCAAAGACGCGCCGGACCTGCACAAGAGCATTGGCCTGGTGCTGCTGGCGGTGATGCTGCTGCGGGTGGTCTGGCGTTTTGTCAGCCCACCGCCAGCGACCCTGGATACCTATGGGCGCATGACCCGTATCGGTGCGAAGCTCGGTCATGGTGCCTTGTATCTCGGGTTGTTTGCCGTGATGTTTGCCGGTTACCTGATTTCCACCGCAGACGGTGTCGGGATCCCGGTGTTCGGTTTGTTTGAAGTACCCGCGCTGGTGTCTGGACTGCCCGACCAGGCAGACGTCGCCGGCCAGATCCACCTGTACCTGGCATGGGCGTTGGTCATCTTTTCCGGCCTTCATGCCCTGGCAGCACTGAAACACCACTTTATCGACCGTGACGCGACCCTCAAGCGAATGCTGGGGCGCCAAGCCTGATGTTCAACCTCGACTCCAAAGGAATAGAAAGCATGTTGAAAAAGACGCTCGCCGCCCTGGCAATCGGTTCTGCACTGTTGTCGGCCGGCCAGGCCATGGCTGTCGACTATGTGGTCGACAAGGAAGGCCAGCACGCCTTCGTCGACTTCAAGATCAGCCATCTGGGCTATAGCTATATCACTGGTACCTTCAAGGATATCGACGGCAAGTTCAGCTTCGATGCCGCCAAGCCTGAAGCCAGCAAGGTTGAGTTCAACGTCAACACCGCCAGCGTGTTCACCAACCACGCCGAACGTGACAAGCACATCGCCAGCCCTGACTTCCTCAACGCGGGCAAGTTCGCCAAGGCCACCTTTGTTTCCACCAGCGTCAAATCCACAGGCAAAAACGCCGATGGCAAGGAAACTGCCGATGTTACCGGCGACCTGACCCTGCTGGGCGTGACCAAGCCTGTGGTGGTCAAGGCTACCTTCCTGGGCGAAGGCAAGGATCCATGGGGCGGCTACCGTGCCGGTTTCGAAGGCACCACCAGCATCAAGCGTTCCGACTTCGGCAAGCAAAAAGACCTGGGTCCATCGTCCGACTTGGTTGAGCTGTACGTTTCGTTTGAAGGCGTCAAGGCGAAGTAATATTCGCGCCTGACAAAAAAACGCCCCCGATCCTGCGATCCGGGGCGTTTTTTATTGCTCCGGACCCCTTCACTGAGCTTTCCTGTGGGAGCGAGCCTGCTCGCGATAACGGTGTGTCAGTCAACATAGTCGTCAAAGTTGGATTGCTATCGCGAGCAGGCTCGCTCCCACAGGGGAATTGTGGCGCCCATGAAAAAGCCCCTGATCGTGAGATCAGGGGCTTTTTCTACGGTCTGGAAAAACTCAGCGATTGCGAGTCAGCAACGCAGGTTTTTCACCCCGTGGACGGCTTGGCAGTTGGTCCAGCTGCTCGGGCGTCGGGAAACGATCGAGCTTGGACTCCTTGTGCATGATTTTCGGCTGGTTGCCGCGAGGGTTCTGCACCGCGGGTTCCTGGCGTGCCTGGTCATCGCGGGCCGGGCGCCGGCGGGCGTCTTCGCGGCGGGCCTGACCGTCGCGAGGACCGCCGTTGCGCGGGCCGTTGCGCTTGGCGGGCGGGGTGCCGGTGGACGAACCGTTGCTGTTGCGCGGACCGTTCTGGCGACCCTGTGGCTGGCCGCCGCGTGGAGCACCTGCGCCAGCACCCTGTCCCGGAGCACCCGGACGGCGACCACGACCCTGAGCCGGTTTCTGCTGCGGCACGTAGTCGACGCGGTTACCGAAGTTATCGATATCGTCGTCCAGGAATTCGTCCGGAGCGCGATCAGCCGCGGCACGAGGGGCTGGCGTGCTTTCGCGAGGCTTTTGCTCGCGCGCTGGGCGTTCACCGCGATTGCTGCCGGCCGGTTTTTCCTTGCCTTTGTCCTTGCCCTTGTCCTTACGGCCGCCACCGCCGCCATTCGGGCCGTCACCCCGTGGGCCGCGTGGATTGCGCGGATTGCGCACGTCCGGACGCTCGCGCACCTCAGGCTTCTCGGCCTCGATGGTGCTGGCATCGAAGCCCATCAGATCGCCATCGGGAATCTTCTGCCGGGTCATGCGCTCGATGCTCTTGAGCAGCTTTTCTTCGTCCGGTGCGACCAGCGAGATCGCTTCGCCCGAACGACCGGCCCGGCCGGTACGGCCGATACGGTGCACGTAGTCTTCATCGACGTTCGGCAGCTCGAAGTTGACCACGTGGGGCAGTTGGTCGATATCCAGGCCGCGGGCGGCGATGTCGGTGGCAACCAGGATCCGTACTTCGCCGGCCTTGAAATCGGCCAAGGCCTTGGTGCGGGCGTTCTGGCTCTTGTTGCCGTGGATCGCCACGGCGGGCAGGCCATGCTTGTCGAGGTATTCGGCCAGGCGGTTGGCGCCGTGCTTGGTGCGGGTGAACACCAGGACCTGTTCCCAGGCGCCGGTGGTGATCAGGTGCGCCAGCAGGCTGCGCTTATGGCTGGCCGGCAGGCGGAATACGCGCTGTTCGATGCGTTCGACCGTGGTGTTCGGCGGCGTGACTTCGATGCGTTCCGGGTTGTGCAGCAGCTTACCGGCCAGGTCGGTGATGTCTTTGGAGAACGTTGCCGAAAACAGCAGGTTCTGACGCTTGGCGGGCAGGCGGGCGAGGACTTTCTTCACGTCATGGACAAAGCCCATGTCGAGCATGCGGTCGGCTTCGTCCAGCACGAGGATTTCAACGTGGGACAGATCGACGCTGCCCTGGCCGGCCAGATCCAGCAGGCGGCCGGGGCAGGCCACCAGCACGTCGACGCCGCGCGCCATGGCCTGGACCTGGGGGTTCATGCCGACACCGCCGAAAATGCAGGCACTGACGAATTTCAGGTCGCGGGCGTAGACCTTGAAGCTCTCGTGGACCTGGGCTGCCAGTTCCCGGGTCGGGGTCAGGACCAGTACGCGCGGCTGCCGCGGGCCGTGACGCTGGGATTTGTCCGGGTGACCGTTGGGGAACAGCCGCTCCAGGATCGGGAGGGCGAAACCGCCGGTTTTACCAGTACCTGTCTGTGCGGCGACCATCAGATCGCGACCTTGCAACACGGCGGGAATGGCCCGCTGTTGCACCGGGGTAGGCTCGGTGTAGCCGGCGGCTTCGATGGCGCCGACTAAAGCCTCGGAGAGACCGAGGGAAGCAAAGGACATGAGTAATCCTGTTTTAGTGAGGGCCTGGCCCAATGGGATAATCTTGCCTGGCGCGAATGACGTTCAAAAAGACGTCATCCCGTCCGGTCCTGCCGGGTCTGGAAGACAGCTCCGGACAGGGCTCGCGCTGGCTGGAAGCTGCGCTGTAGCGGTGTCGGGATGCCTTTTGCAAGACCGGGCGTCCGGGCGTGAGCCTGGCGGGAAGGCGCGAGTATAACAGAGCAAACGCCGTGCGCCGCTTTCCTGCTGCTCAACGGTTTATTTCAACCTCCCATCGACGGGCGCGGCGCCGTAGCGTGCGCTCAGCTCGGCATAGGCCGGTTCGCGCTTGAAGCGCTTGAGTTCGGCGCTGAAGCGCTGCACCAGCAAGTCCATCCCGGCCTTGCGCCGCAGGGCCAGGTATTGGCTCTGACGGCTGACGACAGTAGGGTTTTCGCTGATCTGATCGCCCAGTTGCATCTGCTTGAGCAGATGCCGGCCCACCCGGCGATCGGTGATGAGCAGATCGATACGGCCCAGCTGCAACTTGCCGAAGTTGGCTTCATGGGTGGGTGCCGCTTCACGCTTGAACAGGCTCGACTCGCGAAACGCCTGGTTATAGAGATAACCGGGCGATGTGCCGACGGTCAGGCCGCTCAGGTCCGCGAGCGTGCGAAATGGATGGGGCCTGGCGTTGGCATGGAACATCACGAACTCCACCTCCGACAATGGCTCGCTGGGGTAGAGCAGCATGGAGTCGCGTTCGTCGCTATGGAAAATGTCCAGTGCCCCATCCGCCAGCCCTTGCTCCAGCATCGCCAGGCAACGTTTCCATGGCAGTAGCTGCCATTCGACATCAATGCCCAGGCGCTTGAACACGATGGCCGTGGTTTCGTAGTCCAGCCCGAGGATCTTGCCGTTCTCCTCGAAGACGTAGGGCGCCCAGGGTTCGGTGACGATACGCAACTTTTCGGCCCGGGCGGCGAGGCTCAGGCACAGGAGAAGAAGGGCGGTCAGTAATTGGGCGATGACGGGCATGGCCTGAGGTTACGACGACTACGGATCAAATAGCCAGAGCGCTCTAGCACAAGGTTTGTTTGCCCTCGCTTGTGCGGGAGGCCAGCAGGCTGGTCGATGGGTGCCGGCGATCATCGGACAATAAAAAGGCCTTGGTTTTGCCAAGGCCTTTTTTGTATCGCTAGCGCGGCAGTTGGAGATTATTCCATACCGCCAGACTGGGTTCGGCTTGGTTCAGGGTATAGAAGTGCAGTCCTGGTGCCCCGCCCTGCAGCAAGCGCTCACACATTTGTGTGACCACGTCCTCGCCGAAACGTTGGATGCTGGACGTGTCGTCGCCGTAGGCCTCCAGCTGTTTGCGGATCCACCGGGGTATTTCCGCACCGCAGGCGTCGGAGAAACGCGCCAGCTTGCTGTAGTTGGTGATCGGCATGATTCCCGGCACGACAGGAATGTCCACACCCATCTTGCGCACGCGTTCGACGAAGTAGAAATAACTGTCGGCGTTGAAGAAGTACTGGGTGATCGCACTGTTGGCGCCGGAGTTGGCCTTGTTGACGAAATTGCGCAGATCGTCTTCGAAGTTACGCGCCTGGGGGTGCATTTCCGGATAAGCGGCGACTTCGATGTGAAAGTGCTCGCCGGTTTCTTCACGAATGAAGCTCACCAAGTCGTTGGCGTGGCGCAACTCGCCGCTGGCCATGCCCATGCCCGAGGGCAGGTCACCGCGCAGGGCAACGATACGCTGGATGCCCGCGGCCTTATACCGGGCCAGCAGGGTACGCAAGTCGTCCTTGCTGTCGCCTACGCAGGACAGGTGCGGGGCGGCCGGGATTTTGACTTCGCTTTCCAGCTGCAAAACGGTGTTCAGCGTACGGTCACGGGTCGAACCGCCGGCGCCATAGGTGCAGGAAAAGAAGTCAGGGTTATGGCTCGCCAACTGGCGGGCAGTGGCAATCAGTTTTTCATGTCCAGCATCGGTCTTCGTCGGGAAGAACTCGAAGCTGTAGCGACGGTCTTGGGACATGGTCGGAGCTCCCAGCTTCAAGCTGCAAGCTGCAAGCTAGAAAAGGGCGCTGTGCCGAATTCTTGTGCTTTAAGCTTGCAGCTCGCGGCTGCGTAATAGCGATGAAGAAGTAAGCCCCAAGCTTCAACCCGCAAGTAAATAAACTGCTTTTACTTGCAGCTTGAAGCTCAAAGCTTGCGGCTGCTGTCAGTACCGGTAAGCGTGCGGCTTGAACGGGCCTTCGACGGTCACGCCGATGTAGTCAGCCTGTTGCTTGGTCAGCTTGGTGACCACGCCGCCGAAACCGCGGACCATTTCCAGGGCCACTTCTTCGTCGAGTTTCTTCGGCAGTACTTCCACGGTCAGGCGCTCGGCTTTCTGGGCCGGCGACAGATCGGCGTACTTCTGGCCGAACAGGAAGATCTGGGCCAGGACCTGGTTGGCGAACGAACCGTCCATGATCCGGCTTGGGTGACCGGTGGCGTTGCCCAGGTTAACCAGGCGGCCTTCGGCCAGCAGGATCAGGTAGTCGTCGTTCTGCGGGTCGAAGCTGCCGGTGCCGGTGCGGTGAACCTTGTGAACCTGCGGCTTCACTTCTTCCCATGCCCAGTTCTTGCGCATGAAAGCGGTGTCGATTTCATTGTCGAAGTGACCGATGTTGCACACCACGGCGCGCTTCTTCAGGGCCTTGAGCATGTTCGCGTCGCAGACATTGACGTTGCCGGTGGTGGTCACGATCAGGTCGATCTTGCCCAGCAAGGCCTTGTCGATGCTGGCTTCGGTGCCGTCGTTGATCCCGTCGATGAACGGCGAGACCAGTTCGAAACCGTCCATGCAGGCTTGCATGGCGCAGATCGGGTCGACTTCGGACACCTTGACGATCATGCCTTCCTGGCGCAGGGACTGGGCCGAGCCCTTGCCCACGTCACCGTAGCCGATCACCAGCGCCTGCTTGCCCGACAACAGGTGGTCGGTACCACGCTTGATGGCGTCGTTGAGGCTGTGACGGCAGCCGTACTTGTTGTCGTTCTTGCTCTTGGTCACCGAGTCGTTGACGTTGATGGCCGGGATCTTCAGTTCGCCCTTGGCCAGCATGTCCAGCAGGCGGTGCACGCCGGTGGTGGTTTCTTCGGTCACGCCGTGAACCTTGTCCAGGACGGCCGGGTATTTCTTGTGCAGCAATTCGGTCAGGTCGCCGCCGTCGTCGAGGATCATGTTGGTGTCCCACGGCTGACCATCCTTGAGGATGGTCTGCTCCAGGCACCACTCGTATTCCTGCTCGGTCTCGCCTTTCCAGGCGAACACCGGGATACCGGCAGCGGCAATGGCGGCAGCGGCCTGGTCCTGGGTCGAGAAGATGTTGCAGGACGACCAGCGCACTTCGGCACCCAGGGCGACCAGGGTTTCGATCAGTACGGCGGTCTGGATGGTCATGTGGATGCAGCCGAGGATCTTCGCGCCCTTGAGCGGTTGTTCACCGGCGTACTTGCGACGCAGACCCATCAGGGCCGGCATTTCGGATTCGGCGATGATGATCTCGCGGCGGCCCCAGGCGGCCAGGGACATATCGGCGACTTTGTAATCGGTAAAATCTGCAGGCGTGATAACAGCGCTCATGAAGAGCCTCCATTCGTAATGTATGCGAATGGGCGCCGTTGTGCGTTTAGTGTCCGTGCGGGAGTACCGAGCGAACAACGCCCCATCCGAGCCTGACAGGTCTTGCCTGCTGCAGCGCCCCTCGGACAGGTGGCGGGAACGGTCCAAAGCGTGGACCGGTTGAAGCGAGGGCGATTATAGCGGGCTAATCGGATCTTCCAAAGGGTTTCTGTCGGCAAATCAAAAATGCCGATGACCGTTATTGAACCGGCGACGTAGAGCCTGCCTGCCCGGTCTGCCATGATGCAGCCATCCATCGGCAAGACGCTCAGGAGTGATCATGAATTTCCACACCCGCAAATGGGTCAAGCCCGAAGACCTCAACCCCAACGGCACGCTGTTCGGTGGCAGCCTGCTGCGCTGGATCGACGAGGAAGCGGCGATCTACGCCATTGTCCAATTGGGCAACCAGCGCGTGGTGACCAAATACATCTCGGAAATCAACTTCGTCAGCGCCTCGCGCCAGGGCGACATCATCGAACTGGGGATTACCGCCACTGAATTTGGCCGCACTTCCATCACCCTGACCTGTGAAGTGCGCAACAAGATCACCCGCAAGAGCATCCTGACCGTGGAAAAAATGGTCTTCGTCAATCTTGGCGAGGACGGTCTGCCCGCGCCCCATGGGCGGACCGAGATCAAGTACGTCAAGGATCAGTTCAAGGATGACATCGCCAACGAGTGAGATGGGCGATGCACCCATCGCGAGCAGGCTCGCTCCCACAGAAGTCCTCATTTCCCCTGTGGGAACGAGCCTGCTCGCGATAGCGGTCTGCAAACATTGAAAATCAAGCTTGAGTCACCACTGAACAGCTCCGCACGCCACGTGTCGTAGATTCATCACGCCACCGGTTCAGGAGCGCTATGGACACCCACGACGACGGCAAGACCCCTGACCTTTCCGCCCAGGAAAAACACGAAGTCGACCGTAACCAGCCGCCGCGGGCCGCGGTGCTGCATGAAATCATCCGCACCCAGGGCAATCAGGAGCTGGAGCGCAGTGTCGCCGCGCTCTGGTGGTCGGCCCTGGCGGCCGGGTTGACCATGGGCTTGTCGCTGATGGCAATGGGGCTGCTCAATTCCCGATTGCCGGAGGGAGAGGCCTTCAAGGTGATTGCCAGTTTCGGCTACTGCGCCGGTTTTCTCGCAGTGATCCTGGCCCGCCAGCAGTTGTTCACCGAAAACACCCTGACCGCCGTGCTGCCGATCATGAGCAAACCCACCCTAAGCAATTTCGGTAGGCTGTTGCGGCTATGGGGCATCGTGTTGGTGGGCAACCTGTGCGGCACCTTGCTGGTGGCCTACGTGATGCTGCATCTGCCGATTTTCGACCGGCGCACCGACCTGGCTTTCCTTGAGATCGGTCGCAAGGTCATGGAAAACGACACCCGTCAGATGTTCGCCAAGGGCATCATTTCCGGCTGGATGATTGCCACCATGGTCTGGATGATCCCCTCCATGGAAAGTGCCAAGATGTGGATCATTATCCTCATCACTTACCTGATGGCGCTTGGCGACTTTACCCATATTGTCGTCGGCTCCGCCGAAGTGTCGTATCTGGTATTCGCCGGACAGTTGTCATGGGAAGACTTCTGGCTGGTGTTCGCCGCGCCGACCCTAGCGGGAAACATCATCGGTGGCAGCTTCATCTTTGCGCTGCTCAGCCACGCGCAAGTGCGCAGCGAGAGCGGCACGCCTAATCGGCCACCCCCACCGGAGCGCCCAGGCGACGTTGGTGACGAATGAAGTACAGGGCCGTCAGCACGGTCAATCCGGCGACCAGGGCCCCGGTCCAGGGCAGCTCGGCCAGGTCGACCCCGCTGCCGACCACCAGCCCGCCGATCCAGGCGCCAGCCGCATTGCCCAGGTTGAAGGCACTCTGGTTCAGCGTCGAGCCCAGGTTCGGCGCTTCATGAGCCTGGTCGATGATCAGCAACTGCAGGATCGGGCACAGGGCGAAGGCGAAGATCCCCCACAGCACCAACGTGATGGCTGCCGGTATCACCGAGCGGCTGGTCTGGCTGAACGCGGCCAGCACCAGCACCACGGCCAGGGCCATGCCCACCAGTGACGGCAGCAGGCGCCGGTCCGCCAGGCGCCCGCCAAGGAAACTGCCCGCCGTCAGGCCGACCCCGAACAACAGCAACATGAGGGTGATGCCGTGGGGGCTGACCCCCGTGATGTCCTGGAGAATCGGTGCGATGTAGGTGAATACGCTGAAGAGGCTGGTAGACGCCAATACGCTCATACCCAGGGCCAGCAGCACGCTGGTCTTGCCCAGCACCTTGAACTCGCTGGCCAGGTTGGCCTTCTCCATGGGGATTTCCCTGGGCAGCCACAGCCATTGGGCGATGGCGGCGATGACGCCGATCACCGACACCGCCCAGAAGGTCGAACGCCAGCCGGCGTATTGCCCCAGCGCGGTGCCCAGCGGGACGCCAAGAACGTTGGCCAGGGTCAGGCCGGTGAACATCATGGCGATGGCCTGGGCGCGTTTGTTCGGCGCCACCAGCCCAGCCGCCACCACGGAACCGATGCCGAAAAATGCACCATGGCATAGCGCGGTGATGACGCGGGCGGCCATCAGCGTCGCGTAGTTCGGTGCCAGGGCGCAGAGCATGTTGCCCAGGATGAACATCAGCGTCATGCCCAGCAATGTCGCCTTGCGCGGCATGTTGGCGGTGCCGACCGCCAGGATCGGCGCGCCGAACACCACGCCCAGGGCATAGCCGGTAATCAACAGGCCGGCCTGGGGAATACTCACCGCCAGGTCGCGGGCGACATCGGGCAGCAAACCCATGATGACGAATTCAGTGGTGCCGATGCCGAAAGCGGCAACGGCCAAGGCAAGCAAGGCGAGTGGCATGCGTGAGGTCTCTGTCTGTAGTCTTGACGCTCTGATCAGGCATACGCATGCCGTTACCCTGGCTCGAATGGAGGGGGCGGCGGCAGAATTATTGGAATTGGCTTATGCGCAACTGAGTGCGGCGTGGTCGTTTGCAGTATAAACAGCTGCGAACGGATCGCGAACCCATTCATTGCGCAGCTGCCCGGTGGGATAAGGAGTGTGCCTTGCTTGCAACGGCCTTGGTGCTGGTGGCTGCGCTGCTGCATGCCGCCTGGAATACGTTGATCAAATTCAGCGGCGAGCGTCTTCTGGTAGTGGCATGCATGGACAGCGTCGCGCTGCTGTTCGCTGTGTCGGCCCTGGGCTTCGTGGCGTTGCCACCGATGGACATCTGGCCGTGGATCCTGGCGTCGGCAGCCTTCGAGCTGTTGTATCGCTATCTGCTGATCCAGGCGTATCGGGTCGGAGACCTGGGGTTGGTCTATCCGTTGATGCGCGGCTTGTCACCGCTGGTGGTATTGGCCCTGACGCTGGTCTTTGCCGGCGAGGTACTGACGACCCAGCAGACCCTCGGCATTTTGCTGATCCCGTTCGGCATGCTGTGCCTGCTGTGGCAGGGTGGCGGCGGCGAGCGATTGCCTTGGTCGATGCTGCCGGTGGTGGTGCTGATCGGCTTGTGTATCGGTTGCTACACCTACATCGATGGCCAGGCCCTGCGGCGTTGGTCCCATCCGCTGGACTACCTGGTCTGGATCACCCTGTTCTGCGCCTGGCCATTCCCGCTGTTGGCCGTGGTGAGCAAGCGACCGGCCTTCGGGCGGTTCTGGCGTGAACAGTGGAGGCTCGGGTTGGCAGTCGGGCTCTGCGTCTTGTTCAGCTACGCTCTGGTGCTCTGGGCCATGCAACTGGGGTCGATCGCCGAAGCGGCGGCGCTGCGGGAGATCAGTGTGATCCTGGTGGTGCTGTTCGGCATGCGCTACCTGAAAGAACCTTTCGGTCGGCCGCGGCTCTTAGCCTGCGGGCTGGTGCTGATTGGCATGCTGGTGATGAAATTCTGAGCGACTCCCCGATTTTTCGATTCCCCCCTGAAACTCAAAGAAGGAACTGCGTCATGACGGTTGCCCTGTGGTGTATTTTGATCGCGATCATCCTGCCTTACCTGTGTATCGCCATCGCCAAGATCGGCGGAAGATACCGGTTGCAAGACAACCACGATCCTCGGGACTTCCTGGAGACCCTCGAGGGTTTTCCCCGGCGCGCCTATGCCGCGCAGCTCAACAGCTTTGAAATCGCCCCGGCATTCGCTGCCGCGGTGATCGTTGCGCACCTGGCCGGCAATGCCGAGCTGGTGACCATCAATGTGCTGGCGGTGTTGTTCATCACCAGCCGCCTGCTGTACATCATCTGCTACCTGGCGGACTGGGCGATTCTGCGTTCGCTGGTGTGGTTCGTGGGAGTGGGGCTGATCGTCAGTTTCTTCTGTGTTTCTGTCTGAGCCTGGCTATTGAATCCTGGGGCCGTGCTGGCCCCTTCGCGAGCAGGCTCGCTCCCACAGTGGATCTCCAGTGGACATCTATTTTGTGAGCACCGAAATCAATGTGGGAGCGAGCCTGCTCGCGAAGGCGTCGGCACAGGCAGAGCCCTGCTCAGGGATTCGCGGTGACGGCATTCGCCACCTGCGGCACTTGCGGCAACGCCATGCCCTTGGGCCACAGCATCCAGATCTGCCCCTGTTGCTTCATGTCGCCGGCCAATTGCCCCGCGGCTTCGCCGGTGCCCCAGAACAGGTCCGCCCGTACTTCGCCGGCAATGGCGCCGCCGGTGTCCTGGGCCGCTACCGGTCGGTTCAATGCGCTGCCATCAGGGCGGGTGGTGGAGAGCCATAACAGGCTGCCCAGCGGGATGACCTTGCGGTCCACCGCCACGCTATAGCCGGCGGTCAGCGGCACATTCAACGAGCCCCGTGGGCCTTCGTTGCTGTCGGGGTTGCGGTTGAAAAATACATAGCTGGGGTTGCTGCCCAGCAGTTCGGGAATCCGCGTCGGATGAGCCTTGGCCCAGGCACTGATGGTGCCCATGGTCACGTCTTCCTTCTTCAGCTCGCCCTGTTCGACCAGCCAGCGTCCGATTGGCCGGTAAGGGTGGCCGTTCTGGTCGGCATAGCCAATGCGCAACTGGCGACCGTCATCGAGCCTAATACGGCCCGAGCCCTGGATCTGCAGGAATTGCAGGTTCATCGGGTCCGTCAGCCAGGCGATCACGGGCGCCTTCACGCCGTTGGTCTCGATGGTGGCTGCGTCGTCGTAGGGCTTGAGTACCCGGCCTTCGAGGCGACCGCGCAGACGCTTGCCCTTGAGCTCGGGGTAGAGACTGTCCAGCGCCACGATGATCATGTCGTCCGGTACGCCGTACACCGGGATGTTGGCGCTGGCGGTCTGGGTGAGGCTGCCCGGGTAGACCGGCTCGTAATACCCGGTGATCAGGCCATTGGGGCTGTTGTCTCCCGAGCGCAAGCCGTAGACGTCCAGGTTCTGTTTCAGGAAATTGCGCACAGCGGGAGCGGACTGCGGCACATTGGCCGCCGCTGCACAGGTGGCTCCCCAGGTCGCGTCGGCCTTGAGCCGGGTGCAAGCGCTGCGCCAGGAGCCGAAACCGGCCAGCAGGTCTTCATCGGAGACCGCCGGCAGCGCTTCCCAGGGGGTGCTGACATAAGTGGCAAGGGCATGAGTCTGGGGCTCTTCGACCTTTTCACCGCGATTGCAGCCGGATAGCAGCGCGATCAGCGGTAGGGTCAATGCCAGGCCTTTGTGCCAGGTCTTGAAGCGGCTGTTCATGAAATTTTTCCTTGCAGTCGTTCGAACGCTGTCAGGCATTCGAACAACCCGTATTGTGAATAGGGCCATTGGTCTTTGCCGATGACCCGAGGATACTAACCGCCGTTTCCTGTTCCGAGGCCAAGATGTTTGTAAAACGATTTTCCATGGTCATGCTGGCCTGCCTGATGGTGTCCGCCTGCGGCGGTGTCGATCCCAACTCCCCACTGGGCCAGCGCAAGGCGATTTTCAAGCAAATGCTCAAGACCAACGAAGAGTTGGGCGGTATGTTGCGTGGTCGGATCCCGTTCGACGGTGCCCGCTTCGCCGAGGGTGCCGTGCAGCTTGACCAGCTGTCCCGCGAGCCGTGGAAACACTTCCCGCCAGTACGCGAGCAGGACCACACCAGCGCCCGGGATGAAGTCTGGCAGAAACAGGCGCGGTTCCAGGAACTGGCCCACAGTCTTGAAGCGGCCACCGGGGAGTTGGTGACGGCCAGCAAGGTCCAGCCCTACAGCGCCAGTTACCTGGGGCCGGCGGTGCAGAAGGTCGAGGATGCGTGCAGTGCCTGTCATAAGGAGTTTCGGGATCATTGAGGTGGGGCAGCTTCAAGTTACCAGCTACAAGCTGCAAGTGAAGGGCTCGCGATCCGCCGTTACTTGCAGCTTGTAGCTCGAAACTTGCCGCTTATTTATCCAATTCATCCACCGCTTCCTGCAGTTCCTTGCGGGAGGCTGCCAGCTTGTCCTTGCGCTTGTTGATCCGCTCGGGATCGCCTTTCTTCATGGCTTTTTCCAGGTCGGCCTGGCGGCGGCTGACTTCGTGCTTGGCGTCGAGCACCTTGGTTTCACGCTCCTTGCGCAGGGACGCGTCGGTGCAATGGGTGGTGACTTCATTCAGGGCGGTTTCCAGGCCGGCCTGCTGGTCTGCATTGCCGCGGGACCTGGCCAGTTCGATCTGGTTGATGATGCCCTGGCGCTTGGCTGCGCAACCGGTAAGCTCCGGGGTCTGCTCGTCCGCCATCGAGGGCGCGGCCAGGGTGGCGCATAGGACCAGCAAGGCAAAGGGGGGCAGGAAATTCATAGCAACTCCGTAAAAACTCGCGAGCGGTCGGTCCAGATGCGCTGTTGGAACGCAGGTTCGCCCCTTGGGTTCAACTGCGCGGGACAATGTCAGAAACCTTCGACCCCGGCAGCCCGTAATACTTCACTCAACGCCAGCACGTGCGGGTCGCGGAAGAAAGCGCTCAGTTGCGCGGCGCGTCCTGGCCCGATGCCGACTTCAGCTTGCCATTGTTCGGTAGTCCGTTCGGCCAGTACCGCCCACGGCCCATCCAGCCTGGCCGCTCCGGCGGGCGGTAAGCCAAGGGCCTTGAGCCATTGACCGAACGGGCGTCGTCGGGCGCCATGGAAACTGACGAGCAGGCGGGCGCTGCTGCGTTCGCCGAAGCCGGTCATGTTAGCAAGCTCGGCGGCATCGAGGGTCATCCAATCCAGCAATCCGTCGAGTCGGCCCGCTGCCAGGAGTTTTTCCCAGGTTCCGAGGCCCACATGGGGCAGGGCGAGGCCGTGCTTGCCGCTGAGCCAGCTCAAGCGCGCCAGGAATTGACTTTCACAGCCGGGCGTCGGTTGCCAGCAACTCAGCGGGTGATAGTCCGCCGCCACAGGGACCGTGATGTCCGGCCGTTCGACGCCGCGCAACACAACGCCATCGAGTCGCGGGATGGTCAGCCCGGCCAGGCTGATGGCTACCCGGTCTCCGGGACGGATGTCCAGGTCCTCCCAGCGCTTGAGGGAGTTGACGCTTACCCGGCGGATCTGCCGGTCGTCGAGCATGACAGGTTCGAGTTCCAGCAGCGGAGTGATGCGCCCGGTGCGCCCGACCTTGAAGTGCACCTTGCGCACTTCGGCCAGTGCCTGGGCGTAGGGGTATTTCCAGGCCACGCCCCAGAACGGCGCCTTGGCCTGCCAGCGCTCGGCAGGCGGTCGGCGGCTCTGGCGCAGGACGATCCCGTCGCTGGCGAATGGCAGCGCCGTGCGATACCAGTGATCGCGCCAGCGTTCGGCGTCGGTCGCGGCCTGGACGGGTTGGCTGTAGCCGCTGGTGTCGGTGAAGCCCAGGGCATTCAATGCGGCCTCCCGTTCGGGGAGGGTGGCGGGCCCTTCGGGCCAGTCCCAGGGGAACAGGCCGATACCCGAGGCTTCATCAGTCGTCAGGTCCTTGCGGGCCATCAAACCCGCCACGGTTGAGCGGGCATTGAGACTGCCATCCCTGGCCTGCACATGCTTGTCCAGTCGCCAGTACAACTCTCCCTGAACGAGCAGGTCCAAAGGCCGGTGCAGGCGTTGGGGAATGGCGCCGATCTTGCGCGCCGTCGGCGTCCAGTCATGGCCTTGAATGCCATCGCCGCGGCTGATCGCCTGATGCAGGCGACCTTCGCGATAGATCAGGGTGACTGCTACACCGTCGACTTTCGGCTGGGCCCAGATGTCTTCCCGATTTTGCAGCCAGGCCCGCACGGCGTCGGCATCCTTCAGTTTGTCCAGGCCCGTATGAGGGATCGGATGGCGCACTTTGCCGGCCGCCGAGCGCAGCGGGTCAGCGGTTACCGCAAGATCGAAACAGTTGCGCCATTGGTCCAGCTGCCTACGGGATTGATCGTAAAGCTCGTCGGCGACCAACGAACGGCCGAGGCGGTGATAGCTGTCGTCCCAGGCGTCGATTTGCCCTTGCAGGCCCGCGACCTCCGCCCGGGCTCGTTCGTCAGGCCAGTCGGGGCAAGGGCCGGCGATGACGGGAATGGGGATGAGTATTAAAACGGCGAGGGCACACAATAGCGGCAGCATCGAAGCATCCTTGCTGGGTGGTGTGCCTGAAGGCTAGCCACTGACACGGAGGAGGCGAGGGTCGGATGGTTACCGGATTTTGCCGAGCCTGATGGCACTGCTATGGCGGTACAGTGGGGCGCGATTTGATCGTGCAACTGTCTCTTGAACCCATCGCTGGCCGGCGCAGAATGGATCCCCCGATCCACGCTGCCAGGAGTGCACCCGATGGACCTGACGACACTCGCTGTTTTCATTCCGGCCTGTTTCGCCCTGAACATGGCGCCAGGTCCCAATAACCTGTTGTCCATCAGCAACGCCTCGCGTTATGGCTTCGTCCGGGCGTGCAGCGGCGGTATTGGCCGGCTGCTGGCGTTCGCCATCATGATTGCCCTGGCAGCGGTGGGACTGACCGCCGTGCTGCATACCTCGGAGTTGTTGTTCCTGGGGATCAAACTCTTGGGGGCCGGGTATCTGTTCTACCTCGCCGTGCAACTGTGGCGGGCCCGACCCGAGGCCGGTAGCGAAGCTGCGATGGGTTCGAAGGGCATGGGGCAACTGGCGCGCCAGGAGTTCCTGGTCGCAATCGGCAATCCCAAGGCGATCCTGTTGTTTACCGCGTTTCTGCCGCAATTCGTTGACCGCTCGGGTACCGTCACCCAGCAGTTCGCCGTGCTGGGCGGGTTGTTCCTGGCGTTGGAGTGCATTGCCATCGGGTTGTATTGCTACATGGGCATCTATGCGCGGAAGTTGTTTGCCCGACCCAGCGGCAAGCGTCTGTTCAACCGGATGTGTGCGGGACTGTTGGCGAGCGCGGCTTCGTTCCTGCTGGTGGCGCGGCGTTCCTGAAGGTCTGCTGGCTTTTGTGGCGAGGGGATTTATCCCCGCTGGGCTGCGCAGCAGCCCTAAAGTCTGCCTGGAGGTATCAGGCCGTCCGTTCAACCATATGGGGCCGCTGCGCGGCCCGGCGGGGATAAATCCCCTCGCCACAAAACGCGGTGTGTCAGTTGATACCAAGCATGAAAAAGCCCCTGGCGACCAAGTCGCCAGGGGCTTTTTCATGACAGCAGGTATTACAGGCCGGCAGCGGCGCGCAGGGCGTCGGCGCGGTCGGTTTTTTCCCAGGTGAAGGTGGTGAACGTATCGCCACCGACAGTCTTGGTTTGCGGCGTGCGACCGAAGTGGCCGTAGGCTGCGGTTTCCTGGTACATCGGGTGCAGCAGGTCAAGCATGGTGGTGATGGCGTACGGACGCAGGTCGAACACTTCACGGACCAGTTTGATGATCTTGTCGTCGCCGATCTTGCCGGTGCCGAAGGTGTTCAAGGAGATCGACGTAGGCTGGGCAACGCCGATGGCGTAGGAAACCTGGATCTCGCAGCGCTCGGCCAGGCCGGCGGCGACGATGTTCTTGGCCACATAGCGACCGGCGTAGGCCGCCGAACGGTCAACCTTCGATGGATCCTTGCCGGAGAAGGCGCCACCGCCGTGACGGGCCATGCCGCCGTAGCTGTCGACGATGATCTTGCGACCGGTCAGGCCGCAGTCGCCTACCGGGCCACCGATGATGAAGTTGCCGGTCGGGTTGATGTGGAACTGGGTGTCCTTGTTCAACAGCTCGGCAGGCAGCACGTGCTTGACGATCAGCTCCATCACGCCTTCGCGCAGGTCTTTGTAGGAAACTTCAGGGTTGTGTTGGGTCGACAACACGATAGCGTCGATACCCACCACCTTGCCGTTTTCGTAGCGGCAGGTGACCTGGGACTTGGCATCCGGACGCAGCCACGGCAGCAGGCCGGACTTGCGGGCTTCGGCCTGGCGCTGCACCAGTTGGTGCGAGAAGGTGATCGGCGCTGGCATCAGCACGTCGGTTTCGTTGCTGGCATAGCCGAACATCAGGCCCTGGTCGCCGGCGCCCTGGTCTTCCGGCTTGCTGCGGTCAACGCCCTGGGCGATGTCCACCGATTGCTTGCCGATGATGTTCATCACGCCGCAGGTCGCGCCGTCGAAGCCGACGTCGGAGCTGTTGTAACCGATGCCCAGAATGACGTCGCGGACGATCTGTTCCAGGTCGACCCAGGCCGAGGTGGTGACTTCGCCGGCGATGATCGCCACGCCCGTTTTCACCAGAGTCTCGCACGCCACGCGGGCGAACTTGTCTTCAGCAATGATGGCGTCCAGCACCGCATCAGAAATCTGGTCGGCGATTTTGTCCGGATGCCCTTCAGACACGGACTCGGAGGTGAAAAGGGAGTATTCGCTCATCTCGATGTTTTCCTACAAGTTACCGATGGTGAGTGTCGCCAGCCGGTCGCTGAAAATGGCGAACCTGGATCTGGAAACCATTACGTAAGCCTACATAGAGGCTTTCCCCGGGCACGAGGCCCGCAGCGGTGGCCCAACGGGCCAGGTCGTCCTGTTCAAACCCCAACCAGAGATCACCGCAGGCCTCCCTGGCCCAACTCTGGTTGTGGCTGCATAACTCTGTCACCAACAGGCTACCGCCTGGTTGCAGCAGGTCGGCCATGTGCCTGAGCGCATCGGCCGGTGCGGCAAAATGGTGCAGTACCATGTTCAATACAACGCAATCGGCCCGCAGGTTCACACCCTCCAAGGCATCGGCCAATTGCAGGCTGACATGAGTCAGCTGTTCGCGTTCGCATACCTGGCGCGCCAGTTCGAGCATGGCCGGGCTGTTGTCCAGTGCCGTTACCTGGCTGAAGCGCCGCGCCAGTTCCGGCAGGAAAGCGCCGTCGCCGGGGCCGACTTCAATGGCGGTGGCGGCAGGCTCGAAGCTCAGCTTGTCGAGCAGTGCCACGACGCTCTCACGGTATTGCGGCAGTCCCGCGATCAGGTCCTGCTGGGCCCGGAATTTTTCCGCTACCCGTGCGAAAAAGTCCTGGCTGGCGGCGGCCCGCTGCCCATGCACCTGGGCGATGCGGGCCTGCACGTCCGCCGGCAGGTGCAACTCGTCCACTTCGTCCAGCAATGCCGCATGCAGCTTGCCGCCCAACAGCTCGGTGTGGGGCAGGGCGCGGCGATAGAAAATGGCGTTGCCTTCGCGGCGGGTTGCCACCAGGTCGGCCTGGGCCAGGACCTTGAGGTGATGGCTCATGCCGGACTGGCCGATGCCGAAAATCTGCGCCAGCTCCAATACGCCGAACGAATCGTTGGCCAGGGCGCGCAATACATTGAGCCGCAACGGATCGCCGCCGGCCTTGCAAAGGGCCGCCAGCTCATCGCTGTCTTCATGGCGAATGGACGGCACGCGTAAGTTCATAGGGCGGCAGTCTAGTGATGGGTCCGGTTCCTCGCAAGGTCAATATCAAAAAGTTTTGATATTGCTCGATAAATGGCACTTCCGGAAACGGGCTTTACTCTACAAACCATCAGCGGAAAGGTTTCACCTGGCGAAAGCGACTTTATCCACCGGAAAAACCGCTCTGGATGACTATCTGTCATTGCCCCGGGCGGGTGGGTGAGGGAAAATGCACGCCTTTTTTCAGTTTCGTTATTCAAACCCAGGAGATCAGCGATGCCCAGCCGTCGTGAGCGTGCCAATGCCATTCGTGCCCTCAGCATGGATGCCGTGCAGAAAGCCAACAGCGGCCACCCAGGTGCCCCGATGGGCATGGCGGATATCGCCGAGGTGCTGTGGCGCGACTACCTCAAGCACAGCCCGAGCAATCCATCGTTCGCTGACCGTGACCGCTTCGTGCTGTCCAACGGCCACGGCTCGATGTTGATCTACTCGCTGCTGCATCTGACCGGCTACGACCTGTCGATCGATGACCTGAAGAACTTCCGCCAATTGCACAGCCGCACCCCGGGCCACCCCGAATACGGCTACACCCCGGGCGTGGAGACCACCACCGGCCCACTGGGCCAGGGCCTGGCCAATGCCGTGGGCTTTGCCCTGGCGGAAAAAGTCCTGGCAGCACAGTTCAACCGTCCAGGGCATAACGTTGTCGATCACCACACCTACGTGTTCCTCGGTGATGGCTGCATGATGGAAGGCATTTCCCATGAAGTCGCCTCCCTGGCCGGTACCTTGGGCCTGGACAAGCTGATCGCGTTCTACGACGACAACGGCATTTCCATCGACGGTGAAGTCGAAGGCTGGTTCACCGATGACACGCCGAAGCGTTTCGAAGCCTACAACTGGCTGGTGATCCGCAATGTTGACGGCCACGATCCGGAAGAGATCAAGACCGCCATCGAGACGGCCCGCAAGAGCGCCCAGCCGACCCTGATCTGCTGCAAGACCACCATCGGTTTCGGCTCGCCGAACAAGCAGGGCAAGGAAGACTGCCACGGCGCCCCCCTGGGTGCCGAGGAAATCGCCTTGACCCGCGCTGCATTGAAGTGGGAACACGGTCCGTTCGAAATCCCGGCGGACATCTACGCCGAATGGGACGCCAAGGAAAAAGGCCGTGCCCTCGAAGCCGACTGGGATCAGCGTTTCGCTGCCTATTCCGCCGAATTCCCTGCGCTGGCCAACGAACTGGTGCGTCGCCTCAGCGGTGAGCTGCCTGCCGACTTCGCCGAAAAAGCCTCGGCCTACATCGCCGAAGTCGCGGCCAAGGGCGAAACCATTGCCAGCCGCAAGGCCAGCCAGAACACCCTGAACGCTTTCGGTCCATTGCTGCCGGAACTGCTGGGCGGTTCGGCCGACCTGGCCGGCTCCAACCTGACCCTGTGGAAAGGCTGCAAGGGCGTCAGCGCCGAAGATGCCAGCGGCAACTACATGTACTACGGCGTTCGTGAGTTCGGCATGAGCGCGATCATGAACGGCGTCGCGCTGCACGGCGGCCTGGTGCCTTACGGCGCTACCTTCCTGATGTTCATGGAATACGCCCGCAATGCCGTACGCATGTCGGCCTTGATGAAGAAGCGCGTGCTCTACGTCTTCACCCACGACTCCATCGGCCTGGGCGAAGACGGCCCGACTCACCAGCCGATCGAGCAATTGGCGAGCCTGCGCTGCACCCCGAACCTGGACACCTGGCGTCCATGCGACGCCGTGGAATCGGCGGTGGCCTGGAAGTACGCGATCGAGCGCAACGACGGCCCGTCGGCGCTGATCTTCTCCCGCCAGAACCTGCAGCATCAGGCTCGCGAAGTCGGCCAGATCGACGAGATCGCCCGTGGCGGCTATGTGCTCAAGGATTGCATCGGCGAGCCTGAGCTGATCCTGATCGCCACCGGTTCCGAAGTCGGCCTGGCGGTCCAGGCCTACGACAAACTGACCGAGCAGGGCCGCAACGTGCGCGTAGTGTCCATGCCTTGCACCAGCGTGTTCGATGCCCAGGACGCCGGCTACAAGCAATCGGTATTGCCGCTGCAGGTCAGCGCCCGGATCGCCATCGAGGCTGCTCATGCCGACTACTGGTACAAGTACGTGGGTCTGGAAGGCCGCGTGATCGGCATGACCACCTACGGCGAATCGGCGCCTGCCCCGGCGTTGTTCGAGGAATTCGGTTTCACCCTGGAAAACATCCTGGGTCAGGCTGAAGAATTGCTGGAAGACTGATCTGCAAATAGGTTGCCTGTTCTGACGCCATCGCGAGCCAGTTCGCTCCCACAAGGATCTCCACCGATCGCCATCAACCCCCCTGGGGGAGGGAGCCTGCTCGCGATAGCGGTGGTTCAGGCAACCCTGTCTTAATGGATTCACCTGGTCAGAGAGCCCTCATGCCCCAACCGCGTCCCTACAAAGTTGCACTCAACGGCTACGGCCGGATTGGTCGTTGCGTCTTGCGTGCGTTGTTCGAGCGAGGGGCAGAGGCGGGTTTCGAAATCGTGGCCATCAACGATCTGGCCGATATGGCCAGCATCGAATACCTGACACGCTTCGACTCCACCCATGGCCGGTTTCCCGGCGAAGTACGGGTCGAGGACGATTGTCTGCACATTAATGGCAACTGCGTGAAAGTCCTGCGCAGTGCCACTCCCGAAGGCATCGATTGGGCGTCCCTCGGCGTCGATCTGGTGCTCGAGTGTTCCGGCGCCTATCACACCCGCGAAGACGGTGAGCGTTTCCTCGCTGCCGGTGCTCCACGGGTGCTGTTTTCCCAGCCGATGGCCAGTGAAGCGGATGTAGATGCCACCATCGTCTACGGCGTCAACCAGGATTGCCTGACCGGCCGCGAGTTGCTGGTCTCCAACGCCTCCTGCACCACCAATTGTGGCGTGCCGCTGTTGCGCTTGCTGGATCAGGCCATTGGCCTGGAATACGTGTCGATCACCACTATCCATTCGGCGATGAACGATCAGCCGGTGATCGACGCCTATCATCACGAAGACTTGCGCCGCACCCGCTCGGCGTTCCAGTCGGTGATTCCGGTGTCCACTGGTCTGGCGCGAGGCATTGAACGGCTGCTGCCGGAACTTGCGGGGAGAATTCAGGCCAAAGCCGTGCGAGTGCCGACGGTCAACGTGTCCTGCCTCGATATGACGATGCAGACCGTGAGCGATACCGACGCCACCGAGGTCAATCGGATCCTGCGCGAAGCCGCTACCAGCGGCCCGCTCAAAGGCCTGCTGGCCTATACCGAGTTGCCTCATGCCAGTTGTGATTTTAACCATGACCCCCATTCGGCCATCGTCGATGCCAGCCAGACCCGTGTATCCGGCCCGAGGCTGGTGAATATCCTGGCCTGGTTCGACAACGAATGGGGGTTTGCCAACCGAATGCTGGATGTTGCCGAGCATTACCTGCAAACCGCTTCCAAAAAACCTGCTCTCTAAACAGTTACCCAGGAATTGCGACCCATGACCGTGTTGAAGATGTCCGACCTCGATCTGCAAGGTAAGCGCGTACTGATCCGCGAAGACCTCAACGTCCCTGTCAAGGACGGTGTTGTCACCAGCGACGCGCGTATCCTGGCCTCGCTGCCGACCATCAAGCTGGCCCTGGAAAAAGGTGCGGCCGTGATGGTCTGCTCCCACCTGGGCCGCCCGACCGAAGGCGAGTTCTCGGCCGAAAACAGCCTCAAGCCCGTGGCCGACTACCTGAGCCGTGCCCTAGGGCGCGAAGTGCCGCTGGTGGCTGATTACCTGGGCGGCGTCGACGTGAAGGCCGGCGATGTCGTGCTGTTCGAAAACGTGCGCTTCAACAAGGGCGAGAAAAAGAACGCCGACGAGTTGGCCCAGCAATACGCCGCCTTGTGCGACGTGTTCGTGATGGACGCTTTCGGCACCGCCCACCGTGCCGAGGGTTCGACCCACGGTGTGGCGAAGTTCGCCAAGGTCGCCGCGGCCGGCCCGCTGCTGGCTGCTGAGCTGGATGCATTGGGCAAGGCCCTGGGCGCACCGGCCAAGCCGATGGCGGCCATCGTCGCCGGCTCCAAGGTGTCGACGAAACTCGACGTGCTGAACAGCCTGAGCCAGATCTGCGACCAGCTGATCGTCGGCGGCGGCATTGCCAATACCTTCCTCGCCGCAGCCGGTCACCCGGTCGGCAAGTCCCTTTACGAACCGGATCTGCTGGACACCGCCCGCGAAATCGCCGCCAAGGTCAGCGTGCCGTTGCCGGTGGACGTGGTGGTCGCCAAGGAATTCGCCGAGAGTGCCGCTGCGACCGTCAAGGCCATCGCTGACGTGGCCGCCGATGACATGATCCTGGACATCGGTCCGCAGACAGCGGCCAACTTTGCCGAATTGTTGAAATCTTCCAGGACTATCCTGTGGAACGGCCCGGTCGGTGTGTTCGAGTTCGACCAGTTCGGCAACGGCACCAAGGTCCTGGCCCAGGCCATCGCCGACAGCGCTGCGTTTTCCATCGCCGGTGGTGGCGACACCCTGGCGGCCATCGACAAATATGGCGTGGCCGAACAGATCTCCTACATCTCCACCGGCGGCGGTGCGTTCCTCGAGTTCGTCGAGGGCAAGGTGCTGCCAGCGGTAGAAGTCCTGGAAAGCCGGGCCAAGGCCTGAGGCTGCATTGACCAGGCAAGGGAGTGTTTTTATGGTCAAGACGTGGACGCTTTTGTTGCTGACCGGGGCCCTGGCCGCTTGCGGGAGTCACCCGCCAGCGACGCCGGAACCGGCCACCGGCGATCCGGAGCCAGGCTGCTACCAGGCGGACTGGCAGGCGGAAACCAACCCGGTGCTGAACAAGCGCTCCGGGCCGGACGGTCTGGACAAATACGAAACGCAAACCCCGACCAAGGAACATGGTTGTCCTTGACGGGTCTGACCCTTTAACTCATGGCTGGCGGCATGCGCCGCCGGTCGAGGAACACGGATGAAAGGCTTGATCGCCGTTGTGGCATTGGCATCGCTGGCCGGTTGTGCGCAGTTGGGTTTTTCGAACGCATCCGAACCTGTGGCGGGGTGGACGACCTGGACCTGTGACAGCGAGGCCAAGGTGCTCTGGCGCTATACCGACGCCACCCGCAAGGCCGTCGATGTACGCCTCGGCGGGGCCGAGCAGGTTTACCGCCTGAAGCAGGAGCCGGGCGCGTCGGGCGCGCTGTACAGCGATGACATGCTGGCGTTTCACATCAACGGTGACGAAGGCCTGGCCTACTGGGTTGCCACCAATGATTTGATTGGCCGGGGTTGCAAGGCGCAGTAATTGAAGCCCATGGACCCATGTGGGAGCGAGCCTGCTCGCGATAGCGATATATTATCCAATCGGATGTCGACTGATCTACCGCTATCGCGAGCAGGCTCGCTCCCACAGGGTTCTGTGAACACTGAAGATACAGGTAACACCGAATTCGCGGCCGAGGCTAACCCCTTGCCCGCAATGACTTGAATAGCCGCCGCCGCTACGGCAGGCTGGCACGATTAACGACCCTCGACCGGGAGAGACACACAATGGCACTTATCAGCATGCGTCAGATGCTGGACCACGCAGCCGAGTTCGGCTATGGCGTCCCAGCCTTTAACGTCAACAACCTTGAGCAGATGCGCGCCATCATGGAAGCCGCTGACAAGACCGACTCTCCGGTAATCGTCCAGGCTTCGGCTGGCGCCCGCAAATACGCCGGTGCGCCATTCCTGCGTCACCTGATCCTGGCGGCAATCGAAGAGTTCCCGCACATCCCGGTGTGCATGCACCAGGACCACGGCACCAGCCCTGACGTCTGCCAGCGCTCCATCCAACTGGGCTTCAGCTCGGTGATGATGGACGGTTCCCTGGGCGAAGACGGCAAGACCCCGACCGACTACGAGTACAACGTACGCGTCACCCAACAAACCGTCGCCATGGCCCACGCCTGCGGTGTTTCGGTGGAAGGTGAGCTGGGTTGCCTGGGCTCGCTGGAAACCGGCATGGCCGGTGAGGAAGATGGTATCGGCGCCGAAGGCGTGCTGGATCACAGCCAGATGCTGACCGATCCGGAAGAAGCCGCCGACTTCGTCAAGAAAACCCAGGTCGACGCCCTGGCCATCGCCATCGGCACCAGCCACGGCGCCTACAAATTCACCAAGCCGCCCACCGGTGACGTGTTGGCGATCGACCGCATCAAGGAAATCCACAAGCGCATTCCCAACACCCACCTGGTGATGCACGGCTCGTCGTCGGTGCCGCAGGAATGGCTGGCGATCATCAACCAGTACGGTGGCGACATCAAGGAAACCTACGGCGTGCCGGTCGAGGAAATCGTCGAAGGTATCAAGCACGGCGTGCGCAAGGTCAACATCGACACCGACCTGCGCCTGGCGTCTACCGGCGCCATGCGCCGCTTGATGGCGACCAACCCGAGCGAGTTCGATCCGCGCAAGTTCCTTGGCGCGACCGTGACGGCGATGCGTGATGTGTGTATTGCGCGTTATGAAGCGTTCGGTACTGCCGGCCAGGCCTCGAAGATCAAGCCAATCTCCCTGGAAGCGATGTTCCAGCGTTATCTGAAGGGTGAGTTGAACGCCAAGGTCAACTGAGTCTTTTGGTTTGGAAAAAACCCGCATTTGTGCGGGTTTTTTTATGGGCTATGGGAGTAGATTCCTACGAGACTTACAGAAGGCCAGGCGAGCAATTGATTGTGATCGTTCCCGCAGGATGAACGCTTTTCACTCCAAATCAGGCCGGCTATACGGCCGCCCCGTTGGGCAAGGGGACGAATTTATCTTTTAAATAAACTCGTCCCCTTTTATTTTTATCGCCAGTGGGGTCAGGTATTTTTGGGGGGCAGCATTAAAGATAGAATTGGAGATCTCTCGCCCAACCAGATTGCTCTTGACCATTTTCAGTATATGCTCCGATTGAAAGCATTCGGCCAGGGTTAGGGTTATGAATGCCGCTCAAATTCAAGCGTGCCGAAAAGTGGCCGTTAATGTCGCAATATACCTTTGCTAGTACATTGTATGTGTTGGACTCCATTATTGTGACAAATGTGCCAGGTTGCGCTGTTCCGTCGACATAGGGATTTGTCCCGTTATTAGTGCTATCTCTGGCTGGATTTTGAAATACTGGTTCTTGGATAGCCATGTCTTTCTCCCTTTATTTACAGAGGTGTTGAACAATGGTTAAGTCAACGATCATTGTCTTTTGATGAATTTCCGCCGCTGCTACTAGTTACAGTCGATGCTCTTTATATTGCCTTCCCCGTCGACCATAATGCTGAGACGATTGTCCTTTTTTCCTTCTTTAGTCATAAAGATCCCTCCTGGCTGTGTGCTTCTTACGATATCCGCTCCCGCTCGAGCCTTTGCATCCTTCTCAGTAGCGGCGTCGAATCTTTTGCCGATAAGGTCCTTGACGAGTGTTGCATCGCAGGCGGCCTGCGCATGGGCGGCTGCGCCCAACAACAGGGTCGATGCAAGGATCAGTAATTGATTTTTCATAGATAGGCTCCCTTTCTATGGGCCTCCGTTTACAAGCGGGGTGGAGCCAGCCTGAAACTTTGTAATGTTGAAAGCTACTGTCATAGATGACAGTTCTTTATAGGTTTTTTCACTTTTTGACTTATTTAATATTCGATATTAAATAGAGCAGCTTCCGACGTTTTGGAGGGCCAGGCGCCCGCTCGCCAGATTCAACGGGTGCGAGCTTGTTCGGAATAGCGCTGTGTCAGTCACCCTTCATGTTGCTGAACCGGCGCATCGCGAGCAGGCTCGCTCCCACAGGGTTTTTATTTTCCTTCGAGCCCGCGTCGTTCAATTACCCCGAACACGTCGGTGACATCCTGAACCAGAATCCGGGCGACATTGGTGAGGGTATTGAAGTCGCCGGCGGCGGAGTCGCGCAGGGTGGCGCAGGCCATGAGCGTCAGGTAGTCGAGTGTGGCGTGCAGGCGTTCGCTGGCGCAGGCGTGGAGTTCGGGGAGTGAGGCCGTGCTGTCGATGAACAGGACGGGTTCTGTGGTGGCGATTGGGGTTAGTGGGGTGAAGCGGCTGAATGTTTGGTTCGTGGTCATATGATGGAATCCATGGAGAAAATGAATTGCCACCTTTTCGCTGCGAAACAAAAGGGGTGGCAGTTGCGCGTGGGTTCGCAGACCGAGAATGACCAAACCCGGCAGACCCGAAGATCTCCCGCGCACAACCGCCATAAAATGAACGTCGGCAATTTTGCCTGAGTTTTCATTTTGCGGTGCAAAGTCATTTCTCTTTCGGGCTGCGAAACCCTGTCCCTGACCAAAGCCAGCAGACGAGCCGAACTATAGAAGGCGATTTTCGGCGCAACAACCGACCTGTAGGACGCCCGCAACCCCTCTGGCGAGGGAGCTTGCTCCCGCTCGGTGGCGTAGCCGCCGTAAACCTTGAGGCATGGGGTGGGGCTGACGAGAAGAGGGGCCGCTTCGCAGCCCAGCGGGGATAAATCCCCTCGCTACAAGGAGCGGATTCCTACGAGATTTTCAGTAGGGCAGGCGCGCAGCATTTCGCTGCGGCGCCTGAGGCGATATCAGGTGTTGTGATCGATATCCAATTTGCTGAACGTCACTTTCCCGCCTTCGCTGGTATAGCCCGTGTTGTCCTGCACGTACACGCCAGCCTTGAAGTACAGCGGCTTGACCCGCCACGTGGAGCTGATGGTGGTGTACCAGCTACGACCTGCCGCGGTGATACCCAGGTCGCCGGTACGATCCAGGTGGATCCGGTAAGAGAACGCCTGAGAAAGTTTCACCCCGCTGGCGACTGTGACGACCCGGCCCTTGCTGTCATCGGGGCGCATGCGGACTTTGGCGACGATATCGCCGGTGTCGCTGGCGTCCTTGTACTGGTATTCCAGTTTCACCATGGGTTTGCTGCTGTCCTTGGCATGAATCTGACCGATCACGATCTTGCCGCTGCTGGGTACCTGATTGACGACCAGGGTCGCGCTCAATTTATTGTCGGCATCGGGATACAGCCAGTTGCGCAAGGTGCCGTCTCTGTAGGTTTCGCGCAATTCGCTGCGCGGGTAGATCGCGTTTTCAGTCTTGGTACCGGTGACGGGTGACCAGAAATACACGGTGCTGCCTTCGGAATTGAAATATTTATCCCGGAACCCATCCACCAGCCGAGGGGTTTCGATGGTCTTCGGCGGACTGCCTTCGGGGATGCTCAGGTTCCAGGTTGCAAGATCGACCATGTTCGGATCCTTTCCGAGAAGAAGAAATGATTTACGCCACAGCCGGAGGCTCTAAGACGCGCTTTTGCTGAGGCCAGGAGAGGGTGCGCACGAGTAATTGGTACGCTCGTACGGCGGGGGGTTGGCGTCAACAGTCCGTCAGAGTTGCATTTGCCGCTTTTGTGCCCGAGACAACTGACCGTTGGTCGGCCAGGCTGATTTTTCTCGGAACAATTGGCACATGGCCATTTGGCGCTTCGTTGCGTACGGACAAAAAAAGGCATCCGGAAACGGATGCCTTTTTAAGGATGGAGCAATCGTCAAAGAGCGGTGTGTTTGATTTCCAGCAGACTGAACGACACTTTTCCACCTTCGGTGGGGTAACCGGTGTTGTCCTGCACATACACACCCGCCTTGAAGTACAGGGGCTTGTCCTTCCAGCTCGGGTCGATGGTCGTTCTCCAGTTGTATCCCGCCGCGGTAATGCCCAGGGCACCCTTGGGGCTGAGGTGGATCATGTAGGAGAAACTACGATCGAGCTTCACACCCGTGGCGACGGTGATGACTTGACCGGTTTCGTCATCGGGGCGCATCCGTACCTTGGCGACGATGTTGCCGGAGGCGCTATAGGCTTTGTACTGGTATTCCAGTTTCACCATGGGGCTGGTGCTGTTCTTAGTGTGGATCTGGCCAATCACGACCTTGCCGCTGCTGGGGACCTGGTTGACGGTGACCGTGGCCCGCAGGGTGTTGTCCGCCGCCGAGTACAGCCAGTTTCGCAGGGTGCCGTCGCTATAGGTTTCGCGCAGTTCGCTACGTGGGTAGATTGCGTTTTCGGTCCTGGTGCCGGTCACCGGTGCCCAGAAAAACACGGTGCCGGTTTCGGCGTTGAAGTACTGATCCTTGAACCCTTGCGCCAGGCGAGGGGTTTCGATGGTCATCGCCGGGCTGCCTTCGGGGATGCTCAAGTTCCAAGTGTTAAGGTCGATCATGTTCAGTTCCTGCAGTGAAATGTGGGCGCAACAACGCGAGGCTCTAGCCCGCGAGTTGGGGCGTCCTGATAGCACCGGTGTGAGCTTGTTGTCGTTCTTGCGGCGAATGATTGACGTCAAGTGATCGTCACTGTGGTCTATTGCAGTTTCTGTGCCCGAGATGGGTGACCGTTAGTCGGCTATTTTGGGCATTGTCGGGATGATGGCGTGATGACACCTACTGCTTTTCAAAATCACGGTCTAGAGTGAGAACACAGTATTTGTCTGTTTTGCGACGTAAAACGGACGTGGCGCCCCGATAAGAGAAGCAGCATGGAATGCGCGCAACCTACGCTTGGTGAAGACAACTCCGTCCTTTTGATTGTTGATGATTACCCTGAAAACCTGCTCAGCATGCGGGCGTTGTTGCAGCGTCAGGATTGGCAGGTCATGACCGCTGCCTCGGGTGTCGAGGCGCTTAACCTGCTGCTCGAACATGACATCGACCTGGTTCTGCTCGATGTGCAGATGCCGGACATGGACGGTTTCGAAGTGGCGCGCCTGATGCGCGGCAGCCAGCGCACGCGGCTCACGCCGATCATTTTCCTGACCGCCAATGAGCAATCCCAGGACGCGGTGATCAAGGGCTATGCCAGTGGGGCGGTGGACTATCTGTTCAAACCCTTCGATCCGCAGATCCTCAAGCCCAAGGTCCAGGCGTTGCTGGAGCACCAGCGCAATCGCCGTGCCTTGCAGCGCCTGAGCCAGGACCTGGAAGCGGCCAGGGCGTTCAACGCCTCGGTGCTGGATAACGCTGCCGAAGGGATTCTCGTGGTGGACGAGGCCGGTTGCATCCGCTTCGCCAACCCATCGACTTGCCGTCTGCTCAATGCAAAGGCGGAGCAGCTGCAGGGGACGCCGTTCCTGGATTACCTGCAGAAACCTCATATTCCACAATGGGTCAACTCCGATATTCATGTCGCCTATTGCCGTGGCCAGACCTGGCGCCTGCATGATGCGGTCCTGCGTACCGCCCCCGGCCAACAGGTGTCGGTGGCCTTGTCCTGCGCTCCGCTGCCTTCGGAACAGAAGGCCATGGTGGTGACGCTCCAGGACATGTCGGTGGTCCGGCACTTGCACCAGCAACTCGAGTTCCAGGCTGTCACGGACCCGCTGACGGGTTTGCTCAACCGCAGGGGGTTTTATCAGACCGCCGAAAACCTGTTGATGCGTAGCGAGCGCCTGGAAAGCAACTGGGTGCTGCTGTACCTGGATCTCGACGGCTTCAAGCGCGTCAACGACTCGTTGGGTCACGATGCCGGTGACCGGGTGTTGCGCTGGGTCTCGGAGCAGTTGAAAGCCTGCCTGCGCCCCTTCGACATCCTGGCGCGATTGGGCGGTGACGAGTTCACGGCCCTGCTGGATCTGGAGCACCCGGAGCAGGCGGCCAAGATCGCGGAAAAACTCATCGAGCGGGTCGCGATCTGCCAGCAGATTGAAGGCATGGATGTGGCGTTGGGCGCCAGTATCGGCATTGCCACGTACCCGGATTGCGGCGCCAATCTTGATGGTTTGCTGCGAGCATCCGACATCGCCATGTACGAAGCCAAGCGCGCCGGCCGCCAGCAATACCGTTTCTACGACCACGAAATGAACGGTCGAGCCCGTTCACGGCTGATGCTTGAGGAAAGTGTGCGCTCGGCCATCGAGAACCGCGATTTCAATATGGTCTACCAGCCCCAGGTGAACATTCACGATGGGCAAATTCGCGGCTTCGAAGCGTTATTGCGCTGGCAGCACCCGAGCGTCGGCGATGTGCCGCCGGGCCTGTTCCTGCCTTTGTTGGAGGAAGCGCGGCTGATCAGCCGGCTGGGCAGCTGGATTTATCATCGCAGCGCGGCCCAGCGCAAAGTCTGGGAGCGGAATTTCGCCGATGACCTGGTGCTGGGCGTGAGCCTGAGCAGCACCCAGTTCGGCATGCCGAACCTTGTGACCGAGTTGCGCCAGGTCCTGGAGCGGCATGCCTTGAAGCCCCGACAGCTGGAGGTCGAGGTGACCGAAGACGCGCTGATGCGTAATCCCGACGAAACCCAGAAGCAGTTGCGGCTGTTGCGCCACCTCGGGGTGCGGGTGGCGCTGGATGACTTCGGCTCGGGACCGTGCTCCCTGACCCATTTGCGCGACCTTGAACTCGATACTCTCAAGCTCGACCGGCACCTGATCGCCCGATTGCCGGATTCGCCGCGGGATGCTGCCCTGGCGGCCTCGGTGATCGATCTATGCACGCAATTGGGCTTGCGGGTGATCGCCGAAGGCGTGGAAACCCTGGAGCAATATCGATGGCTCAAGGACCATGGTTGTGAGTATGTGCAGGGATTCCTGGTGGCGCGACCCTTGATGGCCGCAGACACCGATGCGTTTGCCAAACCCTTTGACTGGGGCGCGCTAACCGCCTGAGTTCGTTACACTGGCGGCCTTTTCCCACAGTATTTCTGCCCGATGATCGCGCTCAAGTATCTCCAGGCCTACCCCGCCGCACTACAAGCCCAGGTGCAGCAGCTGATTGTCCAGGCCCGCCTGGGTGATTACCTGCACCAGCGCTATCCGGGCCGACATCCGATCCAGAGCGACAAGGCCCTGTACACGTATGCGCTAGAGCTCAAGCAACAGTATCTGCGTAATGCGCCGGCCATCGACAAGGTGTTGTTCGACAACCGCCTCGACCTGACCCATCGCGCCCTCGGTCTGCATACCGCGGTTTCGCGGGTGCAGGGTGGCAAGCTCAAGGCGAAGAAGGAAATCCGCATCGCGTCGCTGTTCAAGGACGCAGCGCCCGAATTCCTGAACATGATCGTGGTGCATGAACTGGCCCACTTCAAGGAATCGGACCACAACAAGGCGTTCTACCAACTCTGCGAGCACATGTTGCCGGGGTATCACCAGCTGGAATTCGACCTGCGGGTGTACCTGACCTGGCGCGATCTGCAACAACCGAAGGAATGACCGGATGGATGTCAGCAAGACCAAGAGCAGCTTCTATCGCCGCTTGTATGTTGCATATCTGATCGACAGCGGCGTGGCCAGCAATGTCCCGGCACTCGTCGACGCGACCGGCATGCCGCGACGCACCGCCCAGGACACCGTCGCGGCGCTGGCGGACCTGGATATCGTGTGCGAGTTCGAGCAGCAGGAAGGTGCTCGCAACCATGCCGGGTGTTATCGGATCCGCAATTGGGGAGCGATAGATCGAGGCTGGATCGAGGCCAATCTGCAGCGGATCAAGGCGGTGCTCGAATACCCCTGATAGGGATAGTGGCTGTGCTGGCCTCATCGCGAGCAGGCTCGCTCCCACAGGGGTAGGTATGCCAATGTGGGAGCGAGCCTGCTCGCGATGACGACCTCAGGGCCGATGCATGCCTATATGCGGGATCCCATCCTCCAGGTATTCGACCCCCACCACTTCAAACCCATACCGCCCGTAATACCCCTGCAGATGCGCCTGCGCCGACAATGAAATCGACGTTCCGGGCCAGTGCTTCTCGGCGTGCTTGAGCCCGTGCTCCATCAAGGTGTGACCCAACCCCTGGCCCCGGGCTTCTGGAGCGATGATCACCCGGCCGATCACCACGTCGCTGTTCTGCGAGTGGGGATCGAGCAGGCGCAGATAGGCCACGAGGTGGTTATCCCGCCAGGCCATCAGGTGGAAGGTGTCGCCCTCCAGGTCCAGCCCATCGACGTCCGGATAGGCGCAGTTCTGCTCGACGACGAACACGTCGGCGCGCAATTTGAGAATGGCATACAGCTGTTCCTTGCTCAGGTCACTGTGGTGTTTGCAGACCCAATCGATGTCCATGTTCTGAATTTCCTGAAAAACCTGATGCCGATATTAAGTGCGCTGTGTTTGGAGGTCTCTTTCCCGGATGAACGAAATCTGTGAAAAAGACCAAATTGCCATCATTCTTCTTTCGCAGCATTGTCGTCTTTATGTAATCTTCGTCCAAGCGCTGCACAGCGGTTCCAATGAGCTAATGTTAGGTCGGATGTCTCTGTTTATCCCCCCGAATTTCGGCTGAAAACATGAGCTTCGCAACCTTCAAGGATGTATGGCATGCCGCAATTGCATCGAGCTCTTGTTTTGATCGGGTTGCTATTGCTGGGTCACAACGCCTGTGCGCAGAAATTGCGCCTGGTTGCGGATGGCTGGCCGCCTTTTACCGACTCGACGCTGGTCAATGGCGGCCTGGCGACCGATATCGTCAGCACCGCCCTGGCGCGTGCCGGCTATGCCACCGAATTCGAACAGGTACCTTGGGCCCGGGCGATGCTGGGCATCGGCGAGGGGCGTTATGACGTGCTGGTCAACGCCTGGTACAGCGAAGAGCGCACTCATATAGGCCAGTTCTCGGCTGAATACCTGCTCAACCGCGTGCGCTTCCTCAAGCGCAAGGAGACTTCGATCCAGTTCGACAGCCTGCAACAACTCTACGACTATCCCATCGCAGTGGTTCGCGGTTATGCCTATTCCAAGACGTTCGATGAGAACCAGCAACTGCAGAAAGTCCCTGTGCACAACTTTGCGATGGCGGTGCGCATGGTCGCTGCCGACCGCGTGAAGTTGACCCTGGAAGACGAGTATGTCGCTCGTTATTACCTGGCTCGCGAATCGCCCAAGGTGCGCAATTCCGTGGAGTTCCTGCCCAAACCGTTGAGCGAAAACAGCCTGCATATCCTGGTCAGCCTGAAGAACCCGGAGCATGAGCAGATCGTGGCGGGGTTCGATCGGGAAATCGCCGCGATGAAGGCCGATGGGAGTTATGCGCGGATCATGGAAATGCACGGCATGTGAGCGAGTTTTTGCGGCGCTCGTGCCGGCCTCATCGCGAGCAGGCTCGCTCCCACATTGGAATGCATACTCCTGTGGGAGCGAGCCTGCTCGCGATGGGGCCCGATTGACCGCCACAGTTTTCAGGCCTCGCTTGTATCCTTGATCAGATGCGCCGCCAGGGTGCGCAACGGTCCAAGCTGACGGCAGATCAACGCCAACTGAGTCTGCACCAGCCGTTGGCCTTCATCGATTTCATCAGGCATCTGCTCGAGCTCGTTGGCCAGGGCTTCTTCCTCGTCACTCTGGATCATGATCGACGTTTTGGTTGCCAGGCCCTGGGCGATTTCGTCGATGCTGGAGGCCAGCTTCGTCCCCGCGCCGTCTATCAACTGCTCGCGAACATCCGTTGGCAGTTCGGTTCCCCGGTGGGCCCCCAGGCCCGACAGGTAGCTGAGCAAGGTATGGGACAGCACCAGGAAGCGGAACCCGACGTCGGCTTCCTTACGGAAATGCCCCGGCTCCATCAGCATGTTCGCCAGCGTCGTGGACAACGCAGCGTCGGCGTTGTGGGCGTTGCGTCGGGCCAGGCGATAGGCCAGGTCGTCACTTTTGCCGGCGGCGTATTGCTGCATGATCTGGCGCAGGTAGATGCTGTTGCAGGTCAGCGTGTTGGCCAGGACCTTGTTCAGCCGCCGGCCCTGCCAGTCCGGCAGGAAGAGGAATACCGCCAGACCGGCGATCAGGCTGCCGAGCAGGGTATCGAACAGCCGTGGCAGCAACAGCCCGTAGCCATCGCCGACCTGATTGAAGCAGAACAGCACCATGACCGTGATCGCCGCCGTAGCCAGGGTGTAGCGGGTCGTACGGTTGGTGAAGAACACCACTCCTGCAGCAATGGCGAAGCTCGACTGCACCAGCGGGCTGGGGAACAGGTCGAACAGCGCCCAGGCCACGGTCAGGCCAATGGCGGTGCCGATGATCCGCTGGCCGAGTTTGCGCCGGGTGGCGCCGTAGTTGGGCTGGCAGACGAACAGTGTGGTGAGCACGATCCAGTAACCCTGGGACGGGTGGATCCAGTGCACCATCGCGTAGCCGACGCTTAGCGCCAGGGGCAGGCGCAAGGCATGGCGGAACAACAGCGAGGTCGGTGTGAGCTGTGTGCGCAGGCGTAGCCAGACGTCCTTGAGGTTGCGCGGCGAGCGGTCCAGCAGGCTGCTGTCGGTAGCGTCGGCCAGGGCGTCAGGGTTGCTGGCGTCGCTGAGCAGGCGGTCAAGCGTGCCGAGGTTCGCCGACAAGGCCCGCAACGAACGCAACAGGCCACGCCAGGCCGGATTGCTCTGGATGCGCAGGTGTTCCAGAGACGCGTGCAGGTCATTCAAGGCCTCGGCAAAGCGATCATCGTAGACGAACGGCTGGCGCATCTGGATCGACTCGGCCAGCGCCTGGCAGGCCTTGCCTTGTTGGCGCAGCAGGCGCTGGCAGCGGAACAGTACGTCGCTGTGGAAGAACGCCTCGGCCAGGGCGTTGTAGGGATAGTGGGAGGAGCTGGCGCGCTCGTGGATGTCCTGGGCGAGAAAATACAGTTTCAGGTAACGGCTGACCTTCGAGCCCGGGCGGCCGTTGCCGACGCGGTGCAGGATGATTTCCTTCGCCGCGTTGAGGGCCGCCACCACGCGGCCATTCTGTTGGGCCAGTTCCAGACGTCGGGCTTCGATATCCAGTTGGCGGACCGGTTCGAGCAGCGACGACTTGAGTTTCAGGTAACGGCCCAGCTCGCGGAACAATCGCGCCAGGCTCTGTTGCACCGGCTGGTTGGAAAACAGGACATGCCACAGCACCGAGAGCATGCCGTACCACGCGGCGCCGGCCACCAGCAGCAAGGGTTCGTGCCAGAAATCGGTGACCGCGCCACCGCGCTGGTCCACGCCGATCACGGTGTAGACCGACAGGATCAAGGTGGCCGAGGCAATCGCGCCATAGCGTTCGCCCAGGGCGCCGAGCATGGTCAGGCCGAAACTGGCCAGGGCAAAGGCGACGATGAAGAGGATCGGGTAGGGGAACAGCAGCTCCACCGACAATGCCGCGACGGTGAAGCAGACCAGGGTCACGGCGAGCGCATTGAGACGGCCCTGCCAGTTGTCGTCGGTCTCGGCCAGGGCGCTGGCGATGATGCCCAGGAACAAGGGAATCAACAGGGTCATCTCGTCCAGGTACCAGCACAGCGCCATGCTGCCGGTCAGGGCGATGAACACCCGCACGCTATAACTGAATTTATCCAACGCCCAGAGGCGACGCAAAGACTGACGGAACGAGGTCGATGACATGAAATGCAAGGGCCTGACGGGCAATGACACTAAATTGAGGCAGTAATGACGCCGGCGCAATGGCGGCGATCACATCTGGCAGCAAAAAGTGTTCCGTCATCTGACACGAACCCTGTGGGAGCGAGCCTGCTCGCGATGGCGGTATGTCAGTCAATTCATCAGTGGCTGAACCATCGCTATCGCGAGCAGGCTCGCTCCCACAGAGGACTCTGCCTGCATTCAAGGTGCTGTTGAGTCAGACGTACTGTGCGGCGGCATAGCCCGAAGCCCAGGCCCACTGGAAGTTGAACCCTCCCAGGTGACCGGTCACGTCCAGCACTTCGCCGATGAAGTACAGCCCGGGGCTCTTCAGCGATTCCATGGTCTTGGACGAGACTTCCCGGGTGTCGACGCCACCCAATGTCACCTCGGCGGTGCGATAACCTTCGGTGCCGGCCGGGATGACGTTCCAGCTCGCCAGTTTCTCGGCAATGTCCGCCAGTTCCCCGTGGGTGTATTGCTTCATGGGTTTGGAGATGAACCAGCTGTCGGCCAGCAGGTTGGCCATTTTCTTGGTGAACAACTCGCCCAGGAGGGTTTTCAGCTCACTATTGGGGCGTTCGGCCTGCTGTTGTTGCAGCCATTGGGGCACGTCGTGGTCCGGCAGCAGGTTGATCTGCACCGTGTCCCCCGGCTCCCAGAACGACGAGATCTGCAGGATCGCCGGGCCGCTGAGGCCGCGGTGGGTGAACAGGATGTTTTCCCGAAAGCTCTGGTCGTTGCAGCTCACCAGGCAATCGACCGACGTGCCCGAGAGTTCGGTGCACAAGGCCTTGAGCTGATCGGTAATGGTGAACGGCACCAGGCCGGCGCGGGTTGGCAGCAACTGGTGGCCGAACTGCCTGGCGATCTGGTAACCGAAACCGGTGGCGCCGAGAGTCGGGATCGACAGTCCGCCGGTGGCGATCACCAGGGATTGGCAGGCGATGGCGCCGAGGGTGGTTTGCAACCGATAGCCGCCGTCGGTTTTCTCGATGTGCTCGATCGAGGTGTCCAGGTGCAGGTTGACCCCGACCTGCTCGCACTCGTCCAGGAGCATGCCGAGGATGTCGCTGGACTTGTTATCGCAGAACAACTGGCCGAGTTTCTTCTCGTGATACGGCACGCCGTGCTTGGCCACCAGGGCGATGAAATCCCACTGGGTGTAGCGGGCCAGGGCCGATTTGCAGAAGTGCGGGTTTTGCGAAAGGAAGTTGCCCGGCTCGGTGTACATATTGGTGAAATTGCAGCGTCCACCGCCGGACATGAGGATTTTCTTGCCGGCCTTGTTGGCGTGGTCCAGCAACAGCACCTGTCGCCCGCGCCCCGCGGCGGTCAGCGCGCACATCAACCCTGCGGCGCCAGCGCCAATGATCACGACTTCGGTAGAGCGCAAAACGGTGTCCTCTCATGTGTCACCACAAAACCCATTGTGGGAGCGAGTCTGCTCGCGATTGCGGCGTGTCAGTCAAATAAAGGTTGGCTGACCCGCCGCAATCGCGAGCAGGCTCGCTCCCACAGGGGAACTTCGTTGGTTGGGATGGTTACAGGATCCGCACCCGCAACGAACGGCCCTTGATCTTGCCTTCGTTCAGGCGCTTGAGGGCCTGTTTGGCGATCCCGCGTTCCACGGCCACGTACGCCTGGAAATCGAAAATCGCGATCTTGCCGACCTGGGTGCCGGGGATGCCCGCGTCGCCGGTCAGGGCGCCGAGGATGTCGCCGGGGCGCACCTTGTCCTTGCGACCGGCGGCGATGCACAGGGTGCTCATGGCCGGCAGTAGTGGGCCGCCCCCTTGGGGCTTGAGGTTGTCCAACTGGTCCCAGTTCAACGGCGCCTTCTGCAATTGCTCGATGGCCTGGGCGCGGTGGGCTTCGGACGGCGCTACCAGGCTGATGGCAACGCCGGTTTCGCCGGCGCGGCCGGTGCGGCCGACCCGGTGGATGTGGATTTCCGAGTCCCGGGCCAATTCGACATTGATCACCATGTCCAGGGCATCGATATCGAGGCCGCGGGCCGCCACATCGGTGGCCACCAGCACCGACGTGCTGCGGTTGGCGAACATCGCCAGCACCTGGTCGCGGTCGCGCTGTTCCAGGTCGCCATGCAGGCCGACGGCGGAAATGCCTTTGGACGTCAGGTGGTCGACGGTTTCCTGAACCTGCTGCTTGGTGAAGCAGAAGGCCACGCAAGAGGCCGGGCGGAAGTGCGCGAGTACCTTGACCACCGCGGCCATGCGCTCCTCTGGAGAAATCTCGTAGAAACGCTGCTCGATCTGCGCGTCGGAATGCAGTGCCTCGGCTTTCACCTGTTGCGGGTCACGCATGAACTTGGACGACAGTTGCTTGATGCCCACCGGGTAGGTAGCGGAGAACAGCAGCGTCTGGCGACGCTCCGGGGTCTGTTGGATGATGTCTTCGATCGCGTCATAGAAACCCATGTCGAGCATGCGGTCGGCTTCGTCGAGGATCAGCGTGTTGAGGCCATCGAGTACCAGCGAGCCCTTGCGCAGATGCTGCTGGATGCGCCCGGGGGTGCCGACGATGATGTGGGCGCCGTGTTCGAGGGAGGCGATCTGCGGGCCGAAGGAGACGCCGCCGCACAGGGTCAGGACCTTGATGTTGTCCTCGGCGCGGGCCAGGCGACGGATTTCCTTGGCGACCTGGTCGGCCAGCTCGCGGGTCGGGCACATGACCAGCGCCTGGCAGCCGAAGTAGCGCGGATTGATCGGGTTCAGCAGGCCGATACCGAACGCCGCGGTCTTGCCGCTGCCGGTCTTGGCCTGGGCGATCAGGTCCAGGCCCTTGAGGATCACCGGCAAGCTTTGCGCCTGGATCGGCGTCATCTGGGCATAACCGAGGGATTCGAGGTTAGCCAGCATGGCGGCGGACAGCGGCAAAGTGTTGAAAGCGGTGGCAATGGTGGTCACGGGACAGGCCTGCAAAACAAAATGTCGCGCAGTGTAGCAGCCTCGTGCCACTTTCTTCGAAAGTTCTGGACGAGCTGTGCGAGCCATGGGGCTCTTGGAAGGCTGGGTGATGAACCTGTGGCGAGGGGATAAATCCCCTCGCCACAAAAGCTTACTGAAGCCACTCAAGCTTGGGCTAATGCTCGATATGCTCATCGTGACGTTTCTGCCGCCGCCCATCCTGCTTCGACAACTGGGAAAAAATCGTCGCCGCCAACATCGCCATGACGCCCACCGTCACGAACGTCAGCTGGAACGCGCCCAGCACCGTGTCGACTCCATCGTTACCCACTTGGGCCGTGAAACCGCCGAGCAGGGCGCCGGCACAGGCGACGCCGAGGCTCAGGGACAGTTGTGCCACCACGGACAGCAGGCTGTTGCCGCTGCTGGCGCTGGCATCGTCCAGGTCGATCAGAGTCACCGTGTTCATCGCCGTGAATTGCAACGAGTTGATCGCTCCCAATACCGCCAGTTGCGCCAACAGTAGCCAGTACGGAGTCTGTTCGCTGACCAACCCCATGCTCGCCAGCATCACGCCCAAGGCCAGGGTGTTTCCGGTCAGGACGATGCGATAGCCCAGGCGCTCGATCAATGGCCGGGCCACGGATTTGGCGACCATGGCCGCCGCCGCCAGGGGCAACATGCTCATCCCGGCCTGGGACGGCGAATAACCCAGGGCCACTTGCAGCAGCAGCGGCACCAGGAAGGGCAGGGCGCCGCTGCCCAGGCGGGCGAACAGGTTGCCAAGGATGCCCACTGCGAAAGTCCGGGTCTTGAACAGCGACGGCGCGAACAGCGGGTTCTCGATGTGTCCGGCCCGCAACCAATAAGCCGCCAGGCAGGCCATGCCGCCGAACAGCAGCAACATCACCCGCAGGTGCGGCAAGTGCAGTTCGCCAAGGCCTTCCATGGCGATGGTGATCAGCACCATCGCCGCGCCGAACAGCAGGAAGCCCACGCCGTCGAAGCGGGTGCGTTCGCTGCCGCGCAGGTCGGGGATGAATTTCCACACTGCATAGCAGCCGATCACACCCACCGGCAGGTTGATGATGAAAATCCAGTGCCAGGTCAGGTATTGCACCATCCAGCCGCCCATGGTCGGGCCGATCAGCGGGCCTAGCAGGCCGGGAATGGTGATGAAGCCCATGATCCGCACCAGTTCCGAGCGCGGATAGGCCCGCAGCACCACCAGCCTGCCCACCGGCAGCATCAGCGCGCCGCCCAGGCCCTGGACCACCCGTGCGCCGACCAGCATCGTCAGGGAGCCGGACAAGGCGCACAGCAGCGAGCCGAAGCTGAACAACAGGATTGCGCCGAAGAAGATCTTCTTGGTGCCGAAACGGTCGGCGATCCAGCCCGAGGCCGGGATCAGCAGCGCCACGGTGAGCATGTAGGCGATGATCACGCCCTGCATGCGCAGCGGGTTCTCCGCCAGGTCACTGGCCATGGCGGGCAGCGCGGTATTGAGGATCGTCCCGTCGAGGGACTGCATGAAGAAGGCGATCGCCACGACCCACGGAAGCCAGCGGGCGGTGGTTGCGTCGAGCGGGGCGCGGTTGGGCATGGGGCCTCTTGCTGGGTTTCAGGGTGTTCGTGGTGGCTTTATCGCGGGCAAGCCTTGCTCCCACCGGATGTCACTGTCCTTGTGGGAGCAAGGCTTGCCCGCGATGCTTTTTACAGCGTCAACGTCAACCGCTTGACCAACGCCCCCGGCAACAGCATTGAGGCCGTGGCCCGTTGGCTATAGGTGCTGGCCGAGAGCAGGAGTTCCCGCTCCCGTGTCAGGCTTTCGAGTTGCGAGCCGAGCAGGCGGTAGACGCTGTCGTCGAAGCGCATGGTGCTGACCGGTGCCTGGATCTGGCCGTTCTCGACCCAGAACGTGGCGAAGCGGGTCATGCCGGTCATGCGTGCCGCTGGCTGGTCCGAATAGTTCAGATACCAGAGGTTGCTGATGTACAAACCGGTGCCGAGGCGCTCGAGAATGTCTTTCTGCTCCAACCGGCCTTCCTGCATGACCAGCGCCGTGGGGTATTCGTAGCTGCTCGCGCCGTTGGCGGTGAGGCCGTACTCGGCGGCGCTGCGTGAATTGACCAACCGGGCGTCGGCCGTGCCCTTGGCGATCAGTGTCAGGTCGTCGCGCGGATAGCCTTCATCGGAAAACGCCGGGCTCAAGGAACCGCTCACCTGCTCGCTCAGCTCTACCACGGGGCTGAAGGTGGACTCGCCGGCATAGAACTTCTGCAACGGACTCTGTTTGCTGGCAATCGCCCGGGCCGAGAAGCCGCCCCAACTGAGCATGCCCATGATCTCTTCCAGCGCGGCCGGTGCCAGGTAGGCGCGATACTCACCGGGCGGCAGCGTGCGCAGCGGCCGGCCGAGAAACGCCAGTTGCTCGCGGGCCTGGGCAAAGCGCTGGGCAAACCCTTCGCTGTTCCATTCATGGCCGGCGTAGCTGGCCTTCACCGCCTGGCCATTTTCGTGGAACAGGCTGAAGTCGAAGTTGAAGCTATTGGCCTGATGCCAGCCAAACGCCCCCGAAGAACTGGCGAAACCGCGGCTGATGGGACCCGCGGCGTAGATCCCCACCAGGTCCACGCCTTCGGCGGCCTGGGCGATTTCGGCCACAGCCTGTTCGGCCTCCGGCAGCGGATGGTCCTGCACACTGTTGCTCTGCCAGTGATTGTGGTTGAGCAGCAGATAGGGATCGCGCGGCAGCAGTGGCAGGGTATCGCGTAATTGTTGCAGGCCTTCGCTCAAGCGTTGCAAATCGGTTTCGGTCTCGCCGGACAAGGTGATCTGCAGGTCGGCATGGCGCCCGTCGTCGATCAGTTTGAAACTGACATTGGCCTGTTGCACCTGGCCGGCCTGGCGCACCTTGCCATGGTTGAAGCGCACGAAGGCCGAGGACTCCGCAGCGTAACCCAGGGTGAATTGTTCGGACCCGTGCAGCGCAGCGCGCAGCCAGTCGACCAGCGCCTTGAATGCCTCGGTCTGATTGTTGACGGTACTCATCAAGCGTCTCCCCCAAACACATCAACGTTGCCGAACACGCAGGCTGGCGACGCGTGACCGACGCGGATGACCTGGTTCGGCTCGCCCTTGCCGCAGTTCGGCGTGCCCAGCACCTGGGAGGTACTGGCATCGCCCACGGCCCGCAGGCTCTTCCAGAATTGCGCGGAGATGCCGCGGTAGTTGGGGTTCTTCACCACGCCCTTGAGCTCGCCGTTCTCGATCAACTGGCCCCATTCGCAGCCGAACTGGAATTTGTTGCGGGCGTCGTCGATGGACCACGAGCGGTTGGTGCGCATCAGCACGCCGTGTTCGATGCCTTGGATCAACTGTTCCAGGGATTGATCGCCCGGTTCGATGTTCAGGTTGGCCATGCGGTCGATGGGCGGGCGGTTCCAGCCGCAGGCGCGGCTGTTGGCGACGCCGTCCAGGCCTGCGCGAAACTGTGACAGGGCGCCGCCCAATGGACGCAGCAGCAAGCCTTCGCGGATGAGGAACTGTTTGCTGGCGGGGCTGCCGTCGTCGTCATGGCTGTAGCTCGCCAGTTCCTCGGGAATGTCCGGGTCGAACGTCACGTTCAGCAGGTTGGAGCCGTACTGCAACTGGCCGAAGTCGCTGGTCTTGACGAAGCTGGTGCCGGCGTAGTTGCGCTCGTCCCCCAGGATGCGGTCCAGCTCCAGCGGGTGGCCGATGGATTCGTGGATCTGCAACATCATCTGGTCGGGCATCAACAGCAGGTCCCGTGGGCCTTGCGGCGTGTTCGGCGCCATCAGCAACTGCAGGGCCTGATCGGCGATTTTCGGCCCGGCACCGATGAGGCCGCAACGACTGATCACATCGAAGCCACCTTGCTGGCCGAAGTTTTCGCGGCCCAGGGTGCGGGTCTGGCTGTCATGTCCGTCGAAGGCGGTGACGTCCAGTGCCGGGTAGACGAAGCGCTGGGCCTGGCGTAATTCGGCGCCAGCACTGTTGAGGTAGATCTGCTCGACCTGGGTCAGGCCGATGCTGACCTGCCAGTTCACCAGGCGCTCGTCCTGGGGCACCGCCGCCGATTCGTCGCCGAGCAATTGGTAGCAATCGCTCAGGGAGGGGAACACCTGGTCGAAATGCGGCGAGAAGTAATCGGCGCGGTCGCTGGCCACCGGCTGCCCGCGCAGGTCGAGCAAAGCGTAGGGCTTGAGCCGACGGGCGCGTTGCTCGGCTTGTTCGAGCGCTGCTTGCAGGCCGGCCTGGGACAGGTCGTTGGTGGCCGCATAGGCTTCGACACCGTTGACCCGCACGGTGAGCATCGCTCCTTCGTCACGGCCCAGGCTGGGCGGTTCGGCGATGTTCTTGCGCACCGACAGATGCTGGCCGGATTCGCGCACGTAACGCAGGGAAAAAAATTCAGCGCCCGTGCGCAAGGCAGCAAAGCGCTGCTTGAGCTGGGGGTGGAAGTCGAACATGAAACCTCCTTGTCTGGAGTGGCGGTGCAGCGAGGTGCGGCGCATTGACGCGGCGGCTCTAGAGTAGGCCTGGGCGGGGGAGGGATCAAGGTAGAGAGGAATACTGAATGTCAGGGGCTACCGCCATCGCGAGCAGGCTCGCTCCCACATTGGACCTTAGTGGTCACAAGAGTTGTGTCCATGGAGATCCCTGTGGGAGCGAGCCTGCTCGCGATAGCCACGCTGCGGTGTTACTGAGCGGCAGGCGCCACCTCGCGCACCGGCTTGCCCTTGACCGGCGCATCGCCGGCCACATAGTACGGCGCGGTGCTGCGTGGCAGTGGCTTGCGGCCGCGGATCTTGTCGGCGATTTTCTCGGCGATCATGATCGTCGGCGCGTTCAGGTTGCCGGTGGTGATGATCGGCATGATCGAGGCATCCACCACCCGCAGGCCTTGCAGACCATGCACGCGGCCTTCGCCGTCCACCACCGCCATGTCGTCGGTGCCCATCTTGCACGAGCAGGATGGGTGGAAGGCGGTCTCGGCGTGTTCGCGGATGAACTGGTCCAGTTGCTCGTCGGTCTGCACCTCGATACCCGGGCTGATCTCGCGCCCACGGAACGGGTCCAGCGCCGGCTGCTGCATGATCTCGCGGGTCAGGCGGATGCCGTCGCGGAATTCCTGCCAGTCCTGCTCGGTGGCCATGTAGTTGAACAGGATGCTCGGGTGCTGGCGAGGATCCTTGGACTTCGCCTGGATCCGCCCCCGGCTCGGCGAGCGCATGGAACCCATGTGCGCCTGGAAACCGTGCTCCTTCACACCGTTGCTGCCGTTGTAATTGATCGCCACCGGCAGGAAGTGATACTGGATGTTCGGCCATTCGAATTCCGGACGGGTGCGGATGAAACCGCCGGCCTCGAACTGGTTGCTGGCACCGATGCCGGTGCCGTTGAACAGCCATTCGGCACCGATGGCCGGCTGGTTGTACCAGAGCAGCGAAGGGTACAACGAGACCGGTTGGGTGCAGGCGTATTGCAGGTAAAGCTCCAGGTGATCCTGGAGGTTTTCACCGACGCCCGGCAGGTCGTGGACCACCGGGATGTCGAGGCTTTCCAGCAATCTTGCCGGGCCGACGCCGGAGCGTTGCAGGATCTGCGGCGAGGCGATGGCGCCGGAGCACAGCAGCACCTCCTTGCGCGCCCTGGCTTCGACGCGCTCTTCAGCGGCGCCCACCAGGTAACGCACGCCCACGGCACGCTTGCCTTCGAACAGGATCTTGTCGGTCAGGGCATGGGTGACGATGGTCAGGGTCGAACGCTTCTTGGCCACATCCAGGTAGCCGCGCGCGGTGCTGGCGCGTCGGCCATTCGGCGTGACGGTTCGGTCCATCGGGCCGAAACCTTCCTGCTGGTAACCGTTGAGGTCCTCGGTACGTGGGTAACCGGCCTGCACGCCGGCCTCGACCATGGCGTGGAACAGCGGGTTGTTGCCGGGCTTGGGCGTTGTCACGCTGACCGGGCCGTCGCCGCCATGATAGTCGTTCGGGCCGATGTCCCGGGTCTCGGCCTTCCTGAAATAGGGCAGGCAGTCCAGGTAGGTCCAATCCTCGAGGCCGGGCAGTTTTGCCCAGTTGTCGTAGTCCAGGGCGTTGCCCCGGATGTAGCACATGCCGTTGATCAGCGAAGAACCGCCCAGGCCCTTGCCACGACCGCATTCCATGCGCCGGCCGTTCATGTGTGGCTCGGGATCGGTCTCGTAGGCCCAGTTGTAGCGTCGGCCTTGCAGCGGGAACGCCAGGGCGGCGGGCATCTGCGTGCGAAAGTCGAGGCGATAGTCCGGGCCGCCAGCTTCGAGCAGCAGAACGGTGACGCCTTCGTCTTCGGTCAGGCGGGTGGCCAGGGTGTTACCGGCGGAGCCGGCACCGATGATGATGTAATCGAATTCTTGGGACATGAAATGCACCCTCTTTTAATTGGCTTCAGGTCAGGGCCGGGGAGCGCTTTGCACTCCATCGCGAGCAGGCTCGCTCCCACATTGGAATGGGAACTCATGTGGGAGCGAGCCTGCTCGCGATGACGGCCTCATGGGCGGACGCCGATCAGAACACCGACACGTACTCGCCCATTTCAACCTGTACCGATTTGATGCGCGTGAAGTTGTTCAGCGAGCTGATTCCGTTCTCGCGACCCACGCCCGACTGCTTGTAGCCACCCACCGGCATCTTCGCGTCGGACTCGCCCCAGGCGTTGATCCAGCAGATACCGGCTTCCAGTTGGTGGATCACGCGGTGGGCGCGGTTCAGGTCGCGGGTCACGACGCCGGCGGCCAGGCCGAACTCGGTGTCGTTGGCGCGACGGATCACTTCTTCTTCGGTTTCGTAGCTGAGGATTGCCATCACCGGGCCGAAGATTTCTTCCCGCACGATGGTCATCGCGTCGGTGCAGTCGGTGAACACGGTCGGTGCGACGAACGCACCCTTGGCGAACTCGCCGTCGGTCAGGCGCTTGCCGCCACACAGCAGGCGGGCGCCTTCGGCCTTGCCCTTCTCGATGTAGCCCAGCACGCTCTCCATGTGGGCGAAGCTCACCAGCGGGCCGAAGTTGGTGTTTTCGTCCTCTGGGTTGCCGATGCGGATGCGCGCCACGCGCTCGGCGATCTTGGCTTCGAACGCCGCCTTGAGGTGGCTTGGCACGAACACGCGGGTGCCGTTGGTGCAGACCTGGCCGGAGCTGTAGAAGTTGGCCATCATCGCAGTGTCGGCAGCGCGATCCAGGTCGGCGTCGTCGCAGATGATCAGGGGCGACTTGCCGCCCAGTTCCATGGTCACGTCCTTGAGCGACGAACTCGAGGCGCTGGCCATGACCTTCTTGCCGGTGTCGGTGCCGCCGGTGAAGGAGACTTTCTCGATGCGCGGGTGCTCGGTCAGCCAGGTACCGACTTCACGGCCGCTGCCGGTCAACACGTTGAACACCCCAGGCGGAACGCCGGCTTCGGTGTAGATCTCGGCCAGCTTCAGGGTGGTCAGCGAAGTGACTTCGCTTGGCTTGAAGATCATCGCGTTGCCGGCGGCCAGGGCCGGAGCGGACTTCCACAGCGCGATCTGGATCGGGTAGTTCCACGCGCCGATGCCGGCCACGATGCCCAGGGGCTCGCGACGGGTGTAGACGAACGAGGTATCGCGCAACGGGATCTGCTCGCCTTCGATGGCGGGCACCAGGCCGGCGTAGTATTCCAGCACGTCGGCGCCGGTGACGATGTCGACGTAGCGGGTTTCGGAGTAGGCCTTGCCGGTGTCCAGGGTTTCCAGGGCGGCCAGCTCATCGTTGCGCTCGCGCAGGATGTCCACGGCGCGGCGCAGGATCCGCGAGCGCTGCATCGCGGTCATGGCGGCCCAGATTTTCTGGCCTTTTTCGGCACTGGCCACGGCGCGCTCGACGTCTTCTTTCGTCGCACGCTGCACTTGGGCAAGCACTTCACCGTTGGCAGGGTTGATGGCTTCGAAAGTGGCGTCGCCGCTGGCATCGCTGTACGCGCCATCGATGTAGAGTTTTTGCAGTTCGAAACGGGCCATAAAGTCCTCGCAAGTGCATAAGTGGTTGGCTGCCCCCGTGCGCGTCTTCTAAAGCTGACTACGCGGTTCGGCGGCGGTTCAGGAGTCGAGCGGTTCTGTCTGCTCTGGCGCCCCTGCCTTGCCCAGTTGGAAATCCATGTATTCGTAAGCGATCCGGTGTGCCTGGGCGGTGTCGAACGCGTCTCCCGACAGCGCCCCGCGCAGCCACAAGCCGTCAATCAGCGCGGCCAGGCCCCGTGCCGCGCTGCGTGCCTCATCAAGGGGCAGGGCGCGACGGAACTGGCAACACAGGTTGGAATACAGACGGTGATCGTTGATCCGCTGCAACCTGTGCAATGACGGGTGATGCATGCTGGTGGCCCAGAAGGCCAGCCAGGTTTTCATTGCCGGGCCATTGACCTGGCTGGCGTCGAAGTTGCCCTCGATGATTACCTTCAGGTGTGCCCGCGGGCTTTTGTCCTCCAGTGCCAGCCGGCGTGCGGTGACGTTCTCGCTCAGCACCGTCATCAGGTACTGGGCCGTAGCCGCGATCAGGCCATTCTTGTCCTGGAAATAGTGACTGATGATGCCGTTGGACACCCCGGCCAAACGGGCGATCAGCGCAATGCTGGCGTCCCCCATACCGACCTGATCGACGGCCTGCAACGTGGCTTCGATCAATTGCTGGCGGCGGATGGGTTGCATACCGACCTTGGGCATTGGGGTCTCTCTCCTCGATCATCCAGCGGGCAGAGAGTTGCCCGATGGAGCTGATGAGCAGTCTATTTTGTTTTGATTGAACGTTCAATCAATAAAAAATCGGACGTACGTCAGGGCTCAGAGATCGCTTTCCAGGAATGCAAAACCCTGTGGGAGCGAGCCCCGGAGGAGCCGAGCTTGCTCGCGATGAACGATGACGCGGTTTGCAGATGAACCGTGTCGACTCCATCGCGAGCAAGCTCGGCCCCCCAGGGCTCTCCCCCACAGGGTTGAGGTTTAGCCCAGGTTCTTGCCCAGCAGCGCGTGGTACAGCTCGCTGTCGCCGAGGATCCCGACCACTTTCTGGTTGTCGTGGAGCACCAGCTTGTTACCGGTCTGGTAGCGGATCTGCAGCGCGTCGCGCATGCCGATGTTGGAGTCCACCAGCGTCGGGCGACGGCCCAGGCCTTCGACGGGCTGCCCCTGGACCCAGTTCTGCAGGTCCAGTGCCGCGCCGTTCTGGCGTGCACCTTTGATGGTGTTGCCTTCGGCCAGGTCGAGCCAGGAGTCGCCGCCCGGATCCAGGCACACCGAACCGTTGATGCGCTTGCAGTTGTCCAGGGTGCGCATCAGGCTGCGGCCACACAGGACGTTGAGCGGGTTGGTATGGGCGACGAAAGTGCGCACATAGTCGTCCGCCGGGTTCAATACGATTTCTTCCGGCTTGCTGTACTGGATGATCCGGCCGTCTTTCATGATCGCGATGCGGCTGCCCAGCTTCAGGGCTTCGTCGAGGTCATGGCTGACGAACACGATGGTCTTGCTCAACTTGCGTTGCAGTTCCAGCAGTTCGTCCTGCAGGCCTTGGCGGATCAGCGGGTCGAGGGCCGAGAACGGTTCGTCCATCAACAGGATGTCGGCATCCATCGCCAGGGCGCGGGCCAGGCCGACCCGTTGTTGCATACCGCCGGACAATTCGTCGGGCTTCTTGTTGCGCCATTGGGCCAGGCCCACCAGCTCGAGTTTCTCATCCACCAGCTTGCGCCGTTCCTTTTCCGGACGGCCCTGCATTTCCAGGCCGAAGCTGATGTTCTCGCGCACCGTCAGCCAAGGCATCAGGGCGAACTTCTGGAATACCATGGCGATACGCTTGGTGCGCATCATCTTCAGTTCGGCGGGGCTGCAGGAGGCAATGTCGATCTGCCGGCCTTCATGCTCGACGAACAACTTGCCACGGCTCACGGTGTTCAGGCCGTTGATGCAGCGCAGCAGGCTGGATTTGCCGGAACCGGAGAGGCCCATCAAAACGCAGATTTCGCCTTTCTCGATGTCCAGGCTGGCCTTTTCCACGCCGACGATTTGCCCGGTCTTCTTCAGGATCTCGTTGCGGGTCAGGCCTTGGTCGAGCAGTTTGAGGGCTTCGCGTGGATCCTTGGCGAAGATCACATCGACCTGGTCGAAGCGGATTATGCTCATGCGTCACCCCCTACTTTGGCGTCGGGTTGTTTGCAGATACGGTCGAGCATGATCGCCAGCAGTACGATCGCCAGGCCGGCTTCGAAGCCCAGGGCGATATCGGCGGTGTTCAGTGCGTTGACCACGGGTTTGCCCAGGCCGTCGGCACCTACCAGTGCGGCGATCACCACCATCGACAACGACAGCATGATGCACTGGGTGACACCGGCCGCGATGCTTGGCATCGCATGGGGCAGTTCGATGCGCGACAGGAGCTGGCGACGGGAGCAGCCAAAGGCCTTGCCGGCGTCCATCAGTTCTTCCGGAACGTCGCAGATGCCCAGGTAGGTCAGGCGGATGGGCGCGGCAATCGCGAACACCACCGTGGAGATCAGACCCGGGACCACACCCAGACCGAAGAGGGTCAGGGTAGGAATGAGGTAGACGAAGGTCGGTACGGTCTGCATCAGGTCGAGTACCGGACGCATCATGGTGTAGAACATCGGCTTGTGCGCGGCAACAATGCCCAGCGGCACTCCGATCACAACGCAGACCAGGGTAGCGAACATCACCTGGGCCAGGGTTTCCATGGTTTCCTGCCAGTAACCCAGGTTGAGGATCAGCAGGAACGAGGCAATGACGAATACGGTGAGGCCCCATTTGCGCTGGATGAAATGCGCCAGCAGGGCAATCAGGCCAATCAAGGCCAGGGGGTTGAACCAGGTCAGCGCAAATGTCACGCCGTGAATCATCGTTTCCAGGAGCAGTGCGATGGCGTCAAAGGTGCTGGCGCCATGTTGCGTCAACCATTCGACGAAGCTCGCAATGTACTGGCCCAAGGGTATTTTCTGATCAATCAGCATGGTAGTGAACGTCCGCATGCAAGGGATAAACAGCCCGGGCGGGTGGACCCGCCCGGCATAACTATTACTGTGCGAGCTTGGCTTTCACGGCTTCCAGGCCAGGTTTACCGTCAATGGTGGTCACGCCAGCGAGCCAGGTATCGAGTACCTGTGGGTTTTTCTGCAGCCATGCCTTGGCGGCAGCTTCGGGCTTCATCTTGTCGTCCAGGACGTTGCCCATCAGTTTGCTTTCCATGTCGACCGTGAACTCGAGGTTCTTCAACAGCTGGCCAACGTTGCTGCATTCCTGGGTGTAACCCTTGCGGGTGTTGGTCGCCACGGTGGCGGCGCCGAAGTCCGGACCGAAGAACTCGTCGCCGCCGGTCAGGTATTCAATGTTGAAACGGGTGTTCATCGGATGCGGTGCCCAGCCGAGGAACACTACGTCGGTACCGCGCTTGGAAGCACGGTCGACCTGGGACAGCATGCCCGCTTCGCTCGACTCGACGACCTTGAAGCCGGCGTCTTTCAGGCCGAAGGCGTTCTTGTCGATCATGCTCTGGATCAGGCGGTTGCCGTCGTTGCCCGGTTCGATGCCGTAGATCTTGCCGTCGAGTTCCTTCTTGAACTTGGCAATGTCGGCGAAGTCGTGCAGGCCCTTGTCGTAAAGGGCCTTGGGCACGGCCAGGGTGTACTTGGCGCCCTTGAGGTTGGTGCGCACGGTGTCCACGGTGCCGGCGTCGCGGTAGGCCTTGATGTCGTTTTCCATGGTCGGCATCCAGTTGCCGAGGAACACGTCCATGTTCTTGCCGTCGGCCAGGGACTTGTAGGTCACCGGCACGGAAATCATGGTGGTCTTGGTCTTGTAGCCCAGGGCTTCGAGAATGACGCTGGTGGTGGCGGTCGTCACGGTGATGTCGGTCCAGCCGACGTCGGAGAAGTTAACAGTGCTGCACTGTGCGGGTTCTGCAGCGTTGGCCAGCATGGGAAGACTCAGCATGGCGGCCAACAACAACCTCTTGGAACCTTTCATGAGTGGACTCCTGGTGTTTTATCGGCGGTGTCCGGTCGGACAACCGCGCTTTGTATTGGATGTTGCGGTTGGGGCGCGTGAACACTGTCTCGACACGCGGCCTTGAAAACGAGCCGTAACCGATCATGTACCAGCGCAAATCTGTCGCCTACAGGGTGAGTCGTATCCAGTACAGGGAGGGTCGCATCCAGTGTCGGTGACGTCGTTTACAGATTTTTTCCGCCTCTGGCAGGTCTCTGACACGCAAAAAAACGGCGTAGAACCCTGTCATGGGGCCGGCGACGTTGGTGGGCATAATTGCGTCGGTGTCAGACGTCGACCCCTGCGGCAAAAACCGGATGATGCGGCCATCCGGCGTTGAGCGTAGCAGCTCCGTCACCGGGCGCTCCTGCGCCCGGATATGCCCGTTCTGGAGGTTCTAGGCAATGGCAATCAGTGTGTTCGACCTGTTCAAAATCGGTATTGGCCCGTCCAGTTCTCACACGGTCGGCCCGATGCGCGCCGCGGCGCTGTTTGTCGAGGCGTTACGGGCAAAGGCGCTGTTGAACGACGTGCGGCGGGTCGAGGTGCAGCTCTACGGTTCGCTGTCGGCCACCGGCATCGGCCACGGCAGCGATACTGCGGTCATCATGGGGTTGATGGGCGAGTGGCCGGATGCGATCGATCCGTCGCAGATTGCGCCGCGCATCGCCCTGTTGCGCGAAACCGAGACCCTGCAACTGGACGGTCGCTTGCCGGTACCTTTCGTATGGGCGCGGGACATGCGCCTGATCGACGAAAACCTGCCGTTCCATCCCAATGCCATGACGCTGGTGGCCGAAGGCGCCAGCGGTGAGTTGTTCCGCGACACCTATTATTCGGTCGGCGGTGGCTTTGTCGTCGACGAGGCCCAGGCTTCCAGTGGCGTAGCGGACCTGGACACCACTCAGTTGCCTTACGACTTCTCCAGCGCCGAAGAACTGCTCACGCTGTGCCGCACCCACAACCTGCGCGTGGCCGAACTGATGATGGCCAACGAAAAGGCCTGGCGTTCGGAAGAAGAAATCCGCAGTGGGCTGATGAAGCTCTGGCGGGCCATGCAGGATTGTGTCGAGCATGGCCTCAAGCACGAAGGCATCCTGCCCGGCGGGTTGAACGTGCGCCGCCGTGCAGCCAAGTTGCACCGCAGCCTGCAGGAATTGAACAAGCCGAATGTCATCGGCTCGACCCTGAGCGCGATGGAGTGGGTCAACCTCTTCGCCTTGGCGGTCAACGAGGAAAACGCCGCCGGCGGACGCATGGTGACGGCGCCGACCAATGGCGCGGCCGGGATCATTCCAGCCGTGCTGCACTATTTCATGAAGTTCAGCGAGGACGTTACCGACGCCAACGTGGTGGATTATTTCCTCGGCGCGGCAGCGGTGGGCATTCTGTGCAAGAAGAACGCCTCGATTTCCGGTGCCGAAGTCGGTTGCCAGGGTGAAGTGGGCTCGGCCTGTGCCATGGCGGCGGCGGGCCTGGCGGAGATCCTGGGGGCCACGCCGGAACAACTATGCAACGCGGCGGAAATCGGCCTGGAACATAACCTCGGCCTGACTTGCGACCCGGTGGGCGGCCTGGTCCAGGTGCCTTGCATCGAGCGCAACGCGATTGCCGCGGTAAAAGCCATCAATGCGGCGCAAATGGCGCTGCGTGGTGACGGCCAGCATTTCATTTCCCTCGACCGGGTAATCCGCACCATGCGCGATACCGGCGCCGACATGCACGACAAGTATAAAGAGACGTCGCGCGGCGGGTTGGCGGTCAGTGCGGTGGAGTGCTGATAGAAGACTGGCAACTGCCCCTGTGGCGAGGGAGCTTGCTCCCGCTGGGGGCGAAGCCCCCTAAACCTGTTGTCGTTGTGTATCAGATATACCTCGCAAGGTAGGTTGGCGACCGGTTCGCGGCCGAACGGGAGCAAGCTCCCTCGCCACAGGTAGTCGAAACTGCTCAAGAAACGAACACAACCACACAAACCCGCCACCTTTTAGCGCGTCGCAATCAGATAAGACCCTGTTCTCGGATCAGTCGTCGCGCAGCTTCGACCGTTCGTCCCCCGCGCTTGCGGTGACACTGTGCCGAAAACGGCGCAGCCCAGTTACCACAAGTGCTACCGAACTGCTCACTGCCCGCTGGGACAGGCGCCGGAAGCCTTTGAAGACCCCGATAATCCACACGCGATATGCGCCTTATATAGACGGCTCGGCATGTCGTTTTCAGGATTTATTGAATGCGTATTCAAATTTAGGCACGGCAATTGCTCTATCAATAACAAAGCCCGTCTCCTGCGTAGAGACCGAGGGCAATCACCAATAAAAAGAGCCTCCGCCTGAGGCCATCACCCGCTTTGTGTGAGGAGATACCGCGATGACGTCGACCCACTCCGGGGCCCAACCCCAGAACCGTGCGCCTCAGTCCATCGGCTTTTTGCTGCTGGACAATTTCACGCTGATTTCCCTGGCGTCCGCAGTGGAACCCCTGCGCATGGCCAACCAGCTATCCGGTCGCGAGCTGTATCGCTGGACCACCCTCACCGTGGATGGCGGGCAGGTCTGGGCCAGTGACGGTCTGCAGATCACTCCGGACGCGTCCATGCACAAGGCACCGGCCCTGGATACCGTCATCGTCTGTGGTGGCATCGGCATCCAGCGCACCGTTACCCGTGAACACGTGTCCTGGCTGCAAGGTCAGGCCCGCCAGTCCCGCCGCCTTGGCGCGGTCTGCACCGGCAGTTGGGCATTGGCCTGCGCCGGTCTGCTCGATGGGTTCGATTGCAGCGTGCACTGGGAATGCCTGGCGGCGATGCAGGAAGCTTTCCCGCGGGTGTCGATGAGCACCCGCCTGTTCACCCTCGACCGTAACCGTTTCACCAGCTCCGGCGGCACCGCGCCGCTGGACATGATGCTGCACCTGATCAGTCGCGATCACGGTCGCGAGCTGTCGGCGGCCATCTCGGAAATGTTTGTCTATGAGCGCATCCGCAACGAGCAGGATCACCAGCGTGTGCCGCTCAAGCACATGCTCGGCACCAACCAGCCGAAGTTGCAGGAAATCGTCGCGCTGATGGAGGCCAACCTCGAAGAGCCGATCGACCTGGACGAACTGGCGGTATATGTCGCCGTGTCCCGGCGTCAGCTGGAGCGGCTGTTCCAGAAATACCTGCACTGCTCGCCGTCGCGCTATTACCTCAAGCTGCGACTGATCCGTGCACGGCAACTGCTCAAGCAGACGCCGATGTCGATCATCGAAGTGGCATCGGTGTGCGGCTTCGTTTCCACGCCGCACTTCTCCAAGTGCTACCGCGAATACTTCGGCATTCCGCCGCGGGACGAGCGCGTCGGTTCCAACACCACGCAACAGGTGGCAATGATGCCGTTGCCGCAGGCGCTGGTGCTGTCGCCGTTGTCCGGCCCGTTGTCGGCGTTGAGCCAGGCGCGTAACGAGTCGACGTTTGCCAGTGTGAGGCTCTAGACCGAGGCGCGTTCGTCGCGAGCAAGCTTTGCTCCCACAGGCCCGGACTGCCCCAAAGGGTTGGATTTGTGTCCAACTTCTTGGGGTAGTCCAGGCATGTCGATAAACCTGTGAGAGCAAAGCTTGCTCGCGATGGATTTTTTCAGGCGCTGTGGTTCTGCTGGTATTGCGCCAATGCCGGCAACAGCTGCTTATCGATCGCCTGGCGCACGGCCGGCAGGATGGTGGCGCTGCTGGTGTACATCTCCTTGACCATCCGGCGCAGTTCATTGGCACGGGCCTTGTCCAGGCCGCGCACCGCACACTCGCAGGCCTGCTCGGCGGTAGAACCGCTGGGTATCTGGAGGCCGAGAGCCTTGAGCTGGCCCAGCAGGTCTTCCTGGTCGATCAAATCGGCGTGCATCATGACGCTTTTCCTTGTTCATGGATGGGGGCGTGATCCGATTCTGGTAGCCACCCGAAGCGGCGGCAAGGGCAAATCGTCGCGATGACCTATATGGCTATGAGCGTGTCGTTTTCGGCTAACTGACGCTGTTCGGGACTGGGCACACTGGCCTCAAGCTGAATCACGATGGTTTGGTCACCCTCGCGCGACAGCTCCTCCAGTAACGCCTCCTGCCCCGATCCTGTCACGGCTTGATCGGGGATTTTTTTGCCTGCGTGAGACTGGGAGTGATGGGGGTCGGACAGACCGCTTCGCGAGCAGGCTCGCTCCCACAGGGGGCATGCGATCCTTTGTGGGAGCGAGCCTGCTCGCGATGAACGATGACGCGGTGTAGCGTCATTTAGAAAAGCCGACAATACCAAATTCTCCGGAAATGGCTTTTGGTGAATCGCCGGGCGAGCTGGATATTGTGAATGTGAAGGTGCCACCAATCGTGGGGCGTCCGCCACCCGAATCAAACGTTATGCTGTTAGGATTACCCTCTGGGACGGGGTACAGAAGAGCCCCGCTGCTCTTGAAATAAGAGTAAATCTTTCCTGAGGGAATAGGCCCATCTATGAGGGGTAATAATCGGTAAGTGCCGGCGCGTATATCTCTTTGAAAGACAAAAACCAGTTCCCGATTGGCGTCGCGCGCCACTATTTCTTCACTTTTATTGCCATCCTTATCTTCATATAAGTAACGCATAATGAACGTGGCAGAAAAATTGGGTTCGCCAGATATTTGTGCATCAACATTGCCTGGAAGTGAGTTTCTGAAGTTTTCTCTTTTAAATTTCGCCAGGGTGCGGTTCATGGAAGTTCTCCTGACTGGGAAAGCTGATGATTGGTAAACACAAGCTAAGCATTCATCCGCGAGTGATGGCCGTCTACTGTAATTTCTGACAGGTCAAGACGTTTTCTGATCAATGGCTTTAAGGTGTTCTTGATCGTTCCCGTCCTATGCGTGGGGGGCAGCCCGTGGCGCTCCATCACTTCATCAGCCTTCGCGGTCTAGCGCTGCAACACCAGGATCCGCGACAGCAACTCATCCCGATCCACATAGCAGCCCTGGAAATGTCGTGCCCCGGTGGCCGGGTCGAAGGCGTTGCGGGCGTGGAGGGTGCGGCGGTTGTCGAAGCACCACAACTGGCCGGGCTCCAGCCGCTGCATCAGGCGAAATGACGGTTCGCGGGTCAGAGCGATGAAGCGTCGGTAGGCGCGGTAGAGCCTGGGCATCTGCTCGACCGAGGTGTCGAACGGCCCGCGCAGGAAGTTGGCCATGCGGATCTCCGCTACCTGCCCCAGCGCATCCAGCGCGATGATCGGCGCCAGGCAGCGATAGTCGCTGTGGCGATCCTTGTTGCGGAACTCCACCGGAATCTCGCATAACGCCGTAAAAGCCTCGGGGTCTTCCTGGCGCAGGGCTTCGGCGATGGCGAAACCGTCGACGAAAATGCTCTCGCCGCCGTCCGCGTCATTGACCAGGCAATGCAGGAACTGCAGGCCCGGTTGTAACTCCCGGGTCGGCAAGTCGCTGTGCAGCGGCAGGTTGAAGGCGGTATAGGCGTTACTGTCGGCATCGGCCTTGGATTGCACATTGAACAACACGCCGAAGTTGCTCTCGCGGATGAACGAGATGCGCTGGGCAAGCTGTTTCAGCGAACCGGGTTCGGTGGGCACGCCGCGGACCTGGGTCAGGCCGATGTCCCGTACCGCCAGCAGCCATTGCAGCAGCGCGTCGGCATCTTCCATCAGCGTCAGGTAATCGAATACCGGCAATTGCAGATCGTGTTTCCACAGTTGACGCTTGGCCTTGCCTGCCAGACGCTCGGCCCTGGATTCATCATCGTAGGCGTGGGCGCGCAGCCAGCCCGGATCGAAACGGCTGCGGTGGCCGTCCTGCCAATCCACGCACAGGCAGCCTTCGGCATCGAGGCGGATCGCACCAGGAGCCAGGTCTTCGGGCACATCGACGATTTCCAGCACCTGTTCCCGGGTAACGGTATAGACGCACTGCGGGCAGGGGCAGTTATCCCGCAGCCATTGATGATGAAACGGGCTGAGCCGGCCGTCGGCCCAGGTGACCTGGATCCGGTCGGCGAAGGGACTAGCTGCGGTCAACGCGCAAACCCGGGGATAGCGACGGAAGTCGGCAAAAGCGGCGGCGCTGTTCATGGCGATCTCCTTTTCGAAGCTCAGCGGGCAGGTGGCAGGGCGATGACCCGACCGATGTAGGCCGGCGCTGGCAGGTCGGATTGTTCGGCGATCAAGGCCTTGAGTTTGCCCAGGGTAGGCTCCGTGAAGGGGGCCGAATGCGGGCCCGCCAGGTCCACGTGCAGCAGCATCTGCTCGTTGCCCGCCAACGCCTTGTCCCCGCCAACCAGGTGCAGGCTGTGGTAGAGATGCAGGCGCTTGGCATCGTGACCGATGATCTGCGTATGCACCTCGACGTCGGCGTCGACCTTCACCTCGTGCAGGTAATTGAGGTGCAGTTCGAGGGTGAACAGCGAGTAGCCGCTGGCGTCGCGATTCAGGCTGTCCATGTCGAGCAGGTCCATCAGCGCGTCGGTGGCGTAGCTGAAAATCAGCAGGTAGTAGGCGTCGCGCAGATGGCCGTTGTAATCGACCCATTCGGGGCGGATGTGGGTTTGGTAGGTGGTGAGGGTGGGCATGGTTCAGGTTCCGACAATTATGTTGGCTGGGCGGACGCTATCGCGAGCAGGCTCGCTCCCACAGGGTTCTACTGAGTGAAATCAATCATGTTCACACCGCCAGATACCTGTGGGAGCGAGCCTGCTCGCGATGAGGCCTGAGGGGCAGGCCCGGAAATCAAGGTTTACTCAGTGAAGGCCATCCCATGCCTGGCCTTGGTGGCTTTCACCGCCTCCAACACCGCCAGCAGGCAATCGTCACGGTAGCGCTCCAATGCTGAAATGCTATGGCTGCCCAACTGATCGCTGGTGCCTTCCACCACGTCGTCGATCAGCTTCTCGGTCAGTTCCGGTGCCGGCAGGTAGGTCCACGGCAGTTGTAACGCCGGGCCGAACTGGGCCATGAAATGACGCATCCCGGCATCGCCGCCGGCCAGCGTGTACGTCAGGAACGTACCCATGAACGACCAGCGCAGCCCGGCACCAAAACGGATGGCATCATCGATTTCGCCGGTGGTCGCCACGCCGTCGTTGACCAGGTGCAATGCCTCGCGCCAGAGCGCTTCAAGCAGACGGTCGGCGATAAAACCGGGTACTTCCTTGCGCACGTGCAGGGGACGCATGCCGAGCGATTCATACACCTGCATGGCGGCCTGGATGGCTTCTGGCGCGGTGTTCTTGCCACCGACCACTTCCACCAGTGGCAGCAGGTACACCGGGTTGAACGGGTGCCCGACCACGCAGCGCTCGGGATGAGTGGAGCCTTCGTAGAACTCGCTCGGCAGCAAGCCTGAGGTGCTGGAGCCGATCAACGCGTTGGGCTTGGCGGCGGCGCTGATCCGGCTGTGCAGGTCGAGTTTGAGCTCCAGGCGCTCGGGGGCGCTTTCCTGGATGAAGTCGGCATCGCGTACGCACTCTTCGATGGTTGCGACAAAGCGCAGCCGGTCCTGGGAGGCGCCAGGCGCCAGGCCTTGTTTCTCCAGTGCGCCCCAGGCACTGGCGACGCGTTTGCGCAGCGCTGCCTCGGCACCTGGTGCCGGGTCCCAGGCCACGACGTCCAGGCCGTGGGCCAGGGCGCGGCTGACCCAGCCGCTGCCGATGACGCCACTGCCCAGGGCGGCGAAGGTCTTGATGTCGGTGATAAAGCTCATGGTGGTTTCCTGAAGTTGTTCGATGATCCAAATGTGGGAGCGAGCCTGCTCGCGATGGCGGAGTGTCAGTCGGCACATCGATAGGCTGTTGCACCGCTATCGCGAGCAGGCTCGCTCCCACAGGGGTATGCAAAGGCTCGGGTCAACTGCGCTTGATCAGGCCCATTTTCTTGCGGCCTTCGGCGGGCGTGAGCACGCGGGCACCGAGGCGGCTGAGGATCTCTCTGGCCCGTTCCACCAACTGGCCGTTGGTGGCGAGCACGCCTTTATCCAGCCACAGGTTGTCTTCCAGCCCGACCCGCACGTTGCCGCCCAGCAGCACCGCCTGGGCGGCCATCGGCATTTGCATGCGGCCGATGCCGAAGCCGGCCCACACCGCGTCCGCCGGCAGGTTGTCGACCATGGCTTTCATGGTGGTGGTGTCGGCCGGTGCGCCCCATGGGATGCCCAGGCAGAGTTGGAACAGGGGGTTGTCCAGCAGGCCTTCCTTGATCATCTGCTTGGCGAACCACAGGTGGCCGGTGTCGAAGATTTCCAGCTCGGCTTTCACCCCCAGCTCGGTGATGCGCCTGGCCCCGGCCCGCAGCTGCGCCGGGGTAGAGACGTAGATGGTGTCGCCGTCGCCGAAATTCAGAGTGCCGCAATCCAGGGTGCAGATTTCCGGCAGCAGTTCCTCGACGTGGGCCAGACGGGTCAGCGGTCCCACCAGGTCGGTGTTGGGACCGAACTCCATCGGCCGCTCGCCGGGCCCGATCTCCAGGTCGCCGCCCATGCCGGCGGTGAGGTTGACGATGATGTCCACGTCCGCCTCGCGGATGCGTTCCATCACTTCGCGGTACAGCGCCACGTCGCGGCTGAACTTGCCGGTCTGCGGGTCGCGGACGTGGCAATGGACCACCGTGGCCCCGGCCTTGGCGGCTTCGACGGCGGCCTCGGCGATCTGTTTCGGCGTGACCGGTACGTGGGGGCTCTTGGCGGTGGTGTCGCCAGCACCGGTGAGTGCGCAGGTGATGATGACGTCGTGGTTCATGGTGCGGTTTCCTTCAGGCGTAGTGAGTCACTGCGCAGCCAGTCGAGGGCTGCGCAGGGGGATAACGTTCGATCAGTTACTGGTCAGTTTCAGGTTGTCGGCGGCCGGCTTGCCGTCGAAGGTGGTCACGCCTTCGAGCCAGCGCTGCTTGTCCTGGGGATGGTCCTTGAGCCACTGCCGGGCCGATTCGAGCGGGTCCTTGTGATCCAGCAGCGGCTGCATCATCCGGCTCTCGTCCTCGGCGGTGAAAGTCAGGTTGCTCAGCAATCGGCTGACATTCGGGCACTGTTGGGCGTAGTTAGGTGCCGTAACGGTCCATACGGTGGCCATGCCTTCATTCGGGCCGAGGGCATCCTGGCTGCCGGTGAGGTAGGTCATCTGTACGTTGACGTTCATCGGGTGCGGCGCCCAGCCGAAGAACACCACGGCCTCCTTGCGCCGCACGGCACGGTCCACGGCGGCGAGCATGCCGGCTTCGCTGGACTCCACCAGTTGGAACTTGCCCAGGCCGAACTGGTTTTTGGCGATCATCGCCTTGATCTGGGTATTGGCGCCGGAGCCGGGTTCGATGCCATAGATCTTGCCACCCAGTTCCTTCTCGAACCTGGCGATGTCGTCGAAGGTCTTCAGGCCCTTGTCGGCCAGGTAAGTCGGCACCGCCAGGGTGGCGCGGGCGTCTTTCAGGCTGGGTTGCTCCAGAACCTTCACCTGCTTGGCCTCGACGAACGGCGTGATGGTCTGGGTCATCAGTGGATTCCAGTAGCCCAGGAACAGGTCCAGGCGCTGGTCGCGGATGCCGGCGAAGATGATTTGCTGGGAGGCGCTGGTCTGCTTGGTCTGGTAGCCGAGGCCGTCGAGCATCACCTGGGTCAGGGCGCTGGTGGCGATGACGTCGGTCCAGTTGACCACGCCCAGGCGCACGTTCTGGCACGCGGCGGGTTCGGCGGCCAGGGTGGCGGCGCTCATGCCCAGGAAAGTGGTACCGCTGAGTGCAAGAACGCAGGAGCTGATCAGTCGTTTCATGTCGGGTTCCTCGGCAGCTTATTGTTATGGGTTCCGGCGTCTGCGCGCCGGTGATGCCAAGTTACGCAGCCGGCCTCTTCGCAAAACGCACTGCGGCGACTCGCACTTGCACTGCGGCGACCTCTTGAACGGCCCCGGCAAGTGGCGTATCAAGATCTCCACGCTGCCCGTCGACCGAGTGCGCCATGTCCCAGGACTTCTACTTCTTGCTGATGCCGGGTTTTTCGGCCATCGGTTTCATTTCGGCCATCGAGCCGTTGCGGGTCGCCAATCGCTTTCGCGGTGAACTGTACCGCTGGCATGTATTGAGTGCCGATGGCGGCGCGGTCCTGGCCAGCAACGGCATGTCGGTCAACGCCGATGCTGCGCTGGAACCATTGAAGAAAGGCGCCACCTTATGGGTAGTGGCGGGGTTCGAACCGCTGAAGTTCGCCACGCCGGCGCTGGAGCGCTGGTTGCATCGGCTGGACAAGGAGGGCGTGACCCTCGGCGGCATCGATACGGGCAGTGTAGTCCTGGCCGATGCGGGGTTGCTGGAAGGGCATCGGGTCACCCTTCACTGGGAGGCCATCGAGGCGTTCAAGGAGTCTTATCCACAGCTCAGCGTGACCCAGGAGCTTTTCGAAATCGATCGTCGCCGCATCACCTGTGCCGGGGGCACTGCCTCCATCGATCTCATGCTGGACCTGATCGGCCAGGCCCACGGCGCGGACCTGGCGATTCAGGTCAGCGAACAATTCGTGCTCGGCCGCATCCGCCCGCGCAAGGATCACCAGCGCATGGAAATCGCCAGCCGCTACGGCATCCGCAACAAGAAGCTGGTGCATGTCATCGGTGAAATGGAAACCCACAGCGAACCGCCCCTGAGCACCCTTGAGCTGGCCGAATCCATCGGGGTCACCCGGCGCCAGCTCGAACGGCTGTTCCGCCTGCACCTGAACGACACCCCCAGCAACTTCTACCTGCGCCTGCGCCTGGAAAAGGCCCGGCAACTGCTGCGCCAGACCGACATGAGCGTGCTGGAAGTGAGCATCGCCTGCGGATTCGAGTCACCGTCGTACTTCACCCGCAGTTACCGGGCGAGGTTCGAGCGGTGTCCTCGGGAGGATCGGCGCAAGGTGGTCTGATGGCCGAACACGGGCCTCTGTGGGAGCGAGCCTGCTCGCGATGACGGTGGCAAATCCAATATGGATACCTACTGATCCACCGCCTTCGCGAGCCGGCTCGCTCCCACAGGAAATCTGCTTATTGCTTCATCAACGCCGCGCACGCCGCCTTGTACGCCTCATGCTGATACTTGTTCAGCGTTGCTGGCAGGGCGAAGTCGTGTTTCTTGTGTTGCGCGTTGATTGTCTGCGGTGACAGCAGCGTCACCTCGCAACCTTCCAGCAACTGGAAGACCCCCTCGATCTTGAACGTCGTCGGGCCGCCGGCAAATTCGCCTTTCTTGCTGCGCTTTTTGATGGCGATGCGTTCGATACCGTTTTCGGCGACGAATGCCCGTACCTGGGTCGCGAAGGCCTTGACGTTAGCGGCTTCGTCATCGTCGTCCAGGGCAATTTTTCGGGTATTCAGGGCAACGTGGCTCAATGCCTGTTGATCCAGCGAGGCGACGGCAATGATCGCTTCGCTGCCTTTGATTTCGATGCCGCAGATAATCATTCGAGCCTTCGGGACTGGTAGGTGGAAAGCTTAAGTCTATCTGCATCGGAACCGGGAGGTCTGGTGATTTTTCCAGCCTCAGTCCAGGCTCTTGCGCAGGTCCAGCATGATCTTGTCGAAGTAGTCGACCCGGATGACGCCGAAGCGGGGGTACTCGAAGTCCAGGATCACATACAACACGCAGACCATGACCACCGCGTAGCCCAGGCTGTGCAACCAGTGGCGCTGCGCCGTACCGGCCATGCCGTAGCCGATCAGCACGGCGCTGACCAGGGTCATGGTCACCAGCATCAGGTAGATGATCAGTGGCGGATGGGTTTCGTGGGCCACGGCGCGGGTGGTGGTGATGTCGATCATTTCGTTCAGGGCCTGCAGCACACTGACCCCCAGGGTCGGCGTGGGCATCTGCTGTTGGGCGGCGATGGCGCGGTTCCAGATGGTGCGCTGCAACTCGTTGGCCCGGTCATGGGCGGCTTCGTCGATCTGGTCCTCGCGCAAGTCGCGGTAGTAGTCGATCCGGGCGTCGACGTAATCCCTGAAAGCCTGGCGTACCGCCGGTTGCTCGCTGGTCGGCAGCAGGTCCAGGCGTAGCCAGGCGGTGCCCATGGCGTTGGTTTCGGCAACGATCAGCGCGCGCCGCTGGTCCAGTCGCGAGGCCGCACCGGAGAAGGTAAAGGCAATCAGCAGCGCCAGCAGGCCGAACACCGCGCCTTCAATCGCGCCAATGCCTTGGCGGGCACCCTCCGGATCCTGGGCCAGATGACGGTTGCCGATCCGGCGACCCGCCTCGATGCCCAGCACGATGGCGATGAAGATGGCCACGCCGTAGAAAGGCAGGACGGTAAGCGCGTGCATACGAGAATCCCTTGATTGTCGTGCTCGGCTCGTCTGTACGGCGGGACCCGACGATGCCAGGGCATACCGCAAAGCGAATCGTGGCCTCATCCTAAGATTCTCTTCGTAACTCGCCTACTGTCAGAGTTGACAGTAGGCGGGATGTGAACTGCCCTTCCTGCAAGATGACGTGGGGTTACAACTCAAGCTGATCGGCATGGATACCAAATGCCGCGGCGATTTTCTCGCGAGTGGCCCGGCGGGGTTTTGCAACGGACTCCTGCTGGGCGAAGGCCGGTTGCGAGATGCCCAGGCGCCTGGCAACGTCGTCCTGGGTCAGGTTCAGATGTTCGCGCCAGGCACGGATGGGGGTTGCGCCGTCTACGATTCGGCTGGCCACCTCATGGGGAATCAGCTCCGGCTCCAGTTTTTGTGCAACGTACTGTGCGTATGGAATCACCACAAATTCTGGATTTCCCTCGGCATCGTTGATGATCTGAATATCAGTAGGTACGTTCATCGCGTGTCCAGTAAATAGCGTTCATGAAAAAATATAAGTCTTTTATAAGATTTGCGAATCCTGACTTATATTTTTTCAGACGCCAATGCATGAACGGTGTCTGGATATTGCCCCGTCATCACTCCTGCCCGATCGACTCCAAAAACTCCGACCGATCATCGCTCACCTGGGCCATGCAGTCGTTTTCAGCAATCTTGTACGCTTCGCTGCCCGGCTTGGCCGGGAAGGCGGCGATGGCGCAGTCGGCATCGCGCTGTTTCTGCCACAGTTGCTGGGCGGCCTTGATCCTGGCGGTGATGTCGTTGAGCTGGGCCTTGTCGCTGCCGTAGCGGGTCTGCAGGCGTTCGTTGAGGCTTTGCAGGTTTTCGCTCAGCAGCTGTTCGGCGGCCGTCTTGCCGTAGGCGGAGCAGGCGAGGGTCTGGACGTCGTTTTCGACGGCGTCGCAGGGGTTCTGTTCGGTGTCTTCGGTCGCGTGGGCGACAGTGCTGATCAGTGCCAAAGCCAGGAAGATTGATTTCATTGCGTTGCCGCTCAAGTCCAGTGAAAACCAGTGATGCAGCGGATTCTGGCGCAAGCGCCGGGCAAAGAACAGACGGCGAGGGTGGGCCTCGCGCAGCCCTTTGTCGCGTATTGACGCTTTCGGCAATTCCCCTGTCGTTTTTGCACCGGGTCGCCACGGCCCTCAGGCATATGCTGGCCCCAAAGCGCCGGCAGACGATTCGGCGCATGAAATCCGATAAAAGGGGACTGCCTGATGAGCCCAGCCGAATTGCACGCCGACAGCATCGTTATCGACGGGCTGATCATTGCCAAATGGAACCGCGAACTGTTCGAAGACATGCGCAAGGGCGGCCTGACCGCAGCCAACTGCACCGTGTCCGTATGGGAAGGCTTCCAGGCCACCATCAACAACATCGCAGCCAGCCAGAAACTGATCCGTGAAAACAGCGACCTGGTGATCCCGGTGAAAACCACCGCCGACATCCGCCTCGCCAAGGAGCAGGGCAAGACCGGCATCATCTTCGGCTTCCAGAACGCCCACGCCTTCGAAGACCAGCTCGGCTACGTCGAGATCTTCAAGCAGCTCGGCGTCGGTGTGGTGCAGATGTGCTACAACACCCAGAACCTGGTCGGCACCGGCTGCTACGAGCGCGACGGCGGCCTGTCGGGCTTCGGTCGTGAAATCGTCGCCGAGATGAACCGTGTCGGCATCATGTGCGACCTGTCCCACGTCGGTTCCAAGACCTCCGAAGAGGTCATCCTCGAGTCGAAGAAGCCGGTCTGCTATTCCCACTGCCTGCCGTCCGGCCTGAAAGAGCACCCGCGCAACAAGTCCGATGAAGAACTGAAGTTCATTGCCGACCACGGCGGTTTCGTCGGCGTGACCATGTTCGCGCCGTTCCTGGCCAAGGGCATCGATTCGACCATCGACGACTACGCCGAGGCCATCGAGTACACCATGAACCTCGTCGGTGAGGACGCCATCGGCATCGGTACTGACTTCACCCAGGGTCACGACCAGGCGTTCTTCGAAATGCTGACCCACGACAAGGGCTACGCCCGCCGCCTGACCAGCTTCGGCAAGATCATCAACCCGCTGGGTATCCGCACTGTGGGCGAGTTCCCGAACCTTACCGAGACACTGCTCAAGCGCGGTCACTCCGAGCGAGTAGTGCGCAAGATCATGGGCGAAAACTGGGTGAACGTTCTCAAGGACGTCTGGGGCGAATAAACGCCACCGCATCGCTGAATCCTTTACCTGCGGCCGCCCGCGCCGCAGGCAACATCACGAATTTCCGGAGTCAAGTTTCAATGGCCAAAATTGCCCCTCAACTGCCTATCGAAGTCGACAGCGAAACCGGTGTCTGGACCTCCGACGCCCTGCCGATGCTCTACGTGCCGCGTCACTTCTTCGTCAACAACCACATGGGCATCGAGGAAGTACTGGGCGCCGACGCCTACGCCGAGATCCTCTACAAGGCCGGCTACAAATCCGCCTGGCACTGGTGTGAAAAAGAAGCCGAATGTCACGGCCTGGAAGGCGTCGCGGTGTTCGAACACTACATGAAGCGCCTGTCGCAACGTGGCTGGGGCCTGTTCAAGATCCAGGACATCGATCTCGACAAAGGTACCTGCAGCGTCAAGCTCGAACACTCGGCGTTCGTCTATGTGTACGGCAAGGTCGGACGCAAGGTCGACTACATGTTCACCGGCTGGTTCGCCGGTGCCATGGACCAGATCCTCGCTGCTCGCGGCAGTTCGATCCGTACCGTGGCCGAGCAGGTCTACGGTGGTTCCGAAGAAGGCCACGACGACGGCCTGTTCATCACCAAGCCGTTGTAAGTCGAGGATTGCGCCATGGCTTTTGAAGCAATGTTCCAGCCGATCCAGATCGGCAAACTGACCATCCGCAACCGCGTGCTCAGCACCGCTCACGCCGAGGTCTATGCCACTGACGGCGGGATGACCACCGACCGGTACGTGAAGTATTACGAAGAGAAGGCCAAGGGCGGCATCGGCCTGGCGATCTGCGGTGGCTCGTCGGTGGTCGCCATCGACAGCCCGCAGGAATGGTGGAGCTCGGTGAACCTGTCCACCGACCGCATCATCCCGCACTTCCAGAACCTGGCCGACGCCATGCACAAGCATGGCGCCAAGATCATGATCCAGATTACCCACATGGGTCGTCGCTCGCGCTGGGACGGCTTCAACTGGCCGACCCTGATGTCGCCGTCCGGTGTCCGTGAGCCGGTGCACCGTGCCACGTGCAAGACCATCGAGCCGGAAGAAATCTGGCGGGTGATCGGCAACTACGCCCAGGCCGCGCGCCGGGCCAAGGCCGGTGGCCTGGACGGCGTCGAGCTGTCCGCCGTGCACCAGCACATGATCGACCAGTTCTGGAGCCCGCGGGTCAACAAGCGTACCGACGAGTGGGGCGGCAGCTTCGAAGGCCGGATGAAGTTCGGCCTGGAAGTGCTCAAGGCCGTGCGCGCCGAAGTGGGCGACGACTTCTGCGTGGGCATGCGTATCTGCGGTGACGAGTTCCACCCAGACGGCCTGTCCCATGAGGACATGAAGCAGATCGCCAAGTACTACGACGACACTGGCATGCTGGATTTCATTGGCGTCGTGGGTTCAGGTTGCGACACCCACAACACCCTGGCCAACGTCATCCCGAACATGAGTTATCCACCGGAGCCGTTCCTGCACCTGGCTGCCGGCATCAAGGAAGTGGTCAAGGTCCCTGTGCTGCACGCACAGAACATCAAGGACCCGAACCAGGCTACGCGGATCCTGGAGGGCGGTTACGTCGACATGGTCGGCATGACCCGCGCCCACATCGCCGACCCGCACCTGATCGCCAAGATCAAGATGGGCCAGGTCGACCAGATCAAGCAGTGTGTCGGCGCCAACTACTGCATCGACCGTCAGTACCAGGGCCTGGACGTGCTGTGCATCCAGAACGCCGCGACCTCCCGTGAATACATGGGCGTGCCGCACATCATCGAGAAATCCACCGGGCCGAAACGCAAGGTGGTGGTGGTCGGTGCCGGCCCGGCCGGGATGGAAGCCGCTCGTGTGGCGGCCGAACGTGGGCACGACGTGACCCTGTTCGAGAAGAAGGAATTCATCGGTGGACAGATCACCACCGCTTCGAAAGCCCCGCAACGGGACCAGATCGCCGGTATCACCCGTTGGTTCCAACTGGAGCTGGCGCGACTGAAAGTCGACCTGCGCCTGGGCGTGGCGGCCGACGCGGCAACCATCATGGACCTGCGTCCGGATGTGGTAGTGCTGGCGGTGGGCGGTCATCCGAACCTGGAGCAGAACGAGCACTGGGGCGCCGCCGAAGGGCTGGTGGTCAGCAGCTGGGACGTGCTCGACGGCAAGGTCGCACCGGGCAAGAACGTGCTGGTCTACGACACCATTTGCGAATTCACCGGCATGTCGGTGGCCGACTTCCTCGCCGACAAGGGCAGCCAGGTCGAGATCGTCACTGACGACATCAAGCCGGGCGTGGCCATTGGCGGGACGTCGTTCCCTACCTACTACCGCAGCATGTACCCGAAAGAAGTGATCATGACCGGGGACATGATGCTGGAGAAGGTCTACCGCGAAGGCGACAAGCTGGTGGCGGTGCTGGAGAACGAATACACCGGGGCCAAGGAAGAACGCGTGGTGGACCAGGTGGTAGTGGAGAACGGCGTGCGTCCGGACGAAGAAATCTACTACGCCCTCAAGGAAGGTTCGCGCAACAAGGGCCAGATCGATGTCGAAGCCCTGTTCGCGATCAAGCCTCAACCATGCCTGGAGCAGAGCGGCGATGGCTACCTGCTGTTCCGCATCGGCGACTGTGTAGCGCAGCGTAATACCCACGCCGCGATCTACGACGCCCTGCGGCTGTGCAAGGATTTCTAACGGCTTGCACATGACCCTGTGGGAGCGAGCCTGCTCGCGATAGCGGTGGATCAATCGACACTTATGTCGGGTTTGAATCCGTCATCGCGAGCAGGCTCGCTCCCACAGGAACCGAGTAAGGCATCTCGACCTGCAAGACCCTGAGGTCTTTGGGAGCAACACCTATGCTGAACACCCTTCTTCCGATCCTGCTGTTCGCCGCTCTGGGCCTCGCGGTCCTCGGCGCCTTGCGGCGGGTGAACATGTGGCGTCGGGGGCGACCGTCCAAGGTCAACCTGATCGGCGGCCTCTTTGCCATGCCCAAGCGCTACATGGTGGATTTGCACCACGTGGTGGCGCGGGACAAATACATTGCCAACACCCACGTTGCCACGGCCGGTGGTGCGGTGGCGTCGCTGGTGCTGGCGATCCTGGTGCACGGTTTCGGCCTGCATAACCGTATCCTTGGCTATGCACTGCTGTTGATGTCGGCGGTGATGTTCGTCGGTGCGATCTTTGTCTACCTGCGTCGGCGCAATCCGCCGGCGCGCCTGTCGAAAGGCCCGTGGATGCGCCTGCCGAAAAGCCTGTTGGCGTTCTCGGCTTCGTTCTTCCTGGTGACCTTGCCGGTGGCCGGTATCCTCCCGGAAAACTTCGGTGGCTGGTTGTTGGCGGCCATCCTGGGCGTCGGCGTGTTGTGGGGCGTGTCGGAGCTGTTGTTCGGCATGACCTGGGGCGGGCCGATGAAGCACGCCTTCGCCGGTGCCCTGCACCTGGCCTGGCACCGCCGTGCCGAGCGCTTTGGCGGCGGTCGTTCTACTGGTCTGAAACCGCTGGACCTGAACGATCCAACCGCGCCGTTGGGCGTGGAAAAGCCCAAGGATTTCACCTGGAACCAGTTGCTCGGCTTCGACGCTTGCGTGCAGTGCGGCAAGTGTGAGGCGGCCTGCCCGGCGTTCGCCGCCGGCCAGCCGCTGAACCCGAAGAAACTCATCCAGGACATGGTCGTCGGCCTGGCCGGCGGCACCGATGCGAAGTTCGCCGGCAGCCCGTATCCTGGCAAACCGGTGGGCGAGCACGGCGGCAATCCGCACCAGCCGATCGTCAACGGCCTGGTGGACGCCGAGACGCTGTGGTCCTGCACCACCTGCCGTGCCTGCGTCGAGGAGTGCCCGATGATGATCGAGCACGTCGACGCCATCGTCGACATGCGTCGGCACCTGACCCTGGAAAAAGGCGCTACGCCGAACAAGGGCGCCGAGGTGCTGGAAAATCTCATCGCCACCGATAACCCTGGCGGCTTCGCCCCGGGCGGCCGGATGAACTGGGCGGCGGACCTGAACCTGAACCTGCTCAGCGAGAAGAAATCCACCGACGTGCTGTTCTGGGTCGGCGACGGTGCCTTCGACATGCGCAACCAGCGCACCTTGCGCGCCTTCGTCAAAGTGCTGAAGGCCGCGAATATCGATTTCGCCGTGCTCGGTCTCGAAGAACGCGACAGCGGCGACGTGGCCCGGCGCCTCGGTGACGAAGCGACGTTCCAGCTGTTGGCCAAGCGCAATATCCAGACCCTGGGCAAATACAGCTTCAACCGCATCGTGACCTGCGACCCCCACAGTTTCCACGTGCTGAAAAACGAATACGGCGCCTTCGATGGCAACTACCTGGTGCAGCACCACAGCACCTACCTGGCAGAGATCATCGACGCCGGCGCCCTCAGCCTCGGCCAGCACAAGGGTGACAGCGTGACCTATCACGACCCGTGCTACCTGGGCCGCTACAACGGCGAATACGAGGCACCACGCCAGGTGCTGCGCGCCCTGGGCATCGAGGTCAAGGAAATGCAGCGTTCCGGTTTCCGTTCGCGTTGCTGCGGCGGTGGCGGCGGTGCGCCGATCACCGACATCCCGGGCAAGCAGCGGATCCCGGACATGCGCATGGAAGATATCCGCGAAACCGGCGCCGAGTTGGTGGCCGTGGGTTGCCCACAGTGCACCGCCATGCTTGAAGGCGTAGTCGAGCCCCGGCCGATGATCAAGGACATCGCCGAGCTGGTGGCCGATGCCCTGCTCGAAGAGGCGGCGCCGAGCAAGTCTGCGGCCCCGGCCAAACGTGAACCTGCGGAGGTGCATTAATGAGCGACATCATCCGCCGCGACCCTCGCGCCGAGTGGATCGCCCGCAACCGCCTGCACCCGCTGCACGCGGCCATGCAACCGGTCCAGCATAGCTGGATGGGGCCCAACGGCATCATTCGCAAGAACGTCCATGGCGTCGGCTTCATCGGCCCCAACGGTATCAAGCGTATCGACCGCAGCGGCGCCCAACAGGGCGGCACGGCCAAGCGCAGTGCCGCGGCTGAAGTGCAACTGCCGTTGCATCAAGTGACGCAGCCGGCGTTCCACATCTGCGTGGTACCGGACATGGTGGGCGGACGCCTCAGCAGTCACGACCGCGATCTGCTCGGCCTGGCTCATCAGCTGGCCGGTACGGACGGTGCCGTGCTGGCAGTGGTCTTCGGCGAGCATAAGGAAAACGCGTTCGCTACGGCCGGCGTCGACCGCTTGTTGGTGCTGGACGGCGAGGAATTCAGCGGTTATGCACCGGAACAACGGGTGCAAGGCCTGCGCGCTGTGGATAACCAGTTCAACCCGCGGCATTGGCTGCTGCCCGACAGCCGCAGCGGTGGCGCCGAGCTGGGCCGGCGGTTCGCCGCGGCCCTGGGCGAGCGTCCGGCTACCCGCGTCTGGCAGGTCAAGGGCGAGGAGTGCATCGGTCGCGCCGGCGCGGGCCTGCAAGACCTGGCCCGGCCTTTGGCCCGGTTGATCCTGGCCGCCGCCGAATGCGCCGAACCGGTCAGCGAAACCCGACACGAGGCGTTGCCGGTGGAGTTATCCACAAGCGTGGCGCGCAGCCTGTCGCGTATCGAGGATCTCGGTGCGGTGGCGGTGGATCCGGGTGCGATTCCGATGGCCGAAGCCGAATTCATTTTCTCCGGCGGCAACGGGGTCAAGGACTGGGCGCTGTTCCACCAGACCGCTGCGGCCCTGGGCGCCACCGAAGGCGCTTCGCGGGTGGCGGTGGACGATGGGTTCATGGCCCGGGACCGTCAGGTCGGTGCCAGTGGTACCTGGGTCACCGCGCGGGTCTATGTGGCCGTGGGGATTTCCGGGGCGATCCAGCACCTGCAAGGCATCGGTGCCTGCGACAAGGTGGTGGCGATCAACCTCGATCCGGGTTGCGACATGATCAAGCGGGCGGATCTGTCGGTGATCGGTGACAGCGCGGCGATTCTCCAGGCGTTGATCGCGGCCGTAGAGGCTTACCGCAACGAAGCCAAACGCGATGCGGCTTAAGTTAAGGATTCAACCATGACGATTCAAGTGATCAGCCTCGTCTCCATCGGTGCCCACCCTACCTCCGGTCGGCCAAGGCGTGCCGATCAGGACGCCAGGGCCGTTGAGCTGGGCTTGCAACTGGCCGGAAGCGACCTGCAAGTACTGCATGCCGGCGACGTGGCCGAACCGGCCCTGCGCGCTTACTTGGGCATGGGCCTGGACGAGCTTCGCGTGCTGGAAAACCCGGCGGGGGCCGACGCGCTACCGGCCCTGACCGATTATCTGCGCGACGCGGGGCCCCAGGTGGTGCTTACCGGTAGCCAGGCGGAAACCGGCGAAGGCTCGGGAATGCTGCCTTTCCTGCTGGCGGAGAACCTGGGATGGCCGTTGGTGGTGGGGTTGGCCCAGGTGGAGTCCATCGATAATGGCGTGGCGCTGGTGTTGCAGGCATTGCCCCGTGGTCAACGGCGCCGGCTGAAGGTGCGCCTGCCGTTTCTGGCTACTGTGGATAACGCGGCGCCAAAACCTCGTCAGAGTGCCTACGGTCCGGCCCGACGTGGCGCCTTGCATGCCGAAGAAGTCGAAGTGATCGACGACGAGTTGCTCGCGGCGGCAACGCTGCAACCGGCCAAGCCTCGCCCCAAGCGCCTGAAAGTGATCAAGGCCAAGAGCGGTGCCGATCGCATGAAAGCCGCCACGGCCAAGGCCAGCGGCGGAGGCGGGCAAGTGCTCAAGGGCGTGAGCCCGGAGGCCGGTGCTGAAGCCATTCTCAAGCTGTTGGTGGAGGAAGGGGTGGTTCGCTAACCCCACATCCCCGCGAAACCCCATGTGGGAGAGAGCCTGCTCGCGATAGCGGCGTGTCAGCGACAACCATGTTGTCTGATATGCGGCTATCGCGAGCAGGCTCGCTCCCACAGAGGATCGGGTTTAGCCACAATTCCGCATGCGCCTGTGGATAACCCCCCAAGGCGTCTGATAGCCATTGGAATCCCCTTTCATGAATATTGAATTTCGTCCGGCTTTACCCGCGGATACGTCCGACATTGCTCGCTTGTTCCAGATTTCCTCCGAAGGTGCTTCGGATTACATCTGGAGCCAGCTGGCGGAGCCTGGGCAGGACCTCGTAGAGGTGGGCGCAGCTCGCTATGCACGTGAGGGTGTCGATTTCTCCTACCAGAACTGCGTCATTGCGGAGGCTGAGGGTCGAGTCATCGGGATGATGCATTGTTACGTGATGCGTCATGATCCGCTGGCGACTCCCGTCACGGATCCGGTGCTGGCGCCTTACGCTGATATGGAAATTCCCGATACGCTCTATATATCGAGCCTGGCCCTGCATGAAGGTTGGCGCAACAAGGGCTTGGGCGTGCGCTTTCTCGAGCTGGCCCAACAGCGGGCTGATCGATTGGAGCTCAAGGGGTTGAGCCTGATCGACTACGCAGCGAATACCGGCGCCCGGCGCTTCTACGAGCGCCATGGTTTTGAAATCGTTAAAACCTGTCAGATTTTTCCGCATCCGATGATTCGGGTGACGGGAGAAGCGTATCTCATGCATCGGCCCTGACCGCTGCGAGATGGATACCGTGGGAAGCGAGCGGGTTCTTCACTCGGGACCGGTGCTTACCCACAATTGCTGTTCATCCACTTGTGGATAACCTGTTCGTTCCTTGCCATAGCCCTTGCCAATCAAGCCTTCCAAGGCTGCGCTCAAAAATTGATCAGCCCAAGTCACGGTTTTTATTGGCTTTTTCCTGGCCATGCGGGCGAAGGTGATGCACGTTTTGCCCCCAATAGTTGTTGGCGCTTTTGTGGATAAGATGTTCGCCGTCCTCTGCAAGCCACGCGAGACGGGCCTTTCACTCCATTGATCATTAAATGATCAATTCATCTATCCGATTGAAAAACTCCCCATAGAACCTCGGTTTAAGGCTCGTTGCAGCGTTTTTCCACAGATTCGTCAAATTTACCCCCAAACGCTGTTGGCGCTTCTGTGGATAAGGTGTTCGCTCACCTCTGCAAGCCATACAGATCAAGCCTTTGCGAGGTTTGGTTAAAATATAGCCAATATGAAGTAAAAACTTTCGCTGTGCATAAATCGCGGTTTTTGCTGAGTTTTTTCCCAGGAGTCATCTCTCCCGGACGCACTTGTCCCCATTAGCTGTGGGTGGTCATGTGGATAACTTGTTTGTGAAAGGCTGTGGGGCCCGACGGGCATAGTCTCAAACGCTATAGATCAAATTTCATACAGTTCTAAGGAACTGCCTTGACGCAAACCTGTCGCGTGTCTTCACTCCAACCCACAAGGACATCAGCGTTTTTATCCACATCTGGTTCAGGGAGAACAGGATGGATAGCCGACACCCTCACTCGTACCTTCCCCCCTCGGTGAATTGCATCCCGACGCCGCCCATGTTGTTGCCCAGGCGTATTCGTCGCCGCGCCGCCAATCAGCGTGCACGCCAATAGCGTTCACCCACGCCCCGTTTCACCCGCAACACCGTTGACTGCCGCGCGTCCCCCTGCGGGACCGTGGCCGGGCGTTTGTACGCCTTCGATTTACAGGCAACCGCAGAGTTGCCCTTTCTGCCTGAGAGGACTTGGACATGACACGGATCTCGACCCCCATCAGCGATATCAAGGAACACTATGACGTGATCGTCATCGGCTCCGGTTACGGCGGCGGCATCGCCGCTTCACGATTGTCCCGGGCCGGGCGCAAGGTGTGCCTGCTGGAACGGGGCCGCGAGATGCAACCCGGCGAATATCCCAACACCATGCTGGCGGCCACCGAAGAGTTGCAGGTGCATGACCCGGACGGCCACATCGGCTCGCGCACCGGCATGTTCGACCTGCACGTCAATGCCCAGCAGAACGTGGTGGTGGGTTGCGGCCTGGGCGGCACTTCGCTGATCAACGCCAACGTCTCCCTGGAACCGGAGCCCGGCGTGTTCGAAGACCCGCGCTGGCCGTTGGAGGTGCGCGAGCACCGTGACACGTTGCTCAAGGATGGTTATGCACGGGCCAGGGAAATGCTCAAGCCCAACGCCTACCCGTCTTCGGAGCCGAAGCTGCCCAAGCTCGAAGCCCACCGCAAGTCGGCCGACTACCTCAAGCAAACGGCCCATTTCTATCGGCCACCCATCAACGTCACGTTCGACAAGCTGCCCAACAACCTCAACCACGTCGGCGTCGAACAGTTGCCATGCAACGGCTGCGGCGACTGCGTCTCCGGTTGTAACAACAAGGCCAAGAACACCACGCTGATGAATTACCTGCCGGATGCCTGGAACCATGGCGCGGAAATTTTCTGCCAGGCCGAGGTGCGGCATCTGGAGCGCGACGGCGACGGCTGGATCGTGCACTTCCAGTACCTGGACAGCGGCCGCGAACTGTTCTCGGCACCGACCCTGTTCGTGCGGGCCGACATCGTGGTGGTGTCCGCCGGTACCCTGGGTTCCACCGAGATCATGTTGCGCTCCCGGGACAAGGGCCTGTCGATGTCCAATCAGCTGGGCGAGAACATGAGCGGCAACGGTGACATCCTCGGGTTCGGCCACAACTGCGACCAGGTCATCAACGGCATCGGTTTCGGCGCCCATTCGGCCAAGGAACTGGAGCCGGTGGGGCCGTGCATCACCTCGATCATCGACATGCGCACCGAGGGCGACTGGCGCAGTCGCATGGTCATCGAGGAAGGTTCGATCCCCGGCGCCCTCGGCCGGCCGATGGTGCCGAGCATGGCGGCGTTCGCCGAGATGATTGGCGTGCCCACCGATAAAGGTTTCGGTGCCAGCCTGAAATACAAGGGACGGGAAGCCGAAAGCTTCCTGCGCGGCCCGTATTACGGCGCGTTGCACAACATGCAGACCTACCTGATCATGAGCCACGACAACGGCAAGGGCCGCATGCTGCTCGACAGCAAGGACCAGTTGCGCATCGACTGGCCCGGTGTCGGCGAACAGGAGAACGTCACCCTCGGCAATGAACGGCTGCACCAGAGCACCAAGGCGCTGGGCGGGATCTGGGTCGAGAACCCGATCTGGACCAAGCTGCTCAAACACAGCATCGTCTCGGTTCACCCCCTGGGCGGTTGCGTGATGGGCGAGGATGCGACGCAAGGCGTGGTCAACCACAAGGGCCAGGTGTTCAGTGGCACCAGCGGCACGGATGTCTACCCCGGCCTGTACGTGGCCGACGGTGCGGTGATTCCGACGTCCCTGGCGGTCAATCCGCTGTTGACCATTTCGGCGGTGAGCGAGCGCAACATGGGCCTGTTGGCGGCCGATCGTGGCTGGCTGATCGATTACACATTGCCTTCGGCCCCGCAAAAGTCGGTGACGCCGCCAACCCTCGGCGTGCAGTTCACCGAAACCATGAAGGGCTATTTCTCCACCGCTTTCACCCAGGCCCAGGGCACCGATCTCACGCTTTACGAAGCGGCGGCGAAACGCGGAAAAACCGACAACTCGACCATCGAGTTCACCCTGACCATCACCGCCGACGACCTCAATCGCATGATCAAGGAGCCGGAACACGCGGCGACGCTGGTGGGTACCCTGGATGCGCCCCTGCTCTCGCCGAAGCCGCTGGTCGCCAGCAACGGCGTATTCAACCTGTTCGAGCAATACCAGGAGCAGGTGGGCGTGCGGCACATGAACTACGACATGAAGCTGACCGCCGAGGACGGCAGCGACTATTACTTCAGCGCCTTCAAGACCGTGCCCGAGGACAACGGCGTGCTGAACGTCTGGCATGACACCAGCACCCTCTATGTCACCCTCTATCGCGGGCCGGACAAGACCGGCGCGGTACTCGGCTCGGGTGTGATGCACATCCTGCCGGCGGACTTTGCCAAGCAGATGACCACCATGAAGGTGCTCAACGCCCGTAACGAGCGCGAACGGGTCGAGGCCCTGGCCCGGTTCGGCAAGTTCTTCGCCGGCATCCTGTGGGAGAGTTACGGCGGAGTGTTCGCCGGGGATATCTACTTCAATCCGGATGCGCCGCCGCGGATCAAGCGGCCGCTGGACGCACCGGCGCCGACCGTGCATTTCTTCGAGACCGAAGACAGCGTCCAACTGCGCCTGACCCGCTATCAGGCGGGCAGCAAAGGCCCGGTGATGCTGGTTCACGGCCTGGGCGTGGGCTCGAACATCTTCTCCACCGATACCATTCACACCAACCTGCTGGAGTACCTGTGCAAGCATGAGTACGACGTCTGGCTGCTGGACCTGCGGGTGAGCATCCTGCTGCCCGCCAGCAAGCATGAGTGGAACGGCGACCAGGTGGCCCAGTACGACTTCAAGGCAGCCATCGAACAGATCCAGCAGGCGACCCTCGCCCGCGACGTGCAATGCGTGGTGCATTGCTACGGTGCGACGACCTTCTTCATGTCGATGCTGGCGGGCCTGCAAGGCGTGCGCTCGGTGGTCTGCTCGCAGATCGCCGCCGATACGGTGGTCGCCACGGCCACCGGCCTGAAGGCCGGCCTGCACCTGCCGGGCATGCTCGACGCCATCGGCATCAAGTCCCTGACCGCCTACGCCGACACCAAGGAGAACTGGTTCAACAAGCTCTATGACAAAGCGCTGAACGGCTACGCCCGGATCGAGGCCCAGGGCTATTGCACCAACCCGGTCTGCCATCGCATCACCTTCATGTATGCGTCGCTGTACCGCCACGACACCCTCAACGAAACCCTGCACGACAACCTGCATGAACTGTTCGGCGAGTCGAACATGCACACTTTCGAGCACCTGGCGCTGATCGTGCGCAAGGGGCACTTGGTGGACTTCAAGGGCAACGACGTCTACATGCCGCATTTCGATCGGTTGAAGTTGCCGATTTGCTTCATCAGCGGCGCCGACAACCAGTGCTACCTGCCGCAAAGCACCCTCAAGACCTATGAGCGGCTGTGCGACATGCACGGCCCGCAGCTGTTCAGCCGCCACGAGGTGCCGGGCTACGGCCATATCGACTGCATCTTCGGCAAGGATGCGGTGGTGGATGTGTATCCGATCATCCTCGAACACCTGGAGAAGACAGCACTCGGCTAGCCGGGATCGTTCCCACGCTCTGCGTGGGAATGCCGCCACGGACGCTCCGCGTCCGCTTTTGTGACGCAGAGCGTCATGGGATGCATGCCCACGCAGAGCGTGGGCACGATCTGGGGAAATGCTATGAACACTTACATCCGCTGGTACCAACGCATCATCTGGGTCGGGATTGTCATGAACATGTTCTTCGCGATTCCGGCGCTGTTCGCGCCGGCGTTGCTGACGTCCATGCTCGGGCTACCGCCTGTGCTGTCCGATCCCTGGCTGGAAAACACTGGCATGTTGCTGGTGGGGATCAGCCTGTTCTACATGCCCTCGGGGTTCAATGCGCCGCGTTTCGTGGTGAATTCGTGGTTGTGCGTGCTCTCGCGACTGGTAGCGGTGGTGTTCTGGATCTACCTGATCAACACCAACAACCAGGGCCCGTTGTTCGTACCGATGCTGATGGGCGACCTGAGCATGTTCCTGATCCTGGGCGTGCTGCTGTACCTGGGCAGCCCGGTTGCCAATCGTCCGCTGGCCTTGATCTGCGCCGGTTGCCGGGAGTGGCGCGATGGCTGGATACGGCATTGGCACAGTCCCCGCTTCAGGACCGGCGCGCTGGTCGTGGTGCTGGTACTGGGCTTTATCGGCTACCAGACCTGGTACCAGATGATCCGCGAGGTACCGCAACCGGACTTCGCATCCGACGAAGACCATTACAAATACGCCGCCATCGGCCTCGGTATCGAGGCACGGATTCCTTACTACCTGTTCGCCGTGCTGCCGCAGATGTGCCCGGAGAAGATGCCCAAGCCCGGCGGTTACGAAGTGTTCGGTTTCCTCTACGAGAACGGCAGGGACCTGCCCATCGGCATGGCCAAGCGGCAATTGGGTTACCCCACCGTGGAGCCGAACTGCGCCCTGTGCCACACCGGCTCCTACCGGGCCAACGCCACTGATGTCGCGGTTCCGGTCGCGAGCGCTCCGGCCAATACCTTGCAGCTGCAAGCCTTCCAGTGGTTCGCCTACGATTGCGCCAGCGACCCGAAATTCACCCCCGATGCGGTCATGGCAGCGATCAACGGCAAGTTCCAACTGGGCTTTTTCGAGAAGCTGTACAACCGCTACCTGATCATCCCGATGGCCAAGAGCGCGCTGCTCAAGCAGAAGCAGGCCTACGCCTGGCAGAAACTGCGTCCGGCCCAGGGGCCCGGTCGGACCGACACCTTCAACCCGACCAAAATGGTGGTGTTCGGCTTCCCGGATGACTCCACCATCGGCACCGTGGACCTGCCGCAGGTCTGGAACCAGAAACCCCGCGAGTCGATGTACCTGCACTGGGACGGCAATAACAACAATATCCACGAGCGCAACTACGCCGCCGCCATGGCTGTGGGGGCGACGCCGGAATCGGTGCTGCCGCCCAGCTTCAACCGGGTGACCAACTGGTTGCTGGGGCACAAGGCGCCGGCCTGGCCGTTCGCCCTGGACCAGGCGAAGGTGGCCCAGGGCAAACCGATCTGGGAGAAGAACTGTGCCGGTTGCCACGACTTCGGCCGCACCGACACGGGCCAGGTCACCACCAACATCGACCAGTTGGGCACCGATCCCCATCGCCTGGACTCCTTCACCACCGGGTTGGTGACGGCGTTCCACGGCTTCAAGAAGCCGCCATTCGATTTCAACGCTTACCGCAAGACCCAAAGCTACAGTAACACCCCCACCGACGGCGTCTGGTTGCGTGCGCCGTACCTGCACAACGGCTCGGTGCCGACCTTGTGGGACCTGTTGCTGCCGCCGGAGCAGCGTCCGCAAGTGTTCTACACCGGCTCCGACATCTACGACCCGGAGAAGGTCGGCTTTGTCACCAGCGGCGCGCAGATGAAGGCGTCGGCGGATTTCAAATACGACACCCGCCTGGAGGGCAACCACAACGGCGGCCACCTGTATGGCACGCAGCTGTCGGACACCGACAAGCGAGCCCTGATCGAATTCATGAAGACCCTGTAGCCCAGGGCACTGCGAAGGAGCGTCCACATGTCATTACTGCACCACTGGGAACATGAGATCGACAAGGTCAAGGTCCGCCTGCATGGGTTGGTCACGCGGCTGGAGATGTCCTGGAAAAAACTCGTCAACGACCTGGAGCCCGAGGAGTTCGAGGCCATCGTCAAGCTGTTGCAACGGGGCCACGACCAGGCCCGGCACGTGATCGAGCATGGCGACCTGCCGGACGACGAACCGGCGGTACCGTGGGAGCTGGCCCACGGCCTGTCGATCCTGAAGATCGGCAACGCCAAGCCCTTGCCGCAAAGCGAGGACGAATTGCCGACCCGGGTGCTCAAGGACGGTACCTTGCTGGGCTGCCGCAAATGGGAATTGCTGGACTTGCTGTGGAGCGAGGCGCTGCTCAAGTGGATCGAGAACCTGCGCCACCACGCGACGTTCGGCACCACGCCGGCACTGGTGGAAATGGACAGCGACGTAGTGCTGGCCATCGCTGGCGACTGGGGTACCGGCCCGTTCGACAGCCACGCCCCGGCGGTGGCGGTGGCCAATCAGATGCAACTGGCCCAGGCCGATTTCACCATTCACCTGGGGGATGTCTACTATGCCGGTTCACATTCCCAGGAAGACGTCGACATGGTCGGCTGGCCCCAGGGCAAGCATGGCTCGTTCACGCTCAATTCCAACCACGAGATGTACAGCGGCGCCCATGGCTATTTCAAGGAGCTGGCCAAGCGTTTTCCGGGACAGCAGGGCACCAGTTACTTCGCCTTGTACAACGACGACTGGCTGGTGGTCGGCCTCGACAGCGCCTACGCCTCGGACGCCATGAACCTGTACATGGACGGCACGCTCAACAGCCAGCAGATCGACTGGATGAAAAGCCTGCCCAAGCGCAAGAAGTTGATGGTGCTCAGTCACCACCAGGGGTTCGATATTTCCGGGCACAACAAGACCGCGTTGTACCAGCCGGTGTGCGATGCACTGGGCCGTGAGCCGGATTACTGGTACTGGGGTCACCTGCACAACGGTATCTGCTACGCCACCCAGGGCGGATTGCACGCACGGTGTGCCGGGCATGGGGCGATTCCCTATGGCACCACCAGCGAACTGAACGGGCATGCGCGGATATTGTGGTCGGAAACGGAACTGGCCGGGGATGAGGTGTATCCGGAGCGGGTGCTGAATGGCTATGTGAAGGTGCGGCTGGTGGGCGAGAACATCGAAGAGACGTTCTACGGCGAGGATGGGTCGGTGCGGTGGTCTTCGAAGTAACGGGTGATAGTCAGGCCGCTATCGCGAGCAGGCTCGCTCCCACACTCGATCTTCGGTCCACCAAAGATCCCCTGTGGGAGCGAGCCTGCTCGCGATGCTGTTTACCTTAGGCCTGAACCTTGATGCCCTTGAGGTACGGCGCAGGCTCGGCCCCCAGGTTGTTCAGCATGCGACCGCTGTACCAGTCCACGAAGTTGACCACGCCGAACTCATAGGTCTTGGAGTATGGGCCCGGCTGGTAGGCGGTGGAGTTGATGCCGCGCTGGTTTTCCTCGGCCAGGCGACGGTCCTGGTCGTTGGTGGCGTCCCAGACTTCGCGCATGCGCGCCACGTCGTAGTCCACGCCTTCGACCGCGTCCTTGTGCACGATCCACTTGGTGGTGACCATGGTTTCCTGGGCGCTGATCGGCCACACGGTGAACACGATGATGTGGTCGCCCATGCAGTGGTTCCACGAGTGCGGCAGGTGCAGGATACGCATCGAGCCCAGGTCCGGGTTCTTGATGCGGCCCATCAGCTTGGCGCAGCCCTGCTTGCCGTCCATGGTCATCGACACGGTGCCCTTGAGCAGCGGCATGCGCACGATACGGTTACGCAGGCCGAAGCTGGCGTGGGCGTAAGGAATCTTCTCGGCTTCCCAGGCGGCGGCGGAAGCGGCCACGTGGTCCTTGAACGCCTGGTCGGCGCGCGGGTCGGTGACGTCGTCCCACTCCAGCAGGGTCTTGAGCAATTCCGGGTGCGAGCCGCCGCAGTGGTAGCACTCGCGGTTGTTTTCCAGCACCAGTTTCCAGTTGGCCTTTTCCATCAAGGTGGTTTGCACCGCCACCTTGGTGTTTTCCATGTCGTAGGGCTCCATGTAATGGGCCAGGGTCGACAGGAAATCATCGATGGCCGGCGGATTCTCTGCCAGGCTGATGAAGATGTAGCCGCCGGCGGTCTTCACGTTCACCGGCTTGAGGCCGTACTGCTTCATGTCGAAGTCGGCGCCCATTTCGGTGCCGGCGAACAGCAGGCGCCCGTCCAGCTCGTAGGTCCACTGGTGGTAATGGCAGACCAGCTTGGCAACCTTGCCCTTGTCGCTGGTGCACAGGCGCGAGCCACGGTGACGGCAGACGTTGTGGAAAGCGTGGACCACACCGTCGGCGCCGCGGATCACGATGATCGGGTTCTTGCCCACTTGCAGGGTCAGGTAGTTGCCCTTGGCCGGGATCTCGCAGGTCATGCCGGCGATCAGCCATTCCTTCTGGAAGATCTCCTGCATGTCGATGTCGAACAGGCGCTCGTCGCTATAGAATGGCTGCGGCAGCGAATAGGTGCGCTCGCGCTCCTGCAGCATCTGCACGGTGGCCTTGCGTGCGGGTTCCAGTGGATCGCCCAGGCTCAGGGTTGTGGTCACGTCCATCGTTTTATCCTCATGGCCATCTGTGTGGCCGGCGAAATATGGCTAATCGGTTGTGCTACGCAAGGCAGAAAACGTTGTTTGTCTGTTGGGGCGAGTGTGGGGCCGCGCCGGGCTGGAACCTTATCCATGGGCGACATGGCCCAATCTGTTCCCGACGCGCCAGAGCCGGTAGTTAGGGGCTGGTCGCGATAAGTATGTGAATGTCGCGAATAGGTAAATGGCTGTTTCGGCGCCTGAGCACAATCACAACCATGAAGGCCGACAGTCGGCCGTGGAGATCAGCATGTCCAATAATTTCCTGAACCCGGTCACCACCCAGACCTGGGCCAATGGCCGACATATCGTGCGTTGCGTCAAAGTCATCCAGGAAACCTGGGATGTGCGCACATTCTGTTTCATGGCCGACCAGCCGATCATGTTCTTTTTCAAGCCGGGGCAGTTCGTCACCCTGGAGCTGGAAATCGAAGGCCAGCAGGTCATGCGCTCCTATACTATTTCCAGCTCGCCGTCGGTGCCCTACAGTTTTTCGGTGACTATCAAGCGCGTGCCGGGGGGCAAGGTCTCCAACTGGCTGCACGACACCCTGCACGAAGGCCAGGAGCTGGCGGTGCACGGGCCGGTGGGGCTGTTCAATGCCATCGATTTCTCCAGCCCGAAGGTGCTCTACCTCAGCGGCGGCGTCGGCATCACTCCGGTGATGTCGATGGCGCGCTGGTACTACGACACCAACGGCAACGTCGACATGGTGTTCATCCACAGCGCCCGTTCGCCCAAGGACATCATCTATCACCGCGAGCTGGAACACATGGCGTCGCGGATCGACAACTTCAGCCTGCACCTGATCTGTGAAAAACATGGCCTGGGCGAGCCCTGGGCTGGCTATCGCGGCTACCTGAACCACAAGATGTTGGAGCTGATGGCGCCAGACTTCATGGAGCGCGAAGTGTTCTGCTGCGGCCCGACGCCGTACATGAACGCGGTCAAGCGCCTGCTGGAAGCCGCCGGCTTCGACATGAAGCGTTACCACGAGGAATCCTTCGGCGCCACGCCGCCGGAAGCCCGTGCCGATGCGGTGGAGCAGGCCGAACAAGCCGCCGACGCCCCCGAAGTCGATGCCGCGGACCTGCACCTGGTGGAATTCACCTCTTCCGGCAAGAGCATCCGCGTGGCACCGGGAGAAACCGTCCACGCCGCCGCCGCCAAGCTCGGCATGATGATACCCAAGGCCTGCGGCATGGGCATCTGCGGCACCTGCAAGGTGATGAAGCTGGGTGGGGAAGTGGAGATGGACCACAACGGCGGGATCACCGAGGACGACGAGGCCGAAGGTTACATCCTGTCGTGCTGCAGTGTGCCGAAGGGGGATGTGCGGATCGATTTCTGAGTCGATCGCATGGGGCGCTGAAGCCGGAACGCGGAGCGTCCCGAGATGCATTCCCACGCAGAGCGTGGGAAACGAGGTGGCAGGTATTGTGCTGATCGTTCCCGCGCTCTGCCTGGGAATGCCGCCAGGGACGCTCCGCGTCCCGGCTCCCCGGCCGTCTGCACGCTACCATCGTTGAATTTCGATCAAGCCTTCCATCCCCGCGTAATTGCGCGCACTGGAATACCGCCAATGTTCCGGTAATTCCACATACCCACGCTTCACCGGGTTGAAGTGGATGTAATCCAGCTTTTGACGCATGACCGTTTCGCTATGAATCTGCTCCGCATGTGAGCCTTCCTGCCAAAGCTGATACACCCGGTCTTTCTTGTGTGCTCGCTTGCTGAATCTCAAGCGTTGCAACGCTCGCTCTGCGCCTTTGCTCTGCAGGTCATCAATGATCTGGCGTGCCGTAAATGATTTGAACTGACGCAAGCACTTGTTCAGATTCGGTGCCTGGGCGACGAAATGCAGATGATTCTCCAGGACGACATAACCCAGCAGTTGCAGGTTCTGGTGGGCTTGCTGATAACGCCAGCAATCGAGCAGATGATCGACGAGGTAAGGCCGTACAAACAGCGGCAGCCACTCCATGAGCGTGCAGGTGAGAAAGTGCGGTTTGTCAGGTTCGGTGATGACGTAGCGGCTCCGTCCCATGGGTTCATTCCTTTGTTGCGCGTGGAATGCTCATATTGCAGTTGCCGATTCATTTCGTGATAGGCGAAAAGGGTACGTGGCGGGTGAGAATAGTCGGTTCGTTTGCAGCGCCGAACGCGGAGCGTCCGTGGCGGCATTCCCACGCAGAGCGTGGGAACGATCGGTAGGCCGGGCGCCTGGCTTCAGGCGCTCATCACTTCCCGGATATCCGCCGCCAATTCCCGTACCCGCGCTTCTTCGGTATCCCACGAGCACATGAACCGTGCGCCGCCCTTGCCGATGAAGGTGTAGAAGCGCCAGCCACGGGCCGTGAGGGCGGCGATGGCGGGTTCCGAAAGTTGCAGGAACACGCCGTTGGCCTGGACCGGGAACATCAGTTCCACGCCGGGAATGTCGCTGACCAATTGCGCCAGCAGTTGGGCGCAGTGGTTGGCGTGGCGGGCGTGTTTGAGCCAGGCGTCGTTTTGCAGCAGGCCGACCCAGGGGGCGGAGAGGAAGCGCATTTTCGATGCCAGTTGCCCAGCCTGTTTGCAGCGATAGTCGAAGTCCACCGCCAGGTCGTGGTTGAAGAACAGAATGGCTTCACCCACGGCCATGCCGTTTTTGGTGCCGCCGAAGCACAACACGTCCACGCCCACTTTCCAGGTCAGGTCTGCCGGTGAGCAGCCGAGGAAGGCGCAGGCATTGGAAAACCGCGCGCCGTCCATATGCAGGTTCAGCCCCAGCTCCTTGCAAGTGTTGCTGATGGCGCGGATTTCATCTGGGGTATAGATGCTGCCCACCTCCGTTGCCTGGGTCAGGGTCACGACCCGGGGCTTGGGGTAGTGGATGTCCTGGCGCTTGAGGGCGATTTCGCGGATCGAGTCAGGCGTCAGCTTGCCGTTTTCAGTACGTGCCAGCAGCAACTTGGAGCCGTTGGAAAAGAACTCCGGCGCGCCGCATTCGTCGGTTTCGACGTGGGCGGTTTCCGAGCAGATCACGCTATGGTAACTCTGGCACAGCGAGGACAGCGCCAGGGAGTTGGCCGCTGTACCGTTGAACGCGAAGAACACTTCGCAGTCGGTTTCGAACAGGGCGCGGAAATCATCGGCCGCCCGGTGGGTCCACTCATCATCGCCGTAGGCGCGTTGGTGGCCCTGGTTGGCTTCTTCCATGGCCGCCCAGGCTTCGGGGCAAATGCCGGAATAGTTGTCGCTGGCGAACTGTTGACTCTTGTCGGTCATGGCCTTGCTCCTGGAGTAGAGGTCCTGGGTAAAGATCCCTGGCAGAAATTCCCGGGTGGGGAGTTTCGTGGTTCGGCGTGTTTGATCCACGACGCCGTGTTCGATATTGGTGCGCACTTTACCCAAGATTAGCGGGGGAACACACCGGATGTTTCTGTCAGGAAATCACAAAGCTGCCGAACGACTGTGCCCATGAATCGGCGTGACGGGGCCTTGGATCTGCTCAAATGGCTGGCTTTGTTGGCGATGGTGCTCGATCATCTGCGATATGTCGGTTTTTCCGCCGATTGGCTCTACGTGCCGGGGCGCCTGGCATTCCCTGGGTTCTGCCTGGCGATGGCGGCAAACCTGGCGCGGGACGGAGCCGGTGTCATGCCGTGGCGTTATCTGGGCTGGCTGTTGCTGTTCGGCGCGATCAGTGAAATCCCTTATCGATTGTTCATCCCCGACCCCTCTACGTTGAATGTACTGCCGACACTGATCCTGGGGCTGTTGGTGGCGCGCGGCTGGCAGGCAACGCAATGGGAGTCCCGGTGCCTGGCATTGGGGGCGTTGCTGCTGGCGGCGCTGTGCGCTTCACGACTGATGTTCGGTTTCTTTGGCGTGCTGCTGCCCCTGGCGATGTTGCTGGTGTTTCGTCGGCCCTGGTACTTCGCATGGTTGCCAGGGCTGGTGTGCCTGGCGGCCAATCAGTGGCGGGTGCTCTATGGCGCCGCTTGGCTGGGGAACGAGGTGGCGGTATGGGGCATGCTGGCTTGCTTGTTTGCGCCAGGGCTCGGGCTGTTGCTGTTGCGCCGGGCGAGGCGTTGTCATCCGCCGGCGATGCGGCGCTGGGCGTATGCCCTGTATCCCGGACACTTCCTGGTGTTGCTTGCGGTCCGCCAGGTCATCCAGTAACGCCTGTGCAGTTGTGGGAGTAAGGCTTGCCTGCGATCCAGGCGCCTCGTCAGCCGAGCGACCGCGTTGTTTTCATCGCGGGCAAGCCTTGCTCCCACAGCTTTGTTCTCTCCACACCTTCAACTCTGCAAGTGCATGTCGTAAACGCGCCTTTGCGTGGCGTCCATAGGCATTTGACCTGCCTGCGCCAGCCATACCATCGCATCCAAAGGGCACTGTCGAACGGGCGGTGCCTCACCAAGACAAAAAGGCGTACCGACGCCGCTGGGAGAGACGCGATGTTCAGCAAGCAAGACCAAATCCAAGGTTACGATGATGCACTGCTGGCGGCGATGAACGCCGAAGAGCAACGCCAGGAAGATCACATCGAACTGATCGCGTCAGAGAACTACACCAGCAAGCGTGTCATGCAGGCCCAGGGCAGCGGCCTGACCAACAAATACGCCGAAGGTTATCCAGGCAAGCGCTACTACGGTGGCTGCGAGCACGTCGACAAGGTCGAGGCCCTGGCCATCGAGCGCGCCAAGCAACTGTTCGGCGCCGATTACGCCAACGTCCAGCCGCACTCCGGCTCTTCGGCCAACAGCGCCGTGTACCTGGCCCTGCTGCAAGCCGGCGACACCATCCTGGGCATGAGCCTGGCCCACGGCGGTCACCTGACCCACGGCGCCAAAGTGTCGTCCTCGGGCAAGCTCTACAACGCCGTGCAGTACGGCATCGACACCACCACCGGCCTGATCGACTACGATGAAGTCGAGCGCCTGGCGGTCGAGCACAAGCCGAAAATGATCGTGGCCGGTTTCTCGGCTTACTCCAAGACCCTGGATTTCCCACGTTTCCGTGCAATCGCCGACAAGGTCGGTGCCTTGCTGTTCGTCGACATGGCCCACGTCGCTGGCCTGGTGGCCGCCGGTCTGTACCCGAACCCACTGCCTTACGCCGACGTGGTCACCACCACCACCCACAAGACCCTGCGTGGTCCACGTGGCGGCCTGATCCTGGCCAAGTCCAACGAAGAGATCGAGAAGAAGCTCAACGCCGCGGTATTCCCGGGCGCTCAGGGCGGCCCACTGATGCACGTGATCGCCGGCAAGGCGGTGTGCTTCAAGGAAGCGCTGGAGCCTGGTTTCAAGGCCTATCAGCAGCAAGTGATCGAAAACGCCCAGGCCATGGCTGGCGTGTTCATCAAGCGCGGCTACGATGTAGTGTCCGGCGGCACCGATAACCACCTGTTCCTGGTCAGCCTGATCCGTCAGGGCCTGACCGGCAAGGACGCCGATGCCGCCCTGGGTCGCGCTCACATCACCGTCAACAAGAACGCCGTGCCGAACGATCCGCAGTCGCCATTCGTGACTTCGGGCCTGCGCATCGGTACTCCGGCGGTGACCACCCGTGGCTTCAAGGTTTCCCAGTGCGTGACGCTGGCCGGCTGGATCTGCGACATCCTCGACAACCTCGGCGATGCCGATGTCGAGGCCAATGTCGCCCAGCAAGTGGCAGCCCTGTGCGCGGATTTCCCGGTTTATCGCTGAGTCGGTTTTGGAGTAATGACTATGCAACGCTATTCGGGCTTCGGCCTCTTCAAACACTCTCTCAGCCATCATGAAAACTGGCAGCGGATGTGGCGCACGCCGACGCCGAAAAAGGTCTACGACGTGGTTATCGTCGGCGGTGGCGGGCATGGTCTGGCGACCGCCTACTACCTGGCCAAGGAACACGGCATCACCAACGTGGCCGTGGTCGAGAAAGGCTGGCTGGGCGGCGGTAACACCGCGCGCAACACCACCATCGTGCGCTCCAACTACCTGTGGGACGAATCGGCCCACCTGTACGAACACGCGATGAAGCTGTGGGAAGGCCTGTCCCAGGACCTGAACTACAACGTGATGTTCTCCCAGCGCGGTGTGTACAACCTGTGCCACACCCTGCAGGACATCCGCGACTCCGAGCGTCGGGTCAACGCCAACCGCCTCAACGGCGTGGACGGCGAGCTGCTCAACGCTAAGCAAGTGGCCGACGAGATCCCGTACCTGGATTGCTCGAAGAACACCCGCTACCCGGTAATGGGCGCTACCGTCCAGCGTCGCGGCGGCGTGGCCCGTCACGATGCCGTGGCCTGGGGCTTTGCCCGTGCCGCGGACGCCCTCGGCGTGGACCTGATCCAGCAGACCGAAGTGATCGGTTTCCGCAAGGAAAACGGCGTGTGCATTGGTGTGGAGACCAACAAGGGCTTCATCGGCGCCAAGCGCGTCGGCGTGGTGACCGCCGGTAACTCGGGGCACATGGCCAAACTGGCCGGCTTCCGCCTGCCGGTCGAATCCCACCCGTTGCAAGCCCTGGTGTCCGAGCCGATCAAGCCGATCATCGACAGCGTGATCATGTCCAACGCCGTACACGGCTACATCAGCCAGTCCGACAAGGGCGACCTGGTGATCGGTGCCGGTATCGACGGCTGGGTCGGCTACGGCCAGCGCGGTTCGTACCCGGTGATCGAACACACCATCCAGGCCATCGTCGAGATGTTCCCGGTGCTCTCGCGGGTGCGCATGAACCGTCAGTGGGGCGGCATCGTCGACACCACGCCGGACGCCTGCCCGATCATCTCCAAGACGCCGGTGCCGAACATGTTCTTCAACTGCGGTTGGGGTACCGGTGGCTTCAAGGCCACGCCGGGCTCGGGCAACGTGTTTGCCGCCAGCCTGGCCAAGGGTGAAATGCACCCGCTGGCCGCACCGTTTTCCATCGACCGTTTCCACAACGGTGCGCTCATCGACGAACACGGCGCTGCTGCCGTCGCCCACTAACAGGAGAAATCCCTATGTTGCACATCTTCTGTCCTCACTGCGGCGAACTGCGCTCCGAAGAGGAATTCCATTCGTCCGGCCAGGCGCACATCCCGCGTCCACTGGACCCGAACAGCTGCACCGACGAGGAGTGGGGCGACTACATGTTCTTCCGCGACAACCCTCGCGGCCTGCACCATGAGTTGTGGATCCACGCTGCCGGTTGCCGTCAGTACTTCAACGCGACCCGCGACACCGTGACCTACGAAATCCTGGAAACCTACAAGATCGGCCAAAAGCCGCAATTCACTGACAAGGCTGACAGTCCGAAAGCGGCCGCACAGGCTCTGGGAGAGAAGGTATGAGCCAGATCAATCGCCTGTCCAACGGCGGACGGATCGACCGCAACAAAGTACTGAGCTTCACCTTCAACGGCCAGACCTACAAAGGCTTCGAAGGCGATTCCCTGGCCGCTGCACTGCTGGCCAACGGCGTCGACATCATCGGTCGCAGTTTCAAGTATTCCCGTCCACGGGGCATCTTCGCCGCCGGCGCGGAAGAGCCGAACGCGGTGCTGCAGATCGGCGCCACCGAAGCCACGCAGATTCCTAACGTGCGTGCCACGCAACAGGCGCTGTACCAGGGCCTGGTCGCCACCAGCACCAACGGCTGGCCGAGCGTGAACAACGACGTGATGGGTATTCTCGGCAAGGTCGGCGGCAAGATGATGCCGCCGGGCTTCTACTACAAAACCTTCATGTACCCGCAATCGTTCTGGATGACTTACGAAAAGTACATCCGCAAGGCCGCCGGCCTGGGTCGCTCGCCGACCGAGAACGATCCGGATACCTACGACTACATGAACCGTCACTGCGACGTGCTGGTCGTCGGTGCCGGCCCTGCGGGCCTGGCCGCCGCTTTGGCCGCCGGTCGCAGCGGTGCGCGGGTGATCGTGGCTGACGAGCAGGAAGAGTTCGGCGGCAGCCTGCTCGATTCCCGCGAGAGCCTGGACGGCAAGCCGGCGACCGAGTGGGTCGCGGCAGTCGTGGCTGAGCTGCGCTCGATGCCGGAAGTATTGTTGTTGCCTCGCGCCACGGTGAACGGCTACCACGACCACAACTTCCTGACCATCCACGAACGCCTCACCGACCACCTCGGTGACCGCGCGCCGATCGGCCAGGTGCGTCAGCGCATCAACCGTGTTCGCGCCAAGCGCGTAGTACTGGCCACCGGTGCTTGCGAGCGTCCGCTGGTCTACGGCAATAACGACGTACCGGGCAACATGCTGGCCGGTGCAGTCTCTACCTACGTGCGTCGCTACGGCGTGGCACCGGGCAAGAAGCTGGTGCTGTCCACCAACAACGACCACGCCTATCGCGTTGCGCTGGACTGGTTCGATGCCGGCCTGCAAGTCGTCGCCGTCGCCGATGCCCGCAGCAACCCACGCGGCGCGCTGGTGGAAGAAGCCCGCGCCAAAGGCATCCGCATCCTCACCGGCAGCGCCGTGATCGAGGCCCGTGGCAGCAAGCGCGTGACCGCTGCTCGCGTCGCCGCGATCGATGTCCGCGGACAAAAAGTCACCAGCCCCGGCGAATGGCTGGACTGCGACCTGGTTGCCAGCTCCGGCGGCTACAGTCCGGTGGTCCACTTGGCTTCGCACCTGGGCGGCAAGCCGATCTGGCGTGAAGACATCCTCGGTTTCGTACCGGGCGAAGCACCGCAGAAACGCGTATGTGTCGGCGGCGTGAATGGCGTCTACAGCCTCGGCGATACCCTGGCCGATGGTTTCGAGGGCGGCGCGCGCGCGGCCAGCGAAGCCGGCTTCAAAACCGTGGAAGGGGTGCTGCCTAAGGCTCTGAGCCGTCACGAAGAGCCAACCCTGGCGCTGTTCCAGGTGCCGCACGAAAAAGCCACCGCACGGGCGCCGAAGCAATTCGTCGACCTGCAGAACGACGTCACCGCCGCTGCTATCGAGCTCGCTACCCGCGAAGGCTTCGAGTCGGTGGAACACGTCAAGCGCTACACCGCACTGGGCTTCGGTACCGACCAGGGCAAGCTGGGCAACGTCAACGGCCTGGCCATCGCGGCCCGTTCGCTGAACGTGAGCATCCCGCAGATGGGCACCACCATGTTCCGTCCGAACTACACGCCGGTGACATTCGGCGCGGTGGCCGGCCGGCACTGCGGGCACATCTTCGAACCGGTTCGCTTCACCGCGCTGCATGCCTGGCATGTGAAGAACGGCGCCGAGTTCGAAGACGTCGGCCAGTGGAAGCGTCCTTGGTACTTCCCGAGGAACGGCGAAGACATGCATGCCGCGGTCAAGCGCGAATGCAAGGCTGTGCGTGAAAGCGTCGGCCTGCTGGACGCCTCGACCCTGGGCAAGATCGACATCCAGGGCCCGGACGCCCGTGAGTTCCTCAACCGCATCTACACCAACGCCTGGACCAAGCTCGACGTGGGCAAGGCCCGCTACGGCCTGATGTGCAAGGAAGATGGCATGGTGTTCGACGACGGCGTGACCGCCTGTGTCGCCGACAACCATTTCATCATGACCACCACCACCGGCGGTGCGGCCCGTGTGCTGCAATGGCTGGAGATCTACCAGCAGACCGAATGGCCGGACCTGAAGGTGTACTTCACCTCGGTCACCGACCACTGGGCAACCATGACCTTGTCGGGGCCCAACAGCCGCAAGCTGCTGAGCGAAGTCACCGACATCGACCTGGATCGTGACGGCTTCCCGTTCATGACCTGGAAAGAAGGCCTGGTGGCTGGCGTACCGGCGCGGGTGTTCCGGATCTCGTTCACCGGCGAGCTGTCGTACGAAATCAACGTGCAGGCCGACTACGCCATGGGCGTGCTCGAGAAGATCGTCGAGGCCGGCAAGAAGTACAACCTGACCCCGTACGGCACTGAAACCATGCACGTACTGCGGGCCGAGAAGGGCTTCATCATCGTCGGCCAGGACACCGACGGCTCGATGACCCCGGACGACCTGAACATGGGCTGGTGCGTGGGCCGTACCAAACCGTTCTCGTGGATCGGCTGGCGTGGCATGAACCGGGAAGATTGCGTGCGTGAAAACCGCAAGCAACTGGTGGGCCTCAAGCCGATCGACCCGAATGTCTGGCTGCCGGAAGGCGCGCAACTGGTCTTCAACCCCAAGCAGGCGATCCCGATGACCATGGTGGGTCACGTGACCTCCAGCTACGCACACAACTCCCTGGGCTATTCGTTCGCCATGGGTGTGGTCAAGGGCGGCCTGAAGCGCATCGGTGAGCGGGTCTTCTCGCCGCAGGCCGATGGCAGCGTGATCGAGGCAGAGATCGTTTCTTCGGTGTTCTTCGATCCGAAGGGCGATCGGCAGAATATCTAACACTTGAGCCCTGTGGGTGGGGGCGTGTGGGAGCAAAGCTTGCTCGCGATGCAGGCGACACGGTAGCTATCAGACCGAGTTATCGTTAATCGCGAGCAAGCCTTGCTCCCACAGCGCCACGCACCGGCAGGTCGAGCAAGCATTCATGACAGGTGCTATATGACAGCAGCCAATGTTTACCAACAACGCCCAACCACCGGGGCCAAAGCCGAGTCGTCGCTGCACCATGCCGACCTCGCCAGCCTGGTGGGCAAGGGACGCAAGAACGCCGGTGTGACCGTGCGTGAGAAAAAACTCCTGGGCCACCTGACCATCCGTGGCGATGGCCACGATGCGGCATTCGCCGCGGGCGTGCACAAGGCCCTGGGCATCGAATTGCCGGGCGCGTTGAGCGTGATCGTCAAGGGTGAGACCAGCCTGCAATGGATGGGCCCGGATGAATGGTTGCTGGTCGTGCCGACCGGTGAAGAGTTCGCCGTCGAGAAAAAGCTGCGTGAAGCCCTGGGCGACCTGCACATCCAGATCGTCAACGTCAGTGGCGGCCAGCAGATCCTTGAGCTGTCCGGTCCGAACGTGCGCGACGTGCTGATGAAATCCACCAGCTACGATGTACACCCAAGCAACTTCCCGGTAGGCAAGGCCGTGGGCACGGTGTTCGCCAAGTCGCAACTGGTGATCCGCCACACTGCCGAAGACACCTGGGAACTGCTGATCCGTCGCAGCTTCTCCGATTACTGGTGGCTGTGGCTGCAGGATGCGTCGGCCGAGTATGGCTTGAGCGTGCAGGCCTGATTGATCGTTCCCACGCTCTGCGTGGGAATGCATCCCGGGACGCTCGGCGTCCCCAAAGGCGGACGCAGAGCGTCCATGGTGGCATTCCCACGCAGAGCGTGGGAACGATCAGAGGAGTATCACGAATGAGCCGCGCCCCAGACACATGGATTTTGACTGCCGACTGCCCCAGCGTGCTCGGCACCGTGGACGCGGTGACTCGCTTTCTGTTCGAGCAGGGTTGCTATGTCACCGAGCACCACTCCTTCGACGACCGGCTTTCGGGGCGTTTCTTCATTCGTGTGGAATTCCGCCAACCCGATGGTTTCGACGAGCAGGATTTCCGTGCCGGCCTGGCCGAGCGTGCCGAAGCCTTTGGCATGGTCTTCGAACTGACGCCGCCCAACTACCGGCCGAAAGTGGTGATCATGGTGTCCAAGGCCGATCACTGCCTCAACGATTTGCTCTATCGCCAGCGCATCGGCCAGCTGTCCATGGACGTGGTCGCGGTGGTGTCCAATCACCCGGACCTCAAGCCGCTGGCCGACTGGCACCAGATTCCCTACTACCATTTCCCCCTGGACCCGAACGACAAGCCGGCCCAGGAGCGTCAGGTGTGGCAGGTGATCGAAGACACCGGCGCCGAGCTGGTGATTCTCGCCCGCTACATGCAGGTGCTGTCGCCGGAGCTGTGTCGCAAGCTCGACGGCAAGGCGATCAACATCCACCACTCCCTGCTGCCTGGTTTCAAGGGCGCGAAACCGTATCACCAGGCCTACAACAAAGGCGTGAAACTGGTGGGTGCCACGGCGCACTACATCAATAACGATCTGGACGAAGGCCCGATCATCGCCCAGGGCGTGGAAGTAGTGGACCACAGTCATTACCCCGAGGACCTGATTGCCAAGGGGCGGGATATCGAAGGGCTCACATTGGCCCGGGCCGTGGGGTACCACATTGAACGGCGGGTGTTCCTGAACGCCAATCGCACTGTCGTTCTTTAGATGCTTGGCGGCGCTCTGGGGCCCGTTGGCGAGCAGTTCTTCTTTGATAATCCCCGTACTAATCCGAGCACAAACGCGCTGCCTGCCTGGGTGACGCAGTTCCACAAAAACAACAGCGAGGTGAAAGCATGTCCGGTAATCGTGGTGTCGTCTATCTCGGCAACGGCAAGGTCGAAGTACAGAAGATCGACTATCCAAAAATGCAGGACCCGCGTGGCAGGAAGATCGAGCACGGCGTCATCCTGCGCGTGGTATCCACCAACATCTGCGGCTCCGACCAGCACATGGTGCGCGGCCGTACCACCGCTCAGACCGGCCTGGTCCTGGGTCACGAGATCACCGGTGAAGTGATCGAGAAGGGCAGCGACGTCGAGAACCTGAAGATCGGTGATCTGGTGTCGGTACCGTTCAACGTTGCGTGCGGTCGTTGCCGTTCCTGCAAGGAACAGCACACCGGCGTCTGCCTGACCGTCAACCCGGCCCGTGCCGGTGGCGCCTACGGCTATGTCGACATGGGTGACTGGACCGGCGGCCAGGCCGAATACGTGCTGGTGCCGTATGCCGACTTCAACCTGCTGAAACTGCCGGACCGCGACAAGGCCATGGAGAAAATCCGCGACCTGACCTGCCTGTCCGACATCCTGCCTACCGGTTACCACGGTGCAGTGACTGCCGGCGTGGGTCCTGGCAGCACCGTGTACATCGCGGGTGCCGGTCCGGTCGGTCTGGCTGCTGCGGCCTCTGCTCGTCTGCTGGGCGCGGCAGTGGTCATCGTCGGCGACGTCAACCCGGTTCGCCTGGCTCACGCCAAGGCCCAGGGTTTCGAAATCGCCGACCTGTCCAAGGACACTCCGCTGCACGAGCAGATCGCTGACCTGCTGGGCGAGCCGGAAGTTGACTGCGCTGTCGACGCCGTGGGCTTCGAAGCCCGTGGTCATGGCCATGAAGGCGTCAAGCAGGAGGCTCCGGCCACCGTGCTCAACTCCCTGATGCAAGTGACCCGTGTCGCCGGCAAGATCGGTATCCCTGGCTTGTACGTCACCGAAGATCCGGGCGCGGTCGATGCCGCCGCCAAGATCGGTGCCCTGAGCATCCGCTTCGGCCTCGGCTGGGCCAAGTCCCACAGCTTCCACACCGGCCAGACCCCGGTGATGAAGTACAACCGCGCGCTGATGCAGGCGATCATGTGGGACCGCATCAACATCGCGGAAATCGTCGGCGTACAGGTCATCAGCCTGGACGACGCGCCGAAAGGCTACGGCGAATTCGACGCTGGTGTACCGAAGAAATTCGTGATCGACCCGCACAAGTTGTTCAGCGCGGCGTAAGGCTGTAGGCAAGACGGAAAAAGGGCGACAGTGATGTCGCCCTTTTTATTTGGCTGTAGTGGCAGGTGTCTGCTGCCTGTTCGTTCATAAGCTGTTCGTTCCATTTCCCATCCCCCACTCAGGGCTGGGTTACCGTTGCCGTTTTGACCCGCTCGCAGAAGTCCGGGTAGAACCCCCAGACATTCGTGTCCCGACATTCTTGCTGGGCCTGGGCCAGCGCATCCCGGCCGAATGTGAGGCTGCGGGGCAGGCTGGCGAAGGTGGTGTAGCCATCCCTTTGGGTCTTGATCGCATCGAACCCCTGCATGTCGTAGACCAGTTCAACGTCGTCGTCGGCAAGCAGCCGGGCCTTGACCGTTACCTGAATGTACTGCTTGCCCCCTGGGGCATTATTGAGCGCGGCGAGGCCATGGCCGACAACGCGTAGCAGACGCGGCACCCAGTCCTCGTCATTCTCGGCGGCTGCGTCCGGGCGATAGGTGATGGTGAGTGTTTGCTGGTCGCGGGTCACCGAGATCAGGGACGGGTCGTAGCGCTTGATGCGATGTTCGATGGTCAGCCAGGTCTTCTGTTCCTCGCTGACACCATCGGCCACCTCCGGATTCAGTGGTCCTCGCTGGCATTCGTTGACACCTAGCACGATCAGCATGCCCGCCAGGATCACCGCGAGGGTGGCGCCACCAATTTTTATGTCCATAGGCAAACTCTTCAGAGGGTGGCGCACTGTACGGTATCAGCGGACTCTGGGTCATCTGCCAGCGGCGGGCGAGTGATAGATCCATCAGAAACTCAGGTTGAAGTCGTCAGCCTCGATAAGCTTGCACACCTGAAGGGCAAGATTTTCGCAGCGCCGATTCGTCCACACTGAACCAGGCGGCTGTATCTGAAGGTACTGGAGAGCCAGATTGACGGATGCGTATGCGCAAGTGAGGGTCGTTCCTCCCGGTGTTTGTGGGTCGTCAATGTCATGGAGAGCAAACTCGGCGCCGTTGAATTTCATGGATGCCGGATCGTCCATGTTAATGGCGCTCTGACTTGCCCACTCTCGTTCATCCTGTACTTCGATGGGCTTAACTTCCCAGGGTTTGATGTGTTCACTGATATTCGCAATGGCAGGACAGGTTATTTCGCCGGCCCTGCCATGGTCGATCAACAATAGAAGTAACCACGTGCATCCCGTCAGCGTATTTTTCATGTCCAGGCTCCATTGGGTCCAATAGAACATGGTCGTCATTGGTGCCGATCGGGCTACTGTCAATCCTGACAGTTTTTTATGTCTATTTAGAATATGTGGCGCCGTTCATAACGTTTTTCGGCGATGGACTTCGAAGATGGTGGGGATGTGGGCCTGTGGAACAATCCTTACTCTCCTCAGTCCAATCCACGATTTTGTGCCGCCCTGATCCGGGCGGTTTTTTATGGTTCAAGAGGACGTTCGCAATGAAGGTTTCACGCGGTTTCGCACTGTCCTGCCTGCTGTCGCTGGTGGCCGGTCCGGCCTTCGCGCAGTTCAGCCTCAGTGATGCGGCCAATGCGGTGGCGGCCATGCAGGGCGGTCGGGGCGAGCAGGGGGAGGGCGCCGTAGCCGCCGCGCCCGAGGCCGCCGGGTTGCTCAACACATTGGGTTCGGAGCTGAAGATCACGCCGGAGCAGGCCATCGGTGGTGCCGGCGCGATGTTGGGGCTGGCGAAGAACCGTCTCAGCGAGCCGCAGTTTTCCGAACTGAGCCAAAGCGTGCCGGGTCTGGACCAGATTGCCGGCAACAGTGCCATCGGCGGACTCAATGGCCTGGGTGGCCTGCTCGGTGGCGGTTCGCAGAAGAATGCCCTGCTCGACGGCCTGCTGGGCAACGTCAAGGACACCAACGACTTGAACAATGCCTTCAGCGCCTTGGGCATGGACAGCGGCATGATCGGCCAGTTTGCCCCGGTGATCCTCCAGTACCTCGGTCAGCAAGGCGTGGCCAGCTCATTGCTGCAGAACCTCGGTGGCATCTGGGGCACCGGCGCCGGCATCTGATCAGCGGCGCTCGTCGAGCAAGGCGACGATGCGTCGGTCCTTTTCGGTCCAGAGCTGGTTGACCCAGTTCTGGACGTGCTGGCGAAACACGGGATCGTTTTCGTAATCGCCTCGCCACAGCGCAGGGTCCAGCGGGCGGGTCTGGATGTCGATAATGACCCTTGGCACGGAACCGCTGATCAAATCCCAGAACCCGGGAATCCGCGCCTGCGGATACACCACGGTCACATCCAGGATCGCGTCCAGTTGTTCGCCCATCGCTGCCAGCACGAACGCCACGCCGCCGGCCTTGGGCTTGAGCAGGTGGGCAAAGGGTGATTGCTGTTGCTGGCTTTTGGCTGCGGTAAAACGTGTTCCTTCGAGGTAGTTCACCACGGTGACCGGCTGGCGCTTGAACAGCTCGCAGGCCGCGCGGGTGATTTCCAGGTCCTTTCCGGCCAGTTCCGGGTTCTTTGCGAGGAAGGCCCTGGTGTAGCGCTTCATGAACGGATAATCCAGCGCCCACCAGGCCAAGCCCAGGAAGGGCACCCAGATCAGCTCTTTCTTGAGGAAAAACTTGAAGAACGGCGTGCGCCGGTTGAGGACCTGGATAAGGGCGGGAATGTCCACCCAGGACTGGTGATTACTGATGACCAGGTAAGAGGTATCGCCACGCAAGCCTACGTCGCCGCGAATATCCCAACGAGTGGGAATGCACAGGGCGAAGATCAGTTTGTCGATCTCGGCCCAGGTTTCGGCGATCCACATCACCGCCCACGAGGCGTAGTCGCGAAAGCGTCCGGGCAGGATCAGCTTGAGCAATGCGAACACCATCAACGGTCCGAACAGCACCAGGGTGTTGAGCAACAGCAGCAGGGTGACGAAACAGCCGGTGAGCAGGCGGCGCATAGATGACTCTTGCAAGCGGGTTGGCGGGCCATGATAAGCAGCTTCGGGCGGCAGGCCAAATTGTGCTGGACGAATGTTTCACCTTTTGACCGGTATGCTGGGTGCCTTTCTAGAGCAACCGAACGAATCCACCGCTCACGGTCTAAAAAGCCACCCACACAGGAGCCCTATTGCATGAAATCCCTTCTCGCCCTGTTTTCCCTGGTGGCCCTTCCCGTGCTGGCCGCCGAACCGACCCTTTATGGGCGCTACGAATACATCGCGCTGCCGGAAATCGGCGGTGAAGTGCTCAAGGCCAAGATGGACACCGGGGCCCTGACCGCCTCGCTGTCGGCCAAGGACATTGAAACGTTTACCCGTGATGGTGATGACTGGGTGCGGTTCCGCCTGGCGACCAAGGACGCGAGCAACAAGGTCTACGAGCACAAGATCGCGCGTATCAGCAAAATCAAGACCCGTTCCGAGGAAGATGAGGACGAGGACGAAAAGATCGCCCCCACCAAACGCCCGGTCGTGGATCTGGAACTGTGCCTGGGTAACATCAAGCGTACGGTCGAGGTCAACCTGACCGACCGCAGTAGCTTCAATTACCCGCTGTTGATCGGCGCCAAGGCCCTGCGCGAATTCGGTGCGGCGGTGAACCCGGCCCGACGTTTCACGGCGGACAAGCCCGACTGCTGATTTCCCCGATTGACGTGCCCCAAGGCTTGGGGCACCGTTCCGGCAACTTTACTGTCGGGCTCGCAAGACATGCCTCATATTCTGATCGTCGAAGACGAAGCCGCCATCGCCGATACGCTGGTGTTCGCCCTGCAAGGGGAGGGCTTCGAGACCACGTGGCTGAGCCTTGGCGTTGCCGCGCTGGAACACCAGAAAAACACCCCCGCGGACCTGATCATCCTCGACGTGGGGCTGCCGGATATCAGTGGTTTTGAGACTTGCAAGAATCTCAGACGTTTCAGCGACGTTCCGGTCATTTTTCTGACAGCTCGGGATGGTGAGATCGACCGGGTCGTGGGCCTGGAAATCGGCGCCGATGATTACGTGGTCAAACCCTTCAGCCCTCGCGAGGTGGCGGCCAGGGTCCGGGCCATCCTCAAGCGGGTAGCGCCAGCGCCACGCCCGGCCACGGAACTCGGCACGGCGTTGTTCCAGGTGGACAGCGATCGCGTGCAGATCAACTATCGCGGCAAACCGCTGAACCTCACCCGCCACGAGTTTCGCCTGCTGAACTGTCTGCTGGAGCAGCCGGAACGGGTATTCAGTCGCGAACAACTGCTCGACGCCCTGGGCGTGGCCAGCGATGCCGGCTACGAGCGCAGCATCGACAGCCACATCAAGAGCGTGCGGGCCAAGTTGCGCCTGGTCAGGGCCGAGGCCGAACCGATCCAGACCCATCGTGGCCTTGGCTACAGCTACAGCCCGGGGCACAGTTGATGCCGTTGGGGATCCGTATCTTTCTGGTCTATGTGCTGTTCATCGGCCTGACCGGGTATTTCGTGCTGGGCACGGTGATCGAGCAGATCCGTCCCGGCGTGCGTCAGTCCACCGAGGAAACCCTGGTGGACACGGCCAACCTGATGGCCGAGATCCTGCGGGACGATTTCAAGGCCGGGACCCTCAACCAGAATCGCTGGCCACAGCTGCTCAAGGCCTACGGCGAGCGTCAGCCGGCGGCGACGATCTGGGGCCTGCCGAAGAACCAGGTCAGCCATCGCATCTACGTCACGGATGCCAGGGGCATCGTGGTACTTGACTCCAGCGGTGTGGCCGTGGGCCAGGACTATTCGCGCTGGAACGATGTCTACCTGACCCTGCGCGGTCAATACGGTGCCCGCTCGAGTCGCAGCGTGGCGGATGACCCGAGCTCTTCGGTGATGCACGTCGGTGCGCCGATCCGCGATAACGGCCGGATCATCGGCGTGGTCACCGTGGCCAAACCCAATAGCTCGCTGCAGCCTTATATCGATCGCACTGAACGGCGACTGCTGCTCTACGGTGTCGGCTTGATCGGCCTCGGCCTGGTACTGGGGGCGTTGCTGTCGTGGTGGCTCAGTTCGGCGCTGCGCCGCCTGACCGGCTATGCCCAAGCCGTCAGTCAGGGGCAACGGGTGGAAGTGCCGCATTATCGCGGTGGCGAGTTCGAGCAGCTGGCGCACGCCCTGGAGCATATGCGCACGCAGCTCGAAGGCAAGGCTTACGTCGAGCGCTACGTACACACCCTGACGCATGAACTCAAGAGCCCGCTGGCGGCGATTCGCGGCGCCGCCGAGCTGTTGCAGAGCGACATGCCCACCGCGCAGCACCAGCGTTTTGTCAGCAACATCGACAGTGAAAGCGTGCGCATGCAACAGCTGATCGAACGTTTGCTCAACCTGGCCCAGGTCGAGCAGCGCCAGGGCCTGGAAGAACAGGTCGCGGTACCGCTGGCGGGATTGCTGGATGAACTGCTGGAGGCCCGTAGCGGCTGGATCGAACGCCGGCAATTGCGGGTCGACCGGCACATCGCCGCCGACCTGGCGCTGACCGGCGAAGCGTTTCTGTTGCGCCAGGCCTTGGGCAACCTGCTGGACAACGCCCTGGATTTCACTCCTTCAAACGGGTTGTTGCGCATCAGTGCCGGGCGCAGCGGCAACCGCGTCGAGATCCGCCTGTTCAACCAGGCCGACCCGATTCCCGACTACGCCCTGCCGCGCCTGAGCGAGCGCTTCTATTCCCTCCCGCGCCCGGACAGCGGCCGCAAGAGCACCGGCCTGGGGCTCAACTTCGTGGAGGAAGTGGTGCAGTTGCATGGCGGTGAATTCGGTATCGGCAATGTCGAGGGTGGGGTGGAAGTGGTGCTGCGGTTGCCCTGAAATCGGCGCATAGCCTTTGTGGGAGCGAGCCTGCTCGCGATTGCGGTGAACCCGTCGACATCATCCTCAATGACGCACCGCTTTCGCGAGCAGGCTCGCTCCCACAGGTTCTTCAGTCTCCACACAATCTCCACATTGCTCACATAAACAACCCACACGGCGCCGCCAGACTCTCCCCATTCGAACAGGGAGAGCCCCACATGAACCGCAGCCTCGCCATAAAACTGGGCATGATCGCCCTATTGATTCTCTTGCTGATGATTCCGCTGTTGATGATCAACGGCCTCATCGACGAACGCCAGTCCCTGCGCGACGGTGTGTTGCAGGAGATCGCCAGCAGTTCCAGTCACAGCCAGCAGCTCATCGGGCCGATGATCGTGGTGCCGTTTCGCAAGGACGTGCGGGTCTGGAATACCAACGAGAAGACCGGTGTGCGTTTCCTGGAAACCGTCGAGCAGAGTGGTGAATTGTATTTCCTGCCGGAGCAGTTCGAACTCGACGGCCAGGTCCGTACCGAGACCCGTGCCCGGGGGATCTATGAGGCGCGGTTGTTCCACGCCGAGAACCGGATCGATGGTCGCTTCAAGGTGCCTGAGCGCTATGGCCTGGCCGCCAAGGATCTGGCCGATTACCGCTTCGACGAACCGTACCTGAGCGTGGGCATCAGCGACATCCGTGGTATCGAGAATGCACTGACCCTGAAACTCAACCAGCAGACGGTGGATTTCCTGCCCGGCTCGCGGGTTGGCTGGCTGGGGCAAGGGGTGCACGTGCCGCTGCCGATGGTCAACGCCCAGAACAGTGCCGAACTGACCTTCGGTTTCGACCTGAGCCTGCAAGGCACCGGTGAGTTGCAGATTCTGCCCGTGGGCAAGACCAGCAAGGTGCACCTGAGCGCCGACTGGCCGCACCCGAGCTTCATCGGCAACTACCTGCCCACCAGCCGCGACATCAACGAGAAGGGCTTCAGCGCCGACTGGCAGACCTCGTTCTTCTCGACCAACCTTGAAGAAGCGCTGCAGAACTGCGTGTCGGGCGAGAGCTGTGAAACGTTTCGCAGCCGTGCCTTCGGCGTGAGCTTCATCGACCCGGTGGACCAGTACCTCAAGAGCGACCGGGCGATCAAATATGCGCTGCTGTTCATCGCCCTGACCTTCGCCGGCTTCTTCCTGTTCGAGGTGCTCAAGAGCCTGGCGGTGCACCCGGTCCAATACGCCCTGGTGGGCGTGGCGCTGGCCTTCTTTTACCTGTTGCTGCTGTCACTGTCGGAGCACATCGGCTTTGCCCTGGCGTACCTGTTGTCGGCCAGCGCCTGTGTGGTGTTGATCGGGTTCTATGTCTGCCATGTGTTGCGCAGCGTGAATCATGGCCTGGGCTTCTCGGCGGGATTGGCGGCGCTGTATGCCTTGCTCTACGGCCTGTTGAGCGCCGAAGACTACGCATTGTTGATGGGCTCGCTGTTGCTGTTCGGTCTCTTGGGTGTGTTCATGGTGCTGACCCGCAAACTGGACTGGTACGGGGTCGGATCGAAGCCCGCGCCTGCCATGACTTTCGATCTGGGAGAGGTGAAATGAGCCGGTCGCTGGGGCTGCGGGAAGACCGGCGAGTGAGGGAAGTGCTCGTGGCGCTTGTCTCTGGGTTGTTTCCGTTGGATCCTGTGGGCCTCTATCGCGAGCAGGCTCGCTCCCACAGGTCCGGCGCTGTCCTTTGTGGGAGCGAGCCTGCTCGCGATGAGGCCATCACATCTGGAGAAATATCTAGTGTCCTGTCTCGGAAATAAGCTGTTCACTGTTTGACTCGTCGCGGCGCCTTGTCCGGACACCCAAGCCGCTCGCCAAAAGAGAACGTATTTCCGAGACAGGACACTAGATCCTGGGCACGGTAGCGATCATCGACGGCCGCAAGCTCACCTCGGCAAACCATGCCGCCAGCTGCGGATGGGCCTTGCGCCATTCCAGGTCGGGATGGCGCAGGTCCAGGTAACCCAAGGCGCAGGCGACGCTGATGGACGCCACGTCAAAATGGCTGGCCAGTTCGGCAATCGCCTCGGCTTCGAGCATGTCCAGGGCACGGCGGATCTTGTCCCGTTGGGCATCGAGCCATTCGTCCCAGTGCTTTTCCGCCGGACGCAGGGCGGTTTCATAGCGGATCATCACCGCTGCATCCATGATCCCGTCGGCCAGGGAGGCCAGGGTCAGGCGCCGCCAGCGGGCCGCGCCGTCACGGGGGATCAGCGGGTTGCCGACATGCTGGTGGTCGAGGTAATCGAGGATGACGCGGCTGTCGTGGATCACGCTGCCGTTGGCCAGGCGCAGGGCCGGAATCTTGCTCAGTGGGTTGTCATCGATCAGCTTCTGGTCCGGCTTGACGGGCGTGAGCTGGCTGAGCTGCAACGCGACGCGGTCCTGCTGGCCGGTTTCGTGCAGCAGCACCAGGACCTTGCGGACGAAGGGCGAGGCGGGATTGTGGAACAGCGTCATGCTGGGAACGGACATGGCAACGTCTCGATCAGGGGAGGATATCGCGCAGCATAACGCGATCGTCTAGGCGCAAGGCAGGGGTGACCGGGTCGCAATGACCCAGTCTGTGTCTTGGATCAGGCGGCTGGCTGAAGGGCCTGTGGCTCCAAAGGTGCTGGCGTTGCCGGTTGTTGCTTGAGCTCCCGGGCGACGGTCCAGACGATGAACGCGGCAATCACGTCAAAAATCGCCAGCATCACGAACAGTGGGCTGTAGCCGATTTTCGTCACCATCACACCAAACAACAGCGTGAAGGCCGCAGCGCCCAGGTAACCGAACATGCCGCCCATGCCGGTGGCGGTGGCGACTTCATTCTTGCCGAACGAGTCGGACGTGATGGCATACAACGCACCCGACAGGGTCTGGTGGGCAAAGCCGCCAATGCACAGCAGGGCGATTGCCGTATACGGACTGTCCACCAGGCCGATGCAGGCCGGGCCAACCATGCAGGACGCGCCGAACAGCAAGACCATCTTGCGCGAGGTGAACAGCGATACCTTGCAGTACTTATGGAAGAACGGGCTCAGGTAACCACCCAGCACGCAGCCCAGGTCGGCGGCCAGGAACGGTAGCCAGGCGAACATTGCGATCTCCTTGATGTTCATGTGCCGCTCGGTCATCAGGTACAGCGGGATCCAGGCGTTGAAGGTCTGCCAAGCCGGCTCGGAGAGGATCCGGGCGCTGGCGATGGCGTAGAAGTTGCGGCTGGCGATGATTTTTTTCCAGCTGCCTTTCTTCGGGTCCTGTTCCTGGAAATGGGCTTCCTGGCCGCTGATGATGTAATCGCGTTCGGTGTCGCTCAGGCGCTTCTGGTCACGCGGGTGCTTATAAAGGAGCAGCCAGAGAAACGTCCAGGCGACGCCCAGGCCACCGACGATCAGGAACGCCAGTTCCCAGCCACTGTTCAGGATTGCCCAGACCACCAGCGGCGGCGCCAGGACGGCACCGATCGACGAGCCGATGTTGAACCAGCCGATGGCGACCGAGCGTTCCTTGGCGGGAAACCATTCGGTCGACGCCTTGACGGCGGCGGGCAACCCGGCTGCTTCTGTCAGGCCAAGCAGGCCACGGAAAAATGCCAGGCCTTGCCAGCCCGAGGCCATTGCTGCGGCGGCGCAGGCGATGGACCAGGCAAAGGCGAAAATGGCGAAGCCCATCTTGGTGCCGATGGCATCGATGATGTAGCCGGCCACCGGCTGCATCAGCGCATAGCAGATTTGCCAGGCGACGACGATGTGGGAGTACTGCTCGGTGGAGATGCTCATCTCGCTCATCAGGGTCGGAGCGGCTACCGAGAGGGTATTGCGGGCCAGGTAGTTGACCATCAGGCCGGCCGTGACCAGGCCGACCATCCACCAGCGGATGCCTTTGATTTTCATCACTTCACCATCGATTATTTTTGGAGTTGGTGTCGCTGTTGTAGGTTGTCGTACAACATGCGCCTTTATAGGAGTGCAAGGAATAATTTGTCAACAAATATGTCAGAGCTTGGGTGCTTTTCAGGGCGCCCAGGGAGGGCGTCATCGTATGACTTGACGTTTGAAGGGTGGTTTGTCGATGGCAGCGTTCTGCCAACTCAGCGGCGCGGGACCAGTCCCCACACCGCCACAACAGAAGGGATGCCCAGCCCCAGCCAGCTCACAGCATCCCACGGACCATCGCCGAGCAACGCGCTGAACAGCCCGGCTGCGCAAAGAGCGCCGATTGCTGTGGGTATGCCGAACACTTTCCAAAAACTTGACTGTCGGGGCTTCACGAGAGTGCCTCCCTGTCGACAGCCGTACGCCGGGTCGCTCGCCGCCGCACCACCCACAGGTAAACGCCGCTGCCTAGGACGATGATGGTCAACACGTCCAGAGTCGCCCAGAAGACCTGCATCGGCCTGCCGCCGTAGTCGCCGAAATGCAGCGGCAGCGACAGGCTCATGACGTCCATGTACCAGGGCCGCTCGGCCACGGCAGTGACATCCAGGGTGCTGGCGTCGATCAATACCGGAGTCAGCAGGTGGGAGGTCAGGTGGGTGTCGCCTTTCATGAACACGCCATAGTGGTGCTGGCTGGAAAACAGCGTGCCGGGGAATGCGATAAAGCTCGGCTCCATGCCTGGTGCAGCGTCTTTGGCGATGTCGAGCAGGCGGGTGGCCGGCGCCAGCTGAGTCAGCGGCGGGGCGTTGCGGTAGGGTTCGATCATGGTGCTGAGGCTGTCGTTGCGCCAGGCGGCGATGATCAACTCGGCGCACGCGGCAATCACGCCGGTCACGCCTACTGTCAGCGCCCAGACCAGCGTGACCACGCCAATCAGGTTATGCAGATCGAGCCAGCGCAGGCGGTTCGACTTGTCCTGGCGTACGGTGGCGAACTTCAAGCGCCGCATGAACGGCAGGTACAGGACCACGCCGGAGATAATGGCAATCACGAACAGCAGGCCCATGAACGCCAGGAACAGCTTGCCTGGCAGGCCGGCGAACATGTCCACGTGCAGGCGCAGCATGATCATCATGAAGCCGCCGTTGGCCGACGGCATTTCCAGGACCTCGCCGGTGCGCGCATCGAGCATGAAGGTGTGGGAGGAGTTGGGCTCGGTGCCCGGCGTCGGTGCCATGATGGTGATGACGCCGTTGGGTTCGTCTTCGTCCCAGCCAAAATACTGCACCACCTCACCCGGCCGATGGGCCTTGGCTTTCTCCACCAGTTGCTGGAGGTCCAGCTGTGGAGTGTCGGCGGGCATTTCCCGGAACTCGGGGGCATCGCCCAACAAGTGCTCGATTTCGTGATGGAAAATCAGTGGCAGCCCGGTGATCGCCAACATCAGCAGGAATACCGTGCAGATCAGACTGCTCCAGGTGTGGATGAAGGACCAGCGGCGGATGGTTTTGCTTTTCATGGAGGATCCGAATGCAGAGGGGCTTCATTCAAAAGCCGGGTATTCGTCGTGGGGAGGGAGCAGCCTCTCTCCCCACGGACTCTTCGAATGAAGGTTTGCGCCAAGGCTAACTGATTACCATTTGTAATTCACGCTCGCGACGACGTTGCGCTGGTCACCGTAGTAGCAATAGAAGCCGTCGCAGGTAGACAGGTAGTCCTTGTTGAAGATGTTCTTCGCGTCCACCGCCACCGATACGCCTTTGAGGGAAGGGCTCACGCGTCCCAGGTCGTAATGAGCCGACGCGTCGTAGACGGTGTAGGAGCCGACATGGCCCCAATCGGTATTGGTGGTGTTGCCGTAGGTGTCACCGACATAGCGCACACCGGCGCCGACGCCGAAACCATCGAGCGGGCCGTTGTGCCAGGTGTAGTCGGCCCACGCGGTGGCTTGGTTGCGCGGCACCTGGGCCATGCGCTTGCCTTTCTCGGCAGTGGTGCCCTTGGTGATTTCGCTGTCGTTGTAGGTATAGGAACCGATCAGTTTCAGGTTGTCGGTGACGTCGCCGGAAGCTTCCAGTTCCAGGCCGCGTACCCGGACTTCACCCACTTGGCGAGTGATGTTGTTTTCGGTCACGGAGTTGTTTTTCTGGGTCAGGTCGAACACTGCGGCTGTCAGCAGGGTCTTGGTGCCTGGGGGCTGGTACTTGATGCCGGCCTCGTACTGTTCGCCCTCGGTCGGCTTGAACGCGTCGGTGCTGTTGACGGTCGAGCCGGCCGCCGCCTGGAACGACTGGGCGAACGAAATATAAGGTGTCACGCCGTTATCGAAGACGTAGCTCAGGGCGGCGTTACCGCTGAATTTTTTGTCGCGCTGAGTGTTGGTGGCGTTGTTCAGGTTGTGAAACTCGGTGCCCGTGTGAATCCAGTCCTCACGACCGCCGAGCGTCAGGCGCCAGTTGTCCAGGGCCATCTGATCCTGCACATAAAGACCAGTCTGCTGGGTTTTCTGGTTGTAGTCGTACATGGTGAAGTACTGGACGTTGGAAAAATCCTGTCCATAGATCGGATTGTGGATGTTGCTGTCGGGTACGCCGTTGGAACCCCAGAGCCATTTTGAATTCGCATTGGAGCGCTGGTGGTCCAGGCCCAGCAGCAAGGTATGGCTCAGCGCCCCAGTCTGGAAGTCCGCCTGGAAATTGTTATCGACGGCGAACTGGCTGATGTCTTCGTCAACGATACCGGCACTGCGCTTGACGGTGCCGTCGGCGCTAACGGCTTGATCGGGGCCCGCCGGGAAGAACGACCCGCCGGCGGTGAGGCCTTGGAATTCCAGGTCACTCTTGGTGTAGCGCAGGTTCTGGCGGAACTGCCAGGTGTCGTTGAAACGATGTTCGAAGGCATAGCCGAGGGCGTAGTAGGTGCGGTCGTAGAATTCCCAGTCCGGATCGCCCAGGTTCTTGTGATGGGAAATCTTGCCGGCCGGCGAGGACAGCTTGGTGCCTTGCAAGGGCAGGAATTGCCCGGTGATCCCGGTGTCGTCGCGGGTGTACTGGGACAGGAAGGTCAGGCGGGTGTCGTCGTCGATGTTCCAGGTCAGGCTCGGCGCCACGTTGTAGCGCTTATCCGGGATGTGATCGACCTGGGCGTTGCTGTCGCGCACGGTGCCGCTGAGCCGATAGAGAAACTGGCCTTCGTCGTCGATCTTGCCGGTGCTGTCGAAGTTGATCTGCTTGTGTTCATAGCTGCCGGCCTGCAACTCGACTTCGTGGCTGCTCTCGGCTTGCGGGCGACGGCTGACCATGTCGAGCATGCCGCCGGGGGGCGTCTGGCCGTAGACCGACGATGCCGGGCCACGTAGCACGGCGATGCGCTCCAGGTTCCAGGGCTCGATTTTCGGTGTGATGTAGTTGCCCTTGGGCAGCGGCAGGCCATCGAGGAATTGGGTCGGCACGAAACCGCGTACCAACAGCCAGTCATTACGCGAGTCCGAGCCGTAGCCGCTGCTCTGCACGCCAGCGGTGTAGCGCAGGGCGTCGTTGAGGTTGAGCACCGAGCGATCTTCCATTTGCTGGCGCGTCACTACCGAGACCGAGCGCGGCAGTTCGACGATCGGCGTATCGGTCTTGGTACCCGCGGCGGTGCGGGTGGCCGCGTAGCTCTCGCTCGGGCCCCAGGCGCTTTCGCTCAGACCGGCGCCGATCACGCTGGTTTCCGGCAGGGCCATGATACCTTCGGGCACCGCCACCAGGCTGTAGGTGCCAGTGCTGCTCTGCAGCAGTTGCAAACCGGTGCCGCGCAAGGCTTCGCGCAATGCACCCGGGGCATCGAACTGGCCCTGGACCGGTGCCGAGGTTTTGCCTGCGGCCAACGCCGGATCCAGGCTCAAGGCGAGACCGGCCTGGCTGGCGATCTGGTTCAGGGTGCTGGCCAGTGACCCTGCGGGCAGGTTATAGGCACGCACGTTGGATGCCTGCTCGGCCGCCAGCAGGGGGCTGCTGGACAACGGGACAGCAAGAACGATCGCAACGGCCAACAGGCTGGGGCGTAACAGGGTGTCTAGGGTGCGGGACATGCGCGGCTCCTGAATGGAAATATTTCTCAATTGCCTGGATGCCGGATGAAAATGGAAAAGTGATAGGGGTAGATGAAAATTATTTAGATTCAGGCTTTCAATGAAGAGACCAGATCCATTTTGTGCGGAGCTGACGGCCTCTTCGCGAGCAGGCTCGCTCCCACATGGATGGAGGTGCATAGACACATTGTGGGAGCGAGCCTGCTCGCAAAGGCGATCTCATGAATACCTTTTATCGGGCCTTGGTCCCGGTGCTGGGTTGCACCACCACCCACCAACGCGTGTGATGTTCGATCTGCACCGGCAAGGTCGGCAGCAACGCGCTCAGGGCCAGGTCGGTGTCATGCAGCGGGAAGCTGCCGGTGATGCGCAAATCCGCCACTTTCGGCTCTACGCCCAGGTAGCCGTGTCGATAGCGCCCCAGCTCATGCACCAGGTCTTCGAGGCGAGCGTTGTCCACCACCAGCATGCCCCGGGTCCAGGCATCGGCGCCGGGACTCAGGGCCAGGGCGGGGCCAAGGCCGTCGCGGCGCATCAGCACCTGCTGGCCTTCGCGCAGGATCTGCTCTTGCGCCGTGGCCTGTGGATGGGCGGCCACGGCGGATTTCAATACGCTCAGGCGCGTGCCGTCGTCCTCGCGCTTGACCAGGAACCGCGTGCCCAGGGCGCGCAGGCTGCCTTCGCGGGTTTCGACGATAAACGGACGCGGGTCATTGTGGCCGGTCTCCACCAGGATCTCGCCTTCCTGGAGCACAACGCGGCGTTGTTTTTCGTCGAAACGCACGTCGAGGGCGCTGTGGGTATTGAGATTGATCAGCGTGCCGTCGGCCAGGCGCAGCGTGCGCTGTTCGCCGGTGGCGGTGCGTTGGTCGGCCAGCCAGTAGTCCAGCGGCAGGTAACGTTCGCCGGCAAACAAGGCCAGGCCGATGGCCGCGACAATGCTGGCCAGGCCGCTGCCCACCTTGCGTATCCGGCGACGGATACTCACTCGCGACTGCAATAGCGCGGCCCGCGCCGGTCCATTGGCAACGCTGACGCGCTGGTCGAGCATGCCCAGTTGCCGCCAGGCCCGGGCATGTTCTTCATCGGCGGCATGCCAGCGGGCGAACGCTTCGCGCTCCTGGGCGCTGCCACTGCCTGAATCCAGTGACAACTGCCAGGCAATGGCAGCGTCCAATACGCTGGCCGAGACCGGTTTGGAATGGGCCGGGCTCATGTCGGCTCCCCGTAGAGTGCGATGTAGCACTGTCGGATGCCCTGGGCCAGATACTGGCGTACCCGCGGCACCGAAACCCCCAGGCGCCTGGCGATTTCGGCGTGGCCAAGGCCGTCGAGCCGGTTATACAGGAACGCGGCGCGAGCCTTGCTCGACAGCTTGCCGAGCAGGCGATCGATCTGCCTGAGGTCTTCGAGGATCAATTGCTGTTCTTCCAACGACGGCTGTTCGCCCTCGGGAATCAACATCAGTTCGGTGAGGTAAGCCTGCTCCAGGGCGGCCCGGCGGAAATAATCGAACAGCAGGCCTTTGGCGATGGCCACCAGGAATGCCCGGGGCTCGCGGGGTGCCGTCAGTTCATCACGGCCCAGCAGGCGCACGAAGGTGTCCTGGCTAAGGTCCTCGGCCCGTTGCGGACAGGCCACGTTGCGCCGCAACCACGCCAGTAGCCAACCGCGATGATCGCGGTACAACGCACCAACCAGATCGTTGTGGGAGCCAGGGACTGACGACACGGAGCATCACCGATGTTTTAAGTAACGAGAATTGTTCGCGATTGTGGCAGAGGCGGGGGCGGGAATGCAATTGGTGCTGGTCGGGATGATCGAGTGTGGAAACCTGTGGGAGCGAGCCTGCTCGCTCCCACAGGGTAGGGTGTTCATCGTCAGGGGATCTAGATCGAAGGCGCCTGCTGCCGGCGCTTCCATTGACCCAGGCATTGCTGCAGGTCGAGCGGACTATGGATCTGTTGCTGGCGGGCACGACTGAACAGGATCAGCGCCAGCTCGGCCGTGGCCAGGGCGTCGGCGCTGGCGTTGTGTCGATCGACCACTTGCAGCTTGAACGCGGTGATCCAGTCGTCCAGGCCCGCCTTGCGCAGCGCTACCTGGGGGCAGAGCATCGGCGCCAGGTCGGCTACGTCGAGGAACGCGTGCTGTAAGCGATAACCCAGGTGGTCTTTCAGGGCGCGGCCGAGCATGTGGGCATCGAAAGGCGCATGGAAGGCCAGCAGCGGACTGTCGCCGACGAACTCCATGAACGCCAGCAGTGCTTCGGCCGGCTCGCTGCCGGCGGCGATTGCGCTCGGTGCCAGGCCATGGATCAACACGCTCGGCCCGAGCTTCTGCTTCTCGCATTGCAAGGTGCGCTCGAACTGTTGGCTGAAGTCGATGGCGCCGTCTTCGATCACCACCGCGCCGATGGACAGCACCTGATCCTTGTTCAGATTCAGGCCGGTGGTTTCCAGATCCACCACGACCCAGCGCTGCTCCCGCAGGCTGCGCTCATCCAGGGGCGACGGCGGCGAGAGGTTTTCCAGGCGTCGCTGCAACGCGTCCGGCAACATCGGCGCGGCCGGGCGCAACCAGGAAAACAGGTTCACAGTTGATACCTTAGCGTCAGGCTGCTTTGCAGGCGTTGGGCCTGGCGCAGGGATTCACGCAGGATCCGCCGATCCAGGTGATTGAGGCTGTCGGGGTCGACGCGGTTTGAGTAGGGCAGGTTCTCGCGGGTCTGCAACTGGTGTTGCTGCATGCGGGTCTGCTGGATGAAGTGGTAGGCCTCCTCATAGGCCGCGCCATCCAAGGGGTCGATCACTTCCCGGGCGACCAGCTGCCGCAGGCGTTCCAGAGTGTTGTTGGCTTCGATGCCATTGGCCAGTGCCAACAGGCGGGCGCCGTCGACGAAGGGCGTCAGGCCCTGCACTTTCAAATCCAGGGTGGCTTTCTCACCATTTTTGCGGCTCAGCACGAAATCCCTGAAACGCCCGACCGGTGGGCGATGACGCAAGGCGTTCTCGGCCAGCATGCGCTGGAACAGACGGTTATCCCCCACCTGATCGAGAATCTGCCGACGCAACTGTTCGCAACCTTGCTCATCGCCCCAGACCACCCGCAGGTCGAAATAGATGCTGGAGCCCAGCAGGTTTTCCGGCGTCGCTTCGCGAATGAAGGCGGCAAAGCGTCGGGACCATTCGGCGCGGGACAGGCACAGTTCGGGGTTGCCGGCCATGATATTGCCCTTGCACAGTGTGAAACCGCACAGCGCCAGGCTCTGGTTGATCTGTTGGGCGATGGGCAGCAGCAGGCCGCGGATCTGTGCCGCATGGGCCGCGTCCCGGGCCTCGAACAGGATGCCGTTGTCCTGATCGGTGTGCAGGGTTTGCTCGCGCCGGCCTTCACTGCCAAAGCACAACCAACTGAATGGCACTCCCGGATCGCCTTTCTCCGCCAGCGTCAGCTCGATGACCCGGCTCACGGTGTGGTCGTTGAGCAAGGTGATGATGTGGGTGATCTGGGTCGACGACGCGCCGTGGGCCAGCATGCGTTCCACCAGTTGGCCGATCTCGCCCCGCAAGGCCACCAGGTTTTCCACCCGTGGAGCGCTGCGGATGGTCCGGGCCAGGTGCACCAGGTCAACCCGCTGCAGGGAAAACAGATCCCGTTCCGACACTACGCCACACAGACGCTGTTCCTTGACCAGGCAGACATGGGCAATGTGGCGTTCGGTCATGGCAATCGCCGCGTCGAAGGCGCTGTGATCCGGCGAGAGAAAAAACGGTGCCTGGGTCATGTGCGCGGCGATGGCCTGGGAAAAGTCCCCGGAACCGTCGGCCACCACCTGTCGCAGGTCGCGCAGGGTAAAGATCCCCACCGGCGCCTTGCGTTCATCCACTACCACGATGCTGCCGACCTGCTGTTCATGCATCAGCTTTACGGCTTCGCGCAAAGGTGTGTCTGGGCCGCAACTCACCGGATGCCGCATCGCCAGTTCACCCAGGCGGGTATTCAGGGAGTATTGGGTGCCCAGGGTTTGCGCGGATTTCTGCTGGACCTGCTGGTTGACCTGATCGAGCAGGCTGCTGACCCCGCGCAGGGCGAAATCGCGGAATGGGCTGGATAAGGCAAACAGTTTGATGAACGCCTGCTTGTTCAACTGCAGGCAGAATGTATCTTCGCCGGCCCGGTGTTCGGTGCGCGTGGCCCGCTCACCCAGCAGGGCGGCAAGGGGAAAACATTCGCCGGTGGTGATTTCGAAAGTGGTCTCGGTGCCACCCTTGGCCGAATGCGGACGCTCTCCTACCACCCGGCCTTGCTTGACGATGTAGAAGTGCTCCACCGGACCGTCGGCCGGCTTGATGATGGTTTCACCCGGCGCGTAGAAGCGCAGCAGGCATTGTTCCACCAGAAAGGCCAGGTGAGCGTTCTCCATCTGGTTGAACGGGGGGAAGCGCTGGAGGAACTGCAACGTGCCCTGGATGTTCTGCAACACCGCGGTTTTCCCTGCCTGAATGAAGGCGTCCGCTTTTTTCATAACCATTGCGCAATCTTTTTTGAATTGTTGTGGTCGGATCTGTTCCCCATGGTCGACCTCTGAAGAGGGAGTGCCCATTGGACGTAAGTCTAGGTTCCGGCAACGGGGCCAGACCTACGGAAAAGTCCGGCACAAGCCCTGAAAAAATCTTCATTGAATTTTCTTGGAAAAAAATCCGACGAAGTGCACATTGAAGCGCTGCCGAACGATGTCTGACCACTGTGCCAGGGGATCGATTCAAGGAATGTAGAGAGCATCATGTCCGACCACGATATTTTGAGTGACGCCGAGCGCGAAGCGCTGAGCGCCGTCATGCTGGAGCCTGATCTGCCGCCGCAGCGAGTCTTGATCGTCGATGACGACAAGGATGCTCGCGAGCTGCTGTCGGAAATCCTGGCGCTGGACGGTATCCACTGCATGACCGCCGCCAGTGGCGAAACCGCACTCAGGATGCTGGAAACCCGGCCGTCTATCGGTCTGTTGATCACCGACCTGCGCATGGGCAATGTCGATGGCCTGGAACTGATCCGCCTGATCCGCGAGTCGGAGCGAGCGGCGCTGCCGATCATCATCGTGTCCGGCGATGCCGATGTGAAGGACGCCATCGAGGCGATGCACCTGAGCGTGGTGGACTTCCTGCTCAAGCCCATCGATACGGAGAAATTGCTGGGGCTGGTCAAGCGCGAGTTGGGGATGGATCTTTAAGCGACCATCCGCCACAAAGGCGGTTATGCAAACAAAAAAGGCCCTGATCGCAAGATCAGGGCCTTCTTCGTTTATCGCTACCGCTCAATCACAACCCATTGGCCGCCTTGAATTCACGGCGACGACGGTGCAGCACCGGCTCGGTGTAGCCGTTGGGCTGCCGGGTGCCTTCGATCACCAGTTCGACCGCCGCCTGGAAGGCGATGTTGCGGTCGAAGTCCGGTGCCAGCGGACGGTACAGCGGGTCGCTGGCGTTCTGACGGTCCACCACCGGCGCCATGCGCTTGAGGCTTTCCATCACCTGGTCCTGCGTGACGATGCCGTGGCGCAGCCAGTTGGCGATGTGCTGGCTGGAGATGCGCAGCGTCGCACGGTCTTCCATCAGGCCGATGTCGTTGATGTCCGGCACCTTGGAGCAACCGACGCCCTGGTCGATCCAGCGCACCACGTAACCGAGGATGCCCTGGGCATTGTTGTCCAACTCGTTTTTGATCTGCTCCGGCGTCCAGCTCGGCTCGACCGCCAGCGGGATGGTCAGGATGTCGTCCACCGAGGCGCGAGTCCGCTTGGCCAGTTCGGCCTGACGGGCGAACACGTCGACCTTGTGGTAATGCAATGCGTGCAACGCGGCGGCGGTCGGCGATGGAACCCAGGCGGTGTTGGCTCCGGCCATCGGATGGGCGATTTTCTGTTCGAGCATCGCCGCCATCAGGTCCGGCATGGCCCACATGCCCTTGCCGATCTGCGCACGACCTTGCAGGCCAGTGCTCAGGCCGATGTCGACGTTCCAGTTTTCGTAGGCGGCGATCCACTTCTCGGCTTTCATGTCGGCCTTGCGCACCATCGGGCCGGCTTCCATCGAGGTGTGGATTTCATCGCCGGTGCGGTCCAGGAAACCGGTGTTGATGAACACCACGCGCTCGCTGGCAGCCTTGATGCAGGCCTTGAGGTTGACCGTGGTACGGCGCTCCTCGTCCATGATCCCGACCTTGAGGGTATTGCGCGGCAGGTTCAGTACGTCTTCGACGCGACCGAACAGCTCGTTGGTGAACGCGGCTTCTTCCGGGCCGTGCATCTTCGGCTTGACGATGTACACCGAGCCGGTACGGCTGTTGCGGCGCGAGGTGTTGCCGTTGAGGCTGTGGATCGCCGCCAGGCTTGTCACCAGGCCGTCGAGAATGCCTTCCGGCACTTCGTTGCCGTCTTTGTCGAGGATCGCGTCGATGGTCATCAGGTGACCGACGTTGCGCACGAACAACAGCGAGCGGCCGTGCAGCGTCAGGCTGGAACCATCGACGGCGGTGTACGCGCGGTCCGGGTTCATGGTGCGGGTGAATGTCTGACCGCCCTTGGCGACCTGCTCCGACAGATCGCCTTTCATCAGGCCGAGCCAGTTGCGGTAGATCACCACCTTGTCATCGGCATCGACGGCGGCGACCGAGTCTTCGCAGTCCATGATGGTGGTCAGCGCGGCTTCCATCAGGATGTCTTTGACGCCGGCGGCGTCGGTCTGGCCGACCGGGGTGTTGGCATCGATCTGGATTTCGAAGTGCAGGCCGTTGTGCTTCAGCAGTACCGCGGTGGGGGCCGAGGCGTCGCCCTGGAAGCCGATCAGTTGGGCATCGTCACGCAAACCGCTGTTGCTGCCACCCTTGAGGGCGACCACCAGCTTGCCGTCGACGATCTTGTAACCAGTGGAATCGACGTGGGAGCCGGCCGCCAAGGGGGCTGCTTCGTCGAGGAAGGCGCGGGCGAAGGCAATGACCTTGTCGCCACGAACCTTATTGTAGCCTTTGCCTTTTTCCGCGCCATCGGCCTCGCTGATCGCGTCGGTGCCGTACAGCGCGTCGTACAACGAACCCCAGCGGGCGTTCGAAGCGTTGAGGGCGAAACGGGCATTCATCACCGGCACCACCAGCTGCGGTCCGGCCATGCGGGCGATTTCGTCATCGACGTTTTGGGTCGTAGCCTGGAAATCCGCGGCTTCTGGCAGCAGGTATCCAATGTCTTGCAGGAAGGCTTTGTAAGCCACGGCATCAAAGGCCTGGCCGGCCTTCGACTGGTGCCAGGCATCGATCCGAGCCTGGAAATCATCGCGTTTGGCGAGTAGGGCTTTGTTCTTCGGCGCCAGGTCGTGGATGACCTTGTCGGCGCCGGCCCAGAACTGGTCGGCGGTCAGACCGGTGCCGGGGATGGCTTCGTTGTTCACGAAGTCGAACAGGACTCTGGCGACCCGAAGGCCACCGACTTGAACGTGTTCAGTCATTGCTTGCCTCTCACTCTGCTCAGCTATTTCGCTTTTCAGCTCTTCGATTTTGACAATGAAGCCTCGGGACATTTAAACCACAACCCCCGGAACCAGTACATGCCATCGCTGGCGGCTGGGTAGGTCCTATCATGGGCGTTAAGCCTTGCTGACGGGGCTTTCAGGGATGCGACTGTGCCTTAAGCAGACATCGGTGCAACGTTATGTAGTGCCTGCTGGGGCATACTACATGAACAGTTGCGGTTGTGAAAATTAGACTAATTGCGTCGTTCCGCGACCGACTAAAGCAGTACGGTCACGACGAGACATCTGATGTTCTCAAAAAACCTATGAATTGTTCCATATAATTCTACAAGTCGTACACATGATCGTGGCCGGGGAGCGTGTCTGTGCGGATGGCGTGGCTTGCCTATACTCTTGCTTCTCACAACAAGAGGGCTGCGCCATGGACCATCTCGTCATCACTGTTTTTGCTCCGGACAAACCCGGGCAGGTCGAGCGCATCGCCCAATGCATTGCCGAGCACGGCGGTAACTGGCTGGAAAGCCGCATGTCGCATCTGGCCGGGCAGTTCGCTGGCATCCTGCGTCTCAGCGCCCCGGCCGAAGCCCATGAGGAACTGATCGAAGCCTTGCAGGGGTTGTCGATCCACGGCATCCGCGTGCTCATCGCGGAGAGCACGATCGAGGAGTCCTGCAGCTGGAAACCCATTGCCATGGAGCTGGTGGGTAACGACCGTCCCGGCATCGTGCGGGACATCACCCGCTTGTTGAGTGAGCAGGGCGTCAATGTCGAGCGGTTGGTGACCCATGTCGGGCCGGCGCCGATGAGCAGCGAATTGCTGTTTCACGCCGAAGCCATCCTGGGCGTGCCGCTGACCCTGTCGTTGGACACCTTGCAGGAACGTCTGGAAACCCTGGCCGATGAATTGATGGTGGAACTTAAACTCAGCGATGAGGGGTGACGCGGTTATCCAAGAAAAACCTGCACCTCCCTGTGGATAACCTGTAGAGACCCGACGCCAGCCCAGGCCCGGCGTGCCTTTGCTGGCGATGATCAAAATATCGCCAGTTTTCAAGGGCTTGTGCACAACCGGCGGGGATGACGCTGTGGATAACCTTGGGGCCGATCAACGCAGGCCACGTCCGGCGTGGCCTGTAGAGGGGTGTACGATTTTTGATCAGTTGCGTCGACGCATACTGATCACGGCGTCGACGCTGTATACCGCAAGCCCGGCCCAGATAAACAGGAATGCCACCAAGGTGCTGGACGACAGGTGCTCGCCGAACAGCAGCACTGCCAGCAGCAGCACCAATGTTGGTGCGATGTACTGAAGAAATCCCAGTGTGGTGTAGGGCAGGTGCCGGGCGGCGGCGTTGAAGCACACCAGCGGAACCAGCGTCACCGGGCCGGCCGCCACCAGCCACCAGGCTTCGGAGGTGGTCCAGAAGGCTGCCTGGGCACTGGTGGCCGTCGGATTGAACAGCAACCAGGCGATGGCGATCGGTACCAGCATCCAGGTTTCCACCACCAGCCCTGGCAAGGCCTTGACCGGGGCTTGCTTGCGAATCAGGCCGTAGAAGCCGAAGGTCAACGCCAACGCCAGGGACACCCACGGCAAACTGCCGACCTGCCAGACCTGCTGCGCTACGCCAACCGCCGCCAACCCCACCGCCAGCCATTGCATGCGCCGCAGCCGTTCGCCGAGGATCAGCATCCCCAGCAACACATTCACCAGCGGGTTGATGTAATAACCCAGGCTGGCTTCGAGCATGCGACCGTTGTTCACCGCCCAGACGTAGATCAGCCAGTTGGCCGCGATCAATGTGCCACTCAAGGCCAGGATCGCGAAGCGACGCGGATTGTCCCGCAGCTCGCGCCACCAACCCGGGTGTTTCCAGACCATCAGCAGCGCCGCACCGAAGAGCGCCGACCACAGCGCCCTGTGGATGATGATCTCCACGGCCGGCACGCTGGCGATGGCTTTGAAATAGATGGGGAACAAGCCCCAGATGATGTAGGCACTCAGGCCCAGGATATACCCGCGACGCGGATTGGCGGCTTGCATGCAGAATCCTTGCTTAGGCAGCTAACAAAGGAGTGATTGTAAGTAGATTTGTCAGGTTGGGGGTGAACCTTTATAGGCGACAACGCAAATCTTCCAGTGGGAGCGAGCCTGCTCGCGATGGCGGTGTGTCAGTCGGTAGCTGTTTGGACTGATGCACCGCCATCGCGAGCAGGCTCGCTCCCACAAGGACTTATGGTGATAGTCGGGGCTGCGCCCTTCAGAACAACTTCAACGGTTCTTCATTGAGCGCCGCCAGTTGTTCGCGCAACGCCAGTACCTGATCACCCCAATAGCGTTCGCTGCCGAACCACGGGAAGCTGCGGGGAAACGCCGGGTCGTCCCAGCGCCGTGCCAGCCAGGCGCTGTAATGCATCAGGCGCAGGGCGCGTAGGGGTTCGATCAGCGCCAGTTCCCGTGGGTCGAAGTCATGGAACTCCTGGTAGCCATCCATCAATTCCGATAACTGGCCCAGGCATGCCTGGCGGTCGCCGGCCAGCATCATCCACAGGTCCTGCACCGCCGGACCCATGCGACAGTCGTCGAGGTCGACGATGTGGAAGATTTCATCGCGACACATCATGTTGCCCGGGTGGCAGTCACCGTGCATGCGAATGTTCTGGTGGGGCGTGGCAGCGTAGGCGTCTTCGACACGCTTGAGCAGATCCCTTGCCACCGACTCGTAGGCCGGAAGCAGGCCGCGGGGGACAAAACCACTTTCCAGCACGGTCGCCAGTGAGTCATGGCCGAAGTTTTTCACCGCCAGGGCTTCGCGGTGTTCGAACGGACGGCTGGCGCCTACCGCGTGCAGGCGCCCGAGCAATTGCCCCAGGCGATACAACTGGTCGAGGTTGCCTGGCTCCGGTGCACGGCCGCCGCGCCGAGGGAACAGGGTGAAGCGAAACCCGGCGTGTTCGTGCAGGCTGGCGCCGTTGTGAACCAGTGGTGCCACCACTGGGACTTCGCAATCGGCGAGCTCGAAAGTGAAGCGGTGTTCTTCCAGGATCGCCTCGTTGGTCCAACGCTGGGGACGATAGAACTTGGCGATCAGCGGCTCGGCGTCTTCGATGCCGACCTGATAGACACGGTTTTCGTAGCTGTTGAGGGCCAGCACACGGGCGTCGCTGAGGAAACCGATACTTTCTACGGCATCGAGCACCAGGTCGGGCGTGAGGGTTTCGAACGGATGGGACATGCTGACTCCTGCGCAGCGGCAGGGCTGCCGCGTCCGGCCCAGCATGGTAGCGCAGACGGAGGCAGATAGGTGGCGGCTGTGCTGAAGCCATCGCGAGCAGGCTCGCTCCCACATTGGATCTTCAATGTTGCTGATCCTTGTGGGAGATTCTATGGTGCAGGACTAGCCCCCTAGATGCATTTTGGTAGGTATTCGCTCTGGTTCTTCAACAGAGCGAATACCACTCGCGCCAGTTTGCGGGCCAGTGCCACCAGTGCTTGGGTTGTGCTAAGTCCTCGAGCCCTTAGGGCCTCATAAAATCCCCTCCACGCCGCGGTGCGGCTCGCCGACATTGCGGCGTTGTGCAGCAAACGACGCGCCTCTGGATCACCTCGTTTAGACAAGCAACGGCGCCCCTTCTTTTTCCCCGAGTCCGCTATTCGCAAGTCCAAGCCCAGAAAAGCGATGAAAGCATCGGCATTTCTGAAGTCCCCACGCTGAAACGACGTGATTAAACGGGCACCACTCAACAAGCCGATGCCTTCGACTTTCATGCAGCGCTTGAGCTGATGAGCCAAACCGGCTTGTTCCAACTGCGTCTGGATTGTTTTGTCGATCAAGGTTTCCAGTCTCTGCATTGCAGCTATCTGGTTCTCGAACGCCGTTTTGAGCAACGGTTCGTTCGCCCAGCTTTGCTTGAGGCTGACACGTGCTTGAACCAAAGCTGCCCGGCGTCGGAAAAGGCTTATAAGCCGGCAATACAGCGGCGATGGTGGAGTCCATGGGTGCAGAAGGTGGCCTTCGTTGCTCAAGTAGCGAGCCAGCAATCGAGCATCCAGCGCATCAGTTTTAGCGCGAATCTTCACACCTTTGCGGTAATGACTGAGCTCGTAACCGTCGATCACATAGATCACACAGCCTTGCGCATAAGCCAGATTGACGAATTCCTGGTGATAGATATTGGTGGCTTCGATGGCAACATCCACTGGCGCGGGCAATGCCTTGAGCCACTTCTTGATCGCAGCTTTAGTGTTGGGGATCGTTTCGAGTCGATCAGATTCGGCGTGATAAATCACCAACTCGTCCTTGGCGACATCGACACCTACGATCGACTGGGTGATGGCGACGGGCATTGCCATTGAAAGTCCTCCGGGCTAAGGTTTGAACACTTGAAGGGGTCACCCAGAGGCGCAGGCTTGTTCCTATCGTCGGTCTAGGCCAGATGCATTCTTTATCGGCGCTTGGGTGAAAGGAGGAGGGGTGATATCTCCCACGGTCTGTACTGCGGCTAACAGTCAGAATCGAGCCTTGTCCCTCCTCCTCCCTTCAAGTCCTACCATACAAGCGAGCCTGCTCGCGATGGGGCCTTATCAGGCGCCGATGATGCCGCCATCCTCACGGGTAATCACCATCACCGACGAGCGCGGCTTGCCGTTGGGCAGGTGCTCGGGGAAGGTCGAACCGCCGTTTTCGCCAGGGTGCTGGATGCCGACGAACAAGGCCTTCTGGTCCGGCGCGAAGCTGATGCCAGTCACTTCGCAGCCCACCGGCCCGACCATGAACCGGCGGATTTCGCCGCTGTCGGGATCGGCGCAGAGCATCTGGTTGTTGCCCATGCCGGCGAAATCCCCGGTGTTGCTGACGTCGCCGTCGGTGAGGATCCACAGCCGGCCGGCCTGGTCGAAACCCAGGCCATCGGGGCTATTGAACATGTTCTGCGGGTTGACGTTGGAGGAACCTGCTTTCGGCGTGCCGGCATGTACGGTCGGATTGCCGGCCACCACGAACAGGTCCCAGCTGAAGGTCATGGATGCGTGGTCGTCGCGGTCGGTGCGCCAGCGCAGGATCTGTCCATAGACGTTCTTGGCCCGAGGGTTGGGGCCACCCACCGGTTGACCGTCTTCGCCGCGCTTGGCGTTGTTGGTCAGGGTGCAATAGACCTGACCGTCTTTCGGGCTGACCACGATCCATTCCGGGCGGTCCATCCGTGTGGCGCCCACGGCACTGGCAGCCAGGCGCGCATGGATCAGCACTTCGGCCTGGTCGGCGAAGCCGCTGCCGGCATCGAGGCCGTTCTTGCCATGGGTCAGCTCGATCCACTGGCCCTTGCCTTTCGGATGGTCCGGGTTGCCGTCGCCGGCGTCGAAGCGCGCCACATATAAGGTGCCGTGGTCCAACAGGTTGCGGTTGGCCTTGGGGTTCTTGTGATCGATGCGCTCGCGGCTGACGAATTTGTAGATGAATTCGCCACGCTCGTCGTCGCCCATGTAGACCACGGCATGACCATCCTTGGTTTGTGCCAGGGCGGCGTTCTCATGTTTGAAACGGCCCAGGGCGGTACGCTTCACTGGCGTCGACTCGGGGTCGAACGGATCGATTTCCACCACCCAGCCATGGCGATTGAGTTCGTTGGGGTTCTTCGCCAGGTCGAAGCGCGGATCGAACAGGTGCCAGTTGATCTCACGGCTGGTGACGGTGGCGCCGTAGCGCTTTTGCGCTTCATCGAACTGCAGATCGGACGTGCTGCTGCCAAAGCAGTCGGTGAAGTTTTCTTCGCAGGTCAGGTAAGTCCCCCACGGCGTCATGCCGTTGGCACAGTTCTGGAAGGTGCCGAGGACTTTCTTGCCGCTCTTGTCAGCGCTGGTTTTCAGCAGTTGATGTCCGGCCGCCGGCCCGCTCAGTTCAATCGGCGTGTTGCCATGGATCCTGCGGTTGTAGCGCGATCCCTGGACGAACTGCCATTGGCCACCCTGGCGCTTCACTTCGATCACCGATACGCCTTCGCTGGCCTGGGCCTTGTGCACGTCTTCGGCCGACTGCGGCTGGCCGCCATGGGCGAAGAGGTAGCGATAGTTGGTGTATTCGTTGTTGATCGCCATCAGCGCGCGATTCTCGTCGCCAGGGAACGGGAACAGGCTCATGCCGTCGTTGTTGTCGCCGAATTGCATTTCCTGGTCGCGGGCGGTGCCATTGCCACTGGGGTCGAATGCGGCGGCGTTCTTCTGCAAGGGCTGGCCCCAACTGATCAGCACCGAGGACTTGTAGCCGGGCGGCAGGGTGAGGGTGTCGGTCGTGGCGGCGGCGATGCTGTCGAAGCCCAGCAACTTGCTGTTGCCTTCGCTGACGGCGGCGGCCAGGGCGCTGCGGCTGAGCAGGTTGCCGCCCAGGAACATCGCCGCGCCGCACAGGGCGCCGGCGCTGATGAAGCTGCGGCGGCTCAGGCCGACGATCTTTTCCAGGTCGGTGGATTGGTTTTCTTCTAATAAGCTCATCTAAGGCTCCCTGCTGGTTTTGGCAGTCACCTTAAAGCGGGTCGATGAAGCTTTTGTTTCAGTGCGCTTATAGCGGGGTCCCGAGCAACACATTCGTTGCTGAAAACACCACTTGCACCGGTGAACCGGTGTTCAGGTGGCGCGCTTGCAGTTGGAGCGGGTCGGCCAGGGCACAGAGGGTCTGGCCATTGGGCAAGCCGATGCGCACTTCGCTGGGACCGTCGGTGGCCGTGGCGATATGCTCGATGACGCCTTGCAGAACATTCATGCCCGATGTTTCCAAAGGCCCGTTTGGAAACAGTTCCAGCCAGCCGGCCTTGATCAGCGCAACCACCTCGGTGCCGATAGCCAGTTCCAGGCGTACCGTGCTGTCGTGGGTGATCTGCGCATCGATGACCAGGCCACGGGCCAACTCCAGGCGCACCCGGTCGTTATGGCCTTGGGTTTCGATGCCGAGGACTTTGCCGTGCAGCTGATTGCGGGCGCTGGTGCGCAGCATCAGGCGACTCAACAGGCCGAAGTCCCCGGCGTCTTCGCTCGCTTCCAGCAACTGCGCCTGCAAGGTTTGCAGGCGCAGGTACAGGCGCAGCACCCGCTGCCCTTCTTCCGATAGCCTGGCACCACCGCCGCCCTTGCCGCCGACGCTGCGCTCCACCAACGGTTGGTTCGCCAGGTTGTTCAACTCATCGATGGCGTCCCACGCCGCCTTGTAGCTCAGCCCTGCGCTCTTGGCAGCACGGGTGATGGAGCCTTGCTCGGCGATGTGCTGCAACAGGGCGATGCGTTGTGGACGCCGGACAATGTGTTGGGTCAGAAGCGTGGGTAAGGACATGGCGGAAACTGTGCGCGAGGGTGAATGAATGACGTTGGCGCCTCGGTCGCCGCGCGTCAAGCCGGTTCACCGGGTTTGGGCGTGCGCGCCAGGCAATACACATCGACCCGGGTGGCACCGCCGTCGAGCAGCAGTTGGGCCAGCGTCTGGGCGGTTGCGCCGGTGGTGAGTACATCGTCCACCAGGGCCAGATGACGGTTGCGCAATGGAGCATCGGGCGCGAGTGTGAAGGCCTGGCGCAGATTCCGGCGCCGGGCCCTGGCATCGAGTGCCTGTTGCGCCGGGGTGTCGTGGGTGCGCAGCAGCAGGTGCTCTTCGCAGGGAAGTTGCAACGCAGCGCCGAGCCAACGCGCCAGCAGGGTCGCCTGGTTGAAGCCGCGCTGGCGCAGGCGTCGTCCTGCCAGCGGCACCGGGACAAGAGCGTCGGGCCGTTCCAGGCCTTCATCGAAATGATGTTGCAGCGATTGCGCCAACAGTTCGCCCATGAGTCGACCGAGAGGCCATTTTGCCTGGTGCTTGAAACGGGTGATCAGGCTGTCCACCGGGAAATCGTAAGCCCAAGGCGCCAGGACCCGCTCGAAGGCCGGTGGTTGCGCGGCGCATTGCCCGCAACGCAGCCCGGCCATGGGCAGCGGCAGGGCACAGACGACGCATTGATCACCGAGCCAGGGCAATTCGCTTTCGCAGGGTGTGCAGATCGGCTGCTGCGTATCGGTGGTGTCGCCGCACAGGAGGCAGGATTGTTTGTTTTTTAACCAGATGTAAACCGGTCCTTCGTATCGTGGTTGACAGCGCATGACTCTTCCTTAAATATGCCGAACATCCGTGTCGCGCCTGTGGGTATTGCGTGCCCTCAGTCGCCAGCCAAGCATAATCAAGGAAATACCGATGAGCGCCAGCACCACTGCCAACCTGCGTCATGACTGGTCTTTGGCTGAAGTCAAAGCACTTTTTGTCCAGCCGTTCAATGACCTGCTGTTCCAGGCGCAGACCGTGCACCGCGCGCATTTCGACGCCAACCGCGTCCAGGTTTCCACGCTGCTGTCGATCAAGACCGGCGCCTGCCCGGAAGATTGCAAATATTGTCCGCAATCCGGTCACTACAACACCGGGCTGGACAAGGAAAAACTGCTGGAAGTGCAGAAGGTCCTCGAAGAGGCCGCGCGTGCCAAGGCCATCGGTTCGACCCGTTTCTGCATGGGCGCGGCGTGGAAGCACCCGTCCGCCAAGGACATGCCCTACGTGTTGGAAATGGTCAAAGGCGTGAAGGCCATGGGCCTGGAAACCTGCATGACCCTGGGGCGTCTCGACCAGGAGCAGACCGAGGCACTGGCCCAGGCTGGCCTGGATTACTACAACCACAACCTCGATACCTCGCCGGAGTTCTACGGCAGCATCATCACCACCCGGACCTACAGCGAGCGCCTGCAAACCCTGGCCTACGTGCGCGATTCCGGGATGAAGATCTGCTCCGGCGGCATCCTCGGCATGGGCGAGTCCCTGGACGACCGCGCCAACCTGCTGATCCAGCTGGCGAACCTGCCGGAGCATCCGGAGTCGGTGCCGATCAACATGCTGGTCAAGGTCGCCGGCACGCCGCTGGAAAATGCCGAGGACGTCGACCCGTTCGATTTCATCCGCATGCTCGCCGTGGCGCGGATCCTGATGCCCAAGTCCCATGTCCGCCTGTCCGCCGGTCGCGAGGCGATGAACGAGCAGATGCAGGCCCTGGCGTTCCTGGCCGGCGCCAACTCGATTTTCTACGGCGACAAACTGCTGACCACCGCCAACCCGCAGGCCGACAAGGACATGCAATTGTTCGCACGCCTGGGCATCCAGCCCGAAGCCCGCGAAGAACATGCCGACGAAGTGCACCAGGCCGCGATTGAACAGGCGCTGGTGGAGCAGAAGAGCAGCGAGCAGTTCTATAACGCGGCTGTCTGATCGATCCCCGATTTTTCTGTTTGGAATGGGGGCCCTGTGGGAGCGAGCCTGCTCGCGATGGCGATAGCGCATTCAATATTTACGTCGAATGACACACCGCCATCGCGAGCAGGCTCGCTCCCACAAGGGAACCCTGCAATCTTTGAATAGTGGTCACCCCGAGGCCAGCATGCCCTTCGATCTCGCCGCACGCCTGGCTGCCCGTCGTGCCGAAAACCTCTACCGCCAGCGTCCGCTGCTCGAAAGCCCACAGGGGCCGGAGGTGGTGGTGGATGGCCAACCGTTGCTGGCGTTCTGCAACAACGACTACCTGGGCCTGGCCAATCACCCGCAGGTGATCGAAGCCTGGCGTGCCGGAGCGGCTCGTTGGGGAGTGGGTGGCGGTGCTTCCCACCTGGTGATCGGCCATAGCGGTCCGCATCACGCCCTGGAGGAAGCCCTTGCCGATCTCACCGGTCGTCCGCGGGCGCTGCTGTTCACCACCGGCTACATGGCCAACCTCGGCGCCGTGACCGCGCTGGTCGGGCAGGGCGATACGGTGCTGGAGGACCGGCTCAATCATGCGTCGTTGCTCGACGCCGGGCTGTTGTCTGGCGCGCGTTTCAGCCGTTACCTGCACAACGATGCGCAAAGTCTGGCCAGCCGTCTGGAGAAGGCCACCGGTAATACCCTGGTGGTCACCGACGGGGTCTTCAGCATGGATGGCGACATCGCCGACCTGCCGGCCCTGGCCCGTGAAGCCAAGGCCAGGGGCGCCTGGTTGATGGTCGACGATGCCCACGGTTTCGGTCCGTTGGGCGCCAACGGGGGCGGCATTGTCGAACACTTCGGCCTCAGCCAGGACGACGTGCCGGTGCTGGTCGGCACCTTGGGCAAGGCCTTCGGCACCGCTGGCGCCTTTGTGGCCGGCAGTGAAGAACTGATCGAGAGCCTGATCCAGTTTGCCCGTCCCTACATCTACACCACCAGCCAACCGCCGGCCCTGGCCTGCGCCACGCTGAAAAGCCTTGAACTGTTGCGCAGCGAGCATTGGCGGCGCGAGCATCTGCAGGTGTTGATCCGTCAGTTCCGTCATGGCGCGGAGCAGATCGGCCTGCAACTGATGGACAGCTTCACGCCGATCCAGCCGATTCTGATCGGCGATGCCGGGCGAGCGATGCGCCTGTCGCAGATGCTGCGCGAACGGGGGCTGATGGTCACTGCAATACGGCCGCCCACCGTGCCGGCCGGCAGCGCCCGTTTGCGCGTGACCCTGACAGCCGCCCACAGCGAGGCCCAGGTACAACTATTGTTGAATGCACTGGCCGAGTGTTTTGCCCTGCTGGGGCCGGAGGCAAGCCATGCGTGATCGATTGATATTGCTGCCCGGTTGGGGTCTGGGCGTTTCCCCGCTGGAGCCGCTGGCCGCTGCGCTGCACGGGCTCGATGAACACCTGCGGGTGGAGATCGAACCGTTGCCGGCCCTGACCACGAGCGATCCCGAAGAATGGCTCGACGAACTGGACGCCTGCGTGCCCCAGGACGCCTGGTTGGGCGGCTGGTCCCTGGGCGGCATGTTGGCCTCCGAGCTGGCTGCGCGCCGGGGCGAACGTTGCTGCGGGCTGCTGACCCTGGCGAGCAATGCTGCGTTTGTGGCCCATGAACAATGGCCGAGCGCGATGGCCAGAGACACGTTCGACGGCTTCCTCGCCGGCTGTGCCGCCGATCCACGCCAGACCCTCAAACGCTTCAGTTTATTGTGTGCCCAGGGTTGCAGCGACCCCCGCGGGTTGGCGAGGCTGCTACTGGCCGGGGCACCGAACACCGCACCGGAAGTGTCGTTGGCGGGTCTGCAGGTGCTGGCGCAGTTGGATACCCGTGCCGCTTTGCAGCGCTTCCGTGGTCCGCAACTGCATCTGTTTGCCGGGCTCGACGCCCTCGTGCCGGCCGAGGCCGCGAGTGAACTGCTGGCATTGTTGCCGGATGTCGAAATCGGCCTGATCGAACAGGCCGGTCATGGATTCCTCCTGGAAGACCCGCACGGTGTCGCGGGGGCGATCCAGGCCTTTTTGCATGAGGCCGGTGATGACTGATCTATCCCTTCCCAAATTGCCCGGCGCCTTGCCTGACAAGCGCCAGGTGGCGGCTTCGTTTTCCCGGGCGGCGGCCAGCTATGACAGCGTGGCCGAATTGCAGCGCGACGTCGGTCAGCAGTTGCTGCAGCAGTTACCTGCTTCGCTGGTGCCGGGGCGCTGGATGGACGTGGGGTGCGGCACCGGTCACTTCACCCGGGCGCTGGGTGCGCGCTTCGGCGTGGCGGGCGGCGTTGCGCTGGATATCGCTGAAGGGATGCTCATTCATGCCCGGCCTCAGGGCGGGGCTGCGCATTTCGTGGCCGGTGACGCGGAGCGTTTGCCCTTGCAGGCGTCGAGCTGCGACCTGGTGTTCTCCAGCCTTGCAGTGCAGTGGTGTGCCGATTTTGCCTCGGTGTTGAGTGAGGTGCATCGTGTACTGAAGCCGGACGGGATCTTTGCCTTCACCAGCCTCTGTGTCGGTACGTTATACGAATTGCGCGACAGCTGGCGCCAGGTGGACGGCCTGGTGCACGTCAACCGTTTCCGGGAATTCGAAACCTATCGACAGCTGTGCATGGAAAGCGGGTTGAAGGTCGTCAGCCTCGAGAACCGTCCCCATGTGTTGTATTACCCGGACGTACGCAGCCTGACCCATGAATTGAAATCCCTGGGTGCTCATAATCTGAATCCCGGCCGCCCGGGTGGGTTGACCGGCAGAGCGAGGATCCTGGGGATGATGGAAGCCTATGAGCGATTTCGTCGGGCAGAAGGATTGCCCGCGACCTATCAGGTGGTCTACGCCGTGCTGGAGAAATCCCTATGAGCCAGGCTTATTTCATCACCGGCACCGACACCGACGTGGGCAAGACCACTGTTGCGGCTGGCTTGCTGCACGCGGCACGACAGGCCGGCATGAGCACCGCCGCCGGCAAGCCCGTGGCCTCCGGTTGCGAAGTCACGCCCAAAGGCCTACGCAATGCCGACGCTCTGGCCCTGCTCGCGGAATGCTCGGTGCCACTGACGTATGCCCAGGTCAACCCGGTGGCGTTCGAGCCGGCCATCGCACCACATCTGGCGGCCCGGGAAGCCGGCGTGGCATTGACGGTTCAGTCGTTGTTGGGGCCGATGCGTGACGTACTGGCCCTGCAAGCCGATTTCACCTTGATTGAAGGTGCGGGCGGCTGGCGTGTTCCGTTGGCCGATCAGGACAATCTCTCGGACCTGGCAATGGCCCTGGGCCTGCCGGTGATCCTGGTGGTAGGGGTACGGCTGGGCTGCATCAGCCACGCGTTGCTCAGCGCCGAAGCCATTGCCCGGGATGGGCTGCAATTGGCCGGTTGGGTGGCGAATATCGTCGACCCCAAGACGTCGCGCCTGGAGGAAAACCTGGCCACGCTCGCCGAGCGCCTTCCGGCACCGTGCCTGGGCCGGGTGCCACGAATCAAGGGCGTGACGGCGGAAGCCGTGGCTGGGCACCTGCATCTGGACCTGCTGGATTAGGGTTTACCTATAACAAGGCACTGTGCCATTAGTGTTTTTGTCGGGCCTTTTTCTATTGCTTCTGATTCAATGGCTCCGTCGACCCTTCAAGAAACGAGCCTTGCCATGGAAATCTCAGGAAATACCGCATTCTATGCCGGTCTGAGCACTATTCAGACAGGGCAGAACCGCGTCGATCAGGCCTCCTCCCAGATCGCCAACAACACCATCGAGCGTGCGGTGACCAGCCAGTCGTCCGAAGTCCAGGTCGATCGCCTGCGGTCGGTGGATCGCAGCCAGCAGTCGGACCTGACCAGCAATATGGTCGAAATGGCCCAGGGCAAGTTCCAGGTACAAGCGGGCGTGAATGTAGCCAAGGCATCCAACGAGATGCTGGGTACGTTGATCGATACCTTCGCTTGATCTTGAATTCCCGATTTGCAAAAAACGCCGCGACTATTCGCGGCGTTTTCGTCTCTGACTCCTTCATGCTCAACTAATCTTTTTCTACGCACGGCTGTGGGTTTACAGCGCGCCGGACTCACTTGCCTGACATTTTTCGATGTGACGATGACGAACGGCAAAAGATCGACGCTTGACAAGATTTAGGCGTAAACGTATGTTTCAAACAACTGTTTGACCGTCACAATAAATCCACGCGGTCGTTCATCCCCGGTTACATCAGCAGAGGTTATCGCTATGCCTGACTACAAGGCCCCCTTGCGTGATATTCGCTTCGTTCGTGACGAACTGCTTGGCTATGAAGCGCATTATCAGAGCCTTCCGGCTTGCCAGGACGCAACTCCGGACATGGTTGACGCCATTCTCGAAGAAGGCGCCAAGTTTTGTGAGCAGGTGCTGGCTCCGCTGAACCGCGTGGGTGACACCGAAGGCTGCACCTGGAGCGAGTCCGGCGTGAAAACCCCGACCGGGTTCAAGGAAGCCTACAAGCAATTCGTCGAAGGTGGCTGGCCAAGCCTGGCCCATGACGTCGAGCATGGCGGCCAAGGCCTGCCGGAGTCGCTGGGCCTGGCCGTCAGCGAAATGGTCGGCGAAGCCAACTGGTCGTGGGGCATGTACCCGGGCCTGTCCCATGGCGCGATGAACACGATTTCCGAGCACGGTACGCCCGAGCAGCAAGAGGCCTACCTGACCAAGCTGGTGTCCGGCGAGTGGACCGGTACCATGTGCCTGACCGAACCCCACTGCGGTACCGACCTGGGCATGCTGCGCACCAAGGCCGAGCCACAGGCCGACGGTTCCTACAAGGTGACCGGCACCAAGATCTTCATTTCGGCCGGCGAACACGACATGGCCGACAACATCGTCCACATCGTGCTGGCACGCCTGCCGGACGCTCCGGCCGGTACCAAGGGCATTTCGCTGTTCATCGTGCCCAAATTCCTGCCTAACGCTGACGGCACTGTCGGTCAGCGCAACGCGGTGAGCTGTGGTTCGATCGAACACAAGATGGGCATCCATGGCAACGCCACCTGCGTGATGAACTTCGACGCGGCCACCGGTTTCCTGATCGGCCCGGCGAACAAAGGCCTGAACTGCATGTTCACCTTCATGAACACCGCCCGCCTGGGCACCGCCTTGCAAGGCCTGGCCCACGCCGAAATCGGTTTCCAGGGCGGCCTGAAATACGCCCGTGACCGCTTGCAAATGCGTTCTCTGACGGGGCCGAAAGCGCCGGACAAGGCTGCCGACCCGATCATCGTGCACCCCGATGTGCGCCGCATGCTGCTGACCATGAAGGCCTTCGCCGAAGGTAACCGGGCGATGGTCTACTTCACCGCCAAGCAGGTCGACATCGTCAAGTACGGCGTCGATGAAGAAGAGAAGAAAAAGGCCGATGCGCTATTGGCGTTCATGACGCCGATCGCCAAGGCGTTCATGACCGAAGTCGGCTTCGAATCGGCCAACCACGGCGTGCAGATCTACGGCGGCCACGGCTTCATCGCCGAGTGGGGCATGGAGCAGAACGTTCGCGACAGCCGCATCTCGATGCTGTACGAAGGCACCACCGGCATCCAGGCTCTCGACCTGCTGGGCCGCAAAGTCTTGATGACCCAGGGCGAAGCGCTCAAGGGCTTCACCAAGATCGTCCACAAGTTCTGCCAGGGCAACGAAGGCAACGAAGCGGTCAAGGAGTTCGTCGGGCCGTTGGCCGCGCTGAACAAGGAATGGGGCGAGCTGACCATGAAGGTCGGCATGGCAGCCATGAAGGACCGCGAAGAAGTCGGCGCGGCCTCGGTGGATTACCTGATGTACTCCGGTTACGCCTGCCTGGCCTACTTCTGGGCCGACATGGCGCGTCTGGCGGCGGAAAAACTGGCTGCCGGCACCACCGAAGAAGCCTTCTACACCGCCAAGCTGCAGACGGCGCGCTTCTACTTCCAGCGCATCCTGCCGCGTACCCGTACCCACGTGGCTGCCATGTTGTCGGGTGCCAATAACCTGATGGACATGAAAGAAGAAGACTTCGCACTGGGCTACTAAGCCTTAGCGGTTCTTCCTAGAAGCCGCTGCTCCCTTCGGGACGCAGCGGCTTTTTCATGCCCGCGGAAAAACTGTGGGAGCGAGCCTGCTCGCGAGGCGGTGTGTCAGTCGACAAGATACTGTCTGATATACCGCTATCGCGAGCAGGCTCGCTCCCACAGGGGTATGCACTGATTCTGAAACAATATTCATCCAGCCCAGCCCTAAGAAAATATTCCCTCCTGCCGTTACAGCGATGGCAGTGTGACATCTGTCACATCTCTCGTGCCTTATTGCCCCAATGGCAGGCACAATGCCATCTTTGATCAGCCGGGTTGGAGCTTTACCCTTGCCGCGTTCTTCCGCTGTACGTTTCAGTCATTTCCTACCTTCGCTGCTGCTGTTGCTGGCGGGGCTGGCGGCTGCCTACGTCAAGGATCTCAACGTCTTCTTCACCTCGTTGTTCAACGTTCTTCCTACCCTGGTGTTGCTGTTGGGCGGCGCGTACTGCGCGGTTTACCGACGTCAACGCGAGCTGTTTCTGATGGTTACGGTGTACATCGGCTACTTCCTGTTGGACACCCAGACCGATTTCTACCGGGACAACGGCAAGGTGCGCGAAGACGCCGCCGTGGTGTTCCACCTGGTCTGCCTGTTGTTGCCGCTGTTGTTTGGCCTGTTCGCGGCATGGCAGGAGCGCACCCACTTGTTCCAGGATATGGTGGCGCGTTTTGCGGTGCTGCTGGCCTTCGGCAGCGTGGCCCTGGCCTTGGAGCAGAGCTTTCCCCAAGCCTTGTTGCTGTGGCTTTCAGAGATCCGCTGGCCGGCGTTGCATGGTGCGTGGATGAGCCTGATCCAGTTGTCCTATCCAGTGTTCATCGGCGTATTCCTGTTGCTGTCATGGCAATACTGGCGCAACCCCCGGCCCTTGCACGCCGCGCAGCTGGTGGGTGTGCTGGGGCTGTTCTGGATGTTGCCGAAAACCTTCATCCTGCCCTTCACCTTGAACATCATGTGCAGCCAGGTGATGCTGATGATTGCGGCGGCGGTTGCCCATGAGGCCTATCAGATGGCGTTTCGGGATGAGCTGACCGGCTTGCCGGGACGGCGGGCGCTGAATGAGCGCATGCAACGGCTGGGTCGCAACTATGTACTGGCCATGAGCGATGTGGACCACTTCAAGAAATTCAACGACACCCACGGTCACGACGTGGGCGACCAGGTGCTGCGCCTGGTGGCCAGCAAACTGTCGAAGATCGGTGGCGGTGGTCGGGCTTATCGCTACGGTGGCGAGGAGTTTGCCTTGGTATTTGCAGGCAAAACCATCGACGAGTGCATGCCTCATCTTGAGGTCATCCGTCAGTCCATCGAGACCTACGCCATTCAACTGCGCAATCCCGACAGACCCCAGGATGACCAACAAGGCCGCCAGCGCCGCTCCGGGGCGGGTGCGTCCAGCGTATCGGTAACGGTCAGCATCGGCGTCGCGGAGCGTCTCGAGCAGCGTACCCCTGAAGAAGTTCTCAAGTCCGCCGACCAGGCCCTCTATAACGCCAAGGGCGCCGGACGCAACTGTGTGGTTGCCTTTGGTCAGAACCGCCGCGGCGCGGTACGCATGGAAACCGCCGCGGGTTGAGTGATGACGGCGCATTCAGCGTCTGGACTGTGATTGTGAGCCCCGGTGGCCGGCAGTAGGTTTGAACGATCTGCTACCGGAGAAAACCACCATGCCCGAGTACAAAGCTCCCCTGCGTGACATGCGCTTTTTGATCGACCACGTTTTCGATTTCCATGGCCGTTATGCCGAACTGGGGGCCAGCGACGCCAGCCCGGACATGGTCAACGCGATCCTCGAGGAAGGTGCGCGTTTCTGTGAGAACGTACTGGCGCCGCTCAATCGTTCCGGCGACGAAGAGGGCTGCCATTTCGACAACGGTGTGGTGACCACGCCTACAGGTTTCAAAGAAGCTTTCGCACAGTACGTGGAGGGCGGCTGGCACGGGTTGGCCGCCGATCCGGTCTATGGCGGCCAGGGCTTGCCGGGTTCCCTGGGCCTGGTCATCAGCGAAATGATCGCCTCCAGCAACACGTCCTGGGGCATGTACCCGGGCCTGACCCACGGCGCCATGTCGGCCATTCATGCCCACGGCACTGAAGAGCAGAAACAGACTTACCTGAGCAAGCTCACCGCCGGTCAATGGACCGGCACCATGTGCCTGACCGAAGCCCATTGCGGCACGGACCTGGGCATCATCAAGACCCGCGCCGCGCCCCAGGCCGACGGCAGCTACAGGATTTCCGGCAGCAAGATCTTCATTTCCGCCGGTGAACACGACATGAGTGAAAACATCGTTCACCTGGTGTTGGCCAAACTGCCGGACGCTCCCGCCGGCACCAAGGGCATCTCGCTGTTCATCGTGCCCAAGTTCCTGCCCGACGCTACGGGTGAGGCGGGAGAGCGCAACGGCGTGACCTGCGGTTCGATCGAGCACAAGATGGGCATCAAGGCTTCCGCCACTTGCGTGTTGAATTTCGACGACGCCAAGGGATTCCTGATCGGCGAACCCAACAAGGGCCTGAATTGCATGTTCACCATGATGAATCATGCCCGGCTCGGCACCGGCATGCAGGGCTTGTGCCTGGGAGAGACCAGCTTCCAGGGCGCGATCCGATACGCCAACGACCGTTTGCAGATGCGCTCGCTCACCGGCCCCAAGGCGCCGGAGAAAGCCGCGGACCCGATCATTGTCCATCCCGATGTGCGCAGGATGTTGCTGACCATGAAAGCCTTCAACGAAGGCAATCGGGCGTTGACCTACTTCACCGCGCAACTGCTGGACATGGCGCACCTGGGCGCCGATGACAGCGTCCGTCAGGAGGCTGAGGACCTGCTGGCGTTCCTCACGCCGATCTGCAAGGCCTTCATGACCGAGACCGGACTGGAAGTGACGAACCATGGCATGCAGGTGTTTGGCGGCCACGGTTTCATCCGCGAATGGGGGATGGAACAGTTGGTGCGGGACTGCCGCATCGCGCCGATCTATGAAGGCACCAACGGTATCCAGGCCCTGGACCTGTTGGGGCGCAAAGTGCTGGGCAGCCAGGGCAAGCTGCTGCGAGGGTTCACCAAGATCGTCCATACATTCTGCGCCACGAATACCGGGCACCCGCAGCTCAAGGATTACGTCGCACAACTCGACGGGCTCAACCGGCAGTGGGGCGAACTGACCACCCGGGTCGGCATGGCCGCCATGAAGAATCCAGACGAAGTGGGCGCCGCCTCCGTGGATTATCTGATGTACAGCGGCTACCTCATCCTGGCCTATCTGTGGCTGCGCATGGCACTGGTGGCCCAGGCGCAACTCGACAGTGGTAGCGGCGATGCCGATTTCTGCCGAGGCAAGCTGGCGACCTGCGAGTTCTACTTCAAGCGCCTGTTGCCGCGCACGGCTGCCCATCGGGCCGCCATCGAGGCGGGGAGTGACTGCCTGATGAATCTGCCGGCCGAGCTGTTTGCCCTTTGATGTGTTGCAGCATCTGTGGCGAGGGAGCTTGCTCCCGCTTGAGTGCGCAGTACTCACACAATGGGGCTGCTGTGCAGCCGAGCGGGAGCAGGCTTCCTCGCCACGGGATTTATGGATAATTCCGGATGGTGACTAAAAATAACAAAACAGTCATGGGTTGACCCTATGTGTCGCAAAAGTTGTTGAGGTACACTCCGACCACTGCGAAACCGTTTTCCCACGGACCCACTGTTTTAGATCCTGCGAGGTTTGCCATGGCTGACTACAAAGCGCCCCTGCGCGATATGCGCTTCGTCCTCAATGAAGTGTTCGAGGTCGCGAAACTCTGGGCCGAGCTGCCGGCGCTGGCCGAGACCGTCGACGCTGAAACCGTCGAAGCGATTCTGGAAGAGGCCGGCAAAGTCACCGGCAAAAGCATTGCGCCTCTCAGCCGTGCGGCTGATGAAGAAGGCTGCCATTGGGCGAACGGTGTCGTCACCACGCCGGCAGGTTTCCCACAGGCGTACCAGACTTACGCTGAAGGCGGTTGGGTCGGTGTCGGTGGCGATCCAGCCTACGGCGGCATGGGCATGCCCAAGGCTGTTTCGGCCCAGGTCGAGGAAATGGTCAACTCCGCCAGCCTGTCCTTCGGCCTGTACCCGATGCTGACTGCCGGGGCTTGCCTGTCGATCAATGCCCACGCCAGCGAAGAGTTGAAGGCGGCATACCTGCCGAACATGTATGCCGGCATCTGGGCGGGCTCCATGTGCCTGACCGAGCCTCATGCCGGTACTGACCTGGGGATTATTCGCACCAAGGCCGAGCCCCAAGCCGATGGTTCCTACAAGGTCAGCGGCACCAAGATCTTCATCACCGGCGGCGAGCACGACCTCACCGAGAACATCATTCACCTGGTGCTGGCAAAATTGCCGGATGCGCCGGCCGGCCCGAAAGGCATTTCGTTGTTCCTGGTGCCCAAGTTCATGGTCAACGCCGACGGCAGCCTGGGCGCGCGCAACGCGGCCAATTGCGGGTCGATCGAACACAAGATGGGCATCCAGGCGTCTGCCACCTGCGTGATGAACTTCGATGAGGCCGTGGGTTATCTGGTCGGCGAGCCGAACAAAGGCCTGGCGGCGATGTTCACCATGATGAACTACGAGCGCCTGGGCGTGGGTATCCAAGGCCTGGCGTCCGGAGAGCGCTCCTACCAGAACGCTATCGAATACGCCCGTGATCGCCTGCAGAGCCGTTCTCCCACCGGTGCGCAGAACAAGGACAAAGTCGCCGACCCGATCATCGTCCATCCCGATGTGCGGCGGATGTTGTTGACCATGAAAGCCTCGAACGAAGGCGGGCGGGCATTCTCCACCTACGTGGCAATGCAACTGGATACCGCCAAGTTCAGCGAAGACCCGGCCGTTCGCAAGCGCGCCGAAGACCTCGTTGCGTTGCTGACGCCAGTGGCGAAGGCGTTCCTGACGGATCTGGGCCTGGAAACCACCGTGCATGGCCAGCAGATTTTCGGCGGCCACGGTTACATTCGCGAGTGGGGCCAGGAGCAGTTGGTGCGTGATGTGCGCATCACCCAGATCTACGAAGGCACCAACGGTATCCAGGCGCTGGACTTGGTGGGGCGCAAGATCGTCGGCAGCGGCGGCGCGTTCTACAAGCTGTTCGCCGACGAAATCCGCCACTTCACCGCCACCGCGAGCAGCGATCTGGCCGAGTTCACCCAGCCGTTGAATGATGCCCTCGGTACCTTGGATGAGCTGACCGACTGGTTGCTGGACCGGGCGAAAAGCAACCCGAACGAAATCGGCGCGGCTTCGGTGGAGTACCTGCAGGCGTTCGGTTACACCGCCTACGCCTATATGTGGGCGTTGATGGCCAAGGCGGCGCTGGGCAAGGAAAGCCAGGATGACTTCTACGCCAGCAAACTGGGGACTGCGAGGTTCTACTTCGCCCGCCTGCTGCCACGGATTCATTCCTTGAGTGCTTCGGTGAAGGCTGGCAGTGAGTCGCTGTTCCTGCTGGAAGCCGGGCAATTCTGAAAAATGTCACTTTGTAAGCAAATGCTTACATGACGTGAAGTCGATTTCCCTCTATCGGTCGATTGGATCCAAGGCTAATCTACTTCACATGGACGTCGCGCAGGATGCGCAGAGAAACAACACGGACACGTAGGATTCCACCAGGATGGTGGAGTGAAAGGGATATCAGGGAAACAGTCTGCAAAGCCCCGCTTCGGCGGGGTTTTCTTTTGCCTGCGTTTTTTGTTCCTGCCTGGCTTCGCACTCATTACTGATGGTTTGAACCCTGACGAGCGGTCACGGGTCAATGAGCTATGTGGCAATGTAGCCATCATCCATCAGGAGCCCACCATGGATTTCATTCGCATCATCATCGCCATTCTGTTGCCACCGCTGGGCGTGTTCCTGCAAGTCGGCTTCGGCGGGGCGTTCTGGCTGAATATTCTGCTGACACTATTGGGTTACATTCCCGGCATCGTGCATGCGGTGTATATCATCGCCAAGCGCTGAGCATTGCAGCAAAACCCATGTGGGAGCGAGCCTGCTCGCGATAGCTGTCTGTCATCCAACGTAGATGTCGATTGATCCAGCGCTATCGCGAGCAGGGTCGCTCCCACAGATTCTTCATCTCCCTACAGATCCATCACCTTCCGATAGAACAACCATTCATGCTCCAGCGCATGGGCCTGGTTCGCCGCCTTGCGAAAGCCGTGGCGTTCATCCGGGTAGTAATGCGCTTCGACCGTCACGCCGTTGTTCTCCAGCGCCTTGACCATATCGCGGGTCTGCTGCGGCACAACTACCGCATCCAGTTCGCCCTGAAAGAAAATCACCGGCGCGCGGATCTGGTCGGCGTGTAGCAACGGAGTACGGGCGCGGTAACGCTCGACGTCCCGTTGTGGGTCGCCGATCAGCCAGTCCAGGTAGTCGCTTTCGAACTTGTGCGTGGCGCGGCCCAGGGCGACCGGGTCGCTGACCCCATAAAGGCTGGCGCCGGCACGAAATACATCGTGAAATGCCAGGGCACAGAGCGTTGTGTAGCCACCGGCACTGCCGCCGCGAATGAACGCACAGCGGCCATCGATCAGGCCCTGTCCATCCAGGTAGCCAACCACCGCGCAGGCATCCTCGACGTCTACCACGCCCCAGTTCAAGTGCAGCGCTTGCCGGTAGGCCCGGCCATAGCCACTGCTGCCACGGTAATTCAGGTCCGCGACGGCAAAGCCGCGCTGGGTCCAGTACTGGATGCGCGGGTCGAACAGGGGATAACAGGCCGAGGTGGGGCCGCCATGAATGAATACAACCAGTGGCGGCTTGGTTTCCGCTCCCATGGCTGGGTAAAAGAACCCATGGGCCATGCCCGAGGTCGACGGATAGTGCAGGGTCTGCGGGCGGCTGATCTGTTCGACGGGCAGAGGCGCGACGCCGCCGGCCAGGATCTGTGTGTCGTGGCTGTTGCGTTCAATCGCGATGACGGCGGATGGGCTGACCGGTGAGGCGACGATGGCGTAGATGAACCGCTCGTCCAGCGCCAGGCTGCGAAAGCGGGTGTAGGCGCCGGTGAAATCTTCCGGCCCAGCATCCTCGCGGCACAGCCCAAGCCGCCCGAAACCCGCTTCGGTCCAGCTTGCCAGGTACGTCGTGCCATCCAACGGCAGCCAGGTACAACCACCGAGTTGCCAAGGCGCGGGAGCGTGATCGGCTTCAGCGCAGGGCAGCGGTTGCAAGCCGTCGGTCGACTCAACCCACGGCTGCCAGTAGCCGCCGCGATCGCTCAGGCAGTACAAGCGGTTGGTGCTGTCGAAGCGCGGCTGTTGGATGGATTCCTCTTCAGCGTTGCCCGCCACACAGCGTGGTTCTCCCCAACCGGAAGCGGTGCGCTCGGCCAGCATCAGTCGCGTGGCCGTCCACGGCTGATGCGGACGGCTCCACTCGATCCAGGCCAGCCGCTGGCCGTTGGGGCTCATAGTCGGCGCGGCGTAGAAGTCAGCGCCTTCGGCCAAGAAGTGCCGCTGTCGATCTGCCAGGCCGATCGAGACCAGGCGATGCCGCTTGGCCTGTTCCTCCACCGCCAATACCTGGCCGGCGGCGAAACTGAGATCGCCGTAGCGACAGTCCCCCGACGTCAGCGCCACGGGCGTCTCGCCGCTCAACAGTTGGTGGTACAGCTGCTGGTCCGCGTCGTTGACGAACAGCACGCCGTTGTCGCCCAGGCAGAACGATCCACCGCCATATTCATAGACCCGGCTGCGCGCGCTGAAGCCGTCCGGGGTCAGGCAGCGGGCCTTGGCGTCTTGCCATTGCCAGATCCGGCAGGCACCGTCTTCCGGGCGATATTCATTCCAGAACAGGCCCAGTGGGCCGACCTGCAGCTCGGCGAAGTCGATCCCCGCCGCAACGGCCTGGGCGGCGCTGAACGGGTCAGCTTTTGGCGATGAGATGCGAGTTTCGTTCATTGCGGAAGGCCAGTTGCTCGATGGTCTGGGTGGCATGCTCGGCGTCTTCCCGGGCCTTGAGGATCACCCCGTGATGTTCGGATTTGCTGCACACCGGGTCGGCATTGCTGGCGTCGCCCGTGAGCATGAACGCCTGGCAGCGACAACCGCCGAAGTCCTGCTCCTTTTCATCGCAGGAGCGGCACGGCTCGGGCATCCAGTCATAACCTCGGAAGCGGTTGAAACCGAAGGAGTCGTACCAGATGTGCTGCATGCTGTGGTCGCGCACGTTGGGAAATTGCACCGGCAGCTGTCGGGCGCCGTGACAAGGCAGCGCGGTACCGTCCGGCGTCACCGTCAGGAAAAGGCTGCCCCAGCCGTTCATGCAGGCCTTGGGACGTTCTTCATAGTAGTCCGGCGTGACGAAGATCAGCTTGCACGGATGCCCTTCGGCTTCCAGCCTGGCGCGGTATTCGTTGGTGATGCGTTCGGCACGTACCAATTGTTTCCGGGTAGGCAGCAGTCCCACCCGGTTGAGCTGCGCCCAGCCATAGAACTGGCAGGTGGCGAGTTCGACGAAGTCGGCTTCAAGGGCAATGCACAGCTCGATGATGCGGTCGATCTTGTCGATGTTGTGCCGGTGGGTGACGAAGTTGAGCACCATTGGGTAGCCGTGGGCCTTCACTGCCCGGGCCATTTCCAGTTTCTGCGCGAAGGCTTTCTTCGAGCCGGCCAGCAGGTTGTTCACCTGCTCGTCGCTGGCCTGGAAACTGATCTGGATATGATCCAGGCCGGCCTTCTTGAAGTCGCTGATCTTCTGTTCGGTCAAACCGATGCCGGAGGTGATCAGGTTGGTGTAGAAACCCAGCTTGCGCGCCTCGCCGATCAGTTCGGCGAGGTCCTGGCGCACCAGCGGTTCGCCACCGGAAAAGCCCAGCTGCGCGGCGCCCATTTCCCTGGCTTCGCGAAAGACCTTGAACCACTGCTCGGTGCTCAGTTCCTTGCCCTGCTCAGCAAAGTCCAGCGGGTTGGAGCAGTAGGGGCATTGCAGCGGGCAACGATAGGTCAGCTCCGCCAGCAACCACAGCGGCAAGCCGATCGCTGGCTGGTCAGGCAAGTTCGATCCAGTGCTCTGCACGGGCGACCTCCATGAATTGCTCGATGTCGTCACCGAGTTCGGGCACGTCGGGAAACTGCTTGGCCAGCGCGTCGATGATGGCTGCGACGTCCCGTTCACCGTCGATCAGGCCGCCGATCAGCGCAGCGCTGTCGTTGAGCTTGATCATGCCTTCAGGATAGAGCAACACATGACCTTTCTGCGCCGGTTCGTACTGGAAGCGATAGCCGGGGCGCCAGCGAGGGGTTTTGCTGCGGTCGAAACTCATAAAGGGATTCCTTTGTGCCAAACCCGTTGTCCGGTCACGCTGTGGTAGGGCGGGCGGTTCAATTCGTAGGCCATGCTCATCGCGTCGAGCATGCTCCAGAGGATGTCCAGCTTGAACTGGAGAATCTCCAGCATGCGCTCCTGGCCCGCGCGGGTGGTGTAATGCTGCAAGGTAATCGCCAGGCCATGTTCCACGTCACGGCGGGCCTGACCCAGGCGGGTACGGAAGTATTCATAGCCGGTCGGATCGATCCACGGGTAATGCTGCGGCCAGCTGTCCAGGCGCGACTGGTGGATCTGCGGGGCGAACAGCTCGGTCAGCGAGCTACTGGCGGCTTCCTGCCAACTGGCCCGGCGGGCGAAGTTGACGTAGGCATCCACGGCGAATCGCACCCCAGGCAGCACCAATTCCTGGGAGCGCAGTTGATCGGGATCCAGCCCTACTGCCTGGCCGAGCCGTAGCCAGGCCTCGATGCCGCCGTCTTCGCCGGGTGCGCCGTCGTGGTCGAGCAGGCGCTGGATCCACTCGCGGCGGATCTCTCGATCCGGGCAGTTGGCCAGGATCGCGGCATCCTTCAGCGGAATGTTCACCTGATAGTAAAAGCGGTTGGCGACCCAGCCCTGGATTTGCTCGCGAGTGGCACGACCCTCATACATCGCTACGTGATACGGGTGATGGATGTGGTAATACGTGCCCTTGGCACGCAGGGCCGCTTCGAACTCGGCGGGGGAAAGGGGGGTGTCAATCATTGCGGTTCTCCGGGGAATAACCGTGGGTTCTGTGGTGTCTGGGCTGGCCTCATCGCGAGCAGGCTCGCTCCCACATGGGTTCTGTGGCGCACTCGGACTACTGTGGGAGCGAGCCTGCTCGCGATAGGGCCAGCCCAGCCATCATCAACCCAGCTGACACGCTGCAAGCCCACAATCGTCCTGCTCCGCCTACAACTCAATACTCATTCCGTCGTAGGCCACTTCAATCTTTCGACGTACAAGTTCGGCCCGTTCCGGTGAATCTTCATCAAGAATCGGATTGGTATTGTTGATATGGATAAGCACCTTGCGCGGCCCGGGCAATTGCTCCAGCACTTCCAGCATGCCGCCGGGGCCGTTCTGCGCCAAATGCCCCATCTCACGACCGGTGCGGGTGCCGACGCCACGGCGTTGCATCTCATCGTCGTCCCACATCGTGCCATCCACCAACAGGCAATCGCTGCCGGCCATGATCTCCATCAGCGGCTCATCCACCTTGCCCAGGCCCGGCGCGTAGAACAGTTTGCCGCCGGTGCGCAGGTCTTCGACGATCAGGCCGATGTTGTCCCCTGGGTGCGGGTCGAAGCGGTGTGGCGAATAGGGCGGCGCGGCGCTGCGCAGGGGCAGCGGGGTGAAGCGCAGGTTCGGGCAGGCCTGTACGGTGAAGCTCTGGTCGAGTTCGATGCGGTTCCAGCTCAGCCCGCCGTTCCAGTGGGTCAGCATGTTGAAAAGCGGAAAGCCCGTGCTCAGGTCTTCATGGACCATGTCGGTGCACCAGACTTGATGCGGGCAGCCTTCACGCAGGCTGAGCAGGCCGGTGGTGTGGTCGATCTGGCTGTCCATCAGGATGATGGCGCCGATACCGGTGTCCCGCAGGGCTCGGCCCGGCTGCATCGGAGCGAAGCCCTGGAGCTGGGCGCGGATGTCCGGAGAGGCGTTGCACAACACCCAGCTCACGCCGTCATCGGAAATCGCGATGGACGATTGAGTACGGGCCTGGGCCCGCAGGCTGCCGTTGCGAAAGCCGGCGCAATTGGTGCAATTGCAGTTCCACTGAGGGAAACCGCCACCAGCGGCGGAACCTAGAATCTGGACGAACATGGCCGCTCCATCTGCAAACCGAAATAAAAAACGCCCCGGGTGACCGAGGCGTTTGCTGCGCGTTCAACCGACTGCAGCAATCAACGGTTGGCGAAGTACATGGTGACTTCGAAACCGATACGCAGGTCGATATATGCGGGTTTGGACCAGGACATGGAAATACTCCTTTGGTTGGGGTGGGACGGTTCGGATCTATACATATAGTCCACCTCCGTTCGGAGATGTTCAGATGCTTAGGCAGCTATGTTACTAAATTAAACAATTTCGTACGCCTCGATTCTCCGAGAAAGCTCATTGCAGACGCTGTAACGATCATTTCGGCCGCTGCCAATGTTCGTCCGGGCAAGCGCCGTTACTCAGGCAATACCGGCCACCTTCGGCATCGCTCAGGCGGCAGGCGGCATCGAGCAATTGCGCGCGATTCAGTCCCGCGATCGCAGCGCAAAGTTGCTCAAGGTAATCCGACGGGCGGCCGGCCAGCTTGCCCTGCCAAAGCAGCTCGGCCGCTTGGGCGCAGGGCAGGGCATCGCTGTGGAACTGGGCCGCGAGTGTCCGTTGTTGGCCAAGCAAGGTCGGATCGTCGATCTGTTGGATCAACTCCGGTAACCCCCTCAGGAACAGGTCGATGTGAGTGATCAACTCAGCCGCCGAGGCGCGGGGGGATTGGGCACCGAACAGCAGGCCGGTCTGCCCGTCGATCTGTCTCAATCCGCTGAACACCGCGTAGCCCAACTGCAACTCGACCCGCAGGCGTTGGTAGAACGGCGTTTGACACAGCTGTGCCAGTAACCGCCAAGCGGCTTCGTCGGACAATGCCAGGGTGGGTGTCGGACAAAACAGCAACACGGCCTGTTCGTCGCCCTGGGTGGGCAACGTGTGCCAGATGCGCTGGGCCAAGAGCGGCACCGGTTCGACGGGCTGGCCGGCGATGCCGGGCACCTTGGCCAGGATAGGACCCATGACGCCTTGGGTCGTTTCAGAAAGACCGATGGCCAGGCCGTCCCATCCGGCGCTTGCCCACAGGTTCTGGTCGCTGTCGGGCCGCGACAGCGTTTCCGCTCGGGACGACGGCCGGCAATGGTCCGCCAGCGCTTTCAACAAATGTCGAATCGGTATCAGCGGCGCTTGGTTTACCGCATTGGGTAGCGGTTCTCCCAATTTTGCCAGAACCTGTTCGAGCACCAACGGCATCGGTGCCTGCAAACCGACCAGCTTCAGCAGGCATTGGCCTTCGGTGGCTTCCACAGTGGCCTCCACGCCGGCCTGCCGGGCCTCTTCTCGCAAATCCTGCAGGTGCCGTTCCAGCCTGGCTTGAAGGTCATGCGGTGCGTGAGCCGGCAGACGCCAGCGCAGGTACACCACGCCTTCGCGGCTGTTATCCGTCAGCCCTTGTCTGAACTGCATGGGTGAGCGGTCGCGCCGCCCCCGGGAGCGATCCTGGGCGAAGGTCCGCAAACCGCGGTGGGCGCTCGTCTGGCCGCGTATCAGCCCGGCGCGGGGTGGCTCGGAAGTCGTTTGCAGGAACGGGTTGGGCGCGGGCAGTTGCCATGCTTCGGTGAAGCGAGACGCCGGTTGCAATTGCCTGAGGATTTCCCTGAGCCGCACGAGGTCGTTCTCCGACAGCGGGGCTCCCCGCCCTTCACTGTCCGAGCGCGCCAGTTGCAGCGCCGATCCTGTGGCCTGTCGGCAATGGAGCAGGGCGGCCAGCTCCTTGCGCAAGGACGCCCAGTCATCCTGAGCGGCAAAAAATCCCAACCAGTCGCGCAGCAACGGCTCTATTTCGTCGCGCCGTTGAGGTTCGTCGTGCTTGAGTTCAATGTGCAGCAGCGCCTGCCCGGCAAATTCATACAGCGGCTTGGCGTTGAGGCTGTCGGCCAGCCCACGTTGGCGCAAGGTGGCCAGCAAGCCGCCCGGTTTGCCGTTGCTCAGCCAGGTGCAGAGAAAATCCAAAGCCTGGGGCGAGGCGCCGGGCAGGTCTTCGAAGGCGAATAGCAGGTCGAGGCAACGGTCGTCAACCTGTCGATAGCCGGTATCGGATGATTCCATCAGTCTCGGTGGCGACTGCCGGGCAGCCACTTCGCCGGTGGGCAGGTCTCTGGCGAAGGATTCAGCCAGTGCGCCCAGCTCATCAAGGCTTTGTGGGCCAACCAGGCTCAGGGTCATTTGACCGCTGTGGTAGAACCGTCGGTAAAAATCCCGCAGTGCCGTCTGGAATTCAGGCTGCTCCACGGCCAGGCTGTCACGGTTACCCGCGTGAAAACCGCGTAGCGGATGGGCTGTCGAGAGGCCTTCGAGCAGGGCAATCTGACGCTGGGCCGCCGCCTCCTGGGACCAGGCGATGAACTCTGCTTGCAGCACTTCCCGCTCCCGCAACTGGTCGACTTCGTCGAAGCGCGGATGGGCAAGCATGTCTTGCAGCCGGTCCAGTCCGCCGGGGAAGGCGCTGGGTGGCAACTCGATGAAAAAGTCCGTGGTGCGTTCGCTGGTACGCGCGTTGACCTGGCCGCCATGCCGTTGCACGTAGGCCATCAAATGTTCTCCCGTAGGAAAACGCTCAGTACCGAGGAAGAAAAGGTGTTCGAGGAAATGCGCCATGCCCGGCCAGGCCAGCGGTGCATCATGACTGCCAGCAGCCACCCGCAGCACGGCCGCGCTGCGTTTGAGACCGGATGCATGACGCAATGTCACCCTCAGGCGGTTGGCCAGGGTTTCAGTAGAGGGGCGTAGGGAGTCGGGGGCCGGCATGAGCGCTTCCAAAACAGAGATGCGCTCATGCTAGCGGATTGGACGATGTTCTCAATCAGTGCTTGTGTAAGTCGCCGTAAAGCGCAGGGCGGCGGTCATGCAGGTAGTTGTAGGCTGCCCGGGAATCGTCCATCAACTGACGGTCCAGTTCACCCACGATCAAGGCTTCATCCAGTCCCGCCAGGGCGGGGCGGCTGCCGTCCGGCGCGGCAATGCTGCTCTGGCCGCAATACTGCAATTCACCTTCATGGCCGCAGTAATTGGCGTAGGCCACGAAACACTGGTTCTCGATAGCCCGGGCGCGCACCGTAACGTCGGCGATGAACTCGTAGGGCTGCATGTTGGCGGTTGGCACCAGGATCAGTTCGGCGCCGGCCAGGGCCAGGCGTCGGGCGTTCTCCGGGAACTCCAGGTCATAGCAGATCAGGAAACCGAGCTTCCAGCCATTGAGGATCACGATCGGCAATGAATCGTCGCCCGCGCTGAACATCGCATGATCGAGGTCACCGAACAGATGGCTCTTGCGATAGTTGGCCAGGCGCTCGCCCTGGGCGTCGATCAACTGGACCGAGTTGTAGATCTGCCCGTCCTCGCTGCGCTCAGGGTAGCCATAGAGAATCGCCAAACCGGTGGCCTTGGCAATGCGGCCGATCTGCTGCGCCCATTCACCGTTGTAGACCTCGGCCAATACATTCACCGCGTCGACGCCGATGTTGTAGCCGGTCATGAACATCTCCGGCAGCACCAGCACATCGGCGCCCCTGGCCTCCAGCGCCACCTGATGCAGGCGTTGCAGGTTGGCGACCGGGTCCAGTGGCAGCGGTGGGCATTGATAGAGGGCTACGCGCATCGACAACTCCTTTTATTCGGGCCGTTTCATTCAGGCAATGCGATCGGACCGATCTCGTTGAATACATCACCTGGACCCGGGTTCTCGGCGTGAGTTTCACCGCCGAAATGCCTCATGATTCCCCACACGGCATTGAGTGAGGTCTGTACCGCGCCTTCAACCCAGGCCGGTGTCCATGAGACGTCATCGCCTGCGATAAAGATCCCTCTTTGTTCAGGTGGCATGTCGTCTTGCATGAAATGTGCGTACATGCGCTGGTTGTAGCGATAGTGACCCGGCAAGGCTCCCTTGAAGGCGCCGAGGAAATGCGGGTCGGCTTCCCAGGAAACGGTGATCGGATCGCCGATGATCCGGGCGGCGATGTCCACCTTGGGGTAAATCTTCTTCAGGGCATCGAGGGCCAGCTTCACGCGTTTTTCCACGGGATGGGGCAGCATCTTCAGGGCGTCGCTCATCCAGGAGTAGGACAGGCAGATGACGCCTGGCTTGTCGTCGCCGTTGTCGAACAGGTAGGTGCCGCGGGTCAGGCGGTCGGTGAGGGTCATGCTCATCAGGTCGCGGCCGGTTTCCGGGTCCTTGTCCTTCCAGAACGGGCGGTCGACCATGACGAAGGTCTTCGATGATTGCATATAGCGGGTGCGGTCCAGGGCCATCCACATCTTTTGCGAGAACAATGCTTCTTCGCATTCGATCTGCGTGGTCAGCAGCCAGCTCTGGCAAGTGACCAGCACCGCGGCATATTCCCGGGTGTCGCCCCAGACGTCCGTCACGCTGAACCGGTCATCCTCGGCGCGAGCGATGCGTTTCACACCGCTGCGGGGCGCGCCCAGGTGCAGCGAACTCAGGCTGGTGCCTTTCGGCCAGTGTGCACAACGTTCCGGCACGTGTTTCCAGATGCCGTGGGGCACCTGTTCCACGCCGCCCACTACCAGATGTTGGTGATCGTCGCAGTTGGTCATCACCACGCGGAAGATTTCCAGCATCGAGTTGGGGAAGTCCGAATCCCAGCCGCCGGTGCCGAAGCCGACCTGGCCGAAGACTTCACGATGCTGGAACGAGAGCTTGGCGAATGCCTTGGAGGTGGCGACGAAATCATAGAAGGTGCGGTCGTCCCACAGCGGCACCAAGGTGTTCCAAAGCTCCTTGAGACGCGACACGTCACGGTCGCGAATCGCCTGCTGAATCTCGCTGAAGCGCGAGCCGTCCTCCAGCGCATCCGCCCAGGCGTCGGCCACTTCCTGAAACAACGCGGGAAGGTCCGCCAGTTTCTGCGCGTAGTATGTCTGGCCCTCGAGGTCGATGACGGTGCTGCCGGACGCCGGGGTCAACGGGTTGGGAAATGGCTTGGTTTCCAGTCCCAGCTTGTCGACATAGTGGTAGAACGCCGTGGACGACACCGGAAAGCGCATGCCCCCCAATTCGGCAACAATCCCTTCGGCACCATTGAACGCCTGCGAGCGCAACCGCCCGCCCATTTTCGACGCCTCGTAGACCACCGGCTTGAGGCCCAGCTTCATCAGCTCGTACGCCGCCACCAGTCCAGAGATCCCGGCCCCGACGACCGCCACCTCCGCTCCGAGGTTGTCAGCCGGAATACTGCCCAGACCGGCCGGATGCTCGATCCAGTCGTCAAAGGCGAAAGGAAAATCCGGCCCGAAAATGGTGATGGGCTTCTTACCGTCTGCTGGGTGGCGATTGTGCTTGTTCATGGCTGACCTTGAGGGGCGACCCGACGCTGGCTCGCGTCTGAGTATAGGAAAGATGCCGGCCATTCTAGAGAGCGTGGAACACGTTAATAAGACGCAATGTGTCGTCGTTTTGGTTTGTTAGGAGTCATTATGAAGTGTGCACAAGACAAAGTGACGAAACTCAGTCCCTGTGGGAGCGAGCCTGCTCGCGATAGCGTCAGTCCAGTCAACATCCATCTGAACTGACACACCGCAATCGCGAGCAGGCTCGCTCCCACATTGATTCGCCCTTTAGATCGGCTGGCCCCGGTCGATCTTGCTGCTGAGAATGATCGAGGTGGTGGTCTTCTCCACGCCATCCACGCTGCCGATCTGATCCAGCAATTGATCCAGCTGTTCCGGCGAATCCGTGCGCAGCCAGGCCACATAATCGAATTCACCACTGACCGCGCACAACTGCTGGACCTGGGCCATGGCGCTCAAGCGCCGTAGCACATCCTTGCCGGAGCGCGGTTGGACCTTGATGCCGACGTAAGCCTGTAGGCCGCCATCGACCACCCGCTGTCCAAGGCGCACGCCATAGCCGGTAATCACCTTGGTTTTTTCCAGTCGGGCCAGCCGCGAGGTCACGGTCGTCCGGGCAATGCCCAGTTGCCGGGCAAGCATGGCGACGCTTTCCCGAGCATTGATTTGCAGGGCGGCGATCAGTTGGCGATCGATTTCGTCGAGGACGGGAGGGCGGGTGTCAGACAAGGTGGGCTCCGGCGTGGGCATCGGTGGTGGGCATGTTACAGGCTCTGGTGCCCGAAATAGCTGCTGGCGGGTAATGCCAACGCTTGCCAGTCGGGCGCCAGATGTACGTGCGAGGCCCTGAGCCAGAAACCGTCCTGGCAGACCAACTGTTCAACGGGCAGTTGCTGCAGCAGCGCCAGTGGTAGTGACTGTATGGAACCTGGGTCCTCATCGTCCTCCGCTTCCCAATCCCGTTCAAAGCAACGTACGTGCACGTGTTGTTCGTCGAAACCTTCAAACAGCGGACGGTTGCCCAACCATTGTGGATGCACCCGCAGCGTGTGCGCTTGAACGTCGAGTAGCAGCAACTGCCAGCCGCGATAGCTACCACAAAGCTCCGTCACATCGGTGGCCATGCGGGTCAGCGCGAGGTAGCGACCGTCCGGCGACCAGATCATCGAGGGCGCAAGGTCACTCAACGCACAGCCGGATGCGGTCAACAGATGGCCACCGAGCCGCGGTGTATTCGCACGGACCCAACTGTCGGCATATTCCGTCTCGCTGCCGAACAGCCAGGCCGCATCCTGGTGGGTGGGCGAGGGTTGGATGAAGTCGCCCTCGGCAACGGCTACCTGCGGACGATCCACCAGGCGCCAAGGGGCAACGCTGTAGAGCTGTGACTCGGTCACCCGCAACTCTACGGTGGTGTAGAACAGACGGGATGGCTGGTCGGGGTGAAAGAACGAAGGATCGCCACCGACCTTCGGCGCAGGCACATTGAAGCGTTGCAGCGCATTGCCGTTCAGGTCCTGATCCATGCGGCCGGTGATCGCCGCCAGACTCAGCAGGCCATCGCGGAAATCGAGTAGACGGGCCACCCACATGGAGGGCCCTTCCAGCAGGCAACGCGCCTTCACGTCGACAACCGCCGCGTGGGTCGCGACGGTCATCGACTCTGCAAAGGGCAACAGCGCCAGGTAACGACCGCAGTCGGAAACCCGATGATCCAGTAACCAACGCCCCGGCAACTGCCAGTCACCGATCTGACAGCGATAAGCCCCCAGCCCTTCGTTGTTGTCGCAGAGCCAGATCAGATGCGCGCAGATACCGCCCAGCATTGGCTGCGTCGCTATGAACGACTCACCCCGCCGGCCCTGGCTGTCCAACGGCATCGCAATGCTCATTCGGGTCAATTGAAACTCGGCGACCTGCACCCGCCCCTGGGTGTCATGGCCCGCCTGGATTTCGGTGTCGCTGTGAATACTGTCGAGGCGATAGCCATAGCGACCGAGGGATGGACGCGGGTAGTCGAGGTACGACTCGATATGCACATGGTGCTCGTCGAGGCTCGACACGTCATGCCAATAGAAAGAGGGTTCGGTCTCACGCTTCACCCACGGTGAAGGCAGTGCGCGCCAGCCCTGGTCAACCTGCCACAACCAGTAGCGGTCGCCGCTTGGATGCCCGGTTTGTTCCTGGGCCTGACACACCAACGCGCGCTGATCGGTGCTCCATACCAATGCTGTGTCGGCAGCCATCAGCAGGGCCGACGGTTGTCCATTGACGCTGATGGCATAGCGCGGTGAACGCAATGGTTCCAAAGGCTGGGGGAGATCGCGAAAAGCCGGAGGCAAGACGATGTCACCTACCAGGCATTGTTGCCCGTCAGCGGAGCGTCGCTCGAAGGTGTGCGCAATATTGTCCGGGTAACTACCAGGTTCCAGCCAAAGGTCAGCAACGGGTAGCAGATCGGTGACGCTGGCGGCTCGCAACAGCTCATCGATCCGAGTCTGGCGAACGCTGTTGTCCACCAACGGGCTATAACGACCGCTCAGGCTATCAAGGTCCAACGTGTCCAGTTCCCAGAATTCACTGTTGTCGCAGCGGTAGACCCGGCGCTGTTGACGATCCAGGACGACCAGTCCCCAGCTCTGCCGGGACGGCACCGGCGCGGCGAAATAATGCCCATCGCTGGAAAACACCGCTGAGGAACCGAGGCCTTGCAGGAGCACGCCATCAGGAAACAGATAGTCGCAATAGGTCGGCCCGCCCATGGCGATTTCGCCGTGGTTGAACGTCCGGATCGGCTCACCCTCAGGCGTCAGTTGCGGCTCGGATCCGCCCCAGGCACTTGGCCCTTTGACAGGGTCCGACACCAGGCCGAGGCGTCGTTCCCATTTGCTGACGCAGGCGAGCCCGCCGATGATGACGGCGATTGCTATCAGGATGCCCCAATACTCGAACAGCACCCTGCCCAGACTGAAACCCAGGCCAAACACGGCGCCGACCATCAACCGGGCGCAGCCCCGCCCCACTGATAAGGAGCCCAGCCTCGCCGCGATGCCCATCAACAGGCCGAAGAACAGCACCGTTAGCAGTGCCAGCGGGGGTGGCATGACCGCGACGAAAAAGGCCGGCACCAGGAGGATGGCGAGTTGCCAGAACAGCTCCAGGAACAGTCGGGGGAGGGTGGGGGTGGCGATGATGGAATCTCGATGAGGAGGTAGGTAAGCGAGGCGGCTACCCTCTCAAAAACAGGAAAGCCGTGCAATGCGTGGTTATACACCGCACGTGCTTCCTAATCTTGAAGAAAATTTGTTTTGCCTTACGTGAAAAGTTCTGTATACGTTACATTTGTCTCGCATTGTTATGTATACAGAACATGGATTATCCTCTCATCACAGCTCGCCTTGGCGAGCAGCTTAAGCAACGTCGCCTCAATCGTGGGCTGACACAAGCCAGGCTAGCGGGATTAGCTGGTATTACCCGGCAGAAGGTCATCGCAATCGAGAAGGGTGACCTCTCGGTGGGCATGGCTGCTTATGCACGGGTTGTGGCAGCCCTGGACTGCGAACTTTCTGTAATTCCTGCAGTTATGCCCACGCTGGATGAAATCCAAGGAGTGTTTGACTGATGGTTGCCTCATTGCAGGTCACGACGCCAGAAGGCGACAGCGGAAAGATCCTCTGCAGCGCTGGGTACTATCTGTTTCGCTACCATGAGGATGCGGCAGCACAGGCGGCGATCAGCTTGTTGATGCCAGTACGTCTGGATGAGTACCGTCATCGGGACCTGCACCCAATCTTCCAGATGAACTTGCCGGAGGGTTACGTCCTGGAGCAGTTGCGCAATCGCTTGGCTAAAGTGGCAAACGTCGATCCCATGTTGCTGCTGGCCTTGTCTGGCAGCAGCTCGCCTATAGGGCGTGTAGCAATCACCTCTGCGAACGTTGATGCGCTCCTGCGACGTCAAGAGTTTCCCGGAGAAAAGCTGGAGGAAATCCTGGCTTGGGATGGTGCGGAGGACATCTTCGTCGATTTGGTCGATCGTTACATCTTGCGTGCTGGGATATCGGGTGTGCAGCCAAAAGTCCTGGTTCCAGAGCGTCAGGCTAGCGCCACACAGCGTTCCACCTCGAAGACCTCTGATCTGATCATCAAAAGCGGTCGTGATGAATTTCCCGGATTGGCAATCAACGAATTCCTGTGCATGTCCGTGGCCAGAGAAGCGGGAATTCCTGTTCCAGAGTTTTACCTTTCCGATAATGCCAAACTGTTTGTCATGCGCCGTTTTGACCGGGACGAGCAGCTCAATCCCGTGGGCTTTGAGGATATGGCAGTACTGATGGGGCTTCCTGCCGAGCAAAAATATAGCAAGAGCTATTCGGCTATTGCCAAGGCTATACGCCTGTTCTGCCCTTCGGAGCATATAGAAGATTCACTGGCGCAACTATTTGCCATCGTAGCCTTGAGCTGTATCGTTGGTAATGGTGACGCCCACCTGAAAAACTTCGGACTGTTGTACTCCGAGCCAACCCAGCGCGACGCACGCTTGGCTCCGGCCTACGATATTGTTAATACAACGGCGTACATTCCTGCGGACGTTTTGGCACTTGATCTGGTTGGAAACAAGTCCTTATTTGCTTCCCGACAAGGCGTGCTGGACTTCGCTCAGGTATGTGACATCGCCGAGCCGGAAACGATAATCCGCAATCAATTACAGGCATTGGAGCGTGTGCTGGCCCGCTCGACTGAGCTTTGTGAGCAGGCGCCTGATGTGGTGGCTGCGATCCGCCGCTGTGCTGAGCCTTTTATGAAAACCTTTGGCTGATTTTGTCTATGGGGATGTCCAAATTAAATTGGACGGACCTTAGACGGAACTGCGTTTTGCAAGGTGAGGAGATGGCGATTTTCAGCTATCTGAAACGATGAAAGCCGCGCAATGCGCGGCTTTGGAGTTGGTGGGCCCACACGGACTCGAACCGTGGACCAAAGGATTATGAGTCCTCTGCTCTAACCGACTGAGCTATAGGCCCTCAGTAGGCCGCGGATTATAGCGACGGTTTCTCGGCTGTGCTATCCGAAAAATCCGATACGGTCATACGCAGAAACGTCGCGGCGAATTCGTCGGCGCACAGGGGCAGGCTGACGATGTAGCCCTGGATCTGTTCGCAGCCTTCTTCAGCCAGGAATTGCTGTTGGGCCAGGGTTTCGACGCCCTCGGCGATGATGGTGAATTGCATGCTGCGGCCCAGGGCAATGATTGCCCGCACGATCGCTGCATCGTGGGGGTCGTCGGGTAGGCCGCGGACGAAAGACTGGTCGATCTTGAGGATGTCCAGCGGCAGGCGCTTGAGGTAGCTCAGGGAGGAATAGCCCGTGCCGAAGTCGTCGATAGCCAGTTGCACGCCGAGCTTCTTGAGTTGATGCAGCACCGTCAGGGCTTCTTCGGCCTGGCTCATGATGAAGTTTTCGGTAATTTCCAGTTGCAACAGACCAGGCCTGAGATGGTTCTCTCGCAGGAGTTGTTCGATGCGTACCAGCAAGTTTGGTTGGCGAAGTTGCGCCCCTGCCAGGTTGACCGACAGCGGACCGAAGCTTTCGTAGGCGCTGTTCCATTCGTGTAACTGCCGGCAGGCGTGTTCTAGGACCCAATCGCCGATCTGCAGGATCATGCCGTTTTCTTCCGCCAGGGGAATGAAGTGTTCCGGTGGCACGTCGCCAAACGTCGGGTGAGTCCAACGAATCAAGGCTTCGGCGCCCACCAGTCGATTATCGGCGAGGCTGATTTTCGGTTGGAAAGACAGTGACAGCTCGTTACGTTCAATCGCTCTGCGCAATTCGTATTCCATGGCTACGCGTTCGCTGGCCTGGGCGGTGAGGTCGCGGGTGTAGCTTTCCACCCGGTTGCGGCCCTTGGCCTTGGAGCGGTACATCGCCGCATCGGCGTTCTTGACCAGCGTGGCGACGTCGCAGCCATCCTGAGGGTAGAGGCTGGTACCGATACTGGCGCTGATGAAGAACTCGTGTTCGCCGGCCTGGAAGGGGGCGGCGAAACAGTTCAGCAGCTTCAGGGCGATGTGCTCGGCGTCGCTGGGCTGCTGCAGGCCCGGCAGCAGGATGATGAACTCGTCGCCGCCCAGGCGCGCCACGGTATCGATATCACGCAGTTGTTCCCTTAGGCGCACAGCGATGCCCTTGAGCAGCAGGTCGCCGACCGGGTGTCCCAGGCTGTCATTGATGTGCTTGAAGCGGTCCAGGTCCAGGAACAGCACGGCACCCTGTCCGCCGTTCTCCTGCTGGTTGTTGAGGGCCGTCAGCAAGCGGCTTTCGAACAGTGTGCGATTGGGCAGGCCGGTAAGCGGATCGTGGTGAGCCTGGTAGTCGAGCTTGGCCTGGGCGTGTTTGAGGCTGGAGATATCGGCGAAGACGGCGACGAAATGGGTGATTTGCTGATCACGATTGCGCACCGCGCTGATGGTCAGCCAACTGGGGTACAGCTCGCCGTTCTTGCGGCGATTGGAGATTTCCCCCTGCCAATGCCCCTCTGCCGTCAACTGGTGCCACATTGCGGCGTAGAACGCACTGTCGTGCAAGCCGGAAGCCAGCAGGCGTGGCGTATGGCCCAAGGCTTCGGTTTCGCTATAGCCGGTGATTTCGCTAAAGGCGCGGTTCACGGCGCTGATGTGCTGTTGCGTATCGGTGATCAGCACGCCTTCGGCCGTGCTTTCGAACACGGTGGCGGCCTGTTGCAGTTTTTCCTGCATCAGATGGCGTTCGGTGATGTCCCGGGCGATGGTCAACATGCAGTCTTCGTTGCCGATGGGCAGCGGGCGGCTGGAGACTTCGCAGAGCCGTATCTGCCCATCGTTGCGCCTGATATGGCAGCTGAAATCCCGGACATAGCCGTCACGTTGCAGCAGGTCGAGCATCTGTTTGCGTTCGTTGAGGTTGACCCAGATCCCCAGGTCCAGGGTCGAGCGGTCCACCGACAGGGCGCTGTTGAAGCCGGTGATACGGCTGAAGCCTTCGTTGACTTCGATCAGCAGGCCGTCGCTTTGTCGGGACAGCAGCAAACCGTCGGGCGAAGCGTGGAACGCCTTGGCGAACTTCTCTTCGGAGGTTTGCAGCTGTTGTTGGGTTTCCTTGAGTTGACTGATGTCCCGCACCACCACGACCAGCGCGGGGGTCGTGTCGAGGTCGAAGGGTTCGGCGGAGATCAGCCCGGTGAACACCTGGCCGTTGCTGCGCCGAAAGGGCATCTCCAGGTTGCGGATACTTCCGGCCTGCAAGCGCTGCAGTAGGCTCGGGCCAACGCCCTGGATACCCCAGATGTTCAGCTCGGTCGCGGTCTGGCCCACCACCTCGTCGGCGCTCAGGCCGATCTGTTCTTCGAAGGCCTTGTTCACTTCCAGCAGGCATCCATCCAGCAGGCGCGCGATCACGAGGATGTCCGGGCACTGGCGGAATACCGAGGCGAACTTCTGTTCCGAGAGACGCAGCGCTTCCTCGGTGCGCTTGGCTTCACTGATGTCGATCATCAGCCCGCGCATCACCGGTTCGTGACCGTGTTCGATCAGGCTGACAATGTCGCGGACCCACAAGCAACGGCCATCGGCGGTGATGACCCGGTAATCGATAGAATGGTCGCGCCCGGCAAGCAGTTCATGATCGCAATAGGTCTGGGCGCGGATCAGGTCGGCCGGATGAATGATGTTGCGCCAGAAGCCCGGTATCAGCCAATGGGCAAGGGGATAGCCGAGCAAGTCTTCGGCATGGGGCGACACGTAGGTGTAGGTGAAGTCGCTGACCTTGGCTTCCCAGGCAATCGCCGAGAGGCTTTCCACCAGCCCGCGATAGTGGTATTCGCTGCTGCGCAGTTCCTGCTCCAGGTCGACTCGACGGGCGATTTCCGAGCTGAGGCGACGGTTGATACGAATCACGACCGCCAGGATACCCATCAAGAGCAGCAGTCCTGGCAGGCCATAAAGCAGCAAGTCCGACCAGAACTCTCGGTAGTCGCGCACATTGCCGACCCATTTCTCCTGGATTTCAGCGATCTCGGCCGGGTTCATGTCGGCGATGACCTTGTCCAGGATGCCGACCAGGATCTTGTTGTCGCGGGGAACGGCCATAGCCAATTGATAGCGATAGGGCGTCTCGCCGCTGACATAAAGGCCTTCGAGCTTGAGCTGGCGCAGGCTCCAGACACTGGAGGCAAGGTCGCCTACCACGGCATCCACTTTATCGGTGGCCAGGGCTTGCAGGGTTGAACTGACGTTGGGCAGCGCCACCAGGTTCAGGTCGGGATGATGATTGCGCAGTAGCTCATGGGGGGCATAGTTTTCCACCACGGCAATCTTCAACCCGTACAGGTCCTTGAGATTGTGAGGTTGGGCTCCGCCTCGGTGGGCCAGGATGACGATGGGAAAGTCCAGGTAAGGGCGGGTAAATGCCAGGAAATTCTGCCGTTCGGGGGTGGACATGATGCCAGGCAGCAAATCGATTTTGCCTTGTGCGACGGACTCCAGCACAGCGGTCCAGCTGGCAGGCTCGATGGGTGTGAGCGTGACGGCCAACCGCTCCCGGATGATTTCGACGTAATCGGCGGCCAGGCCTTGATAGCGGCCTTGATCGTCGCGAAATTCGAACGGTGGCCATGAGGCATCGACGCCCAGGCGCAGGTCGGGGTGGTCCTTGAGCCAGCGGCGCTCTTCGTCAGTGAGCATCAACGCGCCAGCCGTTGCGGTCCAGGTCATCAATGACAGCAGGAGCAGGGCCGTCAGTCTGGGCATCACGGTCTCGTCATGGCATAGGGAGGATGTTTCGAGTGTAGACGGGCAATGGGGCGGGGGGCATAGCGAAGGGGATTTTATCTGCATAAAACAAAACCCCCGGCAGGGCCGGGGGTTTTGAAGATCACTCGTCGAGGAAGGAGCGTAGATGCTCGCTTCGTGTCGGGTGGCGCAGTTTGCGCAACGCCTTGGCTTCGATCTGACGAATCCGCTCGCGCGTCACGTCAAACTGCTTACCGACTTCCTCGAGGGTGTGGTCGGTATTCATATCGATGCCGAAACGCATGCGCAGTACCTTGGCTTCACGGGCAGTGAGGCCGGAGAGTACTTCACGAGTCGCTTCCTTGAGGCTCTCGACGGTGGCGACATCGATCGGCGACTGCATGGTGGAGTCTTCGATGAAGTCACCCAGATGGGAGTCTTCATCATCACCGATCGGCGTTTCCATGGAGATCGGCTCTTTGGCGATCTTCAGTACCTTGCGGATCTTGTCCTCAGGCATTTCCATGCGTTCGCCCAGCTCTTCCGGAGTCGGTTCGCGACCCATTTCCTGCAACATCTGCCGGGAAATACGGTTGAGCTTGTTGATGGTCTCGATCATGTGCACCGGAATACGGATGGTGCGGGCCTGGTCGGCGATCGAACGGGTGATCGCCTGGCGGATCCACCAGGTGGCATAGGTCGAGAACTTGTAGCCGCGACGGTATTCGAACTTGTCCACCGCTTTCATCAGGCCGATGTTGCCTTCCTGGATCAGATCGAGGAATTGCAGGCCGCGGTTGGTGTACTTCTTGGCGATGGAGATCACCAGACGCAAGTTCGCTTCGACCATCTCTTTCTTCGCGCGGCGGGCCTTGGCCTCACCGATCGACATGCGACGGTTGATGTCCTTGATCTCGGCGATGCTCAGGCCGGTTTCGGTCTCCAGTGCGCTCAGCTTCTGCTGGCAACGAACGATGTCCGGTTGCAGGCGGGCAATGGCCTCGGCGTATTTGGTCTTGCCTTTGGCCAGTGCATCGGTCCAGCTTTCGTCGACTTCGTTACCCGGGAACTGGCGCAGGAAGTCGGCACGTGGCATGCGGGCATCGCGAACGCACAGTTGCATGATCGCGCGCTCTTGCTGACGCAGGCGATCCAGGGCGCTGCGAACACGCTCGACCAGGCCTTCGAACTGCTTGGGCACCAGCTTGATCGGCATGAACAGCTCGGCCAGGGCCAACAGCTCGGCAATCGCCTGCTTGTTGTCGCGACCATGCTTTTTCAGCGCCTTGCGGGTGATTTCCATCTGCTCGGCCACGGCGCCGAAACGCTGTGCGGCGACGATAGGATCAGGACCGCTTTCGGCTTCTTCCTCGTCCTCGCTGGCTTCGGCGTCGTCGTCATCGCTGTCGTCGTCGGCCTTCTCGGCCTTGGCGTCGATCGGCGGCGGTACTTCGGCGGCAGGCGGCGTGGTGCCGTCGTCCGGGTCGATGTAGCCACTCAGCACGTCGGACAGGCGGCCACCTTCGGTGGTGACGCGGGTGTACTCGGAGAGAATATGGTCGACCGTGCCGGGGAAGTGCGCAATTGCGCCCATCACTTCACGGATGCCTTCTTCAATACGCTTGGCGATTTCGATTTCGCCTTCACGCGTGAGGAGCTCTACCGTACCCATTTCACGCATATACATGCGCACGGGGTCGGTGGTGCGACCAATGTCGGTCTCGACAGCCGCCAGCGCTGCGGCCGCTTCTTCAGCGGCCGCCTCGTCGGTATCGGCGTCGGCCAGCATAAGGGCATCCTTATCTGGCGCAACCTCGAATACGTTGATCCCCATGTCGTTGATCATGCGGATGATGTCTTCCACCTGTTCCGGATCTGAAATATCCTCCGGCAGGTGGTCGTTGACCTCCGCGTAAGTCAGGTAGCCCTGCTCACGACCCAATAGGATCAACTCTTTGATACGAGACTGCTGTTGCGCTTTTCCGGACATAACACCCTATCCACTGAAGGTCTTGGCGGGCAAAAAACAAGCCGAGGATTATACCTGAGCTGTGACCTCACGCGCCAGTTGAGGTCGGGTTTGATGCGCAAACATTGCGGTTGAGTAAGTCGCGCAATTGGTTCTTCTCTTCGCTGGTCAGCTCGCTCTGGCGGGCTTTTCGCAGAAGTTGTTCCAGGTTTCGCTCGCGTTGGCGGGCGGACAAGCTAGTAATGGTGTCGAAAAACTGTTGTTCAAGGTTGTCTCCATCAATCAGCCATTCCTTCTCGGCCAGGGCCTTCAACAGGCGACCCTGCTCGGTGCCATGCCAGCGTGCGATCAGCTGGAAAGAGTTTAGCCGGGGGTTCTTCTGCACGGCTTCGAGAAGGGCAATCAGCAATTGCGTATTGCTGTGGTCTTCGGCAGCGAAGTGCCCGGCGTCCTCGACCTTTTCAGCCAGTTGCGGGTGATGCAGCAAGGTACGCAGGGCGGCCAGTGTTGGTGGTTCGACGGCGGCCGGCACGCGCGGGGCACGTGGTTGGTCGCGATCGCCGCGCTTACCGTTCTTGTCCCAGGGTTTCTTGTCCCATTTCTTGCCGCCGCTACCGGCCTTTTTCGGTGTCCATTCCTGCTGCGGCGCATAGTCCTGCTGAGGATGATGATAGTCGGCGAAATCCGGCATCGCGTCGTAGTCGATGCCCGGGTCATACGCCGGCGGCGCCTCCGCCGGGGCGCTATGGGCCAGTTGGTTGACCGCTTCGCTGTTGAGGCCGGTGATTTCGGTCAGGCGCTGGCGCATCAATGTGCGCAGGTTGGCGCCGGGTACCTTGTCGATCAGCGGTGCCGCGAGGGTCACCATATGGGCCTTGCCTTCGAGGGAGCGCGGGTCGGCCTCTTCGGTCAACTGCTGGAAAAAATAATCGGCCAATGGTTGCGCGTGTTGATTGATCCGCGCGCGGAACGCATCGGTGCCTTCGGAGCGCACCAGGGTATCGGGGTCTTCACCTTCCGGCAGGAACAGAAAGCGTGCCCGCCGGCCATCCTGCAGGCACGGCAGCGTGGCTTCCAGTGCGCGCCAGGCGGCATTGCGACCGGCCTGGTCGCCGTCGAAGCAGAACAGCACGCTGGGCACGACGCGAAAAAGTCGCTTCATGTGCTCTTCGCTGGTGGCCGTGCCCAACGTCGCAACGGCATTGCGCAGGCCTTGCTGGGCGAGGGCGATGACGTCCATATAGCCTTCGACGACGATGATCTCGTCGAGGTTGCGGTTGTTCTTGCGGGCCTCATACAGGCCGTACAGCTCTTGGCCCTTATGAAATACCGGGGTTTCCGGGGAGTTCAGATACTTGGGCTTGTCATCGCCCAGAACGCGGCCACCGAAGGCAATGATTCGCCCGCGCGTATCGCGGATCGGGAACATCACCCGGTCGCGAAAACGGTCGTAGCGCTTGCCGGTCTCGGCGTTCTCGATCAGCAGGCCGGCGTCGATCATGGCGCGTTGCTGCAGCGTGTCGCTGCTCAAGTGCTTGTACAGATTGTCCCAGCCGGGCGGGGCGAAGCCGAGGCCGAAGTCCCGGGCAATTTCGCCGGTCAGGCCGCGACCCTTGAGGTAATCCACCGCGGCTTTGCGGGCCGGATGGCTTTTCAGGGCCTGACGGTAGAAATCTGCCGCCGCGGTCAGCAGCGGGTAGAGCGGCGAGTCGGTGGGCTGGCGCGGCTTGTGTGCCCGACCGCTTTCCTCGCGAGGAATTTCCATGCCGGCGGCTTTGGCCAGTTCTTCGACGGCCTGGGGGAAATCCAGGTTGTCGTGGTCCATGATGAAGCCGAGGGCATTGCCGCCCGCGCCACAGCCAAAGCAGTAATAGAACTGCTTGTCGGGGCTGACGCTGAAGGACGGGGTTTTTTCCTTGTGGAACGGACAGCAGGCGGTGTAGTTCTTGCCGGCCTTTTTCATTTGCAGGCGAGAGCTGACCACATCGACGATGTCGGTGCGGTTCAAGAGGTCGTCAATAAAGCTCTGGGGAATCAGCCCGGCCATGGCGTTCTCATCATCACTGCGCGAAATAGGGGCCCGGAATCGGCAGGCGTAACCGGGGCCTGGTCTTGAGACACTGTAAGCGGTGGCTCGACCGGGTTGTCTGCATCATTGCTGTTGGGAAGTGTATCTGCCGATAATCCGCTGACGTTAATTACCATCGGTATTCGACTGTTTGAATATGTTGCGCTGAATCCGGTAACGGCCGGTCAGGCCTCGGATAGCTCATCGAGCGGGCACGCAAGCAGGTGCCATGGGCTGATCGTCGTTAGAGGAATCAGGGTGTGCTCGTCAGTAGCCTTGGAAGGCTCGTCAGAAGAGACGTGCACCGCTGGCAAAAAAGCCAGGTCTGACGTGATGAGGCGGTTGTCTCGGTCGCATCGGCGGCTTTGACAGTGAAGCATCAAGCGTTGTTCCGCAAATGCCATAAGCCCGGCTTGAAGGCCGGGCTTGGCAGAAGCTTGCTACGAACGTCTGTGTATTAGTACAGACGTACGGCGCGGCGCTGTTCGCGCTGAACTTTCTTGGCGTGACGCTTAACAGCGGCTGCTGCTTTGCGCTTACGCTCGGAAGTCGGCTTCTCGTAGAATTCGCGGCTACGAACTTCAGCCAGAACACCGGCTTTTTCGCAGGAGCGCTTGAAACGACGCAGAGCTACGTCGAAGGGTTCGTTCTCTTTTACTTTGACGGCTGGCATCCAGAGCTACCTTCATTCATTACCGGGGTCAACATCCTCGCGGCAAAAGAGCACTTGAAGACGTCGGTTTTTAAGGGTTGCGGATGTTAACCCCTCAACGCCAGGAATGCAAAGCCTCTGATCGAAAACCGCTGGTCGGGGCACAACGTGGCGACTATTATGCGCGCCTTCGAATTCAGCCTCCACAAGGCGCAAACCCATGCTAGTACTGGGATTAGAAACGTCCTGCGACGAAACCGGCGTCGCGCTCTACGACAGTGAACGCGGCTTGCTGGCCGATGCGCTGTTCAGTCAGATCGACCTGCACCGTGCCTACGGTGGCGTGGTGCCCGAGCTTGCGTCCCGCGATCACGTCAAGCGCATGCTGCCCCTGATTCGTCAGGTCCTGGCCGAGGCCGGCTGTGTGCCGACCGAGATCGATGCCGTCGCCTATACCGCCGGGCCGGGCCTGGTGGGCGCATTGCTGGTCGGCGCTTCCTGTGCCCAGGCGCTGGCCTTTGCCTGGGGCATACCGGCCCTGGGCGTGCATCACATGGAGGGGCATCTGCTGGCGCCCATGCTGGAGCCGCAGCCACCGGAGTTTCCGTTCGTCGCCTTGTTGGTTTCCGGCGGCCATACGCAGCTGGTCCGGGTCGACGGTATCGGTCGATATGAGTTGATGGGTGAAAGCCTTGACGATGCGGCCGGCGAAGCTTTCGACAAAACGGCCAAGATGATGGGGCTCAATTATCCGGGGGGACCGGAAATCGCCCGGCTTGCGACCCAAGGGGTTGAGGGACGTTTCGTGTTTCCTCGTCCGATGTGCGACCGGCCGGGCCTGGATTTCAGTTTCAGCGGCTTGAAGACCTTCGCCCTGAACACCTGGCAGCAGTGCGTTGGCGCCGGGGGCGACCATGAGCAAGCCCGTTGCGACATCTCGCTGGCGTTCCAGCAGGCCGTGGTGGAGACTTTGACCATCAAATGCAAGCGCGCCCTGAAGCAGGCTGGGCTCAAGCGCCTGGTCATCGCCGGTGGCGTGAGTGCGAACAAGGCGCTGCGGGTGTCGCTGGAAAAAATGCTTGGCGACATGAAGGGCGACGTTTACTACGCTCGGCCGCAATTCTGCACCGATAACGGCGCGATGATCGCCTATGCGGGCTGTCAGCGCCTGCGGGCCGGTCAGCAGGAAAGCCTGGCGATCAGCGTGCAGGCGCGCTGGCCGATGGAGCAGTTGTCGCCGTTGTAAAGTATTTAGAAATGTCGTTCGCGCCCGGCGAACAGGTCGCGTAGATTGCCCCGGTGACGCCAGACGATAAGCGCGACGAGCGCGGTCATCGGCAGCAGGGCTTCGGGTTCCTGCCAGGCCAGCAACGGCAGGGTCAGCGGGGTGGCGATCAGTGCGGCCAGTGAGCTGGTACGGGTCAGGTAGAACATCAGCAGCCAGGCCGAGACGGCCAGCAGTGCGGCGGGCGGATACAGGCCCAGCAGCATCCCGGCGGCGGTGGCGACACCTTTGCCGCCCCGAAAGCGGAAGTACAACGGGAACAGATGGCCGATGACCGCGCAGACGCCGATCCAGGCCTGTTGCTGCAGCGAAAGCCCTGCAAGGCTGGCGATCAGTACCGGCACCAGGCCTTTGCAGAGGTCGCCGAGCAGGGTCAGGACGGCGAGTTTGCGTCCAGCCAGGCGCAGCATATTGGTGGCGCCGGCATTGCCTGAACCACTCATTCGCGGGTCGGGGTGACCCGTCAGGCGGCTGAGCACAATGGCGAAGGACAGCGAGCCGAGCAGGTAGGCGAGGATCGCCAGTAACCAAAACATGCTAACTATTCCGGGCGAGGATGCCCTGATTCTAACGGCGCATTGCGCCCTTGTCGTGCTGCGGAGAAGAGTGCTTGGACAGAGTGTTTATCGAGGGCCTGGAAGTCGACACGGTGATCGGTGCCTACGACTGGGAACGAGACATCCGACAGTGCCTGCGACTGGATCTGCGTTTCGCTTGGGATAACCGCCCGGCCGCCGCAGGCGATGACCTGAATCTGGCGCTCGACTACGCCAGTGTCACATCGCGCATCCAGGCATTCGCCGCACAGGCCCGGTTCGAGTTGGTCGAGACCTTCGCCGAGCGGCTTGCCCAGGAACTGATGGACGAGTTCAAGATTACCTGGCTGCGTCTGAAAGTGACCAAGCCTGGCGCGGTTCCGGCGGCCAGTGGAGTGGGTGTGGAGATCGAGCGCGGATGTCGCTGACACAGGTTTTTCTCGGGCTCGGCAGCAATATCGAGCGCGAAACCCATTTGCGCGCGGGGCTTGAGGCCCTTGCGGGCTTTCTGGTGGACATACGCTGTTCGGCGGTGTTCGAGAGCCAGCCGGTGGGCATCAAGAGCGGGCCTTTCTTCAATTTCGTCGTATCGGCCTTCACCGACCTGCCGCTGATGGAGCTGGACCGTCGTCTCAAGTGCATCGAGGCGGATAATGGCCGTTATGCACCGGATCGCAAGGGCCTGCCGCTGGACATCGATGTGTTGCTGTATGGCGAGCAGGTCGGCAACTTCGATGGTCTGATTCTGCCGCGGGCGGAAATCCTGAAAAACGCCTTTGTCTTGTGGCCATTGTCGCTGATTGCACCGGACCGTGTTCATCCAGGCGTGGGCAAGAGTTTCGCCACGTTGTGGGACGAATCGCAGATTGACCAGGTCCTGGCGCCGGTGGCTTTCGAATGGCGGGGCGAGCAGTTGACGTCTGCGGACCTGCTGCAATCTTCCTGACGCTATCCCGAACAGGCTCACTCCCACAGTGTCCGTAATACCCCGGATCCATCCTCCTGTGGGAGCGAGCCTGCTCGCGATGGCGGTCATCCGTCCACTGAAAATGCAAGCGGACACGAACCCCTGTCAGTTCGCCCCCTCCTTGTATGCTTTCAACGCCTTGAGCCGCTCGCGCTTGATTGCCTCCCCCAACTCAGGCCCTTTGAAGCCTTTCTCCAGCAAGGGCTGTACCGCCACCGAGCGCGCCGCCGCTGCCGCACCGCGCAGATAATCCGCCTGTGGATAACTTCGATTCTCCAAGCCCTTACGGCCTCGGGCATCCATTTCGCAGGCTGCAATAAACTCTTCGAAACGTTGTGGGCGGCGGTACACATCAAAGCTCTGGAGCAATTCGAGCAAGGTAGACGCCTTCAATTCAAGCGCCCGATGGCCATGGGTGTGAAATTGGCCAACCAATAGGGCCAATTCCTGGCAATCCCGTGGCACCTTGAAACGTTCGTTAACCGCCTTGATCGGTTTCAATCCCTTGTGCTCATGGGCGATGTGTCGCGGCCAATCGAGCTCGGGTGTCAGGGCTTTGCCCAGATCATGCAGCAGGCAGGCCCAGCGGACCGTCAGTGGCTGTTGATGCCGGGCAGCCTGTTCCAGCACGCTCAGGGTGTGTACGCCGGTATCGATTTCCGGGTGATGGGCTTCGGGTTGCGGTACGCCGAATAGCGCATCGACCTCGGGCATCAGGACCTTCAGGGCCTCGCAGTCGCGCAGGACCTGGATAAACACCTGTGGCTGGTCTTCCATGAGGGCTCGGGAAATTTCCTTCCAACTGCGTTCGGCGGTCAACGCCTCCAGCTCGCCAGAATCGCTGAGCTGGCGCATCAGCTCCAGGGTCTCGTCTGCAACCTTGAAGCCCAGTGGGGCATAACGGGCTGCAAAGCGGGCAACCCGCAGGACTCGGAGGGGATCTTCGGCAAACGCCGGAGAAACGTGGCGCAGCAGGCGAGCTTCGAGGTCCCGTTGGCCGTGGTAGGGATCGGTGAGGTTGCCATGATCATCTTCTGCCATGGCATTGATCGTCAGGTCCCTGCGAACCAGGTCTTCTTCGAGGGTTACTTCAGGGCTGGCATGAAACACGAAGCCGCCATAGCCCCGGCCGCTCTTGCGCTCAGTGCGGGCGAGGGCGTACTCCTCGCCGGTATTAGGATCGAGGAACACAGGAAAGTCAGCACCCACTGGGCGAAACCCCTTGGCGAGCATTTCCTCGGCGGTGGCGCCCACCACGACCCGGTCGACATCGGCGACGGGGATGCCTAGCAGGCGATCGCGAACGGCGCCGCCGACTTTATAGATCTGCATAAAAAACCTCCGTTGATCCGACAGGATAACCTTTGCGTCGGGCCAGCGGAGGCTAAAACGGGATCAGAGATGGATGACGGCCAAGTCTAGGCGGCCGTAATCACCTTCGGTCTGTTCGTTTCTGGGCGGGACATGGTGGGTTTTCATGACCTGGTCGCCCTGCAGGGTTTCCAGGTGGATGTCGAAGCCCCACAGGCGATGCAAGTGCTTGAGTACTTCATCCGTGGAGTCGCCCAGCGGTTTACGGTTGTGCGCCTGGTGACGCAAGGTCAGCGAGCGATCCCCCCGGCGGTCGATGCTGTAGATCTGTACGTTAGGCTCGCGATTGCCCAGGTTGTATTGCGCGGCCAGGGTTTCGCGGATGGTGCGGTAACCGCTTTCATCGTGGATGGCGGGCACCAGCAAGTCGTCCTTCTGGTCGTCATCGAGGATGCTGAACAATTTCAGGTCGCGGATCACTTTGGGCGAGAGGTATTGCAGGATAAAACTCTCGTCCTTGAAGCTGCTCATGGCGAACTTGATCGTGGACAACCAATCCGAGCCGGCAATTTCCGGAAACCAGCGGCGGTCCTCTTCGGTGGGGTTTTCGCACATGCGCCGTATGTCGCGGTACATGGCAAAACCCAGTGCATAAGGGTTGATGCCGCTGTAATAAGGGCTGTCGAATCCGGGTTGGAACACCACGCTGGTGTGGGACGTCAGGAACTCCATCATGAAACCGTCGGTGACCAGACCTTCGTCATACAGGTCGTTCATCAAGGTGTAATGCCAGAACGTGGCCCACCCCTCGTTCATGACCTGGGTCTGGCGTTGCGGGTAGAAATACTGGGCAATCTTGCGCACGATGCGCACGATTTCCCGTTGCCACGGTTCCAGCAGCGGAGCGTGTTTTTCAATGAAATAGAGAATGTTTTCCTGGGGTTCGGCGGGGAACCGTGCGTTGTCCTTCTCACTGTACTTGTCGGCACCCTTGGGGATGGTGCGCCACAGGTCATTGATCTGCTTTTGCAGGTGTTCTTCCCGGTCTTTCTGGCGCCGGCGCTCTTCTTCCGCGGAAATCGGATAGGGCCTTTTGTAGCGATCCACTCCGTAGTTCATCAGGGCATGGCAGGAGTCCAGGAGGTCTTCCACGGCATCGATGCCGTGGCGCTCCTCGCATTGCATGATGTACTGCTTGGCGAACACCAGGTAATCGATGATCGAACTGGCATCCGTCCAGGTGCGGAACAGGTAGTTGCCCTTGAAGAAACTGTTGTGGCCGTAGCACGCATGCGCTACCACCAGTGCCTGCATGCAGATGGTGTTTTCTTCCATCAGGTAGGCGATGCAGGGGTCGGAATTGATCACGATTTCATAAGCCAGCCCCATCTGGCCACGAGTGTAGGATTTTTCAGTACTGAGGAAGTGCTTGCCATAGGACCAATGGTGATAACCCAGGGGCATGCCGACCGACGCGTAGGCATCCATCATTTGTTCAGCGGTGATCACCTCGATCTGGTTGGGGTAGGTATCGAGGGCATAACGGTCCGCGATACGGCTGATTTCGCGGTCGTAGGCCTGGATCAGCTCGAACGTCCATTCGGAGCCGGTGGAGATGGGTTGGCGCTTCTGCTCTTTTTTGGCGGTCATGTCACTAACCTGCGCTGGAAGAGTTCACGGAAGACCGGATAGATATCCCCGGCCGAGACCAGTTGCTGTTGCGCGAACGTATCGGAAAAGGCTTCGGCGATGCGTTCGTATTCATACCACAGGGCCTGATGTTCCCGAGGTGTGATCTCCACATAGGTGTAGTACTGGACGAACGGCATGATCTGGTTGATCAGGATGTCACGGCAGATCGGTGAGTCGTCGTTCCAGTTGTCCCCGTCGGAGGCCTGGGCCGCATAGATGTTCCATTCGTTGGCCGGATAACGCTCGGCCATGATTTCCTGCATCAGCTTCAAGGCGCTGGAAACGATGGTGCCGCCGGTTTCCCTGGAATAGAAGAACTCTTCTTCATCCACCTCCCTGGCACTGGTGTGGTGGCGGATGAACACCACGTCGATCTTGTCGTAGTTTCGCTTGAGGAATAGATACAGCAGGATGAAGAATCGCTTGGCGATGTCCTTGGTGGCCTGGGTCATGGAGCCGGACACGTCCATCAGGCAGAACATCACGGCCTTGGAGCTGGGGTTCGGCTGTTTGACCAACAGGTTGTACTTGAGGTCGAAGGTGTCGAGGAACGGAACCCGGTGGATGCGAGCGCTGAGTTTCTCTATTTCCGCTTCCAGGTCCTGAATGTCGCCGAAATTGTCGGGTTCCTCAGACTTCAGTCGAGCCAGCTCTTCCTTTACTTCGCGCAGTTTTGCCCGGCTGCTGCCCGACAAGGCGATGCGCCGGGCATGGGCTGAGCGAAGCGTGCGGATGATGTTGATCCGCGATGGATTGCCTTCGTTACTGATGCCGGCGCGCACGGTCTTGAAGGTGTCGGTGCCGGTCAGGTTGCGTTTGACCAGGTTCGGCAGTTCCAGGTCCTCGAACATGAACTCCAGGAATTCCTCCTGGGTAATCTGGAACACGAACTCGTCCATGCCTTCGCCGGAATTGCCGGCCTTGCCGGGGCCCTTGCCGCCGCCTCCACCCGGTGGACGGGGAATATGCTCGCCGCTGGTGAATTCCTTGTTGCCAGGGTGCACGACGGTCTGTTTGCCGCCCCGGCCATGGTGAAGTACCGGCTCGTCGATGTCGCGACCGGGAATGCTGATCTGTTCGCCATGTTCCATGTCGGTGATGGAACGACGGCTGACCGCTTCTTCCACGGCCTTCTTGATGTGGTCACGATACCGCCGCAGGAAGCGCTGGCGGTTTACCGTGCTCTTGTTCTTGCCATTGAGGCGTCGGTCGATCACATAGCTCATAGGGCCCTCCGGGCAGCCTCAAGTGATGAGCTACAAGCTTCAAGTAGAAGCACGGTTACCCGATTGCCAGGGCTAACGCGCTTTTTCCTTGGAGCTTGCAGCTTGTAGCTTGTAGCTGTTTTATTGCGATTTCCGGACCCGCAGATACCACTCGGAAAGCAGCCGTACCTGTTTGTCGGTGTAGCCACGTTCGACCATGCGTGTGACGAAGTCGTTGTGTTTTTGCTGGTCCTCCTTGCTGGCCTTGGCGTTGAAGCTGATGACCGGCAACAGGTCCTCGGTGTTGGAGAACATTTTCTTCTCGATGACCACCCGCAGCTTTTCGTAGCTGAGCCAGGTGGGGTTCTTGCCGTTGTTGTTGGCTCGCGCCCGCAACACGAAGTTGACGATCTCGTTGCGGAAATCCTTCGGATTGCTGATGCCTGCCGGCTTCTCGATCTTTTCCAGCTCCTCGTTGAGCGCTACCCGGTTGAGAATTTCCCCGGTTTCCGGATCGCGGTATTCCTGATCCTGAATCCAGAAGTCCGCGTACAGCACGTAGCGGTCGAAGATGTTCTGGCCATATTCGCTGTAGGACTCCAGGTACGCGGTCTGGATCTCCTTGCCGATGAACTCGATATACCGCGGGGCCAGGTATTCCTTGAGGAAACGCAGGTACCGCTCGCGGGTTTCCGCCTGGAACTGCTCCTGCTCGATCTGCTGTTCCAGCACATACAGCAGGTGTACCGGGTTGGCGGCGATCTCGTGGGGGTCGAAGTTGAAGACCTTGGACAGGATCTTGAACGCGAAGCGCGTCGACAGGCCGTTCATGCCTTCATCGACCCCGGCGTTGTCACGGTATTCCTGGATCGACTTGGCCTTCGGATCGGTGTCCTTGAGGTTTTCACCGTCATACACCCGCATCTTCGAATAGATGTTGGAGTTCTCCGGCTCCTTGAGGCGCGAGAGCACGGTGAACTGAGCCAGCATCTTCAGGGTATCGGGAGCGCAATGGGCCTTGGCCAGTGAGCTGTTGAACAGCAGCTTGTCGTAGATCTTCACCTCGTCGGTGACCCGCAGGCAGTACGGCACCTTGACGATGTAGATCCGGTCGATGAACGCTTCGTTGTTCTTGTTGTTGCGGAAGGTGTGCCATTCCGACTCGTTGGAGTGAGCCAACAGGATGCCGTTGAATGGAATCGCCCCCAGGCCCTCGGTACTGTTGTAGTTGCCTTCCTGGGTTGCGGTAAGCAAGGGGTGCAGCACTTTGATGGGCGCCTTGAACATCTCGACGAATTCCATCAAGCCCTGGTTGGCCCTGCACAGCGCGCCCGAGTAGCTGTAGGCATCGGCATCGTTCTGTGGGAATTCTTCCAGCTTGCGGATATCGACCTTGCCCACCAGGGCCGAAATGTCCTGGTTGTTCTCGTCGCCTGGTTCGGTCTTGGCCACCCCGATCTGGTTGAGAATCGATGGGTAGAGCTTGACCACCCTGAACTGGCTGATGTCGCCGCCGAACTCGGCCAGGCGCTTGGTGGCCCATGGCGACATGATGGTATTGAGGTAGCGGCGTGGAATGCCGAAATCTTCCTCGAGAATCGCGCCGTCCTCGGTGGCGTTGAACAGCCCCAGGGGCGATTCGAACACCGGCGAGCCCTTGATCGCGTAGAAGGGCACCTTTTCGATCAGTTGCTTGAGTTTTTCGGCCAGGGACGATTTACCTCCACCCACCGGGCCAAGCAGATAGAGGATTTGTTTTTTCTCCTCCAGGCCTTGGGCTGCGTGGCGGAAATAGGACACGATCTGGTCGATGCATTCTTCCATCCCGTGGAAGTCCTCAAAGGCCGGATAGCGGCGAATCACCTTGTTGGAAAAAATCCGCGAGAGCCTCGAGTTGGTCGAGGTATCCAGCAGTTCGGGTTCTCCGATCGCCAGCAACAGACGCTCTGCAGCCGATGCGTAGGCACTGCGGTCCTGCTTGCAGAGTTCGAGGTATTCCTGCAGCGAGTATTCCTCCTGCCGCGTGGACTCGAAACGTTGCTGGAAGTGGCTAAAAATACTCATGACGTCACCTCGCTCGATACGTGGAGCCGGTGTCGGATCAATCAGTCGTTGCTGGTCAGCCGCTGGGAATCCAGCTGCCGTTTATCCCCCCAGAATGCTTCCAGGATGAAGGCTCCTGAAAGCTGACTCCCGATGATCCGCGCGCCGGTGTACCGGCTCTCCCCTGTTTTGGATGGCCTGAGGCTAAGAATAGTTCGGAATCGGAGAGGCACAGGTGGAATGCGTAATAAGTTATGGCAGACCGTTCGTCTGCTATCGCCCAAGCCCGCGGTTCTCGCGGGTTTGGGCCGGGATAAAAAATTATTCGTGGGAGCCTTGCGCTGTGTCTGACGGATAAGTCGTGCGCCAGAGTTCAAAGCCGCCATCCAGGCTGTAGACGTCGGTGAAGCCCTGGCCGACCAGATAGGCGGCCGCGCTCTGACTGGAATTGCCGTGATAACAAACAACCACGACCGGAGCGTCAAGGTCGGCCTTGGTGATGAAATCGTGCAGGGAGTGGTTATCCAGGTGCTTGGATCCGCTGATATGAAGGGCGGAAAAAGTGCCGGGGTCGCGGATGTCGACGAAGACCGCGCCCTGTTCCCGCAGGGTCTGGGCTTGTTCCGGGGGAATGCGTTTGAATTCAGTCATGGGGAGGCTCCTGTCGCAGGCCAGGCGCCGATCAGACGGCGGTGCCGGTCGGCGACGATGCAAGGGTCGGGTGGTGGTGAGGGGGCTTGGCGTGCCCCTGTTCGTCGCAGTCGCAACGCAGTCGTTCGCCGGTATCGACGTTCATCAGTGTCAGTGCCTCGCCCCACACGCAACCGGTATCGAGGGCAAAGAGTCCTGGCTCGTCGCATTGGCCCAGCAGCGCTGCCCAGTGACCGAAAATGATCTTCAGGTCACGGGTCTTGCGCTCTTTGTGCTTGAACCATGGGGCATAGCCGGGCGGTGCGGTCTCGACGCCTTCCTTGCCCTTGAGGTCGAGCTTGCCGTCGCGGGTGCAGAAGCGCATGCGGGTGAAATAATTGGTGATGACCCGAAGACGGGTCACCCCGGTGAGGTCGTTGTCCCACTTGACCGGATCGTTGCCATACATGCCATCCAGGTAGGGACCGAACAGGTTGTCGTCGCGTAGTGCCTGTTCGACTTCGCCGGCGCACTTGAGCGCCCTGCGCAGGGACCATTGGGGCGGGATGCCGGCATGCACCAGTGCCAGGTTGCGCTGCTCGTCGTAATGCATGAGCTTTTGCTGGCGCAGCCATTCCAACAGTTCGATGCAATCGGGGGCGTCGAGGATTTCCTTCAGGGTGTCGGATTTCTTCAGACGCTCGATGTTTTGCCAGACGGCCAACAGGTGCAGATCGTGATTGCCGAGCACGCACACCAGGGACTGGCGGATGCTGAAGAGAAAACGCAACGTCTCCAGCGACTGCGGGCCACGGTTGACCAGGTCACCCACCAGCCACAAGGTATCTTTCTGCGGATCGAAGGCGACTCGCTCCAACAGGCACTTGAGTGGGCTGAGGCAACCCTGCAGGTCGCCGACCGCATAGGTGGCCATCAGTGCAAGGCTCCGGGCACCGCCAGGCGAAAGGGCTTGATGACGGCATCGAAGCGCTTGCCGTCCTCGGCCAGCATTTGATAGGTACCCTGCATGGTGCCGACCCGGGTCGTCATCACGGTGCCGCTGCTGTAGCTGTGGCTGTTGCCGGCGTCAATCAGTGGTTGCTGGCCGACCACGCCTTCGCCACGTACCTCTTCGACATGACCGTCGCCATCGGTGATGATCCAGTGCCTCGACAGCAGTCTGGCCGGTAGCGAGCCGTTGTTGCGCACGGTGATGGTGTAGGCGAAGGCGAAACGGTTATGTTCGGGTTGCGACTGTTCCGCCAGGAAGCGGGTGGTGACGCTGACGTCGACCTGATAACGAGGATCGGACATGCAAAAGGGCCTTAGAAGCGGGACGCGGGCGTGGCTGAAGGGATCAGTCTAGGCCAAGTATCGGGTAGTAAACCAGAGGGGCGTCCCACCCGAGACGGTCATTGTCCGTCAGATGGCTTCGGCTTTCGGTGCGGCCTGTTCGCTGAGCTTGTCGGCCAGGCGCACGAAGGCGGCCAGATCCAGCTGCTCGGGGCGCAGGCTGCCATCGACGCCTGCGGCCTCGATTTCGGCGCTGCTGAGCAGCAACTTCAGTGTATTGCGCAGGGTTTTGCGACGCTGGTTGAAGGCTTCGCGTACCACGCGCTCCAGCAGGCGATGGTCTTTGGCCGGATGCGGTAGCACCGCATGGGGGACGAGGCGGACGATGGCCGAGTCGACTTTGGGAGGGGGATTGAATGCCCCCGGGCCGACGTTGAACAGGTGTTCGACCCGGCAATGGTACTGGACCATGATCGAGAGGCGCCCCCAGTCACCACCGCCAGGACCTGCGGCGAGGCGTTCGACCACTTCCTTCTGCAGCATGAAGTGCATGTCGCGGATCAGGCCGGCGTTGCTCAGCAGGTGGAAGATCAGTGGCGTGGAGATGTTGTACGGCAGGTTGCCCACGACCCGCAGGCTGTTCGGCGCGGCATTCAGGGTGTTGAAGTCGAACTTCAACGCGTCGCCCTGGTGCAGGTTGAAGTTGCTCTTGCCGGCGAATTGCTGGTTGAGGATCGGAACCAGGTCCTTGTCCAACTCCACCACGTCCAGTTGCGCACCGCTGCCGAGCAGGCCTTCGGTCAAGGCGCCCTGGCCCGGGCCGATTTCCAGCATGCGGTCGTCGGGCTTGGCGTTGATGGAGCGCAGGATACGATCGATCACGCCGGCGTCATGCAGGAAATTCTGGCCGAAACGCTTGCGCGCGCGGTGTTGGTATTGCTCGGTCATAAATGAGTCTCGGCCATCTGGTAGGCGGTTTCCAGCGCGACCTGCAGGCTGCCGGTATCGATCTTGCCGCTGCCGGCCAAGTCCAGGGCAGTGCCATGGTCCACCGACGTGCGGATGATCGGCAGGCCGAGGGTCACGTTGACTGCCGCGCCGAAGCCTTTGAACTTCAACACGGGCAGGCCCTGGTCATGGTACATCGCCAGCACCGCGTCGCAGTGCTCCAGATATTTGGGGGTAAACAGAGTGTCGGCAGGCAGCGGGCCATGCAGGTTCATGCCTTCGCTGCGCAAGCGCTCCAATGTGGGTTCAATGATGTCGATTTCTTCACGCCCCAGGTGTCCGCCTTCACCGGCATGAGGGTTGAGCCCGCAGACCAGGATGCGTGGGTGGGCGATGCCGAACTTTTCCTGCAGGTCGGCGTGCAGTATCCGCGTGACCCGCTCCAGGCGCTCCGGAGTGATGGCGTCGGCAATGTCCCGCAAGGGCAGGTGAGTGGTCACCAAGGCCACGCGCAGGCCGCGGGTAGCGAGCATCATCACGACCTGTGCGGTGTGGGTCAGGTCCGCGAGGAATTCGGTGTGCCCGGAAAAGGCGATACCGGATTCGTTGATCACGCCCTTGTGTACCGGTGCGGTGATCATGCCGGCGAAAGTGCCATCCAGGCAGCCCTGGCCGGCACGGGTCAGGGTTTCGAGGACGAAGCCGGCGTTGGCCTTGTCCAACTGCCCGGTGATGACCGGGGCGCCAAGGGAGGTATCCCAGACATACAAGCTGTCGGGCGGTGCTGGGACATCCGGCCAGGCGTCCGGTGTCACTGCAAGCAGGTTGACGGCCACGCCCAACTGCGCAGCCCGCTCAAGGAGCAGGTTGTGGCTGGTGATGGCAATCAGGGGATATGGCTGGGGCTGCGCGGCGAGCAGCAGGCACAGGTCGGGACCTATGCCGGCAGGCTCGCCGGGCGTCAGCGCGAAACGCTTGGGTTTCACTGCGCTGCCTGGTCTGCACCAGGGAGTTTGATTTCAACGTAGGCTTCGTCGCGGATCTGGCGCAGCCAGGTTTGCAGCTCTTCGTCGTACTTGCGATTACGAAGTACCGTCATTGCCTGTTGTTCGCGGGCCTGGGTGGTGCTGTCGGTGGCGCGACGGCCAAGGACTTCCAGGACATGCCAGCCATAAGGGCTCTTGAACGGCTTGGACAGTTGGCCTTGCGGCGTTTCGGCCATGACCTTGCGGAACTCGGGCACCAGCGCGTTTGGATCAACCCAGTTCAGGTCGCCACCGTTGAGGGCCGATCCCGGGTCTTCCGAGAAGCTCTTCGCCAGTTCGGCAAAGTCTTCGCCCGCCTCGATGCGGTCGTAGAGTTTCTCTGCCAGGCGCTTGGTTTCGGCTTCGCTGCGAATCTCGCTGGGTTTGATCAGGATGTGGCGAACATGGACTTCATCACGCACCTGTGCGCCGCCGCCACGTTTCTCCAGCACTTTCAGGATAATGAAACCGCCAGGAGTGCGGGCAGGCTGGGTGATGTCACCCACCGCCATGGCGCTCAGTTCGCGGTCGAATGGAGGCGGCAATTGAGCAGGCTTGCGCCAGCCCATATCGCCGCCTTCCAGGGCGTTTTCGCTGCCGGAGCGGGCGACCGCCATCTGACCGAAGTCGGCACCTTGCTTGAGCTGCTGGTAGACATCCATTGCCTGGCGATAAGCACTCTGAATCGCTTCGGAATTCGCGCTTTCCGGAGTAGGAATCAGGATGTTCGCCAGGTGCAGTTCTTCGGAAAGCTGCATCTTGCCCAGGTCGGACGCGAGGAAGTTCTTCACTTCCTGCTCGGAAACCTGGATGCGTTCAGCCACTCGACGCTGTCGCACGCGACTGATGATCATCTCGCGACGGATCTGGTCGCGGGCGTCATCGTAGGACAGGCCATCATGAGCCAACGCGGCGCGGAACTGGTCGATGGTCATGTTGTTGCGCTGGGCGATGGTACCGACGGCCTGGTTCAGCTCTTCGTCGGTGATACGGATACCGGAGCGCTCACCGATCTGCAATTGCAGGTTTTCGACGATCAGACGCTCAAGCACTTGCTGATCCAGCACGCCCGGCGGTGGCAGGCCGCCGCCGCGCTTGGCGATGGTTTGCTGCACTTCATGGACGCGCTGGTCCAGCTGGCTCTGCATGACCACGTCGTTGTCGACAATGGCCACCACTTTATCGATGGACTGTACTGCGGCGTTGGCCGCGGTACCCAGGAACAGCGCGCCCAGCATCAGCGGGCGCAGACAATCAGAAAGCTTGGTCTTCACGTTCACGATAACCTTGGATGCCTTTGTCGAGGAAGCTCTCTACCTTGGCGCCGGTGAGGCCGCCGAGTCCCTTCAGGACAATTTGGAGGAAGACGCCGTGGTCGCCTTTTTCGTTTTCCGGGGCGGCTTGACTGAACTCTTCGTAGTCGACCCAGTAACGGTTGATCAGGCGCAGTTTCCAGCAGCAGTTGTCGTATTCGAAACCACCAAAGGCTTCCAGGGTACGATTGCGGTTGTAGTCATACTGCCAGCGGCTGATAGCGTTCCACTGCGGAACGATCGGCCAGATGACCGAGAAATCGTGCTGCTTGATCTTGTAGTAGTCCTTCACGTAGCCGGGGGTGCCCGGTGTGCCGTAGTCGCCGCCGCCCACTTGCCATTGACCGGTGGCCTCGTCATAACGGATCTGGTCGTTACGATAGCGATAACCGGCGTTGATGACTTTGTTCGGGTTGTCTTCCGGCTGGTAATGGAACATCGCACTGCCCGAGCGTGGGCTGTGGGTATCCGGGTCCCAGTTGTAGGTGGCAGTGGTGCGCCAGTCGCGATTCCAGCGGAATTCGTATTCCAGCGCATACGGAGATACGTTCGACTTGGCGTCTTCGCGGGTCTTGAAATCGATGCCCGGCAGTTGGACTTCGCGATCCTTGAAGTACAAGGCCTGGCCGACACTGACGCGCTGACGCTCGAAGCCGTTTTCTTCGATCCAGCGGCTGGTCACGCCCAGGGACAGCTTGTTCTCGTCGCCGACACGGTCGGAACCGGTGAAGCGGTTATCCCGGAACAGCGAGGAATAGCTGAATGTCGATTCGCCGGTATCGAACACGGGAATGTCGCTCTGGTCCTTCTCTGGTACATAGAGATAGAACAGGCGAGGCTCCAATGTCTGACGGTAGTTGGTGCCGAACCATTGGGTGTCGCGGTCGAAATACAGCCCGCTGTCGATGCTGGCGATTGGCACGCCGCGGTTCTGGCTGCTGCTGTAGGTGCCCCGCAGGCGGTCCAGTTCCGCGCTTTGATTGGCAATATTGTCCTTGCCTTGAGCATCCAGGTCCAGATCGTACTGGGTGTATTGGTACTTGAGGGACGGCTTGATATAGCCATAACTGGCATTCATCGGCAGGCTTACAACAGGTGCCAGGTTCAGACGATTGCCGTTTGCACGAGCCAGGCCCCACACCCGCTCATCCAGCCATGGGGTAGTGATACCGTCCTCATCGCTGTAGAGGCCATCCCTCAGATCACGTTCAAACCGCACCAACTCGGTCTTGTAGGCGAAATCCAGCCCATACGGATGCTGCGGCAGGGTGCCGTTGAAGGTGATTTGCGGCAGGCGGTTATACGGCGTGATCTTCGAGATCGTCGCCATTTGATACGCCTGGGCATTCACTCGTGCAACGTAGTTGTCGCCCCGATAGCTGACCGCACCCTGTTGGTTCACGTAATCCCTGGACTCGACCCCGATCTGGTCGGTCTGCAAATCCTGGAAGTAATACGGGTCGCTGATCTTGGTGTAGTCGACTTCCGTCAGCACACGCGAGTCCAGCCCGCCTTTGTGCTGCCAGTTGTACATGTAGCGGGTCTTGCTGTAGTCGGACTGCTTGGCGCGCTCGTCTTCTTCGTCGTTGAGGTACGCAGCGCCGAACTGACCTTCGCTGGACTTGGTCAGGTAACGGAATTCGCCTTCCATCAACAGGCCGCGCTTGCTCATGTAGCGCGGATACAACGTGGCGTCGTAGTTCGGCGCCAGGTTGAAGTAGTACGGGGTGACCAACAGGAAACCGGTGTCGCTGCCGCTGCCGATAGTCGGTGGCAGGAAGCCGGACTGGCGACGGTCGTCGATCGGGAAGTAGATATATGGCGTGTAGAGGATCGGGATATCCTTGACCCGCAGCGTCACGTTGGTCGCGGTACCGAAGCCGGTGGCCGGGTTCAGGGTGATGTTGTTGCCCTTGAGCGTCCAGGCGTTGCTGTTCGGTTCGCACGTGGTGTACGTACCGTCCTTGAGACGGATGATCGCGTTCTCGGCACGCTTGGCGTACAGGGCGTTACCGCGGATGCGCGACTTGTGCATCACGTATTCGGCGTTGTCGACCTTGGCTTCGCCGGTGTCCAGCTGGACATCGGCGTGGTCGCCGACAATCAGCGCGCCGTTGTCGCGGACTCGCACATTGCCGCTCAGCTCGCCACGGTTCTCGGCCTGGTACAGGTTGGCTTCGTCCGCCTCGACCTGCATGCTGCCCTGGCGCATGACCACGTCACCGGCCAGGGTCGCCACCTGTTGTTCCTGCTCGTAGCGTGAAGCCTTCGCGCCGAGGAAGGTCGGGGCGTCGCTCTTGGCCGTCTTGTCATTCATGCCGGGACGGGGCGGCTCGATATAGGCACCGGAGCAATAAGGGCCGGTTTCGGCCAATTGCGCAGGCGTGAGGTTCTCCCGTGGAACCCAATCCAGGTGGCTGTAGTCTGCACTGCGCGACTTCAGGCCGCGGCCCTTGGCTTCGGTGACCAGCACCGGCTTGTCGCCGGCTGCTTCAACCGAGCTGCTGCCGGCCGCAGCGTCGCCGCTGTCGGCAACGGCACTGCCTTCATGCACCGGACGTGGCGGCAATGCGGCAGCCGGGGTCTTGGGGGAACAGTCCCAGGCACCCGAAGCGGAGACGGAGCAGTCATACTGCTGCGCCGCGACGACGAATGAAGAGGCCAGGGGTTGCAGGGCCAGCAGACTGCCGGTGACCAGCAACGGAAATTTTCTACGAAACGCGGGGGATTTCAATGCCATCTTATTAGTCCGGGCTTCCTGCGTGCCATCTGCCCGCGGTGTGGGCCGCACGCCTCTCGATGGTCTGAAAAAGATGCTGGATAATAAAGCATGACCCGCTTGACGGCTAGGGCCGTCGGAGACCCTTGCAATGCCCGACCAAGATGTACGCTTGCAACACCTGAAAGTTTGGCTCGATGAGCAACTACCGATCCTTTTTGCCGCTCAAGGCTGGGGTGTCGTACCCCCGGCCACATTGACCGCGGCCAGCAGCGACGCGAGTTTCCGGCGGTATTTCCGCTGGGAAGGCGAGGGGCGCAACCTGATCGTGATGGATGCGCCACCGCCCCAGGAAAACTGCAAACCCTTCGTGGACATCGCATTTTTGCTGGCGAAATCCGGAATTAATGTGCCAAAAATTTATGCGGAAGATCTCGAACGCGGCTTTCTTTTGCTCAATGACCTGGGCAACCAGACCTATCTGGACGTGATCGACGAGGAAAATGCCGACGATTTATTCCGTGACGCCTTGCAGGCGCTGCTGGCTTTCCAGCAGTTGCCGATGGTCGCGCCGTTGCCCAGCTATGACGTTGCCTTGCTGCGCCGGGAGCTGGAACTGTTCCCCGAGTGGTACGTCAAGCGCGAACTGGGCATCGAGTTCGATTCGACACAGCAACAACTTTGGCAAGAGGCCAGTGACCTGTTGATCGACAGCGCCCTGGCCCAGCCCAAAGTGCTGGTGCATCGCGACTACATGCCACGCAACCTGATGCTCAGCGAACCGAACCCGGGCGTACTGGATTTCCAGGACGCGGTCTACGGCCCGGTGACCTACGACGTGACCTGCCTGTTCAAGGACGCCTTCCTCAGTTGGCCCGAGGCGCGTGTGCGTGGCTGGCTGGAGGATTACTGGCGGCAGGCCGGCGCGCTCGGCATCCCGGTCCAGCCGGATATCGAAGATTTCCTGCGGGCCAGCGACCTGATGGGCGTCCAGCGCCACCTCAAGGTCATCGGGATCTTCGCGCGCATCTGCCACCGCGATGGCAAGCCGCGTTACCTGGGCGATGTGCCGCGCTTCTTTGCCTATATAGAAGCTGTCCTCGCTCGTCGTCCTGAACTGGCGCAACTTCAGGCATTGTTGTCCAGCCTGCCTCGCCCGGCCGGAGCGACGGCATGAAGGCGATGATCCTGGCGGCAGGCAAGGGCGAGCGCATGCGTCCCTTGACCCTGACCACCCCGAAGCCGTTGATCCGCGTCGGCGGCATCCCATTGATCGAATACCATCTGCGGGCGCTGGTCACGGCCGGCTTCAGCGATATCGTGATCAATCACGCCTGGCTCGGTCAGCAGATCGAGGATCACCTGGGAGATGGTTCGAGATTTGGCGTGCGGATTCGTTATTCGCCCGAAGGCGAGCCGCTGGAAACCGGCGGCGGGATTTTCCGGGCCCTGCCGCTGCTGGGCGATGATGCCTTCGTGGTAGTCAACGGCGATATCTGGACCGACTACGATTTCAGTGGCTTGCGCGGGCCGCTTGAAGGGCTGGCGCACCTGGTGTTGGTGGATAATCCCGACCATCACCCGGGCGGTGATTTCATCCTGGCCGACGGAAAGGTTCACGAAGGAGAGCCGGCTGCCGACAAACTGACCTATAGCGGCATTGCCGTCCTGCACCCAAGGTTGTTCGAGGGGTGTTCGGATGGCGCGTTCAAGCTCGCACCGCTGCTGCGTCGAGCCATGGCAGAGGGGCAGGTCAGTGGCGAGCGCCTGAAGGGGCATTGGGTCGATGTGGGGACCCATGAACGTTTGATGCAGGTCGAAACCTTGATAGAAGCGAGCCGTTGATATGTGGTGGCCAGGGACTCTGATCGGAGCCGGAGCGGGCTTTGCCATAGCCAGCATTCCGGGGGCCATGCTTGGCGCGTTGTTGGGCCAGGCGCTGGACCGGCGCCTGAACTTGCAGGGCTGGGCACAGATACGTGAGCGCCTGGGCGGTCGTCCGGCGTTGCGCAACGACGAACTGCTGTTTGTCTTGTTGGGGCGGCTGGCAAAAATCGATGGTCGGGTGGTCGACGGTCACATTCAACAAGCCCGCCAGGAAATGCGTGCACTGGACCTGAGTGAGCCGGCACAACGCCGGGCCATAGCGGCATTCAACCGAGGCAAGTCCGGAAACGACCGCGTGCGCGGTTATCTGCGTCGTCTTGCCACTCAACCCCATGCCGCCGAGGGTGTATTGCGGGCCTGTTGGCGGATGGTCTGGGCTGACGGCCGTGCCGGCGCCAGCGAGCGCGAGTTGCTCATCCAGTGGGGTAAATGGCTGGGCTGGACACCCCAGCAGGTCCAGGCGCTGGCGATTGATTACGAACCACAGAAGCCGTCGCTGCCCAACAGCGGCGTGACCTATCAGGAAGCGTTGCGCTTGCTGGGGGTTTCAGCCACCACTGAGCCTTCGCAGATCAAGCGGGCCTATCGTCGACTGCTCAGCCGTCACCATCCAGACAAAATTGCCGGCAGTGGCGCAACGCCTTTGCAGGTGCGCGAGGCCACCGACAAGACCCGGGAATTGCACAACGCTTATCGGTTGATTCGGGAGCGGCGGGATTTTCGCTAGTTTCCTTGAGTAGTCAGTGGTCTTGGGCGGCCTCGCCGCCCAAGAGGGTCCGCAACCGGTGCCTGGCGAAAGACACGGCGCAGGCGTCACTCACCGGGATTCTGCGGGTTCAACCACCCTCGGACTCGCCGGAACAACTGCTCCTGCTGCGCCGCCGCGTTGGGCAAGGCCTTGAGAGAAACCTGGCTGAAGTTCGAACCCTTCAAGCGTTTGCTCGCCTGCAAGCGTTCCAGCGCTGCGTTGCGATCCAGTGTCCTATCCATGTAGAAGACATCGGCGGTTGCCAGCTTCAAGGTTGGCGTCAGTTCGGCCAGACCTGGTTTGGCGGTGACCGGGGTCTGCGCGGCAACCATCACGAAGCGTTCGATCTGCGCCGGCTGTTTTTCGCTGAGATAACGCGCCGCCCAGTAGGCGCCAGTGCCGTGGCCCAGCAGCACAATGCGGCGCGAGCTCTGCTGCTCGGCGTAGGCGAGGGCTGCATCGATGCGAGCGAAAATACGTTCGGCGTCGGCCTTGGCGTGCTCTTCATCGGCTTCGGCAACGACCGGGTCGACGGCGTCGGCTTCACCGCCCGCCACTTGTTCGATCGGCGGCGCAGTGGTGGCGTCCGGGGCCGCGGCAGCCGTGTCGGCCGGTTTGGTTTCCGGCGGGGGTTCCACGACGCGCGGTGCGATGACATCGCTTTGCGGGTCCGGCAGCGTGATACTCAGGGTATTCCATTCGACATCGGGCAATTTTTTACGCAACGGTCCGATGACTTGAGGCCAGTCAGCAGTTTCACCGGCACCCGGGATTATGATGACCGCGCCCTTGGGATCGCTGGTGTTGGCCGGTTTCCAGAGGGCCAGGAAGGTGTCGCTGCCGGTCTGGAGCTGTTGTTGTTCCTGGGACGGGACTTTTCGCTCCAGCGCGGCCGCTTCTTCCTGGCTACGCTCGAGCAAGGGTTGGCGCTCGAGCGGTTTTGTCTCGGCAGGTTGATCCGTCACGGCGGGCGCCGGTTCGTCAGCCTGTACAGAAAACGCACTCGGCAGGATCAGCGACAGGCACAATGCTGGCAATGCCAGGCGGTGGACAAAGGGCATCGGATATTCCAGGGCCAGAAGTATTTCCGGCAGCCTAATGGGTTGGTCAGTATTTGTCAGTGCGTGAGACTTCAATGATGCGTTTTTGCTGCCTGTGGGTTATCGGCTGTTTATGGCTTCCCTTGATGACGTGGGCTGCGCCCGCGCCTTCTGCCCATGGCGTGCAATGGAGTGCCGGACAACGCCAGTGGTTGGCACAACATCCTCAGTTGCGGGTTGGCCTGGTCCTGCAGGCGCCGTATGCGCAATATGATCGACGCTTGCAGCGCCTGTCCGGCACCAACGTCGAGTTGATGCAGTGGTTGGGCAAGGTATTGAATGTCGAGCTGACCTGGCGCAATTTCCAGGATCTGGCGCAACTGGAGGCCGCGCTGCGCGATGGTGAAGTGGATATCGCCCCGGGCCTGACCCAGACGCCGGGTGGGCTCAGGCTCTGGCTGTTCTCCGATCCGTACATGCGCGTGCCGCAGTTGATTGTCGGTGAGCAGAAGGGCGCCGAGGGTGTGGAACTGGAAAAGCTCGATGCCCAGGTCCGGGTCGCGGTACGCATGCCCAGCGCCACGGCGGATTACCTGCACAGCACCTATCCGACGTTGAATCTGCAGGGTGTGCCGATGGAGCGCGAGGCCCTGCAGCTGCTGCTCAGCCAGCAGGCTCGCTACGCGGTGGTCGACGAGGCGCAGTTGGGCCGGCTCATGATCGAGCCGGAGTTCGCCGAGCTGGTGGTGGTCGGCGACATCGGCCTGCCGCAACTGCTGCGGGTCGCTACGCGTCGGGACTGGCCGGAGCTGGCCGAAATAGTCGACAAGGGGCTGCAGGCGATCCCCGCCAAGGAGCTGGAGCAACTGCACAGTCGCTGGCTCAAACCCAAGTATCCGCGCCTGACCGAGACCCCGGGGTTCTGGCAGAACCTGACGTTGTTGATGCTGGCCCTGCTCTTGAGCTGTGTCGCCATCGTATTCTGGCAGCGTCGTCAGCAACGTGGGTTGGAGCGACGCCTGCGCTCCGCGCGCGAAGATATCGCCCAGCGTGCCGCCAGCGAGGAAGCGCTTCGGCTCACCCAGTTTTCCATCGATCAAAGCACGGTCGGCATTCTCTGGGTCAACTGGGACAGCCATGTGCGCTACGCCAACCGCGCCGCCGAAACCATGCTGGGCTATGAACCCGGTGCGATCATCGAGCGCCCCTTGATCGACTTCGAGCCGGGCCTGCACATGGATCGCTGGTTGAACCTGTGGAAGCGCGCCCGGGCCAGCGAGGACGGACCACAGAGCTTCGAGACCGAGTGCGTGCGGGCTGATGGCAGCATTCTGCCGGCCGATGTTTCCCTGAGCTTCCTGCGTTTCCGTGATGCCGAGTACCTGGTGGTCTACCTCAACGACGTGACCGAGCGCCGTCGTGCGCTGGCGGCGTTGCGCGAAAGCGAAGCGCGCCTGCAAGGCATCGCTGCCAACGTGCCGGGCCTGGTCTTCCGCCTGGAGCGGGCACCGGTGACCGGTCAGATCGATTTTGCCTACATCAGCGAAGGCAGCGAGAGCCTGGTGGGTTATTCCCCCGCGACCCTGGCTCGCAGCGACACCGGCTTGCGCAGCCTGGTGCATCCGGAGGACAAGGCCGATTATCACCGCACCCAGGACCAAGCGCTGGACAGCGACAGTGACTGGTCGTGGCAGGGGCGCATCCTGACCCGCGAAGGCCGGGAGCGCTGGGCTGAGATCAAGGCGATCACCCGTCGTCTCGAGGATGGCGCCTACGTCTGGGACGGTATTGTCTGGGACATCACCGAAAGCAAGCGTATCGAGCTGGAGCTGGCCAGCTCCCGGGAACAATTGCGCGAATTGTCGGCGCACCTGGAAAGTGTGCGGGAAGAGGAAAAGGCCCGTATCGCCCGGGAAGTCCACGACGAACTGGGTCAGATGTTGACGGTGCTGAAGCTGGAAACGTCCATGTGCGAATTGGCCTATGCGCAACTGGACCCCGGCTTGCAGGAACGACTCAACAGCATGAAGCGCCTGATCGCCCAATTGTTCCAACTGGTACGAGATGTGGCGACGGCGTTGCGGCCGCCGATCCTCGATGCCGGTATCGCCTCGGCCATCGAATGGCAGGCCCGACGCTTCGAGGCGCGTACGCAGATCCCATGCCTGGTGCAGGTGCCTGAGAATCTGCCAGCGCTGAGCGATGCCAAGGCGATCGGCCTGTTCCGTATTCTCCAGGAAGCGCTGACCAACGTGATGCGCCACGCCCAGGCGCACACCGTGGAACTGACGCTGGTTCGCGAAGGCGATGAATTGTGTCTGATCGTGAGTGATGACGGTGTAGGATTTATTGCCGATACAAGTCGGCCGACATCCTTCGGGCTGGTGGGGATGCGCGAGCGAGTGCTGATCATGGGCGGGCGGTTGTCCCTGGAGAGTGAGCCGGGGGAGGGGACTACCTTGGCGGTGCGGGTGCCTCTGGCGGAGGCCTGAGTAGACGCTTTCGCGAGCCGGCTCGCTTCCACAGGGTTATGGATTTGCGTCAATCACTGTGGGAGCGAGCCTGCTCGCGATTGGATTCTGAATCTGGAGAAGAACGTGATCCGTGTACTGGTAGCCGAAGACCACACCATCGTCCGTGAAGGCATCAAGCAATTGATCGGCCTGGCAAAGGATCTGGTGGTGGCGGGAGAGGCGAGCAACGGCGAGCAGTTGCTCGAGACCCTGCGGCATGTGCCCTGCGAAGTGGTGCTGCTGGACATATCCATGCCGGGCGTCAATGGCCTGGAGGCGATCCCGCGGATCCGTGCGCTGAACAATCCGCCGGCGATCCTGGTGTTGTCGATGCACGACGAGGCGCAGATGGCGGCCCGGGCGTTGAAGGTCGGCGCGGCTGGCTACGCGACCAAGGACAGCGACCCGGCATTGCTGCTCATGGCGATTCGCAAGGTCGCGGCGGGCGGGCGTTACATCGACCCGGACCTGGCCGATCGCATGGTGTTCGAAGTCGGCCTGACCGACACTCGCCCGTTGCATTCGCTGCTGTCCGAGCGCGAGTTCTCGGTCTTCGAGCGCCTTGCCCAAGGCGCCAACGTCAACGACATCGCCCAGCAACTGGCCTTGAGCAGTAAAACCATCAGTACCCACAAGGCGCGGTTGATGCAGAAGCTCAACATCACTTCCCTGGCGGAACTGGTGAAGTACGCGATGGAGCACAAGTTGCTCTAGGCTCGCTCCCACAGGGGGAACACGCTGGTCATGTCCATTTGCGACATGCCTCAGCACCCGCAATTTCAGCGTTTAACCCCAAATCCCCCAGCGCTTTTATCCAATCCCGCCGCCCTTGTAGGGCAATCCCTACCCCGACTCTTCCATCCGGCTGAGGCGATTCTCTCCTGCGCCCCGATTTGCGCGGGCACGAGGCTCCACTAGGCTTGATTCACAAGTAGTCATCAATACAAAAGGTGCGGGTATGAGCCAGGTTGATTCAAGCGCGGGGGCCAGCGATGTGCTGGTCAGCTTTCGTGGTGTGCAAAAGAGCTACGATGGCGAGAACCTGATCGTCAAGGACCTCAACCTGGACATTCGCAAAGGCGAATTCCTGACCTTGCTCGGGCCGTCCGGTTCCGGCAAGACCACCAGCCTGATGATGCTCGCGGGTTTTGAAACCCCGACCGCCGGTGAGATCCAGTTGGCCGGCCGTGCCATCAACCATGTGCCGCCCCACAAGCGCGACATCGGCATGGTGTTCCAGAACTATGCCCTGTTCCCCCACATGACCGTCGCCGAGAACCTGGCGTTCCCATTGACCGTGCGTGGCCTGAACAAGAGCGATGTCAGCGACCGTGTCAAACGGGTACTGAGCATGGTCCAGCTGGACACCTTCGCCCAGCGTTATCCGGCGCAATTGTCCGGCGGCCAGCAACAACGTGTGGCCCTGGCGCGGGCGCTGGTATTCGAGCCACAACTGGTGCTCATGGATGAACCCCTCGGCGCGCTGGACAAGCAACTGCGTGAACACATGCAGATGGAAATCAAACACCTGCACCAGCGTCTTGGCGTGACCGTGGTCTATGTGACCCACGACCAGGGCGAAGCCTTGACCATGTCCGACCGCGTGGCGGTGTTCCACCAGGGCGAGATCCAGCAGATCGCCCCGCCGCGCACGCTCTACGAAGAACCCAAAAACACTTTCGTCGCCAACTTCATTGGCGAAAACAACCGCCTCAGCGGTCGCCTGCACAGTCAGACCGGCGATCGCTGCCTGGTGGAGCTGGGCCGTGGCGAGAAGGTCGAGGCACTGGCGGTAAACGTCGGCAAGCCCGGCGAGCCGGTGACCCTGTCGATCCGTCCGGAGCGGGTGAGCCTCAACGGCGCAAGCGAACAATGTGTCAACCGCTTCTCAGGGAGGGTGGCGGAATTCATCTATCTGGGCGACCACGTCCGGGTTCGCCTGGAAGTCTGCGGCAAGAACGACTTCTTCGTGAAACAACCGATTGCCGAGCTCGACCCCGAGCTCGCCGTCGGCGACGTGGTTCCGCTTGGCTGGCAGGTTGAGCACGTGCGTGCGCTCGACCCACTTCTAGAGGCGAATTGATCGCCCCCCTGCTGTAATCAACACACCAACCCTGCACGTGGAGAGAACAATAAATGTTGAGATCCCTGAAGTTCACCGCCCTGACCCTGGGCATGATGGGTGCGGCAAGCGCGATGGCGGCGGGCCCGGACCTGACCGTGGTGTCTTTTGGCGGGGCGAACAAGGCGGCTCAGGTCAAAGCCTTTTACGCACCGTGGGAAGCGGCCGGCAACGGCAAGATCGTGGCTGGCGAGTACAACGGCGAAATGGCCAAGGTCAAGGCCATGGTCGACACCAAGAGCGTCTCGTGGGATCTGGTTGAAGTCGAATCCCCTGAGTTGTCCCGTGGCTGTGACGAAGACATGTTCGAACAGCTCGACCCGGCGCTGTTCGGCAAGACCGAGGACTACGTCAAGGGCGCCATCCAGCCTTGCGGTGTAGGTTTCTTCGTGTGGTCGACCGTCCTGGCCTACAACGCCGACAAACTGAAAACCGCGCCCACCAGCTGGGCGGATTTCTGGGACACCAAGCAGTTCCCGGGTAAACGCGGCCTGCGCAAGGGCGCCAAATACACCCTGGAATTCGCTCTGATGGCCGACGGTGTCGCGCCAAAAGACGTCTACAAGGTGTTGGCCGGCAAGGATGGTCAGGACCGCGCGTTCAAGAAACTCGACGAACTCAAGCCGAACATCCAGTGGTGGGAAGCCGGCGCACAGCCGCCGCAGTACCTGGCGTCTGGTGACGTGGTCATGAGCTCGGCCTACAACGGCCGGATCGCCGCCGTACAGAAAGAAAGCAACCTGAAAGTGGTGTGGAACGGCGGCATCTACGACTTCGACGCCTGGGCCATCCCGCGTGGCCTGGACAAGACCCGCGCTGAAGCGGCGAAGAAATTCATCGCCTACTCGGTGGCACCACAGCAGCAGAAGACCTACTCGGAAAACATCGCCTACGGCCCGGCCAACACCCAGGCAGTACCGTTGCTGTCCAAGGATGTCTTGAAAGACATGCCGACCACCCCGGAAAACATCGCCAACCAGGTGCAGATCGATGTCAGCTTCTGGGCTGACAACGGTGAGCAACTGGAGCAGCGCTTCAACTCCTGGGCTGCGAAGTAACCCTCTGAAGGCTGGATGAGGTCCTTGTGGGAGCGAGCCTGCTCGCGATAGCGGTCTGTCAGACACAGCAATATTGAATGTGCCGCAGTCATCGCGAGCGGGCTCGCTCCCGCAGGAAATCAGTCTCGACAGGTTGGGTGTTTCAAAAGAACAGGGGCGGTAAGCCGCCCCTGTAACGATAAAAAAAGATTTGCGGAGTTCGCCATGGCCATCGCCGTTCCACTGAACGCGGGCACCAGCCCCACCTTGAAGCAGCGGCTCAAGCGCGCCGAGCGGGTCAACCGCTGGAAGGCCCAGGCCTTGATCGCGCCGCTGGTGTTGTTTCTGTTGCTGGTGTTCCTGGTGCCGATCGTGGCGCTGCTGTTCAAAAGCGTCAGCAACCCGGAAGTGGTCGGCACCATGCCGCGCACCGTGGCTGCGATCGCCGCTTGGGATGGGCGCGGATTACCGGGGGAACCGGTGTACAAGGCCGCCAGTGAAGACCTGGCCGAAGCGCGCAAGAATCAGACCCTGGGCGACTTGTCCAAGCGCCTGAACATGGAATCGGCCGGCTATCGCAGCCTGCTGACCAAGACCGCTCGCGCGCTGCCGTTTGCCAGCGAGCCGGCTTCTTATAAAGAAGCACTGGAAGGCCTCGATGAGCGCTGGGGCGATCCTGCGTATTGGCAGGTCATCCGCCGTAATACCAGCAACGTCACCCCCTATTACCTGCTGGCGTCCGTCGATCATCGCATCGACGACCTCGGCGAACTGGCTCCGGCCACGCCTGACCAGGCGATCTACCTCGACATCTTCGCCCGCACGTTCTGGATGGGCCTGATCATCACCGCGATCTGCCTGGTACTGGCTTACCCACTGGCCTACCTGTTGGCGAACCTGCCGTCGCGCCAGAGCAACCTGCTGATGATCCTGGTGCTGCTGCCGTTCTGGACTTCGATCCTGGTGCGGGTGGCGGCGTGGATCGTACTGCTGCAGTCCGGTGGCCTGATCAACAGTGCCCTGCTGGCCATGGGCGTCATCGACAAGCCCCTGGAGTTGGTGTTCAACCGTACCGGCGTCTACATCTCGATGGTCCACATCCTGCTGCCGTTCATGATCCTGCCGATCTACAGCGTGATGAAGGGCATCTCGCCCACCTACATGCGGGCGGCGATTTCCCTGGGCTGTCATCCATTTGCCAGTTTCTGGCGGGTGTACTTCCCGCAGACCTATGCCGGTGTCGGCGCCGGTTGCCTGTTGGTGTTCATCCTCGCCATCGGCTACTACATCACCCCGGCATTGCTGGGCAGCCCGAACGACCAGATGGTCAGCTACTTCGTCGCGTTCTACACCAACACCAGCATCAACTGGGGCATGGCCACGGCGCTCGGCGGGCTGCTGTTGCTGGCGACCATCGTGCTTTATCTGATTTACAGCTGGCTGGTGGGCGCCAGTCGCCTGCGCCTGAGCTAAGGGGAGATCGAAATGCTGAGTCCTTACATGTCTCCCGTCGAACGGGTATGGTTCTACTGCTTGCGCACGCTCTGCGGATTGATCCTGTTGTTCCTGATCCTTCCGGTGCTGGTGATCGTCCCGCTGTCGTTCAACTCCGGCAGCTTCCTGGTGTATCCGCTGCAAGGCTTTTCGCTGCACTGGTACCAGGACTTCTTCGCCTCGGCGGAGTGGATGCGGGCACTGAAGAACAGCGTCATCGTGGCCCCGGCCGCCACGTTGCTGGCGATGGTCTTCGGTACGCTGGCGGCCATCGGCCTGACCCGTGGCAATTTCCCGGGCAAGGCGCTGGTCATGGCCCTGGTGATTTCACCCATGGTGGTCCCGGTGGTGATCATCGGCGTGGCCAGCTACCTGTTCTTCGCACCGCTGGGCATGGGCAACAGTTTCATCTCGCTGATCGTGGTCCACGCGGTGCTGGGTGTACCGTTCGTCATCATCACCGTCTCGGCGACCTTGCAGGGGTTCAACCATAACCTGGTGCGTGCGGCGGCCAGTCTTGGGGCTTCGCCATTGACGACGTTTCGTCGGGTGACCCTGCCGTTGATCGCCCCGGGGGTGATCTCCGGGGCGCTGTTCGCCTTCGCGACTTCGTTCGATGAAGTAGTGGTGACCCTGTTCCTCGCCGGCCCCGAGCAAGCCACCCTGCCACGGCAGATGTTCAGTGGCATCCGCGAAAACCTCAGTCCTACCATCGCGGCGGCGGCGACACTGTTGATCGCCTTCTCGGTGATCCTGCTGCTGACCCTGGAGTGGTTGCGTGGACGTAGCGAGAAGCTGCGTACCACCCAAGCCTGAGTACTCTGTGGGAGCGAGCCTGCTCGCGATAGCGGACTGACATTCAGCCTCTATGTTGAATGCTCCACCGCTATCGCGAGCAGGCTCGCTCCCACAAGGACTTGCGGCGTATTCACGATCCGCAATACCGAGCTATCCTTGTGCCAGCCCATACTCGAACAAGAGGCCGCGCACATGAGTCTTTCCTCATTCAAGATCGCCCACAAACTGATCACCGGTGCCGCTGCCATCGAGCAACTGGCGGCCGAGCTGACACGGCTGGATGTGGATAATCCGCTGATCGTCACCGATGCCGCGCTGGTCAAGTCCGGCACCGTGGAACTGGCCCTGCAACACCTGGGCGGGCGCGACTACGAGATTTTCGACCGGGTCATGCCGGACCCGGAAATCGCCATCGTCGAAGACTGCATGCAGGCCTACCGCGACGGTGGTCATGACGGCCTGATCGGCCTCGGCGGTGGCAGCGCCATCGACATCGCCAAGTGCGTGGGCGTCTACGCCGGCTATCATGGCGAGCTGCAGGACATGTTCGGTGTCGACCAGGTTCCCCGCAAGGGCCCGCCGATGATTGCCATCCCCACCACGGCCGGGACCGGCTCGGAGGTCACCAACGTGGCGATCCTGTCCGACAAGGCTGCGCAGCTGAAAAAGGGCATCGTCAGCGATTATCTGTTGCCGGACGTGGCGCTGGTCAGTCCGCAGATGACCTTGACCTGTCCCCCCGGCGTGACCGCCGCCAGTGGTGTCGATGCCCTGGCTCATGCCGTCGAGTCCTACCTGTCGCTCAATGCGTCGCCGATCACCGATGCCCTGGCCATCGGTGCGATCAAGCTGATCAGCCGCGCATTGCCCAAGGCCTTTGCCAACCCGGCTCACCTGCAGGCCCGCGAGGATATGGCCACCGCCAGCCTGATGGCCGGCATGGCGTTCGGCAATGCCGGGGTCGGGGCGGTGCATGCATTGGCTTATCCGCTGGGTGGGCGCTTCCACGTGTCCCATGGCGTTGCCAACGCCATGCTGCTGCCCTATGTCATGCAGTGGAACAAGATGGCTTGCGTGGAGCGCATGCGGGACATTGCCGAAGCGATGGGCGTCAAGACCGGCCATCTGAGTGATCTTGAAGCCGCCGACGAAGCGGTGGAGGCCATGGCCGCGTTGTGTCGCGCCGTAGAGATCCCCAAGGGCTTGAGCGGCCTGGGTGTCACCGAGGGCGTGATCCCGTCCATGGCCGTGGAGGCGGCGGGAATCGAGCGGTTGATGCGTAACAATCCACGCAAGTTGAGCGTCGCTGATATCGAGAAGATCTACCGCGCAGCGTATTGATCGTCGGCCACGGTGGGCGCGCCAAATCTTGAGGTATACAATGCGCGCCATCGCGTTTTCGCTCAAAACAGGTGCGTCATGCAGCCCTTCGCCATTGCTCCGTCGATCCTCTCCGCCGACTTCGCCCGCCTGGGCGAAGAAGTGGACAACGTCCTGGCCGCCGGCGCCGATATCGTGCACTTCGATGTCATGGACAACCACTACGTACCCAACCTGACCATCGGCCCGATGGTCTGTGCGGCACTGCGCAAGTACGGCATCACCGCGCCGATCGATGCGCACCTGATGGTCAGCCCGGTGGACCGTATCGTCGGCGACTTCATCGAAGCCGGTGCCACCTACATCACCTTCCACCCCGAAGCCACGCTGCACGTCGATCGCTCCCTGCAGTTGATCCGTGAAGGCGGCTGCAAGGCTGGCCTGGTATTCAACCCGGCGACACCGCTGGACGTCCTTAAGTACGTGATGGACAAGGTCGACATGATCCTGCTGATGAGCGTCAACCCCGGTTTCGGCGGCCAGAAGTTCATCCCGGCGACCCTCGACAAGCTGCGCGAAGCCCGTGCGCTGATCGACGCGTCGGGGCGTGACATCCGCCTGGAAATCGACGGTGGCGTCAACGTGGGCAACATCCGCGAGATCGCCGCGGCCGGCGCCGACACCTTTGTGGCTGGCTCGGCGATCTTCAACGCGCCGGACTACAAGGAAGTCATCGAAAAAATGCGCGCCGAACTGGCCCTGGCCCGTCCATGAGCGGTTTCGAGCAGCTGTTCCCCGGCTGCCTGCCGCGTCTGGTGATGTTCGACCTCGATGGCACACTGGTCGATTCGGTCCCGGACCTCGCGGCAGCGGTGGACGATATGCTGCTCAAGCTCGGACGCCCGCCCGCCGGCCTCGAGGCGGTGCGCCACTGGGTCGGCAACGGTGCGCCCATGCTGGTGCGCCGGGCCCTGGCCAATCATATCGATGCCCAAGGGGTCGATGATGCCGAGGCCGAGCGAGCGTTGGAGTTGTTCAACGAAGCCTATGAGGGCAATCACCCGCTGACCGTGGTCTACCCCGGTGTGCGCTCGACCCTCAAGTGGCTGCACAAGCAAGGCGTGGAGATGGCGTTGATCACCAACAAGCCGGAACGCTTTGTCGCGCCGTTGCTGGACCAGATGAAAATCGGCCGTTACTTCCGCTGGATCATCGGCGGCGATACCTTGCCGCAGAAGAAGCCCGACCCGGCGGCGCTGTTCTTCGTCATGAAAATGGCCAACATCCCGGCCTCCCAATCGTTATTTGTCGGCGACTCGCGCAGCGATGTGCTGGCGGCGAAAGCGGCGGGGGTCAAGTGCGTGGCGCTGAGTTATGGCTACAACCACGGCCGGCCGATCGCAGAAGAGTTTCCCTCGCTGGTGATCGACGACCTGCGCCTGTTAATTCCCGGTTGCCTGGACCCGGCCGCTGAGATAACGTTGCCCGACGCTGTTCAATCCTCTTCTGGAAACGCCATCGTGGTGGTCACTCGCAAACTCTGGATGAAAGTCATGAAGGCCCTGGCCCGCTGGCGTTGGCGCGCCTGACTTGATCCTGGCCGGTTATCCGGCGCGTTTGCATACCTGACTGTCAGCTCCTCTTGCCACGAGGCACCCTCATGATCCGCGAAGAATTCCTGCGCCTGGCCGCGGCCGGCTACAACCGTATCCCGCTCGCCTGTGAAACCCTGGCCGACTTCGACACCCCGCTGTCGATCTACCTCAAGCTGGCCGACCGGCCCAACTCCTACCTGCTCGAGTCGGTGCAGGGCGGCGAGAAATGGGGCCGATATTCCATCATCGGCCTGCCGTGCCGCACGGTGCTGCGGGTCCATGACCATCGCATCAGCGTGACCCACGACGGCGTCGAGATCGAAAGCCACGAAGTCGAAGACCCGCTGGCCTTCGTCGAAACCTTCAAGGCCCGCTATAACGTGCCGACCATCCCCGGCCTGCCGCGTTTCAACGGTGGCCTGGTGGGGTATTTCGGCTACGACTGCGTGCGCTATGTGGAAAAACGCCTGGGCACCTGCCCGAACCCGGATCCGCTGGGCGTGCCGGACATCCTGCTGATGGTTTCCGATGCGGTGGTGGTTTTCGACAACCTCGCCGGCAAGATGCATGCAATTGTCCTGGCGGATCCTTCCCAGGAAGATGCCTACGAGCAAGGTCAGAAAAGCCTGCAGGCGCTGTTGGAAAAACTTCGCCAGCCGATCACCCCACGTCCGGGGTTGGATTTCAGCAAGCAGGCGGCTGTCGACCCGGTGTTCCGTTCCAGCTTTACCCAGGCCGATTACGAAAGGGCCGTCGATACCATCAAGGAGTACATCCTGGCGGGCGACTGCATGCAGGTGGTGCCGTCGCAACGGATGTCCATCGACTTCAAGGCCGCACCTATCGATTTGTACCGCGCGCTGCGCTGCTTCAACCCGACGCCTTACATGTACTTCTTCAATTTTGGCGATTTCCACGTCGTGGGCAGTTCGCCGGAAGTGCTGGTGCGGGTCGAGGACAACCTGATCACTGTGCGACCGATTGCCGGTACTCGCCCTCGTGGCGCTACGGAAGAGGCGGATCGGGCGCTGGAAGATGACCTGTTGTCGGATGCCAAGGAAATCGCCGAGCACCTGATGCTGATCGACCTGGGCCGCAACGATACCGGGCGGGTTTCGGAAGTCGGCTCGGTGAAACTCACCGAGAAGATGGTCATCGAGCGCTATTCCAACGTGATGCACATCGTGTCGAACGTCACCGGTCAGTTGAAGGCCGGGCTGACGGCCATGGACGCCTTGCGGGCGATCCTGCCGGCGGGAACCTTGTCCGGCGCGCCGAAAATCCGCGCGATGGAAATCATCGATGAACTGGAACCGGTCAAGCGTGGTGTATACGGTGGTGCCGTGGGTTACTTCGCCTGGAACGGCAACATGGATACCGCCATTGCCATCCGCACCGCGGTGATCAAGAACGGCGAACTGCATGTGCAGGCCGGTGGCGGCATTGTTGCCGATTCGGTACCGGTGCTGGAATGGGAAGAAACCCTGAACAAGCGCCGGGCGATGTTCCGGGCCGTGGCACTGGCCGAGCAGACTTCGAGCGACTGAGTTCACCTGCATCTGTGAGCCACAACCACTGTGGGAGCGAGCCTGCTCGCGATTGACGGCGGCACTTTCAAGAACAATGTATTTGATGTGTCGCTATCGCGAGCAGGCTCGCTCCCACCGGGGACTTCCGATCAGAAATCCAGGCTGACCCCGACATTCACCCCTTGCTGGGTGAAATCATCATCCTTGCGCAATGTATAACCGCCCCGCAGCGCCAGGTCGTTGGTCAACTTGTGGCTGACCCCCAGGCTCAGGCGATTCAGGTGGCTCTGTGGCGTATAGCCTTCAAGCGTGAAGTCGTTGGCCGGCAGGCTGTTGAGGGCCATGTTCACTTTCTGCGTGTCATCTTCATACTCACGTTCGTGGGCATATTCGCCAAACACCTGGGTCTGGCGGGTCAAGTTGTATTTGCCCTGCAAGCCAATGCCCAGGCGTTTCGAGTCGCGGGTCTGATCATCGAACGTCAGGGCTGTGGAGCGATTGCTCTTCTCGGAATAACCGTCGACTTCCACTTTCGCATAATCGGCGCTGATGAACGGTGACAGGTGCCATTCGCTGCCGGGCTGGGCAATGTCATAGCCCAGGCGACTGCTGAACGCCCAGAGATGACCGTCGGTATCGCCTTTTTCCTGTGCCTCGCTGACGCCCAGGTCGAATTTGCGTTCCAGGTTGTCGTAGTCGAGCTTGCCACCGGTCAGCGCTGCGTCAGCCCACCAGCGATTCTGCTGGAACTGGGCGAACGCGGTCGCCAGGTAGCTGTTTAGCCTGTAGTCCGAATCGTTATGGCCTGCTTCCATGTCCTGGCGATAGAAGCCAGCGGCCACCCCCATGCGCCAGGCTTCGTTGAGACGATAGCTGCCTCCGACATTCAAGCTTTGACCATTGCCATCGGCGCTGGCACCGTTGTTCTGGCTGTCCAGGTCCAGATGCTGGCCGCCAGCCGCGACGATCGCACGCCACTGGCCGACCGCCTGCCAGCTGTCCCAGTCCGATTGCCATTGGTTGCGTAGCTCATCCTGGTGGGCGCGGAGCGTCGAATGGGCCATTTCGGGCAGCAACGTCAGCTCCCACGGCGCTGAGAGGAGAGAGTAGGCATAGTCGGCGATCAGCTTCTGCCCGGCTTCGGTAGGGTGGACCGAATCGTTGTAGACCAGTTTGCTCGGGTCAGGTGTGGCGCTGTGGATGCCATAAGTCGAGTTTTCCGTGCAGCCATTACCGCTGAAGCAGGTAGCGACGAGGTTCGTACCGCTGGCAAAGCCGAATCGTGCTGGGTCGGCGAAGCTTTCCTGCAACAACAGTGGAACGTTCAGTGGGATGACTTCGGCATCGATACCTTGCAGTCGGGTAATCAACTGCTGGTTGAACTGGTTGCTGAGCTGCGAGACGGCATTCTGCAGGGGCGTGCCATTCAAAGCTGGCGTCAGGCCCAGGTCGGGCAGCAGCCAGACCATCAGGTATCGGGCGCCCGCAGTTTGCAGAGTCTGGACACTGTCGGCCAGGCGGTTCGCGGCATCCTGCGCCTGCAGCGGGGTCAATACCAGGCCCTGGAGAAAGTCGTTGCCGCCACCGGAAATGTAATACAGCGCATTCGGATCGGCGCGCAGCCCGTTGGCCAGGTAACCGGCACGGCTGCGTTCGCCGGTATTGGAAACGGTGGTGATCGAGTCGAGAATCTGGTCGGTGCGATAGCCGCCCACGGCCCAGTTATTGCCATCCGCCAGGCCCGCGCTGGCACGGGCTGCCGAGGTGGAGGCGGCGGTCTCGTCGGCGGAGTAGCCCAACCGCCCGCCGAGCAGTTGGGTGGCGTTGGCGGAATAGACCTCGCCGCTGCCATCCAGGTAGACCGGGCCGGTGCGGTTGGTAAAGCGTCGAGTCGCCCCGGGTGGGCCGTCGGGGTCGGTGAGCTGGCCGGCGTCATTGAGACTGTCGCCGAAGACGATGAAGCTGGAGTAGGGGGCTGCGCTTGCGTGGACGCTGGCCATCGCCAGCAGGCAAGCGGTGACAGGTATGAGCAACGTGTGTCTGATCATGGGCAAAGTCCGTTTTGTCTTGTCGTTGTTGGAATAACGACAGCGCCAGACTGTTTGCGTTCGGCCATCCATCCGGAACGTTGCGATTGTTTGCAGGCCCGTCGGGTCGCTCATATTGCGCGCTCCGCCCAGCTAAGCTACTGTGCCGGAACGTATGAACGAGACTTCCCCCGTGTCGATTGTCAGCAAACTTCTGGATCAACTGATCAAGGCTCACGCCCGTTGGCGTTGGCGCGCCTGACCGTTCTCTGCCGGCCTTGCCGGACCTGTACCGATTTGCCTTCTTTACCCGCTTGAAAGCCGTTTCGCTGGCGCACGATTTGCCCGGCCAAGCGCAGCACCGTGCGGGTTCTCTTCGAAGGCTGTATTTAAAGTCAGTGAATTCAATAGGTTGCTCACACCATGTTGCTGATGATCGATAATTACGACTCCTTTACCTACAACGTTGTGCAATACCTCGGCGAGCTGGGCTCGGAAGTGAAGGTGGTGCGTAACGACGAATTGACCATTGCCGAAATCGAAGCCCTCAAGCCTGAACGGATCGTGGTTTCGCCGGGCCCGTGTACACCGACCGAAGCGGGCGTCTCCATCGAAGCCATCAAGTATTTCGCCGGCAAACTGCCCATCCTCGGCGTCTGCCTGGGCCATCAATCGATCGGCCAGGCCTTCGGGGGCGATGTGGTGCGGGCCCGTCAGGTCATGCACGGCAAGACCAGTCCGGTATTCCATGAAGACAAGGGCGTGTTCGAAGGCCTGAACCGTCCCCTCACCGTCACCCGCTATCACTCCCTGATCGTCAAACGCGAAACCCTGCCTGATTGCCTGGAGCTGACCGCCTGGACGCAACTGGAAGACGGTTCGGTGGACGAAATCATGGGGTTGCGCCACAAGACGTTGAACATCGAGGGTGTGCAGTTCCACCCCGAGTCCATTCTTACCGAACAGGGCCACGAGCTGTTCGCCAACTTCCTCAAACAAACCGGCGGCACGCGCTAAGGACTTTCCATGGATATCAAGACAGCCCTGGGGCGTATCGTTGGTCATCTCGACCTGAGCACCGACGAGATGCGCGACGTGATGCGCGAAATCATGACTGGACAGTGCACGGATGCGCAGATTGGCGCCTTCATGATGGCCATGCGCATGAAGAGCGAAAGCATCGACGAAATCGTTGGTGCGGTCTCGGTGATGCGCGAGCTGGCGGACAAGGTCGAACTCAAGACCCTGGACGGCGTGGTGGATGTGGTGGGCACTGGCGGTGACGGTGCGAATATCTTCAACGTGTCCACTGCCTCGGCCTTTGTCGTCGCGGCTGCCGGTTGCACGGTCGCCAAGCATGGCAATCGGGCGGTTTCGGGCAAGAGCGGCAGTGCCGACTTGCTGGAAGCGGCCGGCATCTACCTGAACCTGACGCCGGTCCAGGTAGCCCGCTGCATCGATAACGTGGGTATCGGCTTCATGTTTGCCCAGACCCATCACAGTGCCATGAAGCATGCCGCTGCACCGCGTCGGGACTTGGGCCTGCGTACCCTGTTCAACATGCTCGGCCCGCTTACGAATCCGGCCGGTGTGAAACATCAGGTGGTGGGCGTGTTCAGCCAGGCGTTGTGCCGGCCGTTGGCGGAGGTCTTGCAGCGCCTGGGCAGCAAGCACGTCCTGGTGGTCCATTCGAAAGACGGCCTGGACGAATTCAGCCTGGCGGCGCCGACTTTCGTGGCTGAACTTAAAAATGACCAGATCAGCGAATACTGGGTCGAACCTGAAGACCTGGGCATGAAGAGCCAGAGCCTGCACGGCCTGGCTGTGGATGGACCGGCCCAGTCGCTGGAGCTGATCCGTGATGCCCTGGGGCGCCGCAAGACCGAGAATGGCCAGAAGGCCGCGGAAATGATTGTGCTCAACGCCGGCGCTGCTTTGTACGCTGCCGACCATGCCAGCAGCCTCAAGCAAGGCGTGGAACTGGCCCATGATGCATTGCATACCGGCCTGGCTCGGGAGAAGCTTGAGGAGCTGGGTGCCTTTACTGCCGTATTCAAAGTGGAGAACGAAGGATGAGCGTGCCAACGGTTTTGGAGAAAATTCTGACTCGCAAGGCTGAGGAAGTGGCCGAGCGCAGGGCTCGGGTCAGTCTGGCCGAGCTGGAAAACCTGGCGCGTGCAGCGGACGCTCCCCGTGGCTTTGCCAACGCACTGATCGATCAGGCGAAGAAAAAGCAACCGGCCGTAATCGCCGAGATCAAGAAGGCTTCTCCCAGCAAGGGTGTGATCCGCGAGCATTTCGTACCGGCCGATATTGCCCGCAGCTACGAGAAGGGCGGTGCGACTTGCCTCTCGGTGCTCACCGATATCGACTTTTTCCAAGGCCACGACGACTACCTGAAGCAAGCGCGTGCGGCGTGCAGGCTGCCGGTGATCCGCAAGGATTTCATGGTCGATCCATATCAGATCGTGGAAGCTCGCGCCCTGGGTGCCGACTGCGTGCTGTTGATCGTTTCCGCGCTGGACGACGTGAAAATGGCCGAACTGGCCTCCGTCGCCAAGGATGTAGGGCTGGATGTGCTGGTGGAAGTGCATGATGGCGACGAGCTGGAGCGGGCCCTGAAAACCCTCGATACCAGGCTGGTCGGCGTGAACAACCGCAACCTGCACACCTTTGAAGTCAGCCTGGAAACCACCTTGGACCTGTTGCCGCGTATTCCGCGTGATCGCCTGGTCATCACCGAAAGTGGCATTCTCAATCGGGCCGATGTCGAGCTGATGGAAGTCAGCGACGTGTACTCGTTCCTGGTGGGCGAGGCGTTCATGCGGGCTGAAAGTCCAGGGACTGAATTGCAACGCCTGTTCTTCCCCGAGCGTGGTACTCCGGTGACGGGTTCGGCGCTGGATTGATCCGATGTCATCGGTGATTTCTCTTCGCGTCGAAGCTGGCCTGCAAGCCGAACAGGATTTGTTGGCCAGCGTCTGCGCTGGCGATGCCGAGTTTGGCCTGCTGTTCTGGCAGCCCAATGACCGTGCCCTGGTGATGCCGCGTCGCTTGAGTCGCCTGCCGGGGTTCGAACGCGCCTGCGAGGTTTCGGCTGCCAACGGCTGGCCTGTGCTGCTGCGCGAAACCGGTGGCGAACCGGTGCCGCAATCGGCGGCGACCGTCAATATCGCGCTGGTCTATGCGCCACCGCGCAGCGAAGGCGATCACGGCCGGATCGAAACGGCGTATCGCCGGTTGTGCGACCCGATCTGCCAGTTGCTCGAGGAATTGGGCGGTGCGGCTTCTCTGGGAGAGGTGGACGGAGCGTTTTGCGACGGGCGATTCAATGTCAATCTGGACGATCGGAAAATGGTCGGCACCGCTCAGCGCTGGCGCCAGAGCAAAGGCGGGCAACGCCCGGTGGGGCTGGTGCATGGAGCGTTGTTGCTGGAAAACGAACGCGACTCGATGGTCGCCGCGGTCAACCGCTTCAATGAGGCCTGCGGCCTGGAACAACGCGTACGTGCCGAGAGCCACATCGCCCTGCATGAGAGATTTCCGGCCCCCCACGCGCTGGAGCGGCTCGAGGGGCTTTATCGGGATCTACTCAGCGTGCTGGTCTAGCGCGTTCCGAACACCACCATGGTCTTGCCTTTGACGTTGACCAGGTTGCGCTCCTCCAGATCCTTGAGTACACGACCCACCATTTCCCTTGAGCAACCGACAATCCGACCGATTTCCTGCCGGGTGACCTTGATCTGCATGCCGTCGGGGTGCGTCATGGCATCGGGCTGCTTGCACAGTTCCAGCAGGCAGCGGGCGACGCGACCGGTCACATCGAAGAAGGCGAGGTCGCCCACCTTACGAGTGGTATTACGCAGGCGCTGTGCGATCTGCCCGCTAAGTACGTAGAGAATGTCGGGATCTTGCAGGGAGAGCTCTCTGAACTTGCTGTAGCTGATTTCCGCGACTTCACATTCGATCTTGCTCCGTACCCAGGCGCTGCGCTCCTGTTCCTTGCCCGCCTGTTCGAACAACCCCAACTCACCGAAGAAATCTCCGGAGTTGAGATACGCGATGATCATTTCCCGGCCGTCGTCATCCTCGATCAGGATGGTGACCGATCCCTTGATGATGAAAAACAGCGTTTCGGAACGGTCGCCTGCGCAAATGATGTTGTGTTTGGCTGGGTAACGACGACGCTGGCAATGCATCAAGAGCTTGTCGAGATTCTTGATCTTGAATGTGGGAGTAATGGCAACCATGGTTGTGTCCCGAAATACTGCGCGGTGTGTTGGTCTGGTTTTTTTTATGGGAGCGAGTGGCAAATCGCTACGAGCTGGCGATACGCCAGCGGTTGGGCGCCAGCTTAACAGAGGCACTCTCAATTGATTCGAGAATTTACCCGGATGGAGGTGGCCCAGGCGACTTACGGCAAGGGCTGTCATGCCGGGGCCCTGTGCTAAGCTGGCGACCCTTTTTTTAGACAGTGGAGTCTTGGCGATGAAGGCACGCATCCAATGGGCTGGCGAAGCCATGTTCCTCGGTGAGTCAGGCAGTGGTCATGTGGTCGTCATGGACGGCCCACCGGAAGCCGGTGGTCGGAACCTGGGTGTCCGGCCGATGGAAATGCTCCTGCTGGGCGTAGGAGGTTGCAGTAACTTCGACGTCGTCAGCATTCTCAAGAAGTCGCGCCAGGCGGTCGAAAGTTGTGAGGCCTTCCTGGAAGCGGAGCGCGCCACCGAAGATCCGAAAGTGTTCACCAAGATCCATATGCACTTCGTGGTAAAGGGCCGGGCCCTGAAGGAAGCCCAGGTCAAGCGTGCCATCGAGCTGTCCGCCGAGAAATATTGCTCGGCTTCGATCATGCTCGGCGCAGCCGGTGTTGAAATCACCCACGATTATGAAATCATCGAATTGGGTTGAATCGACATTCAACCATCATAAAAGCGGTGCAAGCTCTGGCGGTCAGAAGCTGACGTCTGCATAATGCGCCACTTTTTTCAGGGCAGTGGCCGGTCTCCTGACCGGTCGCTTGTCTGGACAGACAACCAAAATCGCCATCGCGAAGAGGTGTTAACCGTCCTACGCAGATGCGTCGTTCGCATCTGACGGGCATGCTTGATCACGCGGCCGGGCCGCAATACACAGAGAGTTTTCAAACGGTGAAAAGCAAACTCAAGCTCCATGGTTTCAACAACCTGACAAAGACCTTGAGCTTCAACATCTATGACATCTGCTATGCGGAAACCCCGCAAGACCAGCAGGCCTACGTCGAGTACATCAATAAAGAGTACAACGCCAAGCGCCTCACGCAGATCCTCACGGAAGTTGTCGATATCATTGGTGCCAACATCCTGAACATCGCCAGTCAGGACTATGAACCCCAAGGCGCCAGCGTGACCATTCTGATCTCGGAAGAGCCGGTGACACCGACCGACAGCCAGATCGAAGAGTCCCCGGGCCCATTGCCCGAAATCATCCTGGCCCACCTCGACAAGAGCCACATCACGGTACATACCTACCCGGAAATACACCCGGTGGACGGTATCGCGACGTTCCGTGTGGACATCGATGTTTCGACCTGTGGCGTCATTTCACCGCTCAAGGCGCTCAACTTCCTGATCCACCAGTTCGACTCGGACATCGTGACCGTGGATTACCGCGTGCGTGGCTTCACCCGCGACGTGGAAGGTCACAAGCACTTCATCGACCACGAGATCAATTCGATTCAGAACTACCTGTCCGAAGACACCCGTGACGCGTATCAGATGACCGACGTGAACGTGTATCAGGAAAACCTGTTCCACACCAAGATGCTGCTCAAGGACTTCGAACTGGACAACTATCTGTTCGGCGATGCCACCAGCAACCTGTCTGCTGAACAGCGTGACCAGGTGGAAGAGCGTGTGAAACATGAGATGCTGGAAATTTTCTACGCACGCAACATGCCGCGCTGAAATTTCAGGTACGAAAAAGGCGACATAAGTCGCCTTTTTTCATTCCCTGAAGCTCAGGGGCGTTTCTGTCAGATCCGATAAGTACTCTTGGTCATGACCTTCGCCAGGAGACTCATGCCGAATTTCACCGGGGCTGGAAAGCGGAAACCACCGGCCTCCAGGGCGCTTTCGGCATGATGCTCTTCATCTTCGCGCATCTGTTCCAGGATCGCCCGCGACTTTTCATCCTCCGCCGGCAATTGATCCAGGTGTTCATTCAGGTGTTTACACACCTGATGCTCGGTGGCGGCAACGAAACCGAGGCTGACCTTATCGCTGATCAGCCCGGCCACGGCGCCGATTCCGAATGACATCCCGTAGAACAGCGGATTCAGCACGCTGGTATGGCTGCCCAACTGGCGAATGCGTTGTTCGCACCAGACCAGATGGTCGACTTCTTCCTCGGCGGCATGCTCCATCGCCTCGCGTACCTTCGGCAGCTTTGCTGTCAGCGCCTGGCCTTGATAGAGCGCCTGGGCGCAGACTTCGCCGGTATGGTTGATACGCATCAGCCCGGCAACATGGCGGGTCTGCTCGTCACTCAGTTGTGCGTCCGGCTGCACGATGGCCGGTGATGGGCGATACGGTTGACCACTGAAGGGCAACAGCGTGCGCATCGCGGCATCGGCCTGCAACAGCAGGCGGTCAATCGGCGAGTAGTGACGTTGGGTAGTCATGCTTACCTCCGGAAAAATCATGGCGGCCAGTTTAACCCAATCGGCCGCTCAGGATTTGCGTTGGGTCAGGGTATCAACCCGGCGGCCAGTTCATCTGGCGCTGCCCGAGTACGTGCATATGAATGTGATAGACGGTCTGTCCACCGAGTTCATTGCAATTCATCACCACCCGGAAGCCGTCCTCGCAGCCTTGTTCCCTGGCGAGGCGCTGGGCTGTGAACAGGATATGTCCGGCCAGTCCCTTGTCTTCCTCGGTCAGGTCATTGAGGGTGCGAATCGGTTTTTTCGGAATGACCAGGAAATGCACTGGCGCCTGTGGGGCGATGTCGTGGAATGCCAGGACCTGGTCATCCTCGTAGATGATCTTTGCCGGGATTTCCCGGTTGATGATCTTGGTAAACAAAGTATCCACAGCTGTTTCTCCCTTTGGTTGTGGAAGTCGAGTGTACTGAAGGTTCGACGGGTGAGCCCGGGTTTCCATTCAAATTTCATTCAGCGTGGGCAGTACGCCTTGTTGATCAGGCCGGCGATGCTTCGCACCATCCAGCGCGAGCCTAGCCGCGGCAGCGCGGCGAGCCAGCGATTGCGGCGTCCGGGGATGATGATTGCTCGGTTTCTGTCGAGCGCACGCACGGCATACAGCGCCACCTCTTCCGGGCTCATCAACAGGTTACCGTCCTTGAGTTTCTGTTCGTCGAGATGGGCCTTGGCGAAAAAATCGGTCTGGGTCGGACCCGGGCAAAGGACCGACACCTTGATCGCGCATTTCTTCAGCTCGACTCGCAGTGCTTCGGAGAAGTGCAGCACATAGGCCTTGCTGGCGTAATAGGTGCTCATCCAGGGGCCCGGTTGGAAAGCGGCAATCGAGGCGACGTTCAGGATCTGCCCGCCGCCATGCAATGCCATGCTATTACCAACGGCGTGACAGAGACGTGTCAGGGCGAGGATGTTGACTTCGATCAGGTCCTGCTCGGTCATCCAGTCCTGGCCGAGGAACGGGCCGCAGGTACCCATCCCGGCGCAGTTGACCAGCAGATCGATCTGGCGCTCGCTTTCCTCCAGTTCCAGCAGGAAACCTGAAAGCCGTAGCGGCTCCCCCAGGTCGCAGGCCCGGAAAAGCACTTCAACGCCAAACCGCTGGGTCAGTTCTATTGCAATACTTTCCAACCGATCGCGCTGTCGAGCCACCAGCAGCAGATTGCGGCCGCGCCTGGCCAAGGCTTCGGCCATGGCCAGGCCGATGCCGCTGGAGGCACCGGTGATCAGGGCGTAACGGGTCATGCAGTTCTCCATCACAACGGCCCGTCGCCTGTGGACTTTACTGTCACCGGAACGAAGGGCGCTTACTGTTCCTCGGAGTCTACAGAAGGTGCCTCTGCCTCGGCAGGTTCTTCGGCTGGTTCAGCGACATCTTCATCCGTGGATTCGCTGCTTTCGTAGCTGCTCAGCGAGCTGGTGTCGTAATCCTGCTCGATGGCGCTGAAGACGCCAGCCACTGTGGCGAAGATGATCAGTACGATCATGACGAGCCAGAGCGACGCGAGTACCTTGACCCCGGTGTTGTTACGTGGCGGTGGCGGACCATAGCGGTTGGCGCCTTCATTGCCGGGAGCAAAAATGAGCACGAACGGAAAGACGCTGCCCACGAATGGGATGAGGTTCAGCAGCCACAGCCAGCCGGACCAGCCAAGGTCATGCAGACGTTGAACGTTGAATTGAATGCTGACGTAGGCAAAGCCGAGGAATACCACCGTTGCCAGCAAACCGCCGACGATCATTGCCGCTATCGAGCCGGAGGTAAAGATCCATGCGGCCCCGAGTGCGAATGCCGCGCCGACCACCAGCATCATGACCAGGGTCAGGGCCATGGTCCACGCAAGGTATCGCAGGCGTCCGATGCGCCCATCGAAGCTGAACGGCTTGAGCGTGGCGTACTCGGCAACGGCGTCGCCGACATGTGCCCGAGGTGGCGCATACGGGGAGGCCGGTTCAATGAGCGATTCAGGATGACGCGCGGTCATTGGCGGTGACGACTGCTGCACTTCGTCGAGATTCAGCTGGAGGGCTGGCTCGGCTTCGATGCGTGCGTCGATCCCACTCTGGTTGAGGGCTTCCAGGTACTTCTGCGCCTCGGTCTGGGACAAGTTGCTTTTCAGGGCTACCTTGTGTCCGCCGAACAGTCGCTCGATGGCGCTGATGTCGCTCCTGAACAGATTGGCGAGGTTGAGTTTGGCTGTGGCTGCATCGACGCCCGGTAGTAGGGTTCCGTCGAATACGATGTTGAAACGGGTTTCGCTCATGACGGGCATCCTTGTCATTGAAAGTTTGATATTTGTTGTTGATCAGGCAAGTGTCAGCGGGGCCATCGGCCGCCAAGCTGTACCGCTCGGGCCTGGGCCTCACTGTATTCTTCATCCAGGCGCGCCACCAACTGGTCGACGCTTGGCAAATCACTGATTTCCCCAACGCCCTGACCTGCGGACCAGACGGTTTTCCAGGCTTTGGCTTCATCGTTCAATGGTTTGAGTTTCGAAGCGGAAGCCGCGTCACTTTTGCCTTGCAGGGCGGCCAGGTCAAAACCTGCGTTTTCCAGGCTTTGGCGCATGAAACTCGCCGGCACACCGGACACGGCAGGAGTATGCACGATGTCTGCGGCTCGGGATGTGAGCAACATCTCTTTATAGGCGTCAGGCGCGTGACTTTCAGTCGTACCGATAAAGCGTGTTCCCAGGTAGGCCAAATCGGCGCCGAGCATCTGCGCAGCCAGAATCTGATGGCCGTGGTTCAGGCATCCCGCAAGCAGCACGGTCTTGTCGAAGAACTGGCGGATTTCGGCGACCAGCGAAAAAGGGCTCCAGGTCCCGGCATGTCCGCCTGCACCGGCGGCCACGGCGATCAGGCCGTCGACACCGGCTTCGGCGGCTTTCTCGGCATGACGACGTGTGGTCACGTCGTGGAAGACCAGACCCCCATAGCCGTGGACGGCATCGACCAGCTCCTTGACGGCGCCGAGGCTGGTGATGACGATCGGCACCTTGTGCTCGATGCAGATGGCCAGGTCGGCCTGGAGCCTTGGATTGCTTTGATGAACGATCAGGTTGACGGCATAGGGCGCCGGGTTCTCCATGTTCGCCAGGCCCGCTTCGATTTCTTCCAGCCAAGTCTTGAAACCGCTGCTTTCGCGCTGGTTCAGTGCGGGGAAACTGCCGACGATGCCGTTACGACAGCAAGCCAGCACCAACTGTGGATTGGAGATCAGGAACATCGGTGCCGCCACGACGGGCAGGCGCAAGCGTTGTTCAAGCAATGCGGGTAGCGACATTGGAATTGCCCCGGATGAAGAGTGCCGATTGGAGGTTAGAACGGTCGGACGACCACCAGGATGACGATAGCCAGCAGTATCAATACTGGTACTTCGTTGAACCAGCGATAAAAGACATGGCTGCGGGTGTTTTCACCGCGAGCGAAGCGTTTCACCTGGGCTCCGCACATGTGGTGATAACCGATCAGCAGCACCACCAGGGTCAGCTTTGCATGCATCCAGGCGCTTTGGCCGAAATAGGCCCCGGCGTTGAGACTGAGCAGCCAGATGCCAAACACCAGGGTGGCAATCATCGCCGGCCCCATGATGCCGCGATACAACTTGCGTTCCATGATGCTGAAGCGTTCCTTGCTGACGCTGTCCTCGCTTTGAGCGTGATAGACGAACAGGCGAGGCAGATAGAACAGGCCAGCGAACCAGCAGACCATGCTGACAATGTGAAGTGCTTTGAGCCACAGATAGAGCATTTTTGGTGATTCCCAATTTACGGTAGTTCGATAGTAGTCATTCATGCGGCCACACGTCACCTTGGCGGTTGTCGGCAAGCCGCGCGGCCCCTATCATCGACGGCTTTCCAGTGGGTTCGTTGAGGGCAGGTTTATGGTCAAGGTCGGTATCGTCGGCGGCACGGGTTACACCGGTGTCGAACTGCTGCGTCTGTTGGCACAGCATCCGCAAGCTGAGGTGGTGGTCATTACCTCCCGATCCGAGGCCGGTCTGGCCGTTGCCGACATGTATCCGAACCTGCGAGGCCATTACGATGGCCTGGCGTTCAGCGTTCCAGACATCAAGACCCTGGGGGCCTGCGACGTGGTGTTCTTCGCTACGCCGCATGGTGTCGCCCACGCCCTGGCGGGTGAACTGCTGGCCGCCGGGACCAAGGTCATCGACCTGTCGGCGGACTTCCGCCTGCAGGACGCGGATGAATGGGCCAAATGGTATGGGCAACCTCACGGTGCCCCAGAGCTGCTGGACGAGGCGGTCTATGGGCTGCCGGAAGTCAACCGCGAGAAAATCCGGCAGGCACGGCTGATTGCGGTACCGGGTTGTTATCCAACCGCTACGCAGTTGGGCTTCCTGCCGTTGCTCGAGGCCGGCCTTGCCGATGCCTCGCGGCTGATCGCCGATTGCAAATCCGGTGTCAGTGGTGCCGGTCGCGGTGCCAGCGTCGGTTCCTTGTACTCCGAGACATCGGAAAGCATGAAAGCCTACGCCGTCAAAGGTCACCGTCATCTGCCGGAAATTCGCCAGGGCCTGCGCCGGGCGGCGGGCAAGGACGTCGGCCTGACGTTCGTGCCGCATCTGACGCCCATGATCCGCGGCATCCACTCCACGCTGTACGCAACCGTTGCAGATCGCTCCGTGGACCTGCAGGCGCTGTTCGAGAAGCGTTATGCCGACGAACCGTTCGTCGACGTCATGCCCGCTGGCAGCCACCCGGAAACGCGCAGTGTACGGGGGGCAAATGTCTGCCGGATTGCGGTGCACCGTCCGCAGGACGGCGATCTGGTCGTGGTGCTGTCGGTCATCGATAACCTGGTCAAGGGCGCGTCCGGTCAGGCGGTGCAGAATCTGAACATTCTGTTCGGCCTGGATGAGCGGCTGGGCTTGTCCCATGCGGGGATGTTGCCTTGACAACAGCCGTGGGCGGCAAGCGCGAAGCTTGCCGCTGCTCTTGTAATAGTTGACCAATTTTCTAGGAGAAGCGGATAATGCCCGCCATTAGGCATTATGGCGGCGTCAGCGCCGGGAGATATTCAGCATGAGCGTCGAAACCTTCACTCCCACAGCTTTGCAATTCACCCACGGTGCCGCGCACAAGGTGAAGAGCCTCGTCGATGAAGAGGGAAATGATCGTTTGAAGCTGCGCGTCTTCGTGACGGGCGGCGGTTGTTCGGGTTTTCAGTACGGCTTCACGTTCGATGAAGAAGTGGCCGAAGATGACACCATCGTCGAGCGCGAAGGCGTCAGTCTGGTGGTCGATCCAATGAGCTTTCAGTATTTGGCCGGTGCCGAAGTGGACTACCAGGAAGGTCTGGAAGGTTCACGTTTCGTGATCAAGAATCCGAACGCTACTACCACTTGTGGTTGCGGTTCTTCGTTCTCGATCTGATCCGCCGACAGCTTCAGCAAAAACGCCGCAGTGCCTTAGGGCTCTGCGGCGTTTTGCTGTCCAGAGATCAACCTGCGGGATCAAGCGGGGTAGATGGCGCCGAGTACACGTAAGCCGCGCGCGCCCGTAACGCTTGGGCGATTTGCGGGAATATTTTCCAGACAGCAATGCGCAAGCCACGCGAAGGCCATGGCTTCGACCCAATCCGGGTCTACACCATAAACAGCCGTGCTGCTGACCTTGGTGTCCGGCAGGAGATCGGCCAGGCGCTTCATCAGTGTGCGGTTATGCACGCCGCCACCGCAGACCAGCAACTCATCCGTATCCGGTTGGGCACTTTGCAATGATTCGACGATGGTCAATGCCGTCAGTTCAAGCAACGTAGCCTGTACGTCTTCGGCAGCAAAAACGGGCAAATTCGACAGATGCCGGGTCAGCCAGGGCAGGTTGAACACTTCCCGTCCGGTGCTTTTGGGGCCCTTGGTCAGGAAGAAAGGGTCGCTGAGCAGGGCCTTGAGCAGCGTTGGTTCCACCTTGCCGCTCGCTGCCCACTGGCCGTCGCGATCAAAATGCTCCTGGCGCTGTTGATGAATCCAGGCGTCCAGCAGTACGTTGCCCGGGCCGCAATCGAAACCGGCCACGGGTTTTTCAGGTTCTATCAGGCTGAGATTGCTGAAGCCGCCGACATTCAACACGGCACGGTGGCCGGTCCGCCCTTCAAACAGGGCTTCGTGAAAGGCGGGGACCAGCGGTGCGCCTTGTCCGCCGGCGGCGACGTCGCGGCTGCGGAAATCGCTGACGACGGTAATGCCGGTCAGCTCGCTCAGCAGTGCGGGATTGCCGATCTGCACGGTGAAGCCGCGTGCTGGTTCATGACGGATGGTCTGGCCATGGCTGCCAACCGCCCTGACATCCTCCGGCTTGAGCTTCTGGCTATCGAGCAGGGCATTAATGCCTTGTGCCGCCAATCGTACCCAGTTCTGCTGGGCAATGGCGGAGCGGGCGATTTCGTCGGGTCCGCTGCTGCACAAGCCAAATAGCTCGGTGCGCAGCGCGTCGGGCATGGGAATGTAATGCGTGGCGACCAGTCTGATCGCCGGGGTCAGTTCTACCAGCGCGATGTCCAGGCCATCCAGGCTGGTTCCGGACATCACACCCATATAGAGCGCCATGGCTTAGCGTTTGCTCGAGGCGAGCAGCGTGGCTTTCTCTTGATCCATGCGAGCCATCAGGGGCTGGCTTTGCGCCAGGAAACGCGCGCGCTCGGACTTGGCGATCGGGTCCGCCATCGGCAGTTTCTGGCCGAGTGGATCGACGTGAACGCCGTTGACCTGGAATTCGTAGTGAAGGTGCGGACCGGTGGACAGGCCGGTAGTACCGATATAGCCGATCACCTGGCCTTGCTTGACGGTGCCGCCCGTCTTCACGCCTTTGGCGAAGCCCTGCATATGGCCGTACAAGGTGCGATAGGTATTGCCGTGCTGGATGATCACCGTGTTGCCATAACCGCCACGACGTCCGGCCAGCAGTACCTTGCCGTCGCCGGCGGCCTTGATGGGCGTGCCTCGTGGGGCGGCATAGTCGACGCCTTTATGGGCGCGGATCTTGTTCAGGATCGGGTGTTTACGGCCTGCGGAGAACTTCGAGCTGATGCGGGCGAAGTCAACCGGTGTGCGGATGAAGGCCTTGCGCATGCTGTTGCCGTCGGCGGTGTAGTAACTGCTGTTGCCTTGTTTGTTGGTATAGCGCACTGCCGTGTAGGTCTTGCCCCGGTTGGTGAAGCGCGCGGAAAGGATCGGACCGTTGCCAACGCTCTTTCCATTGACCACTTTCTGTTCGTAGATGACATCGAACTCGTCGCCCTGGCGAATATCCTGGGCGAAGTCGATGTCGTAGCCAAAAACACTGGCCATGTCCATTGTCAGGCTATGGGAAAGGCCGGCACGTGCGGCCGATTGCGACAGCGAACTGTTGATCACGCCATGGACGTACGCTGAGCGTATGGTTGGCTTGGCAGTCACGCGGTTGAATACATAACCCTTGTCATTCTTGGTCAGGGTGATGCTTTCCAGGTCGCTCAGCTTGGTGTGCAGGCTGGTCAGTTGCCCTTCCGGGTTGAGTTCGAATTCGAGCTTCTGGCCGTGTTTCAACTGGGTGAACTGCTTGGCTTGCTTGTCGCTGTCCAGCACTTCATGGACGGATGCGGCGGGCAGGCCAACCTTCTCGAAGAGGGTAGACAGGGTGTCGCCCTTGGCCACGATCACCTCGCGGTGTCCCGGCTCTTTCTTCTCTTCCACGGCCGGAGGCTGTGCCTGGGCGGCCTCGGTGGTGTCTTCGGCGCCATCGTCTATCTGCGCGAAAGGAGAGGCAGCCGGTTCGTTTGTGGCTTGAACGGCTTCGGCAGCGTCTTGTTCTTGTGTCAGCTGTTCAGCAGGGCTTTCCAGTTCAAGACTCAGAGTCGTCTTTTTGGCTTCAACATCGCTGGAAGGAAACACCAGGAGCGCCAGGCTAAGGAGGGCTGCGATGCCGCTTGCGGCAAGCAGGTGGGTCTTTGGGTAAAGCGGCGGCGCTTTAGACGGTTCTGTGGTCATAAGTAATTTGGCTTTTGAAATATGAATTGGAAAAGATGAATGACATGATGAAGATGAAATAACTGTATAAAATATAACCAAATCCCCTGCGAAGCAAGCCCGGACGCGCTCTGCTTGCGGATTGGCGTCCGCGCGCCGGGCAAGCCTTGTATTTGGTGCGCGATCTTGTATGGTTGGGGCCCTTTGAATCTGAGCCTTGCGGGTCTGTTATGAAGTCGGTTGAAGAGCAGCTAGCGCTGATCAAACGTGGTGCGGAAGAACTGTTGGTCGAGTCCGAGCTGATCGAGAAGCTCAAGCGCGGGCAGCCGCTGCGTATCAAGGCTGGTTTCGATCCGACGGCGCCCGATCTGCACCTGGGCCATACCGTGCTTATTAACAAGCTGCGTCAGTTCCAGGATCTGGGGCATCAGGTCATCTTCCTCATAGGTGACTTCACCGGGATGATCGGTGATCCGAGCGGGAAGAGCGCAACGCGTCCGCCGCTGACTCGCGAGCAGGTGCTCGATAACGCCGAGACCTACAAGGCTCAGGTATTCAAGATTCTCGATCCGGCCAAGACCGAAGTGGCTTTCAACTCCACCTGGATGGATCAGATGGGGCCGGCGGATTTCATCCGCCTGACGTCCCAGTACACCGTGGCTCGCATGCTCGAGCGCGATGACTTCGATAAGCGCTACACAACCAATCAGCCGATCGCCATCCATGAGTTTCTCTACCCGCTGGTGCAGGGTTATGACTCGGTCGCATTACGCGCGGACGTTGAGCTCGGCGGCACGGATCAGAAGTTCAATCTGCTGATGGGGCGTGAGCTGCAGCGTGGTTATGGCCAGGAAGCTCAGTGCATCTTGACCATGCCGTTGCTGGAGGGTCTGGATGGTGTGAAGAAGATGTCCAAGTCGTTGGGCAACTACGTTGGCATCCAGGAAGCACCGGGAGTCATGTACGGCAAGCTGGTTTCCATCCCTGATGCGTTGATGTGGCGTTATTTCGAGCTGTTGAGCTTCCGCTCCATGGATGAGATCAATGCGTTCCGTGCAGATGTCGAGGCGGGGGCCAACCCGCGGGATATCAAGATAAAACTTGCTGAGGAGATCGTTGCTCGCTTCCATGGCGAAGAGGCTGCGGCCAATGCCCACCGTGCGGCGGGTAATCGGATGAAGGATGGCGAGCTTCCGGATGATCTGCCGGAGATCGAGCTGTCCGCTACCGAGTCCATGCCGATTGCCGCAGTCCTTAATAAGGCGGGGCTGGTCAAGAATGCGGCAGTGGCGCGAGATCTCCTGGGTTCGGGTGGGGTTCGTATAGATGGCGAGGTTGTGGATCGCACCTATATATATGAGCTGGGTTCTACCCATGTATGCCAGGCCGGTAAGAAGGCCTTTGCGCGTATCACGCTGAAATCCGAATAAGACTGCAAATAGGTGTTGACGGCAGATTCTGAGTCTCTATAATT
>NZ_KN322985.1 GCF_000774145.1 Pseudomonas mediterranea CFBP 5447 | reverse complement strand
GCGAGCATGGGGGCACCCGAGATCAGCTCACAAAAAACCCGGCCAAGGCCGGGTTTCGGGTCATTGCATCCAGGGCGGAGGCGGTTCTTCGGTTTTGCCCGGGGGAGCGTCGTCCGCCGCGCGTACGGCCTGGCGACGTTCCTCGTCGAGGCGAGCAGCCTCGATCTCGCGCATGATCCCGCCGACATCCGCCAGTTCTTCCGGCTCGTCGAACTCGCCGGTCAATACGCTGCCCGGATGCAAGGTGCCCGACTCATACAGCGCCCACATCTCCTTCGCATACCGAGTGCGCTTGAGCTCCGGTGCAAAGCGGCCGAAGTAGGAGGCCATGTTGCCCACGTCCCGCTCCAGCATGCTGAAGGCATGGTTGTTACCGGCCGCATCCACGGCCTGTGGCAGGTCGATGATGACCGGCCCTGTCGGTGTGAGCAGCACGTTGAACTCCGACAGGTCTCCGTGCACCAGACCGGTACACAACATCAGCACGATCTGGGAGATCAGGAACGCGTGGTATTCACGGGCCTGGTCCGGCTCCAGCACCACATCGTTCAGGCGCGGCGCCGCATCGCCATATTCGTCGGCGACCAGTTCCATCAGCAGCACTCCTTCGAGGAAGTCGTACGGCTTGGGCACCCGCACACCGGCGTTGGCCAGGCGGAACAGCGCCGCCACTTCGGCGTTCTGCCAGGCATCCTCGGCTTCCTTGCGCCCGAATTTCGAGCCTTTCGCCATGGCGCGGGCCTGGCGACTGTTGCGGACCTTGCGGCCTTCCTGATACTCGGCCGCCTGACGAAAACTTCGCTTGTTCGCCTCCTTGTAGACCTTGGCGCAACGCAGCTCATTGCCGCTGCGCACCACATAAACAGCTGCTTCTTTACCACTCATGAGAGGGCGCAGCACTTCGTCGACCAGACCGTCTTCGATCAGGGGTTCAATGCGTTTTGGAGTCTTCATCAGCTTTTATTCTGGGTCCTTTATGACCAAACACGCGAATGACAGCCGTTATACGGCAATCCTTCCTCCACGGGGAGGGGTTACCGACCTATGAACCTTCGATGCACACACTGTGCCGATAATCGACCAAGCCGAATCATAGCTGACAGCCGCAACGCCGTCGGCGTTCGGATGCCTTTGCATTTGCGACAAAATTTACGTCGGAGTGAAATCCGGTGGGCGGGTTCAGGGCTTGAACAACTCTCCAGGCGTACACCCGAACATCCCCTTGAACGCCGCAATGAAAGCAGACGTGGAATCGTACCCACACGACAACGCCGCAGCGGTCACGCTCTCGCCGTCCTCCAGCAATCTCAATGATGACAGCAACCGCATGCGCTGACGCCAGGCACGAAAGCTCAGGCCGGTTTCGCGCTGGAACAGGCGCATCAGGGTTTTTTCCGATGTGCCCATTCGTTCGGCCCACATTTGCAAGGTAACGTTGCGCTCAGGTTGTTCGATCAGCTCGTTACACAACCCCAGCAGCCGGTCATGGCGTGGCAACGGCAGGGAGAAGCCGACTTCCGGCAGCACCGCCAACTGATCCAGCAATACCTGCACCAGCCGTGCCTCCTGCGTATCGCCCTGTGGATAATCGGCCGGCCACTGACAAAATACCTTGATCAACTCCCGGGCCAGCGGCGTGACCTCCAGCACCCGACAGCGATCATCAGCCCATGGGCAGCTGTCGCGGTGGATATAGAGGCTGCGCATTTCCGCTCGCATCGACGTCACGACCTGATGCTCCAGGTCGGCCGGGATCCAGATCCCCCACTGCGGCGGTGCGAAGAAACTGCCGGCGGCGGTGTGCACGCCGAGAACGCCGCTGATGGCGTAGGAAAACTGTACCCAGTCATGCCGATGGGCCTGGGTCCAAGAACCGGCGCTCAAGCTTTCGACACGGGCATACAGCGGCCTGGGCAATTGCGTCAGGTCGGGAATACGACGTTCGAGCTGTTGTTGTCCGTTAGTCGGCATTGATTGGCCTTATGTCGCAAGACGACTGTCAGGACCGACGTTAGGCTAACTCATCTTCCCTGACAACCTGCGGTGCCCTATGGCTATTTTCAGACACCTCAAGCGCATGGTGACCGACTGGTTCCTGTGCGGCATGTTGCTCGCCACGTTGCTGGCATATTTCTTCCCGGGCTTTGGCGCCACCGGCGGCGCGATGCATGCCGAGTGGGTCGTCAATATCGGCATCTTCGTGGTGTTTTTCCTGCACGGGGTCAACCTGTCCGGTGAGCAGATCCGGCACGGCCTGAAGAACACCCGGCTGCATTTGATGGTGCAGGTGTTTACCTTCGGCGTGTTCCCCCTGATCTGGCTCGCCAGCAACAAGCTGCTGGGCAGTCATGTGCCGTCTCTGCTGATGCTGGGGTTCTTTTACCTGTGCGCCCTGCCCTCGACCATTTCCTCCTCGGTAGCCCTCACCGGCAGTGCAGGGGGTAACGTGCCGGCGGCGATTCTCAACGCCAGCCTGTCCAGCGTGCTGGGGGTTTTCCTGACGCCGCTGCTGGTCAGTCTGGTAGTCGGTCGCGGCGATGGCGGTATCGACCTGGGCTCGACCCTGCTCGACCTGTGCCTGATGTTGCTGCTGCCGCTGGTACTCGGGCAGTTCCTGCGGCGCTGGCTGGCCGGTTTTTTCGGCCGCTACAAGCGCTACACCAGCATCATCGACAAGCTGGTGATCCTGCTGCTGGTCTACGCAGCGTTCTGCAATTCCATGGTGTCCGGCATCTGGCAACAGCAAGGCAACGGCGTGCTGCTCAGCGCGGTGTTCGGCAGTGCCGTGCTGCTGGCGATCATCCTCTGGCTGACCACCCGCACCGCCCGAACCCTGCGTTTCAACAACGCCGATGAAATCGCCGCGGTGTTCTGCGCCAGCAAGAAATCCCTGGCCGCCGGGGTGCCGATGGCGGCGCTGATCTTCGGCAACAACCCAGGCCTGGGGCTGATCCTGCTGCCGATCATGATCTACCACCCGATGCAGTTGATCGTCTGCTCGATCCTGGCCGAGCGTTACGCCAGCCGTCAGCGGGCATTGGTCAACCGGCAGAACGAGACGCTGCTCAACGCTCGATAATCGCCGTCACGCCCTGGCCGGCGGCCGCGCAGATGGAGATCAGCCCCCGGCCCCGCCCTGCGGCATCGAGCAACTTGGCGAGGTTGGCAACAATGCGTCCGCCCGTGGCGGCAAACGGGTGGCCGGCGGCCAGGGAGCTGCCCTTCACGTTCAATCGACTGCGATCTATGGCGCCCAGTGGCGCGTCGAGGCCCAGGCGGGTCTTGCAGTAGTCCGCATCCTCCCAGGCCTTGAGCGTGCATAGCACCTGGGCGGCAAATGCCTCGTGAATCTCGTAGTAATCGAAGTCCTGCAGCGTCAGCCCGTTGCGCGCCAGCAGCCGGGGCACGGCATAGACCGGCGCCATCAACAACCCTTCGGCGCCATTGACGAAATCCACCGCCGCGGTCTGGCCGTCGCGCAGGTACGCCAGGATCGGCAAACCCCGCGCCTTGGCCCACTCCTCACTGCCCAGCAACACCAACGAAGCGCCGTCGGTCAGTGGCGTGGAGTTGCCGGCGGTCATCGTGCCCTTGGCGCTTTTTTCGAAAGCCGGTTTGAGCGAGGCGAGCTTTTCCAGGGTCAGGTCCGGGCGCAGGTTGTTGTCCCGGGTCAGGCCGAGAAACGGGGTCATCAGATCGTTCTGCCAGCCTTCGGCGTAGGACGCTGCCATTTTCTGATGGCTTTCCAGGGCCAGTTGGTCCTGTTCCGCCCGGGGAATCTGCCAGGTCTGGGCCATCAACTCGCAGTGCTGCCCCATGTTCAGGCCAGTGCGCGGCTCGTTGATGCGCGGCAGTTCGGGGACCAGGTGTTGGGGGCGCAGTTGCAGGAATACCTTGAGTTTTTCGACGGTGGTCTTGGCACGATTGGCTTGCAGCAGGATCCGGCGCAGTCCTTCGTTGACGGCGATGGGCGCGTCCGAGGTGGTGTCCACGCCACCGGCAATCGCGCTGTCGATCTGGCCCAGGGCAATCTTGTTGGCCACCAGCAGCACGGTTTCCAACCCCGTGCCGCAGGCCTGTTGCACGTCATAGGCCGGGGTGGTGGGCGACAGCCGCGAGCCGAGCACGCACTCACGGCTCAGGTTCATCTCCCGGGAATGCTTGAGCACCGCGCCGGCGGCCACCTCGCCGATGTGCAGGCCATGCAGGTTGTAGCGCTCGATCAGGCCCTCGAGGGCAGCCGTCAGCATCGCCTGGTTGCTGGCGGTGGCATAAGGCCCGTTGGAGCGGGCGAAGGGAATGCGGTTACCACCGATGATCGCGACGCGGCGTAGCTGTGTCATGAAGAACTCCCCGAGTAGATTCGAATGCGCTGACGGACCCGAAAATAAATGCTGCTTGCGCACAAGCTTAGGCTTTATCTCGCCAATCGAACGACTGATTGCCGATCATGGTCCACACTTGGGAGCTCATCAGCCGGAGTACGTTCCATGTCTGACCGTTATATCGACTTCGCCAATTCGCCCATTGGCCTGCGCCTGGTCGGGGCCCTTGGCCTGCCCTCGCCGGTACGTCTGGAACGCTGGCAGGCCGGGCGGCTGCGGCCTATCGAGGGTGCGCTGCTGCTGGGCGGCGGGCCGCTGATCGAAGCGATCGGCACGTTCGCCAAACGTCTGACCGATGGGATTTTCGTCTATGGCGCCGAACCGACCCTGGCCACCGAGTGGATCCCCGGCCACGGCCCGAAAATCAAGGCCGTGGTGTATGACGCCAGCCATCTGGCCCAGGCCGACCAGCTCAAGCAACTGCGGGAGTTTTTCCAGCCACTGATGAAGAATCTCGACCGCAGCGCCCATGTGGTCATCCTCGGTCGCGCCCCGGAAAGCCTCAGCGATCCCTTCGCCGCCAGTGCCCAGCGAGCGTTGGAGGGGTTCAGTCGCTCGCTGGCCAAGGAACTGCGCCACGGCGGCACGCTGCAACTGTTGTATGTCGGTGACGGCGCCGAAACCCAGTTGGAAGGCCCGCTGCGGTTTTTCCTGTCGCCCAAGAGCGCGTTCATTTCCGGGCAGGTCATTCGCCTGAACGCCTGCCAGACCCAGGTCCAGGACTGGACGCGACCGCTCACCGGCCTCAAGGCGCTGGTCACCGGCGCGGCCCGCGGAATTGGCGCGTCCATCGCCGAAACCCTGGCCCGTGACGGCGCCAACGTGATCCTGCTGGACGTGCCCCAGGCCAAGGCCGATCTCGACGCCCTCGCCGCACGCCTGGGCGGGCGCGCCGTGACCCTGGACATCTGCGCCGAAGACGCCGCGAGCCAGTTGATCGAACACCTGCCAGACGGCGTCGACATCGTCGTGCATAACGCTGGCATCACCCGGGACAAGACCCTCGCCAACATGACACCGGAGTTCTGGGACGCGGTGCTGGCGGTCAACCTCAACGCACCGCAAGTGCTGACCAAGGCCCTGCTCGACAGCGGCACCCTGCGGGACAATGGCCGGGTGGTTCTATTGGCTTCGATCAGCGGCATCGCCGGCAATCGCGGCCAGACCAACTATGCCGCGAGCAAGGCCGGGTTGATCGGCCTGGCCCAGGCCTGGGCGCCGCTGTTGCAGGCGCGAGGCATCAGCATCAACGCCGTGGCCCCAGGCTTCATCGAGACCCGCATGACCGCCGAAATCCCCTTCGCCCTGCGCGAAGCCGGACGGCGCATGAGCTCCCTGGGCCAGGGCGGCTTGCCCCAGGACGTCGCCGAAGCCGTGGCCTGGCTCGCGCAGCCGGGCACGGGGGCGGTCACCGGGCAAGCGCTGCGGGTCTGCGGACAAAGCCTTCTGGGAGCCTGAGCATGACGATCCAATGGCATGAAGTCAGTAGCGCGCCGGGCATGTCCGGGCTCTATGCGAAGGCCGCGACGCGTCGCAAGATCACCGGCAAGACCTTGCCGGAGACCGGGTTGCGCCAGGTGCTCCAAGTGGATCAGCAGCGCCTGGCGGCTTATCGCAAGGTCTGTGGTTTTGTCGACAACGGCCTGCTGCCACCGACTTATCCCCACGTGCTGGCGTTCGCCCTGCAGATGCAATTGCTCACCGCCCGGGACTTCCCATTTCCGCTGCTGGGGTTGATCCACCTGAGCAACCGCATCCGTGTGCTCCGTCCCATGGGCGGCGTCAGCCAGGTACGGGCCAGTGTCAATGTCGAACAGCTGCAGGCCCACCCCAAGGGGGCGGTGTTCAACCTCGTGACCCGCATCGAGGATCAACTGGGACCGCTGTGGGAGGCCGAGAGCGAGATGCTTTGCAAGGGCGTGCAGCTTGACGGTGCGCTGGTGGAGCCGCCACCCCGGACCACTCCGGCGCTGACCGAAGTGACGCGCTGGACAGCCCCTGCCGACATCGGCCGGCAATACGCCAAGGTGTCCGGCGACTACAACCCGATCCACCTCAGTGCCATCAGTGCGCGAATGTTCGGCTTCCCCACTGCCATTGCCCATGGCCTGTGGAACAAAGCCCGGACCCTGGCCGCACTGGATGATCACCTGCCCGAAGCCAACCTCGAAATCGAGGTGGCCTTCAAGAAGCCGGTGCGCCTGCCCAGCGAAGTGACGCTGCTGGCGAGCGCGGCGGGGTCCAGTGGGGATTTGCAGTTGGTGGGATCGGGCGATCTGGAGCACATGACAGGGAGCTGGCGTCCGATTGCCTGAGCCAGGCGGTGGGTCAGCCTGCATCCATGTTTAATGGACTGCCGTCATCGCGAGCAAGCTCGCTCCCACATTGGATCTTCAGTGAACAACTCTCCGCGACTGGCACACCCCCCCTGTGGGAGCGAGCCTGCTCGCGATAGCGGCCTGTCAGTTACCCCGATACCGACAGGTGACGCACAGCCACTTCCCCCGGCTGGACGTCCCGAATTCCCCTGTCTAGAGTGAAATATCCGCGCCGGATACATTGGGAGGGATTCCTGTGAATCAGCTTAATGATTACACCAGCCTGACTGATCCATTGAATGTAAAAATCATGGAGCTGGCTCCCAAGGAAAAGCGCGATGGCAGGAAAACCAACCTGTTCTTCACCCCCGACACCGTATTCGACTCCAAGCCACTGACCCTGACGACCGGCAGCTATCCCTTCACGCCCATTGGCAGCCTGGGCATCACCCAGGTGGATACCGCCGGAAAAGAATGGAGGCATGTCGTCAATCAAATCGTCAACAGGCATGGCCTCACTTCGGATTACGGCAATCCTGACCGAGCCGACCAACTGGTCCTGCTGGACACCCTGGACGCCGTGAAGATCAAGGAGGCTGTCGCACGGGACAAGCAATTCACCAAAGGCAGCTACTATCACCCCGACGTCGAGCAGGTATTCGGGACAAGCAACCCTGTCACCACCTATGCCGCCCAACAGGTCGTCGAGCGCCGAGCCGCCCTGTGTCAGCCCGTGCCCGATCCGATTGCGCTCAATTACTGGAACCTGCTCAGCTCGGACCCCTCCGCGCAGGCGAAGTTATATAGCTGGTTGCTTACCCATGGTGGGATTTCCCACAAGTTCTCGGTCAATGACAGAAAATCAGGCAACAGAATCCAGAACCACTTCCAGAACCTGGAGAACTCCAACGCCATTCATTTCGCCAGCGAAACCCGTGGGGAATATGCCGCCGCCAAACTGCTGATTACCGTTCTCGGCAACGAGTACCAGATGAAGATCGGCAAAGCCTCTTCAGGCCGCACCAATGGGATCGACCAGATATGGGTCAAGCGCAACCTGATCAGTGGCGTGGTGGATGAGTACATCATCGTCGAGTGCAAAGGCAGCGTGGATGCGTCGCTCAACGAAGCCAAGTATGGCTGGCAAATGTCGCCGTGCTGGGTCTTCTACTGCCTGGTCGGTTTGCTGGGCACCAACGGCAATCTCGCCAGCACTTCGACCACGGACGTGTTCGCCAAGACCACCATGGTCAGGAAAATCCTGAACGCCTTGATCAACCCAGGCCCGCCTGTGGTGAGAGGCCTGGTCATCCAGCCCATGACCAAATCCATCACGGCGCCCAATAACATCGAAATGGTCGACTTGGGCACCTATGACCTGGTCGAGCAATACACGAATGCGGTGGCTGGACACTCGAAGTTCCACAACGCCCAGGTGTTTACCGGCACCTGGTTCTAGGACGCTAACACCATGAAAAAACAAGAACAGGACAACCTCCTGCACACCCTGCAATCCCGTTTCGAACAAAACCCTCATCGCCACCCGGATCTTCAATGGCCTGACGTCCAGGCCCGGCTCGAAAGCGACCCCGCGGCGCTGAAAGCCCTGCAAGCCATGGAAACCACCGGAGGCGAGCCGGACGTGATCGGCTACGACAAGCACACCGAGCGCGTGACCTTCTGCGATTGCGCCAGGGAAACCCCGACCGGCCGCAGAAGCCTCTGCTACGACCGTGCCGCCCTCGATGCACGCAAGGAAAACAAGCCTCGGGGCAGTGCGCTTGAGCTGGCCGCAGAGATGGGCGTCGCCCTGTTGACGGAAGAGCAGTACCGTGAGTTGCAGGCGCTGGAGGCGTTTGATCTGAAGACGTCCAGCTGGCTGGCAACACCCGCCGACGTTCGCTCGCTGGAGGGGGCGATCTTTGGTGATCGGCGTTATGGCCGGGTGTTCGTGTACCACAACGGCGTGCAGTCGTATTACGCGGCGAGAGGGTTTCGTGGGGTGCTGGAGGTGTGATGGGGCAAATGTGGGTTCACCTTATTCGCGGCGCGATAGCGATCTGGTTAGATACATCGAGGTAGAGACGCTTGTAAGCTGATGATCCAACTAACAGCCGCACCCCTGAGCCACGACACGCCGGCAATTGATGGACTCCCACATGCCCCAAGCAACCCTGAACTTGATCCTGAATACCTTGAACGAAACCGGACTGGGCCCTCTTGCCTCACGCCCATACGACTGCGCGTTCAACGTACTGGCAGCGCCGCCAGAGCAGAAAAGGCTGATCGTGATGGGGTTCAATGGCTCTGAGGCCGACAAGGGCTTCACCAATGTTTCCGCCATCGAAGGGGACTTCCAACAGCCCGAGGTCTGTAATGTAGGGCTTGGCGTAGAGGGGAAATGGGGAAGTACTCGCCTGGCGAACCAGCTCAGCACTCTGCCGGACAAACTGGGATTCACCAAGGCCGAGACCCTCTACACCAACGCCTTGCTGCTGTGCTCCAAGGATGCCGCCTCAATCGGCAGGGCGGCGAGGGCATCGGCGCTTGGCAGTCACCAGATGCTTGCCGAGCGATCCATGCGTTTTTTTGCCGAGGCGACCATGAGGCTGAGTCGCCCGGAGTTGATTGTTGCCTACAGCAACTCACTCCTGGCGCCTTCTGCTGCCAGCATTCTTTATGCAGCATTTGGCCAAGGCGAGGTCATCGACCACATCTGCACCGGCTCGCATACCGCAACGTTCGGCTTCACCGCGACCATTGCCGGTGTTCGAGTGCCGGTGGTTGGCATACGTCACATGTCACGCTTTACCGCCAGGCCGGAGCTCATTCATGAAGCCTGGAAGCGGCAGTTGGTCAGGGTGCAGGTTCATCCGTGGCGAGGGGCAAGCTCCCTCGTCACGGATTGAGAGTATCGGGGAACACCATAAATAGCGTGTTACCCGATGGCAGTTGAATACGACAGGATCAGAAGCTTATTAAGATGGATCTGTCGTTTCCAATTGGAATACCCAAAGTTGATCCTGGAAGTTTCCAGAATACAAACCAAATACTCCACCAGTGTCATAGTAAAGGTTGGGCATGCCTTTCTGGATACCCAGTTTGTTCTTGATATACACGCCGGCGAGCTCTGGGTCAGTGCTGAACTCCCATACCTGATCCGGGCTATGTTCGTAGGCGTTGTAGCTCATCGAGCAAGTGCCCAATCCGCTGCTGTTTTCAGTCCAGTAGAAGGTGAGGTACGAGTTGTACGCCACGTTGCATATCTTCAAGTCGCCATCAAGATTTTTTATATAGAACAGTTGGTTGTTTGCGTCGGTGTCGTCGAGTCGGGCGGTCCCTGCTTCAGTGATGGTGATGTACTTTCCTGTTTGTGCATGCATGATCCTGAAGGTCACACCATCAGGGATGTTTTCGGTGTGGACAGTGAATGTCTGTATGGTGAAGTGCTGATCGGCATAGTCCGGGTTGTAGACACCGATGCCTCCACTGCTATTGATAAACAGGTTCAGTCCGGTGGCGCTGTTTCTGATCGTGACCACTTCCGGATTCTTACCGATTTCCGTAATGTCCCAATGCTGATCCTCATAGTCCGCATAGCCCACCGGGTACAGACCGACCTTATTGTTGGCGGTCGAGTAGTCGGTCAGCCATTTTTGTGCGTAGACGTTAAGTATCTTGATTTCTCTGGTGTCGTTGCCGTGTTCTGGCTGGATTGACCAATAGGAAGGGTACTCCAATGGGTTATAGGGTTCGGAGTGGTCTAATACTTCTACGCCTTCTTTGTCGCGAGTCGCCGCCAGATACCCGGACGCATTGCAGGCACGAACAAACATGGTGTCTGCGTAGGCTGACAGATTCGGCTTGATATACATGGGTTCGGAATTATACGGAGGGGTGACTTGGCCTGTGTCATGCTCAAGGTGCAGGTACCAGATCTTATGGCTCTGATCCAATTTGTAGATTGGATCGAGGGTGGCATAGACAACCAGATTGGAACTGCCGTAGACCCCTTCTTTTTTAGCACCGAAATAGGCGTCGACATCGGGTTGCGTGTTCTTCACCTTGAAGATCCCCGATAACTGGGAAACGGCCCAGCCTAGAATCGAGCCTGCCGCAGCTCCGCTTCCTCCGTCCTCCCAATCCGAGGGGTCGATTCCATCGCCTTCGAGTTGTTGGATGTATTGGCCGGAAAACTGCTCCCAATCGCTGAGATTGATAGCATCGCCGGGACCTTTGACTCTCGTGGAAAACCAGATCAAACAAGCATGGGCCGTTTGTGTGTCATTGGCGGCCAGTTCAAGCGTAGGACCGGCAAGCGCATAAAAGGTTACCGGGAATGGACAGGCATTACGGACTTTCATTCTTCCCCAGGTCATCTTAACTACTCCATGTTGTGAAAAATTCCATGCAACCAGATTTACACCTACCCGTTCCTTTGGATAATGCGGCGCTATCTAACCCAGTGAGCTGTTGCGCGATGCCTGATCTAGATAAGCCTCGGGGTAAATGAATTGCTGTTCGGAGCGAATGATTTCTTCGATTTGAAACGTAGTTGAGGAGGCTTGTTTACGCAAATTCAACCTACGTTTGAATCCGCTTACCCTTCGGTCATGTGGCTCCAATCGAGGCGCACGGATTGAAGCGTTCCAGCCTCGCAGCTTTCGACTGCGCTTTCATGGCGCCGAGGCGGGCCCTCGTCTACTTTTGACAGAACCTTGTCGCCTTCCCCGGAGAAGCCCATGTTCACGTTCCCTCGAGCGCACCAGAGCACAAGATGGCAAGGGCAGGGTGCGCTGTTCGGCGGGGCGATCCCCTGGTTTGGTGGCGACGGCCTGGGCGTGTGCTTCGGTTTCAGTACGCTCTGGGTCAAGATCGGTGCGCCGTTTGACTGTTTCCAATCATTGCAGTCAAGGAAGGCCGCTATTGCCGAGACTCAGGAAGCACTGAGCGGTGCGATGCATATGTATGAGGTACGCATGGCGTTGGCTACCACCGCCGAGGACATTATCGGAAGCAATACTGTCAGCGAGACCGCCTACGTCGACGGCGTTGCCAGTCACATCGTCCTCGACATCCTCCAGAGAGCTGGCGCCCGCCACTTCGTCGTCTCGTTCTACTTCTCCGGGGGCCCGGAAGGCGCCGGTGGTCATGCGATTGGGGTGTCCTTCGACGCGGGCCAGACGGGGAGGCTTTTCGATCCCAATTACGGTATCGGCGCCTATCAGTCGAGAACCGACCTGTGCAACGACCTGCATGGGTTGTTGGCGAGCTACGTCGTGCCTAACGGGCATGTCAGTGCGAGCTACCTTCTGGAATTTGCGGTCGTCGACGATGACGATGGGTTTGGTGATTTCATGGGGGCAGCTGATTTTCACTGATTGGAAATGGACGAGAGTTGAGCTCAGGCGCGTGAGGCTTCAAGTCCTCAATCCAAGGACACACCTTCCAGCAACACCTGCTCCAACATCTCGAAGAAACATTTGATATGCGCCTGCTTCAGCGCCTGGGGCCGGCTCACCAGATAGACCTCCAAGTCTGGAATAGGCAGCTCTGGAAAGACCTCGATCAGATCCTGCGCCAACACCCGAGGCAATACCGCCACCCCCATGCCTCGCCGCACCGCCTCGAGCTGTGCGGTGAACGAGTTCACGCTGATCGGCACGCGCTCCAGGCCGCCGGCCTTTGCCGCGCGCAGTTGCGGCAACATGTCCAACGGGGGAAGCAAGGTGATATGGGCCGCCGTGGCCGGGGTGAGCGCCGGAGAGCGATTCAAATAGTCCGCATCGGCGAAGACGCCATAAGCGACTCGGCCTATGTGCTTGTAAATCAGTGATGGTTCACCCAGATGGGCGGTGCGCACCGCAATGTCTGCCACGCCCCGGACGACCTTGTGGAACTCGGCGGTGACCAGCAATTCCACCGAACAATTGGGGTGCAGGGCAGTGAAGCGGCTCGCGGCCTCCAATACGGAGGAGGAGAAGCCTTCCCCAGCACTGACCAGCACGCTGCCGCTGAGCACGGCTTGGCGCCCGGATGGGCCCGCAACGGTTTGTCGGCGCAAACCGGTTTCCGCGGCCAGGGCGACTTCCACCAGCGACTGGCCCCGCGAGGTCAGCCAACAGCCTTCGACGCCCCGCTCGACGAGGGGCTCGCCCAAGGCGCTTTCCAATTGCGTCAGGCGACGGGACACCGTGGACGCCGCGATTCCCAACAGTTGCCCCGCCTGAAGAAAACTGCCCCGCCGGGAAACGGCCAACAACAGTCGAAGATCGTCCCAATTTGCTTGCAATGCCATGCGTCCTGTCTTCCCTGGTTTGCATATGTGCAAAACCATTATGCAGCAGTCGCTGTTTTTCAAAAGTGGCGCCAACGGTATATCTACGGCCCTTCGAAACCCACGGAGTGGACTGTATGACCACCGGCCCCAACGACTACGCGGAACGCGCCTCAAGAGCCTTCAATTGCCGTGATGTGGAGGCGATGCTTGCATTGGTGAGTGAGGACTTCATCTTCCTCGATGGTTCGGGCGTTCAGATTGGTCGCGAGGCCATGCGCAAACGGGAAGTCGCGTTGTTCGAAGCGCTGCCCGACGCCGAAATAACCTTCAGCCCCTTCCTGGTCGCCGAGGACCGACTGGCGCTGGTCGCCGTACTGTCCGGCACCTTCACCGCCCCCCTGGTGCTGCCGGAACGGGTGATACCGCCCCATGGTCGGCACATCACTGTGCACTTTGCGGCGCACTTCATCTTCAAGGATGGGCTGGCCACCCATGAAGAAGTGTTCTTCGACAGCGCGGTGCTGCTGCCGTCCGCCGAACAGGCAGAGGGGTGAACCATGCGTAACGTGTTTGTAACCGGCGCAACCGGCTTGCTAGGCAACAACCTGGTACGTGAGCTGGTTGCGCGTGGCTACGCCGTCAAAGCCCTGGTGCGCTGCAGAAGCAAAGGCGAACGACAGTTCCGCGACCTGCCCGATGTGGACCTGATTGTCGGCGACATGGCCAATGTCGACACCTTCGCCGCCTCTCTGCAAGGCTGCGATACGGTGTTCCACACGGCGGCATTTTTTCGCGATAACTACAAAGGCGGCAGCCACTGGGCGGAGCTCGAAGCGATCAACGTCACCGGCACCCGAGACTTGCTTCATCAGGCCTATCAGGCGGGCATACGCCGGTTCATCCACACCTCTTCCATCGCCGTGCTCGACGGCGAGCCCGGCGCATCCATCGACGAAACCTGCCTGCGGGCCGAGGTCGATGCGGACGACTACTACCGCAGCAAGATCCTCGCCGACCGTGTCGTGCTGTCTTTCCTGGACGCCTATCCCGACATGCACGCTTGCATGGTTCTGCCCGGGTGGATGTGGGGCCCTGGCGACATGGGCCCGACGTCTTCGGGGCAACTGGTCAAGGACGTCGTAAATGGCAAGTTGCCCGGGTTGATCCCCGGCAGCTTTGCCGTGGTCGATGCTCGCGACGTGGCATGGGCCTTGATTGCCGCCGCCAAACTGGGACAGCGAGGCGAGCGTTACCTCGCGGCGGGCCGGCATATGACCATGGGGCAGTTGGTGCCTGTGCTGGGACGGATCGCGGGCGTCAAGACCCCTTCGCGGCAACTGCCGCTGCCCTTGCTATATGCCTTCGCGACGGTGCAGGAGATCTATGCCCGGCTGACCGGCAAGCCGGTCCTGTTGAGCTTGGCGACGTTGCGGCTGGTGATACGCGAGGAGCATCGCACCTGTTTCGACCCTCGCAAGAGCGAGCAGGCGCTGGGGCTGCGCTTCCGGGATCTGGAAGTGACCGTTGCGGATACGGTGGCGTGGTATCGGGAGCATGGTGGGTTTGCAAAGCACAATGCTGTAAACACTGCTTAACTGGGCCGCTCTGTGGAGAGGGGATTCATCCCCGCTGGGTTGCACAGCAGCCCCAACCCCAACTCCCCAAAAAAGCCACCCCCTTAGCCTAATGCCAGTCAGTTAAGCCACAAACCTGTGGGAGCAAAGCTTGCTCGCGATAACGACAGAGCAGTCAACATTGCTGCTGACTGACTTACCGCAATCGCGAGCAAGCTTTGCTCCCACAGGTTTTGCGCCGTTTGATTCTTAACTGACTGGATTACCCTCTTAGCCTCGCTGCGAGAGCGCTTCAGCACCGGTATCCAACGGGGAAAAGGGCACGGACGATCTGTCCTCTTCAAGTCTTCCCCGTACCTGCCGCTATTGGTATGACGATTTTTACCGACCCCTCGATTGTCTTTGCGTTACCTTTGCCTTTCGGCAATGACGTTGGCAAAAGCACGATAAGAGAACGCAGCGAATGGACGACGGACGAGACGAAAGGAGGGCGGCTGTGGCTGGGGGCGCGACGGTGTCTTCCGATTCGCTGCCGCATATTCTGCTGATCGACGATGTTCCGGAGGATCTCCGTGCGACGCTGATTCTGCTGAAGGCTCAACCCTGGCGTATTTCCCTGGCCAGCGATGCCCACCAGGGTTATCAGCGAGCCCTGGCATTGCGTCCCGACTTGATCGTGCTGGATGTACACATGCCGCACATGGACGGTTTCAGCCTGTGCCGGCTGCTGCGTGAGGCACCGTCGACTCGGCAGACGCCGATTCTCTTCTTGTCTTCAGCCAACAGCACCTTGGAACGCCTGGAAGGGTTGACCGTGGGCGCGGTCGATTACATCCCCAAATCCTGCGCCCCCGAGGAAGTGCTGGCGCGAATCAAGATCCACCTGCAATTGACCTGGCGTGCGCCGCCCCATCAGCACAGCCCGGCGGACCCGGAGCCGGAGGGTGACGAGATCGTGCTGCGCGCGGCGATGCGCTGGATTGAGCAACACCTCGACGAGGTGCCTTCCCTGGTGCAACTGGCGCAAAAAGTCGGCACCCATGAAAAACGCCTTTCCCGGATATTTCGCGAGCATCTTGGGCTGACCGTGTTCGCCTACATTCGCGATGCGCGGTTGCGTCGTGGCCAGGCCCTGCTGAGCGAAAGCGCCATGAGCGTGCAAGACGTCGCCGAATTGATCGGCTTTCGCAATGCCTGCAACTTCACCACGGCCTTCCGCCAACGCATTGGCATGACCCCCAGTCAGTTTCGCCAGCAAACCCTGGGCAGCGCCGATGCCGAGTCGGCCGGGCGCGCCTGATGCGGCTCCTGCAATTTCTGCTGCTGGCGATGACGCTGTTGTCCGCCGGCCTGTTGCGCGCGGCGCCCATGGACGTCTGCCAGACTGAACAGCTGGACGTGATGCCCGCGACGCAGGTTTTCGAAGATCCCCAGGCCAGGTTGAGTCTGGAGGACGTCACGCAACTGCCCGACGGGCGATTCAGCGCCGCGACCTCGAATTGGCCGGCGCAAGGCTATAGCCGCTCGGCATTCTGGTTGAAACTGCAACTCACCAACGCAAGCGCCAGGGCCTGTTCGCGTTTGCTGGTGATCGGCGCGCCGCGCCTGGAGGACATCCGCGTCTATCAACCCGTCGACGGACACTGGCGCGAGGCTCGGGCCGGTAGCGCCCATCCCCTGGCCGAATGGCCGCAACCGGCGGCGCGCCAACCGGCGTTCCCGGTCACGCTGGCGGCCGGGCAGAGCACTACGCTGTTCGTCCGGGTGACCAGCAACTTCCAGCTGTTGCTGGAGCCGCAGCTGTGGTCCGAACCGGCGCTGCTGCGCAGCCAGCAACAGACGTACCTGAGCGACGGTCTGACCCTGGGCATTGTCCTGCTGGTGGTCCCGTTCGGCCTGATTGTCGGCGGGATCCTACGGTCCCGATTGCTGAGCGTGAATGCGGGGGCGGTACTGAGCTATATCCTGCTGACCTGCATCGTGAACGGCTACCTGATCTACTGGCCCGCGGCCCTCGGTTGGACCCGTGAGTTGCTGGCGTGCATCAGCGTGATCTCGTTCGTCCTGTTTCTCGCGTACATGCGCGTGTTGCTACAGGTGGCCCGGCTGCCCAGGATCATTGGCTGGAGCTATTGGGTGCCGCTGTTGGGTTGCGCCTTTGGCCGAATCTGGTGGTTGAAGGTCGATCCGGTCCAGGGCGCGCAGATGATCCAGGCATCGCTCTTGAGTTTCTACGGTACGCTCCTCGCCACGCTATTCATGGCGTGGCGCAGACGACTCACTTACAACTGGATGGCGTGGCTGGTGCCGGGGCTGCTGCTGTCACAGTTGTTGATTCGGTGTTTCTTCCCCCAGGAACAGTTGCCCTGGCAGTCGCCGCAAAGCAAGCACAGCCTGTCGTCGACCCTGCCGGGCGTGGCGTTGCTGGTGTGCACGTTGATCATGGAAGTCAGCCGCAGCCGGTATCGGGAAAAGCACGCCCTGTTCAGCCTCGAACAGCAGCGCCAGGCCGAGCATGAGCGCCTGGAAAGCACCGTGGCGTTGCGCACGGCACAGTTGCGCGAATCCCTGGCGGCACGCAGTGCGTTGATGGCCCGCATCAGCCATGACCTGCGCTCGCCGCTGGTGCGCATCATCGATTATTCGCGTCTGCTGCACGCGGGGCCGAACCGCGAGTACCCGGCCCATATCGAACGCAACGCCCGTCAGCAACTGGAGCTGATCGACGAAATGCTCGAGTTCTCCCAGGGGGAGTTGGAGCAGATGCAACTGACCCTCGCGCCCGGCTATTTGTACGGCTTCCTGAAAGAGATCGAAGAGGAGGCGGGCTTCCTCGCCGCGCGTCAGGGCAACCGCTTCGAAGCCGCTCTGGCGCCGGATTTGCCGGCGCTGGTCGAGGCCGATTTCAAACGGCTGCGGCAGGTCCTGATGAACCTGTTGGCCAACGCGGCGAAATTCACCCGTAACGGCCGGATCCGTTTCGAAGTGGGCGCTGCTCCAGGGGCGACCGCTGACAGCGTGGAACTGCGTTTCAGCGTGATCGACAGCGGCATCGGCATCGATCCACAGGAATTCGAACAACTGCTGCAACCGTTCCGCCGCGGTCGCAATGCGCAACGCTACGAAGGCAGCGGGTTGGGTTTGTCCATCGTCACGCAACTGCTGGAGCGCATGGGCAGTCGGCTCGAACTCCAAGCCGGAGAGCAGGGCGGCAGCCGCTTCGGTTTTCGCCTGCAATTGAACTGCGCCCAGGAACACGAGCTGGAAAACGGCATCGTCGATAACCATGCCCAGCCGTTCGATGGCCAAGGCCAGCACGTCCTGCTGGTGGACGATGTCGAGCAGAACGGCGAATGGCTGTACGACCTGCTGGCCGGCTACGGGTTTGACGTGAGCCTCGCGGTAAACGGCGAAGACGCGCTGGCCTGCCTGGCCCAGCAGCCGGTCGACCTGTTGATCAGCGACCAGATGATGCCCGGCATGGATGGCTGGGCACTGCTGCGACACGTGCGCGAGCACGGGCACGATTGCCCGGTGCTGCTCTATTCGGCAGTGCCGCCCCGCAGGCCGGAGGGCTATCCCGAGGACCTGGCCTTCGATGCGGTCCTGCTCAAGCCCGCCGACAGCCGTGAATTGTTGGCGTGGGTCAAGGCACTGACTGACTCGGACAGGGTGCGTCCTTCGATGGCTCGGGAGCAATAGCATGCCCGGTCGGCGTTACCGGCTGCTCTTGCTCGGCAGCCTGACGGCATTGCCCTGGACGTGGGCCTGTGCCGAGCAAGCGCCATCGCCGACCACGCCTGCTGTGTCGCCCGGTCCCCTGATCCTTGAGGAAACCACGGTGACCGCTCGCCGCCGCGAGGAAGATCCGCAACACGTGCCGATCCCGATCAACGTCCTCTACGGCGAACAACTGGACGAGGCCGGCCTGCACACGCTGCAAGACATCCAGCAGCGTGTGCCCGGTCTGGTGGTGTCCGGGCATGACGCCCGCTATGCCGGCTTCGGCCTGCGCGGGTTCGGTGCGACGACCTACAACGACGGCCTGGAAGGCAGCGTCGGCACCTACGTCGACGGCGTCTATCAGGCGCGCCAGGGCATGGCTTTCACCGAGTTGATGGACATCGAGCGCATCGAAGTGCTGCGTGGGCCGCAAGGCACCTTGTTCGGCAAGAACACCACCGCGGGTGCGCTGAACATCATCACCCGCCAACCGACGTTCCAACCCGAGGCCAACCTGGAGGCCAGCTACGGGGAGCACGGTCTACGGGAATATCGCGGGACGGTTTCCGGGGTGCTGCACGATGACGTACTGGCCGGGCGGCTGAACGTCTTCGAGCGCTCGGTCGATGGGCAAGTGGAGAACCTGCAAGATGGCGCCCGCCTCGGTGACGCCGACAGCCAAGGGCTGCGCGGGCAATTGCTGTGGACGCCGAATGCGGTCTTCAGTGCGCGGCTGATCGCGGACCATGCCCGGCAGAACGAGGCCGGCAACGTGCTGTTGGTCAATCACTACAGCCAGCAGACGCGTCAGCGGGCCCGGTTCGTCGGCTATCCGCTGCCTGCCTCCGACCCTGACCAACGCGAAGTGCGCGTCGATGCGCCGGGGCACCCGCAAACCCTGCAGGACGGTATCTCCCTGGAGTTGAACTGGGACCTGGACGAGGCGATGCGCTTGACCAGCATCACCGCCTACCGCGACTGGGACTACCGCGCCACCCGCGACGGCGACAGCACAGCCTTGTCGGTGGCTCAGTCCGAGACCGAGCTGGGGCATCGGCAATTCAGCCAGGAGTGGCGCCTGTCCGGCACGGCCGGCTCGTCCATCGACTATGTCGCCGGGCTCTATTATCTGCACCAGCAGCTCGACCGCGAGATCGACGTCGAATTCGGCAAGGACGCCGCGCCCTGGTTTGTCGGCGACCAATTGACGCAGTTGCAGGAGCTCTATGGCATCACCTTCACCGATCCGCGACAGGTGCCGGCCCAGTTACTCGAAGGCGCCCGGCAACATTACGACGGCCAGCAGAAGGGCGACAGCCGGGCCGTGTTCGGCCAGGTGTCCTGGCGCCCCATCGACCCCCTCGAGCTCACCGGCGGCCTGCGCTACAGCCAGGATCGCAAGAGCGGCTGGGTCTCCCGCGACGTCAGTAATCTCGCCTCCTTGGGCGGCCTGCCGCCGACATTCCAGGCGGGTGGCCAGTTACTGCGGGACATCGCCCTCGGACGTGGCTATTACCGCCAGGACTCAATCGAGGAAGACAACGTCTCCGGCCTGCTCAGCGCCAGCTACCGCTTCAGCGATGCCGTGATGGCCTACGTCAGTTGGTCGCGCGGCTACAAGGCGGGCGGCATCAACTTCGACGTGGTCGGCCCGTTCGCCGAACCCACCTTTGAGCCGGAGCGCGCGACGTCGCTGGAGGTCGGCCTGAAAACACGCTTCTGGAATGAGCGTGCGCTGCTCGACGTCGCCGTCTACCAGACCGACGTCGACAACTACCAGGCGCTCACCTACAGCCCGGCGACGTCCGTGTTTGCGCCACCGCTGCGGGACAACCTGATCAACGTCGGCAAGGTGCGCATGCGTGGGATCGAGCTGGATTCGGCCTGGCAACTGGCCGCCGGGCTCACCGGACGCCTGGGCCTGGCCTGGAGCGACGCGCGCTATCGCAGCTTCCCCAACGCACCGTGCCCGCCGGCCTCGGGCCAGTGGACCTGTGACCTCAGCGGCGACCGCCTCTACAACGCGCCGGAATGGAACCTCAGCAGCGGCCTGGACCATACCCATCCGCTGCCGTACGGGCTGGAAGCCTACAGCGGCATCGACTACAGCTTTCGGACTGGCTATTACGGCACCCTTGAAGGTGGCGAAGGCAGTTATCAACCCAGCTATGGCCTCACCAACCTGCGCCTGGGGCTGCGCAGCCAGGACCGTGGGTGGGAAGTGGAAGGTTGGGTACGCAACGTCTTCGACCGTCGCTATATCACCGCCGTCTACTCACTGCTGGGCGCCGGTGACTACGGCGTGCAGCTCGGTAGCGAAAGAACCGTCGGCACCACCCTCAGGTTTCGTTATTGAAGGAAATGAAGCGGGTCGGACAAAACGCCAGGCGGTTGCCGCCGGCCTTTTTCGACAGGTACATCGCCTGGTCCGCCTTGCTGATCAGCGCGTCGATCTCCTGACCGTGCTCTGGGAAAAACGCCACGCCGATACTGGCGGAAATCTCCACTGTCTGTGCTCCGATCAGAAGAGGCGCGTTGGCCGCTTGCAGCATGCGCCTGAGCAATGGCTCGCTGTCTTCCACCTCCTGCAGCCCCACCAAGCCCGCGATGAATTCATCACCGCCGAGCCGCGCCAGCGTGTCGCTCTCACGCAGCGTCGCGTTGATCCGCGCCGCGACGATCTGCAGCACCCGATCGCCCCAGTCATGCCCATAACTGTCGTTCAAGGCCTTGAAACCGTCGAGGTCGATAAACGCAATCGCCACCTTCTGCTGAAGGAGACGCGCCTTGCCCAATGCCTGGCGCATCCGTTCGGCCAACAGCAACCGATTGGGCAATTGCGTGAGCGCGTCATACCGGGCGTCGCGCTCCAGCAATTGCAGGCGCTGCTTCATCTGCGTCATGTCGCTGAGCAGCGCCACGTAATGCCGGACATTACCGTGCCGGTCATGCACGGCACTGATGCTGATGCGCAACGTCATCTCCCGGCCGTCCTTGTGGCTGCTCTGGATTTCCCCGGACCAGTGCCCGTGGAAATCCAGCGCGTTCTTCATCGGCGCATAGAACGCCGCGAGCCGCCGCACCATGCGATGGGAATTCAAATCCCGGCCGTTGACCTCTTCTTGCCCGTAACCGGTCAGGCGCGTGAACGCCTCGTTCACACCGATGACCCGCCCGAAGGGATCGACCAGCATCGCCCCTTCCCGCGCATGGCTGAACACGGTAGCGGCCAGCTCCGGGCAAAGGGCATTGGCCTGTCTATCCGCGGCAGCCTCTTCACGAGGTACCGGCCACCGCTCGGAATCGAAGCCCAACCGCGCCAGATAACCGGCCATGAACGAAAGCGCCCGGTGCAGCCGGACCAGCGCATTCGTGGCGAGCCTGGACTTGAAGCAATAACTACGGATGAAGGTACGTAGGTTCATGGGGGTTACACGGTGTTGGCGGGTAAGGGGACTGCAAGCGAAGCGGGCATTATCGAGGGGGAGAGGGCGCGGCGACTTTGCTGGAGCGGATGGGAGCTTTGCGGGAGGGGATAAAGCGAAAGATTTTGCCGGGCGGCCAAAAGAAACAGCAGGATCAAACGCTGCAAAACCTGTGGGAGCAAAGCTTGCTCGCGATGGCGGCAGGCCGTTATTGCCGATTGACTACCGCCATCGCGAGCAAGCTTTGCTCCCACGGTTATTGCTTTTTTTGCAGATCACTCGCAACCAACTCATTAAAACGATCTTGTTAGCTGTTACTTCTGACAGTAGTCGATGGGTATATCTGATGCTTATATCCCTTTGCGCTGTCTTATTGGCGCCTTGAGTCACAGCACTGAGGGTTCAAACATGACAACCAACAAGAAAAAATCAGATGCCCGCATGGTAGGAACGATTATCGTCAATACGCCATCTTCGGTAACTTTTACAGAGGTCAATGCGACGTTGTTCAACAGTGATGGCAACAACGCCAGCGGCGGATTTCTGCAAGGAGGGCTGAAAGCGTGGAAGCGAGGAAAAAAAGACGACGCCGCGATTTTTATCGGCTTCCCGGCCGCACAAGCGGGTAGCGACATGAAAACGTTTCAATATCCCGGTGATTTTGATGGTCCCTCTATACGGTGGGTTTTCATCGACAAAGAGGGGAAGCATCATTCGGTCAACACCGGGACAATCACTATAGAGTTCGGCAGATTCTTCAGCTTTTTCAAAGGTGTCTATTCTTTCGCTGATACGGAAGGCCAAGTTGTCAGAGGGTCGTTTGATGTGAGGTATGTGGAGTAATAGGGTCAGCATTGCAGCATCAGGAGACAGCATTTGGCAGCTTGCTACGACCCGTTGCCCAATAAGTCTCCTCAATCTGTGGCGAGGGAATTTAGCGAATCGTCGCACCGCCCCGCTGGGGCTGCGTAGCGGCCCCAAATCGCGTAGCCAAAGCAGGGTGGCTTTACTGGTTACTCTCTCTGCCGCTACCAACTATCTCGATAATCGAAGGAAATCTGGTAGACATAGGTGGACCAATCAATTGAATGCTGGAAATAAGGTTGGAGAATTTTTATCCATTCTTGGGAAACATTGAAGCCACCATTATTTATATTGTTTTCGATTGGAATTCCTAGGGCCTCAATGACAGCGCCATTTTCGCCCAAATCTTTCGAGTACTCTTCTCCTTCGTAGTGTTCAGTTTGCTTGTCGAACCATTCCAGTCGTAGTTTGAGTCCCATTTAATCCTCACAAATACTTTTTGATATTACGGTTTTTTTGGGCGGCCTTTGTCTGCTCGCCGGTAACATGATCGAATGCCCCTAGGTGGCTTCCATCGCTTGAGCGATAGGCTTCCAATTCGCCGTGTGAGGAATCCCATTCATAGATTGTTCTGCCCTTAGCATCAAGCCAGCGATGTCGTAGGCCTCCACCTCCCTGTACGGGTGTCTTTTTGATTCCTCTCTTCAAGTCAGGAAAACCAACTATTTCTTGTGTTTTCGGGGCCGGATGATAGTCGTGGCCGGCCTCGGCCAGGCCCTTTCTACGAACACTCAGAACCGCATAAACCGGCCGAACCCCCGAATCTGCCGGAAACACCAGAATGAAATCTCTGTATTCCGGCGGATAGATCGGATCGACGATGATGCTGTCGGCCATCGGCGTCGGCGGGTAGATCCAGATGGGAGGTGCCTGCGGCGCCGCTTCCAGGGCAGGAATACCCAGGGTGTCGGACGGATCGACGGCTGGCGTCCAGATCAGCTCGATGCCGTCGCCCAAGTCGGCGACGTAGTGGTCGGCGCGAGGAACCAGGTGAACGACGTCGACCATTTCCCAATCGCGGTTCTGGCCGGTATAGAACCCATAACCCTTGAGGCTGCCATCGGTCTGTTGCTCGATTTGCAGACGCATGCGGCTGCGGGCCTGCTTCAGGTTGCGTAGCTGTTCTTCGGAGTAAAGCGAGCTATCACCGAGGCTGGAAGGCCAGAGCAAGGCAATCATGCCGGTTAACAATCCCGTGACGACGGTGCCACCGACCGTTGCCCCGGTTGCTTCAAGTGCGGTGCCGCCGAGAGCAAGCCTGCCCAATGACGCGGTTATCGTGCCGGCGCCAATCTGCTTGAGGGGCACAGTCCCCGATGCGTCAGCCCGTCTGCCGCCGAGCCAGACCAGGTCGCCGTACTGCCTGACCAAGTCAGCCGGCACATAGCCGTTGGGGTTGCTGTAATCAATGACACCGTCGGGCAACTTGCCGCTCTTNTAGCGTTTTATCGACCTTGGTCCAGCGTTCCTTTTCATAGGCGGCCTGTCGGGCAAGCATGGCTTCGTACTTCAATTGTCCGGCTTCACGCTCGGCCAGTTCGCTGGGTGTCATGTCCCGATAGGTGACGTAATGCCCGTCGCCGCCGGGCGGGTTCTTGACTTGGGGGATGTCTTTTTTGCGTGTCACAACCTAGAGAGTCTCGTCCAATAGAGGCAGGACAGACGCTAACGCGGGATCTATGGACAGAGTTGTAGGAGGTTTCTTGGAATGATTGTTCCGTTTTCCTAAATGCAGTAGATGCGGATGGTGTAGACCCGGAGGCTGTCAGATTTCTTGTGTGTGGGAATAACGTCGCCACCGCCCAAGTGGGCGAATGGGGTTTCGATGTGAGCTGGGTGATGATCTTGAACTCGTGGTTGTTACCTTGCATTGGTTGGCGTTGGAGCAGACCGGTGAGGTGATGCCGACCCAGGCATTCAAAAGCTGGATGGCCGCCAACAAACTTTCACTGACGACTGCCGCGCAGGAGCCGGGCTTTATCCGTCGCACCATCACTGCTTACAGCCGCGGGATCTCAATGATTCCTAAGCATGTGGCCCTGGCCTGTAAGGGGTGGGAGTTTGAGCACAAAGGCTAAGGGCCGAAAGACGTCTCAAATAGCTTGATGAGGCTGGACCTCTTTGACTACACAGCCCCGTCGGATAGCTAGACTGTCTTATCTTTGACCAGATAGGGTTTAGGGACGCTGATGCTGATTCGGCGTTACCAGCTAAGTACGAGTGGAGTAGCGACCATGGATTACGACGACAAATTGATAGAAGAAGCGGTGCTTGCCTTGTTGGCAGCCTTCAGTTCCGACACCGGCAACGCCTGGAAAGGTTTCGACTTCGAAGTCATGAACCGACTGCACGAACAAGGTCTCATCAGCGATCCGGTAAACAGGAATAAATCGATCTGGTTGACGGCTGAAGGGCTGGAGCGAGGTCGGCAGCTTGCCGACAAGTTGTTTGGGACAAAGCGTTGAGGGGCACGTCTGAACGGATTACCCAGTCGCCAGCACAACCCGGCCAAACCGGGCGTTGTGATCCTGCGGCGTAATCGCCAATAACTGATCGAGGCGAATCTCCAGGCGACCGTCCGCCGTGTCCACATCGAGAAACTCCTCCCGCGTGCGAGCGGTACGCGTGGTGATCGCGCGGGCTGTCAGGCGTTGGCCGTCAGTCAGTTCGATGTCCAGCGTGTAGCCGTACAGGCAGGCGATCTCCAGGTAGTCATGCAGGTCGCAGTTCAAGGGTTGATAGGTGTTCATCTCATTACCTCGGTGGCCATGGCGGCGCTCACCCATTAGGACGACAGCGACCGAACAGGATGGCCCGCCCGCCCGCCGGTCGCAATCGCACAGCGCGATTCAGCGCAGTTGATTCAACATCGTCTGCAATTGGCTAATACGCGCCTCGTCGAGTGGGAACACCGGCAAGCGCGGATCACCGACCTCCAGGCCAAGGCTGCATAGACCCGCCTTGATGGTAGCGGGCAAGCCGCCCTTGAGGATGAAGTCCAGCAGCGGCAGTTGACGATAGAACAGCGCCCGGGCCCGGTCCAGGTCGTTGGCCAGCACGGCGTCATACAGGTCGAGGTTGAGCTGCGGGATCAGGTTCGGCGCTGCGGTGCACCAGCCCTTGGCGCCGGCCGCGAAGGCTTCCAGGGCCAGTGGGTTGCAACCGTTGTAGAACGGCACCTGGCCCTCGCCCAATAGCTGCAGCTTGTGCATGCGCTGGATGTCGCCGGTGCTCTCCTTGACCATGGTGACGTTCGCCACCGCGTTGAAAATCCGCAAGATCAGCTCCACGGACATGTCGATGCCGCTGGTGGCCGGGTTGTTGTAGAGCATGATGGGCAGGTCGATGCTGGCGCCGATGGTCTGGTAATGGGCCAGGATTTCCGCCTCGCTCAGTTTCCAGTAAGAGGCCGGCAATACCATCACCGCGTCGGCGCCCTTCGCTTGGGCAAAGCGTGCGCGGCGTACCGCCTTGGCGGTGGTCAGGTCCGACACGCTGACCACCGTCGGCACCCGGCCGGCGACGCGGGCAATGCTGAATTCGCTGACCTGATCCCACTCCGCATCGCTCAGGTAAGCGCCCTCGCCGGTGCTGCCCAACGGCGCGATGGCGTGGACGCCGCTGTCGATCAGGCGGTCGATGGACTGGCCCAGTGCGTCCAGGTCCAAGCCTTGGCCGTCGGCGGAGAAGGGCGTGATGGTGTAACCGATGATGCCGTGGATATTGGGGGTAGACATGGCGTGGCTCCTAATGGGTTCAGTTCAGGCAATCGGCGTGTTGGCGCAGGTTCTGCCGGGCGTAGTAGTTGAAGGCGGCGGCGTGACGCTTGGGGCGGGCGATCCAGTCGTGGGCTTCGCGACCCAGGTGCGGCAGGATCGGTTTCACCTCGCCGGCCGCCATGGCGAGCAATTGCAGCTTCGCGGCGCGTTCGATCAGTTGGGCGATGTTGCAGGCCTCCTCCACGGTGGTGCCGGTGGACAACTGGCCGTGGTGGGAAAGCAGGATGGCGCGCTTGTCGCCCAGGGCGCCGGCGATCAATTCGCCTTCCTCGTTGCCCACCGGCACACCCGGCCAGCCCTCCAGGAACGCGCAGTCCTCGTAGAGCGGGCAGAGGTCCATGTGGGAAATCTGCAAGGGCACCTCCAGCATCGACAGCGCGGCGATGTGGGTCGGGTGGGTGTGGATAATGCAGTTCACGTCCGGCCGGGCGCGGTAAACCCAGGTGTGAAAGCGGTTGGCCGGGTTGGGAATGCCGTGGCCCTCCAGCACCTCCAGATCTTCATTGATCAGCAGCAGATTGCCGGCGGTGATTTCGTCGAAGCCCAGGCCCAATTGCTGGGTGTAGTAGGTGCCCGGCTGCGGCCCGCGCGCGGTAATCTGCCCGGCCAGGCCCGAGTCGTGACCGTTCTCGAACAGGATGCGGCAGGTCAATGCCAGCTTTTGTCGTACAGTCCACGTATTATCCGGCAGTGATTTTTGCATCTGGTTAACAGCGTGCTGGACCAGTTGGTCCTTGGGTGTCGCCAGTGTCTTGCTCATATCCGTTCTCCTGATTCGTTCTTTGACCGTTCTTGATCCGCGTCATGGAAGCTGTGAAAGGAAGGTGCTAATGACACAAAAAATACTATATGACACAAAGTGTCATTTGCAAACGTTGATTGTCCGTTTCCCAGGAAATGTTGGTTACCTATGTCCATTCGCTTGAAATTGCTCAGGAAAAAACTCGGGATGACACTGGACGTCCTGGCTGAAAAAACCGCGATGACCAAGAGCTATCTGTCCAAGGTGGAACGCGGGCTGAGCACGCCCTCCATCGCCACCGCGCTCAAGCTCGCCAAGGCGCTGAACGTCAACGTCGAAGAATTGTTCTCTGAGGAAAACGTCTCCCTCGACAGCTACAGCCTGGTGCGCAGCGAAGACCGACGCTCGCTGGCGTCGAGCAGCGGCAGCTCCGAATACGCGGTCCTGGCCCATCAGGTTTCCGAGCGCAGCCTGTTGCCCTTCATCCTCTACCCCGCAACCGAATTCACCGCGCACCACGCGTTCAAGGAACACACGGGGGAGGAGTTTCTATTCGTGCATGAGGGGCAGGTGGAAGTGGACTTCATGAACGAGCGCGTGCTGCTGAATCGCGGTGATGCCTTGCATTTCAATGCGCAAAAGCCCCATCGGCTGCGTTCGGTGGGGGATGTTCAGGCGCAGTTGTTGGTGGTGGTGCATAGCGATGAGGCGGCCGAAAAAGATGAGAACGCGTAGAGGCAACTGATCGTCATGCGGCTCAGGTAAGGACAACCATCAACCCGTGGCGAGGGAGCTTGCTCCCGCTGGGCTGCGCAGCAGCCCTGTAAAGCCCGATAGACGCCCCCAGGAACAAGGGCAAATCACTGGAAAAATTCAAGTTGTTGGACCAAACGCCGATAGGGGGCGGAAGAATCTAACCCGAGGGACCGGAGCATGTTTTACCCGCGTGAAGCTGAAAAGATCACCTCTACAACCGCATAGTCCTGCTGACGATTGCTTGCATCTTGCTGCTGTTTCTAGCCTCACTGGCACAACACTCAGGGACCATTTATGGCGCCATTCGCTGGACCCCTGTGGAGGTGAAGGGCACGGTGACGCATCTGGAAGGCATCCCGATGAATCCCAACGGTGTCATCATTCATTACCGGTATGTCGACAGTGATCAACAGGTTCATGAAGAGGAATACTTTGACCAGCGCTACAGCGAACATTATCAGTACAAAGTAGGTGAAGAGATTCCACTGCTTTACTCACGCTGGTTACCCCAAATCAGTAGCATCGCCACCGAGCTGCACACCAATCGCGCCAGCTTTATCGTCATGGCGGGCGGGGTATTGCTGACGTTGTTGTTCCTTTGGATCTCCTTCAGGACGTTCGGGCGCATTTATGGCATGAAGCAGGAAGACCGCTTCTACTAGAGCTGATAGAAGCAGTAACTGCGCAGACGAACCGGAGTGCTGCACGCCTCCTCATGGATTAGGAGCTATTAATGACCACTGTCTCGACACTTAAGCAGTACTCGGTAAAAAGCTGGGCCGCTCTTGTAGCAATTGTTGGCTTGATGGCGGGGTTCCCTGCCATCTCAACCTGGTTGGCCGACATGAGGGCTGACTACTACAAAAGCCAGTTCATTGGACGTTGGACCGAGGAGTTCAGCTATTCCGATGGCGGCGTTCAGTTCGAGTTCAAGGGCATGACCGAGTACTTCGCCAACAACCATTACAACGTGAGCGGCGTGATCGCGCTGGTTGGAACAGAGCCTTCGAAATCCTATCGGTTCGAGTACAGCGTTAACGGCGCGGGTAGCTGGAATGCGGATAGCGAGTACCTTTCGTTCACATTGGAGCAAATGAAGACGTTGCCCAAGACGTATAGGGTGGACGGCAAAGAGATCTCGCCTTTGACGGTGGCGCAGTTTGTTGGCTCTAGCATGCCCAACCTCAGTGATATCTACCCGGCAGGGGCGTCGGGGCAGGCGCGTGTCAAAGAGGTGGAGAAGGACAGGATTGTCCTGGAACAAAGAGCCCTGGACGGAAGGCCCTTCATGGTGACCACCCACCGTCAGGTCTCGCCCTAGAGCTCACATCGCCTTGCGCCTTTGCCTACAACTACGCCAGAATCCGCCGGCTTGTGCGCCTGGGGTGGCGTCGGTAGTTTGGCCCTGTCACTGATTGTCAGTGATCGGGTTTAGCAGCTCGCCGAGTTAAGTCGCACAACGTGTCATCAGTCAGGAGTTTCATCCCTGCGCTTGATGGTGGCTGTGCGCAGGGCGCCCTCGGGCGCGCCGATTTCTTAACTTGTCGGTCTGCTAACCTGCGTACAGCTGCCTCCCACTTCGTTTAGCAGCGAGCGGGTAGTGGCCTCAACCAGAGAGTTAAGACCATGGTCAAAATTACACCGAACCCTCCAGTTACTGACGAACACATCTCCCGCGCCCAGACTGCGCGCAACAAGAAAATCGACGACGCTGCCACCCGAGCGTTGGATTTCTACCTGAACCCCAAGCCTGAGAAAGAAACGTCCGACAATCCCAACACCATTTTCCGCATCGCTTCTGATGTTGATTCTGAATGCCTGCTTGCCAACCTCAGTGAGAACCTGGCTTCGGCCAATGCCATGATCAGTGATCTGGCGTTTGACCTGGATGGGTCTAGGCGGCATGTGGCGTTGGGGATTCAGCAGGTGATCGAGTTGAGTGAACTGTTGGCGAATCGGGCGTTGGATATTGTTGAGGTGAGATAGGTTCGCTGGAGAAAGTGCTACCCATCTCATTTGAGGGCTTTGCTAGCGCAAGGCCCTTTACTGTTGATTACCTATAAAAATACTCAGCCCCATTCGACCTATTAAGAAAATAAGTAGTATCAGGAAGAAAATTCTTATAAAGCCACTCCCATAACGCAGTGCCAAAAAAACACCGGTGAGAGAGCCCGCCATGTTACAAAGGGCAACCATGCCTCCAACAGCCCATAACACATTGCCGGATGGAACAAAAAACATAAGCGCTGCGCTAAATGTACCCAAATTAACCAGCTTTGCCGATGCTGATGCGTTTAGAAAGTCGAAGCCAAAGAATTTGACAAAAATAAAAAGCAAAAGACTGCCGCTGCCTGGGCCAAAGACACCGTCATAAAAACCAATCAAACCGCCAAAAAAAATCCCTGATGCGATCTCCTTTGTTCCGCAAGGTTTGTTGGAACTCACCAAGCCTAACTTTTTCTCCTTGAAAGTATAAATGGCCATGACTATCAGGATGAAAAAAACAACAACCTCCATTAGTTTCTTAGGCGCAGCAGATACTACAGCGGCCCCAAGGAAAGCGAAGACAAATGCCGAGCAGATGATGGGAAGCATCAGCTTCCACACGACGGTTATTCGCTTTAAATAGCTGAGTATGGAGCTCGCATTGCCCGCCAGAACAGCCAGTTTATTGGTACCGAAAACAGTGGCCAGGCTCTGTTGGGGCAGGGCATGTAAAAGTGCTGGCACTTGTACAAGCCCCCCGCCGCCTACCGCCGCATCTATCAAGCCGCCGCAGAAGGCAAAAAAACCTAGCGCGATCATGGCTTGGTCAATATCCATCTGGTCTCCTTCCGCAGTTTTAATACCCGCTTAAATTTTTCATCCAGTCAGAGGCTTGAAATTAACGGGTTGGAGTGCTCGCAACAAGTGACTTATACTCAGCAAATCATTCACTTTTAGTGAGTAATGGTATGGAGTTTGCCCAGCTAGCTATGTTCAAGGCAGTGGCCGATCAGGGCAGTATTGTTCGCGCGGCTGAACTGTTGCACTGCGTTCCGTCAAATATCACAAACCGAATCAAGCTTTTAGAAAGAGAGCTGGGTGTCTCATTATTTATCAGGAAGGGAAGGGGGCTAGTCATCAGTCCTTCGGGTAGATTATTTCTTGATTACACGAATAAAATATTGTCTCTATGTCAAGAGTCACAAAGAGCTCTTGATCCTGCGGCTGCACCATCGGGCAGTTTGAAGGTTGGCGCTATTGAGTCATCCGCAACAGGTAGATTGCCCAAGTTGTTGGCAAAATATCATCAACTCTATCCTCTGGTGCAAATGCAGTTCAGTACTGGCGATTGGTCACAGTTATTAAGCGATGTGGTTGGCCATAAGCTGGATGGAGCAATCATTGCTGTCAAACCTGAGCATCCGGATATTGCAAGCGCAGGGATTTACAAGGAGGAACTTGTATTGATTGCTTCTGCAACGGCAGGGCGAATAAGTGATCCGCAGGATTTAAGCGGCATGGATATATTCATGTGGCCAGAAGGATGCCCTTACAGGGGAACACTGGAAAATTGGCTGAGGATGCACGAGGTGTCGAGCCTCATAACCAACATAGCCAGTTATGGCACCATTCTTGGCTGCGTCAGCTCAGGTGCAGGCGCTTCGTTGGTTCCGAGGGGTATGTTTGAACAGTTCAAAAGCATCGGAGGTATCAGTGGATGTGTATTTGATGATCTGCTCCCTGTACAAAATTATTTTATCTGGAATAAAAATGTTGAGGGTCATGGTGCGAGGGACAAATTTGTTGAGTTATTGATGGAAGGATCTAAAGAAATGTGACCAACAAGGAGGCAAATTTTACTTATTTGACCTTAACCGGAAATAGATCCGTTTTTGATGGAGCGCAAGCACCAGCATTGCCATTGGGGCCGATTTTTTGCAGTTTATCCCTCTAATCCAACATTCCAAATCGATGGCTGCTACGGACCACCTAGTCACTGCTGCCCAGCCTCGCCCACACTAGCCACAACCCCAATTTTACACTTACCATCTCGCCACCTCGTATTACCGCGGCTGCTGAACCCGGTATTCACGAGGAAACAATCATGGAGAGAACCCGTAGCTGGAGACGTGCTCAGTCCCGCAAGCACAATGGGCGCGAAGCGATTAACCCGCAGGGCTTCAAGCCAGAAAAGAACTGGAAGCTGATCTACACCCGTGCCGACAAGCTGCACCGAGCGCGTCAGCTCGGTATGAGCTATCCCATCCGCACTACCCGCCAACTGTTGGATCAAGAGTGACTAATCTCCTGTTCGTTTGCAGTCGTAACCAATGGCGCAGCCCTACCGGGGAGGCGATCTGGCGTCGACGTTCTGGCTTCAGCACTCGTTCGGCCGGCACAAGCCCGAACGCACGCAAACCTATCGGCCCGGCGGATATCCGTTGGGCCGATGTCATTTTTGTGATGGAGCGTAAGCACGAGCATCGTCTACGGGCAGAGTACGCTCGGCTGCTTGAGCACAAGCGGCTGCATGTTCTGGATATTCCCGATGACTATCGCTACATGGACCCTGAGCTGGTGGACATGCTTGAGCGAGAGGTGACTTCGTACCTGTGTATTTGAACATTTAGGGCAATCTTCACGAGCAGCTCCGTTCCTCAATGGCTAGGCGAAACGATCACCGGTAGAAGGTTGATCCCGTCGTGCTATCCCCGTTTAAGCAGCTTGGATACGCGGGTCGCAGCGAACCATGCTAAGTGGCCGGAACCGACCAACAGGCGCTTCAGTACACGGAGACACTGGCCCAGCCGATACCGTGCAGCCCTAAGAACGCGACGCCTATCAACCGCAGGCCGTGCATCAATCAAGCACAGCTTGGTAGTCGCCAAAGCCACTTTCGCTCCGACCGCTACGGCGACAGCAAGGAAATACAGCCAACGGTGATTCTTGGCTTTGTCATGTTGGCTGACTAGCGCCGACAACTGCTTCAAGGAAGGCTTGGCACCGGCGAGCCAGGGAATGATGCATTCGCTGGCCAACGCCACGGTGTGACTGCTGATATTTTTATCCACAAGGCCGGGAGGGCCATCAGGATTGACCGAGCAATAGCCGTGGGGAACGTACTCGCAGGTGCTGGAGAGTGGCGAGGAGCGTGACATGCCATTGGAAAAGTATCTCACGGGGCACAACCGCTGGTTGTAGTCGTTGATTTCTTTGCGGATGGCGATCACATCCTCGTCGCTTATGGTTCTTCTTGTCGCGGCGTAAAACCCTTTGGATTCGTTCGGTGCGAAATCTATGAAGTAGTTGGCTTCACCTTCCTTGATGTAGGTAAAGGTCCACTGTGAAACGCTGCTCCACCGGCATGACTTCAGGCTATCCAGACCATTCGCTCTGCAGTAATCATCGTAGCGCTTGATCTGGCTCAGCAGGAACGCGCTGGCGTCCTGAATGCTCGCTGTCGCCTCCTTCAGCAATGCGGCGTCTTCATTGGCGCCGTTGTCCGCCACGAAAAACACCGCTGCAACCAATGCCAGCGGAAACCAGAAGTGATCATATATTTGGCGGAAACGGTCGGTGAGGTTGAGGTTGTCATAAATAAGAACCATGACACCCCATCCGGCGAGGGCGCAAAGCATCAACAGGGGAATCAGTCCGATTTCGCTGCCCAGTTTCCCGACGCCATTGATGCTGTAACGGATGGGCAAGTAATTGATGTTTGGGAGAAGGCCCAGGCAGTTCAACGCACCCGGTAGGAGCAAGAGTACAAAGAAGATGAGCACGCCTCGCTTCTTGCCCACTGTATAGGCCGCTGCTGCCAGCAAGGGAATCAGCAGCAGTGACCGCATCACCGGGTAGCCGAGCGTGAACATTAGCACTGCTTCATCGGGCGACCAGTAAGTTCCGGTGATTTGCCCGGCGTCGTTACGCCCGGTGAAGTTCGATGATACGACGCCAAGGCCTTCTAGGATCTGGTGCAGGTTGTAGGCAGCGCCGTGGAGAAATTTTACGTAAGGATAGAAAAAATCCCCTGTTGAAATTGACATCAATTTGAATCCTTCAATTCGTTTGCCAATCCGTGGTTACGTAAAAGAGAGCGTGAAAAGCGGCCAGATAATTTGCGAGTCTATCCGAGGCGGATCGCTCGCTCGATCTTAAGCTGCAAGTGCTCTTATCATCGCGAGTGAGTAAACGTTTCCCTCTCCAGATCCCCATAATAGAGGGGATAGTCGATCGTCGGCGGTGAATATTAAATGAGTGGATGACAGCTCTATTAGCTTGGAGTCAGTCAAGCCAAATTGCGGGAGATAGGGGTTTTGTAAATCGTCGTTGAGATTGGAATCTATCTCTTTGAATGTTTCAAAAATGGTTCTGGCAATTTCAAAGGCTTTCTCTTGAGCATAACCCTTTAAATCTAGAAGGTTGGAGACCTCTGTGGCAATGTATTTCGTTGTACAGCCCTCTCCAAATGGTTTGATGGCTTTAAGCAACAGATTATAGTCGCCAACGCTAAAGTCTTTCAGTCGCTTCGAGCTGGAGATGAACCTACCTTCTTCTACGCTGCCAATTATTAGCAGTAGCAAAAGATTGGTGTCGATGATGATGTCTCTTTTATGACTGGGTACCGATCTATTCTTGTTTTTGACCATGTTATTGGCCTTTGTAACGCTTGAAGCCTTTGAGTGCTCCGTTTTCAGATGAAACCAAAAAAGTCTTGTACTCTTTCCGCTTGCCCAGAACAGTGGCCAATTCAAAAAGCGGCGATCTGGTGCGAGTTTCTGAGAACGATGAAGGGGTTCGGTCGACATCGTAACTAAATGTCACCTCATACCGCGAGCTGTCATCTGAAATGACAATCTCCTCCAGAACTATGTTGCTTGCTCCCGTTACAAAATCATCGAAGCCATTACGGGCGGCCGCTTCAGCCTCTTTAAAACTGATCATGATTTCCTCCTGCCGGGTCAACCAGCGTAAATAAATGTGTCATGTCCTGATCAAAGAACATCCCGCAGATAATCCCTCAAAATGATAGCTGGAGCATAAAGCCCTTCCATCATCTGCGCAGCACCAAAATTCTTTGCCAAACGATGCAGCTCACAACCCAGTACCGTATCCATCCCGCCCACCGCCGCTAACGCCAGATCCAAGCACCGACCAATCTCACTCTGAATCCCTGCCACCTCCCCTCGCCGGACCAACAATCCAAAGACTTCCCGATCACAACTCCCCATCAACGGATCATCCCGCAAAATCGGACTATGCCCCTCCGTCTCGTAAGCCAGCTTCAGCGAGTAAAGAGCGACCGTTTCCAGCAGCAATTCCATGGGGTGAAATCCTTTGTCAGCGGGTGAGGAGGGGCGGTGGGTCAACTGGGTGCCGCAAGGCGGAGCATCGGTGGGCTGTGACTTTTTTGTGAGCGCTTTGCGCTCAAGCGGGAGCAAGCTCCCTCGCCACCGGTGCTTACTGGCCACAGGTTCCTACTGGCCACAGATTTTTCCTCGCCACAGGTTTGGTGGTTGGGGCCGCTTTGCGGCCCAGCGGGGATGAATCCCCTCGCCACAATGGATTGGGTGATGGGTGGATCACGGCAAGTCCACTTTCCTGCAGACGAAAAAAAAGACCTTGAATTTCAAGGTCTTTCTTTAAGATGGTGCCCCGAGGGAGACTCGAACTCCCACTCCTTTCGAAAACGGATTTTGAATCCGCCGCGTCTACCAATTCCGCCATCAGGGCTCAATGGCGGCGAAGTATAGAGAGGTGCCTACCGTTGGTCAATCACGTTTCATGGTGAATTTTTGATATTTCCGCTAGACTTTCCGGCCCTGCTAGACGAACCCCATCATGCGTGTTGCTGACTTTACCTTCGAACTCCCGGATTCGCTGATCGCTCGCCACCCTCTGGCCGAGCGTCGCGCCAGTCGACTGTTGACCCTGGACGGGGTCAGCGGTGCCATGGCTCACCGTCAATTCACTGATTTGCTTGAGCATTTGCGCCCGGGCGACTTGATGGTGTTCAACAATACCCGGGTGATTCCGGCGCGGTTGTTTGGCCAGAAGGCCTCCGGCGGCAAGCTGGAGATTCTGGTGGAGCGGGTGCTGGACAGCCACCGGGTGCTGGCCCATGTGCGCTCCAGCAAGTCGCCCAAGCCGGGTTCGTCGATCCTCATCGACGGTGGTGGCGAGGCGGTGATGGTGGCGCGGCATGATGCGTTGTTCGAGCTCAAATTTGCCGAAGAAGTATTGCCGCTGCTCGACCGTGTCGGGCACATGCCGTTGCCTCCTTATATAGATCGCCCGGACGAAGGTTCGGACCGCGAGCGCTATCAGACCGTTTACGCCGAGCGCCTGGGAGCGGTGGCAGCGCCGACGGCGGGGCTGCATTTCGATCAGCCGTTGCTGGAGGCGATTGCCGCCAAGGGCGTCGAGACCACGTTCGTGACGCTGCACGTCGGTGCCGGTACGTTCCAGCCGGTGCGGGTGGAGCGCATCGAAGACCACCACATGCACAGCGAATGGCTCGAAGTCAGCCAGGACGTGGTCGATGCCGTGGCGGCCTGTCGCGCCCGCGGCGGTCGGGTGGTGGCGGTGGGGACCACCAGCGTGCGGTCCCTGGAAAGCGCTGCCCGCGATGGCGTGCTCAAGCCGTTCAGTGGCGACACCGATATCTTCATCTACCCGGGCCGGCCGTTTCATGTGGTCGATGCCCTGGTCACCAATTTCCATTTGCCCGAATCCACGCTGTTGATGCTGGTTTCGGCGTTCGCCGGTTATCCCGAAGCCATGGCCGCCTACAAGGCCGCCGTCGAGCATGGTTACCGCTTTTTCAGCTACGGTGATGCGATGTTCATCACCCGCAACCCCGCGCCACGCGGGCCCGAGGAAACAGTATGAGTCGCACCTGTCGCATGTCCTTCGAGTTGCTCGCCACCGATGGCAAGGCTCGTCGCGGTCGCCTGACCTTCCCCCGCGGTACGGTGGAAACCCCGGCGTTCATGCCGGTGGGCACCTACGGCACGGTCAAGGGCATGCTGCCTCGGGACATCGAGGCCATCGGTGCGGAGATCATCCTGGGCAACACCTTCCACCTGTGGCTGCGCCCGGGCATGGAAGTGATCAAGGCCCACGGCGACCTGCACGATTTCATGCAGTGGAAAGGCCCGATCCTGACCGACTCAGGCGGTTTCCAGGTGTTCAGCCTGGGTGCCATGCGCAAGATCAAGGAGGAGGGCGTGACCTTCGCCTCGCCGGTGGATGGTTCCAAGGTGTTCATGGGCCCGGAAGAGTCGATGCAGGTCCAGCGCGACCTGGGCTCGGATATCGTGATGATCTTCGACGAATGCACTCCGTACCCGGCCGATGAAGACGTCGCACGGGTGTCCATGGAACTGTCGTTGCGCTGGGCCCAGCGCTCCAAGAACGCCCATGGCGACAACACGGCGGCGCTGTTCGGTATCGTTCAGGGCGGCATGCACCAGGACCTGCGCATGCGCTCCCTCGAAGGCCTGGACAAGATCGGTTTCGACGGCCTGGCCATTGGCGGCCTGTCGGTGGGAGAACCCAAGCACGAAATGATCAAAGTGCTGGATTACCTGCCGGGCCAGATGCCTGCTGACAAACCTCGTTACCTTATGGGCGTTGGCAAACCGGAAGATCTGGTTGAGGGTGTGCGCCGCGGGGTGGACATGTTCGATTGCGTGATGCCAACCCGTAATGCCCGCAATGGGCATCTGTTCATCGACACGGGCGTGCTGAAGATCCGTAACGCGTTTCATCGCCATGATGATTCGCCGCTGGATCCGACCTGCGACTGCTACACGTGCAAGAACTTCTCCCGCGCTTATCTGCACCATTTGGACAAGTGCGGCGAAATGCTCGGTAGCATGCTGAATACGATCCACAATTTGCGCCATTACCAGGTGCTTATGGCTGGTTTGCGCGAGGCTATTCAACAGGGTACATTGGCCGCCTTCGTCGAGGCCTTCTATGCCAAGCGCGGGTTGCCTGTGCCGCCCTTGGACTGAGTTTTCCGATCCTAAGATTCAATACTTGCAACTGGAGTGCTAAATGAGCTTTTTTATCTCTAACGCCATGGCCGATGCCGCTGCTCCCGCAGCCGCGCCTATGGGTGGCGGTTTCGAGTGGATTTTCCTGGTCGGCTTCCTGGTCATCTTCTACCTGATGATCTGGCGTCCACAGGCCAAGCGCGCCAAAGAGCAGAAGAACCTGCTCGGCAGCCTGCAGAAGGGCGACGAAGTGGTGACCACTGGCGGTATCGCCGGCAAGATCACCAAAGTGGCCGACGATTTCGTGGTGCTGGAAGTGTCCGACACCGTTGAAATGAAGTTCCAGAAGGGCGCTATCGCGGCCACGCTGCCAAAAGGCACGCTGAAAGCGATCTAAGGTTTCAAACATCTCTTCAATCGACGGGGCGCGCAAGGCGCCCCGCGTCATAAGCGGGCGGCGTGATGCTGAACAAATACCCTCTGTGGAAATATGTACTGATCCTGGCGGTGCTGGCGGTCGGTCTGATTTATTCCGCTCCCAACCTCTACCCGGATGACCCGGCCATTCAGGTCAGTGGCGCAAGCACTGCCTTGCAGGTCACCCAGGCGGATCTGGACCGTGCGAGCGCGGCCCTCAAGACCTCCGGTATCGAAGTCAAGGCTGCGTCCGTTGCCGAAAACGGCAAGGGCGGCCTGTTGCGCCTGGTCAAGGCTGAAGACCAGTTGCCGGCCAAGGACGTGGTGCGCAAGGCATTGGGCGACGAATACGTCGTGGCCCTGAACCTGGCCCAGACCACCCCGCAATGGCTGCGCAAATTCGGCGCGCATCCGATGAAGCTGGGCCTGGACTTGTCCGGCGGTGTGCACTTCCTGCTGGAAGTGGACATGGACAAAGCCCTCGACGCGCGGATGAAAGTCTACGAAGGCGACGTCAAGAGCCTGTTGCGTAAGGAGCGCGTGCGCTATCGCAGCCTGCCGGCCTTCAACGGTGCCATTCAGCTGGGCTTCAGCGATGAAGATACCCGCGAACAGGCCCGTGCGCTGGTCCGCAAGACCTTCAACGATTTCGACATTGTGCCGGCCGACCTCAATGGTCAACCGGTGCTGCGTCTGGCGATGACCCCGGCCAAGCTGGCGGAAATCCGCGAATACTCCATCAAGCAGAACTTGACCACCGTGCGTAACCGGGTCAACGAGCTGGGTGTGGCCGAACCGATCGTGCAGCGCCAGGGCGCCAACCGCATCGTGGTCGAGCTGCCGGGTGTGCAGGACACCGCCGAAGCCAAGCGTATCCTCGGCAAGACCGCCAACCTGGAGTTCCGCCTCGCGGCCGAGCCGGGTGCGTCCAAGGCCACTTCCGAGAGCTTCGAGTTCCGTGAGGGCAACCGCCCGGCGGCGCAGATCGAGCGCGGCCTGATCATCACCGGTGACCAGGTCACCGATGCCAAGGCGAGCTTCGACGAGCACGGTCGTCCACAGGTGAACATCCACCTCGACGGCCACGGCGGCGAACTGATGAGCCGCGCCACGCGCAGCAACGTCGGTCGGAGCATGGCGGTGATCTTCATCGAGCAGAAGCCGGTCACCACCTATACCAAGCAAGTGGTCGACGGCGTCGAGAAAGACGTCGCGGTGCAGGCGTTCAAGGAAGAGAAGAAGATCATCAGCCTGGCGACCATCCAGTCGCCATTGGGCAGCCAGTTCCGCATCACCGGTCTGAACGGCCAGGGTGAGTCCTCCGAGCTGGCCCTGCTGCTGCGCGCCGGTGGCCTGGCCGCACCGATGTACTTCGCTGAAGAGCGCACCATTGGCCCGAGCCTGGGTGCGGACAACATCACCAAGGGTATCGATGCGTCGCTGTGGGGCATGCTGTTCGTGTCCCTGTTCATCATCGCCATCTACCGCTTCTTCGGCATCATCGCCACCGTCGCGCTGGCGGTGAACATGGTGATGCTGCTGGCCCTGATGTCGCTGCTGGGCGCTACGCTGACCCTGCCGGGTATCGCCGGTATCGTGTTGACCATGGGTATGGCGGTGGACGCCAACGTGCTGATCTTCTCGCGGATACGTGAAGAGATCGCCGCGGGCATGTCGATCCAGCGGGCAATCAACGAAGGCTTCGGCCGGGCATTCACCGCGATCCTCGACGCCAACCTGACCACGTTGCTGGTCGGCGGGATTCTCTTCGCCATGGGCACCGGCCCGGTCAAGGGCTTCGCAGTGACCATGTCCCTCGGGATCTTTACCTCGATGTTCACAGCCATCATGGTGACCCGCGCAATGGTCAACCTGATCTTTGGCGGTCGTGACTTCAAGAAGTTGTGGATTTAAGGGGCTGCCATGTTACGTACAATCAACTTCATGGGCGTTCGCAACGTTGCGTTCGGCGTCACATTGTTCCTCACCGTGCTGGCGTTGTTCAGCTGGGCCACCAAGGGCCTGAACTACGGCCTGGACTTCACCGGCGGTACGCTCATCGAGCTGACCTACGAGCGTCCGGCCGACGTGACCAAGGTGCGTGAGCAGCTGGCAACGTCCGGCTACCACGAAGCCATCGTGCAGAGCTTCGGTGCAACTACCGACCTGCTTGTGCGCATGCCGGGTGAAGACCCGCAACTGGGTCACCAGGTTGCCGATGCCTTGCAGAAGGCCGGTGGCGACAACCCGGCGAAGGTCAAGCGCGTCGAGTTCGTGGGTCCGCAAGTGGGTGAAGAGCTGCGCGACCAGGGCGGCCTTGGCATGCTGATGGCGCTGGGCGGCATCCTGCTCTATCTGGCTTTCCGCTTTCAGTGGAAGTTCGCGGTGGGCGCCATTGTCTCGCTGATCCACGACGTGGCCGTGACGGTGGGTATCCTGTCGTTCTTCCAGATCACCTTCGACCTGACGGTGCTGGCGGCGGTACTGGCGATCATCGGTTACTCGCTCAACGACACCATCGTGGTGTTCGACCGGGTGCGTGAGAACTTCCGCGTGCTGCGCAAGGCCTCGTTGATCGAGAACATCAACATCTCGACCACCCAGACCCTGCTGCGGACCATGGCGACGTCGATCTCCACCTTGCTGGCGATTGCCGCGCTGCTGTTCTTTGGTGGCGACAACCTGTTCGGTTTCTCCATTGCGCTGTTTGTCGGTGTATTGGCGGGTACCTACTCGTCGATTTACATCGCCAACGTGGTGCTGATCTGGCTGAACCTGAGCTCCGAGGACCTTATTCCTCCGGCGGCCACCGAGACACAGGTGGACGACCGCCCGTAAGGCTCGTTGCCCCGCCCGTCACCGCTGAAAAGGCGCGAGTTGAACTCGCGCCTTTTTTTTTGCTCCAAGGCTGGGAGAAGCGCGGATTATTCCGCTGGTGATACCCAGGAGGTTCAAGTGAACAAATCGATGCTGGTTGGTGCGGTATTGGGTGCTGTCGGTGTAACTGCCGGTGGTGCGGTCGCCACCTACAGCTTGGTGAAAAGTGGTCCTGAGTATGCGCAAGTACTGGCAGTGGAGCCGGTCAAGACTCAGATCAAAACCCCGCGTGAGGTCTGCAAGGACGTCACCGTGACCCGGCAGCGGCCGGTCCAGGATCAACATCAGATCGCCGGTACTGTGTTGGGCGCCGTGGCGGGTGGCCTGTTGGGTAACCAGATCGGCGGCGGCACCGGCAAGAAAATCGCCACCGTGGCGGGTGCAGCCGGTGGCGGTTATGCCGGTAACAAGATTCAGGAAGGCATGCAGGAGCGTGACACCTACACCACCACTCAAACGCGCTGCAACACTGTCAATGACATCAGCGACAAAGTGGTCGGCTACGACGTGCGCTACATGCTCGACGGCAAGGAAGGCAAAGTCCGCATGGATCGCGACCCGGGCAACCAGATCCCGGTGAACAAGGAAGGTCAACTGATCCTGGGCCAGAACCAACCGGCCCAGTAATTCGAATGAATTGAAAAAGCACCCTTCGGGGTGCTTTTTTTATGCCCGCGTTCCTGGCTCACCCCAATCCCCTGTGGGAGCGAGCCTGCTCGCGATAGCGCAGTGTCGGCTTGCCTCTATGTCGCCTGTGCCGCCGCCATCGCGAGCAGGCTCGCTCCCACATTGGATTTTCAGCAGTCAAAGATGCCGCGGCCCGGCGCAGTTCTCCTGTGGGAGCGAGCCTGCTCGCGATAGCGTCGTGTCAGCTTGCCTGTATGTCGCCTGCGCCGCCGCCATCGCGAGCAGGCTCGCTCCCACACGGCATAAAAAAAGCACCCCGTAGGGTGCTTTTCTATGGCCGGGGCGCTTAGCGCTTCAGCGAGTGTGGCAGGTGTGGCTGGATGGCGGTCAACACAGCCTTGAAGCACTTGGTGTTGCCGGCAACGATGTGGCCTTTTTCAAGGAAGTCGTGGCCACCGGTAAAGTCGCTGACCAAACCACCTGCTTCCTGGATCAGCAGGGCGCCCGCTGCCATGTCCCATTCGGACAGGCCCGACTCCCAGAACGCATCGAAACGACCGGCCGCCACATAAGCCAGGTCCAGGCTCGCGGCGCCGGCGCGGCGGATGCCGGCGGTCTGGCCGACCAGGGCGCGGAACATGCCCAGGTAGTTGTCCAGGTTGTCCATCTGGTCATCGCGGAACGGGAAGCCGGTACCCAGCAGGGCGCCGTCCAGGCTGGTGCGGCCGCTGACGCGCAGGCGGCGACCGTTCAGTTGGGCGCCACGGCCACGGCTGGCGGTGAATTCTTCCTGGCGAACCGGATCCAGCACGACGGCGTGCTCCAGGCGGCCACGGTATTTGCAGGCGATGCTGACGGCGAAGTGAGGAATGCCGCGCAGGAAGTTGGTGGTGCCGTCCAGCGGATCGATGATCCACAGGTACTCTTCACCCTCGATGCCGGTGCCGGCGTGCATACCGGTCTCTTCACCCATGATCGAGTGGTTCGGGTAAGCCTTGCGCAGGGCATCGACGATTTTCTGTTCGGCGGCACGATCAACCTCGGACACGTAGTCCTTGGCGTCTTTTTCATCGACCTTGATGGTATCCAGGCGCTCGATGGAGCGGAAGATCAGTTCACTGGCGCTGCGGGCGGCGCGCAGCGCGATATTCAGCATGGGCTGCATGGATGTGTCACCTAAGGTTGTTAAAGAAAGCCGGGCATTCTATCAGAAACTTTTCCGAGGAGAAGGTTGGCGTTCGCTTTCATAGCTTAACGGTAGGTGCTTAGGTAAGATTTGCTCCCTTTGTCGTGTTCGAGAGCGCCTCCCTTGTTGCAGAACATTCGTGTCGTCCTGGTCAATACCAGCCATCCGGGCAATATCGGCGGAGCTGCGCGGGCCATGAAGAACATGGGCCTGTCGCGGCTGGTGCTGGTCGAGCCTCGCTTGTTCCCCCATCACGAAGCCGACGCCCGGGCCTCCGGCGCCGGTGACATCCTGGCCGGTGCGCAGGTCGTCGCCACCCTGGAAGACGCCCTGGCGGGCTGCAATCTGGTGCTCGGCACCAGTGCTCGCGACCGCCGCATCCCTTGGCCGTTGCTCGATCCCCGCGAATGCGGGACGAAAGTGGTCGAGGAAGCCGCGCAGGGTATCGAAATCGCACTGGTGTTCGGTCGTGAAGACTCCGGCCTGACCAATGACGAGCTGCAGCGATGTCACTTTCACGTGCATATCCCTTCCGACCCGGAGTTCAGTTCCTTGAACCTCGGGGCGGCGGTGCAGGTGTTGAGCTATGAAGTGCGCATGGCCTGGCTGGCGGCCGAAGGCAAGCCGAGCAAGGTCGAAAAATATGAGGCGACGTCGCCGCGCAGTGAGACACTGGCGACCATGGACGAACTGGAGCGATTCTATGAACACCTGGAACAGACCCTGGTGGACATCGAGTTCCTCGACCCGGACAAACCTCGGCATTTGATGGCGCGCCTGCGTCGGTTGTACGGACGAAGCTCGGTCAGCCGGGCGGAGATGAATATATTGCGCGGCATCCTCACGGAAACCCAGAAAGCGGCCCGTGGCGAGCTGATTAAGCGGAAGGATTAAAATGTTCGATCGTTTGCGTGAAGATATCCAAAGCGTTTTCCATCGTGACCCGGCGGCGCGCAACGCCTTTGAAGTGCTGACCTGCTATCCGGGGATGCACGCCATCTGGATCCATCGTCTGTCCGGCGCCCTGTGGAACCTGGGCTGGAAGTGGCTGGCACGGTTGGTATCCAACTTCGGTCGCTGGCTCACCGGGATCGAGATCCATCCGGGAGCCAAGGTCGGGCGCCGGTTCTTCATCGACCACGGCATGGGCATTGTCATCGGCGAAACCGCCGAGATCGGCGATGACGTGACCCTGTATCAGGGCGTGACCCTGGGTGGTACCAGTTGGAACAAGGGCAAGCGCCACCCGACCCTGGGCGATGGCGTGGTGGTCGGCGCGGGCGCCAAGGTGCTCGGCCCGTTCACCGTCGGGGCGGGGGCGAAGGTCGGCTCCAACGCCGTGGTCACCAAGGCTGTGCCGCCCGGCGCGACCGTGGTGGGTATTCCTGGGCGGATCATCGTCAAGTCCGATGACGAACAGGACGCCCGGCGCAAGGCCATGGCCGAGAAGATCGGTTTCGACGCCTACGGTGTCGGCGAAGACATGCCCGACCCGGTCGCCCGTGCTATCAATCAGCTGCTCGATCATCTGCAGGCCGTCGACGGACGCCTGGAGGGGATGTGCGGCGCCCTGAAGGACCTGGGCAGTAATTATTGTGCCAAGGACCTGCCTGAGCTGCGCGAGGAAGATTTCGCGTGCGTTAAGGACAAGGATCAGAGCCAGGTCGGCTAGCCCGGCCGGCCTCATCGCGAGCAGGCTCGCTCCCACATAGGATCGGTGGTGCTCACAATTGAGTGCTCACTAGGGATCCCTTGTGGGAGCGAGCCTGCTCGCGATAAACGATAACGCGGTATCGCTGGTCCCCGGCAATCACCCTTTGCTATCATGCGCGCGCTCTTTCGCGGGTAAACCCGAGTGCTCCACTAGGTCTTATAGTTGACTTAATTACTCGGGAATTGCATACTCGCCCCATTCCGAACTCCGTGGTAATTGTCCATGCGACTGACTACAAAAGGCCGATACGCCGTGACCGCGATGCTGGACCTGGCATTGCATGCGCAGCACGGGCCGGTGTCCCTGGCCGATATCTCCGAGCGCCAGGGCATTTCCCTGTCTTACCTTGAACAGCTGTTCGCCAAGCTGCGCCGCAGCAACCTAGTGTCCAGCGTGCGTGGTCCCGGTGGCGGCTATCAGCTGTCGCGCGACATGCAAGGCATCCAGGTCGCCCAGGTGATCGATGCGGTGAACGAATCGGTCGATGCGACCAAATGTCAGGGGTTGGGCGACTGCCATGGCGGTGATACTTGCCTGACCCATCATCTGTGGTGCGACTTGAGCCTGCAGATCCACGAGTTTCTGAGCGGTATCAGCTTGGCTGACCTTGTTACCCGCCGTGAGGTGCAAGAAGTAGCCCAGCGTCAGGACCAGCGCCGTTGCAATGGCAAGGCGCCGCACCTGGACAAGATTGAAGCGTCCGCCGTCGAATGACTGCCGCAGAGCACGCGGAACGCCAGCCAGCCTGATTTAGGAGAGAGTCCATGAAATTGCCGATTTACCTTGATTACTCTGCGACCACCCCGGTTGACCCACGTGTCGCGCAGAAAATGAGTGAATGCCTGCTGGTCGACGGAAACTTCGGTAACCCGGCCTCCCGCTCCCACGTGTTCGGCTGGAAGGCCGAGGAGTCGGTCGAGAACGCCCGTCGCCAGGTCGCCGACCTGGTCAACGCCGACCCGCGTGAAATCGTCTGGACCTCCGGTGCCACCGAGTCCGACAACCTGGCAATCAAGGGTGTCGCGCACTTCTATCACACCAAGGGCAAGCACCTGATCACCTCCAAGATCGAGCACAAGGCTGTCCTGGACACTACGCGCCAACTGGAGCGTGAAGGTTTCGAAGTCACCTACATCGAGCCTGGCGAAGACGGCCTGATCACCCCGGCCATGGTCGAAGCCGCGCTGCGCGAAGACACCATCCTGGTTTCGATCATGCACGTGAACAACGAGATCGGCACCGTCAACGACATCGAAGCCATCGGCGAGCTGACCCGCTCCCGCGGCGTCCTGTTCCACGTCGACGCGGCCCAGTCCACCGGCAAGGTCGACATCGACCTGTCGAAGCTCAAAGTCGACCTGATGTCGTTCTCCGCCCACAAGACCTACGGCCCTAAAGGCATCGGCGCGCTGTACGTGAGCCGCAAGCCGCGTGTTCGCCTCGAAGCGACCATGCACGGCGGCGGTCACGAGCGTGGCATGCGTTCCGGCACCCTGGCGACTCACCAGATCGTCGGCATGGGCGAAGCCTTCCGTGTGGCCAAGGAAGACATGGCCGCCGAGAACGTGCGCATCAAGGCCCTGAGCGACCGCTTCTACAAGCAGGTCGAGCATCTGGAAGAGCTCTACGTCAACGGCAGCATGACCGCTCGCGTACCGCACAACCTGAACCTGAGCTTCAACTACGTTGAAGGCGAGTCGCTGATCATGGCGCTCAAGGACCTGGCCGTGTCGTCCGGTTCGGCATGCACCTCGGCGTCCCTCGAGCCTTCGTATGTACTGCGTGCCCTGGGCCGCAACGACGAACTGGCCCACAGCTCGATCCGCTTCACCTTCGGCCGCTTCACCACCGAAGAAGAAATCGATTACGCCGCGCAGAAAGTCTGCGAGGCCGTCACCAAGCTGCGCGCATTGTCGCCGCTGTGGGACATGTACAAAGACGGCGTCGACATCTCGAAAATCGAATGGGCGGCGCACTGAGAAGTCGCCACCAGAGCGGCTCCACTGATGAGGATTGAAGCAAATGGCATATAGCGAAAAGGTCATCGACCACTACGAGAACCCGCGCAACGTCGGCAAGATGGATGCGCAGGATCCTGATGTTGGCACCGGCATGGTCGGCGCCCCTGCGTGCGGCGACGTGATGCGCCTGCAGATCAAGGTCAACGAGCAAGGCATCATCGAAGATGCCAAGTTCAAGACCTACGGCTGCGGCTCGGCCATCGCGTCCAGCTCCCTGGCCACCGAGTGGATGAAGGGCAAGACCCTTGATGAAGCCGAAACCATCAAAAACACCCAGCTGGCCGAAGAACTGGCCTTGCCGCCAGTGAAAATCCACTGCTCGGTACTCGCTGAAGACGCCATCAAGGCCGCCGTTCGCGACTACAAGCAGAAGAAAGGCTTGATCTGAACCGCGACAGGTAAGGAGTTTCCATGGCTATCCAGATGACAGAAGCAGCCGCCAGGCACGTACAGCGCTCCCTTGCAGGGCGCGGCAAGGGCGAGGGCATCCGCCTGGGTGTTCGCACCACGGGTTGTTCCGGCCTTGCCTATGTACTGGAATTCGTCGATGAAGTCGGCGAAGACGATCAGGTGTTCGAAAGTCATGGTCAGAAAGTGATCATCGACCCCAAGAGCCTGACGTACCTGGACGGCACTGAGCTGGATTTCGTCAAGGAAGGGTTGAACGAAGGCTTCAAGTTCAACAACCCCAACGTTCGCGGTGAATGTGGCTGCGGCGAAAGCTTCAACATCTGAGGCGGCTCGTGGGTACTCCTTGTCATTTTGCTTTGTTCCAGATGCAGCCGGGTTTCAGCCTGGATCTCGATGAGCTGTCGGCGCGTTACCTCGAGCTGGCCCGTGGCGTCCATCCGGACCGCTTCGCGGACGCCTCCGAGGCCGAGCAGCGGCGGGCGCTCGAGCAGTCCGCGAACCTCAACGAGGCCTACCAGACGCTCAAGAGCCCGGCCAAGCGCGCGCGCTACCTGCTTGCCATCAGCGGTCATGAGCTGCCCCTGGAAGTCACGGTGCACGATCCCGAGTTTCTTCTGCAGCAGATGCAGTGGCGCGAAGAGCTCGAAGACCTGCAGGACAGTGCCGACCTGGCGGGTGTCGCCGCGTTCAAGCGCCGCTTGAAGGACGCCCAGCAAACCCTGAACGAAAGCTTCGCAGCCTGCTGGAACGATGCCGCGCAACGCGAACAGGCCGAACGCCTGATGCGGCGCATGCAGTTCCTCGACAAGCTCACCTACGAAGTGCGCCAGCTAGAAGAGCGCCTCGACGATTAACCCAGTGCCGCTCCGGTCGCACGCCTGATTACAGATAAGTCCTGATTACGATGGCCCTACTGCAGATCGCCGAACCCGGCCAAAGTCCTCAACCGCACCAGCGTCGCCTGGCTGTGGGAATCGACTTGGGTACCACCAATTCCCTGGTCGCTGCGTTGCGCAGCGGTCTTTCCGAGCCGCTGGCCGATGAGCAGGGTCGGGTGATCCTGCCGTCCGCCGTGCGCTACCACGCCGACCGCGTCGAAGTGGGCGAGTCGGCCAAGCTGGCCGCCGCGACCGATCCGCTGAACACCATCGTCTCGGTCAAGCGCCTGATGGGGCGTGGCCTGTCCGACGTCAAGCAATTGGGCGATCAACTGCCGTACCGCTTCGTCGACGGCGAGTCCCACATGCCGTTCATCGAAACCGTGCAGGGCCCGAAAAGCCCGGTGGAAGTGTCGGCCGACATCCTCAAGGTCCTGCGTCAACGCGCCGAAGCCGCGTTGGGCGGTGAGCTGGTGGGTGCGGTCATCACCGTCCCGGCCTATTTCGACGATGCCCAGCGCCAGGCCACCAAGGACGCGGCCAAACTGGCCGGCCTCAACGTGTTGCGCCTGCTCAACGAGCCGACCGCCGCTGCGGTGGCGTACGGCCTGGACCAGCACGCCGAAGGCCTGGTTGCCATCTACGACCTGGGTGGCGGCACTTTCGATATCTCGATTCTGCGCCTGACCGGCGGTGTTTTCGAAGTCCTGGCCACCGGTGGCGACAGTGCCCTGGGCGGCGATGATTTCGACCACGCCATCGCCGGCTGGATCATCGAGCAGGCGGGCCTGTCCGCCGACCTCGATCCGGGTGCGCAACGTCACCTGCTGCAAACTGCCTGCGCCGCCAAGGAAGCCCTGACCGACGCCGCGAATGTCGAGGTCGTCTACGGCGACTGGAAAGCCTCCTTGAGCCGCGAAGCCTTCGATGCGCTGATCGAACCCATGGTCGCCCGCAGCCTCAAGGCTTGCCGCCGCGCCGTGCGCGATTCCGGTGTCGAACTCGAAGACGTCAAGGCCGTGGTCATGGTCGGCGGTTCGACCCGCGTGCCACGGGTTCGCGAAGCCGTTGCCGAAGCCTTTGGCCGCCAGCCGTTGACCGAAATCGATCCGGACCAGGTAGTCGCCATCGGCGCCGCGATCCAGGCCGATACCCTGGCCGGCAACAAGCGCGACGGCGGCGAACTGCTGTTGCTCGACGTGATTCCACTGTCCCTGGGCCTGGAAACCATGGGCGGCCTGATGGAGAAGGTGATCCCACGCAACACCACCATCCCTGTCGCCCGCGCCCAGGATTTCACCACCTATAAAGACGGCCAGTCGGCCATGATGATCCACGTGCTGCAAGGCGAGCGGGAACTCATCAGCGACTGCCGTTCCCTGGCGCGCTTCGAATTGCGTGGCATCCCGGCCATGGTCGCTGGCGCGGCGAAGATCCGCGTGACCTTCCAGGTCGATGCCGACGGCCTGCTCAATGTTTCCGCCCGCGAGCTGGGTTCGGGCGTCGAGGCCAGCATTCAGGTCAAGCCGTCCTACGGCCTGACCGACGGCGAAATCGCCCGGATGCTCAAGGATTCGTTCCAGTACGCCGGCGACGACAAGGTGGCTCGCGTACTGCGCGAGCAGCAGGTCGACGCCCAGCGCCTGATAGAAGCCGTGCAAGGCGCCCTCGAAGCCGATGGCGAGCGTCTGCTGGACGCCGAAGAGCGCATGGTCATCGAATTGCAGATGCAGGAATTATCCGAATTGATCAAAGGCACCGATGGTCATGCCATCGAGCAGCAGACCAAGCGTCTGTCGCAAGTCACCGATGCCTTTGCCGCCCGCCGCCTGGATTCGACGGTCAAAGCCGCCCTGGCGGGGCGTAACCTGAATGAGATCGAGGAGTAATAGATGCCGCAGGTGATTTTTTTACCCCACGAGAAGTTCTGCCCCGAGGGCATGGTTGTGGAGGCTGAACCTGGGATTTCCATCCTCGAGCTCGCCCATGAACACCATATCGAGATGGAAAGTGCCTGCGGCGGCGTCTGTGCCTGCACCACTTGTCATTGCATCATCCGTGAAGGGTTCGATTCGCTGGAAGAGGCGGACGAGCTGGAAGAGGACTACCTTGATAAGGCTTGGGGCCTGGAAGCGCAATCGCGCCTGGGTTGCCAGGCCATCGTCGGTACGGAAGACCTGACCGTCGAGATCCCGAAATACTCGCTCAACCACGCCGCCGAAGCGCCGCACTGATCCGGGAACCAACATGAGTCTGAAATGGGTTGATGTGCTGGAGATCGCGATCCAGCTGACCGAGGCCAAGCCTGATGTAGACCCGCGATACGTGAACTTCGTCGATCTGCACCGATGGGTGTTGGCATTGCCGGAGTTCAGCGACGATCCGGCTCGCGGGGGCGAGAAAGTGCTTGAAGCCATTCAAGCCGCATGGATAGAAGAAGCAGACTGAGTCTGCGCTGTACGCAGTTAGGCAATACCCGATAACCCGCGTATAATTCGCGGGTTTAATTTTTCGCACATTACCGTTTCTGGAGTTACACCCATGGCTGTTCAACGTACTTTCTCCATCATCAAGCCTGACGCCGTTGCTAAAAACGTGATCGGCAAGATCGTTACCCGCTTCGAAGACGCCGGCCTGCGAGTCGTCGCTTCGAAAATGAAGCAACTGTCCAAGGCCGAAGCCGAAGGCTTCTACGCTGAGCACAGCGAGCGCGGTTTCTTCGGTGAGCTGGTTGCGTTCATGACTTCCGGTCCGGTTGTCGTTCAGGTGCTGGAAGGCGAAAACGCCATCGCTCGCAACCGTGAGCTGATGGGCGCTACCAACCCTAAAGAAGCTGCTGCCGGTACCATCCGCGCCGACTTCGCGTCGTCCATCGACGCCAACGCCGTTCACGGTTCGGACTCCGAAGCCGCTGCTGCCCGCGAAATCGCTTACTTTTTCGCCGCTACTGAAGTAACCGCTCGCTAAGTAAAGCTTGTGAGTGAGGGTGAGACCATGACTGCATCGATCGGCAAGATTAACCTGTTGGGCTTGACCCAGCCGGAAATGGAGAAATTCTTCGACTCAATCGGGGAGAAGCGTTTCCGTGCCGGTCAGGTAATGAAATGGATTCACCACTTTGGCGTCGACGATTTCGACGCCATGACGAATGTCGGCAAGGCCTTGCGTGAAAAACTCAAGGCCGTTGCCGAGATTCGCGGCCCCGAAGTGGTCAGCCAGGACATTTCCAGCGACGGCACCCGCAAATGGGTGGTGCGCGTGGCGTCCGGCAGCTGCGTCGAGACCGTCTACATTCCCCAGGGCAAGCGCGGCACCTTGTGCGTTTCGTCCCAGGCAGGCTGTGCCCTGGATTGCAGTTTCTGCTCCACCGGCAAGCAAGGCTTCAACAGCAACCTCACCGCCGCCGAAGTGATCGGCCAGGTGTGGATTGCCAACAAATCCTTTGGCAGCGTCCCGGCGACCGTCGACCGTGCCATCACCAACGTGGTGATGATGGGCATGGGTGAGCCGCTGCTGAACTTCGATAACGTCGTGTCCGCCATGCACCTGATGATGGATGACCTGGGCTACGGCATTTCCAAGCGCCGCGTGACCCTGTCCACGTCCGGCGTGGTGCCGATGATCGATGAGCTGGCCAAGCACATCGACGTCTCCCTGGCGTTGTCGCTGCACGCACCCAATGACGCATTGCGTAACCAATTGGTGCCGATCAACAAGAAGTATCCGCTTAAGATGCTGCTGGACTCGTGCCAGCGCTACATGTCGGCCCTGGGCGAAAAACGCGTCCTGACCATCGAGTACACCCTGCTCAAGGATGTGAACGACAAGGTCGAGCATGCGGTCGAGATGATCGAGCTGCTCAAGAACATCCCGTGCAAGATCAACCTGATCCCGTTCAACCCGTTCCCGCATTCCGGTTACGAGCGTCCGAGCAACAACGCGATCCGTCGCTTCCAGGATCAGCTTCATCATGCGGGTTTCAACGTCACCGTGCGTACCACCCGCGGCGAAGACATCGATGCTGCCTGTGGTCAATTGGTCGGGCAGGTGCTGGATCGCACCCGTCGCAGCGAACGCTACATTGCCGTGCGCGAGTTGAACGCCACCGACGATGTGCAGAACGCTTCGAACGGTCACTAAGAGAGGAACTCTATGTCCCTGCGCTTCGCGCTGCTGTTGCTGTTCGCCGGTCTGTGCGCCGGTTGTGTTCTGTCGGGCGACTACAACCCGATGAAAACCAGCAAGGGGCGTGACGAAGCGCGTGTGGCCTATGTGCAACTGGGCATCGGCTACCTGCAGCAGGGCATGACCGAGCGGGCCAAGGTACCGCTCAAGAAGGCCCTGGAGCTGGACAGCTCCGATGCCGACGCCAACGCGGCCCTGGCCCTGGTGTTCCAGGCCGAACTGGAACCGGAGCTGGCCGACGAGCATTTTCGCAAGGCGCTGTCCAGCCGGCCGCAGGATGCACGGATCCTGAACAACTACGGCAGCTTTCTCTACGAGCAACAGCGTTACAAGGAAGCCTACGACCGCTTCGAACAGGCCGCCGCAGATACCCTTTACCCTGAGCGTTCGCGGGTTTTCGAGAACCTCGGCATGACCGCCGCGAAACTCGGCCAGCGTGACATGGCCCGCCAGCAACTGGAAAAGGCGCTGCGGCTCAACCGCCAGCAACCGCGAGCTTTGCTGGAAATGGCTGAGTTGTCCTACGAAGACAGGCAATATGTCCCCGCGCGCGACTATTACGAACGTTTTAGTCTGCTGAGCGAGCAAAATGCACGTAGTCTATTGCTCGGCGTTCGGCTGGCACATGTATTCGAAGATCGTGACAAGGCCGCCAGTTATGGCCTGCAACTAAAAAGACTCTATCCCGGTACGCCGGAATATCAGCAATACCTGTCGGAGCAATGATGAAAGCGGCGCATCCTGAAGTGGTAGCAGCGACTCGCGTGAACCCCGGTGAGACCCTGCGTCAAGCCCGCGAAAGCAATGGTTGGTCGCTGGCCCAAGTGGCCCTCAAGCTCAATCTCACCGTGGCTTCGCTGAGCAACCTGGAAGCGGGCGCGTTCGATAAATTGCCAGGGCATACCTTCGCCCGGGGCTACATCCGCGCCTACGCCAAATTACTCGACATGGACCAGACCGTGCTGGTCCAGCAATTCGATCAATACACCGGTTCCGATGCCCAGGGCAGCAATGTGCACAGCCTGGGTCGCATCGAGGAGCCGGTGCGTGTTTCCCACACCATTTTGCGAATTGTCAGTCTGCTGTTGCTGATCGCGGTGATTGGGGGCGGTTTCGTCTGGTGGCAGGATCAAGCCTCGCTGCGCAGCAAGGAATCGGTCGCCATGGCCCCGGAACATGTCGAAGTGGAGGGTGCCGACGGCACCACGCGGATCCATCCGCTGGACGAGCCTGAGGACCAGGCGGTGCTCGAAGGCCAGGCGGAAGGCGAAACCAGCCTGGCATTGCCGCAAGGCCAGGACGGCGCTGACGCCGAAGCCGGTGCCGAGCCGGGTACGCCTGCCGCCCCGGCTGTTGCCCCCGCTGTGCCCAGCACTCCCGCTCCTGCCACCAGCGCACCGGTTGCCCCGAGCACACCTGCGCCGACCGTGGCGGCTCCGGCGCCTGTTACTCCTGCGGCTCCAGCCGCGACGCCGGCAGCCCCCGTGGCACCGGCCGCGGGTGAAGGCCAGGTGCAGATTCAATTCACCGCCGACTGCTGGACGCAAGTTACCGACGGCAATGGCAAGGTGCTGTTCAGCGGCCTCAAGCGCAAGGGCGATACCACGTCCATCAACGGCAAACCGCCGTTTGCCGTACGCCTGGGCTATGCCCGTGGCGCGCAGGTCAGCTACAACGGCCAGCCGGTCGACGTCGCTCCGTTCACCAGTGGCGAGACCGCTCGCCTGAAGTTGGGTCAATAAGTCATGCACGGCGAATCTCCAATCAAACGTCGCGAATCCCGCAAGATCTGGGTCGGTAACGTGCCCGTGGGCGGCGATGCGCCTATCGCTGTGCAGAGCATGACCAACAGCGACACCAACGACGTGGCTGCCACCGTTGCGCAGATCAATCGCCTGGAAGCCGCCGGTGTCGACATCGTGCGGGTCTCCGTGCCGGACATGGACGCCGCCGAGGCGTTCGGCAAGATCAAGCAATTGGTCAAGGTGCCGCTGGTGGCCGACATTCACTTCGACTACCGCATCGCCCTGCGCGTGGCCGAGCTGGGGGTCGACTGCCTGCGCATCAACCCGGGCAATATCGGTCGTGAAGACCGCGTGCGCGCCGTGGTGGATGCCGCCCGCGACCGTGGCATCCCGATTCGCATCGGTGTGAACGCCGGTTCCCTGGAAAAAGACCTGCAAAAGAAATATGGCGAACCTACGCCGGCTGCCTTGGTGGAATCGGCGCTGCGCCATGTCGAGCACCTCGAACGCCTGAATTTCCAGGATTTCAAGGTCAGCGTGAAGGCCTCCGACGTGTTCATGGCCGTCGAAGCCTATCGCTTGCTGGCCAAGGAAATCGTCCAGCCGCTGCACCTGGGCATTACCGAAGCCGGTGGGTTGCGTTCGGGCACGGTGAAATCCGCCGTCGGCCTCGGTATGCTGCTCGCCGAAGGAATTGGCGATACCATCCGCATCTCGTTGGCGGCTGATCCGGTCGAGGAAGTGAAAGTCGGCTACGACATTCTCAAGTCCCTGCACCTGCGTTCCCGTGGCATCAACTTCATCGCCTGCCCGAGCTGCTCGCGGCAGAACTTCGATGTGGTCAAGACCATGAACGAGCTGGAAGGGCGACTCGAAGACCTGCTGGTGCCGCTGGATGTCGCGGTGATCGGCTGTGTGGTCAACGGGCCGGGCGAAGCCAAGGAGGCCCATATCGGCCTCACCGGCGGTACGCCGAACCTGATTTACATTGACGGCAAGCCGTCGCAGAAGTTGACGAATGACAATCTCGTGGATGAGCTGGAACGGCTGATCCGCGAGAAAGCGGCCGAAAAGGTCGAAGCCGACGCAGCGGTCATCGCACGCGGCTGAGCAAACGAATTTTTAAGGATTTATTGTGAGCAAGTCTCTGCAAGCCATCCGTGGCATGAACGACATCCTGCCCGAACAGACGCCCCTGTGGCGCTATTTCGAGGGCACCGTCGCGCGTTTGCTGGATAACTACGGTTATCGGCAGATCCGCATGCCAATCGTCGAGTTCACCGAGCTGTTCAAGCGCTCTATCGGTGAAGTGACCGACATCGTCGAAAAAGAGATGTACACCTTCGAGGATCGCAACGGCGACTCCCTGACCCTGCGCCCCGAAGGCACGGCGGCCTGTGTGCGTGCGGTGCTCGAACACGGCATCACCGGCGGTGGCCAGGTGCAGAAGCTCTGGTACATCGGCCCGATGTTCCGTCACGAGCGGCCGCAGAAAGGTCGCTATCGCCAGTTCCACCAGATCGGCCTGGAAGTGTTCAACCTCGAAGGTCCGGACATCGATGCCGAGCTGATCGTCATGACCTGGCGCCTGTGGGGCGAGCTGGGCCTTCGTGACGCGGTCAAGCTTGAGCTCAACAGCCTGGGCACCAGCGAGTCCCGTGGCCGCTACCGCGAGGCGTTGGTGGAGTTTCTTTCCGCGCACCTGGACAAGCTCGACGAAGACAGCCAGCGTCGTCTGAAGACCAATCCGCTGCGCGTGCTCGACACCAAGAACGCCGATACCCAGGCGATCTTGGCCGATGCGCCGAAAATGGCCGACTACCTCGACGACGAATCCCGCGCGCACTTCGAAGGCTTGAAGGCACGCCTGGACGCCGTGGGCATTCCTTATGTGATCAACCCCAAGTTGGTCCGCGGCCTGGATTACTACAGCAAGACCGTCTTCGAATGGGTCACCGACAAGCTGGGCGCCCAGGGCACCGTGTGTGCCGGCGGCCGCTACGACGGCCTGGTGGAGCAGATGGGCGGCAAGCCGACGCCAGGCGTGGGCTTTGCCATGGGCATCGAACGCCTGGTGCTGATGCTCGAGGCCTTGGACAAGGTGCCGGAAGCGCTTTCCCGTCAGGTCGACGTCTACCTGTGTGCCTTCGGTGAAGCGGCCGAACTGGCGGCCCTGGCCCTGAGCGAACGGGTCCGCGACCAATTGCCTGGCCTGCGCCTGCAGATCAACGCCGGTGGCGGCAGCTTCAAGAGCCAGTTCAAGAAGGCCGACAAGAGCGGTGCGCTGTATGCACTGATCCTGGGCGACGACGAACTGGCCCAACAAGTGGTAGGTTTCAAACCCCTGCGTGGCCAGGGCGAACAACAAAGTATTGCCTGGGATGCACTTGCTGCACACCTGGCCACCTGCGTCGTGCAGGGTTGAAGCTGTCAAACAGCCGATTTAGCGATTAAGGAGTATTGGGGTGTCGAGTACCGAAGATGAACAGCTGGCGGATTTGAAGGACTGGTGGAGTCGCAACGGCAAGCCGCTGGTCACTGGCGGCCTGTTGGCGCTGGTCATCGTATTCGGCTGGCAGGCGTTCCAGAAATACCAGAGCAACCAGTCGCAAGGCGCCTCGATGCTCTATCAGCAATTGCTGGAAACTAGCCTGACCCCGGACGGTAAGCCTGACGCTGCCCGCGTGGCGGACCTTGCCGGCAAGCTCAACAGCGAATACGGCGGCACTGCCTACGCGCAATACGGCCGCCTGTTCGTGGCCAAGGTCGCGGTAGACAGCGGCAAGCTGGACGACGCGGCCACCGAACTCAAGGGGATCGTCGACAAGCCTGCCAATCCGACCCTGGGCGAAGTGGCGCGTCAGCGCCTGGCGCAGGTGCTGGCGGCTCAGAACAAGACTGAAGATGCATTGAAGCTGCTCGACGGCGACGCCGACAAGGCGTTCCTGGCGACCCGCGAAGAACTCAAGGGCGACTTGCTGGTACAGCTGGGTCGTGCTGACGAGGCCTATGCGGCCTACCAAAAAGCCAAGGCTGCGCTGTCGGACGAAGCCGCAGTCGGTGGCCTGCAAATCAAGCTGGACGACCTGGCCAAAGGGGATGCGTGACGTGATCCGTTGGAAACATGCAGCATTGCTGGCTCTGGCCATTCTGGCCGCGGGTTGCAGCAGCAACAGCAAGAAAGAACTGCCGCCGGCTGAACTGACCGACTTCAAAGAAGAAGTCGTGTTGCAGAAGCAGTGGAGCCGCTCCATCGGCGACGGCCAGGGCGAAACCTACAACATGCTGGTGCCAGCCATCGACGGCGACACCATCTATGCCGGTGACGTCACGGGCGTGGTGATGGCGATGGATCGCCTGAACGGCGACGTCAAATGGGAAAAAGATCTCGAACTGCCGGTGTCCGGCGCCGTTGGCGTGGGTTACGGGCTGGTCATGATCGGCACGCTCAAGGGTGAGATCGTCGCCCTGGACGCCAGCAGCGGTGAAGAGAAATGGCGCGCCCGCGTGACCAGCGAAGTACTCGCACCGCCTGCTTCCAACGGTGATGTAGTCGTGGTCCAGACCCAGGATGACCGTCTGATCGGCCTGGATGCTGCTACCGGCAACCAGCGCTGGTTGTACGACAGCACTCCGGCGGTCCTGACCCTGCGTGGCACCAGCGCACCGATCGTCACCAACCGCCTCGCGGTGGCCGGGTTGTCCACCGGTAAAGTGGTTGCCCTGGACATCTCCAATGGCGTGCCGGTGTGGGAGCAGCGTGTTGCCGTTCCACAAGGTCGTTCGGAACTGGAGCGCGTGGTCGACATCGATGGCGGCCTGCTGTTGTCTGGCGGCACGATCTATGTCGCCAGCTACCAGGGTCGCGTTGCGGCGCTGGACCTGGAAAGCGGTCGTCCGCTGTGGCAGCGCGATGCGTCCAGCTACGCCGGTGTCGCCCAGGGTTTCGGCAGCGTCTACGTCAGCCTGTCCTCGGGCACGGTTGAAGGCGTCGACGAGCGCTCCACCACTGCACTGTGGAGCAACGATTCCCTGGCCCGTCGCCAACTGTCGGCCCCGGAAGTGTTCTCCAGCTACGTTGCAGTCGGTGACCTGGAAGGTTACCTGCACCTGCTGAGCCAGGTGGACGGTCGTTTCGTCGGCCGCGAACGTATCGACAGCGACGGCCTGCGTGCCCGTCCGCTGGTGGCAGGCAACATGATCTATGTGTATGGCAACAGCGGCAAACTGGAAGCCCTGACCATCAAGTAAGACTATGCTTGGGGTTCAATCCCCAAGCGGCTTCACCTGAGCACCAGCCGCTGCCTCGCAGCGGCTTTTGTATTTTCTGAAATAACGAAGTGGAGAGCCGCATGGTTCCCGTAATCGCCCTGGTGGGCCGACCGAACGTCGGCAAGTCCACCTTGTTCAACCGCCTGACCAGGACTCGCGACGCCATCGTCGGCGACTTGTCCGGTCTGACCCGTGATCGCCAATACGGTGAGGCCAAGTGGCAAGGGCGTACCTATATTCTGATCGACACCGGCGGTATCTCCGGTGATGAACATGGCATGGACGAAAAAATGGCCGAGCAGTCGCTGCTCGCCATTGAAGAAGCCGATGTGGTGCTGTTCCTGGTAGACGCCAAGGCTGGTTTTACCGCCGCCGACCAGATGATCGCCGAGCATTTGCGCAAGCGTAACAAGCGCTCCCATGTGGTCGCCAACAAGGTCGACAACATCGACCCGGACATGGCCCGCGCCGAGTTCGCGCCGTTGGGCATGGGCCAGGCGATCCCGATTGCCGGTGCCCACGGTCGCGGCATTAGCCAGTTGCTGGAAGTCGCCCTGGCTGATTTCCCGAAAGACGACGAAGACGAGCCGGAAGAAGGCGAGGAAGAGATCGTTGCCGAAGGCGAGGAAGCCAAGCGCATTCCGGGCCCGAGCGAAAAGGACGGGATCAAGATCGCGATCATCGGCCGTCCGAACGTGGGCAAGTCGACGCTGGTCAACCGCATGCTCGGCGAAGACCGGGTCATCGTGTACGACCAGCCCGGTACCACCCGCGACAGTATCTACATTCCCTTCGAGCGCAACGAAGAGAAGTACACGCTGATCGACACCGCCGGTGTGCGCAAGCGCGGCAAGATCCACGAGGAAGTCGAGAAGTTCTCCGTGGTCAAGACGCTGCAGGCCATCAAGGACGCCAACGTGGTGATCTTCGTGATGGATGCCCGCGAAGGCGTGGTCGATCACGACTTGAACCTGCTGGGCTTCGCCCTGGAGGCCGGTCGTGCGCTGGTCATCGCGATCAACAAGTGGGACGGCATGACGCCGAGCGAGCGCGATTTCGTGAAGGTCGAATTGCAGCGTCGGCTGTTCTTCGTCGACTTCGCCGATATCCATTTCATCTCGGCCTTGCACGGTACGGGCGTGGGTAACCTCTACGCGTCGGTGCAGAACTCCTTCAAGTCGGCGGTGACCCGCTGGCCGACCAATCGCCTGACCCAGATCCTGGAAGACGCGGTTGGCGAGCACGCGCCACCGATGGTCAACAACCGCCGGATCAAGCTGCGTTACGCTCACCTGGGCGGCGCCAACCCGCCGATCATCGTGATCCACGGCAACCAGATCGAGAAGGTGCCCAAGTCGTACGTCCGTTACCTGGAAAACACCTATCGCCGTGTCCTGAAGCTGGTCGGTACGCCGATCCGCATCGAGTTCAAGGGCGGCGAGAACCCGTACGAAGGCAACAAGAACACGCTCACCGACCGCCAGGTCAACAAGAAGCGTCGTTTGATGTCGCACCACAAGAAGGCCGAGAAGAAGCGTCGCGACAAGCGCTGAACCGGCGCCTGCTATTGGGCTTGTGGCGAGAGAGCTTTTGTGGCGAGGGAGCTTGCTCCCGCTGGGTTGCGAAGCAACCCCCACCTAGCCCGCGTTGCAGTAGATCAGGCGGAACCCAAGGGGCTGCTACGCAGCCCAGCGGGAGCAAGCTCCCTCGCCACGGGTCGAGCGACAAATGGAAAGGGTGCCAATTCGGCACCCTTTTTCATGCCCGGCGATTGGGCTATCCTCGACCTCTCCCGCGCCGCGCCAGAGCCGGGTGCAGACGCAGAGACCCCCTGATGATCACCAGCAAGCTGCCGAATGTCGGCATCACCATTTTCACCCAGATGTCCCAGCTCGCCGCGCAGACCGGTGCGCTCAACCTGTCCCAGGGGTTTCCCGATTTCGATGGTCCGCAGGCCCTGCGCGACGCGGTCGGCCGGCATATTGCCCAAGGTCATAACCAGTATTCACCCATGACCGGGCTGCCGGCCCTGCGTCAGCAGATCGCGGCGAAGATCGCCCGCAGTTATGGCGCCCAGGTCGACGCCGACCAGGAAGTCACTGTGACCCCCGGTGCGACCCAGGCGATTTTCTGCGCCATCGCGGCGGTCGTTCAAAGCGGCGATGAAGTGATCGTGTTCGACCCCTGCTATGACAGTTACGAGCCCTCGGTCCAATTGGCCGGTGGCCGTTGCGTACACGTCCAGCTGGGCCTGGATGATTTTTCCATCGATTTCCAGAAGCTCGGCGAAGCCCTGAGCCCGCGCACGCGGATGATCATTCTCAACACGCCCCACAACCCCAGCGGCGCCCTGATCAGTCGCGCCGAGCTGGATCAGCTGGCGGCGTTGATCCGTGATCGCGATATCTACCTGATCAGCGATGAAGTCTACGAACACCTGGTATTCGATGGTGTACCCCATGCCAGCGTACTGGCCCACGAGGAGCTGTACCGCCGTGCCTTCGTGGTCAGTTCGTTCGGCAAGACCTACCACGTTACCGGCTGGAAAACCGGCTACGTCGTGGCGCCACCGGCCCTGACAGCGGAGCTGCGCAAGGTGCATCAGTACGTCAGCTTCTGTGGCGTGACGCCGCTGCAATATGCCTTGGCCGACTACATGGCCGCGCATCCCGAGCATGTGGAAGAGCTGCCGGATTTCTACCAGGCCAAGCGCGACCTGTTCTGCGATCTGCTGGCCCCGTCGCGGTTCAGCTTCAAGCGCGTGGCCGGCACCTATTTCCAGTTGGTGGATTATTCGCACATCCGCCCGGACCTGAACGATGTCGACATGGCGGTCTGGATGACCCGTGAGCACGGCGTGGCGACGATTCCGGTGTCGGTGTTCTACCAGGACCCACCCGAAGGCCAGCGCCTGGTGCGGCTGTGCTTCGCCAAACGCGAGGAGACGCTGCGCGAAGCGGCGGAAAAACTATGCGTGATCTGAGTGCATTGCCGAACCTCGATATCGCCCTGATCCAGACCACCCTGGCGTGGCATGACCGCCAGGCCAACCTGGAGCATTTCGAAAGCCTGCTGGAGCAGGCGCGGGGGGCGGACCTGATCATCCTGCCGGAAATGTTCACCACCGGGTTTTCCATGGAGTCGCAAGCCCTGGCGGAGCCGGAACACGGGCCCACCAGCGTATGGATGCGGACCCAGGCGGCAAGGCTGGATGCGGTGATCACGGGTAGCCTGATTGTCCAGGCCGCTGACGGCAGCCATCGCAACCGCCTGCTCTGGGTGCGACCGGACGGCGAGGTGCTGCACTACGACAAGCGCCATCTGTTCCGCATGGCTGGCGAACACGATCACTACACACCGGGCGAGCGGCAAGTGCTGTTCGAGCTCAAGGGATGGCGGGTCCGTCCACTGATTTGCTACGACCTGCGTTTCCCGGCCTGGAGCCGCGACGCCGAGGACACCGACCTGTTGCTGTACACCGCCAACTGGCCGGGTGCCCGGCGCCAGCACTGGAACCGCCTGCTGCCGGCCCGCGCCATCGAGAACCTGTGCTACGTGGCGGCGGTGAATCGCATCGGCACCGATGGCAAGGGCTTCGCCTATACCGGCGACAGTCAGGTGCTGGACTTCCAGGGCGAAACCTTGCTCAGCGCGGGGGAGGCCGATGGTGTGTTCATGGTGAGTTTGAATGCGGCGGACCTGGCGGGCTATCGCAAGCGCTTTCCGGCGAACCTGGATGCCGACCGTTTCGAATTCATCTGATTGAAACGATTCAGCTCTTAAGAAGCGCTGTTGCGTGCCGATAACGGGGCAGCCAAGGAGGAGTCCCAATGACCACGATCAGCGCAACTACCGTAAATCCTTACCCACTCTCGGCCCCAAAGGTCCGGATCGACGGGGCGGCCGAAGAAACGGCGGCCGCTGCGGCGGCATCGACTGATGCCGGCGACGGGAAGGAAAAGTCACTGAAGGTCGATACCAGCGGCGCCAACGTCGCCGGTGCGCCTGCCAGCAGTGGTGTGGATGTCATCGAGCAACTGAAGAAGCAGATCGAGCAGGCTGAAAAGCTGTTGGCTCAACAGCAGGCCGAACTGGCCCGCGTGGAGAAAAGCCAGGCCAACGAAGAGCAGAAGCTCCAGCAGGCCATGGCCATCCAGACCCAGATCATGGGCACCCAGGCCGCCTTGCAGACCTTGCGGGCAGCGTTGTTGCAGGCCATGGCCGGTTCTGTCGATACCCATGCCTGAGATTGCTGTCGCCTGACAGACTGCCATCGCGAGCAGGCTCGCTCCCACAAGAGCAGCATGGAACCTGTGGGAGCGAGCCTGCTCGCGATGGGGCCATGACAGTCGGCACAAGACCACCGCCAAACAAAAAGGCCCCAGGGTTCACACCCCGGGGCCTTTTGCATTTCAGCCGCGAATCAGGCCGCCTTGGCCTCAGGCTGGCTCAGCGAGCGGTTCAGCGCGCTGAACAGGGCCTTGAAGCTGGCGGTGGTGATGTTTTCATCGATGCCCACGCCGTGTACCGCACGTTCACCGTTGACCCGCAGTTCGATGTACGCCGCTGCCTTGGCATTGGTGCCGGCACCGATGGCGTGTTCGTTGTAGTCCATGATCTCCACCGGAATTGGCAGGCCGGCCACCAGCGCCTCCAGCGCGCCGTTGCCCTTGCCGCGCCAGTGCAGGTTGGTTTCGCCCTGGCCCTTGCTGGCAACTTCCACTTCCACCGCGCTGTTGCCGTTCTCTTCCTGCAGGCGATGGCTGACCAGCGCGTACGGGGTGTTGGCTTGCAGGTATTCGCGTTGCAGCAGGCCGTGGATCTGCTGGGCGGTCATTTCGAGGCCGAGGCGGTCGGTCTCGCGCTGTACCACCTGGCTGAACTCGATCTGCATGCGGCGTGGCAGGCTGATGCCGTATTCCTGCTCCAGCAGGTAGGCGATGCCGCCCTTGCCCGACTGGCTGTTGACGCGGATCACTGCCTCGTAGCTGCGGCCAATGTCGGCCGGGTCGATCGGCAGGTACGGCACTTCCCACAGCGTGTCTGGTTTCTGCTGGGCAAAGCCCTTGCGGATGGCGTCCTGGTGCGAGCCGGAAAACGCGGTGTGAACCAGGTCACCGACGTAAGGGTGACGTGGGTGCACCGGAATCTGGTTGCACTCTTCGACCACTTTGCGCACGCCATCGATGTCGGAGAAATCCAGCTCTGGGTCGATGCCCTGGGTGTAGAGGTTCAGGGCCACGGTTACCAGGTCGACGTTGCCGGTGCGCTCGCCGTTGCCGAACAGGCAGCCTTCGACACGGTCGGCGCCGGCCATCAGGCCCAGCTCGGTAGCGGCCACGCCGGTGCCACGGTCGTTGTGGGTGTGCAGGCTGATGAGCACGCTGTCACGACGGGTGATGTTGCGGTGGAACCACTCGATCTGGTCGGCGTAGACGTTCGGGGTGGCGACTTCCACGGTGGCGGGCAGGTTGAGAATCACCTTGTGCTCAGGGGTCGGGTTCCAGACTTCGATCACTGCGTCGCAGACTTCCTTGGCGAACTCCAGCTCAGTGGCGCTGAACGTCTCTGGCGAGTACTCGAACTGCCACTGGGTTTCCGGCTGCTGGGCAGCGTACTTGACGAACAGCTTGGCCGCGTTCACCGCGATTTCCTTCACGCCTTCCTTGTCCTGGTTGAACACGATGCGGCGGAACGACGGGCAGGTGGCATTGTAGAGGTGGACGATGGCTTTCTTCGCGCCACGCAGGGACTCGAACGTGCGGGCGATCAGGTCTTCACGGGCCTGGGTCAGCACCTGGATGGTGGTGTCGTCCGGGATGTGGCCTTCTTCGATGAGGGTGCGCACGAAGTCGAAGTCGGTTTGCGAGGCCGCCGGGAACGACGCTTCGATTTCCTTGACGCCCACGGCGACCAGGGTTTTCCAGAAGCGCAGTTTCTTGACCGCGTCCATCGGCTCGATCAGCGACTGGTTGCCGTCGCGCAGGTCGGAGCTGCACCAGATCGGCGCGGCGGTGATGGTCTTCGACGGCCAGGTGCGATCCGGCAGGTTGATGGTCGGGAAGGCGCGGTATTTGGAAGACGGGTCTTTGAGCATGCTCATGGGCGGAATCCTTTATTGTCGTGGCCGGAAAAAGGCGGCCTGCCGGTGGTTCGAACGGGGTGGCTCTAGAGCCTGGACGGGGTGCTGCGATTCAGCCCGGCAGTCGTGCGCTGACGAGGCACAGGCTGCGGTGCTGGCGAAGCTGGATGAGGGTGTGAGAGGTTTTCATGCCCTCAACCCTAACCGGGTGGGGGGAGGATCGCAAGCAGTCGGAAAAAATTGAGAGAAGTTCTGCTTTTTGGTGGGTTTGCGAGATTTAATCGCGCATGACCGAATAGTTTGTATTTTTATTGCGTCGATGTTTAGAGCCTGGCAATTCATGATGGGCGGGAGATGCAGCTGCTGCCATCGAGAGCAGGCTCGCTCCCACAGGACTGCGTAGAACCCTGTGGGAGCGAGCCTGCTCTCGATGGGGGCCTGTCGCCTCACACAAAACTCAGGGCTCGAACGCCCCGATGAAAATCGCCGGATCCACCCGCGCATCATTCAGGCTGATGTTCCAGTGCATGTGCGGCCCGGTCGCTCGACCGGTGGCGCCGACCTTGCCCACCACCGCGCCCCGGGCCAGTTGCTGGCCGACCTTCACATCGATTTTCGACATATGGCAGAACATGCTGATGAAGCCCTGGCCATGGTCGACGAACACGGTATTGCCGTTGAAGAAGTAGTTACCGGTGAGGATCACCTTGCCGGCCGCCGGCGTCTTGATCGGCGTGCCGGCGGGCACGGCGAAGTCCAGGCCGGCGTGGGGGTTGCGCTCTTCGCCGTTGAAGAAGCGACGCACGCCAAACCGGCTCGACAGCGGGCCGTTGACCGGCTTGTCCAATAGCAGGTTGCTGGGGATGTTCGGGCTGAAGCTGCGGTAGGCCTTCAACTGCACGGCCAGTTCTGCGTCGATACGCTTGAGGTCCGCCGGGTTCGGATTGACCTGACGCTTGTTCTTCAGAGTGATGTGCTGCTCGGGGTACTTTTTATAGCCGACCACGAACGGTTGGGTGCTGCCGCCGCTGCTGACCTGCTGGGTGCCCGGCTGGACGGTCAGCGGGATGCCGACAATCGCCAGCCAGTTGTTCTGTTCCTTGACCACCAGCACCGGCTTGCCCTGATAGCTGGCTTTCGGCGCCTGGGCCGCGGAGCCCAGGTCGACCACGGCCACGCCCCCCGGCACCGGTTTGTTCAGCAAGCGGGTGATGTAACTGTCGGCATGGGCGTTGAAGGTCAGGCACAGCAACAGCAGGGGCGCTAGAAATCGCGGCATGGATCAATCCAGTAGAGAAAGGGTGACCGGCGTCAGGTGATTGTCTTCGACCCGCACCAGCAATTCGCCTTCGCCGAGCCGGGCCGTCAGGCGCTGGCCGGTCTGGGTCTGTCCGGCACTGCGGATCGCATGGCCGCGTTCGTCCAACAAAATGCTGTAGCCCCGGCCGAGGGTCGCCAGGGGGCTGACGATGTGCAGCGTCTGCATCTGGTTGTGCAATTGCACGCGTCGCGCCTTCAAGCCTTCGCGCATGGCCCGGGGCAGGCGTTCGGCCAGGCTGTCCAGGCGCTGGCGCAGCAGCGCCAGGTGCCGGCCCGGATGCTGTCCGGCCAGGCGGGTTTCCAGGCGGATCAGGCGTTCGCGGCGGGTATTGAGGCTGCGTTCGAAGGCCCGGCGCAGGCGCATGTCCAGGTCGTCGAGGCGTTGGGCTTGTTGGCGCAGGCGTTCACCGGGGTGGCGCAGGCGTCGGGTCAGGCCTTCGAGGCGCAGTTGATCGCGCATCAAGCGGTCGCGCATGCGCATCACCAGCCGCCGATGCAGGCTTTCGACCCGGCGCACCAGATCGCCAGCGTCCGGCGCCAGCAGTTCGGCGGCGGCGGACGGCGTTGGAGCGCGTACGTCGGCGACGAAATCGCTGATGGACACGTCGGTTTCATGGCCAACGGCGCTGACGATCGGTGTCACGCAGGCGTCCACGGCCCGGGCCACGGCTTCTTCGTTGAAGCACCACAAGTCTTCCAGCGAACCGCCGCCACGGGCGAGGATCAGCGCGTCGAAACCCCGGGCGTCCGCCAGCTTCAAGGCGCGGACGATCTGTGCGGTGGCTTCGCGGCCCTGCACGGCGGTGGGGATCAGCGTCAGGGCAATCTGCGGCGCACGGCGACGGAACACGCTGATGATGTCGCGGATCACCGCGCCGGTGGGCGAACTGATGATGCCGATGCGTTGCGGATGAGCGGGCAGGGGCACCTTGCGCTCGGCGCTGAACAGACCTTCGGCACTGAGCTTTTCCTTCAAGGCATCGAAGGCCAGGCGCAGGGCACCGTCGCCGGCCGGCTCTACGGTGTCGAGAATCAACTGGTAGTCGCCACGGCCCTCGAACAGCGAGACCTTGCCGCGTACCTTGACCGCCAACCCGTCCTTCAAGGCCTGGCGCACCCGCGCGGCGTTCTGCCGGAACAGCGCGCAGCGTACCTGGGCACCGCTGTCCTTGAGGGTGAAATACACATGGCCGGAGGCAGGGCGGGCGAGGTTGGAGATTTCGCCCTCGACCCAGATGTTGCTGAATACGTCTTCGAGCAACACCCGCGCACGGCCATTGAGTTGGCTGACAGTCAGGACCTCACGGTCCAGGCCCAGTCGGGCAAAGGGATCTTTAATCATGGGCGGCATGATAAGGGCATTTGCCGCTTAATCTCCATGTGTGGAAACAATTAGACCGGGTTGCCTTCATCGCGAGCAGGCTCGCTCCCACAGGGTCCTACGTCGTCCTTGTGGGAGCGAGCCTGCTCGCGATAGCGGCGGTACAGCCAGCACAAATGCTGGATATGCCCTCCACCTCTGGCTAAAGTCGGCCCTTCGCCAATCAAGGAAGTGCGCAATGGATCCTCTGTCGTGGCTAGGTCAATGGGCATTCGCACCCACGGATTGGCTGGTAATCGGCCTCGCCATCGCTCTGGCCTACATTGTGTTCGGCATTGCCGGGTTCGGCACCGCTCTGGTAGCCGCGCCGATTCTGCTGCTGTTCCTGCCGCTGTCGAAAATCGTGCCGCTGCTGGTGCTGCTGGATTTTGTCGCGGCGTTCGGCAACCTGCTGCCGTCGCGCAAGGATGTTGCCCGGCCGGAATTGCTGCGGTTGTTGCCGTGCATGGCAGTCGGTTGCACCCTGGGCGTGATTTTCCTGCTCAACCTCAAGTCTGACCTGCTGTTGCTGTTGATGGGCCTGTTCATCAGCGCCTACGCAATCTACAGCCTGTGGATAAAGACCCGACCCACGCAGTTGTCGGCACTGTGGGCGATCCCGATGGGCACGGTGGGCGGGATGTTCGGGGCCTTGTTCGGCAGCGGCGGCTTTTTATATGCAATCTATTTGAACAGCCGCTTGCCCAAGGAACCGGCCCGGGCCACCCAAAGCGCGCTGATCAGTTGCAGCACCGTGGTGCGCTTGAGTCTGTTCGCTGTCGCAGGCGTGTATGCCGAACTACCCTTGTTGGTACTGGCGCTGTGTTTATTGCCGGCCATGGCGCTGGGGCTGTGGATAGGCCGGCGCCTGACGATGAAGATGTCGCGCGAGACCTTCGTGCGCCTGGTGACCTGGCTGGTGCTCGCCAGCGGCCTCGCGCTGATCGGGCGCTACCTGAGCGCTTGACCTGGTTTGGCCAGGGATTAAGCTGCCGGCCTTCAATTGCACCCGCACACGCAACCCAGGCCTTGCCATGAACTCCCAAAGCATCATTGTCCCGAAAATCTCCACCTTGCCGGTCCATGAGCCCAGGGCTCGGGCGATCGTGCGTTGGCTGGTGCGCAAGAACATCGTCGAAGAACAGTTGACCACCTGCGGGCGCACGGGCAATCGCATGGCCCACGCCATCGCCCCTGGTGCACGAGCCGTTGTCCTGCACCCCGACGCGCTGCCGTTCGGCGAGCCGATCAATGGCCTGGAGATCATCACCAAACGCTGCATCTACACCCCGGCCAAGGGCTTTCTCGAGGAAGCGGGCTGCGCCGAGTGCCGCCGGGAAATCGGCGAGGCGCTGTTCGAAAGCCTGGAAGACTGGATGCCCGATCGCACCGACAACTTCACCTGCCCCGAATGCGGGCACGAAGATGACATCAACGGCTTCCTGTTCCTGCAGCCCTGCGGCTTCTCCAACCTGGGGTTCATCTTCAACAACTGGCTGGAGGCGGGGTTTAAGCAGACGTTTCTCGACGAATTCGCCGATTGGCTGGACCAGCCGGTGAGTTGGGTGAAGGTGGAGTTGTAGATAGCAGCCTGGAGGATGGCTCTGTGGCGAGGGAGCTTGCTCCCGCTGGGCTGCGAAGCGGCCCTGGCTTTTGGCGGTCGCTGCGCCCGAGGCGTCGGACCGACCGAGCGGGAGCAAGCTCCCTCGCCACAGGTTCGGCGCATGGCCAATAAGGGCACTGTTTCACCCATCAATCATCCCGCCAATAATAGACAGAGTTTTACATTGAGCCAGACGGTGTGCATGAGTATAATGGCGCGCTTCCATTTTCCCGCTCGGGAGCCCCCGCGATGCTGCGTATCAGCCAAGAAGCCCTGACCTTCGACGACATTCTCCTTGTGCCCGGTTATTCCGAGGTGCTGCCTAACGAAGTCAGTCTCAAAACCCGTCTTACCCGTGGCATCGAACTGAATATCCCGCTGGTTTCCGCTGCCATGGACACCGTGACCGAAGCCCGTCTGGCCATTGCCATGGCCCAGGAAGGCGGTATCGGTATCATCCACAAGAACATGACCATCGAACAGCAGGCCGCCGAAGTGCGCAAGGTCAAGCGGTTCGAGGCTGGCGTGGTCAAGGATCCGATCACCATCGAGGCCGATGCCACGGTACGCGATCTGTTCGAACTGACCCGCATGCACAACATCTCCGGCGTTCCGGTGCTGCATGATGGCGACCTGGTCGGCATCGTCACCTCCCGCGACGTACGGTTCGAGAACCGCCTGGATGCCACCGTCCGCCAAGTGATGACGCCCAAAGAGCGCCTGGTCACGGTCAAGGAAGGCACCAGCAAGGACGAAGTCCGCGAATTGCTGCACAAGCACCGCATCGAGCGCGTGCTGATCGTCGACGACAAATTCGCCCTCAAGGGCATGATGACCGTCAACGACATCGAAAAAGCCAAGGCCTATCCGCTGGCTAGCAAGGACGACCAGGGTCGTCTGCGCGTCGGTGCCGCGGTCGGTACCGGCAAGGACACCGGTGATCGTGTTGCCGCGCTGGTCAATGCCGGCGTCGACGTGGTGGTGGTCGACACCGCCCACGGTCATTCCAAAGGCGTGATCGATCGCGTCCGCTGGGCCAAGCAGAACTTCCCTGACGTGCAGGTCATCGGCGGCAACATCGCCACCGGCGCTGCCGCCAAGGCCCTGGTCGAAGCCGGTGCCGATGCGGTCAAGGTCGGTATCGGCCCTGGCTCGATCTGCACCACCCGCATCGTCGCCGGCGTGGGCGTGCCGCAGATCAGCGCCATCGCCAACGTTGCCGCAGCCCTTGAAGGCACCGGCGTACCGTTGATCGCCGACGGCGGCATCCGTTTCTCCGGTGACCTGTCCAAGGCCATCGTTGCCGGTGCCTACAGCGTGATGATGGGTTCGATGTTCGCCGGTACCGAAGAAGCGCCGGGCGAGATCGAGCTGTTCCAGGGCCGTAGCTACAAGGCTTACCGCGGCATGGGCTCGCTGGGTGCCATGTCCCAGGCCCAGGGTTCTTCCGACCGCTACTTCCAGGACTCCTCCGCGGGTGCCGAGAAGCTGGTACCGGAAGGCATCGAAGGCCGTGTGCCGTACAAAGGCACCCTGACCGCGATCATCCATCAGCTGATGGGTGGCCTGCGTTCCTCGATGGGCTACACCGGCAGCGCCAACATCGAAGAGATGCGCACCAAGCCGGAGTTCGTGCGTATCACCGGCGCCGGCATGGCCGAGTCCCATGTCCACGATGTACAGATCACCAAGGAAGCGCCGAACTACCGGGTCGGCTAACGCCTCGAGCCGCGAGTTACAAGCTTCAAGCTACAAGCGGTAGTTGCGTTGCAGCAACTACCGCGTTCTCCCCGATCAACTGGCAGCTTGCGGCTTGAAGCTTGCAGCTGCATCAGAGAATGAGTCATGGCCCTCGACATTCACGCTCACCGCATCCTGATCCTCGACTTCGGTTCCCAGTACACCCAACTGATTGCCCGCCGCGTGCGTGAAATCGGCGTGTACTGCGAATTGCACCCGTTCGACATGGATGACGAAGCGATTCGCGAGTTCGCTCCCAAAGGCGTCATCCTCGCCGGCGGTCCCGAGTCCGTGCACGAAGCCAACAGCCCGCGCTGCCCGCAAGCGGTGTTCGACCTGGGCGTACCGGTCTTCGGCATCTGCTACGGCATGCAGACCATGGCCGAGCAGCTCGGCGGCAAGGTGGAAGGCTCCGACCTGCGTGAATTCGGCTATGCCCGCGTTGACGTGGTCGGCAAGAGTCGCCTGCTGGACGGTATCGAAGACCATGTCGACGCCGATGGCCTGTTCGGCCTGGACGTGTGGATGAGCCACGGTGACAAGGTCACCAGGATGCCGGAAGACTTCCACATCCTCGCCAGCACGCCGAGCTGCCCGATTGCCGGCATGTTCAGCGACGAGCGTCGCTACTACGGCGTGCAATTCCACCCGGAAGTGACCCACACCAAGCAGGGCGGCCGCATCCTGTCGCGCTTCATCCTCGACATCTGCGAGTGCGAAGCCTTGTGGACTCCGTCGAAAATCGCTGAAGACGCCATCGCCCAGGTGCGCGCCCAGGTCGGTACCGACAATGTACTGCTGGGCTTGTCCGGCGGCGTGGATTCCTCGGTGGTCGCCGCGCTGCTGCACAAGGCCATCGGTGATCAGCTGACCTGCGTCTTCGTCGACAACGGCCTGCTGCGCCTGCACGAAGGCGAGCAAGTGATGGCCATGTTCGCCGAGAACATGGGCGTCAAGGTGATCCGCGCCAACGCCGAAGAGCAGTTCCTGGCCAACCTGGCCGGCGAGTCCGACCCGGAGAAGAAGCGCAAGATCATCGGCCGCACCTTCATCGACGTGTTCGATGCCGAATCCTGCAAGCTCGACAACATCAAGTACCTGGCCCAGGGCACCATCTACCCCGACGTGATCGAGTCGGCCGGCGCGAAGAGCGGCAAGGCCCACGTGATCAAGTCCCACCACAACGTCGGTGGCCTGCCGGAGGAAATGAACCTCAAGCTGGTCGAGCCGCTGCGCGAGCTGTTCAAGGACGAAGTCCGTCGCCTTGGCCTGGAACTGGGCCTGCCGTACGACATGGTCTATCGCCACCCATTCCCGGGCCCGGGCCTGGGCGTGCGGATCCTCGGTGAGGTGAAGAAGGAATACGCCGACCTGCTGCGTCGCGCCGACCACATCTTCATCGAAGAACTGCGCAAGGCCGACTGGTACCACAAGGTCAGCCAGGCGTTCGTGGTGTTCCAGCCGGTGAAATCGGTTGGCGTGGTGGGCGATGGCCGTCGTTACGCCTGGGTCGTGGCCCTGCGTGCGGTGGAAACCATCGACTTCATGACCGCTCGCTGGGCACACCTGCCGTACGAGCTGCTGGAAACCGTTTCCGGCCGCATCATCAACGAAATCGACGGCATCTCTCGCGTTACTTACGACGTGTCGAGCAAGCCGCCGGCGACGATTGAGTGGGAATGATCCCGCGTCCGACGTAGATCGCATCAATTGCTAAGAAACACCCTGGAAGCCCGCGTTAATGCGGGCTTTCGGCGTTTTAGGGTGGACAATTTCTAACAGTGCTCTGCATCGCCGAGCACTGTGTTTGGGCAGATGATTGATCTGGACGTCTTGTATGTGAATCAAGCACGAGAACTTTTCTTGCTCTAAGGGCGAGGTGCAGCCTTCTTCGGCTGCGTGGTCGCGCCCGATAGCTTACGTTGTGAAGTGCCATGGCTCGCGGCATCCTCGTGCGGCAGCCAGGCGGCGACCGCATCGATGAAGGCACGTACTTGAGGCAGCAAGAACGTGCGCTCGGGGTAGACCAGTGCGATATGCATTTCGATGCCGACGACGCCGTCGAGCACCTGCAAGAGCGCACCGCTCTCCAGGTGTGGCGATACGAGGTTACGGGGGAGGAGTGCTATGCCAAGCCCGTTTACGACTGCCTCGCACAACAGGGCGATGTCGTTCGAGAAGAAGGTGCCCTCTACATAAAGCTTGCCTCCGGAAGTCATGGGCCAGTGGGTCTCCGGCAGCTCGCCGCGCGTGAAGCCGAGGAGACAGTTGTGATGCTTGAGATCACGGTGCGTGCGTGGTGCGCCATGATCGGCGAGGTAAGCGGGCGACGCGACGGCGATCATGGGGTCGCGCAGGAGCGTGCGTGCGATTAGGCCGGGTTCGATCTGGCTGCTGGCCCGGAGAGCGACGTCGTAATCGCCGCGAAGAAGGTCAACGTGATGGTTCGAGGTGTGGACATGAACGCGTAGCTCAGGGTAACGCGCCGCGAACTCGCAGAGCATCGCATGGAAACCACCGCGCATCATCGGCGGAACCGAGACGCGCAAATCACCACGCACGACGTCGTCGGTTCTTCGCACGCTCTGCTCGGCGAGGCGCACAGCCTCAAGCGCGATGCAGGCCTCCCGATAGAACACCTCGCCAACATCGGTGAGGACCAGACTTCGCGTGGTGCGGCGCAGGAGACGCGCGCCAAGACGTTCCTCGAGGCGCGCAAGACGACGGCTCACAGTGGCGCGCGGAATGCGCAGCTCGGCGGCTGCACGCGAGAGTGATTTGGCGTCAACCGTCTTGGTGAAGGCGACTAGTTCTGATGTTTCGATGGGATCGCTCATATGGATCAAATACTGGCAAATGATGTGATTTTTTGGGTAATTGATTCAAAAATAGATCAATTGCAAGATCCGTCCAAGACAAATCGACAGAAGCGCTTCGCATCCGTCCAAGCGCCTGATCAAGAGCGGAGAGGTAAATAATGCCCATCGACAAGAATCTGATCGCCGTATTTGGCGCAACGGGAAATCAAGGGGGCGGCGTTGTGCGTGCCCTGAAGGAAAGCGGCCAGTTCAAAGTACGTGCGCTTTCGCGCGACCCGGCCAAGTACAAAGGCGTCGCTGACGAAGCGGTCGCAGCAGATCTGGAACGGCCTGAGACTCTTGTTGCGGCCCTGGAAGGTGTCCATGGCGTCTTTCTGGTCACCAACTTCTGGCAGGACGGCACCAATGAGATCAAGCAGGCAGCAGCGGCAGTTCAGGCCGCGAAAGCGGCAGGCGTTAATCACCTGATCTGGTCGACGCTTCCAAACGTAGAAGTAATCAGCGGCGGCAAATTCAACGTTCCTCAGTTCACTGGGAAGGCGAAGGTTGACTCGATTGTGAAGAATGCTGGGTTTCCACGGCATACCTTTGTCATGCCGCCGGCCTACTATCGGAACTTCGCGGGACCATACGGTCCGCAAATGCAGCAGGATGGCAGCTTGGGGTGGACACTGCCTATCGATCCGACTGTACGTTGTCTTCACATGGGTGACATCAACGAGTTGGGCGACATCGTGGCGGGTGCATTTGCACGTCCGGAGGAAGCTGGCAATGGCGCATATCTTCCGCTGGTCGGCGACTTCCTGAGCTTCAACGAGCTCGTCGATACATTGAATCAGTTGGGCCACAAGGTCTCGTTCACCCAGGTTCCTCGGGAAGTGTACTCAGGCTTCTTTCCAGGGGCTGACGCGTTAGGTGAAACGCTGACCTACTACGAGACCTATACGTATCTTGGGCCGGGCTCCCACGACGCTGGGATCGCGCTCGCGAACAAGGTGGCGGGCAAGACGCCGACGAAATTTGCATCATGGGCTCGGGATAATTTCCGGCTCGGCGCCGCTTCCACGACCTGATTCGTCAGGTCTTTCAAGTCATACATAAACGTGGACGCGACGAATGGGGGTGGCCGTTTGTCGCGGGGCGTGCGGGCTGAAGAGTTTTTTCTCTAAGCAATGACTGTTTCTGAGTTGCGTGCAGACGGCGGTAAGCAAATCGTTTATTCAGAAACCAAGCTCGTTCTCATAACTCACAAGAAGACCTTTCAGAAGCTGGCTGACATGTAGTGGAATTGATCTTCTGTAAGCGTTCGGGCTACCTAGTGGCCTGTGTGGCTAATTCGTTTACTCAACTTCGGCGCCAGGACTTGCCAGCCTGCGTTGCCATTCCTCGCCGTAGCGGGGCTACGACTCGTCATGGCGCCTTGCCTGGCCAGCCCTGGCACTCGAATTTGAGTACTCGAATTAACCGTACAGGCCACTAGCAAAAATACCCTGAAGCCCGCGTAATTGCGGGCTTTTGGCTTTTTTGACCTGGCAAATTCCGACCGCTTTGTGCGACTTGCGTAACGTGCTCCAATGGCTCAGCACTACGAAGCCAAGACCTTCAACCCATGCGCGGCGACGAACATGGTGACGGCTGAACGGCAATAGGATTCGATTTCGTGGTCATCCTCTGCTCTCGCCTCATCGAAGCGCGCGATGATCAGGAGGTCGGATCCTTTGAAAAGCGCGGCAAACAGTCGGGCGGACTGAAGTGGATCGGGCACGTTCAGAAGCGCCTTCGCGTGCAATTGACGCAACAGCGCCTCGATTTGGGCGATGACATGGGCGGGGCCGGCTTCGTAATGGAGCTTGCTTAATGACTTTTGATTCGTCCTGTCGGCCATGACCATGGCTTCGACACCGCGGACGTCTGATCTCAAGAGCGTGCGAAGCAGTAATGTTCCCACCGCCATTAGCTGATCTTCGACCGAACCGCCGACGCCTTCAAGAAGGGGTTGTGGTGCAAACAACTGATGGCAGCCGGTCGCGATGGCCGCGCTGAACAACGCCTCCTTGTTCTCGAAGTGCTTATAGATGCTTAGCTTGGATATCTTCGCCCGCTGGGCGACCTTGTCCATTGTCGTTGCTTGAAAACCCAATTCCGCAAAAAGTTCGCCCGCAGCGTCGATGATTGTCTGGCCAAGCGCTTCATTGGCGGGCCGGCCGCGTCGGGCCTGGCTGTTTTCGGTCATAAAAAATTCCAGTACTTGACAGTATTACAATTCTCGAATTAGGGTAATTCAAAGTATCTTAAATATGCAAGCCACCGCTGGACGAGCCCGTCCCTCTCCATCAACAGCACGGAGCCAATCACCATGAATGACGTCATCATCATCGGCGGCAGTTTTGCTGGCCTCGCCGCTGCCCTGCAGCTCGGCCGTGCCCGCCGCAAGGTAACCGTTCTCGATACAGGCCGGCCACGTAACCGCTTTGCCGGCCATTCGCATGGTCTGCTTGGCCACGATCACAAGCCGCCGCTGGACATCCTGGTCGAGGCGCGGCAGCAGCTGGCGCGCTATCCAACGATCAGGCTGGTCAATGCCCGGGCTGAGAGCGTGTCTGGCGCAATCGACGATTTCTGCGTTGTCACTGACGATAACGAACGCCTAAAGGCACGTCGCCTGATCCTGAGCTATGGCGTCGTCGACCAGATGCCTGACGTCCCGGGTTTTGCCGAAAGCTGGGGCACGTCCATCGTGCCCTGTCCCTATTGCGACGGCTTTGAAGTCGCTGGCCAGCACTGGGGCCTCGTCTGGTCCGGCCCGCAGTCGCACAATTATGTCAGGCTGTACCACGATTGGACCGACACGTTGACGGTCTTCGCCGATGGTCATGATATCCCGCCCGATATCCGGGCCGATCTGGCGCACCGCAACGTATCTGTTGTCGAGGGCCGGATCGTCGAGATCGCCCATCAAAAGGGTCATATCAGCACGATCAATCTCGACATCGGCCCCAATGTCGCGGTCGACATTCTGTTCGCCCATCCGCGCAGCAAGCCGTGCGCAAGCCTGCATGAATCACTGGGCCTCGCCACGGTGGATACGCCCACCGGCATCGTCCTCAAGGTTGACGAGCACCGCCAGACCAGCATGCCCGGCATCTACGCCGCCGGCGACCTCGCCACGCCATTCCTGCCCTCGGTCACCCAGGCATCATCGCAGGGCGCTATGGCGGGTATCTTCGCTCAGCAATCGATGCTGGTTTGAGCGCGCAGATTCCCTTCTGTTAAGAATGAATCAGAACAAGGAGATCCCATGACAGAGCAAAATGCCCATCAGGTCGCCGACTGGAGCGGTCAAAGCGGGGAGCGCTGGGTTGCCAATCAGGCCCGACTTGACGCCATGGTGACAATGTTCGGCCAAGCCGCGATCGAAGCCGCCGCGCCCGCGAAGGGTGAGCGTGTGTTGGACGTTGGTTGCGGCGCGGGCGCGTCAAGTCTGGCTCTGGTCTCCCGCGTCGGCGCGGAGGGGCAAGTGCTGGGCGTGGACATATCCGAAGCGCTGATCAGCCGAGCACGTTCCATTGCGCAGCAGGATCTGCCGGTTCTGTTCCAAGTGGCGGACGCCAGCAGCGCCGAACTGCCAGAAAAAGCGTTCGACATCTTGTTCTCGCGTTTCGGGGTGATGTTTTTCGACGACCCGACAGGGGCGTTCACTCATATGCGACGCGCGCTCCGACCGGGCGGGCGGGTCGCTTTCGTCTGCTGGCGCAGTGCGGCCGAAAACGATTGGATGCGCCTGCCGATGGGCGCGATCAAGGGCATAGTGCGGCCGACCGCGCCGCCCGATCCCGAAGCGCCCGGTCCATTTTCGTTCGGCGATCGTGGGCGGGTAGCGCGCATCCTGACGGCAGCCGGCTTCACCGATATCGCTATAGCGCCCTTCGATGCTTCCGTCCCATTCGGAGAGGGCGAGACGAGGGATGCGGCGATCGATGACGCGGTGAAGATGACGCTCGAGGTCGGGCCGCTGTCGCTTGTGCTCGCTGACCAGCCCGGCGACATTCGCGCCCATGTCTCGGCCGCGGTTCGTGCCGCTTTCGCGGGCCTCCCCGGCGAGCGGTCGGTGATGATCGACGGAGCGGCGTGGATTGTCATGGCACGCAATCCGTTGAGCTGACAAGATCAGGCGCGCCTCATCTCGTCCCGGAAAGCCAGCTGGACACTGAGCCTCATTGGATAGCCTTCCCAGGGCGTTAGATGTCAGAGGAACCGGGATCGGATCAAATCCGTATCGAACGGCGTTATTCCGTGGTCAGGCGCAAATACCGTCCTCAATTGTTCATTTCGGTCAGTACACAAAGAAACCGTGCGAACCAGCGTTCACACGGTTTTTTCCTTTCAGCGCCGCGCCACATCCGAGAAATAGAACTTGTCGAGGGTATGCCGCGATTCGGTGTACTCGAACTGCCGGCCGTCCTGGAGAAAGGTCTGGTTGCTCACCATGATGACATGGCTCTGGCCGTCGAGATCGAGGTGTTGCTGATCATCCTTGCCGCACCGGACAGCTTCGATGGTGCGCTGGGCATAGGCGATCTGCAGTTGCAGGGTCTGTTCGATGTAGGCGTAGATCGATCGCTCGGCGATCTCGCGGGTCAGGTCGGGGATCACGTCGCTGACGAAATGGTTGATGTCCAGGATCACCCGTTTGCCGTCAATTCTCCGCACGCGCTTGATGCGCGTCACCTGGCTGCCGGCGGGGGCCTTGATGTGTTCGAGCAACGCACCTTCCAGCGGCAGTTGGCTGAACTCGACCACTTCAGTGCGCACGTCATCGCCCAGGCGCGGGTACGTCTCCTGGAAGCTGACGATGCCGCCGAGCTGGAATTCGATGGGGGAGGTCGACAGTACGAAGGTGCCTTTGCCATGGATCTTCTGGGCGAAACCGCGCTCCTGAAGCTGTTCGATCGCCTTGCGTACGGTCCCCCGACTGGCCTGGTAGCTATCCATCAGTTCGGTTTCGGAGGGCAGGCGGGCGCCGCGCTCCAGGCGTTCGGTGGTGATGCTGGCCAGCAGGTCGCTGTAGATCCGGTTGTATTTACTCATGGAAATGGCTCTGTAACGCGCGGTACACCGGGGGCGGAACCTTAAGGTGAAGTGGGGGACTTGTCCAATCCACTGTGTTTTTTTGCAGCAAGGAGCGTAGGGCGTTTCGCGATGATAGTGGAGTGCTTAAATAAAAAAACACAACTCGTCTGTACGAGTTGTTGATTTAACTCGTACAGACGAGTATTTTTCCTTCCATGTGCTGTCGACTCTCAATAACAACAACGACGCGGAAGAAAAAAGCATGAGCCACGATTACCCCAGAATCGCCAGCGAGCTGCTGCAAAGCCTCGGCGGCGTCGGCAACATCGAGCAGGCAGCCCATTGCGTGACACGCCTGCGCCTGTCCCTCAAGGATGCATCACAGGTGGACAGCGCGACGTTGAATCAGGTCGACCTGGTCAAGGGTTCGTTTTTCACCGGCGGATTGTTCCAGGTGGTCATCGGGCCGGGCGAAGTGGAAAAGGTCTACGCCGCCTTGCGCGAGCTGACGGGCCTGGCGGCCGCGACCATTGCCGACGTCAAGCGTCAGGGCGCCCAGAAGGGCAACGGCATGCAGCGCCTGGTGCGGGTGCTTTCCGACGTATTCATGCCGATCCTGCCCGCGCTGGTGATCGCCGGCCTGCTGATGGGCGTCAACAACCTGCTGGGCGCCAAGGGCATGTTCATTGCCGACCAGACACTGCTCGACGCGTATCCGAACCTGGACGGTGTCTGGAGCCTGATCAACCTGATGGCCAACACTTCCTTCGTCTTTCTTCCGGCACTGGTGGGTTGGTCGGCGGCCAAGCGTTTTGGCGGCAGTGAGATCCTCGGCATCGTGCTCGGGCTGATGCTCGTCCACCCGGACCTGCTCAATGCCTGGAACTACGGCAAGGCCGTGGCGGGACTGGATGGCCAGAGCCTGCCGTACTTCGATATCTTCGGTTGGTTCCGGATCGAAAAAGTTGGTTACCAGGGACAGATCCTGCCAATCCTGTTGGCCGCCTTTGTCATGAGCGTGATCGAGCGGTGGCTGCGTGCCAGGGTGCCCAACGCTATCCAACTGCTGGTCGTGCCGATCACTACCATCGTCGTCACGGGTGTACTGGCGCTGGCGATCATTGGACCGGTCACCCGGCACCTGGGGATCCTGATTACGGAAGGCATGGTGGCGTTGTTCGATCTCGCGCCGGTGATCGGCGGGGCGATCTTCGGTCTGTTATATGCGCCGCTGGTGGTCACCGGCATGCACCACATGTTCCTGGCGGTGGATCTGCAATTGATCTCGACCCAGGGCGGCACCTTCATCTGGCCGATGATCGTCATGTCCAACCTGGCCCAGGGTAGCGCGGCGCTGGCGGTGTTCTACATGACCCGCAATGCCCGGGACAAGAGCATGGCCTCTACCTCGGCCATTTCCGCCTACTTCGGTATCACTGAACCGGCGATGTTCGGCGTAAACCTGCGGTACAAGTTCCCCTTCTACTGCGCCCTGGTCGGCTCGGCCCTGGGCTGCATCTTCCTGTCGCTGAACAAGATCAAGGCTTCGGCCATTGGCGTGGGTGGCTTGCCGGGCTTCATTTCGATCGTTCCGGACTACATACCGATGTTCGTGGTCGGCATGGTCATCGCCATGACCGTCCCCTTTGCGCTGACCTGCGGGTTGAGCATGAAGATCGTCCGCCCCGGCTATCGCGTCGCCTGACCCCCGGCTTGTCCACGATGGGCCATGGGCCCGCACTGAAGGAATCGCGTCATGCAAGACTGGCAACGCTCCGTGATCTATCAGATCTATCCGAAGAGTTTCTACAGCCACGGCGGTCAGCCGACCGGTGATTTGCTGGGGGTCGTGGACAAGCTCGATTATCTGCACTGGCTCGGGGTGGATTACCTGTGGCTGACGCCGTTCCTGCGTTCGCCACAGCGCGATAACGGTTATGACATCAGCGACTACTACGCCATCGACCCCAGCTACGGCACGATGGCTGACTGTGAGCTGTTGATCGCCGAGGCCGGCAGGCGCGGTATCAAGTTGATGCTTGATATCGTGGTCAATCACACGTCCATCGAGCATCCCTGGTTCCAGGCCGCCCGCAGCAGCCTCGACAACCCGTATCGCGACTTCTACATCTGGCGCGACCAACCGAACAGTTGGGAGTCCAAGTTCGGCGGTTCGGCCTGGGAGTACGAGGCGCAGACCGGCCAGTATTACCTGCACCTGTTCGATCACACCCAGGCCGACCTGAACTGGGATAACCCTCAGGTGCGTGCCGAAGTGTTCAAGATGATGCGCTTCTGGCGGGACAAGGGCGTAGGGGGCTTTCGCCTGGACGTCATCAACCTGATCTCCAAGCCGGCGGATTTTCCTGATGACCACACCGATGGCCGGCGCTTCTACACCGACGGCCCGAACGTACATCGTTATCTGCAGCAAATGCACCAGGAGGTCTTTGAGGGTTTCGACCTGATCAACGTGGGCGAGATGTCGTCCACCAGTCTCGAACACTGCATTCGTTATTCGTGCCCGGATTCGCGTGAGTTGTCGATGACCTTCAATTTCCACCATCTGAAGGTGGATTATCCGAACCTGCAGAAATGGGTGCGAGCCGACTTCGATTTCCTCCAGCTCAAACGCATCTTGTCCGACTGGCAGACCGGCATGCAGGCCGGCGGCGGTTGGAATGCGCTGTTCTGGTGTAATCACGACCAGCCGCGGGTGGTCTCGCGCTTCGGAAATGACGGCGAGCACCGGGTGGCTTCGGCGAAAATGCTGGCCACCGCGTTGCACTTCCTCCAGGGCACGCCCTTCGTGTATCAGGGCGAAGAGCTGGGGATGACCAATCCGGGCTTCGATCACATCGACCAGTACCGCGACGTCGAGACCTTGAATATCTTTCGTCTCCAGCGTAACGCCGGTGTGCCCGAAGCCGACGCCATGGCAGCGATCATGCAGAAGTCGCGGGACAACGGGCGTACACCGATGCAATGGACGGCCGGACCGAACGCGGGTTTCAGCCATGCCGAGCCCTGGATTGGCGTGCCGGCCAATGCTGCCTTCATCAATGTCGAACACCAACGGCAAGATCCGACATCAATACTGCATTTTTACCGCCAACTGATAACCCTGCGTCGTAAAGAAGCCTTGATCCAGGAAGGCGTCTACCGCCTGCTGTTGCCCGATCATCCCTTCGTGTGGGCGTACCTGCGCGAGGGGCAGGGCGAGCGTCTGCTGGTCATCAGTCATTTCCACGGCAGTGACTGCGAGGTCGAGTTGCCCGACGGGATCATCACCCCCGATATGAAGCAACGATGGGTGATCGGTAACTACGACCGAGAGCATCGTGATCGACGGTTGCACCTGCGGCCCTACGAGTCGCTCGTAGTGCACCTGAGCGATTGAATCAAAACCCTTTCAAACCCAGGCATCGCCTGACAGCGACCACGTTGCGCTCGCCGCACCGTGCGGCCGGTTATCGCCCATTCGTTGGCAGGCAAAGGGAAAGCGCAGCAAAAAACAATAAAAAACAAGGAGCGGCATATGAAAACAACAATAAATCGGGGCCTTGCGGTGTCCTGCATCTGCCTGGCATTGCCATTTCCGGCCCAGGCACTGGAGTTTTCCGGTTACCTGCGTAGCGGCGTCGGCAGTGCAACCAATGGTCGATCGCAATCCTGTTTCCAGTTGCCCGGGGCGCAGAGCAAGTACCGATTGGGCAACGAATGCGAACAATATGGCGAGCTGGAGCTGCGCCAGGACCTTTTCACTCTCGATGACGGTTCGGTGTTGAGCGTGGATGGCATGGCGTCGTTGTACAACCGTTATGACCGCACGCCGACGTTCCAGGGTGACAACGGCGCCGCGCGAATGCCGCAGATGTACGCCCAGTGGTCGAACATGCCCAGCCTGAACGGCGGTTCGCTATGGGCCGGTCGGCGTTACTACAAACGTAACGACATTCATATTTCCGATTTCTACTATTGGAACCAGAGCGCCACCGGAGGGGGAATCGAGGATGTACTCATTGGCGGCCTGAAATACAGCTACGCCTTCTCGCGCAAGGACAACCTGTATCAGAAAGACCCGGTCAATCGACATGATTTCAACGTGGCCGGTTTCAGGACCAACCCCGGTGGTGAGTTGGAATTGGGCTTGAGCTTCATCGACCAGGCGGACCGTCGCGATGCCCATCGCGGCTGGGCCCTGACCGCCCAGCATGTGCAGCAGGCCTTTTTGGGTGGCAAGAATAAACTGGCTTTGCAATATGGCGAGGGGCCCGGCACCGGGCTGGGGTATACCGGCGATACGGGCCTGGACGACAGCAACAAGAGCTATCGTCTGGTTGAATTCTTCGATTGGCAGGTCACGCCGCGTTTCGGCGGGCAAGTGCAGGCGGTTTATCAGAAGGATATCCGCCGCGATGGCGGCGATCAGGACTGGGTGTCGCTGGGGGTTCGCCCGGCCTACGCCCTCACCGACCAGTTCAAGCTGGTGGCTGAACTGGGCCATGACCAGGTACAGGCGAGCGACGGCACGCGCAAGCTGAGCAAGTTTACCTTTGCGCCCACCTGGTCGCCCAAGGGGCCGGAATTCTGGGCCCGACCGGAGATACGGCTTTATTACACCTATGCCAGCTGGAACGAAGCGGCCCAGCGTGCGGCCAACCAACTGGCGGCGGGGTCGGCGTTGTCCGACACCGGCGCATTTGACAACGCGCGACATGGCTCCAACGTCGGCGTGCAGATCGAATACTGGTGGAAGTGACCCATGTAGTACGTGTCGGCGGAGCCTTCATAGCCGCGATGCCAACAAGAATAGACAGCAGCAGGTGAAGTCATGAACACAACGCAACCCTTGCAATTGCTCGCGCCGTTATCCGGGGTCCTGATGCCTTTGGACGATGTACCGGATCCGGTCTTCTCCAGTCGTGTAGTGGGGGATGGGATCTGCATCGACCCGACGTCCCAGACCCTCTGCGCACCGATGGCCGGTGTCGTCGGCACGCTCCAGGGCAGCGGCCATGCGCTGAGTATCACTGGGGAAAACGGCGTCCAGGTGCTGATGCACATTGGCCTGGACACGGTGAACCTGGCGGGCAAGGGCTTTACTCCCCGGGTGGAAGCGGGTCAACGCGTCGAGGCCGGGCAGCCCCTGATCGATTTTGATGCCGACTACATCGCCCTCCATGCACGCAGCCTGTTGACGTTGGTGCTGGTGGTCAGCGGCGAGCCTTTCAGCGTGCTGGCAGACCAGGCTTCCTGCGTCGAGAGTGGCGACCCGCTGCTGCAAGTCAGCTTGGGCGAACCAAGGCCTGCCGCGGGTGCGCAACAGGGCTCGGCGCTGTTTTCCAGGCCATTGATCGTGCCCAACGAATGTGGCCTGCATGCTCGCCCTGCTGCGGTGTTCGCCGAGGCGGCCAAGGAATTCGATGCCGACATCTGCCTGCATCGGCAGCAGGCCGGTGCCAATGCCAAGTCCGTGGTGGCGATCATGGCGCTGCAAACGGCCAAGGGCGACAGCGTGCAGATCAGCGCTTCCGGCCCTCAGGCCGGGCAAGCCATCGAAGCCTTGGAACACCTGTTGCTGTCGGGATGCGGCGAAACGGTTGCCGTACCGTTGACGCCGGTGGCGTCCCCCGTGGCCGAACCGTCGATGTCGGACCGGCTGCGAGGTGTCTGTGCTTCACCCGGCCTGGCGTTTGGCGAGGTGGTTCAAGTCGCTTCGCAGGTACTGGACATCGACGAAGCGGGCCTCGGGATTCAGGTTGAACAAGCGGCCCTGGACCAGGCGCTGGGTCAGGCGGCTGAAGCGTTGCGAACCTTGCAACGCGAAGCGGCAGGCAGTGTCCAGGCGCAGATTTTTCGTGCCCATGAAGCGTTGCTGGAAGATCCCACCCTGCTGGAGCACGCTCAAGCCCTTGTCCTCGAGGGCAAGAGCGCGGCATTCGCCTGGAACGCGGCTACGGAGGCCACCGCTGCACTGTTCCAGCAATTGGGCAGTGCTTTGCTGGTCGAACGGGCAATGGACCTGGCCGATGTCGGGCAACGGGTGCTCAAGTTGATCCTGGGGGTACAGGAACACGCCTGGACATTGCCCGAGCGTGCGATCCTGGTGGCCGAGCAACTGACACCCTCCCAGACCGCCAGTCTGGATACCTCGCGAATAGCCGGTTTTGTCACGGTTGATGGCGGTGCGACCAGCCATGTGGCGATTCTCGCCCGAGCGCTGGGCTTGCCGTCGTTGTGTGGCATGCATGGACAGGTGCTGGCTGTCGCCAATGGCACCCAGGTGTTGCTGGATGCCGACAGCGGCGAATTGCATTTGAATCCCGATCAGACCCGGATCGAACAATTCCGCGCCCAGCGTGACGAGCAGCGTCAGCGCCGCCAGCGAGACCTCGAACAATCGGCCCTGCCGGCCCGAACCCTCGACGGTCACCGCGTAGAGATCAGCGCCAATGTCGGTTCGTTACGGGACGTGGAGCAGGCCATGACCCTGGGAGGTGAAGGGGTGGGGCTGCTGCGCTCCGAACTGCTTTACCTGGATCGCACGCAACCACCGGGGCACGACGAACAGGCAGCCCTGTACAGCGCCGTCGCCCGAGCGCTGGGCCCGGAGCGCAACCTGGTGGTGCGCACCCTGGACGTGGGTGGGGACAAGCCATTGGCCTATGTACCGATGGAGCGCGAGGCCAATCCGTTTCTGGGCATGCGCGGGATTCGCTTGTGCCTGGACCGGCCGCAACTGTTGCGCGAGCAGTTCCGGGCGATACTCGCCTGCTCCGCAATGGCGCGCCTGCACATCATGCTGCCCATGGTTACGCAACTGTCGGAATTGCGCCTGGCGCGGCGGATACTGGAAGAAGAGGTTGGCAACCTGGGCCTGAAGGAGCAGCCGAAACTGGGGATCATGATCGAGGTTCCGGCGGCGGCCCTGATGGCTGACCTGTTCGCTTCCGAAGTGGATTTCTTTTCCATCGGCACCAACGACCTGACCCAGTACACCATGGCCATGGACCGAGACCATCCACGCCTGGCCAGCCAGGCCGACAGCCTGCATCCCTCGGTGCTGCGGCTGATCGCTCGTACCGTCGATGCCGCGCATGCCCAGGGCAAATGGGTCGGGGTATGTGGCGCACTGGCATCGGAACCCTTGGCGATACCGGTTTTGCTGGGGCTTGGTGTGGATGAACTCTCGGTCAGCGTGCCGTTGATTCCAACAATAAAAGCGTGCGTGCGTGAATGGGACCTAAGTGAATGCCGCAGGCTTGCCCAACTGGCCCTGGGTCGGGAAAGCGCCGAACAGGTGCGCGGTATCCTGCGTACGCATTCATCCACGGTCGACCCGACCATACTGGCCATGGAGCATTGAACATGTTTGACAAACTGCAGCGGACATTCTGGAAAGCCCTGACCCCGGACCTGGTGCCGGATGAGCCCAAGCTGGCGGCATCGGTTGATGGCGTCGCACCGGCTATCGTCGCCGCATTGGGCGGCGCAGATAATCTCAAGCACCATCAGCCCGTGGCACTGACGCGGTTGCGCGTGGAGTTGCGAGATATCGCCCGGATAGACCGGGCGGGGTTGAAGGCCGCCGGGGTGGCTGGGATGTTGTCGCTGGACAACGGTGTGGTGCACCTGATCACCGGTTTGCCGTCCTGAACCGTCAAGATGGCTGGCGGTAGAGTCGGGTACATAGCTGAGCATGCCGCCGAAGTGGGGATGATTGGACATCGGGTTCTGACCGGTATCCACTGACAATCGAAGGCCCGTGTAATAGCGGGCTTTTAATTTTTTGGAGTTTGGTAAATTCTCGCAGCTTTATAAGTCACTAAGCATGGTAATAGTTACATTTTCGAAACGCTGGAAACTCAGTAGTAGTCTGGGTATGGATCGAATAGGTCGCTCCTGCGTATTTAGCGCAGAGCAAATAAAGAACAGGAAATGACCAACAAAAAACCAGCAGCAGAGCTGACTAAAAGCGCTAAAAAAAACTTCTATCAGCGCAACTCCGACTAAAAAACTGTCATTCCTGACAGCTTACAGAGGGTTGATCGCCCCCTACCATCATGCTGCAGCAGCAACACTGCAGGCACCTATCTGATGCCACCTCTACAGATTACCTAGCCCTCTGCATCTCCTGCCGAAAGGACATAGACATGATTTCCAATAACACAACCGAACGACAACAACCTGGTGATTTCGACCCCGCATTCAACGATGGCCAACTTTTGACTATCCCGGGCGAAATCGCAGCCGCCGTCGTCACTGATTCCGCAGGAAAGATATACATAGCTGGCGCCGTAGCCACCAATATGGGCGGTTATATCATCACCGCCCTGAATCCTGACGGCACCAGAAATCGGAATTTCAACAACGGGGAATCAGTTATCGGCGACTTTATGCCTGACGCTTACTCCATGGGTATGGACATCAAAATATTACCCGATGGAAAAATCCTGCTCGTAGGCCTTACTCAAAGCAATTCCCGTGGCCCAATCATGCTTGGGCTTGCCCGCTACCACCCTGACGGAACACTGGATCAAAGTTTTGGGGTTTCCGGGCATCTCGTGCCTACTTATGACTATACAAATATTCAGTTGCCCACTTTTATCACCGAGGAAGATCCAACCCCTGATTACGTCGCCTCCAACCCAAGGCTGTCGTGCATTGTTGATAACGGAAATATTTATGTCGGTTTGAAAGGAGTACACAACAGAAAAAACGTGACACTCATCATGCACTTTGATGAAGGTGGTTATTTCATAAAAGAATTCGGCAACAATGGCGCCGCCGTCATCGAGCATCCCCAATACGACACCGTCTTGGCTCAGACACTCAGAATTGACCAGCACCTTTATTTGGCGGGTTATTTGGTAAGTGACCAAGTGGGTGCCCTCAGAGCTTGGGCGCGCGTCAACACGAGAGGAGAACTTGACGTTGACTTTGGCGTCGATGGCTTTGTCTTTAACAACCAGAGCCCTGGGGATATTGATAAACTTGTCCTTCAAAAAAACTCAAAGCTCTTGGGCTGTGGCGGTACGGGGGCTCGCGAAGTTGTTCATTTTTCGAATGGTGTGTTGGCGAGCCTGAACCAAGACGGAACCCAGGACATGGATTTCAACGGGGGTAGACCCGTGATTCAACCAACGGTGGACAACCAAGGCTCGTTCTGGACCGGTTGCGCGATTCAGTCGGACGCCCATATTGTGACTTGTGGCATATTGACCTATGCCGAGAGAAATATAATTATCGGCCGCCATATGCCAACCGGGAAGCCGGACACCTCTTTCAATGATGTAGGCTGGAAATCCATTAGGTTGGGTAAAAAAGTAGACCGTGCTGCCATTGCACTTCAGAGCAACAACGCCATTGTTGTAGCAGGTCACCTGCGCGCCGACGACGCAAGCAATAAATCTTTTGTTTTTCAACTGCTGGGATAGCCTCCCGACTTCAACAACGCGCTACATCCGAGTTGCGTCCTATACTCACCAGCGTCCGGTTCCGGCGAAAGCCTCGTCACAATAAGAAGGAGCCCGCCATGAACGACCCCCAAAGACTCACCGCCCTGCGCATGGTTTTGATCGTGGTGGGTCTGATCTCCGTGTTTGCGATCTGGCCGCTGATGTTGCTATGGCCATCCGGATGGACATGGCACAGCGGTCATTCCGACTATCCGCTGATGATCGTCGGCCTCTACGCGACCCTCGGCGTATTCCTGCTGAGGGCTTCACGGGATCCGCTGAAGCACCTGAGCCTGATCTGGTTCACGGTCTGGTCCAGCGTCGTACATGGCGCAATCATGGCCGTGCAGTCCTTTGGTGTCGGGATGGACGGCATGAGCCATTACGGCCACTTGCTCGGCGATGTGCCTGCGTTGTTCGTGGTCGCGGCGGCGCTGGCGTTCTTCACACCCCGTGGCGAGAAGGCGCGTTTGCTGGCGGGTTGATCCATGCGTTGCGGTGTAGCTGAAAAAGCCCTGTGGATAACCTCTACAGGGCTTTTTCATTTTTGCTGGCCTTACCGTTTTCCTCCGCGCTGTTCTGGCCCCTGAAAAAAAAGCCGTCCGGTACCGTCACCTTTCGCTACGATTCGGCCCTCGTCGGTGCGCCGGGAATGTCTATCATCCAGTGGAAGGATAAAGTTGTCATTTGACAACCAGGCAGGTCATGCGAATACTGGAGAGCATTGATGATTCGTCCCTCGCATCCGAAAAAGGAAGTCGAAGAAGCGCTGAGGCATGCCGAAGCGCTGGGGTGGCGCATAGAGGTCGGTGGCGGTCACGCCTGGGGGCGGGCTTATTGTCCATATAACGACGAGGAGTGTCGTTGCGGTGAGTTCTGTATCACGTCGATATGGAGCACGCCGAGAAACCCTGGCAATCATGCACGAGCATTACGACGCGTCGTGGACAATTGCACTACCCATCGCAATCGTTGCGAGGCTGATGACGATGCTGAGGAGTAAGACAATGGAATATACCTTTACCCTGAAATATCAGCTTGCTGATGATGGCCGTACCTCGGATGAACTGGTGGAGCGGCTGGGTGCAGCGGGCTGCGACGACGCCCTGGTTGGGATTGGACAGCCAGGACGGCTGGCTCTTGAGTTCACCCGTGATGCTCCTGATGCAATCACGGCCGTGCTTAGTGCTCTGGGCGATGTCCGTCGTGCGGTGCCCTCGGCCAGACTGATCGAGGCCGCTCCTGATCTGGTCGGGTTAACCGATGTAGCCGAGATCGTCGGCGTGTCTCGGCAGAACATGCGCAAGTTGATGTTGGCCCACCCGAGCAGCTTCCCGACGCCCGTACACGAGGGCAGTGCATCTATCTGGCATTTGGCGGACGTTCTGACCTGGTTGCAGGGCAGGGGCAGTTATTCGCTTACCAGGAACGTATTGGATGTGGCTCAGGCAGCTTGGCAGATCAACGTTGCGAAAGAGGGCCGACGTTTACCTGGCTTGGATTTTAAAAAGTTGGGAGCTTTGGCTGAGTAACAGGTAATTGCTGTTTTGGCTGAGCGCAGTCGTTGAGATAGCTGAATAATCTATTCGGCGACCATCTTAATTGATTTCGACAACACGGACGTCTCCAGGCGTTGCACAAGTCTGAGTAAGGGAAATATGGTTTTTATCAAGGTGCGCGGTGAGGATAAGACCCGGCAGATCAGCGACTGGTCGATCAAGAGGGACGGAAGCAGCGCACTCATGCTGGTTTGTCATTTTCCTTCCGGGAAGCGTTTCTCCAGTCCGCTTGAAGAATGTGAAGTCGTTCCTACTCGAGTATTGAGTAACCAACTTCTGCGCACGAAGGGCAGTGCGGTGCTCAGTTCCGTCGAGAAGGCTGTGATCTACGGCGAGAAATACGCCATTGTCCAGTACTCCGAAAATACAAAAAGTTACGTGTTCAAGCTGAGCGATATCGAGTTTGTCGCGTCGACGAAAATCAAGAACGAACAACTCTTCCACTATTTTCTTTCCGTGGCCAATGGCCGGGTTGATCAGGCTGCGAAACCTGCGGACAAGGTGATCGCTGAAAATGTGCTGCGCCAACTGAATGCACTTCCCTCATGCGCTGATACGGCGTTGCATGCCTACTGTTCCGGACAGAATGGACCGCAGGCACAAGCGGGTGATTTCATATTTCCTTTTGGCATCAATGAAAGCCAGCTACAGGCCGTTGAGCAGGCCTTCATGTCGCAGATCAGCCTGATCGAGGGCCCTCCCGGCACAGGCAAGACCCAAACCATTCTGAACATCATCGCTAATATCTTGTTGCGTGGAAAAACGGTGGCGGTGGTGTCCAATAACAATTCGGCCGTCGCGAATGTCTGCGAAAAATTGGGCAAGTCCGGCCTCGATTATCTGGTCGCCGAGTTGGGTAGTACCGAGAATCGCAAGAAATTTTTCGCCAATCCGCGTCCTCGGCCCTCAGCGGTTCCCGAAGCTACGCCTTCGATGGAGCAGATCCAGGTAGTCCTGCAGCAGCTCAAGGGGTATCTGAGTACCCGTAATGCGGTGGCACAGTTGCAGGTTGAAATCAATGAGCTGGAGGTGGAGCGCCGCTATCTGCAGCAATGGCAACAGGATAACGGCGTACAGATACCGGCCCTGGACAAATACAAGCTGACCCCGCAAAAGTCTTCGGACCTGATGGCGTATCTGAGCCACCTGGGAGGTAGTCGCGTCAGGATCAAAGACAGAATCGAACTACTGTTCAATTTCAGGATTCTACGCACCCGGCCGTTCGACAACTGGGAAAAGCGTCAGTCAATGTTCTATGGCCTGCAACTCCATTATTACGATAAGGCGCTACAGGAAAAAAATTTGCTGTTGGAAACCCATCAGCAGTCGTTGCGACTCGGCAATTACCAGGCTTTGCTGGATGCGTTGACTGGCATTTCGATGAAATACCTCAAGCAGCACCTGCATCGACAGATACCGACTCCCGACCCCTTTGAGGCTAGAACCTACAAGCGCAGATTCGATGAGTTCGTGAAACGATATCCGATTATTTCCAGCAGTACGCATTCGATAATCAACTCGCTTCCAGCCGGGGCGATGCTCGACTACGTGATTATCGACGAAGCCTCGCAGCAGGACATTGTTCCGGGAGTATTGGCGTTGGGTTGCGCAAAGCAGCTAATCATCGTTGGTGACAGGAAACAGCTGGCGCACGTTCCGACAAAGCTGAACCTGGCAGTGCCTCAAGATAAAGAACACTACGATTGTGAGACCTACAGCCTGCTTGATTCGTGCGTCCGTGTTTTCAACGGCTCCATTCCGACGACGCTACTCAAGGAGCACTATCGCTGTCACCCGCGGATCATCCAGTTTTGCAATCAGCAGTTTTACGACGATCAGTTGGTCCCGATGACGAAGGAGAACGGGAATAATCCTCTGTCACTGCTGATCACCGCCAAGGGTAACCACACGCGAAAGACCACTAATCTCCGGGAACTGGATTCGCTGTTGGCGACGTTGGAGGGAGAGGGCGAAAGTGCCTGGGAGGGCGAGGATGGCAGAGGCTTCATTGCACCATTCAGGGCACAGGCCACTCTCTCTGGCACGCTTTTGCCGACTGACTTCGTCAATGACACCGTGCACAAGTTCCAAGGGCGGGAATGCGACGAGATCGTTTTTTCCACCGTGTTGGACAAGAAAAGTACTACTTCGAAGTTTCTGACGTTCGTGGATGACGCACGTATGGTCAATGTAGCTGTGTCTCGAGCTAAAAAACGATTTACCTTGGTCACGGGAGATAATGTTTTCACGGCGAACAATGGGCATATCGCAGCGCTGGTGCGTTACATCGAATATTACGCCGAGGAAAGACAGGTGCATCGTGCGCCAGTGATCTCGGCCTTCGATCTACTTTATGCGGAGTACGATCAATCGCTCGAACGCCTCAATAAGCGATTGCGACAGGACGATTCCGACTACAAGTCCGAACGAATCATGGCGCAGATCCTGCGCGAGACGTTGGAACAGGAGATTTGCCGGGGGCTCATGTTTCACTCGCAGGTTCCGTTGAAGCAAGTGGCCTCAACCCTCAGCGGGAGCCTGACCCCGCGGGAGCTGGAGTTCATGGGCAACGGCTCCAGTTGTGATTTCGTGCTCTATTTCAAGGTTGGAAAAACACCGCTGGGCGTACTGGAAGTTGATGGAGGCAGCCATGACACGCCGGAGCAGGCGAGACTCGACGCCTTGAAAGACAGCATCCTGAGCAAGTGCGGTATCCCTTTACTGCGTTTGCGAACCGTTGAAAGCCACATTGAACAACGGGTCGCGGCATTTGTGATGCAATGGGCAACCAATGCCTCAAAGGACTCTGTGGGGTAATCCGGCCTCAGCAATGACTGGTGACGCGACAATCCTTCACTTAATCTTTCTCAATTGCGGGTGTATCGTATTCGCCTTTTGCGGACCTGCCGGTTCGCTGCGGATTCAATAGGTGGTTGCCTTCATGTCGTTTACCCGTCGCCAAATACTCGGTGGCCTGGCCGGTCTTGTTGTCGTGGGCGTTGGCGCGGGAGGCGCATCGCGGTATTGGTTGGGCAAGCGGGCGGATGCCGAGGCTGGCCATGACTATGAATTGATTGCGGCGCCTTTGGACGTCGAGCTGGTGGCCGGGTACAAGACCCAGGCCTGGGCCTTTGGGCCATCAGCGCCGGGGACCGAGTTGCGGGTGCGCCAGGGTGAGTGGTTGCGGGTGCGTTTCATCAATCACCTGCCGGTCGCCACCACCATCCACTGGCACGGGATCCGCCTGCCGCTGGAGATGGACGGTGTGCCGTATGTCTCGCAACTGCCGGTGCTGCCGGGTGAATACTTCGATTACAAGTTCCGCGTGCCGGACGCCGGCAGCTATTGGTACCACCCCCACGTCAACAGCAGTGAAGAACTGGGGCGTGGATTGGTAGGACCGCTGATCATTGAAGAACGCGAGCCCACCGGTTTCAAATATGAAAAGACCCTGAGCCTGAAGAGCTGGCACGTGGATGAGCAGGGCGAGTTTGTGGAGTTCAGCATCCCTCGCGAGGCGGCCCGTGGCGGGACGGCCGGGCGACTGGCGACCATCAACGGCGTGCCGGAGGCGGTGATCGACCTGCCGGCCGGGCAGATCACCCGGGTGCGCCTGCTCAACCTCGACAACACGCTGACTTACCGGATCAACATTCCCGGCGTCGAAGCGCGGATCTATGCCCTGGATGGCAATCCCATCGAACCGCGCCCGCTGGGCAAGGAATACTGGTTGGGCCCGGGCATGCGCATCTGCCTGGCCATCAAGGCACCGCCGGCCGGGGAAGAGTTGTCGTTGCGCAACGGGCCGGTGCGCCTGGGCACCCTGCGGTCCGTGCCCAATAACGATGCGCCGACCCAATGGCCACCCGCGTTGCCGGCCAATCCGGTGTCCGAGCCGGACCTGGCCAATGCCGAGAAACTCAACTTCAATTTCGAGTGGGTCGGTTCGGTGTCGGTTGACACGGACAACGGCAAGCCGCCGAGCCTGTGGCAGATCAACGGCAAGGCCTGGGACATCACCGACAAGACCTGCGCCGACCGGCCGATTGCCACGCTGAAAAAGGGCAAGAGCTACATTTTCGAATTGAAGAACATGACCCAATACCAGCATCCGGTCCACCTGCATGGGATGAGCTTCAAGGTGATCGCGTCCAACCGCCATAAGGTCATTCCGTATTTCACCGACACCTACCTGCTGGGCAAGAACGAGCGGGCCCAGGTAGCGTTGGTGGCGGATAATCCGGGCGTGTGGATGTTCCACTGCCATGTGATCGACCACATGGAAACCGGCCTGATGGCCGCCATCGAGGTGGCGTGATGCGCCAGATTCGTCCCGCCCGGATCATCGACCGCAGTCGCGATCAGGACTTCATGCGCGAAGCCCTGGCACTGGCCGCGCAAGGGGCGGCCCTGGGCGAGGTGCCGGTGGGCGCGGTGCTGGTGCAGGACGGCGAGATCATCGGGCGCGGCTTCAACTGCCCGATCAGCGGCCACGACCCCAGCGCCCACGCGGAAATGGTCGCCATCCGCGCCGCCGCCCAGGCCGTGAGCAACTATCGCCTGCCCGGCAGTACTCTCTATGTGACGCTCGAACCGTGCAGCATGTGCGCTGGCCTGATCGTCCACTCCCGCATCGCCCGGGTCGTCTACGGGGCACTGGAGCCCAAGGCTGGCATCGTGCAGAGCCAGGGGCAGTTTTTCAGCCAGGCGTTCTTGAACCATCGGGTGATGTTCGAGGGCGGGGTGTTGGCGGAAGAATGCAGCACGATGCTGAGCGAGTTCTTCAAGGCGCGCCGGGCCAAGTGAACCCGGACCCCTTGTGGGAGCGAGCCTGCGAGCCTGCTCGCAGGCTCGCTCCCACAGGGTATGGTGTCGTTTGGTCTATTTACTTGCGCGCCACAATCACCGCCCGCATCGGCGCCGGCAAACCTTCGATGGTCTTGCTGTGGTCGTCGGGGTCGAGAAAATCGCTCAGCGACTGATACTTCATCCACTCGGTGCTGCGTTGTTCTTCCACGGTGGTCAGGCTCACGTCCACGCAGCGCACATCGCTGAAACCGGCGCGGCGCAGCCAGCGTTCCAGGGCTGGCACCGATGGCAGGAACCAGACGTTGCGCATCTGCGCGTAGCGATCCTCGGGCACCAGCACCTGATGCTCGTCGCCCTCGATCACCAGGGTTTCCAGTACCAGCTCACCGCCCTTGACCAGGCAGTCCTTGAGGGCCAGCAAGTGCTCGATAGGGGAGCGGCGGTGGTAGAACACGCCCATGGAAAACACCGTGTCGAAGCCTTCCAGGTCCGGCGGCAGGTCTTCGAACGGGAACGGCAGGTGCCAGGCATTGGACTGGGACAGGTAGCGCTGCACCGCCTGGAACTGGCAGAAGAACAGCCAGTTGGGGTCGACGCCGATCACCGTGTCAGCCCCGGCACCGAGCATCCGCCACATGTAGTAACCGTTGCCACAGCCCACATCGAGGATGCGCTTGCCCTTGAGATCCAGGTGCGGTGCCACCCGCGACCACTTCCAGTCCGAGCGCCATTCGGTGTCCACGTGCACGCCAAACAGGTCGAACGGCCCCTTGCGCCACGGCGACAGGCCCATCAGCGCAGTGCGCATCTGTGCGCGGGTTTCGTCGCTGCAATCGGTGTCGAGGGTCAGCCCGTTCAACAGGTCGATTTCGCTCGGCTGCAGCACCGGCAAGGCGTCGAGGGCGCTCTGCCAGCGCTCCAGGTCGCCGTGGCCCTTTTCCATTTTGGTGTCGAGTTGCGTTTGCAGCGTCGCGGCCCAATCGGCCAGGGGCGTGCCGGCCAGGCGGCGGGCGAGGGGGGACAGATCAATCATGGCAGGGCAATCAACGAGGCGAAATTTAGACATTGGAACCATGGCACGACTTTCGAGAACCCGGCCGCCAACAGGCGTTCGCGGTGTTCCTCGAGGCTGTCGGGCTTCATGACGTTTTCGATGGCACTGCGTTTCTGGGCAATCTCCAGCTCGCTGTAGCCGTTGGCGCGCTTGAATGCGACGTGCAGGTCGGTGAGCAGCGCGTGCTCCTGCGCATCGTTGAAGCGCAGCTTTTCCGACAGGATCAGGGCGCCGCCGGGCAGTAGCGACTGGCGAATGCGGCTCAACAAGGCCGTGCGCTGATCCGGTGCGATGAACTGCAGGGTGAAGTTCAGCGCCACCACCGAGGCTGGCTGGAACTCCAGGGCCAGGATGTCGCCCTCGATCACCTCCACCGGCAGCAGCTCCTGGAACATCGAGTCCTGGCCGTTGAGGTATTCGCGGCAGCGCTCGACCATCGCCGCGGAGTTATCCACAGCGATCACCCGGCAACCGTCGGTGCGCACGTGGCGGCGCAATGCTTGGGTCACCGCGCCCAGGGAAGCCCCCAGGTCATAAAGCACGCTGCCCGGCTGGGCAAATTGCGCGGCAAGCACACCGAGGTTTTCGACAATGGTCGGATAACCCGGCACCGAGCGCTTGATCATGTCCGGGAATACCCGCACCACGTCCTCGTTGAAGGCGAAGTCAGGCACTTGGGCCAGGGGTTGGGCGAATAGACGATCAGGGTCGTTGCTCACGGCGGTTCCAGCGGCAGGGTGAAAAGGCGGGCATTTTAGCCAATTAATGCGCCAAAGCGTGATCTTTGATCGATACCCGGACCTCGCCCTCATGCCTGTCGGTTTCACGAGGTCTGTGGCACTCCGATCGAGGCGAACAGCAACGCAACTTCCAGGCACATTTTGTTTAGCGGTGTTTTCGATTCGTTTCTTGCTGAATAAAGTTTCGTTGATATAAAAAGCGCAACTTCAAAGCGCCTGCTGGTGTGCATGCAACTGCAAGGGGCGGCTGAGCTCAACTAATTTATCAGGGAAGTTATAGATGTCTGTACAAAAGCAGAAAGCAACTGGGCGAGTGCACATTTTAATATTTGCAACAATCACGACGGTTGCATTTCCAGTTGCTGCTGAAAGCGACGGGCACTTGTACACGGAAGAGAAAGTCACTCTGGGTATCAATGCGGGCATTCTGAGTGGTCAGACCCATGAACGGGTCTACGCGCCCGAGGAGGGCGGGAGGAAGATCAGCCAGCTCGACTGGAAGTACAACAATGCTGCGGTCATCAAAGGCTCTCTCGACTGGAACGTGCGACCTTGGCTTTCACTGGGAGCGTCGGGTTGGACGACCCTCACCAGCACCGACGGTCACATGAATGACGATGATTGGGTCGACGCCTCCCAGGGCCACTGGACAGATCGCAGTGTCCACCCCGACACGACCCTCCGGTATGCCAACGAATTCGACCTCAATCTCAAGGGCTGGTTGTTGAACGAGCCTGCTTATCGCCTGGGGCTGATGGCAGGGTACCAGGAGCGCCGCTTCAGCTTTACCTCAAAGGGGGGATCCTTCAGTTACAACAGCGGTGCGTACACAGGTGAGTTTCCAGCAGACGTAACGATCATTGGTTACAAGCAGCACTTTAAAACCCCTTATGTGGGATTGATCGGCAGTTATCGATACAAGCGTTTCGATATGGAGGGGGTGTTCAAGTACAGCCGCTGGGCTTCGGCCACTGATACTGATCAACACTATTTGGCCGATAAGACCTTTGTCGGCAAAACCAGGCATCAACAATATTATTCGTTGGGAGGAAAGTTGGGCTATGACATGACCCCCAACACGAATATTTTTGTGGAGAGCGCGTGGAGCCGCACCCGGAATAAAAAAGGCAGTCTCACCGTCAAGAATCGTTCCGATAACTACCGCGATAGCTACGTCGACTCCGCGGGTATCGAAAGCTCCAGCGTCATGACGACCATCGGGCTGAAACACGCTTTTTGAACAGGGTGCGCCGCCGCAAGGTACAGCCAGCCGCCCCTTATCAATTCACCGCAATGGCGCAGTCGAAGGTTTCCACGGGGGGCACTTCGGGCGCCCAGGGCTGTTGATAAGTCAGGCGCAACCGGCCGGTACCGGCGGCGAATGCCTGGAAGCGCCAGGTCGACACGCCAGCGGCGCCGACGATGCCGGCGTCTTCCGGATTACGGTAGACCTCGGGGCCCAGTGCTTTCAACACGCCGCCCGCTGAGTCCTGGATCGCCCAGCGATACCCGGTGCTCGGGTTGCTGGGCAAGCTGAGGATCATGTTCTGCCCGTTGTTGAGCCGTACCGGACACTCGCTGAGTTTCTCCACGGTCACGTTGTTTTTCGGTTGCGTGGCGCAAGCGCTCAACAGGGCAAGGCTGACGGGGACGAGCAGGCGGGTGAGGGACATGGGGGCTCCGGCATTCACGACGAATGGTGAGCATACCCGAAGATGCTACGGGGTGTGTCAGCTGAGGCCCCATCGCGAGCAGGCTCGCTCCCACAGGGTTATTTGTTGAACACGGATTCGGTGACCAACATAAAACCACTGTGGGAGCGAGCCTGCTCGCGATGGGGCCAGTCCAGTCGCTACATGAATTTCAGAACAACACCTTCGCCACATCCGCAAAGCGCTTGGCGAAGTGCACCGTGACGCCTTCCTTCAGATAGTCCGGCAGCTCTTCGAAGTTGCCCCGGTTGGCTTCTGGCAGGATCAGTTCGAGGATTTTCTGCCGGCGCGCCGCGATGACCTTTTCACGCACCCCGCCAATCGGCAGCACATGCCCGGTGAGGGTCAGTTCGCCAGTCATGGCGACACCCTTCTTCGGTGGCTGGTTGCGGGCCAGGGACAACAGGGCGCTGGCCATGGTCACCCCGGCGCTCGGGCCGTCCTTGGGCGTGGCGCCTTCGGGCACGTGCAGGTGAACGAAGGCCTCGTCGAAGAACTTCGGATCGCCACCGAACTGCTTCAGGTGCGAACTGACATAGCTGTGGGCAATTTCCGCGGATTCCTTCATCACATCGCCCAGTTGCCCGGTGAGTTTGAAGCCGCGATTGTGGGTATGGATGCGCGTCGCTTCGATCGGCAGGGTGGCACCGCCCATGCTGGTCCAGGCCAGGCCGGTAATCACGCCGATGCCGGACAGCACCTGCTCGTTGCGGAACACCGGTTTGCCCAGGGACGCTTCAAGATCCTTCGGCCCGAGCTTGATCACCGCCTTGGGCTCGTCGATCAGCTTCATCACCGCCTTGCGCACCAGTTTGCCCAGTTGCTTCTCCAGCTGTCGTACCCCGGCTTCGCGGGCGTAGCCGTCGATCAACACCTTCAGGGCTCCGTCGCTGATGCTCAGGCTGCCCTTGGACACCCCGGCCTTGGCCAGTTGCTTGGGCCACAGGTGGCGCTTGGCGATGGCGACCTTTTCTTCGGTGATGTAGCCCGACAGGCGAATCACTTCCATCCGGTCCAGCAGCGGGCCGGGGATCGAGTCCAGGGTGTTGGCGGTGCACACGAAGAGCACTTTGGACAGGTCCAGGCGCATGTCCAGGTAGTGATCGAGAAACTCGACGTTCTGCTCCGGGTCGAGGGTTTCCAGCAAGGCCGAGGCCGGGTCGCCCTGGTAGCTCTGGCCCATCTTGTCGATCTCGTCGAGCATGATCACCGGATTCATCACTTCGACGTCCTTGAGCGCCTGCACCAGTTTGCCCGGCTGGGCACCGATGTAGGTACGCCGATGCCCCTTGATCTCGGCTTCGTCGCGCATGCCACCGACGCTGAAACGGTAGAACGGCCGGCCGAGCGATTCGGCAATGGACTTGCCCACGCTGGTCTTGCCCACGCCCGGCGGGCCCACGAGCAGCACAATGGAGCCGCTGATCTCGCCTTTATAGGCACCGACGGCGAGGAATTCGAGGATACGGTCCTTGATGTCGTCCAGGCCGGCGTGGTGCTGGTCGAGCACCTTGCGCGCGTGCTTGAGGTCGAGCTTGTCCTGGCCGTATACGCCCCACGGCACCGAGGTCGCCCAATCGAGGTAGTTGCGGGTGACGGCGTATTCCGGCGAACCGGTTTCCAGGATCGAGAGCTTGGTCATTTCCTCTTCGATACGCCTCTGGGCCTGGGCCGGCAGCACCTTGCCCTCCAGCCGCTGCTCGAACTGTTCGAGGTCGGCGCTGCGATCGTCCTTGGTCAGTCCCAATTCCTGCTGGATGACCTTGAGCTGTTCCTTGAGGAAGAACTGGCGCTGATGTTCGCCGATCTTGCTGTTGACCTCGGCGGAAATCTCTTTCTGCAACCGCGCCACTTCGACTTCCTTGCGCAGCATCGGCAGCACTTTCTCCATGCGCTTGAGCATGGGCACGCAGTCGAGCACTTCCTGCAGTTCATTGCCGGTGGCGGAGGTGAGTGCGGCGGCGAAGTCCGTCAGCGGCGACGGGTCGTTGGGGCTGAAGCGGTTGAGGTAGTTCTTCAACTCTTCGCTGTACAGCGGATTGAGCGGCAGCAGTTCCTTGATCGCGTTGATCAGCGCCATGCCATAGGCCTTGACCTCATCGGTCGGTTCGCTGGGCTGGTGCGGGTATTCGACTTCCACCAGGTACGGTGGCCGATGGTGCTTGAGCCAGGTACGGATGCGCACACGGGTCAGGCCTTGGGCAACGAATTGCAATTTGCCCGCCTCGCGACTGGCGTGGTGCACCTTGACCAGCGTGCCGTACAGCGGCAGCGCCGACGTATCGAAATGGCGCGGGTCTTCCTGGGGCGTGTCCATGAAAAACAGCGCCAGGGAATGATGTTCGGACTTGGCCACCAGTTCCAGGGTTTCGGCCCAGGGTTCTTCATTGACGATGACCGGCAGCACCTGGGCCGGGAAGAAGGGGCGATTGTGGATGGGGATGATGTAGACCTTGTCCGGCAGGTTCTGGCCGGGTAGCGCCAGGCCGGTGCCGGAAACGGTGTGTTCGATGTGTTCGGAGTCAGTGTATTCGTTCGTGGCTTCAGTAGAGTGCTGGTCGCTCATGGGGCACCTGCGCAATGGAGTATGGAGCTTAGATGGGGCAGGTGGGGGGTGGTTTCAATGGTGGGCGATTGTTAGCGGCTATTTCATGGAGTGCTGTTCAGCGTTGTGACAGGTACTGCGGCGGGGGCGTTGCCGTGGCGATGGAGCTTCTGTGGCGTGGGAGCAAGCTCCCTCGCCACAGTGGATAAAGACTTTCGGGTTTCAGGCGACCCGGTTCAGGTCGTTATGCCGGGTTTCTTTCAGGCACAGCACCGCAATCACGCTGAGCACAGCGGCCCCTGACACATAGCCGCCGACATAGCTCAAGCCGCCCATCGCCACCAGCTTCTGGGCGAAGAACGGGGCGGCCGAGGCGCCGACGATGCCACCCAGGTTATAGGCCGCCGACGCGCCGGTGTAACGCACGTGGGTCGGAAACAGCTCCGGCAGCAAAGCGCCCATGGGGGCAAAGGTCACCCCCATCAGGAACAGTTCGATGCACAGGAACAGCGCCACACCCGCGGTTGAACCCTGGGTCAGCAAGGGGTCCATGAGGAAGCCCGAGGCAATCGCCAGCAAACCACCGGTGACCAGTACCGGCTTGCGCCCGAAGCGGTCGCTGGCCCAGGCCGACAACGGTGTGGCGGCGGCCATGAACAACACGGCAAAACACAGCAGGGCAAGGAAGGTCTCGCGGCTGTAGCCGAGGGTGGCGACGCCGTAACTCAAGGAGAACACCGTGGAGATATAGAACAGCGCATAACAGACCACCATCGCCGCCGCGCCCAGCAATGTCGGCGCCCAATACTGGCTGAACAGCTCGACCAGCGGCACTTTCACCCGTTCCTGACGGGCCACGGCGTCGGCGAAGACCGGGGTTTCATGGAGCTTGAGCCGCACATAGAGGCCGACGATCACCAGCACGGCGCTGAGCAGGAACGGAATCCGCCAGCCCCAGGAACGGAACTGCTCGTCATCCAGGCTCATCGCCAGGGTCAGGAACAGCCCGTTGGCGGCCAGGAAACCAATCGAAGGGCCCAGCTGGGGGAACATGCCGAACCAGGCGCGTTTGCCCTTGGGGGCGTTTTCAGTGGCAAGCAGCGCGGCGCCGCCCCATTCACCGCCCAGGCCCAGCCCCTGGCCGAATCGCAGCAGACACAGCAGGAACGGTGCCCAGGCGCCAATGCTGGCATACCCGGGCAGCACGCCAATAAGAGTGGTGCACACGCCCATCAGCAGCAGCGACGCCACCAGCGTGGACTTGCGCCCGATCCGGTCGCCGAAATGGCCGAACAGCGCCGAGCCCAGCGGGCGGGCGAGGAAGGCAATGCCGAACGTCAGGAAGGACGACAGCATCTGTGCCGTGCCTGACGTCTGTGGAAAGAACACCGGGCCGATCACCAGGGCCGCGGCCGTGGCGTAGACGTAGAAGTCGTAGAACTCGATGGCGGTGCCGATGAAGCTCGCAGTCGCCACGCGGGTGGTGGAGTTCGTCGGCTGGGCAGGCACGGCGTCGTTGCAGGTGGTGGTAGTCATGCAGTTATCCCTGACAGTCATGTGCTCCGTTGGAGCGAATTATTATGGTTGAACGCGACTATTTTGCTGCTCTGTGCTGGTGCAAGGGCACTATGGGATCAAACTGTGGGAGCAAGGCTTGCCCGCGATGAACGATAACGCGGTGCTAACTGTTGCACCGCGGCGAGGCCTTCGCGGGCAAGCCTTGCTCCCACAGGGTGTTGCGTACGCTAGGAGGCCGTCGGCACCGAACTGTTATGCCATGCCAGCACCTGGCTGACGCGGTTGTCCACGGTCTCAATGATTTCCAGGCGATAACGGCCGATTTTCAGGCAGACCGGGCTTTCGGGAATGGTTTCCAGCGCTTCGGTCACCAACCCGTTGAGGGTCTTGGGGCCGTCGCAAGGCAGGTGCCAGCCCAGGGTCTTGTTCAGTTCGCGAATCGACGCCGCGCCATCGATCATCAGGCGCCCGTCCGGCTGCGGATGCACGTGGGGGTTGTCGAGGCTGTGCTCGCTTTCGAACTCGCCGACGATTTCTTCGAGGATGTCTTCCAGGGTGACGATACCCAGCACTTCGCCGTATTCGTCCACCACCATGCCCAGGCGCCGCTGCTGCTTGTGGAAATTCAGCAGTTGCAGTTGCAGCGGCGTGCTTTCGGGCACGAAGTAAGGTTCGTGGCAGGCGGCCAGCAGCGCCTCCTGGGTCAGGCTTGCGTCCGCCAGTAGATGGCGGATCTGGCGGGTATTGAGCACCGCTTCGACCTGGTTGATGTCGCTGTGGAACACCGGCAGGCGGGTCCGGCGATTCAGGAGCAACTGCTCGATGATCTCGCCGATGGGGTCGTCGAGGTTGATGCCGTCGACTTCGCTGCGGGGGACCAGGATGTCGTTGACGGTGATGTTGTCGAGGGCGTGGATGCCGGAGATTGGATGCGGCCGTCCGGTGCCCTGCTCATGTTCATGCTCGACGCGCGCCGGTGCGGGCATTTCGTCATCGCTTTGCTGGACGGCACCGGGCTTGCGGGTAAAGGGTCGCAGCAACAGCTCGCTCAGGCCATTCAGCAGCCAGGCCAGGGGATAGAGCAGCTTCAATGGCACACCCAGCAGGGTGTTGCCCAGCGCCAGTATCGCGTCCGGGTAGCGGGTGGCCAGGGTGCGTGGCAGGTAGTCGGCGAACACCAGGAGCGCCGCGCTGATGGCGATCCAGGCGATCCAGGGGCCGTTTTCCAGCCAGGTGAAGATCGCCAGCAAGGTGCCAATCACCAGTGCCAGGGCGCGACACAGGGTGTTGCACAGAATCAGACTGGTCAGGGGGAAGTCCAGCTTCGCCAACGGCTTGTCGCCGGCACGCGAAGCCTTGCGCTGGGCCAGCAGGTGGTGCCGGGCGGCTTCGATGGCGGTAAACAGGGCCGCCCAGAGGATCAGCACGACCAGTACAGCGAACAGCGGCCCCGCGGGCAACCTATCCATCAGCGCCGTCCGTCAGATATGCAGGATGTATTCACGGACCAGTTTGCTGCCGAAGTAAGCCAGCATCAGCAGGCAGAAACCGGCCAGGGTCCAGCGAATGGCTTTATGGCCGCGCCAGCCGAGACGGTTGCGGCCCCACAACAGGACGCTGAACACCACCCAGGCCAGGCAGGCCAGCAGGGTCTTGTGCACCAGGTGCTGGGCGAACAGGTTCTCGACGAACAGCCAGCCGGAGATCAGCGACATCGACAACAGCGCCCAGCCGGCCCAGAGGAAGCCGAACAGCAGGCTCTCCATGGTCTGCAGCGGCGGGAAGTTGCGGATCAGTCCGGACGGGTGCTTGTTCTTGAGCTGGTGGTCCTGGACCAGCAGCAGCAAGGCCTGGAACACCGCGATGGTGAACAGGCCGTAGGCGAGGATCGACAGCAGGATGTGGGCGAGGATGCCCGGCTCTTCATCGATGACCTGCACCGTGCCCGACGGCGCGAACTGCGCCAACAGCACCGTGGCCAGCCCCAATGGGAAGAGCAGCACCAGCAGGTTTTCCACCGGGATGCGCGAGCAGGCCAGCAGCGTCAGGGCGATCACCGCGACGGCGATCAGGCTGGCGGCGTTGAAAAAGTCCAGGCCCAGGCCGATCGGCGTCATCAGGTGGGTATAAAGGCTGGCCGCGTGGCCAAGCACCGCCAGCACGCCGAGCGTGACCAGCAGGCGCTTGTTCGCCTTGGCACCGGTGGCCAGGCGGGTGCCTTGATAGAGGGTCGCAGCGGCATAAAGGCAGGCGGCGGCGAGGGAGGCAAGCAAGCTGGGTGACAAGGGGAGCATAAATCCTGTTAGGCAAGCCCGAAAGGCGCTGAGTTTGGCATAGAACCCATCCTGCACGAAAGACCGCCGCGAGGTGTACGCGGCACGCTTCTTCGCTATAATCCGCGACCTGCCCACGCCGCAGGCTCGCCGAGCACATTTTTCACGGTCTGGGCCGCCATTATCCCGGCCTCGTACGGGCCTGAAAGGATCGCGCATGTTTGAAAACCTAACCGACCGTCTCTCGCAGACGCTGCGCCATGTCACCGGCAAGGCGAAGCTGACCGAGGACAACATCAAAGACACCCTGCGCGAAGTGCGCATGGCGCTGCTCGAAGCCGACGTCGCCCTGCCGGTGGTCAAGGACTTCGTCAATTCGGTCAAGGAACGCGCCGTCGGCACCGAAGTGTCGCGCAGCCTGACGCCGGGCCAGGCGTTCGTGAAGATCGTCCAGGCCGAACTCGAAAGCCTGATGGGCGCCGCCAACGAAGACCTGAACCTGAGCGCTGTGCCGCCCGCGGTGGTGCTGATGGCCGGTCTGCAGGGCGCGGGCAAGACCACCACCGCCGGCAAGCTGGCGCGCCTGCTCAAGGAGCGCAAGAAGAAGTCGGTGATGGTGGTGTCCGCGGACGTCTACCGTCCGGCGGCGATCAAGCAGCTGGAAACCCTGGCCAACGACATCGGCGTGACGTTCTTCCCGTCCGACCTGAGCCAGAAGCCGGTGGACATCGCCCAGGCGGCCATCAAGGAAGCGAAGCTGAAGTTCATCGACGTGGTCATCGTCGACACCGCCGGTCGCCTGCACATCGATGAAGAGATGATGGGCGAGATCAAGGCGCTGCATGCCGCGGTCAATCCGGTGGAAACCCTGTTCGTGGTCGATGCCATGACCGGCCAGGACGCCGCCAACACCGCCAAGGCCTTCGGTGACGCACTGCCGCTGACCGGCGTGATCCTGACCAAGGTCGACGGCGACGCCCGTGGCGGTGCCGCGCTGTCGGTACGGGCCATCACCGGCAAACCGATCAAGTTCATCGGTATGGGCGAGAAGAGCGAAGCGCTCGAACCGTTCCACCCTGAGCGCATCGCATCGCGCATCCTGGGCATGGGCGACGTGCTCAGCCTGATCGAGCAGGCCGAGCAGACCCTCGACAAGGAAAAAGCCGACAAGCTTGCGAAGAAATTAAAGAAGGGCAAGGGCTTCGACCTCGAAGACTTCCGCGACCAGCTGCAACAAATGAAGAACATGGGCGGCCTCGGCGGGCTCATGGACAAGCTGCCGAACATCGGCGGCGTGAACCTGGCGCAAATGGGCAACGCCCAGGGCGCGGCTGAAAAGCAGTTCAAGCAGATGGAAGCCATCATCAACTCCATGACCCCGGCCGAGCGCCGCGACCCTGACCTGATCAGCGGTTCGCGCAAGCGTCGTATCGCCATGGGTTCCGGCACCCAGGTGCAGGACATCGGTCGCTTGATCAAGCAGCACAAGCAGATGCAGAAGATGATGAAGAAGTTCTCCACCAAGGGCGGGATGGCCAAGATGATGCGCGGCATGGGCGGCATGCTGCCCGGCGGCGGCATGCCCAAGATGTAGGAATCCAGGCACCGGCAGTCATGCCGGTGCAACCCACGGGGACGTGGGATCTCCAGCCAACCCGTCATTCGCGGGCGCTGATCGTCGCAGATCTGAATGGCAGCCCGGCCCTCGCCGGAAAAAGTCATTTGCAAAAGTCTGGATATTCCTTAGAATATGCGGCCTTTCGGGCACCCATGCCCGCTGTGCATTTAGATTTGCAGCACCGACTACAGGAACGATGTTCACATGCTAACAATCCGTCTTGCCCTTGGCGGCTCCAAAAAGCGCCCGTTTTACCACCTGACCGTAACCGACAGCCGCAACCCGCGTGACGGTTCCCACAAAGAGCAGGTTGGTTTCTTCAACCCTATCGCCCGTGGTCAGGAAGTTCGTCTGTCCGTGAACCAAGAGCGCGTTGCCTACTGGCTGAGCGTTGGTGCACAACCTTCTGAGCGTGTTGCTCAGTTGTTGAAGGAATCGGCTAAGGCTGCGGCCTGAGCAATATGAACGCGACGCCAAAAGATGCTGATGATCTGATCGTTGTCGGCAAGATCTATTCTGTACATGGCGTTCGCGGCGAAGTGAAGGTGTATTCCTTTACTGATCCGATCAAGAACCTGTTGGACTACAAAGCCTGGACGCTCAAGCGCGAAGGCAGCGTGAAGCAGGTTGAGCTGGTCAGCGGACGCGGGAACGACAAGTTCCTGGTCGCAAAGCTCAAGGGTCTCGATGATCGTGAAGAAGCGCGTCTTCTGGCCGGTTATGAGATCTGCGTGCCGCGCAACCTGTTCCCTGAACTGACCGACGGCGAGTACTACTGGTACCAGCTGGTGGGTCTGAAGGTCATCGACCACCTCGGGCAATTGCTCGGGAAAATCGATCACCTGCTCGAGACCGGTTCGAACGATGTCATGGTGGTAAAGCCTTGCGTCGGCAGCCTGGATGATCGCGAACGCTTGTTGCCCTATACGGAGCAGTGTGTGTTGGCCGTTGACCTGGAGGCAGGCGAGATGAAGGTGGAATGGGATGCGGATTTCTGAACGTGGCCAATTTGCGCGTTGAAGTCATCACATTGTTTCCCGAGATGTTTTCCGCCATCAGCGAGTACGGCATAACCAGCCGCGCGGTGAAACAGGAGCTGTTGCAGCTGACCTGTTGGAATCCGCGGGACTACACCACGGATCGGCATCACACTGTGGACGATCGCCCGTTTGGCGGTGGTCCGGGCATGGTGATGAAGATCAAGCCCCTGGAAGATGCACTGGTTCAGGCCAGGGCGGCAGCCGGGGAGGGTGCGAAGGTGATCTACCTGTCGCCCCAAGGCCGCCAGCTGACTCAGTCGGCGGTACGCGAACTGGCGAATTCGGATGCATTGATCCTGATTGCCGGTCGTTATGAAGGCATTGACGAGCGTTTCATTGAAGCTCATGTCGATGAAGAGTGGTCGGTTGGCGACTATGTACTGTCTGGCGGCGAGCTGCCGGCGATGGTCCTGATCGATGCGGTTACACGACTGCTGCCTGGAGCTTTAGGGCATGCGGATTCCGCTGAGGAAGATTCCTTTACGGATGGTCTGCTGGATTGCCCGCACTACACCCGACCGGAGGTGTATGCGGATCAGCGTGTTCCCGACGTGTTGCTGAGTGGCAACCACGCGCACATCCGGCGTTGGCGTTTACAGCAGTCCCTTGGTCGGACCTGGGAACGACGCGCCGATCTTCTGGAAAGCCGCTCGCTTTCTGGAGAAGAGAAGAAGCTGCTCGAGGAATACATCCGCGAGCGGGACGATAGTTAACAACGTATCGATGGTAAGTCCGAGACTTGCCTTAGGAGCACAGCATGACTAACAAAATCATCCTTGCACTCGAAGCAGAGCAGATGACCAAAGAAATCCCTACCTTTGCCCCGGGCGACACCATTGTCGTTCAGGTGAAAGTGAAGGAAGGTGATCGTTCCCGTCTGCAAGCGTTCGAAGGCGTCGTTATCGCCAAGCGTAACCGTGGCGTGAACAGTGCTTTCACCGTTCGTAAAATCTCCAACGGTGTTGGCGTAGAGCGTACTTTCCAGACCTACAGCCCGCAAATCGACAGCATGGCTGTGAAACGTCGCGGTGACGTGCGTAAAGCCAAGCTGTATTACCTGCGTGACCTGTCCGGTAAAGCAGCTCGCATCAAGGAAAAACTGGCCTGAGTCCAGCTTCCGATGCAAAAAAAGCAGCCTGAGGGCTGCTTTTTTGTTGCCTGCGATTTTCTCTTTGAGCACCCTGCGTACTTTCTTTATCGTACGGATGCAGCGTGCCTGCGCATCCGCCAAGAGTGTTTATGCCAGCCATCGATCATCCGCTGATAGACCAGTTTCTCGACGCCTTATGGCTGGAGAAAGGGCTTTCCGACAATACCCGTGATGCTTACCGCAGCGACCTGGCGCTGTTCAACGGTTGGTTGCAGGAGAAGAACCTGGAACTGGCCAATGCCGGACGGGAGCTGATCCTCGATCACCTGGCATGGCGCCTGGAGCAGAACTACAAGCCGCGTTCAACTGCACGATTTCTCTCCGGCGTGCGTGGGTTCTATCGTTATTTGCTGCGGGAAAAACTGATCGCGGTGGATCCGACCTTGCGGGTGGAGATGCCCCAGTTGGGCCGTCCGCTGCCCAAATCCCTGTCCGAAGCCGATGTGGAAGCGCTGCTGGCGGCGCCGGACCTCAGCGAAGCCATCGGCCAGCGCGACCGGGCCATGCTGGAGGTCCTGTATGCCTGCGGTCTGCGCGTCACCGAGTTGATCAGCCTGACGCTGGAACAGGTGAACCTGCGCCAGGGTGTCTTGCGGGTGATGGGCAAGGGCAGCAAGGAGCGCCTGGTGCCGATGGGCGAGGAGGCGATCGTCTGGGTCGAGCGCTACCTGCGGGACGGCCGCCATGAACTGCTGGGTGGGCGCCCCAGCGACGTACTGTTTCCGAGCCGTAACGGCGACCAGATGACTCGCCAGACGTTCTGGCATCGCATCAAGCACCAGGCCAAGGTCGCCGGGATCGGCAAATCCCTCTCGCCCCACACCTTGCGCCATGCCTTTGCCACGCACCTGCTCAACCACGGCGCCGATCTGCGGGTGGTGCAGATGCTGCTGGGCCACAGCGACCTGTCCACCACCCAGATCTATACCCATGTCGCCCGGGCGCGGTTGCAGGATCTGCATGCCAGGCATCATCCGCGCGGTTGAGTGAGGCAGCACCAGCCCTCTGATTCTGTTGGCCCCCAAAATGCCCTGTGGGAGCGAGCCTGCTCGCGAAAGCGGTGGGTCAGCTTGCATCCATGTTGATGTGCTGCCGCTATCGCGAGCAGGCTCGCTCCCACAGGGTTTGATGCCACAGGCCGATAATGCCTTGTATCAACGGCATTCGGCCCCGCCGGCCTTATGTGGTAGGCTTGGCCGGTTTGCACAGTGGGCGGTCGGAACCGGATCTGCGGGTTGGCGTTCTCCGTCCCATTTGTTCGCCTCAGGAGTTCCCATGCGTTTGATCCAGATGTTCACCGCCGCTGCCATTGCGTTGGCCAGCACCTTTGCCATTGCCGACGACGCGGCGGACAAGGCTATTCGCAAGAGCCTGGAAAACCTTCAGCTCGAAGTACCGATCGAAGCCATCTCCGCCAGCCCGATGTCCGGCCTGTATGAAGTCAAGCTCAAGGGCAGTCGCGTGCTGTACGCCAGCGCCGACGGTCAGTACATCGTCCAGGGCAACCTGTTCGAGCTCAAGGACGGCAAGCCGGTCAACCTCACCGAGCTGACCGAGCGCCAGGGCGTTTCCAAGCTGATCAACGGCATTCCGGTGGCTGAAACCGTGGTCTATCCGGCGGTGGGCGAAACCAAGTCCCACATCACGGTGTTCACCGACACCACGTGCCCGTACTGCCACAAGTTGCATGCCGAGGTGCCGGAGCTGAACAAGCGCGGCATCGAAGTGCGCTACGTCGCGTTCCCGCGCCAGGGCCTGGGCTCGCCGGGCGATGAGCAGTTGCAGGCCGTCTGGTGCTCCAAGGACAAGAAAGCGGCCATGGACAAGATGGTCGATGGCAAGGAAATCAAGGCCGCCAAGTGCGAGAACCCGGTTTCCAAGCAGTTTGCCCTGGGCCAGTCAATAGGCGTGAACGGTACGCCGGCAATTGTTTTGGCGGATGGTCAGGTAATTCCGGGCTACCAGCCGGCGCCGCAAGTCGCCAAACTGGCCCTCGGCGCGAAATAATCATGGGCCATGTGCTGATGAAGAGCATGGCTCGGCGAAAACCTTCGCCGGGCCGTTAAACGCAGAGCCGCGTTGCTGCGCGGCTGTATTTCACGGCCGACCTTGTGTCGGCCGTTTCATGGGGAGTCAAGAGTGAATCCGGTCAAAGTAGGCATCTGTGGGTTAGGTACCGTCGGTGGCGGCACCTTCAACGTACTTCAGCGTAACGCCGAGGAGATTGCCCGCCGCGCCGGGCGTGGAATCGAAGTGGCACAAATTGCCATGCGTACGCCAAAGCCTCAGTTCCAGACGACCGGTATTTCGATTACCAACGACGTATTTGCCGTGGCGGCCAACCCTGAAGTCGATATCGTCATCGAGTTGATGGGCGGCTACACCGTTGCCCGTGAGCTGGTGCTCAAGGCCATCGAGAACGGCAAGCACGTAGTCACCGCCAACAAGGCGCTGATCGCGGTGCACGGTAACGAAATCTTCGCCAAGGCCCGTGAAAAAGGCGTGATCGTGGCGTTCGAAGCCGCCGTGGCCGGTGGCATCCCGGTGATCAAGGCGATCCGTGAAGGCCTGTCGGCCAACCGCATCAATTGGGTAGCCGGTATCATCAACGGCACCGGTAACTTCATTCTCACCGAAATGCGCGAGAAAGGCCGGACCTTCGAAGACGTGCTCACCGAAGCCCAGGCCCTGGGTTACGCCGAGGCCGATCCAACGTTCGACGTGGAAGGCATCGATGCGGCACACAAGCTGACGATCCTGGCGTCCATCGCCTTTGGTATCCCGCTGCAGTTCGACAAGGCCTACACCGAAGGCATCACCCAGTTGACCACCGCTGACGTGAACTATGCCGAAGCTCTGGGCTACCGCATCAAGCACCTGGGGGTTGCCCGCAGCACCGCCAGCGGCATCGAGCTGCGCGTGCATCCGACGCTGATCCCGGCCGACCGCCTGCTCGCCAACGTCAACGGTGTGATGAACGCCGTGATGGTCAACGGCGATGCCTCTGGTTCGACCCTGTTCTACGGCGCCGGCGCCGGCATGGAACCGACCGCCTCGTCGGTCGTGGCCGACCTGGTGGACGTGGTACGCGCCATGACGTCCGATCCGGAAAACCGTGTGCCGCACCTGGCGTTCCAACCGGACTCGCTGTCGGCTCATCCGATTCTTCCGATCGAAGCGTGCGAAAGTGCCTACTACTTGCGCATCCAGGCCAAGGACCATCCGGGCGTACTGGCCCAGGTGGCGAGCATCCTGTCGGAGCGCGGCATCAACATCGAGTCGATCATGCAGAAGGAAGTCGAGGAGCACGACGGCCTGGTGCCGATGATCCTGCTGACCCACCGCGTGCTCGAGCAGCGTATCAACGACGCCATCGCTGCGCTGGAGGCGCTGCAGGACGTCGTTGGCCCTGTGGTCCGTATCCGCGTCGAACATCTGAATTAATTCAGCTGCAGGCGGCAAGCCACAAGCTACAAGTTGAAAGCGGATCGCTTCTACTTGTAGCTTGTAGCTTGAAGCTCGAAGCTCAAACCAAAGGTTTGTCCCCATGCGCTATATCAGCACCCGCGGCCAGGCACCGGCCCTGAATTTCGAAGATGTCCTGCTGGCCGGCCTGGCCACGGATGGCGGCCTCTACGTGCCGGAAAATCTGCCGCGTTTCACCCAGGAAGAAATTGCCTCCTGGGCCGGCCTGCCGTATCACGAGCTGGCTTTCCGGGTCATGCGCCCGTTCGTCACCGGCAGCATCCCGGACGCCGACTTCAAGAAGATCCTGGAAGAGACCTATGGCGTCTTTTCCCACAACGCCATTGCCCCGCTGCGTCAGCTCAACGGTAACGAATGGGTGATGGAGCTGTTCCACGGACCGACCCTGGCGTTCAAGGATTTCGCCCTGCAACTGCTCGGTCGTCTGCTGGACTACGTGCTGCAAAAGCGTGGCGAGCGTGTGGTCATCGTCGGGGCTACCTCCGGCGACACCGGCTCGGCCGCCATCGAAGGCTGCAAGCACTGCGAGAACGTCGACATCTTCATCCTGCATCCGCACAACCGTGTCTCGGAAGTGCAACGCCGGCAGATGACGACGATCTTCGGCGATAACATCCACAACATCGCCATCGAAGGCAACTTCGATGACTGCCAGGAAATGGTCAAGGCCAGTTTCGCCGACCAGGGCTTCCTCAAGGGCACGCGGCTGGTGGCAGTGAACTCGATCAACTGGGCGCGGATCATGGCCCAGATCGTTTATTACTTCCACGCGGCCCTGCAACTGGGCGGTCCGGCCCGTTCGGTGTCGTTCTCGGTGCCTACCGGCAACTTTGGCGACATCTTCGCCGGCTACCTGGCGCGCAACATGGGCCTGCCGATCAATCAATTGATCGTCGCCACCAACCGCAACGACATCCTGCACCGCTTCATGAGCGGCAACCAGTACGTCAAGGAAACCCTGCACGCCACGCTGTCGCCTTCCATGGACATCATGGTGTCGTCGAACTTCGAGCGCTTGTTGTTCGACCTGCACGGTCGCAACGGTGCGGCGATTGCCGGCCTGATGGACAGTTTCCGCCAAGGTGGCGGTTTCAGCGTCGAGGCCGAGCGCTGGACCGAAGCCCGCAAGTTGTTCGACTCCCTGGCAGTGGATGACGCGCAGACTTGCGAAACCATTGCCGAGGTGTTCGGGCAGAGCGGCGAGCTGCTTGATCCGCACACCGCCATCGGCGTGCGGGCTGCCCGTGAGTGCCGCCGCAGCCTGGATATCCCCATGGTGATCCTGGGGACCGCTCACCCGGTCAAGTTCCCGGAAGCGGTGGAGAAAGCGGGTGTAGGAAAAGCGCTTGAACTACCTGCACATCTTTCGGATTTGTTTGAGCGAGAAGAGCGCTGCACAGTGCTGCCTAATGACCTGAAAGCCGTGCAGGCCTTTGTCAGTCAGCATGGCAACCGCGGCAAGCCTCTCTGATCGCTGAAACCTGTCACATTTTGAAGCCCGTCTCCTGACGGGCTTTCTTGTTTCTGCATGCCAAACTGATCGGGTTTTCGCCCCTGGGAGGGACGGGCGAGTCATCTCGAAGGAAATGCAGATGTTGTTTTTTATCAAATGCAAACCAGCACTGAGCTGGATGACAGGGCTGGTCTTGATGTGCTGGATGCAATGGAGCGTGGCGGCACAATTGGCAGCCTTTGAAGCGCCGCCATTTCAGTCCGGCGAGCGGCTGGTGCTGGACGCGCAGGAATTGCAGTGGATCCAGGAGCACCCCAGGGTCGTCGTGGCCTCGATGCAGTTTCCGTTGTACCTGTTCAAGAATGAACGTGGGCAATGGAACGGCCTGAACAACGACATTCTCTTGCGCATTGCACGCATGACGGGCCTCGAATTCGTACACCGGGAGTCGTTCTCTCCCGACCAGTTGCTGGCGATGCTGGAACGGGGCGAGGCCGACATGACGACCACCATGGCGATGAACGACGAACGCCGGGATTTCCTCAACTTCAGTCATGCTTTTGGCGGTTCCGGCTGGGTATTCGTCGGTCGCGACGGAGAGCCGGCGCTCCGTTCGCTGGAACAGCTGGAGGGGAAGATCCTGGCGCTGCCGGCGCGGCATGCCCTGGAGACGGAAATCCGCCGTGATCACCCCACCGTCGCGCTGCGCACGGTCAAGACCTACGCAGAAGCGAGGGCGCTGGTCGAAAGTGGCGAAGCCCATGCCACCATCGAAAACGAAACCGGGGTGCATCTCTATCCGGCAGGACAGTTGAAGGTAGGAAAAAACCTCGATGGCAAGTGGGAGCCGGACTATCTGGCTGTACGTCAGGATCTGCTGCCGCTGCTGAGTATCCTGAACAAGGCACTGGAAGCGTTTCCGGCCGAGGAAATGCGTGCCCTGCGTTCCAAGTGGATGGCGGGTGTCATCCCCAGCAAGACGCCGTCGCTTTGGTTGCGGGTGTCCCAGTGGGGCTACTGGTGCGTCGTCGTGCTCGGCGTCTCCGGTCTTCTGTCGCTGCTGTGGAGTCGCCGCCTGCAGATACAGATCGATCAACGTCAAAAGGCCGAAGCGGTGCTCAGCGACCAGGTGATGCTCCAGAGGGCCTTGATGGATGCCATCCCCGATCCGATTTTCATCCGTGATCTGGAGGGACGCCTGCTCATGTGCAACAAGAGCTACGAAGAACAGTTCGCGACCCGCTTCGAAAAGCTGCGAGGAACACGACTGACCGACTGCCCCGCGTTTCCGGCGGCCACCGCCGAATTGCTGCACGGAGAAATGATGGAGCAGCTGCGAACCGGACAGTCCCGCTTCAGCGACCGCCAGGTGATGTTCAATAGTGGGTTACGGGATATCCACCATTGGTCGGTGCCGTTCTACGGCGCCGATGGACAGTTGCGCGGTCTTCTGGGCGGCTGGAGCGATGCCGGGCGGCGATGGCGGCGTTCGCAGAGGATCCTGGCCTGATGCAAGTACGCGTTGCCCGCGAACGCTGTTGTTTCCCTGTCATATTGAACGCGCATGCTCGGTTGAACAGCGCCGGTTCGGTGCGCTGACGAACTTTCTGCTGCGGCCCACGGTCATTTACTGTGTACACGCAGTTGTTTTCGGACTATTGAAGGGTGATCGAATGGAAAGTATCAGCCTATTGCTGGGTGAGGCTTTGAGCCCGTATCAGGTCACGCTGACCCCGTCCGGCGCCGGTGGCGAATGCCTTGTGACGCTGAAGAATGCTTCTGGAGCCATCATGGTTGAGCGGGTGTTCAATCAGGCGCAATTGACCGACAAGCGTCAACTGACGGATGTGGTCGATGGTCTGCATCGGGATGTATTGATCGCCGAGGGGCGCCTGGAGCCCTGTGTGATCGCGGCACTGCGTAATCTGGATCGCGACAAGGTCATGACCGCAGCGAATTGAATGGCAGGTTGTGGGAACCTTCCTACCACCTGTGGAGTCAGACCTTTTACCAGCAAGATCGAGCATTGTGCTCCGGTGCTTGTCGCTTGTTGCACGGACCTCGAATGGTCACGTTTAACCCCGAGTCGTCTCCCCACTTCTCGGGGTTTCTTTTTGCCTGTCGTTTTCCTGCCCGACGTGGAAAGGCCCAACGGGCGGTTCCACGTTCGGCAGCTTCAGATCGCCCCCTCCGCGCGCAGGCGAGCGACTTGCTGCGCATCGTAGCCAAGTTCGCCAAGCACCTGGGCATTATGTTCCCCGAGCGTGGGCCCGACCCATTCGGCGCTGCCCGGCGTGTCGGACAGTTTCGGTACGATGCCCGGCATCTTGAACGCCTTGCCGTCCGGCAGCTTGGCTTGCAGGAACATTTCACGGGCCAGGAATTGTGGGTCGTTGAACATGTCTTCGGCGCTGAAGATCCGGCTGGCCGGCACGTCTGCGCGGTTCAACTGTTCGATGACGGTATCGAGCGGCAGTGAATTGACCCAGCGGTCTATGACGCCGTACAGCTCGTCGCGGCGACTGTCACGGCCGTCGTTGCTGGCCAGTTGCGGGTCATCGGCCAGGTCGTCACGACCGATAAGTTGCATGAACCGCTTGAAGATCGCGTCGCCATTGGCGCCGATCTGCACGTGCTTGCCATCGGCGCTGGTGTGAATCGACGACGGGGTGATACCGGGCATGATATTGCCGGTGCGCTCGCGGATGAAACCGAACACGTCGAACTCCGGCACCATGCTTTCCATCATGGCGAATATCGCCTCGTACAACGCCACGTCCACCACTTGTCCGCTGCCGCCGTTGACTTCGCGATGACGCAGGGCCATCAGTGCGCCAATCACGCCCCAGAGGGCGGCAATGGAGTCACCGATGGAAATCCCGGTGCGCACCGGCGGGCGGTCTTCGAACCCGGTGATGTAACGCAGGCCGCCCATGGATTCGCCCACTGCGCCGAACCCGGGCTGATCTTTCATCGGCCCGGTCTGGCCGAACCCGGAGAGGCGCACCATCACCAGCTTCGGATTCAGTGCGTGCAGAACCTCCCAGCCCAGGCCGAGCTTTTCCAGTACGCCGGGGCGAAAGTTCTCGATCAGGATGTCGGCTTCGCCAATCAACTGTTTCAGGATCGCCAGGCCGTCGGGATGTTTCAGGTTCAGGGTCAGAGATTTCTTGTTGCGCGCCTGGACGAACCACCACAGGGAGGTGCCTTCATACAACTTGCGCCACTTGCGCAGCGGGTCACCGCCGTCGGGCGACTCGACCTTGACCACTTCGGCACCGAATTCCGCACAGATCCGCGAGGCAAAAGGCCCGGCGATCAGGGTGCCGAGTTCGATGACTTTGACCCCGGCGAGGGGTTTGGCTGTGAGCGACATGAAAGATCCTGTAGGACAAAACGGAACGAATGGAGCGTTTTATCATAGGCCAGCGCCAGTCGCCGCAGGTTGATGGTCGGCAATTCGTGGATTTGCCGTTTCATCGGTTAGACTTGCCGCCTTTCCACGTATCAAGAAGCCCGTTCATGGCCCAGCCGTCCACGACCTACAAGTTTGAACTGAACCTCACCGACCTCGACCGCAACGTCTACGAGAATGTGAAGCAAACCATCGCCCGCCATCCTTCGGAAACCGAGGAGCGCATGACCGTGCGACTGTTGGCCTACGCGCTCTGGTACAACGAGCTGCTGTCGTTTGGTCGCGGTCTGTCAGATGTCGATGAACCAGCGCTGTGGGAAAAAAGCCTGGATGACCGGGTGCTGCACTGGATTGAAGTCGGTCAGCCCGACGTCGATCGCCTGACCTGGTGCTCCCGCCGTACCGAACGCACCAGCCTGCTGGCTTATGGCAGCCTGCGGGTCTGGGAAGGCAAGGTGATCCCGGCGATAAAGGGCCTGAAGAACGTCAACATCGCCGCCGTGCCCCAGGACGTGCTGGAAACCCTGGCCCAGGACATGCCCCGCGTGATCAAGTGGGATGTCATGATCAGCGAAGGGACAGTGTTCGTGACCGACGACCGTGGCCAGCATGAAGTCCAGTTGCAATGGTTGCTGGGCGAGCGTGGTTGATTTCTGTGGGAGCGAGCCTGCTCGCGATAGCGGTGGACGATCTCGCTACTCAGCGACTGACATACCGCTATCGCGAGCAGGCTCGCTCCCACATGCAGCTCTTTTGCCGATAGTTTCAATGACCCATAGAAGAATGTCTGTCTCCCCATGCGCATAGAACCCCGCCAGCTCCCCGACACCCTGCCGTTCCTCGGTGACCTGCCGCCCCTGCTGACCCGCCTTTACGCGGCGCGTGGCGTGCAGTCCGAGGCCGAACTGGACAAGAGCCTGGCGCGCCTGATTCCCTTCCAGCAGCTCAAGGGCATCGATGCGGCGGTGGATCTCCTGGTGGCGGCCCTGGAGCAGCGCCAACGGATCCTGATCGTCGGCGACTTCGATGCGGACGGCGCGACGGCCAGTACCGTGGGCCTGTTGGGGCTGCGCCTGCTGGGCGCGGCCCATGTCGACTATCTGGTGCCCAATCGCTTCGAATACGGCTATGGGCTGACCCCGGAAATCGTCGAAGTCGCCCTGACCCGCGAGCCGCAACTGCTGATCACGGTGGATAACGGCATTTCCAGCGTGGAAGGCGTGGCCGCCGCGAAAGCGGCCGGGCTCAAAGTGCTGGTGACCGACCACCACTTGCCGGGCACCGAGTTGCCGGCGGCCGATGCCATCGTCAATCCGAACCAGCCGGGCTGCGAATTCCCGAGCAAGGCGCTGGCCGGTGTCGGGGTGATTTTCTATGTGCTGATGGCCCTGCGCGCACGGCTGCGCAGCCAGGGTTGGTACGCCAGCAAGCCGCAGCCGAGCATCGGTGAACTGCTGGACCTGGTGGCCCTGGGCAGTGTGGCCGACGTGGTGCCTCTGGACGCCAACAACCGGATCCTCGTGCATCAGGGCCTGGAGCGTATCCGTGCCGGGCGCGCCCGCCCTGGCATCAAGGCCATCCTGGAAGTGGCCAGGCGTGATCACTCGCGCATTACCTCCACCGATCTCGGCTTCATCCTGGGGCCGCGCCTGAATGCGGCGGGGCGCCTGGACGACATGAGCCTGGGCATCGAATGCCTGCTCACCGACGACGAGGCGCAGGCCCGGGAGATGGCCGCGCAACTGGATGGCATGAACCAGGATCGCAAATCCATCGAGCAGGGCATGCAGCGTGAGGCGTTGGCTCAGCTCAAGGAGCTGCCGGTGGAGTCGATGCCGTTCGGTCTCTGCCTGTTCGATCCGCAATGGCACCAGGGCGTCATCGGCATCCTCGCCTCGCGCATGAAAGAGCGTTACTTCCGTCCGACCATTGCTTTCGCCGATGCCGGAGACGGCATGCTCAAGGGCTCTGGCCGTTCGGTGCAGGGATTTCATATTCGCGACGCCCTGAGCGTCGTGGCGGCGCAGCATCCGACCTTGATCACCAAGTACGGCGGGCATGCCATGGCGGCGGGGCTGTCATTGCCCGAGGCAAATTTCCCGTTGTTCGCCGAGGCTTTCGATGCGGAAGTGCGCAGGCAATTGCGTGAGGAAGACCTGACCGGGCGCCTGCTGTCCGATGGCACCCTGGCGGTGGAAGAATTCCACCTGGAACTGGCCCGGGCCCTGCGCCATGCCGGACCCTGGGGCCAGCATTTTCCGGAGCCGATGTTCCACGGCGTGTTCCAGCTGGTGGAGCAGCGGGTGGTGGGCGAACGGCACCTGAAGGTGGTCCTCAAGAGCGAGTGCGGTTCGGTGAAGCTCGATGGCATCGCCTTCGGCATCGACCGCGACGTCTGGCCGAACCCGACGGTGCGCTGGGTCGAACTGGCCTACAAACTCGACCTCAACGAGTTTCGTGGCCAGGAAACGGTGCAGTTGATGATTGCCCATATCGAGCCGCGGTAGGCCTGCACTGCCGACCACCCCTCGCCACAAGGTCAGTTTTTAGTTCTGAACCCTCCCGTCCCTCCGGTTGTCGACTAGGCTCTAAACACTGGTTGATAGCCCTTGTGACGTCTTGTCCATTTTCTTTGCCCGCGGGGGCGGGTGCTGCACCTTTTGTCACTCGTCGACTTTTCAAACAGAACCTGGAGCCTGCCCACTGATTCGAAGAGGTGCCCCATGAGTCTGCTGCTTGAACCCTATACCGTACGCCAATTGACCCTGCCCAATCGCATCGCGGTATCACCGATGTGCCAGTATTCGAGCGTCGATGGCCTGGCCAACGACTGGCACCTGGTGCACCTCGGCAGCCGTGCCGTGGGCGGCGCCGGCCTGGTATTCACCGAAGCCACCGCGGTCACCGCCGACGGCCGCATCACCGCCCAGGACCTGGGGCTGTGGAACGATGAACAGATCGAACCCCTGCAACGCATCACCCGTTTCATCACCGCCCAGGGCGCTGTGCCGGGCATTCAATTGGCCCACGCCGGGCGCAAGGCCAGTACCTGGCGGCCCTGGTTGGGCAAGCATGGCAGCGTGAAGCCCGCGGATGGCGGCTGGGTGCCGGTCGGTCCCTCGCCGATTGCCTTCGACCCGCAGCACACGCAGCCGTCCCAACTGGACGAAGGACAGATCAATGCTGTCATCCAGGCGTTCGTGGAGGCGGCCAGACGCGCCTTGACGGCCGGGTTCAAGGTGGTCGAGGTCCACGCGGCCCATGGTTACCTGCTGCATCAGTTCCTGTCTCCGCTGAGCAATCAGCGGCGCGATCAATATGGTGGGTCGTTCGAAAACCGGATCCGGCTGGTGCTGCAGGTCACCGAAGCGGTCAGGGCCGTATGGCCTCAGGAGTTGCCGGTGTTCGTGCGCGTCTCGGCCACCGACTGGGTCGAGGACGGCTGGAACCCCGACGAGACCGTCGAGTTGGCGCGGCGATTCAGGGCATTGGGGGTGGACCTGATCGATGTGTCATCGGGCGGTACCGCGGCGAATGCGGAAATCCCCACCGGTCCGGGTTACCAGACGCGTTTTGCTGAACGGGTGCGCAAGGAATCGGAAATCGCCACCGGCACCGTCGGCATGATCACCGAACCGGCCCAGGCCGAGCACATTCTGCGCACCTGTCAGGCCGACATCATTTTCCTGGCCCGCGAGTTGTTGCGCGATCCTTACTGGGCACTGCATGCCGACGATGACCTGGGCGGACGCAAGGCTGTCTGGCCGGCGCAGTATCAGCGGGCGACCCATCGGGACCAGCCGATTCATGAGTCGGATCTGCGGGACTGACGGTTCCCTGGGAAAACAAAGCCCCGGTCGTTTTGGCCGGGGCTTTTCTTTATCCGATATTTTCGCTGCCTGGGCTGGCCTCATCGCGAGCAGGCTCGCTCCCACAAGGAATCCCTATGCAATGAGATCACTGTGTGGGAGCGAGCCTGCTCGCGATTGGGGCCAGCCCGGACGATCAACAACCATCAGGGATACTTGCGCTTATCCGGCGCCGGCGGGAAGTACTGGTACAGCCAGGTCTCGCTCAGGGTCCGGTCCTTGGTGCGAATGAACAGGCGCATCTCCACAGGGTCCACACGGTCGTCGGTCGGGTACCAATCGAAGGTAATGCGATAGCCCTTGATGGCATCCACCACCAGCACATTGAAGTCCTTCACCTCGCCATGGGAGCAGGTCACCACCGGTTCGATACCGGTGCCAGGAGGTAGCTGGTCGAGGCCGCCGCCACTGAAGTCCACGGCAAAGCGTCTTGCCCAGACGGTCGGGTAATGCTCGCCCGGTGCCCAGCCTTCGATGAACCCACCCATGCCGGAACGGCTCGCGTGGACCTGGGCCAGTTCCGTGCTCACCGGTGGCAGGGCGCTCCAGTAGAGTTTGTAGCCGTAGTTCAGCGAGTCGCCGGCCGCGACCGGTTTCTTCGGTGACCAGAACGCGACGATGTTATCCAGGGTTTCGCCGGTCGTAGGAATTTCCAACAGATCCACAGAGCCTTCGCCCCAGGCCGTTGTCGGCTCGACCCACAGGCTTGGACGCTTGCTGTACCAGTCCACCGTGTCCTGGTAGCTCTCGAAGCTATGGTCGGTCTGCACCAGACCGAAGCCTTTCGGGTTCTTGTCGGCAAAGGCGTTGAATTGCAGGGTGGCGGGGTTGTTCAGCGGGCGACAGACCCATTCGCCATTGCCGCGCCACATGGCCAGTCGGTCGGAGTCGTGGATCTGCGGGTGAATGGTGTCGCACATGCGTCGCTCGACAGTGCCGCAACTGAACATGCTGGTCATCGGCGCAATGCCCAGTTGCTCGATGGCGGTCCGGGCGTTGATGTGGGCATCGACTTCCATCACGACCCGGGTGGGCTGGCAGTCGATATCGAAGCGATAAGCCCCGGTGGCGCTGGGGGAATCGAGCAGGGCATAGACCACGAAGCGGGTGCTGTTCTTGTCCGGGGTTTCGAACCAGAACTGGGTGAAGTCCGGAAATTCCTCGCGGTGCTTGGCGTACGTATCGATTGCCAATCCGCGGGCCGACAGCCCGTACTGGCCGCTGGCGTCCACGGCGCGGAAATAACTGGCGCCCAGAAACGAAACGATGTCGTGCCGGTCCAGCTCCGGTGCCTTGAAGGCACGGAACCCGGAGAACCCCAGGTCACCCTTCAGTTGCGCGGTGTTGACCGTGGTTTTCTCGTAGTTGAACAACTCCGGGCGAAAATGCACTTCACGGGCCTGGCGGGTCTTCGGATCGACACTGTGCATGCGCACCGGCTGCTTGAAACCCATGCCGACGTGGAAAAACTGTACGTCCAGTTGGCCATCCAGCTCATTCCACAGCGAATGGTTGGCGTCATACCGGATAGCGTTGAACTGCAGTGGCGACATCATTGCCAGGGTTTCTGGCAAGACTTGCTTGGTATCGACGTACCGTTGTCCGGCCAGCCGCTTGGCCTGGTCTTTCAAGGTCTTGAAGTCGAAGGGACGGGCTTCGCCGTCTGCCGTCCGATCGGCGGCCCAGGCGCGTGCGGCCATGAGGCCTGAAGCCGAGAGTCCGGTATAGGCGGCAAAAGCCATGGAGGCCTTGAGCAGGTTCCTGCGATGCATAAATACAACCTTTCTCGAAACAATCCCCAGCCGTTCCTGGCAACAGGGACTGATACAACTGATAAAGGAGTTCGGACATGCCTTTGGCCAAACGAACGTTAAAACAGATGCCTGAGAATCGGATCGGTTCACCGAGGCGCAAAATCATAGGGGATACGTCGACGACTGAGAAAAGGAAAGCGTGCCTTGGTTAAATTTCCTTACAGATATTTCTTTTTTCTTGGAGGCCTCTGCATTTTTTTGACTAATTACTCTAAAACTGCCTCCTCGCTGTGTGAATCGCCCCTATTCTTTAGCTTGGCAAAGGGGTTCCGGCCGCGGGCCCGGCGGGCTCCGGGAATCAATTCGACGTACACAAGGACACCGTTCATGACGAAACTACAGGGCATTGCCGAAATGCTGGGGCTCTTTCCATGCCTGCACAGCGCGCGCCGGACGCGGCGCCTTAGCCTGGAGGAACTGCGACTGGTGGAACGCTACCGCGAGCTGTCGGAAAACGACCGGATCGCCATGCGTTACCTGGTGGATGCGATGAGGAGTGTTTCGCGGTTTTGAAATGCCGCATTTTCCCAAGAGGCAAAGAGCGTTTGCCTACGATCAGCGGCGGTTGCAGGTTCGTACTTGAAGTATTACTTTTCTTGTTGAGGTAATACATTGAAGGAGAAGACAGTGTCGACGACAATGACAAGTAAGGGGCAGGTCACCATTCCCAAGCCCATTCGCGATGCGTTGCACCTGATTCCAGGTTGTGCGGTCGAGTTCAGTGTTAACGCACAGGGAGAAGTGGTGCTGCAGGCCGGTAAGCCTCCAACCGCAGAAAAAGAGGTTCGCGATCGCTTCGAAGCTGCCCGTGGCAAGGCGGATATCAAGTGGCGCACCGATGAGCTGATGGCGCTGTTACGAGGTGACGATTGATGGTGTTGGTCGACACCAACGTGTTGATTGATGTTCTGGAAGACGACCCTGTTTGGGCTGACTGGTCCATCCAGCAGTTGCGTGCCCAATCCCAGATCCATGACCTCGCCATCAACCCGATTGTCTATGCCGAACTCTCCCAGACTTTTTCCACTTTTGAAGCATTGGATGAGGCTGTTACTGAACTGGGTCTGTTGATGCTGGAGATACCTCGACCGGCGTTGTTTTTGGCCGGCAAGGCTTTTGTGCGCTATCGCAAGGTAGGTGGCGGAAAGACTAATGTACTGGCCGATTTTTTCATTGGCGCCCATGCCGCTGTGAAGGGCCTGACTTTGTTGACCCGGGATGCCAAACGTTACCGCAACTATTTCCCCTCGGTCGAATTGATAGTGCCTTACTGACCCTCGCCTGACCACGACCAGGTTTGTTGCCCGGTCGTGGCGTGATGGGCTCTTCGGATCAATGCTTGAACATCACATGCCGCACCACCGTGTAGTCCTCCAGCCCGTACATGGACATGTCTTTGCCATACCCGGAATGTTTCTGACCGCCATGGGGCATTTCGCTGACGAGCATGAAGTGGGTATTCACCCAGGTGCAGCCGTATTGCAGGCGTGCCGAGAGGCGATGGGCCCGGCCGATGTCGCGGGTCCATACCGATGAGGCCAGGCCGTAGTCCGAATCATTGGCCCAATCCAGCACCTGGGCTTCATCGAGGAACGGCGTGACGGACACCACCGGGCCGAAGACCTCCCGGCGCACGATCTCGTCGTCTTGCTGGGCATCGGCCAGTACCGTCGGTTCGAAGAAGAACCCGTTGCCGTCCACGGCCTTGCCACCGGTGATCAGACGGATATGCGGCTGGGCGATGGCGCGCTCGACGAGCCCGGCCACGCGGTCGCGATGCTGGGCGGTGATCAGCGGACCCATCTCGGTGTCAGGTGCGGTTTGCAGGCCGTACTTGATGCTGCCCACCGCGGCGCCGAGCTTTTCCACGAACTGGTCATAGATGCCTTGCTGGGCATAGATGCGACAGGCCGCGGTGCAATCCTGGCCGGCGTTGTAGAAACCGAAGGTGCGGATGCCTTCCACGGCGGCGTCGATGTCGGCGTCGTCGAAGATGATCACCGGGGCCTTGCCGCCCAGTTCCATGTGGGTGCGTTTGACGCTGTCGGCGGTGCTGGAAATGATGTGCGAGCCCGTGGCGATGGAGCCGGTCAGCGAGACCATGCGCACTTTCGGGTGGGTGACCAGCGGCTGGCCGACGGTCTGCCCGCGACCGAACACCACGTTGAGTACACCCGCCGGGAAAATCTCCGAGGCCAGCTCCGCCAGGCGCAACGCCGTCAGGGGCGTCTGTTCCGACGGCTTGAGCACCACGGTGTTGCCGGCGGCCAGGGCCGGGGCGATTTTCCAGGCAACCATCATCAGCGGATAGTTCCAGGGCGCGATGGAGGCGATGACGCCCACCGGGTCGCGACGGATCATCGAGGTATGCCCCGGCAGGTATTCGCCTCCCGCCGAGCCGTTCATGCAGCGACTGGCACCGGCGAAGAAACGGAACACGTCGGCAATGGCCGGGATCTCATCGTTGAGGGCTGCGCCCAGGGGTTTACCGCAGTTGTCCGATTCCAGCTTTGCCAGTTCTTCGCCATGGGCCTCGATAGCGTCGGCCAGTTTGAGCAGCAGCAAGGAGCGGTCCTTGGGCGGGACCTGCGACCAGCTGTCGAAGGCGTCATCGGCGGCGCGCACGGCGGCGTCGACCTGGGCTTCGCTGGCTTCGTTGATTTCCACTAGCACCCGGCCCAGCGCCGGATTGAACACGGCTTGTCCGGGACCTTCGCCGTTCACCAGGCGACCGTTGATCAGCAGTTTGGTTTGCATGTCCATGTCCTCTCAAGTGGTTGTTTTTTTGTGGGAGCGAGCCTGCTCGCGAAGGCGTTCCATCAGGCAACCCATGCACTGACTGGACCATCGCTTTCGCGAGCAGGCTCGCTCCCACATGGGTCATCGCTGTTCATGCCTGAGTTATTTCCCCCCGCTACCCGCCACGCTCTCACCCCCTCGGGTCAGGTAATAGGCGCCGAGTATCGGCAGCATGGTCACCAGCATCACCAGCATGGCGACGACGTTGGTCACCGGCACGTCGCGGGGGCGGCTGAGCTGGTTGAGCAACCAGAGCGGCAGGGTGCGTTCGTGGCCGGCGGTGAAGGTGGTGACAATGATTTCGTCGAACGACAGTGCGAACGCCAGCATGCCGCCGGCCAGCAGTGCCGAGCCGAGATTGGGCAGGATTATGTAGCGGAAGGTCTGCCAGCCATCCGCCCCCAGGTCCATCGAGGCCTCGATCAGGCTATGGGAGGTGCGGCGCAGCCGGGCGATGACGTTGTTGTAGACGATCACTACACAGAAGGTGGCGTGACCGACGACGATGGTGAACATGCCCGGCTCGATGCCCAGGGTCTTGAACGTGGCCAGCAGCGCAATGCCGGTGATGATCCCCGGCAGGGCGATGGGCAGGATCAGCATCAGCGAAATTCCCTGCTTGCCGAAGAAATCTCGGCGGTACAGCGCAGCCGAGGCCAGCGTGCCGAGCACCATGGCGATCAGGGTGGCGATACTCGCCACCTGCAACGACAACTTGATCGCTTCCAGTACATCCGCACGGCCGAAAGCCACACTGAACCATTTCAGGGTGAGGCCCTTGGGCGGGAAGCTGAACGCGGCGTCCTCGGTGTTGAAGGCGTAGAGGAAGATGATCAGGATCGGGAAGTGCAGGAACACCAGCCCGCCCCACGCCGCGATGCGCAAACCCCAAGAAGCCCGGGATGAAGAGTCAGAGTGCATCGAAAGCCCCCAGGCGCTTGACGATAGACAGGTAAAGGGCGATCAGCACGATGGGCACCAGCGTGAAGGCGGCGGCCATGGGCATGTTGCCGATGGCGCCTTGCTGGGCGTAGACCATGCTGCCGACGAAGTAGCCCGGCGGGCCCACCAGCTGAGGCACGATGAAATCCCCCAGGGTCAGCGAGAAGGTGAAGATCGACCCGGCGGCGATGCCTGGGACCGACAGCGGCAGGACCACTTGCATGAACGTCTGGCGGGGCCTGGCGCCCAGGTCAGCCGAGGCTTGCAGCAGCGAGGGCGGCAGGCGCTCCAGGGACGCCTGGATCGGCAGGATCATGAACGGCAGCCAGATATAGACAAACACCAGGAAGCGTCCCAGGTGCGAGGTGGACAACGTGCTGCCGCCGACGCCGGGGATGCCCAATACGAACTGCAACACCGGCTCCAGGCCGAGGTGCTGGATGAACCACTGCGCCACGCCGCCCTTGGCCAGCAACAATGTCCAGGCATAGGCTTTGACGATGTAGCTGGCCCACATCGGCAGCATCACCGCGATGTAGAAAAACGCCTTGGTCTTGCCGCTGGTGTAGCGTGCCATGTAATAGGCGATGGGAAACGCGACGACGGCGCTGGCGATGGACACCGCGATGGCCATGCTCACGGTGCGCAGGATGATGTCGAAATTCGACGGTTGGAACAGCGCGGTGAAATTCGCCAGGGTCAGGTCCGGCGTGACCGCCATGGTGAAGTCGTCGAAGGTGTAGAAGCCTTGCCACAGCAAGGTCAGCAGCGAGCCCAGGTAGATCGCGCCGAACCAGATCAGCGGCGGCACCAGCAGCATCGACAGGTACAGGTTGGGCCGCCGGTACAGCAGGTTGGAAAACCGTCGCAGCGAGCCCGGCGCGGGTGTCCGGGGGAGGGCCAGTGTATTCATCTCAGGCCTCGCCGCCGACAGTGTCGTGCAAGGCGATCATCGCCTCGCGGGCCCAGCGGACCCTGAGCTGCTGGCCGGTGTGGTGCGGGGTATTGCTGTCGGCCCATTGGGTGTTGGCGTGGCTGAGATTCAGGGTCTGGCCGTTTTCCAGTTTCAACTCGTAGCGGGTGGCGCTGCCCTGGTATTGAATGTCGTGAAGCAGCCCCTGGACTTCGATTTCATGGCCGCCCAACGGGCCCTCGGCGAAACGCACGTGTTCCGGGCGAATGGAAAACGGCTGTGGATAACCGCTCAGCTGTCGCGCCAGTTCGCCACGAATCACGTTGGAGGTGCCAACAAATTCCGCGACGAAGGTGGTTGCCGGTTTCATGTACAGGTTGCGCGGTGTATCCACCTGTTCGATGCGGCCTTTGTTGAACACCGCCACCCGGTCGGACATCGACAAGGCCTCGGTCTGGTCATGGGTGACGAAAATGAACGTGATACCCAACTGGCGCTGCAATTTCTTCAATTCGCCTTGCATTTGTTCGCGCAGCTTCAGGTCGAGGGCGCCGAGGGGTTCATCCAGCAGCAACACCCGTGGGCGATTGACCAGCGCGCGGGCCAGGGCTACACGCTGACGCTGGCCGCCGGAGAGCTGCGCCGGCTTGCGCTCGCCATAACCGCCCAGGGCCACCATCTCCAGCGCTTCGTCGGCACGTTTGATGCGCTCGGCCTTGGCGATGCCTTTGACTTTCAGGCCGTAGGCCACGTTGTCGCGCACATTCATGTGGGGAAAGAGGGCGTAGTCCTGGAACACCGTATTGACGTCCCGTTGATAGGGCGGCAATCCGGCGGCCTCTTCGCCATGGATGCGGATGGAGCCGGCACTCGGCTGTTCGAAACCGGCAATCAGCCGCAGGCAGGTGGTCTTGCCCGACCCGGAGGGGCCCAGCATGGAAAAGAACTCGCCGTCCTCGATGTCGATGGAGACCCGGTCAACGGCCTTCACCTCGCCGAATTGACGGGAAACCTGGGTGAACTGGACTGCGAGTGTCATGGTGCGGTGCTCCATAAAGCGGTGCGGCATGAAATTTCAATGATGGGAACACTGTCCTGTGGCGAGGAGCCGTTGTGGCGAGGGAGCTTGCTCCCGCTGGAGTGCGTAGCGCTCCCAAGATACGGGGCAAGCTCCCTCGCCACAGACTGGGTGATTTAGCGCCCGCCCATGATCGCGATGTAATCCTGGGTCCAGCGGCTGTACGGCACGAACTTGCCGCCCTCGGCCTGCGGGGTTTTCCAGAAGGCGATCTTGTCGAACTGGTCGAAGCCGTTGGTCTTGCACCCTTCAGCCCCCAGCAGCTCGCTGCCCTGGCACGCCGCAGGTACCGCCGGCAAGGAGCCGAACCACGCTGCCACATCACCCTGGACCTTCGGTTGCAGCGACCAGTCCATCCATTTGTAGGCGCAGTTGGGGTGCTTGGCCTCGGCGTGGAGCATGGTGGTGTCGGCCCAGCCGGTGGCGCCTTCCTTCGGAATGGTCGAGGCGATCGGTTGTTTTTCGTTGATCAAGCCGTTGACCTGGTACGGCCAGGCACCGGACGCCACCACGCCTTCGTTCTTGAAGTCACTCATCTGCACGGTAGTGTCATGCCAGTAGCGATGGATCAACGGTTGCTGGGCCCGCAGCAGCTCCAGCACGGCCTTGTACTGGGCTTCGTCGAGTTGATACGGATCCTTGATGCCCAGCTCGGGCTTGGCCGTCTTGAGGTACAGCGCCGCATCGGCGATGTAGATCGGCCCGTCGTAGGCCTGTACGCGCCCCTTGTTCGGCTTGCCATCGGGCAGGGTCTGGGCGCTGAACAACACGCTCCAACTGGTGGGTGCCTGCTTGAACACGTCGGTGTTGTACATCAGCACGTTCGGCCCCCACTGATAGGGCGTGCCGTAGGTCTGCTGGTTGACCACGTACCACGGCGCGTCCTTGAGGCGCGGATCGAGATTCTTCCAGTTGGGAATCAATGCGGTATTGATCGGCTGTACCCGCTTGCCGGCGATCAACCGCAGCGAAGCATCGCCCGAGGCAGTGACCAGGTCGTAGCCACCCTTGCTCATCAGGCTGACCATCTCGTCGGAGGTCGCGGCGGTTTTCACGTTGACCTTGCAGCCGGTTTCCTTCTCGAAACCGGTCACCCAGTCGTAGGCCTTGTCGCTTTCGCCCCGTTCGATGTAACCGGGCCAGGCGACGATATCCAGCTGACCTTCTCCCGCGCCGACGGTCTTTAGCGGTTCGGCGGCCTGGACGCTGACGCTGGCCAGCAGTGCCAGGGTGATTGCACTGAGCAATACGGTGTTGTGCGCGTACATGGGAATCCCTCTTGCTTTAATTATGGTCGGGGCAGTGTTTTCAACGGGTGAAGCGCCATGGATGGCCTGTTATCAGCGTAGTGCTGTTTATAAATGCTGGCCGTGGCGGGCCATGATGTGACGCACCACGCTGTAGTCCTGGAGCGAGTCGCTGGAGAGGTCTTTGCCATAGCCCGAGCGCTTGAGGCCGCCATGGGGCATTTCGCTGACCAGCATGAAGTGGCTGTTGATCCAGGTGCAGCCGTATTGCAGGCGCGCCGCCACCTGCATCGCCTTGTCCAGGTTCTGGGTCCATACCGAGGACGCCAGGCCGTATTCGGAGTCGTTGGCCCAGTCCACCGCCTGGCTGAGTTCGTCGAAGCGGGTCACGGTGACCACCGGGCCGAACACTTCGCGTTGGACGATTTCATCGCTTTGTTTGCAGCCAGCCAGCAAAGTCGGCTGGTAATAGAAGCCGGCACCGGAATGCACCGCCGCACCGGTGATGCGCTCGATGTGTGGCTGGCCGAGGGCGCGTTCGACGAAACTGGCGACGCGGTCACGCTGGCGGGTGCTGATCAACGGGCCGATTTCGTTGTCGGCGTCGCGTTTGCCGGCAAAGCGCAGGCTGCCGACCGCCGAGCCGAGTTCGGCCACCAGCCGGTCGTGAATGGCGCCCTGGGCGTAGATCCGGCAGGCCGCGGTGCAGTCCTGGCCGGCGTTGTAGTATCCATAGGTGCGCACGCCCTCGACCACCGCCTGGATGTCGGCATCGTCGCAGACGATCACCGGGGCCTTGCCGCCCAGTTCCAAGTGCGTGCGCTTGAGGGTTTTCGCCGCGGCCTGGAGGATTTTCTGGCCGGTGACGATATCTCCGGTCAGCGACACCATGCGCACCTTGGGATGGCTGACCAGATGGCTGCCGACCCCTTCGCCGCCTCCGCAGATGACGTTGATGACGCCCCGGGGCAGGATCTCGGCCAGCAGCGGTGCCAGGGCGAGGATCGACAGCGGCGTGTGTTCCGAAGGCTTGAACACCAGGGTGTTGCCGGCGGCCAGGGCCGGGGCGATTTTCCACGCGGCCATCATGATCGGGTAATTCCACGGGGCGATGGACGCGACCACGCCGATGGGGTCGCGACGCACCATGCTGGTGTAGCCCGGCAGGTACTCGCCGCTGAGCTGGCCGGTCTGGCAGCGCACGGCGCCGGCGAAGAAACGGAATACATCCACCGTGGCACTGAGATCATCCTGCCGCGCCAGGTGCAGTGGCTTGCCGCAGTTCAGCGATTCGAGACGGGCCAGTTGATCGGCATTCCTTTCAATGGCGCCGGCGATTTCCAATAGCAGGTTCGAGCGTTGTTGCGGAGTGGTGCGCGACCATCCATCGAAGGCGCGGTGAGCGGCCAGGATGGCTGCCTCGACCTGCTCGATGCTGGCCTCGGCAATAGAAACCAGTACTTCGCCGGTGGCCGGGTTGAGGATCGGCTCGACAAACCCCTCGCCGGAAACAAGCTCCCCATCGATCAGCAACGCGGTGCACAGTGGAGTTTGCGTGCCAGCCATGTCCGATTTCTCTTTTTATCGGTTGAAACACAGAACCTGTGGGAGCGAGCCTGCTCGCGATGGCGGTCTATCTGTTGACAGCGGCTTTAATGACACTCCGCCATCGCGAGCAGGCTCGCTCCCACAGGGATCGTGGTGATGCCGCAAGACTAGTGTGCGGCCCGCAGGCCGACAAATTCTAAATACTCAAATCTGCATTCGATTAAATAGATGGCTTGCGCCCGCCATGGGGTTGTTCCCGGGCGACGGTCAGGAATGGGTCGACCAGCGCCGGTCTCGACGAGCCGCGGCGCCAGGCCAGCCCCACGTCGAGGGTCTGGTTGAGGTCGGCGATCGGGCGCGCTTCGATGATGTCGCCCTCCAGGGACCAGGGGCGGTACGTCATGTCCGGTTGGATCGACACCCCCAGTCCCGCCGCCACCAGGCTGCGCACCGCTTCGGTCGAAGCGGTGCGCAGCGTGATCTTCGGTTGCAGACCGGCACCACGCCACAGGCGCTGGGCGTTGCGCTCCATCTCATCGACGTTCAGCTGGATCAGCGGTTCGCAGGCGACATCCGCCAGGCTGATGCTGTCGTGTTCCAGCAGCGAGTGCTGGGCCGGCAGCCACAAGCGATGCGGAGAATGGGTCAGTACTTCGGTCTGCAAGGCGTGGCGATCTTCGAGATTGGACAGGATGAGCACGCCGACATCGATTTCACCACTGACCAGCAGATGCTCGATATAAGGCCGCTCGTCCTCCATCACGCGGATCACCACATTCGGATAGGCACGCTGGAAGCGGGTCAACAGGTCGGCCAGATAGTAGCCGGCGACCAGGCTGGTAACGCCGACGGTCAGATGGCCGGCCACTTGGTCGGTACTCTGCTGCAGGCTGCGCTTGGCGTTGTCGACGGTGGCCAGAATCAGGTGGGCCTGGCGCAGGAACTGATGGCCTTGATGGGTCAGGGTCATGCCCTTGGCATGGCGGTTGAACAGGCTGACGCCGATCTCCTGCTCCAGCTGCTGGATGGCCAGGGTCAGGGTGGATTGGGAAATGAACGCGGCCTGTGCGGCGGCGGAAATCGAGCCGGTCTCGGCTACGGCGATGAAATGACGGATCTGACGCAGGGTCATCATGGGTAGACACCCGGTGGGCTGTTTTTATCGATGTTTTGCAGTCTATATCGTTTTTTCTGAAGGGTGGCGGCAACGCTCGAAGAGATGAGCAACATCTCGAAGCAATCTCGCCCACGACGCCGGGCACTTTCGATTTAGGCTGGTGGCCTTGCTCATCCGGTTACCCGAACACAGGGAGGCAACGAAAATGAATACCCGCGGATTGCTCGATCAGCTACTCAAGTCCGGCCAGGACCTTTTGCAGAACAAGGCGGGCGGCGCGCAGAACAAGCCGGCCGGCGGGCTTGGCGACCTGCTGGGCGGCAAGGCCGGGAGCGGCGGGCTTGGCGGCCTGCTTTCCGGCGCTGGCGGTGGTGCATTGGCGGCGGGGGCCATGGGCTTGCTGCTGGGCAACAAGAGAATCCGCAAGACCGGTGGCAAGGTAGCGCTCTACGGCGGTCTTGCCGCGCTGGGGGTGATCGCCTACAAGGCCTATGGCAATTGGCAGGCCCAGCAGGGCCGCGCGCCGCAGACGGAGCCCCAGACCCTGGACCGCGTCCCTGCGGCGCAGGTCGAGCAGCACAGCCAGGCCATCCTCAAGGCGTTGGTTGCGGCGGCCAAGGCCGACGGTCATGTGGATGAGCGTGAGCGGCAGTTGATCGAGGGCGAATTCACCAGGCTCGACAACGACCAGGAGCTGCGGCACTGGCTGCATGCCGAGCTCAACAAGCCCCTGGACCCGGCCGATGTCGCCCGCGCCGCCGGCACCCCGGAAATGGCCGCGGAAATGTACATCGCGAGTGTGATGCTGGTGGACGAGGAAAACTTCATGGAAAAGTCCTACCTCGATGAACTGGCGCGGCAACTCAAGCTGGAGCCGGGGTTGAAGGCCGAGCTGGAGAATCAGGTACGGCAGGCTGCGTATGAATAAACGTTTTCCCCTGTGGGAGCGAGCCTGCTCGCGATAGCGGTGAATCAGTCAAATTCATGTCGACTGGATGTCCGCTATCGCGAGCAGGCTCGCTCCCACAGGGGGTGTACCCAATACACCCGGCGCACCATGACCCTCGGCTATACTCCCCAGCATTTCGAAGTCCTCCGAGGTTTTACTGTGAAGAACTGGACGTTGCGCCAACGCATCCTGGCGAGTTTTGCGGTAGTCATCGCCATCATGCTGCTGATGGTGGTGGTCTCGTATTCGCGGTTGTTGAAGATCCAGGACAGTGAAGAGCGGGTACGTACCGATGCCGTGCCCGGGGTGTATTACAGTTCCATGATCCGCGGGGGCTGGGTCGACAGCTACGTCCTGACCCAACAGATCGTCGGCCTTTCGGGCAACCGGGAAATCACCGCCGAGGACAAGGCTCGTTACCAGGGCTTCGAGCAGCATCTGCGTGAAGAAATACAGAACTATCAGAAGCTGATCCAGAACCCGGCCGACCAGGCCTCTTTCGATGAGTTCGAAACCAATCACCAGGCATTCAACCTGGCGATGGCGAAAGTCCTCGACCTCTATCAGCGCAAGGATTACGAAGGCGCGCGGCAAGCGCTGGACAAAGAGCTGACCCCCGCCTGGATCGGTGGGCGCACGCACCTGAACCATATCATCGAACGCAATCGTGAACTGGCGGAACAGGCCACCGCGACCATAGACGATGCCGTAGCGGCAGCCAAGGTCGCCATGGGCCTGTCGTTTCTCGTCGCGATAGTCGTTGCCATTCTCTGCGGGCTGTTGCTGATGCGCGCGATCATGGCGCCGATGAACCGCATCGTGGAAATTCTCGAGGTCATGCGCAGCGGTGATCTGAGCGGACGCCTGAACCTGGCGCGCAAAGACGAATTCGGCGCAGTGGAAACCGGCTTCAACGACATGATGGCCGAGCTGACGTCCCTGGTGTCCCAGGCCCAGCGCTCGTCGGTGCAAGTCACCACCTCGGTGACCGAGATCGCCGCCACCTCCCGCCAGCAACAGGCCACGGCCACGGAAACCGCCGCCACCACCACGGAGATCGGCGCCACCTCTCGCGAGATCGCTGCGACCTCCCGCGATCTGGTGCGCACCATGACCGAAGTCTCCACCGCCGCCGACCAGGCCTCGGTGGCCGCCGGTTCCGGCCAGCAGGGCCTGGCGCGCATGGAAGAAACCATGCATTCGGTCATGGGCGCCGCCAACCTGGTGAATGCCAAGCTGGCGATCCTCAACGAGAAGGCCGGCAACATCAACCAGGTGGTGGTCACCATCGTCAAGGTGGCCGACCAGACCAACCTGTTGTCCCTTAACGCTGCCATCGAAGCCGAGAAGGCCGGCGAATACGGTCGTGGTTTCGCCGTGGTCGCCACCGAGGTACGCCGCCTGGCCGACCAGACGGCGGTCGCCACCTATGACATCGAGCAGATGGTGCGTGAAATCCAGTCCGCCGTGTCCGCCGGTGTGATGGGCATGGACAAGTTCTCCGAAGAGGTTCGCCGCGGCATGGCCGAGGTGCAGCAGGTCGGTGAACAGCTGTCGCAAATCATCCATCAGGTCCAGGCGCTGGCGCCGCGGGTGCTGATGGTCAATGAGGGCATGCAGGCCCAGGCCACCGGGGCCGAACAGATCAACCATGCCCTGGTGCAGTTGGGCGATGCCAGCAGCCAGACCGTGGAGTCCTTGCGTCAGGCCAGTTCGGCCATCGACGAGCTGAGCCAGGTAGCCGTCGGGCTGCGTGGCGGCGTCTCGCGTTTCAAAGTCTGATGGGCGAATTCGAGGCCAGGCGTGGCGCCGCTCAGGTGGCCCGGCAAACCTTGTTCCTGATGTTTTGCATCGGCAACGAGCGCTATGCCCTGCAGGCCATCGACGTGGTGGAGGTGCTGCCACGCCTGCCGCTCAAGCCGATCGCCCGGGCGCCTGCCTGGGTGGCGGGGGTGTTCGCCTGGCGCGGAACAGTGGTGCCGGTGATCGACCTGTGCAGCCTGGCCTTTGGCCAACGCGCCGAGGCCCGTACCAGTACGCGGCTGGTGCTGGTGCATTACCGTCCCGACGAGCAACTGCCGGGGCAGGTGCTGGGGTTGATCCTGGAACAGGCCACCGACACGTTGCGCTGCGACCCGCTGGAGTTTCAGCCGTATGGCCTGGATAACCGGCAGGCGCCGTACCTGGGCCCGGTGCGCGAAGATGCCCAGGGGCTGTTGCAATGGGTGCGGGTCGATGACCTGCTCGACGAGTCGGTCCGCGCCGTGCTGTTTCCCACACCGCCGTTGAGCCTCGATGGCGTTGAGGCAGGGCCATGAACAGCGATCAGCGTTTTTTCGATTTCCTCAAGGAGCGCATCGGTCTGGATGTCACCTCCGTCGGCACCGCCATCATCGAACGCGCCGTGCGCCAGCGCATCATCGCCGTACCTGGGCGAACCGCCGATGAATATTGGCACAGCCTGCAGGCATCGACCCAGGAACAGCAAGCGCTGATCGAAGCGGTGATCGTCCCGGAAACCTGGTTCTTCCGCTACCCGGAGTCTTTCGCGACCCTCGCCCGGCTGGCTGTCAAACGCCTGGCCGAAATCAGGCACTTGCGCGCCCTGCGTATTCTCAGTCTGCCGTGCTCCACCGGCGAAGAACCCTACTCCATCGCCATGGCCTTGTTCGATGCGGGCCTGGAGCCTCATCAATTCAAGGTCGACGGGCTGGACGTCAGCCCGCTGTCGATAGAGCGAGCCAGGGACGCGCGTTATGGCAGGAACTCGTTCCGTGGCGCAGACCTGAGTTTTCGCGAGCGACACTTCACTCTCGACGGGGAGGGCTACCGCCTCAGCGAGCGGGTGCGCGAACAGGTGCGCCTGCAAGTGGGTAACCTGTTGGATCCGGCACTGCTGGCGAACGAAGCGCCCTACGATTTTGTGTTCTGTCGCAACTTGCTGATCTATTTCGACCAGCCGACCCAACAAACGGTGTTCGAGGTGCTCAAGCGCCTGACCCATCAGGACGGCGTGCTGTTCATCGGCCCCGCCGAGGGCAGTTTGCTCGGGCGGCTGGGCATGCGCTCGATCGGTGCCGCCCAGTCGTTCGCCTTCAGCCGCCAGGGCGCTCCCGAGCCTCAACCGTTGCCGGCCTTGATGCCCACGCCGTTGCCGATTCGCCAGGCACCACCCCGTGCCGTCCCCCCTGCGGTTCGGCCCCGGCCGTTCATGACAAGCGTGACGCCGAAGGTCGAACCGGCAAGCAGTGACGCCGCCACCTTGCTTGCCAATATCGCTGCCCTGGCCAACGGCGGCAACAGTGCCGAGGCCCGTGCGGCCTGCGAGCAATACCTGCGCAGTCATGCGCCCAGTGCCCAGGTGTTCTACTGGCTGGGCCTGCTCAGTGACATGGCCGGCAGTGCGCTCGAAGCCCAGGGCTTCTATCGCAAGGCGCTTTATCTTGAGCCGCAACACGCCGAGGCCCTGGTGCATCTGGCGGCGTTGCTGGCTTCCCAGGGAGACGCGGCCGGAGCCCGTCGATTGCAGGAACGCGCCGCCCGCAGCGGTCGCTTGGCTGACAGTGAGCGTAAATGATGAGCGGTTCGGCTTTCCATAACGTCATCCATGACGACGCCCAGGCAATCGATGACTGCTGGAACCGCATCGGCGTGCATGGCGACAAATCCTGCCCGTTGCTGGCCGAGCACATCCACTGCCGCAACTGCTCGGTGTATTCGGCCGCGGCCACCCGCTTGCTGGACCGCTATGCCTTGCAGCAGGACGACCGGGACCTGGCCCATGCCCCGGTAGACAGTGATGTGATAACGCGCTCGCTGCTGATGTTCCGCCTGGGTGAAGAGTGGCTGGCGTTGACCACCCGCAGCCTGGTGGAGGTGGCGCCGCTGCAACCGATCCATTCGTTGCCGCACCAGCGTTCCCGTGCGTTGTTGGGGGTGGCGAATGTGCGCGGGGCGCTGGTGGCCTGCCTTTCGCTGGTTGAGCTGTTGGATCTGGAGCCCGGCCCGGCAATGGCGGCCGGCGGTCGGGTCATGCCGCGGATGTTGATCGTCGCCGCCCAGGGTGGGCCGGTGGTGGTGCCGGTGGACGAAGTGGACGGCATTCATGCCATCGATGAACGCATCCTGGCGGCTGCTTCACAGTCCGGTGGCAAGTACACCCGTGGCGTCTTGCATTACAAAGGTCGCAGCCTGCGCTGGCTGGATGAGGAACAGCTACTGTCCGCCGTGACCCGGAGCCTGTCATGACCCCCGATCAGATGCGCGACGCCTCGTTGCTGGAGCTGTTCAGCCTGGAAGCCGAGGCCCAGACCCAGGTGCTGAGCGCCGGCCTGCTGGCCTTGGAGCGTGACCCGACCCAGGCCGACTCTCTTGAGTCGTGTATGCGCGCGGCCCATTCCCTCAAGGGCGCGGCGCGGATTGTCGGTGTGGACGCCGGGGTCAGCGTGGCTCACGTCATGGAGGATTGCCTGGTCAGTGCCCAGGAGCGTCGCCTGGTCCTGCGCGCCGAACACATCGATGCCTTGTTGCAAGGCACCGACCTGTTGACGCGCATCGCCACGCCGGGCAACAGCGTCGGCGCGGCGGACGTCGAAGGCTACGTGGCTCTGATGGCGCGCTTGCTCGATCCTGCCGCACCACAGGCGCCGGTCGCGACACCGCCGAAGATCGAGATGCCCGCCGACCCCGTACCCGACGAACCGCCGGAGCCGGTCACGCCGGCGCAAGCGTCCCCCAAGGGCAAGCGGGTCGCCGAAGGTGGGGAGCGGGTACTGCGGGTCACCGCCGAACGGCTCAACAGCCTGTTGGATCTGTCGAGCAAATCCCTGGTGGAGACCCAGCGCCTCAAGCCCTGGCTGGCGACGATGCAACGGCTCAAGCGCCAACAGAGCAACGGCTTGCGCGCCCTGGAGGAGTTGAACGCACATCTCAAGGACCACGCCCTGAGCCTGCAGGCCGAGGAGGCCCTTGGCGATGCCCGCCGCCTGCTGGCCGAAACCCAGCAGTTGCTGGCGCAGAAGACCGCCGAGCTGGACGAGTTCGCCTGGCAGGCCAGCCAACGGGCGCAGGTGCTGTACGACACGGCGCTGGCCTGTCGCATGCGGCCTTTCGCGGATGTGCTGTCGGGCCAGGCGCGGATGGTGCGTGACCTGGGCCGTAGCCTGGGCAAACAGGTGCGCCTCGAAATCGAGGGCGAGAAAACCCAGGTCGACCGCGATGTGCTGGAAAAACTCGAGGCGCCGTTGACCCACCTGCTGCGCAATGCCGTCGACCACGGCATCGAACCCCCGGAGCAACGGGTGCTGGCCGGCAAGCCCGCCGAAGGCCTGATCCGCTTGCGCGCCTCCCATCAGGCCGGCCTGTTGGTGCTGGAACTGGCGGATGATGGCGCGGGCGTCGACCTTGAACGCGTGCGGCGCAGTGTCGTCGAGCGCGGGCTTTCTCCCGAGCAGACCGCCGCCAGCCTGAGTGAAGAGGAACTGCTGACGTTCCTGTTCCTGCCTGGCTTCAGCCTGCGGGACAAGGTCACCGAAGTGTCCGGGCGCGGGGTCGGCCTGGATGCCGTCCAGCACATGGTCCGGCAATTGCGTGGCGCGGTGGTATTGGAGCAGACGGCGGGCGAAGGCAGCCGTTTCCACCTCGAAGTACCGCTGACCCTTTCGGTGGTCCGCAGTCTGGTGGTGGCGGTCGGTGATGAGGCCTATGCCTTTCCCCTGGCCCATATCGAACGCATGTGCGACCTGGCGCCGGAAGACATCGTGCAGGTCGAGGGGCGCCAGCATTTCTGGCACGAAGGCCGACACGTCGGGCTGGTCGCGGCCAGCCAATTGCTCAATCGTCCGGCAACGCAGGACAGTGGCCAGAGTCTCAAGGTGGTGGTCATTCGCGAGCGCGAGGCGATCTACGGCGTGGCGGTGGAGCGCTTCATCGGCGAAAGGACCCTGGTGGTCCTGCCGCTGGACGAACGCTTGGGCAAGGTTCAGGACATTTCCGCCGGGGCCTTGCTGGACGACGGCTCGGTGGTGTTGATCGTCGATGTCGAAGACCTGCTGCGTTCGGTGGACAAGCTGCTCGACACCGGACGCCTGGAGCGCATCGCCCGGCAGAACCAGGCCCAGGCATCGCGCAAGCGGATCCTGGTGGTGGATGACTCCCTGACCGTGCGTGAGTTGCAACGCAAGCTGTTGCAGGGTCGCGGCTACGACGTCGCCGTGGCGGTGGATGGCATGGATGGCTGGAACGCGTTGCGTTCGGAGGAGTTCGATTTGTTGATCACCGACATCGACATGCCGCGCATGGACGGTATCGAACTGGTGTCGCTGTTGCGCCGCGACAACCGCTTGCAGTCGCTGCCGGTGATGGTGGTGTCCTACAAGGACCGCGAAGAAGATCGCCGCCGTGGCCTGGACGCCGGAGCCGACTATTATCTGGCCAAGGCGAGTTTCCATGACGACGCCTTGCTCGATGCCGTGGTCGAACTCATCGGAGGCGCTCGCGCTTGAAAATTGCCATCGTCAATGACATGCCCCTGGCAGTCGAGGCCCTGCGCCGCGCGCTGGCGTTCGAGCCGGCGCATCAGGTGGCCTGGGTGGCCGCAAACGGGGCGGAGGCGGTACAGCGCTGCGCCGAATATCTCCCGGACCTGATCCTCATGGACCTGTTCATGCCGGTCATGGATGGCGTAGAAGCCACCCGGCGGATCATGGCCGAAACACCCTGCGCCATCGTGATCGTTACCGGTGACAGCCAGCAGAACGTCCACCGGGTGTTCGAAGCCATGGGCCATGGCGCGCTGGACGTGGTCGACACGCCGGCCTTGGGGGTGGGTAATCCCGAGAGCGCGGCGGCACCGTTGCTGCGCAAGATCACCAACATCGGCTGGCTGATCGGCGAGCGTGCCAATCGTGCACGGGGCGCACCGGCTGCGCCACGTCCCGCCGCGTCCCGTAACGGCCTGGTAGCCATCGGCTCGTCGGCCGGCGGCCCGGCCGCGCTGGAGGTCTTGCTCAAGGGCCTGCCGCTGCACTTCGCCCCGGCCATCGTGCTGGTCCAGCATGTGGACGAGGTGTTTGCCGCCGGCATGGCCGAATGGTTGAGCAGTGCGTCGGGCCACAAGGTTCGCCTGGCACGACACGGCGAACCGCCACAAAGTGGCACGGTGTTGCTCGCCGGCACCAACCACCATTTGCGTCTGTTGAAGGATGGCACCCTGGCCTACACGGCCGAACCGGTGAACGAGATCTATCGGCCCTCCATCGACGTGTTCTTTGAAAGCGTCGCGAGCTTCTGGAATGGCGACGCGGTGGGTATTTTGCTCACCGGTATGGGCCGCGACGGGGCTCAGGGGCTTAAACTCATGCGCCAGCAAGGCTATGTGACCATCGCCCAGGACCAGCGGAGCAGCGCGGTGTACGGCATGCCCAAGGCAGCGGCGGCCATCGATGCGGCTGCGCAGATTCTGGCGCTGGACAACATGGCGCCACGGTTGATAGAGATTTTTTCCAGATGACAACCCTCAGCAGTCCTGGCCAAAGCCGCACTCAGGTGAGCCACCATGAATGAATTACAGCTCGACGATTACAAGAGCGATGAGAATGCCGCCATGGTCTTGCTCGTCGACGACCAGGCAATGATCGGCGAGGCGGTTCGGCGCGGGTTGTCGAATGAAGAGAACATCGATTTCCACTTCTGCTCCGACCCCCACCAGGCCGTCGCCCATGCGATCCGCATCAAGCCGACGGTGATTCTGCAGGACCTGGTGATGCCCGGCCTCGACGGCCTGAGCCTGGTGCGCGAATACCGTAACCATCCGGCCACCCGCGACATTCCGATCATCGTCCTGTCCACCAAGGAAGACCCGCTGGTCAAGAGCGCGGCGTTTGCCGCCGGCGCCAACGATTACCTGGTCAAGTTGCCGGACAACATCGAGCTGGTGGCGCGTATCCGCTATCACTCGCGGTCCTACACCATGTTGTTGCAGCGCGACGCGGCCTACCGTGCCCTGCGGGTCAGCCAGCAGCAACTGCTCGATACCAACCTGATGCTGCAACGCCTGATGAACTCCGATGGCCTGACCGGGTTGTCCAATCGCCGGCACTTCGACGAATACCTGGAGCTGGAGTGGCGACGGGCGATGCGGGACCAGTCCCAGCTGTCGCTGTTGATGATCGACGTGGACTACTTCAAGTCCTACAACGACAACTTCGGCCACCTGGAGGGTGACGAAGCCTTGCGCAAAGTCGCCACGGCGATCCGTGAGGCCTGCAGCCGCCCATCCGATCTGCCGGCCCGCTACGGCGGCGAGGAGTTCGCCCTGGTACTGCCCGGCACCTCGCCCGGCGGCGCCCGGTTGATGGCCGAAAAACTGCGCCAGAGCGTGCTCGCCCTGAAAATCCCCCACACCGTACCCGAGGAGGGCGCGAGCCTGACCGTCAGCGTCGGCGTCTCGACCATCACCCCGCAACAGGGCAGCGAAAGCCGGCAACTGATATCAGCGGCGGATAAAGGGTTGTATATGGCCAAGCACAATGGGCGTAACCGGGTGGGCATCGAGTAAGTCCCAAGGCAACAAAAAGACTTTTTGTGGCGAGGGGATTTATCCCCGCTGGGACGCGTAGCGGCCCTGAAATCCGACAGCTCGGTGCGCCTGGCAAATCGAGTTGGCTATTTTGGGGCTGCTGCGCAGCCCAACGGGGATTAATCCCCACGCCACAGGTCTGTGTTGCCTGTGGGAGCTGTGTTGAATCTCATTGCCCCCCAAGCCGCCAGGCGGGCTGCCGTCGGCGCTTGATTACGTTATACTCGCCGGCTTTCAAAAGTTCGCCAACGAGTGCTGCCCGCCATGGAAATCAACCCGATCCTTAACACCATCAAGGACCTGTCCGAGCGCTCCGAAACTATTCGGGGGTATCTTTGACTACGATCAAAAGCATGAGCGTCTGACCGAAGTCAATCGCGAGCTTGAAGATCCGAGCGTCTGGAACAAGCCTGAGTACGCCCAGGAACTGGGCCGCGAGCGCTCTGCGCTGGCGCAGATCGTCGAGACCCTGGACGAATTGTCCAGTGGCCTGGCCGATTGCCGCGACCTGCTGGACATGGCTGTCGAAGAAAACGACGAAGGCGCGGTCGGTGACGTGGTCGCCGAGCTGACACGCCTCGACGAGGCCCTGGCCAAGCTGGAATTCCGCCGCATGTTCAGCGGCGAGATGGACATGAACAACGCCTACCTGGACATCCAGGCCGGTTCCGGCGGCACCGAAGCCCAGGACTGGGCCAACATCCTGCTGCGCATGTACCTGCGCTGGGCCGACAAACGTGGCTTCGACGCGACCATCATGGAACTGTCGGCCGGCGAAGTCGCCGGGATCAAGGGGGCCACCGTGCACATCAAGGGTGAATACGCCTTTGGCTGGCTGCGTACCGAGATCGGCGTGCACCGCCTGGTGCGCAAGAGCCCGTTCGACTCCGGCAACCGTCGCCACACCTCGTTCTCGGCGGTGTTCGTGTCCCCCGAGATCGACGACAAGGTGGAAATCGAGATCAACCCGGCAGACCTGCGCATCGACACCTACCGCTCCTCGGGCGCTGGTGGCCAGCACGTCAACACCACCGACTCGGCGGTACGGATCACCCACGTGCCGACCAACACCGTGGTCAGTTGCCAGAACGAACGGTCCCAGCACGCCAACAAAGACACCGCGATGAAAATGCTCCGGGCCCGCTTGTACGAGCAGGAGATCCAGAAGCGCAACGCGGCGTCCCAGGCCCTGGAGGACAGCAAGTCCGACATCGGTTGGGGTCACCAGATCCGCTCCTATGTGCTCGATGCCTCGCGCATCAAGGACCTGCGCACCAACATCGAACGCAGCGACTGCGACAAGGTGCTAGACGGCGACATCGACGAATACCTGGAAGCGAGCCTCAAACAAGGGCTGTAACGCGACACCCATGCGGCAGGCGGGCACGCTTTTGCGAAAGCGCGGCCCGTCGGCAAACTCTGGCCCCGGGGCCAGGGGCAACGAACCTGTGATGGAATCCTTAAAGACATGAGCGACCTAGAACTCGACCCGCAAGCCCTGCAACAGGAAGAAAACTCCCTGATCGCCCTGCGCAAGGAAAAGCTTGCTGCCGAGCGCAACAAGGGCCAGGCCTTCCCCAACGACTTCCGCCGCGACGCCTACTGCGACGCCCTGCAGAAGAAGTACGCGGACAAGACCAAGGAAGAGCTGGCCGAGGCGGCGATTCCAGTCAAGGTGGCCGGTCGTATCATGCTCGACCGTGGTTCGTTCCTGGTGATCCAGGACATGACCGGTCGCATCCAGGTCTACGTCAACCGCAAGACCCTGCCGGAAGAAACCCTGGCCGCCGTCAAGACCTGGGACCTGGGCGACATCATCGCCGCCGAAGGCACCCTGGCCCGCTCCGGCAAGGGTGACCTGTACGTCGAAATGACCAGCGTGCGCCTGCTGACCAAATCCCTGCGCCCGTTGCCGGACAAGCATCACGGCCTGACCGACACCGAGCAGCGCTATCGCCAGCGCTACGTCGACCTGATCGTCAACGAAGACGTGCGCCAGACGTTCCGCGTGCGCTCCCAGGTGATCGCCCATATCCGCAGCTTCCTGATGAAGCGTGACTTCCTGGAAGTCGAGACGCCGATGCTGCAGACCATTCCCGGCGGTGCGGCGGCCAAGCCGTTCGAAACCCACCACAACGCCCTGGACATGGAAATGTTCCTGCGTATCGCGCCGGAGCTGTACCTCAAGCGGCTGGTGGTCGGCGGGTTTGAAAAAGTCTTCGAGATCAACCGCAACTTCCGTAACGAAGGCGTTTCGACCCGGCACAACCCCGAGTTCACCATGCTCGAGTTCTACCAGGCCTACGCCGACTACGAAGACAACATGGACCTGACCGAGGAACTGTTCCGCGAGCTGGCGCAGCTTGTGCTCGGGACCACCGACGTGCCGTACGGCGACAAGGTGTTCCACTTCGGTGAGCCGTTCGCGCGCCTGTCGGTGTTCGATTCGATCCTCAAGTACAACCCTGAACTGACCGCCGATGACCTCAACGACATCGACAAGGCCCGCGCCATCGCCAAGAAGGCCGGTGCCAAGGTGCTCGGCTTCGAAGGCCTGGGCAAGTTGCAGGTGATGATTTTCGAAGAGCTGGTGGAGCACAAGCTGGAGCAGCCGCACTTCATTACCCAATACCCGTTCGAAGTGTCGCCGCTGGCTCGCCGCAACGACGAGAACCCGAACGTGACCGACCGTTTCGAGTTGTTCATCGGCGGCCGCGAAATCGCCAACGCCTACTCCGAGCTCAATGACGCCGAGGACCAGGCCGAGCGCTTCATGGCCCAGGTGGCCGACAAGGACGCCGGCGACGACGAAGCCATGCACTACGACGCCGACTTCGTGCGCGCCCTGGAGTACGGCATGCCGCCTACGGCCGGCGAAGGGATCGGTATCGATCGCCTGGTGATGTTGCTGACCAACTCACCGTCGATCCGGGATGTGATCCTCTTCCCGCACATGCGGCCTCAAGCATAAGTGTTTCAATTAAAAAACCGCCTGGAAGGGCGGTTTTTTATTGCCTGTCTGGTACAAACGTATCAATTGGTTACTTTTGAAATAGCGAGGAAAGACCTGTCGTGAATCGTGCAATGTCTCCAGAAGGTGCAGCGGGCGTCGCCACTGCAGTCGCTGAAAGTGTTCAGTACCAGGGCCGCAAGGCGAGCCGACAGGGCAGTGAACAGCGTCGCCAGGAGATTCTCGATGCGGCCATGCGCATTGTGGTGCGCGATGGTGTGCGAGCCGTGCGACACCGGGCCGTGGCCGCCGAAGCGGGCGTGCCGTTGTCCGCCACCACGTATTATTTCAAGGACATCGATGACCTGCTCACCGATACCTTCGCCCAGTACGTGGAGCGCAGCGCGGCGTTCATGGCCAAGCTGTGGACCAACAACGAAGGCTTGCTGCGGGAAATGGTCGCGTACGGCGACGGCAGCCCCGAATCCCGTTCGCAACTGGCCGATGATATTGCCCGGATGACCGCTGACTACGTGCAGCATCAACTGGACAGCCGCCGCGACTACCTGATGGCCGAGCAGGCCTTCCGCCAGGAAGCGCTGCTCAACCCGCGCCTGGCGGAACTGGTGCGCTCGCACCAGCAGATCCTGCTGCATGGCACCTGCCAGTTTTTCCAGGTGTTGGGCTCCCGCGAGCCGCAACAGGATGCCAAAGTGTTGACGGCGATTATCGGACGGATGGAATATCAGGGCTTGCTCAATGGTACCGAGCCTGTCGCCGGTGAAGACATGCTCGGCATTTTGACCCGCTACATGCACCTGGTATTGGCGTCTGTCTGAACACACAGCCCCTGTGGCGAGGGGATTTATCCCCGCTGGGCTGCGTAGCAGCCCCAAAACTGGCGACTCAATTAACATGAAATATCGAGTCGCGTGGTTTCAGGGCCGCTACGCGCCCCAGCGGGGATAAATCCCCTCGCCACAAAGGTCCAGTCGCCAGCCATAGGGAGTTCCAATGAAAGCCTGGCATGCCGTTGTAATGGCCGTGTCGTTGCTGCTGCTCAGTGGCTGCCTGGTGTCCTTCAAGGCGCCGTTGCCCGACGCCGAGGTCGCGCCCAAGGGCCTGCTCGGCCATTGGACCAGTACCAATGCCTGGGGCGAGCCGCTGAACCTGGAACTGACGAAAGTCGGCAAGCACCGCTACCAGGCTATCAGTTACTTCAGGGCCAGGCCCCAGGAGCGGGAAGCCATTCCCCTGACCGTTTCCCGTCACGGCAGCCGCTGGTACCTGTCGGCCAAGGTACCGGCCCGGTACGGCGGGCATTTCGTGATCGCCGGTTTCGAACTGACCGACAAGCAGGAACTGGTGGTTTATAACCTGGACATGGAACAGATCAACCAGGCCATCGGCCAGAAAATCCTCAGCGGCCAGCCGAGCCGGAGTGAGGAGGGCGATGGGGTCCTGGTGGACAGCGACATGAACAAAGTCTTCAGTTACCTCGACGACCCGGCCAATTCCGATGTGTTTTCGGAGGCCGTGCGTTACCAGCGGCTCAAATCCCAATAGACTCAGGCATCAATAACAGCAACAAGCGGACGTTTTTCACAGGAGTTCCGGGTGGACGATTACCAGCAGACGATACGCACCTTGTCCGATCGCATAGTGCTGGCGCAAACGCCGATTCGCATTCTCGACGCGGTGAAATGGGACGAGAACATCCGCAAGGGGTTTCTCAAGGCCAAGGGCAAGGAACCGCCTGCCGTGGACCGTGATTACTACCTCAACCGACCGCTGTCCTTCGATTCCAGCAAGGTCAAGCTGGAATTCCAGAACATCGAGCGCGACATTACCCGTCAGCTCGGGCAGTTCAACCCGGTCGGCCAGATCATGCGTCGCATGTGCAAGGAATACCGCATGGTGGTGCGCATGCTCGAAGCGCGCGGCACCGAGGACTTCGGGCTGATTTCCCAGGAGCTCTACGGCGCCGCCTCCGATGCCTTCCATGCCGGCGACCCGACCCTGTCCGACCTGGGCCTGATGCTGTCCGACTACCTGAACAACATCGATGGCCGTGGCGATTTGAAGGACGAACCCAAGGTCCTCAGTGCCAAGGAAGCGGTCGGCCTGCTGCAGCATCGCCTCAACCGGGTCTTCGGCGAAGCCGAGGAAACCATTCGGGTGTTCGAGTCCGACGGAATCGTCGCGGACGCGGCGGCGGGGGCCGACTACATCAAGATCCGCGCCGATGCGATGTTCAACGAACGGGACGTGCGGGCCCTGGAGGTCCATGAAGGCCTTGTACACGTCGGCACGACCCTCAACGGCTTGAACCAGCCGATCTGCACGTTCCTGTCCAAGGGCCCGCCCTCGTCCACCGTGACCCAGGAGGGCCTGGCGATCCTGATGGAGATCATCACGTTTGCCTCCTATCCGAGTCGCCTGCGCAAACTGACCAACCGCACCCGCGCCATCCATATGGTGGAGGAGGGAGCCGACTTCCTGCAGGTCTTCGAGTTCTTCCGCGAGCAGGGCTTTGAAATGGCCGAAAGCTACGGCAACGCCAGCCGGGTTTTCCGTGGCTCGGTGCCGAACGGTCTGCCATTTACCAAAGACTTGTCCTATCTCAAGGGCTTCATCATGGTTTACAACTACATTCAGTTGGCCGTGCGTAAAGGCAAGCTGGAACAGGTGCCGCTGCTGTTCTGCGGCAAGACCACCCTGGAGGATATGCGTACCCTGCGGCAGTTGGTGGACGAAGGCCTGGTGGTGCCGCCCAAGTACCTGCCCGACCAGTTCCGCGACATGAACGCACTGTCGGCCTGGATGTGTTTCTCGAACTTCCTGAACCATCTGAGCCTGGACCGGATCGAAGCGGATTATTCCAATATCCTGTAGACATCTCACTGTCCAAATGTGGGAGCGAGCCTGCTCGCGATAGCGGTGTGTCAGGAACCTGTGCATTAACTGACACACCACTATCGCGAGCAGGCTCGCTCCCACAGGGACTGTGTTTCAACTTCAAACTTATGCGAGGTTCACCGGATGCGAACCCTCGGCATCTTTTGCCTGCTACTGGCCCTGAGTGGTTGCAGTTCGCTGTTGTTCTACCCCGAGCGCGGCCAGCCCTTCACCCCGGAGCGGGCGCGACTCGAATACCGTGACATCACCCTGCTTACCGCCGATGGCTTGAAGCTCCATGGCTGGTGGCTCCCGGTCAAGCAGGGTGTCGAGGTCAAGGGCACGGTGCTGCACCTGCACGGTAACGGCGGCAACCTCGCCTGGCACCTGGGCGGTAGCTGGTGGCTGCCGGAGCAGGGCTATCAGGTGCTGATGGTGGACTATCGCGGTTATGGCTTGTCCGAAGGTGAGGCGAGCCTGCCGGCGATCTATCAGGACCTCGACGCGGCATTCAAATGGCTCGACCAGGCGCCGGAGGTCCAGGGCAAGCCGTTGGTGCTGCTAGGCCAAAGCCTGGGTGGCGCGCTGGCGGTGCATTACCTGGTCGATCATCCGCAGCGCCAGCAGCAGCTCAAGGCCCTGGTACTCGACGGCGTGCCTGCCAGTTATCGCGATGTTGGACGTTTTGCCCTGAGCACGTCGTGGCTGACCTGGGCCTTCCAGGTACCCTTGTCCTGGCTGGTGCCCGACGGCGACAGCGCCATCGGCTCCATCGCGCAATTGAATGGCGTGCCGAAACTGATCTACCACAGCCTCGACGACCCTATCGTGCCTCTTTCCAACGGTATCCGCCTGTATCAAGCTGCGCCGCCGCCGCGGGTCCTGCAGCTGACCCGTGGCGGGCACGTGCAGACGTTTGCCGATCCGGTCTGGCGCACTGTGATGCTGCGCTACCTCGACGACCCGCAACACTTCGACGGGCTGCGCCGCCTGGGCGAAGTCCCGAATTACCCGAAATCACCCGTTGAATCTCCAGAGAGCCCGCAATGAGCGAAGAACGCAACGCCATCCCCCTGATCATCACCGGTATCTGCAGCATCCTCGGCACCGTCGCGGTGCTGTGGTACTACGGCTACCTGCACTTCGCCAAACCCGAGGATGCGCTGTTGCTCAATGAGTTCACCATGCTCAAGACCCTGCCGGGAGAAGACTACAAGGTTTCCCTGGAGCCGGCGTCCCAGGTGGCCCAGTGCATCGACGGCGTGCTGGTGCTGTTCGACACCGAACAGAAAGGCCTGACGGGTGTGCTGGTCAATGAAAAGAAACGCGCGGTGCGGTGCATGGGGCAGGAGACGCCGCAGAAGCTTCAGCCGTAATGCCAGAGTTCGATGACCCTGTGGGAGCGAGCCTGCTCGCGATGGCGGAGTGTCAGCCGATGCATGACTGGCTGAATTGACGCCATCGCGAGCAGGCTCGCTCCCACAAGGGGAAATATTCGACAGATAAAAAAGCCCCGCCTGAATTGCTCAGGCGGGGCTTTTTCGTTGCTTCCAGCCGATCAGTTGGCGCTCATGCTCGAGCGGGGTGCCACTGGCTGGTTGTCGTTGGAGATGGTGACTTCCACCCGACGGTTCATGGCGCGGCCCGAAACGCTGTTGTTGTCGGCCACCGGGAATTCCTTGCCATAACCCTGGGTCACGATGCGGGCCGGGTCGACGCCCATTTTCACCAGGGCGGTGCGCACGGAACCGGCGCGGCGTTCGGACAGCGACTGGTTGTAGGAATCCGAACCGGTACTGTCGGTGTAGCCCTCGACGATCACCTTGCGGTCAGGGTTTTCCTGGAGGAACTGCGCCAGTTTATTCACGTTGACCAGGCCGCTGGAACGCAGGTCGGACTTGTTGGTGGCAAACAGCACGTCACCGAAGGTCACCAGGGTACCGCGTTCGGTCTGCTTGGCGTTGAGGCTGTCCTGCAGTTGCTTGATCTGCGCGTTGCGGGCATCGAGCAAGGCACGGGCGCGTTCGTCGCCGGCGTTTTTCAACTCCATCTCGGCGGTACGCAGGGCAATGGTCTGCTTGGCCACTTCGACGCGCTGGTTGGTCAGGTAGGCCAATTGGTCGACCTTGGCTTCGTCTTCCCGGTCCAGGTAAGCCTTGTCGGCCTTGGCCAGGAAATCGGCGGCGTCCTTGGTTTCCAGCGCGGCCACCTTGGTCGCTGCCGGATCGGCCTGCAGGCCGTTGTAGTTGGTGCGGGCCTGTTCCAGGTTGACGTTCGGATCGTGGGAGCAAGCGGCCAGGGCTACGCAGGCAGCGAGCAGGGCGGGCATCATCAAATGTTTGTGCATCATAGTCTGTCGTCCTTTTATCGATGAGAAGTACGTCGTGGCGTGAACGGCTTACTGAACCTTGTTCATGCCTTCCTGACGCAGTTCCTGAACCCCTTTCTGGGAATCCTTGAGTGCCTGTTCGGCCTTGGCGGCCTGGGCCTTGCGTTCGGCGACGCGGGCGTCCCACTCGGCCTGTTCGGCCAGACGCTTGGCTTCGTCGTATTTCTTGTCGTGCATGGCCAGCTCGGCTTGCTTGAGCTTGTCCTGGGCCGACTTCATTTCCACCGCAGCGAATTCGGTACCGCCGGCGCTGACTGCGCTGTTGACGGCCGATTGCGTGACTGCGTACTGCTCCGAAGGCGGATTGCCGGCGCATCCTGCGAGGATGAAGCTGCTTCCGATGGCCAGGGCAGCCAACTTCAGACCACGCAGGCCATTGAATGAGGGTTTGGCAGTGCAGGTATTCATAGGCTTCAACTCCATTGGAAAACTCCTGGGAAACTACAAATCCATGCCGGAACCGAAGCCTTGACGTCCGTTTAGATGCTGGTGCCAGGCGCGTTTATTTAAACAACCGTTCCAGTATGGTTACTCGGTGTGACCCGAGGCGTTTTTCAAAAGTTCAGCCAAGATGGCCAATCGCCAAAAAGCCTTGCTGACTGATCGGTCAGGGGCAAAAAAGCTGAACTTTCCTGGCGCGCAACGGTATTCCAGCGCCGTTCATGGCGCTGGAATAGGGGGAGGAAATGGAAGAGGGATCAGTGCTTCGACTTGTCGTTCTGTGAACTGAGTTGATGCAAATGACGCCGGGACAGGGCGAGAAAACGCGGCGTCGGGCCAACGTCTTCATACAGCGGGTCGCCTTCCTCGTCGGTGGCGACCACTTGGGAGCCCTTGATGTACGGGAAGCTCGCTTCCAGTTCCTCCAGGGCGGCGCCGATCAGTTCGCCGAGCAGTTCCTCGGGCTGGCGCTTGGGGTACATGTCGCAGATCGCGGCAAGGCGGGCGGCGGCTTCCATGTCCAGGTGAATGGTGTAGCCGGTCTGGGTCAGGTGACCCTTGGCGTTCTCTTCCCAATGCTGGGCAAGCTCACGGATTTTCATGATGGCCTCATTAGACCTGCTCGTGGCAGGCACGGTGAGTGACAAGCCGTCGTGTGGCTTACTGTTGAGACTAGCTTTGTCCGACAAGGTTTAAAGACCCTTCGTCGCTTGTCATACGTGGCTGGCATCGGCACTCTCTTGTGAACGTCTCACCCAAGAGCTGTCCGGACCTTTTTTGCTGGAGAACTGCTGATGACCGATATCGATGCCCGCTTGCGCGAGGATGTCCACCTGCTCGGCGAGCTGCTGGGCAATACCATCCGCGAACAGTACGGGGACAGGTTTCTCGACAAGATCGAGCAGATCCGCAAGGGCGCCAAGGCCGATCGACGCGGCTCCGTGGATGCCGAACTCAGTGCCAGTCTCAACCAGTTGAGCGAAGACGAACTGCTGCCGGTGGCGCGGGCGTTCAACCAGTTCCTCAACCTGGCGAACATTGCCGAGCAGTACCAGCTGATCCACCGCCGTGAAGAATCACAGCCAGCGCCGTTCGAGGCGCGGGTGTTGCCTGAGTTGCTTGCCCGGTTGCGCGCTGAAGGCCATGCCGCCGAGTCCCTGGCGCGGCAGCTGGGGCGCCTGGAAATCGAGCTGGTGCTCACGGCCCACCCCACCGAAGTCGCCCGCCGTACCTTGATCCAGAAATACGATGCCATCGCCGCGCAACTGGCGGCCCAGGATCACCGCGACCTGACCAGTGCCGAGCGTGCGCAGATCCACGAGCGCCTGCAACGGCTGATCGCCGAAGCCTGGCACACCGAGGAAATCCGCCGCACCCGGCCGACCCCCGTGGACGAAGCCAAGTGGGGCTTCGCGGTGATCGAGCACTCGCTGTGGCAGGCCATTCCCAATTACCTGCGCAAAGCCGACCAGGCCCTGCATGCCGCCACCGGGCTGCGCCTGCCGCTGGAGGCGGCGCCGGTGCGCTTTGCCTCGTGGATGGGCGGTGACCGCGACGGCAACCCGAATGTCACGGCCGCGGTGACCCGTGAAGTGCTGTTGCTGGCGCGGTGGATGGCGGCGGACCTGTATTTGCGCGACGTCGATCAACTGGCCGCCGACCTGTCCATGCAGAAGGCCAGCGAGGCCTTGCGTGCCCAGGCCGGCGACAGCGCCGAACCCTACCGTGCCGTGCTCAAGCAACTGCGCGAACGCCTGCGCGCCACGCGCAACTGGGCCCAGGCTTCCTTGAAAGGCACCACACCGGCCGGCACCGATGTATTGCAGAACAACCGCGAGCTGCTGGATCCCCTGGAGTTGTGCTACCAGTCGCTGCACGACTGCGGCATGGGGGTGATCGCCGATGGGCCGCTGCTCGATTGCCTGCGCCGGGCGGTGACCTTCGGCTTGTTCCTGGTGCGGCTCGACGTGCGCCAGGATTCGACCCGGCACACGGCGGCCATGACGGAAATCACCGACTACCTGGGGTTGGGGCGCTATGAGGAGTGGAGCGAGGAACAGCGCATCGGCTTCTTGCTGGACGAACTGAATAATCGCCGGCCATTGCTGCCGACCAACTTCAAGCCGTCGGCCGATACGGCGGAAGTCCTGGCCACCTGCCGGGAAGTCGCAGCGGCGCCGGCGGCGTCCCTGGGTTCCTATGTGATTTCCATGGCCGGTGCGGCTTCCGATGTGCTGGCGGTACAACTGTTGCTGAAAGAGGCCGGTGTGCTGCGGCCGATGCGGGTGGTGCCGCTGTTCGAAACCCTGGCCGACCTGGACAACGCCGGGCCGGTGATCGAACGGCTGTTGCTGCTGCCGGGCTATCGCGCGCGCCTTCATGGGCCCCAGGAAGTGATGATCGGCTATTCCGATTCGGCCAAGGATGCGGGGACCACCGCCGCGGCCTGGGCACAGTATCGGGCCCAGGAGCGGTTGGTGGAGATCTGTCGCGAGCAGCAGGTCGAACTGCTGCTGTTCCATGGCCGTGGTGGCACGGTTGGCCGCGGCGGCGGTCCGGCCCACGCGGCGATTCTGTCCCAGCCGCCGGGGTCGGTGGCGGGGCGTTTCCGCACCACCGAGCAGGGCGAAATGATTCGTTTCAAATTCGGCCTGCCGGACATCGCCGAACAGAACCTCAACCTGTACCTCGCGGCCGTGCTCGAAGCGACCCTGCTCCCGCCGCCGCCACCCACGCCCGAATGGCGACACCTGATGGACGAACTGGCGACCGACGGCGTCAATGCCTACCGTGCCGTGGTGCGGGAAAACCCACAGTTCGTCGAGTACTTCCGTCAGTCCACCCCGGAGCAGGAACTGGGACGCTTGCCCCTGGGCAGTCGGCCGGCCAAGCGCCGGGCCGGGGGTATCGAAAGCCTGCGGGCTATTCCGTGGATTTTCGGCTGGACCCAGACCCGCCTGATGCTCCCGGCCTGGCTCGGCTGGGAAACCGCCCTGGGCAAGGCCCTGGAGCGGGGCGAGGGCGAATTGCTGGGGCAGATGCGCGAGCAGTGGCCGTTCTTCCGTACCCGCATCGACATGCTGGAAATGGTGCTGGCCAAGGCCGATGCCGATATTGCGCGCTCCTACGACGAGCGTCTGGTGGAACCTGCACTGCGACCTTTGGGTGCGCATTTACGCGACCTATTGTCGCAGGCCTGCTCCGTGGTGCTGGGGTTGACCGGGCAGTCGCAACTACTGGCACATAGCCCAGAGACGCTCGAATTCATTCGCCTGCGCAACACCTATCTCGACCCCTTGCACCTGTTGCAAGCCGAACTGCTGGCCCGCTCGCGGCAACAGGACGTCGCCCAGGGCAGCCCCGTGGAGCAAGCATTGCTGGTGTCTGTGGCGGGTATCGCCGCCGGATTGCGCAACACCGGCTAAGCTCAAGCGGCACCTCGAAACGGCTCGCCCGGTGTCGCCGGGCGGTGCCTTGCGGGAAGGGCAGCAGGTCGGCCAGGCGACAGTTTGTTGCCCGGTTGCGACTCTCGCCACCCCCTCCAAAGGTCGCGTCGGACGCCGGTTCCTCCGACTTTCGGCGGCTTGTGTGGGTCGGGCCCGCTGTGTATCTTGATCAGCCTTTGGCCGTTTGGGCGGTCACGATTCCAGTTTTCCGAGATTGGCCCGACGAGGCGAATCCGAGCGTTTTACATAAAAAAATTGAGGAGCACATCGATGCGCGTCATTCTGCTGGGAGCTCCCGGGGCCGGTAAAGGTACTCAGGCAAAGTTCATCACCGAAAAATTCGGTATCCCGCAAATCTCCACCGGCGACATGCTGCGTGCAGCGGTCAAGGCCGGCACCGAGCTGGGCATCAAGGCCAAGAGCATCATGGATGCCGGCGGCCTGGTGTCGGATGACCTGATCATTGCCCTGGTCAAGGATCGCATCGCCCAACCCGACTGCGCCAAGGGTTTCCTCTTCGACGGTTTCCCGCGCACCATTCCCCAGGCCGAAGCCCTGGTGGAAGCCGGTGTGGAACTGGATCACGTCGTCGAGATCGCCGTCGACGACGAAGAGATCGTCCAGCGTATCGCCGGGCGTCGCGTCCACGAGCCTTCCGGCCGCGTCTACCACACCGTCTACAACCCGCCGAAAGTCGCTGGCAAGGACGACCTCACCGGTGAAGAGCTGGTGCAGCGCAAGGACGACACCGAAGAAACCGTGCGTCATCGCCTGTCGGTCTACCATTCCCAGACCAAGCCGCTGGTGGACTTCTACCAGAAGCTGTCCGCCAAGACCGGCGGCAAGCCCAAGTACAGCCACATCCCGGGCGTCGGCACGGTCGATGCGATCACCGGCAAGGTGCTTGAAGCGCTGAGCTGAAAAGCCTGCTCGGTTGCACCAACTACGGCCCGCTTGCGGGCCGTAGTTGTTTATACTGGCGCCCCTTTTTTCCCCCTGATTGACGGACACATCGATGAGCACCTTGCTGGCCCTGGACACCGCGACCGAAGCTTGCTCCGTTGCCCTGCTGCACGACGGCAAGGTCACGAGCCATTACGAGGTGATTCCACGCCTGCATGCACAGAAACTGTTGCCGATGATCCAGCAGTTGCTCAGCGATGCCGGCACAACCCTGCAGGCTGTGGACGCGATTGCGTTTGGTCGTGGCCCGGGGGCCTTTACCGGTGTGCGCATCGCCATCGGCGTCGTACAGGGACTGGCGTTCGCGTTGGAGCGGCCGGTGTTGCCGGTGTCGAATCTGGCGGTGCTGGCCCAGCGTGCCTTGCGTGAACACGGCGCCCGGCAGGTGGCCGCGGCCATCGATGCACGCATGGACGAGGTGTATTGGGGCTGCTACCGCGAAAGCGCTGGCGAGATGCGTCTGGTGGGTGCCGAGGCGGTGCTGCCGCCCGAAGTAGCGGCCTTGCCGGCAGAGGCGGCGGGTGAGTGGTTTGGCGCCGGTACCGGTTGGGGCTATGGCGAGCGCATCGCCGTCAAGCTCGGCGGCCAGGACGCCAGCCTGCTGCCCCACGCCGAAGACCTGTTGGCCCTGGCCCGTTTCGCCTGGGAACGCGGCGAAGCCATCCCGGCCGACGATGCCCAGCCGGTGTACCTGCGGGACAAGGTCGCGACTCCCAAGTCCGAGCGATAATCCACACTCTCAAGCGGGCAGGGCTGTGGCAAGGGAGCTTGCTGGGGCAAGGGGAACTGACTGTGGAGAGGGGGGGGTGCTGTGGCGAGGGAGCTTGCTCCCGCTGGGGTGCGAAGCAGCCCTCGCTTTTTGCGATTGCTGCGCAATCGGACGGGAGCAAGCTCCCTCGCCACAAAAGGCGTCCAGACCCAAGGTTCTCGAGATCCTCGAAAGTCATTCCCACCTCAAAAAGTCACATCCAATATTACCAGTCGTCATTTTTTTGCCCGGTTTTTAAACCTTTTCGGCTTTATGTGTTCTAGTTATCACTTGCGCATTTGCGCGGCTGGGAAAGTGCCGCTAAATTGCCATCATTGATACTGAGCATTCTGTTATGCGTATAGACGGATATTCACCGCAGTCTTACCCCATCAAGCGCCGGCCCAGGACGGGCAAGGTCGCTGATCAGGAATCCTTCGACGACGTCGATGGCGAATTGGAGTTTCCGTCTGAGGAGCAACTGGCCGCCCGTGCCGCCAAAGCTTCCGCACAGCGCTTGAGCAATCTCCCCGCTCGCCAGCAAGACATGCTCTACCACCGTTCCATGAGCCGCAGTGTCGCCACGGCCTTGGCCAGCTACTTGAGCACCGCCGGTTTCGTCGATTGGGATATGGAAGTACTGGGGCTCGACCTCTACATCTGATGGCGTTGCCTTACTACCTCGGCTGCCCCTCCTGGAGCGAAAACGCCTGGCGCGATTACCTCTATCCCCAGGACGCCAGAAGCTCCGATTTCCTGAATTGGTATTCCCAGGTGTTCAACGCCGTGGAAGGCAACACGACCTTCTACGCGAGCCCGTCCGCGGCTATCGTGCAGCGTTGGGCCGAGGCCATGCCCGCGCACTTTCGCTTCACCGCCAAGTTCCCCGGCGAGATCAGCCACAACGGCGATCTGCGCGAGCACCAGACGGCCGTCGACACCTTCCTGCAACTGCTCAGCCCTTTGGGCGAACGGGTTTCGCCGCTCTGGCTGCAGCTGTCCAAGGCGTTCACGCCGAATCGATTGGCGGAACTGGCGGGGTTCATCGACGCCTTGCAGCGCCCGCTGGCGGTGGAGGTCCGTCACGATGAGTTCTTTGCCAAAGGCGATGCCGAACGGCGGCTCAATCGCCTGCTGCTCGATCGTGGCGTCGAGCGTATCTGCCTCGATCCCCGGGCCCTGTTCAGTTGCACTTCCAGCGATCCTGCCGTGCTCCATGCCCAATCGAAAAAGCCGCGGGTACCACCCCGGCCGGCGGCTTTCACCCAATGCCCGCAGGTGCGCTTCATCGGTCATCCGGTGCTGGAGGCCAACGAGCCATTCCTGACGCCCTGGGTGGAGAAAATTGCCGGTTGGATCGAAGAAGGGCGTACGCCCTACATCTTCCTGCACACCGCCGACAACCTGCTGGCGGCGAAGCTGGCGCTGCGTTTTCATCAGCGGTTGATGCAGCGATTGCCTGGCTTGCCGGCCCTGCCTGAGTTATACAGAGAGCCCGCCGCCGAGCAGTTGGGTTTGCTCTGAGGCCGGATCCTTCTCAGCTCAGGAGTGACCTAAATGGATGCGCAAAACCGTCGGGCCCAGGCGTTCAAAGCCTTGCACGAACGCGAAGGGGCTTTTGTCATTCCCAACCCGTGGGACGCCGGTTCCGCGAAGATGTTGGCCAGCCTGGGGTTCGAGGCCTTGGCCACTACCAGCGCCGGTCACGCTTTTTCCCTGGGACGCCCGGACGGCGCGCTGGGGCTGGAAGACACGCTGGCCAATGTCCGCGCGATCGTGGCCGCCACTGACCTGCCGGTGGCGGTCGATTTCGAGAACGGTTTCGCCGACGCCCCCGAAGATTGCGCCCGTAACCTGCTGCGCGCGGCAGAAGCCGGCGCGGTCGGCGGGTCCATCGAAGATGCCACGGGACGCGAAGACAGCCCGATCTATTGCTTCGAGCATGCCGTGGCGCGGGTCAAGGCCGCGGCCGAAGCGGTACGCAGCCTGCCTTACCCGTTCCTGCTGACTGCCCGGGCGGAGAACTTCCTCCACGGCAACCCGGACCTGGATGACACGATCCGTCGCCTGAAAGCGTTCGCCGACGCCGGTGCCGACGTGCTCTATGCCCCTGGCTTGAGTACCGCCGAACAAGTGCTCGCGGTGGTGCAAGCCGTGGCGCCGAAACCGGTGAACGTGCTGATGTCCGGGGCGCTGGACCTGACACTCGCGCAATTGAGCGAGCTGGGCGCCAGGCGCATCAGCGTCGGCTCGGCGTTGGCCCTGGCGGCGTACGGCGAGTTCATGCGCGCCGCTGGGGAAATCCGCGAGCAGGGCACGTTCACCTTTACCCAACGCTCGATGCCGTTCAAGCAGGCCAACCAGTTGTTCAAGGGTTGATGTCCGGTCGTGAGAATTGCCAAAGGCTTGATGTTGTTGCTGGTGCTGATTGTCGGCGTGGCGGTATTGGGCGTGTGGCGGGGTTGGTTACCGCTGCCGCCGGAATGGAATCCCTGGGCGCCCCTGGACGTCCGGGCGCCACCGAACCTGCTGACCCGCTACAAACTCATGGCCTTGCGCAATGACCCGCAACTGTGTGAGCAGGCCCTTGCTACGTCGGGGTTGCGGGTCGCCCATCAGGCTGACAGCAACCCCGCGGCCAACTGCCCGCTGACCAACGTGCTGCGGGTGCAGGGCGGCGAGGTGGCGTTGAGCAGCAGCTTCCTCGCCAGTTGCTCCCTGGCGGTGGCATTCGCCTTGTTCGAGCGGCATGCGCTGCAACCGGCTGCACAGGCCGCCTACGGGCAGAAAGTGACGCGTGTCGACCATCTCGGCAGCTTCGCCTGTCGCAACATGTACGGCCGTGAAAACGGCGCGCGCAGCCAGCATGCCACGGCCAGTGCGCTGGACATCGCCGGGTTTCGCCTGGCCGATGGCCGCTCGGTCAGCGTCCTCCGGGACTGGCCGAAGGACAATGCCGACGCGCGTTTCCTGCATCAGGTGCGCGACGGTGCCTGTGACATGTTCAGTGTGGTCTTGAGCCCGGACTACAACGCAGCCCACCGAAACCATTTCCACCTGGATGTGGGGCCTTGGTGGATCTGTAGGTGATCAGGCGGCGATGCGCAGGTTCTGCAGCACAATCGGGCGTGCCCAGCGAGTGTCGAAGTCCAGGGCTTTCTGCTGGGCGACGATTTCTTCTTCCGGGAACGGCGGGAATGGCTTGTCCAGCAGATCGAGTTCGAATTCGGCAATCGGCAGGTGCAATGGGCGTGGCTGCGGCGCCGGGCCGGGTTCCGGCAGCGGTTGGCCGGCAGCGAGGACGATGGGGCGAACCCAGTTGCTCTCGAAGTTCTGCTGTTTTTGCTGGGCGCTGATTTCTTCCGGCGGGAAGGGTGGGAACGGCTTGTCCAGCAGGTCCAGTTCGAATTCGGCGATGGGCAGGAACAGCGGCTCAGGCGGTTTGACCTGGGTTTCGGTTACGTCGCAAGTGCGTTGGCTGACGATGTGGTCCAGCAGTTCGGCGCCGAGGGTCGGTTCAACGGCCTCATCGAGGGCGACGGGCTGGTAGCTGCCAGGCGCGGGTGCGTTTTCACCCAGCTGATCGGCCAGGGCCCGGGCAAAAAAATCTTGCCACAGGTGACTGACGCCGCTCAGGGCCTGGGTGTTGCGCAGGCTGTAATCACCGTAACGGGAGATAACGCCTATCGATGTGGAATGAATGTCTGACATTTTTCTCGGTCGACGCTCAGCTCTGGCAAAATGCCGTTCACCGTTGTTATCGGCCGTTTTTGCCGATCCTTAATTTTTTGAGCATATTTCCATGAATGAACAACTTCCATGAGTGAGCAACCCGCGGCCTGCCGCATCCACGTCGAGGCCCTGGCCCCGGCCTTTCAGCCTCAGGCCGAGGACTGGGCCCAGCGCCTTGGCCTGCCCTTGCAGGTGGACGATGGCGAGTTTGCCTTGCAGGTCGGCGAACACGGGCTGCAATTGCAGCAGTTGGGGCCGGACGCGCCGGGGCCGGTGCGGGTGGATTTTGTCGAGGGCGGCGCGGCCCATCGCCGGTTGTACGGTGGCGGCAGCGGCCAGATGATCGCCAAGGCGGTCGGAATCGCCCAAGGGGTGCGTCCCCGTGTGCTGGATGCCACGGCCGGGTTGGGCAAGGACGCCTTCGTGCTGGCCAGCCTGGGCTGTGAGATGAGCCTGATCGAGCGTCAGCCGTTGATCGGTGCCTTACTGGAGGACGGACTGGCCCGTGGCGCGGAGGATTTCGACGTGGCGCCCATCGTGGCCCGCATGCACCTGCTCAAAGGCAATTCCATCGAGGTGATGCAAAACTGGGAAGGCGAGCCGCCCCAGGTGATCTACCTGGACCCGATGTTTCCACATCGTGAGAAAACTGCCCTGGTGAAAAAAGAGATGCGCCTGTTCCGGCCTTTGGTTGGCGACGACCCCGACGCGCCGGCGTTGCTGGCCGCGGCCCTGGCCCTGGCGACGCACCGGGTGGTGGTCAAGCGCCCGCGCAAGGCGCCGTGCATCGAAGGGCCGAAGCCGAGCCATGGGCTCGATGGCAAATCCAGTCGCTACGACATTTATCCCAAGAAGGCGCTCAAGGCCTGAGACTGGGTTGCTTTCATCGCGAGCAGGCTCGCTCCCACAGGGGCTGTGAATGACACAAATCCTTTGTGGGAGCGAGCCTGCTCGCGATGGGGCCGGCCCAGGCACCGGAAACCTAAGGCCGATAAGCCCGCATGAACAACCCCACCACCTCCTGCACATGCTCCTCGGCCGCTTCAGCCTGCAACGGTGCGCCGCAGCCATACAGTAAGCGGAAATTCGCCGCACCCTTGATCAGGCAGAAGAAGTGCTCCGCCGCATGGCGGGGTTTGTCGATGCACAGGGCACCGCTCTGGTTGACCTTGGCCAGCAGCCGCTCCATGCCCGAGAGCATCCGCTCGGGACCGGCCTGGTAGAAGATCGTCGAAAGCTTGGGGTCCTGGCTGCCCAGGGCCATGATCACCCGATGCAGGTTCACCGATTCTTCGCTGTTGACCAGCAGGTGGAAGCCACGGGCGATGTTCAACAGCACGCGTTCAATCGGCACGCCGTCCGGCCATTCGAAGAACAGCGGTGGCACCTGCTCTTCGCACTTGGCAATCACCGCGGCGGAGAACAGCGTTTCCTTATCGTTGAAGTGGCTGTAGACCGTCAGCTTCGACACGCCCGCTTCGGTGGCGACGGTATCCATGCTGGTATTGGCGTAACCCAACTCTATGAACAGCCGTTTGGCAGCGTCGAGAATGGCCTGGCGCTTGACCAGATCCTTCGGACGGCCGGGGCCGCTGGAGGGTACAAGATTGTTCGACATTCTTCGCTTTAATACTGGACTGGTGAGTTTGCTATTAATAACATACCCGCCAGTATAATTATTCCAAGCACCATTAGCGAAAGGTCTGCCGCCATGTTCCGCTATGCATTGCCCCTCGCCCTGCCAGTCAGCCTGGCTTTTTTATTGTCTGCGTGTGGTCATGACGAACCGGTACCGGTCGCTGTGCGCCCCGCCATGGTCGTGAAGCCGGAGCCTTCGGTCCAGGCGACCGACAGTTACCCTGGAGAAGTGCGGGCCCGTTTCGAGCCGGACCTGGCTTTTCGCATTGGCGGCAAAGTGAGCCGACGACTGGTCGAAGAGGGGCAGCGGGTCAAGGCCAACCAACCCTTGGCCGAACTCGATCCCCAGGACGTGCGCTTGCAGCTGGAAGCGACCCGGGCCCAGGTGGCGGCGGCCGAGGCCAACCTGAACCTGGTGCGTGCCGAGCGTGATCGCTACAAGACACTGCTGGACCGGCAGATGGTCAGCCGTTCCCAGTACGACAATGCCGAGAACCTCTACCGCTCCGGTGCCGCGCGCCTCAAGCAGATCCAGGCGGAGTTCGACGTCTCCAGCAACCAGGCCAGTTATTCGGTATTGCGGGCGCCCCAGGATGGCGTGGTCGCCCGGCGTTCGGTGGAAGTCGGTCAGGTGGTGCAAGCCGGGCAGACCGTCTTCACCCTCGCCACCGACGGCGAGCGGGAAGTGCTGATCAGCCTGCCGGAACAGAGCTTCGGTCGGTTCAAGATCGGCCAACCGGTCTCGGTGGAACTGTGGAGCCAGCCGGGCCAGCGCTTCAATGGGCATATCCGCGAACTCTCGCCGGCCGCCGATCCCAAGTCCCGCACCTTCGCCGCCCGTGTCGCATTCGCCGGAGGCAGCGTTCCGGCCGAATTGGGCCAGAGCGCCCGGGTGTTTATCCAGACGGTCGACAAGGTGCCGTTGTCGGTGCCGCTGTCGGCCCTGACGGCTGAAAACGGCGCGACGTATGTCTGGGTGGTCAACGCCAACAGCACCTTGAAGAAAGTCCCGGTGCGGGTCGGCGCCTTCGGTGAAAAGACCGTTCCGGTGCTTGAGGGCCTCAGTGCCAATGACTGGGTGGTGGCAGCCGGCGTGCATGTGCTCCTCGACGGCCAGCAGGTACGGCCGGTGGATCGCTCCAACCGCGTGGTCAACCTGGCGGCCAAGGAGTAATCCCCGATGGGCTTCAATCTTTCCGAATGGGCGTTGCGTAATCGCCAGATCGTACTGTTCCTGATGCTGTTGCTGGCGATCGTCGGCGCGCTTTCCTACACCAAGTTGGGTCAGAGCGAAGACCCGCCGTTCACCTTCAAGGCCATGGTCATCAGTACCAATTGGCCGGGGGCCACGGCTGAAGAGGTGTCGCGCCAGGTCACCGAACGCATCGAAAAGAAACTGATGGAGACCGGCGACTACGAGAAAATCGTTTCGTTTTCTCGTCCGGGCGAGTCCCAGGTGACTTTCATGGCCCGGGACTCCATGCATTCGGCGCAGATCCCCGAGCTGTGGTACCAGATCCGCAAGAAGATCAACGACATCCGCCACACCTTGCCCCAGGGTGTCCAGGGGCCTTTCTTCAACGATGAATTCGGTACCACCTTCGGCAACATCTACGCCCTGACCGGCGATGGGTTTGACTACGGGGTGCTCAAGGATTACGCCGACCGCGTCCAGATCCAGCTGCAACGGGTCAAGGATGTGGGCAAGGTCGAGTTGCTCGGCCTGCAGGACGAGAAAATCTGGATCGAGCTGTCGAACGTCAAGCTGGCGACCCTCGGTCTGCCTTTGTCGGCGGTTCAGCAGGCCTTGGAAAAGCAGAACGCAGTTTCTACCGCAGGCTTTTTCGAGACCGGTAGCGAGCGTTTGCAGCTACGGGTATCGGGCAATTTCCAGACGGTAGAAGAGATCCGCAACTTCCCGATCCGGGTCGCCGATCGCACATTCCGTATCGATGACGTGGCGGACGTACGTCGTGGCTTCAACGAGCCACCGGCGCCACGCATGCGCTTCATGGGTGAAGATGCCATCGGCCTGGCCGTGGCGATGAAGGAGGGGGGCGACATCCTGATCCTGGGCAAGGCGCTGGAAGCCGAGTTTGCCCGGATCCAGAACAACCTGCCGGCCGGCATGCAGTTGCGCAAGGTGTCGGACCAGCCGGCGGCAGTGAAGACCGGCGTCGGTGAGTTCGTCCAGGTGTTGGTGGAAGCCTTGACCATCGTCTTGCTGGTGAGCTTCTTTTCCCTGGGGCTGCGCACCGGGATGGTGGTCGCCCTGGCGATTCCGCTGGTGCTGGCGATGACCTTCGCGGCGATGTATTACCTGGGGATCGGCCTGCACAAGATTTCCCTGGGCGCGCTGGTGCTGGCGCTCGGGTTGCTGGTGGACGACGCGATCATTGCGGTGGAGATGATGGCGATCAAGATGGAGCAGGGCTTCGACCGGATCAAGGCGGCCAGCTACGCCTGGACGAGCACGGCATTCCCGATGCTCACCGGTACGTTGATCACGGCGGCGGGCTTCCTGCCGATCGCCACGGCGCAATCGGGTACCGGCGAATATACCCGCTCGATTTTCCAGGTGGTGACCCTCGCGTTGCTGGCCTCCTGGGTGGCTGCGGTGGTGTTCGTGCCCTACCTGGGGGAAAAACTCCTGCCGGACCTGGCGAAAATTCATGCAGCCAAGCACGGCACCGGTCACGGTCAGCCCGACCCTTACGGCACGCCGTTCTACCAACGGGTCCGGCGGTTGGTGGAGTGGTGTGTGCGGCGGCGCAAAACCGTCATCGCCCTGACCGTGCTGTTATTCATCGGCTCGGTGATGCTGTTCCGTTTTGTCCCGCAGCAGTTCTTCCCGGCGTCGGGGCGACTGGAATTGATGGTCGATCTGAAGCTGGAGGAAGGCGCCTCCCTGAGCAACACAGCCGAACAGGTCAAGCGCCTGGAGGCGATGCTCAAGGGCCATCCGGGCATCGACAATTACGTGGCCTATGTCGGTACCGGTTCGCCACGTTTCTACCTGCCGCTGGATCAACAGCTGCCGGCACCGAGCTTTGCCCAATTCGTGGTGCTGGCCAAGACCATCGAAGACCGTGAGCCCCTGCGCAGCTGGTTGATCAGTACCCTGAACGAACAGTTCCCGACCATGCGCTCCCGGGTTACGCGTCTGGAAAACGGCCCGCCCGTGGGTTATCCGGTGCAGTTCCGGGTGACCGGCGAGCACATTGAAGAAGTCCGCGCCCTGGCGCGGAAAGTGGCGACGAAGGTTCGCGAAAACCCCTACGTGACGAACGTGCACCTGGATTGGGAAGAACCGAGCAAAGTCGTGTACCTGAACGTCGACCAGGAGCGCGCCCGGGCCTTGGGCGTGAGCACCGCCGACCTGTCGAAGTTCCTGCAAAGCTCCCTGATCGGCTCCAGCGTCAGCCAGTACCGGGAGGACAACGAACTGATCGAGATCCTCTTGCGTGGCACCGTGCACGAGCGCACCGAATTGACGCTGTTGCCGAGCCTGGCGGTGCCTACCGAGAATGGCCAGAGTGTCGCGCTGTCGCAGATCGCGACGCTGGAGTACGGCTTTGAAGAAGGCGTGATCTGGCATCGCAATCGCCTGCCCAGCGTGACGGTGCGGGCCGATATCTATGGCAAGGAACAACCGGCGTCCCTGGTGCAACAGATCTTCCCGACCCTGGACCCGATTCGCGCGGAGTTGCCGGACGGTTACCTGTTGGAGGTCGGTGGCACGGTCGAGGATTCGACCCGAGGGCAGAAGTCGGTGAACGCCGGGGTACCGTTGTTCATCGTAGTGGTGCTGACCTTGCTGATGCTGCAACTGCGCAGTTTCTCACGCACGGCCATGGTGTTTCTGACGGCGCCTTTGGGGCTGATCGGCGTCACGCTGTTCCTGCTGGTATTCCGCCAGCCGTTCGGTTTCGTCGCCATGCTGGGCACCATCGCCTTGTCGGGCATGATCATGCGCAACTCGGTGATCCTGGTGGACCAGATCGAACAGGACATCGAGGCAGGGCTGACACCGTGGCAGGCGATCATCGAAGCCACGGTGCGACGCTTCCGTCCGATCGTGCTCACCGCACTGGCGGCGGTGTTGGCAATGATTCCACTGTCGCGCAGCCTGTTCTTCGGCCCGATGGCGGTGGCGATCATGGGCGGGTTGATCGTGGCGACGGCGTTGACGCTGCTGTTCCTGCCGGCGCTGTACGCGGCTTGGTTCAGGGTCAAGAAAACCTGATTGAGAGGCAAATGTGGGAGCGAGCCTGCTCGCGATAGCGGTGGATCAGCTTGCATCGATGCGGTCTGTGCCACCGTCGTCGCGGGCAAGCCCGGCTCCCACAGGGTCCGGGCTGATCGCAGATTCGCCGTCCACCGCAAAACAATGTGGGAGCGAGCCTGCTCGCGATAGCGGTGGATCAGCTTGCATCGATGCGGTCTGTGCCACCGTCGTCGCGGGCAAGCCCGGCTCCCACAGGGTCCGGGCTGATCGCAGATTCGCCGTCCACCGCAAAACAATGTGGGAGCGAGCCTGCTCGCGATAACGGTATGACAGCCAATGAAGAGGTCATGGCGGCAGCCGTTATGGCGAGCAGGCTCGCTCCCACAATTGTTTACCGCATTCAGAGGCTGCCAAACACCTTCTTCGCCAGGCTGGTAGCCGCGGCCGCCGGGTTCTGGCGAATCGTGGCTTCCTGCTTGCCGATCATTTCGAACAAGCCGTCCAATGCCTGCTCGGTCACGTAGTTTTCGACGTTGGCGCTTTTGGCGTCCAATACGCCGAATGTCGCGGCCTGGCCGGCAAAGGCATTGTATTTCTGGGCCAGGCCGACCTTGTCGGTGGCTTGCTTGACGATGGGCAGGAACTTGGCGCGGATCTGCTCGCGACTGCTCTTGTTCAGGTACTGCGTCGCCGAGTCGTTGCCACCGCTCAAGATGCCCTTGGCGTCGTCCACGCTCATGTTCTTCACGGCGTTGACCAGAATCGGCTGGGCCTGGACCACGGCCGTCTCGGCCGCCTGGTTCATGCTGGCTTCCAGTTGATCGACCTGATCACCCATGCCGAAGGCTTTCATCTTGCTGGCGACTTTGCCGAGTTTACCCGGCAGTTCGATTTTCACTTCCGGGTTGTTGCTGAACCCCCCAGGCGTGCCCAATTGCTTGACCGCCACTTGGGCGCCCTGGGTCAAGGCGTCCTTGAGGCCACCCGTGGCATCTTTTTGCGACAGGTCACCCAGGGACAGGGCCATGGCATTGGCACAGGCCAGCAGGCCGGCGAGCAGTAGAGTAGAGCGGAGCATGACAGCGTCCTTGAAATGAATTGAAAGGGATCAACGAGCAGGGTTGACGCGGATCTTCAACGGCTGCGGATCGTTGCCATCGAGTTGCACGGAGTGTTGTTCGGTGCTGATGAACATCAACTGGCCGTCCACTTCGATGCGGGCATTCACGGCATAACGATGGCCGGGTTTGACCTGGGACGGATCATAGCTGAGGTGGAATGGCAGCGGGACCTGTCCTTTGACCGGACCGCTCTGCTGATCGAGCACCACCGCCGGAGCATCGGCCAGGGACACATCCTGCAGGCTCACGCTCAGGACTGCGGTGGGTGGCAAGGCGATGCGTTGCAGGTAGAACACTTCACCGTCGAGGTGGTGCTTGCTCGCCAGCGGCGCGCTGGAGCAGGCGCCGAGCAGTGCGGCGACGGCCAGCAGGATCATTTTTTTCATGGCGCAATTCCTTGGTCAAAGGCGCCAGGGAACAGCCTGGCGCCGGTGGGAATCAATCCAGGGTCACCGGAGCAACCTGATCCGCCGCATCTTCACTGCGATGCAACGCCACTTGGCGGATCGACAAACGAATCTCCGCCGGCAGCACCCGTTTGGCGGCGCCTTCGGCCAGTTCGCCCAGCAGTTCGTGATAGCTTAGCTTGCCGGCTTCGTCCCGGCGCAGAACATCGAGGTCCAGCATCGTCTGGATGAAATGGCGGAACAGGGTCTTGTCGAAGAATTCCGGTGCGTTCAGGCCATGCAGGATCGACAGGCGCTGGGCCATGACGGTGCAGAGGTCTTCCAGTTCTTCGGCGCTGATGCTGTTCTGGCCACTGTTGAGCAGCAGCGAAACGGTCATGTAGAAGCGTTGCAGGGCCTGGGCGATGCTCTTGGACAGCAGGGTCAGCAACACGAAGTGCCGCGAACTCGGGGCCGGACGCAAGTACAGGTCATTTTCGAAACGCAGCAGGCCCTGTTCGACGAACGCTTCGAGCCACTGGTCGATCACGTCGTCCAGTTGTTCCAGTGACCAGCGAATGAACAACTCCGATTGCAGGTACGGGTACAAGGCGTGGGTGTAGCGCAGGATCTGCTCGCGGCTCATGCGCGAAGTGCTCTGGAAGAAGCTCGCCAGCAACGCCGGCAGGGCGAAGATGTGCAGCACGTTGTTGCGGTAGTAGGTCATCAGCACCGCATTCTGCTCATCCAGGTACAGGATCTTGCCCAGGGCATCGTTCTGTTCCGACAGCAGGTCCATGCCTTTCACGTGTTCGATCAGCGCCCGGCCGTCCCCCGCGGGCAAGGTGGTGTGGGGCGAATACGGTACCTTGCGCAACAACGCCAGGTACAGGTCCAGCACCCGGGCCATGGCCTGATCGTCGAGTGCCAGGCGGCTGGTGGACAGCAGCGCCAGGGCCACGAGATTGACTGGATTGATGGCGGCGGCTTCGTTCAGGTTCCGGGCCACGCGCTCACCCAGGCGATGGGTGGTCGCATTGAGCCAGGCCGGTTTGAACTGCGGCCCCAGTTCCTGCTGACGCCAATCCGGCTGTTCGCCATCAAGGAACTCAGCCAGTTTGATCGGTTCGCCGAAGTTCACCGCCACCTGGCCGAAGCGTTGCTTGAGGGCGCCGATGACCTTGAAGATGTCGAAGATCGACTCCTTCTTCTTGCTGGCCCCGCGCAACTCACCCAGGTAGGTACGGCCTTCCAGCACTCGCTCATAGCCGATGTACACCGGCACGAACACGATGGGCGTGCGCGACGAACGCAGGAAGCTGCGCAAGGTGATGGCGAGCATGCCGGTCTTGGGTTGCAGCATGCGTCCGGTGCGCGAACGACCGCCCTCGACGAAGTATTCCACCGGAAAGCCCTTGGTGAACAATGTGTGCAGGTACTCATTGAACACGGCGGTGTAGAGCGGGTTGCCCTTGAAGGTGCGGCGCATGAAGAACGCCCCGCCACGGCGCAGCAGGCTGCCGACCACCGGCATGTTGAGGTTGATGCCGGCGGCGATATGCGGTGGGGTCAGGCCATTGCGGAACAGCAGGTACGACAGCAGCAGGTAGTCGATGTGGCTGCGGTGGCACGGCACATAAATGACTTCATGGCCCGGGGCGATGTTTTGCACGCCTTCGATATTGTTGACCTTGATGCCATCGTAGATCTTGTTCCAGAACCAGCTCAGCACCACTTCCAGGAAACGAATGGCGGTGTAGGTGTAGTCCGAGGCGATTTCGTTGCCGTAGCGCAGGGCCAGGGCCTTGGCTTTTTCCGCCGAGATTTTTTCCCGCTCGGCCTCGTCGGCAATCGCTTGCTTGACCAATGGCTGGTTCACCAGGCCCTTGACCAGGTTGCGTCGATGAGAAAGGTCGGGGCCGATGACCGCCGCCTTCAGGTTGCGGAAATGCACTCGCAGGATCCGCTGGGCCATGCGCACGGTACGTTCGTGGCCTTTGTCGTGCTCGATCAGGTTGCGCAGATGAATCGGCGCAGAGAACTGCACGCGGGTCTTGCGTCCCAGGATCATGATGCTCAACAGGCGACGCAGGCGTCCGGTGACGGCCCAGCTGTCGGCGAACAACAGTTTCCACGGGCTGGATTCGCTGTCGGGCGACTGGCCCCAGAACACACTGACCGGGATGATCTGCGCGTCTTCGGCGGCGTCGTGGGTCAATACGTTGACCAGCCGCGTCAGGGTCGGTGGCGCGCCGCGCTTGTCCTGGCGTCCGAGCCAATCCGGCGCCGGCGTCAGGTAGAAGAATGCCGCCGATTCCAGCAGGTTGCCCACCGACACGGGCAGCACCGGGCGGGGCAGGCCGGCCTTGGTGCACTCGGTGTCGAGTACCGCCAGGTCGGTGAGCGAGGGATCTTGCAGGACGTAGAACACCGGACGGCTGCGGTCGAGGTTGAGGGTGAAGGACGACTGGTTGATCGTCTCGGAGCGAACCCAGAGGTACAACAGCCGGCGCAGGGTGCCAAACACCAGACGGCGGAACGGGGAGCGGGTCATACGGCTTCTGCGTGAGTGAATAGGATAAACGGTCGCTAGTGTGCCGGATTCGTCGAAAATCGGCAAAAAAGCACCGAAGTAAAGTCAGTTGAGAGTTTTTCCCGGTGTCATATACTCGGCAGGTTACTGCCCCGGCCTCCCCTTGGACGGCCAGACGGTGGCGAAGGTTCGTACGGCTTTGGCAGACAGAAGCCGACTTAACAATAAGAAATGGGAGTGAGCATCATGGCTGCACGCGAGACCGGCAATGTGAAGTGGTTCAATGACGCCAAGGGATACGGCTTCATCCAACGCGAAGGTGGGGCGGATGTGTTCGTGCATTACCGCGCGATCCGCGGTGAGGGCCACCGTTCGTTGACCGAAGGCCAGCAGGTCGAATATGCGGTGGTGGAAGGGCAGAAGGGTTTGCAGGCTGAGGATGTGGTGGGGTTGTAATCCACTCTTCCAAAACCACTGCAAACCCCTTGTGGAAGCGAGCCTGCTCGCGATAGCGGTATATCAGGCAATACAAATCGACTGACATACCGCTATCGCGAGCAGGCTCGCTCCCACATTTGGATCTTTTGAGGGCCTGAACTCGAGTCAGGCCGTCTTCCAGGTAATCTCTTCTTCCCCATCGGCACTGATGCGAATCCAGCGATCGGCGGATTCCTCACCTTCCTCTTCCACCCACGAGCCGGGGGCACAGCGCACTTCGACATTCAACGCGGCGAACGCGGCGCGGGCGCAGGCGATGTCGTCATCCCATGGGGTCCGGTCGCTTTCCAGGTACAGGCTGTTCCATTTGCCCACGGCCTTGGGCAGCCAGGTCACCGGGATGTCGCCGGCCTTGCACTTGTAGGTCTGGCCTTTCTGGGTCCACTCGCTGCACGGGCCCAGCGCCTGGCTCAGCCAGGCGGCGATGGCCTTGTGGTCGACGTCAGCGTCTTTGAGGTAGATCTCGATATCGGGTTGGCGCATGGATATCCTCACTGCGGTCTTGAAAAATCCATTCGCGGATTTGATCGGTTATTGAAGAACGAAATAATCGTAGCGCATCGACACCGTGACTTCGAACGGCTCGGCCTGCTCGATCACGCTGGCGCGGCGCTCGGCACTGGCGCGCCAGCCGTGGGGCGTCATCGCCAGCAGGTTGGCGCGGTCCTGGCCGTGTTCGAGGACCAGCTTGAATTCCAGGGTTTCGCTGTGCGCCAGCGCCATGCCCGGAGGCACCAGGGCCAGGTGCTTGTCATCGGTGTACTCGCGCACTTCGTCGTACAGGCGTTCGCGCAACTCCATCAGGTGACCGCGGGTGGGGCCGACTTTCATCAGGCCACCACCGGGGCTGAGCAGGCGCTTGGCCTCCTGCCAGTCCAGTGGGCTGAACACGCTCGCCAGGAACTGGCAGCAGCCGTCCGCCAGCGGCACCCGCGCCATGCTGGCGATCAACCAGGTCAGCTGTGGATTGCGTTTGCAGGCGCGTTTGACCGCCTCGCGGGAAATATCCAGGGCATAACCATCGGCAGCGGGCAGCGCGTCGGCGATCTGCGCGGTGTAATAGCCCTCGCCACAGCCGATGTCCAGCCAGCGACCGGGGTTACGCTCAGTCGCCAGTTCGGCCAGGCGGCGGGCGACGGGGGCGTAGTGTCCGGCGTTGAGGAAGTCGCGGCGGGCTTCGACCATGGCCTGGTTGTCGCCGGGGTCGCGGCTGTTCTTGTGCTGCACCGGCAACAGGTTCAGGTAGCCCTGGCGGGCGCGGTCGAACCGATGCCCGGCCGGGCAGGCCACGCCGTTGTCCACCGCGTTCAGCGGTTCACTGCAGATCGGACACGCGAGCATCAGGCGAGCAACTTGATCAGCGTCTTGTAGTAGATCTCGGTGAGCACATCGAGATCGGCCGCCAGCACGCGTTCGTTGACCTGGTGGATGGTCGCGTTGACCGGCCCCAGTTCCACTACTTGGGTGCCCATGGTGGCGATGAAACGACCGTCGGAGGTGCCGCCGCTGGTGGAGGCCTGGGTTTCGCGACCGGTCACGTCCTTGATGCTCGACGACACGGCGTCCAACAGCGCGCCCGGCTCGGTGAGGAACGGCAGGCCGGACAGGGCCCAGTCGATGTGCCAGTCCAGTTGATGCTTGTCGAGAATGTCGGCGACGCGCTGTTGCAGGCCTTCGACAGTGGACTCGGTGGAGAAACGGAAGTTGAACACCGCCACCAGGTCCCCCGGGATCACGTTGGTCGCGCCGGTGCCGGAGTTGAGGTTGGAGATCTGGAAACTGGTGGGCGGGAAGAAATCGTTGCCATGGTCCCAATGCTCGGCGGCCAGTTCTGCCAGCGCCGGAGCCGCCAGGTGAATCGGGTTCTTCGCCAGGTGCGGGTAGGCCACGTGGCCTTGCTTGCCGCGCACGGTCAGCTTCGCACCGAGGGAGCCGCGACGACCGTTCTTGACCACGTCGCCTACCAGGGTGGTGCTCGACGGCTCACCGACGATACACCAGTCCAGGCGCTCCTGGCGGGCCTTGAGGCGCTCGACCACGGCCTTGGTGCCGTGGTGAGCCGGACCTTCTTCATCACTGGTGATCAGGAAGGTGATCGAGCCCTTGTGGTCCGGGTAATCGGCGACGAAGCGCTCAGCCGCCACCACCATCGCCGCGAGGCTGCCCTTCATGTCGGCCGCGCCACGGCCACACAGCATGCCCTCATCGTCGATCACCGCGTCGAATGGATCGAGCTGCCAGGCTTGCACCGGACCGGTCGGTACCACGTCGGTGTGCCCGGCGAAGCACAGTACCGGACCGTCGTGCTTGCCATGGCTGGCCCAGAAGTTATCCACATCCTCGATGCGCATCGGCTCGAGCTTGAAACCCGCATCGCCGAGGCGCTGCATCATCAGTTTCTGGCAATCGGCATCCACCGGCGTCACGGACGGACGGCGGATCAGGTCGCAGGCGAGTTGCAGGGTCGGCGAGAGGTCGGCGTGGGCCGTCATGGAAACTCCGGGAATATAGTGTGAGCGCAAGGCGAATGCTGAAGCGGGCAGGCTCCCCGCAAAATGGCGGTTATCTTATAGCAAAACCACAATCGTTGGCCCCAGTGTCTATCGGCTGGAGCACAAAACCTGTGGGAGCGAGCCTGCTCGCGATGGTGGAGGATCAGTGCGGTGATATTGACTGAAGCACCGCCATCGCGAGCAGGCTCGCTCCCACAATGGTTTTCCGGTGCCCTATAATGCGCGCCGGTTTTTGGGGTAATGGTCATGAGTACAGAAGATCCACGGTTTGCCGGCATCGCCCGTTTGTATGGCCTCGAAGGCCTGGAACGCCTGCGGGCGGCCCATGTGGCGATTGTCGGGGTGGGCGGGGTCGGTTCCTGGGCGGCGGAAGCCATTGCCCGGTGTGGCGTGGGCGAGATTTCGCTGTTCGACCTGGACGACGTCTGCGTCAGCAACGCCAACCGGCAGTTGCACGCGCTGGACAGCACCGTCGGCAAACCCAAGGTCGAGGTGATGGCCGAGCGCCTGCGCGGGATCAATCCCGATTGCACGGTGCACGCCGTGGCGGACTTCGTCACCCGCGACACCATGGCCGAATACATCACGCCGAACATCGACTGCGTGATCGACTGCATCGACAGTGTCAACGCCAAGGCGGCGCTGATCGCCTGGTGCAAGCGCCGCAAGATCCAGATCATCACCACCGGCGGCGCGGGCGGGCAGATCGACCCGACGCTGATCCAGGTCTGCGACCTGAACCGTACCTTCAACGATCCGCTGGCTTCGAAAGTGCGCTCGACTCTGCGCCGCGACTATGGCTTCTCTCGAACCGTGACCCGTCACTACAGCGTGCCCTGTGTGTTCTCCACCGAACAACTGCGTTACCCCAAACCGGACGGCAGCATTTGCTTGCAGAAGAGTTTCGTCGGCGACGGCGTGAAACTCGACTGCGCCGGCGGGTTTGGCGCGGTGATGATGGTGACGGCGACGTTCGGCATGGTCGCGGCGACCAAGGCTGTGGATAAGATCGTTGCGGGTGTGCGACGGCCGGCGGATAGGGCCAAGCCTGGGCAGTGAGCGTTATTGTGGCGAGGGAGCTTGCTCCCGCTGGGCCGCGAAGCGGCCCTCCATTGCGGCGTCAATTGTCTGAACTCAAGGCGACTGCTTCGCAGCCGAGCGGGAGCAAGCTCCCTCGCCACAGTTATTGCGCCAGCTCAACCATCCGCTGCAACACCGCATTCAAGCCATTACTGCGCGACGGCGACAGCTGCCGCGACAACCCCAACTGATTGAACCACCCTGGCAAATCCACCTGCTTCAACGCTTCGGCCGACAAGCCATTGACCCGCGCCAGCAACAGCGCCACCAACCCGCGAATCAACCGCGCATCGCTGCCGGCAGCAAACTGCCAGTGTCCATCCTGCAATCGGCCCACCAGCCATACCTGGCTTTCACAGCCATTGACCAGGTTGGCGTCGCATCTGTCCGTCTCGCTCAACGGCGGCAGGCGGTCGCCCCATTGCATCAGCAGCCGGGCGCGTTGTTCCCAGCCCGAGGCGTCCTGGAAGACTTGCAGCGCTGCGGCGGCATCGGCGGGCAGGCTCATCGCAGCATCTCCAGGGCCTGATCCAGAGCTTCGAAGAAGCGCTCGATGTCGGCGGAGTCGTTGTACAGCGCCAGCGATACCCGGATCGCTCCCGACAGCTGCAGATGCTTGAACAGCGGCATGGCGCAGTGATGCCCGGCGCGCACGGCAACGCCTTGCTCGGTCAATAGATGAGCGAGGTCGGCGTTGTGCACGCCGTCCACTACGAAACTGACCAGTGCCAGCCGTGGATTGCCCACCAGGCGCACGCCGTTGCGCGCCAGCAGGCCGTGGAGCAGGTAGTCGTGCAATGCCGCCTCGTGGTCAATGACGTCTTGTGCGTCGAGGCCGGACAGGTAATCCAGGGTCGCCCCCAGGCCGATCACGCTGGCGATCGGCGGAGTGCCGGCTTCGAAACCCAGGGGCGCCGGGCGGAACGTGGCGCTGTGGTAGTCGGCCTGCTGCACCATTTCGCCACCGAACTGCCAGTGACGCAGCTCGCGCAGCGCTTCGTTGCGGCCGAACAACACACCCAGCCCTTCGGGCCCGTAGAGCTTGTGGCTGGAAAATACATAGAAATCGCAGCCCAGGGCCTGCACATCGTGACGGCCGTGGACCACACCCTGGGCGCCGTCGATGACGGTCAAGGCGCCTTGGGCCTTGGCCAGTGCCAAGAGCGCCGGCAAGGGTTGCCAGGTGCCAAGCACGTTGGACAATTGGCTCACCGCCAACAAGCGCGTACGCGGGCCAATCAGGTCGGCGGCGGCGTCGAGGTCGATGACGCCGTGGGCGTCGAGCGGCAGCACCACCAGCGTCAACGAACGGCGCTCGGCCAATTGCTGCCAGGGCAGCAGGTTGGCGTGGTGTTCCAAGGCGCTGATGACGATCTCATCGCCTGGATTGAACAAGTGTTCCAGCCCGTAGGCCAGGAGGTTCAGCGCCGACGTGGCGCCGTGGGTAAACACGATCTGCCCGCATTCCCCCGCATTGAGCCATTGCGACACCTTGAGACGACTGTCTTCGAACGCCTGGGTGGCATGGGCGCCCGGCAGGTGTTGCGCACGGTGCACGTTGGCCGCGCCGTTGGCGTAGTAATGTGCCAGGGCATCCAGCAGGGTTTGGGGTTTTTGCGTGGTGGCGGCATTGTCCAGGTAGGTCTGGCCTTGCCGTTGCAGGGCGGCGATGGCCGGGAAATCGGCACGCCAGGGGGATGGAATCAACATGCTTTCAGGCCCTGCTGGGTTACGCCGGATCCTGTGGGAGCGGGCTTGCTCCCACAGGTGACGGTGAAGCGGCTTAGTTATGCGCGTGCAGTGCTTCGTTCAGCTCGATGGCCGATTTGTGGGTCTTGCATTCCACTGCGCCGGTTTCGGAGTTGCGACGGAACAGCAGGTCGGGCTGGCCGGCCAGGTCGCGGGCCTTGACCACTTTGACCAGCTGGTTGTTTTCATCGAGCAACGCGACTTTGGTACCGGCGGTCACGTACAGGCCCGATTCCACGGTGTTGCGGTCGCCCAACGGAATACCGATACCGGCGTTGGCACCGATCAGGCAGCCTTCACCGACCTTGATTACGATGTTGCCGCCCCCCGACAGGGTGCCCATGGTGGAGCAGCCGCCGCCCAGGTCCGAGCCCTTGCCGACGAACACGCCAGCCGACACACGGCCTTCGATCATGCCTGGGCCTTCGGTGCCGGCGTTGAAGTTGACGAAACCTTCGTGCATCACGGTGGTGCCTTCGCCCACGTAGGCGCCCAGGCGGATCCGTGCGGCATCGGCGATACGCACGCCGGCCGGAACCACGTAGTCAGTCATTTTCGGGAACTTGTCCACCGAGAACACTTCCAGCAGCTCGCCACGCAGGCGGGCTTCGAGCTGGTGCTCGGCCAGTTCGCTGAGATCGATCGCGCCCTGGCTGGTCCAGGCCACGTTCGGCAGCAGCGGGAAAATGCCGGCCAGGTTCAGGCCATGGGGCTTGACCAGGCGGTGGGACAGCAGGTGCAGCTTGAGGTAGGCCTCGGGGGTGGAGCTCAGTTGCGCATCTTCAGCCAGCAGCGTGGCGACCAGCGGCTTGTGGCTTTCGGCCAGGCGTGTCAGCAATGCGGCTTGTGCGGCATCGACACCCTTGAGGGCTTCGGCCAATTGCGAAGCCTGGGCGGTGGTGAAGGTGATGGCCTGGTTGCCTTCGCTGTAGCCCAGGATCGGCGCGATGGCCTTGACGATGTCGGCCGACGGGTTGAGCAGTGGCTGTGCGTAGAACACTTCCAGCCAGGCGCCTTGACGGTTTTGGGTGCCGACGCCGAAGGCCAGGCTGAACAGGGTAGTGGACATGAACATTACCTCAACAAAATGGACTGGGCAGGTTTATTTGATTTCTGCCGCGTAGATATCAGGCTTGAAGCCAATCAGGGTACGGTCACCGAGATCCAGCACCGGGCGCTTGATCATCGAGGGGTGGGCGAGCATCAGTTCGATGGCTTTCGACTGGTCGAGATCGGCTTTGCGTTCGTCGTCGAGCTTGCGAAAGGTCGTACCGGCCCGGTTCAACACCACTTGCCAGCCATGCTCGTCACACCATTGGGTCAGGTGCTCACGGTCGATGCCGGCGGTCTTGTAGTCGTGAAAGTCGTAGCGCACAGCGTGGTCATCGAGCCAGGTGCGCGCCTTTTTCATGGTGTCGCAGGCTTTGATGCCGTAAAGCCGTAAGTGCTTGTTTTCATTGGGCATAAAATCCTCCCCAAAACTTCCCCAATATCGCCCCAAAACTCAGCCGGGGATTATGCCACGTCGATCCACTCAGCGCCTCGACTGTCGCGGTATAGATCGGTCATTGCGGCTGAACGGTGGCCGAGCAGTTTCTGGGCATCGCGCCCTTCGATCTCGTGAAGCCGCGCGGCAAGCGACCGCTGCTCATGAAAGGACGGCGGCTGACGACCAAAAGTTATCCCCAGCTTCACGGCTGCCTTGTCCCGGGCTTCGGCAAATGCAGAGCTGAGAGTGTCCAGCACGACTGGCTGGCCGGCCTTGGCCCTGCCCGCCGCTTGGGCGTGATGCACCAGGTGCTGTGACAGAACGCGATCGCGGCACTGTTTCACCACTGCGGCCAAGTCCAGGCCAACGGACTCCAGGCGCAGGGTTGTACTGATGCGAAGCCGGGCGCCTGTCTTGGACTGGACGACGTGAAGGAACCCTTCATGCACATCCTTGAACAGCATCGAGGCGATATCGTCCCGCCGCTGCCCGGTGAGCACCGCCAGCTCCATTGCCCGCCGCAGCCATGGCTTCGTGGCTTCCTCGTAGATCGCCTTCCACAGCTCCAACGTCAGCCGCTCGCGCTTGATGTTCACCCTCGCCGCTTTGGTCACCTCGACCGGGTTGGCGCCGACCCATCCCCGCGCCTGAGCCTCGGCGAAGACGTCTCGCAACAGCGAGCGCATCGCCCTGGACATCTGTGCCTTCCCGTCTTTGGCCATTCCCGTCAGGTAGTCGGCCACATCCATCGTTGTGATTTCCTTTATTCCCTTCGTTCCGAACATGTCGTTCAGGCGATTGATCCTCATGCCCACGTTTTTGTTGCTGCTGGCTGAGAGCTTCCTTTCCGCGTACAGCTCGCGATACTCGACGAGCCATTCAGAAAACAGCTTGCCCACGGCTGGCGCCTGCACCGGCTCGCTGATTCGCTCGGACAGTGTCGGCTTGATTGCGTCGGCGTGATTGGCGGCGACAGCCTCTCGAATGGCTGCCTCCTTGTCCTTGCCCAGGCCAAACACGCGACCACTGATCGGGTCGCGGTATGTGTAATAGGTGACGCCGTTGCGGGCGTCTGTCTTGCGGTAGAGATTGGGCGGAAGATCCTTCGACCCGGTGTTACGCGGCCTGGGCGCCATTGCGTGCTCTCTCTATTCTGCTGATCAGCGTGCCACCGACGATCCGGCCGGGCTGCTGGTCAGGTTCCTGGTAGTGGGCGTCGGATTCTACATAGTAGTTGCGCCCGTGCTTGACCGGTACCGGAGCGATCCGGCCCTCTCGTGCCCATTTTCGCAAGGTGTTGGGGCTGGGCGGCGTCTTGAACTCGGCCGCTGCCCATTCATCCAGGGTGACTTTCGCCATGCTTGATGCTCCATGCCGCGCGTGGCGGCAGAAGGTGGTTATTGGGTGGCTTTATCGATAGCTGCGCGGACGACTTTCAGGTACTGGCCATCGACGCCTACATAGCCCATGCCCTCGCAGCGCTTCAGGACCCCCTTCAACACTTCGACGAGCTCGTCGCTTAGCGCACGCTCTTCCCGACCGATATCCCAGAACTGCTGGCCCCAATGCCCGGCGGGCGGCGGGTTGCTGTTCTGCGCGCCTAGGGCCAAGGAGCCGATGATCATGTCGCACAGGTCCCGCTTGTAGGCGTTGTCGCCGTCGACGCTGGCTCCCATCCGGCGAAGGTTGTTCAGCGTGGCGTCGAAGTCCTCGCGGGTGAACTCGACGACGTTCTTGCTGAGCGCGGTGACCTCGGCCTGCAGCTTGGCGTTCTCTTCACGCAAGACGTTCACTTCGGTCTGGGCATCATCGACGATCACCTGAGCGGGATGCCGTTCGATCCAGTCGCCGATGCCCTCTGCCCGGATCACCCCGTTGCCATGCTGGTTCAGCAGAAAACCGTAGTGCGGGATGGCGTTGAGGCGATCCCAGAATTCATAGCCTTCACGGGTTTTGATATTTCGAGACATAGGAATTCCTCGCCCGCCGTTCGCCGGCAGGCATGTAGGGGGAGTGGGGTTATCGACGCTCGAGGTCGGTTGTGATGGCTTCGACCTTGACCTGGCCGACGATCTTGGTTGTGTCCAGGTGATCCTTGAACAATCGGTTGAGCCTGCCGATCGCCGCCTCTCTGGCCTGGTCATGAACTTGGCCTGTGGTGCAGTCGGGGCCCCAGCTCCCGAGATTGGAAAGCTCGAGCGTGATAGTCACTTTTGCACCGGTGGTTGTTCTTGCGCGCGGCTTCATGGCCTCGGCCCCCTGTACACCAGCCAGGCCATGTAGAGCAGGGGGAGGATCATGGCTGAACCCTCTTGAACTCGACGACCCAGACCCAGGGGTTGGCGTTCCACGACGCGGAGCCGTTGATCGGCACCCACAACTCGCGCCAAGCGTCGAATGGGTCTGTCCAGTTGCCAGGGCCTGGTTCTGATTTGAATGGGTGGAAGGCGTACTCGCCGTCTCCTTGGTGGATGCGGTTGATACCCTCGGCGATGTAGCGGCTTTCGAATGATGTCTCGCCAGCACCGTCCTGCAGCCGCTCGACGCGGACGTCTGTGACCTCCAGCAGGCTGCGGCTCGCCCAGCGCGGCATATGGATGCTCGGGCGCGCTCTGCCTGGCTTGATCATTGAACACCCAGCCTGCCGGATTGAACCGTCTGCTGGGTACCGGATCGGCTCGCCTCGGCTCAGGTCTCGCGGTGGGACTGCATCAACCTGGGCGTCGGCCACCCAGGTTTCGCGCACCCACAGCCGGTCGCCGGGCTTGCCGTAGGGACAGAGGCTGTTCGCTGGGTCCGCTACGTATTCGGGCGTGAAGTCTTCCAGCCATTTCAGGCCGGCGCCTTTAACTGGCCGCCGGGTGACCGTCTTCCGGCCATCCAGAATGGCGCGCACCATCGGCGCAGAGAACAGGATTGGTCGTTCCTTGATCTGGTTCATGGAGTCACCTCGCGGCGTGCCCACCAGCAGACGGGGCCGTCGTCGGTATCGTGAATAGCCAGGCAGAACCAGCCCTCACCGTCGGGACGATCCGGCTCCCAATAGCTGAAGTCAGGATCGCCTGATTCGAAGTAGCGTTCCGAGATCGCCTCATCGCTGTGGTACTCGAGGCTGACCATCTTCACCTGCAGACCCTGTTCCGCTACCCAGGCCTTGCACTTATCACCGTCGCCCTCGTCGAAGTCGGGCATATCGGGGTGGGCGAACATGCCGTATTCATCGCGGACGACCGGGGCTGGTCGGATCAATTTTATTTCTTCAAGCACGAGCAATCTCCATCCCGCCGCATGGGCAGGCTTGATAGGGGAAGGGGTTATAGAGGGGTGGAGTACAAATGTACTCCTATCGGGATTTGGCGCTCTGCCGCGACAGCTCAAGGGCATCTTCGCCTTGCTGAGTCATTTCCCACAGTGCAGGGCTGCGCTGCACACGATTCAGTAGGCCAAGCTGGGTGAGCAGGTCAAACCAGTGCCGCCCAATGTCTGCACCTTGGCCGTCATCCGCACACTCTTGAAAGCGTTCAAGTTTGCGGATCACCTTTTCAGCGAATGGATGCATCTGCGTTACTGCGTTCAGCCGAACCTGCAGCGCATCGCGCTCGCGGATTGCCTGAGCGTGCTTGCCGCGCCAGTGCAGCACCGCGTCAAGTTCTTCGACGGAGGACATTGATGGCTTGGGCGTGGTGGCAGGGACAGGTGTTGGCGCCTTGCCGACGCCCCACCGCCCAGGGCAGTCAGGTGCATGGCGTTCAGGCGCAGCGGAAAACCCGGCGGGGCAGTTACAAAAACAGAATCTGCTCATCCTGCAATCTCCATCGATACCAGATCATGGGCATTCACAACCCGCATGCCGAGCGCTTTGCCAATGTGGACTTCCAGGCTGGCGCCGCGGGAGTCCTGCCAGCCGGGCAGGGTGGCCACGGTGTCGCAGTCCATCAGGGCGGCGATGTCCCGGCGCATGCAGTCGCTCCAGGTCCCTGGCTCCGGGTTCAACTCAGCAGGGTTGATGACGGTGTGGCCTGCAGCGCGAAGGGCCGCGGCTGTGGTGTGGAACAGTGGGAAGTTCAGGTCCAGCATGTTGGTCATGGGACCGCTGAGGTAGATGCGCTTCATGCGGCCTCCTTCAGCGGCTGGTCCTGGCGCAGTGCCTGCTGTACCGCGAGGATGATCCGCTCCAGGTAGGTCCAGTCCGGGTTGGGCTCGGTGGCGCCGTTGGTCATGTGCCACCACTCGTCACCGAAAAGCGTCGTCATCAGCTCGCTGTGCGCGCCATGGAGGTGGTCAATCGAGGGCGAGTCGCGGAGATCTTCGGCGGCATCGAACAGCTCGCGAGCGCAATGTGCGTCGTGAATGAACTGGCGGCGCTCCTTCAGCACCAGGCGCCGTGCCTCGTTCGCCAGCGCTTCGCCGCTGAACCGACGTGCCCGCAGGTTCTGGTCGAAGTAGCCGATGATGTAGCTGGTGTTCAGTTCGCAGAAGAACTGCGCGATGGTGTGGCCTTCCCACATGCCGCCCCAGTAGGCCATCCAGCTCTTGCCCCAGCAACTGACGGTGATCTTTCCCTTGCAGAGCGCCAGGTCTTCGAGGAACACGGTTATCGGGTCGAGGTTCGGGGCGCCGGTGATCACCAGCTTCGTGACTGTCGAGCGCTCAACCTTCAGCGGCTCGGCCGGTTTGTTTTCTGTAGGCATGGGGAGTCCTTGCCGGGCCAGGCCCGGGCGGTGGAGTGGGGGAGTTACGCTGCTTCGGCTTGGCGATCGGCAACGCGCCACGGGTCATTGGCGCGGGCAAGGGCTGCCATCGGCGGTGGACTGACGCTGTTGCCGCACATGTGGACCTGCTGGGTCTTTGTGAATGGCTTGCCGTCGGCGCCGTGGCTGATGTGGTAACCGGCAGGGAAGCCCTGGGCCTTGTACAGCTCGGTCGGTTTCAGCATCCGCAGGCAGATGTCCACGATGACGTAAGGAGTGCCCTTCACCATCACGGTGACCATGGCCAGACGGTCCTTGGTGGTGATCGTCGGCGCCGGAGCATCGCAGGCGCTGATGTTTTCGGTTCCGTAGTAGCTGATCAGGAAGGCAGCTACACGCAGGGCACCGGCTTCGTGCTCCGGCGAGAGCGTCAGCGACACCAGAGAGCTTTTCCCGCCACCGCCGGCAGTGATGGTAGGGGCGGGTTCTTCCAGACCCTGGCCCACGCTGGCGCCGAATGCACGCTCCATGAAGGCACTCACCAACCCGTGGTGCTGGCCGCCGGCGCTGACGGTGTGTAGCGGATCGTTGACGTCCCGCGCATCACAGTTGCCACGCAGGTGCACCAGGTTGGCGGATACCAACTGCTGCTGGCTGCCGGTGTTGGTCACCGTCGTCATCGGTTCGTCGATGCCTTTGGCGTCGGTGGTGTTGAAACCGCCATTCATCTGAGCCATGAAGGCAGTGGCAACCGTCCGGTGGTTCTGTGTCATCAGCGTGCCCACCGGCTGATCAATGCCCACCGGCTTGCCTGAGTACTCCGGGCCACCAGCCCCAACCATCGGCACAATGAACGGTGACGGGTTGTCGATGACGAACTTCTTCATGCCCTTGGCAACCCGGCGCAGGGTGGCCGGGGCCAGGCCCTTCTTCCGGCCGAAAATGCTTTTGCCCAGGTCGGTGAAGTCGATGCAGTCGGCCGCGGTCTTCCACTTCTGCTGGCCCTTGCCTGGATTCTTCGCATGGGTCGGCTCCGGCCACACGATCGGCTGACCGTCGCACCGGGCGATCATGAACAGCCGTTCGCGGCTGGTGGGTGCGCCGAAGTCACAGGCTTTGATCACCTTCCACTCGACGACATAGCCCATGCCTTCCAGCAGGGCGACGAAACGGCGCCAGGTCCGACCGCGGTGTTTCGGGTCCGGGACCAGGAACTGCTGGCCAACCGGTACAACCTCACCAGGCGCCGCCACCTCTCCGTTGAGCTTCACCACCCGCCCCGTGGCCTTGTCGCGCTTGGCGATCAGCCGACCCCACTGAAGGATCTGCTTCACGTTCTCCAGGCTAAGCACCCGGGGTTTCTTCTTGCCGCCCCACTTGAGCCCGATCCACGACAGGTTGCGAATCTCACGCTTGCGCGGTTGGCCTCCGGCGGCCTGGCTGTGGTGCGTGCAATCCGGCGACATGTGGAACCAGCCCACTGGCCGGCCGCCGCATTCGGTGTCCGGGTCACCCTCGAAAACATCGGTGGTGAAGTGGCGGGCGGCAGAGTGGTTGACGGTGTGCATGCTGATCGCGGCAGGGCTGTGGTTCTTCGCCACGGCCACTGGGCGGCCCAGGCCCATCTCCAGCCCGGTACCGGCGCCGCCACCACCACAAAAGAAGTCGACGACGATCTCATCATCCTGAGGGTTTAAGCTGAGTCCATACTGGGTTTTGAAATCGAAGGGGTGTTTCTTCTGGTGAGCGGACATAGGGGATCCTCGCCGGTATAGTTCCGGTATCGATAAAAGGGAGGCGGGGCGATGCGGCGCGATTGGATGGTGTGGCTAGGGTGTTTCTTGTTATTCGGATGCGGTGCTGTTTGGGCAATGGTTCCGCTGAATATCAGCTTTTTTGAAGTTAATAGTATCCATGATTTATTTGATATGTTTTCATCTGCGGCTACTGTGTATGTCGTTGTTTTTGGTGTGGAGCTTTGGCGGCGTCAAGTTAGTGGGCAAGCTGATCTTGAACTAGCACGAAAAGTGGCTGTGCTGGCGCTAAGAATAAAAGAGGCTTCGCTTGAGGCTTGGATAGACGCAAAGTTTTCGATTAACCAGCACGGATATGGATTAAATTCTCTCGGTGCTGAGTTAATGGATAAGATTTCCCAGCGTATGGGCGAACGATTAAAAATTAGGGAGAGTCTGCAAATTGATTTTTTGCTTGTTCTACAAGAGGCGAGAGCAATATGGGGTGTCGACTTTTCTAAAAAATATAATGGTATTATTAAGTTGTATTTTGAGTGTAACCGTTGTTCGAAAGCCTACCTCTCGTGGGTGGATACATCTGAACCTAATTTTTCCAGGAAACAGTTTTCACAAACTATTGCCGAAGTGCATGACTATTTATCGAAGGTTGGTTTTTTTAATGCCGAAGGACGTATGGAGAAGGAGATAAACCATCTTACATTGGCCGCAGATTTGGCTTTGGAAAAGAAAATGCTCCGAAGTAGTAACCGGTAAGAGGTTTTAGGATGTGAGGCCGGTCACCCGGCCTCCTTTTCACTTAGGATCGAATGCGCCCAGCGCCAAGGCTGCGTTGGTACCGATTTTCTCCTGAAGCACGGTCTTGAATTCCTGAGCAATGTCCTCGCGCTGAACCTCTTCACCGACCCAACGCAGTTTCAGTGCCGGTACTGCTCCGCTGGTAATCACCGAAATCCGCAGGTTGATCTGCTGCTCGGTCAGGCCCTCGAACGGGATCACACTGAACAACAACGCCGCTGGCAACGTTTCTTTGCTGCGTGCCTCTATCTGGTCCATGGCGCTGCGGCTGGCGCTGGTGTCGCCGACAGTGGTTTCGGATTCGCTGCTAGCTTTGACCGTGATGGTGCGAACCGCGGCGATTGCCTTGGCCACCGGGATCGCTTTGCCTTCATCGTCCACCGGGGTCAGGTACTGGTGCCAGTCCTCGATCCAGTCGCTGAGGTCCTTCTGGGACATGGCCCGGCCGCCAATGGATTGTGCCGCCTTGTAGCCAGCGGATGCTTTCAGCTTCAGCACGGCGCGGTCATCGGCATGACCTGGTTCCGCATCGGTGCCCAGGTTGAACAACAGCGTGCAGGTCATTTCGTCCTGGTCGATGAAGCCCTTGGCGGTCGAGATCGCGCGGTCGGCGACGTAGGCGCTGAAGTCGGCGAGCGAATGGGTGGAGTAGATGCCGCGGAAACGGCTACGGCCGGCCTGCCACTTTTCCAGGGTTACCACCTGGCAACCATCGGGCAGAACCACCGTTGGTGTTTGGGTGGGGAGCACCTTGCCCGAGGCTTGCAGGGCGGTATCGGTGATGAGCTGAACTGCTTCTTTGGTCAGGGACATTCGTCAGAATCCTTGTTGGGGTGGGGAATCAGGTGCGGGGTTTGATGGGGGCTTCTTCGCGCGTGAAGAGCTGGTCATGCTTTTCCGCGAAGAGGGTGATCTTGCCGCCGGAGCCAACATGCATTGGCGTGTCCAGGCTGGTGTTTTCGCTGCGGGTACCGCGCTTGGTCGGCACTTTGTAGTCGAGCTTGTGCTTAATCTTCACCTGGCTGGACTCACCTATTTGGCTGAAGTCCAGGGTAATTACCAGCTTTCCGGTCTTGCCGTGGTCAACTACCCCGGCGGCAACTTCGGAAAGGGCGTGGCCGATCTGGCTCGCAAATGCGCCGCCATTCAGCTCCTCGAGGAACTCGGCTGTATCAGTTGGGGTGGACATGGCTTTTGCTCCGGGTTGGCCTTTAGGCCGCTGGGTGGAAGGTGGAGTTGCGACTGGCGTAGGCGCTGGCGCACCTGGTTGTTGATCCGTTTCATGACGGCTCGGCGAAGGTGAAGCCGTTTTCGCTGGCGATGAGCTGGACGCGCTTGATGTGCATCTTCAAAGCCTTGGCCGCCTCGCTGACTGTCTTGCCGGCTTCGGCCTGCTCTCGTACTGCTGGTGCCAGCTTGTCCCGCTGGGCCCGCAGCTTGGCGTGGTGAGCAGTGGTGCCGAAGAAGGGCGCCTCTGCGCTCACACCGCTTTCGATCTGCTGGATGGTCTTCCCGCCGCCGAAGAACTGTTCCAGCCTCTGGTTCAGGTCCTGGATGATCGCGTCCCGGGGGTTGGGCATCGGTTCGCCGATCATTGCGTACCTCCGGCAAGGCGGTTTGCCTTCGCTTCGAACTGGAGGGCGAGGTCGTGAGCAGCCTTGTACGTTTCGCGGAAGGCTCGGGTTTTACCGGTGGTGAGGTCGACAATCTGGTACATCCCGATACTGTCCCCTGCAACCTGGTAGCGCACCGGCTTTGCTGGCGCAGGCCGGTCAATTCGATCAAAGAAGCTCGCACGAGCGGCCTGGGTTTGTTGCAGCAGCACACCGAGTTCGTCGATGCGCTCTTGAAAGGATGGATGCATGGCTGATCCCTCGGTATGGGTTGCGTTTATTCGTCAGCACTCTGCGCAGCCTGCCGGCTACCGTTGGGTGCAGGGGAGAGTGCTGGCGGATAAAGGCGGTAGGCGAGAAATGAAAAGCCCGATCAAGACCGGGCTTTTTTTGGACTTACAAACGCCACCGTATGTGAGCCCCAGGTGCCTTCGTTGGAAGGTCTTCGATATCGTTCACATGGCTGCAAATTCTCCGTTCCGCGTGGTTGGGAATGCAGGTGCCGGCCTGGGCCGGTGTGTTCTCGTCCGCATCGGAGAGTGAACGAGGCACCAGGTCGCTACGCCTGCTTGCTTCCCGCCGCGTTTTTGGTATTGGCCGTCTTACTCATACCGGCCCAGGACATTCACGGGGCTTTGCGATCCTAGCGCTGCAGCCCGCTCGGGCACGCTTCGCTCACTCTCCGATGCGGCCTGGTGCTGGGGAGGACCAGGTGCTCGGGCAGTTTGCGTCAGGCTGACGTTGGCGCTGGTTGTTCCGTTACTGAACAGCCCTCAACTCGCTACGCAGGACCCAGTTGCCTGAGACCTTTGCCATGCAGCCGACGAAAGCGGCGTACTTGGTTTCCCGGTCCGTCTGGTACCCGTAGTAGGAACAGGTGGCCCGGTTCACCAGGCTGTTGATGAGCAGCCCAGCAACAAAAAGCCCCGCGGACAGGACCAGAACTCTCCGCAGGTACCTGTTCACGCCTCGATACCGAAGTCTTTCAGGCGCAGGCCCAGCTCGTTGCCGATTTCAGCCAGGACCTTCATTTCTTCGGGACTGATGTTGCCGTCACCCTCGGCCACGGTGATCATGTTCACGAACACCTCTTCGGCGTCGGCCGGGTTGTTTTTGATGTCGCGGATCTCGCGCATGATGTTCATGCGGCCGAGCCGGAAGCCGGCCTGCAGTTGCTCGGTGAACAGGTTGACGGTGGTGGTGATTTCGGAGCCGAAATGCTCCAAGGCTTTGTTGGCGCGGATCTGGATATCGATCTGCGCAGCTTCGTTCTTGCTGATCTCACCGTCGGATGCCGCCACCAGCAGACAGCCGCCGACGATGGCCTGCATCAGGTCGCGATTTTCGAGTTTCTTTACTGCGCGCTTGGCGCCGAACAGCTTCTTACCGATACCGAACATTGGATATTCCTCTGGGTGGGGTTACATCCCGCTGCACCCTGTCGCCAAGGTGCAGAAGTGATGCCTTTCCGTCGTTTAAGCGATAAAAACACCATCGTTCGAATCCCCAGCTGGACCTTGAGGAGTCGGACCGTCTACCTGACCTACGATGATTTCTCTACGCATCGCCTCGGCCACGGCCGCTGATTGGCGGGTAACGCCCAGCTTGAACATGGCGTTGGATATGCGCTTCGCGACGGTCCCTGGTTCAACATCATGGAAACGAGCGATTTGTTTGGCCGTAAGGCCCTGGGCTACTAAAAGCAAAAACTGAAGTTCTCTTCGAGCAAGCCCGCGGCCGAGATGGCCGATCCAGGTGCCGCTCTTGATGATTGATTCCATGCAGGTGTGCCTCTCGGTTGATTTCCCAATGCGCCCGGCCAACCAGGCGCATCAGTGAAACTTTCCGTGTCCCTTCGGCGCTGCTGGCGCGGTACGGGCTCATTCAAGTTGTTCCTCCAGCCGCGGGCCTTTCGGCTTGTTCTCCCGCTGGATAACTGCTTTCGGCGCTTTACGCTGCACGCCCGGGTCAGTTGCCAACCCTCTGAACCGTTCAGGCCGGTTCATCGCTGCCTTCCATCTGGCCGGTTGTTATCCGGCGATGGAGCAAATATGTACCAATGGTTCATATTGGTCAAGTACCAAAAGTACATATTTTAAGCGCGGGCAAGAAAAAGCCCGCTCAATGGCGGGCTATCGGACACTGGAGGCTATTCTTTTCGGATCGTGGAGGAGGGGCCAAACTCTGACTCGTACTTCTCAACCATCTTTTGGCAAGTGTCCCGAATAAATCTGCGAGAGCTTAGAGACTGAAGGCTGTCATCAACACCCTTCCAGCAACGATCAATCGCATCGCGTGCTCGAGACTTTTCCTTTCCCTCTGGGGTGTTTCCGATAATGGCGCCGTAAGCCAGGAACAATCCAATTGCAGCCACTAAACCGATCACTATTTTTTTGAACATTGAATCCCTTCCGTGCAGCTGTAGTTTTTTGCCCAGGGCAAGACAGGCGCCCTAAAGCATTCCCCCGCGCCAAACCACGCGCCCAATAATGCGAACCTCGTTGATTTCCCCATCACGCAGCGTCTCATCTCCGTAACGAGCCTTGTCCGGGTTGTCGCTACGAATGATCCAACCGTCGAAGTCGGACTTTACAAGGCGCTTAACGATAGTGCCTTTCGACTCAGTCTGGAGTGCGAAGACTTGCCCATCTTTGGGTTCTATTTTCGACTCATCAATCAACAGCACGTCACCATCATTGATGGTGGGTTCCATGCTGTGCCCGTTGGCGTAGATGACGTCTAACTTGCGCTGGTTAAGATGATTAGCCCGTAGCCAATCTGTTTTGAATGCCATCACGCCACGGATTTCGACGTGCGAGTTGTCTTCGCCATCGCCGGTTGATCCGCGGGCGGTCAGTTGCAGCACGCCCGTATAGCTATCGTCGTCGGCGAGATCAAAGCTCCTTGGTGGAACTCGCTGATCAGCTGCAGAGACTGCCGTCTCATGCATCTCGCCCCGGCCATATTCAAGCCACTCGACGCGTACAGACAATGCGCTTGCGAGAGCAAGCATCTTGGCTCCGCCTGGCATCGACTCTCCGTTGAGCCATTTGCTGCATGCCTTCGGCGTCACTTTGGCGATTTTCGCGAGACGCACACCTGCGCCCCACTCAGGAATGCCTGCTTCTGCGAGGGCGTTCTTGAGGCGGGCGCTGAACGCAAGCCGGATTTCGTCTATTTGAACCATGGGTTCATGTTCTCATGAGCTTGCATGTACTTTCAGTTCCGACTTAAGATGTACCGTAAGTTCATATTTGAATTGGAGGCCACATGCGGCCGCTCAAGAAAACGATCGACGATGCCGGCGGTGTTCCTACGGTTGCTCAGGCCTGCGGGAAAACTCCGCGGGCAATTTACAAGTGGCTGGCTGCTGATGCATTGCCGCGCACCGAGTACACCGGTGAGACGGAATACGCCAAGAAGATTTGCGAACTGGCAACTGCGAGGGGAAATCCGTTCGACACGGATTGGCTGCTTTCTGAAGCGCACCCTAACAAAGCGTTACCGGCATCTGATGGTGGGAATTATCAGGCCTCTTCGTGAAGCGAAGTAGTGCTGCGGCACATATGTGCATCCATACAGTAAAAAATCGCAGACGAAAAAAAGCCGGTGGCTAGACCGGCTTCTTAAAACAACAAACTTCAGGGGCCAGTATGAACACGAACGTCACCCCCGGCAATACCCCGAACCCTGCGACACGTTTTGCACAATCTCAAAACGTGTCGCGACACATGTCGTCTCGCGAGATAGCCGAACTGATCGGCAGCTCTCACGACAACGTGTTGAAAACAATCCGTGCACTGGTCACGAAGGGTGTCGTTTCTTCAAACGACACCCCCTACGTGCACCCGCAGAACGGGCAGGTGTACCGCGAGTTCCTGCTGTCACAGCGCGACACGTTGGTTGTTGTGTCCGGTTACAGCGTCGAGCTGCGTGCCCGGATCATTGATCGCTGGCAGGAGCTGGAAGCCCAAGCCGGCCAGTTCCAGATTCCGGCCACCTACGCGGAGGCACTTCAGGCTGCTGCTGATCAGGCGAAGGACAATCAAACCCTGCGTTTGGTCATCCTCGATCAGGCGCCGAAGGTTGCAGCCATCAACCGTCTGGCAGCCGCTGGCGGCGCGATCTGCATCACCGACGCTGCGAAGCATCTGCAGCTCAAGCCTTCGAAGCTATTCGCCTGGATGCAGCAGAACCGGTGGATCTTTCGCCGCCAAGGTTCCGGCCGCTGGACTGCGTACCAACCACGCATCACCTCCGGGCTCATGGTCCACAAAGTCACTGCTCTCAAGCCTGATTCAGAAACCGGTGCTGACCGTGCCGCTTTCGATCCACTCGTTACCCCAAAGGGCCTTGCCCGTTTGGCCGAATTGAATATCGGAGCCTCGCTGTGAGCGTTCAAGCAATGTCATGGGCGCTGTCTTTGCCCACGCAAGTTCTCAAGGATGCCAGCGCCCGACACGTGCTGCTGTGCTTGGCCAACTATGCCGGATCGAACGGTGCTGGCGCGTTCCCATCGGCTACCACCCTGGCTCAGGACACCGGCCTCTCCGAGCGCACCGTGCGCTACAAGCTGGATGACTTGGAGAAGTCCGGACTTATCCAAAAGGGAAACCAGGCTATCGCCGCTGTTCACATTGATCGGCACGACCGTCGCCCAGTCGTTTACGACCTTCAGCTATTGCGGGGTGCAAATGCTGCACCCCGCACAGAACGGGGTGCAGATGACGGCACGGGGTGCAATTCACAACAGGTCGGGGTGCAACCTACGACGGAACGGGGTGCAGCGGCTGCACCCAATCCGTCACTTAACCATCAATTAACCGAAGAGCAGCTGCAGCAGCGCGGGATTGATGCTGCTCTCGCCGAACAGAACAGAGCAGCTATCGAGCCGCAGGATGATCGCCAGCGCTTCGCTATGTTCGCCACCTGGGCTCCGAACGAGAAGGCGCTGTCGGATCAGATCGCAATCGCCGGGCTTCCTGCCGATGCGGTCCCTGAAGCGGCTATCCGGGCGTTCATGGGGTTCTTCGTCGCCAAGCCAGCGACCGTTGATACCTCGGCAGGCTGGTGCTACCGGCTGGTGCAGTGGGTCAAGCGAGAACGCGTCAAGGCTTCGGGGCAGGGCAAGACGCCTGACTTCGATGACACCAGCTGGGCAAACGATCTGGGAGACCTCTGATGGAGAACAAGAAGCCCCGCAGCACCGAGCAACTGCTCAGCACGATGGGCAACCTGCCGCCGGTTGCGCTGGTTCAGCCGCGGAAGTTGCCGCCGGGCACCGCAGAGGTCGTGAACGCGCTGTTCAAGGAGTTGCAGGCAATTTTCCCGGCATGGAAGCAGGCTTGGCCGGATGATGAAGCGCTAAAGGCTGCGAAGCGCAGCTGGATCAAGGCATTCCTTGCGGCCGGGATCAATCAGCTGGAGCAGATCCGCTACGGACTGCAGAACTGCCGGCAGATCGGCGGCGACTTCGCTCCGAGCGTCGGCAAGTTCATCAAGTGGTGTCAGCCAACGCCCGAAATGCTCGGCATTCCATCCCATGACAAGGCCTTTCGCGAGGCGCTGGAGAATTCTCACCCGAGTCGCTTCGGCGCGCGCACCTGGTCCCACGCTGCCGTGCGACATGCTGCGCTTCAGTGCGAGATGCACAACCTCGGTGATCTGATCCCGGAGAAGGCCAGCAAGGTTTTCGACCGAGCTTACGACATCACCATCCGCCGTCTCGTCCAAGGTCTGCCGCTCGAGGATATCGCCGTTGGCATTGGCCACGACGGCAGCAAGCCTCCGATAGAGCTGGCAAGCGAACTGACCGAGCGAGTAGCGCTGGCGCAGGTGGCGCGCATGGGTATTCCTGCAAACGGCCAGGCGGCCCGCGAGCAACTGCTGCGCCGTCTCGGCCTCACGCCATCGGCTCGGGTTGTTGGAGGTGTGCATGGTTGATCGACGCCTGGCTGTTCCTGAGATCGAAACCTACCGCTGGGCGGTGTTCTGTTGCTCGTTCAAGGTCGATTTGAGTTCGCCACCTGATCACGCGCTGGCGCTGTTCGCCGACGCGGCCATGGCCAAGCGTTATGGGTCATGGATGTGGCCGGGTACCTACGAAGTCGTCGACGTCGTCACGGGGAAGCCGGCATGCGTGTGAGTTCGAGAAAGCTCCGTGCTTCTGCCAAAGACCAGGAGTGCACCGTCCGAATCCCGGGCATCTGCAATTACAACCCAGAAACCACCGTCCTTGCGCATCTGCCGTGCGGGCAGAAGGGCATGGGCATGAAGGGCTTCGACACTGTCGCGGTGTACGCCTGCAGCGCCTGTCACGACGTAATCGACGGCCGCGCCGCCGGCGACGTCGATTGGCAGGACATGCCGCGCGCCATTGCCGAAACCCACGAAGGCCTGATCCGGGCCGGAATTCTCACCGTAAAGGGGGCTGCATGATCGACATGACGCTGCCGTGGCCGCCAAAGGAGTTGAGTCCGAATGCGCGCGTGCACTGGCGGCAAAAACACAAACACGCGAAAGCATACCGCCGCACCTGCGGCCTGATCGCTCTGGCGCTGGATGCACCGCGGCTTATAGGGAAAAAGTACTTCTGGGTAACGTTCTGCCCGCCGAATCGCCGCTCCTACGACGATGACAACTTGGTTGCGCGCTTCAAGGCCGGCCGGGATGGCATCGCCGATGGTCTGGGCATCGATGACAGGAACTTCGTTACCACTATCAACATCGGCGAGCCTGTTCCGGGCGGCGCTGTACGCGTGCACATCCGTGATTATCCCATTCTCGACGACGCCGTCGCGGTGAGCCTGTGAGCACGGCAGCGGTGAAGATCACCGACCCCGAGATCAAGCGGCAGGCGGCGGGCAATGTGCGGGATCTGCGCGACGTCGAGAACCGCGGGCTTTACCTGCGATTCAACCGTGATCGGGCCCGAGCGTCGTGGTACCTGGTGGTGAAGGGGGAGTGGAACCGCATCGGCCGCTTCCCCGACCTGAGCGCGAAGCAGGTAGTCTCGGCGCTGCCGGCGATTCGCCTGCGCCTGGAGGACGGCGACGGGGCGAATCTTTCGCAGTGGGTGCTCACTCGCGAGCTGCTGGAGTGGTACGGCGAACGCATGTCGCGCGACCGGAACCTGTCCAGCAAGCGCAAGAAGACAGGCGCCTCGCTGATCAAGTGCCACCTGGTCCCGTGCCTGGGCAGCGTGCCGATCGCCGAGATCACCAAGGCAACATTGGACAGCCAGTTCATGTGGCCGCTGCAGGAGAAGATCGGCATCGACTACGTGCGTTCGGCGTTCCAGTTGCTAGCCCTCGCGTTTCGGCAGGCTTCTAAGCTGGGTCTGATCTCGTCCAACCCGATGGCGACCATCAAGTTCAACGACTTCTCGAAGGCGAAGGTCGGGGTCAAGCCGGCTCGCTTGCGTGGTGTTCAGCTGCAAGGCCTGCTCGAGCAGCTGGCCGAGGTCATCAAGACCGATCCCATGGACGCCATGCTCGCGCTGATGATGCTCTGTCACGGCTCGCGCATCGGTGAAACGCGGCAGGCTCGCTGGTCGCATATCAGCCTGGCAGAGCGTGAGTGGTTCATTCCGGCTGAACACACTAAGACCGGCGTCGAGCATCACCTGCCACTGACCGAACAAGTGTGCGAGCTGCTGGTCCGGTATCGCGAAGGCCAATACGCCAGCGGCTACGACGGCCAATACCTGTTCCCGGCGCGCAATGGCAAGGCACTCAGCGAAGGGCAGGCCAGCGCCGTGTTCACCCGGTTGGGTGGTGGAGAGTGGACCAGCCATGACCTGCGCAAAGTGGCGCGGACCACATGGGCCGACATCGGCATCGACCACATGATCGGCGAGATGCTGATAAACCACGCGATGGGTCACAACGTGCTGGTGTACATCCAGTCCGACGTGATGAACCGCAAGCGTGATGCCTTGGAACAGTGGCACGCGCATTTAGATCAGAAGGGTTTTGCCCTGATCCACGGCTTGACCGGCTTTAGATTCGGAGATTCTGGTAATTGCCTGGAAGCCACGGAACAGAAGGGTTGCGAGCTCATTCAAGAATCAACCATAGGCGAGGTTTCAAAATGATGATTCTGCTCGATCCGATCACCGGCCTCGCCGTAAACCCTGAGTTCGTCAGGTCGATCCGCCTGGCCGATTACAACGGCACCCGGCACCTGGTCATCACCATGGAAGACGGTTTCGAAATCCAGATCGCCCACAACCCATTACAGGGCATAAACGTCCATGAGTTGCACAGAAAGCTTCTGGAGGCCGTATGAGAAAGTCGCGCCCGTCACTGCATCGGCGTGAGCTTAAGTTCATCGTCGAATGCGGCATCTGCGCGGGCAAGGGTGAGAGGCTGGGGATCTTTCACTACCTTGAGTGTGAGGCCTGTGTAGGCACGGGATGGGTCTGCGGGCATACGTTGAAATCCTTGCCGCTGATCGATGTTGTTAACGTGCTTAACGCCCGGCTCAAGGACGCGTTGAGCGAAATCGCGAAGGTTCGCCCAGTTACCGGCGGGGCTCATGAGCAATACCGCCAGAACAACCGCCGCGGGGCAGGCGGTACGAACTTCACCGGAGACTGACATGCAGATCGTCGAGCCAACTTATCAAGAGGTAAAAGTCGTGAAGCTGCTGGCTGAAGCGTGGAACGAATACTTGAAACTGCCGGTGGAGCATCCGATGGAACAGGAAGAATTCTGCACTGCGGTACATGCCTGTCAGGAAAAGGTTTTGGCCCGCAGCGGGCGCCGATACATGAATTCAGCGAGCGAGGAATAGTCGATGGGTATCTACAAAGACGTGATGAGCACTCTGGTTCGTGTGCTGGCAGCCGACAACATCGACAACAGCACCAAGCAAAGCTGGCAGAAGCTGATTGATGCTGATGTTCAGCGAGGCGGCAACGGCAGCTCACTGTCGCCGCGAGACAAGTTCGACTACGACTGCTGTCTTTATGCCTTGCTGCACCGCCTGCTTGAGCCTGCTGAGTGGGATGTGCTGGTGGCAAAGTACTCGACCCATAAAGCCAACAAGGTGGCAGCCATAGGCCGCCTGGTTGCGCGGATGGTGTCGCCGGCCCCGCAGCTGTTCGTTTATAAGGCCTTGACGGCGTGGGCTATCCCGAAGATGAAGGGCGTTCAGACGGCGAAGCGATCCACTGACATGATCGTGTTGCCGGCCGAATTCTACGACATGAACACCTGGGATCCTGAGGGAAAGCCGGAGTCCACGCGCCGCCGATGGCGGACCAGCATCGCCAAACGGCTGGAGCAGCTTGAGGAGTCCGCCGTTATCAGTGCCACGGACATTTTCGATAAAGAAGAGATCTTCATTGACGCCGCTTGACGTAGTGGCGGAATGATCATAAATTAGCCCCATCATGTCGATCTTGCGCGTTATGAGAGACGACAAACAAAGCCCAGCCATCGTGCTGGGCTTTTTCGTTTTCGGCTCCGCCACACCCATCGCCCCGAGCTGGGAGTGTTGTTGGAGCTGATTCAATCCTCCCTGGCCCTGCGCGGCCGAGTCCCATACTCCCTGACGGGGAGGAATCGAGATGCCCAACATGCCAGACAAACCAGACACCTGGGCGGTAGCGCTTGCGTGGTTGAGCCAGCATTCGCCAGTCTTTTATGCGGCAGCGCTTTCCTGTGCTATGGCTGTCCTGCGTATCACCTATGGTGGCGGCACGCGTCGCCAGATGCTGGTGGAGGGCGCTATCTGCGGTGGTTTGACCCTGACGATCATCAGCGGCTTGGACTTCTTCGGCCTGCCCCAGAGCATGGCTACCTTCGCCGGCGGATGGGTTGGTTTCTTGGGGGTTGAAAAGATCCGGGCCATTGCTGACCGGGTCACGGACTTCAAGCTACCGCGCCGCGGAGCGGAGTAGTCATGCCCCCAAGACCACAGCGCCCTTGCCTTGCCCAGGGCTGCCGTACCTTGACGCGTAACGCCAAGTACTGCGACGAGCATGCTCACCTGGCTACTGCACAGGCCGAGCGCCTGGCAGCGAAGAAGCGCGAGAGCAGCACACAGCGGCTCTACACCTACAAATGGCAGAAGGCGAGCAAGGGCTTCTTGGCTCGCAATCCGCTATGTGCTGAGCATGATCGCCACGGCGAGGTGGTCGCGGCCACTGAGGTGGACCACATCATCCCTCACAAGGGTGACGCGGCGATCTTCTGGAATCGAAACAACTGGCAGTCGCTGTGCCATAGCTGCCACAGCCGGAAGACGGCTCGCGAGGATGGGGGATGGGGCAACCCAAGGCGGTGACCGTGCAGAATGCCCGGAAATCAGCCTTAATGAGAATAAATCCCATTGACGGGGAGGGGGAGGGGCAAAAGTTCAGAGCCTTTGTCTTCTAGACCGTCCGCCCAGCCTTTCTTTCACGACCGCGAAATTAAAAAATCAGGAGTTGCGCGATGGGGGGCACCGCCACGGTCGCCGGCCGTGGTCGCAAACCCAAGCCGACGGCCCAGAAAAAGCTTGCGGGCAACCCTGGCAAGCGGGCTTTGAACGAGGCCGAGCCACAATTTTCCACCGTTACAAATATCGATCCGCCGGACTGGCTGAGTGAGCGGGCGTCCACGATGTGGCGGATGCTGATCCCGGAATTGCTCCGTGAACACGTCGTCGCGCTCACTGATCTGCACAACGTCGAAGCCTTCTGTACCGCCTACGACAAATGGCGGATGGCTGAAGAAGCCGTCCAGAAGTTCGGCATCGTGGTCGAGTCTGCCCAGGGCAGCCCGATGAAGAACCCGGCGCTCACCGCGGCGAACGAATCGATGCGTCAGCTGGTGACCTTTGGATCGTTGCTCGGCCTGGATCCTTCCAGCCGCACCCGAATAATCGGCGGAAACAAACAGTCGTCCACCAATGAGTTCGCTAAATTACTGAGTAGCTGATGGCCAAAACAGCCCACCCCAACGTCGACAAGGCGATGGCTTGGGCAAGGACCGTCGTTAAAGGTAAGTTTCCAGCCTGCCGCTACATCCACCAGGCGATCCAGCGACACTTCGACGATGTCGCCGCGAGTCGACTCAAGTCGTTTCCGTACAAGTTCGACCCCAAGAAGGCCGAAAAAAAGCTGAAGCTGATGCAGCTTCTGCCTCACACAAAAGGCGAGTGGGCATTCAAGCGGCAGCTGATCACCCTCGAGCCGTGGCAGCTTTTCGGGTTGGCTTGCACGTTTGGCTGGGTGAAAAAGAAAGGCGGCTATCGGCGCTTCCGGGAGAGCTACTGGGAGGTCCCGCGCAAGAACGGAAAGAGTGTCATCGCCGCCGGCGTGGGCATCGGCATGTTTGTTGCCGACAACGAGTTCGGCGCCGAAGTCTATTCCGGTGCGACTACCGAGAAACAAGCCTGGGAGGTGTTCCGCCCGGCGCGCTTGATGGTCATGCGCTCGCCGATGTTGATAGAGGCGGCTGGCATCGAGGTCAACGCCTCGAACATGAACATCCCTTCGGATTGCAGTCGCTTCGAACCCTTGATTGGTAACCCTGGCGACGGTGCGTCGCCTTCCTGCGCGATCATCGACGAATTCCACGAGCACGATAGCTCGGCGCAGTACGACACGATGCTCACGGGCATGGGCGCACGCCGACAGCCGTTGATGTTCATCATCACTACAGCTGGCGCAAACATCGAAGGGCCGTGCTACGACAAGCGGCGCCAAGTCCTGGAAATGCTCAACGGCACGGTGCCGGACCCCGAACTGTTCGGATATATCTGGACATTGGACGAGGGGGACGACTGGACCGACCCAAAGAACCTGGCCAAGGCCAATCCATGCATGGGCGTCTCGGTGTTCCAGGAATATCTGGAGAGCCAGCTGGCCCGGGCTATCCGTTCGGCCCGCTTCACCAACACGTTCAAAACTAAGCATCTCAACCTGTGGGTGAGTGCAAAGGCTGGATTCTTCAACGTAGAAACCTGGCGGTCCTGCGAGGACAAGACGCTGACCCTGGACATGTTCGAGGGGCAGGAATGCGTGCTTGGGTTCGACCTGGCGCGCAAGCTCGACATGAACTCGATGGCTCGCCTGTTCTGGCGGGTCATCGACGGCAAGACACATTACTACTCGATCGCACCGAAATTCTGGGTCCCTGAGGACACAGCCAACGACACCGACAACAGGCGGATGGCTGAGCGGTTCCAAGCGTGGATCAACACCGGACACCTGCTTACCACTGATGGCGCCGAGGTGGACTACCGCGAAATTTTGGCGGAAGCGAAGGAAGCCAACCACCTGGCGCCAGTACGCGAGTGCCCAATCGACCCCCACGGGGCCACGGGGCTCTCTCATGACCTGGACGACGAAGGGCTGAATCCCGTCACGATCACCCAGAACTACACCAACATGAGCGACCCCATGAAGGAATTGGAGGCGGCCATTACCGCCGGCCGGTTCCATCACGACGGCAATCCGATCATGACCTGGTGTATCGGTAACGTCATCGGCAAGTTTCTGCCAGGCAATGACGATGTTGTCAGGCCAATAAAGCAGGGCGACGACAACAAAATAGACGGTGCTGTGGCATTGATCATGGCGATCGGCAGGGTACTGACTTTGGCCGGCAACAACGAAGGCAATATCAGCGACTTTTTCTCAAGCCCCATTATCGTTGGATGACAGGAATACCCATGAATACAGGCCTCCTCATATTTCTGCTGGCGGCCGTGGCCGGGTTCTGCTTGATAGTTGGCGGGATTTTCGTTCTGGCCGGTTTGGGGTGGTCCCTTATTGCTGGCGGCATGGCCTGTCTGCTCGCCGCGGGCTTTATACGGAAGGGGCTGACCAGTGAATAAACCCCTAAAGTCTGTGCTTCGACAGGCGCTGTTCAAATCGGCTGAGCCTGGAATTGTGAAATCGTCGCTCGCAGGCTGGGTAGGGCGGCGAATCGGCCTTGGCGACGCGGCGTTCTGGAACGGTTACTACGGTACCGACTCGGCTTCAGGAAAAACGGTTAGCCAGCAAACCGCGTTGCAGCTGTCCACGGTATGGGCTTGCGTTCGACTCATTGCTGAAACATTGGCGACGCTGCCGATCGCCCTCTATGAAGACAAAAACGGTGTTCCGGCGGTTGCCACATCGCACCCAGTTCACCGAGTTATCAGTATCCAGCCGAACGCAGACCAAACGCCGGTTGAGTTCTGGGAATGCGTAGTGGCGAGCTTGTTGTTGAACGGCAACAGTTTTAATGAGCCACACCTGGTGGGTCGGGAACTGTCTTCGCTGGAGTTTCTGCTCCCGCAATCGGTTTCGCCCCCTAGGCGTACCAGCAGCGGGGCGATTGAGTACCGTTTCACAGACAGCGAAGGTAAGCCCCACACGCTGCTGGACGAGCAGATGATGCACACCCGCGGCTTCGGGACTGATCCCCTTTGCGGATTGAGCCCCCTCGCAATGGGGCGCAACGTCTTCGGTGCCGCCATGGCGGCAGATGAATCTGCCAGCAAAATGTTCGCCAACGGCATGAAGCTGGGCGGCGTTCTTTCAACTGACCAGATCCTGAACAAAGCACAGCGCGAAGACATCCGCGAAGACATGGCGGCGAAATTCGCGGGCGCGGTCAACACCGGCAAAACGATGGTGCTGGAGGCGGGCATGAAATATCAGCAGGTGTCGATGACGCCTGAGGATGCTCAGATGCTGCAGACACGAGCGTTCAACGTCGAGGAAATATGCCGGTGGTTTCGTGTTCCGCCCTGGATGGTTGGGCACACGTCGAACAGCACCAGTTGGGGGACGGGGATGGAGCAGCAGATGCTCGGCTTCCTCAGCTTCACTCTGTTGCCATGGATGAAGCGCATCGAACAGAGCATTAATCGTCGCTTGCTTAGGCCTGATGAGCGCCGTCGTTTCTATGCGAAGTTCAACCCCGAAGGCCTGCTTCGCGCCGATAGCGCGGCCCGCGCGGCTTTCTACAGTTCGATGACGCAGAACGGCATCTACACCCGCGACGACTGCCGCATAAAGGAGAACCTGGCGCCTCACGGCGGGAACGCCGCGAAGCTCACAGTGCAATCCAACATGCTCCCCATCGACAAGCTTGGCGAAGGTGGAGGCGATGCCCAGCAAGCGAGATCAGCGCTCATTGATTGGCTCAACGACAAGCCAAAAGGTAATTCTGAATGAACCGAAAAGACCAATCGGTGGCGGTGAAGTACCGCTCATTCGACTATGACGTGAAGGCTGTCGGCGACGACGGCCTTTTTTCTGGCTACGGTTCCGTATTCGGCGTGGTCGACAGCTACAACGAGGTCGTCGCGCCTGGCGCGTTCCTCGACTCGATCGCCGAACTCAAAGCAAAGGGCCGCACGTTGCCAGTGCTGTGGCAGCACAGGACTGGTGAGCCCATCGGCTCTTGGGCCCTGGAGTCCCTGAAAGAAGACGAACGTGGGCTTTTCGGTGACGGCGAGCTGTGGATGGCCGATGCACCGTATGCGCGGATCGCTTACCGGGGCATGAAGTCTCGTTCGATCACCGGCCTGTCCATCGGCTACTACGTGCGCGAGTCGAGCTTCGATGAGAAGACGCGCATTCGCACGCTGACCAAGCTGGACCTGGTGGAGATTTCCATCGTCACGGTCCCTGCGAACGACGAGGCACGCACCGATACCATCAAATCGAAGCTGGCCCACGGGGGACTACCTTCGATGCCCGAATTTGAGTTGCTCCTGCGCGAGGCAGGCTTCTCGAAAACTCAGTCTGCGGTGATTGCCAACCGCGGACTGCAGCATTTGCTCCGGAGCGAGTCCGAGGGCGACCTGGCAGCCAACGAAATCGTCGAGGCGCTTAAATCGCGTCCGGCGCTGGTTCTCCCTTCTTTTTGAGGATTCACCATGCATAACGTCATGAGCAACGACGCTCGCGCCGAACACCGTCAAATGCAGCGTAAGGAGCACGCTGGCGATCAAGTCCAGCTGAAGGCGGTAAATGACCTGCTCGACCAGCGCGACAAGGAAATCAAGGCGTTCGCCGAGAAGGCTAGCCAAGAGATCAAGGAGCACGGCACCATCCTGGCCGACACCAAGACCGTCCTGGACGGCTTGGTGAAAGACGGCCTCGGCTTGCAGGACCGCCTGAACGAGATCGAGCAAAAGATGGCTCGTCGTTTCGCGGCTAACGATCCGTCGGACACCAAGTCCTTTGGCGAACAACTCGCCGAGTCCGAAGGCTTCCAAAAACTGGTCAAAGAAGACCATGGCCGGGCCCGTCTGCGCCTGAAGGCCGTCACCAACATCACCAGCAGCACCTCGGGCACCGGCGGCGTAGGTGTTGGCATCCAGCCAACCCGCGTGCCGGGAATCGTTACCGACCCGGAACGTCAGTTCACCATCCGTGACCTGATCATGCCGGGTCGCACCGACTCGAACGCCATTGAGTTCGTACAGGAAACTGGCTTCCAGAACATGGCTGCCCCCCAGGCGGGCGAGGGTGCCGCCAAGGCTCAATCCGACCTGTCGTTCGGACTGGTAACCACCACCGTCAAAACCATCGCCCATTGGTTCCGCGCTTCGAAGCAGGTGCTGTCGGACATTCCCCTGCTGCAAAGCTACATCAACGGCCGTGCTATCTACGGCCTGAAGTACAAGGAAGAAGAGCAGATCCTGGCGGGCGACGGTACCGGCCAGAATCTTTTGGGCCTGATCCCTCAAGCCACCGCGTTCAATGATGCGCTGCGCAAGTCGGGTGACACCAAGATCGACACCCTGCGTCGCGCCATCCTGCAGGTTCGTGTCGCTGAATACCGCGCATCGGCCATCGCCCTGAACCCTGTGGATTGGGCAGACATTGAGCTGACCAAGGACAGCACCGGCTCCTACATCTGGGTCAACGTCCAGGAAGGCGGCGTCCAGCGCCTATGGAAATTGCCGGTGGTGGACAGCAATGCCGTTCCTGAAGGCGAATTCCTGGTGGGCGCGATGAACATCGCAGCCCAGGTGTTCGATCGTGAAGATGCGGCTGTTGAGGTCTCGACCGAAGACGGCGACAACTTCCGCACCAACATGGTCACCATCCGCGCTGAGGAGCGCCTGGCGCTGGCTGTTTACCGCCCTGAGTCCTTCGTGCACGGTGAGTTTGAAGCCCCTGCACCATAACCTCGAAGTGGAGCACGCCCGGGAAACCGGGCGTTGTGAGTCATGAGCGAAATTAAACTGCAGACGAAGAAGGGCTTTCTGAATCAGGGGGCGTATGCAAAGCGAGGTGCAACCATTACTGCTGATGAATTTCGAGCGGCAGAACTGCACCGCCTGGGCCTGGTGGAGGATTACGAAGTGAAGCAATCGCCCGAGCCTGAAAACAAGAAGGCGCCGGAGCCGCAGAACAAAGCGGCTAGCAAATCAAAAGCTAAGGCTGAGTAACCATGAGCGTGATCAACATCGACTTGGCTATGAAGCACCTTCGGGCAGAGTCTGAAGACGTGGAGGATGTCCAGTCGAAGCTTGATAGCGCGGAGAGTGCAGCTCAAAAATTCCTGCAGCGTCGTTTCTACGCCGACGCTACTGAGCTCTCGGCAGCGATTGCAGAGGTCCCGGCGACTCGACTCGCTGCCCGGGCCGCTTATGAGGCGGCGATAGCCATGGCTGAAACCGTGGAAAACTGGGATGACAGGTGTGCTGCAATAGCTGACGCCGAGTTTGCCTTCTCTGAAGCGCTTATCGCTTGCACGGCCATTGCCCGAGGTATGGTCATCAACAAGTCGATCGTCGCTGCATGCATGCTCACATTGGGTCATCTTTGGGCCAGCCGTGAGGACACTGTGACCGGCATCAACACTTCGTCGGTCATTGAGTTGCCTCATGGTTCGCGTTCGCTCCTACAGCCCGACAGAATTTCAATGGGGGTCTAAATGGCGTACCGCGAACCTGGTGCCGGAGAGCTGAACAAGCACGTGACGCTTCGGCGGCGTGACGATGTGCCGGCTGATGACATGGGCCTTGACTCGTTGTTTTCTGAGGTGAATCCACGTTGGGCGAAAATCGAGCCGGTCGGTTCGGCCATATACACGGATAGCGCCCAGACCGAGAACAAAATCACCCACCGAGTATTTCTTCGTTTCCGAACCGGGATAACTACGGCGTATGAAGTTGTTCATCAGGGGACGCTCTATCGAGTGAAGCGGGGGTTCGACATGAATGGCCGCGGTCGCTTTGTGGTGCTCGAGGTAGAGGAACTCGGCCTGATCAAGGAGAGTGGAGGCATTTATGTCTAACTCGGCCTCAATCGACGGGTACCTGCACGTCGAGGGTTTCGACAACTTCGAACGTGACGCATTCGACAAGCGCAAGATCCGCGCCGGGATGCGCAAGGTGGGCCTGCTGATCACTCAACGCGCCCAGATGAACCTGGTGCTGGGAAAGGGCCAGGATGGCTATCCGGTGAACCGCACTGGGGCCACGGTGGAGTCGGTCAGCTTCAAGGTTTCACGATCGGGATTCCTGGTTCGGATATCCCCGACGAAAACCTCGGCCATGGAAGAGTTCTACCCGGCCTATCTGCACTATGGCGTAAAGCAAGGACGCCGGCCCGGCAAGCTTGCGCCGGGGAAGGGGAAGGGTAAGAAGAACAGACGAGCAGCTGGCGCGCGCGCCAGGCTGATGGCGGAACGCGCCGCGGGCGAATGGCGCATCAAGCCACGCGACAACTACATGGCCGACGCCCTGCAAGATTCATCCTCTCAAGTTCAATCGATTCTCTCAGCCGCATTTGCCGCCGCCCTGGGCTGATCACTGACCCAACGGACCCACGCATGAAACTGAACCCGATCGTTGCCCAACTGCGGCAGACGTGCCCGACCTTTGCTGGCCGCGTATCCGGTGGCATCGACTGGGATGCCGTTGTCGAAAGCGCCAAGCTTGCTTTGCCGGCCGCCTATGTCATCGCCACCGCAGACGCGGCGGATCCGAGTAAAGCGCAGAACAGGATCCTGCAGAACATCACCGACCAGTTCAACGTGGTGATCGTGCTGGATGCCTCAGACGAGCGCGGACAAGAGGATAGCGACCTGCTACACGACATCCGCGCCGAGCTGTGGCGCGCCCTGGTCGGCTGGGAGCCTGGGGCCGAGTACAGCCCCATCGAATATGGCAAAGGCGCGCTGCTGCACATCAGCCGCGCCCGGGTCGTCTACCAATTCACCTTTTTCTCGGAATTCCAGCTCGGCCGAAACCTGCCGACCGATCCGCCCGAGACCTGGCAAGAGGCCTCGCTGGACGGCCTGCCGGGTTTCACCGGAGCAAATTTCAACATGGACTGCATCGACCCGGCAGACCCCAACCTGCAACGACCCGGCCCGGACGGGCGCATCGAAGCACATTTCACTGGAGACGTAACACCATGACCAATCGCATCACTGTGGTGCCGGCCTCTGGCCGTTCTGTGCCCGACCCGGAGGCCAGCGACTTGTTGCCGGCAGAAGGCCGTGAAGTTCCAGACAACGCCTGGTGGCGCCGGCGCCTGGCCGACGGCGATGTCACCCTGAAAGCCGAAAAGGCCCAATCCACCAAAGCCGGCGCGCCGGCGAAAGCTGAGGAAGCGCAATAATGGCTATCGGATTCAGCAACATCCCGGCCGATATCCGGGTGCCGCTGTTCTACGCGGAGATGGATAACTCGGCGGCCAACAGCGCCTCGTCGGCCATGCGCCGACTGATCGTCGCCCAGGTCAACGATGACGCCACCAGCGAGAGCATCGGCCAACTGGTGCTGGTATCCAGCGTTGCGCTGGCAAAGAGCATCGGTGGCCAGGGCTCCATGCTTGCCGCGATGTACGACACCTGGCGCAAGGTCGACCCGATTGGCGAAATCTGGTGCCTTCCGTTGCAGGACGACACCGGCGTGGTGGCAACTGCGACGATCACCATCACCGGTACGGCCACCGAGGCGGGCCTGCTGAACCTGTACGTCGGGGGCGTTCGAGTGCAGTCTGTTGTCACCTCTGGCGCGACGCCGACGGTGGCGGCGGCTGCGCTGGCTGTGAAGATCAACGCGACGCCAGACCTGCCCGTCACCGCTGCGGCCGTTGCCGGCGTTGTCACGCTGACCTGCAAGTGGACCGGCGAAAGCGGCAACGACATCAGCATCCTCATGAATCGCCTGGGCAAGTCCAATGGCGAAATGACGCCGGCCGGGCTGACCGTGGTAGCCACCGCAATGACCGGCGGCGTTGGCGTGCCGGACCAGATCGATGCCACCGCTGCGTTGGGCGATGAGCCTTTCGAATTCCTGTGCATGCCATGGTCTGACACCACCAGCCTGAACGCCTGGAAGGATGCAATGGACGACAACACCGGTCGTTGGTCCTGGGCCAAGCAATTGTTCGGGCATGTGTACTGCGCCAAACGTGGCACCCTCGGTACCCTGGTGGCCGCCGGCCAGGCACGCAACGACCAGCACGTCACGATCCAGGCTGTTGAAACGGGTGTGCCGCAGCCGGTGTGGGTGCAGGCCGCTGCCCTGGCGGCCCGCACAGCGGTGTTCATCTCGGCGGATGCCAGTCGGCCAACCCAAAGCGGTAGCCTGCCAGGCCTGGACCCGGCGCCGGCCAGCGAGCGGTTCACCCTGACTGAGCGGCAATCGCTGCTGACCTATGGGCTGGCCACGGCCTACTACGAAGGCGGATACGTGCGCATCCAGCGCTCGGTCACGACATACCAGAAGAACGCCTACGGCCAGGCGGATAACTCCTACCTGGACAGCGAGACCATGCACCAGTCGGCGTTCATCATCCGCCGGATGCGCAGTGTGATCACCAGCAAATACGGTCGCCACAAGCTGGCCAGCGACGGTACCCGTTTCGGTGACGGCCAGCCGATTGTCACGCCGGCGGTAATCCGCGGCGAACTGATCGCGCAATACGCCAAGCTCGAGCTGGAAGGTCATGTGGAGAACGCCGAGCTGTTCGCGCAGCACCTGGTGGTGGAGCGTGATACACAGGACCCGAGCCGGGTAAACGTGCTGTTCCCGCCTGACTACATCAACGGGTTGCGTATCTTCGCATTGCTCAACCAGTTCCGCCTGCAGTACGACGAGGCGGCGTAATTCCGACCCACGACACCCAGCCCGCCTAGCGCGGGCTTTTTCATTCTGGAGATACAGACCATGGGTCAAAAAGTAGCAGGCACGGTTTACGTCAAGGTGGACGGCGAACAGCTGACCATCACCGGTGGCGCCGAAGCGCCGTTGATGGATAAGAAACGGGAAACGATTTACCCCGGCTTTTTCAAGGAAGAAGAACTGGCCGCGTACCTGAAGATGACGGCAGTACATACCCCGAACTTCCCGATCAAGGCTCTCACCAACGGCCGTGACATGACCATTACCTGTGAGTTCAGCAACGGATCGGTCTATGTGCTGGCCGGTGCGTACCTGGTCGACGAGCCTTCTTCGAAGGGTGACGACGGCACCATTGAACTGCAATTCGACGGCATCAAAGGGAGCTGGCAATGAGTCATGTACAGAAACTTCAGGTTGCGATCGAGGCTCACGGCGAGCCGGTGACCGAGCTCACCTTGCGCCGGCCAACCGTGCAGGAAGTCCGGACGATCAAGGCTCTGCCGTACAAGATCGACAAGAACGAAGAAGTCAGCCTGGATATGGACGTCGCAGCCAAGTACATCGCGGTCTGCGCCGCCATCCCGCCGTCGTCGGTCAACCAGCTGGACCTGGCCGACCTCAACGCACTGAGCTGGGCCGTCGCCAGTTTTTTCATGAGTGCGGCGTCGCAGCCATCGGCGACCTGATTGCAGCCGCTTACGACCTGGCCTGGTTCTGGAAGGTTGACCCTGAACAGATGATGACCAGGCCATTGGATGTGCTCCGCGAATCCCTGGAGCACGCCCAACGAATTAACGCAGCCCAGCAGGTGCAGTGATGGCGGACAAGTTCCAGCTCAAGGCGTTGATCACCGGCGTCGACAAGCTGTCGCCGACGCTCGCCGGGATCCGCAAGAACGTTGCGGGTTTCCGCAAGCAGATGAACAGCTCCGGCCTCGGCAACATCGGCTTCAAGGATCTGATTCAGGGCGGTGCGTTTGCCGCACCATTTATTGCCGGCGCGAAAGCGGCGATGGAATTCGAGACGGCCATGGCCGACGTGAAGAAGGTAGTCACGTTCGAAACTCCCCAGCAGTTCCAGCAGATGGGCCAGGATGTCCTGGACATGTCTGAGCGCCTGCCGATGGCTGCCAATGGAATCGCCGCCATTGTCGCGGCGGGTGGCCAGGCCGGCTTCGCCGCCGGCGAGCTCAAGCAGTTCGCCGAAGACGCGGTAAAGATGGGCATTGCCTTCGACCAGACAGCCGAGCAGTCGGGCGACATGATGGCGAAGTGGCGGACGTCCTTCAAACTGACCCAGCCTGAAGTCGTTGCGCTGGCTGACAAGATCAACTACCTCAGCAACGTGGGGCCGTCCTCAGCGGCACAGATTTCTGACATCGTGACCCGCATCGGCCCGCTCGGTGCTATTGCCGGGTTGGCGTCGGGGCAGATCGCGGCGATGGGTGCCACCCTGGCAGGTGTTGGGGTGCCCAGCGAGGTGGCCGCCACGGGCATGAAGAACTTCATGCTGGCGCTGACAAAGGGCGGTTCTGCCACGAAGCAACAGGCCCAGGCCTTCAAATCCCTGCGCCTGGATGTGAAGCAAGTCGCCAAGAGCATGCAGAAGGACGCCCAGGGCACCATCGAAGACGTTCTGGGGCGCATTGCCAAGGTAGACCCGGCCAAGCAGGCGGGGCTGTTGACTGAGTTGTTTGGTACAGAATCGGTGTCAGCGATTGCGCCGTTGCTCACGAACCTCGATCTGTTGAAGAAGAGCTTCGCCGCGGTGGGCACCGAAGGAAAGTTTACTGGCTCCATGGAAGCTGAATTCACCGCCCGGTCCAAGACCACCGCAAACGCCATGCAGCTGCTGACCAACAAGGTCACGCGGCTGGGCGTGGAGGTGGGCAGTGCGTTGCTACCGCCATTCAACGACGTCATGACCCTGGTGGGTCCGCTGGTTTCCGGGCTGTCATCGCTGGCGGCCGAGCACCCTGGCTTGATCAAGGGTGTGCTGGGCGCCGCGCTGGCCTATGGCGTGTTGAGGGTGGCTGTTACTGCGTCTATGTGGGCCATGAAGCTGTTCGACGGCGTGACGAAAAAGTCGATCGTCGGGCTCGTTGTTCAGGGCATTGCGCTGGCGGCCGGACTGCTGATTGCCAACTGGTCCACCGTGGCTCCGTTCTTTCAGAAGATCTGGGCAGTGATCGAAGGACCGGTGCTTAAGGCGTGGGATCTCTTCAAGTCATTTGCCGACTGGGGGCCCATTGCATCCATCAGGGAAAACTGGGACCCGCTCACTGATTTGTTCGCCGCGACCTGGAATCTTCTGATGGCGCTGTCCACGCCGGTAATGGACTACCTAAAGACCATGTTCGACTGGTCGCCGCTGGGCATGATCATCAATAACTGGGAACCGATCACGGCGTGGTTCAAGCAGTTGTGGGAGAAGCTCAGGCCCATCATCGAGCCGATCATGCAGTGGTTCGGCGGCGGGGAGGGCGGCGAAGGGATCATCCAAACCGCCACCAACAAGGTGAACGCCTTCACTGAAGCCCAGCAGAAGCGCAACGCCGGCGCCGGCGGTGGCACCGGTGAGCTTCTGCTGGCTGATGCCGCGCAGTCTGCCCAGGCGCGTCAGGCGATGAACAACCAGGCATTCGGCATCAACAACAACCAGCTGTTGCAGCAGACGGCCGCCAACAACGCGCAGAAGCTCAACGGTGAACTCAACATCAACCTGAACGGCGCCCCACCGGGCACCACCATCGAACGCCCGAAAACCAATCAGCCTGGGCTGAACATCAAACCAAACGTCGGTACCCGTACCGTCGGCGTCATGAAGGGGTAAGGCATGGCACGCACATGGCGCGATGACCTGCTGCCGGCGTCGTTTCGTGGGATCAGCTTTCTGATCCCTCAGACGTCGGTACCGGTCGGGCTCAAAGGTCAGCTTCACGAATACCCCCAGCGGGATGAGCCGTTCTTTGAACAGCTCGGCAAGCAGGCCCAGGTCCACACGATGACGGCCTGGGTGATCGGCGACGATTGCTTCGAGCGGCGCGACAAGTTGCTCGAGGCGCTGCAAAAGCCTGGCCCGGGAGAGCTGGTCCATCCTTGGCTTGGGCGCATGCAGGTCAAGGTGGGCGATTGCAAGTTGTCTCACGAGCTGACCGCCGGCGGTATGGTGAGCCTGGAACTGACGTTTTATCCGGACAAGCCGCTGACCTTTCCGACCGCCAAGGTCAATAGCCAGCAGCAGGTGGTGAAGGCCTCCGACAGTCTGCTGGACTCGGCCCTGGCCCGGTACAAGGCGGCAATGTCGAAAGTCGATCAGGCCAGGCTTGGCCTGATCCGGTTGCGCAACAGCCTGTCGAACGTCTACTCGGTGATTCAGCAGCAGTTCGCACCCTTCGTTGGCGTGTTCACCAACCTGTCGGGCTTCGTTCAGTCGTTGATGAACGCGCCTGACGCGCTGTCGTCGCTGTTCACCAGCTACTTCAATGACTTTTCGGTACAGGACAGTGCTTTCTCCGACACCAGCAACGGCTACCGAAACGCGATAGCCACGGCTACCCAGCAAGCGGAGGCGGTGACCAGAATCAATACCGTCCCGCAGGTGGGCGGTGTCGACTCGGTGGCGGCATCACAGGCCGCCGCCAACCTGGTGCAGGACGCGCTGTTGGTCCAGGTCGCGCTGATCATCAGCGAAATGCCGATCGCATCACAGCCCGTGGCCACAAGCTCGACCCCGTCGGTTGAGCAGCAGGCGGTATTGACTGTGGTGCTCCCTGAGGTGCCAGTCGCTGACGATGTGATCGAGCTGCGCGATGGTTTGGATGAGGCCATCTATCAGGCCTCGCTCAAGGCCGATCCAGCCCATTACGTGGTGCTGAACACGTTGCGTCAAGCCCTGGTTAAGCACCTCACGGCCGTGGCCGAGTCCGGCGTCAGGCTGGTGGACATCACCCCGCCGGAAACCATGTCGGCGCTGGTGCTGGCGTACCGGCGCTTTGGTGATGCCACGCGCTCGACCGAGGTGGTCCAGCGCAACAGGATCCGGCACCCGGGCTTCATTCCGGCGATGCCGATCAAAATAGCCCAGAGGTAACCCATGGCCGAAGATCAAAACACCGTCAGCCTTACCGTTGACGGTTTGGATTACTCCGGCTGGAAGTCGGTGGAAATCACCGCCGGCTTGGAGGATCAGGCCCGCTCGTTCTCCCTCAGCATTACCTGGCAGTGGCCCGGCCAGAACGTGTCGGTGCCCATTCGCCAGGGCGCCAAGTGCCATGTGCGTATCGGCGATGACCTGGTGCTGACCGGCTGGGTGTTCTCGTCGCCGATTGACTACACCCACGATCAGATCACGACCACCATCAGCGGCCGGTCGTTGACGGCTGACCTGGTGGATTGTGCCGCGGTGAACCAGCCGGGCCAGTGGAATAACCAGAGCGTGCTGACAATCGTCAAGGCGCTGGCGGCGCCCTACGGGATTGCTGTGCGTAGTGAGATTCCCGAAGGGGCGAAGCTGTCGGACCATACGATAGAGCCGGGGGAGACGGCATTCGAGTCGATCGATCGGCTGCTGACGCTGTTCCGGGTGTTCTCAACCGACGATGCCCGGGGAATGGCCGTGCTGGCGCGTCCTGGCAGCGAAGGCCGGGCCTTCGATCATCTGGAGGTGGGCAAGAATATCCTCACCGGTAGCGCGGCGCTGGATTTCTCCGGCGTGTTTTCCGAATACCGGGTGCTCGGACAAAAGAGTGGAACGGACGATGAGTTCGGCGAGGCGGCTGCCGAGGTGTCGGCGGTGCTCACCGACGACCGGACGACCCGCAAGCGGGTGCTGATCATTCAGGAGTCCGGCCAACTGACCGCTGAGCTTGCCCAGGCCCGGGCCAACTGGGAGCGCGGTACCCGCATGGGCAAGGCGCTGGCGACCACCTACACCGTCCAGGGCTGGCGACAAACCAACGGCGCGTTGTGGAAGCACAATACCCTGGTGCGGGTGATCGACCCGATCATTGGGTTTGACCGGGTGATGCTCATTGCCCGCGTCACGTACACCCTGACGGACCAGGGCATGGTCACCAAGCTTGAGGTGGGGCCGCCCGACGGCTTCGAGCCGGAGCCACAGGACCCGCACAAGCACCGCAAGTTGAAGAAGGGCGGCAAGGCCGACAACTTCGAATACCTGATTCCTGCCGATTACGAGCCCAAACAATGACCGTGAAAAATATGCTGGCCCGCGGCACCGTGGTGCTCGTGGACGCCCTGAAGAAAATGCAGTCCCTGCAGATGCGATTGACTGCCGGCGAGTTGAAGGACAACGCCGAGCATTTCGAGGCCTATGGCTTCACCAGCAACCCCCTGACCGGCGCCGAGGTGCTGACCGCCTTCATCGGTGGCGACCGCTCCCACGCGGTGGTGCTGGTCGCCGCTGATCGCCGGTACCGCATCCAGGCAATGCAGCCAGGCGAGGTGGCGATCTATACCGACGAGGGCGACCGGATCCACTTCAAGCGTGGCCGGATCATCGATATCGAGACCGGGACGCTGAATATCAAGGCGTCCGGTTCTGTGAACTTTGAAACGCCGACCATCACCCAGACGGGGCAGATCGTTTCCCAGGGCGACCAGGTGGCGGGCGGCATCAGCCAGATCAATCACGTCCACACCAACACGCAACCGGGCACCGGCCAAAGCGGCGTGCCTGCGGCAGGTGGCTGATGAGTACTCAAAGCGCCGTAGAGTCGGCGCTGATTCGTGCTGTGATCATCAGCCTGTACACCTGGCGCCGGGCGGAAACAGACGATCCGGTAGACGACGATGAACTGTACGGCTGGTGGGGTGACAGCTATCCGTCCATCGCCGATGACCGGATTGGTTCGCGTCTGTGGTTGCTGCGCCGGGTCAAGCTGACCGACGCCACCCAGCGGGATGCAGAGTTCTATGCAGGTGAGGCCCTTCGGTGGTTGATCGATGACGGGCAGGTCCTGGACATCGCCATCAGCAGCACCCGGGCAGACACCAATCGGTTGAACCTCAGCGTGGTCTTGACCATCCCGGACGGCAGTCGCCTGGAAATCCCATCCACCCCTTCTTGGCAGGTGATCTATGCCGTTTGAAACGCCTTCGCTGCCGGTGCTGGTCGACCGTACCCAGAGTGACCTGGCCAGCGACTCCCTGCGTCGCTCTGATGCCCAGGTGCTGGCCAGAACACTCGCCGGTACCGCCTATGGCCTGTACGGCTACCTGAACTGGATTGCCGAGCAGATCCTGCCAGACCGGGCAGATGAAGAAACGCTGGAGCGAATTGCGCTGCTGCGTCTGTCTCAGCCAAGAAACCCGGCACAACCTGCGTCAGGCGCCGTGTCCTTTGTTGCGGTGGCTGGCGCTGTAATGGATGCCGAAACCGTGCTGCAGGCCGGAGACGGCCGAACCTACCGGCTGACCGCCAGCGTCACCACCGTTGCAGGGCTCAATACCGGAGCGGTGGAGGCGGTGGACGCCGGCACCCTTGGCAACGCCGACGGCGGTTTGCAACTGACCCTGGTGCAGCCAGTCGCCGGTGTGACCAACAGCTTCACAGTGCTGGCGCCTGGACTGACGGGCGGCATCGCTCAGGAGAGTATTGAATCGCTGCGCGCCCGGGTGATTCGTTCCTACCGTCTGGTCCCCCATGGTGGTTCCGCGGCCGATTATGAAACCTGGGCGCTTGAGGTTCCAGGCGTCACGCGGGCCTGGTGCCGTGGAAATTACCTTGGCCCAGGCACCGTTGGCTTGTTCGTCATGCGCGACGGCGACGCCGAACCGGTACCGAACCCGGCGCAACTGGCAGAGGTTAAAGCCTACATTGAGCCGTTGCGCCCGGTGACTGCTGAGCTTTATGTGCTGGCCCCCGTGGAGGTGCCCGTGAACTACAGCATTCACCCTGTACCGGACACCACCGCAGTGCGCGCCGCCATCCAGGCTCAGTTGATCGATCTGCACGACCGCGAAGCGGGCCTGGGCGAAACCTTGCTGCTCACGCACATCGCCCAGGCGATCAGCGGTTCGGCGGGCGAAACGGACCATGACCTGGTTTCACCGACCGCCGATGTGCCGGCCGACACCAATGAGCTGCTGACCTTCGGGGGTATCACATGGCTGTAGCCCGAACGGCCGATCAGTATCGGCGCCAACTGAGCGGCCTGTTGCCGGCCGGCCCTGCCTGGGACCCTGAACTGGTCCCGGAAGTCGCTTTGATTCTTTCCGGCGTGTCGCTGGAGTTTGCTCGGCTCGATGCCAGGGCAGTCGACCTCCTCAACGAGATGGACCCCGCCGGCGTCAGTGAGCTGGTGCCTGATTGGGAAGCCATCATGGGCTTGCCAGATCCATGCCTTGGCCTTAACCCCGCCTTTGAAGACAGGCGCCTGGCGGTTCGCCGCCGGTTGATCGAGGTCGGCGGACAGAGCCTGTCCTACTTCATCGACATCGCGGTCAGCCAAGGCTACCCCGATGCCACCATTACAGAACATCGAACGCCACGTATGGGGCGTTCCCGTTTTGGCGTGGCGAGATTCGGTACCTGGAACGCTCAGTTCATGTGGACGCTGAACACTGGAGGCCGCCAGCGGCAAGGCCGGCGCTTCGGCGCTAGCTATTGGGGCGAGCGGTTCGGGGTGAACCCCGGCAATCCGCTCGAGTGCCAGATCCGACGTGCCGCTCCGGCGCACACCGTAGTGCAAATAAATTACAACTGAGGGATAACGCGTGGACTTTCCGAAAAGTGTACCGAGCGTTGGGCTTGTCGATGGGAAATTTGTAGATGAGGATGAGGTTGCTGGCACGCCTGGTTCCTTGATTCCTGCGCAGTGGGGGAACTCCGTTACCGATGAAATTCTGAATGTCATTACCTCTGCCGGCCTCACGCCGGATGAAGATAACGATACGCAGCTCCTTACAGCGATCATTGCCAAGATCAATGGCGCAATCCCGGCATCTCCGGCAGATGCCTCGACAACGGTCAAAGGTCTGGTTGAGCTGGCTACAAACGCCGAGACCCAAGCAGGTACGGATGCGGTTCGTGCTGTCACACCAGCCGGCCTGGCTTCTAGGGTTGCCAGTGATACAGCTGTTGGCCTGGTTGAACTGGCTACCAGCGCAGAAACCCAAGCAGGTACAGATACGGTTCGCGCTGTCACTCCTGCCGGGCTGGCATCTAAGGTCGCCAGTGATACAGCTCAAGGCCTGGTCGAGCTGGCCACGAATGCGGAGACGCAAACTGGCACGGACGCAACGCGGGCCGTCACTCCCGCAGGATTGGCGTCTCGTACTGCCACTGAAAGCCGCGCTGGCGTGATTGCGATTGCTACTCAGGGCGGTGTTAGCGCTGGAACTGACGACGCTGCCGCTGTGACTTCGCTAAAGCTTGCCACACGCCTGCAGTCAGTCGTCCAATTGCCGTACGGGTTTCTCTCTGGGTTCGCGCTGAGCAATAACGCAGCCACCCCCAACACAGTAATCGATGTAGGGCCAGGTAGTTGTTCGAGCGCTGCGGCTAGTGTGATGATCTCTAGCAGCACAACTATCAGCGGCACACTTCAATCGTCCGGGAGTTGGGCTGCTGGGTCCGGTCAGAACAAACTTGATACAGGCGCCCGTGCCCCTGGCACCTGGTATCACGCATTCGCAATCCGGAAAGTATCTGACGGATCTGCAGACATTCTGTTCAGCTTGTCCGCGACAGCTCCAACCATGCCATCTGGTTATGCTGGCTTCCGTCGTGTCGGTTCCTTCAAGACCGATTCCGGCGGCCCCATCACCACCTTTACAATGGATGTCTTTTCCGGGCGCCGGGTTTATCGCTGGGGCACTCCAATTATGGATGTCTCCGCAGCGACCTTGGGTACTACGGCGAGCAACTACACCATGTCTGCGCCGCCTGGCGTGAACGTCCGTGTTGACCTGAACACTTTTGCATATGCAAACAACGCGATGGTCTACTTCAGCTGCCCCGACGAGGCGAACCTGCTGCCAGCAAATACCGGCGGTTGGTCTGGATTCACTTGTGGTTTTGGTGTGGTTACCGATGCAGCTACCGACGCTGGCGGGTTTCAGTTGAGTATAAAAACCAACACCTCCGCGCAAATACGCGCCCGCGCCAACGTCACAGTGACGATGTCGATTCTTAACATCGGCTGGGAGGAGTAATTCATGCCGTACGTTCAACGTGACGAAACTGGTGTTGTGATCGGAAGGTTTGCAAATGCCCAGCCCGGGTGCGCCGAAGAATGGCTTGATGACTCTTCGCCGGAACTTGCCCCGAAAGGGCCAACAAAGGAAGAAGTAGAAGCTGCGAGACTCCGGGCTTATGCGCATCCTGTAACGGGCAGTGACCGATATATTGCTGAAGCGTATGCCGAACGAGCCGCCGGAAATGAAGAAGCAGCGCAGAGGACCGACGCCGAAATGATCAAGCGTCGTGAAGAAATTAAACTTGAATACCCGTGGCCGGAGGATGCGCAATGAGCAAAATCGTCTTTGCGGGGCACAGCATTGTCAAGGGTACCGATTACGGCGGCGTCACCAGGACCGACACGTTCGCCTACAAGATCGGTACGGCCGCGGGATATGCTTCCGCCGACATCTATATCAAGGGCGTTTCGGGAGACACGTCTGCTGGCCTTTTGGCGAGGCTCCAGGCCGACGTTATCGGGCTGGCTCCGGATGTATGCGTGATTATGATCGGCGCGAACGATTGGTCTACCGGTGTTTCTGTTGCAACATTCACTGCCAATCTACGACTCATTGCGAGCAAGGTTATCGGAGCCGGCATCAAGCTGGTACTGATGACCGACAACATGAACCGCGGATCTGTGGCTGAGTTTGTATCGCTCGGAACTTATGAGGACGCAATCAGGAAAGTATCGGTTGAGTACAATTGCCCTCTTGTCGATATCTTCAGCAGAATGTGCTTCAAGGCCTTGTGCAACGACTACACCCAGTACTATGCCGGAACCACCGATAAGATTCACTTCAGTATCGCCGGGCATACATGGGCTGCGCAGGTTTCAAGCGAGACAAGCCCAAAGGATGCTTTCGTTAAAGTGACTTCTACTCCGCCTGTAGTTGTTACTGAACCGACCGCTCAGGACGTTCAAGATCTGTCTGTTGCGATTTCTGACTATTTGATCAATGGACAACTTACAAGCGACCTGAGTGTTATTGAGCAAATAAGGTCGAGATTCCCGTAACGCTGGAGTCAGTTCGCTCGTTCATATCAAATCGGACGGCACTTTATATTCGCCCGCCATTGTGCGGGCTTTTTTCGTCTGGAGAAAGCTTCATGACTGTATCCGAAAAGGACCGCGACATCTTGGCTCGCACGCTGTGGGGCGAGGCCCGCGGCGAAGGTCTGGCAGGCCAGATCGCTGTGGCCTGGACCGTCCGCAACCGGGTGGAAGATGGCCGGGCCAAGTCCTGGTGGGGCGAGGGCTATGCCGGCGTCTGCCAGGCGCCGTACCAGTTCAGTTGCTGGAACAAAAACGACCAGAACTATCCCTATCTCAGTGGCGCCAAGCCGATCCCGCCGAAGCAGTTCGAGCAGGCTCGGCGGGCGGCGGACCTGGTAATTTCCGGCGCCGAGCCAGACTCCACCAAGGGGGCGACCCACTACTACGCCACGACCATGCCCAAGGTCCCGGCGTGGGCCGCCAAGGCAACCCAGACCCTGCGCCTGGGCAATCACTTGTTCTTCAGGGACGTGCCATGAACTCGATCCTGCTGCGAATCCTGCCTTATATGGCGGCGCTGGCCATTGTTGCCGGTGCGCTGTTTGGCGCGTACCACCACGGTCTGTCAGTGAAGGACGCCGAGTGGCAGGCCAAGTGGTCGGATCGCGATACCCGGGACGCCGAGGCCCGGGCCGCAAATGAGTCTGCCGCCCGTGTGCGCGAGCAGGCCTACCAACATTCAATCGACAAGGCGGTTCAAGATGGGCAACGCACGATCGATCAACTCACTGCTGATGCCGCTGCTGCTCGTGTTTCTTCTGACGGCCTGCGTGGGGCAGCGGACGCCCTTGCCGCTCGACTCGCAGCCAGTCAAGCCGGCGGCAATTCCTGCACTGCCGCCACAAGCCAGGCAGCTACCCGTGCCGTCCTGGTGTTTGCCGACGTGCTCAAGCGCGCTGACCAAAGAGCGGGAGACCTGGCGGGATATGCTGATCAAAGCCGGAGCCGAGGAGTGACGTGCGAGACGGCTTTTGACGCGCTGGGGAAATAGCTGTCACCACTGCGCCATGACTTCGTCAAGCCGGTCCTTGCGAAGCTGTTCCCACTTTCTGGCGGTCACCGGATCCGTGTAGTTTCCGCTGCTGTCTCTGGAAAGGCTGTCTTGTGGTAGACCTGCCTCGAATTCTTCGCGGAACTGGTCATATGGGTCTTCACCGTTGGCGATGACCCTGCATAAATCAGAAAACAGCTTTTTAATGAACTGCATGTTTCGCTCCTTTGGTCTTCCATGGCTGGCCAAGACGGCATTATTGCAGACTCGGCGTGTTTTTATCGTCGGTGAATTGTTGTTCGAGACTTCGCTCTCCATGCTGTAAGCGAATAGACGATCAGCGGGATGGCTGTCGGCCGCCTATCGGCAACTTTTCGCCGCCATCGCTCCCTATAACATACTGTTGTTTTGAACAGTGTAGAGCTAGGAAATGCGATTCATCATCACCCGGCGCCGGGTTCTTGGTGTGGCCATCCCGAAGGAAAAGCTGAGGACCGCCGAGACTGTGCGCGGCGACATCATAATCAGCGAATGCCTTGATCCCGATTTCGGCCGGTCCGTGTTCAGCGCGCATATTTTCAAAACGTACCCAGGCCCTGACGTCATCCCTCCATTGATCGATGTGAAGATGACGGGCATGGCCCATAACGGAATGAACCTGACCGGTGTGGAGAAGATCGGCGATACATTTTATGCGCAGTCGTGGTGGTGTCGTACTGAGTAGTGGATTGTGTTCGGTCGGCAGGACGCCGATGAGATGGGCAAATCTTCCCCAAAACGCAACCGTTTGGGCCAATGTTTATTGGATTGTGAAGACTCGTAAAAAGAGGTGTTTTTATGAGGCAAAAATCAGCTCAAGGCCTTGATTTAAAAGGCCTTGTTTGCTTCCTATAAGGCATCCCAGGCTTTGATGCCGAAAAGGTGCAACGTTTTGCTTGAATCGGTCAAGGAACTGCCCCCTTTGCAGGTGCTGGGAATAAAAGGTGAAGGATTATGCCATGACCGGACGGCTGTGGGAGCGAGGCTTGCCCGCGATGAGCGATGACGCGGTTTTCTGGTGGACCGAGGTGTTTCCGTCGCGAGCAAGCTTTGCTCCCACAGTCTTACTCCCACAGCTTGCTTGCTAAAGAGTTGCTGCGACATAAGTGCAACGGTCGGGCCCATATTAACCGGCTAATGTGGCACTTCAGGGGCAAGCTGTTGCTGGATGTGTGTAGTTGGCATTGCAAGGCCGGCCTAGCCTTATGATGGTGCAGTTCGCCGCCTATCATCTGATTTGAGGTACGCCCTTGGGACTTGTCGTCACGCAGAATCTGGTCACGGTTGACCATGCCGTCAGAGAGCACCTGATCACCACCGCTGACGGTAATCCCAAAACGGATATTCGGGAATGCGGGCTCAAGGTGACGTCCGTCTTTACGCGAATCAAGGTTTCGGCAAAGAAAAGCCGTAATCGGAAAATCAGCGTGATCGGCGATAACTGCCCGCTCCTGTATGCGCTAAAGGGCAAGGATGGACTCACGACCAATATCACCTCCATCAAACGGTTGGTGGAGAGCGGTAGCGAAATTCTGACGGTGATCGCGGAGCAAACGCAAGCCGATACGGTGGTATACATGCCGTCGGGCTACAGTTTGAGTAGGATTATCGCGTCGCGATGTGCGTCGATGTTTGAAGCTCAATTGGCTCATGACGTGTTCGTGAAGTCGACCAAGCTTGACGCCTACGACATGATTCGAAAGGCCGAAGACAATGGTGATATCAGCATGGAGGAGCGCAAGAGGCTTCAGTTCAGGTTAAAGACGGCTGACGGGTTCCCGCTGAAGGTGATTCCAGTCAAGTATCGGCATCTGTTCACACCGATTCAACGCAATCCCGCGTTCAATGGCAACTTAATAGGGCGCGTCGTGATGGTTGATGATCTCTTAGCGACGGGACGGACGCTCAGCGTGGCCAAAGAGATCGTCCAGGCGATGAATGGTGTTTCTTCAGTGGAGGCCGTTTGCCTGTTCAGCGACGTGTGATGCTTTACAAGATATGCCCCCTTCGTTAGCATTGGCCGCGAGTGTGCATGAGCCTCCCCGCTCGTTAAATCCAGATGAGGCCCGCGTAGCACCGCCCATGGTCAACCTGTAAAAGGTAAGTAATGGGATGGTTAGGCAGCGGCTAACCCCTCAACCTTGATGGTTGTTGATGCTCCATGAGGGCCTTTTGGCCCTACATATTCTTGAAGCCGAGCGAAAGTTCGGCTTTTTCTTGTCTGTCTTTTACATTCAAATGTCAGATTCAGGATCGACTCAGTTCGGGGCGCTGGCGGACGTGCTGAGTGTCGCTGCTGCCGGGGTGAGCGAATCGTTTCCCGGGCGAGGCTGAACTTCATCGCTGCCGGCTCGACGTGTTCAACGACTCCGCCGAAGCCTCTTGTCTGAGCAGACAGATAGTCGTCTGTCAGACGCACCGAAGTTTCCGACAAGTTTTTAAGGTTGTCCGTCGGAAGCGAGGGCTCTAGCCTCTGGGTGTCGCTGCCAATTCAGCGACCGGACGTGAGAATCCGAACTTTCCCTAGGAGCACATACTTCTGCGCTATTAAGTGCAAGGTTTCCAATCCTTCAGCTCTAGGTAGCAGTTCATGATCAAAGAATCTCAAACTTCACCCAAACCAGCCTCCACCTTCCCCTACGGCGACTACGCCCCCGAAAAGCTGCAAGAAGCTGCTGATCGTGCGCTGGATCATTACCTCAAGCCTGACGACGGCGAGTCAGCCGCTGAATCCTCTACGCAGTTGTTCATTGTGGCGGACAGTATCGACACCGAAATTCTGCTAGCCAACCTCAGCGAAACCCTGGCCTCGGCCAATGCCATGCTGAGTGACCTGGCCTTCGAGTTGGCCGGCTCGCGGCGGCATGTGGCGTTGGGGGTGGTGCAGATGATCGAGTTGGGGGCACTGCTGGCGGACAAGGCTTTGGACCGGGTAGAGGTTCGGGCCTGATGCAATAAGTGCCAGCCTCATCGCGAGCAGGCTCGCTCCCACAGTGGATTTGTGTCGTTCACAAATATGCCATTCGACACCAAGCCCCTGTGGCGAGGGAGCTTGCTCCCGCTGGGGTGCGAAGCGCCCCTAAAAACTGACAACCCGGTGTGTCAGGCAGATTGAGTTGACTGCTTTGGGGGCCGCTGCGCAGCCCAGCGAGAGCAAGCTCTCTTGCCACCACAGCGCTTATGCGTGTGCTTCTTCCCGCTCCGGCACCAATTTCACTTCCACTCTCTGGCCCAGAGCACGAGCTGCGCTGGCAAGCGTTGCCAGCGTCATTCCTGCATCGTTCTGATCGAGCGCACGATCAACTGCGGTGCGACTGGTGTGCATCCGCTCTGCCAAGGCTTTTTTGGTGACTTTCTGAAGCTTCATTGCCTCGGCAATCTGCCAGGAAATAACGCGTTTGAGCGCCGCAGCGGAAACCTCTTCGGCAATGCCTTGCTCGGCGAGGAAGTCATCAAAATCAGATCCAATATGCTTGTTCATTTGCGGTACCTCATAATCTTGCTTTGCGCTGCTTGGCGGTTGCCATGTCGACCGCTGGTGTTTTTTGACTTTTCTTGATGAAGCCATGAAGTAGAACCATGTCGGAACCTACCACGGTGAAAAGGACCCGGGCGATGGTATCTCCAAGATCAATCCTGACTTCCCATAATCCGCTATCCAGCTTGCGAACCACTGGCATACCTATCGGCCAACCAAGCTGAACAGTCTTGATGTCAGTCCCGATCATCCGCCTGTGGTCACGAGGTAAGTCCGTCAGCCATTCCCGCACAGGTTCATTCCCGGCATCTGTGCAGAAGAAACGTACATTCAGTATGGGTGCGATTTCGGTCATGGATGGAGTGTACCGAAATAGGTGCATTGCGCAACCTTGGCGTTGCTGGAATTTTGTACAGGCTCCAGCCCTTGGCAGATTCCTGAATGCCGTAATGCTCACCGTCTAAAACTGTGGGCGAGCCTGCTGGCGTGAGGCCGGGTCAGACAGAGAAAGCTTGATATCGACTAAGAAGCTCTTGTGGCGAGGGAGCTTGCTCCCGCTCGGTTGCGAAGCAGCCGCAAAGAGCGAGGGCCGCTGCGCAGCCCAGCGGGAGCAAGCTCCCTCGCCACAACAGTGTTCAACCGAAAGGCCCCATCACTTCCGACGCTGGATAAACGCCCGGATCCGCTCCGCCGCTTCCACGCATTCGGCCAACGGTGCAACCAGGGCCATGCGCACGCGCCCGGCGCCCGGGTTGACGCCATTCACCTCGCGGGACAGGTAGGAGCCCGGCACCACCGTCACGTGTTCCTGTTCGAACAGATTCCGGCAGAAGGCTGCGTCATCGCCCGCCACGTTTGGCCACAGGTAGAAGCTGCCATCAGGGCGTTGCACGTCCAGCACCGGGCTGAGGATGTCCAGTACGGCGTCGAACTTCTCCCGGTACAGGGCCCGGTTGGCCCGTACGTGTTCTTCGTCGTTCCACGCGGCGATGCTCGCCAGTTGGGTCTGCACCGGCATCGCGCAGCCGTGATAGGTGCGATACAGCAGGAAACCCTTGAGGATGTCCGCGTCGCCGGCCACGAAACCGGAGCGCAGGCCGGGCAGGTTGGAGCGCTTGGACAGGCTGTGGAACACCACGCAGCGCTTGAAATCCTTACGGCCGAGTTCAACGCAGGCGCTGAGCAGGCCCGGTGGCGGGGTCTGTTCGTCGAAGTACAGTTCGCTGTAGCACTCGTCCGCGGCGATCACGAAGTCGTGCTCGTCGGCCAGGGCGATGAGTTTTTTCAGCACGTCCACCGGAATCAGGGCGCCGGTCGGGTTGCCGGGGGAGCACAGGAACAGGATCTGGCAGCGTTTCCAGATGTCCGCCGAGACGGCGTCGAAGTCCGGGTTGAAGCCGTTCTCGTCCAGGCACGGCAGGTAGTGCGGCTTGGCCCCAGCCAGGAACGCCGCGCCTTCGTAGATCTGATAGAAAGGGTTCGGGCTGACCACCAGCGCGTCGTCGCCACGGTTGACCACGGTCTGGGTGAAGGCGAACAGCGCCTCCCGGGTGCCATTGACCGGCAGCACGTGGCGCGCCGGATCGAGCCAGCCGTTCGGCACGCTGAAGCGTCGCTCGCACCAGCTGGCGATGGCTTCGCGCAAGGCTGGAATGCCCAGGGTGGTTGGATAAACGGCCATCTGATCCAGGTTGGCGGCCAGGGCCTCGGCGACGAAGCTGGGTGAGCGGTGCTTGGGTTCACCGATGGACAGGGCAATCGGCCGCTTGTCCGGGTTGGGCGTGACGCTGCCCAGCAGGGCTCGAAGCTTTTCGAACGGGTAGGGCTGCAACTGGTTCAGGGCGTTGTTCATTGGAGGCCTCGTTCAAGGTGGGACTGTGGGAGCGAGCCTGCTCGCGATAGCGGCGGGGCAGGCGATAGCAATGCTGAATGTTGTGCCGCCATCGCGAGCATGCTCGCTCCCACAGGGGAGTTCATGGTTCAGATGTTGATGCGTGTCAGGTTGGCATCGGGTTCCTGGTTGACGCTCAAATGCTGGACGATCGCGTCCTGCAGGCGACTGCACAGCAGGGGATCGGACAGCGGCTGGTTATGGGCGTCGGTGATGAAGAAGACGTCTTCCACCCGCTCGCCGAGGGTAGCGATCTTGGCGTTCTGCAACGACAGGTCAAACTCCAGGAAAATATGACCGACCCGCGCCAGCAGGCCGGGACGGTCCGGGGCGCTGAGCTCCAGCACCGTGATCTGGCGCTGGGCATCGTTGTGGATCGTCACCTGCGGGGCGAACGCGAAGTGCTTGAGCTGGCGCGGCACCCGCCGCTGGATGATGGTCGGGTAGTCGGCCGGGTTGCGCAGGGCGTTGGTGAGACCGTCGCGGATCTGCTTGACCCGTTTCGGATTGTCACCAATCGAATCGCCGTCGGTGTCGAGCACGATATAGGTGTCGAGGGTGAACTGGCTGCTGGACGTGATGATCCGCGCATCGTGGATGTTGAGGTTGAGCTGGTCCATCGCGGCCACGGTCACGGCGAAGAAGTCGTGTTGGTCCGGCGCGTAGATGAAGATCTGCGTGCCGCCTTCGAACTCGCGTTGCGTGGTTTCCTTGATCAACACCAACGGTCCGCCGTCGGCCGGTTGCTGCAGGATCGCGTCGCTGTGCCAGGCCACGTCGCCGGCGGTGTGGCGCAGGAAATAATCGTCGCCCAGTTGCGACCAGAGCTGTTCGACGTCGTCCGGGTCGGTGCCACCGCGCACCAGGATATCCAGGGCAGCGGTTTGGGTGCGACGGATCTGCTCCTCGCGGTCCACCGGGTTTTCCAGGCCCCGGCGCAAGGCCCGCTTGGTCTCGGTGTACAGCTGGCGCAGCAGACTGGCCCGCCAGGAGTTCCACAGGGTCGGGTTGGTGGCGTTGATATCGGCCACGGTCAGCACGTAGAGGTAATCCAGGCGGGTTTCATCGCCGACGATCTGGGCGAAGTCGTGGATTACCTGCGGATCGGACAGGTCCTTGCGCTGGGCAGTGGTCGACATCACCAGGTGATTCTGCACCAGCCAGACGATCAGCCGGCTGTCCCAGACGGGCAACTGGTGCCGCTGGCAAAACGCTTCTGCATCCACCGCGCCGACTTCCGAGTGGTCGCCCTGCCGACCTTTGCCGATGTCGTGGTACAGCCCGGCCATGTAGATCAGCTCAGGCTTGGGCAGCTTGCCCATGAGCTTGCTCGCCAGCGGGAATTTCTCCGAGACCTGGGTGTACTGCAACTTACGCAGGTGCTTGATCAGGTTCAGGGTGTGGGCGTCGACGGTATAGATGTGGAACAGGTCATGCTGCATCTGCCCGACGATAAAGCCGAACTCCGGCAGGTAGCGCCCGAGGATCCCGTAGCGGTTCATGCGTCGCAGGTTGCGGTGCACGCCGATCTTGCACTTGAACAGCTCGATGAACAGGCTGGTGTTGCGGATGTCATGGCGGAAGTCGTCGTCGATCAGGTGACGGTTTTCCCGCAGCAGGCGAATGGTGTCGGCGCGTACGCCCTTGATTTCCGGCTGCTGGGCCATCAGCACGAAGATTTCGAGCATGGCGAAGGGCGTGCGACGGAACACATTGGCATTGCGTGCTTCGATGTACCCGTCATGCAACTGGAACCGGGAGTTGATCGGCTGCGGTGGCGCGCTGTCTTCCGGTGCGAGGATGACTTCCTCGAAATGCTGGATGATCAGTTCGCTGAGCTGGGCGATGCTCATCACCACCCGGTAATACTGCTGCATGAAGTTTTCGATGGCCTGCTTGGCATCCTGGCCTTCGAAGCCCAGCAGGCCCGCGATGGAGCGCTGGTGGTCGAACAGCAAGCGGTCTTCGGAACGCCCGGCGAGCATGTGCAGGGCGTAGCGGACCTTCCACAGGAACTCCTGCGATGAAGCCAGCAAGGCGTTCTCGCTTTCCACCAGGAAACCCTCGCCGGCCAGGTTGCGCAGGTTCAGCGTGCCGTACTGGCGGCGGGCGACCCAGAGGATCGTCTGGATGTCCCGAAGCCCGCCGGGCGAGCCTTTGACGTTGGGTTCCAGGTTGTATTCGGTGTCGTTGTACTTGTGGTGACGGGCCTTCTGCTCGGCGCGCTTGGCCAGGAAGAAGTCCTTGCTCGGCCACATGTGCGCCGTGCTGGTCACATCGAGCATGCGCTGGCGCAGCCGCTCGGGGCCGGCAATGGTGCGACTTTCCATCAGGTTGGTCACCACCGTCAGGTCGGCGCGGGCCTCATCGGCGCATTCCTGCACCGAGCGCACGCTCTGGCCGACCTCCAGGCCGATATCCCACAGCAGCGTCAGGAAACGCTCGATGGAGTCGCGAAAGATCTCGTGATCGGCGCTGTCCAGCAGGATCAGCAGGTCGATGTCGGAGTAGGGGTGCAGTTCGCCACGCCCGTAGCCCCCCACCGCCACCAGGGCGATGTCGGCATCCAGGCTCCAGTCGAACTGCTCCCAGGCCTTCTGCAGGATGTTGTCGACGAACCAGGCGCGGTCCTCGATCAGCCGACGGATATCCCGGCCATCGCGAAAGCGCTGGTCGAGTACTTCGTGGGCCTGGCGGATCGCCTTCTTGAAGGCCGAGATGGGGCTTGCCTTCAGGGCCAGTTCAGCCTGGAACTGGCCACGGTCGAAGAGTTCGGGATCCACCTGCGGCATCGAATGGCTTTCCTTTCTATCTATAGCGGTACGCTGGTTTTGCTCAGGCGGAAACGCGAGGGATGGTGTCGTCGCTGCGCAGGGTGAAGATCTCGTACCCGGTCTCGGTCACCAGCAGGGTGTGCTCCCATTGGGCCGACAGCTTGCGATCCTTGGTGATGGCGGTCCAACCGTCGCCCAGGACCTTGGTGTCGGCGCGGCCCTGGTTGATCATCGGCTCGATGGTGAAGGTCATGCCCGCCTGGAGCTCCATGCCGGTGCCGGCACGGCCGTAGTGCAGGATCTGCGGCTCTTCGTGGAAGACCTTGCCAATGCCGTGGCCGCAGAACTCACGCACCACCGAAAAACCGTTCTTCTGCGCATGCTTCTGGATCACCTCGCCGATGTCCCCCAGGCGGCAACCCGGCTTCACCAGTTCAATGGCCATGTACATGCATTCCTGGGTGACTTTCGACAGGCGCTGGGCCCACTCCGGCACGTTGCCGACGTGGAACATGCGGCTGGTGTCGCCGTGATAGCCATCCTTGATCACGGTGACGTCGATGTTCAGCGTGTCGCCGTCCTTCAACGGTTTCTCATTGGGAATGCCGTGGCAGACCACGTGGTTGATCGAGGTGCAGATCGACTTCGGGAAGCCTTTGTAGTTGAGCGGCGCCGGAATGGCTTTCTGCTCGTTGACGATGTAGTCGTGGCAGATACGGTCAAGCTCTTCGGTGGTCACGCCCGGCTTGACGTAATCGGCGATCATTTCCAGGACTTCGGCGGCAAGTTTGCCGGCGACGCGCATTTTTGCGATGTCCTCGGGGGTCTTGAGGGTGACGGTCATACAGGCTCTCTCTGCGCCCGGCGGCGCTGTTCGAAACGAAATGGGCGGCGGATGCTGATCCGGGCGGCCCTGAAAGAGGCGATTCTAACAGACGATCAGCACAAAGCGCTCTTCAGCCCGAACTCAGTGGCGAAGGAACAGAAGTGGGAGCAAAGCTGGCTCGCGATCCAGGCGACTCGATTTCTGAAGGACCGCATAGGCTTCATCGCGGGCAAGCCTTGCTCCCACAATCACCTCGCCACAGGGATTCATAATCCGGGTTCCGTTTTCGCCCTTGCTGTGGTATAAAATGCGCCGCTTTCCGGGGATGACCCCGTGAGCTTAAATCCACACACGTGTCGACACGATGACCTGGGTGCCTTCGGCTTATATAGCCGCTGGTTGGTCATTGGGATACGTGGAGGCCAAACCCGACTTATCAAGGAACTATCATGTCCCAAGTCAACATGCGCGATATGCTGAAGGCCGGTGTGCACTTCGGTCACCAGACCCGTTACTGGAACCCGAAAATGGGCAAGTACATTTTCGGCGCGCGTAACAAGATCCACATCATCAACCTTGAAAAAACCCTGCCGATGTTCAACGAAGCACTGACCTTCGTAGAGCGCCTGGCCCAGGGCAAAAACAAGATTCTGTTCGTCGGCACCAAGCGTTCCGCTGGCAAGATCGTTGCTGAAGAAGCAGCACGTTGCGGTTCGCCGTACGTCGATCACCGCTGGTTGGGCGGCATGCTGACCAACTTCAAGACCATCCGCGCTTCCATCAAGCGTCTGCGTGATCTTGAAGTCCAGTCCGAAGACGGCACTTTCGCCAAGCTGACCAAGAAAGAAGCGCTGATGCGCACTCGCGATCTTGAGAAGCTGGACCGCTCCCTGGGCGGTATCAAGGACATGGGCGGTCTGCCTGACGCGCTGTTCGTGATCGACGTTGACCACGAGCGCATCGCGATCACCGAAGCCAACAAGCTGGGTATCCCGGTCATCGGCGTTGTCGATACCAACAGCAGCCCGGAGGGCGTTGACTACATCATCCCAGGCAACGATGACGCCATCCGCGCCATCCAGCTGTACATGGGTTCGATGGCTGACGCTGTTATCCGTGGTCGCAACAACGTTCAAGGCGGCACCGAAGTCTTCGCTGAAGAAGCTCCGGCAGCAGCCGCTGAGTAATTGACGCCCCTGGCGTTGACTCAGTAAGCAAAAAGGGGGCTTGGCCCCCTTTTTGCCACCTCGAAAACCATTTGTCGCCAGTGCAGCTACCTGTTTGTCATCTGCCTCGGTCTATAAACAGTGGTTTTCAGGAAGAATTGATCGCCCGTTCGATCGGGTGGAATGGTTGAAAACCTATCCAAGAGGATTTTGAAATGGCAGAGATTACTGCAGCGTTGGTCAAAGAACTGCGCGAGCGTACCGGCGAAGGCATGATGGACTGCAAGAAAGCCTTGACCAAGGCTGGCGGCGACATCGAGAAAGCCATTGATGACATGCGTGCTTCGGGCGCCATCAAGGCTGCCAAGAAGGCTGGCAACGTTGCCGCTGAAGGCGCTATCGCCATCAAGGACGACGGCAAGGCCGCCGTTCTGCTGGAGGTGAACTCCCAGACCGACTTCCTGGCTCTGCAGGACGACTTCAAGGCATTCGTTGCTGCCAGCGTCGAAAAAGCCTTCGCTGACAAACTGACCGACGCAGCTCCGCTGATCGAAGCTCAGGAACAAGCGCGCCTGGTACTGGTTGGCAAGACCGGCGAGAACGTCAACATCCGTCGTCTGGTTCGCGTTGAAGGTGACGTGGTCGGTACTTACCTGCACGGCAACAAGATCGGCGTGGCTGTCGTCCTCAAGGGCGGCGACACCGAGCTGGCGAAAGACATCGCCATGCACGTAGCCGCGACCAACCCTGAATTCCTGCTGCCTTCGGACGTTTCGGCTGAAGCGATCGAGCGCGAAAAAGGCGTTTTCCTGCAGCTGAACGAAGAGAAGCTCAAGGGCAAGCCTGCCGACATCGCCGAGAAGATGGTGGCCGGTCGTATCTCCAAGTTCCTGGCTGAAGCCAGCCTGGTCGAGCAAGCGTTCGTCAAGAACCCTGAAGTCAAGGTCGGTGACCTGGCGAAGAAAGCCGGTGCTGAAATCGTTTCCTTCACCTACTTCAAGGTAGGCGATGGCATCGAGAAGCCGGTCGACAACTTCGCTGAAGAAGTTGCCGCGCAGGTAGCTGCTGCCAGCAAGCAATAAGACAGGTTTCTACAACTGTCGCCCAGAAGAGGCTGCCCGCTCACGCGCGCAGCCTCTTTTCGGATGAGGATGCCGATTTCTATTGGTTTCCTGTCGGAACTGGCTTACAAAGCCGTGTTCCGATGGCGCTGTGTCAGCGTCACGCTAGAGTGAGAGCAGGCTGTAAACAGCAGTCCGCCAAGAATTTTCGTAAATACGCCGCAGGAGAGATTCGCAATGGCTCAGCAGGGCAGTGGTTATCAGGCTCGCTATAAACGCATTCTACTCAAGCTTAGCGGCGAGGCCCTGATGGGCTCGGAAGAGTTCGGGATCGATCCGAAAGTGCTGGACCGCATGGCCCTTGAAGTGGGTCAACTGGTCGGGATCGGTGTTCAGGTCGGCCTGGTCATCGGTGGCGGCAACCTGTTCCGCGGTGCGGCGCTGAGCGCGGCCGGCATGGATCGGGTCACGGGCGACCACATGGGCATGCTGGCCACTGTGATGAACGCCCTGGCTATGCGCGACGCCTTGGAGCGTGCCAATATCTCCGCCATCGTGATGTCGGCCATTTCCATGGTTGGTGTGACCGATCACTACGATCGTCGCAAAGCCATGCGCCACCTCAACTCCAAGGAAGTGGTGATTTTTGCCGCTGGTACCGGTAATCCGTTCTTCACCACGGATTCGGCGGCTTGCCTGCGAGCGATCGAAATCGATGCCGATGTCGTGCTCAAGGCAACCAAGGTCGATGGTGTCTACACCGCCGACCCGTTCAAGGACCCGCATGCCGAGAAGTTCGATCATCTGACCTACGATGAAGTGCTGGATCGCAAGCTGGGTGTCATGGACCTGACGGCTATCTGTCTGTGCCGCGACCACAAGATGCCGTTGCGTGTCTTCAACATGAACAAGCCCGGTGCCCTGCTGAATATCGTGCACGGTGGCGCCGAAGGAACCCTGATCGAGGAAGTTCAACAATGATCAACGAAATCAAGAAAGACGCCCAAGCGCGTATGCAGAAATCCCTGGAGTCCCTGAGCCACGCATTTGGCCAGATCCGTACCGGCAAGGCTCACCCGGACATCCTGGGCAGCGTGATGGTCCCTTATTATGGCGCCGACACCCCGATCACCAGCGTCGCCAACATTACCGTGAAGGATTCGCGGACCCTGCAAGTCGTGGCCTTCGAGCGCAACATGCTCGCGGCGGTCGACAAGGCGATCCAGAGCGCCGGCCTGAACCTCAACCCGACCAACCTGGGCGAGTTGCTGCTGATCTCCATGCCTGCCCTGACCGAGGAAACCCGCAAGGGGTTCACCAAGCAGGCGCGCAGCGCTGCCGAAGATGCGCGCGTCGCCGTACGCAACATTCGACGCGATGCCCTGGGCGAACTGAAGAAGTTGGCCAAGGACAAGGAAATCAGCGAAGACGAAGAGCGTCGCGCGGCGGCCGATATCCAGAAACTGACCGACAAGGCAGAGGCTGATATCGATTTGGCCACCAAGCAGAAAGAAGCGGATCTGATGGCCGTATAAGGGTCTCGTTTTCATGGATAAGACCAAGCAGGCCGCGTCGTTCGCGGTGCCGCGCCACGTAGCGATCATCATGGACGGCAACAACCGCTGGGCCAAGAAACGCTTCATGCCCGGTGTCGCCGGGCATAAGGCGGGGGTCGATGCGGTTCGCGCGGTCATCGAGGTGTGCGCCGAGGCTGGCGTCGAGGTGCTGACCCTGTTCGCGTTCTCCAGCGAAAACTGGCAGCGCCCGGCCGACGAGGTCAGCGCCTTGATGGAGTTGTTCCTCAAGGCCTTGCGTCGTGAGGCCAAGCGCCTCAACGAGAACAGCATCAGCCTGCGTATCATCGGTGATCGCTCGCGCTTTCATCCGGAGTTGCAGGCTGCGATGCGCGATGCCGAAGCTGCGACGGCCGGCGCCGACCGGTTTGTCCTGCAGATCGCCGCCAACTATGGCGGTCAGTGGGACATTGCCCAGGCGGCCCAGCGGCTGGCGCGGGAAGTCCAGGCCGGGCACTTGCGCCCGGAAGACATCACGCCTGAACTGCTGCAGACCTGCCTGGCCACGGGCGACCTGCCCTTGCCGGACCTGTGCATCCGCACCGGTGGCGAACATCGCATCAGTAATTTCCTCCTTTGGCAGCTGGCTTACGCCGAGCTGTACTTCTCCGACCTGTTCTGGCCGGACTTCAAACACGAAGCCATGCGCGTTGCGCTGGCTGATTTCGCTTCCCGTCAGCGTCGTTTCGGTAAAACGAGCGAGCAGATCGAAGCTGGAGCCCGGGTTTAATGCTCAAACAACGAATCATCACTGCACTGATCCTATTGCCCATCGCCCTGTGCGGCTTCTTCCTGCTGAACGGTGCCGGCTTCGCCCTGTTCATCGGGTTGGTCGTGACGCTGGGGGCCTGGGAGTGGGCGCGGCTGGCCGGTTTTGCCGCGCAGTCGGCCCGTGTGACCTACGCCGCCGTCGTGGCGGCCATGCTTTTTGTCATGTATGTGGTGCCCGGTATTGCGCCCTGGGTGCTGGGCGCTTCGGTGCTTTGGTGGGCTGCGGCAACCTTCCTGGTGTTGACCTACCCCCACACGACCCATCACTGGGCCAATGCCGCGACCAAGCTGATGATCGGTCTGTTGATCCTGCTGCCGGCCTGGCAGGGACTCATCTGGATCAAGCAAGGTGCGCTGGGTAACTGGCAGATCATGGCGGTGATGGTGCTGGTCTGGGGGGCCGACGTCGGGGCCTACTTCTCCGGCAAGGCATTCGGCAAGCGCAAGCTCGCGCCCAAAGTCAGTCCCGGCAAGAGTTGGGAAGGGGTCTACGGTGGCTTGGCCTTGAGCCTGGTGATTACGACGGTCGTTGGCGTCGTGCGGGAATGGACGGCCGGCCAGTTGCTGATCGGCCTGTTTGGCGCCGCCCTGATTGTCTTCGTCTCAGTGGTCGGAGACCTGACCGAGAGCATGTTCAAGCGCCAGTCCGGGATCAAGGACAGCAGCAATCTGCTGCCTGGCCATGGCGGCGTGCTGGATCGTATCGACAGTCTGACCGCGGCGGTCCCGATCTTCGCTGTGCTGCTGTGGATGGCGGCGTCGTGAGTCGCCCCCAGCAGATCACTGTCCTGGGTGCTACCGGTTCGATCGGCCTGAGTACGCTGGACGTCATCGGCCGGCACCCGGAGCGCTACCAGGTGTTCGCGCTCAGCGGCTTCACACGCCTGAGCGAGTTGCTGGCGTTGTGCATTCGTCACATCCCACGGTTTGCCGTGGTGCCCGAGGCCGGCGTGGCACGGGCGCTGCAGGATGACCTGCGTGCAGCCGGCCTGCAGACCCGCGTGCTGGTAGGTGAGGAGGGCCTGTGCGAAGTGGCCTCCGATCCTGAAGTCGATGCAGTGATGGCGGCGATTGTCGGTGCCGCGGGGCTGCGCCCGACGCTGGCTGCGGTGGAGGCCGGCAAGAAGATCCTGTTGGCCAACAAGGAAGCGCTGGTCATGTCCGGCGCGTTGTTCATGCAGGCTGTGGGCAAAAGCGGTTCGGTGCTGCTGCCGATCGACAGTGAACACAATGCGATTTTTCAATGCATGCCGCGGGATTTTTCCCGTGGCCTCGGCGCCGTAGGTGTCCGGCGGATCTTGCTGACCGCTTCCGGCGGTCCGTTCCGGCAGACGCCGCTGACAGAATTGGAACATGTTTCACCCGAGCAGGCCTGTGCCCATCCGAACTGGTCCATGGGGCGCAAGATATCCGTGGATTCGGCCAGCATGATGAACAAGGGCCTTGAGCTGATCGAGGCCTGCTGGCTTTTCGATGCAAGGCCGTCCCAGGTCGAGGTGGTGATTCATCCGCAGAGTGTGATCCATTCGCTGGTGGATTATGTAGATGGTTCGGTGCTGGCCCAGTTGGGCAACCCGGACATGCGCACACCCATCGCCAACGCGCTGGCCTGGCCGGATCGAATCGATTCGGGTGTGGCACCGCTGGACCTGTTTGCCGTCGCCCGCCTGGATTTCCAGGCACCCGATGAGCAGCGCTTCCCTTGCCTGCGCCTGGCGCGACAGGCGGCCGAGGCGGGCAACAGTGCGCCGGCCATGTTGAACGCCGCCAATGAAGTGGCGGTCGCCGCGTTTCTTGATGGACGTGTCCGCTACCTCGAAATCGCGAGTATCATCGAGGAAGTCTTGAATCTCGAGGCTGTGGTTGCCCTCGACGATCTCGACGCGGTGTTCACCGTGGATGCCCGGGCCCGCGAGTTGGCGGGGCAGTGGCTGAGGCGTCACGGACGTTGAGGCTGCGGTACGTTAGCCGGGGCTGCCCTGGACAGGATTGCGGAGAAAACAGATGAGCGCGCTCTATATGATTGTCGGCACCCTGGTGGCATTGGGTGTGCTGGTCACTTTTCACGAATTCGGTCATTTCTGGGTCGCCCGTCGCTGTGGCGTGAAAGTCCTGCGTTTTTCCGTCGGCTTCGGCATGCCCTTGCTGCGCTGGCATGACAAGAAGGGCACTGAATTCGTCGTGGCCGCCATCCCGCTGGGTGGCTACGTAAAGATGCTCGACGAGCGTGAGGGTGAAGTGCCCGCCGATCAGCTCGATCAATCCTTCAATCGCAAGACTGTCCGGCAGCGCATCGCCATCGTAGCGGCGGGGCCGATTGCCAATTTCCTGCTGGCCATGGTGTTCTTCTGGGCCCTGGCCATGTTGGGGAGCGAGCAGGTGCGTCCTGTCATTGGTGCGGTCGAGGCCGGCAGCGTCGCGGCCCGGGCCGGATTGAGCGCTGGTGAGGAAATCGTTGCCATCGATGGCGAGCCGACTTCCGGCTGGGCTGCCGTCAACCTGCAACTCGTGCGTCGCCTGGGCGAGAGTGGTTCGTTGCAGTTGATGGTGCGCGAGCAGGGCTCGACAACGGATTCTCCTCGGGTGCTGGCGCTGGATAACTGGCTCAAGGGAGCCGATGAGCCGGACCCGATCCGTTCCCTGGGCATTCGCCCCTGGCGTCCGGCGCTGCCGCCGGTATTGGCCGAGCTCGATCCGAAGGGGCCGGCCCAGGCTGCCGGGCTGAAGACCGGCGATCGCCTGCTGGCCCTTGATGGTCAATCGGTCACTGATTGGCAGCAGGTGGTCGACGCGGTTCGTGTACGTCCTGATACCAAAATTGTGCTGCGCGTCGAGCGCGATGGTGCTCCAATCGACGTCTCGGTGACCCTGGCCGCCCGTGGCGAGAGCAAGACGCCGGCAGGTTACCTGGGGGCGGGCGTCAAGGCTGTCGACTGGCCGCCGGAGATGATCCGCGAGGTCAGTTTCGGTCCGGTTGCGGCGATTGGCGAAGGTGCGCGTCGTACCTGGACCATGAGTGTCCTGACCCTCGACTCACTGAAGAAAATGTTGTTCGGCGAGCTCTCGGTAAAAAACTTGAGTGGACCGATAACCATTGCTAAAGTGGCGGGCGCTTCTGCCCAGTCGGGCGTTGCTGATTTCCTGAATTTCCTTGCTTATCTGAGCATTAGCCTGGGGGTTCTGAATTTGCTGCCCATCCCGGTACTGGATGGGGGGCATCTGCTGTTCTATCTGATCGAGTGGGCGCGTGGTCGTCCCTTGTCGGATCGGGTTCAAGGTTGGGGGATACAGATCGGTATCAGCTTGGTGGTCGGGGTGATGTTGCTTGCCTTGGTCAACGATCTGGGTCGTCTGTAACGCTTCGCTGAATTGCGAATCTGCCGCATTTTGCGGCAGTTTGTTTATTGCCAGTTGGAATAAGAAAGGACTTCATGAAACGTCTGCTGCTAACCGCGGTGTTTACCGTGTTGATGATCGCCGAAGTTCACGCCGAGTCCTTCACTATCTCTGATATTCGTGTCAACGGCCTCCAGCGGGTTTCCGCGGGTAGCGTCTTTGGTGCCTTGCCGTTGAACGTCGGCGAGCAGGCGGATGATCGGCGCCTGGTGGAGTCCACTCGTGCGCTGTTCAAGACCGGTTTCTTTCAGGATATCCAGCTGGGACGTGACGGTAACGTCCTGGTCATCACGGTCGTCGAGCGGCCGTCGGTCGCCAGCATCGAGATCGAAGGCAACAAGGCGATCTCCACCGAAGACCTGATGAAAGGCCTCAAGCAGTCCGGTCTGGCCGAAGGCGAGATCTTCCAGCGCGCGACCCTCGAAGGCGTGCGTAACGAACTGCAGCGCCAGTACGTCGCCCAGGGTCGCTACTCGGCCACCGTCGACACCGAAGTGGTGCCGCAGCCTCGCAACCGTGTGGGCCTGAAGGTCAACATCAACGAAGGCACCGTGGCAGCCATCCAGCACATCAACGTGGTGGGTAACACGGTTTTCCCCGACGAAGACCTGATCGACCTGTTCGAACTCAAGACCACCAACTGGCTGTCGTTCTTCAAGAACGATGACAAGTACGCCCGTGAAAAACTCTCCGGTGACCTGGAGCGCCTGCGTTCCTACTACCTGGACCGTGGCTACATCAACATGGACATCGCTTCGACCCAGGTATCCATTACCCCGGACAAGAAGCATGTCTACATCACCGTCAACGTCAACGAAGGCGAGAAGTACACGGTTCGCGACGTCAAGCTCAGCGGTGATCTGAAGGTGCCTGAAGACCAGGTCAAGTCGTTGCTGCTGGTGCAGAAAGGCCAGGTGTTCTCGCGCAAGCTGATGACCACCACGTCCGAGCTGATCACCCGTCGCCTGGGTAACGAAGGCTATACCTTCGCCAACGTCAACGGCGTGCCGCAGCCACACGATGAAGATCACACCGTCGACATCACCTTCGCCGTGGACCCGGGCAAGCGTGCCTATGTCAACCGCATCAACTTCCGTGGCAACACCAAGTCCGAGGACGAGGTGCTGCGTCGTGAGATGCGCCAGATGGAAGGTGGCTGGGCGTCGACCTACCTGATCGACCAATCCAAGACCCGTCTGGAGCGCCTCGGCTTCTTCAAGGAGGTCAACGTCGAGACCCCGGCGGTACCGGGCGTCGATGACCAGGTCGATGTGAACTACAGCGTCGAAGAGCAGGCTTCCGGCTCGATCACCGCCAGTGTCGGTTTTGCCCAGAGCGCCGGCCTGATCCTCGGTGGCTCGATCACCCAGAACAACTTCCTGGGTACCGGTAACAAAGTCAGCGTCGGCCTGACCCGCAGTGAATACCAGACCCGCTACAACTTCGGTTTCGTGGACCCCTACTGGACTGCCGACGGTGTGAGCCTGGGCTACAACGCCTTCTATCGCACCACCGACTATGACGAGCTCGACTCCGATATCTCCAGCTATGCGGTGGACAGCTATGGTGTCGGCGCCAACATCGGCTACCCGATCAGCGAGACCTCGCGCCTGACGTTCGGTCTGACTGCCCAGCAGGACAAGATCAACACCGGTAAATACACCGTTGACGAGATCTTCGATTTCGTTAACAAGGAAGGCGACAGCTACCTGAACTTCAAGGCGTCTGCCGGCTGGTCCGAATCGACCCTGAACAAGGGCGTGCTGGCGACGCGTGGTCATTCCCAGAGCCTGGTCCTGGAAACGACGACCCCTGGCAGTGACCTGTCGTTCTTCAAACTCGATTATCGTGGCCAGCTGTTCCAGCCGTTGACCGACACCTACACCATGCGCCTGCATACCGAGCTGGGTTATGGTGATGGCTACGGTTCGACCGATGGCTTGCCGTTCTACGAGAACTACTACGCAGGTGGTTTCAACTCGGTACGTGGCTTCAAGGACAGCACCCTGGGGCCGCGCAGTACCCCGAGCCGGGGCACCAACCCAGGTACCATCGCCGACCCGGATCAGGATCCGCTGCCATTCGGTGGCAACGTGCTCATCCAGGGTGGTCTCGAGGTTCTGTTCCCGATGCCGTTCGTCAAGGACCAGCGCTCGCTGCGGACCTCGGTCTTCTGGGACGTGGGTAACGTATTCGACTCCAAGTGCAGCGACACCACCAACACTAACGGCACCAAGTCCAATACCCAGTGCAACGACATCAGCCTCAGCAACATGGCCAGTTCCGTGGGCGTAGGCGTGACCTGGGTGACTGCCCTCGGTCCTTTGAGCTTCGCGCTGGCGATGCCGATCAAGAAACCGGATGACGCTGAAACCCAAGTGTTCCAATTCTCCCTCGGCCAGACGTTCTAAGCGTCTGACCCAAGATAACGACAATGAATTTTGTAGGAGTACATCGTGCGTAAGTTGACTCAATTGGTTCTCCTGGCGACCGTACTGGTCGCAGGTCCGGCTTTTGCCGACATGAAGATCGCCGTTCTGAACTATCAGATGGCCTTGCTGGAATCCGACGCGGCCAAGAAATACGCCGTGGACGCCGAGAAAAAGTTCGGCCCGCAACTGACCAAGCTCAAGAGCCTGGAAAGCAGTGCCAAAGGCATCCAGGATCGCCTGGTCGCCGGTGGCGACAAGATGGCCCAGGGCGAGCGTGAGCGCCTGGAGCTTGAGTTCAAGCAAAAGGCCCGTGACTTCCAGTTCCAGTCCAAGGAGCTGAACGAAGCGAAAGCCGTTGCCGACCGTGAAATGCTCAAGCAGCTCAAGCCGAAGCTCGACAGCGCCGTGGAAGAAGTCATCAAGAAAGGTGGTTTTGACCTGGTGTTCGAGCGTGGCGCAGTGATCGATGTCAAACCTCAGTACGACATCACGCGCCAGGTCATCGAGCGCATGAATCAGCTGAAGTAATCCATGACAGCGACTATCAAACTCGGCCAGTTGGCCGAGTTCCTCGGAGCCACCCTGCGTGGCGACCCGGAGAAGGCAATCACTGGGCTAGCCACTTTGCAAGAGGCTGGCCCAGCTCAGTTGAGCTTCCTGGCAAATCCTCAATATCGCAAATACCTGGCTGATAGCCGGGCCGCCGCGTTGCTGCTCAAGGCTGCCGATGCCGAAGGTTTTGCCGGTGACGCCCTGATCGTACCCGATCCCTACCTGGCGTATGCGCGGATTTCCCATCTGTTCGACCCCAAGCCCAAGGCGGCTGCCGGCATTCATCCCAGTGCGGTGATTGCGGCGGATGCGGTGGTCGATCCGACGGCCAGCATCGGTCCTTTCGTGGTCATCGAGAGTGCGGCGCGGATCGGTGCCGGGGTTACGCTGGGGGCTCATTGTTTCGTCGGGGCTCGTAGCGAGATCGGCGAAGGCGGCTGGTTGGCTCCCCGGGTCACCCTGTATCACGATGTGCGCATCGGCAGGCGGGTGGTGATCCAGTCCGGCGCGGTGCTGGGTGGTGAGGGGTTCGGTTTCGCCAACGAGAAGGGCGTCTGGCAGAAGATTGCCCAGATCGGTGGGGTCACCGTCGGCGATGACGTGGAGATCGGCGTCAATACCGCCATCGACCGCGGCGCGCTGGCCGACACGATCATCGGCAATGGCGTGAAGCTCGATAACCAGATCCAGATCGCTCACAACGTCCAGGTCGGCGACCACACCGCCATGGCGGCCTGCGTGGGTATCTCCGGCAGCACCAGGATCGGCAAGCATTGCATGCTTGCCGGTGGCGTGGGGCTGGTGGGGCACATCGATATCTGTGACAACGTTTTCCTGACCGGGATGACCATGGTGACCCACTCGATTACCGAGCCGGGTGCCTATTCTTCCGGTACGGCGATGCAGCCGGCGGCCGAATGGCGCAAGAGCGCGGCCCGTATCCGTCAGCTCGATGACATCGCGCGACGCCTGAAACAGGTGGAAAAGCGTGTAGGGGACGTGACCCCTGGCGGTAATGCTTCATCAGATGGCTGATACCATTTCCATATCAAGTGTGCATGGCCGCCAGGCTTCCTTGATTTGCTAGCGGAGCGCGCGTCTACCGCGCACCTCCCAATCTTTACATAGGCTTCCCCCCGAAATGATGGACATCAACGAGATTCGCGAATACCTGCCTCACCGTTACCCGTTCCTGCTTGTGGATCGGGTAGTGGAGCTGGATATTGAGGGCAAGCGCATTCGCGCCTACAAGAATGTCAGCATCAACGAGCCGTTCTTCAATGGTCACTTCCCTGCGCATCCCATCATGCCGGGCGTGCTGATCATCGAGGCCATGGCTCAGGCTGCCGGGATCCTTGGTTTCAAGATCATGGACGTGAAGCCTGCGGACGGCACGCTGTACTACTTCGTCGGGTCCGACAAGTTGCGTTTCCGCCAGCCGGTGACCCCGGGCGATCAGTTGATCCTCGAAGCCACGTTCATCAGTTGCAAGCGCCAGATCTGGAAGTTCGAATGCCAGGCTTCGGTCGACGGCAAGCCTGTCTGCTCCGCTGAAATCATTTGCGCGGAACGCAAGCTATGAGTTTGATTGACCCTCGCGCAATCATCGATCCGACGGCCATCCTGGCCGACGACGTCGAGGTCGGCCCTTGGTCGATTATCGGCGCAGGTGTGGAAATCGGCGAGGGTACGGTGATCGGCCCGCACGTGGTGCTCAAGGGACCGACCCGGATCGGCCGGCACAATCGTATCTACCAGTTTTCCACGGTAGGCGAGGACACGCCCGATCTCAAATACAAGGGTGAAGAAACCCGCCTGGTCATCGGCGATCACAATGTGATCCGCGAGGGCGTGACGATTCACCGTGGCACCGTTCAGGATCGTTCCGAAACGACCCTGGGCGACCATAACCTGATCATGGCTTATGCCCACATCGGCCACGACAGCGTCATTGGCAACCATTGCATCCTGGTCAACAACACCGCGCTGGCGGGCCATGTCCACGTGGACGACTGGGCGATCCTGTCCGGCTTCACCCTGGTTCACCAGTACTGCCATATCGGTGCCCACAGCTTTTCCGGCATGGGCACCGCCATCGGCAAGGACGTCCCGGCGTATGTCACCGTGTTCGGCAATCCGGCCGAAGCCCGCAGCATGAACTTCGAAGGCATGCGCCGGCGTGGTTTCAGCGAAGACGCGATCACTGCATTACGTCGCGCCTATAAGGTCGTGTACCGCCAGGGGTTGACCATCGAGCAGGCACTTGTCGAGTTGGCCGAAGCATCGACCCAGTTCCCGGAAGTCGCGGTGTTCCGTGACTCCATCCAGTCTTCGACCCGCGGCATCACTCGCTGACCATGGGCCATTTGCGTGTTGCGCTGGTGGCGGGCGAAGCTTCCGGCGATATCCTGGGTGCAGGCCTGATGCGAGCGCTCAAGGTGCAGCACCCGGCGGTCGAGTTTATCGGCGTCGGCGGGCCATTGATGCAGGCCGAGGGACTGACCTCCTATTTCCCGATGGAGCGCCTGTCGGTGATGGGGCTGGTGGAAGTGCTCGGTCGGCTGCGAGAGCTGCTGGCTCGGCGCAAGAAGCTGATTGCGACCCTCATTGACGAAAAACCGGATGTGTTCATCGGCATCGATGCGCCGGATTTCACCCTCAATATCGAACTCAAGTTGCGTCAGGCCGGGATCAAGACCGTGCACTACGTCAGTCCTTCGGTCTGGGCCTGGCGGCAGAAGCGCGTACTGAAGATCCGCGAAGGCTGCGACCTGATGCTGACGTTGCTGCCGTTCGAAGCCAGGTTCTATGAGGAAAAGGGCATGCCGGTGCGGTTTGTCGGGCATACCCTGGCCGACACCATTCCCCTGGAAGCCGACCGCGAGGCTGCCCGCCGGGCGCTGGGCTTGCCCGACGGGCCGCTGGTGGCCTTGATGCCGGGCAGCCGGGGCGGCGAAGTGAGTCGCCTGGGCGGCTTGTTCTTCGATGCCGCCGAGCGTCTTCGGGCAATGCGTCCCGGCGTACGTTTTGTCCTGCCGTGTGCCAGTCCGCAGCGGCGTGAGCAGCTCGAAGCATTGCTGGCCGGCCGCGATTTGCCGGTCACGCTGCTCGACGGTCGCTCGCACCAGGCGTTGGCTGCGTGCGACGCAGTGTTGATTGCCTCCGGCACTGCTACCCTTGAAGCGTTGCTGTACAAGCGCCCGATGGTGGTCGCCTATCGTCTGGCACCGCTGACGTTCTGGATCCTCAAGCGCATGGTCAAGAGTCCTTACATCTCCTTGCCGAACCTGCTGGCCCAGCGTTTGCTGGTGCCTGAGTTGCTGCAGGACGACGCAACCGCCGACGCATTGGCCAACACGCTGGCGCCGCTGATCGACGGTGGCCAGGAACAGACCCGGGGCTTTGACGAAATTCACCGCACGTTGCGCCGCGATGCCTCCAACCAGGCGGCAGACGCGGTACTGACCTTGATCGGTGCCAAGCCATGAAGCATTCGAAGCAGCAGATGGGCCTGGACTTCAACCTGGTCGCCGAAGTCGAAGAGCTGGTGGCGGGTGTCGACGAAGTGGGGCGCGGCCCATTGTGCGGCGCAGTGGTGACGGCCGCGGTGATTCTCGACCCGAACCGGCCGATCCTGGGCCTCAACGATTCCAAGAAGCTCACCGAAGCCCGTCGCGAGAAGCTCTACGACGAAATCTGCGAGAAGGCCCTGAGCTGGTGCATCGCCCGGGCCGAGGTCGAAGAAATCGACGAGCTGAATATCCTGCACGCCACCATGCTCGCCATGCAGCGTGCGGTACAAGGCCTGCACATCGTGCCAAAGCTGGCGATGATCGATGGCAATCGTTGCCCGAAACTGTCGATGCGCGCCGAGGCGGTGATCCAGGGCGATGCGAAGGTGCCGGCTATCGCGGCGGCATCGATCCTGGCCAAGGTCAGCCGTGACCGGGAAATGAGCGCCTTCGAACTGATTTATCCGGGCTATGGCATCGGTGGCCACAAGGGTTACCCGACGCCGGTGCATCTGGAAGCTCTGGCGCGGCTGGGGCCAACGCCCATTCATCGGCGCTCGTTCGCGCCGGTGCGGCTGGCTTATGAAGCACGTGAAGGGTTAGTCGAAAGCTGAGCCACCCAGCGCAGTTTTCCATGTGGGAGCGAGCCTGCTCGCGATGGCAATCGATTACTCACATCATTGTTGACCGAACTACCGCTATCGCGAGCAGGCTCGCTCCCACAAGGTCGGTATTTCGACTGACGGGCATTCGCCACTCATACCCAAGGCCCGGTACAATCCGGGCCTTGTTGTTTTCATGACTTAACGCAGGATCACTATGCCGGCTTCATTCGTTCATCTACGCCTGCACACTGAATATTCCCTGGTCGACGGTCTGGTGCGGATCAAGCCACTGGTCAAGACCCTGGTGGGCATGAACATGCCTGCCGTGGCGGTCACCGACCAGAACAACATGTGTTCGCTGGTCAAGTTCTACAAGACCGCCATGGGTGGTGGGATCAAGCCGATCTGCGGTGCCGACCTGTGGTTGTCCAGCAAGGATCCGGACGCGCCGTTGAGCCGTATCAGCCTGCTGGTGATGAACGCCGTGGGTTACCGCAACCTGACCGAGTTGATCTCCCGCGGCTTCATCGATGGCCAGCGCAACGGCTCGATCATCATCGAGCGCGAGTGGGTGGCCGAGGCCAGCGAAGGCCTGATCATGCTGTCGGCGGCCAAGGAAGGTGAAATCGGCCTGGCCCTGCTCAGTGGCAACACCGAGGAAGCCGAGACGCTGGCCCATGACTGGATGGCGGTATTCCCGGACCGCTTCTACATCGAAGTGCAGCGCACCAATCGTCCCAATGACGAAGAGCACCTGCACGCGGCCGTGGCGCTGGCCGACAAGATCGGCGCGCCACTGGTAGCGACCAACGACGTGCGCTTCATCAAGCAGGAAGACTTCGAAGCCCACGAAACCCGCGTCTGCATCGGTGAGGGCCGGGCCCTCGACGATCCGCGCCGGCCCAAGAACTACAGCGACCAGCAATACCTCAAAAGCGCCGAGGAAATGGCCGAGTTGTTCAGCGATCTGCCCGAGGCGCTGGAAAACACCGTCGAGATCGCCAAGCGCTGCAACATCGAAGTGAAGCTGGGCAAGCACTTCCTGCCCAACTTCCCGATTCCCGATGGCATGACCATCGACGAGTATTTCCGCAAGGTGTCGTTCGACGGCCTCGAAGAGCGCCTCAGCGTCCTGCTGCCCAAGGACACCACCGAAGATTACGAAGCCAAGCGCCAGGTCTATGTCGACCGGTTGAATTTCGAACTGGATATCATCATCCAGATGGGCTTCCCCGGTTACTTCCTGATCGTGATGGACTTCATCCAGTGGGCCAAGAACAACGGCGTGCCGGTAGGGCCGGGCCGTGGATCGGGTGCCGGGTCGCTGGTGGCCTACGTACAGAAGATCACCGACCTCGACCCGCTGGAATATGACCTGCTGTTCGAACGTTTCCTCAACCCGGAACGGGTTTCCATGCCCGACTTCGACGTCGACTTCTGCATGGACGGTCGTGACCGGGTAATCGACTACGTGGCAGAGAAATACGGCCGCAACGCGGTGAGCCAGATCATCACCTTCGGTTCCATGGCCGCCAAGGCGGTGGTGCGTGACGTGGCGCGGGTGCAGGGCAAGTCCTACGGCCTGGCGGACCGCCTGTCGAAGATGATTCCGTTCGAAGTCGGCATGACCCTGGAAAAAGCCTACGAACAGGAAGAGATCCTGCGGGACTTCATCAAGGTCGACGAAGAGGCCGCGGAAATCTGGGAGATGGCCCGCAAGCTCGAAGGCGTGGTGCGTAACGTCGGTAAGCACGCCGGTGGCGTGGTGATCGCGCCGACCAAGTTGACCGACTTCTCGCCGATCTATTGCGATGAAGAGGGCGATGGCCTGGTCACCCAGTTCGACAAGGATGACGTCGAGGCGGCGGGCTTGGTGAAGTTCGACTTCCTCGGCCTGCGGACCCTGACCATCATCGACTGGGCGCTGAAGACCATCAACCGCGACCGCGCCAAGGTCGGTGAGGAGCCGCTGGACATCGCGTTCATTCCATTGGACGACAAACCGACCTACAGCCTGCTGCAGAAAGCCGAAACCACAGCGGTGTTCCAGCTCGAATCCCGTGGCATGAAGGAGCTGATCAAGAAGCTCAAGCCCGACTGCCTGGAAGACTTGATCGCACTGGTGGCCCTGTTCCGTCCGGGCCCGCTGCAATCGGGCATGGTGGACGACTTCATCAACCGTAAGCACGGTCGCGCCGAGTTGGCGTACCCGCACCCGGATTACCAGTACGACGGCCTCAAGCCGGTACTGGCGCCGACCTACGGCATCATCCTGTATCAGGAACAGGTGATGCAGATTGCCCAGGTGATGGCCGGTTACACCCTCGGCGGTGCGGACATGCTGCGTCGGGCGATGGGTAAGAAAAAGCCCGAGGAGATGGCCAAGCAGCGCGGCGGTTTCATCGAGGGCTGTGCGAACAACGGCATCGATGCGGACCTGGCCGGTAACATCTTCGACCTGGTGGAAAAATTCGCCGGCTACGGCTTCAACAAATCCCACTCTGCCGCCTATGGCCTGGTGTCGTACCAGACCGCGTGGCTGAAGGCGCATTATCCGGCGCCGTTCATGGCCGCCGTACTGTCGGCGGATATGCACAACACCGACAAGGTCGTGACCCTGATCGAAGAAGTGCGGACCATGAAGCTGCGCCTCGACGCGCCGGACGTGAACGCTTCGGAGTTCAAGTTCACGGTGAACGACGAGGGCCGCATCATTTATGGCCTGGGCGCGATCAAGGGCGTGGGCGAGGGGCCGGTAGAGGCCATCACCGAGGCCCGCCAGGATGGGCCGTTCAAGGATCTGTTCGATTTTTGTGCTCGGGTCGACCTCAAGCGTATCAACAAGCGCACCCTCGACGGCTTGATCCGCAGCGGCGCGCTGGACCGGCTGGGTCCCTACTTCCATGACGAGCCCAAGGCCTACCAGGCCAACATCGACCGCAACCGCGCGGTGTTGCTGGCGGCCATGGAAGAAGCGATCAAGGCCGCCGAACAGACCGCCCGCACCCATGACAGCGGCCACGCCGACCTGTTTGGCGGCCTGTTCGTCGAGGAAGATGCCGACGTCTACGGCAACCATCGCAAGGCCAAGGAGCTGACCCTCAAGGAACGCCTCAAGGGTGAGAAGGACACCTTGGGCCTATACCTCACCGGTCACCCGATCGATGAATACGAAGGCGAGATCCGCCGCTTCGCCCGCCAGCGCATCATCGACCTGAAGCCGGCTCGCGATACGCAAACCGTCGCCGGGATGATCATCGCCCTGCGGGTGATGAAGAACAAAAAAGGCGACAAGATGGGCTTCATCACCCTCGACGACCGCTCCGGGCGCATCGAGGCGTCGTTGTTTGCCGATGCGTTCCACTCGGCACAATCGTTGTTGCAGACCGACGCGATGGTGGTGGTGGAAGGCGAGGTCAGCAACGATGACTTCTCCGGCGGCCTGCGGTTGCGGGTCAAGCGGGTGATGAGCATGGAGGATGCGCGGACCAACCTGGCCGAAAGCCTGCGCCTGAAGTTGCAGACCCAGGACCTCAAGGGCGACCAGCTACGCTGGCTGGGCGAGTTGTTCAAGCGTCATCGCGGTGCCTGTCCGATCACCATGGAGTACGTGCGCCCCGACGCCAAGGCTGTCCTGCAGTTCGGCGAGGGCTGGCGGATCGATCCGGCAGATGCGTTGATTCAAGCCTTGCGTGACCAGTTCGGCAAAGACAACGTCTTCCTCCAATACCGTTGACGGCCAGGGGCCACTCCTGGACTTGGAGTGTCCCTGACCGCGACCCGAATTTTTAATCTCGACCTGAACGCGCCTCTCCCTTAAGGTAGGGCGCGAATAGACAACCGGCCGGCCCAAGCTCTCTTGGACGTCGACCCAAGACGGACGCCTATGAACCCGAATTTTCTAGATTTCGAACAGCCGATCGCCGACCTGCAAGCCAAGATCGAAGAGTTGCGCTTGGTCGGTAATGACAATTCGCTGAATATCGGCGATGAGATCTCTCGTCTGCAGGACAAGAGCCGCACGCTGACCGAAGACATCTTCGGCAAGCTGACCAGCTGGCAGATCGCGCGCCTGGCGCGTCATCCGCGCCGTCCATACACCCTGGACTACATCGAGCACATCTTCACCGAGTTCGACGAACTGCACGGCGACCGTCACTTCTCCGACGACGCCGCGATCGTCGGCGGTGTCGCCCGCCTGGAGGACCAGCCGGTGATGGTCATCGGTCACCAGAAGGGCCGCGAAGTGCGCGAGAAAGTCCGCCGCAACTTCGGTATGCCGCGTCCGGAAGGCTACCGCAAGGCCTGCCGCCTGATGGAAATGGCCGAGCGTTTCAAGATGCCGATCCTGACCTTCATCGACACCCCGGGCGCCTACCCGGGCATCGACGCCGAAGAGCGCAACCAGAGCGAAGCGATTGCCTGGAACCTGCGGGTCATGGCCCGGTTGAAAACCCCGATCATCGCCACCGTCATCGGTGAAGGCGGTTCCGGTGGAGCATTGGCCATCGGCGTCTGCGACCAATTGAACATGCTGCAGTACTCCACCTACGCGGTGATCTCGCCGGAAGGCTGCGCCTCGATCCTGTGGAAAACCGCCGAGAAGGCGCCGGACGCCGCTGAAGCCATGGGCATCACCGCTGAGCGTCTCAAAGGCCTGGGGATCGTGGACAAAGTGATCAACGAGCCCGTGGGCGGTGCTCACCGTGACCCGGCCGCGGCTGCTGCGCTGATTCGTGCAGAGCTGAGTTCGCAATTGTCGATGCTGAAGAAGTTCGACAACGACGCGCTGCTGGCCCGTCGCTACGAGCGGCTGATGAGCTACGGTCTCTGACCTGAACCTGCTTCACCCCATGTGGGAGCGAGCCTGCTCGCGATTGCGGTATAACAGCCAACAGATATGTTGAATGTTAAGCAGCCATCGCGAGCAGGCTCGCTCCCACATTCGTTTTGTGCAAGGTGATCGATATGAGCCAACCAACGATTGATCTTGCAGCCCGGCTTCTGCTGAATCTCTCCCCCTGGCGCAACGCTCCCGCCTGGCGCATCGCCTTCTCCGGCGGTCTCGACTCCACCGTCCTGCTGCACCTGCTCGCATCGCTCTCCGACACACATGCATTGCCACCGCTCAGCGCTATCCACGTCCACCACGGCCTCCAGGCTGCGGCCGATGCCTGGCCGGAGCATTGTCGCCGGGTGTGTGAGGCGCTGGGGATACCGCTGCAGGTGGTTGAGGTCCACGTCCGCCCAGGCGCCAGTCTCGAGCGGGCCGCCCGAGAGGCGCGCTATGGCGCTTTCGCGGCGGCGCTCCAGGGTAACGAGGTGCTGCTGACAGCCCAGCACCGCGACGATCAGGCCGAAACCCTGCTGTTTCGTTTGCTGCGTGGGGCGGGTGTGCGGGGTTTGTCGGCGATGCCGAGGCAGCGTCCACTCGGGCAAGGGTGCCTGCTGCGCCCGTTGCTCGATGTATCCCGCGCGGAACTGGAAGCCTATGGGAAGCAGCAGGGCTTGAGCTGGGTCGAAGACCCGTCCAATAACGATCATCGGTATTCGCGCAATTACCTGCGCCGGCGGGTTTTCCCGGTGCTGACCGAACAGTGGCCCCAGGCTGCCTCGACCCTGGCCCGTAGCGCTGCGCACCTGACAGAAGCCCAGGGTTTGCTGGATGAATTGGCACGGATCGATCTGGCCGACGCCAGGTCCCCGGGCACGTTTGACTGGCTCGGGCTGCCATCCCTGGCGCTGGCGCCTTTGCAGGCCTTGTCAGCGGCTCGCCAGCGCAATGCATTGAGCCACTGGCTGGCGGCCCTGACGACGCCGCCCGACAGCGACCATTGGGCTGGCTGGGACTCGTTGCGCGACGCAGCGGACGATGCCCGACCGATCTGGCGCCTGGCCGGCGGTGAGTTGCACCGGGCCGGCGGGCGGGTTTGGTGGTTACCCGAGCCTTGGCTGCAACCGGTCTCGGGTTGCGTCGAATGGCCCCGGGCAACGGATGCCTTGGACCTGCCGGGTAATGGCCGGGTGACCTTCACTGGCAAAATCCCCGACGGTCGGCTTTGCGTGCGCTATCGTCAGGGCGGCGAGGTGATGACGCTGTCCGGTCGTGGTCATCGGGATCTCAAGCGTTTGCTCAACGAAAGTGGCCTGCCGGCGTTCGTTCGCGGCCGATTGCCGCTGTTGTATCGGGATGGGCAATTACTGGCGGTGGCCAATCTTCCGCGGCTCGACGGCGACGCTGATGGCAGCTGGCAATTGCACTGGCAGCCATCAGGGCAAGATCGGGGTTTGAGCTGAAAGGGGCTTTCCGGTAGACTACGCTCCCTTCTTGATACAACTTCTGTGGATTCGCCTGAATTGCAGGAGTTGCCGATTACCAAGCAGTCTTTGCTGGGCGATTCCAAAAAATGTGTAGCGAGCAACGTACCGGTGATTTGTCTTCCGGTCTGTCCCAACGCGGCGGTTTTTTTGAAAGGTGCACTGTGATTAATGCAGGTGATCGGGGGCTTCGGCCTTCCTTCGCTTTCCCCGGCGGCTCGGACCGCTTTAACGCAGACTTCTAGGGTTTTTCATGACGCGCTACATATTCGTCACGGGCGGTGTTGTTTCTTCATTGGGGAAAGGCATTGCCTCGGCTTCATTGGCGGCCATCCTGGAGGCGCGGGGACTTAAGGTCACCATGCTCAAGCTGGACCCGTACATCAACGTCGACCCGGGCACCATGAGCCCGTTCCAGCACGGCGAAGTGTTCGTCACCCACGACGGCGCCGAGACCGACCTGGACCTGGGCCACTACGAGCGGTTCATCCGCACGACCATGACCCAGAACAACAACTTCACCACCGGCCGCGTCTACGAGCACGTGCTGCGCAAGGAGCGTCGTGGTGATTACCTGGGCGCGACCATCCAGGTCATCCCCCACATCACCGACGAGATCAAGCGCCGCATCATCAAGGGTGCCGGCGACGCCGACGTGGCGATGGTCGAGATCGGCGGTACCGTGGGCGACATCGAGTCCCAGCCGTTCCTCGAAGCCATCCGCCAGTTGCGTTTCGAAATCGGCGCCAAGCGCGCGATGCTGATGCACCTGACGCTGGTGCCGTACATCGCCACTGCCGGCGAAACCAAGACCAAGCCGACCCAGCACTCGGTCAAGGAACTGCGCTCCATCGGCCTGCAGCCGGACGTGCTGATCTGCCGCTCCGATCACCCGATCGATATTTCCTCGCGCCGCAAGATTGCCCAGTTCACCAACGTGGAAGAGCGCGCGGTCATCGGCCTCGAAGACGCCGACACCATCTACAAGATCCCGGGCATCCTGCACTCCCAGGGCCTGGACGATTTCGTCGTCGAGCGTTTCGGCCTGCAATGCGCCGGCGCCGACCTGTCCGAATGGGACGCCGTGGTCGATGCCAAGCTCAACCCTGAGCACGAAGTCACCATCGCCATGGTCGGCAAGTACATGGAGCTGCTGGACGCCTACAAGTCGCTGATCGAAGCGATGAGTCACGCCGGCATCAGCAACCGCACCAAGGTCAACCTGCGCTACATCGACTCCGAAGATATCGAGAACCAGGGCACCGGCCTGCTCGAAGGCGCCGATGCGATTCTCGTTCCAGGCGGCTTCGGCCTGCGGGGCGTGGAAGGCAAGATCACCGCTGTCCAGTACGCTCGCGAAAACAAGGTGCCGTACCTGGGTATCTGCCTGGGCATGCAAGTGGCGGTCATCGAGTTCGCCCGTAACGTGATGGGCTGGAAGGACGCCAACTCCACCGAGTTCGATCGCGCCAGCGGTCATCCGGTCGTGGGCCTGATCACCGAGTGGGAAGACGCCACCGGTGCCGTGGAAGTGCGTAGCGAATCCTCCGACCTGGGCGGTACCATGCGCCTCGGCGCCCAGGAATGCCTGCTCGAAGCCGGTTCCCTGGTGCACGATTGCTACGCCAAGGATGTGATCGTCGAGCGTCACCGTCATCGCTACGAAGTGAACAACAAGCTGCTGCCGCAACTGATCGAAGCCGGCCTGAAGATCTCCGGTCGCTCCGGTGACGGCGCGCTGGTCGAAGTGGTCGAGTCCCCGGATCACCCATGGTTCGTCGCCTGCCAGTTCCACCCCGAGTTCACCTCGACACCACGGGACGGTCATCCGCTGTTCAGCGGTTTCGTGAAGGCCGCTTTGGCTCAACACCAGAAAAAGGCATAAGACGATGGCCCAGAAGATCATTCGCGTCGGCGACATCGAGATTGCCAACGACAAGCCCATGGTGCTGTTCGGTGGCATGAACGTGCTGGAAAGCCGCGACATGGCGATGCAGGTCTGCGAAGAGTACGTCAAGGTTACCCAGAAACTGGGTATCCCTTACGTCTTCAAGGCCAGCTTCGACAAGGCCAACCGTTCGTCCGTGACCTCTTACCGTGGCCCGGGCCTGGAAGAGGGGATGCGGATCTTCCAGGACATCAAGCAAGCCTTTGGCGTGCCGATCATCACCGACGTCCACGAACCCGACCAGGCCGCGGTCGTCGCCGAGGTCTGCGACATCATCCAGTTGCCGGCCTTCCTGTCGCGCCAGACCGACCTCGTGGTCGCAATGGCCAAGACTGGTGCGGTGATCAACATCAAGAAAGCCCAGTTCCTTGCGCCCCAGGAGATGAAACACATCCTGAGCAAGTGCGAGGAGGCCGGGAATGACCAGTTGATCCTTTGCGAGCGCGGTTCGAGCTTCGGCTACAACAACCTGGTGGTGGACATGCTCGGCTTCGGCATCATGAAGCAGTTCGAGTACCCGGTGTTCTTCGACGTGACCCACGCGCTGCAGATGCCTGGCGGCCGTTCCGACTCCGCCGGTGGCCGTCGTGCCCAGGTGACCGACCTGGCCAAGGCCGGCATGAGCCAGTCCCTGGCGGGCCTGTTCCTCGAGGCCCACCCGGACCCGGATAACGCCAAGTGCGACGGCCCTTGTGCCCTGCGCCTGAACAAGCTGGAACCTTTCCTGTCTCAGCTCAAGGCGCTGGACGAGCTGGTCAAGGGTTTTCCGACGATAGAAACCGCGTAACGCGGTTTTCTCCGGTAAAGTACCGCTCGATTAAAAGCACCGTTCCTTGTGGGAGCATGGCTTGCCCGCGATGGCGTCCATCATCGTCAAGCCTTGCTCCTGTGGCGAGGGAGCTTGCTCCCGCCGGAGCGCGAAGCGCTCCCCATCCAGGCTCTGGGCTGCATCGCAGCTGAGTGTGAGCACGTTTTCTGCAACGTTCTAGTCAACTTTGGAGTGTTTACAACAATGGCAAAAATCGTCGACATCAAAGGTCGTGAAGTTCTCGACTCCCGTGGCAACCCCACTGTTGAAGCGGACGTGCTTCTCGACAACGGCATCATCGGCAGCGCCTGCGCGCCGTCCGGTGCTTCCACTGGCTCGCGCGAAGCGCTGGAGCTGCGTGATGGCGACAAGAGCCGTTACCTGGGCAAGGGTGTACTGAAGGCCGTTGCCAACATCAACGGTCCGATCCGTGACCTGTTGCTGGGCAAGGATCCTGCCGACCAGAAGGCCCTCGACCAGGCCATGATCAAGCTCGACGGTACCGAGAACAAAGCCACCCTGGGCGCCAACGCGATCCTCGCCGTGTCCCTGGCCGCCGCCAAGGCTGCCGCCCAGGACCAGGACCTGCCGCTGTACGCCCACATTGCCAACCTCAACGGTACGCCGGGTGTCTACTCGATGCCGGTCCCGATGATGAACATCATCAACGGCGGCGAGCATGCCGACAACAACGTCGACATCCAGGAGTTCATGGTCCAGCCGGTTGGCGCCAAGTCCTTCTCCGAAGGCCTGCGCATGGGCACCGAGATTTTCCATCACCTCAAGGCCGTGCTGAAGGCCCGTGGCCTGAGCACCGCTGTCGGCGACGAAGGCGGTTTCGCCCCGAACCTGGCCTCCAACGAAGACGCGTTGAAAGTGATCTCCGAAGCCGTGGCCAATGCTGGCTACAAGCTGGGCACCGATGTGACCCTGGCCCTGGACTGCGCTGCCAGCGAGTTCTTCGAAGACGGCAAGTACAACCTGTCCGGCGAAGGCCAGGTGTTCACTGCCGAAGGTTTTGCCGATTACCTCAAGGGCCTGACCGAGCGCTACCCGATCATCTCCATCGAAGACGGCCTGGACGAATCCGACTGGGCTGGCTGGAAAATCCTCACCGACAAGATCGGCGAGAAAACCCAACTGGTGGGCGACGACCTGTTCGTGACCAACACCAAGATCCTGAAAGAAGGCATCGACAAGAAGATCGCCAACTCGATCCTGATCAAGTTCAACCAGATCGGCACCCTGACCGAAACCCTGGAAGCGATCCAGATGGCCAAGGCCGCCGGCTACACTGCGGTGATCTCCCACCGTTCCGGGGAAACCGAGGATTCGACCATCGCCGACCTGGCCGTGGGCACCGCCGCAGGGCAGATCAAGACCGGTTCGCTGTGCCGTTCCGACCGTGTTTCCAAGTACAACCAACTGCTGCGTATCGAAGAGCAGTTGAATGGCAAGGCCAAGTACAACGGTCGCGGCGAGTTTCGCGGTTAAGCGGTAAATGGTAAAAAGACAGCGGGTTAGGGCAGAAAAATCGCCTTGGTGGCGGTTTTCCCTCTAATCTGATGCCTTATCAAGCACAAGCCTGGGTTTTCCAGGCTTCGTGCTATCAGACGCTGCAAAGTTTGGCATGGCGGTCTTTTTTCACTGGATACCTGATATTCGATGCGCAGTCCCAATTGGTTGTTTCTTGTCTTGCTCCTGTTGCTGGCCGGCCTGCAGTACCGCCTGTGGGTGGGTAATGGCAGCCTGGCGCAAGTGGCCGACCTGACACAGCAGATTGCCGATCAGCACGCCGAGAACGAGGCATTGCTGGAGCGTAATCGGGTGATGGACGCCGAAGTGATGGAATTGAAAAAAGGCATGGAGACCGTTGAAGAGCGGGCTCGCCATGAATTGGGCATGGTCAAGGAGGGCGAAACCCTCTACCAGTTGGCCCAATGAGTATCCGATTGCCGGCCTTCTGGGCCGTGATTCCTGCCGCGGGCGTCGGAGCCCGTATGGCCGCGGACCGTCCCAAGCAATACCTGCAAGTGGGCGGGCGCACAATTCTCGAACACAGCCTCGGCTGTTTCCTCGATCATCCGACCGTCAAGGGCGTGGTGGTCTGCGTTGCACACGATGATCCTTACTGGCCGACCCTGGCCTGTGCCGGCGACACCCGCATCCAACGGGTGGACGGCGGCGCGCAGCGTTCGGATTCGGTGCTCAATGCCTTGCTGCACCTGCATGCCCAAGGCGCTGACGATCACGATTGGGTGCTGGTGCATGATGCCGCCCGGCCCAATCTGTCCAGGGACGATCTGGATACCTTGCTCGGCGAGCTGGCGAACGATCCGGTCGGTGGCCTGCTGGCCGTTCCGGCGCGCGATACCCTCAAACGCGTCGACAAGCACGGTCGTGTAGTGGAAACCGTTGATCGCAGCGTGATCTGGCAGGCCTATACACCGCAGATGTTTCGCCTCGGGGCTTTGCATCGGGCATTGGCCGACAGCCTGGTGGCGGATGCGGTGATTACCGATGAAGCCTCGGCCATGGAGTGGGCGGGCCAGGCGCCTCGGTTGATCGAAGGGCGGTCGGACAACATCAAGGTCACCCGGCCCGAAGACCTGGAGTGGTTGCGCCAGCGTTGGGCTCATCGTCACTGAGTGAAATCGCCATCGCGGGCAGGCTCGCTCCCACAAGGGCTTGTGTCGTACACAGATTATGTGTCCACCCAAGATCCACTGTGGGAGCGAGCCTGCTCGCGATAGCTATTGTCCAGGCCCTGAAACACTGGCTTTATCCCCGATACTCCGGCCGCTCAGCCAACCCTTCCTTCAAGTAGTCCACCAGCTTGCGCACCTTCGGCGACAGGTGCCGTTGCTGTGGATACAGCGCCCACACCGCCGTATTCGGGGGCTGATGCGCCTCCAACAGCGAGATCAACGCGCCGCTGTGCAGATGCTCCAGCACGTAGTAATCCGGCAACTGACACAACCCGACCCCTTGCAGGGCCGCCTCCAGCACCGCTTGACCGCTGTTGCAACGCCAGTTTCCCTGCACGCGTTGGGAAAATTCCCGCCCGTTCTGTTCCAGTTGCCAGAGGTCGGAACTGCCGATCAGGCAGTTATGACGGCTCAGTTCCGACAAGCTATGGGGCCGGCCATAGCGTTCCAGGTAAGACGGCGAAGCGCACAGGTACATGCGACGCGGTGCGAGGCGCGTGGCAATCAGGCGTGAGTCCTGCAGGCGACCCAGGCGAATTGCCAGGTCCAACCCTTCGTGGACCAGGTCGAGGGGCCGGTTGCTCAGTTCGATGTCTACCCGCAATTGTGGGTAAAGCCCCATGAACCGCGTCACCAGCGGCACGATGAACCGTTCCCCATAGGCCACCGCACAGGTCATTCGCAACATGCCCTTGGGTTCGCTGGTGAGATCGCCCACCGCCCGGAGTGCTTCCTCACGGCCATCCTGCAACCGTTGGCAATGCTGCAGAAAGGTCTGTCCGGCCTCGGTCAGGGTCACCCGACGGGTGCTGCGATACAGCAATCGTGTCTGTAGCCGCTCTTCAAGCCGTACGATTTGTCGACTGATGTGAGAGGAGGAAACCCCGAGGCGTTCGGCAGCGGCAGTGAATTGGCTGCACTCGGCTACCGCGACGAATTCGTCGATCCCTTCCCAGCGGTTATCGGACATGAAGGATTATCCCTGTTTGGCAATAATGTTTTGCTTTTGATTGGATTATTCATCGTCCTGAGGCGGATTACACTCCCAGTCTTGTTTTTATTTGATGGAGAGACCGGATGATCAAGTCGCGCGCTGCCGTTGCCTTCGAGGCCAAGAAACCCCTGGAAATCGTTGAAGTCGACGTCGCCATGCCCAAGGCGGGTGAAGTGCTGTTGCGTGTGGTGGCTTCCGGTGTTTGCCATACTGACGCATACACCCTGTCGGGCGCCGACCCGGAAGGTATCTTCCCGTCGATCCTCGGCCACGAGGGTGGTGCAATCGTCGAAGCCATCGGCGAGGGCGTAACGTCGGTCGCGGTGGGTGACCACGTGATCCCGCTGTACACGCCGGAATGCGGCCAGTGCAAATTCTGCAAATCGGGCAAGACCAACCTCTGCCAGGCCATTCGCGCCACGCAGGGCAAAGGCCTGATGCCGGATGGCACTTCGCGCTTTTCCTACAAGGGCGAAACCATTTTCCACTACATGGGTACCTCGACGTTCTCCGAGTACACCGTGTTGCCGGAAATCTCCGTTGCCAAAATCCCGAAGGAAGCCCCCTTGGAAAAGGTCTGCCTGCTGGGTTGCGGCGTCACTACCGGTATCGGCGCGGTGATCAACACCGCCAAGGTTAAGCCGGGTGACACCGTGGCCATCTTCGGCCTGGGCGGTATCGGCCTGTCGGCGGTGATCGGTGCCGTGAAGGCCAAGGCATCGCGCATCATCGCCATCGACATCAACCCGGCCAAGTTCGAGATTGCCAAGCAATTGGGCGCCACCGATTGCGTGAACCCGAAAGACTTCGACCGTCCGATCCAGGAGGTCATCGTCGACATGACCGACGGCGGCGTGGACTTTTCCTTCGAGTGCATCGGCAACGTCCAGCTGATGCGTGCCGCACTGGAGTGCTGCCACAAGGGTTGGGGCGAGTCGGTGATCATCGGCGTCGCCGGTGCCGGCCAGGAAATCGCCACCCGTCCGTTCCAACTGGTGACGGGCCGCGTCTGGCGCGGTTCGGCGTTCGGCGGCGTGCGCGGTCGCAGCGAGCTGCCCAGCTACGTGGAAATGGCCGAGAAGGGCGAAATCCCGCTGGATACCTTCATCACCCACACCATGGGCCTGGAAGATATCAACAAGGCTTTCGACCTGATGCATGAAGGCAAGAGCATCCGTACTGTCATTCATTTTTAAGAGCAGCTGCACGCTACAAGCTGCAAGCGGCAAGTGAAGCGCGGTGCTTTCTTGCAGCTTGTGGCTCGCGGCTTGGGGCTGAGGTGAAGCTATGAACCTCGAAAATATTTCCTGCCAGAAAAGCTTCGGCGGCTGGCACAAGCGTTACCGGCACCGCTCCGAAGTGCTTGGCTGCGACATGGTGTTTGCCGTGTACCTGCCACCGCAAGCCGAACAAGGCGGCAAGTTGCCCGTGCTGTATTGGTTGTCCGGGCTGACCTGCACCGATGAGAACTTCATGCAGAAGGCCGGCGCCCAGCGCATGGCCGCCGAGTTGGGGCTGATCATCGTCGCGCCGGACACCAGCCCGCGTGGCGCCGACGTGCCGGGCGATCCGGACAACGCCTGGGACTTCGGCCTGGGCGCGGGGTTCTACCTGAACGCCACCCAGGAACCCTGGGCGCGGCACTATCGGATGTACGACTACGTGGTGCAGGAATTGCCGGCGTTGGTCGAAGCGCATTTTCCGGCGTCGGACAAGCGCAGCATCAGCGGTCACTCCATGGGCGGCCACGGCGCGCTGGTCTGCGCCTTGCGCAACCCGGGACGTTACCGTTCGGTGTCGGCCTTTTCGCCGATCAACAATCCGATGGATTGCCCGTGGGGTCAGAAAGCTTTCTCCCGTTACCTGGGAGAAGACCGCTCGAAATGGCGTGAATGGGATGCCTGCGCGCTGATTGCCGAGGCTGATGAGAAGCTGCCGTTGCTGGTGGACCAGGGCGATCGCGACGATTTTCTGGCCAACCAGCTCAAACCCGAAGCCTTGCAACAGGCGGCGAAGGCGGCGGGTCATCCCCTGGAGTTGCGCCTGCAACCGGGCTACGACCACAGTTACTTCTTCATCGCCAGTTTCATTGATGATCATCTGCAACATCATGCGCGCGCTCTAAACGCCTAATGCAGGTAGAATCACGCCCTGACAGAAATCAGGGCGTTTTTTTATGCGTATTGGCCACGGCTACGATGTTCACCGTTTCACTGAAGGCGACTTTATTACCCTGGGCGGCGTGCGTATCGCGCACGGCTTCGGGCTGCTCGCGCATTCTGATGGTGATGTCCTGCTGCACGCCCTGAGTGACGCATTGCTCGGCGCGGCGGCCCTGGGCGATATCGGCAAGCATTTCCCCGACACCGATCCCCGATTCAAGAGCGTCGACAGCCGTGTGCTGCTGCGTCATGTGGTCTCGCTGATCCACGCCAAGGGCTGGAAGGTCGGCAATGTCGATAACACCATTGTCGCCCAGGCGCCGAAAATGGCGCCGCACATCGAGGCCATGCGTCAGTTGATTGCCGAAGATCTCCAAGTTGAGCTGGACCAGGTGAACGTGAAAGCCACCACCACCGAGAAACTCGGTTTCGTCGGTCGCGAAGAGGGCATTGCCGTCCATTCCGTTGCCTTGTTGCTGCGACCATGACCGAACTGGAATTGTTGGGGCCGCGTGCCTATGGCGAGTCGCTGGGCAGTGCTGTGCTCAAGGCCACTGCCGAAGATTTCCAGGTCGATGAAGTGCTCGACATCCCGTTGAGCGGCGATGGCGAGCATTTGTGGATCTGGGTCGAAAAGCGCGGCTTGAACACCGAGGAAGCGGCCCGGCGGATTGCCAAGGCTGCCGGCGTGCCGCTGCGCACCGTCAGCTACGCCGGGCTCAAGGACCGTCAGGCCCTGACCCGGCAATGGTTCAGTGTTCAATTGCCGGGCAAGGCGGATCCGGACCTGTCGGCGGCAGAGAACGATACGCTGAAGATCCTCAAGACCGGGCGCCATAGACGCAAGCTGCAACGCGGCGCCCACTCGGCCAATGGTTTCACCTTGCGCCTGACCCAGTTCAATGGCGACCCGGCGGCTATCGACGCGCGCCTGCAACAGATCGTCTGCCAGGGTATTCCCAATTATTACGGCGCCCAGCGTTTTGGTCATGATGGCGGCAACGTCGTCGACGCCCGTGGCTGGGCGGCACGCAAGGCTTTGCCGGAGCAACGCAACGTGCGTTCGCGGCTGTTGTCCGCGGCCCGCAGTTTCCTGTTCAACCGCGTATTGGCGGCGCGGGTGGCCGACGGTACCTGGCAACAAGCCCAAGTGGGTGACTTGCTGGCCTTCACCGACAGCCGCAGTTTTTTCCCGGCCGGTGAGGCCGAATGCAACGATCCGCGCCTGGCGATCCTCGATCTGCACCCGACCGGGCCACAATGGGGTGAAGGCCCTTCACCGGCCTCGGGCGTGATCCACGATCTGGAACAGGCCGTCGCCGAGGGCGAAGCGGACTTGCGTGATTGGTTAGTCAATGCGGGAATGAATCACGAACGTCGCATCCTGCGACTGCCCATTGGCGGGCTGTCGTGGCATTATCCCTCGCCTGACATTCTGCAACTGGAATTCGTCCTGCCGGCCGGATGTTTCGCCACTGTCTTGGTGCGCGAACTCGTCGATCTGGTGCCGGTAGGGCAGACGGACAGCCCATGCGTATTCTGATTTCTAACGACGACGGGGTGACAGCCCCCGGTCTTGCCGCGCTTTATGCTGCGCTGGCGGACTTTGCCGAGTGCGTGGTGATCGCCCCGGACCAGGACAAAAGCGGCGCCAGCAGCTCGCTGACGCTCGACCGTCCGTTGCACCCCTGCTATCTGGATAACGGTTTCATCAGCCTCAATGGCACCCCGACCGATTGCGTGCACCTGGGCATCCATGGGTTGCTTGAGCGCGAGCCGGACATGGTGGTCTCAGGCATCAACCTGGGCGCGAACCTGGGGGATGACGTGCTGTATTCCGGTACGGTCGCCGCCGCCCTGGAAGGTCGCTTCCTGGAGCAGCCGTCGTTTGCCTTTTCGTTTGTTTCCCGGCAGGTCGATAACTTGCCTACCGCCGCCTACTTCGCCCGCAAGCTGGTAGAGGCCCATGGCGAACTGGACTTGCCGCCGCGCACGGTGCTGAACGTGAATATCCCGAACCTGCCTTTGGATCACATCCGTGGCATCCAGCTCACGCGCCTGGGCCACCGTGCCCGCGCCGCCAAGCCCATGCACGTGGTCGACCCGCGAGGCAAGGCCGGCTACTGGATCGCCGCTGCCGGCGATGCGGAGGACGGCGGGCCGGGCACCGATTTCCATGCGGTGATGCAGGGTTACGTCTCGATCACCCCGTTGCAGCTCGACCGTACCTTCAACGATGCCTTTCGACACCTCGATGGCTGGCTGGAGGGACTGCGTTGATGCGCGAGCAAGACGATATGCTGCGCCGGGGGATCGGCATGACCTCCCAGCGTACCCGGGAGCGACTGATTCAGCGGCTCTACGAAGAAGGCCTGTCCAATGCGCAGGTGCTGGAAGTGATTCGCCGTACGCCTCGGCATCTGTTCGTCGATGAAGCCCTGGCCCATCGCGCCTACGAAGACACGGCGTTGCCGATCGGCCACAACCAGACCATTTCCCAGCCTTATATGGTGGCCCGCATGAGCGAGTTGCTGCTGGAGGCGGGGCCGTTGGACAAGGTGCTGGAAATCGGCACCGGTTCGGGCTACCAGACGGCAGTGCTGTCGCAACTGGTGGAGCGGGTGTTTTCCGTGGAGCGGATCAAGGTGCTGCAGGATCGCGCCAAGGAACGCCTGGTTGAACTGAACCTGCGCAACGTGGTGTTTCGCTGGGGCGATGGCTGGGAGGGCTGGCCGGCGCTGGCGCCTTATAACGGCATCATCGTCACCGCGGTGGCTACCGATGTGCCCCAGGCCCTGCTGGATCAACTCGCCCCCGGTGGGCGGATGGTGATTCCGGTGGGTTCCGGTGAGGTTCAGCAGTTGATGTTGATCGTGCGTGAAGAACACGGCTTTTCCCGCCATGTCCTGGGAGCCGTAAGGTTCGTGCCGCTGCTCAACGGGCCATTGGCCTGAGCATTTATAAACGGACGCTGAATTCCACGGCGTGGGTTGTGTCTTACAGCGGCACCCCTGTGCCGAACAAGACCCAATGGCGTCGAGCAAACGTGTGCGACAGTGCTTGGCGCTTCATTAACAGAGGCATGATCGTGCCTCGTTATACTTGCATCGTGTCTGCCTGGGCAGGCAGTTTCCAATTTTTCAGCCACCACAAAGGGAGCGGCGGGTGAGTCTCACAGTCATTGCGCAGCGTATGGGTATCACGAGCTTTCAGCGCCTGGTGACTGGCCTTGTCTTGAGTACGTTGCTGGTCGGTTGTTCCAGTACACCGTCCGGTAATGTCCGGGTTGTCGATCGCAACAATGCCGCACCGCAACGTCCTACGGTAACGACCGGTCAGTATGTAGTCCGTCGCGGCGATACACTGTTTTCCATCGCTTTTCGCTACGGCTGGGACTACAAGTCCCTCGCGGCGCGGAACAATATTCCTGCGCCTTATACGATTCATCCAGGTCAGACGATTCGCTTCGATGGTCGCAGCGGTTCAACGCCTACCGCGGTCGTCACGCAGTCGGATTCGACCCCTTCATCTTCGAGCAAAACCACGGTCATTCGCCGGCCGGTCGGGGCTGCAACGCCGCCAGTACCGTCCGTCGCGAGCAAGCCGGCGCCTGCTCCGCTGCCGCCTGCAGGCCCCGCCCCGACTGGCTGGGGATGGCCTTCTAATGGCATTCTCATTGGAAAATTCTCTTCAAACGGTAGTTTGAATAAAGGAATTGATATCGCCGGGGATTTGGGACAGCCTGTTTTAGCCGCGTCTGATGGCACGGTTGTGTACGCCGGGAGTGGTTTGAGGGGCTACGGCGAACTCGTGATCATCAAACACAGCGATACCTACGTCAGTGCCTACGGTCACAACCGCAGGCTGTTGGTTCGGGAGGGGCAGCAGGTCAAGGTCGGACAGACAATTGCCGAAATGGGGTCAACGGGTACAGACCGGGTGAAACTGCACTTTGAGATTCGCCGACAAGGTAAACCGGTAGATCCACTGCAATTCCTGCCACGTCGTTGATTTGGTTGTCAGCCTGTTCCGTCACGTAGAGGGAACAGGCTCCAGCGTTGCCAAGGATAAAGGCGTCGCTTGAGCTTGAGGTCGAACTCACCAAAGGACTATAACAATGGCTCTCAGTAAAGAAGTGCCGGAGTTTGACATCGACGATGAGGTTCTCCTGATGGAGACCGGCATCGCTATGGATTCGATGTCGAATGATGAGGGAGCGTCTCCTCCTTCCGTTCGTGCCAAATCCAGACACTCCGCTTCACTTAAACAACATAAGTACATCGATTACACCCGGGCGCTGGACGCCACTCAGCTGTACCTCAACGAAATCGGTTTCTCGCCGCTGCTCTCCCCCGAGGAAGAAGTTCATTTTGCGCGCCTGTCGCAAAGCGGTGACCCGGCCGGTCGCAAACGCATGATTGAAAGCAACCTGCGCCTGGTGGTGAAAATCGCCCGACGCTACGTCAATCGTGGGCTTTCGCTGCTGGACCTGATCGAAGAGGGCAACCTGGGGCTGATTCGCGCCGTGGAGAAATTCGATCCCGAGCGAGGCTTCCGCTTCTCGACCTACGCCACCTGGTGGATCCGCCAGACCATCGAACGGGCGATCATGAATCAGACGCGCACCATCCGGTTGCCGATTCATGTGGTCAAGGAGCTTAACGTCTACCTGCGAGCCGCCCGTGAGCTGACCCAGAAGCTCGATCATGAACCTTCACCCGAAGAGATCGCCAACCTGCTGGAAAAACCGGTGGGCGAGGTCAAGCGCATGCTTGGGCTCAATGAGCGGGTTTCCTCGGTGGACGTCTCGTTGGGGCCGGACTCGGACAAGACCCTGCTGGACACCCTCACTGACGAGCGCCCTACGGACCCTTGTGAACTGCTTCAGGACGACGACTTGTCCCAGAGCATCGATCAATGGCTTTCGGAGCTGACGGACAAGCAGCGGGAGGTGGTAATCCGTCGCTTTGGCCTGCGTGGCCATGAAAGCAGCACCCTGGAAGACGTCGGCCTGGAGATTGGTTTGACCCGTGAGCGGGTGAGACAGATTCAGGTGGAGGGCCTCAAGCGTCTGCGCGAGATCCTGGAGAAGAATGGCCTGTCGAGCGAGTCGCTGTTCCAATAAGCAAGCCGGCAAATGCAGCAGGAAAAGCCCCGACCGGTTCGGGGCTTTGCCGTTTCTGGGGGGGCGGTTTTTCGGTCCTGCCAGGTTTGCGGCTTGGTTTGTAAGCTTTTGCCTAGTGTTGTGTAAGCGTTCGGTTCCTCGTGGCCGGGGACAGACGACACTCAAGGCCGTTTCTTTTAAGTATCCAATTGATTTAAAAGGCTATTTAAATAGATGAACGAAGTGTGACAGGTGCTGTCGGCCGCTTCGGATGAATTGCACTCGCTGGGGAAAACTCTAATATCAGTCCTGTGTCGACGGACAGACACACCTGTCACGGACGATGGGGAAGGAAGGACATCGCAGGATGCGATTCATCAGGATGATGAAAAGGATCAAAGGGATTAGGGAAAAAATGTGGGCGGGTCAAACCGCCCCTTTTTTTTGCCTGCGAATCGTGCCCACGCTTGCGCGGGTATGCCTCTACGGACACTCTGCGTTCGATCCGGCCACCGGAAAGCAAAAAGGCCCGCAAGGGGCCTTTTCGAAGAACGCGGATGATCAGCGTTCGAGGTCAGCGATCTTGCCTGGCTTGCCATCCCACTCTTCAGCGTCCGGCAGCGCATCTTTCTTCTCGGTGATGTTCGGCCAGATGTCCGCCAGCTCGGCGTTCAGCTCGATGAAGTTTTCCATGCCGGACGGCACTTCGTCTTCCGAGAAAATGGCGTTCGCCGGGCATTCCGGTTCACACAGGGCGCAGTCGATGCACTCGTCCGGGTGAATGACCAGGAAATTCGGCCCTTCGTAGAAGCAGTCCACCGGACAGACTTCTACGCAGTCGGTGTACTTGCACTTGATGCAGTTGTCGGTGACGACGAAGGTCATTTCTAATTCTCTCCTCAGGCGGCGGCAGCGGATCCCTCTTCACGGTGGGGTCGCCAGGCTTGGGAGCGGACCAGGCTAATAGTCCGCAGCATCCCAAACCGCGCGCGATTCTAACAGCTTGAACGCCCTTGCGTTAGATCCGTGTCTTCAATGCATAGAGTAAATCCAACGCACGACGTGGTGTCAGGTCGTCCAGGTCGACTTTGGCCAGTTCGTCGAGCACCGGATGGGGCAGGCTGGCGAACAGGTCGCTTTGCTGCGGTATGGCCGGTTTGCCTTTGCTCGGGCGTGGTGTTTCATGGGGCAGGCTGGAGGTTTCCAGGCGGCTCAGGTGCTCGCGGGCGCGGCTGATCACCTCGGCTGGCACACCCGCCAGTTGTGCCACCGCCAGGCCGTAGCTCTGGCTGGCCGGGCCGGGCAGCACATGGTGCAGGAACACGATGCGCTCGTTGTGCTCGGTGGCGTTGAGGTGGACGTTGGCCACCAGCGGCTGGCTTTCCGGCAGCACCGTCAGCTCGAAATAATGGGTGGCGAACAGCGTGTAGGCGCGCAGGTGCGCCAGGCGCTCGGCCGCCGCCCAGGCCAGCGACAGCCCGTCGAAGGTACTGGTGCCGCGCCCGACCTCGTCCATCAGCACCAGGCTACGTTCGGTGGCGTTGTGCAGGATGTTCGCGGTTTCGCTCATTTCCACCATGAACGTGGAACGCCCGCCGGCCAGGTCGTCACTGGAGCCGATCCGGGTGAATATCCGGTCGACCAGGGACAATTCGCAGCTGGCCGCTGGCACGAAGCTGCCGATGTGGGCCAGTAGCACGATCAGTGCGGTCTGGCGCATGTAGGTGGATTTACCGCCCATGTTCGGGCCGGTGATCACCAGCATGCGGGTGTTGTCGTCCAGACTCAGGTCGTTGGCCACGAACGGGGTGGTCAGTACCTGCTCGACCACCGGGTGGCGACCCTGGCTGATGCGCATGCACGGCTCGCTGACGAAGCGCGGACAGTTGAGGTCCAGATTCAGCGCGCGCTCGGCCAGGTTGCTCAGCACATCCAGTTCCGCCAGGGCGGCCGCGGTGTCCTGCAGGGGCGGCAGTTGGCTGATCAGGTCTTCGAGCAGCGCCTCGTAGAGCATCTTCTCCCGGGCCAGGGCGCGGCTCTTGGCCGACAGTGCCTTGTCTTCGAAAGCCTTCAGCTCGGGGGTGATGAAGCGTTCGGCGCCCTTGAGGGTCTGCCGACGAACGTAGTCGGCCGGTGCTTGCTCGGCCTGCTTGCTCGGCAATTCGATGAAGTAGCCGTGGATGCGGTTGTAGCCGACCTTGAGGTTGCTCAGGCCGGTGCGGGCTTTTTCCCGGGCTTCGAGGTCGATCAGGAACTGGCCGGCGTTTTCGCTTAGCGCTTGCAGCTCGTCGAGTTCGGCGTCGTAGCCGGTTTTCAGCACGCCACCGTCACGGATCACGGCGGGCGGGTTATCGATGATGGCTTTTTCCAGCAACGCGGCCAGGTCCGGGTACGTGCTGGTGATCCGTGCCAGTTGTTGCAGGTGCGGGGCTTCGAGGTCGGTCATCGCCACCTGGAGTTCCGGCAGCGCGCCGAGGGCATCGCGCAGGCGCGCCAGATCCCGTGGGCGGGCGTTGCGCAGGCCGATACGCGCCAGGATCCGCTCGATGTCACCGATTTCCTTGAGCTGCGGCTGCAACTGCTCGAAGCGATAACGATCCAGCAGGCAGGTAATGGAGGTTTGCCGCGCCAGCAACACGGTCAGGTCCCGCAGGGGACGGTTCAGCCAACGCGTCAGCAGCCGGCTACCCATGGCGGTCTGACAACGATCGACCACCGATTGCAGGGTGTTGTCGCGGCCGCCGGCCAGGTTGGTATCCAACTCCAGATTGCGCCGGCTTGCACCGTCCAGCACCACGGTGTCATCCAGGCGCTCGTGGCGCAGGCTGCGCAAGTGAGGCAGGGCAGTGCGTTGGGTTTCCTTGGCGTAGGCCAGCAGGCAACCGGCGGCGCCGATGGCCAGGGTCAGGTTTTCGCACCCGAAGCCCTTGAGGTCCTGGGTGGAGAACTGTTGGCAGAGACTTTTCAGCGCCGAGTCGCGCTCGAAATCCCACGGCGCACGACGCCGAACGCCACGGCGCTTTTCTGCCGGCAGGTCCTTGGGCCAGTCGTCCGGAATCAACAGCTCCACCGGGTTGACCCGCTCCAGCTCCGCCAGCAGGTTTTCCCAACCCTTGATCTCCAGCACCGAGAAATTGCCACTGGTGATGTCCAGCACTGCCAGGCCGAACAAACGCTCGTCCCCCAGCACGGCGGCGATCAGGTTGTCCCGTCGCTCATCCAGCAACGCCTCATCACTGACCGTACCCGGCGTGATGATGCGCACCACCTGCCTTTCCACCGGCCCCTTGCTGGTGGCCGGGTCACCGACCTGCTCGCAGATCACTACCGACTCACCAAGCTTGACCAGTTTCGCCAGGTAACCTTCCGCCGCATGGTAAGGAATCCCACACATCGGAATCGCCATGCCCGCCGATTGCCCACGCGCCGTCAGGGTAATGTCCAACAGCTTGGCGGCCTTCTTCGCATCCTCATAGAAGATCTCGTAGAAGTCGCCCATGCGATAGAACATCAGCTGATCGGGGTGCTGATTCTTCAGGCGCCAGTACTGCTGCATCATGGGCGTGTGGGAGGACAGATCGTTCACGGCGGTATTCATCGGTGTCAGGCAAACTCGTTGAAAGGTGTGGGGCAAAAGGAAGGGCATCGGCCCGGCTTTTCCGCGATGGGCGCAAGGTTAACATGGGGGGGCAGGTGCGACCCAGATGGAGTGGCTCCAATGGAGCTTTGAACGGTAGCCCTTGATTGCCGGCAATAAAAAAAACCGACATATGGCTGATGTCGGTCGGATAAGCCGCGGAGTAACCCTGTGGGAGCGAGCCTGCTCGCGATAGCGGTGTGTCAGGCTACGTACCTGCCGACTGTTGCGCCGCCATCGCGAGCAGGCTCGCTCCCACATGGGGTCATGCGTTGATGAATGCGTTACCTCGGTTCAACCACGTCCAACGCCCGGTTCGCCAGCAGCTGGCCCAGTTCGATCATTTGTTGGACCCCTAGCGCGATATGCCGCCGCGAGCCCTCCAGGTCGAACGCCAGGTCACTGACCATGGCATTGGCCGAGGCCAGGGTTTCGCTGAGGTTGGCGAGCAGGCATTCGGCGTCGACGTCAGGGGCGATGATGAAAAGGGTGTCGAGCGTGTCGGATGTGTCTTTGTCGGTTTTCGGCTTGAGGTAATAGTCCAAGGCTCGGGTGGCGGCTTCGTCGAGCTCCTTGGCTTTGGCTGATTGGGAGCGGGATGTGGAATTGTCTGTGGATGGGGGATTCGGAGTGTGCTTGATCATGCTTCTTGGATCCTCAAATTGAAGCCACCACCGATTCGCTACTAAACGAAGAGAGTGGCAGCTGTACGCAGGTTAGTAGACCGGGGATCCAAGAAACCGGCGCGCCCGAAGGCGCCCTGCGCACAGCCACCATTGAGTGCAGGAACAGAAATGCCTGACTGAATGGAGCAATGAACATCTTGGATATCGAGCTACTAAACCCGATCACTGATGGGCAGTGACGAGAACAAAAGTACCGATGGGATCCAAGGTGAACAAGCCGGCGGATTCTGGCGCAGTCGTAGGCAGAGGCGCAAGGCGATGTAGCCTGCTGGCGTACATTTGAAGGACCCGAATCGGGCCGTTTCCCAAGAAAGTGTAGGGAAAATCTCCAACACAACGGGCGCACCGGACCCTGTGGCGAGGGAGCAAGCTCCCTCGCCACAGGGTACAAAAATGATTGCTGCTATCCTCCATATGCACGATTTATGCAAATCAGCATTTGTATTCCGCAAAAAGAACAAGCATCATGCGCGTTATGCAAAAACGCAACGTTTCTACCGTATTAAGAGCATTGCTCGATCAGCACGGGATCTCCCCCACGGAGCTTCACCGTCGTACCGGCGTGCCTCAATCCACCCTCTCGCGGATTCTCAGCGGCAAGATTGTCGATCCTTCGGATAAACACATCTCGAAGATCGCCGAATACTTCGCCGTGAGCACCGACCAGTTGCGCGGGCGCGCCGATGTCTTGCCTGCTGGCAACGGCCGCCGCGACGAGCCGCATTCCGAACTCAAGGACATAAGCCTGTGGGACGACGACACCCCTGTCGAAGAAGACGAGGTGTCGGTCCCTTTTCTGCGTGAGGTTGAATTGGCTGCTGGATCAGGAAGATTCGTCATCGAGGAGAGCGAGCGCTCCAGCCTGCGTTTTGGCAAGCGCAGCCTGCGTCATAACGGCGTGCAGTTCGACCAGGCCAAATGCGTGACAGTACGCGGCAACAGCATGTTGCCGGTGCTGCGCGATGGCGCCACGGTGGGGGTGAATGCGGGTAAATGCGGGATCGGCGACATCGTCGACGGTGACCTCTATGCCATCAATCACAACGGCCAGTTGCGGGTGAAGCAGCTCTATCGCTTGCCTACCGGCATCCGCCTGCGCAGCTTCAACCGCGATGAACATCCGGACGAAGACTACAGCTTCCAGGACATGCAGGAAGAACAGATCGTTATCCTCGGTCATGTCTTCTGGTGGGGCATGTACGCCCGCTAACCCTTCCGCTGTCAGATAAAACCCGCCGATGTGCGGGTTTTTTTTCGCCCTCAAAAAGGGCGCCAACCCTTGTTCCTATTGGGTGCGAATGCGCTGATGCATTTGTTATGCATAAATAAATGCACTTACGCATTGACTGTATATGCATACATGCATATTCTGTGTCCAAGCCGCTCGACAAAGCCGGCTGGCAACACAGCTCTTTAGTTCCATCAACAGGCAGCGATGAACCGGCCTCAACGGTTCAGAGGGTTGGCAACTGGCCCGGGTGTGCAGCGTAAAGCACCAGAAGCAGTTATCCGGCGGGCAGAGACCGCGGCCGGACGAACAATTTGAATGGATCCGTACCGCGCCAGTCGCGCCGAAAGATCAAGCGCATTACTGAAAAGCCTGGGCGACCGGGCTTTTTGGAATGCCTGCGCCGCGAGGCGCTTCAAATCATCACCGCCGCCAATGGAGGGCTTTCAAATGCTGAAGGATTTCAGATGCGGTCGCTGCAAACGACTTCTGGCCCGCATGGGCGAGAACACCGAACTCCAGATCAAATGTGCCCGATGCGGGACGTTGAATCATGTGAAGGCCCTTGAGCCTCGAGTGAACGCCATGGAGCGAACAACGTGCGGAATAGGCCGCACGACCAGTACTCAATGACATCCGTCGAGGTAACTACAAATGAAACTATTCAACAAGCTTCTACTGACGATTGCATTCCTGTCGTCCTTCGTCTCGCTGAGTAGCCGCGCTGATACAGCCCTGTCCTGGAACCTAGCCAGGGACATGTATTTGATGACCGAACAGGCTCCAGCCGGTTCGCCGTGGTCGTTCATGCAGAACAAGACCGCGGTAAACGCTTCGGCCAACTACACGCTCTTACCTACGTTCCACGCTGAGGAATGTAACGGTAAGCCATCCACCTGCTGGCGGGACGACGTCACCGGCGCTTATGTCGCCATCCCCAAACAGACCTTCACTTTCACGGGTTCCGGTACGAGTTTCGTGTTCAAGCAGGGCGATGTAGCCACGCATCCAGGGGCAGCCAGCCAGAGCATCATCCGTTGGGCCAGCCCCGTTTCCGGCAACATCAATGTGCTCGGGCGTGTCAATGATCTGCACAACGCATGTGGGGATGGCATCGCCTGGTCGCTCAACCTGGGTGACACAGTGCTCCAGTCCGGGAGCCTGGCAAATGGCGGGAGTACCACCTTCCTGCTGAACGGTGTGGCGGTCACCCCGACATCTTCGCTCTACCTGGTCATCGACAAGAAATCCACCAACGCCTGCGACTCCACCAGCCTGGACATGCTCATTACCCGTTGAGGGTGACTGGGTCTTGCACCAATTGCTATTCAACCTGAATGGCTCAGGGCGGTATTTGCGTCCTGAGCTTTCAAATCCAATCCCCCAGGAGACGTGAATGACAAACGAGCAACAAGCGTTGCTGGACATGCCGATCTGGCTGGTCATCGTGCTCGCCCTGGTGGGCGGGGTGTCCGGCGAGATGTGGCGTGCCGATAAGGAGGGTGCCCGTGGCTGGCCTTTGTTGCGGCGCGTGGTCCTGCGCTCCGGCGCCTGTGTGGTCTGCGGCGTCTCGGCCACCATGCTGCTGTATGCCCTCGGCATGTCGATCTGGAGTGCTTGCGCCCTGGGTTGCCTGACCGCCATGGCCGGTGCCGATGTGGCCATCGGCCTCTACGAACGCTGGGTCGCCAAGCGGATTGGCGTTTGTGAAGTGCCACCGCCGGATTCTCGTCCCGACCAACAGTGAGCCGGTGCCGCCGATCCACAGGAAAGAGGCCATCCCAATGCCCACTCTCATCGAAAAACCCTCGCAGCTGTTTACCGCCATTGCCGAGACGCTGCGTACCACTTTTCCCGGCTTGAAGGTCGGGAGTCTCCAGGACTTTGACGACTCCGGCGATCAGCCTTGGGTACTGATCGCCATCGAACGCGATACGTCAGGCAACCGTGCCAACGATGGACGTATCGCCCATGTCCTGATGTTTTCCATGCAAGTCGTTTCGCCCGGCACGGGTTTGACGGCCTGCGATCTGGCCTGTGAGTTGAAACGCCTGATCGTCGACAACCGCTGGGAGCTGTCGGCTGAGCAATGCAGCCGGCCCGCGGATATCGAGGGCGTTGCCTCCGTGTTCAGCGGCGGAACCAGGCCGTACAGCGCCTGGACCGTTTCATTCACCCAGACTCTGTACCTCGGTCCGACGTTGCTGGATGACCCGCTGGGCATTCCGAAATTTGCCCGGACCTGGGAAGTGTCGAACATCGACGACCCGGACCAATACACCGCACTGGAGGGCTGAGCCATGTTCGATGCACTTCTACGTCTGCACCTGGGGCCGATCATCGAGCGCTTGGCCGGGATGGAAACCGAGCTCGAAGACTTGTACCGGCGCGCAGACAGTGTCTGTCGCATTGGGATCTGCCAGGAAGTCGATGCGGCCACCAACACCTGCAAGGTTGCCCATGGAGAGCTGCTGACCCCGGCGATCCGCTTTTTCAACCCGAGTGCCGGCGCCCAGAGCGAATCGCGGATTCCCTCCGTGGGCGAGCAATGCCTGCTGCTGAACCATGGCGGCGGTGATGGCGGCGGGCAGTCGGTGGCGTTGTTCGGCCTTAACGGCGGTCAGTTTCCCCCCGTCTCGACACAGGCAACGCTGACCCGTCGCCTTTACCCGGACGGTTCGGAAAGCGGCTACGACCACGCCAGTCATGTCCTGCACTGGAAAAACGATCCGGCGACATTCACCGGTTCCCGTGAATCCCTCGAATTGACCATCGGCCCGTCGCGACTGGCGATGACACCTGAGGCCATCGACCTGCAACTGGGTGCCGTCGGCATCCGGCTCGACGCTTCCGGTGTGCACCTGAGCGGCCCGTTGGTGGATCACCAGGGGCGTGTCATCAGTACCGCATAAAGAGTTTCCCCATGATTGGAATCGATAGAAACACCGGCGCCACGGTGGATGACTGGCCGCAGTTCGTCCAGCGCGCCACCCGGGCGCTGACCACCCCCTTGGGCACCCGCCAGAAACGCCCGTTATATGGCTGCGCACTCACCCAGTTGCTGGGGCAGAACCTCGGCGATGACCTGCTGATTCTTGCCCAGAGCCATGCAGCCCAAGCCTTCTACAACCCCCACAACGGCATCGGCGACTTCGAGCCGCAAGTCATCGTCGCCAGCCGCCAAGGCGCCGGATTGCTGCTGCGCTTCGCCGGCACCTGGAAAAACCGCAAACAGACTTTCGAGGTGGTGACATGAGCATGTTGATACCCGGCCAGAACCAATTGGCCGAACCGGCCATCGTCACTGTCGATGCTTTCGAGGATCTGCTCGCCGAGTTCAAGACCTTCGTGGTCGAGTACGTCGGTGCACGCTCCCCCGACAGCGCGGCGAGGCTTGCGGTCAGCCTGGAAAACGAAAGCGAGTTGCTGACTCTGGCCCTCGAGGCCTTCTGCGTGCGCTTGCAAACCCACGAACGCAAATACAACGCCCGGATCAAGCAGATGCTGGCGTGGTGGGCCACTGGCAGTAACCTCGATGCCCGCCTGGCCGACATGGGGCTCGAACGCCAGCTGCTCGACCCGGGCGATCCGGCGGCGTTCCCACCTATCGCCCCGGTCTACGAGAGCGACGATGACGCCCGGTTGCGTTATTACCTCGCGCCCCATGCTCCGGCGGCCGGCTCCCGCATGCAGTATCGTCGGGAAATTTTTACCCTTGGCGAACGCCCCGCAGTAAAGGTGGACAGCAGTGCGGCGGGGGTCGTGACGGTGACCTACACCTTCGACCCGGATGGGCTTGCCGCCCAGGTCAAAGATGGCAACGGACGCCGGACAGCGCCGGGTGAAGTCACGGTGACGGTGTTGTCTCGTGAGGGCGACGGCACGCCATCCGAGGCATTGCTCGAGGGTGTTCGCCAACATTTCGCCCGGCCCGATGTACGACCGGAAACGGACCAGGTCATCGTCCAGGCCGCGCAGATCAAACCCTACAAGATTCGCGTCGTGGCGAAGATCAATCCGGGCCCTGACTCGGGCTTGACCCAGGCGGCTGCGCAACGGCAATTGCAGGAATACGCCGAAGCATGCCATCGCCTGGAAGGCCGGGTGGACCCAAGCTGGATCGACTACACATTGCACAGCGCCGGTGCGGTTCGGCTCGAGATTCTCGAACCGTTGGCGCCGATCGTGACCACGGCGTTCCAGGCGCCGTATTGCACGGGTGTCGCGGTCGAGGTGGACACGTTATGAGTGACGACACCCCGACCCCAAGCCTGCTACCGGTGAGCAGCTCTGCGCTGGAAAGGGCGCTGGATATCGGTTTCGCCCGGCTGCTTGAACGTATCGATCCGCCGTTTCCCGAGCTGATGAACCCGGCTGCCACGCCCGCGGCATTCCTGCCGTATCTCGCAGCAGATCGCGGGGTCAACGAGTGGAGCACCACGGCCCCCGAGGCTGAAAAACGCCTGACCGTTGAACTCGCATGGCCCACTGCCCGGCAGGCCGGGACGCGCAAGGCGTTGGAAAACGCGGCCAAGGGGTTGCAACTGACGCCCGAAGTTCGCGCCTGGTATGAGCAAACGCCCGTTGGTTCGCCCTACAGCTTTTCCGTCAGGGCTTTTACCGAACAGCCTTACAGCGAAGAAATCGACGCCCGTCTCGACCGGCGTCTGGCCGATGCCAAAAGCGAACGAGACATCTTGAAGGTTTCAGTCGGTTTGAGCGCATCCGGCCGACACGTCATAGGTGCCACCACCTTGTGCGGCGAGCTGACCACGGTTTATCCAATTGTCATCGAAGGGCTTGAAGCCTCGGGACAGGCCTTCATGGTTGCCGGGCTCTACGCCGTCGAAACTTCCACCATTTATCCACAGGGGGCCTAATGGCTGACTATTACACCCTGCTCACCGATGCAGGCATCGCCTACGAAACCGCCTGCAAGGCAGCAGGCACACCCATCAAGCTGTCGCAGCTTTCCGTCGGTGACGGCGGCGGCTCGGTCTACAATCCGGCGGCAACCGCTACCGCGCTCAAGCGCGAAGTCTGGCGCGGGCCGCTCAATGCACTGTTCCAGGATGAGAAAAACCCGAGTTGGTTGCTGGCCGAAGTGACCATCCCGCCTGAAGTGGGCGGCTGGTATGTGCGTGAGGCCGGGATCTGGACCGATACCGGGGTTCTGTATGCGATTGTCAAATATCCGGAGTCGTTCAAGCCGGTGTTGGCGACGTCCGGTTCGGGGAAAGAGTTTTATATCCGGTCTATTTTTGAAACCAGTAATGCGGCGTTGGTGACGTTGCTGATTGACGATACGGTCGTCAAGGCGACGCGGGCGTGGGTGATGAGTTACCTCGCTGACGAGTTGGCGAAACTCGATGGCAAGCAATCGGTTCGGGTGGCCACCACGGGAAATATCGTTCTGAGTGGTGTGCAGCAAATCGACGGTATTGCTGTGGTGGCCGGTCAACGGGTGTTGGTGACGGCCCAAACGACTGCCAAGGAAAACGGTATTTATGTTGTGGCCGGTGGAGCGTGGACTCGCTCGGTTGATTCCAACACCAGCGCGAAGGTGACTCCAGGTCTGATGGTGATGGTCGAGGAGGGTATCGCGAACGGCGATTCGCTTTGGCACCTGGTTACTAATGGTCCGATTACGTTGGGCACCAGCGCGCTGAATTTTGAAATGCTCGCTGGTCGAACAGGCATTCTGGCAGGCACTTATAAAAGTCTGACAGTCGATAAATATGGCCGTGCAACTGGCGGATCCAACCCTGAAACGTTGGCAGGTTTCGGTATCAAGGACACCTACACGAAGCCAGAAATCGAGTCGATTATCTCCCAAGCCTCAGCGCTGCCGGTCGGTGTAGTGGTGGCATTTCCGGTCGACAAAGTGGCGCCCGGTTTCTTGGAATTGGATGGAAGCGTAAGGAGCGTCGCCGCTTACCCTGACTTAGCGTCATTTCTCGGCACTATCTTCAACAAGGGGGATGAAGGTGCCGGTAATTTCCGCTTACCTGAGTCGCGTGGCGAATTCCTTCGTGGCTGGGATCATGGGCGTGGCGTGGATGTGGGGCGTGCGCTGGGGAGCTTTCAAAAGGGATCGCTTGTTCCATTCGACCCCACTAGCGCAGCATCAGCAGTGGTTGGACTGCATTCGACAGGATCAGACGCGACTATTCGTTCGGACTTGGGCCTTGATGGGCTTGGAAACGCTGATTATCCCGGTGCTGATGTCGTCTATAACGCGGCTTCTGCCCTGCTGCCGGTATCCAGTGGCACTGGTGTCACTCGGCCGCGCAACTTGTCGGTTATATGGTGCATCAAGGCCTGGAACGCGCCGATTAACCAAGGAAATATCGACATAGCGGCGCTACAGATGCTGGCGGCGCAAGCTACTGAAACTAATCGGGGTACCGCGAAGATTGCAACACAGGCGCTTACCAACGCGGGTATCGATGACAGCACTATTGTGACGCCGAAAAAACTGCGCTGGGGCGTCTCATTCCTCGTCGGGCAGAACGGTTATCTGGCCCTCCCTTCTTGGCTTGGCGGTCTGATCATCCAATGGGCCACTACTCAAATAACCACAAACGGTACCAATGGTGGAATCGCCACAGTTACGCTGCCGATGGCTTTCCCAAATGCATCTTTCGGTGTTCTGGCAATCAGGCGCAATACGGTCTTCCTCAACGGCGGAGAAACCTATCAAGCGGTACCGTCTGGACTGGCTCAGGCCGTTATCAGTATTGACTCGGCATCCGGCAATGAAGGCTCCGGTACCCGTGACGTCTTCTATTTCGCATTGGGTAATTGACTATGAGTAAATTTTTCTTTTGCCCTGAAACACTAGGGCTTTACCCGGGTGCTCTTTATGGCAACGCCATGGGGAAAACGTGCATTGAATTGAGCGAAAGCGAATACCGTGCACTTGCTGGTCATGCTTTGGCAGTAGAGAGCGATGGGTGGCCTGTATTGGCCTCTGTCGTGCCGCTTACTCTGGAGCAATTGGAGGCCAGCGAGCGGGCTTGGCGTGATGGTGAGCTGAGCCGAACGGAATGGCTGGTCTCCCGCCATCGTGATGAGGTTGACATCGGACTACCTACTAGTTTGATTGCCGAGCAATATAGCGAGCTGCTGGCCTGGCGTCAGTTGCTGCGCGACTGGCCTGCCGCTGGGAAATTCCCGGTCATAGATTATCGGCCGGCGAAGCCCGAATGGATCAGCTAACAACCCCAATAAACGCCCCGCACCGACGGGGCGTTTTCTTTCCCGTCAAACCCTGAAAGCCCCTTCCCGAAGGGGCTTTTTCGTATCTGGAGAAACCCAATGGCACTACGCCAAACCTACACCGTACTCGTTCCATTCCCCACCGGCGGCGGCCACTGGTCGAGCATCGGCCAGGAACTCGACCTGCTCGACATCGAGGCCAGCGCCTTGCGCAGCGCCGGTCGCCTGGCGCTGAAAAACACCGAGGTTGCCGATGCGGCCTCTACATCCCAACCGGCCAAAAAGGCCGCCACCAAAAAGGCTGAATAACCATGGCTGAGGTTTTGAACTTCGAGCACAACGGCATTACCGTCAATGCCACCGAATCTCCCGAGGCCATGGGTGGCCTGGGGGACAACGTCATCGGGCTGGTCGGCACCGCGCCGAAGGCCGATCCGCTGATTCCGCGCAACGCCCCGTTCCGCATCAACAGCTTCACCACCCAGGCGCTGCTCGATCCGACCGGCACCGAAGCCGGTACGCTGTATCACGCGGTGTTCCAGATCCTCAAAGTGGTCAAGGTGCCGGTCTACGTGGTGATCGTCGAAGAGGGCGCCACCCCCGCCGATACGCAGAACAACGTCATCGGCGGCATCGAAGCGCAGACCGGTCGCAAGCTGGGCCTGGCGGCCTTGAGTGGCGTGGCTGAAGACCTGACCATCATTGGCGCGCCGGGCTTCACCGGCACCAAGGCGGTGGCCAGCGAGTTCGCCTCGTTCGGCAAGCGCATCAAGGCTCGCGTTGTACTCGACGGCAAGGATGTCGCGGTCGCCGATCAAGTGACTTATAGCCAGGAGTTGGGCGGCGCCGACCTCGGTTTCGACCGTTGCCTGGTGGTGCACAACATGCCGGCGGTGTACTCCAAGGCCGCGAAGAAAAACGTCTTCCTGGCCCCGTCGAGCCTGGCCATCGCCGCGCTCGCCAAGGTCAAGCAATGGGAGAGCCCGGGCAACCAGGTGACCTATGCCGAGGACGTTTCGCGCACCGTGGAATACAACATCCTCGACACGTCCACCGAAGGCGACCTGCTCAACCGCTACGGCGTCAGCTACTACGCCCGGACCATCCTCGGTGGCTTCTCGCTGCTGGGCAACCGCTCCATTACCGGCAAGTTCATCAGCTACGTCGGCCTGGAGGATGCCATCAGCCGCAAGCTGGTCAAGGCTGGCCAGAAAGCCATGGCGAAGAACCTGACCAAGTCCTTCATGGACCAGGAGGTCAAGCGCATCAACGACTGGCTGCAAACCCTGGTGGCCGACGAAACCATCCCGGGCGGCAGCGTGTACCTGCACCCGGAACTCAACAGTGTCGAGAAGTACAAGAACGGCACCTGGTACGTGGTGATCGACTACGGCCGCTACGCGCCGAACGAACACATGATTTATCAACTCAACGCCCGCGATGAAATCATCGAGCAGTTCCTGGAGGACGTTCTCTAATGTTTACCAACCGCGTAAGACAGGCCATCGCGGCCACCCTGCAAGGCCTGCCGTTGTCGGCGACCGTGGAAGAATTCACCCCGCCGAAGATCGAGTTCGACATGGAAGAGATGCGCGGCGGGCGCTTCATCACCGAGGAAATGGCCAAGGGCGGCAAGGCCCTCAACGCCAAGCTCAGCCTGCAAGGTGTCGGCCCGGAAATCATGCTGGCGCTGGGCGTCAGTGTCGGTGACGACATCCTGCTGAACGTGCGGGAAGCCGGCCAGGATCAGGACGGCAACACCTGGTTCACCTACCACACCGTCGGCGGCAAGCTGAAATCCCTGGAAGAGACCGCGCTGAAGATGGGCGATAAGCCCAAGACCAATCTCGAGCTGTCGTGCCGCACCTACAACCGCCTGGAAAACGGCGTTCCGGTGATCGACATCGACGTGCGCACCCAGAAGTTCGTGCTCAACGGCGTCGACATTCTCGGCGATGCGCGCCGTGCGGTGCTGTTGCCTTGAACCTCAGTTGAACACAGTCCCTGTGGGAGCGAGCCTGCTCGCGATAGCGGTGTGCCAGGCACCTTGATGCTGAAGGTACTGGCGCATTCGCGAGCAGGCTCGCTCCCACAAGGGGCCCACATTCACCCAAGGAACTGATTCATGTCCTGGACGCCTCCCCAACACCCTCTGCTATCACCCATCACCGGTGACGACGGATCGCAGATCGACCGGCTGCAACTCCAACCCCTGTTCTACGCCGCACAGAAAGACGCCCTGGCCCGTGCCGGCGACGATGAGGACGACCAGTTCTTCGAGCTGGCCAAATTGGCCACCGGCCTGTCGGTCAAAGAGCTGGATCAGCTCAAGCGACCGGACTACGTGAGCATCGCCCAGTACGTGCACGACATGTCGACCCGCCCGGCGGCGTATTTCCTCGCACAGGTCGCCGAGACGGACCACGCAGCGGCCGATCCCGATCAGGTGCAACTGCTGCAACCGCTCAACGTGGCGGGCCGCAGCGTGACCTCGTTGACCCTGGAAATGCCGGTGTTGCGAGCCACCAAGGCGATGAAAAAACTGAAGACGGCCAAGGAACGCGCGGAGTTCATCACCGCCCATTGCACCGGCCTGATGCTGCCCGATCTGGACCTGCTGACCGTGCCCGACTGGACACAACTGCAGGTGCGCATCGACGATTTTTTAAACAAACCGGCGGACTTCTTTCGGAGCGCGACATCGAAGTGATCCTCGATGTGGTGCCGCTCATTTACCCCGTAAGTGAGGCGGAGATTCTGGAATGGGACGCCGGCAAGGCATTGCGCCGTTACGACATCGCGATCACTCGCCTTGGCGTGAAACAGGAGTAGAGCGGGATGGCAGAGAGTAAGTATTCGCTGTCTGGTGCGGCCAGCATCGAGTTGCCGTCACTGGGCAGTGTGTCTGAAACGTCGGGGCTGAACCTGGCCCTGAGCACGGCCAGTCTCGACATCCGCCTGCTGGTGTCGGAGCAGGTCAAGCTGCGGGAAACCCTGGCTTCGTTGAATGTCGCCCTGTCGGTGCAGCAGTCGTTGCTCAAGGCCGGTGCTTCGGTGCCGGCGCCAAACAGTGAGCCGAAGTCGAAGCTCAAGGCCGACGTTGACCAGCAGGCGCCGCCGGGTCTGCTCAAGTCTGCGATGGCGACCGAGTTGGCGATGGTCGAGCTCAACCAGGTGCTGAAGCTGGATAGGGCCGCGTTGCAGCAGCTGTCACAGGCCAACCTGAAAATGGCCGCCGACAAACAGGTCGCGCCCAGCGGGGCAACGGCGGTTCAGTTGGTCCAGGTCGAACTGGCGGCGGCGAAGGCGGGTGTCGGAGAAGGATCCGATCCGGTCAAGCGGCAGGACGAACTGCTGAGCTTCACCCGCGACAGCGCAGTGATGGCGTCGTCGCTCAACCTCGACGTCAAGACCGCCAGCGAGATGTTGCTGGGTTGGCGCAACTCGATGAACCTGGATCGGGGGCAACGCCAGACGCTGGCAGATGCCACCAACCACCTCGGCAACAGCGGCCTGAATGTCAAGGCGGCCGATATCGGCGCCGTGGTGCAGCGCAGTGGCGAGGCGGGCCTCGCCGCGGGGATGACCCCGGAACAGGTGGCGGCCCTCGCTGCGGCGTTCCTGAACAGCGGCGTGAGCAAGGCGGAGGCCGGTGACGCGGCAAAAGGTTTCACCGCGGCATTGGCCCAGGGCAATGCGGCAACGCCTGAGCAACGCAAGGCTTGGGCGGAGCTGAACCCCAAGTTTGATCCTGCTGTGATCGCCAACGGCTTGCGCAACGACGCACCCGGCACGATCAACCAGGTGCTGGAAGCCCTCAAACAGAAACCTGCGCAAGAAAAACAAGCGCTGACCAAGGCGCTGTTCGGTGACAACGCGGCGATTCTGGAGCTGCTGAAGAAACCGGAAGGTGTTCAGAAAGCGTTTACGTTGGTGTCTGAACGCACCTCCGATGGGACGTTGCCGAAGTTCAATGGCTCGCTGGCGGCCACCGCCGAGGCGTTGGGGAACACGTCCCAAGGGCGCTTCAATGCGCTGGATGCCAGCAAGAACCGGGTGCTCGCTGAAGGTGGCAATGCCCTGGCTCCGTTGACCGATGGCGTCATGGTATCGCTTGGCGCCCTGGCCGATGGCTTGAGCGAAGTGGCCCAGGCGCAACCGAAAGCGACCGCCGGACTGCTGGTGCTCGCAGGCGCCCTGGCATTGGCACGGGGCGCCGAGATCAAGGTCGCGATGGTTTCGGCCGTTACGGCTGCCGCGACGAAACTCCTGGCGCTGGCCGGCGCCAGGCAGATTTCCGAGGCGCAAGACCTGACGGTCGATGCGCCGGAACAGCGTCGCAAGGGCAAGAAAACGACCCGACGCGCCAGGCAAGGCAATGCCGCTAAGTCGGCCTCCATCCCGGTACCGTCCATGACAAGCGAGAGTCGTTTGCTGGGCGCCGCCAGGATGGGCTCGGCGGTCACCCGCCGTGCCGCGCCGCTGATGTTGCTCAGCGCTGGCTACGATGTCGCCAAAGGCCTGCAAGAGGGCGATGACAAGGCGGTCGGCAGGGCATTGGGTTCTGCCGGTGGCGGGCTCGCAGGGACCTACGCCGGTGCCGCTGCCGGCGCGATGATCGGCAGCGTGGTGCCGATCCTGGGAACCGCGGTGGGCGGCGTGATCGGTGGTTTGCTGGGGAGCATGGCGGGCAGTTGGGGCGGTGAGTGGCTGGGTGAAAAGCTGGCCACGCCAGCCGACAAGCTCGACGCCCCGGAACAGGTCAGCAAAGACCTCACCAGCAGCCAGACCAGCACCCAACAAAACACCATGACCGCCAACATCTACATCAACGGTCAGGATCAGGCCAGCGCCAGTCAGTTGGCCAATCTGGTGGTGCAGCAGATTACCGGCCAGTTCGGCCTGACAACCATGCCCAACTCACTGGCCATGCGCAGTGACGCGGCCCTGACCGACGGAGGTACGTGATGCGTCAGCAAATGGCACTCGGCAGTTTCATTTTCGGGCTGTCGAGAAACTTCGCGTACCACTCGCTGGTGCGCACCTCGGATGGCGGCTGGAAGAGCATCGACATCCTCACCAGCAAACCCAAGTCCAGCCAGGTCGGCCAAGGCCTGCAAGGGCTGACCATCACCGGCAAGTCGATGTACGCGACCGCCATGGATCGGCTCGATGAGCTGCGGGCATTGCAGGCCCTGCGCGTGCCTGTGCCGCTGGTGGATGGCATCGGCCGCAACTGGGGGCTGTGGCAGATCAACAAGGTGTCGGAAACCCAGACCGAGGTCATCGATGACGGCACGGCGATGGTAGTCGGCTGGGTGATTGAATTGACGGAGTTCGCCAATGCGTAGGGTTCGAAGTATCGCCGGTGATTCGGTGAATCTGTTGCTGTACCGCGAGCTCGAGTGTTGTGACGATGCCACCGAGCAAGCGCTCTGGCTGCTCAACCCCGGGCTGGCCGAATGGGGCCCGGTGCTGCCGGCAGGGGTGTGGGTTGCCTTGCCGGAGGTAGATCTGAAACCTGTTGCACCCGCACCGGTATCGGCTTGGGATTAAGGAGGCAACATGTCACTGGGTTTCACGCCCGCAGTGGAAATCTATGGTGCGAATGCGGCACTGCTCAACGAGCGATTGCTCAGTTGGACCCACGTCGACGCGGCGGGGATCGAGTCCGATCAGTTGACCCTCGTCATCAGCCTGGACGGGCTTGAGGGGTTGCCCAGCCTCGGCGGAAAAATCGGTCTGCGGGTGGGTTACCTGGAGTCCGGACTGGTGGACAAGGGTGAGTTCGTCATTACCCGGCGCACGCCGACGCTGTTCCCCTTGCGCTTGACGTTGGTGGCCATGGCCGCGCCGTTCAGTGCGGCGGACCAGACCGGGTTCAAGCAGCGCCGGTCCGTCAGCCATGGCCCGACGACCTTGGGCGCGCTGTTTCGTGAACTGACCACCCGGCATGGTTTTTCGCCGCGCGTGGCGTCGGAGCTGTCGCTGATAAAAATCGAGCACATCGACCAGTCCAACGAAACCGACATGGGCTTCCTGACGCGGTTGGCCCATCGGCATGACGCCGTCGCCAAACCGATCAACGAATTGTATGTGCTGGCTCGACGCGGCCAGGCGAAGTCGCTGTCGGGCAAGGTTCTGCCGGAGATCAAGCTGTCGGTGACGACCAACAATCGTCCCGGCGATCAAGCGTTTATCTCCGCCGTCCTCGATGAAACCGCCCGGGCGAAATACCAGGGCTGCAAGACCCGCTGGTGGGATGCGGCGGCGGGCAAGGTGCAGGTGGAGGAGAGTGGCATCGCGCCGTTCAAGATCCTTAGACAGCATTTCCAGAGCGCAGAAGACGCCCGCGCCGCCGGTGAAGGCGAAGTGCGCAGGCTGATGCGCGAAGCCCTCAAGGTCGCCATCGAATGCCCGGGCAACCCGGGATTGTCCGCCGAAGGCATCGTCCTGCTGGACCCGACCTGGCCGGATTTCATGCGCGGTCGCTGGTCGATCGACAAGGTCACCGCCACGGGTGACCGGGAAAAAAGCTATCGCTGCAAGATCGACGCAACCTGCCTCGACGCCAAGGCCTGATCGCCGCAGCCCTGTGGGAGCGAGCCTGCTCGCGATGAGGGCGGCACATCCAACATCTTTTTCGACTGACCCACTGCTATCGCGAGCAGGCTCGCTCCCACAGGTTTTTTGACAGCCACTTGCCTATCCCCGGAGCACCCTCCATGAAGATCACGCCGATCCTCACGCAGTTGCGTGAGCAATGCCCGATGCTTGCCAATCGGGTGGTGGCCGGTTTTGACCTGGCCGCGCTGCAAACCGATACCCCGCTGCAAGGCCCTTGCGCCTATGTCCTGCCGGCAGCCGACCTGGCGAGCCGGAACACGGCACAGAACGTCACGCTGCAAACGATGCGTGACCGTTTCGACACGGTGCTGGTGCTCGACACCGCCGACCCGACCCAAGCGCTGGATCTGCTGCATGACCTGCGAGCCGAGTTGTGGCGTGCGCTCGTGGGGTTCAAGCCTGGTGCCTCCTACACCGGCATCGAATACGACGGCAGCGAACCGGTCTCGCTCAACAGCGGCCGCGCGTTGTTCCGGCTGCGCTTTTTCGCCGAGTTCCAGCTGGGTCGCAATCTGGCGAGCCAGCCTGCCGAAAGCTGGCACGAACGTGAACTGGACGGCTTGTCGTCCTTTACCGGGGCCACCGTGCGGGTCGATGCCATCGATCCGGCGGACCCCAACCTGAAACGTCCCGGCCCCGACGGGCGCCTGGAACTGACTTTCTCTGGAGACATAATCCCATGAGCAAACGCATCACCGTGCTGCCGGCCCCGGGCCGTGTGGTACCGGACCCGGAAGCGGGCGACCTGTTGCCCTCCGAAGGCCGTGAAGTACCGGACAACGCCTGGTGGCGTCGACGTCTCGCCGATGGCGATATCACTACCAAAGCCGTGAAAGCGGCTAAACCACAGGGAGCCAAATAATGGCGATCGGATTCAGCAACATCCCCACGGACATTCGTGTTCCGTTGTTCTACGCCGAGATGGACAACTCGGCCGCCAATAGCGCGTCGTCGGCCATGCGCCGGTTGATCGTGGCCCAGGTCAACGACAACATTGCCCCGGCAGACGTCGGCAAGCTGGTGCTGGTCTCCAGCGTCGCCCTGGCCAAAAGCATCGGCGGGCAGGGCTCGATGCTCGCCTCGATGTACGAGACCTGGCGCAAGACCGACCCGCTCGGTGAAATCTGGTGCCTGCCGCTGCACAACGTCGAAGGGGCTATCGCCAAGGGCGTGCTGACCCTCACCGGCACCGCCACCGAAAGCGGCGTGCTCAACTTGTACGTCGGCGGTGTACGCGTCCAGGCGGCCATCGTCAACGGTGCCACCGCAGCCCAGGCCGCCACGGCGCTGGCCTTGAAAGTCAACGCGACAGCCGACCTGCCAGTGACCGCTGCGGCCGTCGACGGTGTGGTGACCCTCAGCGCCAAATGGACCGGCGACAGTGGTAACGACATCAGTTTGCAGTTCAATCGCCTGGGCAAGAGCAATGGCGAAGACACTCCGGCGGGCCTGACCACTGCCATCACCCCCATGACCGGTGGCGCTGGCGTGCCGGACCAGACCGCCGCCGTCGCGGCCTTGGGTGACGAGCCGTTCGAATTCATCGCCATGCCGTGGTCCGACCTGTCGAGCCTGAATACCTGGCAAGCGGTCATGGACGACAGCACCGGTCGCTGGTCCTGGGCCAAGCAGCTGTTCGGTCATGTCTACAGTGCCAAGCGCGGCACCGTCGGCACCCTGGTGGCGGCCGGCCAGGCGCGCAACGACCAGCACATGACTATTCAGGCCCTGGAACCGGGCGTGCCGCAACTGTCGTGGGTCCAGGCCGCCGCACTGGCCGCGCGCACCGCCGTGTTCATCTCGGCCGATGCCAGCCGTCCGACCCAGAGCGGCAGCCTGCCAGGCCTGGATCCGGCGCCGGCCAGCGAGCGTTTCACCCTGACCGAGCGCCAGTCGTTGCTCAACTACGGTATCGCGACCGCCTATTACGAAGGCGGTTACGTACGCATTCAGCGTTCCATCACCACGTATCAGAAAAATGCCTTCGGCCAAGCTGACAATTCGTACCTGGACAGCGAAACCATGCACCAGTCGGCGTTCATCGTGCGTCGTCTGCAAAGCGTGATCACCAGCAAGTACGGCCGCCACAAACTGGCCTCCGACGGCACCCGTTTCGGCGCCGGCCAGCCGATCGTGACCCCGAGCACCATTCGCGGCGAGCTGATCGCCCAGTACGCCAAGCTCGAGCTGGAAGGCCATGTGGAAAACGCCGAGCTGTTCGCCGAGCACCTGATCGTCGAGCGCGACAGCCAGGATCCGAGCCGGGTCAATGTGCTGTTCCCGCCGGATTACATCAACGGCCTGCGGGTGTTCGCGCTGCTCAACCAGTTCCGTCTGCAGTACGACGCTGCCGCCTGACCGTGGCGAGGGAGCTTGCTCCCGCTGGCTGCGCAGCAGCCCATCGTTATGAGTGCTTTGCACTCAAGCGGGAGCAAGCTCCCTCGCCACACTGATCTACACAAATCCTGAGTGAACAGCTTTTATTTGAAGGAGAAACACCATGGGTCAACTGATTGCGGGCACCTGCTACGTCAAAGTGGACGGCGCCCAACTGACCATCAACGGTGGCTGCGAGGCGCCGCTGATGTTCACCAAACGTGAAACCGTCGTACCGGGTTTCTACAAGGAAACCGACATCGCCCCGTCCTTCAAGGTGACGGCGCTGCACACCGCGGACTTCCCGCTCAAGCAACTGGTGGCCGGCACCGACATGACCGTCACCTGCGAGTTCAGCAACGGCAAGGTCTACGTGCTGGCCGGCGCCTACCTGGTGGAAGAACCGGTGTCCAAGGGCGACGACGCCACCATCGAGCTGAAATTCGAAGGCATCAAGGGGACCTGGCAATGAGCGATGTGGTGATGTTGCGCGTGGCCATCGAGGCCCACGGCGAGCCGTTGAACGAACTGACCCTGCGCCGTCCGACGGTGCAGGAAGTCCGGGCGATCAAGGCGCTGCCGTACAAGATCGACAAGAGCGAGGAGGTGAGCCTGGACATGGATGTCGCGGCCAAATACATCGCGGTCTGTGCCGGCATCCCGCCGTCGTCGGTCAACCAACTGGACCTGGCCGACCTCAACGCGCTGAGTTGGGCCGTCGCGAGTTTTTTCATGAGTGCGGCGTCGCAGCCATCGGCGACCTGATCGCAGCCGCCTATGACCTGGCCTGGTTCTGGAAGGTTGACCCCGAACAGATGATGGCCAGGCCACTGGATGTGCTCCGTGAATCCCTGGAGCACGCGCAACGGATCAATGCGATGCAGCAGGTGCAGTGATGGCAGACACACAGAAGGTAGAGAAAAAAGCGGTGCTGCTGACCGGCATCGACGAGCTGTCGCCCAAGCTCGCAGGCCTTCGGACGAAGGTCCAGGGCTTCAAGCAGAACCTCGATGCGACCGGCCTCGGCAGCCTGGATATTTCCGGGCTGCTGCCGGACGGAGGTATTGCCAAACCGTTCATTGAAGGGCTCAAGCCGGCACTGGCGTTCAAGGATGAAATGGCGGAGGTGAGCGCGGCGGCCAGCGCCGTGCAGGCACCGACGGCGCCGTTGGTGGCGGCGCAAGGGCTGGATGGATTGAAGACGTCCATCAGCAATGTGTCGTTGCAGTTCGGCTCGGCGTTGGTGCCCGCGGTCAATGCGCTGACGGTGGGTCTACAGCCGATGATCGGCGGTGTGGCCCAGGTGCTGCAGGACAACCCGCAACTGGTGCAGGGCCTGGCGACAGGGGCCGTGGCGTTCAGCGCGATCCAGACTGCCGTCAGCGGTGCGAGCCAGGCCCTCGAAGTGGTCAGCCTGGCCATGAAGATGAACCCCATTGGCCTGATCGCCATGGGCATCGCCTTGGCGGCCGGGATGATCATTGCCTACTGGGAACCGATCTCGGCGTTCTTCGCCGGGCTCTGGCAAAGGCTTGCGCCCATCGTTATGCCGATGGCCGAGTTCTTCAAGACGCTGTTCGCCTTTACCCCAATGGGGCAGGTGATCAGCAACTGGGGGCCGGTCAGCAGTTTCTTTGGCGCGTTGTGGAATGTGCTCGTGGCGGCGGCGACGCCTGTCATCGGTTTCATGCAGACGCTGTTCGCCTGGTCGCCCCTGGGCTTGATCGTCAGTAACTGGGGGCCGCTGACCGGTTTGTTCGCGGCCATCTGGGATCTGCTCAAGGCTATGACGGTGCCGGTGACGGACGCGCTCCAAGGCCTTTTCAACTGGACGCCGTTGGGCCTGATCATGGCCAACTGGGGCACCCTCGCCGAGGTCTTCGCCGGGATCTGGGAAGGCTTGCGCAATCAGGTGTCGATCATGCTGTCGGTGTTCAGCGGCCTGTTCGACTGGTCGCCCATCGACGGTCTCACCAAGCAGTGGGGGCCGGTAGGCGAGTGGTTCAGCCAGTGGTGGGATGAACTGCAGGGTGTGATCGCACCGATCAAGGCGTTCTTCAATGGCGGTTTTGGCGAGGTCATCACCACGTTCACCGGCAAGGTCCAGGGGCTGACCGAAGCGCAACAGAAGACCAATGCCGAAGGCAAGGGTGAACTGGCACCGGCGTTGTTTGGTAGCGCCGGTGCGTTGCCGCAGACCTCCAGTGCGTTGGTTCAGCAAAGCGCCGCGAACAGTCGCACCCAGCTTGAAGGCGGCTTGACCGTACGCTTCGAAAACGCGCCGGCCGGTTTGCGCGCCGACCCGCCGCAGACCAATCAACCGGGGCTGGCGGTGAGTTCGCGCATCGGCTATCGCTCTCTGTCCGCAGGAGGTTCCAATGAGCTGGCGTGATCGTTTGTTGCCGGCGTCGTTCCGTGGCGTCGGGTTCTGGGTCGACCAGGCGAAAACCCCGGTGGGACACAAGGGCCAGTTGCATGAGTACCCACAGCGCGACCAGCCGTTTTTCGAGGGGCTGGGCCAGCAGGCGAAGATTCATGAACTGACCGCGTTTATCGTCGGCCCCGATTGCCTGGAGCAGCGCGACAAGCTGCTCAAGGCGCTGGAACAGGGTAGTGGCGAGCTGGTGCACCCTTGGCTGGGACGGATGCAAGTCAAGGTCGGCGAATGCGACATGACCCAGACCCGCCAGGACGGCGGGCTGGTCACGTTTGCCCTGAAGTTCTACCCCGACCAGCCGTTGCAATTTCCTTCGGCGGCGATCAACAGCCAGAAACTGCTGCTGGTATCGGCTGACAGCTTCCTGGGTTCGGCGGTACGGCGTTTCGAAGACGCGATGACCTTGATCAAGGCCGCGCGGATCGGCATCGCCGACCTGCGCAACAGCCTCAAGGAGGTCTACGGGGTTATCGAGCAGGAGCTGAAGCCGTTGATCGAGGTCTATGGGCAGCTCAGCGAGCTGGTCAAAGCGGTGAAGGAGTTGCCCAAGGAAGTGGCGGCCGAGTTCAAGGGATTGTTGGGGGATATCCGCGAGTTGAAGGACTTTGCCCGTGACGGCTATCGCGGCGTGATTGCCAGCGTGTCGCAACAGGTCGAAGCCATCCGCCAGGCGGACGCGCCCAAACTCACCACCGGCAAGGACACCACGGCGGCGGCCCAGGCCGTGGCCGATCTGGTCCAGGACACGCTGCTGGTACAGGCTGCGCAATGGATTGCAGCGATGCCCGTCGCGACCCCGGCGGCCAAGCTCGGCGCCACCCCTTCAGTGGCGCAGCAGGCCGTGCGACCGATCCAGCGCCGGGACGTGCCGGTGGCCGACGATGTCCTGGCCTTGCGCGATGCCCTCAACGAAGCCATCTGGCAGGCCTCTCTCAAGGCCGACCCGGATCACTACCAGGCGTTGAACAACCTGCGTCAGCAAATGGCCGCACACCTGACGGCGGTGGCGTCGTCGGGTGTCCGGTTGATCAACCTGTCGTTCAAGCAAAGCCTGCCGGCGCTGGTGGTGGCTTATCAGCAATTTGCCGATGCCACCCGGGTGACCGAAGTGATCCAGCGCAACGGCGTCGCCCACCCGGGTTTCCTGCCGCCCAACGACCTGAAAGTCTCGGGGGAATAAGTCATGAGCGAGTTCGACAACGTCGTTACGCTCAGCGTCGGCGGGCTGGATTACGGCGGCTGGAAAAGTGTGGAGATCAGCGCGGACCTGGAGCGTCAGTTCCGCACCTTCAAACTCGACATCACCTGGCAATGGCCGGGGCAGACCCAGGCGGTGCCGATCCGTCCCGGTGATGAATGCCAGGTGCGCATCGGTGCCGACCTGGTGCTCAGCGGCTATGTGTTCAAGGCCCCGGTCAGCTATGACGGGCGCCAGATCACGCTGAGCATCGAAGGGGGTTCCAAGACCCAGGACCTGGTGGATTGCGCGGCGATCAATCGTCCGAGCCAATGGCGGGGACAGACGGTGCTGAGCATTGTCCAGGCCCTGGCCTCGCCATATGGCGTGGGGGTGGTCAGTGAAATCCCGGAAACGGCGCGTTTGAGCGAACACAGCATCGTGCCGGGAGAGACCGTCTTTCAATCCATCGACCGTTTGCTGACGTTGTTCCGGGTGTTTTCCACCGACGACGCCGAAGGCCGCGTGCTGCTGGCCAAACCCGGCAGCGCCGGGCGAGCCAGTGATGTGCTGGAGCTGGGCAAGAATATTCTTTCGGGCAACGCGCCGATGGACTACAGCCAGGTGTTCTCCGAATACCGGGTCATCGGCCAGCACAAGGGGAATGACCAGCAGAGTGGGGCGGCAGTCAGCGAAGTGTCGGGCACCGCCACCGACTTGAGTTTCAAACGCAAGCGGGTGACGGTGATCAGCGAAAGCGCCCAGTTGACCTTCGAGCTGGCCCAGCAACGAGCGGACTGGGAAAGCGCCATCCGCACCGGTCGCGCCCTGACCACCACCTACCGCGTGCAGGGCTGGCGCCAGGCCAATGGCGACTTGTGGCGCCACAACAGCCTGGTGCGGGTGATCGACCCGGTGCTGGGGTTCGACGGCGACATGTTGATTTCCAAGGTGACTTATTCGCTGTCTGCCCAAGGCTCCGTCACCACCCTGCAAGTCGCCCCGCCCCATACCTTCGACGCAAACCCGGTCAAGCCCAAGTCCTGAGCCTTGTGCCGCCCCCTGTGGGGTTGAGCTTGCTCGCGAAGGCGTCGGCCGGCTTGCATTGATGCTGAATGGGCCGCCGTCATCGCGAGCCTGCTCGCTGCTCGCGATGACGGCGGCCCAGCCACCGCCAACCTCGACTTGACACCCAGCCCGCCCCCAACCCGATTTCCGAAGGAACCCCAATGAGCCTACTGACCCGCCTCCTGGCGCGCGGCACTGTCGTGCTCGCCAATTCGGCTTCCAAACTGCAGTCGCTGCAGATGCGCCTCACTGCCGGCGAAGTGAACGACGACATGGAGCACTTCGAACCCTACGGCTTCACCAGCAACCCGCTGGCCGGCGCCGAGGGCATCGCCACCTTCCTCGGTGGCGACCGGTCCCACGCCGTGGTGCTGGTGGTCGCCGACCGCCGCTTCCGCCTCAAGGCCCTGGCCCCCGGCGAAGTGGCGATCTACACCGACGAGGGTGACAGGATCCACTTCAAGCGCGGCCGTGTCATCGACATCGAGACCGCCACCCTGAACATCCGCGCCGGCAGCGCGGTGAACATCGACAGTCCTGTCATCAACCACACCGGCCAGATCGTTTCCCAAGGCGATCAGATCGCCAGCGGCATCAGCCAGATCAAGCATGTGCATGTCGGCGTACAGGCCGGCAGCGGCCAGACCGGCGCACCGGTGGGAGGCCAATAATGTTCATCAGCCAGAACCTGCACGCCGCGTTGACCCGCTCGGTACTGATCAGCCTGTTCACCTGGCGCCGCGCCGCTGACGACGACGCCGTCGATGACGAGGAGCGTTTCGGCTGGTGGGGCGACACTTTTCCTACGGTCGCCGATGACCGCATCGGCTCGCGGCTGTGGCTGCTGCGCCGGGTCAAGCTGACCCGCCAGACCCAACTCGACGCTGAGTTCTATGCCCGCGAGGCCCTGCAATGGCTGATCGATGATGGCCATTGCAGGGCCATCGACGTCATCAGCGAACGCCTCGATGCCCAGCGCCTGAACCTACGCACGGTCCTGACCCTGGCTGACGGCCAGCGGTTGGACATCAATCCCGATAACAGTTGGCAGGTGACCTATGCCGTTTGAAACCCCTTCGCTGCCGGTGCTGATCAAGCGCACCCAAAGCGACCTGGCCAGCGATTCGCTGCGCCAGTCCGATGCCCAAGTGTTGGCCCGTACCCTCGGTGGCGCAGCCTATGGCCTGTACGGCTACCTGGACTGGATCGCCGAGCAGATCCTGCCCGATAAGGCCGACGAGTCTACCCTGGAGCGCATCGCCGCCCTGCGCCTGAACCAGGCGCGCAAAACCGCCCAGGCGGCCAGCGGCAGCGTCAGTTTCTCCGCGACTGCCGGTGCGGTGCTGGATGTCGACACGCTGATGCAATCCGCCGACGGCCGCGCTTACAAAGTGACCAGCGCTCGCACCACCGGCAATGGCGTCAACACTACCACCATCGCCGCGCTGGAGGCCGGCAGCCTGGGCAATGCCGATGCCGGCCTGGTGCTGACGCCGGTGCAACCGATCCTCGGCATCTCCAGCAGCTTCACCGTGCTGGCGCCGGGGCTGACCGGCGGCGTCGCCCGGGAAAGCCTCGAATCCCTGCGGGCCAGAGTGATCCGCTCCTACCGCATCATCCCCCATGGCGGCTCGGCCCAGGATTATGAAACCTGGGCCCTGGAATGCCCCGGCATCACCCGCGCCTGGTGCCGTGGCAGCTACCTGGGACCCGGCACCGTCGGCCTGTTCGTCATGCGTGACGACGATCCGCAGCCAATTCCCAATGCCGAGCAACTGGAGGAAGTCCGGACCTATATCGAGCCCCTGCGCCCCGTCACCGCAGAGGTGCATGTGCTGGCGCCGGTGCAGGTCCCGGTGACCTACAGGCTGCGCATCACCCCCGACACCAGTGCCGTGCGCGCCGCCATCGAAGCCCAGTTGCGCGACCTGCACAACCGTGAAGCAGGCCTTGGCGAAACCCTGCTGTTGACCCACATCGCCGAAGCCATCAGCAGCGCCACCGGTGAAACCAACCACACCCTTACTGCACCTGCCGCCGATGTGACTGCGGCGAGCAATCAGTTGCTGACCTTCGGAGGCTGCGTATGGCTGGAATAAGAACCGCCGGGGAATACCAGGCCCAACTGCGCAGCCTGTTGCCCAGCGGTCCGGCGTGGGACCCGGAGCGGGTGCCGGAGTTGGAACAGGTGCTGGGAGGCATCGCCGAGGAACTGGCGCGTCTCGATGCGCGTGCGGGTGATTTGCTCAATGAGATGGACCCGGCGGGGGTGAGTGAACTGGTGCCGGATTGGGAGCGGGTGATGAACCTGCCGGATCCGTGTCTGGGAGCCACGCCGCTGTATGACGACCGGAGGTTGGCGGTGCGTCGGCGGTTGTTGGCGGTGGGTAGCCAGGCCATCGCTTATTACCTGGAAATCGCCAGAAGTCAGGGTTATCCCAGCGCCACCATTACCGAACACAGGGCACCTCGCATGGGCCGTGCACGTTTTGGAGAGGCGCATTTTGGCACCTGGCAGGCGCAATTCATGTGGACCCTCAATACCGGAGGGCGTCTGCTGCTCGGTCGGCGTTTTGGCGCCAGCTATTGGGGGGAGCGCTTTGGCGTTAACCCTGGGTCGGTATTGGAGTGCCAGATTCATCGCAATGCGCCGGCGCATACGCAGGTGCATATCAATTATGACTAAGGAGTAGAGAGATGGATTATCCGAAAAGCGTTCCCAGTGCCGGACTGGTGAATGGGAAGTTTGTAGATGAAAACCCGGTAACGGGGACGCCGGGATCTTTGATTCCGGCTCAGTGGGGGAACTCCGTTACAGAGGAGGTGCTGAATGTCATTGCGTCCGCCAGCATAACCCCGGATGAGGACAACAATACCCAACTCCTGGCGGCGATTAATGCAAAGATCGCTGCTGCGATCCCCGCTTTTCCGCCGGATGCTTCGGCGACAGTGAAAGGGCTTGTTGAACTGGCTACCGACGCAGAAGTTCAAGCCGGAATGGATGTCAAACGCGTTATTACGCCCGCCAGTTTGAAAGTTGCGTATGGGCTTGGTGATTCAACTCTAGTTACCGATCTGAATAACGCCACTACAGGTTACTTTTATGCTGCTCCGGGCGTCACCAATAGTCCGTCCAGCGGCATTGTTTTTGGGCAAACCAGAACCAGCAGCGGTACGTTCGCGAAGATACAAACATGCATCGATGTTGCTACGAGGGTTGTTTACAAACGGGCCTACAGTGGTGGCTCTTGGTCGGTATGGACATCAATTATTGACTCGGCAACCATTGCTACGGAAACAGTTATTGGTGTCACCAAGGTTGCTACGCAAGCATTGACTAATGCTGGTGTAGATGATTCAACCATCGTTACGCCAAAAAAGCTAAAAGCTGCCTACCCCGCTGGAAGTCGAGTGAAAGCGTGGTGCAATTTTAATGGGACTGGGACACCAGCTATAAGAAGCGCTTCGGGGTTCTCTTCAATCGTAGACAACGGAGTTGGCGACTACACACTAATGTTCGCTACGCCGGAATCTGATTCGAATTTTGCAGTGGTGGCTTCTGGTAATCTCTCATCTAACCCAATAACCGGCATCAATTGCGTAGGTGTATATGCCAGGAGCACAACTTCCGTAAGCATATCTACTGCATCGTCTGCATCGTCTAGGTCTGATTTCGTAAATATTGATGTCGCGGTGTTCTCTTCTAATTGATTTTCTGGTGATGAAAAATGGAAATGCTTGTTTTTTTTCAGAAGTCTGGTTGTCCTGTAAGTATTTTGCGAGCTGCTAGTCCTGGGGCTGATATGCACGCAGTGGCTAAGCAGGTCGTGCCCGTTGGCGTGCCCTATTGGGTTGTAAGTTTAAAATACGCGGACGAGCAGTCATCTCTCCATGAAGAGGATAGGGATGAATGGGTGGTAGATGCCGAGTATATGGGGCGAGAGCCCGATGGGTTTGGCGCGCTCGTCCAATAATGCAGATTGTTAATGGTGGGTACGGTGGCTGCTTAAATTACTATCCTGCCAACTGTATTGCATAAGTTTGGTGGCTCGTACATTAATTTTCTCACCAAACTGATCCGTGCGGAGATCTTTCGCTATGGATCAAAGGCTACACACCATTAAGTGGCGGCAGGCGCTGTAGAAATCTCTACCGAGACATATGTCGATCTGATGAAAAAGCAAGCAAAGGAGCTCGCATCGTTGTAGGTGCGGCTGGTTATCCTTTGGCTGCTGAGTAAGAGATACGCGTCGCTTCAACTCGAAATGAGATCGAAGCCCTGCGGTTGACTGCTTATGCGGTTCCACTAACGGGCTACGATCGATATTTTTCTGGGTCGAACCGCGAGGCACCACTTGTAAATGCGAAGACAGCAGAGGTTGAAAAACTCAGGGGGCTGATTCGTTTTCCCGAAATCCAGGCCAAGCATCTACGGCCTGATGATTTCACTGCTAGCTAATCGCCCTTTCCGATTGACTGGAACTGATGGGCATTTTTTTGGAGAAAGTATGGTGGTCACCGCTCAGCAGTTGTTGCAGATCCTCCCGAACGCCGGCGATAAAGCTGGCGTTTTCGCGCCTTCCCTCAGCGCGGCCATGGAGCATTACCAAATCACCGGCTTATCGAGGGGGGCGGCTTTTATTGCCCAGATAGGTCACGAATCTGGTCAATTGCAATACGTTCGTGAGTTGTGGGGGCCAACACCAATCCAGGTCCGCTATGAAGGCAGGGACGACTTGGGCAATGCGGTGCCTGGCGATGGCTTCAGATATCGAGGGCGAGGACTGATCCAAGTCACCGGTCGAGCCAACTATGCTGAGTGTGGAGACGCCCTGAACCTGGACCTGATCAGTCAGCCTGAATTGCTGGAACAGCCAGAATGGGCGGCGAGCTCGGCGGCGTGGTTCTGGTTTACTCGCGGATTAAATACTCTCGCTGATGAGGGGAGGTTCGACAAGATCACTCAGCGGATCAACGGCGGCCAGAACGGCGCGGCGGATCGGCGCGCGCTGTATGCGCGGGCACTTGAGGTGCTGGAATGAATGCTGCGGCGCTACGGTCCGCCCCGATACTGATTCTGTTACTGCTACTGGTCGGTGTGACATGGAAAGCCCAGGACTGGCGGTATGGTAAGGCACTGGCGGAGCAAACCAGGGTACAGACCGAAACCCTGAACCAGATAACCCAGGCAGCAGCCATGCAGCAAAAGGTCGAACAGGACAAGCAACTGGCCCTGGAACAACAACTATCCACCAGCGAACAAACCCACTACCGAGCCCTGAGTAATGCCCAACGTGACCAGGATCGCCTGCGCGATCGCCTTGCTACTGCCGATGTCCGGCTGTCAGTTCTCCTCGACGCCAGCGACGCCCCCGCCGGTTGTGCGCTGCCTGCCGCCGCCAGCTCCGGCGGCCTGGATCATGGCGCCCCACGCGCCCGACTTGACCCGGCGCATGCTCAACGAATTATCGCCATCACCGACGAAGGCGACCGCGGACTGATCGCCTTGCAAGCCTGTCAGGCCTACGTCAAGGCGTTGGGTCGGTAGTCCGTCGAGCCTTGCAAGCGGCGAATGCTCGTGTACGGTAGGCTCCCATTGCGTCGAATCAGGAGAGCATCATGGACGACATCAGCGGACTGGCGGCTGAGCTGGGCAGGCGCCTGCAGTTGCTCAATGCCCACGTGACCACGGCCGAATCCTGCACCGGTGGCGGGATTGCCGAGGCGATCACACGGATCCCCGGGAGTTCGGCCTGGTTCGAGGCGGGCTACGTGACCTATTCCAATCGTCAGAAAACCCAGCAATTGAATGTGCCGGGTGAGCTGTTCGAGAGGGGCGGGGCGGTCAGCCGCGAGGTGGTCGAGGCCATGGCGCGGGGTGCCCAGCAGAAAAGCCTGGCGCGGTTTGCCGTGGCGGTCAGCGGCGTGGCCGGGCCGGACGGTGGTTCGCCGAACAAGCCGGTGGGCACCGTGTGGCTCGCCTGGGGCATCGGTGACAGGCTAGTCAGTGAGCAACGATTCTTCCCGGGCAACCGTGATGAGGTCCGCCGACAGACGGTGAAGGCCGCGCTAGAGGGGCTGCTGCAACATGCCGCCGTAGAAATCTCAAATCAGGGGTAGGCGATCCTGAATCCCTGTGGAATAATACTGGCTACTTATACAGGTGTTGGCCGCCAGGCCTTATTGATTACGTGAGGACTTTAATGGACGACAACAAGAAGAAAGCCTTGGCTGCGGCCTTGGGTCAGATCGAACGTCAATTCGGCAAGGGTGCCGTAATGCGTATGGGCGATCAGGACCGTCAGGCTATTCCTTCCATCTCCACCGGCTCCCTGGGCCTGGACATTGCGCTCGGCATCGGCGGCTTGCCAAAAGGTCGTATCGTCGAGATCTACGGTCCTGAATCCTCCGGTAAAACCACACTGACCCTGTCCGTGATCGCCCAGGCCCAGAAAGCCGGTGCGACCTGCGCCTTCGTCGACGCCGAACACGCCCTGGACCCTGAGTACGCCGGCAAGCTGGGCGTCAACGTCGACGACCTGCTGGTTTCCCAGCCGGACACCGGCGAGCAGGCCCTGGAAATCACCGACATGCTGGTGCGCTCCAACGCGGTTGACGTGATCATCGTCGACTCCGTGGCCGCATTGGTACCCAAGGCTGAAATCGAAGGTGAAATGGGCGACATGCACGTGGGCCTCCAGGCTCGCCTGATGTCCCAGGCCCTGCGCAAGATCACCGGTAACATTAAGAACGCCAACTGCCTGGTGATCTTCATCAACCAGATCCGTATGAAGATCGGCGTGATGTTCGGCAGCCCGGAAACCACCACCGGTGGTAACGCGCTGAAGTTCTACGCCTCGGTTCGCCTGGACATCCGCCGTACCGGTGCGGTGAAGGAAGGCGATGAAGTGGTCGGCAGCGAAACCCGCGTCAAGGTCGTGAAGAACAAAGTCGCTTCGCCGTTCCGTCAGGCCGAGTTCCAGATCCTTTATGGCAAGGGTATCTACCTCAATGGCGAGATGATCGACCTGGGTGTGTTGCACGGTTTCGTCGAGAAGTCCGGTGCCTGGTATGCCTACAACGGCACCAAGATCGGTCAGGGCAAGGCCAACTCGGCCAAGTTCTTGGCGGATAACCCGGACGTTGCCGCAGCGCTTGAGAAGCAACTGCGTGACAAGCTGCTGAGCCCGGTTGCCGACGTCAAGGCATTGGCCAGCCGCGAAACCGCTGACGACATGGCCGACGTTGATATCTGATCGATTCGATGACCGCCGTACTTGATACCCTCGTCGCGGTGCGGCGAACCGCGATGGACCTGCTCGCCAGACGCGAGCACGGTCGGGTCGAGCTGACGCGGAAGTTGCGTCAGCGCGGCGCTCCCGATGACTTGATCGAAACGGCCCTCGACCGATTGACGGAGGAGGGCCTGTTATCGGAAAGCCGCTACCTCGAAAGTTTTGTTTCTTATCGCGCCCGCGCCGGCTACGGTCCGTTGCGAATTCGTGAGGAACTGGGCCAGCGTGGTTTGCAACGTCCGGATATCGAACAGGCCTTGCGTGAAAGTGGTATCGATTGGCAGGACCAGTTGACGGATACCTGGCGTCGAAAGTTCTCCGGGCATTTGCCCATCGATGCACGAGAACGAGCCAAGCAAGGACGTTTCCTGGCGTATAGAGGCTATTCCATGGAAATGATCAACCGCTTGTTCAGCGGTCGAGGCCTGGATGATTGAATGAAACGGCCCGCTATTTCGATAGCGGGCCGTTTTTTATGGGTTCAGGTTACCTTGATGGGTTCCCATGTCAGAGGGTGCACCTCGGTGGAGGGCGCGGCCCAATTTTCCGGCAGGTTGATGTAGTCCACCAGTTCTCTTAATCGCCCCTGGTTGCGGGCGTTGAAATTGAACGCCAGTCGCGTCAAATGGCTGAATCGGGCCTCGTCCTGCTCTTCGCCGCTGTAGCCTTGTTGATAAAAGCAGTCATTCAGGCACAGGTCGGCGAACTCGATCTGTATCCGGGCCATGGCCTGTTCGTTGAGCTTATGGTTCATGCGGATCACGAACTGGTGCTTGAGCCAGCGGCTGGAGTGGAAGTTGCGGTAGAACTGGTTGATTTCCTCCACGGCGTCTTCGGCGGTGTGCACCAGCCGCATCAGTTTCATGTCGGTGGGCAGGATGTAGCGGTTTTCTTCCAGTTGTTCGTGGATGAAGTCCAGGGCGCTTTGCCAGAATTTACCCCCCGGCGCATCCAGCAACACCACCGGCACTAGCGGGCTTTTTCCCGTCTGCACCAGCGTCAGGACTTCCAGGGCTTCATCAAGGGTGCCGAAGCCGCCCGGACAGAGCACCAGGGCGTCGGCCTCCTTGACGAAGAATAGTTTGCGTGTGAAGAAAAAGTGGAACGGCAGCAGGTTCGGCGTGCCTTCGACCGTCGGGTTTGCATGCTGCTCGAAAGGCAGGGTGATGTTGAATCCCAGGCTGTGCTCGCGGCCCGCACCTTCATGGGCGGCGGCCATGATGCCGCCGCCGGCACCGGTGATGACCATCATGTCCGAGCGGGCCAGCGCCGCCCCCAGTTCACGGGCCAAGCCATACAGTGGGTGTTCGATAGGCGTTCGGGCCGAGCCGAAAACGGTGACCTTGCGTCGGCCCTTGAACTGTTCCAGCGTGCGAAATGCATGTTCCAGCTCTCGCAGTGCCTGCAGGGTGATCTTGGCATTCCAGCGGTTGTGATCTTCCTGGGCCATGCGCAGCACGGTCAGGATCATGTCGCGGTAGATGGGAAGGTTCGGGCTGTCGGGCGATACCAGGTTGAGTTGCTCTTCGACCTTGCGCGTAAGGTCGTGGCCATGGTTCTCAAAATGACGACTGAGCTGGTCATTCGGTTTATAAGGCATTCAGCTACTCCTTCTTACTTCTGAATCCTAGACCCTCGCGTTGATCTTCGCTGCCCTGATCATGGCCCTCGAAAGTGACAGTTGGCAACAAGCAGTCAACGACCCCACCGCTCGTCTGAATGCCGGCCGGGTACGTGCCGCTCTGGTTTACTGATAACAGGCGTGCCATGCAATTCGATGCCCACGGCTGGGCCACGCGATGGATTGAGGCAGATCGGGCAAGGAGGCGGGAAAGATGACCAGGGTGACTCTGGAACTCGACAGGCAGTTGTATCTGGCGCTGTTGGAAGCGGCTCAGGCCAATCGGGTCAGTCTCGAGGAAGAATGTTGCCGCCGTCTGGAAGGCCGGGCCTGGCGCTCGCGCTACCTACAGGCACTGGTGGCGGAGCTGCGCGCCGACGATGAGCAGCGGCGCGACAGCGGCCTGTGTGGCTAATGATTATTTCTTGGTCTTGGCCGGTTTCGGGCAATCCGATTCCTGGAAACGTTCGGTGGCCACCGGGCGATTGGTCTTCACCTCGGTGAACTCGTAGCGCATGGTTGCGCCCTTGGCCATCAGTTTGCGGAACCCTGGGTTGGTACAGACCCTGGCACCCAACTGGAAATACACCGCCTTGGGGTCAGCGCGCATTTGCTGGGCATGGCTGCTTTGCACACTGAGATGGTTGATCAACTCCGTGCCTTCGACGGTATAGCCCTGGTCGAGAATGTCTTCGTTGATTGCCCGCGGGGTGCCGACGCTGCTTTCCGCGGCGACGTTCTGCAGCATCTTGTTCAGTTCGAGTTCTTTCAGCGAGGCAGCCTGGGCGCTGAAGGACGTAGCCAGCAGAACGGCAACGGTAGGGACGGTAAGGCGCAGCATGAAACTCTCCTGGTTCAGTGACGGCTAATTCGACCGGTCACGTGACTGTGCGTTCAGTGGCGGCAAATTATAGGGGAGGCGGGGTGGACGGTACAGGTTTGCGCGCTCTGGTAGACTGCCGGCCTTTATTGCCTTGCCGAGTGTCGTTCGTGTCGAGTTCTTTTGTTCGTCGGCGTTGCCCACGATGAATCATGCCCCTAACGCCGTAGCCCGCCTGCGCGATCAGCGCATCGATGAGGGCATCAAGCCGCTACAGGCCCGTGGCTGGCGCGCGCCCCGATGCAACGCCTGCCGGGTGATCGAAAGCCACTGCCTGTGCGCCTGGCGTCCGAGCGTCGACACCCGCTCCGGGGTTTGCCTGATCATGACCAACAAGGAAGTGTTCAAGCCGAGCAACACCGGCTGGCTGATCGCCGATGTGGTGCGTGACAACCATGCCTTCATCTGGTCGCGCACTGAAGTCGACCCGCAATTGCTGGCGCTGCTCGACGACCCGCAATGGCAGCCCTACCTGGTATTTCCCGGGGAATATGTCGAGCCGTCGCGGGTCACCCAGACGGTGGACCTGGATCGTTCCAGGCGACCACTGTTCATTCTGCTGGATGCAACCTGGACGGAGGCGCGCAAGATCTTCCGCAAGAGTCCGTATTTCGACCGCTTGCCGATCCTCAGCCTGCAGCCCGACAAGCTGTCGCGCTACCGTTTGCGCCGTTCGACCCGCAGCGAACATTTGTGCACCGCCGAAGTGGCGGCGTTGTGCCTTGAATTGGCCGGGGACACTGACGCTGCGTCGGCCCTGGACGCTTATTTCGATGTGTTCAGCCAGCATTACCTGGGTGCCAAGCGGCAGCAGGAAATGGATGTGTCGACGCCGGCTCACGCCGAGCTGCAACCCTTCATCCGTGTGTCTCAAACAGCATTGGCCCAATAGTGGCGCATACTCAAGGCAGTGATGGCCTTGCTGCTTGACCACCCCGGCTTCGCTGGGCATGCTTGGCGCCGACCAGGGAGCGGCCGAAGTTCGAAACGCTGCGCGATGTCTTGAGTTGTTTTGGCGAGGCGCGATTGCATCGGGTCTCCCATAAAAACAGGATCATTTGAAAAATGGCCACATACGAAATCCTGATCGCCGATGACCATCCGCTCTTTCGCAGCGCGTTGCATCAGGCAGTGACCCTGGGTCTTGGCCCGGCTGTCCGGCTGACGGAGGTGGCCAGTATTGCGGAACTGGAGACCCGGTTGACCGAAAAGGCCGACTGGGACCTCGTCCTGCTGGACCTGAATATGCCTGGCGCGTACGGTTTTTCCGGGCTGGTGCTGTTGCGGGGGCAGTATCCGCAGATTCCGGTGGTGATGGTGTCCGCCCAGGAAGAGGCGTCGGTGATGGTCAAGGCTCGAGAGTTCGGAGCCAGTGGGTTCATACCCAAGTCGAGTTCCCTGGAGACGATTCAGCAGGCTGTGAGAAAAGTCCTGGACGGCGATGCCGCCTGGCCGCCCCAGGCGTTCGAAGCGGTGAGCGTGTCCGAGGAGGCCAAGGCGGCCAGCGAAGGCCTGGCCAGTCTCACGCCGCAGCAGTTCCGGGTGTTGACCATGGTTTGCGAAGGCCTGTTGAACAAGCAGATTGCTTATGAGTTGAACGTCTCGGAGGCCACTATCAAGGCCCACGTGACGGCGATCTTTCGTAAACTGAATGTGCGTACCCGAACTCAGGCGGCCTTGTTGCTGCAACAACTTGAGTCAATTTCACCGCAGTCATAGCGCATTTATTCACGCTTTTTTGACTAGGGTTGGATTAGCTTTCCCACTTCTTTCAATCAGTTGCCCATTCTATGTCTCCTTTTAAAGGCCAAACCGGCCTGAAACGCATCCTGAATGCTTCCGGCTACTCCCTGGATGGCCTGCGTGCCGCCTTCACCGGCGAAGCGGCATTCCGTCAACTGGTGCTGCTCAATGTCATCCTCATTCCGCTGTCGTTCTTCCTGAACGTCAGCCGTGTCGAGCAGGCGCTGCTGATCGCGGTCTGCCTGCTGGCGTTGATCGTGGAGTTGCTGAACTCGGCAGTGGAAGCGGCCATCGACCGCATTTCCCTGGAGCTGCACCCGTTGTCGAAAAACGCCAAGGACATGGGCAGTGCCGCCCAGCTTGTCGCCTTGACCATGATTGCCCTGGTGTGGGGCCTGGTGCTGCTCTAGTGGCCTGTACGGTTAATTCGAGTACTCAAATTAACCGTACAGGCCACTAGTCAGGCGATGGTCGGCAGGACGATTTCGTCGCTGCGCTGTGCCCCGGCGGTGAATGCCCGGCACAGCTCGAGGAATTCGCGCATCGCCGAGGTCTGGTATTTCTGCTTGTGCCAGATGAAATAGAATTGCCGCGCCAGGTCCATGTCCGGCGTTTCCACCGGCACCAGGCTGCCGCGCCGGAATGCATCGCGCAACGCCAGGCGCGAGATGCAGCCAATCCCCAGGCCGGATTCCACGGCGCGCTTGATAGCTTCGGTGTGTTCCAGCTCCAGGCGGATGTTCAGCGCGCTGCGATGGTGGCGCATGGCTTGGTCGAACGTCAGGCGGGTGCCGGAACCCTGTTCCCGCAGGATCCATGCCTCGTGGGTCAACGCCTCCATGGTCGTCTGACCGCGCTTGGCCAGCGGGTGCTGGGGCGCGCAAAACACCACCAACTCGTCCTCGACCCAGCTCTGTACCTCGATGTCCGGGTGGTTGCAATCGCCCTCGATTAGACCCAGATCAATTTCATAGTGGGCGACCTGGTGCACGATATTGGCAGTGTTCTGCACGTGCAGCTTCACCTGGCTTTCCGGATGGCGCTGCATGAAGCCGCCGATCAGCAGGGTCGCCAGGTAGTTGCCGATGGTCAGGGTCGCGCCGACTGCCAGTGAGCCGAAGCCGGACTTGCCGTTGAGCAGGTCTTCGATCTCCTTGGCCTGGTCCAGCAGCGCCACGGCCTGGGGCAGCAGCTGTTTGCCCAGGGCATTGAGGCTCAGGCGCTTGCCGGCGCGGTCGAACAACTGGCAGCTGGATTGCCGTTCCAGTTCGGTAATGGAGGTGCTGGCGGCCGATTGCGACAGGTTGAGCTGGCCCGCAGCACGGGAGACGCTCTCTTGCTGGGCGACGGCGACGAAGACCTGGAGTTGACGTAGAGTAAATCGCATATCGATATAACCGATAACCCTTATCTTGATAATTCAGTTAACAGATATTGTCGTCGCCATTAGAATGCGATGCAAATGCGCATATAACGACGCAGGCATTATTCCCAGGAGTCCCCCGTACATGAGCAACATGAACCACGAGCGTGTCCTCAGTGTTCATCACTGGAACGACACTCTGTTCAGCTTCAAGTGCACCCGCGATCCGGGCCTGCGCTTCGAGAACGGTCAGTTCGTGATGATCGGCCTGCAACAGCCCAATGGCCGCCCGCTCATGCGTGCCTACTCGATCGCCAGCCCGAACTGGGAAGAGCATCTCGAGTTCTTCAGCATCAAGGTGCCTGATGGCCCGCTGACTTCCCAGTTGCAGCATCTGAAGGAAGGCGACGAGATCATCATCAGCAAGAAGCCTACTGGCACCCTGGTGCTGGACGACCTCAAGCCCGGCAAACACCTGTACCTGCTCAGCACCGGTACCGGCCTGGCGCCGTTCATGAGCGTTATCCAGGATCCGGAAACCTACGAGCGTTTCGAAAAAGTGATCCTGTGCCACGGCGTTCGTTACGTCAATGAAGTCGCCTACCGCGAATTCATCACCGAGCACCTGCCGCAGAACGAATTCTTCGGCGAAGCGCTGCGCGACAAGCTGATCTACTACCCGACCGTGACCCGCGAGCCCTTCGAGAACGAAGGCCGCCTGACCGACCTGATGCGCAGTGGCAAGCTGTTCCGCGACATCGGCCTGCCACCGATCAACCCGCAGGACGACCGCGCCATGCTGTGCGGCAGCCCGAGCATGCTGGATGAAACCAGCGAAGTGCTCAACAGCTTCGGCCTGACCGTTTCGCCGCGTATGCGCGAGCCGGGTGACTACCTGATCGAGCGGGCGTTCGTAGAGAAGTAAGCGGATCGTTCCCACGCTCTGCGTGGGAACGCAGCCAGGGACGCTTCGCGTCCCAAAGAGCCGAACGCAGAGCGTCCGTTGCGGCATGCCCACGCAGAGCGTGGGCACGATCCCAGCTTCATGAAAAAGCCCCCGTTGCCTGATAAAGGCAACGCGGGCTTTTTCGTTTCCGGCGGTCATGCCCGGACGGGAACGACCTCCAGCACCCGGATCGACCCCGGTTGCGGGTAATGCCAACGGACATCCAGATCCCAGAACTGCGCACCATACTCCCGTTCGGCAGCAGGAGTCTGGTACGCCGGGCGTGGGTCCTGGGCCAGGCATTGCTCGATCAGCTCCACCAGGGGTTCCTCCAGGCGCATGGCATGATTTCTTGCCTGAAGCAGTGCAGAGTCCGTCCACTGCACCGGAATCAACCCAGGCGCCGCGCTGGCGATGTCGTTGGTGGCCGAGCCGATGATGTCGGCGTAGGGCACGTAGGGCTTGATGTCCAGCACCGGTGTGCCGTCCAGCAGATCGATGCCCGAGATCCACAGCCGGTCGGCTTCGACCCGTTCCAGCTTGACCACGGACTGGCCGATGCCGTTGGGGCGATGGGTGGCGCGGGTGGCAAACACCCCCATGGACTTGTTGCCGCCCAGGCGCGGCGGGCGCACTTTCAAGCGCGGCTTCTCTTCCAGGGCCTGGTGAAACAGGAACAGCAGCCAGACGTGACTGACGTGCTCCAGGCCCTGCACCGCATCACCCTGGTCGAACGGCGCCACCAGTTCCAGCACGCCACGTGCGGCCGGAGCCAGCTGCGGTTGGCGGGGGATGGCGAACTTCTCCTTGAAGCAGGAGCGGACGAAACCGATGGGGGACACGTTGTAGGTCATTTTTTAGAGCCTCGAGCTGCAAGCTGAAAGCCGCAAGCTCGAACTTGTCGCTTGAGGCTTATAGCTGTTGTTCAAGCTCTGACGCGCAGCGTCAGCCCCTTGAGAAAGTTGCGCAGCAACTGGTCGCCACACGGACGGTAGTTGGTGTGACCGAACTTGCGAAACAGGGCGCTCAGTTCCGGTTTGGAGACCGGGAAGTCGGCGGCCTTGAGGATCGCGTGCAGATCGTCCTCCTTCAGCTCGAAGGCCACCCGCAGCTTCTTGAGGATGATGTTGTTGGTAACCGGTACTTCGATGGGCTGTGGCGGGCGACTTTCGTCCTTGCCACGCTTGAAGATCACCAGGCCATCGAGAAAGTGCGCCATGACCTCGTCAGGGCAGAACACAAAACCTTCTTCTTCATCCTTCTTGAGATAGCCCGCCAGGTCCGCGAGGGACACTTCCAGGCCGCCCAGCTTGATGATCTCGATGACTTTCTTGTCGCTGATGTCGAGCATGTAGCGCACGCTGCGCAGTACGTCGTTGTGAATCATGTGTGCAATCCTGATCGATCGGCAATGGGCGCCTCAGCCGGCTGCGGCGCCGAAAAAATTAGAATTTCTCTTTGGCGGACAGGTAGCGCCACTGGCCCAGCGGTACCTTGCCGATGGACACGCCGCCGATGCGGATACGGCGAATGGCGACCACCTTGAGGCCAACGGCCTGACAGAGCAGGGCCAGGATGCCCGGTTGCGGGTTTTTCATGGCGAAGCGCAGGCGGTTCTCGTTCTGCCAGCTGGCCTTGACCGCCGGCAATTCCTTGCCCTTGTAGGTCAGGCCATGGTTCAGGCGATTCAGGCCATGGGCGACCATCTCGCCTTCGACTTCCACCACATATTCCTGCTCGATCCTGGCGGCGTCGGCGGTGAGCTTGCGCAGGATCTTCCAGTCCTGGGTGAACACCAGCAGCCCGCTGGCGTTGGCCTGCAGGTCGGCGCTGGCGGTCAGGCGCAGGAAATGCCCCTTGAGCGGACGCTTGCCGAAGCGGTGTTCTTCGCTCAGTGTTTCCGGCTTGAGGGTGGCCATCGCGGCCTCTGTATCCATGCCGGCCGGGACGTTCAGCAGGATCGTCACCGGCTCCGGCGCGGTAGCCTTGGCCTCGGGATCAAGCTCGACGCGCTGGTCGCCGACCTTGAATTGCGGCTCGTCGACGACTTCACCGTCCACGGTGACCCAGCCACCTTCGATGAACAGCTCAGCCTCCCGACGGGAGCAGCCGACAAGTTCGATAAGGCGTTTGGAGAGGCGGATCGGGTCGGTCATGACAGGGCCGTAACAAAAAGAGGGGGGACATTGTACCTGCCTGGCGCCGGTTAATCGCGTGTCCATTTGTCTCGGCTACCCGCGCTGGGCCTTCAGGTCGGGCTGCCGGTAGCGCATGTGCAGCAACGGGTAGGGCTGGTTCATGCCGTCCCGTGCCGAACGGCCGACGACTTCGAAGCCTTGCTTGAGATAGAAGCCCAGGGCTTGCGGGTTCTGTTCGTTGACATCCAGCTGATAGGCATTCAACTGGTCCATGGCATAGCGCAGCAATTGCTTGCCCAGGCCCTGGCCGCGGTGGTGCGGGTCGATGAACAGCATCTCGACCTTGCCGGCCGCGACGCCGGCGAAACCGGTGATGCGCTGGCGGTTGTCCCGGGTGCAGATCAGCATCACCGCATCCAGGTAGCGGGTGAGCACCAGGTTCTTCAACAGTTCGATATAGCTGTCCGGCAAAAAATCATGGGTAGCTCGAACCGACGCCTCCCAGACCTGGGTCAATTCCTGATAATCGCTGGGTTTCGGTGTATGGATGACCGAATGCTGGCGCATGCCCGCCTGTTCCTTGTACTGGAGGTCCTGGGTTTATCCATACGATAGCCGTAAAAAAGCCCCGCATCTTGTCGCAAGGGCGGGGCTTGTCAATTTTTACCTGAACATGAGGAACCTGTGGGAGCCGAGCTTGCGAGCTTGCTCGCTCGGCTCCCACAGGTTTCTCACAGGCTCCCACAGGTACGGCGGTGGTCTGTGAAACCGGTCAGATCAGTTGATCTGTTCAGCCCACAAATCATACTCATCGGCATCGGTCACTTTGCACCAGACCTTGTCGCCGGGCTTGAGGTTGCTGCCGTTGTCGATGAAGACGTTGCCGTCGATTTCCGGGGCGTCGAAGAAGCAGCGGCCGACGGCGCCTTGCTCGTCCACTTCATCCACCAGCACTTCGATTTCACGGCCGATGCGCATCTGCAGGCGCGCCGAGCTGATGGCCTGCTGGTGCGCCATGAAGCGCTCCCAACGGTCCTGCTTGACGTCATCCGGTACCACGTCCAGGTCCAGGTCGTTGGCCGGTGCGCCGTCGACCGGCGAATACTGGAAGCAGCCGACGCGGTCGAGCTGGGCTTCGGTCAGCCAGTCCAGCAGGTACTGGAAGTCTTCTTCGGTTTCGCCGGGGAAACCGACGATGAAGGTCGAGCGGATGATCAGGTCCGGGCAGATTTCCCGCCAGTTCTTGATCCGCGCCAGGGTCTTGTCTTCGAACGCCGGGCGTTTCATGGCCTTGAGGACTTTCGGGCTGGCGTGCTGGAACGGGATGTCCAGGTACGGCAGGATCTTGCCGGCGGCCATCAGCGGGATCAGTTCGTCGACGTGTGGATACGGGTAGACGTAATGCAAGCGGACCCAGACGCCGAGGGTGCTGAGGGCTTCGCACAGTTCGGTCATGCGGGTCTTCACCGGCGCGCCGTTCCAGAAGCCGGTGCGGTATTTCACGTCGACGCCGTAGGCGCTGGTGTCCTGGGAGATCACCAGCAGTTCCTTGACGCCGGCCTTGACCAGGCGCTGGGCTTCGTCGAGCACATCGCCCACCGGGCGGCTCACCAGCTTGCCGCGCATCGACGGGATGATGCAGAAGCTGCAGCTGTGGTTGCAGCCTTCGGAAATCTTCAGGTAGGCGTAGTGGCGCGGGGTCAGCTTGATGCCTTGCGGCGGCACCAGGTCGATCAGCGGGTTGTGGTCCTGTTTCGGTGGCACCACGTCGTGCACCGCGTTGACCACCTGCTCGTACTGCTGCGGACCGGTCACGGCCAGCACGCTCGGGTGCACGTCGCGGATGTTGCCTTCTTCCACGCCCATGCAACCGGTAACGATGACCTTGCCGTTTTCCTTGATGGCCTCACCGATCACTTCCAGGGATTCGGCCTTGGCCGAGTCGATGAAGCCACAGGTATTGACCACTACCACGTCGGCGTCCTGGTACGTGGACACGACGTCATAACCTTCCATGCGCAACTGGGTCAGGATGCGTTCGGAGTCGACCAGAGCCTTCGGGCAACCCAGGGATACGAAGCCGACCTTGGGATTGGCTGGCGTAGTAGTGGTGGACATGTCTAACCTCGGTGTAGGGGGATCGTCTCTTGCCGAGACAGGGCGCCTGACGCGCCTCTGATCAAAAAGTGCGCAATTCTAGCGATGGGCGAGGCACTTGACCAGCTTTATACGGGGAAAAGCGACGAGTGCTGCGCTATGCTTCGCGCCTTTGTGCGTTAACGGCCATTGCAGTCAACTAAAGACCTGTAACGGCATGTAAAACAGCGCATGCTGCGTAACGGGGCATAAGGCCTCGTTGAACAAGAAGACAGATCTGGGAATCAGGAGTGCTGGATGGGTCATGCAAGTAGTCAGGCGGCAGGTGCCGAGCATTCGGCCACGAAGTCGCTGAGCATGCTGGTCGCGGCGGTCGGGGTGGTTTATGGCGACATCGGCACGAGCCCGTTGTATACCCTTAAAGAAGTGTTTTCCGGCGGCTATGGCGTACCGGTCAACCACGATGGCGTGCTGGGGATCCTGTCGCTGATCTTCTGGTCGCTGATCTGGGTCGTGTCGATCAAGTACATGATGTTCGTCCTGCGCGCCGACAACCAGGGCGAGGGCGGGATCATGGCACTCACCGCCCTGGCGCGACGAGCAGCGGCGGGACGGGCGCGATTGCGCACATTCCTGGTGATCTGCGGGCTGATCGGCGCTGCGCTGTTCTACGGCGACAGCATGATCACCCCGGCGATTTCCGTGCTCTCGGCGATCGAAGGCCTCGGCCTGGCGTTCGAGGGTATCGATCATTGGGTGGTGCCGCTGTCGCTGGTGGTGCTGGTGGCGCTCTTCATTATCCAACGCCACGGCACGGCGCGAATCGGCATCCTGTTCGGCCCGATCATGGTCACCTGGTTCCTGGTACTCGGCGCCCTTGGTGTCTATGGCATCAGCCAGCAACCAGAGGTGATGCTGGCCGTGAACCCTGCCTGGGCGGTGCGTTTCTTCGTGGTCCATCCGGGCATGGGCGTGGCGATCCTCGGTGCCGTGGTGTTGGCACTGACCGGCGCCGAAGCGCTGTACGCCGACATGGGCCACTTCGGCCGCAAACCCATCGCCCGTGCCTGGTTCATCCTGGTGCTGCCGGCGCTGGTGCTCAATTATTTCGGCCAGGGGGCGTTGCTGCTGGGCGACCCGGAAGCGGCGCGCAACCCGTTTTACCTGCTGGCGCCAAGCTGGGCGTTGATCCCGCTGGTGGGTCTGTCGACCCTGGCCACGGTGATCGCTTCGCAAGCGGTGATTTCCGGTGCGTTTTCCCTGACGCGCCAGGCAATCCAGCTGGGCTATATCCCGCGCATGTACATCCAGCACACTTCCAGCGCCGAACAGGGCCAGATCTACATCGGCGCGGTGAACTGGTCGCTGATGGTGGGTGTGGTGCTGCTGGTACTGGGCTTCGAATCCTCCGGTGCGCTGGCTTCGGCCTACGGCGTGGCGGTGACCGGCACGATGCTGATGACCACCATCCTGGTGTCGGCCGTGATGCTGCTGTTGTGGAAATGGCCGCCGCTGCTGGCGGTGCCGGTGCTGCTCGGTTTCCTCCTGGTGGACGGCCTGTACTTCGCCGCCAACGTGCCGAAGATCATCCAGGGCGGCGCATTCCCGGTCATCGCCGGTATCGCCTTGTTCGTGTTGATGACCACCTGGAAGCGCGGCAAGCAGCTGTTGGTGGAGCGTCTGGACGAGGGCGCGTTGCCGCTGCCGATCTTCATCAGCAGCATCCGTGTGCAGCCACCGCATCGCGTGCAGGGCACCGCCGTGTTCCTGACCGCGCGCTCCGATGCCGTGCCTCACGCGCTGTTGCATAATCTGTTGCACAATCAGGTGCTGCACGAGCAAGTCGTCCTGTTGACGGTGGTGTACGAAGACATCCCGCGGGTTCCGCTGCAGCGGCGCTTCGAGGTCGACTCCTATGGCGAAGGTTTCTTCCGGGTCATCCTGCATTTCGGCTTTACCGACGAGCCGGATGTGCCCCAGGCACTCAAGCTCTGTCATTTGGATGACCTGGATTTCAGCCCGATGCGCACGACGTACTTCCTCAGCCGCGAGACGGTCATCGCTTCCAAGCTCGAAGGCATGGCCCGCTGGCGCGAGTTGTTGTTCGCCTTTCTGCTGAAGAATGCCAACGGCAACCTGCGCTTCTTCAATCTGCCGGTGAACCGGGTGATCGAGTTGGGGACGCAGGTCGAGATGTAGCGTCCACCGATGATCTGCGTTCAGTGCCTAGGCGCGTAGAACGTTCCCGGCCGAACGTGGGAAGCGTCAACCGAAAGCCCCCGTTGCCTTGCGGCAGCGGGGGCTTTTTGCGGTGTTTGTCCCGGTATTCCGTGACAGCATTGTGCTGTGGTGCTTCGGAAAATTTGACAGGTGTTTGCTTTCTGTAGGATTTTTTACCGGCTAGCAGATCAAGGAGTATCTGCCGGTGGCCAAGGATTCTGGCTACCGTCACCATCAAACAAGGGATTGTCTATGCAGGGTTCAACTACCGTTGCTCAACAGGTGGGCGGTCAGCGCGCGCACGAGCATCAGTCCGTCTCGCCGCGGAACATTGCCCAACAGATTCTCGAATGCCTGTTTCGCCGTCGCAGCCTTGCCCCCGGGGAAAGCGACGAGCTTTCGCAGCAGGTGCTGGAACCCCATCTGGCAAAAGTCATGCGGGCGGTCGAGAACGGTCGCAAAGTTGAAATGGTCCTGCCGGCCTTTCCCGGAAAATCCCCCAGCCGCAAGAAGACCCTGAGTCACTTGCCTGACCTGGCTGAATACCATGCCATCGACGAGCTCCATCGCCTGTGTGCTGAGATCCAGGCGATCTACGCACCCGGTGCGTTGATCCACATCTGCTCCGATGGTTATGTGTTTGCCGATCTGGTGCGTGTCCCCGATGCGGACGTCAAGGCCTACACCGACGCGATCCAGGATTATGCCGAGCAACACTACGGCGGTATGTTCGCCCATTTCGACCTCAGAAATGCCTACCCTCAGCTCGACTGCCTGGATGCCATGCGCGAAGAAATGATGATCGAGCACGGTCAGTCATTGATCCTGTTGCAGCAGCGCTTCAAGGATGACCCGCACATGATGTTGATGTACTGCGGCATCCATCGCTTCCTGTCCGAGGATTATTCAGGGCTTGAGGCATTCGCCGGCATGAGCCTCAACGCGGTGAAGAAGATCGCCAAGCCGGCCTCGCAGCGGGTGATCCAGCGCAGTGAAGCCTGGAGCGCATTGCTGCAGGCGCGCTATCCGGATTGCCTGCGCCTGTCGATCCACCCGCAGTTGGCGGTGTCGACGAAGATCGGTATCCGCCTGGTGCCGACCAGTGACCTGTGGCGTACGCCCTGGCATTCGGTGGCAATCAAGCGACGGGGTGTGGTCACCCTCGAAAAACGCAGCAATGTCGACGAACGCTTCCATCGACTGGTCTTTCGCAAGGGGCGTCCTTGTCATTACGCCAGTGCCCAATGAGCACGCCTCGGTTGCGGATCGAGGCCGTGCTCTTCGACCTGGACGGTACCTTGGTGGACACCTTGCCGGACATCACCTGGAGCCTGAATCAGGTATTGCTGGAACACGGTTGTCCGGCGTTGACTGCGGAAACGGTGCGGGACTTTATCGGTGGCGGCACCACGGCGATGATCGAGGCGGTGGCGACCCGGTTTGGCATCGCCGATGCGGCCATGTTGCACCAGCGCTATGTCAGGGTGTACCAGGATCATCTGGTGCAGTTTTCCAAGCCCTTCAGCGGTGTATTGGCAATGCTCGAAGGCTGCCGGGAACTGCGGTTGCCCCTGGCGATCGTCACCAACAAAGCCGAGGCCATGGCCTGCCAGGTCGCTGATGCACTGCTTGCGTGCACGGCCTTCAAGGCGGTCCTGGGGCACCGCGCAGGCCGGTCCCTCAAACCCCAGCCGGACGTGGCGTGGGAAGCGGCCCGACGCCTGTCGGTCGATCCTCGCCACTGCCTGTTCGTCGGCGATACGGCGATCGACCTGCAGACCGCCCGTGCCGCGGGTATGCCCTCGGCACTGGTTGCCTGGGGCTATGGCGCTACGTGCACTGGGCAGACCCCGGATTTCTACTGTGAACAGCCGGCCGGGCTGTTACACATCCTCAAGCAACACGGTGGCGCCGCGCAGGCATTCACCGAGCGCGGCGATACCGTCAAATCCTGTTGATACACCCACTCTCAAGGAAGCTGTTCCATGGAACATAGAGAAGCCTGGATCACGGCCGTCAGCGATTTGCTGGCCGGTTACCTGTTCAAGGGTACGGACGATCGTTTCGAAACACAGGGCCGGGACCACTTGGCACACCAGCTGGGGCAATGCTTCGATCAGCGCCGTCCCGTGCGCCTGATCCTGCCGGGTTTTCCCTGCAAATCCCCCAATGCCATCGACCAGACCTTCGGCGTGCTGCCGGACTATGGCGAGTTCATGGCCATCGAGCGCCTCGACCAGATGGGCCAGGCGATTGCCGCGTTGCATGAGCCTGGGTGCGTGGTATCGATCCTCAGCGATGGAACGACGTTCAATGACATTGTCGGGGTGAGCGATGAGGTTCGTGCGGCCTATAACCAGGCGCTGCGTGAACTGTGTACGACCCACACGATCGAGTGGGTCAGCATGGAAGACCTGTTCCCGCAGGCGCAAAGTGCCGAGGCGGTGCGCGCCAGCCTGGTCAAGCAGGCCCGGTTGCCCTGGAAAAACCTGGGGGAGCTGATCGAGCAGAGCCGGCGTGATGAAGCCCTCGGCCGGACCCATGACAATCTCTGCAGTCATCTCTACAACGACCTGCGCCTGTGTCGCGAGGAAGGGCAGAGCGACGACGAGTATCTGCAGCAGATCAGCTACAAGGCCTACCAGATGATGCTGCGCGGGCAGGCCTTGAATGCGGCAGTGGATCGCTTCTTCCCCGATGACATTCGACTGTCGGTCCACCAGTACAGCAATGCCGGGCCCAAGTTTACCGTCGGGCTGGCCGAAGGGTTGAGCCGCGTCGACAGTCCCTGGCATGCCGTGCCTGTGTGCAACCTCGATGGGAGCCAGAGCCTGCGCGCGCGAGCCCAGGTCGACCTGGAACAACATCTGCTGGTCACCTGGCAGGGGCGGCCGTGGCTTTACCATCAGACAGAAGGTCCCCAGGCACAAGGCTTCGAGTACGAACTGCAAAAGCTCCCGCTCTTTGGCCTGGTGGTGCGGGATCCGTTGGGGTTGGGTTTCGAGCGACTGTCCACGAGGTTGTTGGAATCATTGGTGGAGACCTTCGGCTTCGTTTGCCTCAAGGGCTGTCATTTTGAGGACCAGGACAGTTTCGCCCGCAGTTGCGAACGTTTCGGAACGTTGTACGAATGGGCCTTCGGCGCGGTACACGTGGTCAAGCCGGCGGACAAACCCCAAGGCGTGGTGCACTCGTTGGAGAAAACGCCTTTGCACTGGGACTTGAACATGCTGCCCGACAGCGATGCCCAGGTGCAGCGCAACCCGAAATTCTGCGCCAGCAAGTTCATGTTGTATTGCAAGACGGCGCCGCTACCGGGCGAAGGCCAGACCACCGTCGTCGACAGCCGGAACGTGCTGCGCAAGGTCGGCATGCAGGTCGCTCGGCAATGGCAGGCGGTGAACATCACCTACTACACCAAGATGACCTACTTCGGCGGTTCGCCGCGCATGTACAGCCTGGTGGATCGTCATCCTCGTAGCGGCGAACTCATCCTGCGTTACCAGGAAGGCACCGATTCGACGCTGCAGACCCTCAGCCAGGCTGTGCAGGATCATGACGAGGCGGCCCAACAGGCGTTGCTGGATCAGGTCAACAGCCTGGTCTACGCCCCGGAGTGCCTGATTGCCCATCCATGGAGCGAAGGCGATCTGGTGCTGATCGACAACTACCGAACGCTGCACGGTCGGTTGCCAATGTCGGCAGGGTCTGCTTCGCGGGAGCTGTGGCGGGTGCAGGTCTACTAAGGCCTGCCTCGTCTGTGGGAGCGAGCCTGCTCGCGAAGACGGCGGCACTGTCACAACAAAAAGCCCCTGCATGCCGGAAGGCAGCAGGGGCTTCTTGTTAAGCCAGCATCGGATTACTGGTCGGCAGGCTTGGGCTGGCGCTTGTTGATCTCATCGATCAGGCGCTTGGCCAGGGCCGGGTAGTTTTCGTCGAAGTGGTGACCGCCCGGCAACTTGATGGCTTCGCCCACGGCGGTCTTGTCGGTGCAGCCGCTTTCGTCGGCTTCTTCGCCGCCGTAGATGCACACCACTTTTTCAGGTGGCAGCTTGGCCATCTCCGGGCCGGTGGCAGCTTCGGTACCGGCGTTGCCGAGCCAGCCTTCGACTTCGATCTCGAAGCTGCCGGTGCGGGCGAAGGCCAGCAGGATGATTGCGTCGACCCGTTGCTGTTCGGTGGCCGGCAGGCGGTTGTAGATCGCCGGCAACACGTCGGCGCCGAAGGAGTAGCCGGTCAGGATGAAGCGCTTGGTGCCCCAGACCTGGCGGTAGTGCTGCATCAGCTCGGCGAGGTCCAGCGCACTCTGCTCCGGGCTCTTGTGCTGCCAGTAGTAGCGCAGGGTGTCGATGCCGACCACCGGATAGCCGATCTTGGCCATTTCATCGGCCACGTCGCGGTCCAGGTCACGCCAGCCGCCATCGCCGGAGAGGAACAGGGTCACGGTATCGCGGGCCTGGCTCGCAGGCACCTCGACCACCGGAATGGCCAGGCCACCCTTGGCCTTGTCGGTGCCGACGAGGATCTTGCGCAGTTCGTTGTTCAGCACTTGCGGCAGGTTGATGTCGTAGTCGCTGATGCTGGTTTCGGCGTTCTTCTGATCCCGCACGAACGCGGCGCTGGTGTCGTCAGGGTTGTCGTTCCAGGCGACCAGCCAATGGCCGTGGGCCGCGGTCTTGGGCAGCAGGTGCGTGCAGCCGGGTTTCTCCAGGGCCAGGTCCACCGAAATGGCCTTGACCTTGTCATCCTTCTGTTCGGCCAGCCAACGCCAGGCGAGCACGGCGCCCGGGCCGATACCGCTGACCAGCGTCGCCGGTCCTTGCAGCTCTCTCAGGCCTGCCTGCAAGGCACGACCCTGCAGCATGCAGTCCTTGGGCAGGATCACCTGGACGATCTGCGCCGAGCCGGCGCGGCTGAGGGTCGTCAATTGGGTGTCACTGAGCTTCTGGTCCTCATTGACCGCCACCAGCACCTGGGCGCGAGGCTTGGTGCCAGGGATGACACGGGTCATCGGCGCGCCGTCGGCGGGTGTCAGTTGTTCAAGGGTGGGTTGCGGGGCCGGGCGGTTCCAATACCAATAACCGCCACCGAGAATCACCGCCAGCACCAGCAGGGCGGCCACTACGTATCGCCAGGAGCGTTGCATCATCAGCGTTTCACCAGTCCAGTCAGGCCGCCTGCAATCAAGGCGGCAGTATCGGCCAGCGCCACCAGCGGATCGAGTCCGGCGGGCACGGCCATGTAACGAGGTTCCCAGTCAGGCTGGAATTTGTCTTTGAAGCGGCGCAGCCCCTGGAAGTTGTAGAGCTGCTCGCCACGGCGAAATACCATCGAGCCCAGGCGCTGGGTCAATGGCGCACCGCGACGTGGTTGCAGGCCCGACAATGGGACCATGCCGAGGCTGAAGCGGGCGTAGTCATGGTTCTTATAATGTTGGATCAGGCCGACCATCATGAATTCCATGGTCAGTTTCGGTGCTTCGGGGTGGGCGCGCATCAGGTCGAGGCTGGCCAGCTCATGGTTGTGGGTTTCCAGCAGGTTGGCGAACGCCACCGGACGGCCCTCGAAGCGAATCACGGCGATGCGGAAATGCTTGAGATAGTCATCGCTGAAGCGGCCCAGGGAAAAGCCTTTCTCGCGTACGTTCTTGCCAGTCAGCCAGGCATCGGAGATGACCTTGAGTTCATCCATCGGTGCATGCCCCGGTTCATGGATCTCCAATGACAGGCCGTCCCGGGTCCCGCGGTTCCAGGTGTAGCGCAGGTCCTTCATCTCCTTGCCCTTGGCTTCGAGGTCGAAACGCTTGAGGTCGACCCGGGCTTCTTCACCCAGCTTGATCGCTGTCAGGCCGATGTCCATGTAGTACGGCAGGTTCTCGGCGCGCACCTGATAGAACACCGGGCGGGCGTGGTGGATGTCGCACAGGTCGCGGAATTGCCAGATCATCTCGGCCCGTTGCTGGGTCGGTCCGATCGGGTCATACAGGGCCACCAGGCTGCGACCACGGCGGGCGTACATCAGGAACGCCTCGTCGTTGGGGTGAAACAGCAACGCCTTGTCACCGGTCAGCGCCAGGCCGCCGTCAGGCTGCGAGGAGGCCATGAGGATCGTCCTGGCCCGCTCCAGTTCTTCTGCCGTGGGCAGGTGGATCACCGGTCGCGCGGTGCGCAGCAGCCAGGTCAGGGACACCACCACCAGCAGCACGGCGGCCCCCAGCAGCGAACGCAGGCCACGGGGAGCGTCGGCATCGAGGGTGAACTGCCACCACAGTTGGTGGCTGTAGGGCACGTCCTGGTAGGCAAACAGCAGCAGCCAGATCGAGGCGCCGAGCACGCAGAGGCTGGCGATCAGGAACAGCGGGGAAAAAGGCAGTTCGGTCAGGCGGCTCGGACGATAGAAGGAGCGCCGGAATACCGCCAGCAGGGCGGCCGTCAAGGTCAGCAGCGTGGCTTCCTCCCAGTCGAAACCCTTGAGCAGGGAGAGCAGGGCGCCCACCAGCAGCAAAACGGTGGTCAGCATCCAGGCGGCCGACAGGCGACGGCGCAGGCCCTGGGCCAGCAACAGGCACAACACACCCACCAGGCTGGCACCGAAGTGCGAAGCGTCCACCAACCGATGGGGGATCAGGAAACCGATGTGCTCCAGGCGCGTATCGATCTCTGGGGTCACGCCGGAAAACAGCAGCACCACGCCCGAGAGGAACACCAGCACCGCAAGGATCGGCGCCGCAAAGCCTGATGCCGCCCGCAGGGTCTGGCGCGTCTGGAACAGTCGCTGGGCCTCGTTGATCAACAACAGCACGCAGGCCACCAGCATCGGCAGCAGCACATAGATCAAGCGATACAGCAGCAGGGCGGCGGCCAGCGGCGCGGCACCGAGTTTGTCGGCAAATGCCGCCAGCAGGATCGCTTCGAAAACGCCGACGCCACCGGGAACATGGCTGAGCACGCCCGCAGCCAGCGCCAACAGGTAGACCAACAGGAACGCGCCGAACGGCGGCGCCTCGGGCAGCAACAGATACAGCACCGTGGCGGCGGCTGCGACATCCAGCGCCGTGATGATCAGTTGCAGCAAGGTCAGGCGTCGGCTCGGCAGGCGCAGGGTGCGACGTCCGGCCTTGACCAGGAGCGCATCCCGATGAGGTTGCTCCGGCAGGCGGCGACGATAGATGCCGATGGCCAACACGCCCATGAGCAGCAGCACTGCCAGGGAGACACCTGCCAGCAAGGTGGCGGGTAGATGCAGCGCGGCGGAAGCGGCAGGCAGGTTGCTGAGGGTGGCCAGGGCGGCCAGTGGCGGCAATGCGCAACCCAGGGACAGGCTGGCGAACAACGTCATGTGGGCGACGTCCGAAGCCCCGAGGCCATGGCGGGCATACAGGCGATAGCGAACCGAACCGCCCGACAAGAGCGACAGCCCGATGGCATTGCCGATGGCAAACGCGGTGAACCCGCCCAGGACCAGGGTCTGTGGTGGCAATGTCACGCCGGCATAGCGGCTCGCCGACCATTCGTAGCCCAGCAGAATGATGAAGCCTGCGACCGTGGCGGCGACAGCGCCGAGCAGGGCCGGCCGGGGCACCTCGAGAATCGAGTCGTGCAGCGCGTAAAGATCGAGTTCACTCAGAAGATGGCGACAGGCAACGAGCGCAATCGCAAACAGCAACAGCGTGACGGCGAGGCCGATGGGTTGCCGGTACTGGCTGATCCGGTCCAGCCAGCGCAGTCGTTCGGCCTTGATCGGTTGTGTCGCGGTAACAGTGTCTTGCGGGTCAGAATTTGCGCGCATCAATCACCTCTTGAGCTATGCGCGACAGGATGGGGGTATCCAGCCAAGTTACCAATCCCTTCGGCAGAAAATAATTACAAAACTTTTGTAATGAGGCCGATTTTAGACAAGCCAAAAAATAGCAGACACAAAAAAGGCCACTCTTTCGAGTAGCCTTTCCTGATGTTTGGTTGCGGGAGCCGGATTTGAACCGACGACCTTCGGGTTATGAGCCCGACGAGCTACCAGGCTGCTCCATCCCGCGTCTGTGAGGCGGCATTCTACAGAGGATCGCCAGGCTGTCAACCCTTGTCTTAGAAAAAACTGTTCCGCTTCAAGCGCTTAGCCGCTGAAAAAACATTGTGACCGAGCTGTGACGCAGGCGGGGCAAGGGCTGCGGCTCTATTGGGCGGTTCGGTACGATTGAAGAAATACATCTTACGTAGCTCTTTTCCAGGCTAAGCGTCGGATCTTTCAAACTACTGGTGCTATGTACAGTTGTCGATGCGATACTGACGGTCCGATTCGTCCCGCATCCGCTTTTTATGACGCAACGCAAAATCATCCACGTCGACTGCGATTGCTTTTATGCCGCCATCGAGATGCGCGATGACCCGCGGCTGGCCGGAAGACCCATGGCGGTCGGCGGTTCGGCGGATCGACGGGGCGTCATTGCGACCTGCAACTACGAAGCACGGGCCTATGGTGTGCGCTCGGCCATGTCCTCCGGGCACGCCTTGAAACTCTGCCCGGACCTGCTCATCGTCAAGCCCAGGATGGACGCCTATCGCGAGGCATCGAAGGAAATCCAGGGCATCTTCCGCGACTACACCGACCTGATCGAGCCGTTGTCCCTGGACGAGGCCTACCTGGACGTTTCCGACAGCGCCCATTTTGGTGGCAGCGCCACCCGCATTGCTCAGGACATCCGCCGACGCGTGTCCAATCAGTTGCATATCACGGTGTCCGCCGGTGTCGCCCCGAACAAGTTCCTGGCCAAGATTGCCAGTGACTGGAGAAAACCCAACGGCCTGTTCGTCATTACCCCCGACCAGGTCGAGGACTTCGTCTCAGCCCTGCCGGTGAGCAAGCTTCATGGCGTCGGCAAGGTCACGGCCGACAAGCTGAACCGGCTCGGGATTGCCGACTGCCTGCAGCTGCGTCAGTGGGACAAGCTGGCGCTGGTGCGCGAATTCGGCAGTTTTGGTGAGCGACTCTGGAGTCTGGCCCGTGGGATCGATGAGCGCCTGGTGCACAACGACAGCCGACGTCAGTCCATCAGTGTGGAAAACACCTACGATGTCGACCTGCCCGATCTGGCGAGCTGCCTCGACAAACTGCCGGAGCTGATGGAAACCCTGAGCGGGCGCATGGCGCGAATCGACAGTAGCTATCGCCCCGGCAAGCCATTCGTCAAAGTCAAGTTCCACGACTTCACCCAGACCACCCTGGAGCAGGCGGGGGCAGGGCGGGATCTGGGCAGTTACCGGTCGTTGCTGACCCAGGCGTTCAAGCGTGGCGCGAAGCCGGTGCGGTTACTGGGGATCGGGGTCCGACTGGAGGATTTACGCGGCGGGTTCGAGCAGTTGGAGTTGTTTGAGCGGTGATGCCTTGGATGGGCCTGCTCAGAAGGCTTTTTGTGGCGAGGGGATTTAGCGAAACGTCGCACCGCCCCGCTGGGGTGCGAAGCAGCCCTAAAACCCGACAACTCGGTATGCCTGACAGATTGAGTTGACTGGTTTGGGGCTGCTTCGCACCCCAGCGGGGCGGTGCGACGTTTCGCTAAATCCCCTCGCCACAAGGGTGTCAGTGAGCGCCCGGATCCGCCACCAACCGCCCGCCATCTTTGGTCAGTGCCTTCATGAACTCGGCCTGCAATTCCGGATCGTTGCGGGTCAGTTCGATCAGGCTCTGTTCCAGCTCGCTGGCTTCTTCTTCCAGGCCCAGTTCCGACAGGCGCTTGACCCGATGGACCCACTGGCTCACCTCGTCGTCTTCCAGATCGTCGTAGATCAAGGCGTGGGCTTCCACCAGCTTGCTGCGCAGGCTGCCGCTGATGCTCAGGGATGAGTCGGTGTGCACCTCGTCCTGAGCGTCTGTCACGCTGATCTGCAACTTGCCGAATTGGCTCAGGTCCTGCTCGGCGAACGGGCTTTCCAACAGGTTGAGGCGCAGCACGCCATTGCGGTCGGTGTTCAGCTCGAACGTCTGCCGGCCGGCCTTGACCTCAACCGGGCGCTCGCTCCAGGGCAGGCTGGAGTGCTCCGTGCGTTTGTCGCGCTGGACTTCATCAATGCCCGCCAGGTTTTGTTGAGCGCGGCCGTGGGAGGGGGCGTTCATGAACGGGTTCAGTCCGGCGATACCGTAGCTGAGCCAGTCGTGGGTGGCTGTTTCCGGCAGGTTGCCGAGGGCAAGCACGTTGACCACGTTCGCGCCGATGCCGGCCACTACCGCTACCGCACCCAACGGGATCTCATAGATTTCCCGCCAGGGTTGGTACGGTGTGTAGCGATCGTAACGACGCGTGACTTCGAATTCGGTGACTTCGAAGGTCTTCTGCTCATGGATCCGTACCCGGCGTTGCGGCAGGTCGAGCACCTTGGGTTCGCCCACATCGATCTGCAGGCTATGGTCGAGCAATTTACGCTCGACCCGCTCTTCGTGCTCGCTGCGTTGCGACATCTGGTTGGCGCAGCCGCTGACCAGCAGGGCGCCGCAGAGCGCGGCGCCACCGAGGCCTAAGGTGTTTCGCTTGAACATGACGTCTCTATCTGGTGTCAGCGGCGGATACGGGCCTGGAGGAAGGAGAGCACGTCGGCGACCGGCAGCGCTTGCGGCTCGGCCTCGGTGCGGCTCTTGTATTCCAGGTTGCCTTCGGCCAGGCCACGGTCACTGACGACGATCCGGTGCGGGATGCCGATCAGTTCCATGTCCGCGAACTTGATGCCGGGGCTGGTTTTCTTGTCGCGATCGTCCAGCAGTACCTCGAAGCCGGCGGCCTTCAGTTCGGCGTAGAGCTTGTCGGTGGCTTCGCGAACCAGGTCGGTTTCGTAGCGCAACGGCACCAGGGCGATCTGGAACGGCGCCAGGGCATCGCTCCAGATGATGCCTTTCTCATCGTTGTTCTGCTCGATGGCGGCGGCCACCACGCGGGACACGCCAATGCCGTAGCAACCCATTTCCAGGGTAACCGGCTTGCCGTTCTCGCCCAGCACTTCGCATTTCATCGCCTTGCTGTACTTGTTGCCCAGCTGGAAGATGTGCCCGACTTCGATGCCGCGCTTGATTTCAAGCACGCCCTTGCCGTCCGGGCTTGGGTCGCCGGCCACGACGTTGCGCAGGTCGGCAATGGCCGGAACCGGCAGGTCACGCTCCCAGTTCACGCCGAAGTAGTGCTTGTCATCGATGTTGGCGCCGATGGCGAAGTCGCTCATCAGGGCCACCGAACGGTCGATGATGATCGGCAGGGGCAGGTTCAGCGGGCCGAGGGAACCCGCGCCGGCGCCGATGGCATCGCGCAGTTCGGCGTCGGTGGCCATGACCAGCGGGCTGGCGACGCCTGGCTGGTTGGCGGCCTTGATTTCGTTCAGCTCATGATCGCCACGGACGATCAGGGCAATCAGCTTGCCTTCTTCTTCGGCGCGGACGATCAGGGTCTTGATCGTGCGTTCGATCGGCAGGTTGTAGCCTTCCACGAGCTGGGCAATGGTCTTGGCGTTCGGCGTGTCCACCAGGCGCAGTTCTTCCGACGGCGCAGGACGGGAGGTTTCCCGTGGCACGGCTTCGGCTTTCTCGATATTGGCGGCGTAGTCGGAGCCGCTGCTGAAGACGATGTCGTCTTCGCCGGACTCGGCCAGTACGTGGAACTCGTGGGAGCCGGCACCGCCGATGGAACCGTTGTCGGCTTCGACCGGACGGAACTTCAGGCCCAGGCGGGTGAACACGTTGCAGTACGCCTGGTGCATGCGGTCGTAGGTGACTTGCAGCGAAGCCAGGTCGGCGTGGAAGGAGTAGGCGTCCTTCATGATGAACTCGCGACCGCGCATCAGGCCGAAGCGTGGACGGATCTCGTCACGGAATTTGGTCTGGATCTGGTACAGGTTGATAGGCAGCTGTTTATAGCTGCTCAACTCGTTGCGCATCAGGTCGGTGATCACTTCCTCGTGGGTCGGGCCCGCGCAGAAATCACGGCCGTGACGGTCCTTGAGGCGCAGCAGTTCAGGGCCGTATTCTTCCCAGCGTCCCGACTCCTGCCACAACTCGGCCGGTTGGGTCCCCGGCATCAGCACTTCCAGGGCGCCGGCGGCGTCCATTTCTTCACGCACGATGGCTTCCACCTTGCGCATTACCCGCAGACCCATCGGCAGCCAGGTATACAGGCCCGAGGCGAGCTTGCGGATCATGCCGGCACGCAGCATCAACTGATGGCTGATCACGACGGCGTCGGAAGGCGTTTCTTTCTGTGTGGCGAGCAAAAATTGACTGGTGCGCATGGTTGGCCGTTGTCGGTTGCTGATGACGAGAAGTGACGGAGCATTGTACGGGCGAGATGCCCTGGCGTACAGGCGCGTGGCCGGTCGCCAGGTGCGAATGCCGGTTTCGCCGGCGCTTGCTGACCTTTCCTACGACTCTTCCGCCGGTCGGGTGGGGGTCGGTTCCGGGGTGGACGGTGAGCCCTGGCGACGGTTTTCCTGGAACCAGTGCAGGGCGATCAGCAACAGGGTCGGGACGCCGAGCAGGGCGGTGATCAGGAAGAAGTTGTGGTAGCCGAACTTTTCCACCATCACCCCGGAGTAGCCGCCGATCAAGCGTGGCAGCAACAGCATGATCGAGCTGAGCAGGGCGTACTGGGTGGCGGAAAATTTCAGGTTGGTCAGGCTCGACAGGTACGCCACGAACGCCGAGGTGGCCAGGCCGGAGCTGAAGTTGTCCAGGGAGATGGTGAGCACCAGCATCTTCAGGTTGGGGCCCATGTCGGCGAGCATCAGGAACAGGATATTGGTGGCGGCCGAGGCCACGCCACCGATGAACAGGATCGGTAGGATGCCGAAACGCACGATCAACAGGCCGCCCATGCCGGCGCCGACCAGGGTCATGATCAGCCCGAAGATCTTGCTGACACTGGCGATCTGGTCCTTGGTGAAGCCCTGGTCGATGTAGAACACGTTGGCCATGACGCCCATGACCGTGTCGGACATCCGATACGTGGCGATCAGCCCGAGCAGCAGCAAGGCCTGCCAGCGGTAGCGCAGGATGAAGTCGTTGATCGGCGTGAGCACTGGCGCCAGGCCGCGACGGCCCATGGCCGACAGGCACATGGCGGTCAGGAGGATATAGAGAATGGCGCGCAGGAAGGCGCGGTCTTCGAGCAGCAGGTCGAGCAGGCTGACCCCCTCGAACAGCACGCTGGCGAAGTCGGTGTTGTAGAGCTGGGTGAACATTGCCGGGACCGACACCAGCAGCACGATCAGCACGAACACCGACGCCAATTGATGAACGAACGTGTAGCGCCCGGCCTGTAGCTGTGTGCGCAATGGTACCGGTGGTTCGCGCATGAACAGCGAGGTCAGCAATGCCGGGACCATCAACACGCCGAACAACAGATACGTACCGGCCCAGGCCGAGTGCTTGTAGCTGAAACCGGTGGAGCCGAAACCTTCGGCGAAGAACAATGCGCCGGCGGTCGCCAGCAGCGCGGCGACCCGGTAGCCGGACATGTAGCTGGCAGCGAGGGCGGCCTGGCGGGTGTCGTCGACGATTTCCAGGCGATAGGCATCGACCGCGATGTCCTGGGTCGCCGAAGCGAACGCCACGAGCACCGCAATGGCGATCAACCATGAGAGGTGTTTCTGCGGGTCACAGAAACCCATGCCGACCAGGCCCAGGATCACCAGGCCCTGGGAAAGCACCAGCCATGATCGGCGACGTCCGAGTTTGCCCAGCACTGGCAGGCGCCATTGGTCGAGCAGCGGCGACCAGACCCATTTGAAGGCATAGGCCAGGCCGATCAGGCTCGCATAGCCGATCGTTTCGCGCGCCACGCCGGCTTCGCGCAACCAGACTGAAAGCGTGGAAAACACCAGCATGTAGGGCAAGCCGGCAGCGAAGCCAAGCAGCAACAGCACGAGCGTCGAAGGACTGGCATAGGCGGCGAGGGCGGCGCGCCAGGTTTTACGGGGCATGGGCTGGAGTCTGCCTCAAAAATTGCGAAAACAAAGCGCGCACTCTAACCGCTGTCCTCTACCGGGCGCCAGCCATGGCACCGAATATCAACACGATTGTTCAGGATACTGATCCCTTCCATGCGCAGTCGTGCGCGCTGTTCATCCCCTGAGACGCTGCCCGCCGGCAGGCTGATCCGACCACCGGCGCCCAATACCCGATGCCAGGGCAGGCTGGTGTCGTCAGGCAGTTGGCTGAGGGTACGGCCCACCCAGCGTGCCGCCCGACCCAGGCCGGCCATCTCGGCGAGCTGGCCATAGGTGACGACTTTGCCGGACGGTACTTGCGCAAGGGTCAGGTAGAGCGTGGTGCGGCGTACCTGCGCGGGGTCTTCGGGGCCCACTGGGATATCGGTCACGGGTAGGGTTCCTAGGAAAAGTACATGCCGTTCGTAGGTTTATTCTGGCAGAGCTGATTGAGAAATGAACTCATCCGCCATCCTTGGGTCAGTCCTTGCTGAGGTGTCGTCCTGGGGGATAATGCCGCCTTTTCACCGCAAACCTGAGCTCTTTATACGCTTATGTTGTCCAGAACCCTGCTTTGCCTGGCTGTTGCCAGCGCCTCCATGCCCTTGCTCGCCGATACTGTCTGGTTGAAGAACGGAGACAAACTCAGCGGCAAGATTACCGTTTTCGATGGCGGCAAGTTGTTGATCCAGACCGACTATGCCGGCGCCGTCCCGATCGACTGGAACCAGGTCAAGACCCTTGAAAGTGACCAGCAGTTGCTGGTCAAGCAGGACGCCTACAGCGGCGAGAAAGCCAAGGCCTTGCAGGCCGCCGAAGAAGGCAAGGTGACCCTGGCCAACGGTGACGCGCCCAAGACCGTCGAGTTGGCCAGTATCCAGCAGATTCTCAAACCCAAGCCGGTGGTCGAGGACCTGGTGTGGAAGGGCAATGTCGATGCCGCGATGGATTACCAGCGGGCGGAAAAAGATGTCGACGACTACGACATCGATTTCAAGACGACAGCCCGCCACGGTCGCTGGCGGCACACCGCCGAGGGCGAATACAACCGCGAGTTCCAGGACGATGTGGTCTCCACCGACAACTGGAAGCTGGAATACTCCCTCGATCGTTTCCTGACGGACAAATGGTTCTGGCAGGGGCGCCTGAATTACAAGCGTGACAAGGTCGAGGACCTGGCCCGTCAGCGGGTGGTGGGTACCGGTCCGGGCTACCAATTCTGGGATGACGAATTGGGCGCGTTCTCGCTGGGGTCGCTGTTGAACCGCACCGATTACGAGTATCAGGACGGTGGCAAGGACAACTTCTATTCCGTCGCCATGAAGTGGGACTACAACCGCTACCTCATAGGCAAGCGTGTCGAGTTCTTCACCAACGGCGAAGTGGGCAAGCCCCTGTCCGGCGTTGCGGAGTACGCCTACGACGCGGAGATGGGCCTGCGCTACAAGGTCACCGACTGGGCCTCGCTCAACCTCAAGGCCGAGAAAGACGTGATTGAAGGGTCCGAGGACAGTGATTTGAGCAAGACGCGTTATACGGCCGGGTTTGGCGTGACCTGGTGATCCACTAACCCTGTGGGAGCGAGCCTGCTCGCGATAGCAGTGTGTCAGCCAACAATGTTGTTGCTGGTCTACCGCTATCGCGAGCAGGCTCGCTCCCACAGGTTTTTTGTGTGCTCGTAAAAATTGCAGGCACAAAAAAAGCCCCGCTTTTGAGGGCGGGGCTCTTTACTAAAGCAGGAACAGTTAGATAACTGTTACTTCTTCAGCTTGCATGCCTTTCTGACCGCGGGTAGCGATGAAAGAAACCTGTTGGCCTTCTTTCAGGCTTTTGAAGCCGTCGGATTGGATAGCTTTGAAGTGTACGAACAGATCGTCACCGGATTGTGGGGTGATGAAGCCGAAGCCTTTTTCATCGTTGAACCACTTGACGGTACCGGTTTGGCGATTAGACATGGTGTAACTCCTTGGACAAAGATAACTGCGACTCAGGAAGAACCCTGGCCGAGACTGAGTGCAAAGAGCAGGAAAAATTCTTGTAGATGGTTGGATCGAAATTCAACATATCGTGTAGAGATTCTCAGTGACACAAGCAGCACAGTGACGCCACCTTAACCCTTTTTCCGAAACGTGCCAATGGTCTTTGCGAAGGTTTCTCGATTTTGGTGACTGACGGCGTCCAGGCCCGGGAAAACACGGCGGATCGGCGAGAATTGCTCCCCACACTTTGAACCCTGCCCCTCGCCCCGGTAAGATGCCGGACAGTTTTCTCCACCCTCGCTATTCAGGACACCGCCATGAGCATCAAATCGGACAAGTGGATTCGCCGCATGGCGCAAGAGCACGGCATGATCGAGCCCTTCGTAGAGCGCCAGATGCGCGGTGAAGGCGCCGACCGACTGATTTCCTTCGGCGTCTCCAGCTACGGCTACGACGTGCGCTGCGCCGACGAATTCAAGGTGTTCACCAACATCAATTCGGCCACCGTCGACCCGAAGAACTTCGACGAGAAGAGCTTCGTCGACATCAAGAGCGACGTCTGCATCATCCCGCCGAACTCCTTCGCCCTGGCCCGCACCGTCGAGTACTTCCGCATCCCGCGCAACGTGCTGACCATCTGCCTGGGCAAGAGCACTTATGCCCGTTGCGGCATCATCGTCAACGTCACGCCGCTGGAACCGGAGTGGGAAGGCCACGTGACCCTGGAGTTCTCGAACACCACGACCCTGCCGGCGAAAATCTACGCCAACGAAGGTGTGGCACAGATGCTGTTCCTCGAATCCGATGAAGAATGCGAAGTGTCCTACAAGGACCGGGGTGGCAAATACCAGGGCCAACGTGGTGTGACACTTCCACGCACCTGATTCTGACGAACAGTGGGAATTCCTGAGCGGGCAGACACTCTATTGCGTGTACTGCCCGTTTTTTTGCGCCAGCGCAACGGGCTTCGCTCAGGAGTTGCTCTATGAAGATCGATCCGCGAATCAGTGCCGAACTGGCAAGGCTTGAGCCCAATCAGATCGGCGTCATGGCTTGGTCCCTGCTGGCCCACCCTGCCGAAGCGGCAGGCGGTATTCCTGGCCAGCCCGATCCCGATACCCCCAATGAACAACCTACCGAGCCGGGCGAGCCGACCCTCCCGGACGAGCCGCCTCCTGCGCCTGTAGCCTAAAAATCAGCTACAAGCTACAAGCTACAAGCGAGTACGACACCTCTTGTGGCTTGTAGCTTGAGGCTTGCAGCTATACCGGCCATATTTCGTTATCGCCAATGACAAAAATCCTGCAATCGTTGTCCTGCTCGACCCGATAGCCGCCCGTGAAGGCGCCGAAAGCCGGCAGCAGGCTGATGTCGCTGCCCAGCCGGAAGCACGCCAGGCGCAGGCGTTGCCGGCCCTTGCCGCTGAGGTGATACACCGGATGCACGTGGCCGGCCAGTACATGGCGACTCGGGTGCGGGTCAGGTTCGTGTTGTACGGCAAAAGGGCCGAGCAGCAGGGGTTCCGGGACGACGCGGATGTTCAGCGAGGGCGGCGGGTCGCCGGCGCGTTTGTCGTGGTTGCCGCGAATCAGCGTCATGGCCAGGTGCGGATGCCTGTCACGCCATTCGGAAAGGGCCTTCAAGGTGCCTGGCGCGTGTGAGCCAGGGCCGTGGAGAAAATCCCCGAGGAAGATCAGCTGTCGACATGGCAGGTGCGTCAGTAATCCGTCCAGGATCGCGATGTTGCTGGCGGTGGTGCCATGGGGGACCGGTTGGCCGAGACTGCGATAGGCGGCGGCCTTGCCGAAATGCACATCTGCCACCATCAGGGTCTCTTGGGCGGGCCAGTAGATGGCTTTTTCCGGCAGTAACCAGAGCTCTTCGCCGGCCAGATTGACAGGATAAGGCGCGGGCATCAGGCATCACCCCGATCGGCGGTTTTTTCCAGCTCGCTGACCATTCGCCGGATGCGATCGGCAAGCTTTTCCGAGCTCATGCTTTCCCTGAACCGTTCCACCAGCAACGGGAAGCCCAGCGGAGTGGGGCGCTTGATGATGTGCAAGTCCAGCTGCAAGGTGTTAAGGCGTTCCAAGGTCTGCTCCAGGCGACGTATATCCAGTTCTTCCCGCAGGACTTCTTCCCCGGCCTGGGCCAGTAAGAGGTTGTCGGCGTCGTATTGCTTGAACACTTGAAAGAACAACCCGCTGGAGGCCTGGACCTGCCGGGTGCTTTTCGGTGCGCCGGGGTAGCCGGCGAATACCAGGCCGGCGATCCGGGCGATTTCGCGGAAGCGCCGAAGGGCCAGCTCACCGGCGTTCAGGCTGGCAAGGACATCGGCCAGCAGATTGTCGCTGCTCAAGAGCGCGGGGTTCAGGTAGTGCGACCAATCCAGCGCCGTGGCGCTGAGCAGCTCCAGGCCGTAGTCGTTGACCGCGATGGAAAAGGTCACCGGTTCTCGCTGGCTGACGCGCCAAGCCAACAGGCTCGCCAGCCCCAGATGCACTTGGCGTCCGGCAAACGGGTACAGGAACAGGTGCCAGCCTTCCCGGGACTTCAGGGCCTCGGCCAGCAATGACGTTTGCGTGGGCAGGCCGGACCAGCGCTGCTGGGTCAACAACAAGGGCTGTATGGCTTGCATCTCCGGCCCTTCGAAGCGTCCCGTGGCGGCCTCGCTCAGGCGCGCCACGACGGCGGCAGCCAGCTCGTTGGAAAGCGGCATCCGTCCGCCGTTCCAGCGCGGCACGGCGGCTTTCTTCGCCTGACTGCGGCGCACGTAGGCAGTCATGTCTTCGACCCGGACCAGTTCCAGCAAGCGTCCGGCAAACAGGAAGCCGTCCCCCGGTCGCAGGCGCGCAATGAAGCCTTCCTCCACGCTGCCCAGGGTCTTGCCGCCACCGCCCTTGCTCCAGAATTTCAACTGCAGGCTGGCATCGCTGACGATGGTGCCGATGCTCATGCGGTGACGCCGGGCCAGGCGCGCGTCAGGGACTCGCCAGATACCGTGCTCGTCCGGCTCGACCCGGCGGTAATCGGGGTAGGCGGTCAACGACAGGCCGCCGTGGCGCACGAAGGCCAGGGCCCAGGCCCACTCCGCTTCGTTCAGGTCACGGTAGGCCCAGGCGCCACGCACCTCACGATACAGCTCATCAGGTACGAAACCGCCGCCCAGGGCCATGCTGACCAGATGTTGCACCAGTACATCCAAAGGCTTGCGGGGCGACTCGCGAGGTTCGATGCGCCGCTGGGCCACGGCATCCTGGGCGGCGGCGGCCTCGATCAACTCCAGGCTGTGGGTCGGCACCAGAGTGATCCGCGAGGTTCGTCCCGGCGCGTGACCGGAGCGCCCGGCACGCTGCATCAGTCGCGCCACGCCCTTGGCCGAGCCGATCTGCAACACCCGCTCGACAGGCAGGAAATCCACGCCCAGGTCCAGGCTGGAGGTGCACACCACTGCCTTGAGTTGACCGTCCTTGAGCGCACGTTCGACCCAGTCCCGGGTATCGCGGGACAGCGAGCTATGATGCAGTGCGATCAGCCCGGCCCAGTCTGGGCGCGCCTCGAGAAGCGCCTGGTACCAGATTTCCGATTGCGCCCGGGTGTTGGTAAACACCAGGCAACTGCTGCTGTCGTCGATTTGCGCGATGACCTGGGGCAGCATCTTCAAGCCGATGTGCCCGGCCCACGGAAAACGCTCGAGGGCGGGAGGCAGCAGCGTATCGACCCGCAGCGTCTTGTCGTTGGCGCCTTGGACGCTGACCCCGTTGCCCTGGGGGATCAGCACTTGCTCGGCATGGGCCTGGTTGCCCAAGGTGGCGGACACACCCCAGACGACAAGCTCGGGGTGCCAGTGCCGCAGGCGCGCCAACGCCAGTTGCAACTGCACGCCGCGCTTGTTGCCCAGCAATTCATGCCACTCGTCCACCACCACCATGCGCAGGGTTGCCGTCGCTGTTTGCGCGTCCGCACGGGCGAGCATCAGGGTCAGGCTTTCAGGAGTGGTGATCAGCGCCGTGGGCAGGCGCCGGCCCTGGCGGGCCCGCTCGCTGGCACTGGTATCGCCGGTGCGCAGGCCGACGCTCCAGGGAATCTGCAATTCCGCCAGCGGTGCTTCGAGGGCTTTGCCCGTGTCGGCGGCCAGTGCACGCATCGGCGTGATCCACAGGACGGTCAGCGGTTCGGCCGCAGGTTTGCGTTTGCGCGGCTTAGCCGGGGGCGGGGCGGGGCGGGCGAAACGGTTGAGGGCGGCAAACCATACTGCGTAGGTTTTACCGGCTCCGGTGTTGGCGTGCAGCAACCCCGACTCCCCGCGCTTGACCGCGGCCCATACCTGTTTCTGAAAGGCGAACGGCTTCCAGCCGCGGGCGCTGAACCACTGGTTTGCGAAGTTGTTGGATGTCGCCATGCCTGCCGCGTGCGCCCTGGAAGTCTTCTTTCAGTGACCACGGCGGCAGGGGAAAGGTTTAAATAGGCGAATAGAGTTGCCGCAGATAGCCCAGCAGAACCCTGTGGCGAGGGGATTTATCCCCGCTGGGCCGCGAAGCGGCCCCTTGGTTCTGTCTGAAACACTACAGTGGCTGAAGGTTTTTGGGGCCGCTTCGCAGCCCAGCGGGGATAAATCCCCTCGCCACAAGTGTTTCACCCTCTCCTGGTAAAAGAGTTCTATTTCAGGTTGCCACTGAGGAATTGCTTCAACCGCTCGCTCTTCGGGTTGCCCAGCACGTCTTCCGGCGCGCCTTCTTCCTCCACCAGGCCCTGGTGCAGGAACAGCACCTGGTTCGAGACTTTGCGGGCAAAGCTCATTTCGTGGGTCACCATGATCATGGTCCGGCCTTCTTCGGCCAGCCCCTGGATCACCTTCAACACTTCCCCCACCAATTCCGGGTCCAGGGCCGAGGTCGGTTCGTCGAACAGCATCACCTCCGGTTCCATCGCCAGGGCACGGGCGATAGCCACGCGTTGCTGCTGGCCGCCGGATAGGAACGCCGGGTACTGCTCGGCCACGCGCGCGGGCAGGCCGACCTTGTCGAGGTAGCGACGGGCCCGCTCATCGGCTTCCTGTTTGCCGATGCCCAGCACCCGGCGAGGCGCCATGGTGATGTTTTCCAGCACGGTCATGTGGCTCCACAGGTTGAAGTGCTGGAACACCATGGCCAGGCGTGTGCGGATGCGTTGCAGTTCATCGGCGTCGGCCACGTGCATGCCGTGGCGGTCCTTGATCATCTGGACCGTCTGGCCGTCCAGGCTCATGGCGCCGTCGTTGGGTTGTTCCAGGAAGTTGATACAGCGCAGGAAGGTACTCTTGCCCGAGCCGCTGGCGCCGATCAGGCTGATGACATCGCCCGTCTTGGCCTTGAGCGAAACACCCTTGAGCACCTCATGTTCGCCGTAGCTTTTATGCAGGCCTTCGATGGTCAGTTTGTACATGGAACAGGCATCCTCAAGGCGAAAGTAGGTAGCCGCTGCGGTAGGCTTCGGCACCGGCGACATGGGCGATGACCATGCCGGCGGTGGCCATGCGACGCAGCGAGCGGGCGTACATCAGCCCGGCATTGCAGCAGTGAACGGGGGTGACGGTGTCGTTGACCGGGTCGATGATTTCCGCCACCAATTGACCGGCCTCCAGGTATTCGCCAGGCAGGGCGCTGTAGACCAGCAGCCCGCCCACGGGTGTCGCCACCGGCTCGACGCCGGCCAGCGGCGTGGCCGGATAAGGCAGCTCGGGCAGGGGCACCGGTTCGCCATCAATGGCGCCATAGTGGATCAGGTATTCGATCAGGGCCTGGCAGTCGAGGCTCGCCAACCCATGGTTGACGTCGCCCTGGCCGCGCAATTCGACGGTGACCGAAAAGCTGCCCAGGGGAATCTCGAAGCGATCGCCAAAACGTTCCTTGAGTTGCCACCAGAGCAAGGTGAAGCACTCATCGAACGACTGGCCGCCCGAGTCGGTGGCCAGCAGGCTGGCCTCGGCGCCGATGTAGCGGGCCAGAGGCTCGACCTGGGGCCAGGCTTCCGGCGTGGTATAGAGATGCGCCACGGCTTCGAAATCGCAATGCAGGTCCAGTACCATGTCGGCGTCGCAGGCCAGCCGTTGCAGGACCAGGCGTTGGGATTGCAGTTGCGTGGTCGCGGTCTGCCGGGCAAGGGCATCGCGCAGGCTGGTGCGGATGAGCATCAGGTTGTGCTGTGGATCCTGGGTGAGCAGCTCTTCGATCTCGTTGCCGACTTCCTCGCTCAGGTCGATGAAGCGGCGGTTGAAGTTCTGTCCACTCTCCAGTTCGTAGCGACCCAGCGGCACGTCCATCAGCACTTGTTCGAGGCCGATGGGGTTGGCCACGGGTACCAGGACGATTTCGTGCCGCAGGTGGCCGGACGCTTCGAGCTCCGCCAGGCGTTGCTTGAGATGCCAGGCCACCAGCATGCCGGGCAGTTCATCGGCATGCAGGGACGACTGGATGTAGATCTTGCCGACGGCTTTTTCAGGGCCGAAGTGAAAGCTGTGGATCTTGCGTGCGGTCCCCGGCAATGGGGCCAGCAGGTCATGGATCTGGTGGCGCATTTGCTTGTGTGTCCTGGACTAATGAGTCGGCCCGAGAAAGGCCAGCCAGCGGCGCTCGGCGAGGCGGAAGAGGCCTACCAGTGCGAAGGTGACGGTCAGGTAGATCAACGCGGCGATCCCGAACGATTGGAAGGTCAGGAAGGTGGCCGAGTTGGCATCCCGGGCCACTTTCAGCACGTCTGGAACGGTAGCGGTGAATGCCACGGTCGTCGAGTGCAGCATCAGGATCACTTCGTTGCTGTAGTAGGGCAGCGAGCGCCGCAGCGCCGAGGGCATGATCACATAGGCGTACAGCTTCCAGCCGGTCAGGCCATAGGCCTTGGCCGCTTCGACTTCGCCGTGGTTCATGCTGCGGATCGCCCCGGCAAAGATCTCCGTGGTGTAGGCGCAGGTGTTCAGGGCGAAGGCCAGGATCGTGCAGTTCATCGCATCGCGAAAGAAGCTGTCGAGCAAGGGCTGTGCGCGCACCGCCGCGATGCTGTAGATACCGGTATAGCAGATCAGCAACTGGATATAGAGCGGTGTGCCACGGAACAGATACGTGTAGAACTGCACCGGCCAGCGCACGGCGCGCTTGGGCGAAACCCGGGCGATGGACAGCGGGATCGAGACCAGGAAGCCGATCAGCAACGAAGCGCTGAGCAGCCACAGGGTCATCGCCAGGCCCGTGACGTTGACGCCGTCGCTGTAAAGGAACGGCCGCCAGTATTCTTGTAGAAGTTCGATCATCGCACCGCCTCCCGTGCTCCGGCGGCGTAGCGGCGTTCAAGCCTGCGCAGAATGAAATTGGACGCGCTGGTAATCAGCAGGTAGATCAGCGCCGCCAGCACCAGGAAGTAGAACAGTTGATAGGTGCTCTTGCCCGCATCCTGGGCCGCCTTGACCAGGTCGGCCAGGCCGATGATCGATACCAGCGCGGTGGCCTTGAGCATCACCATCCAGTTGTTGCCGATCCCCGGCAGGGCAAAGCGCATCATTTGCGGAAACACCACGAAGCGGAAACGCTGGCCACGCTTGAGGCCATATGCGGTGGCGGCTTCGACCTGGCCCCTGGGCACCGCGAGGATCGCGCCGCGAAAGGTCTCGGTGAAGTACGCGCCATAGATGAAGCCCAGGGTGATCACCCCGGCGCCGAATGGGTCGATCTCGATGTATTCCCATTCCATGAAGTCGGTAAAAGAGGTCAGCCAGGTTTGCAGGCTGTAGAAAATCAACAGCATCAGCACCAGGTCCGGCACGCCGCGAATCAGCGTGGTGTAGAGCTGGGCCGGAATTCGCAGCAGTTTGACCGGGGACAGCTTGGCGCTGGCGCCCAGCAGGCCGAGCAAGACGCTCAATAATAGCGACAGGGCCGCCAGTTTGATGGTCATCCAGGTGCCTTGCATCAGCAGCGGGCCAAAGCCCTGCAGGCTGAAGGCGGAGAGCCCCAGATTTTGTAGGAGTTGTTCGAACATGAAAGAGGCCTTTGGCAGTCAAAAAGCGCCCATCCGTGAGCGGATGGGCGCCGCGCATTATTTGCCGCTGTACAGATTCAGATCGCCAAAGTGTTTTTTCTGGATTTCGGCGTAGGTGCCGTCGTCGTGTAACGCTTTGATACCTTTATCCAAAAGCGCCTTCAGCTCTTTGTTACCTTTGTTGATACCGATGGCGGTCTTGGCCGGCAGCAGTTCGCTGTCCACCGGTTTGCTGACCTCATAGTCGGCACCCTTCGGCGTTTTCATGAAGCCCAGTTCGGCTTGCAGCATGTCCTGGATTGCCGCATCGAGGCGGCCGGAGGTCAGGTCGGCATAGACCTGGTCCTGGTTGGCGTAAGCCTGGGTCTTGACACCGGCCTTGTCCAGCACGGCCTTGGCGTAGGCTTCCTGGATGGTGCCTTGTTCATAGCCGACGGTCTTGCCCTTGAGCGAGGCGACGTCTGCACTCAGGCCCGAGCCTTTCTTGAATACGTAAGCCGTTGGGCCCGAGAACAGTTCGCTGGAGAAGTCGATGACTTTTTCCCGTGCTGGGGTCACGGTCATGGACGAGATCACGCCGTCGAATTTCTTGGCCTTGAGGCCTGGGATCATGCCGTCGAAATCGCTCTCGACCCATTTGCATTTGACCTTCAATTCGGCGCAGATCGCATTGCCCAGGTCGATATCGAAACCTACCAGGCTGCCATCGGCGGCCTTGGATTCAAATGGAGCATAGGACGGGTCGACACCAAAACGCAGTTCCTTGTATTCCTTGGCCGTAGCGGCGCCGGCGGCCATGCACAATGCCAGTGCAGAAAGGGTCAGCAGTGCTTTTTTCATTATCGAGTCCCTAAAACCATGATGGGCGCTTGTGGCGCATAAGTTTTGTTACCGGTGAAGGCAAGAACGGTAAGACGGCATAAAGGTAGCAATTTCCGAACCAGAGTGCCGAACAAGCGTTTTAAAAGTTTCTGCGGCAGACGGTGGAACGCGTTGGTGCGCGGATGAGATCGTACAACAAAAGGTGCACCGGGATGGTGCTCTGTAGGGCCGGCAAGGTGCATGTTCTGTGGCGAGGGGATTTATCCCCGCTGGGTCGCGAAGCGGCCCCCTGGCGCTGTCTGACACACCACCGTGTCTAAAGTTTTTTGGGGCTGCTTCGCAGCCCAGCGGGGATAAATCCCCTCGCCACAATTGATAGTGCAGCCACAGAGAGGTTACTTCAGCAGATCCTGAAGCGTTGCCAGGGTATCGGCCTCTTCCACGGTCTTGTCTTGGCGCCAGCGCAACATCCTCGGAAACCGCACCGCGATCCCGCTCTTGTGGCGGTTGGACAAGGCAATGCCCTCGAAGCCCAACTCGAAGACCAGGGTGGGCGTGACACTGCTGACCGGACCGAATTTCTCCACGGTGGTCTTGCGCACGATGCTGTCGACCTGGCGCATTTCCTCATCGGTCAGTCCCGAATAGGCCTTGGCGAACGGCACCAGGCTGCGCTCGCGGCTGCCCGGCGGGTTGTCCCAGACGGCGAAGGTGTAATCGCTGTACAGGCTGGCGCGCCGACCGTGACCGCGTTGGGCGTAGATCAACACGGCGTCGACGCTGAACGGGTCGATCTTCCATTTCCACCACACGCCCATGTCCTTGGTCCGGCCGACGCCATACAGCGCGTTGCGTGCCTTGAGCATCATGCCTTCGACGCCGAGGCTACGGGACGCTTCGCGCTGCCGGGCGAGGTCGAGCCAGTCCTGGCCGGAGACGATCGGCGACGGCAGCAGGACCGGGCTCTGGATACCTGCGATCAGCGCCTCCAACTGATCACGGCGTTCGGCCTGGGGACGGCTGCGCCAATCCTCTCCTTGCCATTCCAGCAGGTCGTAGGCCATCACCACCACCGGCGCGTCTTCGAGGACTTTCTTGCTCAAGGTCTTGCGACCGATGCGCTGTTGCAACAGGGCGAACGGCTGTACGGCCGGTTGCAGCGGTGCATCGGCAGCGAAGACCTCCTCGGTCACCGGTTGCGAGGTTTTCCAGACCACGATTTCGCCGTCGATCACCGTGCCGTCGGGCAGCACCGATGCCAGGGAATGCAATTCAGGGAAGCGCTCGGTCACCAACTCTTCGCCCCGGGACCAGACCCACAGATGGCCGTCGCGCTTGATCACCTGGGAGCGGATGCCGTCCCACTTCCATTCCACCTGCCAATCGCTGGCCGGCCCCAGCAGTGCGTCGAACTGCTCTGCCGGGGCGGACAAGGCGTGGGCCAGGAAAAACGGGTACGGCTGACCGCCGCGTTGAGCATGCTCGTCCTCGGATTCGGCGGCGATCAGCTTGAGATAACCCTCGGCCGTCGGGCGATGGGACAGGTCGGTGTAACCCACCAGGCGCTGGGCGACCCGTTTGCTGTCGAGCCCGGCCATCCCGGCCAGGGCCCGGGTCACCAGCAGCTTGGACACCCCGACCCGGAAACTGCCGGTGATGAGCTTGATGCAGAGCATCAGGCTCGCGCGGTCGAGCTGTGCCCACAAGCTCGGTAGTTGCTGCGCCAATACCTCCGGCGTTTCGCCGCGCAACGGCAGCAGTTTCTCTTCTATCCACAGCGCCAATCCTTCGGCGGAGGTGTGGGGGGACTCCGGCAACACCAGGGAAATGGTTTCGGCCAGGTCGCCCACGGCCTGATAGCTTTCTTCGAACAGCCAGGGTGACAAACCGGAAACCTGTACGGCCAGGTCCCGGAGGATTTTCACCGGCACCAGTTGCCGGGGACGGCCTCCGGACAGGAAATACACCGCCCACGCTGCATCCTGGGGTGACGCCTGGGTGAAGTAGCGCTGCATGGCGGCCAGCTTGGCATTGCTGGAGGTGGTGGCGTCCAGGTCGGCGTAGAGTTCGGCGAAGGCTTTCACGATGCGTCCTCGCCAGTGGCGGCGATGACGTCTTCGTCGTCGTCGCCGTATTCGGTGCTGAAGCCCTGGGCGTCGAGGCCGAGCTCGCACAAATGTCGCACCAGCACACCCACCGACCCGTGCGTGACCATGACCCGCTCGGCGCCGGTCTGCTCGATGGCCCAGAGCAGGCCGGGCCAGTCGGCGTGATCGGAGAGCACGAAGCCCCGGTCCACGCCACGCCGCCGTCGAGTGCCGCGCAGGCGCATCCAGCCGCTGGCGAAGGCATCGCTGTAGTCGCCGAAACGGCGCATCCAGGTGCTGCCGCCGGCCGATGGCGGGGCGATGACCAGGGCCTGGCCCATGATCGGATCGTTCTTCTTGACGTCACCGGCATAAATCGTCGGCGGTAAATGAACCCCGGCCTCGCGGTAGACCCGGTTCAACGGCTCCACCGCGCCGTGGGCGAGGATGGGGCCGAGGCTGGCGTCGATGCCGTGGAGAATCCGCTGGGCCTTGCCGAAGGAATAACAGAACAACACGCTGGCCCGGTTGGCGGCGATGTTTGCGCGCCACCACTGATTGATCTCGTCGAATATCTGCGCCTGAGGTTGCCAGCGATAGATGGGCAGGCCGAACGTGGATTCGGTGATGAACGTATGACATTTCACCGGCTCGAACGGCGTGCAGGTGCCGTCGGGTTCGACTTTGTAATCCCCGGATGCCACCCAGACCTCGCCTTCATGTTCCAGCCGCACCTGGGCCGACCCCAATACGTGGCCGGCGGGGTGAAAACTCAAGGTAACCCCGTGATGTTGCAGGCGCTCGCCATAGGGCAGGGTCTGCAGATTGATGTCCTGGCCCAGCCGCGAACGCAGGATGCCTTCGCCGGGGGCCGCTGCCAGGTAGTGTTGATTGCCGCCGCGGGCATGGTCACCGTGGGCGTGGGTGATGACCGAGCGCTCGACCGGACGCCAGGGGTCAATGTAGAAATCTCCGGGCGGGCAGTACAGGCCTTCGGGGCGGGCAATGACAAGATCCATGCAATCACCGGGGCAATGGGCTTGTCAGGTAGAGGCGATGGCGGGAAGAGAAGTTCTATCGGGTTTGGGTACGACAAGATCAGGAGACAAGATAGACAAATGTGGCGAGGGGATTTATCCCCGCTGGGCTGCGAAGCAGCCCCAAAGTAGCAACTCAATTTGCCTGACACACCGAGTTGTCTGGTTCTAGGGCCGCTGCGCAGCCCAGCGGGGCGGTGCGACGTTTCGCTAAATCCCCTCGCCACAGGGAGGAGTATTGCTGCTACTTACCCGGCACCAGGGTCAACCGCCCCTTGCCATACGCCCGATCAAAGTTCTGCGGTTGCAGCGGCAGGTTCTGGTACTGCCCCTTGACCCACGGATCGATGCCGATGAGGTAGTTGGGGCTGGCCGGGTTGCCCGATTGGCCGGCACCGCCCTGGACCATCAACGGTTCGGGCTGGCCGAAATCGACGATGAAGCGCATGTCCGGCGCCTGGCTGGCGTTGAAGTCCTGACCCCAGGCGAACGCCGCAACGTTGAGCGTGGTGGCATCGCCGCCGGCCGATAGCGGACCGCGTACGACCTGGCCACTGCCGTTCTTCCACGCATAGCTGTGCAATTTGCCCCACTGCCAGGCCTTGTGGTCGCTACCCAATTGGCTGTCACCGGCACTGATGGTCGCGGCCAGGCTGCGGGCGAGGATAACGGCCTTGTCTTCTTTCTGCGGCGTACGCACGTCATCCCAGAACGGGCTGTCTTCGCGTCCCAGCAAGTGATCGGCCTGGGCCGAATAGGACAGTTGGCCGTTGGCAACCAGCGCTTTCCACGCCGGGCTGCTCTCCGGGCCCAGTTCGTCGAGGAAAATCTGCTTCATGCTTTCTTGCAGGAACAGTTCATAGAGGGCTGCATCGGCGGAGGTCGGGCTGAGCCGGCCATCGAACGCCATCAGGCGGGTATAGGCTTCGCGGGCCTTGGCCCGGTCAGCCACTGGCAGGGCTTCAATGGCCTGCTTGAGGGGCTGGGCCATGCCCGGGGCTTCAAAGACTTTCTTGAGTTTGGCCGCGAACGTCGTGGTCTGGTCGTATTGCATGGCGGTCAGGCTGCGGACGTCGTGCTTGCCGGCGCCGGCCAGTTCGGCCAGGCGCTCGCCACGTTCCGGTGCGGCCCAGGAGTTGGACAGCTGCATGCCGTAGCCATGGGGAATGACCCGCTGGTTGGCGTTGCCCAGCCAGCCCTGGCTCGGGTCCTGGTCGTAAGGGTGCGCCATCGGGTCGGCGTAGCCTTCCCAGTCGTAGCGACCGTCCCAGCCCGGCGACGGCAACAGGCCTTCGCCTTCACGGCGGTTCGGATAGCGCCCGGTGACCTGCCAACCGATGTGGCCGGCGTCGGCAAACACCAGGTTCACCGCCATGGCCCGGATTTCACGGCTGGCGTCGGAGGCTTTCTCAGCGCTCTGTGCCCGGGACAGGTCGAAGAATGCGTCCAGGGTCTTGTCGTCGGTGAGGCTCGGCGTCTGCAAGGCCAGGCCAAAGCCGTTGGCCGTGGCCAGACCCTGGACGCTGTTGAGCAATGGGCCATGGCGGGTTTCGTACACGGCTTCGCGAATCGACCGCTGGCCTTTGACGAAGTAGGTCTCGTTGCGAACCATCGCCGTCTGCCATTTGCCGTTGACCTCGTAGGACAAGCCATTGCCCTGGCGTCGGATTTTTTCCAGGAACAGGTCCTGGTTGTCCCCTTGGACGCTGGTCATGCTCCAGGCCACGTCACCGTTGTAGCCGGCCAGGATCAGCGGAATGCCGGCCACGGAAACACCGGCCGCCTGATATTTGGGCGCGCGAATCTGTACCACGCTCCACAACGACGGCACGCCCAGCGGTCCATGGCTGTCGCTCGCCAGCAGGCTCTTGCCGTTGCGGCTGCGTTGCGGGGCCATGGCCCAGCTGTTCGAAGACCTGGCGCCCAACAGGTTCAGTTCGGCCAATTGGCGGGTGGCGTGGCTGATTTCGTTCAGGCCCGGGATCTGGCCGTTGAGTCGGATACCCTGGAGCTTGTCGGCCTCGCCCTGGGGCAGGGGTTCGTCCGGGTAGGACGGGTTCAGCCAGGCCAGTTTGTCCTGGTTGACCGTCTGGGCCATGACCAGGGCGGCGATTTCTTCCGGCAGGTTGGCCGACTGGCTGAAGTTCAGCAGGCAGAACATCAGCGCCGAATCCTCCGGTTTCCAGTATTCGGGCTTGTAACCGGTGGCGGCGAGGTCCGACGGCAGTTTGTCGCGGTAGCGGAACAGGTAGGCGTTGACGCCGCGGGCGTAGACTTCGAAGAAGCGTTTGAGCCGTGGCGACGAAGCCTTGTACAGCTCGTCGGCACTTTTCTTCAGATTGACCGCACGCATGTAGCGGTCGACGTCCAGCCGTTCAGCCCCGGACATTTCCGCCAGCCGACCCTGGGCCAGCAGGCGCATGGTCACCATCTGGGTGATGCGGTCGCTGGCGTGGACATAGCCGAGGGCGAACAGCGCATCATGGAAGCTGCTGCTCTCGATCAGCGGCATGCCCATGGCATTGCGCCGAACCGAGACGTTCTGCGCCAGCCCCTTGAGTGGTTGCACGCCGGAAGTCGGCGGGACAGTGTCCTGGGTATTCCAGGCCTGGCAACCGCTCAAACCGAGCACACTGGCCACGGTGGCGGCAATGCCGAGCCGGGGAAAGAAGAAATTAGAGGCTGGCGAGGCCATGACAAAGCTCCTGCGGGAGGGGGGGGGCGGCAAATAAAGGCGCTACGTTAGTGAGCAGGAGGGGGCCGCGCAAGCGGGGGCGGGGGTTATTTGTGGATTTGGCGATAAACCGACAGTGGTATACCGGGGCTTGAACTTGATCCCTGTGGCGAGGGAGCTTGCTCCCGCTCGGTTGCGCAGCAACCGCAAAAAAAGGGGCCGCTATGCAGCCCAGCGGGAGCAAGCTCCCTCGCCACAACAGCCCTCTTTTTTTGCCATAGGGTCCGGGAATGTCACCGTTTCACTTCAAGGCTTCGGTGGATTGATCTTATCCACCAGCGCATAGGCCCTCACCGTGGCCGGGCGCTCCTTGATGCGATTGAACCAGCGCTGCAGGTTCGGGAAGTCTTCCAGGCGCTGGCTTTGCCATTGATGGGAGACCGTCCAGGGGTAGATCGCCATGTCGGCGATGCTGTATTCGCTGCCCGCCACGAAATCACGGTCTGCCAGGCGCCGATCCAGTACGCCATACAGGCGAGCGGTTTCGTCGACGTAGCGCTTGATCGCGTAGGGAATCTTTTCCGGAGCGAACCGGCTGAAGTGATGGTTCTGCCCGGCCATCGGCCCCAGGCCACCCATCTGCCAGAACAGCCATTGCAGGACTTGCTGTCGTCCACGCAGGTCCTGTGGAATGAAACGGCCAGTCTTTTCCGCCAGGTACAGCAGGATCGCGCCCGACTCGAACAGCGAAATCGGCTCGCCACCGTCGGCGGGCTCATGGTCGACGATGGCCGGGATGCGGTTGTTCGGGGCGATCTTCAGGAAGTCCGGCTTGAATTGCTCGCCCTGGCCGATGTTGACCGGATGTACCTTGTAGGGCAGGCCGGCCTCTTCGAGGAACAGCGAGATTTTATGGCCGTTGGGGGTGGTCCAGTAGTACAAGTCGATCATGGAAGGCTCCAGATGAGACAGCGTGATGGATGGACAACAAACGACGGCAGGAGGTCGTCCTCTTTTTGCCCGAAGGCTTGCCTGTAGGCAGAGGTGATGCTCCAGTGTGGAAAATTCAATGACCGGGCAAGCGAAAAATCGGAATGGAGTGATGGACATGGAGCTAAAGAACAACGCAGCGTTGATTCTCATCGATCAACAGAAAGGCATCCTGCATCCCAGGCTCGGTTCTCGCAACAACCCCGAGGCAGAGCTGCGAATGCTCGAACTGCTGGCTTTCTGGCGAGCTTCGGCGCGACCAGTGATCCATGTCCATCATCTGTCCCGTTCGCCGGATTCAGTGTTCTGGCCTGGGCAGCAGGGGGTGGAAGTCCAGGAGCGGTTCGAACCGCAGGAAAGGGAGTGGCTGATCCACAAGGACGTGCCGGATGCGTTCTGCGCCACTCACCTGGAGGCTGACCTGCGCCAGGCGGGGATCGGACAACTGGTGATCGTCGGCGTGGCGACGAACAACTCGGTGGAGTCCACGGCGCGTACGGCAGGCAACCTGGGTTTCGATACCTGGGTGGCCGAAGATGCCTGTTTCACCTTCGATAAGGCCGATTATTTCGGCCGCGCCCGTTCGGCCGATGAGGTCCACGCCATGTCCCTGGGCAACTTGCATGGCGAGTATGCGACGGTGGTCAGTGTGAAGCGGATTCTGGAGGCGGGCTGACGAAGCGGTGCTGTGGTGGCCTCATCGCGAGCAGGCTCGCTCCCACAAGGGATCTGCGGCGTTCACGCATCTGACGCCTGTCCTGATTCCTGTGGGAGCGAGCCTGCTCGCGATGACGATTCAACCGGCGAAGACACGCTCCGCCCTGGCCATCAGGCCCCGTGGCACTTCTTGAATTTCTTGCCATTGCCGCAAGGGCAAGGGTCGTTGCGGCCGACATCCTTCAAGGCGTTGCGCACCGGCTCCTGATGGGCATGGCCGCAGTTCGGACCATGGACGTGGCCGTGGTCATGATCGTGGTGATGGTCGTGATCGTGGTTGCAATCAGGGCCGTGAACGTGGGGTTGTTGGGTCATCGGGGTTACTCCGCAATAAAATCGGCGGCGATTATCACGCCATTGCGTTCCAGGTGCACGTAGTGGGCGATGAATAATCCGGTTTCCAGCTCACCTTCCAGGCGATAGGGGATCTGCTGGCGGGGTTTTTCGAGCAGTTTCACCACTTCCCGCACCTGCGGCCACAGATTGGTGCGGATCGGTATCTTGAAGTAGCCGCTTTGCCCGGGAGGGACGGTGAACCAGTGCTCATGCTCACCTTCGGTCAACAGCAGGTCGCCCAGATGGATCCGGTAGGTCAGGCCGCGCACGGTCAGGTCACTGTCGCCGGGGTTGTCGACCCGCAAATGCAGCATGAACCGCTGTTCCAGCAGCCGGGCCCGCACCACCTCGACCTTGACCAGGTGCACCTGCGGCTCAGGTACCTCGTCGGTTTGCCAGGACGCACAGCCGCCAAGCCCGATGAACAGCAGCAGGCAGGTGATGCGTAGTGTGTGTAATGGATGGGTCATTGTCCGCGCCTCTGCTTCCAGTCTAGCCCGCTGATACAGGGGCAAGCGTCGGACATTTCCGAAATCAGCGAGCGAAGTAGCCTGCGCAGCATTTCTTGAATTTGTGCCCGCTGCCGCACGGGCAACTGTCGTTGCGTCCGGTCTTGACCGGTACGGTCGGGTCGATGAAATACCAGCGCCCCTCGTTCTGCACGAATGACGACTGTTCGCGATGGGCGTGTTCCCCCTGGCCGTCGTGCCAGCGCGCGGTGAAGGTGACAAAGGCATGCTCCGGCTGCCCACCGAACACCTCGCTGCTTTCCACCTCCAGTCCCAGCCAGGTGCTTTTGCTGCTCCACTCACTGATGGACAGGCGATCGAGGCCCTCCTGCTGGGCGGGCAGGGTGGTGCTCACCAGATAATCCACCAGCCCCAGCACATAGGCGCTGTAGCGTGAGCGCATCAGGGCTTCGGCGCAGGGTGCGGGGTGGCCGTCGTGATAATGGCCGCAGCAGGCGTTCAACGAGTTGCCACTGCCGCAGGGACAAATGGTTGCGTTCAAGCTTGTGTTCACGGCTACCACCAATATTTTCCGAAGTTTTCGGGGTTGGCCCAGAAACGTGAATTGAGCCAATCGGGGACCTGTTTGTATTCAAGCAGATCGTAGGTAAACAGGGTCAGCACCTGTTCCTCGCGCTGGAACCGTTCACTGGCTTGCAAGGCCAGGGAAAAGAAGTCCGTTTCCTGCCAGCCGCAGGCATCGAGGTCGGCCAGCACGACGATACGACTGGCGTTGAGATTACGGATCCCGCCCAGCAGGTTCAGACCGTCGCGCTTGGGCACATGTTCCAGGCAATCGAGTGCCAGGGCCAGGTCGAAGCGCTGTCCGGCCACCTCCACCGGCAGCGGGCCGGGAGCGACCTGGACCACTTCGGTGTCGGGATGGGCCTGCTGGAATGCCTCGAGGGCGGGAAAGCTGCTGGCGCCGACCAACAACAGTTTTCGCGGGGCATAACGGTCAAGCACGGCGGCCAGTGCCTGCTGGGGTGTGCGCGATGAAATGGCAACGGTCATTGAGATTCCTCGGTCAGAACCGCCACGATAGCCTGCCTGGACAACGTGGCCTAGAGCGGTTTGCATTAAAACGTGCCGAACGGCCGCAAACACTGGGCAAAATCCGCGATAGCGTGGTGCTGGCGCAGATCCGAACTCGGGTCTTTACTCCCCAGAATCGGTGCAAAGCCGATCCCTCAAGGAGAAACCCGATGAGCATAGTTCGGACAGCGTTACCCCTGGTTCTGCTAACCGGTGTGTTGACTGGTTGCGCAGGTTTGCAAAAAACCGATTGGCCGACCTGTGCAGCGGTCGGCGGCGTGGTTGGTGCGGGATTGGGCGCCACTGAAAGCACCTCCTGGGCCGGCTACGGTGCGCTGTTCGCCGGCAGCATGGCGGCAGCCTACTGCTGGGTGCACGGAGACGGTGATGAAGACGGCGATGGCGTGCCCGACAGCCGCGACAAGTGCCCAGGCACCCCGAAAGGCGTGCAAGTCGACGCAGATGGCTGCCCGCCGCCCGCCCCAGCGCCGATGGCCGAGGAGCCGGTTGTCGTCAAAGAGGAAACCATCGTGGTTCGCGATGTGCATTTCGAATTCAACAAGTCCACGTTGACCGCGGCCGACAAAGAGGTGCTGAGTGGCGTTGCGACCCGCCTGAAACAGGAGTCGTCCACTGCCCAGCTTCGGGTGACCGGTCATACCGACAGTGTTGGCAGCAATGCCTACAACCAGCGACTGTCGGAGAAACGGGCCAATTCGGTGGTGCAGTACCTGGTCGAAAGCGGCGTGCCTCGCGCCAGTTTCGTCTCGGTGGCCGGTGCCGGTGAGAGTCAGCCGGTGGCCGACAACAAAACCGCCGATGGACGCGCGATGAACCGTCGGACTGAAATCAAGATAAACCGCTAACCCCTGCGATGTGGGGCCTGTCGTGGTGAGGACTCCCTTGCCACGACAGCTTTTCCAGTCAAAACCCGCGCGCTTGTCCCATGGATTAAATTTGCTTTGCCCTCTGGCTTAACCTGCGCGCAAGCCGTTACTGTGCGTGCAAAGAATAATGTTCACCGGGGGGCGTATGAAGGTGTTTTGGGGGCTGGGGCGCTTGCTGACCCTGCTGTTCTGGCTGGTGGTGCTGGTCAATCTGGTCGTGCCGTTCGTCCATCCGCTGCATGTGCTGGTCAACCTTGCCGGGGCAATGTTGCTGGCGATCCATTTGCTCGAGCTGCTGTTGTTCCGAGCCAGTTTCCGTGGCTTGTCCTCTCCCGGTCGTGAACGCCTCAGAGTGCTGCTGTTCGGCATCTTTCATCTGCAAACCCTCCCGACTGCCGCAGAGGCCTCCCATGCGTAAATTGTGTCTGCTCGCTGCATTCGTGTGCCCATGGGCATGTGCCCAAGTACTCCAGGTAGAAACCCACTCGTTGATGCGCCTGCCCAATACCGCCAGCACCTTGACCCTGGAGCGGCTGGACGTGGCCGATTACGGCACGTTGCTGGTGCCGTCGAACGTCACTCAATTGTCCATTGAACAACTGCATCTGGGGCGCGAAGCGCGGATCGCCATCGTGCCTGCGCAACAGCCGCTGGCGATGAGCGTTACCCAGGCTGAACTGGCTGATGGCAGCCAGATCACTTCCCGTGGGGCGCCGGGCACTTATACCAAGGCTGCACGGCCGGGGCGCGATCTCAACCTGCGTTTCAATGCATTGAATGCGCCGGTGCTGTCGGTGGATGCCCGTGGCGGCACGGGGGCGCCAGGCTACGTGGGCCTTGACGGTGCCAACGGGCAGGCTCCGGGTTGCACCTGGGGTTCGGCCGGACGCGGCGCCGATGGCAGCAATGGCAGCGATGGCCAGCCGGGGGCCGCCGGTGCGCTGGTGCGCCTCGAACTGCCCCGGGATTACCCGGCCGAACGGATCAAGGTGGCGGTCGATGGCGGTGCCGGCGGTGCGCCGGGTCCCGGTGGCAAGCCTGGCGCCGGCGGCAAGGCCAAGGGGTGTTTCGTCTACACCGCCGACGGCGGTAAAAGTGGCCACCCGGGAGCCGCCGGCCAACCAGGACCTGCCGGAGCGGCGGGGACGGTGACCGTACAACGATTTTAAGTTCAGGAAATAAACCCTGTGGGAGCGAGCCTGCTCGCGATAGCAATCCATCCGTCACATCAGGGCTGACTGAGCGGACGCTATCGCGAGCAGGCTCGCTCCCACAGGGGCTGTTCGAAGTTTTCAGAATATCGGCCGGGCCGCGGCAATCGCCACCACCAGCAATCCGATCAGCAGGTTGATGCCCACCAGCCTGCGGATTTTCCCCAGCACCGACGCTGCCGTCGGCCAGTCCTGCTCCGCCACGGCACTGCGCAGTGCCGGCAACTGCAAGCCCTGGATGCGGATGAACAGCGCCATCATCACCACATACAGGCCCATCATGATCTGTACATAGCGCGGTGCCGCTTCGAAACCGGCGAAGCGTATGTGGATCAGACCTACACCGCTGATCGGCAAAAGCACCACCGCCACCCAGACCCAGATGAAAAAACGTTGAAACACTTCTACCCACAGTTTCAGCCGGGCAGGGCCCTCAAGCGCCGTCATTGCGGCGGGGCGCAGGATCATCCAGGCGAAGAACATGCCGCCGACCCAGATCAGGGCCGCCAGCAAATGCAGGGTGTAGATGAAGGCAAAGGGTGTCATTGAGTTACTCCGTTCTGCGCAGGATTCATTAGCGGGGTATGATAGCCGCCGATCCGAACCACTGAAAATTTATCCAGCGTTTCTAGCGCCCGACATTCATGATCAGCACCGAACTCAAAACCACGATCCAGGGCGCCTATTCGCGTTTTCTCGAAGCCAAGAGCCTCAAGCCGCGTTATGGCCAGCGCCTGATGATCGCCGAAGTGGCGAAAGTCCTGGGTGACATCGCCACCGACGACGAAGGCCGACGCGATGGCGATCCCGCCGTCGTGGCGGTGGAGGCCGGTACCGGTACCGGCAAGACCGTTGCCTACAGCCTGGCGGCGATCCCCACGGCCAAGGCCGCCGGCAAGCGCCTGGTCATCGCCACGGCCACCATCGCCCTGCAGGAGCAGATTGTCTTCAAGGACCTGCCCGACCTGATGCGCAACAGCGGGTTGAACTTCAGCTTTGCACTGGCCAAGGGGCGCGGGCGCTACATGTGCCTGTCCAAGCTCGACATGCTGCTGCAGGAGGGCCAGGCGCAGACGGCCACGGCTCAGTTGTTCGAGGAAGAAGGCTTCAAGATCGAAGTCGATGAAGCCAGCCAGAAGCTGTTTACCAGCATGATCGAGAAACTGGCCGGCAATAAGTGGGACGGCGACCGCGACAGCTGGCCCACCACCCTGGAAGATGCCGACTGGGCTCGCTTGACCACCGATCACAGCCAGTGCACCAACCGTCATTGCCCGAACTTCGGCCAGTGCGCCTTCTACAAGGCCCGCGAAGGCATGGGCAAGGTCGACGTCATCGTCACCAACCACGACATGGTATTGGCCGACCTGGCCCTGGGCGGTGGTGCGGTGCTGCCGGATCCGCGCGATACGATCTACGTATTCGACGAAGGCCACCACCTGCCGGACAAGGCCATCGGCCACTTCGCCCACTACACCCGCTTGCGTTCCACCGCCGACTGGCTGGAAACCACCGCCAAGAACCTCACCAAGCTGTTGGCCCAGCATCCGCTGCCGGGGGACCTGGGCAAGTTCATCGAGCAGGTGCCGGAGTTGGCGCGGGAGATCAAGACGAACCAGCAGTTCATGTTCACCGCTTGCGAACAGGTGGCCGACTTCAAGCCGGGCGAGGACGTCGAGGGCCGCGAGCGGCCACGCCATCGTTTCGTCGGCGGCGTCATTCCCGAGCACATGCGTGAAATGGGCATCGAGTTGAAGAAGGGCTTTGCCCGCCTGACCGACCTGTTCACGCGCCTGACCGACCTGCTCAAGGAAGGGATGGATGGCGAGGTCAATATCGGTATCGCCAGCAACCAGGCCGAGGAATGGTACCCGCTGTTTGGCAGCCTGCTGTCTCGCTCCCAGGGCAACTGGGACCTGTGGATGGCCTTCACCACTGAAGACCCGGAGGACAACCCACCGATGGCGCGCTGGCTGACCCTGGCCGAAAGCGGTTCGCTGTTCGATATCGAGGTCAATGCCAGCCCGATCCTGGCGGCGGACATGTTGCGTCGCAATCTGTGGAATGTCGCCTACGGGGCATTGGTGACGTCCGCCACGCTGACTGCGTTGGGTACGTTCGATCGCTTCCGCATGCGTGCCGGCCTGCCGAAAACCGCCGTGACCGCCGTGGTCCCGAGCCCGTTCCATCATGCCGACGCCGGTGTGTTGCGGGTACCGGACCTGAAGGCCGATCCACGGGACGCCGCCGCGCACACCGCCGCGATCGTCCGTGACCTGCCGCAGCTGGTGGAGGGTTCGCGGGGCACCCTGGTGCTGTTTTCCTCGCGCAAACAGATGCAGGACGTGTTCGATGGCCTTGACCGTGACTGGCGCAAGCAGGTGTTCATCCAGGGCAACCTGTCGAAGCAGGAGACCCTGAACAAGCACAAGGCACGGGTCGATGGCGGGGATTCCAGTGTACTTTTCGGCCTGGCGAGCTTTGCCGAAGGGGTGGACCTGCCCGGCGCCTATTGCGAGCACGTGGTGATCGCCAAGATCCCGTTCTCGGTCCCGGACGACCCGGTGGAAGCAGCATTGGCCGAATGGATCGAAGCCCGTGGCGGCAACCCGTTCATGGAGATTTCCGTGCCGGATGCCTCGCTGAAACTGGTCCAGGCCTGCGGGCGCTTACTGCGTACCGAAGAAGACCGCGGCACCATCACTTTGCTTGACCGCAGGCTGGTGACCCAGCGCTACGGCAAGGCGATTCTCAATGCGTTGCCGCCGTTTCGGCGGGAGATTTCCTGATATTGACGGCACGGTCCCTGTGGCGAGGGAGCAAGCTCCCTCACCACAAATCAATGTTGGCTTGGCCAGCCGTCCCATGACGGTTTCCAAAACCGCCAATGGCTGAAACAATGCGGCCACTTGAGAAAGTCTTTGTTTCAAAGGAGTTGCGGGTGCAGATTCAAGGCCATTATGAACTTCAGTTCGAGGCGGTACGCGAAGCCTTCGCAGCGCTGTTCGATGATCCCCAGGAGCGCGGCGCGGCGCTGTGCATCCAGGTCGGCGGCCGGACGGTGATCGATCTGTGGGCCGGTACGGCTGATAAGGACGGGCACGAGGCCTGGCACAGCGATACCATCGCCAATCTGTTTTCCTGCACCAAGACCTTCACTGCCGTCACTGCCCTGCAACTGGTCGCGGAAGGCAAGTTGCAACTGGACGCCCCGGCCGCCCGGTACTGGCCCGAATTTGCCGCGGCCGGCAAGCAATCCATTACCCTGCGCCAATTGCTCTGCCATCAGGCCGGATTGCCGGCGTTGCGTGAATTGCTGGCGCCCGAAGCCTTGTATGACTGGAACACGATGGTCAACGCCCTGGCTGCCGAAACGCCTTGGTGGACACCGGGAGATGGCCATGGTTACGCCGCGATCACCTACGGCTGGCTGGTCGGCGAATTATTGCGCAGGGCAGACGGTCGAGGCCCTGGAGAGTCCATCGTGGCACGGGTGGCCAAGCCGTTGGGCCTGGATTTCCATGTCGGCCTCGCGGACCAGGAGTTCCATCGCGTGGCCCATATCGCCCGCGGCAAAGGCAACGTCGGCGATGCGGCGGCGCAACGCCTGCTCCAGGTGACGATGCGCGAGCCCACCGCCATGACCACCCGGGCCTTCACCAATCCGCCATCCGTCCTGACCAGCACCAACAAACCCGAGTGGCGACGCATGCAGCAGCCGGCCGCCAACGGCCACGGCAACGCCCGTAGCATCGCCGGGTTCTATGCCGCTCTGCTGGATGGCAGCCTGCTGGAAGGTGAAATGCTCGATGAGCTGACCCGCCAGCATAGTTTCGGCGAGGACAAGACCTTGCTGACCCAGACCCGTTTCGGCCTGGGTTGCATGCTGGACCAGCCGGATGTCCCGAACGCCACCTACGGCCTGGGCCCGCGGGCATTCGGTCATCCGGGGGCGGGTGGCTCCATCGGGTTTGCCGATCCGGAGCATGACGTGGCGTTCGGCTTCGTGACGAACACGCTGGGGCCTTACGTGTTGATGGATCCGCGCGCGCAGAACCTGGCGCGGGTGCTTGCCACTTGTCTGTAAAACGTTCCTGAAGGGGGGGCGCATCGGAACCTGGTGTCCTTTTCGGTTTCAAAGCGTCTGTTTATGTGCCCCGGACTGGGTCCTGTATTTTTCATTTACATCATTTTGTGGATATCCAATGTTATCGAATAAATCCCTCGCCCTGGCGCTGTGCTTCGCGATCACCGGTTGCGCGCAAACTCCACAAAATGATGCCGAGGGCGGCGGTGGTTGGTGGCCGTTCGGCTCTTCCGACCAGGCTGCGGTCAAAGAGGCGGCGCCTGCGGCCCCCCTGAAGCCGGCGGCCATCGCGCCGCAGGCCAAGGCCGAGAGCGCCAGCCACTGGTGGTGGCCGTTCTCCTCCGACGATGATGCGGCCAACGACGCTGCCGCAAAAGACCAGGTCAAGGCGGAAGCCAAGCCTGTAGCGAAGGCCCCGACGCCTGTTGCCAAGGCCGAAACGCAAGACGGTGGGAAATGGTGGTGGCCATTCGGCGGCAAGGAGCAGGAAGCCGCCAAGGCAGCGCCGCTGCCCGATCCGAAAGTCACCCAGGCCTGGCTCGACGACTACGAGCCAAAGCTGCGCACCGCCATCGAGGGCAGCAAGTTCCAGCTCGAGCGTCGCGACAACGTCCTGGTGGTCACCGCACCCGTGGACAGCTCCTTCAACCCGGATCGTCCGGCCATGCTGCTGCCGGTGACCCTCGGCCCGTTCACGCGCGTGGCGAAGGTCCTGGAAGCCGACCCGAAATCCGCCGTGCTGATTCTGGGCCACGCCGACACCTCGGGCGCTGCGCCGGCGAACCTGAAGCTCAGCCAGGAGCGTGCCCAGTCCGTGGCGGCTATTTTCCGTCTCAGTGGTTTGCAACGCGATCGCCTGATGATGCGGGGCTTGGGGTCGGTGGAACCGCGTGCGGCCAACGACAGTGTTGAAGGTCGCGCCTTGAACCGTCGCGTGGAGTTGCTGGTAACGCCGCAAAACACCTTGATGGCACTGGTCGGTAAATACAATTTGTCGGCTCCGGCACCGGTCACGCTGGTGGCTGCCCAGGACGTGAAGCCAGCTGTCCCGGCGCCTGCGACCCAGAAAGCCACGGTGCCGGCCACTAAAAAGGCGCCGGCCAAGAAAGCCACCGCCAAGGCTCCAGCGAAGAAAGCCCCGGCCAAGAAGCCCACCCCGGCGAAGAAACCTCAGCCGGCCAAGGCCGCCACCGATGCCAAGAAAGTCGCGGCCGCCGATACCCCCAAGCAGTGACAGGCGAACCACAAGGAGTGCGCCATGACCCAAACGCTGGCTGATATGCGCCGCGACTACACCCGCGATGGCCTGGCCGAGGCGCAAGCCCCGGCCGAGCCATTTGCGTTGTTCCATCAATGGTTCGCCGAGGCGGTGAAAACCGAGCAGGCTCCGGTGGAGGCCAACGCCATGACCCTGGCCACGGTGGATGCCGATGGCCGTCCGCACTGCCGGATCCTGTTGCTCAAGGGGTTGGATGCCCAGGGCTTTACCTTCTTCACCAACTACGACAGTGCCAAGGGCCAGCAACTGGCCGCGAATCCGTTCGCGGCCATGACGTTCTTCTGGCCGACCCTGGAGCGTCAGGTACGCATCGAGGGCAAGGTGGTGAAGGTCACGGCGCAGGAATCGGACGCCTATTATCAGGTTCGTCCATTGGGCAGTCGTCTCGGTGCCTGGGCCTCGCCCCAGAGCCGGGTGATTACCGGTCGCGACGAGCTGGAAAACCTGCTCAAGGCCACCGAACAACGTTTCAGTGATAGCCAGCCCCACTGTCCGGAGCATTGGGGGGGATATCGTTTACTGCCCGAGCGCATCGAATTCTGGCAGGGTCGCCCGAGCCGCCTGCATGATCGCCTCAATTACCGTCTGCAAGGGACGGACTGGACTCGCGAGCGCCTGGCGCCTTAGCATCGGCATAACCTGTCGCAGCGGCTTGAAGCCATTGCGGCAGGTCCCGGCGCTTGATCCCCTGTTCTCGGGCGCGGGCCAGCTGTTGCAGCATGTAGGTTTTCTTTTGCTCATCCTGCCCCGCCAATGACAGCGCCAGATCGCGGTCCATCCAGCGTTTGATCCGCACATACAGCCACCAGTGAAAGTACAGGCCGGCGATGGTGGTCGCGACGATGATGAAATAATCCATGCAAAATCCTTGGGCTGATGACGCAGGTTTCGGAAATTGACGCTACTGTTGGGTGAATTTTTCGGGTGCGCCTGTATCCCACCTGAATGAAAACAATTTTATCCCGGCCAGGCCGTGACAGGCGTCAAGCTGCGGAGTTTAATAGTTCCCTGTCTTTTGGAGTTCGATGCTATGCGTAAGTCTGTTTTGCTGGTTGCTTCCTTTTCCACGATGGCGATGTTGCTCACTGGCTGTCAGTCGAGCCTGACCGGTGACTCTTACTCCCGTGACGAAGCGCGTCGCGTGCAGACCATTCGCATGGGGACCATCGAATCCCTGCGTCCGGTCAAGATCGAAGGCACCAAGACCCCAATCGGCGGTGCGGCCGGTGCGGTGGTGGGTGGTGTAGGCGGCAGCGCCATCGGTGGCGGCCGTGGCAGCATCGTTGCTGCCGTTATCGGTGCGGTGGCCGGCGGCCTGATCGGTTCCGCGACTGAGGAAGGCCTGACCCGTACCCAGGGCGTGGAAATCACCGTTCGCGAAGACGACGGCAGCATGCGCGCCTACGTGCAACAGGTTCAGGAAAACGAAGTGTTCCGCGTGGGTGAGCGGGTTCGTATTTCCACTGTGGGCGGGACGAGTCGCGTATCGCACTAAGCTGGATCGGGTAAGCGTTTCTCTGGTTTTAATGTCTGCTCAAAAAATGGCGCTTCCTCCAATGGAGAAAGCGCCGTTTTTTTAGCGTACGCGTTCCCCTGTGCCTCGCTCGGACGAGCGCTTAGCGGTGAGTCAGCTTGAATAGAGGCTGGATGTGCCGACGCTATCGCGAGCAGGCTCGCTCCCACAGAAGGATTGCGTTTGCTTCAAGAATCAGGAGGACAACGCGGAAGGCTTGCGACTGGCCGCCGCTGCCACTATGTAGCCCAGTAGCGCCGCGAGGATCGACCCCGTGAGAATCCCCATCCGGTCCATGCCGGCATACTCGCTGGTGCCGGGCTCGAAGGCCAGTGAGCCGACGAACAGGCTCATGGTGAAACCGATCCCGCACAGGATCGCCACCCCCAGTACCTGACCCCAATTGGCGCCGAGGGGCAGGTTGGCGATGCCGATTTTCACGGCAAGCCAGGTCAGGCCGAACACACCGACGGTCTTGCCCAGCAACAGGCCGACCGCGATGCCCATCGGCACGTGGTGGGTGAAGCTCTCGACGGTGACACCGCTCAGGGACAGGCCGGCATTGGCGAAGGCGAACAGCGGCAGGATGCCATAGGCCACCCATGGATGCAGGGCATGCTCCAGGGTCAACAGCGGCGAGGTTTCGGCGTTTTTCGTGCGCAACGGAATGCAGAACGCCAACGTAACCCCGGCCAGGGTGGCATGGACCCCGCTCTTGAGCACGCAGACCCAGAGAATCAGGCCAACGATCATGTAGGGACCGAGCCTGACCACGCCCATCCGGTTCATCGCCACCAGTACGGCAATGCATGCGGCCGCCAGCATCAACGACAAGGTCGACAGGGCGCCGGAATAGAAAATGGCGATGATGATAATGGCGCCCAGGTCGTCGATGATCGCCAGGGTCATGAGGAACAGCTTGAGTGAAACCGGTACTCGCTTGCCCAGCAAGGCCAGCACCCCGAGGGCGAAGGCGATGTCGGTGGCCGTGGGGATGGCCCAGCCCGAAAGGGCAGCCGGGTTGTCACGGTTGAGGAACCAGTAGATCAGCGCGGGCACGACCATGCCGCCAATCGCCGCTGCTCCCGGCAGGACGATTTGCGAAGGCTTCGACAGTTGCCCATCGAGCACTTCGCGTTTGACTTCCAGGCCTATGAGCAGGAAGAACATCGCCATCAGGCCATCGTTGATCCACAACAGCAGCGGCTTGGCGATTTTCAACGCGCCGACCTGGACCACCACGGGGGTATCCAGCAGGCCGCCGTACAGCCAGGAAAGAGGCGAATTGTTGATGACCAGGGCCAGCACCGCGGCGGCGATCAACAGCAGGCCGCTGGCTGCCTCCAGCTGGAAAAAACGTGTCAGGGAATTACGTAGAGGCAATTTCGCTCTCCATTCGTCAAAACAAAAGTGGTCACACCCTAACCCGTACTGTTAGTTGTTAAAACAAAAGTTATATTCTTTTTTGTTATATGTCGTTACAAGGCCGGCGAGGCGGTCGGGCAGTTGCAGGGCATATTGGACCTTAGCTGTACCTGTGCGTGATGTCGGTTTTTTCCTAAGCTTGTGACTGGTTTTTCCCATATCCAGTCCTGACCGCCAGGCTTTCCCCGCGTCGAACCTATCCTGCGAGAGAACACATGAATGACCACCGTCAGTGGGCACGCGAAGCGATTCGCATCATCGAGGCCGATTTCCAGCGCAGCGCCGATACGCATCTGATCCCGCTGCCACTGCCGGGTTTTCCGGGCATCGAGTTGTACTTCAAGGATGAGTCCAGCCATCCCACTGGCAGTCTCAAGCACCGACTGGCTCGGTCGCTGTTTCTCTATGCGCTGTGTAATGGCTGGCTCAAGCCCGGCGCTCCGGTGATCGAGGCTTCCAGTGGATCGACCGCCATTTCCGAGGCCTATTTCGCCAGGTTGCTGGGCCTGCCGTTCATTGCGGTCATGCCGGCGACGACGTCCAGGGAAAAAATCGCACAGATTGCGTTCTATGGCGGCCAGAGCCATCTGGTGGACGATCCTACGCAGATCTACGCCGAGTCCGAGCGTCTTGCCCGTGAGCATGACGGGCACTTCATCGATCAGTTCACCTACGCCGAACGTGCCACGGACTGGCGAGCCAACAACAACATCGCCGAGTCAATCTTCCAGCAGATGCGTTTCGAACAGCACCCGGAGCCGAGCTGGCTGATTTCCAGCCCGGGGACCGGGGGGACCACCGCGACCCTGGGCCGCTATGTACGCTATCGGCAGCACGGTACCCGCGTACTCTGTGCCGACGCGGAGCGTTCGGTGTTTTTCGACTACTACCGCAGCGGCGATGCCAGCCTCCGTTTGGAATGCGGCTCGCGGATTGAAGGGATCGGCCGGCCACGGGTCGAGGCGTCGTTCCTGCCCAACGTCATTGATGCGATGGTCAAGGTACCCGATGCCTTGTCGCTGGCGGCGATGCATTACCTGGCCCAGCGCTTGGGACGACGGGTCGGTGGATCCAGCGGCACCAACCTGATCGGTGCGCTGATCGCCGCGAAGCGGATGGTGGACGCCGGTGAGTCAGGGTCGATCGTGGCGATCCTGTGCGATGGCGGCGAGCGTTATGCCACGACGTATTACGACCCGGTGTGGCTCAAGGCCCAGGGGTATGAGTTGGATGGATTGATGGACGCCGTGGCGGCGAGCGTGGAGCGCGGCGAGGCGCTGCCGGAGACGGTGCTGCGGGCCAATATCTGAGACCTTCCAGACACTGGAATTCCTGTGGGAGCGAGCCTGCTCGCGATAGCGGAGTGTCAGACGCTTTCTTCGTCGACTGACCCGCCGCTATCGCGAGCACCGAGCGAGGGTGTTCCCTAACCGCCACGTCACTTGAAAGGGGATCAGCCCTCCAGGCCGAGGATATCCCGCGCCACCGCTTCGGCAATGCGGATCCCGTCCACGCCCGCCGACAGGATCCCGCCCGCGTAGCCGGCGCCTTCACCTGCCGGGAACAGGCCCTTCACGTTCAGGCTCTGCAGCGATTCGTTGCGGGTGATGCGCAGCGGCGATGAGGTGCGGGTTTCGATCCCGGTCAGCACGGCGTCGTGCAGCGAGTAGCCGCGAATCTGTTTCTCGAAGGCCGGCAGCGCTTCGCGGATGGCTTCGATGGCGAAGTCCGGCAGGGCCAGGGCCAGGTCGCCCAGGGAAACCCCGGGTTTGTAGGACGGCTCGACGCTGCCCAGTGCCGTGGACGGTTTGCCGGCGATGAAGTCGCCCACCAGTTGCGCCGGGGCTTCGTAGTTGCTGCCGCCGAGCACGAAAGCATGGGATTCCAGGCGTTCCTGCAGCTCGATCCCGGCCAGCGGGCCGCCCGGATAATCGACTTCCGGGGTGATGCCCACGACGATGCCGGAGTTGGCGTTGCGTTCGTTACGCGAATACTGGCTCATGCCGTTGGTCACGACGCGGTTCGGCTCGGACGTCGCCGCCACCACGGTGCCGCCTGGGCACATGCAGAAGCTGTACACCGAACGGCCATTCTTGGCGTGATGCACCAGTTTATAGTCGGCGGCGCCCAGTTTCGGGTGGCCGGCGTATTTGCCCAGGCGCGCGCTGTCGATCAGCGATTGCGGGTGTTCGATGCGGAAACCCACCGAGAACGGCTTGGCTTCCATGTACACGCCCCGGCTGTGAAGCATGCGGAAAGTGTCCCGGGCGCTGTGGCCCAGGGCCAGGATCACGTGCCTGGAGTGAATGCGTTCACCGCTGGCCAGTTCGACACCGACCAACTGGCCGTCCTCGATCAGCACATCCGTAACCCGCTGCTGGAAGCGTACTTCGCCGCCGAGGGCGCGAATCTGCTCGCGCATGGTTTCCACCACGCCTGTCAGGCGAAAGGTGCCGATGTGCGGTTTGCTGACATAGAGGATTTCTTCCGGCGCCCCGGCCTTGACGAATTCGTGCAGTACTTTGCGACCGAGGAACTTCGGATCCTTGATCTGGCTGTAGAGCTTGCCGTCGGAAAAGGTGCCCGCGCCGCCTTCGCCGAATTGCACGTTGGATTCGGGGTTGAGCACACTTTTGCGCCACAGGCCCCAGGTGTCCTTGGTGCGCTGGCGCACTTCCGGGCCGCGTTCGAGAATGATCGGCTTGAAGCCCATTTGCGCCAACAGCAGGGCGGCGAAGATGCCGCACGGGCCGAAACCGACCACGATCGGCCGCTCGCCCAGGTCTGCCGGTGCCTGGCCGATCATCTTGTAGCTGACATCCGGCGCTTCGTTGACGTTACGGTCGTCGGCGAACTTGCGCAGCAGGCCGGCTTCATCGCGTACCGTCAGGTCGAGGGTGTAGATGAAGCACAGTTCGGAAGATTTTTTCCGCGCGTCGTAGCTGCGCTTGAACAAGGTGAAGTCGAGCAGGTCATCGCTGGCGATGCCCAGGCGCTGCAGGATGGCAGCGCGCAGGTCTTCCTCGGGGTGGTCGATCGGCAGCTTGAGTTCGGTGATTCGTAACATGACGGGATCCGGTTCGCGGGACGCACAACTGCGCCAGGGCGTTCTTCAAACCGGCGATTATATGCTGCAATCCCCTGTCACGGTGAATCAGTCGTTACGCGCACCGCCAAAGTAGGCGCAGCCACGCTGGACCACGCCATTGACCCGCAACTCGGCACTCATGTGCCGGACACTGCCGCTGGTGCTGTCGACGCAACGCTGGGGGGCGACCCACAGCTCGACTTTCTGGCCATTCGCTTCGGTACTCAGGTCGAAACGGCCGTCCCCCAGTTGCTCTTCAACGTAGGGCACCGCCAGCGCGGGCTGGCCGTCACGTTCGAGCACGAGGCCCTTGCCGCTGGCCTTGAGGCTCCACTCCGGACCGTGGCCGGTGGCGTGTAGCACCAGCCGTTTGAAGTCGACATCGTCGCAGGCCGTGCCCGTCGCAAGGTCCGCTATGTTGACGAGGTCCATCAATTGGCTGTCGGCCCCCGCCGCGGCGCTGGAGACGATATGGCCGCGCACGTCGGCGAACAGCTTGCCGCGCTCATCGGCCAGGGCAGCGGCTTGTTGCAGCACGCTGGTGCCGCCGCTGTCGTTGACGATGTAGCGGCGTTGTTCCTGGCACGGCTGGAACACCAGCTTGCCATCGGCCGCCGTGAGCTCGCCTTGCATGCGCGTCTGTCCGGCATGGGAAGCGCTCTCGCGCGGGGCGTCGAGCAGTTGGCAGCCGGCGAACAGGGGAAGGAGGGCAACACACAACAGGGAACGGGCGGCACGCATCATCGGGTCTCCAGACAGGTGCCGTCACGTTACTCAGACTGCTCCCGCATCACAAGCGGGAGCGTAGGCAAAGTGCTATTCAACCTACATGAAAAGTCTGGCCGGTTTGTAGGCCTTCGACACTCTTGGCGTAGGCCAATGCCACGTCGGCGGCCGCCACTGGTTTGTAGCCGCGGAAGTAAGGGGCGTATTTGTCCATGGACTCCAGCAGCACGTTCGGGCTCACCGAGTTGACTCGCAGGCCCCTTGGCAACTCGATGGCCGCCGCGCGCACGAAACTGTCCAGGGCACCGTTGACCAGCGCTGCCGAAGCGCCGCTCCTGATCGGATCATGGCTCAGCACACCGGTGGTGAAGGTGAAGGATGCGCCGTCGTTGGCGAACTCCCGACCGATCAGCAGCAGGTTGACCTGGCCCATCAGCTTGTCCTTCAAGCCGAGGGCGAAACTTTCCTCGGTCATATCACTCAGTGGTGCGAACGTGACGCTGCCGGCGGCGCAGATCAGCGCGTCGAAGCGCCCGGTTTTTTCGAACAGGGCGCGGATCGAGGCGCTGTCGCTGATATCGACGTGCAATTCACCGCTGTTGCGGCCGATTCGAATGATTTCGTGGCGTGGCGCCAGTTCGTTGGCAATGGCCGAACCGATGGTGCCGTTGGCGCCGATCAACAGAATTTTCACGGGCTGTTCCTCAGTGGGTTGAACGAGGTTGCAGTTTAGAGTGGTTTTTTCCGCTGATAAGCGTGCTAATAGGCAACCTTTGGTTTTCAATTGGAAACAATCCAGTGAGCGAGATGGATGACCTGGCGGCGTTCGCCGTGTTGATCGAGGCCGGCAGTTTTACCCTGGCGGCCCAACAATTGGGGTGCAGCAAGGGCCAGCTGTCCAAGCGCATAAGCCTGTTGGAAAGTCGCTTTTCAGTGGTACTGCTGCAGCGCACCACACGGCGCTTGAGCCTCACAGCCGCCGGGGCGGCCTTGCTGCCACAGGCCCAAGCGTTGTTGGTTCAGGTGGAAAGGGCGCGTCAGGCCCTGGCTCGATTGAAAGATGATATTTCCGGGCCGGTGCGTATGACGGTGCCGGTGTCGTTGGGCGAAACCTTCTTCGAGGGACTGTTGCTGGAGTTCGCCCGCACGTATCCCAACGTGCAGATCGAACTGGAACTCAGCAACGGCTATCGTGACCTGACCCGCGACGGTTTCGACCTGGCGATCCGCTCCGACGCCGCCATCGATGAGCGACTGGTCGCCCGACCCTTGTTGGCGTGGCATGAGATGACCTGCGCCAGCCCGGCTTATCTCGATCAGTACGGCGAACCACAAACGCCCCAGGACCTGGCTGAGCATCGCTGTCTGCTCAACAGCCACTACAGTGGCCGGGAAGAGTGGCTGTATCACCAACAACACGAATTGCTCCGGGTGCGGGTGTCGGGGCCGTTCGCCAGCAATCACTACAGCTTGTTGAAAAAAGCCGCCCTGGCGGGGGCAGGAATCGCCCGGCTGCCGTCCTACCTGCTGAATGAAGAATTGGCTGATGGACGCTTGCGCTGGCTCTTGCGGGATTTCCAGACCCGGCGCATGCCGATGTACCTGGTGCACCCCTATCAGGGCGGCTTGCCCAAGCGCACCCAGGTGCTGGCCGACTACCTGATCGCCTGGTTCAAGCGCAGCGGTGAAGCGCTGGACCGTCTCCAGCAATAATGAGGCATCACACCGACCCTTGTGGGAGCGAGCCTGCTCGCGATAGCGGTGGGTCAGTCAACCATTGTGTAAAGCTGACACTGTTATCGCGAGCGGGCTCGCTCCCACATGGCAATCCGGTGGTCGATGGACAGCACGCCGGGGCCGCGGGCCATCAGGTAAAGCAACACCGCCGCCCAGGTGCCGTGGGTCGGGTAGGCGTCGGGATAGACGAACAGCTGAATGGTCAGGGTCATGCCCAGCAGCGCCAGCGCCGAAAACCGCGTGGCCAACCCCAGCAGAATCAGGACCGGAAAGAAGTGCTCGGCGAATGCGGCGAGGTGTGCGGCGATGTCCGGCGACAGCAGCGGGATGGCGTATTCGCTTTTGAATAACGGGATGGTTGAGTCGGCCAGGTGCGGCCAGCCGATCTGGAAGGTGCCATCGATCAAGTCGATGGCCAGGCCTTCGACCTTGGTCTGCCCGGATTTCCAGAACACCGCTGCGATGGAAAACCGCGCAATGAACGCGATCAGGCTGTGGGGGATTTTCTCCAGCAGGGCGATGACGCGGGTGATGGGGCTGTTCATGGCGATACCTTGTCGTGATGCAGGCGGGTAATGGCGCCGTGACTGATCAGCAGTGCCAGGGTTTGTGCAATATCGAAGCTGGGGGTACAGGCCAGGGCCTGCCCGAGCGGCTGGCCGTTGTGCAGATTGCGGATAAAACTGAAGGCACCAGGGTCGAGGGCAAACACTTCAACTTCGAGTCCGTTACGCAGGACCAGTGCACACTGCCCTTGGTTCGGGTCGATCTCGGCGAGCGTCATGTTCGTTTGATGAGCGGCCCAGATCGCGACGACCGCGAACGCTGAATCGAGCAGGCGTACGGACGGATGAAGGGTTACGCACAGGCCGTCCAGGGATTGTGGATCGGCGAGTGCTGCGGCGATCTGCTCATGGTCCAGAGGGCGTGCGTCGGCGGCGTGGTAGGCGACGGTGCGCAACCTTTCCAGCCGGGCGACATCGGCCAGGTAGGGCAGGGAGGCCGTCGGTTCGAAGCCTTCGATAAAGTCAGCCAGATCCGCGCCATAGGCACTCATCAACGGGCTGTGGGGCGCTGAGGCTTGCACATGAACGGCGGCCATGGCGCGGAAAAACTCATCCCCCACCAACTGCCGGACTACCGGATAGGCGTCCGCCAATGCATTGATCAGGGAGCCTTGGACGTTGTTGCGATACACGGCGAAACGGCTTGCCGGGTCCGCACCGTTGGCACAACACAAACCTTCCGGGCACGGCTGCCGGATGTCGAGCAGGGCCGCGGTGAACGCGGCTTGACTGCTCATGCCGACTTCCCTGCGGACAGCAACAGCGTGTCGGCCTGATGAGCTTCGGCCAACAGGACGCTGAAAGCCGGCACCTGGTTGTCCCGCTCGATCAGGGTGGCCACCGGGCCGACCCGCTCCAGCGCCTGTCGGTACAACGCCCAGACCGCCAGGTCGATGGGCGCGCCATGATCGTCGATCAGCAAACGGTCGCCCAGGCTGTCGGAGTCTTCGGCAAACCCGGCCAGATGAATCTCGCCCACCGCCTGCAGCGGCAGGGCATCGAGGTAGGCCAGTGGATCGCGTTGATGATTGATGCAGGACACGTAGAGGTTGTTCACATCCAGCAACAGCCCGCAGCCGGTACGGCGAATGACTTCACTGATGAAGTCCGCCTCGTCGAGGGTCGAGCGCTGGAACGCCAGGTAGGTGGCCGGGTTTTCCAGCAGCATCGGACGCTTGAGGGTGTCCTGCACTTGTCCGATATGGGCGCAGACGCGGTCCAGGGTCGGTGCGTCGTAGGCCAGGGGCAGCAGGTCGTTGAGGAACACCGGGCCATGGCTCGACCAGGCCAGGTGTTCGGAAAAGGCTTGGGGCTGATAGCGCTCGATCAGTTCGACGAGGCGCTGCAGGTGCGTCGCATCCAGCTTGCCCTCGGTACCGATGGACAGGCCGACGCCGTGCAGTGACAGCGGATACCGCTCGCGGATCAATCCCAGGAAATGGTGGAACGGACCACCGTCCACCATGTAGTTTTCGGCGTGGACTTCAAAGAAGCCGATGTCCGGCCTCGAACCGAGCACCTGCTGGAAGTGCCCGGTCTTGAGCCCCAGCCCGGCACGGGGCGGGAGCTCGGCGCTGGCTGCCTGAGTGCCGATTAAAGCGAATGCGTAAGACGTGGTCATGGTCGACACTCAGGCAGGCGCTGGATCAGGACTTGGCTTTGTAGGCTTCGAGCTGACCGAAACCGGTGGGCGAGGTCTTGCTCATGGTGGTTGTGCAAGTGCCCTTCGGAACGAGCTTCCAGGCGTTGCCCTGATAGTCCATCTTGGCGGTGCCGGCACAGGTGGTACCGGCGCCGGCGGCGCAGTTGTTTTGCCCTTTCATGGCCACGCCGAAGCATTTTTCCATGTTGTCGTCAGCGGCGTGGACGGTCGATACGGCGGCGATGCTCAACGCGGAACCGAGGGCCAGGACCAGGGCGGAGGCGGACAGGGTACGGGTGGTAGCGGACATGATGTTTCTCCAGTTCTTCTTGGGAAATGAACCGGCTTCAGCGCCGGTCTGCTGAACTAGAGAAGGGACGTGAAGGAGTGTTACAGCGAGTTCTGAAATATTTTTGTTCACCGCGAAATTTGTGGTGAAAGAGCTTCTGTGGCGAGGGAGCTTGCTCCCGCTCGGTTGCGCAGCGACCGCAAGAAACGGGGCTGCTATGCAGCCCAGCGGGAGCAAGCTCCCTCGCCACAATGGTATTCGCTTGAAATTGATGCAAAAAAAACGGCCCGAAGGCCGTTTTTTGTTTACCTCGACTCCTTAACCACCCAGGTACGCCTCGCGCACCTTCGGATCGGTCAGCAGCGCTTCACCGGTGCCCTGCATCACCACGCGACCGTTTTCCAACACATACGCCCGGTCGGCGATTTTCAGGGCCTGGTTGGCGTTCTGCTCCACCAGGAACACCGTGACGCCATCCTTGCGCAGCTGTTCGATGATGTCGAAGATCTGCTGGATGATGATCGGTGCCAGGCCCAGGGAAGGCTCGTCGAGCAGCAGCAGCTTGGGCTTGCTCATCAGCGCACGACCAATGGCGAGCATTTGCTGTTCACCACCGGACATGGTGCCGCCGCGCTGGTTGAAGCGTTCTTTCAGGCGTGGGAAAAGGTGCAGGACCTTGTCCATCTGTTCCTGATAATCGCCCTTGTCAGTGAAGAATCCGCCCATGGCGAGGTTCTCTTCCACGGTCAGCCGGGCAAACACCCGACGACCTTCCGGCACTACCGCGATGCTCTTGCGCATGATCCGCGACGAGTCCTGGCCCACCAATTCCTCACCCATGTAGCGGATGCTGCCGCTGTGGGCCTGGGGCGAACCGCAGAGGGTCATCAGCAGGGTGGACTTGCCGGCCCCGTTGGCGCCGATCAGCGTCACGATTTCGCCCTGGCGCACGTCCACGTTGACGCTGTGCAGGGCCTGGATCTTGCCGTAGAAGGTGGAAACGTTTTCGAACTGCAGCATTTACGCTTCCCCCAGGTAGGCTTTGATCACTTCAGGATTGTCCCGGATCTGTTCCGGCGTGCCGTTGGCCAGGGGGGTGCCCTGGTTGATCACCACGATGTGGTCGGAAATGCTCATGACCAGTTTCATATCGTGTTCGATCAGCAGCACCGTGACGTTGTGCTCTTCACGCAGCACGCCGATCAGGGCTTTCAGGTCTTCGGTTTCCTTCGGGTTCAGGCCGGCGGCCGGCTCGTCGAGCATGAGGATCCGCGGACGGGTCATCATGCAACGGGCGATTTCCAGGCGCCGTTGCTGACCATAGGCCAGGGTGCCGGCAGTACGGTTGGCGAACTCCGTGAGGTTGACCTTTTCCAGCCAGTACTCAGCGTACTCCATCGCTTCGCGTTCGCTCTTGCGGAACGACGGGGTCTTGAACAGGCCGGCGAAGAAGTTGGTGTTCAGGTGGCGATGCTGGGCGATCAAGAGGTTCTCGATGGCCGTCATGTCCTTGAACAACCGCACGTTCTGGAAGGTGCGCACCACGCCCTTGAGGGCGATCTTGTGACCCGGCAGGCCCTGGATCGGCTCGCCGTCCAGCAGGATGCTTCCGCCGGTCGGCTGGTAGAAGCCGGTCAGGCAGTTGAACACCGTGGTCTTGCCGGCGCCGTTCGGCCCGATCAAGGCAACCACTTGTTTCTCTTTCACGGTCAGGGCCACGCCATTGACCGCCAGCAGGCCGCCGAAGCGCATGCTTAGGTTTTCAACCTTGAGGATCTCGCGGCTCATTTGCGCAGCTCCATGTGGGGGCGTTGCATAGGCAGCAGACCTTGAGGACGCCAGATCATCATCAGCACCATCAAGGCGCCGAACATCAACATGCGGTATTCGCTGAATTCACGCATCATTTCGGGCAGCAGGATCATCACGATGGCCGCCAGGATCACACCCAGCTGCGAGCCCATCCCACCCAGCACCACGATGGCGAGGATGATTGCCGACTCGATGAAGGTGAAGGATTCCGGCGTCACCAGGCCTTGGCGGGCGGCGAAGAAGCTGCCGGCGAAACCGGCGAACGCGGCACCCAGGGTGAAGGCCGACAGTTTGATCACGGTCGGGTTGAGGCCCAGGGCACGGCAGGCGATTTCGTCCTCGCGCAGCGCTTCCCACGCACGGCCGATGGGCATGCGCAGCAAGCGGTTGATGACGAACAACGCCGCCAGGGCGAGCAACAGCGCGACCAGGTAAAGGAACACCACTTTGCTCACCGGGTTGTAGGTCAGCCCGAAGAACTCGTGGAACGTCTGCATGCCCTCAGCCGCATTGCGGTCGAAGCTCAAGCCGAAGAACGTCGGCTTGGGAATGTTGCTGATGCCGTTGGGGCCGCCGGTGAGGTCGGTGAGGTTACGCAGGAACAAGCGGATGATCTCACCGAAGCCCAGGGTCACGATGGCCAGGTAGTCGCCCCGCAGGCGCAACACCGGGAAGCCCAGCAGGAAGCCGAACGTGGCCGCCATCATCCCGGCGATCGGCAGGCAGATCCAGAAGCTCAGGCCGAAGTAATGGGACAGCAGCGCGTAGCTGTAGGCGCCCACGGCATAGAACCCCACGTAACCCAGGTCAAGCAGACCGGCCAGGCCGACCACGATGTTCAGGCCCAGGCCCAGCAGCACGTAGATCAGGATCAGGGTGGCGATATCCACCGCGCCGCGGGAGCCGAAGAACGGCCACACCAGCGCAACCACGATCAGGCCGATGATGATCCGGCGCTGGGTACGTGGCAGGGTCAGGAACTGGCTGACCTTGGGCGAAACCAGCGGGCCACGGTTGGCACGCAGCACGGCGCTGACCTGCTGGCTGAACAGCACCCGCAGGAACATCAGCACCGAGCACAAGGCAATGACGCTCAGGGTCAGCGGGCCGGTACCGTGCACTTCAAGGTTGACGCCGACGATGCTCAGCTTGAGGCCGAGCACCGGGAAGGCCACGGCCCAGACCAGCAGGGCGCTGAACAGCGCCTGTTTAAGATATTTGTTCATACTTTCTCAACCTCCGGACGGCCCAGGATGCCGGTCGGCCGGAACAACAGAACCAGGACCAGGAGACCGAACGCCACCACGTCCTTGTACTGGTCACCGAAGATATCGGCGCCGAATGCTTCGGCCACCCCCAGCACCAGACCACCGAGCATCGCGCCCGGAATACTGCCGATGCCACCCAGTACCGCCGCGGTAAAGGCCTTCAGGCCCACCAGGAAACCGGCGTTCGGGTTGATCACGCCATACTGCATGCTCAACAGCACGGCAGCGACGGCCGCCAGCGCGGCACCGATGACGAAGGTCAGGGCGATGATGTTGTTGGTGTTGATGCCCAGCAGGTTGGCCATCTTGATGTCCTCGGCACAGGCGCGACAGGCGCGGCCCAGGCGGGAACGGGAGATGAACAGGGTCAGGCCGAGCATGGCGATCAGGGTCACGACGAAGACCAGGATCTGCATGTAGGAAATCAGGACTTCTTCAGCACCGCCCGGACCAAAGGAGAAACTCCCCGGAATCAGGTTGGGAATGGACTTGTCCTTGGAGTCCTGGGACAGCAATACGGTGTTTTGCAGGAACAGCGACATGCCGATGGCGGAAATCAGCGGGATCAGACGGTTGCTGCCACGCAAGGGCTGGTAGGCAACACGTTCGATACTGTAGCCATAGGCACTGGTCACGACGATCGACGCGACGAACGCGGCGGTCATCAACAGCGGCAGTGAGTGGATACCCAGCATGGCCAGCCCGGCAAGGGCAATGAACGCCACGTAGGAACCAATCATGTAGACCTCGCCATGGGCGAAGTTAATCATTCCAATGATGCCGTAAACCATTGTGTAGCCAATGGCTATCAAGGCATAGGTGCTGCCAATGGTCAGGCCATTAACCAGCTGTTGGAAAAAGTGATAGATCTCAGGCATTACAGCGCTCCTAAAAACCCGATACGCATTTCACTGGTGGAGTCATGTTCCGGCCCTGTGCTGTGTTCTGTTGTCACATTTGCACAAAGCGTTTGCCAGCGAACCGCTGGTGACGGTTTTAAGATTTTCAGGTGAACCAGCGCCCGGATCGCGGGTGCCTGGCCCATAAACCTCGTAAAACAAAGCCCACTGCTTGCACAGTGGGCTCGTTGACCGTGAGGTCCTGCATCACAAAAGAAGAACGTATCTGTGAAACAGGACACCAGGCCGGGCTTACTGAGGGGAAACTTCGGTTTTCGGTTTGCCGAAGTGCCACTGGTAGACCACGAACTTGAAGTCCTTCAGGTCGCCTTTCTTGTCGAACGACAGCTCGCCGGTCGGGGTCTTGAAGCTACCTGCGTGGAGGGCTTCAGCGACCTTGGTGGTGTCGTCGCTCTTGGCGGCCTTGATACCTTCGGCGATCAGCTCGACGGCAGAGTAGGCCGGGAACACGAACGGACCGCTTGGATCCTTGCCGTCGGCCTTGATGGCCGCAACGATTGCCTGGTTCGCAGGATCGGCGTCGAAGGATTTCGGCAGGGTCACCAGCAGGCCTTCGGAAGCGTCCTGGGCAATTTGCGAGATGGAGTCGTTGCCGACGCCTTCAGGCCCCATGAACTTGGCGTTCAGGCCTTTCTCCTTGGATTGACGCAGGATCAGGCCCAGCTCGGGGTGGTAGCCGCCGTAGTAGACGAAATCGACGTTGTTCTGCTTGAGCTTCTGGATGATCGAGGAGAAATCCTTGTCACCGGCGTTCAGGCCTTCGAAGACGGCGACTTTCACGCCTTTCTTCTCCAGGGTCTGCTTGACGGCGGTGGCGATGCCTTCACCGTATTGCTGTTTGTCGTGCAGGACCGCAACGACTTTCGGCTTGACGTGGTCGGCGATGTAGTTGCCGGCGGCAGGGCCCTGGGCGCTGTCCAGGCCGATGGTGCGGAAGACCAGCTTGTAGCCACGGGCGGTGATTTCCGGGCTGGTGGCCGCTGGGGTGATCATGATCACGCCTTCGTCTTCGTAGATGTCCGAAGCCGGTTGGGTGGAGCTGGAGCACAGGTGGCCGACGACGAACTTGACGCCATCGTTGACCACTTTGTTCGCCACGGCTACGGCCTGTTTAGGGTCGCAGGCGTCATCGTATTCCTTGGCTTCGAGCATTTTGCCGTCGACGCCGCCCTTGGCGTTGATGTCCTTGATGGCTTGGTTGGCGCCGACGAATTGCATGTCACCGTACTGGGTCACCGGACCGGTCTTCGGACCGGCGATGCCGATCTTGATGGTGTCGGCGGCGAACGAATGGCTGGCAACCCCGGCCAGAACCATAGCGGCAAACAGTTTGGAAATCTGCTTAGTAGCCTTAGTCATAGTGCTCCACTCATGCTGTTGTAATTTTTATAGTCCTGGCGCCGAAGCGGCAGAACCGGGTCAGATATCTTCGATATCCCCTCGGAAAATGCCCCCGGCAACTGTACCGGTACAGTGTAGAGCGCCGGTTGTTGGCAAGGGAAGCTGGCGCTTGGGGGCAAAATCAGGGGGTGTCGCTTTATTGAAAGAAAAAGACAGAATAGCGGCAGGTAATGTCCGGTCAAATCGGCAGTCCCTGGCTTTGCTGTGCTTTTCAATCGTACTCCAATTGCTACCGGGTTTTTCTGCCAGACCACCGACGTTATCATTCGCGCCGATTTCTTTTCCGGACAGTCCCATGAATCAAGAACCTAGCACCCTCTATGCCAAACTGCTTGGAGAAACTGCAGTCATTACCTGGAAGGAGCTGGAGCCGTTCTTTGCCAAGGGTGCCCTGTTATGGGTCGAGCCGGCACTGGATTTGATCGCCGCCGCCGAGGCTGTCGCCCAGGACGAAGGCGACAAAGTCGCCGCCTGGCTGGCCGCCGGGCAGCTCGCCAAGCTGTCTGAAACGCGGGCGCTGGATTTTCTCGAACGTGATCCAGTGCTGTGGGCCGTGGTGGTTTCGCCGTGGATAATGATCCAGGAAAGGGCGTCGAATTGATCGATGCACTAAACTGGTGCGCGCCCTGATCGAATAAAAGTGTGTAGCTGAGTAGCGTGATGGCACCCTGCCGTGGTGAAACACCACAGGGCAGGGTGACGTATACGTAACGGGAACAGTTCATGGGGCAGCCTTCGGGCTGCCTAATTGTTTCTGGATGTTATTCCTCGTGCCCTGCAGACCGCTATCGCGAGCAGGCTCGCTCCCACAGAGAACCGATATCTTTCAGGAAGATCGCGATTCAATGTGGGAGCGAGCCTGCTCGCGATAGGGACGCCGCGGTCCCAGGCCGACCTCAGTAAGTCCGGCCCGTATGGTTATTAAGCGAAATAACCTTGGTCTTGCCAATGCGATGACGGTAGATCTCGCGCAGGTACTTGATGGCTTTCTTCACGCAATCACGGGACAGGCGGATGTCGTTGATCGAGACGAACTTGTCCTTGTCGTTGATCAGCTCGCGGTATTTCTTCTCGTACATCGGCTTGATCGCGTACCAGTTGGTGTCGAGGATCTTCGCCGGGTTCTCGAATTCGTTGAGCAGGTCGTCGATCCGTTCCTCGTCGAAGTCTTCATTGATGATGAAGTCCAGGATCGAGTTATCCAGGGTGTCGTCGAAGCGATACGGGTTGCGAGCGAAGCAGCGTTTGATGAAGGCCACGATCAGGGTCAGGAAGTCATCCGACAGGCACGGGCTCTTGGCGATCAGGGTGGTCAGCGACAGGTTGGCCGAGGCGCCGATCACCAGGGCATAACGCTTGAGGGTGGTGTTGGGGAACAGGCTGTTGAGGTGGGTCTTGAGCCGGTTCAGGTCCATGTAGGACAGCTTGTAGTCCTTGGGCAGCGACACGATGGACACCACCGACGAGCAGTTCTTGAAGAAATGCAGGTCGTGCAGGGCGGCGGCGTCGTAGCCGGAGTTCTTGTACTGTTCCAGCGAAGCCCGGTAGCGCTTGGATTCGATCGGCAACAGGCTGATGCCTTCGATGGCCTGGGTCACTTTGTTGAAGTGCGGCAGGTCGATGGAGCGGAAGAACAGGTCGTCGATGTTCAGGCGTGGCGGTTCTTTGTCGAACACCTTGAACTTGTCGTTGCTCGGCGCCGGGGTTTCCGGGACGACGGATTCTGCGTAGGCAATCGCCACGGGACCGGCCAGGCTCATGAACAGGTCGTTGGCGTCCAGGCGGATGGTTTCGCCGATGTCGATGCCGGCGCGACGGAAATAGTTCTGGTCGTAGTCGGTGGTGACCGCCTGGGCCGTCAGGATGTTGAAGATCTGCTGGGAGATGTACTGGTTGGCGTGCTTCTCCATGGCGTTGACATCGATGTTCTGGATGTTGCCGTCATCGTTCTCTTCGGCGTAGCGCATGATGTCGTTGGAGATCAGCATCATTGCGTTCCAAGGGCGGATACGGCCCATGACGCTGGCTTCGCTGCTGTCTTCATTGGCGAAGTTGTACGAGAAATCCCATTCTTCCGACAGGTACTTGCACAGCAGGCGTCCGGCGTTGATGTGCAGGGCTTCGGACATTTCGCTGCGGTGATCGGAAATGTTCGGCAGTACGCAGATGCCGCTGGTAAAGATCGGCTCGAAGACGAAAGAGTGGCCGCTCTTGCCGTCGTGCTCGTCCATCGGCTTGGTGTCGAACGTCTTGTTCATGTACGAGTGCTGCTGGGCCAGGCCGAACTCCGAGGCCATGCCCGAACCGGTACCGCCGCCGGCGCTGAAGATCGAGAAGTACAGGCGCGACTGGTTGGCCTTGATGCCGCAACTGTCGATCAGGTACGAGTGGATCATCTTCCAGTCGGGGCTGGAGAAGCGCTGGGTGTCCTTGTTCAGGATGATCTTGGCCAGGTACTGGCCCAGGATCGGCGCGTTACCGGCACCGCCGGCATGGACTTCCGACAGGTCCATGATCTTCATCTTGCTGTAGTCGCGCAGGAAACCGGTCTTTTCGCCCTTGCGCGAGAAGCGGATACGCCCGGCGATGTCCTTGTCCAGGTCGCCGAGCATCACCAGCGGCTCCACCAGGAACACCGGCTTGGTCGCCTTGCCGGTGCCCAGTCGCAGGTTGTTGCGGATCCATTGCGCAGGACGGTAGCCCTTGTCGCTGTAGGCCTTGTCTTCGTTGTTGAATTCGTTGAGGTAGAACTTGCGGGCGTTGTAGACCAGTTCCGCCACGTCCAGGGCGATGTTGGAGCCGCAGCGCCCCAGGCCGATCAGGCACACCGACGGAAATTCCTGCTGGTCGCGTTCGCTCTCGTCGTCCACCAGATGGGGAGGGCGTGGGAATACGGTGTCGCGCAGGCCATCGAGGTTATCGAGGATGCGGTCGGTGTTGGTCTCGGTGAAATACAGATACTGCTGCGTCGCCAGGGGACGCGAGCTGCTCGATGACTTCGGGGTCTCAGGGCCGTTGGCGGCCGGGCCCAGGGTCAGATCGGATACCGCAGTGGCTGTTTTTTTTGAGGTCATTGTGCGCCGTGGCCTGAACTGGTGGGTTGGACGACCGCTGTCATCGAACCATCGCGGATGAAAGAAGCTTCATGATGGATCGGCCATCGGGACATGATCTTTAGTCGGGAACCGGCAAAATGATGGCAATTGTTACGGTTTGTTGATCGGCATCAATAAACCGGCCGTGCCCCATGGTCGGGTATCAGCGCTGCGAATGATTGGAGACAGCCCCCGCGCTGCTGTCTAGATTGCAGATTCCGGGCTCGGATGCTCGCCCATAACAATAAAAGAGACGGAATCATGCAGAACTCGACCCAAGCGGCGAATGCCTGGCGCATTCTGTTCCTGTTGTTTCTGGCCAACCTGTTCAATTTCTTCGACCGCACCATCCCGGCGATCATCATCGAGCCGATCCGCATGGAATGGAGCCTCAGCGACTTCCAGATCGGCATCATCGGCACTGCTTTCACCATCGTGTATGCCATTGCCGGCCTGCCGCTGGGGCGCATGGCCGATATCGGCTCGCGCAGCAAGTTGATGGGCTGGGGGTTGGCGGCCTGGAGCGGGCTGACGGCGGTCAACGGCCTGGTGGGCAGCTTCTGGGCATTCCTGCTGGTGCGCATGGGCATCGGCATTGGCGAGGCCAGTTATGCGCCGGCTGCCAACTCGCTGATTGGCGATCTGTTCCCGGCTCATCGTCGAGCGCGGGCCATGGGCATCTTCATGCTGGGCCTGCCGATCGGATTGCTGCTGGCGTTCTTTACCATCGGGGCGATGGTCAAGGCCTTCGACAGCTGGCGCGCGCCGTTCTTCATTGCCGCGGTGCCGGGGCTGGTGCTGGCGGTCTTCATGTTCTTTATCAAGGAACCCAAGCGCGGTGCGGCGGAAACCGTGCCGGTGTCCGAGGAAAAAATCGACCGGCCGATCCGGCGGGTGCTGGCGATTCCCACTTTCCTGTGGCTGGTGCTGGCGGGACTGTGCTTCAACTTCGCCACTTATGCCTGCAACTCGTTCCTGGTACCGATGCTGCAGCGTTACTTCCTGATGCCCCTGCACGAAGCCGCCGTGGCCACCGGGGTCATGGTGGGCGTGACCGGGTTGTTCGGGCTGACCCTGGGCGGCTGGATCGCCGACAAGATTCATCAACGCGTCGCCAATGGCCGTTTGCTGTTCGCTGCGTTCAGCCTGGTCATTTCCACGCTGACCACGGCTTGGGCGTTGCATGCCGGACGGATTGAGATCGGCGTGTTCGTTGCGGTGTTCAGCATCGGTTGGCTGTTCGCCTATACCTTCTATACCTGCGTGTACACGGCGATCCAGGATGTCGTGGAGCCGCGTCTGCGGGCGACGGCAATGGCGTTGTTCTTCGCCGGGCTGTACCTGCTCGGCGGCGGCTTGGGGCCGGTGGTGGTCGGCGGCCTCTCGGACTACTTCGCCCGCACGGCCATGGCCGCGGCCGGTGCCCCGCAGATGACCGAGGCGTTCAAGGCCATCGGTCTGCACGACGCGATGTACCTGATCCCGGTGGCGCTGTTCCTGACCATGGTGTTCCTGTTCCTGGCCTCGCGCTGTTTCGCCCGCGATGCCAGGCGGATGAAGGAGGGGATGAGTGGACAGGTGGAGCCGGGGGGTGTGGTGGCGACGGCTTGATTGCTCTGTCTCTGGCAAAGAAGGCTTTTTTTGTGGCGAGGGAGCTTGCTCCCGCTGGGCCGGTCCGCGTTCGGGCGAAGGGGCCCCAATACCTTCCAGCGGATTCGCAATAGAGAAAATGCCTGAAGAGGTTGGGGGTCGCTGCGCAACCCAGCGGGAGCAAGCTCCCTCGCCACAGGTTCTGTATTCACCCAAGGTCTTGTGCTGTCTTGTTTCGATAGAGCTACCGGACTTGTTCCTCCCGCCCACGCAACAGTCTATTCGGCATCGCCACTGCCGCCGCCAGCCCCAGCAGTGACACCGCCGCGCTGATCAGCAGCAGATGGCGGAACGTCGTCTGCAATTCCAGGCGCAGGGCGTTCCGTGCTTCGCCCGGAGCGGCGTTCAAGCCGTCCAGCAGGGCATTGCCGGAATGGCCTTCGCCGATCAGCGACGAACCGGCGAGCTGGGCGAAACCCGAGTCCTGCAGCAAGGCCAGCAGCAGTGCCGACATCAGCGCCACGCCCACCGCGCCGCCGAGGGAGCGGAACAGGTTGGTGGTGCTGGTGGCGACGCCGATATCCCGTTGTTGCACCGAGTTCTGCGAACCCACCAGCGAGGTGGGGAACTGCATGCCGGAGGCGATGCCGCCCAGCAGCATGAACAGGCTGCTGAGCCAGAACGCGTCGGGTGCCGTGCAGGCCATGCCGAGGATGGCGAAGGGGAAGAGCAGGGCGCCGCTGAGGATCATCGGTTTGTAGCGGCCCGTGATCGAGGTGCGACGTCCGGCGAAATACGCGCCGATGGGCAAACCCATCGCCAGCGGCAGCAGGTGCAAGGCCGCGCTGTCGGCGCCGGCACCGGTCACGCTCTGAAAGCGCAATGGCACCAGTACCGTCAGGGAAATCGCCTGGAAGCTGGTGAAAAACACCGTGCACCAACACAACACCGCGCTGCGGTTGACGAACAGGTGCATCGGTAGCAAGGGCTCCCGAGCGCGGCGTTCGTGCCAGACGAATATGCCCAGCGTCACCACGGCGCACCCCAACAGTCCCAGTACGCCACGGCTGTGCCAGGCCTGCCCCTGGCCGACCTGGGTAATGCCCAGCAGCAAGGCGCTCAGGCCGACGATCAGCAACACGGTGCCCAAGTAGTCGATGATCGGCGTGCGTTGCGGCACCGACAGCCCGACCAGGGTGCGGCGGGCCACCAGCCAGGCGCCCAGGCCCAGCGGCAGGTTGATCCAGAACACCCAGCGCCACGACAGGTATTCGGTCATGTAGCCGCCCAGCACCGGCCCGGCCACGCTGGCCACCGCGTACATGCTGCTGAAGTAACCCTGATAGCGGCCACGCTCGCGGGGCGGCACGATGTCGCCGATGATCGCCTGGCTCACGGAAATCATCCCGCCGGCGCCGATGCCCTGGAGGATCCGCGCCAGCACCAGCTGTTCCATGCTTTGCGCCAGGCCGCAGAACAGCGAGGCCAGGGTGAACAGGCCCATGCCGAACAGCATCAATGGTCGGCGACCGTAGAGATCGCCCAGCTTGCCGTAGATCGGTACCGCCACGGTCGTGGCAACCATGTAGCCGGAAATCACCCAGGCCAGCAGGCTGACGTCCTTGAACTGGGTGGAGATGGCCGGCATCGAGACGGCGACAATGGTCTGGTCCAGCGCGCCGAGGAAAATCGCCAGCATCAGGGCCACCAGTACGCTGCGGATGGCGGGCGGCTGGACATTGAGCGAATTGAGCTGAGTCACGGTAGAACCTGCGGGCATCACGCCAGGGAGGCGAGTGGAGACGGAGCCCGCAGTGTAAGTCGGTAGCCGGCTATTCGATAGCCTCGTAAGGAAGTCCGACGTAATTTTCCGCAATGGTCTTTCGCCCGGCTTCGGAGTCGACGAAATATTCCAGCTCGGCTTCGCTGATGCGCTGGTTGAACGCGTCGTCGTCGAAGCGGTGCAGCATCGAGGTCATCCACCAGGAGAAGCGCTCGGCTTTCCAGACCCGCCGCAGGCAGATGGCCGAATACTGTTGCAGCAAGTCCACCCGTCCTTCGCGGTAGACCTTGAGCAGGATGTCGAACAGCGTGCTGACGTCGCTGGCGGCCAGGTTCAGGCCCTTGGCGCCGGTGGGCGGGACGATGTGGGCGGCATCGCCCACCAGGAACATGCGCCCGTACTGCATCGGTTCGACCACGAAGCTGCGCAGCGGCGCGATGCTCTTCTCGATGGATGGACCGGTCACCAGAGCGTCGGCCAGGTCGGCGGGCAGGCGGGTCTTGAGTTCGCTCCAGAAACGCTCGTCCGGCCAGTCGGCGACCTGTTCCTCGGCGGGCACTTGCAAGTAGTAACGGGTACGGGTCTTGGAGCGCATGCTGCACAAGGCAAATCCGCGCTCGTGGCGAGCGTAGACCAGTTCCTCATTGACCGGCGGGGTGTCGGCCAGGATGCCAAGCCAGCCGAAGGGGTAGACCCGCTCGAAGACTTTCAGCTTTTCCGCCGGAATGGATTGCCGCGCCACGCCGTGGAAGCCATCGCACCCGGCGATGTAGTCGCAATCCAGGCGCCAGGTTTCACCCTGGTGCTCGAACGTCACGAAAGGCCGGTCGGTCTGCATGTCGTGGGGCTGGGCCTTGTCGACCTGGTAAAGCGTGCGGGCACCGGCCTTTTCGCGGGCGGCCATCAGGTCGCGGGTCACTTCGGTCTGACCGTAGACCATCACGTTCTTACCGCCGGTCAACCCTTTGAGGTCGATGTGCACCCGCCGTCCATTGAGGACCAGTTCGAAGCCGTCATGCTCCAGCCCTTCGGCATCCATGCGTTGGCCGACGCCAGCCCGGCGCAGCAGTTCGGCCATGCCTTGCTCCAGCACACCGGCGCGGATGCGACTCAGGACATAATCCGGGGTCTGGCGTTCGAGGATCAAGGTGTCAATTCCGGCATTGTGCAGCAACTGGCCGAGTAGCAGTCCAGAGGGGCCGGCGCCGATAATGGCGACTTGGGTCTTGAGGGTTTTCATTGTTGTTATGACTCGCACGAAGCACGCGACCAGGGCCGGTGTGGATGGTTATGAACCGAGTCCTTGCATTTTTTCCTTGCGGGCCTGTCAATTGAAGGGGAAAACTGAGCCGATACCTGTACTTTCTGCCAATCGGTGCGATTATCGCCCGTTACCCGAGGCCGATCCTCGTTATGAAAAAAACTGAGCTGCCTTCGATCCCGGTGTTCAAGCTCTACGGCGAAAGCCAGGATTGGCCGACGCCGGATTTGCTGCACTGTGAAACCATTTCCAAACGCAGTCGCGAGCATCAGTGGGAAATCAAACCCCACCGGCATGCGGACCTCTGCCAGTTGCTGTTCGTCTTCAAGGGCCGGGCGGAGCTGGAAATCGAGGGCCAGCGCACCCAGCTCGACGAGCCGGCGGTACAGATCCTGCCGCCGCTGTCGGTCCACGGTTTTCGCTTTTCCGAAGACGTGGAAGGCTACGTGGTGACTCTGGCGGCGCCGCTGGTGACCCACTTGCAAGGGCAGTTGGGCCATTCGGTGAACATCCTGGCCCAGGCCGAAAGCTACCCGGCCGGTGAAAACGCCGGCTACCTCAACAGCCTGTTCAGCGCCTTGCAGAGCGAGTACATGGGCCATCAACCGGCCCGGGAAATGCTCATGCATGCGCTGGTCAACGTGATCATGGTCTGGGTCAGCCGCCAGGTCATGCAGCGACGGACCCAGACCCAGCGCCCGCAGCGGGCCCGGGAATACCTCAACGGGTTCATTCAACTGGTGGAGGAAACCTATCGCGAGCACGTCAAGGTCGAAGACCTGGCTCATCGCCTGGGCATTTCCGTGTCGCACCTCAACGGCACCTGCCGCGAGCTGGCGGGACAGCCGGCGCTGCAGATCATGCATGAGCGCCAATTGCTCGAGGCCAAGCGGATGCTGACCTACACCGGCATGACCATCTACGAGATTTCCGAGGTGCTCGGGTTCTCCGACCCGACCAACTTCACCCGGCTGTTCCGCCGCCGCGTCGGCATTTCGCCCAAGGCCTTCCGGGACCGGCTCAAGGCTGATCAGCCGGACGACTGAGCGCGCTTCAGCGCAGGGCGTTCAGGGTCGCGTTGTGGGGAATGCAGCGTTCGAAGTTGCAACTGGCGTATTCACGGGGCAGTTGCCTGGCCTGCTCGACCCGGTAGGCCGCCGTGCCATACAGCGCGAGCGTAGCGGCGCAGGTGACGAAAATGGCGAGGCGTCTTTTTGTTCTGATGTTCATGGCGATGACCTCTGAACGAATACCCTGGGGTACTGCTTTCAGCATAGGTCAGCCGGGGGGAGTTGCCAGTGGGGTGGAAGGTGCAATTACCCCGGCATTCAGGACACTGATACCCCCTGTGGGAGCGAGCCTGCTCGCGATGGCGGTAGAGCTGTCACATCCCTGTCGACTGACAGGCCGCTATCGCGAGCAGGCTCGCTCCCACANAACGGGTCTGCTCGCGATAGCCCTGTGTCAGCCAGTTTCAATGTCGACTGACAGGCCGCTATCGCGAGCAGGCTCGCTCCCACAAGGGGAACATGTTGTCTGCCGGGACGATTTACGCCAGATGCTCGGGCTTCACCGGATCGCCCGGTTTCACATCCAGTTGCTTGCGCACGTCCTCGAACATGTCGTCGTAATACGTGTGCATCGAGCCGATGCTGGCGCTCTTCGGCATGCCATATTTTTGCGCGATGTTTGTGGCGTGCCGGGCAAAGTCGAAGGCCAGGTCCTTGGGCAGGAAAAAGCGCTCGTCGACGGTTTTGTCCTCGACCGTGCCGTGTAACCGGAACGACATGCCGGTGCCTTCCTTGGGATCCTGGGCCACTTCGTAATCGATGCAGAGGTTGTAGCTGAAATCATCCTTGTTCAGCGCATGGCGCTCTATGTGCAGGTGACCGGGTTGGAACATGGCCATGAGCGGCTCTCCTGGAAAGGCATGGAAGTAGGGCAGACCCCGGATCTGCCCCGGGAGTTTCCGTTTATCGATAAGCGATGCCTGTTGTCGTCGTGCTGACACGGGTGCCGGCGGTGCCGTGGACGATAGCATCGATGTCCGAGAGCGACCCGATCACCGCGACCTTGCCGGTATTGCGCGCAAATTCGCAGGCGGCCTGCACCTTCGGGCCCATGGAGCCGGCGGCGAAATCGAGTTTTTCCAGATCGTCGGGGTGGGCCTGGGCGATGGCTTTGCAGCTTGGCTTGCCGAAATCGATGAAGACCGCGTTGACGTCGGTGGCGATCACCAGCAGATCGCTTTCCAATTGTTCAGCCAGCAGCGCCGAGCACAGGTCCTTGTCGATGACCGCTTCAACGCCTTGCAGCTTGCCATCAGCGTCATACATCATCGGGATACCGCCACCGCCGGCACAGATCACGATGCTGCCCTTTTCCAGCAGCCACTTGATCGGCCGGATTTCAAAGATGCGCTTGGGCCTGGGGCTGGCGACTACCCGGCGAAACCTGTCGCCGTCCGGGGCAATGGCCCAGCCTTTTTCGGCGGCCAGTTCCTGTGCCTCCTGTTGGTTGTAGACCGGGCCGATGGGTTTGCTGGGGTGCTGGAAGGCCGGGTCGTTGGCGTCCACCTCCACTTGGGTCAGCAGCGTGGCGAAGGGCACGTCGACGTCCAGCAGATTGCCCAGTTCCTGCTCGATGATGTAGCCGATCATGCCTTCGGTCTCGGCGCCCAGCACGTCCAGCGGATACGGGGTCACCGAGGTGTAGGCCGCCGCTTGCAACGACAGCAGGCCAACTTGCGGACCGTTGCCGTGGGCGATCACCAGTTGGTTACCGGCATGGATCCTGGCGATCTGTTCGGTCGCGGTGCGGATGTTGCTGCGTTGGTTGTCGGCGGTCATGGGTTCACCCCGCCGCAGGAGGGCGTTACCACCCAGGGCAACGACGATGCGCATAATGCTCTCCTTGAAATTGAAACACGGGTCCTGTGGGAGCGAGCCTGCTCGCGAATGCGGTGTGTCAGCCCATGAATGAGCTGGCTGATCGCCCGCTATCGCGAGCAGGCTCGCTCCCACAAAGAGTCGGCGTTACAGGTCCGCCAGCGTCGACACCAGGATCGCCTTGATGGTGTGCATGCGGTTTTCCGCCTGTTCGAAGGCGATGCACGCCGGTGACTCGAACACGTCGTCTGTGACTTCGATGCCGTTGGCCAGGTGTGGATACTGCTCGGCGATCTGTTTGCCGATCTTGGTGTCGCTGTTATGGAACGCCGGCAGGCAGTGCATGAAGCGAGTACGCGGGTTGCCGGTGGCCTTCATCAGGTCGGCATTGACCTGGTAGGGCAACAGTTGCTCGATACGCTCGGCCCAGGCTTCGACCGGCTCGCCCATGGAGACCCAGACGTCGGTGTGAATGAAGTCCACGCCCTTGACCGCCGCTTTCGGATCCTCGCTGAGGGTGATCCGTGCGCCACTTTCTTCGGCGTATTGATGGCAGCGCTGCACCAGGTCGTCGTGGGGCCAGAGGGCCTTGGGCGCACAGATGCGCACATCCATGCCCAGTTTTGCGCCGATCAGCAGCAACGAGTTGCCCATGTTGTTCCGCGCATCGCCCACGTACGCGTAGCTGATCTCATGGATCGGTTTGTCGGCGTGCTCGCGCATGGTCAGCACGTCGGCAATCATTTGCGTCGGGTGGTATTCATCGGTCAGGCCGTTGAACACCGGCACGCCGGCGAACTTCGCCAGCTCCTCGACGATTTCCTGCTTGAAGCCCCGGTATTCGATGGCGTCGTACATGCGCCCGAGCACGCGGGCGGTGTCCTTCATGCTTTCCTTGTGGCCGATCTGCGACGAGTTGGGGTCGATGTAGGTGACATTGGCGCCCTGGTCGTAGGCCGCCACTTCGAAGGCACAACGGGTACGGGTCGAGGTTTTCTCGAAGATCAGCGCGATGTTGTTGCCCTTGAGGTGCTGCTGTTCGGTGCCGGTGTACTTGGCCCGCTTGAGGTCGCGGGACAGGTCCAGCAGATAGCGCAATTCACGGGGCGTGTGATGTTCGAGGCTGAGCAGGTTCCGGTTATGGGTGTTGAACGCCATGGTGCATCTCCTTCAGTAGTCGATCGGGTCGCGGATGATCGGGCAGGTCATGCAATGGCCGCCGCCGCGGCCCCGGCCCAGCTCACTGGCGCTGATGGTGATGACTTCCACCCCGGCCTTGCGCAGCAGGGTGTTGGTGTAGGTGTTGCGGTCGTAGCCAATCACCACGCCCGGCTCCAGGGCCACCACATTGTTGCCGTCGTCCCATTGTTCGCGCTCGGCCGCGAAGCTGTTGCCGCCGGTTTCCACCACGCGCAGCGCCGGGAGCCTTAGGGCGGCGGCAACGGTGTCGATGAAGCTGCCTTCTTCGCGGCGCACGTCGATACCGCCGGGTTTGCTCTCGTCAGGGCGCAGGGAGAAGGCGACGATCTGGCTCACCACCTCCGGGAATACGGTCACCAGGTCGCGGTCGCAGAAACTGAACACGGTGTCCAGGTGCATGGCGGCCCGGGACTTCGGCAGGCCGGCGACGATGACCCGCTCCACGGCCTGGTGCCTGAACAGATTCAGCGCCAGTTGGCCGATGGCCTGGCGGGACGAGCGTTCGCCCATGCCGATCAGCACGACACCATTGCCGATGGGCATCACGTCACCGCCTTCGAGGGTGGCATTGCCATGGTCCAGGTCCGGATTGCCGTACCAGATCTGGAAGTCGGCCTGGGTGAACTCCGGGTGGAATTTATACAAGGCGGTGGTCAGCAGGGTTTCCTGGCGACGCGCCGGCCAATACATCGGGTTCAGGGTGACGCCGCCGTAGATCCAGCAGGTAGTGTCGCGGGTGAACTGGGTGTTGGGCAGCGGCGGCAGGATGAAGCTGGAGTGCCCGAGGAAGTCGCGAAACATCTGGATGGTCTTGCCGCCGAAGCTGTCGGGCAGGTCATCGGCCGAGACGCCACCGATCAGGTATTCGGCGATACGGCGGGGTTCCAGGCTGCGCAGCCACGAACCGACCTCATTCACCAGGCCCAGGCCCACCGAGTTGGCGGTGACCTTGCGTTGCAGGATCCAGTCCAGGGCTTCGGGGATGGCGACGATGTCGGTCAGCAGGTTATGCATTTCCAGCACGTCGATGCCCCGCTCGCGCATCTTGGTGACAAAGTCGAAATGGTCGCGCTTGGCCTGGTTGACCCACAGCACGTCATCGAACAACAGTTCATCGCAATTGTTCGGGGTCAGCCGCTGATGGGCCAGGCCTGGGGAACACACCATGACTTTACGCAATCTACCGGCTTCGGAATGAACGCCGTAGTGCATTTTTCCCGTGGTCATTACACATCCTCCCGTTAAAACGTTCAGCAATCACAAGGTCAGGAAGCCGCTGTAGAGCCCGTATGCGGCCACCACGGCGCCTGCAACCACTGCGGTGAAAATCAGCTTTTCGACAGCGGTGAACACCGGTTGGCCCACTTCGCGCCTGGCCTGGGCGAACAGCACCGCGCCGGGGGCGTAGAGCAGCGCGGAGAGCAGCAGGTACTTGATCCCGCCGGCATACAACAACCACATCGCATAGATCAGGGCGATGGCACTGATGGCCTGGTCCTTGCGACGTTCGGCCAGGGCGTTCCGGTAGGTTTCGCCGCGCACCGCCAGTAGCAGCGCGTAGGCCGCCGACCACAGGTAGGGCACCAGGATCATCGAGGTGGCGAGGTAGATCAGCGACAGGTAGGTACTGGCCGAGAACAGGGTGACGATCAGGAACAGCTGGACCATGGCGTTGGTCAGCCACAGGGCGTTGGCCGGTACATGGTTGGCATTTTCGCGACGCAGGAACGCCGGCATGGTGTGGTCCCTGGCGGCGGCGAACAGGATCTCGGCGCACAGCAGCACCCAGGACAACAGGGCGCCGAGCAGCGAAACGATCAGGCCGACGCTGATCAGCACCGCACCCCAATGGCCCACGACGTGCTCCAGCACCGCGGCCATGGACGGGTTCTGCAGCTTCGCCAGTTCCGGCTGGGTCATGATCCCCAAGGACAGCACATTCACCAGCACCAGGAACAGCAGCACAGTGATGAAGCCAATCACGGTGGCCTTGCCCACGTCCGAGCGTCGTCCGGCACGGGCGGAAAAAATGCTCGCGCCCTCGATGCCGATGAACACCCAGACGGTGACCAGCATCATGTTGCGCACCTGGTTCATCACGCTGCCCAACTGCGGGTTTTTCAGGCCCCAGATGTCGGCGGTGAAAATGTCGAGCCGGAAGGCGAACACGGCGATCAGCACGAACAACGCCAGCGGCACGACCTTGGCAACGGTGGTGACGAGGTTGATGAACGCGGCTTCCTTGATGCCGCGCAGCACCAGGAAATGCACGGCCCACAGCAGCAACGATGCGCCGATCACCGCTGCTACCGTGTTGCCTTCACCGAAGACCGGGAAAAAATAACCCAGGGTGCTGAACAGCAAGACGAAGTAGCCGACGTTGCCCAGCCAGGCGCTGATCCAGTAACCCCAGGCCGAGGAGAAACCCATGTAGTCGCCGAAGCCGGCCTTGGCGTAGGCGTACACACCGCCGTCCAGATCGGGTTTGCGATTGGCCAGGGTCTGGAACACGAAGGCGAGGGTCAGCATGCCCACCGCGGTAATCGCCCAGCCAATCAGGACGGCACCGACATCGGCACTGGCGGCCATGTTCTGCGGCAAGGAAAAGATTCCCCCGCCGATCATCGAACCCGCTACCAGCGCGACCAACGCACCCAAGCGAAGTTTTCCGGGGGTATCAGACATTACATGACTCCGAGACAGCCAAGGAGAGTCACAGCGTATGTCAATTCATCGTTTCGATAGCTGACCTAGGTCAGGGGACGAGGCCGATGACCATTGTGCTCGATGAGCACCCAGTTCCGCCGCCGCAAGCGTCCACTGCCAGGGCGTGCCGGTGATTCTCAGCGGCACCTGCAGCCGGTGCGCCGGCCCCCACGGCGTCTGCTCGACCAGCATGCTCAGATCGTGATCGTCCTCGGGCCGTAGCGTGGCCTGGGTACCCGCGCCACGCTCGATCAGCAGTCTGGCGGTACGCGCCAGAGATAGGCGTGCCGAGCCGCCTTGCCCGGTTGCCAGACGCCGGGTCAGCAACACCAGGGCACTGGCCGCCATCAGGTAGCCGGTGCCGTGGTCCAGCGCCTGGACGGGCAGCGGTGTCGGTTTATCGGCCTGTTTCCAGGCCATGCCGGCCTCGGCGATGCCGCTGCTCATCTGCACCAGGCTGTCGAAGCCGCGCCGGTTCTGCCACGGGCCGCTCCAACCGTAGGCGTTGAGGCTGACATCGATCAGGCCAGGGGCGATCTTATGGCGTTGTTCGGCGCCATAGCCCAGGCGCTCCAGGGCGTCGGCCCGGTAGCCGTGCAGGAGGATGTCGGCGTCCTTGAGCAGCGCTTCGAACGCGGCGCGGTCGTCGGGCCGGTGCAGGTCGAGGCGGGCGCAGCGTTTGCCGAGTGTGACCTCCGGGACCACGCCGGGCTCGTCCCAGGTCGGAGGGTCGATCCGCAAGACGTCGGCGCCAAAGCCGGCGAGGAAGCGGCTGGCGACGGGACCGGCCAGCACGCGGGTCAGGTCCAGCACCTTGAGGCCGGACAGTGGTTGGGCCACGGAGCCGAGCCAGGGTTTGCAGTGTGCCTCGACGGTTTCAGTGAAGTGCACCAGCGGCTCGGCATTCACTGCCTTGCCTTGGGGATGCGCTTGCCAGGCCTGCCACGAGCGCATCTCGGCGGCGCAACCACCGGCGTTGACGACGGCTTGTTCCAGTTCGGTCTTGTTCCAGCGGATCACTTTGCTCGCCATGTCGGCGCGATCAACGCAGGCACCGAGGACCTTTTCCGCCGCCCGTCGATGATGCGGCGCATTGGTGTGCAGGCGAATCCAGCCGTCGGCCGTGGCGTAGTCGCCGGCCACCGGGTCCCACATCGGCGGCACGCTCCAGCCGATGGGACGCAGGGACGTGGAGAACCAGAACGACGCCAGGCGCCGGTCGACTTCCAGGGACGGCAGGCGGGCGGTTTGTTGGCCGATGAGCTCCGCGACCGCCTGGCCGGCCACGGCGATACTGGCACTGGCCAGCTCCGTGACGGCGAACGCCGAAGGCAGGACGCCGTCATTCGCGAAGCGGATCGGGGTCGTGGGCAAGCCGAGGGCGGCTTGCATGGACGCGAGTAGATCTGTCATCGAAGGCCCTCCGGATGTGAGAGGCCGAGCATAGATCAAAACGGTTCATTCGAACGTCTGCGCTGTTGCAGACGGACGGGACCAGATCCACAGATTGCCCGCGCCCATGCCCGCCAGGGCCAGGTAGACCGGCCAGCCATGTTCGAGCGTTGCCAGCATCAGTGCCGCGCAGAACAGCATGCCGAGGGTGGCGCCCACCTTGGCCCGACGCGGGATGACCTTGCCGTTACGCCAGTTGTACAGCATCGGCCCGAACAACCGATGAGTCTCCAGCCAGGCACTCAGGCGTGGCGAACTGCGCGTCGCGGCCCAGGCGGCCAGCAGGATGAACTCGGTCGTCGGCAGGCCGGGCACGACGATGGCGACCAGGCCGATGGCGAGGCTGGTGTAGGCGAGCAGGCCGAAGAGCAATCGGGCGGTTTTGGAGGAGAGACTTATCACTGTCTTTCAAGCCTACACATTTCTCTGTGGGAGCGAGCCTGCTCGCGAAAGCGGTAGATCCGTCGGAATCCACGTTGACTGACACGCCGCCATCGCGAGCAGGCTCGCTCCCACAAGGGGAAGGGGTGATCAGATATCAATATTCAGGCTAGCTCGGCAGCGTAGGCCTGTTCCAGCAACACCGTAAACCGGTTGAAGGCGTCCAGCGCGCCTTTGTCCGCCTCGGCTTCCTGCTGTTCGGTGAGGCTCAGTTCGTCAAGGATACGGGTGAAGGTCTTCCAGCCTTCGGCACGGCCGCCCTCCGGTTCGGCCAGGTGGCGGGCACCGAAGGTTTCGCTCAGCCCCAGGTTTACTGCGCGCTTGATCAGGAACGCCGCGCCCAACTTCGAACCTTCCGAAACGAACAACCAACCCAGGGCTTCGGCCATGGTCGGGTTGTCCAGCGCGCCGGCCACCGGCGCCGGGACATCGGTGTCCAGATCCGCCAGATCGGCCTTGGCCGCGTCGGCACGGCAGCGGGCTGGCAGGTCGGGGATCAGGGCGGACAGCTGCGCATCGTTGTACAGCGCTACCAGTTCCGACTGGAACAGGTATTGGGCGACGACGAAACGGGCAAAGCTGGCCGGGGTTTCGAACGGGGCGTGGGCCTTGACCAGGGCGTCGAGCCTGCCGTGGGGCTCGTGGGTGATCTGGTTGAGGCGTTGGGAGCGTGAGGTGGGGCGTTGTTGGGTGGTCATGAATAATCCTTCGAATGGAAGCAAGTCGCTGTTGTGGCGAGGGGAACCACTGTGGGAGCAAGGCTTGCCCGCGATGCAAACGATGCGGTCCTTCAGAAATCGAGACGCCTGCATCGCGAGCAAGCTTTGCTCCCACCTTGAACTGTTTGCTGTGGTCAGCGGATCAGATATCCCAGATCAGGTTGACCGCGAAGTTGCGCCCCGGCGCCGTCAGGCGATCGAGGTTGGCGGGGCTCAGCACGGCCGCTTCGCCGACGCTGTCGTAGCCGCGCACGTCGTCCCACAGCCAGTACTTCTTGTCGGTGAGGTTGTAGAGACCACCGCTGACGGTGACGTCCCGGGTCACCTTGTAGAAGCCGGTCAGGTCGAGAATTCCGAACCCGGGCGTCTTGAACTGGCTGCTGACGCCATCCGGCGAGTTGAAGTTGCTGTCGTCGACGCGGTTTTTCTTCCTGACCAGGGTCCAGGTGAGCAAGCTGCCGTAGTCGTTCTGGTCGTAACCCAGGCCGAACACGCCGGTCAGCGGGTTGATGCTGTTGATCGGCTGGCCGGTGTCGTCGTTGCGACCGTAGGCGTAGGCCACCGAGCCCTGGGTGTAGAGGCCCTGTGGTGCGCCGAATACGTCCAGGTCCAGGCGACCCTTGACCTCGGCGCCCTTGATGGTGGCGTGCTTGATGTTGTTGCTCTGGAAGGTCAACTGATCGGCGCCGGGGGTGATGGCGTCTTCGTTGATGAAATCGCGGTACTTGTTGTAGAACACCGCCACGTCGAACGAACCGGAGTCGAAACGGCCACGCAAGCCGGTCTCGTAGCTTTTGCTTTTTTCCGGTTCCAGGTCGGGGTTGGGTTCCACGCTGTAGCCGACGTCGGGGTTATCGAAGCGGCCATACAGGGCCTTGGCGGTCGGGGTGCGGAAGCCTTCGGCATACTGCCCGTAGCCGGTGTACTGGTCGGTAAAGGCATAGGTCAGGCCGAACTTGGGCGAGACGCGATGCCAGGTCTTGTTGCTGTCGCTGACCTGGCCACCACCGGTCGGATCGACGGTGTCGAGGAACGCCTGGGTGAGGTGCGGCTTGAGCTGGGTGTAGTCGTAGCGCAGGCCCGGGGTGAAGGTCCACTTGTCCCAACCGATCTGGTCCTGGGCGAACAGGCTGTAGGTGTTGATGGTCGGGTCCGGGAAGTCGCTGGCTTTTGCCAGTACGTCCCGGGTGCTGATGGCGCCGATGGCGGAACAACCGACGCCGACCGCCAGGCACACGCCATTGCCGCTGCGCGAACCGGTGACTTTCTGTTGCTTGATCGTGGTGCCGTAGGTCAGTGCGTGTTCGGTGTCGGCGAGGCTGAAGGCTTTGTCCAGCTGTGCGTCGAACACCCATTGCTTGTCTTCATAGAAGGTTTCCCGGGTGCGCAGGACCCGGCGGGTAATCGGGAAGTAGAACTCGGCGGTGCTCTCGTCGGTCTTGGCGATCTGGTGATTCAGGCTCCATTTGATGTTGTCGACCAGCAGGCTGTCGAGGGCCAAGCTGTGCTCCAGGCCGAAACGTTCGCGGGTGACGGTGTCGTTGCCGGTGCGCCACTGGTACATGCCGCCCGGCAGGATGCTCGGAGGGATGGTCGGCCGGCCGTTGAAAAAGGGGCCGCCGTAGGCGCTTTTCAGATCGGTGTCGCGGTCGTCCTTGTACTTCTCGTAGACCAGGCCCAGGCGCGCGTCGTCGCTGTAGTTCCAGCCGAGTTTGGCCAGTACGTTGCTGGCGCGCACGTCCTCCGGGTTGGCTGCGGTGCGGTCCAGGCCGGTGCCGTTATGGCTGCCGTAGGATTCGGTTTCATGGCCGTCGCGCTGGCTGTAGTGCAGCAGGCCGTCGAATGTCCCGTTGCGCCCGGCGACGGTGGCGGATTTGAGCCAGCTTTCGTCGGCGGAGCTGTAGCCGGTCTTCAGGCGGGCACCGACATCCTGGCCGGGCTTGATGATGTCATCCGCATCCAGGGTGAAATAGCTGACGGCGCCGCCGATGGCGTTGCTGCCATAGAGCACCGACGCCGGACCGCGGAGGATTTCCACGCGCTTGATGATTTCCGGATCGACGTAGTTGCGCTGGGTCTTGGCGTAGGGACCATTGAAGAAACCGTCGGGAATCGCCACGCCGTCGACCTGGGTCAGGATCCGGTTGCCGTCGATGCCACGGATGTTGTAGCCGCTGATGCCGCCGCGCTGGCCCGCGCCGCCCACCGATACGCCGGGCTCGTAACGCACCAGGTCCTTGAGGGTGTTGACGTTGTTGCGGTCCAGTGCCTGGCGGTCATGGACGCTGACGGTGCTGGGCACGCCGCTGATGTCCTGTTCCTGGCGGGTGGCACTGATGGTCATCTGCTGCAGGTTCACTACATTGCCGGCGCTGCGCTTCTCCAGGACGATGCTGTTGTTGCCCAGTTTGCGGTAGCTCAGGTTGGTTCCCGCCAGCAGGCGCTCCAGGGCTTTCTCCGGTGGCAGCGAACCGTTGACGCCGGGCGACGCGACACCTTCGGCCAGCTCGGCCGGCAGCCCCACTTGCCAACCCGTGACGGCGGTGAATGCGTTCAGGGCCGAAACCAGTGGTTGCTGGGGGATGGCGAAGGTGTAGTCGCCGATATTGCGCGCAGGCGGTTGTGTCGCGGCAGCCAGGGCGGCGGGCGCGACGCCGGCCATCAGGATTGCGGCGGTCAGCAACGACAATGTGCGGGAAGGGGCAAGGAACCTGCAGGTAAGGCGAGAGGACATCGATAGCGCTCCGTGTCGCATCTGTTATAGGTGCAGATTGGCATCGATAGATGCGAATCAATTGCATTGGCTATAACGAGACGAATCAGCGAAGCCTATCGAGTAAAAATAATTCTCATTTAGTTCAGGATCACCAGCGCGGGGAATTCCTGAAGCTGTGCAGAGGTGATGTGCGCCAGGGAGCGAACCACGTCCAGCGGCTGGTCGAGGCGGTAGTTACCGGTCACCGCGACCTGGGCCAATTGCTCGTTGCGGTTGATGATCCAGCCGGGATAGTAGCGCCGCAGTTCGGCCAGGACCTGGCTCAGCGGGCGGTTCTCGAACACCAGCCGGCCCTGGACCCAGGCCAGGTCGGTACGGGTATCGAGCGGGGCCGGGCGGTCGAAGCCGTTGGGTCCGATGCGGATGCTTTCTCCGGCCGAAAGCCGGACATGGGTGTCGTTGCGAACGGCCCGCAGGTCCACGTCGCCGCGTTGGACCTGGACCTGGGCCACGCCGTCGAGGTAGCGCACCGCGAACGTGGTGTTGCTGACGCTGGCGGTGACCGGTCCGGCATCGATCTCCAGTGGCAGATTGCGATTGTCGGGCACTTCGAAAAACGCTTCGCCCTTGTACAACCGGGCCACATGACGCTGTTCGTTGAAGGTGCTGGAAAAGGCCGAGTCGGTGTTAAGCAGGACCTTGGAGCCGTCTTCCAGTTGCAGGCGCTGGCGCTCACCGACCACCGTCAAGTGATCGGCCTGGAAACGCAGGGGCAGGTCGCTGAAATTGAACAGGCCGAGGAACAGCACGGCAGCGGTGGCCAAGGGTTTCCAATGGGCGCGCAAGCGTGACAATGGGCTCACCCTGGTGGCGGCCTGGAGTCGCCGGGCACTCTCCTTCACTTGCGGACCGTTCCAGAGGGTCTGGGCCCTGAGGAATGCTTCGCCATGGCGCGGATCGGCCGCCAGCCAGACCTGGAATTGCCGGGCCTGCTCCTGACTGGGGTTATCCAGCAGGATCAGCCAGTCCAGCGCCTGCTCCATGGCATGGGCGGTGTCCTGCGCTGCCGCAGACTCTTGGGCGTGGTGATTATCCGTCACGGTGGTTACTCGGCATTGGTGGCAAGCGACAAGCTACGGGCGGCAAGCAACAGATGGCAAGCATGCGCTGTTTGTAGCTTGCCGCCTGAAGCTCATACCTGACAACTCCTCACACAGATCGCCATGATCAGTTTCAGTTCCTTTTGCACGGTACTCAGGGACACACCCAGCTCTGCGGCGATGTCCTGATACCCATGACCATGCAGGCGACTGAGAATGAAAATCCGCTGTTGGCGCGGACTCAGTGCTTGCAGGCTGACGTTGAGGCGCTCGAGCATCCGTTCGGCATGGGCGGCGTCTTCGGCGCTGCTCTGGGGCGCCACCACATTGTGGACGACCTCCAGCGGCACATCGTCCAGCACGGTCCGGGACTGAATGCGCCGGGCACGCAAATGATCCCGCGCCAGGTTACGGGCGGTCTGGAAAACAAAGGGTTCGAGGTGCTCGACGGTGCGTTCACCCAAGGCGCGGGAGACGCGCAGATAGGTTTCCTGGAGCAGGTCTTCGGCAGTGCTGGGGTTGTTGACCATGCGCTCGAGGGTGCGCAGCAGGGGTGTGCGTTGGGCGAGGAAGACGTGGTGAAAGCGCGATTGACTCACGGTAAGGCCCGATCCGGTAGGAGTAAATGATAATGCTTATCATCTGCTCCGCAGGTCAAGCCCGGATTTTCATCATCGCCTCTGAACCACTGTGGGAGCGAGCCTGCTCGCGATAGCGGTATGTCAATCGAAAAAAATGCTGACTGACACAGCGCTATCGCGAGCAGGCTCGCTCCCACAAAAGAGCTCAACAGCCGTGCTCGATCACTCCGCGTTGCACAACGCCAGGCAGTTATCCAGCATGCGGTTGGAGAAGCCCCACTCGTTGTCGTACCAGGCCAGTACCTTGAGCAGCTTGCCGCTGACCTTGGTGTGATTGGCGTCGAAGATCGACGACAGCGGGTTGTGGTTGAAATCGCTGGAGACCAGCGGCAGGGTGTTGTAGCCGAGGATCTTCGAATGTTGGCTGGCCTGGCGCAGCAGTTCGTTGACTTCTTCGGCCGACGCTTCGCGCTTGAGCTGCACGGTCAGATCCACCAGGGACACATTGATCACCGGCACACGCACGGCCATGCCGGTCAGCTTGCCCGCCAGTTCCGGCAGTACCAGGCCCACTGCTTCGGCGGCACCGGTCTTGCTCGGGATCATGTTCTGGGTGGCCGAACGGGCGCGGTACGGGTCGGTGTGGTAGACGTCGGTCAGGTTCTGGTCGTTGGTGTAGGCATGGATGGTGGTCATCAGGCCGCTTTCGATGCCCAGCTCGCGATGCAGCACCTGGGCCACCGGGGCCAGGCAGTTGGTGGTGCACGAAGCGTTGGAAATGATCTGGTGGGACTGGCGCAGGATGTCGTGGTTCACGCCATACACCACGGTGGCGTCGGCGCCCTTGGCTGGGGCCGAGATGATCACCTTGCGGGCGCCGGCGCTGATATGGGCGGCGGCCTTGGCGCGGTCGGTGAACAGCCCCGTGCACTCGAACACCACGTCGATCTTCTCGGCGGCCCAGGGCAGTTCGGCCGGATTGCGGATGGCGCTGACCGCGATGCGGTCGCCGTTGACTGTCAGGCTTTCGTTATCGTGCTGCACGTCTGCATCGAAAGTGCCGTGGACGGTGTCGTACTTGAGCAGGTGAGCATTGATCGCACTGTCGCCCAGGTCGTTGATGGCGACGATCTGCAAGTCGCGACGATAGCCTTGGGTATACAGTGCACGGAGGACGTTGCGGCCGATGCGGCCAAAACCATTGATTGCGATTCGAAGAGTCATTAACTGCGCCGCCATCGATTTGTTGTTGGAATTACAAGATTATTCGCATAAAAATAGAAAACAAGCCTTTTTGATGGCAATATTTTGTTTTATCTACAACGAGTGACCTGAATCAACTGGTCCGAGTGGTCAAAAACCGTTTGTCGCCTTTCCTTTCGCAGGGCGCGCAGCCGGTCTTGACCAGCATAGACAATCAGGTCGCCACACCCGTTAGCCTGGAGTTCTACACATGCATCCCCGCGTTCTTGAGGTCACCGAACGGCTTATCGCCCGCAGCCGCGCCACGCGTCAGGCTTACCTTGCATTGATCCGCGGTGCTGCCAGCGACGGTCCGATGCGCGGCAAGCTGCAATGCGCCAACTTCGCCCATGGCGTGGCCGGTTGCGGCAGCGAAGACAAGCATCACCTGCGGATGATGAACGCCGCCAACATCGCCATCGTGTCGTCCTATAACGACATGCTCTCGGCCCACCAGCCCTACGAAACCTTCCCGGAACAGATCAAGAAAGCCTTGCGCGAGATCGGCTCGGTCGGCCAGTTCGCGGGCGGCACGCCGGCCATGTGCGACGGCGTCACCCAGGGCGAGGCGGGGATGGAGCTGAGCCTGCCGAGTCGCGAAGTGATCGCGATGTCCACGGCGGTGGCGTTGTCCCACAACATGTTCGACGGCGCGCTGATGCTCGGCATCTGCGACAAGATCGTCCCGGGCCTGATGATGGGAGCGCTGCGCTTCGGTCACCTGCCGACGATTTTCGTGCCTGGCGGGCCGATGGTGTCCGGCATCTCCAACAAGGAAAAGGCCGACGTGCGCCAGCGTTACGCCGAGGGCAAGGCCACCCGCGAAGAGCTGCTGGAATCGGAGATGAAGTCCTACCACAGCCCTGGCACGTGCACCTTCTACGGTACTGCCAACACCAACCAGCTGCTGATGGAAGTGATGGGCCTGCACTTGCCGGGCGCCTCGTTCGTCAACCCGAACACCCCGCTGCGCGATGCCCTGACCCGCGAAGCGGCGTTCCAGGTCACGCGCATGACCAAGCAGAGCGGCAACTTCATGCCTATCGGCGAAATCGTCGACGAACGCTCGCTGGTCAACTCCATCGTTGCGCTGCACGCCACCGGCGGCTCGACCAACCACACCTTGCACATGCCGGCCATCGCCATGGCGGCGGGCATCCAGTTGACCTGGCAGGACATGGCCGACCTTTCCGAGGTGGTGCCGACCCTGAGCCACGTCTACCCGAACGGCAAGGCCGACATCAACCACTTCCAGGCGGCGGGCGGCATGTCGTTCCTGATCCGCGAATTGCTGGAAGCCGGTCTGCTCCACGAAAACGTCAACACCGTGCTCGGTCACGGCCTGAGCCGCTACACCCAGGAACCGTTCCTCGAGGATGGCGAGCTGGTGTGGCGCGACGGCCCGATCGAAAGCCTCGATGAAAACATCCTGCGCCCGGTGGCCCGTGCGTTCTCGCCAGAAGGCGGCTTGCGGGTGATGGAAGGCAACCTGGGCCGTGGCGTGATGAAAGTCTCCGCCGTGGCCCTGGAGAACCAGATCGTCGAAGCGCCGGCCATGGTCTTCCAGGACCAGCAGGACCTGGCGGACGCGTTCAAGGCCGGCCTGCTGGAGAAGGATTTTGTCGCGGTGATGCGCTTCCAGGGGCCACGCTCCAACGGCATGCCGGAGCTGCACAAGATGACCCCGTTCCTCGGTTCGCTGCAGGATCGCGGTTTCAAAGTGGCGCTGGTGACCGACGGGCGCATGTCCGGCGCCTCGGGGAAAATCCCGGCGGCGATCCACGTCAGCCCCGAAGCTTATGTCGGCGGCGCGTTGGCCCGGGTGCAGGAGGGCGATATCATCCGCGTCGACGGGGTCAAAGGCACCCTGGAATTGAAGGTGGACGCCGCGGAATTCGCCGCACGCGAACCGGCCAAGGGCCTGTTGGGCAACAACATCGGCACCGGTCGCGAACTGTTCGGTTTCATGCGCATGGCCTTCAGCTCGGCAGAGCAGGGCGCCAGCGCCTTCACGGCTGCACTGGAGACGATTAATTGAAACTGGCCCTGGTCGGTGACATCGGTGGGACCAACGCGCGCTTCGCATTGTGGAAGAACCACACCCTGGAGAACGTCCAGGTGCTGGCGACGGCGGATTACGCCTGCCCTGAAGATGCCATCAAGGTGTACCTGAGCGGCATGGGCCTGGAACCCGGCGCCATCGGTTCGGTGTGCCTGTCGGTGGCCGGGCCGGTGGCGGGCGATCTGTTTCGCTTCACCAACAACCACTGGCGCCTGAGCAACCTGGCATTCTGCAAGACCTTGCAGGTCGAGAAGCTGTTGCTGGTCAACGACTTCTCGGCCATGGCCCTGGGCATGACCCGTTTGCGTCCCGATGAGTACCGGGTCGTGTGCGAAGGCACCCCGGAGCCGATGCGTCCGGCGGTGGTGATCGGGCCGGGCACGGGGTTGGGCGTCGGTACATTGCTGGACCTGGGTGAGGGCCGCTTTGCGGCGTTGCCGGGGGAGGGTGGCCATGTCGACCTGCCGATGAGCAGCCCGCGGGAAACCCAGCTCTGGCAGCACATCTACAACGAGATCGGCCACGTCAGCGCCGAAACCGCCCTGAGCGGCAGCGGCTTGCCCCGGGTGTACCGGGCGATCTGCGCGGTGGACGGGCATGAGCCGGTGCTCGATACCCCCGAATCCATCACCGCCGCCGGCCTGGCCGGTGACCCCATCGCCCTGGAAGTGCTGGAGCAGTTCTGCCGCTGGCTGGGACGCGTGGCCGGCAACAATGTGCTGACGGTGGGTGGGCGAGGCGGCGTATACATTGTCGGCGGGGTGATCCCGCGGTTTGCCGATTTCTTCCTCGAAAGCGGCTTCGCCCGCTGCTTCGCCGACAAGGGCTGCATGAGCGATTACTTCAAGGGCATTCCGGTCTGGCTGGTCACCGCACCGTACTCCGGCCTGATGGGCGCGGGCGTGGCGCTGGAGCAGTCGGCCAGCTGAAATGCAGTCCCCCCTGTGGGAGCGAGCCTGCTCGCGATAGCGGAGTGTCAACCACCTGTTCGGCGCCTGACACTCCGTCATCGCGAGCAGGCTCGCTCCCACAAAGGACCTGTGGTGTTTGTAGGCTTTCTCCATCAGGCATAATCCGCACTAATCCAAACAACAAGGACGCGGCCCCGTGAGTTCAGTAAACAAATCGATTTTGTTGGTCGATGACGACCAGGAGATTCGCGAGCTGCTGGACACTTACCTCAGTCGTGCGGGGTTCCAGGTGCGGACCACGCCCGATGGCGCCGGGTTTCGCCAGGCGTTGAACGATGCGCCGAGCGATCTGGTGATCCTCGACGTGATGCTGCCCGACGAAGACGGCTTCAGCCTGTGCCGCTGGGTTCGCCAGCACCCGCGTCAGGCCCATGTGCCGATCATCATGCTCACCGCCAGTTCCGACGAGGCCGACCGGGTCATCGGCCTGGAACTGGGGGCCGATGATTATCTCGGCAAGCCGTTCAGCCCCCGTGAATTGCAGGCGCGCATCAAGGCCCTGTTGCGTCGGGCACAGTTCGGCCAGGAGCGCTCCGGCGGTGAGGTACTGGCCTTCGATGAGTGGCGGCTGGACATGGTCAGTCATCGGCTGTTTCACACCGACGGCGAGGAAGTGATCCTCTCCGGCGCCGATTTCGCCCTGCTCAAGCTGTTTCTCGATCATCCCCAGGAAATCCTCGATCGCGACACCATCGGCAACGCCACCCGAGGGCGGGAGCTGATGCCCCTGGATCGGATCGTCGACATGGCGGTCAGTCGCCTGCGTCAGCGCCTGCGTGATACCGACAAGCCGCCACGGCTGATCCGTACGGTGCGCGGCAGCGGTTATCAATTGGCGGCCAATGTGGTTGCCAGCAATGGGCATTGACTGGGCCAGGAAACTCGCCCGACGGGTGCCGGTGCCGCGCTCGCTGCTCGGAAGGATGCTGTTGCTGACCTTGCTGGTGGTGCTGTTCGCCCAGACGTTGTCCAGCGTCATCTGGGTGTCGCAACTGCGCGCTACCCAGCTTGAAGGCCTGGTCACCAGCGCCCGCAGCCTCGCCCATTCGATGACGGCCAGCGTCAGCTACCTGCGTTCGCTGCCGGTGGCCTACCGGCCGCTGGTGCTGGACCAATTGCGCAGCATGGGCGGCACGCGGTTTGTCGTCACGCTCAACGACAAACCCCTGGGCATGGATGTGCTGCCGGTCACGCCGCGTAAGCTGGCGGTGCTCAAGGCGGTGGATGAAGTGCTGCGCAAGTCCCTGGGCAATAACACCGATATTTCCGTGACCTTCGTCAGCCCCGACGACCTGCGAATTTTCAACGGTGGATTGAAGCTCGACGAGTTGCCACGCTCGTGGGCTCACTACGCCTTGACCCTCGAACCCGTGAATCCGCCGGTGCTGGTCACGCAGATCCAGATGGCGCCGGGCGAATGGTTGTACATCGCCTCGCTACTGCCCGAACCCTACACCAGCCTCGAAGAGCAGGACCTGCCGAAGCAACAGGTCGGCTTCATCGTGCTCACCAGCAGCCTGCTGTTGCTGTTCATCGGTTTGCTCGTGCACTGGCAGAGCCGGCCGCTCAAGCGTCTGGCCCGGGCGGCGCGGGACATGTCCCTGGGGGCCGAAGTGGAGCCGGTGGCCGAGGGTGGCGGCAGCGAAGTGGTCGAGGTCGGCCGCGCCTTCAATGCCATGCGTGAGCGCATCAGTCGCTACCTGACCGAGCGCAGCCAGTTGTTCAGCGCGATTTCCCATGACTTGCGTACGCCGATCACCCGCTTGCGGCTGCGGGTCGAACTGCTGGAGGACGAGAACCTGCAGGCCAAGTTCGGCCGTGACCTGGATGAGTTGGAGCTGTTGGTCAAAGGGGCGCTGCAATGCGTCAAGGACACCGACATCCACGAAAACATCGAGCCGGTGGACCTCAACCATGTGCTCGATTGCCTGGTGGAACCGTACCTTGCCCCCAACGGCAATGGCCGTGTGACCCAGGATGGCCGGGCGCTGGCGCCGTATCCCGGCAAGCCGCTGGCCCTCAAACGCTGCATCGGCAACCTGATCGACAATGCCCTGAAATACGGGCAGAACGCCCATCTGCATATCGACGACGATGAAACCGCGTTCGTCCTGCATGTCGACGATGAAGGTCCGGGCGTGCCGGAGCAGCGTCTCGAGCAGGTTTTCGAACCGCACTTCCGCCTGGCCGGGCAACAGCAGGGATATGGCCTGGGGCTGGGTATCGCCCGCAACATCGCCCACAGCCATGGCGGCGAGGTGAGCCTGCAGAACCTGCGCGAGGGTGGGTTGCGGGTGACGTTGCAATTGCCGCGCAGTGTCGATTAGCGAGACCGCGTTATCGTTCATCGCGAGCAGGCTCGCTCCCACATGGGTTCCAAGGCGCTCACAAATCCCCTGTGGGAGCGAGCCTGCTCGCGATGACGTCTTCTGTTTTGTAACGGACTGGTGACATAACTCGCCCCTTTCGTTACCTGCCCGTCGTCCTCCCTTGTTTAGACTCCCTGCGTCAAAACAACAAAAAAGGTACGTCTGATGGACACCTTCCAACCGGCCTTCAGCAGTTGGCTGAATGCACCTGCCCACCAGCAATGGCTCGCCGCCGAAGGCTTGCGGTTGCTGGCGTTCGCCAAGGCGTCGCGGCTGCCGGACGGTTTCGGCAACCTGGACGAGCGCGGCGGCCTGCCGAGCGGGGCCCGGGCCGAAACCATGAACACCGCCCGCATGACCCACAGCTTCGCCATGGCCCATGCCCAGGGCCTGCCGGGTTTCGCCGACTTGGTGGACCACGGTATCCAGGCCCTCGCTGGCCCTTTGCGGGACGCCGAATATGGTGGTTGGTTTGCCACGACCCAGCCCCATGAGGACGACACCGGCAAGGCTGCCTACCTGCATGCTTTCGTGGCCCTGGCCGCCAGTTCCGCCGTGGTGGCCCAGCGTCCCGGCGCCCAGGCGCTGCTGGACGAGGCTGTGCGGGTCATCGACACGCATTTCTGGAGTGAGGAAGAGGGCGCGCTGCGCGAATCCTTCAACCGTGACTGGAGCGTCGAGGAAGCCTATCGCGGCGCCAACAGCAACATGCACGCCACCGAAGCGTTCCTGGCCCTGGCCGATGTCACCGACGATCCGCGCTGGCTCGCTCGCGCGCTGCGCATCGTCGAACGGGTGATCCACGGCCACGCGGCGGCCAACGATTATCTGGTAGTGGAGCATTTTGACCGCCACTGGCAGCCGCTGCGCGAATACAACCACGACAATCCCGCCGATGGCTTCCGTCCGTATGGCACCACGCCGGGCCATGGTTTCGAGTGGGCCCGCCTGCTTTTGCACCTCGAAGCGGCGCGCGTGCGGATCGGCATGCTGACCCCGGGCTGGCTGCTCCAGGATGCGCAGAAACTGTTCGAGCAGAATTGCCGTCACGGCTGGGACGTCGATGGTGCGCCTGGCATTGTCTATACGCTGGACTGGGACAACCGCGCGGTGGTCCGCCATCGCCTGCACTGGGTTCATGCCGAAGCGGCGGCCGCTGCCAGCGCCTTGCTCAAGCGCACCGACGAGGCGCAGTACGAAACCTGGTACCGGTGCTTCTGGGAGTTTTGCGAGAAACACTTCATCGACCGTTGCAACGGTAGTTGGTACCACGAGCTCGATCCGCACAACCGCCCCAGTGCCGACATCTGGCCAGGCAAGCCGGACCTGTACCACGCTTGGCAGGCGGTGCTGATCCCACGCCTGCCCCTGGCGCCGAGCATGGCCTCGGCCCTGGCGCAATTGTCCGTCCCGGCAACCGTGTAACCATGTCGTGACATTTACGCATCCCTTCGTTACCTGTGAAGGGAATTCCCCTGTTTAGAATCCATGCAGCGCAAGCCACAGACTTGCATGCATAACAACAAAAAAAGGTACTCAGATGAACGCGATTAATCGCCTCGCAGTTGCTGTTTCCATTGCCTCGTTGTTTCCCCTCAGTGCTTTTGCCGCCGACTCGAAAGGGACGGTCGAAGTCGTGCACTGGTGGACCTCGGGCGGTGAGAAGGCCGCTGTTGATGTCCTGAAGGCCCAAGTCGAGAAGGACGGTTTCACCTGGAAAGACGGCGCCGTCGCAGGCGGTGGTGGTGCCACCGCCATGACCGTGCTGAAAAGCCGCGCAGTCGCCGGCAACCCGCCAGGCGTTGCCCAGATCAAAGGCCCCGACATCCAGGAATGGGCGTCCACCGGGCTGCTCGACAGCGATGTCCTCAAGGACGTTGCCAAAGACGAGAAGTGGGATTCCCTTCTCGACAAGAAAGTCTCCGATACCGTGAAGTACGAGGGCGACTACGTGGCCGTGCCGGTGAACATCCACCGCGTCAACTGGCTGTGGATCAACCCGGAAGTCTTCAAGAAAGCCGGCATCACGAAAAACCCGACCACCCTCGAAGAATTCTATGCCGCCGGCGACAAGCTGAAAGCGGCGGGCTTCATTCCGCTCGCCCACGGTGGCCAGCCTTGGCAGGACAGCACCGTGTTCGAAGCCGTGGTGCTGTCGGTCATGGGGGCCGATGGCTACAAGAAAGCCCTGGTCGACCTGGATAACGCTGCGCTGACCGGCCCTGAAATGGTCAAGGCGCTGACCGAGCTGAAGAAAGTCGCGACCTACATGGACGCCGACGGCAAGGGCCAGGACTGGAACCTGGAAGCGGCCAAGGTCATCAACGGCAAGGCCGGCATGCAGATCATGGGTGACTGGGCCAAGAGCGAGTGGACAGCGGCCAAGAAAGTCGCCGGCAAGGATTACGAATGCGTAGCCTTCCCGGGTACCGACAAGGCCTTCACCTACAACATCGACTCCCTGGCGGTGTTCAAGCAGAAAGACAAGGGCACCTCTGCCGGCCAGCAGGACATTGCCAAGGTCGTGCTGGGTGAAAACTTCCAGAAGGTCTTCAGCATCAACAAGGGTTCGATCCCGGTTCGTAACGACATGTTGAAGGACATGGGCAAGTACGGCTTCGACTCCTGTGCCCAGACCGCTGCCAAGGACTTCCTGGCCGACGCCACGACCGGCGGCTTGCAGCCGAGCATGGCGCACAACATGGCGACCACGTTGGCGGTACAAGGCGCGTTCTTTGACGTGGTGACCAACTACATCAACGACCCGAGTGCCAACCCTGCCGACACCGCCAAGAAACTCGGCGCTGCGGTCAAGTCCGCGAAGTAAACGGGTAGCACCCTGTGGGAGCGAGCCTGCTCGCGATGGCGATCAGACAGTTGAATCGAGGCTGATTGACACACCGCATTCGCGAGCAGGCTCGCTCCCACAAGGGTTGTCGCTGTAGTTCATATTTCTTGTACTGGATTTCCCCATGAGCTCTGTTGCTGTGTTCAGCAAGGCCTCGCCGTTCGATGCGCTGCAGCGCTGGCTTCCAAAACTGGTGCTGGCGCCCAGCATGTTCATCGTCCTGGTGGGCTTTTATGGCTACATCCTGTGGACGTTTCTGCTCTCGTTCACCAACTCGACTTTCCTCCCCACCTACAAATGGGTCGGCCTGGCGCAATACGCCCGGTTGTTCGACAACGACCGCTGGTGGGTCGCGAGCAAGAACCTCGCGGTGTTCGGTGGCATGTTCATTGGTATCACCCTGGTGATCGGCGTGCTGCTGGCCGTCTTCCTCGACCAACGTATCCGTCGCGAAGGTTTCATCCGCACCATTTACCTGTACCCGATGGCGCTCTCCATGATCGTCACCGGTACCGCTTGGAAGTGGCTGCTCAACCCGGGCATGGGCCTGGACAAGCTGTTGCGTGACTGGGGCTGGGAAGGCTTTCGCCTGGACTGGCTGATCGACCCGGATCGCGTGGTGTACTGCCTGGTGATCGCCGCCGTGTGGCAAGCCTCGGGCTTCATCATGGCGATGTTCCTGGCCGGCCTGCGGGGTGTCGATCAATCGATCATCCGCGCCGCACAGATCGATGGCGCGAGCATGCCCAGGATCTACTGGAAAGTGGTCCTGCCGAGCCTGCGTCCGGTGTTCTTCAGCGCCGTGATGATCCTGGCGCACATCGCGATCAAGAGTTTCGACCTGGTGGCGGCCATGACGGCCGGCGGCCCGGGCTATTCGTCCGACCTGCCCGCCATGTTCATGTACTCCTTCACCTTCAGCCGCGGCCAGATGGGCATGGGCTCGGCCAGTGCGATCCTGATGCTCGGTGCGATCCTCGCGATCATCGTGCCTTACCTGTATTCCGAGCTGAGGGCCAAGCGTCATGACTAGTCTCGCCACCAAACCCGGCATCAGCCTGAGTCGCATCGCGATCTACGCAGTGCTGATCCTTGCCGTACTGCTTTACCTGGTTCCGCTGGTGGTCATGCTGTTGACCAGCTTCAAGACCCCGGAAGACATCAGCACCGGCAACCTGTTGAGCTGGCCGACCGTGGTCAGCGGCATCGGTTGGGTCAAGGCCTGGGCAACGGTCAACGGGTACTTCTGGAACTCGATCAAGATCACCGTTCCGGCGGTGCTGATTTCCACCGCCATCGGTGCACTGAACGGCTACGTCCTGTCGATGTGGCGCTTCCGCGGTTCGCAGCTGTTCTTCGGGTTGCTGCTGTTCGGTTGCTTCCTGCCGTTCCAGACCGTCCTGCTGCCGGCCTCGTTCACCCTCGGCAAGATGGGCCTGGCCAGCACCACCACCGGCCTGGTGTTCGTGCACGTGGTGTATGGCCTGGCGTTCACCACGCTGTTCTTCCGCAACTACTACGTCAGCATTCCCGATGCGTTGGTGAAGGCGGCGCGCCTGGACGGTGCGGGGTTCTTCACCATCTTCCGCATGATCATCCTGCCGATGTCGACGCCGATCATCATGGTCTGCCTGATCTGGCAGTTCACGCAGATCTGGAACGACTTCCTGTTCGGCGTGGTGTTCTCCAGCGGCGACTCGCAACCCATCACGGTGGCGCTGAACAACCTGGTCAACACCAGCACCGGGGCCAAGGAATATAACGTTGATATGGCGGCGGCGATGATCGCCGGGCTGCCGACCCTGCTGGTCTACGTGGTCGCAGGCAAGTATTTCGTGCGCGGGCTGACGGCCGGCGCGGTCAAGGGGTAATCATGGCTACGCTCGAACTTCGCAATGTAAACAAGACCTACGGCGCCGGCTTGCCCGACACCCTGAAGAACATCGAACTGTCGATCAAGGACGGTGAATTCCTGATCCTCGTCGGGCCTTCGGGCTGCGGCAAGTCGACCCTCATGAACTGCATCGCCGGCCTGGAAACCATCACCGGTGGCGCGATCATGATCGGCGACCAGGACGTCAGCGGCATGAGCCCCAAGGACCGCGACATCGCCATGGTGTTCCAGTCCTATGCGCTGTACCCGACCATGAGCGTGCGCGAGAACATCGAGTTCGGCTTGAAGATCCGCAAGATGCCGCAATCGGCCATCGACGAGGAAGTGGCCCGGGTTGCCAAGCTGTTGCAGATCGAACACCTGCTCAATCGCAAGCCTGGCCAGCTCTCCGGTGGCCAGCAGCAACGCGTGGCCATGGGCCGTGCCCTGGCGCGGCGGCCGAAGATCTACCTGTTCGACGAACCGCTGTCCAACCTCGACGCCAAGCTGCGGGTCGAGATGCGCACCGAAATGAAACTGATGCACCAGCGCCTGAAGACCACCACGGTCTATGTGACCCACGACCAGATCGAGGCCATGACCCTGGGCGACAAAGTGGCGGTGATGAAGGACGGGATCATCCAGCAGTTCGGCACGCCGAAGGACATCTACACCAACCCGGCCAATCTGTTCGTGGCGAGCTTCATCGGTTCGCCACCGATGAACTTCATTCCCCTGCGCCTGCAACGCAAGGAAGGTCGCCTGGTGGCGCTGCTCGACAGCGGCCAGGCCCGCTGCGAGTTGCCGTTGGGCATCCAGGACGCCGGTCTGGAAGACCGCGAGGTGATTCTTGGCATGCGTCCGGAACAGATCGTACTGGCCGGCAGCGAGCCGAACGGTCTGCCAACCATTCGTGCCGAAGTCCAGGTCACCGAGCCTACCGGCCCGGATACCCTGGTATTTGTCAGTCTAAATGACACCAAGGTTTGCTGCCGCCTGGCTCCGGACGTGGCGCCACGGGCAGGGGAAACGATGACGCTTCAGTTTGATCCTCAAAAAGTATTACTATTTGATGCGCAGACCGGAGAGCGCCTGGGTATGGCCGGTCAGACGCAAGCCGAAGGGCGAGCGCCGAACGTGGCGCAGTTCAAAGGCCGGTAAAGAGCAAATGTGGGCGCGAGCCTGTGGGAGCAAAGCTTGCTCGCGAAGAACGATAACGCGGTCATCCAAGACCAAGGCGTCTTCATCGCGAGCAAGCTCAGCTCCCACCCAGGCTCGCTCCCACAAAAAGAAGTATGCGGTGGGTGGGGGACTGCCCAGCGCAATCGTTGTAAACCGCGTTAGAAAAAATAAAAACAGTCAATAACAATAAAGACGAGGAATGTAGGGATGAAGAAGAAAAACAACGCCCAGCTTATCTGCCAGTTATCAGCCGTTGCGGCGATGATGCTGGCCGGTAGCGCACAGGCTGCCGACGCGTTCAGCGCCGACTCGCAGTGGATGACGGGTGACTGGGGTGGTGAACGAACCAAGCTGATCGAGCAAGGTATCGACATCAAGGCTGACTACGTCGGTGAAGTGGGTGGCAACCTGCACGGCGGCTACAACAACGACAAGACTGCGCGTTACGCCGACCAGTTCGGTCTGGGCGTGGCACTGGACCTGCAAAAGCTGTGGGGCTGGGATAACACCCAGGCCAAGATCCAGCTGACCAACCGTAACGGCGAAAACATTTCCAACGACCGTGTCGGCGACCCGCGTGCCGGCACCTTGAGTTCTTCCCAGGAAGTCTACGGCCGTGGCCACATGGTCCGTCTGACCCAATTGTGGATCAAGCACCAGTTCCTCGATGGCAAGCTGGACGTCAAGGCCGGTTACTTCGGCGAAGGCGAAGACTTCAACACCTTCCCATGCGAATTCCAGAACCTGGCGTTCTGCGGCTCCCAAGTGGGTAACTGGGCCACCGGTATCTGGTACAACTGGCCAGTGAGCCAGGCCGCGATCCGCGTGAAGTACAACATCACGCCTGAGTTCTATGCACAGATCGGTGCCTACAACCAGAACCCTTCGCAGCTGGAACATGGCAACGGCTTCAAGCTCAGCGGCAGCGGCACCAAGGGCACCGTGATTCCGGTCGAGCTGGTCTGGTCGCCGAAGGTCAACAGCCTGCCGGGTGAATACCGTGTCGGTTACTACAAGAGCACGGCCGATGCCAATGACGTCCGTGAGGACGACAACGGTGACGATGCCGCGACCACCCGCAACGCCTATCGCAGCCACAACAGCAAGCACGGCTACTGGTTCGTGGCGCAGCAGCAGCTCACCACCCACAACGGTGATGCGTCCCGCGGCCTGAACATCGCAGCCAACGCAACTTTCCACGACAAGGACACCAACATCGTCGACAACTACCAGTCGTTGATGTTCGTGTACAAGGGGCCGTTCGATGCCCGTCCTAAAGATGACATCGGCATCGGTTTCTCCCGTATCCATGTCAACGAGGACGTGAAGAAGAACGCCGAGCTGACCAACGCTGCCAACGGTGTGACCGATTACAACGACCCACTGTTCGCGCCGCTGCGTAGCACCGAGTACAACTACGAGCTCAACTATGGTTTCCACGCCACCAACTGGCTGACCATACGTCCCAACCTGCAGTACATCACCCATCCGGGTGGCGTGGATGAAGTGGACAACGCGCTGGTGGCCGGCCTGAAAATTCAGTCGGTGTTCTAACGCTGTTGCGATAAGCTCCTCTCTATGTGCGCATAATTTGCGGACGGCCAAGGCTGTCCGCTTTTTTTTGGGGAGCGCTTGGCTGGAGCAGAACCTGTGGCGAGGGAGCTTGCTCCCGCTCGATGGGAGCTTGCTCCCAGCAAGCTCCCTCGCCACAAATACCCAGTTGAGAGTTCAATGATTTCCAGGACCGCGGCCCATGCATGAGCATCCACTGCAACGCTTTTTCAGATCCTTGCGCGAGCGCCCGGTGTTTGCGTGGGAGCGCTATCGGCAGCGCGATGTGTTGGTGATCGACCATCCACTGTGCCAGGCGGTGTTCAGTCGCCAGGGCGCGCAGTTGCTGCATTTCCAGCCCCGTGGGCAGAAGCCCTGGTTATGGTGCGCGGCCAAATGGCCCCAGGTCGGGGCGATACGGGGCGGGGTGCCGGTGTGCTGGCCATGGTACGGCCGTCACCCGAGCGAAAACGCCTGGCCGTCCCATGGCTGGGCGCGGCTGATCGACTGGAAGCTGCTGGACAGCCGCAGCGACGACGACGGTGTGCATCTGCACTGGCAATTGCAGCTGTGCGACTGGCAAGTGGACCTGCATGCGGACCTTGGCGAACGCATGGAACTGCGCTTGAGTACCGAGCACCAAGACAGCTTGCCGTGCCAGTTGAGCCAGGCTTTGCATGCCTACTGGCGTATCGGTGACGTCGGTGAGGTAGCGCTGTCCGGGCTCGAAGGCGCCCAGGGTTACGACCATCTGAACCGCACCGTCTGTCAGCAGAAAGGCGAGCTACGGGTCGAGGGCGGCTGCCAGCGGGTGTTCCAGCACGAAGGGGAGTTGCAGCTCAAGGACCATGCCTGGCAGCGAGCGTTGTGCATCGATACCGGCGACAGCGCCGACACCGTGGTATGGCATCCCGGTACCCGACCGTTGCTGGGGGTGAGCTGGGATGAAGTCAGCGAGTTCGTCTGCGTCGAAGCGGCCAGCGGGGGCACCGACAGTCTGTGCCTGGCGCCGGGGGAGCGGGCGCACCTGAGTCTGCAGGCGCGGGTGGGGGCATAGTCCGGGATATCGGGTGCGGCGACTGGCCCCATCGTCGGATCGCCGCCCGGAGCAGGCTCGCTCCCACAGTGGGTTTGAGTTGCGAGGTCCATTGTGGGAGCGAGCCTGCTCGCGATGACGATCTGTCAGGCAATAAAGCACTGGAGCCCTATCAGTTGAACTCATCCCCCACCGGATACCGGCTGGCATTCAGGCTTTCCTTGATCTTGCGCAGGTGCGGCTGGAAATCCACGCCTCGGCGCAGGGTCATGCCGGTGGCGAGCACATCCAGCACCGTGAGCTGGATGATCCGCGAGGTCATCGGCATGTAAATGTCGGTGTCTTCGGGGAGCGGAATGTTCAGGCTCAGGGTACTGGCCTTGGCCAGGGGGGAGTTTTCCGCGGTGAGGCCCAATACCGAAGCGCCGTTTTCCCGGGCGATGCGCGCCACTTCCACCAGTTCGCGGGTGCGACCGGTGTAGGAAATGATCACGAACAGCTCACCGGTGTGGGCCACGGACGCGATCATGCGCTGCATCAGCACGTCGGCATGGGCGGTCACGGCCAGGTTGAACCGGAAAAACTTGTGCTGGGCATCCAGCGCCACCGGGGCCGAGGCACCGAGGCCGAAGAAGTGGATCTGTCGGGCCTGGATCAACAGGTCCACGGCACGGCTGATCAAATTTGGATCAAGTGCCTGGCAGGCACTGTCCAACGAAGCAATGGCACTGCCAAAGATTTTCTGGGTGTAGGCTTCGGGATTGTCGTCGGCTTCTACTGCACGGCTGACATAAGCGGCGCCGCTGGCCAGGCTCTGGGCCAGTTGCAGCTTGAGCTCGGGGTAGCCGCTGACGCCGAACGAACGGCAGAAACGGTTGACCGTAGGCTCGCTGACCGACGCGGCCTGGGCGAGGGCGGCGATGCTGAAGCGGGTGGCCTGCTGTGGGTTGAGCAGGATCACCTCGGCCACCTTGCGTTCTGCCTTGTTCAGGTCTTCAAGGCGACTCTGGATCTGCTCCAGTAAATTTCGCACGCGGTCCATAGAGGATTCCTAGAAAGACGGGTCTTTGATACGACCCTTTGCGGTGGCCTATCCTACTGATGGCTCCGGCGGACCACCACTCGGAATCGGTATTTTCGGAAAATGTTGTGGTTATTACTACATTTTTCCTTGAGTGATGCCTTGAAAAAAGGTATTTGTAGCTTAACTTGATAAAAGAACAAACATCATGCCTTCGATAACGGTTGAACCGTGCACCTTTGCCTTGTTCGGCGCGCTGGGCGATCTGGCCTTGCGCAAGCTGTTTCCTGCCCTTTACCAACTCGACGGCGCCGGCCTGTTGCACGAGGACACGCGAATCATCGCGCTGGCCCGTGAACCCGGCAGCGAGCAGCAGCACCTGGCGTTCATCGCCACGGAACTGCGCCGTTATGTGGGCGACAAGGAGCTGAACGAAACCGTGGTCGAGCGCTTCATGGCGCGCCTGACCTACCTGCATGTGGATTTCCTCAAGGCCGACGATTATGTCGCCCTGGCCGAACAGATTGGTGCGGCCCAGCAGGTCATCGCCTATTTCGCCACGCCAGCGGCGGTGTACGGCTCGATCTGCGAAAACCTGGCGAAGGTCGGCTTGAGCGAAAACACCCGCGTCGTACTGGAGAAACCCATCGGCTCGGACCTGGAATCCTCGCGCAAGGTCAACGACGCCGTGGCGCAGTTCTTCCCGGAGAACCGCACCTATCGTATCGACCACTACCTGGGTAAAGAGACGGTCCAGAACCTGATCGCGCTGCGGTTCGCCAACAGCCTGTTCGAAACCCAGTGGAACCAGCATTACATTTCCCACGTGGAAATCACGGTGGCCGAGAAGGTCGGCATCGAAGGCCGCTGGGGCTATTTCGACAAGGCCGGACAACTGCGGGACATGATCCAGAACCACCTGCTGCAGCTGCTGTGCCTGATCGCCATGGACCCGCCGGCCGAACTGTCCGCCGACAGCATCCGTGACGAGAAGGTCAAGGTGCTCAAGGCATTGGCGCCGATCAGCCCCGAAGGCCTGACCACCCAAGTGGTGCGTGGCCAGTACATCGCCGGCCACAGCGAAGGCAAGGCGGTTCCGGGCTACCTGGAAGAGCCAAACTCCAATACCCAGAGCGACACCGAAACCTTCGTCGCCCTGCGCGCCGATATCCGCAACTGGCGCTGGGCCGGGGTTCCGTTCTACCTGCGTACCGGCAAGCGCATGCCGCAAAAGCTGTCGCAGATCGTCATTCACTTCAAGGAACCGTCCCACTACATCTTCGCCCCCGAGCAGCGCTTGCAGATCAGCAACAAACTGATCATCCGCCTGCAACCGGACGAAGGGATTTCCTTGCGGGTGATGACCAAGGACCAAGGCCTGGACAAGGGCATGCAATTGCGCAGCGGTCCTTTGCAACTCAACTTTTCCGACACCTGGCGTAGCGCGCGGATTCCCGATGCCTACGAGCGGTTGTTGCTGGAAGTCATGAACGGCAATCAGAACCTGTTTGTCCGTAAAGATGAAATCGAAGCCGCGTGGACGTGGTGTGACCAGTTGATCGCCGGATGGAAAAAGTCCGGTGATGCGCCCAAGCCGTACGCGGCCGGGTCCTGGGGGCCGATGAGCTCTATTGCACTGATCACGCGGGACGGGAGGTCATGGTATGGCGATATCTGAAGTGAAACTGCCCCAGGGCGTCAGCGCCCTGGAATTCAAGAGCCCGGTGCTGTTGGCTGAAGGCCTGGCATTGAACGTGACCGAGCAACTGCGCGAGGCGATCGACGCGCGCGGTACGGCGGTCCTGGTGGTGTCCGGCGGTCGCAGCCCGGTGGCGTTTTTCCAGAGCCTGGCCAAGCAGGCGCTGGATTGGTCGAAAGTGGTGGTGAGCCTGGCGGACGAGCGCTGGGTACCGGTTGAACATGCCGACAGCAATGCCGGTCTGCTCAAGCGTTACCTGTTGCAAGGCCCGGCGGCCAAGGCCCAGTTCCTGAGCCTCTACAGCGCCAGTGCCAACCTGGAGGCTGCCGCCGAGCAGGCGGATCGCCTGCTGGCCGAGCTGCCGTCCATCGATGTGCTGGTATTGGGCATGGGCGATGACGGCCACACCGCTTCGTTGTTTCCCGACAGCCCGAACCTGGCCGAAGCATTGGACATCCAGGGCACTCGTCGTTGCTGGCCGATGCTGGCGCCGACCGTGCCACACCAGCGCTTGACCATGAGCCGTGCCTTGCTGGCCTCGGCGAAACACAAAGTGCTGTCGATTTCCGGTCAATCGAAATTGACCACCCTGAACGCTGCGGTGGCCGGTGACAACGTCGCCGAAATGCCGGTCCGCGCGTTTCTGCAACCTACGTTAGAGATTTACTGGTGCCCATGAACCAAGGATCAGCCGCTATGACAAACCTTTCCCCGACCGTTTCCATGGCGGACAAAGTTACCCTGATCGACGACCTGTGCGCCAAGGCGCGGATCCTGCCGGTCATCACCATCGCCCGCGAACAGGACATCCTGCCGCTGGCCGATGCCCTGGCGGCCGGTGGCCTGACGGCGCTGGAAGTGACCTTGCGTTCCCAGTTCGGCCTCAAGGCCATCCAGGTGTTGCGCGAGCAGCGTCCGGAGCTGATGACCGGTGCCGGTACGGTGCTCGACCGCCAGATGCTGGCGGCTGCCGAGGCGGCCGGTTCGCAGTTCATCGTGACCCCGGGCATCACCCGTGATTTGCTCGAAGCCAGTGTCGACAGCCCGATCCCGTTGCTGCCAGGCATCAGCAATGCCTCCGGCATCATGGAAGGCTATGGCCTGGGCTATCGCCGCTTCAAATTGTTCCCAGCGGAAGTCAGTGGTGGTGTCGCCGCCATCAAGGCCCTGGGCGGCCCGTTCGGCGAAGTGAAATTCTGCCCGACCGGTGGCGTCGGCCCGGCCAATATCAAGAGCTACATGGCGTTGAAAAACGTGATGTGCGTGGGTGGTAGCTGGATGCTCGATCCGGAGTGGATCAAGAACGGCGACTGGGCCCGTATCCAGGAATGCACCGCCGAGGCATTGGCACTGCTGGACTGATTGTTTTACCGAACTTCGTTGGGTGTTCTACGGCTTTACGGTGCGCTTGGTCGGCGCACCGTTTTTTTTTGCCTGGTTTTTTGGTCGTGTGCAGGTCTAGGTGTGGCTCAGCTCGATCAGGGCCCGGGTAAGCCGCTCGATATCACTCGCCAAGGTAATCAACCCCGGCGTGATACGGATACAAGGCCCGACGCTGGTCTGGCGTACCACTGTGAAGATCCCATAGTCGTTGAGCAATCGATCGGCCATCGCCTGCTGATCCGCCTGGGCGGTGAAGCGCATCGAGGTGATGCCGCAATAGAGTCGCCGATCATCCGGGGTCATGACTTCGATGCCCGGCAGATCCCGCACTGCCTTGACCCACAGGTCGCGCAAGTAGCAGAGTCGCGCACCTTTGGCCAGGGCGCCGCCCAGGGCGCGATGTTCTTCGAACACCAGGGGCAGGGTCAACAGGGCCGGAATATTCGGTGTGCTGTGGGGCGTACGTGAGCGAACGTCGTTCACCGGGTAATGACTGTCGTCCATGTCCGGGTCGATGTCGGCCAGGCGTTGCGGGGCGATGTACAGGAACCCCAGGGCCAGTGGCCCGCCGATCCATTTCTGCAGATTGAATCCAGCGAACGGGATACCCATCTTGGCCAGGTCGAAATCGATCTGGCCCAGGGCGTGGGCGCCGTCGAGGATGATGTCGACATCGAACTCCCGAGCCGTTTCGGCAATGGCTTGTACCGGCATCACCAGCCCGGTGAGGTGGTTGACGTAGGTCAGCGTCATCAGTTTCAGGCGCGGGTAGCGAATGAACGCTTCCCGGTAAGTCCCCACCAGACTCTCGAAACTGGCCGGATGCTGGTGGACCAGTTCGATCAGCTCCACGCCACGCTGGCGGGCCAGCCAGCGCATCGCGTTCTTGACCGACTGATATTCCAGGTCACAGATCAGCACCTGGTCGCCAGGCTTCAGGCCGTTGTAGTTGCGAATCAACGATTGCAGGGAGTCCACCGCACTGCGGGTCAACGCCACGGTTTGCGCAGGCGCCTTGATCAACGCTGCCACTTGGCGGCGAATCGCCTCGCCTTGTTCGCGGTCGAAATGCTGGCGCACGTACACCGAGTTGCTGCGGTTGATGAAATCGATATTGCGCTGGTACTCCTCGACCACGGTCCGCGACATGCGCCCGAAGTAGCCGTTTTCCAGGTTCAGCGGTCCATCGGCGGCGACGTCGTAGCGGTCGACAAAGGTCTGCCAGAAAGCTTCATCGTGGGCGCGCAGGGTGTTCTCGGGCATGGGAGGGCCTAATCAGGGGCGGGGTTTGGGTTTGCCGTGTTTGACGCGCAGTGGGTCGAGCAGATCGGACAGACCGTTGTGGTCGATCTCCTGCATCAACGCCAGCAAACCGCCCAACTCTCCGTGGGGAAAACCTTCGCGGGCAAACCAGTTCAGGTATTGACCGGGCAGGTCGGCCAGGATTCGGCCTTTGTATTTACCGAAGGGCATCTGGCGCGTGACCAGCAGTTCGAGGGTTTCCGGGTTCATGGCAAATGTCTTGGATCAAACAGGTTTGAAAATACAGGCATTCTGCATGCAGGCCAAATGACAGATCATGCAAATAACGCGGATACAGATTTTGCCTATTTAACTAACATGTTGATTTTTAAAGTTAATTTTTGTCCGTCGGAGCTGGCATGACCGATGCAATATTCCTTGCAGGTTTTTTTATTCACCAGCAAAGGAATTGAAAAATGACCGATATGAACAAAGAAGCCATCGCCGTCCTGAACGACCTGATCCAGACCAGCAAGGATGGTCAGGAAGGCTTCAAGACCTGCGCCGAAGACATCAAGCATCCGCAACTCAAGGCCCTGTTCGTGCAACGTTCCACCGATTGCGCCACCGCCGCATCCGAACTGCAAGCCGCCGTTCGCTCGTTGGGTGGCGATCCGGAGACCTCCACCAGTGTTTCCGGTGACCTGCACCGCCGTTGGGTGGATGTGAAGTCCATGTTCACCGGCAAGGACGAGGAAGCGGTGCTCAACGAAGCCGAGCGCGGCGAAGACCATGCGCTGAAGGCCTACAGGGAAGCCATGGATAAGATCACCAAGCACAATCTGGTCGGCATCCGTGACCTGGTTGAACGCCAATACCACGGCGTGCAACGCAACCACGATCAGGTCAAGGCGCTGCGTAACCAGGCACGCGCCAGCTGATACATGTGCTTGATCCAGAAAACGCCAGCTTGCCTGGCGTTTTTTTGTGGCGCTTGGTCAGCGGTGGATGGAAACCCTGATGTGGCGAGGAAACTTTTGTGGCGAGGGAGCTTGCTGGGAGCAAGCTCCCATCGAGCGGGAGCAAGCTCCCTCGCCACACCAGCGCCCGGCACAAAGTGGGGGCAAATACCGTCCGGTATCATCATGTGGTTTTCAGAAAAAGTGTCTTGTCGAATCCACGGGTAATCAGCTCTGGACTCAAATAGGTAGCTAGCTAATAATTGCGCCTGCCCCATTACGCATCATTGCAACTATCGTTACTGCAGCCCCTGAAAGAGTTTTCTGAGTGCCCATTACCCTCCAGGCCTTGTTCGCCCCCGACCGCCTCGCTGTGCAGTTCGCCATCAAGACCGTCCTCGGTGGCGGACTGGCGCTGTGGCTGGCATTGCGTTGGGGGCTGGAGCAGCCGTCGTGGGCGCTGATGACCGCGTTCATCGTGGCGCAGCCGCTGTCCGGGATGGTGGTTCAAAAGGGGTTGGCGCGGCTGCTCGGTACTTTGGTGGGGACCGTCATGTCGGTGGTCTTCATGAGCCTGTTCGCTCAGACGCCGTGGTTGTTCCTGTTGGCGCTGGCCTTGTGGCTGGGCCTGTGCACGGCCTGTTCGACACTGTTGCGAAGTGCCTGGTCCTATTCCTTCGTGTTGGCCGGATACACGGTGGCGATCATCGCCTTGCCGGCCGTTTCCCACCCGCTGGGGGTGTTCGATCAAGCGGTGGCGCGCTGCACCGAGATCAGCCTGGGCATCGTCTGCGCCACGGCCGCCAGCGCCTTGCTCTGGCCGTTGCGGGTCGAGCGACAGTTGGCGGGCCAGGCCCACGCGGCCTGGCAGAGCGGTATGCAGGCGGCCCGTGCCACCCTGGCCGGCGACGCCCAGGCACGCAAGGGCTTGCTGGAGATCCTCGGCCGGATCGTCGCGGTGGATGCCCAGCGCGAACATGCCTGGTTCGAAGGCAGCCTGGGTCGACAGCGCGCCCGGGCCATCAGCGGCTTGAGCCAGAAATTGCTGATGCTGCTGCGTATCGCCCGTTCGGTGCGCCGGCAATGGAAGCAACTCGAACCGGCCGAAGCCGAGGCTCTCCAACCCTGGATGAGCGAGGTGCAACAAGCCCTCGACGCCGACACGGCAACGCTGCAAGCCTTGCGACCGCGGGTGCTGGACGCTTCTCACGACCCGTCGATCAGCTCGGCGCAAAGTTACTGCCTGGCGCGTTTCGCCTTGTTGCTCGACACCGCCCTGGCCGCCTGCGCGGCGCTGGCGGCGGTGCGGGAGGGCAGGGAGGCATCGGATCCGCCGCGCACCTTGACGCCCCATCGCGACTTGTCCCTGGCCATGGTGTTCGGCGCGCGCAGTGCCCTGGCCTTTCTGGCCGTCTCCTGCTTCTGGCTGGCAACGGCCTGGCCCGCCGCGTCGGGGGCGTTGGTGCTGACGTGTGTGGTGTGCAGCTTGTTTGCCAGTCGCGAAAACGGCGCGCAGATCGGCATGAGTTTCCTGCGGGGCATTCTGCTGGCCGTGCCGACCGCATTCGTGATCGGCGAGATCCTGCTGCCGCAGTGGAGCAGCTTCGCCATGCTGTGCATGGCCATGGGCGTGCCGCTGTTCTTCGGTGCGCTGGGCATGGCCAAGCCGCCGATCTTCGCCACGGCGACGTCGTTCTGCCTGCATTTTGTGGTGCTGGTGTCACCGCTCAACGCCATGAAGTACGACGTGGCGGCATTCTTCAATAACGCTCAGGCAATGATGATCGGCGTAGGGGCGGCGGTGTTGGCATTCAATCTGCTGATTCTGCGCGATCCGGCCTGGCACGGCCGTCGCCTGCTGGCTGCGACCCTGGATGACCTGGTGCGCCTGACCCGGCGCAATCTCAGTGGCGCGGAGAGCTGGTTCGGCGGGCGCATGGCCGATCGGCTGTTGCAACTGGCGCGACATTATCCCGAGCTGCCGGTCCCGTCGCGCAGCCGTTGGGATGATGGGCTGCTCGGCCTGGATATCGGCGATGAACTGTTGCACCTGCGCTTGAGTCTGGCCGTCGCCCAGGTGTCCGACAGCCGGGCGCAGCGCCGTTATTTCGAAGCGCTGGAGCAGGTGCTCGAACGCGGTCCGTCCGGTGAGCAGACCGATGCGTTGGCCCCGGCCAGCGCCGAGTTCCTGAAGGTGCTGTCGACAGAGCCACCCGGCGATGCGCTGAAGTTGGCCCAGGGCGCGGTGGTGCAATTGCAGAACAGCTGGCGCGCCTGGTGCCGCCAGCACGAACCGGAACGAGGGGAGCACAGCCATGGGCTTGCGTGAATGGTCGATTGGCGGGGTGTTGCTCAGCCCGTTCCTGATTTATGTGGTGCTGGCCTTGCTGGTGACCGGTGCATTGCGCCTGTTGCTCAGCCTGGTGCCGGCCGGCCGTTGGATCTGGCACGAAGCCTTGTTCGACTGCGCCCTGTATGTCTGTGTCCTGACAGTGATTACCCTGGTCATCGGGCCGTTATAAGGAGTTGAACATGCGTACCTCCGTACGTGTCGCCATTACGCTGGGCGTGGTGGCATTGGCGATTTTCGCCGGGTTTCACCTGTGGCAGTACTACATGCTCACGCCCTGGACCCGGGATGCGCGGATTCGCGCCGACGTGGTGGTGATCGCTCCCGACGTGTCGGGCTGGGTGCGTGAGCTCAAGGCGGTGGATAACCAGCAGGTCAAGGCCGGCGATCTATTGCTGAGCATCGACCGCGAGCGCTTCGAAGCCGCCGTGGAGAAGGCCAGGGCAGTGGTCCAGACCCGTCAGCAGCAACTGAGCCTGCGCGAGCACGAAGCCAGTCGCCGCGCCGCCCTGGGGCCCCAGGCCATCAGCGCCGAGCTGCGGGAAAATGCCCAGATCAACGCCGGCATCGCCCGGGGCGAACTGCGCGAGGCCCAGGCCGAGGCCAAGGTCGCCGAACTCAACCTGGCCCGCAGCCAGGTCCTGGCGCCTCGTAGCGGTCACATCACCAACCTGCGGCTGGCCGAAGGCAACTACGTCAATGCCGGGCAGCCGGTCATGGCGCTGATCGACGATTCGACGTTCTATGTGCAGGCCTATTTCGAAGAGACCAAACTGCCGAGGATCCGCGTGGGCGACCTGGTCAAGGTCTGGCTGATGAGCGCCGGTCACGCCCTGGAAGGTCACGTCGAAAGCGTCAGCCGCGGCATTACCGACCGCAACACCAACCCGGACGCGCAACTGCTGGCGGAGGTGGAACCGACCTTCAACTGGGTGCGCCTGGCCCAGCGGATCCCGGTGCGGATCAAGCTGGACAAGGTGCCGGAAGGGGTGAACCTGAGTGCGGGGATGACGGCGAGTGTGCAGGTGCGGGAGCACATTCGATAACGCTGACACTGAGATCATTGTGGCGAGCGGCCTGTGAATCAGCCGATGCTGATCGCCGGCAACGTCGGCAAGGTCACCGTCTGTTGCTTGCGCGGCGCGAGGATCTCGGCCTCGCCATCCACCACCAGTTCATCGCGCTGGTTGAACACGCGAGTGGCGATGCGTACGCGAAACTTCGGCAGTTTTTCCAGGATCTCCAGGCGTACGGTCAGGGTGTCGCCGATCTTGACCGGTTTCTGGAAGCTCATCTGCTGGCCGATGTAGATAGTCCCGGGCCCAGGCAACTCGCACGCCACCGCCGCGCTGATCAACGCACCGCTGAACATGCCATGGGCGATGCGTTCCTTGAACATGCTCGCCGCGGCGAATTCGGGGTCCAGGTGCACGGGGTTGTGATCGCCCGACATGGCGGCGAATAGCTGGATGTCGCGCTCTTCGACAGATTTGCTGTAGCTGGCGGTCTGGCCGACTTCGAGGGCTTCGTAAGGCGTATTGGTAACCTGGGTCATCTGTTTCCGATCCTGTGGCGGGTAATGGAAAAAACGCTGGAAAACTATTCGCTGCGTGGCGGGCGCTTGTGGGTCAGGGCCTGGGCAATCCAGGTCAACACATCGGCCGTCACTTCATCGCGGTTGGTTTCGTTGAACAATTCATGCCGGGCCTGTGGGTAAATCGTCAATTGCAGGTGCTGGCTGCCGGCGCTGCGCAGGGCGTCGGCCAGATCCTTGAGACGCTTGCCTTCGCTCACCGGATCACATTCACCGCCAATGACCAGCAACGGCAGGTCCGGATCGATCTGGGCGAGATTGGACGCTTTGCTGATTTGCTGCAAGCCGCCGAGCAGGTCGACCCACAGCTGATTGCTGCAACGAAAGCCGCACAGTGGGTCGTGGACATACTTGTCCACCTCGGCCGGGTCGCGGCTGAGCCAGTCGAAGGGCGTGCGTGTCGGCTTGAATTTCTGATTGAAACTGCCGAACGACAGCCATTCGATCAAGGCACTGCGCCCGGTGGCGCCCTGGCGCCAGCGTTCGAAACGGGCGATCAGGCGGGCGACGCGATACAGCGCCACCGGTTGGAAATTGGAACCGCTGAGAATCGCTCCATGCAGGCTCGCGCTGTGATGCAACAGGTACGCCTGGGCGATGTAGCTGCCCATGCTGTGGCCCAACAGCACGATTGGCACGTCGGGATGTTGCTGAACGATGTGATGGTTGAGGCTGGCCAGGTCGCCGACCACTTTGGCCCAGCCATCTTCGTCGGCATAGTGGCCGAGGATCGCTCCTTCACCGGTCTTGCCATGGCCGCGCAAGTCCGGCGCGTAGACACCGTAGCCTTCGTCACAGAAGGCCTGGGCCAGGCGCCCATAGCGGCCGCTGTGTTCGGCCATGCCGTGAGCCAGCATGATCACGGCCCGGGGCGCGGTTTCGGGCAACCACTGATTGACGAACAGGCGGCTGTGGTCGGTCGCGGTCAGCCAGAACGTTTGATGAATCATGACGATCCTTTACATGGGCGCATGGGCGATGTTGCTCCATTGTATAGCGCATCCGTTGCGTCTCGCCTGATCAGGCCACACGTAGGCGGCAAGATTCACACAATCTATGACACAAATTGCCGTATTTGCCTGATTGGCCAGAGCTGCTAGTGTCCCAAGAGCTCCGCTTCTGCGAGCAATCCAGAAGCGGCCCGGGATAGGTTCAGGTAAAGAGGACAAAAACAATGCAGCCTGATTTCTGGAATGACAAACGCCCGGCCGGCGTGCCCTCGGACATCGACCTGGGGGCCTACAAGTCGGTCATCGAGGTGTTCGAGCGTTCCTGCAAGAAATTCGTCGACCGCCCGGCGTTCAGCAACATGGGCGTGACCCTCACCTATGCCGAGCTCGAGCGCTGCAGCGCGGCGTTCGCCGGTTACCTGCAGACCCATACCGATCTGGTCCCCGGTGACCGTATCGCGGTGCAGATGCCCAATGTCCTGCAATATCCTATTGCCGTGTTCGGTGCCTTGCGCGCCGGGCTGATTGTGGTCAACACCAACCCGCTGTACACGCCGCGGGAAATGCGCCACCAGTTCAAGGACTCCGGTGCCCGGGCGCTGGTGTACATGAACCTGTTCGGCAGCAAGGTTCAGGAAGTGCTGCCCGACACGGACCTGCAATACCTGATCGAAGCGAAAATGGGCGACCTGATGCCCGCCGCCAAGGGCTGGCTGGTCAACACCGTGGTGAACAAGGTCAAGAAAATGGTCCCGGCGTATTCGCTGCCCCAGGCCATTTCCTTCAAGAGCGCCTTGCGCCTGGGACGTGGCCAGGCCATCAAGCCCCTGAAGGTCGGCCTCGACGATATCGCGGTGCTGCAGTACACCGGTGGCACCACCGGCTTGGCAAAGGGCGCGATGCTGACCCATGGCAACCTGGTGGCGAACATGCAACAGGCCAGGGCGTGCCTGGGCCAGTTCGGCGACGACGGCCAGCCGCTGCTGCGCGAAGGCCAGGAAGTGATGATCGCGCCGTTGCCGCTCTATCACATCTATGCGTTCACGGCGAACTGCATGTGCATGATGGTCACCGGCAACCACAACGTGCTGATCACCAACCCGAGGGACATCGGCGGTTTTATCAAGGAGCTGAAAAACTGGCGTTTCTCGGCTTTGTTGGGGCTCAACACGTTGTTCGTGGCGTTGATGGACCATCCGGATTTCAAGACCCTGGATTTCTCCAGCCTCAAACTCACCAATTCCGGCGGCACCGCGCTGGTCAAGGCCACGGCGGATCGTTGGGAGCAGCTCACGGGCTGCCGTATCACCGAAGGCTATGGCCTGACCGAAACCTCGCCCGTGGCCTGTACCAACCCTTACGGCAAGAGGTCGCGGCTGGGCACGGTGGGTCTGCCGGTGCCAGGCACGCTCATGAAAGTGATCAGCGACGACGGCGCCGAACAGCCCCTGGGCGAGCGTGGCGAGCTGTGCATCAAGGGGCCGCAGATCATGAAAGGCTACTGGAACAAGCCTGAAGCCACTGCCGAGGTGCTGGACAGCGAGGGTTGGTTCAAGTCCGGTGACATCGCGGTGATCGACCCGGACGGTTTCGTGCGGATCGTCGACCGCAAGAAGGACATGATCATCGTCTCGGGTTTCAACGTGTACCCCAACGAAATCGAAGATGTGGTGATGGCCCACCCGAAGGTTGCCAATTGCGCGGTGATCGGTGTGCCGGACGAGCGCTCGGGGGAGGCGGTGAAACTGTTCGTGGTGGCGCGGGAGACGGGCGTCAGCCTCGAAGAACTCAAGGCCTACTGCAAGGAGAACTTCACCGGCTACAAGATACCCAAGCACATCGTGTTGCGAGAGTCGCTGCCGATGACACCGGTGGGCAAGATCCTGCGCCGGGAGCTGCGCGATATCGCTTGATGTAGACCATGCACACGCCCTTTGTGGGAGCGAGCCTGCTCGCGATAGCGGTAGTCAGTCACAGGAATATTGGCTGACACACCGCTATCGCGAGCAGGCTCGCTCCCACATTGGTTTGGTGGCTTAAGCAAAAAAGAAGGTCGACTTCAGAGCCTTCCTACAGGTCTATAGAATTTTTACTCTAAAAGTGACCATTGCATATTCTTGAGTCGGATTAGTGACCATGCCGGCCACTTTTGGCTCTAGTCGACCCTCGGCAAAGCTGCTACTCTCGGCGCGCTTTTGTGACTTCTCGGCCTTCATCCAAGCCAGATTCACCAACAAACACACCAATAATAATCGCATCAAATGCGGTGAGAATTCGCGTTGCTGAGGAGTGGGCTTCCATGTTCGAAGACTTTTGGAAGGATAAGTACCCAGCTGGGATTGCTGCCGACATCAATCCAGACGAGTATCCGAATATTCAGGCGGTGTTGAAGCAGTCCTGCCAACGCTTCGCCGACAAGCCGGCATTCAGCAACCTCGGCAAGACGATCACCTACGGTGAACTGTACGAATTGTCCGGGGCCTTTGCCGCGTATCTGCAACAGCATACCGATTTGCAGCCGGGCGATCGAATCGCCGTGCAATTGCCCAACGTCCTGCAGTACCCGGTGGCGGTGTTCGGGGCGATCCGTGCCGGCCTCGTCGTGGTCAATACCAATCCGCTGTACACCGCGCGGGAGATGGAGCACCAGTTCAACGACTCCGGCGCCAAGGCACTGGTGTGCCTGGCGAACATGGCGCACCTGGCCGAGACCGTGGTGCCGAAGACAGGCGTCAAGCACGTCATCGTCACCGAGGTGGCCGACCTGTTGCCGCCGCTCAAGCGGCTGCTGATCAACAGCGTGATCAAGTACGTCAAGAAGATGGTTCCGGCCTATCACCTGCCCAAGGCGGTCAAGTTCAACGATGTGCTGAGCAAGGGCCACGGCCGGCCAGTGACCGAAGCCAACCCGGGCAGCGACGAGGTGGCCGTGTTGCAGTACACCGGCGGCACCACCGGCGTGGCCAAGGGCGCGATGCTGAGCCATCGCAACCTGGTGGCGAACATGCTGCAGTGCAAGGCGCTGATGGGCTCCAACCTCAATGAAGGTTGCGAAGTGCTGATCACGCCGCTGCCGCTGTACCACATCTACGCCTTCACCTTCCATTGCATGGCGATGATGCTGATCGGCAACCACAACATCCTGATCAGCAACCCGCGCGACCTTCCGGCGATGGTCAAGGAACTGTCGAAGTGGAAGTTCAGCGGTTTCGTCGGCCTCAATACCCTGTTTGTCGCGCTGTGTAACAACGAGGGCTTCCGCAAGCTGGATTTCTCCGCGCTGAAAGTCACCTTGTCCGGTGGCATGGCCCTGCAACTGGCCGCTGCCGAGCGCTGGAAAGCGGTCACCGGTTGCCCGATCTGCGAAGGCTATGGCATGACTGAAACCAGCCCGGTGGCCACGGTCAATCCGATCCAGAACATCCAGGTCGGCACCATCGGCATTCCGGTGCCGTCGACGCTGTGCAAGGTCATCAATGATGCGGGCGTCGAGTTGCCTCTGGGCGAAGTCGGCGAATTGTGTGTGAAAGGCCCTCAAGTGATGAAGGGCTACTGGCAGCGCCAGGAGGCCACCGACGAAATCCTCGACAGCGAGGGCTGGCTGAAGACCGGCGATATCGCAGTGATTCAGCCGGACGGCTATATGCGCATCGTCGATCGCAAGAAAGACATGATCCTGATTTCTGGCTTCAACGTGTATCCCAACGAGCTGGAAGATGTGCTGGCCACCTTGCCGGGCGTGCTGCAATGCGCCGCCATCGGTGTACCGGACGAGAAGTCCGGCGAGGCGATCAAGATCTTCATCGTCGTCCGGCCAGGCGCCACATTGACCAAGGAGCAGGTGATGGAGCATATGCGTGCCAACGTCACCGGCTACAAGGTACCCAAGGCCGTCGAGTTCCGCGATGCGTTGCCAACCACCAACGTCGGCAAGATCCTGCGGCGTGAGTTGCGGGATGAAGAGCTCAGGAAGTTGGGTGTGAAGAAGTGAATAGCGTGTAAACAAAAAGCCCCGCCGAAGCGGGGCTTTTTGTTTACGTTGGGCAACTACTTGAAGCAAGGCCCTGTGGGAGCAAGGCTTGCCCGCGATGAAGTTGATGCGGTCCGTTTTAGAGTCGTGGCGCCTTCATCGCGGGCAAGCCTTGCTCCCACATAATCCCAAGCTGCATACGTCAGCGGCCGGGGTCACAACCTGAACTGCGCAAAATCCAGGTTGGTGCCACCCGGTCGCATGTCCTGCAGGTACGAATCCTTATCGGCGCTCAATTCCAGGCTCAGGGCGGCCTTGCGCTTGCCCTGGTTGCGTACTTCCAGGCCTTCCATTTTTTCTCGCAGGAATACGGTCGGCACTTTCAGGTGCAGCAGCTCGTCGGTGGCCGGGGTGTGCAGCAGCAGATGAATCCATTCGTACTGGCCGACAGCCAGGCGGGTCACAGGGATGTTGAACCAGAAGATGTTGCGGTTGCGGTTCAATTCGCTGAAGTGGCAGTTGTTGACGCCCAGGACGGCGCCGCCCAGTTCCTGGTTTCTGCGGGCGATGGCCTGCTTCTTATCGAGTTTCATAACGTTCCTACGGGATTAAAGCTTCGGGCCGAGCCTGAATACGTGGGGCATTCTCGACGGTTGCCGGGCAAACATAAAGCCCTGCCGGTGCGAAGAATGAAACTTGCGCTGTGGGGCATGGGTCAATTCTGCGTCGGGATGAGATTGTCCCAAAGTCGCCAAACAGGCTACTTTGAGGTAAAAAACGCCCCTTGAGTCGCCACGCGACCCCTTTTTTGCGGCGAAAGGAGACGCTCATGATATTTCCGGACATGAAAGGCTTGCCTCTGCACCGCGTGATGGTGCGTACGGTGACCGAATTTCTCGACGACGAGATGTCCACCTACGCCTCGGCACTGGCCTACCAGATGCTGTTTTCCCTGTTCCCCTTCATTCTCTTTCTGATCGCGCTGATCGGCTTCCTGCATCTGCCGGATTTCTTCTCGTGGCTGCGCCTGCAATCCGAGCTGGTGTTGCCGCCCCAGGCGCTGGAGCAGGTCAACCCGGTGATCGACCAGCTCCAGCAATCCAAGGGCGGGTTGTTGTCGGTGGGGATCGTGGTTGCGTTGTGGACCGCCTCGGCCGGGGTGCGGCTGATGATGAGCGCGATGAATGCCGCCTACGATGTGGTCGAGGGGCGTCCGGCCTGGAAGCGCTTTCCGCTGTCGATTATCTACACGGTCGGCATCGCCGGCATGCTGCTCATCGCGGCCGCGCTGATGGTCCTCGGGCCGCAGGTGATGGAATGGATTGCGGCCCAGGTCGGGTTGGAGGAATTCATCGTCACGCTCTGGACGATCGTGCGCTGGCCGGTGATCGTGATCCTGTTGATGGTGGCGGTGGCGCTGATCTACTACGTGATGCCCGACGTGAAGCAGGAGTTTCGCTTCATCACCCCGGGCTCGGTGCTGGCGGTGGTGGTGTGGATCATCGCCTCCCTGGGCTTCGCTTTTTACGTCAAGACCTTTGCCAACTACAACGCCATGTATGGCAGTATCGGTGCGATCATCGTGTTGCTGCTGTACTTCTATATCTCGGCGGCGGTGTTGCTGCTGGGGGCGGAAATGAACGCGGTGATCGAACACATGTCCGCCGAAGGCAAGGACCGTGGTGAGAAGGTGCCGGACGAGCACTGGAAACAGCATGTCTCGGGGCTGGCGCGCGACCACTCCATCAAGCCGGACACCGATCCGAACACAGGCGAAGCCCGACCATGATTCGAGAAATCCTCAAGATGGGCGATGCGCGCCTGCTGCGCATCGCTCCGCCGGTTCCGCCGCAGATGTTCGACAGCCCGGAGCTGTGGCAATTGATCGACGACATGTTCCAGACCATGGAAAGCGTCGGTGGCGTCGGCTTGGCGGCGCCGCAGATCGGCGTGGACCTGCAACTGGTGATTTTCGGCTTCGAACACAGCGAGCGTTACCCCGATGCGGAAGCCGTGCCCCAGACCATTCTGATCAACCCGCTGATCACGCCGCTGAGCCCGCTGATGGAAGAGGGTTTCGAAGGCTGCCTGTCAGTGCCTGGCCTGCGCGGGGCGGTCGATCGTTACCAGCACATCCGTTACGAAGGCTTCGATCCCAAGGGCGAGCCGATCGTGCGGACAGCCTCGGGTTTCCACGCACGGGTGGTGCAGCATGAATGCGATCACCTGATCGGCCGGCTGTACCCGTCGCGCATCACCGACTTCAGCAAGTTCGGGTTTACCGAGGTGATGTTCCCGGATCTGGATCCGACGGCCGACGATTGAACATTCACCTCAATCCTCTGTGCCTCGCTCGGACGAGCGCTATCGCCACCCAGAGCTTGCATCGTTGTTGAATACCCTGCCGCCTTCGCGAGCAGGCTCGCTCCCACAGGACCGGTGATAGGCTCAGGACCGCGTTCCTGGCTCCAGCCCCATCGCAATCATCGGCTTGCTGCGGGCATACCGGCTCAGCCGTTCGGCCATCGCGTAGGGCAGGGCGGGATCGAAAGTGAAGCCGTGTCGCTCGTAGAACCCGCGCAGTTCCGGGTGGCAGAACAGCCACACCGGTGCCTCCACGGCTTTCACCGCTTCGGCGATCAACCCCGCCGCGATCCCTTTGCCGCGGTGTGCCGGATCGACAAACAACCCCGTCAACCAGTGTCCACCCGCCACCGATCGCAGGCAGAGGGCGGCGACGATGTCATCCCGTCTCGCCACCCACAGCTGCGCGTCACGCACGGCTTTCATCGACGACTGATGGGCGCGGTAGAACTTGTTCATCAGCGGCCAGAGCGGTTCATCGAGCAGCGCGTAGCGGATTTCGGACATGGCAACGTCGTGGGGGTGGTGAGGAGGGCAGATTATAAGGGAACACGCTTCGATAAACCTGTGGGAGCAAAGCTTGCGCGCGATTGCGGTAAATCAATCACCAACCATGCTGACTGATCTGTCGCTATCGCGAGCAAGCTTTGCTCCCACAGGTTTTTCACCCCCGGCGCCTCATCTGCTGGCCGCCGGCAGGCTCAGAGCGACGCGAGAAGTGCCGCAGCCTTATCCTTCTCTCCGGTATTGCGCTGTTCCTGAGCCTTTTCCACCTGTGCCATGGCCGCCTTGTCCTGCATGCGCTGGGCAATTTCCTGGCCGACCGCCAGTTGCTTCTCGGGTGGCATCGCCGCGTATTCTTCTTCGCTGATGCCCATCTCGGCGAGAATGGCGTCGCGCAGGCGCTCTTCGGGCGTCTTGTTCATGTAGTCCTTGAAATCCTTCAATGCCGAACTGTCGGTCTGGCGCGCCGGAGCATCCTGGGCGGCGACGGTCTGCAACTGCACGCGGGTCTTGGCGAATGCCTCATCGACCTTGTCGCTGATGGCGGTGGCGGCATTGACCTGCTGCGTGGCCTGTCGGGTGATGGACTCCTGGACCTGGGCATTGCCCTGGCTGGCCTGGGCCTGGACGTTATCGCGCAACGCCTGTAGTGCGGCGCTTTGCAGGCCGCTGGCGGCGTCGGCGGTCGGGTCCTCGCCCGGGCGCTTGAGCGGCAGAATCATCGCTTGCTGTTTGGCACTGACCAACATGATGGATACCTGTAGGTAATGGCTGAGCGATGGGCAGGAGCAATTCCCATGCCGAGCGCCCGGAGCCTGTGCTTTCAAGGCCTGTAGGGGGACCAGACGAGGCGAAGCGGCCAACCCTTGCCGTTGACCGGCAGGGATCGACCGCCTCTGCGTCACGAGACGGGGGTCAGGTACTTTCGCGAATCTTGAGCTCGAAGCCCATGTCCACCACGGGTTGGGCAATACGGTTGCCGGCCATCAGCGTCAGCATCTGCTCGGCGGCTCGGCGGCCGATGGCTTCCCTTGGCGTGCTGATGCTGCTCAGGCGCGGCACCATGTGGGCCGAGGCGGGCAGGTCGTTGAAGCCGAGGACCGAGATCTGTTCGGGAATCCTGATGCCGCAGCGCAAGGCTTCGAACAGGGCGCCATGGGCGAGGTCGTCGTTGCCGAAGAAGATCGCGTCGACATCCGGGTGACTGGCCAGCAGTTGCAGGAACAATTCGCCGCCCAGGCCTACCGATGACGGGCGCGGCGTCAGCAATTCCAGGTCCGGGTCGTACAGCCCGGCCTGCTGCAGGGCCCGGCGGAAACCTTCGCCACGCAACAAGGTGCGCTGGTCCAGTTGTGCGCCGATATAAGCCAGGCGTTTGCGGCCGCGAGAGATCAAGTGCCCGGCCGCCGTCTCGCCGGCCTTGAGCTGGGAAAAGCCGACGCAGTTGAGGCCCGCCCCAGGGTCCAGTTCCATCATGTAGACACAGGGAATGTTGCTGGCCTCGATCATGCGGCGGGCGCTCTCGGTGCGGTCGAAGCCGGTCAGCAACAGGCCACGAGGCTGATAGGCCATGTAGTTGCGCAGCAGGTCTTCTTCTTCGTCCCGGGAGTAGTGATAGTTGCCGATCACCACTTCGAAGCCCTTGGGCCTCAAGACGCGATGGATGGCTTCCAGGGTGTCGATGAACAGCAGGTTGGACAGCGACGGCACCAACACCACCACCGAGTGGCTCTGGGCCGAAGCCAGGGCGCGGGCGGCGGGGTTGACGACATAGTTGAGTTCTCGTGCCGCCTGTCGGACTTTTTCCACCAGGTCAGTGGCCACGGTGCTGACGCCGCGCAGGGCCCGGGAGGCGGTGATGGGGCTGACACCGGCCAGGCGTGCGACTTCGTTGAGCGTGGGGCGACCGGTGGTGCGGGTATTCTTATCGTTCTTGGGGACGGTCATCAGGTGGCTTGCCAAACAAAAATCAAGGCACTAAGGTAGCGCTGTCTCGACGCGGCTGCAAATGCGCGAGTGGGGTTTGCCTGAATCCCATCCGTTGGTGTCGTGGACGAAAAATGCTGCAACCACAAAAATGACAAGAAGGCGTCGGCAACTTCTGCTTTTGCTGCGGTGTCATAACTGGCAAAGGTAGCGCTGTCTGCGCGCTGAGGTGTTACATGAACAATCCCATCACCGCCCTGGTCATCATGGGCGTTGCCGGTTGCGGCAAGACATGCGTCAGCCAGGCCCTGTGCCAATTGAGCGGCGCCACCGCCATCGAAGGCGACACCTTCCACCCTGCGGCCAACATCCAGAAGATGAGCGCCGGTATTCCCCTGAACGACGACGACCGTGCCGGCTGGCTCGACAGCCTGTGCGACGAGTTGCGCCGTGTCGACGCCACGGGTGAGCGCCCGGTGCTGACCTGCTCGGCCCTCAAGCACAGTTATCGCGAACGTCTGCGCAGTGCCTTGCCAGGCCTGGGCTTCGTATTCCTTGAATTGACCCCCGAAGTGGCCGCCGACCGCGTTTCCCACCGGCCCGGCCATTTCATGCCGTCGACCCTGATCGACAGCCAGTTCGCCACCCTTGAATCCCCTGTCGGCGAGCCCCTGACCCTGGCTCTGGACGCGTCCAGCCACAGCGTTGACGAACTGGCCCACCAGGCTTACGTCTGGTGGTTGGCCCATGGTTTGAAGCTTGCCAGCTGAGTTTCAAAAATTTTGCGTCAGAAAGATAGCGCTGTCCCGACGGCTCATAAATAACTGCTTCAATAACAACAACAAATCAGGAGACACCTCCCATGTTCGGCATGTCCCACGAGACGTTCCTACTGCTTGATGCAGTGGTCACGGTGATCGGACTCATCCTCCTCATCACCCAGTTCAAATTCCACCCGTTCATTGCGCTGACCATCGCCGCCGCGTTCCTCGGCCTGACCTCGGGCATGCCGACCGGCACCATCATCAAGGCGTTCCAGGACGGCTTCGGTGGCGTTCTGGGCTTCGTCGGCATCATCCTGGCGCTGGGCACGATGCTCGGCAAGATGATGGCCGAGTCGGGCGGGGCCGATCAGATCGCCCAGACCCTGATCCGAGCCTTCGGCAAGGACAAGGTGCAGTGGGCGATGATGTTCGCCGCATTCCTGGTAGGCATCCCGTTGTTCTTCGAAATCGGTTTCGTGCTGCTGATCCCGCTGGTGTTCATCGTGGCGCGCCGCACCGGCGTGTCGATCATCAAGATCGGTATCCCGCTGCTGGCCGGTCTTTCCGCCGTCCACGGCCTGGTGCCGCCGCACCCGGGGCCGCTGCTGGCGATCGGCGTGTTCGGTGCCGACATCGGCAAGACCATTCTCTACGGCCTGATCGTCGCGCTGCCGACCGCCATCATCGCCGGCCCGATCTTCGGTACGTTCATTGCCAAGCGCATCCCCGGCCATCCGAACCAGGAACTGGTGGACCAACTGGCCCGCGAGACAAACGCCGCCGAACTGCCAAGCTTCGCCATCACCCTGATCACCGTGTTGTCCCCGGTGTTCCTGATGCTGCTCAAGACCTTCGCTGACGTGGCGCTGCCGGACGGCAACCTCTTCCGTGCCTGGATGGACATGATCGGCCACCCGATCTCGGCCTTGCTGCTGGCCTTGTTGCTGTCGTTGTATACCTTTGGCTACAAGCAGGGCATCGGTTCCAGCCAGATGCTCAAATGGCTGGACGCCAGCCTCGCACCGACCGCCGCGATCATCCTGATCATCGGTGCCGGCGGTGGTTTCAAGCAGATGCTGGTGACCAGCGGCGTGGGTGACGTAATCGGCCACATGGCTGTAAGTGCGCAGATCTCGCCGATCCTGCTGGCCTGGCTGGTGGCCGCGGTGATTCGTATCGCCACTGGTTCGGCCACCGTTGCAACCATCACCGGCGCGGGCATCGTTGTACCCGTGGTAGGGATGATTCCGGGGGTAAACCGTGAGCTGCTGGTATTGGCGACCGGTGCCGGTTCGTTGATTCTGTCCCACGTCAACGATGCGGGCTTCTGGCTGGTCAAGCAGTACTTCAACATGACCGTGGCCGAAACCTTCAAGACCTGGACGGCGATGGAAACCATCCTGTCGGTGGTGGGCTTGGGCTTTATCCTGTTGCTGTCGCTGGTGGTCTAAAGGCCCGGCACAAACAACTGTGGGAGCGAGCCTGCTCGCGATGGCGGTATGTCAGCAGCATCCCTGCAACTGACCCACCGCTATCGCGAGCAGGCTCGCTCCCACATTGGGTTGTGTATCAGGCGTTGGTCTTGCTGACCAACCCATCGGCCCGGAACATCGCCCGGATCCCACGCACCGCCTGGCGGATCCGGTCCTGGTTCTCGATCAGCGCAAAGCGCACATGATCATCCCCATACTCGCCGAAGCCCACCCCCGGCGAAACGCAGACCTTGGCTTCGGCCAGCAGCTTCTTGGCAAACTCCAGTGAGCCCAGGTGCGCATAGGCCTCGGGAATCTTGGCCCAGACGTACATCGACGCCTTGGGATTCTCCACCATCCAACCCAGTTCATGCAGGCCCTTGACCAGCACGTTGCGGCGCTGGCGGTACTGTTCGGCAATGTCGCGCACGCACTGCTGATCGCCTTCCAATGCGGCGATGGCGGCCACTTGCAACGGGGTGAAGGTGCCGTAGTCGTGGTAACTCTTGATCCGTGCCAGGGCGCTGACCAGTTCCGGGTTGCCGACCATGAAGCCGATGCGCCAGCCGGCCATGTTGTAGCTCTTGGACAGGGTGAAGAACTCCACCGCAATGTCCTTCGCGCCAGGCACCTGCATGATCGATGGCGCTTTCCAGCCGTCGTAGACGATGTCGGCGTAGGCCAGGTCGTGGATCACCAGCACGTCGTACTGCTTGGCCAGGGCGATGACCCGCTCGAAGAAATCCAGCTCCACGCACTGGGCGGTGGGGTTGGACGGGAAGCCGAGGATCATCATCTTCGGCTTGGGGATCGAACCGCGAATGGCCCGCTCCAGTTCGTCGAAGAAGTCCACCCCTGGCACCAGCGGCACCGAGCGCACCTGGGCGCCGGCGATCACCGCGCCGTAGATGTGGATCGGATAGCTGGGGTTGGGCACCAGCACCGTGTCGCCCTGGTCCAGGGTCGCCAGCATCAGGTGGGCCAGGCCTTCCTTGGAGCCGATGGTGACGATGGCTTCGCTTTCAGGGTCGATGTCCACCTCGTAGCGGTCCTTGTACCAGCGCGAAATGGCGCGGCGCAGGCGCGGGATGCCTTTGGAGGTGGAGTAGCCGTGGGTGTCTTCACGCTGGGCGACGGTGACCAGTTTTTCCACGATGTGTGGAGGCGTGGCACCGTCGGGGTTGCCCATGCTCAAGTCGATGATGTCTTCGCCGCGCCGACGCGCAGCCATCTTCAGCTCGGCAGTGATATTGAATACGTAAGGGGGGAGTCGATCGATGCGCGCAAAGCGGCGCGGCGAACCTTGTTCGGCCATTGTTGCCTCGAGATACGTGAGCGCCCGGAACCGTCCGAGCGACGTTGGCCACTGCGGTGGCCTGCGGCGCAAGATAATGGCCGTCATGGCCGCTTGTCCAGTGGCGGCCCGCAACTATTTTCGACGACACTGTCGGCCCGCTCGTGGATGCGTGCGGACTGTTCAATTCGCCATACCCCACTCGAACGGAATGATGATGGAATTTTCCAGCGGCTTTTTGCTGAGTCTCTCCCTGTGCCTGGACATCGGCATCGCCAATATCGCGATGATCACCCTCGCCATGCAGCGTGGTTATTTCCAGGGCTTCGCCCTCGGCCTGGGCACCTGCGTGGGTGACCTGGTCTACGCGGTACTGGCCCTGGCCGGCATGACCGTGTTGCTGCAATACGAAGCGGTGCGCTGGGTGCTGTGGATTGGCGGTTCGGTGCTGTTGCTGTACTTCGCGGCGAAAATGGTCCATTCGGCGATTTATCACGGGGCAGTGCTGGAGCAGGCGGGGGAGGTGCAGGGCAACTCCTCTGGCCAGGAATTCCTGCGCGGGATTTTCCTGGCCATGTCATCCCCCAGCGCGATCCTCTGGTTCGCGGCCGTGGGTGGTACGCTCATCGCCCGTTCAGGGGGTGGCTCCGTGCTCAGCTCGGTCCTGTTCCTCGGTGGTTTTCTCTGCGCCGGGCTGCTGTGGAGTGCTGGCCTGTGCCTGGCGGCGACCCAGGGCGGAAAATTATTGGGGGATAAATTGCTGCGTTATTCCTATTGGGCATCCGCCGCGATCTTCTGTTATTTCGCTGTTTACGTGATCGTTTCTGGTTACAACGAGTTTGTTGGGGCTTCTGGAGCAACGCTTATCCCAGCGACCTGACAAGCGAAACGGCCCTGGCAATCATGGTTTGGCTTCTATACTGCCAAGCCCGACCTCATGTTTTGCGGAGTGTTGACGCATGGAAAAGCCCCAACGCGATTACACAGCCGAACCACGCTTCGAACACGGAAACTTTCATCTTATCGCCGGATTTGGCGGTCGTTTCACCCAGGAGACCGCCCAGGGTATCCCCCTGCTCTGGGAAAAGTTTCTGCCCTGGCTCGGTAACGTGCCAGGGCAGAAAAGCGAGGTGACCTACGGCGTGTGTTGCAACCCGGACGGGAAGGGCGGGTTCGAATACATCGCCGGCGTGGAGATCAGCCGACTCGACGATCTGCCGGAACAGTACCGCTGGATCGAAATCCAGCCCGCTCACTATGCGGTGTTCCAACACCGTGGACCCTTGAAAAGCCTGCCGGACACCTTTCACTACATCTGGAATGTCTGGTTGCCCCAATCCGGTCACGAGGCGGCGGACGCTCCGGAGTTCGAACGTTACAGCGAAGACTTCAACCCCAGGACCGGCGAAGGCACGCTGGAGATCTGGATACCGCTCAAGAGTTAGAGAGCAGCAAGCCCATCCGCCGCTCATAACCGACGCGGCCCTTGTAGGCCTCGCCACAGTCGACCCAGCCCATTCGGGTATACAGGCCGATGGCCGGTTCGTTAGCGGCATCCACCGAGAGTTCCAACCCCCTGATTTCCGGCCAGGTCGCACGCGCCACGGCGGGCAGAGCCTGCAGGCAGGCCCTGCCGTGGCCCTGGCCCTGGGCCCGGTGATCGACCTGCAGGGCGTGCAGGGTCGCGCTGTGCTCATCGGCCCAGGCGGGCAGCACAGGCGGCCGCTTGAGCACCAGGAACGCCACCGGCGCGCCGTCGACCAGCAACGCGAAACCCTTGATCCCCGGGCAGGGCCGGGACAGCAGCATGTGCAATGCGCCATGGATATCGCCGGCGAACCGGACCTGTTCAGGAAGGAGCTCGATGGCTTGCACCTGTTGGCGCTGGACAGCGTTCAGATGTTCGTAGGCGACAAGTTGAGCAGTCACAGTAACGTCCGTTGGCCGCCGGCGGAATGAGGCTGGATTCTAGCGAATTTTCTTCCTTGAATTATTTTTATCCGGGATGTCGATTCGCCGTTTCCCCAGACGACAAAGGGTGTCTTCAACAAAAACCTGTGGAGAATCACCATGAATACCTCAACCACCGAAACTCAGATCCAGGCCCTGATCGACACCTATCGGCAGGCCGTCATGGCCAAGGATGTTGAAAAAGTCATGGCGCTCTATGACGACGACATCGTCTCGTTCGATGCCATCCAGGCCCTGCAATTCAAGGGCAAGGTCGCCTATCGCGCCCACTGGCAGGCCTGCATGGAAATGTGCCCTGGCCCGCACAAGTTCGACTTTCACCAAGTCAAGATCAACGCGGCAGACAGCATCGCTTTTGCCCATTGGCTGGCCTATTGCGGCGGCACCAACGACAAGGGCGAAGAACAGGCCTGCTGGATGCGCGTGACGGCCTGCTATCAACGGATGGCGGGACAATGGAAGATCGTCCATGAGCATTGGTCGGCGCCGTTCGATCCGATGGCGGGCACGGCGATATTCGACCTCCAGCCCTGATCGTCGGTTTTTTCGCCACCGCGTCCTTCTACCGTCATAGTTGACCCGTTCGGTCCCGGAGTTTTCCATGAAGTATTTATGCCTGGTGTATAGCAACGAACAAACGCTGCACAACTCGCCCGACAGTCCGGAGGACGCCGAGTGCATGGCCTACGCCGAGTCGATCCAGGGCAGCGGGCGGATGATCGCCGCCGAGGCCCTGGAGTCGGTGCAGACTGCGACCACCGTGCGCATGCGCGGCGGCAAGCTGTCGATCACCGACGGGCCGTTCGCCGAAACCAAGGAGCAACTGGCGGGTTTCTACCTGATCGATGCCAAGGATTTGAACGAGGCCATCCAGGTCGCCGGCAACATCCCGGCGGCCCGGGTCGGCTGTGTCGAGGTCCGACCGGTGCGCCAATTGAACCCCTGAACAACAATCACCAACAGGATGCGATCCATGAGCCTCACACCTGCTGCTTTCGAGTTGTCCATCAGCCGGGTGATCGATGCCCCGCGTCAGAAGCTCTTCCGTGCCTTTCACTGGCGCGGAGAGGAACGGCAGGCCCACGAAGCCATGGGCTTCTATGACGGCGGGGGGCAGAGCCCGGACCGGCTCGAAGCGTTGGTCGCCCAAGGCATGCCCGACTGATGTCGGCCGATGTGGTCAAGGCGCGGGTCGAGCAGGTCTATCGACAAGACTCGCGGCGAATCCTGGCGACGCTGATTCGCTTGCTGGGGGATTTCGACCTGGCGGAGGAAGCCCTGCACGAAGCCTTCTTCATTGCGGTCGAGCGTTGGCAGCGTGACGGCGTGCCGGACAACCCGAGGGCCTGGCTGGTGTCCGCCGGGCGCTTCAAGGCCATCGACAGTTTGCGCAGGCGAGCACGCTTCGCAGCGTCCCAGCCGATGCTGATCGCCCAACTCGAAGCCCTTGAGCAGTCTGACTGGAGCGACGAAGACGTGGAAGACGATCGTCTGCGGCTGATTTTCACCTGTTGCCACCCGGCCCTGGCGGCTGATGCCCAGGTGCCGTTGACGCTGCGGGAAGTCTGCGACCTGAGCACCGAGGAAATCGCCCGGGCCTTCCTCGCCGCACCCGCGGCCATCGCCCAACGTATCGTGCGGGCCAAGGCGAAGATTCGCGACGCGAAAATCCCCTACCAGGTCCCGTCCCGTGCGGAACTGCCCGAACGCTTGGACAGTGTGCTGCGGGTGATCTACCTGGTGTTCAACGAAGGTTACTCGGCTTCGATGGGCGCCGAGTTGACCCGGGAAGACCTGACTCGCGAAGCCATCCGCCTCGCACGGCTGTTGATGGAGCTGTTGCCTGAGGCTGAGGTCATGGGGTTGTTGGCGCTGATGCTGCTGCACGAATCCCGGAGGACGGCGCGCACGTCGGATGCCGGTGAGCTGGTGTTGCTGGATGAACAGGACCGTTCCTTGTGGAATGCGCAACTGATTGCCGAAGGTTGCCGGTTGGTGGAGGCCGCGCTGAATACCCGTCGGTTCGGGCCTTATTGCCTGCAAGCGGCGATTGCGGCCGTCCACGCCGAAGCGCCCACCGCGCAGGAGACCGACTGGCCGCAGATCGTCGGGCTGTATGATGTGCTGCTGCGGGTGATGCCGTCGCCGGTGATCGAACTCAATCGCGCCGTTGCCCTGGCCAAGCGCGACGGGGCGGAGGCGGGGTTGCGCCAGATCGAGGCGATCCTGGGGCGGGGCGACTTGCTCGACTATCACCTGGCCCACTCGGCACGGGCAGAATTCTGCCGGCAGTTGGGACGAGTGGAAGAGGCGAGGGCGTCTTATCGGCGTGCACTTGAATTGACACAGCAACTGCCGGAGCGACGGTTTCTTGAGGGGCGGCTCGCGGAGCTGGCCGAGCGATAAACCTGTGGGAGCGAGCCTGCTCGCGAAGCGGTGGGCCAGTCGATGCAAATGTTGGATGTACCGACGCCTTCGCGAGCAGGGCTCGCTCCCACAGGGAGAATGGTGTATGCGAGGGGCTGCGGGTGCCTTCGGTCAGGGTGGGAGCGAGCCTGCTCGCGATGGCGTCGGCACATCCAGCATCTATGCAAGCTGACCCACCGTAATCGCGAGCAGGCTCGCTCCCACAGAAATGCGGTTTCTTCTGCCCATGAAAAAAGCGACCCGAAGGTCGCCTTTTTCATTCAGCCAGCGTTGATCAGAACTCGTGATCGGCGTTGTCCGGGTTCAGGTCGCTGATGCCCAGTTTGCCGGCAGCCTGCTCGATCGAACCGGTCTGCTTGACCAGGGCGGCGATGGCGTCGCGGACGATCTGGTTGCCGGCGGTGTTGCCGGCCGCGATCAACTGGTCGTAGTGCTCACCCTTGTTGGCGTGATCGACCATGACCTGGATCTTGGCTTCGGTATCGGCCAGGTCGGCCTTGAGCGCGGTGTCGGCGGCCGGGTCGGCCTTGGCCACCAGGGACGAGAGGCTGGCGCCGGTCATCTTGGTGCCGTCGACGCGGGTGTATTCGCCCAGGTACACGTTACGCACGCCCTTGGCGTCGTAGAAGTGCGAGTAGTGGGTGTTGTCGCTGAAGCAGTCCTGCTCGTCTTCTGGCGAGTTGGCTTCCAGGGACACCTTCATGCGCTCGCCCGCCAGTTCGCCGAGGGACAGGCTGCCCATGCCGAACAGCATCTTGCGCAGGCCGCTCTCGGCCGGTTCCGCTTCCAGGGTGGCACGGTAGTTGTCGGCCACGTTCGGCTTCCAGTTGCCGACCATTTCTTCCAGGTCGCTGACCAGCAATTGGGTCACGGACTTGAGGTAGGCACGACGACGGTCGTTGTGGCCGCCAGTGGCGCCGGCGCCTTGCAGGTAGTCGGATGCCGGGCGGTTGCCGGCACCCGGGCCGGTGCCGTTGAGGTCCTGGCCCCACAGCAGGAATTCGATGGCGTGGTAGCCGGTGGCGACGTTGGCCTCGGAACCGCCCAGCTCATTCAGGCTGGCAAGTTTCTCCGGAGTGATGTCTTTCACGTCGACCTTGTCTTCACCCACCTGGACTTCGGTGTTGGCGATGATGTTGGCGGTGGCGCCCGGGTTACCCAGCGCGTGCTCGTAGGATTTGTCGACGTAGTCGATCAGGCCTTCGTCCAGGGGCCAGGCGTTCACCTGGCCTTCCCAGTCGTCGATGATGGTGTTGCCGAAGCGGAACACTTCGCTCTGCAGGTAAGGCACGCGGGCGGCGACCCAGGCAGCGCGGGCGGCTTTCAGGGTGTCGGCGTTCGGCTTGGCCAGGAACGCGTCGACGGCGGTTTGCAGGTTTTTTGCGGTGGATTCGGCATCGCTGTAGACCGCATAGACCATGTCGGCGTAGTGCGCGACGACGGCCTTGGCGGCGGCTTCGTCGAGTTTGCCGGCGGCAGCAGGGGCGGCCGGTGCCGCGGTGCTGGCGGCAGGCGTTGGCGCTTGCGGCGCGGCAGCCTTGTCCTTGCCTTCGCCGCAGCCGGCGAGGGAAATAGCGATGGCCAGCAGACTGGCGGTAGCCAGGGGCATACGAATCATGGCAAACATCCTGCTTCGAAAATGGATGGGACTGGCGCAAGGGGTGCGCAAAAGCTGCGACATAATGCGAAAGATTTGCATTATGTGTAAAGAGCTGCGCCTGTAAATATTTCTTATTTAATGAATGCGGATTGCAGGCTTCGCCGGCTCTTACAGAAAAATGCGATTCTTCTGTAAGAACTGGCCAAGCCTGCGATCCTTGGAGGTGTCAGAGGATGGAGGCCTTGCTGCGCTGCGCCTGTTTCAGGTAAGCCCCCAGCTCCCGTGCCGGCAGGGGTTTGCTGTAGTAGTAGCCCTGACCTTCATGGCAGCCTTCGGCGATGATGTAGGCTTCCTGCTCGATCGTCTCGACGCCTTCGGCGATCACCTGCATCCCGAGGCTTTTACCCAGTTGGATGATGGCGCGGACGATGGTCGCGTCGTCTTCGTCATCGAGCAGGTCCTGGACGAAGCTCTTGTCGATCTTGATCTTGTCCAGGGGCAGGCTCTTGAGGTAACTCAGGGACGAATAGCCGGTCCCGAAGTCATCGATGGCAATCAATGCGCCGGAGCGGCGCAGGCTCAGCAAGTGCTGGGCGGCGGTGGTGATGTCTTCCATCAGGCCGGTCTCGGTGACTTCGAGCTCCAGGCTGCGAGGCGGCAACCGGTACATCTGCAGGAGGTTGTTCACCACCCGTGGCAGTTCGGCATGGTGCAGTTGCACCGTGGACAGGTTGACTGCCATGCGCATGTCGACGAAACCCTGGTCGTGCCATTCGCGCAATTGCCTGCAGGCCTGGTCCAGTACCCATTCGCCGATGGCAATGATGGTGCCGTTCTGCTCGGCCAGTGGAATGAACAGATCCGGCGGTACGAAGCCATGTTCAGGATGGTGCCAGCGAATCAGCGCTTCGGTGCCGACCACGCGCAAGTCGCGATAGCTGACCTGCGGCTGGTAGACCAAGGTGAACTGTTCGCGAACCAGGGCCTCGCGTAAATCTTTCTCCAGCTCGCGACGGCGGCGCATTTCGCTGTCGACGCTGGCGATGTAGAACTGGTAGCGGTTGCGCGAGCGGGTCTTGGCCAGGGTCATGGTCTGCTCGGCTTTCTGCAGCAGCTTTTCGGTGCTGTCGCCGTCCTCGGGGAACAGCGTGATGCCGATGGTGGCGCGCAGACGGATTTCCTGGTCGTCGAGGGCGAAGGGCGCCTCCAGGTCGTCGAGGATGCTTTGCGACAGCTCGGCGGCTTCGTAAGGCTGCTCGATGTCGGCCTGGACCAGGGCGAACTGGTCGCCTCCCAGCCGTGCCAGCGCACCCAGGCGGCCGCTGTGGGCCCGCAGTCGATCGGCCAGGGCCAGCAGCAGTTGGTCGCCGGTCTGGTAGCTGAACTGTTCGTTGATGCTCTTGAAGTCATCCAGCCCCACGCACAACACCGCTACCCGGCGTTGCAGGCGGCCGGCATCCACCAGGATCTTGTCCAGCTGCTGCTGGAGCTGTTGGCGGTTAGGCAGGCCGGTAAGAAAATCGTATTGAGCCATCCGCAGCAGGCTGTTTTCCGCTTCATGGCGCAGGTGTGTATTGCGCTCGATGGAGGCGAGCAATTGATTGGCTGTGTTGATCCACAGGCCCAGCTCGTTCTGCTCGTGGCCGCGAAGCTGCGGGATCTTGTGGGCACTGGGGCGATCGGGATTGATTTCCGTCAGGTGCTCGATGATTCGCGACAGCGGCTTGGTCAGCAGCCAGTGATAGACCAGGTACAACACCAGGCCCATTGCCAGGGCCCGCAACATGCCCGAGACGAAAATGATCACGGAACTGATGATGAACCCTTGGCCGTAAGTGGCCGTATCCAGGGTGATGCTCAGGTCGCCGTAGTACTCGCTGTAGGGGCCGCGGCCAACCAACTGCGTGGTGAAGGTACGTTCCTTGCCCAGGATCAGGTCGGTCAGCCAACGACTTTCAGAATGCTGCAGGGGACGGGTCTTTTCGGCGAGCATGGTTTCATGAGGGTGACCGATGGAGGCCATGCGCACGGCTTCATCCTGGAACAGCCCTTCGATCACTTGCATGCCCATTTCCCGGTCGAGGCTGTAGACGGCCTGGGTGGAAGGGTCGCGAAACATATCGAGAATGCGCTGGGCATCGCTGGCGACGGCCCGGTTGGTTTTATAGGCATCGAACACGATCTGAGCGCAGCTCAGAATCATGCCAACGATCAATGCCGAAAGGAGCACGACCCGGAGCAACTTCACAGACAAGCTGTTCTTGAGTTCCAGCTTCAAAGAGGGATTCCTTGTACCGTGCGGGTAGCGTCAAGTTGCCATGAGTATTGGCAATCCTGTGATGGCAGTCAAAGGGACAATCAAACACAAGGGATATTGCCTGGAACATGGCCGATATGCGGTTTTTCCAGAGTGATTGCTCTACGCTCATTGTGTCGGTTGCAAAGGCGCGCAACTTGAGGCCTCGAAGGAATTTTTGTTGGGATTCGGACGTGAGGTCATCCGCTCGAAACCGGGGCAGGGATTTATTCCGGGCAAAAAAAACCCGGCAACGTGCCGGGTTCTTTTTGGGCATCGGATCGAAGCTTAGGCGGTGAAAGCCTTGCCTTCGAACTGCTCGGCCACGAATTTCCAGTTGACCAGATTCCAGAACGCTTCGACGTATTTCGGGCGAAGGTTGCGGTAGTCGATGTAGTAGGCGTGTTCCCAGACGTCGCAGGTCAGCAGCGGGGTGTCGCCGCTGGTCAGCGGGTTGCCGGCGCCGATGGTGCTGGCCAGGGCCAGGGAACCGTCAGCTTTTTTCACCAGCCAGCCCCAGCCGGAACCGAAGGTGCCGATGGAAGTCTTGCTGAACTCTTCCTTGAACTTGTCGAACGAACCGAAGGCCTTGTTGATGGCTTCGGCCAGTGCGCCGGTAGGTTGACCGCCGGCGTTAGGCGCCAGGCAGTTCCAGTAAAAGGTGTGGTTCCAGACCTGAGCGGCGTTGTTGAAGATGCCGCCCGAGGAAGTCTTGACGATTTCTTCCAGGGTCTTGCCTTCGAACTCGGTGCCAGGCACCAGGTTGTTCAGGTTCACGACGTAGGTGTTGTGGTGCTTGTCGTGGTGGAATTCCAGAGTCTCTTTGGAGATGTGCGGCTGCAGTGCATCGTGTGGGTAGGGCAGCGGCGGCAATTCGAAAGCCATGGTGATTCTCCTAATCAGGTCAGTTGCGGTGAGCGCAAGGCCGATCACGGGCGGCCGGACTAGCGCCGGGGAGTTTGTACTCTTTGCGGCGCAGGGTCGGATCATAGCACCGGGGGGGCGGCATAACCACGCAACAACTGTGTGGGATAGAGGTTCCAGAGCGGTTTGGAATATCAGCCCATGACGATCAACTGCACCGCCATGGCGAACATCATCACCGCCACCAGCAGGTCGAGGATCCGCCAGGTGCTCGGGCGAGCCAGCCAGGGAGCCAGCCATGCGGCGCCGAAGGCCAGGGTAAAGAACCACAGCAGCGAGGCACTGGCGGCGCCCACGACATAGGCACCGGGCACGCTCTGCTGGGCACCGAGGGAGCCGATCAGCAGCACGGTATCGAGGTAGACGTGAGGGTTGAGCAGCGTCACCGCCAGCGCACTGAGCAACACCGCCCGTAGCGAGCGAACCGCCTGGTTTTCACCTTGTTGCAGGCTCTGTTTCGAACAGGCCCGGCGCAAGGCGAGGCTGCCGTACCAGAGCAGGAACGCCGCACCTCCCCAACGGGAAATAGAGAGCAGCAACGGGCTCTGGGCCAGCAGCGTCGCCAGCCCGAATACGCCGGCCATGACCAGCAGCGCATCACAGGTCACGCACAGCGCAGCCACGGGCAAATGATGTTCGCGACGCAGGCTCTGGGCCAGCACAAATGCATTCTGGGCGCCGATGGCCATGATCAGCCCGAGGGCCACCAGCAGCCCGTTCATATAGCTTTGCCACATCTTCATGACTCCCCGTTGGCGGCCAGTTGCTGGAGCACAGCCATGGCTCGTTCAGCGTCGTCGTAACCGACGAACAGATGGTCGTGGTAATAACCGGCGATCACGTTGCAACTGATGCCTGCATTGCCCAGCGCCGTGGCGAAGGCTGCGGTCAGGCCCACGGCCTGCAGGGCCGAGTGCACTTCGAGGGTGATCCAGGCGGCGACATAGTCGAAACCCAGCCCCGCTTTCTGTGCCTGGGATTTTTCCAGGATCACCGTCAGTCCCTCGCGCTCGAGAAAGCTGCCAACGATTGTGATGCCCGTCGGGACCCGGCCGTCGGGCAGGCTGCAGAACACGTATTCGCCCTGATTGAGCTGCGGGCTCATGCTGCGCAGCAGGGTGTTTAATGATGTTTCGCCAGACATGGCTCGCTCCTTCCCAAGTGATGCTGGTCATTTTCCGGTTGAAAGTTGTATAAGAAAAACCAATCTTGCTGATTGCTCATTAGGAATTCTGATGTTCGATTACAAACTGCTGGCGGCCCTGGCTGCCGTGGTGGAGCAGGCTGGCTTCGAGCGCGCCGCCCAAGTGCTGGGTTTGTCCCAATCGGCCATCTCCCAACGGATCAAGCTGTTGGAGGCGCGTGTCGGTCAACCCGTGCTGGTACGCGCTACACCGCCAGCCCCCACCGAGATCGGTCGCCGTTTGCTCAACCATGTGCAGCAGGTGCGTTTGCTGGAGCGCGATCTGCAAAGCCTGGTGCCGGCCCTGGATGAAGAAGGCCTGCCCGAGCGCCTGCGCATCGCCCTGAATGCCGACAGCCTGGCGACCTGGTGGGCGGCGGCCGTGGGCGACTTCTGCGCCGAACATCACTTGTTGATGGACTTGGTGGTCGAGGACCAGACCGTCGGCCTCAAACGCATGCGCGCCGGTGAAGTGGCGGCGTGTGTTTGCGCCAGCGAGCGCCCGGTGGCCGGGGCTCGCAGCGTCTTGCTGGGCGCCATGCGTTACCGGGCGCTGGCGAGCCCGGCCTTCATCGCCCGGCACTTTCCCGATGGCGTACGTGCCGAGCAATTGGCTCGCACGCCGGCCCTGGTGTTCGGTCCGGATGATTTCCTGCAACACCGCTATCTCGCTTCCCTCGGCGTCGAAGGCGGTTTCGAACACCATTTGTGTCCGTCCTCCGAAGGTTTCATCCGCCTCGCAGAAGCGGGGCTTGGCTGGGGGCTGGTGCCGGAACTGCAGATGCGCGAGCAACTGGCGCGGGGTGTGTTGGTGGAGTTGCTGGCAGATAAACCGATCGATGTGCCTTTGTACTGGCATCATTGGCGCAACGGTGGACAGTTGCTCGGGTTGTTGACCGAGCGATTGATCGCAGCGGCAAGCAGCAAGCTACAAGCAGCAAGCTAAAGCGTCGGGCTTGAAGCTTGTAGCTTGCCGCTCGAAACTGATTCTAGGAGTATTCATGAAAATTCTTGTTACCGGCGCAAGCGGCTTCATCGGTGGGCGCTTTGCGCGTTTCGCCCTGGAGCAGGGCCTGGATGTACGGGTCAACGGACGTCGGGCCGAGAGCGTGGAGCACCTGGTGCGTCGCGGTGCGCAATTCGTCCCGGGGGACCTGGGCGATCCGCTGCTGGCTCGTGATCTGTGCCTGGATGTAGAGGCCGTGGTGCATTGCGCCGGCTCCGTGGGGTTGTGGGGGCGTTATCAGGATTTCCACCAGGGCAACGTCCAGCTCACGGAAAATATTGTCGAGGCCTGCCTCAAGCAAAAGGTCCGGCGCCTGGTTCACCTGTCGTCGCCCTCGATCTATTTCGATGGCCGCGACCACTTCGGGTTGACCGAAGAGCAGGTGCCCAAGCGCTTCGGCCATCCCTACGCTGCCACCAAATACCTGGCCGAGCAGAAAGTCTTCGGCGCCCAGGAGTTCGGCCTGGAAGTGCTGGCCCTGCGGCCGCGTTTCGTGACCGGCGCCGGCGACATGAGCATCTTCCCACGGCTGTTGAACATGCAGCGCAAGGGGCGTCTGGCGATTGTCGGCAACGGCTTGAACAAGGTGGATTTCACCAGCGTGCACAACCTCAACGAGGCGTTGCTCAGCAGTCTGCTGGCCACCGGCTCAGCCTTGGGCCAGGCCTACAACATCAGCAATGGAACACCGATTCCTCTGTGGGACGTGGTCAACTACGTGATGCGGCAGATGGACGTCCCACAAGTCAGGCGTTACCGTTCCTACGGGCTGGCCTACAGCATTGCAGCGTTGAACGAAGGGGCCTGCAAGTTGTGGCCGGGTCGTCCCGAACCGACGCTGTCGCGCTTGGGCATGCAGGTCATGAACAAAAATTTCACCCTCGACATCAGCCGTGCCCGGCATTATCTCGATTACGATCCACAGGTCAGCCTGTGGACCGCCCTCGATGAATTCTGCGCCTGGTGGAAAGCCCGCTGATCGGCCCGTCATGAACCGAGTGCCGGGTTCGGGGTCAATGGGTGCGGCGGGCGAGGGGGTTATACTCGCCGCATCGAGCCATTACTGGTTTTTCAAAGGTTGAATCCATGCCCACGCGTAATGATGAACACGACGACTTCGACGATGTACCGAGCCTGCGGATGCGCGCCGACGTCCCCGATGACGATGACTTCCTGCCCAACCGTCAGGCGCATGTGCAAGCGCGCCCGACACCCGTGGCGGCAGCCAAGGTCAAGGGGCCGAGCACCGGACCGTTGTGGGCGCTGGTCGGCGCGTTGCTGTGTGCGTTCGGCTTCCTGGCCTGGTGGAGCTTCCAGCAGATTTCGCTGATGGAGCAGCAGTTGGTGGCGACCCAGGAGAGTTTCGCGCGGATCAGTGAGGATGCCGCGGGGCGCTTGCAGGACATTTCCGGCAAGGTGGTGGCCGGTCAGTCCAATGTCATGAGCGACAGTGAAGCCTTGAAGCTGCAGGTCAAGCAGTTGGACAACAAGCTGCAAGACCAGGCCCGGCTGTTCGAAAGCAAGCTGCAAGAGCAGTACAGGCAACAGCAAGCCACCTTCGGTCCATCCGCCGACCTGGACAAGGAACTGGCCCAGCTCATCGCCCAGGCCACTGAACAGCAGAACACCAGCACCCAGTTGCAAGCTGCCAACAAGGAGCTTCAAGCCCAGGTCAAGGCGCTGGCGGCTGAAGTGACCACCCTGAAGAACCAGGGTGAAGGCGGCGCGCTCGATGCCCAGCTCAAGAGCATCGGTGCCGATATCACTGCCCTGAAAAGGAATAGCCAGAACCCTGCCATCGAGCGCCTGGAGCAGGAGATGATGGTACTCAAGAGCCAGCAGGATAATCGCTCGGGCGGCGGCACGGCCGAATTCGATGCCTTCCGCGGCCAGGTCACCCGCAACATCAATACACTGCAAGCACAGATCCAGAACCTGCAACAGCAGCTCAGCGCTCGGGGGCAGTGACGGGTTCTCAACATCACCACACCTGTGGGAGCGAGCCTGCTCGCGATGGCGTCAGTCCAGCCTGCATCCTTGTTGAATGTGCCACCGCTATCGCGAGCAGGCTCGCCCACAAGGTCCGGCGCCCTGCATCAATACCCCATCCACCGCAAAATNACTGACCCACCGCCATCGCGAGCAGGCTCGCTCCCACAGTGTTTCGGGGGTGTTGTGTACAAAAAAGGCCCGCATCGCTGCGGGCCTTTTTTATGTTGCCAGGGTTGATCAGCCCGCCACCAACACCCGGATCGCTTCCAGGCGCAGGGCAGCCTTTTCCAGCATCGCCAGGCCCTGTTCGCGCTGTTTGCGCAGGGCTACCAGCTCGCTGTCGCGCACGGTCGGGTTGACGGCTTGCAGGGCAGTCAGGCGGGCCAGCTCTTCGTCAGTATCGGCCGCCAGGCGGCGTTGGGCTTCGGCCACGCGCTCGGCATGCCGTGGGGCGACTTTCTCTTCACCGGCATTGATGCGCGGCGTGAGTTGATCACGCTGGGCCTGGATGAACTTGTTGGCGCTGGCGCGAGGTACGCTTTCGAGCTGGTCGTTCAAAGTCTCGAACGACACCCGGGCCGCCAGGTCGTTGCCGTTGCTGTCCAGCAGGCAGCGCAGGGCGGCCGGTGGCAGGTAACGGCCCAGTTGCAGCGAGCGTGGGGCGACCACTTCACTGACGTAAAGCAACTCCAGCAGCACGGTGCCGGGCTTGAGCGCCTTGTTCTTGATCAGCGCGACGGCCGTGTTGCCCATCGAGCCGGACAGCACCAGGTCCATGCCGCCTTGTACCATCGGGTGTTCCCAGGTGATGAACTGCATGTCCTCGCGGGACAGCGCCTGGTTGCGGTCGTAGGTGATGGTCACGCCTTCGTCGTCGCCCAGCGGGAAGCTGGCATCGAGCATTTTTTCGCTCGGCTTGAGAATCAGCGCGTTGTCCGAATGGTCCTCGCTGTCGATGCCGAACGCGTCGAACAGGGTTTCCATGTAGATCGGCAGGGCGAACTGATCGTCTTGCTCAAGGATGGCTTCCACCAGTGCGTCGCCTTCCCCTGCACCGCCGGAGTTGAGTTCCAGCAAACGGTCGCGACCGGTGTGCAGCTCGCTCTCCAGGCGCTCGCGTTCGGCGCGGGCCTCGTCGATCAGCGCTTGCCACTGGCCATCGTCGGCCTCTTCCAGCAAGGGCAGCAGGCGCGGGCCGAACTGATGCTGCAAGGCGTTGCCGGTCGGGCAGGTGTTGAGGAAGGCGTTCAGCGCCTCGTGGTACCACTGGTACAGCCGCTCTTGCGGGCTGGTTTCCAGGTACGGCACGTGCAACTCGATGGTGTGCTTCTGGCCGATCCGGTCCAGACGACCGATCCGCTGTTCCAGCAGGTCCGGGTGAGAAGGCAGGTCGAACAGCACCAGGTGATGGGCGAACTGGAAGTTGCGCCCTTCGCTGCCGATTTCCGAGCAGATCAGCACCTGCGCGCCAAACTCTTCGTCGGCGAAGTACGCGGCGGCACGGTCGCGCTCGAGGATGTTCATGCCTTCGTGGAATACCGTGGCCGGGATCCCGGAGCGCACGCGCAAGGCGTCTTCCAGGTCCATGGCGGTTTCGGCATGGGCACAGATCACCAGGACCTTGGTGCGCTTGAGCATCTTCAGCTGGTCGATCAGCCACTCGACGCGTGGGTCGAATTTCCACCAGCGTTCTTCGTCGCTGGCGTCCGGCTGGGCCTGGAAGCTGACTTCCGGGTACAGCTCGGCGTGGTCGCCCAACGGCAACTCGAGGTATTCGTCCGGGCACGGCAACGGATAGGCGTGCAGTTTGCGCTCCGGGAAGCCCTGGACGGCGGCGCGGGTGTTGCGGAACAGCACGCGGCCGGTGCCGTGGCGGTCCAGCAACTCGCGGACCAGGCGGGCGCTGGCTTCGACGTCGCCGTCATTGACGGCGGTCAGCAGCGCTTCGCCTTCGTTGCCCAAGAAACCGTGGATGGTCTTGTGGGCTTCAGGCGAGAGGCGGCCTTTGTCCAGCAGTTCCTGCACGGCCTCGGCCACCGGGCGGTAGTTTTCGCTCTCGGCGCGGAAGGCCTTGAGGTCGTGGAAGCGGTTCGGGTCCAGCAGGCGCAGGCGGGCGAAGTGGCTGTCCTGGCCCAATTGTTCCGGCGTCGCGGTCAGCAGCAGTACGCCGGGGATCGTCTCGGCAAGCTGCTCGACCAGCGCGTATTCGGGGCTGACCTTATCTTCGTGCCACACCAGGTGATGGGCTTCGTCGACCACCATCAGGTCCCAGCCGGCGGCGAACAGCGCGTCCTGGGCCTTCTCGTCGTCCACCAGCCACTCCAGCGCCACCAGCGCCAGTTGGGTGTCTTCGAACGGGTTGCTCGCATCGCTTTCGATGAAGCGTTCTTCATCGAACAAGGCAACCTGCAGGTTGAAGCGCCGGCGCATTTCCACCAGCCACTGGTGCTGGAGGTTTTCCGGCACCAGGATCAATACGCGGCTGGCGCGTCCGGACAGCAACTGGCGATGGATGACCAGGCCGGCTTCGATGGTCTTGCCCAATCCGACTTCGTCCGCCAGCAGCACCCGCGGTGCAATGCGGTCGGCCACTTCCCGGGCAATGTGCAACTGGTGGGCGATGGGCTGGGCCCGAACGCCACCCAGGCCCCAGAGCGGGGACTGCAGTTGGCGGCTGGTGTGTTCCAGGGTGTGGTAACGCAGGGAGAACCAGGCTAGCGGGTCGATCTGGCCGGCGAACAGGCGGTCGCTGGCCAGGCGGAACTGGATGAAGTTCGACAGCTGGGTTTCCGGCAGGGTAACGACTTCGTTCTGCCCGTTGAGGCCGTGATAGACCAGCAGCCCGTCGACATCATCGACTTCGCGCACGGTCATTTTCCAACCTTCGAAGTGAGTGATCACGTCGCCCGGCGAAAACCGTACACGTGTAAGAGGCGCATTCCGTAGCGCGTACTGGCGAGTGTCGCCAGTGGCCGGGTAGAGCACGGTCAACAAGCGGCCATCCTGTGCCAGAACGGTGCCTAAACCCAGCTCGGCTTCGCTGTCACTGATCCAGCGTTGCCCCGGTTGATACTGCTGCGCCATGCTGCCTGACTCCCGCCTTGAAAAAGCCGGTTATCTTAACGGAATGATCCCTCAGACCAAAGGAATTACGCACGTAACGGGCTGTTATGACCGCCACTGCTTCGACCGGTCCGATGGAACTTCAGCAAGTTTCGCGATCAAACAGGCTTGTGCCTGCCTTGCGTTAATGCCAACCGGGTCACAAGTTTCGGACCAGCGGTTCAAGCCTCCTGCGCCGCAGCCGATAGCCTGATGACAGGAGACTTTTATGTTGCTACCCACGCTCCCTTTGAGCGCCGTACCCATTACTGCACAACAGGATCCAGTCCGCCAGCGACCGGACATCCCGCCCGTGGTCCCGGTACAGCAAACCTCCAGCGAAAGCACCATCGACCTGCAAAAGCGCGATCCGGAAGAGGCTGCGCTGTTGTTGCGCGAGGAGCAGCGTCGCCAGCAGGAGCGCGAGAGACGCCGTCGCGAGGCCGATGAAGACCCCGAGGAACACCTGGCCATACCGGGGACCGAACTCAACGCCGATAACACCGTGCCGGTGAAGCCCCTGATCGACGATGAGGCGCGCCAGGGCCTGTGGGTCGATATCCAGATCTGATTGCCTGTATTTGCCCACGCACGCAGGCTGGTCAACGCAGCAAACAGCCCCCATCATGGGCACATTCGCACTTCACTGCATGATGCCGACACGCCATGAGCCAAGACGACAAGCTGGTTGACCTTAACGCTGAGCGCGCCAAGCGTGTTCACGACCTCAACAAAAAACGCCTCAATGAAGTCCGTCAGGCGTTCGAGCAGGCGATGCCCCTGGGCAAGACCAGGAAAAAGCCCAAGAGCAAACCGAAAAAGCGCTGATTCCTCCTCGATCCATTGATGCAAATCAGTTATTTCCCTTCCTTTTCGCTCGGTCGCGAGCGTTATTGACCCCGGTCAATGTTCACCCCGGCTCGATTGGTTAACTTGGCTCCAACACAACAGGGGCGGGACCAGGAGGCCAATCATGTTTTTCGACAATGTGGTGTTTGCCGGAATGTTGACGGTCGGCTTCATGTTTGTATTTTTCGCCGTTTTTGGATTATTCATCTGGAAAGACGCACACAAGCGCAAAAAACCTTAGGTCTTTCCGGCTGCAACGAGCACGCAAGGCATTTTGGGCGACTTCGGTCGCCCTTTTTTTTTGTGCGAAATTCCTGTCTGCACACAATCCCCTGTGGGAGCGAGCCGCGAGTATCGCGAGCAGGCTCGCTCCCACAGGGATAAAGCAACTGGCATAAAAAAAGGTGCGACCCGCAAGGATCGCACCTTTTTTGTAAGCCGCTGGAATCAGCTGCCCAAGGCTTTGGAAGCCAGCCAGAACAACCCGGCCGACAGCGCCACTGTCGCCGGCAGGGTCAGCACCCAGGCCAGCAGGATGTTGCGTACCGTGCCGCCTTGCAGGCCGCTTCTGTTGGCTGTCATGGTGCCGGCCACGCCGGACGACAGCACGTGGGTGGTGGAAACCGGCAGGCTGAAGACGTTCGCTGCGCCGATCATGCACGCCGTGGTGATCTGCGCCGACATGCCCTGGGCGTAGGTCATGCCCTGCTTGCCGATTTTCTCACCGATGGTCAGCACCACGCGCTTCCAGCCCACCATGGTGCCCAGGCCCAGCGCCAGGGCGACGGCCAGGATCACCCAGAACGGGGCGTATTCGGTAGTGGCGGTGAGGTCCTTGCGCAGTTTGTTCAGGTCGTCTTTTTCGCGGGCTGCCAGGTTTGGCAACTTGCCGACCTTCTTGGCCGTGTCGTCCAGGCAAAGCAGGTAGCGACGAACCTCGATGCGGCTTTCCGACGGCAGCGAGTGGTAGTCAGCCACGCCCTTGAGGGTGTCGAGCAGCGCGTTGATGGTGGGTTCGGTCTGCTGCGGGTTGCAACGGAATTTCTCCGGCAGGTCGCCCGGCACGCTTTTGCCCAGCGCCAGGTATTCGCCCAGGGATTCGCTGTTGCGCTGGTAGAACTGACTCAGGTGCAGGGTCGCGTCACGGGTGCGCTCGATCTGGTAGGTGGTGCTGCTCAGGTCGAGTACGAACTGCGCCGGCACGATGCCGATCAGCACCAGCATGATGAGGCCGATACCTTTCTGACCGTCGTTGGAACCGTGGACGAAACTGACGGCCATGGCCGAAATCACCAGCACCAGGCGGTTCCAGAACGGAGGATGCTTCTTGTCGTCGATCTTGCGACGCTGTTCCGGTGTCTTGTGCATCTTCGACAGCGGTCGCCACCATTTCAGGCCAATTAGCACCAGGGCTGCAATCAAGAAGCCGGCCATGGGCGAGAACACCAGCGAGGCGCCGATATCGATCGCCTTCTGCCAGTTCACACCGTCACCCAACGGGATGTCGTTGATCAACGCGTTGGCCAGGCCCACGCCGAGGATCGAACCGATCAAGGTATGGGAGCTGGACGCCGGGATACCGAAGTACCAGGTGCCCAGGTTCCAGGTGATGGCCGCTGCGAGCAGCGAAAACACCATCGCCAGCCCGTGTCCGGTGTTCACATTGATCAGCAGTTCCACGGGCAACAGGTGGACGATGGCATACGCCACGCCCACGCCACCCAGCAGCACGCCGAGGAAGTTGAACACCCCGGAAAAGAACACCGCCAGGTGCGGCGGCATCGCTTTGGTGTAGATAACAGTGGCAACCGCGTTAGCGGTGTCATGAAAGCCGTTGATGAACTCGAAGGCGAGGACAAAAGCCAGGGCGAGCAAGAGGCTCACAAGCACCCAAGCATCCAGTCCGCTGAATAAATCGATCATGAAGGTTTTCTGACCCGGTCATAAGGGGGCGCGATTATGCCAGAAAACCACGTTGATCGATGCACTGCCTGCTCATCGGTAACATTCTTCAACGAAATAACTTGTAGGAAACCGTCCGGGAGCAGGTTTTTCAAGGGCGGCGCAACCCATTGATTCCGGGGTTAAAAGCCAGGTGAGCGAGGATCGCCGAGGCTGAGCAGGGCTCGACGTAGTTGTATGAAATATCTGAAAAGAAAGTCAGTCAGGGCACCCTCCACCTATGGCGGAAGGAGAGGGCGGCCCGCTCATGACGGGCGGCCAGCGCAGTGTCCGGTCGGGGTGGCGACCGGATACTGTTTCCACGAAAGGCGTGTTATCGCTCTTCGGGCCTGAGTTCCTTTTCCATTTTCTGAAGTTCCTGGGAAAAGGCCTGGTCCTGAACAGTGGCGCGTTTACGCCAGGGTTTGCGTTCCGGCTCAGGTTGAGCGGCGTAGGTGGTGACTTCCCCGCCGTAAACTTCCTTGTAACGTTGTTCCTGGCGCTCAAGTTCCGCGCGCAGTTCTTCTTTCGTCACAGTATTACCTAGCAAAGTGAATTGAATCTGGTGATACGCACTGCATGTATCCACGCAGACGGCCACGGCACCAGAGCTGACAGCTGACGTAGCATCAGGGCTTCGTGTTGTTGCCGATACAGGGGGAAGCGGCCATGGGGCTTCAGGCACCTGAGGACGGAGTGGCCGATGGGCCTTGCCGTCGCTGAGTTGCATTATAGCGGTCCACCCGAAGAACACTATCGGGAAATATTTAGAGGGCGGATTGTTGTGTGTACCCATGTTTGCATGTGCAACTTATGGCAATTACGTTTCAAGCAATACCACCCGTGCCGATACCCTCGCGCCGTTCAAGGCGACAAGTTCAATATTGCAACCTCGTTGTTCAAAGTCAAATGTGCCTGACGTCGCTCTTCAAACTTATTGTCGGATTCGTTGAGCGCTCGGCCGATTTCCGCAGGCCGTTTCGTCGATTGCGATTATCGGCCCGGGGTTCGATAATCGCACGGTCTTGAGGGGCCAGCCCTTGTCGTTCCTCGGGCCGCCGTTTGTAATGACCGTCATTGCCGGGGAAGTACCAGACATGAACGACCAATTGCGCAACGCCTTTTCTTCAGTCGCGCCACCGATTGTTGCCTCACCGGCCAAACGGATCCAGGCCCTGACCGGCGACCCGGACTTCATGACGTCCCTGGCCCGCGGACTGGCCGTGGTCCAGGCGTTCCAGGAGCGCAAGCGGCACCTGACCATCGCTCAGATCAGCCATCGCACCGAAATCCCCCGTGCCGCCGTCAGGCGCTGCCTGCACACCTTGATCAAGCTCGGCTACGCCACCACCGACGGGCGCACCTATTCGCTGCTGCCCAAGGTGTTGACCCTCGGCCACGCCTATCTGTCGTCGACGCCGCTGGCAGTTTCTGCTCAGCCGTACCTGGATCGCATGAGCGAGCAGTTGCACGAGGCCTGCAACATGGCGACCCTCGAAGGCGACGACATTCTCTATATCGCCCGGTCGGCCACTACCCAGCGGCTGATTTCCGTGGACCTGTCCGTCGGTGGACGCCTGCCGGCCTATTGCACCTCCATGGGCAGGATTCTCCTGGCGGCCCTCGATGACGCGTCGTTGCGTGACTATCTCGATCATGCCGACCTGCAGGCCAAGACCAGCCGAACGTTGCACACCCCCGAGGCACTGCTCGAATGCCTGCAGCAGGTGCGATTGCAAGGCTGGTGCATCGTCGACCAGGAGTTGGAGCAGGGCCTGCGGGCCATTGCCGTTCCGGTCTACGATGCTTCTGGCCAGGTCGTGGCGGCGCTGAACGTCAGTACCCACGCCGGACGCGTCAGCCGCACGGAGCTGGAACAGCGGTTCCTGCCCAGCCTGCTGGGGGCCAGCCGGGACTTGAGCGCGCAGCTGTTCGCTTAAGCTGTTCGATAAACGCACAGAGACGTCTCGGGTCAATTGACGGTATTTATCCGGCCTCATTAATGTCGCGGCAGCGTCATCCGGCGTGATCGGGTCCGATCCGCCCGGCACAATAATAATGAGAGATACGATGAACCAGCCCCAGACCTCCGTAGGCCATTGCCTCGACGTGCAGTCCTTCATCAATGCGCAGCCCATTTCGCGCTACCAGTGGCGTGTGGTGATCCTCTGTTTCCTGATCGTTTTCCTCGATGGCCTCGACACGGCGGCCATGGGCTTCATTGCCCCGGCCCTGTCCCAGGATTGGGGCATCGATCGCGCCAGCCTCGGCCCGGTCATGAGCGCCGCGCTGATCGGCATGGTTTTCGGGGCACTGGGCTCAGGGCCGCTGGCTGACCGCTTCGGGCGAAAAGTCGTGCTGGTGGGCGCGGTCGTGCTGTTCGGTGCGTTCAGCCTGGCGTCGGCATACAGCGCCAATGTCGAGCAATTGCTGGTGCTGCGCTTCCTGACGGGGCTGGGTCTGGGCGCAGGGATGCCGAACGCCACCACCTTGCTGTCGGAATACACCCCGGAGCGCAAGAAATCCCTGTTGGTCACCAGCATGTTCTGTGGATTCAACCTGGGGATGGCCGGCGGCGGCTTCATCTCGGCCAAATTGATACCGGCGTTCGGTTGGCACAGCTTGCTGCTGATCGGTGGGATCCTGCCATTGATCCTGGCAGTGGTGCTGCTGTTCTGGCTGCCGGAGTCGGCGCGCTACCTGCTCGTGCGCAATCGTGGTACCGACAAGGTCCGCAAGGCCCTGGCGCCGATCGACCCGGCCACCATTGCCCAGGCCGCCAGCTTCAGTGTGCCCGAACAGAAAACCGTGAAGGCCCGGAACGTGCTCGCGGTGATCTTCTCCGGCACCTACAGCGCCGGTACGCTGCTGCTGTGGCTGACTTATTTCATGGGCCTAGTGATCGTTTACCTGTTGACCAGTTGGCTGCCGACGCTGATGCGCGACAGTGGCGCGAGCATGGAGCAGGCCGCTTTCATCGGCGCACTGTTCCAACTGGGTGGTGTGTTGAGCGCAGTGGGCGTGGGCTGGGCGATGGATCGGTTCAATCCCCACAAGGTCATCGGCTTTTTCTACTTGATGGCCGGGCTATTTGCCTACGCCGTAGGGCAGAGCCTGGGCCACATCACGGTGCTCGCGACGTTGGTGCTGGTGGCGGGCATGTGCGTCAACGGCGCGCAATCGGCGATGCCGTCCCTGGCGGCGCGTTTCTACCCGACCCAGGGCCGCGCCACGGGGGTGTCGTGGATGCTCGGCATCGGTCGGTTCGGTGCCATTCTCGGGGCCTGGATGGGGGCGACGCTGCTGGGCCTGGGCTGGAACTTCGAGCAGGTATTGACCGCCCTGGTCGTGCCCGCAGCGCTGGCGACCGCGGCAGTGGTGATCAAGGGCATGGTCAGCCATGCGGATGCGACCTGACTCGCTGACCTGAGTGACCCCCTGTCCCTCGCTCGGACGAGCGCTATCGCCAGACAGAGTAGCCAACTTACTGCCTGATACACCGCCATCGCGAGCAGGCTCGCTCCCACCCGGAATTAATTCCCCAAGTAAATCGATAGCCAAACAACAATCTGTTCGATAAACGAACACTCAGTCGATTATCGGATTGTTTGGGCTTTTCCCGCAGCTTACTCTTCAGTCACTCCGGCGCTGAACCTCGCGCCTTTTTCTTCATGTCGGTCCACTGGAAAACGGGAGCCTGCCCATGGCTGAAATCCTTTCGCTGCACGACGCGGTGAAGCAATTCGTCAACGACGGCGATACCGTCGCCCTCGAAGGCTTCACCCACTTGATTCCGACGGCGGCGGGTCATGAAATCATCCGTCAGGGCAAGAAAGACCTGACCCTGGTGCGGATGACCCCGGACCTGATCTATGACCAGTTGATCGGCGCAGGTTGTGCGCGCAAATTGATTTTCTCCTGGGGCGGCAACCCGGGCGTGGGTTCGCTGCACCGCTTACGCGATGCCGTGGAAAAGCAATGGCCACAACCCCTGGAGATCGAGGAGCACAGCCACGCCGACCTGGCCAACGCCTACGTCGCCGGGGCCTCCGGCCTGCCGTTCGCGGTGCTGCGGGCCTACGCCGGTTCCGACCTGCCGAAGGTCAATCCGCTGATCAAAAGCGTGACCTGCCCCTTTACCGGTGAAGTCCTGGCCGCGGTGCCTTCGGTACGTCCCGACATCACCGTGATCCACGCCCAGAAAGCCGACCGCAAGGGCAACGTGCTGCTGTGGGGCATTCTCGGCGTGCAGAAAGAGGCCGCCCTGGCCGCCAAGCGCTGCATCGTCACCGTGGAAGAGATCGTCGACGACCTGGACGCACCGATGAATGCCTGCGTCCTGCCGACCTGGGCCTTGAGCGCGGTCTGCCACGTGCCCGGAGGGGCTCATCCGTCCTACGCCCACGGCTACACCGAGCGCGACAATCGTTTCTACCAGGCGTGGGATGCCATCGCCCGGGACCGTGAGGCCTTTACCGCGTGGATCGACGAATACATCCACGGCACCCGGGATTTCAGTGAATTGCAGGCCAAACTGGCAGCCGCTTCGGAGGCGAAACAATGACGTACTCCACCAACGAAATGATGACCGTTGCCGCGGCCCGTCGATTGAAGAACAACGCCGTGTGCTTCGTCGGTATCGGCCTGCCATCGAAAGCGGCCAACCTGGCGCGGTTGACCTCGTCGCCGGATGTCGTGCTGATCTACGAGTCCGGCCCCATCGGCGCCAAGCCCAGCGTATTGCCGCTGTCCATTGGCGACGGCGAGCTGGCGGAAACGGCGGACACCGTCGTACCGACCGGTGAGATTTTCCGCTACTGGCTGCAGGGCGGGCGTATCGACGTCGGTTTCCTCGGCGCGGCCCAGGTCGACCGTTTCGGCAATATCAACACCACGGTGGTGGGCAATTACCATCAGCCAAAAGTCCGTCTGCCGGGCGCCGGCGGTGCACCGGAAATCGCCGGTTCCGCCAAGAGCGTGTTGATCATCCTCAAGCAGTCGGCGCGTTCGTTCGTCGATAAGCTGGACTTCATCACTTCGGTCGGTCACGGCGAGGGCGGCGATTCGCGCAAACGCCTGGGCCTGCCGGGTGCGGGGCCGATGGGTATCATCACCGACCTGTGCATCATGGAGCCGGAAGCCGGCACCCATGAATTCGTGGTCACTTCACTGCACCCCGGCGTGACCCGCGAGCAAGTCATTGCGGCCACCGGGTGGGCGATCCGTTTCGCCGACCAGGTGCACACCACCGCCGAGCCGACCGACGTGGAGCTGCGCGCACTGCGCGATCTGGAAGCTCGCACGGCGGCGGCCCACGGCCAGGCACCGGGAGAAGCCTGATGCGCGACGTTTATATCTGTGATGCGATTCGTACCCCCATCGGCCGCTTCGGCGGTGGTTTGGCCGCGGTGCGCGCCGATGACCTGGCGGCCGTGCCGATCAAGGCACTGATGGAGCGCAACCTGTCGGTGGACTGGAGTGCGGTGGACGAGGTGTTCCTCGGTTGCGCCAACCAGGCTGGCGAAGACAACCGCAACGTGGCGCGCATGGCGCTGTTGCTGGCGGGGTTGCCGGAGAGCATTCCCGGCGTGACCCTCAACCGCCTCTGCGCTTCGGGCATGGACGCCATCGGCACGGCATTTCGCGCCATCGCCAGCGGCGAAATGGAGCTGGCCATCGCCGGTGGCGTGGAATCGATGTCCCGCGCGCCGTTCGTGATGGGCAAGGCCGACGCGGCGTTTTCCCGCAACATGAAACTGGAAGACACCACCATTGGCTGGCGCTTCATCAACCCCTTGATGAAAGCCCAGTACGGCGTGGACGCGATGCCCCAGACCGCCGATAACGTGGCGGACGATTACGCGGTGTCCCGCGCCGACCAGGACGCGTTCGCCCTGCGCAGCCAGCAACGCACGGCGGCGGCCCAGGCCGCCGGATTTTTCGCCGAAGAAATCGTACCGGTGCGCATTGCCCACAAGAAAGGCGAAACCGTGGTCGAGCAGGACGAGCATCCCCGCGCCGATACCACGCTGGAAGCCCTGAACAAACTCAAGCCGGTCAACGGCCCGGACAAGACCGTCACCGCCGGCAACGCCTCGGGTGTGAATGACGGCGCGGCGGCGTTGATCCTGGCCTCGGCCGAAGCGGTGAAGAAACACGGCCTGACCCCTCGCGGCAAAGTGCTGGGCATGGCCAGTGCCGGCGTGGCGCCACGGGTGATGGGCATCGGCCCGGTGCCGGCGGTGCGCAAGTTGACGGAACGCCTGGGCCTGGCAGTCGCCGATTTCGACGTGATCGAACTCAATGAAGCGTTTGCCAGCCAGGGCCTGGCGGTGCTGCGCGAACTGGGGCTGGCGGACGATGCGCCGCAGGTCAACCCGAACGGCGGCGCCATCGCACTCGGCCATCCACTGGGCATGAGCGGGGCACGACTGGTGCTGACGGCGCTGCATCATCTGGAAAAGACCGGCGGCAAGAAAGGCCTGGCGACCATGTGTGTCGGCGTTGGCCAGGGCCTGGCATTGGCTATCGAGCGCGTCTGACGCGCCGTACTACTCATAAGAAACCGAGGAATGCTTCATGACTGACAAGCCTGGTTACCGTCGCCCCCAAGCGGGCACCCAGCCGGAGTACCTGCACCCGCCATATCAGTCCACCAACCTGCGCTCGCCGTCCAAACCGTTGGTGCATCTGCCTCACTCGCTGTCGGAAATCACCGGCCCGACCATCGGCGCCGACCGTGTGCAGGAGAACGACAACGACCTGACCGCCCAGCATGCCGGCGAACCCCTGGGGGAGCGGATCATTATTCACGGGCGTGTGCTGGATGAGAACGGCCATCCCGTGCCGGGCATCCTGGTTGAGATCTGGCAGGCCAACGCCGCCGGTCGCTACAACCATGACCGCGACAAACACGATGCGCCGCTGGACCCGAATTTCACCGGCACCGGTCGCGCCATCACCGATGCCGACGGCTGGTACCAGTTCCAGACCATCAAGCCCGGTGCCTACCCCTGGGGCAACCACCACAATGCCTGGCGCCCGGCGCATATCCATTTCTCGTTGTTCGGACCGAGCATCCTGACGCGCCTGGTGACGCAGATGTATTTCCCCGGCGACCCGCTGCTGGCCTACGATCCGATCTACAACTGCGTGCCGGACACCAGCGCCAAGGAGCGCCTGATCGCCAGCTTCGACCTGGAAAAAACCATCCCTCACTACGCCCTCGGTTATCGCTGGGACATCGTCTTGCGCGGCCGCGACGCCACGCCGATGGAGAAATAAGATGACGCTTACCGCCACCACGTCCCATACCGTTGGCCCTTACTATCACATCGGCCTGACCTGGCTGAACCGCGAAGACATGACCGTCGCCGAAACCCTCGGCCAGCGTGTGGCGATCACCGGGCAGGTGATCGACGGCAACGGCGAGTTCGTCAACGATGCGATGCTGGAGGTCTGGCAGGCCAACGCCGCCGGCAAATACGCCCACCCCGATGACGATCAGGACAAACCCCTGGACCCGAATTTCGAAGGGTTCGGCCGGGTGCCGGTGGACGCCGAGGGGCGCTTCCGGTTCACCACCATCAAGCCGGGCACCGTGCCGGGCCTGGGCGGCACAACCCAGGCACCGCACCTGGTAGTACTGGTCTTCGCCCGTGGCTTGGTCAAGCACCTGCTGACGCGTATCTACTTCGACGGCGAGCAGGCCAACGAAGCCGACCCGCTGCTGGCCTGCGTCCCCGAAGAACGCCGCGCCACCATTGTGAGCAAACCCGATGCGTCGGGCGTGTACCAGTGGAATGTGATTCTGCAGGGGACGGATGCCGAGACGGTGTTCTTCGATTATTGAAGAGCCCCTGTGGCCAGATACCTCAAGCTATCTAAATCACTGTGGCGAGGGACGAACGAGGGCGAGCCCTGCGTAGCAGTCGCAAACCTGGCAGCGGGGTCATCCTGGGCTTGCTGCGCAAGCCAGCGGGAGCAAGCTCCCTCGCCACAGCAAGCGGCAGGACCAAAGGAAGAATACGAACCCTGTGGGAGCGAGCCTGCTCGCGATGACGTCAGTACAGGCAGCGCCTGTCTGTGGAACGGGACTGTTACGAAGTGTGTCTAGACTTTGTCGATTCCCCAAGAGTGAATAACCCATGACCACCTTAACCAGCCACTACACCGGCGAAGAACGCAGCAAGCGCATCTTCGCCATCGTCGGCGCCTCCTCCGGCAACCTGGTCGAATGGTTCGACTTCTACGTCTACGCCTTCTGCGCGATCTATTTCGCGCCGGCGTTCTTCCCGTCCGACAACCCCACGGTGCAACTGGTCAACACCGCCGGGGTCTTCGCCGCCGGGTTCCTGATGCGGCCGATTGGCGGCTGGATTTTCGGCCGGGTGGCAGACCGCCACGGACGCAAGAATTCGATGATGATTTCGGTGCTGATGATGTGCTTCGGCTCGTTGCTCATCGCCTGCCTGCCCACCTACAAGGACATTGGCGTCTGGGCGCCGGTGTTGCTGTTGTTCGCCCGCTTGCTCCAGGGTTTGTCGGTGGGCGGTGAGTACGGCACCACCGCCACCTACATGAGCGAAGTCGCCCTCAAGGGCCAGCGCGGCTTCTTCGCGTCGTTCCAGTACGTGACGCTGATCGGCGGGCAGCTGCTGGCCGTGTCGCTGGTGGTGATCCTGCAACAGTTCCTGAACGAGGACGAACTGCGGGCCTATGGCTGGCGGATCCCCTTCGTGGTCGGCGCCGTGGCGGCCTTGATTTCCCTGTTCCTGCGCCGCTCCCTGAAGGAAACCAGCAGCAAGGAAATGCGCGAGAACAAGGACGCCGGCAGCATCGCCGCGCTGTTTCGCGACCACAAGGCCGCGTTCATCACCGTGCTGGGATACACCGCCGGCGGTTCGCTGATTTTCTATACGTTCACCACCTACATGCAGAAATACCTGGTGAACACGGCGGGTCTGCATGCCAAGACCGCCAGTTACATCATGACCGGCGCACTGTTTCTCTACATGTGCATGCAACCGCTGTTCGGCATGCTGGCGGACAAGATCGGCCGGCGTAACTCCATGCTCTGGTTCGGCGCGTTGGGTGCCTTGTGCACGGTGCCGATCCTGCTGACCCTCAAAAGCATCAGCAGTCCGTTCCTGGCGTTCGTCCTGATTACCCTGGCCCTGGCAATCGTCAGCTTCTACACCTCCATCAGCGGCCTGGTAAAAGCCGAAATGTTTCCACCCGAAGTGCGGGCCCTCGGGGTAGGGTTGGCCTACGCGGTGGCGAATGCGATTTTTGGCGGTTCGGCGGAGTACGTTGCCTTGAGCCTGAAAGCCCAGGGCATGGAAAATGCCTTCTACTGGTACGTCACGGTCATGATGGTGGTGGCGTTCCTGTTCAGCCTGCGCCTGCCGAAGCAACCGACGTATTTGCATCACGACCTTTGACACCCTAGGACTGTTTATGAACGAACGACCGGGCAATCAGCTGTTCGATGCCTACTTCACCGCCGGCGACATGCGCGAGGTGTTCTGCGATGCCGGCCGGGTGCAAGCCATGCTCGACGTCGAGGCGGCACTGGCCCGGGCCGAGGCGCGGGTAGGTCTGATCCCCCAGGACGCGGTGGCGCCCATCGAGGCTGCCTGTCATGCCCGGTTGTACGATTTTTCGGCATTGGGCGAAGCGATTGCCAGTGCCGGCAATTCGGCGATTCCGCTGGTCAAGGCACTGGGCAAACGTATTGCCAGCGTGGATCCCGAGGCTGAGCGTTACGTGCACCTGGGCGCCACCAGCCAGGACGTGATGGACAGCGGCCTGGTCCTGCAACTGCGCCAGGCACTGGAACTGATCGAAGGCGAGCTGGCGCAACTGGCCGCCATCCTGGCCCGCCAAGCCGAGCACTACGCCGCTACGCCGTTGGCCGGGCGCACCTGGTTGCAACATGCGACACCGGTGACCCTGGGCATGAAAATCGCCGGATGGCTGGGAGCGATCACCCGCAGCCGCCAGCGTCTGTCGGAGCTCAAGCCACGCTTGTTGGTGCTGCAATTCGGCGGCGCCTCCGGAACGCTTGCCGCATTGGGCGAACAGGCACTGCCTGTCGCTGAAGCCCTGGCGGCCGAGCTGCAACTGGGGCTGCCGGAACAGCCCTGGCACACCCAGCGCGACCGACTGGTGGAGTTCGGCTCGGTGCTGGGCCTGATTGCCGGCAGCCTGGGCAAGCTCGGCCGCGACGTCAGCCTGTTGATGCAGACCGAGGCCGGCGAAGCGTTCGAGCCGTCGGCACCGGGCAAGGGCGGTTCGTCGACCATGCCCCACAAGCGCAACCCGGTGGGCGCGGCGGTACTGATCGGCGCGGCGACACGGGTGCCTGGCTTGTTGTCGACGTTGTTCAGTGCGATGCCCCAGGAGCATGAGCGCAGCCTGGGCCTCTGGCATGCCGAATGGGAAACCCTGCCGGAAATCTGCTGCCTGGTGTCCGGCGCCCTGCAACAGGCGCGGCTGCTGGCCGATGGGCTGGAGGTGGATGCGGCGCGCATGGCCCGCAACCTCGAACTGACCCAGGGCCTGGTGCTGGCCGAAGCGGTGAGCATCGTCCTGGCCCAGCGTGTCGGACGGGACACCGCGCACCATCTGCTGGAGCAGTGCTGCAAGCGTGCCGTGGCCGAACAACGTCACCTGCGCGACGTGCTGGGAGACGAATCCCAGGTTTGCGCGCACCTGTCCGCTGCCGAACTCGATCATTTGCTCAACCCCGCCCATTACCTCGGCCAGGCCCAGACCTGGGTCGCCCGGGCGGTGGCCGAACACCTGGCTTTGAAGGCCTGAAAGGAGATTGTTGTGGGATTCGTCAAACTCGCCGACGGCGAACTGAACTATTGCTTTGACGGCCGGCCAGACGCGCCGGTGCTGGTGTTGTCCAACTCCCTGGGCACCGACCTGCACATGTGGGACGAGCAGATCGCGGCGTTCAGCGAGCACTTTCGCGTGCTGCGTTTCGACACCCGTGGTCACGGCCAGTCGCTGGTCACCGAAGGCCCCTACAGCATCGAGCAATTGGGCCGCGATGTGCTGGCGATGCTCGACGCGCTGGACATCGACAAGGTGCACTTCTGCGGGTTGTCCATGGGTGGTCTGATCGGCCAATGGCTGGGCATCAATGCCGGCGAGCGACTGCACAAGTTGGTGGTGTGCAACACTGCGGCCAAGATCGGTGATCCGTCGATGTGGAACCCGCGCATCGAAACCGTGCTGCGTGACGGCAAGGCGGCCATGGTGGCGCTGCGGGATGCTTCGATTGCCCGCTGGTTCACCCCGGACTTCGCCCAGGCCAACCCGGACACGGCGAGGAAAATCACCGACATGCTCGCCGCCACCTCGCCCCAGGGCTATGCAGCCAACTGCGCTGCCGTGCGCGATGCCGATTTCCGCGATCAATTGACATCGATCCGCGTGCCGCTGCTGGTGGTGGCCGGTACCGAAGATGCTGTGACGCCGCCGTCGGGCGGGCACTTTATCCAGGAGCGGGTCAGTGGGGCGCAGTACGCCGAGTTCCACGCCGCGCACCTGTCCAACGTCCAGGCCGGCGCTGCGTTCAGCGAGCAGGTGCTGGATTTCCTGCTTGATTCCAGCCGCGCCTGAGGAGCTTTCTGTGGACGAGAAACAACGTTACGACGAAGGCATGCAAGTCCGCCGCGCAGTGCTGGGCGATGCCCACGTTGATCGCAGCCTCAATGCCCTGACCGAGTTCAACAGCGAATTTCAGGAGATGATCACCCGTCACGCCTGGGGCGACATCTGGACCCGCCCGGGCCTGCCGCGCCACACCCGCAGCCTGATCACCCTCGCCATGCTGATCGGCATGAACCGCAACGAAGAACTCAAGCTGCACCTGCGCGCCGCCGCCAACAATGGTGTGAGCCGTGGCGAGATCAAGGAAGTGATCATGCAGAGCGCCATCTACTGCGGCATTCCTGCCGCCAACGCCACGTTCCACCTGGCCGAGTCGGTGTGGGACGAGTTGGGCGTCGAGTCCAGAGAGTAGGCTTATCGTAATCCCGGTGGGCTGAAGATGTTGAATGTGCCACCGCCATCGCGAGCAGGCTCGCTCCCACAGTGGTTCAGTGCAGTATGCAGATTCTGCGTACACCACAAATCCCCTGTGGGAGCGAGCCTGCTCGCGATAGCGGTGGGTCAGCCGCCATCTGAACGACTGACCCACCCCAGCCGCTTTACAACAAACTCATTGGATAGCTGACAATCAACCGGTTCTCATCGAACTCATTGGTGCTGAAATCCCTCCGCAACGTCGAGTTGCGCCATTTCACGTTGAGATTCTTCAACGCACCGCTCTGCACGGTGTACGCCAGTTCGCTTTCACGGCCCCATTCCTTACCGTCGTCCACCGTGGCGGTGTGCACGTTGTCGCCGCTGATGTAGCGGTTCATCAGGGTCAGGCCCAGCACGCCGACGGCGGCGAAGTTGAAGTCGTGGCGCACTTGCCAGGATTTTTCCCTGGCGTTGTCGTAGCTGGAGTTGTAGCTGTCGTTGGCCAGGGTGCCGCCGCTGGTGCCGTTGACGCGCATCCAGGCATCGTCGCCGCTGAGTTTCTGCAGGCCGACGTAGAAGGTGTTGCCCCCGTACTTGGCCGAGAGCATGGCGAAAGCGGTCTTGTTGTCCAGGTCGCCGGCCAGGGCGCTGCCGTTTTCCTTGCCGATGAAATAGCCGAGGTTGGCGCCCAGGGTCCAGTCGCCGATGGGCTGGCTGTGGGTCAGGTTGAAATACTGCTGCTGGTAGATGTCGCTCAGTTCCGCGTACCAGACGCCGACCTGGGTGCGTTTGTCGTTGAAGGCATATTCGCCGCCGCCGAAGTTGAAACGGTCGGAGGTGAAGGCCGGGCGGCCGTTCATGAACATGTCTTCCATGCTCGCATCGTTGCGCGGACTGTTGCCGCGGAACTGGCCGCCGTAGAGGCTCAGGCCGCTGATTTCGGTGGAGGTGACTTGGCCGCCGCGGAAGGTTTGCGGCAGGGAACGACCGTCGTCGGAACGCAGGATCGGCAACACCGGCATCCATTCGCCGACCTTCAATTCAGTCTTCGACACCTTGGCCTTGAGAGCCACCCCGAGGCGACCGAAGTCATCGGCCGGACGGCCGTCATCGTGGACCGGCAGTAACTGGGTGCCGGCGGTGCCTTTGCCGCCATCGAGCTTGATCGAGTACAGGCCCAGCACGTCCATGCCGAACCCCACCGTGCCCTGGGTGAAACCGGACTTGGCGTCGAGGATGAAGCTCTGGGTCCATTCCTCGGCCTTGCCCTGGGCGTTGTTCGGGTTGGTGAAGTTGCGGTTGAAGTAGAAGTTGCGCAGGTTGAGATTGACCTTCGCATCTTCGACAAACCCCGACTCTGCGGCCAGGACCGGCAGGGCGGAACCGGCCAGGGCAACGGCGATGAGGCTGGGGAACAAATGCTGTGTGGACTTCATGGACGTGTCTCTATTTTTCATGGACGAGAAGAACCGCTGCCGCAAACCTGGGTTGCAGACGAGACGGTAGAACCAACGGGTAAATGGCTGAGGATCAGCCGGGCGAGGCGGGGCGTGTGGTCATGGCGAGGAACCTGTCGTTCTTATTGTGTGCGAGGGATGGTGAAGGGCAGGCCGGGATCGCTTCAATTGGCGATTATCGGTTTTGGGCGATTATCGAACGGCAAAAACACACCTCGGTCCCACACAAATTTGGACACCCTCGAGCGAGCGCTATCGCCCGTCTCAGACAACACAGCCGTGCCTGGTCCTCCGCTATCGCGAGCAGGCTCGCTCCCACAGTGGATTGGGGCGTTCTCAAACCCAGCGTTTACCTCCAATCCCCGGTGGGAGCGAGCTTGCTCGCGATAGCGGTGGGTCAGCTCGCAACCGTGTTGAATGTGCCGACGCCTTCGCGGGCAAGCCCGCTCTCAGAGGGTTCGTGGACGGTCTGACAGATGCGTCGATTTTTCCGACAAGCTTTTAAGGTTGCCGCTCGGAAGCCGTGCCACTAGCCTTTTTATGTCGCTGCCCATTCAGCGACCGGGACTGCAAGCCCGCCGAATTTGTTAGGTGCCTAGCCGCGCCCCTATAATCCATGGCGTTTTCTGATGCCATCGTTTTATGGTGGCTGTGTGCGGGAGACCTTCGGGTCTGCCGAGGTTGCCTAACGACTCGGTCTTGCAGACCCGTACACAGCTGCCACCTATCATCTGCAAGTGATGCTGGCGGCTCTCATTTTCGTTAGGAGCACCATCATGATTAAAGAAACACCTAATCCCCCTGCGCCCGGTTCCACCTTCCCCTACAACGACCCAGATCCAGACAAGCTCCAAGAGGCAGCAGACCGGGCACTCGATTTCCATCTCGGCACCCACCCTGATTCCAAGCCCAAAAACTCAACTCAAGTTTTCACCGTCATCGATACCCTCGACACCGAGTCTCTGCTTGCGAATCTCAGCGAAACCCTGGCCTCGGCCAATGCCATGGTCAATGACCTGGCGTTTGATCTGGAAGGCTCGCGGCGGCATGTCGCATTGGGCGTGGCGCAGATGATTGAATTGAGTGAGCTACTGGCTAATCGTGCGTTGGATATCGTCGACCCGCGTTAGCCAAGTGAGGTTTATCCCCCAACTGGGCTGTAGGAGCAAAGCTTGCTCGCGATGCCAGTACCTCAGTTGATCACCGCGCTTTGGCTTTAGCTCTTGATCTTGATCTTGATCTTGATCTTGATCTTGATCTTGATCTTGAACGCCCCATTAACCACGCTGGCCGAACGCAGGCATTGCGCAGTGGGCATCCCGGCATGGATGCCGGGATAGCCGCGCTGGGCCATGGATGGCCCTTCGCGGCGGGCCCACGGAGCAATGCCGGAGTGAGGGAACACCTCGCCTTGGCGAGGTGCCGAGTGGTGGGGCCAGCGTTCTTTGCTTACTTTCTTTGGCGTTTGAAAGAAAGTAAGTCGCCGTCAGGGCGAAACCCTAAGCAGCCGTTACCGCAGCAATGGATATGTACTCGATCAGCTGACAGGCCGCCATCGCGAGCAAGCTCGCTCCCACACAACCCTGTAGAAACCCAAACAAAAAGCCCACCTCTCGGTGGGCTTCGTGTTTCAGCGTTCAAGCATCAATCAGAACAATTTCATCTTCGGCGCTTCTTCCTTCACCGGCTCGTTCTTGCCCGTCTCGGCATTCCACCCACCCCCCAGCGCCTTGTACAGATTGACCTCGCTGGTCAATTGCGCGAGGCGGTCGGTGATCAGCGACTGTTGGGCGCTGAACAGCTGGCGTTGGGCATCGAGGAAGGTCAGGTTGCTGTCGACACCAATGCGATAGCGACGCTCGGCCAGGCGATAGTAATCCTGGTTGGCGGCGACGAAGTCGGTCTGGGCCTGCAACTGCTCGTTGTAGGTCTGGCGTGCCGCCAGGCCGTCGGAGACTTCCTGGAATGCCGTCTGAATCGACTTCTCGTACTGCGCGACGTTGATGTCTTTCTGGATCTTGGCGTAATCCAGGCTCGCCCGCAGGCTGCCGGCGTTGAAGATCGGCAGGTTGATCTGCGGGGCGAAGGTCCAGGTACCCGAACCGCCCTTGAACAGGCCGGACAGGTCCGGGCTCAGCGTGCCGGCGTTGGCCGTCAGGCTGATGCTCGGGAAGAACGCGGCCCGCGCGGCGCCGATGTTGGCGTTGGCGGCAAGCAGGTTGTGTTCGGCCTGGAGAATGTCCGGACGACGTTGCAGCAAGTCCGACGGCAACCCGGCCGGCACTTCGCTGAGCAGGTCGTTGCTCAGTGGTTGCGTGTTCAGGTTGGCCGGCAGGCCGGTGCCCAGCAGCAGGGTCAGGTTGTTTTCGTCCTGGGCCACCTGGCGGGTGTAGCGGGCCAGTTGCACACGGGCGTTTTCCACCGCCGTGCGCGCCTGGCTCAGGTCAAGCGCCGAGGCGACGCCGACATCGGCGCTGCGGGTGGTCAGCTTGAGGCTCTGCTCGTAGGTCCCCAGGGTTTCCTGGGTCAGCTTGAGCAGTTCCTTGTCGGCCTGCCAGGTCAGGTAGGCGTTGGCGACGCTGGCCACCAGGCTGATCTGGGTACTGCGGCGGGCTTCCTCGGTGGCGAAGTAGCTTTGCAGCGCTTGCTCGCTCAGGCTGCGAACCCGGCCGAACAGGTCCAGTTCATAGGCACTGATGCCCAGGGTGGCCGAGTAGGAGCTGCTGATGGCTGCTTGTCCGGTCTGCGAGGCCCGTGCCGGTACCCGCTGGCGGCTGCCCGAACCGGTGGCCGAGACCGCCGGGAACAGGTCCGCGCGCTGGATGTTGTACTGCGCGGCGTAGGCATCGATGTTCAGCGCCGCGACGCGCAGGTCGCGGTTGTTTTCCAGGGCGACCTGGATCAGCTGTTGCAGGGCCGGGTCATGGAAGAACTGCTTCCAGCCCTGTTCCGCGGCCGCCTGGCCGGCCGCCTTGGCCGGCTCGTAGGCCGGACCTTGGGGGTATTGTGCCGCGACCGGTGCTTCGGGCCGCTGATAGTCGGGGATCAGCGAGCAGCCGCTGAGCACGACGGCGGCGATGGTCAGAGAGAGTAACGACTTGCTCATTGCCCAGCCTCTTTAATGGTTTCAGGGGTGTCGTCCTTTTTGCGACGACCTATCGACGAAACGGCCACGAAGAACAGCGGCACCCAGAAGATCGCCAGGACGGTGGCGGTGATCATCCCGCCGATCACCACGGTGCCGATGGCATGTTGGCTACCCGAGCCGGCACCTGTGGAAATTGCCAAGGGCACCACGCCGAGGATAAACGCGAGCGAGGTCATGATGATCGGCCGCAGTCGCATCCGGCAAGCCTCGATGGCCGCCTCTTGCAGGCTCTTGCCGTGCTCATGCAGTTCCTTGGCGAACTCGACGATCAGGATGGCGTTCTTCGCGACCAGGCCGATGGTGGTCAACAGACCGACCAGAAAGTACACGTCATTGGAAAGCCCGCGCAAGCTGGTCGCCATCAACGCACCGATGATCCCCAGCGGCACCACGAGCACGATCGCAATCGGGATCGACCAGCTCTCATACAGCGCCGCCAGGCAGAGAAACACCATCAGGATCGACAGGGCGAACAGCGCCGGCATCTGGGAGCCTGCCAGTCGTTCTTCATACGACAGGCCGGTCCAGGAAATACCGACACCGGCCGGCAGCTTCTTGGCGATGGCCTCGACTTCGGCCATGGCTTCACCGGTGGAGTAGCCGGGAGCCGGAGTGCCGAGCACTTCCATCGCTTCCACGCCGTTGTAACGGGACAACTTCGGCGAGCCATAGACCCACTCGCCCTTGGCGAAGGCGGTGAACGGCACCATGGTTCCCGCGCTGTTGCGCACGTACCATTTCTGCAGGTCTTCGGGGCTCATGCGAGCGCCTGCCTGTCCCTGGACATACACCTTCTTCACCCGACCACGGTCGATGAAGTCGTTGACGTAGCTACTGCCCAGGGCAATCGACAAGGTGTTGTTGATGTCCGAAATGGTCACGCCGAGGGCGCTGGCCTTCTCGTCATCGATTTCCAGCTGGTATTGCGGCTCGTCGTTCAGGCCGTTCGGACGCACCTGGGCCAGTACCTTGCTTTGGGACGCCATGCCCAGGAACTGGTTACGCGCTTCCATCAACTTCTGATGGCCGACGCCGGCACGGTCCTGCAGGAACACGTCGAAACCTGTGGCGTTACCCAGTTCCAGCACCGCCGGAGGGGCAAAGGCGAACACCATGGCGTCGCGGAAGGTGAAGAAGTGCTGCTGGGCGCGGGCGGAGATCTTGAACACGCTGTTGTCGGCGTTACGCTCTTCCCACGGCTTGAGCATGATGAACGCCATGCCCGAGCTCTGGCCGCGGCCGGCGAAGTTGAAGCCGGTCACGGTGAACACCGAGGCCACGCCATCGCCTTCACCGCCATCCTTGCCTGGACGCAGCAGGTACTCACGCATCTTGTCCACCACCACCTGGGTGCGCTGGGCGCTGGACCCGGCTGGCGTCTGGACCTGGGCAAACAGCACCCCCTGGTCTTCCTCGGGGAGGAAAGAGGCCGGAATACGCATGAACAGCCAGATCATACCGACGACGATAATCAGGTAGACCAGCAGGTACGGTGCTTTATGGCGCAGGATATTGCCGACACCCCGCTCGTAGCTTTGCACGCTGCGGTCGAAGTTGCGGTTGAACCAGCCGAAGAACCCACGTTTCTCCACGCCATGGTCACCCTTGGCAATGGGTTTGAGCATGGTTGCGCAGAGCGCCGGGGTGAAGATCAGCGCCACCAGTACCGACAGGGCCATGGCCGAGACGATGGTGATGGAGAACTGTTTATAGATCACACCGGTGGAGCCGCCGAAGAACGCCATCGGCAGCAGTACCGCCGAAAGCACCAGGGCGATACCCACCAGGGCACCCTGGATCTGGCCCATGGATTTTTTCGTCGCCTCCTTGGGTGACAGGCCTTCCTCGCTCATCACCCGTTCGACGTTTTCCACCACGACGATGGCGTCGTCCACCAGCAAGCCGATGGCGAGCACCATGCCGAACATGGTCAGGGTGTTGATGCTGAAGCCGAACGCCGCGAGGATCCCGAACGTACCCAGCAGTACAACCGGCACGGTCATCGTGGTGATGATGGTGGCGCGGAAGTTCTGCAGGAACAGGAACATCACCAGGAACACCAGGGCGACCGCTTCCACCAGGGTTTCCACCACGCCCTTGATCGACTCGCTCACCACTGGCGTGGTGTCGTAGGGGAACACCACTTCCATGCCTTGCGGGAAGAACGGCTTGAGGTCGTTGATGGTCTTGCGCAGGGCCTTGGCCGTGTCGAGGGCGTTGGCACCGTTGGCCAGTTTGACGGCCAGGCCCGAAGCCGGGGCGCCGTTGAACTGGGCACTGATGCTGTAGTTCTCGCCACCCAGGCCGACATCGGCGACGTCACCGACGCGCACTTGCGAGCCATCCGGGTTGACCTTGAGCAGAATTGCCTTGAACTGTTCGGCGGTCTGCAGGCGGGTCTTGCCGATGATGGTGGCGTTCAGTTGCTGGCCGGGCAGGGCAGGCAGGCCGCCGAGCTGGCCGGAGGACACCTGGACGTTCTGCGCGGCGATGGCGGTTTTGACGTCCACCGGGGTCAGCGCATAGTTGTTCAGCTTGGCCGGGTCGAGCCAGATCCGCATCGCGTACTGGGCGCCGAAGACCTGGAAGTCACCGACACCGGCCGTGCGCGAAATCGGGTCCTGCATGTTGGACACGATGTAGTTGGACAGGTCGTCCTTGGTCATGCTGCCGTCGCGCGATACGACGCCGATCACCATCAGGAAGTTCTTCACTGACTTGGTCACGCGGATACCCTGCTGCTGCACTTCTTGCGGCAGCAACGGGGTGGCCAGGTTCAGCTTGTTCTGGACCTGGACCTGCGCGGTATCGGAGTTGGTACCCTGCTCGAAGGTCGCGGTGATGGTCATGCTGCCGTCGGAGTTACTTTCCGAGGACACATAACGCAGGTTGTCGATACCGTTGAGCTGCTGCTCGATCACCTGGACCACGGTGTCCTGCACGGTTTGCGCGGACGCACCCGGGTAGGTGACCTGGATCGCGATGGCCGGCGGCGCGATGCTCGGGTACTGGTTGATCGGCAACTTGAGGATCGATAGAGCCCCGACCAGCATGATCACCAGGGCGATCACCCAGGCGAAGATCGGACGGTCGATAAAGAATTTCGACATGGTTTACTCCCCTTTGCCGCCGGCTGCTTTGTCAGCTGCCTGAGCGGGGGCCGGGTTCTTGGTGGCTGCGTTGCTGTTCACGTTGGTGGCTTCGGTGGCCTTGACTTCAACCCCGGGCCGTACGTACTGCAGGCCTTCGGTAATCAGGCGATCGCCGGCCTTGAGCCCGTCTTCGATCAGCCACTGGCTGCCGACGGTGCGGCTGGCCTTGAGCTGACGCAGTTCGACCTTGTTGTCCGGGCCTACCACCAATGCGGTCGGCAGGCCCTTGAGGTCACGGGTCACGCCCTGCTGCGGCGCCAGGATCGCCGCGCTGTTCACCCCGGCCTGCAACTGCGCATGGACGAACATGCCCGGCAGCAGGGTGTGGTCCGGGTTGGGGAACACGGCCCGCAAGGTGACGGAGCCGGTGGTCTGGTCGACCGACACTTCGGAAAACTCCAGCTTGCCGTCATGGGCATACTGGCTGCCATCCTCCAGGGTCAGCTTGACCATGGCGGCATTGTCGCCAGCCTTCTGCAACCGGCCGCTTTCCAGCTCACGACGCAATTGCAGCAGTTCGACCGAACTCTGGGTCACGTCGACATAGATCGGGTCCAACTGCTGGATAGTCGCCAGGGCGTCGGCCTGACCGTTGCTGACCAGCGCGCCCTCGGTGACCGAAGAACGGCCGATGCGACCGGAAATCGGTGCATAGACCTTGGTGTAGCGCACGTTGATCTGAGCGGTTTGCAGGTTGGCTTCCGATTCGAGGCGATTGGCCACGGCGGTGTCGTATTCCTGACGGCTGACGGCCTGTTCATCCACCAATTGCTTGTAGCGATCGGCGATGGATTTGGTTGAGCGCAAGTTCGCCTCGGCGCTCTTGAGGGTCGCTTCGTACACCGCCGGGTCGATCTGATACAGCTGCTGGCCGGCCTTGACGTCGGCGCCTTCCTTGAACAGACGCTTGAGGATGATGCCGTTGACCTGTGGACGGACTTCCGCGACACGGAACGCGCTGGTACGGCCGGGCAATTCGGACGTCAAGGTGAAAGGCTGGGTTTTGAGGGTTACGACGCCGACCTGAGGGGGTGGTGCGGCGGGGGCCGCCTCTTCCTTTTTGCATCCGCTGAGCAGTGATGCCAGGGCGATGGCGGTAACCAGAGCGGTAACAGCTGGCTTGAATTGCATGGAAATCCTCGGGTCAGGCGCGCAACAGGCGCACTCGAAAGGTGGAAAGTTAGAAAGGCGTCATTTTTCAATTAGTAGGTTGCTAAGAAATATACTTACGTACATGGTTGTTTGTAAACAGCCAAATTGCGTACCATCCGGCTTTACAAAAGCCTGACAAAGGCCCTGTTGACCGGAGGTCCGCTCCTATGAGAGGGCGCTCTATATTCGCTCAGCTGACCTTACGCATTGCTCATGCATCCTGATTGAGGTGTTTACTGCCATGGTTCGTCGTACCAAAGAGGAAGCCCTGGAGACTCGCAGCCAGATACTCGAAGCGGCCGAAAAAGCCTTTTTCGAGCGTGGCGTGGCGCGCACGACGCTGGCCGACATTGCGACCCTGGCCGGTGTGACACGCGGGGCGATCTATTGGCATTTCAGCAACAAGGCGGATCTGCTCCAGGCCATGCTCGACACCTTGCATGAGCCGCTCGATGAACTGGCCCGCGCCAGTGAAAACGAAGAAGAGCCGGACCCGTTGGGCTGCGTCCGGAAGCTGCTGGTGCGGTTGTTCCAGCAGGTGGCCCTGGACCCGAAAACCCGACGCATCAATGAGATTCTTTTCCATAAGTGCGAGTTCACCGATGAGATGTGCGATTTGCGCCAGCAGCGGCGCGAAGTCAGCCTCGACTGCAATGTGCGTATCGCGCTGTCGTTGCGCAATGCAATGACGCGTGGACAGTTGCCGGGTGATATGGACCCGGAAAGGGCGGCGGTTGCCCTCCATGCCTACATCGATGGCATCCTCTACCAATGGCTGTTGGTCCCCGACAGCTTCGCCCTGGCTGGTGAGGCCGAGCGCTGGGTGGACATCGGGCTGGACATGCTGCGCCTGAGCCCCAACCTGCGCAAATGAAACAAAATGCGTAATTGCGTCGATATGTGTCAATAGCTGATGACGAATACCCCGTGGGCCTCAAGCCCGACGGGGTACTTATAGATGAATCGTCTGCACATTGACAACGCGCGCGTCGCTATCGCGTGTCTACGGCCTATTCGACAATCAGGCGAACAGTGTAGTTGAAGGGCGGTTCGAGCATCTTTTGCGAGACTTCAGTCCTGCAAGTGTATTTGCCATCGCCGGTGTAGTTCGATCGACTGTTCCAGTCCGGTTTGTAACGGGGTTCCAGGGTGCCAAAGACGACTGGGGCTTGGAATCGGGTTTGCATCTGGCATTCGAAGTCGTAATTGCTCAAGGCATAAGAGAGAACGAGTTCAATAGGTTTGACTTTCTTCAGTGTGGGTTGCCAACCCGCTGTGGGATAGGTGTAACTCCTTTGATGGACGAAATGGATATTGCGAATGGACTTGGGCGACACGTCATAAGCGTTCGAAGAAAAGTCCGCAGGCTGTGGCGGATCGGTCAGCAGGTTGGTCATGCTCAACGTACCGTTGGTATTGTTTGTAATCTCCACGGTGATGCCGGTGTTGGCCATGCTGTTGGCAACCATAGCGGGCCCCAGCACCAGGGCAAGGATGAAACTTTTCAGGATATTCATGGTTATGCGTCTCTCATAAATGCAACGCTCGCTAAAGCCTGCATACATTGATGGGTATGTTGTGGGTTTGATTGGATGGTGTTGTTTTACCGAGCTTTACTTGTCGGGTGTTGAATTATTGCTGGAGGTGAATATATAAGCGTCAATCCTTTGTGTGGGTGAAGTGTTGTTCGGGTTTTATTATTAGCGTTGTTCGATGCGTGAATCCATAGTGGATAAGTTTCGTCTTGTTATTCGTTGTGTCAGCGCTGGTTAATTGGTGCGGAGTTAAAGTTGACAGGCATAAAAAAAGCCCTGGCTCTTTCGAGTCGGGGCTTTTCAGTTGGCCTGAGTTACATGCTTACATCACGGGATAATCGATATAACCCACCGGCCCTTTTCCATAGAACGTTTCCGGGTGTGGCTCATTCAGCGGCGCATCGGCTTTCAAGCGTGCCGGCAAGTCCGGGTTGGCAATGAAAGGCACACCGAATGCCACGGCATCGGCCTTGCCCTCGGCCAGCCAGGCATTGGCGCTGTCCTTGGTGAAGCGCTCATTGGCAATGTACGGGCCGCCGAAAGCTTGCTTGAGTTGCGGGCCGATGCTGTCGTCGCCTTCCTTCTCGCGGGAGCAGATGAACGCGATGCCACGCTTGCCCAGCTCTCGGGCCACGTAGCTGAAGGTTTCCAGGCGGTTCTCGTCGCCCATGTCATGGGAGTCGGCACGTGGCGCCAGGTGCACGCCAACCCGGCCGGCGCCCCAGACTTCGATGGCGGCATCGGTCACTTCCAGCAACAGGCGGGCGCGGTTTTCCAGGGAGCCGCCGTAGTGGTCGGTACGCTGGTTGGTGCTGCTTTGCAGGAACTGGTCGAGCAGGTAGCCGTTGGCGCCGTGGATTTCCACGCCGTCGAAACCGGCGGCCTTGGCGTTTTCGGCGCCTACGCGGTAGGCGTCGACGATGTCGGCGATTTCAGCGGTTTCCAGGGCCCGTGGCGTCGGGTAGTCGGCCAATGGACGCACCAGGCTCACGTGGCCTTTGGGCTGGATGGCGCTGGGTGCCACCGGGGTTTCGCCATTCAGGTACGACGGATGGGAGATCCGGCCCACGTGCCACAGCTGCAGGAAGATCTTGCCGCCGGCACCGTGGATCGCCTTGGTCACGTTGGCCCAGCCGCGCACCTGATCGTTGGACCAGATGCCCGGGGTATCCGGATAACCCACGCCCATCGGCGTGACGGAGGTGGCTTCGCTGAGGATCAGGCCGGCGGAGGCGCGTTGCACGTAGTACTCGGCCATCAACGCGTTGGGTACGCGGCCCGCATCGGCGCGGCAGCGGGTCAGTGGCGCCATGATGATGCGGTTCTTCAGCTCGATGTCGCCGAGTTTGATCGGGTCGAAAATAGTCGTCATGAATTACAAGCCTCGAAAGTGGAAGTTGAAAATCAACGAGTTGCCGGAGCCAGGTCGGGGTTGGCGCCCTGGCGGAAAGTAATCAGGGTGATCAACAGCGCCAGTACCGCCAGCGCACCGGCGGCGAGGGGAACGCTGGTCAGGCCCAGGCCCTGGTCGATGACGCTGCCGCCGACCCAGGCGCCCAAGGCGTTGCCGATGTTGAAAGCGCCGATGTTCAGGGTAGACACCAGGTTCGGTGCCTCTTTGCCGAAGGTCACCACGTTGACTTGCAGGGCCGGCACGGCCGCGAAGCAGGCGGTGGCCCAGAGGAACAGGGTCATTTCGGTGGGGATCAGCGCCACGCTGGTCCAGCTCAACACGGTGGAGACCACGGCCATGGTGACGAACACACCGATCAGCGTGTTCGCCAGGCTCTTGTCCGCCAGCTTGCCGCCGATGATATTGCCCAGGGTCAGGCCCAGGCCGATCAGCACCAGGGTCCACGTCACGCCACGGGGCGACACGCCGGTGACTTCACCCAGCAACGGGGCGACGTAGGTGAACAGGGTGAACACCGAGGCGGAAAACAGCGCCGTCATGCCCAGGGACAGCCACAGGCCCGCACCCTTGAGCGCCACCAGTTCCGAGCGCATGTCGAGTTTTTCTTCATCGCGCTTGGCCGGCAGGAAGCGGATCAGACCGATCAGCGCCACCACACCGATGAGGGTCACGGCCCAGAAGGTCGAACGCCAGCCCGCTTCCTGGCCCAGTGCCGTACCCAGCGGGACGCCGAGGACATTGGCCAGGGTCAGGCCGGTGAACATCAGGGCCACGGCCGAGGCGCGCTTGTTGGGCGCCACCAGGCCGGCGGCCACTACCGAACCGATTCCGAAGAACGCGCCGTGGCACAAGGCGGTCACGACCCGGGCGAACATCAGCACGTTGTAGTCGCTGGCAATGGCGCACAGCAGGTTGCCGATGATGAAAATCCCCATCAGCGCCACCAGCGCGGCCTTGCGTGGCAGCCGGGCGGTGGCCAGGGCCATGAAGGGAGCACCGATGGCCACGCCCAGGGCGTAGCCGGTCACCAGCCAGCCGGCGCCGGGGATCGATACACCCAGGTCAGCCGCCACATCGGGCAACAGGCCCATGATGACGAACTCGGTGGTACCGATGGCGAAGGCGCTGAGGGCCAGGATAAGGAGTGAGAGGGGCATGGCGAATCCTTGTCAGAGCTCTTGGCTCATTTGCTTGAGGAACTGCTGGATCACTTCCTCGTTGCGTTTGAAGAAGTGCCATTGACCGACCTTCTGGCTGGTGATCAGCCCCGCCCGTTGCAACACCGCCAGATGGGCCGACACCGTGGACTGCGACAGGCCGCAACGCTGGTCGATCTGTCCGGCGCAGATGCCGAACTCGTGGTTGTGCAATTGTTCAGGGAACTGGACCTTGGGGTCTTTGAGCCAGTTGAGGATGTCTCGCCGTACCGGGTGTGCCAGTGCTTTTATTATTTCGTCGAGGTCAAGGGTCATGTGGGCAGTTCGTAGTGGGTTCAGGTGAGTAAAACGCTATATCGCGATGAGGCGAACCTTAAATCGTTATTTCGCGATATACCAATATGGATTTGATCTGAATACCGAACAAATCGCTATATCGGGTTATAACGATATGGGCGTGGTGGTGATAAGCTGCGGGTCATGAACTACCTCGCGCACCTGCACCTTGGCGGCTCCGGCCGGGAACAACTGCTCGGCAGTCTCTATGGCGATTTCGTCAAGGGACCGCTGCAAGGCACCTACGACCCACGGATCGAAGCGGGCATCGCCCTGCATCGGCGCATCGACCAGTACACCGACCGGCACCCGCTGGTGGATAGCGCGTTGTCGCGTTTTACTACGGTGCGGCGGCGCTACGCCGGTATCGTGCTCGACGTGTTTTTCGATCATTGCCTGGCCCGGGATTGGGCGTCGTATGGCGATGGGGCACTGGCGGACTTCACCTCCCGGGTATACCGGGTGCTGGCCGACGAACCGCAACTGCCCGGACGTCTTGCGCACATCGCGCCCTACATGGCCGCGGATGACTGGCTCGGGTCCTATCAGGAGTTCGAAGTGCTCGGACAGGTCCTGCGAGGCATTTCCCGGCGCCTGTCCCGGCCAGAGGAACTGGCGGGTGCAATGGATGAACTGGTCCGGCTTTATGAGCCGTTGAGTGAGGATTTCCGCTTGTTCTATCCGCAGCTTCAGGCATTTGCGGCGAGCCACCTGTGGGAGCGAGCCTGCTCGCGATAGCGGTGTAACAGTCAACATCTCCGCTGAATGTCAGACCGCTATCGCGAGCAGGCTCGCTCCCACAGGGGATTGCGCAAAGGTTTGGATCAAGCCGCAATGGCCGGCCGCATCGGCACCTGCTGCTTCTCGGGAATCACACCGAACAAGGCCTTGTGCACCGCCTGCTGCGCCTGGAAGGCCAGGGCCGCACGTTCCTGGCCGTGACAGGCGATGGGCTGCAAAAGGTGGATGTGCACGTCCCCCAGGTCGTTGCTGAACAAGCGCATCAGGTGCGACAGCAAGTCGTCATCGCCAATGAATGGCGCCAACGAGTCCGGCTCGCCGTTGCGCAAGTAACGAATCGCCACGGGCTGCAACGCGACGTCGGCATCGATGGCCGCCGACAACAGGCGGCCATGGAAGGTGCGCAATGAACGGCCATCGGTGGTGGTGCCTTCCGGGAACATCAGCAGCGGATGCGCTTGCTCCAGATGACGAGTCATCTGCTTGCGGATCAACTGGCTGTCCCCTGATCCGCGGCGGATGAACAGGCTGCCGGCCTTGGCTGCCAACCAACCGGCCACCGGCCAGGTACGCACCTCGGCCTTGGACAGGAACGACAATGGCGCGAGCATGCCCAGCAGCGGAATATCGGTCCAGGACACGTGATTGCTGACCCACAGCATCGGCCGTTGCGGCAACTGACCGTGGACCGTCACGGAAAAGGGCAGGGCATTGCTCAAGCGCGCCATGAAGAATCTTGACCAACGCTGGCGACGCACCATGGAGTTGGCAAGGCCCAGGCGTTCGAACAGGCCGAACACGCTGGCCATCGTCAGGCCCAGCGCCACCACCAGCAGCACTCGCGCGATACGCGCGTACACCCGCAACCGGCTCATCACACCGCTGCCTTGAAGTGGCGGGCGTAGCGTGGGCAGAGGTCGTCGCGCTTGAGCAGGATGAACACGTCGGCCACCTGGAAATCTTCGTCCCAGCACGGCTCGCCGCAGATCTTCGCGCCCAGGCGCATGTACGCCTTGAGCAGCGGCGGCATTTCGGCGATGACGTTGGACGGCACGTCGAGGGCCGGCAACGGTTTTTTCGGCTCGGCTTGCAGGTGCTCGGTGCACAGGTAGCGCTCGCGCAGGCGCTGCATGATCGCCTGGGCCTGGATGCCGCCGTCCTGCATTGGAATGCTCGCGCAACCCATCAAGTAGCTGTAGCCGCCTTCGTTCAGAACTTCGGCCAGTTCACCCCAGAGCACCGCGATGGTGCCGCCGTTGCGGTAGGCCGGGTCGACGCAGGTACGGCCGATTTCCAGGATCGGCCCCTTGAGGTGGATCAGGCCGTGGAGGTTGAATTCTTCTTCACTGTAGAAACGGCCCAGGCTGCTGGCGGCCTGGTGGTCGAGCAGGCGGGTAGTCGCCACGAGGCGCCCGGTGTTCAGGTCGCGTACGCCGATGTGGGCGCAGTGAACATCGTAGTCATCCATGTCCAGACCCCTTTCCGCGCCCTTGAGCTTGGCGTTGAATTCGCCGCTGAAGACGTTGAAGCGCAGGGCTTGGGCTTCTTGCAGAGCCTGGGCGCCGATCAGGCGTTCGGCTTGCAGGCGGCGTTCATTGCCGGTGTCGCTGATGCGGGCGATCTGAGTCATAGCGAATCTCCGTGCGGGCTGTGCACCCGTCTTGGGGTTGAGCCAATCGACTTTCTTTATGCAGCCATGTTGTGCAAAGTCAGGCTATGTAGCCCCGGTGTCATCGCCATGAAGCTTTGGTGATGCTTATGTGACAGCCCTCAGGGAGCCCCCTGTGGGAGCGAGCCTGCTCGCGATAGCGGTGGATCAGTTGTATCGATGTTGGCTGATACCCTGCTATCGCGAGCAGGCTCGCTCCCACAAGGGAATGCCGCAGCCAGCAAAACTGTCATCAACCCCGGCTAAGCTCGACAGGTTCAATCCCTCCGAGCCCCACCGTATGCGCAAAGGCTGGTTCCTGATTCCGCTCCTGCTGTTCAACCTGAGCGTCCATGCCGAAGACTGGCCTGGCGAGCAATGGCCAATCGGCCCGACGCCCACCGGGTCGAGCATCGAAGCCCTCGAGCAATACGCTTTTCCACCGCGCGACGATGCCACCCGCCAAGGCATTCGCACTGACGCGCTGCTGGTGATCCAGGATGGGCGTCTGGTCTATGAGCGCTACGCCGGCCCCACCAGCGCCGACACCCCGCACCTGACCTGGTCCATCAGCAAAAGCCTGATGGCGACGGTGTTTGGCGTGGCCTACGGTGAACGGCGATTTGCCCTGCAGGATCCGGTGGCCCGGTATTACCCCGCATTGAGCCACTCGCCGGACTTGACCCTGGCCGATCTTTTCCACTGGGCCTCGGGCGTGGACTGGCAGGAAGACTACGAATACGCACCGCTCCACTCCTCGGTGGTGGCGATGCTCTACACCCGGGGGCGCCGCGACATGGCGGCGTTCACTGCGCAACACGAGCGCTACAGTCCGCCGGGGCAGTCGTTCCGTTATTCCAGCGGCGACAGCAATCTGCTGGCGGCAGCCTTGAAAAATATCGTCGGCCCGGCGCGATATCCCGACTATCCCTGGACGGCGTTGTTCGAACCGCTGGGCATCCGCCATGCTGTTTGGGAAACCGATGCCAGCGGCACTTTTGTCGGTTCGTCCTACGCCTACCTCACCGCCCGCGACCTGGCCCGTGTCGGCTTGCTGATGCAGCGCGATGGCCGCTGGGGCGAGCGGCAGCTGATTCCCAAGGAGTGGGTGGCGTTCAATCGCGAACCTTTCGCCCGGTTCCAGGCCGGCCAGGACGAGGCCGTGCCCGGCGGACACTGGTGGCTCAACCGTGCCGCCGACCCCGGCCTCCGCCCCTGGCCCGATGCGCCGGCGGACACCTACGCCGCACTTGGGCATTGGGGGCAGGCGTTGTATGTCATCCCCAGCGCCAGGTTGGTCATCGTGCGATACGGTGATGACCGCGACGGCAGCTATCGCCATAACGAATTGCTCAAGCGTGTCATGGCGGCGTTCGCCGGGGCGGTGCAGCCATGAGCCGCAGGCCATTGCTGACGCTGACGGTGGCGCTGCTTGTCGCGCTGTTCGGTTGGCTCTGGATCGATCGGGTGGCGCTGCGAGCGTTCCCCGACATCATCAGCGCCTACACCGCCAAGGAATATTGCTCGTGCCGCTACGTGATGCTGCAACCGGCCGATTACTGCCGTGGCTACGTGAAACAGTCGGTACCCATCAGCAACTTTCTCGAAACCCCTGAAGCGAAACGCGTGACGGTCGCCGGGCTGGGGCGCAGCAACAGCGCACGGTGGATGGGAGAGCGGCAGGGGTGTCGGTTGGAGCCGTGAGCCTGGAGCGCCACGGCCCTTGTGGCGAGGGGATTTATCCCCGCTGGGTTGCGAAGCGACCCCCTGCGTCCTGTCTGTTTCATCGCGGTGGCTGATAGTTTTTTGGGGGCGCTTCGCACCCCAGAGGGGATAAATCCCCTCGCCACAGGATCTGTGTGTTTGCGGACGATGGATTAAACAGACAGTTTGCAAGCGCCCTCGGCCCGGTTAAGGTTCGCCACAGGTTTATCTGCCCTCCGAGTGTGTATGTCCAAGCGGTTTCTTTCCCTCGCTGTCGCGACCTTGCTGCTGGCCGGCGCTGCGCTGCCCGCCCGGGCCGATTGGTACCTGGACGGTGAGTCGTCACGGTTGTCGTTCATCAGCAGCAAGAACGGTAATGTTTCCGAGGTCCAGCGCTTCCTGGTGCTGCATGGCCAGGTCCAGCCCAAGGGGCTGGCGCGGTTGCAAGTGGAACTGGAGTCGATCAACAGCGGCATCCCCCTGCGGGACGAGCGCATGCGCGCCGAACTGTTCGACATCAAGCAGTTCGGCGAAGCCACCATCACCGCGCAGATCGATCTGTTGCCGATCCAGGACCTGGCCAATGGTGCCCAGCTGGAACTGCGCCTGCCACTGACCGTGGACTTGCATGGCAAACAGCACGAGTACAACGTCGAACTCCTGGCGACGCGGTTGGATGAACACCGCTTCCAGGTGGTGACCCTGGAGCCGGTGGTGCTCAACGCGGCGGACTTCGACCTGGCGCCGGGCCTGGAGACGTTGCGCAAAATGGCCGGGCTGTCGGCCATCAGCCTTTCGGTGCCGGTGAATGCGGTGCTGATCTTCACGGCGCGCTGACATGAGCGGCCCGGTCTTTCCCTGGCGCGAAGGCAATCGGTTCGAGCTGTTGATCGACGGCCCGCAGTTCTTTCCGCGCATGCTCGTGGAAATCGCCCGCGCCCAGGAGCAAGTCGAACTGGAGCTGTATCTGGTGGAGGCGGGCGCCTGTGCCGAAGCGATGGTCCAGGCCCTAGTCCAGGCGGCCGAGCGCGGTGTCCGGGTACGTTGCCTGTTCGATGACTATGGCAGCCTGGCGTTTACCCTGAGCTTGCGCAATCGGCTGATCGAGGCCGGTGTGGAACTGCGTTTCTACAACCGCCTGAGCTGGCGCCGCTGGGTACGGAATTTCTATCGCGACCACCGCAAACTGTTGTTGGTGGACCAGCGTCTGGCAGTGGTGGGCGGTACCGGGGTGACCGATGAGTTCTGGAACCCCCTCGACGGTCGCAGCGAGTGGCACGAAGTGATGGTGGAAATCGTCGGCCCGCTGGTGCTGGACTGGCAGTTGCTGTTCGATCGCCAATGGCTCGCCAACCGTCATCGGCGGGCCTGGAAGCCTGCGTCCAACTTCGGCCTGCCGCGTTTGCCGCGGGTACCACCGGCGGGCGAGGGCATGGGCCGGGTGGCGTATGCGGACGCCCGCCAGCACCGCGATATCCTGCAATCGCTGTCCCGGGCCTTGAACAGCGGCCAGAAACGCATCTGGATGGCGACCCCGTACTTCCTGCCGACGTGGAACGTGCGCCGTTCCTTGCGCAAGGCCGCCGCCCGGGGCATCGACGTGCGCCTGCTGCTCACCGGCCCACGCACCGACCATCCGTCCGTGCGTTACGCCGGGCACCGCTACTACCCGCGCCTGCTCAAGGCCGGGGTGAAAATCTTCGAGTACCAGCCGTGTTTCCTGCATTTGAAGATGGTGCTGGTGGACGACTGGGTCAGCATCGGTTCGTGCAATTTCGACCACTGGAACCTGCGCTTCAACCTGGAGGCGAACCTGGAAGCCCTGGACTCCAGGCTCAGCCGTGCAGTGGCGGAGAGCTTCGAGCAGGACTTCAGCCAAAGCCTGCAAGTCAGCCTCGACGCCTGGCAGCGCCGGCCGCTGTGGAAGCGTTTCAAGCAGCGGCTGTGGGGGCTGGTGGATCGGGTGGTGGTGAATCTGCTGGATCGGCGGGGCTGATCCAGACACTAAAAACAACTGTGGGAGCGAGCCTGCTCGCGATAGCGGTATGTCAGCCGACTGAGTGGTTGACTGATTTACCGCTATCGCGAGCAGGCTCGCTCCCACAGGGGAGTCATGTCGCTCTGGCGTCAGAGCAACTCAAAACTCTGCTGCTTCACATCCTGGGAGTCCAGGCCGATCTGCACGTTGAATTTGCCTGGCTCAGCCGCGTACTTGAGCTGGGCGTTGTAGAACTTCAGGTCGTCTTCGCTGATGGAGAAGTGAATGACCTTCTTCTCGCCGGCCTTGAGCATCACCTTCTGGAAGTTCTTCAGTTCCTTCACCGGACGGATGATCGAGCCGGTCACGTCCTGGATGTACAGCTGCACCACGGTTTCGCCGTCACGCTTGCCGGTGTTCTCCACGGTCACGCTGGCGTCGAGCGTGCCGGTCTTGTTCAGCGTGGTGGAAGACAGGGCCATGTCCGACAGGCTGAACTCGGTGTAGCTCAGGCCGTAGCCGAACGGGTACAGCGGGCCGGTAGTGTCATCGAAGTACTGTGAGGTGTAGTTGCCTGGCTTGCCCGGGGTGAACGGGCGGCCGATGCTCAGGTGGTTGTAGTAGGTCGGAATCTGGCCCACCGAGCGTGGGAAGGTGATCGGCAGTTTGCCCGACGGGTTGTAGTCACCGAACAACACGTCGGCGATGGCGTTGCCGCCTTCGGTGCCGCTGAACCAGGTTTCCAGGATGGCATCGGCTTGCTGTTGTTCTTCCAGCAACGACAGCGGGCGGCCGTTCATCAGGACCAGTACCAGCGGCTTGCCGGTGGCCTTCAGGGCCTTGATCAGCTCGCGCTGGCTGGCGGGGATGTGCAGGTCGGTGCGGCTCGAAGACTCGTGGGACATGCCACGGGATTCACCCACGGCAGCCACCACCACATCGGCTTGCCTGGCGGCTTTCACCGCTTCGTCGATCAGCACCTGGGCCGGGCGTGGATCGTCCACCACTTCCGGGGCGTCGAAGTTGAGGAAGTTCAGGTAGTCGAGCACCTTCTTGTCGCTGGTGATGTTGGCGCCACGGGCATAGATGAACTTGGCGTCACCGCCAAGGGCACGGCTCATGCCATCGAACAGGGTGACCGACTGCGCGGGGCGACCGGCGGCGGCCCAACTGCCCATCATGTCGATCGGTGCCTTGGCCAGCGGGCCGACCAGGGCGATTTTCGCGTTCTTCTTCAATGGCAGGGTCTGGTTGCGGTTTTCCAGCAAGACCAGGCTGCGGCGTGCCACGTCGCGGGCATCGCTGCGGTGCAGTCGGCTTTCGGCGTAGGTGTCGGCCGGGTCATCCTCGGCCTTGCCGATGCGCAGGTACGGGTCCTTGAACAGGCCCATGTCGTACTTGGCGACGAGCACTTCACGCACGGCGTTGTCGATGTCGCTCTGCTCGATCTCGCCGGACTTGAGCAGCCCCGGCAATTCCTTGCCGTACAACGAGTCGTTCATGCTCATGTCGATGCCAGCCTTGATCGCCAGCTTCGCCGCTTCGCGACCGTCCCGGGCGACACCGTGCTTGATCAGTTCGAAGATGGCGCCGTGATCGCTGACGGCCAGGCCCTTGAAGCCCCATTCCTTGCGCAGCAGATCGTTCATCAACCAGGTGTTGGCCGTGGCCGGCACGCCGTTGATGGAGTTCAACGCCACCATCACACCGCCGGCACCGGCGTCGATGGCGGCGCGATAGGGCGGCAGGTAGTCCTGGTACATTTTCACCGGGCTCATGTCCACGGTGTTGTAGTCCCGGCCGCCTTCAACGGCGCCGTACAGGGCGAAGTGCTTGACGCTGGCCATGATGCTGTCGGCCGCGTTGGCGCCGCTGCCCTGGAACGCCTTGACCATCACCCCGGCAATGCGCGACACCAGGTAGGTGTCTTCGCCAAAGCCTTCGGAAGTCCGGCCCCAGCGCGGGTCACGGGAAATGTCGACCATCGGTGCGAAAGTGATGTCCAGGCTGTCGGCCGCGGCTTCCTGGGCGGCGATGCGGCCGGAGCGGTAGATGGCGTCCATGTCCCAGCTCGAAGCCAGGGCCAGGGGAATCGGGAAAATGGTGCGGTGGCCGTGGATCACGTCATAGGCGAAGAACATCGGGATCTTCAGCCGGCTGCGCATGGCCGCGTCCTGCATCGGACGGTTTTCATCACGGGTGATGGAGTTGAACGTGCCGCCGATGTTGCCGGCGGCGATCTCCTTGCGGATCATCTCCCGGGGCATTTCCGGGCCGATGCTGATCAGGCGCAACTGGCCGATCTTTTCCTCGAGGGTCATTTGCTTCATCAGGTTGCTGATGAAAGCGTCCTTGTTCTCTATGGGGGCTGGCAGGGTGTCGGCTAATACGGATTGACTGGCCAGACTGACAAACAGGCCCAGCAAACACAGCTTCTTCATGAATAGTTTTCTCGCAGGCCCAAAGGCGGTAATCAGGACACGCCGTCAGCCGAAATGTGAGGAGTGGCTATTGTTGTTCGGTCAAATGCAGCACACTTTCGAACCCATGGGGCTGAACTTAGTTTCGCACCGCGCATCTTTTAGCCCATCGATCCGTTTCAATCCAGTGCGGCGGCAGATTATGCCCCAGACACGGGGGATAGGTGGCCGTGTTTTCCAATGTAAAAGCAAGGGAGAGCTTCACCCGATGAATCTACGACTGAATCACCGAAGCGGCTTGCGAATGCTGGCCCTGATGCTATTCACCGCGTTGCTGGCCGGTTGCGGCATCAACACGATTCCGACCCTCGACGAACAGGCCAAGGCTGCTTGGGGCCAGGTGCAGAACCAGTACCAGCGGCGCGCCGACCTGATCCCGAACCTGGTGGAAACCGTCAAGGGCTATGCCCAGCACGAGCAGGAAACCCTGACCGCCGTCATCGAGGCGCGGGCCAAGGCCACCTCGATCCAGGTCGATGCCAACACCCTGGATAACCCGGAGAAACTCAAGCAGTTCCAGCAGGCCCAGGATCAATTGACCGGTGCGCTGAGCCGCCTGATGGTGGTGTCCGAGCGCTACCCGGACCTCAAGGCCAACCAGAACTTCCTGGCGCTGCAGTCGCAGCTCGAAGGCACCGAGAACCGTATCGCCGTGGCCCGTCGCGACTTCATCCTGGCGGTGCAAAAGTACAACACCGAGATCCGGACTTTCCCGGGGCGGTTGTGGCACAGCGTGATGTACAGCGACCTGCCGATCCGCCAGACCTTCGAGGCCACCAGCCCCGACGCCGAAAAAGCGCCGCAGGTGAAATTCTGACCGATACCCGGCTCCCACAGGAGTTCCAATGCGTGTGTTGAAATTTGGCCTGGTGCTGTTGCTCTGGGTGTTTGCAGTCACGGCCCAGGCCGAGTTGAAGTTTCCGGCGCTGACCGGGCGGGTAGTGGATACCGCCCAGTTGCTTCAGCCGTCGGTGCGCGAGCAATTGGATGCGCAGCTCAAGGCCCACGAGCAGGCCACTGGCGAACAGGTCGTGGTGGTCACGCTGGCGGACCTGCAGGGCGCCAGCATCGAAGACTTCGGCTACCAGCTCGGGCGCCACTGGGGCATCGGGCAGAAGGACAAGAACAACGGTGCCCTGCTGATCGTCGCCCGGGATGACCGTAAACTGCGCATCGAGGTGGGCTACGGCCTGGAAGATCGCCTGACCGACGCCCAGAGTTCGGTGATCATCAACCAGGTGATCACCCCGGCGTTCAAGACCGGCAACTTCAACAAGGGCATCAGCGACGGCGTCGCGGCGATGCTGGTGGTGTTGGGCGGCAGCCCGCTGGATGAGCCGGCTGCCGCATACAGTGCGGGCGGGCAGGAGGAGGGCGACTTCGTCTCGCGACATCCGTGGACATTCGTGATGCTGGTGATGTTGTTCATCGTCACGATCATGGTCTGCCAGGTGTTGGGGATTCTACCGGCCGGGGGAGGCGGCTCCAGCGGCTCCAGCGGGGGAGGCTTTGGCGGCGGCGGTTTCGGCGGTGGCGGTGGCGGTGGTTTCAGCGGCGGCGGTGGCAGTTTCGGGGGCGGCGGTTCGTCGGGCGGCTGGTGACAATAATAATGAGCAGGCACTTTTAACCATGGCATTACTGACTGAACACGAACAACGCAAGGTGGCCGAAGCCATCGCCCGGGTCGAGCGGGACACCGACGCCGAACTGGTCACGGTGCTCGCGGCGCGCGCCGACGACTATGCCTACATCCCGCTGCTATGGGCCAGTTTGCTGGCCCTGGTGGTGCCCGGTGTGCTGCATTACCTGACGGGCTGGTTGACCATGCACAGCTTGCTGCTGGTGCAATGGGTCAGCTTCATCGTGCTGTGCCTGGTGTTTCGCATTCCGAAGGTCACCACCCACCTGATCCCCCGCTCGGTGCGCCACTGGCGGGCGTCCAACCTGGCTCGCCGGCAGTTTCTCGAACAGAACCTGCACCACACCGTGGGCGGTACCGGAATGCTGATCTTCGTCTGCGAAGCCGAGCGCTACGTGGAGATCCTGGTGGACGAGGGCATTTCCAAACGCCTCGACAACCGGAACTGGGAGGCCATTGTCGCGGCCTTCACCGAACAGGTCCGCCAGGGGCAGACCTTGCAGGGCTTTGTGACCTGCATCGAAGCCTGCGGCGAATTGCTCAAGGAACACGTGCCGGTGACCCACGAGCGCAATGAACTGCCGAACCGGTTGGTGGTGCTCGGCTAGGAACCTGCCGCCGGAGCACATTGTGGGAGCAAGGTTGTGAATAACTGTGGGAGCAAGGCTTGCCCGCGATGAAGTTGACGCGGTCTACCCTGGGACCGAGGCGCCTTCATCGCGGGCAAGCCTTGCTCCCACAGATAAATCCCCTCGCCACAACGATTCCTCGTGCCCTGACACCTCGTTCCCCCTAAAATACCCACAATTCCCGATCCGCCTGCCCCGAGGCCGCTTGTTCATGTCCGTTACTGCAACTCCCGCCCGTCCCGCGCCGGATCACCACGCCCAGTTCATCGAGCTGCTGCAGGCCAGCCTCGACCAGAACGCGTTCATCAAGCTGGTGCTGGCCAGGCATGTCGGTGATGAAGCGGATCTCCAACGGCTGATCATCAAGCAACTGACGGTCAAGGAGCAGCCTTGCCTGTCTTTCGTCTACCGCTACAAAACCCGTGACATCACTAAGAATTTCCCGCTGGCCGAAGGCGTGGCGACCATCGCGGCGTTGTTGCCGGCATCGTTCAAGAACGCACATTTGCTGGCGGTCACCGATGAGGCGCAGTTGGAATACAGCAAGAAAGGCAAGTCTTCACTGTTCAGGAGCAAGCCCCAGCAACTGCGTGAAGTGCCCTCGGTGGAGCACAACCGCGAGAAAAACCGCTTCCTCGACCTGAGTCGGCCGTTCCTGGCCGACCTGGGCGTGACCAACCACAAGCACGAGCTGATCCCGGCCATGTCGCGCAAGTGGAAGCAGATCAACAAGTTCATTGAAGTCTTCAGCCATGCGCTGACCTCCTCGCCGCTGGACCTGGACAAACCGGTGCGGGTGTCGGACTTCGGTTCGGGCAAGGGCTACCTGACCTTCGCCATTCACGACTACCTGCGCAACACCTTGCAAGCCGAAGGCGTGGTGACGGGTGTCGAGTTGCGCGAGGACATGGTGCGGCTGTGCAACGAGGCCGCCGGGCGCCTGGAACACCCGGGCCTGAGCTTCCAGCACGGTGACGTGCGCAGCGTGGCGCCGAGCGCGGTGGACGTGATGATCGCCTTGCACGCCTGCGACATCGCCACCGACTACGCGATCCACATGGGCATCCGCTCGGGCGCCTCGATCATCATGTGCTCGCCGTGCTGCCACAAGCAGATCCGCTTGCAGATCCAGAGCCCGGCGCTGCTCAAGCCGATGCTGCAATATGGCCTGCACCTGGGCCAGCAGGCGGAAATGGTCACCGACAGCCTGCGGGCGCTGTTCCTGGAGGCCTGTGGCTACGAAACCAAGGTGTTCGAGTTCATATCCCTGGAACACACCAACAAGAACAAGATGATCCTGGCGGTCAAACGCGCCACCCCGAACGATCCGGCCGAGCTGCTGGCGAAGATCCAGGAACTGAAGGCGTTCTACCACATCACCGAACACTGCCTCGAAACCTTGCTGCGGGCTGACGGTTATCTCGCCTGAAGCGGCTTGCCCAGTCCCTTTGTGGGAGCGAGCCTGCTCGCGATGGCGGTGTATCAGTTGCTGGATTGCTGACTGATACTCCGCCATCGCGAGCAGGCTCGCTCCCACAGGGGTGATGTGCAGCCCGTCAGATGACAAGTGAAGCCGTCCCCATCGGACTACCTTTAATGCGTTCACCCTTCACGCATTCCCAAAGGAGCCCAACCCATGGCCGCAAAGAAAATCCTGATGCTGGTCGGCGATTACGTCGAAGACTATGAAGTGATGGTGCCGTTCCAGGCCTTGCAGATGGTCGGCCATACCGTGCACGCGGTGTGCCCTGACAAGACCGCCGGGCAGACCGTGCGCACGGCGATCCACGACTTCGAAGGCGACCAGACCTACAGCGAGAAACCGGGCCATCTGTTCGCCCTTAACCATGATTTTGCCAGTGTCGCAGCGGCTGCCTACGACGCGCTGCTGATTCCCGGCGGACGGGCGCCGGAATATCTGCGGCTGAATGAAAAAGTCCTGCAACTGGTGCGCGATTTCGACGTGGCGGGCAAGCCGATTGCTGCCGTATGCCACGGCGCGCAACTGCTGGCGGCGGCGGGCATTCTGGAAGGGCGTGAATGCAGTGCCTATCCGGCCTGTGCCCCGGAAGTGCGCTTGGCGGGCGGGACCTTCATCGACATTCCGGTGACCGAAGGCCATGTCCAGGGCAACCTGGCGACCGCACCAGCCTGGCCGGCTCACCCGAACTGGCTGGCGGGGTTCCTGACGCTGTTGGGCACGGCCATCACCCTGTAGTGGCGCCGACTGGCAGAGCCGACGGGGCAGGTCTTTACTCTTGAGGCTCTTGACCTCACGAGGAAACGATCATGTCCGGATGGTACGAAGTCAGCAAGCACAGCAGTGGCCAGTTTCGGTTCGTGCTCAAGGCCGCCAACGCCGAAACGATCCTGACCAGCGAGTTGTACGCCACCCGCAGCGGTGTCGATGGGGGCATCGCCGCGGTGCAGAAGAACAGCCCCTTGGCCGAGCGTTATGAGCTCAAGAACACCAGGGACGGCCATCCCTATTTCAATCTCAAGGCCGCCAACCACGAAGTGATCGGCAGCAGCGAAACCTATTCATCGGAGGCTGCTCGGGACAAGGGCATTGCCAGTGTCAAGGCGAATGGACCGACCACGATGATCAAGGACAAGACCCTGCCTGCGCTCTAATCAACCTGTGGCGAGGGAGCTTGCTCCCGCTGGGGCGCGCAGCGGCCCTGATTCCAGGCACCTCGGTGTATCAGCAGATCGAGTGTGCAGGTTTGGGGGGCGCTGCGCACCCCAGCGGGAGCAAGCTCCCTCGCCACAGGACTCTGCGCTGATTCTATTCCTACACCTACATCTACACCTCCACCGGCACCGACAGCTTCGGATCGCCCAGCGGATGGCTCTTGGCATCGAAGAATCGCAACTCCATGTCCAAACCCTGGAACAGCTTGGCGTAATGGCGCTTCTGGTGCTGGATGAACGCCTGGCTGCGAGGGTAGATCGAAATTGCCATGGTGCGGGGTTTCGCCTGGCGCAGGGCGCGGACGATGTGCTGGTCCTGCTCGCCCAGGGCGTGGCCGAACAGGCACAGGTTGTCGCCATGGTGCAGCAGTTGGTCGTAGCAGAACGACAGGTAGTCGGAGCTGCGGATGGTCTTGAGCTTGTCCTCGCTCGGGCCTTCATTGACGAACAGCGGCACGTCGTCGAGGGTCTTGAGGGTGTTGTTGATGGCGAAATTGCCCAGCAGCGTGCCTTCGGTGGATGTGAGCTTGCGCGCCGTGCCGTCCTGGTTGCGCACCAGGTGCAGGCCGCCGTGCAGGTACAACAGCCGTGGTTTTTCCGTGGTCGCCTGGCTCAGATCGAAACTGTGGTCGGCGCCGATGAACAGATCGGTGATGGCGTGCTGCGCCTGCTGGAGCGCCCAGTGGTTGAGCAAGTCGTAGTTGGTGGTGAACACCGTGGCATAGCGACTCAGCTCCTGGCTGAGCGCCGCCAGGGTCGATGGCTGTACCAATCGCCATGGGATATGCACCGCGTGCACGGTGTTGATCAGCGCTTCCTTGATCGCGTAGTAGCGATTGCGCGGGGCGGCGGAGCTGACGGCGAGGGCCTTGTTGACCCGGCTGGTGGTTTTCAGCGCACCGAGCACCTGTTCGAAACTGCGGGTCTGCAGCGCGTCGAACACGCTCAACTCCGACGGGCTCAGGGGCTTTTCCTCGACGGTGCGGGCGTTTTCGAACAGCGAGTCATAGCCGAAATCATCCCATACGGCACGGCTGGCGCCATTGCCCACCAGCAGCCCGCTGAAAGCGGTATGGGCGCGCAAGGTCTCCCAATCTTCAAGCCGGGCGTCGTATTCCTGGAAGTCGGTCATTGGAAAGTCATCTCAAAACGTGGCAAGGGCAGGGCGCGACTTTATCACGACCGACTCTTGAGCCAGATCAAGGAACCGCGTGACTGACTGGTCAATCCTGTAGGCCCGTGCCGATCCGGCCTCTTCCAGGAGCGTGTCCCCATGAGTAGCACTTTTTTCATCCCCGCCGTGAACGTCATGGGGCTGGGTTGCCTCGACGAGGCCATGACTGCCATTCGCAACTACGGTTTTCGCAAGGCCCTGATCGTGACCGACGTGGGGCTGGCCAAGGCCGGCGTTGCGGGCAAGGTGGCCGACCTGCTGGCGCTGCAGGACATCGCCTCGGTGATTTTCGACGGTGCCAAGCCCAACCCGAGCACTGCGAACGTCGAGAGTGGCCTGGGATTGTTGAGGGAGAGTCAATGCGATTTCGTGGTGTCGCTGGGCGGCGGCTCGCCCCATGATTGCGCCAAGGGCATTGCCCTGTGCGCCACCAATGGCGGGCAGATCCGCGACTACGAGGGTGTCGACCGGTCGGCCAAGCCGCAATTGCCGCTGATCGCCATCAACACCACGGCCGGCACCGCCAGTGAGATGACTCGCTTCTGCATCATCACCGACGAATCGCGTCACGTGAAAATGGCGATTGTCGACCGTAACGTGACGCCGCTCATGTCGGTCAACGATCCGGCGCTGATGGTGGCAATGCCCAAGGGACTGACGGCTGCGACGGGCATGGATGCGCTGACCCACGCGGTCGAAGCCTACGTGTCCACCGCCGCCAGCCCGATTACCGATGCCTGTGCTCTGAAAGCCATCACCCTGATCAGCAACAACCTGCGCCTGGCGGTGCGTGACGGCCACGATCTGGCGGCACGGGAGAATATGGCCTACGCGCAGTTTCTGGCCGGGATGGCCTTCAACAATGCTTCGCTGGGTTTCGTGCATGCCATGGCCCACCAACTGGGCGGTTTCTACGACTTGCCCCATGGTGTTTGCAACGCGGTGCTGTTGCCCCACGTGCAGAGTTTCAATGCCTCGGTGTGCGCCGCGCGCCTGACCGATGTGGGTCGTGCCATGGGGGTCGATACGCTCCGATCCAGCCCGGAGGATGGCGCCCAGGCCGCTATCGCCGCGATCGTCAGTCTGGCCCGGGACGTGGAGATCCCGGCCGGTCTGCGAGAGTTGGGCATGCGCCTCGATGACGTGCCGGTGCTGGCCGCCAACGCCCTGAAAGACGCCTGCGGCCTGACCAACCCGCGGGCAGCGGATCAACGGCAGATCGAGGAAATTTTCCGCAACGCCTTCTAGCGACCCCGAGGCGACGTGACCTTCACGCAGGCCATGGTCGCTAGCGCCAGCAGCGTGCATAGTGTCGCCAGCGGCCAGGCCTGTTGACTCGACAACAGGCTGGCCATGGCGCCGATCAGCGCGGCCAGCAGTTGGTGCAGGAAGCCGCTCAGTGCCATGGCGTAGGCGCCGGGCACCGGCGAGCCTTCGTTGGCCAGGGACAGGCTGATGGGGTAGTTCAACGACTGGCCGAACACGGCCAGGCAATACGGCAACCAGAAAAGCAACGCGATGCCGTCCAGGGTGAGGCCACCCACCAGCATGGTCGCGCTTCCCCCCAGCACCAGCGCGATGCCCCACCCCATCATCCGTCGCTGGCCGGCATGCAGCACAAAGGCGTTCACTACCAATGCGCCAAGCAGGTAAGCGGTGCTGATCGGCCAGCCCAGCAGGCCGTACTCGATCGCCGACCACTGGAAGCCCTGTTGCAGAATGAGCGGCGCTGCCGTGTTGAAGGCGATGATCACGCCATACCCAAGCCCTCCGGCAAGAGCCGGCAACAAAAAACCGCGCTGCTGCAGAATCCGTCCGTATACCTGCCATGCCGACTGTCCATTATCGCTCTGCGTCAATATCGGGAACCTGGTCCGGGAAACCGCCGCGGCCATGATCAGGCTGGCGGCGCCCAGACCATGGAAGATCGCTTCCCAACCCAAGGCAGCCTGGATCAGCGAGCCCAGGTACTGGCCGATGCCGAGGGCGACCACGAAGGCTATCGATATCCACGACAGGGCTTTTGCCAGCAGATCGCCGCTGAAGCTGTCACGAATCAAGACCCGCGCCATCACCGAGATACCGCTGGCACCGATGCCTTGGATCAACCTGAACGCCAGGAACGCCTCCACCGAGGTACCAAGCGGCAGCGCCAGATTGCCCAACCCGTACAATCCCAATGCCGCCAGCAAGACCGGTTTGCGCCCCAGGCGTTCGCTCAGCCTGCCCCACGTCAACATGGGCAGCGCCATGCCGATCAAATACACCGACAGGCCCCAGGATACTTGTGGCGCATCGGCACCAAGATCCCGGGCGATATCAGGCAGCGCGGGCAAGTAGATGCTCATGCCCAGTTGTGCCAGGAAAACGGTGGTGCAAGTAACGATCAGGGTTGTACGGCTTTTCATCGATGACTCGTGTCAGGGGCGGATATCACGCCCGTGGGCCTGTAGCAGAGTGGTGATCTGTTGGCAAAAGGACTGGATCACGCTCGTTTCCATGTCGGCGCGCAGGGTAATGCGTATGGCCGCCTGGTCTTGTGGCACCACGGGGAAAAAGACCGCCGAAGTGAGATACCCCAGCTCGGCCAGTTCAACCGCCAGGCGGTTCGCCAGGGCGGCTTCACCGCAGGGCACCAGACGTATCGCCATCGGGTTGCCGCGCTGCTCGGTACGGACAAGTTTGTCGAAGAGGCGGATATTAACCTGCAAACGCTCCTGCAACGACACCAGTTCCCGGCTGCGGTGCAGGCGGATCGAGGCCATGCCGGCACCGATGGCCGCTGCGTTCAGGCTCTGCGACCAGTTGCTCGGCCCACCGTAACGCTGTACCAGTGCTTTATGCCGCTCACTGCCGAACATGGCCAACCCGCCACTGGCGCCGAACGCTTTGGCCAGCGACGCGACGATCAGCGTGCGCTCGTCCACGGCAGGCAGGCGCGAGCGGACCAGTCCAGCGCCGTATTTGCCGACGGAGGACAACGCGTGGGAGTCGTCCAGGTACAGGAACAAGCCATACCGCTGCTTGAGAAACAGCAGGCTGTCCAGGTCCGCCATGCCGCCCATGCTGTAGGCGCCGTCAGTCACGTAGGCGACGTTGCGTTCGCGCTTGCACAGGTCCTCGATGAAGTCCATGTCGTTGTGTGGACAGGTGATGACCTGGGTTTCATCGGCGCAAGCGGTCTTGAAGTGGTTCATCGAATAATGGGCATGCTTGTCGAAGACCATGACGGGTGGTCGATTGCCCGTGAAAGCACCGCTGGCCAGCAGCGGCAGGATCCCGGCGCTTGCCGCGCTGCAGGACAAGGCACTCAGGCAACTGGCACCGAACAGCTCCGACAGTTGGGTTTCGTACTGGGCCAGGATCGCCAGCTTGCAGCGATTCTTCGAGGTGGCGACACGCAGGGTCCCGGTTTCCCAGAGTGCGGTCATGGCGCCGTCCAGCAAGGCGGGATGGTAGTCCAGGCCCAGGTAGGACGTCGTGCAGAAGTGGTGCAGGGTACGACCGTACTGGTCGACCAGGACGTTGGGCGTCTTGACCTCGACGTTGAGCCCCGAGATTTTTCCGGCCTCGGCACGTTGCCAGTCCTGATCCGCCAGGGAGATGACCTTGCGATAGTTGGTGAAGCGATGAGTGGGTTGCGCGATCTGGTTCATGGTGCGATGACATTCCTTGGTTGAGAGCTGCGGTCCGTGGGTTGTTTCAATATCTGTGTGTTTCCGGACTTTACAGACCACCACGCAGGGCTTTGAATCGGCTGTTTCCGGCGTGTTTGAGGGCTGCCGGAGTCTTCCATGTAGGACCTTGCCTATGAACGTGGACGGGGAATCCCTTCGGTGAGTCGGAGCTCGGTGGGTTTAGTCGGATGGCCCCGGATCCGCTGCGTTTTCCCTGGCCTGAAGCGCTGTCAAGGCATCGGCAAACGGGCGTAACATTCATTTCTTTTTGCGCAGCTCACCTTCCACCAGGTCCTGATGGGCCGCCCTGGCCATACCGCTGGTAAATTGATGGCTTATTGCAATCAATTTCCTCAGGTGGCCTGACGGCCTGCGCTATCCTCTCTGTATCGTGGGTGTGCGTCCGATCACCCGATTCGACCACCGCTGCATTCTCCGGATGGCGTTCAGTTAATGGGTATTCGAGATTCCGCGCCGCTGGCCAGCTACATCGACCTTCTGCTGGACGCCGTGTGTGCCGTCGATGGCCAGGGGCGTTTTGTGTTTGTCAGTGCCGCCTGCGAACGCATTTTCGGTTACACCCCCCTGGAGCTGATCGGTCGGCCGATGATCGATATGGTTCACCCCGGCGACCGCCAGCGCACCCTCGAGGCGGCGCGGGAGATCATGGGCGGCGAGCCCAAGCTCAACTTCGAGAACCGCTATCTGCGCAAGGACGGTCGGGTGGTGCATATCCTGTGGTCGGCGCGCTGGTCGGAAATTGATCAATTGCGCATCGCCGTGGCCCGTGACATTACCGAGCGCAAACTCGCCGAGTCCCGACAGGCGGCGCTGTACGCCATTTCCGAAGCGGCCCATGCCGCGGCGGATCTGCTGGCGCTGTTCAAGCGTGTTCACCTGATCATCGGCGAGTGGCTGCCGGCCCTGAATTTCTCGGTGGCGCTGTACGATGATCAATGCGCCCAATTGAGTTTTGCCTATCACGTCGACGATCAGGAACGGCAACCCGAACTGCCGGGGACGATTACCAGGCGCTTGTGCACCGAGGTGATCCGCAGTGGTCAGCCGATCCTGCTGACACCTGATTGCAACCCACTGCCGCCCGCTTTTTTTGACCTTGCGGGGCAGCCGGGCGCGCCGTGCTGGCTGGGTGTGCCGCTGAACTCGCAGAGCGGCACGATTGGCGCGCTGATCCTCAAGAGTGCCCAGGACGAGCAGCGCTACACCGAGCAGGACATGGAATTGCTGCAGTACGTCTGTGCGCAGATCACCCTGGCCATCGAGCGCCAGCAACTGCACGCCCGCTTGCAGCGCATGGCGCAGTACGACCAACTGACCCAAGTGCCAAATCGCGAACTGCTGCGGGAACGGTTCAAGGCCGCCCTGGCGAGTGCCCGCCTGGCGTCAGGGCGCATGGCATTGCTGTATATCGACCTGGACCGCTTCAAACAGGTCAATGACACCTACGGGCACGGTGTCGGTGACCTGCTGTTGCAGGCAGTGGCCAGTCGGCTCCAAGGCTGTGTACGTGATTCCGACACGGTCGCGCGCATTGGTGGCGATGAGTTCGTGGTGCTGCTCCACAGCATCCAGGCGCTGGAAGATGCCCACGCTGTGCAAGAAAAAATCCGCCAGGCGCTGACCCAGCCACTGCGATTGGACGGGCACTGCCTGAGCATCGAACCGAGCATCGGCGTGGCCTGTTTCCCGGACCACGGTAGCGAAGACGTGGCGCTGTTCCGCCATGCCGACGAAGCGATGTACGCCGCCAAACGCCAGAACCACAGAGCCTTCGGCATCTGAAAGCACGTCACCGTTCGTCGTGGCGCCGCTCGTTTATTCAAACCTTTGCGCTCCAGGTCCTTTCGAATGTCAGGTGGGCCTTGCTCGCCGATATCCATGGTTCTTGAGGGCCGGAGCGTGCCGGGTTCACGCAGCTTCGTCCCGATGAACATCGCCCGCAATCGAACCAAGGTGGCTGAAGCGGGTCGCAAAAGTGGGAGAACCACCATCATGACCGTCGACGAGCCCCGTCGAAAGGCGAAAGCGGTCGCTGAGCGGTCATCAGTGGTTCTGATTCAGAGGCAGGGCGACCTGCCCGAACGTTCAACTACGAGGAGGGCGCGACCATGAGCCGGATGGCTACCTTTTTTCGCACCACCAGTCTCGTCGTGCTGATGGGCCTGGGTGCCAACAGTGCCTGGGCCCAATCGCCAGTCGAATTCATCAACGATGCCTCCGCCAAAGGCATGGCCGACATCGAGGCCAGTCGCATGGCCCACGGCAAAGCCGAGTCCAGGGAGGTGAAGGATTACACCATCATGGTGATCAACGACCGCACCACCGCCAACCAGCATCTGGCCAAGATTGCAAAAAAACTCGACCTGCCTGTCGCTCCACGGGAGGAAGTCGCTGACAAGGCCAAGACCATGATTCCGCAGATGCAGGAAGGCGAGTCGTTCGAGGCCGCTTATGCCGCCAGCCAGGTCAAGGCTACCGAGGACGCCATCGCGCAGATCGAACAGGAAGCCAAGACCACCGAAGTGCCGGAAATCAAAGCGTTTGCCGATGAAACCCTGCCTAAATTGCAGACCCACCTGGAGATGGCCAGGGCACTGCAGGCCAGCCGTTGATCGCGGCATGTCTTACATTCAGGGCCGGGACATTCGCTCCCGGCTTGTCTTGCCCGCCTAAAGGAGAACCTCGATGTCCACACGCCGAGAACCCAACCAATACGCGATGCAGAACCCGCTGACCCAATATCCTCGCCCACCGTTTCCCGACCAGCCGCAATCGCCGCCCGGCATTGACCAGGACATGGTGCCCAAGCCCGATCATGGCGAAAAAAGCTATCAAGGCTTCGGCCGCCTGGAGGGGCGCAAGGCGCTGGTGACCGGCGGTGACTCGGGTATCGGTCGCGCTGCAGCCATTGCCTACGCCCGGGAGGGGGCTGATGTGGCGATCAATTACCTGCCCAGCGAAGAGCGCGACGCCCGGCAAGTCATCGAACTGATCGAAGCCGAAGGCCGCAAAGCCATTGCGATTCCCGGTGATCTCAAGGACGAAGCCTTCTGCGTCCAACTGGTGAGAAGCGCTCACGAGCAATTGGAGGGCCTGGATATCCTGGTAAACGTTGCCGGCAAGCAGGAAGCGCAAAAGGACATCGCCGACATCACCACCGCGCAATTCGATGACACCATGAAAACCAACATCTACGCGATGTTCTGGATCTGCAAGGCCGCGGTACCGCTGATGCCGGCGGGGGCGACGATCATCAACACCGCCTCGATCCAATCCTACGATCCGTCGGCGACGCTGCTGGATTACGCCACCACCAAGGCGGCCATCGTGGCATTCACCAAGGCATTGGCGGGGCAGGTGATCGGCAAGGGAATCCGCGTCAACGCGGTTGCGCCCGGACCGATCTGGACGGTACTGCAACCCAGCGGCGGACAGCCCCAGGAGAAGATTCCTACCTTCGGCTCCCAGGTGCCGATGAAGCGTCCCGGACAACCGGCCGAATGTGCGCCACTATATGTACTGTTGGCGTCCCAGGAATCGAGCTACATCACTGGCGAAGTCTTCGGCGTGACGGGGGGTAATCCACTGCCTTGAGGCACGTTCAGCATGCGCGAGTGGCGCCACGCCACTCGCGCCATTGCGATCAGCACTGATTAAGATCGATCTTGTTCTTCTTTCCCAACCCTTCCAGGCTTTTAGCCTCGCCTTGTCCCATGGCTTGGTAATGCTTCCTCAACGCTTCCAATTGCTTGAGATCCAGCGCCTCGAGCCCGAGCATTGCGTTCTGCGCTTCGCTGGTCGCGCGCAACAATTCGTCGATCTTCAGGTGCAGGATATCGGTGTCGCGGTTCTGCGTGTTCTGGATCAGGAACACCATCAGGAAGGTAATGATCGTCGTGGATGTGTTGATGATCAGTTGCCACGTATCGTTGAACTTGAACAGTGGCCCGCTGCAGGCCCAAAGCACCAGCAGCACGATAGCCCCCAGGAATGTCTTGGGGCTCCCCGCCCACAGGGACAGTTTTTGCGCGATTTTTGCGAAGGTCATTGCTGTGTTCCTTATGGGATTGCACCTGTCTGGTGTGACAGCAACGCCTCGCTGAAAATTCTACTTACATTTAGCTGCGGCCCTGGGGCGAACGTCTGTCGTCCTGGCTGAAGTCTGTCGCAACCATCTGCCTCCTTCATCGGTCACTCCTTAAAGCCCTCAGCCGGAGTACACCATGAACCTCACGCGCACGTTCTACCTCGCCTGTAGCCTGCTCGTCCTGCAAGGCTGTTTCGACAATTCGGACAATGAAACCAAGGACAACACTGACGGCACCAAGTCTTCGGTGCAGATGAAAGAATCCGACGCCCAGAAAAAATAGACCTCGATTCTCAAAAAACTGTGGGAGCGAACCTGCTCGCGATGACGGTGTGCCAGGCAACACCAATGTTGCTGAACCATCGCCATCGCGAGCAGGCTCGCTCCCACAGGTTTTGTTTCCAGCGGTTTACCGCCCCTGCTGCAACACCTTGAGCGCTGCCGAAGCCAGGAAACCGGAGCGGCTCTTTTCTTCCGGATGATGCAGCACATATTCATCGATGCGGTTCAGCAGGTAGCCGGGCAGGGTGATATTGAGTTTCTGCGCCTTGCCCAGGTATTTGGTCACATCGATGTCCACCAGCGCCCAGGTGCAACCGGCGTAGTGCGGGTTGGCCGCGTGGACAGTGACTTTGCTGGCCGACGGAATCGGCGAGCCGTCCTCGGCCAGAATCTCGAAGTGACCTTCAATGGCTTCGCGGGCCATGGCCATGGCGTCGTCCAGATCATCGCCGGCGGAAAAGCATCCGGGAATATCCGGCACTTCAACACCCCAGGCGTGTTGTTCATCACCCATGGAAATCGCAATCGGGTACAGCATGTTCATCGTCCTCCGGGAACGCAGGGCAACGGGCGGTCTGGAGCAGGGCCTGTTGCAGGATACTGATGGCCGTTTTCTTGAGCAGGTCCTTCTTCGGATGAGGAACGGTGACCAGTCCAGGCTTGGTCGGGTGCTTGAAATGATGGTGGCTGCCCCGAACCCGCACCAGGTACCAACCGTCCGCGACGAGTTGGCTTATCAAAAATCGGCTATTCACATCACCTCCATGTGGTGTGCTTGGTGGGTACTATACCTACTATAAATTTGTGATCAACACTATAACCACCGCGATCGCTTGGGTTAGCAGGCGTGTTAATCGCAACGAAGTCTAGAAGCCGCACCAGACAAGGCCGGCGGCGAAGTGGGCAGGATTATTGCCAGATGTGAAAAGCGTACAAACCATGGCGAGGGGAGCTTGCTCCCGTTGGGCTGCGAAGCAGCCCCCGGATTCGGACTCATATTTGTCGAGCCGTTTCGAAACTCCGGCAGCTCTACGCCTGCCGCACAAATGTCAGTCGCACCGCAAACCCGATCAACAGGCTCCCAAACAACCACTGCTGCATACGCTGGGCTGAAGGGGAGCGCTGCAGCCAGCGCCCAAGCGCCACCCCCACCAGCGCGTAGGCGCAATCGAACAGCAAGCCAACACCGACCAGGATCATGCCGAGGACCGCAAATTGCCCAAGCACCGGACCGCTCCGTGGATCGATGAACTGTGGCAGCAAGATCGAACAGAACAGTAACGCCTTCGGATTGAGCAGATTGGTCAACAACCCGCGCCGAATCGCCTGCCTCCAACGCTGTTTTCCAGGTTCGATACCGGCCGCTTCAAAGCTTGGCAACAATGTGCTCCGCAAGCATTGAAAGCCGATCCACAGCAGGTAGGCCGCACCGGCCAGACGCACCATGTCGAAGGTCCAGGGCGCGGTCTTGAATAATGCCGAGAGCCCCAACGCAGCCAATGCGACATGACATCCCCGAGCGACTCCCAAACCCACCGCCGCCGCCAGCGCCGGACCCTTACCCTGACGTGCGCCGGTTTGCAGCAACAGAATCATGTCGGGCCCCGGTAACAGATACGCCACCGTCAAAGCCATCAAGAACAACCAGAACTCTGCCATGCGACGCCCCCTTTCGTAACGTTTGAGAACGCCAGTCTAAGGTGGGAGGGCAGGGCAGGTGGTTGCGAAGTCAGCTTCTAAGTTGGCAAAAGTTGGCATAACCTGCCAATGATCAAGTAAAAGAAACTGGAAAATGCCAAACCATGAAACTCGATGCCTTCGATCGCAAGATCCTCGCCGCATTGCAACGCGATGGTCGCCTGAGCAATGTGCAACTGGCCGAGGAAATCGGCCTGTCACCCTCGCCGTGTCTGCGCCGCGTGCGGATGCTCGAAGAGGCCGGCGTGATTCGCGGCTACCAGGCTGTCCTCGACCGGGATGAAGTGGGCCTTGGACTGACGATATTCGTCGGTATCAAGGTTGAACGGCATAACGACGAACAGGCTGACGCATTTCGCCAGGCTGTCACGGCGTTGCCGGAGGTGATTTCAGCGTTCCTGGTATCGGGCGAGTCGGACTTCCTGCTGCAAGTGGTAGTGCCGGACTTACGAGCGTATGACCGCTTTCTTACCGGGCGACTGCTCAAGCTGCCGGGGGTCAGTGATATTCGCAGTAACTTTGCGATTCATACCGTGAAGACGCCGGGGCCGTTGCCGTTGGGGCATTTGCCTGGGGGGTGAGTTTCCCCCCGGCCATGGGGCCAATTGCATTCCGACGCCTGGCGAACGGAGTCCCCAACGGCGCGGTTGTCGCGTCGTTGGGGAGCGCCTGCGGATTAGCGGGTATAAGGGCCTTGCAAATTGACCTGGGTGCCGGCGAACCAGCCAAACCAGGCCGTGACACCAAGCCAAGGCAGGGTCCGCGCCAGGACATCCATCAGATTGACGTTCAGTGTGTCGGTGAGGTCCGTCATCATCGCCGGCGTCGGATAGCTTTTAATGACGCCACTGCTGCTCCAGACGATCGCAAACTCGTAATACGTCCCCTCGACATAGGTGCCTTCCGGAGCTTCTGGAATGGTGAGTGGAATATAGGCACTGTATCCCGGGCCGACGAACGGATTGGGGTAGGCCCAGGCGATTGCCCAATAGAGTGGCATCAGGTTCTGGTAGGTCTGCAGCATCAGACCGTTGGCCATGGCGGTGGCGGTGGAACTGTCGTAGTCCGTTGAGGAACCGCCGTTGTTGCCGGTGGGTATCGGGAGGTTACCGTTGTCGGCATACCTGTAGAAGTTCACCAAGCGTCCGTGGTCGCTGGCGATAGTCGTGTAGAAGTTACTGAGGCTCTTGTTGCTCGCTTCGAAGGAGTCAGCGACCTGGTCCCAGTACTCGCCGATGGTGATCGAACTGGACGTCCCGCCGAGGGTACTGGTGATCACACGAATGACATCGGTCACGGCAACCGCCGCCAGGTTGGCCCAGGCAGCAGTGGTTCCGGAGAAGAACCATACCAGCGAATAACCGAGGTCCTTGAGCAACTGGCTGAAGTCCAGCAGTGTGCTGTCGTCGGTCTTGGCTTGCATGTTGGCGATAGCGCCGTTTATCAGGGTATTTGCCGTGCCCTGCGCTGTGTTCAGTGTTCCTTGGGTATAGGTGTAGAGCGATTGGAGTTGTTCGACGGCGCTCATCTCCTGCCAGACGGTATAGATGATCTGGAGCCAGTCGTCAGCGGCCACACCGGTCGGCGCCGCAGGTGCGGTCGGAGACAGGCTGTAGGTGCCGTCCGTGTCGAATTGCAACCAATTGTCGAGCTGGTTGGCGACGGTGTTCGCGGACCATGCGGGAGAAGCCATAGCCAGCTCACGCGGATCGAGTGGGTCATTGGAGTTCGCGCCATTGATGATATTGCCAAGCACGATGCACAGCGCCGAGTAGGCACCGTTGAAATCAGGCCATGCCACTGCGGGTTGATCGACGATGGATTGCAGCAGGTCCACGGTCGGCTGCTGTGGCGCGAAGCAGATGACGATGTCGTGGGTGAAGACGGTGTACCACTCGCCTCCCTCGGGGTATTGGGCCGAGCAATAGCCAAAGGTAGCAGCGCCGCACACAGCACCGTAGCGCATGCCCCAACGGTTGGCGGCCACGGCGAGGACGCTCATGTTCGTGTCCATCAGGTTCGGACTGTTCAAGGGGTCGAGAATGCCCGCGAGGATCTGATCCATGAGGGCGGCTCGACCAGCCTTGAGCACTTGGACACCAGGGGTGTTGCTGAAAGCGAAAACGCCGCGGATGGTCTGATCGCCTTCGACCGCCATTTCCCAGCTCGGGATGCCGGCCACGTAAGCGTTACCGTTGGCGTCGTTTTGCGTCAGGGCATAGGCATGGGCGGCAGCGGCCCAGCGGCGCTCGTCAGGATCGCCGGTCTGGTTGGTGGTCAATGTGAGGGGCGGCTGGTTGCCATAGGCACTCGCCAACGCGGCGTTGAGTTCGTCGTCGCTGGGCTGGAGCACGGTGACCTGGGTCCCCACAGGAAACAGAAATGCCCCGACGACGGGATTGCCATCATCATCGAAGCCCGTTTCCCATGATGGGATAGCGAAAGCATAAAGCGGATTGCCATTGCTGTCCTGCTGGCTCAGTGCCCAACGGAGAATGCCGTTTGCCCAGTATCGGTAATCAATGAAGGAGCCGGTCAGAGGAGGATTGATTTCCGAGAGCATCTGAAGCACATCACTTTGCAGAATATTCTGCCAGACAACGGTCACGCTGGTGCTTTCGATGCCACCACTGGTGGGCGGAACCGTGGCAAATGCAGGGGCGGTGGCGCTTTTCGTATATCCAGAGGCGTCGAGGCTGAACATGAGAGATCTCCCTATCCGCGGATAAAAGCAGCTTTTGAGTGATGCTTCGTGGCTGCGAAGCGAAGCGTTGAAAAGTCTAGTCCGGTATCCGTACCGTGCTAGTGGCCTGTGGCCTCATACCCGCGAAAAATAGGTTAACAAGCCGGTTTTATTGCCCAAAACAGACCACCCGCTTCTGCCATTCCCTGCCGCTTACAATCTTCATTGCATCGACCCGGGCGCTTAGCGTCTACTCTGGACAGTCAAACTGTCTTCGTGTGTCTCTCTGTGGAGCCGTGCAATGGTCAAAAGCTGGAGTGGTCAGGTCGCATTGGTCAGTGGCGCTGGTAGCGAACAGGGGATTGGCCTGGCTATCGCGCGACGGCTTGGAGAGGCGGGTGCAAAGCTGATCATCACCGGCAGCAGTGCCCGTATCCATGATCGCGTCGCGCAACTGAGTGCGGAAGGTCATGAGGTGCAAGGACGCGCAGCTGATCTGACTCAGCCGGCTCAGGTCGACGAACTGGTGACTTGGGCTGAATCGCTCTGGGGGCGAATCGATATACTCGTGAACAACGCCGGCATGGCGATTCAGGGGGAACCTGAAACGTTCTCTGAAGTGGCCACTATGGGCGTCGAGCTGTGGAACACTTCGATTGCCCGTAACCTGACCACTGCATTCCTGCTGACCCGTGCGGTGTTGCCTGGAATGCAGAATCGTCGTTACGGACGCATCGTCCAGATCAGTTCTACGACCGGCACCCGCGTCAGCAACCCCGGCGAGGCCGCGTATGCGGCGGCGAAAGCGGGGATGGTGGGCATGAACATGAGCCTGGCGCTGGAAGTCGCGCCCTACGGTATCACTGTGAACTCAGTTGCCCCTGGGTGGATCGCGACGCAGTCCAGCACTGCGGAAGAAATGAACGCAGCGCAGTATGTTCCTGTCGGGCGTGCCGGTAGACCGGACGAGGTGGCTGCGGCGGTCGCTTTTCTGGCTTCCCCGGAGTCCAGCTACATTACGGGCGAGGTGCTCGTGGTGGATGGGGGCAACTGCCTCTCCGAGAACAAAAGCCCCAGGTGAGCGCCGGGAGCTTCGGCGGTGAGCAGGGGTTAATCGTTCAGCCAGCCCAAGGCGGGCCATTCAAAAACACCAGACCAAAAAAAACCGGCCATTCAATGCCGGTTTTTTATATTCCCCGTCAAACCATCACGACGTGAGAGCAGAATTCGATTGGAGCGGGTGAAGGGAATCGAACCCTCGTTATCAGCTTGGGAAGCTGGAGTAATGCCATTATACGACACCCGCTCAGAGCGGCTGACTTTGTACCAGATGTGGGCGCGGATTTGAAGTTTTTCTTTACCGACGGTGGGGTGGTCCGTCGACGCAAGCCTCAGACCAGAGCGGTCATTCGCGGGCAAGCCCCGTTGTCGAGGGGACGGGGCTTGCCCGCGAGGACGCAGTTTCAGATTGCCAGTGCATGGTAGCCCTGCACCTGGCTGTAGCGTGGCCGACTTTCGTGGTGGCCCGGCTTGAGAAAGCCCAGCAAGGCGTTGCGGCTGTCCCGGAAGGCGGCCTTGTGTTCCATGTCCAGGAAGTGTCCGGTGGCTTGCAGCGTGCTGAACGTGCTGTGCTGCACATAATCGGCGAACAGCCTGGCGTCGGCGGCCGAGGTGTACTCGTCCCATTCACCGTTCAGGAACAGTACCGGTACGTTGATTTTTTTCGCGGCCGTTGCATAGCACCCCAGATCACTCTGGAGTACTTCGCTGATGTGGAAGTGCATCTGCCCGTACTCATGTTCGGCCAGGTTGCTGACATGACGATGGTTGAAGCGCTTGAACAGCGGCGGCAGGTGTTTGCCGATGGTGCTGTTGACCAGATGCCCCACGCGGTCGCCGTCCAGGTTGCCCAGGTAATCGACGCCACGCTCCAGGTAGTCGCGCATCGGCGCGTTGAGGACCGGTGAGAACGAGCTGATCACCGCTTTTTCGATGCGCCATGGGCGATGGGACAATGCGGTCAGCGCGGCGGCGCCGCCCCATGAGAATGACAGCACGTGTTCGGCGGCGAAGTGGTCGATCAGCTCCAGCAGGATCTGGCCTTCGACCTCCTTCGTCAGCATTTTCTCGTGCCGGTTGTGGGGTTTGGACTTGCCCGCGTAGGGCTGGTCGTAGAGCACGACGTTGAATTGCGGATAAAGGTTCTTGACGGTCTGTGCAAACGACGCGGTAGTGGCCAGCGAGCCGTTGACCAGAATGATGGTCTTTTGTGCGGCGTCTGCGCGATAGAACTCCGTGTAAACCCGATACTGACCTTGTATATCCAGCACAGCGATTTCTGGCCTCATGTCATAGACTCCTGGCAAGCGGGTATGCGCGCAATGAGATTGCACGGGCAATGTGACAGGTAGGCATTCGCCTGGAAGATAAGGCCCAAGTCGATCCCAAGGAAGCGGTCGACGGGTGTTGTTATTAGGCGGGCAGTCTGTCGGCGGGCAAGGCGGAACCAGAGGGTTCCTGCCGACAAAAAGTTTCTTAGAGGTATGGGGTGACTCATCGGTCACATTTCGGCCGACGGTCTTGATTCAAGCAGGGGTATGGCCGTTGCGCAAGTGTCCTTTTGAAAATTGTTCGACGCTTCTGCCCGGCGGTCGTCCGCTCAGATCAGGCTGACTTCTTCAGGGCTCAAGGCGCGGTATTGGCCCGGCTCGAGATCGGCATCCAGCACAAGCGGCCCCATGCGTTCGCGGTGCAGGCGCAACACTTTGTTGTCGAAGTGGCCGAACATGCGCTTGACCTGGTGATAGCGTCCTTCAACGATGCTCAGCCGCGCCGACTTCGGGCCCAGCAGTGTCAACTCCGCAGGCTGGGTGGTGAGACCTTCGAAGGCAAAGTACAGGCCTCGGGCGAACGTGACGGCGTACTCGGCAGTGATGGTCTGCTCGGTCTCGACGTAGTAGACCTTGGGCAGTTTGGTCTGCGGCTGGGTCAGGCGTCGTGACCAGGTGCCGTCATTGGTGATCAGCATCAACCCGGTGGTGTTGAAATCCAGGCGCCCGGCGATGTGCAGGTCGTCCTTGTCCGGTTCGTCCAGCCAATCGAGCACGGTGGGATGCTGCGGATCGCGCGTGGCGCTGACGCAGCCGGCAGGTTTATGCAGCATGAAATACCGTGCCGCTCGGCCTGCCTGCAGCAGTTCGTCGTCGACTTCGACACGGCTGAACTCACGGACCTGGGCGTGGGGGTCGCTGATCACCAGGCCGTCGATTCGCACACGGCGCGCTACCAACAACAACCGGACCTGTTGGCGATTGAAACGCGGCAGATTGCTGAGGAAACGGTCGACACGCATGGCTATTCAGGCTTGGGACGGGGGCGGGGATCTTACGCGATCGGCGGCTGCCTGGCGCGCAATTGGTTTTCGACCCGGGCGCAGCGCGGGCACAGGCAGGATTGATCGCGCAGCTCGACCGGCAATGCCTCAAGCACGGCCGGGTCGATACTCACGCCGTAACACCAGCAGGTTCGGTCGGCTGTTTTCGGGTTGGCCAGGGTGCAGTCGTTGGCGCTGCCGCAGGCAGGGCACTGGTCGGGTTTATTCATAACTGGAATGGGGCATCTCAACGCAGGTTCGGTTGCTTCCGGTCTGTCGGGCACGTTGCAGCGCATGATCGGTCCGCGACAGCAGGCTGTGCAAGGTGTCGTTGTCCTGCAAGGTGGTGAGGCCGATGCTGACGGTTGCCAACAGTTGTTTGCCACTGCAGAAATAGCGCTGCTTCTCGATGTGCTGACGAATTTTCTCGGCGATTTTCAGACCTGTCTGCCCGTCGGTGTCCTTGAGCAGGACGACAAAGGCGTCGCTGCTCCAGCGACACACGATGTCCGAATGCCGCAGGCTATCGGTCAGGTCGCGGGCAAAACCGGTCAGCAACTGGTCGCTGGCGATGTGACCATGGGCGGTGTCCAGTCGTTTGAAATCGTCCAGTTCCAGCAGCAAGGCTGTCAGGGGCCTGGGCTCGCGCTGGGCCTCATGCAGAGCTTGCACGGCCAGCAGGTCGAAGCCGCGGCGGTTGGGCAATTCGGTCAGGCTGTCGAGCGTTGCCTGGGCGTCGATGCGGCTTTGATAACCCCCGATGATCCGACACAGCACCGCCAACACCACCAGCGTGACCAGCAGGCCGATCACGAGGTTCAGGTACAGGACCTTGAGCTGGTGGTCACGTATCGAGGTGTGGGCGACGTAATAGCCCAGCAGGGAAATCACCAGAAAACTCGTGCCCAACAGTACTGCCAGTGTCAGGAGCGGTCTGCGTTGGGAATACAACGGCGAACGAGGCGACATGGCGATTCCCTGAGCGGCGATCGGATGGAGTCAGTTTAGTGGCTTGTAGGAAATGGCAACGGGATTTGTGGAGGAGACTCTGTGCTGAGGGAGCTAGACGGCGAGTCTGAAAAACAGGCAAAAAGCTACATGTTTCAACTTATTGCCAAATCGCACCAGATTCCGTTTTCGTTGTCAGATTAGTCGACAGTTACCGAAAGGCGGCTGCCGCCCATCAGCGTCGCTGATGCGGCTCATTCGCGGTCCAGGAGGCCGCCATGTATCGACGATTGCTGCTCATTGCGTTTCTCGGTTTGACTCTTTCGGCATGCGTGCCTTACTACGACGGAGACTCGAGCTATTACCGTTCCGAAGTCTACACCTCACCGGCGCCGGTCTATTACGGCGGCGGAAGTTACTACTCGGGGCCGCGCTACTATTCGGCGCCCAGGTACTACCAACCGGCGCCACGCTATTATTCGCCGCGCTACTATCAACCGGGCCCTCGCTACTATCATTCACCACCGCGGGCGGCCTATCGATCTTACCCAAGTCGGGGCGGCTGGGACGGTCGTGACCGGGGTGGTTGGGATGATAATCGACGTGGCGGGCATGATCGGCGCGGTCGGGGCGATCGTGATGGACGGGGTAGTCACCGCTGATCTGCAGGTTATTGAAAGCGGCGCATCAAGCGCCGCTTTTTTTCGCCTGAAGCAAAGCCTGTGGGAGCGAGCCTGCTCGCGAAAGCGTCGGGTCAGTAACGTCGAAGTTGGCTGGCACGCCGTTACCGCGAGCAGGCTCGCTCCCACAGGTCATTCATTCAGGACTTCTACTCATTGGCCAGATCCGCCAGCGGATGCCGTCCTTCCCAGGCCTTGTGGAAGTGCGCCTCGACCGCCGCTTCCGGCACATGGTTGATGTCCGGCCAATGCCAGCGGGGTTTCTGGTCCTTATCGATCAACCGGGCCCGCACCCCTTCGCTGAATTCAGGATGGCGGCAGCAGTTGAGACTCAATGTGTACTCCATGCGAAACACGCTGGCCAAGGACAAATGCCGGGCTCGGGCGATCTGCTCCCAGACCAGATGGGCGGTCAACGGAGAGCCTTCGGTCATGGTCCTGGCGGCCTTGGCGATCAACGGGTCCGGATGGTCCACCAGCAAGCTGAGGGCCTTCCAGGCGCAGCGCACGTCGCTGACATCCAGCCATTCGTCGATTTGTTGCCGACGCGGCAGCCACTGGGCGTCGGGTAACCGCTCGAACGCTTCGCGCGCCAAGGCCTTGAGCAGACTGTTGAGTTGCATGTCGGTCTGTTCCTGCCAGTTGAGTTGCAGCAGGCCTTCGATCAGATCGTCCTGTTGTTCGTCCAGCAAGAATCGGTCGGCCAAGCCCAAGTCAATGGCATCCCGGGCGTTCATGTGGGCGCCGGTCAGGCCGAGAAACAGCCCGAGCTTGCCCGGCAGGCGCGACAGGAACCAACTGGCGCCGACATCCGGGTACAGGCCGATGCTGATTTCCGGCATCGCCAGGCGACTGCTCGGTGTGACGATCCGGGTGCTGGCGCCCTGCAGCAGGCCCATGCCGCCGCCAAGCACATAGCCGTGGCCCCAACACACCAAGGGCTTGGGATAGGTGTGCAAGTTGAAGTCCAGGCGATATTCCGCCGCGAAGAATTGCGCCGCCAACGGCGGTACTTCGCCTGGATGGGCACGACAGGCTTCCACCAGGCTGCGTACTTCGCCCCCTGCGCAGAAGGCCTTGGCGCCGTTGCCGCGCAGTAATACACAAACGATCTGTGGTTCCCTGGCCCAGGCATCGAGACGATCGCGCAAGGCGTTGATCATCGGCAAGGACAAGGCATTCAAGGATTTTTCGGCGTCCAGGGTAGCGATGCCGATACGGGCCCCCGTAATGCCCGTGAGCTCTTCGAAGTGCAGATTCATCGTGACCTCGATCAGAAATTGAATGTTCAGTATGAACGCTGCGTGGGAAAGTGCCGGTTCTGCGTCAGATCAATTGACAAGCCATGTAGGCTTTCCTAGGGTGCGCCCAGTGTTTTTACCGGGTGCAATCATGACTGCTGACGACCGTATCAAACTCGAACCGAGCTGGAAGCAGGCGCTGCGTGCCGAGTTCGACCAGCCCTACATGGCAGAGTTGCGCGAATTCCTGCGCCAGGAGTACGCCGCCGGCAAAGAGATCTACCCGCCGGCTTCGCTGATCTTCAATGCCCTCAATTCCACGCCACTGGACAAGGTCAAGGTCGTGATCCTCGGTCAAGACCCGTACCACGGCCCGGGCCAGGCCCATGGCCTGTGCTTTTCGGTGCAGCCGGGCGTACCCGCGCCGCCGTCGCTGGTGAATATCTTCAAGGAATTGAAGCGCGACCTGAACATCGACATCCCCAACCACGGCTACCTGCAAAGCTGGGCCGACCAGGGCGTGTTGCTGCTCAATACCACCATGACCGTGGAGCGCGCCAATGCCAACGCCCATGCGGGCAAGGGCTGGCAGCATTTTACCGACCGGGTGATCGAAGTGGTCAGCGCCCATCAGCCGCATCTGGTGTTCCTGCTATGGGGCGCCCATGCCCAGAGCAAGCAGAAGCTGATCGACGCCACCAAGCACCTGGTGCTGACCTCGGTCCACCCATCGCCGCTGTCGGCTTATCGTGGCTTCCTGGGATGCGGGCATTTCAGCCGGACCAACAAGTTTCTCGAACAACACGGTGAGGCGCCGATCGATTGGCGGTTGCCGCCGGTTTAAGTGATTGGCAATGCGGGCCTCATCGCGAGCAGGCTCGCTCCCACAGAGGATCCGCGGTGCCGGCACGGATCCATGTGGGAGCGAGCCTGCTCGCGATGAAAGCGCCACGGACGATCAGACTGAGCCCGGTCGCCGCATCCAATACCTGAACAACGGCTCCGCCAGAAACAGCACGAATAACAGTCGCATCACCTGCAATGCCGTCACCAACGGCACCGACAATTGCAGCGTCTCCGCCGTCAGGCTCATTTCAGCGATGCCACCGGGCATCATGCCGAGGGTCAGTGAACGCAGGTCCAGATGGGTCAGCGTGCTCAGGCCCAGGGCCGCGAGGGTGGCGATCAGCATCGTCAACACGGTGCCGATCAAGGTGCGCCCCATGAACGAGGGCGCCCGGCGAAAGAATTGCCGGTTGAAGTGACAACCCAATCCGCTGCCGATCAGCCACTGGCCGATCTGGCTGCCGCCGTTGGGCAGGCCGATGTGCAGGTCCCAGCCGATACTGACCGCCGCACTTACCAACAGCGGCCCGAACAGCCACGGGTTGGGTTGACGCAGGCGTTCCCAGATCCAGGCGAGCAGGGCGCCCGCCGGGAACAACAGCGCCAGCCACAGCCAATCCACGGTGGTGGCGTGCTGCACCGGGGCACCTTCGCCCAACAGATACTTGAACGCGGCAGGCACGCACAGTACCACCACCAGGACTCGCAAGCTCTGGCCCGCGGCGACGCGGCTCAGGTCCGCGCCATTGCGCGAGCCGAGGTTGACCATTTCACCGGAACCGCCCGGCATGCTGGAGAAAAAAGCGGTGGCGCGGTCTTCGCCGGTGCGGCGCATCAGCCACACACTCACCACACTGGACACGCTGGTGATCAGCGCGCCGAAAAAGATCAGGCCGAAGTGGCCCAGCACCTGTTCCATCACCAGCGGGGTGAAGTGCAGGCCAATGCCGATGCCTACCACCCATTGGCCGCATTTACGGCCACCGGGGATTTCCATCAACTGCCATGGCGTCAGGCAGCGCACCAGGATGATCGCCAGCAACGAGCCGACCATCCAGGGCAAAGGCCAGCCGATCAGGCTGGCCAGGTAACCGCCGGCCAGGCCGACCAGCGGTGTTCCCCACCATTGTCTGAAGGTTGTTTCAGACATTGGCCACGGCACGTCGTTGGGCGGCGCGGCGACGCCAGATCCGCAGCAGTGGCATGAACAGCATGATTGCCGTCAGGATCCAGCAGCCGAAGGTGATCGGGCTCGACCAGAGGATTTCCAATGCGCCGTTGGAAATCGACAGCGCACGCCGCAGGTTCTGCTCCATCAGGCCGCCGAGGATGAAGCCCAGCAGTACCGGCGACAGCGGGAAGTCCAGCTTGCGCAGGATGTAGCCGAAGATGCCGATGCCGATCATCAGGAACAGGTCGAACGTGGTGGCGTGCACCGCGTAGACACCGATCCCCGTGATGATGGCGATGACCGGAACCAGTGCCCAGTTTGGCACCGCCAGGATACGGGTGAACACGCGGATCATCGGGATGTTGAGGATCACCAGCATGACGTTGGCGATGAACAACGAAGCGATCAGCCCCCAGACAATGTCCGGCTGTTGCTGGAACAACAGTGGGCCAGGGGTGATGTTGTACAACGACAGCGCACCGATCATCACCGCCGTGGTGCCCGAGCCGGGAACGCCGAGGGTCAGCATCGGCACCAGCGCACCGCAGGCCGCGCCACCGATGGCGGTTTCCGGGGCGGCGAGGCCGCGCTTGTCGCCCTGGCCGAAGGTGCCGCTGGCACCGGCGATGCGTTTTTCGGTCATGTAGGCCACGGCACTCGCCAGGGTTGCACCGGCGCCTGGCAACACGCCCATGATGAAACCGAGCAGGCCGCAACGCAGGTTCACGACGAACACCGACGCGGCTTCCTTGAAGTTGAACATCATCCGCCCGGTGGCTTTCACCGCTTCCTGGCCGCGATGGGTTTTTTCCAGCAACAACAGGATTTCGCTGATGGAGAACAGGCCCAGCACCAGCACGACGAACTGGATGCCGTCGGTCAGATGGATGTTGTCACCGGTGAAGCGGTACACGCCGCTGTTGGCGTCGATCCCGACAGACGACAGGAACAACCCGATCAACGCCGCGATGAACGTCTTGAGCGGGCGGTCGCCGGCCATGCCGCCGAGGCAGACAATGGCGAATACCATCAGGACGAAATATTCCGCCGGCCCGAAGGCAATCGCCCATTTGGCCAGCAGCGGGGCGAACAACACCATGCCGCAGGTGGCAATGAGCGCACCGATGAACGAACTCCACGCCGACAGCGACAATGCCACGCCGGCCAGGCCTTGACGGGCCATCGGGTAGCCGTCGAGGGTGGTCATCACGGTGGAGGCTTCACCCGGGATGTTGAGCAGGATCGAGCTGATGCGCCCGCCGTATTCGCAACCCAGGTACACCGCCGCCAGCAGGATCAGCGCCGACTCCGGTGGCAAGCCGAGGGCAAACGCAATCGGGATCAGCAACGCCACGCCGTTGATCGGACCGAGGCCGGGCAGCAGGCCGACCACGGTGCCGATCAGGGTGCCGGTCAGCGCAGTGACGAGGTTATAAGGCGTCAGCGCGACACCGAAACCCTGGCCGAGATAATTCAGGGTATCCATATCAATTCTCCAGGACGTCGAGCAGGCCCAGGGGCAGCGGCACGTCCATCAGCTTGTCGAACAACAGATAAAGACCGATGGCCATCAGGCTGATGATCACCACGCTCGGCACCCAGCGGCCACCATACAGGCGGGCCATCGGCACCCCGATCAGGATGCTGGAGAGGATGAAGCCCAGGGGTTCGAAGGTTCCGGCAAATACCAGCAACAGCGCGACGCAGATGCCGATCTTCTGCAGGGTTTCACGGTCCAGTTGCGGGTCGTCTTCGCTGTGCACGATGGGGGCAGGGCGGAACACCATGTACAGCAGCGCCAGGCCCATCAGCCCCAGCATGAGCAAGGGGAAGGCACGTGGGCCGACCGGTTCGTAGGAAAAAGCGGCCTGGTACGGCCAGGCCATCAGTGCCAGGCCGATACAGACCAGCAACAGCACCGCGGCAAAAATACGTTGGAGGGTGAGCATGACTAACTCCTGGGCGACGCGGCTTTGCTGCCGACGCCGCCACGAGAACAGAGACGGTTACTGGATCAGGCCGAACTCTTTGGCCAGCACCTTGTAATCAGCTACCTGCTTCTTCACGTAGGTATCCAGTTCCGGGCCGGTCATGGCGAACGGGAACAGCTCACGCTGGTCACGCAGCTTGGCGAACTCTTCGGAAGCCAGCAGCTTGTCGAAGGCGTCTTTCCACCAGGCGTAGTCTTCATCGCTGACTTTCGGCCCGAGGTAGAAGCCGCGCACCACCGGCCACAGGATGTCGTAACCTTGCTCGCGAGCGGTGGGGATGTCCTTCATTTCCGGCTCGTCCAGGCGCTTCTCGGCGAACACCGCCAGCAGGCGCATGTCACCGCTCAGGATGTGGGGCATGGAGTCGGAAATGTCCGTACTGCCCACCTGGATGTGACCGCCCAGCAGGGCAGTGGCGATTTCACCGCCGCCTTCGAGTGCCACGTAGCGCAACTTGCGTGGATCGATACCCGCTGCCTTGGCGATCAGTGCGGTTTGCATCCAGTCCTGGCTGCCGACGGTACCGCCGGAACCGATGACGACGGATCCAGGATCTTTCTTCAGGGCCTGTACCAGATCGTCGAGGTTCTTGTAGGGAGAATCGCTTTTCACCGCGATGGCGCCATAGCTGGTGCCCACGGCTGCCAGCCAGCGCACGTTGGTTTCGTCGAAACGACCGAACTTGCCTTGCGCCAGGTTCAGCAACGAACCGCTGGACCAGGCCACCAACGTGCCGGCGTCTGCCGGGCGTTGCGCGACCACGGCGTTGTAGGCCACTGCACCGACACCGCCGGGCATGTAGGTGACACGCATCGGTTTGGTCAACAGCTTCTGGTTTACCAGCGCGCTTTGCGCCAGCTTGCAGGTCAGGTCAAAACCACCGCCGGGCGCTGCGGGGGCGATGCACTCCGGGCGCTTCGGCTCGGCGAGCAATTGTCCGGTGAACATCAGGCATCCGACGGCCAGGGCTACTTTACGCAGTGATAGGTTCATTCTCGTCTCCACGGGAGTTGTTATTGTGTGTTGCGGTCTTTGCGCTGCCGAACCCTCTGGATCGGGCAACAGGTTCATCGCAGGAACTTGAATCTATAGCTGACCCACCGGCACATGTCCGGGTATTCGCTGACGGCACAGGCCACGAGGAGGCTGGTTGGGGCGGGAAAAGCGAGCAGGCATCGGCGCCTGGGGCTGCATGGACAGCATGGGGGTACTCCGCTTTATTGTTCTTATGTGAAAACGCATCGGGGCGTTTCTCGTTCGCGATTGTGTTGGCGATCGGCAGTCGAAACTGTCCGTGGAAGGACTCTAATCGCCCAACCTTTCGCTAACCTTTCAAAAGCTTTCAGGATGTTTTTTGGCTTCACAGCAGCGGATGCGGCTGTAAACTCCGCGCCAGTGAATGGCGTCGACCGTTCCCGAATCGAGGAAAAAACATGCGTGTTCTGCTCGTCGAAGATCATCTGCAGCTTGCCGAAAGCGTCGCCCAGGCGCTCAAGAGCACCGGTTTGACTGTGGATGTGCTGCACGACGGGGTGGCTGCCGACCTGGCGTTGAGCAGTGAGGAATACGCAGTGGCAGTACTCGATGTCGGGCTGCCGCGCATGGACGGCTTTGAAGTGCTGGCACGCCTGCGGGCCCGGGGCAAGACCTTGCCGGTGCTGATGCTGACGGCGCGCAGCGACGTCAAGGACCGGGTGCATGGCCTCAACCTCGGTGCCGACGATTACCTGGCCAAACCCTTCGAACTCACCGAACTCGAGGCGCGGGTCAAGGCGCTGTTGCGGCGTAGCGTACTCGGCGGCGAACGCCAGCAGCGCTGTGGTGGACTGGTCTATGACCTGGACACCCGGCGTTTTACCCTCGACGACGAACTGTTGACCCTGACGTCCCGCGAGCAAGCCGTGCTGGAGGCGTTGATCGCGCGGCCGGGGCGGGTGATGAGCAAGGAACAACTCGCCGCCCAGGTATTTGGCCTGGATGAAGAAGCCAGTCCCGATGCGATTGAAATCTACGTCCACCGCCTGCGCAAGAAACTCGATGGGCATGCCGTGGCGATCGTGACGTTCAGGGGCTTGGGCTATCTACTGGAAACCCGCGATGCATAAACCCGACAGCCTGCGCTGGCGACTGCTGCGCAACTTGGCGCTGTTGCTGGTGGTGTTGATGCTGGCCAGCGGTCTGAGCGCCTACTGGAACGGTCGCGAGGCCGCGGACACGGCCTATGACCGGACCTTGCTGGCCTCGGCCCGGACCATTGCCGCGGGCCTTTCGCAACGCGACGGCAGCCTCAGTGCGGATGTGCCCTACGTGGCCCTGGATACCTTCGCCTACGACAGCGCCGGGCGCATCTATTACCAGGTCAACGATATCAACAAGAAGTTGATCTCCGGCTATGAAAACCTCCCAGGTCCGCCACCCGGCACGCCGCGCACCGACGATTACCCGGCCCTGGCGCGCTTCTACAATGCCCGCTATCAGGGCCAGAACGTGCGGGTGGTAAGCCTGCTCAAGGCCGTCAGCGAGCCGAACATGAACGGCATGGCGGAAATCCGTGTGGCGGAAACCGAAGAGGCCCGGGTCAGCATGGCCCGCGGTCTGATGGCCGACACACTGCTGCGCCTGGGCATGCTGGCCGTGGGCGCCCTGTTGTTGGTATGGTTCGCGGTCAGCGCGGCGTTGCGCCCGTTGGAGCGTTTGCGAACGGCGGTGGAAGAGCGCCAGTCGGACGATCTACGGCCGTTGCCACTGGTGGAGGTGCAGCACGAGTTATGGCCGCTGGTGCGGGCCCTCAACCACTTTACCGAGCGTTTGCGTGGGCAGTTCGAGCGCCAGGCGCAATTCATTGCCGACGCTGCCCATGAACTGCGCACGCCCCTGGCTGCGCTCAAGGCGCGGCTTGAGTTGGGGCTGCGGGCCAGTGAGCCGGCGATCTGGCGGGAAACCCTGGAGGCCGCGGCCCAGGGCACCGATCGGCTGACGCATCTGGCCAACCAGTTGCTGTCCATGGCGCGGGTCGAAAACGGTGCGCGGGCCATTGCCGAAGGGGGCGCGCAGTTACTGGATCTCAGCCAGTTGGCCCGTGAGCTGGGCATGGCCATGGCGCCGCTGGCTCATGCGCGGGGTGTGGCGTTGGCCTTGGAAGCGGACGAACCGGTGTGGCTGCGCGGTGAGCCGACCTTGTTGAACGAGTTGCTGAGCAATCTGGTGGACAATGCCCTGGCCCATACGCCCTCGGGCGGCAACGTGATTCTGCGGGTCGCCGCGCCGGCGGTGCTGGAGGTCGAGGACGATGGCCCCGGCATTCCGTTGCACGAGCGCGACCGTGTCTTCGAACGCTTCTACCGGCGCAACCAGCAGGTCGCCGGCTCCGGCCTGGGCTTGGCCATCGTCGGAGAAATCTGCCGCGCCCACCTGGCGCAGATCAGCCTGCATGACGGGCAAGAGGGCGGGTTGAAGGTGCGGGTGAGTTTTATCCCCGGCTCAGATTGATCCTGAGACGAACCCGGTTGTGGCGAGGGGATTTATCCCCGTTGGGCTGCGAAGCGGCCCCCCTGCGTTGTATCAGACAAAACGCGGAGGACCGCTTCGCGCCCCAGCGGGGATAAATCCCCTCGCCACAGATGACCCTCCTGGTCTAGTAAAACATCGACCGCGCTTCTTCGAGATGCGCGCATCGTTCCTTGTCGCTCGGGTCGATGCCCAGCTTCTGGAATGACGGCACCTTGAACGCGTCGATCCGGCCGAGGGGATGATCGGTATCCTTGTAGCAGTACAGCGCAGCGACCTGCACCAGGTCGACGTAGTCGAGTTGCCGGGATTCCCGGGCGAAATCCAGGTAAAGGCCCGGCAGTTTCACCAGCCTCTCCGGAAACTCCCAGACGCTGAGCAGCTTGTCCCCCAGCACGGGATGAATCGTTTCGATGACATGGTTGAGGCTGACCGGGTCTGACAGCAGTTCATTATGGTCTTCGGCGTAGGTCAGGATCGGCAGGACGCCGATCTGGTGCACCAATCCTCCCAATGCTGCCTGGTCGGGCTTGAGCTGGGTATAGGTCCGGCACAACGCATAGCTGACGCCGGCGATCTCCAGGCTCCTGCGCCAGACATCGCGCATTTTCTGTTCCACCACCTCGGAGCGGGCGTGGAAGATCTGCTCCATGACCAGGCCGATGGCCAGGTTGCTGCTGTAATTGACGCCCAGCCGGGTAATGGCCGTGTGCAGGTCGGTGACTTCCTGGGTGGCGCGCAGCAATGGGCTGTTGACCACTTTTATCAGGCGCGCCGAAAGCGCCGTGTCGCGGCCGATCACCTTGCTCAGGTTGCTGACGCTGATTTCCGGATCTTCGGCGGCCCGGCGAATCTGCAGGGCCACTTCCGGCAATGTCGGCAGAACCAGGTCATCGTTATCGATGGCCTCTACCAAGTCCCGTTGGACCTTATCCGCCAAATCGCTCATTTCGATTCTCTAGGTATTGCGACAAATGCTGCGATCAGCGCTGGATTTCGCGGTCGCGGTCCAGTTCGTAAGGCAGGTCCAGCAAGTTCAGTATCGGGCCTTCCAGGCTGCCGAGGTGCACATTGCCCTCTTCTGCTGCTTCGGCCTGCAACACTGCCAGCAGTTCAATGTTTCGCTCGGCTTGCGCTGCGATCACCACCTCGCCGATGGCGCTGCCGTGAGCGGGAGAGAACAAGGCGGTGCCGGGCTCTGGCAGTTCGCCAGCGTCCAATTGCAGGCGATACAGGCGTCGCTTGAGCTTGCCCAGATACTGCATGCGGGCAACGATTTCCTGGCCGGTGTAGCAGCCTTTCTTGAAACTCACGCCGCCGACGGCCTGCAGGTTGAGCATCTGCGGAATGAACAGCTCGCGAGTGGCAGGCATGACCTGGCCGATGCCGGCGCGGATCTGGCCCAGCAACCACGAGTTCAGGTCTGCCTCGGTCAAGGTTGCGCGCAGGTGGGTCTTCAGCACGTCGGCCTGTTCGACAGGTGCCCACAGCTCGACTCGGCCGGGGGACACGCGGATGGCGATCAAGGATTCGTGGCGTACCACTCTGTCGACGTCGGCCGGCGGGGCGAGACCCAGTTGAGCCAGTGCCGCGTCGGAGTTCTGCAGGCCGAAGCGAACCCAGGCTGCGCTTTCGTCGGTGAGCTTGGATTTCGAGAACACGGCGTATTTCTTCAGGTCCGCCAATTGCGGCTCGAGCAATTCGGACGCCATTGCCATCAGCACGCCGTCGCCTTCGAGCAGGATCCGAAAGCTCGATTGCATCCGGCCCTTCTGGGTGCAACGGGCGCCGAGGCTGGCCCGGCTGTCGCTCAGGTAGTTGAGGTTGCAGGTCAATTGGCCCTGCAGGAATTTGCCGGCGTCCACGCCGCGGACCGCAAGAACGCCTTCGTGGGACAGGGTGCAGAAAAAAGCGGAATCAGCCATGAGTCATCGCAGGATAAAAAGTCTGGTAGACATCATAAGGGCGCGCCCTTGAAATGGGTAGTTCACAAAGGATCGATGGCGACTGACCAAAGCTGTCTGTTTCAGCGCGGCGGGGCCTGTATACTTGCGCTCTATTTGAGGAGCGCTCCATGGTCGAAGATGTAGAACTGAATCGCCTCTACTGGCACAGCCGCCGCGGCATGCTTGAGCTTGATGTCCTGCTGGTGCCATTCGTGAAAGAGGTCTATCCCCACCTTAATGACGTGGACCGTGCCTGCTATGTCCGCCTGCTCGAATGTGAAGACCAGGACATGTTCGGCTGGTTCATGGAGCGCAGCGAATCCGAAGATCCGGAACTGCAGCGCATGGTCCGGATGATCCTGGACCGTGTCCAGCCGAAGTAATCGCTTCGAATGCCGCTGGCAGGCCTCCGGGCAACTGCTGGCGGCCTACCTGCTGGCCCAAGTCTTCGCGCTGGGCTCGTTGTTCCTGATGTCTGTCCCGCCGGGGTTTGCACTGCTTGGCGTTGTGCTGTGCCTAGCCCACGGCATCTGGACGATACCTCGACAGTTGTTGTTGACTCACCGTCAGGCATTTTGCGGCTTGCGTCGGGACGTTGACGGCTGGCAGCTCTGGAACAAGGCCGATGGCTGGAAGGCTGTGCAGCTACGCCCTGACAGCCTGGCACTGCCACTGATCGTGATACTGCGCTTTCGCTTGAAGGGCGAGTGGCGGATCCGCTCGCTGTGCGTGCCCCGCGACGCGCTGGCGCCGGATGTCCATCGGCGCCTGCGTGTGCGGCTCAGGTTCAGTCGGCGTAGGTGGGCGGCACCAGGATAGTGTCCAGCGCCTCGGGCAGCAGGTTCGGATAATCGAGGGTGTAATGCAGTCCTCGGCTTTCCTTGCGCTCCATCGCTGAGCGAATCATCAGCTCGGCCACTTGGGCCAGGTTGCGCAGTTCGATCAGGTCACGGCTGACTTTGTAATTGCTGTAGAACTCATCGATCTCGTCCAGCAACAGCCGCACCCGATGCTGGGCCCTTTGCAGGCGCTTGTTGGTGCGCACGATACCCACGTAGTCCCACATGAACCGCCGCAGTTCATCCCAGTTGTGCGCAATGATCACGTCTTCATCCGAATCGGTGACCTGGCTGGCGTCCCACGAGGGCAGGGCGGCCGGGATGGCAATCTGTGGCAACTGTTCGAGGATGTCCGCAGCGGCCGAGCGGGCATAGACAAAACACTCCAGCAGCGAGTTGCTGGCCATGCGGTTGGCGCCATGCAAGCCCGTGAAGCTGGTTTCGCCAATGGCGTACAGGCCCGGTACGTCGGTGCGGCCGTGCTGGTCGACCATTACGCCGCCGCAGGTGTAATGCGCGGCCGGCACCACCGGGATCGGTTGTTTGGTGATGTCGATGGAGAATTCCAGGCAGCGCTCATACACCGTCGGGAAATGGCTTTTGATGAATGCCTCGGGCTTATGACTGATATCCAGGTAAACGCAGTCGATACCCAGGCGCTTCATTTCATGGTCGATGGCCCGGGCGACGATGTCCCGCGGCGCCAGTTCGGCGCGCGCGTCGAAGCGCTGCATGAAACGCTCGCCATTGGGCAGCTTCAAGTGGGCGCCTTCGCCACGCAGGGCCTCGGTGACCAGGAAGCTCTTCGCCAGCGGATGATAGAGGCAGGTGGGGTGGAACTGATTGAATTCCAGGTTCGCCACCCGGCAACCCGAGCGCCACGCCATGGCGATGCCGTCGCCGCAAGCACCGTCGGGATTGCTGGTGTACAGATAGACTTTGGCTGCGCCACCGGACGCCAGGATCACGAAACGTGCGCCATAGGTGTCGACTTCACCGGTGCCACGGTTGAGCACGTAGGCGCCGAGGCAGCGATCGCCGGCTAGGCCCAGGCGTTTTTCAGTGATCAGGTCGACGGCGACTCGCTGCTCCAGCAGCTCGATATTCGGTCGCCGCTGAGCCTGGGCCAGCAGCGTCTTGAAAATCGCCGCACCGGTGGCATCGGCCGCATGGATGATGCGCCGATGGCTATGGCCGCCCTCACGGGTCAGGTGGAATTCGAATCCGCCGTCTTCAGTGCCGGACTGCTCGTCACGGGTAAAAGGCACGCCCTGGTCGATCAGCCACTGGATGGCTTCGCGGCTATGCTCGACGGTGAAACGCACTGCTTCAGGATCGCACAGGCCGCCACCGGCATTGAGGGTGTCGTCGACATGGGACTCGACGGTGTCGGTATCGTCCAGTACGGCTGCGACGCCGCCCTGCGCCCAGAACGTCGAGCCGTTGGCCAGGTCGCCTTTGCTCAGCACTGCAATGCGCAGGTACTCCGGCAACGTCAATGCAAGACTCAATCCGGCGGCACCGCTGCCGATTACCAGAACATCATGTTGAAACTGTTGGCTCATTCGATAGTTTCCGCTCAAGGCGACCCGGGTCGGGGTTGGCGCAAGGCATCCGCTTCAGCGGCGTCAGGCAGCCACGCAGCCCACTAGTATATAGAGGGGTGGAACGGCACAATAGCCGGGCATTCATGGCAATGTGAAACCAACGTGACAGAAAGGCGACGCGCTTCGTCGGATCGGTTTTTTCGCCGATGGGTAACAAGACCGTCTTTTCGAGGATAAACGCGGCTGATCTCGTCACGGTTGCCCAATGTCTGCTTTTAATGGCTGTAAATGGCGGGAACTTTTGCTGATCGCTTACGTTCAATAGACGGTTGTCTGCAAAAGGGAACAGCGTCGGGTTGGTGCAGACCTCGATTGAGCGTCTTTGCCAGCAGGCCCGGTGACAGATTATTCGCGCAGCCGGGGAATCTCGTGCTGCGTTTTTCGTGCGTGCCGGATCAGAGCGCGCCGGAAACTTGCTTGAAAGGGGGAGAACTTTTGCGAAAAGCCCGAGTCTATGTTTGCAAGTCCGGTCAATTAGTCATGCAAGCCTCCTTCGAGCTTATCGAGGAGTGTTCATGCTAACCCAGGAAGAGGATCAGCAGCTGGTCGAACGTGTTCAGCGCGGCGACAAGCGAGCTTTCGATCTGTTGGTGCTGAAATACCAGCACAAAATTCTCGGGTTGATCGTGCGGTTTGTGCACGACACCCATGAAGCCCAGGATGTCGCTCAGGAAGCCTTCATCAAGGCCTACCGCGCACTTGGTAATTTTCGCGGGGACAGCGCGTTTTATACGTGGCTTTACCGCATCGCCATTAACACGGCGAAAAACTATCTGGTTTCACGCGGCCGCCGGCCGCCGGATAGCGATGTCAGTTCCGAAGACGCAGAGTTCTACGATGGCGATCATGGCCTCAAGGATCTCGAATCCCCGGAGCGAGCATTGCTGCGGGATGAGATCGAGGGCACCGTCCATCGGACCATCCAGCAACTGCCTGAAGATTTGCGTACGGCGTTAACTTTACGTGAATTCGACGGTCTGAGTTACGAGGACATTGCGAGCGTCATGCAATGTCCGGTAGGCACCGTGCGCTCCCGGATCTTCCGCGCCCGGGAGGCCATCGATAAAGCCCTGCAACCATTGTTGCAGGAAAACTAAAGACAGCGGCGATAGCCAAGAGAGGAACGCCATGAGTCGTGAAGCCCTGCAGGAATCGCTGTCCGCAGTGATGGATAACGAAGCGGACGAACTGGAATTACGTCGGGTATTGAATGCCTTTGACGATGTTGAAACCCGTGAGACCTGGGCTCGTTACCAGATCGCCCGGGCTGTCATGCACAAGGACCTGCTGCTTCCGCGCCTGGATATCGCTGCGGCCGTTTCTGCTGCATTGGCCGACGAAGCCGTACCGGCAAAAGCTTCCCGTAGCCCATGGCGCAGCCTGGGTCGTCTGGCAGTGGCCGCTTCGGTGACCGTCGCCGTTCTGGCCGGTGTACGTCTGTACAACCAGGATGAAATCGCCGGTGTGCAGATGGCGCAGCAGTCCAACCAGCCAGGCCTGGTCGCTCCACAGGTCAAGGGCCCAGCGGTATTGGCCGGTTACAGTGAAAGCTCGGAAGCCGCCGGCCCCATGGTCAACGGCGTTCTTCAGGGGCAGCCAGGCTGGCACGACCAGCGTCTGCCCAACTACCTGCGTCAGCATGCCCAACAGGCTGCCCTGAAAGGGACTGAAAGCGCATTGCCTTACGCCCGTGCGGCCAGTCTGGAAAACCGTTAAGGACAACCCTTGCGCGCCATACCTCTTTTCACGCTGCTGCTGGGTGGCTGGTGTGCTGTCCCAGCGTACGCCGATGAGGCTCAGGACTGGTTGAATCGTTTGGGCCAGGCCGAGCAACAACAAAGCTTCCAGGGCACCTTCGTTTACGAGCGCAACGGTAGTTTTTCTACCCATAACATCTGGCATCGTGTCCAGGATGGGAAGGTACGGGAGCGGTTGCTCCAGCAGGATGGCTCGGCGCAGGAAGTCCTGCGCATCGATGGACATACTCAATGCGTCAGTGGCGCCCTTATCCCAGGGATTGGGAATACCGAGGGCACTGCCCGTGCGCTTGATCCGCAAAAACTCAAGAATTGGTACGACCTTGCCGTCATCGGCAAGTCGCGCGTGGCCGGGCGACCGGCTGTCATCGTTTCCCTGACGCCCAAGGACCAGCATCGCTACGGCTTTGAGCTGCACCTGGACAAAGAGACCGGCCTGCCGCTCAAGTCCCTGCTGCTTAACGACAAGGGACAGTTGCTCGAACGTTTCCAGTTCACGCGACTGAACATTGCCGAGCCGGCAGACAGCGACCTGCAAGCCAGTGCGGAGTGCAAGGCAGTCGTCCAGGACGCCAGCAAGGCTGCCGTGGCGAAAGCCACCTGGCACTCGGATTGGCTTCCCCCTGGCTTCGAGTTGACCAACAGTGCCGTGCGCAAGGACCCGGAGACCAGCGTTCAGGTCAGCAGCCTGATGTACGACGATGGCCTGGCCCGGTTCTCGGTATTCCTGGAGCCGCTGAACGGCGCAAACGTCACCGACACGCGTACCCAGCTTGGCCCGACGGCAGCCGTCTCTCGTCGCCTCACGACGCCCCAGGGCGAAATGATGGTGACCGTGGTCGGTGAAATCCCGATTGGTACGGCAGAACGGATCGCGCTTTCGATGCGTTCCGATGCCACGGCGACTCAGTAACGTGCTGCCCCGGTGGTTCGGTCTTGATCGAAATGCCGAAACTTCCTGTCAGCATTTTCATTTGCAAAACTTCAGTTTTTTTTCTATTAGGTCAGAGCCGCTCGGCTCTGTCCTTGCCTGTTTTTCCGGAGCGACGATACCGGCGTGTCTTCCCACCGGTATTCCTTGCTCCATATCGCTTAACCCTGCTCGTCGTAACGGGAGCCGTATGTCGATACCAAGCTTGAAAACCTGTTTTTCCATCCTTGCCACCGTGCTGGTGCTCGGCCAGGCCGTTCCCGCCGTGGCGGACAGCTTGCCTGACTTCACCCAGCTGGTCGAAAACGCCTCGCCTGCGGTGGTGAACATCAGTACCACCCAGAAGCTGCCGGATCGCCGCGTCTCGGAGCAGCAGATGCCGGATCTGGAAGGGTTGCCGCCCATGCTGCGCGAGTTCTTCGAGCGCGGAATGCCGCAGCAACCGCGTTCGCCGGGCGGTGGTCGCCAGCGTGAAGCCCAGTCCCTGGGCTCGGGTTTCATCATTTCGCCCGACGGCTACATCCTGACCAATAACCATGTGATTGCCGATGCCGACGAGATTCTGGTGCGCCTGGCCGATCGCAGCGAGCTCAAGGCCAAGCTGATCGGTACCGATCCGCGCTCCGACGTGGCGCTGCTGAAAATCGACGGCAAGGACCTGCCGGTGCTCAAGCTCGGCAAGTCCCAGGACCTGAAGGCCGGTCAGTGGGTCGTAGCCATTGGCTCGCCATTCGGCTTCGACCACACCGTGACCCAGGGTATCGTCAGTGCGATCGGCCGCAGCCTGCCGAACGAAAACTACGTTCCGTTCATCCAGACCGACGTGCCGATCAACCCGGGTAACTCTGGCGGTCCGTTGTTTAATCTGTCCGGTGAGGTGGTGGGCATCAACTCCCAGATCTACACCCGTTCGGGCGGTTTCATGGGCGTGTCCTTCGCGATTCCGATCGATGTGGCCATGGACGTGTCCAACCAGCTGAAAAGTGGTGGCAAGGTCAGTCGCGGCTGGTTGGGCGTGGTCATCCAGGAAGTGAACAAGGACCTGGCTGAGTCGTTCGGGCTGGAAAAACCGGCGGGTGCGCTGGTGGCACAGATCCAGGAAGGTGGTCCGGCTGCCAAGGGCGGCCTGCAGGTTGGTGATGTGATCCTGAAGCTCAATGACCAGCCGATCATCATGTCCGCTGACCTGCCACACTTGGTGGGCGCCCTCAAGGCCGGTGCCAAGGCCAATCTGGAAGTGATTCGCGAGGGCAAGCGCAAGAACGTCGAGTTGACGGTCGGTGCCATTCCTGAAGAGGGCGCGGAGCTGGAATCACAACCCAAGTCCGGCGTCGAGCGCAGCAGTAATCGCCTCGGCGTGGCAGTGGTCGAGCTGACGGCCGAGCAGAAGAAAGCCCTGGAGTTGCAGGGCGGTGTGGTGATCAAGGAAGTGCAGGACGGTCCTGCTGCCCTGATCGGCCTGCAACCCGGTGACATCATCACGCACCTGAACAACCAGGCCATTGGTTCCACCAAGGAGTTCACCGAGATCGCCAAGGCCCTGCCGAAGAATCGCTCGGTATCGATGCGGGTCCTGCGCCAGGGGCGTGCGAGCTTCATCACCTTCAAGCTGGCCGAATGATCGGTTGGTGACGCAATGAAAAACCGCCTCGAGAGAGGCGGTTTTTTTGTGCCCGGTGAATGGGCATCCATTGGCGAATATGTTGCCCCTGTGGGAGCGAGCCTGCTCGCGAAGGGGTAGCACATCCAACATCATTGCAAGCTGACCCACCGCTTTCGCGAGCAGGTTCGCTCCCACAGGGGCAGAGCCTGACCGCGAATATTGTCTTCTCAGCCCATCATGTCCTTGACCATGCGCTCCTGCTCCATGAGCTCTCGCTGCCGGGCATCGATACGTGACGACAACGGGAAGTTGGTGCCGGCGCGCCGTTTGGCGAAGTCCAGTTGCTGGATGGCCTGGCGGTAGTCTCCCACCAGGGCGAAGTACTCCGCGCGGGCTTGGTGCAAGCCGATGATGTTCCCCGAGAGCCCGCGAGTCTCGGCCACCATGTACCAGACGTCCGGATCGTCCGGGCGGGTCTTGAGCAGGGTTTCCAGGGCTTTCTCGGCGTCGGCGGGGCGGTTCTGCTTGAGCAGCAGGTCGACGCGCACCTGATTGAGTGGATAATTGCCTGGGTATTGGGTCAGCATCCGATCGACGCGGGATTGAGCGTCGGCCAGCTTGTTGCTGGTGATGTCCAGGTCGACCTGGGCCAGGTTGTAGATGATTTCGTTGGGTGACTTGGCCAGCAGGGGGGCAAGGTTCTGCCGTGCTTCGTTCAACTGGCCGCCCTTGATCTGCGCAATCGCCAGGCCATAGCGGGCCACATCGTTCTTGGGATTTTCATCCAGTTGTGCCCGGAAACGCTTGGCGCCCAAGCCTGGGGTTTCCTCGTAGATCAACTGGACGCGTGCGCGGATCAGTTGATAGCGCATGCTGTCTTCTGTGCCGCCCGGCTTGGCCTGTTCGGCGCGGTTGCGGGTGTCGGCGATGCGGGATTCGGTGACCGGGTGCGTCAGCAGGAATTCCGGTGGCCTGGCGTCGAAGCGGTACTGGCGCATCAGGCGCTCGAACATGGTCGGCATGGAGCGTGGATCGTAGCCGGCCTTTTCCAGGTTCTGGATACCGATGCGGTCGGCTTCCTGCTCATTCTGGCGTGAGAAACGTCGTTGTTCCTGGATGGCGGCCGCCTGGGTCCCGGCAATTGCGGCGATCCCCGCATCACCACCGCCGGCGGCGGCAATCACGATACCGGTCAGCAGAGCAGCCATCATGGGTACCTGCATGCGCTGCTGGGCTTCGACGCCACGGGCGAAGTGGCGTTGCGACAGGTGAGCCAGTTCGTGGGCCATCACCGAGGCGTATTCGCCTTCGGTCTGGGCGTTGAGAAACAGGCCGCCGTTGACCCCGACGATCCCGCCAGGTGCGGCGAAGGCGTTGAGCTGCGGGCTGTTGATCAAGATGAATTCCAGGCGACGGTCATTGACCTGGCTGGTTTCCACCAGCTTGTACACGCTGGTCTCGACGTAATCCTTGAGCTGTGGATCGTTGAGTTGTTGGACCTGGCTGCGCAGCAGGGCCAGCCAGGCACGACCCAGCTGGTGTTCCTGCTCCGGCGAGACAACGGCAGAACTGGCATCGCCAAGTGACGGCAGGTCGTCGGCGAAGCCTGGTGAGGCGAGCAGGCAAGCGAGCGTCAGCAGGGTGGGGCGCAGAAATGTCATGCACGGGGGCCTTAGTCGACAAAGACCCTACTGTAGCCGGACACCGGGCCCGGGACCAGATATTCTAGGCGGCTCTACGACCTGCTGCGGAGTGAATCCATGACCGATGCTGTAGCCCACGATGCCGAACTGGACGCCAGCGGCCTGAATTGTCCGTTGCCATTGCTCAAGGCCAAGCTGGAGCTCAACCGTCTGGCCAGTGGCGACGTGCTCAAGGTCATCGCCACGGATGCGGGCTCGCAGCGTGATTTCCGCACCTTCGCCCGGTTGGCCGGTCATACGCTGCTGCATGAAGAAGACGATAACGGCGTCTACCGTTACTGGCTGAAGAAAGCCTGAATAACCGATGGTGTTGCTTAAGGATTTTTAATGTTCAAAGTGTTACGCGACTGGATTCAGCGCTACTTCTCCGACGAGGAGGCGGTGGTGCTGGCGGTGCTGCTATTCCTGGGGTTCACCGCTGTCCTCACCTTGGGTGGCATGCTGGCACCGGTGCTGGCGGGCATGGTGCTGGCGTACCTGATGCAAGGATTGGTGACGACGCTGGAACGCCTGCGGTTGCCCGGCACCGTGGCGGTGGGCCTGGTGTTTGCCCTGTTCATGGGGCTGCTGGTGGTGTTCGTCGTGATGATCGTGCCACTGCTCTGGCACCAGTTGGTGACACTATTCAACGAATTGCCAGGCATGCTCACCAAATGGCAGTCCCTGCTGTTGCTGTTGCCCGAGCGCTATCCGCACCTGGTATCGGACGAGCAGGTACTCCAGACCATCGAAGTGGTGCGCGGCCAGATCGGCAAGTTCGGCCAGTGGGCACTGACGTTTTCGTTATCCAGTCTGCCGCTGTTGGTGAACATCATGATCTACCTGGTGCTGGTGCCGATCCTGGTGTTTTTCTTTCTCAAGGACCGGGAAATGATCGGCCGCTGGGTTCGTGGTTACCTGCCCCGTGAGCGGGCGCTGATCACCCGGGTGGCCCAGGAGATGAATCGCCAGATCGCCAACTACATTCGTGGGAAGGTCATCGAGGTGTTGATCTGCGGCGGCGTGACCTACATCGGCTTCGTGGCCCTCGGGCTCAACTACGCCGCGTTGCTGGCGCTGCTGGTGGGCGTATCGGTGGTGGTGCCTTATGTCGGCACGGTGGTGGTGACTGTGCCGGTGGCCTTGATTGCGCTGTTCCAGTGGGGGTGGAGCGACCAGTTCATCTACCTGATGGCAGTCTACGGCATCATCCAGACGCTGGACGGCAACGTGCTGGTGCCGCTGCTGTTCTCCGAAGCGGTGAACCTGCACCCGGTGGCGATCATCTGCGCGGTGCTGCTGTTTGGCGGGTTGTGGGGATTCTGGGGGGTGTTCTTTGCGATTCCCCTGGCGACGCTGTTCAAGGCTGTGCTGGATGCGTGGCCGAGCAAGGAACCGATTGTGGCGCCGTTGCTGTAACTGGGATGAAGCTGATGGCCTCATCGCGAGCAGGCTCGCTCCCACAGGGTTCTACACGATCCATGTGGGAGCGAGCCTGCTCGCGATAGGGCCTGGCAGACAATAAAGAACCTCAGGCCTTATCGAGTGCCTGAGCCGCCGCCAGCACGGCATCCACATGCCCAGGCACTTTCACGCCGCGCCATTCCTGGCGCAGCACGCCGTTCTTGTCGATCAGGAACGTGCTGCGATCTACGCCCAGGTATTCCTTGCCATAGAGCTTTTTCAGCTTGATCACATCGAACAACTGGCAGACGGCTTCGTCTTTGTCGCTGATCAGCTCGAACGGAAACTCCTGCTTGCACTTGAAGTTCTCGTGGGACTTGAGGCTGTCCCGGGAGACGCCGAACACTTCGGTGTTGGCGGCCTTGAACTGTGGGTACTGGTCACGAAAGCCCTGGCCTTCGGTGGTGCAGCCCGGGGTGCTGTCCTTCGGGTAGAAGTAGATCACCACCTGCTTGCCTTTCAGGGCGGCGAGGCTAATGGTCTGCCCGCTGGTGGCGGGCGCCTGGAAATCGGTAACCGGCTGGTCGATGGCAACGGCCATGGGCGCCTTCCTTACATTGGGTTTTGTGGGCGCCACGGTTCGATCAGTGCGTCCAGGTTCATCGCGTCGGCGAAGTCCAGGAACTGATCGCGCAGCCAACTGATCTGGGTGCCGGCCGGCAGGGTCACGGTGAACGTGGCGTTGAGCATGGTGCCGCCGGTCTGCGGGGCCTGGTAGGTGTCGCAGGTGAGATTTTCCAGCTCGACGTGGTGGTCCATGAAGAACTGGCACAGCTCGTTGATGATGTCCGGGCGGTAGGCCGAGCTCACATAGGCCACGTAGGGCAGGGCCTGTGGACGGTTTTCCAGCGCGGCGCTGCGCACCACGTTGACGGTGAAGGTGTGCTTCTTGGCCAATATCGGCAGGCTGCCTTCCAGGCGGGCCAGGGCGTCCCAGCTGCCGGAAACCTCAAGCACGAGCGCACTGCATTCGCCGTGGCGGGTCAGGCGTGAGGTCACGACGGCGCAGCGGTTTTCATGGCTGGCGCGGCACAGGACGTTGGTCAGCTCCATGGGGTTGGCGCCGAGGGCACTGATGACAAGGAATTGTTCGCGGACTGTGGGGGTGGACATGCAGCATTCCTAAAGCGATGAGCGGTCGATACCTATGCCATCCTGCACGGTGCCGGCCTGTGAAAACGAACGACTCGAGCCCTGTGCCTGAGGTTGCGCGGCATTCCGTAGAGGGAAATAGGCCGGTACAAACGCAGGATCGGGGCTTGTGGCGACGAAAACGGAGGCTGGGAACCGGCCTGTGAGCGTGTCGGTACCGATCAAAGTCTGAAGGGTAGCGAAAACCATCGCCAAGGGGAATGGGAGTTCGCTTGTACAAGCATCTTGGCGCCAGTACCATTACGGCTCTCTTTTTCCGGCAGGAGCGGTTTCATGATTGCGGGCAGTATGGTGGCACTGGTCACACCCATGGATGCACAAGGGCGTCTTGACTGGGCCAGCCTCAGCAAACTCGTGGACTTCCACCTTGAAAACGGCACCCATGCCATCGTCGCCGTCGGCACCACCGGCGAGTCGGCGACCCTCGATGTCAACGAGCACATCGAAGTCATCCGTGCCGTGGTCAAGCAGGTCAACGGTCGCATTCCCGTAATCGCCGGTACTGGCGCCAACTCGACCCGCGAAGCCGTCGAGCTGACCCGCAACGCCAAGGAAGCCGGTGCCGACGCCTGCCTGCTCGTCGTTCCGTACTACAACCGGCCGACCCAGGAAGGCCTGTACCAGCACTTCAAGCACATTGCCGAAGCGGTCGACATCCCGCAGATCCTCTATAACGTTCCTGGCCGCACCTCCTGCGACATGCAGGCCGAGACCGTGATCCGCCTGTCTACCGTCCCGAACATCATCGGCATCAAGGAAGCCACCGGCGACCTGAAGCGTGCCAAGGCCATCCTCGATGGCGTGGGCAAAGATTTCATCGTGCTGTCCGGTGACGATCCGACCGCGGTCGAGCTGATCCTGATGGGCGGCAAGGGCAACATCTCCGTCACCGCCAACGTCGCGCCGCGGGAAATGGCCGACCTGTGCGAAGCCGCGCTCAAGGGCGACGCCGAGACCGCACGGGCCATCAACGAAAAACTGATGCCGTTGCACAAGGACCTGTTCATCGAAGCCAACCCGATCCCGGTGAAGTGGGCGCTGGTGGAAATGGGCCTGATGCACGAAGGCATCCGCCTGCCACTCACCTGGCTGAGCAACACCTGTCACGAACCGCTGCGGCAGGCCATGCGCCAGTCCGGCGTCCTGGTTTAATTGAGGAAGTACACCGCATGAAGCGAATTGCCGGACTTTCCGCACTTGCCTTGATTATCTCCAGCACCAGTGGCTGTGGGTGGATCTGGGGCCCGGAAGGTTATTTCCGCGATCGTGGTAGCGATTACCTGAACGCGCAACAGACTGCACCGATGCAACTGCCGCCGGATGTCCATGTCGCCAAGCGCCTGGATCCGCTGCTGCCGATCCCGCGTAACGTGGCCGACGACACCGCCAAGGGCGAATACGAGGTTCCTCGTCCGCAGCCGCTGTCGGCCATCGCCGATGCCAGCGACTACACCCTGCAGAAGAGTGGCGATTCACGTTGGGTCATGGCCCAGCACCCTCCGGCCGAAGTCTGGCCCGTGGCGATCCAGTTCTTCCAGGACAACGGCTTCCGCATCGATGAACAGCGCCCGCAGACCGGCGAGTTCACCACCACCTGGCAACACGCCGATGAATTGTCCGCCGCCATGGGCAAGCGCCTGAGTGCCGCCGGTGTCGCCAGCGACAGCGAATCCCGCGTGCGGGTGCGTATCGAGCCGGGCGTGCAGCGAAACACCAGTGAAGTCTACGTGGTCAGCGCCGAGCGCCCTGCCGGCAGCAGCGCCGATGTGGCGTTCACCAACCGTTCGGTCAATACCGGTCTCGACGCCGCACTGGTGGACGACATGCTTGCCAGCATGACCCGTTCCGCCGAACAGGGCGGTTCGGTTTCGATGCTGGCATCCCGGGATTTCGACACGCCGAGCCGTGTCAGCCTGACCGAAGACGGCAGCGGCAACCCGGTGCTCAACGTTGGCTCCGACCTGGACCGTGCATGGTCGAGCGTAGGCCGCGCGCTGGAGCAGGGCGAATGGCGGGTTGAAGACATCAACCGCAGCCTGGGCCTGTACTACATCAACCTCGCCGAAAAAGCCGAGAAGAAAGACGAGAAGCCCGGCTTCTTCAGTGGTCTGTTCGGCGGCAAGCCGGACAAGGAAGAAATCGAGGCCCGCGCCGAGCGCTATCAGGTTCGCCTGAGCAAGGTAGGCGAGAACGTCCAGGTGACCGTCGAGAAAAACATCAACACCGTGGCGCCGGCCGAAGTGGCCCGCAAGGTGTTGGGTGTGATTCAGGACAACCTGGGCTGATCCGATGCGTTTTGCCGTTCTCGGCAGCGGTAGCCAGGGGAACGGCACGCTGGTAGCCAGCGCCGGTACGTATGTGCTGGTCGACTGTGGTTTCTCCCTTCGGGAAACCGAGAAACGCCTGCTGCGCCTGGGTGTGCACCCGGCGCAACTGAGCGCGATACTCGTGACCCACGAACATGCCGACCATGTGCATGGCGTGGGTTTGCTGTCCCGGCGCTACAATCTGCCGGTCTACCTCAGCCGCGGAACGCTGGGCGGTTTGCGCAAGCCCATCGAGCCAGCCGGTTTCGTGGCCGGTGGCGAACAATTGCGTATTGGCGCCCTCGACATCGACGTGGTCAGCGTGGCCCACGATGCCCGGGAACCGACGCAGTATGTGTTCAGCGATGGCGAGCGGCGTTTCGGCTTGTTGACCGACCTGGGATCGTATTGCGACAGGGTCATGGACAGTTATCGGGATCTCGATGCCTTGATGATCGAGTCCAACCATTGCCGTGACATGCTTGCACGTGGGTACTACCCGTACTTCCTCAAGCAGCGGGTCGGCGGGGAACACGGACATTTGAACAACCACCAGGCGGCGTACCTGGTGGCCGAGTTGGGCTGGCAAGGCCTGCAACATCTGGTCCTGGCCCATCTGAGCAGCAAGAACAACCTGCCGCAGCTGGCCCGGCAATGTTTTGTCGACACCCTCGGGTGCGACCCGGACTGGCTGCAACTGGCCGATCAAGATTCAGGGCTCGACTGGCGACATATCGCCTAGCCCATCTACTTAGCAAGCGGAGCCCATCATGGAAAAACGTGAAGAACTCTACCGCGGCAAAGCCAAGTCGGTTTACAAGACCGATGACGCCGACCGCTTGATCCTGCTGTTCCGTAACGACACCTCGGCGTTCGACGGCAAGCGCATCGAACAGCTGGACCGCAAGGGCATGGTGAACAACAAGTTCAACGCCTTCATCATGCAGAAACTCGAAGCCGCCGGCGTGCCGACCCAGTTCGACAAGCTGCTGGGCGACAACGAGTGCCTGGTCAAGAAACTGGACATGATCCCGGTGGAATGCGTCGTGCGTAACTACGCCGCCGGCAGCCTGGTCAAGCGCCTGGGTGTGGAAGAGGGCATGAAGCTCAACCCTTACACCTTCGAACTGTTCCTGAAGGACGACGCCAAGGGCGACCCGTTCATCAACGAATCCCACGTCGTGGCATTCGGTTGGGGCACCGCCGAGCAACTGGCGCGCATGAAGGAGCTGTCCCTCAAGGTCAACGAAGTGCTGAGCAAGCTGTTCGACGACGCCGGCCTGCTGCTGGTGGACTTCAAGCTTGAATTCGGCGTGTTCAGCGATGGCTCCATCGTCCTGGGCGACGAATTCAGCCCGGACGGCTGCCGTCTCTGGGACAAGGCCACCAAGAAGAAGATGGACAAGGACCGCTTCCGCCAGGGCCTCGGTGACGTCATCGAAGCCTACGAAGAAGTCGCCCAACGCTTGGGTGTGCCGCTGTAATCGACGCAAGCATCTGATAGCACGGAAAAAAATTCGCTCGGGGGTTCGCTTCCGGCGAATGTGCTGGTATGATGCGCGCCACTGGAGAGATGCCGGAGTGGCCGAACGGGACGGATTCGAAATCCGTTGTACTGGCGACAGTACCTAGGGTTCAAATCCCTATCTCTCCGCCATTATTGAATACGACTAAGCCCCTGAAATGGTTGAACATTTCAGGGGCTTTTTCGTTTCTTGCGTTTTAATGCTTCGGCGGTTCATGTCGTCGAGCAATAGACACATCCGGGCTGCAAAGCGACCCCGCTTTGTGAGCGCTCCGCACCCACGTTGAGCAAGCCCCTCGGCAGGTCTGCATTACCGTAAGGGATTCACCAACGATAACCATTGGGTTTCTGGACTAATCATCCAGATCAGGAAATAAATAAGCAGAAGTCGTTGGCTGGATCGTCTTTCAAGGCGGTGCGATAGCATTGACTATCCATTTTTGCCCAGCGGATCTGTGTCTTTGCAGTGCTCGCGAGATAAATGTGATACATCTCGCTCAAGTCGAGCCCTTCAGCCCTACCGAAGATGGCTGGGATTTCGCCGCACACTTTGTAGTTATAAAACTGTGCAGCGAAGTTTTTCCAGTTATGTATTTTTTCAAACAGAGCGGAAATTTTAATGGCTGGCATCAGGCCTACTTTGTAATAGGAAGCTTGCCAGTGATTACAAATTTATCGAATGCTTCTTGTCCATCACGCGCGGCCTGCCTGACATCAAGAAAAGTCAGCTCGTCGTGAGCGACCTTTTTCTGCGGTTTGGCGGCTTTTTTGGTGGTGGCCATCGGAGCCTCCGAGGTATGTGTATTCATGCTGATCGGCTTATGTGAATAATCGTATCCGGGCAAATGAGGGCGGGAGGATAAAGCCCTCGGAGGTATTACCGCGTTGGTGGGCATGTCCCTTCGCATCGCGAGGTCCTGAAAGCTGGGTTACAGCGCGAAGTCTATAATCTGCTGGATCGAGCAATATGTCTTAGGGGCGGTGATGTCGACGAGGAGAGTTGATTATCGGCAGTACTTGTAAGAGCCACCTGAACTATGGGCTTTTCGGAAGAGATCATCAATTAGATAGGGTGTAAGACGATTCTTTGAATTGCGTAGGCGCAGGGTGTAAGAAAAAAAGTCCCTCCACCGCTCGTCACCACCCTGTGACAATTGGGCTAATGTCTCTCTAGCAGAATGCACATCCTGCCGATAGGTAGGGCATACCCTAAAAAGGAGTGACACCCCATGCCACGATTTTTCGCCGACCTGGGCTTTCGCTGGAAAATCACCCTGCCAATCGCTTTCCTGGCGTTGCTGTTGGTGTTGATGGGCTGGACGGGCGTGCGTGGCATCGATCAGGTGACCGACTCCAGTACGGAGCTGACCAAGCGTTATCTGCCGGCCATCAGCCTGCTGCTCAATGCCGACCGCGATCTCTACCAGGCGTTCGTGGCCGAGCGCAGCCTGCTGGTCGGCAATGCGGGCGATCACGTGCAAGCACTGCGCGCCAGCCATGCCGAGAACATGAAGCAGGCCTATGATCGCGTGCACAAATACGCGGCGATGCAGCCGGGGGCCGAGGCGCTGGCGCTGGTCAAGCAGTTCGATGACAGTTTTGCCCAGTGGGCGCAACTGACGCGACAAGTGGTCGAGCAGGCCGCAACCAATCCGCAGGCGGCCAGTACCCTGAGTTTCGGCGACAGCGAAAAGCGCTTCGACACCATGCGCGATGCCATCGACAAGTTGGGCGAGCTGGAAGACCAGGCCTCGCTTAACGAGGGGCAGGCGGCTATCGACCATGGCGAAGCGGTAGGGCGGCAACAGGGCGGCATTTTGCTGATCGGCCTGCTAGGGTGCATGCTGTTGGTTTTTGTCCTGCCGCTGGTGGTGTTGCATCCCATGCGTCGGTTGCTTCACCGCGTCGAGCAGATTGCCGAGGGCGGCGGTGATTTGAAGGGGCGCCTCGAGGTGCGTTCGGCTGACGAGCTGGGCCAGCTTGGCAGTGCTTTCAACCGCTTCCTCGACAAGCTTCAGCCGCTGATTGCCGAGGTAGGCCGGGTGACCGGGGAGGTCGATGCCGCGGCCCGCACTATGGCCAGTATGGCCGCGACCAATGATCAACTGATCAGCAGCGAACATGCGGCGCTGGATCAGGTCAGTACCGCCGCCACCCAGATGAGCGCGGCCGTGCATGAGGTGGCGCACAGCGCGGTGAACGCCTCGGACGCTGCCAAGCAAGCCAGCAGCCAGTCCCGTGACGGCGCCGAGGTGGTCAGCAGCACTGTTGAGTCGATCCGCCAACTGGCCCAGGAGGTGGAAAGCGCCTCGGGCACCATCGGCGCATTGGCCCAGGAAACCTCCAGCATCGGTGCCGTCCTCGAGGTGATTCGAGGCATCGCCGAACAGACCAACCTGCTGGCGCTGAACGCTGCCATCGAGGCCGCGCGGGCCGGCGAGCAGGGTCGCGGTTTTGCCGTCGTAGCCGACGAAGTCAGGGCCCTGGCGGCACGTACCCAGGATTCGACCAAGGACATCCAGGTGCGTATCGAGCGGCTGCAAAGTGGGGTGGCTAAAGCGGTGCAGGCCATGCAGGCCGGCAGCGACAAGGCCCGCGACAGTGTCGAGCGCGCCGCGGGCGTCGATCAGGTGCTCAGCGGTACCAGTGGCTCGATACAGCGGATCAACGACATGGCCGCGCAGATTGCCAATGCCTGTGAAGAGCAGAGCAGCGTCACCGAGGAGATTGCCCGCAACATCTCCGACATCCGTGACCTTTCCAACGAAGCGGCAGAGAATTCCGCCCAGAGCATGCAGGCCAGCCGGCAGTTGTCCACTCTGTCGAAGAGCCTGGCGGAACTCACCGGCCGCTTCCGCACCTGAGTCGGGCACGGCCGTGTCTTCCCGCAATTCCCTGGCGGCGCTCACCCGCGACCGCCTGGGGGCCCTGCATCGGGACGGCTTCGTGCTGCTGCCGGCAGTATTGGGCAGCGAGCAGATCGTGGCGCTGCGCCAGGCAATCGACCAGCTCAAACCCCAGCACTGGGACTACAGCGGTGTCATCGATCATTACAAATGCGTTTTCAACCGCGACCCATTCTGGTTGCCGTTTCTGGACGTGGACGGCGTGATCGAGCTGGCCGAGGCCGCATTGGGGGATGACTGTCACGTCATCGGCCAGACGGCCTGGCGTTGCCATCCCGGTTTTATCGGAGCGCCGCTGCATCTGGATTACCTGCCGATGGCGCTACCGCCAAGCCTGTTGGCCGACCCCGCCTTCGAGTTGCCGATGCAGATCTGTACCGCGCAGTTCTATCTCGACGACATCGATGCCGACTTGAGCCCAACCCGTGTCATCCCCGGCAGCCACCGAGCGGGGCGGGCGCCTGTGGCAGGTGAAACCCAGTGGGCGGGACAGTCTGCGCAGCCGGTCTTGTGTAGGGCAGGCGATGTGCTGGTGCTGCGCAGCGAGTTATGGCATGCCGGCAGCGACAACCGGACCGTCGACCGCACCCGTTACCTGCTGCAAGTGCACTATGGCCGACGCATGGTGGCGCAGAAATTTTCGCCTTACCTGCACTGGCAATTCAACCCGGCCGTCCTGGCAGCCGCGTCACCTCGCCAGCGACGCCTGTTGGGCGAGCATCAGGAAGCCGAGTACGACTGAATCTTGCTGCGATCTCAGTTAGATCCAGACATCGTTGTCTGCCGTTCGCTCATGGGTTTCCCCCGTGTTGATGACCCCCCGTGGTTCGATCAACAGCACCTTCACTTCCTGCGCGGCCCAGGGCTTGTGTTCGACGCCTTTCTTGACGACGTACATCTCGCCGGGGCCGATGGTCACCGCGCCGTCGCGAAAGTCGATACGAAGCTCGCCTTCCAGCACGATGAAGGTTTCATCGGTGTCGGCGTGGGCGTGCCAGACGAAATCGCCTTCGAGCCGGGCGACCTTGAACTGGTAGTCGTTCATTTCAGCCACGACCTTGGGGGCCCACTGATCCTGGAACAGGGCGTATTTCTGGGCAAAGTTGACAGGGGCGTCATGGGTAGCCATCGCGCAGTACTCGCTGTAGGACTTGGATGAGGCCACAACAAGCTGCTCGACAGGCAGGGCCCGGCGAAGCAGCTGATGGGGCGGTAATGGCGCGACGCTGTGTCAGATTTCCTTCACTGGCGTCTCGCCCTGGACGTTCTTGATCAGCCCGATGACGTGCAGGCAGTCCGCCTTGTTCACATAGGATTCGCCGCTGGCGATCGTTTCGTGGTTGCCCGCGCGCAGGCGCCAGCGCCATTGACCTTTGCCGCTGCTGTGGGTGCCTCGGGTCTGTCTGTAGATTTCAAAATACATCGGTTCGCTCCCTGCGATTGACTCATTCAAGACATGTTTTTGAACATGTCGACGAAAGCCTAGCCAAGCTGAAAGTTTTCGCTATCGGAAATACGTTTCCAATGGTTATGAAATATTGCCGATAATGACAGCGTTCGCTCGAACTGACTTGACCCGGGAGCAAAGGATGAACCGCAACGAATTGCGCAAGGCAGACATCAACCTGATGGTGGTTTTCGAAACGCTGATGCTTGAGCGCAATGTGACACGGGCGGCAGAAAAACTGTTTCTGGGCCAGCCGGCCATCAGTTCGGCCCTCAACCGATTGCGCGCGCGGTTCAACGATCCGCTGTTCATCCGTGTCGGCCATCGCATGGAGCCCACGGCGCGGGCGGAGGAGATCATCCAGCACTTGTCGCCGGCATTGGACTCGCTGTCAGCGGCCCTGAGCCTGACCCATGATTTTGATCCGGCCAGCAGCAACATGACGTTTCGTATCGGCCTGTCGGACGATGTCGAGTTCGGCCTGCTGCCGCCGCTGTTGCGCAGCCTGCGCCAGGAAGCGCCGCAAGTGGTGTTCGTGGTCCAGCACGTCGATTACTGGCGGATTCCCGATCTGCTGGCGTCCGGCGACATCACCGTGGGCATCAGCCAGACCCGCGGGCTGCCGGCCAATGCCAAGCGTAAACTGTTGCGGCATATCCAACCTTGCGTGCTGCGGGCTGATGCCTCGCAGACACCGCTGACCCTGGACGACTACTGTTCGCGGCCCCACGTGCTGGTGTCCCATACCGCGAACGTGGCCGGGTTCGCCGACGAATGGCTGGCCGAGATCGGTCGCAAGCGTCAGGTGGTGTTGTCCGTGCCGCAGTACAGCGCGTTGCCGGCGTTGCTGGCCGGCACCGATATGATCGCCAGCCTGCCGGACTATACCGCGGTCGCCATGGCCGCTTCGGGCCAGTTGTTCTGCGAACCTTTTCCGTTCAAGACCCCGACCCTGGACCTGTCCATGGTCTGGCTGAGCCATGTTGACACTGACCCGGCGGAACGCTGGTTGCGGTCCAGGTTGGAGGCGTTCATGAGTGAACGTGGGTTGTCGGGGCAGGCGCTTGGCTAGAGCAGCACATGGCTTTGTGACGAGGGAGCTAGCTCCCGCTTGGCTGCGCAGCAGCCCCAAAAAGAAACTGACCGAAATCCGCCTGACACACAGCGGAGCCTGATCCAGGGGCCGCTGCGCAGCCCGGCGGGAGCAAGCTCCCTCGCCACAGGGTTCTGTGTTTATCCCTGGAATCTGGTTTAACCAAAAAGTTTTGCTTAGTCCCGGAGGGGATTCAACCACAGGATTCTGTGCTTGAGCGCCAAGTAGGCGTATGGTTGCGTCGGCTGAATTCACGTCTTCACATTTCGAACCGGAGTCGAACACATGCCTCACCTGCACATCGAGTACACCGCCAACCTGCCCGAGATGAACGCCGACGTCGCGTTGCTGCGCTTGAATAATGCGTTGGTGGCTTCCGGTCAGTTCGCAGAGACGGACATCAAGAGCCGGGCCGTGAAGGTCGAGCATTTCCGGGTAGGCACCGGTTTGGGCGAGCGTGCTTTCGTGCACGTGCAGTTGGCGTTGTTGAGCGGCCGTTCGCCGGAAATCAAGAAGCAGCTGGGGGAGAGCCTGTTGAGCGTGATCCAGGAGTTGGGCCCATGGCCGACCGGTCTCAGCGTGCAGTTCAGTGTGGAAACCGTCGATATGGATCGCGGCTGCTACGCGAAGGCTATCCTCGACAACTGACCCTCAGGCGTCAGCCGGGTGCAGGCTTCGATCGCCCGTTCGTGGCATGGGTGAGCCAGCACCGGCGTGACACAAATTGATGCTTTGCAAGATGCTGCGCACGTGATCGTACATGCCCTCGGCCTTGAACGTGGGGCGCATGCCGGTGCGGGTGTTGATGAACAGTTCATCCTTGAAACAGGTCCGCAGTTTCTTCAGGCAGTAACTCACCGTTGACTGGCTGACACACAATGCCTCGGACACGCCGCTGACACTGCTTTGTTCGTACACGGCGTTAAACACCATGAGGTCCTGCATATCGAGCTTTCTGAGGGAGTTACTGTTTAGCATCCGTTGCTTCTCGCTGTGCTCCTTGCGCGAATCTTGCGCAAACAAGATTCGTGATCCTAACGGAACGATGGTCCCAAGTGAATGCTGTGAAGGCTGTTTCGCTGTCGGGAACGGGACAGATAATGTAGGGAATACGACGAATAGATCGTCTTTCGTTGCGAGAGTGATTGTTTAGCGCATTCCCATCCACGCTTCAGCAAATCCGGATTTAACGACACAGGTCGGCGTGGGACGCTCGCGGGGTTTGTTTACTGTGATGCGCTTATGGACGGTCGGCCCCCAGCATTCCCGTACCCATCATCCGCCGCAGTCGGTCCGGTCGGTCGACTCACGCCTGTCTTCGCCCCGTCACTTTCTGCGCTGCCCTCTGAATTGGCTTTCTGGGCCCTCTGGCATTGTCGCCATGCCCGGCCTCCGGATGTCCGTATTTCCTGTTGAACACTTCACGGTGTCCGCTCATCGCGGGCACAGACTGACGGCGCCCTGGTGCCCGTCCGACATGAAAATACGAGCATTCCCATGAGCATTGCCAATCCTGCGTTCGCGCCCGTTGAACACGCCCGGGCATTCCTGGCCCAGCACCCGGACATCGAACTGTTCGAACTGTTTATCCTCGACAACAACGGCGTGCCCAGGGGCAAGTTGCTGCACCGGGATGAATTGCTGGCGGTCTATGAAAGCGGCCGTCCGCTGCCGAGCACCATCCTCGGGCTGACCCTCAATGGCGACGATGTGGAAAACTCGGGACTGGTATGGGATGTCGGTGACATCGACTGCCGGGCCTACCCCATCAGCGGCAGTTTGCAGCGCATGCCCTGGCGGTTGATCCCCACCGCGGCCGTACAGGTCGCCATGCATCCCCGGGAGGGCATGCCGGCAGCCATCGCCGACCCACGTTATCTGCTCAGCCGGGTGATCGAGCGGTTGCAGACCGACGGCTATTACCCAGTGATGGCGGCAGAGCTGGAGTTCTATCTGCTGGACGCGCAACGCGACAGCCAGGGGCGGCCGCAGCCGGCGCGGGATGCCGATGGTGGCCGGCCGCGTGCAACCCAGGTCTACGGTTTGCGCGAGCTGGAGCAGATCGAGCCGTTCCTGGCGGACCTTTATGCCGCCTGCAAACTCCAGGGCATTCCGGCGCGCACGGCCATTTCCGAATACGCCCCAGGCCAGGTGGAAATCACCCTCGAGCATCGCACCGATGCGTTGCAAGCCATGGACGAGGCGGTGCGCTACAAACGCCTGGTCAAGGGCGTGGCGCATAAACATGGCATGGTGGCGTGTTTCATGGCCAAGCCATTCGAGCATCTGGCGGGTTCCGGCATGCACATGCACGTCAGCCTGGCGGACCGCGAGGGCAACAACCTGTTCGCCAGCGAGGCCGCCGACGGCACACCGTTGCTGCGCTGGGCGATAGGCGGGATGCTCGACACGCTGCTCGATTCGTTGCTGATGTTCTGCCCGAACGCCAACTCCTACCGGCGATTCCAGAGCAACAGTTACGCGCCCCTGACGGCGACCTGGGGCGTCGACAACCGCACCGTGAGCCTGAGGGTGCCGGGCGGGCCGGCCTTTTCTCGACACATCGAGCATCGCATCTGCGGCGCCGACGCCAACCCGTACCTCGCGGCTGCGGCGATGCTGGCCGGCATCCATCGCGGCATACGGGAGCAGTGCGATCCCGCTGCGCCCGTTGAAGGCAATGGTTATGCACAAGCGACCCGTTTATTGCCCACCGACTGGCTCACTGCCTTGCAGGCGCTCGAGGCTTCGACTTGGGCGCAAGAAGCCTTCGGTGGCGAATTCCTTGGCGTTTACCTGGCGGTCAAGCGCGCCGAATACCGTCAGTTCATGGGCGAGGTGGGGGAGCAGGACTGGCGCTGGTATCTGAATCAGGCCTGACGGCTGCGCCAGGTCAGTCACTTAAATAATAATTTAATAGCAACTTTTTCACGAAAAATTGATGGTGGGCTGCCTAAAGTTTGTGTTGCCCTAGGGGACGAATTTTTCACACTTTCCTCAGGCACTTCTTCTCCAAAGAGCAACTTTCAGGAAAACGCCCACCATCATGCTGACCATTAAAGCCGTGCGCCCCGAGTGGGTGACGCTGCTCGCCAGTGCCTTTTTATTAGTTGGCTTCAACGTCATTCTCTGGCAGCACTTGCTGACGATCACGGCGGCCGATGGTCGAGGCCTGCTGATGTGCGCGGCCTTTGGCGTGATGATCTTCTGTGCCTTCAACCTGGTGCTGACCCTCGTGGCGTTCCGCCCGCTGCTCAAGCCCGTGCTGATGCTGATGTTCCTGATCAGCGCCGGTGTGGCTTACTTCATGGCCCAGTACGGTGTATTGATCGACGTCGGCATGCTGCGCAACTTTGCCGAAACCAATGCCACCGAAGTCCGTGACCTGTTGTCGCTGAAGTTATTTGCCTATCTCGGCTTACTTGGCGTCTTGCCTTCCTGGTTATTGTTCAAGACTCCGATCAAGTACCGTAGCTGGTCCAGAGAGTTGTTAAGTAAGCTGTTGGTCGGTGTAGCCTCGGCGGCGCTGATTGGCGTAGTTGCCCTGGCAAATTATCAAGGGCTGTCTTCTCTGTTTCGCAACCATCACGAATTGCGCCTGATGATCGTGCCAAGCAACTACATTGGTGCTTCGGTCGGCTATCTGCGCGAGCAAGTCGTCTCGGCCAAGCAACCGTTTATCAAGCTGGGCGAGGATGCCAGTCGCAATCCGGCCTGGCAGACCCACGCCCGCAAGTCCCTGACCGTACTGGTGGTCGGGGAGAGTGCTCGCGCGGAGAACTTCGGCATCCTCGGCTATAACCGCGACACCACGCCGAAGTTGGATCACGAGGCCGGTCTGATCGCTTTCACCGACGTGCATTCCTGCGGTACCGAAACCGCCGTGTCGGTGCCGTGCATGTTTTCCAACATGGGCCGCAAGAACTACGACGCCAGCAAGGCCAGGCATGAAGAAGGCCTGCTGGATGTACTCCAGCGTGCCGGCCTGGACGTGATCTGGCGGGACAACCAGTCCGGCTGCAAAGGCACCTGCGACCGGGTTACCCTGCAGGATGTGAGCAATCTCAAGGACCCGGCCCTATGCGCCAACAGCGAATGCCGGGATGAGATCCTGCTGCAGGGGCTGCAGCATTTCATCGACACCCTGGACAAGGACACGGTGCTGGTCCTGCACCAGATGGGCAGCCACGGGCCTGAGTACTTCAAGCGTTATCCCAAGGAGTACGAACACTTCACGCCGGTGTGCGAAAGCAACGCGTTGAACAATTGCAGTCGCGAAAGCATCGTCAACGGCTACGACAATACGCTGGTGTACACCGACCACGTTCTTTCGACCCTGATCGATCTGCTGCGGGCCAACCAGGACAAGGTCGATACGGCCATGCTCTACCTGTCGGACCACGGTGAATCCCTGGGCGAATACAACCTGTTTCTCCATGGCACGCCCTACATGCTTGCTCCAGAGCAGCAGAAGCATGTGGCGATGCTCGCCTGGTTTTCCGACAGTTATCAAAAGTCCTTTGCGGTGGACACCCATTGCTTGCAGTTGAGTCGCGAAAAGCCCTTGAGCCAGGACAACCTGTTTCACTCGATGCTCGGCTTGCTGGAAGTCAACAGCAATGTCTATAACCGGGACCTGGATCTGTTTGCCGGTTGTCGCAGCGCGGTGATTGATGGCGTGTTGGCACGAGAGTAATTGCCTACACCTTTTTTTCACCTCGCGCCGTTTAACCTGTCATCTGTCCATTTTCCAAGAGCTGTTCGTATGTCCGGGCTACCCCCATCCACCGTCGAGCTTGAGTTCGCCAGGCATCATGACCAGGAGCATGCGCAAGTCTGCTGCCAGCCGGCCCCTCGACGGCTGCGCCTGGCGTTCTGGCGCGATGAGCATATGGTGCGTAATGCCCTGAAAGTGGCCGGTGAGCCGGGATTGGTGCTGGACGTGGCGTGTGGGGCAGGGCGGTACTGGCCGGTGTTGGCCGAACATGCCAACCGGGTGATCCTGGCGGCGGACCCATCGCCGGACATGCTCGAACACGCGCTTACCCACCACGGCGGCGCATTGCTCAAACGGGTCAAGACCTTTCCAAGTTCGGCGTTTACCATCGGGCTTTCGGAAAACGCGGTGGATTGTATTTGTTGCCTGCAATTGTTTCGTCACGTGAGTGCCAGTGAGCATCGCCTGGCGCTGCTACGCGAGTTTCGTCGGGTCAGTCGCGACACGGTCATCGTGTCGGTGCAAATCGACGGGCGTTTCAAGCTCGGCCATCCATCGCAACGTAACCTGGCGGACAAGGCCGATGTCGAGTCCGAGTTCCTCCAGGCCGGTTTCAACGTGCTGTGGCATCAGGACTTCCTACCCGGTTTTGCGCTGACCCGGGTTTATGTGTTGCGTAAGACCAGTTAGCTTCGAATGTAGGACTATTCTTGCGATTGCGCAGGCAATTTCTCTCAGGCTCTTGCTCTATGGATGCTCGCAATCGCTGACGGCGATATATACTGCGCGCCATTATTCAAGGGAGAGCCGTGTGGCCATCGATATTCACTGGATTCGCGACAACGATAGCCTCGGTCGGTTTTGCGCCGAATGGCAGCAGTTGCCCTTCGTCGCCCTCGACACTGAATTCATGCGGGTCGACACCTTTTACCCTATCGCCGGTTTGCTGCAGATCGGCGATGGCAAGCGTGCCTACCTGATCGACCCCTTGACCATCGACAACTGGCAGCCCCTGGCGGCATTGCTGGAAAACCCGGCCGTGCTCAAGGTGCTGCATGCCTGCAGCGAAGACCTTGAAGTCCTGTTGCGCCTGACCCGCAGCCTGCCTGCGCCGCTGTTCGACACCCAATTGGCTGCCGCCTATCTGAACCTGGGCTTCTCCATGGGCTACTCGCGGCTGGTGCAGGACGTTCTGGGCATCGAGCTGCCCAAGGGCGAGACCCGCTCCGACTGGTTGCAACGGCCGCTGTCCGAAACGCAGATCAGCTATGCCGCGGAAGATGCGGTGCACCTGGCTGAGGTTTTCGTACAACTGCGTCCCAAGCTTTCCGACGAGAAGTACGCCTGGGTCCTGGAGGACGGCGCTGAGCTGGTCGCCAACCTGCGCCGCGAAGTCGACCCCGATGAGGTGTACCGCGAAGCCAAGCTGGCCTGGAAACTGTCCCGCGCTCAACTGGCGGTGCTGCGTGAGCTCTGCGCCTGGCGCGAGCGCGAGGCGCGGGCCCGTGACTTGCCGCGTAACCGCATCATTCGCGAGCATTCGCTGTGGCCCCTGGCCCGTACTCAGCCGGATAACCTCGGCGCATTGGCGAAAATCGAAGACATGCACCCGCGCACCGTGCGCCAGGACGGCGAGTTTCTGCTGGACCTGATCAAGCGCGCCGCCAGCGTGCCACCCGAACAATGGCCGCCGGCCGTGGCCGAGCCGTTGCCCATCGAGGCGGCGGCCCTGGTCAAGCGCCTGCGCGCCCTGGGGCAGGCTGAAGCCGAACGTCTGGGCATTGCCCCGGAACTGATGCTGCGCAAGAAAACCCTCGAGGCGTTGATCAAGAGCGGCTTCCCCGAGGGGCCTTACCAATTGCCTGATTCGCTGCGTGGCTGGCGTCGCGAACTGATGGGCCAGGCGCTGCTCGACAGCCTGGCCACTGCCGGAGAACAGCCTTGAAACGTATTTGCTCCATTTACCGCAGCTCGAAGAAAAACGAGATGTACCTGTATGTGCTCAAGAGCGATGCCTTGACGCGCGTGCCTGAGCCCTTGATGGCGGCCTTCGGCAAAGCGACCCATGCCTTCGACCTGGTCCTGAGCCCCGAGCGGCAGTTATCCCGGGAGGACATCAACAAGGTGCTGGAGAACCTCGACACCCAGGGTTATCACCTGCAGATGCCACCGGCCGAAGACGAGTACATCGAGCATCTGCCCGAAGAGTTGCTGCGACGCAACGACCCGGTCTGACGCGGTACCGAGGTGCCCGTCCTGGGGCCTCTGGAAACACATTGGAATTTTTTTGACGATCGCCGCATGGATGAAGCGACACTCTGTCGGCGTTCGTCTGCACTGTTTTGAAAGGTTTGATTCATGCGCGTTCTGATTGCCGAACACGACCACGCGGTATATGCCCAACTGTTGCGCCAGGCTGCACCCGATATCGAAGTGCTCACCAGCGGTGACTCCGCCGAGTTGTCCCGGCTGGCCGCCGATTGCCCGGTCTGGCTTGGCCAGCCCGACCTGCTGGCTACCCTGCTGCGCCAGGGCCATCGCCCCCAGTGGCTGCAATCGACCTGGGCGGGCATCACGCCGCTGTTGGCCGAAGGGCTGACACGCAACTACCGGCTGACCCGTGCGGTAGGCATTTTCGGTCAGTTGATGGCTGAGTACGTGCTCACCTACATGCTGGGCCATGAGCGCGAGGTGCTGGCGCGGCTGGTCAGCCAGGTCGAGCGCAAGTGGGACAACCGCCAGGGGCAGGGTCTGGCGGGGCGCAAGGCGCTGATCGTCGGGACCGGTGATATCGGTCAACGGGTGGCACAGTTCCTCGTGCCGTTTGGCGTGCAGCTCTATGGCATTGCCAGCGAGGCGCGGGAGCAGGCCCCTTTCGTCGAGGTTGGCGCGATGAAGGACCTGCCGCGTCTGGTCGGCGAAGTGGATTACGTCATCAACTTGCTGCCCAATACGCCCCACACCCATGACGTCTACGACGCGGCGCTGTTCAAGCAGTTCAAGCCCACCGGATTGTTCATCAATGCCGGACGCGGCGTGGCCGTGGTGGACGCGGACCTGGTGCAAGCCTTGAAAGACGGACACCTGGCCGGTGCGGTGATCGACGTTTGCCGCCAGGAACCGCTGCCTCAGCGTCACCCGTTCTGGACGGCCTGGGGCTTGCTGTTGACCGGTCACAGTTCGGCACCGACGTCGCCGCCGCTGATGGCGCAGCTGTTCCTGGAAAACCTGCGCGCCTATCAGGCCGGCGAAGCCTTGCGCGGGGAAGTGGATTTCACCCGGGGCTATTGACCCTCAATCAGCCCTGTGGGAGCGAGCCTGCTCGCGATAGCGGTGTGTCAGTCAACATTGATTTCGACTGTCGCATCGCTATCGCGAGCAGGCTCGCTCCCACAAGGGTGCTTGGCACTTACCGACAGTCGCCAACGCTTGGCCTGAAGCAGCCCCGGCACTAGACTGTCGGCCTTTTCACTACCTGATGTTGTTACTCCGAGCCATGGCCGCCAAAGTCGAACCCTTCTGGATACGCAAGACCCTCGATCAGCTCGACGCGCAGGAGTGGGAATCGCTGTGCGACGGCTGTGGCCTGTGCTGCCTGCAAAAGCTCGAAGACGAAGACGACAACAGCGTCTACTACACCCGCATCGCCTGCAAACTGCTGGACCTGAAAACCTGCCAGTGCACCGATTACCCGCGCCGCCGCGAGTCGGTGCCCGATTGCATCCAGCTCACGCCGGGCAAGGCCGATGAGTTCAAGTGGTTGCCGCCGACCTGCGCTTACCGCCTGGTCAGCGAGGGCAAGGACCTGCCGCTGTGGCACCATCTGGTGTGTGGCGACCGCGATGCCGTGCACCACGAACGCATTTCCCAATCCGGGCGCATGTTGGCTGAAGGCAGCGTGCCGGAAGACGATTGGGAAGATCATCTGATTTTTCGCGCCGGCTGAATCGTCAGGCGTTGCATCACCGGGGAGAGTCCATGGGCGCAGGATGGAAACGGCTGCTGATGACCGGCGGGCTGCTGGCGGTGTGCGGTCCGCTATGGGCGGCGCAGAAAGTCGATCTGGATTATCACGTGCACCTGTTGCCGCAGAGTGACCAGGCCGAAGTGCGCTTGACCCTGGCCCGAGGCTCGGCGGTGCGCAGTCTGGATTTCGACCTTGGCGACGGCAGCCGCTACAGCGATTTCAAGGCGGACGGTCAATGGCAACTGACACCCGGTCAAACCGCGCGAGGCCTCTGGCGCCCGAGCGCCGACAAGGCCAGCCTGAGCTATCGGGTGCGCATCAGCCATGGGCGCAAGAATGGCACCTTCGAAACCCGCATGACACCCGCCTGGGCCATGCTGCGTGGCGATGACCTGGTGCCGTCGGCCCGGCTCGACCAGCAGGACGGCGTCGAGCTGGTGGCGCGCCTGGACGTTGAATTGCCCGCCGGCTGGAAAAGCATCGAAACGTCCTGGCCACGCATCGGCAAGCAACGTTTTCGCATCGACAACCCCTCGCGCCTGTTCGACCGTCCCACGGGTTGGATGCTGGCCGGCAAACTGGGCAGCCGTCGCACGCGTCTGGGTGAAACCGAAGTGACCGTAGCTTCGCCCCAGGGCCAGGGCATGCGCCGGATGGACGTACTGACACTGCTGACCTTTGTCTGGCCGCAGGTGCAGGCGCTGATACCGCGCCACCCCAGCAAATTGCTGATTGTCGGTGCCCAGGACCCGATGTGGCGCGGTGCCCAGGCCGGCCGTGAGTCGATTTACCTGCACAGCCGTCCGCCGCTGGTCAGCGAGCGGGGCTCCAGCCCGTTGCTGCGGGAACTGGTGCAGACCCTCGCCCGTATCCACGACAGTGAGCGCAGTGACTGGATCAGTGAAGGCCTGGCCGAGTACTACGCCATCGAACTGCTGCGCCGCGCCGGCGGCATGAGCGATGAGCGTTACCAGACCCTGAACGAGCGCCTTGTGCGCGACAGCCAGGGCGTGACGACCCTGCGCGGCGAACAGGTCAGCCCCGCGATGGTGGCCAAGGCAGTGCTATTGCTGCAGGAACTGGATCGGGAGATTCGTTTGAAAACCCGTAACAAGCGCTCGCTCGACGATGTGCTGCAGGCGGCGATGCGCCTGGAAACGGTCGACACCCGGGAGTTCGTGCAGCTCAGCGAGAGCATCCTGGGTGGGGCTTCTACGGTGTTGGATAGCCGGTTGCTTCAGTAGAGTCGCCATCGCGAGCAGGCTCGCTCCCACAAGGAACCGCATCCCAATGTGGGAGCGAGCCTGCTCGCGATGGGGCCATCAGCCCCGGCGCATTTTCCAGCTCAAAGCCCGGCCTTCGGTGAATCCAACGAATCATTCCCCGTCACCGTAGCCGTACCGGTCGCCGCCTCGGCGTTGGCCTTCATGCGGACCAGCTCATCGCCGGCCTGCTCGATACGGGCACGGGCGCTGCTCAGGTTCTGGCGGCTCTTCTCCAGCAGCGTCTTGGCCGAGCAGTGCCCGGTAATGCCCCGCGCCAGGGCCATGCCACCGATGGCCAGTTGAGCCAGACCAATGATGCCGCCACGCCGCAAGCCCTTGCCCATCATCAGCACGCCGCCAGCCAGGGAGCCCGCGCGTTCCCAGCCGTGCACGTTTTGCGCAGGGCGGGATTGGAACGGGGTGCTCTCGATCGGCTCGAACGGATTGTTATCGCTCATGGTCTGTCTCCAGTGTGGGGATTGGTATAAAACTGACTGCCGGAGCGAATCCGTCGTTCAATGGAATTTCCCACCGGTCAGCGGAATTGCGGCCCCGAGCGGGTGTTGTTGCCTTTGGCCATGCGGTCGTACAGCACGACGTTGACCGTGGCGGCCAGGTTCATGCAGCCGGTGGTGGGGATGTACACCACGTCTTCGCACCAATCCCGGATGTCCTTGTCCAGCGAGCCGTCTTCAGGGCCGAAGATGTACAGCGCCCGGTCCGGGTGGGTGTATTCGGGCAGGGGGCGGGCACCTTCCACCAGCTCCACGGCCACCGGTATACAGCCCAGGGGCAGGATTTTCTTCAGGTCGTCGATGCCGATCAACGGAATGTCGTAGTGGACTTTCTTGGTGTCGGTGACGAAGTCGGCGGCCCGTTCATAGCGCTTGCCGGTGTAGAACACCGACGCCACGCCGTAGCAACCGGCGGCGCGCATGACCGAACCGACGTTTTCCGGTGATTTGGGGTTGAACAGACCGATGCAGCTGTAGCGTTTGTTGGCCACGGGCGGGGTGCCTTTGGGAAAAGGCGCGATTATACGGGGAATGGGGGAGGGTGGTCAGTTTCAAGATTGGCGGTGAAGGTAGCATCGCCATCGCGAGCAGCGAGCATGCTCGCCCTGCTCGCGATGAGGGCCTGACAGGCGCTCAGTGCCCTACCGGTTACTCGTCTTTCTTCATCAACCCTGCCAGCGCGGCAAACGGGTTGTGAGTCGCCTTGGCGATTTTCGGGGTGCTCAGGGAGCCGTCGCCGAAGTACTGTTGGTCGGTGTAGCGCGAGTGTTCGTTGTCGTGACAGTACAGGCACAGCAGTTCCCAGTTGGAACCGTCCTGCGGGTTGTTGTCGTGGTTGTGATCGCGGTGGTGAACGGTCAGTTCGCTCAGGCGCTTGCCGGAGAATTCACGGGCGCAGCGGCCACAGACGTGGGGGTACATTTTCAGGGCTTTGTCGCGGTAACCCATTTCCCGGTCGCGCTGGGCGTCGGCGAGGATGCGATCCAGCTTCGCGGTATTGGAAGGAGGCGTTGACGAACTCATGGGTTCACCTTTGTAGATAAGACTGATGACGGTTGAACGAAGTTTAGCTCAGCCCTTGAGCTTCTCGGCAATCCAGATGGTGTGGCGGGTGCCTTTGTTGCCATGGGCGAACACCTGCACCTCTTCGGCCTTGAAACCGGCCTTCTTCAGTTTGTCGGAAAACTGCCGGTCGGCGCTGGCCGACCAGACCGCCAGCACCCCCTTGGGCCGCAGGGCCTTGGCACAGGCGGCCAGGCCACCGGCCGAATACAGCCAACTGTTGGCCTTCTGGGTCAGGCCTTCGGGACCATTGTCGACATCGAGCATGATCGCGTCGAAACCCTGGGGCTCGGTTTGCAGCACCTTGGCGACATCCTCCAGGCGGATCACCGTGCGCGGGTCCTCAAGCGGCCGCCCGGCCTTTTCGCCGAGGGGGCCACGGTTCCACTCCACCACGCCGGGCACCAACTCGGCCACCACCACTTCGGCATTCTTGCCCAGGTGCTTGAGGGCCGAGGCGAGGGTGAATCCCATGCCGAGGCCGCCGATCAGCACCCGTGAATCCGGACGTCCCGCTACCTTGCGGCAGGGAATCTCCGCCAGGGCATCTTCGGAGCCGTGCATGCGGGTGTTCATCAACTGCCCACCGTCACCGCCCTGGATCTTGATGACGAAGTCTTCGCCGTACTCGAACAGGCACAGGGCACCGCCATTGTCGGGGATGGGAGTGGTGTCGAGCAGAACGAAACGTTTCATGGAAATCTCATGAGGAAGTGCGGGCCGCTAGGGTCTAGCCTGAAGATGACAGTAGCCACGGAGCCAGTGATGAAGTGCGTCATTCTAACGGCCATTGCCCTGGCCGCGCTTCCATTAAGTTATGCACAGGCCCAGCAGCCGACGATTCCGGTAACCCCGCCCAGTGTGCCAGGTTCGCCTGGTACCGCCACACCGATGCCGTACCCACCGGTCGCGCCCAGCAGTGTGCCCAAGGCCGGTCCCGAAAACGGCGGGCCCCCCTTGCTGCCACCGATCGAGATACCCAGGCCGCCGCAGGATCAACCGCTGCCGGGGATGGAGGTGAAACCGCCCAAGGCCAAGTCGCCGGGGGGCTGACCCCATGGCCTATGTGAATGAATGACGACCCCTCTGTGGGAGCGAGCCTGCTCGCGATAGCGGTGGGTCAGTCACATGGATATTGATTGATCCGGCGCCATCGCGAGCAGGCTCGCTCCCACAGGGTTGATGTGCAGCTACTAGACCTGCTGCGACAACAACTGCCCATCGGCCATGCGCAGGCGCTTGGACAGGGAGACGGCGAGGGCGCGGATGATTTTTGCGGCGACCTTGGGGGCGTCGTTGAGCATTTTTTCCAGGGAATCCTTGCCCAGGTTCAGCAGTTGGCAATCACTGGCGGCGATGCAACTGGCAGAGCGCCGCTCGCCATCCAGCACGGCCATTTCACCGAACGCCCGACCGCTGCGCAGGGTGGCGATGGTCACCGGTTGCCCGTCGGGACCGGTCTTCTGCACGGCCACCTGGCCGGTGTGGATGATGCACATGAAGCTGCCGGCATCACCCTCGCGGAAAATCGCTTCGCCCTGGGCGATGGCGCTGATGCTGAAGTAACCGGACGCGGCGGCGAAGTCGACGGGCAGCAACTGATCGAACAGGCCGCAGTCCATCAGCCAGTGGCGGATTTCGTTGTTCAGTAAGGTCGGTTCTGGCATGGCTTTACGGTCTTTCTTGTTGTGTTCTTTGCAAGAATGGGAGTGATGCCCTTTGGGAGCGAGCCTGCTCGCGATAGCACAGTGTCAGTCGACTTCAATGTCGAACAGTAGATCGCTATCGCGAGCAGGCTCGCTCCCACAGTTCTGATTGTGCCAAGGCTGGGCCCTGCTCATGGAGCTAAGACCCGGTCCTCAACCAGAGTTCCTCAAGCCTTGCCCCAAATCTTCAACACAAATGCATATTCGAGCGCTACGTCACGCAATCCCTGGTAGCGTCCGCTCATTCCACCATGGCCGGCACCCAATTCGGTCTTGAGCAGCAACGGGTTGTCATCGGTCTTGGTCGCACGCAGTTTCGCCACCCACTTGGCCGCTTCCCAATACTGCACGCGGCTGTCGTTATAGCCGGCGATGACCAACAACGCCGGGTACGCCTGGGCGCGGACGTTTTCGTAAGGCGCATAGGCCCTGATCCGATCATAGACGTCCGGCTCCTCCGGATTGCCCCATTCGTCGTATTCGGTGACGGTCAGTGGCAGCTCCGGGTCGAGCATGGTGTTGAGCACATCGACGAACGGCACTTCGGCAATCGCGACCTTGAACAGCTCCGGGCGTTGATTGAGGACCGCGCCGATCAGTAGGCCACCGGCGCTGCCGCCGCTGATTGCCAATTGTTCGGCAGTGGTAAAGCCATTGGCGATCAGATGCTCGGCGCACGCGATGAAGTCGCTGAAGGTGTTGTGCTTGTGTTCCTGCTTGCCGGCGCGGTACCAGGCCTCCCCGAGTTCGCCGCCGCCGCGCACATGGGCGATGGCAAAGGCGACGCCCCGGTCGAGCAGGCTCAGCCGGGCATGGGAAAACCATGGATCGAGGCTTGAGCCATAGGCACCGTAGCCGTACAGATACAGCGGTACCGGTTGGCCGAGGGCTTCGCGCTTGACCACCAGGCTGATGGGCACCTGGGTGCCGTCCGGTGCCGTCGCCCACAGACGCTGGCTGACATAGGCATCGGCGTCGAACGGACCCAACACAGGGGTTTGCTTGAGGACCACCTGTGCGCCACTGGCAAGGTCCAACTGGCGGATCTGCGCCGGGCGATTCAGGGCTTCATAGCGCAGGCGGATGCGCTCGCTGGCGAACTCCAGGCTGTTCTGCACATGCAGGCTGTAGGCTGCATCCGGCAATTGCACGCGATAGGCCGGCAGATCCTGTGGATGCACCTCGATGATCGGCAGGCCACCCTCACGGAGGCTCAACGTCATGGCGCCGGCGTTCAGGCTCAGGCCGTCGATCATGACCGTGTCGCTGTGGGGAATCAGGTTCTGCCAGTCGGCCTCGGTCGGCGCCACGCCCGCGTCGGGGGCCTGGTACAGCGCGAAATTGATGCCGTCGCGGTTGGTGCGGATCAGCCAGGTCCATTGGCCGTCGAGCAGGCCGTGGTCGACGTCGTATTCATGATGCTCCACCCGGGGTGCCAGGCAAGTGAAGGGCTGCTGGGGTTGGGCGGCATCCAGTACCCAGACTTCGCTGGTGGTCTTGCTGCCCAGGGACAGGATCAACTGCCGCTCGGAGCTGGAACGGTAGCAATGCAGGAAGAAACGTCCGTCCGGCTCATGAAACACTTCTTCGGCGGCGGTGCCATCAAGGCGATAGCGCCAAAGCTTGTGGGGACGGTGGGTTTCGTCCAGTTCGCCGAAAAACAGTGTCAGGCTGTCGTTGGCCCACGTCATGCTGCCGTCGCAGTTTTCGAAGGACAGTTCGCTGACCTTGTCGTTGGACAGCTCCTTCACGAACAGCGTGTAGATCTCGTCGCCTGTGGTGTCCAGGCTGTAGGCCAGGCGCTGGTGGTCGGGGCTGATGCTGAACGCACCGAGGGAAAAGAAACCGCCACCGGCCAGCTCGTTCGGGTCCAGCAGCAATTGCTCGTGGTGTTCGTCCACGGTCAGGCTGTCGTCCGCCGGGCGCGGGCAGCGATAGTGGCGCGGGTATTCGTCACCGGCCGTGGTGCGGGTGTAGTACAGGTAGGGACCCCAGGGCGAGGGCAGGGACAGATCGGTCTCGAGGATCCGCCCCTTGATTTCCTGGAACAGGGTTTCGCGCAGTTCGGCCTGGTCGGCGAGTTGTTCTTCCTGGAAGCGATTTTCGGCCTTGAGGTAGTCGAGCACGGCGTCGGTGTCGCGTTCCTGCAGCCAGGCATACGGGTCGACACCGGGGTCCTTGCGGGCTACCGGGGCGTTGGAAACATGGGCGGATAGGGACATGAAAGGCTCTCGAACATATTCATGGCGCACGTCTGGGCAGCCTGACGGGCGAAAAGCCGTTACTATAAGCGCCTATTTGCCTGCCTTGCCATGGACACCATGACCGAGAACGACTATCTGATCGCCTGGGGCCTCTACGCCTTCGCCGCACTGGGCTGCCTGCTGGTATGGATGCGCATCACCCGCTGGATGTGGCGCTGGTTGCGCGAGCCGCTGCGGTTGCTGATGGCGGTGTTGCTGTTCTGCCCCACCATTGTCGACCCGGTGAAGGACAAATTCGCCCCGGCCCTGGCCATTGTTGCCCTGGATATTCTGTTCAAGGTGGGCAACAACGTCTGGCGCGCGGCATCCGATCTGCTCATGTACGGCATGATCGCCTTCGGCGTCTATTTGATCTTTGCATTGATCCGCTTCCCCATCGAGCGTGCTTCCAACGCCCGCAAGGAACGGGCCGCCGCCGCAAAAGCGGCTGCCGCCGCGGCTGATGCGGAGGATGACGAGCCGCCGTTCGGCGTGGCCGGCGATGACCGTTACGGTCGCCCGCCGGTGCCGAGCAATCCCCAGCGTTCGCGTATCGAGCCGCGTCTGTAACCCGGCCTGCCCCTTCAAGCGAGAGTCCGAGCATGTGTGAGTTACTGGGCATGAGTGCCAATGTGCCGACCGACATCGTGTTCAGCTTCACCGGGCTGATGCAGCGCGGCGGCAAGACCGGGCCGCACCGGGACGGTTGGGGTATCGCGTTCTATGAAGGCCGTGGCCTGCGCCTGTTCCAGGACCCGGCAGCCAGCAGCGAGTCGGAAGTGGCGAACCTGGTGCAGCGCTATCCGATCAAGAGCGAAGTGGTGATCGGGCATATCCGCCAGGCCAATGTCGGCAAGGTCTGCCTCTCCAACACCCACCCGTTCGTGCGCGAGCTGTGGGGGCGCAACTGGTGTTTTGCCCATAACGGCCAGCTCGCGGGTTTCCAGCCGGCGGTAAGTTTCTACCGCCCGGTGGGCGATACCGACAGCGAAGCGGCGTTCTGCGACCTGCTCAACCGTGTGCGCCAGGCTTTTCCGGAACCGGTGGAGGTGGAGTTATTGCTGCCGTCGCTGATCCAGGCCTGTTCCGAGTACCGCAGCAAGGGTGTGTTCAATTGCCTGCTCAGCGATGGCGACTGGCTGTTCTGCTATTGCTCGACCAAACTGGCCCAGATCACCCGTCGCGCGCCGTTTGGCCCGGCGCGGCTCAAGGATGTGGATGTGATCGTGGATTTCCAGGCCGAAACCACGCCCAACGACGTGGTCACGGTGATCGCCACCGAACCCTTGACCGAAAACGAAACCTGGACCCGCTACGAACCGGGCCAATGGAGCCTGTGGCGACGCGGCGAATGCGTCAGCCATGGCCGCACCGAATAAGGACGTCACGTTATGCTGCTCAGTTATCTACGGTTGGTGTTGTTTGCAGTGGGCCTGCTGGTCGGCGTCCAGGTGCCGGGTTTCATCAGCGATTACGCCAAGCGGGTCGAAGCGCACCTGATCGAGGCCCAGAACAGCCTGCAAGGGTTCCAGGGCACCGCCAACCAGTTTTTCAAGGGTGACATACAGGCCCTGGTGGCTCATTACCGTGCCAGCGAGGACCCGATCTTTCGCAGCGATGCCGACAGCCTGAACACCCTGCTGGTGCGCCAGCAAGCGTTGGACAAGCAATACCAGGCGATGCAAGGCCCGTGGTATATCCGCTTGCTGCAAGTGGCGCTGGCCGCCGATCCGGACATCCGCAAGGAAACCTGGAACGGCTACAGCTACCAGATCCTGCTGACCCCCGAAGCGATGATCTGGGGCATCGGCGGCGCCATGCTGCTGTCGTTCGGCCTGGAATGCCTGTTCCGCCTGATCGACTGGGTGGTGCTGGGCGGCAAGCGCCTGCGCCAGAGCCGGCCGATTGAAGAGCGGGATTTGCGCGGGCTGTAACACCGAGATCAAAACAGCTTTTTTTGTGGCGAGGGGATTTATCCCCGCTGGGCTGCGAAGCAGCCCCATTGGATCTGTCTGACACACCACTGGGGCTGATGTTTTTTGGGGCTGCTTCGCAGCCCAGCGGGGATGAATCCCCTCGCCACAATGGTGAGTAGCCAAGCCCCCGTTTCCCACCCAATCAACTTTTTCTTATGACCCGTCCGCGATTTTATTCGTTGGACGCGCGGCGCCGTGGGCTCAAGAATCGGCGCAACCGGTCTCTACGTTCGCAGCGTCGAGGCTTATAACAATAAAACCGTGGAGAACCACCATGAGTGCCCCTGACACACTCGGCGTCCGCCAACCCCAGGCCCGTTCCGGTCCGTTCGGCTGGTACCGCAACATCAATCAGCAGGAACGCCGCACCTTCTGGAGCTGCAAGATCGGTTATGCCCTGGACGGCATGGACACGCAGATGCTCAGTTTCGTGGTACCGACCCTGATCGCGATGTGGGGCATCACCACCGGGCAAGCAGGGCTGATCCACACCAGCACCTTGATCGCCTCGGCCCTTGGCGGCTGGATAGCCGGTATCCTCTCGGACCGTATCGGTCGGGTCCGTACCTTGCAACTGACCGTGCTGTGGTTCGCCTTCTTCACCTTCCTGTGTGGCCTGGCCCAGAGTTATGAACAGCTGCTGATCGCCCGTACCCTGATGGGCTTCGGCTTCGGCGGCGAATGGACCGCCGGCGCGGTGCTGATGGGCGAGGTGATCCGTGCCAAGGACCGCGGCAAGGCGGTTGGCATGGTGCAGGCGGGCTGGGCGCTGGGTTGGGGCATGACGGCGATTCTGTATGCGCTGCTGTTCTCGGTGCTGGCGCCGGAAGACGCCTGGCGCGCCCTGTTCATGCTTGGCCTGGTCCCGGCGATATTCGTGATTTTCGTCCGGCGACTGGTCAAGGACCCGGAGATCTATAACCAGACCAAGGCCCGTGAGGAACCGAGCAATCCGGCGAAGTTCTACGAGATTTTCGCCCCCGGCATCCTCTTCACCACGATTCGCGCTTCGTTGCTGACCACCGGTGCGCTGGGTGGCTACTACGCCATCACCTCGTGGTTGCCGACTTTCCTCAAGAATGAGCGCGGCTTGAGCGTGCTGGGTACCGGTGGCTACCTGGCGATGGTGATCGTCGGTTCCTATGTGGGCTACGTCATCAGCGCCTACTTGACCGACATCCTGGGCCGCAAGAAGAACTTTGTCCTGTTCGCCATCGGTTCGTTCGTCATCGTGTTGCTGTACACCCAGATGCCGGTGAGCAATAACGTGATGCTCTGGCTGGGCTTCCCCCTGGGCTTCTTCGCGTCGGGGATGTTCAGCGGCATGGGCTCGTTCCTTACCGAACTGTTTCCGACCCGCATCCGCGGTTCGGGTCAGGGTTTCTGCTACAACATCGGTCGGGCACTGGCGGCGCTGTTTCCGCTGCTGATCGGCCTGCTGAGCCAGAAGGTACCGTTGAGTGTCGGCATCGGTGCGTTCGCGGCCGTGTCCTACGGTGTGGTGATCCTGGCGGCCCTCAGCCTGCCGGAAACCCAAGGCAAACAATTGGATGCCGAGTAACTGATAACCTGTGGGGCACATGCCCCATGGCCAGAAACAACCTACAGGAGCGTTCACTGTGAACCGCCTGCTATTGAACTGCGACATCGGCGAAAGCTTCGGCAACTGGACCATGGGTCTTGACGCCGAGGTGATGCCCTTCATCGATTGCGCCAACATCGCCTGCGGTTTTCATGCCGGTGACCCGAGCATCATGCGCAAGACCGTCAGCCTGGCCCTGCGCCATGGCGTAAAAATCGGCGCACACCCGGCCTATCAGGACCTGGCGGGTTTCGGCCGTCGCTCCATGGCCTATACCGCCCAGGAACTGCAGGACCTGCTGCATTACCAGATCGGTGCCCTCGACGGCATTTGTCGGGCCCAGGGCGGACGGGTCAGCTACGTCAAACCCCATGGCGCGATGTACAACGACATGATGGCCAACCCGGCGCAGTTGCGTGCCGTGATCCAGGCTGTCGCGGCCTACGACCCGCAGTTGCCGCTGATGCTGATGGCGACCCGGGACAACAGCGCCGCCCAGGCCCTGGGCGACGAATATGGCCTGACGTTGTGGTTCGAAGCCTTCGCCGACCGTGCCTACGACAGCGCCGGCCACCTGGTTTCACGGCAGTTGCCGGGCGCGGTGCATCACGACGCCGAGGTCATCATCGGCCAGGCCCTGACCATCGCCCGCGGCGACTCGCTGACCGCCAGCGATGGCAGCGCGTTGCTCCTGCATGCCAATACCTTGTGCGTGCACGGTGACAACGCCAACTCCGTGGCGGCGGTGCAACGCATCCGTGAGGCGCTGGACGGGCAGCGTACATCATGAAACCACGGGTGGAAGTGGTGGCGGTGGACTGCCTGATGGTGCGCCTGTTCGATGAGATCGCCGAGAACCACATGCCATGGATGCTCGCCGCCAGCGAGCGCCTGCGCGAGGTGTTCGCCGAGTACCTGATCGACCTGGTGCCGTCCTACACCACATTGATGGTGCATTACGACATGCTGGCGCTGAACCCGGCACAGGCTCGGGATCTGGTCAACGAGGCGCTGAACAATTTGTCCCCCGATGCCCGGTCGGTCGGCCAGCGCCATGTGCTGCCGGTGTGGTACGACCCCAGCGTCGGGCCTGAACTGAGCCTGTTGTCGAGTCGCAGCGGGTTGACGGTGGAGCAGGTGATCCGTCGCCACAGCGAGCACGAATACCAGGTGTTTGCCCTGGGCTTTGCCCCCGGATTTGCCTTCATGGGGCTGGTGGACGAAGTGCTGGCCGCGCCGCGCCTGGACACGCCGCGCAAGCGGGTGGCGGCGGGCAGCGTCGGCATCGCCGAGCGCCAGACCGCGGCGTACCCATTGGTGTCGCCCGGCGGCTGGAACCTGATCGGTCGTACTCCGGCCAAATTGTTCGATCGCGAACGTGACGGCTACAGCCTGATGCAGCCCGGCGACACGGTGCGCTTCGTCGCCGTGGATCACGCCGAATTCATCGCATTGGGTGGTGACGACACACCGCAGGAGGCCCTGGCATGAGCCGTTTGTTGATCGAGGCCAGCACACCGCTGTGCCTGTTGCAGGACGGTGGCCGTTTCGGCGTCAGGCATCTGGGCGTGACCCAGGGCGGCGCGGCGGACTGGCTGTCGATGGCCTGGGCCAACTGGATGCTGGGCAATGCCCTGGACGCGACGGTAGTGGAGATCACCCTCGGTGGTTTCACGGTGGTGGCCGAAGAGGATTGTGTACTGGCGCTGGCCGGGGCGGACCTCGGGGCTCGGCTGGACGGCCAGGCCGTGGCAGCGTGGCGTTATTTCAGTTTGCGCAAGGGTCAGACCCTGGCGTTGACCCAACCTGTGCTGGGTGCCCGGGCGTACCTCGCGGCCCCCGGTGGCTTCGATGCACCGGCGGTGCTGGGCAGCCGGGCGACGGTGGTGCGTGAAGAGCTCGGCGGCCTGGATGGACTGGGGCGAGCGCTGGGCCGTGGCGAGCATTTGAGCTATTCAGGCCCGGTCACGCCCCGGCCGATGCCGGGCAGGCTGATTCCGGATTTCCAGCAGGCCCAGCCGCTGGAGCTGATCCTGGGCGCGCAGAATGGCGCGTTCAGTGGACGGAGCCTGTTCGATGCGTTCAATACGCCTTGGACGCTGGACAGCCGCGCCGACCGCATGGGCATCCGCTTGCTGGGCGCCGCGCTGGAATACCAGGGGCCTGCGATGATTTCCGAGGGCATTCCCCTGGGGGCCGTGCAGGTACCGCCGGACGGCCAGCCGATCGTGCTGCTCAACGACCGGCAGACCATTGGCGGCTACCCACGCCTGGGTGCCTTGACGCCATTGGCCCTGGCGCGGCTGGCGCAATGCCTGCCAGGCACGCAGGTGCGGTTGCGGCCGGTGGTGCAGGAGGTTGCGCATCGGCAGCAGGTGGAGTGTTTGCGCGGATTCATGGACCGCTGAAAGCATCGCGAGCAGGCTCGCTCCCACATTGGATCTTCGCCACACAGATCCCTGTGGGAGCGAGCCTGCTCGCGATGAGGCCCTGTCAGGCGGTAAAAATCTTACTTGGAAAGGAACCGCATCCCTTCCTCCAACCCCCGCAGGGTCAGCGGATACATCCGATCCTCCACCAATTCCCGAACGATGTTGGTCGAGGCGGTGTAGCCCCAGGTGTCTTTCGGGTAGGGGTTGATCCAGATGAGTTTCTTGTATTTCTCCATGAATCGCTGCATCCACACATAACCCGCTTCCTCGTTCCAGTGTTCGACGCTGCCGCCGGCCTGGGTGATTTCATAAGGGGCCATGGCGGCGTCGCCGATGAAGATCACTTTGTAGTCGGCGCCGTACTTGTGCAGCAGGTCCTGGGTCGAGGTGCGTTCCGAGGTGCGGCGCAGGTTGTTTTTCCACACCGACTCGTACACGAAGTTGTGGAAGTAGAAGTACTCCAGATGCTTGAACTCGGTCTTGCAGGCCGAGAACAGTTCTTCGCAGATTTTCACGTGGGCGTCCATCGAGCCGCCGATGTCGAACAGCAGCAACAGCTTGACGGTATTGCGTCGCTCGGGGCGCATCTGGATGTTCAACAGGCCGGCGTCCCGGGCGGTGTGGTCGATGGTGCCATCGATGTCCAGTTCTTCGGCTGCGCCCTGGCGGGCGAACTTGCGCAGGCGGCGCAGGGCGATCTTGATGTTGCGGGTGCCCAGTTCCACCTGGTCGTCGAGGTTCTTGTACTCGCGCTGGTCCCAGACCTTCACGGCCTTGCCCTGGCGTTTGCCGGCGTCGCCGACGCGGATGCCTTCGGGATTGAAGCCGCCGGAGCCGAACGGACTGGTGCCGCCAGTGCCGATCCACTTGTTGCCGCCGGCATGGCGTTCCTTCTGTTCTTCCAGGCGCTTCTTGAATTCCTCGATCAGCTTGTCCAGGCCACCCAGGGACTGGATCTGCGCCCGCTCCTCATCGCTCAGCGAACGTTCGAATTCCTTGCGCAACCAGTCTTCGGGAATCAGCGCCTGGAGATGGTCGTCGAGTTTTTCCAGACCGTTGAAGTAAGCGGCGAACGCCCGGTCGAACTTGTCGAAATGGCGCTCGTCCTTCACCAGGATCGCCCGGGACAAGTAATAGAATTCGTCCATGTCGGCAAAGATCACCCGCTGTTTCAGCGCGTTGATCAAATCGAGCAGCTCACGCACCGACACGGGCACCTTGGCGGCGCGCATCTCATTGAACAGGTTCAGCAGCATGGCAGTTGCCCTCGCGCTTGTTGACGAAGAGGGCTCAACGCGTGCCGCGACGGCTCATGAACGCCAGGCGCTCAAGCAACTGCACGTCCTGTTCGTTCTTGACCAGGGCACCGGCCAGCGGCGGAATGGCCTTGGTCGGATCGCGCTCGCGCAGCACTGCTTCGCCGATGTTGTCGGCCATCAGCAGCTTGAGCCAGTCCACCAGCTCGGAAGTGGAGGGTTTCTTCTTCAGACCCGGTACTTTGCGCACGTCGAAGAACACGTCCAGCGCTTCGCTGACCAGGTCTTTCTTGATGTCCGGGTAGTGCACATCGACGATTTTCTGCAGGGTGACGCGGTCCGGGAAGGCGATGTAGTGGAAGAAGCAGCGGCGCAGGAACGCATCCGGCAGCTCTTTCTCGTTGTTGGAGGTAATGATGATGATCGGGCGCTGCTTCGCCTTGATGGTTTCATCGGTCTCGTAGACGTAGAACTCCATTTTGTCGAGTTCCTGCAGCAGGTCGTTGGGAAACTCGATGTCGGCCTTGTCGATCTCGTCGATCAACAGGATGACCCGTTCCTCGGACTCGAACGCTTCCCAGAGCTTGCCCTTCTTCAGGTAGTTGCGTACGTCATGAACCTTGTCCACGCCCAGTTGCGAGTCCCGCAGGCGGCTGACCGCGTCGTACTCGTACAAACCCTGGTGAGCCTTGGTGGTGGATTTGATGTGCCAGGTGATCAAGCGCGCGCCGAAGGACTCCGCCAGTTGTTCGGCCAGCATGGTCTTGCCGGTGCCCGGTTCGCCCTTGACCAGCAATGGCCGCTCCAGGGTAATGGCGGCGTTCACGGCCAGCTTCAGGTCATCGGTGGCCACGTAGGCGCTGGTGCCTTCGAACTTCATCTGCAGTTTCCTCGAACGGTGTCGCCGGCCTGGCAAGGCGGGGCGCGCGAAATAGATATCGTGCCCGACTATAACGCGACGTCCCGCCGACTGTGAACGCAGACGCTGTATTCAGTCTCTGAATGGGGCGTCACATGTTGACCCGGTCCTGGTGGATGGCTGACTAAAGGCTGGACAACCTCTGACCTTGTGGCGAGGGAGCTTGCTCCCGCTGGGCTGCGTAGCGGCCCCAAAACTCCGACGAGCGCTGCGCACTCGAACGGGAGCAAGCTCCCTCGCCACATAAGGATCCCGCTAGTCCTTCGACGGCGGCGGCTGTTCGTAGCGCGCGTTGAAGGCCTCGACGAAACCGTTGCGCAGGATCTGCAGGAAGGCTTCGAAGGCGCTGATGTCTTGTTGATGGACATTGCCGCTGAGTTCAACCCGCGTGGCGAACTGGTTCTTGCGCTGGTTCTTCAGGGCCGTTTCGCCGGCGCCGACCAGCGCTTCCCAGACCGAGCGGAAAATGTTCTTTTTCTCGTTTTCCACATCCTGCTGCCAATCGAATACATCCACATCCCGCAGCAAAGGTTTGATGTAACCGCTGAGTTTTGCGTTGTTTGCTTCAGCTTCGATCACCAGGTCGCCATGGCCGGCGTTGAAGTCGAACTTGCCATAGGCCGCGGCGAAATCGTTCAGGCGCTTGAGTTCGACGTTCCTTGCCCGCAGGCGGAAATCGAAATCCTCGAACTTGCTCAAGGGGTCAAAGGTGGCTTGCACCTCCAGCGGCGCGTGTTCGGCCACCAGGGCCTTGCCCTCGAACCGGGCGTCGCGTTTGCCTTCGGTGTCGACCACGTTGGTCAGGTTATAGAAGCTGGCGTTGACCTCGGTGGCCCGCAGGTTGACCGGCGGCTTGGAGTTGAAGTTGCGAAAGGTCACCTTGCCCTCCCTGATCCGCACTTCGTTGAAGGTAATGGGCAGCAGTTTGCTCAGTTGCTCGCGCCAGTTGGTGCCCTGGCCGGTCTGGGAGGCCTGCCGGTTGCCACCGCCATCGACGAAGTTCACTTCGGGGCGGGCGAACTCCGCCTCGGCCACCACCGCGTGGTCGTACCACAGCGAGTGCCAGCTGACCGACAGGTCGACCAGCGGCGCGTCGACGAACGGTACCGGGACCTTGCCGTCGACCTTGACGATTTTCAGGCCGTTGATCCGGTAGGCCCCACGCCACAGCGCCAGGTCCACATCAATGACCTGGCCGCGATAGTCGCCCATGTCGGCCAGTTTGTCGTTCAGGTAATTGCGCACGAGGTAAGGCAACGCGAAGTGCAGGGCCACCAGCACCGCAACGATGGCCGCGAGGGTCCACAGTGGCCAGCTGTATCGACGCTTCATGTCATTCAGTCTCCGGCGATATTAAAACCATTGACCGTTGCGGCATCGCGAACGTTCGGTGCAACTGGACGCCCTTGGGCAACAGGCATACCTTTAGTCGCTTGTATTCACGCCTCACTAAGGACCTCGTCATGAGCCGTATCTACGCTGACAACGCCCATTCCATCGGCAATACGCCACTGGTACAGATCAATCGCATTGCCCCGCGGGGTGTGACCATCCTGGCCAAGATCGAAGGGCGCAACCCGGGGTATTCGGTCAAGTGCCGGATCGGCGCGAACATGATCTGGGACGCTGAAAGCACTGGCAGGCTCAAGCCGGGCATGACCATCGTCGAGCCGACCTCGGGCAATACCGGAATCGGCCTGGCGTTCGTCGCCGCCGCCCGCGGCTATAAGCTGATGCTGACCATGCCGGCCTCCATGAGCATCGAACGGCGCAAGGTGCTCAAGGCCCTGGGTGCCGAGCTGGTGCTGACCGAACCGGCCAAGGGCATGAAGGGGGCCATCGACAAAGCCGCCGAGATCGCTGCCAGCGACCCGTCCAGCTACTTCATGCCACAGCAGTTCGATAACCCGGCGAACCCGGCGATCCATGAAAAAACCACCGGTCCGGAAATCTGGAACGACACCGACGGCGCGGTGGACGTGCTGGTGGCGGGCGTGGGTACCGGTGGCACCATTACCGGGGTGTCCCGCTACATCAAGAACACCTGCGGCAAGCCGATCCTGTCGGTGGCGGTGGAGCCGGAGAGTTCGCCGGTGATCACCCAGGCGCTGGCGGGCCAGGAAATCAAGCCCAGTCCCCACAAGATCCAGGGAATTGGCGCCGGATTCGTCCCGAAGAACCTGGACCTGTCGATGGTCGATCAGGTTGAGCGGGTAACGGACGACGAGTCCAAGGCCATGGCCCTGCGCTTGATGCAGGAAGAGGGTATTCTCTGCGGCATCTCCTGTGGCGCGGCGATGGCCGTGGCCGTGCGCCTGGCGGAAAAACCGGAGATGCAGGGCAAGACGATCGTGGTGATCCTGCCGGATTCGGGCGAGCGGTACTTGTCGAGCATGCTGTTCAGTGATCTGTTTAGCGAGCAGGAAAACCAGCAATAACCCGGTGGCAGGAAAGCTTGCTGTAGCGAGGGTGCTTTTGTGGCGAGGGAGCTTGTTCCCGCTCGACTGCGAAGCAGGCGCCTGTGCTGCTTGAACGGGCGAGGGGCGCTTCGCACCCCAGCGGGAGCAAGCTCCCTCGCCACAAAAACCTCCGCCACGGGTTTTGATTCGCGTCAGCCAGGGTTCAGGTGACGCCTGTTAGGTTTATTGCGTCCTGCACAACAGTGAATATTGCGTCAGACGATTTTTACCCGGGCCATGAGCAATTAGGCTCTGTACGAAAAGTCTTGAGACGAAGGTCAGGCAAGGCGAAAACAGCCGAGGAAGCGCAGTGTACTGGAGTACATGAGCATTCCGAGGCTGTTTTCAACGCAGCATGGACGAGTATCAAGGCTTTTCGTACAGAGCCTGGCATGGCCTACGGCCACGTCGGGCAGTTGACGTGGCCTCCGTTGTTTTTTGACAAGGAGTTATGAATGACCGTTTCGTTTGTCGCCAAGGCGTCGGTACTGCTGCTGTTCCTGGGCAGTACCCTTTTCGTGCACCTGCGCGGCAAGGCGCGTTTGCCGGTGTTGCGCCAATTCGTCAATCATTCGGCGCTGTTCGCCCCCTATAACACCCTGATGTACCTGTTCTCCGGCGTACCTTCCCGGCCATACCTGGACCGCAGCAAGTTCCCCGAGCTGGATGTGCTCAAGGACAACTGGCAGGTCATCCGTGACGAGGCGATGCACCTGTTCGACGAGGGTTACATCCGGGCAGCCGAGAAGAATAACGACGCCGGCTTCGGCTCGTTCTTCAAGAAGGGCTGGAAGCGTTTTTACCTCAAGTGGTACGACAAACCGCTGCCGTCGGCCGAAGTGCTGTGCCCAAGGACCGTCGAGCTGGTCAACCGGATTCCCAATGTCCGCGGTGCGATGTTCGCGTTGCTGCCGGGAGACAGCCATCTGAACCCGCACCGCGATCCGTTCGCCGGCTCGTTGCGCTATCACCTGGGGCTTTCCACACCCAACTCCGACGATTGCCGGATCTTCGTCGATGGCCAGATCTATGCGTGGCGTGACGGCGAAGACGTGATGTTCGATGAGACCTACGTGCACTGGGTCAAGAATGAAACACCCCAGACCCGCGTGATCCTGTTCTGCGACGTCGAGCGCCCCTTGAGCAACCGGTTGATGACCCGTCTCAATCGTGCTGTCAGCGGCATGCTTGGCCGTGCCACCGCGCCGCAGAACCTGGATGACGAACGTGTCGGCGGCATCAACCAGGCCTACGCCTGGAGCAAGTCGTTCAGCGACGGTATCAGCGGTCGGGTCAAGCAATGGAAACGCAAGTATCCCAAAGTGTACCGGGTGATGCGGCCGGTACTGGCGGTGCTGGTGCTCACGGCGCTTGGCTATTGGTTGTTCGGTTAACTGTTGCGCAATACATCGGGCGCTGGTTATAGTCGGCGCTCGTCGGGTTTTCGAACCCACCTCCCCAAAGAGATCGGCTCATGCCTGTATCCCCTGTCATCGCGGTTGTGGTTCCAGCGTTCAACGCTGGCGTCGTGCCGTGCGGGGATCAGCAGCCTGTGCAGATCGGTCAATACCCACCTGTCAGTAGCCCACCGGTATACGCCGTCGTATCACCGCCGGGTGTTGGCATACAGGGCTGATCGGCAACAGTTGCCATCCCCTGTGCCCGCCTGAAAAAAACTACTGGACTTCAGCCTCGGCTGAGTTGGCTTTTGCCTGACTACAGGTGGTATCCATGTTTTCCCTATCCAAGAACGCCTTATTGGCGGCGGCTTCCACGAGCCTGTTCGTCCTGCTGTGGAGCAGCGGGGCAATCTTTTCCAAACTGGGCCTGGCCCACGCTTCACCTTTTGCTTTCCTGCTGATCCGGTTTGCCATTGCGCTGTGTGCATTGGTGCTGTTGATCCCGGTATTCAAGTTCAAGCTGCCCAAGGCCGGCAAGCCGATGATCTTTGCCGCGACCACCGGATTGGTGCTGCTGGGGGCCTATCAGATTTTTTATCTGCTGGCCCTGCAAATGAACGTGACGCCTGGTGTGATGGCGACCCTCATGGGCGTACAACCCATCCTCACGGTGGTGCTCGTGGAACGGCTGCGTTCCTGGCAGCGCCTGTTCGGCCTGGCACTCGGGTTGGTCGGACTGGTCATGGTGGTTTACCAGGGCATCGGGTTGGCCGGGATGTCCTTGACCGGGATGCTGTGCGGCTTGCTGGCGCTGGTGTCCATGACTGCGGGCTCGATCATGCAGAAGCGCATCACCGATAATCCCCTCGGCACGCTGCCGGTGCAGTATCTGGTCGGGCTATTACTGTGCGCGGTGTTCGTACCGTTCCAGCCGTTCCATTTCGACAGCAACGCGGGCTTCATCGTGCCGGTGTTGTGGATGGGGTTGGTGGTCTCGGTGTTGGCGACCCTGCTGCTGTACCGGCTGATTGCACGAGGCAACCTGGTGAATGTCACCAGTCTGTTCTACCTGGTGCCGGCGGTGACGGCGGTCATGGATTACCTGGTGTTCGGCAACCGGCTGGCGCTGTTGAGCTTGCTGGGGATGGTGCTGATCATCGTCGGGCTGGTGTTTGTGTTTCGTAAACGCGGTTGATCGTTAGATCGCTGTTGGCATAGAACCGCTATCGCGAGCAGGCTCGCTCCCACAGGTTATAGACGACCCTTGTGGGAGCGAGCCTGCTCGCGATGGCATTTTTCAAACGCGCCGATGCACTACCGGGCGGACACCTCGACCGGCTTTTGCGCCGCAGGCTTCAACACCAGCCACAACGCTGCCGCAATCAGCACCCCGCCATACAGATGGGCCATCCCCAGCGGCTCACCCAGCAACAACGCCCCCCACAGCACGCCGAAAGGCGGGATCAGGAACGTGACGGTCATCGATTTGACCGGCCCGATGGAAGTGATCAGCCGGAAATACAGGATGTACGCCAGCGCGGTGCACACCAGGCCCAACCCCAGCAGTGACAGCCAGACGTTCCAGCCGCCCCAGCTGGCCGGAGGGTGGCTGATGACGCTGTAACCGAACAGCGGCAGGAGGAACATCGTGGCGCCGAACATGCTGCCCAGGGTCGAGAGACGGCTGTCCAGTCCACCCTGATGATCGAGCCAGCGACGGGTGAAGAATCCGGCGAATCCATAACAGGTGGTGGCCATCAGGCAGGCGAGGGCACCCATCAGCAGTTGCAGGTCGAAGGCCACCGGGCCGGCGCGGGTCAGGATGCCGACGCCGAGCAGTCCCAGGAACACTCCGCTGACCTTCGCCACCGTGAGCTGCTCGCTGAAGAACAGCCCGCCGATCAATACCCCCATCAGGGGCGTCGTGGCGTTGAAAATCGCCGAGTAACCGGCCGGAAGGGTCTGGGCCGCCAGGGAATAGAAGGTTGCCGGAATGCCCGAATTGATCAGGCCCAGCCCCATCACGACTTTCAGCTTGCCGCGGAAATTCCAGTCGACCCGCATCAGTGCCAGGATCACCACCAACCCGACGAAGGCAATGGAGACCCGAAAAAAAGCCGTGGGGATCGTGCCGATGACGGGGGCGATAATGCGCATGAACAGGAAGCTCGCCCCCCAGATGGCGGCCAATGACAGCAGACGCAGGAGATCGACGAGGTTCACGAGGGATTCCTTCCATGGTTGGCTCGCAAGTGTCGCCCTCCTGTTGACCGATGGCAATGGTTGCGTTGCCGCGTGATTGGCCTCTAAGCTCAGCCGCTCACAACAAGACGCCCCGCCGAGGTTTTCCCTATGCCGCAGCCATGGCCCGCCAGCGATATCGCCCGTTCGATTCTCGACGGCTTCGACGATTATCGCGAGCATTTCCGGCAGATTACCGACGGTGCCCGTGCCCGTTTCGAGCAGGCGCGGTGGCAGGAGGCGCAAGCGGCGTCGGCGGCGCGGATCAATCTGTACGAAGAAAAAGTCTTCGAAACCGTGGCACGGCTGCGCAAGGCTTTCGACGTCGAGGTGCTGATGGATGTCAGCTGTTGGCCGCTGGTGAAAAGTGCCTACATCAGCCTGATCGACCTGCGCTTCGACGACGAGCTGTCCGAGACCTGGTACAACTCGATTTTCTGCGGCCTGTTCAGCCATGACCTGATCAGCGACGGCACCATGTTCATCCACACCACCCGGCCGAGCCTGCGCCGGGCCCGTTCCGCGCAGACCCGTACCTACAAGCCCCAGGGGCAACTGGACCGGATGCTCGCGGACATTTTTGCCGATTACCGTTTCAGCGAGGACTACGCCGACCTGGAGGGCGACCTGCAGCGCCTCGAAGCCCAGCTGCGGGAAAACCTGCCGGACTGGGTCTGCAAGGATCCGGAATTGACCGTGGAGCTGTTTTCATCCGTGCTCTATCGCAACAAGGGTGCCTACCTGGTGGGCCGGATCTACACCCCGGGTGACCAGTGGCCGCTGGTGATTCCACTGTTGCACCGCGAGGGCCGGGGCATCCAGATCGACGCGCTGATCACCGACGAGGCCCAGGTCTCGATCATCTTCTCGTTCACCCGTTCGTATTTCATGGTGGACGTGCCGGTGCCGGCGGAATTCATCGGTTTCCTCAAGCGTATCCTGCCGGGCAAACACGTCGCCGAGCTGTACACCTCCATCGGTTTCTACAAGCATGGCAAGTCCGAGTTCTACCGGGCCTTGATCAATCACCTGGCGAACACCGACGACCGTTTCATCATGGCGCCGGGGGTGCGTGGCATGGTCATGAGCGTGTTCACGCTGCCGGGTTTCAACACGGTGTTCAAGATCATCAAGGACCGTTTCTCGCCGTCGAAAAACGTCGATCGCGCCACGGTGATCGAGAAGTACCGGTTGGTGAAAAGCGTCGACCGGGTCGGGCGCATGGCCGATACCCAGGAGTTCGCCGACTTCCGTTTCCCCCTGGGCAAGTTCGAACCGGCGTGCCTGGAAGAGTTGCTGGAAGTGGCACCCTCCACGGTGTCGGTGGAAGGCGATACGGTGCTGATCCGTCACTGCTGGACCGAGCGGCGCATGACACCGCTGAACCTCTACCTGGAAAACGCCAGCGAGGCCCAGGTGCGCGAGGCGCTGGAGGACTATGGCCTGGCTATCAAGCAATTGGCGGCGGCGAATATCTTCCCTGGCGACATGCTGCTCAAGAACTTCGGCGTGACCCGCCATGGCCGCGTGGTGTTCTACGACTACGACGAGATCTGCTTCCTCACCGAAGCCAACTTCCGGCACATCCCCCAGCCGCGCACCCCGGAAGACGAAATGGCTTCCGAACCGTGGTACTCCATCGGTCCGCTGGACGTCTTTCCCGAAGAATTCCCGCCGTTCCTGTTCGCCGACGCCGGGCAGCGCAAGCTGTTCGACCAGCTGCACGGCGAGCTGTACAACGCCGATTACTGGAAAGGCCTGCAAGAGGCCATTCGGGCGGGGAAGGTGATCGATGTGTTCCCGTATCGGCGCAAGGGATAGAAGCAGCTTCAAGCTTCAAGCGGCAAGTTTCGAGTTTCCGGCCAACGCCGCTTGCAACTTGCAGCTTGCAGCTTGAAACTTGCCGCTGCTCTTTTTTCCCCTTGCGTACCTGATGACTGACCAAGCCCCCGCTATCGACAAGCTGCTGAAAAACCTCGACCACGCCATGCTCGCCGACCGTCACCGGTTGCGGCGGCAGTTGCTCGAGCTGCGCAAGAAACCCGATGAGGCCAGGCTGGCCCAATGGGTGGCGCGCATGCAGGCGTCGTGTGACCAGGTGCTGGCGCGCAAGGCCAGCCTGCCGCTGATTCGCTACGACGACAATCTGCCGATTGCCGCCAAGCGTGACGAAATCAAGGACGCACTGCTCAAGCACCAGGTGTTGATCATCGCCGGCGAAACCGGTTCGGGCAAAACCACCCAGTTGCCGAAGATCTGCCTGGAAATCGGCCGCGGCCAATATGGCTTGATCGGCCACACCCAGCCGCGCCGGATCGCCGCCCGCAGCGTGGCGAGCCGGGTGGCCGAGGAACTGGCGACGCCGTTGGGCGCGCTGGTGGGTTATCAGGTGCGGTTCGAGGACCAGAGCGACGCCAACACCCTGATCAAGTTGATGACCGACGGCATCCTCCTGGCCGAGACCCAGAACGACCGCTACCTCGAGCGCTACGACACGATCATCGTCGACGAAGCCCACGAGCGCAGCCTGAACATCGACTTCCTGCTCGGCTACTTGAAGACCCTGCTGCCGCGCCGCCCGGACCTGAAGGTCATCATCACCTCGGCGACCATCGACCTGGAGCGCTTTTCCAAGCACTTCGACGATGCGCCGATCGTGGAAGTCTCGGGCCGTACCTTCCCGGTGGAAACCTGGTACCGCCCGCTGACCCTGGAGCAGGACGAAGAGGGCAATCGGGTCGAGGACGACCTGACGGTCGACCAGGCGATTCTCGCCACCCTCGATGAAATTGCCGCCCATGAGCGCAGCGAGCGCCGCAGCCCGGGCGATGTGCTGGTGTTCCTGCCGGGTGAGCGAGAGATTCGTGACGCGGCGGACATGCTGCGCAAGGCCCAGCTCAAGCACACCGAGATTCTGCCGTTGTATGCGCGACTGTCCCCGGCCGAACAGCAGCGGATCTTCCAGTCCCACCCGGGCCGTCGCGTGGTGCTGGCCACCAACGTCGCCGAAACCTCGCTCACCGTGCCGGGCATCCGCTACGTGATCGACAGCGGCACCGCGCGGATCAGCCGCTACAGCTATCGCGCTAAGGTCCAGCGCCTGCCCATCGAAGCCATTTCCCAGGCCAGCGCCAACCAGCGCAAGGGGCGTTGCGGGCGCGTCGAGCCGGGGATCTGCGTGCGGCTGTACAGCGAGGAAGATTTCCTTGGCCGGCCGGAATTTACCGACCCCGAGATCCTGCGCACCAACCTGGCGGCAGTGATCCTGCAGATGCTCCATCTGCGCCTGGGCGAGATCACCGATTTCCCGTTCATCGAGCCGCCGGATGGCAAGGCCATCAGCGACGGTTTCAACCTGCTGCAAGAGTTGTCGGCAGTGGACCGCAACAGTCAACTGACCCCGTTGGGCCGTCAATTGGCGCGCTTGCCGGTGGACCCGCGCATGGGCCGCATGTTGCTGGAAGCGGCGAAGCTGGGCAGCCTGCAGGAAGTGCTGATTGTCGCCAGTGCCATGTCGATCCAGGACCCGCGCGAGCGCCCGCCGGAGCGTCAACAGGCTGCCGACCAGGCCCACGCCCAATGGAAGGATCCGGACTCGGACTTTGCCGGGCTGGTCAACCTGTGGCGCGGTTTCGAAGAGCAGCGCCTGGCCCTGACCGCCAACCCGCTGCGCAACTGGTGCCGCAAGAACTTCCTCAACTACCTGCGCCTGCGCGAGTGGCGCGACGCCCATCGCCAATTGAGCCTGATCTGCCGTGACATGCAGTTGAGCCTCAACAAGGACCCGGCCGATTACCCGAAACTGCACAAGGCGGTGCTCTCGGGCCTGTTGAGCCAGATCGGCCAGAAAACCGAAGACGGCGACTACCTGGGCGCCCGTCAACGGCGGTTCTGGGTCCATCCGTCGTCGGGGCTGGGCAAGAAGCGGCCGCAGTGGCTGATGACCGCCGAACTGGTGGAAACCACCAAGCTGTATGCGCGCATGGTCGCCAAGATCGAACCGGACTGGATCGAACCGCTGGCCGGCCACTTGATCAAGAAGAACCACTTCGAACCCCATTGGGAGAAGAAGCGCGGACAGGTGGTGGCGTATGAACAGATCACCCTGTTCGGGCTGATCGTGGTCGGCCGTCGGCCGGTGCATTACGGGCCGGTGGACCCGGTGGTGTCGCGCGAGCTGTTCATCCGCGAAGCCCTGGTGCGTGGCGAGATCCAGTCCAAGGCCAAGTGCCTGGCGGCCAATACCCGATTGCTGGAGCAACTCGACGAGCTGGAGGCCAAGGCCCGGCGCCGCGACATCCTGGCGGACGAAGAAACCTTGTTTGCCTTCTACGATGCACGGTTGCCGGCGGAGATCCACCAGACCGCGACGTTCGACAGCTGGTACCGGATCAACAGCCAGAAAGACCCGCAGTTGTTGATCATGCGCGAAGAGGACGTGCTGGCGCGCGAGGCCAGTGAGGTGACCGCCGCGCACTTCCCCGACACCTTGCGCGTCGGCGACCTGACATTGCCGCTGAGCTACCACTTCGAGCCCAACCATCCCCGCGACGGCGTGACGTTGCGGGTACCGGCGCCGCTGTTGCCGATGCTGCCGCCGGAGCGCCTGGAATGGCTGGTGCCCGGCATGATCGAGGCCAAGTGCATTGCCCTGGTACGCAACCTGCCCAAGGCCTTGCGCAAGAACTTCGTGCCGGTGCCGGACTTCGTCAAGGCAGCGCTGCAACGGATCATCTTCGCCGAAGGTTCGTTGCCGCAATCCCTGGGCCGCGAGCTGCTGCGCATGACCGGTGCGCGGGTCAGCGACGAAGCCTGGGCCGAAGCGGCGCAGCAAGTGGAAGGCCACCTGCGCATGAACCTGGAAATCGTCGACGGTCAGGGCAAGTTCCTTGGCGAGGGGCGCGACCTGGCCGAGCTGACCGCGCGCTTTGCCGAAGCCAGCCAGGCTGCCTTGGCCGTGCCGCAAACCGCGAAAAGCCAAGCGCCGGTGGAAGCCAAAGTCTTCGCGCCGGTGGCGGAAAAGACCCAGCAGAAGATCGCCGGGTTGTCGATGACGGTGTATCCGGCGCTGGTGGAAGAGGGCGGCGTGGTCAAGGAAGGGCGTTTCCCGACCCCGGCCGAAGCCGAGTTCCAGCATCGCCGCGCCTTGCAGCGGTTGTTGATGCAGCAATTGGCGGAGTCGGCCAAGTTCCTGCGGGGCAAGTTGCCGGGGCTGACGGAACTGGGCTTGCTCTACCGCGAACTGGGACGCATCGACAGCCTGGTGGAAGACATCCTGTTGGTCAGTCTCGACAGTTGCGTGCTGGAAGGCGAAGCGAGCCTGCCCCGTGACGGTGCGGCGCTGGCGTCCCTGGCCGAGCGCAAGCGTGGCAGCTGGACCGAACACGCCGAACGGCTGGCGAAGCTGACCCTGGAGATCCTCAAGCTCTGGCACGGCCTGCAAAAGCGCTTCAAGGGCAAGATCGACCTGGCCCAGGCCGTGGCGCTGAACGACATCAAGCAACAGCTCAGCCATCTGGTATACCCGGGCTTCGTGCGCGAAACCCCGCATCAATGGCTCAAGGAATTGCCGCGCTACCTCAAGGCCATCGAGCAGCGTTTCGAGAAGCTGGGCAGCCAGGTGCAGAAAGACCGGGTCTGGAGCGGCGAACTGTCGAATCTCTGGGCTCAATACCAGACCCGCGCCGCTAAACACGCCCAGGAAGGCAAGCGCGACCCGCAACTGGAATTTTACCGCTGGTGGCTGGAGGAATACCGGGTGTCGCTGTTCGCCCAGCAGTTGGGGACCAAGGTGCCGATTTCGGACAAGCGCCTGGGCAAGCAGTGGGGGCAGGTGGAGCCATAAGGCAGCACCATTGATCCCTTGTGGGAGCGAGCCTGCTCGCGATGAGGCAGTGTCAGTCGACATCCGTATCAACTGACAGATCGCTATCGCGAGCAGGCTCGCTCCCACAGGGCCTTGCATCTTCCACAAGGGTTTTGTGTCTTGGCTTATGGAGAATGGGCCAAACGCCAGCGTTTATGGCAAACTTCGCGCCTATAAATGCCGGTCCCGTGGTTTTGAGCTTCAATACCCCGGGCGGATCGGAATAAAGCGATGCCAGGTCTGCTTCCCCAGGATGGGAAAAGACCCTTTGCGTATTGGTACGTCGGTACCAATGCTTTCTGCCTGAACAGATCAGAGACACGACCATGCATAACGTCGTCATCAGTGGCACCGGCCTGTATACCCCGGCCAACAGCATTTCCAATGAAGAGCTGGTGCAATCCTTCAACACCTACGTCGCCCAGTTCAATGCCGACAACGCCGACGCCATCGAGCGCGGTGAAGCCGAGGCGTTGACCGAATCCAGCGCGGCGTTCATCGAAAAGGCCTCCGGCATCAAGAGCCGCTTCGTCATGGACAAGGACGGTATCCTCGACCCGCAACGCATGACCCCACGCCTGCCCGAGCGCTCCAATGAGCAATGGTCGGTACTTTGCGAAATGGCCGTCGGTGCCGCGAAACAAGCGCTGGAGCGTGCCGGCCGTACCGCCGCCGACATCGACGGGGTGATCGTCGCCTGCTCCAACCTGCAGCGTGCCTACCCGGCCATCGCCATCGAAGTCCAGGAAGCCCTGGGCATCGAAGGTTTCGGTTTCGACATGAACGTGGCCTGCTCCTCGGCGACGTTCGGCATCCAGGCCGCGGCCAACAGCGTGCAACTGGGCCAGGCCCGGGCGATCCTGATGGTCAACCCCGAAGTGTGCACCGGTCACCTGAACTTCCGCGACCGCGACAGCCACTTCATCTTCGGCGACGCGGCCACCGCCGTGATCATCGAGCGAGCGGACCTGGCGACTTCGCCGTACCAGTTCGACGTGGTCAGCACCAAGCTGCTCACCAAGTTCTCCAACAACATCCGCAACAACTTCGGCTTCCTCAACCGCGCCGCGGAAGAGGGCATCGGCACTCGTGACAAGCTGTTCGTCCAGGAAGGCCGCAAGGTGTTCCGTGACGTGTGCCCGATGGTGGCCGAGCTGATTGGCGCTCATCTGCAAGAAAACCAGTTGAATGTCGAGCAGGTGAAGCGCTTCTGGCTGCACCAGGCCAACCTGAGCATGAACCACCTGATCGTGCGCAAGCTGCTGGGACGGGAGGCCACCGAAGAGGATGCCCCGGTGATCCTCGACCGCTACGCCAACACCAGCTCGGCCGGTTCGGTCATTTCGTTCCACCTGAACCAGGATGATCTGCCCAGTGGCTCGGTCGCGGTGCTCAGTTCGTTTGGGGCGGGGTATTCGATTGGCAGCGTGATTCTGCGCAAGCATTGATTGAATGACCATCACCAACGACACTCAACTGCTCCAACGCCTGCTGGCGGGGGAGCAGCGCGCCTACAAGGAGTTGGTCAGCACCTACCAGAGCCCGATGCGCGCGGTCGCCTATGCCATCGTCGGCAGCCGTCATGCCGACGAAGTGGTGCAGGACGCCTGGCTGTCGGTGGTGCGCAACCTCGGTGGTTTCCAGGGCCGTTCCAGCCTCAAGACCTGGCTGTTGACCATCACTGCCAACGCTGCCAAGGGACGCTACAAGCAGAACCGTCGCGAGGTATTGCTCGACGATCTGCCGGCGCCCCATGGCACGCTGGGCGATGATCGCTTCGCCGCCGATGGCCACTGGCTGCTGGCGCCGTTCGCCTGGCACCAGGACACGCCGGAAGCGCTGCTGACGGAGAGCGAATTACGCGATTGCCTCGAGCACACGCTGCTCAGTCTGTCGGAACTGCAAGGCAGCGTGCTGACCTTGCGCGAACGCCAGGGGTTGGAGCTGGAAGAAATCTGTAACCTTCTGGACATCTCGCTCTCTAACGTACGCGTGCTGTTGCATCGCGCCCGCCTGAAGGTCTTCGCGACCGTGGAACATTTCGAGGAGACCGGCGAATGCTGACCTGCAAGGAACAAGTGGCACGCTCCAGCGATTATCTCGACGGCCAGCTGAGCTTTCGCGAACGCATGATGGTGCGCCATCACCTGGTGTTCTGCCCCAACTGCCGACGTTTCATCCGCCAGATGAAGCTGATGCAGGCCACCCTCAGAAAGCTTCCCGAACCGCCCGTCCCAGACCTGGATCACCTCGCCGAGAAGCTTGCCGCCGAGCGCCGCCGGCATTCGCGTTGAACCTTGAATCGCCATAACCCCTGTGGGAGCGAGCCGCGAGCCGGCTCGCAGGCTCGCTCCCACAGGGAGACGGCTGAATATGCAAAAAAACCTGGCGTTGCTGAACCGGTGGGACCGATGCAGCAACGCCAGGCTAAAAGATGCGCGTCGGGCGTCCTTGCCCGAGTCGTGAGGCGGTGATCAGAACTTGGCTTCGGCATCCAGTTGCAGGGTGTTGATCTTCGAGTCCTTCAGCGTGGCGTTGGTGTAGTCGGAGTCGGCCATGAAGTACGTCGCGCCGAGCGAGAAGTTCTTGTCCAGTTCGTAGCTAGCTTTCAGCTTGCTGCCACGGGAACCGGTGAAACCGTTGGCGAAGTCGGAGTCGGTGAAGGCACCGACCACGGCGTTACGCTGTACGTCGCGATAGTTGTAGTCCAGGCCGAAGCCGAAGACCTTGGTCTTGGCACCCACCAGCCAGCCCATGTCCTGGTCGTTGCTGGCGTCCTTGTTGTTGACCACCTGACCGTACAGCGACAGCGGCATGGGCAGGCCGCCGATGTCGAGTTGGCCAAAGCCTTCGTACAGCTTGAACTGTTCGTTCGCGCTGTTGCCGTTGATGGCCAGGCGGCAGGTGTTGGCCGAGCAGGTGTTGCTGATGTCATTGTCGTTGTCGTAGGCGTAGATGCTGCCGCCCAGGGTCATTTTCAGATTGTCGGTGATCGCGAAGCGGGCGCCCAACTGGCCTGCGTACAGGCGCAGGTCGTGGCGGAACTGTTTGCCTTCGCCGTCGACGTTGTCCTTGAGGGTGTAGTGGCCGGCGCTGCCGAACAGCTCGGTGCCGGCGCCCAGCGGGTATTTGTAGGAGGCCGACAGACCTTCCGGGCTGATGTCGCTATCCCAGATGATGTCGCCCATGCTCACCCATTGCTGTGGCATCTTGCCGCCCACGAGGTGCAGGTTCTTGATGGCGTCCGGGTGGTAGTCGACGTAGCCCTGGTCCAGCCACAGGTCTTTCTTGGTGAAGTTGTTGTCCAGGCTCTGGTTGGTGGAGCGCGAATCGTTGTCGCTGCCGGTGGCGATGCGGATGCCGGTGTCCACTTGCGGGTTGATTTCGCTGTAGGCACCCAGGCGAACGCGGATACGTTGGCGGTCCTGGTCACCGGTGTTCGAGACGCCATCGTTCTTCACGGTTTCCTGACGGAAGCGCACGTCACCTTTGAACTGGGTCTTGGCCGCCCAAGCCAGTTTCTGGTCGAAGGAGCTCAGCTCGTTGGTTTTCTTCGCAGTCGCGGCGATCTGTTCGTTGGTCTCTTGCTGCGCCTGGCGAGCGATTTGCTGCTCCTTTTGATCCCGTGCCAGTTCGGCTTGCAGTTCGGCGTACTGCGCGGTGGTAATCGAACCATTGGCCTTGAGCATGTCGAGCAATTTGGCGTCGACTGCGGCGCTGGCCGGTACACTCATGGCCAGCAGCAGACCGCCACACAGGGCCGCCGCAGTTTTCGTGGAAGCAAGACGCATATCAATCTCCGAAGATGAGAGAGGATGAGCGGATCATCCAGGGCACAACCGACCGTTGAAGGGCGGAAACAGTGACCGGGTTAGAACCCGGCGCTCTAAAAACAGGCGCCAGTATCGCGATGGTTTATTACAGTGCAGTGGCAATGTAGTGGCACATCAGTGACGATTCAGTTTCTATCCGAACGCTGCTGAACAGCGCTTGTCGACACCGCAGGGTGTGGAACTCATGGCGATAAGCGATACTGGCGACGCTCTGAATCGCCGAGTGGAGAGGAATCGATGCCGTTGCAGCGCCTGCACAGACTGTCTGAAATAGCGCCACGCACCTGGGATGCCCTGGTACTGGAACGCCAGCCGTTTCTGCGCCACGCCTTCCTCAGCGCGTTGGAGGACAGCGGCAGTGTCGGCCCGCATTCCGGATGGCAGTCCGAGCATTTGTTGCACATGGACGGTGACCGGCTGATCGCCGCGCTGCCCAGCTATCGCAAGTGGCATTCCTACGGTGAGTACGTATTCGATCATGGCTGGGCGGACGCTTGCGCGCGTGCTGGCATCGACTATTACCCGAAGCTGCTGACCGCTGTGCCGTTCAGTCCGGTCAGCGGACCGCGTCTACTGGCGGCCTCGGTCGATGATGGTTTCGAGTTGCTCAAGAGTTTGCCGGGCTACCTGGAAATCGAAGGGCTTTCCAGTGCCCACATCAACTTTACGGATCCCTTCACCGACACGGCACTGGCCGCGCAAGAGGGGTGGCTGCAGCGGATCGGCTGCCAGTACCACTGGCACAATCGCGACTATCGGGACTTCCAGGATTTTCTCGACGCACTCAGTTCCCGCAAGCGCAAGCAGATGCGCAAGGAGCGCGAACAGGTGGCGGGGCAGGGTATCGACTTCGAATGGTTCGAGGGGCATCAACTGGACGAGGCGCAGTGGGATTTCGTCTATGCCTGCTACGCCAATACCTACGCTGTACGCCGACAAGCACCGTACCTGACCCGGGAATTTTTCAGCCTGCTGGCCGAACGCATGCCCGAGGCCATCCGCGTGGTGCTGGCCAGGCAAGGATCGCGGCCGGTGGCGATGGCGTTCAGCCTGGTTGGTGGCGACAGTTTCTACGGGCGTTACTGGGGCTGCCTGGCAGAGTTCGACCGCCTGCACTTCGAGACCTGTTTCTACCAGGGCATGGACTACGCGATCGCCCAAGGCTTGCAGCGATTCGATGCCGGCGCCCAGGGCGAGCACAAACTCATTCGCGGTTTCGAACCGGTGATTACCCGGTCGTGGCATTACCTGCGCCATCCCGGGTTGAAAGCGGCGGTGGCGGATTTCCTCAACCGGGAACAGGAGGGGGTGTTGGCGTATGCCGAGGAGGCGAGGACGGCGTTGCCGTATCGGCAGTGTTGATGTTCTGGCTGGTACCCTCACCTGTGGCGAGGGAGCAAGCTCCCTCGCCACAGGTGGTTGAGTCAGGTTTCAGTCAATCCCCACAAACCCTCCCGTCTGATGCTGCCACAACCGCGCATACAACCCGCCATGGGCCAGCAGTTCGGCGTGGCTGCCGGTTTCGGCGATGCGGCCGTTTTCCAGCACCACCAGCCGGTCCATCCGGGCGATGGTCGAGAGACGGTGGGCGATGGCGATCACGGTCTTGCCTTGCATCAGCGTCTCGAGGCTTTCCTGGATCGCCGCTTCCACTTCCGAATCGAGTGCTGACGTCGCTTCGTCCATGATCAGGATCGGCGCATCCTTGAGCAGCACCCGGGCAATGGCGATGCGCTGGCGCTGGCCGCCGGAGAGTTTCACGCCGCGTTCACCCACATGGGCGTCGAAACCGGTGCGGCCCTGGGCGTCCGACAGCAGTGGGATGAACTCATCGGCACGGGCCTTGTGTACGGCTTCCCAGAGCTGTGTGTCGGTGGCGTCGGGCTTGCCGTAAAGCAGGTTGTCGCGAATCGAGCGGTGCAGCAGCGACGTGTCCTGGGTGATCATGCCGATCCGTTCGCGCAGGCTTTCCTGGCTCACTTCGGCAATGTCCTGGCCGTCGATGAGAATCCGCCCGCCCTCGACGTCATAGAGACGCAACAACAGGTTGACCAGGGTGGATTTCCCCGCGCCGGAGGGGCCGATGAGGCCGATCTTTTCCCCAGGCTTGATCACCAGGTTCAGGTCGCCGATCACACCGCTCTTCTTGCCATAGTGGAAATCCACATGCTCGAAGCGTACTTCGCCGCGGCCAACGGCCAATGGTCTGGCGTGCTCGCGGTCGGTCACGCTGACCGGCTGGGCGATGGTCTGCAGGCCATCCTGGACCATACCGATGTTCTCGAAGATGCCGTTGACCACCCACATGATCCAGCCGGACATATTGACGATACGGATCACCAGCCCGGTCGCCAGGGCAATGGCACCGACGCTGATCAGCGACTGTGTCCACAGCCACAGCGCCAGGCCGGTGGTGCCGACGATCAGCAGCCCGTTCATGCTGGTGATGACCACGTCCATGCTGGTCACCACGCGGCCGGCCAGTTGGGCTTTTTCGGTCTGCTCCTGGATGGCTTCGCGAGCGTACTGCTGTTCGAAATTGGTGTGGGCGAACAGCTTCAGGGTGGTGATGTTTGTGTAGCCGTCGACGATCCGGCCCATGAGTTTGGAGCGGGCATCGGACGACACCACGGAGCGTTCCTTGACCCGTGGCACGAAGTAATAGAGCGAGCCGATGTAGGCGGCAATCCACAGCAACAGGGGGATCATCAGGCGCCAGTCGGCTTCGGCGAACAGCACCAGCGAGCTGATGGCGTAGATCAGCACATGCCACAACGCGTCCACGGCCTGCACCGCCGAATCCCGCAGGGAGTTGCCGGTCTGCATGATGCGCTGGGCGATGCGCCCGGCGAAGTCGTTCTGGAAGAAATTCAGGCTCTGCTTGAGCACATAGCTGTGGTTCTGCCAGCGGATCAGACTGGTCATGCCGGGGCTCAGGGTCTGGTGCACCAGCAGGTCATGCAAGGCCACGAAAATGGGCCGCAGGACCAGCGCCACAACGGCCATCCATGCCAGTTCCAGGCCATGGATCCTGAAGAAGTCGACGTTGGGCGTGCCCTGGGCCAAGTCGATGATCCGGCTCAGGTAACTGAACAGCGCCACTTCGATCAGTGCACCGATCAGGCCCACCACCAGCAGGACGGCGAAGCTCGGCCAGACTTGTCTCAGGTAATACGTGTAGAAGGGCAGGACGCGGTTCGGTGGGGCCGAACTCGGTGCGTCGCGGAAGATGTCGATGAGTTTTTCGAAACGGCGATAAACCATGGTAAACAGCCCGGGCAGGGCTCTCCTTTTTTGCTGTGAGCGGCACGGGATCGCCGTCGCCGCTCAGGCTTGCCCTGTACCTTCAGTCGATGCGCTTGGCCGACTTGATGATCACAGGGTCGATCGGCACGTTTTGCATGCCTTGCTTGGTGGTGGTCTGGGAGTTGACGATGATGTCCACGACATCCATGCCCTTGACCACTTTGGCGAACACGGCGTAACCGGCGTCACGGCCCGGGTCGAGGAATGCGTTGTCGGCCACGTTGATGAAGAACTGGCTGGTGGCCGAGTTCGGATCGGAAGTGCGGGCCATCGACAAGGTGCCGCGAACGTTGTGCAAGCCGTTGCTGGCTTCGTTCTTGATCGGTGCCTTGGTGTCTTTTTGTTGCATCTGCTGGGTGAAGCCGCCGCCCTGGGCCATGAAGCCCGGGATCACGCGGTGGAAAATCGTGTTGTTGTAGAAACCGCTGTCCACGTACTCAAGGAAGTTCTTGGTACTGATGGGCGCCTTGACCGGGTCCAGTTCGATTTCGATCTGGCCGTTGGTGGTGTCCAGCAGCACGTGGGGGGCAGGTGCGGCCATCAGGTTGGCGGCAAACAGAACAGAGCCGGCGGCGAGGGCGATCTTTTTCAGCATGGGTTCATTGATCCTGAGTGGTGGAATCGATTGCGATCAAAAAGTCGAGCAGGGTTTGGTTGAAGCGCTCGGGTTGGTCCAGCGGAGTAGCGTGCCTTGAATCGGTGAAGACCACCAGCCGTGCATCGGGCAGCAGTTTTACATAGGCTTCCTTCAGTGCCACTGGGGTGTAATCGTGGTCGGCGCAGATGACGAGGGTTGGACAGGCAACCTGCGAGAGTCGTTCCTGGACACCCCAGCCCACGACGGCATCGAAGCTGGCGAGATAAGCATGTTTGTCGTTTTTTGCCCAGCGCCGGGCCATTTCAAGGCGTAAATCCGCCTGTTCGGGCTTGGGGAACAGCTTGGTCCCCAGGGCCTTGCCGATGGTTTCCAGGCTGAGGATACGCATCAGGCTCCAGCGCTTGAACCATTGCCAGCAGTCGTCCAGGGTACGGATCTTGACTTGTGGCGCACTGTTGACGATGCACAGGCTCTTGACCCGCCCGGGCTCATCCACTGCCAACTGAAAGGCGATCATGCCGCCCATGGACCAGCCCACCAGGTGTACCGGGCCCAGGTCCAAATGTTCGATCAGGGCAAGCAGGTCGGCGCTGAAACCTTCGATGCTGTAGGGCCCGCGGGGTTTGTCGGAGCGTCCGTGGCCGCGCACATCCACCACGATCAGGCGGTAACGGGCGGACAGTACCGGGATCTGTTTTTCCCAATCCAGGGTGCTGGAACCCAGCCCATGGACCAGCAGCAGCGGTGCGCCGTGGCCGTATTCCTCGTAGTGCAGATTGCAGTCTTCGTGTACGAACCAGGCCATCGGCGAACTCCTTGTCAGGCTTGTTCTGGGGCGGCGAACGGTGCATCCAGTGGCGCGGTATCGAAGGTGCGCAGCAGTTCGATGAGGATCTGCGTGGCCGGGCCCAGGGGTTTTTCCTTGTTCGAATACAGGTAGAAGCTCGGGTTGCGGCTGCCGCCCTGATCCAAGGGTAGCCGCTTGAGCGTGCCCTCCCGCAGTTCCCGCTCGATCATGTGCCGGGGCAGCCAGGCAAAGCCCAGCCCACTGCCGACGAAGGTCGCGGCGGTGGCGAGGCTGCCGACGGTCCAGCGTTGCTCGGCACCGAGCCAGCCGACGTCCCGGGGTTGCTGGCGGCCGGAATCGCGGATCACCACTTGCAACTGACTTTCCAGGTCCTGGAAGGTCAGCTCGCGATTGAGCCGGTGCAACGCGTGTTCGGGGTGGGCCACGGCGACGAATTCCACGTCGCTCAGCTCAGCACCGAGATAGCCGGGGATGCTGAAGCCAACGATGGCCAGGTCGGCGACGCCCTCGAGCAGCACTTCTTCCACGCCCGACAGCACTTCTTCCCGCAGGCGTACCCGGCAGCCGCGGCTCTGCGGCATGAACGCCGCCAGGGCCCGGACGAGGCGGGCGGTGGGGTAGGCGGCGTCGACCACCAGCCGTACTTCGGCTTCCCAGCCCTGTTCCATGTGATGGGCCAGGTCTTCCAGTTGGCTGGCCTGTTTCACCAGTTGCCGGGAGCGCCGCAACAGCACGCCGCCGGCCTCGGTCAGCACCGCCTTGCGTCCATCGATGCGCAGCAGGGGTACGCCGAGCTGATCCTGCATGCGGGCCACGGTATAGCTCACCGACGATTGGGAGCGGTGCAACACGTCGGCGGCCTGGGCGAAACCGCCGTGGTCCACCACGGCCTGCAGGGTTCGCCATTGATCAAGGGTCACGCGGGGCGCTTTCATATTGAGCTCCTCTTGTCCTAAGCTGGCGGTCCCTTGGTGGAGACAGCCGAATGAAGAAAATCTGTTGTGCAGTGCTGGCCCTGTTGCCGTTGACAGCGTTCGCGTATCCGATCGACGTGGAAAAACACCTCGACGGCCTGAAGATCGACTACACCGCCTACGACACTGACGCCGACATCGGTTCCATCCAGGTCAACAATTACGGCAGCACCGACGCGGCCTGCACCGTGGTGTTCCGCAACGGTCCGGAAGCGCCTCGCACCCGCAAGATCGAGGTGGCCGCCGGCAAGTTCAAGAACGCCACCGCCAAGTTCAACCGCAACATCATCAAGCTGCGCATCGAGCTGACCTGTAAGCCGAAGTAATCCGAAACTGGGACGCTGGTTCAGCTTATAAACGAATTTATCGATGCTTTGCAGCAAGTATTTGCGCTTTTTTATCGATATAGTCCCTATTAGCCTTTGCTCCATCGACTGACAACACATTCAGATGGAGCCTACATCCCATGTCCCGCGTTCTGATTATCGAAAGCAGTGCCCGCCAGCAAGACTCGGTGTCCCGTCAACTGACCCAGACTTTCATCAAGCAATGGAAAGCCGCTCACCCGGCCGATGAAATCAACGTTCGCGACCTTGCCGTCAATGCCGTGCCGCATCTGGACGCCAACCTGCTGGGTGGCTGGATGAAGCCCGCCGAGCAGCGCAACGACATCGAGAACGCCTCGCTGGAGCGCTCCAACCAGCTGACCGATGAACTGTTGGCCGCCGATGTGCTGGTCATGGCCGCGCCGATGTACAACTTCGCCATCCCCAGCACCTTGAAAGCCTGGCTCGACCACGTGCTGCGTGCCGGCGTGACCTTCAAATACACCCCCACCGGCCCCCAAGGCCTGCTGACCGGCAAGCGGGCCTTCGTGCTGACAGCCCGCGGCGGCATCCACGCCGGCGGCAGCTCCGATCATCAGGAACCCTACCTGCGCCAGGTCATGGGCTTCATCGGGATCCACGACGTGACCTTCATCCATGCCGAAGGCATGAACCTGGGCGGTGATTTCCAGGAGAAAGGCTTGAATCAGGCCAACGCCAAGCTGTCCCAGGTCGCCTGATCGTTAATCCTCGGGTAATCGTCGGGTGGTCTAGTGGCTTGGCGATTCCCTTCAAACCGTTTCGCGCATCGAACCTCCCTTTGCACTTGTTGCTCCTGAGTGCAGTAGCCCGATTGAACGCATTGGCGAGATCGGGCTTTTTTTTGGAAAATGGTTTTTAACCGATCTTCGCTCTATGCTGGGCCGGACAGTATGGAGGCTGTGAAAGATGTTCAAACTCAGGCGCAAAACATGGGCCTTACTTCTGGTCTACATCATAGGGGTCAGTGGCTATATCTATTACCTCTACGTCGAGACCCAGGGAATCCTGACCGACAAAATCAACAGCAAATTGCTGCATGCCGCGCTGGGTGCTTCGGCCATCCTCGGCGACGGTTACCATGACAACCTGATCGACAAACAATCCAAGTCGCCGGCGCAAGACTGGGACGCGATCCAGCGGCTCTCCAATTTCAACGAGTCAATGGGCACTGCCTTTATCTACAGCGTGATCAAGCGTGATGGAAAGGCGTACCTGATCAGTTCCAGCGCATCGAAGAAAGAAATCGAGGAGCAGAACTTCGTGCGTTTCTTCGATCCCTATCCCGATGCCAGTCAGGCGCTACTCGACAGTTTCGAGCGCACCGAACCTACCTGGATCGATTATTCGGATCATTGGGGGGACTTTCGCGCCGTCTTCGTTCCGATGAAGTCCAGGGACGGTACGGTTTATGTGGCGGGGGCGGAGATGACGTTGGCGGATTACTACCACCAACTCAACCAGGATTCGCTGCACCACATCATTCTGGCGATTCTGGTTTTTCTCGCATTCAGCCTTTTTCGCACCCGTGGTCATCTCCTGCAGTTGAAAACGAACGAACGGATATTGAACGAGGCAAAAAATGCCGCCGAGGAAGCCGACCGTTCAAAAACCCAATTTCTCGCCACCATGAGTCATGAGATCCGTACCCCCATGTACGGGGTCATCGGCGCAACCGAGTTGCTGGCACGCTCATCCCTGACCGCCGAGCAGAACAGCCTCCTGAAAACGATCCAAACCAGCGGACGAAGTTTGCTGTCGCTGATCGACAACGTGCTCGATCTGGCAAAAATCGAGGCGGGCAAACTTGAGTTGAAGCCTCGCGTATTTGAATTGCGGACACTGGTTTCATCCAGCGTTGAAATTGTCCGGCAGAACATCAAGGACAAGCCGGTCCTCATCGAGACTCAGGTTTCTTCGAGCGTCCCCCGTTGGGTTAAAACCGATCTTGATTGCCTGCGTCAGATATTGATCAACTTGCTGGGCAACGCGATCAAGTTCACCGAAAGCGGGAAAGTATCGCTCGTGATCGCGACCAGCGGACACGACGCTGGAGCCCGGCTCGACGTGTCCGTACACGATACCGGCATAGGCATCCCCGAGGAACGGCAAGGCAGTCTGTTCGAGCCCTTCGTTCAGCTTAAAGGGCAAGCCAGTCAACGTTTCAATGGGAGTGGCCTCGGTCTTTCAATCTGCAAGAAACTGGTCGAAGCCTTGCAGGGGACCTTATCTTTTACCAGCCAATCGGGTGTCGGTTCGACGTTCTCCTTTTCGCTGCCCCTGGCGCCTTTCCGGGGCTCGGAAATCCCCTTGGATGACGACCATGCCGCGGTGGGATTCGACTCATCTTTTGCCAGCCGTTACCCGCTCGATATCCTGCTGGTGGAGAACCATCCGGTGAATCAGAAAGTGGCCTTGGCGATGCTGGAAGCGCTGGGGTATGCCCCGGGGCTTGCGTCCGATGGCCTGGAGGCGGTCAGGCGCTGTGCGGCTTCGATGCCCGAAGTCATCCTCATGGACATCAACATGCCTGGTATGGATGGGGTGGAAGCGATCCGCAAGATCCAGGCGCTGCCGCGGGACCATGCTTGTTACATGGTTGCTTTTACCGCGAGTGTCTTTGCCCATGAGGTCGAACGTTTCAGGGCCGCCGGTGCCGACGACATTCTTGCCAAGCCGGCGAACTTCCACGCCATGACGCGGGTGCTTCAGCGTGCCGCCAATGATCGGCAGCAGCGTCAGACCCGCACGTCGGCGGTGGATGAAGTTTCCTGTTGAGGTGGCCAGGGAATAAACGCCTTTCACGGATCCGGCAAAAACCGCTATCTTCGCCGCCTTCCGAAGCGAGGGGCGTATGGGCTATCTACTTTTTGTGACATTGATCCAGGCATTTTCCTTCAGCCTGATCGGCGAATACCTGGCCGGGCATGTGGACAGTTATTTCGCGGTGCTGGTCCGGGTGCTGCTGGCCGGGCTGGTGTTCATTCCCCTGACCCGCTGGCGCCAGGTGGAGGCATCGTTCATGCGCGGCATGCTGTTGATCGGCGCCCTGCAGTTCGGCGTGACCTACGTCTGCCTGTACCTGAGCTTCCGTGTGCTGACGGTGCCCGAGGTGCTGCTTTTCACCATCCTCACGCCGCTGCACGTGACCTTGATCGAAGACGCGCTGAACCGCCGCTTCAATCCCTGGGCACTGGTGGCTGCGCTGGTAGCCGTGGCCGGCGCGGCGGTGATTCGCTATGACCGGATCAACCCGGATTTCTTCATGGGCTTCCTGTTGCTGCAACTGGCCAACTTCACTTACGCGGCCGGGCAGGTGCTCTACAAGCACCTGGTGGCCCGCCACCCGAGCGACCTGCCGCACTATCGGCGTTTCGGCTACTTCTACCTCGGCGCGCTGGCGGTGGCGTTGCCGGCTTTCCTGCTGTTCGGCAAGACGAATTTCTGGCCCGAAGCGCCGCTGCAATGGGGCGTGCTGGTGTTCCTCGGCCTCGTTTCCACGGCGCTTGGGCTGTACTGGTGGAACAAGGGCGCCTGCCTGGTCCAAGGCGGAACGTTGGCGGTGATGAACAACCTGCACGTGCCGGTAGGGCTGTTGCTGAACCTGCTGATCTGGAACCAGCACGAGGCATTGGGCCGGTTGTTCCTGGGCGGCGGTGTCATTCTGCTTGCGGTGTGGATCAGTCGGTTGAGCTTGCGCAAGCCGCAGGTTGCCTGATCGCCAATTGTTCGACCAGGAAGTCGATGAAGGCCCGGGTTTTCTGTGGCAGGCGCCGGGCTGACGAATACACCGCGTTGATGCTGATCGCCGGCGCTTGCCATTCGCACAGCACCGGCACCAGCCGTCCGGCAGCCAGCGCGTCTTCCACGATGAAATCCGGCAGCAGCGCGATGCCCATGCCGGCCTCGGCGGCCTGCGCCAGCAAGTCGCCGTTGTTGACGTGGAGGGGGCCGGTGACGTTGACCCGTTGCGTCTCCTTGCCGTTGCTCAATTGCAAGCTCACGCCACTTTGCAGGTAGCCGTAGTTGAGGCATTGATGGGCGCGCAGGTCCTGGGGCGTCTGCGGGATGCCCGCACGCTCCAGGTAGGCCGGGGCGGCGACCATGATGCGTGGTGCCGGCGCCAGTTGCCGGGCAATCATGGTGGAGTCGGGCATGCTGGCGATGCGGATGGTCACGTCGAAACCGCCGCGCACCGGATCCACCTGTTGGTCGCTGAGCACCACTTGCAGCTCGATGTTCGGGTGCCGTTCATGGAACAGCGGAATCAGCTTGCCCAGCCGTCGCAGGCCGAACGACATCGGCGCATTGACCCGCAACACCCCGCGTAACTCACCAATCCCGTCCCGTGCCCGCTGCTCGGCCTCATCCAGTGCCGCCAAAACCTCCCGGGCCGCGTCGAAATATTCAGCGCCTGCTTCGGTGAGATGCAGGCTGCGCGTGGTGCGTTGCAGCAGTTGCACGCCGATGGCTTCTTCCAGTGCCTGAATCTGCTTGCTGACCTTCGACCTCGGCACGTCCATGGCCCGGGCGGCCGCCGCGAAGCCGTTCTCGCCCACGGTGACGACGAAGGCGCGCATGCATTCGATGCGATCCATGATTGTTCCTTTTTTAGAATCAATGATTCTCGATTTTAGGTAATTGTCCCTTTTATGGCTAGCCCCTAAAGTACACCCATGCCGACGACATCACCGCTGAAGCGAACGTCGACAAACCCTAACCGATTGAAATATCGACATTAAAAAAGGAACACACCATGTCTATCCGCGAACTGCTGAACCCAACCAACTCCGCCCTGATCTTGATCGATCACCAGCCACAAATGGCCTTCGGCGTACAGTCGATCGACCGTCAGACCTTGAAGAACAACACCGTCGGCCTGGCCAAGGCGGCGAAGATCTTCAACGTACCGACCATCTACACCTCGGTCGAAACCGAAAGCTTCAGCGGCTACATCTGGCCTGAGTTGTTGGCGGTTCATCCGGAGCAGAAGCCCATCGAGCGCACTTCGATGAACTCCTGGGAAGACAAGGCGCTGGTCGACGCGGTGAAAGCCACCGGCCGCAAGAAACTGATCATCGCGGCGCTGTGGACCGAGGTCTGCCTGACCTTCCCGGCGCTGGAAGCACTGGCTGAAGGCTACGAGGTCTACATCGTCACCGACGCTTCGGGCGGCACCAGCAAGGAAGCCCACGACATGTCGGTACAGCGGATGATTCAGGCCGGTGCGGTGCCGGTGACCTGGCAACAAGTGCTGCTGGAATACCAACGTGACTGGGCACACAAAGAGACTTACGAAGCGGTGATGGAGCTGGTACTGGAACACAGCGGCGCTTATGGCATGGGCGTGGACTACGCCTACACCATGGTGCACAAGGCCCCGCAGCGTCAGATCAAGTAATCAGGACATAGCGACAACCCTTGTGGGAGCGAGCCTGCTCGCGATAGCAATCAGTCAGACGACATCGATGTCGACGGGGATTGCCAATCGCGAGCAGGCTCGCTCCCACATGGGGTTTATGGTGATCATGATTTCCAAGTACGGCATATGACCTGTGGGAGCGAGCCTGCTCGCGATGACGGTGGTGCATCCCATTGAGAGGTTGAGCCTTTCACAAGGATCAGCGGTGTATTCAGACCAGCTGCTTCTGCTCCTCCGGAACATGACTTGCCCCCAACACCGCCGGCAGCAACCCCGAACGCAAATCCATGCCGCTGGGCTGTTGGTACAGGTTCAACCCGAACTCCGGCATCACCGCCAGCAGGTAGTCGAAAATGTCCCCCTGGATGCGTTCGTAGTCGGCCCACGCGGTGGTGCGGGTAAAACAGTAGATTTCCAGCGGAATGCCCTGGGCGGTGGTTTGCATCTGGCGGACCATGCAGGTCATGTTCGGCTGGATTTCGGGGTGGCTCTTCAAGTACGCCAGGGCATAGGCGCGGAAGGTGCCGAGGTTGGTCATCCGGCGACGGTTGGCCGACATCGCCGCAACGTTGCCCTGGGCTTCGTTCCAGGCCTTGAGCTCGGCTTGTTTGCGGCTGATGTAGTCGGTCAGCAGGCGCACGTGGGTCAGGCGCTGTTCTTCCTCGTCGTGCAGGAAGCGTACGCCGCTGGCGTCGATGAACAGGCTGCGCTTGATCCGGCGTCCACCGGATTGCTGCATGCCGCGCCAGTTCTTGAACGATTCGGACATCAGCCGCCAGGTCGGGATCGAGACGATGGTCTTGTCAAAGTTCTGCACCTTGACCGTGTGCAGGGTGATGTCCACCACATCACCGTCGGCGCCGACCTGGGGCATTTCGATCCAGTCGCCGACTCGCAGCATGTCGTTGCTGGTCAGTTGCACGCTGGCGACGAACGACAGCAGGGTGTCCTTGTACACCAACAGGATCACCGCCGACATCGCACCCAGGCCCGACAGCAACAACAATGGCGAACGGTCGATCAGGGTGGCGACGATGATGATCGCGCTGAATACATACAGCACCATTTTCGTCAGTTGCACATAGCCCTTGATCGAGCGGGTCCGGGCGTGTTCGGTGCGGGCGTAGACATCCAGCAGGGCGTTGAGCAGGGCGCTAAGGGTCAGCATCATGAACAGGACAGTGAAGGCCGTGGCTACATTATCGAGGAACACCAGGCTGGTCTTGCTGAGCCCGGGCACCAGGGGCAGGCCGAACTGGATAAGCAGCGAGGGGGTCATCTGCGCCAGGCGATGGAAGACCTTGTTGTGGCGCAGGTCGCTGACCCAATGCAGGGCTGGCTGGCGACCGAGCAGCTTGGCGCCGTGCAGGATCAGGTAGCGCGCCACGCGTCCGAGCACCAGGGCGATGGTCAGCAGCAATACCAGGGCAAGGCCGGTATGCAGGAGCGGATGCTGGTCGAGGGCACCCCAGAAGTCTTGGATGTTGAGCCAGAGCTGTTTGATGTCCATGGGCGAAACGGATCTTCTATATGAAATGCGACGGGGGGATTAGAGCATTTAAGGCTGTCGAAGTGACCGTCGACGGCGGGTCTGCCTTGAAAAAAGCCGCTGATTGTCGCCGTTTGCATAAAGAAACTCGGCCTTCGCGCTCGAAACCGTTACCCTATGCAGCTGTTTTTTTGTATTTCTTCGAGGTAGCACCCGTGTTTTCCGAATTCGCCCTGCACGAACGCCTGCTCAAAGCCGTGGCCGAGCTTAAATTTGTCGAGCCAACGCCGGTGCAGGCAGCGGCCATTCCGCTCGCGCTCCAGGGGCGTGACCTGCGGGTGACGGCGCAGACCGGCAGCGGCAAGACCGCCGCGTTCGTGTTGCCGATCCTCAACCGCCTGATCGGCCCGGCAAAGGTCCGTGTCAGCATCAAGACCCTGATCCTGCTGCCGACCCGTGAACTGGCCCAGCAGACCTTGAAGGAAGTGGAGCGCTTCTCGCAATTCACCTTCATCAAGTCCGGCCTGATCACCGGTGGCGAAGACTTCAAGGTCCAGGCCGCCATGCTGCGCAAGGTGCCGGACATCCTCATCGGTACGCCGGGGCGGATGATTGAACAACTGAACGCCGGCAACCTGGACCTGAAGGAAGTCGAAGTGCTGGTACTGGACGAAGCCGACCGCATGCTCGACATGGGCTTTGCCGAAGACGTGCAGCGCCTGGTGGACGAATGCGCCAACCGCCAGCAGACCATGCTGTTCTCCGCCACCACCGGCGGCTCGGGCCTGCGGGAGATGGTCGCCAAGGTGCTGAACAACCCGGAGCACCTGCAGCTCAACGCGGTCAGCCAACTGAATTCCACCACCCGCCAGCAGATCATCACCGCGGATCACAACCAGCACAAAGAGCAGATCGTCAACTGGTTGCTGGCCAACGAAACCTACGAAAAAGCCATCGTGTTCACTAACACCCGGGCCATGGCCGACCGCATCTATGGCCGCCTGGTGGCACAGGAATACAAGGCGTTCGTGCTGCACGGCGAGAAGGACCAGAAGGATCGCAAGCTGGCGATCGATCGCCTCAAGCAAGGCGGCGTGAAGATCCTCGTGGCCACCGACGTCGCCGCGCGCGGCCTGGACGTGGAAGGCCTGGACCTGGTCATCAACTTCGATATGCCCCGCAGCGGTGACGAATACGTGCACCGCATCGGCCGTACCGGTCGCGCCGGCAACGACGGCCTGGCGATCTCGCTGATCTGCCACGGCGACTGGAACCTGATGTCGAGCATCGAGCGCTACCTTAAGCAGAGCTTCGAGCGTCGCACCATCAAGGAAGTCAAAGGCACCTACGGCGGGCCGAAAAAGGTCAAGGCCTCCGGCAAAGCCGTTGGCGCGAAGAAGAAAAAGGTCGACGCCAAGGGCGACAAGAAGAAAACCGCCGCCAAGGCCCCGACCAAGCGCAAGACCGCCAACCGCCCGAAGACCGACGCTCCGGCGCTGGTCAGCAAGGACGGCATGGCCCCCCTCAAGCGCCGCAAGCCGCAAGCGCCGGCGGCTGAGTGAATCGCCTGTAGCGCAGCATAAAAAAGCCGGATCTTGGGTCCGGTTTTTTTATGCGCAACTGAAATGCTCAAAACATCGTGGCGAGGGAGCTTGCTCCCGCTGGGCTGCGTAGCAGCCCCAATCCGGCTTGATACTCACCCCTCAAAGTGGCTGGAACTGAGTTTTCAGGGGCGCTTCGCACCCCAGCGGGAGCAAGCTCCCTCGCCACAAAAGCAATCTGTGCCGGGCTATAGACATCAACCAGCCTTCTTCCCGGCATCCTTCAGTTCCTCCAGACGCTTATCAATCAACTGGCACTTGTCCGGCACGTCCTTGCTGGCTGTCTCCAGATCCATGGCCTGTAACTCATCATTCATCTCCTTGGCCTTGGTCGGGTTCTGCTGGGTGAGCTTGGTGATTTCCTGAGCGAGCTGTTCGCGTTTGGCGGTGGCTTCTTCCGGGGTGCAAGTGGCCCAGGCGGGCAGGGCGCAGGTGAGCGTGGCGGCAAGGGTGAATGTCAGGAGGGTTTTCATGATATGGGCCTCGTATTCCTTGTTGGGCAGGTAATGGGTTGAGGCTTGGTGGGGGTTGAAAGTTCACCAGAGTGAATCGAGTACGCCCTATGGATTTTTTCGACAGGTGGTTTATGAAACTTTCATGGTCGGGGGCTTGGGCAATTGACGTCAAAATGATGGCTCTCTAATATCGCGCCACTATTTTGATGTCATTTCGTATCGAGGGATCGAACATGTTCTCACCCGCCCATTGGGCGAGGTTGTGCCTGGCTTTGCTGTGCCTGTCTCCGCTTACCCTGGCTCACGCCGCCCCGACTCCCGGTGAAACCGACCTGATCCGCGAGCGCCAGAACCGTTTGCTTGAAGAGCAGCGCCGCCGTCTGGAAGAGCTCAAGGACTTGCCCGGCCAGGAGGTGAAACCGACCCAGCCGACCGCGCCGGCCGATACCCGTTGCTTCCCCATCAAAACCATCGAACTCAAGGGCGCCGACAGCCTCTCGGCCCGTGAGCGCGAGCGGCTGCTCCAGCCCTATATCGGCCAATGCCTGGGCGTGCCCCAGCTCAATGAACTGCTCAAGGTCATCACCGACCACTACATCGAGAAGGGCCTGGTCACCAGCCGTGCCTACTTGCCGCAGCAGGACCTGTCCAGCGGTCACCTGCAGGTACTGGTGGTCGAGGGCCGGCTCGAAGGCTTGAAAGGCGCCGAGAACAGCCAACTGTCGGAGCGTGAACTGGCCATGGCGTTTCCCGGCAAAACCGGTGAGCTGGTCAACCTGCGGGAAATCGAGCAGATGGTGGACCAGCTCAATCGCCTGCCGTCGAATCAGGCGCAGATGGAGCTGACCCCCGGCCAGAACGTCGGCGGCAGTGAAGTGCTGGTCAAGAATACTCCGCAGAAGCCCTGGCGCGCCGGGCTGTCCCGCAGCAACGACGGCCAGCGCAGCACTGGCGAGCAGCAGTGGGGCACCCGTTTCGAATGGGACAGCCCGCTGGGCCTGGCTGACCAGTTGATGCTGCGCGGCGGTCATGACGCGATGAGCGATCACCAGCACACCTCGCGAAACGCCATGCTCTCTTACAGTCTGCCGTTTGGCTGGTGGAACGTCAGCTACACCTACAGCCAGAGCGAGTACCGCTCACAGATCGCGGCCAACGGTTTCAACTTCAAGCAGAGCGGCGACAGCCAGAACCATCAGTTGCGGGTCGAGCGGGTCATCTACCGCGACGCCATGAGCAAAACTTCCCTCAACACTGGTCTGGCCTATCTGCGCAGCAACAACTTCATCGAAGACAGCAAACTGGCCCTGAGCAGCAATCGCCTGAGCGAAGCGCAGTTCGGCATCAACCACGGTCGGCGGATCGGCGGTGCCTTCGTCAACCTGGACCTGGGCATGCAACAAGGGATCGGCGCCTTCGATGCCCAGGCCAACCACGACCCGGCACCCGGCCAGGCTGACGCCCGCTATCGCAAATACACCGCCACGGTCAGCTATTTGCAACCGTTCAAATTGTGGGACGAGTCTTTCAGCTTCAGCAGCTTAATGACCGGCCAGCGCAGCGAAGACGTGCTGTTCAGTCCGCAGCGCATGAGCCTGGGCGGAGAGTCTTCGATTCGTGGCTACAAGGACCAGTCGTTGGCTGGTGACAACGGTGGCTACTGGCGCAACGACCTGCGCTGGAGCCGCCCGGTGACCCTGGAATGGTTGCGTCCGGTGTTCGCCGAGTACGGCACCAGCCTGGGCTATGACCAGGGCGTGATCAGCGGGACCCGCTACAACGGCGATCAGCACGGGCGCATGTCGAGCAACTCGCTGGAGCTGTTCGCCCGTGGGCAGCACCTCACCACCAGCGTCACCTTCGCCCACTCCCTGGAACGCCCGGATGCCCTGACCGAGCGTGAAGCGCCGATCTATTTCCGCGTGGATGTATCCATTTAATTCTGTTGCAACGAGACCTGATCATGGACGACCGCCAACCTTCTGCTGCCCACACAAACCGCGATCTGTTCTGCGGCATGCCCAAGCGCGGCCTGGCGTTCCTGTTGGCCAACGTCATGTTCTGGCAACCGATGTGGGCCCAGGCCGACGGCATCGTGGTCAGTGCGCCGGGCACCAGCCTCGGCCAGGCGGGCAACGGCGTGCCCATCGTCAACATTGCCAGGCCCAACGGCAGCGGTCTGTCCCACAACCAGTTCAAGGACTACAACGTCGGCAGCAACGGCGTGATCCTCAACAACGCCACGTCCCGCACCCAGTCCACGCAACTGGGCGGGATCATCCTCGGCAACCCGAATCTCAACGGCGCGGCCGCCACCACCATCCTCAACGAAGTCAACGGCGGCAGCCCCAGCCAGTTGCGCGGCTACACCGAAGTGGCGGGGCAGTCGGCCCATGTCATCGTGGCCAACCCCTATGGCATCACCTGTAACGGCTGCGGTTTCATCAATACCCCTCAAGCGACCTTGACCACCGGCAAACCGATTGTGGAAAACGGCCAGGTGAGTCGCTACCAGGTCGACCAGGGCAACGTCACCGTAGAAGGGGCGGGCCTCAACGCTACCAACGTCGACCGCTTCGAAATCATCACCCGCAGCGCCAAAATCAACGCCGAAATCCAGGCCAGGAACCTGACCATCGTCGCCGGCCGCAACGACGTCGATGCCGCCAGCCTCAACGCCAGCGCACGTGCCGATGACGGCAGCGCCAAACCGCAACTGGCCATCGACTCTTCAGCGCTGGGCGGCATGTACGCCGGGGCGATCAAGCTGGTGGGTACCGAGGCCGGTGTCGGGGTGAAGCTGGACGGCAAGTTGATCGCCAGCGGTGGCGATATCCAGCTCGACGCCAACGGTCATCTGAGCATGGTCGACACGGCGGCGACCGGCGCTGTCAATGTCAAGGCCCAGAGCCTGGAGACTAAAGGCCCGGTCTACGCCGGTACCACCCTGGACATGCAAACCCAGGGTGACCTGACCAGCCAGAACAACCTCGTCGCCAAAGACCGCATCACCCTCGCCAGCGGCGGTCAGTTGACCAACAACGGCATCATCGAAGCCGGGGTCAATCTCGATAACACCCGCAACACCGACGCCGATATCAGCATCAGCGCGCAGCACCTCAACAACCTCGGCAAGAACATCATTGCCAGCCGTGATCTCGACATCACGACCACCCAAACTCTGAACAACCAGAGCGGCACCCTCAGCGGACAGCGGCAGACCACCGTCATCGCCGGCACCCTCGATAACCAGAACAAGGGCCGGGTGCTCGGCGCCGACCGTCTGACCTTGACCGCCGACGAGGTCGTGAACAGCCAGGACGGTTTGATCTCCAGCAACGGCGACTTGGTGGTCAACGTCGGCGCGCTGGGCAATCACGGCGGGGAAATTTCCAGTTTGGCCGATGTCACCCTGAATGTCGCCAGCCTCGATAATACCTCCGGCCTGATCGCGACTGACAAGGGGCTCAATCTCACGGCCAGCGGCGCGATCAATAACGGTAACGGCACCTTGTCGAGTTCAACCCTGGCCACCTTGAAGGGCGTCAGCCTGGACAATACCCGGGGCCAGATCACCGGCGATTTGGGCTTGAGCATCGACCTCAGCGGTGCCTTGGATAACCACGGTGGGACATTGGGTTCCGGCAAGGCCTTGACCCTGGCCGCGGCCCGCATCGACAACCGCGCGGCGGGCACGGTGCTTGCGGCGGACGGCAAGCTGAGCGCCACTATCAGCGGCGCATTCGATAACCGCGAACAGGGCAAGCTGCGCGCCACTGGCAGCATCGAACTGAACATCGGCAGCCTGGACAACCGAGGCGGCAGCCTGGCGAGCAAGGATCACCTGACCTTGCGTGGCGATTCGGCGGACAATCGTGGCGGCCTGATCCAGGCCGACAAGGACCTCAAGCTGCTAGTTGATCAGTTGGACAACCGCGACAAGGGCAATCTTGTCGCCAAGGCGGCCATCGGCTTCGAAGGCACCCGCCTGGACAACAGCGGCGGCCTGCTCAGCGCAGTCGGCCCGGTCAGTCTCAAGGCCAAGGAGGTTACCAACACCCAGGGCCGTATTGCCAGCCAGGGCAACCTCGAAGCCAGTATCGACAACCTGAGCCAGCAGGGCGGGGCGCTGGTGGCCCAGGGTTCCCTGCTGCTGACCGGCAAGAGTCTCGACAACCGTAATGGCGGTACGGTCGCCAGCACCCAGGGCCTGACCGTCAATGTCGAGCAGATCGACAACCGTGCCGGTGAGCTGTCCAGCATCCGCAGCAGCGTCCGTGTCAGCGGACAACGCCTGGATAACAGCGATGGCGGCAAGCTGCTGACCGATACCGACCTCGGCCTTGTCGTGGCGCAAGTGATTAATCAGAACAAGGGCCGCCTGTTCGCCAGGGGCAGCGTCAACCTGAACGGCACGACCCTGGATAACAGCGGCGGGAACATCTCCGCCCTGCAGGGCCTGGATATTCGCCTCGATGGCGCGCTGCTCAACAACACCGGCTTGCTCAGCAGCGAAGGCGCCCTGGGCCTCAAGGTCGGCAGCCTGGACAACACGGCCGGCAAGCTCGGCAGTGCCGCCGACCTGTCGATCGACAGCCTGGGGGCATTGCTCAATCAGGGCGGTTCGATCCTCACGGACCAGGCCCTGGTACTCGCCAGCAGTAGCCTCGATAACAGCCGCAAAGGCCTGATCAGCGGCAAGGGTGCCACCCGTGTCACCACCAGGACCCTCGACAACAGCCAGGGAGGCCGGCTGACCAGCGAGGACCGCCTGGACCTCACCGCGACCCAGGTCAGCAATGGTACTTCCGGCCGTATTGCCAGTGTCAAGGACCTGACCGCCAACGTCGCCGGCCTCGACCAGCAGGGTGGCGAACTGTTCAGCAAGACCCAACTGAGCCTGGACCTGCACAACGGCCGCTTGGACAATAGGGGCGGCCTGATCAACGGCCCGCTGCTGGTGCTGAAGAACCTCGACGAGGTGGACAATCGGGGCGGTGAAATCTCCAGTGCCCAAGCCTTTGCCCTGGCCGCGAAAAGCTTCGACAACAGCAACGGCAAGCTGCTGAGCAACCAGAGCCTGACCCTGCGTATCGATCAGGCTCTGAGCAACGTCAAGGGCCTAGTGGCCGCGGCTTCTGTCGACAGTCGTAGTGCCAGCCTGGACAACAGCCAGGGCCTGATCAGCAGCCGGGGTGCAGTCGACCTGGGTGTGAACGGGGCGTTTATCAACCAGGGCGGTACCCTGGTGGGCGACGGCGCGATCCTGTTGACGGCCAACAGCCTGGATAACGGCAACGGTGCCGTCTCCGGCAAGGCCGATATCATGGCGAATATTGCCGCCCTGGACAATCGCAACGGCAAGCTGATCGCCAGCAGTGCGCTGACCCTGAGCGGTGCCTTGGTGGATAACCGCCAGAACGGTCTGGTAGGGGCGACAAAAGCGCTGACACTCGATGTCGACGCCATCGACAACCGCGGCGGCGAACTCTCCAGCAATGCCAATATCCATCTGACCGGCAAGCGCCTGGACAATAGCGACAGCGGCAGGCTCCTTGCCGATATGACGCTGACACTCGAAATGGCTGAGGTACTCAACCGCAACCTGGGACTGCTCAAGGGTAAGATCGGCGTCACGCTGGACGGCCAGACCCTCGACAATACCGACGGCCAACTACTCAGCGACCAGGATGCACGACTCACCCTCGGCGCGGACCTCGACAACAGCGGTGGCCTGATCAGCAGCGAAGGCCGGCTGGACGTCAGCAGCGCCGGGCTGGACAACACTGCCGGCAGCCTGTCGAGTGCCGGGGCTCTCAAGGTCCAGGCTAACGGTGCATTGGGCAACCAGGGCGGGCGCCTGGTCAGTGACAGCAGCATCAACCTGAGCAGTGCCAGTCTCGACAACACCCAACTGGGAGTGATCATCGGTAAAGGTGCGGTCACTGTCAGTACCGGCGCCTATGACAATCGCACCGGCGCCCTGAGCAGCCGCGACAGCCTCACACTGAGGGCAGGGCAGGTCAGCAACCAGAACGGTCGCATCGGCAGCGACAAGGCCTTGGTCGCGAGCGTCACCGGTCTGAACCAGCAGGACGGCAAGCTCTTCAGCAACACGGCACTGACCCTGGACCTGAACAACGGCCAACTGAACAACCAGAACGGCCTGATCAACGCGCCGTCATTGCTGCTCGAAAACCTCAAGGGCGTGAACAACCAGGGCGGTGAAATCTCCAGTGCCCAGGCCTTCGCACTGACCACCGACAGCTTGAACAACAGCAATGGCAAACTGCTGAGCAACCAGGCCGTGACCCTGCGGATCAACCAGGCGCTGGCCAACCTCAAGGGCCAGATCGCCGCCGCTGCGCTCGATATCCGCGCAGCCAGCCTCGACAACAGCGGCGGTACCGTCACCAGCCGTGGCGACCTCGACCTGACCACCAGTGGTCAACTGAGCAATCGCAGCCAGGGTCTGATCAACGCCGCGCAAGCCTTGAAGCTCAGCAGCGCCGACCTCGACAACCAGGGCGGCACCTTGCTCGGTGCCGGCGCCGTGAACCTCAACGCCATGGCCCTGAGCAACAGTGGCAGGGGCCTGATCAACAGCCAGGGCGGTCTGACGATCAACGCCAGCAGCCTGGACTCCGGCAATGGCGGTGAAGTCTCGGCCAAGGGCGATATCGACCTGACCCTCGGCGCCCTGGCCCAGAACGGTGGTCGCCTGCTCGGCGACCAGGTCATCCGCCTCGACCTGGCGGGTGGTGATATCGACAACCGCAACGGCCTGCTCAACGCCAAGGGCGCCCTGACCCTCAATCGTCTGCGCGACCTGAACAACCAGGGTGGCGAGCTTTCCAGCAGCCAGAGCTTCAACCTCGTTGGACGAACGTTGGACAACAGCGGTGGCAAGCTGATCAGCAACAACCGGTTGGACGTGGCCGGCAACAGCCTTATCAACCAGGGCGGTCTGATTTCCGGTTGGCAAGGACTGGCCGTCAACGTCGCGAGCCTGGACAACCGCAACAGCGGTACTGTGTCCAGCCGCAACGGCAACCTTGGTGTCAACGTCAGCGGCGCATTGCTCAACAGCAATGCTGGTGCGCTGGTCAGCCAGCAGGCCTTGACCGTCAACGCTGCCAGCCTCGACAACAGCGCCGGTATTCTGTCCAGCGGCGGCGCCCAACAGTTGACCGTCAGCGGCCTGTTGAACAATGCCCAGGGCGGCTCCATCGACAGCGGTGCGGCCCTGACCCTGCAAGCTATGGCCCTGAACAACAGCGGCACCATCAGCGTGCAGCAGAGCATCGATTTCACTGGCACCACCCTGAATAACAGCAACGGCACCCTGACCAGCAAGGGCGCGGTCAGCCTCGATCTGCTCGGTGCCCTGACCAACACCAACGGCAAGCTCGCCAGCGCCGGGCCGCTGGTGATCACCCGCAGCAGCCAGATCGGCAACCAGGGCGGCCAACTGATCAGCCAGGGCTTGCTGAGCCTGCTCACCGGCAGTCTGGACAACCGCAATCGCGGTACCGTCGCCGCCAGTGACAACATCGTCATCAGCAGCACTGGTGCCGTACAGAACAACAGTGATGGCCTGATCTACAGTCAAAACGGCGACGTCCGCGTCGACGCAAGGAGTCTCGCCAACGGCAAGGGGTCCCTGCAAGGGCAGGGTGCGCTGAACCTGACGGTCAGCGGCGATATCGACAACCAGAGCGGCAGGCTGATTGCCCAGAATGGCGACCTGACCGTCAGCGCGGCCAACCTCGACAACCGTGGCGGCACCCTGGCCACCGTCAAGGGCGCCCTCGAAGCCCATATCGTCGGCGTGCTGAAAAACGGCTATGACCTAGGCAACAACCGCCAGGGCGGCATCGTCCAGGCCCAGCGCCTGAATCTCGGCGCCCAGGGCGGTATCGACAACTATGGCGGGCGGATCGCGGCGCAGAGCGGCGATGCCCTGGTCACCACCGCCGACTTCGACAACCGCAACGGTGGCCTTTACGCCAATGGCCTGGTGCAGGTCAGTGGCAACAACTTCGATAACAGTGGTGACAACGACGGGCAGATTGCCGGCCAGCGCATTGACCTCAACCTCAACGGCGCGCTGAACAATCGCCTGGGTGTCATTGAAAGCGGCAGCACCCTACGCGTACGTGCAGCCAGCCTCGACAACCAGACCGGTCAGATCCGTGCGCTGGGCACCAGCGGCAAGACCGATTTCCAGATCGGCACCCTGTTCGACAACCGCAACGGAAAGCTGGAAACCGCCAACAGCGACCTGACCCTCAATGCCGGCGGCTTCCAGAACCTGGGCGGCAGCCTGCTGCATGTGGGCGACGGTACCTTTGATATCAGCACTGCCAACATCACCAATGCCGGCGGCAGCCTGGTGACCCGTGGCGGCCTGACGCTCACGGCAGACAGCTGGACCAACAACAGCGTGATCCAGGCCGGGCGCCTGACGCTGAACGTCAACACTCTCAACCAGACGGCGGGTGGACAACTGCTGGCCTCCGACAGCCTGACCGGCAACGGCGGCAATTGGAACAACGATGGGCTGATCGCCAGCGACGGGACTGCGAACCTGAACCTGAGTGGCAGCTACAACGGCAATGGACGTTATACCAGCCTGAATACGCTGGGCCTGACAGCTGCCTCGTTCAATCTGGGGAGCATGGGCAGCATCGCCGGAGGGGCCGATACTCTCATCAACGTCGGTGGGCAGGTGAATAACTACGGCCGAATCACTTCGGCTACTGGGATGAGGGTGAACGCCGGGTCGATCAACAACTACGGAACCTTGGGCAGCAACGCTAACCTGCTGTTGAACACCCCTGGCTTACTGAATGAAAATGGCCTGATCTTCAGCGGCGGTGACACAAAGTTACAGGTCAACGGGTTCACTAACCATACGGCACAACTCTACAGTCTGGGTACCGTCAGTATCGAAGGCTATGGGGGACAGGCTCAGTCGGCTCAAGTCACCAATATCTCCGGGTCGTTGGAGAGTGTTGGTAGATTCAGCATAAATGCCACCAGCTTCGAAAATCGCACAGAAGGTTTTAGCCTGGGACGCAAACTGGTTTCAGCGTCTATCGCTGTCAGATGTCTGGATTGTGGGGGAGGGGACTATGATCTCAGCATCGCGGTTCGTGAGACTTACGAAGGACAGGACAACGACACTAGTGCGGCGGCCTTGCTTTCAGCAGGCGGAGACTTTGTTTTTAGCGGTGGCAACTTTCTAAATAGCAAAAGTACCGTCAGTGCTGGCGGCAACATTTCCATCCAGGCGAGCAACCTGACCAACGTAGGGTCGATGGGCGGCACCATCGAGCGCACGCGCAGTTATCGCACACAAGCGATTGCTAACCTCAGTGCCCTTGCCTTCATCAACCAAGTGGTCAGCTACAACGCGCGAAATGATCCCGACTACCCGAACATTTACTACATCAATGACTCTGGCGGCCTGAGCAAGGCGATTGCCGAGACTTATCAGCGCCCTGTCCCTGCAGGAAGCCCGGGAACCACGTCTCCGGCTGTTCGGTTCAGAGATGCTGTCACGGGTCAGTTGGTAACCACGTTGGCCTTCGGTACCCGGTACGGGCTTAACCAACAGGCCCAGTATGATCCTAATAACCTGATGGCGCTGCCTGCTCAATTGCAGTCGTACACCCAGACCGGTGACGTTGAAGTTTCGAGAGATGGCAGTGGTTCAGGGCGCAGTGCAATTATCCAGGCAGGTGGCAAGGTTTCGATTACTGCGTCCCAGAATCTTAACAACAGCGTCATTCACCAAGATTACGGGGTCGGTTCGGGCGCCAATAAAGTCCAGAGCACGCAAGCTGCCGGCACCGGCACGCCCGTCGTGATCCGGCTCAATGCCCAGTTGCCGCCGGACCTTGCCAAGCAGCAGGTCAATCCCCTGGTTCTACCGGGATTCAGCCTGCCAACCGGACAAAATGGCCTGTTTCGCTTGAGTGGGCAGGGCGGTTCGGCGACGCAGGCCAGTCAGGTCAACGCGGGGCCCCAATCCTGGAGCATGGGCAGCGCGGCGGTGAGCAGTGCCCAGCGCCTGCAGGGTGCGAATGACGTCCAGGCGCGCAACCTGCAGTTCAACGATGCGGCGCGGATCACCGTGAGCAATCTTCAACTCGAACAAAGTACACGCCAGGCTACGGGCAGCGGTGTCTCCGGTAGCGTGATCAATGTCGGCACGCCGGGTGATACCGGCACTGTCCAGTTGCCGGGACAGGGCGGAGCGGTGTCCTCGGTAGGCAGTCAGGTCATCAATCGGGTGCAGGGTTTGCCGGACACCTCGGGCAGGTCCAACCCGCAGAAGTACCTGATCGAAACCAACCCGGTGCTGACCGACCTCAGGCAGTTCATGAGCTCGGACTACCTGCTGGCGAACCTCGGCTACAACCCTGATGAAAGCGCCAAGCGTCTGGGCGATGGTTTCTATGAACAGAGGCTGATCCAGCAGGCAGTGGTCGCGCGCACCGGTCAACGTTTTATCGACGGTCTGACCTCCGACGAAGCTCTCTACAAATACTTGATGGACAACGCCATCAAAAGCAAGCAGCAGCTCGACCTGTCGGTGGGTGTCAGCCTGACCTCCCAGCAGGTCGCGGCGTTGACCCACGATATCGTCTGGCTCGAAGAGCATGAGGTGAATGGCGAGAAGGTCCTGGTGCCGGTGCTGTATCTGGCTCAGGCCACCAACCGCCTGGCTCCGAACGGGGCCTTGATCCAAGGATCGGACGTTACGCTGATCGCCGGAAAGGACCTGAACAACGCCGGTACCCTGCGTGCCAGCAACAACCTGGTGGCCACGGCCGGCAACGACTTGGTCAACAGTGGTCTGATCGAGGCCGGTAGCCGTCTGGATCTTCTGGCCGGTAACGACATCATCAACAAGGCGGGCGGAGTCATCGCGGGGCGCGATATCAGCATGACCGCGATTGCCGGTGACGTGATCAACCAGCGCATGGTGACCGGCACCGACATACGCTACAAGGGAGAAAACGCGCATAGCGAGTATGTCGACAGCGGGTCTCGAATAGAGGCTGCGGACGACCTGACCATCAAGGCCGCGCGGGACTTCGTCAGCACTGGCAGCACCTTGCAAAGTGCTGGCGACACCACGATCAGCGCCGGCCGGGATGCTTTCATCGCGGCCGCCGAACAGCACAACAGCGTCGTGGCCGGCGCCAAGAGCAGCAGCGTTACCCAGTATGGCTCGGATCTGATGGTGGGGCGTGACCTCTCTGTCCAGGCGGGGCGTGATCTGGCGGTGGTTGCCAGCCAGATAGAGGCAAATCGGAACATCGATTTCGGCGCAGGCGAAAACCTTACGGTGGCTTCGGCTGCCGATGAAAGCCATTCGTATTCCAAGTCGAAGAAAGTCACGAAACAGGAAGATCACGTCAAACAGATTTCCAGTGTCGTGAGCGCCGGGCAAGACCTTACTTTCAATGCCGGCAAAGATATGGCGCTGATCTCGAGCCGGATAAATGCAGGCAACGAGGCCTACCTGGCAGCGGTTGGACAACTCGATGTGCTGGCGGCCCAGGATACGGATTACTCGCTGTATGACAAAAAGCAGAAGGGCAGTTGGGGACGCAAGCAGACCCGACACGATGAGGTGACAAAAAACGTCAACGTTGGCACCCAGATCACCACGGGGAGTGATCTGACGCTGGTCAGTGGTGGTGACCAACGTTATCAGGTCGCGAAGCTTGAAAGTGGCGCAGATCTGACGCTGAGAAGTGGAGGTGCCATCACCTTCGAGGGCGTCAAGGATTTGAGCCAGGAAAGCCACGAGAAGACCAACAACAGCCTCGCGTGGAATTCCTCGAAGGGTAAGGGGCATACGGACGAAACCTTGCGTCAGAGCGAATTGATCAGCAAGGGCTCCCTGGCGATCACCGCCGCCAAGGGCGTGCATATCGACATCAAGCAGATTGACCAGAAGACGGTCAGCCAGACCATTGATGCGATGGTTCAGGCGGACCCTCAGTTGGCCTGGCTCAAAGAAGCCGAGCAGCGTGGCGATGTCGATTGGCAGCGCGTGAAAGAGGTTCACGACTCCTTCAAATACAGCAACTCCGGCATGGGCACGGCGACAATGCTGGCGGTAGTTATTATCGTGACGGTGCTGACCGCGGGTTCTGGAGCTGCCGCTACCGTTGGCGCCAGCGCAAGCGGGGCCGCGACGGCCGTGGGGATCAGCGCGACCACCGCCGCCGCGATTGGTGCGGCTGCATCGGCAGCCTACACCGCTGCCGTGGTCCAGTCGGTGGTCAGTACGATAAACAACAAAGGCAACCTGAGCGCGGTCCTCAAGGATGTCACCTCGACGGAAAGCCTCAAGGGGTATTTGACCAGTGGGCTGGCTGCGGGTTTTGCATCTGGGGTCCTGGATAAGGCGTTCGGTGTTTCCGCCGAAAATGCCAGTAAAGCGACTCACGGCTTTGAACTGGCCAGCACCGATGGCCTGACCAAGTTTGTCGGTTACACCTTGGCTGAAAAGGGCTTTGGTGCGGTTACCAATACCGCGATCAATGGTGGCAGCCTCAAGAACAATCTGGCACAAGCAAGTATCAGTGCGGCTGCGGATGTTCTGTCGGCTTCCATCTATAACCGGTTGGGTACCCAGCTGGAGTTCACCGGGATTCCGGCCAAGGTCGGGGCGCATGCGATTGTCGGTGGTCTGATCGCGGAAGCGGCGGGCGGCAGCTTCCGTACCGGCGCCCTGGCAGCCGGTGCCAACGAAGCTTTCGTCGCTTCGGTCGCCGACAAGATCTTCGTGGGCGACATGCATGATCAACTGCTGGCGATGACCTCGCAATTGATTGGCGTAACGGTCTCGGCAGCTGCAGGCGGTTCTGATAAAGAACAGGAAGTGGCGGGCTGGGTCGCCCAGCAGGCGACGAAGTTCAACAGCCTTGATCACCCGACCGCCGAGCGGTTGCTTAACGAACTGAAGGCCTGTAAGTCCGGCGGAAATTGCACCGAAGCGAAGCAGCGCGACCTGATAGGCAAGTTTGAAAAGATCTCGGCCGAACGTTCGCAGTTGATCGACCTGTGCGAAACCCGGGCCTGTGTCGAAGGCCTGAAAGCCAACACCATTGCCATGGACGACCCGGTTGCGCAGGAGTTGCTCAGCTTCTACCGGAACAAGATCTCCTATGACATGGTCGGGATGCTGGTGGGCAATCCAGGGCTGATTGCACAACCGGCCCAAGGGTATGACCCTTGGGGTAATACCTATGTGACCGATGACCAGATCATCACGGCCAAGTACATCAAGGAGGGTTGGTTGACGCCCGCCGAGAGCGTCAATCTCAAGGAGTGGGAGAACAAGACCTCCTGGCTGGACGATGCGGCAGGTCGCAAACTCAGCGTGGCCGAAAGAGCCGCCATGATCAGCAACATGGGCAATACGTTGCTGACCGAGGGGTGGGGGACCAAGGTTGTTGCGGGCGTTGGTAAAGGCGGGAAAACCGGCAATGGTGTGTCGACGGATGCCGATGGGTTCGGAAATAGCCCCGCTGTTACTAAACTGGTCAAGCCATGCTGTTTCGCCGCAGGCACCATGGTTGCCACCCCGCAGGGCCCTCGTGCTATTGATACCCTCAGTGTGGGAGATATTGTCTGGAGCAAGCGAGAAGCAGGGGGAGAGCCGTTCGCTGCAGCTATTTCGGCTACGCACACTCGTACTGATCAGCCGATTTACCAGCTCAAGTTAGAAAATATCCGGGCAGATGGAGTTTCAGAGAAAGAAACGCTTCTGGTTACACCGGGTCATCCATTTTACGTTCCGGCACGACATGACTTTGTACCGGTCATCCAGCTTAAATCAGGCGACTTGCTTCAGTCGTTAGGGGATGGTGCTGCTGAGGGTGTATCAACCAGGGTTGAGTCTCTGGAATTGTTTCTGCCAAAAGGAAAAACCTATAATTTGACCGTAGATGTGGGTCATACCTTTTATGTGGGTAAGTTGAAGACCTGGGTGCATAACGTTGGTCTTTGCGATATCAATGGCAAACCTGTGGTGCCGAGGAATGCCAAAAATCTGGAAGGCGGACCACTAGAGAAAGCCGATAAGTATAGTGGGCATTTTATGCTGGAGGGTGGGCCTGCTAATGGAACTCTTTATCGTTCTGACAATAAAGGGAATATAACAAGTTATGCCGTTTATGATGATAAAGGTATGATTCTCAAGCGAGTCGACGTGACGGGCGATGCACATGCAGGGATTCCCACGCCTCATGCTATTGACTATGGCCGCAACAAGTTGCCAGATGGATCGATCAGAGTACAATCTCCATCGAGCAAGAAACCTCCACGGGGCATCAGTGCAGAAGAACTTCCATGAAAATAATTAAGAATACAGATTCTGTTAGCTCTACAAAATACGAGCATTGGAAAAGCCAATGGGAGGATCAGTCCGAGTTGGATGAGTTTTCTTATATTAGTGATGTGGTACATCCTGAAGATGCTTTGATGTTTTGCAAGGTTCTATTTCCAGATTTCATTTTTTACGAATCGGGGGTGTTTCTGGAAAGCAGATTTACTATTGAGGCATTTTCTAGTTGGATGGAGGCTTGTAATAATGATGTGGTAGAGGTAGAGAAGGTTTTAAATCATATGCATCTGTATGATGTTTTTGGAGGCTGCAGTGATAAGGTGGATGATGCTGTTTATGAGCAGTTGTGCAGGATTGTTGCTCAGTCATGGAGGATGGTGTTGCTGAATAAATTTCCAGAAAAGAATTTTTGTGTGCAAGCGATAGTGTCTGATCAGGAATATGGTCCAGTGGTTACTTTTTCTCAGGTCAGAGAGTAATTTCTATGGATGCCTTCTAATTTATAGTTTATACCGTGGAATGGTCTCGCGGACGCATTTCCATGCTGGAGCGTGTGAGCGTTTCATTAATACCCTGCGTCCGGTCATTGTGCCGCAGAGCCTCACGGTTTGTGTAGCGGCCAACAAATTCCCGGAAAAAGGGGGCAGATTTGAATGGTACTTACATAACGGTTAACTAGCTGATATGAGGCTTGGATATATAAAGATCGGCTTTGGCTTGTTGATGGAAGTTAATTCTTAACGATGTGCTTGGAGCATTTATGAAGAAAACCACGCTGCTGTTGCTGTCCCTTGTCCTGACGTTACCAGGCTGCAAATCCAATGTCCGAGACTCTTCCCCAACCCTGCTCAACAACGGCATCCAACTCCAGCAAAATAAAGTAACCGTCGACGCCCAGCACGCCAAGGTCATCATGAAAGCGATCGGCAACGTCGTCCCGGTAGAGTTTTCGATCAGGCGCGCAATGGATCCTGACCAGCGCCTGGATGTGCAGGGAACGGTGGTGGATTCCGGTCGTGGCAAAGTGTTCGGCTGGATCGCCAAGCTTAACGAAGCGACTCACAGCGCGACCTTGAAGCACTTCCCTCAGTTGGAAGTACAAGCGGACCCCGATCAGCCATTCGAGGTATCGGGTTACGCCAGCGGTGAGAGTATCAACCATGGCTACCGCTGTGGTCCGATCAACACCACGTTCACGCCGGAGAAAGGTAAGGTTTATCTGGCGGAGTTTCAGTTTGTGGGTCAGGGCTGTGAACTGCATGTCTATGACATCACACTGCCTCAGCAGCGCATTCCTGTTACGAGCGCACCTAGCCTCTGATTCAGTTTACAAATGCGAAATGGGCGACCAACAGGTCGCCCATTTTCATTATTCCCCGCCTGCGCTCGCAACCGCCGCCCAATCACATCCATCACGTCGCACCCATCGCGCAACGATACGGTCAGTAGCTTGCAGAAGTCGGAAAGCACGACGGTGTCGGAGCTGATATCCGAACGAAACGCGATGTTCTCCAATACCTGAGTGACGGTGCGAATGCGGTAATCGGCAGTTTCGAAGAGAACGTCGAGCGGGGCTTCGGTGTCGATGAGCAGGGTGGCGGGTGTGCAGTCGACGCCGGTGATGGGCATGTATTTAGTCAGGTAAGAGCCTCGGTTAATGGATGACCCTCGTTGTTCAGATCGCCAAACCCGAGTCGCCATGTGGGCGACGGGGGACTATAGGCTCGCCGGCTCCTGGGTCACAAGACACCGCTTTCCGAGCCTTTTGTAGGACCTTGCTTAGGTGGCGGTCAGCTTTGGCTCTGCGTAGGCAGCGAAGACGTTTGCTGAGCTGTCGAGCAACGAAACATCCCACGACTTTTTAGGGTTGTCCCTCGGAAATGCGTTCCCTACGCTTTTGTCTTTCGCTTCCATTGCGAGACGTCGAGGACCAACCACGATTATGGGCCCGCCAGGGGCTTCGCATTCCTGCCGAGAAGAGTATTGTGTATGTACGTAAGTAAGTACAGGGCGTCCCATGCGGTTTGAATGGGACGAAGAGAAGAACCGAGCCAATATCCGCAAACACGGTATCGACTTCAACGACGTTCCGGGCGTCTTCCAGCATCCTGTGCTGGTTCTGCACGATGACCGAGCGGATTACGACGAAGATCGCTGGATCGCAATTGGCTGGATCAAGGTGTTGATTGGCGTGGTCGTGTATACCGAACGGCGTGGTGATGTCATCCGTATCATCTCAGCCCGAAAATCCACTCAGCAGGAGGCCAAACTGTATGTCAAAAGCATCGAAGACTGACTGGGAGCGCCTGGCCAGAATCAATGACGAAGACATCGACACTACCGACATCCCCGAATTGGGAGAGGATTTCTTTCGTCGCGCGGAGCTGCGTGTTCCGACAAAACAAGCGGTGACCATTCGCCTCGACTCCGATGTGCTGGAGTGGTTCAAGGGACAGGGCGCTGGTTACCAGACGCGCATCAATCAACTTCTGCGTCAGTACATGCAAGCGCAGCAAAACCACCGGTAATAAAGGATGCAGCAATGAAACGGGCGAATCAGGTCGTCCGTTTTCATTATTGTTCTTCCTGCGCCCGCAATCGTTTCCCAATCACATTCAAGTGGTGGTGTTGATTCAGGCACCGCAGGCGCCTGCTGCGCAGTCGAGCGGGAGCAAGCTCCCTCGCCACAGGGGGAGCTTTGCTCGACTGGGCGGTAGGCGAACGCCCTGCATCAACCGTGGCAGCAACCGCTGGGCTTGGCGTCTTCGTATTTATCGTGATGCCGTACCCAATCCATGATCTCGTCCTCATTACGCCCCTTCGGCGTCAGGTCGAGGTAGTGGTAGGTCCCGACCAGCATGTCCAGACCTCGGGCATAGGTGGAGTAGGTGTGAAAGATCTCGCCGGCTTCGTTGCGATAGAAGACGCTCAGGCCTGGGAGTTCGCCTTCGGCGGTGTCGGTTTTTTCGTAGTTGTAGGTGGCCGTTCCGGCGGCGGTGTTTTCGGCTTTGAAGCTGACGCCGAAGTCGTAGTTGAAGTCGCAACCGTTTGAAGAGACCCAGTCGAAGGCCCAGCCCATGCGGCGTTTGAACGGTTGGAATTCGGCGAACGGGGCGCGGGAGACGGCGACCACCGCCACATCGTGGTGGGCCAGGTGTTGGTTGGCGCCGTCGATGTGGTCGGAGAGGAAGGAGCAGCCTTGGCAGCCTTCTGTCCAGCCGGGGCCGAACATGAAGTGGTAGACGATCAGTTGGCTGCGGCCGCCGAACAGGTCGGCCAGGCTGAGTTCGCCGTCAGGCCCCTGGAAGCGGTAGGGTTTGTCGACTTTCACCCACGGCAGGGCGCGGCGTTCGGCGCTGAGTTTGTCCCGTTCGCGGGTGAAGGCTTTTTCGTGGGCCAGGTGTTGTTGGCGGGCCTTGAGCCATTCTTCTCGCGAGACGACTGGATGATTCTCTACGTTCATGGTGATTTCTCCTGGAGGCAGGGCGTTTCAACATGTGGTCGTCTGGCTCTGGATGAATTCGACAGACCGTTGGTCGGTTGGCGCGACGGTCCGCCTGGAATCCTGGCTGAACGGTGGCGTGGCGCCTCGGTCACAACTTGAGTAGACATCTCACTCTTTGGAGGATGGACCAGGATGACGACTTATAACTGGGACTTGATCGAACGGTTGTTGCACGAAGTGCAGAACGGCGCCGGCCACAGTTTTACCCCTCGGCCTTATGCGGAGCAGTACGCGGCGGCGAAGGCGGCCGCAGGCGAGGAGATAGAGAACCTCGATCATCTGAAAGCGGTCGCCGGGGAGTACGAGAAGTTGCTGCTGGAGCGTGGCTTCATTGAGCCTCGGCCGGAGGAAGAGGGCGGTAATGGCGAGAATTTCGTGCTGACGGTGCGGGGTTCGCGTTTGTTGAGCCTGATCGACAGCAGCATTCCCGGGAATGATCATCCGCGCCAGGTGCTGGATGAGCAGGAGGATGCGCTGGATGAGTTTACCTTTGATGATCTGGCTTCGAAGGCGCAGATTGCCTGAGGGTTGAACACAACACCTGTGGGAGCGAGCCTGCTCGCGATAGCGGTGTGTCAGTCGCCATCTATGCAGGATGACACTCCGCTATCGCGAGCAGGCTCGCTCCCACAGGGGCCTTCAGTGTTCTTGAGAGCCTGTTCGTTCAGCTTCTTGCCGCTTTCAGGCACTTCAAATCAGTAAAGTCCTTCTTCACCCCATCAATTTTCTTCAGCAGCCGTTCGCGCTGGGGCGGGGTGCTGTCGGCCATCAGGTCGATCAGCAGGCTGCGGGCCTGGGCTTCGGTGTTGTTGTAGGCCTCGCGATAGGCCGGGGTCCAGAGGCTTTCGCGGTTGACCAGCAGTTGCTCGATGCGTTTTGGAAAGTCGGGGTCGTGGCGCTGGGCCACGGCGGCGCTGAACTGGTTTTGCCAGTGGGCGCGGTTGGCGATCCATTGCTGGTTCTGGTCGCCGAGGGCGGTGGACCAGGCCACCACGCGCTGGCGTTGAGCGATGTTGAGGGGGCCGAGCCAGTCGTTCAGACGTTTTTCCATGCGCTCGCTGCGTTCCTGGATCTGCTGTTGCAGTGACGGCTTGAGGTATTCCTGCTGGCGCTTGCGCTGGTCCTTGATGAACGCGGCGTCCATGTCAGCGACCTGTTCATCGTTCAGGCCTTGCAGCAATTCGATGGCTGACGGCGTGATTTCCCGAGCGGTTTCGGCGATGGCGGCCTTGGCTTCCCGGGTGCGCTGTTGCAGGGCTTCGTCAGTCACCTGATCGTTCTGGACCATGATCTTCAAGCGGTCCAGCCAATCGAGGTAACCGGGCAGTTGCGTGGTGCAGTGCCAGCTCAGGTGCTCCTTGAGGCGTTCGTTGAACCAGTCCTTTTGCTCGCCGTTGATTTCCAGGTAGTCGTTGAGGGTCCAGGGGATGATCAGGTCGAGGTTGCGGTAGGCCAGGCCGATGCGGCTGCAGGCCGTCAGCAACAGCAGCAGGGCGATAAAGGTGACGGTGCGTGTAAACCAGCGCGACATGAGCGAGTCCTTGCGAAGCCATCGGTGTTTTGTTTGAGCATGGCAGGCGCGCGGCAGTTCAGCCGAGTGAATACGTAACCCTTAGTAAAACGGATGGGCCATCTTCAGGGTCAGCAGGCCGTCGCATTCGCTGTTGTGGCCGGAGTAGGCCGAACAGCTGCTGCCGCTGAGGCTGGAGTCGCTGTAGATCAGGTTCAGGTCGATGCCGCGCCACGGGCGGGAAATTTTCAACGACCAGTCGCTGAAGCTGCCTACATAGCCGTTCTCGACTGAAACCGGCGTATTGAGCTGATGGGTGGTGTATTTGGCGCTGATGCCGATGCCGAACGGCACGTTACCGCCCAGGTCGGCGAACAGCGTGCTGTTCTGTTTGTCCGGGTCATTGCTCAGGGCAGCGCCGAAACGGCTGCCGAGCACGGTCAGGCCACCATAGAGTTCCTGGCTGTCGAGGGTGTCGACGGTGGGGTAGCTGTAGTGGATCAGGCCGACTTCGTAACCCAGGGTCTGGTCGAAGGGATGCTTGAACCCCATGTAGGAATCCACTTCGAGGTCGGCGGAGGAGGTCAGCCCGGCGCTGGGTGACCATTGTCCAAAGTACCAGCCGCTGTCGTGGCTCAGGTCCAGGCCACCGTGAAACGAGCCGGTGCTCGAAGGCGTGACGAGGCCTTGGGCCATGCTGCGGCTGGGGCTGGTGCCGAGCTTGAGGTCGAAGTCGCCGAGTTCGCGCTGGAAGATCTGTCCGTGGGCTGGGGGACAGGCCAGCAGGCTGATGGTCAGCAGGGCAATGGGGATACGCATGCTTCACTCCGTGAATTAGCGAGGAGCAGGACAAGCTGGAACACTTGAGCTAGAACGCTTGAGCTAGAGAGGTGCAAGCATACCGGCGAATACCCGGCGATGAAGGCCGTTCGTCGATTTTTACCGGTGAGATGTGGCGGGGGAGGTTCCAGTCCAAGCGCTTCGAAGCTCAAAGCGCTTTGGGACCAGGTGATGCGGGGATTACTTCTTGCCCAGGCTGATCTGCTTGGATGGGCCGAATGTCTGGCCGCTGACGCCTTTGGCGATTTGCTGGATTTCACCGCCGGATTTGAGGAACGCAGCGATCTGGTCGTTGATCGATTCGCTGGTTTCAACGGCTGGAGCTGGCTTTGCTTTGCTGTTGGATGCTTTTACACGCATGGCGGCCATTAACCTGTCGATAATTAATTGGGCCAGGCATCGTACAGGAAATACATGACCCTTGCTTGGCTGATATCCCATTGAGTGATCTGGATTGGGCTGGGTAATGGGTGGATGTATACCGCTGTGATAGTCCTAAGCCACTGTTTTAAATAACAACCGCCAAGGAAATATGCCGTCGAGTGGCCTGTGCGAATCGGTCGCACGGGGTGTCGTCTGCCTGACGAATGGCCGCTCCACGGATGAAAACCCTGGAAAATCAAGGTGGAGACGGGCGCTTTCCCGCTGGCCACGAATCGCCCCGCAAAACCGGGTAGAATGCCGCCCACGCAACGAGGGTATTCGGAAATGGCTTTAGTCGGGCGCTACAACAGTTTGCAAGTGGTTAAACATACGAACTTCGGTTTATATCTGGACGGTGGTGCGGACGGCGAAATTCTTTTGCCCAATCGTTATATCCCCAAGGATATTCCCAGCGAAGATGAAGATTGGCTCAATGTTTTCATTTATCTGGACAGCGACGACAAACTGATCGCAACCACGGAAAAACCCAAAGTCCAGGTCGGTGAATTCGCCAGCCTGAAAGTGGTTGAAGTCAACAGCATCGGTGTGTTTCTCGACTGGGGCCTGCCCAAGGATCTGTTGCTACCGTTCTCGGAAGAGAAACGCCAGATGGCTGCCGGGGATTATTGTGTGGTGCATGTCTATCTCGACAAGCACACCCGCCGCATCACCGCCACGGCACGCCTGGACCGCTACCTGGACAAGACGCCGGCCAACTACTCGCCGGGGCAGGAAGTGGATCTGCTGGTTGCCGAGGCCACCGACATGGGCTTCAAGGCGATCATCAATAACCGCCACTGGGGACTTATTCACAAGAACGAAGTCTTCAAGTTTCTGCGCCCGGGCAAGCAGGAAAAAGGCTACATCAAGGAAATCCGTGCGGACGGCAAGATCAGCCTGAGCCTGCAGCCGGTGGGCCAGGAAGCCGCCACCAGCCTGAATGCCAAGATCCTCGCCAAGTTGCGTGACAACAACGGCACTCTGCCAGTCAGCGACAAGAGCGATCCGGCGCAGATCAGCAGCCTGTTTGGCGTGAGCAAGGGCAACTTCAAGAAAGCCATTGGTGCGCTGTACAAGAATGGGCAGATTGTCATTCATGCGGATCGTATTGAGTTGAGCTGATTCGACCACAGAGCTTTCTGGCCCTGTGGCAGACAGCACGTGCCCGCTGGACTGTTCCCTGTGGCGAGGGAGCTTGCTCCCGCTGGGTCGCGAAGCGGCCCCTCGATATATCGCCTCGGTGTGCCAGTTTTGACTGAGCACACCGGTTTGGGGCTGCTTCGCAGCCCAGCGGGAGCAAGCTCCCTCGCCACGGGTTCTTTGCTGTATACAAAATCTTGCACCTTTAGCATGCACGCGCGCCCTGTTCGTGGGCGTGTGTCCCTTCCTGTCCGCCATCAAACCCTGCCAAACACCGCTGCTTGTCTCATATTCCATGCCTATGGCACGCATTCTGCGTAGCGCTTCGTATACAAACCATGCCGGCTCCCGTGCGCAGTATGGTGAGCAAGTCATCTCGGGGGCACGGCGGTACTCATAAGGAGCCCCGCGATGTCCGAGCAATTGCCCGACGGCTACAGCCCCCGCCTCTATAACCAGGATTTGGGCCCGCTGCCGCAGAAATGGAATTGGTACAACATTTTCGCGTTCTGGATGAGCGATGTGCACAGCGTCGGTGGCTATGTGTTCGCCGCCAGCCTGTTCGCCTTGGGGCTGGCGAGTTGGCAAGTGTTGATCGCGCTGTTGGGCGGGATTTGCATCGTGCAGGTGATCGCCAACCTGGTGGCCAAGCCGAGCCAGCAGGCGGCGGTTCCGTATCCGGTGATCTGTCGGCTGGCGTTCGGTGTGTTCGGGGCGAATATCCCGGCGGTGATTCGCGGCTTGATCGCCGTGGCGTGGTACGGCATCCAGACGTACCTGGCGTCCAGTGCGCTGATCATCGTGGTGCTGCGCTTCTTTCCTACAATGGAAGTGTATGCGACGCCGCATTTTGCCGGTTTGTCTTACCTGGGCTGGTTTGGTTTCCTCAGCCTGTGGTTCGTCCAGGCACTGGTGTTCTGGACGGGGATGGAGTCGATCCGCCGTTTCATCGACTGGGCCGGGCCAGTGGTCTACGCGGTGATGTTTTTGCTGGCGGGCTGGATCGTGTGGAAGGCCGGTTGGAGCAACATCAGCTTTACGCTGGCGGAAAAATCCCTGTCCGGCTGGCAGGCGTTTGGTCAGGTGATCGTGGCGACGGCGCTGGTGGTGTCGTACTTTTCCGGGCCGACCCTTAATTTTGGCGATTTCAGTCGCTACTGCCGGAGCATGTCTGACGTGCGCCGGGGCAATTTCTGGGGGCTGCCGGTGAATTTCCTGGCGTTCTCGCTGGTCACCGTGGTGATTGTTTCCGGAACCCTGCCGGTGTTCGGCGAAATGCTCCATGATCCGATCGCCACCGTGGCGCGCATCGACAACGATGTGGCGGTGTTGCTCGGGGCCTTCGCCTTCGTGACGGCCACCGTCGGTATCAACATAGTCGCCAACTTCGTCTCGCCGGCCTTCGACTTCGCCAACGTTGCCCCCAGCAGGATCAGCTGGCGTGCCGGCGGCATGATCGCTGCGCTGGCGTCGATTTTCATCACGCCCTGGAACCTGTTCAACAATCCTGAAGTGATCCATTACACCCTGGATGTGCTGGCAGCCTTCATCGGCCCGTTGTTCGGGATTCTGCTGGTGGACTTCTACCTGATCAAAAAGCAGTGGATCGACGTCGATGCGCTGTTCGATGACGGCCCGAGCGGGCGTTATTACTACAGCGGCGGTATCAACTGGACGGCGGTCAAGGCGTTGGTGCCGGCGACGCTGATGGGCGTGGCGATCACCTTCACGCCGCTGCTGCAACCGATGGCCAACTTTGCCTGGTTCACCGGCTGTTTCCTTGGCGGGGTGTTGTATCTTGCCCTGGCGCGGCGCGAGCCGGCCGCGCAACCGAGCCCATCGTTCAGTTCGGTCGGCCAGGCCTGATCAACGCAGGACGGTTTGGGTACATGGGTTCATCGCGCTCCGGCGGGGTAGCAACAACCCACCGGCCAGCACCAGGCCGCAGCCGGCAACGATCAGCGCCGGTTGCAGGCCGCCGCTGAAGTGGCTGCTCAGCGCCGCCAGCAACGGCCCGCTGAGCTGACCCACGGCAAAGCAGGCGGTCAACAGCCCGGCGTTGCGCTGGGTGGCATGGGGGGCCAGTTCCCGGGAGCGCAGCATCACCAGTTGCATGCACGCCAGGAATGGCGCGCCGCACAGCATAACCCCCAGCGCCAACCCTGGCCCGCTGCCCAGCAGGCAGGCGAACACCCCGGCGGCCTGCAGCCATAACGTGCCGATCAACCAGCGGCCGGTGCTGTTCGGCGCCGGCCGACGCAGGCTCACCAGCAGCACGCCGAGGGCGGCGGCCAGGCCGAAGCAGGGCCAGAACAGGTCGGCCTGCCATTGGCCATGGAATTGCGCCGATGCCATCTGCGACAGGAACGTGGCGGGGATGATGTAGCCTACGCCATACAAGGCGTACACCACGCCGAGTCGGGCAATACCACGATTCGGCGTTGAGCCGGCCGGCGGCGCAACGGTTACGGCGATAGTGGGTTGCGGCAGGATCGGCAGCACCACCAGCAGCATCGCCATGGCCACACCGGCATACACCAGCCACAACATGGCGGACGTCTGACCCGACAAGTTCGAGACCAAGGCCAGCAGGCCTGTGAGAAAAATCCCCAGCCCCGGTCCGGCAAACACCAGCGCGCCCAACCGTGGCCGTCCCGCCGCGGCTGCCAGGGGTTGGCTCAAGGCCGTGATCATCACCAACACCCAGGCACTCGCCACGCCCGTGCCGAAGCGCAGCGCCAGATGCGGCCAGAAGCCCCAGGCCCAGAACGACGCCAGGGTCAACAGCACGCACAGCCACAGGCCGCCGAGCAGACGCCGGCGCACCTGTTCCGGGCGCCGGGCGAACATGGCGTCCAGCGCGCCGAGGAAATAACCCAGGTAGTTGGCGGCGGCAATCAGACCGGCGGCGGTCAAGTCGATCTGACCTTCGCCGATGAGATGAGGTAACTGAGGTGTCAGGGCGAAGCGGCCGATGCCCATGGCCATCATCAAGGCAATGAAGCTGGCAAGCAGGCGAACAAGGGGCGACATGGTCGTTCTCCACAGTGAGGTGAATGACCGTCAGGCTAGAACTGATTGACTTTCATTAAAAATGAATAATAGTGAGAAACTTGTTCCTTTTTGGAGAATGTCGTGGAGTTCAGCCAGTTACGGATTTTCCAGGCCGTGGCCGAGGAAGGGTCCATCACTCGCGCCGCTGAGCGCCTGCACCGGGTACCGTCGAATCTGTCGACCCGGCTCAAGCAGCTTGAAGAGCAACTGGGGGTGGATCTTTTCCTGCGGGAGCGTCAGCGCTTGCAGCTATCGCCTGCGGGAAAAGTCCTGTTGGACTACGCGGCCAAGCTCTTTGCCTTGCACGATGAAGCCCATGCTGCCGTGCAGGGCGGGCAACCGGCCGGGGAGTTTGTGCTGGGCACCATGTACAGCACGGCGGCGATTCATCTGCCGGACCTGCTGGCCAGTTATCACCGGGCGTATCCGGCGGTGAACCTGCAAGTGCAGTCCGGACCCAGCGGCGAATTGCTCGAAGGCTTGCTCACCGGGCGGCTCGATGCGGCACTGGTGGATGGCCCGCTGGAACTGGCGGGGCTGGACGGCGTGCCGTTGTGCGACGAGCGACTGGTGGTGATCACCGAGGCCGATCATCCGCCGGTGCGCAGTGCGCTGGATGTCCAGGGTCGCTCGGTGTTCACCTTTCGCCGAGGCTGTTCGTACCGCATGCGCCTGGAAGCCTGGTTTGCCCATGATCATGCAACCATGGGCCGAGCGATGGAGATCGAGTCTTACCAGGGGATGCTGGCGTGCGTGATCGCCGGGTCCGGGGTGGCGTTGTTGTCCGAGTCGATGCTGGCCAGCATGCCGGGCCGCGAGCGGGTGGCGGTGCATCCATTGGCCGAGCCGTTCGCCAGCGCCACGACCTGGCTGATGTGGCGCAAAGGCATGGTCGGGGCCAACCTGAACGCCTGGATCGAGTTGCAGCAACAGGCCTGGCCGCGGACGTCCGTGGCGACGGCCCAATCGGCTTGAACTACGGGCGCGGGATTTGGATCAATTCAGTAACAGATCATTGCAAACAGAGACGAGCATTGCGCAGCACATCGGACTATTATCAACGCGAAGGGGCCACAGAAATCTGCCGCTCGCATGACCCTGAGGGGGCACCACGATGAAAGAGAAAATCCAGAACTGGCTTCACGACCTGGGTGTCGCGCTCGGCCTGATCGAACCGCCCATGCAGCCGATTCCAATTCGCACCGATGACGAGCAACGCCGCCGCCAGCCGCGTCGCCGCTGATTACCTGTCAGGTCGATTTTTTGTGGGAGCGAGCCTGCTCGCGAATGCGTTGTATCAGCAGCATAAGTAGTCGCTGATACGCCGCCATCGCGAGCAGGCTCGCTCCCACAGTCGTTTACCGACTATCAGACCATCTTCGCCACCACGTTCGAGCGTGGCGACAACAGACTCACCACCACAAAACTCACCAGCGCCACGCCCAGGCTGTAGTAGATCGGCGTGTTGGCGTCCAGGCCGTCCTTGAGCATGAAGAACAGCGCGGTCACGAAGCCCAGCGACATACTGGTGATCGCCCCCGTGGTGGTGGCGCGTTTCCAGTAGATGGCGCCGATCAGCGGGATCAGCATGCCGCCCACCAACAGGTTGTAGGCCAAGGTAAGGGCGCTGATCACGTCGCTAACCACCAGGGCGATGCCCAGTACCACCACGCCCATCAACAGGGTGGCGATGCGGTTTTCATGGGCGTCGGCGCCGGTGCCTTCACGGCCTTGGCGCAAGCGGGGTAGCAGATCCTGGACCACGGTGGTCGAGGCCGCGAGCAGGCCCGCCGCCGCAGTGGACATCAGTGCTGCCAGTGCGGCGGCGACCACCAGCCCACGAATGCCGTTGGGCAGGCTGGTCTGGACCACGCTGGCAAAGGCGTTGTTGACGTTGGCGAGGTCCGGCAGCAACACCTTGGCCGCCATGCCGATCAACGCACCGGCCAGGCCGTATAGCACGCAATACAAGCCGGCGGCGGTGCCGGCCACCTTGGCCACGCCTTCGCTGCGGGCGGTGAACACCCGTTGCCAGATGTCCTGGCCGATGAAGATGCCGAAGAAGTAGATCAGGAAGTAAGTGATGATGGTGTCCCAGCCAATCGCGGTGAAATCGAAGTAGCTGGCCGGCAGTTTCGCCACCATCGTATCCCAGCCGCCGGCGTCCATGATGGACATCGGCATCAGCAGGAACACCAGGCCGACAGTCATGATCAGGAATTGCACGATGTCGGTGAGGGTCAGCGACCACATGCCGCCGATGGTGGAGTACAGCACCACGACGCCGCCGCCCACCAGGATCGAAGCCCAGAAGGGCAGGCCGAACAGCACCTGCATGACGGTGCCAATGGCGATGGTCGACGTCGCCCCGATCATCAGCGCATAAACCAGCATGATCAGCGCACTGGCGTGGCGTGCGGCCGGGTTGTAGCGGCGCTCCAGCACCTGGGTGACGGTGTAGATCTTCAGTTTGAGCAACGGCTTGGCCAGGAACAGGCTCAGGCCGACGATGCCCAGGCCGATGGCGCCGCACAGCCAGAACCCGGAAATCCCGTGGACATAGCCTAGGCGCACGGTGCCGATGGTGGACGCGCCGCCCAACACTGTGGCGGCCATGGTGCCCAGGTAAAAGCCCGGGCCCAGGTTGCGCCCGGCGACCAGGTAGTCGTCACGGGTTTTGGCGCGGCGCATGCCGTACCAGCCGAGGGCGATCATGCCGGCGGCGTAGATGAGAACGACGATTAAATCCAAAGCCATGATGGCGTGTCTCCGATTGTCTTTTTTATGGAGTGCGAGGTGGTACCGTCCCTGGCACTGACCTCAGTGCGAATCTGCTTGTGTGGCGAGGGAGCTTTTGTGGCGAGGGAGCTTGCTCCCGCTCGGTTGCGCAGCAACCGCTATCGGGAGCGCTTCGCACTCCAGCGGGAGCAAGCTCCCTCGCCACAAAGGCCCTCGGTCACAGGTATTGCGTTCACCATGGGTCAGGCGGCTTGTCGGAGCTCCGTTTTATCTGCTGGCGCCGAACCATCGCTACGCGAATCCCCCGGTCCATACACCGCCCCCGGTTCCGGGAACACCCCCAGCAACACCAGGTACACCAGCGAAGCCAGGCCCAGGGTCACCGGCAGGCTGATGTCGATGCCGCCCGCCAGCTCACCCAATGGCCCGACGAACTGCCCCGGCAGGTTGACGAAGCACAGACCGACCAGCGCGCTGGGGATCCAGGCCCCCAGGCCGCGCCAGTTCCAGCCGTGGCTGAACCAGTAGCGGCCGCCGGTTTCGCCCCGGGTGAACACTTGCAGGTCATCCGGGCAGTAGAAGCCGCGGCGCACCAGCAGGCCGATGATCATGATCACCATCCACGGCGTGGTGCAGGTGATGATCAGCACGGCGAAGGTCGACACGCTCTGCACCAGGTTCGCCGCGAAGCGTCCGATGAAGATGAAGGCAATCGACAGCACGCCGATCAACAGCGTCGCCTTGACCCGCGACAGCACCCGCGGAAACACGCTGGACATGTCCAACCCGGTGCCATACAGCGACGTGGTGCCGGTGGACATGCCACCGATCACCGCGATCAGGCACACCGGCAGGAAGAACCAGGTTGGCGACACCGCTAGCAGCCCGCCCACGTAGTTATTCGCTGCGATGTAGTCCGGCGCCTTGATCGCCACGATGGTGGCGGTGGCGAGGCCGAACAGGAACGGAATCAGCGTCGCCAGTTGCGCGGCGATCACCGCCGCCATGATGCGCCGCTTGGGTGTGTCGCGCGGGATGTAGCGCGACCAGTCACCGAGGAACGCGCCGAAGGAAATCGGGTTGCTCATGGCCACCAGCGCCGCGCCGATGAAGGCTGCCCAGAACCCCGGCTGGCCGAGGCCGACGGTGCCGGCGAACTGGCTGTCGAAGGCCGGTGCGAAGGCGACGATGCCCAGCAGGAACAACAGGCTGGCCGCCCACACGGCGATGCGGTTGACCCACAGCATGAAGCGGAAGCCGTAGATGCACACCGTCAGCACCAGCAGGGCGAACAGGCCGTAGGCCAGGCCCAGGCTCAGGTCGGTTTCCGGGACGCCGATCAAGCGTTTGGCGCCACCGATCAGCGCGTCCCCCGAACTCCAGACGGACAGCGAGAAGAACGCGATGGCGGTCAGCAGCGACAGGAACGAACCGACGATCCGCCCATGCACACCGAAGTGCGCACCGGAAGACACGGCGTTGTTGGTGCCGTTGAGCGGACCGAACAGGCCCATGGGGGCGAGGATGATCGAACCCACCAGCACGCCCAGCACGATCGCCCAGGCCCCAGCCTGGAACGATAGGCCGAACAACACCGGGAAACTGCCGAGCACGGCGGTGGCGAAGGTATTGGCACCGCCGAAGATCAGCCGGAACAGGTCGCCCGGGCCGGCGGTTCGTTCGTGGTCCGGAATCTGTTCGACTCCGTTGGTTTCGATTTGCGTAAGGCTGTTGTCGTTATTGTTATGCATGATCTGCTCCGATCATCGAGGTGCGTTCATCGAATGTGAACGTCGCCTGTTTGGCTAAGGGATTGGCAGCCCTTCCGGCATTGCGGACAAATGTTCGTGACAGGCCAGCCATAGGCCTTGTTGTTCTTGGCGAAACACAATGGTCTCGCGCTCCTGGCTAAAGTGAAGCTCCCCTAACATGCGCAGCTCGGTGGCCACGTCATGGATGAAAACCGCCACATCCCCTTGCAGGCTGACGAAGGCGTTGCTCGAAGTGCACGAGAGCACCTCGAAACCTTCCTCGGACCGCCAGCGGTCCCACAGTGCCTGATAGGCATCGCGAGACAGCAGGGGCTGTTCGAGGGTGTGGAACACGAAGCTCGCGTCAACGGTGAATGCGCCGAAGTAGGCGTCGCGGTCGTTGCGAGCGAAGGCCGACACCAGTTCGGCGGCGGCCTTGAGTACTTGATCCCGTTCGTTCATGACGACACCTCAGCGATGGGCCACGCCGGGCAGTACGCAGAGCATCTCGTACAGCAGGTTGGCGCCCAGCAGCGAGGTGTTGCCGGTGGTGTCGTACGGTGGCGAGACTTCCACCAGATCGCAACCGACCAGGTCGAGGCCCTGGCAGCCGCGCACGATCTCGATGGCCTGGATGGTGGTCAGGCCGCCGATTTCAGGGGTGCCGGTGCCTGGAGCCCAGGCCGGGTCGATGCCGTCGATGTCGAAGCTCAGGTACACCGGACCGCCGCCGACTTTCTCCCGCACTTCGGCCATCAGCGGTGCCAGGGAATGGTGCCAGCACTCTTCGGCCTGGACCACGCGAAAGCCCTGGCGACGGCTCCAGTTGAAGTCATCGGCGGTGTAGCCCTGGGCCCGCAGGCCGATCTGCACCACGCGATCGCAATCGAGCAGGCCTTCTTCGACGGCGCGGCGGAAGGTGGTGCCGTGAGCGATTTTCTCGCCGAACATGTGGTCGTTCACATCGGCATGGGCGTCGATGTGCACCAGGCCGACCTTGCCGTGTTTCTTGTGGATGGCTCGCAGGATCGGCAGGGTGATGGTGTGATCGCCGCCCAGGGTCAGCGGGATGACGTTGTGTTCGAGGATCTTGTGATACGACTCCTCGATGATCCGCACGGCGTCCAGCAGGTTGAAGGTGTTGATCGCCACGTCGCCGATGTCGGCCACCGACAGCGAGTCGAACGGCGCGGCCCCGGTGGCCATGTTGTAGGGGCGGATCATCACGGATTCGGCGCGGATCTCCCGCGGCCCGAAACGGGTGCCGGCGCGCAGGGAGGTGCCGATGTCCAGCGGCACGCCGACGAAGGCTGCGTCCAGGCCGGCGGCGGTGGGCACATGGGGAAGTCGCATCATGGTGGCGATGCCGCCGAAGCGCGGCATTTCGTTGCCGCCCAGTGGTTGGTGAAGAATCTTGTCCACGGGTAGGGCCTCATCGTTTGTTTTAGTTATCAGGGGCCGATTCTGCGAAAAGCCGTGGGCGCGAAGAATCGTTGGGGGCAAATACTTAGTTCAGATTTTTCTAAACTAATGTGGGGTGGGGGCGATAACTCTTGCTCAAAGAGGCTCACTGTTGGTCCTGATGGATACCCTGTGGCGAGGGGATTTATCCCCGGGGGATTTATCCCAATCCCCTCGCCACAAAGTTTTGCAGCGACCGCCGATATGGAGAACCCCCAATGACCAACGCTCTACCCGACCTGAAGCTGCTGCGAATCTTCGTCAGCGTGGTCCGGCACCAAGGGTTCGCCAATGCCCAGCATGAGCTCAACCTGTCCACATCGGCCATCAGCACCTACATGAGTCAACTCGAGTCGGCCTTGGGCCTGGTGTTGTGTCATCGCGGCCGGGGCGGGTTCAGCCTGACCAGCAAAGGCGAGTTGTTCCATCAGGAAACCCTGCGCCTGTTGGGTGAGCTCGAAGGTTTCGAGCAGTACGCCGCAGCCCTCAAGGGGGAGTTGCGCGGCACGTTGAACCTGGGGGTGATCGATTCCACCGTCAGCGACAAGGCCCTGCCGTTCGCCGAGGTCATCGGCGCCTACAGCCTCGAGCACCCGGCGGTGCACCTGCACTTGTCTGTCATGAGCCCTTACGAGCTGCAACTCGGCGTGCAGGACAACCGCCTGGACCTGGCCATCGGTGCATTTTCCACGCGCATGAGCGGGCTGATCTACATGCCGCTGTACCGCGAGCAGCACTGGTTGTATTGCAGCAATCGCCACCCGCTGTTCAACGAGCGGCGCATCCCCGAACAGCTCATCACCCAACAGCGGATGGTCGGGCGTGGTTACTGGAGCCAGGCCGAGCTGGCCCGCCACGGCTTCAAGCACAGCGCCGCGACGGTGGAGAGCATGGAGGCGCAACTGATCCTGGTCTTGTCCGGTGCCTACATCGGCTACCTGCCCGAACATTACGCCCAGGCCTGGGTCGACAAGGGCGACTTACGAGTACTGCTGCCGGCCACGTTCGGCTATCAGGCGCCGTTTTCGATGATCATGCGCCGGGGCCGTAGCCGCGAGCCGCTGATCCAGACTTTCCGCGACCTGCTTAAAGCGCAGCTCCACCAGGCCTGAGGTGACGATGTCCAGAATCCATTGCCCGCGCTGCCACCGACCGCAAAGCCATTGCCTGTGTCCGCTGATTCCCAGTCTCGACAGCCGCACCCGGGTCCTGCTGTTGCAACATCCCAGCGAAGTGAACCACGCCCTGAACACCGCCCGGCTGGCGGCGCTGGGGCTCAACAACGCCGAGTTGATCGTCGGTGAGGTGTTCGAGAATTTACCTGCATTGCTCAACCAACCGGGTTATCGGGCCTGCCTGCTGTTTCCCGGCGAAGATGCGCAGCCGATGCAGGCCTATGGACCGTCCGACGATCCGCTGCTATTGGTTGTGCCGGACGGCACCTGGCGCAAGGCGCGCAAGTTGCTGCACCTCAATCCTTTGCTGGCGGCGTTGCCGAGGGTGACGCTGGCCGACGGCGGGGTATCCCGTTACCGCTTGCGCAAGGCACCGGGACCGGGCGCATTGTCGACGGTGGAGGCGATTGTCCAGGCGTTGCAGGTGCTGGAGGCGCCGATCAGTTTCGAGCCGTTGCTCCGGCCGTTCGAGGCGTTGATCGAGGGGCAGATTGCGGCGATGGGGGAGGAGACTTACCAGCGTAACCATGCTGACAGATAGTACTGGCCTCATCGCGAGCAGGCTCGCTCCCACAGTAGAGCCGTGGTGATCACATATTTTGTATCCACTGGAGATCCCCCTGTGGGAGCGAGCCTGCTCGCGATAGCGATAAAACCATCAATGAACATCCTGGCTCAGACTACCGCTCGCGCATCGCCTCGGTCCGCGCCTTCAACACCGGCTTGAGCAAGTAATCCAGCACACTTTTCTCCCCGGTAATGATGTCCACCGTCGCCACCATCCCCGGGATGATCAGCAACGGCTTGGTGTCGCCGCCCAAATGGTTCTTATCGGTACGCACCTGGATCAGGTAGAAGCTGTTGCCCTTGTCGTCGGTGATGGTGTCGGCACCGATCAGTTCGAGCCGGGCACTGAGCCCGCCGTAGATGGTGTAGTCATAGGCGCTGAACTTGACCATGGCTTTCTGGCCCGGATTGAGGAAGGCAACGTCCTGTGGGCGGACCTTGGCTTCGATCAGCAGGTTGTCCTCCATGGGCACTATTTCCACCATGTCGCTGCCCGGCTGCACCACGCCGCCGATGGTGTTGACCTTGAGCTGCTTGATCACCCCATGCACCGGTGAAACGACAGTGGTGCGGGTCACGCGGTCGTCAATGGCGATGCTCGAGGCGGTGATCTTCGACAGGTCCGTGCGTTTCTCGTTGAGCTCCTTGGCTGCGTCGGAGCGGAACGTCTGTTCCGATTCGTCGATCTTGCTCTTGATTTCATTGATCGCCGATTCGGCCCGGGGGATCGCCAGGGTGGTGGCGTTGAGCGAGCCACGGATCTCCACCGCGCTGCGCTTGAGCCGCAGGATTTCCACCGGTGACACCGCCCCGGTGCTCACCAGCGGCGCGGACATGTTCATTTCCTCTTGCAGCAGGGCCAGGCTGGAACTGAACTGGGCTTGCTTGGAACGAAACTCCGCCAGCTCCTGGGTCTTCTGCCGCAGTTGCTCGGTCAGGGTCCGTTGTTCGCTGGCCAGGCGCCGTTGTCGTTGCTCATACAGCGAGCGCTCGTCCTCGGCCACTTGTGGAGCCTTGGCGGTCACCTCGGCCGATACCTGGAACGGCCGCCCCTCGGCTTCTGCCGACAAACGCTGGACCTGGGCCATCAAGGCATAGCGGTCGGCCTCGCTTTCGCCCTTGTTCGACCGGTACCGCGTGTCGTCGAGGCGCAGCAGGGTATCGCCCTTGTTCACCATCTGGCCTTCGCGGACGAAAATCTCGGTGACGATACCGCCCTCCAGGTTCTGGATCACCTGGACCTTGCTCGACGGAATCGCCTTGCCCTCGCCGGTGGTGACTTCCTGCAGGATCGCCAGTTTCGCCCACACCAGCGCGGTGACGATCAGCCCGGCGGCCAGCCACACGGTGACGCGGGATCGGCGTGGCGAATCCTGCAACGCCGCGCCGGCAGTTTCCGGCATGAACTCGCTTTCGGCACTTTTGCTGAAACTGCCGAAGTAGCTTCGGGCGGCTGGATCGGATGTTTGGGCAGACATGGGGGGATACCCGTCGGTTAAATGAAGTAATGCTGGGCACGGCTTTTGTGGCGAGGGGATTTATCCCCGCTGGGCTGCAAAGCAGCCCCAAACCAGTCAACTCAATCTGCCTGATATACCGAGGTGTCAGGTGTTAGGGCCGCTTCGCAGCCCAGCGGGGATAAATCCCCTCGCCACAGGGTTCGGTGGTGCTTGCTAAACCGTTCCGGAACCCACCCGCCCCTTGCGCAGCGCATCGATCACCATTTCTTTCGGTCCATCCGCGACGATCCGGCCGTTGTCCAGCACCACCAGGCGATCCACCAGGCTCAGCATCGAGGTGCGGTGGGTGACCAGCAGCAAGGTCTTGCCCTGAATGTGTGTGTGGAGCTTTTGCCGCAAAGTGTCTTCGCTGCTGTTGTCCATGGCGCTGGTGGGTTCGTCCAGCAGCAGGATCGGTGGATCGAGCAACAGGGCCCGGGCCAGCAGCACGGCCTGGCGCTGGCCGCCGGAGAGCAGTTGGCCGCGTTCGCCCACCGGGCGGTCGAAGCCCTGGGGATGCTGGCGGGCCAGTTCGCCGACGCCGGTCAGTTCCGCCACTTCGAGCATGCGCGCGTCGCTGATGTAGCGGGCGCCGAGGGTCAGGTTGTCGCGCAGACTGCCGGCCAGCAGCGGCAGGTCATGGGCGACATAGCCGATCTGTTGGCGCAGGTCGGCGATGTCCAGTTGCCGCAGGTCCAGGCCGTCGAGCAGCAACTGGCCTTCCTGCGGTTCGTAGAATCCCATCAACAGGCGCGCCAGGGTGCTTTTGCCCGAGCCGCTGCGGCCGATGATCCCGACCCGTTCACCGGCCTTGAGTTTGAAGCTCGCGTTCGACAGCGCCGGTGTGCTCTGGTCGTTGTAGTGGAACGTCACGCCGTGGACGTCCAGCGCCCCCTGCAATTGGGTGCGGTCCAATGGCCGCTGCCTGGCATCGCGCTCCTGGGGCAGCGCCATCAGGGCGTCGGTGCTGCGCATGGTGAGTTGGGCCTGCTGGTAACGGGTGATCAACCCGGCGATCTGCCCCAGTGGCGCCAGCACCCGGCTGCCAAGCATATAGGACGCCACCAGCGCACCGACGCTGAGGTTGCCGGCGATGATGCTGTAGACCCCGGCGACGATGGTGGTCATGCCGGCCAATTGCTGCAGGAACAGAGTGCCGTTGGTCGCCAGTGCCGAGAGGTTGCGCGCATGGCTGTCCAGGCGGGTGAGGGCGCCGTGGGTGCTTTCCCATTGGTGCTGGCGCTCGCTTTCCGCGCTGCAGGCCTTGAGGGTTTCCAGGCCGCCGAGGGTTTCGATCAGCAAGGCCTGGCGCTGGCCACCCAGGGCCAGGCTTTTTTGTACGGTATCGCGCAGGCGTACCTGGATGATCATCGCGAAGATCACCGTGATGGGAAACGCCACCACCGGAATGACCACCAGCCAGCCCCCCAGCAAGCCGATCACCAGCAGCATCAGCACGGCAAAGGGCAGGTCGATCAGGCTGGTGAGGGTCACGGCGGTGAGAAATTCCCGCAGGCCCTGGAAGTCATGGATGCTCTGGGCGAACCCGCCGATGGTCACCGGCCGGGCTTTCATCGCCATGCCGGTGATGCGCTCGAACAGGGTGGCGGAGAGGATCACGTCGGTTTTCTTGCCGGCGCTGTCCAGCAGGTGCGCGCGCACCACCCGCAGTACCAGCTCGAAGCCGGTGCCGATCAACAGCCCCACGGCCAACACCCACAGGGTAGACGTGGCCTGGTTCGGCACCACGCGGTCGTAGGTCTGCATGACGAACAGGGGCACCATCAACCCCAGCAGGTTGATGAGCAGACTCGCCAGGATCGCGTCGCTGTACAACCAGCGCGACAGTTTCAAGGTGTCGCGGAACCACGCTTCGACCCGTGGCACCAGGGGCGAGCGCAGGTCTTCGAGTTCATGGCGCGGCCGGGCGAACAACGCCTGGCCAGCATAATCGGCGGTCAGCTCCTCGCGGCTGACCCATTGCTCGCCGCCGTCGGCTTCGCAGGGCAGGATCAATGCGCGGCCGTCCTTGTGCCAGCGTCGCAATACCGCGCAACGACCACCGGCCAGCAGCAGCATCACCGGCAGATTGAGTGGTGAAATCTCGCCCAGGCCCCGGCGCAGCACCCGTGCCTGCAAACCGGCCCGGGCCGCTGCACGTGGCAGCAGGTCCAGGCTCAGCCGTTGGTGCGCCATTGGAAGCCCGGCGCTGAGGCTGGCGCGGCTGACCGTCGCGCCATGGAGTTTGCAGAGGATCAACAGACCATCCAGCAGAGGGTCATCGAAGCTCAGGCGCGGATCGGCGCCGGGGATAGCGGGTTCCATGCTGGTCACATCGATCGCTCCCAGTGGGCTACTTCAATTCGGGCAGCCGTGCTTCGCTCTTGACTTCGGTCTGGGCGATGGCGTCGGCCGGCAGCACGATCCGTTGTTTGCTCAACAACAGGCCCATGTTCGCCAACACCCGGTACATCGAGTATTCCTCGGTGTAGCGCACTTCGGTGTAGCGACGGTTGGCGTTGTACAGCTCGTTTTCGCTGTCGAGCAGGTCGAGCAGGGTCCGCTGGCCGAGGCCGAACTGATCCTGGTAGGCGGCGCGCACGCGGGCGGTAGTGTCGGCGTATTCCCGGGCGGTGGGGGTCTGCTTGCGAGCGTTGAGCATCGCGTTCCAGGCCAGGCGCGTGTCCTCATTGAGCTGGCGCAAGGCGTTATTGCGAATGTCCATGGCCTGGTCGATCTGGTGCGCGTTGGACGCCAGCCGTGCCTTGTCGCTGCCGCCGCGGAACAGGTTGTAGTTCATCACCACACCGACCCGCCAGTTGTTGTCGTGACCTTCTTCGCCACCGATGTTGTTATTGGCGCCCACCGCGGCCTCGGCGTCGAAGCGTGGGTAGAACGGCGACTTGGCCACTTCATATTGGCTCTCGGCGGACTGCACGTCGGCCTGGGCCGATTTCAGGTATGGGTGGTTCTCCACCATGCTCTGCTGGGCTTCGCGCAGGTCGGCGGGGATTTCGCCCTTGGTCGACGGCGGTGCTTCCAGCTCATCGGGCATGCGCCCGACCACGCTGTAGAAGTTCGCCTCGGCGTCAGCCAGGTCGACCTGGGCGGTGTCGTAGTTGTTTTCCGCCAGCGCCCGACGGGCATTGGACTGGTCGGAGTCGGCCGTGCTGCCCACCCCGCGCTGGGTGCGCAGGCCGATCTGGTCGTTGACCCGCAGGTGCGCCTGCAGGTTGTTCTTGGCCAGGGTCACCAGCTCGCGACGTTTGAGCACTTCGAGATAGACCTCGATGGTGCGCAGGGCCAGGTCCTGGGCGGTGCCCTGTGCGTAATAGGCCCGGGAATTGACCACGCCCTTGGTGCGCTCCACCTCATTGCTGGTGTTGAACCCGTCAAAGAGCATCTGCCGCAGGCGCAGCTCCGACTGGGTGTAGTTCAGGGTGTTGGTGTTGTGATTGCCCTGTGCCCGGGTGTTGGGGTTGTCGCTGTAGCCACGGCCGTAGCCGGCATTCAAATCCACCGACGGAAAGAAGCCCCCCCTGGCGACCTTGACGTCTTCATTGGCCGACAGGCGGCTGTCCACCCGTTGCGCCAATTCAGGGTGAGTCGCGATGGTGCTCTGGATCGCTTCGGTCAGCGACATGGCCTGCGCAGAAGAAGAGCAGGCCATCGCCAGCAAAACCGCGCTGCAAAGAGGGGATAAAACGCGCATGGGGTGCATCTCCTGAGGTCTGTTGTGCTTCTGTGTCGCCAGAATATTGACGTATTTAAGATCAAAACCGTTTCAACCTTGTAACAACACAGCTAAGAACATCCTGAGGGAAACCTAAGAAGAATTTCTCATAACGCTTATGCCGAAAAAAACTTATGTGCCCGGAAAAAAGCGGCACATTGTTCAAAGGCAATTCCTTTGAAATTGCGGGCTCTGACGGCTTTTGGACGTCAAATAAAAGTTCCGTTGGAGTTTTGAAACAATGTGAAGAGGTGCCTACAGGGTTGAATGAGCAGGACTTTGAAGTGACGGTTTTTTGTCGTTGTGGCGACTGGCTAGCGCTTCTTGAACCTGCGAAAGCTGGCAGATTTTCCAGATTTCCTGGTTGTCCCTAAGCACGGATTTCTTCACCCAACAAAGGGCCGACTGCGGTTGGCAACGGAGGGATGCACATGGCAGCGCTCGTCGGTACAGTCAGCAAGATTGTGGGGCAGGTTTTCGCAGAGACGGCCGCAGGCCAGCGGCGTCCTCTGGTCGAAGGGGACCGGCTGTATGCCGGCGAGCACCTGATCACCGGTGCCGAAGGAGCAGTGGCCGTGCACCTTGCGAACGGTCAGGACCTGACGCTGGGCCGTGAAAGCAACCTGACCCTCACCGCGCAACTGCTGGCCCACCAGGTTCCCCATGTCGATGTGCCTGAAGCGGCGACACCGACGGCCGGGCAACTGACCGATGTGCAGAAACTGCAGCAAGCCATCGCCGCCGGTGCCGACCCGACCCAGACAGGAGAAGCCACCGCCGCTGGCCCCGGTGCGGGTGGTGCCCCCGGTGCCTTGGGTGGGGGGCACAGTTTTGTCCTGTTGGAAGAGGTGGGCGGCGTCGTGGCACCGCAGATCGGTTTTCCTACAGCCGGATTCAACGGGATTCCCGAATTTCCGCTGGTACGTCTGGCTGGCGATGAGAACGGCAACGGCGACAATCAAACCGTGCCACCGGTGACCCCTGAACCGCCGGACAATCCCGTGACCCTCGACGGGCTGAACGTGGAGGGCGGCGAACTGACCGCCAACGAGGCCAACCTGGCCGATGGCTCAGCCAGCAATCCGGGCGCATTGGTACAGAGCGGCACCTTCACCATCAATGCCCCTGACGGGTTGAGCAGCTTGAGCATCGGCGGCATCAGCGTGATTGCCGCTGGCGTGCCCGCAGGCTTCCCCCAGGCCATCACCACCGCACTGGGCAATACCCTGACCATCACCGGCTACAATCCCGCCACCGGGGTAGTCAGCTACACCTATACGCTGCTCGACAATGAAAGCCATCCTGCCGGCGACGGTGCCAATACCCTCACCGAACAGTTCCCGGTCGTGGCGGTGGACACCGATGGCGACAGCGCCACCGGCACCCTGGACGTCAATATCACCGACGACGTGCCCCAGGCCATCGACGACAGCAATGCCAGCACCGCATCGGAAACCCTGGTCACTCTCACCGGCAACGTATTGCCCAACGACCACCAGGGCGCCGATCGCATTCCCACCGGCCCCGACAGCGGGCCGATCATCGGCGGGACGTTCACCGGTACCTACGGCACGCTGGTACTCAACCCCAACGGTACGTACACCTACACCCTGGACACCAGCGACCCGCAATTCGTGGCGCTGCATGGCGGGGGAAGCGGGACCGAAACCTTCACCTACACCCTGACCGATGCGGACGGTGACACCAGCACTGCGAACCTGGTGCTGCAAGTGCACAACAACGACGATCCGGTGATCATCACCGGCCTGGACACCGACGGCGGTGAGCTGACGGTGCAGGAGAAAAACCTCAGCGACGGCAGCAGTCCTGATGCGCCGGCCCTGACCCAGAGCGGCACCTTCACTGTGACCGCGCTGGACGGTGTGCAGACCTTGAGCGTCGGCGGCATCACTGTCGTCAGCGGCGGCGTGGCGGCAGGTTTTCCACAGTCCATCACCACGGCGCTGGGCAATACCCTGACCATCACCGGCTTCAACGCGGCCACGGGCGTGGTCAGCTACAGCTACACCTTGCTGGACAACGAAGCTCATCCGAACGCCAACGGCGCCAACATTCTCGGCGAGCAGTTCAACGTCGTCGTTACCGATGACAACGGCACCACTGCCACGGGCAATCTCGATGTGAATATCGTCGACGACCTGCCGCATGCCGTGGACGACAGCAACGTCGGCACCACCTCGGAAACCAACCTGACCCTGACCGGCAGCGTGCTGACCAACGACACCGAAGGCGCAGACCACGTTGCGTCGGGCCCGATCACTCCGGGTACGTTCACCGGCACCTACGGCACCCTGGTCCTCAACGCCGACGGGTCCTACACCTACACCCTCAATCCCGCCGACACGGATTTCAAAGGTTTGCACGGCGGCGGCAACGGCACTGAAACCTTCACCTACACCCTGACCGACGCGGATGGCGATACCAGCACTGCGAACCTGGTGCTGCAAGTGCACAACAACGACGATCCGGTGATCATCACCGGCCTGGACACCGAGGGCGGCGAGCTGACGGTGCAGGAGAAAAACCTCAGCGATGGCACGAGCCCGGATGCGCCGGCGCTGACCCAGAGCGGCACCTTCACCGTGACCGCGCTGGACGGTGTGCAGACCTTGAGCGTGGGCGGCATCACGGTCGTTAGCGGTGGTGTGGCGGCAGGTTTTCCACAGTCCATCACCACGGCGCTGGGCAACACCCTGACCATCACCGGTTTCAACGCAGCCACAGGGGTGGTCAGCTACAGCTACACCTTGCTGGATAACGAAGCCCATCCAAACGCCAACGGCGCCAACAGCCTCAGCGAGCAATTCACCGTCGTCGCCACGGATGACAACGGCACCACGGCAACCGGCAATCTCGACGTGAACATCGTCGACGACTTGCCCACCGCCCACGCCGATTCCGCCTCGGTGAATGAAGGTGGGACGGTCAGCGGCAATGTCCTGGACAACGACGTGGGCGGTGCCGATGGGCCCGCTGCCAGCGGCGCGGTGATCGGCGTACGCGCCGGTGACGACACCTCGACCCCGGCAATCGGCGGCCTCAATACCCAGATCAACGGCACCTACGGCTACCTGACCCTGGACGCCAATGGCAACGCGGTCTACCACAGCAATCCGGACAGCGTCAGCGCACCCGGTGCCACGGACGTGTTCACCTACACCGTGCGCGATGCCGACGGCGATGAAAGCACCACCACCATCACCATCGACGTGCACGACGTCTGCCTCGTCGCCACGCCGGACCAGGACATCAGCGTCCACGAAAAAGCCCTCGACCTCAATCAGGACGCCCAGGACCTGGCCCCCGGCACGGTCACCGGCAGCGACCCGAGCGCCACCAGCGAAACCGCTACTGGCAGCCTCGTCGGGGCAGTGACCGGTGCCGTTGGCGCCGTGACCTTCGCCCTGGTAAGTGATGCCATCGGCGCCCACGGGCAGTTGCTGCTCAACCCCGATGGCTCCTACACCTACACGCTGACCTCGCCCGCCACGACAACGCCCCATGCCAACGACGGCCCGAACGTGACGAGTGAAAGTTTCACCTATCAGGCCACGGACTCCCTGGGCAACACCGTCACCAGTACCATCGTCATCAACATCGTCGACGATGTGCCCAAGGCTTATTGCGACACCGCCGCAGTAGTGGAGGGCGGGACGGTCAGCGGCAACGTGCTGGATAACGACGTGCTCGGTGCCGACGGCGGTACCGTCATCGGCGTACGGGGTGGCAGCGATACTTCAACCCCGGCGGTGGGCGGCCTCGACACCCAGATCAACGGCACCTACGGCTACCTGACCCTGGATGCCAATGGCAACGCGGTCTACCACAGCAACCCGGACAGCGTCGGCGCACCCGGCGCCACGGACGTGTTCACCTACACCGTGCGCGACGGCGATGGGGATGAAAGCACCACGACCATCACCATCGATGTGCACAACAGCTGCCTTGTCGCCGAAACCGACCACGACATTACCGTCTACGAAAAAGCCCTCGACCTGAATCAGGACGGCCAGGACCTGGCCCCTGGCACCGTCACTGGCAGCGACCCGAGCGGCACTGGCGAAACGGCCAGCGGCAGCCTTGTCGGTTCGGTGTCAGGTGCCACTGGTGCGGTGACCTTTGCCTTGGTGGGCAACGCCACGGGGGCTTATGGTCAATTGCTGCTCCATCCGGACGGCTCCTACACCTATACGCTGGCCTCGCCCGCTACCACGACACCCCACGCCAATGACGGCCCGAACGTCTTGAGCGAAAGCTTCACCTATCAGGCCACGGACGCCCTGGGCAACAGCGTGACCGGCAGCCTGGTGGTGAGCATTGTCGACGATGTGCCCAGCGCCGTTGCATCGGAACGTTCAGTGACGGCGGTGGAGATCGACTCGAACCTGCTGATCGTGCTCGACGTGTCCGGCAGCATGGCCGATGCCTCCGGCGTGCCAGGGCTTTCGCGGCTGGACCTGGCGAAGCAGGCCATCAGCGACTTGCTCGATAAGTACGATGACTTGGGAGACGTCAAGGTCCAGCTCGTTACCTTCAGCAGCAGTGCCACCGACCAGACTTCAGTGTGGGTCGATGTCGCGACGGCCAAGACGCTCCTCACCAGCCTGACGGCTGACGGCGGGACCAACTACGATGCGGCAGTGGCGGCGGCCAAGACTGCGTTTGTCACCTCCGGGCAACTGACCGGGGCGCAGAACATCGGTTACTTCTTCTCTGATGGCAAACCCACCACCGGCCAGGAAACCGGTGCGGCAGACGAAGCCGCCTGGAAAGCCTTCCTCGACGCCAACGGCATCAAGAACTACGCCATCGGCCTGGGCAGCGGCGTCAGCAATGCCAACCTCGACCCATTGGCCCACGACGGCAGCACCCACACCGACACCAACGCCGTGGTGGTGACCGATCTCAACCAGCTCAACTCGGTATTGTCCGGCACCGTGCAAGGCGTGCCGGTCACCGGCAGCCTGTTGGGCGAGGGCGGTACGTTCGGCGCCGACGGCGGCTATGTCAAAAGCCTGGTGGTCGACGGCACCACCTACAGCTATGACCCGGCCGCCAATGGTGGCCAGGGCGCGTTGACGGCCAGTGGCGGGGCCAACCATGGCACGTTCAACAGCCTGGACAACAGCGTGAGCATCGCCACTGCCCACAACGGTACGCTGGTGATCAACCTCGACAGCGGCGAGTACAGCTACACCTCCCAGACCACTACCAGCACGGTGATCAGCGAAAACATCGCCTACACCGTCAGCGACAACGATGGTGACCTGGCCAGTTCCACCCTGGTGATCAAAGTCGTGCCCGACAGGCCACCCGTGGCGGTCGACGACAACATCATCACCAACGTGCTGTCGGGCAATATCGTGGTACCAGGGGAATTGCTGCTGGGCAATGACAGCGACGCCAATGGCGATCCGCTGACCGCGTCACCCACCAGCTTCAACACCGGTTGGGTCGGCAAAGGCGCGGACTTCACCGGCAGCACCGGCACGGTCAGCTTCGCCGGCAACAACGTGCAGTCGATCAACCTCGACCGTGGCTCCTTCGTCGCCAACGCCGCCGCCATGACCGCCGTATTGGTGGTCAGCGGGGCGCTGGGGATGGTGTCGGGCAACAATACCAACGACGAAGACCGCCTCAACATCAGCCTCAAGCAGGGCGAAACCCTGACCCTGGACCACAATCTCGCGGCTGGTCGCATTGCCATGGAGTATTCCCTCAATGGCGGGCCGTTCATCGCGATCAACGATGGGGCTTCATTCACTGCGGCGGCGGACGGCAACTACCAGATCCACGTCACCAACATCCCCAACCCCGGTGGCGGCAATGTCAACGCCGCGGAAAGCTACCAACTGACCCTAACCGTCAACTACGCCGGCGCCCAGGACAGCACGCCGGATTACCATGGCAGCTACACCGCCAGCGATAACCACGGCGGCAGCGACACTGCGGCGTTGAATATCAGCTACCAGGCGGGCCATACCCTGACCGGCACCACGGGCGACGACGTGTTGTTGGCCGGCAATGGCGACAACCTCCTCAACGGCGGGGACGGTAACGACATCCTCAGTGCCGGTTCGGGCAACAACACCTTGCACGGCGGAGCAGGGAATGACTTGCTCTACAGCGGCGCGGGCAATGACCTGCTCGACGGCGGCGCCGGCAACGACACTGCCAGCTACGCCCACGCTACCGCTGGCGTCACGGTGAACCTGGGCCTGCTCGCCGCGCAAAACACGCTGGGCGCCGGCACCGACACCCTCGGTGGCATCGAAAACCTCGTCGGTTCGAACTTCAACGACACCCTCATTGGCGATGGTGCCGCCAACCGCATCGACGGCGGCCTGGGTCATGACGTGCTCAACGGCGGTGGCGGCGATGACATCCTGATCGGCGGCCTGGGCAACAACACCCTCACCGGCGGCAGCGGTGCGGACACGTTCCAGTGGCAAGCGGGCAATAGCGGTCATGATGTGATCACCGACTTCACCCCCGGCCTCGACAAACTCGATCTGTCACAACTGCTGCTGGGAGAGAACGGCACCAGCGCGTCGCTGGACGACTATCTGCACTTCACTGTCACCGGCAGCGGCGCATCGGTCATCACCAGCATCGACGTCAGCGCCACCGCCGGCGCCACGCCGAACCAGACCATCGACCTGGCCGGTGTCGACCTCGCCAGCCACTACGGCGTGACGCCGGGCGCAGGGGGGATGATTGCGGGCGGGGCGGACACGGCGACCATTATCAATGGGATGTTGAATGATCATTCGTTGAAGGTGGATACGGTGTGAGCTGAGCTGAAACGGCAAAACCCGTCGTTTCCGGGTTTCGATCGTTCCCACGCTCCGCGTGGTAATGCAGCCTGGGACGCTCTGCGTCTCCAAGAGCCGAACGCAGAGCGTCCGTTGAGGCATTCCCACGCAGAGCGTGGGAACGATCAAGGGCGGAGTGGCTAGCGCTGTTCGACGTTATCCAGCGCACGGTTCGCCAGCAATGCGTCCAGTTCAATCAATTGCTGGATACCCAACGCCACATGCCGCCGGGAACCGTTCAGCTCGAAGGCCAGATCACTGTCGCTGAGGTTGGCGAGCAGAACTTCAGTGTCGATACCATTGACAATGGTAAAAAGCTGATCGGGAGGCGGATCGATCTCGGACCCGCTCGGTTTTGGTTTCAGGTAAAAGTCGAGGGCGCGGTCAGCGGCTTTGTCGTAAGAGGACGTGGGCGCGGTGTCTGGCGGATTGGGAGTTACCTTGAACATAAGATGAAGCTCCATGTGTAATGAAAGGAGCCATCACCCTCGCTACCAAACGAAGGGTGGTGGCCATACGAAGGTTGGTAGACCGGACCACATGGAAAGCCGGCGCGCCCGAGGGCGCCCTGCGCATGGCCACCATAAGACGAATGCCGAAAAGACACCGCTGAAGGTGACGCCGTGCGTCATGTGGAGGACGGGCTACCAAACCCGATCGCTGATTCGTCAGCGACCGGCAAACGATAGATCTCGCCCCCCTGGTGCGCAAGCCGGCGGATTCTGGCGTAGTTGTAGGCAATGGCGCAAGGCGGTGTAGCTGAGTGCAGTAGTGTCCTACGGCTCAATAAACACAATAGATCAATGCTTTATCGATAGCGTGTGCCTGATCGCCGTAGAGAAGGGCAGGCTTGCGATTTTTTGAACTTCCTCTTCAAGGAAATCCTGAATATCGTTCTCCGAATATTCTTCAGGCATATCCATCATATCCATGAGTGCTTGTGCGGTGTTTAGGTAAGGACGAACCGCCTCTCGCCTCATCTCACGCAACGCTCCGTTCTGAGCATCCAGGTTGAAGATTCGCAATGTTTCGACTGCCCTGTGTCTCGACCGATCATCCAGATTTGCTCGCGGGACAATGGTGCCGTCGCTGACGAAAATGAAATAGTCGTCGGGATTGTCCACGTCAGGTTTAACCAGAATGGCATGTTCATAGGCGCCGCAGCGATCCTTGAACTTACCGCAGGCATCTTCACGGCAGCATGAGCCAAAGAGGTTTATCCATTCGAAGGTGCCCTTAGGGTATCTATCTCGTTGTCGAAAATGCTCAATATGGCGAGATGTCCTGATATCGGCTTCACAGTAAGCGCATCGGGTATCCTGCATGGCTTGGAGGCACTCCCAGACCTGCTCGCGCTCCAGTGCGGTCGGGGACTGTGGCGACCATTTATGCACTCCGTGTTTGTAGCGGGAGAGGCAACGCGGTCCTTCACCTCTAACAAGCTTGCGCATGGCCCCGATTTCCTTGTCTCACGGTTTTGTCAGTTTCTTGCGTTTGAAGGTTTCCAGCCGGATCAGCCGTTGGCAGTCGAGCATGTTCGGGTGCTTGACGCCAAAGTGCTTGTCCAGGTACTGCCGTAGTTCCAGACCCTCTGTCGTCGTTTCATGCAGGTTTTGCTGGATCAACGCCATGTACTTGCTTAGTTTTTGAGCTGGCTCGTTATCAGGAGTCGGATCGATGTCCATGACGTAGGCCAGCACCTGAGAGCTGGCAACTCCCTGAGTCTGTTGCTCCACATCATTGACGATGATCTGTCGTCCGCCCTCATCGGTTACCGTTTGAAGGACCCGGATGCAATGAGCAGGCACCGAGCTGATCACCTGTGGGCTGTGCGTCGTCATGACGAATTGAATGTGTGGGAAAGCATCGAGCAGGTCAGGTACGACGGTTTGTTGCCATGCAGGGTGCAAATGCATGTCGACTTCATCGATCAAGACGACGCCAGAGCTTTTACGAGGCGCCGAAATGCCCAAGTGAGGGTTGAGTTTCACGCAGCGATAGGCAATGTCGGCAGCCAGGGCGACGATGTTGCGAATACCATCGCTGAGTTGGCTGACTTTCAATACTCCATGGACAGGATGTTCCAGCACCAGGTCAGAGAATTCACTGCTATACGCCAGGTCTCGCCATCCTGTACGGGTCGCGAGGACGGCATTCACCGCGTTCTGTACCGCCAGTACCGGGAGCGCTAATTCGTCCTTCACATCAATGCTTAGTTTTCCACGTTCGAGGTTACGGATCTGTTCTTCCCGATAGCTGCGAAAGATCCGTGTATACCACTTGGCGAAATGTTTGTAGCTGGAAGCCGGGTCAAGGCAATCGCGATAGGCGTAGGTTCTGGAGAGCTCCGCGTTTTCCGCTTTTTCCTGCGCGGAGGTCAGCTTCTTCTGACTCCAGAGTCGCCCTGTGCCGTAGTACGCCAACACCGGAAGATCAAAGGGGTCTTGGTGGTCAACCACCGTTCTGTTGAAGATTTGTACTTCAAGGGCTTCGGCGGTGGTTTGCAACAGGTTGGCGGTGGCATCCTCTCGGGTTTGCGTTCCCTTGCGGATACTTTCCCGGCGGCGCGACCATGTCCAGGCTTTCTCATGGAAAAGGGCATGGGCTGTCAGTCGGGCCGGGAGAGACGGCTCCATCTGATGCGCCGCGAGGGGGCGTAGAAACACGTCTTCCGGTTGAATGCCGGTGACGTCGTTGGTCATGCTGCCAAGATCGAATCCGCGAACATAGGGCCACAACGCAACCTTGATGGCGTCCAGTAAGCTTGTTTTGCCTTGGCCGTTACGCGCAACCAACAAAGTCAGCTGGGAATCCAGCTCTAGCGTCAGGGTAGGGAAGCAGCGATAGTTTTCTAGCTCCAGCCTGATCAGTTTCACAGACTTTCCTCCATGTGGACCGATGCCAGGCTACGGCAGAAGTGATGTTCCGGGGACAGATGTGGCGCGAATTCTACTGTGAATGAAAACAGGTGAATACTACTCACAATTCCCATCGCGAATCACGGTTTGTGCAGGGTCTTCTGTCGCAGGATATAAACCGTCACCAACAACGCACTCGTCAACATGAACCCCCGCGCCCAAGGCAGGGGCACCAGGTAGCACGACAGCAGAATGCTCGCCCACATCAACCCGATGGCGTAGACCTTGCCCTTGAGCGGGATGCCGTTGCCGCTGAGGTAGTCCTTGATCCACGGCCCGAGTCGCGGGTGCTCCACCAGCCATTGGTAGAAACGCGGCGAGCTGCGGGCGAAGCAGGCGGCTGCCAGCAGGAGGAAGGGCGTGGTGGGCAGTACTGGCAGGAAGATCCCGATCACCCCCAATGCCACGCTCAGCCAGCCGATGGCCAGCAGCACGTAGCGCAACATCAGGGGGCGGTTGCCTATGGGGTTGTCCATAGGCCGGGTCTTAGTGGTGACGAGGCTTGAGGATCGCCGGCTTCTCGTCCGGAGCGTTGCACAGCAGGTACAGCGCGGTGAGAGCTTCCGGGATCTGTACGATCATGTCGTCCATCAGGTTGGCGTCGGCGGCGATGTCGGAGAATTCCGGTTGCTCGTCGAACAGACCGGAACCGACCATGATCGGCAGCAGCATTTCGCTGACTTCCTCTTCGGCGGTTTCGAACCAGGCCGCTTCGCGCAGGAACACACCCTCCATGAAGCCGATGCACCAGCCGCGCAGTTCCGAGTCGTCCGGGTCATCGCCCAGGTCCAGCTCGCAGGGCAGCTCGAACTCTTCGTCGGAGGCCAGCTGACGGGCAATGTGCGCCTTGAGGCCGACCAGCGTGGCTTCGATTTCGATGCGTTGGGCTTCGTCGGTGTAGTGCGGTTCTTCGGCGAAAAGGGCGTCGATCCACTCGCGATCCGGCACCTGTTCGGAGCAGATCGACAGGGCGGTCAGGTAGCCATGAGCGGCCACGTAGTCCAGCGCTTCCTCGTGCAGCTCATCGGCGTCGAGAAAGACTTGCAGGCGGGTCAGTTGCTCAGCGAAGGACATTACAGGCTACCTTGGGGGAATAAACAATGCGGGAATTCTAGGCCTTCTTGAGCGCCCAGGCCAGCCGCTTGGCAGATTTGCCTGCTTCGCAACGACTGACACGGTCTTTGTGGCGAAAGGATTTCTTTGTGGCGAGGGGATAAATCCCCTCGCCACAGAGTGCAATGTCAGGCCTTACAGGTCTTGAGCACCTCTTGTCAGCATCACCCTTTGTAACGAAGGCCTCGGGTATACTGCCGCGTTTTGTGATGCCCTGCAGTGTCCCAGCGATTCGAAACGCGCACTTACGATTTGCCGGTGCAGCATGTTCGGTTCTGAACCAGCCTTGCAGGGATGTTTCGGTGATTTTTGGAGTTTCTATGCTCGAACAGGCTCAACGCGTCCTCAAGGACATCTTCGGCTACGACAGTTTTCGTGGCCGTCAGGGTGCCATTATTGAGCGCGTGGCCAGCGGCGGCGATGCCCTGGTGCTGATGCCCACCGGCGGCGGCAAGTCCTTGTGCTACCAGGTGCCGGCGTTGTTGCGCAATGGCCTGGCGGTGGTGGTTTCGCCGCTGATCGCCCTGATGGACGACCAGGTCGCGACCCTTGAGGAGCTGGGCGTTGCCGCCGCTTCGCTGAACTCAACCCTGAGTGCCGAGCAGCAGCGGGACCTGGCGGCGCGGATCCGGCGCGGTGAGCTGAAGATGCTCTACCTGGCTCCGGAACGCCTGGTACAGCCGCGCATGCTGGCGTTCCTGCAGAGTCTGGAAATCGCCCTGTTCGCCATCGACGAAGCCCACTGTGTGTCCCAGTGGGGCCACGATTTCCGTCGCGAATACCTGCAACTGGGGCAACTGGCGGAGCTGTTCCCCGACGTACCGCGCATCGCGCTGACCGCCACCGCCGACAAACGGACCCGGGAAGAAATCGTCGAGCGCTTGCATCTGCAAGACGCCGAGCGGTTCCTCTCCAGTTTTGACCGCCCCAATATTTTCTACCGCATCGTGCCCAAGGAGCAGCCCCGCAAACAGTTGCTGGCGTTCCTCGCCGAACGGCGCAGCGATGCCGGCATCGTCTATTGCCTGTCACGAAAAAAAGTCGACGAAGTCTCGGCGTTCCTCTGCGACCAGGGGTTTCCAGCGTTGCCCTATCACGCCGGGCTGCCCAACGAACTGCGGGCCTATCACCAGAAGCGCTTTCTCAACGAGGAAGGCTTGATCATGGTCGCCACCGTGGCGTTCGGCATGGGCATCGACAAGCCCAACGTGCGTTTCGTGGCGCACCTGGACCTGCCCAAATCCCTCGAGGCCTATTATCAGGAAACCGGTCGTGCCGGCCGGGATGGCTTGCCGGCCGACGCCTGGATGGCCTACGGCCTGCAAGACGTGGTGATGCTCAAGCAGATGTTGCAGAACTCCGAAGGTGACGAACGCCACAAGCGCCTGGAGCAGCACAAGCTCGATGCCATGCTCTCGCTGTGCGAAGAAACCCGCTGCCGCCGCCAGACCTTGCTGGCCTATTTCGACGAAGACATGCCCCAACCGTGCGGGCACTGTGACAACTGTGTCGATGGCGTGGAGACCTGGGACGCCACGGAACCGGCGCGCCAGGCGTTGTCGACCATCTTCCGCACGGGCCAGCGCTATGGCGTCGGGCACCTGGTGGATGTTCTGCTGGGCAAGGACAACGAGAAGGTCCGCAGTTTCGGTCACCAGCACTTGTCGGTGTACGGCGTCGGCAAGGCCCGCTCCGAGAGCGAATGGCGTTCCCTGTTCCGCCAGCTCGTGGCCCGGGGCCTGGTGGACATCGACCTGGAAGGCTACGGCGGACTGCGCCTGAGCGAGACCTGCCGGCCGTTGCTCAAGGGCGAGGTGAGCCTGGAGCTGCGCCGCGATCTCAAGCCGGCGACCGCAGTCAAGAGCAGCAAGAGCCAGGCCAGCCAACTGGTGCGTGGCGAAGAGCGCGATCAGTGGGAAGCCTTGCGTGCCTTGCGGCGCAAGCTGGCCGAGGAACACGCCGTGCCGCCGTACGTCATCTTCCCCGATTCGACGCTGCTGGAGATGCTGCGCAGCCAACCCACCTCCCTGGCGGAGATGGCCCGGGTCAGCGGCGTCGGCGCGCGCAAGCTGGAGCGCTATGGCGAGGCCTTTCTGCAGGTGCTGGGCGGCGAGGCCGAGGCGCCGAAGGCAGTGGCCGATGTGCGCCATGAGCTGATCACCCTGGCCCGGGCCGGCATGACTCCGTTGCAGATCGCCGGACAGTTGCAGTGCTCGGAGAAAAACGTCTACACGATGCTGGCCGAAGCCATCGGCCAGCAGCAATTGTCGCTGGAACAGGCCCTGGACCTACCCGAGGACTTGCTGGGCGAGGTGCAGGATGCGTTCCTGGATGGAGAAGGTGAACTGCCTGCGGTGGCGGAAGTTGCAGCGCTGTTCGCCGGTCGGGTGCCGGAAGGTGTCCTGTATTGCGTGAGGGCTGCGTTACAGTCGGAATTCGAAGTCTGATCAGTAAGTTGCATGCCTTTAACGATTCAGTACAGGCCGGGCCTTGCCTGAATCCAATGCGCATGCTTAGCTGACTAATAATTAGTATTTCTCCTATTTCAGATCTGATGAGTTTTTTATGTCGTTAACCGATCAACACCGTTTTGGCATGCAACTGGCGCAGATGTCCCGGGGCTGGCGTGCCGAACTGGACCGGCGCCTGGCCGGTCTGGGCTTGTCCCAGGCGCGCTGGCTGGTGCTGCTGCACCTGGCCCGCTTCGAGCACGCGCCGACCCAGCGCGAATTGGCCCAGAGTGTCGCCGTCGAAGGTCCGACCCTGGCCCGTTTGCTCGACAGCCTGGAAACCCAGGGGCTGGTGCAGCGCCAGGCCGTGGCCGAGGATCGCAGGGCCAAGAAGATCGTGCTCTGCGCACCGGCCCGGCCGTTGATCGAACAAATTGAAACCATTGCCACGCAACTGCGCCGGGAGCTGTTCGAAGGTATCGACGAAGAAGACATGCGGGTGTGCATGCGGGTTCACGGCAGGATCCTGGCCAATCTGGAAAAATCCTGAGGCATATCGGCGGTATCCCGACTTTTGAGATTCGGCGATTAGCGAACTATAACCAGTACTAAGCGATCGTATTGGAAGCGTTCGAATCGAAAGGGATACCCATGCTTGAAAGTTTGCAGTCCACGTTGCGCAGTTGGGTCAACGTGTCAGTTGTCTTGGGTGCATTGGGGTATCCGGCTTTGGCGTCAGCGCTGGGGCTGGGGGAGATCACGCTCCATTCCGCCCTGAACCAGCCGTTGCGCGCCGATATCGCCCTGGTCGATGCGGCCGGACTCAGCGAGGCCGATCTGTCAGCCAGTCTGGCCAGCCCGGACGACTTCAAGCGTGCCGGCGTGGAGCGGGTGTTCTTTCTCAGTAACCTGCGCTTTACCCCGGTGATACGCGGCGAGCGCAGTTTCATCCGGGTCACTTCCAGCAAACCGGTGGAAGAACCGTTCCTCAATTTCCTGGTACAGCTCAATCAGCCCAACGGGCGGCTCTTGCATGAATACACCGTGCTGATCGACCCACCGGGTACGCCGGGTATCGTGCCCGCTTCCGACGAGCCTGCCGCTGCTCCCCGGTCTTCGATGCCGACCCCGGCGGCGCCAGCCATCAAGCCGCCCCCGGCGACCCAAGGCAAGCGCTACACCGTCGTGCAGGGCGATAACCCCTGGCTTATCGCCAAACGCCTGCACGATGCCGGCAGTGGCGCTTCGATCCATGAACTGATGCAAGGAATCCAGGCCCTGAACCCGGGCAGCGACCGACTCTCCATCGGCCAGCGCCTGCTGCTGCCTGATTCGGCGGTGTTGCCATCCCCGGCGGAAACCGCCGCCACGCCAGCCACCGTTGCCGGCGACGAGCAACTGGCTGCCAGCGTGCTGCAAAACCAGCAGCAACAGAAAACCATCGACGAGTTGCAGGCCCGGCTGCAGGCCCAGGACCAGGAAATTGCCGGCCAGCGCAAGCAGATCAGCGAGTTGCAGGCGAAACTGGCCGAGGTCCCTCCTGTTCCGGCTACATCTACTGCGCCGCCCCCGGCGCCCGCTGTAACTGAAACGGCGAAGGACGCACCGACGGCTGAGCCGCAGCCCGTGACGCCACCACTACCTGCGGCGGAGCCGTCCGAGCCCGAGGGCATCAATTGGCTGTGGGTGGCGGGGCTGGTGGCTCTTCTGGGGTTGCTTGCGTTGTTGCTGTTCATCCGTCGTCGACAGGAGCAGGCCGACGTACAGCCGATGCCGGAACGTCCCGAACCGATGCTCGAAGACAACGCTGAAACCTACGCATCGGCGGCCGATACGGAGCAGCCCGAGGTCGCTTCGTCGTTCAACAACGGTGATGCGCCGCTGGGAGACGTACTGGAAGGGGTCGGGATCTACCTGACCTATGGCCGCTTCACCGAAGCCGCGGGTCTGTTGCGCGCGGCATTGCTGGCGGAGCCGGAGCGCACCGACCTGGGCCTCAAGTTGCTGGAGGTACTGGGCAAGCAGGGCGATGCCATCGGCTTTCAGGCCCAGGAACATCACTTGTCGGCGCAGGGCGTCGATGCCAGGACGCTGGAAGACATTCGTGGGCGTTACCCGAAGGTCGCGGTGGTTGCCGCACCCGTGGTGACCCCGCCAGAGCCTCAAGCCCCCGAAGCCCTCGCTCCTGTGCCGCCGCCGGTACACGTGCCCGGCGACGAATTCGAGCTGGATCTGGATGCGCTGTCCATGGACAGCAATTGGGACCTGACCAATGAACAGGACAACGTCGAGGAAAAAAGCGCCGTCGCGACGCCTGCCGTTGACGTCTCCCAGGAGTTGTCGCTCTCGGGGTTCGACGAGCCGGAGCTGCAATGGAGCGCACCCCTGGAAACCGAGTCGCTGGACGACGCCTTTCTCGACGGGTTTGCCGATGAAGAGCAGTCGCTGGAGCTGGAAGCGCTGCCTTTCGAGCCTGAGTCTGAGTCTCTTTCCCTGGAGACCATCTCCCTTGAGCCCGAGGCGCCGGAACACGCCGAAAAACTGGAGCAGGCGCAGAACTGCATCGATGATGGCGACTTGAAGACGGCAATCACCCTGCTTGAAGAATTGCTCCAGGAAGGTGACGAACCCCTCAAGCAGACCGCGCGGGTGCTGCTGGCCGGGATTCGCTGAAGCAACGGCTTCCCCGGACCAATGTGGGAGCAAAGCTTGCTCGCGATAGCGGTGGGTCAGCTGGCATCAACGCTGAATGTGCCACAGCCATCGCGAGCAGGCGCGCTCCCACAGGGTATTGGCGGCGGTCCGATCAGAACGTCTGCCCCAGGTTCAGATACACCGCCTGCTCATCATCGTCGTTAAAGCCATAACTGAAACTCAGCGGCCCCAACGGCGTGTCGAACCCGAGGAAAATGCTGGCGGCATTGATATAGCCGCTGTCGAATTCGTTGTCGTTGTTCCAGGCCCGGCCGCGCTCCAGGGAGCCGCCGAGGTACAGCGGAAAGTCCAGGGGCAGGTAAGCTCGCGGCGTCAGTCGACGGTAATACACGGCACGCATCAGGCTCATGTTCTGTCCGGAAATCCCGTCTTCGCGAAAGCCCGACAACTGCCGCGCGCCGCCAAGCACGAAGCTCGACGTCACGATTTGCGCGGTGTCGAGCGTGCGGCCATAGCGTCCACCCAGGATGAAGGTGTCCGGCCCGCTGCTCAGGGCCTTGTCCAGTTTGAACTCCCATTGGCGGTAACGCTGGTCGGAGCCCAGCCCGGGTTCGTACTGGCGCCAGGTCAGGCCGATGTCTTCGCCTTCGTGGGGGAAGTACACGTTGTCGAGGGAGTCGAACGAGTATTTCAGTTCGTAGAAGCCTTCGTTGAAGTCCTCGCTGGGCTGGCTGTGATCGCCGATGCGCACATCCGCCTTGCCCCAGGCCTGGCCGACGCCGAAACGGATCTCGCCGCTGTTGCCGATCTGCCGACCCAGGTTGAGGCCCAGGCCATAGCGTTCAACGCGGTATTGGGCGATCGGATCGTTGTCCAGGATCGCCTCGACGTTGCGGGATTCGAATTGCCCATAGGGCGCGATGAAGTAGCGCGAGCCCACGTCCAGCGGTTGGTAAAACTCGCTGTACAGTTCCTGCCTGTCGCCGATCTGCGCCCGGGTCAGCCACTCTGCGCCGAGGCGGTTGATACCGTTGACCCGATAGCTGGCGCCGAGGTTGAAGGCGCTGTCGCCACGCATGTCGTCCGACAGGCTCAGTCCCAGCCGCAGGTAGTCGGTGCCGGTACGTTTGCCTCGGGCGCTGATCACCAGCGTGTTATCCGCGCCCTTGTGCACCACGCGGTATTGCACCTGTTCGAAGTAATCCAGGCCGTACAGCGTGCCCATGTCGGTCTGCAGGTGTCCCAGGTCCAGTGGTTCGCCGATTTTCTGGCGAACGTAATAGCGAATCACGTCGTCGCCGACTTTCGAGTCGTTTTCCACGCGAATGGCGGTGATGACCGGCGTACGCTGGCTGGGAGTACGTGCCGCCATGAGTTCGACGTCGGTCGGTTCGGCAGGGCGAAGCAGTGCCAGGCGGGTCTTGAGTATCTGTGTGGCACGGTAGCCGGCATCGATCATGTCCCGGGCCCGACCAAAATCGGTTGGACCGAAGCTCGCCAGGGCCGGCTGGATCAGTACGTCACCTTTGTTCAGTGTTGCCAGTTGTTCTTCGGAGTTGCGCCGGGTCATCAACGTGGTCGACTGGTTCAGGACATCGACCACCGTGACCAGTTGCTTGCGGGTGCGCAACGGGGTGCCGATGTCGACCACGATAGCCATGTCCACGCCCATTTCCCGTGCCACGTCCAAGGGAATGTTGTCGCTCATGCCGCCATCCACCAGCAACCGGCCGTCCAGCTCCACCGGGGCGAACACCGCCGGGATCGACATGCTGGCGCGAATCACCTTGGGCAGGTGGCCTTTGCGAAACACGACCTTTTCACCGCTGGCGATGTCGGTGGCGACGGCGCGGAAAGGAATCGGCAGTTTGTCGAAGTCCCGGGTGTCACTGGTGTGGGCCAGCAGGCTTTCGAGCAGCAGGGCCAGGTTCTGTCCCTGGATGACGCCCAACGGCAGGCCGAGGCTGCCGTCATCGCGAAAGCTCAGTTTCTGTTTGACCAGGAAATCCCGGTCGTCCTGTTTGCGCCGGAACGGCACGTCCTTGCGAGGCGGGGCGTCGGATAGGGCTTGTTGCCAGTCGATGCCCAGGGCGAGTTTTTCCAGTTCGTCGATCTTGTACCCCGAAGCGTACAACCCGCCGATCACGGCGCCCATGCTGGTGCCGGCAATGGCATCGATCTTGATGCCCTGTTCTTCCAGGGCCTTGAGCACGCCGATGTGGGCCAGGCCTCGCGCCGCGCCGCCGGACAGTACCAGGCCGATCTTCGGGCGCGAGGTTTCGCCGGCGGGCTCGCTGGCATGGCCGAACAAGGGCAATAGCAACAGGAACAGGCAAGGCAGCAGGCGGCGCATCGTCAATCTCGGGGCGGACGGTCAAAGGCGAGTATTATAGCGGCGCCTTCGAAGCCACGAGTCGACCCGCAATGACCGAGCAAAAACCGGAAATCATCATTACCTATTGCACCCAGTGCCAATGGTTGCTGCGCGCTGCCTGGCTGGCCCAGGAACTGCTCAGTACCTTCGGTGACGATCTGGGCAAGGTGTCCCTGGTGCCGGGCACCGGCGGGGTGTTCCACATCAGTTGCGATGGCGAGCAGATCTGGGAGCGCAAGGCCGACGGCGGTTTCCCCGAGGCCAAGGCGCTCAAGCAGCGGGTCCGTGACCGGATCGATCCGGAGCGGGACCTGGGCCACAACGACCGGGTTCAGTGAGAGGGCGCTTCGCTGCCTGCCAGCGGTTTTTTCGCGCCGCTTAGCCGGCTCGACACCACGATGGCGGCGATGATCAGCGTGCCGCCCGAGAGCATGCGCAACGTCGGCGTCTCACCGAACAGCAGCCAAGCCATGCCGATGCCGTAAACCGGCTCCATGGCGAACACCACCGCCGCCGTGCGGGCCTTGATCACCTCCAGGCTGGCGACGAACAGGCTGTGGGCCAGGCCGGTGCAGAACACGCCGAGCAGGCCGATCCACAGCCAGTCGAGGGGGCGCACCGCGCTCAGTTGTGGCGCGGCCAGCGGCAACAGGCATACCCCCACCACCAGGTTCTGACACAGGGCCGCCTGTACGGGCGGCACGAAGCCTGCGCCGGCACGGTTGGTCAGCGACAGCAGGGAAAACAGCAACCCTGATGCCACTGCCCATAGCAGGCCGGTAGTGGCGCCACTGGCCAGGTCGAAGTCCGGCGTGACCAGCACCAGGCCGATGCTTACCAACATCACCAGCAGGATTTCATTGGCCCGAATCCGCTCGCGAAACACCAGTCCTTCGAGCAGTACCGTGAAGGCCGGGAAACTGGCAAACCCCAGCGTGGCGATCGCCACCCCGGCGACTTTCACCGCGATGAAAAAACTCACCCAATGCCCGGTCAACAACAGCCCGCTCAGCAGCAGTCGCCAGCCGTCCCGCGGCCGGAGTTTCTGCCATGGGGTATTGCTGGCGAAGCGGGCAAACACCGCCAGGGCCAGCACGGCAAAACCGGCGCGGCCAAAGACGATGATCGCCGGCGAGGCGGCGGCGAGTTTGCCGAACACACCGGTCAGGCCAAACATCAGTGCGCCGATATGCAGGGCGCCCAGGGCGGTACGGGGAGTCATTGCAGTCCTTAGATCAGCCATCACTATTCCCTGTGGGAGCGAGCCTGCTCGCAATAGCACTGGATCAGTCAATGCAGTATTGGCTGGCAGACCGCTATCGCGAGCAGGCTCGCTCCCACAGAGATCAATATTTAAACCTTTGGATGAGTGGCTGTCTGTCGCGATCCTGGCGTTTTTTAGCGCCAGGCTAGCGCGAACGCCGCAGTTTGCCCGGCGAGCTGCCGAACTCGCGCAGTATCGCCGCGGCAAAGGCGCTCTGGGAGCTGTAGCCGACCCGGTGGGCGATCTCGCCGATAGGCAGGTCCGAGTCGCGCAGCAGCGCTACGGCCTTGTGCAAGCGGCGGCTGCGGATGTAGTCCATCGGAGTCTGCCCGCATTCGGCGACGAAGCGGGCATGCAGGCGAGCGGCGGAAAGTCCCGCGATCCGCGCCAGGTCCGCCACTTGCAGGGGATAGGCGGCATATTGGTCGATGTGCGCGTCGAGGGCGGCGTAGGGCAGGCGCCGGCGGCCGGTCGGTTCCTGGGGAGTACCATTGAGGCTGGCCAGGAGCAGTACCGCTCCTTGCTGGGCGATCAGCGGATCGTTCACCGGGCTGCCCGCGAGCCAACTGACCAACTGGCTTTGTCCCGCATCCAGGGGCCGGCGGGCAGTGCTGTCCAGCAAGCGCCGGCTGGCATCGGCGTGATCCCCCAGGCACTGGGCGACCCACTTATCGTCCGGGACGTCCAGCACCAGGCACTGGCTGCCGCGCGGGCTGCCGCAGGCGTGATGAGCACCGGCCGGCACTACCACGAAACTCTGCTGCACCACCTGGCTGCCACGGCCCTCCACCTCGAAATCCAGCGCGCCCGACAGGCCGAAGACCAGTTGGGCGTGGTCGTGGCTGTGGACAATCAGGTCATGGCTGTAGTGGCGGAGCGTGAGGATCGGTCTCATCGCGGTCTCCCGGGCAGGTCGCCAGCATAACCGAAGGTACGTCGCGTTGCCTTGTCATGTAATCGACATGTGCCTGTCACGGACCATTAACCGCTGCTGTGCACAGTGGTGAAAACGATCAGAGGGGTTGCTCATGACCAGCGCCGAGCTCGCCAGACCCAGCCGCAAGCAGCGTGTCCGCACCCTGTGGATTTCCGATGTGCACCTCGGTACCCGGGATTGCCAGGCCGAACATTTGTCGCAGTTCCTCAAGGGCTATCACGCCGACAAGATCTATCTGGTCGGTGACATCATCGATGGCTGGAAACTGCGTGGCGGCATGTACTGGCCCCAGGCCCACACCAACGTCATCCGGCGTTTGCTGACCATGAGCAAGCGCGGCACCGAGGTGATCTACGTCACCGGCAATCACGACGAATTCCTGCGCCGCTATTCGAAGCTGATCCTGGGCAATATCCAATTGGTAGACGAGGCGGTGCACGTCACCGCCGATGGCCGGCACCTGCTGGTGATTCACGGCGACCAGTTCGACGTCATCACCCGCTACCACCGTTGGCTGGCGTTTCTCGGTGACTCGGCCTACGAATTCACCCTTACGCTCAACCGCTGGCTCAACCATTGGCGGGCTCGGTATGGCTACGGCTACTGGTCGTTATCGGCGTACCTCAAGCACAAGGTCAAGACCGCCGTCAGCTTCATCAGCGACTTCGAAGAAGCCATCGCCCATGAGTGCGTGAAGCGCGAATTGCACGGTGTGGTGTGCGGCCATATCCACCACGCCGAGATCCGCAAGGTGGGGGAGGTCGAATACCTCAACTGCGGCGACTGGGTCGAATCCTGTACGGCGCTGATCGAGCATTGGGACGGCTCGATCGAGTTGTACCGGTTGGCGGATGCCCAGGCACGCGAAGCCCAGCTGAAAGCCCTCAAAGTCGCCGAGCCGGCCTGAGCCTGACACAGTTACCTGTGGCGGTGCGAAGCAGCCCCAAAAAAAAAGCAGCCTGATACATTTAGTTGAAGCTTATAGGGGGCGCTACGCACCCCAGCGGGGATAAATCCCCTCGCCACAGGGGACGGTTCTTTCCTAGAACGGAACCTTGCCCCGCAGCATGTCGCGGTACATGACGAAATCGCCCAGCAGGCTGTAGAGCGGGTGCTTGAAGGTGGCCGGCCGGTTCTTTTCGAAGAAGAAGTGCCCGACCCAGGCAAAGCCGTAGCCGGCCAGGGGTAAGGCGATCAACCACCACCAGGCCGTTGCGACAACGGCCAGGACGAGAATCAGGATGACCAGGGAAGTGCCGATGAAGTGCAGTTGTCGGCAGGTACTGTTGCTGTGCTCGCCCAGGTAGTACGGATAGAAGTCGGCAAAACTCTTGAATTCTCTGATGTTTTCCAAGACTGCAGGCTCTTTGGTGATGGCTCTGTTTCCAAGTCTAGAGTGATCATCTGCAACGGCCAGTGACAATGAGCGCCACTTTAGTATCCTTCGCAAATCCGGCCGTACTCTGCGGCTTGTCATGCAAGCGATACGTCATGAGCGAACGAACGACTTCTTCAAGCTGGGCGATGGGGATTGTCAAGGCGCTGGAAATGGACGGCCTGGATTGTCGTGTGCTGTTCAATCAATTGGGGCTGGACTTTGACGCGTTGGAAGATCCGGACGCACGTTTTCCCCAGGATTCGATGACGCGGCTCTGGCAACTGGCGGTGGAGCTGTCGGGCAACCCGGCCATTGGCCTGAACATGGGCAAGGTGGTGCGCCCGGCATCGTTCCATGTGGTCGGTTACGCCCTCATGTCCAGCCGAACACTGATCGAAGGTTTCCAGCGACTGGTGCGCTACCAGCGGATCATTGCCGAAAGTGCCGATGTGAGCATCCGCCAGATGGAAGGCAACTACGCGCTGATTCTGACGGTGCACGGCGATCATCTCCCCACCACCCGGCAAAGTACCGAGGCGTCCCTGGCTTGTGCGCTGAGCCTGTGTAACTGGCTGACCGGACGTACCCTGCATCCGGTCAAAGTGCTGTTCCAGGGGGCCGAACCGGTCGACCGGGCACCTTATCAACAGGCGTTCTGCGCGCCGCTGGTGTTCGGTGCACCCTTTGATGCGCTGGTCTTCAAGCAGGCCGATATGGAGGCGCCGCTGCCCACGGCCAACGAGGCCATGGCGCAGCTTCACGACCGGTTTGCCGGTGAGTACCTGGCGCGCTTCTCGGAAAGCCGGGTGACCCACAAGGCGCGCCAGGTGTTGTGTCGGTTGTTGCCCCAGGGCGAACCCAAGCGTGACGTGGTGGCGCAGGCGCTGCACTTGTCCCAGCGCACCTTGCAACGGCGCTTGCAGGAGGAGGGCACCAGTTTCCAGGCCTTGCTCGACGACACCCGTCGCGAACTGGCCGAGCAGTACCTGGCGCAGCCGGCCATGACCTTGCTGCAGATCGCCTATCTGTTGGGGTTCGCCGACCCGAGCAATTTCTTTCGCGCCTTCCGCCGCTGGTTCGATGCCACGCCCGGCGAATACCGGGCGGCGAGGTTCGCCAAAGCGGTCAGTGACGCCAGAACGCCGGGATGCACAACACGAACACCGTGATGATTTCCAGTCTGCCCAGCAGCATGCCGCCGGACAGAATCCACTTGGCGGCGTCCGGCAACGGTGCGAAGTTGCCGGCCGGGCCGATGGTTTCCCCCAACCCGGGGCCGACACCGGACACCGTGCTGGCCGCGCCGGTCAGCGCCGTCATCCACTCCACCCCCAGCAGCGACAGCAACAGGGCGATCACGCAGATGGTGATGGCGAAAAAGAACGAAAACGTCAGGATCGACCGCACGATTTCTTCGTCGAGGCGGTGACCGTTGTATTTCTGCTTGATCACCGCCCGGGGGTGAATCAGTTGCATCAGGTTGGCACGGAGCAGGATGTAGGCGACCTGGAAGCGAAAGATCTTGATCCCGCCGGCCGTCGACCCTGAACAGCCGCCGACGAACCCCAGGTAGAAGAACAGCATCAGCGAGAAATTGCCCCAGAGGCTGTAGTCCCCCAAGGCGAAACCGGTGGTGGTGATAATCGATGTCACGTTCAACGCCACGTGCCGTAGCGCGTCCAGCCAATGCAGGTCGGTGGTGGCCCAGTACCAGGTGCCGAGCACCAGCCAGGTCACCAGCAGCACGCCGATCAGGCCCTGGACCTGCTGGTCCTTGATCAGCGCCCGGCGATGGCCCCGCAGCGTCGAGACGTACAGGGCGAACGGCAGGCTGCCGAGGATCATGATGACAATGGCGACCCAGTGCACCGCCGGCTCGGTCCATTTGGCCAGGGACAGGTCCGAGGTGGAGAAGCCGCCGGTGGAGATCGCCGACATCGAATGGTTGACGGCATCGAACGGGCTCATCCCGGCCCACCAGAGTGCCAAGGTGCCGAGAATGGTAATGCCGACGTAGGACGCCACGATCAGTCGCGCCACCATGTGGGAGCGGGGCATGACCTTTTCCGAACGGTCCGAGGATTCGGTCTGGAACAGGCGCATGCCGCCGATGCGCAACAGCGGCAGGATCGCCACCGCCATGCCGATGAAGCCGATCCCACCGAGCCAGTGCAGCAGCGAGCGCCACATCAGGATACCCGGGGACATGGTGTCGAGGCCGCTCAGGACCGTGGCGCCGGTGGCGGTGATCCCCGACATGCTTTCAAAGAACGAGTCCGTGTAGCTGATGTGCTGGGTCAGCAGGAACGGCAATGCGGCAAAGATGCACACCACCAGCCAGCTGCTGACTGTCAGCAGGTACATGTCCCGCGGGCGCAGGTGCACATGCTCGGGGCGTCCGGGAAGCACCAGGGCCAGGCCGGCGACGAAGGTGATCATGCTCGACCAGAGGAACGATGGCAGGTCGCCGGTGCGCTCGAAGATCAGCAGGGTAGCCATGGGCACGACCATGAAGATCGCCAGGGTGATCAGGAAGATGCCGATGATGAAACCAATGATCCGCAGGGTCGGCAACGCCATGAAGTCCGCTCGGGTGAAAGGAGAGGGCGCCATTCTACCCACGCTAGGCGGCATGTAAACCGCACCCGGCGCGACTGGCGTGAGCGTCGGCGGCCAATTTGCGCTAACGGACTCGCCGTACAGGACACTAGAATAGCCAGACATTTTTTCAGGGAGATGGCCGATGCAGGCTCTCGATGCTTTGCTCAACCGTGTTTCCGTTCCACGCCTGGTGGAACCGGCACCCACGCCTGAACAGCGGGAGATCATGTTCGCCGCGGCGATGCGCGCTCCCGATCATGGCCAATTGCGGCCATGGCGTTTCCTGACGGTCGAAGGGCAGGCGCGCTATCGCATGGGCGAACTGTTGGCCGACGCGGCGCGATTCAATGATCCGCTGGTATCCGAGGCGGTTGTGGAAAAAGCCCTCAATGGTCCGCTGCGGGCGCCGCTGGTCGTGGTGGTGATCGCGCGTTTGCAGGACCATTTCAAAGTCCCGAAATCCGAGCAATTGCTGGCCGCCGGCTGCGCTGCCCACGGAATCCTGCTGGCGGCCTATGCCCAGGGCGTTGGTGGCGTGTGGCGCACGGGCGAACTGGCCTACTCGCCGCACGTGGCCAAGGGGCTGGGTCTTGATGTGGGGGAAGAGGTGATTGGCTTCCTTTACCTGGGCACACCGCAGAAAGAAGCGCGGACGGCACCGAAGGAAGATACTGCGGAGTTCGTTCGCGAGTGGACAGGTTTGTAGCAGCGCTTTTGTGGCGAGGGGATTTATCCCCGCTGGGCTGCGCAGCAGCCCCAAGATCGAACGCCGCGGTGTGTCAGGTTACTTCTTATGTAATCAGTTGAGGGGCTGCTGCGCAGCCCAACGGGGATAAATCCCCTCGCCACAGGGTAGCGGTTACTTGCAAACGTCCGCTATCGCCTCGGCCAGCCGATCCAGGCGCGTCGCATCGATACCGGCCACGTTGGCCCGGCCCGTGCCGACCATGTACACGCTGTGGCGCTCGCGCAGCTGCTTGACCTGTTCCGGCGACAGGCCGGTGTAGGAAAACATTCCTCGTTGCACGCCGATATGGGCGAAGCGTTCCCGTAAGCCGTGGGGCTCGAGGGCGTCCAGCAGGCCACTGCGTAGCTGGGCGATGCGCAGGCGCATGGCTTCCACTTCGTCGGCCCACAGCCGCTTGAGCTCCGGGTCGCCCAGGATTGTCGCCACTACCGCTGCGCCATGATCCGGCGGTGTCGACCACAGGTTGCGGGCGATGTTGGCCAGCTGGCTGCGGATGTCCACCAGCTTGTCGGCGTTGCGGGCGCAGACGATCAACGCACCGGTGCGGTCGCAGTACAAGCCGAAGTTCTTCGAGCAGGAGCTGGTGATCAGCACCTCGGGCAACGCCTGGGCGAACAACCGGACTGCCCAGGCATCTTGTTCCAGTCCGTCGCCGAAGCCCTGGTAGGCGAAGTCGATCAGCGGCAACAGCTCACGGCTGCGCACCACCTCCAGTACCTGGCGCCACTGATCCTGGGACAGGTCGAAACCGGTAGGGTTGTGGCAGCAGGCGTGCAGCAGGACCACGTCACCCTTCGGTGCCTGGCTGAGGGTCGCCAGCATCGCCTCGAAATCCAGGCGATTGTCGCTGCCCACGTAGGGGTAGCGGCTGGCCTTGACGCCGGCGGTGGCGAAGATGGTTTCGTGGATCGGCCAGGTCGGGTTGCTCAACCATACGCCACGGCCCGGCAGGCATTGGGCAATGAAGTCGGCGCTCAGGCGCAGGGCGCCGGTACCGCCCGGGGTCTGGGTGGCGCCGGCGCGTTTTTCGGCGATCTGCGAGGCGTCGGCACCCAGGACGAGCGCAGTGATCGACCGGCCGAAAGCAGCATCGCCATGACCGCCGATGTAGGTCTTGGTGGTCTGCTGATCCACCAGCCGTCGCTCGGCCTGTTTCACCGATTCGAGAATCGGCGTCAGGCCCTGGGCGTCCTTGTAAACGCCCACGCCCAGGTCGAACTTGCTCGGGTTGCTGTCCGCGCCGTAGGCCTCCATCAGGCCGAGGATCGGGTCGCCGGGTACCCGGCCGATGGCGTCGAAATGCATTACTTGCGGCCCTCAGCAGTCTTGGCCACGTCATCGGTGCGCGCGGCCATGATGAAGTCGTTGCGGTGCAGGCCCTTGATGGAGTGGCTCCACCAGGTCACGGTGACTTTGCCCCACTCGGTGAGCAGACCTGGATGATGCCCCTCGGCCTCGGAGATTTCACCGACGGCGTTGGTGAATGCTAGGGCGTGCTTGAAATTCTTGAACAGGAAAACCTTTTCCAGCTGCATCACGCCGTCGCGCACTTCGATGTTCCAGTCCGGGATCTGCTTGATCAGTACCGGCAGTTCTTCGTCGCTGACCTGTGGGGCGTCGGCGCGGCAGGCTTCGCAATGGGCTTGGTTCAGAGTGTTCATGGTGTGTTCCTGGATCGAATTGGAAAGAACGTCGATGCACCCACGCTAAAGCAAAGCTGCGCAGTGCAACAGACTCACTTGGAATCAAAAAACGCCATTCAGGCAGCTTTCGGCGGAAATTTCGGCGCGTGCAGGCCCAGTTCCCGACCGCGCTTGACCATGCCCATGATGTCTTCATGGGCCAGGTCGAACAGGCGCTTGAGCTCTGGCAGGACGAAATACACCGGTTGCAGGATGTCGATGCGATATGGCGTGCGCATGGCTTCCAGCGGATCGAAGGCCTGGTGTTCCGGCTCGTCCGACAGGCAGTACACGGTTTCCTTGGGCGAAGACAGGATGCCGCCACCGTAGATGCGTCGGCCCTGCGCTGTTTCCACCAGCCCGAATTCGATGGTCATCCAGTACAGGCGCGCCAGGTAGACACGTTCTTCCTTGGATGCCTGCAGGCCGAGCTTGCCGTAGGTGTGGGTGAATTCGGCGAACCAAGGGTTGGTCAGCAGCGGACAATGGCCGAAGATCTCGTGGAAAATGTCCGGCTCTTGCAGGTAGTCCAGTTCTTCGCGGGTGCGAATGAAGGTCGCCACCGGAAACTGTTTACTGGCGAGCAATTCGAAAAAGGTCTGGAAGGGAATCAGCGCCGGCACCCGGGCAACTTGCCAGCCCGTGGTCGCGCCTAACACCTTGTTGATTTCGCCCAACTGCGGAATGCGGTCGTGGGGCAGGCCAAGCTTGTCGATACCGTCCAGGTATTCCTGGCACGCACGGCCTTCAATGACTTTCAGCTGGCGGGTGATCAGCGTGTTCCACACCGCATGTTCTTCGGCGGGGTAGTGGATAAAACCTTGCGCATCGGGCTCGCGGGCCACGTACTGCGTCTGCTTCATGCTGCTCTCCTGCTGATTTCCCTCGAGGGGAAGGCTGTTTGTTGTTATGTCCAGCGATGCGTTAGAGATAGCGCGAAGCAGGTAAATGTGCAGCGGGGCAGCGGTGAGATGTTCGAGTTGAAAGGGAAGATTTTTGTAAAGTTTTCGTTACGTATGGTGCGATGATCCGGCGCTGATTGGATTTTCAGCTAGGAAATGGCCTACAGCTGTCACATAATCTTGACGGTTATTTGCACTCAGCCACAGAAAAAACTCTTCACAACGAGCTTCCAGGCCTCCCTATGCGCATCAAAGTCCATTGCCAGAACCGCATCGGCATCCTGCGGGACATTCTCAACCTGCTGGTGGAATACGGCATCAACGTCGCCCGGGGCGAAGTCGGTGGCGAGCATGGCAATGCGATCTACCTGCACTGCCCGAACCTGATCAACATTCAATTCCAGGCGTTGCGCCCGAAGTTCGAAGGCATTGCCGGCGTGTTCGGCGTCAAGCGGGTAGGGCTGATGCCCAGCGAGCGTCGGCACATGGAGCTCAATGCGTTGCTTGGCGCCCTGGAGTTTCCGGTGTTGTCCATCGACATGGGCGGTTCCATCGTCGCGGCGAACCGGGCGGCGGCGCAACTGCTCGGGGTGCGGGTGGACGAGGTGCCAGGGATTCCGCTGTCGCGCTACGCCGAGGATTTCGACCTGCCGGAGCTGGTGCGCGCCAACCAGTCGCGCATCAACGGGCTGCGGGTCAAGGTCAAGGGCGATGTGTTCCTGGCCGATATCGCCCCGCTGCAATCGGAGCACGACGACAGCGAGGCCATGGCCGGTGCGGTGTTGACGCTGCACCGGGCCGACCGGGTCGGTGAGCGCATCTACAACGTGCGCAAGCAGGAGCTGCGTGGCTTCGACAGTATTTTCCAGAGCTCGAAAGTGATGGCTGCGGTGGTCCGCGAAGCCCGGCGCATGGCCCCGCTGGACGCGCCCCTATTGATCGAAGGCGAAACCGGCACCGGTAAGGAATTGCTGGCCCGCGCCTGTCACCTGGCGAGCCCGCGCGGACAATCACCGTTGATGGCGCTCAACTGCGCCGGGCTGCCGGAGTCCATGGCCGAGACCGAGCTGTTCGGCTACGGCCCCGGTGCCTTCGAAGGCGCCCGTGCCGAAGGTAAGCTCGGCCTGTTGGAATTGACGGCTGGCGGCACCTTGTTTCTCGACGGGGTGGGAGAAATGAGCCCGCGCCTACAGGTCAAGCTGCTGCGCTTTTTGCAGGACGGTTGCTTCCGTCGGGTCGGCAGCGATGAGGAGGTGTACCTGGACGTCCGGGTGATCTGCGCGACCCAGGTGGACTTGTCCGAACTCTGTGCCCGAGGGGAATTTCGCCAGGACTTGTATCACCGCTTGAATGTGCTGTCCCTGCACATTCCGCCGTTGCGCGAATGCCTCGACGGTCTGGAACCTCTGGTGGAACACTTTCTCGACCAGGCCAGTCGCCAGATCGGCTGTGCGCTGCCGAAATTGGCCCCGGCGGCCATGGAACGACTCAGTCATTACCATTGGCCAGGCAATGTCCGGCAACTGGAAAACGTGCTGTTCCAGGCGGTTTCCCTGTGTGACGGTGGGAAGGTCAAGGCCGAGCATATCCGTCTGCCGGACTATGGCGTGCGCCAGCCCCTGGGGGACTTTTCCCTGGACGGTGGGTTGGACGAGATTGTCGGGCGATTCGAGAAGGCGGTACTGGAACGGCTCTACTCCGAACATCCCAGCAGCCGGCAGTTGGGCAAGCGATTGGGGGTTTCCCATACCACCATTGCCAATAAGCTGCGCGAATATGACGTGGGCAGGCCCGCATAGTGGCTCTTCAAAGCCGCGTGCACTGCCCCAGTCGTTTCGCCCGGATATCGGTCAGTCGGGTAACCATCCCTGAACCCAGCGCGCCGCGTAGGCATCGTCGAAGACCCAGTTATTGATCACTTGCTCGCGCAGTCGGGTCGCTTGCTGCCGTGATGCGTCCCGGTCGGCCAGGTGGTCGCTGATCGCCTTCAACCATTGTTCCCGATTGTTCGCTACGCGCGTGATTGCAAGATCGACCGGATAATCAGTGGTGTCGCTGGCGATCACACTGTAGCCGCAAGCGCCATATTGCAGATGCTGGAGCCGATTTGCGGTTTCTCGGGTCGGGCCGAAGCCTTGGGGGGCGAGGACGATATCCAGTTGGAGGCTGGCCATGACATCGGGATTGTCGTGAACGTCGTCATGAACCTCGTTGGCGAGCGGTCGCAGGTACGTCGGCACATCGCCCCAGAGTACCCACTCCACTTGACCTGCCAACACTTGCATCAGCTCAAGGATCAGGGGTTGGACGAAGGGCTGCGCCGGGTCGATGGCACAGCCGATGCGAGGGACGCCAGAGGTCTGGCGCATCTGCGGCACGTCGCGCCATTTGTGGCCCAGACGTGTTTCGAGGACGCGGATATCCCGGTGCAAGCCGGCACAGGCTTCAGCCATCGCGGGCGTCGCCACGATGATACGGTCGACCAGGCTTGCCACTTGTCGCAGTGACGTCAGCCACTGCGGGTTCTCCGGTGTCGACACATCCAGCTCAAGGACCTTGAACGCTTTGGAGAGGACGCTTATGCGCTGCATCTGTTCCAGGCGCAGCGGGTCGTCCTGGTGCTGGAAGACGATGACATCGGGGTTATAGCGTTCCAGCGTCGTCGCCGGCAGCAGGCTGTTGTGGAGGCAACCTTCGATTTTTCCAGCGTCACGCAAGGCAGTGAATGGTTCGATGACGCGCTGCTTGGCGGTTTGCGCCGACTGCGCGGGATGAGCCAATACGACCGGAAGGGGGCGCCAGCTCAGCGGCCGCCAGGTCAGCTCATTGATGGCTTCCAGCTCAAAGCCACCACCGCGCAATGACAGGTTACTGTTGTAGGCGGGGTCAGTGGACAGGACGCTCAGCCATTTGCTCAAGGCATGCTCTTGCTCTGTGGCAAAGCGTTGCTCGTTGAACTCACTCTTGTCGGCCTTTGACAAGGTTGCCCCACCTTCATGCAAGAGCACCGCACGCGGTGCCCAGACGTTAAGGTAACCAAGGCTCTTCACCTTCAGACAAAGATCCAGATCGTTGCAGGTGATCTGGAACAGCGTTTCGTCCATACCGCCGGCTTCCAGATAGAGCGACGTGCGGATCATCATGCAGGCCGCGCTGACCGCGCTGGTATTCTGGTCGACCTGCAGACGCTGCAGATAGCCGCCGCCGGTGGCGGCCTGACCGATGAACGGGCTGCCGGCTGGACCGCGTAGCCCGGTGATCAGGCTTGCCTGCTGGATGGTGCCGGCCGGGCTAACCAGCTTGGCGCCAACAATACCTACTTCGGGGCGCAAGGCATGGTTGAGCAATTCGTCCAGCCAGTCTTCGCGGATGATTGCCGTATCGTTGTTCAACAATACCAGGTACTCGCCGCGCGCTTGGCTGGCCGCAAGATTGTTCATGGCGCTGAAGTTGAACGGATATGGGAAGCGGACGACGCGTATTTTGTCGCCGCCAATCGAATCCATCTCGCTCAGCCAGTTGAGTGCCTCCTCGGTCTGGCTGCAGTTATCGATCAGGATGATTTCGAAGTGCGGGTAGCGCGTCATCGACAACAGGCTTTCCACGCAGCGTTGCAGCAGCGCCAGCTGGTCCCGGGTAGGGATCAGGATCGATACCAGGGGCTGTTGGTCGTGACCATACTCGATGTGGTAATGCCTGCTCGGTTCCTGCCGGATCCTGGCGTTCGGGTAGCCGCGATTGTTCAGGTGCCGTTGCAGGGCATTGAGTTCGTCAGGGTTGTCGGTCAGTTTTGGTGTGTCGCAGACCACCAGCGGTTCGCTCAGGTGGCCAATGCCGTTCATGCCATCGGTTTCGATCAGTCGCAGGATCAGATCCAGTTCGAGCGCCGCGGGCACCTGTGGGTCGTAACCGCCGACTTGCAGGGCCAGCTCGCGTCGGATCAGCCAATGGTTGGCCAGGGTCAATGGCAAGCTCAACAGGTAGTCGAGGTTGATGTCAGGTCGGAACACCGGGTTCGGACCATCAGCCGAGCGATACATGTCATCGCAATAGATCATCCGGCAGCCTTCGGCACCGGGCAAGTCCAAGTCGAGCATCAACGTGCCGCCGGGCAAGAATTCTTCGCCGGCGGTCAGCAGCATGATCCAGTCGCTGTCATCCGTTTGCAGCGTTTCGTTCAATTCTCTGGCGCCTGGGTTGGCGCAGGTCAGCCAGCGCAGGCTGCCGGGCAGGCTGGCAGGCCCCTGCACCGTGCTCAGGACCGTCATGCGCAGCCTGATCGAGGTGCGCGATTGCCACAGCGCCACGCTTTCCAGGGTCTCGCTCAAGGCATTCATATCGCCCAGGGGATCGAGTATCAACAGCGTCAGGCTGGTTTGTCCGCTGAGTTGTTGGCGACGCTGATCCACCAGCTGTTGCTGGATTGGTGTGAGGACACGCTTGCGCAGCCAGTCCCTGACCGAGGGAACATGGCTGTCGGTTACCCGCTTGATGGCGGCCTGCTGAGTGATATCGAGAAAACGTTCCAGCTGGGGCCAGAAGGCGTTCTCGATGTCCAGCCAACGCTTGCGAGCCTGCATCACCGTGGCGCGGGCGCGCTCCAGTCCGCCAGGCTCGTCAAAGAGTGCCGAACCGGCGTCACCGAACTGTTCGATGAACGGCTGGGTCTTGACGTGACCGCCGGGCATATAGACAACCGGGCAGCCGCAGAGCATGGCTTCGGTGCACGTTGCCGAGATTTCGTAACTGTAGAGCGTTGAAGCCGTTCGAAAAATCTGCGCCAGCTCGGCAAGGGTCTTCGGGTTGGCCAGGCTCAGGACTTCGATATCGTCCGGCAGCAGCGAGTAGTCGATTTTGGCTCGGTCGAAGCGGTGCAAATACAGGTAATTGCCGCTGCGCTGCACGGGATCGCTTGGCGGCGAGAACAGTTGCGAGTCGATGACCGGCAGCAGGAGCAGGTTATCGCTCTTGCTATTGCCACGAAAATCCTGGGTGTAATAGAAAAACAGGTCAGATTTCTGCGCGTTGATCGCACGACCAGTGAGGAAACCTTCACGGTTCAGAATGTAGCGAGCCACGATCGGCGTACCAATCGGGTTGCCATCCATGACCTCGGAGTAGACCCCGATCGGCGCCAGTCCTAATGACAGATGGTGCCGGCGCACCTCGTCGGTAAGAATCGGCGTGCGCAGTTTCGGATTGACCTTGCATGGTGTGACATAGGCTTCGTAGCCGGCCAGGTTCAGCGCATGGCAGAGGTAGTGCAGCACGCACACCCCCGAGGAGGTCTCCCGATAGTCCGGAGCGGCGATGTAGTAGGGGTGACGCGGCTGGCCATGCAGAGATGGAGAGGTCATACGGTCGCCTTGGGGCTGGAGGGCTGTTCACAGATGACGAAGACACTGGCGCAAAGATCTGGATAGACCATGCCCAGGGCATGGCAGGCGTCCATGAAGCGGTCATCGATCAGTTGGGTTTCCAGCGCCTTGTCCAGCTGGAAGTTGGCCAGTGGCTTGAAGAACACCCCGCCGCGCTGGCTGACCCGCCAACCGGCACTGCGTACTTCGTGGTCCAGTGTATCGAGGGTGTAGGTGACTCGATGGCCGTGCAGGCGTTCGCCTTCGGTCACCGCACTGTTATGTTCGATCAGGCCCATTTTGACAGCGATCTGGCGCGACGGTGCATTGGCGTTAGGCACGGCGATGAACAGGCGACCACCCGGGGCGAGCCAACTGTGAATGCGCTTGAGCACCGCCTGGCGGTCGTCGAGGTGTTCCAGTGTGTGGATCAGGAAGATGTTGGCGAAGCGTGGCGGCAGCTCGGCTTCTTCAAAGGTACTGCAGACGAAACTGACGCCTGAGCCGACCTTGTTCCGAGTGACTTCGATCAGGTCGCTGGCCGCTTCGATGACTGTCAGGTCGGCAAAGCGTTCAGCGAACAGGGCCGTGAAGGCGCCTTCGAAGCAGCCCATTTCCAAGGTCGGCCCCTCCGCCAGCCAGGGGCCGAAGCTGTCCAGCATATAGCGTCGCAGGCGCGAGTCGAAATCGTAGAAATAGCTGCGGTGAGCGTTATCTTGAAATTCTTTGTTGTAGTCGCGTGTGGACATGGCGTTATTCCTGGCTTTTCCTGTAGAAACGGCGTTCTTCAGGTTGGTACCACTCATGAAGGGTCGAGGGCGTGCGGGCATACCACCCCAGTAGTTGTTGCAGCGCCGGTGTCTGCGCGAGACAGAATTCGTCGCCAAGCGCCCGGCAATAATCGAACTGCGGTTTGAAATGGCTGCGTGTGAACGTCAGTGTCAGGCAGCGTCGTGGCAGGTCGGTGCGGTTGACGCCGGCGGCATGCCAGATGCGTGAGTCGAACAAGTAAATCGAACCGGCACTGCCGAGGGCCTTGCGGGCCTGGGCTTCGAATACCTGAGGGTCGGGTTTCTCAGGTGCGGTATGCGAACCTGGCAGAAACAGGGTGGCGCCGTTATCGGGGGTGAAATCGTCGAGTAGGACCAGGGCCTGGGCCATCTGCATGGACTCGGCGGTCCAGGAGCGAACGTCCCGGTGCACATTTCGCACATAGGCGTCGGTGCTGTTCAGGTTGTTCAGACCACCAAATGAATTGAGGATCGCTGCGCCGCCGAGCATATGTCGCAAGAGGTCGATGATCCCCCATCCGGCGAACCGGTCGAGCAGTTCGACGAAATGAGTGTCTTGAGCAAGGATATGGTGTGCGGTCTGTTCGGTTCTCTGGGTGATACCGTTTTCCAGCTGTACCCGACGGCAACGTTCTATGGCGCTGGCGAGGTCTTCACGCAACTGGCCGAGCAGGGGCTCCGTAATAAGGGACGACAGGCAGGCGTAGCCGTTCGCTTGCAGCGCTTGGAGGGCCTGATTCATGGGGTGTCTCCCCGGGCGGCTTGCCAGGCACGGTACTCTTCAGCGCTTACGCCGAGCAGGATGCGGTCCCAGCGCTGACCCTTGCGGTAGTACCACTGGCGCTGCACGCCTTCGATAACCCAGGGGGTCTTGCGGGTGTAGGTCGCCAGGGAGGCGGCATTGTACTCAATGATGGTCGTCGAGAGGCGGCTCAGGCCCAGTTCGTCGAAGGCGTAGCGCATCACTGTGGCAATCACGTCGGTGCCATAGCCCTGGCCGCGCAGGGATGGGGCACCGATCATCATGCCGTGTTCGGCTGTGCGGTTCTTCCAGTCGATGCTGACCAGGTTCGCCGTACCAATCAGGCCCTGGCCCTGAACCTCGATCCCAAAGCGCTGATTGAGGGAGTCGCTCTTGAGACTCAGCAACCACTCCCGTTGCGCTTCCCGAGAGGTGGGGAAATGCCAGCCGCCCAGGAGGCTCCAGAGAGCCTCGTCATTGGACCACTGATGCAGCAGCGGCAGGTCCTCGAGCTCCAACGCCCTCAGCAGGACGTGTTGACCTTGAATACTCATGATTTCCCCGTGTTCTGAAGGATGGCGTCGGCAAGACGATTCATGTCATCGACGTTGTATCGCTGGTCGATCGGTAGCGGTAGTAAGCATTCTGCCCAGTCTCTTTCTATGGGCGGCGCGGTGGCAGTACTGAGCACTTCGCGCCAATAACCAGGCACATAGATGTGTTGTTCCAACAGTTGGGTACGCAGCCGGGTCGCCGTTTCGGCGGATCTGGCCAACAGCGGGTAGCACAAAGCGGCAACAGGCTGCGCGGGCCAACTGCAGAAGCGATTGCAATGGTCCAGGCGTTGGCGCAGTTGCGCGAAGTTATCCATCCTCTGCCTGGCGATTTCCTGGTAATCGATGCTGTCGAGCACGCGGGCTGTGCTGGTGGCCATGGCTTTGATGCCGTCGTTCTCCAGTGCCTGTTCCAATGCCTGGAACGCCGCATAGTGATCTTGAGGATGGTCTTCGAGGCGGCCCAGAAGCGCGCCGAAACGTGCCTGAGAGCGGCTGCTCTCGGCTTGTGGCAGATCAGCTGGCCCATTGACCAACCAGCCACCATCGGGAACACCGACGAACTTGCGGGGTGAATACAGGGTAGCAATCCCGGGCAGCGGCACTGAAAACAGCGCCTGGGAATTGTCGACGATCAGTCGTTGGCCGTAGCGTGCGGCCAGCACTGTGCCGATGTAGTCGGTCTTGAGTCCGAAGTAATTGACGAACAGCAGAGCCTCATCGGCCTCCAGGGGCGGGAAGGCCGGCAATTCAAGTTGCTCGGAGAGTGCATAGCGCAACACCTCGATGCCGGATCCGTGCAGCACGTCTCGCATGACGTCGCATATGTAGAAAGGCAAATGAACCCGGCGCAGCTTGCGCGCCAATAGCAAAGCCTTGAAGGCTGAGCGGGCAGAGTTGAAGCCCACGGCCTGCGGATAAGGATGTTGCCCCTTGCGCAGCTCCAGTTCGAAATAACCGCCGATGGCTTCAGGCACGAACAATTTCCCCGCATTTTGCCCAGGCGCCTACCGTTTGCGGGTCGTTGTACATCAGGGCGTCGAGAATCGACAGACCGGGTACGAAGGGGTGTTCATCCGAACCCTGTCGATAGTCGGGTAAGGCAGGCTTGAGCAATTCAAGGGTGATACCCGCTTGCTGGAATGCCTCGGCCTGATAGAGATGCCCGCCGTTGAAGGGATTGAGGTAATGGGTGCCAGTGCTTGCCTGAACCACTTCAAGGACCCGGTCCTGGGCTTTGCTGTCGGCGGAAATCGGCAGGTCGCTGGAACGGCTGATCGGGGTTTGCAGCCCGATCAGGCTGCAGCAGGCCCGTAACATCCGTTCGTTGAGCTCGGCAATGTTTCGGGCTGGCGCGACCAGCAGCGCTTCCAGCCACGCCAGCATGCGTGAAGCGTGAGGTGCGCGGCGATAGGCGAAGCTCAGCTGGTTGAGAATATCGCCAGGGTCGAACGCCTCGGAAATGCGCTTTTCCATGATTTGCTGCGTGTGACTGCCCTTGGTCAACGGCACCCGAAACCACTTCGGCTCCTGGCCCAGTAGATAACGGTTGCGTTCGATCCAGCCATTCTTGATGAACTGCACGTTGTCATAGATGACAAAGCAATCGACCGCGGCGATCAGCTGGAAATAACCCAGGTAGGGCAGGAAATAAGGTTGCATCAGGGCAATCCGATGCTGCCGTTCCGCTGCCGCGGCGCAGGCATTCGAGGTGTGGGCCAGGCTCATGCCACCCGGGCCTTGAGCAGCACCTCGACGATCTGTTCCTGGGCTTGCGAATCGAGGTCTGGATAGATCGGCAGGCACAGCACCTGGCGGGACACCTCGTAGGCGTTCCCCAACTGAGAAAGATCCGAACTGGCAAGGCCGCGGTACATCGGAAATTCGCTGATGAGGGGGTAGAAATACCGGCGTACCAGAATGTTTTCTGCGCGGTAGCGGTCGTACAGCTCGTCCCGACTCACCCCGAAACGCTCACCGTCGACCAGGATTGGACAATAGGCATAGTTCCAGTCCAGCCCCTGCGGTTGCTCCAGCAGGCTGATACCGGCGATGTCTTTCAGCGCCCTCTGGTAGTACTCGAACACTTTTTTGCGACGACCGAGGGCCTCCTCGATGTGGCGCAACTGCATCACGCCGAATGCCGCCTGCAGCTCGTTCATCTTCCCGTTGATGCCGGGAGCCATGACCGTTACTTCATCGGCAAAGCCGAAGTTCTTCAGGTAATCGATGCGGCGCTTGATCTTTGCGTCAGGGCAGATGATGGCGCCGCCTTCGAAGGTGTTGAATACCTTGGTGGCGTGGAAGCTGAGAATCGACAGGTCGCCGTTGTTGAGAATGCTCGCGCCATTATGGCGGACACCGAACGCATGTGCGGCATCGTAGATGACCTTGAGTCCATAGGTGTCGGCGACGGCCTGGATGCCCTCGACATCACAGGGAATGCCATAGCAATGAACTGGCAGAATCGCCGAAGTGGCCGGGGTGATGGCTTCGGCTATACGTTGCGGATCGAGGTTCTTGGTGACTGGATCGATGTCTACGAACACCGGCTTGAGGTTGTTCCACAGCAGCGAGTGAGCCGTAGCGACGAATGAATACGGTGTCGTGATGACTTCACCGGTAATACGCAGCGCCTGTAGCGCCGTCACCAAGGCCAGGGTGCCATTGGAAAACAGCGAAATATGCTGGACACCGAGGTATTCGGCCAGCTCCTGTTCCAGTTGTTCGTGGAAGGGGCCACCGTTGGTCAGGCGTTTACTGTCCCAGATCCGCTGCAGGTAAGGGATGAACTCCTCCAGAGGCGGGAGTAGCGGGCTGGTAACGGTGATGGAGTTGGCCATGGGTACACTGCTCGGGTTGACTAAAAAATGGCACGCAGCTCGAGAGTCCTTTCGGTCTGGCATGGCACCGCCGTCAATATCGACGGTCGCAACGCCATGAAACCGGCAACTGGCTCTTGATGTGTGGATTCCAGCAAAAAATCGGCCAACTCCTCGGTAAGGGCCGAACGCTGCCTGCATGGTGGAGGCGGGCTTGCTTGTGACTAAGCCTGGCAGACGGTGATCGATACAGGTGGCGCCGCCACTGTCTGAGCAAGCTGTGGGGCTGACTCTTGCCACTTACCGGCATGACACCGCCGGTTTTTCGTCTTGATACATTTCCTCCTTACCCGCAAAAAAACCGCAAAGTCCTTTGTTTGCCGGGGCTCGAGCCGCCAGAAAAAAGTTGGTCTGCAAATTGCTTATGGCTGAGCTGTACAGCAGTGGGCGGCAAACGTCCGGCATGCAGAGGAACGACAGTGGACAAGTACCTTTATGTGGCAATGACCGGCGCCAGCCAGAACGCACTGGCGCAGCGGGCCCATGCCAACAACCTGGCGAACATCTCCACCAATGGCTTTCAGAAAGACTTGGAGCAGGCACGTTCGATGCCAGTGTTCGGCGACAGCTTTCCGGCGCGGGCGTTTGCCATGTCCGAGCGGCCTGCCACGGACTTCACTCCAGGCGCTCTGGTGCAAACCGGTCGCGACCTCGACGTGGCGGTCAGCGGGCCGGGCTGGATGGCCGTGCAGAACCCTGATGGCGGTGAAAGCTACGTGCGCACCGGCAGCCTCAACGTCGACGCCCTGGGCGTGCTGCGGGCCGGCAACGGCATGGCGGTGATGGGCAACGGCGGTCCTATCGCCGTGCCGCCGGAGCAGAAGATCGAAATCGGCCAGGACGGCACCATCAGCATCCGTGCCATGGGCGAAGGCCCACGCGTGATGGCTGAAGTGGACCGTATCAAACTGGTCAACCCGGACCTCAAGAACATGACCAAGGGCCTGGACGGTTCCATCCGTACCAAGGACGGCCAGCCGGCACCGATCGACGCCAACGTGCAACTGGTGTCGGGGTTCCAGGAAGCGAGCAACGTCAATGCTGTGGACGAGATGACTTCGGTGCTGGCCCTGGCCAAGCAATTCGAGCTTCACGTGAAAATGATGAACACCGCCAAAGAAGGCGACGAGGCCATGGCTCGGGTCTTGCAGATCTAACCATTAATTAAAGCGTCGCGCCGAAAATCAGGCGTACGAGGAGAATCGAATGCTTCCGGCTCTGTGGGTTGCCAAAACAGGTCTGTCCGCCCAGGACACCAACCTGACCACCATTTCCAACAACCTGGCGAACGTCTCGACCACAGGTTTCAAACGTGATCGCGCCGAATTCCAGGACCTGCTGTACCAGGTCAAGCGTCAACCAGGTGCCCAGTCGACCCAGGACAGCGAACTGCCGTCGGGCCTGCAGGTCGGTACCGGTGTGCGCATTGTCGGCACCCAGAAAAACTTCACCGCCGGCAGCCTGCAGACCACCGAGCAGCCGCTGGACATGGCCATCGACGGTCGCGGTTTCTTCCAGATCCTGCAGCCGGACGGCACCACGTCCTATACCCGTGACGGTACGTTCCACCTGGACTCCAATGGCCAGATCGTCAACGCCAGCGGTTTCGCCCTGGAGCCGGCCATCATCATCCCGAACGACGCCCAGACCTTCACCGTGGGCCGTGACGGCACCGTGTCCATCACTGTGGCGGGCAACCCGGCCGCCCAGGTGATCGGCAACCTGCAGACCGCCGACTTCATCAACCCGGCCGGTCTGCAAGCGGTAGGCAACAACCTGTTCCTGGAAACCGCTGCCAGTGGCGCGCCGCAAATCGGCACCCCAGGCTTGAACGGTTTCGGCACCACGCTGCAGAACACCCTGGAAACCTCCAACGTGAGCACCGTTGAGGAGATGGTCAACATGATCACCACCCAGCGTGCCTACGAGATGAACTCCAAGGTGATCTCCACCGCCGACCAGATGCTTTCGTTCGTTACGCAGAATCTGTAATCACTTCTATAGGGCGGCCTCAAGGTCGCCTGCAACACCGAGAGGTAGGGTCATGAAACGCTTTGTATCTGTACTGGCACTGAGTGGGATCACCGCGCTTGCGGGATGTGTCGCGCCAACGCCCAGGCCCAATGACCCGTACTACGCTCCGGTGTTGCCGCGCACGCCGTTGCCGGCCGCCGCCAATAATGGCTCGATCTACCAGGCCGGTTTCGAACAGAACCTGTACAGCGACCGCAAGGCATTCCGGGTCGGTGACATCATCACCATCACCCTGAACGAGCGGACCCAGGCGAGCAAGAACGCCAACTCCCAGGTGGACAAGACCAGCAACACCAGTGTCGGCCTCACCTCGTTGTTCGGCTCCAGCCTGACCACCAACAACCCCATCGGCAGCAACGACCTGAGCCTCAACGCCGGTTACGGCTCCGACCGGGCCACCAAGGGCGACAGCAAGTCCGGCCAGAGCAACAGCCTGACCGGTTCCATCACTGTGACCGTCGCCGACGTATTGCCCAACGGCATCATCGTCGTGCGCGGCGAGAAGTGGCTGACCCTCAACACCGGTGACGAACTGGTGCGCATCGCCGGCATGGTTCGTGCAGATGACATTGCGACCGACAACACCGTTTCTTCCACCCGTGTGGCGGATGCGCGCATCACGTACTCGGGTACCGGTGCCTTTGCCGATGCGAGTCAGCCGGGCTGGTTCGACCGTTTCTTCCTCAGCCCGAAGTTCCCTTTCTAGGTGGCCCAGTTGAATCTTAAGCGGTTGAACCTCAAACAGCTGTTGATGGGTGCGTTGCTGATGTCGGCAGCCTTTACCGCTCATGCCGAGCGTCTGAAGGACATCGCCAGCATTTCCGGCGTGCGTTCCAACCAGTTGATCGGCTACGGCCTGGTCGTGGGCCTGAACGGCACCGGCGACCAGACCACCCAGACCCCGTTCACCCTGCAGACTTTCAACAACATGTTGTCGCAGTTCGGCATCAAGGTGCCGCCGGGTTCCGGCAACGTCCAGTTGAAGAACGTCGCGGCGGTGTCGGTCAGTGCCGATCTGCCGGCGTTCGCCAAGCCCGGTCAGCAGGTGGACATCACCGTGTCGTCCATCGGTAACTCCAAGAGCCTGCGCGGCGGCACCTTGCTGCTGACGCCGCTCAAGGGTATCGACGGCAACGTCTATGCGGTCGCCCAGGGCAACCTGGTGGTCGGCGGTTTCGACGCCGAGGGTCGCGACGGTTCGAAGATCACCGTCAACGTTCCGTCGGCGGGTCGTATCCCTGGCGGTGCGTCGGTGGAACGTGCGGTGCCGAGTGGTTTCAACCAGGGCAACAGCCTGACGCTGAACCTCAACCGTTCCGACTTCACCACCGCCAAGCGCATCGTCGACAAGATCAACGACATGCTCGGCCCAGGTGTGGCCCAGGCCATCGACGGCGGCTCGATCCGTGTCACCGCCCCCCTGGATCCGAGCCAGCGCGTCGACTATCTGTCGATCCTGGAAAACCTCGAGGTCGACCCGGGCCAGGCCGTGGCGAAGGTCATCATCAACTCGCGCACCGGCACCATCGTGATCGGCCAGAACGTCAAGGTTTCGCCGGCCGCCGTGACCCACGGCAGCCTGACCGTGACCATCACCGAAGACCCGATCGTGAGCCAGCCTGGCCCGTTGTCCAATGGCCAGACTGCTGTCGTACCGCGTTCGCGGGTCAATGCCGAACAGGAAGCCAAGCCGATGTTCAAGTTCGGCCCGGGCACTACCCTGGATGAAATCGTCCGGGCGGTGAACCAGGTCGGCGCGGCACCGGGTGACCTGATGGCGATTCTCGAAGCCTTGAAGCAGGCCGGCGCGTTGCAAGCCGACCTGATCGTGATTTGAGGAGCGGGCCATGGATATGCGCAAGGGCGCTTTGATCAGTGGCGATTCGGGGTCCTACTCGGACCTGAACCGCCTCAACCAGCTCAAGGTTGGCGACAAGAACAGCGATGGCAACCTGCGCAAAGTGGCCCAGGAATTCGAGTCGCTGTTCCTCGGCGAAATGCTCAAGTCCATGCGCTCTGCCACCGAGGCGTTGGGCAAGGACAACCCCATGAATACGCCTGAGGCCAAGCAGTATCAGGAAATGTACGACCAGCAGTTGGCCGTTTCCATGTCTCGCGAAGGGGGTGGTATCGGCCTGGCCGATGTCCTGCTGCGCCAGATGTCCAAGAACAAACCGTTGGCGCCGGGCGAAGCGGCCGCGGCGTCGGCTGCCAAGCAGCAAGAGGCGTTGGACAAGATCAAGGCGGTGCCCACTCCGGTGGCTGCCGGAACCTTGCCCACCGACGGGCCTTTGTCGCGCCACAGTGGCCAGCGTCCGCTCTGGGCTTCGCGGGCCGTCAGCGCGCCGCAAGGGGCGGGCGAGGGCAGTCATCGCAACGACATGGAGCTGCTCAACCAGCGCCGCCTGGCCTTGCCGCCGAAACTGGCCGACCGCCTGCTGGCCGGCCTGGTGCCTTCGGCATCGACCAATGCCGCTACCGATGTGCCGGCGCAGAACATTCGCTCGGATCGCGCCGTCGCCGCCACCAGGTCCGCCTCTGGCGAAATGGCCAATGGCGACTGGCTGGCCACGCTCAAGGCTTCCGAAGCGAGCGGGAACATGCAGGTCTATGGTCGCGCCGTGGCACAGCCACCGCTGGCGCCGGCCCGCAAAGCCTTCCGCGATGCCGACGAGTTCGTCAACGCCATGTTGCCCATGGCCAAGGAAGCGGCGGACCGCATTGGCGTCGACCCGCGTTACCTGGTGGCCCAGGCTGCCCTGGAAACCGGTTGGGGCAAATCGGTCATGCGCCAACCCGACGGCAGCAGCAGTCACAACCTGTTCGGCATCAAGGCCAGCCAGAACTGGAAAGGCGATTCGGCGCGGGCAATCACCAGTGAGTTCCGTAATGGCGAGATGGTCAAGGAGACGGCCGAGTTCCGTTCCTATGCCTCTTACCGTGACAGTTTCCATGACCTGGTCAATCTGCTGCAAAGCAACAGTCGCTATCAAGCTGTGCTGAAGTCGGCCGATAACCCGGAACAGTTTGTACGCGAGTTGCAGAAGGCCGGTTACGCCACCGACCCGCACTACGCCAGCAAGATTTCGCATATAGCCCGGCAGATGACCAGTTCGCAGAACTACGCATCCGCAGGCGCCACCACGACTTTATAAGGTCTGAACCATGAGTTTGCTCAATATAGGGATGTCGGGTCTGTCAGCCAGCCAGACCGCATTGGTGACCACGGGTAACAACATTGCCAACGTCGATACCGCCGGGTATTCGCGTCAGCAGACCGTGCAGACCACCAAGGCCTCCAATCAATACGGCAACGTGTTCATTGGCTCCGGCACGACCCTGGCCGACGTGCGTCGGGTCTACAACTCCTACCTTGAAGCACAGCTGAAAACCACCACTTCGCTCAACAGCGATGCGGCGGCCTTCCAGGGCCAGATCACGCCTCTGGACTCCCTGCTCTCGGACAGCGGCACCGGCCTCAACGGCGCGCTGACCAAATTTTTCGCGTCGGTGCAGAACGTCAATGCCAAGCCGGGTGACGATGCGTCCCGTCAGTTGCTGCTCAGCGATGCCCAGGCCTTGAGCAACCGGTTCAACTCGATTTCCAGCCAGTTGACCGAGCAGAGCCAGAACATCAACGGCAACTTGTCGAACATGGTCAACCAGGTCAACGACCTGGCCACCACCATTGCCCAGTTGAACAAGAAAATCGCTGAAGTCTCCAACGCCGGCGGCGCGCCCAACGATCTGCTGGACTCCCGTGGCGAAGCCATTCGCCAACTGTCGACGTTCACCGGTACCCAGGTCGTGGAGAACGGCAGCAGCCTGGACATCTACCTGGGTTCCGGCCAGCCGCTGGTAATGGGCACCATCGTCAATACCCTGGAAGCCGTACCGGACAAGAACGATCCGGGACGCATGGGTATCCAGCTCAACAGCGGCTCCAGCTCCATGGATCTCACCTCTGTGCTCACCGGCGGCGAGATCGGTGGCCTGATGCGCTATCGCAGCACCGTACTCGACCCGGCGATGAATGAACTGGGTCGAGTCGCCCTGGTGGTCGCTGACCAGATGAACACCGTACAGGCGTCGGGCATCGACATGAACGGTGCCTTTGGTTCCAACCTGTTCAACGACATCAACAGTGCCACGCAGGTCAGTCAGCGCAGCGTTGCCGCGCTGACCAACAGTGCAGGTTCCGGCAACTTCAATGTGGCCATTACCGACGCCGGCAAACTGACCACCAACGACTACAAGGTCACGTTCACCAGCGGTACCAACTACACCGTTCAGCGCTTGCCCGATGGCTCGTCGATGGGTGCGTTCAGCACCGCAACCACGCCGCCACCGGAGATCGACGGTTTCTCGATGACCTTCGCCAGCGGCACCGCAGCGGCCGGCGACTCGTTCAAGATCACGCCGACCCGCAACGCGGCGGGCAACATCAAGACCGAGATGACCGACTCCAAACGGCTGGCGATGGCTGCGCCGTTGGGCGCAGCCATCGCGGCGGGCGGCAGCGGCACGCTGACCATCCCGGCCAGCGGCCAGCCGAAGTTGACGACCAGCCTGGACATCTACGACGCGGCGACGACGACCGTCATCCAGAACGGCATCAAGACCTCCATGCCGGTCAAGGTGTTGTTCGGGGCGACCTCAGCCGATGGCACCAGCCAGGCTTACCAACTGCTCGATGCCCAAGGCAACACACTCAGCGCTGGCACGATCACCCCTGGTCAAAGCAATACGCTGAATCTGAGCGTTCCGCTGAAGGACGCCAGCGGCAACCCGATCATGGATTCCTCCGTACCGCCGGTGCAGCGCACCGTCGGCTTCGCCATGTCCATCGCCGGAGCACCGTCCAACGGTGCCGCCATCAACGTCAGCGTCAGCCAGGCGGGTAGCCTGGACAACCGTAATGGCACTGTCCTGGCTGGCTTGCAGACTGCCAAGACCGTCGACACCGGTTCCTCCAGCGGTGGTATTTCCCTGAGTGATGCCTACGGCAAGCTGGTGGAGGGCGTAGGTTCCAAGGCGGCCCAGGGCAAGCTCGACAGCGCCGCCACCGGCGCGATCCTGAACAACGCCAAAAATGCCCGCGACTCGTTGTCAGGCGTGGACCTGGACGAGGAAACCGGCAACCTGGTCAAGTTCCAGCAGTACTACACCGCGTCTTCGCAGATCATCAAGGCGGCGCAGCAAATCTTCAGCACATTGATCAACAGTCTTTAAGGAGCCGTAGCCCATGCGCATTTCTACTTCTCAGTTCTACGAAAGCACGGCTGCGAACTACCAGAAGAACTTCGCCAAGGTGGTCAAGACCAGCGAAGAAGCCAGCAGCCTGGTGCGTGTGAACACCGCCGCTGATGATCCAGTGGGCGCTTCGCGCCTGCTGCAGTTGGGCAACCAGGCTTCGATGCTTTCCCAATATGAAACCAACGTCACCACCATCAAGGCGACTTTGGGCACGACCGAAGCGGTCATGACCAGTATTGGCAATGTGCTGCAGCGCGCCAAGGAATTGGCCGTGAGTGCCGGTAACGCCGCTTACACCGACTCGGACCGCAAAGCGGTTGCCTCGGAATTGGGCTCGATCGAAGAGCAGCTGCTGAGCCTGATGAACACCAAGGATGAAAACGGCAAGTACATCTTTTCCGGTTCCAAGGGCGATGTCGTACCGTTCACTCATAACGACGACGGCAGCTACAGCTACAACGGTGACCAGGTCACCCTTGACCTGCCGATCGGCGACACCATGACCATGGCCACCAACAGCACCGGTTGGGATGCGTTCCAGCAAGCCATCAACACCAGTCGCAGCCAGGTCACCATGACCGCGCCGGCAGTGGATGACGGGCGCGTCGTACTGACCAACGGCCAAGTGTCCTCCAGTGTGACCTACAACAGCCAGTTTCGCAGTGGTGAGCCGTACACCGTGGAGTTTGCCAGCGGCACCCAGCTGAAAATCACCGATTCGAGTGGCAATGATGTGACTGCCGAAGCCAGCAAGGGCGGGGTCATCGAGCCGAACAACCAGACCGGGCAGACGGTGAGCTTTCGTGGCGTAGACTTGACCCTGAACGTCAACCTTCAGGCGGGTGATGTTGCCGGCACGGTCTTGCCTGGCCATACGTTCACCCTGGCCGCCAAGCCCGACTCGTTCGCTCCGGCCCGCAGCCCGGGCAATACCACCGCAACCCAGATCACCGGTAGCGCAATCACCGATCCGGTGGCGTACCACGCCAGCTTCCCGACGGGGTCGGCGGTGCTGAAGTTCACCAGCGCCACGGATTTCGATCTGTACGCCGCGCCACTGACTGCTGACAGCAAACCGGTGTCCAGCGGCACGCTGGCGGGCAACGTCGCCACTGCATCCGGTGTGAGTTTTACCCTCAACGGTGCCCCGGCCGCCAACGATCAGTTCAGCATCGCGGTCAATACCCATGAGACGCAGAACATCCTGGATACCGTGAACCAGTTGCGAACGGCTTTGAACACCCCAGCCGATGGCGACAACATCGCTATCCAGAAACTGAATGCGGCATTGGCTTCGGGTATTGGTAACCTGGCCAGCGGCACCGACCAGTTGACCAGTGCACTGAGTTCGGTGGGCGGCCGCGGGCAGGCGCTCGATACCCAGAGCGATACCAATCAGAGCTTTGTCCTGGCGAACTCGCAAACCCAGTCTGCAATCCGTGATTCCGATCCCGCCGAAGTGATGACGCGCCTGACCTTGCAGCAGACTATGCTGCAGGCGTCGCAGTTGGCCTTCAGCAAGATCGCTCAATTGGGCTTGTTCAACAAAATGTGATTCAGGCAGGGGCCGTGACGCTATAAGCGGTCCCTGACTCGTTCCTCTATACGATCCAGGACGTCCTGCTCTCGCCTGAGTTGGCGCCCAACGGTTGAGAGCCATGCGTGTGAAATCAGCTCCTCTTGTCAGCATTGCCATTCCCGCGTTCAACCCTCGCTTTTTCCGCCTCGCCTTGCAAAGCGCGCTCGAGCAGACCTACGAGAATCTCGAGATTGTCATCTGCGACGATTGCCGTACCGATGAAATCGAGCAGATTGTTCAGCAAATTGGCATGGGCTCTCATGTTGCGGTGCGCTACCTGCATAACCCGACCCGGCTGGGATTCCAGCAGAATCTGTTGCGCTGCCTTGAAGAGTCCCGGGGCGAATTCATCAAGTTCCTGTGCGATGACGACCAGTTGCTGGCGTTCTGCGTCAAGCAGCAGGCGGCCATCTTGCAGGAGCATGCGCAAGTATCGCTGGTGATCAACAAGCATCATTTAATCGATGCAGACAATTACGCCTTGCCGGTACGTGTTGAAAACACCGGCATCACGCTGTTCGATGCGATGTTCAACGGCAGCGACATGCTGGCGTATTTTGAAAAAACCACCCGCAATATTCTCGGCGGTTTCAGTGGCGCATTAATGCGTCGCGCAGATGTCGAGGCCTTGTTGCCGGCCTTGGCCCGGCCCGGTGAGGGTTTCGAGGCTGTCCTCGATTTTGCCTTGTTCATCTGCCTGTTGCGCCGGGGTAATCTGGTTCAGCTTTACGCCGAAGGAAGCGGCCAGCGGCTGCATCCGGAGCGCCTGGCGCGTCAGGCAAAGATGCTTGAAGCGGCCACGGTGGAGCTGACGTGGCTCAAGGAAATGCTGGCCCAGCGCAGCGGCGAGCCGGCACCAGCCAGTGGCTGGGTGCGCTACCTGGCGCTGGAGCACAACAAGGATCCAGAGACGTCCGAGTGGGAAGAAATCAACGTTTACTCGGTCATTGCGACTCGCCAGGGTGTCATCGGTTCGCAAGTCGGTACTGACATCGAAAGTTACGCAGACCTCTATGTGCAATGGTTGGCGTGTCGACATTTCAGCCCATTGCGCAAGCAGGTCTTGTCCCGGCAGATCGCTCGCTGGGCCTATCGACCCATGATCGTACCCGTCATCATCGATGAGCAGGACGATCCTTATGCGTTGGGTATTACCCTGCAGAGCATCGCTGACCAAGCCTATGCCTGCGAATCGGTGCTGCTGTTGTCCAATGGGCGCCAGGCCGTGGACAACCATGTCCTGCGCCTTGGCCTGCAAGCGGACTGGGCGCAGCAGCTCAATGGGCTGTTGCCTCAACTGGACGGGGCTGACTGGTTCTATCTGCTGCGTGCCGGCGATCGCCTGACGGAGTCTGCGCTGCTGATAATGGCCGACCGGATTGTCAGCTCGCCGGCTTCTGCCTGTATCTACAGCGATGAAGGTGCGTTGGTGGATGACAAGTCGGTGGAGCCGATTTTCAAGCCCGACTTCAATCTCGACCTGATGCGCGGTTATCCCTATGTCGGCCGGACACTCGCCTTCGAGCGTGCCCGATTCCTGGCCTCGGGCGGATTCGATTCGAGCCTGGGCGAGTTGGCGCCCCATGACTTGATCTGGCGATTGGTGGAGACGGATGGACCGCAGGTCATCAGTCACATCCCGGAAGTCCAGGTCGAATCGATATTTTCATTTGCCCAATGGCTGTCGTTGCCCGAGGTCATCGAGCAAAACGCCCGGCTGATCGGCACTCATCTACAGCGTATCGGCGTGCCGCACCGGCTGCATCCGGGACCGCTCCTGGCGCTGGTCCCGCGTATCGAATACCTGTTCGATACGCGCCCCCTGGTGTCCATCGTCATCAGCGTCAAGGATGACCTGGGCGCGTTGGAACGTTGCGTAAACAGCCTGATCAGCACGACCGCGTATCCGCATTACGAAATCATCATTGTCGATAACGCCAGTGAGAACCCCGAGCTGCAGCATTGGCTACGGGCCATGGCAGAGCTGGGCAGTGAAAAGCTGCGGATATTCCTGCACCCGGGAAGCGGCAGCGAAGCCGTGATCCGCAATTTCGCCGCCCAGCATGCCCGCGGTGAGTACCTGTTGTTGCTCAACCCCAATTGCATCCTGCTGGAAACTGCCTGGCTGGATGAGTTGCTCAATCATGGACTGCGTCCCGAAGTGGGGATCGTCGGACCTCGCACACTCAACCAGCAAGGCCGGGTCATTGACTCCGGTATGATCATGGGGCTGGGTGGGTTGGCAGGCAGGGCTTTCGTCAACGAGTCGGTCACGTCTGGCGGCTATATGCAGCGCTTGCAGACGGTGCAGAACTGGAGCGCTGTCGGCGATCACTGCCTGTTGGTACGCAAGCAGGTTCTGGAGGAAGCCGGCGGCTTCGATGAGTCGATCACTACGCAGCGGATCAACTCTTTGGAGTTATGCCAGCAGGTCGGAAAAAACGGTTACCTGATCGTCACTACACCTTACAGCGATGTCGTGCTGGCGGCCGGTGTGGAAGCCAGTCGTGATCCTGCATGGAAGCAGCGACTGGAGCATGAACAAGAAGCGTTCTATCAGCGCTGGTTGCCCAGGATCGCCAACGATCCCGCTTATAACCGTAACCTGACCCTGACCGGGAAAAGCTTCAGTCTCGAGCCTGGACCACGCACCGGCTGGAATCCGTTGGTCACCCGCAACGTCCCTTCGATCCTGGGGCTGGCGGTCAATACTTCAGCGGTGGGGCATTACCGGGTCAGCCAACCGTTATTCGAGCTGGAGGCGGCTGGGCGAATCGTGGGGCGTGTGGCCTACGATACGCCCTCGATCATCGACATCGAGCGCCAGTCGCCGGATGTAATCATCCTTCAAGGTCGCTATAACGTCGGTAAGTTCAAGGACATCACTCAGGTCAAGACTTACTCCAACGCCATGCGCATCTACGAGTTGGACGACTACATCGCCAAGGTCCCGGAGAAAAACGAACACCGCCGCAACATGCCGGACAACCTTGAGGACTTGCTGCGTCGAGGGATAGGCCTGTGTGACCGGGTCGTGGTGTCAACCCACCCACTGGCAGACGTCCTGTCCAGCATGCACCACGACATCCGCGTCGTGCCGAACATGCTGGCGGCTGGCCTGTGGAACCGGCTCAGAAGCCAGCGTGCAACCTCCAGCAAGCCTCGTATCGGTTGGGGAGGGGGCACCAGCCACCGCGGCGACCTGGAGCTCATCGCCGATGTCGTCCGGGAGTTGGCTGATGAAGTCGAATGGGTTTTCTTTGGCATGTGTCCCGATTTACTCAAGCCCTATATCCATGAGTTTCATCAGGGCGTGAGCCTGGCGGATTATCCGAAGAAGCTTGCCAGCCTGAATCTCGACCTGGCCTTGGCGCCGTTGGAATTCCATATTTTCAACGACTGCAAAAGCAATCTTCGCCTGTTGGAATACGGTGCATGCGGCTATCCGGTCATTTGTTCGGATACCGAGGCATACCGGGGGCATTTGCCTTGTACACGGGTCCTCACCAACAGCACCGAAGAATGGCTGGAGGCAATCCGTATGCACCTGGCCGATCCGATTGCCAGCTACCGGATGGGCGACGAATTACGTGAAGTGGTGCTGCGCGATTTTATCTTGCGCGGCGACAACCTGCAGTATTGGGCCAATGGTTGGCTGCCGGATTGATGGGTTTCAACCGCGAGACTCCCGCCATCGCTGGTGCGGCCACCCACTCGTTAAGGAATGAATATGCAAAGCAATGTCCCAGCAGGATCGACTGCGCCGTTCAATGAACGGGTTACTCTGGTGCTGCTCGCTCACGACCAGTCGACTGCCTTGCGGCGGGCGTTGCGTCACTACCGCGACAGTTCATTTGCCGTATTGGTGATCGATTCATCAAGCCTGATCGACGCTGATATCACGGCGGCGTGCCCGGGCGTGCAATACCTGCACGCGCCAGCAGCCGTTGGTTTCGGCGACAAGGTTCGCCAGGCTGTCGAGCGAGTCGCCACCCCTTACCTGGCGATTGCCGATGTCGAGGGTTTTCTGCTACCCCAGGGGCTCGAGCAGGCGTTGAGTTTCCTGGAGACGCACACTGAATATGGTGCCTGCCAAGGCTATGGCCTGGCGTTCGAAGCGCATGCCGACCGTGTCGACTATTACTTGCTCGATCGCAAGGGACGTGAGGATTACTCCAATGCATCGGCTGACGCTCGGTTAGCTGTGTTTGCCGAGGATTGCCCATCCCTGGTGAATGCCCTCACGCGCACTGAAGCCTTGCGGCGCAGTTACGCTTCGTTGCCCGTCGGTTTTGATTCCCGGTTGCAGGAGGCTGGCCATTCCCTTGGGGTGGTGGCGGATGCAAAGGTCCGTTTGCTGGACATTCCTTACGCTGTACACGAGCGCAGTCGCGTGGCGAAGCCACGGAACCCGGTTGGCATGGCGCCTGGTACCGAGGACTTGCGAGCGGCCGCTGAACAGGAGCGCATGGGCACTATGTTGGCCCAAGTCTTGGGTATTGATGCTTCGGCGCGGGAGCATGTTCGGGCCATGCTCAAGAAGCTGGTCGAACGTTCGGTGCCGCAGGCCGGGAAATTGTTCGAGTCGACCTGGGATTCACGGCGTGGCGAACCGGTTCGGCGTTTCGAGCCGACGCAATACGTTGAATTGCCCTTTTATAACCAGGCTTTTTTCGACGTGCTCACTTCCCTGGAGTTTCTGCTTCATGCGGCGCCAAGCGGTACGGTGCAGTTGAAGGAACTGGAAGCGGTCATGCTCAAGCAGAAGGAGTTGTCCCGCCCTCAGCGCAACACCAGCGCCGAGCCGCTTGATGAACAGCTGGCGAGGGCTTTCCTGAGCTATGCCTTCAACCAGGACCTGGTGGAGCAGCTGCTCGAGGTCATGCAAGCCAAGGGTGACAAGCGCTACGTGCAAATGCTCCAGGCCTGGGAACAACGGCTCAAGACGGCGGCCTTTGAAAACACCGCGAGGTTGTTCGACGCCACGCGGTCCGGTCAGTTGCTGCGTTGGCTCGATGCGCGTGAACCAAGCGCCAGTGAAGCCCAGAAAGTGTCCAAATACCTGGCCACTCGCAAAGGTGGACCGAATTTCGGCATTTTGATCCTGGATCTGGACGCCGACCTATTCAAGATGCAGGCAACCTTCGACAGCGTGATCAATGGCTATTGCCGGGCGTTCAAGATTGTCGTGTTTACTACCGGTGACCTGCCGGCCGAGACGACACCCAAGCAGGTCCTGCATTTTGTCAAAGTCAACGAAAGCAACTACGTCGACAAGATCAATCAGGTTATCAGCCAGAGCGATTGTGATTGGATGGTCATGGCCGAGGCCGGCGATGAATTGACGCCGGGCGGTCTGTTCCGTGCGGGTGTCGAATTGTTGGCCGCGCCACAGTGCCAGGCCGTGGCAATGGATGAGTTCCATCGCCAGCCTGACGGGACGCTGGCCGATGTCTTCCGGCCAGGATTCAACCTTGATTTGCTGCAAAGCTCCCCGGCGTTGATGGCCCGGCATTGGCTGGTACGACGCGAGATGTTGGTAAAGCTCGGCGGTTATTCGCGCGAGTTCAAGAATGCGATGGAGTTCGATCTGTTATTGCGCCTGATCGAGCAGGACGGCCTGGAGGGGCTTGCCCACCTGGATGAGCCGCTACTGATTTGCCAGGCGCCGACGGTGGAAGACAACGCCGATGAGCGCAAGACCCTGTTGCGTCATCTGGCGGTTCGTGGCTATCAGGCCGATGTGAGCGCGGTCGTGCCGGGCACGCATAAAATCGACTACCGCTTTGCCGAACGGCCCATGGTGTCGATCATCATCCATGGTGCTTGCGAGCTGACGTCCCTTCAACGCTGTCTGCTCAGCGTGCTGCAGCGCACGCGATATCAGCGCTATGAGGTGTTGCTCTGCGCCGCCGCGGCAGACAACGCTGTGCTGCGTACCTGGCTCCAGGGGCAGGGACACCAGGCAAGTCGTGTTCACTTGTTGGATATCGAACAAGACATGGCGACGGGCTCTTTGATCAACGCGGCCAGCCAGGAGGCCAAGGGCGACTATCTGGTGACGCTGGCGGCTGACAGCGAAGTAGTGAACGTCAACTGGATCGAATCGCTGCTCAATCAGGCGTTGCGTCCGGAAGTCGGAGTGGTGGGTGCCAAGCTGGTCGAGCGCGATGGACGTGTCACCCAGGCGGGCCTGATCCTGGGCTTGAACGGCGAAGTCGGCTCGGCATTCGTTGGTGAACCGAAGACTGCCAGAGGCTACATGAACAGACTTGTCGTCGAGCAGAATTGCTCGGCGGTGTCCTTTGCCTGCTTGATGATTTCCAAGCAGTTGTTCGAAGCGGCTGACGGCATAGACAGCGGTTTGTTCGATGAGGCCCTGGGAGATGTGGATCTGTGCCTCAGAGTCGGCCAGGCCGGGTACCTGACGGTATGGACGCCGCATGTGCAGGTTATCCAGTCCGGCGTACTGCCGAGTACGCCACAGGCGCGTGCGGCACTGCGTGAAAAGTGGTCCGAGGCGTTGGCCCAGGATCGATTCTACAACGCGAACCTGGCGTTGGAAGGCAGGGGTTTCGCCCTGGGGCCGGTGCGCAACGTACCCTGGCTCGACTTGCTGGACACACCTGCTGCGTAACCCCAGCCGTACAAGGCTTTCCCTCAACGCCGGCAACTGAAACCTGCCGGCGTCTTCCCTCTCTGATCACGCCGCCATTTCCAGGAACTTTGTCCGGTGTTCGATCCCCCCTCTGGGAAGTGACACGGCTTCGTTTGTCGTGAAAAAATGCCCCTTCAGGACAAAACGGCGTGACGCATAGGTCATAAAGTGCATCTTCACTGTATTGTGTTCCATGGAGTGGAGGCTCATTCGTTCGCCAGACCAGGCGTCCGCCCTTGGAAATCAACCATTTGAAGCGCCCCTGAGCTTTCGGGGGTGAACCTAGTCGCTGTTCATGATCGGGAAGCCATGATGATTGGCATAAAAAGCATAGCGAGTTATGTGCCGACCGCTGGTGTGGATAACTACGCTCAGGGTGCCAAATTCGAGAAGGATGAAGAGTTCATCCTTGGCAAGATTGGTTCGGCGTTCCTGCCGCGCAAAGACGCTGACCAGGAAACTTCGGACCTGTGTGTACAAGCGGTTAACGCATTGTTTGCCAACAATCCGGGACTTTCGCGCGAATCCATCGATGCGCTGATCGTCGTCACCCAAAATGGTGATGAAGAGGGGTTGCCGCACACGGCCGCCATCGTGCAGGACAAGCTCGGGCTGCCAACCCATGTGGCGGCGTTCGATATATCACTGGGCTGTTCGGGCTACGTGTACGGCATCTATGCCTTGAAGGGCTTCATGGAGGCTGCTGGGCTGAAGAACGGTTTGTTGGTCACCGCCGACCCGTATTCGAAAATCGTCGACCCTGAAGATCGCAACACCACCATGTTGTTCGGCGATGCCGCCACGGCTACGTGGATGGCCGAGGGCGCCAACTGGCAGCTGGGCAAATCCAAGTTCGGTACCGACGGATCCGGTGCGCCGCACCTGAAGGTCAGCGACGGTGTGTTTTTCATGAACGGTCGCCAGGTGTTCAACTTTGCTTTGCTGAAAGTACCGGCCCATTTGCACGAGCTGCTGAATGAGTCCTCGCTGCAAGCCAGCGATATCGACGCTTTCTGCATCCACCAGGGTAGTGCGGCGATTGTCGATGCCGTGGCGCGGCGTTTCGAGGGCGAGCCTGAAAAATTTATCAAGGACATGGTCGAGACCGGCAATACCGTGTCGTCGAGCATTCCGCTGTTGCTGGAAAAGCACGTTCTGGATGCTGATTGGAAGCGCGTGGCAATCAGCGGTTTCGGCGTGGGCCTGTCGTGGGGTTCGGCGATTCTCTATCGCGACTGATAGATCAACCTGAGATGTGATGTGGGAGCGGGCTTGCCCGCGAAGGCGTCGTTGGATTCAGCACGGATACAAGCTGACCTACCGCTTTCGCGAGCAAGCCTGCTCCCATTTTTTTGCCCGCAATTGGATGAAGCAGGTTTTTGGCGCCATTTTTTCGAGCCTTTTCCCTGAGCTAACCCCTTGTTTCTCAAGGGGTGGCAACCTGCTAGCAATTTTTTTGAAAAAAGCCCTCAAGCAAGTTCCCAATCCGACGATAACTATTACGAAGGTTCTCTAGGCCACACCCCGGCGGTTGCCAAAGGGCCGGAAGCCGCAGTACCCAACCAACGAGGAATTCGTCATGGCTTTAACAGTAAACACCAACACTACATCCCTGAACGTTCAGAAAAACCTGAACCGCGCTTCCGACGCTCTGTCCACTTCGATGACTCGCCTGTCTTCCGGCCTGAAAATCAACAGCGCCAAAGACGACGCCGCCGGCCTGCAGATCGCTACCCGTATGACCTCGCAAATCCGCGGTCAGACCATGGCGATCAAAAACGCCAACGACGGTATCTCCATGGCGCAGACCGCTGAAGGCGCGATGCAGGAGCAGACCAACATTCTGCAACGTATGCGTGAACTGGCCATCCAGTCCCGTAACGATAGCAACAGCGCAACCGACCGTGTCGCTCTGAACAAAGAGTTCTCGCAGATGAGCGACGAACTGACCCGTATCGCCAACAGCACCAACCTGAACGGCAAGAACCTGCTCGACGGTACTGCTAGCACCATGACCTTCCAGGTTGGTTCGAACACCGGTTCCGACAACCAGATCTCCCTGACCTTGAGCGCCAGTTTTGACGCTGCAAGCCTGGGTGTCGACTCGGCGATCACCATCGTTGGTTCCGACAGTGCTGCTGCTGAGTCCAACTTCTCGGCCGCCATGGATGCAATCACCAGCGCGATCGATACCATCAACAGTGCCCGTGCCGACCTCGGTGCTGCACAAAACCGTTTCGCCAGCACCATCTCCAACCTGCAGAACATCAACGAAAACGCCAGTGCTGCACTGGGTCGCGTACAAGACACCGACTTCGCTGCTGAAACTGCCCAGCTGACCAAGCAGCAGACTCTGCAACAAGCTTCCACTTCGGTTCTGGCCCAGGCCAACCAACTGCCATCCGCTGTACTGAAGCTGCTTCAGTAATAGCTGGATGAGTTTTAGCGGGGGAGTGCGCTTGCGTACTCTCTCGCTTTTTCCGTTCAAGAGGTGATGGACATGGATATGAGCGTGAAGCTGAACTTGTCTTATCCAGCGGCGAAGCCGGCACCTGCAGTGGTCGACAAGCCAGTGGAGAAGCCTCAAGCCGACGCTTTGGTTGTGGCGCCGGTCAAGGAAGCCCCTAAAGATGCCGCTGCCGAGCAGGAAAAACTCAAGAAAGCTGTCCAGGAGATCGAGAAGTTCGTTCAATCGGTCAAGCGTAATCTGGAGTTTTCCATCGATGAGCCTTCAGGCAAAGTAGTGGTCAAAGTGATTGCCAGTGGTTCCGGTGAAGTGATTCGCCAGATCCCGAACGAAGAAGTTCTGAAACTGGCGAACAGTTTGAATGATGCAAACAGCTTGTTGTTCAGCGCCGAAGCCTGACAACCGGCACGAATTTTGTAGTTATGTTCTTTTGGGCGTTGTAAAGGTCAAAAGGCCGGCGACACACTGAAGGGAGTCCCACATGGCAAGTCCAATTCTACCTGGCTTGGGTCTAGGCTCTGGCCTTGATACCACTGCGATCGTCAAAGCGCTGGTCGATTCCGACAAGGCCGCCAAGCAAGGTCAGATCACCCGAGCGACGACGACGACTACCAACAGTATCTCCGGGGTGGGAACCCTGAAGTCGTTGTTGGCAGCTTTCAATACCGCCATGAAGGACTTGAGCAGCACAACGAACCCGCAATTCGCGGGTTTTGCTGCAACATCCTCTGCCCCGACAGTGCTCACGGCCACCGCCAGCAACTCGGCGGTGAACGGTACTTACTCGGTCAAGGTCAACAGCCTTGCCACGGCATCCAAGGTCACTTCGGCAGCCTTCGCCGGCGGTACGACCAGTGCCATTCCTTCGGGCACCCTGACCATCTCGCAGAAGGGGGTCGACTACAACCTGAATGTGCCGGGTGGTTCGACCCTTCAATCGGTTCGTGACGCGATCAACGCCGATTCTTCACTCAAGGCAGCGGGTTTCAGCGCCAACATCGTGACCGACTCTTTCGGTTCGCGCCTGGTGCTGGGTTCCAGCACTACCGGTGCGGGTTCCGACATCTCCGTGAGCGGCATCGCTGGGCTGGAGATCGATGGAACGAATGTCGTGGGTGCCAACGGTACTGCGCTGACCGCCACTTCGGCGGGATCCATTGGTGCCATAGCACACGATGCCGAATTCACCATCGATGGAATGCTGCTGACCAGCAAGAGCAATACAGTCAGTACGGCGGTTTCCGGATTGACGTTGAATCTGCTCGCAGCTGGCGGCGCCGCTTCAACCGTTACCGTGGCGCCGAACAATGATGGCTTGAAAGCCTCGATCCAGAAATTCGTCGATGCCTACAACGCGGTCGCCAATAGTATCACCGCGCTGACCAAGCCGACGCTCGACGATGATGGTAACCCGACCGTACCGGCAAAGCTGACCGGTGACTCGTTGCCTCGCTCGCTCTTGGCGGCTATCCGTGAACCCTTGTCTCAGACCGGGGCTGGCGACAAGCTGACGGTGCTGGCCCAGTTAGGGGTTACGACCGACCAGAAGACGGGGGCGCTGAATTTCGATAGCGTCAAATTCACCGCGGCGATGACCGACAAGAAGCTCAGTGGTGAAGTCCAAACGATGTTCACCGGTACCAATGGCTTGCTGGAGCGCATGGGCAAGGCGATTGAGCCCTTCAGCCAGGCGGGTGGCGTCCTCGATCAGCGTTCCACGGTGCTGAACAGGACCCAGGCCCGCTTGAAGAGCGATCAGGAGGCTCTGGATCGTCGGGTCGAGACCCTGACTGCCGTACTGACTAAAAAGTACAACGACATGGATACCCTGGTCGGCAAGCTGAAGGCCACTGCGAGCAACATCACCTCGATGTTCGAGGCAATAAACGCGCAGCAACGAAACAGTTGATTTTTCGACCGGCAAAAAAGCCCGGCAACGTTTTGACGACGTTCCGGGCTTTCGGTTTTGCGGTCTAAAGTTTTTTGGCGCAGCGTCGATACGCTATTTAACGAACCAAAGTTTTTTGATGAGGTAGAACATGAATCCGATGTTGGCCCTTCGCCAATACCAGAAGATTGGTGCCCAGGCGCAAACCTCCGAGGCAAGTCCCCATCGTCTTGTGCAGATGCTCATGGAGGGCGGGCTGGATCGTATCGCCCAGGCCAAGGGCGCGATGGAGCGCAAGGATATTGCAAACAGAGGCATTTTGATCAGCAAGGCCATTGGTATTGTCGGTGGTTTGCGTGAGGGCCTGGACCTGGAAAACCAGGCCGAGTCGGTCGCTGAATTGGATGCTCTTTACGCTTACATGATGAAGCGTCTGGCCGAAGCCAACGTCAAGGCCGATCCGAAGATCCTCGACGAAGTCGCCGATCTGCTTCGCACGGTCAAGGAAGGCTGGGATGCTATTGCCGTACCTGGTCCGCAATTCTAAGGAGTGCTCCCATGAGTCTTGTCCTGCAGCGAATCGAACAAACCCGTGATGCCTTGGTCGATGCCCTGGCCGAGCGAAACTGGGAGGCAATCGGTCAGTTGGACCTGGCTTGCCGCTCCTGCATGGAAGACGTTCTGGGCGAGGCCCAGGTGGACGAGGCGGCGCTGCGAATAAATCTTGAGCAGTTGCTGGGAGTGTATCGGCAGCTGCTGGAGGCGGCGACGGGAGAGCGTCAGGCGGTCGTCGACGAGATGCAGCAGATCCATCAAGCGCAAAACGCCGCAAAGGTATACCATCTGTTCGGTTAATGCTTAGTTAATCCGAACAAAGTGCGCCATAAATTTGACTGTGCACCGTTTTTTGACTTAACTAGTAGCTGTTTACAGATTTCAGGCGTCTACAGGCATGACAAGTCTGCAAGCGTCTAGCTTGCCCCCTAATTTCGGGCACTGAGTTGACTAGGGAAGTTGCTATTGCATGTGGCGTGAAACCAAAATTCTCCTGATCGATGACGACAGCGTCCGCCGCCGTGACCTGGCGGTGATTTTAAATTTTCTTGGCGAAGAAAATTTACCTTGCGGAAGCCATGACTGGCAGCAGGCCGTCGGCTCGCTGGCGTCCAGTCGTGAAGTCATTTGCGTCCTTATCGGAACCGTAAATGCCCCCGCAACTCTTTTGGGCTTGCTAAAGACACTCTCAACCTGGGATGAGTTCCTTCCGGTTTTGTTAATGGGCGAAAATTCTTCCCTTGACTTGCCTGAAGACCAGCGTCGCCGAGTGCTTTCCACGCTCGAAATGCCGCCCAGCTACAGCAAATTGCTCGATTCGCTGCATCGCGCCCAGGTTTATCGCGAGATGTACGATCAGGCCCGTGAGCGCGGCAGGCATCGCGAACCCAACCTTTTCCGCAGCCTCGTCGGTACCAGCCGGGCGATCCAGCACGTGCGCCAGATGATGCAGCAGGTCGCCGATACGGACGCCAGCGTGCTGATCCTGGGCGAGTCGGGTACCGGCAAGGAAGTGGTTGCGCGCAATCTGCACTACCACTCCAAGCGTCGCGAAGCGCCGTTCGTGCCGGTGAACTGCGGGGCAATCCCGGCCGAGTTGCTGGAAAGCGAGCTGTTCGGACACGAGAAGGGCGCCTTTACCGGCGCGATCACCAGCCGGGCCGGGCGTTTCGAGCTGGCCAACGGCGGCACGCTGTTTCTCGACGAGATCGGTGACATGCCGTTGCCGATGCAGGTCAAGCTGCTGCGGGTCCTGCAGGAGCGCACCTTCGAGCGCGTGGGCAGCAACAAGACCCAGAGCGTCGACGTGCGGATCATCGCCGCGACCCACAAGAACCTCGAGAGCATGATCGAGGTCGGCAGTTTTCGCGAAGACCTCTACTACCGTCTCAATGTGTTCCCGATCGAAATGGCCCCGCTGCGTGAGCGCGTCGAGGACATTCCGCTGCTGATGAACGAGTTGATTTCGCGCATGGAGCACGAAAAACGCGGTTCGATCCGCTTCAATTCGGCGGCGATCATGTCCCTGTGCCGTCATGGATGGCCGGGCAACGTCCGTGAATTGGCCAACCTGGTGGAGCGCATGGCGATCATGCACCCCTATGGCGTGATCGGTGTGGCTGAGCTGCCGAAGAAATTCCGCTACGTCGACGACGAAGACGAGCAAATGGTCGATACCCTGCGTAGCGACCTGGAAGAGCGCGTGGCGATCAACGGCCACACACCGGACTTCACCAGCAGTGCCTTGCTGCCGCCGGAAGGCCTGGATCTCAAGGATTACCTGGGTGGCCTGGAGCAGGGTCTTATCCAGCAGGCCCTGGACGACGCCAACGGTATCGTGGCTCGTGCAGCGGAACGCCTGCGCATCCGTCGCACCACCCTGGTGGAGAAGATGCGCAAGTACGGCATGAGTCGCCGTGAAGGCGATGAACAGGCGGATGATTGACGCCTGTCTCATGACCGCCTGATTTTTTGTGGCGAGGGGATTCATCCCCGCTGGGCTGCGTAGCGGCCCCAAAAACAGGGCCGCTTTGCGCCCCAGCGGGGATGAATCCCCTCGCCACAAAGTCCCCCGCGACAGCTCGATGCATGTTTACCACCTTCCGGCACGGCTATTGCTAAAGCTCTCTCAACAGTCCGTTTAACTGACGGTCAGCCAAGCGAGAGAGTTCGATGAGCCAAGCCGCCCATGTCCAGATGTCTCCTGTCCCTGAGTCGGGGCTCATGCCGTCCGCCGAGCAGGCAAGCCGCGCTGGACTTGAGCAGGCGTTTTCGCTGTTCAACCAGATGTCCAGCCAGTTGACCGATTCCTACAGCCTGCTCGAAGCCCGGGTCACTGAGCTCAAGGGCGAGTTGGCGGTAGTCAGCGCCCAGCGCATGCAGGAATTGGCGGAAAAAGAGCGTCTGGCCAACCGTCTGCAGAACCTGCTCGACCTGCTGCCGGGTGGCGTCATCGTCATCGACGCTCATGGTTTTGTTCGCGAAGCCAACCCGGCAGCCTGCGAGCTGCTCGGCTTGCCCCTCGAAGGTGAGCTGTGGCGGCACGTCATTGCGCGTTGCTTTGCTCCCCGCGAGGACGACGGTCATGAAGTGTCCCTCAAGGACGGCAGGCGCCTGTCTATCTCGACGCGTTCGCTGGACGCCGAACCCGGCCAGTTGGTGTTGCTCAACGACCTGACTGAAACCCGTCACCTGCAAGACCAGTTGGCCCGCCATGAACGCCTGTCGTCCCTGGGGCGCATGGTGGCGTCCCTGGCTCACCAGATCCGCACGCCGCTGTCCGCCGCGTTGCTGTACGCCAGTCATTTGACCGAACAGCAGTTGCCAATGGAAACCCAGCAGCGCTTCGCCGGGCGACTGAAAGAGCGTCTGCACGAGCTCGAGCATCAAGTGCGGGACATGCTGGTGTTCGCCCGTGGCGAGCTGCCATTGACCGACCGCGTCACCCCGAAAGCCCTCTTGCAATCCCTGCAGGCCGCGGCATTGACTCATGTGCAGGGTCTGCCAATCCGTTGGCAGTGCGACAGCCATGCCGGGGAAATCCTCTGCAACCGCGACACCTTGGTGGGTGCGGTGTTGAACCTCATCGAGAACGCCATACAGGCCAGCGGCGAGGATGTGCGACTGAAGGTTCACTTGTATAGCCGCGACAGCACCTTACGCCTGTGTGTCAGCGACAATGGCGGCGGGATCGAGCCGGCAGTGCTGGCGCGTCTCGGCGAGCCGTTCTTCACCACCAAGACCACCGGAACCGGGCTCGGCCTGACCGTGGTCAAGGCGGTGGCCCGTGCTCATCAGGGAGAATTGCAACTGCGTTCGCGGCTGGGGCGTGGCACCTGTGCGACGGTGTTCCTGCCGCTGTTTTCCGGCGCGCCGGAGGTGGAGTGAAGTCGATGGCGATCAAGGTGTTGCTGGTTGAGGATGACCGGGCCCTGCGCGAAGCGTTGGCCGATACGCTGGTGCTGGCCGGGCACGACTACACGGCGGTCGGTTCGGCGGAGGATGCGCTGCTGGCCGTGGACCGGGAAACCTTCAGCCTGGTGGTCAGCGATGTGAACATGCCGGGCATGGACGGCCATCAATTGCTGGGGCTGTTGCGTGCTCGCCAACCGCAGTTGCCGGTCTTGCTGATGACGGCCCATGGGGCGGTCGAGCGGGCGGTGGACGCCATGCGCCAGGGCGCTGCGGATTACCTGGTCAAGCCGTTCGAGCCCAAGGCGCTGCTCGATCTGGTGGCCCGTCATGCGCTGGGCGTTCCTGCGGTCGAGGGGGAAGGTCCGGTGGCGCTTGAACCGGCCAGCGCTCAACTGCTCGAATTGGCCGCACGGGTGGCGCGCAGCGATTCCACGGTGTTGATTTCCGGTGAGTCGGGTACCGGCAAGGAAGTGTTGGCGCGCTACATTCACCAGCAATCCCGTCGCGCCAATGATCCATTCATCGCCATCAACTGCGCGGCGATTCCCGACAACATGCTCGAGGCGACACTGTTCGGTCACGAGAAGGGTTCGTTTACCGGCGCCATTGCGGCCCAGGCCGGCAAGTTCGAGCAGGCCGATGGCGGCACCATTCTGCTCGATGAGATTTCCGAAATGCCCTTGGGGTTGCAAGCCAAGCTGTTGCGGGTCTTGCAGGAGCGGGAAGTGGAGCGGGTGGGCGGACGCAAACCCATCAACCTGGATATCCGCGTGGTGGCGACCACCAACCGGGATCTGGCCGCAGAGGTGGCGGCAGGACGCTTTCGCGAGGATCTTTACTATCGTCTGTCGGTATTCCCCCTTGCCTGGCGTCCATTGCGCGAGCGCACTGCCGATATCCTGCCGCTGGCCGAGCGTCTGCTGGCCCGGCACGTCAATAAAATGAAGCATGCGGCGGCAAGGCTGTCGCCCGAGGCGAAGGCCTGCCTGATTGCCTATCCCTGGCCCGGAAACGTGCGGGAGCTGGATAACGCCATTCAGCGTGCATTGATCCTGCAGCAGGGTGGCTTGATCCAACCGGAGGATTTCTGCCTGGCGGGTCCGGTGGCCTGCGCGCCACTGCCGACGCTGGTGCCGGTCCCGCCGAGGGTAGAGGTGGAAAGCGAGTCGGCCGGCGCGCTGGAAGACGACCTGCGTCGACGTGAATTCCAGATGATCATCGACACCCTGCGTGCCGAACGCGGCCGTCGCAAGGAGGCAGCCGAACGTCTGGGTATCAGCCCACGCACCCTGCGCTACAAGCTGGCGCAGATGCGTGACGCGGGGATGGACGTCGAGGCGTATCTGTTCGCCAGTTGAGTTGTTTAAACCGGAAAATCCCTTGTCCCTCGCTCGGACGAGCGCTTTCGCCACCCAGTGCCAATGCAGATGTTGACTGGTCCAGCGCCTTCGCGAACAGGCTCGCTCCCACACGAGTTTATTGTTATCGCCATGGAGCTGGCACCCTTGTTGCTAACACCTATGTACCCATCGAGTCAGCGTCAAAAAAACGCGGGCCGCCAGAGAGAGTAGACCATGAGCCAAGGTATTGAATTTAATCGGTTGATGCTGGACATGCGGGCCATGCAGATGGACGCCATGTCGCAGCCAAAATCGGTCGCGGTCCCCCAGGTGGGCGGCAGCAGTTTTTCCGACATGCTTGGCCAGGCCGTCAATAAAGTGAACGATACCCAGCAGGCGTCGAACCAATTAGCCAGTGCCTTTGAAATTGGCAAAAGTGGCGTCGACCTGACCGACGTAATGATTTCTTCGCAGAAAGCCACTGTCTCGTTCCAGGCGCTGACCCAGGTTCGCAACAAACTGGTCCAGGCCTATCAAGACATCATGCAGATGCCGGTCTAAGGAAACTATTGAGTCATGGCAGAAGCAGCCGTAGATAACGTTCCGGCCAAGACCACCCCACCAGACGGCAAACCGCCGCTGTTCGGGTTGTCTTTCCTGGAAAATCTCTCCGAGATGACCATGTTGCGTCAGGTTGGCCTGTTGGTCGGCCTGGCTGCCAGCGTGGCGATTGGTTTCGCCGTGGTGCTGTGGTCCCAGCAGCCAGACTACCGTCCCCTCTATGGCAGCCTGGCGGGTATGGACGCCAAGCAGGTCATGGAGACCCTGGCTTCCGCCGACATTCCCTATACCGTCGAGCCGAATTCCGGCGCCTTGCTGGTCAAGGCCGATGACGTGGCCCGTGCGCGCCTGAAGCTGGCCGCCGCCGGCGTGACGCCGACCGATGGCAACATCGGTTTCGAAATCCTCGACAAGGACCAGGGCCTGGGTACCAGCCAGTTCATGGAAGCGACCCGTTATCGTCGCGGCCTGGAAGGCGAGCTGGCCCGTACCATCTCCAGCCTGAACAACGTCAAGGGTGCCCGTGTGCACCTGGCGATTCCGAAAAGCTCGGTGTTCGTGCGCGACGAGCGCAAGCCAAGCGCGTCGGTCCTGGTTGAACTGTATCCAGGCCGCGCCCTGGAGCCGGGCCAGGTCATGGCCATCGTCAATCTGGTGGCGACCAGCGTCCCCGAGTTGAGCAAGTCCCAGATCACCGTGGTCGACCAGAAAGGCACCTTGCTGTCCGACCAGGCGGAAAACTCCGAGTTGACCATGGCCGGCAAGCAGTTCGATTACAGCCGCCGCATGGAAGGCATGCTGACCCAGCGTGTACACAACATCCTGCAACCGATCCTGGGCAACGACCGCTACAAGGCCGAAGTGTCGGCAGACGTGGATTTCAGCGCGGTGGAGTCGACCTCCGAGCAGTTCAACCCCGATCAGCCGGCCTTGCGCAGCGAGCAATCGGTGAACGAGCAGCGCACCGCCAGCAACGGTCCGCAAGGCGTGCCCGGCGCCCTGAGCAATCAGCCGCCGTCGCCGGCCAGCGCGCCGCAAACCACCGGGGGCGCGGCAGGCGCCGCCGGCATGATACAGCCAGGCCAGCCGCTGGTGGACGCCAACGGCCAGCAGATCATGGACCCGGCCACCGGCCAACCGATGCTGGCGCCGTACCCGGCCGACAAGCGTCAACAATCGACGAAGAACTTCGAACTCGACCGCTCCATCAGCCACACCAAGCAGCAGCAGGGCCGCTTGACCCGACTGTCGGTTGCAGTGGTGGTGGACGACCAGGTCAAGGTCAACCCGGCCAATGGCGAAACCAGCCGTGCGCCATGGAGCGCCGACGAATTGGCGCGCTTCACTCGCCTGGTCCAGGACGCCGTGGGTTTCGACGCCAGCCGTGGCGACAGCGTCAGCGTGATCAACGTGCCGTTCTCCTCGGAGCGTGGTGAAGTCATCGCCGATATTCCGTTTTATTCGCAACCCTGGTTCTGGGATGTGGTCAAGCAAGTATTGGGCGTGGTGTTCATCCTGGTACTGGTGTTCGGTGTCCTGCGTCCGGTGCTCAACAACATCACCAATGGCGGCAAGAACAAGCAGCTGGCTGGCTTGGGCGATGTAGAGCTGGGAGGCATGGGCGGCCTGGATGGCGAATTGGCTAACGATCGCGTCAGCCTCGGCGGGCCGCAGAGCATTCTGCTGCCAAGCCCGAGCGAAGGCTATGACGCTCAGTTGAACGCCATCAAGAGTCTGGTGGCAGAAGATCCGGGTCGTGTGGCCCAGGTCGTGAAAGAGTGGATCAACGCAGATGAGTGATAATCGAGCCGCTGTTGCCAAATTGTCCCGGGTCGACAAAGCCGCGATTCTGCTGCTGTCCCTGGGCTCGACGGACGCCGCCCAGGTGTTGCGCCATATGGGGCCCAAGGAGGTCCAGCGTGTGGGCGTGGCCATGGCCCAGATGGGGAACGTGCACCGCGAGCAGGTCGAGCAGGTGATGAGCGAGTTCGTCGACATCGTTGGCGATCAGACCAGCCTGGGCGTGGGTTCCGACGATTACGTGCGCAAGATGCTCACCCAGGCGCTGGGCGAAGACAAGGCCAACGGCCTGATCGACCGGATCCTGTTGGGTGGCAACACCAGCGGCCTGGACAGCCTCAAGTGGATGGAGCCGCGGGCGGTAGCCGACGTGATCCGTTACGAGCACCCGCAGATCCAGGCGATCGTGGTGGCTTACCTCGATCCGGACCAGGCCGGTGAAGTGCTGGGCAACTTCGACCACAAGGTGCGCTTGGACATCATCTTGCGGGTGTCTTCGCTCAACACCGTGCAGCCGGCGGCCCTGAAAGAATTGAACCAGATTCTCGAGAAGCAGTTCTCGGGCAACTCCAATGCCTCGCGCACCACCCTGGGTGGTATCAAGCGCGCGGCGGACATCATGAACTTCCTCGACAGTTCGATCGAAGGTCAACTCATGGATTCGATCCGCGAGTTCGACGAAGACTTGTCCGGTCAGATCGAAGACCTCATGTTCGTGTTCAACAACCTGGCCGATGTCGACGACCGTGGCATCCAGGCGCTGTTGCGCGAAGTGTCCTCCGACGTGCTGGTCCTGGCCCTCAAGGGTTCGGACGAAGGCGTCAAGGAGAAGATCTTCAAGAACATGTCCAAACGGGCGGCCGAACTGTTGCGCGACGACCTCGAGGCCAAGGGCCCGGTGCGTGTCAGCGACGTGGAAACCGCGCAGAAGGAAATCCTCACCATCGCCCGCCGCATGGCCGAAGCCGGAGAGATCGTGCTCGGTGGCAAGGGCGGCGAAGAGATGATCTAAGGTCGTTATGTCTGCCAAGAGTGATGATTCACCCAGCGACCTGATCCGCGCCCGGGACGTCGGTGGTTTCGACGTCTGGTCGTTGCCCAGTTTCGATCCCCACGTGCCTGAGCCTGAGCCGGAACCGGTGGAAGAACTGCCGGAGATGGAAGAGGTGCCGCTGGAGGAAGTCCAGCCGCTGACCCTCGAGGAAGTCGAGAGCATTCGCCAGGAGGCCTACAACGAAGGCTTTGCCATCGGCGAAAAGGAAGGCTTCCACAGCACCTCGCTCAAGGTCCGTCAGGAGGCCGACGTGGCGCTCACGGCCAAGCTGCGAGCGCTGGAGTCGCTGATGCTCAACCTGTTCGATCCCATCGCCGAGCAGGACACCCAGATTGAAAAGTCCCTGGTGGGGCTGGTGCAACACATCGCCAGGCAGGTTATCCAGCGTGAGCTGGCCATCGATTCGAGTCAGATCGAACACGTCATGCGCGAGGCCCTGAAGCTTTTGCCGTTGGGCGTGGGCAATGTGCGCCTGTACATCAATCCCCAGGATTTCGAGTTGGTCAAAGCCTTGCGCGAGCGCCATGAGGAAACCTGGCGCATCGTCGAAGACGAAGCCCTGTTGCCGGGCGGTTGCCGCGTGGAAACCGAGCACAGCCGCATTGATGCGACCGTCGAAACCCGCATCGGTCAGATCATGGCGAAGCTCTTCGACCAACTGCACGAGCAGGCCCTGCACCCGGCCGCCGCCGACCTGAGCCTGGAGTTGCCGGACGAACCCTCGCCCGTCGATCCGGACGGTGCCGAGTTGATTGCTGCTGAGCCGGACGGCCGCGATGCGTCTTGAGCGCACCAGCTTTGGCAAGCGCCTGGGCAGCTACGCCGAGGCCACTGAGCTGGCCGGCCAGCCGATTCTCGAAGGGCGCCTGTTGCGCATGGTCGGCCTGACCCTCGAAGCCGAGGGCCTGCGCGCCGCCATGGGCAGTCGCTGCCTGGTGATCAACGACGACAGTTACCACCCGGTACAGGTCGAAGCCGAGGTCATGGGCTTCGCCGGCAGCAAGGTATTCCTGATGCCGGTGGGCAGTGTGGCTGGTATCGCTCCAGGCGCGCGGGTGGTCCCCCTGGCCGATACCGGTCGCTTGCCCATGGGCATGAGCATGCTCGGCCGGGTGCTGGACGGGGCCGGGCGGGCCCTGGACGGCAAGGGCGGGATGAAGGCCGAAGACTGGGTGCCGATGGATGGCCCGACCATCAACCCCCTCAAGCGCGACCCCATCAGCGTACCGCTGGATGTGGGCATTCGTTGCATCAACGGTTTGTTGACGGTCGGGCGCGGCCAGCGGCTGGGCCTGTTCGCCGGTACCGGTGTGGGTAAGAGTGTGCTGTTGGGCATGATGACCCGCTTCACCGAAGCCGACATCATCGTGGTAGGGCTGATTGGCGAACGGGGTCGTGAGGTGAAAGAGTTCATCGAGCACATCCTCGGTGAAGAAGGCCTCAAGCGTTCTGTCGTGGTGGCATCGCCAGCGGATGACGCGCCCTTGATGCGCCTGCGGGCCGCCATGTATTGCACCCGCATCGCCGAATATTTCCGCGACAAGGGTAAGAATGTCCTGCTGCTGATGGATTCGCTGACCCGTTTTGCCCAGGCCCAGCGGGAAATCGCCCTGGCCATCGGTGAGCCGCCGGCAACCAAGGGCTATCCGCCTTCCGTATTCGCCAAGCTGCCGAAGCTGGTGGAGCGCGCCGGCAACGCCGAGAAGGGCGGTGGTTCGATCACCGCGTTCTATACCGTGCTGTCCGAAGGCGACGACCAGCAAGACCCCATCGCCGACTCGGCGCGAGGCGTGCTCGACGGCCACATCGTGTTGTCCCGGCGTCTGGCCGAAGAAGGCCATTACCCGGCCATCGACATCGAGGCGTCCATCAGTCGGGTCATGCCATCGGTCATCAGCGCCGAGCACATGAAGCGTGCCCAGCAGTTCAAGCAATACTGGTCGCGCTACCAACAAAGTCGCGACCTGATCAGCGTTGGCGCCTATGTACCCGGTGGCGATCGTGAAACCGATATCGCGATCAATCTCTATCCGGCGATGGCCGTCTACCTGCGCCAGAGCCTGAACGACAACATCGGCATGGGCGCCAGCGAAGCGCACCTGCAAACCATTTTTGCCCCGGTCGCCGGCGGGTAACCGGCCATGGCCACGAGTCGTGCGGCGCGCCTGGCGCCGGTGGTGGACATGGCCGAAAAGGCCGAAAAAACTGCTGTCCAGCGGCTGGCCTATTTCCAGGGGCAGGTTGCCGTCGCTGAAAGCAAGTTGGCGGACCTCGAGAATTTCCGCCTCGAATACCAGGAGCAATGGATCGCTCGCGGCAGCCATGGCGTTTCCGGCCAGTGGCTGTTGGGTTACCAAGGCTTCCTTGCACAGCTGGGGACCGCCATCGACCAGCAGCGTCAAAGCCTGGTCTGGCATCAGAACAACCTGGAGAAGGCACGCCAGAGCTGGCAAGAAGCCTTTGCCCGGGTAGAGGGGCTGCGCAAACTGGTGCAACGCTATATCGATGAAGCGAGGCAACTGGAAGACAAGCGCGAGCAGAAATTGTTGGACGAGTTATCCCAGCGCTTGCCACGCCAGGATTCGTTTTGATCATGAAGTCGGGATTTTGTCGGTTGGATGGGCCAAAACCTTGCTCAGTCCTTTACCAGATGCTAAACCTTGTACACGTATGTCCATGACAGGGAAGCCAACTATGTCAGTCGTTACCGAAGTATCCGATGATGGGAAGAAGCTGACGATTTCGATCAAGGGTCGATTCGATTTCGGACGGCATCAGGAGTTTCGCGAGTCCTACGAGAAGCTCAACCGCAAGCCTGAAACCTACGTCGTGGACCTGAAGGACACCACCTACCTCGACAGCTCCGCGCTGGGCATGCTGCTCTTGCTCCGCGATCATGCCGGCGGTGAAGATGCCGACGTGAATGTCACCAACTGCGGCGCGGATGTGCGCAAGATTCTCGCGATATCCAATTTCGACAAGCTGTTCGATATCGATGGCCCGAAAGACGACAAGTCGGAGAAGGACAAACACCCTCAGGACAAATTCCACCCGGGCAAAGCCTGATCGACAGCCATGTTGTCCGAGCTGGAGTCGCTGACGGTCCTGATTGCCGAAGACAGTGCCGCTGACCGACTGCTGTTATCCACCATTGTCCGCCGCCAGGGCCATCACGTGCTCACCGCAGCCGATGGGGCCGAGGCGGTCGAAATCTATACGGAGCAACGTCCGCACCTGGTGCTGATGGATGCAATGATGCCGGTCATGGATGGATTCGAGGCGGCGCAGAAGATCAAGCAACTGGCCGGCGACCAGTTGGTGCCGATCATTTTCCTCACGTCATTGACCGAGAGCGAAGGCCTGGCCCGTTGCCTGGAAGCCGGCGGTGACGATTTCCTGGCCAAACCCTACAATCAGGTGATTCTGGCCGCCAAGATCAAGGCCATGGACCGCTTGCGCCGGTTGCAGGCCACGGTCGTGGAGCAGCGTGACCAGATTGCCCGGCACCACGATTACCTGCTCAACGAGCAGCGGGTCGCCAAGGCCGTGTTCGACAAGATTGCCCACTCCGGCTGCCTGAGCGCACCGAATATCCGCTACCTGCAATCGCCCTATGCCCTGTTCAACGGCGACCTGCTGCTGGCTGCGTTCAACCCGGCCGGCGACATGCATGTCCTGCTGGGGGATTTCACCGGACATGGCCTGCCGGCGGCGGTCGGTGCAATGCCGCTGGCGGAAGTGTTCTACGGGATGACCGCCAAAGGCTATGGCCTGGCGCAGATCCTGCGGGAAATGAACGCCAAGCTCAAACGCATCCTGCCGGTGGACATGTTCTGTTGCGCGACGCTGCTCTGCCTGGGCTTCCAGCGCTGCACGGTGGAAATCTGGAATGGCGGCATGCCCGATGGGTACTTGCATGACAGTCTCACTGGCGTGCGCACGCCATTGCCGGCGCGGCACCTGCCATTGGGGGTGCTCACGCCTCAACTGTTCGATGACCGGACCGAAGTACATCCCATGGCGGTGGGCGACCGGGTGTTCCTGCTGTCCGACGGCGTGATCGATACCAGCGATGCCGATGACCAGTTGTTCGGTGTGGAGCGACTGCAGCAGGTGTTTGCCGCCAACCGTGAACCCGATTGCCTTTTCGGGGATATCCAGCAGGCCCTGCGGGACTTTCGCGGCGAGGCCCGCGACGATTTCAGCATGGTCGAAGTGCGGATGGTCGCGCCGACGCAACTCAACCCGCCGCCACCGGTCTATTCCGATAGCGGCCAATCCAGTCCGCTGGACTGGTCGGTGAGTTTCGAGTTCCGGGCGCAGACGCTCAAGCGCTTCAACCCGATGCCGTACTTGTTGCAGTTGCTGCTTGAAGTGCATGGGCTCAGAGCTCAGAGCGGCGCGCTTTACAGCGTTCTTTCAGAGCTGTATTCCAATGCCTTGGAGCATGGGGTACTGGGGCTCGACTCGAGCATCAAACGCGACGCGTCGGGTTTTGCGCGCTATTACATGGAGCGCAGCACTCGCCTGGATGAACTGGACGCTGGTCACATCCGGGTACATTTGCATGTCACGCCCCACGGCGACGGAGGTCGCCTGGTGATCGAGGTTGAAGACAGTGGTGAGGGCTTCGATGTAGCCCGTGTGTTGGCCCGGCCGCTGGACAGTGACCGGTTGTCGGGACGTGGTGTCAGCCTGGTGCGTCAGTTGAGCCACCAAGCCTGTTGGTCAGACGATGGTCGTAGTGTCCGCGTGGAATTTTTCTGGGAGGCTCTGGCATAATCCGCGCCACTCTTGATCAGGGAGCGAACAAGTGAACGAGATTCATCTGGACCGCGACGTGCTCAGCACGTTGAAGGAAGTCATGGAGGAAGGGTATCTGGAGCTGCTGGATACGTTTCTCAACGACTCCGAGGCGCGCTTGCGCGTGCTGCATGAAGCCCGCGACGCCGAAAAGCTGAGCGCCACCGCCCACAGTTTCAAGGGCAGCAGCAGCAACATGGGCGCCGTCCGCCTGGCCGAACTGTGTGGTGAGCTGGAGCAGCGTGCCAAACAGCCCTCCCTGGGGGGGATCGAGAAGCTGGTCAGCGAAATCGACAGCGAATTTGCCCATGTCCGAAATCTTTGCCGGGAAGAGCGCGAAGGCTTTCACTGCTGAGTGATGACCTGCCCGGCATCGCCATGTCCTGACGTTGGCCCGCCCCTTGCATTGTCCAGTCTCGACTGTACCTATGATTTCAGTGCAGCGGAGACCTTTTTATGCCCGTTACGCCCAATACATTGCTTCAGGCCACTGCCCAGGCCAAGCCGCAGGCCGCCGTCAATCCGCCGGCAGCGGCTCCGGACCTCGGTAATAGAGCCTCCAGCTTCGCCCAGGTCTTCGCCCAGCAAGCCCCCGTCAAATCCTCGTCGGCCCCTGAGCCGGCGATGAAGCCGGTGCGCGACAAGACCCCCGACAGCAGCGTCAAAAAGGACGCCGGCGATGAAACGGCTGCCGCCCCGGAACCGACCGTTGCCGATAGCGGCAAACCCTTGCCCGCCGACAAACCGGTCAAGGCCGATGACACGGCAGACAAGGACGCCGATGCCGACAGCGAAACCGAGACCGATACCCCGGTAGCGGACGCGGCCCCTGCCGATCCTGTCGTCGACCCGATGTTGCCGTCGGATGTGGTTATACCTGTGGTTCAAGCCGACGTGGTGCCCACGCCCGTGGTGGACGCCGCGACTGTGCCGCAAGTAGCGGCTGCCGTGGCGACCCCGGTCGTTCCGCTGGCCCCGGCAGCCCAGGCCGCGCCGGCGGAGGATCCGAAATTCGATCCCGAGGCCGACCCGCTCGACGCCTTGCCGGCGTTGCGACTGGCGATGGAGCAGGGCGGCCACGTTTCCGCGACCAGCCAATCCAAAACTGCCGCCCCGGCTCCGCTCGACGGTGAGCCGACCTCGGCCCAGACGTTTGCCGCCAGCATGGCCAGCATGCTCACCGTGCAAGCGGACCAGAACAGTACCGGTCCAGGCAGCCAAGGCGGGGAAAAAGCGTTCAGTGGGCTGATCGGTGAGGGCCTCAAGGATCTGGGCGCGGCTTCCAGTGACACTCGCGTGGATGATTTCGCCAACCGCCTGGCGGCGTTGACCCAGGCTGCTACGCCCAAGACCGCCAATGCGGTGCCGGTCAACCAGCCCATCGCCATGAATCAGAGTGGCTGGACCGAAGAAGTGGTCAACCGGGTGATGTACCTGTCGAGCGCCAATCTCAAGGCTGCCGATATCCAGTTGCAGCCCGCCGAGCTTGGTCGCCTGGACATCCGGGTGAACATGGTGCCGGATCAACAGACCCAAGTGACGTTCATGAGTGCCCATTCCGGCGTCCGCGAAGCCCTCGAAGGCCAGTTGCATCGCCTGCGGGACAGTTTCGCCCAGCAGGGCATGGGCCAGGTCGATGTCAACGTATCGGATCAGTCCCGTGGTTCTCAGAACCCGGATCAGCAGGCGCAGCAGCAGGCCCAGGCCAGTCGCGCGTCATCGTCCGGCGGACGAGTGGATTCGGCAGACGAGCACGTGCCGGCCAGTGTTGCCGAGGTGGCGGCCGCTACCACCAGCGTCATCGGTACCAGCGCGGTCGATTACTACGCCTGACCTGTTGCGCTAATCCCTTGTGGGAGCGAGCCTGCTCGCGATATCGGTAGACCAGTCACCCATAAAGTGTCTGAGCCACCGCTATCGCGAGCAGGCTCGCTCCCACAGTTGTTTTCGGATGCTGCAAATTGCTTCTGGCATAACACTTGCTCCTGCCTAGCCATGCAACCGTAAACCCCCCGATTAGTGACGGATTATTGGCATGGCGAAGAGCGAAGCAGCAGCTGTAAAAGACCCCGCAACCAAAGGCAAGCTCAAGATGATCATCCTGATCGTCGTGGGTTTGCTCCTGGCGATCGGTGTGTCCGTGGGGGCAACCTGGTATTTCATGCACAGCGCTCAAAGCAAGCCAGCGCCGGTCGTCGAGGCCGCGCCGGTGGGCAAGCAGCCAGCGATTTTCGAACCCATGGCGCCTGCGTTCGTCGCCAACTACACCCAGAATGGCCGTCAACGCTACATGCAGGTCAGCATCACCTTGCTGGGTCGCAACCAGGCTGACCTGGAAGCACTGCGGGTGCACATGCCTCTGATCCGCAACAATCTGGTGATGCTGTTTTCCGGACAGAATTTCGACACCCTTGCCACGCCCGTCGGCCAGGAAATGCTCCGTCAGAAAGCCACGGCCAGCGTGCAGGAAGTGGCTCAGAAAGAGCTCGGCAAAGTGGTGATCGAACAGTTGCTCTTCACTAACTTCGTATTGCAGTAGGAACCCGCCATGGCCGTGCAGGACCTGTTGTCCCAGGACGAAATCGACGCGTTGTTGCATGGTGTCGATGACGGCTTGGTGCAGACCGAAAACGCTGCTGAACCGGGCAGCGTCAAAAGCTACGACCTGACCAGCCAGGATCGCATCGTTCGCGGACGCATGCCGACCCTGGAGATGATCAACGAACGTTTCGCCCGCTACACCCGCATCAGCATGTTCAACATGCTGCGTCGCTCCGCCGACGTAGCGGTCGGTGGCGTGCAGGTGATGAAGTTCGGGGAATATGTGCACTCGCTGTATGTGCCCACCAGCCTCAATCTGGTGAAGATCAAGCCGTTGCGCGGCACCGCGCTGTTCATCCTCGACGCCAAGCTGGTATTCAAGCTGGTGGACAACTTCTTCGGCGGTGATGGTCGTCACGCCAAGATCGAGGGTCGTGAATTCACCCCGACCGAGCTGCGGGTCGTGCGCATGGTGCTGGAACAGGCCTTCGTCGACCTGAAGGAGGCCTGGCAGGCGATCATGGAAGTGAACTTCGAGTACATCAACTCGGAAGTGAACCCGGCCATGGCCAACATCGTCGGGCCGAGCGAAGCCATCGTGGTATCGACCTTCCACATCGAACTCGATGGTGGTGGCGGGGACCTGCACGTGACCATGCCGTACTCGATGATCGAGCCGGTGCGCGAAATGCTCGACGCCGGTTTCCAGTCCGACCTCGACGATCAGGACGAGCGCTGGATCAATGCGTTGCGCCAGGACGTACTGGATGTCGACGTGCCGATCGGGGCGACGGTTGCCCGGCGTCAGTTGCGCCTGCGGGACATCCTGCACATGCAGCCGGGGGACATCATTCCTGTCGAAATGCCGGAAGACATGATCATGCGTGCCAATGGCGTACCGGCCTTCAAGGTCAAGATGGGCTCTCATAAAGGCAACCTGGCATTGCAGGTGATCGAGCCGATCGAACGCCGCTGAGCAATGTCGAACCTTGAGTTTTGTAGCTGAATTTTTACGTTTTTAACTGATTTTTGCCCGCCGAGGACAAATGATGGCTAATGATATGAACAACCAGGACGACCAGTCGCTGGCTGATGAGTGGGCAGCAGCCCTGGAAGAAGCCGGTGAAACCGGACAAGCCGACATCGACGCCTTGCTGGCCGCGGACACCGGTGCCCATGCGTCCAATCGCTTGCAGATGGAAGAGTTTGGCAGCGTGCCGAAAAGCAACGAGCAGGTGACGCTGGACGGGCCGAATCTGGACGTGATTCTCGATATTCCAGTATCGATCTCCATGGAAGTGGGGAGCACCGACATCAACATCCGCAACCTGCTGCAACTCAACCAGGGCTCGGTGATCGAGCTGGATCGCCTGGCAGGTGAGCCGCTGGACGTGCTGGTCAACGGCACCCTGATCGCCCACGGCGAAGTGGTGGTGGTCAACGAGAAGTTCGGCATTCGCCTGACGGACGTGATCAGCCCGAGCGAACGCATCAAGAAGCTGCGCTAAGTGAAAGGCCTTTTCGCTACCGCCCTGATGCTGCCATTCAGCGTCATGGCGGCCGAGCCCGCGAACACCGTGGCCGCGGCGTCGACAGCCGGCAGTGGCATGGCCGGACAATTGGTGCAGCTGGTGCTCGGCCTGCTGCTGGTGCTAGGGGTGATCTTCCTGCTGGCCTGGCTGCTGCGACGCGTGCAGCAGGCGGGCCCCACCGGCAAGGGCCAGGTCATCGACATCGTCGGCTCCCGCGCGCTCGGTCCGCGGGATCGGTTGGTGCTGGTGCAGGTCGGCAACGAGCAGATCCTGCTGGGCCTGAGTCCAGGCACCATCACTGCGTTGCATGTCCTCAAGGAGCCGGTGCAGGTGCCCACCACCGACCAGGCTACTCCCGAGTTTGCCCAGCGCCTCATGGAACTGCTGGGTAAAGACCAGAAGGATAAGAAGTAATGCCGTTGCGCATTCTGTTGGCGTTGGCCCTGATGCTGGCCGCACCGTTGGCGTTCGCCGCCGATCCGTTGTCGATCCCGGCGATCACCCTCGGTACCAACGCCCAAGGGGCCCAGGAATACTCGGTCAGCCTGCAGATCCTGTTGATCATGACTGCGCTGAGTTTCATCCCGGCGTTCGTCATGCTGATGACCAGTTTCACCCGGATCATCATCGTCTTTTCGATCCTGCGCCAGGCCCTGGGTTTGCAGCAGACGCCGTCGAACCAGATCCTCACCGGCATGGCGCTGTTCCTGACCATGTTCATCATGGCGCCGGTGTTCGACCGGGTGAACCAGGATGCGCTGCAACCTTACCTGGCGGAAAAGATCACCGCCCAGGATGCCGTGGCCAAGGCCGAAGTGCCGGTCAAGGATTTCATGCTGGCCCAGACCCGCAGCAGCGACCTGGAGTTGTTCATGCGCCTGTCCAAGCGCACCGACATCCCCAGCGCCGACCAGGCACCGCTGACCATCCTGGTACCGGCATTCGTGACTTCTGAACTGAAAACCGCGTTCCAGATCGGCTTCATGATCTTCATTCCGTTTCTGATTATCGACCTGGTGGTCGCCAGTATATTGATGGCGATGGGGATGATGATGTTGTCGCCGCTGATCATTTCCCTGCCGTTCAAGATCATGCTGTTCGTGCTGGTGGATGGCTGGGCGTTGATCATCGGTACCCTGGCGGGCAGTTTCGGCGGTGTTTAGATTATTTGCAGGTAGGGCGATATGACACCTGAAGTAGCGGTAGACCTGTTCCGCGAAGCGCTCTGGCTGACGACCGTGATGGTCGCCATCCTGGTGATCCCCAGTCTGTTGGTGGGCCTGGTTGTGGCGATGTTCCAGGCTGCGACCCAGATCAACGAACAGACCCTGAGCTTCCTGCCGCGCCTGCTGGTCATGCTGGTGACGCTGATCGTTGCCGGGCCCTGGATGGTGCAAACCTTCATGGAATACATCCTGCGGCTGTATGGCAGTATTCCGCAGTTGATCGGCTGACCGGATGTCGATGCTCGCGCTGACGGATACCCAGATCGGCTCCTGGGTGGCGGCTTTCGTCTTGCCGCTGTTTCGCGTCACTGCCGTGTTGATGAGCATGCCGGTCTTCGGTACGACTCTGCTGCCGAGGCGCGTGCGCCTGTATTTCGCCCTGGCAATCACGGTGGTGATCGTGCCTGGGTTGCCGCCGATGCCAGAGGTTCATGCGCTGGACCTCAGTGCGCTGATGCTGGTGGCCGAACAGATTCTTATCGGGTCCTTGATGGGATTTTCGCTGCAGCTGTTTTTCCAGGCGTTCGTGGTGGCCGGGCAAATCATTTCGATCCAGATGGGCATGGCGTTCGCGTCCATGATCGACCCTACGAACGGCGTGAATACGGCGGTGATCGGTCAGTTCCTGACGATGCTGGTGACGCTGCTGTTCCTCGCCATGAACGGACACCTGGTGGTCTTCGAGGTGTTGACCGAGAGCTTCACCACGATGCCGGTAGGCAGTGCGCTGCTGGTCAATCATTTCTGGGAGGTTGCCGGCAAGCTCGGCTGGGTCCTGGGGGCAGCGATGGTATTGGTGCTGCCTGCGATCACGGCCCTGCTGGTGGTCAACATTGCATTTGGGGTGATGACCCGGGCAGCGCCGCAACTGAACATTTTTTCCATCGGCTTTCCGCTGACCCTGGTGCTGGGCATGGTGATCTTCTGGGTCAGCCTGGGGGATATTCTCAATCAGTATCAGCCGCTGGCCACCCAGGCTTTGCAGCTGCTCCGTGACATGGCACAGGCGCGCTGAATCATGGCTGAGAGCGAGAGTGGCCAGGACAAGACAGAAGACCCCACGGAGAAGCGTAAGCGCGAGTCCCGGGAGAAGGGTGAGATCGCGCGCTCCAAGGAGCTCAATACCCTTGTGGTAATGCTGGCCGGTACTGGCGGGCTGCTGATCTATGGGGGTGGGTTGGCCCTGGATCTGCTGGAAATCATGCGCTTGAATTTCTCCCTGCCTCGTGAGGTGCTGCTCAGCCCGGGGACTATGGCGCAGCACCTGTTGCACTCGGGCAAGATTGCGATTGTGGCGGTGCAGCCGATTCTGATCTTCTTGCTCCTGGCTGCTTTCATCGGCCCGATTTCCCTGGGGGGATGGCTGTTCGCAGCCGGTAGCCTGGCCCCCAAGTTCAGTCGGATGAATCCGTTGGCAGGCCTGAAACGCATGTTTTCCACCTCGGCCCTGATGGAACTGCTCAAGGCCTTTGGGAAATTTCTGCTGGTCTTGTCCGTGGCTTTGACGGTGTTGCAGTCGGACATCGACGACGTGGTGCGCATTGCCCATGAGCCGCTGGAGCAGGCCATTATCCATAGCGTGCAGCTGGTGGGCTGGAGCGCCTTGTGGATGGCCTGCGGCCTGATCCTGATCGCCGCGATCGACGTGCCGATCCAGCTGTATCAGAGCAAGCAGAAGCTGATGATGACCAAGCAGGAGGTTCGCGACGAGTACAAAGATTCGGAGGGCAAGCCGGAGGTCAAGCAGCGGATTCGCCAGTTGCAACATGAGGTGTCCCAGCGGCGGATGATGGCGGCGATCCCGACGGCCGACGTAGTCATCACCAACCCGACCCACTACGCCGTGGCGCTCAAGTACGACCCGGACAAAGGCAACGCTCCGGTGTTGCTGGCCAAGGGCAGCGATTTCCTGGCGCTGAAGATCCGTGAGATTGCCGTGGCCAATGAAGTGATGCTGCTGGAGTCGCCGGCCCTGGCGCGGTCGATCTATTACTCCACCGAACTCGACCAGGAGATTCCTGGCGGGTTGTACCTGGCGGTGGCCCAGGTACTGGCCTACGTCTACCAGATCCGCCAGCACCGCGCCGGCAAGGGCAAGCGCCCCGATCCACTCAAGGACCTGCCGATCCCGCCGGATTTGCGTCGGGATCCAGAATAAGGCGTGCGCCAGGTCCTGCTGGGACAAACCCTGTGGGAGCGAGCCTGCTCGCGATTACGGTCTCCGAGCCAATACATTCGTTGCTGACCCACCGCCATCGCGAGCAGGCCCGCTCCCACAGGGGGCGTATTCCGGCTTGGAGGCTTGTATTCCAAGGTCTGGCAAAAGTTGGAAGGCTTCTTGCAATACCCCGTCTGCGCCCGTTGCGGGCGTCAAAAGTTTGCTTCACAGGAACGGGGAATTTTGGTGGATCGCTCTCAGTTACTCAGCACTGCGCGCAGCAACGTCGTAGACCTCAGCCGGGGCAATCTGGGCGTCCCGCTGTTGCTGATGGTCATGCTCGCCATGATGATGCTGCCGGTTCCGCCGTTCCTGCTGGACGTGTTCTTCACGTTCAACATCGCCTTGTCGATCGTGGTGCTGCTGGTGTGCGTGTACGCCCTGCGGCCGCTGGATTTCGCTGTGTTCCCGACCATCCTGCTGGTGGCCACGTTGCTGCGCCTGGCGCTGAACGTGGCCTCCACCCGGGTGGTCATGCTGCATGGTCAGGAAGGTCATGCCGCCGCCGGTAAGGTGATCCAGGCCTTCGGTGAGGTGGTGATCGGCGGTAACTACGTGGTCGGTATCGTGGTCTTCGCCATCTTGATGATCATCAACTTCGTGGTGGTCACCAAGGGTGCCGGGCGTATTTCCGAAGTGAGCGCGCGTTTCACCCTCGACGCGATGCCCGGCAAGCAAATGGCGATCGACGCCGATCTCAACGCCGGCCTGATCGATCAGAGCCAGGCCAAGCTGCGGCGTCTGGAAGTGGCCCAGGAGGCCGAGTTCTACGGCTCCATGGACGGTGCGAGCAAGTTCGTGCGCGGCGACGCCATCGCCGGCCTGTTGATCCTGTTCATCAACCTGATCGGCGGCATGGCCGTCGGTATTTTCCAGCATCAGATGAGTTTCGGTGACGCCGGCAAGGTTTACGCCCTGCTGACCATCGGTGACGGTTTGGTGGCGCAATTGCCATCACTGTTGTTATCCACAGCGGCGGCGATCATGGTGACCCGTGCTTCGGGGTCCGAAGACATGGGCAAGCAGATCAGCCGGCAAATGTTCGCATCGCCCAAGGCGCTGGCCGTGTCCGCTGGCCTGATGGCCGTGATGGGCCTGGTTCCGGGCATGCCGCACATTTCCTTCCTGAGCATGGCAGCTCTGGCGGCCGGCGGTGCCTATCTGTTCTGGAAGAAGCAGAACGCGCAGAAAGTCCAGGCGTTGCAAGAGGTCAAGCGCCAGCAGGAATTGCTGCCATCGCCGGCCCGTGCCCTGGAGACCAAGGAACTGGGCTGGGACGACGTGACCCCTATCGACATGATCGGCCTGGAAGTCGGCTATCGCCTGATCCCCTTGGTGGATCGCAACCAGGGCGGCCAACTGCTGGCACGGATCAAGGGCGTGCGCAAGAAGTTGTCCCAGGACCTGGGCTTCCTGATGCCCACCGTGCATATCCGCGACAACCTCGACCTGGCACCCAGCGCCTATCGCCTGACGCTGATGGGGGTGATCCTGGCCGAAGCCGAGATCTACCCGGACCGCGAACTGGCGATCAACCCAGGTCAGGTCTATGGTTCGCTCAACGGCATTACCGCCAAGGACCCGGCTTTTGGCCTGGAGGCGGTGTGGATTGAAATCAGTCAGCGGGCCCAGGCCCAGTCCCTCGGTTACACCGTGGTGGACGCCAGTACGGTAGTCGCGACACATTTGAACCAGATTTTGTACAAGCACTCCAGCGAACTGATCGGCCACGAAGAAGTCCAGCAATTGCTGCAGGTGCTGGCCAAGGGCTCGCCGAAACTCGCCGAAGAGCTGGTGCCGGGCGTGGTTTCGTTGTCGCAGCTGCTCAAGATCTTGCAAGCGCTGCTGGCCGAACAGGTGCCGGTACGCGACATCCGCAGTATTGCCGAAGCCATCGCCAACAACGCTTCCAAGAGTCAAGATACCGCCGCCATGGTGGCCGCGGTTCGGGTCGGCGTATCCCGTGCAATCGTCCAAAGCATTGTAGGTACTGAGTCGGAGCTGCCTGTGATCACCCTGGAGCCAAGGTTGGAACAGATATTGCTCAATAGTCTCCAGAAGGCAGGACAAGGCTCGGAAGAGGGCGTTCTGCTGGAGCCAAGCATGGCCGAGAAGCTGCAACGTTCGTTGATCGAGGCAGCCCAGCGGCAAGAGATGCAAGGCCAACCGGTGATCCTGCTGGTGGCGGGTCCGATTCGTGCGATGCTCTCGCGATTCGGTCGCCTCGCGGTCCCGGGGCTGCATGTGCTGGCGTACCAGGAAATACCGGACAACAAGCAAGTGACCATTGTTGCGACAGTAGGGCCCAACGGCTGAGGTAGTGGGTTATGCAAGTGAAGCGTTTTTTCGCCGCCGATATGCGTCAGGCCATGAAACTGGTCCGTGACGAGCTGGGCGCCGAAGCAGCCATCATCGGCAACCGCCGGATCGCCGGTGGTGTCGAGCTGACGGCGGCTCTGGACTACAAGCTGTCTGCGCTGGCCCCGCGGGTTCCGAACATGGAGCTTGAGGACGAGCTACGCAAGACCCAGTCGCGCATCGCCAGCGCCCAGGCCGAATTGAGCCTGCGCAGCAGCGAAGGCGAGGCCGCCCCGGGTACCAATCGTCAATTGTTTGCCGGTCAGCCGTTGACCGCCGGCCTGCCGCTGACCGCTGCCGAACCGCTGATCGAGCCGACCCCGGCCGAGCCGCGTCGTCCGGCACCGGCGCCTGCCGCACCGGCTCCTGGTATCGATCCGCGTGCCCTGGACTCGATGCGTTCCGAACTCAACAGCCTGCGCGAACTGATGGAAGTCCAGCTCGGCTCCCTGGCCTGGAACCAACTGCAAGGCAGCCGTCCGGCCCAGGCCAACCTGTGGCGCCGCCTGCAACGCATCGGCCTGTCCGGCCCGCTGGCCCGCGACCTGCTGGCGCTGATCAACGATATCCACGAGCCTCGCCAGGCCTGGCGCATGCTGCTGGCGCATCTGGCGCGGATGATCGCCACGCCGGAAGTCGAGCCGCTGGAAGAGGGTGGGGTGATTGCCATGGTCGGCCCGGCCGGCATGGGCAAGACCACTACCCTGGCCAAGCTCGCCGCCCGTTATGTACTCAAGTACGGTGCCCAGAGCATTGCCCTGGTCAGCATGGACAGCTTCCGTATCGGCGCCCAGGAGCAACTCAAGACCCTGGGCCGGATTCTCAATGTGTCGGTGACCCATGTGGATCCGGGTCAATCCCTGGCCCAGGCGCTGGAGCCGCTGTTGCGCAAGCGCGTCGTGCTGATCGATACCGCCGGCCTGCAAGCCAGCGATCCAGCCCTGCGCATGCAGCTTGAAAGCCTGGCCGGACGCGGCATCAAGTCAAAAAATTATCTCGTGTTGGCAACCACCAGCCAGAAACAGGTTCTAACCGCCGCCTACCACAGCTACAAACGCTGCGGACTGGCCGGTTGCATCCTGACCAAGCTGGACGAAACGGCAAGCCTGGGCGAGGTCTTGAGCCTGGCGATCGGTCACGATCTGCCGGTGGCGTACCTGACCGATGGGCCGCGGATCCCGGATGATTTGCATCTGCCGCGTCGCCACCAACTGGTCAGCCGTGCCGTGAGTGTGCAAATGCAGGACGAACCCAGCGAAGAAGCCATGGCTGACATGTTCGCTGATATCTACCACAGCCCGACCAAGCAGGTTGGCTGAGGTAATCATGAATATTTTTTTGTACCTACATCGATGGTCTGCCAGGCAATGTTCCGTATGTGAACGCGCAGCCAGTAATGTGGCCTCCGTCTAAGTAAGACAGGTAAAGAACGAACATGGGCAGCATGCATCCCGTACAGGTGATCGCGGTGACCGGCGGCAAAGGTGGCGTCGGCAAGACTAACGTGTCAGTGAACTTGTCCCTGGCTCTGGCAGAGCTTGGCCGACGGGTCATGCTGCTGGACGCCGACCTGGGCCTGGCGAACGTCGACGTGCTGTTGGGGCTCACACCCAAACGCACGCTGGCGGACGTGATCGAAGGCCGCTGCGAATTGCGTGACGTGCTGCTGCAGGGCCCGGGCGGGATTCGCATCGTGCCGGCCGCCTCCGGCACCCAGAGCATGGTTCATCTGACCCCGGCCCAGCACGCCGGCCTGATCCAGGCATTCAGCGACATCGGCGACAACCTCGATGTGCTGGTGATCGACACGGCGGCGGGCATCGGTGATTCGGTCGTCAGCTTCGTGCGCGCCGCCCAGGAAGTGCTGCTGGTGGTCTGTGACGAGCCTACCTCCATCACCGACGCCTACGCCCTGATCAAGCTCCTGAACCGCGACTACGGCATGAACCGCTTCCGCGTCCTGGCCAACATGGCCCAGAGCCCGCAGGAAGGGCGCAACCTGTTCGCCAAGTTGACCAAGGTCACCGATCGCTTCCTGGACGTTGCCCTGCAATACGTCGGTGCCGTGCCGTACGACGAGAGCGTACGCAAGGCGGTCCAGAAGCAACGTGCCGTCTATGAAGCCTTTCCACGTTCCAAATGCGCGCTGGCGTTCAAGGCAATCGCCCAGAAGGTCGATACCTGGCCGCTGCCGGCCAACCCACGCGGGCATCTGGAATTTTTCGTCGAGCGTCTCGTGCAACAAACAGCAGGGCCCGTGTTATGACAGCCAGCGGTTACAACCACCTCTACAAGAAATCGGCACGGGACGCCCAATACGAGTTGATCGAGCGTTATGCGCCCTTGGTCAAGCGCATCGCCTATCACTTGTTGGCGCGGTTGCCGGCCAGTGTGCAGGTCGAGGACCTGATCCAGGCGGGCATGATCGGCCTGCTCGAAGTGGCGAACAAATACGATGCCAGCAAGGGCGCCAGTTTCGAGACCTACGCCGGCATCCGCATTCGCGGCGCGATGCTCGACGAAGTCCGCAAGGGCGACTGGGCACCCCGTTCGGTGCATCGCAATACCCGCATGGTCAGTGACGCCATTCGCGCTATTGAAGCGAAAACCGGACGAGACGCTAAAGATCATGAGGTTGCGGCCGAACTCCAGTTGAGTCTCGATGATTATTACGGGATTTTGAACGATACCTTGGGCAGCCGTCTGTTCAGTTTCGACGACCTGTTGCAGGACGGCGATCATGAAGGGCTGCACGAGGATGGCGCGAGTACTCACATGGAGCCTGCGCGTGATCTGGAAGACGAACGTTTCCAGAGTGCGCTGGCCGATGCGATTGCCAATTTGCCGGAGCGTGAGCGACTGGTCTTGGCGCTGTACTACGACGAAGAGCTGAACCTCAAGGAAATCGGTGAGGTCCTGGGGGTCAGCGAATCGCGGGTCAGTCAGTTACACAGCCAGTGCGCCGCCCGTTTGCGGGGGCGTTTGGGGGAGTGGCGAGCGCGCTGATAGTCGGTTCGGGTGCCCCGGACCGTCGTCGGATGCTGTACCGGATTGATTGAAATGGCGCGTTCAGGTGCTGTACGCGTTTAAGACTGCTTGGAGGTCGAATTGGACAAGAACATGAAAATCCTCATCGTTGATGACTTTTCAACGATGCGGCGGATCATAAAAAACCTGTTGCGTGACCTTGGGTTCACCAACACGGTCGAGGCCGACGATGGCACCACCGCCATCCCGGTTCTCAACAGCGGGAGCATCGACTTTCTGGTGACTGACTGGAACATGCCCGGCATGACCGGTATCGACTTGCTGCGCCATGTGCGTGCCGATGAAAAACTCAAGCACCTTCCTGTGTTGATGGTCACCGCCGAAGCCAAGCGCGAGCAGATCATCGAAGCGGCCCAAGCCGGTGTGAACGGCTATGTGGTCAAACCCTTCACGGCCCAGGCGTTGAAAGAAAAGATCGAAAAGATCTTCGAACGCATCGGTTAACGGCGCCACGGGGGAGCTATGGAGAATAATGAAGCTTCAATGGGCGATTTCGAATCGACCCTGAAAAAACATGCCCGCGAACTGGTCGACAGCCTTGAAAAAGGTCGTTTCGGCGATGCAGTCCAGATGATCCACGAGCTCAATCAGACCCGGGATCGTGGTCTGTACCAGGAAGTCGGCAAGCTCACCCGTGAATTGCACAGCGCGATCGTCAACTTCCAGATCGATCCGAACACCCCCCAGGCCGAGGAGGTCTCGCAGATCACTGACGCGACCGAGCGGCTGTCCTACGTGGTCAAGCTGACCGAGGCCGCCGCCAACCGCACCATGGACCTGGTGGAAAGCGCCACGCCGCTGGTCAATGGCCTTGGCGATGAAGCCCAGGCCTTGAGCGCCGACTGGGGCCGTTTCATGCGTCGTGAAGTCGGCGCGGAAGAATTCCGCGACCTGGCGCGTCGGGTCGACGGTTTTCTGACACGCAGCAGCACCGATAACCGTGCGGTCGCGAGCAACCTCAACGATATTCTGCTGGCCCAGGACTACCAGGACCTGACCGGCCAGGTGATCAAGCGCGTCACCCAATTGGTCACCGAAGTCGAAGGCAATCTGCTCAAACTGGTGTTGATGGCCAGCCAGGTCGACCGCTTTGCGGGCATCGAACACGACCGTGAAGCGATGCTTGCCGAAAAAGATCCACAAAAACATCTCTCTCAGGGTGAAGGTCCGCAAATTCATGCCGATAAAAGAGAAGACGTTATGTCCGGTCAGGACGATGTGGACGATTTGCTGTCCAGCCTTGGATTTTAGCCCTGTTTTAGGAGCACCCCATTAATGAGCTTCGGCGCCGATGAAGAGATCCTTCAGGATTTCCTGGTTGAGGCCGGCGAGATTCTAGAGCAACTGTCCGAGCAATTGGTCGAGCTGGAAAGCCGGCCGGATGATGCGGATCTGCTCAATGCAATCTTTCGCGGTTTCCACACTGTAAAAGGAGGCGCCGGCTTCCTTCAGCTCAACGAGCTGGTGGAGTGCTGCCACATTGCCGAGAACGTGTTCGACATCCTGCGCAAGGGTGAGCGTCGCGTGGATTCGGAATTGATGGACGTGGTGCTGGAAGCGCTGGACGCGGTCAACAGCATGTTCAGCGAGGTGCGTGATCGTTCGCCGATCACCGCTGCCACCCCTGAGTTGCTCGCTGCGCTGTCGCGCCTGGCCGAGCCGCAATCGGCTGACGAAGCCGCTCCGGTCGAGACCGCGGTTGAAGAACCCGTTGTCGAGGAGCCGGCCGCCGAGGAATCGGCCGCCGAGGAGTCGGGCGATATCACCGATAACGAATTCGAACAACTGCTGGACTCCCTGAGTGCCGTCAAGGCCGAAGCCCAGACTCAGACCCAGGCTCCGGTAGCGACTGCGCCCGCCGATACTGGCGCGGCCAGCGATGAAATCACCGATGCGGAGTTCGAGTCGCTGCTCGATCAACTGCATGGCAAAGGCCAGTTCGCTGTCGATGCGGTTGTCCCGCCGGCAGCGCCAGCCGCGCCGAAAGCCGCGGGCGATAGCTCCGACATCACCGACGATGAATTCGAAGCCTTGCTCGATCAGTTGCATGGCAAGGGGACTTTCGCCGTTGACGCCCTGGAGTCGGCCATTGCCTCCACGCCGGCTCCGAACAAGCCTGCCGCCGCAGCGGCCGGCAGCGACCTGATCACCGATCAGGAATTCGAATCGCTGCTCGACGATCTGCACGGCAAAGGCAAGTTCAGCGAAGTCGGCGCCGCCTCTGCTGCGCCAACTGCCGCACCGGCCGCCAAGGCTGCGCCAAAAGCCGCCGCCAAGGCACCGGAACCCAAGGCCGAAACACCGGCACCCGCACCCAAGCCTGCAGCGGCGGCCGCTACGCCCGCGCCTGCCCGTGCCCCGGCCGCGGCATCTGCACCGGCGGAAAAGCCGACCAGTGAAGCCGAAACCACCGTTCGGGTCGACACTGCGCGCCTGGACGAGATCATGAACATGGTCGGCGAACTGGTGCTGGTGCGTAACCGTCTGGTGCGCCTGGGCCTCAACAGCCAGGACGAAGCCATGTCCAAGGCCGTGTCGAACCTCGACGTGGTCACGGCCGATCTGCAGACCGCGGTCATGAAGACCCGGATGCAGCCGATCAAGAAAGTTTTCGGGCGCTTCCCGCGCCTGGTACGTGACCTGGCTCGCCAGCTCAAGAAAGAAATCAACCTGGAACTGGTGGGTGAAGATACCGACCTCGACAAGAACCTCGTCGAGGCCCTGGCCGACCCGCTGGTCCACTTGGTGCGCAACGCAGTCGACCACGGCATTGAGTCGCCGGAAGAGCGCGAAGCCGCGGGCAAGGTCCGTAGCGGCAAGGTGATCCTGGCCGCCGAGCAGGAGGGCGATCATATCCTGCTGTCGATCTCCGATGATGGCAAAGGCATGGACCCCGAAGTGCTGCGTGCCATCGCCGTCAAGCGCGGCGTGATGGACAAGGACGCTGCCGACCGCTTGAGCGATACCGAGTGCTACAACCTGATCTTCGCCCCCGGCTTCTCGACCAAGACCGAGATTTCCGACGTATCGGGTCGTGGCGTGGGCATGGACGTGGTGAAAACCAAGATTTCCCAGCTCAACGGTTCGATCAACATTCACTCGGTCAAGGGATCGGGCTCGAAGATCCTCATCAAGGTCCCGCTGACCCTGGCGATCATGCCGACCCTGATGGTGATGCTCGGCAACCAGGCGTTCGCGTTCCCGCTGGTCAACGTCAACGAGATCTTCCATCTCGACCTGTCGCGCACCAACGTGGTGGACGGCCAGGAAGTGGTGATCGTGCGGGACAAGGCACTGCCGTTGTTCTACCTCAAGCGCTGGCTGGTCAGCTCCGCGGCGCATGTGGAGCAGGGCGAGGGCCACGTGGTGATCCTTTCGGTGGGCACCCAGCGGATCGGCTTCGTCGTCGACCAGCTCGTGGGCCAGGAAGAAGTGGTCATCAAGCCGCTGGGCAAGATGCTCCAAGGCACCCCGGGCATGTCCGGCGCCACCATCACCGGCGACGGCCGCATCGCGCTGATCCTCGATGTACCGAGCATGCTCAAGCGTTACGCCGCGCGGCGTATTTGATTCTGGAGGGGCGCGGCCCAGTGCCGCGCCTCGTCTAACGGAGTGTTTATGGTAGTTAAAGTCCTGGTGGTGGACGATTCGGGGTTCTTCCGCCGCCGCGTCTCGGAAATTCTCTCGGCGGACACGACGATTCAAGTGGTCGGTACCGCGACCAACGGCAAAGAGGCAATCGATCAGGCTCTGGCACTCAAGCCGGATGTGATCACCATGGACTACGAGATGCCGATGATGGACGGCATCACGGCCGTGCGGCATATCATGCAGCGCTGCCCGACTCCGGTATTGATGTTTTCCTCCCTGACCCACGAAGGCGCCCGTGTCACCCTCGACGCGCTGGACGCCGGGGCGGTGGATTTCCTGCCGAAGAACTTCGAGGACATCTCGCGCAACCCCGACAAGGTCCGGCAGTTGCTGTGCGAGAAGGTCCACAGCATTTCCCGCAGCAACCGCCGCGTGAGTGCCTACACTCCGCCGGCTCCCGCGCCTGTGGCCGCACCGAGTCCTGCGTCATCGTCGGGCAGCTTCAATCCGCCCCCGGTACGCAGTGCGCCGGCCCCTGCACCTGCTCGTCCGGCTCCGGCCTCGGCCTCGGCGAGTGCCTCATCGCCGGCACCCAAGCGCAAGGCCTACAAGCTGGTTGCCATCGGCACGTCCACCGGTGGTCCGGTGGCGCTGCAACGGGTCTTGACCCAGTTGCCGGCCAATTTCCCGGCCCCCATCGTGTTGATCCAGCATATGCCCGCTGCCTTCACCAAGGCGTTCGCCGAGCGCCTGGACAAGCTCTGCAATATCAGCGTCAAGGAAGCCGAGGACGGCGATATCCTGCGGCCGGGCCTGGCGTTGCTGGCCCCGGGTGGCAAACAGATGATGGTCGACGGTCGCGGCGCGGTGAAAATCCTCCCGGGCGACGAGCGCCTGAACTACAAGCCCTGTGTGGACATTACCTTCGGTTCCGCAGCCAAATCCTACGGTGACAAAGTTCTGGCGGTGGTATTGACCGGCATGGGCGCCGACGGTCGCGAAGGCGCGCGCCTGCTCAAGCAGGGCGGCAGTGCGATCTGGGCCCAGGACGAAGCCAGTTGTGTGATCTACGGCATGCCGATGGCGATCGTCAAAGCCGACCTGGCCGATGCGGTGTATGGGCTGGACGACATTGGTAAGAACCTGGTCGAGGCGTGCCTGTAATGGATGTCCTCAGCCTGATCGGCATCATCATGGCGTTCGTCGCCATCATTGGTGGCAACTATCTGGAAGGCGGTCATCTCGGCGCCCTGGCCAACGGCCCGGCCGCGCTGATCGTGCTCGGCGGCACCATCGGTGCCGCGCTGCTGCAGTCGCCCATGAGTGCGTTCAAGCGCGCCATACAGGTGCTGGTCTGGATTCTGTTTCCGCCACGGGTCGACCTCGCCGGCGGTATCGACCGCGTGGTGAACTGGAGCCTGACCGCCCGCAAGGAAGGCCTGCTCGGCCTGGAAGGCGTGGCCGATGCCGAACCGGACAACTACTCGCGAAAAGGCCTGCAGTTGCTGGTGGACGGCGCCGAGCCGGAAGCCATCCGCAGCATCCTGGAAGTGGATTTCTACACCCAGGAAAGCCGCGACATCGAAGCGGCCAAGGTTTTCGAAAGCATGGGCGGTTACGCGCCGACCATCGGCATCATTGGTGCGGTGATGGGCCTGATCCATGTGATGGGCAACCTGGCCGACCCCTCGCAGCTGGGTAGCGGCATCGCCGTGGCGTTCGTCGCTACCATCTATGGCGTGGCGAGTGCCAACCTGGTGTTGTTGCCGATTGCCGCCAAACTCAAGTCCATTGCCTTGCGCCAGTCGCGTTATCGCGAAATGTTGCTGGAAGGAATCCTGTCGATCGCCGAAGGTGAAAACCCGCGCTCCATTGAATTGAAGCTCCAGGGCTTCATGGACTAATGGGAGTAATGGACCATGGCGCGTCGCAGGCATCATGAAGAGCACGTCAATCATGAACGTTGGCTGGTCTCCTACGCCGACTTCATCACATTGCTGTTCGCCTTTTTCGTGGTCATGTATTCGATCTCCTCGGTCAACGAGGGTAAATACAAGGTCATCTCCGAGGCGTTGATCGGCGTCTTTACCGACTCGGACCGCGCCCTCAAGCCGATTCCCATCGGCGACGAGCGGCCCAAGACGACCACACCGGCCAAGCCGTTGGTCCGCGACGCCGAACAGGTCGATGCTGGCATTGCCGGTGGCAGCGATCCGTTGAAAAGCATCGCCGATGACATCAGCGCGGCCTTCGGCGACCTGATCAGCTCCAACCAGATGACCGTGCGCGGCAACGAGCTGTGGGTAGAGATCGAACTCAACTCCAGTCTGTTGTTCGGCAGCGGCGACGCCATGCCCAGTGACATGGCGTTCAACATCATCGACAAGGTGGCCGCGATCCTGAAACCGTTCGACAACCCGATCCATGTGGAGGGGTTCACGGACGACCAGCCGATTCGCACCGCGCAGTATCCGACCAACTGGGAGCTGTCTTCGGCCCGCTCGGCGAGCATCGTCCGTATGCTTGCGATGCAAGGTGTGAACCCCGGGCGCCTGGCGTCGGTGGGGTATGGTGAGTTCCAACCGGTGGCCAACAACGCCACTGTCGAAGGGCGGGCGAAAAATCGGCGCGTAGTACTGGTGGTGTCGCGCAACCTCGATGTACGCCGCAGCCTGACCGGTACCGGCACGGCCAATGCAAAGCCGGATGCCGCATTGAAGCGGGCTGGCACACAAACTGCACCGACCCCGGTCAAGACACCGGGAAGACAGAGCGCCGTCAATTCTCCGTCACCCGCTTTATAACCGAGCTATTTCTCGGTCGAGCCTGTTTCGGCCGGGAGGAACGATCCGAATGAGAGTCTGGGCAGTTGCCAATCAAAAAGGTGGGGTGGGTAAAACCACTTCTTCCATCGCTTTAGCCGGATTACTGGCCGAGGCGGGCAAGCGTGTGGTCCTCGTCGACCTGGACCCCCATGGCTCGATGACCAGCTATTTCGGCTACGATCCCGATAGCCTGGAGCACAGCAACTACGACTTGTTCCTGCATCGGGGCAATGTGCCCGAGGGCTTGCCGGGGCAATTGCTGCTGTCCACCAGCGACGAGCGGATTTCGCTGTTGCCGTCGAGCACCGCGCTGGCCACCCTGGAGCGGCAGTCGCCGGGGCAGGGCGGTTTGGGCCTGGTGATCGCCAAGAGTCTGGCGCAGCTGTGGCAGGATTTCGATTACGCGATCATCGACAGTCCGCCGCTGCTGGGCTTGTTGATGGTCAATGCCTTGGCGGCCAGTCAGCAACTGGTGATCCCGGTGCAGACCGAGCACCTGGCGGTGAAGGGGCTGGAGCGGATGGTCAATACCCTGGCGATGGTCAACCGCTCACGCAAACAGTCGCTGCCGTTCAACATCGTGCCGACCTTGTTCGACCGCCGTACCCAAGCGTCCATGGGAACGTTGCGCGTATTGCGGGACATGTACCCGGATGAAATCTGGCAGGGCTACATCCCGGTCGACACGCGTTTGCGCGATGCCAGCCGAGCCGGTGTGACGCCTTCCCAGTTCGATGGCAAGAGCCGTGGCGTTCTGGCCTACCGGGCGTTGCTCAAGCACCTGCTGGCCCAGCAGCTTGTTCCTCAGCAGGTGGCCTGATTGAACGCTTCCAAACGCTCTGCAGGCTCAAGTCTGATGGCACTCATGCCGATAACGTTCATATGCGGTGCACTGTTTTCATGAACCGCCCGATCAAGACAACCTCGCGTCCGCAAATGGCCTTGCAGTCCTACCTGGATGGGCTGTTGCAGGAGGCGACCGAAGAATTGCCACCGGAACCGAGCGTGCCCGAGGCTTTGCCCGCGTCCGTCGAAGCCGAAGGTGTGCTGGATGAGTTTCAGGCGGCCGTGCTCGAAGAGCAGGCCCGTGATGCACGCAAGTCAGTGGTTGCCGCAGCGGTGGAAGCACCGGTCGCCAGGCCACCGATGAAAGTCATGGAGGCGCCTGCGCCGGTGCTGGCGGCGGTTTCCACCGTTGCACCGTTGTTGCAGGGCCTGGTGACGCCAGTGGTGGAAGTCCATCTGCCACCGAGCAACACGCCGCCGCCGGTGGAAACCGACGACCGTCCGGCCTGGGCCGCGGAGCCGTTCGAGTGCCTGTTGTTCGATGTGGCCGGGTTGACCCTGGCGGTGCCGCTGGTATGCCTGGGATCGATTTACTCCCTGGCCGGGCACGAATTGACGCCGTTGTTTGGCCAGCCGGATTGGTTCCTCGGGATCCTGCCGAGCCAGGCCGGCAACCTGAAGGTACTGGATACGGCGCGCTGGGTGATGCCGGACCGTTATCGCGATGATTTTCGCCAGGGCCTGCAATACGTGATTTCGGTACAAGGTTACGAGTGGGGATTGGCGGTGCACCAGGTCAGCCGTTCGCTGCGCCTGGACCCGAGCGAGATCAAGTGGCGCAGCCATCGAGGGCAACGGCCATGGCTGGCGGGTACGGTGATCGAGCACATGTGCGCCTTGCTGGACGTTTCCGAGCTGGCGGAGCTGATCGCCAGTGGCGGGGCAAAACACCTGGGCGGCACCAAGCCGGTCCAGAAACCGAAATAACACAGTCGGTGGCGCACAGCGTCACGGCGCAGAACACACCGCCACAGGCGGTTTTTCGAGGGGTCAGGGTATGAATGATAAGGCGTCGTCTCTCAAGGGTTCCGAAGATCCGATCCTGCAATGGGTCACCTTCAAACTCGATAACGAAACCTACGGCATCAACGTGATGCGCGTGCAGGAAGTGCTGCGCTATACCGAGATTGCCCCGGTACCGGGTGCGCCAAGCTATGTGCTGGGTATCATCAACCTGCGCGGCAACGTGGTCACGGTGATCGACACCCGCCAGCGTTTTGGCCTGAATTCCACCGAGGTCAACGACAACACCCGTATCGTGATCATCGAGGCCGACAAGCAAGTGGTCGGTATCCTGGTCGACAGCGTTGCCGAAGTGGTTTACTTGCGTCAGTCGGAAATCGAAACCGCGCCTAACGTCGGTAACGAAGAATCGGCCAAGTTCATCCAGGGCGTCTGCAACAAGAACAACGAGTTGCTGATCCTGGTCGAACTGGAAAAAATGATGAGTGAGGAAGAGTGGTCGGAACTGGAGAGTATCTGATTGATTCTTGAGGTAGCAGTCATTGTCCTGTTTCTTTTCTGGGCAGGCACGCTGGCGATGTTCCTGGCGTACATACGCGACCAGCGGCAGGTCGCCGCTCAACAGGCCCAGGGCGATGCGCTGCGCGATCAGCGCATCCGAGACCTGGCCAAGCGTGTCGACGATTACCAGAACGGTACCGTGCGCATGGGGGAAGCCATCCATGAGCTGCGTGCCGTGGTCGGCCCATTACCGGACAAACTGGCCCAACTGGAACAGCGCGACCCCTCAAGCTTGTCCTTTGCCCAGGCCGCGCGGCTGGTGGGCATGGGCGCCAGTATCGACGAACTGACCCAGGCCTGTGGCTTGACCCAGGCCGAGGCGGAATTGATGAGCAAGTTGCACAGGGGCGGCTAAGCGCCTTGAGCGGCAAGCTGCAAGAGATTTCAGCCTGCAGGTTGTCCTGCGCTTAGGCTTGTCCTTGCCTCGTGAAATAGCTGACAAGTTCCTTCGCACTTGGGCACCCTGGGTGCGAGGCGGCTTGACGAATGCTGAAGCCATAGTGCTTGACCATCTTCTTTGCAAACGCGGTCTTGTTGCCCGGACCGCGTTTGCCAAGCTCATTTGATATTTCTTTGAGGCGGTCCCAGGGCTTGTTCAGTGTCTGCTCGGGTTGAGGCTCATCGAAGTGATGGACGTCAAGCCATTTGCGTATTGCACTTGAGTCAGCCAGGAACCATCCTTCCAATGCTTTTACAGCGACAAATGTGATATCTATTCGATCGTTTGAGATGCGCTCTCTGACTACATCAACCGATTCTTCATCTTCGAGATCAGTAAGCACAACGATTCTGTCCACTGCTTGCTGATCCAGGCGCGCCAGATAGGCGTCGATGTTTTGCGGTAAAAGATTACCGCCTCCCTTGGCATTGACCACGGGATTGACCAGTTCAAAGTCGTTTTCCAGCAGAAGCGCTCTGAAGTCAGCGGATTCGATAACGATTTTTTCGCTGTCGCCTTCAACGATGAATCCAACTTTTACCATGGCAGGCCTCCATCAAAAAGATTGGCCAGCCAGGCGGTGTCCAGCGGGATATCTTTTTTATCGACCCTTGAGTCCGAAGCGCATTTGACCTTGGTCTTGCCATCCTCTTTATTCACGAGCCACAGTTCTTCAAGGTCAAGATTCCGGACAACGGATTCGCTATGGGTGGTGATGAGAACCGGGTGCTCCACGGACGCATTTTCACGCATCAACTGGACCAGCTCACCGATAGCTTTCGGATGAATGCCTCGTTCCGGCTCCTCTATGATTGTGATGCCTGATTTGTCTGCACGGCTTAATACAGCGGTCATGATGCACAGGGCATAAATCGTACCGTCAGAAATCAGCCGTGCCGGGAACCGAGCTTTTGTTCCTTCTTCCTTGAAGGTAATCACCGTTGAGCCATCCAACCTTTGCTTCTCGGTAGAGACATTCTCCATTCCCGGAACTATCAACTCGATCCATTCCAGTACCTGGTCACGAAAGCGTTCGTTTTTCTCCAGAACTGACAACATGGTTGCCACGTTTCGACCGTGACTATCGAGTGTCGTAGCGTCTGCTGTTGAGTTGTCAGGTTCCTTGGCTTCTAGCGGATCGATCCGGAATACTTGGATATTGGTGAGCATGCGATACAGCGGCGAATGGCTGAGCAGCATGAGCGCAGTCATGTCCTGTGCGTATTCAGGCAAGAGCTGCAGACCCTGGGCGTCACTTAAAGCAATCTGCGTTTCGTTGCTAGTCTTGCGGTCAATGACTTGTTTGCCGTTGACCTTCAAGCTTTCAAGTACTTGAGGTACCCGATCTATTCCGGATATTTTCAAGCTGTAGTCGAACAACTCTTCTTTGAGCTTTATCCTGAGTGCAAAGGAGATTGTCGTTCGTTTTTCCTTCCTATGCTTGAAGCAGTGAATCTGCTGGAATCCCCCAAAGTCACGTATTGCCTGGGCAGCTCCTCGCTTCACTACCGCCCCCAGAAAGGCCAGCGCGTCAGTAATGTTGCTCTTACCTGCACCGTTCGAGCCGGCTAGAGCTGTAAAGGGCGGCACATCCCGCAGGACTATGTTTACCGCGCTCTTGAAGCCTTCGATCTCGAGGTATTCAATTTTCATCGCAAATCCTCAGCTCTCCTCGGTCACCAGCACAGAAATCCTTGAGATCAGGCGCTTGGAGTCATTTTTCGTAATGTATTCTACTCAATGGGCGCTGATTCTATAGACAAATTGGAAAGCCTGCTTCTGAGTGAAATTCGGTAGGACTATTGGCTATTTTGCATTCAAGACAAAGACCAAAAAAGCGGAGGCCTAAATCTTACTGAGCGTCTTTCAGAAGGCTTTCTATCGCCTCTAAATACGGACCAGAAAAGCAACAACCCGCCGAGACGGGTTGTATGTCTGGAACCGCAGCTATCCCTCAGATGCCTCCAACCCCCGTACCTCAATTACCCGAAACACATCGCTCACATCCTGAACCAGAATCCGAGCAATGTTGGTGACTGTATTTACGTCGTTTTCGGCATAGTCGGGCAGGGTGGTGCAGGCCATGAGGCTGAGATACTTGAGGACGGCTTCGAGACGTTCGTTCAGGCAGCTGTGGAGTTCAGTCAGTGGGGCATTGGCATCAATGAGAAGGATGGGATGTTCGGTGGCGAAGTGAGACATGGGGGTGAAGTGGTTGAGCGGGGGTTGAGTTGTCATGGTGTTAATCCTGATAAAAATTGGATTGCCACCGTTCTGCTGCGAAACAGGATGGGTGGCAGTTATGCGCGGGTTCGCAGACCGGAGGATTAACACCAAGACCCGGCAGACCCGAAGGTCTCCCACGCACAACCGCCATGAAACGATGCGCAACCGAAAGCCGGCCGTACATGGCGAACAAGGTATCAATCTTAAGGGCTGCGAAACCCTTCGCCAACTGATGTCAGCGACAGGCCAACTTTAGGCAGTGATTTTGGTAGCCGCAACCAGGCTGTAGGAAGCTCAGGTGGATATCCTGGCGAGTGGTTCCCCCGCGCTTCGTGATGCAAGCCCACTAAAACCGGCTGTTGCGCTATGTCTGGTGATACGGGTTAGCAGGGTTTGGTTTGTTTCTCGGCCCAGCGAGCGCTGACTCCTTCAACATAGACAGTTATTTCCCACAGGATTTACAGACTTCAAAATCGGTCGCATCGCTGGTGGCCTGTACGGTTAATTCGAGTACTCAAATTCGAGTGCCAGGGCCTGCCAGGCAAGGCGCCACGACGAGTCGTAGCCCCGCTACGGCAAGGAATGGCAACGCAGCCTGGCAAGTCCTGGCGCCGAAGTTGAGTAAACGAATTAGCCACACAGGCCACTAGCCAGCGATCAGTTCGAGACTCTCTGCAATGAGTAGATTGTTCGTATTCAGCGTCGCCGCTGGCAGTCAGTAATCCTCCCCACGCTCCGTCACATCCTTCTCCACACTCTGCGCATGCGGGTCGAACCCCTTGGGGAATTTGCCCTTGAGTGTCCAGGCAAAGGCAATGATTTCGGCGATGGTGAGATACAACTCCTGCGGAATGCTCTCCCCCAACTCCAGCCGGGCCAGGAGCTTCACCAGCTCGGCATTCTCATAGATCGGTACTTCACTGTCCCGGGCGATCCGCAGGATTTCCTCGGCCAGGGCTTCGTCGCCCTTGGCGGTGAGGGTCGGGGCGTGGTGACCGTCGTATTTGAGGGCGATGGCCTGGCGGGGTTCGGTATGGGCTGTCATGCGGTTTCGTCCACCCAGCGTTGTTCGAGTCGGGTCTTGGGGCCTTTGGGCGGGATGCCGACATGGCAGTCCAGGTCAGTAACGTTCACGCCGCAGGTCACCAGGCGCTCGCGCAGTGCCGCCAGGTTGCGTTCGATCAGGTTCGCCGTGTAGGGCCGTTCCGCCCACAACTGGCTGGACAGGCTGCCGCTGAGCAATTGCGCCTGGACCTGCAGCGGCCCCAGTGGCTCCAGGTCGAATGCCAGCTCGACCCGCCAGAGCTGCTGCTTGGTCTCGCGTTCTTCCTTTCGCTCGTTGGGTTGTTCCCGAGGCGGGGTTTCCTCCCGTTGAAACTTGACCTGCAACGGCACGATGTCCTGCAGGTTGCGCATCGGGATTTCCAGTTGCCAGGTGCTCATCAACCGGCCGTCGTCGGTCAGGCCGGTTTGCTCCAGGCTCGACAGCTGGTGACTTTGCAAGCGCGACACGGCAGCGGCGGCGAGGCGCAGCAGGTGTTCCAGGTCGCCTTCATCGTCCTGGCCCTTCAGCAGGCGCGAGGGTAGGGGGAAACTGGTGGGCTGCGGCTTTGCGCTGACCTGGCCGAGGGTGCCCAGGGCGTTGCGCACGAAGCTGGGCAAGGCCTGGGCCAGGGTGTTGGCGGCGATGACAGCGCCGAGATTGGTGGAAGCGGGCAGAGTCGTGGTCAGTTGGGCGATCAACTTCAGCAGGTCACCCTTGAGGTCCGCGGCCACGCTCGGAGGTTGCCCGGCCAGCAGTTTGCTTTCCAGGAATACACCGCTGGCAGCCAGGGCCTGGGCCAGGCCCTTGGGCGTGCTCAATTGCTGTACGTCCGGCAGGTTGGCCAGCAGGCGCGTCACCGCGGCGCGCAGCTCGACGCCGGTCTCGTCCGTGGCGGGCAGCGCCTGCAGGGCACTGAGCAGGCTGTCCAATGATCCCTGGCGACTCACCTGGGTCACCAGTTGCTGGCTCACCGCCAATTGTTCCTGGCGGTTGCTCAGCGGAACGAATTTCAATGTCTGGGCATCCTGCACCTGGGCGCTCAACAGCGTGCCGATACGCAGCGGCTGGGGGCTGTCGATGTCCAGGGTGCTGCCGGCCTGGGCAGTGTTGAGCAGACTCACCAGTGACCGATACACCGCCGGTTGCCCCGGCAACTGCGGCAACGCCTGGCTGGTAATCACCTTGCCTTGCAGCAGGGTGCCGACCGGCAGTTGCGTGGTGTCGATCCGGGTCAGGGTCGCAACGCTGGAAGCAACGGCCTGTTGTACGGCGATCGCCAGGTTGCTGGCGGACGGCTGGGTCACCGCCAGGCTGGTGCCTTGTGGCAGCGGCTGGGCGCTGGTGGCCTGCACCGTGGTCTGGCGACCGCTTTCCAGGGTGAGCTTGAGCAATAGCTGGAAAGTCTGGTCCGCCTGCTTGAGCGACAGCACCTCGGCACTGGCCGTCTGGCCGGCGGCGATCAGGCCTTCGACCGGCGTCAGCAATTTGAGCAGCTCGCCACTGACCGCCGGCGTACGCGTCGTTGCCGTGGTCTGGGGCAGCGGCTGGATGTTCATGTCGCCTGTCATCTGCGGACTTACCCTGGAACTAATTGAGGAACGCCCCCTGGGGGCATGCCATGTATAATGCCGCCCGTCTTTCAGGGAGCGGCGAAAACCTTGCAATTGTTTGACGCAGCTCTGTGGAACAGGCCATCAATGCATCTATGCTGCATCTCTTTAACGGCCGCTGCACCGCCGACTTAAACCGTATAAGGCCCGCGATCCCTTGACCAGTCCTCTCTTGCAAACCGTCGGTCTCGCCTGTGAGCGAGACTTGCGGCTGCTTTTCGAACACCTCGAATTGAGACTCTCGCCTGGCGATATGGTGCAAGTCAGTGGCCCCAACGGCAGTGGCAAGACCAGCCTGCTGCGCCTGCTGGCCGGGTTGATGCAGCCGACCGCCGGCCAGGTGTTGCTCAATGGTCGGCCCTTGCAGGACCAGCGCAGCGAACTGGCCCGCAACCTGCTCTGGATCGGCCACGCCGCCGGGATCAAGGATTTGCTCACTCCCGAGGAGAACCTCAGCTGGCTCTGTGCGCTGCATCGGCCCGCCGGCCGCGAAGCGATCTGGCAAGCGTTGGCCACGGTGGGGCTGCGCGGCTTCGAAGACGTGCCATGCCATACCTTGTCCGCCGGTCAGCAGCGTCGCGTGGCCCTGGCCCGGTTGTACCTGGACAGCCCGCCGCTGTGGATTCTCGACGAACCCTTCACCGCCTTGGACAAGCAGGGCGTGGCACAACTTGAGGAGCATCTGGCCGGGCATTGCGAGGACGGAGGCATGGTGCTCCTGACCACCCACCATACCCTGGCCCGGATGCCGTCCGGTTATCGCAACATTGATCTGGGGAACTGGGCCGTATGAGCGTGTTTGGCCTGTTGCTTGCCCGCGAGGCGCGCCTGCTGTTCCGTCGTCCGGCCGAACTGGCCAACCCGCTGGTGTTCTTCGCGATCGTCATCGCGCTGTTCCCGTTGGCTGTCGGACCGGAGACTCAATTGTTGCAAACCTTGTCGCCGGGACTGGTCTGGGTGGCGGCGCTTTTGTCGGTCCTGCTCTCGCTGGACGGGCTTTTCCGCAGTGATTTCGAAGACGGTTCCCTGGAACAGTGGGTCCTTTCGTCGCACCCCCTGGCCCTTCTGGTTTTGGCCAAGGTACTGGCACACTGGGTTTTTTCCGGCCTGGCGCTGGTATTGCTCTCGCCGCTGCTGGCGATGATGCTGGGGTTGCCTGCCGCGTGCATGCCGGTGCTGCTGGTCTCGTTGCTGCTGGGTACACCGGTGCTGAGCCTGCTCGGTGCGGTGGGGGCGGCCTTGACGGTGGGTTTGAAGCGCGGCGGCCTGTTGCTGGCGTTGCTGATCCTGCCGCTGTATATCCCGGTGTTGATCCTCGGCAGTGGCGCCTTGCAGGCCGCCTTGCAAGGCATGCCGGCAATCGGTTACCTGCTCTGGCTCGGGAGCCTGACCGCCCTGGCGATAACCCTGACACCCTTTGCAATAGCTGCTGGCCTGAAGATCAGCGTCGGCGAATAATAATGAGGCCTGGTCAAAAAACGACCACTTCCTGTGAAGTTAAGGCAGATCCGCGGCGCGTGACAGCGCGCCGCAACCGTGATGGAAACAGCAATGAACTGGACCTGGTTTCATAAGCTCGGCTCACCCAAATGGTTCTACGGCATCAGCGGCAAGTTATTGCCCTGGCTGAGCATCGCCGCACTGCTGCTGATTGGCATCGGCGTGGTCTGGGGCCTGGCGTTCGCGCCGCCGGATTATCAACAGGGCAACAGCTTCCGGATCATCTACATCCATGTGCCGACAGCGATGCTCGCCCAGTCGATCTACGTCATGCTGGCGGTGTGCGGCGTGGTCGGGCTGGTCTGGAAGATGAAGCTGGCCGACGTGGCCTTGCAATGCGCCGCGCCCATCGGCGCCTGGATGACCGCCGTGGCGCTGGTCACCGGGGCCATCTGGGGCAAGCCGACCTGGGGTTCGTGGTGGGTCTGGGATGCCCGACTGACGTCGATGCTGATCCTGCTGTTCCTGTACTTCGGTCTTATTGCGCTGGGCAACGCCATCAGCAATCGTGAGAGCGCGGCCAAGGCCTGCGCGGTGCTGGCGATTGTCGGCGTGATCAACATCCCGATCATCAAGTACTCGGTGGAGTGGTGGAACACCCTGCATCAGGGCGCGACGTTCACCCTCACGGAAAAACCGGCGATGCCCGTGGAAATGTGGTTGCCCTTGCTGCTGACCGCCCTGGGTTTCTATTGCTTCTTCGGCGCGGTGCTGTTGCTGCGCATGCGCCTGGAAGTGCTCAAGCGCGAAGCCCGGGCCAGTTGGGTGAAGGCCGAAGTACAGAACAGCCTGGAGGCCGCTCGATGAGTTTCGCTTCATTCGGCGATTTTCTCGCCATGGGCCATCATGGCCTGTATGTCTGGTCGGCCTATGGCATCTGCCTGGCGGTGCTGGCCCTTAACGTGGCGGTGCCGATCCAGGCCCGCAAGCGGTATCTGCAACATGAGGCGCGTCGTCTGCGCCGGGAGAACGGTCAGTGAATCCGCTGCGCAAAAAACGTCTTGTCATCATCCTGGCGATCCTGGTGGGTGTCGGTGCCGCGGTCGGCCTGGCCTTGAGCGCCCTGCAGCAAAATATCAACCTGTTCTACACCCCGACCCAGATCGCCAATGGCGAAGCGCCCAAGGACACCCGCATCCGCGCCGGCGGCATGGTGGAGAAGGGCTCGCTGGTCCGTTCCGGGGATTCGCTGGACGTGAAGTTCAACGTCACCGATTTCAACAAGACCGTGACCATCACGTATCGCGGCATCCTCCCGGACCTGTTTCGTGAAGGGCAGGGCATCGTCGCCCTGGGCAAGCTCAACGCCGATGGTGTGGTGGTGGCCGACGAAGTGCTGGCCAAGCACGACGAAAAATACATGCCGCCGGAAGTGACCAAGGCACTTAAAGACAGTGGTCAGTCGGCGCCCGCTCCCGTGAAGGAAGGCTGATCGATGAACACTGGCATCTTTATTCCCGAGTTGGGCCACCTGGCGATGATCCTGGCCCTGTGCCTGGCCCTGGTGCAGGCCGTGGTGCCGCTGCTCGGTGCCTGGCGCGGCGACCGCCTGTGGATGAGCCTGGCCCAGCCGGCGGCGTGGGGACAGTTCGCCTTCATGGTGTTCGCCTTCGGTTGCCTGACCTACGCCTTCATGACCGACGATTTTTCCGTGGCCTACGTCGCGAGCAATTCTAACAGCGCCTTGCCCTGGTACTACAAGTTCAGTGCGGTGTGGGGCGCCCATGAAGGTTCGCTGCTGCTCTGGGCCTTGATTCTCGCCGGCTGGACTTTCGCCGTCTCGGTGTTCTCCCGGCAGTTGCCCCAGGTGATGCTCGCCCGGGTGCTGGCGGTAATGGGCATGATCAGCACCGGTTTCCTGCTGTTCCTGATCGTCACGTCCAACCCATTCGCGCGGATCCTGCCGCAGATGCCGATGGATGGCCGCGACCTCAATCCGCTGCTGCAGGACATCGGCCTGATCGTTCATCCGCCGATGCTCTACATGGGCTACGTCGGCTTTTCCGTAGCGTTTGCCTTTGCCATCGCCGCGTTGCTGGGCGGTCGCCTCGATGCTGCCTGGGCCCGCTGGTCGCGTCCGTGGACCATCGTCGCCTGGGCCTTCCTCGGCATCGGAATCACTCTCGGTTCGTGGTGGGCCTACTACGAACTGGGCTGGGGCGGCTGGTGGTTCTGGGACCCGGTGGAAAACGCCTCGTTCATGCCCTGGCTGGTGGGCACGGCACTGATTCACTCGCTAGCGGTCACGGAGAAGCGTGGCGTGTTCAAGAGCTGGACCGTGCTGCTGGCGATTGCGGCGTTCTCCCTGAGCTTGCTGGGGACCTTCCTGGTGCGTTCCGGCGTGTTGACTTCGGTGCATGCCTTCGCCTCGGACCCCGAGCGCGGCGTGTTCATCCTGATGTTCCTGCTGTTCGTGGTCGGCGGTTCGCTGACGTTGTTCGCCTTGCGGGCCCCTGTGGTCAAGAGCCAGGTCGGCTTCAACCTCTGGTCCCGGGAGACGCTGTTGCTGGGCAACAACCTGGTGCTGGTGGTGGCCGCGTCGATGATCCTGCTGGGAACGTTGTATCCGCTGGTGCTCGATGCGCTCTCCGGCGCCAAGCTGTCGGTCGGCCCGCCGTACTTCAATGCGCTGTTCATCCCGCTGATGGCGATCCTGATGGTGGTGATGGCCGTTGGTGTGCTGGTGCGCTGGAAAGACACGCCGGTCAAGTGGCTGCTGGGCATGCTGACGCCGGTGCTGCTGGGCACTGCCGCCCTGGCCGTGGTGGCCGGGATCGCATATGGCGATTTCAACTGGGCGGTGCTGGCAACCTTCGTCCTGGCGGCCTGGGTATTGCTGGCCGGTGTGCGGGACATTTTCGACAAGACCCGTCACAAAGGCCTGGTCAAGGGCCTGCCCACCCTGACCCGCAGCTACTGGGGCATGCAGATCGCCCACCTGGGCATCGCCGTCTGTGCCCTGGGCGTGGTGCTGTCCAGCCAGAACAGCGCCGAGCGCGACCTGCGCCTGGCACCGGGGGAGTCCATGGAGCTGGCCGGTTACCAGTTCGTGTTCGAGGGCGCCAAGCATTTCGAAGGCCCGAACTTCACGTCCGATAAAGGCACGGTGCGGGTCATTCGCAATGGCCAGGAAGTGACGGTACTGCATCCCGAGAAGCGCCTCTACACCGTACAGAACTCGGTGATGACCGAGGCTGGCATCGACGCCGGTTTCACCCGCGACCTCTATGTGGCACTGGGCGAATCCCTGGGCGACGGCGCCTGGGCGGTGCGGGTGCACGTCAAGCCGTTCGTGCGCTGGATCTGGTTCGGTGGTTTGTTGACCGGACTGGGCGGGGCGCTGGCGGCGCTGGATCGGCGTTATCGAGTCAAGGTGAAAACCCGGGTGCGCGAAGCCCTGGGCGTGACGGGAGCCACTGCATGAAACGTTGGTTGATGGTATTGCCGCTGGCGCTGTTCCTGATGGTGGCGGTCGTTCTGTACCGGGGGCTTTTCCTGGACCCGTCCGAGTTGCCTTCGGCGATGATCGGCAAGCCGTTCCCGGAGTTCACCCTGCCGTCGGTGCAGGGCGACAAGACGCTGACCCGCGCCGATCTGCTGGGTAAGCCGGCACTGGTCAATGTGTGGGGCACCTGGTGCATTTCCTGCCGGGTCGAGCATCCGGTGCTGAACAAGTTGGCCGAGAAAGGCGTGGTGATCTACGGCATCAATTACAAAGACGTCAACGTCGATGCCTTGAAGTGGCTCGCCGAGTTCCATAACCCGTATCAACTGGACATTCGTGATGAAGAGGGCTCCCTGGGCTTGAACCTTGGGGTCTATGGGGCTCCGGAAACCTTCTTCATCGATGCCAAGGGCGTGATCCGTGACAAGTTCGTCGGGGTGATCGACGAGCAGGTCTGGCGGGAGAAACTGGCTGGCAAATACCAGGCACTGGTGGACGAGGCCAAGCCATGAAGCGCTGGTTAACCGCCGTCGTCCTGGGTTTGAGCCTCGCCGGCATGGCCCAGGCCGCCATCGACACCTACGAATTCGCCAACGACGGCGAGCGCGAGCGGTTTCGCGAGCTGACCAAGGAGCTGCGCTGCCCCAAGTGCCAGAACCAGGACATCGCCGACTCCAACGCCCCGATTGCCGCCGACCTGCGCAAGGAAATCTTCCGCATGCTTGGCGAGGGCAAGGACAACCAGCAGATCATCGATTTCATGGTGGATCGCTACGGTGAGTTCGTGCGCTACAACCCGGCCCTGACCTCCAAGACCGCGCTGCTCTGGTTCGGCCCCGCCGGGTTGTTGCTCGGCGGCTTCGTCGTCATCGCGCTGATCGTGCGCCGCCGCCGGGTGCAGCGCACCGCCGCCCCGGACACGCTTTCCGTCGAGGAGCGCCAGCGCCTCGACCAACTGTTGGATAACACCAAGCATGATTGATTTCTGGCTCGCCGCAGGTCTGCTTCTCCTGATTGCCCTGAGTTTCCTGTTGATCCCCGTGCTGCGGGTTCGTCGCGCCCAGCGGGAAGAGGACCGCACCGCGCTCAATGTGGCGCTGTACCAGGAGCGTGTCGCCGAGTTGCAGGTCGAGCAGGCGGAGGGCGTGCTCAACGCCGCGCAACTGGACACGGGCCGCGCCGAAGCCGCTCGGGAACTGCTTGCCGATACCGAGGGTGCCGAGGCGCCGCGCGAATCCCGCATGGGCAAGCCGCTGCCGTTACTGGCGGCCGTGCTCGTGCCGGTGCTGGGCCTGGGCCTGTACCTGCATTTCGGCGCGAGTGACAAGGTCGAACTGACCCGTGAATTCGCCCAGGCGCCGCAGTCGATGGAAGAAATGACTCAGCGCCTGGAAAGGGCAGTGGCGGCACAACCGGATTCCGCCGAGGGCTTGTATTTCCTCGGACGCACCTACATGGCCCAGGATCGGCCGGCGGATGCGGCGAAGATCTTCGAGCGCACCGTGGCGTTGGCGGGGCGGCAGCCCGAGCTGCTGGGGCAGTGGGCCCAGGCGCAGTATTTTGCCGATGGCAAGAAATGGTCGGACAAGGTCCAGGCCTTGACCGACGAGGCCCTGAAGCTCGATCCCAAGGAAGTCACCAGCCTGGGCCTGTTGGGCATCGCCGCGTTTGAAGGCGAACGCTATCAGGACGCAATCGATTACTGGGGGCGCCTGCTGGCGCAACTGCCGGAGGGCGACAAATCCCGCGAGGCGCTGCAGGGCGGTATTGCCCGCGCCACCGAGAAGCTGCAAGCCAGTGGCGGCAAGGTGGCTCAGGCTCCGGCGGTCAAGGCCGGCGCACTGCTCAAGGTCCGTGTCGACCTGGCGCCGGCCCTCAAGGCCAAGGTGCAGCCGGGCGACAGCGTATTCATCTTTGCCCGCGCCGTTTCCGGCCCGCCGGCGCCGCTGGCGGCCAAGCGCCTGACCGTCGCCGACCTGCCCGTCAGCGTCGAGCTGGGGGACGCGGACGCGATGATGCCGCAACTGAAACTGTCGAACTTCCCTGAAGTCCAACTGGTGGCGCGTATCTCCCGGGCCGGGCAACCGACTTCCGGTGAGTGGATCGGCCGCAGCCAGCCCCTGGCCACCAGCACTACGGCGCCGCAACAACTGACCATCGACAGCCCGGACCAATGACAGGAATTTGTACCATGACCGCCATCGCCCGTATCACTCTGCTGACGCTCGTCCTGGGCCTGAGCGCTTGTGCGGTTCATCGTCCGCCGGAGCCTTCGACGCCGCTGCCACCCATTCCGCCCTCGACGCCGACCACCAAGCCGGTGCCGTCCACCGCGCCGGGCAAACCGGCCACCCCGAGCAAACCGGCCAAGCCGCTGCCGCGCACATCCGCCAGTTTCGCCCCGCCACCTGGGGGCAACAGCCACTGGGACGCCAAGCTCGGGGTCTATGTGCTGGATAACCAGCCCAACACCTTCTACCGCCAACGCACCCACTATCGCTGGAACAACGGCTGGAGCCGCTCCGTCAGCCCCAATGGGCCGTGGGAAGACACCACCATCGAAGGCGTACCGGGGGGATTGGGGCGCCAGTTTCACTGAAGATAGGTAGCAGGCTACTCCTTGTGGGAGCGAGCCTGCTCGCGAAGGCGGCAGGTCAGCGAATACAGATGTTGACTGACCCACCGCTTTCGCGAGCGGGCTCGCTCCCACAGGTTTTGCGGATGTGGCATGGTTTTTTGTGCCCACCTGTCACCCCCATCGTCGTAGAATGCGCGCCTTTGTGAGCTATCGGAGCACCTGACCATGACGACCACCCCGACCGGCGACTACCTGGAAACCCTCTACGAAGGCTACGGCCAGCGTTTCCGGATGGATAAGCTGCTGCACGAAGTGCGTACCGAGCACCAGCACCTGGTGATCTTCGAGAATCCGCGCATGGGGCGAGTGATGGCGCTCGATGGCGTGATCCAGACCACCGAGGCCGATGAGTTCATCTACCACGAAATGCTCACCCACGTGCCCATCCTCGCCCACGGCAAGGCCAAGCGGGTGTTGATCATCGGTGGCGGTGATGGTGGCATGTTGCGGGAGGTGACCAAGCACTTGGGCGTCGAGCACATCACCATGGTGGAAATCGACGGCACCGTGGTGGACATGTGCAAGGAGTTCCTGCCCAACCATTCCAAGGGCGCCTACGACGACCCGCGGCTGAACCTGGTGATCGATGACGGCATGCGCTTCGTCTCCACCACCCAGGAGAAGTTCGACGTCATCATTTCCGACTCCACCGATCCGATCGGCCCGGGTGAAGTGCTGTTCTCGGAAAACTTCTACCAGGCTTGCCATCGCTGCCTGAACGATGGCGGCATCCTGGTGACCCAGAACGGCACGCCATTCATGCAGTTGGGCGAAGTGCAGACCACCGCCGGCCGCCTGCGAGGCCTGTTTGCCGACTGGCACTTCTACCAGGCGGCGGTGCCGACCTACATCGGCGGCGCCATGACTTTCGCCTGGGGCTCGACCGACAGCGCTTACCGCAAGCTCTCCCGTGAAACCCTGCATGAGCGGTTCATCGGCAGCGGCATCGTCACCCGCTACTACAACCCCGAGATTCATCTCGGTGCGTTTGCCATGCCGCAGTACGTGTTGCAGGCGATCAACAAGCCGAGTAACGACTGATTGGGCTGAGGGGGCTTTCTGTGGCGAGGGGATTCATCCCCGCTGGGCTGCTAAGCAGCCCCCACTAGTTGCAACTTGGTGTGTCAGGCTAATTGGGTTTCTGAATGGGGCTGCTGCGCAGCCCAGCGGGGATAAATCCCCTCGCCACAATGAGGGCGGCCTGATATTGAGGTTGGTTCAGGCATTTTGTGTTTCCAGATATTCATTGAACGAAATTTTCACAAAACCTTGCGGACAATTCCCCGCGCTTTTATTGCCGCCGGTTATTTAATGGCAATGCCTTAGCCGTTCGTGCAACATCTGCGCTCTTGCGCAAACCCCGGGCCAGGCTTTGGCCAGCGGCGGGTGCGCCTTTGTACTTTTTGTCACTCCAACTCCAATAGGGTCCTCAAACGACATGGCAATCCCGGACGCCCTGAGTCAGCAGCGAAGCACGCATCGCCTGCTGCAACCGACCGTCAAATCGCACCTGGCCTACACATTGCTCTGCGCCCTGGTGATGATGGTGATGTTCAGCCTGCTGCGCGTGGCGCTGCTGGTCTATAACCGCCAAATGATCCTCGACACCCCGGCCTCGACCTTCGTCGAAGCCTTCGCCAATGGCCTGCGTTTTGACCTGCGCCTGGTGGTTTACCTCTGCGTTCCGCTGCTGCTGGCGCTGTTCAGCGCTCGCGCCATGGCGGCCCGAGGCTTCTTTCGTTTCTGGCTGACCGTCACCTCCAGCATCGCGCTGTTCCTCGGCCTGATGGAGATGGACTTCTACCGTGAGTTCCACCAGCGCCTCAACGGCCTGGTCTTCCAGTATGTGAAGGAAGACCCGAAAACCGTGATGAGCATGCTCTGGTACGGTTTCCCGGTGGTGCGCTACCTGCTGGCCTGGGCCGGCGGCACCCTCATCCTGAGCCTGGCGTTCAAGGGCGCGGACCGTGCAACCCGTCCGCGCGGACCGTTCAGCGGCGGCAGCATCGGCACCCGCCAGATCGCCCCGTGGTACGGCCGGGTGGCGGTGTTCGTCGTCTGCCTGCTGGTGGCCGTGGTCGCGGCCCGTGGCACCTTGCGTCAAGGCCCGCCGCTGCGTTGGGGTGACGTCTATACCACCGATTCGAACTTCGCCAACCAGCTGGGCCTCAATGGCACGCTGTCGCTGGTGGCGGCGGCCAAGAGCCGCATGTCCGAAGACCGTGACAACATCTGGAAGGCCACTCTCGAGCAGCCGCTGGCCCAGCAGACTGTACGTGACATGCTGGTATTGCCCGACGACAAGCTGGTGGATACCGCCACTGCTGCCGTGCGTCGCGACTACATGCCGCCAGCCGACAAGACCCTGCCAATCAAGAACGTGGTTGTGATCCTCATGGAAAGCATGGCCGGTCACTCGGTGGGCGCCTTGGGCGCGCCGGGCAACATCACGCCTTACCTGGACAAGCTGTCCAAGGAAGGCCTGCTGTTCGACCGTTTCTTTTCCAACGGCACCCACACCCACCAAGGCATGTTCGCCACCATGGCGTGTTTCCCGAACCTGCCCGGCTTCGAATACCTGATGCAGACACCGGAAGGCAGCCACAAGCTGTCGGGCCTGCCGCAACTACTCAGCGCCCGTGACTACGACGATGTGTATGTCTACAACGGCGATTTTGCCTGGGACAACCAGTCGGGCTTCTTCAGCAACCAGGGCATGACCAACTTCATCGGGCGTAACGACTTCGTCAATCCGGTGTTTTCCGATCCGACCTGGGGCGTGTCCGATCAGGACATGTTCGACCGTGGCCTGATCGAGCTCAAGGCACGGGAAAACGGCAAGCCGTTCTATGCCCTGCTGCAGACCCTGTCCAACCACACGCCTTATGCACTGCCGACGCCGCTGCCGGTTGAACGGGTCACCGACCGTGGCAGCCTGAACGAACACCTGACCGCCATGCGCTACTCGGACTGGGCGCTGGGCCAGTTCTTCGAGAAGGCACGCAAGGAGCCCTATTTCAAGGAGACGCTGTTCGTCGTGGTGGGCGACCATGGTTTCGGTAACGAACGCCAGATCACCGAGATGGACCTGGGCCGCTTCAACGTGCCGATGCTGTTGATCGGTCCGGGCATCCAGGAAAAATTCGGCCAGCGTAACCACACCGTGGGTACCCAGGTCGACATCGTCCCTACCATCATGGGGCGGATCGGCGGACAGGTGCGCAACCAGTGCTGGGGCCGTGACCTGTTGAATCTGCCGCAGGGCGATACCGGTTTCGGTGTGATCAAGCCGTCGGGCAGTGATCAGACTACGGCGATCATCCAGGGCGACCGGATCCTGGTACTGCCGAAGGAGAAAGAGATGGGGCCGAAAATGTTCCGCTATGAACTGGGGGCCAACCCGCATGCGGAAGTCATTCCGGATGCACCAGATAGCGCCCAGATGAAGCTCAAGCTCGAGTCCTTCCTGCAAACCGCTACCAAGAGTCTGCTGGATAACACCGCTGGCGTAGTGGATGGAAAGCCGGACAGATGATCGGCAAATAAAAAAGAGGCCTTGAAAAAGGCCTCTTTTTTTTTGCCATTGATTTATATCTTGCCCAGTAACAGCAGTATCAACAGCACTACCAACACTACGCCGATGATGCCAGACGGGCCGTAACCCCAACTTCTGGAGTGCGGGAAGACCGGCAGGCCGCCGATCAGCAGGAGGATCAGGATAATGATCAGTATTGTGCCCATTGTTGATTTCCTTATTGGTCAGTTTTGGAGTGATACAACTTTCAACTGCCAGCACGCTGCATTAAATCCGGGCGGCTTAATAAGTCGGACCGTAACGTCCTGTAAAAAATTCAAAGTTTTTTAGTGCCTGTCGGGTATACGCAAAACCCTGTGGCGAGGGAGCTTGCTCCCGTTGGGCTGCGAAGCGGTCCCAGGATGTCGCGGCTGCGTAACCGAGCGGGAGCAAGCTCCCTCGCCACGGGAACCGCTGCCACAGACCTGCGCAACCTTTTTGCGGTTTGCCCCCGCCATTCAGCAATCTGATGGAGCGTGGGTCCCGCTGGCTCCTTCGCTACACTCGGCTCATCTCTCCGGAACAAAGGCTGTTTCCTATGCAAAATCGCATGATGATCACCGGCGCCGGCTCGGGCCTGGGCCGCGAAATCGCGCTGCGCTGGGCCCGCGAAGGCTGGCGCCTGGCCTTGTCGGATGTCAGTGAGCCAGGCCTCCAGGAAACCCTCAGGCTGGTGCGCGACGTCGGTGGCGACGGCTTTGTCCAACGCTGCGATGTACGTGACTACAGTCAGTTGACGGCGTTTGCCCAGGCTTGCGAAGAGAAGCTCGGCGGCATCGACATCATCGTCAACAATGCTGGCGTGGCCTCGGGCGGGTTCTTCAGTGAATTGTCCCTGGAGGACTGGGACTGGCAGATTGCGATCAACCTGATGGGGGTGGTCAAGGGGTGCAAGGCGTTCCTGCCGTTGCTGGAAAAGAGCCGCGGCAAGATCATCAACATCGCTTCCATGGCGGCGCTGATGCAGGGGCCGGCCATGAGTAACTACAACGTGGCCAAGGCTGGCGTGGTGGCGTTGTCGGAAAGCCTGCTGGTCGAACTGGCGCAGCAGGAAATCGGTGTGCACGTGGTTTGTCCGTCGTTTTTCCAGACCAACTTGCTGGACTCCTTCCGTGGTCCGACCCCGGCCATGAAGGCCCAGGTGGGCAAGTTGCTGGAAAGCTCGCCCATCACCGCCGCCGACATCGCTGACTACATCTTCCAGCAGGTCGCCAAGGGTGAGTTCATGATCCTGCCCCACGAACAGGGGCGCATGGCCTGGGCAATGAAACAGAAGAACCCACAGATGCTGTACGACGAAATGACCGTCATGGCCGACAAGATGCGCGCCAAAGCCAGGCAGAACCCAACTTGACCTGCAAAGGCGCTGTCCTCAGGATGGCGCCATCCTCCTGCTGGACATCGTTGCTCGGGTCTTGAAAACGTCGTGGTCCGACCCGTTTTGCAGGAAGTTTCCTTCAGTTTCCAGAGTCTTGTTTGTAGGGGGTTACTGAATTCTCGCCCGCATCTTGTGAACAGGAAACAGGCCGGGCATGGTCAAGGTCCAGACCTTCTTAAGGACAAGAACCATGCTCGTACTCAGCCGTGCCGTGGGTGAACTGATTTCCATCGGTGATGATATTTCCGTTCGTGTGCTGTCGGTCAACGGCACCACCGTTCGGTTTGGCGTGGAAGCGCCGCGTCACATCGATGTTCATCGCTTCGAGATATACGAAAAGATCCAGAGAAAGAAGAACCAGGTCGCCCGCAAGGCGTGATCAGTCAAACAGGTGCTTGGGCACGTCGTGCTTGAGCATCAATTGGCATTGCTCGCTTTCCGGATCGAAGACGATCATTGCCTGGCCCTTGGTCAACGCCTGCCTGACGCGAAGCACGCGGGTTTCCAGGGGCGTGTCGTCGCCGTTGTCGGTGCCGTCGCGGGTCACGAAATCCTCGATCAGGCGAGTGAGCGTGTCGACTTCGAGTTGGTCGTGGGGGATCAGCATGGGGGTACCTCGGCTGGATGATGTCGCGATGCTACGGCCAATGGGGCTTTGCGGCTAGCCTTGGGTTCTGTTGTGCCTGTGCTGGCCTCATCGCGAGCAGACTCGCTCCCACAGGGGGGGCGTGGCGCAGGGCCATTGTGGGAGCGAGCCTGCTCGCGATGAGGTCAGAACAGGCACTGAAACTCCTGACTGTCAGTTATCCGAACGCTGCCCCACCAGGCTGTCCACCGAAGGCACTCGGGTATCGCTTTCCATCTGCGCATCGTGTTCGATCTGGTGGCTGAAGCGGTCCAGCGAACCCTGGGCCGGTTGCGCATCGCTGGCGAACACCGGCGGGCTGAGGATGTAGGCACCGAGCAGCCGACTGAGGGCGGCCAGGCTGTCGATATGGGTGCGTTCGTAGCCATGGGTGGCATCGCAGCCGAAGGCGAGCAGGGCGGTGCGGATGTCATGGCCGGCGGTGATGGCTGAGTGGGCGTCGCTGAAGTAGTAGCGGAACAGGTCGCGGCGTGCCGGCAGTTCGTTCTCCTTGGCCAGTTTCAGCAAGTGTCGTGACAGGTGATAGTCGTAGGGCCCGCCGGAGTCCTGCATCGCCACGCTGACGGCGTGTTCGCTGGAGTGCTGGCCGGGTGCGACCGGGGCGATATCGATGCCGACGAACTCGCTGACATCCCAGGGCAGCGCGGCCGCCGCGCCACTGCCGGTTTCCTCGGTGATGGTGAACAATGGGTGGCAATCGATCAGCAGTTCTTCGCCGCTGTCGACAATCGCCTTGAGCGCCGCCAGCAGCGCCGCGACCCCGGCCTTGTCGTCCAGGTGACGGGCGCTGATGTGACCGCTCTCGGTGAACTCAGGCAGGGGATCGAAGGCGACGTAATCGCCGACGCCCACCCCCAGGGTTTCGCAATCGGCCCGGGTGGCGCAGTACGCGTCCAGGCGCAATTCGATGTGATCCCAACTGATGGGCATTTCATCCACCGCAGTGTTGAAGGCATGCCCGGACGCCATCAAGGGCAACACGCTGCCGCGTATCACGCCGGTGTCGGTGAACAGGCTGACCCGGCTGCCTTCGGCAAACCGGCTGGACCAGCAGCCCACCGGCGCCAGGGTGAGGCGACCATTGTCCTTAATGGCCCGCACGGTGGCGCCAATGGTGTCCAGGTGGGCCGAGACGGCCCGGTCGGGGCTGTTCTTGCGACCCTTGAGGGTGGCGCGGATCGTACCGCGGCGGGTCATTTCGAAAGGAATACCCAACTCTTCGAGGCGTTCGGCGACATAGCGCACGATGGTGTCGGTGAAGCCGGTCGGGCTGGGGATGGCGAGCATTTCCAGCAGGACTTTCTGCAGGTATTCGAGATTCGGTTCGGGGATTTTGCTGATCATGGAAACTCCTGAACGGTTGAGTATCCGATCGTTCCCACGCTCTGCGTGGGAATGCAGCCGCTGACGCTCTGCGTCATCCGGACGCGGAGCGTCCCTTGAGGCATTCCCACGCGGAGCGTGGGAACGATCAGTACACTGGGTGTCAGACCACCCCCTGGCTATGGGGAAACAGCAGATCCACAAAGCGTTCGGCGGTGGGTTGTGGTTCGTGGTTGGCCAGGCCAGCGCGTTCGTTGGCTTCGATGAACACGTACTCGGGTTGATCGGCAGCCGGCACCAGCAGGTCGAGGCCGACCATGGGGATGTCCAGGGCGCGTGCTGCCCGCACCGCCGCATCAGCCAGGGTGGGGTGGAGCGTATCGGTGACGTCTTCCAGGATACCGCCGGTGTGAAGGTTCGCTGTGCGTCGTACGAACAAATGCTCACCGGCCGGCAGCACACTGTCGTAGTCATACCCTGCAGCACTCAGCGTGCGTTGGGTTTCCGCATCCATCGGAATCTTGCTCTCCCCTCCGGTGGCCGCCTGCCGCCGCCGGCTCTGGGCTTCGATCAAGGCACCGATGGTGTGCTGGCCATCGCCGATGACTTCTGCGGGACGTCTGATCGCCGCAGCCACCACTTCAAAGTTGATCACCAGGATGCGCAGGTCGAGCCCTTCGTGAAAACTTTCCAGCAGCACTCGGCTATCGAACTGCCGGGCGGCTTCGATGGCGCTCTGCACTTCTTCGATGGTGCGCAGGTCCACCGCTACGCCCTGGCCCTGTTCACCGTCCAGGGGCTTGACTACCACCCGCTCGTGTTCATCGAGAAACGCCAGATTGTCATCGGCATTGCCTGCCAACTGTTGCGCCGGCAGGTTCAGGCCGGCGTTCTTCAACACTTTGTGCGTCAGGCTCTTGTTCTGGCACAACGTCATGCTGATGGCGCTGGTCAGGTCGCTCAAGGATTCGCGGCAACGCACCCGACGGCTGCCGTGGATCAGGGTGAACAAACCGCCCTCGGCGTCGTCCACTTGCACTTCGATGCCCCGGCGGTGCGCCTCCTCGACAATGATCCGCGCATAGGGGTTGAACTGTGCCTCGGGTCCGGGCCCCAGGAACAGCGGCTGGTTGATGCCGTTCTTGCGCTTGATGGCGAAGGTCGAGAGGTTGCGGAAACCGAGCTTGGCGTAGAGGTTCTTGGCCAGGCGATTGTCATGCAGGACCGACAGGTCGAGGTAGCTCAGGCCACGGCTCATGAAATGCTCGATGAGATGACGTACCAGCACTTCTCCGACACCTGGCCGTGAACACTGCGGGTCCACCGCCAGGCACCAGAGGCTGCTGCCATTTTCCGGGTCGTTGAAGGCTTTCTGGTGATTGAGGCCCATGACGCTGCCGATGACTGCGCCACTGTCATCGTCTTCGGCCAGCCAGTAGACCGGCCCGCCCTGATGGCGCGGCGTCAGGCGCTGGGGATCGACCGGCAGCATGCCGCGGGCCTGGTAAAGCTGGTTGATGGCTTGCCAATCGGCGTCGTTCTGCGCCCGGCGAATCCGGAAGCCGCGAAACACCCGCGTGGCCTGCCGATAGTCGCTGAACCACAGGCGCAACGTGTCGGAAGGGTCGAGGAACAATTGCGCTGGCTCCAGTCCCAGCACTTGCTGGGGGGCCGCGACGTACAGGGCAATGTCACGTTCGCCGGGTTGTTCGTTGAGCAGTTCCTGGCCCAGGGTCGCCGGGTCCGGGAAGGTATGGCCGATCAGCAATCGGCCCCAACCGCAATGCACCGCGATAGGAGCGGCGCCCAGTTCGCTGCCGTCTACCGCCAGGCGCGCCTGCAAGCGTTCATAGGAAGGCGCCTGGCCGCGCAACAGCCGTTGATTGTGAAGCGTCGTGTGGGGTTTCATCGATCAGATTCCTTGCTCGCTGAGCCACAGGTTCAGCGCCGCCAGTTGCCACAGGCGGGAGCCGCGCAGCGGGGTAAGCTGGCCGTTGGGGTCGGTGAGCAGGCGGTCGAGCATGGCCGGGTTGAACAGGCCGCGATCCTGGCTCGGATCCAGCAGCAGTTCGCGGACCCAGGCCAGGGTGTTGCCTTCCAGGTGTTTGAGGCCCGGCACCGGGAAATAGCCTTTCTTGCGATCGATCACTTCGCCGGGGATCACCCGCCGGGCGGCTTCCTTGAGGACTTGCTTGCCGCCATCGGGCAACTTGAATTTCGCCGGGACCCGGGCCGAGAGTTCCACCAGTCGGTAATCCAGGAACGGCGTGCGTGCTTCCAGGCCCCAGGCCATGGTCATGTTGTCGACACGCTTGACCGGGTCGTCCACCAGCATCACGGTGCTGTCCAGGCGCAGGGCTTTATCCACCGCTGCATCGGCGCCCGGTTGAGCAAAATGCGCTTTGACGAAGTCACCGGCGGCGTCGTTGGCCGTCAGCCATTTTGGCTGCACCGTGGCGGCGTATTCCTCGTAGCTGCGATCGAAGAACGCGGCGCGATAGGCCGCGTAGGGATCGCTGGCGCCATCCACTTGTGGATACCAGTGGTAACCGGCGAACAGTTCGTCGGCGCCCTGGCCGCTTTGCACCACTTTGCAATGCTTGGCGACCTCCCGCGACAGCAGGTAAAAAGCGATGCAGTCATGGCTGACCATAGGCTCGCTCATGGCGCGGAAGGCCGCCGGCAGTTGCTCGATGATCTCTTTTTCGTCGATGCGCAGCTGATGATGGCGGGTGCCGTAATGCTTGGCGATCAGGTCCGAATACTGGAACTCGTCACCGCGTTCGCCGCCGGCATCCTGGAAGCCGATGGAGAACGTGGACAGGTCTTCCACGCCGACTTCACGCAGCAAGCCCACCAGCATGCTCGAGTCCACGCCACCGGAAAGCAGCACCCCTACGTCCACGGCGGCCCGCTGGCGGATGGCAACGGCTTCTCGGGTGCTGTCGAGCACGCGGTCGATCCAGTCTTCCAGGGTCAGGTCCTGTTCATCGGGGCGTGGGCCGTAGGGCAAGGTCCACCAGGTTTTCTGCTCGATGCTGCCATCGGCTTCTACCCGCATCCATGTGGCTGGCGGCAGTTTTTCAATGCCGGCCAGCAGGGTGCGGGGCGCCGGGACCACGGCATGGAAATTCAGGTAGTGATTGAGGGCGACCGGGTCGAGCATCGGGCTGATGTCGCCGCCCTTGAGCAGCGCCGGCAACGCCGAGGCAAAGCGCAGGCGCTGGCCGGTGCGGGAGAGATACAGAGGCTTGACGCCGAGACGGTCGCGGGCAATGAACAGGCGTTTGGCATCGCGCTCCCAGATGGCGAAGGCAAACATGCCGTTGAGCTTGGGCAACAGCGCTTCGCCCCAGGCGTGATAGCCCTTGAGCAATACTTCGGTGTCGCCACCGGAGCAGAAGGCGTAGCCCAACGCTTCCAGTTCGGCGCGCAATTCGGGGTAGTTGTAAATCGCGCCGTTGAAGGCCAGCGACAGGCCCAGTTGATTGTCGATCATCGGCTGGGCCGAGGCATCGGACAAGTCCATGATTTTCAGGCGCCGGTGGCCCAGGGCAATCGGGCCCTGGCTATGGAAACCCCACGCATCGGGGCCGCGAGGCGCCAGGTGATGGGTCATTCGCTCTACGGCCGCAAGGTCCGCAGGTTGTTGATCGAAACGTAACTCTCCAGCTAATCCGCACATAAGTCCTTACCGGTTTTTCCGTTGGGGAGGGGGGCGCCGAAATGGCGGGTACCCTGGAACTGACCGGTGGGATTGCCGTGAGTTTTAGATCGATGCGTTATAAGCCGACCGGCGGGCACGGCTTGGCGGGGTGTCGCTTGGCCCATGTGGGAGCGAGCGTGCTCGCGATGGCGGCGGCATGGTCAACGTTAAAGTCAGCCGATCCACTGCCATCGCGAGCAGGCTCGCTCCCACAGGTTTGGTGGTGGGCATTGAGGTCGCGTCAGGCCTTGCCGCGAATCAATGTCCGCAGCGCAAACCGGTTCGGATGGCAGGCCTCGGCCACGCTTCGGGGCAATGGCAGGGGTTCGTTGTCCAGCCAGGCGGCGATCAGTTCGCCGGACAGCGGCGCGGTGATCAGGCCGCGGGAGCCGTGGCCGCTGTTGACGTACAGGCCATCGAGCCAGGGGCAGGGGGTGTCGGGGACCTGACGGGCATCTTTGCTCAGGGCTTGATACGCCTCGGTAAATGCCCGGTTGTCCGCCACCGGACCGACAATCGGTAAGTAGTCCGGGCTGGTGCAACGGAACGCCGCACGGCCTTCGAGCTGTTCCGGAACCAGGTTGCCGGCGTCCAGGCGGTCCACCAGGTCGAGAGAGATTTCTTCGAGCATTTGCAAATTGCCGGCATGTTCGGCGGCGGTGGGCGTCAAGTCAGCGCTCTTGAAGTCGAAACTGGCGCCCAGCGTATGTTCGCCCATTCGCGGCGGGGCCACGTAGCCCTCGGCGCAGACCACCGTGCGCAGGACCTGGCTGCGGTCGGTCTGCGACAGGCGGGTGATTTGTCCGCGTATGCGCTTGAGGGGCAACTCGGCGGCCGCTTCGAAACGTTTGATCTCGGCGGCGCTGGCCAGGATCGCCACCGGTGCGCTGGCCAGGCAGCGCTCACCATCCCAGGCTTGCCACTGGCCATCGACGCGACGCAGATCCAGCACTTCATGATGGGGCAACACTTCGACCAACGGGTCCGAGGCCTGCCAGCGGCACAGCGCCGGCGGATGCACCCAACCCCCTTCCGGGTAGAACAGACCGCCACAGGCCAGGCCGATGCCGGACAGCGCTTCGGCTTCGGGTTGCTCCAGTGTGCGCAACAAATCAGGCGGGAACGCCGCGGCCAGTTGCGCCTGGCGTTCGGCTTCCTTGTGGTTGAAGGCCAACTGCAAGACACCGCAGCCGTCCCAATCCATGCCCTTTTGCAGATGTTCCAGCAAGCGCCGGGTGTAGCCGAAACCGCTGAGGATCATTTGCGACAACGCCGTGCCGTGGGCGGACAGCTTGAGGTACAACACCCCCTGGGGGTTGCCGGACGCTTCCTCGGCCAACCCGGCATGCCGTTCCAGCAAGGTCACCTGCCAGCCGCGGGCCGCGAGGCTCGCCGCGCTGGCGCAACCGGCCAGTCCACCGCCGATCACCAGGGCCCGGCGCTCGCCGGTGAGCGGCGCGGGGCGGGCGTACCAGGGTTTTGCCGGAACGGGAGCAGCCTGCTCCTGTGATTCCGGCCAGCCAAGGAATACGCCCCGTAGGATTTCCCATTTATGCCCGATACCCGGCGTGCGCTTCATCTTGAAGCCCGCCGCATTCAACAATCGCCGCACCCAACCGGTGCTGGTGAAGGTACTCAGGGTGGCCCCGGGCGCCGCCAGCCGGGCCAGTTCGGCGAACAGCTCGGCGGTCCACATGTCGGGGTTCTTGGCCGGTGCGAAGCCATCCAGGAACCAGGCGTCGATGTGTCCGTCCAGTTGCGGCAACTGCTCCAGGGCGTCGCCGATCATCAAGGTCAGGGTCACCCGTCCGCCCGCCAGCGTCAGGCGCTGGAAACCTTGATGGATCGCAATGTACTGCCCCAGCAACTGATCGGCCTGAAGCTTGAGTGACGGCCACAGGGCAAGGGCCCGGCGCAGGTCTTGCGGGCTCAGGGGGTATTTTTCGACACTGACAAAATGCAGTCGCGCCCCGGCAGGCGCGCATTGTTCGAACAACTGCCAGGCACAGAGGAAATTCAATCCGGTGCCGAACCCGGTCTCGCCGATCACCAGCCGCCCATGGTCCGGCAGCGCAGCGAAGCGCTCGGCCAGGTTGTTCTGCTCAAGGAACACATAGCGGGTTTCTTCCAGCCCCGATTGGTCGGAGAAATACACATCGTCGAACACCCGGGAACGGGGCAGACCCTGGTCATCCCAATCGAGTTGGGCGTGGTGCTGTATGGCGGGCATGGCGGGCTCGGTGAATTCCGGGACGCTATTCTAGCCCGAGGCTGGTAACTGCGCAGGAGCTCCTACACATCGCGGCATCCAATCCGCTAGTCTTGCCCCAATCCCAGAAGGAGCTGCCTATGTTCGAATCCGCCGAAATCGGTCACGCCATCGATAAAGACACCTTTGAGGCCGAAGTGCCGGCACTGCGTGAGGCGCTGCTCGAAGCCCAGTTCGAGTTGCATCAGCAGAGCCGTTTCCCGGTCATCGTGCTGATCAACGGTATCGAGGGCGCGGGCAAGGGCGAGACGGTGAAGTTGCTCAACGAGTGGATGGACCCGCGGCTGATCGAAGTGCGCACCTTCGATCAGCAGACCGATGAAGAGCTGGCGCGGCCGCCGGCCTGGCGTTATTGGCGGATGTTGCCGGCCAAGGGGCGCATGGGGATTTTCTTCGGCAACTGGTACAGCCAGATGCTACAGGGCCGGGTCCACGGCGAGTTCAAGGACCCTCGGCTCGACCAGGCGATCAATGCCGCCGAGCGCCTGGAAAAAATGCTCTGCGATGAAGGCGCGCTGATCTTCAAGTTCTGGTTCCATCTGTCCAAGAAGCAGATGAAAGCCCGGCTCAAGGGGCTCAAGGATGACCCGTTGCACAGTTGGCGCATCAGTCCGCTGGACTGGCAGCAATCCCAGACCTACGACAAGTTCGTCAAGTACGGCGAGCGGGTACTGCGCCGGACCAGTCGCGATTACGCGCCGTGGCATGTGATCGAGGGCGTGGACACCTGTTATCGCAGCCTCACGGTCGGCAGGATCCTGCTCGAAGGCATGCGCCAGGCGCTGGATCGACCGAAGATCAAGCCGGAAAAGGTCAGCGTGGCACCGCTGCCGGCATTGGATGACCAGGTGACCTTGATCGACAGCCTGGACATGACCCTGCGGCTGGACAAGGACGACTATGAGGAACAACTGATCACCGAGCAGGCCCGGTTTGCCGGCTTGCTGCGGGACAAGCGCATGCGCCGGCACGCCCTGGTGGCGGTGTTCGAAGGCAACGATGCGGCGGGCAAGGGCGGGGCGATCCGGCGGGTCGCGGCGGCGCTCGATCCACGCCAGTACAGCATCGTGCCGATTGCCGCGCCCACTGAAGAAGAGCGTGCTCATCCCTACATGTGGCGGTTCTGGCGGCATATTCCGGCGCGGGGCAAATTCACTGTATTCGACCGCTCCTGGTACGGCCGGGTATTGGTGGAGCGGGTCGAAGGCTTCTGCAGTCGGGCCGACTGGCTGCGGGCCTATGGCGAGATCAATGATTTCGAAGAGCAGATTGCCGACGCCGGTGTGGTGGTGGTCAAGTTCTGGCTGGCCATCGACAAGGAGACTCAGCTCGAGCGCTTCCAGGAGCGCGAGGAAATCCCCTTCAAGCGCTTCAAGATCACCGAGGACGACTGGCGCAACCGTGACAAGTGGGATGCCTATCGGGCGGCGGTGTGCGACATGGTCGACCGCACGAGTACTGAAATATCCCCCTGGACCCTGGTCGAAGCCAATGACAAGCGCTGGGCCCGGGTCAAGGTATTGCGCACCCTCAACGAGGCGCTGGAGGCCGCGTTCAAGCGCAGCAGGAAGTAGCGCGATGAAGACGCATATGCGGGGTGAATGATTGTCGCGGCGGGTTATGGAGTGGATTTATGCTCGATCCATTCTTGACCGTCTACAACAATGAGGAACCGCCATGCGAGAAGTAGTGATCGTCGACAGCGTACGGACTGGCCTGGCCAAGTCGTTTCGCGGCAAGTTCAACATGACCCGCCCGGACGACATGGCGGCCCATTGCGTCAATGCGCTGTTGACGCGCAATGACATCGACCCGGCCAGTGTCGAAGACTGCATCGTCGGTGCCGGCTCCAACGAGGGTGCCCAGGGCTACAACATCGGCCGTAACGTGGCGGTGCTCTCCCGACTGGGCATCGGCACCGCCGGCATGACCCTCAACCGCTTCTGTTCCTCGGGCCTGCAGGCCATCGCCATTGCCGCCAACCAGATTGCCTCCGGTTGCAGCGACATCATCGTTGCCGGTGGCGTGGAGTCCATCAGCCTGACGATGAAAAGCGTCAACACCGACAACCTGATCAACCCGCTGCTCAAGGAACAGGTACCGGGGATCTATTTCCCCATGGGCCAGACCGCCGAGATCGTCGCCCGCCGTTACCAGGTCAGCCGCGAAGCACAGGACCGCTACGCCTTGCAGAGCCAGCAACGGACTGCCCGGGCCCAGGCGGCCGGGCTGTTCGATGACGAGATCGTACCGATGGCGGTCAAGTACAAGATGGAGGATAAGAACACCGGTGCGGTGCAGATTCTTGACGGCGTGGTCGACCGCGACGATTGCAACCGCCCGGACACCACCTACGAAAGCCTGGCCGGGCTGAAGCCGGTGTTTGCCGAAGACGGTTCGGTGACGGCGGGCAACTCATCGCAATTGTCCGACGGCGCCTCGATGACCCTGGTGATGAGCCTGGAAAAAGCCCTGGCGCTGGGACTCAAGCCCAAGGCGTTTTTTCGCGGTTTCACCGTGGCCGGTTGCGCGCCGGACGAAATGGGCATCGGTCCGGTGTTTTCAGTGCCGAAACTGCTTAAGGCCAAGGGCTTGCGGATCGCCGATATCGATGTGTGGGAGCTCAACGAGGCGTTCGCGTCCCAGTGCCTGTACAGCCGCGATCGCCTGGAAATCGATAATGAGAAATACAACGTCAACGGCGGCTCGATTGCCATCGGCCATCCGTTCGGCATGACCGGCTCGCGCCAGGTCGGCCACTTGGTGCGGGAGCTGCAACGGCGCAACCTGCGCTATGGCATCGTGACCATGTGCGTGGGCGGCGGGATGGGGGCGACGGGGTTGTTCGAGGCGGTCAGATGACCTGAGGGCTTTTGTGGCGAGGGGATTTATCCCCGCTGGGCTGCGTAGCAGCCCCACCGCCGTTGACTCAAGCAGTCTGACCCACCGAGTTGCCTGGTTTTAGGGGCGCTTCGCGCCCCAGCGGGGATAAATCCCCTCGCCACAGTTTTGCGGAGCCTTGTCAGCTGGCGATCTCAAGCGCCTTTTGCATCCGCTCGATGTACGCCGCGACCTCTTGCTCCGCGGCTTCACGGCTGGCAAACGGTCCTTCCTGGGTGCCTTCCCGGGTACTGAAATAAAATTCACCGTTTATCCGGCAGATCCGGTCACTGGGAAAGACCATCGCAGGGGTGAGGTCCTGGGCGCGTTTGCCAAGCATGGAGACTCCAAGAAACTTTAAAAATCGGTTGAGTGAAGTTTATTCGTTGGCATCAACTGGCGCTTGGCCAGCCGATGGGCGGCAATGTGCCATCTCTGCTTTCGCGAACGACCTTTGAACTGTTAGTGCGTAACTGTCCCTGTGTCGCCAAGCCATCTCCCACTAGAATAGTCGCTCTTTTCTTGAGCCTCGGGGATTGCATGCACATTTCGTCCGGTCGCTGGGTCTATGGCCTGTTCCTCGCCCTGTTGACCGCCCTGTTGTGGGGAATCCTGCCGATCAAGCTCAAGCAGGTGTTACAGGTGATGGACCCGGTCACGGTGACCTGGTTTCGCTTGCTGGTGTCCGGCGGCTTGCTGTTCATCTATCTGGCAACCACCCGACGCCTGCCCAGCCGCAAGGTGCTCGGTCCGCGGGGTGGCTGGCTGGTGGCGATGGCGGTGCTGGGGCTGGTAGGCAACTATGTGCTGTACCTGATGGGCCTGAATCGCTTGAGCCCCGGCACCGCGCAACTGGTGGTGCAGATGGGGCCGATCCTGCTGCTGGTCGCCAGCCTCTTTGTGTTCAAGGAACGTTTCAGCCTGGGGCAGGGGATTGGCCTGCTGGTGTTGCTGATCGGTTTCACGCTGTTTTTCAACCAGCGCCTCGCTGAGTTGCTGACCTCGCTGAGCCAATACACCGCCGGGGTCTTGATGGTGTTGCTGGCGTCGGCTGTCTGGACGTTCTACGCCCTGGGCCAGAAGCAGTTGTTGACGGTGTGGAATTCGTTGCAGGTGATGATGGTGATCTACCTGTTCTGCGCGTTGCTGCTCACGCCATGGGCCCACCCGTTGGAAGCGCTGCAACTGAGCCCTCTGCAAGGCTGGCTGTTGTTTGCCTGTTGCCTGAACACCCTGATTGCCTATGGCGCATTTGCCGAAGCCCTGGCCCACTGGGAAGCCTCGCGGGTCAGTGCGACGCTGGCGATTACGCCGCTGGTGACTTTCGCTGCGGTAGCCGTGGCTGCCTGGTGGTGGCCCGACTATGTGCATGCCGAACAGATCAATCTGTTGGGGTATGGCGGGGCGGTACTGGTCGTATTGGGGTCAGCGCTGGTGGCGTTGGGGCCTTCGCTGATTGCCGGGCTCAGGGCCCGGCGTGAGCGGTTGGCTGTGGAGCGGTAGCGGCCTGCTGGTGGCAGTGATGTGAGTCGACCGACCTCATCGCGAGCAGGCTCGCTCCCACATTGGATCTTCAGCGTATGCAAATCCCGGGTTCGACCGGGATCCCTTGTGGGAGCGAGCCTGCTCGCGAAGGCTCACTCCCTGTCAACCAGGATTCAGCCCTGGCTCCCGGCCTCCAGCATGTTTTCCGGCCGCACCCAGGCATCGAACTCTTCGTCGGTCAGATAACCCAGCTGCAACGCAGCTTCGCGCAGCGTCAGCCCTTCGCTGTAGGCCTTCTTGGCGATCTCGGCGGACTTGTCGTAGCCAATATGCGGGTTCAACGCCGTCACCAGCATCAACCCACGTTCCAGGTGCGCCGCCATCTGTTCGCCATCGGGTTCGAGCCCGGCGATGCAGTGCTGCTGGAAGTTGCTGCAGCCGTCGGCCAGCAGGCGGATCGATTGCAGCAGGTTATGGATGATCACTGGCTTGAACACATTCAATTGCAAATGGCCCTGGCTGGCGGCAAAACCGATGGTCACGTCGTTGCCCATGACCTGGCAGGCCAGCATCGACAAGGCTTCGCACTGGGTCGGGTTGACCTTGCCGGGCATGATGGAACTGCCCGGCTCGTTGGCCGGCAATTTTACTTCGGCGAAGCCGGCCCGCGGTCCGGAGCCCAGCAGGCGCAGGTCATTGGCGATTTTCATCAAGGTCACGGCCAGGGTTTTCAGCGCGCCGGACAGTGTGGTCAGGGGCTCGTGCCCCGCCAGCGCCGCAAACTTGTTCGGCGCGGTGACGAACGGCAGACCGGACAGCGCCGCCAGTTCTGCGGCAATCGCTTCGCCGAAACCGTGGGGCGAATTCAGCCCGGTGCCGACGGCCGTGCCGCCCTGGGCCAGTTCGCAGACCGCCGGCAGCGCGGCACGGATCGCCCGTTCGGCGTAGTCGAGCTGGGCAATGAAGGCTGACAGTTCCTGGCCGAAGGTGATCGGCGTGGCATCCATCATGTGGGTGCGGCCGGTCTTGACCAGTTTCAGGTGGCGCGCCGCCAGCTCCGCCAGCCCGCCGGACAGTTCGCTGATGGCCGGCAACAATTGCTTGTGGACGGCCTGCACCGCGGCGATGTGCATGGCGGTAGGGAAGCAGTCGTTGGAGCTCTGGGAGCGGTTGACGTGATCGTTGGGGTGCACCGGGGTCTTGCCGCCGCGGGGGTTGCCTGCCAGCTCGTTGGCACGCCCGGCGATCACCTCGTTGACGTTCATGTTGCTCTGGGTGCCGCTGCCGGTCTGCCAGACCACCAGCGGAAATTGGTCGTCATGCTGGCCGTCCAGCACTTCGTCGGCGGCCTGTTCGATCAGCCGGGCGATGTCGGCGGGCAAGTCGCCGTTGCGGTCGTTGACCCGCGCGGCGGCTTTCTTGATCAGTGCCAGGGCATGCAGCACCGACAGCGGCATGCGTTCGTTACCGATGGCGAAGTTGATCATGGAACGCTGTGTCTGGGCGCCCCAGTAGGCGTCCTCCGGGACTTCAACCTGGCCAAGGCTGTCGGTTTCGATACGGCTCATTGGGTCAAACTCCTGATAGGTCTGAATGCGCAGTTTAGGCCCTGTCGGGCGGTACCGGTTCCGTCAATCTAGGAGTGGTCGGTTCGGTCCGTCAATCGGGACCGGCAAGCACCGGGGTTGAGGCCTGGCGTTTTTTAGGCGCAGAATGGTCGCCCTTGGGGTTTTACCTCGCCAGTTAGATAAGGAAACTCGATGACCCGTCTTCGCGCCATCTGTACCGCAGTTGCTCTGGTGTGTGCCAGCGGCCCTGTTCTCGCCGATACCGCCAGTCACAAAGCCAGCGCCGAAGCGTTCCTGACCCTGGCACACGCCGACAAGCTGGGCACCCCGGTGTACATGCAGGTGCAGCAGATGTTTGCCCAGCGCTTCGAACAGACCAAGGCTCCCGAGTCGAAGAAAGCCACCCTGGAAACCTACCAGGCCAAGGCCAACGCCGCGCTTGACCAGGCCATCGGCTGGAACAAGCTCAAGCCGGACATGGTCCAGCTCTACACCACCAACTTCAGCGAGTCGGAGCTCAAGGACCTGGTGGCTTTCTATCAGTCGCCGCTGGGCAAGAAAGTCCTGGAAAAAATGCCCCAACTGACCCAACAGTCGGCCCAACTGACCCAGGCCAAGCTGGAAAGCGCGGTGCCGGTGGTCAACAAGCTGCTGGCGGACATGACCGCCGAGCTCGAGCCGAAATCCGCTGCGCCTGCCCCAGCCAAGAAAAAGCCGTAAGCGGAGCCTGGAATGAGCATGCAACAACGCATCGAATCGACACTCGGTCTTCTGCAGCCCGAGCACCTGCAAGTGCTGGATGAAAGCCACATGCACAGCCGTGGGCTGCAGACCCACTTCAAGGCGGTGGTGGTGAGCCGGCAGTTCGAGGGGCTCAATCGGGTCAAGCGCCACCAGAAGGTCTACGGCACGCTGGGTGAGCTGATGGGCGAATTCCATGCGTTGGCGCTGCACACCTACACCCCCGAAGAATGGGCACAGATTGATGCCGCACCGGCTTCGCCGACCTGTGCCGGTGGCAGCAAGCACTGATCATTGTGGGGAGGAAGCTTTTGTGGCGAGGGAGCTTGCTCCCGCTGGACCGTGAAGCGGTCCCCTGGGACATTCCGGGAAAGTCCAGACGACGGCTTCGCCGCCGAGCGGGAGCAAGCTCCCTCGCCACAGGTGTGCTTCTCAAGCCACAGGTGCGCTCCTAAAGCCACCGTGTTTTTGCTAGAATCCGCAACGCGCCGCTGACCCGGCGCGTTTTTTTTTGCATCCGGTTCACCCCTTACGAGGGTAGCCACCTGGAGAAATACCCATGACACAACCCATTGTCGTGGCGGCACTGTATAAGTTCGTCACCCTGGAAGATTACGTCGAGCTGCGTGAGCCCTTGCTCAAGGCGATGCTCGATAACGGTATCAAAGGCACCCTGCTGATCGCCGAAGAAGGCATCAACGGCACGGTCTCCGGTACCCGCGAAGGCATCGACGGCTTGCTGGCCTGGCTCAAGAACGATCCGCGCATGATCGACATCGATCACAAGGAGTCGTACTGCGACGAGCAGCCGTTCTACCGCACCAAGGTCAAGCTCAAGAAGGAAATCGTCACCCTCGGCGTCGAGGGCGTGGATCCGAACAAGCAGGTCGGCACCTATGTCGAACCCCAGGACTGGAACGCGCTGATCAGCGATCCGGAAGTGCTGTTGATCGATACCCGCAACGATTACGAAGTGTCCATCGGGACATTCGAAGGCGCAATCGATCCCAAGACCGCCAGCTTTCGCGAATTCCCCGACTACATCAAGGCCAACTTCGATCCGGCCAAGCACAAGAAAGTCGCGATGTTCTGCACCGGTGGCATCCGTTGTGAGAAAGCGTCCAGCTACATGCTCAGCCAGGGCTTCGACGAGGTCTTCCACCTCAAGGGTGGCATCCTGAAATACCTCGAAGAAGTCCCCCAGGAACAAACCAAATGGCGCGGCGACTGCTTTGTGTTCGATAACCGCGTGACCGTTCGCCACGATCTCAGCGAAGGCGACTACGATCAATGTCATGCGTGCCGTACACCGGTGAGCGTGGAAGATCGCGCTTCGGAGCACTACGTGCCTGGCATCAGTTGCCCGCATTGCTGGGACAAGCTGAGCGAGAAGACCCGCCGCAGCGCCATCGACCGGCAAAAGCAGATCGAATTGGCCAAGGCCCGCAACATGCCGCACCCGATCGGCTACAACTACAAGCAATCATCCTCCGAGGCCTGAACCATGCCGCCACGCCTGCTGTATGTCATGGACCCGATGTGTTCCTGGTGCTGGGGCTTCGCGCCGGTAGCCGAAGCATTGGTCGAGCAGGCGCAGGCCCAGGGCGTGGAACTGCACCTGGTGGTGGGCGGTTTGCGTACGGGCAGCGGCTCGTCCCTGGAGCCCACAACCCGGCGTTACATCCTCGAGCATTGGCAAGCTGTCACCCAGGCCACCGGCCAGCCGTTCAAGCTGGAGGGCGCGCTGCCGGACGGTTTCGTCTATGACACCGAGCCAGCCTGCCGGGCGCTGGTGACGGCCCGGAGCTTGGCGCCGGATTTGGCCTGGAAGCTGCTGAAACTGATTCAACAGGCTTTTTATGAGCAGGGTCGCGACGTGACCCATGCCAGCGTCCTGGTGGAGCTGGCGGAACAGGCCGGCCTGCCACGCATCGAGTTTGCCGCGGCGTTCGACAGCGCCGAGCAGCATGCGGCCACTGCCGCGGATTTCACTTGGGTGCAGGATCTCGGCATTGCCGGTTTCCCCACGCTGCTGGCCGAGCGCGACGGCCAATTGGCCCTGCTGACCAACGGTTACCAGCCCCTGGGCCAACTGTCTCCATTGCTTGGCCGCTGGCTGGAGCGTGCGGCCTGTGCCTGACCTGCCGGATGGCGCCTCGGAGCCACAGCGCGTCGATCGATTGAGCTGGGCGGAAATCCGTCGCCTGGCCCTCAAACACAAGAAAGCCCTGTGGATAGCCAACGGCGTGGCCGTGCTGGCGACGCTGTGCAGCGTGCCGATCCCCTTGCTGTTGCCATTGTTGGTGGACGAAGTACTGCTGGGGCGGGGCGACGCCGCCTTGAAAGTGATGAACCACGCCTTGCCGACGGCTTGGCAGACGGCTGCCGGCTATATCGGGTTGATGTTGCTGGCAACCTTGACCCTTCGGTGCGGCGCGTTGCTGTTCAACGTGCTGCAAGCGCGCTTGTTCGCCAGGCTCGCCAAAGACATCGTCTATCGCATCCGTATCCGCCTGATCGAGCGCCTCAAACGGATTTCCCTGGGGGAATACGAAAGCCTGGGCAGCGGTACCGTGGCCGCGCACCTGGTCACCGACCTGGACACCCTCGATAAATTCGTCGGCGAAACCCTCAGCCGTTTCCTGGTAGCAATGCTGACGTTGGTGGGCACCGCTGGCATCCTGATGTGGATGCACTGGAAACTGGCGCTGCTGATCCTGCTGTTCAATCCGCTGGTGATCTACGCCACGGTGCAGTTGGGCAAGCGGGTCAAGCACCTCAAGAAGCTCGAGAACGATAGCACCTCGCGCTTCACCCAGGCATTGACCGAAACCCTGGATGCGATCCAGGAGGTGCGTGCCGGTAACCGCCAGGGATTTTTCCTCGGCCGCCTGGGCCAGCGCGCCCGGGAGGTGCGTGACTATGCGGTCAGTTCCCAGTGGAAAAGCGATGCGTCGGGCCGCGCCAGTGGCTTGCTGTTCCAGTTCGGCATCGACATCTTCCGTGCGGCGGCGATGCTCACCGTGCTGTTCTCCGACCTGTCCATCGGCCAGATGCTGGCGGTGTTCAGCTACCTCTGGTTCATGATCGGTCCGGTGGAACAGCTGTTGAATCTTCAGTACGCCTATTACGCGGCCGGCGGTGCGTTGAGCCGGATCAACGAACTCCTGGCCCGGGCCGACGAGCCGCAGTACAGCGGCGGTGTCGACCCGTTCAAGGGCCGCGATACCGTGGGCATCGACATCCAGGGCTTGAGCTTCGGCTATAGCGATGAACTGGTGCTCGACCAGTTGAACCTGACCATCTCCCCCGGCGAAAAGGTCGCCATCGTCGGTGCCAGCGGTGGCGGCAAGAGCACCTTGGTGCAGCTGTTGCTGGGCCTGTATACGCCGCAGTCGGGCAGCATCCGGTTTGGCGGCGCCACCCAACAGGAAATCGGCCTGGAAACCATCCGGGAAAATGTCGCGGTGGTGCTGCAGCATCCTGCCTTGTTCAACGACACGGTGCGGGCCAACCTCTCCATGGGCCGCGACTGCAGTGACGAGGCCTGTTGGCGGGCATTGACCATCGCCCAGCTCGATACCACGGTGCGCGCGTTGCCCCAGGGGCTGGAGAGTGTGGTCGGGCGTGCCGGGGTGCGGCTGTCCGGCGGGCAGCGTCAACGCCTGGCCATTGCCCGCATGGTATTGGCCGAGCCGCGGGTGGTGATACTCGACGAAGCGACCTCCGCACTGGACGCCGCCACCGAGTACAACCTTCATCAGGCCCTGTCACATTTCCTGAGCGGGCGCACCACGTTGATCATCGCCCACCGGTTATCAGCCGTGAAACAGGCGGATCGGGTATTGGTGTTCGACGGGGGGCAAATCGCCGAAGACGGCGACCATTTGCAGTTGATCGCCGAGGGTGGCCTGTACGCTCGACTCTACGGTCATTTGCAACAGATACAGCAGCCTTGAGTTTCCTGTGATTTTCTGCGCTTAGTATCCAAAAAAATCAGCCAAACGCCCCCGATTTCTTCGAATTTCCATCCAAAGCCTGTCGCTCCTTGGATCCAGCCGTTCCAAGGAGCGAAAACTGGCCTAGGCTCTGGAATCAGAAGCGGATTTCTCCCGGGTGCTCATTGGTAATGCCTGTGCAAGGGACCTCATGAAGCAAAAGCGGACTCTCGGAACGCCTCGGTTGTTGGGCATCGTCTGGCCCTTCATTGCCGTTGTGCTATTTCAGGCATTGCTTGGGGGCGTCAGCCTCTATGTATTGTCGGCCGTTCGCGGCTATGTCGCGGGGGAAAGCCTCTGGTCCAAGGGGCAGAAAGACGCCATTTACTACCTCAACCTCTATGCCGACAGCCGTGACGAGGCGATTTTCCGCAAATATCAGCAAGCCATTGCCGTGCCCGAGGGCGGGCATGACCTGCGGGTGGCGCTGGATCGCCAGCCCCCGGACCTGGAGGCGGCACGGGCGGGCATCCTCCAGGGGGGAAACCACCCGGACGACGTGTCCAGCCTGATCTGGCTGTATCTGAATTTCCGTCATTTCAGTTACCTGGAGGAAGCCATCGATCTCTGGACGGTAGGCGACGGCTATCTGATCGAGTTGGATAACGTTGCCCGGCAGATGCACGACAGCATTACCGAAGGAACTGTTTCAGAAACCGACGTCCGCGGCTGGAAGGCGCAGATCTTTGCCATCAACGACTCCGTCACCCCGGCAGCCAAGGCTTTCAGCGACGCGCTGGGGGAGGGATCGCGTTTTATCCTGCGCCTGTTGCTGGTGACCAACTTCGCCACAGCGCTGGGGCTCATCGTCCTGGCCTTGTTGCGTACCCACAAGTTGCTGGCCCAACGTCAGGTGTTCGCCAACGCTTTGCAACTGGAGAAGGAACGGGCGCAGATCACCTTGCAATCCATCGGCGACGGCGTCATCACCACCGACGTCGAAGGTGCGATTGCCTACATGAATCCCGCTGCCGAGGCGATGACCCACTGGAAGGCCGAGCATGCCACCGGACTGCCCCTGGCCGCGTTGTTCAATCTGCTCGACGACAATGCCCAGACCGAAGGCCTGACGCTGATCGAGCACATTCTCAGCGGCCGGCTCGGTGGCGGCAGCGAACATTCCAAACTGATCCAGCGCCTGGATGGCAGTACTGTGTCGGTGACCCTGGTGGGGGCGCCGATCCGCCATGCAGGCAAGGTCAGCGGCGCCGTACTGGTCCTGCACGACATGACCCAGGAGCGCCAGTACATTGCCAACCTGTCGTGGCAGGCCACCCATGACGCGCTCACCGGCCTGGCGAACCGCCGGGAATTCGAATACCGGCTCGAACAGGCCCTGCATAACCTGACGCGCCAGGCCGGGCGCCATGCCTTGATGTTCCTCGACCTGGACCAGTTCAAGCTGGTCAACGATACCTGCGGCCACGCGGCGGGTGACGAATTGTTGCGACACATCTGCGCGTTGCTGCAATCGGGCCTGCGGGAAAACGACACCCTGGCCCGGTTGGGCGGGGATGAGTTCGGTATCTTGCTGGAAAATTGTTCACCGGAGGCGGCGGAGAAGATCGCCGAAGGCCTGCGCCAGACCGTGCAGAACCTGCACTTCGTCTGGAAAGGCCGGCCGTTCGTGACCACCGTGAGCATCGGCCTGGTGCACATCGCCCAGAACCCGACGACCCTGGAGGCGTCCCTGCGCGCCGCCGACATGGCTTGCTACATGGCCAAGGAGAAGGGGCGCAACCGAGTCCAGGTCTACCATGCAGACGATTCGGAGCTGTCCCTGCGTTTCGGTGAGATGGCCTGGGTCCAGCGCTTGCACATGGCCCTGGAGGAAAATCGCTTCTGCCTTTATGCCCAGGAAATCGCCGCGCTGGGTCCGGGCGAGCACGGTGGCGGGCACATTGAGATCCTGTTGCGCCTGCACGATGAGGCCGGGCGGATGATTCTGCCGGACAGTTTCATCCCTGCGGCGGAACGCTATGGCCTGATGACGTCCCTGGACCGTTGGGTGGTGGAGAATGTCTTCAAGATCGTCCGCCAGTGCCTGAACGAGTCGCGGCAGGGCCCCTTGGCCATGTGTGCGATCAATCTGTCAGGCACGACTATCGGAGATCAGGCGTTCCTCGACTTCCTGCGTAAACAGTTCGCAGCCTATTCGATTCCGCCGGAAATGATTTGTTTTGAAATTACAGAGACCAGCGCTATTTCGAATTTGGGCAGTGCCATTCGCTTTATCAATGAACTCAAGAGCTTGGGTTGTTACTTTTCGCTGGATGATTTTTGCGCCGGAATGTCTTCATTCGCTTACCTGAAACATTTACCTGTAGACTTCCTGAAGATCGACGGGAGTTTCGTAAAGGATATGCTGGACGACCCGATTAACCGTGCAATGGTCGAAGTGATCAACCACATCGGCCACGTCATGGGTAAGCGCACCATTGCCGAGTTTGTGGAAACTGCCCAGATCGAGCAGGCATTGCTGGAGATTGGAGTGGATTACGCTCAAGGGTATGTCATCGAGCGCCCGCAGTTGTTTACCTGTGACACGTTGCAGTGCAGGCCGGCCCGGCCCCAGCCGTTGTTATTCAAGGCCCCCGGCACGTTCCGCTGAGCCTCTTGTTGATCCAGAAAAAAATCACAATCAAAAGGAGCCCGACAGTGATCGACACATTCAACCGAACAGGCCCGCTCATGGACGCCAAAAGCTATCCACAATGGGCACAGCAGCTCATTGCCGATTGCGGCGAGAGCAAGCGCCGGGTTGTCGAACACGAGCTGTATCAACGCATGCGCGACAACAAGCTCAGCGCCAAGACCATGCGCCACTACCTCATCGGTGGTTGGCCGGTCGTTGAACAGTTCGCTTTATACATGGCACAGAACCTCACCAAGACCCGCTTTGCCCGCCATCCCGGCGAGGATATGGCCCGGCGTTGGCTGATGCGCAACATCCGTGTCGAACTCAATCACGCCGACTACTGGGTGAACTGGAGCGCCGCCCACGGCGTGACGCTTGAGGACCTGCAAGCACAGCAGGTACCGCCCGAACTCCACGCATTGAGCCACTGGTGCTGGCATACCAGCTCTTCGGACTCGCTGATCGTGGCCATCGCGGCGACCAACTATGCCATTGAAGGCGCGACCGGTGAGTGGTCGGCGGTGGTGTGTTCCAGCGGCGTTTACGCGGCGGCCTTCGCCGAAGAAGACCGCAAGCGCGCCATGAAATGGCTGAAGATGCATGCCCAGTACGACGATGCCCATCCGTGGGAAGCGCTGGAAATCATCTGCACGCTGGCGGGCATGAATCCGAGCAAGGCTCTGCAGGCCGAACTGCGTCAGGCCGTGTGCAAGAGCTACGACTACATGTACCTGTTCCTGGAGCGCTGCATGCAACTGGAACAGTCGGAGGTGACCGAAAAATCGGCATCCCCCCGCGAGCGCCTGGCGCTGGCCGGGAGTTGATGCCTAGTTGACCGATGTGGGGGCGAGTCTGCTCCGCGAAATGCTCGGACCGTCAACGGGGAGGTTGGCTGTTGGAGCGCTATCGCGAGCAGGCTCGTCCCACATTTGGTTTGGATGACTACTCAATTTTGATTCGCCTCAAATCCCCTGTGGGAGCGAGCCTGCTCGCGAAGGCGTCGGTATTTCCAGCATCAGTGCAAGCTGACCCTCCGCTATCGCGAGCAGGCTCGCTCCCACAGAGGTTCGGTCAATATCCGATTGCGCTCGCTTTCATTCAGCCCGCCATCTCCAACCGGTTCCGTCCTTCGCGCTTGGCCACATACAACGCGCTGTCGACCCGGCGCAGCAGGCTTTCCACGGATTCACCCGGCAGCAGCGTCGCGCAGCCGAGGCTGACTGTCAGCTCGATCCTGGCACCGGCAGCGAAATAATCCTGCAATTGGGCTGCATAGCGCAGTCGCTCGCCAATCGTGGCAGCGGCTTCCCGGCTGGTATTGGAAAGCAGGATCAGGAACTCCTCGCCGCCAAACCTGAACACCATATCCACGTTGCGTAATTGATCCTTAATCGACTCGGCAACGGCCTTGAGCACCTCATCGCCGGCACCATGGCCGTAGGTGTCGTTGATGCGCTTGAAATGATCGATGTCGAGCATCAGCAACGACAGTGGTTGCATGTGACGCCTGGCCATGTCGATTTCCCGCTCCATGACCTGGTCCATGGCGATCCGGTTGCCGGTCCCGGTCAACGGATCGCGCAGGGCGCTCTGGGTCGCGGCGCGGTAGAGCAGGGCGTTGCGCAGTGGAAACAGCAGGGAGGACATCACTGATTCGAGATCACTCTGCTCCGCATCGCTGAAGCGCTGATTGCGACGAAACACCAGTTCGCCCAGTTGTTCGTCTTCATGGCTGAGGTTGTAGCTGAGCAGATGATGCCCGCGCTGACCGAACTCCAGCCGCAAGTCGCTGGGCTTGTGCTGATAGGCCAGCGCATCCAGTGGCACCAGTCGTTGAACTTCACGGAAAAACAGACCCAGAATCCGCTGCGGTTCCAGACTGGTCTGCAATTGCTGACTCAATTGCTGACGCAGCTGCGAAAGACTGACGGACCGCGCGACGAGCGGTGACGGTTGACCGAGGCCCAGGCGCTGCAGTTTGGCGCTGTCGAAATCAATCGCGTTGGTCTGGATGGGCGTTTTCATTTGGCGTAAGCCCCTAAGCAAAATCTGTCCTGGCAGGCTGGGTGAGTTGGCTTTGGGCTACGTGTCGTACTGGCCCGTCAGTCCCGTAGGACGCTGATTTGAGTCTAGTCTGCTTTCCTTGGCTGACGCAGGCCTCGTATCAACCTCCGTTACCCGCCGGACATGGCGTGTTTAGCAGGGTTAGAGCGAAAGTCGTGCCAGTCCGTTCACTTCAAAAAAATCCATTGCAAATCAATGAAGTGAAAAGAATCGCGAATATCACGCGGAAATTGCGCGACATGGCTTTGGCGGTTCGTCTGGCTGGCTATCGAAGGATTCGAGCGTCGCGACGGTAAACCGCCGCAACGTGGGGGCGAGCGCTTACTGTGCGTTGAAGGCCTGGCCGTTGACGCCTTTGCTGTCCGGCCCCATCAAATACAGATAGACCGGCATGATCTCTTCTGGCGTCGGATTATTGAGCGGGTTTTCTCCCGGATAGGCCTGGGCGCGCATACTGGTGCGGGTGGCGCCGGGGTTGATGCTGTTGGCCCGCATCGGCGCGACGGTATCGACTTCGTCGGCCAGGGTCTGCATCAGTCCTTCGGTGGCGAACTTGGACACGCCATAGGCACCCCAATACGCCCGGCCCTTGCGGCCGACACTGCTTGAGGTGAACACCACGGACGCATCCGTGGACAGCTTGAGCAGTGGCAGCAAGGTGCTGGTGAGCATGAACATGGCGTTGACGTTCACTTGCATCACTCGCATGAAATTCTCGCCGGACAGTTGTTCCAGCGGCGTGCGCGGGCCGATGATCGAAGCGTTGTGCAGCAGGCCGTCCAGATGACCGAATTCGGTTTCGATCATGGCCGCCAGTTCGTCGTATTGATGGGGTAGGGCGGTTTCGAGGTTGAAGGGAATCACCGCCGGCTGCGGATGGCCGTCCGCTTCGATTTCATCGTAGACCTGGGTCAGGTTGGCTTCGGTCTTGCCCAGCAGCAGCACGGTGGCGCCGTGGGCGGCATAGGCCTTGGCGGCAGCGGCGCCAATGCCACGACCGGCGCCGGTGACCAGGATGACCCGGCCGTTGAGCAGGTCGGGGCGGGCGGAATAATCAAACATAAAAACCTCAACAGTTTAGAGCGGCACGGTAGTGGTGGCGACGAACAGAGACAGAGCTTTGATGGCGAGGAGGTTACTGCTTTTGTGGCGAGGGAGCTTGCTCCCGCTCGATTGCACAGCAATCGCAAAAAGGCGGGCCCGCTTCGCGGTCCGGCGGGAGCAAGCTCCCTCGCCACAAAAGCAGTTGCTCCCCCCTTGCCACAGGAGCGGTATCCGGATCAGCTCAACAACTGCACAGCGCGTTATCCAGCACTTCGCGCAGCGCCAGCGGGTGATCGATCACCACATCCGCGCCCCAGTGCTTGGGGTTGTCATCCGGATGGATGTAGCCGTATGTCACCGCGCAGGTCTTGGTGCCGGCGCTGCGCCCGGACTCGATGTCACGCAGGTCGTCGCCCACGAACAGCACGCTGGCCGGGTCCAGGTCGAGCATTTTGCAGGCCAGGACCAGCGGCTCCGGATCCGGCTTGCTGTTTTTCACATGATCCGGGCAGATCAGCACCTTCGAGCGCTCGGCCAGGCCCAGCTGCTGCATGATCGGCTCGGCGAAGCGCACCGGTTTGTTGGTGACCACTCCCCAGATCAGGTTGGCGGCTTCGATGTCGGCGAGCACTTCGGCCATGCCGTCGAACAAATGGCTGTGGACGGCGCAGCCCTTGAGGTAGCGATCGAGGAATTCCTGGCGCAGATCCTCGAAGCCCGGGGATTCCGGGTCCATGGAGAAGGTCACCGCGACCATTGCACGGGCGCCGCCGGAAATTTCGTCACGAATGTGCTGCGTGTTCATCGGTGGCAGGCCTCGGTCGGCGCGCATGGCCTGGCAGATGGCGATGAAGTCCGGCGCGGTATCGAGCAGCGTGCCGTCCATGTCGAAGAGAACCGCTTTGAGACGCATCGACTTATTCCTCGCGCAGGGTCTGGATCATGTAGTTGACGTCAACGTCGGCGGCCAGCTTGTAGTGCTTGGTCAGCGGGTTGTAGGTCAGGCCGATGATGTCTTTGACAGTCAGCCCGGCCGCACGGCTCCAGGCGCCCAGCTCGGAAGGACGGATGAACTTCTTGAAGTCGTGGGTGCCGCGAGGCAGCAGCTTCATGATGTATTCCGCGCCGATGATGGCGAACAGGTACGCCTTCGGGTTGCGGTTGATGGTGGAGAAGAACACCTGGCCGCCGGGCTTGACCATGCGGAAGCAGGCGCGGATGACCGAGGACGGATCCGGCACGTGTTCGAGCATTTCCAGGCAGGTGACCACGTCGAACTGGGCGGGCATTTCCTCGGCCAGGGCTTCGGCGGTGATCTGCCGGTATTCCACGCTGACGCCGGACTCCAGTTGATGCAACTGCGCCACCGCAAGCGGTGCTTCGCCCATGTCGATGCCCATCACCGTTGCGCCGCGCTGGGCCATGGCTTCGCTGAGGATGCCGCCGCCGCAGCCGACGTCGAGCACCTTCTTGCCAGCCAGGTTGACCCGTTCGTCGATCCAGTTTACCCGCAGCGGGTTGATATCGTGCAGCGGCTTGAACTCGCTTTCGCGGTCCCACCAGCGGTGAGCCAGGGCTTCGAATTTGGCGATTTCGGCGTGGTCGACGTTGCTCATGTGCAGATCCTCGAAAAACTTGAAAAAATCAGTGGCCCCGAGCCGTGGCTCAAGAGGCAGGGTTATTCGTCGTGACCGCTGATGCGGCGACCCCAGGCCTGGGCCGTGGCGGTCAGTTGCTGTTCGTCCAGGCGGGTCAGCCGGCCGTCTTCAAGCAGCGGCTTGCCGGCTACCCACAGGTGTTTCACGCAATCGCGGCCGGTGGCGTAGATCAGCTGCGACACCGGGTCGTAAATCGGTTGCTGGGCCAATCCCGACAGGTCGAAGGCCACCAGGTCGGCGGCCTTGCCGACTTCCAGGGAGCCGACGGTGGCCTCGATGCCCAGCGCCCGGGCGCCATTGAGCGTGGCCATGCGCAACGCCCGATGGGCATCCAGGGCCGTGGCCGAGCCGGCGACGGCCTTGGCCAACAGCGCTGCGGTGCGGGTTTCCCCCAGCAGGTCCAGGTCGTTGTTGCTCGCCGCGCCGTCGGTGCCGACCGCCACATTGACACCGGCCTGCCACAAGCGCTCCACCGGGCAGAAACCACTGGCCAGCTTCAGGTTCGATTCCGGGCAATGGATCACGCTGCAATTGCTTTCTACCAGCAAGGCCAGGTCTTCATCGCTGATCTGAGTCATGTGCACAGCCTGGAAACGCGGCCCCAGCAGGCCCAGTCGTCCGAGGCGAGCAATCGGCCGCTCGGCGGTGTTATCCACAGCCTGCTGCACTTCGAAGGCGGTTTCGTGAACATGCATATGAATGGCCGCGTCCAGCTCTTCGGCGATCACGCGGATTTTCTCCAGGTTCTCATCGCCCACGGTATAGGGCGCATGCGGGCCGAATGCGACTTTGATCCGCGGATGGTGCTTGAGGTCGCCGAACAATTCGATGCCCTGACGAATGGCGTCGTCGGCGCTGGCGGCCCCGGGAATCGGGAAATCGAGGATCGGAATGGCGATTTGCGCACGGATGCCGCTGTTATGGACGCGTTCGCTGGCAACCTTGGGGTAGAAGTACATGTCAGAGAAACAGGTGATGCCACCTTTGATCTGCTCGGCGATCGCCAGGTCGGTGCCGTCGCGCACGAAGTCTTCATCGACCCATTTGCCCTCGGCCGGCCAGATATGTTGTTCGAGCCAGGTCATCAGGGGCAGGTCGTCGGCCAGGCCGCGGAACAGTGTCATCGCCGCATGGCCGTGGGCGTTGATCAGGCCAGGGCTGAGCAGCATGCCCGGCAGCTCACGGACCTCGGTGGCCTCGCATTTCAGGGCTTCGGCCCGTGGACCGATGAACACGATGCAACCGTCGCGGACACCCAGGCCATGATCCTTGAGTACCACGCCGGCGGGTTCGACAGGCACCAACCAGGTCGGCAGCAATAGTAAGTCGAGCGCAACGGCGGGCTTGGGCATCGTGGATCGGTTCCATGGGTTATAAAGGATGGCGAAGTATACCCGAGCGTCATCACGCTGGGATCGCTATAATCGGCGGCTTTGTTCAAGAGTGCGGAGTGTAGGATGCGCGATCAACTGTTGGCTGCGGAGAAGGTGAAGGCCATCGATTGGCGGGATGGCGCCCTGTATCTGCTGGATCAGCGTGTTTTGCCGTTCGAGGAAAACTGGATCGCCTACACCAGTGCGGCCGGTGTGGCCGAGGCCATACGCACGATGGTGGTGCGCGGCGCGCCGGCCATCGGCATCAGTGCGGCTTACGGCGTGGTGCTGGCCGCCCGGGCGAGGGTGGCCGAGGGCGGGGACTGGTGCGCGGCGCTGGAGGCTGACTTCACTTTGCTGGCCGAGTCCCGGCCGACGGCGGTGAACCTGTTCTGGGCCCTGGATCGGATGCGTGACCGGCTGGCGCGCTTGAAAGAGCATGCCGAGCCGCTGGCCGCCCTCGAGGCCGAGGCGATCGCCATTCACGAAAGTGACCGTGAAGCCAACCTGACCATGGCCCAGCTCGGCGTCGACCTGATCCGCAAGCATCAGGGCAATGCCCAGGCCATCCTGACCCATTGCAACACCGGTGCCCTGGCCACTGGCGGCTTCGGCACGGCCCTGGGGGTGATTCGCGGTGCATTCATCGAAGGGATGGTCGAGCGGGTCTACGCCGACGAAACCCGTCCATGGCTGCAGGGTTCGCGCCTCACGGCCTGGGAACTGGCCAACGAGGGCATCCCGGTGACCCTCAACGCCGACTCCTCTGCCGCCCACATCATGAAGACCAAGGGCGTGACCTGGGTGATCGTCGGCGCCGACCGTATCACCGCCAACGGTGACGTGGCGAACAAGATCGGTACCTATCAACTGGCGGTCTGCGCCATGCATCACGGTGTGCGCTTCATGGTGGTGGCGCCGAGTTCGACCATCGACATGAACCTGGCCAGCGGCGAGGACATCCCGATCGAAGAGCGCGACGGGCGCGAACTGCTGGAAGTCGGCGGCAAGCGGGTCGGCGCGGAGGTGGAGGCGTTCAACCCGGTGTTCGATGTCACGCCGGCGGACCTGATCGATGTCATCGTCACCGAGAAGGGGAGCGTCGAGCGCCCGGATACCGCGAAGATGGCGCAGTTGATGTGTCGTAAGCGGCTGCATTAAGACGGTTTTTTCAGGTGTATCGCCATCGCGAGCAGGCTCGCTCCCACATGGAATCGGGGCATGCCCGGAATCCCGGGTATGCAAAGCCTCCCTGTGGGAGCGAGCCTGCTCGCGATGAGGTCCTTGAAACCTATGAATCTTCTTGCATTCGAGCGCAAATTCTTCCGTCGCAGCGCTTCTAAGCCCCTCTCGTCCCATTCCAGCCTGTCACCGGTCAACTAACTATGCTCCATGCGCATCTGGGGGATAGGTGCGTGGCGGCTCTTGTGATAACATCCGGCGGTTTCCAGGGCCGCTTCACGAAGCGGTCTTTACTGCGCAGATCCATGGCATAACTCGTTGATTTGTCGTAAGTCGCTGCACGGCACTTGTCCTGTGGCGGCGAGCTTCGTTCGTCCCGTCTGGATGTGACGAGGTTTCACCAGAAAAAGGAATCAGGCTTCTCATGGGCGAACTGGCCAAAGAAATCCTCCCGGTCAATATCGAAGACGAGCTGAAACAGTCCTATCTCGACTACGCAATGAGCGTAATCGTCGGGCGGGCGCTGCCGGATGCGCGCGATGGCTTGAAGCCCGTGCATCGGCGCGTGTTGTTCGCGATGAGCGAGCTGGGCAACGACTTCAACAAGCCGTACAAGAAATCCGCCCGTGTCGTCGGTGACGTGATCGGTAAGTATCACCCTCACGGCGACACTGCCGTGTACGACACCATCGTCCGGATGGCGCAGCCATTTTCCCTGCGCTACCTGCTGGTAGACGGCCAGGGCAACTTCGGCTCCGTGGACGGCGACAACGCCGCGGCCATGCGATACACCGAAGTGCGCATGACCAAGCTCGCCCACGAGCTGCTGGCCGACCTGCACAAGGAAACCGTGGACTGGGTGCCGAACTACGACGGCACCGAAATGATCCCGGCGGTCATGCCGACCCGAATCCCGAACCTGTTGGTCAACGGTTCCAGCGGTATCGCCGTGGGCATGGCAACCAACATCCCGCCGCACAACCTCGGTGAAGTCATCGACGGTTGCCTGGCCCTCATCGACAACCCCGAGCTGAGTGTCGATGAGCTGATGCAATACATCCCGGGTCCGGATTTCCCGACCGCTGCGATCATCAACGGTCGCGCCGGCATCATCGAGGCCTATCGCACCGGTCGCGGCCGCATCTACATGCGCGCCCGCTCGACGGTCGAGGACATCGACAAGGTCGGTGGCCGCCAGCAGATCGTCATCACCGAACTCCCATACCAGCTGAACAAGGCCCGTCTGATCGAGAAGATCGCCGAGCTGGTCAAGGAGAAGAAGCTCGAAGGCATCACCGAGCTGCGGGACGAGTCCGACAAGGACGGCATGCGCGTCGTGATCGAGCTGCGCCGTGGCGAAGTGCCTGAGGTGATCCTCAACAACCTCTATGCCCAGACCCAGCTGCAAAGCGTGTTCGGTATCAACATTGTCGCGCTGATCGACGGCCGTCCGCGGATCCTGAACCTCAAGGACCTGCTGGAAGCCTTCGTGCGTCACCGTCGCGAAGTGGTCACCCGCCGCACCGTGTTCGAACTGCGCAAGGCCCGTGAGCGTGGTCACATCCTGGAAGGCCAGGCCGTTGCCCTGTCGAACATCGACCCGGTCATCGCCCTGATCAAGGCCTCGCCGACGCCGTCGGAAGCCAAGGAAGCGCTGGTCAGCACGCCTTGGGAATCCAGTGCGGTGATGACCATGGTCGAGCGTGCCGGCGCCGATTCCTGCCGTCCGGAGAACCTCGACCCGCAATACGGTCTGCGCGACGGCAAGTACTTCCTGTCCCCGGAACAGGCGCAAGCCATCCTGGAACTGCGCCTGCACCGCCTGACCGGCCTGGAGCACGAGAAGCTGCTGGCCGAGTACCAGGAGATCCTCAACCAGATCGGCGAGCTGATCCGCATCCTCAACAGCGCCACGCGCCTGATGGAAGTGATCCGCGAAGAGCTGGAAGTGATCCGCGCCGAATACGGCGACGTGCGCCGCACCGAGATCCTCGATGCGCGCCTGGACCTGACCCTGGGTGACATGATCCCGGAAGAAGATCGCGTGGTGACCATTTCCCACGGCGGCTACGCCAAGACCCAGCCACTGGCCGCTTACCAGGCCCAGCGTCGCGGTGGCAAAGGCAAGTCGGCCACCGGCGTCAAGGACGAGGACTACATCGCCCACCTGCTGGTTGCCAACAGCCACACCACGCTGCTGCTGTTCTCCAGCAAGGGCAAGGTGTACTGGCTCAAGACCTACGAGATTCCGGAAGCGTCCCGCGCTGCCCGCGGTCGTCCGCTGGTCAACCTGCTGCCGCTGGACGACGGTGAGTACATCACCACCATGTTGCCGGTCGAGGAATACACCGAAGGCCACTACATCTTCATGGCGACCGCCAACGGCACCGTCAAGAAGACCCCGCTGGAATCCTTCAGTCGCCAGCGCAGCGTGGGCCTGATCGCCCTGGAGCTGGACGAGGGCGACGTGCTGATTTCCGCCGCCATCACCGACGGCGAGCGTGAGGTCATGCTGTTCTCCGACGGTGGCAAGGTCACCCGCTTCAAGGAATCCGACGTTCGCGCCATGGGCCGTACCGCCCGCGGTGTGCGCGGCATGCGCCTGCCGGAAGGCCAGAAGCTGATTTCCATGCTGATCCCCGAAGAAGGCAGCCAGATTCTCACCGCTTCGGCGCGTGGTTATGGCAAGCGTACCGCCATCAGCGAATTCCCCGAGTACAAGCGTGGCGGCCAGGGCGTGATCGCCATGGTCAGCAACGAGCGTAACGGTCGTCTGGTCGGCGCGGTCCAGGTGCTCGATGGCGAGGAGATCATGCTGATCTCCGACCAGGGCACCCTGGTGCGTACGCGGGTCGACGAAGTGTCGAGCCTGGGTCGTAACACCCAGGGCGTGACGCTGATCAAGCTGGCCAGCGATGAAACGCTGGTGGGACTTGAGCGGGTCCAGGAACCATCGGAAGTCGAAGGCGAGGAGCTGGAGGGCGAGGAGGACGTGGCGTTCGACGGTACCCTGGGTGCCGATGTCGACGACATGGCCGGCGACGATCAATCGCTCGACGCTGCCGCAGACGAAGAAGAACCGCAGGAATAAGCGGACACGCAGGGGGGCGGATGAAGATTCGCCCCCTTGTTGTTTGTCCCTTTTGAAAATTTGCGACACTGCGCATGACGCGCAACTGTGGGAGCGAGCCTGCTCGCGATGACGGACTGACATTCGACATCGATGCTGACTGCTACATCGCTATCGCGAGCAGGCTCGCTCCCACAATTGGGTCATGTGTTGAACAAGATTAAGTGACCACCAGATCAGAGCGAGATTGGATGTGAGCAAGAGAGCCTATAACTTCTGTGCCGGCCCGGCGGCGCTTCCTGAAGCGGTCCTGAAGCGTGCCCAGGGTGAACTTCTCGACTGGCATGGCAAGGGCCTGTCCGTCATGGAAATGAGCCATCGCAGCGATGAGTTCGTGTCCATTGCCACCAAGGCCGAGCAGGACCTGCGTGATCTGCTGAACATCCCGTCCAACTACAAGGTGTTGTTCCTGCAGGGCGGCGCCAGCCAGCAATTTGCCCAGATCCCGTTGAACCTGCTGCCGGAAAACGGCAAGGCCGACTACATCGACACCGGTATCTGGTCGCAGAAAGCCATTGAAGAGGCCTCGCGTTACGGCCACGTCAACGTTGCCGCCACCGCCAAGCCCTACGACTATTTCGCCATTCCCGGTCAGAACGAGTGGAACCTGTCCAAGGATGCGGCCTACGTTCATTACGCACCGAACGAAACCATCGGCGGCCTGGAATTCAACTGGATCCCGGAAACCGGTGATGTGCCGTTGGTGGCCGACATGTCTTCGGACATTCTTTCGCGTCCGGTGGATGTCTCCCGTTTCGGCATGATCTACGCCGGCGCCCAGAAGAACATCGGCCCGAGCGGTATCCTGGTCAGCATCATTCGCGAAGACCTGTTGGGGCGTGCCCGTTCCCTGTGCCCGACCATGCTCAACTACAAGGTCGCGGCCGACAACGGCTCGATGTACAACACGCCGCCGACCCTGGCCTGGTACCTGTCGGGCCTGGTGTTCGAGTGGTTGAAAGAGCAGGGCGGTGTCGAAGCCATCGGCAAGCTCAATGAAGTGAAGCAGCGTGTGCTCTATGACTTCATCGATGCCAGCGGCCTCTACAGCAACCCGATCAACAAGACCGATCGCTCCTGGATGAACGTACCGTTCCGTCTGGCCGACGACCGTCTCGACAAACCGTTCCTGGCAGGTGCCGACGAGCGCGGGCTGCTGAACCTCAAGGGTCACCGCTCGGTCGGTGGCATGCGCGCCTCCATCTACAACGCCGTGGACATCAATGCGGTCAACGCACTGGTCGCCTACATGGCAGAGTTCGAGAAGGAACACGGCTGATGTCAGAGCAAGAACTCAAGGCGCTGCGCCTGCGCATCGATGCCCTGGACGAAAAAGTCCTGGAGTTGATCAGCGAGCGCGCACGCTGCGCCCAGGAAGTTGCCCGGGTGAAAATGGCCTCCCTGGCCGAAGGTGAAGTGCCGGTGTTCTATCGTCCCGAACGTGAGGCCCAGGTGCTCAAGCGGGTCATGGAACGCAACAAGGGCCCGCTGAGCAACGAAGAAATGGCGCGGCTGTTCCGCGAAGTCATGTCGTCGTGCCTGGCCCTCGAGCAACCGCTGAAAGTCGCCTACCTGGGGCCTGAAGGTACCTTCACCCAGGCCGCGGCCATGAAGCATTTCGGCCACGCGGTGATCAGCAAGCCGATGGCGGCCATCGACGAAGTCTTCCGCGAAGTGGCGGCCGGCGCGGTGAATTTTGGCGTGGTGCCGGTGGAGAACTCCACCGAAGGTGCGGTCAACCACACGCTCGACAGCTTCCTCGAGCATGACATGGTGATCTGCGGCGAAGTCGAGCTGCGCATCCACCATCATCTGCTGGTGGGCGAGAACACCAAGACCGACAGCATCAGCCGGATCTATTCCCACGCCCAGTCCCTGGCCCAGTGCCGCAAGTGGCTGGACGCCCATTACCCGAACGTCGAGCGCGTGGCGGTATCGAGCAACGCCGAGGCGGCCAAGCGAGTCAAGGGCGAGTGGAACTCGGCGGCGATTGCCGGCGACATGGCGGCCGGCCTCTATGGGCTGACCCGCCTGGCCGAGAAAATCGAGGATCGTCCGGACAACTCCACGCGATTCCTGATGATCGGCAACCAGGAAGTGCCACCGACCGGCGACGACAAGACCTCGATCATCGTTTCCATGAGCAACAAGCCCGGTGCGCTCCATGAGCTGCTGGTGCCGTTCCACGATAACGGTATCGACTTGACCCGGATCGAGACCCGTCCGTCGCGCAGCGGTAAATGGACCTACGTGTTCTTCATCGATTTCGTCGGCCACCACCGCGATCCGCTGGTGAAAGGTGTGCTGGAGAAAATCAGTCAGGAAGCAGTGGCACTCAAGGTGCTGGGTTCCTACCCCAAGGCAGTTCTTTAAGGGCGGATAGCAAATGAGTGGCAACTTCCTCGCCCTGGCACAGCCAGGCGTGCAACAACTTTCGCCTTACGTTCCGGGCAAGCCCGTGGATGAACTGGCTCGCGAGCTGGACCTGGATCCGGCCAGCATCGTCAAACTGGCGAGCAACGAGAACCCGTTGGGTGCCGGTCCCAAGGCGCTGGCGGCGATCCGCGACGAGCTGGCCGAGTTGACCCGTTACCCCGATGGCAATGGGTTCGCCCTGAAAAGCCTGCTGGCCGAGCGCTGTGGCGTCGAGCTGAACCAGGTGACCCTGGGCAACGGTTCCAACGACATCCTTGAGCTGGTGGCGCGTGCCTATCTGGCGCCGGGCCTCAATGCGGTATTCAGTGAGCACGCGTTCGCGGTCTACCCGATCGCCACCCAGGCGGTCGGTGCCGACGCCCATGTGGTTCCGGCCAAGGAATGGGGGCACGATCTGCCGGCCATGCTGGCGGCCATCGACGCCAATACCCGGGTGGTATTCATCGCCAACCCGAACAACCCGACGGGCACCTGGTTCGACGCCCAGGCCCTGGACGACTTCCTGCAGGACGTCCCGGAGCACGTGTTGGTGGTGCTGGACGAGGCCTACATCGAATACGCCGAAGGCAGCGACCTGCCCGATGGTCTGGACTTCCTCGCGGCGTACCCGAACCTGCTGGTTTCGCGCACGTTCTCCAAGGCCTACGGCCTGGCATCGCTGCGGGTCGGCTACGGCTTGTCCACTGCCGTGGTGGCCGATGTGCTGAACCGCGTGCGCCAGCCGTTCAACGTCAACAGCTTTGCCCTGGCCGCCGCCTGCGCTGCGCTCCAGGATGAAGAGTACCTGGCGCAGAGCCGTCGCCTGAACGAGGCCGGCATGCTGCAGCTGGAGGCTGGCTTCCGTGAGCTGGGCCTGGGCTGGATTCCGTCGAAAGGCAACTTCATCTGTGTCGACCTGGGTCGCGTCGCGGCGCCGGTGTTCCAGGGCCTGTTGCGTGAAGGCGTGATCGTGCGTCCGGTGGCCAATTACGGCATGCCGAACCATCTGCGCGTCACCGTTGGGCTGCAAGCGGAAAACAGCCGGTTTCTCGAAGCATTGAGCAAGGTCCTGGCTCGTGGTTGATGTCACTTCACTGCAACCTGCTGCACCTATGATCGGTCGCCTGGTGGTGGTCGGTCTGGGACTGATCGGTGGTTCGTTCGCCAAGGGTTTGCGCGAAAGCGGTCTGTGCCGCGAGGTGGTCGGCGTCGACCTGGATCCGCAATCGCGCAAGCTGGCGGTGGAGCTGGGCGTGGTGGACCGCTGCGAAGACGACCTGGCGGCTGCTTGTCAGGGGGCTGACGTGATTCAGCTGGCAGTGCCGATCCTGGCCATGGAAAAACTCCTGGCGCGGCTGGCGACCATGGACCTGGGCCAGGCGATCCTGACCGATGTCGGCAGTGCCAAGGGCAACGTCGTGCGCGCGGCCACCGAAGCCTTTGGCGGGATGCCGACGCGCTTTGTGCCGGGGCATCCGATTGCCGGTTCCGAGCAGAGCGGTGTGGAAGCTTCCAACGCCGAGCTGTTCCGTCGTCACAAGGTCATATTGACGCCGCTGGAGCAGACCGATCCGGCTGCACTGGCTGTGGTGGACCGTTTGTGGCGCGAGTTGGGTGCCGATGTGGAGCACATGCAGGTCGGTCGCCACGACGAAGTCCTGGCCGCCACCAGTCATTTGCCGCACCTGTTGGCGTTCGGTCTGGTGGATTCATTGGCCAAACGCAATGAAAATCTTGAGATCTTCCGTTACGCTGCCGGCGGTTTCCGCGATTTCACGAGAATCGCCGGTAGCGACCCGGTCATGTGGCACGACATCTTCCTCGCCAATCGCGAAGCTGTCCTGCGTACACTCGATACATTTCGCAGCGACCTCGACGCCTTGCGCGACGCGGTCGATGCAGGGGACGGGCACCAATTGCTGGGCGTTTTCACACGCGCCAGGGTGGCCCGCGAGCATTTCAGTAAAATCCTGGCCCGTCGGGCCTATGTGGACGCTATGAATTCCAACGATCTGATTTTCCTGGCACAACCTGGTGGCTCCCTGAGCGGGCGTATTCGTGTACCGGGCGATAAATCGATTTCCCACCGCTCGATCATGCTCGGCTCCCTGGCCGAAGGCGTGACCGAAGTGGAAGGCTTCCTCGAAGGCGAAGATGCCCTGGCGACGCTGCAAGCGTTTCGCGATATGGGGGTGGTCATCGAAGGGCCGCACCATGGTCGTGTGACGATCCATGGTGTCGGCTTGCATGGCCTCAAGCCCGCGCCCGGCCCGATCTACTTGGGTAACTCCGGTACTTCGATGCGCCTGTTGTCCGGCCTGCTGGCCGCGCAGGACTTCGACAGCACCCTGACCGGCGACGCGTCGCTGTCCAAGCGGCCGATGAACCGCGTGGCCAACCCGCTGCGGGAAATGGGCGCAGTCATCGAGACGGCCGCCGAAGGTCGTCCGCCGATGGTCATCCGTGGTGGCAACAAGCTCAAGGGCCTGACCTACACCATGCCGATGGCCAGCGCTCAGGTGAAATCCTGCCTGCTGCTGGCCGGTCTCTATGCCGAAGGCAAGACCACCGTCACCGAGCCGGCGCCGACCCGCGACCACACCGAGCGCATGCTGCGTGGCTTCGGTTATCCGGTTTCGGTCAGCGGGGCCACGGCTTCTGTTGAGTCGGGCAGCAAGTTGACCGCGACCCACATCGAAGTGCCGGGCGATATTTCGTCGTCGGCGTTCTTCCTGGTAGCCGCGTCCATCGCCGAGGGCTCCGAGTTGGTGCTCGAGCACGTCGGCATCAACCCGACCCGTACGGGCGTGATCGATATCCTGCGCCTGATGGGCGCCGACATCACCCTGGAGAACCAGCGTGAAGTGGGCGGCGAGCCGGTGGCGGACCTTCGCGTCAGAGCGGCTAAACTCAAGGGTATCGAGATTCCCGAGGCGCTGGTTCCGCTGGCGATCGATGAGTTTCCGGTACTGTTCGTGGCTGCCGCCTGTGCAGAAGGGCGGACGGTGCTGACCGGCGCTGAAGAGCTGCGGGTCAAGGAGTCGGACCGTATCCAGGTGATGGCGGATGGCTTGTTGGCGCTGGGCGTCAAATGCGAGCCGACGCCGGACGGTATCATCATCGACGGCGGCCAGATCGGCGGCGGCGAAGTCCATGGTCACGGCGACCATCGCATCGCCATGGCCTTCAGTGTTGCGTCCCTGCGGGCGAGCGCGCCGATTCGCATCCATGACTGCGCCAACGTCGCGACATCGTTCCCGAACTTCCTGGCGCTGTGCGAGCAGGTCGGCATTCGAGTGGCAAAAGAGGCACAGTCGTGAACATCAAGGCACCGGTCATCACCATCGATGGCCCGAGCGGCTCGGGCAAGGGCACCGTCGCCGGGATCCTCGCCAGGCAACTGGGCTGGAACCTGCTCGATTCGGGGGCCCTGTACCGCCTGCTCGCATTCGCGGCCAGCAACCATGGCGTCGACCTGACCAACGAGGAGTTGCTCAAGGCCCTGGCGGCGCACCTGGATGTGCAATTCATTGCGGCGACCGACGGTCAACTGCAGCGCATCATCCTGGAAGGCGACGAAGTCAGCGACGTCATCCGGACTGAAACCGTTGGCGCCGGGGCCTCTCAGGTCGCTTCGCTGCCGGCGGTGCGCGAAGCGTTGCTGCAGCGTCAGCGCGCATTCCTGGAACAGCCGGGGCTGGTGGCCGACGGTCGCGACATGGGCACGGTCGTCTTTCCGGACGCGCCGTTGAAGATTTTCCTCACCGCCAGCGCGGAGGAGCGGGCCCGTCGCCGATATTTGCAGTTGAAGGGCAAAGGCGAGGATGTTAGTCTGTCGAGTCTGCTAGATGAGATCCGTGCACGTGATGAACGTGACACCCAGCGCGCAGTAGCCCCGCTCAAGCCGGCGGCTGACGCGATACAGCTGGATTCCACGGAGTTGTCCATCGACCAGGTGTTGCAACGCATCATGAGCGAGATCGCCATTCGCGATATCGCCGGGTGACAGGAAGCTCCGCAGGGGACCAGTCATAGTCCTGCGGTGCTTCTTCTATATGAAACTAACCCACATCGTCTGGGGTGTGGAGGCGGGCGTATTCTTCGCCCTAATCAACAGGAATTAAAATGAGCGAAAGCTTTGCGGAACTCTTTGAAGAAAGCCTGAAAACCCTGAACCTTCAGGCAGGCTCCATCATCACCGGTGTTATCGTTGATATCGATTACCAGGCTCGCTGGGTAACCGTTCACGCTGGTCTGAAGTCTGAAGCACTCATCCCGCTTGAGCAGTTCTACAACGATGCTGGCGAGCTGAACATCAACGTCGGTGACGAAGTTCACGTTGCTCTGGACTCGGTTGAAGACGGCTTTGGTGAAACCAAGCTGTCCCGTGAAAAAGCCAAGCGCGCTGAATGCTGGATCGTTCTGGAAGCGGCTTTCGCAGCTGAGGAAGTGGTCAAGGGCGTTATCAACGGTAAGGTTAAAGGCGGCTTCACTGTCGACGTTAACGGCATCCGTGCGTTCCTGCCAGGTTCCCTGGTTGACGTCCGTCCAGTGCGCGACACCACGCACCTGGAAGGCAAAGAGCTGGAATTCAAGGTCATCAAGCTGGACCAGAAGCGCAACAATGTTGTCGTTTCCCGTCGCAGTGTCCTGGAAGCCGAAAACTCCGCCGAGCGCGAAGCTCTGCTGGAATCGCTGCAGGAAGGCCAGCAGGTCAAGGGTATCGTCAAGAACCTCACCGATTACGGCGCATTCGTCGATCTGGGTGGCGTCGATGGCCTGCTGCACATCACCGACATGGCCTGGAAGCGTATCAAGCATCCTTCGGAAATCGTCAACGTTGGCGACGAGATCGATGTCAAGGTTCTGAAGTACGATCGCGAGCGCAATCGTGTTTCCCTGGGCCTCAAGCAACTGGGTGAAGATCCATGGGTCGCTATCAAAGCCCGTTACCCAGAAGGCACCCGCGTCACTGCTCGTGTTACCAACCTCACCGACTACGGCTGCTTCGCTGAGCTGGAAGAAGGCGTTGAAGGCCTGGTGCACGTTTCCGAAATGGACTGGACCAACAAGAACATCCACCCTTCGAAAGTCGTACAAGTCGGCGACGAAGTGGAAGTCATGGTTCTGGACATCGACGAAGAGCGTCGTCGCATCTCCCTGGGCATCAAGCAGTGCAAGTCCAACCCATGGGAAGACTTCTCTGGCCAGTTCAACAAGGGCGACAAGATCTCCGGCACCATCAAGTCGATCACCGATTTCGGTATCTTCATTGGTCTGGACGGCGGCATCGACGGCCTGGTTCACCTGTCCGACATCTCCTGGAACGAAGTGGGCGAAGAAGCCGTACGTCGCTTCAAGAAGGGCGACGAGCTGGACACCGTTATCCTGTCGGTTGACCCAGAGCGCGAGCGCATCTCCCTGGGTATCAAGCAACTGGAAAGCGATCCGTTCTCCGAGTACGTCCAAGAGAACGACAAAGGCGCAATCGTTAAGGGCATCGTGAAAGAAGTTGACGCCAAAGGCGCCATCATCACCCTGGCCGACGATATCGAAGCGACTCTGAAAGCCTCCGAAATCAGCCGTGACCGCGTTGAAGATGCGCGTAACGTTCTGAAAGAAGGCGAAGAAGTAGAAGCCAAGATCATCAGCGTTGATCGCAAGAGCCGCGTAATCCAGCTCTCGATCAAGTCGAAAGACGTTGAAGACGAGAAAGAAGCCATCCAGAGCCTGCGCGACAAGCCAGTTGCTTCGGATGCTCCAGTAGCCACCACCCTGGGTGACCTGCTGCGTGCTGCACAAGCGGAAAAGCAGAACTAAGTTCTGACTTTCTGTAAAAAAAGGGCGACTTCGGTCGCCCTTTTTTGTGCCCGCGATTCCGTTCTTTTCCACGTTCCGCCTGGGCATGCTTCGTCAGGGAGGGGCGTGATGAAACCAAGTCTTTGATAGAGCGGTCTGTTTTGTTAAGCGGATCAATTATCTCTATAGCGACCAGGGCTTGTTTTGAATGGATGACCTCCTGCTTATGGGACTTGAATGAACAGACTCTTTCTTGTGTTTTTGGTAGTCATACTGGCTGGGTGCTCCACAAGCGCCAAGACCCACGCAGTGCGCGGTGTCAGCGGAATCGAGATCGATTGCTCGGGGTTGGGTTCCGGCTGGGAGAAGTGCCACAAGCGGGCTGCCAGGGAGTGCAAGGGGGCGGGTTATAAAGTGATTACCCGATCCGACGATGCGAAGGATGAGGACTCGTATCCCTTCGGTTTCAATCCGGCAGGTTTACTGACGCGGACAATGTTGGTCATGTGTCGATAACCCGAGAAGGGTCCCGCCATCTGTGTGGGAAGAGCAACAGGGGAATGAGGAAGAATGTCAATACTTGGGCTGTTCAAATCCCTTCGGCCATGCTAAAACCTTTTTAAGCGATTTTCCTAGCTGCTTGAAAAAGAAGGGAAAAATATGACGAAGTCGGAGTTGATCGAACGTATTGTCACCCATCAAGGGCTACTCTCATCCAAGGATGTGGAGCTGGCTATCAAGACCATGCTCGAACAAATGTCCCAATGCCTGGCGACCGGAGATCGTATCGAGATCCGTGGCTTCGGCAGTTTTTCCCTGCATTATCGTGCTCCGCGGGTCGGGCGTAATCCTAAGACCGGTCAGTCCGTGAGCCTTGACGGCAAATTCGTACCTCATTTCAAGCCGGGCAAGGAGCTCAGGGATCGGGTGAATGAGGAGGAAGGTGACGGGTTTTGACGGTGCATTAAAAAAGAGGTGTTCATGGGGAACTTTAAGCGCTTGGTACTTGTCGCAGTAGCACTGCTCGTGGCTGCAGCCATCGTCCTGTTCGTGCTCGAAAACAATCAGCCCGTTGCCCTGCTGTTCCTCGGCTGGTCGGCTCCGCAGCTTCCGGTTTCGGTTTTCGTGCTGTTGGCGCTGCTGATGGGTATGGTATTTGGTCCCTTGCTGACCTGGTTCGTTGGAGTCCGACGACGGCTGAAATGATGGGATGTGGGAGCCTGGTAGTCTTGGAGTAGGGATCGCTGCCAATAATTTTTATGACTACGGGTTTTTTTATTTGTGCTTAACTTAATCCAGTTTGTTTCGGTTTCTATCGGGGCTTTGCCTGTTGTCCTGCCTCTTCATGCGTTGAGTTTTGCAAGCGTGATTTCAGACAATGAAGGCGAGGTCCTACATGCAAAATGACCGTGTTGAAGTGCGTGGCTCTGATGAGATTGATCTGATAGAGCTCGTGCGTGGGCTTTGGGCCCAGAAGTGGTTGATCATAAGCGTGACGCTACTGGTCACTATTGGCGCGGCCGCCTACGCATTTCTTAGTAAGCCAGTTTACGAAGCCAAGCTTTTCATCATGCCGCCTACTCAGAATGGGATTGCCGAGTTGAATTATGGGCGGGGGAAGAGTACTGAGCTGGATACTTATTCCATAAAGCATGTCTACGATGTGTTTGCCCGGAATCTTCAGGCGGAGTCTACTCGCCAAAAGTTTTTCAATGAAATCTATCTTCCTTCGCTTGATGAATCCCAGCGAAAAGGAGCGCTTGATCGTGTATATGAGCGTTTCTCTCGAGAACTGGTCGTCAAGGGGCCAGGTAAGGACACTCCTGATCGATTCTCGGTAACTGTTCAAGGTGGCAACCCTGTCCGGGCGACCGAGTGGGCCAAAGCCTATGTGGAGCGTGCCAGCGAGGCCGCCGAGTCGGAGCTTATCAAGAACGTTACGACCGAGGCTTCGGTAAGGGCGCGCAATATCGAGCAGCGGATCGTTAGCTTGCGTGAAACCGCGCAGCGGCTACGCGAGGATCGAATTCAGCAACTGCGTGAGGCACTGAAGATCGCCGAAGCTATTGGTTTGACAACTCCGACCATAAACTCCTCTGCTGCAGTTGATATCACCGTAGATACAGGTAACAAGATGGATTATCAGCGAGGCAGCAAGGCACTGGCGGCGGAAGTCAATGCGCTTGAGTCGAGGGCTTCTGATGATGCATTTATATCGGACCTTCGAATGTTGCAGATGCGCTACAATTTTTATCGAAAGTTGAATATTGATCCTGAGCGTATTTCGGTTTATCGGCAGGATGGTGTTGTTGAGGTGCCGGAGAGTCCGATTAAGCCAAGAAAAAGCTTGATTTTGTTGCTGGGCATCATTGTGGGTGGCCTGTTGGGCGGTTTCGTAGCCTTGATCCGAATTGTTGTTATTCGAAATGAGCAGCAACAGCAAACCGTTATGCCGAGATGATGAGTAACGATTAGGTATATCCTTAACGACAGTTCATCGTTGAGTATAAGTTCTTGAGCCCGTCTTTATAAAGGTGTCTTTGTAAGGGTGGGCTTTTTGTTGACAGGAAAAATAAATCTATCGATAAAGGAAGGTTGGTATTCCAAGTAGATTTCTGGGCTGTCAGTAAGATTGGTGTAGATATTTATTTAAGTATCAAGGCTGGAGCTAAGAAAGGAATTGAGGTGCAGCGGTCTAGCGATGATATCATAGTGGTGGCAAAAAAGCTTGGTTGACCTTGAAAAATCCAGGGAAAGAGGTGAGGCGCTCGCAAAGGTGCAATCCGGAAAGCCATTTTATTACGTAAAGGGCATAATGGCGGTCTGTGATGGCTAGTGCTGATCATGCTAGTGGTGTGGGTGACAGACCGTTGCTGCGTTGGGATGAGCGTTGAGCCCAAGTAACTGTAGCTGCTGGGCGCGGCTTACCATTTGCGAGATCTGGTAGCAACAGGAAGGGATGAGGTGACAGCGCTCAGCGCCAGTTCCATGGGTTGGGATAGGCTTTGAAGTCGTTACGGTAACGGCTAGCCTGGATCAGGCCTTTGACAATTAGTGATTTTGACAAGTTAAATGGAGAGTTGGATGTCGAGCATAAAGCAGGCGAGCGTCGCCAAATTCAAAGAAAAAAAGGCCGTTATCGGTATCGTCGGTCTTGGATACGTCGGCCTGCCTTTGATGCTACGTTACAATGCTATTGGGTTTAAAGTGATTGGGCTCGACATCGACAGTTCAAAAGTTAATCTATTGAACTCAGGTAAGAGCTACATTGAACACATTCCAAGCGAAAAAATTGAGATCGCTCGCCAAAATGGGTTTGAGGCGACGACTGATTTCACTCATGTGTCTGAGTGTGATGCTCTGATTCTCTGTGTACCTACACCGTTAAACAAGTATCGCGAACCGGACATGAGTTTCGTGATAAATACCACTGATGCAATCAAGCCATACCTAAGGGCGGGGCAGGTCGTCTCTCTTGAAAGCACTACTTATCCAGGCACAACAGAAGAAGAGCTGTTGCCGCGTGTACAGGAGAAAGGATTGCGTGTAGGAGAGGAGATTTTTCTGGTTTACTCCCCGGAGCGCGAAGATCCGGGCAATCCAAACTTTGAGACCCGTACAATCCCGAAGGTCATTGGTGGCCATACGCCCCAATGTCTTGAGGTGGGTGTTGCTCTTTATGAACATGCAATCGACCAAGTCGTGCAGGTGAGTTCGACCAAAGCCGCCGAGATGACCAAGCTTCTGGAAAATATTCACCGTGCAGTCAATATTGGCCTGGTGAATGAGATGAAGGTGGTCGCGGACCGCATGGGTATCGATATTTTCGAAGTGGTCGATGCTGCCGCAACCAAGCCGTTTGGCTTTACAGCCTATTATCCAGGCCCAGGTCTCGGCGGCCATTGCATCCCAATTGATCCGTTTTACCTGACTTGGAAGGCTCGTGAGTATGGTTTGCACACCCGTTTTATCGAGCTTTCGGGTGAGGTTAATCAGGCGATGCCGGAATACGTTCTAAGCAAATTGATGGATGGTTTGAATGAGCGTGCCAAACCTCTAAAAGGCAGTAAAATTTTAGTGCTTGGTATCGCTTATAAGAAGAATGTGGATGATATGCGTGAATCCCCATCCGTTGAAATTATGGAACTGATCGAGGCCAAGGGAGGTATTGTCGGCTATAGTGATCCGCATGTCTTAAGATTTCCGAAGATGCGCGAGCACCATTTTGATCTTTCCAGTGAGCCCCTGACCGTTGAAGTTCTAAGGGCTTATGATGCTGTTATCTTGGCTACAGATCACGATAAATTCGATTACGAACTTATTAGTCAGCACGCTCAGTTAATAATTGATAGTCGTGGTAAATACCGCGCCCCTCAATCGAATATTATCAAAGCCTGATGACAGGAGAGTTTTAGATGAAGCGTTTTGCTCTGATCGGCGCTGCTGGTTATATTGCGCCACGTCATATGCGTGCTATCAAGGATACTGGTAATGCCTTGGTTTCAGCCTATGATATCAATGACTCGGTAGGCATCATCGACAGTATTTCGCCGCAAAGCGAATTCTTCACCGAGTTCGAGTTCTTTCTTGATCACGCCCACTGCCTCAAGCGCGATCCGGCGACCGCCTTGGACTATGTTTCGATCTGCTCGCCCAACTACCTGCATCACCCGCACATTGCCGCAGGCCTGCGCTTGGGCTGTGATGTGATCTGTGAAAAGCCTCTGGTACCGACCCCGCAGCAACTGGACCAATTGCTCCTGATCGAGCAGGAAACCGGCAAGCGCCTGTTCAACATCCTGCAGCTGCGCCATCACCAGGCAATCATTGCCTTGAAGGACAAGGTTGCCCGCGAGAACAACCCGCACAAGTACGAAGTCGACCTGACCTACATTACCTCTCGCGGCAAGTGGTACCTGCAAAGTTGGAAAGGGGACCCGCGCAAGTCGTTCGGCGTAGCCACCAACATCGGCGTGCACTTCTACGACATGCTGCATTTCATCTTCGGCAAGCTACAGCATAACGTTGTGCACTTCACTTCTGAACACAAGGCGGCTGGCTACCTGGAGTACGAGAAAGCACGCGTACGTTGGTTCCTGTCGGTCGACGCCAATGACCTGCCGGAATCGGTGAAAGGCAAGAAGCCGACTTACCGTTCGATTACCGTCAACGGCGAGGAAATGGAGTTCTCCGAAGGCTTCACTGACCTGCACACCACCAGCTACGAGGAAATCCTGGCTGGTCGTGGCTATGGCATTGAGGATGCTCGTCATTGCGTGGAGACGGTCGATACTATTCGCAGTGCGACCGTCGTCGTGGCAGCGGACAACGAAGCGCATCCGTTCGTTCAAGCCCTTTCTCGCTGACAGAGCGAGGTAGCACGGGTGGCTTTGCGCCACCCGTTTTCATATTCCCGAGCAGGATCTTGAGCCAGCGTGTCGAACGATAATTTCAACAAGCCAAACGAAGCGGGTGCGATGCGCCACGCGCGCAGCATTCGTTTCGATATTCAGGGCTTGCGTGCAATCGCAGTTCTGGCGGTCATGCTTTATCACGCCAATAGTGGCTGGCTGAAAGCCGGCTATGTTGGCGTCGACATTTTTTTTGTCATCTCTGGTTTCATCATAACGGTATTGTTGACCGAGCGAAGCGATAAGATCGATCTCGTTTCATTCTATGTCAGCCGTATCAAACGCATTCTGCCGGCGTATTTCGTCATGCTGGTGGTGGTGTGCGCAATATCCGCGATTTTGTTTCTGCCTAATGACTTCGCATTCTTTCTCGCTAGCCTGAAGTCCTCGGCGCGGTTTACCAGTAACCAGTATTTCGCTGACTTCGGTAGTTATTTCGCGCCGCGGGCCGATGAGTTGCCGCTTCTGCACACCTGGTCCTTGGCCATCGAGATGCAGTTTTACCTGTTCTTCCCTGTGATGGTCATTTGCTTGCCAAAGCAGTGGCGTCTCATGGCATTTGTTTTGCTAGCCGCCATCCTGTTTGCCTGGAGCGGCTACCGTGTGCTGGGTGAATCGCAAGATGGGTTGTACTTTGCCCTGTCGGCACGGACTCCCGAATTCATGGTGGGTGCTATCATTGCCTTGCTGATGCGCCAGCGCGAGCTATCCATATTCCTTGCAAGCGTATTTGGTGGGCTGGGGGCAACCCTGCTGGCTTGGGCGGTGTTGACTATCGATAAGCAACACTTCCCAGGCTTTTGGTCTATCTTGCCTTGCGTCGGGGCAGGGCTACTCATCGCCGCTCGGCGTGGTCCGGTCAGCGCGTTGCTGGCCACTCGGCCGATGGTCTGGCTCGGCGGCATTTCCTATTCGTTATATCTGTGGCACTGGCCGGTGCTGGCATTCATTCGCTATTACACAGGGCAGTACGAGCTGACGGTCGCTTGGGTGCCGGTTTTCGTGGTCAGCTCTGTACTGTTGGCATGGCTTTCCTATCGCTTGGTCGAAACACCCGCCAGAAATGCTTCCGGTATGATGCGCCAGGTGCCAAAGTGGGCCTTAGGCGGTGCTGTGGTCGTGTTGGTGGTGTGGGGAGGACAGCGTGTGAACGCCTCGCTGGTCGCTCCGCTGCCTGTGGAGCTCACCCGTTATGCTGCTCCAGAACTGATTTGCCATGGCACCCAGGTGGGCGCGTGCAAGCGAGGCAAGGCAGATGCCGAAGTGTCCGTCCTGGTAATTGGCGATAGTCATGCTGCTCAGTTGAACTATTTCTTCGACCGGGTGGGGGAAGAGCAGGGTGTTGCCTACCGCGTGATCACTGCCAGCAGTTGCGTGCCTATCCCCGGCTTCGACTTTGAACGCCTGCCAGCCTGGGCGCAAAAACCTTGTCGCGCGCAGATCGAGGCCGTCGCCCGTGAGCTGCCGAAGGTGGAACGGGTAATCGTCGCAGGCATGTGGCAGTACCAGATGCAGAGCCAAACATTCGCCAAGGCGTTTGCTGAGTTTCTCGTCAATACTGCGGGAGCCCATAAACGCATAGTGGTGCTTGCCCAGGTGCCAATGTTTGAAACAGACGTACAGCGGGTAAGGCGCTTTACCGAGATTGGCCTGCCGGCGCCATTGACATTCAATCGCGAGTGGCAAGTTGCCAACCAGCAAGTTCAAGCCATTGTCGACCGCACGCCTGGCGTGCGTTTCCTGGACTTTTCCAACAGCAGCTTCTTTGCCGCTGCGCCTTATCAACAAGGCCTGCTCATCTACCGTGACAGCCACCACCTCAACGAGGTAGGTGCAAGTCGTTATGGGCACTATGCTGCCGAGCAATTGCAGCGTGCTTTCGATCAACCTCAGTCCAACGTGAGTCTGAAGCAATGAACTACTATCAGCACCCAAGCGCGATTGTCGATGAGGGCGCACAGATCGGTGAAAATTCCCGTGTCTGGCACTTTGTCCATGTTTGCGGGGGGGCCCGGATCGGTGCCGGCGTTTCGCTCGGCCAGAATGTGTTTGTGGGCAACAAGGTTGTGATCGGCGACCGCTGCAAGGTCCAGAACAATGTATCAGTCTACGATAATGTCACGCTGGAAGAGGGCGTGTTCTGTGGCCCCAGCATGGTCTTCACCAATGTCTATAACCCTCGTTCGCTGATCGAGCGCAAGGACCAGTACCTCGATACGCTGGTAAAGAAGGGCGCGACGCTTGGCGCCAATTGCACCATCGTTTGCGGCGTTACCATTGGTGAATATGCCTTCGTCGGTGCTGGCGCGGTCATCAACAAGGATGTACCGGCCTATGCATTGATGGTGGGCGTACCCGCACGGCAGATTGGCTGGATGAGCGAATTTGGCGAGCAACTGCAGTTGAACGAGCAGGGCGAGGCCTTCTGCTCGCATACGGGGGCGCGTTATGTGCTGAACGGAAAATTTTTGAACAAGATGGATGCCTGAGCATGATTGAATTCATTGACCTGAAGAGCCAGCAAGCACGTATCAAGGACAAGATAGATGCCGGCATCCAGCGTGTCTTGAGCCACGGCCAGTACATTCTTGGCCCGGAAGTACAGGAACTGGAGGAGCGCCTCGCCGCCTTCGCCGGCACCAAGTTCTGCATCAGTTGCGCCAACGGCACCGACGCTCTGCAGATCGTACAGATGGCCCTGGGCATTGGTCCAGGCGACGAGGTGATCACTCCGGGCTTCACCTACATTGCTACTGCCGAAACAGTCGCTCTGCTGGGGGCCAAGCCTGTATATGTGGACATCGACCCACGTACCTACAACCTTGATCCGCAGTTGCTCGAAGCGGCGATTACGCCGCGTACGAAGGCGATTATTCCAGTATCGCTATACGGGCAATGCGCTGACTTTGATGCGATCAACGCTATTGCTGCCAAATACGGCATTCCTGTGATCGAGGACGCGGCGCAGAGCTTTGGCGCTTCGTACAAAGGCAAGCGCTCGTGCAACCTTACAACAGTTTCCTGCACCAGCTTCTTTCCTAGCAAACCATTGGGTTGCTATGGCGATGGTGGCGCGATCTTTACCAATGATGAAGCGTTGGCCACCGTTATTCGCCAGATTGCCCGGCATGGCCAGGATCGCCGTTATCACCACATCCGGGTTGGGGTGAATAGTCGGCTGGATACCCTGCAAGCAGCTATTCTACTGCCCAAGCTTGAAATCTTCGAAGAGGAGATTGCGCTGCGTCAGCAAGTGGCTAAATGGTATGACGTTGCGTTGAGCACGACAGGATTAAACAGCATTCCATACATCGCTGAGCAGAATGTGAGTGCTTACGCTCAATACACGGTTCGCGTGCAAGATCGCGACATTGTTCAGGAAAAATTGAAAGCAGCAGGTATTCCAAGTGTAGTTCACTATCCAATCCCGCTCAACAAACAACCCGCAGTAGCTGATTCTTCGGTATCCCTGCCGGTTGGTGATGAAGTCGCGACGCAAGTGATGAGCCTGCCTATGCATCCTTACTTGGATGAGACGTCTGTAATGAAAATTGCCGCGGCTATCGCGGGATAATATTATGTATTTATCAGCTCGTCTCGATAGGTCGGTATTGTTGAATGCTTTGCTATTTTTCGCCTATTTCCTGACTTTGGTATGGGTGAACAATAGCTATGTTTATATACTTCATGAGTACATGGGGGCGGCAGCAAAGCATATCGATTTCGGGCTGATAGTTTACCTGGCGGTTCTGGCTTCGATTTGTGCGTTGCTGTGTGGGGGGCGCGTGGAAAGGCCTGGAGATCTTATTGTCTGTCTACTTTTTCTCGTGGTAGTACCCCATGCTCTTGTTCTAAATGCCGCAAACAACTTTTCACCCGATACGAAGCCATGGGAAGGGGTGTCACTGGGTGTAATGTTTGGGGTGGTGATAATCGCTTTAGCGAATAAGATTAGATTTTACGAAAGTCAAAGTAGGCAAAGTGATGCACTAAGTCGAAAATGTTTGGCGATTCTAGCGTTTGCCAATATTTTGGTGCTTTGTTTTATTTTTTTTAAAAGCGCAAGTTATTTTTCTTTTAGTTTTCCTGATCAGTACGTTCGAAGAGCCTTGGCGCGCGATGTATTCCAAGCTGGCTCGGGGGGTGGCTATCTTGCATCCATAGGCACGCAGGCATTTTTCCCTGTGCTTTTTGCTTGGGGTGTCTACCGGAAATCGCATATATACATACTACTAGGTTTGGCAAATGCCTTTGTGTTGTGGGGGGCGTTTGGCCAGAAATATCCTTTTATGGTACTACTGCTTATCTATTTTCTGATGCAGTACTTTAGGCGCTACGGAAATGTAAAAATTTCTTGGTTTTTATCTGGTGCAGTCGTTTTTTTGTTGGCGGGGGCGCTTGAGTTTGAGCTGTTTGGCTATTCATATCTTAATGACTATTTCGTGCGTCGTGCTTTCATCGTCCCCTCAACGTTGTTAGGGGCTGTGGATAATTTTGTTTTATTGTTTGGTTATAATTTCTATAGTGATACCTTGCTTAGTTCTATAATGGGTGTGGCGAAGTCGGAACCATTGACTTTTCGAATTGGCCAAGAAATTTTCGATAATCCGAACTTGAATGCCAACGTAAATTTTTTCGCTATCGCTTATTTGCAGGCTAAGTATGTCGGGGTCGCCGTTGAGTCCCTGTTTGTGAGTGGGGTTGTGCTGTTGTTGAATTTGTTGTACACGCGCTATGTCGCCTTCCTCACTATCCCTGTTGCGCTTCTCTTTGCGACAAAGATCCTGGAACAGTCACTTTTGACTGTGTTGATGGGGTCTGGTGTTTTCTTGATGCTAGGGTTCATTGTACTTGTCTCCGTGCCCTTTACCTTCGGAGGAAGTAAATGCAATGAGCGCTAGTTTCTTGGGGCGTATCGCTCGTGTCTTAATGGGCACTATCGGAGCTCAGCTCATCACAATGGGGGTCATGCTCCTTCTTGTTCGCCTGTACACTCCTGCCGATCTCGGTGAATTTAGTGTCTGGCTATCATTTGCTACAATAGCCGCAGTTGCTATTACAGGTCGTTATGAAATGGCGATTTTTAATTGCAATGGAGCGCATGATGTTCAGGCTATACTCAAACTTATCTTCATTATTGGAGTATTGACCTCATTGGGGGTCGTCGGTGCCGCGATGTTGTGGGATGGCGTTTTCTATAACGTGCCACCTGTGATTTCAATGTTCTGGGTGTCGCTTGTTGCTGTGATTTTTGGCATAGGGATGAATAAGGTCGTATTGTCGTTGCTGACCTATCAGCAAGCATTCAATAAGCTTGGCATATCTCGAATCAGTCTTGCGGCGTGTATTGCGGTCGCGCAAGTTATTGCTGCCTACTTTTCTCAGGGCGTTTCGGGTCTAATTCACGGCCAAGTAATCGGAGTTATTACAGCGACGGGCCTTTCGTTGCTCTGGATTAACAGTACTTGGCTAAGGGGGAGTATTAGCTCGAGTTGGTTGTCTGTGAAGGAGATGGCATGTCGGCATAAGAACTTTCCAAAATTTTCGCTTACTGCTGATCTTTTGAACACAGCAGCGAGTCAGCTTCCGGTTATATTTATTGCTGCTCGGTTTGGAAGCGAGGCCGCGGGTTGGTTTGCGTTGACTTTAAAAATGATGGGCGCGCCTATTTCTTTATTGGCAGCTTCGGTGCTTGATGTTTTCAAAGAACAGGCAGCACGTGATTTTAGAGCGCAGGGGAATTGTTATCGAATATTCTTGAAGACGTTCTTCGTGTTAGCATCACTCGCTATAGTTCCGTTTGGAGTTTTTGCACTAGTGGGCGAATGGGTTTTTGGTTTGCTCTTTGGTCAGGAGTGGGTAGAGTCAGGGCGTTACGCGGTACTACTGATTCCTCTATTTTTCATGAGGTTTGTCGTAAGTCCGCTAAGTTATACAATTTATATTGCGCAAAAGCAGAAGCTGGACTTGTTATGGCAGATATGTCTGCTTTTGTTCACTTGGCTATGCTTCACGTTCTCCCAGGAAATTGATTCGGCTCTGTGGTCCTATTCAATCGGATATGCGGTGATGTATATGATATATTTTTGGATATCCTATCGTGCGGCGAAAGGAGAATCGCAATGATCGTCGTTGTTGATTACGGTGTCGGTAATATGGCTTCTGTACTCAATATGCTCAAAAAAGTTGGCGCCAAAGCCAAAGCATCAAATTTGCCGAGTGATTTGGAAAAAGCGGATAAACTAATCCTTCCTGGTGTGGGAGCGTTCGATGCCGGAATGCGCTGTCTACGTGAAAGTGGTTTGATCGATGTACTGAATGAACAAGCGTTAACCGTTCGCAAACCTGTCATGGGCATCTGCTTGGGCTCGCAAATGCTGGGATGCGGATCCGAGGAAGGTCAGGAGAAAGGTTTGGGTTGGATTGATATGGATATCGTGCGCTTCGAAAAGCGAGAAGGGCGCAAGGTTCCACACATGGGTTGGAATGAGGTTCAGCCCAGAGCCGATCATCCCATTTTGAATGGGCTGAACGAGCAGAGTCGATTCTATTTTGTCCATAGCTATTACATGCAGCCCAAGGTCGAAAGCGATACTTTATTGATTGCTAACTATGGCCAGGAGTTTACCGCTGGAGTAATGAGGGAAAATATTTTCGGGTTTCAATTTCATCCCGAAAAGAGCCACAAGTTTGGTATGCAGCTATTCAAAAATTTTGTAGGTCTCGAGCAATGATTAGGAAACGTGTTATTCCTTGTTTGCTTTTGCAGGATCGTGGGTTGGTTAAGACGGTAAAATTCAAGGATCCGAAATATGTTGGAGATCCTATTAATGCAATTAGGATCTTCAACGAAAAAGAGGTTGATGAATTAGTTCTTCTGGATATAAGCGCTACGAAGGCGAAGCGTGATCCGGACTTTGAGCTTGTGGCGGAGATCGCGAGTGAGTGCTTTATGCCAATTTGTTATGGTGGAGGTATCACCAAGCTAGAACACGCACAAAAGCTTTTTGCCTTGGGTGTTGAAAAAGTTGCTATAAATTCGGCTTCAGCAGATGGTCTGTCTCTGATCAGCAGCATTGCAGCGCAATATGGTTCGCAGAGCGTAGTAGGTTCAATCGACTGCAAAAAGGGACTTTTGGGTGGGTATTCAGTGTGCACTCACAACGGATCTCGGGATATCAAGAAGTCTCCCGTGGAATGGGCGAAAGCTTTAGAGCAGGCTGGGGTAGGAGAGATATTCCTGAATTCCATTGACCGCGACGGAACGCAAAAGGGTTACGATCTCTCGCTGATTTCAAATGTGGTTAATAGTGTACATGTACCTGTCGTGGCTTGCGGTGGTGCCGGGTCTACAGATGATTTGCTTGCTGTATTCAACAATTGCGAAGTTTCTGCTGTATCGGCAGGTAGTCTTTTTGTATTTCACGGAAAACACAGGGCAGTCTTGATTAGCTATCCAGATATTAACAAGGACAGTAAGTGAAATATATTTTGTTAGTATTGGTTTTTTAGTGGCGCTTTTGGTGCGTAGCGTTTGAGAAGATTCTTGAAGCATCATATTATCGGGTCACTTTCGATTAAGCGATCTCCGTGATTAATGAATTCTATTGAGGTGTGCAGTGACTCAAGTATGCTCCCGGTGTGTAATGGATACGTCAGACTCCCAGATCGTCTTTGATGATCATGGCGTTTGCAATCACTGTCGTAAGTTTGATGAGGTTCAGAGTCAGCAGCTATTTTCCGACGGTTCGGGCGCTCAACGGCTTGAGAATATCGTTGCGCAGATAAAAAAAGACGGTGCCGGTAAAGAGTATGATTGTATTATTGGCTTGAGTGGTGGTGTTGATAGCTCCTATTTGGCTCTTAAAGTCAAAGACTATGGCTTGCGTCCGCTTGTAGTACATGTCGATGCTGGATGGAATAGCGAGCTCGCGGTTAGTAATATCGAAAAGATAATAAAATATTGCGGTTATGATTTGCATACCCATGTTATGAACTGGGAAGAGGTTCGGGATCTGCAGTTAGCGTACATGCGTGCAGCTGTCGCGAATCAGGATGTACCTCAAGATCATGCCTTCTTTTCAAGTATGTATCATTTTGCAGTTAAGAATAATATTAAATATATTCTTAGCGGCGGAAATCTGGCGACCGAGGCGGTTTTCCCAGAAACATGGCACGGTAGCGCTATGGATGCTATTAATTTGCGCGCAATACATAAAACTTATGGAGAGCGCGCGTTGAATGATTACAAGACCATTAGCTTTTTTGAATATTATTTTTGGTATCCCTTCGTGAAGGGAATGCGGACTGTTCGGCCGTTGAATTATATGAATTATAATAAGGCCGAGGCGGAAGTTTATTTGCGAGATACAATAGGATATCGCTCCTACGCTCGTAAACATGGCGAATCTATTTTTACTAAGCTCTTCCAAAATTATTATCTACCAACCAGGTTTGGCTACGATAAACGAAAAATTCATTACTCCAGTATGATTTTATCAGGTCAATTGACTCGTGAAACTGCTCTGATAAAGCTTGCTGAGCCACTCTACGACCCTGAGGAGTTAGAAGCCGATATCGAATACTTCTGCAAGAAGATCAGGATCTCGCGGTCTCAATTCGACGAGCTGATGAATGTGCCAATACACGACTACTCCGACTTCAAAAACTGGGATGGTTTGCAACGTTTTGCCAAACGTGCGCAAGGATTGCTCCAGAAGCTGATGGGTAGAAAGCTTCGAATCTATTCCTGAGCCATTTGCATAGGTTTATATGATGAAAGTAGTTCACTTGACGTCGGTGCATTCTCGATACGATATTCGAATTTTTCAAAAAGAATGTCGTACGCTTGCAAGTGCTGGTTATGATGTCACGTTGATCGTTGCAGATGGTAAAGGTGATGAGCAGGTAAACGGGATCCAGATATTGGATGTCGGTAAGCCTAAAGGCAGGTTGCAACGGATATTCAAAATTACGGGTGATGTTTTTACTAAAGCACTGTCGCTTGATGCGGATATATATCAGTTTCATGACCCAGAGTTGCTTCCAGTGGGTGTGAAATTAAAAAAGGCAGGGAAGGTTGTCGTTTTTGATTCTCATGAGGATGTTCCTAAGCAACTTTTAAGTAAGCCTTATTTGCACCCGTTTCTTATGAGGTGTATATCTGTTGCTTTTTTTGTGTATGAGCGCTTTGCGTGTCGTAATTTGGATTTTATCTTTGCGGCGACGCCTTTTATTCGCGATAAATTTTTACGTATCAATTCGGCTAGTATCGATATAAATAACTTCCCAATGATTGGCGAGTTGGACGCAGCTGTTTCTTGGGAAGAGAAGAAAAAAGAAGTATGTTATGTGGGTGGTATCGCAAATATTCGTGGTATCTCACAAGTCGTTGATGCCTTCAGCCACGTTTCAGAGGGCGTGCGTCTCAATCTGGTTGGGCGCTTCAGCGAGTCTCATGTCGAACAACGGGTGCAGGAACTCGAAGGTTGGGCTTCCGTTAATCAGCTAGGCCAGCTCGAGCGATCGCATGTAAGAGATGTTCTGTCTCGATCTTTGGCTGGTCTGGTAACCTTTCATCCGTTACCCAATCACATTGATGCCCAGCCTAATAAAATGTTCGAGTATATGTCTGCGGGGATACCTGTAATTGCGTCGGACTTTCCTCTATGGCGTCAGATAATAGATGGCAGTAATTGTGGCATATTGGTTGATCCAATGGATCCGCGCTCAATTGCGCATGCCATTGATGCTTTGGCCAAAGACCCAGAGCGCGCACGTCTTCTTGGTGAGAATGGTCGGAAAGCAGTAAGCGTACAGTACAATTGGGATATCGAGTCAAAAAAACTTTTGGCTTGTTATGAACAACTTTCGAAAAAGGTAAAAAAATGAAGATCTTAACAGTTTTGGGGGCTCGTCCTCAGTTTATTAAGGCGAGTGTTGTGTCCCACTTCATTTCCACTTTGCCAGCGGTCCAGGAGGTCGTTGTTCATACAGGACAGCATTTCGATTCGAATATGTCCGATGTTTTCTTCGATGAGTTAGGCATGAAAACGCCAGCTTATCAGTTGGATATCCACGGTGGCGGCCATGGCGACATGACCGGCAGGATGTTGATTGAAGTAGAGAAGGTTCTATTGCAAGAGCGCCCTGACGTAGTATTGGTATATGGCGATACTAACTCCACGTTGGCTGGTGCATTAGCTGCGGTCAAATTGCATATACCGGTTGCCCATGTTGAAGCAGGACTGCGCTCTTTTAACATGGCGATGCCTGAGGAAGTAAATCGGATTCTGACCGACAGGGTTTCACGTTGGATGTTTACTCCAACTGCAACCGCTGCGAAGCATCTGAAAGAAGAGGGCGTGGGGGCCGCCAGTATCATTCCCGTCGGAGACGTCATGTACGACGTCGCAAAATTCCATGGCGGGCGTGTTGACTCCAGCGGGCGCGTAATGGCCAAGCTTGGCCTCAAGGAAGCTGACTTTGTACTTGCAACAGTTCATCGCGCTGAGAACACCGATGACCCTTCACGACTTACCGCGATTGTCGAGGCCTTCCGCGACTTGTCTACCGATTTGCCGATCGTATGGCCCGTGCATCCGCGGACGAGAGCGGTTCTGCAGAAGCGCGGGCAACTGGATGATATGCCAGAGAACCTGCACCTTATTGATCCAGTCGGTTATCTGGATATGGTACAGCTTGAGAAGCACGCCGCGCTCATCGCCACTGATTCGGGGGGCGTGCAGAAAGAGGCATTCTTTTACGGCGTTCCATGTGTCACGTTACGAGATGAAACCGAGTGGGTTGAATTGGTCGAAGCTGGATGGAATCGATTGGTTTCGCCGAAGTCTTCGCAAGAAGTGGCGACAGCCGTTCGTCAAGCCTTGGGTAGCAAAGGTGAGACAGTGCAGCCATATGGTCAAGGCAACGCGGCCGAGCTGATCATATGCCGCCTTGTCGAGGACCTCGCTGAATGAAGAACGTCTGGATCCTCAACCACTACGCGCAGGAGCCAGGAGGGGCTGGCGGTACTCGTCATTACCAGTTGGCGAAAAATTTGCCTGCGCATGGTTGGAAGGCTTCGATTGTCGCGGCCAGTGTAGAGCACCAGTCTGGTCGGCAACGTCTTGCGGTTTCGGAGTCCGCCAGGCTTGATCAATATGACGGCGTTCCCTTCCTGTGGTTGAAAACATCGGAGTATGAGGGGAATGGTACTGCGCGTATGCGTAATATGCTGGAGTACACCTGGCAGGTTGTTAAGCCCGGTAAGCTTACTGCATTGAAGAAGCCCGACGTCATCATTGGCTCGAGTGTTCATCCGTTTGCGGCAGCCGCTGGGGCGGTGCTTGCGTGGCGATATAGAGTGCCTTTCGTTTTCGAAGTGCGGGATCTGTGGCCGGAAACGCTGATCGATATGGGGCGGTTAGAACGCAGCAGCATGATCGCTCGGACGCTTCGTGTTTTGGAGAAGTGGCTTTATAAGCGCGCGAAGCGGATTGTTGTGCTGCTGCCCAAGGCGCATGAATACATAGTGCCTATGGGCATTGATGCGCAGAAGATCGCCTGGATTCCGAACGGCGTCGATCTCCAGGATTTTCCTCGTCCAGAGGATAAGGTGGCCGGAGATGAGTTCACGCTTATGTATTTCGGGGCTCATGGTCCAGCCAATGGATTGGATAATGTTCTACGTGCGCAACATATCATCGAAGAAAATCCCGAAATGTCGCATGTCCAGCTACGGATTATTGGCAATGGCCCGTGCAAGGCCGAATTGATTGCCTTGGCTGGAGAGCTGGGCCTCAAACGTGTCAGTTTTGAAGACCCTGTTCCCAAGCGCGAGATACCGGCGTTGGCCGCGCAGGCGGACGCGTTTGTTTTCAACCTGATTAACGCTCCAGTGTTCAAATACGGAATCAGTTCAAACAAATTGTTTGACTTCATGGCTGGCCAGCGTCCGGTTCTGTTCTGCTGTGATGCGGGCAACAACCCCATCGAAGATTCTGGTTCCGGATTTACGGTCGAGCCAGGCAACCCCAAGGCGCTAGCCGACGCGGTCGCCAGGTTGTCGAGCCTGACGAGCGCCGAGCGAGCGGCCATGGGGAATGCGGGAAGGCACTACGTAGAAGTCGAGCATGGTTTCGACAAGCTTGCAGGAAGTTTGGCGCGTTGTTTGAATGAAGCTTGTGAGACCAGCAGATGAAGAGAGTCGTTGATTTTGCCGGAGCCTTTATGGGCTTGATCATTTTGTCACCGGTTATAGTAGTCGTGGCAATATTGATAAAGCACAAGCTGGGAGGGCCCGTGTTATTCCGGCAGGTTCGCCCCGGACGTGAGGGTAAGCCTTTTGAGATGATCAAGTTCCGCACCATGCGTGATGCTTACGACCACAATAATGCTCCGCTGCCCGATGCACAGCGTATGACCCCGTTCGGTAGTTTCCTACGTTCCAGCAGTCTGGACGAATTGCCGGAGCTGTGGAACGTACTTAAAGGCGACATGAGCCTCGTAGGACCTAGACCGCTGTTGATGGAGTATCTTCCGCTCTATAACGAGCGACAATACCTTCGGCATAGGGTAAGGCCAGGCGTTACCGGTTGGGCACAGATCAATGGGCGAAACGCTTTAAGCTGGCCGGAGAAGTTCGAACTGGATGTCTGGTATGTGGAAAATCGTTCTTTTTGGCTAGATCTGCAAATCATCGCGTTGACGGTTAAGAAAGTTATGAAGAAAGATGGTATTAGTGCTAGTGGAGAGGCCACTATGTCAAAGTTTACGGGCAATAAGTAATGAAAAAACTTGCAATCCTTGGTGCAAGTGGGCATGGGAAAGTGGTCGCCGATACTGCTGAATATTGCGGGTGGGAGGATATTACTTTCTTCGATGATGCATGGCCTTCCGTCACTAGCATTGGCGTTTGGGCTGTGATTGGAACTTGCAACCAGTTGCTTGAGCGAGTCCGTGAGTTTGACGGGATAATTGTAGCTATTGGTAATAATGCTGTTCGCCAGACCAAGCAGGCTGCACTCACTCAGCGTGGCGCTATTTTACTGACGCTGATCCATCCTTCCGCTTATGTCAGTTGCCACGCGACGGTAGGGGCGGGTACCGTGATATTTGCTGGAGCTGTTCTCAATGCCGGTGCCAGAGTGGGGCTGGGTGGGATTCTGAATACAGGGTGTAGTGTCGATCACGACTGCGTTCTAGGTGATTTCGTTCATATCAGCCCTGGTGCCAGGCTCGCCGGTGGGGTCGTGGCAGGAGATCGCAGCTGGGTAGGCATAGGCGCGTGCGTAAAGCAAATGCTGACCATCGGTGCCGCCGGGGTAGTGGGGGCCGGGGCTGCTGTCGTGGCAGATGTGGCAGAAGGTATGACAGTGGTTGGCGTTCCGGCGCGGGTTCTAAAATAATTCCACCAATTTTGGCCATGCGACGGTAGACTTTGTAGCCATATGCATTCTCGCCAGTTTGATGAATCAGGATTAGTTCAATGTTGAATACCCCCTTTTCTCCATGGCCATCTTTCTCTGAAGAAGAGGCAAACTGTGCTCGCGATATCATTCTGTCCAACAAGGTAAATTATTGGACCGGGGAGGAGTGCCGCCAATTTGAGCGAGAGTTTGCCGATTGGGCCGAGACTGATTATGCGGTCGCAGTGGCCAATGGTACGGTAGCGCTCGACTTGGCCCTACAGGCGCTGGGTATTGGCGCTGGTGATGAAGTAATTGTGACTTCCCGAACCTTTTTGGCCTCTGTTTCAAGCATCGTTAATGCCGGTGCCATCCCTGTGTTTGCGGATGTAAATGCGGATTCGCAGAATATTGATGCGTCAACCATCAAGGCAGTCCTGTCTCCTCGTACCAAAGCCATCATCTGCGTTCACCTTGCCGGATGGCCTTGTGATATGGACCCCATCATGGCCTTGGCGACTGAGCACGGGATCCGAGTAATTGAGGACTGTGCACAGGCGCATGGTGCCCGATACAAAGGCAGGGCGATCGGGTCGATAGGCCATATTGGTGCTTGGTCGTTCTGTCAGGACAAGATCATGACTACTGCCGGTGAAGGTGGCATGGTTACGACGAATGATCGTGAACTTTGGGCCAGGATGTGGTCGTTCAAGGATCATGGAAAGAGCTGGGAAGCCGTGTACGAGCGGCAGCATGCCCCAGGATTCCGTTGGCTGCACGAGAGCTTTGGCACCAACTGGAGAATGCTGGAGGTACAAGGCGGAATTGGCAGGATTCAGCTGAAACGGATGCCTCAATGGCACCAGTCGCGGGTGGCTAACGCTCGCCGTATCTGGGATTGTGCCAAGGCTTTGCATGGCTTGCGTGTTCCCGAGACTCCCAGTGACAGCGTGCATGCGGCGTATAAGTGTTATGTCTTCGTAGAGCCGGATCAACTCGCAGAAGGGTGGGATCGGGACCGGATTCTTAACGAGATCAGCGCTCGCGGCGTTCCTTGCTTTTCGGGCTCATGTTCAGAGGTCTATCTGGAGAAGGCTTTCGACAATACGCCCTGGCGACCCGAAGAGAGCTTGCCAGTGGCAGCGCGACTTGGAGAAACAAGCCTGATGTTCTTGGTTCATCCTACGCTGACGGACGCCGAAATAGCCAAGACTTGCGAAGTCTTGACAATGGTCATGCGCGACGCCGCTGGAAAATGAAATCCTGGGTGGTATCTAGCGCATGGAAACATTTGATACCGCCCAAGTTCAATTTGTCTGTCTTTTGTCAGGAGAGACGAATACATGGATTAGGACGGGGTCGGTCTGATCCTACGCGAGGTGGGTTTGGCAGCCGCTTACATTTCGGTGGCAATATAAGCCCGGAGCGGCTGTTGATGAGGTGCGAGACATACGCTGGATGACCGGGGGAACTAACCGCAGCAAAGGCGCGACGCTGATCGTCAGACAACGGAGGTAGCCTCTAAAAAACGAAAAATTGGCTTATGTATGTTTCGCCGGACATCTAATCAAGCTGTTTCACCTAACCGCCTAATCCATTCTTTAATGGCGCCAATGACCAACGCTACGAAAAGAGCGGTGAGCGTGGTGCCAAGTAATATTTTATACATGTTACCGCTGTAAGGAAGCTCAGTGGTTGTAATCTCTGACGAATAGGTCATTGACGAGCGGGATGCATTTTGCAACATGCTTAGGATTTTTATTTCTTTCGTATCTGCCATTTCTAACAAATCTAAGTATTTAATAAATTTTATTTCTTGCTGTTGATAGAGATGGTTCTGCGTCGAGGTTATCTCATTGATAGCGAGCTTAAGTTTTTTAATTGACTCTTCGCGATTCGCTGCAACAGTCGAGACCTCAACGATATTGGTTTTCTTTATAGGGTCTATTGTGGCGAGTTGAGCGTATTTATACATCATCGTTTCTGGACTTTCGAGTAGGTTGGAAGCGCTAGAATCCATGTTTAAGCTATCGCCTATCGCTACGTTCGCAATGCTCATGTGCAACGTCGGTCTGGTAATCGCATAGCCAAGGCCTATGGCAACTATCACAACGAAAATCAATATAATGGTTCGTATCTGCGGAGCCAGAAAACAAAAAAAATCACGCAATGAAATTTCGTCTTTAGAAAAATTTGCCGCCGTCATTCTTCAACTTTCTCCGCAGTATGGAAAAGCAATAACTATTAAATAAATTTTAAAGTTTCCGTCCAGTGTAAGCTTGATTTTATAAGTCTAGTGTTTGAGGTGTTTGGATCCTTATGTATAATGCATATAGTAGTTGATATTGTTTTGACATTATACGCGTTGCGGCTCGCCAGCACAATGCTTGGTCATTTTATGCTTGAGGGTAGTAATTGTTGTCATGGAAAATCATTGGCACTGTTCGTCGGGTATTTAGAATGGCGGCAAATAGAAGTGTAGAACTTACGAGTCGTTACTGCCGTGGAACTGCATATCAGAGATCCTACGGTAAACCGAAGTCTTACGCTGGGAAAGGTGGGGTTATGGATCCCGTTCGTCGGCATTCTCCTAAGCCTGCTGTCGCTACATACGGCTCGGGAGTCATCGAGGCTGCTTTGGGTCTGGTTGATTCTGCTAGGTATCCTTATTGTAGATGCAACCGTTACTTTATTACGACTGCTGCTGCAAAAAGAAATCTACGAGGCTCATCGAACCCTATGCTTATCAGTCTGCCTCCCACCAATATGGTCGGCATCTGTCGGTGACGCTGGCGGTGGTGTCGATTAATATGTTCTGGTTGTTGCCGTTGGCGGCATGTGTCGTATTGTGGAATGTGGATAGAATGTTGGCTGTAATCATTGCCTACGTGCATTAGGTACTGCTGGCCGTCAGCATCTCGTGCTGGCGCGCTTGAGAAGGCTTGATTTAAAGGTAAAAATTCGCGTTTTCTGTTTATAGGTTGTCCAACGGTCGATGACAGTGCCGCGTCTATCGGGATCGATTGGGTTTAGGAGCTGGCCGAGGTGCATGAAGGATTTATGGGTAAATTAAGAACAGCGTTGCTGGGGTTGCCAAGACGCCACAAGCGGGCGATTCAGGTGGCTACAGACGTAATCCTGGTCTGGGTCGCGCTATGGCTGGCGTTTGTTGTTCGCCTCGGAGTCGAGGCATTGGCCACTCCGATCGAAACGCATCTTTGGCTTTTCGCATCCGCCCCACTGATCGCCATTCCGATTTTCATACGCTTTGGCATGTATCGCGCCGTCATGCGTTACTTCGGCAACGATGCATTGATTACCATTTGCAAAGCGGTCAGTCTCTCTGCCTTGCTGCTGGCCCTCGTGGTGTATTGGTACAGCAACCATAAAACCGTGGTACCTCGCTCGATCATCTTCAATTACTGGTGGTTGAGCTTGATCACGATTGGTGGTCTTCGGCTGTTGATGCGTCAGTATTTCCTGGGAGATTGGTTCACCGCTGCCCAGCATGTCCCGTTTGCCAACCGTGACGACGGCTTGCCCAAGGTTGCAATTTATGGCGCTGGGGCCGCTGGGAACCAGCTGGTAGCAGCATTGCGCATGGGGAGGGTAATGCGCCCAGTCGCGTTCATTGATGACGACAGCAGCATCGCAGACCGCGTCATCGCCGGTCTTCAGGTCTACGAGCCCGAGCAGATTCAAAAAATGATCGATGCAACGGGGGCGCAGGAAATCCTACTGGCGATACCTTCATCGTCCCGTGGTCGTCGTCGGGAGATCTTGACCTTGCTTGAGAGGTTCCCGCTGCACGTACGTAGCGTCCCGGGTTTCATGGACCTGGCCAGTGGGCGGGTCAAGGTGGATGACATCCAGGAAGTAGATATTGCGGACCTGCTTGGACGTGACCCAGTACCTGCGCAGCCAGATTTGCTTGAGCATTGCATCACTGGGCAATCGGTTCTGGTCACCGGGGCTGGCGGGTCAATCGGCTCGGAACTCTGCCGTCAGATTCTGGCGCTCAAGCCCACCACGCTTTTGTTGTATGAGCATAGCGAATTTAACCTTTACAGTATTTTGTCCGAACTTGAACCACGAACCACCCGTGAGTCTCTATCTGTTCGTTTACTGCCCATACTGGGTTCGGTGCGGGATCAGGCCAAGTTGTTGGATGTGATGAAGACCTGGAGTGTCGATACGGTCTATCACGCTGCTGCTTATAAACATGTCCCCATGGTCGAGCATAATATTGCCGAGGGGGTTCTGAACAACGTGATTGGGACGCTGAACACCGCCCAGGCTGCATTGCAGGCAGGTGTGTCGAACTTCGTCTTGATTTCTACTGATAAAGCCGTGCGCCCCACCAACGTGATGGGTAGTACCAAGCGGCTCGCGGAGTTGACGTTGCAAGCCCTTAGCCGTGAGCTAGCGCCCGTATTGTTCGGCGATAGTGCCAATGTGTCTCGAGTCAACAAGACTCGTTTTACCATGGTCCGGTTCGGCAACGTATTGGGATCGTCCGGTTCGGTTATCCCCTTGTTCCATAAACAAATCAAATCCGGCGGGCCGTTGACTGTTACACACCCGAAGATCACGCGTTATTTCATGACCATTCCCGAGGCCGCACAGCTGGTGATTCAGGCCGGCTCCATGGGGTTAGGTGGCGATGTGTTCGTCCTGGATATGGGCGAGCCAGTAAGAATTGTCGAACTGGCAGAGAAGATGATTCACCTGTCTGGTTTGAGTGTCCGCTCGGAGAGGAACCCTCAAGGTGACATTTCAATCAAGTTCACGGGCCTGCGACCCGGTGAGAAGCTTTATGAAGAGTTGCTGATTGGTGACAACGTCGTTGCTACCCAGCACCCCATGATCATGAGCGCCAACGAAGATCATCTTCCCTGGGATGTGCTCAAGGCCAAGTTGGCTGAGCTGCTGGCTGCAATTGAACACGATGATTACAACCGGGTCCGCCAATTGCTTCGGGACACCGTTAGCGGATACGCCCCAGACGGGGAAATTGTTGACTGGATCCATCAGCAACGTCGCCTTGAGCCCTGATTATTACACAGTCTGTAACGTACACATTTTTGACAGCGACTCATCATCGCCTAGGTTTGAGAGGCAGCTTCGGAAAAGCTGCTTCTCTCTTAACGATGTCATGGAGCGTCACTTATGCGTACAGGCTATTTCTACTCCCTGGTTTTTGCACTGCTGACCAGCGCCTCTATTGCCGCCATTGCTGCACCTTCAGCCAAACCCGAGACACCGACACCGTCACAGACGATGGATATTTCGGTGAAGCCCCAAGACGCCAAAGTGAACCTTAACGAGGCAGATGCCCCTACGCTGCAGCGCGAGCTGGCGGGTATAGGCGAGGCCAAGGCGAAGGCGATTGTTGCATACAGGGAAGCAAATGGGCCGTTCTCCTCGGTCGAGGAGTTGTTGGAGGTCAAGGGAATAGGCAAGGCAATCCTGGACAGGAATCTCGACAAGCTGGAAGTGAATTGAAATGAGATAGCGAAAAAAGGCCGGTCGAATGACTGGCCTTTTGTTTTCTTGGCGGACACGAAACCATGGCGACGATTCGACGCCGGCCGAGAAAAATGACATCTGGCACAAATCATGATTACTCACTACCAGTCGATTGTTGAACAATCTGAGGCATTGAGCATGAACACGGGACTTTCCCTCGCCGACCAGATCACCTTGCAGCTACGCGCGGACATCATCGGAGGCCGCTTGCTGCCGGGCATGGCCTTGGTGGAGAACGATCTGGTCTCGGCCTACAACGCCTCACGCAATACCATTCGTGAGGCGTTGCATCGCCTGGGCCAGGAAGGGTTGACCCGTTATGTGCGCAACAAAGGCGTGATGGTCCGCAGGTTGGGCAGTGACGATGTGCGGGATCTGTTCAAGGTTCGTCGCACTCTGGAGCTTCAGGCGATCATGAACAGCCAACCATTGGGCGCGTATCGATCCAACCGGATGCTTGAGATTCTCGAGGCGGCCGAGCTGGCCCGGGAGCGTGAAGACTGGCGCGCAGTGGGGACCCACAGCCTGGCGTTCCATCAACACATCGTCGGGTTGATGGGCAGTCCTTTACTCGACGAGTTTTTCACCAACGTGGTTGCGCAGTTGCGCCTGGCGTTTTTCTCGGCGCCTGATGAGCCACGTTTCCAGGCGCCGTGGCTGGCCCGCGACCGGCAGATTCATGACTGGCTGGCTGAAGGCGACAAACAGGCGGCTCAGGAGGCGATGAGCCTCTATCTCGACGATTCCGAACAAATGCTTCTGCAGTTGATGACTCCCATCCATAAACACTGATCGAGGACCGCGCCATGTACAAAGATTATCCAGCCGCTTACCAGGTCAGTAAGGGGTCAGCCCTGCAGGTGGACAAGCCGTTCTATGACAGGATCCGCACCCAGCAAGACCAGCGCACGCTGATCGAGCAATTCGAAGTGCCGATCCGCACCGGTCGTGCCTGGCATGTGCCGGCCGGTCACGTGTTTCGCGTCACCACTCCGGTGGGGCCGCAGGTAGGCGATTTCAACGTCTGGAATGCCCACGATCCACGGGAGCGCTTGTGGGCGGCGCGCACTCGGCAGTTGCAAGGCGCTCATGTCAGCACCCATGACCGGCTCTGGTCGAACCTGCCTTTCTTGAGACCACTGGTGACCATTACCGATGACAGTCTGGCCGGCTACGGTATCGATGAGCATGGCGGACGGTTGCACGACCTGCTGGGTACACGCTGTGATCCGTATGTGAACAGGATGCTGACCGGTGAGGATTTTCATCATCACTGTCATTCGAACCTGACCCGCGCGGTGTTGCCCCATGGCCTTACGGAGTTCGACGTGCACGATGTGCTGAACATTTTCCAGTGCACCGGGCTTAACCATGACGACATGTACTTCATGAAAGCCTGTCCGGCGCAGAAGGGCGATTACCTGGAGTTTTTTGCCGAGATCGATCTGCTCTGCGCCTTATCCACTTGCCCTGGCGGTGACCTGTCGTTGGCGATGTGGGGGCCGGATGCTCAGGATCCGCTCAGCGTCTGCCGTCCCCTGGGTGTGGAGATCTATCGGTTGGAAGATGCATTGCTCGAAGGCTGGAGCCAGCCCGAGCGGGCGGCCTACAAGGGCCTGCATGGCTTGCAGATTGCCAAGGCGGATTGGGAAAAGTAACACTTCCTTTGTGGCGAGGGGATTTATCCCCGCTCGGCTGCGCAGCAGTCGTGAACCGGCCAAGCGGTGTACCTGTTAGAGCAAGGTGCTTGGTTAATCCCGGCGACGCGTCGGGTCGCCCCTATAATCCCCTCGCCACAACGAGCGGTGCGCCGCCCGCGCAGTTCAACGATCCTTGGCCTCCTTCGCATCCATCTCCGCGTTCCGTTCGGCCACGCGCTTGCGTTGCTCCTCGGTCAGTTCGACCTTGTTGGCGGTGTCGCGCAGCATCATCAGGCCTCCGACGATGGAGCCGATTGCAACGATCAAAATCAGCCAGGCATACCAGGGCATAGGACTCTCCTTGAGGGCGGGCCAGTGGGCGTCGTTCACCCAATCCGCCACACCTACCACTTATGAGCGAAGGTTGCTCGCAGTGGTTCAATACTACCCCTGTTCTACCGGACACATCTCATAACACGCCCAGCAAGCCACTGTGCATTTTTACGATTTTTTTATTCCTCGATACCACCCTCGGTCTCGTTCCTTTACAGCCTCTCTGCCGACAATCACTCCACACGCGGCCCGACGCCGCACCACGGAGAAGTCCCATGAGTGTCCTGGACGGGGTGTCATTGCTGCTGGCAGTGGCGCTGTTCATTTATCTGCTGGTTGCGCTGTTGCGCACGGACCGGAACTAGGAGCGGTTATGCACGGTTATGACTACGGGCTGATCTTCGCCTTTTTCGCGCTGGTGTTGATTCCGGCTCCATTGCTCGGGCGGTTCTATTACAAGGTCATGGAAGGGCAGCGCACTTGGCTTTCCCCGGTTCTCGGGCCGCTGGAACGAGGCTGCTATCGGCTGGCGGGGGTGGATCCGCAGGTCGAGCAGAGCTGGCGGAAATACACCCTGGCCTTGCTCGCCTTCAACCTGGCGGGCTTTTTGTTGTTGTTCGCAGTTCTGCTGTTGCAGGGGCACTTGCCGCTCAACACCGAGCAAGTGCCCGGCATGGAGTGGACCCAGGCGTTCAATACAGCCGTGAGTTTCATGACCAACACCAACTGGCAGTCTTACAGCGGTGAAGCGTCCCTGAGCTACCTGAGCCAGATGATTGGCCTCACCGTGCAGAATTTTGTCAGCGCCGCCACCGGCCTGGCTGTGCTGGTGGCGCTGTGTCGTGGGATCGGACGTAAATCGGCCAGGACCCTTGGCAATTTCTGGGTCGACATGACCCGTGCCACCCTATATGGACTCTTGCCGCTGTGCCTGTTGCTGGCGTTGTTTCTGGTATGGCAGGGGGTGCCGCAGACGTTCGCGCACTATGTGCACGGGGTGACGGTGCAAGGCGCCGACCAGGTGATCCCGCTGGGCCCGGCCGCCAGCCAGATTGCGATCAAGCAATTGGGCACCAACGGCGGTGGCTTCTTCGGCGTCAACTCGGCGCATCCCTTCGAGAACCCGACGGCCTGGAGCAATGTGTTCGAGCTCGCGTCGATCATTCTGATTCCCGCTGCGCTGGTGTTCACATTCGGCCACTACGTCAAGGATCTGCGTCAGAGTCGGGCGATCATTGCCTGCATGCTCGCGCTTTTCTTGATCGGCGGTGCGACTTCGTTGTGGGCCGAGTACCAACCCAATCCGGCATTGGCCGATGCGGCCGTGGAGCAGGTTGCACCGCTGGAAGGCAAGGAGTCGCGCTTTGGCACCACCGCCTCGGTGCTGTGGTCGGTGACCACCACGGCGGCGTCCAATGGCTCGGTCAACGCCATGCACGACAGCCTCAACCCCCTCAGCGGCATGGTCGCGCTGGTGAACATGATGGTCGGTGAAGTGATTTTCGGTGGCGTCGGGGCCGGGCTCTACGGGATGTTGCTGAACGTGCTGATCGCGGTGTTCCTGGCCGGCTTGATGATCGGCCGTACCCCGGAATACCTGGGCAAGAAACTCGGCGCTCGGGAAGTGCAACTGCTGGTGGTGACCCTGTTGGTCATGCCTGTAAGCGTGCTGGTGTTGGGCGCCGTGGCCGCAAGTCTGCCCGGGCCTGCCGCTGCGGTGAGCAATCCCGGTGCCCATGGTTTCAGTCAATTGCTGTACGCCTACACGTCGGCGGGGGCCAACAACGGTTCGGCGTTCGCCGGGTTTGGTGCGAACACGCCGTTCCATAACCTGATGCTGGGCCTGGGTATGTTGATCGGCCGTTTCGGCTACATCCTGCCCGTGCTGGCGTTGGCCGGCAGCCTGGCGCTGAAGAAAACCGCCCCGATCGGCCAGAACAGTTTCCCCACCCACGGCCCGCTGTTCGTGACCTTACTGACCGTGAGCATTTTGCTGGTGGGCGGCCTGACCTTCCTGCCGACCCTGGCCCTTGGCCCGATTGCTGAACACCTGAGCATGGGCTTCTGAGGATCCGATGATGAATATGCCCGTCCCCCAAGCGGTGACCACCCAGGCACCGCAAGCGAAAACCGCCATCTCCGCCCTGTGGCGGCCGGCGTTGCTACAAGCTTTCGTCAAGCTCGATCCGCGCCAGTTGCACCGTGCACCGGTGATGCTGGTGGTGGCGCTGACGGCAGTATTCACCACCGTGCTGTGCTTCATTCCCGACAGTGCCGTGCCGACATTCGTTGCCGCGCAGATCGCGCTCTGGCTATGGTTCACCGTGCTGTTCGCCAACTTCGCCGAGGCCTTGGCTGAAGGGCGCGGCAAGGCCCGGGCCGACAGTCTCAAGGCTGGCAGCGAAGGCCTCAGCGCACGTCGCCGGACCGCCAATGGTTTTGAAGTCGTCCCCGCCAGCCGTTTGCGCAAGGACGATGTGGTGCGCGTCGAGGCAGGGGAGATGATTCCGGGTGACGGCGAAGTGATCGAGGGCATTGCCGCAGTCAACGAGGCGGCGATCACCGGTGAGTCTGCGCCGGTCATTCGTGAATCCGGCGGTGATCGTTCGGCGGTCACCGGCAACACGCGGTTGGTTTCCGACTGGTTGCTGGTGCGCATTACCAGCAATCCCGGTGAGTCCACCCTGGATCGCATGATCGCCCTGGTCGAAGGCGCCAAGCGGCAGAAGACGCCGAACGAGGTGGCGCTGGACATCCTGTTGATCGGCCTGACCCTGATCTTCCTGTTGGTGGTGGTGACGCTGCAACCGTTCGCTCGCTTCGCCAACGGCAGCCTGCCTCTGGTGTTTCTGGTGGCGCTGTTGGTCACGTTGATTCCCACCACCATCGGTGGCTTGCTGTCGGCCATCGGCATCGCCGGGATGGATCGACTGGTGCGCCTGAACGTGATCGCCAAATCCGGCCGTGCGGTGGAAGCGGCGGGGGACGTACACGTGCTGATGCTGGACAAGACCGGCACCATCACGTTCGGCAATCGTCGTTGTGCAGCGGTTCATGCCGCACCCGGGGTGAACATCAACGCGCTGGCCGAAGGTGCGCTGTTGGCTTCGTTGGCTGACGACACGGCTGAAGGCAAATCCATCGTGGAATACCTGCGAGCGTTGCATCCGCAACCCGAGCCTGCCTTGGAGTCGTTGGCGGCGGTACCGTTCAGCGCTGAAACCCGTTTGTCCGGTGTCGATTATCAAGGGCGGGTATACCGCAAGGGGGCGGTGGATTCGCTGCTGGGTTTCATCGGCCTGTCGCGCAACCAGTTGCCGTCGATGCTGGCCCAAGAGGTCGACAAGATTGCCCAGAGCGGCGGCACGCCCTTATTGGTGTGCGTGGACGGCAAGCTGCTCGGCGCCATCCGTCTCAAGGATGTGGTCAAGCCAGGCATCCGCGAGCGTTTCGCCGAGTTGCGCAAGCTGGGCATCCGTACCGTGATGGTCACTGGCGACAACCCGCTGACCGCCGCCGCGATTGCCGCCGAAGCGGGCGTCGACGACGTATTGGCCGAAGCCACGCCGGAGAAGAAGCTGGCGCGTATCCGCCATGAGCAGAATGACGGTCGGCTGGTGGCCATGTGCGGCGACGGCGCCAACGACGCCCCGGCCCTGGCCCAGGCCGATGTCGGCATGGCGATGAACGATGGCACCCAAGCGGCGCGGGAGGCGGCCAACATGGTCGATCTCGACAGCGACCCGACCAAGTTGCTGGACGTGGTGCAGATCGGCAAGGAACTGCTGGTGACCCGTGGGGCACTGACCACCTTCTCCATTGCCAATGACGTCGCCAAGTACTTCGCGATCCTGCCGGCACTGTTCGCCTCGATTTATCCACAGCTCGGTGTGTTGAACGTGATGCACCTGAGCAGCCCGCAGAGCGCCATCCTCTCGGCCATCGTGTTCAATGCCTTGATCATCGTGGTGCTGATCCCGTTGGCCCTGCGCGGCGTGCGGGTACAGGCGGCGAGCGCGGCGGCGTTGCTGCGGCGCAATTTGCTGATCTATGGCCTGGGCGGGATCGTGGTGCCGTTCGTGGGGATCAAGGGAATCGATGTGTTGCTGACGGCGTTGGGGCTGGTTTGAGCCTTTTACAGCGGCTCGCCACAGATGTGTTCTCAACTGAGGATTTTGGAATGTTCAAGTTAATTCGCCCGGCCCTGAGCCTGTTACTCCTGATGACCCTGATCACCGGCATCGCCTACCCCCTGCTGGTCACCGCAGTGGCGCAAGTCGCCTTTCCCTTCCAGGCCAACGGCAGCCTTGTCGAGGGCGCCGACGGCAAGGTGCGCGGCTCACTCCTGATTGCCCAGGATTTCCAGGGGGATGCCTGGTTTCATCCACGTCCCTCGGCCGGCACTTTCGCCACGGTTGCCAGCGGCGCGAGCAATCTTTCCCCGAGCAATCCGGCTCTGGCCACGCGGATCATCGATGAGGCCCGCACGCTTTTGGTGCCGGGCCAAGGGCCGGTGCCGCTGGCGCTGCTAACCACCTCCGGCAGCGGGTTGGATCCGCACTTGCCACCGGCAGCGATTGCCTATCAACTGGCGCGAGTCGCTGCGGCGCGCAACCTGCCGGTCTCGACCTTGCAGCAGTTGCTCGACACTCATATCGAACAACCTCTGGTGGGGCCGCCGGTGGTGAATGTGCTGGCGTTGAACCTGGCGCTGGAAAAGCTGTAGCCCCCTATGTGGGCGCGAGCTTGCTCGCGATGGCGGTGCGTCAGCTTGCGGATGCGTGACTGATATACCGCTATCGCGAGCAGGCTCGCTCCCACAAGGGGGCCGTGGAGCCTGTGAGAATGGGCATGCCATCAAATTGAGAGCACGAGATCTAGACCATGAGCGACTCCGGCCGCGCCGATGCCCTGTTAGCCAATCTGCCTCGCGCTGGCCGTGGCCGGCTCAAAGTCTTTCTGGGCGCGGCACCGGGTGTCGGCAAGACCTACGCCATGTTGCAAGCGGCCCACACCCAATTGCGGCAGAACGTGAAGGTCATCGCCGGCGTGGTGGAGACACACGGTCGAGCCGAAACCGAAGCACTGCTCGGCGGCCTGGTGCAGCAGCCTTTGGTGCGTTCCCAATACCGGGGCGTGATGCTCGAGGAAATGGACCTCGACGGTCTGCTCGCCGCCCGGCCAAGCCTGGTGCTGGTGGACGAACTGGCCCACAGCAATGCCCCCGGCAGTCGCCACGCCAAGCGCTGGCAGGACATCCAGGAGCTGCTTGCCGCCGGCATCGATGTCTACACCACCGTCAATGTCCAGCACCTGGAAAGCCTCAATGACCAGGTGCGCGGCATCACCGGGGTGCAGGTTCGCGAAACGCTGCCGGATTGGGTTCTGCAGGAAGCCGATGAACTGCTGCTGATCGACCTGCCGCCCCGTGAACTGCTGGAGCGCCTGCGCGATGGCAAGGTCTATGTGCCGGAGCAGGCCCGCGCGGCAATCGATGCTTTCTTCACCCAGACCAACCTGACGGCCCTGCGTGAGCTGGCGATGCAGACTGCCGCCGCGCAAGTGGACAACGATCTGACGCTGGGCTATCGACAACTGGGGCAGGCCGCCCCGGTGGTGCGGGGTCGGCTACTGGTGGGGGTGGACGGCGACGCCCAGGCCGAGCGCCTGGTGCGCCATGCCAGCCGCGTCGCCCAGCGCCGGCACCTGCCGTGGAGCCTGGTGCATGTGGACAACGGTGGTGCCCGGGACGAGTCCGCGCGCCAGCGCCTGCAAAACGCCCAGCAATTGGCGGAACGTCTTGGCGGTGAAGTGGTACTGCTGCGGGCCGGTGAAGTGGCCAGGACCCTGGTCCAGCATGCCATCGAACGTCGGGCCACTCTGCTCTTGGTAGGGCAGTCCCGACCGCGCCTGCGCAGGCGATGGTTCGGCGGCGGCCTGGCCTCACGCTTGTTGCGTGATGCCCGGGGGCTGGAGATCAACGTACTGGACAGTGATGAACAATTGCGCCCCGCCCGCGTTCACTCAAGCCGCGTCCAGACCGGTTTCGACTACGTGTTGGCGTTGCTGGCGACCGGGGCGGCCAGTGCATTGGCCTGGGGCATTGCGGGGCTGCTGGAGTTGCCCAATATCTCCCTGGTGTTTCTGATGGCGGTCCTGCTGGTGGCGGTGCGCAGCAGTCTCGGCCCGGCGTTGGCCTGTGCGGCAATGTCGTTCCTGGCCTACGACTTTCTGTTCATCCCGCCGAACTTTTCCCTCACCATCCAGCGCGACGAAGACGTGCTGACGCTGGTGTTCTTCCTGCTGATGGCGGCCCTGACCGGCAACCTCGCTGCCCGCCAGCGCCGGCAGTTGCAGGCGCTACGTGACACCCAGCAGGAAACTGGCGAACTGCTCGATCTGTCCCGCAAGCTCACGGCTGCCACCGACCGCCAGGCGGTGATCAGCGCCGCTACGCAGCACTTCAATGGCTGGCACGACTTGCAACTGTGCCTGCTCAATCGAGATGGCCAGAGTGGCTGGAAGATCGAGACCGCCGAGCCGCTGACGTTCGCCGAGGCCGAACGCGCGGCGGCCGACTGGGCCTGGCAACACGACCAGCCGGCCGGCGCCGGGACCGGGACGCTGCCGTCCGGGCGCTGGTGGTGGTGGCCGTTGTCGGTGGAAGGTGGACCGCTGGCGTTGCTGGGCGTGCGTTCGAAAGACGACAGCCCCTTGAGCGGCCAACGTCGGCGCTGGTTGGCGGCCCTCAGCCGGCCTCTGGCCCAGGCGCTGGCCCGGGCGCAACTGGCTCAGGACCTCGAAGCGGCGCGCTTGCACGGCGAGACCGAGCAACTGCGCAGCGCCTTGCTGGCCTCGGTGTCCCACGATCTGCGCACGCCGCTGACCGCCATGCGTGGCAGCATCGACAGCCTGTTGGCGCTGGGTGAGGCGATCCCGCTGGCGGATCGTCGCGAATTGCTCGAAGGCACCCGCGATGAGGCCGAGCGTCTGGACCGCTACATCCAGAACCTGCTGGACATGACCCGTCTCGGCCACGGTGCCCTGAAACTGGCGCGGGACTGGGTGGCGCCGGCCGATATCGTCGGCAGCGCGTTGAACCGCCTAAGGGCGGTGCTGGCGCCGCTGATGGTCAGCGTCGAGGTACCTGACCCATTGCCATTGCTGCATGTCCACGCGGCACTGATCGAACAGGCCCTGGTGAATGTACTGGAAAATGCCGCGCGTTTTTCGCCGGCTCACGGGCGCCTGTCGCTGAGCGCCGACACGACGGACAGTGAAGTGTTTTTTGCCGTGGCCGATGAAGGGCCGGGAATTCCTGAACCCGAGCGGGAGAAAATCTTCGACATGTTCTACACCGCAGCGCGCGGTGATCGGGGCGGGCAGGGGACGGGGTTGGGGCTGGCGATCTGTCAGGGCATGGTGGGCGCCCATGGCGGACGGATCAGCGTGGGCGACGGTCTCGATGGCCGCGGCACTTGCATCACCCTGCACCTGCCATTGCAAGCACAACCGGGCATGGATGATGAAGCCTGAGCCGGGCTACGTTACTCTCTGCCATTGATTTTCAGTGAACGGAACCCATGAGCCAGACCGCGACCCTCCTGGTTATCGATGATGAGCCGCAGATCCGCAAATTCCTGCGCATCAGCCTGGCCTCCCAGGGCTACAAGGTGCTCGAGGCCGGTACGGGGGCCGATGGCCTGGCCCAGGCGGCATTGAACAAGCCCGATCTGCTGGTGCTCGACCTCGGCCTGCCGGACATGGATGGCCAACAGGTGTTGTGCGAGTTCCGCCAATGGTCGACGGTGCCGGTGCTGGTGCTATCGGTACGGGCCAGCGAAGCGCAGAAAGTCGAGGCGCTGGACAACGGCGCCAATGATTACGTGACCAAGCCGTTCGGCATCCAGGAATTCCTGGCCAGGGTCCGCGCCCTCTTGCGCCAGGCGCCGGCCGGAGAGGCGCGGGAAGCGGCGCTGACGCTGGGGCCGCTGACGGTGGACCTGGCTTATCGCCGGGTGCTGCTGGATGGCAGCGAAGTGGCCCTGACCCGCAAGGAATACGCCGTGCTGGCGCAACTGGCGCGGCACCCCGGACGGGTCATCACCCAGCAGCAATTGCTCAAGGACATCTGGGGCCCGACCCACACCGAGGACAGCCACTATCTGCGCATCGTGGTCGGCCACCTGCGGCAAAAACTGGCCGACGATCCGACCCGTCCACGGTTCATTGTGACCGAGGCGGGGGTGGGGTATCGGTTGTTGGGAGAGGGTGGGCTTTAGTTCTTCTTCGCCAGGGCGATTGCCTTCGCGAGCAGGCTCGCTCCCACATTGGACGAGCGGTGTCCACAAACAGGTGTCTTGCCTCGATCCAAATGTGGGAGCGAGCCTGCTCGCGATGAGGCCCTGACACCCGCTGAAAGAATCTCAGCTCCGTTCACTCTCATACCGATCCAAAGTATCGCTGGCAATCTCCCGCCCCAAGGCGATCAACTCCGGCGCCTTGTAGAACTCGAAGAATCGGCACACCCGTTTCGGCACGTTGATCAGTACGTCCGGGGGATACCCGGCGATCTTGTATTGGGCCAATGAGGTCTGCATCACTTCGAAACTCTGGTTGATCAAATCCAGTAACGAGGCCGGGCCGACGTTATCGATGATGAACGAACCGGTGGCGGACTTCGGTGCGCCTTCAGTCTCCGGCGCGGCGGCCGGTTGTTGGCCTTCGGGTTCGACGGATTCGAGCCAGGGGTTGATGTCGGCGGCCTCGGCTTTCAACGCTTCCTGCTCCAGCAATAACAATTGCTCGGCCTGCTTGCGCCGAAACGGCAACTTCGAGCCCAGGGAACTGATGAGGTTGTCGAATCGGCTCCGGAATGCGGCGGGACGTGGAATCACTGGCAGGCTGTACTGTCGCTGGTTGGTGGCGTTGAGGTTGACCGCGATGATCAGATCACAGTGGCTGGACACCACCGGCACGATCGGCAGCGGATTGAGCAGGCCACCGTCCACCAGCATGCGGTTGCCTTGCATCACTGGCGTGAACAGGCTGGGAATCGCCGCCGAGGCGCGCATCGCCTGATGCAGGCAACCTTCCTGGAACCAGATTTCCTGTTGGTTGGTCAGGTCCGTGGCCACGGCGGTGTAGGGAATGCGCAAGTCTTCGATGTTGAGTTCGCCGACGATCTTGCGGATCTGTCCGAAAACTTTTTCACCGCGGATCGCACCGAGGCGAAAACTGACATCCACCAGCCGCAAAACGTCCAGGTAATCCAGGCTTTCGATCCAATTGCGATAATCCCGGAGCTTGCCGGCGGCATAGATGCCACCCACTACGGCCCCCATCGAGCAACCGGCGATGCAGGCGATGTCGTAGCCGCGCCGTTCTATTTCCTCGATCACTCCGATATGGGCGTAGCCCCGGGCGCCGCCCGAACCCAGTACCAATGCGACACGTTTTGTCATGACCCGGCCTCTTGTCGAACAGACTTCAACAATGCACTTATCGAGCGCCCGGCTCAATCGTTGTGGCACGGGCGTCGTTTTCTGACACGCAGGTGTGACATTTTTGTATGCTCGCCCACACTTGAATTAAGGCGGTCGGGCCAAGGCACTTTTCGCCTTTGCGACCGTCTTACCAGCACGACTGTTTGACCTGACTGAGGTGTAATGATGAAAGCCCGGAACTGCCTGCCCCTGGTAGCATCCCTGATGGTTCTGGCCCTGGCCGGTTGCGCAGGCAAAACAGCTTATCGTGACAGCTGCGGTAGCCAGCTCGATGCCGCGTGGCATGAACTGGACCTCGCCAAGGCCGAAGGTTTTGCCGGTACTGTCAGCTACTCCAAGGCCCTGTCGCTGCTGACGGGTGCCAAGACCCAGCAGCAATTCGAAGCGTTCGAAGGCTGCTCCAAAAAGGCCGAGAAGGCGCGCTTCTACATCCGCGAGTCCCGTGCGGGACGATAAAAGCAGCGGCAAGTTGTCGGCGACAAGCTGCAAGAGAGAAGCACGCGACACGCCTCTCTTGCAGCTTGAAGCTTGAGGCTTGCAACTGGGTACGGAGTACGTCCCATGATCGATCGGCTGGTGGCCCGGATACTGGGCCTGGAAGTCCGCCTGTTGGCCTGCCAGGCCCGCCTGAACGCCCATACCGACAGCGAAGCGCTGCATGACCTGCGGACCACGGTTCGCCGTTTGCGCAGCCTGCTGCGCCCGTTACGCGGCTTGCCGGGTGTCGAACAGCTGGAAACAGCCGCTTCGGCAGTCGGCACCCTGACTACACCATTGCGTGACCGGGAAGTGTTGGCGGCCTATCTGGAGGAGCACGGCAATACCGACGCGGCACAACGGCGCCGGCTGCAGATGGCCGACGCCTATCCAGCCGTGGCCGCGAGCCGGGAGGTGACGCAACTGTTGATGATCCTCGACGCATTTCCGCGCTTCATTCGCGCTGCCCAGCGTCAGGGCCTGCTCAAGGGGTTGCGCAAACGCATCGAAAAGCGTCTGGACAAACAGTGGAAAAAACTCGGTGAAGCGTTGCGTGATCCGGCCCATGACCGCCACCGGTTGCGGCTGCTGATCAAGCGCGTGCGCTATGCGATCGAAGCCTACCCGGAACTCGATCGCCTGCCGGAAGCGGCCATGCCACGACTCAAGTCCGCCCAAGGCGCCCTGGGCGATTGGCATGACTGCTGGCAATGGCTGGCCCGCGCCGAACAGGAACATGACCTGCAACCCTGCGTGCCGGTCTGGCGCACTACCATGACCCTGGCCGAAGCCAAGGCTGACAAGGTCCTCGATAAGTTGATTGCCAGCTGCTTTCACAAATCCTGAACTCCACACCTATCCCCCTGTGGGAGCGAGCCTGCTCGCGATAGCGCCGGGTCAACGTGCATCCATGTTGCCTGCCCCTCCGCCATCGCGAGCAGGCTCGCTCCCACAATAGTCTTTCGGTGGATTCCAACGTGGCGGCCTATCTGTCAGCCTCTTTGGCCGGAATGAGCGCTGTGTCGCTGATCCCGGCTGGTTAAGATTCCTTCATCTTTTTCCCATGCTTTCGAGGTTGCCATGCGCTTTTCCGATTTGATCGAGGCTGTGCGTCGTCAGCCAGATGCCGTGACCATCGCGCCTGAATGGGGTCAAGGACGCGCTACTTTTGGCGGGCTGGTGGCGGCACTGCAGTATGAGGCGATGCGTGCACAGGTGCCGGCGGACCGTCCGGTGCGCTCCCTGGCGATTACCTTCGTCGGCCCGGTCGAACCGGACGTGCCCGTCAGCTTTGAAGTCGAAGTGCTGCGTGAAGGCAAGGCGGTCAGTCAGGTGCAGGGGCGTGCGGTGCAGAACGGCCAGGTGGTGACCGTGGTGCAAGGCAGCTTCGGTGCATCACGTTCCTCCGTAGTGGCGGTGCAGGCCGATCCCGCACCAGAGTTCAAAAGCGTCGAGCACTGCCAGGAGCTACCATACATCAAGGGTGGTACGCCGGAGTTCATGCGGCATCTGGCGATGTGCTGGAGTGTCGGTGGCCTGCCGTTCACCGGCAATAAATCCCGCAGCATGGGCGGCTGGGTACGGTTGCGTGGGGACGTGAAGGAAGAGCCGCTCAATGAAGCCCACATCCTCGCGCTGGTGGATGCCTGGCCACCCGCGCTGTTGCCTCATCTGACACAAATGGCGCCGGGCAGTACGCTCACCTGGACCATCGAATTCGTCCAGCCGGTGCTGGCGCTGACGACGTTGGACTGGTGCAAGTACCTGGCCGAGATCGAGCACGCCCAGGACGGCTACGGTCACGTCGCCGCGAAGTTCTGGAGCGCCGATGGCCGCCTGATCGCCATGAGCCGGCAGACGGTGACGATTTTCGGCTGAGGTACGTGGGCGCTCAGTGAGGTTGACGCAACAATCCCAGCGAGGCGAATACCGCGATGATGCCAATGCTGATGTCCGCCAGGTTCAGGTTGAGCGCGCCCGAGACGATCAGCAACGACGCGATGATGAGCAAGGGCACGGCGATCAGCTGCAACCCCAGATGGGTCGGGTTGAAGGCGCGCCATTGCCAGCCTGCAAGGGGGAAGTGAGGTTTGTGCATGATGCGGTTCCTTATTCCTGACATCGATTGATACAAGAATAGGCGCGGCGGGGTGGGGCGGCGAATCGCGGTTGGCTATGGATGCGATAGGTGACCATGACTGTGGAGGTGAGAGTTACTTTTGTGGCGAGGGGATTTATCCCCGTTGGGGGGCGAAGCGCCCCTCTCAAAAGCAGCCTTCATAAGACTTGAAACTTTGGTCAGCTGTATTGGGGTCGCTGTGCGACCCAGCGGGGATAAATCCCCTCGCCACAAGGGAAGCGCAGTCGAGGCCTCCCGCACGCAGTTCTAAAGCTTGAGCTGCCCGATCGCCTTGCTCAGTTCGCCCGCCAGGGTCGCCAGTTCATGACTAGTGGTAGCCGAGTCCACGGTCTGGCGCACGGTGTTTTCGGTCACGTCGCGAATGCCCACCACTGCCCGGTTCATTTCCTCGGCCACCTGGCTTTGTTGCTCGGCGGCGACGGCGATCTGCGTGTTGCTCTCGCGCATCTGGGCCACCGCTCCGGTGATCTGCGCCAGTGCCTCGCCGGCTTCGCGGGCCTGCTGTACGCAATCGTCGGCCTTGTAGGAGCTTTCCTGCATGAAGTCCACCGCGTCCTGGGTGCCCGCCTGCAGGGCTGACACCATGGTGGTGATTTCATCCGTGGAGATCTGCACCCGTTTGGCGAGGTTGCGTACCTCGTCGGCCACCACGGCAAACCCCCGTCCCATTTCCCCGGCCCGCGCCGCTTCGATGGCGGCGTTGAGAGCCAACAGGTTGGTCTGCTCCGCGATGCTGTGGATCACGCTGACCACGCTGTTGATCTTTTGACTGTCTTCGGCCAGGCGCTGGATCATTTCGGCGGTCTGCTGCACCCCGGAGGACAGGCCGGTAATTGACTGCTCCACCCGATTGACCACCTCGCGGCCATTGCCGGCCAGGGTGTCGGCGGCTTTCGACAGGTCGCGAGTGGCGCCGGCATGTTGGGCGATGTGATACACCGTGGCGGACATCTCATTGATCGCCGTCGCCGCCTGATCGGTTTCGCTCTGCTGCCCAAGCATGCCGTGGCGAACCTCGCTCATGCTCGAAGCCAATCGTGCCGCGCCACTGTCCAGTTGGCGGGCGGTGCTGGCCACGGTATCGACCACCCGTTGATAACCGGCCTGCATGGCGTTGAATGCGGCGGCCATCTGGCCTACTTCATCCTCGCAGGCCAGGGGCACGCGGGCGGACAGATCGCCGGTTTTCTCCACATGCAGCATCACGTCCTTCAGGGTGTTGAGCTGGCTCAACAGGAAGCGGATCAACAGCTGCGACGCGCCCAGCATGGCCAGCATCAATACGAATACCGCCACGGCGTATTGGCCGAAACGCTCGCCGAATACCTGACTCAGGCTTGCACCCTGGGCCAGGATGGCAAGTTGTTGGCCGTTGCCGCGTTGGATGACTTCAGCGCCCAGCAACGGCTGATGACCGACGAGCGGCTTGGGATCCAGATCGACCCAGCCCTGCGCCTGCGCCAGGGAAGGCAACGACTGAGCGTTGAACGTGGGCGCCTGGCCTTGCTGGAAAGCCAGCAGGTTGTCGGCCTTGGGCAGCGCTTGCCCGGCCGGCCAGGTGCTGAACAGGCGCGCCTGGGCCTGGGCATTCTCCCGGGCCGCCTGATTGCGGGCCTGTTGTTCGAGTTGCACCGCATAGAGCACGAGCAGCAAGGTGGTCACGAACGCGACCGCATTGACCGCCCAGAATTTGTATTTCAATGAGATATTGCTAAGCCAGGCACCCATGGAAGGTCTTCTCTGATAGCGGAAACAGTTTTGGCAAGGTGCCATTATTCTGCCGCTATTTCGGAGGCTGGAGTTTTGATGTGGGTCAACAGAGCTGATGGCTGGCCAGAAGCTTTTGTAGAAGGGCCCCCGTGGGAGCGAGCCTGCTCGCGATAGCGGTGGGTCAGTCACCTATCTGCAAGCTGACTAACCGCCATCGCGAGCAGGCTCGCTCCCACAAGGGATCTGGGTTCAGGAGATCGTGGGCAACCCGAAGAAGGCCCGCGCGCATGCTGTGCTGTGTGCCGCCAGGTCATCCTGGGTTTCGCCCCGATGCAAGGCGATTTCCCGCAAGACTTCCGTCAGGTAGGCCGGCTCGTTGCGACCGTTCTTGGGTTTGGGACGCAAGGTGCGGGGCAGCAGGTAGGGAGCATCGCTTTCGAGCATCAGCCGCCCGCGAGGGATCTCGCGTACCAACGGATGCAAATGCGTGCCCCGGCGTTCATCGCAGATCCAGCCGGTGATGCCGATGTGCAGGTCCAGGTCGAGGTAGTTGAACAGCGCCTTCTTCTCGCCGGTAAAGCAATGCACCACAGCCGCCGGCAGACGGTCGCGGAAATCCCGCAGGATCTCCAACAAGCGCTGGTCGGCGTCGCGTTCGTGCAGAAAGACCGGAAGCTGCAGCTCTGCCGCCAGGGCGAGGTGTTCTTCCAGGACCTTCTCCTGTTGTGGGCGAGGGGCGAAGTCCCGGTTGAAATCCAGTCCGCATTCTCCCACCGCACGGACGCGGTTTTGCTTCAGCAGGTCCTTGAGGTGCCGGGCGCTGTCGGCGGTCCAGTCGCTGGCGCTGTGGGGATGGATGCCGGCGGTGGAGAACAGGCGTTCGCCGCTCTCATCCAGCTGTTGACAGAGTTCAAGCGCCTGTTCGCTGCCCTCGATGCTGGTGCCGGTCAATACCAATTGGCACACCCCCGCTTCATAGGCGCGCTCAAGCACCGCCTGGTGTTTGTCAGCGAAACTGGGGTTGGTCAGGTTGACGCCGATATCGATGAGTTGCATGGTGCTACCTCGGCCCAAAGGCCGGAAAGCATATCAGAGCTGTAGATTTATAAGAAAAGCCAAGAACTACAACGAGTTGAGGCTGTCTGTTGAGGCCACGAGACAGGTCGGGTTGGTATAAAAGCCATCGCTGTGCCAGTCTTGCGCACTTTTCAGCGCCCCAGGTGCTCTGTTTCTGTCGACCCAAGCCTCTTTTTTTCAGGAAGGCGGGGGCGCGGTATTCCTTCCGGAGAGTGGATGACACGTCCCCAGGTGTTGCTACTGCTGTGTTGCTCACTGTTGCTGCCGATGCCGGCCGAGGCGCGGCTGCCCGGGCCCGTGCAGGCGGTGGCGCCAGGGACGGTGCGCGACTTGGCGCAGATCCGCAGCAGTCGCGTACTGAAAGTATTGGTCAACCAAAGCCGCAACAGCTCCGGGGAAGTCCAGGGGCAACCCATCGGTGTCGAATATCATCGTTTGCGGGCATTCGAACAATACCTCAACGGTCATGCCCGGGATGGCCAGGAAATCACCCTCAAGATCATTCCCAAGGCCAAGGACCAATTGCTCGGTGCCCTGCAGCGAGGAGAGGGCGACCTTGTCGCGCCGGGCGAATTGCTCGAGCCCCTGGCCAGTCACGCGGTCAGTGCCAGCGATCCGATTCGCAGCGGCGTGCCGCTGATGCTGGTGGGCATCAAGGGGGAGAAACGCTACACCCGGGTGGAACAGCTGTCCGGCAAGACCCTGGCCTTGCCCAATGGCAGTGCGGCGGGGGAGGCGGTGGGCCAGATCAATCAGAAGCTGGCGCTGCTCAAGTTATCGCCGGTGAAGATCGAATGGGTCGACCCCACCCTGGCGGTGGAGGATGTGCTGGAAATGGTCCAGGGCGGGATTTTCCATCTGACCATTGTCGAGCAACCCATCGCCGAGCGCTGGGGCAAGATCCTGCCCAAGCTGCGTTTCGATCGGCAGTTGCTGATCGGTGACCCGGATAACGAACATTGGTTCGTTCGCCGCGACGCCGCCATGCTGCGAGCGAGCATCAACGGCTTCCTGACGACCTACAAGGCACCCTCCAACGAGGACGCGGCTTTCCTGCGCATCTACCGCCGTTTGTACCAGGTTCATTATCCGCTGGCCCGGGCCGACCGCCAGCGGCTGGAGAAGCTGCGCCCGGTGCTGCAAAAACATGCCGAGGCCCAGGATATGGACTGGCTCAACCTGGCGGCCCTGGCCTTCAAGGAGTCCGCCCTGCTACCCAGCGCCCGCAGCGGTAGCGGCCCCACCGGGCTGATGCAGATCACGCCGGCGGCGGCCCAGCGGGTCGGGGTTGGCAACATTCAGAACCTGGACGCCAATGTCCAGGCCGGTGCGAAGTATCTGGCCATGATTCGCCGCAAGTTTTTCTCAAGTCCCAAGCTCAACGAGCGCGAACGCATGGCTTTTGTGCTGGCCGCCTACAACATGGGGCCCGAGCGCGTCCAGGGCATGCGTGCCGAGGCCCGGCGGCGGGGATTGAATCCCAACCAGTGGTTTTTCCAGGTCGAACGCATTGCCATGGAGCAGGTAGGAATGGGCGCCGTCAGCTACGTTAATAGTGTGAACAAATATTATCTGGCGTTTGATCGGGAGCGGGAGTCGTTGGAACCGAAGGAGCAAAAGGTTGCACTGCGCAAGTGATCGAATAAATAGATTTGTATGGCGCATTTTTTGCGCTTTTCATATGAATTTAACTGATTAATATGGCGCCCCATCCCACACATTCCAAGGAAATGAACCTATGAGCTCCTTCATCAACAAAATCCTGTCTACCCGTGCCGGCTTCGGCCTGACCGTCCTGCGCATCGCAGTCGGTGTCATCTTCGCGGCTCACGGCTCGCAGAAGCTCTTTGGTCTGTTCGGTGGCTACGGGCTGGCGGGTACCGCGCAGTGGATGGAAAGCATCGGCCTGACACCCGGCTACGTAATGGCCACATTGGCCGGTGGCACCGAGTTTTTTGCCGGGCTGGCATTGATCGTGGGCCTGCTGGCTCGTCCGGCGGCGCTGGGGCTGGCCTTCCTCTCCCTGGTGGCCATTTTTTCCGTGCACATCGGCAACGGCCTGTTCATGGCGAACAATGGTTATGAATTTGCCCTGGCGTTGCTGGCCGCGAGTATTGCGGTGTTGATCGAGGGCGCCGGCAAGCTGTCGATTGATCGCGCCATCGCCGGCTGATCACCGAGTCGAACCCTCGAAGGCCCGTCTGGTACGGGCCTTTTTTGTGGCTGCAGATTCTTGACACTGGCCCGTCGGCTTCTCTAGGATGCTGCTCATGCGCCGATTTAAACAGCTACTTGCGGGGCGCCAGGTGACTCATCCAGTCATCGTGAGAAGCTTGGAACAGGCTTCGAAATACCGCTAAAGCGCTGGTTCGGTGTTGCCTCTCACCTGCCATGCAGACTTTTTGAGGCAGAGACACGACACGATGAATGCACCCAGCCCCCTTGTACGTCTTGCGCCGATCACGGCGAGTCTTCAACGCAATCCAAAAATCCTCTTGGGCGGTACCCATCAGCCAACGCTGTTGCGTTATCTCGATGGCTGGCCGCGTCGCAGCCACGGGCCCGCTGCGTTCCTGATCCAGTTTGTCGAAGATGGCGAGTCCCTGGCACGTTTCGCCAACGACAGTTTCGATCTGGCGGTCATTCAATCACCCAGCGCGGCGGATGCTCCTGAAATGATCCGGCAGTTGACCCGTGTGGCGCGGCAAGGGCTGATCACTCGACGTTGAGGCTGTCTGCCTTGGCCATTGCCCTTATTCCGTTGGCGTGCATGCAGTTGAATACAATTCGGCTGCGGGTCGACCAATCGGTATTGATGATGTGGAAGCGCTGGATATAACTGTTGCTGTTCCTGGACTCGAACCACTCATCTATCTTTCCACTGAAGTCGTCGGGAAGATGAAAGGGCAGCACGTATTTGGCGCATTGTATCGAGCGCAATACGAAGTCAGGTTTCTTCCTGGCGGATTGTTCATCCATGAATGTCTTCAAGGCTGCGGTAGTGTTCAGGTTCTGGCCGCTCCATTGATGCTCCACGCCTTTCCAGTACTTGGCCCTCACGCGATGATTGTAGGCAATGACCACGGTCCTCTCCGGGCGATGAGTCCATATATCTCCCAGCGTTGAACGCCGCCAGTTGCGGGGGACCAGCCGTTGTCCGATTTTCGAGTCGATCAGGCTGTGCAATTCCCGGTGGATGGCTCGGTTGAAATGCTTGAACTTATGGAAGTTCAAGATAACGATTTCCCTTGCCCTCGCGGCCTTGTGTTCGGGGTCATCGTAAAACTCATTCAATGGTGCCAGAACGTCACCGCCCACCGTGCGTCCGGAGGAGGTGAGGTGAAACAGTTGGAAGCGCTTGTCGCTGCCGACGGAGGCATTGGCGGAGAACTCCACGCGCAGGTCGAGCACGCGAAAGCCTGCCAGGATCTGTTCGATGATCGGTACGTCCTGGGTTTTTTCCTGAGGCAGTGTAGGGTTTGGGGCTTTTTTGTCCGCGCCGGAGTCATGGGTGCCGGGCAGAATCAGTTCGTCGATGCGCAGTTTGTATAACTGAGGGGTGTTGTACATCCAGCAGTCCAATCCATGGTGGGTAGCCTTCATGATTATTCATCCTTGAATAATGTTCTGAGCGAAAGGCGCGAGGCAGCGCGCGCCGTTCATTCTGCGCAGCGCTGTCATCTTGTCAAAGGATCAAGTTTGCTGGGATGTTTCGAGGCGGAGGGGCTTTATCAGCGGGTCATGGATAAGTGATGTCCACGATATAGACCAGTTTCTCGCCTGTCGGTGTCAGCACCCTGACTTCAGCGTCCAGTGCCTTGCCAATCAGTGCCCGCGCCAGCGGCGAGTCGATGCTGATCAGGTTCTGCTTCAAGTCCAGTTCATCAGGCCCGACGATGCGATAGCGAGCCTCGTTACCGTCCTCGTCCTCGACCGTGACCCAGGCGCCGAAATACACCTTGTTCGGGTCGCTGGGTTTTTCACTGACGACTTTGAGTGCTTCGAGGCGCTTGGTGAGGAAGCGGACGCGGCTGTCGATTTCCCGCAGCATTTTCTTGCCGTAGGTGTATTCGGCATTCTCCGAACGATCCCCCTGGGCCGCCGCCTCGCTGACCGCCTGGGTCACTTGAGGGCGGCGCACATGCCAAAGCTCGTGGAACTCGGCGCGCATCCGCGCCTCGCCCTCGGGGGTGATCAGCGCGGTGCCAGCGGTGCGAGGTGGGCGATAACGGCTCATGGCAATTTCTTGTGATGGTGAGGACGGAAGTCTATCAACCCTCGCGCAACACTGTCAGCGGGCTGGCGTTGAGCGCCCGCCGGGTGCCGAACACCCCCGCCGCACCGATCAGCAAAGCGCCTACCAGCGGCAACATCAATAACCATGGATGCGGATGCCAGGGCAGATCGAAGGCAAAGCGGTAGAGCACCAGGCTGACCAGTTCCGAGCCCAGGGCCGCCAGCAACCCGCTGACCGCACCCAACAGGCCGAATTCGATGCGACGGGCCTTGACCAGCAGGGGGCGCTCCGCCCCCAGGGCCCGCAGCAGCGCGCCTTGGCGAATCCGTTCATCAAGGGTGGCCTGCAGTCCGGAGAACAGCACCGCCATGCCCGCCGCCAGCACAAACAGCAGCACATACTCCACGGCCAGGGTCACCTGGGCCAGGATGCTGCGCAGTTGTTGCAGCAAGGCTTCGACCTGCAGGATCGTCACGGCCGGGAAGGCCCGGGCCAGGTCGACAATCTGCTGGTCGTGACCGGCGGCCAGGTAGAAGCTGGTGAGGTAGGTGGCCGGCAAGTCCTTCAGGGTGCCGGGTTGGAAGATCATGAAGAAGTTGGGTTGGAAGTTGTCCCAGTTGATCTCCCGCAGGCTGGTGACCTTCGCTTCGCGGTTGACGCCACCCACGCTGAACACCAGCCGGTCGCCCAGCTTGATCTGCAGGTTCTCGGCCACTTTGCCTTCCACCGACACCCCTGGTATATCGTCCGGCGGCTGCTGCGGCCACCAGTTCCCGGCGGTGACGACGTTACCTTCCGGCAGGTCCGCGGCCCAGGTCAGGCTCAGGTCGCGTTGCAGTGCGCGGTCCCCGGCCGAGTCCTTGGTGACGAACTCCCTGGCCGGTTCGCCGTTGATGCTGATGAGCCGCCCCGGCACCACGGGATAGAGCGGGGCCGATTGCGCCGACAACTGCAACAGCTTGTCGGTGAAGGCCTGCTTGTCATTGGGCAGGATGTTCAGGGCGAAGTAGTTGGGAGCATTTTTCGGCAGCTGGTTCTGCCAGGTGTCCAGCAACTCGCCGCGCAACAGTGCGATCAAGGCCATGGACAACAGGATCAGGCCGAATGCCAATGCCTGGCCTGCGGCGGCGAGGGGGTGGCGCAACAGCTGGCCGAGCCCCAGCCGCCAGGGCAGGGACGCACGGGCAAGCATCCGACGCAGGCTTTGAAGCAGCAGCAACAGCAGGCCGCCGAGCACCAGCGCGGCGACGACACCGCCGCCGAGCAGGGCGAAGGTCAGCACCAGGTCCAGGCTCAGGCGCCACATGATCAGGCCAAGGGCACCCAGCGCGGCACCATAGACCACCCAGGTACTGGAAGGGATGGGCAGCATGTCCCGGCGCAATACGCGCAATGGCGGCACCCGCCCCAACGCGGCCAGGGGCGGCAGGGCGAACCCCGCCAGCGCCACCAGCCCGGTGCCGATCCCGGCGATGGCCGGCAACAGGCCGCCCGGCGGTACCGTGGCGGGGAGCAGGTCATGCAGCAGGGCGAACAGTCCCAACTGGGCGATCCAGCCGAGCAGGGCGCCGCTGAGACTCGCCAGCAGGCCCAGTACCGTCAGTTGCAGGCTGAACAGCAGCATGGTTTCCCGACGTGACAGGCCCAGGCAGCGCAACAGTGCACTGGCATCGAAGCGCCGGGTGGCGAAACGATTGGCGGAGAGCGCCACCGCGACGCCGGACAACAGCACCGCCACCAGGCTGGCCATGTTCAGGTAGCGCTCGGCCTTGCCCAGGGCGCCACCGATCTGCCGGTTGCCGTCGCGGGCATCTTGCAGGCGCTGGTTGGCTTCCAGGCCCGGCTTGATCAGGTCGCGATAGGTTTGCAGGGCGGATGCCGGGCCTCGCCAGAGGTCGCGATAGCTGACGCGGCTGCCCGGCTGCACCACGCCGGTGGCTTCCAGATCCTTGAGGTTGATCATGACCCGGGGCGTGAGGCTGTAGAAATTGCCGGCGCGATCCGGCTCGTAGGTCAGCACCCGGCTCAGGCGCAAGGTGGTGTTGCCGACGTCGATGCTGTCGCCGATCTTCAGGTCCAGTGCTGTCAGCAGCCGGGCTTCGACCCACGCCTCGCCCGGGTTCGGTCGTCCGCCGGGCTCTTCCGGGGCAAAGGGGGAAGGGGCGCTCTTCAGCTCGCCGCGCAGCGGGTAGAGGTCGTCGGCAGCCTTGACGCTGGAAAGCTGGATGCCGTTGTCGGTGGCGACGACGCTGGAAAACTCCACCACACGGGCATGCTCCAGGCCCAGCTCGGTGCCGCTGCGGATCTGCTCGGGACGGGCAGGCGAACTGCCTTCGAGCAGCAGGTCCGCGCCGAGGAATTCGGTAGCGCGCAGCATCATCGCGCCGTTGAGCCGGGCGCCGAAATAGCCGATGGCGGTACTGGCCGCCACGGCGACCAGCAAGGCGAAAAACAACACGCGCAACTCGCCGGCGCGGGCGTCGCGCAGCAATTGACGGACAGCGAGACTGAACAGGCGCAACAGCGGCAAGCGTGCCATCAAGGCTCCAGGGGCGCGACCATCTGGCCGGCTTCAAGTCGGATCAGGCGCCGGCAGCGATGGGCCAGGCGTTCGTCGTGGGTGACCAGCACCAGGGTCGTACCGCTTTCCTTGTTCAGTTCGAACAAGAGATCGCTGATGCGCTCGCCGGTGTGGCTGTCGAGGTTGCCGGTGGGTTCGTCGGCAAAGAGCACATCGGGCTCGGCGGCGAAGGCACGGGCAATTGCCACGCGCTGCTGCTCGCCACCGGAGAGCTGGCGAGGCGAGTGGGTCAGGCGCTGACCCAGGCCGACCCGTTGCAACAGTTCCGTGGCGCGTTCGCGGGCATCCTTGCGACCGTCCAGTTCCAGCGGCAGCATGACGTTTTCCAGCGCATTGAGGCTGTCGAGCAGTTGGAACGACTGGAAGACGAAGCCGACATGCTCGGCGCGGATCCGCGCCCGCTGGTCTTCATCCAGTGCGCTGAGGGCCTGCCCGGCGAGGGTCACTTCACCGCCGCTGGGCAGGTCCAGGCCGGCCAGCAGGCCCAGTAGGGTGGATTTGCCGGAACCGGACGCGCCGACAATGGCCAGGCTGTCGCCCTTGTTCAGTTCCAGGCTGAGTTCGTGCAGGATGGTCAGTTCACCTTCCGCGCTGGGAACCACTTTGCTAAGGTCCTTCGCGGTGAGAATGCTTGAGCCCATGGAGAATCCGATGCGTGTGTGGTTTTTGAGTGCCGGCCTGGCCTTGATGTGCATGGTCCAGAACGCAGCGGCGGGTACAGTCCTGATCGTTGGCGATAGTATCAGCGCGGCTTTCGGCCTGGATACCCGGCAAGGCTGGGTGTCGTTGCTCGAACAACGGCTCAAGACCGAGGGTTTTGATGACAAAGTGGTCAATGCGTCCATCAGTGGCGACACCAGCGCGGGAGGCCAGGCGCGGCTGCCGGCGCTGCTTGCAGCCCATAAGCCGGACCTGGTGATCCTGGAGTTGGGCGGCAACGATGGCTTGCGCGGACAGCCGCCAACACAATTGCAACAAAACCTTGCAGCGATGATCGACAGCGCCCGCGCCAGCGGTGCGAAGGTGCTGCTGCTGGGTATGCAACTGCCGCCCAATTACGGCCGGCGCTACACCGATGCCTTCGCCAAGGTCTACAGCACCCTGGCCGAGGAGAAAAAAGTGCCGCTGGTGCCGTTTTTCCTCAAGGACGTCGGTGGGGTTCCAGGGATGATGCAAGGCGACGGACTGCACCCGTCCGTCGCGGCCCAGGGCAAGTTGCTGGAAAATGTCTGGCCGACACTGAAACCGCTGCTTTGACGCTTTTCTAGAGACGGTCTTTCGGCTAATGTGGCGCCCCCGATTTGGAGCCCCCGATGCCGCGTCCCGCCTGGTCCCTGTTTGCCTACCAACTGATCGAGCCTGACGAACAGCTGGACCTGTTCGCCTGCCAGGAAGTACGGGTGCATCTGGTGACCCGGCAACTGGAGCTCGGTGGTTCGGCGGACCGTACACTCTGCGGCAGCCTGCTGCCGGCCCAGCCGCGCTGGTCGGCCGTCGATCGGCGGATATTCCAGGATCATCGCCTGTGCTCGCTGTGCCGGGCGATCCTTGAGTCCCAGAAGCGCGGTACCTCGCCGATCTGGCCGGAGCTGCGGTTCGAGTTGTAGGCCCCGGGATTCAAACATGCCCCTGTGGGAGCGAGCCTGCTCGCGATGACGCCGGCACATCCAACATCGCTGCAAGCTGATCCACCGCTTTCGCGAGCAGGCTCGCTCCCACAGGTGCGAGCTGGACGGCAATGTATCGGACGGACCATCGCCGCTCTCCCCGTAATACCGGGCTGCGGTGTACAATCGCCGTCTTCATACCCTCTGTTCGATCTGCGAAGGATGTCCCGGATGTTGCTGCGCTTGCCTGCCGTCGCCCGCTGCCTGTCTCTTGCCGCCCTGTGTACGGCGGGGCCCGTTGCCGCACTGGAGCTGCCCCTGCCACCGCCGGGCGAGGACATCGTCGGCCAGGTGCAGGTGATCAAGGCCAAATACGAAGACACCTTCGCCGACCTGGGCACGACCTATGACCTGGGCTACACCGAGATGGTCGCCGCCAACCCGGGTGTCGATCCGTGGTTGCCGGGCGCTGGCACGGAGATTGTGCTGCCGACCCGTTTCATCCTGCCGCCAGGTCCGCGCGAAGGCATTGTGATCAACCTTGCCGAGTACCGCCTCTACTACTTCCCCAAGGGCAAGAATGTGGTCTACACCTTCCCGCTGGGCATCGGTCGTGAAGGGTGGGGCTCGCCCATCGCCCACACCAGCATCACCGCCAAGACGCCGAACCCGACCTGGACCCCGCCAGCCTCGATCAGGGCCGAACATGCTGCCGACGGCGACCCGTTGCCAAGCGTGGTGCCGGCGGGTCCCGATAACCCGCTGGGGCCATTCAAGTTCACCCTGGGCACCCCGGGCTACCTGATCCATGGCTCGAACAAGAAATTCGGTATCGGCATGCGCACCAGCCATGGCTGCTTCCGCATGTTCAACAACAATGTCCTGGAAATGGCCGGCATGGTGCCGGTGGGCACGTCGGTACGGATCATCAACGACCCCTACAAACTGGGCCTGAGCGGCGGCAAGGTTTACCTGGAAGCCCATACACCACTGGATGACAAGGGCAACCCATCGGTGGTGGACAAGCACACCGCGGTGATCAACGCGATGCTCAAGCGCGAAGACATCACCAGCAACCTGCGCATGGACTGGAACGTGGTGCGTGACGTGGTGGCCGCCGAAGATGGCCTGCCGGTCGAGATCGCCGTTCCGAACGCTTCGGCGCCGATGGTTTCGAGCGCACCGATCGACCTGCAGCAGTAAGCTCCTGTTTCGACCCGCCGGCGTCTTGCGATGCGCGGCGGGTTTTTTATTGCCTGGGGGAAAACACCGGGCAATAAAAAAGCCGACCCAGGAAATGGGTCGGCTCGATAACAATCCCGAAGGACTATTACTTGCGGCTAGCTTTTTCCAGCATGCGCAGAGCACGCTCGTTAGCTTCGTCAGCAGTCTGTTGTGCTTTTTGAGCAGCAGCCAGAGCTTCATCAGCTTTACGGTAGGCTTCGTCTGCACGAGCTTGGGCGCGAGCTGCTGCGTCTTCGGTAGCAGTCAGACGTGCTTCGGTTTCTTTCGATGCGCTGCTGCAACCGGTAGCCAGAACTGCGGCCAGGGCCAGAGCAGAGAATTTCAGAACGTTGTTCATCGTGTTCCCCTTCAAGGACTTTCTATTTAGTGACTGTCTCCTCAGAGTGAGGAGTTAGCCGGCGTACATACTACCCATTACTTGTAGTAAGTAAACTGACGTAGCGCAAGAAGCAAAAAAATTGTAGGCGGTGATTCTTTTTCGAGCAACTTTTCTTGCTGTTGTTTAAAAAATATACAGCGCCAAGCCCTTGAATGGAGCGCGCCAGTGCACAAAAGTTCCGCTAGCCCGAGGAACTCTTGAGGGGGCGCTAAAGTCGCTGTTTATTGATTCGCCTACACTTTTGTTCATTTTTTGTGCAGTGTCCGGGCATCTTTATTGGCAGCTCTGGTGACTTTAACTACGCACGCTCGTCTCAAGACTCAACAACTGGCGATGTTCAGCTATTGCACCTTCGCTGACTTCAGTGCAGCGATGGCGTTCAAGTCGCTAAATCCGACGGGGCTACCCTCCAATGACAGGTGTGCCTTGAGCATTTGCGTCATTGGTGCCTACTATTCACGACGTGCTCGGGTTTGAGTGATTGATTTTTTGCGCTCGGTGACCGGACAGGCACGGGGTGGCGTAGATGTTCCTTCGCCGGAAAAACATCGGTAAGGTAGGGGTCAGCATTCAGACCCGCGAGGAGTAGTGATGAGCGAGGCGTTGTCCATCCACCATGACCAGGCTGGTCATCAGTTCGAGACCACTGTGGACGGTCATCGTGCCTATCTGACCTATATGGACCTGGGCAAACAGACCCTGGATATCTATCGGACGTTCGTGCCCAACGCCCTGCGTGGCAGGGGGATTGCGGCGGCACTGACCGAAAAGGCGCTGCAGTACGCCGAAGACATGGGCTACACGGTGATCCCGTCCTGCTCCTACGTGGAGCGCTACATGGAGCGTCACCAGCGGCACGCGGCGAAGCTCTGAGGCAACGGATTCCACAATAAAAAACGCCGGGTTTGAAAGCCCGGCGTTTTTTATTGTGCGGCGAAATGATCGATCAGCTGCGTTGACGCTTCGGCAGCACGTCCTTGAGTTTGGCGTGCATGCTGCGCAGGGTGTTCTCGGTCGCGCTCCAGTCGATGCAGGCATCGGTGATGGAGACGCCGTACTGCAAGTCGGCGAGGTCTTTCGGGATCGCCTGGCAGCCCCAGTTCAAGTGGCTCTCGACCATCAGGCCGATAATCGACTGGTTGCCTTCCAGGATCTGGTTGGCCACGTTCTCCATCACCAGGGGTTGCAATGCCGGGTCCTTGTTGGAGTTGGCATGGCTGCAGTCGACCATGATGTTCGGCTTGATCTTCGCCTTGTTCAGCGCCTGTTCACACAGGGCGACACTGACCGAGTCGTAGTTGGGCTTGCCGTTGCCACCGCGCAGCACCACGTGACCGTAGGCGTTGCCCTTGGTGGTGACGATCGACACGCCGCCTTCCTGGTTGATACCAAGGAAGCGGTGAGGGCTGGAAACCGATTGCAGGGCGTTGATGGCGACCGTGAGGCCGCCGTCGGTGCCGTTCTTGAAGCCCACGGCCGAAGACAGGCCGGAGGCCATTTCACGGTGGGTCTGGGACTCGGTGGTGCGCGCGCCGATGGCGGACCAGCTGATCAGGTCCTGCAGGTATTGCGGGGAGATCGGGTCCAGGGCTTCGGTCGCGGTGGGCAGACCCATTTCGGCCAGGTCCAGCAGCAGTTGGCGACCGATGTGCAGGCCGTCCTGGATCTTGAACGAGTCGTCCAGGTACGGATCGTTGATCAGGCCTTTCCAGCCGACGGTGGTCCGGGGTTTCTCGAAATACACCCGCATGACCAGATACAGCGTGTCGGAAACTTCCGCCGCCAGCACTTTCAGGCGCTCGGCGTATTCGTGGGCGGCCTTGATGTCATGGATCGAGCAAGGCCCGATGACCACGAACAGGCGATGGTCGGTGCCGTCGAGAATGTTGCGGATGACTTCCCGCCCCTTGGTCACGGTGCGCAGGGCAGCGTCGCTCAGGGGGATATCGCGCTTGAGCTGGTCAGGCGTGATGAGGGTCTCGTTGGAGGCGACGTTAAGGTCATTGATCGGTAAATCAGCCATCGTGTTACTCGTCAGGTCACGGGTGCCGGCCGCCAGCGATCCCCGCGCGGCGGTGCACAGCGGATTTAAGCGCGTCGGGGAGCCGAACCTTAGCGCGTTACGAGGTTGCTCGACAATGGGCAGGTCGGGGTTTAATCCCCTGTTGGCAGGGGAAAAGGTGTTGTAAGTGAGTCTTGCAGGGATTGTTCTTCGATTCAGTCTGGATTTCATTGTGGCGAGGGAGCAACGAGGGCGACCCGGCGCTTCGCCGGGCAAGCAGATCAGTTGATCTGACCGGGAGTTGGATGATCAGGTTGTGGGACTGCTTCGCAGTCCGGCGGGAGCAAGCTCCCTCGCCACAGGGGGCTGTGTAATGATTGCCGAGTGTTCCACCAGAGGAGTCGCAAAGATGCAGGCAGGCGTAAAACCCCGGATCGGGATGATGGGTACCGGAGCCATCGGCGGCTTCTACGGGGTGATGCTGGCGCGCGCCGGCTTTGATGTGCACTTTTTATTGCGCAGTGAATTCGGCGCGGTGGCCGAGCACGGCTTGCGTATCGACAGCGCGGTCCACGGCCCCTTGAGCCTGGATCCGGTCCAGGCGTATCGCAGTGCGGCGGACATGCCGCGCTGCGACTGGCTGCTGGTCGGTGCCAAGACCACCAGCAATGCCGACCTGGCCCCGGCCATCGTCCAGGCAGCGGCTGACGGTGCGAAGGTCGTGCTCCTGCAGAACGGCCTCGATGTCGAAGAGGCGCTGCGTCCGTTGCTGCCAGAGTCGTTGCATCTGCTGGGCGGCTTGTGCCTGATCTGCGTACACCGCGTCGGCCCGGGCGTCATCGCCCACCAGGCTCTTGGCTCGGTCAACATCGGCTATCACAGCGGCCCATGTCACGACCAGGCTGAACGCATGACGGTTGTCGAGGCGGCAGCAGCGCTGTTCCGGGCCGCCGACGTGGAGGCTCAGGCAATGCCCGACCTGCAACAGGCGCGCTGGCAGAAACTGGTGTGGAACGTGCCGTATAACGGTCTTTCGGTGCTGTTGGGGGCCAGCACCACGCCGCTGATGGCCGACGATCACAGCCGTGGGCTGATCCAGGCGTTGATGGCCGAAGTGGTGCGCGGCGCCCAGGCCTGCGGTCATCAATTTGCACCGGACTACGCCGGGTATTTGTTCGCGATGACCGAAAAGATGCCCGATTACTGGCCGAGCATGTATCACGATTATTCCCACAAACGCGTGCTGGAACTGGATGCGATCTACGGCCGGCCATTGGCGTCGGCGAAAGCGGCGGGGTGTGAGCTACCGAAAATCGAGGCCTTGTACCAGGCGTTGGCGTTCATGGATCGGCGCAACCGCTGAACAGGCGAAGGGGGAGCGACATGGCAAGCAACATCGATGACAAACTGGTGCTGGCGATTTCGTCGCGGGCGCTGTTCGACCTGCGTGAAAGCCACAAGGTGTATCTGTCGAGCGGCGTCGAGGCCTATCGGCAATACCAGATCGAACATGAAGACGAAGTCCTCGAACCCGGCGATGCGTTCGCCCTCGTGCAGAAGTTGTTGAGCCTCAACCAGCACCTGGGGCGTGCCCGGGTCGAGGTGATCCTGGTGTCGCGCAACAGCGCCGACACGGGCCTGCGGGTGTTCAACTCGATTCACCACTATGGTCTGGCGATCTCCCGCGCCGCGTTCGTCGGCGGGCGCAGTCCTTATCCATACCTCAAGGCGTTCGGCTGTGATCTTTTCCTGTCCACCCATGCCGAAGACGTGCGCAGCGCCCTGGACGCCGGCTTTGCGGCGGCCACGATCCTCTCGGGCGGTGCCAGTCGCGCCGCCAGTGAGGAACTGCGTATTGCCTTCGACGGCGATGCGGTGCTGTTCTCCGACGAGTCGGAGCGCATCTATCAGACCGGTGGTCTCGAAGCGTTCCAGGCCAGCGAACGGCAGTCAGCCCGCGAGCCGTTGCGAGGCGGGCCGTTCAAGGGCTTCCTGGCGGCGCTCAATGCCCTGCAACGAGAGTTCCCGGAGGATGCCTGCCCGATCCGCACGGCACGGGTCACCGCCCGTTCGGCGCCGGCCCACGAGCGGGTTATCCGGACCTTGCGCGAGTGGGACATCCGTCTGGACGAATCGCTGTTTCTCGGTGGCCTGACCAAATCTGCGTTCCTCGAAGCCTTTGCCGCCGACGTGTTTTTCGACGATCAGACGGGCCACTGCGAACTGGCTCGCGAGGTGGTTGCCACCGGCCACGTGCCCCACGGCATCAGTAACGAAGTGAAGCCCTGACTGTCCCGTTTTCCAGGGCCCGTCGCACTCTTCAAGGCACTGCTAAGCTGAATCCATCTCCGCCATTCTGGCACGCGAGGAGGTCACATGATTCGCTCGATGCTGTACGCCACAGACTTGGGGCTCTACGCCCCTTATGTGATGCAGCATGCCTTGGCGTTGGCACGGACGTTTAAAGCCGAGTTGTATGTAGTGCATGCGGTAGAACCGATGGGGCTGTTTGCCGAATCGGTGTTACAAAGCTATCTCGACGAGCAGGCGCTGAACGAATTCCATCGACAGGGTCTGAATACGGTGATGGCCAATATCGAACAGCGGGTGCTCGACAGTTTCCGGGAGGAGTTGGGGGAGGGGCAGCAGGATTTGAAGCTGATCAGGTCGGTCAGGGTGTTTCAGGGCGATCCTTCCCAGGTCATTCTCGAACAGGCTGCGAAACTCTCCGTCGATTTGCTGATCGTAGGCAGTCACTGCCAGGGGGCCAGTGGTGAAACGCCTCTGGGCCGTACCGCCGCCCGGGTTTTGCAGTTGGCTCGGGTGCCGGTCTATCTGGTGCCGCTGGTGCAGCGTCGGCGCCAGGGAGAAGCTTAAGGCCAAATGATGGCTTTTTATAAAAAGTTCTAGATTTATTGCCACGACCATTCATATAGTTATATACCGTCGCTGATGCCCGTGGCGTCCAACTGCTTTGAGGGATACATATGAAGCTTCAACAACTGCGCTACATCTGGGAAGTGGCGCACCACGACCTCAACGTTTCCGCCACCGCGCAAAGCCTCTACACGTCACAACCCGGCATCAGCAAGCAGATCCGCCTACTGGAAGACGAACTGGGCGTCGAAGTCTTCGCCCGCAGCGGCAAGCACCTGACCCGTGTGACCCCGGCGGGCGAACGCATCATCACCACGGCCGGCGAGATCCTGCGCAAGGTCGAGAGCATCAAGCAGATCGCCCAGGAATTTTCCAACGAAAAAAAAGGCACCTTGTCGATCGCCACCACCCACACCCAGGCGCGTTATGCACTGCCGCCGGTGATCAGCAACTTCATCAAACAGTACCCGGACGTGGCACTGCACATGCACCAGGGCTCGCCGATGCAGATCGCCGAGATGGCTGCCGATGGCACGGTGGATTTTGCCATCGCCACCGAAGCCCTCGAGTTGTTCGGCGACCTGGTGATGATGCCTTGCTATCGCTGGAACCGTTGCGTGGCGGTGCCCCAGGGCCATCCGTTGACCAAGTTGCCCAAATTGACCCTGGAAGCCTTGGCCGAATACCCCATCGTGACCTACGTGTTCGGCTTCACGGGCCGTTCGAAACTCGACGAGGCCTTCAGCCATCGCGGGTTGACGCCGAAAGTGGTGTTCACCGCGGCCGACGCCGACGTGATCAAGACCTACGTGCGCCTTGGCCTGGGTGTGGGCATCGTGGCGAAGATGGCGGTCGATGCCAAGCTCGACAGTGACCTGGTGGTGCTGGATGCCAGCGAGTTGTTCGAATCCAGCGTGACCAAGATCGGCTTCCGCCGCGGCACCTTCCTGCGGGGATTCATGTGCGATTTCATCGAGAAGTTCGCGCCGCACCTGACCCGGGAAGTCATGGCCAAGGCCATCCAGTGCCACAACAAGCAGGAGCTCGAAGAACTGTTCGAGGGCGTCGAACTGCCTGTGCACTGATCTTCGCTATATCGCCTCGGTGACAGCGAACTGTTGCCGGGCGCCCGCTACGACGATCTCCACTTCATCCCCTTCGAACTTGCCCAGCAGGCCTCGGCCCAGCGGCGAGCGAGGGGTGATGACCGTGATCGGTTGCCCCACCAGCGAGACTTTCAATCCCGCAGCGTCAGGCCCCAGGAACAACCATTGCTGGCGACCGTCTTCATCCTCCAGCCCGACCAGGGCACCCACCTGGATGCCGCGCTGCGCGTCATAGGGCCTGAGGGCCAGGTTCTGGCAGAGGGCGAGGGCCTGGCGGATTTCTTCCACGCGCCTGGCTTGTCCGGCGGCGAGGTAGGACGCTTCGAGACCCAGGGTGTCGTATTTGTTCTCGGCGATGTTTTCTTCGTGGGTCGCGGTTTCGTAGGCGGTCTGCGCGGCGCGTTCGGCGATGTCGAGATCGACCTTGAGCTTGTCGAGAATCAACTGGTGGACGGTCTGTTTGTTCATGATCAGTCGCAGAATTGCAAAACGTTGGCGCGGGTCTTCTCGCTCGGCGCGTTCCGATCCTGTTCCAGCCAGAACTGGCACTTGGGGTTGGATTGATTGCGCGGGTTGCTGCGCGCCTGGTCGAGGGCTTGCCGTTGTTCGTTACGGTGAAGGTTCTGCTGGTACTGCTCGAACATGGAATTCTGCGGTTCGGGAGGCGGTTGCACGGCTGGCGGTTGCGCCAGTTGGTGCACGGCGGCGGCCACCGGGGCGAGTTGTTCACCCAGGACGAATCTAGACAGCAGCCAGCCCGTCAGCACAATAGCGAGGAATCCCAGCCACAGACCCAGGGCAATGCTGATGGTCAGTTGCAAGGCGGTGAGGCGCGGGGCGGGAGGGTGATCAGGCATGGCTGCTTCCTGGCAGGGGCACGTGTAGGCTGTGATTGTCGCATGAAGATTAATCGCCGTCGGCTCTTCTGCATCATCGGTTTATTCGGGACAATCGAAGCTTTGCCACAGGGAATCGGGAATGACCGTGCGTTGGGACATTTTTTGCACCGTCGTCGATAACTTTGGCGACATCGGCGTCACCTGGCGCCTGGCCCGGCAATTGGTGGCCGAGCACCAGTGCGCGGTCCGGCTATGGGTCGATGACCTGCGAGCCTTCGAACGGCTCTGTCCGGAAATCGACGTCACGCTGGCCGAGCAATGGCAACAAGGCGTGGATGTGCGCCATTGGCCCAAGGACTGGCCGGGCACCGATGCCGCCGATGTGGTGATCGCTGCGTTTGCCTGCCAGTTGCCCGGCGCCTACATGGACGCAATGGCGGAGCGCCAGACCACGCCGCTCTGGATGAACCTGGACTACCTGAGCGCCGAGGACTGGGTGACCGGCTGCCACGGGTTGCCTTCGGTCAAATACAAGCATGTCCAGAAGTATTTCTTTTTCCCCGGCTTTCGCGAGGGGACCGGCGGCTTGCTGCGTGAGTCTGGCTTGCTGGAACGGCGTCGGCAGTTTCAACAGGACGTCACGGCGCAACGGACGTTCCTGCAAGGTTTGGGCGTCGAGCGGGCAGCGGATGCGCGGCTTATTTCGCTGTTTGCCTACGAAAATGCCGGCCTGGCCAGTTGGTTCGATGCGATGGCCGGCGATACCCGGCCGTCCCATGTGCTGGTTCCCGAAGGGCGGGTGCTGGGGGATGTCCAGCGTTGGCTCGGGGTTACCGATCTCAAGGTCGGTGCATTGCATCGACGCGGCGCCCTGACGGTACAGGTGCTGCCGTTTGTCCGGCAGGATCAATACGATCGGTTGCTCTGGTGCTGCGATTTCAATGCGGTGCGGGGCGAGGACTCCTTCGTGCGCGCGCAATGGGCGGGTCGACCTTTCCTCTGGCATATCTACCAGCAGGAAGAAGACGTTCATCTGGAAAAACTCGACGCATTTCTCAGGCTTTACACCCAGGGGCTTCCAGAGGCGGCCGAAAAAGCGATGAGCGGTCTCTGGCGGGCGTGGAATGCCGGCCGAGACATGTCCCAACACTGGAACACCACCTGCGAACAGCTGCCGACGCTGGCTGAACATGCCCGTGCGTGGTGCCTGGAACAGGCTTCGCGAGCCGATCTTGCCGCGGCGCTGGTGAAGTTTTATGGAAATTGGATATGATACGCGGCCTAGATTTTTGTCACTCCCATCCAAATTCGGATATTCGCAATGAAAACTGGTAAAGAACTCAAACCCGGTACCGTGATTCGTATCGACAACGATCCTTGGCTGGTTCAGAAAGCTGAATTCACCAAGTCGGGTCGTAACAGCGCGATCATGAAGACCAAGCTGAAGAACCTGCTGACCGGTTACAAGACCGAAACCGTTTACGGTGCGGACGACAAACTGGACGACGTGATCCTCGACCGCAAGGAAGCGACCCTGTCCTTCATCAGCGGCGACTCCTACACGTTCATGGACACCACTGACTACACCATGTACGAGCTGAACGCCGAAGACATCGAAAGCGTTCTGCCATTCGTGGAAGAAGGCATGACCGACGTCTGCGAAGCCGTATTCTTCGAAGGCCGCCTGGTTTCCGTAGAGCTGCCGACCACCATCGTGCGTCAGGTTGACTACACCGAAGGTTCCGCTCGCGGCGACACTTCCGGCAAGGTGATGAAGCCTGCCAAACTGAAGAACGGTACCGAGCTGTCGGTTGCTGACTTCATCGAAATCGGCGATATGATCGAGATCGATACCCGCGAAGGCGGTTCCTACAAAGGCCGCGCTAAATAAGCGAAGTCTTGTGTATGAAAAAGCCCGACCATTGAGTCGGGCTTTTTTATTTCTCTTGGCCTGAACAGGTTTTTTCGGGGCTGGACGCTGTGGCGAGGGAGCTTGCTCCCTCGCCACAGTGGCTGCGCCTGGCTTTCCTGTGCGCTTATTTCAAGTGCTGCTTGAGCTCTTCAGATGCTTGCAACATCGCCGAGCGCACCGCCGGCACCTGGCTGACCACGTTGAGCAAGCCATAGTCGTGGATCATGCCGTTGTAGCGCACCGCCGTGACCGGCACGCCCGCCGCATCCAGTTTGCGTGCGTAGGCTTCACCTTCGTCGCGCAGTACATCGGCTTCGGCGGTCTGCACCAGTGCGGGCGGCAGGCCCTTGAGTTGTGTGGTGCTGGCCCGCAGCGGCGAGGCGTAGATCTCGTTACGTTGCCCGGCATCGGTGGTGTAGTTGTCCCAGAACCATTTCATCATGTTCTTGCTGAGGAAATGTCCCTCGGCGAATTGGTTGTAGGACGCGGTCTCGAAGTTCGCATCGGTCACCGGCCATAACAGCGCCTGGAAGCGGATCGCCGGCGTGCCCTTGTCCTTGGCCATCAAGGCCACGACGGCTGCCATGTTACCGCCGACACTGTTACCCGCCACGGCCAGGCGCTTGCCGTCGACATTGATCTGCTTGCCGTGCTCGGCCACCCACTTGGTTGCGGCATAGGCCTGGTTGATCGCCACCGGGTAATGCGCCTCGGGGGAGGGCGTGTAGTTGACGAACACCGCCACGGCTCCCGATCCCGCCACCAGGTCCCGAACCAGGCGTTCGTGGGTCGGGAAATCTCCCAGGACCCAGCCACCGCCGTGAAAGAACATGAACACGGGCAACTCACCCTTGACCCCGGCCGGGCGAACGATGGTCAGACTGATCGACTGGCCATCGACCTGGATGGTCTTCTCGCTGATATCCGCCTTGGGCAAGGTCAGTTTCACCCCCGCCTGGGCACCGACCAGTACCGCGCGGGCGTCCTTCGGTGACAGTTGTTCCAGGGGCTTGCCGGTGCCGGCATTCAATGCGTCGAGAAACGCCTGGGTGTTGTGCTCGACGATGCCGTCGGCGAAGGCGCTGCTGACGCCAAGTGCGAGAAGGGTGCCGGTCAGGGCCTTGGTGAACGTGTTCATGGAAATCTCCTTGGGTTCGGTCCGGATCGGTGGGTTAAACGGTCACGTGCAGGCGCACATCAACGTTGCCGCGGGTGGCGTTGGAGTACGGGCAGACCTGGTGAGCCGCGTCCACCAGGCTTTGCGCGTCGGTCTGGTCCAGGCCGGGCAAGCTGATGTGCAGGTCGATGTCGAGACCGAAACCGCCGGGAATCTGACCGATGCCGACATGAGCGGTGATCGAGGCATCGTCCGGGATCTTGCGCTTGCTTTGGCCGGCGACGAATTTCAGGGCGCCGATGAAGCAGGCCGAATAGCCGGCGGCAAACAGTTGTTCCGGATTGGTCGCCGCACCGCCGGCACCACCGAGTTCTTTCGGGGTGGCGAGTTTGACGTCGAGGATGTTGTCACTGGAGATCGCACGACCGTCACGGCCGCCGGTGGAGGTTGCGATTGCGGTGTAGAGAGTTTGCATGATGAGAGCCTCGTTTCTGGGTGGTGTTTTTGCGCTAAATGTTTGCGCGCTAAGTAGGTGTGAAGCGAATATAGATCGCTAATATTTAGTGTGCAAGATAAATTTTTGTTCGAGGGACTGTTTTTCGGGCGCAATGGGCATGAAAGCCTTGAATTAGAGCTGTTTGGTTGAATTGAATTTTTTTTGCGGAGGCTGGAGTGACGCTATCGCGAGCAGGCTCGCTCCCACAGGTGGCCGTGGTGGACGCGATTTCTGTGGACGCTCAGAACCCGGGTGGGAGCGAGCCTGCTCGCGATAGCGGTAAGAGGATGTTTTCGCAAACGAGCCCATCCCCTGGGGATGAGGCTACAGACTGTCCTGCAAGTGGCTGCGCAGTGCCTGCAGGTCGAGTTGCAGCTTTTTCAGCTGTTCCAGTGTCTGGCCGCTGGCGGCGAGGATGCACTGGGGAATATCGAGGGCTTTTTCATGGAGTGCGCGGCCCTGTTCGGTGAGTTCGACGATGACCACCCGTTCATCTTCACGGCTGCGGGTGCGGCTCAGCAGGCCTTCGGCCTCCAGGCGCTTGAGCAGGGGCGTCAGCGAGCCGGGGTCGGTGAGCAGGCGCGTGCTGATTTCACCGACGGTCAAGCCGTCTTTTTCCCACAACACCATCATCGCCAGATACTGCGGATAGGTCAGGCCCAGGGCTTGCAGCAACGGCTTGTAGACCTTGGTCATCATCAGTGACGTGGAATGCAGGGCAAAGCAGACCTGGTTGTCGAGCAACAGGGCTTCGCAGGGTTCGGGAGTGTCGCGCTGGGGGCTCATGGCAAAACCTTCAATCGATAATGCTATGAATCTAGCGTGCGAATCTTTAAGGCGCCAGATAATTCCGACGTTCTGATCAGATGTTGCGTTTCCCCACTGACGCCAACTGCGTAGGATAGACGCCCTGATGAAGGGGGAACGTCTGTGATCGAAGTTGCATTGTATCTGGTGCTGGGGGCTGCGTTGGGCATCTTGGGGGGATTGTTCGGTATCGGTGGAGGGCTGATCGCGATTCCGGTGCTGGGCGTATGGTTCGGTCTGGACCAGCAGATCGCCCAGGGCACCGCCCTGGTGATGGTGGTTCCCAATGTGATGCTCGCGCTGTGGCGTTATCACCAGCGCAATCGCATCGAATTGCGTCATGTACTGCCGCTGGCCTCCATGGGTTTCTGCTTTGCCTGGCTCGGCTCGATCTGGGCCGTCGGTGTCGACGCCGAAAGCATGCGAATCGGCTTCGTCGCGTTCCTGGTCGCCCTGGCGGCCTATAACCTGATCCGAATGTTTTCCGCCACCGCACCGGCTTCAGCGCAGATGCGCCACGGCTGGCCATGGCTGGGGGTGCTGGGGGCGGCATCCGGGACCATGGGCGGTCTGTTCGGTGTCGGCGGTGCTGTCGTCGCGACACCAATCCTGACCAGCGTGTTCGGCACTACCCAAGTGGTCGCCCAAGGATTGTCGTTGTCGCTGGCCTTGCCCAGTACCGGCGTCACCCTGGCCACCTATGCATTCCACCATCAGGTGGACTGGTGGATCGGTTTGCCATTGGCCGTTGGCGGTCTGCTGAGCATCAGTTGGGGCGTCAAAGTCGCCCACGCCATGCCGGAGCGGCTGTTGCGCGGGCTGTTCTGCGGGTTCCTGGTGCTGTGCGCGGTCCTGCTCGCCTTTAAAGTTTGAAGCCTTCGACGATGTGCTCGGCCAGGCACTCGGTGATGGGCGAGGGATTGTGCAGGTTGCGGATCAGCATGATGCTGGCCTCGGGCAGCTCCGGCAGGTTTTCGGCCTCGCCGAGCACGCGCATGTCCGGTGTCAGCAGGCTTTCCAGTTGCGCGGTGATCGCCAGTCCCGCGCCCACCACTGCCATGAGGGCCGACAGGCTGGAGCTGTTATAAGCCACGCGATATTCGCGGCCCATGGCATCCAGGGCATTGCAGGCCCATTGCCGGCAGAAACAATCGCTATTGAACATCGCCAGCGGCAGCGGTGTTTTCTCATGGGCGCTGAAGCACGCCGCTTCAGCCCAGACAAAGCGTTCCTTACGCAATAGCTGGCCGATTTCATCCCCCGGTTTGCGGGTAACGATGGACAGGTCAAGGTCCTGGCGCAGCAGCAACTGCTTGGACGATTCGCAGTGCACTTCAATCTCGATCAACGGATAGAACTGGGCGAAGCGCTGCAGGATGCCGGGCAGGAAGCGCATGACGTAGTCATCCGGCGTGCCGATGCGCACGGTGCCGACCATGTGCGGTTCACGCAGGGTATTGAACACCTCACTGTGCAGCTTGAGGATGCGTCGGGCATAACCCAGCAGCACCTGGCCTTCGGCGGTGAGTTTGACCTGGCGCCCGTCACGCTCGAACAACCGTCGCTGCAATACATCTTCCTCGAGGCGCTTCATCTGCATGCTGACGGCGGATTGGGTGCGATTGACCAATTCACCGGCGCGGGTAAACCCGCCCTGGTCGGCGATGGCGACGAAGGTCCGCAGCACTTCCGTATCGATGCTCGGGTAACTCGACAATTGATCAATCTCCGAGATGTATTGCATAAGAAACATTCGTTGGATTGATCTTAGCCTTGGGGCGAGACTTGAACCACCCCCAACGGAGGACATCACGATGAAAGGTCAGAAAGGATACGTATCGATAGATAGACATTCATTCCATTTTTCCCTCGGCGACCTGCTGCACAAGTTTAGCCGCTGGTATGAATTGCACCACGAGCGTGAGTTGCTCGCCGGTCTGAGCGACGAGGCGCTCAAGGACATCGGCGTCAGCCGTGCAGATGTAGAACAGGAAGTGGTTCGGCCATTCTGGGATGACCCACTGCACAAATGAGCCATCCCTCCCTACACAAATCGATAACTGGTGAGGTAGGTTGCGAGCAGAGAAGGAGATCTCCATGCCCGCGACTGTATCCTTTACCCTCAAACAGGCCCGGCGTCTGGCGTTGGCCGCCCAGGGATTCCATGGGCGGCTGCCGCCGGCTTCGGTGCAACCCTCACGCCTCAATCGCCTGATCGAACGCCTCGGCGTGCTGCAGATCGATTCGGTCAATGCCCTGGTACGTTCGCATTACCTCCCGCTGTTTTCCCGCCTCGGTCACTACAACCCCGAACTGCTCGATCAAGCTGCCTGGAGCCTGGGGCGACGGCGCACGCTGTTCGAATACTGGGGGCACGAAGCGTCGTTGTTGCCCCTGTCGATGTATCCGCTGATGCGTTGGCGCATGGCCCGCGCGGCTCGTGGCGAAGGCATCTATCAACAATTGGCGCGGTTCGGCCGTGAGCGGCAGGATGTCATTCATCGCGTCCTGGCGGCGGTCCGGGAGCAAGGCGCCCTGGGCGCTGGGAGCCTGTCCACTCGGGCGGAAAAGGCCGGCCCCTGGTGGGACTGGAGTGCCGAGAAGCATGCGCTGGAGTGGCTGTTCGCCGCGGGCGAGGTCACGGTGGCCGGGCGACGCGGCTTCGAGCGGCTGTACGACTTGCCGGAGCGGGTGTTCCCGGCTTCGATCCTGGAACAACCGGTTCCGGACGAGGCCCAGGCCCAGCGCGCCTTGCTGCTGCATGCCGCCGGGGCATTGGGCGTAGGGACCGAGAAAGACCTGCGCGACTATTTCCGTCTCGATCCGGCCGATAGCCGTGGGCGCCTGGCCGAGCTGGAGGAAGCCGGTGAGCTGTGGCGCTGTCAGGTGCAAGGCTGGAAGCAGCCGGCTTGGTGTCTGCCGACAGGGAAAATTCCCCGCAACGTGACGACCAGCGCCTTGCTCTCGCCGTTCGACTCATTGGTTTGGGAGCGCAATCGTACCGAACGGCTGTTCGACTTCCGTTATCGACTGGAAATCTACACCCCGGCGCACAAGCGGGTGTATGGCTATTACGTATTGCCGTTCCTGCACAACGAACGCATTGCCGCTCGGGTGGACCTGCGGGCGGAGCGAGCCCATGGCCGGTTGGCGGTGCACGCTGTGCATGAGGAGCAGCCAGGGTTGGACGAGAAGGGGATACAGACGTTGGCGATGAATCTGCGGCGCATGGCCGACTGGTTGGGGCTGGAGCGGGTTCAGCTCAATTGCCAGCGGGCGAGTGGGGTTCGGTTGGCGGGGGCTTTGGCCGGGATCTCGGTGATTGATCCGGCCCCATCGCGAGCAGGCTCGCTCCCACATTGACCGTGCTGTTCACAAATGTTGTGTTCGCCGAATCACCTGTGGGAGCGAGCCTGCTCGCGATGGCAATCTGAACGACGCTAGCGCCGAACCTGCTTCAATGTCTCGGCAATCAAGAACGCCAGCTCCAGCGACTGGTCGGCATTCATCCGCGGATCGCAATGGGTGTGATAACGGTCCGACAGCCCGTCCTCGGTAATCGGCCGTGCGCCGCCGATGCATTCGGTGACGTTCTGCCCGGTCATCTCGATGTGAATGCCGCCGGCGTAAGTGCCTTCGGCTTCGTGGACCTGGAAGAACTGCTTCACTTCGCCGAGGATCTGCGCGAAGTCCCGGGTCTTGTAGCCGCTGCTGGCCTTGATGGTGTTGCCATGCATGGGATCGGAGCTCCACAGCACCTGCTTGCCTTCGCGTTGCACGGCTCGCAGCAGTTGTGGCAGATGATCGCCGACCTTGTTCGCGCCCATCCGCGCAATCAGGTTCAGCCGGCCCGGGTCGTTGTCCGGATTGAGTACGTCGATCAGGCGGATCAGGTCGTCAGGGTTCATGCTCGGGCCGACCTTGACCCCGATCGGGTTGTTCACGCCGCGCAGGAATTCGACATGGGCACCGTCCAACTGGCGGGTGCGGTCGCCGATCCACAGCATGTGGGCCGAGCAGTCGTAGTAATCGTTGGTCAGGCTGTCACGGCGCACGAACGCTTCTTCGTAATTGAGCAGCAGCGCTTCGTGTGCGGTGAAGAAGCTGGTTTCGCGCAGTTGCGGCGAGCTGTCCATGCCGCAGGCACGCATGAAGGCCAGGGTTTCGTCGATGCGGTCGGCCAGGTGGCTGTATTTTTCCGCCAGGGCCGAGTTGGCGATGAAGTCCAGGTTCCACTTGTGCACCTGGTGCAGGTCTGCAAACCCACCCTGGGCGAAGGCCCGCAACAGGTTCAAGGTGGCGGTGGACTGGTGGTAGGACTGCAGCAGGCGTTCCGGGTCCGGCACGCGGCTCTGCTCGTCGAAGCCGATACCGTTGACGATGTCGCCCCGGTAGGCCGGCAGGGTGACCCCGTCGATGGTTTCATCGTTGGCCGAACGTGGCTTGGCGAACTGCCCGGCCATGCGCCCGACCTTGACCACCGGGCAACCGGCGGCAAAGGTCATGACGATCGCCATCTGCAGCAGGACCTTGAAGGTGTCGCGGATCTTCGCCGCCGAGAACTCCGCGAAGCTTTCGGCGCAATCGCCGCCTTGCAGCAAAAAGGCCCGGCCCTGGGTGACTTCGGCGAACTGGCGACGCAGTTCCCGGGCTTCTCCGGCAAACACCAGCGGCGGATAGCTGGCGAGGGTCTGCTCGACTTGCAGCAGGTGCGCCGCGTCGGGGTAGCGGGGTTGTTGCTGGATCGGCAGGGCGCGCCAGCTGTCAGGGCTCCAGGGTTGGCTCATCATGATCTCTAGGTGGTTGACGCTCGGGCGGCCATGTTATCAGCAAAGTTATCGGCAAATTAGTGCGTGACCTGTTCCCGTCGCTTGGCCGACAATCGCGCTTTTGCCGCCGCCCGCCCGGCAACCATCAGGAGATGAAATGACAGAGGAGCGCGTCGAGCATCTGCTCGCCGAGGTGCACGACGAGTTCGGCATGATCCGGGTCTTCGAAGTGGCCGATTACCGGTTTCTCGAATTCGGCGATGCCATCGAGCAGAGCTGCGTGTTCACGGCCGATCCAAGCTGGCTCGAATATGACTACACCCGCGCGATGCTGATCGGCGCGTTGTGCCACGAGCAACCGGAAAGCGCGCTGTTCCTGGGCTTGGGTGCCGGTACGCTGACCCAGGCCTGCCTCCGGTTCCTGCCGCTGGAAGACGTCGAGGCCATCGAACTGCGCCCCGACGTGCCGCGCCTGGCCATCGAATACCTGGGCCTGGATGACGATCCACGGCTGTACATCCGTGTCGGCGACGCGTTGGAGTTGCTGGAAACCGCAGAGCCCGCGGACCTGATTTTCGTCGACCTCTACACCGATGTCGGCCCCGGCGTCGGTCACCTGGCCTGGGGTTTCCTGGAAAACTGCCAGAAGCGCCTGAACCCCGGCGGCTGGCTGGTGATCAACCAGTGGGCCACCGACGACGGCAAGCCGCTGGGCGCGGCGTTGTTGCGCGGTTTGTACCACCGGCACTACTGGGAGCTGCCGGTGAAGGAGGGCAACGTGATCCTGATCGTGCCCGCGGACCTGGAGCAGACAATGGACATGGAAGGGTTGATCGCCCGTGCCGAAGCGTTGGCGCCACGGCTGGGCTATTCGTTGCTGCCGTTGATCAAGGCTATCCGACCGGCAACCTGATTGACTTGCCAGGTCGAAAATTTTTTGTGGCGAGGGAGCTTGCTCCCGCTGGGGCGCGAAGCGGCCCCTGGCTATCTGGGCCCCATAAGAGCAGCGTCTGCTGCGCAGCCGAGCGGGAGCAAGCTCCCTCGCCACAGGTCCCTGTGGCTGGGCTGCACTCCTTGCGTGAAACGTTTTAGCTACTCTAAAAAAATCTCCCTTTTCAGGCGAATTCCGGTATAGTGCGCGCCGGCCTTTAGCCGGGCCGCGTCAAGGTAGCGCAATTTCGAAGCCAGCTTCGGTTGCATGTCCGCACAACGGATGCTTCCACGACGTTCTTTTTCATTCATTCGTTTTCGCAAATCCCCGCCGACAAAGCTGCCAGGGCGACTCTTGAGTCTCAACACGGCATGTGCAGCTTTGGAGCATGGGTCTTTGCGGATGCACTTAGAGGCAGACCCATGACCCAGGAAATCGGCGGCTTCGCCGCTCTTGAACTTCATCCCAATATTGTCGCTGCAGTAGTCGCTACCGGCTATGAAGAGCCTTCGGCCATTCAGCAGCAGTCGATCCCGATCATTCTCGCCGGTCACGATATGATTGGTCAGGCGCAAACCGGTACGGGTAAGACCGCCGCGTTCGCCTTGCCTATCCTGCACCGCATTGATCCGTCCAAGCGCGAGCCGCAAGCTCTGATCCTGGCCCCAACCCGTGAGTTGGCGCTGCAAGTTGCAACTGCTTTCGAAACCTACGCCAAGCAAATGCCGGGCGTAACGGTTGTGGCTGTCTACGGCGGCGCGCCGATGGGCCCACAATTGAAAGCCATCCGTAATGGCGCACAAATCGTTGTCGCCACCCCTGGCCGTCTGTGCGACCACCTGCGTCGCGACGAGAAAGTCCTGGCCACCGTGAACCACCTGGTTCTCGACGAAGCCGACGAAATGCTCAAGCTGGGCTTCATGGATGACCTGGAAGTGATCTTCAAGGCCATGCCGGAAACCCGTCAGACCGTACTGTTCTCGGCCACCCTGCCGCAGTCGATCCGTGCGATCGCCGAGCGTCACCTGAAAGACCCGAAACACGTCAAGATCCAGAGCAAGACCCAGACCGTCACCGCGATCGAACAGGCTCACCTGTTGGTTCACGCCGACCAGAAGACCTCCGCTGTCCTCAGCTTGCTGGAAGTGGAAGACTTCGACGCCCTGATCATGTTCGTGCGCACCAAGCAAGCGACCCTGGACCTGGCCAGCGCCCTGGAAGCCAAAGGCTACAAGGCTGCTGCGCTGAACGGTGACATCGCCCAGAACCAGCGCGAGCGCGTGATCGACTCCCTCAAGGATGGTCGCCTGGACATCGTTGTGGCGACCGACGTGGCTGCCCGTGGCCTGGACGTTCCGCGCATCACCCACGTGTTCAACGTGGACATGCCGTACGATCCTGAATCCTACGTTCACCGTATCGGCCGTACCGGTCGTGCCGGTCGTGAAGGTCGCGCACTGTTGCTGGTGACGCCGCGCGAGCGTCGCATGCTGCAGGTGATCGAGCGTGTCACCGGGCAGAAGGTGGCCGAGGTTCGCCTGCCGGACGCCCAGGCCGTTCTCGATGCTCGCATCAAGAAGCTGACCAACAGCCTGTCGCCACTGGTGGCTGACGCCGAATCGACCCACGGTGATCTGCTCGATCGCCTGACTGCCGACATCGGTTGCAGCCCACGTGCCCTGGCCGCCGCCCTGCTGCGCAAGGCCACCAATGGTCAGGCGTTGAACCTGGCTGCCATCGAGAAGGAACGTCCTCTGGTGCCGAACAGTGCACCACGTGGCGATCGTCCCGAGCGTAGCGGTGACCGTCCGGACCGTGGCGACCGCGAGCGTCGTGCACCGATCCCGCTGGCCGAAGGCCGTGCCCGTTGCCGTACCGCCCTGGGTGCCCGTGACGGCATCGCTGCCAAGAACCTGCTGGGCGCGATCCTCAACGAGGGTGGCCTGGCCCGTGAAGCCATCGGTCGCATCCAGGTGCGTGACAGCTTCAGCCTGGTGGAACTGCCGGAAGATGGTCTGGAGAAATTGCTGACCAAGCTCAAGGACACCCGCGTAGCCGGCAAGCAACTCAAGCTGCGTCGTTATCGCGAAGACTGATCGGCCCTTGGGTTGATTGATCGAGCATGAAAAATCCCCGACTGGTTCGGGGATTTTTTATGCCTGTCGTTTGGTGTTCGGTCTGTTGATGGTGTTGTCCCTTTCGCGAGCAGGCTCGCTCCCACAGGGTTTGGGTGGCCACAGAGATCCCATGTGGGAGCGAGCCAGCTCGCGAAGGGCGCGACTCGGTTCCTGGATCAATCGAACCGGTAGATGTCCATCCCCAGCGTTCCCATCGTGAATCCTTCATGAGCCACGCTGAACCTGGCACCGGCACCGCGGGCGAAATACAGCGGCAGCAGGTGCTCGTCGCTGGGGTGGCTGCGCACGGCGTTGGGGGCCTGGCGACGGTAATCATGCAGGGCGGCCTCATCGTCGGCCGCCAGTTTCTCCACGATCCAGTCGCGAAAATCCTTCGCCCAGGACTCGACGCTCTCGGGGCCGGCGTTCCAGTCCAGGTCGCGCAGGTTGTGAGTGATACTGCCGGAGCCAATCAACAGGATGCCCTGCTGGCGCAGGCTCGCAAGCGCCTGGCCGACCCGTGTCTGCAGCGTGGGTCCCTGGTCGCTGGGCAGGGAAACCTGCACCACCGGGATGTCGGCCTGGGGATACATCAAGGACAGTGGTACCCAGACGCCGTGGTCGGATGGCCGCTGGACGTCGAGTCGTGCCGGCAGATGCGCGGCGTTGAGAAGCTCGGCCACCCGGGCGGCCAGTTCCGGCTCTCCCGGTGCGGGATATTGCACTTGGTACAGGGCCGGTGGGAAGCCGCCGAAGTCGTGCCAGGTACGCGGTTGTGGATTGGCACTGACCAGCAGTTCGCTGCTTTCCCAATGGGCGGACACAATGACGATGGCTGTAGGCCTGGGCAATTGCGCGGCCAGGCGAGCCAGCGCCGGGCCGCTGTCGCCGGGCTCGAGGGCGAGCATCGGTGAGCCGTGGGAAATAAACAGGCTGGGCAGCATGGACGAGCTCCTGAGCGTTAAGATGTGGTCATCTTCTGTCAGGTCAATGATCTAAATCTAATATAAGTTTTAACCTGTTTTGATCGAATTTTTGGAGCGAATCATGGAGCCCGAGTTTTGGCATAAGCGCTGGTCAACCAATCAGATCGGTTTTCATTCGTCGGAAGTCAATCCGTACCTGCAGCGATTCTGGCCGCAACTGGGTTTGGCGCAGGGCAGCCGGGTACTGGTGCCGTTGTGCGGCAAAACCCTGGATCTGCTGTGGCTCGCCCAGCAGGGGCATTCGGTATTGGGGGTGGAACTGTCGGAGAAGGCCATTACTGATTTTTTCGATGAACATCAGTTGAAGCCGAGTGTGAGCGAAGAGGGGGCTTTCAAGGTATTCCGTGCCGGGGACATCGAAATCCGTTGCGGTGATTTCTTTGCCTTGGGTCGGGATGACTTGGACGATTGCGTGGCGCTTTACGATCGGGCAGCGTTGATTGCCTTGCCTGGGCAGATGCGTGAGCGATACACGGCGCACCTGCAAAGCGTCCTGCCAAGCTGCGCCGGTTTGCTGATTACCCTTGAATACAACCAGGCTGAAATGCCAGGCCCGCCATTTTCCGTGAGTGATGATGAAGTGCGGCGGTTGTTGGGGAGCAACTGGAAGCTGGAGGTCTTGCAGGAGCAGGATGTGCTGGGGGAAAGCTGGAAGTTCCTGCAGGCCGGGGTGACCCGGTTGGATGAGCGGGTATACAGAATTTTCAATCGCTGAGTAGCGGGTGATCGTTCCCATGCTCTGCGTGGGAATGCAGTCTGGGACGCTCTGCGTCCCTAAAGGCCGAACGCGGAGCGTCCGTTGAGGCGTTCCCACGCAGAGCGTGGGAACGATCATCGAGGCTCCCTCGCCACAATTCTCTTCAGCTCCGGACGATCAACCGCGGCGACGCAGTGCGTCGATACGCTCTTCCAGCGGTGGATGGCTCATGAACAGGCGAGCCAGGCCCTGCTTGATGCCACCGTTGATCCCAAAGGCATTCAAGGTGTCGGGCATGTGTACCGGCAAACCTTGCTCGGCACGCAGGCGTTGCAGGGCGCCGATCATGGCGCTGGTGCCGGCCAGGCGTGCGCCGGCATCGTCGGCGCGGAATTCGCGCTTGCGCGAGAACCACATGACGATGGCGCTGGCGAGGATGCCCAGTACCAGTTCGGCGAAGATGGTCGCCACGTAGTAGGCAATGCCCTGGCCTTCTTCGTTCTTGAAGATCACCTTGTCGACGAAGTTGCCGATAATGCGGGCAAAGAACATCACGAAGGTGTTCACCACGCCCTGGATCAAGGCCAGGGTCACCATGTCGCCGTTGGCGACGTGGCCGATCTCGTGGGCCAGAACGGCTTTGACTTCATCCGGGGAGAACCGCTCGAGCAGACCCTGGCTGACGGCGACCAGTGCGTCGTTCTTGTTCCAGCCCGTGGCGAAGGCGTTGGCCTCATAGGCTGGGAAAATCCCGACTTCCGGCATCTTGATGCCGGCTTCACGGGACAGCTGCTCGACGGTTTGCAGCAGCCATTGCTCGTGGCGAGTGCGCGGCTGGCTGATGATCTGCGTGCTGGTGCTCATCTTCGCCATCCACTTGGAGATGAACAGCGAGAACAGGGAACCGGCGAAGCCGAACACCGCACAGAAGATCAGCAGCTGATTGAGGTTGAGATCAACCCCGTTGGCCGCCATGAACCCGTTGAAGCCGAAAAGGCTCAGGGTGATGCTGGCAATCAGCACGACCGCCAGGTTAGTGGCCAAGAACAGCAGGATGCGCATCATGGTGGTAGCAATCTCCTCATGCTAAAGATGTAGCGTTATGCGGGGTATATAAGGTGCTGCCGCAGGCTATTCAACTCAGCGACTATTTCAAACTGTGTCCTACAGGCGTCCTAAATGAATGAAAGACTTTTCTGAAAGTCACTGAGGAAAAGCCGGATGTCGTCCTTGCCCCGTGAACGTTGGGCCCCGTCGCCCGTCCGCTGCTGAGGATTCAGTGTAGAAGGCCTGCCGGGGCCGGCGGAGCGGATATGTTGCTGAATCAAACAGCGCGCGAGGCGAGGGGCCTCGCGCGCTACGGCTTATTGTCGGTAGGACTTGAGGAAGTTGCCGATCCGGCCAATGGCCTGCTCCAGATCGTCGACCCGCGGCAGGGTCACCACGCGGAAATGGTCCGGCCACGGCCAGTTGAACGCCGTCCCCTGGACGATCAACAGTTTTTCCGACAGCAGCAGGTCGAGCACGAACTTTTCATCGTTGTGGATCGGGCAGACCTTCGGGTCGATCTTCGGGAAGGCATACAGCGCGCCCATCGGCTTGACGCAACTGACGCCGGGAATGTCGTTGAGCAGTTCCCAGGTGCGATTGCGCTGTTCCAGCAGCCGGCCCGGCGGCAGGACCAGGTCGTTGATGCTCTGGTAGCCGCCCAGCGCCGTCTGGATCGCGTGCTGGCTCGGTACGTTGGCGCACAGGCGCATGTTGGCCAGCATGTCGATGCCTTCGATGTAGCTCTGGGCATGATGCTTTGGACCGGAGATGGCAATCCAGCCGGAGCGGAAACCCGCCACCCGGTAGGATTTGGACAAGCCGTTGAAGGTCAGGCACAGCAGGTCCGGCGCCAAGGACGCGGTGCAGATGTGCACGGCATCGTCGTAGAGGATCTTGTCGTAGATCTCGTCGGAAAACACCACGAGGTTGTGCTGGCGGGCCAGCTCGAGCATGCCCAGCAGCACTTCCTTGGAGTACACCGCGCCGGTCGGGTTGTTCGGGTTGATGATGACCAGCGCCTTGGTGTTCGGGGTGATCTTGGCCTTGATATCCGCCAGGTCCGGGAACCAGTTGGCCTGTTCGTCGCACAGGTAATGCACGGGGTTACCGCCGGACAGGCTCACGGCAGCGGTCCAGAGCGGGTAGTCCGGTGCCGGTACCAGCACTTCGTCGCCATTGTTGAGCAGGGCCTGCATGGACATCACGATCAGCTCGGACACCCCGTTGCCCAGGTAGATGTCTTCGATACCAACGCCTTCGACCTGCTTCTGCTGGTAGTACTGCATCACGGCCTTGCGCGCGCTGAACAGGCCCTTGGAGTCGCTGTAGCCCTGGGCGGTCGGCAGGTTGCGGATGACGTCCTGGAGGATTTCATCGGGCGCTTCGAAACCAAAGGGCGCCGGGTTGCCGATGTTCAGCTTGAGGATGCGATGGCCTTCCTCTTCCAGGCGTTTGGCGTGCTTGAGCACCGGGCCGCGAATGTCGTAGCAGACGTTGGCGAGCTTGTTCGATTTGCTGACCTGCATGGCGATGTGTTCCCGAAGATGAACGATCCAGGCGGCGTATGGACGGCCGTGCTGGTGATCTTGCGTCTGTGGCGGGCCTGACGCGGCATGGCGTCACAATCCGTTTGAATACCCATGACGCGACTGCCAGACTGGCGCTGACGAGGCGCAATCATACGTGCCGCCCGACCCGCGGAAAAGCGTCGGATCGGGCTTTTTCAATTGCCGAGGTGGGACGATGGAAAAGTTGGAGAAAACCCTTGAGGAATGGCGCGCCATGCTCGACCCGGAGCAGTACAACGTCTGTCGGTTGAAGGGCACCGAACGGCCGTTCTCGGGTAAGTACAACGGCACCAAGACCGATGGTGTATATCACTGCATTTGCTGCAACGAGCCGCTGTTCGATTCGCAGACCAAATTCGATTCCGGTTGCGGCTGGCCGAGTTTCTACGCGCCCATCGAGGGCAGCGCGGTGGTGGAGGTCCGGGATGTCAGCCACGGCATGATCCGCACCGAAGTGGTCTGCGCCAAATGTGATGCCCACCTGGGTCATGTATTTCCCGATGGGCCGCCTCCCACCGGCTTGCGTTACTGCATCAACTCGGTGTGCCTGGATCTCGTTCCACGGGAGTAAATCCGGCGAGGCCCTTTGTGGCGAGGGAGCTTGCTCCCGCTCGGCGGCGCAGCCGTCGTCATTTGCAGATGCGGCTTATAGGAGCGTTTGCGTCGGCCTTGGGGGGGCTGCTCCGCAGCCCAGCGGGAGCAAGCTCCCTCGCCACGAGAAGCCTTTGAAAGTTTACAAAGGGACGCGGATATCCTCGGTAATTAAATTGCACGCAATTGAATTGCTCGCTATCTTGCACGTCAGTCCCATTCCGACGGAGCCTTGTCATGAGCGACAACCTGCTGAGCATTCCCTGCACCACCATCAAGGGTGAGCAAAAGACCCTGGCCGATTTCGCCGGCAAGGCCGTGCTGGTGGTCAACACCGCCAGTCAGTGCGGTTTCACCCCGCAGTACAAGGGGCTTGAGCAGTTGTGGCAAACCTACAAGGATCGCGGCCTGGTGGTGTTGGGCTTTCCCTGCAATCAATTCGGCAAGCAGGAACCGGGCAATGAAGGGGCGATTTCCGAGTTCTGCGAGCTGAACTTCGGCGTGAGTTTTCCGTTGTTCAAGAAAATCGAAGTCAACGGTGCCAACGCCCATCCGCTGTTTGTCCAGCTCAAGCAGCGGGCGCCCGGCGTGCTCGGGTCCAAGGGCATCAAGTGGAATTTCACCAAGTTCCTGGTGGGCAAGGATGGTCAGGTGGTCAAGCGTTTCGCCCCGACCACCAAACCCCAGGACCTGACCCATGAGATCGAAGCCCTGCTCAAATGAATGACGTGCCCGTCGATTCGCTGAAGCTCGACAGCCAGTTGTGCTTCAAGCTGTACGCCGCTTCGCGGGCTGTGATCCGCGGCTACAAGCCGATGCTCGACCAGCTCGGCCTGACCTACCCGCAATACCTGGCGATGCTGGTGTTGTGGGAATGGCAGGACACTGCGCCGGAACAACCCACGGTCAAGGCCCTGGGTGAACGGCTGTTGCTGGATTCCGGCACGTTGACGCCGCTGCTCAAGCGCCTGGAGCAACTGGACCTGGTCCAGCGCCAGCGTTCGGCCCGGGACGAGCGGGAGGTGCACCTGAGCCTGTCCCCGACGGGGCGGGCGTTGCGCGAGCAGGTCGGTCCCCTCAAGGCCCGCCTGCTGTGCGACAGCGGGATTGATCTCGACCGCCTGGGGGAGTTGCGTAACGGTCTCGATCATCTGCTGGGGCAGATCAAAGCGCTGACGTAGTCGGTACCCATTGATCCAGCATCGCCGCCAGTTCTTCGCGGCGGAATGGCTTGGACAGGTAATCAGTCATGCCGGCACCCCGGCAGCGTTCCCGTTCCTCGGGCATGGCGTTGGCCGTCAGCGCGACAATCGGCAGGTCCGGCCAGCGACCGCTGCGACGAATCTGCCGACTGGCTTCGTAGCCGTCCATCACCGGCATGTTGCAGTCCATCAGCACCAGGTCGAAAGTGCTCCGTTCGAGTTGATCCAGGGCCTCGGCGCCATGGGCGGCGACAAGCACTTCGCAGCCGAGCTTGACCAGCATGCCCTTGGCGACCAACTGGTTGACCGGATTGTCCTCCACCAGCAGCACTCGGGCGCGCCTGGACGGTGGCAGAGCTTCGATCTGCGTGTCATTGATGGTGGTCGTCTCGCTTTGCAGGGCGCGACGCAGGATCTGATACAGCGCATGGCGCGCCAGTGGCCGGGCCTGTTGAAGCAGCGGGGCCAGGGCGGCGGCCTGTTCGCTGGGCATGAAGCTACCGTAGGCGGTGACGAGCAGGATCGGTGCGTTGAAAGTTGGCCGCAAGTTGAACAGGCACTCGGGGCAGTCGGTGATCAGAACATCAGGCTTGAGGCCCTGCAACCTGTCATCCACCGAACGTCTCAGGTAGTCCAATCCCCAACCGGGTAGCAGCATGTCCAGCAGCTCGGCCAGACCGCTGCTGTTGGCGGTAATGGCGACGATATTGCCACGCAAGGGTTCGACCGGTGCCGCTGGCGTGTGGCAGGGCAGGGGCAGGTCGGCGCAGAACTGGCTGCCGAAACCGGCTTCGGAGCTGATCGTCAAGCGGCCCTGCATGGCTTCGCAGAGGTTATTGGTCAGTGCCAGGCCCAGCCCGGTGCCACCGAACTGGCGGGTAATGCCGGCGCCGGCCTGGGTGAAGGGCTGGAAGATTCTTGCCTGGGCATCCTGAGGAATGCCGATGCCGGTATCGCAGACCTCGATCCGCACTCCACCTTCATAGGCGCTCAATCGCACATCGACCCGGCCGAAGCGGGTGAATTTGAGGGCATTGGATAACAGGTTGCTGACGATCTGGCGCACGCGGGTCGGGTCGCCGAGCACTTGTGCCGGGAATTGCGGATCAATCAGGCAGGCCAGCTCGACGCTGGGGGCGGCATTCTGCGAAAGCAGGTTGGCCGTGTCTTCGATCAGGGAACCGAGATCGAACGGGATGCGTTCGAGTTCCAGTTGGCCGGCATCGAATTTCGACAGGTCGAGGATGTCGTTGAGCAGCTCGACCAACACCTTGCCGGAGTCATGGGCGATCGATAGCTGTTGCTGTTGTTCGGCGGTCAGGGGGCCGTCCAGGGACAGGGCGATCATGCCCAGCAGGCCGTTCAGCGGTGTGCGGATTTCATGGCTCATGCTGGCCAGGAACGCGGAGCGGGCCTCGGCCATGTCCAGGGCAGTACGCCTGGCCACTTCCAGTTCTTCGTTGGACTGGCTGAGGCGGGCGTTGATGGCCTTGAGTTCGGCGGTGCGAGCCGAGACGATGTTTTCCAGCTGCGCCAGGTATTCGGTCAGGCGATTTTCGGCCATGCGCCGCTGCTGGATTTCGGTGGAGATATTTTCGAACTGCTGGTTGGCGACCGATACCAGTACGCCGATTTCGTCGTATTGATGGCCGGTAGGGCATTCCAGGCTGCTCTGTTCATTACTGCCCGGGTCGCGGCTGCTCAGCTCGCGGATGACCCGCACCAGGGGTTTGGTCAGCATCACGTAGAACAAGGCCAATAACAGGCCGGTCAGGATCAGGCTGCGGGCGAAGCCGTTGAGTAACGTGACCTCGGCCCGACGCAGGAAGCGACTGCCGAAAGCATAGGTGTCGACGTCCAGTCGCAGCACGCCCAGGGATTCATTGGGCAGATGGTCCAGGTAGAGACGGTCTTCGAACCGGCGCTGGGCACCAAACAGGAAATCGCTGATGAAACGGTAACTGTTCTGCAGTTCGGGGCGTTTGACATTGGCCAGCACGGTATTGTTGTTGTCGACCAGCTCGGCGCCGATGATGGCGGGCGAGCGCAGCAGGCCCAGGGCCAACTCCTGGGCCAATTCGGCATCGATGTTGTAGGCGATGCGCGAGGCCGGGTTGTGGCTGATTTCCAGCAACGACAGGATCTCGCGGTTGATCGACGCGTCTTCGCTGGCATAATCGATGCCGATCTGCATCAGACTGAGCAAGGTGCCCAGCACGAAGCCCACCAGGACGGTCAGTCGGGCCTGCTTGTAAGACAGCCGTTGGGTGAATCTGATGTCCATGGAATGGTGAACCACTTACGTTTCCCTTCGCCGGTCAAGCATAGCTGATCATCTCCGGATACCGGCGCGGCCGGTGTGTGCTGGATGGGTTGGACTCATCCTTGAGAGCGGCGTTTCGGCGCAGCAGCGCCATCATTACTGTGAATTTGTCCGAGGAGAAGACGTGGACGCCCGATTGAATGCTTTTCTTGAGCGCGCCGATGCCGTACTGGCTCGCATCGAGCCTCTGTTGCCCGCTCCCCGGCCCGCCATCGACTGGACCGTGACCCTGGCCGCCCGCTGGCAGCGCGACGGACGCAGCGGCTATCTGCTGCCGCTGCAGGTCAGTCTCGACATGCGCCTGTCGGACCTGATCGGCGTCGATCGTCAGGTCGAGCAATTGGGTCGCAACACCCGGCAGTTCATCGACGGCATGCCGGCCAACCATGCGCTGCTTTGGGGGTCGCGGGGGACTGGCAAGTCGTCCCTGGTGCGTGCCTTGCTGGCCGAGCATGCAGACGATGGCCTGCGCTTGATCGAGATCGAGCGCGATCACCTGGCCGATTTGCCGCGGGTGGTCGAGCAGATCGCCAGGCTGCCCCAGCGCTTCGTGCTGTTCTGCGATGACCTGTCGTTCGAATCCGGCGAGGGCGATTACCGCGTGCTTAAAAGTGTGCTGGACGGTTCTCTCGAACAGGCGCCGGACAACGTGTTGTTGTACGCCACGTCGAACCGCCGTCACCTGGTGCCGGAGAAGGAAAGCGACAACGAGAACTGGAAACGGGTCGATGGCGAGCTTCACCCCAGCGAAGCCGTGGAGGACAAGATCGCGTTGTCCGACCGTTTCGGATTGTGGCTGTCGTTCTATCCGTTTACCCAGGAGCATTACCTCAACGTGGTGGAGCACTGGATCGGCGAACTGGCGGCGAAGGCCGGGCTGGCCTGGCAGCGTGACGAAGCGCTGGACGTACTGGCGGTACGCTGGGCCACCGGGCGCGGCAACCGCAACGGCCGTTGCGCCTATCAGTTTGCCCGTTATTGGGTGGGCCTGAAACTCCTGGAGCACAAGGCATGATCGATTTGAAGAGTATGGGCATGGGCCTCGACGGCTACGGCTTGCTATCGGCACAGCTGGAATCCCTGTTGGCGGATGAGCGGGATTTCATCGCCAACGCTGCGCAGTTCTCGGCTTTCCTGTTCAGCCAGCTGGACGACTTGAACTGGGCCGGTTTTTACCTCAATCGCAACGAGGAACTGGTGCTGGGGCCGTTCCAGGGCCAGATCGCCTGTGTGCGGATTCCTTTCGGGCGAGGTGTCTGCGGCACGGCGGCGGCGACCGGCCAGACCCAGCGTGTCGAGGATGTCCACGCCTTCCCCGGCCACATTGCCTGCGACAGCGCGTCGAACAGCGAATTGGTGGTACCGCTGCTCAAGGACGGGCGCCTGATTGGCGTGCTCGACCTGGACAGCCCGAAACTGGCGCGTTTCAGCGAGCATGACCAGGCTGGCATCGAGCAATTGGCGGAGATTTTCCTGCGTCTGACCGATTGCTGAATAGGCAGGAACTTCTGTGGGAGCAAGGCTTGCCCGCGATGGCGGCGGCATGGTCGACATCGTTTTCAACTGAACCACCGATCGCGAGCACGCTCGCTCCCACAGGGATTGTGGCGCGATCAGCATGACCGCAATCCCGCCTGGGCCAACAGGCTTTCCGTGTCGACGTCATCGATCTGCTGCGGATCGAGAAACTGGTTGGCGTAGCCCAGGTAGATCTGTTCATCGATGAACAGCCCGAACAGCTCGGGGTCGATGTGGGCCTCGCGGCACATGGTTGCCATGATGCCCAGGGCTTCGCTCAGTTTCTTGGCTTTCTTGTACGGGCGGTCGGCCGCTGTCAGTGCTTCGAAAATGTCCGCAATCGCCATCATGCGCGCCGGCAGGCTCATCTGCTCGCGCTTGAGTCGCTTGGGGTAGCCGGTGCCGTCCATTTTCTCGTGATGACCGCCGGCGATTTCCGCCACGTTGTCCAGATGACCGGGGAAGGGCAACTGGCTGAGCATCATGATCGTTTGCACCATGTGGTGGTTGATGACGTAGCGCTCTTCACGGGTCAGCGTGCCCCGCCTGACGCTGAGGTTGTAGAGTTCGCCACGGTTGTATTTCCATTGCGGGACGTCCAGCTGAAAGCCCCACGGGTTGTCTGTCGGAATCACTTCGGCAGCGTGGCGCTCGAACAGATGCTCGGGCTTGTCGGCCAGCAACGGTTCCGTCACCGGCAACGTTGGCTTCGGGGTGCGCGCCTGGCGCTGGTTTTCCTCCCAGGAAACTCCCAGCCGATCATCGAGGGTCCGGGTCCACTGGCGTTGGCTAATGCGTTGCAGGCGTTGCAAATCGGCATCGGCCATGGCTTCGGAGCCCAGGTTGCAGCGGGCGACGAAGGCAAAGTCATCGTCCAGGCCGGCCAGTGTCGCATCCCGTGACTGCGCCAGTGAAGATGGCTCGCCCCCCATCGCCATGGCCTGCCAGTAATCGATCCAGGCGTCGCGTTTCAGCACTTCGAAGCGGGTCCGGATCTCGTGGATGCGGTCGTTCAGGGTTTCCAGTTTGGTGGCTTTGTCCACCACGTACTCGGGAGTGGTGACTTTTCCGCAGTCGTGCAGCCAGGCGGCGATGTGCAAGGCCTCCCACTCATCTTCCGTCGGCTGGTAGCCCGCGAACGCCGGTGCCTGGCTGTTGGCGGCGGCCTGGGCGAGCATCAGCGTCAGGGCCGGGACTCGCTGGCAATGGCCGCCGGTGTAGGGGCTCTTGGCGTCGATTGCACCGGCCAGCAGTTGAATGAAGGCGTCCAGCAATTGTTTTTGCCTGGCCTGCAGGCGCTGGCTTTCGATGCTCACGGTGGCGGCACCGGATACCGCCTGCAGGAACGCGATGCGGTCGGGTTGCAATTTCTCCAGGTCGGCTTCGGTGCCGCTGTCGGTGATCAGCAGTACCAGGATCCCCACGGTTTCCTGGTGACGGTTGCGCAGGTGAATGCCGATTAGATGGACCCGCGGAGAGTCCAGCGCCCGCAGGACGCCCTGCAGGTCTCCCGCCTGCTCGAAACCCAGGGAAGTGACAAGGTTATCCGACACAGCCAGTTGCTGGAGCCAGGGAGGGCTGTCGTTGCCGGTCAGGGCGTGACCTTGCAATTCGAAGGCGGCCAGGTCCTGCGGGGTCTGCTCGATCACCAGCCCATAAGGGTTTACCCGGTCGCTGTCGTTCTCCCTCAGGTAGATCAGGCCGGCCTGGGCCTGGCCGATATTCACGGTCTCGAACAGCACCCGCTCCAGCAGCGGTGCGAAGCGGGTCTCGGCGCGCAGGCTGGCGGTGATTTCAAAGAAGCTTGCCAGGGTCTCTTTCATTCGGGCCATCGACAGGCTCAGCTGATCGACCTCCAGCACCAGGGAGCGACGGGACATCGGGTAATTGAAGTCGAAGCTGCGAATGGCATCGGCTTCTTGCACCAGCGCGTCCAAAGGCTTGACCAGGATCCTGGAGGTCAACCAGCCCAGAGGCAGACACAGCAGCAAGGTGACAAGGGTAATCAGCGCGCCTTGCCAGCGCATGCGATAGGCATCGGCCAGCAGTTCGTCTTCCGGAACCAGCAACGCCAGTTCCAGGCCGTGGGGGCCGCCTTCCTGCATATGGCTGCGGGAAACGATCCACCGACGTCCAGCCGCCTCCAGGCGCGAGGCATCAGCGCTTTCGTCCAGCGCGGCGGCGATAGCCGGATTAAGGTCGCGGGCCTTGATCAGGCGTGCCGAGTGGGTGTCGGTCAGCAATCGGTTGCTGTCGGGGTAGCCCACCGCGTTGCCAAGTGGATCGAGCAATACGATCTCGGTGCCCGGGGTGACCTTGTGCTTGGCAAGGGTCTGGGAAAGGGCCGCCAGGGTCAGGTCGGCACCGATGACCGCCTGGTCGCCGCTGCGCCGGGCGAGGGTAGTGCCGATGTCGTGGGTGGAGAAGAACACGTAGGGTTCGGTGGTGATCTGGCCGGCGGTCTCCAGTGCGCTGCGAAACCAGCTTCGGCGGCGCGGATCGAAGGCGTCGTCGGGGTTGTCCTGGCGGCTGATGAGCACCAGTGCCTGGTCGTAGAACAATGACTGGGAGCGGGTCGGGCCCACAGGGTTTGCGCGTTCCACGGTCCAGACCTGATAAAACGCGTTGGCGGGCGCTTTCAAGGCACTCTTCAGTGCGTCGGTGCGCAGCGGCCGGACCATCAGGAAGTCGCCCTTGCTATCGCCCAGGTACAACGATGCCAGGTTCGGATTGTCCCTCAGCGCCTGGCTGAAGGGCCCGAGCAGGGCCAGGCGCTGGTCCGTAGTGGATGCCTGTATCGCCGGATAGTCGGCCAGCAGGCTCAGCACATGGCGGATCGGTTCGTAGGTGTCGTACAAGTCCAGGCGCACGTCCTGTTCGATCCGGTTGAACAGTTTTTCACTGCTGGACAGGATGATCTGCGTCGTCTGCCGGTAGTTGAAGACCCCCAGCACCACACCGGTCAGCAGCAAAAGCAGTGTAAACATCACGCTGATGTGGACGTGCAGGGGAAACCGGCGTTGTTCCGGGCGCGGCGCGCTGGGCATTGCAGTCACTCCAGGAGTCAGGCGTTCTCAATGGTTTTGCACCGCGTTGTGTATTGAAGCGGGCCGCAAGGCGCGGAGGGGAACACCATTGAGAACGCCCCTGGTGCGCGCTGCTGAGCCAACAGCATAGTAAACACCAGTTTATTTTGCCTTGGCGATCTCTGTTTCCAGGACCCGCTCCAACTCGGCCATGGCGTGTTCGAGGGCGCTGGTGCATTCGGTAATCCGGTCGCGAGCCTGTGTTTCATGGCAAGCCTGCTCCAGCGCCTCGCATCGCTGGATCAGCAACGGCGACTGCACGATTCGGGCGGCACCTTTTATCTTGTGCGCTGCTTCGGTGAGTGCCTGCTGGTTCCCGCTGCGGGCTATATCAAGCAGTGCCTGGCGATCCGATCTGTTGCTGTTGAGCAATTCCTCCAACAGGCGCTGGGTGTACAGGGGATTGCCGCCGGTCAGCGCGTGCAGGTTCTGTACATTGAAGACGTTCGAGCAACTGATGGGCTTGATGGCCTTCATCCATTGGCTTAGGGCGCTCAGGCTGATCGGTTTGAACAGGCAGTCGTCCATGCCCGCTGCCTGGCAGCGCCGTTTTTCCTCGGGCTGCGCATTGGCGGTGAATCCAAGAATGGTGCAGGGTGTCAATCGGCGTCCGGACTCGTGTTTGCGAATCGCCCCGGCCAGTTCGTAACCGCTCATGACGGGCATGTTGCAATCGGCAATGACCAGGTCGAAGTCCCCTTCAAGCCAGGTCTTGAGCCCTTCGGCACCCTCGCGGGCGACTTGGTAGCGATGGCCGAGGTATTCCAGTTGTTGCGACATGAGCAAGCGATTGGCCGAATGATCGTCCACCACCAGAACGTTCAGGGCGGCCGTGGCGGTTTCTATCGTCGGTTCAGGAGGTGTGGCAGCCGTTACCGGGGGCAGGGCGGTCAGTTTCAGACAGACCCGGACCTGGGTGCCGCTGCCCGGCTGGCTGTGCAATTCCAGGCTGCCGCCCATCATCCGGCACAGGTTGCGACTGATCACCAGCCCCAGCCCGGCCCCCTTTCGAGCCATCCGGCCGGCATTGTCGGCCTGGGCAAAGGGCTCGAACAGACGTTGCAGGTCGGTGGGGCTGATACCGATGCCGCTGTCGCTGACCAGCAGTTGCATGTGCAGGGTATCGTCCCGGGCGGATCGGGTCAGCCTGACCTCGACCTTTACCCAACCCTGTTCGGTGAATTTGAGCGCATTGCTGATCAGGTTCGAAAGCACCTGTTTGAACCGCAGAGGATCGACCAGCACATCCGGATTGTCGTCAGCCGGTTCGAACTGCAAGGACAGCGCGAGATTCTTCTGGCGCGCCACGCCTTCGAATACCCGTATGACCGATTGCAGCATCGCCCTGAGATTGACCCGCTCGGGTGCCAGGCTCAGGTGGCCCGATTCGATGCGGGCGATGTCCAGGATGTCGCCTATCAACTCCAGCATGCCGGAGGCCGATTCGTAGGCCACTGCGATTGTCGAGCGATCCACGTGGCCCTTGTCGGCGTGCATCAATGCCAATTCAAGCATTCCGATCACCGCGTTCATGGGGGTGCGGATCTCATGGCTCATGGTTGCCAGGAAAGTGCTCTTGGCCCGGTTCGCGTCATCGGCCCGCTCCTTGGCGGCGCGCAGCTCATCGAAGAGCTGGCGTCGTTCACTGATGTCGATCCAGCCACCGATGATGCCTTGTACCTGCGCGGCGGAGTTCCGGTAAGGCAGGATCCAGTGATAGATCGTCAGTTTCCTGTCCCCGATGTGCAGCGGCCGGTCCACGATCAACGCAGTGCCTTCGGCCATGACCCGTTGATAGTCCGCCTGGTATTCCTGCGCTTCGAAGGCATTGCTCATCGATCCGGGCATCACGTGCTTGCCGATGACGTCTTCGCGGTTTACATCGAACACTTCCAGGTAGCTGTCGTTGCAGCTTTGCAGCACACCGTTGCGATCCCTTACGTAGATGGGGTGAGGGGTGCCGTTGACCAATGAGCGCATGAATTCGAGCTGGTCGTTCAACGCCAGCTCGGCCCTTTGCCGTTGGCGGATCTGCCGCTGCATGTAGGCGTTCCAGGCCAATGAGATCAGCAATAGCAGGCCGACGCCCGCAACGACCTGGAAGAACAGGCGATTATAGGTGCGCCAGGTGTGTTCCGATGCCGAGACGTAGCCTCGCCAACGGTTGTTGATCACGCCCAGTTCCTCGGGGTCGATGCTGGTCAAGGCTTTGTCGAGAATGGTGTTCAACTCGGGCGAGCCTTTGGCTGTGGCCAGGGAAAACAGGGCCTGCTGGGTGCCGACGGTGCTGCTGATCTGCAGTGTGTCCCGGAACGAATGCGACGAGAGAAAGTAATTGGCCATGACCAGGGCATTCACGCTGCCGTCGGCCTGGCCTTGGACGAGCAGTTCAATGGCGTGCGAGGGGTCGTTGCTTTCGACGATCCTGATGTCCGGATACTGCTTGTGCAACCACTCGATGAGCGGGTTGCCCTTGGCGATCGCCAGGGTCCTGGCCCCGAACTGGTCGAGTGTGGCGGGTGTGTCGGATTGCTTTCGGGTCAGCAGGACGAACGAGCTGTCGAGGTAGGGGCGGCTGAATCTCACCTGTTGCTGCCGTTCGCTGCTGGGTACGAGTGCCGCAATCAGATCGGCTTGACCGTTCAGGAGCGCGCTGATCGCGTCGCTGTCGTTGCGCTTGTGCTGAATTTCCAGGCGCAGGCCGGTGCGCAGCCGGATCAGTTCCAGCAGATCGGCGCTGATCCCGCGGAAATCGCCGTCCGAGTCAAAAAAAGTGAACGGGGCGAACGTTTCGTTCACGGCTACCCGAACCACCGGATGCCCGCTCAGCCAGCGTCGCTCACGATCGGTCAGTTGTATCCTGTGTTCCGTGAGATAAAGGTCGGCACCTGCACTCCAGCGTTTGGAAATCGCGGCTTGTTCGGCGATCGGGAGCTGGTTGAGCGTCGCATTGATGATCTCCAGCAGTCGGGTATCGTGACGTCGTAGCGCAAAACCGAATCCGTAGGACTCATGTTTGCCGAAGCTGGCCATGCGGATGTTGCTCAGGTAACCCTTGCTGATCATGTAGTGAGTGGAGATGGTATCGCCGAGAAATACATCGGCCTGGCCGAAGGCAACGGCGTTTATCGCGTTCTGATAGGACGGGTAGGTGGTGATGCGCGCCTTCGGGTAGAGTTTTTCGATGTCCTGCATTGGCAGGTAGTGATAGACCATGCTCAGCCGCAATCCCTCGAGATCCTCGTCCAGGGGGCGGTTTTCATTGGTTCGGGTGACGAGAACGGGCTGGTCTACGGCATAAGGGGCCGACAGGACAAGGTCGGGGTCGCGGGCCTCGAAACCGTTCGCGCTACCCAGCAGGTCGATCTGCCCATGCTTGAGCGCGGCAATGGCCGCCTCACGGGATTCGAATCGCAGGACTGTCATCGGCAGGCCGGTTGCCGCGGCGATGAGCCCGGCGTAATCGGCGGTCATGCCTTCGTAGTCGCGTCCGCTGGTAGAGAGATCGAAAGGTGGGTAATCCGGTGCGGACGTTCCCAGGACCAACGCCTTGCGTCCCCGCAACCAGTCACGCTGGCCCTCATCCAGGCTGGCCTCGGGATGAGCCGTAGTCGAGCGCCCCAGAAGCCTGTAGTGCTCGGGCGCACCAGGTGCCGCGGCGAGTAATCCTGCATATAATCCTGCCATCAAGAGCAGGAGGCATCCTTTCATGCATCTGAACATCCTGTTTATTCTCACACCAATGCGTTTCGTTTCGCCATTTCAATCAGTTCTACCAGAGACTTGACCTTGAGTTTCTGCATCAACCGTTTCTTATAGGTGCTGACGGTTTTATTACTTAGAAACATACCTTTGGCTATTTCCTTGTTGGTGCGGCCCTGGGCGAAAAGTTGCAATACCATCAATTCCCGATCATTGACGTTCTTGAAGAGATCCAACTCTATACTGCGCGGATCATCAGGGCGCATCGGATTCAGTGCCTGACTGGGGAAATAGTTGTAGCCGGATAATACGGCCTTGATTGCGCTGACAAGTTCGCTGAGGTCTTCCTGTTTACAAACGTAACCGGAGGCTCCGGACTGCATGCACCGAATGCCGAACAGCGTCGGTGACTGTGCCGTGAGCACCAGCGTTTTCAGCGGGGTCGTCATGGCGTTGAAGCGCGAGAGGATTTCCAGCCCGTCCAGCTTGGGAATGCTGATGTCCAGGATGACCAGATCCGGCATGCATTCGCGCACCATTTGCATCGCATCGACGCCATTGTCGGTTTCTCCTACGACTTTATAACCTTCGTGTTCCAAGAGCATGCGAACGGCGAGGCGAATGACCGGATGATCGTCGACAATGAAAACGGAGTTCATGAATAAAGTCCCTTGCGAGCTTAAATAAAGCGCGCACCTTAGCCCAGTTACAGCCGTGGTCGTACGAGGAGACGGGTGTACATATTCAATTTCAGAAGTTTCCTACAAAAAAAGAAGTGGGGTACTACGAGGTAATTAGGTTTTTAGTAGGTAATGGGCATGAGACGGGCGCGTTTTATGAGCGGACCACCCGTTAGGACGTTGTATTAGAGCGCCTGCTCTTACGGGCAGGTTGAAAGTATGTTGTCAATACTGTGCAACTTACGTTGCAGATCCATTGTGGGAGTGAGCCGGCTTCCGAAGCGAGGCGTCCGTCGCCACCAGGGCAAACGGATCGGACGCCATCGCGAACAGGCTCGCCTCACAAAGGGAAATGTCACTGGCGAATACGGCCGGTCATCTCCTGTGCCATTTCGCTGGCGTAGCTGTCGGTCATCCCGGCGATGAAATCGATCATCCGCAGGAACGCAGCATGCAACGGACCATTGGGGTCGGGTGCATTGTTCCCCAACAGGTCGAGAATGCGCCGATTCTTGAACGAGGGTGAGCGGCCTCCATGTTGTTCCAGGGCTGCACCGCAGAAGCCATTGAGCAGGATTTCGAGCGTGGTGTATGCACCGATTTCATTCAAGGTCTTGCGCTTGTCCTGGAATATTTTCTTGCGCGCCATGTCCTTGGCATTCAACACGCAACGCTTGGCCGGACCATGCATATGCTCCACCAGGTCACCTGCCAGCGTGCCAGCCAGTAACGCTTCCTGTTGCTCGACGAACGCCCGGGCGGCGGCGTTGGTCAGGTGTTCGATGGCCTTGCCCCGCAGGATCGCCAGTTTGCGTCGGCGGGAATCCAGTGGTCCGAGCTGGCGGTAGGTGTCCGGAATATCATCGCCCACCAGGTCCAGGAGCAACGACTCCACCTGGGAGTAGTCCAGCAGCTCCATTTCCACGCCATCTTCCAGGTCGATCAGCGCGTAGCAAATGTCATCGGCAGCCTCCATCAGGTACACCAGCGGATGCCGTGCCCAGCGCTGATCTTCAAGTTGTGGCAGGCCGAGCTTGTGGGCAATCTGTTCCAGCAATGGCAACTCGCTCTGGTAACAGCCGAACTTGTGCTTCTTGTAGCCCAGGGAGTCGGCATGGCGGGCGGTCCACGGGTATTTCAGGTAGGTGCCAAGGGTGGCATAGGTCAGTCGGGTGCCTCCATCGAACTGATGGTATTCAAGCTGAGTGAGGACCCGGAACCCCTGGGCATTGCCTTCGAAATTGAGAAAGTCGCTGCGCTCGGCCTCGCTCATGGCGTCGAGCCAGCCGCGCCCCGCCGCCTGTTGGAACCAATAGCGGATAGCGTCCTCACCGGAATGACCGAAGGGTGGATTGCCGATATCGTGGGCCAGGCAGGCCGATTGCACCACCATCCCCAGATCGCTCGGTTCGCACCAGTCGGGCAGGGCGCTACGGATGGTTTCCCCTACGCGCATGCCCAGGGAACGACCGACGCAACTGACCTCCAGCGAATGGGTCAGGCGCGTGTGGATGTGATCGTTGCTGGAAACCGGGTGTACCTGCGTCTTGCGTCCGAGGCGGCGGAAGGCGCCGGAAAAGATAATGCGGTCATGGTCCTTGTGAAAAGGGCTGCGGCCCAGCTCTTCCGGGCTGTGCACGGGTTTTCCGAGGCGTTCGCGAGTCAGCAGGGTATGCCAATCCAAGGCCGGTTGCTCCGTTGAGATAGATGCGCCCTAGCTTCCCGGTTCATGAAGCGTCCCGCAAGCCCATCAGGGCTTGCGTACGTTGCGGGCCAGTTTGATCAGCGGCACCAGCGTCGTTGCCAGCCGGATCAGCCGAACCAGCCCGCTGCTGCGGCCGCTGCGGGTGCGCTTGCCACCGATGAAACCGAGCAAGGACACGGCTGCCATGCCCCAGAGTGGCGCATGCTTGATGCCGAAGCCTTCATGCCAGCTCTGGCCAAGGCCACGCACCCGTTGCAGGGGTTGCAGCAGCTGGCGCGTTTCCTGACGGATTTCCTGGCGATGCATTTCCATGCGCAGGCGCACCAGCGCCTTGCGCATTTCCTGCCGGGTGCGGGCTTGAGGAATGTCGGGCAGGCTCATGGCAACAGACGCTCCCGGTCGTTGGTCAGTTCTTCGAGTGTGGCATGGAAGGGGGTCGATTCATCGTAGATCGCGGCCCGGAGTCGAAGGCCACAGAACAATGCCGCCAACAGATAGAACAGGCACAGGCCGATGATGCCCGCGAGGCGATACGTGTCCCATACCAGGATCAGCACCAGGGTCGAGAGGCCTACCAGGAGCAGCAAGGCAAACACCAGGGCCAGGCCGGCGAACAGCAGCAGGCTGACCGTCCGGGCTTTCTGCTCCTGCAGTTCCATGCCGAACAGTTCGACGTGGCTGTGCAGCAGCCCGAGGAACGCCGCGCCCAGGCGGCGTGCTGAAGAAGTCGTGCCCGATTCGGACGCGCCGGAGTCGTTGATATCCATATCAGCGCCGTGTCGCCAGCAGGCCGATCAGAAAGCCCACGCCGGCAGCGATGCCGACGGACTGCCAGGGATTGGCCTGTACGTATTCCTCGGTGGCAATGACCGCAGCCTGACCACGTTCGCGCATGGAGTCTTCGGTCAGTTTGAGGGTGTCGCGGGCGCGCAGCAGCGTTTCGTGGATCTGGCTGCGCAGCTCATCGGCCTGGTCGCCCGCCAGCGTCGCGGTGTGGTCCAGCAGCCGTTCGGTGTCGCTGACCAGCGTCTGAAAGTCTTCCATCAGGATTTCTTGAGCAGTCTTTGCCTGGGTTCTGGCCATGGGTGAATCTCCGTAAGTGACGTCTGAAGCGTTCGAGTGTGAGCCTTGCCGGAAGGTTCAGTGAAAGTGGCTGGTACAACTTTTGCTCGGTTTTGGCCCAAGGTTCTGCCATGTACTGGTGCGTTGCCCGCGCCGCTGCGCTGAAGCCGGGCGCAGCCCGCAAAACCTTAACCCAAATAATCAAAACCCGCGAAGCACCTCGCAACGGAACATCGCCTCGCCATTTTTCAACGCACCAAAGCGGTTCGTCAGCCTCTGACCGGCAGGCGAGCTGTTTCAACTTGGTGCGCTGGCAAGTCGAGCGAACCGCTTTGGTGCTTCTTTCAACTTTTTCAGGTCTGCCAACACCATGGAAAATATGCAAAGCGCCGTGGACAGTCTGGTCCACAGCTCCAACACTCTGTTCATCCTGCTCGGTGCGGTCATGGTCCTGGCCATGCATGCCGGCTTTGCGTTCCTGGAGGTTGGAACCGTCCGGCTAAAAAACCAGGTCAACGCACTGTCGAAAATCCTCAGCGATTTTGCCGTCTCGACCCTGGCGTATTTCTTCATAGGCTATTGGATTTCCTACGGCGTGACGTTCTTGCAACCGGCCGCCGTGTTGAGCACCGATCACGGCTACAGCCTGGTGAAGTTCTTTTTCCTGCTGACCTTCGCCGCCGCCATTCCGGCAATCATCTCCGGCGGCATTGCCGAACGTGCACGTTTCGCGCCGCAGCTGTGCGCCACGGTATTGATCGTGGCCTTCGTGTATCCCTTCTTCGAGGGTGTGGTCTGGAATGGCAATTTCGGCCTGCAAGCCTGGTTGCAGGCCCGCTTCGGTGCCGGTTTCCATGACTTTGCCGGCTCCGTGGTGGTGCATGCCATGGGCGGCTGGCTGGCGCTGGCGGCCGTGCTGCTGCTCGGTCCTCGTAACGGCCGTTACCGGGAGGGACGCCTGGTGGCGTTCGCGCCGTCGAGCATTCCATTCCTGGCCTTGGGTTCGTGGATCCTGATCGTCGGCTGGTTCGGCTTCAACGTGATGAGCGCCCAGACCCTGCCAGGAGTGAGCGGATTGGTGGCGGTCAATTCGTTGATGGCCATGGTCGGCGGTACGGTGGCGGCATTGATCGTTGGGCGCAACGACCCCGGCTTCCTGCACAACGGTCCGCTGGCCGGGCTGGTGGCGGTCTGTGCCGGTTCCGACCTGATGCACCCGGTGGGCGCGCTGGCGACGGGGGCCATTGCGGGTGCCTTGTTTGTCTGGTGCTTCACCGCAGCCCAAGGCAAGTGGAAAATCGACGATGTGCTTGGTGTCTGGCCTTTGCATGGGTTGTGCGGCGTCTGGGGTGGCATTGCCTGTGGCATTTTCGGCCAGGACTTCCTGGGTGGTCTGGGTGGCGTCAGCCTGGTCAGCCAGCTGATCGGTACTGCACTGGGTATCGTTATCGCCCTGGCCGGCGGGTTCGCGGTCTACGGCGTGATCAAGGCGCTGCTGGGGCTGCGCCTGACCCAGGAGGAAGAGTATTACGGCGCTGACTTGTCGATCCACAAGATCGGCGCGGTCAGCCAGGACTGAGTCGTCACGTATCCTTGTCCTGATTGCCGGGATAAAAGCCGTGCAGCAGCCGGTAGCGATCGTGACGGACCTGATCCACATGCTGTCGGATCCGCTGCTCCGGCAGCCCGAGCATGATCAGCGCGTGGGAGGCCAACATCAGGCTCGACTCCAGTAATTCCGGGACCACTTCGTTGGCCCCGGCCGCCTGCAACTCGGCCAGTTGGCTGTCGTCGCGGGTGCGCACCAGGATCGGTACCTGCGGATTGACCCGCCGGGCTGCCCTGAGCACGGTCAGGGCGATGTCCGTCTTGTCGACCGCGATCACCAGCAATCGGGCACGGCTCAGCCCCACGGCGGCCAGCAGGTCTCCTCGTCTCGAATCCCCGTAATGCACGCTGCTTTCCCCGACGGTGGCTTCCTGGATGATGACCGGGTCATCGTCCAGGGCGACGAAAGCCTGGCCTTCCCGGCGCAGAAACCGTCCGATGGACTGGCCGACGCGTCCGTATCCACAAATGACGACGTGATCCGAGAGGCCCGCGTTCAGCGCGTTGATCTGGTCCAGTTGCGCTTCTTCGTTGGGCTTGCGGTGCAGGCGGGCGGCAATGTTTGGCGCGGCCCGTAGCAAAAGTGGTGTAAGCAGCATCGAACAGAACGTCGCTGCCAGCAGCAGGCCACCGATGTCGGCGGGCATGAGGCGGTTCTGTTGCATCAGCGCCATCAGGGCGAAACAGAATTCGCCGCCCTGGGCCAGGGCCAGGCCGCTGCGCCAGGCGGTCTCGCCGTCGCTGCCGCGCCATTTCACCAGGGCGGCGACCACGCTGCCCTTGATGAGCATCAATCCCAGGGTCAGTCCGAGTATCAACAAGCCGTCATCGACGAACAGCTGCAGATCAATCAGCATGCCGATGCTGACGAAGAACAATCCCAGCAGGATGTCGCGGAACGGGCGAATGTCGGCTTCGATCTGGTGCCGGTAATGACTTTCCCCCAGCAGCATGCCTGCCAGGAAGGCCCCCAGCGCCGGCGAGAGGCCAAGCAGGTGGGTCAGCCATGCCGTCAGCAACACGATCACCAGGGCCAGCAGCACGAACAGTTCAGCGGAGCGGGACGCGGCGACTTCATGGAACAGGCGTGGCAACAGCAGGCGGCTGGCCAGCAGCAAGCCGCCGAACAGGACCAGCGTCTTGCCCAGCGTCATGGGCAACGCCCAATACCACGCCTGTGAACTGCTGCCGGCGAACACCGGCACCAGGGTCAGCAACAGCACCGCGACAACATCCTGGAACAGCAGTACGCCTATGGCGTTCTGGCCATGGCTGCTGAAGATTTCCCCAAGGCTGGTCAACTCCTTGCTGACGATGGCCGTCGACGACAATGCCAGCCCGGCGCCGAGCAGCAACGCGGCCAATACCGGCGCGCCGCAGAGCACCAGCAACACACCCAGGAGCGCTCCCGAACACAGCACCTGGAGGCTGCCGAGGCCGAACACGACACGGCGCAGCTCGAGCATCCTGGACAAGGAGAATTCCAGCCCCAACGAAAACAACAGGAACACCACCCCGAGCTCGGCCAGGTCCGGCAATTCCTCGCTGTCATTCACCCAGTCCAGGGCAGTGGGACCTATGGCCAACCCGACGCACAGGTAACCCAGCACCGGCGGCAGGCGCAGTCGTCGGAACAGGGCGATGACCACCAGTGACGAGGCGAGAATGATCAGCAGGTTGGCAAACAAGGGATACTCCGTTTCAAGGCTTGGTACACAGCGTAGAAGGGGAAAGCTGACCAGGGTTGTCGAAAAGCCATTTGTGTTCAGTGATTTGCATCAGCATTTTGCAAATGCGGGACGCCCGGCTCGACGGTTTTCGAGGGCGCGCCTAGAATGACCGTCTATCTTTTGTGGGTCTACCTGCCATGCCTCCTGAATGCCAACTGTTCGGTACCCTGGGTTGTCATCTCTGCGAGATCGCCGAGGGTGTGCTGATGCCTTTCGTTGACCATGGCTTGCTCGTAGAACTGGTGGATATCGGTGATGGTCCGGAGAGCGAGGCGTTGATCGACACCTATGGGCTGCGCATCCCGGTGCTGCGCCGGGTCGATACCGGTGTCGAACTTGACTGGCCTTTTGACGCCGATCAGGTCGTCGCGTTCCTGCGCTGACACCCTTCCGTTCATCGCGTCCCTCGACCCCCATTGGCGAAAAAGACGTTCTTCGGTTACTGTATGCCTATACAGCTATCTGGAGTGCACCCCTTGCTCAATGTCGAACAATTGAAGAACAGCGTGAACAGGATGTCCGTGGACGTTGTACGCGAGGCCGTCCTGGAGCTGCGTCTGGATGGACTGGTGACCGAAGGCAAGACACCTTTCAACAAGCTGCATTTCAACACCTGTTTCGCCGAGATCGAAGCGCTGTTCCAGCGTGCCGGCTATCACAAGCAACTGGATGTGGTGGGTTACCAGGGCCTGTTGTATGCGTTGTACGACCCGGGTCGCTGGGAAGCGGTAGAAGTGTTGCGCTGGTTGAAGGAGTTCACCGAGGCCGCAGCCAGTCCCGCCTCGCTTCCGGCGTGAGGTAATCATTGCTGGGCTGGCCTGCGCGAGTGTCGGATAATGTCCCTCCGCAAAATGTTCAAGAGTATTCGATGTCCGGTTCATCGTTTTCCGCTGCACACCATCAGGCCAGCACCTTGTACCTGCCCCCCGGTTCCTGGCAGACCGTGCTGGAATGCCTGTGCGAGCATTTCAGCGCCATCAGTCGCGAGCAGTGGCTGGATCGGATTGCCCGGGGAAGGGTGCTGGATGCAGAGGGCAAGGCGATTCCTGTCGATTTGCCGTACCGTGAAGGCCTGCGCATCCATTACTTTCGCGAAGTGCCCGACGAGAAGCCGATCCCGGTCGTGGAGTCGATCCTGTACGCGGACGAGCATCTGGTGGTGGCGGACAAACCGCATTTCCTGCCGGTCACCCCGGCGGGGGAATATGTCGAGCAAACCCTGTTGCGACGCTTGATCCGGCGGTTGGACAATCCTCATCTGGTGCCCTTGCACCGCATCGACCGGCATACGGCCGGGCTGGTGCTGTTTTCGGCCAACCCCCACAGCCGATCGGCTTACCAGTCATTGTTCCCGACGCGAAAGATCGAGAAACGCTACCAGGCCATTGCCCGTGCATTGCCCCAACTGACCTTTCCACGGGTGCATAAAAGCCGGATGATCGATGGCGAACCGTTTTTCCGGATGCAGGAAGGACCGGGCGAACCGAATACCGAAACGGCCATCGAGGTGCTGGAAAAGAACGGCGAGCTATGGCGCTACGGCCTGTCTCCGGTGACCGGCAAGAAGCATCAGTTGCGGGTCCATATGAATGCCCTGGGGGCGGCCATCTGCAACGACCCGTTCTACCCTGACGTGCTCAGGGATGTGGAGGATGATTACGCCAACCCTCTTAAACTGCTGGCCCAGGGACTGCGCTTCATCGATCCGGTCACCGGTGAGGAGCGCGTGTTCGAAAGCGCTATTACGCTCCAGTGGTAGCTGCGGCTTTCGAGCAGCCATCAAAAAGCCCGCAATGTTGTTGCATTGCGGGCTTTTCTGTATCGGGTTGCGACGTCAGAGCTTACAGATCTTTAACGGTGCGAACCTGATCCTTGTTCACGCGGGTATGCTTGCCGTCCAGTTGTTCGAACTCGTAGAAGCCGGTGTCTTCATCGTACTGGGGGGTGTCGACGGCCTGGATTTCGCGACCGTCATTCAAGGTAATCACTGTAGGCGATGCGCACCCGGCAAGAGTGGCGAGGCCCAGTGCGAGCATGAAAGTGGCGAGGGTCCGTTGTGTCATGGTGTTTCTCCGAAAATGAATTCTTCAGGTTACTGACCTTCAGACGTATACATTGCACGCAAGTTCCTGGCTAGGGGCCTGTACGGTTAATTCGAGTAAACGAATTAGCCACAGGCCACTAGTGGCCTTTATGTCGCGTCAGCAGTTCCGGTGTATTCAGGTTCGCCAACCGGGGATCGTCGGCCGGGCATTGCAGCGCAACGGCGTGCAGCGTGCGCATGATGCGCCCGGGGCTGCGTTCGCCTTCGCTCCAGGCCTTATCGAAAGCCGCCGCCAGGGCCAGTGGAATGACGCACAGCAGCGGTTCCCAATGTTCGCCGTGGCGCACCATCAGCGGCACATGGGGATGCTGGCTGGCCATCCCGCGCATGCTCTCGAGAAGATTGGAATCGATCTGCGGTACATCGCACGGCAGCACCAGCAAATACGGATGTCTTGCGGTCTTGAGGCCGGCCCGGATGCCTGCCAGGGGGCCAGGGTAATCACCTTCATCGTCGTGCACCAAACGATCGGCATACAGCGCATAGCGGTCAGGGTTGCGGTTGCAGGAGATGATCAGGTCATCGCTCAATGCGCGGGTCTTGCGATGAAGATGGGCGATCAACGGCTCGCCCTGCCACTCCACCAGCCCCTTGTCCTGCCCACCCATGCGTTGTCCGCGGCCACCGGCCAGCAGCAGGATGGAGCAAGATGGCAGCGCAGTGTTCGAGGTCATGGTGTGTCTCCGCACAGGCGAAAAAATCAAGCGCTGTGATATAACACCGGGCTGTTCTCCCTACAACTGGACGAGCCTATGAAAGCCAAGGCTGATGTACCTTTCGTGCCGCTCAATATCGCGGTGCTGACAGTCAGTGATACCCGTACCCTGGAAACCGATACGTCCGGGCAGGTCTTCGTCGATCGCCTCGGCGCGGCCGGGCATAACCTGGCGGCGCGGGTCCTGCTCAAAGATGATCTGTACAAGATTCGGGCACAAGTGGCGACCTGGATTGCCGATGAGGTGGTCCAGGTGGTGCTGATCACCGGTGGCACCGGCTTTACCGGCCGTGACAGCACTCCGGAGGCGGTTGCGTGTCTGCTGGACAAGCAGGTCGACGGTTTTGGTGAATTGTTCCGGCAGATTTCCGTGGCCGACATCGGTACCTCCACCGTTCAGTCCCGGGCGCTGGCGGGGCTGGCCAATGGCACGCTGGTGTGCTGCTTGCCAGGGTCTACCAACGCCGTGCGCACCGGCTGGGACGGGATTCTTGCCGAACAGCTGGATGCGCGGCACCGCCCGTGTAACTTCGTGGCCCATCTGAAACAGGCGGCTCCTTGTGAATCCCGTGGGTAAACCTGGCAAGACCGGCGCCTTGATGCCTGTCGAGGTTGCATTGGAGCAACTGCTCGCCATGGCGGCGACCACACCGGTGACCCAGCGTGAGCGGTTGCCGCTGGCTGAGGCACAAGGGCGGGTACTGGCGCAGGATCTGGTGTCGACCCTGGATCTGCCGCCGTGGCCCAACAGCGCCATGGACGGCTATGCCTTGCGGCTGGCGGACTGGAAGGGTGAACCGCTGGTGGTCAGCCAGCGGATCTTCGCCGGGCAGGCTCCGCAACCGCTGGCCGTTGGGACCTGCGCGCGGATTTTTACCGGAGCACCGGTTCCCGCTGGAGCCGACTGCGTGGAAATGCAGGAAAACGTCCTGGTTGAAAGCGACCAGCGAGTGCGGTTTACCGAGCCCTTGGCCAGTGGACAGAACATCCGCCCTCAAGGGCAGGAAACCACCGTTGGCGAACAGGTTCTGGCTGCCGGTACTCGCTTGGGACCGATCGAGCTGGGCCTGGCCGCATCCCTGGGTTGTGCCTCCCTGGACGTGATACGCAAGGTCCGGGTTGCGGTGCTGTCCACCGGCGATGAACTGGTCGAGCCCGGCCAGTCGCTGGGCCCTGGCCAGATCTATAACAGCAACCGGGTACTGCTCTGTGGCTGGTTGCAACGCCTGGGCTGTGAAGTGGTCGACGCAGGTATCCTGCCGGACGACTTGCCCGCCACCCGGACCCGCTTGGGCCAGTTGGCGGATGTTGATCTGATCCTGTCCACCGGTGGTGTATCGGTCGGGGAGGCTGACTTCCTGGGCGTCGTGCTGCGCGAGGAAGGTGAACTGACACTCTGGAAGCTCGCGATCAAACCCGGGAAGCCGCTAACGGTTGGGCACTTCCGTGGCGTGCCGGTCATAGGCTTGCCTGGAAACCCTGCCTCGACACTGGTGACTTTTGCGTTGCTGGCCAGGCCCTACCTGCTGCGGCGCCAAGGTGTTCAGTCCGTGGCGCCGCTCAGGTTCAAGGTGCCGGCCGGGTTCGTCTGGGCCAAGGCCGGCAGTCGGCGAGAATACCTGCGAGGCCGCATGGACAGAGGCCGGGCAATCATCTACCGAAACCAGAGCTCTGGGGTACTGCGCAGTGCGGCCTGGGCTGAAGGGCTGGTCGAAGTGCTCGAAGGGCAGACATTGGTCGAGGGCGACGAAGTGAGTTTCATCCCCTTGAGCGAGCTCCTGGACTAGTGGCCTGTCTCGCAAATACCGTTTTTTGACGACAGCTTTCGCGGTAACCGAGGTCATCAGAGACAAACGGTATTTGTGAGGCGGAACACCACCTCTGCAGGCGGTGTACTCCTGTTCAAATCGATTGTTGCCTTCATCGCTTCTATCGCGACAGCAGCATCACCAGTTGATCGAAGCGGCTGTTCGCGATCCAGCCCAGGAGGCCGACGATCACCGCCGCCGCACCGGCCGAATAGGCCAGTCTGTGTCGGATCACCTTCACATCGGTACGGATTTCATCCATGTCTCGACGGATGTATTTAAGGTGGGTTTCCAGTTCAACGACGCGCGGTTCCAAATCAATTCCTCCAACGGGATTACTGCAACTTTTGCATTCGTTCTGAGCATCGGTCCGCTCGCCCCCGATAGGTGCGAATTGACGAGGCGACAGCTTGTATTCATGGCTATGCATGGGACGTTTCATCCCTTTGGCCACAACTGTTCGAACCACTGATCCGTCCCTTGCGGGCCGTGACGTATCCATCCATGGGTTAGCACATCCTTGTGTAATGAGTGTTTTTATCGGTCCAGCACAACAGAATGCCAAGGTGTCTCAATACGGCTGGAGGGTCAATTGAGCTGATTCGCCAAGTCTTGTAAGAAAACTCTTTGCGTGCAGAGACATCGTTCCGATGGGCCGGCTGGCCGTCTGTCCATGGCTCAGGTAGAGGGCCTTTCTCAATTAAAATTGAAGCAGCAAGGGCTTTTTCAGCCGAATGCGCGGTCCCAATCCCTGGAACCTTCCAATGACGGAGATAAGGGATGAGCAAAGGCAAGGCGCTATTGATTCTGCATGGCAAGCAAGCGCTCAACGAAGAGGTTCGCGCCGCCGTGATGCTCAGGCGCAAGCAGGGCTGGGACCTGGCGGTACGGTTGACCTGGGAGGCGGGCGATGCCCGCCGGTGCGTCGAAGAGGCGCTGGAGGCCGGCTATACGCGGCTGATCGCCGGTGGCGGCGACGGAACCTTGCGTGATATCGCCGAAGCGATGGCCCTCAGCGCCAGCGATGCCAGTCTGGTGTTGCTGCCGCTGGGGACTGCCAATGATTTCGCCAGGGCGGTCGGGGTTCCGCTGGAACCGGATCGAGCCCTGGATCTGCTGGACCTTGAACCGCACCCCATCGATCTGGGTGAGGTCGGTGGACGAATATTCCTCAACATGGCCACGGGCGGCTTCGGCAGCCAGGTAACGGCGAATACTTCCGAAGACCTTAAAAAGGTGTTGGGAGGCGCCGCTTATCTGTTTACCGGGCTCACGCGCTTCAGTGAACTGAGTGCGGCCTACGGCGAATTGCAGGGACCGGGATTCAACTGGCAGGGCGATATGCTGGCGTTGGGCATCGGTAATGGTCGGCAGGCCGGAGGAGGCCATGAGTTGTGTCCGCAGGCACTGGTCGATGACGGATTGCTGGACATCAGTATCCTGCCGGCGCCCCAGGAGGTGGTCAGCACGCTGAAGGATTTGCTGGCCGGTGGCCTGGGGATCGACAACATGTTCGTGCGTGCACGCTTGCCATGGGTGGAGATCAAGGTGGCCCAGGGCCTGGATATCAATCTGGATGGCGAGCCCTTGCAGGTCGACAGCCTGCGGTTCACGGTGCGTCCGAAAGCCCTGCGAGTACACCTGCCACCCGATTCGCCTTTGCTGGTTGCCGCGCCGGCGCTCAATCGTCCAGGCTGATGATTTGCTCGCGCACGGCGAAAAGTACCAGCCCGGCCACGTCATGGATCTGCAGGCGCTTCATGATCTGGGCACGGTGGGTTTCCACGGTCTTGATGCTCAGGCTCAGGCCGTTGGCAATTTCGCGGGTGGATTTGCCCCGCACGATCAGTCGCAGTATTTCCAGCTGGCGTGCCGTCAGATTATGGGTCTGGACAGGGGAGGGTTGATGCTTCTGTTGGGTGCGGGTCAAGGCCTGGTTGATCACTGTATGGGCGATGGCCGGGCTCAGATAGTGTTCATCGTTACGTAGCGCGTTCAGGGCGTGTTCCAGCTCGGTGGCCGTCGTGTCCTTGAGCAGATACCCATGGGCACCGGATTCAAGCGCCTGCATGATCAGCGCCGGGTCGGTGTGCATCGACAGGATCAGCACCTTGCTGCGTGGCCGTACCTGCTTGAGCTCGCGCAGGGCGTCCAGGCCGCTGGTGTTCTTCATGGAGATGTCCAGCAGCACGATATCGGGGTCCAGCCGTTCGACCAGGGCCAGGAGTTGTGCGCCGTCACTGGCTTCACCGATGACGGCATAGCCGGGCAGATCCGTGATCAGTGCGCGCACGCCGGCGCGGATCAGTGAGTGGTCATCTACCAGGAGCAAATTACAAGTCAATGGAGAACCTTATTCTTGTTGGCCCGTGCCAGGGCGCGAGGGGCCCAGGGGAAACGGGCTTCGATGTGCGTGCCCTTGCCGGCTTCACTGATGACTTTCAGCGTGCCGCCCAACTGCTCGACTCGCTCTGACATGCCAGCCATGCCGCGTTGTCCTTCGCGAGCGGGGTGGGGCGCCGGAACGAACCCGTGACCGTCATCGTGGATCAGCAGCAACAGGCCTTCGGGCAGGCGTTGCAGGCGCACCAGCAGGTTATTCGCTTGGGCATGACGCAGGACGTTGGTGACCGCTTCCTGGGTGATTCGAAAGGCGGCGACCGTCATTTCCTCCGGGATGCCCGTCATGCGCTGCTGGCAGTCGAGGCTCCATTTTACCGGGGTGTTGGCCAATGTCTTGAGCAGGTGCGCGCGCAGGCTGGCTTCAAGTCCGAGGCTGGTCAGCTGCCTGGGGTTGAGAATGGCCGATACGTCGCGGACTTTGTCGAGGGTTTCATCCAGGGTCTCGCAGAGGATCGAGCACTGCGCTTGCAACTCGTCCGGCAGCCGGCGCTTGAGCCATTCGCTCTGCAGTTTCGCTGCCGTCAGTAGCTGGCCGATGTCGTCATGCAATTCGCGACTGAGCCGATGGCGTTCGTTTTCCTGGACTTCGAGCAGTCGCTCGGCCAACTCCTGAGGTTGCAGCTTGATGGATTTTCGCGACGACTGGTACTGGATCAAGACACAGGCCAGGGCCGCGATATCCAACACCAGCAAGGCCAATGGCAGTGTCCGGGCGAACAGATAGATCAGCAGGCAGCCAAGGGTCGAGCTGATGCACAGAAACAGTGTGAACCGGCGGGCGTTTTCTTGGGAGGGTGGCCAGGTGACGAATGACTTGAGGCTGGCGTGCATGACGGATGGAGCCACTGAATGTTCGCTGCGGGCGAGCCGGTCAGCACAGGGGACGGCCCGGGTCGGTAAATGGTTCAGGTCGGGGCTGGCTTCAGATTGACGGCATTTCCTGCCGTTGTTTCGAAGCGTCCGACGCGAGACATAGTACCACTTCATCCATGGTTGGTCGCGCTCGGCATGGCGGTTTGAAAACGTCCTGGAGCAGGCGCGTCGAGCTGCGCCGGCACATCGGTATCACGCTTGTTTCTGGGAATAGGAAAGCAGGCTCAGGGGGCGCGCCGCAGGCAGTACCTCGCAGGGGTTCTGGCCCACCTGGAGTGCAAAAGCTTCGATCAACGAGACCTGTTCGCTGTTGTCCAGGCCGAGCTGGCCGGTAGTGGGGTCGACGAGTTCAAGTTGCCATGCCATCAGCGTGAAGCAGTCCTTCAACGCCTCCAGGGCCTGATCATGCAATTCCATGTGGTTTTGCGCGTGGCTGAGCAAGCCATGGATATGCAGCGAAAACTCCGAAACGGCTTCCAGCGCCAAGGCATTTGCCTTGTTTGCCAATTTCAGCAGGGAGCTGAGCATGCAATCGATCGCATCCTTGTCGTTGTTGATCAATTGCAGGTGGCTCAGGCATTCCTCCGACTTGGCCAAAAGGGTCTCGGCCTCGGTCAGGAATTCTGGAAAGCGCTGGATCCAGTTCTTACGATCGTTCGGCATGCTTATCTCCACAACATCATGTCAGGCGAAAGGAAACCGCTTGTGGCGAGCGAGGGGACCTGACGGTCGGCAACGAGCGGACTGGTCGTTGCACCCTTGCCTGATCCTTCGGTCGCGCACAAAGGCCTGACTCCGTTCAGCAATGAGAATGGCGTCACATTAATGGCTATTGGATATCGGGAATATCAGGTTGGACCTGATTGTGCCTAGGGGAATCCCTTAGGCAGGGGAACCTTTTGCGCAAAACGAAGTCGCGCGGCGGGGAATAAAGCGGGATGAGAAGGTGAAGGCAGTAAAACATGATGTTAAGGTGATATCAATCCTTTGCGCAGCTATTTCAGGTCGGGGTCAAGATCCGCGTTGGGCGGCCGATAGCTGTTCTATTGGATTCATCCGAACAATCCCCAGGAGTCATCGATGGCCAGCATTCTCGACACAGTAGATCAACGAACCCAGCTAGTGGGTGAGAATCGCCTGGAAATTCTCATGTTTCGCCTGGCGGGCCGGCAATTGTTCGCCATTAACGTGTTCAAGGTCCAGGAAGTGTTGCAACTGCCCAAGTTGACCCTGATGCCGCAGCGTCATCCATTTGTCTGTGGCGTGGTCAACCTGCGGGGCCAGACGTTGCCGGTGATCGACCTGTCCCAGGCTATCGGCATGCGTCCATTGGTGCCGGGGGCCAACAGCACCATCATCGTGACCGAATACAATCGCTCGGTTCAGGCTTTCCTGGTGGGTGGCGTAGACCGCATCGTCAACATGAACTGGGAAGCGATCATGCCGCCCCCGGGCAGCGCCGGCCGTGAACACTACCTGACCGCCATCAGCAAGGTGGACGATCAGTTGGTGGAAATCATCGACGTGGAAAAAGTCCTGGCTGAAATCGTGCCGTACAACGCCAAGGTTTCCCGGGACAAACTCGAGGACCCGGTGCTGGAACGTGCCCGTGGGCGCGAAGTGCTGTTGGTGGACGACTCCAAAGTCGCGCTCTCGCAACTGCGCGACACCCTAGGGCAGTTGGGCATAAAGATGCACGTTGCCGGCGACGGCTTGAAGGCCCTGAACATGCTCAAGACCTGGGCCGATAGCGGCGAGGTGATGACCGACAAGTTGCTGATGATCTTCACCGACGCGGAAATGCCGGAAATGGACGGCTACCGCCTCACCACCGAAATTCGCAACGATCCACGGTTGCGTGGGCTCTATGTGGTGTTGCACACCTCGCTGTCCGGCAGCTTCAATGACTCGATGGTCAAGAAGGTCGGCTGCGACAACTTCCTCTCCAAATTCCAGCCGGACAAACTGGTCGATGTGGTGCGCCAGCGACTGATGCTCGACTGAAGCCGATCGTGGTTTGCTTCGATGGCCGGCTCGTATATGGTGGCGTTTTTTCACCATCCGGGAGCTGGCCATGTTGCGTCTGAGCGCGCTGTATCGTTATCCGTTGAAATCCGGCAAGGGCCAGTCTCTGCAAGGGATTGGCCTGGACAAGCTCGGCCTGGACGGTGACCGGCGCTGGATGCTGGTGGATGAAGGCACCGGGCGATTCCTGACCCAGCGGGCCGTGGCGAAGATGAGCCAGCTTTCGGCATTGTGGAACGAGACGGGTGGCTTGACCCTCAGCGCGCCGGGCTACGGCAGCATCGACGTGCCGCTGCCATCAGCCCGGGAAGAACAGCGCCGCGGGGTGATCATTTGGCGCGATACTCTGCGCGTGCCGGATGCCGGTGACGAGGCAGCGGCCTGGGTCAGCGAATTCATTGGCAACGCCACCCGCCTGGTGCATGTGCCGGTGGAGCTGGCACGCACCACGGCGGCCGGTTATGGCAAGGATGACGACAAGGTTGCCTTCGCCGACGGATTCCCGTTGTTGCTGATCGGCCAGGACTCGCTGCAGGATCTGTCGAATCGGGTCGGTCGCTCGCTGGAGATGTTGCGTTTTCGACCCAACCTGGTGATCGAAGGCAGCGAGGCGTTTGCCGAGGATGGGTGGAAGCGAATCCGCATCGGCGATGTGGAATTCCGGATAGTCAAACCCTGCTCGCGTTGCATCATGACCACGGTGGACCCACAGACCGGCGAACGTGATCCGGGTCGTGAGCCCTTCGCCACCTTGCAGCAGTATCGTTCGACACCGGACGGCCCGATGTTCGGTCAGAACCTGGTCAATGACAGCAATGGCCGGCTTGAAGTCGGCATGCCGGTCGAAGTGCTTGAATAAAATTTGCGCGGCCCTGTGGCGAAGAGAGCAATCCCCTCGCCACAGCTGTTTGCGACTCAGCTGCGGTATTCACACAGATAGGCCGTGTCGACCGCGACCTTGAGTTGGAACTTGCTGTCGGCAGGTACATTGAACTGGCTGCCGGCCGCGAAAGTTTCCCATTCGGTGCTGCCGGGCAGTTTCACGGTCAGGGCGCCGGACACCACGTGCATGATTTCCCGCTGGGCCGTGCCGAATTCGTATTCACCCGGAGCCATGACGCCGATGGTCGCAGGGCCTTCAGCCGTACCGAACGCGATCGACTTGACGGTGCCGTCGAAGTACTCGTTGACTTTGAACATGGGCGATTCCTCGAAAAAAGGGCTGAAAAAGGCCGGCCAGTATGCACAAGGCTTCGAGACTCGTCATCTGGGCGGAGCAGATCAATCCACCAGCACCAGGGGCAATAACCTTGCCGTGTTGCGCGCATCTTCCAAGGCGCGGTGCTGCTGACCGGAAAATTGCAGGCCGGCCAGTTGCAACGCCCCGTTAAGCCCCAGTGGCCGTTCGAGTCGACGGGTCTTGGCGAAGCGCTGCTTGAGGTTCATGTGGGGCACGCGGGCGAGAACACTGTCCAACTGTTGCTGCTGCCATTCCTGGAGCAACTGCTTGCGGTCATAGTCGCCCCAACTGACCCATCCTCCCAGGTTCGCGTGGTAGGGCGCCAGCCAGCGTTCGAACGCTGGCCAGACCTCGGAGAGGGTCGCTGCGCTGTCGATATTGGCTTGGGTAATGTGCGTCAGCTCGCGGCAAAAGGGCGTGAGCAGCGGTCGTCGCAGGGGCCGCACGAAACGCTGGAAGTGGTCCAGCTCACGCCCGTCACGGTTCACCAGCGTCGCGCCAATCTCGATAATTTCCATTTCGGCTACCGGCCAGCCACCTTCATCGGTGGTGGCCTCCAGATCAATCACCAGCCATTGAGGCATCACGGGCTTCCCGGTATCGGCGTGCAGATGGTTTTGAGCGTAGTCAAATGCGCTACATTCGCCTAGTGTCTTGCTTCGCAAAAAAGAACAGTATTTGTGATACAGGACACTAGTGGCTTGTACGGTTAATTCGTGGACTCAACTTCTGTCCGAGCGCTTGCCTGGGTGATCCGCCCGGCTTAAATTGCCGGCGCCAATGACGACTGCGGGAGAGAATGGGTGGACGAGCGAAAAGCCTTGGCGGTGATGGATGAACTGGTTGGCCTCGGACAATTGACCGACCCGGACAGTGCTCGCGGCAAACTGCTCCAGACCGCCGCCCACCTGTTTCGCAACAAGGGCTTCGAACGCACCACGGTGCGCGACCTGGCGAGCGCCGTGGGCATTCAATCCGGCAGTATCTTCCACCACTTCAAAAGCAAGGACGAGATCCTGCGGGCAGTGATGGAAGAAACCATCCGCTACAACACCGCCTTGATGCGTGCGGCCCTGGCCGAGGCGCGCGACGTGCGTGAGCGGGTACTCGCGCTGATCCGCTGCGAGTTGCAGTCGATCATGGGCGGTACCGGCGAGGCAATGGCGGTATTGGTCTATGAGTGGCGCTCGTTATCCCAGGAAGGACAGCGGCAGGTGCTGGCCTTGCGGGATATTTATGAAGACTTGTGGCTCGAGGTATTGGGTCAGGCCAAGGAGGCCGGGTATATTCGCGGGGACGTGTTCATTACCCGGCGTTTTCTCACTGGCGCCTTGTCCTGGACCACCACCTGGTTTCGCGCCGAAGGCTGCCTGAGCCTCGATCAACTGGCCGAGCAAGCGTTGATACTGGTGCTTGAAGAAAAACAATAATCAAGCGGCCCGTTAAGTGGCCGCGGAGCTGGCTAAGTGGCTGAAACCGCCTAGCTTGAATGTATGGATGGACTTTTGGGGAGTGGTGCCTTGACGTTTTCGCCGAAGGGGATGATCCCCCGTGCTTTGCTGGCTGCACTGGCTGTTTTCCTGATGGTGCCGGCCTCGGCGGCGCAACTGGTCAGGATCGGGGCCGCGCATTTTCCACCCTATACCGTGCGCCCCGAAAACGGCGCCGACACCGGCCTGCTGCCGCAGTTGGTCGAAGCCCTGAATCACTCCCAGGCCGACTATCAATTCGAGCTGGTACCGACGTCTATTCCACGCCGTTTCAACGATTTCAAGCAAGGCCGGGTCGATATGGCGATCTTCGAAAACCCCGAGTGGGGTTGGAAGGATGTGCCTCATACCGCAGTGGACATGGGGTTGGAAGATGCGGAAGTTTTCGTTGCCCAACGTCAGCCGGATCGCCAGCAGAGCTACTTCAGCGACCTCAGGGGAAAGCGCCTGGCGTTGTTCAGCGGCTATCACTATGCCTTTGCCGAGTTCAACGCCGACCCCAAGTTCCTGATGGGCCAGTACAACGCCACGCTGACCTATTCCCACGACAGCAACCTGCTGATGGTCTTGCGCGGGCGGGCGGACATCGCCCTGGTGACCCGTTCGTACCTGAACGATTACGTGCTGCGCAACCCTGAGGTCGGCCCGCAGTTGCTGGTGTCCGAACGTATCGACCAGGTTTATCACCACTATGCCCTGATCCGGCCACAGGCGCCGATTACCAGTGAAGCGTTCGGGCAAATGTTGCAGAAGCTCCGGGATAACGGCCAACTGCTGGCGATTTTCAAGCCTTACCAGATTGAGCTGGTACCGTCGCACGCACATTGACCGCCGTCCGTGGGTTTCCTTGTCCACTTCTCGCGCCGGTATCAGGCCGGCGAATCGGAGCGATAAGCCGAACAGCATTTTTCAGGCTGGTTGAAAAAGACTTCACCGGGCCCAAACGCGCCGATTTTCTGAAAGGTGTCATTGACCGCGTCCATCAAGCCGAACTGTTCCTGGGTCTGTGTGTGGCTGCACGCGGCCAGCAGCGCTTCAAAAAAGAGCAGCTTTGCTTTGGCCCTCTGCCCGGATGCCCGGTCTGTGTTGATGGCTTTCGGTTTCAGGAGGTCGATCTGCTCTTGAGCGAAAGCTTCAAGCTCGACTTTGGTCATGGCTGTTACTCCACCGACTGTTGAGGAATCTCACGCTATCGCCGGCAACCGGAGCGGTCTACTGTCAGACCTGACAGGTACCTGTTACAACACGGATGGCCTAAGCGATTGACGGCTTGCCGTACGGCACGTCAGTCTGGCCGGGTTTTTTCATACGCAAACAAGGAGGTCATCGATGCCCTTTGCATCCCTTGACGGACAACCGCTTCATTACCTGGACCAGGGCCACGGCCCGGTGGTGCTGCTGGGCAGCAGCTATTTGTGGGACCACGGCATGTGGGCGCCGCAGATCGAGGCGTTGTCGCGGCATTACCGGGTGATTGCCCCGGACCTGTGGGGCCACGGTCAATCCGGACGTTTGCCCGAGGGCATGTCCTCCCTGGACGACCTGGCCCGCCAGGTCCTGGAATTGATGGACCACCTGGACATCGATCGCTTCAGTCTGGTGGGGCTTTCGGTAGGCGGAATGTGGGGGGCACGGCTGGCGTTGATGGCTCCGAAACGGCTCCAGGCGCTGGTGTTGATGGACACTTACGTGGGCGTCGAGCCGGAACCGACGCGCCTGTATTACTTCTCGCTGTTCGACAAGATCGAAGCCGGCGGCAGCATTCCCGAGCCGTTGCTGGACATTGTCGTACCGATCTTCTTCCGGCCAGGCATCGATCCGCAGTCGCCGCTGTACCGGCAATTTCGCGCGACACTGGCCGCGCTGCCGGCTGACCGCCTGCGTGACAGCATCGTGCCGTTGGGGCGAATCATTTTCGGCCGCGACGATATCCTGCCGCGCCTGGGTGAACTGGATGCCGGCGGCACCTGGGTGATGTGCGGTGACCAGGACAAGCCACGGCCACCTTCCGAGTCTCTGGAGATGGCCGGGTTGATCGGTTGTCCCCATGTGCTGATCCCGGAGGCGGGGCACATTTCCAACCTGGAGAATCCTGGGTTTGTAACCGAGGCGTTGCTGGAGTTTCTGCGTAGCTGACCCTCTGCAATCGCGAGCAGGCTCGCTCCCACAATGGCCCGGTGTTGGCAGGTCAATGTGGGAGCGAGCTTGCTCGCGAAGAGGCCAGCCCGATCTACATCACTTCGGCCCGAGAATCTTCACCAGTTTGTCCGGCGATGGGGCGCCTTGTTGCTGTTGCAGCTCGCCTTTGTCATCCAGGTAGAAAATCGCCGGGGTGGCGGACAGCTCCAGTTCGTCCATCAACTGCTGGTTGGCGTCGAGCTTGGCCTGGACGGCGGGCGGTATGTCCTTGAGGGGTTTGAGCGTGCTGCCCTTGCCGGATTTTTCATGGTCCTCCAGGGCTTTTTGCGGGTCCTTGGCCGCCAGCAACGCGGCGGATTTCCCGGGGCTGTCTTCGCGGATGATGCCCACCATGATGTGGCGCAACTGCACCTTGCCGGCCTTGACCCACGGCCGGGCCTGCTCCCAGAACATGTTGCAGTACGGGCAATTGGGGTCGCTGAACAGGTACACGATACGCGGTGCGTCCTTGCTGCCGTCGGCGATCCAGTTGCTCGCCTCCATTTTTGCCCATATTTCCTTCGCCATCGGTGCGTAGACCAGTTTCTGCAGCGGCTCGGCGCTCAAGTCCTTGCCGTCGGCGTCGTACAGGTTGCCGAGCAGGACGTGCTGGCCGTCCGGGGTCAGGTACAGCGCCATGCCGCGGTTCTGGTATTGCGCCGCGTAACCGCGCAGCCCGTCCGGTGCCTCGAAGGTGCCGACGATCTTCGCGCCCTTGGCTTCGATTTTCTTGATGGCTGCCGGCAGTTCTTCGGCTTGTAGCAGCGGCGCTTGCAACAGCGCCGTGGCGACGGCCAGCGTCAGCAGGTGGCGGAGGCGGGGCATGGCGGTTTCCTTGTGGCGGGGTGGGGCGCCGTGGTTGAACCCGGCGTTTCGAAATTTTCCAGGGCGCGGGCCAGGCTGGCTTCCGACAGTTCACCCAGGTGACTGCCCAGCAGGCGGCCGTCGGCGCTGTAGAACAATGTTGTTGGCAGCGCCATGGAGCCTACGGCCTGGCCAAGGCGACCACTGCCGTCGAACAAGACATTGTCCAGGCTCAGGCCCTGGGTGGCGAGGTAGGTGCTGACGCTCTGCATGCTTTCGGCCTGGTTGACGAAGAGGAAGGTCAGGTCCGGACGCTGCTGCTGGGCTTCTTCCAGTACCGGCATTTCTCGCCGGCAGGGCGGGCACCAGGTGGCCCAGAGATTGACCACCAGGGGGCCGCCCTGATAATCGGTGAGTTTCACGGTCTGTCCGCTGGCGTCGCGCAGGTCGATGTCCGGCAACCGGGTGCCTTGTTCATAGATCGTCAGCGCCATCGTCGCCACCAGCCAGAACAGCAGGCCGCTGCCGACGCCGAACCCCAATGGCCGGCGCAGGGCCGGTCGACGTCGAGCCCACAGCCAAGTCCCGATGACCAGCGCCACGATGCCAGGCCAGGCCAGGAAGCCACCGTCGCGCAAGTCGACGATCTGCCACGGATCGTCCTGGTAATGGTTCCAATAGGTGACGACAAAGCTGATCCGTGCGGCCAGGAGACCCACCAGAAAGAGCACGAACAGCACCGACTCGGGGTTCTCGCCACCGCGCTTGGCTACCCGCCAGCCTACGAAGGTCGCCAGTGCCAGGGCACTGATCAGCAGCAAGTGGTTAAGGGCGATGGCAAAGGTACCCAGGGTCAATGTCAGCATCAGTTCGCGTCCCGGGTACTGTTCCAGCGTTCCAGGAAACCCTTGGCGTCGACTTCCCCGGTGATGCGCCGGCTGCGGCGCTCTTCACCATCGGCGCCGATCCACAGCAGGCTCGGCGGCCCGGGCACCTGGTAACGGCTCAGCAGTTCACGGCTGGCGGCGTTGTCGGCGGTCACGTCGAGGCGCAGCAGGCGGACATCCTTCAGGGCGTTCAATACTTCGGCGCGGCCGAACACCTGTTTCTCCATGATTTTGCAGGACACGCACCAGTCGGCGTAATAATCCACGAGCACCCATTGGCCCTGGGCCTTGGCCGCGTCCAGTTCCCGTTGCAGGACAGCGGGTTCGCGGATCGTGACGAAGGCGTCGTGGGCGCTGACGGTCGCGCCGCCCTGGGCGCCGGTGTAGACCTTCAGGGGCTGGAAGAAATCATCGCTACCACCGGCAGCACCCACCAGCAACGCGCTGCCCCACAGGCCAAACAGCAATGACGCGCTGCCGCAGGCATAGGCCATGCGGCCGAACCCTTCGGTCTGGCGCCAGGCGCTGTAGGCGGCGATCAACAACAGCACGCCCCACAGTCCGATCCACAGCGAGCCGTCGATGATCGGGCGGATCATCAGTAGCGCGGTGCCCAGGAACAGGAAACCGAACACCCCCTTGACCAGATCCATCCAGGCGCCGGGCTTGGGCAGGAAACGGTTGCCTACGGTCACCAGCAGCAATAGCGGCAAGCCGATGCCCACGCCCATGGCAAACAGGATCAGGCCGCCGTGCAGCGCGTTACCGCTCTGGGCGATGTACAGCAGCGCGCCGGCCAGCGGGGCGGTCATGCATGGACCTACCAGCAGGCCGGACAGTGCGCCGAGAATTCCGGCACCCACCAGGCTGCCGCCGCGGCGCTGACGCCCGGCATTCTCCAGGCGGTCGCGCAAGGCGGCCGGCAACTGCAATTCGAAGAAACCGAACATGGGCAGCGCCAGCACCACGAACACCGCGGCGAAGGTGCCCAGCAGCCACGGCTGTTGCAGCAAGGCCTGGAGGTTGGCGCCCAGCAGCGCGGCGAGCACCCCCATGGCGGCATACACCAGGGCCATGCTGATCACATAGCTGCCCGCCAGGGCTAGGCCGCGTCGAGGCCCGGCGCCGCTACCGACGACCAGGCCGGCGAGGATCGGCAACATCGGCAGGGAACACGGCGTAAACGCCAGCAACAGTCCCAGGCCGAAGAACACCAGCAGGCTCCAACCCAAGGCCCGTTGCTGCAGGCCGCTGGCCAGGGCCTGGTCCGGCGCTTCGCCCTTGGCCGCCGCAGAGCTATTGCCGCCCAGGTCGACCACCTGGGTCTGGGGTGGGTAGCACAGCCCGGCATCGGCACAGCCCTGGAAACCCACTTTGATCTTGCCGGTGGCGCCCGCCGGGATCTTCAGTTCCAGTGCCTGGCGATAGACCTGTTGGTCGCCGAAAAACTCATCGCTGTGGGCTTCTCCCGCCGGAAGCTTGGGTTTCTGCGCGTCGGCCAGGCCGTCGAATTTGAGGCGCTGCTGATACAGGTAATACCCATCGGCGATCTGCCAGAAGAGCTGGGTCTCACCGGAATCCAGGCGTTCGGAAGTAAACACGAAGGCCTTTTCCACCGGCAGGAAATCGGGTTTGGTTTCGAAGGGATTGGCGGCCTGGGCCAGGCTCGAAATCAGCAGCAGCCACAGCAAAAACAATCGACGCATGGATAAAGCCTTAGAACGAAGCGAGTGGAAAGCACGATGGCGGCTGGCGATTAACCGTCGATTAAACGGCGAGGGCCGATGGCGCAATGATCGCCCATGTTTGCCGCACTCGTCGCATAATGTCGGCTTAATCGGCCGGCGGCCTAATGTACCTTTTTCCACGAGGCTTACCATGCGCGTACTGGTGTGCGAAGACGATGAACTGATCGCCAGCGGGATCGTCGCCGGTCTTACGGCCCAGGGCCTGACGGTCGAGCATGTCGGGTCGGCCTCGGCGGCGCGGGCGATGATCGGCGTGGCCGAGTTCGATGTCATGGTGCTGGACCTGGGGTTGCCCGATGAGGACGGCCTTAAACTGCTCAAGCAATTGCGCCAGCAAGGGCTGGAGATTCCGGTGCTGATCCTCACCGCGCGGGATTCGGTGACCGATCGGGTCGACGGTCTGCAAGCGGGGGCCGATGACTATCTGCTCAAGCCCTTCGACCTGCGCGAATTGGCGGCGCGCCTGCACACCCTGCTGCGACGCGTGGCGGGTCGCAGCGTCAACCTGATCGAGCACGGTCGCTTGACTTACGACCCCAGCAGCCGTGAAACCCTCCTGGACGGTCAGCCGGTGGATTTATCCCGGCGTGAGCAATCACTGCTGCAGGCACTGTTGCACAGCCGTGGCCGGGTGCTGTCCACCGAGCAACTCAAGGACAGCGTGTACGGTTTCAATGACGAACTGGAAAGCAACGCCCTCAACGTCCATATCCATCACCTGCGGCGCAAGCTCGGCAACGGGATTGTCGAGACGGTGCGCGGACTGGGTTATCGCCTGGGACCGGCCGATGGCGGAGAACCTTCCAAGTGATGAGCCTGCGATTGCGCCTGAGCCTGACCCTTGGCGCGGCGTTCACCCTGATCTGGGCCCTGGCGGCGGCGTGGATGCTCAGCGATCTGCGCAACCAGATGATGTTTTCCCTCGACCAGCGCCTGGTGGCGTCGGCGCGGATGGTCGCCGGTCTGCTGGAGCAGTTGCCGTCGCTGCCCAGCAAGGGCGAGGGCACGCATTTCAGTGCCGAGCAGTTGAGTATTCCCGGTGGCATGGCCTGCCAGGTCAGTTCCTTGCGTGGCGAAATCCTCGCCCGTAGCCACGGCACCCCGGAACAGGTCCTGGAAGCCGAGAAAATGGGTTTTCACGATCAGATGATCGACGGCGCGCCCTGGCGCAGTTTCACCCTGGCCCGGGGCGATGTGCGCATCACCACCGCCGACCGCCAGATCGAGCGGGAAGCGCTCAATATGTCGATCCTCTTGGCTGCCTCGGTGCCGGTGGGTGTGGCGTTGCTCGGTTGCCTGTGCCTGCTGTGGCTGGGTATCGGCCAGGGCCTGGCGCCGCTCAATCGCATGCGCGATGCGCTGATGCGTCGCAATGCCGACTCCCTGGAGCCCTTGCAGATCCATCCGTTGCCCAGCGAACTGCGCCCCCTGCTGGAGACGCAGAATCAGCTGTTCCAGCGCATCGGCAAGACCATCGAGCGCGAGCGCAGGCTGACCGGCGACGCGGCCCATGAACTGCGCAGTCCCTTGACGGCCATCAAGACCCACCTGCAGGTGGCGCGCATGACCGAAGGCGCCGCGCGCGACCAGTCCCTGGCCAGGGCCGAGGAGGGCGCCGACCGGTTGCATCGCACCCTCGAACAGTTGCTGCTGCTGGCTCGGGTGGAGGGCAGCCTGTCCTTCGACGACGGGGTGCAGTGCAACGCCGAGCAGGTCGCGCGGCTGGCGATCCAGGATGCGGCCGGCGGCGATCCCGGGCGAATCAGGCTACAGGTATCTCCAGGGGTTTCCGATGCACCGGTGCAGATGCCGGCGGTGCTGTCCATCGCCGCGCTGCGCAACCTGCTGGATAATGCGCTGCGCCATACCCCGGAAGGTACCGAGGTGGAGCTGGGCCTGGAAATGATCGGCCAGCGGGTGCGTTTCCAGGTCCGCGATCACGGTCCTGGCATTGCCGCCGACGATATCCAGCACCTGACCCAGCGCTTCTGGCGCAACGGCCAGAGCACCGGCTGCGGCCTGGGGTTGGCGATCGTCCAGGCCATTGTCCAGCGATGTGGCTGCAGCCTGCATTTCGACAGCCGTCCGGATGGGCTGCGGGTGGAATTGACGATGCCGGTGCAGGCGCAGGTTCGGTAGCTGGCTGCTCGAAGCTTCCTGCAATCATTCCCATTGGCGCCCCCGGCTTATCCGGGTCTATGTTTTTTTCAGCTCGACTCAAGGACTGAGGAAAACAGCGACAATGGACACCTTCATCGAAATCAGCACGGCCGCGCCCGGCGATGCCGGCATCATCAGCCGGATCGCCGAGCGCTCCATCCGGGTCGGTTGTGCCGCAGAGCACCGAAACGACCCGCGCGTCGTAGCCGCCTGGATCCGTACCAATGCCACTACGCGTATTCGCCCCTGGCTGCTCGACCCGCGGTTACGCCTGACCCTGGCGCGTCTGCATGGACGGCCGGTGGGCGTTGCGATGGCTTCGGTCAGTGGTCGGATCGCCTTCTGCTACGTGCAGCCGGAGTGGTTTCGGCGCGGGGCCGGGCGGGCGCTGGTGCAGGACATCGAGGCGTGGTTGTGTGGGCGCGGGCTCGCCCAGGTACGCCTGAACAGCACGGGTACCAGTCATGGGTTCTACCGCCGCCTGGGATTTGAGCAAAGCGCCAAGGCCTTTGCCATCGGCGGTATCGCCGCCATTGCGATGCACAAGTCACTGGGCGGGCAGTTGAAGCATTGACCCAGGATTTCCGCGAATCCCTTGTGGGAGCGAGCCTGCTCGCGATAGCGGTGGATCAGCCTATTAGAAGTCGGCTGACACACCGCTATCGCGAGCAGGCTCGCTCCCACAGGTATTGTCTCTGCGGCTACTTGAACCGCCGCTCCACGCCTTTTTCCACCAGGATCTTCGCCGAAATCTCCTCCACGGAAAAATGCGTGGAGTTGATGTGGGGGATATTCTCCCGTCGGAACAGGTTTTCCACCTCGCGCACTTCGAACTCACACTGGGCGTAGCTGGAATAGCGGCTGTTGGGCTTGCGCTCGTTGCGGATCGCGGTAAGGCGATCCGGGTCGATGGTCAGGCCGAACAGCTTGTGCTGGTGGGCGCGCAGGGCGCTGGGCAGTTGCAGGCGCTCCATGTCTTCTTCGGTCAGCGGATAGTTGGCCGCACGGATGCCGAACTGCATCGCCATGTACAGACACGTCGGTGTCTTACCACAACGCGACACCCCCACTAGGATCAGGTCGGCCTTGTCGTAATAATGCGTGCGGGCGCCGTCATCGTTGTCCAGCGCGAAGTTGACCGCCTCGATCCGCTCCATGTAATTGGAGTTGTGGCCGATGGAGTGGGATTTGCCGACCGAGTAGGAAGAATGCTCGCTCAGCTCCTGCTCCAGGGGCGCCAGGAAGGTAGAAAAAATGTCGATCATGAAACCATTGGACGTTGCGAGAATCTCACGGATGTCCTGATTGACGATGGTATCGAAGATGATCGGGCGAAAGCCGTCGGTTTCGGCGGCTTTATTGATTTGCTGTACCATCGCCCGCGCCTTGTCGACGCTGTCGATGTACGGACGTGTCAGCTTGGTGAAGGTAATGTTTTCGAATTGCGCCAAAAGGCTTTGGCCCAGGGTTTCGGCGGTAATGCCGGTCCCATCGGAGATAAAGAAAGCAGATCGTTTCATTTGCGCCTTGGGCCTTAAGCTAGTGACGATTCTTGGATATGATAGGCGCGATTTGTTGGCCGCCAGTGGCCAGCATTCTCACTTATTTTCCAGGTCCAGGCCATATCGCCGGCCAACGCTCCCCAGGAGTCGCCGGTGCCTTGAGCTTTTCCAACACAGTTAGTGGAGAGATCACCTTGGTAGAGTACGTAGTTTCCCTCGATAAGCTCGGCGTCCATGATGTGGAGCATGTGGGGGGCAAGAACGCATCCCTGGGCGAGATGATCAGTAACCTCGCCGGTGCCGGCGTATCGGTGCCGGGTGGCTTCGCCACGACAGCTCAGGCTTATCGTGATTTCCTGGAACTGAGCGGCCTGAACAAACAGATCCACGATGCGCTCGATGCCCTGGACGTCGACGACGTCAATGCCCTGGCCAAGACCGGTGCCCAGATCCGCCAATGGATCATGGAAGCCGAATTCCCAGAGCAACTGAACAGCGAAATCCGTACCGCTTTCGCCAGGCTGTCCGAAGGCAACCCCGACATCGCTGTCGCCGTGCGTTCCTCGGCCACCGCCGAAGACTTGCCGGATGCTTCCTTCGCCGGCCAGCAGGAAACCTTCCTGAACATCCGTGGCGTGGAAAACGTCATCCGCGCCGCCAAGGAAGTCTTCGCCTCCCTTTTCAACGACCGTGCCATTTCCTACCGCGTGCACCAGGGCTTCGACCACAAGCTGGTCGCCCTGTCCGCAGGCGTGCAGCGCATGGTCCGTTCCGAAACCGGCACCGCCGGCGTGATGTTCACCCTCGACACCGAGTCGGGCTTCCGTGACGTGGTGTTCATCACCGGCGCCTACGGCCTGGGTGAAACCGTCGTCCAGGGCGCGGTGAACCCGGATGAGTTCTACGTCCATAAAGGCACCTTGCAAGCCGGTCGTCCGGCCATCCTGCGCCGTAACCTGGGCAGCAAGGCCATCAAGATGATCTACGGCGACGAAGCCAAGGCCGGTCGTTCGGTGAAAACCGTCGATGTGGACAAGGCCGAGCGCGCCCGTTTCTGCCTGACCGACGCCGAAGTCAGCGAGCTGGCCAAGCAAGCCATGATCATCGAGCAGCACTACAAGTGCCCGATGGATATCGAATGGGCCAAGGACGGTGACGACGGCAAACTGTACATCGTGCAGGCCCGCCCGGAAACCGTGAAGAGCCGCACCCAGGCCAACGTCATGGAGCGCTACCTGCTCAAGGAAACCGGCACCGTGCTGGTGGAAGGTCGTGCCATCGGCCAGCGCATCGGCGCCGGCAAGGTGCGGATCATCAAGGACGTCTCGGAGATGGACAAGGTCCAGGCCGGCGACGTACTGGTTTCCGACATGACCGACCCGGATTGGGAGCCGGTGATGAAGCGCGCCAGCGCCATCGTCACCAACCGTGGCGGACGTACCTGCCACGCGGCGATCATCGCCCGTGAGCTGGGTATCCCGGCGGTGGTGGGCTGCGGCAATGCCACCGAACTGCTCAAGGACGGCCAGGGCGTGACCGTTTCCTGTGCCGAGGGCGATACCGGCTACATCTTCGAAGGTGAGCTGGGCTTCGACATCAAGAAGAACTCCGTGGACGCCATGCCGGAGCTGCCGTTCAAGATCATGATGAACGTCGGCAACCCGGACCGTGCCTTCGATTTCGCGCAGTTGCCGAACGCCGGCGTGGGCCTGGCCCGCCTGGAGTTCATCATCAACCGCATGATCGGCGTGCACCCCAAGGCTTTGCTGAACTACAGCGGCTTGCCGCCAGAGATCAAGGACAGCGTCGACAAGCGCATTGCCGGCTACGACGACCCGGTCGGTTTCTATGTCGAGAAACTGGTGGAAGGCATCAGCACCCTGGCCGCAGCGTTCTATCCGAAAAAGGTCATCGTGCGCCTGTCGGACTTCAAGTCCAACGAATACGCCAACCTGATCGGCGGCAAGCTCTACGAGCCGGAAGAAGAAAACCCGATGCTGGGCTTCCGCGGCGCTTCGCGCTACATCAGCGAAACGTTCCGTGACTGCTTCGAGCTCGAATGCCGCGCCCTCAAGCGCGTACGCAACGACATGGGCCTGACCAACGTCGAGATCATGGTGCCGTTCGTGCGTACCCTGGGCGAAGCGAGCCAAGTGGTCGACCTGCTGGCGGAAAACGGCCTGGCCCGTGGCGAGAACGGCTTGCGTGTGATCATGATGTGCGAACTGCCATCCAACGCGATCCTGGCGGAAGAGTTCCTCGAGTTCTTCGACGGTTTCTCCATCGGCTCCAACGACCTGACCCAGTTGACCCTGGGCCTGGACCGCGACTCCGGAATCATTGCGCACCTGTTCGACGAGCGGAATCCGGCGGTCAAGAAGCTGCTGGCCAACGCCATTGCTGCGTGCAACAAGGCTGGCAAGTACATCGGCATCTGCGGCCAGGGCCCTTCGGACCACCCGGACCTGGCCAAGTGGCTGATGGAGCAGGGCATCGAAAGCGTGTCGTTGAACCCGGACTCCGTCCTGGAAACCTGGTTCTTCCTGGCTGAAGGGCAGGGCGCGGTTTGATCGAGTAAAAGGGACCTCACCGGTAATGTTTGCCGGGTAATTCCTGTGTGGGAGCGAGCCTGCTCGCGATTGCGGAGTGTCAGTCGATATTGATTTTGCTGACCCACCGCGATCGCGAGCAGGCTCGCTCCCACGGTCGTCTTTTTTTTGTGCAAGAGCATTATGCAAAGCAGCAGCAACCTCTTTCCTGTCGCCCTGATCAGCGCCGAGCGGCGCGGTGATCTGAGCGAAGACGTCTACCGTTTGAAACCCGGCAACAGCCCGGACTACAGCGTCGAGCTGGCGGTCACCCGGTTAGGCATGGCTGACGGCGCCGAAGCCCGTGGTGTCCCCGTGATCCTGTTGCACGGCAGCTTTTCCAACCGGCGCTTCTGGTATTCACCCAAGGGCCTCGGCCTTGGGGCATACCTGACACGCCTGGGCTTCGATGTATGGATCCCCGAGATGCGCGGCCATGGGCTGTCCCAGCGCAACCAGAACTATCGCAACAATCGTGTAGCTGACTACGCCCGCTACGACTTGCCGGCCATCGGCGCCTTTGTGCGCGAACAGAGCGGGCAAGTGCCGCACTGGATCGGCCATTCCCTGGGGGGCATCACCCTGGCGGCAGCGTTGGGCGGCCAATACCTGGGCGAACCAGCCGTAGCGTCGGCGGCGTTCTTCGGCACCCAGGTCAGCCGCACCTACTGGCCGCTGAAAATTCCACCGGTGGAGTGGGGCGGACGCTTCATCCTCAAGCGTTTCGCGCAGTTGTCCGGCTCCCGGCTCAAGCGCGGTCCGGAGGACGAGCCCATCGGCCTTGCCCTGGAGAGCATGCGTTGGTACGGCTTGTTCGGCCGTTTCGGCGATGCCGAGAAGGACTGGTGGGCGGGCCTGGCCGAGGTGCAGGTGCCGGTACTGGCGGTGAGCGCCGCTGGCGATCACCAGGACCCGACCTGGGCTTGCCGCAAACTGTTCGAGCAGCTGGGTTCCGAGCGCAAGCGGTTTGTCTGCCTGGGCCGGGAGCACGGCTTCGGTGACGATTTCGGTCATGTCGAGATGCTGGTCAGCAAGGCTGCGCATGCGGAGGTCTGGCCTCTGGTGGCGCGTTGGCTGGAGGAACAGAGCATGCCTTTGCCGGCAACCCTGCCGGATCTGGCCGAGGCGGTGTGAGCAAGGGCATTTCGCTTCAGTCGGCTTGCGGCTAAGATATGACGCGTTAAACGGTTCCGGTCACAAACGGTTGCTCATCCAGTCTGACGTTCCAATCTCCCAGGAGTTGTTCGATGAACCATTACCTCACGCCCGACCTGTGCGACGCCTATCCGGACCTGGTGCAGGTGCTGGAACCGATGTTCAGCAATTTCGGCGGCCGCGATTCGTTTGGCGGTGAAATCGTGACCATCAAGTGCTTCGAGGACAACTCCCTGGTCAAGGAGCAGGTTGAACTCAAGGGCAATGGCAAGGTACTGGTCGTCGACGGCGGCGGCTCCCTGCGCCGCGCGCTGTTGGGCGACATGCTGGCCGAGAAAGCCGCGAAAAACGGTTGGGAAGGGTTGGTGATCTACGGCTGCATCCGCGACGTGGATGTCATCGCCCAGACCGACCTCGGTGTCCAGGCCCTCGCCAGCCATCCCATGAAAACCGACAAGCGCGGTATCGGTGATCTCAATGTGGCCGTGACCTTTGCCGGCGTGACGTTTCGTCCGGGCGAATATGTCTATGCGGACAATAACGGCGTGATCGTCTCGCCAAGCCCGCTGAAAATGCCTGAATGAAGCGTCAAAGCCGTAAGGGATGAGGATGTTCGAGGAAGAAAACGCGCAATGGGGATTGGTGCATGCCCTGGTGCTGGACGGTAAAGGCGGCGCGCGTTCGATTGCCCGGACCGAGCTCGACGCTCTGCAGTTGCAGGCGCACGAAAGCCTGTGGCTGCATTGGGATCGCAGCCATCCGCAGACCCATACCTGGTTGCGTAAATCCAGCGGATTGAGCGAGTTCAACTGCGATCTGCTGCTCGAGGAGAACACCCGGCCACGGCTGTTGCCGCTGCCCGAAGCCGAGCTGCTGCTGTTCCTCAGGGGTATCAACCTCAACCCGGGCGCCGAGCCGGAAGACATGGTCTCGGTGCGGATTTTCGCTTCCGCCCAGCGGGTGATTTCCCTGCGTCTTCGTCCCCTGCGTGCCACCGATGAGCTGTTGGCGCACCTGGCCGAAGGCAAGGGGCCGAAAACCGCGTCGGAACTCATCCTTTATATGGCGCAGTACCTGACCAACAAGGTCCAGGATCTGGTTTCCCAGCTCTCGGAAATCGTCGACGGCGAAGAGGAAATGCTCGATGCCGACGAACGGTATACCCCCGAGCACGATGCCATCTTGCACATTCGTCGCCGGGCCGCCGGACTGAAGCGGTTCCTGGCCCCGCAGCGAGATATTTTCGGCCAGATGTCGCGCATCAAACTGCCCTGGTTCGTCGAGGACGATGGCGATTACTGGAATGAATTGAACAACAGCCTGACCCGCTACCTCGAAGAGCTGGAATTGACCCGGGAGCGCGTGGGGCTTGTGCTGGAGGCTGAAGACCGGCGCCTTTCCGTGCGCATGAACCGGACGATGTACCGTTTCGGCATCATCACCGGGATCTTCCTGCCGATGAGTTTTCTCACGGGCCTGCTGGGCATCAATGTCGGCGGTATTCCATTCTCCCAAAGCCCTTATGGCTTCCTGGTCGCGTGCCTGCTGATGGTCTGCGTGGCGCTGGGGCAGTGGTGGTTGTTCCGTCGTCTGCGCTGGGTGTAACAGGTTTCATGTGACCCGACGAAATTTGATCGCGTCTTTCACAGACATCACGAGAGGTGCGTATGCACGATCCGTTTGAACAGTCTTTGCGCGACATGCTCAAGGCCTCGCCGTCCAGCCGGGATGACGATGCCTGCTTGGGGCGTGTGCTGAAAACCGCCAACCGCCAGGTCGGCGCGGGCGATCTGTTCAGCCTGCTGGGCCGTTGGCTGCCCGCGCTGATGATCGCCTTGAACAACGGGTCGGCCCATGTCTCGCCGGTTTCCCGTCGTAAACCTGTTACCCGCACCGCTGATAAGGCTGATTGAATATGGAACTGAATCTCTGGACCCAGAGCCTCGTCGCGGCAATGACTGCGCTATGGACCAAAGTGGCCAATTTCATCCCGAACCTGTTCGGTGCCCTGGTGGTGGTGCTGTTGGGGTTCGTCGTGGCCAAGTTGCTGGACACGCTGCTGTCCAAGCTGTTGGCCAAGCTGGGTCTGGATCGCCTGATGGGCGGCACGGGCCTGACCAAGCTGCTGTCCCGTGGCGGCATCCAGGTACCGATCTCGACCCTGGTGGGCAAGATTGTCTACTGGTTCGTGCTGCTTATTTTTCTCGTCTCTGCGGCTGAGTCCCTGGGCCTGCAGCGGGTTTCGGCCACCCTCGACATGCTTGCGCTGTACTTGCCCAAGGTGTTCGGGGCGGCCCTGGTGCTGCTGGTTGGTGTACTGCTGGCTCAACTGGTCAATGGGCTGGTGCGCGGCGCAGCCGAAGGTGTCGGGCTGGATTACGCCTCGGGCCTGGGGCGCATCGCCCAGGGCCTGGTGATCATCATCAGTATTTCTGTCGCGATCAGCCAGTTGGAGGTCAAGACCGACCTGCTCAACCATGTGATCGTGATCGTATTGATTACCGTTGGTCTGGCGATCGCGCTGGCCATGGGGTTGGGAAGCCGGGAGATCGCCGGCCAGATTCTCGCGGGAATCTATGTGCGTGAGCTGTATGAAGTTGGGCAACAGGTGCGGGTTGGAGAGGTCGAAGGCCAGATCGAGGAGATCGGCACGGTGAAGACTACATTGCTGACCGAGGAGGGCGAACTGGTGTCGCTCTCCAATCGGATCCTGCTGGAGCAGCATGTGAGTAGCCGCTAACCCGGCAAACTCTGCTAATGTATGCCGCCGCAAAATGCCTGCTACCGCAGGCTGCGGCGCACATTGACCTAGACCGTCGGCCCGACTTGTTTTGAACAAACCCCAATCGCTGTCCACGCGCTATGACCCCCGTGATCTCTCTGATGAGGAGTTGGTCGCGCGCGCGCATACGGAGCTGTTCCACGTAACACGTGCTTACGAAGAGTTGATGCGCCGTTACCAACGTACATTATTTAACGTCTGTGCACGTTATCTAGGGAACGATCGCGACGCTGACGATGTCTGTCAGGAGGTGATGTTGAAGGTGCTGTATGGCCTGAAGAACTTCGAGGGGAAATCGAAGTTCAAGACATGGCTATATAGCATCACGTACAACGAATGCATCACACAGTATCGCAAGGAACGGCGAAAGCGTCGCTTGATGGACGCCTTGAGCCTTGACCCTCTCGAGGAAGCGTCCGAAGAAAAGGCGCCCAAGCCCGAGGAAAAGGGTGGACTCGATCGCTGGCTGGTTTATGTGAACCCGATCGACCGTGAAATTCTGGTGCTACGATTTGTCGCAGAACTGGAATTCCAAGAGATCGCAGACATAATGCACATGGGTTTGAGCGCGACAAAAATGCGTTACAAGCGCGCTCTCGATAAGCTGCGTGAGAAATTTGCAGGTACTGCCGAAACTTAAGTTCGGCGCAAATATCTCTTACGTGTAGGCAAGTTCTGATAGACTTGCCGCCGAGTTGTCCCCCGGTTTGCGGGACTGCTTCACAATCACCAGATGGGGATTTAACGGATGAAACTGAAAAACACCTTGGGCTTTGCCATTGGTTCTCTTATTGCCGCTACTTCGTTCGGCGCGCTGGCACAAGGCCAAGGCGCAGTTGAAATCGAAGGCTTCGCCAAGAAAGAGCAATTCGACAGCGCTCGTAACTTCAAGAACAACGGCAACCTGTTCGGCGGTTCGGTTGGTTACTTCCTGACCGACGACGTTGAACTGCGTCTGGCCTACGACGAAGTGCACAACGCACGTTCCGACGACGGTCGTAACATCAAGGGCGCCAACACTGCACTGGACGCTCTGTACCACTTCAACAACCCAGGTGACATGCTGCGTCCGTACGTCTCGGCCGGTTTCTCCGACCAGAGCATCGGTCAGAACGGCTCCAGCGGTCGTAACCGTTCGACCTTCGCCAACGTTGGCGGCGGCGCCAAGCTGTACTTCACCGAGAACTTCTACGCCCGTGCCGGCGTTGAAGCTCAGTACAACATCGACCAAGGCGACACCGAGTGGGCTCCAAGCGTCGGTATCGGTGTGAACTTCGGTGGCGGCTCCAAGCCTGCTGCTGCTCCAGTTCCAGCTCCGGCTGAAGTCTGCTCCGACAGCGACAACGACGGCGTGTGCGACAACGTCGACAAGTGCCCTGACACCCCAGCCAACGTTACCGTTGACGCTGATGGCTGCCCGGCTGCTGCTGAAACCGTACGTGTTGAGCTGGACGTGAAATTCGACTTCGACAAGTCGGTCGTCAAGCCAAACAGCTACGGCGACATCAAGAACCTGGCTGACTTCATGAAGCAGTACCCAGAAACCACCACTACTGTTGAAGGTCACACTGACTCCGTCGGTCCTGACGCTTACAACCAGAAACTGTCCGAGCGTCGTGCAAACGCCGTTAAGCAGGTTCTGACCAACCAGTACGGTGTTGAAGCATCCCGCGTTAACTCTGTTGGCTACGGCGAAACCCGCCCAGTTGCTGACAACGCCACCGAAGCCGGTCGTGCTGTTAACCGTCGTGTAGAAGCGCAAACTGAAGCTAACGCTAAGAAGTAATTAGCCACAGCTTTGGAAAAGCCCGGCTTATGCCGGGCTTTTCTTTGCCTGCGATTTACCCAAGGCGAAATGCAAACCTTGTGGGAGCGAACTTGTTCGCGATGGCTATCGGTCAGTTACATCGATATTGGCTGGGCCACCGCTATCGCGAGCAGGCGCGCTCCCACAGGCCCTGTGCCCGATACAGAACCACCGCACACCGCAGTCCCTTGTGGGAGCGAGCCTGCTCGCGATAGCGGTGGGTCGGCTTGCGACAATGTTGAATACCGCCACCATCGCAAGCAAGGGCGTTGTTACAGGGCTGAGGCCTGGCGCCATTCGGATGGGGACGTTGCCAGTTCCGCAGCGCCGGCCACTGCGCCGATAACCAGGATCGCCGGGCTCTTGAGCTGAAACGCACTGGCGTCGGCCTCCATCGAAGCCAGGTCGCTACGGCAGTCCCGTTGATGAGGCAGGGAGGCATTCTCGATCATGGCCACGGGGGTATCCGCTGCCAGGCCACCGGCCAGCAGTTGCTCGCGGATCTCGCTCAGTTTCGCCACCCCCATATACACCACCAAGGTCGTCCCGCTTTGCGCCAGGGCTTGCCAGTTCAGGCTGCTGTCATCCTGGGTGTGGGCAGTGATCAGCGTCACGCCCCGGGCGATGCCGCGCAAGGTCAAGGGAATATCGCACTGGGTCGCTCCGGCCAGCCCGGCCGTGATGCCATTGACCAGCTCCACTTCGACGCCATGCTCGCGCAGCCATTGCGCTTCTTCGCCGCCCCGGCCAAAGATGCACGGGTCGCCGCCCTTGAGGCGGACCACGCATTTGCCCTGGCGCGCATAGCGCAGCATCAGCCGATGGATGAAGGCCTGTGGCGTAGAGCGGCAGCCGCCGCGCTTGCCCACGGCGATGATGCGGGCACCTGGGCAATGTTCCAGCACCGCCTCGTTGACCAGATCGTCGATTAACACCACGTCGGCTTCGCGCAGGGCGCGAACGGCCTTGAGGGTCAGCAATTCGGGGTCGCCAGGACCCGCACCCACCAGCCAGACTTTTGCGTTCATAGTGTTTTCCTCACGAGAGAGCGGCCATCGGTTGCGCAGTGGCAACCAGCAGGCGCTTGATTTCCGGTACGCAGGAGCCGCATTGCGTGCCACAGCCCAGTTCCTGTCTCAGCCCTTGCAGATCCAGCCCTCGTTCAATGCCGGCGCAGATTGCACGCTGGCTGACGTTCAAGCAGTTGCACAAGGTCTTGCTGCCGCCTGCCGTTGCGCCGGCATTGCCCGGTGGCGCACTCAACGGCGCCAGCAGCCAGCGGCGCAGCTGTTCATCGGCACGCCCCTCCTGCCACAGGTTCTGCAACCAATGGCGGGCGAGGGTTTCGCCGGCCAGGCGGATGGCGGTGATACGGCCGTTTTCGATCCGCACCCGTTTACCGATGGCGCGACGGGGATCGTCGTAGGCCAGCACCGGCCCGTCGATCAGTCCCAGTTGTTCATCGATCGCTTGTAGCAGTGCGGGGTCAGGTGCTTCGGCGCTGGCGGCGCGAATCAGCAGCGCAGGACGTTCACGGCCGGTCAGGCTCAGGCTGACGTAGGCAAACGCCTCACAGAGCGGACGCAAGGTCTCCAGATGCTGTTGGACATCGTCCTCGATCAGGGCGAAAAGCTGCCAGGGCAGGTTCACCGGTTCCAGGCGCACGCCGCTGTGCTTGAGCTCCGGTTGTTTCGACAGCGGATCGAAAGCCGGCTGGGTCAGGGTATTGACCCCACCCTTGAGGAAGCGGTCGCCCCAGTGCATCGGCAGGAACGCCTGGCCGGGCCGCACGCTTTCGTCGCTGTCCACGGCCACGATCACCGCGCCACGACGGCTCTTGAGGCTGACCAGGTCGCCCGGTTGCAGGCGCTGGCGCTGCAGCTCGTCGGGGTGCAGGCTGAGTACGGCTTCGTTCACGTGCCCGAACAACCGCGCGGCGGTGCCGGTACGGCTCATGCCGTGCCACTGGTCCCGCAGGCGGCCGGTATTGAGGGTCAACGGATAACGGGCGTCACGCAGTTCCCTGGCGGCGCGATACGGTTCGGCGAGGAACCGCGCGCGGCCGTTGTCGGTGGGGAAAACCCCATCGACGTACAGGCGGGCCGTTCCGACCGTGGCGCCATCCGGGAACGGCCACTGCTGGGGACCGAGCCGATCGATCAGTTCATGGCTGATACCCGACAGGTCGAGATCCAGTCCACGGGTCAACTGCTTGTATTCGTCGAACAACCGGGCGGGTGTGTCGAAGGCGAACAAGCTGGGCTGGCCCGGCCGCAGACGTTTCTCCAGACGTTGGGCGAAATCCACGGTAATGGCCCAGTCTGGTCGTGCTTCGCCTGGTGCGTCGATGGCCCGGCGGACGTGGGAAATGCGGCGTTCGGAGTTGGTCACCGAACCTTCCTTTTCGCCCCAACTGGCCGCTGGCAACAACAGGTCGGCAAACCCGGCGGTCTCGGTGGTGCGGAAGGCCTCTTGCAGCACCACGAACGGGCAGGCTTGCAGGGCGTCCCGGACCGCTGTCTGGTCCGGCATCGATTGAGCCGGGTTGGTGCAGGCGATCCACAAGGCCTTGATCTTGCCATTGCGCAGCTGCTCGAACAGCTCGATGGCGCTCAAGCCAGGGGTGGCGGGCAGTTGCTCGACGCCCCAGTATTCGGCGACTTCGGCCCGATGCTCCGGGTTGGCGGCTTCGCGGTGGCCCGGCAGCAGGTTCGACAGGCTGCCGGTTTCCCGCCCGCCCATGGCGTTGGGCTGGCCAGTCAGCGAGAAGGGCCCGGCACCCGGCCGGCCGATCTGCCCGGTGGCCAGGTGCAGGTTGATCAATGCACTGTTCTTCGCGCTGCCGGCGGTGGACTGGTTCAGGCCCATGCACCACAACGACAGGAAGCTGGGGGCCGTGCCGACGGCTTCGGCGCACTGATGCAGCTGCTCAACGCTGATACCGCACAGCTGGGCAACCATGGCCGGCGTGTAGTCGCGCACCAGGTTTTTCAGGTCCGCCAGGCCTTCGGTGTGAGCCTTGATGAAGTCGCGGTCGACCCAGTCTTCCCACAACAGCAGGTGCAGAATCCCATGGAACAAGGCGACATCGGTGCCCGGGAGGATCGCCAGGTGCAGGTCCGCCAGGTCGCAGGTGTCGGTGCGCCGCGGGTCGATGACGATGATCTTCATCTGCGGCCGGCGGGATTTGGCTTCTTCGAGGCGGCGAAACAGGATCGGGTGGGCGTAGGCCATGTTACTGCCGACGATCATGACGCAGTCGCTCAGTTCCAGGTCTTCATAGTTGCAGGGCGGCGCGTCGGCGCCGAGGCTGCGCTTGTAGCCCACCACCGCCGAGGACATGCACAGCCGGGAATTGCTGTCGATGTTGTTGGTGCCGACCAGGGCCCGGGCAAGTTTGTTGAAGGCGTAGTAGTCCTCGGTCAGCAATTGGCCGGAGATATAGAACGCCACGCTGTCGGGGCCATGTTCGGCGATGGTCTCGGCGAATACGCTGGCGGCGTGTTCCAGGGCGCTGTCCCAGTCGGTGCGGGCCCGGGCCAGGCCTTTGCCCAGGCGCAGCTCGGGGTACAGGGCCCGCGCGGCAAGATCGCCGGTCAGGTGCAGGGTCGAGCCCTTGCTGCACAGTTTGCCGAAATTGGCCGGATGGGCGGGATCGCCACTGACGCCGAGGATGCGCTCGTCGTCATGTTCGATCAGTACGCCGCAACCGACCCCGCAATAACAGCAGGTCGAGGCAGTGGTCAGGCGGTTCATCAGCTTGCATCCCTGAATGCCAACAGCACCCGGCCGTTCTCGACCCGTGCCGAATGATGATGGGCACACCCCACATCCGGCGCCTGGGCCTGGCCGGTCTCCAGGTCGATCTGCCAGTTGTGCAGCGGGCAGGCCACGCGCTTGCCGTAGATCAAGCCCTGGGACAGCGGGCCACCCTTGTGGGGGCAGCGGTCATCGAGTGCGAACACTTCATCGTCGCTTGTACGAAAAATCGCGATGTCGCCCTTCGGGCCATTGATGATGCGCGAGCCCAGGGCATTGATGTCTTCCAGCGCGCAGATATCCAGCCAGTTCATGCCGGCACCTCCAGGTTCTTCACGGGGATGACTTCAAACTCTTTCTTCAGCTGGGGTTGTTCCAGGCGTTGTTTCCATGGGTCCTGTTCCAGCGACAGGGAGAACTTCAGGCGCTCGTGAAGGGCCTTGCGCCGCACCGGGTCTTCGAGCACGGCTTTCTTGATGTGCTCCATGCCGACCCGCTGCATGTAATGCACGGTGCGTTCGAGGTAGAAGGCTTCTTCGCGGTACAGCTGCAGGAAGGCACCGTTGTATTCGCGCACTTCCTCGGCGGTCTTGAGCTTGACGAAGAACTCGGCGACCTCGGTCTTGATCCCGCCATTGCCGCCGATGTACATCTCCCAGCCGGAATCGACACCGATGATGCCCACGTCCTTGATGCCAGCTTCCGAGCAGTTGCGAGGGCAACCGGAGACGGCCAGCTTGACCTTGTGCGGCGACCACATGTTGAACAGGTCGTGTTCCAGTTCGATGCCCAGTTGCGTGGAGTTCTGCGTACCAAAGCGACAGAACTCGCTGCCCACGCAGGTTTTCACGGTGCGGATGGACTTGCCGTAGGCATGGCCGGACGGCATGTCGAGGTCTGCCCAGACACCGGGCAGGTCCTGCTTCTTGATGCCCAGCAAGTCGATGCGCTGCCCGCCGGTGACCTTGACCATCGGCACGCTGTATTTGTCGGCCACGTCGGCAATGCGCCGCAGCTCCGATGGCGTGGTCACACCGCCCCACATCCGCGGGACGACCGAGTAGGTGCCGTCCTTCTGGATGTTGGCGTGGGCACGTTCGTTGATCAGCCGCGACTGCGGATCATCGTGGGCTTCGCCGGGCCAGGTGGAAATCAGGTAGTAGTTCAGCGCCGGGCGGCAGGTGGCGCAGCCGTTCGGGGTGCGCCAGTTCAGGTAGTTCATGGTGCCGGCGATGGTCAGCAGGTGCTCGTCGCGGATCGCCTGGCGGATCTGGCCGTGGTTGAGGTCGCTGCAGCCGCAGATGGCTTTTTCGCTTTTCGGTTTGACGTCGGCCGCGCCGCCGACGGTGTTGATGAGGATCTGCTCGACCAGACCGGCGCAGGAGCCGCAGGAACTGGCGGCCTTGGTGTGTTTTTTCACGTCATCGACGCTGAACAGGCCGTGCTCCTGGATCGCCTTGACGATGGTGCCCTTGCACACGCCGTTGCAGCCGCAGACTTCGGCGGAATCGGCCATGCTCATGGCTTTGTCCTGGCCCTGGTGGCCGACGTCGCCCAAGGCATTTTCACCGAACATCAGGTGATCGCGGATTTCGCCGATGGCGGCGTTCTCACGAATCTGGCGGAAATACCAGCCGCCATCTGCCGTATCGCCGTACAGGCAGGCGCCGACCAGCACGTCATCCTTGATCACCAGTTTCTTGTAGACGCCACCGATGGGGTCGGACAGGGTGATGGTCTCGGTGCCTTCGCCGCCCATGAAGTCGCCGGCGGAGAACAGGTCGATGCCGGTAACCTTGAGCTTGGTCGAGGTCACCGAGCCTTTATAGGTGGCAAAGCCCAGTTGCGCGAGGTGGTTGGCGCAGACCTTGGCCTGTTCGAACAGCGGGGCCACCAGGCCATAGGCGGTGCCGCGGTGGTTGGCGCACTCACCGATGGCGTAGATGCGTGGGTCATAGGTCTGCATGGTGTCGTTGACCAGGATCCCGCGGCTGCAGGGGATGCCGGCTTTTTCCGCCAGTTCGACGTTGGGGCGGATGCCGGCCGCCATCACCACCAGATCGGCGGGAATGATGTCGCCGTTCTTGAACTGCACGGAACCGACCCGGCCATTGCCGGCGTCGTGGAGGGCCTGGGTCTGCTCGTTGAGGCGGAATTTCAGGCCACGGTCTTCCAGGGCGGTTTGCAGCAGTTGACCGCTGGTTTTGTCCAGTTGGCGCTCCAGCAACCATTCACCGAGGTGCACCACGGTCACGTCCATGCCCCGTAGCTTCAGGCCGTTGGCGGCTTCCAGGCCCAGCAGGCCGCCGCCGATCACCACGGCATGCTTGTGGGTCTTGGCGGTTTCGATCATCGCCTGGGTGTCGGCGATGTCACGGTAGCCGATCACACCATCGAGCGTGTGGCCGGGGATCGGCAGGATGAATGGCGTGGAGCCGGTGGCGATCAGCAGGCGATCGTACTCGGCCTCGGTGCCGTCTTCGGCAATGACCCGGCGCTTGACCCTATCGATCTCCACCACTTTGCGATTGAGCAGCAGGCTGATGTGGTTGTCCTGGTACCAGCTCAAGTCGTTGAGGACGATTTCTTCGAAGGTTTGCTCGCCGGCGAGCACGGGGGAGAGCAGGATGCGGTTGTAGTTGGTGTGGGGCTCGGCGCCGAACACCGTGATGTCGTACAGCTCGTTGCTCAGCTTGAGCAGTTCCTCGAGGGTTCGAACCCCGGCCATGCCATTGCCGATCATCACCAGTTTGAGTTTTTTCATCAGGGTTCTCCGCAAGCCCAGGCCCGGTTTCGTCACGTTTCATCACGGCGATCGGACTGGCTCGGCAATTTTCGAAAACAAAAAAAGGCGTCCCGCTAGTGTGCTAGCGAGGACGCCTTTGTCCTGGTCCCGTTCTCTCGGGAAGCACCGCCTTCATCGTTGGAGGCGTTGCCTTATGTCTGTTGAGAGAGGCTATGCAGCGGTTGTGCCAAGTGGCTCCGGGGCGCGGTTTTATTGAGGGGAGGGGCCTATACAGGCGCTGGAGGGGGATTTGTTGCACTGAATCAAAGCGTGTTGCACGGTAATGGCGCGTGGGCCGATAGAGGGGAGTGGCCGACAGGCCGCCATCGCGAGCGGGCTCGCTCCCACAATGGATCGAAGGCGCGCACAAGGTAGGTGTACACAGCAGAACCTTGTGGGAGCGAGCCTGCTCGCGATGGGCGCAACCGGATCTCAGCTGTGGAACACCAGAAACAGCAGCACGATGTTCACCACCAACGACACCAACGCCAAGGTCCGCCAGACTTTCAGCGGCTCGCGCTCCAGCAACGGCCGGGGCCTGACGCTCAAGCTGCGGCGCTCGCCCTGTTCCAGCAACAACAGCCATTCCTCGGCGGTTTCAAAGCGCTCGTCCGGATCCGCCGCAACGGCGCGCTCCAGGCTTTGTCCGAGCCATTCGGGCAGGTCCGGCCGATAGCGGCTGGCGCTGACCGGCACGCCAAAGCGCGGTCGCTGGAAGGCCTCGACTTCGCCGTAGGGATAATGCCCGGTCAGCAGGAAATACAGGGTCACACCGACGGCATACAAGTCCTGTTGCGCCGTCGGTGCGACACCGCCGAAGGCTTCCGGTGCGATATAGCTGGGTGTGCCCGGCAACACGTTGGCCTGGTCTTCGGACAGGCCAGGGCAGTACGCCAACCCGAAATCCAATAGCCGCAGTTCGCCGTCGTCGCCCAGGTGCAGGTTTTCCGGCTTGATGTCGCGGTGGTAGATCTGCCGTCGATGCAACAACCCCACCGCCCGCACCAGCCCCTGCGCCAGGTCCAGCCATTGTGCCAAGGGCAAGGCGCCGGTCTGGTGGAACAGCTCGGCCAGGGTCATGCCCGGATATTCGCGCATCACGTAATACAGATGTTGACGCTGGGGAACGCCGTGGACCTCCGGAAACTGCCTGCCAGCGACCCGTTTGAGAAACCATTCTTCCGACAGCAATGCCTGGCCGGCGCGGCTGTCGTCCCGCAGCTGCACCGGCAGGGTTTTCAGCAGCCATGGCTGGCCCTGGCCGTCGTGTACCCGGTAGAGCAGCGATTGCTGGCTCTGGCCGAGCAGCCCTTCGACCTGCCAGCCTTCGAACATCTGGCCTGGCTTCAGCGCCGGTGGAAGAGGCCACTGCTGCAGTTGGATCAGCGCATCGCCGATGCTCGCTTCGCCCAGGGCATCGACCCGTACCAGCAAGGCACTGGCGTTGTCCTGGCTGCCGGCCAGGTGAGCGGCGTTGACCAGTGTCTGGGCGGCGAGGTTCAGGTCCGGCTGGTCCCGAAGGATGCCGGCAATGGCCGTGTCCCCCAGGACCGCCCAGACGCCATCGCTGAGCAGCACGAAGGTTTCATCAGTGCGCAATTCGCCATCGAGGAAATCCAGGATCAGATGTTGATCCAGCCCCAGGGCGCGCTTGAGCACATGTTGCATGCCCTGCTGCTCCCAGACGTGATCCTCGCTGACCCGCTGCAGATGATCGGCATGCCAGCGGTAGACCCGGCAGTCGCCCACGTGGGCGAGGGTGAAGCGCCGGCCACGCAGCACCAGGGCACTGACGGTGGTGAGCAACGGCTGCCCGCCACCGTTGGCCTGCAACCAGCGATTCTGTGCCAGCAACAGCCGATCCAGCGCTTGGGCCACGCCCCAGGTTTGCGGCGTGGCGTAATAGTCCAGGGCCAGGGCCTGCAAGGTCGAACGGGCGGCCAGCCCGCCGTCGGCGCATTGGCTCACGCCGTCGGCGATGGCGAACAGATAGCCTTTGCTGGCGGCCAGGGCCGGGGCCGGGGTGACCAGGCGCAGGGCATCCTGGTTTTCCTCCCGCGGGCCGATGGCCGTGGCTTCGGCGAAACTCAGTTGCAGGCTCATGGTTGTTGTTTATACCCGAGCCGCGGTGACGGCTGCCGAGCCCCAGGTGGTTCTCCAGCGACGCTTGACGCCGTGCAGGCCGAACCAGGCCAGCACGCCCAGGCTGGCGAACAACCACAACGCCAGTTGGTAACTGCCGGTGCTTTGCTTGATCGCGCCCATGCCCGCCGCCAGGGCGAAGCCACCGATGCCGCCGGCCATGCCGATCAACCCGGTCATCACGCCGATTTCGCGGCGGAAACGTTGTGGCACCAGTTGGAACACGGCGCCGTTGCCTGCACCGAGACCGAGCATGGTGCAAACGAACAGTGCCAGTGCCGCGTAGGAGTTCGGCAGGTTGAAGCCCACCGCCGCGATGCAGATGGCCGCCACGGTGTACATGCCCAGCAAGGTACGGATACCGCCGAAACGATCCGCCAGGGCACCGCCCAGCGGCCGCATCAGGCTGCCGCCGAAGACGCAGGCCGCGGTGTAGTAGCCGGCGGTCACGGGACTCAGGCCGTACTGGTCGTTGAAGTAGCCGGGCAGGGCGCTGGCCAGGCCGATGAAACCGCCGAAGGTTACGCTGTAGAAGAACATGAACCACCAGCTGTCACGGTCACCCAGGGCCTTGAGGTAGTCGGCCATGGATTTGGCTTTCGGCCGCTCAGGCGCGTTCTTGGCCAGCGAGGCGAAGACTACGAGGGTCAACACCAACGGGATCAAGGCGAAACCGAACACGTTGCCCCATCCGAAAGCGGCGGCCATCAGCGGCGCGATGATCGCGGCCAGCACGGTGCCCGAGTTGCCGGCACCGGCGATGCCCATGGCCTTGCCCTGGTGTTGTGGCGGATACCACTGGGAGGCCAATGGCAGGGCAACGGCAAACGACGCACCGGCCATGCCCAGGAACAGGCCCAGCAACAGCGCTTGCTCATAGCTGTGGATGCCCAGTTTCCAGGCGCAGAACAGCGCGCAGATCACGATCACCTGGCCCACCATGCCGGCGGTTTTCGGTGAGGTCCGGTCGGCCAGTAGACCCATGAATAGGCGCAGCACGGCACCGGCCAGGATCGGCGTGGCCACCATCAGGCCGCGTTGTTGAGTGGTCAGGTGCAGGTCGGTGGAGATCTGCACCGCCAGGGGACCGAGCAGGTACCAGACCATGAAGCTCAGGTCGAAGTAGAGAAAGGCCGCGAACAGGGTCGGGGTGTGGCCGGATTTCCAGAAGCTTGAATTCATCGCGCACCTCAGCTGTGAAAGTCTCGAAAAAAGTCAGTGCTTCGAAGTGGTGCGCCGCGACGGCGACCCCACCGACCCCGGACGGTGGGGCCAAAGCAAAAAAACGCCGCAACCCGAATCGCCGGTGGGCGAGCAGGGTGTGCGACGTCTTTGTCGTAGGTGGGGCAACCGCCGTTGGTTACCTGTGGGGTTGCTTAAGCGAGATCTGTGCCAACAGCGGGGATCGAGGGGAGGCTATCGCGAGCAGGCTCGCTCCCACAGTGGAGCGGGGTGACCTCGACCCCTTGTGGGAGCGAGCCTGCTCGCGATGACGTCGGGCCAGGCGCCGCGAGGCCGTCAGCCCAGAAGCTCATTCATCGCAATGATCTGCTCCGCCACCTGGATCAGCTTCTGCTGGCGGCTCATGGCCTGGCGGCGCATCAGGGTGTAGGCCTGCTCTTCGTTGCAATCCTTCATCTTCATCAGCATGCCCTTGGCCAGTTCGATGCGCTTGCGTTCGGCCAGTTGCTGGTCCCGGGCCAGCAATTGCGCGCGCAGGGCCTGGTCGCTTTCGAAGCGGGCCATGGCCACGTCGAGAATCGGTTGCAGGCGCGCGGCATGGATGCCTTCGACGATATAGGCACTCACCCCCGACTTGATCGCCTGGCGCATCACATCCGGATCGTGTTCGTCGGTGAACATGACGATCGGTCGTGGCTGGTCGCGGCTGACCAGTACCACTTGTTCCATGACATCCCGCCCGGGTGACTCGGTATCGATCAGGATCACGTCAGGACGCACTGTTTCGACGCGTTCCGGCAGGTCGATGGTCAGTCCGGATTCGTCAATGACGTCGAACCCGGCTTCCACCAGGGCGGCCTTCAGCCGGCCGACTTTTTTCGCGGTGTCGTTGATCAGCAGGATACGCAGCATGGTCGGGCTCCTGTCAGCGGCTGGCGAAAAGGGGAGCCGCATCGCTCAAGGCGTGCAGTTTGAAGCTGCGGGCATACCCGGCCGGATCCGAGCCGTCCCAGGTGGTGCCGTCGATCAACTGACTGCTGCGCATCGCTTGGAAGGTGGTTGAGATGCCCAGTGCCGCGCACGCCTGGCGATACAGCTCGAGTTGCTGGACCTCCTGCGCCACGGCCAGGTAGTCCGGGTCTTCCCGCAACAGGCCCCAGCGCCGGAATTGGGTCATGAACCACATGCCGTCGGACAGGTAGGGCACGTTCACCTCGCCGTCGCCATGAAAGCGCATGGCGTGGGGATCCTGCCAGCTGTTGCCCAGGCCATCGGCGTAGATTCCCAGCAGGCGCGGTTCGATGCAGTCCAGCGGAGCGTCGAGGTATTCGGGGGCGCTCAACAGTTGTGCGGTGCTGCGACGGTTCTCGGTGCTCTGCTCGATGAAACGACTGGCTTCGAGAATGGCCATCACCAGTGCCCGCGCCGTATTGGGGTACTGCTCGACGAACGCGCGGGTACAGCCCAGGACTTTTTCCGGGTGATCGGGCCAGATGGTCTGGGTCGTCGCCAGGGTGAAGCCGAGGTTCTGTTTCACCGCGCTGGCGCACCAGGGCTCGCCGACACAAAGCCCGTCGATACGCCCGGCCTGCAAGTGCGCAATCATCTGCGGCGGCGGAACCACTACGCTGTCGACATCTGACAAGGGGTGGATGCCCTGGGCGGCGAGCCAGTAATAAAGCCACATCGCGTGGGTGCCGGTAGGGAATGTCTGGGCAAAAGTCAGTTTCGGGCGAGTTTGGTGCACGTGGCGCTCCAGTGCCTCAGGACTGGTCACGCCCATCGCCTGCAAACCGTGGGAGAGGTTGATGCTCTGGCCGTTCTGGTTCAGCCCCATCAGCACCGCCATATCAGTCGGCGCGACGCCGCCGATGCCCAGGTGCACGGCGTAGATCAGGCCGTACAGGCTATGGGCTGCATCGATTTCACCGCTGACCAGCTTGTCCCGCAGGTTGGCCCAGGAGGTCTGCCGCTTGAGGTTCAAGGTCAGGCCGTAGGGTTGGGCGAAGCCCTGAGTGGCGGCCACCACGACCGGGGCGCAGTCACTCAAGGCCATGAAGCCCAGGTCGATCGCGCTTTTTTCCGGGGCGTCGCTGCCATTGACCCAGGCCAGGGGGTGGGCTGGAATTTCATTCATCGGGGCATCACCTTCCACATAAAAAAGCGCCGTACCCGGACGAATGCCAGAGCAAGGCCGGATGACGACGCCGTTGTCCTTCACACAAGTGGCACTCATTCCATCGTTGGCATGAGCGTCGATGACCAAAGGGGTGCAAGGCATATGCCATCGGCGCTGTTTTGTGCGGGCGCCTCGCTTGAACCGCCGTTGCGCGGCTATAATCGCCGCCTCATTTCGTCGCCCGAGTCAAAGCCGCCCATGTACACCCTGGCCCGTGAACTGCTGTTCAAACTCTCCCCGGAAACCTCCCACGATCTGTCCCTGGACCTGATCGGCGCGGGTGGACGTTTGGGCCTCAATGGTCTGTTGTGCAAGGCGCCGGCATCGTTGCCGGTGAGTGTGATGGGCCTGCAGTTCCCCAACCCGGTCGGGCTGGCGGCGGGCCTGGACAAGAACGGCGCGGCCATCGACGGCTTCGCGCAATTGGGGTTCGGCTTCGTGGAAATCGGCACCGTCACGCCACGGCCGCAACCGGGCAACCCCAAGCCACGGCTGTTTCGCCTGCCGCAGGCCGAGGCGATCATCAACCGCATGGGGTTCAACAACCTGGGTGTGGACAATCTGTTGGCCCGCGTGGCTGCCGCCAAATACAAAGGCGTGCTGGGCATCAACATCGGCAAGAATTTCGACACGCCGGTGGAGCGTGCCGTCGACGATTACCTGATCTGCCTGGACAAGGTCTACGCCCACGCCAGCTACGTGACCGTCAACGTCAGCTCCCCGAACACCCCGGGGCTGCGCAGCCTGCAGTTCGGTGACTCCCTCAAGCAACTGCTGGCCGACCTGGCCCGGCGTCGTGCCGAGCTGGCGATGACCCATGGCCGGCATGTGCCGTTGGCGATCAAGATCGCGCCGGACATGACCGACGAAGAAACCGCCCAGGTAGCCCAGGCCCTGGTCGAAACCGGCATGGACGCGGTGATCGCCACCAACACCACGCTGGGTCGCGAAGGGGTCGAAGGACTGGAGCACGGTGACGAAGCGGGTGGATTGTCCGGCGCGCCGGTGCGTGACAAGAGCACCCACACCGTGAAGGTGCTGGCCGGGGAGTTGGCGGGACGCTTGCCGATCATTGCGGCGGGTGGAATCACCGAAGGACGGCACGCTGCCGAGAAGATCACCGCAGGGGCAAGCCTGGTGCAGATTTACTCGGGCTTCATCTACAAGGGGCCGGCGTTGATTCGTGAGTCGGTGGATGCGATTGCGGCGTTGGGCTGATACAGCCACTGCCTGAAGGTTGTGCAAACCCTCTGTGGCGAGGGGATTTATCCCCGCTGGGCTGCGAAGCAGCCCCAAAATCACAAGACCGAAACACCTTTATCGATTCATACATCGAAGGGGGCTGCTTCGCACCCCAGCGGGGATAAATCCCCTCGCCACAACAGTGTTCGCAACTTGGGTTTCTGACGGGCATTAAAAAGGGCTCCTCGAAGGAGCCCCTGGGCCGTAGCCCGCCGTCCGGATGGGACGCGCGTGGTTAAATCGTCATGTGGATCGAAATTGTCGAGTTCCTGAGTATTGAGCCCTGTGTCAGCCGACGGCGTGAAGTTCGTTGAGTCTGTGGATACCCGCAGTGCCGGTCATACCGTCCCAGTTGTCGCCGCGTCCTTCTCGCCAGCCATTGATCCAGGCTTGACGTACCGACGGTAGAGTAAAGGGGCAAAGCTCACGGGATTTACCACCAACACCATATTGGTAACCGCGTAAAAATGCTCTTTCCAACGGATCACGCTTAAGTCTTCTCATAGGGTATTGCCCTCACTTGTTGACTGTTACTTCGCGTCGGCCTCGGTTGAGGCCGGGGCAGAATCATTCTGCCGTTGGTGGCTCGTTGCCGGCGTGACGAGCCAAGGTGTTGGCGCCGTTGTGGCGTCAACCTGTGTTGAGTTCTAACCAAAGCGTCACATGGATGGAATGATCGTTTTGTCATAAGCACGTAACATTAAAGATGTTAGGGCGATAAGTAACAGCGTGTTCGGCGTCCGCTTTTCAGCAAGACCCCTGTATGATCGGCCCTGCGTTGAAAGGCGCGGTCTTTTCCCGGATGAGAATGTCCCCCTGTTGCACTCGGGTACTATTCGACGAAAGGGGTGACTTTTTCACCATTTGTTACACCGAATTTTTTATCTGCCCCCGCATCTAAGCTCTTTTAACCTGAGCGGCGAGGGTGGGACGGCACACCTTCGTGCCACCGGGTGCTCTTGAGAAAAGCACCTGATTGAACCTGACCCGGCAATGCGTTGCCCCGGTCCACTTAGCCAAAGGCTCTGGAACTCCCCATGTCCGATCGTTTCGAACTCTTCCTCACTTGCCCCAAGGGCCTCGAAGGCCTGCTTCTCGAGGAAGCCATCGGGCTTGGCCTTGAAGAGGCGCGCGAGCACACCTCGGCCGTTCGCGGCATGGCCGACATGGAAACGGCCTATCGCCTGTGCCTGTGGTCACGCCTGGCCAACCGCGTGTTGCTGGTCCTCAAGCGTTTTCCCATGAAAAACGCCGAGGACCTGTACCACGGCGTGCTGGACGTCGATTGGCAAGACCACATGCTGGCCGATGGCACCCTGGCGGTAGAGTTCAGCGGTCACGGCTCCGGCATCGACAACACTCACTTCGGCGCCTTGAAGGTCAAGGACGCCATCGTCGACAAGCTGCGCACTCCTTCTGGCGAGCGGCCCTCCATCGACAAGCTCAACCCGGACCTGCGTATCCACCTGCGCCTGGACCGCGGCGAAGCGATCCTCTCCCTCGACTTGTCCGGCCACAGCCTGCACCAGCGTGGTTATCGCCTGCAGCAAGGTGCCGCGCCACTGAAGGAAAACCTCGCCGCCGCCATCCTGATCCGTGCCGGCTGGCCGCGCATTGCCGCTGAAGGCGGCGCCCTGGCCGACCCGATGTGCGGCGTCGGCACTTTCCTGGTGGAAGCGGGCATGATTGCCACCGACATGGCGCCGAACCTGCGTCGCCAACAGTGGGGTTTCACCGCGTGGCTGGGCCACGTGCCGGCGCTGTGGAAGAAGCTCCACGAAGAGGCCACTGCCCGCGCCGCCGCCGGGCTGGCCAAGCCACCCCTGTGGATTCGCGGTTATGAAGCCGATCCACGGCTGATCCAACCCGGTCGCAACAACGTCGAGCGTGCCGGCCTGAGCGAGTGGATCAAGATCTATCAAGGCGAGGTCGCCACGTTCGAGCCGCGTCCGGACCAGAACCAGAAAGGCCTGGTGATTTGCAACCCACCGTACGGCGAGCGTCTGGGCGATGAGGCCAGCCTGCTTTACCTCTACCAGAACCTCGGCGAGCGCCTGCGCCAGGCCTGCCTGAACTGGGAGGCGGCGGTATTCACCGGCGCCCCGGACCTGGGCAAGCGCATGGGCATCCGCAGCCACAAGCAGTATTCCTTCTGGAACGGCGCCTTGCCGTGCAAGTTGCTGCTGATCAAGGTGTTGCCGGACCAATTCGTCACCGGCGAGCGTCGCACGCCGGAACAGCGTCAAGCCGAGCGTGAGCAGGCCCGCCTTGACCAGGAAGAGCAGGGACAGGCGCCTGAGGTACCGCAAGAGCGCCAGTACAACAAGAATGGCAACCCGATCAAACCGACCCCGGCCCCCGCGCCAGTGGTCGAACAGGCGCGTTTGAGCGAAGGCGGGCAGATGTTCGCCAATCGCCTGCAAAAGAACCTCAAGCAACTGGGCAAATGGGTCAAGCGCGAAGGCGTGGACTGCTATCGGGTCTATGACGCCGACATGCCGGAATACTCCATGGCGATCGACCTCTATCACGACTGGGTGCACGTGCAGGAATATGCCGCGCCGAAATCCATCGATCCGGAAAAGGCTTCGGCCCGGTTGTTCGATGCCCTGGCGGCCATTCCCCAGGCGCTGAATGTCGACAAGGGTCGCGTGGTGATCAAGCGTCGCGAGCGCCAGAGCGGCACCAGGCAATACGAGCGCCAGAGCGCCCAGGGCAAGTTCACCGAAGTCAACGAAGGTGGCGTGAAGCTGCTGGTCAACCTGACCGACTACCTGGACACCGGGCTGTTCCTCGATCACCGGCCGATGCGCCTGCGAATCCAGAAGGAGGCGGCCGGCAAGCGTTTCCTCAACCTGTTCTGTTACACCGCGACCGCCAGCGTCCATGCCGCCAAGGGGGGCGCCCGCAGCACCACCAGCGTCGACTTGTCGAAAACCTACCTGGATTGGGCGCGACGCAACCTGTCGCTCAATGGTTTTTCCGACAAGAATCGTCTGGAGCAGGGCGATGTGATGGCCTGGCTTGAAGCCAGCCGTGAAGAATATGACCTGATCTTCATCGACCCGCCGACCTTCTCCAACTCCAAACGCATGGAAGGCGTGTTCGATGTGCAGCGCGATCATGTCCAGTTGCTGGACTTGGCCATGGCTCGCCTGGCGCCGGGTGGCGTGTTGTATTTCTCCAACAATTTCCGCAAGTTCCAGCTCGAGGACAACCTCGGCGAGCGCTACGCGGTGGAGGAAATCACCGCCGCTACCATCGATCCGGACTTCGCCCGCAACAACAAGATTCACCGAGCCTGGAAGATCATGGCTCGTTGAAATTGCCCGATTGGATCCACGGAGCCTTGTAGATCAAGGCTTCCAGCCTGATTTTAGGACTGGTCAAAGTGATGGCTAATAGCTATAACTGAGCCTGTGGCCAGGGCTGTACCGACGCCTGCCCCTTTTTCGAGTTGTGTCTATGGCATTGCATCCGGTGCGCCCCAGGATCCTGGGCTTTATCAGCGAAGATGTATCGGCCTGGCTGGTGGCTTCACTGGTGTTCCTGGCCGGGATATTCCTGACCGGTTTGCTGAGCTGGGCGATGATGAGCCTGTCCAGCCAGCAACTGCGCCAGCGCTTCGAGCTGCAAGCCGAGGAACGCTTCAGCCGTATCGAGGAAAGATTCCAGGAGCAGGAATTGCGCCTCGACAGCCTGAGGCGTTTCTTTGCCAATTCGGCGGCGGTTTCCGAAAAGGAGTTCCATGGGTATGCCGAAACGTTGCTGCGGCGTACCCAGGCTTTTGCTTGGGCACCACGGGTGCTGCGTGACGAGCGGCAGGCATTCGAACAACGGGAGCGGGATAAGCGAATCAATGCTTTCGCCATCCGTGACGCGGACAGTTCAGGCGTCTTGCGGCGGGCCGCGGAACGGGACGAGTACGTACCGATCCTCTATGTGCAGTGCCAGGGTTCGCAAGAGTCGACGCTGGGTTTCGATCTGCTTTCCCATCCATTGCGCCGCGCCGTGCTCGAACGGGCCCGGCGCCAGAACAGCGTGGCAGTATCGCAGCCGCTGGACCTGGTGGGTGTCGAGCCGGCCTTTGTCCGTGGCGTGTTGCTGGTGGCACCGGTTACCCGGGGACCCTCTACGGAGCCTTTCGGTTATGTGGTAGCGGCCATCAGCATGCGCCAACTGGTGGGCGATAGCCTGCCGTCGGCCAGCCATGACAATCTTTCGATGCGTGTCCTGGACCTGTCCGATGCCGATCAGGAGGAGGTGCTGTTCGATTCCCCCGAGCCCCCGGGCGACAGTGCCCTGGCGGCGACCCGTGTGGTGCGCCTGGCGGATCATGACTATCGGGTAGAGCTGCGGCCCAGTCGCACGTTCCTGTCGACCAACCACTCCGCGATGTCGGGCCTGGTGGTATTGGGCGGTTTGCTCAGTTTCCTGCTCAGTGCCTTGCTCTACGTTCTGGTCAGCCAGCGCCAACGGGCCCTGACCCTGGTGGAACAACGTACCCAGGAGTTGCGTGCCCGGGAGCAGGAGTTGCGGGGGACCCATGGCCAGTTGCGCGGCGTGCTGGATGCCGCGACCCAGGTCGCGATCATCGCCACCGATCTGCGCGGCGTCATTACCACGTTCAATGCCGGCGCCGAACAGATGCTGGGCTACCAGAGTTTCGAAGTCCTGCAGAGCATGACCCTCGAAAGCCTCCATGTGCCGCGGGAGCTCCAGGCCCGGGCCGCAGAGCTTGGCGCCCGATTCGGCAAGCCGATTCCTACCTGTCACGCGATGCTGCTCGAAGGTGGCGAGGCGGGCGGCCAGCAGGCCCGGGAATGGACCCTGGTACGGCGTGACGGCAGCCACTTGACCGTGAACATGCTGGCCACGCCCGTGCTCGACGATCAGGGGCTCTGGGTCGGGCACCTGGCGATCTGCATCGACATCACCGAACGCAAGCGCGTCCACGAGGCCCTGGCGGCCCGGGACTTGCTGCTGAAGAAGCTCAGTGCCCATGTGCCGGGTGGCATCTACCAGTTCAAAATGGATTTCAACGGCCGCTTCAGCGTGATCTACGCCAGCGATGGCATTCGTGACATCTACGAACTGGAGCCCAGCGAGCTGGTCCGGAACGCCGAAGCCGTTTTCTCCCGTATCCATTCACTGGACAACGCGCGGGTCCGTGCATCGATCCGTGCCTCGGCCGACACCCTGAGCCCATGGCGCGACGAATATCGGCTGCAACTACCACAGCGTGGCCTGCGCTGGGTGCGCGTCGAGGCCACGCCGGAGCCACTGCCGGGCGGTGGGGTGCTATGGCATGGCTATATCTCGGATATTTCCGATCTCAAGCGGGTGGAAGAAGAGCTGCGGGCACTGTCCGTGACCGATGCCTTGACCGGGATTCGCAACCGGCGTTATTTCCAGGAGCGCCTGAACTCGGAAATGACCCGGGTCGAACGCGGCTCCGGGGAGCTTTCGGTCATCATGCTCGACATCGATCACTTCAAGCGCATCAATGATCAGCACGGCCATGCCGTGGGTGACCGGGTGCTGCAGGCGGTTTGCCTGCGCGTCTCCCAGCGTCTGCGGCGTACAGATGTCTTCTGTCGGCTGGGTGGGGAAGAATTCGTGGTGCTGTGTCCCGACACCGATGGCGAAAGCGCCCATGCCTTGGCCACAGGCCTGTGGGAGGGTCTGCGCGGTGCGGAGATCGAGGATGTGGGCGTGGTCACCGCCAGCTTCGGCATCGCCAGCTGGCGCGCCGGGGAGGGCGCGGATGCCCTGCTGTTGCGGGCCGACTCAGGGGTGTACGCGGCGAAGCAGGCCGGACGGGATCGGGTCGAGATGCAGCCGGGGTAAACGAGCGGTGAACATGTGGGAGCGAGCTTGCTCGCGATAGCGGTGTATCAGTTGACGGCTGTTTGGACTGATCCACCGTCATCGCGAGCAGGCTCGCTCCCACCCTGACCCCGGGTGGACACAGAACCCATGCTTACCCTCAACCCCTGTGGGAGCGAGCTTGCTCGCGATAGCGGGCGTGTCAGTGGGCGGCTGTTTGGAGCTATACACCGTCATCGCGAGCAGGCTCGCTCCCACCCTGATCCCGGGCGGACACAGAATCGATGCTCACCCTCAACTCCCTTGTGGGAGCGAGCCTGCTCGCGATAGCGTCGGCTCAGCCTACGCATGCCCGTTGAATGACGGTTATCGCGAGCAGGCTTGGATCAAAGCACCGAAGCCGTCTGCGGCAGTTTCGGCTGGCGGTATAGGTCCAGCAGCACCTGGTCCAGCACCGACGAAGCACCCCATGGCTTCGGATCGTTGAGGATCGCGACTACCGCCCAGGTATTGCCGTTGACGTCACGACTGAACCCGGCGATGGCGCGCACGGTGTTCAGGGTGCCGGTCTTGATGTGGGCTTCGCCGGCCATGGCCGTGGTCTTCAGGCGTTTGCGCATGGTGCCGTCAGTGCCGACGATCGGCATCGAACTGATGTACTCGGCCGCATAGGGGCTGCGCCAGGCGGCTTGCAGCATCGCCGCCATTTCCCGGGCGCTGACCCGTTCGGCGCGGGACAGGCCGGAGCCGTTCTCCATCACCAGGTGCGGCGCGGTAATGCCTTTTTTGGCCAGCCATTGGCGCACGACCCGTTGCGCGGCCTTGGCGTCGTCACCGTCGGCTTCGTTGCGGAACTGCGCACCGAGGCTCAGGAACAACTGCTGGGCCATGGTGTTGTTACTGTATTTGTTGATGTCGCGGATGATCTCCGCCAGGTCCGGCGAGAACGCCCGGGCCAGCACTTTGGCGTTGCTCGGAGTGGCGGCCAGACGGTCCTTGCCCTGGATGCTGCCGCCCAGTTCCTTCCAGATTGCCCGCACCGCACCGGCGGTGTAGGTGGCGTGGTCCAGCAGTGACAGGTAGGTCTGGGAGCTGCAGCCATCGCCCAACTGCCCGCCGACGGTCACGGCCACGCTGCCGTCCGGCTGGGGTACCGGGTTGTAGCGCACGCCGCCGGCGCATTGCTTGGAGTTGACCGCCTTGACCTGGTTGTCGATATGGATGCTGGCAATCGGCGGCTCCACCGACACCAGCACCCGGCCGCCGTCATTGCGGGCAACGAAGCGCAGCGCCTTGAGGTTGACCAGCAGGGAGTCGGGCTTGACCAGGAAAGGCTTGTTTTCGTCGTTGCCGTCGTCGTTGAACTCGGGCAACTGCGGCTGGATGAAGAAACCGCGGTCGAGCACCAGGTCGCCGGTGACCTGCTGTACGCCGTTGGCGCGCAGGTCGCGCATCAGCAGCCAGAGCTTTTCCATGTTCAGCTTGGGGTCGCCGCCGCCCTTGAGGTACAGGTTGCCGTTGAGGATCCCGCCGCTGAGGGTGCCGTCGGTGTAGAACTCGGTCTTCCACTGGTGATTGGGGCCGAGCATTTCCAGGGCGGCGTAGGTGGTCACCAGTTTCATGGTGGAGGCAGGATTGACCGAGACGTCGGCGTTGTAGAGGGTCGGGGTGCCGGGGCCATTGAGTGGCACCATCACCAGGGACAGCGCGTCGTCTTGCAGCTTGCTGGTCTTGAGGGCCTTCTGCACATTGGGCGACAGGGCGGTGTTGATCGTGGCGGCGCTGGTGGAAGCGGGGAGGGCCAGGGGAAGAAAAAGGCTGGCCAGGAGCAGTGGACGCAAAGATTTGATCATGTGTAATAAAACCCTACGGGCGAGGGGGAAAAAACGAGGACATGAAAAATGAACGTCCTCAACGGTCAAGAAAGTGTCGGCATTATGCCCCAAGGCGCACCGGATGGGCCGTGCCTGAGCCGTTCATGAGGCAATTTTTTACCGACGGTAGGCCGATACACCCGATCAACCGGGCAATCGTCGCACCAAACTGGTAAAGTGCCGGCCGTTATTACTTATGAGGATTGTTCCAATGGCGACTAACCGTTCCCGGCGTCTGCGCAAAAAACTGTGTGTGGATGAATTTCAGGAGCTGGGTTTCGAACTGAACCTGGATCTCAAAGAAGATCTGGACGATGAGGCGATTGACGCTTTCCTCGACGCTTTCCTGAAAGAAGCCATGGAAGCCAATGGCCTGGGCTACGTCGGCGGCGACGACTACGGTCTGGTTTGCCTGCAGAAGCGTGGCTCGGTTTCCGAAGAACAACGTGCTGCCGTTGAAGCCTGGCTCAAGGGCCGCAGCGAACTGACCAACATGACCGTCAGCCCGCTGATCGACGTGTGGCACCCGGACATGCCGATCAACGCCAAGGCGTGATGTCCTGAACCGGCAGCCCGATTGGGCGCCGGTTTTTTTATGCCTGACGGTTGGGTATCTGGTGACCTTCAGGCCGCTATCGCGAGCAGGCTCGCTCCCACAATTGGATCGCATTTCCCTGTGGGAGCGAGCCTGCTCGCGATGCTTTCAAGCTTTGCGCCAGTTCAGGATCAGCAAGGTCAGCACCCCCGCCACAATCCCCCAGAACGCCGAGCCGACGGAAAACAGCGTCAGCCCCGACGCCGTGACCATGAAGGTGATCAGTGCCGCTTCCCGTTCCCTGGCTTCGCTCATGGCGATGCTCAAGCCGTTGATGATCGAGCCGAACAGCGCCAGTGCCGCGATGGACAGCACCAGTTCCTTGGGCAGCGCCGCGAACAACGCCGCCAGTGTGGCGCCGAATACCCCGGCAATCCCGTAGAAGATCCCGCACCACACCGCTGCCGTGTAGCGTTTGTTGCGATCTTCGTGGGCGTGGGGCCCGGTGCAGATGGCGGCGCTGATGGCCGCCAGGTTGATGCCATGGGAGCCGAACGGCGCCAGCAGCAGCGAGGCGATGCCGGTACTGGTGATCAGTGGCGAGGCCGGTACGTTGTAGCCGTCGGCCCGGAGCACGGCGATGCCCGGCATATTCTGGGAGGTCATTGCCACCACGAACAGCGGAATGCCGATGCTGATGGTGGCGGCCAGGGAAAAGTGCGGCGTGGTCCAGACCGGTGTCGCGACTTCAAGGGCAAAGCCGCTGAAGTCCAACAACCCCATCAGGCCTGACAGCGCGGTGCCGATCAGCAGTGCCGCCAGCACCGCGTAGCGAGGCGACAGGCGCTTGACGATCAGGTACGTGAAGAACATCCCCAGCACCAGGCCGGTGCGATGCTGGGCAGCGACGAAAATCTCGCTGCCGATCTTGAACAGGATGCCCGCCAGCAACGCCGCCGCCAGCGACGCCGGAATGCGCTTGACCAGGCGCTCGAAGCTGCCGGTCAGGCCGCAGATCGTCACCAGCACCGCGCAGGTGATGTAGGCGCCTATGGCCTCGCCATAGCTTACGCCGCCCAGGCTGGTGATCAGCAGTGCCGCGCCGGGTGTCGACCAGGCGATGGTGACCGGCGTGCGATAGCGCAACGACAGGCCGATGGAACACACTGCCATGCCGATGGAGATCGCCCAGATCCATGATGAAATCTGCCCGCTGGTCAGCCCCGCCGCCTGGCCGGCCTGGAACATCAACACCAGCGAACTGGTGTAGCCGGTCATCATGGCGATGAATCCGGCGACGATGGCCGAGGGCGAGGTATCGGCCAATGGGCGAAGTGGCATGGTTGTGACTTCGGTCATGGTGGGCGGTGATCCTTGAATAGATTATGTACCTGTAGGAGCAAGGCTTGCCCGCGATGAAGGTGCCTAGGTTTCAAGGCCCACCGCGTCAGCTTCATCGCGGGCAAGCCATGCTCCCACAGTGCCATAGGTGTCACAGATTGAGGGTTTAAGCCTAAACTCAACCCAGTAAGCAATTGCAATACAGCCAAGCCCGCAAACAGCCGTACAGTCGTGTTGCCATCAGAGGTTGTGTACAATCGCCGTGTTTTTTACGCGATACTTGCCAGCGACCCGCTGTGCCGTATTACAGTCACGGTCAATTCGCCGCAGTTCTCCCGACCCGAGTGCCCATGAACGAACAGTTGCAACCCCTCAAGAAACAACCGCGAGCAGGCAAAGCCGGCCGCAGCGGAACCCAGGACGATATCGTCTATGCACATATCTTCGAGGCCATCCTCGAACAGCGCCTGGCGCCCGGTACAAAGTTGAGCGAAGAGGCACTGGGGGAGATTTTCGGAGTCAGCCGCACCATCATCCGCCGTGCGCTGTCGCGCCTGGCCCATGAGGGCGTGGTGTTGTTGCGGCCTAATCGCGGCGCGGTCGTTGCCAGTCCGAGTGTCGATGAGGCGCGCCAGGTGTTCATGGCCCGGCGCTTGGTGGAGCGGGCGATCACCGAGCTGGCGGTGCAGCACGCCACCGCCGAGCAGCTTGCCGAATTGCGCCAGATGGTCAACGATGAACGCGAGAGTTTCTCCCGTGGCGACCGTGGTGCCGGCATCCGCCTGTCGGGTGAGTTCCATCTCAAACTGGCCGAGGCGGCGAAGAATGCCCCGCTGATCAGCTTCCAGCGCAGCCTGGTGTCCCAGACCTCGTTGATCATCGCCCAGTACGAAAGCGGCAACCGCTCCCACTGTTCCTACGACGAACACACCCAGTTGATCGACGCCATCGAAGCCCGGGACGCCACCCTGGCAGTGGACCTGATGATGCATCACATGGATCACATCGACAGCAAGCTCAACCTCGACGAAGAGGGCGCCTCGGACGATCTGCACGCGGTGTTTTCGCACCTGTTGCAGAGCAAGAAGCCTGGGCGGTCGACGGCCAAGCTCTGACCTCTGCTGAGTCAGTTATACCGAGTTGCCTTCATCGCGAGCAGGCTCGCTCCCACAGGGGATTTATGGCGTTCACATAATCTCTGTGGGAGCGAGCCTGCTCGCGATAGCGGTCTAGCGCTGATGCACCAACCTGCCAGCCGCATAGGTCTGCGCCACCGTCCGGTCATCCCCCAGCGTCATCAGCACGAACAATCTTTCGGCAATGTCCCGGGCCTGCTTGAGGCGATAGCTCAGCAGCGGCGTTGCGTTGTAATCCAGCACCAGGAAATCCGCATCGGTACCCGGCTGCAAGGTGCCGATGCGCTCTTCCAGGCGCAAGGCCCTGGCGCCGCCGAGGGTGGCCAGGTACAGCGATTTGAACGGGCTCAGCCGCGCGCCCTGCAACTGCATCACCTTGTAGGCTTCGTTCAGGGTTTGCAGCAGCGAAAAGCTGGTGCCGCCGCCGACGTCCGTGCCCAACCCCACGTTGACCTTGTGCTTCTCGGCCATCGGCAGGTTGAACAGGCCGCTGCCCAGGAACAGGTTCGAGGTCGGGCAGAAGGCGATGGCCGAACCGGTTTCGGCCAGGCGCGCACATTCGTCGTCGCACAGGTGCACACCGTGGGCGAACACCGAACGCTCGCCGAGCAACCGATAGTGATCGTATACATCCAGATAGCCCGTGCGCTCGGGAAACAGCGTCTTGACCCATTGCACTTCCTGCAGGTTTTCACTGATGTGGGTCTGCATGTACAGGTCCGGGTATTCCCCCAGCAACTGACCGGCCAGCGTCAACTGCTCGGGCGTGCTGGTGGGGGCGAAGCGCGGGGTCACGGCGTAGTGCAGGCGGCCCTTGCCGTGCCAACGCTCGATCAGCGCCTTGCTCTCGGTGTAGCTGGATTCGGCGGTGTCGGTCAGGTAGTCCGGGGCGTTGCGATCCATCATCACTTTACCGGCGATCATCCGCAGGTCGAGCTTCTCGGCCGCTTCAAAAAAGGCATTCACCGATTGTGGGTGCACACTGCCGAACACCAGGGCCGTGGTGGTGCCGTTGCGCAGCAGCTCCTTGATGAAAATATCGGCCACGGCTTCGGCGTGGGCGGGGTCGGCGAACTGGCGTTCACAAGGGAAAGTGTAGGTGTTGAGCCAGTCCAGCAGTTGTTCGCCGTAGGCGCCGACCATGCCGGTCTGCGGCAGGTGGATGTGGGTGTCGATGAAGCCGGGGGTGATCAGCGCGTCCGGGTAATGGTTGATCTCGATGTCCGCCGCCAATTTTGGCAGCAGGTCGTGGGCGTGGCCGATGGCGCTGATCTGGCCGTTTTCCACCACCAGCAGGCCGTCCTCGAAGTATTCATAAGAGGCTTCGATACCGACTTCGGCCGGGTCGGCGAGGCTGTGGAGCAGGGCGGCGCGGTAGGCTTTGCGTGTCATGGGCATGGGCAATCTCAGGAATTGGCCTGGCTGCGACGCGAGGCCGGCAGCAGTTTGGCGATGGGTTCGGCGCGGGCGGTGTGCTGGCCGAAATCCGCGTTATAGGTGGCGATGATTTCGCCGGCGATGGAGATGGCGATTTCCACAGGCAACTTACCTTTGACTTCGCCGATGCCCATCGGGCAACGCATGCGTTGCAAGGTGCCGCTGTCGAAGCCGCGATCGCGCAAACGGTGCTCGAACTTGACCCGCTTGGTCTTCGAGCCGATCAGGCCGAAGTAGGCGAAATCGTTGCGCTTGAGGATCGCCGCGCTCAGCTCCAGATCGAGCTGGTGATTGTGGGTCATGACGATGCAGTAGCTGCCGGCGGGCAAATCATCGACTTCATCCAGCGGGTCTTCGCTGACGATTTTCTGCACGCCGTGGGGCAGTTGCTCGGGGAACTCGGCTTCCCGCGAGTCAATCCAGCGCACCCGACAAGGCAGGCTCGCCAGCAACGGCACCAGGGCCCTGCCGACATGACCGGCACCGAACACGGCAATCTGCGCTTGCACCTGGCCCATGGGTTCGAACAGCAGCACGGTCACGCCGCCACAGCACTGGCCCAGGCTGGCGCCGAGGCTGAAGCGCTCCAGATGCGTACCTTGCTGGCCGCTGGCGAGCATCTGCCGGGCGATCTCCATGGCCTTGTATTCCAGGTGCCCGCCACCGATGGTGTCGAATGTCTGGCTGGCGCTGATGACCATCTTCGAACCGGCGTTGCGCGGGGTCGAGCCGAGTTCTTCGATGATCGTCACCAACACGCAGGGTTCGCCGCGGGTTTGCAGGTCGGCGAGGGCGCTGATCCAGTTGTACATGTTCACCTCGACTGATCGTTCCCTCGCTCTGCGTGGGAACGCATCTCTGGACGCTCCGCGTCCGCTTTTCAACATTCTTTGGCGTCTGTTGCGGCCTCTTCGCGAGCAGGCTCGCTCCCACAGGGATTTGTGAACACTGACCCACTGTGGGAGCGAGCCTGCTCGCGATTGGCCGCGACGCGGTCCTAAAGCGAAGCCAACTCGGCTTCAGGCTCTACCACCTTTGCCTTCAACGAGCGCATCTGCTCACAGCCCCACAACACCCGCTCCGGTGTCGCCGGCGCGTCGATCTTCGGCTGGTGCCGGTAATCCCCCAGGCTCGCCACGGCATCCTTGATCGCGCACCACGCGGCGATGCCGAGCATGAATGGCGGCTCGCCCACGGCCTTGGAGTGGAACACCGTGTCTTCGGGGTTCTTGCGGTTCTCCACCAGCTTGACCCGCAGGTCCAGCGGCATGTCGGCCACGGCCGGGATCTTGTAGCTGGCCGGGCCGTTGGTCATCAGCTTGCCCTTGTCGTTCCACACCAGCTCTTCCATGGTCAGCCAGCCCATGCCCTGGATGAAGCCGCCCTCGACCTGGCCGGTGTCGATGGCCGGGTTCAGCGAGGCACCGACGTCGTGGAGGATGTCGGTGCGCAGCATCTTGTACTCGCCGGTGAGGGTGTCGACGATCACCTCGGCACACGCCGCGCCGTAGGCGTAGTAGTAGAACGGCCGGCCGCGGGCCTGGCTGCGGTCGTAGTAGATTTTCGGGGTCTTGTAGAACCCGGTGCTCGACAGCGAGACCTGGGCGAAATACGCCTGTTGCACCAGTGCCTCGAAAGTCAGGATGTGATCGCGGACCCGCACATGGCCGTTGTGGAATTCGACGTCTTCTTCACTGACCTTGTACTGACGCGCGGCGAATTCCACCAGGCGCCGCTTGATGGTTTCGGCGGCATTCTGCGCGGCCTTGCCGTTCAGGTCGGCGCCGCTGGAGGCGGCGGTGGGGGAGGTGTTCGGCACTTTGTCGGTGTTGGTCGCGGTGATCTGCACCCGGTCCATTTCCACCTGGAACACCTCGGCCACCACCTGCGCGACCTTGGTGTTCAGGCCCTGGCCCATTTCGGTGCCGCCATGGTTCAGGTGGATGCTGCCGTCGGTGTAGACGTGGATCAGCGCACCCGCCTGGTTGAGGAAGCTGGCGGTGAACGAGATGCCGAACTTGACTGGCGTCAGCGCCAGGCCTTTTTTCAGGATCGGGCTGCCTGCGTTGTAGCGACGGATCGCTTCGCGCCGCTCGGCGTACTGGCTGCTTTCTTCCAGCTCGGCGGTCATTTCCTCGAGCATGTTGTGCTCGACGGTCTGGTAGTAGTGGGTGACGTTACGCTCGGTCTTGCCGTAATAGTTGGCCTTGCGCACCGCCAGTGGATCGAGCCCCAGGTGCCGGGCGATGGCGTCCATGACTTCTTCGATGGCCACCATCCCTTGCGGGCCGCCGAAGCCACGGTAAGCGGTGTTCGACGCGGTGTTGGTCTTGCAGCGGTGGCCGTTGATGGTCGCATCGCCCAAGTAGTAGGCGTTGTCGGCATGGAACATCGCCCGGTCGACAATCGACGCCGACAGGTCCGGCGAGCAGCCGCAGTTGCCGGCCAGTTCTAGGGCGATGCCGTGCAGGCGTCCGCGGCTGTCGAAGCCCACGTCGTATTCGATGTAGAAGGGGTGGCGCTTGCCGGTCATCAGCATGTCTTCGACCCGGGGCAGGCGCATCTTGGTCGGCTGGCCGGTGAGGTGCGCGATCACTGCGCACAAGCAGGCCGGGCTGGCGGCCTGGGTTTCCTTGCCGCCGAAGCCGCCGCCCATGCGGCGCATGTCCACCACCACCTTGTTCATCGACACGCCCAGCACTTCGGCCACCAGTTTCTGCACTTCGGTGGGGTTCTGAGTGGAGCAGTAGACGATCATGCCGCCGTCTTCGGTGGGCATCACCGAGGAAATCTGGGTTTCCAGGTAGAAGTGTTCCTGGCCGCCGATGTGCAGCGAGCCCTGGATGCGATGTTCGGCACTCGCCAGCGCGGTGGCGGAATCGCCCCGTTGGTGGGTGTGGCTGTCGAGCACGAAATGCCGTTTGCGCAGGGCTTCGACCACATCCAGCACCGGCTCCAGGTCTTCATATTCGATGATCGCAGCCATCGCCGCCTGGCGTGCGGTTTCCAGGTCCCTGGCGGCAACGGCCAGCACCGGTTGGCCGACAAACTGCACATCGTCAATCGCCAGCAGCGGGTCGCCGGGCAGCAATGGGCCGATGTCCTTGAGGCCGGGAATGTCGGCGTGGGTGATGGCGATGCGCACGCCTTCGAAGGCATAGCACGGCGTGGTATCGATGCGCAGGATCCGGGCGTGGGCGCGGTCCGATAGTCGCGCGTACACGTGCAGTTGGTTAGGAAATTCAAGACGGTCGTCGATGTACTGCGCTTCACCGGTCACATGCTTGGCGGCGCTGTCGTGCTTGACGCTGCGACCGACGCCGGTGGTCAGGTCGCGGGCGAACAGCTCGGCCAGTTCGGCTTGGGTCTTTTCTACGGCGTGATGGTTAGACATAAGCGGTCACCCGAGTCTCGATGTGCGGCGTTTGCAGTTCGATGAAGTATTTGCGCAGCAGGTTGCGAGCGCTGAGCAGGCGGTACTCCTTGCTGGCGCGGAAGTCCGACAAAGGCGTGAAGTCTTCGGCCAGGGCGGCGCAGGCGCGTTCGAGGGTGCTGTCGTTCCACGGCGCACCGATCAATGCGGCTTCACAATGCGTGGCCCGCTTGGGGATGGCAGCCATGCCGCCGAACGCCACGCGCGCATCGCGAACCACGCCGTTGTCGATGCGCAGGTTGAACGCTGCGCACACCGCGGAGATGTCATCGTCCAGGCGCTTGGACACCTTGTAGGCACGGAACGCCTGTTCGGCGCTGGCCCGGGGTACGATGATCTTCTCGATGAATTCGCTTTCCTGACGGGCGGTGACCCGGTATTCGATGAAGTAATCCTCCAGCGCCAGGGTGCGACGGACTTGACCCTTGCACAGCACGATCTGCGCGCCGAGGGCGATCAGCAGGGGCGGCGAGTCACCGATGGGCGAGGCGTTGCCGATGTTGCCGCCCAAGGTGCCCTGATTGCGGATCTGCAGCGAGGCGAAGCGTTGCAGCAGTTCGCCGAAGTCCGGGTACTCGGCTTTCAGGGCCTCGTAGCAATCGGACAACGCGGTGGCGGCACCGATTTCCAGACGGTCGTCGAAACGCTCGATGCGTTTGAGTTCGGCGACGTTACCCACGTAGATCATCACCGGCAGGGTGCGATGGAACTGGGTGACTTCCAGGGCTAGGTCAGTGCCGCCGGCCAGCAGGCGCGCCTGGGGATAGGCGTCGTAGAGATCGGCCAGGTCGGCCACGGTCAGTGGCACCAGGCAGCGTTTGTCGCCGCAATTGAGCTCGCCGGTTTCCTTGGGGGCGATGGCTTGGAGGCGGGCAATGGTCTCGGCCTCGCGGGCGTCGAACTGGTCCGGCTGTTTGCCGCAGCAGGCCTGGTCGGCGGCCGCGAGGATCGGCCGGTAGCCGGTGCAACGACACAGATTGCCGGCCAGGGCCTCGTGGGCCTTGTGGGGGTCGGGTTGATCGCTGTTCTTTTGCAGGGCGAACAGCGACATGACGAAACCCGGCGTGCAGAAGCCGCATTGCGAGCCATGGCAGTCGACCATCGCCTGCTGGACGCTGTGCAATTGGCCCTGGTGCTTGAGGCCTTCGACGCTGATCAGTTGTTTACCGTGCAGGGACGAGACGAAGGTCAGGCACGCGTTGAGGCTGCGATAGCGAATGCGCGAGTGGCCGCTCTCGTCCGTGTCCAATTCGCCCACCACCACGGTACAGGCACCGCAGTCGCCGCTGGCACAACCCTCTTTGGTGCCGGATTTACCAACATGCTCGCGCAGGTAATTGAGCACGGTCAGGTTCGGGTCCAGGGTGTGCTCGCTACGGAGTTCCTGGTTGAGTAAAAACTGGATCACGGAAGGCCTCGCAGATTCATTATTGTTGTATCGACGTAGACCGAATTTAGCAGGTCTGACTTTTCGGTCAATATTTTTCTGACTTAAAGGTCAAGAAAATCGTTTTGTCGATCAACAACAGGTGTATTCAGTATTGACCTGTGGGAGCGAGCCTGCTCGCGATTGCGGTGTGTCAGTCGATATTCATGTTGGCTGATCGATCTGATCGCGAGCAGGCTCGCTCCCACAGGTTTCGCTTGCTGGCTGACCGGCGGCATGTTCTATTTTTTTTTGCTTGAATCGTGCCAAAAACCTGGTGCAGGCCCTGCGCCATGACGTATCGAGTGCGCTACACTGCGCCGCTTGTGCAGATCGAAGAGTTTGAAGGACAACCATGACGTTCAAGGCCCCGGACAGCCTCGCCGAGCAAATCGCCCATCATCTCGCCGAACGCATCATTCGCGGCGAAATGAAGCCGGGGGAGCGTATCCAGGAGCAGAAGGTCACGCTGGCGCTCAATGTCAGCCGCGGCTCGGTCCGCGAGGCCTTGCTGATCCTGGAACGACGCCATCTGATCGCGATCCTGCCGCGCCGTGGCGCCCACGTCACCGAACTCACCGAACATAACGTGCGCAGCCTCTGTACGCTGATGAGCGAGTTGTACATCCTGCTGGGCAACGCCGTGGCCCATGGTTGGCGGGATTCGGCCGACATGGCGCCGTTCCTGCAGATCCAGCAGCGCCTCAAGGAGGCCTTCGCGCGGCAGGACATCCGCATGTTCGTCGACGAAAGCTTCAGCGTGATGCGTGCGGCCTATCCATTCGCCAACAACCCATACTTGCAGGAAACCGTCGAGAACCTGCAGCCGGCCATGAGCCGTGCCTATTTCCTCGCCCTGGAACAGCGCAAGGCCGAGATGAGCGAGTTCCTCGACCTGTTCCAGCGCCTGCTCGTCGCGGTGCTGGCCCGTGACCTGCCGCAGATCCGCATTGTGCTGACGGCCTACTGCCAGCGCAGTTGCGATCTGGTGGTTGCCGCCCTGACGAAGGCCTGAACGTGCGCCTCAAGTGCATCAAGCTGGCGGGGTTCAAGTCCTTCGTCGACCCGACCACGGTGAACTTCCCCAGTAACATGGCGGCGGTGGTCGGGCCCAACGGTTGCGGCAAGTCCAACATCATCGACGCCGTGCGCTGGGTAATGGGCGAGAGTTCGGCGAAGAACCTGCGCGGCGAATCGATGACCGACGTCATCTTCAACGGCTCCACCAGCCGCAAGCCGGTCAGCCAGGCGAGCATCGAGTTGGTATTCGATAACTCCGACGGCACTCTGATCGGCGAATACGCGGCCTACGCGGAAATCTCCATCCGTCGCAAAGTGACCCGCGACAGCCAGAACAGTTACTTCCTCAACGGCGCCAAGTGCCGGCGTCGCGACATCACTGACATCTTCCTCGGCACCGGCCTGGGGCCGCGCAGCTATTCGATCATCGAACAGGGCATGATCTCCAAGCTGATCGAGGCCAAGCCCGAAGACCTGCGCAACTTCATCGAAGAGGCCGCCGGTATCTCCAAGTACAAGGAGCGCCGGCGCGAGACGGAGAACCGCATCCGTCGCACCCACGAAAACCTGGCGCGCCTGACCGACCTGCGCGAAGAGCTCGACCGTCAGCTCGAACGCCTGCACCGCCAGTCCGAGGCTGCACGCAAATACCAGGAATACAAAGGCGAGGAGCGCCAGCTCAAGGCCCAGCTCTCGGCCCTGCGCTGGCAGGCGTTGAACGAGCAGGTCGGCCAGCGCGAAGCGATCATCGGCAACCAGGAAGTCAGCTTCGAAGCCCTGGTGGCCGAACAGCGCAACGCCGATGCGGCCATCGAGCGCTTGCGTGACGGGCACCACGAACTGTCCGAACGCTTCAACCTGGTGCAAGGGCGCTTCTATTCGGTCGGTGGCGACATCGCCAGGGTCGAGCAGAGCATCCAGCACGGCCAGCAACGGCTGCGCCAGTTACAGGACGACTTGAAGGAAGCCGAGCGCGCGCGCCTGGAAACCGAGTCTCACCTGGGCCATGACCGCACTTTGCTGCTGACCCTGGGCGAAGAGCTTGACAGGCTTACGCCAGAGCAGGAGATCACCAGCGCCGCTGCCGAGGAGGCTGCTGCGGCCCTGGAAGAAGCCGAGCTGACCATGCACGGTTGGCAGGAGCAGTGGGACCGTTTCAACCTGACCTCTGCCGAACCACGGCGGCAGGCCGAGGTCCAGCAGTCGCGCATCCAGCAACTGGAAACCAGCATGGAGCGCCTGGCCGAGCGCCAGCGTCGTCTGGCCGAAGAGCGGGCCCTGCTTGCGGCGGACCCGGAAGACGCGGCGATCCTCGACCTGAGCGAGCAGTTGGCCGCCAGCGAAGCCACCCTCGAAGACTTGCAGGCCAGCGAAGATGCCCAGGTCGAGCGGCTCGAACAGCTGCGCCAGGCCTTGCAACTGGCCCTTCAGAATCAGCAGCAGGCCCAGGGCGAGCTGCAACGGCTCAACGGGCGTCTGGCCTCGCTGGAAGCCTTGCAGCAGGCCGCGCTGGATCCGGGCACCGGCACCGCCGAATGGCTACGCGACCAGCATCTGGCCGAGCGCCCGCGTCTGGCCGAAGGCCTGAAGGTCGACGCCGGTTGGGAGCTGGCGGTGGAAACCGTGCTGGGTGCCGATCTGCAAGCGGTGCTGGTGGATGATTTCGCCGGCTTCGACCTTTCGGGCTTCACCCAGGGCGACCTGCGCCTGCTCAGCCCGGCCGGTGACGGCGTGCGAATGCCGGGCAGTCTGCTGGACAAGGTCGAGGCCCAGGTCGATCTGTCGCCCTGGCTCGGGCAGGTCAGGCCGGTGGAAAACCTCGAACAGGCCCTGGCGTTGCGCGGGCAACTGGCGCCGGGCGAGAGCCTGATCAGTCGTGACGGCTATTGGCTCGGCCGGCATTTCCTGCGGGTGCGCCGGGCCAGCGAAGCCGAGAGTGGCATGCTCGCCCGGGGACAGGAGATCCAGCGTCTGAGCGCCGAGCGCGACGAACGCGAAGCCAGCGTCGAGGCCCTGGAAACCGAATTGCAGAATCTGCGGGCGCAGCAGCGTCAACAGGAAAACGGCCGCGAACACCTGCGCCGGCTGCTGCAGGACGAGGCACGCCAGCAGGGCGAACTCAAGGCACAGCTCTCGGCCGGCAAGGCCAAGGCCGAACAGTTGGCCTTGCGTCGCACCCGCCTGGAAGAAGAGATCGCCGAGCTGGGCGAGCAACGGGCGCTGGAGCACGAACAGATCGGCGAGGCGCGCCTGCAACTGCAGGAGGCCCTCGATGCCATGGCCCTGGACACCGAGCAGCGTGAGCTGTTGCTGGCCCAGCGCGACAGCCTGCGCGAACGTCTCGACCGGGTGCGCCAGGAAGCGCGTCAGCACAAGGACCATGCCCATCAGTTGGCGGTGCGCCTGGGCTCGCTCAAGGCGCAGTACGACTCCACACGCCAGGCCCTCGAGCGCCTGGAAATGCAGTCCGAACGCCTGACCGAAAAACGCGAACAGTTGAGCCTGAACCTGGAGGAGGGCGAGGCGCCGCTGGAAGAGCTGCGTCTCAAGCTCGAGGAGCTGCTCGACAAGCGGATGAGTGTCGACGAGGAGCTCAAGACCGCGCAAATCGCCCTGGAAGACGCCGACCGCGAGCTGCGCGATGCCGAGAAGCGCCGTAGCCAGGCCGAGCAGCAGTCCCAGCTGATTCGCGGGCAGATGGAACAGCAACGCCTGGAATGGCAGGCCCTGACCGTGCGCCGCAAGGCCCTGCAGGACCAGTTGCTGGAGGATGGCTACGATCCTAACGGGGTGCTCGCCACCCTGGTGGCCGGGGCCAATGAGAAAGATGCCGAGGAAGAGCTGGAGCGCATCGCTGCGCGGATCCAGCGCCTGGGTGCGATCAACCTGGCGGCCATCGACGAATACGAGCAGCAGTCCGAGCGCAAGCGTTACCTGGACGCCCAGGACGCTGACCTGGTGGAAGCGCTGGAAACCCTGGAAAACGTCATTCGCAAGATCGACAAGGAAACCCGCAACCGCTTCAAGGATACCTTTGATCAGATCAATGGCGGTTTGCAGGCGCTTTTCCCAAAAGTTTTCGGTGGCGGCAGCGCTTACTTGGAACTGACGGGCGAAGATCTACTCGATACTGGGGTGACGATCATGGCGCGTCCTCCCGGAAAGAAGAACAGCACCATTCATTTGCTCTCCGGTGGTGAAAAGGCGCTGACCGCGTTGGCCCTGGTATTTGCCATCTTCAAGTTGAATCCGGCGCCGTTCTGCATGCTTGACGAAGTCGACGCGCCGCTGGACGACGCGAACGTGGGCCGTTACGCGCGCCTGGTAAAGGAAATGTCTGAAACGGTGCAGTTCATCTACATCACCCATAACAAGATCGCCATGGAAATGGCCGATCAGTTGATGGGCGTGACGATGCACGAACCGGGCTGTTCGCGGCTGGTGGCGGTGGATGTCGAGGAGGCCATGGCGATGGTGGATGCCTGAAGCGGGATCTCTCGAGCAACTTCTTGACGAGTTGCCGGGACTTTTATCCCCGCCGAAGGCCGTTCAAATCACAGATTGGCACAAGCCTATGCGACAGACGGTGTAAAGTTATCTTTGGTCGTGCTAGTTTAATGTCAATTTTTCGTGTGCGTGGGCAAAACGCCATTCAGAACATAGAGTTGGCGCCACGTTTTAAAGCGGTTTGCAAATAGCTAAGCCCCTTATTTTTCAGCATTTTTATAGAGGCACGGGATTACATGGAAATCGGTCTGCGCGAGTGGCTGATCGTCATCGGCATCATTGTCATTGCCGGTATTCTTTTCGATGGCTGGCGCCGCATGCGCGGCGGCAAGGGGAAACTCAAGTTCCGCCTTGATCGCAGCCTGTCGAACCTGCCGGACGACGATGACAATACCGAGCTGCTGGGCCCCCCCCGGGTGCTGGACACCCACAAGGAGCCGCAGCTGGACGAGCATGACCTGCCGTCGGTGAGCGCGCCGGTGCGCGAACCCCGTGAGTCGGGTTCCAAGCGTGGCAAACGCAACAACGAACCGTCCCAGGGTGACCTGAACCTCAACCTCGACCTGGATGGCGGCCCGAGCTTCAGCAGCCGCGACGATTTCCCGGACGAGAACAAGGCGTCGGGCAGCGACAAGGAACAGGCCCAGGCTGAAGAAGTCCTGGTGATCAGCGTGATCTGCCGCGATCCGGCCGGCTTCAAGGGCCCTGCGTTGCTGCAGAATATTCTGGAAAGCGGCCTGCGTTTCGGCGAGATGGACATTTTCCATCGCCACGAAAGCATGGCCGGCAACGGTGAAGTGCTGTTCTCCATGGCCAACGCCGTCAAGCCAGGGGTGTTCGACCTGGACGACATCGATCATTTCAGCACGCCGGCGGTGAGTTTCTTCCTCGGCCTGCCAGGCCCGCGTCATCCCAAGCAGGCCTTTGACGTGATGGTGGCGGCGGCTCGCAAGTTGTCCCAGGAACTCAATGGCGAATTGAAGGATGACCAGCGCAGCGTGCTGACCGCCCAGACCATCGAGCACTACCGCCAGCGCATCGTCGAGTTTGAACGCCGGGCATTGACCCAGAAGCGCTGATCAGAGCGCCTCTGGTAGCCGCTTGTGGCAAACCGCTTTTGTGGCGAGGGGATTTATCCCCGCTGGGCTGCCAGGCAGCCCTCAAAATGTTGTGTTGCCACAGAGTTTGCGAGTGCTGCGCACTCGAGCGGGGATAAATCCCCTCGCCACAGGTTCTCTGCCGAGCGTTACTTGACTGATTGAAATGAGCAGCCTCGGCTGCTCTTTTGCTTTATGAGAGAACACCCATGAATGCCGTCGAAACCCGCATCCTAGAGCTGCGAACCGAACTGGATCAGCACAACTATCGCTATCACGTCCTCGATGAACCGACCATCCCGGACGCTGAGTACGACCGCCTGTTCCACGAGCTCAAGGCCCTGGAGGCGCAGCACCCGGAGCTGGTGACCAGCGACTCACCGACCCAACGGGTTGGCAGCGTGGCGCTGTCGGCGTTCAGCCAGGTCCGTCACGAAATCCCGATGCTCAGCCTGGGCAACGCCTTCGATGAAACCACCATGCGTGAGTTCGACCGCCGGGTGACCGAGGGCCTCGACCTGCCGGTGGGGGACCTGCTGGGCGGCGGCGCGGCGGTGGAATACAGCTGCGAGCCGAAACTCGATGGCCTGGCGGTCAGCCTGTTGTACCAGGACGGCCTGTTGGTCCGCGGTGCTACCCGCGGCGACGGCACCACTGGCGAAGACATCAGTGTCAACGTGCGCACCGTGCGCAACATTCCCCTCAAGCTGCAGGGCAGCGGCTGGCCACCCGTGCTGGAAGTGCGCGGCGAGGTGTACATGTCCAAGGCCGGTTTCGAACGCCTCAACGCCACGCAGTTGGAGGCCGGCGGCAAGACCTTCGCCAACCCGCGCAACGCGGCGGCCGGCAGCCTGCGACAGCTCGATTCCAAAATCACCGCCAACCGCCCGCTGGAATTCTGCTGCTACGGCATTGGCCAGGTGACGGCGGACATTGCCGATACCCACATTGGCAATCTCAAGCAACTCAAGGCCTGGGGCATGCCCATCAGTCGCGAGTTGAAGTTGGCCCATGGCATCGACGAATGCCTGGATTACTACCGGGACATCGGCGAACGACGCAACGCGTTGCCCTATGAAATCGACGGCGTGGTGTTCAAGGTCAACAGAGTTGCTTCCCAGCGTGAACTCGGCTTCCGTGCTCGCGAGCCGCGCTGGGCCATCGCCCATAAATTCCCGGCCAGCGAGGAGCTCACCGAGCTGCTCGACGTCGAGTTCCAGGTCGGCCGTACCGGGGCGGTGACGCCTGTTGCGCGGCTCAAGCCGGTCAAGGTGGCTGGCGTGACCGTGGCCAATGCCACGTTGCACAACATGGACGAAGTAGCGCGCCTTGGGTTGATGATCGGCGACACAGTGATCATCCGCCGCGCCGGGGACGTGATTCCGCAGGTGGTGCAAGTCGTCACCGAGCGCCGCCCGCAAAATGCCCGCCCGGTGGAAGTGCCCCAGCAGTGTCCGGTGTGTGGCTCCCACGTGGAGCGCACGCAACTGATCAAGCGCAGCAAGGGTCGTGAAACTGTCAGCGAGGGCGCGGTGTATCGCTGCGTCGGGCGCCTGGCCTGCGGGGCGCAGCTCAAGCAGGCGATCATTCACTTCGTCTCGCGCCGGGCCATGGACATCGAAGGGCTGGGGGAGAAGAGCATCGAGCAACTGGTGGACGAGGGCCTGGTGGGCTCGCCTGCCGATCTGTACGCCCTGACCTTCGAACAAGTGGTCGACCTGGAAGGCTTTGCCGAACTGTCGAGCCGCAAGTTGCTGGCGGCCATCGTCGACAGCAAGAAGCCCAGCCTGGCGCGCTTCATCTACGCCCTCGGCATCCCGGATGTCGGCGAGGAAACCGCCAAGGTCCTGGCGCGCTCCCTCGGCTCGCTGGAGCGCGTGCAGGCGGCGTTGCCCCAGGTGCTCACCTATCTGCCGGACGTCGGCCTGGAAGTGGCGCATGAGATCCACAGTTTCTTCGAGGACCCGCACAACCGCCAGGTGATCGCGGACCTGCTGCGCCACGGTCTCGATATCCAGGACCAGGGGGCGCTGGGCGCCGAGTTCTCCGCCAGTACTACCCTGGGCGGTTTTCTCGACAAGCTGCACATCCCTTCGGTCGGACCGGGTGGTGCGCAGAAACTGGCGGACAAGTTCGGCTCCCTCGAGGCAGTGATGAACGCGGACTGGCTGGACATGCGCCAGGCCCTGCCGGAAAAGCAGGCCAACGCCGTACGGGAATTCTTCGCCATCACCGAAAACCGCCAGCAGGCCGAGGCCGCGGAACAGCAGTTGCGGGACTTCGGCATGCACTGGCAGAGCGAGAAGAAAGTCGTCGAGGGCTTGCCCGAGGCGGGTCATACCTGGGTGCTCACCGGTTCGCTGGAACTGATGAGCCGCGACGTCGCCAAGGACAAGCTGGAGAGCCTGGGGGCGAAGGTCGCCGGTTCCGTGTCGGCGAAAACCCATTGCGTCGTGGCCGGCCCGGGCGCGGGCTCGAAGCTGACCAAGGCCAATGAGCTGGGGCTCAAGGTGTTGGACGAAGAGGCGTTCGTGGCATTCCTTGGCAAGCATGGCATCACGGTCTAGCCGCGAGTGAATGGTGGGGGGGTTCAGGCTCTTGTGGCGAGGGAGCTTGCTCCCGCTGGGTGGCGCAGCCGCCCCAATCGGAGCGACGCAGCTGCCCTGGCAGACTGCGCCAGCCAGTCTACGACGGCTACGCCGCCGAGCNATAAAACCCGGCCCCAAGGCGCACAAGCCGGCGGATTCTGGCGTAGTTGTAGGCAGCGGCGCAAGGCAGTGTAGCCGGGACCTACACCTGGAGAAGTGGAATAAACAGGGGGCTTTTGTGGCGAGGGAGCTTGCTCCCGCTGGGTGGCGCAGCCGCCCCAATCGGAGCGACGCAGCTGCCCTGGCAGACTGCGCCAGCCAGTCTACGACGGCTACGCCGCCGAGCGGGAGCAAGCTCCCTCGCCACGGAACGATCGGAGTCAGGGGATGATCTAGTGTTGCAGGCTCCAGGGAGAGATCGCCATGTACCGCTTCTTCGAACAACTGAGCTCACGCATCGCCGCGCCGTTCCTGGGCGACCGTTCGCGCAACAGCAAAGTCTGGCCGTGTCGCTGCGGCCAGTCACTGTTTTTTCGCAACAGTCAGTGCCTGGCCTGTCTGGCGGTGTTGGGCTACCAGCCTGAGCAGAGTCGTCTCTCGTCCCTGCAACCCGGTGACCTGCCCGACACCTGGACCCTGGACGCCGACCCGCAAGCCGGTGTGTTCCGTCGCTGCGCCAACCTCGATACCGCGGCGGCGTGCAATTGGCTGCTGCCGGCTGGCGGTCCCGACACCTTGTGCATCGCCTGCCGGCTGAACCGCACCATCCCTGACCTGTCGATCCCGGAGAACCCTGAACGCTGGCGCAAGGTCGAGACCGCCAAGCGCAGGCTGGTGGCGCAACTGATCACCCTCGGCCTGCCGGTCGTCCCGAAAAGCGTCGACGAAACCACAGGCCTGGCTTTCGACTTCATCGGCGTCGATCCCGATGGCAAACCACCGACCACTGGCCATGCCAGCGGTTTGATCACCCTCGACATCAAGGAGGCCGACGACGCCCACCGTGAGGCCGTGCGCCAGCAGATGCACGAACCCTATCGCACCTTGCTCGGGCACTTTCGCCACGAGGTGGGGCATTACTACTGGGACCGACTGATTGCCAACAGCCACTGGCTCGAAGCATTCCGCGGATTGTTCGGCGATGAGCGCGCCAGCTATTCCGACGCGCTGGAGCGACACTACCAGCAAGGGGCTCCGTTGGACTGGCAGACCCGTTACGTCAGTGCCTATGCCACCATGCACCCCTGGGAGGATTGGGCTGAAACCTGGGCCCATTACCTGCACATGATGGACGCCGTGGACACCGCGCTGGGCTTCGGCATGAGCGCCCAGGACATGGACTTCGACTATCAGCCGTTTCCCCCCGAGACCCTCTTCGATCCCGAGCACACCGGCGGCACTGCATTCCTGTCGTTCGTCAACGCCTGGATCGAACTGGCCGGCATGCTCAACGAACTGTCCCGCAGCATGGGCCAGCCGGATTTCTACCCGTTCGTCGTGCCGGCGGCCGTCATCACCAAACTGCATTTCATCCATCTGGTGATCCAGGAGGAGGGCGGCCGGGCGGATGAGGTGCTGCTGTAGCGATCGGGTTTGTCAGATTGGCCGCTCACTCAGCCCACCCCCGATCCACCGTGGGAGCGAGCCTGCTCGCGATGGCGGCAGTTCATTCAGCCCTGAAGCAAGCTGACCCACCGCTTTCGCGAGCAGGCTCGCTCCCACAGGGTTCCTCGATATGGCTGCAAATTGCATATCCACCCCCATAGCAAGTGCTTGAACACCTTCGCTTTTTTAATCCGCTGCGAACGGTTGTAACTTCCCGTCAGATAGGTACAATGGCGCGGCTCGCCGTCAGGCGGGCGTCGTTATGGTGACCCCATCGGTCCCCCCGCAACGATTACCCGTGAACCTGGTCAGATCCGGAAGGAAGCAGCCACAGCGGGAACATTGTGTGCCGGGGTGTGGCTGGTGGGGTTGCCTCCATAACGCCCCAGGCCTTCATTCGCAAGGCTTGTCAGATTTTCTCTTATCTTTCTTGTCCTGACCGAATTCGGTCGATGCTTTCTGCTGCCCGCATTATTACCGTTGATCGCCACTGTCATTTCTGACAGTAGAATTTCGTGTCATGCCTTTCTAGGGTTCGCGTAACCGACCGGAGGGCAACGTGATGAACAACGACACGGTGTTGACGCAAAGCAGAGGGGCGACTGCCGTGAAGGTCGCGGCAGCGCTGGGATGGTTTGCATTGCTTCTCCAGCTTTACCTGATCCTGGCTTCACGTTGGCAGGCCGAGAAGAGCCTGTTGGGTGGCGTGGAGATCTTTTTCAGCTACTTCACGGTGCTGACCAATATTCTGGTGGCGATCGTGCTGACCTGCGCGGCGACGACAGGCGACTCGGCGCTGCGGCGTTTCTTTCTCCGGCCCTCGACCCAAACGGGGGTGGCGGCTGCCATCGTGTTGGTCGGAGTGGCGTACAACCTGTTGTTACGCCAGACCTGGAACCCTCAAGGCTGGCAGTGGCTGGCGGATGAACTGCTGCATGACGTGATGCCGGTGCTGTTCATGATCTATTGGTGGTTCTGCGTACCGAAGGGAACCCTGCACTGGCGGAATGTGTGGACATGGCTGATCTATCCACTGGTTTATTTCATTTACGCCCTGATACGTGGTGAGGTGATCGGCACTTATTCCTATCCGTTCATCGAGGTGGACAGGTTGGGTTATTCACAGGTGCTGGTCAACGCGGTGCTGGTGTTGGTGGGGTTCGTGGTGATTTCACTGGTGCTGGTTGCGGTGGATCGGGCGAAGGGTGGGCGCTGAAGGAATGAGCAAATAAACCCCATCAGGTAGTTGCTCTCACTGATCCCGGAATATCCATGAATTCAATTTCAGCGCAGATCCCTTGTGGGAGCGAGCCTGCTCGCGATGGCGGTGGGTCGGCTTGCATTGATGTGCCTGATATCCGCTATCGCGAGCAAGCTCGGCTCCACAGGTTTTATGTACCAAGTCCTGATAGTTGGAGCGATCACGCCTCGGCTCAAGGCTTGGACAGCGCCTGGTCAACCGCCGCGATCAGCTTGCCCAAGTCCTTCGGCGTGGCCTTGTGTATGACACCGAACAGATAGGCGCGCTGTTCGTCTTCGTCGTTCATGTCGGCGAAAAAGGCTTTCAGTTGCACGTCCAACACGTTGGCGAGCAGGAACAGGGCTTCGATGCTGGGCATGTAGGTGCCGGTTTCGAAACGGCTGATGGTCTTGGGGTCAAAACCGGTTTTTTCGCCAAGTTCAGCCTGAGTCAGCCCCGCTACTTTGCGGTAGCGTCTGATGGCTGCACCCAAACTTGAAATTTGCATCGCTCAATTCCCATTTAGAATCAAGAACTTAACGATAGATTTTCGCATTAGGCAACCGCACGATCCATCACCTTGCTTTGCAAAATGTGATGTGTTTCGTAGAATCAGCGTTTGGGACGGGCATTTGGTGACCTGCTTCAGATACCAAAAGATGCAAAAAGAAATGGGTCGCGGGTTCATGGTCGTGGCACAGGGCAGGCGTTCTGGGCTTTCGAGCGGCACCGACAAAGCCGTGCTCCCACTTCTCTCACGGTATTTGAGCCTAGTTGATTTTCGCCTGTCCGAAGGCGGTGCAACCGCGCGCGATAAATGAGCCTGACTCATGGATGACTGCTTCGATGGATAAGAAGTACCGCAGAGCCGTTGACGCCGCCGCGATGTTTTCCGAGACCGATGCGAGCGGGCGTATCACCTACGTCAACGACCAGTTCTGTAACCTCTTTGGCTACCGGCGCGAAGAACTGCTGGGGGCGAACCATCGCCTGCTCAATTCCGGTCATCACCCCGGGGAGTTCTTCAGTGCCATGTGGCACACCATCTCGCTGGGACAGGTCTGGAAGGGCGATATCTGTAATCGCGCCAAGGACGGTACGTTGCATTGGGTCGACACTACCCTGGTGCCGGTGATGGACGACGCGACGGGCCAGGTCGAGCGCTACCTGGCCATCCGTTTCGACGTCAGCGACAAGCGCCGACAGTTGCATTCCCTGCAGTGGCGAGTCGGGCACGATGTGCTGACCGGGCTGCCCAACCGCACCTATTTGTCTGAGCTGCTGGACCAGGCTCTGGCGTTCTCCCAGGTGGAAAACTTCCCCTTGGCGGTCTGCATGCTCGACCTTGATGGCTTCAAGGCGGTCAATGACGGTCACGGCCATGCCAGTGGCGATCAGTTGCTGATCGAGGTCGCGAGACGACTGCGCAGCATCGTCCGAGGCGAGGATGTGGTTGCGCGGCTGGCGGGGGACGAGTTCGTGCTGGTGTTGCGTCATGTGCCTGGGATGGATGAGTTGCATGGGGCTTTGAACCGGGTGTTGGTTGCTGTTTCCACGCCCTATGCCATTGACGGTAAAAGCATCAAGGTTTTTGCAAGTATCGGCGTCACGCTGTTCCCCTGGGACAACGAAAACGCCGAGACGTTGCTGCGCCATGCCGACCAGGCGATGTACATGGCCAAGCAGAGCGGTCGCAATCGCTTCCATCTGTTCGATGTATCCCGGGACCAGGAGGTGCGGGCCACCTACCAGAGCGTCGAGCGGGTTCGGCAGGCGTTGGCCGCCCATGAGCTGCGGTTGCATTTCCAACCCAAGGTCAACATGCGCAGCGGCGCCGTGGTGGGGCTCGAGGCGCTGCTGCGCTGGAAGCACCCGCAACGTGGCCTGGTGCCGCCTCGTGAGTTCCTGCCGCTGGCGGAGGAGACTGACCTGATCGTCGAGATCGACGAGTGGGTCATGGAGCAGGTCATGACTCAGCTGCAGCTGTGGCAGCAAGCGGGGCAGGGGTGGCCGGTCAGCATCAATATCTCGGCTCGGCATTTCCAGCGGGCGGACTTCGTCGAGCGGCTGCGGCAGATGTTGGGACGGCACCCGGACGTGGCGCCGCGGATGCTCGACCTGCAAATCGTCGAATCCGTCGCGGTGGAAAATCTCCAGCATGTCAGCGCTTGCCTGCAGGCTTGCCAGGCCTTGGGGGTGGGGTTTTCCCTGGGCGGCTTCGGGACGGGCTACTGCTCTCTCAACGACCTCAAGCATTTGCGCACCCAGACCATCAAGATCGACAAGACCTTTATCCGCGACATTCTTGTGAACCGGGATGACCTGGCCTTGACCAAGGCCGTGATCGGTCTGGCCCAGGCATTCGATCGACAGGTCGTCGCCGAAGGGCTGGACAGCCTTGAGCATGGGCAATTGCTGCTGCGCCTGGGCTGTGAAGTCGCCCAGGGCTATTTCATCGCCCGACCCATGCCACCGGAGCAGATACCGGGCTGGGTGACGGGGTTTGTCCCACCGCCGCAATGGCAGCAACGTCCGGACATTCAGGGGGAGCCGGTTTCAGCGTCCGATTCCGTGTTGCGACCGGTGTAGAGCTGGATGATCGCGTCGATCTCCCCTGATGCTTTCATGTGCTGCAAGGTGCGCAGGATCCGTTGTACCGGGATTTTCGGATCATTGCGCAGGTAGCAGCCCAGCTGCTGTTCCTGAAGCACGGCCACCCCATGCAATTGGTGGTCAGCGGTGTGCCGTTGGTTAAACCAGTCCAGTGCCCATTGGTTGCTCACCCCGTAGCGATAGCGCCCGGCAAGCAATTTCGCCAGCACCTGTTCCTGGCTTCGTGCGTCGTCGCGCCGTAATTGGCCACTGTCGAACAGCGGCTGCAAGGTCGGGTAGCTATAGCTGAGCACCGTGCCTATGGACTGTTGCCCCAACGTCGCCGGCGCCACCTGCGTGGGAGCACTGGCCGTGCCGACGAGCAGGTCGCGCTGGAAAAACAGCGGGACGCTCCATAGGAAATCTCCCCCTTTGTCCTTTACCCAGTCGGGGCTGACATAACAGCGCACGTCGACTTCGTCGTGTTGCATGGCACCGTCGAGCCGGGCCCGGGAGAGGACGTGGAACTCGGCCGGCATGCCCACCTGAGTCGCCAGGCTGGTCATGATGTCGGGGAGTATGCCCTGGGTCGGGCGACCCCGTTCGATCTGCACCATGGGCATGGCCCAGCCGTCGGTCACGGCAAAACGCAAGGGTAGTTCGGCGGCGGAACATTCTGTCCCTAATAACAGCAAAGCCCCCATGGCCAAGCGCATAAGCTCTCCTGACGGTATAAAACGTGTCGACAACCGAGTCCCTGATATCAGCTTAGTCAGATTAGAACGGCGCACCGGATGCAATTTCGCCCCTGCTCCGCTAGCATTAGCCGCTTATGTTCCTTCGTTGCGATGGTTTTCGATGAGTTATCAGGTTCTTGCACGTAAATGGCGTCCGCGCTCGTTCCGCGAAATGGTCGGCCAGACCCATGTGCTCAAGGCTCTGATCAACGCCTTGGACAGCCAGCGGCTGCACCACGCCTACCTGTTCACCGGGACCCGCGGCGTGGGCAAGACTACCATCGCGCGGATCATCGCCAAGTGCCTGAATTGTGAAACCGGTATCACTTCGACACCCTGCGGCGAGTGTTCGGTCTGCCGGGAAATCGACGAAGGTCGTTTCGTCGACCTGATCGAGATCGACGCCGCCAGTCGCACCAAGGTCGAGGACACCCGCGAGCTGCTCGACAACGTGCAGTACGCCCCGAGCCGTGGTCGCTTCAAGGTCTACCTGATCGACGAAGTGCACATGCTCTCCAGTCATTCCTTCAATGCGCTGCTCAAGACCCTCGAAGAGCCGCCGCCCTACGTCAAGTTCATCCTGGCGACCACCGATCCGCAGAAGCTTCCTGCAACGATTTTGTCCCGCTGCCTGCAGTTCTCCCTGAAGAACATGACGCCGGAACGGGTCGTCGAGCACCTGAGCCACGTGCTGGGTGTCGAGAATGTGCCGTTCGAAGACGATGCGCTGTGGCTGTTGGGCCGCGCCGCCGATGGTTCGATGCGTGACGCCATGAGCCTGACCGACCAGGCCATCGCCTTTGGTGAAGGCAAGGTCATGGCTGCCGATGTGCGGGCCATGCTCGGTACGCTCGATCATGGCCAGGTCTATGACGTGTTGCATGCCTTGATCGATGGCGACGCGAAGGCGTTGCTCGAAGCGGTGCGCCACCTGGCCGAACAGGGGCCGGACTGGAACGGTGTGCTGTCGGAAATCCTCAATGTATTGCACCGCGTCGCCATCGCCCAGGCCTTGCCTGACGGCGTCGACAATGGTCATGGCGACCGTGACCGCGTGCTGGCGCTGGCCCAGGCCTTGCCCGCCGAAGACGTGCAGTTCTATTACCAGATGGGCCTGATCGGTCGTCGCGACCTGCCCTTGGCCCCGGATCCACGCGGTGGCTTCGAAATGGTGCTGCTGCGAATGCTGGCATTCCGACCTGCCGACACGGCGGACGCGCCGAGGCAGGCGCTAAAGCCAGTGGGGATCAGCCAGGCCACAGCTGATTCCGTCAAGCCAGTGGCTGCCGCGCCTGCTGTTGCGCCGGCAGCGGCTCCCGCTCCCGCTCCGGCTGCGGTGGCGCCCGTCGTGGAACCGGTTCCTGCGCCTGTCGCCGAGCCTGAGCCCGAACCGTTGCCTGAGCCAGTCGCCGAAACCGTCATCGATCTGCCCTGGAACGATCCGGTCGAGCCCGAGATCGTCCAGCAGCCTGTCGTTGAGCCTGTGCTGGAAACCGTTGCCGAGCAGCCCGAGCTGCCGCCGATGCCCCTGCCGACGCCTGACAGCGTGGTGCCTGAGGCGCCCGAGTGGGTCGCCGCGCCGATGCCCGAGCCGACAGCCGCCGAGGTCGATGTGGCCACGCCGGGCATGGACCTGGACGATGAGCCTCCGCTGGATGAGGATTACATCGAGCCGGACATGGATTCGGCCTATAGCTACCTGGACGATCTGGCGAGCGAGCACGCCGCCGAGCCGGCACCTGAGCCTGAGCCGGAGCCCGCGGCGATGCCGGCCACCGGGCTGGCGCTGCAATGGCTGGAACTGTTCCCGAAATTGCCGATCACCGGCATGACCGGTAGCATCGCCGCCAACTGCACGCTGATCGCGGTGGAAGGCGACCACTGGCTGTTGCACCTGGATCCGGCCCATAGCGCCCTGTTCAACGCGACCCAGCAGCGGCGCCTCAACGATGCGCTGAACCAGTATCACCAGCGTACCCTGACGCTGAGCATCGAACTGATCAAGCCCGAGCAGGAAACCCCGGCCCAGGCCGCGTCCCGGCGCCGTGCCGACCGCCAGCGCGAGGCCGAGGAATCGATCCACAGCGATCCGTTCATCCAGCAGATGATGCAACAGTTCGGTGCGGTGGTCCGTCACGATACTATCGAACCTGTCGAGGCCCCGGTCACCCAGGGCTCATAATTGAAGGCGCCGGGCCGAAAGGGTCGGGCGCGGTGTTTATCCAAGTACTTTCGAGGTGATTCCCATGATGAAAGGTGGCATGGCCGGCCTGATGAAGCAGGCGCAGCAAATGCAGGAAAAAATGGCCAAGATGCAGGAAGAGCTGGCCAACGCCGAAGTCACCGGCAAGTCCGGCGGCGACATGGTGACCGTGGTCATGACCGGTCGCCACGACATCAAGCGCGTCAGCATCGACCCGAGCGTGGTCGAAGGCCTGAGCGAAGACGACAAGGAAATGCTCGAAGCCCTGTTCGCCGCTGCCGTCAATGACGCGGTGCGCAAGATCGAAGCCAACAGCCAGGACAAAATGTCCGGCATGACCGCCGGCATGCAACTGCCGCCAGGCATGAAGCTGCCATTCTGATTCGCCATCCCGGTCGGGATGGGCTACACCCAATGCCAGGCATCGCGCCTGGCATTTTTGTTTCTGGTGCATGGCTGTGATGACGGAACCCTTGTGGGAGCAAAGCTTGCTCGCGATAGGCGCCGGAGCCTCCTGAAAGACCGCGTTGAATTCATCGCGGGCAAGCCTTGCTCCTACAGCGATAAACATCGAACGCCCGACCCCAGGCTATGGTCTGCTCCCTATACGTCCCATCAACGATCAAGGAGACGCTTCCATGTCACAAGCATCGACCTCCAACCAGCGCATCGTCCTCGCTTCCCGTCCCAAGGGCGCTCCCACCGCGGAGAATTTCCGCGTTGAGCAGGTGACCCTGCCAGAGCTGACGGACGGACAGATCCTGCTCAAGACATTGTTCCTGTCCCTGGATCCCTACATGCGCGGACGCATGAGCGATGCGCCTTCCTACGCTGCGCCGGTGGAAATCGATGAGGTAATGACCGGTGGAGCTGTCAGTCGCGTGGTGCGTTCGAAGCACCCGAAATTCCACGAGGGCGATCTGGTAGTGGGTGTCACGGGCTGGCAGAGCCACAGCATCAGCGATGGCCGCAACGTCACCCCCATCCCATCCGGTTTGCCCAGCCCGTCGATGGCCTTGGGGGTGCTGGGCATGCCGGGCATGACCGCCTACATGGGCCTGATGGACATCGGCCAACCCAAGGCCGGGGAAACCCTGGTGGTGGCCGCCGCCTCGGGCGCCGTGGGGTCCGTGGTCGGCCAGGTGGCGAAGATCAAGGGGCTGCGGGTCGTCGGGGTAGCTGGCGGCCGTGAGAAATGCCAATACGTGGTCGATGAGTTGGGATTCGACGCCTGCATCGACCACAAGAGCGAGCACTTTGCCGAAGAGCTGGCCCGGGCGTGCGACAAAGGCATCGACATCTATTACGAAAATGTCGGCGGCAAAGTCTTCGACGCAGTGGTACCGCTGCTCAACGCCAAGGCCCGCGTCCCGCTCTGTGGCCTGATCGCATCCTACAACGAACAACACGCCCCGAGCGGGCCGGATCGCTTGCCGCTATTGCAGCGCACTCTATTGACCAAGCGGGTGCGCATGCAGGGGTTTATCGTGTTTGACGACTACGGTGACCGTCAGCCGGAATTCATCAGTGCCATGGCGCCGTGGGTGCGTGATGGCCGGGTCAAGTTCCGCGAAGACGTGGTCGATGGCCTGGAGAATGCGCCGCAGGCATTTATCGGGCTGCTGGAAGGGCGCAACTTCGGCAAGCTGGTGGTGCGGGTGGCGCAGGATTGAGTATTTGACGCTGGTCAGAGGCGCGGGTATAAACCGCGTCTCGTTGTCATGTCGGACATTTCCTCGATGAGCTTCAGCCCTTTGATTCGCCAACTGATCGATGCCCTGCGAACCTTGCCGGGTGTGGGTCAGAAAACTGCCCAGCGCATGGCGTTGCAATTGCTCGAGCGTGATCGCAGCGGCGGTTCGCGCCTGGCCCAGGCCCTGAGCCAGGCCATGGAAGGGGTGGGGCATTGCCGTTTATGCCGGACCCTGACCGAAGACGACCTGTGCCCGCAATGTGCCGATTCGCGTCGGGACGACACGCTACTGTGCGTCGTGGAAGGGCCGATGGACGTGTATGCGGTGGAACAGACCGGTTTCCGTGGGCGGTATTTCGTGCTCAAGGGACATCTCTCGCCCCTCGATGGCCTGGGACCGGAGGCCATCGGCATTCCCGAACTGATGGCGCGGATCGAAGAGGCGGGGACTTTCACCGAAGTCATCCTCGCCACCAACCCGACGGTAGAGGGCGAAGCCACCGCCCACTACATCGCCCAGTTGCTGAGCAACAAAGGCTTGGTGGCTTCCCGCATCGCCCATGGCGTGCCACTGGGGGGCGAGCTGGAGCTGGTCGATGGCGGGACGCTGGCGCACTCGTTTGCCGGACGCAAGCCGATTACGTTGTAACCCCCACACAAATCCCCTGTGGGAGCGATGATGGCCGGGCGGTTATCGTTCGCTCAGGGAAAACTGCGTCAGGCAGAACGTGGGAATCCCCATGTCCTCCAGTCGCTGGGAGCCCAGCAATTCCGGCAAGTCGATGATCGCCGCGGCTTCGTGGACCTTGGCGCCCATGCGGCGGATCAGGTTGGCGGCGGCGATCAGGGTGCCGCCGGTGGCGATCAGGTCATCGAACATCACCACCGAGTCGCCTTCGCACAGGCTGTCGGCATGCACTTCCAGGAAGGCTTCGCCGTACTCGGTCTGGTAACCCTCGGCCAACACATCGGCCGGCAGCTTGCCTTGCTTGCGGAACAGCACCAGTGGCTTGTTCAACTGGTAGGCGAGGATCGAACCGATCAGGAAGCCCCGGGCATCCATTGCGCCAATGTGGGTGAAGTCGGCCTCGACATAGCGGTGGGCGAAGCTGTCCATCACCAGCCGCAGGGCTGTGGGAGACTGGAACAGCGGGGTAATGTCGCGGAAGATCACGCCGGGTTTGGGGAAGTCGATTACGGGGCGGATCAGGGATTTGATGTCGAAGGAGTCGAAGACCATCGTCGAAGTGTCCTGGCAGGGCTGCAAACGCGGCAGTATAGCGCGGCCAGGGGAATCCCTCAGCCGCGCACGTTCATCAGCCTTCGATCGAGCCGCCGGCCAGGGCGCAGAGCTGGATCGGGTCGAGGATGTGGATTTCCTTGCCTTCGGCAGCGATCAACTCATTTTGCTGGAAACGGGTGAACACCCGGGACACGGTCTCCACGGCCAGGCCCAGGTAGTTGCCGATTTCATTGCGTGACATGCTCAGGCGGAACTGGTTGGCCGAGAATCCACGGGCACGGAAGCGGGCGGAGAGGTTGACCAGGAAGGTCGCGATGCGTTCGTCGGCGGTCTTTTTCGAGAGCAGCAGCATCATCTGCTGATCGTCACGGATCTCCCGGCTCATCACCCGCATCAATTGGCGGCGCAACTGCGGGAGTTGCAGCGCGAGTTCATCGAGACGGTCGAAGGGAATCTCGCACACCGATGTGGTCTCCAATGCCTGGGCCGAGACCGGATGGCTTTCGGTGTCCATGCCGGACAGTCCCACCAGCTCGCTGGGCAGGTGGAAACCGGTGAGTTGTTCCTCGCCGCCATCGCTCAGGTTGAAGGTTTTCAACGCGCCCGAGCGCACGGCATAGACGGAGTCGAAGGTGTCGCCCTGGCGAAACAGGAACTCACCTTTTTTCAACGGACGGCCCCGTTTGACGATTTCATCCAGCGCATCCATGTCCTCCAGGTTCAGCGACAATGGCAGGCAGAGAGGGGCCAGGCTGCAATCCTTGCAATGTGCCTGGCTGTGGGCGCGCAGTTTGACTGGCTCGGACATTTCTTTAATCCTTGTGGGAAAACACACATAAGGCGTAAGGGTAACCCAGCTCTGGAGCCCCGGCCAGTGCGCGTTCGTCGTCAAATTGTCGCGCTCAGATGACGCGGGAGAAGCGTTGCCGGTTTTGCTGCTCCAGATAGGCATCGAACACCATGCATACCGAACGCACCAGCAGGCGCCCGGCAGGCAATACTTTTATGTGAGTATTATCCAGCTCGATCAGCCCGTCCTCGGCCATGGCCTGCAACTGCGGCCACAACGCCGCGAAATAGCCCTGGAAATCGATATTGAAAGCCTGCTCGATCTCGGCGAAAGCCAGGTTGAAATGGCAGATCAATTGCTGGATCACCGCCCGCCGGAGTCGGTCGTCGGCGTTGCACAGCAGCCCGCGACTGGTCGCCAGTTGTCCGTCGGCAAGGATGTTCTGGTACTGGTTCAGATCGCTGCTGTTCTGGCAGTACAGGTCGCCGATCTGGCTGATGGCTGAAACGCCGAGGCCGATCAGGTCGCAATGCCCATGGGTGGTATAGCCTTGGAAGTTGCGCTGCAGGGTGGCCTCTTCCTGGGCGATGGCCAGGTCGTCGTCGGGCAGGGCGAAGTGATCCATGCCGATGTAGCGATAACCGGCGGCGGTCAGTTGTTCGATGGTGCCTTGCAGCATCGCCAGTTTTTGCTCCGGATTCGGCAGCTCCTGGCCGTTGATGCGCCGCTGGGCCATGAAACGCTCCGGCAGGTGGGCGTAGTTGAACACCGACAGGCGGTCTGGTTGCAGGTCGATGACCTCTTCGACGGTGCGGGCGAAGTTGTCCGGGGTCTGCTTGGGCAGGCCGTAGATCAGGTCGATGTTGATCGAACGGAACTGCAGGGTCCGGGCGGCTTCGATCACTGCACGGGTTTCGTCCAGGCTTTGCAGGCGGTTGACGGCGCGCTGCACGGTCGGATCGAAGTCTTGCACGCCGATACTGACCCGGTTGAAGCCCAGTTCCCGCAGCAGGCCCATGGTCGACCAGTCGGCTTCCCGGGGATCGATTTCGATGCTGTAGTCACCGGAGTCGTCATCCAGCAGGTTCAAATGCTTGCGCAGCTTGGCCATCAACTGGCGCAGCTCGTCGTGGCTGAGGAAGGTCGGAGTGCCGCCGCCCAGGTGCAACTGTTCCACGCGCTGGGTCGGGTCCAGGTGGCAGCCGATCAGTTGGATTTCCTGTTCCAGGCGCTGCAGGTAGGCATGGGCCCGACCACGGTCCTTGGTGATGACCTTGTTGCAGGCGCAGTAGTAGCAGATGTTCGCGCAGAACGGCACGTGCACGTACAGCGACAGCGGACGCATGGCCTTGCGGCTGTCGCGCAGGGCGTGGAGCAGGTCGAACGTGCCGACTTGGCCGGCAAATTGCGCCGCAGTCGGGTACGAGGTGTAGCGAGGCCCCGCCACGTCGTAGCGGCGGATCAGGTCAGAGTCCCAACGAATGGCGTCGAGCATGCGGGCGTTCCCCGGATAGGCTGGCATGGGCGCGAGTCTAGGGGGGCGGACGTCGGGGCGTGTTGATTTGCATCAACGGGGCGTGGTGCTGTGCCCGCAGTCGCTCATCGGGCATTTGTGAGCCTCCACTCCCCATTGTGGGAGCGAGCCTGCTCGCGATGGCGTTGGGTCAGTTTGCATCAATGTTGAATGTGATGCCGTCTTCGCGAGCAGGCTCGCTCCCACAGAGAATCCCAGTCAGTGCCCCATGAGCCAGTGCTGGTGCGGCCCCGGTAAGGTCCAGATGCCGAAGATAATCACCAGCAGGCCGCCGGCCATGCGCACGCTGCGTTTGCGCAGCAGGGCGGTGACGCGTTCGGCCGCCAGGCCGGTGGCGAGCAGGACCGGCCAGGTACCGAGGCCGAAAGCCAGCATCAGCAGCGCGCTGTCCAGGGCGTTGCCCTGGCTGGCGGACCACAGCAGGGTGCTGTAGACCAGGCCGCAGGGCAGCCAGCCCCACAGCGCGCCAAGCAGCAAGGCCCGGGGCAAGCTCGATACGGGCAGCAAGCGGTTGGCGACCGGTTGGATATGTCGCCACAAGCCCCGGCCGACGCCTTCAATGCGGGTCAGCCCGCTCCACCAGCCCGCCAGGTACAGGCCCATGGCGATCAGCAGCAACCCGGCCAATACCCGCATGATCATCGCCGCCGGGCTGTTGGCGACGGCCCAGCCGGCCAGGCCGATCAACAGCCCGGCGGTGGCATAACTCAGGATTCGCCCCAGGTTGTACGCCAGCAACAGCCGGAAGCGCCGGCTGCGTTGTTCCTTGGGGATGGCCAGGGTGAGGGCGCCCATCAGGCCGCCGCACATGCCCAGGCAATGGCCACCGCCCAGCAGGCCGAGGATTACCGCCGAAACCAGTAACGGCGCCAGATCAAGCATGGGGCGGGGCCTTGTCGTCCGGTCGTTGGGTCTGGCCGTCGGCTTCGTCCACGGCGGCCTTGTGGTTGGGGTCCTGATCGTCGAACAGGATGCTGTGGGCCGGGCCGTCGAGGTCGTCGTACTGGCCGCTGTCCACGGCCCAGAAGAATATGTACACGGCGATGGCCACGATCAGCAGCGCGGCCGGGATCATCACGTAGAGAGCTGGCATCTCGGAACTCCAGGCCCGCGCGGCTCAGGCCGGCAGCGGGCGGGTATCGGGCATGGTGTTGAAAATCTGCAGCTTGGGCTGGCGAGTCAGCCTCAGCGCATTCAACACCACGGTCAACGAACTGATAGACATGCCGACTGCGGCCCATACCGGGGTAATCCAGCCGAGGGCGGCGAACGGCAACATGAGGCCATTGTACAGCGCCGCCCACACCAGGTTCTCGATGATTACCCGACGGGTGCGCCGGGCCAGGTCGAAGGCGTGGATCAAGGCATCGAGGCGGTTGGACAGCAACACCGCGTCGGCGCTGGTCTTGGCCAGGTCGGTGGCCGAGCCCATGGCAACGCTGATGTCCGCTGCCGCCAGCACCGGCACATCGTTGACCCCATCGCCGAGCATCAGCACCTTGCGGCCTTGCTGGTGCCACTGCTGCAGCACCGCCAGTTTGTCATCCGGGCGCAGACCGCCCCGGGCCTCGTCGATGCCCAATTCGGCGGCGACACTGGCCACCATCGGCGAGCTGTCGCCCGATAGCAGGAGGGTGCGCCAGCCGCGCGCCTTGCAGGCCGCCAGCAAGGCCGGGGCGTCAGCGCGCAGACGGTCGTCGAGGACGAACCAGGCCAAGGGCCCACGGGTATCGCCCAGCAATAACCATTGACCGGCTTCGTCCGGCATCGGCGGCGTTGCCGCGCCGCTTAACTCGCAGACGAAACCGGGTTGGCCGATGCGCAGGCGCTGTTCGCCCACTTGGCCTTCCAGCCCCAGCCCGGGTGTGCTCTGTACCTGCTCGGCGGCCAGTGGTGCGCGGCCAAAGGCCCGTGCGATAGGGTGTTCGGAGCGGTTTTCCAGGGCCGCGGCCAGCGCCAGGCATTGATCGCTGTCGAGGCCCGCCAGGGGGCGAATGGTGCGCAAGGCCAGGCGACCTTCGGTGAGGGTGCCGGTCTTGTCGAAAATCACCGTATCGATCTGGTTCAGGCCTTCCAGCACGTGCCCCCGGGTCAGCAGCAGACCGAGCTTGTGCAGGGTGCCAGTGGCGGCAGTGAGCGCGGTCGGCGTGGCGAGGGACAACGCGCAAGGACAGGTGGCGACCAGCATCGACAGGACAATCCAGAAGGCGCGGGACGCATCCAGCTGCCACCACAACAGACCGATGGCAGCAACGGCGACCAGGGAAAACAACAGGAACCATTGGGCTGCCCGGTCGGCGACTTCCGCCAGACGTGGCTTTTCGGCCTGGGCTCGCTCCAGCAACCGCACGATGGCGGACAACCGGGTGTCTTGCCCCAACGCCTGCACCTCGACGGTCAAGGCACCTTCGACGTTCAATGTGCCCGCGGTAACCGCGTCGCCCGCCTGGCGGGGGTGCGGCAGGTATTCACCGGTCAGCAGGGATTCGTCGATGCTGGACTGGCCGTCGAGGATCCTGCCGTCGGCCGGCAACACCGACCCCGGATGCACCAGGACCCGGTCGCCGGTCCGCAACTCGCTGAGCAGGATACGTTCGCTCTGGCCGTCGCTTGCCAGGCGCAGGCACGAGGCCGGCAACAGATTGACCAGTTGTGCCGTGGCCGCAGCGGTGCGCTCCCTGGCCCGTCGCTCCAGATAGCGGCCGGCCAGCAGGAACAGCGCGAACATGCCCACGGCATCGAAATACAGCTCGCCCACGCCGGTGACGGAGGTCCAGATCCCGGCGATATAGGCGCTGCCGATCGCCAGGGACACGGAAACGTCCATGGTCAGGTGGCGGGTGCGCAGGTCGCGCATCGCCCCTTTGAAAAAAGGTGCGCAGCTATAGAAGACGATGGGGGTGGTGAGAAACAGCGCAACCCAGCGCAGGATGGTGTGCATCTCCGGGCTCAGGTCGATATTGAATTCCGGCCACGTCGCCATGGTCGCCATCATGGCCTGGAACCACAGCAGCCCGGCCACGCCCAGTTGGCGCAGGGCCAGGCGGTTTTGCGCCGCCAGTTGTTCACTGGCCTGGTCGGCCTGGTACGGGTGGGCGACATAGCCGATCTGGCGCAATTCGGCGAGCAGGGTGCTCAGTGGCAGTTCTGCGTCGGCCCAGCGCACTTGCAAGCGATGGTTGGACAGGTTCAACCGCGCTTCGGCCACGGCCGGCAGGCTGCGCAATTGTTTCTCGATCAACCAGCCACAGGCAGCGCAACTGATGCCTTCCATCAACAGGGTGGTCTCGGCCAGCTCGCCTTCGTGGCGCACGAACGATTGCTGCACGTCGGGACGGTCGTACAACGCCAGCTCATCGGTCAATTGGACGGGCAGGGTCTCGGGGTTGGCCGATGCTTCGCTGCGATGCTGGTAATAGCTCTCCAGCCCACCGGCTACAATCGCTTCGGCCACTGCCTGGCAGCCCGGACAGCACAGCTCGCGGGTTTCACCCAGGACAACGGCGGTGAAGCGGCTGCCGGGAGGGACGGGCAGGGCGCAGTGGTAGCAGGGCTGGGGCGTGGTCATTGCATTTTCACAGAACGTTGTCCAATGATCGTTCCCATGCTCTGCGTGGGAACGCATCCTGTGACGCTCCGCGTCACGCTTGCGAGGGGACGCGGAGCGTCCCGGGCTGTGTTCCCACGCGGAGCGTGGGAACAATCAGAACGACAGAAAGACGAGCTACTTCTTCAGGTCCTCGGCACCTTGCAGCGGCTCATCGCCCAGCAGGATGGCCTGGTCGTGGTCAACCTGCTCTTCTTCGAACAGTCTCCACGTCTTGTCGTTTTCCACCCCCAGCAATTCGACAAAGCGCCGGCCTTCGATCTTGTCCGTCAACTGGCCGATGTAGCGCCCCGGCTCGCTGTCGTTGCGGGTCAGGACGATCTTGCGGTCCTTCTCCGGCTGGGTCGGCGAAATCAGACTCAACTCCAGGGTCTGGGGCCGGCTGTTGCCGCTCAGGCGCAGGTTCACCTCGCCAGTGACATCATCCATCTGCACATTGGCATGCAACTGCAGGGTCTGGGCCAGCAGTTCGCGCTCCAGCGAGCGGTTGATGCCCTTGCCGGCTTCGTAGTAGTTGTCGTTGACCAGGTTGTCCGGGTTCTTCACCGCAATGGTCACCATCGTCAGGCTCAAGGTCACCGAACAGGTCAGGATCCCGATAATGATCCACGGCCAGAGGTGCTTGTACCAGGGGCTGGTGGCGGTTGCTGCAGGCATGTTCAGTTCTCTCAACGAATTTGTGGGCCGATGAACCGGCTCTTGGCTTCGACATGAACGCTGTCGTCATCGGCATCCTTGAGGATGAAGGTCACCTCGTTGGTGCTCGACGGCAGTTGGTCCGGCGCACTGGACAATTCCACCGGCTGGCTGAAGATATCCCCGGCCGCGACCTTGATTTCCCGTCGGCCTTGCAGCTTCAGGTCGGGCAAACCGGTGGCCTCCAGCACATAGGTGTGATCGCGCTGGTCCTTGTTCATGATCTTCAGGCTGTAGACGTTCTCGATCCGGCCTTCGGCGTTTTCGCGGAACAGCACGCGGTCCTTGCTGACGTCGAAACCCACCAGCGAACGCATGAAGAACGCGGTCACCAGCAGGCTGATCATCGCCAGCAGCACCAGGGCATAGCCGATCAGGCGCGGGCGCAGTTTATGGGTTTTCTGCCCCGACAGGTTGTGTTCGGTGGTGTAGCTGATCAGGCCGCGCGGATAATCCATCTTGTCCATGATGTTGTCGCAGGCATCGATGCAGGCGGCGCAGCCGATGCACTCGATCTGCAGGCCGTCGCGGATGTCGATGCCGGTGGGGCAGACCTGGACGCACATGGTGCAATCAATGCAATCCCCCAGGCCCAAGGCCTTGTAGTCGATACCTTTCTTGCGCGGGCCACGGCCTTCGCCACGACGCGGATCGTAGGACACGATCAGTGTGTCCTTGTCGAACATCACGCTCTGGAAGCGGGCATAAGGGCACATGTAGATACACACTTGCTCACGCAGCCAGCCGGCGTTGCCGTAGGTGGCGAGGGTGAAGAAGCCGACCCAGAAATACGACCAGCCATCGGCCTCGCCGGTAAAGAACTCGAACACCAGTTCGCGGATCGGTGTGAAGTAGCCGACGAAGGTCATGCCGGTGACGAAGCCGATCAACAGCCAGAGGCTGTGCTTGGCGAATTTGCGCAGGAACTTGTTCGCCCCCATGGGCGCCTTGTCCAGCTTGATGCGCTGGTTGCGGTCGCCTTCGGTGATTTTTTCGCACCACATGAAGATCCAGGTCCACACGCTCTGTGGGCAGGTGTAGCCACACCACACCCGTCCGGCGTAGACCGTAATGAAAAACAGGCCGAAGGCGGCAATGATCAGCAGCCCGGACAACAGGATGAAATCCTGGGGCCAGAAGGTCGCGCCAAAAATAAAGAACTTGCGTTCCGGCAGGTTCCACCAGACGGCCTGGTGACCGCCCCAGTTCAACCAGACGGTACCGAAGTACAGCAGGAACAAAAAGGCTCCGCCCACCATCCGCAGATTACGGAACAGACCGGTGAAGGCGCGGGTGTAGATTTTTTCCCGAGAGGCATACAAGTCGACGCTCTTGTTGGCGTCCTTGGCAGGCGGGGTAACGTCGTGTACCGGAATCTGGTTGCTCATCAAATGCATCCCACGGCAGTGGAAAAGTGCCGGGGCCAGTGCGTGCCGACCACGGTCAGAAAGGGTGCTGCAATGGCGCAATGATACGCCTGTCGCTCTAGCTCAAGGGTGCGACCTTTGGTCGCGTTGGGAGTCAAGGTCGAATGGTGTAGCGGATGTAACAAGTCATGACTCAGATCAATTGACTTGTTGAGTATAGTCGTCCAGCCAAAGCGGGCGATTGGAGGAGGTGGAGTCCGCCTTCGGCGGATTGGGTGTGGCCTTGAACATGATTTCTGGCGTAGTCGTAGGTAAAGACGCAAGGTTGCGTAGCCTGGACGAGCGCGGTAGCCAGGGTGTCGGGACGCTCTGAAGGTTGCCTGCACTTTGTGGCGAGGGGATTTATCCCCGCTCGGCTGCGCAGCAGCCGTAGTCAGGTTTATGCGTCTTCCAGAAAACCTCAGTGCATGGTTGTTGGGGCTGCTGCGCAGCCCAGCGGGGCGGTGCGACGCTTCGCTAAATCCCCTCGCCACAGGATTGTGTTCTTGAATCCGCGTTTTGTACTTCGATGGTTCACGCTTCGTCCAAATCCTCCTCGTCGATCAAGCCTTGGACGAATCGAAGGAAATTCGAGCATACAAGTTTTTCGGACTCGGCCTGATTCTCTTCAGGGCTGAGGTCGCTGTCGAAAGTATCGGTGGTGAAGTAACTGATGGCTCCTGAATCAAGGTTCAAGCAAAAAAAGTTGCCGCCCAGGTCGTCTGCAAAAGGAAGGAGGTGTGTAGGAAGAACTTGTTTCTTCAGCATGAGTTGATAGGTGGATAGAAGCGTGGGCTCCCCATAGGCAATCGGCCTGAAGGAGGCTACTTCGATTGGATCGTAAAAATCTTCGCTGACCCAGTAAGCCCGTTCCGGCATGCCTCCGTTGTACTTGAGGTAGTGGTTTCTGAAAGTAACGGGCAGTTTCTTACCAATGATGGTCTCCAGGTGGTCCAGATCGGTAGAGGTAATAGCCGTTTCGCAATCTGAGAACTTGTTTTCAAGCATCGAAATCTCCAGTCATGAGCAGCGCCCAGGTTTGACTTTGCTGTTGGGAATTTTGTTGGCCAGCCAGCCCTTTTTTGAGGCTGCGAGGACTGACTCACTGCTGTCGTAATTAACCTTGAAATGTTTTTCATACTGAGCAACCGAGCCGCCGTGAGGGTATGTGGCCTCATGGGCGGATTTTTTGACAAGCTGCATTGTTGTATGACCCGTTTTCGGGTCGAAGTCATCAACGTGGTGCCAGGTGTAGTCCTTCTTGGCACTTCTGGGAATACCTGCTTCTTTGAAGGCTTGAGTAAAATCGCGCGACCTGGAACCTTGCATCTTGATCGTCACGATATTTCTTTGTGAGCCCGTTATCGGATAAAGATCACTGCTTCCGGTGAAGTCGACCCCGGCATACGCCCAGCCCCATGGATCCGCCCATCCGATCGGGTTCGGCGCGTATTGGTAAAGATTGAGTCCACCTTCCAACCCAATCGGATCCGGCGTCGTAAACCTTCCGACATCCGGATCGTAAAACCTGAACGTATTGAAATGCAGCCCCGTCTCCCGGTCCAGGTACTGCCCCTGGAACCGCAGGTTCTGCTCTTCGATGTAATACGGCTCGCGCACTTCCGACAGGGTGTTTCCCCAGACCCGGTACGTTGCCTGCCAAACGTTGTGCCCATCGGCTTCGGTGAGTTGTTCCGGCAGGCCGTTGAGGTCATTGTGGTAATAGCGGATCTTTTGCAGCGGGCCGGTGCCGTCGACGCGGGCGAGGGGTTCGTAGCTGTTATCGTCGTAGAGGTACAGGCTGGTCTGCAGGTGGCGATGCTCCTGCAACAGGCGCAGGCCGTCCCAGGTGAAGCGGGTTTCGCCGAGCGGATAACCGTTATTGTCATGCTCGGTTTTGGCGATGCGTCGGCCCAGGGGGTCGTAGGTCATGCGCACGACGCTGCCATGCTCGTTGCGCACTTCGATCAGGCGGCTCTCGGCATCGTAGGCGAAGCGTTGCCGACCTCGTTTGGCGCTGCGTTTTTCGATCATCCGGCCGAACGCGTCGTAGCGGTAACGCTTGTCCTCATACGTCAGCAGTTTGTTGTGCACCACCCGGCCGGCACCGGCTTGCGGGCCGTCCAGCAGGTTAGCGGCGGCGTCGTAGACAAAGGTTTCGCGTTGGCCGTGAAGGCTGTCCTGGCTGGCGATAATGCGGCCGGTGGCGTCGTAGTGCAGCAGTTGGCGGTGCTGCGCGGCCGGTTGCTGGTCGAGTTTGCCGATCAGGTTGTCGGCGGGGTCGTACTCGAAGTGTTTTTGCACCGCCGCCGGCAGTAGCGACGGTTGGCTGGTGTGGCGGCGTTGGCGCGAGCGAAGGCGGCCGCTGCGGTCATATTCGCTGCGGGTGCTGATCTGCCCTTGGGTGCGCAGTACTTCACGGTGCAGGCGGTCGCGTTCGAAGTCGCTGATGACCTGGCCGTCGAGGTTGATCTGGTGCAGGTGCCCGCTGCCGTAGTACAGCCGGTTGAGCCAGCGGCCATCGGGCAGTTGGGTCTGGATCAGGTTGCCGAGTTCGTCGTAGCGGTGTTGCAAGTTGCCGGCGGCGCTGTTTTCGGTCAGCAACTGGCCGAGAGCGTCGTAGGCGAAGCTCAGGCTTTGGGCGTTGCCCTGGTGGTCCGTGAAGGTGACGGCGGTGAGCTGGTCCAGCGGGTCGTAGGCGTATTCAGTGCGGCCATCGTCGGTGATTTTGGCGATCAGCCGACCCACGGCGTCGCGCTCCAGTCGATGGACGATGGGCGGCGGTGGCGCTTCGGAGACGACTGCCAGGCCGGTGCCGTGAGGGGCCGGAACGGCCGTCAGCGCCGCGACGTTATCTAGTCGGTCGTAGGCGTAGCGCTTGGCGCTGCCATCCAGATCCTGCTGTTCGGTCAATCGGTCGCCAGCATCCCAGGCAAACCGATAGCTTTCACCATTCTCATTGACCAGGGCCTGCAGTCGTCCATAGCTGTCATACGCAAACTGCACCTGCCGGCCCTGGGCGTCGGTGCGCTGGCGGACCTGGCCGCGGCGGTTGTGTTGGTAGAGCGTGGTGTGCCCGGCCGGGTCGGTGTAGCCGGTCAACTGGCCGGCGACGTCGCGCTGGTAAAGCTCGCTGCGGCCGTCCGGCAACTGGCTGCCGAGCAAGCGGCCTTGGGCGTCGTAGCTGAACTGGGTACGCTCGCCGAGGGCATCGGTGATGGTTTGCAGGTAGCCGCGCGGGTCGTAGCTGAACCGCGTCGGATAACCCGAACAATCGACATGCTCCACCAGTTGTCCGAACGGGTTCCAGCGCAGCATCTTGCTCTTGCCGGTGGCGTCGATGATCTCCACGACCTGGCCGTGGGCGTCGTAGCGGTAGCGGGTGACGTGGCCCAACGGATCGGTTTCAGCGATGCAATTGCCGCGCTGATCGTAGCGGTACGTCCAGCTGTGGCCGGCGGCATTGGTGTCGGTCAGCGGCAAGGACCAGTGTTCCAACCAGAGGGTGGTGTTGCTGCGGCCCAGCGGGTCGGTTTCGCTGATCAGATTGCCGGCTTCGTCGTAGCTGTAGGCGTAGTGCCCGCCCTGTGGGTCGGTAGCGGCCAGCATCTGGCGCTCGTCGTTCCACTCGAACGACCAGGTCTGGCCAAGGGTGTCGGTGAATTGGGTGATCTGATGCTGGCTGTTCCAGTGGCGGGTGCTGACCCGCTGCAAGCCGTCGCGGATGCGGGTGATGCCGGCCGTGAGGTCATAGTCGAACTGGTAGGTATCGCCCTCGTCGGTCCAGTGCCGGACCACGCGCCATTCCTGGTCTTCGATCAAGGCCCAGTCGTAGAAACAGTGAAGGCCCGTCGGTAACTGGTGTTCCACCATGCGCCGACCGGCGTCGTAGGCGAAGCGTCGTTGCACCTGGCCGGTGGCGTCGCGTACTTCGGCCAGGTTGCCCGCCGCGTCGTAGGCGTAGCCGGCCAGCACTTCGCGTTGCTGGTCGGGGTACAGGCGTTCGATCTGGCTGACACGTTCACGTTCGTAAACCAGTTCGACCTGCACCAGGTCGAACGTATCGCGCAGGCGTACCAGGCGTCCGGTTTCGTTGTAGTCAAGATGGATGCGGTTGTCGTTGCGGTCGCCCAATTGATTCAGGCGCAGCAAAGCCGCGTTCCCCGGCGCCGGTTCGAACAGGCGATACAGGCCATCCGCGCTTTCGATCAGCAATTGCCCGTTGGCATGGCGCCGCACGGCGAGACCTTCGCCGGGGCTGAACACTGCACCACCCAGGGGAATCGAGCCCATGTCGATGGGCCGGCCCTGTTCGTCGGTATAGACCAGGGTTTCACCGCCCTCGGGATGGGGCCGGATCTCGACGCACACCTCATAGGGCACGCTCCAGCCGATGCCAAACAGCCCTTCGCCGCGTTCGTCACGGCTGTTGTAGAAGCGCTGCCAGTCGATGGGCAGGATGCCGGGCAAGACGAAATCCAGCTCTTCATCGCCGCCCAGGACCTTGGCCCCGGTCGCCGCATGCACCGGGTTCGACGAACCCATGGCCGCATTGGCCGCCGCGCTCATGGCGCTGCTGACCGCCATCGACGCCGCTGCCCCGGCGAGCATGCACGGCAGTTTGCTGAAGAACTTGCCCTTGCCGCCCTTGAGCATCAGCAACGCGGTGACCGCCAGCCCCAC
>NZ_KN322984.1:109434-557109 GCF_000774145.1 Pseudomonas mediterranea CFBP 5447 | reverse complement strand
ATCTGCTGATGCAGGTAGGGGTTTTGTTTTTGCCTGCAGAAAAAGCCTGCGAAAGCTCGAAATAAATTTGCACAGTTATTTTTGAGCTGGAGCACTAGAATAGCCCCACCTCAGTTGAGCCCGAGTTGTTTATGCCCGACCCGTTGGACACCCATCGGCTGTCAGAACTGCCTTTAGGCGAACTGATAGCGTGCCATGAGTGCGACCTGTTGATGCGCAAGCCTCGACTGTCCCATGGTGAGAAAGCCGAATGCCCCCGTTGTGGATATGAGCTCTACGCCCACCGGCCCAATGTTGTCGAGCGCAGTCTTGCCTTGGTCATCGCTGCCCTCCTGTTGTATGTGCCCGCGAACTTTTTACCCATCATGCAGCTCAACCTGCTCGGCCAATCCTCCCAGGACACCGTGTGGAGTGGCGTGGTCGGTCTGTTCGATAGCGGCATGCAAGGCATCGCGGTGGTGGTGTTCCTGTGCAGCATGGGTGTACCGCTGCTCAAGCTGCTTTGTCAGTTGGCTGTACTGTTGACCATTCGCTGGAACGTCGGCCGCAGCTACGGCTTGTTGCTGTATCGCATTTATCACCACCTGCGGGATTGGGGGATGCTTGAGGTCTATCTCATGGGCGTGTTGGTGGCCATCGTCAAGTTGGCAGACATGGCCGCGATCAGCGTGGGCCTGGGGTTGGTGTGTTTCATCAGTTTGTTGCTGGTCCAGGTCTGGTTGGAGGTGGTGATGTCGCCGCATCAGATCTGGCAAGCGTTATCAGGAGAGGATGCCCATGCGGGCGATTGATGCAGGCATTCTGATCTGTACCGAATGCCATGAACTGAATCGGCTGGATGCCGATGTCGACGCACAGGCTTGTACCCGCTGCGGGGCACGGATTCATCCCCGTCGCCCGAACAGTCTGATGCGCACCTGGGCGCTGCTGATCACCGCGGCAATTCTCTACATTCCGGCCAATATGCTACCGATCATGACGATCAACTCGCTGGGTCACGGTGCCCCCAGTACCATCATGGCCGGCGTCATCGAGTTGGTGCAGCACGGCATGATCCCGATTGCCGCCGTGGTATTCATCGCCAGTATCCTGGTTCCTACCTTCAAGCTGGTGGGCATTGCCTTGTTGTTGTTTTCCGTGCAGCGGCACCAGCCCATGTCCGCAAGGCAACGCATCCTCATGTACCGTTTCATCGAGTTCATTGGCCGTTGGTCGATGCTGGATATTTTCGTGATCGCGATTCTGGTGGCAGTGGTGAATTTCGGACGGCTCGCCAGTGTCGAAGCCGGTCTCGGCGCGATTGCCTTTGCCAGCGTAGTGATTTTGACAATGATTGCCGCAGTAACCTTCGATCCCCGACTGATTTGGGATAACACGGAGTCGGATAACGACCATGACTGATTTGCCTACCGCTAAAACCCGACCGGCCTCGAACTGGTCGGCCATCTGGGTCTTGCCGCTGATTGCCTTGATCATCGGGGGATGGCTCGGCTGGCGGGCTTATAACGAGACCGGGATCGAGATCAGCGTGCGCTTCGAGAGCGGCGAGGGTATTCAGGTCAACAAGACCGAGGTGGTCTACAAGGGGATGCCGGTCGGCAAGGTGAAGGCCCTCACCCTGGACGACGAAGGCAGCTCGAAAGGGGTGATCGCGACCGTCGAGATGAACAAGGACGTAGAACAGTACCTCAAGACCGGAACGCGTTTCTGGCTGGTCAAACCGAGCGTGAGCCTGGCCGGGATCACCGGTCTGGAAACCCTGGTATCGGGTAATTACGTGGCGATCAGCCCGGGTGAAGGCGAATCCACCCGCAAGTTCAAGGCCCTCGCCCAGGAGCCACCGCTGTCGGACGCCAAGCCGGGCTTGCACCTGACCATCAAGGCTGACCGGTTGGGTTCGCTGGATCGGGGCAGCCCGGTGTTCTACAAGCAGCTCCAGGTCGGGCAGGTGAAGAGTTACCAGCTATCCGAAGATCAGAACACGGTGGAGATCAAGGTCTTCATCGAACCGACCTATGCCAGTCTGGTGCGTAAACATACGCGCTTCTGGAACGCCAGCGGGATCAGCATCGATGCCAATCTCTCAGGCGTCAAAGTCCGCAGCGAATCCCTGGCAAGTATCGTTGCCGGTGGTATTGCGTTTGCCACGCCGGAGAGTCGCAAGGACAGTCCGCCCACGGACCCCAGCCTGCCGTTTCGTCTTTACGAAGACTTTGACGCCGCCGCTGCCGGCATTCGCGTGAAGGTCAAGCTCAGCGACTTCGAAGGTTTGCAGGCCGGCCGTACGCCGGTGATGTACAAAGGCATCCAGGTCGGCAGCCTGAAGAACCTCAAGATTGACCCTGACCTGTCCAGCGCTACGGCCGAATTGACCATGGACCCACTGGCTGAAGACTACCTGGTAACCGGTACTCAGTTCTGGGTCGTCAAGCCGTCGATTTCCCTGGCGGGTATCACCGGCCTGGAAGCGCTGGTCAAGGGCAACTATATTGCCGTGCGACCCGGTGACAAGGGCGCGGCCCCCCAGCGCGAATTCGAAGCCAGGGCGAAGGCGCCGCCGCTGGATTTGCGCTCGCCCGGCCTGCATCTGGTGCTGTTGACTGAAAACCTTGGATCGCTGGAGGTCGGCAGCCCGATCCTCTACAAGCAGGTCAAGGTCGGCTCGGTACAGAGCTACCAGTTTTCCCGCAAGAAAAAGCAGTTGATCGTCGGCGTGCACATCGAGAAGGAATACGAAGGGCTGGTCAACGGCTCGACGCGGTTCTGGAACGCCAGTGGCATTACCCTCACAGGAGGTCTGACAGGGGGAATCCAGGTCAAGAGTGAGTCGCTGCAAAGCTTGATGGCCGGCGGTATCGCCTTCGAAACGCCGGTGCCCAATGTGCCGTTGAAGAGGCGTGTACCCCGCTTCCGCCTGTTCGAGAACCGCGAAGCCGCGCAACAGAACGGTACCGTGGTGACGATCAAGGTCGATCGTGCCGACGGTTTGCGCAGCGGAACACCGATTCGCTACAAGGGCTTGGACGTGGGCAAAGTCGAGGACGTCGATCTCAGTGCCGACCTGCAGTCGGTGCTGCTCACTGCCCGCATCACCGAAGTGCCGGAGCGCATCGCCCGGGTCGGCAGCCAGTTCTGGGTCGTCAAACCCGAGCTGGGGCTGATCAAGACCTCAAACCTGGAAACGCTGGTGACCGGTCAGTACCTCGAAGTGCTGCCGGCGGTAAAAAACCTTGGGCCGCAGAAGAACTTCGTGGCCCTTGCCAACCCACCGGAAAGCGCTGTTCCCGAAGCCGGTTTGAGCCTGGTACTCAGCGCTGCCCGCCGTGGTTCGTTGAAAACGGGCGTGCCGGTGACCTATCGCGAGATCACCGTGGGCAAGGTCACCGGTTATGAGCTGGGCCAGACGGCGGATCGGGTGTTGATCCATATCCTGATCGAACCCAAGTACGCGCCGCTGGTACGCAGTGGTACACGGTTCTGGAACACCAGTGGTTTCGATATGGACTTCGGATTGTTCAAGGGCGCGACGGTGCGGACCGAGTCGCTGGAGACGTTGATCCAGGGTGGCGTCGCTTTCGCGACGCCGGATGGCGAGAACATGGGCAGCCCGGCGCGGCCGGAGCAGACCTTCCCGCTGTTCGAAAAGTTCGAGGATGAATGGCTGACCTGGGCGCCGAAGATCAAGTTGGGTAAATAACGGGTCAGCGGTGCCTGTTCCGACGTCATCGCGAGCAGGCTCGCTCCCACAGGGCGGTGTCATCCTCATCCCCGCGATCAGGTGGGAGCGAGCCTGCTCGCGATGGCGCCGGAACAGTCGATACAGGTCTTTCAGACACGCCAATGAAAAAGGCCGCGATCCAATGGATCGCGGCCTTTTTCATTTCCCGGGACCTACCTCACACCGGATCCAGCTCCGGCTCATCGGCCTCTACATTCAGCGTGGCCTTCACCGCATCATGGCGGCGGATGTACTTCCAGTCCGCTTCGTCGATGTAGATGCCGTTCGGGCCGCTGCCGCCTTCCAGGTCGATGGCGACACTGGCACAGACCTGCGGTTTCACACTGGCCAGGATCGGTACGAAGCCCAGTTGCAGGCTGGTTTCCAGCAGCGCCGCCTGGTTCTTTTCGTCGATGTCCGCCGCTTCATCCAGGTAGTACGGCAGGCGCACGCGACCGGCCTGCTCGCGGTCCATCAGGTGCAGCAACAGGTACATGTTGGTCAGCGCTTTGATGGTCATGGTGGTGCCGTTGGACGCCGCACCGTCGATGTCGGTATGGATCACTGGTTGGCCGTTGACCTTGGTGATCTCGAAGGCCAGTTCGAACAGGTCCTTGAGGCCGAGCTGGTTGTGGTTCGCCGCCACCAGGCGCGCCAGGTATTCCTTGGCTTCTTCGTTCTTGTTGTCCTGCTCGGCGCTCTGGCTGAGGTCGAACACCGAGAGAGTCTCGCCTTCCTCGTACTGACCGGCGCTGTGGATGATCTGGTCGATGTGCTTGAGCGCTTCCTTGTTTGGCGCCAGGACGATGCGGAAGCTCTGCAGGTTGGACACCTGGCGCTTGTTGATCTCGCGGTTGAACAACGCCAGTTGGTGTTCGAGGCTGTCGTAGTCACTGCGGATGTTGCGCAGGGTCCGGGCGATGTCGGTCACCGCCGCACGCCGGGCCTTGCCCAGCGTCAGGGCTTCGTCGGTACGGTGGGCATAGGCGTTGATCAGCAGTTGCAGACGGCGCTCCATGTCATCTTCGCTGTCGAACTTGGCGACGCCCTTGAGGCGCACCTGGGCATACAGCGCCTCGATCTGGCCGTCGACCCGCAGCAAGCCCTGCCAACTGTCCTGATAGTCATTGAGCAGCGGCAGCAGGTTGTCCATGGAGTCGTCTACCGGGTCCATGAACGGCGTGCCGAACGGCAGGTCCGCCGGCAGTAGTTGACGGCGGCGCAGGGCGTCGTCGAGGGTGCGCTGCTTGGCTTCCATATCGGCGATCTGCCGGCCCACCAGTTGCAACTTGGCGGAGAGTTGCTGGACGCGCTCGGTGAAGGCATCGCTGGAGCGCTTGAGTTCGTCCTGGGCGGCTTCCATCTGTGCCAGTTGCTCGAGTTTTTCGCCTTCCTCGGCGCTCAGGGTCTGGCTGCGACGGAAGTCTTCCAGGGCCTTTTGCGCGTCCAGCACCTGCTGGTACAGCGCTTCGGTCTGGGTCTTGCTCGCCGCACGGTCGGCCGCCACGGCTTGCTGGGTCTTGAGCTGCTTGAGTTCTTTTTCCAAGCGCTCTTTCTGGTCCCGCAACGCGGCGCGATCGGCCAGGGCTTGCAGGGCCGGCGGCTCGATGTGGGACAGGTCGATGGACAGGCCCGGCACTTCGAAACGCTCACCCTTGAAGCCGTCGAGGATCAACTCCACGGATTTGACCCAGTCGCCGTTCTCGTCCAGCGCGATGCCATGCTCGCCCAGCGGCAGGCTGAACAGGGCGCTGTTGAACAGGCGCATCAGGCGCTCGACGTCCTGTTGCGAGAACTCTTCCCGCAGGCGCGCGTAGCTGTTGTTGTCGGCGTGATCGAGTTGCTGCTTGACCGATTTCAGGCGTTTTTCCAGATCCCGCAGACGCTCCTCCAGGTCTTCGGCGCTGAATTGCCGGGACTGGGCCAGGGCGCCGGCCAGTTCGTCGTGAGCGTCCTTGGCGGCGAGCAGTTGCTGCTCCAGGACCTTGACGTCATCCACCAGGGCGAAGCGATGCTTGAGCACCGACAGTTCGCCGAGCCAGCGCTGGATGCCAGTGATTTCCCGCTCCAGGCGCATCAGCTCCTGGGTGCTGCCGCGCTGGTCGTTCTGCAGTGAGTCCTGCTCGTTGCGGTAGTGCTCGGCCTGGATGGTCAGCTCTTCCTTGCGTGCACCGGCGTAGTCCGACCAGGTGCCCAGCAATGAGTCGAGCAAGGGCGACAGGCGATGCAGTTTGCCGCGCAGGATATCGCGCTGCTTTACGCCATTGGCCAGGGCTTCCACCAACGGACCTGCGGCCACCAGGGAGTTGTAGTCCTGCTCCATGCGTCGTACGTCGCGGAAGGCTTCTTCGCACGCGGCGATGTAGTCCACGCTGCCGGAACGCAGGCTGTGTTCGAAGGCATCGAGGAACAGTTGCTTGAGCTTGGCTGCGGTGATTTCGCGCATGTGCAGCAGGTTGATGAACAGCGCACGGAACGTCTTGAGGCTTTGCTCGCTGGTGGAGCGCAGCGGGATCAGCGTCAGGTCCAGGGGAATCGAGGTATGACCACCCACCAATAGACGACGCAGTTCATCAGGCTTGAGTTCATAAGCCTTGAGACCTTCGCGCTCCAGATTGGTGAACAGTTCTTTCTGACGCAGGCAGGTGTCGTTTTTCTGGTAGTGGGCCAGGTCCAGTTTGCCGGCGTAGGCAAAGAACTGGTGACCGAAACCGCCGCCGGGGCCGCGACCGACCACGCCGATCACATGAGGGCCGTGAGGCAGGGCGACTTCCACCAGGATGTAGCTGGTGTCGGACGCGAAGTAGAAACGCCGGGATTGTTCCAGGCTGTACTTGCCGAAGCTCATGTCGGACATGCGCGCCAGGATCGGGAACTGCAAGGCGTTGATCGAGGCGGATTTACCGAGGTTGTTCGCGCCATACACCGACAGCGGCTCTTCCAGCGGGAACAGGCCCAGGCTGTAGCCGGCGGTGTTCAAAAGGGCAAAGCGGCGGATGCCGTAGCGTTCCTGGCTCATGCGTCGGTCTCCTGTTCTTCGGCAATGGCGCGGGCCAGTGCGTCTTCTTCGCTTTCGTCTTCAAACGGCGCCAGGTCGAGCGGATCGTCGGTTTGCAGCAGCTTCTCGTCGCTGTCTTCGTCGATCAGTACCGGTGCCGGCAACGGCAGCACGCTGTGCACGCTGGCCGCCAGGTCGCGGTCCTGCTGGACCGACAGGCAGACGTCGAGGAACCGGTGCATCGGCGGCAGGAAGCGGTACACGCCGTTGTCTTCGCTGGCGAAGCCCAGTTGGGTCATGCGGCGCATGATTTTTTCTTCCAGCTCTTCCTGGGTCTGTACTTCGGCCTGGATGAACAGGTCGCGGTACTTTTCCAACAATGAAGGCAGCTCATCGCGGCCCAGGCTGCCACCGTCGAGCACGGCAATCGGGTCACGGCCCTGGTCGGCCAGGTGCTCGACGAGGATGAAGGTGAACAGCGCCAGGCGCTGGGCGGTCTTGTTCACCGCCGCAGCCGCCAGATCCGGCACGAAGTAGTAGAAACCACGGGTATCGCACACCAGTTCGAAGCCCAGGGCCTTGAACAGCGTGCGGTACTGGTCCTGGAAATTCGACAGTTGCGCGTACAGCTCCGGGTCGCGGCGGCTGACGTGGTAACCCTTGAACAGCTCGCGAAAGATCGGCGCCAGCTGGGACAGTTCGGATAGATCAAGATGCATGGGGGATGCTCGCAGAATCCTCGGCAGCGTCGCGGGCCGAGAGCAGGGCGAAGGAGCGCAGGCTGACCTGATGCTCGTGAGTGTGGTATTCGCGACGCTCCAGGCGCTCGCGCTTGAAGCGTTTTTCCCGCGACAGGCGCGAGAACCAGTACAACAATTCGTCGGTGGCGCCGCCTGGCTCTTGCTCCAGCAGCCAGACCATCAGGTCCGGCAGCGGCAGGGCGTCTTCGCAACGCTCGACCATCTCGCGCACGGTACGCGGCGCCCGTGGGGCATCGCCGCCCTGGTGGGTCTTGTGGGACTTGGGGAAGCGCGCCGGTTTCGGTTCGAAGCGGGCCAGGGCGTAGACATAGGCTTCAACCTGGCTGGCGCTGCCGAGGAAGGTGCTTTGCGGCCGGGTGAACAGCGGCATGGCCGCCTGGGGCACGGCATCGATGCCTTTACGACGGATGGCGGCCAGGGCCAGGGCCGCGCCGCGGGTCACGGCGTTATGACGGCGGGCCTCTTCGCGCAACGGCAGGAGCAGTTCGCGGGCATGGCGCAGGGTCAGCTGGGCACTGGTCTGCATCTCGAGAATGCGTGCGTGGGTACGCAGCAGCATGTCGTCGTCCACCAGGTGACCGAGTCGTTGCTGTTCGGTGAGCATGCGCAACAGTACATTCTCGACCTTGCGCACGCCTTGCTCGAACGCACCGTCGGCGTTCACCAACTGGATCATCGGTTCGACGTATTCGTCCCAGGTCGCCAGCACTTCAGCGTAACGCTGGCGCAGCGGGATCTGCCGGTCGCTGGTCTTGGCCCGTTCGGCCACGGCCACCAAGGCCTGTTCGTCGTTGGCGAGTTTCTTCAGCACGTCGCGCACGCGCATGTCCAGCAGGCGCAACTGGCGCGCCAGGTCGTTGCCGTCGCGCACGTCGAAAGCGTCCTGGATGTAGCCGGCCAGACGTTCGAGGTGACGCAGGTAGGCTTCGATCTCCAGGCACAGGCCCAGCCGGTGTTCGCGACGCAGGTAAGCGAGGAAGTCATGGATCTGGGCGTTCAGCTCGAAGCGGTTCGGGCTTTTCGCCACCGGCACGAGGATGTCCAGGCGGATCCACACGTCCAGCAGGTTGGTGATGTCCTGGGGCGTGCTGTCCAGCTGTTGGGCGGCCAGTTGTGAACGCAATTCGTTGAGGCTCAGGGTGCCCTGGTCGAAGTGCTCGCACAAAGGTTCCAGCAATGCCCAGTGTTCAGCGAGGGCGCGCAAGACGCGCTTGGGTTCGATCATCGCAATGGCCGTCGGGTTGGCAATTAAAAGGGGCGATTGTACTGCATCGGGCCCGTTGCGATTCACCCCCGAGACGGACTGTCGTCTGTATTGCCTAACTAATGACTCAACAAAGAAGCGATCCGCGGCGAAGGGCGGTAGAATCCCTCCCACTTTCAGTTACCCACAAGTGGCCGACCTTTGCTTATCGAGTCCCGTCGTCGCGCCTATCTGACCGCTATGCAGGTGGTCAATTGGCTGCCGCGCACCGAATTGCCGTTCGCCGCTCCTTCGCGGCCCGAACTGCTGGAAATGCCTGAGCCGGCAGAACTCGCGCCGGTTGTGGCGACGCCTGTGGCCCGGACCGTGGCCGAGCCGGCGGCACCTGTAGCCGAACGGCCGAAAATCGAGGTTCCACGGCCGAGCCCGTCCTCGCCCCGCACTGCTGTCAAACCGGTGGAGGACGCGCAAGAGGCGCCGGCTCCGGCCAGGGTAGCCCCGGTCCCGCCACCGCGTTTCGCCCTGCAATTGCTGCGGGCCGGACGCTGCCTGCTGCTGGTGGAACTGCCCACCGGCGAGCCGTTCCAGAGCCGCGATCCCGCGTACCTGCTGCTCAAGGACATGTTGCGCGCCGCCGGTCTGCCGGACAGTCCGCAGATCGTGGGTGAACCGGTGCGCTGGCCGCTGTTGTCCCGTGGGACGATGGACCAGGGCCCGGAAGCGGCGCGGGATTTCGTCCAGGGTTTTGTTTCGGCGCGTCTCGAAGAGGCGCCCTGTGCGTGTCTGTGGTTGATCGGCCTGCCCGCGGTGAAGTTTGCCGGCGAGGCGGACGCGCAAGCGTTCAATCGCGAATTGCAGGTCGAAGGGCTGGGAGCGGCCTGGGCATTACCGGGGCTGGAACTGTTAATGGAAACGCCACAGCACAAGGCTGAAGTCTGGCAAGCCATGCGCCGGCTGATGGCGCGCTGGAAAGAATCGAATGAGTGACGCTGTTTCGTTTCGCCCGATGACCGAGGCGGACCTCGATGCCGTGCTGAAGATCGAATACGCGGCCTACAGCCACCCCTGGACCCGAGGGATATTTCTCGATGGGTTGGGCAAGTACCAGATCTGGCTGATGTTCGAAGGCCAACAGCAAGTCGGGCATGGCGTGGTGCAGATCATTCTTGACGAGGCACACCTGCTCAACATTACCGTCAAGCCGGAAAACCAGGGCCGGGGGCTGGGGTTGCGCCTGCTGGAGCAGCTCATGTCGATTGCGTACAAGGCCGAGGCCCGGGAGTGCTTCCTGGAGGTGCGCGACAGTAACCGCACGGCGTTCCGGTTGTACGAACGCTATGGCTTCAACGAGATCGGCCGGCGGCGGGACTACTATCCGGCGGTGGGTGGGCGTGAAGATGCGGTGGTCATGGCTTGCACGTTGGTGGATTGAGCTGACCGACCTACCGCCTTCGCGAGCCTGCTCGCGATGACGGAGTGTCAGTAGACATATAGGTTCCTGACCCGCCGCCATCGCGGGCAAGCCATGCTCCCACGGGTGTATAGGCAACCCGGAGGGCTGCGTTTCACTCAGCGCTTGCCATCCAGCGGGTCGATATCCGCCATCTCGGCCTCGTCCAGTCCATCGCCCCCGCCAATGTCATTTTCATCCACCACGCTCAGGTCCCAGTCGGCCTGCTCGTCGTCGCCGGCCTCGTGGGCATCCCGGGCGCCGTCTTCGCGGATCAGCGTTTCGGGGCTCATGTCATCGTCGGTCGGTTGATGATCATCCGTCGAGGCGCCGGTCATGCCGGCCTCGCGGACGCGTTCACGGGGCATCAAGTGTTCGCGTTCGTCCTCCGGCAGCTCGTCACCGATTTTCGCGCTGGGCTCATCTTCATCGAATTCCAGTTCATGCATCGAACCCATGCGGTCTTCGTTGTCATCGATGGGCTCCGGTTGCGCCGCATCGAAAGGACGTCGTGAATCATTCATGGCAATTCTCCTGGTTTGGGCCTTACTGGATGGACCGGTAGCCGTGACGAGAATTCCAACGGCATTATCGAAGTGACCTCGACAGCCGCGCCGATGTCAAAGTTGCGCACTGTTCTCGAGGGCAAGACAGCATGAACGAACTACAAGATCTGATTGATAACAACGCGCGTTGGGCCGATGCGATCAAGCAGGAGGATCCTGACTTCTTCGCCAAGCTGGCTCGTCAGCAAACCCCTGAATACCTGTGGATCGGCTGCTCCGATGCGCGGGTGCCGGCCAACGAAATCGTCGGCATGCTGCCGGGCGATCTATTCGTGCACCGCAACGTGGCCAACGTGGTGCTGCACACCGACCTCAACTGCCTGTCGGTGATCCAGTACGCGGTAGACGTGCTCAAGGTGAAACACATCCTGGTCACCGGCCACTACGGTTGTGGCGGTGTGCGGGCCTCGATGCAGGATCGCCAGCTGGGCCTGATCGATGGCTGGTTGCGTTCCATTCGCGACCTGTATTACGAGCATCGCGAAGCGTTGGCCCAACTGCCGACCGAAGAGGAGCGCGTTGATCGCCTGTGCGAACTCAACGTGATCCAGCAGGTGGCCAACGTCGGCCACACCAGCATCGTGCAGAACGCCTGGCATCGCGGACAGAAGCTGTCGATCCATGGTTGCATCTATGGCATCAAGGACGGGCGCTGGAAAAGCCTGGACACCACGATCAGCGGTTTCGAGCAATTGCCGCCGCAGTATCGCTTGCGTCCGGTGGGCGCTCCCTGATCGGACTGGCGTCAGTCGCGGTGACAGCGGCGGCGCCAGTGTTTCAGGAACTTCATGCCCTGTTCGTTGGGCGGTTCGTCGTAGCCGGTGATCCAGCCATGGCAATTGGACGAACCGCACCGACAGGCAAACTGCCGGTAGAGTTTCCGTTCGGTACTGGCGTGATCCATCGTCAGGCAATCACCCGCGTGGATGGGCGTCAGTGCCCAGAGCCACAGTTCGCTCATGTCGAGAAAGACATTCGGGTTGCAGGAATGCAACAGCAGTCCGGCGAAGTACGGGTCATACATGTGTATGTCCGGCAGAATCTGCACGGTGTGCAGGCGTCGCCGGCCCACCAGCAACCCCGATACCCTGCACATCCGCTCCATGGGGGCGAACCTTTTCCGGGCGATAACGGCATTGCCGCGCCCGTTGGGCGCGCGTAACACTTCGAAATCACGGGCAGACGGATAACCCAGGCGGAGGCTGAGTGCTTTTTCCGGGTATATGCAGTCCCGGTCCTGCGAAAAGGCTTTATCTGCAACGAAGATGGTCATGACAGTCCTTGTCGGTACAGGCCGACTTGCTGCCGTTGGCGTCCTGCCAACGGTCGTGGGTGACCCGGATAGCTTCCTCCAAGCCCGGCGCGGCATCTACTGTCAACTCTGACAGGCGCCAAAGGCGCTTTCCCGTGTGAGCGAGGGCTTACACGGGAGCACGGGGCCTTATGGCGAGGAGTCCGTCCCCTCGCCACAAGGTCTCTGGGTCATACCGGCTCGGATGGCAGCTGCATCGGCGCCTTCAGTTGCGGAAGTTGCGACTTGATTGCCGGCGTATCGCATTTTTTCGCCGCATCTTCCGGCGACAGCTTGCGAATCGAGGTGTAGAACAACTCGCAGGTTTTTTCCTTTTGCGTGACCTGCCAGGTCTGCGTGCACTGGTTCAATTGAGCGGTTGGATCGCTGCTCGGCTTGCTGCCCATGCCGGCTTGCCAGCAGGCGGCGCTCAGGTCCTGGCCCATGACTTTCAGGCCTGCCGCGTCTGCCTTGGCTTCGTCGCCGCCGTAGCTTTCCGGATCGGCGGCGTACCAGATGTAGCTTGGGTGGTTGGAACCCAGGACCGGAACCTTGACGCCGGTGGCGGGGGAGATGGTCGCCAGGCCGAGCACCGCCACGGTCTGGCCGTATTGGGTCTTGATCCAGTTCCGCACGGGGGCGCCAAAGGCCACCATCGGCAGCGCGGTTCCGCCAGCACTCTGGCTGACTTGCTTGACCATGGTGGTCTGGTAGTCATTGAAGTAATCGTAGACACCTTCCAGCGTGGCGCCGGCAGTGGACGGCGCGGCGATGGGGGCGATGTCGATGATGGTCTGGTAGGCCGGCGTCTGGTCGGCGGCAATGCCGTTGGCCGTCAACAGGGTGGCCCAGCGATCGGTGGTGGCTGACTCCAGGTAGTCCTGGGCCTGGGTCAGGGAGTAATCCGGCGGGAAGTGCAGCAGTTCGACACTCTTGCGGTTTTCCAGGGCCATGCCCAATGGCAGGAACAGGTACCAGTTATAAGCCCATTTCTTGTCGTCGTTGAGCTTCGTGGCGCCCTTGTACGCCAGATCGCCGGCATCGAGCAGCTTGCTCAGTGGTTGGCCATAGGCTTTCGGCACGCCGCTGATATGGGCGTAGATTTTGCCGTTGTCGCGTTTGACGCTGACCTTGGCGCTGCCGTAGCCGTCACGTTGAACGCTTTGGGTCAGGTAATGTTCGACGGTCTGCTCCAGCGTCCAGTTGCGGAAACAGATGACATTGCAGTTGTTGGGGTAAGCGAAGAGGCGGGTGACGCGTTCGGTACTGCCAAGTTGTACATCGATGTCGGCGGCGTGGACGGTGGCACTCAGGGCCAGGGCGGCAAGGGGAAATACTGCGAGTTTAGACATGCTCAGATCCTTTTCAGCGTTTGGGCCCTTCGAACAGGGCGCCCCCATACTGAAACAGACCGAGCCGAAGAAAAAGTGGGCCGATGTAAATATCGGCCCTTTTTTATGGCTTTATGGCATCACTGGCGGTAAATAAGCCAATGTCGTTCCCAGCGCCCATAGCAGCACCAGCACCAACGGGGTATGCACCAGCAGTTGCACGAAGGAAAAGCCGATCAAATCCCTGGCCTTCAGTCCCAGTACACCCAGCAAGGGCAGCATGTAGAACGGATTGATGAGGTTCGGCAACGCCTCGGCGGCGTTGTAGATCTGTACGGCCCAACCCAGGTGGTACTCCAGGTCATTGGCCACCTGCATCACATAGGGGGCCTCGATGATCCATTTGCCGCCACCGGAAGGAATGAAGAACCCCAGGACCGCCGAGTAGACACCCATCAACAGGGCATAGGTGTCGTGGGAAGCGATCTGCACAAAAAAAGTCGAAATATGGTGGGCGAGTGTCTGGGCATCGCTGCCCTTGACGGTGGTCAGCAGCGCAGCGATGGAGCCGTACAGCGGGAACTGGATCAGTACGCCGGTGGTGGTCGGTACCGCGCGGGCCACGGCGTCGAGAAAGCTGCGCGGGCGCCAGTGCAACAAGGCGCCGAGCATCAGGAACAGGAAGTTGTAGGTGTTGAGTCCCGAGATCGCGCTGATCGCCGGCTTGGTCGAAAACTCGTGGAACAGCCAGCCGGCGGCCAGTAGCACCAGCGCGATAGTCAGCAGCGGACTGTGTTCCAGCCATTCCCCGGGACGGGTACGGGGTTGCAGGGCCGGCATGCTGAAGCTGGGGTCGATGCCGCACGCGGCGGCGTCCCGGGCGCTGTTCGGGCCTGGGGCGGTCGCGTAGGCCACCAGCAGCGAAATGACGATCAGCGCCAGCAACATCACACCGGACTGCCAGAGGAAAATCGTCTGGGTGAACGGAATGACGCCGGTGATCGACAGGATCGACGGCGGCAGGCTGGCCGGGTTGGCCTGCAATTGCGCGGCCGACGACGATAACCCCAGGGCCCACACTGCGCCGAGGCCCAGGTAAGCGGCGGCACCGGCGGCGCGATAGTCCATTTTCAGATCGGTGCGGCGGGCGAGGGCGCGCACCAGCAAGCCACCGAAGACCAGCGACAGGCCCCAGTTCAGCAATGAGGCAACCATGGAGATCAGCGCGACCCAGGCCACTGCGGAGCGCCCGTTCTTCGGTATCCGTGCCAGGCGGTCGATCAGCCTGACGGCGGGTGGCGAGCTGGCGACCACGTAGCCACCGATCACGACGAAGGCCATTTGCATGGTGAACGGGATCAGGCTCCAGAAGCCATCGCCAAACGCCATGGCGGCGGCTGTGGGCGTGGCGCCGATGAACTGCGTCGCCAGCGCGACCACCAGCACCGCCAGCGCGGCAAAGACCCAGGAGTCGGGAAACCAGCGTTCGGCAAAACTGGAACAGCGTAAGGCGAAGCGGGCGGAGCGGCTGTCTTGGATGTCGGTGGTCACGGCGATTACCTCGATTCTTATGATTGATTTTATGGATACGGGCATCTGGAGCGGCGAGGCCCCGACAACGGTAGAACAACTCACTGACCGTGAAAGATGGGCCAGGGTTCGCCAGCGATCTGCAAAGCTCCAGGCCGACCAACGGCACTCTTTAGAAAAAAGTCGTCGGGCCGATGGCATGAGAACAGCTTGTCAATTCTCCTGCCACCCGGAGCATGTCTATGTTCAATCAACGCTTGAAGCAGGAGCTGACGGCTCTTCGCCAAGAACTCTCCAGCCTCATGCAAGTGAAGGAAAGCCTGGACCTCGAAATGCTGGCGCTTACCCTCGATGCAGAAGGGCGGGTGCAGACGGTCAATCAGAAGTTTCTCGACGAAATGCACTACAAGAGCCAGGACCTCATTGGCCGGGGTGTGGAAGACCTGGTGCCGGGCTACTTGAGGTCCAATGAGTTCCAGCTTCGCTTCAAGTCGGCATTGACCCGTGGCGAGCATTTCTCTGGCGCCGTGCGCCTGCTGCGGGGCAACGGCAAGGAAGCCTGGTTGCGTTCGATTCTTCAACCCGTAAAAGGGGCAGATGGGCGAGTCCGTTATTTCTCGATGTACTCCAATGACCTGACCCGCACCATCGAGGGTTCTCGCGAACATGAAAACCTCATCGGTGCGTTGGTACGTTCAACGGCCGTGATCGAATTTGACCTGGACGGTCACGTACTGACAGCCAATGATCGCTTTCTCAATGCCATGGGCTACAGCCTGGCGCAGGTCAAGGGCAAGCATCACCGCACCTTTTGCGAGCCGGAGGAATACAACAGCCCGGCCTACCAGCAGTTCTGGAAACGCCTGAACAGCGGTGAGTTCGTTGCCGGCCGCTTCAAGCGCCTCGACAGCAATGGCCGTGAAGTGTGGCTGGAGGCTTCCTACAACCCGGTGGTCGACGCCAACGATAGACTGTACAAAGTGGTCAAGTTCGCCACGAACATCACCGACCAGGTCAACCAGGAGAAGGCCGTCGCCGAGGCCGCCAACATCGCCTACAGCACCTCGCTGCAAACCGACAACAGCGCCCAGCGTGGTACCACTGTGGTGACCCAGGCCGTAGACGTGATGCGTGACCTGGCCCGGCACATGCAGACCGCCGGCGAGGGCATCGAAGCACTGAACGAGCAATCCCTGGTGATCGGCACCATCGTCAAGACCATCAGCGGCATCGCCGAACAGACCAACCTGCTGGCGCTCAACGCGGCCATCGAAGCTGCTCGTGCCGGCGAGCAGGGTCGAGGCTTTGCGGTGGTGGCCGATGAAGTGCGGCAACTGGCGTCGCGTACCAGCCAGGCCACCGATGAAATCGTCGGCGTGGTCCGCCAGAACCAGGACATGGCACGCAATGCCGTGTCGTTGATGACGGATGGCCAACACCAGGCCGAGCAAGGCCTTGCCCTGGCTGCCGAGGCGGGGACGGTGATCGTCGAGATCCAGGATGGGGCGAAGAAAGTGGTCGATGCCGTGAGCCAGTTCGCCAATCAGCTATCGACTTGATGCTGGGGTTATTGTTTTTTACACATTAATTATTGTTATACGATAATTTCGTGGCTATGTTTGGCGCTCTCGTACTCTATTGGAGCCCTGACATGTGTTCGAATCGTCTCGCCCTGTACAGCCAGCGCATGGCTGCCGTCACGCTTGTTTTCATTGTCGCGATGATGGCCGTCAATGCGGCTGCCTGGCTGTTTCCTGATATCGCGTCAAAATACGGCCTGGGCTTTTCCCTGACCGAGCGGCAACTGTCCAGTCTGCCCGGAGGGGCGACGGTGCTGACGGGCTGGCAACGTCTTGGCGGGATTCTGTTGTCCAGCGTGCCTCTGCTGGCGCTGGCGGCCGGGCTGGTCAACCTGCGCCAGCTCTTCAGGCGCTATGCCCAGGGGCAGTATTTTTCCAGTGAGGCGGCGGTTTACTTGGGAAATGCGGGTCGCGCGGTAGCGCTGTGGGTGCTGCTGGATTTCCTGTGCGAGCCGTTTCTCAGCCTGCTGGTCACAATCAACGCGCCGGTCGACGAGCGATTGCTGACCATCAGCATCACCGCCCCGTCCTTCGTCGCCTTGTTCCTGGCCGCCTGTATCGCAATCATTGCCCGGATATTGTCCCAGGCCAGTGAAGTCGACTCAGAAAACAGAACTTTCGTTTGAGAACCCCATGCCTATCGTTATTCAACTGGATGTGATGCTGGCGACGCGCAAGGTCAAATCCAAGGACCTGGCCGCCGCCATAGGCATCACGGAAGCCAATCTCTCCCTGTTGAAGCAGGGAAAGGTCAAGGGCATACGCCTGGCGACGCTCGAGGCCATCTGTAATTACCTGGAGTGTCAGCCCGGCGATCTGCTGATTTATCAACCCGAGAGCGAACAGGCGTGAGCGAGCCGGATATCCGCTCAGTCCCCCAGCGCCTCACCTTCACGCCGGGGATCCGCCCCCCCGGCCAGTGATGATTTCCCTTGCGTATCGCGCACCCGGACGATGGCCTGGGTGCCGCTGGTCATGTCGATTTCGCTCACGGTATGGCCTTTATCTTTCAGCGCCTGGATCAACGCTGGGCTGAATTGCCCCTGTTCCAGCTCAGTGGGGCCATTGCGGCTGCCGAAATTGGGCAGGTTGATGGCGGTTTGTGGGTCCAGGTTCCAGTCCAACAGGCCTATCACCGATTTGGCCACGTATTCGATGATCTGCGACCCTCCCGGCGAGCCGATGGCGACCAGCAGCTCACCGCTCTGGCGATCGAAAATCAGCGTCGGTGCCATGGATGAGCGTGGACGCTTGCCGGGTTCGACGCGGTTGGCGACTTTTTGTCCATTCTCTTCCGGGATGAGCGAGAAGTCGGTCATCTGGTTGTTGAGCATGAAACCCTGGACCATCAGATGTGAGCCGAATGCCGATTCCACGGTGGTGGTCATGGACACGGCGCCGCCTTGGTCGTCCACCGCCACCACTTGCGAGGTGGAGATACGCAGCGGCGAACGGTCCGGGGCGTAGGCCACCTGGATGCCCGGTGGCGTACCAGGCTTGGCGACGCCCATGCTGCGCGGACCGACCAGGTTGGCGCGGCTGGCCAGGTAGCCGGGGTCGACCAGGCCCTTGACCGGTACAGGCACGAAGTCCGAATCGGCGACATACTGGGCACGGTCCGCGTAGGCCAGGCGTTCGGCTTCGGCGATCAGATGCACGGCTTCGGGCGCAGGCTCGAGGCCGGCGGGTTTGTCGCTCTTGATGGGTTTCATGGGGGCGAGGGCGGTGTGGCTGTCGCGCTGTTCCAAAGCCTGCAAGGTCCCGAGAATCTGCGCTACGGCGATCCCGCCTGAAGAGGGTGGGGCCATGCCGCAGACTTGCCAGCGCTTGTAATCGGTACACAGCGGCGCACGCTCCCGGGCGGCGTAGCCTTTCAGGTCGTTCAGCGAAAGGCTGCCGGGGTTGGCGTGGCCCTGCACCTTGGCGACGATTTCCCGGGCCACCGGCCCTTCGTACAACGCATCGGGACCTTCATTGGCGATGCGCTTGAGCACACCGGCCAATGCCGGATTCTTCAGCAGGGTGCCGACGGCTTTCGGGCTGCCATCGGTATTCAGGAAGTAAGCGGCCATGTCCGGCGAGCCTGGCAGGGACGCGTCGCCGGCAATGAGCGAGTGCAACCGGGGCGAGATCGGAAAGCCTTGTTCCGCCAGCTTGATGGCCGGTTCGAACAGCGTTGCCCATTTCAAGCGTCCGTGTTTTTGGTGGGCCAGTTCCAGCGCGCGTAACACACCCGGCGTGCCGACCGAACGGCCGCCGATCTGCGCGGCGGTAAACGGCATGGGTTTGCCATCGGCCTGCAGGAAAAGTCGTTCGGTAGCGCCGGCCGGTGCCGTTTCGCGGCCATCGTAAGTACGCACGGCCTTGCCGTCCCAGAGCACGATGAATGCTCCGCCGCCGATGCCGGAAGACTGGGGTTCCACCAAGGTCAACACCGCTTGCATCGCAATCGCCGCGTCGATGGCCGAGCCCCCACGCCGCAACATCTCTCGCCCGGCTTCAGCCGCCAAAGGGTTGGCTGCGGCGGCCATGTGCCGGTCGGCGTGGCGGACCTGCAGATCGGCGCGGTAACCGGAGGTGATTTCCGGTGCGCTGGGTAATGTGGGTGTGGAGGAGGAGGGTGGAGCCTTACAGGCAACAAGGGTGAGGGCAATAGCCAGCAACGAGGCGGCTGACAGGCGATGAAGGTTCGGCTTGAGGTCTGTAAACACGTGTTGCTCCATCCGTGGCATGGAATATAGAGTCGGACTGTAGCGATGCGAGACGCAGGGTGCAAACCGACGGGACCCGCTTCTCAGCTGTACCGCCATAAACAGGATTGACCCGCATCACGGAGGAATGACCTGATGAAACTGATTGGCATGCTGGATTCTCCCTATGTCCGCCGCGTGGCCATCTCGCTTGATCTGATGGGCGTCTCGTTCGAGCATGTCGCACTGTCGGTATTCGGTTCGTTCGAGGCATTCCGCTCGATCAACCCGGTGGTAAAGGCCCCCAGTCTGGTGCTGGATGACGGTAGCGTGTTGATGGACTCGACGCTGATCCTCGACTACTTCGAGGCGCAGAGCCCTACCGAAAAGAAGTTGATGCCACAACAGGCAGTGCCCTTGCTCGCTTCGTTGCAGATGCTGGGGTTGGCGCTGGCTGCGTGCGAAAAGGCCGTGCAGATTGTCTATGAGCGCCAATTACGCCCTGAGGAAAAACGTCATCAGCCTTGGCTGGATCGGGTGGTCGGGCAGCTGCTGGCGGCCTGTCGCGAATGGGAAGCCCGGCAGGCGTGCGTGCCGCCGACTGTCGAGGACAGGCCGGATCAGGCCGCCATCACCAGTGCAGTCGCCTGGTCCTTCATCCAATTGATGATCGCCGATATCGTCAGGGCAGATGATTTTCCCGGGTTGCAGGCTCATGCGGCACAGTTGGAAGAAACCGAATGGTTCAAGCGCTATCCCCAGGGTTGAGGGCGGTACGTTGTATTTGCAGGCGCCGAATATGGGGACAGAGCGTAAATGAATTGAACGGTTCGCCATGGCGAGGCGTAAACAGATCCTGTGGGATCAGCCAGTTTTTTCGAGGCATAAAAAAACGGCTTATCTTTCGATAAGCCGTTTTTAGTACTTGGTGGCTACACAGGGACTTGAACCCCGGACCCCAGCATTATGAATGCTATGCTCTAACCAACTGAGCTATGTAGCCAAGTGGCGCGCATTATTCGCCGGTAGCGAGGATGTGTCAAGCGTAAATCTGAAATATTTCTCTGCGCTTTCAACCGCTTATCCATCCTCGCCCCAAATGCCTGTTAACCGAGTTGAAATCTCCCGGTATTCGCACTCAGCGCCTGGCTTCCCTGGCTCAGGGTATCCGCCGCCAGGTTCACCGCCCGTGCGCCGTCCAGCAAGCGCATGGCGGCTTGATCGACCTGCTGGATATTGCCGCTGACCTCGTCGGCTGTGCTGGCCTGTTCGTCCACCGCAGTGGCGATCTGCGCCAGGGTATCGGTAACGCTTTGCACGGCGCTGGCGATTTCTCCCAGGCGCTCGCCCAGGCTGGTGACGGCCTGGGCATCGGTCTGTGCCTGCTCGCAGGCGGCTTCCATCAGGCTGACCGCTTCATTGACCGTAGCGCGCAGGCTGTCGACCGTGCCTGCAATCTGCTGGGTCGAGGATTGGGTACGTTGCGACAGGCTGCGGACCTCATCGGCCACCACGGCGAAACCGCGGCCCTGTTCACCGGCGCGGGCCGCTTCGATGGCGGCGTTGAGGGCCAGCAGGTTGGTCTGCTCGGCCACGCCGCGGATGGTGTCGACCACCAGCTGGATCTGTTGCCCCTGTTCGCTCACCCGGCCCAGCGCGGCGGCGGTGTCGTTGAGGCGCTGGTTGAGCTGCTGGATGCTCGCGGTGGTGCGTTGGCTGTCACGGCTGCTGTCGGCGGCGATGCGCCGGGTTTGTTGGGCACTGTCAGAGGCTTGTTCGCAACTCTTCGCTACGCCTTGGGAGGTTGCAGCCAATTGTGTTGCCGCGGCGGCGATCTGGCTGATTTGCATCTGTTGGGCTTCGACTTCCCCCAGGGCACCGCTGGAATGGGTGTTCAGGGTGCGCACGGCATTGCTGACTTGCGACGTCTCGTGGTCGACCCCCAGCAGGCTGGTGCGCAATTGCACCACGGCGACGTTGAGGGCGGTGCTGATTGCCGCCAATTCATCGCGTCCTTGCACCGGCACTTGCAGGCTGAGGTTGCCGTCACGCAGGGCTTCGGCCAGCAAGGTGATGCCGCTGGCGCTGCGGCGGATGGACGCTTGCAGGCAGACAAAAAGATAGAGCGCCGCCAACAGCAGGCAACCCAGCACCGTCGCCACCAGCGTGAACTGGCGGATCGCCGTGCCGTGATAGTGGTTCAGCCGTGTATCCAGGGCTACCAGGGATTGCTGGCGCAGGGCGGCCAGATCGGACAGCAGGGCGTCCAGGTGTTTCTCGAAGTCTTCCGGCTTGAGGCTGATGGAGCCGCCGAACACGCCGTCATCCAGCACTTTCAGTTCGGCATCCAGATGCTTGAGGCTGCCTTGGTATTGGCCGGCCCAGGTTTGCAGATCGCCAGGCAGGCGTGCTTCCAGCAGCCCACCGGTCTTGAGTAATTGATCCCGGGCATCGCCGATGCGGCTGCGCAGGTCCCGCAGTTGCAGGCGGCTCTGCAGGGTGAACTGGCCCGACACCACCGAAGCCTGTCCGACGCTGGCCAGGCGCCCGACCCGTTCGATCAGTTCGGGGGTCTGCTGGGTCGAGATCTGCGTCAGCAGATAGGTTTCGAGCCAGGAGGCGAGGGTCAGGCGATTGTCCATCACGATCTGCTCACGCAGGGCTTGCAGCGCACTCAGGGCGGCAGTGAAGCGGTCATAACCGTCCGGCCACCAACCCACGGCGCCCAGGCTCTTCGAGTCCAGCCCCTTGAGGCTGGTCTGCAAGGCCTGGTAGCGGGCCAGAATGTCGGCTTCGGCGCCTTCGGCCTGCAAGGTGGCGTTCAGCTCATCGGCGGCCTGGTTGAGGGCCGGTTGCACGGCGTCGAAAGCCGCCATCGCGGCAAGGGTGGCGGGCGTGGGTTGCCGATTGGTTTCCGTGGCGCGCCAACGGGCGGCGCGGTTGCGCTGGGCGGTGAGCAGGTTGTCCAGGTTATCCAGGGCCAACAACTGGCGGACCCCGGCACGTTCCCCGGAAATCAGGCTGAGCTGATCGCGATAATCCTGGCCGATGATCCACAGGCTGCCCATGAGTGGCAGGATGAAGAGCAGGAACAACAGTTGGAATTTACCGGCGAAGCCGAAACGTCCCAATAATCTGATGCCCGGTGATAGAAAAGCCTGCATGCCCATACTCCCCTGAACACCCTTGCACTCTTTTTGTGCGTTTCTACACAAATGCTGAAACAGGTGTTCTTTTAAAAGGCCTCGAAAATTCGCTCTGGTCGCTCTGTACGCGGGCTCTGTAGCGAAACTTCCCATTCTCGGTCCCCTTTGTAAGGGGCCGCGTTATAACGATAAATAAGGCAAGATTCAGACCATGGCGTTGCGCTATCACCTTGTCAGCGGGGATTTTTTTAGGTCGATAGCCTGCTAATGAAAAACCTGCGCACTAAAATGGCACATTGCGGGACCTGTCCGTGTGCGCTCCCCGTTCGCTGAGTGGAAACGATACGAACGTTGGGTCGCCAAGTGTGCTCTCGTTACGACTAAAGTACTGATTTGTATAAGTCCTAAGTTGATGTTGTAGAAATATTGCCCGTGTTAATTTGCTGTTGTGGTTGTTGGTTTGAATGGATTCTGCGGCTTTATTCAAGGGTGATCCTGGGTGACAGCAGAAGCAGGTTTTACATTCTTTCCGCCTATCGCCCTTGCCTCCCTGGAAATAAGCCTCCGGTTTCTGATTCGAACGTCTCTTCCGCTACCGAGTGGATAGAGCGATGAATGCTTGCCCCCCCACTTGCCACGTTTCAATGCTGGTAATCAGCTGTGTCGCCGTGTCCTTGAAGACGTTCGTCCGAGGCGGCGTAAGCAGCAGTGATCGATTGTTATTCGCCATGTCGTGCACACGTTGGAATGCCGCCGTCGTTGTTGACGGTGGCAATAAATAGAATCAGGCAGGGGTCGATATGAAGTTCAAGTCGTTGCAGGCACGTATTTGTGTCACGGCGGGCGTATGCCTGTTTGTTTCATCGGTCAGCCTGGTTGTCTACGGGCTCTTCACCGCTCGTTCCAATGAGCATTATGTTTCGACGGAAGTGACGGCACTGGTTGAAAAATCGACGATCCGGGAAATTCAAAACCTGGCCGAGTCCCGCGCCAACGCCATTCAGGCCAGGCTGCAAACCGCCCTGGATGCAGCCCGCACCATGGCCAATACCTTTGCCGCCGGCAAAGCCGCGCAGAGTCCCCTGGCATTGGGCCGGGATCAGATCAACAGCGTATTGCTCGGTGTCCTCAAGGATAACCCTGACTTCAACGGCACATATTCCTGCTGGGAACCGGATGCGTTGGATGGGCAGGATCACGCTTTCCGAAATGCCCAGGATGGCAATAATCCGCTGACAGGACGTTTCACGCCTTATTGGACACGCAGCGCGGATGGCCATGTCGCGGTGCAACCGCTGGTGGAGTATGACTCCCCGGACCGTCATCCCAACGGTGTGCCCAAGGGCGGCTGGTACAGCGGCCCGCGCGACACCCTGAAGGAAAGTGTGCTGGACCCCATTCCCTATGTGGTCCAGGGCAAGAACGTCTGGTTGACCACCCTGTCGGTACCGATTGTGTCCGGTGGCAAGTTCTACGGGGTGGTCGGGGCGGACTTCGATATCGCTTTCATCCAGAAGCTCAGCGAGCAGATGTCCGCCGATCTTTACGATGGCAAGGGTTCTGTCTCGATCATGAGTAACCAGGGACTGGTGGTCGCGGACAGCAAGCGGACGGATCTGATCGGGCAACCCATCAAGGCGTTGTTGCCCGATTCCTGGGAAAAGGTACTGAGCGATATCCAGCGTGGTCGCGGCGATGGCCTGCTCAACCCGCAAACGCAGAACATTGAAGTGTTGATGCCTATTGAGCTGGGGCGCACGGGTAAGCCGTGGGCAGTGCTCATTCGCTTGCCCAAGGCGGTGGTCATGAGCCAAGCGATTGCCCTGGAACAGGAGCTGCAATCGCGCAGTATCAGCAACAGTGTCTGGCAAGTGTCCGTAGGGCTGGGCATTTCACTGTTGGCCCTCGTTGGCCTTTGGCTGGCCGCGGCAAAAATCGTCGGGCCGATTCGCGAGGCGGCTGCCCTGGCGGCGCAAATCAGCCTGGGGGATTTCTCTCGTCGCCTGGTGCAGAAATCCGAGGACGAAGTCGGGCAGTTGTCCATCGCGCTCAACGACATGTCCGAGAGTCTGCAACGACAGGTCAGGGTGGCTGAGCGCATTTCCGAAGGCGATCTGGACCTGGAGGTCCGACTGTCTTCGCCCCACGATACCCTGGGCAAGTCGCTGGAAAAGATGGTCACCAACTTGAACCAGTTGATTTCTGAAGTCCAGGTCAGCGCCACCCGAATCAGCGGCAGTTCGGCGCAGGTCACCGATCTGAGTCAGTCCTTGTCCGATGGGGCCGCCAACTCTGCCTCGTCCATCACCGAGATCAGCGCAGTGATGACCCAAATGGCTGCCCAGACCCGGGACAACGCCGCCAACGCCAAGAAGGCCGATGAACAATCCCAGGCATCACGGGCCGATGCAGGGGAGAGCGACAAGTTGATGAGCGAACTGATTGCCGCAATGGCCGAAATCGACAGTTCGGGCAAAGACATCACCGCGATCATCACCACCATCGACAACATTGCCGCACAAACCAACCTTCTGGCGTTGAACGCGGCCATCGAGGCCGCCCGGGCCGGTGAACTCGGGCGCGGCTTCGCCGTGGTTGCGGATGAGGTTCGCACCCTGGCGGCCCGCAGCGCCGAGGCCGCGCAGCAGACGGCCGCGCTGATTGCCGACTCTTCGAGCAAGACCCAACGCGGCATGATCATCGCGGGCCGCACCGCCGAGTCCCTCAAGAACATCGTCAGCGGTACCAGCGCGGTGTCCAGCCTGGTTTCGCTGATCTACCAGGCTTCCAGCGAGCAGGCTTCAGGCTTGCAACAGGCCAGTGTCGGGCTGGAACAGATCGACGAGGTGACGCAGAAAAACCAGTCGAGCTCGCAGGAATGCGCGGTGGCGGCCAAGGATCTGTCGGAGCGGGCGTCGCTGATGCAACGGGTATTGAGTCGCTTTAAAGTCAAAGGGGGCTAGTACCCGTTCCCGGGCGTACAGCCAGGCATGTCAAATCGGCACAAGACACCCTGCATCAGGGAGTGATGCAGGGCGCTTGTCAGATCCTGTAATGATTCGTCCTGCATGAAGCGTCCTGAAACTCTGTAGGATTTTTATCCCCAATTACTTTCAGGTCGATATGAATACCTCCATGGAGCCCCCCAGTCGCTTTTCTCCTTCCATTCGTTGCATCCATCTGACGATCTCTTGCCGAGGGGACGAATAACCCCATGGAATGGATCGTTGACCCCACGGCCTGGCTTGGCCTCCTGACGCTGATCGTGCTGGAGCTGGTGCTCGGCATCGACAACCTCGTCTTCATCGCCATCCTGGCCGACAAACTTCCTCCAGAGCAGCGGGACCGTGCCCGCATCATCGGTCTGTCCCTGGCGCTGCTGATGCGTCTTGGCTTGCTGGCGAGCATTTCCTGGATGGTGACCCTGACCGAGCCGTTGTTCGAGGTCTTCGACAAGACGTTCTCGGGGCGGGACTTGATCATGTTGTTCGGCGGTGTGTTCCTGTTGTTCAAGGCAACCATGGAGTTGCATGAGCGACTCGAAGGGCATGTGGCCCAGCGCGCGGGTCACGCAGCCTATGCGATGTTCTGGCCCATCGTTGCGCAGATCGTGGTGCTGGACGCGGTGTTTTCGCTGGATGCCGTGATAACCGCTGTGGGCATGGTGGAGCACTTGTCGGTCATGATGATCGCGGTGATTTTCTCCATTGGCCTGATGATCGTCGCAAGCAAGCCGCTGACAAACTTCGTCAACGGGCACCCGACGGTCATCATGCTCTGCCTGGGCTTCCTGATGATGATCGGTTTCAGCCTCACCGCGGAGGGCCTGGGTTTCCACATTCCGAAAGGTTACCTCTACGCCGCGATAGGCTTCTCGATCCTGATCGAACTGTTCAACCAGTTGGCCCGTTCACGCCGCAAGAAGAGTCTGCAGGGCCGCCGCCCCATGCGCCAACGTACCGCCCATGCGGTGATGCGTTTGTTGGGTGGCCATTCGTTGGATGCCGACGAGGTGGGTGAAGAGATCGCCGACATGCTCGCAAGCGATGAAGCCGAACCGGCGTTCGACCGCCGCGAACGCGTCATGATCAGCGGCGTGCTTCAGTTGGCGGAACGCCCGATACGCGGGGTCATGACCCCCCGCGCGGAAATCGATCACCTCGACCTGGCCGATGCTCCAGACGTGATCCGCACGCGGCTGATGCACTCGTCGTACTCCAGGTTGCCGTTGATTCGCAATGGTCAGGTCGATGAACCGTTGGGTTTCGTCCACAAGAAGGAACTGCTCAAGGAACTGTTGGCGGGGCATGAGCCGGATCTGGAAGCCATGGCCCGCAAGGCAATCAACTTGCTGGACAGTTTCACGATTCTCAACGCGCTGGAACAGATGCGTCAGGAATCGACGCACATCGCTTTTGTGGTGAACGAATTCGGTGATTTCGTGGGACTGCTCACCATGACCGACATCCTCGAATCCATCGCCGGTGAGTTGCCCGATGCCAGTGAAATCGAAGGCCCGAATATCGTGGCCCAGGAGGGCGGTTTTCTCATCAGCGGTGCACTGAACCTCAGTCAGATCCGCGAGCAGACGGGCTTCCAGGCGCAAGCCACCGATGACTACCAGACGCTCGCAGGGTTGGTCATGAGCCTGCTGGATCGCTTGCCGGTCATTGGCGATGAACTCCATTGGCAGGCGTGGAGCCTGCGGGTTGTAGAGGTTCAGGAGCGGCGGGTGACAAGGGTGTTGTTGCGTCCTGATGGATATGAAACTGCATCCAGTCGATAAACACCTGGGTTTCAGCCGCTGCGTCCGGGGAGACGCCGTAGTAATAACGGATCAACGGCAGCTGGAAGGAGGGAAACGGGCAGGTCAGCCGGCCTGTGGATAAGTCCCTGCCCAGCAGTGAGGCCGGACACAGGGCCACACCCAGGCCATCGACGGCGGCCTGCAACACCAGGTGCATGTGGTCGAATTGCAGGGTCGGTCGAGTCCGCAATTGCGCGAGGCCCGTCTGTCTGGCCCAGTCCTGCCAGTCACTGCTGCGGGTCCTGCCGGTCAGCAGCGTGTGCTGGAGCAGATCGTTGGGACTTTCCAGCGGCTGGCTTTGCAGCAGGGACGGGGCGGCGACCAGTATCAGGTGATCTTCCAGCAACGCGTGGGGTTGAACGTTGGCTGACCATCCGGACTGTCCGCGGCGAATCACGACGTCGAATGCTTCGCGTGACAGATCCGGTGGCCGGGTGCTGGTGATCACTTCGGGGTGGATATCCGGGTACTGCGCCATGAAGTCCGGTAATCGCGGGATCAGCCAGCGTACGGCGAAGGATGGGCGCACATTGATCGTCACTTTGCGCCGTGAAGCGCTGCGGGTCAGGGTGGTCGCGGCATGGGCAATCTGTGCAAGGGCCATGCTGACCTGCTCGTAAAACGTCTGTCCGGCCGGTGTGAGCACGGATTGACGGGTGCGACGTTCGAAAAGCAGCACCCCCAGATGTTCTTCGAGCAGCTTGATATGCCGGCTGACAGCGCTGTGGCTGACATGCAGTTCTTCGGCCGCACGGCTGAAACTCTGGTGGCGAGCGGCAGCGGCGAAGGCACGCACGGCGTTCAAGGGCGGGAGGTCGGCAATCATGTGTCTAATTTAGTCACATCAGGGGCGCAATTAAAGCGTTTGTCAGCGAGGTCCCTTCATACCACTCTGGGCACCACTTGCTCCGGAGTGATTCCATGGTTAATTACGGATTGTTTCTGATGTTGGCTACCCTGACCGTGCTCAGCCCAGGCCCGGGGGTGGTGCTGACGATTTCCAACGCCTTGCGCCATGGTTGGACCGGTTCGTTTCCCGGCATCTTCGGTATCGCGTCGGGAGCGTTGGTCGTGGCGGGTGTTTCCGCCACCAGTGTCGGGCTGATCCTCGCCGCGTCATCCACTGCGTTCACCGTGCTCAAATATGTCGGCGCACTGTACCTGCTGTACCTTGGGGTCAAGATGTGGCGTACGAGATGTTTCATCCCGGAACTCGACATCACGTCGCCGCGTCCGTGGCACCGATTCGTCGAAGCGCTGTCGATCCAACTCTTGAATCCCAAGGCGGGTTTCTTCTTTCTCGCGGTCTTCCCGCAGTTCATCAAGCCGGAAGACAACTACTACAGTCAGTTTTTCCTGCTGGTGTCTTCCTACAGCTTGCTTGTCGTACTGATTCATACCGGGTATGCGCTCATGGCCAACCGGGCAAGGGGCTGGCTCTCCACGAACAGGGGCGCAGGGATCGTTGGCAGGTTGTCGGGCATCACCTTTTTCTGTTTTGGTGTATTGATGGCTTCCGCCAGCAAATGAGCGGACTCGGATAAAGCTTCTTGCTATTCTGTTCTCCCTCTTTCATGGACGAATACTGAGACCCTCCATGGCTAACGACACTTCGTCATCCGTCGGGAAGATGCTGCGGGCACTGCTGTTTGCCCTGATCGGTATCGGCCTGTTGAGCATTGCCGTTCATCTCACCCTTGATCGACGCGAATTCCTCGCTCATGCACAGACCGCCGATGGCGTCGTCAGCCGCTTGAATGCCGGTGGCTCGCATCCCGAGATTGCCTTTACCACGGGCAGTGGTGAAAAGATTTCCTATCCGCAGGGCGGTTTTATCTTCGGCTATCGGCAGGATCAGTCGGTGCGGGTGCATTACCTGCCCGAACGGGCGGCGGGCAGCGCCATCGTCGATGACCCGGCCGCACTGTGGGGCACCCCCGGTGTATTGGGTTGCATCGGCCTGGTGTTCGCCATTGTCGGTTTGCTGGGAATCATCCGCCAGCGTGGTCGCGGTGCGGCTCATTCACATAAAGGATTTTGATCATGAGTTACAACATCCCGATTCCGGTCAACGAAAGTCGCTGGCAGTACCAGACCGCCAGTGGCGGCGGCCTGACCGTGGTGATGGTGGCGGGCAGTGGCGGTTCGATCATCCTGCGTTCGCCCCAGGGCGAGGACGTCAGCTACCGTTACGGCGGTGTCGGGGTCGGAGCCGGATTTGGCGCGCGGCTGCCGCGTTTCGGCAAGGTCAATATCCAGATCAAAGGCAAGAGCGTAGGTGGGGCCGCAGCGGCGGAGGCGTTCCCGAGTACCGGCAAGGTGTTTGTCAGCGATGCCCTGGTCGAGCGTGACCTGACCAGCGACGACATCACCGGGCCGTGCATGTACACCGAAGTGGGGGCGGGCCTGGTGGTTGGCGGTTCGGCCACGGCGTTGCTGTTCGGCCTTGATCCCAAATTGCTGGCGTTGTCGGTGGCGCTGAGCGCCAGCCCTGCGACCATGATGGCCGCCAGCATCGTCAACCGGCAATTGGTGCAGTCGGCGAAGGGGGCCCTGGTCATGGCGGGCATGAACGCCGGCGTGCAGGCCGGTGGTGGGGCGGCGGTCTATATTGGCTACCTGTTTTAGCCAGTTATGAAGAACCTGTGGGAGCGAGCCTGCTCGCGATAGCGGTGAGTCAGGTGGCATTGATGCCGACTGTTGCTTCGCTATCGCGAGCAGGCTCGCTCCCACAGGGATAGTGCTCATGTCGAGCCACTGCAGAGTCCCTGAGCCTATGAAAAAGCCGCGAATCAACGCGGCTTTTTCATGCCTTCAAGAAGCCACCCGTCGAGCGCTGCTGGCACCGACTTGTCGCTCTACTACAGTGACGGATCCACCCCTTAAAGGATTAAGTCATGGCAACCAGCGATAGCGCGACGGCAAGTACCCATTCCGTGAGAAGTGGCCCGGGCACTGTCCAGATCGATCTCACGGGCCAGGTCGATAGTAACCAAAGCATCGTTATCCAGCCGGACGGCAAGATACTGGTCGGGGGTTATACCGAATACCTGGCATGGGGTTACCCCGGGGCACCAGGCGAAGAAAGCTACGGCTACGAACAGAACCATTCCGTTATCCGCCTGAATGCGGATGGTCGCCTGGACACCAGCTTCCATGACGGTGGCGTCGATATCATACCCGCCGCGGTAGCCCCGGCGTCGCGCTATGAGCTGACGGCCGTGCAGCCCGATGGCAAGGTGCTTATCGCCATCGCGCAGAACACCAGCGTACAGGTGGAGCGCTTCAACAGCGACGGGACGCGGGATACTGCTTTTGGTCAGAACGGCGCCATTACCGTCGGCATCAGCCATGAATTCAAGGACATCGACCTGACGGCCAGTGCGGATGGCACCTTCCAGATCAGCGCCCGCGGGTTTGATCAGGCCACGGTTTCCTGGATCGGCAATGACGGCACCTTCGTCGACGGCTTTGGCGAGAATGGCGTGCTGAGTGTCGCCATTCCCGAAGACGCCTACTACAACGGCGGGATTTCCACCGCCGTGCAGGCAGATGGAGGTGTTGTGGTCGGGGCTGCGTACAATGCCGCCGGCGCAGGGGATCCGACCTACGCCCTGCAGCGCTTCAACCCCGACGGCCAGTTGGATACCCATTTCGGCAACGACGGTGTCCTTTACCTGAGCCCTGCCATGGGGTTTGGCGAAGACTCGGTGATCAGTCTGCAAACGAACGGCAAGATCGTCGTGATGGGCCATGGCGAAGGCGACACCTTGGCCACCGTGGTGCGGCTGAACGCTGACGGCTCCTTCGACACCACCTTTGGCGCCAATGGCACGGTCACCTTCGAGGCCGGCACGCCTGTGGCTCTGACCGTACAAGCCGATGGCAAGATCGTCGCTGCCGGCACGAACAACGGGGATTTCAGCGTCATCCGCTTGAACACGGATGGCAGTTTGGACACCAGCTTCGGCAGCCAGGACGGCAAGCTCCATGTGGACGGATACGCCGGCGAGGAAATCCTGCAGGGTACCGATGCCGCCGAAATCATCCATGGCCTGGCCGGTGATGACGTGCTTCAAGGCAACGGTGGACGCGACGTTCTGCAAGGTGGCGCTGGCGCCGACATCTTCCGCTTTAGCGAACTGAGCGACAGTTTCCGCACCGATACGCAAAACAGCAGCGATCGAATCCAGGACTTCGACGCCTCCCACGACCGTATCGACCTGATTGCCCTGGGTTTCACCGGAATCGGCGACGGCCATGACGGCACCTTGGCCATCCAGGCCAGCGCAGATGGCACCCGCACCTACCTCAAGAGCTACGACGCCGATGCCTCCGGGCAACGCTTCGAACTGGCCCTGGACGGCGATTGGGTGGCTCAGTTGAACAGTACCAACCTGGTGTTCACCGCGCCTACGGTCGAGGGTACGTCCGGCAAAGATACGATCACCGGTACTGCCCTGTCGGAAATCATCCATGGCCTGGACGGCAACGACCGTATCAACGGCGGCGCTGGAGCGGATGTCATCATCGGTGGCAGGGGCGCCGACCATCTTAACGGCGGCGACAGAGCCAACATCTCGCTGTGGACCGATAACCATCAGAACGATGACGTGTTTCGCTATACCTCAACCGAGGATAGCTATCGTACTGAAAGCCAGAGCTTTGCCGACCTGATCGAAGGCTTCACGGTCGACGACAGGATCGACGTGTCGGCCCTGGGTTATACCGGATTCGGCGAGGGTACGGGGACTACGCTGAAGGTAGCCTACAACCAGGAACTGAACCGCACCTACCTGACGGACGTGGAAGCAGACGCCCAGGGTCACCGGTTCCAGATCGGGCTTGCCGGGGACTGGCGGGAAAGCCTCGACGAAGATCACATGATCTTTGCTCCCGATGCCGGGGTAGGGTTGGTCGGTGTAGCGCCAGAGGCCGATCCAGGACATCTGCTGTCCTGATGTCCGTGGGGGAGGGTGCGTGGCAGTGATGAGCTGCCACGCGACAAACCGTCAGACGTTGAAGCGGAAGTGCATCACGTCGCCGTCCTTGACGACGTATTCCTTGCCTTCCAGACGCCATTTACCGGCTTCCTTGGCACCGGCTTCACCCTTGTACTGGATGAAGTCGTTGTAGGCGATCACCTCGGCACGGATGAAGCCTTTTTCGAAGTCGGTGTGGATCACGCCAGCGGCTTGCGGTGCGGTGGCACCGACACGCACGGTCCAGGCGCGGACTTCTTCGACACCGGCAGTGAAGTAGGTCTGCAGGTGAAGCATTTCATAGCCGGCGCGGATCACACGGTTCAGGCCAGGTTCTTCCAGGCCCAGGGCCTCGAGGAACATGTCTTTCTCTTCGCCGTCGTCCAGCTCGGCGATTTCGGCTTCGATCTTGTTGCAGACCGGAACCACCACCGCGCCTTCTTCTTCGGCGATGGCCTTGACCACGTCCAGGTGCGGGTTGTTCTCGAAACCGTCTTCAGCGACGTTGGCGATATACATGACCGGCTTGGTGGTCAGCAGGTGGAAGCCCTTGATCACCAGTTTCTCTTCGGTGCTCATGTTCTTCATCAGGCTGCGCGCAGGCTTGCCCTCGGTGAAGTGGGCGATCAATTGCTCCAGCAGGCCTTTCTGGACCACTGCGTCCTTGTCGCCACCCTTGGCGTTGCGGGTGACTTTCTGCAGTTGCTTTTCGCAGCTGTCGAGGTCGGCGAAGATCAGTTCCAGGTCGATGATCTCGATGTCACGCTTCGGGTCGACGCTGTTGGAGACGTGAATCACGTTCTCGTCTTCAAAGCAGCGCACCACGTGGGCGATGGCGTCGGTTTCACGGATGTTGGCCAGGAACTTGTTGCCCAGGCCTTCGCCTTTCGAGGCGCCGGCGACGAGGCCCGCGATGTCGACGAACTCCATGGTGGTCGGCAGGATGCGCTTGGGGTTGACGATGGCCGCCAGCGCGTCCAGGCGAGAATCCGGCATCGGCACGATACCGCTGTTCGGCTCGATGGTGCAGAAGGGGAAGTTCTCGGCCGCGATACCGGATTTGGTCAGGGCGTTGAACAGGGTGGACTTGCCGACGTTAGGCAGGCCGACGATGCCGCAATTGAATCCCATGGTGTTTCCCCTCGGTAAGAGTCAGGCCTTCTGGCTGTGCAGGTTTTTCATCGCGCGGTTCCATTCACCGGCGAGGATATCCGGCAGCACGCCGAGGGCAAAGTCGATGCTGGCATCGAGTTTTTCCTGTTCGGCGCGAGGCGCGCGACCCAGGACAAAATTTGAAACCATGCTGGCTACGCCCGGGTGGCCGATGCCAAGCCGCAGGCGGTGAAAGGTATTCTGATTACCCAGCTGCGCGATGATGTCGCGCAGCCCGTTGTGACCGCCATGGCCGCCGCCCTGCTTGAGCTTGGCGACGCCCGGAGGCAGGTCGAGTTCGTCGTGGGCCACCAGGATTTCTTCAGGCTTGATGCGGAAGAAACCGGCCAATGCCGCCACGGCCTGGCCGCTGCGGTTCATGTAGGTGGTGGGGATCAACAGGCGAACATCCTGACCTTGATGCGAAAAGCGTCCGGTCAGGCCGAAATACTTGCGATCGGCCGCCAGGCTGACGCCTTGCGCGTGCGCGATGCGCTCAACAAAAAGGGCCCCTGCGTTATGCCGGGTCTGTTCGTATTCGGTGCCTGGATTTCCCAGGCCAACGATCAGTTTGATGGCAGTCACGATAGGGGCCCTTCCTGGAGTGTGGATAACGTCGCGATCAGACGTAGCGACAGTGGACGAACAGTGCGGATCTACCGTTAAGTAAACTTCGCGTTCCCGCCCGCTGTCTCGCTACGTTCCAGTCCGCGATGTTTTCCGGTCACTCCGGCAACAGAGTGAAATTACTCTGCAGCGCCTTCTTCAGTAGCTTCTGGAGCAACACGTGGAGCGTGGACGTTGGCAACAGCCTTGTCATCACCGTGTGCCAGGGCAACGAACTCAACGCCTTTAGGGGCCTTGAGGTCAGACAGGTGAATGATCGTGCCGATTTCGGCGTCAGCCAGGTCGACTTCGATGAATTCAGGCAGGTCTTTCGGCAGGCAGGATACTTCCAGCTCGGAAGTCACGTGCGAGATTTCGCCGCCTTTCTTGACCGGAGCAGCTTCGTTGATGAAGTGCACTGGAACGGTAGCGGTCAGTTTCTGGCCAGCGACGACGCGAATGAAGTCGGCGTGCATGATGAATTGCTTGGCCGGGTGACGCTGCATCGCTTTAACGATGACGTTCTGCTTCTTGCCATCGACGTTCAGCTCGATTACGTGGCTGAAAGCAGCCTCGTCTTCGAACAGCTTGGCAACTTCCTTGGCCAGCATGGTGATGGACTCAGGGGCCTTGTCACCACCGTATACAACGGCAGGAACCTGGCTGGCGAGACGACGCAGGCGGCGGCTCGCACCTTTCCCCAGGTCGGTACGCGCTTGGGCGTTCAGGATGAAATCAGTCATTTTGTATCTCCAAAATAGCCATTCCGGGTGACGTCTGCGACCGACGTCAAAGCGGATGGGCAAAAAAGCCCCGCCCCAACATGGGTGTTGGGGCGGGGCGCTTTTCGTCAACGGGATGTCATGTAAGGGCAGGGCCCTTAGCGGAACATCGCGCTGATCGATTCTTCATTGCTGATGCGGCGAACCGCTTCGGCAACCACCGGTGCGATATCCAGTTGACGGATACGTACACAGGCTTGTGCGGCGGCGGACAGCGGGATGGTGTTGGTCACCACCAGCTCGTCCAGCACGGAATTTTCAATGTTCTCGATGGCCCGACCCGACAGCACAGGGTGTGTGCAGTAGGCAAAGACCTTGGCAGCGCCATGCTCTTTCAGGGCCTTCGCCGCGTGGCACAGGGTGCCGGCGGTGTCGACCATGTCGTCGACCAGGATACAGGTACGCCCTTCGACGTCACCGATGATATGCATCACTTCGGAGTGATTGGCTTTCTCACGGCGTTTGTCGATGATACCCAGATCCACGCCCAGGGATTTGGCCACTGCCCGTGCACGCACGACGCCGCCAATGTCCGGGGACACGATCATCAGGTTCTCGAAGCGCTGATCTTCAATGTCATCCACCAGAACGGGGGAGCCGTAGATGTTGTCCACGGGAATATCGAAGAAGCCCTGGATCTGGTCAGCATGCAGGTCAACCGTGAGCACACGGTCGATGCCGACGACGGTGAGCATGTCAGCCACGACTTTCGCGCTGATTGCTACACGCGCGGAACGCGGACGGCGATCCTGGCGGGCATAACCAAAGTAGGGAATAACAGCAGTGATACGAGTAGCCGAGGAACGGCGGAAGGCATCAGCCATCACGACGAGTTCCATCAGGTTATCGTTGGTCGGAGCGCAAGTCGGCTGAATAATGAAGACGTCTTTACCGCGAACGTTTTCATTGATCTCGGCAGTGATTTCGCCGTCGGAGAACTTACCGACAGAAATGTCACCGAGAGGGATATGCAGCTGACGTACGACACGCCGAGCCAGATCGGGGTTAGCGTTCCCCGTAAAGACCATCATCTTGGACACGCGCAGTACCTGAAGGCTGAGGGTATACCTGGATGAGTATAGGAAAATGGCAGGGGCGGCTGGATTCGAACCAACGCATGGCAGGATCAAAACCTGCTGCCTTACCGCTTGGCGACGCCCCTGTATCTGTTGCTGCGAGTGCCCAGCACTCGATTCCTTTTAGAGCAGACTTTGCAGCTTGCGATGCAACATCGAAACGTTGCTTCCTTTCGCTACAAACCCTGTAAGGGTCTCTGTCAGAAGGGCCGAGACTTTATCAGCTTCAGCTTTGCTTGGGAAGCCCCCAAACACACAACTTCCAGTTCCGGTGAGTTTTGCTTCGGTAAATTTACCTAACAAATTCAAAGCGTTACGTACATCTGGGTAACGCCTCGCTACCACCGGTAAGCAGTCATTTCGACTGTTTCCCTTGGGAACGGGGCGCACTTTAATGGGCGGAGAGTTACGTGTCAACAGTGGATCTGAAAAAATTTCTGCTGTACTTACAGAGACTTGCGGCACCAGTACCAGGTACCAGGGTTCTTCGGGCTCTACCGGCGTGAGTTTTTCCCCGACGCCTTCGGCAAAAGCGGCGTGCCCACGCACGAAAACCGGGACATCCGCCCCCAGTTCCAGGCCAAGCGCTGCCAGCCGATCGGCGTCCCAGCCCAGTTGCCAGAGGTGGTTGAGCCCGAGCAGAGTCGTCGCCGCATTCGAGCTGCCGCCACCGATACCGCCGCCCATGGGCAGGATTTTTTCGATCCAGATGTCGATGCCCAGCGAACAACCGGATTGCTCCTGGAGTTTTCTTGCGGCCTTGACGATCAGGTTGCTGTCGTGGGGAACGCCTTCGAACTCGGTGTGCAGGCGGATGGCACCGTCCTCGCGTACCGCGAAGGTGATTTCATCGCCGTAGTCCAGGAACTGGAAAATCGTCTGCAGCTCGTGGTAACCGTCCGGACGACGCCCCAGGATGTGCAGCATCAGGTTGAGCTTGGCCGGGGAGGGCAGGGTCAGGCGCGCAGCGGTCATGTCATTGCCCCAGCTTGCGCGGTTGCCATTGCTTGATCACCAGCGTGACATCCAGGTCGCTGCCGTGCAGCTTGATCCGCTCGGGCAGCCAGTAACCGTTCTGTTGGGCGTAGCTGAGGTATTCGATCTGCCAGTCGTCCTGTTCCAGGTTGGACAGGCGGCTGTCGGCATCCAGGGTCAGGCGGCTCTTGCTGTCCGGTGCCGGCAGCCCGCGCACCCACCAGGTCAGGTGGGAGACCGGCAATTTCCAGCCCAGTTGTTCTTCCAGCAGGGCTTCGGGCGTGGGGGCTTCGTAGCGGCCCTGATTGGCGACCTCCAGCGAAACCTGCCCCGGCCGGCCGGTCAGGCGCGCCGCGCCGCGTCCCAGCGGGCCGGACAGGCGGATGTCGTAGTAGTCCTGGCGTTGCAGCCAGAACAGTGTGCCGCTGCCCGAATCCTTCGGTGCGCGGATGCCGATCTTGCCGTCGATCTGCCAGCCGTCGAGGCCGCTCAGTTGCGCCTTGTGTTCACGCCACTGGGCCGGGTTGCCGTGGCCCTGGACGGATTCGCGGGTGCCGAAGCCCGTACAGCCAGCGAGCAGGGCGATTAAGCTGAAAACGATGAGGTGGCGCAAAAACATAATCTTAAAGGGTCTCTGATCCGGTCAGGCGTTTGATGGTACCGCGCAGGATGGGACTGTCAGGCTGCTCCTTGAGGAACTTGCTCCAGATCTGCCGGGCCTCGCGTTGTTTGCCGGCGGCCCACAGGACCTCGCCCAGGTGAGCGGCGACTTCCTGGTCGGGAAAGCGCTCCAGGGCCTGGCGCAGCAGGCGTTCGGCTTCGTCGAGGTTGCCCAGGCGGAAATTCACCCAGCCGAGACTGTCGAGCACCGCCGGGTCTTCCGGGTTGAGCTGGTGGGCCTGCTCGATCAATACCTTGGCTTCGGCATAGCGGGTGGTGCGGTCCGACAGGGTATAGCCGAGGGCGTTCAGGGCCATGGCGTTGTCGGGGTCGCGCTGGATGATCAGGCGCAGGTCTTTTTCCATCTGCCCCAGGTCATTGCGTTTTTCCGCCAGCATGGCGCGGGTGTACAACAGGTTCAAGTCGTCCGGGTATTGCTTCAAGGCCTGCTGCAGCACGCTCCAGGCCTTGTCGCCCTGATTGTTGGCCGACAGGGTCTCGGCTTCGATCAGGTAGAGCTGGATGCCGTAGTCCGGCTGGGCGTCGCGCTGCACGGCCAGGCGGCTCTGGGCCTCGGCCGTCTTGCCGTTGCCGATCAGGATATCGGCCTGGCGCAACTGTGCCGGCAGGTAGTCGTTGCCCGGACCGACCTGGGCGTACTCGATCAGCGCGCTTTCCGGGTCGTTGCGTTCTTCGGCAATGCGGCCCAGGTTCAGGTGGGCCGAGTCGACGTGGCTTTCCCGGGCGATCAAGTCTTCCAGGTAGCCCTTGGCCTCGTCCCAGGCCTTGGCTTCCAGGCAGACCAGTGCCAGGGAGTAGCGCAACTCGTCGTCTTCGGGGTACTGCTGGACCAGGCTGGAAAACTCCACCTTGGCATCGTCCATGCGGTTGTTTTCCACCAGCATGCGGGCGTAGGTGAGGCGCAGGCGCTTGTCGTCCGGATACTTCTTGATGCTTTTTTCCAGCAGCGGCAGGGCTTCATCGCCGCGGTTCAAGCCTTGCAGCAGGCGAGCACGCAGCAGGATCGGCGCCACTTCGCCGGCTTCCGGCGGGTTGTCTTCCAGCAGGGTGAGGGCGCCCTGGGCGTCGCCATCCTGTTGCAACAGCAGGGCCTTGCCGAAAATCAACTGACCGTTGTTCGGATGGCGCTCCAACAGGCGATCGAAGCTTTTCATCAGGCCGCTGCGGGTTTCCTGGTCGGTATCGGCAGCCGACAGCGCGAGGAAATCGAAGTGGGTATCCCCTTTGCCCTGGAGGACTTTCTCCATATAGGCCATGGAATCGTCGTAGCGCCCGGCGCGTGCCAGTTGCACGGCGGCGGCGCGTTGCGCTTCGAGGTCGTCCGGGGCATTGCGGGCCCAGATCATCGCGGTATCCAGCGCCGCCTGGTCGGCCCCCAGGTACTCGGCGATGCGGAACGCCCGCTCGGAGATGCCCGGGTCCTGGGTATTGATGGCCTGGGTCACGTAGTTGTCCAGCGCAATGTCGAAGCGATTGCGCTGGCCCGCCAGTTCGGCGCTCAACAGGCTGAAGATGGTTTCTTCGCTGAACGAGCCGTAGACCTTGGGTTTTTCGGGTGCCTGCGTGCTGTCTTCGACCGGCGGCGTACCGTCCGTCGAAACGGGGGCCATGGACTGGCAGCCGCTGAGCAAGGCAAGAGCGAGGAGCAACGCGGAAGATCTATTCATATAGGAAGAGGACGACTAACCTGCGGTCGGATCATCATGACACAAGCCTTCGGTCAAACATAACCGCCCCGTCGATTTACGAAGCCAGCGAGGGCGATAGAGATGCAGTGGTTGTTCTGGATCTGGCGAAGTAGGACAATTGCCGGCTTCACGTCACCATCAGCGACCTTGAATGGCCTTCCTTGCACTTGGTATCAACCACAAGACTGCTTCAGTAGACGTCCGCGAGCGCGTGGCCTTTACGCCTGAGCAGCTGGTGGAGGCCCTGCAGCAGCTCTGCCGGCTCACCGAGAGCCGCGAGGCTGCGATCCTCTCCACCTGCAATCGCAGTGAACTTTATATAGAACAGGATCATGTTTCGGTCGACGCCGTGCTGCGCTGGTTGGCCGAATACCACGATTTGAGCCTTGAAGAACTGCGTGCCAGTGCTTATGTGCATGAAGACGATGCGGCCGTTCGTCACATGATGCGCGTCGCCTCCGGGCTCGATTCGCTGGTGCTGGGCGAGCCGCAGATCCTCGGCCAGATGAAGTCGGCCTATGCCGTGGCCCGCGAGGCCGGTACGGTCGGCCCGCTGCTGGGGCGGTTGTTCCAGGCCACGTTCAATGCCGCCAAGCAGGTGCGCACCGACACGGCCATTGGCGAGAACCCGGTGTCCGTGGCGTTTGCCGCCGTCAGCCTGGCAAAACAGATCTTCAGCGATCTGCAACGCAGCCAGGCGCTGCTGATCGGCGCCGGCGAGACCATCACCCTGGTCGCCCGCCATCTGCACGACCTGGGGGTCAAGCGCATCGTCGTCGCCAACCGGACCCTGGAGCGGGCCAGTACCCTGGCCGAACAGTTTGGCGCCCACGCGGTGCTGCTGTCGGATATCCCGGCCGAGCTGGTGCACAGCGACATCGTCATCAGTTCCACCGCCAGCCAGCTGCCGATCCTCGGCAAGGGCGCGGTGGAAAGCGCCCTGAAGCTGCGCAAGCACAAGCCGATCTTCATGGTGGACATTGCCGTACCCCGGGACATCGAGCCGGAAGTCGGCGAACTGGACGACGTATACCTTTATAGCGTCGACGACCTGCACGAAGTGGTCGCCGAGAACCTCAAGAGCCGTCAGGGCGCGGCCCAGGCGGCTGAAGAGATGATCACCGTCGGCGCCGAGGACTTCATGGTGCGCCTGCGCGAGTTGGCTGCGGTGGATGTGCTCAAGGCCTACCGTCAGCAGAGCGAGCGCTTGCGCGATGAGGAGCTGCAAAAGGCCCAGCGCCTGCTTGCCAACGGCGGTAGCGCCGAAGAGGTGTTGGTGCAACTGGCCCGTGGCCTGACCAATAAATTGCTCCACGCCCCCAGTGTCCAGCTGAAGAAGCTGACTGCCGAGGGCCGCCTCGATGCGCTGGCCATGGCCCAGGAACTCTTTGCCCTCGGTGAGGGTTCACCGGATAGCTTTTCGGATAAGAAATCGCAATGAAAGCGTCACTGCTCAATAAACTGGACACGCTCCAGGACCGTTTTGAAGAACTGACCGCCTTGCTGGGCGATGGCGAAGTCATTTCCGACCAGAACAAATTCCGCACCTATTCCAAGGAATACGCGGAAGTCGAGCCGGTTGTCGCCACCTACAAACAGTTGCTCAAAGTGCAGGACGACCTCGCCGGTGCCCAGGCGCTGCTCAAGGACAGCGACCCGGACCTGCGTGAAATGGCGGTGGAGGAAGTCCGCGAGGCCAAGGAACAGCTGATCGAACTGGAGAGCAACCTGCAGCGCATGCTGCTGCCCAAGGACCCGAACGACGGACGCAACGTGTTCCTGGAGATCCGGGCCGGTACCGGTGGGGATGAGGCAGCGATCTTTTCCGGCGACCTGTTTCGCATGTATTCGCGTTATGCCGAGCGTCGCGGTTGGCGGGTGGAGATCCTCTCGGAGAACGAAGGCGAGCATGGCGGGTATAAGGAAGTCATCGCCCGCGTCGAAGGCGACAACGTCTATGGCAAGCTGAAGTTCGAGTCCGGTGCCCACCGCGTACAGCGTGTGCCGGCCACCGAGTCCCAGGGGCGCATCCACACCTCCGCCTGCACGGTGGCGGTATTGCCCGAGCCGGACGAACAGGAAGCCATCGAAATCAACCCGGCGGACCTGCGGATCGACACCTATCGTTCCTCCGGCGCGGGCGGTCAGCACGTCAACAAGACCGATTCGGCGATCCGCATCACCCACTTGCCTTCGGGCATCGTGGTCGAATGCCAGGAAGAGCGTTCCCAGCACAAGAACCGGGCCCGGGCCATGGCCTGGTTGTCGGCCAAGCTCAACGACCAGCAGACCAGTGCCGCCGCCAGCGCCATCGCCAGCGAGCGCAAGTTGCTGGTGGGTTCGGGAGATCGTTCAGAGCGCATCCGCACCTACAACTTTGCCCAGGGTCGGGTCACCGATCACCGGGTCAACCTGACCTTGTATTCCCTGGATGAAATCCTGGCCGGCGGTGTCGAGGCGGTGATCGAACCGCTGCTGGCCGAATACCAGGCCGACCAATTGGCCGCGATTGGCGAATAAAAGGTGAATACATGACCATCATCGCCAGTCTGCTACGCGCCGCCGAGCTACCGGATTCGCCCACGCCAAAGCTGGATACCGAGTTGCTGCTGGCGGCTGCGCTGGGCAAGTCCCGCAGCTTCCTGCACACCTGGCCCGAGCGAATCGTGCCAAGCGAGGCCGCACTGCTGTTTTCCGAGTACCTGCGTCGGCGTCGTTCCGGCGAACCGGTGGCCTATATCCTGGGGCAGCAGGGCTTCTGGAAACTCGACCTGGAAGTCGCACCCCATACCCTGATCCCGCGCCCCGACACCGAGTTGCTGGTGGAAACCGCGCTCACCTTGTTGCCGGCCACAGCGGCCAGGGTGCTGGACCTGGGCACCGGCAGCGGCGCGATTGCCCTGGCGCTGGCCAGCGAGCGTCGGGCCTGGACGGTCACGGCGGTCGACCGGGTGCTGGAGGCCGTGGCCCTGGCCGAGCGCAATCGCCAGCGCCTGGACCTGGGCAACGTCACGGTGTTGAGCAGTCACTGGTTCAGTGCCTTGGATGGCGAGCGTTTCGAGTTGATCATCAGCAACCCGCCTTATATTGCCGCCGCCGATCCGCACCTGGCCGAAGGTGACGTGCGTTTCGAACCCGCGAGTGCATTGGTCGCGGGCCAGGATGGGCTCGATGACCTGCGCGAGATCATTGCCCAGGCGCCGGCTCACCTGGCGCCGGGCGGCTGGTTGATGCTCGAACACGGTTACGATCAGGCCGGGGCGGTGCGGGATCTGTTGCAGGCCCGGGGTTTTTCCGAGGTCCACAGTCGCAAGGACCTCGGCGGCCATGAACGCATCAGCCTGGGGTGCCTGCCGTGCTGAACGATCAGGAGTTGTTGCGCTACAGCCGGCAGATCCTGCTGCAGCATGTGGACATCGACGGCCAACTGCGTCTCAAGCAGAGTCGTGCATTGATCGTCGGCCTTGGCGGCCTCGGTGCGCCGGTGGCGCTGTACCTGGCCGCCGCTGGCGTCGGCGAACTGCACCTGGCGGACTTCGATACGGTCGACCTGACCAACCTGCAGCGCCAGATCATCCACGACACCGACAGCGTCGGCCTGAGCAAGGTCGATTCGGCTCTGCGTCGCCTCACGGCGGTCAATCCCGAGGTTCGACTGGTGCCTCATCCGACGGCCATGGACGAGGACAGCCTGGCCGCGGCTGTCGCGGCTGTGGATCTGGTGCTGGATTGTTCCGATAATTTCTCGACACGCACGGCGGTCAATGCGGCATGTGTCGTGGCGGGCAAGCCGCTGGTCAGCGGGGCGGCGATCCGTCTCGAGGGCCAGCTTTCGGTGTTCGACCCACGCCGTCCCGAAAGCCCTTGCTATCACTGCCTCTACGGCCATGGCAGCGAGGCCGAGCTGACCTGCAGCGAAGCGGGGGTGCTCGGGCCGTTGGTAGGCCTCGTGGGCAGTCTGCAAGCCCTTGAAGCCTTGAAATTGCTGGCCGGCTTTGGTGAGCCCTTGGTGGGCCGCCTGCTGCTGATCGATGCCTTGGGCACGCGCTTTCGCGAGTTGCGGGTCAAGCGTGACCCGGCTTGCAGTGTCTGTGGTGACGTCCATGCGTGAAGCGCCGGTCGGTGTGCTCGACTCGGGCGTCGGCGGGCTGTCGGTGCTGGGCGAAATCCGTCGGCTTCTGCCCGACGAATCGCTGTTGTACGTGGCTGACTGCGGGCACATTCCCTACGGCGAGAAAACGCCGGAGTACATCCGACAGCGCTGCGCGATCATTGCCGATTTTCTCCTTGGCCAGGGCGCCAAGGCGCTGGTGGTGGCTTGCAATACCGCGACGGTCGCTGCGGTGGCTGATTTGCGTCGCGATTTCCCCCTCTGGCCCATCGTCGGCATGGAGCCGGCGGTCAAGCCGGCCGCCGCCGCTACCCGCAGCGGCATTGTCGGCGTGCTGGCCACCACCGGTACCTTGCAGAGCGCCAAGTTCGCCGCCTTGCTCGACCGTTTCGCCACCGATGTGCAGGTCATCACTCAACCATGCCCGGGGCTGGTGGAGCTGATCGAGACGGGTGACTTGCACAGTCCGGCCTTGCGTCAGTTGCTGCAGCATTACGTTGACCCGTTGCTCGCAGCCGGCTGCGATACGCTGATCCTGGGCTGCACGCACTACCCCTTCCTCAAGCCAATGCTCAAGCAAATGATCCCGGATCACATCAGCCTGATCGACACCGGCGCAGCTGTGGCCAGACAACTCCAGCGCCTGTTGGCCGAGCGCGGATTGCTGGCCGAGGGACCGGCCAGCGAAACGCAGTTCTGGAGCAGTGCGGATCCCACACATTTAAGAAATATCCTACCGATGCTATGGAATTCGTCTGGCCTTGTGCGAAGCTTCAATCTGTAAGCAAAATGTGAAAATTCCGTAAATGCTGCTGAACTTCTGTTCCAGCGCGGATTTCTATACCTTCGTCTGTTTGTAACAAATAACTAACGATGTTCGTTCGGAAAAGGATGTTTCTAATGAAGCGCTTATTCTGCTTTGCCGCATTTGCGGCTGCATTGCTGGGGCACGCCTACACCGCACAGGCAGCGGGTGTCGAGTTCGCGGTCGGCCAGACCAGCGACTCGACCATGACCTATCGCTTGGGGATGCAATTCGATTGGGACAAGAGTTGGTGGCAAAGCGACGTAGGCCGTCTGACCGGCTACTGGAGCGGTGCCTACACTTACTGGGAAGGGGATAAGACGTCCAGTAATCACAGCCTGTCGTTCTCGCCGGTCTTCGTGTATGAATTTTCCGGTGAGAACGTGAAGCCTTACGTCGAGGCGGGCGTGGGCGTTGCGCTGTTCGACAAGACCGAGCTGGAAGATAACAAGCTCGGTAGCTCGTTCCAGTTCGAAGACCGCATCGGCTTCGGCCTGCGCTTCAATGGCGGACATGAAGTGGGCATTCGCGCTACTCATTATTCCAATGCGGGTATCAAGTCGGATAACGATGGCGTGGAAAGCTACGCCCTGCATTACACGATGCCGCTGTAATACCTACCTTGTGGGGAGCAGTTGCTTGCAACGGCGCTGGTGCAGTTGGCATTGATGTCGACTGTGCTACCGCTATCGCGAGCAGGCTCGCTCCCACACTGTTTCGCGGGTAGCCGCAAGTCCGATATCCCCACTGATCCCTGCTCGCGATAGCGGCGGTGATGTTCTACCGATACGCCGTCGTAATCCCGCGGCGCTCCTCAATACACTCCGGCGCTCCCATTTCGAACTCCCGGCAGATCAGCGGGCGCTTTTCGTAGATAGTACACTTCATGCTGTCCCGATCCAGGGCCGCGCACCAGCCGTCATCGAGGCGCAGCATCACTTCCCCGCCCCAATCGTCCGTGGCGATGAAGCGTTGCGGCACACCGGTGTCGGTGATCAACAGCACTTCGAGTTGGCAGCAGCACGCCGCGCACGTCGAACACGTAACGGTTGGTGCAGTGAGATCAGCGAGAGGGATGGTTTCCATGGCGCGCAGTGTAAGGCAAGCGGGCCGCTCAGGGGCGACCCTTGATCGGTGACCAGGCGCTTGCCTGGCAAGGATCGATACCCGCCTGTGTGGTCTGGCCCGAAGGCGGTAATGGCCACAGCGCGGCCACGGCTGTGACAGGGAGGAGCACTTCATGGGGGCGTTCGCCCAACTGGCTCAGGACGTAGGCAGCCATTTCGTCTGCCGATCCTGGTGTGGCCGGAAAGTCCGCCAGGCTCCCAAGCGCGCTATCGAAGTCCGGGCGAACGAGCGTTACGTCGATGTTCTCGGAGGCGCGGGCCGATTCGAACAGATAACGCATTGCTCCGTTGCTGCCCTCGGCGTGAGACGGCGGCAGGTAAGTTGCCGGGCTGATGATTCCCACCAGCAGGGGCGCGGTGCCGGCACGCAGCAATGGTGAGGCTGTTTCGATGCAGAGGCTTGCGACCAACAGGTTGCTGCGCACGATATGTTCGATGAGAGCAGCGTCGGCAAGTTGACCGTTGACGTACTCGGTGGTGCCGGCGTTCAGGATCAGCGTGTCCAGGGCACCCCACTGCTGAGCGATTTGATCGATGATGTCGCGTACCGTCTGGCTGTCGGTCAAGTCGCCAGGCATCGTCAGTATCTGACCTGGATAACGTGCCGAAAGGGCTTCGCAGGATTGAGCCGAGCGTGAGCTGATGGCCAGGTTCGCCCCGGTTTCGAGTATCGCCTGGGCCAACGAAGCGCCGACTCCGTTACCGGCACCCGTTAGCCAATATCGTCGTGGTGGTCTCTGACCCATTCCATACTCCTCTTGATCGGGGCGGTACGCCGCGACGGGTAAGGGGCGCCCAAGACAAGTCCTTGCGTATAGTCTGACTATATCCCGCCTGACTGGGCCTGCACTCCAGATGTCGTTAATTTCACGTTCGCTGATCGCCCGATTTTCCAGCCACGGCCTGTTGCCGCGTCGGCAAATTCCTGAAAGCCCCCAACGCCCGTTCCCGGGATTGGCTGAGATTGACGATCGGAGCCGGGTAGTCCGACCTATCGAATAATCCGCCTATTGGGTTATGGACCTGTTGCTTATCGAGATCGTTCAGCTCCGGTAACCAGCGTTTGATAAACAGGCCGTCACGGTCGAATTTTTCCGATTGGCTCAGCGGATTGAAGATGCGAAACCAGGGCGACGAGTCGGTACCGGTGGAGGCACTCCATTGCCAGCCACCGTTATTGGCGGCCAGGTCTCCGTCGATCAGGTGCTGCATGAAAAAACGCTCGCCTTCGCGCCAGTCGATCAGCAGGTTCTTGCTAAGAAACATCGCAACGACCATCCGTAAGCGGTTGTGCATCCATCCGGTTTCCAATAGCTGACGCATGGCTGCATCGATGATCGGCAGTCCGGTGCGGGCCTGCTGCCAGGCCGCCAGCTCTTCGGGCGCATTGCGCCAGGCCAGGGCTTCGGTTTCCGGGCGGAACGCACGATGACGGGACACACGGGGAAAGCCCACCAGAATGTGTTTATAGAACTCACGCCAGAGCAATTCATTGATCCAGGTCACGGTTCCGGCACTTCCACTCTCGAATTCGCCCTGGTTGGCTTGCAATGCGGCATGCAGGCACTGGCGCGGCGAGACCACGCCCGCCACCAGATAAGCCGAAAGCTGGCTGGTACCGGGCCTGGCCGGGAAGTCCCGTTCGCTTTGGTAAAAGTCCAGGTGTTGATCGACGAACGTGTCGAGGCGCCGCCGGGCTTCGTTTTCACCGGCGGGCCAGAGAGCGCGCAAGGAATCACTGGGGAGAGCAAATCCTTCGACCTCTGTGGGCACCGGGTCGCTGTGGATGCCGGTCGGTGCCTGCCGGGCCGGTGCACGGATCAGCTTCGGCAGTGAAAGGTGCAGGCGGCTGTAGCAGACTTTGCGAAACTGGCTGAACACCTGGAAATAGCTGCCGGTTCGGGTCAGCACGCTGCCGGGCTTGAACAGCAGTTGGTCGAGATAACTATGAAAATCGATGCCCTGGGCTTTCAGGCAACGGGCTGCTTCGGCATCGCGCCGGGCCTCATTCACTCCGTATTCCTCGTTGGCGTGAACGGTTTCGATGTTCAGTTCGCGGCACAGCGTGAGCAGTACCGACGGAGCCTGATCCCAGTGCGGTGCATGGCGGATCAGCAAGGGAATGTTCAGTTCGGCCAAGGCCTTGCTCAGCGCAGCCAGGTTGCGCAGCCAGAAATCGATCTTGCACGGGGCATCATCATGGGCACGCCACTGTGCTGGGCTCGTCAGGTACACCGCCACACAAGGCCCCCGGGCCGCGGCAGCCGCCAGGGCGGTATTGTCGTTCACGCGCAGGTCGCTGCGCAGCCAGATCAATTGCATGGGTTTTTCCATTTCAAAGAAGTGCTCTGCGACTCAGCTCGCGGTAAGCCGCTAACGGGTCTTCGGCCCAGGCGATGTCCTTCATCGAGACGCCGGTGGACAATTTGGCGTGATGGATCGAGGCGGCACTGCCGGCAACGATGATCGGGCAGTCGACTCCATTCAGCAGCCTGGGCAGTTGGGACAGATTCATGGCATGGCTGGAGTACAGCAGTACGCCGCGGGCCTTGAGGCGTTCGACCGCCAAGGCCAGTTCGCCCGCCGGTATCGGCCCGTCGAAGACTTCCACCGGGCAATCGGCGCTGCTCGTCAGCCAGGCGGTGAGCCACAGGCCCGGTTCCAGGGGAACGTCCGACTGGTTGACCAACAGCAACGGCGCGCCGCGTAGCTGACGGTTGTTGTGATAGATCCGGCTGCCGAATTTGCTGCGCAGCCAGGAGTACAGGAACACCCGTTCCAGCTGTGCGCCGAACTGGCCCTGCCAACGCAATTGCAGTTCCTCGAGCAGGGGCAACAGCAACTGTTCGCACACGGTCCAGGGTGGGTACAGGCCCATGGCCTGGTTGACCAGGTCATCGATCTGGCGCTCGGCCAGTTGCGTCACTGCCAGGGTGAGGGCGTGACGCTGGCGCAGCCAGTCGTTGTCCTGCGGATCGGTGGGCGGTTGCGGCGCGTCGAGCAAGGGCTTGATCTTGCTGACCGTCACGCCCCGGTCGATCCAGGTGAGGATGCTCTGGATTCGCTGTACATGTTCGGCGTTGAACAACCGGTGTCCCTTGGGCGTGCGCAACGGTACGATCAAGCCGTAACGGCGCTCCCAGGCGCGCAACGTCACGGCGTTGACACCGGTTCGCCGCGCCACTTCGCGTATGGGCAGCCAGCCGTCTGCCAGGGCCTGGGCGAAATCGCCGCCAAGGTCTTCGCGAGCACTCGAGTCGGTATCGCCTTTCATCAGATGGCGTTCCGCAAACTGAGATTTTCCGGGTGCGGTTGCAGGTAGACCTGCTGCGCCAGATAGGGATCGGGATGCAGGCGAAGATGATGCTTGAGCAAGGTCAGCGGCACGACCAGCGGTACGATGCCGAGACGGTACTGGGCGATGAGATGTTGGACTTCCTGTTTGTCCCCGGCGTCGATGGCACGTTTGAGATAACCGCTCAGGTGCTGCAACACATTGGTATGGGTGCGGCGGGTGGCGCATTTTTTCAGGGCCGTCATCAGTGCGCTGAAGTATCGCGGGCCCAGCTCGTTGGGGTCGGTCTTGCCCATGTTGCCCAACAGGTTGCCCAGGACTTTGTACTGCACAGGGTTATGGGCCATCAGCAGGTACTTGTAGCGCGAGTGGAACGCAATCAGGTCGCGCCGGGTCAGGCCCTTGCGGCGCAGCGCTTGCCAGGCGGCGTAGGCGTACACCCGGGTGAGGAAATTCTCTCGCAGTACCGGATCGTTGAGGCGGCCGTCTTCTTCCACCGGCAGGTCCGGATGGAACTCGCAGAATGCCTGGGCGTAGACGCCACGTCCGCCACCTGGCTGCGACGCACCGTTATGGTCATAGACCTTGACCCGCTCCAGGCCGCATGACGGCGATTTCTGCATGAAGATGTAGCCGCAGATGTCGTCCAGTTCCGCAGCCATCCGCCGGGCGTAATCGGCCAGCGGGCGAGTCACGTTGAGGCCTTGTGTCACCGTGCCGACCACCTCGGGGCGTTCGGGGTTGCCCACCAACCGGATCGGTTCTCTCGGAATGCCCAGGCCGATGGCGACTTCCGGGCAGACCGGCACGAAGTCAAAATGCTCCGCGAGGAGCCGACTGCACAGCTGCGATTGCTTGTGCCCGCCGTTGAAGCGAACTTCTGCGCCCATCAGACAAGCGCTGACGGCGATTTTCGGGCGGATAGCGGCTGAGTCGGACATTGGGACCTCTGGCGTATAAACTTGTACAAGAAGTGATTATTTGTACAATTTTATTCATCATAGATCCATGGCTGTACAAGTCAACCCGGTTTGCAGGGTGGAGAAGCCGCTGGCGTTATTCACGGGCAGGCTGCCGTCTCGTTCGACAGCAGCGGGTGACGCAGGGTGACGCGATCTATTGCAGGCTGGCGTGCAAGCGCCGCGCGGCTTCCTGGCCGCTGAGCCAGGCACCTTCGACCCGGCCGGACAGGCACCAGTCGCCACAGACATACAGGCCCAGGTCGGCATCGGCCAAGGCGCCCCACTCATGGTTGCCGGCAGGGCGGGCATAGAGCCAGCGATGGGCCACGCTGAAGCTCGGCGCGGGCATGGCGCTGTGCAGCAGTTCGGCGAAGGCACCGTGCAGGTGTTCGATCACTGCCTCCTTGGGCAGGTCGATGTGCTGCCGGCTCCAGTCGCTGGTAGCGTGCAATACCCAGGTGTCGAGCGTGCTGTCGCGTCCCGGCTTGCTGCGGTTACGGGCCAGCCAGTCGAGGGGGCTGTCCTGCACGAAGCAGCCTTCCATGGGCGTATCCAGCGCCTGTTCGAAAGCCAGGGCCACGGCCCAGGTGGGGTCCATCTTCACGCCGGCGGCCACCCCGGCGAGTTTCGGCACGGCCGCCAGCAATGCGGTGGCCTGGGGTGCGGGCGTGGCGATGACAACCTGGCCGAAGGGGCCGTGGGTGAAGCCTTCCGCGTCCTGCAAGTGCCAGTGTTCCTGGCCGCGGTAGACCTCGGTGATCCGGCAGGAGAACTGCACATGCAACTTGCCGAGCAAGGCGCGGGTGATGGCGCTCATGCGCGGGGTGCCGACCCAACGGGTCTGTTCGTCCGGGGAGGGGGTCAGTTGTCCGCCCTGGAAATTGTAGAGTTGCGGGTTCCACTCCGCAGCCCAGCCATTGGCCTGCCAGCGCTGGACTTCGGTGACGAAGCGGCGATCACGGGCGGTGAAATATTGCGCGCCCATGTCCAGTGAGCCAGCGTCGCTGCGTTTGCTGGACATGCGTCCGCCGCTACCGTGGCTTTTATCGAAGAGTTGAACGACATGCCCGGCCTCCGTCAGGGCCTGGGCGGCTGAGAGTCCGGCGATGCCGGTGCCGATGATTGCGATGGGTACAGTCATGAGGGCCTCGTTTACCTTTCTGTACAGACTACGCCGTCGTTTAAACCTGTACAATTCGGGTTTTTGGTATAAGTTTTACCGTTCGCGTTTGGACAGGTTGACCTATTGTTAAACACAGACCCTGTCCGATACGAAAAATCCCTGCTTATAAAAATAGACTAGTGGGCCGGGTAAAACGCGCTGCGAGGAACATCTCATGCACATATTGCTGACCGGCGGTACTGGTTTGATCGGGCGTCAGCTCTGCCGCCTCTGGTTGGAGCAAGGACATCGGCTGACGGTATGGAGTCGCCAACCCGCAGAGGTGGCGAAAATCTGTGGAGCGCAAGTGCGGGGCGTCGCCAGGCTCGATGAGATCGACGAGCCGGTGGACGCGGTGGTCAACCTCGCCGGGGCGCCGATTGCCGATCGACCCTGGACCCATAAGCGCAAAATGTTGTTATGGAGCAGTCGCGTTACCTTGACCGAGGTTTTGCTGGCGTGGCTGGAGCGCTGCGAGCAGAAACCCGCCGTGTTGATATCGGGTTCCGCGGTGGGCTGGTATGGCGACGGTGGCGAACGGGAATTGACCGAGGAATCGGGGCCCGTCAGCGAGGATTTCGCCAGCCAGCTGTGCATCGCCTGGGAAGAAACCGCGCAACGGGCCGAGGCCATGGGCATACGCGTGGTACTGGTCCGTACCGGCCTGGTCCTGTCCGCCGAGGGCGGCTTTTTGTCGCGGCTGCTATTGCCCTTCAAACTGGCGCTGGGTGGGCGTATCGGCAATGGTCGGCAATGGATGCCATGGGTCCACATCGACGATCAAATCGCCCTGATTGATTTTCTTCTGCACCGCGATGACGCCAGCGGTCCTTATAATGCCTGCGCGCCGAACCCGGTGCGTAACCGTGATTTCGCCAAGGCCCTGGGACACGTGTTGAATCGGCCCGCCGTGATGCCGATGCCGGAGCTGGTATTGAAAGTCGCACTGGGGGAATTGTCGTCGCTGTTGCTCGGCGGCCAGCGCGCCACGCCGGCCCGGTTGCAGGCGGCGGGTTTCACTTTCCGGTTCACGGATTTGCCTGCGGCGCTGGACGATTTGTCCGGCCGCTTTTGAAATAGGACGTTGCATGACCGATCACGCGTTGCTTCTGGTGAATCTGGGTTCGCCTGCCTCCACTTCGGTGGCCGATGTACGCCGCTACCTCAATCAATTCCTGATGGACCCGTACGTCATCGACCTGCCATGGGCGGTGCGGCGTTTACTGGTGTCGCTGATCCTGATCAAGCGCCCCGAACAATCGGCCCACGCCTACGCCTCGATCTGGTGGGAGGAGGGTTCGCCGCTGGTGGTGCTCGGCCGTCGGCTGCAACAGGCGATGGCCGCCCAGTGGACCCAGGGGCCGGTGGAATTGGCGATGCGTTACGGCGAACCGTCCATTGAGTCGGCACTGGTACGCCTGGCGAGCCAGGGGCACAAGAAGATCACGCTGGCGCCGTTGTACCCGCAATTCGCTGACAGCACCGTCACCACCGTGGTCGAAGAAGCCAAGCGGGTCGTGCGGGACAAGAAGCTCGACGTGCAGTTTTCGATTCTCCAGCCGTTCTACGATCAGCCGGAGTACCTCGACGCGCTGGTTGCCAGTGCCAGGCCCTATCTGATGCAGGATTACGATCACCTGCTGTTGAGTTTCCATGGCTTGCCGGAACGGCACCTGACCAAGCTCGACCCGACGGGATTTCATTGCTTCAAGGATGCCAACTGCTGCAAGAACGCGCCACCGGAGGTTATCGCGACGTGCTACCGCGCCCAGTGCATTCGCACGGCCGAACTGTTCGCCCGGCAGATGGGCCTCAAGGAAGGGCAATGGTCGGTGTCGTTCCAGTCCCGACTGGGTCGTGCCAAGTGGATCGAACCCTACACCGAAGCGCGCCTGGAAGAGTTGGCCAAGAGCGGGGTCAAGAAGGTGATGGTGATGTGTCCGGCGTTCGTGGCCGACTGCATTGAGACCCTGGAGGAAATCGGTGATCGCGGGCGCGAGCAGTTCCGCGAGGCCGGGGGGGAGGAGTTGGTACTGGTGCCATGTCTCAATGACCAGCCGCAATGGGCCGAGGCGTTGAGCACGTTATGCGAGCGGGCGCCGATCGCGCTGTAACATTCAAGGGCCCTATCGCGAGCAGGCTCGCTCCCACAGTGAATTGAGGTTGGTTACAAAATCTGTGTACACAACCGATCCCTTGTGGGAGCGAGCCTGCTCGCGATGGGGCCATCTCAGGCAACGAACATCTCAGATCAGCGGCTCATCCACTTTCTTCTGCTTCCAACCGTCATTACCCGGCAGCAGCAGGTTCAGCCCGATCGCCACCACCGCGCACAGCGCGATGCCTTTGAGGCCGAAGTCATCCGGGCCGGTGCCGGTCCCCACCAGCACGCCGCCGATGCCGAACACCAGCGTCACCGAAACGATCACCAGGTTGCGCGCTTCGCCCAGGTCGATCTTGTGGCGGATGAGGGTGTTCATGCCCACCGCCGCAATCGAACCGAACAACAGGCACAGGATCCCGCCCATGACCGGTACCGGGATGCTTTGCAGCAGCGCCCCGAACTTGCCGATGAAGGCCAGGGCGATGGCAAAGATCGCCGCCCAGGTCATGATTTTCGGGTTGTAGTTCTTGGTCAGCATCACCGCGCCGGTGACTTCGGCGTAGGTGGTATTGGGCGGGCCGCCAAACAGGCCGGCTGCGGTGGTGGCGATGCCGTCACCGAGCAGGGTCCGGTGCAGGCCGGGTTTTTTCAGGTAGTCGCGACCGGTCACGCTGCCCACCGCAATCACCCCGCCGATGTGCTCGATGGCCGGCGCCAGGGCCACTGGCACGATGAACAGGATCGCCTGCCAATTGAACTCAGGGGCGGTGAAGGCCGGCAGGGAGAACCATGGTGCGGCGGCGATCTTGGCGGTGTCCACCACGCCGAAGAAAAACGCCATGGCGAAGCCCACCAGCACGCCGGAAATGATCGGCACCAGACGGAAGATACCTTTGCCGAACACCGCGACAATCAGCGTGGTGAGCAGGGCCGGCATCGAAATCATCATGGCGGTCTGGTAGTGAATCAGCTCGGTACCGTCGCCGGCCTTGCCCATCGCCATGTTCGCGGCAATCGGCGCCATCGCCAGGCCAATGGAAATGATCACCGGGCCGATGACCACCGGCGGCAACAGCCGATCGATGAAACCGGTGCCCTTGATCTTCACGGCCAGGCCCAGGAAGGTGTAGACGAAACCGGCCGCCATCACGCCGCCCATGGTCGCCGCGAGGCCGAACTGGCCCTTGGCGAGAATGATCGGGGTGATGAAGGCAAAGCTCGACGCCAGGAACACCGGCACCTGCCGCCCAGTGACGACCTGGAACAGGATCGTTCCCAGGCCCGCGGTAAACAGCGCGACGTTCGGGTCCAGCCCGGTGATCAACGGCATCAGCACCAGGGCGCCGAAGGCGACGAACAGCATCTGTGCACCGGACAGCACCTGGCGCCAGAGCGGATCGTTGAACTCGTCCTGCATGCTCAGGCGTCCTTCTGCTTGGTGCCGAAGATCTTGTCGCCGGCATCGCCCAGGCCCGGGATGATGTAGCCGTGCTCGTTGAGCTTCTGGTCGATGGAAGCGGTATAGATGGTCACGTCCGGGTGAGCGTCCTGGACCACCTTGATGCCTTCGGGGGCGGCAACCAGAACCATGGCGCGGATGTCGCGGCAACCGGCTTTTTTCAGCAGGTCGATGGTGGCGACCATGGAACCGCCGGTGGCGAGCATCGGATCGATGATCATGGCCAGGCGCTCGTCGATTTCCGGCACCAGTTTTTCCAGGTAGGTGTGGGCCTGCAGCGTTTCCTCATTGCGAGCCACGCCCACGGCGCTGACCTTGGCGCCGGGGATCAGGCTCAACACGCCCTCGAGCATGCCGATGCCGGCGCGCAGGATCGGCACCACGGTGATCTTCTTGCCGGCGATTTTCTCCACCTGGACCGCACCGGCCCAGCCGTCGATCTCGTAGGATTCCAGCGGCAGGTCTTTGGTGGCTTCGTAGGTGAGCAGCGCACCGACTTCCTGGGCGAGTTCGCGGAAGTTCTTCGTGCTGATATCGGCGCGGCGCATCAGGCCGAGTTTGTGTCTGATCAGCGGATGGCGGATCTCGAGGATGGGCATGGGGAAGGCTCCGGCGGCGGGCAAAAAAACCGGGCTAGATTAATCTATCCCGAAGGCTTGTCCTATAGACAATACAGAACGTTAGTCCACAAACCCTTGATCTGGCCGGACGGGATGCGTACCTTTGCCCGCTTTTCCGACCTGCCACCCCTGGAGAGCGACATGTCCGCTGATCTCGAACACATCCGTCAAATCATGGCGGAGGCTGACTGCCTGTACACCGAAGCCGAAGTCGAAGCGGCCATTGCCCGGGTCGGTGCGCAGATCAACGACCAGCTGGCCGATTCCAACCCGGTGGTGTTCTGTGTCATGAACGGTGGGCTGATCTTCTCCGGCAAGCTGCTGACCTACCTGAACTTCCCGCTGGAGGCGTCGTACCTGCATGCCACCCGTTATCGCAACGAAACCAGCGGCGGCGACCTGTTCTGGAAAGCCAAGCCGGAAGTCTCGTTCATCGACCGCGACGTGCTGATCATCGACGACATCCTCGACGAGGGGCACACCCTGGGCGCGATCATCGATTTCTGCCGGCATGCCGGCGCCCGCGCCGTGCACACCGCCGTGCTGATCGACAAGGACCACGACCGCAAGGCCCGTCCAGACCTGAAGGCCGATTTCGTCGGCCTGCCGTGCATCGATCGCTACATCTTCGGTTATGGCATGGACTACAAAGGTTACTGGCGCAACGCCAACGGTATTTTCGCCGTCAAGGGCATGTAATCGATGACTCGGTCGAGCTTCCTGGATCAAGCGCTGTTCGATGAACTGGCCGAGAAGGCTGCCGATAGCCCTCGCGGGCGGCAGCACCACAACTTCCATCGGATGGACGAACCCTGCCATCGTATGGCTGTGGGGTTGCAACCGTCCACGTACATTCCGCCCCATCGTCACCTCAGTGCCGACAAGGCAGAAACTCTGCTGGTACTCAGGGGGCGCCTGGGTGTGTTGATCTTCGACGACGCCGGTGCGGTGACGGACAAGCGCATCCTTCAGGCCGGAGGCGATTGCCTCGGGGTCGACCTGCCGGCGGGCGTGTATCACGGCCTGGTGGTGCTGGAAGCCGACAGCCTGATGTTCGAGTGCAAGGCCGGTCCTTACCGGCCCGTGGGTGAGGGCGAGCTGGCCCACTGGGCGCCCCGCGAAGGCGAGCCGGGCGTGGCGGAATATCAGGCGTGGATGCGTGCGCAGTTCGACTGAGACCTGTCGATGTCTGGAACAGGTCAGGTAGAACTGGTTTCAAGCCAGCGCTCACTCTTGATCCGCGCCTGCTCCAGGGTCTGTACATACGCCAGTTTGCGCTGCTCGCGATGAATGCCGGCGCGGCGCAGTTTCAGGCGCACCCGTGGCGCGGTGGCGACCAGGATCAGGCCGATGTTCTGTTTGCGATAGTCCTTCAGGATATTTTCAAAGGCCGCCAGTGCAGTCATGTCGAGCATTGGCACGGCGCTCATTTCCACTACCACGACGCGGACCCCCGGATCGAACCGGCGCAGCACATCCAGGGCCTTTTCTGCCGCACCGAAGAACAGCGGGCCGCGAATCCCGTAGCAACGCACATGCTCAGGCATGTCCTGCAAGGCTTGATGAAAGTGCCGCGGCAGTTCGGCGCTGTCGGTCAGTTCGCTCATGCGCTTGATGAACAGCCCGGCCGCCAGCAGCAGGCCGACGGAGACCGCCAGGACCATGTCGAACAACACCGTCAGGCCCAGGCAGGTCAGCAGCACCAGTACATCGCTGCGCGGGGCGATGCGCAGGGTGTGCAGCACGTGTCCGGCTTCGCTCATGTTCCAGGCAACCATCACCAGCAGCGCCGCCAGCGCGGCCATGGGCAGGTAGCTGAACAGCGGCGCCAACAGCATGATCGCCGCCAGTACCACCAAACTGTGGATAATCGACGCCAAGGGCGAAGACGCGCCGCTGCGCACGTTGGTGGCGCTGCGGGCAATCGCGGCGGTGGCGGTGATGCCGCCGAACAGCGGCGCCACCAGGTTGCCCAGGCCCTGGCCCAACAGCTCTGCGTTGGGATCGTGCTTGCTGCCGGTCATGCCGTCCGCCACCACGGCGCATAACAGCGACTCGATGGCACCGAGCATGGCGATGGCGAAGGCGGGTGACAGCAACTGTCGGATCAGGTCGTAGGACAGCACCAACGGTCGCCCCTGGCCGTCAGGAAGATTCCAGGGCCAGTCGAAGCTCGGCAGGAACGGTGGAATCCCGGGGTGGCTGATGCCGTTGACCACATAACTGAAGCGTTCCCCCAGCGTCGCCACTGACCAGCCGCCGCGCTCCAGCGCCAGCCCCAGCAGTGCGCCGACCAGCAGGGCGACCAGGTGGCCTGGCACCCGCGGAACCCAGCGTGGCCAGACGATCAAGACTGCCAGGCACACGGCACCGATGAGGCTGTCACCGAGGTGGGCCCCCGGCAGTGCCACGATCAGCTCGCCCAGTTGTTCGATGTAGTGTCGGGCCTGGCCGGCAGTCGTCAGGCCCAACAGATCCTTCAGTTGCAGGGTGGCGATGACCACGCCGATGCCGGCGGTGAAACCGAGGATGACCGGATAGGGGATGTACTGGATCAACCGCCCGGCGCGCATCAATCCCAAGGCGATCAGAATCAGCCCGGCGAGCATCGTGCACAGCAGTAGGCCGCCTAGCCCGTACTGCTGGGTGATGGGCAGCAGGATCACCACGAATGCCGCCGTCGGCCCGCTCACGTTGAAACGCGAGCCACCGGTCAGGGCGATCAGCGGTGCGGCCACCAACACGGTGTACAAGCCGTGTTGCGGCGGTACGCCCACCGCGATTGCCAGGGCCATCGCCAGGGGAATGGCGATGATCCCGACCGTCAGCCCGGCCACCAGGTCGCCGCGCAAGCGTTCAAGGGTATAACCGGCCCGCCAGCTTTGACGCCAGGCGGCGAATAGCGGTGGAGCGGAGAAGGACATGGGCACTCCTCAAAAATGAATGGGCAAAGACACCGGACCTGCCGGACACCAATCCCTGTGGCGAGGGAGCTTGCTCCCGCTGGGCTGCGTAGCAGCCCCTGGCTGTTTTTGCGATTGCTGCGCAATCGAGCGGGAGCAAGCTCCCTCGCCACAAAGGCATCGCCACTGATTTCAGGATGATGGCCCTTTGAGTATGCCTCCTGCAATGGCCGGCAGTATTGACCCGTATCGTTTATTTTTACCGACCATGCTCATGCTAGAGTGCCGGGCCAAGATCCCGGAGCCTGTCATGACTGTATCGATCCGCCGCCGTGCCGCCTTGCTTCTGATTTCCAGCCTGCCGCTGGTGGCCGTTGCCGCGCCGATGCACAGCCAGTTCCTGCCGCCCGATGACCTGACGGTACGCCAGGAACAGCCCGAACAGCAGCAACTGCTGCAAGTCACCGAATACTCGGTGGTAGTGGGTAATCAACGTCAGTCCAACCAACAACCGATACCGGTGACGTCGCCGCTGCTGGTTCGCCTCAAGGGCAAGCCCCTGAACAAGGGCGCCACCCTCAATCAGGTGATCCTCAGCTTCGATGGCGAAAGCAAGAGCCTGAAGAAACCGGTCTTCGACGAGGCGAGCAAGACCCTGACCCTGTCTTATCCACAGGCGCATTATCGGGCGATCATCGATCTGCTGCGCAACGATACGGTGTACGTGCAGTTCCTCAGCTACGCCAACGGCCACGTCTGGGCCGACCTGCACACCGGAGCGGTACGCTCGCGTTGAGCCCCGGGGCTTGCCGAGGGTAAACTGCCCGCCCCGTGAACTGTGCGAGTTGGAGCCGGCTATGCGTAAAGACAAGAAACAAGTGATTGGTGACGAGATTGGCGATGAACAGATCAAGCTGTTCCTCAATTTCGAACCGGCCGATGCCACTTCGCCGTCGTTGCACAAACTGATCAAGGGCTACCGTGGCCTGCGGGTCGATGATTTCGAGCGCTTCCTGACCTTCTTCGTCGAAGCCGGCTATGACCTCAATGGCAAGGATGAGCACGGTAACGATTTCGTTGCGCTGATCCAGGATCAGCGCAACGCCGAGGATTACATCGAGTTGTTCAACAAGGCACGCGGCTGAGCGTGTCATAGCGAATTTAAACGCCTCTCAGAGCGCTTGATCGCCTTCTGGCGAAACACGCGTCAAGTTCAGCGTGAAAGAAGCACAAAAAAGCCTCCATCAGTTGGAGGCTTTTTGTTTATAGCGAGACAGTATCAGGCGTAGCTTTGAGCCTTGCTGTCTTCAACCAGTCCCAGCGCGATGTTGTTCTGCGCGTTGATCTTGCGATACAGCGCCGCGTCGGTTTCCAGCACTTTTTCCCGGGCCGGGAAGATTTCCGCGAGCTTGGCGGCCCACTCTCCCTTGGCTTTGTCCGGGAAGCAGCGCTCGATCAGGTCCAGCATGATCGACACGGTCACCGAAGCGCCTGGCGATGCGCCGAGCAGGGCGGCGAGGGTACCGTCCTTGGCTGCCACCAGCTCGGTACCGAACTGCAGGACGCCACCTTTCTTCGGATCTTTCTTGATGATCTGCACCCGTTGGCCGGCCACTTCCAGGCGCCAGTCCTCGGCTTTCGCCTCGGGGTAGAAGCGGCGCAGGGATTCCAGGCGCTGCTCCATGGATTGCATCACTTCGCTGATCAGGTACTTGGTCAGGTCCATGTTGTCCCGGGCTACCGCCAGCATCGGGCCGATGTTGCCGGCGCGTACCGACAGCGGCAGGTCCATGATCGAGCCGTGCTTGAGGAACTTGGTGGTGAAACCGGCATAGGGTCCGAACAACAGGGATTTCTTGCCATCAACCACGCGGGTATCCAGGTGCGGCACCGACATCGGTGGCGAGCCCACCGCAGCCTGGCTGTAGACCTTGGCCTGGTGGTGCTTGACCACTTCCGGGTTGTCGCAACGCAGCCATTGGCCGCTGACCGGGAAGCCACCGAAGCCCTTGCTTTCCTCGATGCCCGAGGCTTGCAGCAACGGCAACGCGGCGCCACCGGCACCCAGGAAGACGAATCTGGCATCGACGTCACGGCTGCTGCCGGAGTTGACGTCCTTGATGCTCACGGTCCAGCCGCTGCCGTTGCGCTTGAGGCCGGTGACGCGCTTGCAGTACTTGACCTGGGTGTCGGGGGCGCTGGTCAGGTGCTTGAGCAGTTGGTTGGTCAGGGCGCCGAAGTTGACGTCGGTGCCGTTCATGACCCGGGTGGCGGCGATGACTTCGTCGGCCGGACGACCCGGCATCATCAGCGGCATCCACTCGGCCATCTTGCCTTTGTCTTCGGTGTATTCCATGTCGGCGAAGGCGTGATGCTGGCTCAGCAGTTCGAAGCGCTTCTTCAGGAACGACACGCCTTTTTCGCCCTGCACGAAGCTCAGGTGCGGCACCGGGGCGATAAAGGACTTGGAGGAGCCGAACGTGCTTTTCCGGGTCAGGTACGTCCAGAACTGCTTCGACACCTCGAACTGGGTGTTGATGTGCACGGCTTTCTTGATGTCGACACTGCCATCGGCCGCCTGCGGTGTGTAGTTCAGCTCACACAACCCGGCGTGGCCGGTACCGGCGTTGTTCCAGGGGTTGGAACTCTCCGCGGCACCGGAATCCATCAGCTCGACGACTTCCAGCGAAATCGCGGGGTCGAGCTCCTTGAGCAGCACGGCCAGGGTGGCACTCATGATGCCAGCCCCTACCAGAACTACATCGACTGCTTCGTTATGCGCCATTTAACGCGTCTCCAAAATCTGCAGCACCAAATTGTCGGCATAGCGGCCAGAGTGGCGGGGCAGGTCGGTTGCGCCCCAGGTACCCATGGCCAGGATCGCCATGTCCGAATCTTCGCAATTTTTTGCAACTGCTACGGATGCATGCAGCCTGGCCTCAAGAGTCACATGAACTCATTTAAGCGCCGGGCGGGCAATTCGACTTATGGCCGAGACATCCGTTCGTGCAACCAAATCCGTAGCGGACAGGCTTCAGGCGCCGGTTCTTGAGCGATATCCGGTCCTGTGTCGTTGGGCTGTTTCAGACGCCAATGGTGCTTGTTCAGACGCAAAACTCTTCATTTGCTCGCCACACTCTTGTGAAGTTGTGAAAACCCGTTTTTTCACGCTCTTTTGAAGACGTGAACCTCAAAAAAGGGCTGTCCCAGCCAGGTACCGTGTCCGGATTGTTTGGCCCATGCAGTACATGACAGGCAAAACGGTCAGACAGCTCCGTAACCGAGCGTAATGACAGCTCTGCAGATTCGCGAAAAGGTGGTGATCGGCCCGGAACAGCAGGCGCGCCAGCTTCACTCGATCTGTGTGGGCGGCTCTCTGTGGGCAATGCGGGGTGCCAATACAAGCGCATCGGCGGTGTTGCGAGGCCCGATCAGGAGACGTCCTTATAATCGGGGGGAGATTGTAACGAAGAAACGCAGGAAAATGGTCGTGTTTAATGACTTTTATTAGCCATTCGGTCAGATGGCCAACAACTGACGGCTGCGCGCGCGACTGCGAAGCGGTTGTACACGGGCGCTGGCGGGCAACGGGCGGTGCAGCCAGCTCAGACGGATTTCTTCAATTTCCACCCAGCCTTCGCCCATGGGTTGCAAGCTGCATTGCTTGAAGGCCTGGCAGTGGCCGTTGCGATCCAGCAGGGCAAAGCTGCGATGCTGTGGACGTGGGGTGAACAGAGAGATGAGAAGACGCATGGTCGGATTTCCGTGTCGAGGGACTTGTGAGCAGCCTGACAGCGAGCCATGACATGCCGGTGTAAGGACCGTGACAGTGGAGTGACAGGAACCGGCGTTGGCGGTACATGTCAGAAATTTCAGTATTCATTCGGCTGGTTCGCCGCGATGGCGCACCGCTATACTGCGGGTCTGTCAGTGCCCGATTCTGGAGAGATGAGCATGTTGCAACGCCTGTTGTTCGGTTTGATCGCTGTGACCAGTCTGACCCTTGTCGGCTGCGCCCACAGCCCGCAACAACTTAACCCGGAACCCAAGCTCAACGCCCAGCTGGCGCCTGTGGGTCATGGCCAGCCGGTGGTGGTACGGGTAGTGGACGGCCGTCCGTCGCCGACCCTCGGCACCCGTGGCGGTCTGTATCCGGAAACCAGCGTCATCACGGTACAGGGCGCGCAGATCCTGCCAAAGCTGCAGGCCCAGGCTGAAGCCGCCGTGCGTTTGCTGGGCTTCACCCCGACCGCGAACGCGATGAATGCGCCACAACTGACCGTTACCCTGGCCGAACTCAAGTACCAATCGCCCAAGGAAGGCATGTACGTGACCGAAGCCACCATCGGCGCGACTTTCCGCTCCGATGTGCAGAACGCCAACCGTCGTTACAGCGGTCGTTACGGGGCTTCCCTGGATCAGCGTTTCGGCATGGCGCCCAACCAGGACACCAATACCAAGCTGGTCAGCGATGTGTTGAGCGACGCCCTGACCCGGCTGTTCAAGGATCCGACCATCGGGCAGGTCCTGGCTGAGTAAGATCCGGGCCTGACCTCCACCTGTGGGAGCGAGCCTGCTCGCGATAGCGGTTTATCAGTCACATTGATTCAGATGTGACGCCGCTATCGCAAGCAGGCTCGCTCCCACAGTTTTTTTTTCGCGATTTTTCTAGGCGGCCTGTGAATACAGTTCCAGCACACTGATGCCCGTCAGCAGGTCCGTCTCCGGCAGGTCGGCATGTTGATGACCACCGAGGGCGCAGTACACCAGCCAATGTGGGTCCTGTACGTTGAAAGACAGGCTGCCGACGAGGTTCTGCTGTTCGTCGCTCGGCGTGATGAGGTAGAGGCGATCCTGGTTTTCGGCGTGAAGCATGACGGGGTCCGTGCAGGTTTGGAGGGCGACAGGGTGGCTTATCCAGATGACGAAACCGTGACGGGGAAAGCAGTCTGTAGCTCAGCCCCACAGGTCGGAAAAAACGGGGCAGGGCGCTGGGCTTTCGGTAGAATTCGCGCCCTGTCCGAAGGTCTCGCCTGTTTTGCTTGAGGTTTGTGATGTCGCTGCATCTGTTTTCGTTGTTCGCTGCCCACCCGGCCAAATTGATCAACCTGCTCGCGCTGCTGTTTGCCTGCCCGGGCGGCTGGGTGCTGCATGCGACGCGCCGCCGCGAACTGCGGGCGCGTGCCAGTTTGCAAACGCGCAGCGGGAATGGCGAGGAACGCTTCGAAGCGCTGCTGGACCTGGCGACCCAGCGCATGAACCGGTTCTTCTACCGGTTCGGTTTCGGCTGCCTGGCGTTGGCCTTGCTGGTGTCGTGGATCAGCACGCAGATCAGCTGAGATGACCGGCGGCGAAGTGGCGAGGGTGCCCGTGGGAGCAAAGCTTGCTCGCGAAACAGGCACCTCGATTTCCGAAAGTATCGTGTCGCTTTCATCGCGGGCAAGCCTTGCTCCCACAGGTATGCCGCGTTACAACCCCAACCCCGCCTTGACCCGATATTGATTACGCACCGGTGTCGCATATTGCAGGATCAGGAACGGCCGATATTCCGCCGGGCACGCATCCAGCCGGCGTTGCCACTCTTCCTGGGCCTTGGCCAGTTCATCGGCGCCGAACACCTCGGCCGCCTGCGGAACCTGTAACTGCGGATCGGCGTCGACCCATTGGGCGTAAGCCAGGTAATGCACCGGGAACAGGCGGTAGCCGCCGAGAATCTGTCGATCCATCTCCTGGGCCAATTGCTTGGTGTCTTCGAACAGCTCGGTGATCGGCGCGGCGAAATTCACGTGCACCCGGCCCTTGTAGCCGGTGATGCCCTTGGCGATGCTCACGTCATCCTCGCCCGGTGCCTTGGTGTAGGTGCCGGTGGTGGCGCGGATGTACAGCTCGCGGGCCTTGGCCTGGTCGCACGGGTCGTATTCGTAGCTGATCGACACGGGCGTGAGGTTCAGCGACTGGATCACCTCGCCGAACGGCTCGTCCTTGCGGCTCATGTGGAACATCTTGAGGATGGCCGACTCGGTACGGTCGTCGCCGTCCTTGGCCCGCCCTTCGGCCTGGGCGATCCAGATCGAGGCGCAGTCGTTGCGGATCGAGTGGTTGATGTACGCTGACAGCAACTGATAGGCCGCCATCTTCTCCCGCCGTCCGGTGAGGGAGCGGTGCACGATGAAGCTCTTGTTCAGGCGCATCAGGTCGCTGACGAAAGGTTTTTGCAGCAGATTGTCGCCAATGGCGATGCGCGGCGTCGGCAGGCCGGCATGGTATACGGCATAGTTGACGAAGGCCGGATCCATCACGATGTCGCGGTGGTTGGCGATGAACAGGTACGCGCTGCCGGACTTGAACTGCTCCACCCCGGTATAGGTCACGCCGTCGGTGGCACGCTCGATGGTATGGTCGACATAAAACTCCACTTTATCCTGCAAAGTGGCGACCGATGTCACGCTGGCGAACTCACGGCGCAATCTTTGCGCTATAAGAGGTTTGAGCATCCAGCCGAAGGCGCCGGCCAGGCGCGGGAAGCGGAAGTGGGTGAGGATATCTAGAAACGCCTTGTCGCCGAGCAGCCGGGCCAGCACCGCTGGGACTTCGCTGTCGTCGTAAGGTCGGATGGCATCGAATTCGCCCATCATGCTCTCTTGTTGGAAACGGCTAGGGTAAGTTAAAGGTTCGCTCGAAAAAAACGACGGGGCACGGCCTGGCAGATAAGCCAGACGAAAATAGCCCTGCAAATAGACCGGCGATTATACGCACAAGTCACCTGGGAGACCGCGATGCTGGAAGCCGCTCTTTATGATTGTCCGTATTGTGGTGAAGAGGTCGAGACGACCGTGGATCTGTCGGGTGGGGATCAGGTCTATATCGAGGATTGTCAGGTGTGCTGTCGACCGATCACTTTCAACCTGCAAGTGCATGGCGAGGAGTGGCATCTGGAGGTCTTCAGTGAAAATGATTGATGGGGGGCGCCCATGCAACGAATCTACGAGCTGGAAAGCCTGATGGAGGGCGAACTGCTACAAGGCATGCTCGCCAGCGAGGGCATCACGGCTCATCTGGTGGGGCGCGACCTGGTGGGCGGTGCGGGGGAGTTGCCGATGCAGGGCTTGCTGGGGCTGGCGGTGGAGGACGACCGGGCGCAATACGCCCGGGAGCTGATCGTCGCGTACAATGCAGCGATGCCGGTGCCGGGTGATGAGCCGGAGAGTTATCCCGGTACGTTGGTCTGTTAGGCTGACGACCGTTTGATCAAGAGTCGTGTTACCCCATGTGTGGACGTTATGCCCTGTTTCGCTGGAACCCCGCTTTCGCGGCCTTGCCCGGCTTTCCTGCCGACCAGAAGGCCCAATGGAATATTTCGCCCAACGATTCGGTGCTGATGCTGCGGGCCGGTGCCGAGGGGCAGCGCGAGCTGGCCCGGGCGCGCTGGGGGTTGACGCCTGCATGGCTGACCGACCTGTCCCGTACTCCGGCCCATGCCCGGGCCGAAACCGTGGCCGAGCAGCCGATGTTCCGTGAAGCATTGCGCCTGCGTCGCTGCCTGCTGCCGGCCAACGGCTTTTACGAATGGCGCGGCGGCACCCGCAAGCGGCCCTACTGGCTGACGCCCGGAGAGGGTTCGTCGTTGTGCTTTGCCGCGATCTGGGAGGCGTATCCCGTGCAGGAACAGGTGTGGCTGAGCACGGCGGTCATCACCCAGCCGGCGGCGGGACAGCGCCGGCCGTTGATTCTGGATGAGGAGGGCCAGCGCCTGTGGCTCGGCCCTGAAACGCCGCTGCACACCTTGCAAGGGTTGTTGGCAAGCGAACCGGCGCAACTGCGTGAGCGGGTGCTGGCCAACATGGTCAACGATCCGAAGCTCAATGGGCCGGAGTGTCTGACTCCGGCTTGAGGGCTGTGGTGTCTTTACTGCCGCTATCGCGAGCAGGCTCGCTCCCACAGGGGCATTTCCGCAATCTCCTCTGGGAGCGAGCCTGCTCGCGATAGCGGTTCTGGATCAGACCCTGAACTGATTGATCAACCGCCGCTGCTGCTCCGCCAGTTTGGTCAAGCCGGCACTGGCCGCGCTGGACTCATCCGCGCCGCCCGCCACTTCGTTCGCCACTTGCCCGATGTTGATGACGTTGCGGTTGATGTCATCGGCCACGGCGCTCTGTTCCTCGGCGGCGCTGGCGATCTGGGTGTTCATGTCGTTGATCACCGACACCGCCTGGGTGATGGTTTCCAGGGCCTGGGCCGCTTTCGCCGCATGCTGCACGCTTTCATCGGTGCGGTGCTGGCTGTCTTCCATCACTCGCACCACGTCCCGGGTACCCTGCTGCAATTGCTGGATCATCGACTGGATTTCTTCCGTGGCCTGCTGCGTCTTTTGCGCCAGGTTGCGCACTTCGTCAGCCACCACGGCGAATCCGCGACCCTGTTCACCGGCCCGGGCGGCTTCGATGGCCGCGTTGAGAGCCAACAGATTGGTCTGTTCGGCGATGCCACGGATGGCGGTGAGAATCGCGTTGATGTTCTCGCTGTCCTTGGCCAGGGTCTGCACCACGCCTACCGCCTTGCCGATTTCCACCGCCAGGGCGCCGATGGACGTGGACGTATCCCGTACGATTTGCATGCCCTGGCTGGCGGCCTGGTCGGCGTGACTGGCGGCCTGGGCGGCCTGCGTTGCGTTGCGGGCCACGTCCTGGGCCGTAGCGGTCATCTCGTGCACGGCGGTGGCGACCTGGTCGATCTCGGACATCTGCTTGTGGACGCCCTGGTTGGTGCGGATTGCGATGTCAGCAGTGTGCTCCGACGAATCGCTGACGCTCTGCACCGAGGTCACCACTTGGGTGATCATCCCCTGCAGCTTGCTCAGGAAGGTGTTGAAACCTCTGGCAATGGCGCCGAGTTCGTCGGCGCGGTCACTCACCAGGCGACGGGTCAGATCGCCTTCACCCTGGGCGATGTCATCGAGCATTGCCACCATTTGCTTGAGTGGCCGGGCAATGCCATGGCCCACCAGCCAGATCACCAGCAGACCGATACCGGCAATCGCCAGGCCCACCATTGCCATGCCGAAAATGTCGGACTGGCGCCGGTCGTTCAGGTCTTTCTGCAGCGCTTGCAGGTCGGCCATCACCGCGTTCAGCGGCAATTGCAGCATCAGCGTCCAGCGGGCGTTGGTCTCGCCAATGCCGAACGGCATATACACTTCGATGTGCCCGTGCTCCTCGTCGATGCCGTACCGCACTTCGCCGGTACCGAGCTTGCCGAGGTTGTCCAGTTCACTGGCATCGAGCAGGTCGCTGGCCTTTTCCCCGAGTTTGCTCGGGTCCTTCGTAAATGCCACGAACCGGTTGTTGCTGGAGAGCAGCGCCAACTCGCCGGCGCCGTTGTACAACTTGGCATCGGCGGCCACGAGCATGTCCTGGATGAAGTTCACCGACAGGTCCGCCCCGACGATGCCCTGGAACTTGCCATCGATGAGGATCGGCTCGATGAACGAGGCGAGCATGGTCATGGTGTCGCCGACGCGGTAGGGCGCCGGGTCGATAACGCAGGCTTTCCTGCTGTCCTGGGAGCACAGGTAGTACTCGCTGGCGCGGATACCGGTGGACAGCAACTTCTGGTCCGTCACGTCGGCGAGTTTTTCCAGGCCCAGGGTGCCGTCCTGATTGCGGAACCACCACGGCAGGAAACGCCCGTTGGTTTCCATACCCACCACGGGGCTGTTCACGTAGCTGGCGTCATCGTGGTCGATAGCGTTCGGTTCCCAGGCGATGTAGGCACCTAGGACCTTCGGATTACGCACCACGGTTTCGCGCAGCAGGCCGATCATCTGTTCGCGAGCAATCTTCAGTTGTGGGCTGCCGTCCGTGCCCTTCATGCCCATCAGCGCGTTCGTGGTGGCAAGCCCTTTGGCGAGCTGCAGCGGGGCTTCCAGTTCCCGTTGGATCAGGCTGGCCTGGGTGCGGGCCAGGGCGCTGAGGCGCTGTTCGATGAGTTGTTCGAACTGCGCCTTGGTCCGTTGTTGCACCATGTCCTGGGTCCGGGCCCCGGCGAATAGCGCGTACAGGACCAGGGCTCCGACCACGCTGAGCACGATGGCGCCGGCCAGGGCGGCCACGGAAAACTGGATCGATTTGAATTTCATAAGGGCTCCGGACGCGGAAAGGACGTCTGAAGTTTGTATCGGCGTTCTTAGGGGCCTGCATAAGGCGCTGTTCGTCGGGTGACTGTTTTGGAATCGTGAGAGTCGCTAATGGTGTGGGGTAGGGTCTATCCGAAATACCTGTAATCCGTCGTTGTATATCTGGCGCCGATACCAATCACCGCATAGGATACGACCACGTTTCCAGGGAGCTTTAATATGCACAAGACGTTGATGGTGAGTGTCCTCGGCACGAGCCTGTTGCTTGCCGGTTGCCAATCGGTGAATACCACCAGCGGCGGCGCCGTGGGCGTGGAACGCAAGCAGTACATGTTCAGCATGTTGTCGACCGATGAGGTCAACCAGATGTACGCCCAGTCCTATCAGAAGACCGTAGGCGAGGCGAGCACCCAGGGTGTGCTGGACAAGACCAGCAGCGAAGCCAGGCGCGTCCAGGCCATTGCCGACCGATTGATTGCCCAGGCCCCGGTGTTCCGCCCGGATTCGGCGCAGTGGAAGTGGGAAGTGAACCTGATCAAGAGTGACGAGCTCAATGCCAACTGCGGCCCCGGCGGCAAGATCATTTTCTACACGGGGTTGATCGACTCGCTGAAGCTGACCGACGATGAGATCGCCGCGGTCATGGGCCATGAAATCGCCCACGCCCTGCGCGAGCACGGCCGTGAAGCGATGTCCAAGGCCTACGGCATCGAGATGGCCAAGCAGGGCGCCGGTGCCTTGTTCGGCCTGGGCCAGGATAGCCTGGCGCTGGCCGACACCGTGGCCAACTATGGCATGACTTTGCCCAACAGCCGCGCCAACGAGAACGAAGCCGACCTGATCGGCCTCGAACTGGCTGCCCGCGCCGGCTACAACCCGAACGCCGCCATCACCTTGTGGAACAAGATGAGCAAGGCCTCGGAAGGTGCGCCACCGGAGTTCATGAGCACTCACCCTGCATCGAGCAGTCGGATCGCTTCGTTGCAGGCGGCAATTCCGAAGGTAATGCCGCTGTATCAGCAAGCCAAGAAGTAACCGTTCCTATGCGATGAGCCTACTGGCCTCATCGCGAGCAGGCTCGCTCCCACATTGGGCGCGGTGTTCACAAAAAATGTGGCCACTGCAAATCCCTGCGGGAGCGAGCCTGCTCGCGATGAACGATGGCACGGTTGCTTGGCTACCTGATCAAACCCATCCACTGCTCTGCATCGCCTTGTACACCGCCACGATCGCCAGGATGAAGAATGCCGAGGCGGCCAGGCGGCGGATCAGGGTCAGGGGCAGCTTGTCGGCGGCGAAATTGCCGGCCAATACCACCGGCACGTTGGCAATCAGCATGCCCACGGTGGTACCGATGATCACTAGCCACAACTCCGGGTACTGCGCGGCGAGCATCACGGTGGCGATCTGGGTCTTGTCGCCGATTTCCGCCAGGAAGAATGCGATCAGCGTGGTCAGGAAGGGGCCGAACTTGCGCGCGGTGCTGGCTTCTTCGTCATCCAGTTTGTCGGGAACCAGGGTCCACAGCGCCGTGGCGGCGAAGCTCGCTGCCAGGATCCAGTGCAACACCGCATCCGAGAAAATACTGCCCACCCAGGCCCCCACGGCCCCGGCTGCCGCATGGTTGGCCAGGGTCGCGGCGACAATGCCGGCGATGATCGGCCAGGGTTTGCGAAAGCGAGCCGCAAGGACGAGCGCGAGCAATTGGGTCTTGTCGCCGATTTCGGCCAGCGCAACGATGGTGGTGGGTACGAGGAAAGAGTCCAGCATCAGGTGATTCCTAGAGGGGCGGGTCGACACGGCTATGACACGTACAGCCTCCCCGCCCCGGGTAAGGTGTGCGTGTCATAGGTCTTGTCAAACCCTGCGACCGGTTCCGGACGCTTGGGCCGCATACGCCATGGTCTGCCGACCAAGTATGTTGACGTATGCCGGGCGAGCAGGGCGCTCGCGGGAGACTACTCCCCTAGGACGCTGCGGATTCTGCCTAGGCAAATCCGATTGGGCAAGTGCTGTGCCTTAAAAAGCTTTCAACCGCGCTTGGCCCGGTAGATGCGAAAGCCCTGGCCCTCGGCCTTGATGGTGCACGTGCCCAGATGTTCTTCGATCAGCGGTTGGTATTTGAGGAAACTGTTCGCAACCAGGCGCAACTCCCCACCGTTTTTCAGATGTTTGGCTGCTTTTCGCAGCAGGTTTTCCGTCGCGTAGTAATCGGTATGGACGCCGACATGGAATGGCGGATTGCTCAGGATCGCATTCAGGCCCATCGGCGCGGCATCGATACCGTCACCGGTCAGCACCTCGGCTTCGAGGCCGTTGGCGGCCAGGGTCAGGCGACTGCTGGCGGCGGCGAAAGCGTCCACATCCAGCAGGGTGACGGTGTTGTGCGGATAACGACGCTTGACGGCCGCCCCGAGTACACCGGCACCGCAACCGAAGTCCAGCAGATGGCCGCTGGGCAATTTGTCCAGGTGTTCGAGCAGCAGCGCACTGCCGCGATCCAGGCGACCGTGGCTGAACACCCCTGGCAGGCTGATGACCTTCAGCGGGCCTTCCTCCAGCGGCAGCTCGTAGGTCTGGGCCAGGCTTTCCAGGGGCTTGGCCTCTGGAGCGTTGGCAACGGTGACCTGCCACAGCTGGCAATGCCGCGCGCTGTCGAGCTTGCGCGGTTTGCCGAACGGGTTGAGCTGCTTGGAAGCCCCTTCGATGCCGCTGCGCTTTTCCCCCACCAGATACACCTCGCGACCGGCCACGCGTGAGGCCACGGCATTGAGGATGTAGTCCGTCAGGTCCTTGGCCTTGGGCAGGAACACCACTGCGCTGTCGAACCCACGGGCGGGGATGTCTACGCCAAAGTGGCTGCGCTCGGGGAAGCGGGCATCCAGTGCGGCCTGATCGCCCGCGTGCCAGCACCAGCCATGGGCGTCGGGCAAGCGACCGAGCAGGTCGTCGGCGGGCAGGCCGGCCAGCAGGACCGAGCCCTGGAATAATTCGGGCTGACGAAGCAGTACTTCACTGCGCGGATCCATGGTCTGCTCCTTGAAAAAAAGTGCGGCAGTTTATCAACTGACGACCCGTAGCGCTGTACCGCTGAAAAAACCGCGGGCGTTTTCCGTCAGTTGACCAACGATCCGCTGTCGCGCCTCGCGGCTGCCCCAGGCGTTGTGAGGCGTGACGATCAGGCGGGGAATGTCGCCGGCCAGCAGCGGATTACCCTGGGTCGGCGGCTCCACGCTCAGCACATCGGTGGCCGCGCCCCCCAGGTGGCCGCTGCGCAGGGCATCAGCCAGGGCCTGTTCATCGATCAGGCCGCCACGGGCGGTGTTGACCACGAAAGCGCCGGGCTTGAGCAGCGCCAGTTCTCGCATGCCGATGAAGTGGCGGGTGTGCTCATTGAGGGGACAGTGCAGGGTCAGGGCGTCGACTTGCGACAACAGCTGATCCAGTGGCAAGCGATCAGGGCGAGCAGGCCGTCCTGGGATCTGCCCCAGCAGCACGCGCATGCCGAAGGCTTCCGCCAGCCGCCCCACGGCACTTCCCAGTTCGCCGTGGCCCAGCAGGCCCAGGGTCTTGCCCTGCAGTTCGACGATGGGATAGTCCAGCAGACAGAATTGTGAAGCCTGTTGCCAACGCCCGTCGCCCACCGCCTTCTGATAATCGGCCAGCCGCGTCGCCAGGTTCAGCAACAGCATGATCGTGTGCTGGGCGACCGATGGCGTACCGTAGCCCTGGCAGTTGCACACCGTGATGCCGTGATGGCGAGCGGCCGCCAGGTCGACATTGTTGGTGCCGGTGGCGCTGATCAGGATCAACTTCAATTCGGGGCTGGCGGCCATGGCGGCGGCATCGATCACGATTTTGTTGGTGATCGCCACGCTGGCGCCCTTGAGTCGTTCGATCACCAGGTCCGGTGTGGTGCGGGTAAACAGTTGTAGTTCGTCGAAGCAATTGCGCAACGGGGCCAGATCCAGGTCGCCTAGATCCAGGGACGGGTGGTCGAGGAAAACTGCGCGGCCGGTATTTGTCATCAGCTGTACCTTTTTAGTCTGGAACCGAAGGCGTAAGGTGACGAGCCTATCAGATGAATTGCGGCCCTGGTGCCGCGCGCACCTGTGGCGAGGGAGCTTGCTGTGGCGAGGGAGCTTGCTCCCGATGGGCTGCGCAGCAGCCCCCCAAAAAAGCTTGCGAGCGCTGCGCACTCGAGCGGGAGCGAGCTCCCTCGCCACGGTATGTCATTTAATAAAACTGCCACCAAGGAGCCCGCCATGTACCTCACCGAATTCCTCACCGTCGCCCTGATCCACCTCCTGGCGGTTGCCAGCCCCGGGCCGGATTTCGCCGTGGTGGTGCGCGAAAGCGTGACCCATGGCCGCCGCGCCGGGACCTGGACGGCGCTGGGCGTCGGCACGGCGATTTTCCTGCACGTAGGTTATTCGCTGTTGGGCATTGGGCTGATCGTGTCGCAGTCCATCGTGTTGTTCAACGCGCTGAAATGGGCCGCCGCCGCGTACCTGCTGTACATCGGCTTCAAGGCGCTGCGGGCGCAACCGGCCAAGCCGAGCGAGGAAAAACTGCACAAGGAAGCCGGTGAGCGGACCGCCCGCGGCGCATTCACCTCGGGCTTCGTCACCAATGGCCTGAACCCGAAGGCGACGCTGTTCTTCCTGTCGCTGTTCACCGTGGTGATCAACCCCCATACGCCGCTGGCGATCCAGGCCGGTTACGGTGTGTACCTGGCGGCCGCAACGGCTGCCTGGTTCTGCCTGGTGGCCATGCTGTTCAGCCAGCAGCGAGTGCGCGCCGGTTTCGCCCGCATGGGTCACTGGTTCGATCGGACCATGGGCGCGGTACTGGTTGCCATCGGTGTGAAGCTGGCGTTTACCGAAGCGCATTGACCGTCGGTTCGATCCTGATCGTTACGCCTAAAGGGGGGGTAACGATCAGGGACGTTGACGGGCATAGTCCAGGAATGCCTCGATGTTATCGCTGCACAGCAACGCTGACACTGCCTTGACCTCCTCCACCGGCCACTCCCACCAGGCCGATTCCAATAGCGCCCGCCGTACCGGTTCTTCGAAGCGCCAGCGAATGAACCGACACGGGTTGCCGCCGACAATGGCGTAAGGCTCGACATCGCGGGTGACTACCGCTCCGGCGGCGACCACGGCCCCGTGGCCGATGGTCACGCCGGATAGGATCATGGCCCCTGTACAAATCCAGCAGTCGCTGCCGATCACGACGTTACCTTTGCTCGGACAACAGCCAGGAAGCTCCTTGGCCTCATCGATCATCTTCGGAAACGGGTAAGTACTTACCCAGTCGGTACGATGTCCACCGCCCAGCAAAATTTTCACCCCTTCGGCAATCGAGCTGTAACAACCGACTTTCAAAATGGTTACGTCATCGAATTCGATCACCTCGGGATTGCCGTAAGTCCCTACCCCGATTTCGTATCTTGGGTAGCGCAGACGGATTTTCTGCGGTGCCCTTTCAATTTTTTCGAGACGCTTGAGGTCCTTCCGGACTTTGCGCTCTTTGATTTTCTTCAGAAACTTCATGACCGTCCTGGGAATTGATGAGTAGTGGCGAGCGTACGCTCGCTTCTGGGGGGCCGTTATGACGAAATTTACCACTCAAAGCAGCCGAGATGGGTGAGTTGGTGGCGTTGGGCCAGCAATTGCCGGCTGATCAAATCATTCCTTTGGCTGATTTGAACCGTGTATAAGCCCTCTAGAGTGCTTACCTCCAGTCACGACCATGCAGTCAGAAAAGGATTCTTATGTTGCAGACTCGCGTTATTCCTCCCGCCGAAGGCGCTTATCAATATCCACTGCTGATCAAGCGGCTGCTGATGTCCGGTGTGCGTTACGAGAAAACCCGCGAGATCGTCTACCGTGACCAGTTGCGCTACAGCTATCCGACATTGATGGAACGGGTGGCGCGGTTGGCCAACGTGCTGACCGAGGCCGGGGTCAAGGCGGGCGATACCGTGGCGGTGATGGACTGGGACAGCCATCGTTACCTGGAATGCATGTTCGCAATTCCGATGATCGGCGCAGTGATCCACACCATCAACGTGCGGCTCTCCCCCGAGCAGATTGTCTACACCATGAACCACGCCGAGGACCGCTTCGTGCTGGTCAACAGCGAGTTCGTCGGGTTGTACCAGGCCATTGCCGGGCACCTGACCACGGTGGAGAAGACCCTGCTGCTGACCGACCTGCCGGAGAAAACCGCCGAGCTGCCCAACCTGGTGGGCGAATACGAGCAGTTGCTGGCGGCTGCCAGCCCGGTCTACGACTTCCAGGACTTCGACGAAAACTCCGTCGCCACGACCTTCTATACCACCGGCACCACGGGCAATCCCAAGGGGGTCTACTTCACGCACCGGCAACTGGTGCTGCACTCCCTTGGAGAGGCGACCATCATGGGCGCCGTCGACAGCGTGCGCTTGCTGGGCACCAATGATGTGTACATGCCGATCACGCCGATGTTCCATGTCCATGCCTGGGGCCTGCCGTACGTGGCGACCATGCTCGGCCTCAAGCAGGTCTATCCCGGCCGCTACGACCCCGAGCTCCTGGTTCAGTTGTGGCGCAAGGAGAAGGTCAGCTTTTCCCATTGCGTGCCGACCATCCTGCAGATGGTGCTCAACGCCAAGGGTGCCCAGGGCACCGATTTCGGCGGTTGGAAAATCGTCATCGGCGGTAGCGCCCTGAATCGCAGCCTGTACGACGCGGCGAAGGCCAGGGGGATCCAGCTCACCGCCGCCTATGGCATGTCGGAAACCGGCCCGTTGGTGTCTTGCGCCCACCTCAACGAGGAATTGATGGCCGGCAGCGAGGACGAACGCATCAGCTATCGGATCAAGGCCGGTGTGCCGGGGCCCTTGGTGGAAGCGGCGATCGTCGATGCCGAAGGCCGGTTCCTGCCTGCCGATGGCGAGACCCAGGGCGAACTGGTGCTGCGCGCGCCTTGGCTCACCGAAGGCTATTTCAACGAACCGCAGAAGGGCGCCGAGCTCTGGGCCGGCGGCTGGTTGCATACCGGCGATGTCGCCACGCTGGACAGCATGGGCTTCATCGATATCCGCGACCGTATCAAGGACGTGATCAAGACGGGGGGCGAGTGGGTCTCGTCCCTGGACCTGGAAGACCTCATCAGCCGTCACGTGGCGGTACGCGAAGTAGCAGTGGTGGGCATTCCCGATCCGCAGTGGGGCGAGCGCCCGTTTGCCCTGCTGGTGATTCACGACGGGCAGCAGATCGGGGCTCGCGAGCTCAAGGAACACCTCAAGCCTTTTGTCGAACAGGGGCACCTGAGCAAGTGGGCGATCCCGAGCCAGATCGCCCTTGTTACGGAAATTCCCAAGACCAGTGTCGGCAAGCTCGACAAGAAACGCATCCGCGTCGACATCGCCGAATGGCAGAGCAACAACAGCGCCTTCCTGTCCACGCTTTGAGGTGGTCCTGCCGTGCCCGAAAGGGCGCGGCAGCCCCACCGAGCAAGCGCTTGCCTTGTCAAACTGCAGAATTCAGCCATCCTTGCCGTGCCGACAGGTGTCGGCCTGGCAAGGGACTGTTCCAGAGTGGTCGGGGGCTGCAAATCACACTTTAGAGGGATCAAGCCGTACTACCTGCTGGCTATAGTCCGCTCAAGGATTTTCAAGAATAGGGCACCTGCACGAACGGGCGATGCGACTTTGAATGAGTGCCGCAACCCAGTCTCTGGTCGTCGAAGACGTTCCTTGAAAATACCCCCTGCCATAACAATAAAGAACATGGAGTAGCGTCGAATGACCTCTGCAAACACGTTCTGGCGCCGGGCAAAATTGCCTCTGGCGGTCAGCCTCGCCTCTTCGCTCGCCGGGCCTGCATTCGGCGTCAGTTTCAACATCGGTGAAATCGAGGGCCAGTTCGATTCCTCCCTGTCGGTGGGGGCGAGCTGGTCCACGGCCAATGCCAACAAGGACCTGATCGGCGTCAACAACGGTGGCAGGGGCTTGTCCCAGACCTCCGATGACGGTCACTTGAACTTCAAGCGCGGAGAGACCTTCTCGAAGATCTTCAAGGGCATTCATGACCTGGAGCTGAAGTACGGCGATACCGGTGTGTTTGTGCGGGGCAAGTATTGGTATGACTTCGAACTCAAGGACGAGAATCGCCTGTACAAGGACATCAGCGACAGCAACCGCAAGGAAGGCGCCAAGTCCTCCGGCGGGCAGATTCTCGATGCCTTCGTCTACCACAACTACGCCATTGCCGATCAGCCGGGCTCCGTTCGCCTGGGCAAGCAAGTCGTCAGTTGGGGTGAAAGTACCTTCATCCAGGGCGGCATCAACTCCATCAACCCGGTCGACGTGTCTGCGTTCCGTCGTCCCGGTGCCGAGATCAAGGAAGGCCTGATCCCGGTCAACATGTTCTACGTGTCCCAGAGCCTGACCGATAACCTGTCGGCCGAGGCGTTCTATCAGTTGGAGTGGGACCAGACGGTTGTCGATAACTGCGGGACGTTCTTTTCCCAGCCGGATGTGATTGCCGATGGTTGTACGGATAATCTGCGGGTGTTGAGGAGCGCTTCAGCGATTCCAACGGCAGTTATGCCTACGTTGAATTCGTTGGGGGTGAACATCAATGAGGAAGGTGCGCTGGTGCGCCGTGGTCCTGACCGCGATGCTCGTGACAGCGGCCAATTTGGTGTGTCATTCAAATACATGTTCGAGCCGCTGGACACCGAGTTTGGCGCTTACTTTATGAACTACCATAGCCGTGCTCCGATTTTTAGTGGTCATGGAGCGCCGGCGAGTGCTTATAACCCGGCGACACTGGTGGGTTCGCTGATCGGTGCCGGTATTCCGCCCGGTGTCGCGGTTGGTCTTGCTCCGACCTTGCTGCCCATGGTGGTGGCGGGTAATTCCAGCTACTACGTTGAATACCCTGAAGATATCCGTCTGTATGGTCTGAGCTTCTCCACCACTTTACCTACAGGTACCGCGTGGAGTGGTGAAGTCAGCTATCGGCCAAATGCGCCGGTGCAGCTCAATACCACAGATATTCTCTTTTCCGGTCTGACGCCACTGAACCCCAATGTTTCTGTGCTTCAAGGGCAGCCAGGACAGGATCAGCAAGGGTATCGTCGCAAAGAAGTAACCCAGCTGCAGACCACGTTGACCCACTTCTTTGACCAAGTCATGGGGGCTGAGCGACTGACACTGGTCGGTGAGGTCGGTTTCACTCATGTGGGCGGTCTGGAAAGTACTTCCAAGGCGCGCTACGGTCGTGACCCGAGCTATGGCCCCGGTCCGTTGCCAAATGGACAGTGCCAGATATTGAACTCTTCCACTCTGGCTGGCGGCGCGCAGAATAATGTCAGTCGCTACTGCGAAAACGACGGTTTCACAACCGCAAATTCCTGGGGCTACCGCGCCCGGGCGATCTGGGATTACAACGATGTTTTCGCTGGCGTGAACCTCAAGCCCAATGTCGCCTGGTCTCATGACGTCAGTGGTTACTCGCCTGGTCCAGGGGGCAACTTCGAAGAGGGTCGTAAAGCCGTGAGTCTGGGGATCGATGCCGAATACCAGAACACTTACAACGCGAGCCTGGCATACACCAACTTCTTCGACGGCAAGTACACCACCGTGGACGACCGCGACTTCCTGGCGCTCAGCGTCGGTATGACCTTCTAAGCACCGTATTCAGGACGACACACGATGAAAATAACCAAGAGTCTGTTGCAGGTCGGCGCGCTGGGACTGTCCCTGCTGGCCGCCAGCGTCATGGCCGCGGTGCCTGCGGGCGAGGCCGACAAACTGGGCAAGAGCCTGACGCCGATGGGCGCCGAAATGGCCGGTAATGCCGACGGTTCGATTTCCGCCTGGAAGCCCATGGCGAAGAACGCCGGTAGCGTGGACAGCAAGGGATTCCTCGCCGACCCGTATGCCAGCGAGAAACCGCTGTTCACCATCACCGCGCAGAATGTCGAGCAGTACAAGGACAAGCTCGCGCCGGGCCAGTACGCGATGTTCAAGCGCTACCCGGAAACCTTCAAGATGCCGGTCTACCCGACCCATCGTGGCGCCACCGTGCCGGATGAGGTGTTCGCCTCCATCAAGAAGAACGCGGTCAACACCAAGCTGGTCTCCGGCGGCAACGGCCTGGAGAATTTCGAGACGGCCATACCGTTCCCGATTCCCCAGAGCGGCGTCGAAGTGATCTGGAACCACATCACCCGCTATCGTGGCGGCAGCGTGACGCGCCTGGTGACCCAGGCCACGCCGCAACCCAACGGCTCCTACAGCCTGGTGTACTTCCGCGACCAGTTCGTGTTCCGCGACAAGATGAAGGATTTCGATCCGGCCAACCCCGGCAACATCCTGTTCTATTTCAAGCAGCAAGTGACCGCGCCGGCACGCCTGGCCGGTGGCGTGCTGCTGGTGCACGAAACCCTCGACCAGGTGAAGGAACCGCGTTCGGCCTGGGTCTACAACGCCGGCCAGCGTCGGGTGCGTCGTGCGCCGCAGGTCTCCTATGATGGTCCGGGTACTGCGGCCGATGGCCTGCGTACTTCCGACAACCTGGACATGTACAACGGTGCGCCGGATCGCTACGACTGGAAGCTGGAAGGCAAGAAAGAGCTGTACATCGCCGCCAACAGCTACAAGATCGATTCGCCGCAACTCAAGTACGCCGACATCCTCAAGGCCGGCCACATCAACCAGGACCTGGCGCGCTACGAGTTGCGTCGGGTCTGGCATGTCACCGCGACCCTGAAGGAAGGCCAGCGCCACATCTACGCCAAGCGCGATTTCTTCATCGATGAAGACACCTGGCAGGCGGCGGTGATCGACCATTACGACGGTCGTGGCCAGCTGTGGCGCGTTGCCGAGGCCCATGCCGAGAACTACTACGACAAGCAAGTGCCGTGGTACGCCCTGGAAACCCTCTACGACCTGCAGTCCGGACGCTACCTGGCCCTGGGCATGAAGAACGAAGAGAAATCGGCCTACGATTTCGGCTTCACCGCCACCACGGCAGACTTCACGCCGAACGCGCTGCGCCAGGACGGCATCCGCTAAAACCGCTTTACCCCGAGGCCGCATCCTCGAATAAACGCCCCGACTGGTTCGGGGCGTTTATTTTTACGCTTGTCCAGAATCCACAGACCCCTGTGGCGAGGGAGCAAGCTCCCTCGCCACAGGGTAGGCAGCGTCAGGCGATTTGTAGTCTTTTTGTAGCCATTTGTAGCACTCCCTTCAATACCTCTTCGTTTGCAGCTAGTCTGCGGACATCTGCAACGCCGCCATCTGCATTTAAACAAGAGCCGGCCATGACCGATCTGTCTTCACTTCCGGATTCTGCCCGCGCAGCCATCGCGGTACAGGACGGGCGCTTCTACCGACCGCCGCTGCCCGACGGGCATGTCGTGCGACCGCGGTTGTGCGAGCGTTTGAGTGCGGGGCTTGGCGGTCGACTGCTGTTGGTCAGTGCGCCGGCGGGGTTCGGCAAAAGCTCCCTGGCAGTGGAGTTCTGCCAGAGCCTGCCGGTCCATTGGCAAAGCCTCTGGTTGGGGCTCAATGCCCGGGACAATGATCCTGGACGTTTCCTGGAGCGGCTGCTCGAAGGGCTTCAGGCACTCTTTCCACAATTGGGCGGCCGGGCAGCGGGGCTGCTGAAGATGCGTCAGCGCCACCAGCCCTTCGCGTTCGAAGAGTGGCTCGACGGCCTGCTGGATGAGTTGACCAGCCACCTGACGCTGCGCAATCCCTTGCTGCTGGTGCTCGACGATTACCACCTGGCCCAAGGCCCCGTGCTGGATCGTTGCCTGCAGTTTTTCCTCAATCACCTGCCCGACGGCTTGCTGGTGCTGGTCACCAGTCGCCAGCGGCCGAACTGGCATCTGGCGCGCCTGCGCCTGTCGCGGCAGTTGCTCGAGTTGAATGAACAGGATCTGCGCCTGACCCATGGCGAAGCCCTGACCCTGCTCGAGCACCACAGCAGCTCGTTGCGCGGTGAAGCGCTGGAGAACCTCATCCAGCGCAGCGAAGGCTGGGTCGCCGGGCTGCGTTTCTGGTTGCTGGCCGCTTCCGAAGCCGGTTCCGCGGGCCGGCTGCCCCAGGCGCTGCACGGCGGGGAAGGGTTGATCCGCGATTATCTGCTCGAAGAAGTCATCGACTGCCTGCCCGCCGAGGTGCAGGCCTTTCTCTACGACACCGCGCCACAGGATCGTTTTTGCAGCGAACTGTGCGATGCGGTGCGCGAAGCCCATGACAGCGCCGAGATCCTGCAATACCTGGCGGCCCATCAGGTATTCCTGGTGCCTCTGGACGAACACGGACACTGGTATCGCTATCACCACCTGTTTTCCGATCTGTTGCGCAGCCGCCCCAGTGCACCGGCCATGGTGCCGGCCGCGACCCTGCACTTGCGCGCCTGCCGCTGGTTCAACGCCCAGGGCCTGATCGACGAAGCCGTGGAGCAGGCGTTGCGGGCCGGGCACCTGGATGTGGCGGCGAACCTGGTGCAAACCCTTTCGGAGGAGCAACTGCTGGCCGAGCAGAACGTCGGCATGTTGTTGCGCTGGAAAATGGACTTGCCCGACAGCCTGCTCATCAGTACCCCGAGGCTGATCGTGCTCTACAGCTGGGCGCTGGGGCTGGCCTGTCAGCTGGATGCCGCCGAGGAACTGGCCGCCCACCTGAGCCGTTTCCTGCCGGCACCGTCGGCCACCGCGCAAAAATCCATGCTTGCCCAATGGTTGGCCCTGAGCGGGATCGTCGCCCGTGGCCGCGGGGACCGTGAAGCCACGGTGCGTTATTGCACCGAAGCCCTGGAAAGCCTGCCGCAAAAACGCTACGGCCAACGCCTGATGTGCCTGTCCACGCTGTCGAACCTGGCGATTGCCGACGGTGACCTGTGGCGCGCCCGTGGCTTGAACCGCGACTCCCTGGAACTGGCGCAGCGGGTCGGCAACCCCTTGTTCGAAGCCCTGGCCCACTACGATCGCGCCCGGGTCCTGCAGGCGCGGGGAGAGATCCTGCGGGCGCTGGATGAAGTGCGCCAGGGCCTGCAACGTTTGCACGGGCTCTCGCCCCAGCGGCTTTATGCGGTACGGGCGCGGTTGACCCTGTACGAGGGTTTCCTGCTGACTTTGCGCATGCAGTCCCAGGCCGGGTTGGCGCGGTTGCAGGCCGGCCTTACCGAAGCACGGGCCTGCCGCGACATCAGCGTGCTGCTGGGGCATTGTGTGATCGCCCGCATCGAAGGCAACCATGGCGAGTTCGCCCGTGCCTTTGCCGAACTGGCCGAAGCCGAGCGCCTGATGCACATCTGGGATGTGCCGCCGATCTACTACCTGGCGATGATCACCCTGGTCAAGTGCGAGCTCTGGCTGGCCCAGGGCCGCACCGAACTGGCTGAAGCCTGGTTGGCGCGCCTGGGGCGAACCTATACCGGCGAACAGGCCGCCGCGCCGCCGGAGTTCCATCCGCAACTGCCGTTGCATGTCGAGTTGCAACAGGCGCTGCTGGAATCCATCCTGGGCCAACCGATGCTGGCGGAAGGGCGGCTCAACGCCTTGCTTGAACACGGCCAGCAAACCGGTCGGCAGATGCTCAGCGTGATGGCCCTCAACCAGAAAGTCGCCTTGTTGCTGAGCCTTGGCCGCGAGCCGGCGGCCCGCAGTACCCTGGCCCAGGCTTTCGAAGCCGCCGCCGGTGGTGTGCTGCAACCTTTCGAATGGTTGCTGGGTGATGAGCATCGTGAGTGGCTGCGTGAGCAACTGCTGCACGCGCCCCCCAGCACCTTGTGCCAGAATCTGCTCGAACACCTGCCGACGTCGACGCAAACTGCCGACTCGCCGGCACCTGTCGAAAACCTCAGCAGCCGGGAGCGGGCGGTGCTGCAATTGATTGCCCGGGGCTGTTCCAACCAGGAAATCAGCGAGCAGTTGTTCATTTCGCTGCACACCGTCAAGACCCACGCCAGCCATATCAACAGCAAGCTTGGCGTGGAGCGCCGCACCCAGGCCGTGGCGAGGGCGAAGGAGCTGGGGTTGTTGGGCTGAGCATCCCGCGCCGCAGAACCATCTGCCACAAAAGCCAGCCAGTAAAGGAAGGACTCGATGCTACCCCGGTACAAAACCATCCAATCTCCGGTCGGCCAATTGATCCTCGTCGCCCGGGGCGCAAGACTCGCCGCCATCCTGTGGGAAAACGAGCGACTCAACCGTGTGCGCCTGGGCCCCTTGGAGGAAGACATCCATCATCCGGTGCTCCAGGAAACCGAGCGTCAACTGCTGGAGTATTTCGCCGGCCAGCGGCGCCGTTTCGAGCTGGAGCTGGATTTCGCCGGCACTGATTTCCAGAAGCGGGTCTGGCAGGCATTGCTGACCATTCCCTTCGGCGAGACCCGCAGTTACCGCGACATCGCCATCCAGATCGGCCAGCCGACCGCCGTTCGGGCGGTGGGCGCAGCCAACGGCCGGAATCCCATTTCGATCATTGCTCCGTGCCACCGCGTCATCGGCACCTCCGGCAGCCTCACCGGTTTCGCCGGCGGGCTGGCAGCCAAGCAATTGCTGCTCAGCCTCGAAGGCCAGCAGAGCCTTCAATTGGTGTTCTGAATGCGCTGTTGTGAGGTGTGTGAGGCTTGGTGAGATGTCATGCCAGGAACTTCTGTGGCGAGGGAGCTTGCTCCCGCTCGAGTGCGCAGCGCTCGCCTGCTTTTTTAGGGCTGCTGTGCAGCCCAGCGGGAGCAAGCTCCCTCGCCACACAAGTCCAGCCATAGAAGTCCAGCCACACAAGTCCAACCACAACAAGCCAACTCGCCACAAACTCATAAACGGCATACCCATGAAAAAGCCCGCCCGATCACAGGATCGGGCGGGCTTCTGGTATGGCTTGCAGCTTACTTCTTCAAACCGTAATGCTCATCGAGCATGCCGGGCGAATTCGGTGCCTTGGGCGCGTAGTCCCGAGGTGGCTCCTGATCCCTTGGCGGGGTCAGGCGTTCCCGTGGAGCCTGCGCCGAGTCGGCGTGCAGGGCGGCCAGCAGGCGCTGGCGAGTCTGTTCGTCCAGGGCCAGGCGATTGGCGCCCTCGGACAAATGATCCTGAACATCCTGGTAGCTCTGGGTGAGTTTCTTCACCAGAGAAGCGGTGGCGTTGAAGTGGGTGACCACCTCATTCTGATAACTGTCGAAACGTTCCTGAATGTCGTCCAGCTGACGTTGCGTGCTGTTGGGCACTGCGTTGGGCAGCAGTCGGGCAAGCAGGAATCCAATGGCGACACCGGCAACCAGGGCAAGAGTCGGCAACAACCAAACTAAGAGCGAGTGTTCCACGAGTCCTTCCTCTATAAACGGCTTTGCTTTACGTTAACGGCTCGGACCTGCGCTGTATACCGCGAAGAACATCGCAATCATGCCAGGCACAGACTTTTAGCTAGACGAGTCGACCCTATCCGGGGTCACGGAGTTCTTTCCCTTGCTTATGCGCGAAACCCCTGTAGTCATCGAAGGCCCGGTGGGCCAACTGGAAGCCTTGTACCTGGACAGCGAGGCGCCCCGTGGCCTGGCGCTGATCTGCCACCCCAACCCGGTGCAGGGCGGGACCATGCTCAACAAGGTGGTCTCGACCCTGCAACGCACGGCCCGGGATGCCGGCCTGGTCACATTGCGTTTCAATTATCGCGGTGTCGGCACCAGTGCCGGCAGCCATGACATGGGCACCGGTGAAGTGGACGACGCCGAGGCCGCCGCCGCGTGGCTGCGGGAAAAACACCCGCAACTGCCCTTGAGCCTCTTCGGTTTTTCCTTTGGCGGCTTCGTCGCTGCCAGCCTGGGTGGGCGGCTCGAAGCCCAGGGGCAATCGCTCAAGCACCTGTTCATGGTGGCTCCGGCGGTGATGCGCCTGGACGAGCAGTCGCCTTTGGCGATGCGTGGCGAGTTGACGGTGATCCAACCGGAAAATGATGAAGTCGTCGATCCCCAACTGGTCTACGATTGGTCCGATGCGCTCCAACGCCCCCATGAGCTGCTGAAAGTGGCAGAATGCGGGCACTTTTTTCATGGCAAGCTGACCGATCTCAAGGATCTGCTCCTGCCGCGCCTTTCGAATTGACAGCAGTCTGACAAGCGATAATCCATGACGACTCGTACCCGTATCCTGACCGGTATCACCACCACTGGCACCCCGCACCTGGGCAACTACGCCGGCGCCATCCGCCCGGCGATTCTCGCCAGCCGCGACAGCAATGCCGATTCGTTCTACTTCCTGGCCGACTACCACGCCCTGATCAAATGCGATGACCCGCTGCGCATCCAGCGTTCGCGCCTGGAAATCGCCGCGACCTGGCTGGCTGGCGGCCTGGATGTTGACCGCGTGACCTTTTATCGCCAATCCGATATCCCCGAGATCCCGGAACTGACCTGGCTGCTGACCTGCGTCGCCGCCAAGGGCCTGCTCAATCGCGCCCATGCCTACAAGGCCTCGGTGGACAAGAACGTCGAAACCGGCGAAGACCCGGACGCCGGCATCACCATGGGGCTGTACAGCTACCCGGTGCTGATGGCCGCTGACATCCTGATGTTCAATGCCCACAAGGTGCCGGTCGGTCGCGACCAGATCCAGCACGTGGAAATGGCCCGGGACATCGGCCAGCGCTTCAACCACCTGTTTGGCCAGGGCAAGGAGTTTTTCACCATGCCCGAAGCGCTGATCGAAGAAAGTGTCGCCACACTGCCGGGGCTCGACGGCCGCAAGATGTCCAAGAGCTACGACAACACCATTCCGTTGTTCAGCAGCGCCAAGGACATGAAGGACGCGATCTCGCGGATCGTCACCGACTCCCGCGCCCCGGGCGAAGCGAAGGATCCGGATAACTCACACCTGTTCACGCTGTTCCAGGCCTTCGCCACCCCAGCCCAGTCAGCGGACTTCCGCAGCGAGCTGTTGCAAGGCCTGGGTTGGGGCGAAGCGAAGAATCGTCTGTTCCAGTTGCTCGACAGCGAGCTGGGAGAGGCCCGCGAGCGTTATCACCAGTTGATCGAGCGTCCGTCGGACCTCGAAGACATCCTGCAGTTGGGCGCGAAAAAAGCCCGCGCGGTGGCGACGCCGTTCCTCAATGAACTGCGTGAAGCCGTTGGCCTGCGTTCGTTCGTCAGCCAGGTCCAGGTGGCGGCCAGCACGAAGAAGAAAGCTGCCAAGGCCGCACGCTTCGTCAGCTTTCGCGAAGACGACGGCAGTTTCCGCTTCCGCCTGCTGGCAGCCGATGGCGAGCAACTGCTGCTGTCTCGCCATTTTGCCGATGGCAAGACCGCAGGCCAGGTGACCAAGCAACTGCAAGCCGGCCAACCACTGGACGTCCGCAGCGAGGCGGCGGGTTTCAGCGTCTGGCTCGAAGGCGAATGCGTAGCGGACAGCCCGGCGTTTGCCGATGACACTGCGCGGGATGCGGCCATCGATGCATTGCGCATCGCGCTGACGCCCGTGCAGGATTGAGCCAAAGCATCATCCGACCATCGGCCCTGGATAAGGGCCGATTGCCATTCCTGCGGGCCGTCGCTACAGTGACGGCCCGTTTTTGTTGCCTTGCTAACGAATATGACCCCCCTAGAACGATATCAAGCTGATCTGAAACGCCCGGAGTTCTTCCACGACGCAGCCCAGGAAACGGCAGTGCGGCATTTGCAACGCCTGTACGACGACCTGATCGCCGCGTCGAACAACAAGCCGGGCTTGTTGGGAAAACTGTTCGGCAAGAAGGAACTGGCACCGGTCAAAGGCCTGTACTTCTGGGGTGGCGTCGGCCGTGGCAAGACCTACCTGGTGGACACCTTCTTCGAAGCGCTACCGTTCAAGGAAAAGACCCGTACCCACTTCCACCGCTTCATGAAGCGTGTGCACGAAGAAATGAAGACCCTGGGCGGCGAGAAGAACCCATTGACCATTATCGCCAAGCGTTTCGCCAGTGAAACGCGGGTGATCTGTTTCGATGAGTTTTTCGTGTCCGACATCACCGACGCCATGATCCTCGGCACCTTGATGGAAGAGCTGTTCAAGAACGGCGTGACCCTGGTCGCCACCTCGAACATCGTACCGGACGGCTTGTACAAGGATGGGCTGCAACGGGCACGCTTCCTGCCGGCCATTGCGTTGATCAAGGAACACACCGAGATCGTCAACGTCGACAGCGGCGTCGACTATCGTCTGCGCCATCTCGAACAGGCGGAGTTGTTTCATTTCCCGCTGGATGCCGCTGCCGAGGAAAGCCTGCGCAAGAGCTTCCGTGCCTTGACCCCGGAATGCACCCAGGCGGTCGAGAACGATGTGCTGATGATCGAGAACCGCGAGATCCGCGCCATCCGCACCTGTGACGACGTGGCCTGGTTCGATTTCCGTGAGCTGTGCGACGGTCCACGCAGCCAGAACGACTACATCGAGCTGGGCAAGATTTTCCATGCCGTGCTGCTCAGCGGCGTCGAGCAGATGAGCGTCACCACCGACGACATCGCCCGTCGCTTCATCAACATGGTGGACGAGTTCTACGACCGTAACGTGAAGCTGATCATCTCGGCCGAAGTCGAACTCAAGGACCTTTACACCGGTGGTCGCCTGACATTCGAATTCCAGCGGACGTTGAGTCGTCTGTTGGAAATGCAGTCCCACGAGTTCCTGTCGCGGGCGCATAAGCCTTAGGACTGCACAGACAATAAAAGAGGCCTGCGATTGCAGGCCTTTTCATGTGCACCGCATAACCCTGTGGGAGCGAGCCTGCTCGCGATGGCGGTGATGGCGGTGGGTCAGCTTGCTGCGATGCTGAATGTGCCGCTGTCATCGCGAGCAGGCTCGCTCCCACACTGGACGGTGTTACGCCATCGATTCACGCCGCCTGCTGAAACTGCTGCCGATACTGGTTCGGCGACAGGTCGGTGTGCTGCCGGAACAGACGTGCAAAGAAGCTCGCGTCGTCGTAGCCGACTTCGTAGCTGATGGTCTTGATGCTCTTGCGGCTGCCGGACAGCAGGCCCTTGGCGGTTTCGATGCGCAGTCGCTGCAGGTAATGCAACGGTTTGTCGCCAGTGGCGGTCTGGAAGCGGCGCATGAAATTGCGAATGCTCATGCCGTGTTCCCGAGCGACGTCTTCAAAACGGAATTTGTCGGCGAAGTGTTCTTCGAGCCAGTGCTGGATCTGCAGGATGATCACGTCCTGATGGAGTTTCTGCCCGCCGAAACCGATCCTGCCCGGTGAATAATTGCGCTGCACTTCATACAGGATATCCCGTGCCACGGCCTGGGCGATGTTGGCGCCGCAGAAGCGTTCGATGAGGTAGATGTAAAGGTCGCACACCGAGGTCGTGCCGCCGGCGCAGAACAGATTGTCGGCGTCGGTCAGGTGCTTGTCCTGATTCAGGTGTACCTGGGGAAAGCGCTCCCTGAAGGCGTTGAAAAAGCGCCAGTAAGTCGTGGCTTCCTTGCCATCGAGCAGCCCGGCTTCCGCCAGCCAGAACACGCCCGTGGCTTCGCCGCACAGCACGGCGCCGCGAGCGTGCTGTTCCCGCAGCCAGGGCAGGACCTGGGGATAGCGTTGGCAAAGGGTGGAGAAGTCATCCCAGAACGCCGGCAGGATAATCACATCGGTGTTTTCCAGGCCGCCATCCACCGGCATGATCACTTCGCTGAAGCTGTTCACCGGTTTGCCATCGGGGCTGACCAGGCGGATTTCGAACGCCGGTGTCAGGCCTTGGCCCAGTTGCTTGCCGTAGCGCAGGCTGGCCAGGTGGAAGAAGTCCTTGGCCTGCATGAGGGTGAAAGCGAAAACCCGGTCGACTGCCAGGATGCTGACGCGCCGCAAGGGCGTGGAGGAATGCATAGACATAATTTCATCTTGTTTTTATAGGGGAAAGTGGTCACCAGACGGCTGGATCGTCTTATTTTTTGTCGGATGTGTCCAGTGTCCGATGGTACCTCCCGGGCTTAGGCTCTTCGGATGACCCCGTCCAACAATAAGCAAAGGTGCGCCATGATCCCGAGAACCCTGTTCAGTCCCGAGCACGAATTGTTTCGCGACAGCGTGCGAACGTTCCTGGAAAAGGAGGCCGTGCCGTACCACAGTCAGTGGGAAAAACAGGGGCATGTCGATCGCCGGCTCTGGAACAAGGCGGGGGAGGCGGGGATGCTGTGTTCGCATCTGCCGCAAGCCTATGGCGGGCTCGATGCGGATTTCCTCTACAGTACGGTGGTGATCGAGGAGATCGGCCGCCTGGGGCTGACGGGCATCGGCTTCTCACTGCATTCCGATATCGTTGCGCCGTACATCCTGCATTACGGCAGCGAAGCGTTGAAGCACAAATACCTGCCGAAACTGGTGTCCGGCGAAATGGTCACGGCCATCGCCATGACCGAACCCGGTGCCGGTTCCGACCTGCAAGGGGTGAAAACCACGGCGGTGCTGGACGGCGATGAATACGTCATCAACGGTTCGAAGACCTTCATCACCAATGGCTTTCTCGCCGACCTGGTGATCGTGGTTGCCAAGACCGATCCGAAAGCCGGCGCCAAGGGCACCAGCCTGTTCCTGGTGGAAGCGGGCACGCCTGGCTTCGAGAAGGGCAAGCGCCTGGAGAAAGTTGGAATGAAGGCCCAGGACACCTCGGAGTTGTTCTTCCAGGATGTCCGGGTGCCGAAGGAAAATTTGCTCGGGCAGGCCGGAATGGGCTTTGCCTATCTGATGCAGGAGTTGCCCCAGGAGCGTTTGACCGTCGCGATTGGGGGGCTGGCCTCGGCCGAGGCGGCGTTGCAATGGACGCTGGACTACACCCGTGACCGCAAGGCCTTCGGTAAGTCCATCGCAGAGTTCCAGAATACCCGCTTCAAGCTGGCGGAAATGGCCACCGAGATCCAGATCGGCCGGGTCTTCGTCGACCGCTGCCTGGAACTGCACCTGCAGGGCAAGCTCGATGTGCCGACGGCGGCGATGGCCAAGTACTGGGGCACGGATCTGCAATGCAAGGTGCTCGACGAATGCGTGCAATTGCATGGCGGCTACGGTTTCATGTGGGAGTACCCGATTGCCCGGGCGTGGGCGGATGCCCGGGTGCAGCGGATCTATGCGGGGACCAATGAAATCATGAAGGAGATCATTGCGCGGTCGCTTTGATTGCGTTGTGCTCTTGAGACCGCTATCGCGAGCAGGCTCGCTCCCACAGTAGACCGCGTTCTGTCAGTAGACGACGATCCATTGTGGGAGCGAGCCTGCTCGCGATTGGGTCTACGGGTCACTCAAGGGGCAGGATTTGGATGATCCTTGTGAATCGCCTCGATCCCCGCGAGCACTTCGTCCGACAGCTTCAGGTCGAAGCTGGCAATGTTGCTGTCCAGTTGTTCCAGGGTGGTGGCGCCGATGATGTTGCTGGTCACGAACGGTTGTTGCGTGACGAACGCCAGGGCCATCTGCGCCGGGTCCAGGCCATGTTCGCGGGCCAGCGCCACATAACGGCTGCACGCCGCTTCCGACTGTGGATTGAAGTAGCGCATGAAGCGGCTATAGAGCGTGAGGCGGCCCTTGGCCGGCCGTGCGCCGCCTTCATATTTGCCCGACAGGAAGCCGAACGCCAGGGGTGAGTAGGCCAGCAGCCCGCACTGTTCGCGCAGGGCGATCTCCGCCAGGCCGATCTCGAAGCTGCGGTTGAGCAGGTTGTACGGATTCTGGATCGACACCGCTCGCGGCCAGCCCCGGGCTTCGGCCAGGGTGAGGAATTTCATGGTGCCCCACGGTGTCTCGTTGGACAGGCCGATATGGCGGATCTTGCCGGCCCGGACCTGTTCGTCGAGGGCCTCGAGGGTTTCTTCCAGTGGGGTGAAGTCTTCGTCGGCCTTGTGCTTGTAGCCCAGTTGCCCGAAGAAGTTGGTGCTGCGTTCCGGCCAGTGCAGCTGGTAGAGATCGATCCAGTCGGTCTGCAGGCGCTTGAGGCTGGCGTCCAGGGCTTCGACGATGTGCCGGCGGTTGTGCTTGAGATTTTTGTCGCGGATGTAATCGATGGTGTTGCCGGGACCGGCGATCTTGCTCGCCAGGATCCAGTCGGCACGGTCGCCACGGCTCTTGAAATAGTTGCCGATATAGCGCTCGGTGGTGGCATAGGTCTCGGCCTTGGGCGGGACCGGGTACATCTCGGCAGTGTCGATGAAATTGATGCCGGCGCCCTTGGCGCGCTCGATCTGGGCGAAAGCCTCGGCCTCACTGTTCTGCTCGCCCCAGGTCATGGTTCCGAGGCACAGGGCGCTCACGTTCAGATCGGTACGGCCTAGCTGGCGATAGTCCATCGGGGACTCCTTGGGCAAAACAATCATAAAAGCAGGTTGAAATATTTTTCGCAATCTGCATAATTGCGCACCTCTTTCTGCAGTGGAAGTGATGCCCCGCCGCCGAAGAATCTTGCCGTTGAACGGACGCGCCGACCCGAGCCCCCGAAAGCGTCTGTATCCGGCTGCCTTTGACTTGTCAAAGTACGCACTATTCAGTAAGATCCGCCGTCTAATTTACAGGGCGGCCCCTGAGGCTATAAAGAATGAAAACTTTTACTGCTAAACCGGAAACAGTACAGCGCGACTGGTTCGTCGTCGACGCTGCTGGTCAGACCCTGGGTCGTCTGGCCACCGAAATCGCGAGCCGTCTGCGTGGCAAGCACAAGCCTGAGTACACCCCTCACGTTGACACCGGTGACTACATCGTCGTGATCAACGCCGAGCAAGTACGTGTTACTGGCGCTAAAACCACTGACAAAATGTACTACTCCCACTCCGGTTTTCCGGGCGGCATCAAGTCGATCAACTTTGAAAAGCTGATCGCCAAGGCCCCTGAGCGCGTGATCGAGACCGCGGTTAAAGGCATGCTGCCTAAGAACCCGCTGGGTCGCGACATGTATCGTAAGCTGAAGGTTTATGCGGGCGCTGCTCACCCTCATACTGCTCAGCAGCCCCAAGAACTGAAGTTTTAACGGAATAGTTCATTATGTCGGCGACTCAAAATTACGGCACTGGCCGTCGCAAGACTGCAACCGCACGCGTTTTCCTGCGTCCGGGCACTGGTAACATCTCCATCAACAACCGCTCCCTGGATAACTTCTTCGGCCGCGAAACTGCCCGCATGGTAGTTCGTCAGCCGCTGGAACTGACCGAGACCGTCGAAAAATTCGACATCTACGTCACCGTTATCGGTGGTGGTGTAAGTGGCCAGGCTGGCGCAATCCGCCACGGCATCACTCGCGCCCTGATGGACTACGACGAAACCCTGCGTAGCGCCCTGCGCAAAGCTGGCTTCGTGACTCGCGACGCTCGCGAAGTTGAACGTAAGAAAGTCGGTCTGCGTAAAGCGCGTAAGCGTCCGCAGTACTCGAAGCGTTAATTTCGCTTCCGCTTTCAAAAGGCGCCCAGTTTCCTCACGGAGCTGGGCGTTTTTTTATGTGCGAAATAAATGCTCTGTGACAACTTGCCACATTCGTAGAGCCCCTATACTACAAGGCTTGGCGGTACAGCCGCTTGGTAATTACCTTGTCAGAATTGGGGGTTTTCATTACCATTCGGCAAAATTTTTATAAGTTCAGATTTTTACTTAGTAGACGCCTGATCTAACAGGCCACAAAGCTGATGGGAGAGGACTGAATGAGCAATGACGGCGTGAATGCAGGCCGGCGTCGCTTCCTGGTAGCAGCCACATCCGTGGTGGGTGCTGCAGGAGCGGTGGGGGCTGCGGTCCCGTTCGTGGGGTCATGGTTTCCCAGTGCCAAGGCGAAAGCTGCAGGTGCACCGGTGAAAGTGAATGTCAGCAAGATCGAGCCAGGCCAGCAGATGATTGCTGAGTGGCGCGGCCAGCCGGTGTTCATCGTCCGCCGTACAGAGGAGATCCTGGGGAATCTGAAAAAGATCGAGGGCCAGTTGTCCGATCCCTCTTCCAAGAACTCGGTCCAACCGGAATACGTCAATCCTGAAACGCGTTCGATCAAGCCGCAGATCCTGCTGCTGATCGGGATCTGCACGCACCTGGGTTGCTCGCCTACGTTCCGTCCCGAGGTGGCCCCTGCCGATCTGGGCAAGGATTGGGTTGGTGGCTATTTCTGCCCTTGCCACGGCTCCCACTACGACCTGGCGGGTCGCGTCTACAAATCGCAGCCTGCACCTCTGAACCTGCCAGTTCCCCCGCATTCCTATGAGTCGGATGACATCATTGTCATCGGCGTCGACACGGAGAAAGCGTGATGAGCAAATTCATGGATTGGGTTGATGCGCGCTTTCCCGCGACCAAGATGTGGGAAGACCATCTCAGCAAGTACTACGCTCCGAAAAACTTCAACTTCTTCTATTTCTTTGGCTCCCTGGCATTGCTCGTTCTGGTCAATCAGATCGTTACCGGTGTCTGGCTGACCATGAGCTACACCCCGTCGGCGGAAGAGGCGTTCGCTTCCGTCGAGTACATCATGCGTGACGTCGAGTACGGCTCGATCCTGCGCCTGCTGCACTCCACCGGCGCCTCGGCGTTCTTCATCGTGGTCTACCTGCACATGTTCCGTGGTCTGCTCTACGGTTCGTACCAGAAGCCCCGTGAGCTGGTGTGGGTCTTCGGCATGTTGATCTACCTGGCGCTGATGGCCGAGGCCTTCATGGGTTACCTGCTGCCATGGGGCCAGATGTCCTACTGGGGTGCCCAGGTGATCATCTCGCTGTTCGGTGCGATCCCGGTCATCGGCAACGACCTGACCCAGTGGATCCGTGGTGACTACCTGATCTCGGGCATCACCCTGAACCGCTTCTTCGCCCTGCATGTGGTTGCCCTGCCGATCGTGATCCTCGGCCTGGTGGTGTTGCACATCCTGGCGCTGCACGAAGTCGGTTCGAACAACCCCGATGGTGTGGATATCAAGAAGCACAAGGACGAAAACGGCGTACCGCTGGATGGCATCGCCTTCCATCCGTACTACACCGTGAAGGATATCGTCGGCGTGGTGGTGTTCCTGTTCATCTTCTGCTCCATCGTGTTCTTCTTCCCGGAGATGGGCGGCTACTTCCTCGAGAAGCCGAACTTCGAACAGGCGAACGCCTTCAAGACCCCTGAACACATTGCCCCGGTCTGGTACTTCACGCCGTTCTACGCGATCCTGCGGGCGATCCCGGACAAGCTGATGGGTGTTATCGCCATGGGCGCGGCCATCGCCGTGTTGTTCGTCCTGCCATGGCTGGACCGCAGTCCGGTCAAGTCGATGCGCTACAAAGGCTGGCTGAGCAAGATCTGGCTCGTGGTGTTCTGCATCTCGTTCATGATCCTGGGTGTGCTGGGTGTACTGGCACCGACTCCTGAGCGTACGTTGCTGTCGCAGGTCTGTACGTTCCTGTACTTCGCCTACTTCATTCTGATGCCGTTCTATACCAGGCTCGAGAAGACCAAACCGGTTCCGGAAAGGGTGACTGGCTGATGAAAAAGCTATTTGCTGTACTGATTCTTGCTGCCATGCCTGTCTTGTCCTTCGCGGCTGAACACGGTGGTCCAGAGCTGGAAAAAGTCGACATCGACGTTTCCGACAAAGCCGCCATGCAGGACGGCGCGCGTACGTTCGCCAACTACTGCATGGGTTGCCACAGTGCCAAGTTCCAGCGCTACGAGCGCGTGGCCGATGACCTGGGCATTCCCCATGAGCTGATGCTCGAGAAACTGGTGTTCACCGGTGCCAAGCTGGGCGACCACATGACCATCGGCATGCAGCCGGCGGATGCCAAGACCTGGTTCGGCGCCGCGCCGCCCGACCTGACCCTGGTGGCCCGTGTGCGCGGTACCGACTGGCTCTATGGTTACCTGCGTTCGTTCTATGAAGATCCTGCGCGTCCCTGGGGCGTGAACAACAAGGTCTTCCCGAACGTCGGCATGCCGAACGTCCTGGTCGGCCTGCAGGGTCGTCAGGTGGTAGGCTGCAAACAGGTGCAGGTCGTCGAGCACGGCAAGAAGCAATACGATCCGCTGACCGGTACCGCGTTGACTCACGAAGCCTGCGATCAGTTGACCATCGTGCCGAACAGCGGCACCTTGACCCCTGAGCAGTTCGACGAGAAGGTCAAGAACCTGGTGACCTTCCTGGCCTACTCGGCCAACCCGGTGAAGCTGCAACATCAGCGCATCGGTACGTATGTCTTGCTGTACCTGGCGTTCTTCTTCGTATTCGCTTATCTGCTCAAGCGTGAATACTGGAAAGACGTACATTGATAAAGCTGTAAGCCGTTGTTGTTAATCGTGCGCGCCCAAGGGCGTCTCTGAAGGTGTAACGAACCTGGTCAGCCAGGTGTTACGGGAGGCGCCCTCTGGGCGCGCTCGTTTTTCTTTTCTAAAATTTCAACAAGCGAGGAGGATCGCCATGGGCGTGACCAATCGGTTGGCCTGTTACTCCGACCCCGCCGACCACTATTCCCACCGGGTACGTATCGTACTGGCAGAAAAGGGTGTCAGCGCTGAGATCATCTACGTCGAGGCTGGTCGCCAGCCGCCGAAGCTGATCGAGGTGAACCCCTACGGCAGCCTGCCCACGCTGGTCGATCGTGACCTGGCATTGTGGGAGTCGACGGTGGTGATGGAATACCTGGATGAGCGTTATCCGCATCCGCCCTTGCTGCCGGTATACCCTGTGGCGCGTGCCAACAGCCGCTTGCTGATCCACCGCATCCAGCGTGACTGGTGTGGGTTGGTGGACCTGATCCTGGATCCTAGGACCAAGGAGCCGGCACGGGTCGTGGCGCGCAAGGAGTTGCGTGAAAGCCTGACGGGCGTATCGCCGCTGTTCATCGACAAACCGTTTTTCCTCAGTGAGGAACAAAGTCTGGTGGATTGCTGCCTATTGCCCATACTCTGGCGTTTGCCGATCCTGGGTATCGAACTGCCGCGGCCCGCCAAGCCGCTGCTTGATTATATGGAGCGCCAATTTGCGCGTGAGACTTTCCAGGCGAGTCTGTCTGGCGTCGAACGCGACATGCGCTAAGGCTTAGGGAGCCGCTATGAACTCCAGTCGACCTTATCTGGTCCGCGCGCTCTACGAGTGGATTGTGGACAACGATTGCACCCCGCACATGTTGGTCAATGCCGAGTATCCATCGGTACAGGTGCCGCAGGGGTTTGCCAATGACGGGCAGATTGTCCTGAACGTTTCGCCGGCTGCCGTGCGTCATCTGCACATGGATAACGATGCGGTGAGTTTTGAAGGCCGCTTCGGCGGTGTGCCGCACACACTGTACGTGCCTATTGCTTCGATCCTGGGGATTTATGCTCGGGAGAATGGGCAGGGTATGGTGTTTGAGCTGGAAGCGCCGCTGGATGGCGAGGAAGAGTACGAGGTGGATGATGACCTGCCGCCACCGGATGATGAGCCGCCGCGGCCTAGTGGTCGGCCTAGTCTTAAGGTGGTGAAGTAAGGATTGGTGTACATATCCGTTTCTTTGGTGAGGGCTGCTTAGGGTTCCGCCCTTACGGCGGGTCACTTTTTTGAAAAGGCGCCAAAAGTAACCAAAAGCGCCTCGCCCCACCACTTGGGCACGCCGCGAAGGCGAAGGGCCATCCATGGCCCAGCGCGGCTAACCCGGCATCCATGCCGGGTTGCCCACTACGCAACGCCTGCGTTCGGCCCTTGTGGTTAATGGGGCGCCCAAGATCAAAAGCCAGAGCAAAAGCCAGAGCAAAAGCGAGGCGGCTTGACGGCCGGCCTGACTTTTCCGGCTATGCTTGGATTCACCTGTGGGAGCAAAGCTTGCTCGCGAGGCGGCCTAACAGCCGACCTGTCTCTGGCGGTTGTACCTCGCTCCAAATTGTGGGAGCGAGCCTGCTCGCGATGACGGCCTGGCAGCCAACCTATCTCTCAAGGAATATCCCAGGTGAAGCGAATGCCATGGCTGAGCACAGCCCTGGATTGCAACACCCAGCCCCTGTGGCGAGGGAGCTTGCTCCCGCTGGGCGGCAAAGCCGCCCCAAAACCAGCGACGTATTCCTCCAGGTAAACCACCTGAACCCGCCCCACGACGGCTACGCCGCCGAGCGGGAGCAAGCTCCCTCGCCACAGGGGCTGGGTGTTGCAATCCAGGGCTGTGCTCAGCCATGGCATTCGCTTCACCTGGGATATTCCTTGAGAGATAGGTTGGCTGCCAGGCCGTCATCGCGAGCAGGCTCGCTCCCACAATTTGGAGCGAGGTACAACCGCCAGAGACAGGTCGGCTGTTAGGCCGCCTCGCGAGCAAGCTTTGCTCCCACAGGTGAATCCAAGCATAGCCGGAAAAGTCAGGCCGGCCGTCAAGCCGCCTCGCTTTTGCTCNTCAGATAAATGTTCAACCCGACCATTTTTGTCCCTGCAACCCCACGCATCCTTGCGCCTTTACCTACAACTACGCCAGAATCCGCCCGCTTGTGCGCCTTGTCCCTGGGTTCTATTGTCTTTCCTGCCACTGCCCATCAGTGGTCGGGTTTAGTAGCCCGGTTAGTCATCTTCGGTAGCATGAGTGTCATCCAGTCAGGCCTTCGCCTGCACTTGATGGTGGCTGTGCGCATGGCGCCTTCGGGCGCGCCGGGTTTGGTGACTTCACCGGTCTACTAACTTGCGCACAGCTGCCTCCTTTCGTTTAGTAGCGAGACGGTTGCGGCCCTACTGAAGGAAGTCCCAGATGTTCAAAATAACTCCAAACCCTCCAGAAAAAGACTCCACCGCCCAATCCGCAAAATCCAAAGCCAAGCAGCAAGACGAAACCACCCAACGCGTGCTTGATCACTACTTACTGCCGAAGTCGGATAATTCCCAAGACGAACCAAAACCGGGCCAGGTATTCACCGTCGTGAAAGGCCTCGATAACGAATGCTTGCTCGCCAATCTGAGCGAAACCCTGGCCTCGGCGGACGCCATGGCCAACGAACTCGCCTTCGATCTGGAAGGCTCACCGCGTAGCCTGGCACTTGGCATCCAGCAGATGATCGAACTGAGTTCATTACTGGCAAACCAAGTATTGGATAACGTCGACCCGCGATAGCTTTGCACTAAGCACCCAGCCCTCTGTGGGAGCGAGCCTGCTCGCGATGGCGTCAGCTCGGCAACATTGATGTTGGCTGACACACCGCCATCGCGAGCAGGCTCGCTCCCACAATTGATCGGGGACGGCTGGGAAAGATAGGTCGGCTGTCAACCCGCCTCGCTCTTGCTTTTGCTTTTGCTTTTGATCTTAGGCGCCCCATTAACCACAAGGGCCGAACGCAGGCATTGCGTAGTGGGTATCCCGGCATGGATGCCGGGATAGCCGCGCTGGGCCATGGATGGCCCTTCGCGGCGGGCCCACGGAGCGATGCCGGAGTGAGGGAACACCGAGCCTTGGCGAGGTGCCCAGTGGTGGGGCGAGGCGCTTTTGGTTACTTTTGGCGCTCTTCCAAAAGTGACCCGCCGTAAGGGCGGAACCTTAAGTGGCCGTTACCAAAAAAACGGATATACACACTAACCACCCTCCCCAAAAAAAACGGCGCTTCCCCGTCTGAAGAAGCACCGTTTTCTAGCCAAGCGCAGCATCAAGAACCGCAACTACCCTCAGTCAATATACTCAAACAACTTCACGATCTTCTGCACCCCAGACACCCCCTGCACCAGATTGGTCGCCTGGGCAGCCTCCTTCTTGGTCAGCAGCCCCAGCAGATAAACAATGCCATTCTCGGTCACAACCTTGATGCGCGAACCAGGAATGCTCGCATCGGTGAGCATCTGGGTCTTGATCTTGGTGGTCAGCCAGGCATCGTTCTGCCGCGCCAGCAGCGAGGACGGCTGCAGGACCTGCAATTCGTTATGCACGGTCTTGACCCGTTGTACGGCACTGGCCTCCTGCTCAGCCTTGGCCTTGAGGTCTTCCCGTGGGGTCTGGCCGGCCAGCAGCACGACGCCGTTGAAGCTGGTGACGACGATGTGCGAGTTGTTGTCCAGGTCCGGGTCGGCCTTGGCGATGTTCACCCCGACTTTGGTTTCGATCAGGGAGTCGTCGATCTTGCTGCCGAAGGTGCGGGTGCCGCGGTCGTCTTCGATCGGCTTTTCCCGGCTGGCATTAACCACCGATGTGCAGCCGCTGATGCCGAGGCACAGGGTCAGGGCCAGAAGGCCCAGGCGATTAGGGGTCATTCTTCACTCCCGAATATTTGGCTGTCGATCAAGTCGCAAAGACAATGGATCGCCAGCAGGTGGACTTCCTGGATGCGTGCGGTGACTTTGGCCGGTACGCGGATCTCGACATCTTCAGGCAGCAGCAGTGAAGCCATGCCGCCGCCGTCACGCCCGGTCAATGCTACGACAATCATTTCGCGATCATGTGCGGCCTGGATCGCCTGAATAATATTGGCCGAGTTGCCGCTGGTGGAAATAGCCAGCAGCACATCGCCGGGTTGGCCCAGGGCGCGGATCTGTTTGGAGAAGACTTCGTTGTAGCTGTAGTCGTTGGCAATCGAGGTGATCGTCGAGCTGTCGGTGGTCAGGGCGATGGCCGGCAGGCTCGGACGCTCGCGTTCGAAGCGGTTGAGCAGCTCGGACGAGAAGTGCTGGGCGTCGCCGGCGGAACCACCATTGCCGCAGGAAAGCATTTTGCCTTCGTTGAGCAGGGCGTTGACCATCACTTGGCTGGCTTGCTCGATGTAGGGTGCAAGTACGTCCATCGCCTGTTGCTTGGTGTCGATACTGGCCTGAAAAAGCTGGCGAATTCGCGATTGCATGTCCATCTGTGTGACCTTAAGTAGCGCGACTTATCGGCACAAACGTGTGCGGCGCGCAAAGCAAAGAGCAAAAGTTGAGTGAAGGTGTCCGGCTCGGTTCGTCATGGACGTGGACGTTCAGCTGTCGAAGGCGTTCTGCAGCCAATTCAACTGATCGGCGTTGCTGTCGATGGCAACCACGTCGAAACGGCAGGGGTGATCAGCCCAGCGGGATTCGTTCTGCAGGAAATACTGCGCGGCGAAAACCAGTTTCTGGCGCTTGCGCTGGTCGATGCTATCGAGCGCGCCACCCCATTGGGTATTTTTTCTGTAGCGGACTTCGACGAATACTACTGTATCGCCGTCAAGCATGACCAGATCAAGCTCGCCGCGTTTACACAACCAGTTCTGCGCCACCAGGCGCAGGCCTTGCTGCTGGAGATGCGCGAGGGCCAGGCCCTCGGCATCCCGTCCGCTTTGCTGGCGTGATCGTTCGGGCATCAGCGCTGGGTGTCCGGCAGGCGCTGTACCTGGCCATTGACGAATTCAGCCCAGGGCAATTGACGTTGAACCCGTTGGGACTGGGACACCGCCAGGCTGCCCGACAGGCCTTCGATGCGGCTGTCCGGCAGTGTCTTGAGCTGGCCCAGGCGCGGTGCCAGGCGATAGGCATCGGCACCCATCGCGTACAAGCGGCCCAGACTGCCGGCAGCCTGTGGCCATTGGGCAGTGACCTGCTTGCGCAATGGGTCGTTGGCATCGAGCAACCACGGGGTTTCGCAGAAGCGGATACCGTTCATGTCGTTGTACTGGTTCTGGTCGCCGCTGGCGCTGAACACCTGGGACGTCGCATAGACCGGCACGTCTCCAGCATACTGGAAGTTCAGGGTCGGCTTGATCTGCTGGGCCTGCTGCGGGGTCGACGCCAGGAAGATGAACTCGATGTCCTGGCGACGGGAAGGCTGGGCCGCGACCGTGGTGCCTACGGTGTTCTGCAGGCTCTTGGCGCGACCTTCGCTCTGGCGCAGCTGGAACATGTCGGCAATCTGCTGGGCCAGTTGCACCGGCTGGTCGACGCGCTCGATGGCCAGGATGCTGCCACCGGAGGCTTGCCAGTCCTGGCTGAAGGCTTTCAGTACGCGATCGCCCCATTCGCCCTTCGGCACCATGACCGCTGCGCGATGCAGACCGTCGGCACGGGCGCGGCGGGCGACTTCGCGGGCTTCGTCCTCGGGGGCCAGGCCGAACTGGAACAGTTGGGGTGGACCTTGCTCGCGTTCGCTGTAGTTCAATGCCAGGGTAGTGATCGGCAACTGCGCGCGTGTGCTGATCTGCTTGACCAGTGGTTTTTCCAGGGGGCCGACCACCAGTTGCACGCCGTCAGCCTGGGCCTTGCGATAGAAGTCGTCCATGGACGTCAGGGTCGAGCTGTCGTAGAACTGAATGCTCGGTGGGTTCTGCCCGGCTTGCTGGGCCTGATAGTGCGATGCCATGAAGCCTTCACGCAGGGCTTTGGCGACTGCGGCCAGTTGCCCGTTCTGGGGCAGCAGCAGGGCGATCTTGCCCAGGGGCTGGCTCGCCAGTTCCTTGAGCTTGACCAGGGGTGTCGGCAGTTGAAGGGCGGCCGGGTGCTTCGGATTCTGTTCGCGCCAATGGTCGATGGCCGCTTGCTGCTGTTCCAGGGTGCCGGCGGTTTTCACGGCACGGGCCAGGCTCAGCCAGCCGCCGAGATCGTCGGTGGTGGTTGGTTGCAATTGATCGGTGGGCAGCGATGCAATCAGCGACCAGATTGCTTCGTGGTTCTTGGCGGCGGCTTCGTTTTCGAGCAGGGGCGCAATGAAGATGCGTTCCTTCGCGGCGGCCAGGGTCTGGCCATCGGCTTCGAGGGCGCGGGCATGGACCGTCCCGGTGCGGACCTGCTGTTCCACCGGCATTTCGCCCAGGTGTTGCAGGCTCGGGTGGCTCAGGGCGGTCAGCGCCGCCTTGGGCTGGTTGCGCGTCATTGCCAGTTCCGCCGCCAGGGTGCTGGCGAAAATCTGCTGGCCTGGCTTGAGCTGTTCCATCGGCACTTGTTGCAGGATCTGTGCGGACTGGCCGGCATTGCCCTGGCGGTAGGCCAGGTCTGCCGCGCTCAGGCGCAGCAGGGCGGCTTTTTCCGGGGTCTTGCTTTGGGCGGCCTGTTCGAGCAGTTGCTCGATACTGGCATCCGGGGTCCGGGGAAGTTCGCCAAGGCTGGACGAGGGCGAGCTGACGCAGGCCGCCAGAAGGGCAGCGAGGCAAAGGGCGGAGAGCAGCCGCAGGCAAGCGATCATGTAAATGTCCTGATACGAGATCAAATTAGCGTCGAATTGTACCCAAGCGCTGGCCGGGGCGCGATGTCAGTGGCGTGAATCGATCAATTTAGCTATTTCAAATGTTGCGGTGCAGCACAAAAGGTTACCCGGCCTCGAACAGCCTACACGGTCACTACGCGCTACAATGGCGGTTTTACCGATTGTGAGGTGCGCGTTTTGACTGCTCCAGGTGCTTTGAATTCCGCTGCAGGCTCGCTTTATGTGGTGGCGACGCCCATCGGCAACCTGGACGATATCAGTGCCCGGGCGCTGAAGATCCTGCGGGAGGTCGCCCTGATCGCGGCGGAAGACACCCGCCATTCCCAGCGGCTGCTGCAGCATTTCGGTATTTCCACGCCGCTGGCCGCCTGCCACGAACATAATGAACGGGACGAGGGCAGTCGTTTCATCACGCGCCTGCTGGCGGGCGACAACGTCGCGCTGATCTCCGATGCGGGCACGCCACTGATTTCCGACCCCGGCTACCATCTGGTGCGCCAGGCCCGCGCGGCGGGCATCAATGTGGTACCGGTGCCGGGGGCCTGTGCCTTGATCGCTGCACTGTCGGCGGCCGGCTTGCCATCGGACCGCTTTATCTTCGAGGGCTTCCTGCCGGCCAAGGCCGTGGGGCGTCGGGCGCGCTTGGAGTCTATAAAGGAAGAGCCGCGCACGCTGATTTTCTACGAAGCGCCGCACCGCATCCTCGAATGCCTGCAAGACATGGAACTGGTGTTCGGTCCCGAGCGTCCGGCACTTCTGGCACGTGAGCTGACCAAGACCTTCGAAACCCTCAAGGGACTGCCGCTGGCGCAATTGCGGGCCTTCGTCGAAAGCGACAGCAACCAGCAGCGTGGTGAGTGTGTGGTACTGGTGGCGGGTTGGACCGCGCCGGAGAGTGAAGAGGCCGTCAGTAGCGAAGCGATGCGCATCCTGGATCTGCTGCTCGAGGAAATGCCGCTCAAGCGTGCGGCCGCCCTGGCTGCGCAAATCACCGGCGAGCGCAAGAACGTGCTGTATCAGGTCGCGCTGGACCGGCAGAAGGCCCGGTAAAACCGGACAGGCAACATGGCCAAAGGCTTTTAGCGCTTGTTCTTCAGGCGCTCTGCCGTTAACCTTCGCGGCGGAGAGTCGATCGGACAGTCGCTGCCCTCTATGAGAATTAGAGGGGGGAGGAAAGTCCGGGCTCCATAGGGCGAAGTGCCAGGTAATGCCTGGGAGGCGTGAGCCTACGGAAAGTGCCACAGAAAATAACCGCCTAAGCGTTTCGGCGCCGGTAAGGGTGAAAAGGTGCGGTAAGAGCGCACCGCACGGCTGGCAACAGTTCGTGGCTAGGTAAACCCCACTTGGAGCAAGACCAAATAGGGTCCCAAGGCGTGGCCCGCGCTGGGACCGGGTAGGTTGCTAAAGATGTCCAGTGATGGCCATCGTAGACGAATGACTGTTCAAGACAGAACCCGGCTTACAGATCGACTCTCCACCTTTTCCCTTCCTGCCGAAATCACTGGCAGACGCATTTCCTAAGACCAAAAAAATCTTACTCTTAATAAATCACTTTAACTTGTGCGCGCAGCTTCCTGTGGTTGCTCGGGTTGAGGTGAAAAATCCTACGTCAGATTCTTGTTGCCCCTCCTGAAACGCTCCTAAATCTCCGATCTATAAGGCTTTTCCTTCAATCCGCGCCTTGACGGTGCGGTGGGCGCATTCCTATAGTGTGCGCGAGTGGAGGAAAGTGGCATGAAGTGGGTTTTTTGGACGTAAAACGCTAGATTTTGGAGAAACGCTGACGTGTTTCGCGGAGCCAACGCTATCAGTCTCGATGCAAAGGGCCGTCTCGCCATGCCGAGCCGGTACCGTGACGAGCTCGTTTCGCGTAGTTCCGGTCAGTTGATCGTCACGATCGATGCCGTTGACCCCTGTCTTTGCGTCTACCCGTTGGATGAATGGGAAATCATCGAAACCAAACTGCGCGCACTGCCTTCGCTGCGTGAAGAAAACCGCCGGCTGCAACGTTTGCTGATCGGTAATGCCGTCGACCTGGAGCTCGACGGCAGTGGTCGCTTCCTGGTCCCACCGCGCCTTCGCGAATACGCCAAGCTGGACAAGCGCGCGATGCTGGTGGGCCAACTGAACAAGTTCCAATTGTGGGACGAAGATGCCTGGAATGCGGTTTCCGCCGCCGACCTCGCTGCTATTCAACAACCGGGCGCCATGCCCGATGAACTGCGTGATCTGATCCTGTGACTATAAATAGCGGCTTCAACCACATCACCGTACTGCTTGACGAGGCCGTCGAGGCCCTCGCCGTACGTCCTGATGGCTGCTATCTGGACGGCACGTTCGGGCGCGGTGGGCACAGCCGGTTGATTCTCAGCCAGCTCGGTCCGGACGGCCGGCTGCTGGGATTCGACAAGGATCCTCAAGCGATTGCCACCGGGCAAGCGCTGGCGGCCGAAGACGGCCGCTTTGTCATTGTGCAGCGCAGCTTTGCGGAGCTGGGGTCGGAGGTCGCCGAGCGTGGCCTGGCCGGCAAGGTCGGCGGGATCCTGCTCGACTTGGGCGTCTCTTCGCCGCAACTGGACGATCCTGAGCGCGGCTTCAGTTTCCTCAATGATGGCCCGCTGGACATGCGCATGGATCCGTCTCGCGGAATCAGCGCCGCCGAATTCGTCAACACCGCGCCGGTAGAAGAGATCGCCCGTGTCTTCAAGGAGTACGGCGAAGAGCGTTTCTCCGGGCGCATGGCGCGCGCCGTTGTGGAGCGCCGCGACATCAAGCCATTCGAGCGCACCGGCGACCTGGCCGAAGTGCTGAAAATCGCCAACCCGGCGTGGGAGAAGGGCAAGAACCCGGCGACCCGGGCTTTCCAGGGGTTGCGCATCCACGTCAATAACGAACTGGGCGACCTCGAGGCCGGCCTCGATGCCGCGCTGGAAGCGCTGGAGATCGGCGGTCGCCTGGTGGTGATCAGCTTCCATTCCCTGGAAGACCGCATCGTCAAGCTGTTCATGCGCAAGCTCACCAAGGGCGAGGCCGACAACCTGCCGCGCAATCTGCCGGTGCGTTTCGAGGCCTTCGTGCCGAAAATCAAGATTCATGGCAAGGCGCAGTTCGCCTCCGAGGCGGAACTCAAGGCCAATCCCCGGGCCCGTAGCGCCGTCATGCGTGTTGCGGAGAAGTTGCGGTGAGCAAGCTCTTCGCCAAGCCCCTGCCGGGCGGCAGCTTTTTCATGCTGCTGCTGTTTATCGGCGTGCTCGTGTCGGCCATCGGCGTGTCCTATAGCGCGCACTGGAACCGGCAACTGCTCAACACGCTTTATAACGAACTGAGTGTGCGCGACAAGGCGCAGGCCGAGTGGGGCCGGTTGATCCTGGAGCAGAGCACCTGGACGGCCCACAGCCGTATCGAAGTATTGGCCACCGAACAGCTGAAGATGCGCATCCCGAATGCTGCCGAAGTACAGATGGTGGCGCCATGATGAAGCTCGAAGGGGCGCTGTTCCCATGGCGGTTCCGTCTGGTCCTGGGGTTGCTCGGGATCATGGTGGCTGCTATCTCCTGGCGCATCATCGACCTGCAAGTGGTCGACCGTGACTTCCTCAAGGGGCAGGGCGATGCCCGCAGCGTGCGTCATATCCCGATCCCGGCTCACCGTGGTCTGATCACCGACCGCAATGGCGAACCCCTGGCCGTGAGTACCCCGGTGACCACCTTGTGGGCGAACGCCAAGGAAATGCAGCTGGCCAAGGAAAAGTGGCCAGCCCTGGCCGCTGCCCTCGGGCAGGACCCCAAGGCCCTGGCCGAACGCCTGGAAGCCCAGGCCAACAAGGAGTTCATCTATCTGGTCCGTGGCTTGACCCCCGAGCAGGGCCAGAGCGTGCTCGACCTGAAGGTGCCGGGCGTGTATGGCATCGAAGAGTTCCGGCGTTTTTACCCGGCCGGTGAAGTGACGGCGCACATGGTCGGCTTTACCGATATCGATGACCGGGGGCGCGAAGGTGTGGAACTGGCTTATGACGAATGGCTCGCCGGGGTCGCCGGCAAGCGCCAGGTCATCAAGGATCGGCGCGGCAGGCTGATCAAGGATGTCCAGGTCACTAAAAACGCCAAGGCCGGCAAGCCCTTGGCGTTGTCCATTGATCTGCGCCTGCAATACCTGGCCAACCGCGAACTGCGCAACGCCATCGTCGAGAACGGTGCCAAGGCCGGCAGCCTGGTGATCATGGACGTGAAGACCGGCGAGATCCTGGCCATGGTCAACCAGCCCACCTACAACCCGAACAACCGTCGCAACCTGCAGCCGGCGATGATGCGCAACCGCGCGATGATCGACGTGTTCGAGCCGGGTTCGACCATGAAAGCCGTTTCCATGGCCGCTGCGCTGGAAACCGGACGCTGGAAGCCGAGCGACACCGTCGAGGTGTATCCGGGGACCTTGCAGATCGGCAAGTACACCATTCGTGACGTGTCCAAGACCGAAGGCCCGGTGCTCGACCTGACCGGCATCCTGATCAACTCCAGTAACGTGGGCATGAGCAAGATCGCCTTCGATATCGGCGGCGAGACTATCTATCGCCTGGCGCAGAAGATCGGCCTCGGCCAGGACACCGGCCTGGGCTTCCCTGGTGAGCGTGTCGGCAACCTGCCGAACTACCGCGAGTGGCGCAAAGCCGAGACGGCAACCCTGTCCTACGGCTATGGCGTATCCGTGACGGCGATCCAGCTGGTCCACGCGTTCTCGGCATTGGCCAACAACGGCCGCATCGCGCCGCTGACCCTGATCAAGACCGACAAGCCGCCGCAGACCACCCAGGTGATCCCGGAGAATGTCGCCAAGACCATGCAAGGCATGTTGCAGCAGGTGATCGAGGCGCCGCGCGGCGTCTACCGCGCCCAGGTACCGGCCTATCACGTCGCCGGCAAATCGGGTACGGCCCGCAAGACCTCCGTGGGCACCAAGGGTTATGCCGAAAACTCCTACCGTTCGCTGTTCGCCGGCTTCGGGCCGATGAGTGACCCGCGCTACGCCATCGTTGTGGTCATCGACGAGCCGAGCAAGGCGGGCTACTTCGGTGGCCTGGTGTCGGCGCCGGTATTCAGCAAGGTCATGTCCGGCACCCTGCGCCTGATGAACGTCACCCCGGATAACCTGCCGCCCACCCAGCAGGCGAGCACTGCGCCGGTCGTCCCTTTGAAAGCCGATGGAGGGCGTGGCTGATGTCCCTGAGCCTGAACAAGATTTTTGCCCACGCCGGTCACGATCTGCTGATTCGCGAACTGGCCCTGGACAGCCGCAACGTCCGCGCCGGGGACCTGTTCCTGGCCGTGCCGGGCGGACGCTATGACGGCCGCGCCCACATCGCCGATGCCTTGCAGCGCGGCGCGGCTGCGGTGGCCTATGAAGTAGAAGGTGCGACGGTACTGCCAATCACCGACGTGCCGCTGATTCCGGTCAAGGGCCTCGCGGCGCAGTTGTCGGACATCGCCGGGCGTTTCTATGGCGAGCCGAGCCGTCATCTGAACCTGATTGGCGTGACCGGTACCAACGGCAAGACCAGCGTCACCCAACTGGTGGCCCAGGCGCTGGACCTGCTGGGGCAGCACTGCGGCATTGTCGGGACACTGGGCAACGGTTTCCACGGCGCCCTGGTGAGCGGCCTGCACACCACGCCGAACCCGATTGCCGTGCAAGCGACCCTGGCCGACCTGAAAAAGGCTGGCGCCAAGGCCGTTGCGATGGAAGTGTCTTCCCATGGCCTGGATCAGGGACGCGTCACCGCCCTGGCGTTCGACATTGCCGTACTGACCAATCTGTCCCGGGATCACCTGGACTATCACGGCACCATGCAGGCCTATGGCGAAGTCAAGGCCAAGCTGTTTGCCTGGAACAACCTGAAATGCCGGGTCATCAACCTCGACGATGAGTTCGGCCGGCAATTGGCGGCCAATCAGGGCGAGTCGCGGTTGATCACCTACAGCCTGGAAGATGCCAGTGCGCACCTTTATGTACGCCAGGCGCAGTTCGACGACGAGGGCGTACGGGCGACGCTGGTCACCCCGCAGGGCGAACACCATCTGCGCAGCACCTTGCTGGGCCGTTTCAACCTGAGCAACGTATTGGCCGCCATCGGCGCCTTGCTGGGGCTGGACTACGCGCTGGATGAAATCCTCAAGGTCCTGCCGAAGCTCGAAGGCCCGGCCGGTCGCATGCAGCGCCTGGGCGGCGGCACTCAACCGCTGGTGGTGGTCGACTACGCCCACACCCCCGATGCCCTGGAAAAAGTCCTGATGGCCCTGCGACCTCACGCCAAAGGCAAGTTGCTCTGCCTGTTCGGCTGCGGCGGCGACCGTGACCGCGGCAAGCGCCCGCTGATGGCCGAGGTGGTGGAGCGGTTGGCCGATGGCGTACTCGTCACCGATGACAACCCTCGCAGCGAAGACCCGATGCAGATTTTCGACGACATCCGTGCCGGGTTCTCGGCGGCGGACAAGGTGACCTTCGTGGCCGGTCGCGGCCAGGCGATTGCCCAGTTGATCGCCAGCGCTTCGGCGGACGATGTGATCGTCCTGGCTGGCAAGGGGCACGAGGATTACCAGGAAATCAACGGCGTGCGCCATGACTTCTCCGATCTGGTCGAGGCCGATCATGCCTTGACCGCCTGGGAGGTGGCCCATGCTTAAGGCCTTGAAACTCAGCGAACTGACCGGCGCCCTGAATGCGCGCCTCATCGCGGCGGATGCCCGTTTCGACGGCGTCAGCATCGACAGCCGGGCCATTGCTCCAGGACAACTGTTCGTCGCCTTGGCCGGCCCGCGTTTTGACGGCCACGATTACCTGAATGACGTGGCGGCCAAAGGGGCGGTCGCGGCATTGGTCGAGCGCGAGGTCACCAACAGCGCGTTGCCACAGCTGCTGGTCGACGATACCCGTCAGGCCCTGGGCCAGCTCGGCGCACTGAACCGTGCGGCATTCGGCAACCCGGTCGCCGCCATCACCGGTTCCAGCGGCAAGACCACGGTCAAGGAAATGCTCGCCAGCATCCTGCGTACCCGTGGCCCGGTGCTGGCAACCCGCGGCAACCTGAACAATGACCTCGGCGTGCCGTTGACCCTGCTCGAGCTGGCGCCGGAGCACAGCGCCGCCGTCATCGAGCTCGGTGCCTCGCGGCTCGGCGAGATTGCCTACACCGTGGGCATGACCAAGCCCCACGTCGCCGTGCTCAACAACGCCGGGACCGCCCATGTCGGCGAGTTCGGCGGCCCGGAAAAAATCGTCGAGGCCAAGGGCGAGATCATCGAGGGGCTGGAGGCCGATGGCGTCGCCGTATTGAATCTCGACGACAAGGCGTTCGAAATCTGGAAGGCGCGAGCGGGTGAGCGCAAGGTGCTGACGTTTGCCCTGAGCAACCTCGCCGCGAACTTCTACGCCAGCGACCTGGACCGCGATGCCCGTGGCTGCCCGGCCTTCAACCTGCACAGCCCCGACGGTGCGGAGCGGGTCCAGTTGAACCTGCTCGGCACCCATAACGTCGCCAATGCCCTGGCCGCTGCCGCTGCCGCCCATGCGCTGGGCGTGTCCCTGCCGGGCGTCGTCGCAGGCTTGAACGCCGTGCAGCCGGTCAAGGGCCGCACCGTGGCGCAACTGGCCAGCAACGGCATGCGGGTGATCGACGACACCTACAACGCCAACCCGACGTCCATGTGCGCGGCGGTGGATATCCTCGCCGGTTTTTCCGGCCGCACCGTGCTGGTGCTGGGGGACATCGGCGAATTGGGCGAATGGGCGCAACAGGGGCACCACGACGTCGGTGCCTATGCCCGTGGCAAGGTCGATGCGCTGTATGCCGTCGGCCCGATGATGGCCCATGCCGTCGCCGCGTTCGGCGAGCACGCACAGCATTTCACCACTCAGGCCGACCTGATCCAGGCCCTGGGTGCCGAGCAAGACCCGAACACCACTTTATTGATCAAGGGCTCTCGTAGCGCAGCGATGGAAAACATCGTCGCGGCGCTGTGCGGCACCCGTACGGAGAAACATTGATGCTGCTGCTGCTAGCGGAGTACCTGCAACAGTTCTACAAAGGCTTCGCGGTCTTCCAGTACCTGACCCTGCGCGGGATCCTGGGTGTGCTGACCGCGTTGTCGTTGTCGCTGTTCCTGGGCCCGTGGATGATCCGCACCCTGCAGAACCTGCAAATCGGCCAGTCGGTGCGTAACGACGGGCCGCAGTCGCATCTGTCCAAATCCGGCACCCCGACCATGGGCGGCGCGTTGATCCTGTCGTCCATCGGCGTGAGCACCTTGCTCTGGGCCGACCTGGCCAACCGCTATGTCTGGACCGTGCTGCTGGTGACCCTGTTGTTCGGCGCCATCGGCTGGGTGGACGACTACCGCAAGGTCATCGAGAAAAACTCCCGTGGGCTGCCGAGCCGCTGGAAATATTTCTGGCAGTCGGTGTTCGGCCTGGGCGCGGCGATCTTCCTTTATATGACCGCCGCCTCGCCGGTGGAAACCACCCTGATCCTGCCGATGCTCAAGGACTACAGCATTCCGCTGGGCGCAGGCTTCGTCGTGCTGACCTACCTGGTGATCGTCGGTTCGAGCAACGCGGTCAACCTCACCGACGGCCTCGATGGCCTGGCGATCATGCCGACAGTGATGGTCGGCGGCGCGCTGGGGATCTTCTGCTACCTGTCGGGTAACGTGAAGTTCGCCGAATACCTGTTGATCCCCTACGTGCCGGGGGCGGGCGAGCTGATCGTGTTCTGCGGCGCGTTGATCGGCGCCGGCCTGGGTTTCCTCTGGTTCAACACCTACCCGGCCCAGGTCTTCATGGGTGACGTCGGCGCGCTGGCGCTGGGCGCGGCCCTGGGCACCATCGCCGTTATCGTTCGCCAGGAAATCGTCCTGTTCATCATGGGCGGTGTGTTCGTGATGGAGACCCTGTCAGTAGTCATTCAGGTTGCGTCCTTTAAATTGACCGGCCGCCGCGTATTCCGCATGGCGCCGATCCATCACCATTTTGAACTCAAGGGCTGGCCCGAGCCGCGCGTGATCGTCCGTTTCTGGATCATCACCGTGATTCTGGTGCTGATCGGCCTTGCCACCCTGAAGCTGAGGTAGAACGAGTGTCCCTGATCGCTTCTGACCACTTCCGCATCGTTGTCGGCCTCGGCAAGAGCGGCATGTCCCTGGTTCGCTTCCTGGCGAGCCGGGGCGTGTCGTTTGCCGTCGCGGATACGCGGGAGAATCCGCCTGAGCTGGCCACGCTGCGGCGTGACTATCCGCAGGTGGACGTGCGTTGTGGCGAGCTGGACGTCGAGTTCCTGTGCCGCGCCGACGAGCTCTACGTGAGCCCCGGCCTGGCCCTGGCGACGCCGGCCCTGCAGGCCGCTGCTGCCCGTGGAGTGAAATTGTCCGGTGATATCGAGCTGTTCGCGCGTAACGCCAAGGCGCCGATCATTGCTATCAGCGGCTCCAACGCGAAAAGCACCGTCACCACCCTGGTGGGCGAAATGGCCGCGGCGGCCGGCAAGCGGGTCGCCGTGGGCGGCAACCTCGGGACCCCGGCGCTGGACCTGCTCAGCGATGATGTCGAGCTGTACGTGATGGAGTTGTCGAGCTTCCAGCTCGAGACCACCGACCATCTCGGTGCCGAAGTGGCGACCGTGCTCAACATCAGCGAAGACCACATGGACCGCTACAGCGGCCTGCCGGCTTATCACCTGGCCAAGCACCGGATTTTCCGCGGTGCCCGGCAAGTGGTGTTCAACCGCCAGGACGCACTGACCCGTCCGTTGCTGGGCGAGGGCATGCCATGCTGGTCCTTCGGCCTCGGCGTGCCGGACTTCAAGGGCTTCGGGTTGCGTGAAGAGAATGGCGAGAAATACCTGGCCTTCGAATTCCAGAACCTGATGCCGGTGCGCGAGCTGAAGATCCGCGGTGCCCACAACCAGGCCAACGCACTGGCGGCCCTGGCCCTCGGGCATGCGGTCGGCCTGCCGTTCGATGCCATGCTGTCGGCGCTGCGTACTTTCGCCGGCCTCGAACACCGCTGCCAATGGGTTCGCGACCTGGATGGCGTGGCCTGGTACAACGATTCCAAGGCCACCAATGTCGGGGCGGCGCTGGCCGCCATCGAGGGGCTGGGCGCAGACATCGAAGGCAAGCTCGTGCTGATCGCCGGTGGCGACGGCAAGGGGGCCGACTTCAAGGACCTGCGCGATCCGGTGGCGGCCAACTGCCGCGCCGTGGTGCTGATGGGACGCGACCGCGAATTGATCGCCGAGGCCATCGGCGACGGCGTACCGCTGGTTCGCGTCGCTTCGCTGGACGAAGCCGTGCAGCAATGCCGTGCCCTCGCTCAACCGGGCGATGCCGTCCTGCTGTCGCCGGCTTGCGCCAGTTTCGACATGTTCAAGAACTACGAAGAGCGCGGGCAGTTGTTCGCCCGGGCTGCGGAGGACTTGGCATGAGCCTGAGAAACGTCATCAAGCCGTATCCGTCGCCGCTGATCACCGGGCGTGGTATCGACCTCGATTTCCCGATGCTCGCCGGTTGCCTGGCGTTGCTGGGCCTGGGCCTGGTGATGATCACTTCCGCGTCGTCGGAAGTGGCGGCCGTGCAGTCCGGCAACACCCTGTACCACATGATCCGCCACCTGATTTACCTGGTGATCGGCCTGGGGGCCTGCGTCGTCACCATGATGGTGCCGATCGCCACCTGGCAACGCCTGGGCTGGATGATGCTGCTCGGTGCCTTTGGCCTGCTGGTGATGGTGCTGGTGCCGGGTATTGGCCGCGAGGTCAACGGTTCGATGCGCTGGATCGGTTTCAGTTTCTTCAACGTACAGCCCTCGGAAATCGCCAAGGTCTTCGTGGTGCTGTTCCTCGCCGGTTATCTGGTGCGTCGCCAGAAGGAAGTGCGCGAGAGTTGGATGGGTTTCTTCAAGCCGTTCATCGTGTTGCTGCCCATGGCCGGCCTGCTGCTGATGGAACCGGACTTCGGCGCTACGGTGGTGATGATGGGCGCGGCGGCGGCGATGTTGTTCCTGGGCGGAGTCGGACTGTTCCGCTTCATCCTGATGGTGGCGCTGGCGGTGGCTGCCGTGACGGTGCTGGTGCAGGCGCAACCCTATCGGATGGCGCGGCTGATCACCTTTACCGACCCGTGGGCCGACCAGTTCGGTTCCGGCTATCAATTGACCCAGGCGTTGATCGCCTTCGGGCGCGGCGAATGGCTGGGCGTGGGCCTGGGCAACAGCGTGCAGAAACAGTTCTACCTGCCGGAAGCCCACACCGACTTCGTGTTCTCGGTGCTGGCCGAAGAACTCGGCGTGGTGGGGTCGCTGTGCACCGTGGCCCTGTTCGTGTTCGTCTGCGTGCGTGGCATGTACATCGGCTTGTGGGCCGAGAAGGCCAAACAGTTCTTCGCCGCCTATGTGGCCTATGGTCTGTCGTTCCTGTGGATTGGTCAGTTCCTGATCAACATCGGTGTGAACGTCGGCCTGCTGCCGACCAAGGGCCTGACGCTGCCATTCCTTAGTTATGGCGGCAGCTCCCTGGTGATCTGCTGTGCCTGTCTCGGCCTGTTGTTGCGCATCGAATGGGAGAGCCGGACCCACCTGGGCAGCGAAGAGATGGAATTCCAGGAGAGCGACTTCGCCGAGGAGCCGTCTCATGGGCGCTAACGTGCTGATCATGGCCGGTGGCACCGGCGGGCATGTCTTCCCGGCGCTGGCCTGTGCCCGAGAGTTCCAGGCGCGCGGCTACACCGTGCACTGGCTGGGCACGCCACGGGGGATCGAGAACGAACTGGTCCCTGGCGCGGGCCTGGAGTTGCATCGGATCGACGCCAGCGGCCTGCGGGGCAAAGGCAAGCTGTCCTTGCTCAAGGCGCCGCTGATGCTGCTCAAGTCGGTCTGGCAGGCGCGGGCGATCATTCGCCGGTTACGGCCGGTCTGCGTGGTCGGGTTCGGTGGTTATGTGACCGGCCCCGGCGGTGTCGCAGCCAAATTGGCCGGCGTGCCGGTGATCGTTCACGAGCAGAACGCCGTCGCCGGTACCGCCAATCGGTTACTGGTGCCGTTGGCCGCCCGGGTCTGTGAAGCCTTTCCCGACACCTTTACCCTGTCGGGCAGCCGCCGCACCACCGGTAATCCGGTGCGTACCGAGCTGTTTCTTGATAACCCGCGCCCGGCCCTGGCCGGACGCAAGGCGCGTTTGTTGGTCCTGGGTGGAAGCCTGGGGGCAGAGCCGTTGAACAAATTGCTGCCCGAAGCCTTGTCGCAGGTCGCTTCCGAACTGCGGCCGGAAGTCTTTCACCAGGCTGGCAAGCACCACGATGAAGTGACCGCCGAGCGCTACCGCGCCGCAGGCGTCGAGGCGCAAGTGCAGCCTTTCATCAAAGACATGGCCCAAGCCTATGGCTGGGCCGACCTGGTGATCTGTCGCGCAGGCGCGTTGACCATCAGTGAACTGGCTGCCGCCGGTCTGCCCTCGATGCTGGTGCCCTTGCCCCACGCCATCGACGACCACCAGACCCGCAATGCCGATTATTTGGCCCGCGAAGGCGCTGCCTTCCTGCTGCCGCAAAGAACGACCGGCGCCGCGGATCTTGCCGCCCGCCTGACAGAGGTCTTGATGCAACCGCAACGACTAGAAGACATGGCCCGCGCCGCGCGCCGCCTGGCCAAACCCGATGCAACGGCCCAAGTGGTCGATACCTGCCTGGAGGTGGCCCATGGTTGAGAATCGCAAAGCCATGCCACAGCCGGAAATGCGCCGTATCCGCCGCATCCACTTCGTCGGTATCGGCGGCGTGGGCATGTGCGGGATCGCCGAAGTGCTATTGAACCTGGGCTATCAGGTCTCCGGTTCCGACCTGAAGGCTTCGCCGGTCACTGAGCGCCTGGAGTCCTTTGGCGCCCAGATTTTTATCGGCCACCGTGCCGAGAACGCCGCCAATGCCGACGTGCTGGTGGTTTCCAGCGCCGTGAACACCTCCAACCCGGAAGTCGCCACCGCCCTGGAACGCCGCATTCCAGTGGTGCCCCGTGCCGAGATGCTGGCCGAGCTGATGCGCTATCGCCACGGCATCGCCGTGGCCGGCACCCATGGCAAGACCACCACCACCAGCCTGATCGCCTCGGTGTTCGCCGCCGGTGGCCTGGATCCGACCTTCGTGATCGGCGGTCGCCTGAATGCCGCGGGTACCAATGCCCAACTGGGCACCAGCCGCTACCTGATCGCCGAAGCCGACGAGAGCGATGCAAGCTTCCTGCACCTGCAACCGCTGGTGGCCGTGGTCACCAACATCGACGCCGACCACATGGCGACTTACGACGGCGACTTCAACAAGTTGAAGAAGACCTTCGTCGAGTTCCTCCACAACCTGCCGTTCTACGGCTTGGCGGTGGTGTGCCTGGACGATCCGGTGGTGCGGGAGATTCTGCCGCTGATCAAGCGCCCGACCGTGACCTACGGTTTCGGCGAAGAAGCCGACGTGCGCGCCATCAACGTGCGCCAGCAGGGCATGCAGACGTTCTTCACCGTGCTGCGCCCCGACCGCGAGCCGCTGGACGTGTCGGTGAACATGCCGGGCAACCACAACGTGCTCAACGCCCTGGCCACCATCTGCATCGCCACCGACGAAGGCGTCAGCGACGAAGCCATCGTCCAGGGGCTGTCCGGCTTCCAGGGCGTGGGGCGACGCTTCCAGGTCTATGGCGAGCTGCCAGTGGACGGCGGCCAGGTGATGCTGGTGGACGACTACGGCCATCACCCGACCGAAGTTGCGGCGGTGATCAAGGCCGTGCGCGGTGGTTGGCCGGAGCGCCGCCTGGTGATGGTCTACCAGCCGCACCGCTACAGCCGTACCCGCGACCTGTACGACGATTTCGTCCAGGTGCTGGCCGACGCCAACGTGCTGCTGCTGATGGAAGTCTATCCAGCCGGGGAGGAGCCGATCCCGGGTGCCGACAGCCGTCAGCTGTGCCACAGCATCCGTCAGCGCGGTCAATTGGACCCGATCTACATCGAACGCGGCGTGGACCTCGCGCCCTTGGTCAAGCCGCTGCTGCGCGCCGGCGACATCCTGTTGTGCCAAGGGGCCGGTGACATCGGCGGCCTGGCGCCGAAACTGTTGAAAAGTCCGTTATTCGCCGGTGCCACCGTGGCCTCCAGCGAGGGGAAACTGAAATGACTGCTGCCTACGCCAACCTGGTCTCCACCCTTGACCCGAAAGCCTTCGGCCGTGTCGCCGTGCTGTTCGGTGGCAAGAGTGCCGAGCGCGAGGTATCCCTCAAGTCCGGCAAGGCTGTGCTTGAAGCCTTGCAAGGCGCCGGCGTCGATGCATTCGGCATCGACGTGGGCGATGACTTCCTGCAGCGCTTGCTGAGTGAAAAGATCGACCGTGCGTTCATCATCCTCCACGGTCGTGGCGGCGAAGACGGCAGTATGCAAGGCCTGCTCGAATGCCTGGGCATTCCCTACACCGGCAGCGGCATCCTGGCTTCGGCCCTGGCGATGGATAAGCTGCGCACCAAGCAGGTCTGGCACAGCCTCGGCATCCCGACGCCGCGGCATGCCGTGCTGGCGTCCGAGGCCGACTGTATTTCGGCGGCCACGGAACTGGGCTTCCCTTTGATCGTCAAACCGGCCCATGAAGGTTCAAGTATCGGCATGGCGAAAGTGAATTCGCTGCCTGAGTTGACCGCGGCATGGAAAGACGCCAGTTCCTACGATTCGCAAGTGTTGGTCGAGCAATGGATCACCGGTCCCGAGTTCACCATCGCCACCCTGCGTGACCAGGTGTTGCCGCCGATTGCGCTGGGCACGCCCCACACGTTCTACGACTACGACGCCAAGTACGTGGCCAATGACACCCAGTACCGCATTCCCTGCGGGCTGGACAGCACCAAGGAAAGAGAACTGATGGACCTCACGGCCAAGGCCTGTGAGGCGCTGGGTATTGCCGGTTGGGGACGGGCGGACGTGATGCAGGACGCCGAGGGGCAGTTCTGGTTCCTGGAAGTCAATACCGCGCCCGGCATGACCGATCACAGCCTGGTACCGATGGCGGCCCGTGCCGCCGGCCTGGATTTCCAGCAACTGGTGCTGTCGATCCTGGCCGCCAGTGTCGGCACTCAAGAGCCAAGAGGTTAAGCCATGCAAGGCGCATCGCTTCGTCATCAGCCATCCGCACCCGGTCGCAAGCCGGTGCCGCGGGGTGCCAGCCGAATGGTGGCCAAAGAGCCGATGTCGGCGCGCTTGCCGAAAGCCAACTTTGGTTTTCTCAAGAGCCTGTTCTGGCCGGTACTGCTGGTGGCGTTGGGGTTCGGTACCTATGAAGGCGCCCAGCGGTTGCTGCCTTACGCCGACCGGCCGATCGCCCGGATCAACGTCCAGGGCGACCTCAGCTACATCAGCCAGCAGGCGGTGCAGCAGCGGATCGCCCCGTTCGTGGCGTCGAGCTTCTTCACCATCGACCTGGCGGGTATGCGCACGGAGCTGGAGCAGATGCCCTGGATCGCCCACGCCGAAGTCCGGCGTGTGTGGCCCGACCAGGTTTCGATCCGCCTGGAAGAACAACTGCCGGTGGCCCGCTGGGGCGACGAGTCGCTGTTGAACAACCAGGGCCAGGCGTTCACGCCGCGGGAACTGGCCAATTACGAACATTTGCCACAGTTGTTCGGCCCGCAGCGGGCCCAGCAGCAGGTGATGCAGCAATACCAGGTGTTGAGCCAGATGCTCCGGCCGTTGGGCTTCTCCATCGCGCGCCTGGAATTGCGCGAACGCGGCAGCTGGTTCCTGACCACTGGCGCAGGCAGCTCGGGGCCGGGCATCGAGCTGCTGCTCGGCCGCGGCAACCTGGTGGAAAAGATGCGCCGTTTCATCGCCATCTATGACAAGACGCTCAAAGAACAGATTACGAACATCGCGCGCATCGACCTGCGCTACGCCAATGGCCTGGCTGTTGGCTGGCGGGAACCGGTAGCGCCCACGACGGCCCAACCCGCCGTCGCGAAGAATTAAGAAGAGGCAGGACCCATGGCAAACGTGCAAAGCGGAAAAATGATCGTCGGGCTGGATATCGGCACTTCCAAGGTGGTTGCGCTGGTAGGCGAGGTTGCGGACGACGGCACGCTGGTCATCGTCGGGATCGGTACCCATCCGTCCCGTGGCCTGAAGAAAGGTGTGGTGGTGAACATCGAGTCCACCGTGCAATCGATCCAGCGCGCCATCGAAGAAGCGCAGCTGATGGCCGGTTGCCGGATCCACTCGGCATTCGTCGGCGTGGCGGGTAATCACATCCGCAGCCTGAACTCCCACGGCATCGTCGCGATTCGTGATCGTGAAGTCAGCTCCGCCGACCTTGAGCGCGTGCTCGACGCGGCACAGGCCGTGGCGATTCCGGCCGACCAGCGGGTGTTGCACACCCTGCCGCAGGATTACGTGATCGACAACCAGGAAGGCGTGCGCGAGCCCCTGGGCATGTCCGGCGTGCGCCTGGAAGCCAAGGTCCACGTAGTCACCTGCGCCGTGAACGCTGCGCAGAACATCGAAAAATGCGTGCGCCGTTGCGGCCTGGAAATCGACGACATCATCCTCGAGCAACTGGCTTCGGCCTACTCGGTACTGACCGACGACGAGAAGGAACTGGGCGTGTGCCTGGTGGACATCGGCGGCGGTACCACCGACATCGCAATCTTCACCGAAGGCGCCATCCGCCACACCGCGGTGATCCCGATTGCCGGTGACCAGGTGACCAACGACATCGCCATGGCGTTGCGCACCCCGACCCAGTACGCCGAGGAAATCAAGATCCGCTACGCCTGCGCCCTGGCGAAACTGGCCGGTGCCGGTGAAACCATCAAGGTCCCGAGCGTCGGCGACCGTCCACCGCGCGAGCTGTCCCGCCAGGCTTTGGCCGAGGTGGTCGAGCCGCGCTACGACGAACTGTTCACGCTGATCCAGGCTGAACTGCGCCGCAGCGGCTACGAAGACCTGATCCCGGCCGGCATCGTGTTGACCGGCGGTACGTCGAAGATGGAAGGCGCGGTCGAGCTGGCCGAGGAAATCTTCCACATGCCGGTACGCCTGGGCGTGCCCCATGGCGTCAAGGGCCTGGATGACGTGGTGCGCAACCCGATCTATTCCACCGGCGTGGGCCTGTTGATGTACGGCCTGCAGAAGCAGTCCGACGGCATCTCGTTCTCAGGGATAGGCAGCCGCGACAGCTACAGCAGCGACGAGCCGAAGGCACCGCTGTTCGAGCGGCTCCAGGCGTGGGTCAAAGGTAACTTTTAGCGACAAGTTTCAAGCTTCAAGCGGCAAGCTTGCAGCTCAAGGGCTTGCAGCTTGTAGCTGAAGATGCAGTAGGCGAAAAAAACTAGAGAATGTAAGGAGAGGGAAAATGTTCGAACTCGTAGACAACATCCCCGCTAGCCCGGTTATCAAGGTAATCGGTGTCGGCGGTGGCGGCGGCAACGCTGTCAACCACATGGTCAAGAGCAACATCGAAGGCGTCGAGTTCATCTGCGCCAACACCGATGCTCAAGCGCTGAAGAACATTGGCGCGCGGACCATCCTACAACTGGGTACCGGTGTGACCAAGGGCCTGGGTGCCGGCGCGAATCCCGAGGTTGGCCGTCAGGCTGCCCTGGAAGACCGCGAGCGCATCGCTGAAGTCCTGGCCGGCACCAACATGGTGTTCATCACCACGGGCATGGGCGGCGGTACCGGTACCGGTGCGGCGCCAATCATTGCCGAAGTGGCCAAGGAAATGGGCATCCTCACCGTTGCGGTGGTGACCCGTCCGTTCCCGTTCGAAGGCCGCAAGCGCATGCAGATTGCCGATGAAGGCATCCGTGCGTTGAGCGACAGCGTCGACTCGTTGATCACCATCCCCAACGAGAAACTGCTGACCATCCTCGGTAAAGACGCCAGCCTGCTGTCGGCTTTCGCCAAGGCCGATGACGTATTGGCCGGTGCCGTTCGCGGTATCTCCGACATCATCAAGCGTCCGGGCATGATCAACGTCGACTTCGCCGACGTACGCACCGTGATGTCCGAAATGGGCATGGCGATGATGGGCACTGGCTGCGCCAGCGGTCCGAACCGTGCGCGCGAGGCCACCGAAGCGGCCATCCGCAACCCGTTGCTCGAAGATGTGAACCTGCAGGGCGCCCGCGGCATCCTGGTGAACATCACCGCCGGTCCCGACCTGTCCCTGGGCGAGTACTCCGACGTGGGTAGCATCATCGAAGCGTTCGCTTCCGACCACGCCATGGTCAAGGTCGGCACCGTGATCGATCCGGACATGCGTGACGAGCTGCACGTGACCGTGGTTGCCACCGGCCTGGGCGCGAAAATCGAGAAACCGATGAAGGTGATCGACAACACTGTCCAGACCACCATGGCCTCGCAGCCTCAGCAGCAAGCCCCCGTTCGTCAGGAACAGCCAGCGGTGAACTACCGCGACCTGGACCGTCCGACCGTCATGCGCAACCAGGCCCAGGCCGGTGCTGCGACTGCCGCGAAGATGAATCCACAAGACGATCTGGACTACCTGGACATCCCGGCCTTCCTGCGTCGTCAGGCCGATTGATGAAATGTATCAGGGGTATTCGGGTGATTGGTGTTCAGCAAAGGTCTGGTCTGCTATCATCGCCAGCCTTTGTTGATACCAGTTCGCAATTTGCGCTGAAGCGGCCCATGCCATGATTAAACAACGCACCCTGAAGAATATTATCCGTGCCACAGGTGTCGGCCTGCACTCCGGCGAGAAGGTCTACCTGACCCTCAAGCCCGCGCCTGTCGACACCGGCATTGTGTTTTGTCGTGCCGACCTCGACCCTGTGGTGCAGATTCCTGCTCGCGCGGAAAATGTTGGTGAAACCACCATGTCGACCACACTGGTCAACGGTGACACCAAAGTGGACACGGTGGAGCATTTGCTCTCGGCCATGGCTGGCCTGGGCATCGATAACGCCTACGTCGAGCTCTCCGCGTCCGAAGTCCCGATCATGGATGGCAGCGCCGGACCCTTCGTATTCCTGATTCAATCGGCTGGCCTGGAAGAGCAGGACGCGGCCAAGAAGTTCATCCGCATCCTGCGGGAAGTGACAGTGGAAGACGGCGACAAGCGCGCCACTTTCGTCCCTTTCGATGGTTTCAAGGTGAGCTTCGAGATCGATTTCGATCACCCGGTTTTCCGTGACCGCACCCAGAGTGCAAGCGTGGATTTTTCCAGCACTTCGTTCGTAAAAGAAGTCAGCCGCGCCCGTACCTTTGGTTTCATGAGTGACATCGAGTACCTGCGCAAGCACAACCTCGCACTCGGCGGCAGTGTTGAAAACGCGATCGTGGTCGATTCCGATGGCGTGTTGAACGAAGACGGCCTTCGCTATGAAGATGAATTCGTCAAACACAAGATCCTCGATGCGATCGGCGACCTCTACCTGCTGGGCAATAGCCTGATTGGTGAGTTCAAGGGCTTCAAGTCCGGCCACGCACTGAACAACCAGCTGCTGCGCAAGTTGATTGAGCAGAAAGATGCTTGGGAAGTCGTGACGTTCGAAGACGCCAGTACCGCACCGATCTCTTATATGCGCCCTGTTGCGGCCGTGTAAGCAAAAAACCTCTCTAGTTTTTTAAGGGCTGCCTTCGGGTGGCCTTTTTTTATGGCTGTCAGGGAAGCATCTGTGGAGAGGGGATTTATCTGTGGCGAGGGGATTCATCCCCGCTGGGCTGCAGAGCAGCCCCAAAACCAGGCAACTCGGTGGGTCAAATGGATTGGCCCATAGTGATAGGGCTGCTCCGCAGCCCAGCGGGGATAAATCCCTTCGCCACAAGGGTATCGGGGCATTACATCGCGCAGACCACGCAATTGCGTCCGCTGGCCTTGGCCTGGTATAGCGCCTTGTCGGCGGCGAACAGCAGCTGTTCGAAATCGCCATACGGCCCCTGGGACCAGGTGGCGATGCCGATGCTGACGGTCATGGGCGCCTCGCCCGGCCGGACGGGCAGCTGTTCCACTGCTTCGCGAATGCTCTGGGCCGTGGCAAACGCCCCGGCAGTGTTGGTTTCCGGCAACACCACCGAAAACTCTTCGCCGCCATAGCGGGCGGCCAGGTCGGCTGGACGACGGACACGTTCACCGATCAGGCGTGCCAGGACCCGCAATGCCTCGTCACCCTGTTGATGGCCATGGCGATCATTGAATGCCTTGAAGTGGTCGGCATCGATCATTAGCACCGACAGCGGCTGGCCGGAGCGCAAGGCCCGCAGCCATTCTCTTTGCAGCGTCTCGTCCAGGGCCCTGCGGTTGGCCAGGCCCGTCAGCGGATCGGTGGCCGCCCGCCGGGCCAGTTCCCGTTCAGCACGATGGCGGCGCCTCAGTTCACGGCGCAGCAACCAAGTGAGCCAGAGCAGGCCGATGCACAGCGCGCCGGTAGCGCCGCTGACGATCAAAGTCGTACGTAGCCATGAAGCGAAGACTTCCTCGGAGGAGAGCGCCACCACGACGATCAACGGCAAGTTGCCGACCTGGGAAAAGGTGTAGAGGCGCTGTTTCTGGTCAAAACCGGAAATGCTGGTGAAGCTGCCGTTCCCTTCACGCAGGATGCGCACGAAGTTTGGCCGGTTGCTGAAATCCCGGCCGATCATGTCCTCGGCCAGAGGCGGCTCCTGGGCCAGCAGGATTCCCTCGCGGCTGATCAGGTTGACCGTACCGCCATGCCCGATGTTCAAGCTCTTGAACAACTGGCTGAAGTAACTCAAGCGCATCGCGGCTTCGGCCACGCCGAGGAAGTCGCCGCGGTCGTCGCTCAGCCGGCGACTGAAACTGATACGCCAGTCGTGCTCGCCACTCCTGGCTCGGAAGGGGCGGCTGATCATCATGTCCGGGCTCGGGTTCTGGACGTGGGACTGGAAATATTCCCGCTCGGCATAATTACCGACACGAGGCTCGACCGAGGCCGAGTCAGCGATCACATCACCTTGCTTGTTCAGCAGCAGGATGTCGCCTTTGTAGGGCGCGGCGGTGGCGCGGTCGAACAAGGCCAGATGGCGGATTTCCGGTGAAACGTCTTTCAGGTCGTCGCGCTTGGCCGCGGCAATCAGGCCTTGCACCGACACGTCGTAGAGCTCGACGTTGCGCAGCACGTCGGCATCGATCAACTGCACGATATTGGTGGCCGCACGTGTTGCCGCTTCACGGGCGCTGGCGTGTTCGCGAATCAGCAGGAAGGTGACGATGCCCAGGATGGCAATGACAACCAGTGAGCTGGCCAGTACGAGGACCCGCTCCGAACGTATCGATCGCGGGGTGTTGCCGGATATCGCACTGCTGGGGCTCATGATTCCGATGTCTGTAGGGCCGATCCATTCCGAAGGGAGCATAGCTGGCAATTCACCAGATGCTGGCCTTTTGCAGATTGTGCTTGGATCGACGAGAAGGGGCAATCCGTGTTCGAGCAAAAGCCGGAGTGGCCGGCGGAGACCGAGACTTGGGGATTCTGGACTAATAGCCTTTCGCCCAGCATTCAATATCGCGTAAAAGGCGACCGGATCCCTCGACGCAGGTCAGGCTGGCAAGCGGATCCCGAAGGTATTGGCACCCCGTTCACTGCGCACGAAGACATCCCCTCCATGCATCAGGGCGATGGCCCTGACGATGGCGAGCCCCAGTCCATGGTTGGCCCCACTGTTGCTGCGAGAAGCATCGACCCGGTAGAAGCGTTCGAAAAGCCGCGGCAAGTGTACGTTGGCGATCGGTTCGCCGGGGTTGGTGACGGCGAGGGTGATCTGGTCGGCCTGGGCTTCGATGCACACGTCGATAACCTGTCCGGGGGCTGTGTGTTGTACGGCGTTGCTCAGCAGGTTGATCAGCGCCCGGCGCAAATGGGCGATCTCGATGCTGGCCTGGGCGTCGCCGCTGACCCGGACCTGGACCTGGGCGTCCTCGAGGATGAAATCCAGATAATCGAGGGTGGTGGCCACTTCATCGGCCAGGGACGTGGTGATCAGCTTGGTGGCCTTGCTGCCCTGGTCGGCGCTGGCGAGGAACAGCATGTCATTGATGATCGAACGCAGCCGTTCCAGTTCCTCGAGGTTCGATTGCAGCACTTCGAAGTAATGTTCGGCCGAACGGCCGCGGGTCAGCGCCACCTGGGTCTGGCCGATGAGATTGGTCAGCGGTGAACGCAGTTCATGGGCGACATCCGCGTTGAACGATTCCAGGCGTGAGTAGGCCTGTTCGACCCGGTCAAGGGTGGCGTTGAAGGAGCTGACGAACTGGCTGAGTTCCGGTGGCAGCGGCGATAGCCGCAGGCGCCCGGACAGGCGTGGAGGGGTCAGGCGCCGGGCCTCATCGGACAGCTTGATCAACGGCTTGAGGCCGATCCGCGCCACCCAGTAGCCGAGCAAGGACGCCAGCAGCACCCCGACAATCGCCAGGCTTACCAAGGCCACCAGCAGTTGGTGTTGGGTCTGGTAGAACGTCTCGGTGTCGATGCCGATCATGAAGCGCAGCGGCGGTCGTTGGTCCTTGGCCGGAAACTGGCTCACCAGCACTTTCATCGGGTAGTGGCGGTTGGGCAATTGCAGGTCGCGTTTACCCAGTGGCCCCTGGGTGAAGGCGCGGATCTGCGGGTCGGGATCGCCATATTCGAAGTGCGGATCACCGCTGACGATCCAGAAGTGGATGCGCTTGTCTTCCTCGCCCAGCAAGCGCAGCTTGTTGTGGATCTTCACCCAGTGCTCGGGCGTGCCGTAACGGCCTACCGTGGATTCGAGCACGCTGTAGCGGGCGTCGAGTTCGGCTTCGGGCAACAGGCCCAGGCCTTTTTCGAGCTGCTGGTACAAGGCGCCACCGATCAGCAGGAACACCAGCGCGGCGACCAGGGTGAACAGGCCGCTGAGGCGTAGCGCGATGCTGTTACTCACCGCGGCTCTCCAGCACATAACCCATTCCGCGGATGGTGTGCAGCAACTTCCGCTCGAACGGCCCGTCGAGCTTGGCCCGCAAGCGTTTGATCGCCACCTCCACGACGTTGGCGTCGCTGTCGAAATTGATGTCCCAGACCATTTCGGCGATGGCGGTCTTGGACAGGATTTCACCCTGGCGGCGGGCCAGGACACTGAGCAGTGAGAACTCCTTGGCCGTCAGGTCCAGGCGTTGGCCCGCGCGGGTGGCCTTGCGGCTGATCAGGTCGATCCACAGGTCGGCGATGTTCACCTGCACCGGCTCATGGCCGCCGCTGCGACGGGTCAGGGCTTGCAGGCGGGCCACCAGTTCCAGGAAGGAGAACGGCTTGCCCAGGTAGTCGTCGGCGCCGTCGCGCAGGCCCTTGATGCGGTCTTCGACCCGCTCCCGGGCGGTGAGCATGATCACCGGGGTCTGCTTGCGGGCGCGCAGGGCTCGCAGCACGCCGAAGCCGTCCAGGCCCGGCAGCATCACGTCGAGCACGATCACCGCATATTCGCTTTCCAGGGCCAGGTGCAGCCCTTCGACGCCGTCGGGGGCTACATCGACGATGTAACCCTGCTCGGTCAGCCCGCGATGCAGGTAGTCCGCGGTTTTTTCTTCGTCTTCGATGATCAGAACGCGCATGGCTCCGCCTCAGTCTGTAGTCGCCAGCGCCGCGGCCGGCGCAGGCCCGGAATGCTGGGTGGGCCGATGAAACAACCGCTCGAGCCACAAGTATATGACCGGTGTGGTGAACAGCGTCAGCGCCTGGCTCACCAGCAGGCCACCGACCACCGCAATGCCCAGGGGCTGGCGCAACTCCGCGCCGGGACCATGGCCAAGCATCAGCGGCAGGGCGCCCAGCAGGGCGGCCAGGGTGGTCATGATGATCGGACGGAAGCGGGTCATGCCCGCCTGGAAAATCGCCTCCTGCGGAGTCAGTCCGCCATTGCGCTGCGCGTCGAGGGCGAAGTCGATCATCAGGATGCCGTTCTTCTTGACGATGCCGATCAGCAGCACCAGCCCGATCAGCGCCATGATCGAGAAGTCCTGGCCCAGCAGCCAGAGCATGATCAGGGCGCCGAGGCCGGCCGAGGGCAGGGTCGAGATGATGGTCAGCGGATGCACGAAGCTCTCGTAGAGCACGCCGAGAATGATGTACACCGCCACCAGCGCGGCGAGGATCAGCCACGGCTGGCTGGCCAGGGAACTCTGGAACGCCTGCGCCGCGCCCTGGAAGTTGCCACTGATGGCGGCCGGCATGCCGATCTCGTTCTTCGCCTGGTCGAGCATGCGCACCGCGTCCCCCAGTGCCACGCCTGGGGCCAGGTTGAACGACAGGTTCGCGGCCGGAAACATGCCATCGTGGGCAATGGACAGCGGGCCATTGGTGGGCGGATCGAAGCGGGCCAGGGCCGAGAGCGGCACCATTTCCCCGCTCAGCGGCGAGCGCAGGTAGAAGTAGGCCAGGCTTTCGGCCTTGCCACGTTGCCGGGTGTCGAGTTCCAGGATCACGTTGTACTGGTTGGTCTCGGTCTGGAATTCGTTGATCTGCCGCTGGCCGAACGCGTCGTACAGCGCCTGGTCGACATCGCTGGCGGTCAGGCCGAAGCGTGCCGCCGCGCTGCGGTCGATGTTGATGTGGGTAATGCTGCCGCCCAGTTGCAGGTCGTTGGAGACATCGCGGAATGCCGGGTTGCTGCGCAGTCTGTCGGTGAGTTTCTCGGTCCAGGCATTGAGGGTCGGCCCGTCGTTGCTCTTGAGGACGTACTGATACTGGGCGCGACTGGGGCCGGAACCGAGGTTGATGTCCTGCCCGGCCCTCAGGTACAGCACCACGCCGGGAATTTTCTGCAACTGGGGGCGGATCCGGTCGATGAAACCGCTGGCCGAGACGTCACGCTCGCCTTGGGGCTTGAGGGCGATCCAGAAACGGCCGTTGGCAATGGTCTGGTTGCTGCCCGAGACCCCGACGAAGTGGGAGAACGTCTGCACCGCCGGGTCGGCGGCGACGATGTCGGCCAGGGCCTTGTGCTTGGCCACCATGTCGGGGAATGACACGTCGGCGGCCGCTTCGCTGGTGCCGAGCACCAGGCCGGTATCCTGCACCGGGAAGAACCCCTTGGGGATGAACACATAGCCTGTCACCGCCAGTGCCAGGGTCAGGCCGAACACGCCGATCATCAGCTTTTGATGGGCCAGTGCCTTGCGCAGGCCTTTTTCATAGCCGCCCAGCAGTCGTTCGCCAAAGCTTAGACCTCGGTGGGCATGATGCACCGGGGCGCGCATGAACAGCGCCGCCAGGGTTGGCGCCAGGGTCAGGGACACCACCACGGAAATCAGGATGGTCGAGGTGGCGGTCAAGGCGAATTCCTTGAACAGTCGCCCGACCACGCCGCCCATGAACAGCAACGGGATGAATGCGGCAATCAGGGAGAAACTGATGGACACCACCGTGAAGCCGATCTCGCCGGCGCCCTTGATCGCCGCCTCGCGCATGCCGTCACCGGCCTCGAGATGCCGGTGGATGTTCTCCACCACCACGATCGCGTCATCCACCACGAAGCCCACCGAGATGACGATGGCGACCAGGGTCAGGTTGTTCAGGCTGAAGCCCATCACGTACATCAGTGCGAAGCTCGCGGTCAGGGACACCCCGAGCACGGCCGAGACGATCAGCGTCGCCGAGAGCTGGCGCAGGAACAACGCCATGACCGCCACCACCAGCAGCACGGCGATCAGCAGGGTGAGCTCCACCTCATGCAGCGAGGCGCGGATGGTCTGGGTGCGATCGATCAGCACCTTGACCTGTACCGCGGCGGGCAGCATGGCTTCCAGGGTGGGCAGGGCCGCCTGGATGCGGTCGACGGTTTCGACGATGTTCGCCCCCGGCTGCCGGAAGATCACCAGGTTGAGCCCTGGCTCGCTGTCGGACCAGGCCTGGACGTAGGCGTTTTCCGAGCCATTGATCACCTTGGCGATGTCCTTGAGGTGCACCGGTGCCCCATTCCGGTAGGACACGATCAGGTCGCCGTATTCCTCCGGCTGGAACAATTGATCGTTGGTGGACAAGGTTGAAATGCTCGAATCGCCGTACAGGGCGCCCTTGGCCAGGTTGAGGCTGGCCTGCTGGAGTGTGGTACGGATGTCGGCCAGGGTCAGGCCGATGGCGGCAAGACGGTCCGCGGAGGCCTGGACCCGGATCGCCGGGCGTTGTTGACCGGTGATGTTGACCTGTCCTACGCCGTCGATCTGACTGATCTGACGGGCAAGCAGCGTTTCGACGTAGTCGCTCAGTTCGGTGCCGGGCATCAGGCTGGAACTGATACTGAGGATCAGCACCGGGCTGTCGGCCGGGTTGACCTTGCGCCAGGTAGGCAGGTTAGGCATGTCGCTGGGCAGTTTGCCGGCGGCGGTGTTGATGGCCGCCTGCACTTCCTGGGCGGCGGTGTCGATGCTCTTGTCGAGGCTGAATTGCAGGGTCAGGTTGGTCGAGCCCAGGGCGCTGCTGGAGGTCATCTGGGTGATACCGGGGATCGCGCTGAACTGTACTTCCAGCGGCGTCGCCACCGAAGAGGCCATGGTTTCGGGGCTGGCGCCGGGCAGTTGGGCGTTGACCTGGATCGTCGGGAATTCCGCCTCCGGCAAGGGGGCGACGGGCAGGCGAGGGAAGGCGATACACCCCAGCAGTATCAGGGCGAACGTCAGCAGCACCGTGGCGACGGGGTGATCGATGCACCACGCCGAAATCGAGCCGCGACCCTTCACGACCGCGGCTCCGTGGTCTTGGCGATGACCGGTGGGGCAGTGAGCACCTGGACGCTGGCCCCCGGCCTGAGGCGTGACTGGCCGTCGCTCACCAGTTGATCGCCGGCGTTCACCCCCCTGATGATCTGCATGCCGCTGTCCTGGTAGACCATTTCCACTGGCACGTTCTCGACCTTGTCACCCTTGAGCCGGTAGACGAAGTGCTGGTCCAGCCCGCGCTGGACCACGGTCGGCGGCACCACCAGGGCGCCCTTGTCGAGGGCGGTCTGGATTTTCAGCGTGACCAGTTGCCCTGGCCACAACCGTTGCCCGGCGTTGTTGAACTCGGCCTTGGCCCGCAGGGTGCCGGTATTGGGGTTGATCTGGTTGTCGATGAGGCTCAGCCGACCCTCGCCAAGCAGCTCGCCCGCCGTGCCATCGGCGCCGACGTAGGCCTTGACCAGCGCCTGCTCGGGCGCGGCGATCAACCGCTGCAGGGTGGGCAGCATCTGCTGGGGCAAGGAAAATTCCACCGCAATCGGGTCGATCTGGGTCACGGTGAACAGGCCGTCGCTGTCGCTGGTGCGCAGGAAGTTGCCTTCGTCCACATTGCGGATGCCGACGCGACCGGTCACCGGGGAGCGGATCTGTGTGTAGGACAACTGCACCTGGGCGGCATCGATGGCTGCCTGGTTGCCCTGGGCGGTGGCCTTGAGCTGATTGACCAGGGCCTGCTGCTGATCGTAGGTCTGCTTCGAGACGCCATCATCGACGCTCAGCAATTTATAACGCTTGAGATTGACCTGGGCCACCGCCAGTTGCGCCTGGCTTTCGCCAAGCTGGGCCCGGGCCTGGTCGAGGCTGGCGCGAATGGAGCGGTCGTCGATGGTCGCCAGCAGATCGCCCTTGCTCACCTGTTGCCCTTCCTTGACCAGCAGTCGGGTGAGAATGCCATCGATCTGCGGACGGATCACCACGCTGTGCAGTGACAGCACCGTGCCGATGCCGCTGGCGAAGCGCGGCACATCCTTTTGCTCCACGCTGACGACCCGTACCGGAACGGCGGCAGGCGCACCGGATTTGGCGGCGCTGGGTTTCATGACGAACCAGAGGACGAGGGCCGCCAGGGCGATCAATAGCGCGACGAGCAGGACGGTTTTTTTCTGGATGTGCATGGATGTGGGAAGCCGGTCCGGGACGAAGGGATTTACAGGACTCTTATATAGCGTTGCGAGACGGTCAGGAAGGTGACGGCTAACTGACAGGCTTGTCAGTTTCGTCCTGGATTACTGTCGGATGAGTGTCAGGTTGAATCTGCCCGATACGTTGCGGCAGCGGGCGGGTATACTGGTGCCCGTCGCGCCTCCCTCCAGGCCTGACTTGCACAGTATGGCGAGGAGCAAACCCTTCGCCACGGATTGATGGCCTACCTTGAGTGAACGGCATTTACATGACTTCCCCTAACGGCGAACCGGCCGACCTGCCTGACGGCGATGTTTCCAGCGCCGAGAGCGGCAAAGCGGCGATCCCGGCCTTCAAGTTTCCCTTCAAACCCGGTGAACTGGGCACGGCCAAAGGCGCGGGGCAACTGCCTTGGTACAAGAACGGCGTAAAGGACGGTCACGCCAAGTCCCCGGGTGCGGCACCGCCCGGCACCCGTCGTTCGATGGGCAAACGCTGAGGGACGTTTCCCGATCCAGGAGCGGCGATTTCAATTCGCGGTTCGCGCACCCGCCAGGCTTCCGCTCAACTCATACGCCGTCAGCTCGGCCTGGTGCGCTGTCAGGATTTCCGGCAGCGAACCTCGCAGGTACTCGACCCAGGTCTTGATCTTCGCGTCCAGGTACTGGCGCGAAGGGTAGATGGCGTAGAGGTTCAATTCTTGGGAGCGGTAGTTGGGCATTACCCGCACCAGCGTGCCGTTGCGCAGGCCTTCGATGGCCGCATAAACCGGCAGTACACCGATACCCATGCCGCTGGTGATCGCGGTTTTCATCGCATCGGCGGAGTTCACCAGGAAGGGTGACTGGTTGATGGTGACCATCTCCTGGCCTTCGGGGCCGTCGAACACCCATTTCTCCAGTGGAATGACCGGGCTGACCAGGCGCAGGCAGGCGTGGTTCAGCAGCTCGCTGGGCTTCTGTGGGCAACCATTGGCCTTCACGTAGGCCGGTGACGCGCAGACGATGCTGTAGGTGATGCCCAGGCGTTGGGAAACGAAGCCCGAATCCGGCAGTTCACTGGCCAGCACGATGGAGACGTCATAGCCCTCGTCCAGGATGTCCGGCACGCGGTTGGCCAGGGTCAGGTCGAAGGTCACGTCCGGATGGGTCTTGCGATAGCGGGCGATAGCGTCGATCACGAAATGCTGGCCGATACCGGTCATGGTATGGACCTTCAACTGTCCGGCCGGCCGGGCATGGGCGTCGCTGGCCTCGGCTTCGGCTTCCTCGACATAGGCCAGGATCTGTTCGCAACGCAGCAGATAGCGTTTGCCGGCTTCGGTCAGGGCAATGCGCCGGGTGGTGCGGTTGAGCAAGCGGGTTTGCAGATGGGCTTCCAGGTTGGAAACCGCACGCGAGACGTTGGCTGTCGTGGTATCGAGTTGCACGGCGGCGGCGGTGAAACTGCCGGCTTCGGCAACGCAGCAGAACGCGCGCATGTTTTGCAAGGTGTCCATGAAGGGCTCTCTAGGGCGATAGCAAATTGTGACACGAAGTTACGGCGCTACGGGATCCGACTTACGGATTATCGCGTTTACGGTAACAAAGATTCGCAGAAAGATCGGCTTATCGCCGTTTGGCTGGGTGCCTAGAATTGCCGGCGTTGTAGGGGCGGGCTGTCTGGCACGGACCTCATGTGGGAGCGAGCCTGCTCGCGAGGCGTTGGGTCAGTTGCCTGCGATAGGGCGGGTGCCGCCGCCTTCGCGAGCAGGCTCGCTCCCACAGGTCGCTTAACCGGCATGCACGCTCGTTGCTTTTCCTTGTCCCTTTCCCAGGAATCTTGCGCAAGTGCCGCGTTGCATCAGCAGAGAGCTGAAGACTCTCAGTGTTTGGGCTTTATCGTTGACCCTCAGCGCTTGCATCGGGACGGGAGGGATCGCACCCCGGGGCGAGGCGTTGTCAGCCGACCGACTGGCCACCGATGAAGCGATCCGCGAGGCCGCCCGCGATGCCCACTGGCCCAGTCGCCAGTGGTGGAAGGCCTATGGCGACCCGCAACTGGATCGCTGGATCGACCTGGCGGTGCAGGACAGCCCGAGCCTGGCCCTGACTGCCGCCCGGGTGCGACAGGCCAAGGCCATGGCCGGTGTTGCCGAGGCGGCCGAGTCGCCGCAGGTCAATGGCCAGGCCACTCTCAAGCGCCACAACTGGCCCACCGATCAGTTCTACGGTCCTGGCGAACTGGCCAATACGACCACCTGGGACAACGACGCCGGCCTGGGCCTGAGCTACGCTCTGGACCTGTGGGGGCGGGAGCGCAACGCCAGCGAGCGGGCAGTCGACCTGGCCCACGCCAGCGTCGCCGAGGCACGACAGGCGCAGCTGGAGTTGCAGAACAACGTCGTGCAGGCCTATATCCGCTTTGCGTTGCATTATGCCCAGCGCGATATCGTCGCCGCGACCCTGCGCCAGCAGGAACAGATTCTCGACCTGGCGCAAAAGCGTCTCGACGGTGGCATCGGTACTCATTTCGAAGTCAGCCAGGCCCAGGCGCCGTTGCCCGAGACCCATCGTCAACTCGACGCCCTCGACGAAGCCATCGCCTTGAGTCGCAATCAATTGGCGGCACTGGCGGGCAAGGGACCGGGGGAGGGCGCGGGCCTGCAGCGTCCGGCCCTGGCCCTGGGGGCCCCCTTGAAGCTGCCGTCGGCGTTGCCCGCCGAGTTGCTGGGCCAGCGACCGGATGTGGTTGCCGGACGCTGGCAGGTGGCGGCGCAGGCGCGGGGCATCGAGGTGGCCAGGGCCGGTTTCTATCCCAATGTGGATCTGATGGCGAGCCTGGGCTACATGGCCACGGGCGGCGGTGCGCTGGAGTTCCTGACGGGCAAGAAGCTGACCTACAGAGTCGGGCCGGCCGTCACCCTGCCGATCTTCGACGGCGGGCGCCTGCGTTCGCAGTTGGGCGAGGCGGCGGCCGGCTATGACGCCGCCGTGGCGCACTACAACCAGACGCTGGTGAATGCGCTCAAGGGCATTTCCGACCAACTGATCCGTCGCGAGTCCATGGACAAGCAACAGGCCTTCGCCGCCGAATCCGTGGCCGCCGCGCAACGTACCTACGACATTGCGCTGGTGGCGTTCCAGCGCGGGCTGACGGACTACCTCAATGTGCTCAACGCCCAGAGCCTGTTGTTCAAGCAGCAACAGGTGCAGCAGCAGGTGGAGGCGGCGCGCCTCAGTGCCCATGCCAATCTGGTGACGGCCCTGGGCGGGGGGCTGGAGGCCGGCGGCGACGCCGCGCCTGATCCCGCGTACACGCCGTGGCGAGGGAGCTTGCTCCCGCTGGACTGCGTAGCAGGCCCCTCAGGTGGGTGCTGCGCCCCCAAGCGGGAGCAAGCTCCCTCGCCACGATGCTGAACTGCCCAGTGAGTGCTTGCTCATGACCTCTTTAATGACCCCGGTACGCTGGCTCCACCGCCTCGAATGGCGCCGTGGCTTTTTCGATTGGGCCCGCAGCGACGGGGTGACCTGGGTCTATATCTTCAAGGTGCTGTTTGCCGCGTTCCTGACGTTGTGGCTGGCGATGCGCCTGGAGCTGCCGCAACCGCGCACGGCCATGATCACCGTGTTCATCGTCATGCAGCCGCAGAGCGGCCAGGTGTTCGCCAAGAGCTTCTACCGCTTTCTCGGCACGTTGGCCGGTTCGGCGGTGATGGTGGCGTTGATTGCGCTATTCGCCCAGACCACCGAATGGTTCCTCGGTTGCCTGACCCTCTGGGTCGGTGTCTGCACGGCGGGTGCGGCGCGTTATCGCAACTTCCGGGCCTACGGCTTTGTGCTGGCCGGCTACACCGCGGCGATGATCGGCTTGCCGGCCCTGGCCCATCCGGAAGGGGCGTTCATGGCGGCGCTCTGGCGGGTCCTGGAGATTTCCCTGGGCATTCTCTGCGCCACCCTGGTCAGCGCCGCGATCCTGCCGCAGACCGCCAGCGCGGCCATGCGCAACGCCTTGTACCAGCGCTTTGGGGTGTTCGCGCTGTTCGTCACCGATGGCTTGCGCGGGCGTAGCCAGCGGGATGCCTTCGAAGCGGCCAACGTGGGTTTCATTGCCGAAGCGGTGGGCCTGGAGAGCCTGCGCAGCGTGACGGTATTCGAAGACCCGCACATGCGTCGGCGCAACGGCCGACTCAGTCGCCTGAACAGCGAGTTCATGGGCATCACCACGCGCTTCAACGCCTTGCACCAGTTGCTCCAGCGCCTGCGCGCCGGTGTCGTCGAGCATGGGGTGGACGCGATCAAGCCCGGTCTGCAGAACCTCGCCGAATTGCTGGACGGCTTCAGTGCGCGGGCCTTGACCGATCGGGACGCGGCACGCCTGGCCCAGGCCCTGGCCCGCTACAAGGCTGACTTGCCGGCCCAGGTCCGTCAGTTGCGGGCAGCGTTCCAGGCAACAGGACCGAGCGATGCGCAGTGGCTGGATTTCCACACCGCCTGTGAATTGCTTTATCGCTTCGTCGATGACCTGCACGGATACGCCCTGACCCATGCGTCCCTGGCCGAGCACCGTCACGAGCGTGAACACTGGGACGAGCCGTTCGTGTCGCAGACCAATTGGCTGGCCGCCGCGGCTTCGGGGTTGCGCGCCGGCTTCATCCTGCTGGTGCTGGGCAGCTATTGGGTTGCCACGGCCTGGCCGAGCGGCGCGACCATGACGATGATTGCCGCGGCCACGGTGGGCTTGTCGGCCGCCACGCCGAACCCCAAGCGCATGGCCTTCCAGATGGCCTGCGGCACCTTGCTCGGGGCGCTGGTCGGTTTCGTCGAGATGTTCTTCATCTTTCCGCTGATCGATGGCTTCCCATTGCTCTGCGTGATGCTGGCGCCGGTGATCATGTTCGGCTCGTTCCTCAGTTCGCGACCGCAATACGCCGGGGTCGGGCTGGGGTTGCTGATCTTTTTCTGCACGGGTTCGGTGCCCGACAACCTGACGGTGTACAACCCCTATACCTTCATCAACGATTACCTCGCGATGATCCTCGGCATGCTGGTGTGCGCCGCCGCCGGGGCGATCATCCTGCCGCCCAATAGCCGCTGGCTGTGGTGCCGGCTCGAGCAGGATCTGCGCGAGCAAGTGGTGTTCGCCATCAGCGGCAGGCTCAAGGGGCTGGCGTCGGGCTTCGAGAGCCGTACCCGCGACCTGTTGCACCAGGCCTACGGGTTGGCGGCGGGACAACCCGCCGTGCAACGGGATCTCTTGCGCTGGATGTTCGTGGTGCTGGAAGTCGGCCACGGGATTATCGAGTTGCGCAAGGAGCAGGCGATCCTGCCGGTGCATCCGGCCTATGCCGAGAGCCAGCCGTGGCGCCAGGCCATCCGCGTGATGGGGCGGGCGCTGGTGCGGCTGTTCCGCCAGCCGAGCCAGAACAACCTGGAGCGTGCCCTGGTGGCAGTGGACCAAGCCATCTGCCGCGTGCAGGCCACCGACGAACCGTTCGCCCCGCATTTCGACACCTCGGCCCTGCGCCGGGTGAAGAGCTACCTGCATTTCATCCGCACTTCGCTGCTGGACCCGCAATCGCCCATGGCGGCCTTCGCCGCCGCGCTGTCCCAGGACCGTCAACATGCCCCGTGAAATCGCCTTCCACGGCGTATACATGCCCACCCTGACCTTGATGTTTTTCCTCGCCGCGGCGTTGGCCTGGGCCCTGGATCGCTTCCTGTCGGGGCTGGACCTGTACCGCTTCTTCTGGCACCCGGCGCTGTTGCGCCTGAGTCTGTTTACCTGTCTGTTCGGTGCGCTGGCGCTGACGGTCTACCGTTGAGATCGATGCAATGAAAAAGTTTTTCAGTCTGCTTGCGACGCTGCTGGTGCTGGCCCTTGCGCTGTGGATCGGTCGTGCATTGTGGGTCCATTACATGAATACGCCCTGGACCCGCGATGGTCGGGTACGCGCCGACATCATCAACGTCGCCGCCGATGTCAGTGGCGAAGTGGTGGACGTGCCGGTGCATGACAACCAGCAGGTGAAAAAGGGCGACTTGCTGATGCGCATCGATCCCGAGCATTACCGTATCGCGGTCAAGCAGGCGCAATCGCTGGTAGCCTCGCGCAAGGCGACGTGGGAAATGCGCAAGCTCAATGCTCATCGGCGTGCCGACCTGGACAGCCTGGTGATTTCCCGGGAAAACCGCGACGACGCCAGCAACATTGCCGACTCGGCGTTGGCCGATTACCAGCAAGCCCAGGCGCAACTGGAGGCGGCCGAATTGAACTTGTCGCGCACTGAGGTTCGCGCAGCCGTGGATGGTTATGTCACCAACCTCAACGTGCACCGTGGCGACTATGCGCGCATCGGCGAGGCGAAGATGGCGGTGGTCGATATGCATTCGTTCTGGGTGTATGGCTTCTTCGAGGAAACCAAGCTGCCCAAGGTGCGGATCGGCGATCCGGTGCAGTTGCAGTTGATGAGTGGCGAGGTGCTGAAGGGGCATGTGGAAAGCATCTCCCGAGGGATCTACGACCGCGACAACCCAGTCAGTCGCGAGTTGATCGCCGATGTGAACCCGACCTTCAACTGGGTTCGCCTCGCCCAGCGGGTACCGGTAAGGATCCATCTCGACGAAGTGCCGGACAACGTGCTGCTGGCGGCGGGGATGACCTGTACGGTGGTGGTCGAGGCTCAGGCCGGCAACTGAGGGTCTGAGAGCGCCACAAACCCCTGTGGGAGCGAGCCTGCTCGCGATAGCGGTGGCTCACTTGCATATAAGGTTGCCAGTGCCGCCGTCATCGCGGGCAAGCCTTGCTCCCACAAGGCTTCCTGCATGTGCGAGAGACTTGTGTTCGCCGCCAATCCCTGTGGGAGCCGAGCTTGCTCGCGATGGCGGTGGGGCAGTTGTAGATGATCCCCGCCAGGTCCATGCCATTTCGATCAGAGCGACCCACCCAGCCCGAACCGTTTCATCAAGCCTTTCTCCAGCAACCCTTTGGGCAACAATCCCGCCATCAACGGCAGCGCCCGGCTTCCGTTGCCCAGGCGCAGCAGGCGGGGTGGCCGAGGTTGTTGCACGGCCTTGAGCAGCCCGGCGGCAAATTCGCCGGCAGGAGTGGGGTTGTCCTGGGACGCTCTGGCCCGGGCGCGGATGCCGTCGCGCAGGGGCCACCAGGGCGATTGTTCATGGATCAACTGTTCGGCTTCATGACCGGCGTTTTTCGCAAAGCTCGAAGCAATGGCGCCGGGCTGCACTTCCATCACGCGGATGCCGAAGGGCGCCAGTTCCATGCGCAGCGCATCGCTCAACGCATGCACCGCGGCCTTCGAGGCGCAGTAAGCGCCGGCGAACGGTGTCACCAGCACACCGGACACACTGCCGATGTTCACCACCAGGCCCTTGGCCCGGCGCAGTACCGGGAACAGCGCCCGGGTCACGCCGACGATGGCGAACACGTTGGTTTCGAACTGACGCTGCATCGCGGGTACGCCACCGTCCAACAGCGGACCCATGGCGCCGTAGCCGGCGTTGTTGATCAGCACGTCGAGGCCGCCGTGCTGTTGGTTGATCCGTTCGCTCAATTGCTCCAGGGCCTGGCCGTCGTTCACGTCCAGTTGCACCGCGGTAAACCCGGCGGCGCTGAGTTGGGCGACGTCTTCAGCTTTGCGGGCACTGGCCCAGACCTGGTACCCGGCGGTCTTGAACACATCGGCGAGGGCGCGGCCGATGCCACTGGAACATCCGGTAATCAACGCAACGGGCATGGCGCGTTCCTTGTGCAGGATAAAGTCGGAAAGAAGTGATCAGTCGGAGAAACTACCCTGCAAACGCTCGGCGCGAAACTCCAGGGTCCGCGGGCGGTAGCCGGGTCGCAAGGATGGCAGTGGCAGGCAATCCTGCCAGTCCTTGCCCGCCTGCAATTGGCCAGGGCCCCGGTAGCGCGGCGCGCTGTAGGGGGTGTCGGCCAGGTTGATGGTATCGCCGGGGGCATAGGCCGCGATTCGCCAGCGTAGCTCAACCAAGGGTACGTCGTTGCCGTTGTTCAAGTTCAGCAACAGCGGGCGATCGACGGGGCAGTGTTCGGGGGCGTAGGTAATGCGCAGCTCCAGGCGCGCCAGTTGCCGGGTTTCACGGTTTTCCTGCCAGACCACCCAGGCGGCGACCAGCCCCAGGCCGACGAATGCGGCCAGGGACACCGGCAGCGCCTTGGCGGGATAGCGCAGCAGCAGGACCAGCCAGGTAATGACCAGCAAGACGCCGATAAGCATGTTCGAAGCCTCCGATACCGTTGCTTCATCCTACCGAAGGGGACGGGCCATGGATATCTCGTCCATCCTGCCCCATCGGTCGTCACTGTTATCTCTGACAGTAGTCACCAAGGGTTGCCCCTTGTTAGATGTCGCCAGATCACGCGACTATCAGGAGACTCGGGCATGAACATGGATCACGCTACGCCGAGGCTGATTGCGGTGGATCCCAGGTTCCTGCCGGTTCGTTCGGTGGATTATTGCCGCACACACGAGCGTGAGCCCGTGCAATCGCGGGTCAACCGCAGCCTTTTCGACCCGGCCGGGCGTGTGGTCAAGCAATGGGACCCGCGCCTGTGGGCCCTGCAACAGGACGATGCGGCAACCCCGGCCAATCTTTCTACGGTGCATACGCTGTCCGGTGACGTGTTGCTGGCGAACAGTGTCGATGCGGGCTGGCAGCTCGACCTGCCCGGGCTCGCCAGTGAAAGCCTGCGAGGCTGGGATAGCCGGGGCACGCAGCGGGAGGTAGTCTTCGACAACTTGCTCCGCCCGGTGGCGGTGTTTGAACAAGCGGGCGGGCAGCCGCGCACCTGCGTCGAGCGGATGCAATATGGCGCTCCGGGCCAGGGCCAGCAGGCTTTCAATCAGTACGGGCAGTTGATCCGTCACGATGACCCAGCGGGCACCTTGTTGCTGGCGTCCTTTGCCCTGACCGGCCAGAACCTGACGCTGAGCCGACGTTTCTGCCTGGATGGAGCCATGCCGGACTGGCCGGCGTCGGAAGCCGATCGCGAATCCTTGCTCGAACCCGGCGACGGTGCCTTGTCGACCTGGCGTCTCGGTCCGCTGGGCGATGTACTGGAGCAGGTCGACGCCAGGGGCAATCGGCAGCGCCAGGTACTGACCCGCGATGGCCGGTTGTCCAGCAGCCAATTGTTGTTGCAGGGCCAGAGCCAATGGCAAGCGCTGGTGAGCGAGATCGACTACAACGCCCAAGGCCAGATCGAACGGGAAGTAGCCGGCAACGACGTGCAGACTACCGTCACTTACGCCCCTGAAAATGGATGGCTGATGGAGCGCCATGTCCGGCGGAGCGGTCAGTCGTTGCAGCACCAAGTTTATGCCTACGACGCCGTGGGCAATGTACTGAGCATCGAGGACAAGGCGTTGCCGGTGCGTTACTTTGCCAACCGGCGCATCGACCCGATCAGTCGTTTCCGTTACGACAGCCTCTATCAATTGATCGAGGCCATCGGATGGGAGGCGGGCGGCCCGAATCAGGGGCCCGACTCTGTGGGGCGCGTCGACCCTGCCGCCCTCAGCAATTACCGCCAAACCTATCGCTACGACGACAGCGGCAACCTGCTGGAGCTGATCCACGTCGGGGCGCAGAACCATGGTCGCCAGTTGCAAGCGGCGCGCTACAGCAATCGTTGCCTGCCGTATCGTGACGGCGTGCCGCCGACAGAACAGGAGATCGCCGCGGCGTTCGATGCGCGGGGCAATTGCCTGGCATTGGAAAGCAGCCGGACCCTGGCCTGGGATCTGCGCAACCAGCTGCGCTCGGTCACGCCGATCGAGCGAGCGTCGGGGCTCGATGACCGCGAGGCCTATGTCTACGATGGCGGCGGCCAGCGCGTGCGCAAGCTGCGCACGTTGCACACCGGAGCCCGGACCCTGGTCGCCGAGGTGCGTTATCTGCCGGGACTGGAACTGCGCGCCGACAGCGGCACCGGGGAATCACTGCAGGTCATCACCGCCCAGGGCGGGCTCGGCAGCGTGCGGGTCTTGCACTGGGACAGCCCACCGCCCTCAGGCGCGAATGACCGCTATCGGTATGGTGTTGCCGAGCACCTGGGTTCGGTCAGCCTTGAGCTTGACCAGGACGGGCGAATCATCAGCCGGGAACATTTCTATCCCTTCGGTGAAACGGCGTTCCTGGCCGGGGACGATGTGATCGAAGTCAGCTACAAGACGGTCCGGTACTCGGGCAAGGAGCGGGATGCGACAGGACTTTACTACTACGGCTATCGGCTCTATGCGCCGTGGTTGCAGCGTTGGGCCAGTCCGGATCCGGCCTGGGCGGTGGATGGGCTGAATTTCTATCGGATGGTCCGAAACAACCCGCTCACCCTGTTCGACACCGATGGCAGGATACCCACAGGCGCTGCACCTGTGCCGCCTCCCATGCGTCCTCCCGGTTCACCGCCACTTCCACCACCTCCACCACTTGGAAGGGGAGTACCGCCCCCGCCGCCACTCACGGGCGGTCCACCCCCCCTACCGGGGCTCGCTCCTCGGGCGGCGCCCGCGCGTGAATTTGAAGCTATTGTGCTAGCGCCGCCCAACATGCCGGGCAACCTGCCCTCGGCCAACTGGGAAGTGGAAAGTCATGTGGACATTGTCGAACTGGCCAGCGTCATCAGTGAGCTGTTTGGTTCGCCCCGGCGACCCATTGTCATAACGGGCGTTTCGCAGGAAGAACTCTTCAATAAGATAAGGGCCGCTCCGGGCAACGAAACCATGGAGTTTGATGCGATGAACCTGAGTGTCAATCCTGCTGCGTGGACGGCACCCGAAGGGATCATCTACATGGGCGTGGACTCGCCGGATTATTCCGATAACGGGCAGCTCGACGTGGACAAGATTCGCTCCACCATTGTTCACGAGAGCCTGCACTATTCTTCCTACCGGCATGTCGGTTTCCAGGCCGAAACGGACTTGGGCGTGCAAAATCTTAATTATGATGAGTATGTGACCGACTATTTCGCCTATAAGGTCTTTACCAAGATGTTTCCCGGTGCGGTCTATAAGACCGGTTATTTCACGAAGGATAACAACAACAATTTCATGCAATGGGGCGGGAACCTCGCCAAATTCATGGTCGACTCGGGACACGTGACGGATCGAGAGTTGGCAGGCAGCTATTTCGGGACCGGCAAGTTGAGAAAGCTGCCAGAGCCGTCGTTGTCGAAGTGGAAGGATTTTGCCAAGCGGAAAAACAAGCCCCTGACATTTTGATCCAGGACGAAAAAAGCCCCCACCCAACCCGCTGCGGATAGGGGACGCAGTGGGCTGGATGGGGGCTTCTTGTTTCGCTGATCGTTACTGCGCGATGGTTTTCACCGACACGCCGCGTTCGATCGGGGTGGAGCGACCATAGATGTCTTCGAAGCGCTCGATGTCGTCTTCGCCCAGGTAGCTGCCGGACTGCACTTCGATGATTTCCAGCGGGATCTTGCCCGGGTTGCGCAAGCGGTGAACCGACGCGATCGGGATGTAGGTCGACTGGTTTTCGGTGAGCAGGAACACGTTCTCGTCGCAGGTCACTTCGGCGGTGCCGCTGACCACGATCCAGTGTTCGGCGCGGTGGTGGTGCATCTGCAAGGACAGGCATGCACCCGGCTTGACCGAGATGTGCTTGACCTGGAAACGCCCACCCATGTCCACCGAGTCGTACGAGCCCCACGGACGATAGACTTCGCAGTGGTTCTGGGTTTCGGTGCGACCCCGGGCGTTGAGGGTGTTGACCATTTTCTTGACGTCTTGGACCTTGTCCTTGTGGGCAATCATCATGGCGTCCTTGGTTTCGACCACGACGATGTTTTCCAGGCCGATCACCGATACCAGCTTGCCGTTGCCATGGATCATGCAGTTGCGGCTGTCCTGGACCACGACGTCGCCCTTGGTGACGTTGCCGTCGGCATCCTTGGGATTGACTTCCCACAACGACGCCCAGCAGCCGACATCGCTCCAACCGGCCGACAGCGGCACCACGCAGGCGCGCTGGGTCTTTTCCATCACGGCGTAGTCGATGGAGTTATCCGGGCAGCAGGCGAACGTGGCTTCGTCGAAGGTGATGGTGTCCGCGGTCTGCTCGCTGCGCTCCAGGGTCAGCAGGCAGGTGTCGTAGATATCCGGATCGTGTTTTTTCAGCTCTTCGAGGAAACGGCTGGCGCGGAACAGGAACATGCCGCTGTTCCAGAAGTAGCCGCCGGCCTCGACGAACTCGGTGGCGCGCTTGACGTCAGGTTTTTCGACGAAGTGCGACACACGGCTCACGCCTTCAGGCAGCAGCGCATCGTTGGTCGACTTGATGTAGCCGTAGCCGGTTTCCGGCTTGGTGGCCGGTACGCCGAACAACACCATCTCGCCACGCTCGGCGGCCACGGTGGCCAGGGCCAGGGCGCGTTGCAGGGCTTTCTGGTCCTCGATCACGTGGTCGGCCGGCAGCACCAGCATCAACTCGTCGCGACCTTCGTTGACCAGCATCATCGCGGTCAGCGCGACGGCTGGAGCGGTGTTGCGGCCGAACGGTTCCATCAGGATGCGCTGGGCTTCGAGATTGCGACCGTTCAATTGCTCGCTGACGATGAAACGGTGGTCTTTGTTGCAGACCACGATCGGCGTATCCATGCCTTCGAACACCAGGCGTTCGAGGGTTTGCTGGAACAGGGTGTGTTCGCCGGTCAGGGCCAGGAACTGTTTAGGGAACTGCTTGCGCGAAAGCGGCCAAAGACGTGAGCCGCTACCACCTGACAAGATCACCGGAATCATGTGTGTTACTCCTATAGATGCAGTTGGAAGCTGCAAGCTGCAAGCTGCAAGTTAAAGCTTTTCACTTGCAGCTTGTAGCTTGTAGCTGATTAGCTCGCGCGTTTAGCGCGTTGACACTGGACGCTTTACCCAGACCGGCGACAAGCTGCTTCCGGAGCCGGTGACGTACAGCACGGCCGCTTCGCCGCGCTCCAGGGCCACGGGCTTGAGGTCGCCGACTTTCTTGTCGCCCTCGAACAGCGCCAGGCTGACTTTCACCGGGTTGATTTCACGCTCGCCACGGCCCTTGGCCGCCACGTTCGGCACCACTTCGGTCTTGCCGTCGGCGGTCTTGAGGGTCAGCGCCTTGTCGGTGAGGTTCTGCACCCGCACCAGGGATTTCTGTTTGTTCTTGAACGGTGGTTCTTCGATCAGTTGCGGCTGGCCGGTCGCGTTGTTGACCAGGGTGTAGTAGTGATCGGGAGCCAGTTTAACCGGAACGGTCTGGCTGCCTACCTTGGCGCTGTAGTCGCCGCCGGGCATGAAGCTGAAGTCGCTGCTGGCCAATGGGGCGACGTCGTTGAGGTTGGTGCTGCCGACGGTGGCGCTGACTTCGCTGTTGCTGGCGTTGTAGATGCGCACGAAGCTCGAGCCTTTTGGTGCGACCGGGCCATACAGCGCCGAGTCACCGGCAAAGGCGGAGAAGGAAAGGGCGCTGATGCTGGCAACCAGGGCAACGGCCTTGAAGGAACGAGCAGCGAGACGGCGAGGAGTAGTGTTGAAAGTCATGGTGGACCTCTCTTTCAGTTTTGCGCCCGGTCGGGCGTCTCGGATTGAGTGTTGGCGGCAACGTTCTGTTGGCGCGCACCGGCTTGTTTGAGCTCTGCGACCCACTGCGGGTCGGCGTCGCCGATTTCGTTGTTTACGGGCAGATAACGTTCAGGAAACTCCCAAATCAGCACTTGTGGCGGGCTGTTCTTGAAAGCGTCGCTCTTGAGGTAGCTGAGCATCGGCAGAATCGGGCCATGGCCGTCTTCGGCGTAGTTCACGACGTCGCTGTGCAGGGCTTGTTTGAGCGCACCGACGAAGTTCCAGTTGGGGTTGGCGCTGTAGCTGGTGCCGATCAGGGCCACGGGAACCTGGGCATCGGCAAACAGCGCGTCGTCGCCGGCCGGCTGGTCGTCGGCCTCGCGGGTGTTGCGCTTGACCAGTGGCTCCTGGGCCGGCATCAGGTTTTCGAACAGCGGGTCCAGGGGCAGGAATTGGCGCAGGTCACCCTTGTGGATGATCTTTTCCGCAGGTTCCGTGACGAAGCGTTGCGGCTCGCCGTTGAGGGGCGCGCGCTCGGCAATGGCCTTGGCGATGTTCTCGGCAGCGACCTGGGCGCCTTCCGGGGTCCAGTGGGTGTCGGTGCGCAGGAAGACTTGCTGGCCGCTCTGCTTGGCCTGTTGCAGCGGGCCGAGCAGGTCGGGGGCGAGGATCTTGTCGGCTGCGACGCGGGCATGGAAATCCTGGTAGAGATTGGCGTGAATGCTCGCCGGCTTTACTTCACCCAGGTGTTCCGGATACAGCCGCGCCTTGGCCGGCACGATCGCCATCACCAGGGTGATGCCCTGTTCCTTGAGTTTCTGGCGCACGCCTTCGACCAGCGCGTAGTTGCCTTGCAGGTTCAGTTCTTCGTTGACGATCGGGTTGAACTCTTCGTCGCTGTACAGCCACTGGTCGCGGCCGAGGACCACGCCTTTGCGGCCCTCGTTGAACAGCTTGTAGTCCAGCGCAGCCCAGATATTGGTGCCCAGGCGCTTGATCGGGAACTGGTCGTCGTAGTAGGTTTCGACAGCCTTGGCCCAACGCCCGTTGAGCACGGTGGCATCGGGGTTGGTGCTGAAGCCGAAGAAACTGCGCATCGACCACAGGCCCAGGACCGCCAGGATCAGCAGGAACAGTGCGATGTAAAAGATGCGTAATGAGCGGGTCATGTTCAGATCCCTCAGAACTGGAAGTAAAGGAACGGCGAGAAGCTTTGCGCCGAGAGTTTGAGAATCGAAGCGATGAACAGCAGCAGCACCAACGCACGCATGACATAGCGCGGCCAGTCCGCGACCCAGTAGGCCGGTTGCACCTGGGCCTCGACGCCCACGGTGTAGCCCGGTTCGTGGATCGTCGACGGGTTATCGCCCGGTACGGCCTTGATCAGCCCCGGTTGTGCAGTGGCGGGGCCATTGGCCTCGGTGTTGACCTCCGGCTTGGTCTTGACCGGCGGACGGTTGGTGTAGAAGTCCCGCAGGCCGAAGAAGGCCAGGGTGACGTAGGCCACCACCAGCGTGGCGATCTGCAGGCCGGTGAGGTTGGCGCGGGTCAGTTCCGACAGCGACCAGTCACCGAAGCTGAACATGGCGCCGTACATGCGTCCGGCCACATGCAGGTTTTCGGCGCGGAAGATCACCCAGCCCATCACCACCAGCAGGAAGGTCAGCGCCCAGCGGATCGGGTTGATGCTGCGTGGCGTGGTGTTGATGCCGACGGCTTTTTCAATGGCCAGCCAGATCCCGTGCCAGGCGCCCCAGATCACGTAGGTGATGTTCGCGCCGTGCCACAGACCACCGAGCAGCATGGTCAGGAACAGGTTGCGATAGGTCATCAACGTGCCTTTGCGGTTACCGCCCAGGGTGATGTAGAGGTAGTCGCGCAGCCAGGTGGACAGGCTGATGTGCCAGCGCCGCCAGAACTCGGTGATGGACTGGCTGATGTAGGGCTGCTTGAAGTTTTCCATGAAACGGAAACCCATCATCAGGCCCAGGCCGATGGCCATGTCGCTGTAGCCGGAGAAGTCGAAGTACAGCTGCGCGGTGTAGGCCAGGGCGCCGAGCCAGGCATCGCCGGTGGTGGGGTTCTGCAGGGCGAAGCAATGGTCGGCCACCACCGCCAGGGTATCGGCGATGAACACTTTCTTGATGAAGCCCTGCATGAAGCGCGTGCAGCCTTCGGAGAACTTGTCCAGGGTGTGGGTGCGGTTGTTGAACTGGTCGGCCAGGTCACGGAAACGCAGCACGGGGCCGGCGATCAGGTGCGGGAAGATCGCCACGAACGCTGCGAAGTCGATCAGGTTGCGGGTCGCCGGCGTGTCGCCGCGATAGACGTCGATGATGTAGCTGATGGACTCGAAGATGTAGAACGAGATCCCGATTGGCAACAGCACATGGGTCAGGATGAAGGGTTCGAGACCGAAGCTGGTCATGATCGCGTTGAGGCTGTCCACCCCGAAGTTGGCGTACTTGAAGTAGCCCAGGATGCACAGGTCCACCGCCACGCCGAGCAACAGCCAGCGCTGGGCCGGCTTGGTGCGTACGCCGGCGGCACCGACTTTCAGGCCGATCCAGTAGTTCCACAGGGTCACGGCGGCGAACAGTGCGAGGAAGTCCACCCGCCACCAGGCATAGAACACATAGCTGGCGATCAGCAGTAGCAGGTTGCGATAGCGTTGCCCGCTCAAGTAGTACAAGCCGAGAAAGATCGGCAGGAACAGGAACAGGAACACGTTGGATGAAAATACCATCCCGATCTCTCCATGTTGAATCAACAGTCAAGGGCCAGAGCCCCCCCAAACCCCCCCATGAAAAAGGGCGGTGATGATCGTTCCCACGCTCTGCGTGGGAATGCCTCTACGGACGCTCCGCGTTCGGCTTTTTGGGACGCAGAGCGTCCCCGGCTGCATTCCCACGCAGAGCGTGGGAACGATCAGCGGTGAATCAGCTTCCTTTGCCTTTCTCGTTGGCCGGGTCGTAGACCCGGGTCAAGTCCCCGCCGAGGCGGAAGGTCTTGAACGGTTGCATTTCATGTTTGCGCTCCAGCACATCGCCGGAGCAGGTGTAGAGGCTGCAGAACGGTTCGAGCCAGGCGAACTTCGAATCGATCTTCAGATCCTTCATGTCCTGCTCTTCGCCGTTCTTCTCTTCGAAGATGTCCGGGTCTTTCACCCCGGCCAGCACCCGCTCACCCAGGCGCTTGAGGGCGCCGTTGTTTTCCTGGCGCAGGTCCACACCGTTGACCTGGGCGAAACTGGCGATCATCGCCAATGGCGGCAGGGCATAGTTGTGGTAGGACAGGGCCCGTTGCTTGCGCTTGAGTTCGTTGGGCAGGAAGCCGTCGGCATCGATCTGGTTGACGCCGACCTTGTATTCCTTGACGGCCCAGTCGAACAGGTCGCGGCGGTTGGTTGCGACCGAGGTCGCCATCACCGACCAGGCGGCCCAGTAGGAGTGGTTGTTGGTCTTGTCCAGCGGCAGGTTGTCCCAGTCGCTGACCACCTGGTCGGCCATCTTGCTGAACCAGCTTTCAATCAGTTGTGCCTGTTCCTGATGGTTCGCCAGCGGATGGGAATCGGAGAACTTCAGGCGCACGTAGGCCGAAGCCATGCTGCCCAGGGCCCATTTGCGCATGGACTTGCCGGTGTGGTTGAAGTCCTTGGACATCAGCGCATCGGCCTTGGCCCAGGTGGTCAGCCAGTTCAAGGTGCATTCCAGCTGCTCGGGACGGCCGTCGCGCATGAACTGCATCACTTGCTTGCTGACACCGCGCTCGATCCTGGTGATGTCGGCGGTGCTGTCACGAAAGGCTTTTTCCGACTGCACGTTCAACGTCGCCCGTGCCTTGTCGGAACCCTCGTACTTGCTGCGGAACTGCAGGGAGCCGGTGTAAGGCGTCGGTACGGCGTCGCAGCCTTGGCCGGAGTCGCCGGCCTTGGCCTTTTCGATCGGTGCGAAGTAACCCTGCGGTGGGCGCAGCGGCGCCGCGGCCTGGGTGGCCCCGGCGAACATCGCCAGGGTCAGCAGGGACGGCGCCAGCAGCGTTTTCAACGTTCGGTTGCGCATGTTCCTGGTCATAAAGCGAGACCTCATTGTCCGATTTGAGCCGTTTGTTCGGCTTGCGGAGAGACATTGCGTTTACAGATTTTCGCTTCGACTTGTTGTGGCGCGGCACCGGCTTCGGGGCCCTGGACTTCAACGGCTAGCAGGTTTTGCGAAGCCCAGTCCTCATCGGTGCGCAACTGGAAGGCGAAACGTCCATCGGTGTCCGAGGTATTCGGTTTTTCGATCTTGATATCCTCGTGGCGCCCATTCATGTACCAGAGGGTGGCTTGCAACGTTTTCACCGAGGTATCGGCGAAACGGATATCGACCTGGTGGCTGCTGTTACGCAGATCCATGTTCTTGCTATTGACCATCAATTCGTTCTTGCCCGGCTTGAGGGCGGTCTTGCTGCTCATCAGCGCCGGCTTGCCTTCACAAGCGTTGTCGTCCAGCAGCGCCATCATCTGGCGATAGATGGTTTCCTGGTCCAGGCGATACAGCGGCGAGAATTCCCAGATCAGGATTTTCGGCGGGCTCTTCTGGAATTCTTCGCTGCCCAGGTACTGGATCATCGCGCCTTCGAAACCGCCGCCGGGGAAGGCCACGTTGAGGATGTCGGCGCCGATGGCTTCTTCCAGGAAACCGGCGAAGTTGTAGTTCTTGCCGCTGTGACTGGTACCTACGAGGGTGATCTGCGGGTTGCCGGAATCGCCGAACAGATCGCCGTCACCGGCCTCGCCTTTAGGCTCGGTGGTGAACTGATCCATGTACTGGATGGCGTAGCTGGTGCCGCACAGTTGGCCGGCCATGTTATGCAAAGTGCCGGTCTTGCCCATGCGGCCGGATTTCTTGGTCTCGAATTCACGCTTGGGAATGTCGGCGAAGGCCGGGATCTGCTTGACCTTCTCGGCGACGATCTTCGCCGTGCGCTGGGCCCCGTAAGGCGTCCAGTGCTGGTCGCCACGGAAGTAGAAATCGTGGGCCGGCAGGGTTTCGGGCAGGTTTTCGTTGGTCAGTGGCGACAGGTCCGGCACCACGTAGCCCATCTGCGCGAAACGGCCGAGCATGGTCTTGTAGTTGGCCAGGGCTTTTTCATAGTTGAAACTGGCCTTCTCCTGCGGGTTGAGCTTGTTGCGATTCACCAGGCCCCGGGTCGGCTGGTAGACGATGACCAGTTCGACGCCTTTCTTCTTGAACGCATCGTGCAGCTGTTGCATGCGCTTGTAGCCGGCCGGCGTGGTGTTGAATTCGGTGCGCAGGTCTTCCCGGGTGCGGAACAGCCAGTCGCCCTGGGCCTGTACCAGTGTGGTGAAGTTCTGCTGATAGCGCGTGGTGTAGTTCTTTTCATCGTGAGCGGCGGGGCACAGGTTGCAGCAGGGCTCTGCGGTGAAGGCAGGCGCCTTGATGTCGTCGGCGCGCGCGCCGCTTGCAGCGGCGAGAATGCCGGCAGTCAGGGCAGACAGGCCCAGGAGTTTGATCATCTGTGGGTTCATAAAGGTCATCCTCAGTCCCGCAATTCGGTCTGGCGTTCGACAGGGTCGATCAGTACGGCTTTCTGCTGGCGCACCAGCAGGTCGAGAATTTCGTCCTGGCGCTCGCCCAGGATCCCGGTGAAGCTGATGCCGCTGGATTTGGTCGGCGCGAGCATGGACACGCGGTACAGCTCGACGCTCAGGGGCGAGTCGATGGACAGCGGCCCACTGCCGTTGGCGGCCAGTTCGCCACCGACGACGATCAGCGAAACCTCGGCATCGAACGGGTCGAGCTTGATGTCCCGGTCGGTGTTGGACAGGTCCTTGATGTGGCCGTAGATGCCGGTCAGGCCGTTGGCCATGGACACGTTTTCGTAGAGGCGGATGTTCACGCTGTTACGAATCCGGATGCCGTGGCGCTGGTTGCTGATCACTTTGTTGTCCCACAACAGGTTGTCGGCACTCTCGTAGAGGGTGATGCCGTCGGTGTGGTTCTTGTAGATCTCGTTGTAGGCAATGATGTTGTTGACGCTGTTACGGTCGATCACCAGGCCCGAGAGCTTGTTGTCGTAGCTGCGGTTGTTGAAGATGAAGCTGTCGTTAACCTCACGGGAAATGATGATCCCGTGCTTCTTCTTCGTCCCGTAGACGGTATTGTCGGCGATGATCAGCCGATGGGACCGGTCGTGGGGGTCGATGCCGTAGACGATGTTGTCCTTGTAGGTGTTGCCCTTGACCACGAAGTCGCGGGTTTCATAGCAGTAGAAGCCGTACCACATGTCCGAGAACTCGGAATCGATGATCCAGCCGGTCGGTTCCGGGCGCTTGAGGACCTTGGCCATGTTCGGCGTGTACTGGGAAATACTCACCCCGTACGACTTACTGTTGGAGTAGCCGAAGCTGGCCATCTTGGTGTTGACGACGTAGGTCTCGGTGCCGCCCCACGCGAGCAGGAACGGACGGAACTCCTTGGGCGAACGGAACGTGGCGGGGCCGTTGTCCTTTTCACGCCAGCCGGTGACCTTGGTGTCGCGGATGAACATCCGGCCATCGTTGACCAGGAACGAGCCGCCCTCCTGGGACAGGCGCAGTTCCTGGGTCTGTTTGTCGATTTCCAGGATGCCTTTCTGGCCGACCACGATCGGAATCTTCGCCAGGTAGACACCCGGCGAGGTTTCGATGATGTACTTGGGCAGCTTCTTGGCCAGGTCCTTGAAGTTCATGTAGCCGTCGTCGATGAAGATGGCCTGCGGGATGCCGTGCTGGCGCACCACCCACTCGGCCATCTTGTTGTCACCGCCGATGAAGTCCTTCAGGGCGTTTTCCTGCATCATCCGGCGCACGCTGACCTTGCCGGGCTTGGTCCGCACGATCTTGGCCGCGACCGCTTCGGCAGTGAAGCCTTTGAGGTCGGGCAAGGTCGGCTTGGCCAGTTCCAGTGGCGCGGTCGGCGCGCTGTTGACGGTGTAGGTCTTGGCGCGTTGCAGTTCCTTGACCACGTTGCCCGGCTTGACCACCGGTTCAACGTTGGCGAACGCCGGCGAGCCGGCCAGCAGCATCGCTGCGACCAACAGGCTGATCGAACCTTTCATCGCCTGGCTGTTCCTGAGGTAGCGGTTCATTTCGGGCACTCCCATGGCCATTCGCATCAGAAGCGCCAGATCACGTCGACAAAGGCGCGATGCATGTACGAGTCGACGTCTTTGCCGTAGGCATCGCCTGGCTTGAACACGCCGCCACGCAAGCGCACCAGCGCCGAGGGTTCATCGATGGACTGGCTCAGTGCGGCCGGCAGCAGTCCTTGCTTGAAGTACTTGGTGACCACCAGGTCGACCTCCTGGCCCAGGTCCTTGTCGCCGTCACGCAGCGGCAGGGTCGAGGTGGAGAGGATGGCGCCGGTCACGTCGTCGGTGTTGTTCTGCACGGCGTTGATGCCGTTGCTGCCCACCGGCTTGTTGCCGTCCACACGCCAGAACTTGTGGTACACCAGGCTGGCGTCGTATTCGTCGCGCAGCTGCCAGGAGCCGAACAGGCTGGCGCTCTGGGTATTGGCCATCTCGCCACGGAACGCTTCGCCGAAACGGTGGACCCGCGAGCGGGTGCCGGTGAAGTTCGAGCGGTTGCTCTGCAGGCCGTTCTGTTGGTACTCATCGCTGGCGCGGGCATAGGCCGCACCGACTTGCCATTGCGGATCGAGGCGCAGGCGGATACCCAGGTCAGTGGCCCAGCCGTTCAGGTCTTCACTGCGCTTGGCTTGCGCAGGACGCGTGCCGTCGGCGTTGAGCGGGTTGACGGTGTCGCTGTCGCCGGACATGCCGGTGAGGCTGGCCCAGTAGTTGACGGTGTTGGTGTTGCGCCAGTTGTAGGCGTCGCTGTTGGCTTCCAGGCCGAGCCAGGTCAAGTCGCCGTTCTGGGTCTTGTCCAGGGTGTCGGTGGGCTCGCCCGGGGTCGGGTAATCGAGGCTGCCGTTGTCATGGGTGTGATGGGCACGGATACCGGCCCATTGGCCTGGCATCCACTGGTAAGCCACGTCGCCATAGACGTGCAGGCGATCCTTGTCCTTGGGCGACAGTTCCTTGAGGTCGGTGCGGTATTCGCTGAAACGTTCGGCGACGCCGACGTTGGCTCGCAGCAACGTGGTGTCGAAGGTCCAGTTCAGGGCTTCGATGTTGGTGTCGCGCCATTGGCCGTCGTCGTTACGCAGGCGCTGGCGCCCGAACTTCAACTGTTCGCCCGGATACGGGGTCAGGCCGCTGTAGCCAATCCAGAATTCACGCATGGCCAAGTAGTTCTTCTTGGCTTCGCGGTCGCCGCTGTCAGTCTGCTGGGTGGCGCCATCGGACTGTTGCAGGGTGTCGGTCTCGATGACATCGGTAGACGTCACCGCCTGGGCCATGGCGTAGGCGCTCCAGTTACCGCTTTCGCCATAGACCCATGGACGCAGGTCCAGGCCCACGCCGTTGACGTCGCCACCGCTCTGGGTACCCAGGTCGCGGTCGTCTTCGGATTGGCCGGTGATCTTCACTTCCAGGCCGAAATTCTTGCTTTCGGTCAGGGCCGCCAGGGTCGGGCAGGACCACATCAGTGCGAACGTCAGGCCAATTCCGGCCTGCACAAAAGGATTGAGCTTCAAGGGCTTCATAGTTGTTCCTCGCCGTTATCTTCTTTTAGGGCTTGCAGTTCCAGCGTATCGGGGCTCATGACGCCACGAATGGCCTGCTCTTGTTGTAGCAGGCGTTTGGCTTGGGCAAGCTGCTCCGGCGGTAATTGTGCTTCGAGGGTCTGGGCAAGCTCGATGGCTTGCGGGGTGTTCTGGACCTTGGCCAACTGGCTGAACACATAGGCGTTGACCGGGTTGGGCTTGGTGCCCTTGCCTTGGGAAAACAACTGGGCAATGGCGAAGTCGGCACTGTTCTGGCCGTTGCGGGCGGCCTTGAGCAGATGGTCCAGGGCCTTCTGCGAGTACACTTGGCCCAGGTAGCCACGGCGATAGATCTGGCCAAGGTAGTAATCGGCGGCCACTTCGCGGCCGACGGCTTTCTGGAAATGTGCCTCGGCGGCCTTGGCGTCGGCCGGCACCCATTTGCCTTCGTAGTACAGCTTGCCCAGCAGCAGCTCGGCGCGAGGCTGGTCGGCGGCGCGGCCGTTTTCCAGGTATTGCATCATCTTGTCGACATCGCCCAGTTCGGGGAAGTCGTAAAGCAGTTGCGCCAGGCTGACCCAGGCAGCGGGGTAGCCGGGGGCGATGCCTTCGAGCAGCGACTGAGCGGTTTTCTCATCGGTCTTGCCCAGGCTGGCATCGGCCAGGACGCGGGCGACACTGTCTACGCGCTGGGCGGATACGACGCCACGGGCGTGGCCGGCCTGCATCTGCTTGAGCAATTCGGCCTGCTGTTCCGGCTGGCCGCGTTTCTGATAGACCGTGGCCAGTTCGACGTAGCAGATGTCGGTCGTTGCCAGGGCGGCCTTGCAGACCTTCTCGACTTCGTCCAGGTGCTGGTCGTAGGTGCCCTGGGTGCGATAGAGCAGGATCTGCGCCAGGCCGGCTTCCGGGTAGCCGGCGCTGCGCCACTGGCTGATCTGCTGCTGGGCGTTGACGTTCGGGAAGCTGTGGGGATATTGCAGGTACAGCATCGCCAGCGGGATCAGGGTATTGCCTTCACCGTTGGCGAAGGCTTTCTTCAGCAGGCCTTCGGCTTCGTGCTTTTCGGCCTCGGTGGAGCCCGGCTTGGCCACCAGCAGGCGACCCAGGCGAGCCTGGGCCCGCGGCGAAATATCCGCGGCGGCGCGGTAGGTGGCCTCGGCCTTTTTCATCTGCTCGGGATCGCGGCTGTCCACCTGGATATCGGCCAGACCCACCTGGGCCTCGCTGTAGCCCAGGTCGGCCAGTTGCTGGTAGTTCTGCTGTGCCAGCGTCGTATCACCACGCTTGAGGGCCTCGTTGGCCAGGCGCTGGTCGGGCAGGCCGGCGCAACCGGCCAGGCTTACGGCCAATGCCAACGCACAGAATGCACCCGTGTGGGAGCGAGCCTGCTCGCGATGCGGGCAGCTCGATACATCAGACACACCGCGCTGATCCCATCGCGAGCAGGCTCGCTCCCACAGGGAATGCAGCGCATTGTTGTTTTGTGGAGTCGTCACGGGCAGTCCTCCGCTTACTTACCGACAGCCATGGCTTTTTCGACCAGCCAGTTCAGGTTCGGACCACGGTCGCTGTTGACTTCCACGGGACGACCGGCCAGGGCACTGTCCAGAGGCTCGTCGGGCTTGATCAGCACGCGGATATCCGACGACAGGTCTTCGCTTTTCAGGCTGGTGCTGCTGATGATCTTGCCGGTGCGGGTGACGTCTTCGCCGGCGACCTGGAAGTTGACCGAGGTGCCTGGACGCACTTCACCGAACTGGCGATAGGAGAAGCGGGCTTCCACGTTGGCTTCGGTGCCGCGGGGAACCAGTTGGAAGATCACGTCGCCCTTGCTGGCGTATTGACCGTTGGCGACCAATTGCTGAGCCACGATGCAGTCGCAAGGGGAGGTCAGGGTGCCGGTCATTTGCTTGCCGAACAGCTCTTCGACCTTGGCCGGTTGCAGCTGGTTATCGTCCAGGTGACCCTTGAGCACGTCGAGCATGCTGGTGCTGAAGGTCGCCAGCGGGGCGCCTTTGGCGGCCACGCCGTCAGCCTTGACCAGGCTCTGTACGGTGCCGTCGCGCGGCATGGTGATCGCCATGCCCGGCACGTTCACCAGGCCTGCCTGGGCGTGGCTGACGAAGTACATGCCATACAACGACTTGAAGATGAACCCGAACGCCGCCAGGCCGACGATGAACACGCCCAGGCTGAAGGTCACGGCCCGCAGGCGGCCCAGGGCACTCATGCCATTGCTTTCATCCTTCTGCTTGCGCGCCTTGGTGAAGTTGTCGCGTTGCAGGGTCGCCAGCACATCGCCGACGCCGACAATATCGCCGGCCAGGTGCGAGGTGATGATGTGACGCAGTGTCGAGATGTCCCGTGGTTCCAGGTTCTGGAACTGGCAGCCGGTGCGGCCGGTCTGGCGCTCGTGGGAGCGGATCTGCAATTCCACGTCCATGGCCAGGCCAAGGTTGTCGATGACGAATTGCAGGCGACCCTTGTAGGCCTCGCCCACCTTGAGCGGCATCTGGCCGGCGTTGAAGCTCAGGCCGCCGGCGGACAGGTCCAGGACCTTGACTTCCATAGGGGTACGGTCGGGGCCGAAGAAGCGCAACTTGGCCGGGATTTTCACTCGGGCGTGTTGGCGCTGGGCTTCGGATTCATGCACTACGTTGACGTTCACGGCGGTGTTCATAGGGGCGATTTCCTAGTTAATTCAGGCGAGTTCGGTCAGACCATCGTCAACAGCACGGCGACGAAAATACTGCCGGCAGAGAAGGTCATGGTCCGAGACGACCAGGTGTTGAACCAACGTTGAAAGCTGGCGAGATCACGGGTAAGAGAAGTGGGCTGGCGGGTCCAGGACTGTTGATCGAGGCGGAAAAACACATAGATCTTCACCAGCGCGCCGACGATCTGGTTGTAATAGAGAATCGCCGGGTAAGCGGGGCCGATGCGGTGTCCGGAGCACGACAGCAACAGGGTCAGGATCAACCGGGTGATGCCGATCCACAGCAGGTACACCAGGATGAACGCGGTGCCGTACTTGAAGCTGGCGATCAGTGCCACGGTCAGGCCCAGCAGCGAAGTCCACATCGACACGCGCTGGTCGAACAGCACCACCGAGGTAAACAGGCCCAGACGTTTCAAGCCCAGGCCCAGTGCCCGGGAGTTCTGCCGCAGGTTGTTGCCGTACCAACGGAACATCAGCTTGCGACTGGCCTTGATGAAACTTTTTTCCGGCGGGTGCTCAACGGTGTTGATCGCCGCATCGGGTACGTAGAAGGTGTCGTAGCCCAGGCGCATCAGGCTGAACCAGCTCGATTTGTCATCACCGGTCAGGAACTTGAAGCGACCCAGGCGCCAGTGTTGCAGCGAGTCGCTTTCCACGTCGGCGATGAAGTCCGGGTTGGTCACCACAGTGGCGCGGAACACCGACATGCGCCCGGTCATGGTCAACACGCGCTTGGACAGGGCCATGGAGCACATGTTGATGTGACGCTGGGCGAACCGCAGTTTGTGCCATTCGGCCATGACGTAGCCGCCACGTACTTCGCAGAACTCGTTGGTGGTCAGGCCGCCGACGTTGCCGAACAGCTGGAACCACGGCACGGTCTTGCGCACGACGCCTTCGGCGAGCACGGTGTCGCCATCGATCACGGCAACCACGGCACGGTCGTCCGGCAAGTGGCGGGAGATGGCGCGGAAACCGTAGGCCAGGCCGTCACGCTTGCCGGTGCCCGGGATGCGCACGAAGTCGAGCTTGACCCGCTCTGGCGGGTTCAGGCGGGCCCAGAGGCTCTTGACCAGCAGTTCGTCGGACATTTCCACGATGGAGCAGACCACGGTGGTCGGCAGCCCGCAGTCGATGGCCTCGCGGATCACCGAGCCGTAGACCTGGGCAGTGGTCAGCGCGTCGATACGGAAACTGGTGACCATCAGGTAGACGTGGGAAGGATCCGCCGCCGCGCCCAGCTTGCGTACCTTGCGACGCAGGTGCGGGTAGACGATGTACAGGAAGATCATGCCACGCACGAAATGCGTTGCTCCCATGGAGTAACGCCAGATGCCCACGGCGCCGATCAGGAAAATGAAATCCTTGGATTCGGAGTCGAACGTGGACGTGGGCAACGCCGTGGCGATGCCCATCAATAAACTCAAGTAAAACAGCCAACCGGCGGCCTGAAGCAGGCCGTGCTTTAGCCTGTGCATAATCTGCATCCGTCTCTATCTCGGGCGGGCCTTGTGGGCGGCCCGATGGGTTAAGGCAGGCGAAAGGCCGGCCGGGGCGAGCCCCGGCCGGCAAACAGACTTACCAGCAGATGCCTTCGGTCCGGCCATTTGGAGTCGTGGCCTTGGACATGAAGCCAACCAGGTCGATGACCTGCTTGCCTTCCGGTACGTTCTCGGTCAGCGCACGGAACTTCTCGTCGCGGTTGCCGAGGATGATGATGTCGGAGTTGTCGATCACCGAGTCGAAGTCGGAGTTGAGCAAGGACGAGACGTGAGGAATCTTCGACTCGATGTAATCCTTGTTCGCACCGTGGACGCGGGCGTATTCGACGTTGCTGTCGTAGATGCGCAGGTCATAGCCCTTGCCGATCAGCATTTCCGCCAGTTCTACCAGTGGGCTTTCGCGCAGGTCGTCGGTACCGGCCTTGAAGCTCAGGCCCAGCAGGGCGACTTTGCGTTTTTCATGGCTGGAGACGATGTCGAAGGCGTTCTGCACCTGGGATTCGTTGCTGCGCATCAGCGAGTTGAGCAGCGGTGCTTCCACGTCCAGGGAGCTGGCACGATAGGTCAGGGCGCGTACGTCCTTGGGCAAGCACGAGCCACCGAAGGCGAAGCCTGGGCGCATGTAGTACTGGGACAGGTTCAGGGCCTTGTCCTGGCAGACCACATCCATCACTTCACGGCCATCGACACCCACGGCCTTGGCGATGTTGCCGATCTCGTTGGCGAAGGTCACCTTGGTGGCGTGCCAGACGTTGCAGGTGTACTTGATCATCTCGGCGACCGCGATGTCCTTGCGGATGATCGGCGCATCGAGTTCTTCGTACAGCGATTGCAGGACGTCGCCGGAGGCCTTGTCGAACTCGCCGATGACGGTCATCGGAGGCTGGTCGTAGTCCTTGATCGCGGTGCTTTCACGCAGGAATTCAGGGTTGACCGCGACGCCGAAATCGACACCGGCCTTTTTGCCGGAGCAGTCTTCGAGGATCGGGATGACAACGTTTGCGACAGTGCCTGGCAATACTGTGCTGCGCACTACGATGGTGTGGCGGGTGGTTTTTTCACGCAGGACAAAACCGATCTCGCGGCAGACGGCTTCGATGTAGTTCAGTTCCAGGTCGCCGTTCTTTTTGCTCGGCGTGCCGACGCAAATCATCGACAGGTCCGTATCGCGAATGGCTTCCGCGAAGTTGGTGGTGCCACGCAGGCGACCTGTTTGAATACCTTGTGCCAACAACTCCCCAAGACCCGGTTCAACAATTGGCGATTTGCCGGCGTTGATCATATCGATCTTGTCTTTGGCGACATCTACGCCAACCACATCATGGCCCCGTGCAGACAGGCAACCGGCACATACTGCACCGACGTAACCCAAACCAAATATGCTAATGCGCATCGCATTTACCTCTGTTTTTCACGCCATTAAATGGCCGGAGTTAATAGTGTTCAGCGGTCATAGTGCACTCGGAAGTGTGGAATGCAGGCGCCACAGTGCCGTGTGCAGGCATACTAAGTTCCGAGTGTCTAAATAATTGCACTCAAGTTGTGCGCAATGCGGCCTTCTTGTTATGACCTGCCCTGTTATGCAGCCAGTCCTCGTTGTCCAGAACGTTCGTGCAAAGGTCGTTCACTTCTGATTTCTGGCAAAAAGCCCACAAAATCAGAAGCTTGTGTGTTCGGGTGAACACGTTATAGGGGCGCAGCCTTGGCCTTGTAGGGGATAGTGATGGTGCCTTATCTCCTGTCCTTTTCATCTTGGATCCATAAGGACGACCGTTTCGCTTAGTTGCTGTGACAACTTGGTTACTTCAGTCGACGTCCCTTGTAAGTTATCTCGTACACGCTCGGCGAGAATCGTTACGGGTGGTATGAGCCGTGCATTTGGACATAGTTCCAGCCCGCTCATCGCGATTTCTGAAATTTTTTGAAATATTGGCCGAGATGGCACTGCTCTCAAATTGATAGCACTGGCGATTTCGCCCTTTAGTTACGGGGCGTTAAAAGGCCTCGATATTTTTTTGCCACTACTGTTGAAAATTTTCTGTGCCACTACGGAAAAAACTGACAATTGTCGAGTGAAAGAAAAGTTAGGCCAGAGAGTGGTTTGAATATTGACGCCAGTAAAGTGGCGAATTGAGTGGGGAAGTGGGATGACTTGTCGGGGTCTGATCGAGGCCCCTGATCAGGGGCCCGGAAGGGGGCTGCGTTATTGTGGGGCGTGGTCGCGCAGGAAAACCAGTTTTTCGGTCGAGGATTGCTCGGCACTGTAACGATAGCCTTGCACATCGAACTGTTTGAGCAAGGCTGGATCGTTGATGCGTTCCTGAATGACAAACCGGCTCATCAACCCGCGGGCTTTTTTTGCGTAGAAGCTGATGATCTTGTACTGGCCGTTCTTCAGGTCCTTGAATTCGGTATCGATGATGCGTGCATTCAAGGCGCTGCGTTTGACCGCCGAGAAGTACTCGTTGGAGGCCAGGTTCAACAGCACGTCGTCGCCCTGGTCGGCCAGGGCTTCGTTCAGCCATTCGCTGATGCGGTTGCCCCAGAATGCATAAAGATCCTTGCCCCGGGCATTGGCCAGTTTCGTGCCCATTTCCAGGCGGTAGGGCTGCATCAGGTCCAACGGTCGCAGCAGGCCATAGAGACCGGAGAGCATGCGCAGATGCCGTTGGGCATGATCGAAGTCGGCTTCGCTGAAGCTCTGTGCATCCAGGCCCGTGTACACGTCACCCTTGAAAGCGAGCAGGGCCTGCTTGGCATTGGCCGGGGTGAACGCCGGGGTCCAACTGCCGAATCGCGCGGCATTGAGGCCGCCGATCTTGTCGGAGACGTGCATCAGTTCACTGATCTGTGCCGGCGAGAACTCGCGCAATTGCTCGACCAGTTCCTGGGAGTGGTCCAGGTACTGCGGCAGGGTAAAGCGTTCGGTGGCCGGCGGTGTTTCGTAATCGAGGGTCTTGGCGGGGGAAATCACCATCAGCATGAATCGTCTCCTTTTAAAGGTGCGGCGATTCTAGGGGGTTGTCCGGGTGGACTCCAGCTATTGGGGTGATAGGTGATCGGTGGTGTAAAGGAAATATTCAAAGCCCCTCAATTGTGGCGAGGGGATTTATCCCCGCTGGGCTGCGCAGCACGCCCAACAAAGTGAAGCGAGATCAGCCTGAAGCACCGCGCGGGCGCTTTTAGGGCTGTTTCACAGCCCAGCGGGGATAAATCCCCTCGCCACAAAAGCCTGTTCGAGCAATGAGATAAGCGGGCGTCGTTCTTGGATCAGCTATGATGCCGCGCGGGTTTCGTTAATGGAGATATCCCTTTTGCGCATCGTGCTTCTGTTATCGGCCTGGTTCCTGAGTCTCAACGCCCTTGCCGCGCCCAATGACATCGCCACCCTGGATCGCAGCACCTGGCCGGAACAACTCACCAGCCCGACCCTGTTCGACGTCGCTTCGCGGGCCGAGATCCTGATGTTCGCCCGGGTGTTGCTGGATACCGATGCCATGGACGAAATCGCCCTCAAGCAGTACCTGGGGCTGCGCTCGGTGAACATGGCGGCGATCACTGCCCTGCGTGCCCGGTTGTGGCAGCGCTTGCTGGCCGGCTACAACTTCGCCCAGCAAAGTTGTGACCAGGACGCCTCTTTCTGCTACCTGGTGGAGAACATGGCAACCTTGCGTGAGGAGGCGCGCCGATTCCATCTCGATGAGGACTCGTTCTATTTCAAATGGGCCGGGCCGAGCCAGATCTTTCATACCCAATACCGGGATGAGTTGTTGCGAAAAGCCGCGCTTTTTCCGCAAACCACCAGCGAAATCGAACGTTTTGGCGATTACGAACGCAACGGCGAAGAGATGCACGACCGGCTGTTCTTGCTGACGTTCGACAGCGGTGCCAACGTTGCGCCGGACAACACGCCTTGGCTGACGGATTACTTGCGCAAGTCGAACATAAACGGCACGTTCTTCGTGCTGGGCAAGGACATCCAGGCGCGGCTGGTGGAAGAGTCCGTCAACGACCTCCAGTCGTTGTATTCAGAGCAGTGCGTGGGTGTGCAGGGCTGGGAGTTCCGCTCCCATAGCTATTGGCAGGACTGGCAGGACTCGGTACGGCGCAGCGTCGATCTGGTGAAGGGCAAGCTGCCGGAGAACTATGTACCGCTGTTCCGCCCGCCCCAGGGCCAGCGGCGTGGCGATGCCGAGGCATTTTTCAGGCAGCAGGGCCTGCAAGTGGCGTTGTGGGATATCGATCCCCAGGACGGCACCAACCGGCTCAAGCCCGAGCAGAGTGCCCAGCGCGCGCTGACCTTGATGCTGCTGTGGCGCCACGGAGTGATCAACTTCAACGCCAAGCAGGATGCGGTGAAGACGGCGATGCCCTGGCTCATCACGCAAACGGCGCAAAGCGGGATCGGTTGGGAAGATTGTCAGGAGGCGTTTCGCTGAAACCGCGCAAGGCCCGGAAACATTGGGGAAAAGGAAAAAAGCGGTGCGCATTCATGGCAACCGGACTTCCGACTTTAACGGCGTAGCGGCAGTACGCCAAGGGCTTTTCGTCACTCTGAAAAATAAACTTCAAAAAAGCGTCAAAGTGCTTTTTCCTGTCATGGTTTTTGGAGTATCAAGAAGTCAGACCGCCGAAACCTGCAACACAGGTGGCGTCTTCCAAGACCCCGTTTGTGTGCAGTTCACCTGAATCCTCGCGGGTGAATCCGGTGGCTACCTCGAGGCGCAGCACTGTCATGGTATTGCGTCGAATGGCCCCCACAAAGGTGACCGAGTATGGATGACCACGGACGTAGCCCTTCCTCCAACCAGCCAATCCTCTATGTACTCGATACCAACGTATTGATCCACGATCCAAACGCACTGCTCAATTTCGAAGAACACCACGTTGCCATCCCGATGACCGTGCTCGAAGAGCTGGACAAGCTCAAGAGCGGCCATCACAGCGTCGCGGCCGAATGCCGGCAGGCGATTCGCCTGATCGACAAGACCCTGGGGGATGCCTCTCCCGAAGATGTCGAGCTGGGCGTACCGATCCAGCGCGGCAAGGGTGGCCCGAAGGGGCTGCTCTCGATCCTGATGAGCAAGCGCACCGAACCCAACCTGGTGCTGCCTGAACACCTGAACGACAACATCATCATCAACCAGTTGATCGACCTGCACGCGCGCAACAAGGATCGCGCCGTGGTGCTGGTGACCAAAGACATCAACATGCGCCTCAAGGCCCGGGCCTGCGGGATTGCGGCGGAGGATTACAGCACCGACCAATTGGTCGACGACGTCTCGCTGTTGCCCAACGGCTACCACACCATGACCGGCTCCTTCTGGGACCGTGTGAGCAAGGTCGATACCCGCCAGGACCATGGTCGCACCTGGCACCAGGTGCAACTGATCGACAACCTGCCGGCGGTGCACATCAATGAATTCATCATCGACGAACAGGGATTCGTCGGCTGGATCAAGGAGATCGAGGATGACAAGCTGCTGATTCTCGACCTGCACCAGGAGCCCTTGCTGCACCAGGAGGCCTGGGGCCTCAAGCCCCGCGACATCTACCAGAGCCTGGCCCTGTTCGCCTTGCTCGACCCCGATATCCACCTGGTCAACCTGTCCGGCGCCGCCGGTTCCGGCAAGACCATCCTGGCCCTGGCCGCCGCCATCGAGCAGACCATGGTCAGCAAGCGTTACCGGCGCATCATCGCCACCCGCAGCGTGCAGGGCCTGGACCAGGAGATCGGCTTCCTGCCCGGTACCGAAGCGGAAAAAATGGAGCCCTGGCTGGGGGCCATTACCGACAACCTCGAAGCCTTGCACATGGATGACGAAAGCACCCATGGCAGCGTCGACTACATCCTCAGCAAGGTGCCGTTGCAGTTCAAATCCCTGAACTACATCCGGGGCCGCAGCTTCCAGCAGAGTCTGATCCTGATCGACGAATGCCAGAACCTCACCCCGCACCAGATGAAAACCATCATCACCCGTGCCGGTGCCGGTTCCAAAGTGGTGTGCCTGGGTAACCTGGCACAGATCGACACCCCTTACCTGTCCGCGACCAGCTCCGGGCTGACCTACCTGACCGAACGCTTCAAGGACTTCCCCAACGGGGTCCACATCACCCTGCAGGGCGTACCGCGCTCGATCCTGGCCGAATACGCCGAATCCCATCTGTAATCCTTGATGAACCGAGCGACCTTATGGTCGCCCGGTTCCTGAACACGACAAATAACCCTGTGAGCGAGCCTGCTGTGGGAGCAAAGCTTGCTCGCGATAAAGGCACCGCGATTTCTGCGCGACCGCGTCAACTTCATCGCGGGCAAGCCTTGCTCCCACAGCAAGTCCTGCTTCAGCGAGCCGGCTCTCATAGGAAAGAGCAGGTGCGACAATCAGGCGTGCCCGAATCTGACTCACGGGTTTACAATCGACATTCCTGATCAGGAGTAACCCTGTGCTGACCCATCTCGATTCCCAAGGTCGCGCCAACATGGTCGACGTGACCGACAAGGCCGTGACGTTCCGTGAGGCCACCGCCGAAGCTTTTGTGCGCATGTTGCCCGCTACGCTGCAGATGATCGTCAACGGCGGTCACCCCAAGGGCGACGTGTTCGCTGTCGCGCGCATCGCCGGTATCCAAGCGGCGAAGAAAACCAGCGATCTGATTCCGCTCTGTCATCCGCTGATGCTCACCAGCGTCAAGGTCGAGCTCAATGCCGAAGGAGAGGACCGGGTGCGCATCGTTGCCCGCTGCAAACTCTCGGGGCAGACGGGAGTAGAAATGGAAGCCCTGGCCGCCGCCAGCGTCGCCGCGCTGACCATCTATGACATGTGCAAGGCCGTGGACCGGGGCATGATCATCGAAGGCGTGCGGGTGCTGGAAAAGCTCGGTGGCAAGAGCGGTCACTTCCAGGCGGACGCGTCATGAAAATCAATGTGAAGTTCTTTGCCCGTTATCGCGAGGCCCTCGGGGAGGACGCCCTGAGCGTCGAAGGTAAGTTCTCCACGGTAGATGACGTTCGCGCGCTGTTGGCGGCTCGTCCGGGCTCCGACGTGCTGAACGAGCAGAACCTGATGTGTGCCCGCAACGAAGAGTTGTGCCAGCTCGATGAGCCGCTGGCGGACGGCGACGACGTCGCGTTCTTTCCCACGGTGACCGGAGGCTGAGTCATGGCGATTCGTGTACAGGCCGATCCGTTCGATCCGGGCGTCGAAGTCAACGCGATGCACGCGGCCAATGTCGGCGTGGGCGCGGTGGTGAGTTTTGTCGGCTATGTGCGGGACTTCAATGACGGCCTGGATGTGTCCGGGATGTTCCTGGAGCACTACCCGGGCATGACCGAGAAAGCCCTGGGTAAGATTGCCGTCGAGGCGCAGCAGCGTTGGCCGCTGTTGAAGCTGGAAGTGCTGCACCGCATCGGCGCCCTGGAGCCGGGCGAGCCCATCGTTTTCGTCGCTGCCGCCAGCGCCCATCGCCAGGCGGCATTCGACGCCTGCGCCTTTGTCATGGACTACCTCAAGACCCGTGCTCCGTTCTGGAAAAAGGAAAACACCGCCGATGGCCCGCGCTGGGTCGAGGGGCGGGACAGTGATCATGCGGCGGCGGATCGCTGGAAGCAGTAGACCCTTCTTTGTATCTGATAGCCCGCTATCGCGAGCAGGCTCGCTCCCACATTGGATCTGTATCAAATCGGATTCCTGTGGGAGCGAGCCTGCTCGCGATGTGGCATCAGCCTTCCATCATTTCTTCAATTGACGATGTGTACATTAAAGTCCAGTATGGATTTATAAGTACAAAATCAGTCGTGCCTGCTTTTTCTCTGCCAAACCAACAACAACCCGCGAGAGAACGATCATGAAGAAACTCCCCCTCATCACTGGCCTGGCCCTGAGCCTGCTGGCCTCCAGCAGCCTGTTCGCCGCTGAGAAGACCCTGCGCATCGGTATCGAAGCGGCTTATCCGCCGTTTGCTTCCAAGACCTCGGAAGGGAAGATCGAGGGTTTCGACTACGACATCGGCAATGCGCTGTGCGCGCAGATGAAGGTCAAGTGCGAGTGGGTCGAAGGTGAGTTCGACGGGCTGATTCCATCGTTGAAAGTGAAGAAAATCGACATGGCGCTGTCGTCCATGACCATCACCGAAGAGCGCAAGAAATCGGTGGATTTCACCCACAAGTACTACTTCACCTCATCGCGACTGGTCATGAAGCAGGGCGCCGTGGTGGATGACCAGTACGCGAGCCTGAAGGGCAAGACCGTGGGTGTGCAGCGGGCGACCACCACGGACCGCTACGCCACCGAAGTCCTCGAACCCACAGGCGTGATCGTCAAGCGCTACAGCAACAACGAAGAAATCTACATGGACCTGGCATCCGGCCGCCTGGACGCGATTTTTGCCGACACCATCCCGTTGGAGGATTTCCTTTCGAGGCCGCGGGGCAAGGGCTACGGGTTTGTCGGTCCTGAACTCAAGGACCCGAAATATGTTGGGGAAGGTGCTGGTATTGCGGTGCGCAAGGGCAATACCCAGTTGGTGGCGGATCTGAACAAGGCCATCGATGGGATTCGGGCGAGTGGGGAGTATCAGAAGATCGAGGCCAGGTATTTCAAGTCGGATATCTATGGCGACTGATTGATTGCCATCGCGAGCAGGCTCGCTCCCACAAGGGATCTGCGTTCAACGCGGTCCAATGTGGGAGCGAGCCCGCTCGCGATGAGGCCATTCCAGGCAACCCAAACCTCAGCCCTTCAATTCCTTCAAATGCTTGTACACCGTCGCCCGCCCCATGTTCAGCACATTGGCCACGTAGTTGGAGGCGCTCTTGCCCTTGAAGGCGCCCTCGGCGTGCAGCGCCAGCACCAGTTCGCGTTTATGGTCGCGGGTGAGCAGGTTCAGGCTCAACTGACGCTCGCGCATCCAGGCATGCAGGAAGGTGTTGATGCGCTCCTGCCAGTCATCGCGAAACAGGGAGTCCGGCTGCGGGATCAACTTGCCCGGTGACAGGAACAGGTCCAGCGCGGCCTTGGCATTTTCGAACAGTGAAATATTCAGGTTGATGCACAGCACGGCCAGCGGTCGACCTTCTGCGTCGCGCAAGACGCTGCTGAGGCTGCGGATCTTCTGCCCGTCCCAGTTCAGCTTTTCATACGGACCGATGTTCCGTTCGTTGACGTCCTCGCTGAGCATGTCCTCCAGGGACGAGTCGTCACCGATCTCGCGCTTGGAAAGATTATTGGCGATGTAATCGACTTTCTGTGTGCGCAGGTCGTGCAGCACCACCTCGGCGTGCGGGTAGAACAGCGTGGCGATGGCGTCGGCGATGGTGTGGAAATTGTCCATTGCCGGATCGGGTTGCGGGGCGGTCATGACAGGGCTCCAGGCAGCGTCGGCGCCCCGTGAAGCAGGGGCGCAGGAAGTGTGCCGCAATCGTGGCGATGCGTCACCTTGAGGAAGGTCAGCCAAGGCGCGCCGGCGACAACATTGCGCTGCTCAGACCGAAGCGAGCCAGGGCTTCGGGCAGCGGTTCGCCGCGCACCAGTGCCGCGCTGGCCTGGCCCATCGCCGGGGACGTCTGGATGCCGTAGCCACCCTGGCCTGCGACCCAGAAGAATCCGGGTAACTGCGGGTCGAAGCCGGACAGCAGATCGCCGTCGTGGACAAAGCTGCGCAACCCGGCCCAAATGCGGGTCGGGCGGCGGATGCTCAAGGTCGTGGCTTCTTCGATCTGGTAGATCCCCAGGGCGATGTCCAGTTCTTCCGGTTGTACATCGTGGGGCTCCACCGGGTCGGCATTGGCCGGCGACCCCAGGAACATCCCGGCATCCGGTTTCATGTAGAAGGATTCGTCGAGGCTCACCAACATCGGCCAGTCATGGATGTCCACGCCTTCGGGGCCGGCGAAGATGAAGGCTGCGCGCCGCTTGGGCTGCAGACCCAGCGTGCGGGCGCCGGCCATTTGCGCTACCTGGTCGGCCCAGGCGCCGGCCGCATTGATCAGAATCGGCGCAGTGAAGGTCCGGTTGGCCGTTCGCACCTGCCACAGGCCCTGGTTGTCGCGAATCAGGTCCAGGACTTCGCTGTTGGTGTGCACTTCACCGCCGTTGCGGCGGATGCCGCGCAAGTAGCCTTGGTGCAGCGCATCCGTGTCGATGTCGGCGGCCGTGGGGTCGTAGAGGGCGCCGTGGACTTTTTCCCGGCGCAGGATCGGTAGCCGCACGCAGGCTTCTTCGGCGCTGAGCAGTTGCATCTGCGGCACTGTGGCCTTGGCACTGAGGTATTGATTGTTCAATTCGGCCGGATCACCGGTGAAGTCCACGGTCATTTCGCCCCGGGGCGTGAGCAGCGGGTGTTCGCAGAAGCCGGCGGGCGGTGCGTCGAAGAAGTCTCGACTGGCCTGGGTCAATGCCCGTACCTGCGCGGTGCCATAGGCGGCGGTATACAACGCCGCCGAACGGCCGGTGGAGTGGTAGGCCGGATGGGATTCGCGCTCGAGCACAATGACCCGGCCATGGGGGGCCAGCCAGTAGCCGGTGGAGGCACCGGCAATGCCGCCGCCGATGATGATGAAATCTGCTGAGGTCATGAAGCTCTCCTGTGGAGCGCGGTCCTGGGGAATGTCGCTGGTTCGTTGTGGGAGCGAGCCTGCTCGCGATGACGGTCTGACAGGCGACATGTTTTGAATGTGCCGGCCTCATCGCGAGCAGGCTCGCTCCCACAGGGGAATGTGGTGTGTCAGTTGCGCAGTTGGTAAAGCGCATTCGCCAACGCCACATCTTCCAGCCCGAGGCCAATGGAGCGGAAGAACACGTGGCGCCCAAGATCCGGTCGCACGACCTGTCCGCTGAGCAGTTCCGGCAAGTCACCGATGATGCTCGACGGCGCCCAGCCGTGTTGTTCGGCGGCGATCAGCATCTCTCCGGCCGAGCCTGGGGTGGTCTGACGATAGTCGCAGTACACGTCCATGTCGTTGAGGCTGTGGGGCGGCACTTCATGGGCGCGCGGGGCGTTGGTACTGATTGAGGTGATCAGTGCCCGTTTGCCCAGCATCCTTGGCTCGAGTACCGCTTTGGCGGACGAGGTGCAGAGCATCACCACATCGGCGTCATGCACCGCCGCCGCAAGGCTGTCGGTAATCTCCAGGCGCGGGTCCAGGCCGGTGATCGAAGCGCGCTCCTGCACTGTCTTGCCCGACAGGCCTGGCGAGTAGAGGCTGATGGACTTCCAATTCCGCAAGCCCTTGGCGTAATGCACATGCGCCCGCGCTACCGCACCGCTGCCAATGACGGCCAGGCGTTGGGCCTGGGGTAGGGCGAGGGCATCGACGGCGACGGCCGTGGTGGCAGCGGTGCGGGCGGTCGTCAGTTCGCTGGCGTCGCACAACAGCAGCGGTTGGCCAGTGCGCATCGACATCAGCAAGGTCCAGGCGGTGACCAGCGGACCCTGCTCGCGCACGATGTAGGGCGACGTCTTGACGCCATACACCTGATCCTCGGCCAACACGCCCAGGTAGTTGATGAAGTCCCCGGCGCCCTGGGGAAATTCCACCCATTGCTGGGCCGGTTGCACCGCCTGCCCGGCTGCAAGGTCGCGAAACAGTTTGCGCAGGATGTGCGGCACATCGATTTGCCCGAGCAGTGCGCGAGCCTGGGCTTGGGTCATGACATAAGGTGTGCTGGGCATCGGAACTCCGGATTGCTCTGTGTAAACTAATTTGTCCATTATGGACTTTTAGTTTATTCGAGCAATATCCCGGGCCAAAAAAAAGCGCAGCCTTCGAGGGCTGCGCTTTCGGGTGGTGAGGCGACGGTCAGTGACGTTTGCGCTCGACCGGCCGGAGCAGATGGGTCGGCGGCATTTCGCAACTGATCTTGCGACCCAGCAGCGCTTCGATGGAGGGCAACTGATAGGAGTCGTCCTCGCCGGCGAAGCTGATGGACACGCCCTCGGCGCCGGCGCGACCGGTACGGCCGATGCGGTGCACGTAGTCGTCCGGTACTTCCGGCAGGGTGAAGTTGATCACATGGCTGATGCCGTCGATGTGGATGCCGCGGCCGGCCACGTCGGTTGCCACCAGCACACGGATTTTGCCTTCGCGAAAGCCCTCGAGCGTCTTGATGCGCTTGTGCTGGGGCACATCGCCTGACAGCTGGGCCGCGTTGACGCCGTCGCGCACCAGGCGTTCTTCGATACGCCGCACTTCGTCCTTGCGGTTGGCGAACACCATGACCCGTTCCCAACCGTTGTCATTGACCAGGTTGTAGAGCAGCTTGTACTTGTCGGCACCGGCTACGGCGTAGATATGTTGTTCGACGTTTTCGCTGGCGACGTTCTCGGCTTCAATCTCGACGATGGCCGGGTCGGTGGTCCATTGCCGGGCCAGGTTCATCACGTCTTCGGTGAAGGTGGCGGAGAACAGCAGGGTCTGGCGTTCGCTTTTCGGCGGGGTCTGGCGAATGATCTGGCGCACTTGCGGGATGAAGCCCATGTCGAGCATGCGGTCGGCCTCGTCCAGCACCATGACCTCGACCATGTCCAGGTGCACGTCGCCACGCTGGTTGAAGTCCAGCAGGCGACCGGGCGTGGCCACCAGGATGTCGCAATGACGGGCTTCGAGGTGCTTGAGCTGCTTGTCGAAGTCCATGCCACCGACGAACGTCATGACGTTCAGGCCGGTGTATTTGGTCAGGTCGGCGGCGTCCTTGGCGATCTGCACCACCAGCTCGCGGGTCGGCGCGATGATCAGTGCCCTCGGCTCGCCCATGTAGCGCTCTTTGGGTGGCGGGGTCTGCAGCAGCTGGGTGATGGTGGAAATCAGGAACGCGGCGGTCTTGCCGGTGCCGGTCTGGGCGCGACCGATAGCGTCCTTGCCGGCGAGGGTATACCCGAGCACCTGGGCCTGGATCGGCGTGCAATACGGGAACCCCAGGTCCTGGATGGCATGCATCAGTTCCGGGGCCAGCTTGAAATCGTGGAAGCGGGTCTTGCCTTCCTGGGGCTCTACGACGAAGTCTTCGAGCTTCCAGGCGACGACCGGCGGTTTCGGTGCTCGTTCGCGGCGCGGCTTGGGGTTTTCATTGCGCGGCTTGTCCGGCGCAGGAGCGGTGGCGGGGGAGGTCGCCGGCTCTTTTTTCTTCTGCGCAACAGGGGCAGGGTGGCGCGATGGTTGTGGCGCTTCGGTACGGCTCGGGCCTTGGACAGGGGCACTGGGGCCGGGCGCGAGCTGCTCGGCCTCGCTCTTACCGAACATCTTCTTGAGTGCTTTGAGCACGGTCATCTCATCGATTGGTTAAGGAATGTACGCCGGCCAGTGTAATGCAAGAAACGGGCGCGGCGTAGTGTGTTCGTCAAAGGCTTGGCGTGGCGATTCAGCGCAACCGTTCGGCCAGCCAGGTACCGATGTCGCGAATCTCCTCGGGTAACACTTCGTGGCCCATTGGGTATTCCTGCCATGTCACGGTGACACCATGCTGCTTCAAATATTCCTTTGCGGTCCGGCCCATGGGGTTGAGCACCACTTCGTCGTATTGCCCATGCAGCGCCAGGACCGGAATGCGCTGCTGGCTGGCGGATAATTGCAGTTCGTCACCGAATGTCGGCGCATAGGTCGACAGGGCGATCACACCGCCCAACGGCCCCTGCCACTTCACGAACGCCGTGTGATAGACCACCGCGCCGCCTTGGGAAAAGCCGGCCAGGAAAATCCGCGAAGCGTCTATTCCGCTGGCTCGCTGGCTTTCGACCAGGTCCATGACCCGTTTGGCCGACACTTCCAGCTGCTGCTCGTCAATGGCCCGCGCCGGGCTCAAGGCGCGGATATCGTACCAACTGGGCATGGCGTAGCCGCCGTTGATCGTTACTGGTTGGGTCGGAGCCTGGGGTAGAACGAAACGCGTGGTCTGCAAGCTTTGCTGCAAGATTTCGGCTACCGGCAGGAAGTCGTAACGATCGGCGCCCAGGCCGTGGAGCCAGATAACACACGCATCTGCGGTGCTGTTGGGCTCGAGAATCAGGGGGTCGGTCATGGCTGTGCTCCAAATCTGTGCGGGTGCGCCCTATCAGTGCGTGATTACGGTGCGTTCCCGGTGCCTCAGTTAATTAGATGTCGCAAAATTACAACTTTTTGTCTTGACGTAATTCTCAAGGGCCCAGCGCGGCGGTCTGGTACGGGCTTTGCTATGAGGATACCCGAGTGATGAATCTTACGCTGCGCGGTAACACTATCAGCTCGACGCGACGCATGGGATATCGGAAATCCGGTGATGGATGTTCGCCAATAGCCGCTACGGGCTTCGCGAACGTGAAGGGCTACAGCCCGTTCGGCCGATTGGTGAGAAGTGGGTACGGCTGCTAATGGCGCACCGTCCTCATTAATAGACTCATAGCGAAGGTCCAGACGTCGGTTGACCCTAAAAAAAGCCAACAAGGGTCGGCAATGCCCCAAAAGGGTGCGACAGGACTCAAGCTCCGACACAACAAGAGCAAAACTGGAGGTTTGAATGAAGTTACTGAAATCCACCCTGGCAGTAGTGACTGCAGCAGCAGTGCTTGGGGTTAGCGGGTTCGCTCAGGCGGGTGCAACCCTGGACGCCGTACAGAAGAAAGGCTTTGTGCAATGCGGCGTAAGCGATGGCCTGCCGGGTTTCTCGGTGCCTGATTCGACCGGTAAGATCGTCGGTATCGACGCTGACTTCTGCCGTGCCGTTGCCGCTGCCGTCTTCGGCGATGCGACCAAGGTCAAGTTCAGCCAGTTGAACGCCAAGGAGCGCTTCACCGCGCTGCAGTCCGGCGAAATCGATGTGCTCTCGCGCAACTCCACCATGACCAGCTCCCGTGACGCGGGCATGGGCCTGAAATTCCCAGGCTTCATCACCTACTACGATGGCATCGGCTTCCTGGCCAACAACAAGCTGGGCGTCAAGAGCGCCAAGGAACTGGACGGTGCAACCATCTGCATCCAGGCCGGTACCACCACTGAACTGAACGTTTCCGACTACTTCCGTGCCAACGGCCTGAAGTACACCCCGATCACCTTCGACACCTCCGACGAAAGCGCCAAGTCGCTGGAGTCCGGTCGTTGCGACGTACTGACCTCCGACAAGTCCCAGCTGTTCGCCCAGCGCAGCAAGCTGGCTTCGCCGAAGGACTACGTGGTTCTGCCGGAAACCATTTCCAAGGAACCCCTGGGCCCGGTCGTGCGTAACGGCGACGACGAGTGGCTGGCCATCGTGCGTTGGACTGGCTACGCGCTGCTCAATGCTGAAGAAGCCGGTGTGACCTCGAAGAACGTCGAGGCCGAAGCCAAGTCCACCAAGAACCCGGACGTCGCTCGTATGCTCGGCGCTGACGGTGAATACGGCAAGGACCTGAAACTGCCGAAAGACTGGGTCGTGCAGATCGTCAAGCAAGTCGGCAACTACGGTGAAATGTTCGAGCGCAACCTCGGCAAAGGCACCCCGCTGGAAATCGACCGCGGCCTGAACGCGCTGTGGAACGCTGGCGGCATCCAATACGCACCACCAGTGCGCTGATGGTTCTATCACCCGGTGGGCCAACCACCGGGTGATGTTCTGTTCCATTCTTTGCGGGGCACTTCATGCAAAATTCAATCGGCGCACCAAAGCAGAGGCTCAGCCTCAGCGATCCAAAAGTGCGTGCGTGGGTATTTCAGATCGTCACTGTCGTGGCGGTTATCGCGTTGGGCTGGTTCCTGTTCGACAACACCCAGACCAATCTCCAGCACCGGGGCATCACGTCCGGTTTCGGTTTCCTGGAACGCAGTGCCGGGTTCGGCATCGCTCAACACCTGATCGACTACACCGAAGCGGACAGCTATGCCCGCGTGTTTGTCATCGGTTTGCTCAACACGTTGCTGGTGACCTTCATCGGGGTGATCCTGGCGACCATCCTCGGTTTCATCATCGGTGTCGCGCGCTTGTCGCAGAACTGGATCATCTCCAAGCTGGCGACCGTTTACGTGGAGGTTTTCCGTAACATCCCACCGTTGCTGCAAATCCTGTTCTGGTACTTCGCGGTATTCCTGAGCATGCCTGGGCCGCGCAACAGCCATAACTTCGGCGACACTTTCTTCGTCAGCAGCCGGGGCCTGAACATGCCGGCCGCGCTGGTCGCCGATGGGTTCTGGCCGTTCGTGGTCAGCGTCGTGCTGGCGATTGTCGCCATCGTGCTGATGACGCGTTGGGCCAACAAGCGTTTCGAAGAAACCGGAGAGCCATTCCACAAGTTCTGGGTGGGCCTGGCGCTGTTCCTGGTGATCCCGGCCGTGTGCGCGTTGGTGTTTGGTGCGCCAGTGCAATGGGAAATGCCGGAACTCAAGGGTTTCAACTTCGTCGGTGGCTGGGTGCTGATCCCGGAACTGCTGGCCTTGACCCTGGCGTTGACTGTGTATACCGCGGCATTCATCGCCGAGATCGTGCGCTCGGGTATCAAGTCGGTCAGCCACGGCCAGACCGAGGCGGCCCGCTCCCTCGGGCTGCGCAACGGTCCGACCCTGCGCAAGGTGATCATTCCGCAGGCCCTGCGCGTGATCATTCCGCCGTTGACCAGCCAATACCTGAACCTGGCGAAAAACTCTTCCCTGGCGGCCGGTATCGGCTACCCGGAAATGGTGTCGCTGTTCGCCGGCACGGTGTTGAACCAGACCGGCCAGGCCATCGAGGTGATCGCGATCACCATGAGTGTGTACCTGGCAATCAGTATCAGCATTTCCCTGCTGATGAACTGGTACAACAAGCGCATTGCGCTGATCGAGCGGTGAGGAAACGCGCATGACATCCCATACTTTCAAACCCGATATGCCTCCACCGAGCAACAGCATCGGTGTGGTGGCATGGGTGCGCGCCAACATGTTCTCCAGCTGGATCAACACGCTGCTGACCCTGTTTGCGTTCTACCTGATTTATCTGATTATCCCACCGCTGCTGCACTGGGCCATCCTGGATGCGAACTGGGTGGGTACTACCCGCGCCGACTGCACCAAGGAAGGCGCTTGCTGGGTGTTCATCCAGCAGCGTTTCGGTCAGTTCATGTACGGCTACTACCCGGCGGACCTGCGCTGGCGCGTGGACCTGACCGTGTGGCTGGCAGTGATCGGTGCGGCGCCATTGTTCATCTCGCGCTTCCCGCGCAAGGCGATCTACGGCCTGAGCTTCCTGGTGGTGTATCCGATCGTCGCCTGGTGCCTGCTGCACGGTGGCGTGTTCGGTCTGGACGCCGTGGCGACCAGCCAATGGGGCGGCCTGATGCTGACCCTGGTGATCGCCACCGTCGGCATCGCCGGCGCATTGCCGCTGGGCATCGTGCTGGCCCTGGGGCGGCGTTCGAACCTGCCGGCGATCCGCGTGGTCTGCGTGACGTTCATCGAGTTCTGGCGTGGCGTGCCGTTGATCACGGTGCTGTTCATGTCGTCGGTGATGCTGCCGCTGTTCCTGCCTGAAGGCATGAACTTCGACAAGCTGCTGCGGGCGCTGATCGGGGTCATCCTGTTCCAGTCGGCCTATGTGGCCGAAGTGGTGCGCGGCGGTCTGCAAGCGATTCCAAAGGGGCAATACGAAGCGGCTGCGGCGATGGGCCTTGGCTACTGGCGCAGCATGGGCCTGGTGATTCTGCCGCAAGCCCTGAAGCTGGTGATCCCTGGCATCGTCAACACCTTCATTGCGTTGTTCAAGGACACGAGCCTGGTGATCATCATCGGCCTGTTCGACCTGCTCAACAGCGTGAAACAAGCTGCCGCCGACCCGAAATGGCTGGGCATGGCCACCGAAGGCTATGTGTTCGCCGCCCTGGTGTTCTGGATTTTCTGTTTTGGTATGTCGCGCTATTCCATGCATCTGGAACGCAAGCTCGACACAGGCCACAAGCGTTAGGAGTTGACTCATGAGTGAAGCAATCAAAAAGCCTGTGAGCCCTGAAGGCATTATTCAGATGCAGGGCGTCAACAAGTGGTACGGCCAGTTCCACGTGTTGAAAGACATCAACCTGAACGTCAAACAGGGCGAACGTATCGTGCTGTGCGGCCCGTCGGGCTCCGGCAAGTCCACCACCATCCGTTGCCTCAACCGTTTGGAAGAGCATCAGCAAGGCCGCATCGTGGTCGATGGCGTGGAGCTGACCAACGACCTCAAGCAGATCGAAGCGATCCGCCGTGAAGTCGGCATGGTGTTCCAGCACTTCAACCTGTTCCCGCACCTGACCATCCTGCAGAACTGCACCCTGGCGCCGATGTGGGTGCGCAAGATGCCCAAGCGCAAGGCCGAGGAAATCGCCATGCATTACCTGGAGCGCGTGCGCATTCCGGAGCAGGCGCACAAATACCCGGGCCAGCTCTCCGGCGGTCAGCAGCAGCGTGTAGCCATCGCTCGCGCCCTGTGCATGAAACCGAAAATCATGCTGTTCGACGAGCCGACCTCGGCTCTCGACCCGGAAATGGTGAAGGAAGTACTCGACACCATGATCGGCCTGGCCGAAGACGGCATGACCATGTTGTGCGTAACCCACGAAATGGGCTTCGCCCGTACCGTGGCCAACCGCGTGATCTTCATGGACAAGGGGGAAATCGTCGAGCAGGCAGCGCCGAACGACTTCTTCGACAACCCGCAGAACGACCGCACCAAGCTGTTCCTGAGCCAGATCCTGCATTGATCGACGCCAGGTAACGAAATAAACCCGGACTGTGTTCCGGGTTTATTTTTTCTGTGGCGATACTCAGGAATCAGTAAGGATTTCGTGCTCCTTGTGCACCGTGGTCTTGAATTGCCTCAAGTCGGCACCTTCCGCCAGGGTTCGTGCGTCTGCGAGCAAATGGGGATAGAGGTCAAGCAGGCGCATCAGCAGCATCAATGGTTTTGGCGGCAATACCTCGCCGCGCTCATAGCGGGACATCGCGTTGTGCCCTCCGCCCGACAAAAGCGATACGGCGTCTTTCTGTGACAGGTGCAGCTTGCGGCGGATGCGTTTGATTTCCTCGCCGATCATCTGCCTGGCGGCATTGACCAACTCATCTCCCGCCTTTGCATGGCGCTCCGCGCAGCCGGTATCGAGCTCGACTTCCCCGCACATCCGGCATTCCCAGCCCGACAGGTCATCGACCCGGCGCTCCAGTCCCTTGACGCTCAAGGTTTCGCCGCGACCTTCGAAATGCAACATGCCCTCCGGGGCGCCACAGCTGAAACATTGCTGGGTTGTCATACGTTTTTCTCCTTGAAGGAGATTACCGGTGGGCCTCCGCTCGGACGGTAGGTCACCTTGATGTAAATCTCCAGACCGTGTGTATTGGCGTGATAGACGTCGTGCCAGACTCGATGATCGTCATAGGCGGTCATCGATTTATAAAATTGCTTTCGCTGGAGTCCGCAAATGACTTCCTGCATATCCGAGAGCGTCAGGCCGAGCACCCATGCATTGTTTTTTGCGGTGCTGGTGAACGCATTTCCCCTGAGCCGCCTGACATCCGCCTGTATCACCGCCAACGCGTAATGAGGTGAGTTCTTTTCCATAAGAAACCGTGGGCCTCTGCTTCTAGATTTACCCTAAAAGGGTAATTTTACCAATCGGAAATTTTGCTTTGTTTTCCCTCTCACTGACCGTAGGCGGTTGTCGTCCTACACGAAGCTGACTAACATGTCAGAAAATTCATCCCATGATTGGATGAAAAGGTGCTTTCCATGACAGAAAATTCCCCAATAGTCCGTCGATCACTGGTCGATCAGGCGCTGGATCAGATGCGTCGGCGCATCAGTGACGGTGTGTGGCCGGTGGGGCGGCGATTGCCCACCGAGCCGGAGCTGGTGGCCGAGCTGGGTATCAGCCGTAATACCGTGCGTGAAGCCATGCGCGTACTGGCGTTTTCCGGATTGATCGAGGTCCGCCAGGGCGACGGTAGTTATGTGCGGGCGGTGGTCGATCCACTGGACACCCTCAAGGTGTTGTCCCGTTGTTCGCTGGAACAGGCTCGGGAAACCCGGCATATCCTGGAAGTCGAGGCCGTCGGCCTGGCGGCGATGCGGCGTACCGACGAAGACCTGCAAGCCTTGCACCAGGCATTACAGGCCAGTGGCGCGCACTATCACGGCGATCTGGAGCAGTACATCGCCTGCGACCTGGTGTTCCATCGCCGCTTGGTAGACGCCGCGCACAACCCGGCGCTCAGTGAGTTGTATCGCTACTTTTCCAGCGTGATCGCTGCGCAACTGCGCCAAAGTCTCAACATCGTCCCGCGTCATCAACACGTGTTCGACCTGCACGCCGAAATCCTCGAAGCCGTCGAGCAGCAAGACCCGCAACGGGCCAAGGCCCTTTGTCGACAGTTGATCAATGAACCCTGAAGCCGAGTTTTCCATGTCCCGCGATCTGCCTGACCCTACTCCCTCGAAGACGCCCAAGCGCGGCGCCGAGCTCGAAGAACTGCTGATCGACGCTGAAGTCGACGACGAACAGGCCCAGCAGGCCCATCCGCTGCTGCGCCGGCCCTGGTTGCTGTTGCTCGGGTTGATCCTGGTTGCGTTGAACCTGCGCCCGGCGTTGTCGAGCATGGCGCCTTTGCTCAGCGAGGTTTCGAAAAACCTCGGCTTGTCGGCCGCCCAGGCGGGCCTGCTGACTACGCTGCCGGTGCTCTGCCTTGGCCTGTTCGCGCCACTGGCGCCCGTGCTGGCTCGGCGTTTCGGCGCCGAGCGCGTGGTGCTGGGGATCTTGCTGACGCTTGCCGGTGGGATTGTGCTGCGCAGTTCGTTCGGCCAGGTCGGCCTGTTCGCCGGCAGCGTCCTGGCCGGTGCGAGTATCGGTGTGATCGGCGTGCTGTTGCCGGGCATCGTCAAGCGTGACTTCGCCCGGCAGGCCGGGACCATGACCGGGGTCTACACCATGGCGTTGTGCCTGGGCGCGGCGATGGCCGCTGGGGCAACGGTGCCGTTGAGCGAGCAACTGAACCACAATTGGGCCCTGGGGCTTGGGTTCTGGGCGGTTCCGGCATTGCTGGCCGCCGTGTTCTGGCTGCCGCAAACCGCTCAGAAACAAGGTGCCCACCAGGCGGCATATCGGGTTCGCGGGTTGTTGCGCGATCCACTGGCCTGGCAAGTGACGCTGTACATGGGGCTGCAATCGTCCCTGGCCTACATCGTGTTCGGCTGGTTGCCATCGATCCTCATCGGTCGTGGCCTGACGCCGACCCAGGCCGGCCTGGTGTTGTCGGGCTCGGTCATCGTGCAGCTGATCAGCTCCCTGGCGGCGCCTTGGTTGGCGACCCGTGGGCAGGACCAGCGTCCGGCCATCGTGATCGTCATGGTCATGACCCTCGGCGGGCTGTTCGGTTGCCTCTACGCGCCCCTCGGCGGTTTGTGGGGCTGGGCGATCCTGCTGGGATTGGGGCAGGGCGCAACGTTCAGTCTGGCGTTGACGCTGATCGTGTTGCGTTCGCGAGACGCCCATGTGGCCGCGAACCTCTCCAGCATGGCCCAGGGCTTCGGTTATACCCTGGCGTCCCTCGGGCCTTTCGCAGTGGGGGTGGTGCATGACTGGACCGGCGGATGGCAAGCCCTGGGCTGGATCTTCGGCTTGATCGGCCTGGGCGCGATCATCGCCGGTATCGGCGCAGGGCGGGCGTTGTACGTCGGCGTCAGCAGCGAGAAAATCACCGACCTTCGCTGATGTTATTTTCATGGCGAATGACGATAGTGTTCTCGCCAGTGGCAGATTATTGTGGCGAGTCCACTGAAACGCTTTTCGGAGTTCGCCCATGAGTGATGCCCACACCGCCCTGATCAACCGGTTCTACCAGGCCTTCCAGCGCCTGGATGCCGAAGCCATGAGCGCCTGCTACACCGACGACGTGGTCTTCAGCGACCCGGCGTTCGGCGAGCTGCGTGGCCGTGATGCCGGTGACATGTGGCGCATGCTCACCACCCGCGCCAAGGACTTTTCCCTGACCTTCGACAACGTGCGCAGCGATGAGCGTTCCGGTGGGGCGCATTGGGTGGCGACTTACCTGTTCAGCCAGACCGGCAATGTGGTGGTCAATGACATCCAGGCCCGCTTCGTGTTTCGCGATGGCAAGATCTGCGAGCATCACGACAGCTTCGATCTGTGGCGCTGGTCCCGTCAGGCCTTGGGTGCCAAGGGCTTGCTGTTGGGCTGGACGCCGCTGGTGCGCAATGCGGTCAGGGCCCAGGCGCTCAAAGGGCTTCGGGCGTTCCAGGCCAGTCGCTGATAAGATCGCGGCCTACTTCCTACGCGTCTGTTGAACATTTCGTGACGACTGCCAACAACACTCCCGAGCTGCCTGTGGAGGCTGCGACCGAACCGGGCAAGCCCTGGTTCGTCTACCTGGTGCGGGCCGCCAACGGCGCGTTGTACTGTGGCATCAGCGACGATCCGGTGCGCCGGTTCGCCAAGCACCAGAGTGGCAAGGGCGCACGTTTCTTTCTCTCCAGCCCGGCGGTGGCACTGGTCTATACCGAAGCCTGCCGTGACAAGGGCGAAGCCCTGCGCCAGGAGCGGTTGATCAAAAAGCTGCGCAAAAGCGCCAAGGAATGCCTGGTGGCGAGTGCCGCGCCGCATCATCCATCCCACTGATGAGCCCTCATCAGGTGGGTAGGCTGTCTGGCCGTGGCGCGCTAAGCTTGCGGACTTCCTTCCTGCATTGGCAAATCTCATGTCAGAGCTGATTCTTCATCATTACCCGACGTCCCCCTTCGCCGAAAAAGCCCGTCTGCTGCTGGGCTTCAAGGGCTTGTCCTGGCGCTCGGTCAACATCCCGCCGATGATGCCCAAGCCCGACCTGACGGCGTTGACGGGCGGCTACCGCAAGACGCCGGTGTTGCAGATCGGCGCGGACATTTATTGCGACACGGCCCTGATCGCCCGGCGACTTGAGCAGGAAAAGGCCACGCCGGCGCTGTTTCCCGAAGGCCGGGAGATGATCGCGGCATCCTTCGCGGCCTGGGCCGACTCGGTGGTGTTCCAGCATGGGGTGAGCCTGGTGTTCCAGCCCGAGTCGATGGCCGTGCGTTTCGCCAGGCTGTCGCCTGAGGCGGTCAAGGCGTTCATCGCCGATCGCGCCGGGCTGTTCAACGGCGGCACCGCAACGCGTTTGGCTGCCGAGCAGGCCAGGCACCAGTGGCCGACGATCATGGCGCGCCTTGAGCAACAGCTGCAACGCGAGGACGGCGACTTTCTGTTAGGGCAACCTTCGATTGCCGACTTCGCCATGGCTCACCCATTGTGGTTTCTCAAGGGCACGCCGGTGACTTCGGCGCTGGTGGACGCGTATCCGGCCGTCTCGGCCTGGCTGGCGCGGGTGTTGGCTTTCGGCCATGGTGCGTCGAGCGCGATGAGTTCCGAAGAGGCCTTGGAAGTGGCCCGCAACGCTACGCCGGCTGCGTTGCCGGATGAACCATTCGATGAGTCGAACGGGTTTGCGAAGGGACAGCAGGTGACCATTGCCGCGACTGACTATGGTGTCGATCCGGTGGCGGGAGAACTGTTGTTTGCCGGGCGCGAAGAGCTGATCCTGCGTCGTGAAGACGAGCGCGGTGGGGTGGTGCATGTGCACTTCCCACGGTTCGGGTTTCGTATCGAGGCTTGCCAGACAAACCCATGAGCCTGTGGGAGCGGGCTTGCTCGCGAAAGCGGTGTGACAGTCAGTGCAAATGGTGACTGGAGTGTCCTCATCGCGAGCAGGCTCGCTCCCACACTGGATTTTGCGACGTTCCCGGAATCGCGGTCCGCTCGCGATCGGGCTGTTGGATTCACACAGAGCTATGTCGCGGATAAGGCCTTGAGGATAGTCTCGGGCTCATACCCACGAATCAACGTGCCATTCACGTCCAGGATCGGAATTCCCCGACCGCCCAGCGCCTCATAGGCCTTGCGCGCTTCGGGGTCTTTCTCGATATCGAACTCGCGATACGGAACGCCTTTCTCGTCCAGGAACCGTCGCGTTGCCTTGCAGTAGCCGCACCAGTCGGTGGCGTACAGCGTAACGCGGGCATGGTCGCGGATCTGCTGCGAGAGCATTTGCGAGGGGTTGAGCAGCCGCTCGATCTTGCCCCAGTTCTGGTACGCCACGATCACCAGCAGAATCAGCAGAAACTTCCTCAGGACCCCGCTGAACATCAATTCCGCCGTTTCAACTGGTCCGTCAACGATGTTGGCAACCCTTTGATGATCAACGTGCCGGCTTCTTCGTCATATTCGATCTTGGAGCCCAACAGGTGCGCCTCGAAGCTGATGGACAGGCCTTCGGCGCGGCCGGTGAAACGGCGGAACTGGTTGAGCGTGCGTTTATCCGCCGGGATTTCCGGCGACAGGCCGTAGTCCTTGTTGCGGATGTGATCGTAGAAAGCCTTCGGGCGATCCTCGTCGATCAGCTCGGACAGTTCTTCCAGGCCCATGGGTTCGCCAAGCTTGGCCTGGCTGCTGGCGTAATCCACCAGGGTCTTGGTCTTTTCCCGGGCATCGTCTTCGGGCAGGTCTTCGCTTTCGACGAAGTCGCTGAAGGCCTTGAGCAGCGTGCGGGTTTCGCCAGGGCCGTCGACACCCTCCTGGCAGCCGATGAAGTCGCGGAAGTATTCCGAGACCTTCTTGCCGTTCTTGCCCTTGATGAAGGAAATGTACTGCCTGGACTGTTTATTGTTCTGCCATTCCGACACGTTGATCCGTGCCGCCAGGTGCAACTGGCCCAGGTCCAGATGACGGGAGGGGGTAACGTCCAGCTCATCGGTGACCGCCACGCCTTCGCTGTGGTGCAGCAGGGCGATGGCCAGGTAGTCGGTCATGCCCTGTTGATAATGGGCGAACAGCACGTGGCCGCCCACCGACAGGTTGGACTCTTCCATCAGCTTCTGCAGATGCTCCACCGCCACGCGACTGAACGCCGTGAAGTCCTTGCCGCCGTCCAGGTATTCCTTCAGCCAGCCGCTGAACGGATGTGCACCGGATTCGGCATGGAAAAACCCCCAGGCCTTGCCTTGTTTGGCGTTGTAGCTCTCGTTGAGATCGGCAAGCATGTTTTCGATGGCCGTGGACTCTGCCAGTTCGGAGTCCCGGGCATGGAGCACAGCAGGGGTGCCGTCGGGTTTTTTGTCGATCAGGTGGACGATGCAATGACGGATCGGCATGGGCTTCTCGGCTGATGAAAGAGAGGAGGGCACGCTCCCCCGAAAAGCGCCCAGTGTACCGCAATCACTGGTTTTGGAACGCTGAGAAGGGGATTTCAGAGCCCTCCGACAGCCCATATGCATTTTTTTACCCATTTAGCGCAATAAAGCTGACCAAATGGGTAGCTAAGGGCGGATATTTCCCAGGCGTTGTGCTAGTTTTGCCCGGTCTTACGCGAAGGCACTGCGTTAAGCATGCATTCAGCATTTGTCAGGTCGAACCAAACCCGGATTTCGGCATCTATTACCCCGACCCGTCGTGGTGATGACCGAGGGTGTCCGATTCGAAGAGATCGGGCTCGATGGCTGGCACTGCACTCTGCAATCCATATGAATTTGATAGGGAAGGAACACTACATGGCTCTTACTAAAGACCAACTGATCGCTGATCTGGCTGAAGCTGCAGACGCGCCGAAAACCACCGTGCGTGCACTGCTGGACCAACTGGGCCAAATCGTTGCCGATCAGCTGGAAAACGGCGGCGAACTGACTCTGCCAGGCGTTGGCAAGCTGAAAGTCACCGAGCGTCCTGCCCGTACCGGTCGCAACCCTTCGACTGGCGCTGCCATCGAAATCGCTGCAAAGAAAGTCGTCAAGCTGGTTGCGGCCAAAGGCCTGGTTGATTCGATCAACGCCAAGTAAGACGCTTTTAAAAAAAACCGTGCAGCGGAGCAGTCCGGGCACGGTTTTTTGTTGTCCTGAATAAAGTGGCCGACACAATGCGGCCCATTAGTCCTTGCGAATCCAGCGCGCCTGGCGCCAGGCCTGTTGTTGTGCCTCGGTGTGGAAGGTCCAGGCCACGAAGCGGCTCTGTTTTTGTCCCTGGGACATCTCCACCACTTCGCTGTGCACCGCCCCGGCCTTCTTCAGGGCGGCCTGAATTGCCGGCAGGTTCGATACCTTTGACACCAGGGTACTGAACCACAGGACCTGCCGGGCCAACTGTGCGCTTTCTCCAATCAGTTGGGTCACGAAACGGACTTCTCCCCCCTCGCACCACAACTCGGCGGCCTGACCGCCGAAATTCAGGACCGGCAACTTGCGTTTCGGATCAGCCTTGCCCAAGGCGCGCCATTTACGCTGGCTGCCGCGGGTGGCCTCCTCCAGGGACGCGTGGAACGGCGGATTGCACATCGTCAGGTCGAACCGTTCGGCTTCGTCGAGCAGGCCCAGCAGGATCTGCTTGCGATTGGTTTGCTGGCGCAGTTGGATAGCCTTGGCCAACCCGTTGGCCTGGACGATGGTCTTGGCCGAGGCGATCGCCGTCGGGTCGATCTCCGACCCCAGGAAGTGCCAGCGGTAGTCGCTGTAGCCAATCAACGGATACACGCAGTTGGCGCCGGTGCCGACGTCCAGCACCTTCACCGCCGCGCCCCGAGGGATTTCCCCTTCGTTATGGCTGGCGAGCAGGTCTGCGAGGAAGTGCACATAGTCCGCTCGACCCGGTACCGGAGGACACAGGTAGTCGGCCGGAATGTCCCAGTGGGCAATGCCGTAGAAGGATTTGAGCAGCGCCCGGTTGAACACTCGCACGGCTTCGGGGCTGGCGAAGTCGATGCTTTCCTTGCCATAGGGGTTGATGATCACGAACCTGGCCAGTTCCGGCGTGCCCTTGATCAAGGCTGGGAAGTCGTAATGGCCCTGATGGCGATTGCGCGGGTGCAGGCTGGCTTTCTCGCGGGGCACGACGGCCTTGGTTTCGGCGGCGGGCTTGGGCTTCTGGCGTGCGGGTCTGGGGGGGCGGGGCGCGGTCATGGGCGGGTCGATTCGGGGCTGGCTCAAAAAGTGGCGGGCATTGTCCCACATCCGATGCGGTCTTGAGGCGCGCGCCGATTAAATGTGGGAGCGAGCCTGCTCGCGATAGCGGTGGGTCAGGCTGCATCTATGGCGAATTTACTCCCGTCATCGCGAGCAGGCTCGCTCCCACAGCGTTTGCTTTATGTTCGCAAGAAAACGGCGGGTAGAAAAAAGGAGGCCACCAGGGCCTCCTTCGTTCATTGCAGCTTGCCGTTACAGGCTGGCAATCCGCGCGTGCTGTTCGGCCAGCTTGCCCAAGGCCTGTTCGGCCTCGGCCAGTTTGGCCCGCTCCTTCTCGATGACGTCGGCCGGGGCCTTGTCGACGAAGCCGGCGTTGGACAGCTTGCCGCCGACGCGCTGCACTTCGCCCTTGAGGCGGCCGATTTCCTTGTCCAGGCGCGCCAGTTCGGCAGCCTTGTCGATCAGGCCGGCCATTGGCACCAGCACTTCCATCTCGCCGACCAAGGCGGTGGCCGACAGGGGCGCTTCTTCGCCGGCGGCCAGGACCGTCACCGATTCGAGCTTCGCCAGCTTCTTGAGCAGCGCTTCGTTCTCGTTGAGGCGGCGCAGGTCTTCGGCGTTGGCGTTGTTCAGGAACAGGGTCAGCGGCTTGCCCGGACCGATGTTCATTTCGGCGCGGATGTTGCGCAGGCCCAGCATGAAGGTCTTGAGCCACTCGATGTCATCTTCGGCCGCTGGATCGATGCGGGTTTCATTGGCCACCGGCCAAGGTTGCAGCATGATCGTCTTGCCTTCGGCGCCGGCCAGCGGTGCGACGCGCTGCCAGATTTCCTCGGTGATGAACGGCATGAACGGATGCGCCAGGCGCAGCGCCACTTCCAGCACGCGCACCAGGGTGCGACGGGTGCCGCGCTGGCGCTCGATCGGCGCGTTCTCGTCCCACAGCACTGGCTTGGACAGTTCCAGGTACCAGTCGCAGTACTGGTTCCAGATGAACTCGTACAAGGCCTGCGCGGCCAGGTCGAAGCGGAACTGGTCCAACTGGCGGGTCACTTCGGCTTCGGTGCGCTGCAACTGGGAAATGATCCAGCGATCGGCCAGGGTCAGCTCAAAGGCTTCGCCGTTCTGGCCGCAGTCTTCGCCCTTATCCAGCACGTAGCGCGCGGCGTTCCAGATCTTGTTGCAGAAGTTGCGATAGCCTTCGACGCGGCCCATGTCGAACTTGATGTCGCGGCCGGTGGACGCCAGGGAGCAGAAGGTGAAGCGCATCGCGTCGGTGCCGAAGCTGGCGATGCCGTCCGGGAATTCTTCGCGGGTCTGCTTCTCGATTTTCTTCAGCAGTTTTGGAGTCGGCTGCATCAGGCCGGTGGTGCGTTTCTCCACCAGCGCTTCCAGGTCGATGCCGTCGATGATGTCCAATGGGTCCAGGACGTTGCCCTTGGACTTGGACATCTTCTGGCCCTGGCCATCGCGCACCAGGCCGTGGACGTAGACCGTCTTGAACGGCACCTGCGGCGTGCCGTCCTCGTTCTTCACCAGGTGCATGGTCAGCATGATCATCCGGGCAACCCAGAAGAAAATGATGTCGAAACCGGTGACCAGCACGTCGGTGGAGTGGAATTTCTTCAGGAACTCGGTCTGCTGCGGCCAGCCCAGGGTCGAGAACGTCCACAGGCCCGAGCTGAACCAGGTGTCGAGGACGTCGTTGTCCTGTTGCAGGGCCACGTCCGGGCCGAGGTTGTGCTTGGCACGGACTTCGGCTTCGTCGCGGCCGACATAGACCTTGCCCGACTCGTCGTACCAGGCCGGAATACGGTGGCCCCACCACAGCTGGCGGCTGATGCACCAATCCTGGATGTCACGCATCCACGAGAAGTACATGTTTTCGTATTGCTTGGGCACGAACTGGATACGACCGTCTTCGACCGCGGCAATCGCCGGCTCAGCCAAAGGCTTGGTGGACACGTACCACTGGTCGGTCAGCCACGGCTCGATGACGGTGCCGGAGCGGTCGCCTTTGGGCACCTTCAGGGCGTGATCGTCGACGCTGACCAGCAGGCCGGCGGCTTCGAAGGCCGCGACGATCTGCTTGCGTGCTTCGAAACGGTCGAGGCCGGCGTATTCGGCCGGGATCTGGCCGTCGATGCTTTCGTTCAGCGTGCCATCGAGGTTGAACACCTGGGCTGCGGGCAGGACGTTGGCGTTCTTGTCGAAGATATTGAGCAGCGGCAGGTTGTGGCGCTTGCCGACTTCGTAGTCGTTGAAGTCGTGGGCCGGGGTGATTTTCACGCAGCCGGTGCCGAATTCAGGATCGCAGTAATCGTCGCCGATGATCGGGATGCGACGGCCGACCAGGGGCAGTTCCACGAACTGGCCGATCAGGGCCTTGTAGCGCTCGTCGTTCGGGTTCACCGCCACGGCCGAGTCGCCCAGCATGGTTTCCGGACGGGTGGTGGCGACGATCAGGTAATCCTTGCCTTCAGCGGTCTTGGCGCCATCGGCCAATGGGTACTTCAGGTTCCACAGGAAACCTTTCTCGTCATGGTTTTCCACTTCGAGGTCGGAAATGGCGGTGTGCAGCTTGGTGTCCCAGTTGACCAGGCGCTTGCCGCGATAGATCAGCCCGTCCTCGTGCAGGCGCACGAAAGCTTCCTTCACCGCTTCCGAGAGACCGTCGTCCATGGTGAAGCGCTCGCGGCTCCAGTCCACGGACGAGCCGAGGCGGCGGATCTGGCGGCTGATGTTGCCACCGGACTCATCCTTCCATTCCCAGACCTTCTCGAGGAATTTTTCGCGGCCCAGGTCATGGCGATTCTGGCCCTGGGCTTCGAGGCGGCGCTCCACCAGCATCTGCGTGGCGATACCGGCGTGGTCGGTCCCCGGCTGCCACAGGGTGTTGCGCCCCTGCATGCGGCGGAAACGGATCAGGGCGTCCATGATCGCGTTGTTGAACCCGTGGCCCATGTGCAGGCTGCCGGTGACGTTCGGCGGCGGGATCATGATGGTGTAGGAATCGCCCGCGCCTTGCGGAGCGAAATAATTCTCGGACTCCCAGGTGTTGTACCAGGAAGTTTCAATGGCGTGCGGCTGGTAGGTCTTATCCATGCGCGGCGGGACCCTATTGGCATTTATTCAGGAAAAGCCGGGAAGTATAGCCCTGCGGGCAGCGGCAAGCTACCAGCTACAAGCCGCAAGATAAGGCAGCCTGGCTTTGGCTTTGGCTTTGGCTTTGGCTTTGGCTTTGGCTTTTTGCTTGCAGCTTAAAGCTTGCCGCTCGTAGCTGCGGCGAGCAGCCGCTCCATCCGCGCATCCAGCCGGCGTTTGATCTCGGTCTCGATGTGCGGGGCGAAGTCGTCGATCACGTCCTGCATGATCAACTGCGCGGCGGCGCGCAATTCGCTGTCCAGGTGCAGCAGGGCGTCGGGGCCCTTGGGTTCGGCCTTGGGCGCCGGCTTGGGCTCGGGCTGGCCGGAAATCGGTTCGAACAGCAGGGGGATCTGTTCTTCATGCACGGGCTCATGGGCGACCGTGTCGGTCAGCAACGGCGGCTGCAGGGTATCGTCGCCGAGCAACTGGCGGATCGACTCGAGGTCATCCAGCAGGTGCGGCGGCTTTTGCGGTGGTTTTGGAGTATCCATCGTAGGCTCAGAGTCGCTGTAAACGGTGGTCTTGCAGAGGATAGCCCTGTTCGCGGTAGAAACGGAAACTCTCCCGCGCGGCTTGTCGGATGGCCGGATCCTCCACCACCACTTCCGCCACACGGGCGAAGCGTGGGGCAAAGGCCGGCACTTTCAGGTCGAGGTTGACCAGCAGGTCCTGGTGTTGGCCGCAGTCATCCCCCAGCCCCAGCACGATCAGCCCTTCGGGTTCGCTTTCGGCCGGGCCATGGGGTACGAAGCTTTCGCCCTTGAAGGCCCATAGGCGTGCGTCGAGCGCTTCGCGTTGGGCGGCATCGCTGCAATGCAGGTAGATGCGATGGCCCATGCGCCAGGCCTTTTCGGTGAGCTTGCAGGCGAAATCCAGCCGGGCCGACGGATCGGCGCTGGGCAGGATATAGAAATCGACTTTGGTCATTGCGGTTCCTGAGCTGCCGGTGACGCCGTCCGTAGACGGCGCCATCGGCAATCATGGGTGTCAGGCCTTGGCGCGGTCCAGCAGGTACTGGGTCAGCAGTGGAACCGGACGACCGGTGGCTCCCTTTTCCTTGCCGCCACTGGTCCATGCCGTACCGGCGATGTCCAGGTGTGCCCAGTTCAGGTTCTTGGTGAAGCGCGACAGGAAGCACGCTGCCGTGATGGTCCCGGCTTTCGGGCCGCCGATATTGGCGATATCGGCGAACGGGCTGTCCAGTTGTTCCTGATACTCGTCGAACAGCGGCAACTGCCAGGCGCGGTCGTCGGCTTGCTGGCCGGCGCTGAGCAGTTGGCCGATCAGTTCGTCGTTGTTGCCCAGCAGGCCCGAGGTGTGGGCGCCGAGGGCGACGACGCAAGCACCGGTCAGGGTCGCGATGTCGATCACCGCTTGCGGCTTGAAGCGCTCGGAGTAGGTGAGGGCGTCGCACAGCACCAGTCGGCCTTCGGCGTCGGTGTTGAGGATTTCCACGGTCTGGCCGCTCATCGTCGTGACGATGTCGCCCGGGCGCGAGGCCGTGCCGCTGGGCATGTTCTCGGCGCAGGCCAGGATGCACACCAGGTTGATCGGCAATTGCAGTTCGAGCACGGCCCGCAGGGTGCCGAACACGCTGGCGGCGCCGCCCATGTCGTATTTCATCTCATCCATGCCGGCGCCGGGCTTGAGGCTGATGCCACCGGTGTCGAAGGTGATGCCCTTGCCCACCAGCGCGTAAGGCTTCTCGGACTTCCTGCCGCCGTTGTATTGCATGACGATCAGGCGTGGCGGCTGGGCGCTGCCCTGGCCGACGGCGTAGAAGGAGCCCATGCCCAGGTCCTTGATTTTTTTCTCGTCGAAGACTTCGACCTTCAGGCCCTTGAATTGCTTGCCCAGGGCCTTGGCCTGCTCGCCGAGGAATGTCGGGTGGCAGATGTTCGGCGGCAGGTTGCCCAGGTCGCGGGTGAAAGCCATGCCATTGGCGATGGCGGTGGCGTGGGTCACGGCGCGCTGGACTTCGGCCTGGGCGGCCTTGATGGTCAGCAAGGTGATTTTTTTCAGGGCGCGGGGTTCGGCCTTCTGGCTCTTGAAGCGGTCGAACTGGTATTCGCCGTCCACCAGGGTTTCGGTCAGCAGGCGGGTCTTGCCGTAGCTGTCGCGGCCCTTGACCACCAGCTCATCCAGCGCCAGTGCGGCATCGCCGCCACCCAGGCCCTTGAGGGTACCCAGCACGCCGGCGATGATCTTGCGAAACGGACGATCGCCCAGTTCGGCGTCCTTGCCCACCCCGACCAGCAGCACGCGCTCGGCCTTGAGGTTGGGCAGGTTGTGCAGCAACAGGCTCTGGCCGACCTTGCCGGCGAGGTCGCCGCGCTTGAGCACGGCGCTGATGGCGCCGCCGCACAGGGCGTCGAGCTGGGAGGCGACGACGCCGAGCTTGCGGGCTTCGCCGACGGCAACCACCAGGGTGGCGGTTTTCAACGTTTCTGGGCTAACGCTTTTTACAACCAGTTCCATGTCCGGATCCCTGAATGAATGGTCAAGATGTCGGGCGCTGACTGTAGCTGGAGCAAGCTCCCTCGCCACACGTCTTGAGTGAAGCGACGCTGTCGATCGCGCCGGCGACAAAGGCCGCAGTTTGAACCCCGGCCCCCGAGGCTGACAACCCTTGGTACAGCTAACTTTATGGCTTGGGGCACGGTTTAAAGCGTGCGAAGTGACAGGCGCCTCCAATCACAGGATAATGCGGCTCTTTTTTCGGCTGCTCGTGATGGCGAGTGGCTCGATTGCTTGTTTGGCCCCTAGCCTGACAATCCTGGAGTGTCTGGTTTGATCGTCTTTCGATATCTATCCCGCGAAGTCCTGCTGACCCTGAGCGCGGTCAGTGCCGTGCTGCTGGTCATCATCATGAGCGGGCGTTTCATCAAGTATCTCGCCCAGGCCGCTTCCGGCGCGCTGGATCCGGGCTCCCTGTTCCTGATCATGGGTTTTCGCCTGCCAGGCTTCCTGCAACTGATCCTGCCGCTGGGCCTGTTCCTCGGTATTCTGCTGGCCTATGGTCGCCTGTACCTGGACAGCGAGATGACCGTCCTGTCGGCCACCGGCATGAGCCAGCAGCGTCTGTTTCGCATTACCCTGTTCCCGGCGACGCTGGTGGCGTTGGTGGTGGCCTGGCTGAGCCTGAGCCTGGCGCCCCAGGGGGCCAACCAGTTCCAGCTGCTGATCAACCAGCAGGACGCCTTGACCGAATTCGACACCCTGGTGCCGGGGCGCTTCCAGGCGCTGCGCGATGGTACGCGCGTCACCTATACCGAACAGCTTTCGGATGACCGGATCAACCTTGGCGGCGTCTTCATCACGCAAAAGAACCTGTCATCCAACAGCCAGAAGGATCGCGGCATTTCCGTGCTGGTGGCCGAAAAGGGGCGCCAGGAAATCAATCCCGACGGCAACCGCTACCTGATCCTCGAAAACGGCTACCGCTATGACGGCAAGCCGGGGCAGGCCGACTACCGGGCCATCAAGTACGACACCTACGGTGTGCTGCTGCCCAAGCCCGAAGCCAGCGAGGAAGTCACCGACCGCGACGCGATGCCTACCGCAACCCTGCTGGGCAACGATGACATCCGTGCGCGTACCGAGCTGCAATGGCGCCTGTCGCTGCCGTTGCTGGTGTTCATCGTGACCCTCATGGCGGTACCGCTGGCCCGGGTCAATCCGCGCCAGGGTCGTTTCCTCAAGCTGCTCCCGGCGATTCTCCTGTATATGGCTTACCTGACCATCCTCATTACCGCCCGCGGCGCCCTGGAAAAAGGCAAGATCCCGCCGGCTTTGGGCCTGTGGTGGGTGCATTCGATTTTCCTGGCCATCGGCCTGGGGCTGCTCTACTGGGAGCCGCTGCGCCTGAAGCTGGCGAGCCGTCGCAGCACGCTGGAGGTGGCCCGTGGTTAAACTCGATCGCTACATCGGCAGCAGTGTGTTCATGGCGATCCTCGCGGTGCTGGGGATCATCCTTGGCCTGGCGACCCTGTTCGCCTTCATCGATGAAATGAGCGACGTCAGCGATACCTACACCCTGGCGGACGTGGCGAGCTACGTGCTGCTGACCGCGCCAAGGCGCTTGTACGACATGTTGCCGATGGCGGCGCTGATCGGCTGCCTGATCGGCCTGGGCAGCCTGGCCAGCAATAGCGAACTGACCATCATGCGCGCCGCCGGGGTTTCCGTCGGCCGGATCGTCTGGGCGGTGATGAAGCCGATGCTGGTGTTGATGCTGGTCGGCGTCCTGATTGGCGAATACGTCGCGCCGGCCACCGAAAACACCGCCCAGGCCAACCGTTCCCTGGCCCAGGGCGGCGGCGATGCACAAAGCGCCAAGCATGGCCTGTGGCACCGCCAGGGCGATGAGTTCATCCACATCAACTCGGTCCAGCCCAACGGTATCCTCTATGGCGTGACCCGGTATCGCTTCGACGAACAACGCCACATGCTGTCGTCGAGCTTCGCCAAGCGCGCCCAGTTTGCCGAGGATCACTGGCAGTTGAGCGATGTCACCACCACCCTGTTCCATGAAAAGAACACCGAAGTGGTCGCGAGCCCGCAGGAGCGTTGGGACGTAGCCATCAGCCCGCAGCTGCTGAGCACGGTGGTCATGGCGCCGGAATCCCTGTCGATTACCGGCCTGTGGGGGTATATCCACTACCTGGCCGACCAGGGCCTGAACAATGGCCGCTACTGGCTGGCTTTTTGGGTCAAGGTATTGCAGCCGTTGGTCACCGCCGCCCTGGTGCTGATGGCCATCTCCTTCATCTTTGGTCCGCTGCGTTCGGTGACCCTCGGTCAGCGGGTGTTTACCGGCGTGCTGGTGGGCTTCACCTTCCGCATTGCCCAGGATCTGCTGGGGCCATCGAGCCTGGTGTTCGGTTTCTCGCCACTGTTCGCGGTGCTGGTGCCAGCGGGCGTCTGTGCGTTGGCCGGACTCTGGCTGCTGCGCCGGGCGGGTTGATCCCGGGTGGGGGCTCTGTGGCGAGGGGATTTATCCCCGCTGGGCTGCAAAGCAGCCCCAAAACCAGGCGACGCCGGCGTGTCAGACAGATGAGGGCGACTGCTTAGGGGCTGCTGCGCAGCCCAGCGGGGATAAATCCCCTCGCCACAATGGCGTCTGTATCAGGTACAATTCCCGGCTATTTTTCGGCGGGCCCTGCCTGCAGCCTTTTTGAGTGTTGATCCGTGAGTGATTTGAGTCATATCCGCAATTTCTCCATCATCGCCCACATTGACCATGGCAAGTCGACGCTGGCTGATCGCTTCATCCAGATGTGCGGCGGCCTGACCGAGCGTGAGATGGAAGCCCAGGTCCTGGACTCCATGGACCTCGAGCGTGAACGCGGGATTACCATCAAGGCCCACAGCGTCACCCTCTATTACAAGGCCAAAGACGGCGTCACCTATCAACTGAACTTCATTGACACCCCGGGCCACGTCGACTTCACCTACGAAGTCAGCCGTTCCCTGGCAGCCTGTGAAGGTGCGTTGCTGGTGGTCGATGCCGGGCAGGGTGTCGAGGCGCAATCGGTTGCCAACTGCTACACGGCGATCGAGCAGGGCCTGGAAGTCATGCCGGTGCTGAACAAGATCGACCTGCCCCAGGCCGAGCCGGAGCGGGTCAAGGATGAGATCGAGAAGATCATCGGTATCGACGCCACCGACGCGGTCACCTGCAGTGCCAAGACCGGCCTGGGCGTGGATGAAGTGCTCGAGCGCCTGGTGAACACCATTCCCGCGCCGACCGGCAACATCGAAGACCCGCTGCAAGCGTTGATCATCGACTCCTGGTTTGACAACTACCTGGGCGTGGTGTCCCTGGTTCGCGTGCGCCACGGCCGCGTGAAGAAGGGCGACAAGATCCTGGTCAAGTCCACCGGCAAGGTCCACCTGGTGGACAGCGTCGGTGTATTCAACCCGAAACACACCGCCACCGCCGACCTCAAGGCCGGTGAAGTGGGCTTCATCATCGCCGGCATCAAGGACATCCACGGGGCACCGGTCGGCGACACCCTGACCCTGAGCTCCACCCCGGATGTCGATGTGCTGCCGGGTTTCAAGCGTATCCAGCCCCAGGTCTACGCCGGCCTGTTCCCGGTCAGCTCCGACGACTTCGAGGATTTCCGCGAAGCACTGCAGAAGCTGACCCTGAACGACTCGTCGTTGCAATACACCCCGGAAAGCTCCGACGCCCTGGGCTTCGGCTTCCGCTGCGGGTTCCTGGGCATGCTGCACATGGAAATCATCCAGGAGCGCCTGGAGCGCGAGTACGACCTGGACCTGATCACCACCGCGCCGACGGTAATCTTCGAGCTGCTGCTCAAGAACGGTGACACCATCTACGTCGACAACCCGTCCAAGCTGCCGGACCTGTCGGCCATCGAAGACATGCGCGAACCGATCGTGCGGGCCAACATCCTTGTGCCTCAAGAGCACCTGGGTAACGTCATTACCCTGTGCATCGAGAAGCGCGGCGTGCAGCACGACATGCTGTTCCTCGGCTCGCAGGTCCAGGTGACCTACGACCTGCCGATGAACGAAGTGGTGCTGGACTTCTTCGACCGCCTGAAATCCACCAGTCGCGGCTATGCTTCGCTGGACTATCATTTCGATCGTTACCAATCGGCTAATCTGGTGAAGCTGGATGTGCTGATCAACGGTGAGAAGGTCGATGCCCTGGCATTGATCGTGCACCGTGACAACGCGCACTACAAAGGTCGTGCATTGACCGAGAAGATGAAGGAACTGATTCCGCGGCAGATGTTCGACGTGGCAATCCAGGCCGCCATTGGCGGGCAGATTGTGGCGCGTACAACCGTCAAGGCGCTCAGAAAGAACGTATTGGCCAAATGCTACGGCGGCGACGTCAGCCGTAAGCGCAAGCTGTTGGAAAAGCAGAAGGCCGGTAAAAAACGCATGAAGCAGGTCGGTAACGTGGAAATTCCACAGGAAGCCTTCCTTGCGGTGCTCAGGTTGGATAGTTAGGTCCTATGTCGCTAAATTTCCCGCTGTTGCTGGTTATCGCCGTGTTTGTCTGCGGCCTGTTGGCGTTGATTGATCTGTTGTTCCTGGCGCCTCGGCGCCGGGCGGCCGTTGCCTCCTATCAGGGCAGCGTCAGCCAGCCTGACGGTGTGGTGGTCGAGAAACTCAACAAGGAACCGCTGCTGGTCGAATACGGCAAGTCGTTCTTTCCGGTGCTGTTCATCGTGCTGGTGCTGCGTTCGTTCCTGGTGGAACCGTTCCAGATCCCGTCCGGCTCGATGAAGCCGACCCTGGACGTGGGCGATTTCATCCTGGTGAACAAGTTCTCCTACGGGATCCGCCTGCCGGTGATCGACAAGAAAATCATCGAGGTGGGTGATCCGCAACGCGGCGACGTGATGGTGTTCCGCTTCCCCAGCGACCCCAACGTCAACTACATCAAGCGTGTGGTCGGCCTGCCGGGCGACAAGATCCGCTACACCGCCGACAAGCGCTTGTTCGTGAATGGCGAACTGGTAGCCGAACAACTGCTCGGCTCCGAGCCGGGCACGTTGGGCAGCGCCGAGCTCTACCAGGAAAAACTCGGCGAGGTCGAGCACCTGATCCGCAAGGAAATGAGCCGCTACCGTGCCACGCCGGACCATTCGTGGACCGTGCCGGCCGGGCACTATTTCATGATGGGCGACAACCGCGACAACTCCAACGACAGCCGTTACTGGGATGATCCGAACATTCCCAAGGACATGCTGGGCATGGTCCCCGACCGCAATATCGTCGGCAAGGCCTTCGCGGTCTGGATGAGCTGGCCGGAACCCAAGCTCGGACACCTGCCGAACTTCTCGCGGGTTGGCCTGATCAAGTAAACACACACGGCGCTGTTGAACACAGCGCCGAATGCATTTCTGGAGCCTGCTAGGGTTTATATGAAAAGTCGCCGAGCGGCGATCAGGCAAGGCGAAAACAGGCGAGGAACGGTCGGAGTCGCGCTCGACTTTACTGATTGTAAATGAGCATTCCGAGCCTGTTTTCAACGCAGCCTGATCGCCGCGCAGGCACTTTTCGTACAAACCCTAAGGCGCCAACGATACTCAGGACGTCATTTTTGAACACAGCGTTAATTGTCCCAAGCCAACGGCGCGTTGCCGACCTGGCGGTGGAATCCAGCCACGAACTCAGCGTGGGTAAACCGTGAGCGTTTCTCTAAGCCGCCTCGAGCGCCAGCTCGGCTACACCTTCAAGGATCCGGAGCTGATGCTCCTGGCCCTCACTCACCGCAGTTTTGCCGGGCGCAATAACGAACGCCTGGAGTTTCTCGGCGACGCCATTCTCAATTTTGTCGCTGGCGAGGCGCTGTTCGAACGCTTTCCGCTGGCCCGCGAAGGCCAGTTGTCGCGTCTGCGCGCACGGCTGGTAAAAGGTGAGACCCTGGCCGTACTGGCCCGTGGTTTCGACCTGGGCGACTACCTGCGCCTGGGCTCCGGCGAGTTGAAAAGCGGCGGCTTTCGTCGCGAGTCGATCCTGGCCGATGCCCTGGAAGCGTTGATTGGCGCAATCTACCTGGATTCGGGCATGGAAAAGGCCCGCGAGCGCGTGCTGGCCTGGCTGACCTCCGAAATCGACAGCCTGACGCTGGTGGACACCAACAAGGATCCGAAAACCCGTTTGCAGGAATTCCTGCAATCGCGCAGTTGCGAGCTGCCGCGCTACGAAGTCGTGGACATCCAGGGCGAGCCGCACTGCCGTACCTTCTTCGTCGAATGCGAAGTGGTCCTACTGAATGAAAAAAGCCGTGGCCAGGGCGTGAGCCGTCGTATCGCCGAGCAGGTGGCGGCCGCCGCAGCATTGATCGCCCTGGGCGTGGAGAATGGCAATGACTGATACAACTGTTACCCGTTGCGGCTATGTCGCCATCGTTGGCCGGCCGAACGTGGGCAAGTCCACATTGCTGAACCATATCCTGGGCCAGAAGCTGGCGATCACCTCGCGCAAGCCCCAGACCACCCGCCACAATATGCTGGGTATCAAAACCGAAGGCGACGTGCAGGCCATCTACGTCGACACCCCGGGCATGCACAAGGGTGGCGAAAAGGCCCTGAACCGCTACATGAACAAGACCGCTTCGGCGGCGTTGAAAGACGTCGACGTGGTGATCTTCGTGGTCGACCGTACCAAGTGGACCGAAGAAGACCAGATGGTCCTCGAGCGCGTCCAGTACGTGACCGGCCCGCTGATCGTGGCGCTGAACAAGACCGATCGCATCGAGGACAAGGCCGAGCTGATGCCGCACCTGACCTGGTTGCAGGAACAACTGCCCAACGCCCAGATCATCCCGATCTCGGCCCAGCACGGTCATAACCTGGACGCGCTGGAGCGGGTGATCGCCGAGCACCTGCCGGAAAACGAGCACTTCTTCCCCGAAGACCAGATCACCGACCGCAGCAGCCGCTTCCTCGCCGCTGAACTGGTGCGCGAGAAAATCATGCGCCAGCTGGGCGCCGAGCTGCCGTACCAGATCACTGTGGAAATCGAAGAGTTCAAGCAACAGGGGAAGACCCTGCACATCCACGCGCTGATCCTCGTCGAACGTGACGGCCAGAAGAAAATCATCATTGGCGACAAGGGCGAGCGCATCAAACGCATCGGCACCGAGGCGCGCAAGGACATGGAGCTGCTGTTCGACTCCAAGATCATGCTCAACCTGTGGGTCAAGGTGAAGGGTGGCTGGTCGGATGACGAGCGGGCGTTGCGTTCGCTGGGTTACGGCGACCTCTGATCGTCTGGATACATGCATTCCATTGTGGGAGCGAGCCTGGTGGGAGCAAAGCTTGCTCGCGATACAAGCGACTCGGTTTCAAGAAGACCGCGTTGTGTGCATCGCGGGCAAGCCTTGCTCCCACCAGGCTCGCTCCCACAGTGGTTTGTGGTGGTCAGTCATACTGTGTTTAGCCATTGAGAACAGCTCTCCCCATGTCCGCCACCCATCCCATCGCCCAAGCCGCCTACGTCCTGCATTCGCGCGCCTACCGCGAAAGCAGTGCCCTGGTGGATTTCCTCACGCCGCAAGGGCGGTTGCGGGCGGTGTTGCGGGGCGCGCGGGGCAAGGCCGGGACGCTGGCGCGGCCGTTCGTGCCCCTGGAGGTCGAATTCCGTGGACGGGGCGAGCTGAAGAATGTCGGGCGCATGGAAAGCACAGGGATCGCAGCCTGGCTCAACGGCGAAGCCTTGTTCAGCGGCCTCTACCTCAATGAGCTGCTGATCCGTCTGTTGCCCGCCGAAGATCCCCATCCTGCCGTCTTCGACCACTACGCCGCGACGCTGCTGGCCCTGGCCGAAGGGCGGCCGCTGGAGCCGTTGCTGCGATCCTTCGAATGGCGGTTGCTGGATGACCTGGGCTATGGATTCGCCCTCGACGCCGATCTGCACGGCGAGCCCATTGCCGCCGATGGCCTGTACCGCTTGCAGGTGGATGCCGGCCTGGAGCGTGTCTACCTGTTGCAGCCCGGGCTGTTCAACGGTGTCGAGCTGTTGGCCATGGCCGAGGCCGACTGGAGCGCGCCGGGCGCCTTGTCCGCAGCCAAGCGTCTGATGCGCCAGGCCTTGGCGGTTCACCTGGGCGGCAAGCCGCTGGTCAGTCGCGAGCTGTTTCGCAAGCCCTGATCAACCCGTATGCTGTGGGCCGAATCTCTGTCCATTCAAGGAGCGCTTTTCGTGAGCACCAGCAATCGCATTCTTCTCGGCGTGAACATCGACCATGTCGCCACCCTGCGCCAGGCCCGCGGTACCCGCTACCCGGATCCGGTCAAGGCCGCACTGGACGCCGAAGAGGCGGGCGCCGATGGCATCACCGTGCACCTGCGCGAAGACCGTCGTCATATCCAGGAGCGCGATGTGCTGCTGCTCAAGGATGTGTTGCAGACCCGCATGAATTTCGAGATGGGCGTGACCGAAGAGATGATGGCGTTCGCCGAACGTATCCGTCCGGCGCACATCTGCCTGGTGCCGGAAACGCGCCAGGAACTGACCACCGAAGGCGGCCTGGACGTGGCCGGGCAGGAAGCGCGGATCAGGGCGGCGGTGGAGCGGCTGGCGAAAACCGGCGCCGAGGTGTCGTTGTTCATCGATGCCGACGAGCGGCAGATCGAGGCCTCCAAGCGGGTCGGCGCCCCGGCCGTGGAACTGCACACCGGCCGCTACGCCGATGCCGAGACCCCCACGGATGTGGCCGATGAGTTGCAACGAGTGGCTGACGGGGTGGCCTTCGGCCTGGCCCAGGGCCTGATCGTCAACGCCGGCCATGGCCTGCACTACCACAACGTCGAAGCCGTGGCGGCCATCAAAGGCATCAACGAGCTGAACATCGGCCATGCGCTGGTGGCCCATGCCTTGTTTGTCGGGTTCAAGTCGGCGGTGGCGGAGATGAAGGCGTTGATCCTGGCGGCCGCAAAAGCCTGACCCAGACACAATCCCCTGTGGGAGCGGGGTGACTGTTAAAGCTGCGGGCTTTCCTGGTTCGGCTTGCTCTTGTCGACGCCCGGCACATGCAGGTTGCCCTCGGCCACCTGGTTGCCTTCGAGCTGCGGCTGCGTGACCCAGGTCAGGATGTCGTAGTAGCGGCGGATGTTCGCCACGAAATGCACCGGCTCGCCGCCCCGGGCGTAGCCGTAGCGGGTCTTGCTGTACCACTGTTTCTGGGACAGGCGCGGCAGGATCTTCTTCACGTCCAGCCACTTGTTCGGGTTCAACCCTTCCTTGGCTGCCAGCTTGCGGGCATCGTCCAGGTGACCGCTGCCGACGTTGTAGGCGGCGAGGGCGAACCAGGTGCGGTCCGGCTCCTGGATACTCTCGTCCAATTGATCCTTCATGTAGGCCAGGTACTTGGCGCCGCCCATGATGCTTTGTTTCGGGTCCAGGCGGTTGGACACGCCCATGGCCTGGGCGGTGTTCTGGGTCAGCATCATCAGGCCGCGCACACCGGTCTTGGACGTGACCGCCGGTTGCCACAGGGATTCCTGGTAGCCGATGGCGGCCAACAGGCGCCAATCGACCTTTTCCTGCTTGGCGTAGGTCTTGAAGTGCTGCTCGTACTTGGGCAACCGTTGCTGCAAATGCTGGGCGAAGGTGGTCGCACCCATGTAGCCGAGGACATCGACGTGTCCGTAATAGCGGTCTTTGAGGCGTTGCAGGGTGCCGTTCTTCTGCACTTTGTCGAGGTAGGCGTTGATTTCGTTGAGCAGGCTGTTGTCTTCGCCGGGGGCCACCGCCCAGCTCTGGCTGCGGGCATCGCCCAGGTCGAAGGCCACGCGCACGTTGGGGAAGTACACCTGGTTCATCGCCACTTCGTTGGAGTCCACCAGGGTCAGGTCGATCTGGCCCTCATCGACCATGCGCAACAGGTCGACCACTTCGACGGCGTCGGATTCTTCGTATTCGATGCCCGGATACTGCTGTTTCAGTTGCGCCAGTTGCTCGGCGTGGGTGCTGCCCTTGAGCACCATGATCTTCTTGCCCGCCAGGGCCGCCGCGTCGGTGGGGCGTGACTGGCCGTTGCGGTAGATGACCTGCGGGGTGACTTCCAGGTAGGAATGGGAGAACCGCACCTGTTTCTTGCGCGCCTCGCTGCTGACCAGGCCGGCGGCCGCCAGTACCGGGCCGTTGGGCTTGCCGATCTGGCTGAACAGGTCGTCGAGGTTGTCGGCGGTCTCGATTTTCAGTTCCACACCCAAATCGTCGGCGAAACGCTTCACCAGCTCGTATTCGAAGCCGGTTTCACCGTTGCGATCCTCAAAGTAGGTGGCGGGGCTGTTTCGGGTAACCACCCGCAGCACGCCATCCTCCTTTACGCGCTCCAGTGTGTTGGGTTTCTCAACACAACCACTGAGCACCAGGAAGAGTCCGGTTGCGATCAGCCATCTGGCGTACCGCGGACGCAAAGCCGTTGGGGAAGACATCTGCGCAGTATACGCAAACGGCCCTTGCCGCCATATCTCGACAGCGAAAGGCCAGTCTGCTAGCGGTTGCAAAACATGTCTGCAACACAAGCCGGCCGGCGCGCGGCGGGTTCTGGGTCGATTAAAAAAATCTCGACGCGGACATTGGAACGGACGTTCAACAAGGGTTTAGGTGCGAAGACCGACATTCGGCCCGCATCGCGGATGCCGTTTCGGGTGCCGTTGCCGACGGTTTAGGCTAGAATGCACGGCCTCAAAGCACACCCCCTTCCCGAGGCTGTCCCGAAGATGTTGATCCTGCGCGGCGCTCCTGCCCTTTCTGCCTTTCGCCACAGCAAACTCCTTGAGCAACTGAGCCAGAAGGTTTCGGCTGTCAGTGGCTTGTATGCTGAATTCGCTCACTTCGCCGAAGTCACCGGCGGTTTGACCGGCGACGAACAGCAGGTGCTCGCGCGCCTTCTGAAGTACGGTCCCAGCGTTCCCGTCCAGGAGCCGGCCGGTCGCCTGTTCCTGGTACTGCCGCGCTTCGGCACCATTTCGCCGTGGTCGAGCAAGGCCAGCGACATCGCCCGCAACTGCGGCCTGGCGAAAATCCAGCGCCTGGAGCGCGGCATTGCCTTTTATGTCACCGGTGAGTTCAGCGAGGCCGAGGCCCAACTGATCGCCGACAGCCTGCATGACCGCATGACCCAGGTCGTGCTGGGCAACCTGGAGCAGGCCGCCGGCCTGTTCAGCCACGCCGAGCCCAAGCCGTTGACCGCCATCGACGTGATGGGCGGTGGCCGTGCCGCGCTGGAAAAAGCCAACGCCGAGCTCGGCCTGGCCCTGGCCGAAGACGAGATCGATTACCTGGTCAACGCCTTCCAAGGCTTGAAGCGCAACCCCCACGACATCGAGCTGATGATGTTTGCCCAGGCCAACTCCGAGCACTGCCGCCACAAGATCTTCAACGCCAGTTGGGACATTGACGGCCAGAGCCAGGAAAAAAGCCTGTTCGGCATGATCAAGAACACCTATCAGATGCACAGCGAAGGCGTTCTGTCTGCTTATAAGGATAACGCTTCGGTGATCGTCGGCAGCGTTGCCGGTCGCTTCTTCCCGAATCCCGAGACCCGCCAGTACGGTGCGGTCCAGGAGCCGGTGCACATCCTGATGAAGGTCGAGACCCACAACCACCCGACCGCGATTGCGCCGTTCCCGGGCGCGTCCACCGGTTCCGGTGGCGAGATCCGCGACGAAGGTGCAACCGGTCGCGGCGCCAAGCCCAAGGCCGGCCTGACCGGTTTCACCGTGTCGAACCTGCAGATCCCGGGCTTCGAACAACCGTGGGAAAAGCCTTACGGCAAGCCTGAGCGCATCGTCAACGCCCTCGACATCATGATCGAAGGCCCGCTGGGTGGCGCGGCGTTCAACAACGAATTCGGCCGTCCGGCCCTGACCGGTTACTTCCGTACCTTCGAACAATCCATCACCACCCCCCGTGGCGAAGAAGTGCGCGGCTACCACAAGCCGATCATGCTCGCCGGCGGCATGGGCAACATCCGCGCCGAACACGTGCAGAAAGGCGAGATCGTGGTCGGCTCCAAGCTGATCGTCCTCGGCGGCCCGGCCATGCTGATCGGCCTGGGCGGCGGCGCCGCTTCCTCCATGGCCACCGGCACCAGCTCGGCGGACCTGGATTTCGCGTCGGTCCAGCGGGAAAACCCGGAAATGGAACGCCGTTGCCAGGAAGTCATCGACCGTTGCTGGCAGTTGGGTGACAAGAACCCCATCAGCTTCATCCACGACGTCGGCGCGGGTGGCCTGTCCAACGCCTTCCCGGAACTGGTCAACGACGGTGGCCGTGGTGGCCGCTTCGAGCTGCGCAACATTCCGAACGACGAGCCGGGCATGGCCCCGCACGAAATCTGGAGCAACGAGTCCCAGGAACGCTACGTCCTGGCAGTCGGCCCGGCCGACTTCGAGCGCTTCCAGGCGATTTGCGAGCGCGAACGCTGCCCGTTCGCCGTGGTCGGCGAAGCCACTGCCGAGCCGCAACTGACCGTCACCGACAGTCACTTCGGCAACAGCCCGGTGGACATGCCACTGGAAGTGCTGCTGGGCAAGGCCCCGCGCATGCACCGTTCGGCCGTTCGCGAAACCGAGCTGGGCGACGATTTCGATCCTTCCACCCTCGACATCGCCGATTCCATCGAGCGCGTCCTGCACCACCCGGCCGTGGCGAGCAAGAGCTTCCTGATCACCATCGGCGACCGCACCATCACCGGCCTCGTGGCCCGTGACCAGATGGTCGGGCCGTGGCAGGTGCCGGTGGCTGACGTCGCCGTGACCGCCACCAGTTTCGATGTCTACACCGGTGAAGCCATGGCCATGGGCGAGCGCACGCCGCTGGCCCTGCTGGACGCCCCGGCGTCGGGCCGCATGGCCATCGGCGAGGCGCTGACCAACCTCGCGGCCTCGCGCATCGGCAAGATTTCCGACATCAAGCTGTCGGCCAACTGGATGTCCGCCGCCGGCCACCCGGGTGAAGACGCCCGCCTGTACGACACCGTCAAGGCCGTCGGCATGGAGCTGTGCCCGGAGCTGGGCATCACCATTCCGGTGGGCAAGGACTCCATGTCCATGGCCACGCGCTGGAACGAAGGCGGCGTGGACAAGAGCGTGACCTCGCCGCTGTCGCTGATCGTGACCGGTTTCGCCCCGGTCACCGACGTCCGCCAGACCCTGACCCCGCAACTGCGCATGGACAAGGGCACCACCGACCTGATCCTGATCGACCTGGGCCGTGGCCAGAACCGCATGGGCGCCTCGATCCTGGCCCAGGTGCATGGCAAGCTCGGCAAGCAGGCGCCGGACGTCGACGATGCCGAGGACCTGAAGGCGTTCTTCGCCGTCATCCAGGGTCTCAATGCCGACGGCCACCTGCTGGCCTACCACGACCGTTCCGATGGCGGCCTGCTGACCACCGTGATGGAAATGGCCTTCGCCGGCCACTGCGGCCTGAGCCTGACCCTCGACAGCGTGGCGGAATCCGCCGCCGAGATTCCGGCCATCCTGTTCAACGAAGAACTGGGTGCGGTGATCCAGGTTCGCCAGGACGCTACCCCGGACATCCTCGCCCAGTTCAGCGCGGCAGGCCTGGCCGATTGCGTCTCGGTGATCGGTCAGCCGATCAACAACGCTCACGTCAACATTACCTTCAACGGCGATACCGTCTTCGAAGGCCAGCGTCGCCTGTTGCAACGCCAGTGGGCTGAAACCAGCTACCAGATCCAGCGCCTGCGGGACAACGCCGATTGCGCCGATCAGGAATTCGACGTCCTGCTGGAAGAAGACAACCCGGGCCTGAGCGCCAAGCTCAGCTACGACGTCAACCTGGACGTGGCCGCGCCTTACATCAAGAAAGGTGTTCGTCCACAAGTGGCGGTACTGCGTGAGCAGGGCGTCAACGGCCAGGTGGAAATGGCGGCGGCGTTCGACCGTGCCGGTTTCAACGCGATCGACGTGCACATGAGCGACATTCTTGCGGGCCGTGTCGACCTGAACGACTTCAAGGGCATGGTCGCCTGTGGCGGCTTCTCCTACGGCGACGTGCTGGGTGCCGGCGAAGGCTGGGCCAAGTCGGCGCTGTTCAACAGCCGCGCCCGCGATGCGTTCCAAGGCTTCTTCGAGCGCACCGACAGCTTCACCCTCGGCGTGTGCAATGGTTGCCAGATGATGTCCAACCTGCACGAGCTGATCCCGGGCAGCGAGTTCTGGCCGCACTTCGTGCGTAACCGGTCCGAGCAGTTCGAAGCCCGCGTGGCGATGGTCCAGGTGCAGGAGTCGAACTCGATCTTCCTGCAGGGCATGGCCGGTTCGCGCATGCCGATCGCCATCGCCCACGGTGAAGGTCATGCGGAATTCGAAAGCGAAGAAGCGCTGCTCGAAGCCGACCTGTCCGGTTGCGTGTCGCTGCGGTTCGTCGACAATCACGGCAAGGTCACCGAAACCTATCCGGCCAACCCGAACGGCTCGCCGCGCGGGATCACCGGCCTGACCAGCCGCGACGGCCGCGTGACGATCATGATGCCGCACCCTGAGCGCGTATTCCGCGCGGTGCAGAACTCGTGGCGTTCGGACGACTGGAACGAAGACGCGCCATGGATGCGCATGTTCCGCAACGCCCGCGTCTGGGTGAACTAAAGGCGTGTACAAGCTCTGCTTCTTCGTCCCGGCCAGCCATGTGGACGAGGTCAAAAGCGCCGTATTCGCTGCCGGTGGCGGACGGATCGGCGCCTATGACCACTGCGCCTGGCAAGTGCTGGGCCTGGGCCAGTTTCGCCCCTTGGACGGCAGCCAGCCGTTCATTGGCGAAGCGGGGAAGGTCGAGCAGGTCGAGGAATGGAAGGTGGAGCTTGTGGTGGCCGATGAGTTGATTCGTGGGGTGGTGGAAGCCTTGAAACAAAGCCATCCCTACGAGACACCGGCGTATGAGGTGTGGCGGTTGGAGGATTTCTGATCTTCTGCCCGTTGAAATGAGAAACCCGCTGATTGATTCAGCGGGTTTTTTATTGGGTGCGATTAATGCTGAAAATATTCCTGCTGGCGGACACGGCCCTGTGGCGAGGGAGCTTGCTCCCGCTGGGCTGCGCAGCGGCCCCGAGATTTTGGCGGTTGCTGTGCCCGAGGCGTCGGACCGACCGAGCGGGAGCAAGCTCCCTCGCCACAGGGATTGTGGTGTGTCAGATAGTGGTGTTGGATGTGTACGGGCCTCATCGCGAGCAAGCTTTGCTCCCACAAAGGCCGGTGCCGACCACAAGTTCTGCGTACACTCCCCAAATCCACTGTGGGAGCGAGCCCGCTCGCGATGGGGCCCGATCTGACAATGACGTCCCGACCTGCGGCGATGCCCGGCCCATCTACTGGTGCCGATGCTCCAGGCGACAAACCTCTTTCTGGATACCGATGCACTCGACCGGCTCACCTACGCCTTTCTCGAACCGGCGGGCATTCATCAACAACCCGCCCTTGATGCCGCCGATGAACGCGTAGGCGCCTTCACGATTGCCGGTGCTACGGCCGGATAAATCAACCGCCACGGTGTTGGACCTGACTTCGTAGACCCAGCCGCCGTTCGAGGCTTGCTCGGTGGCCCAGAGCTTGGCTTCCCCATAGTCGCGAAACGCCACGACGACCGATTGAGCCAAGGGAGACTCCGGCTGGGTGGCCAGTCTCAAATTCGGTGGCAGCGCATTCCAGGCCTGCAACCCCTGGCTAAGCGCATCCGCGCCCTGCACGGGGTTGATTGTCGTAGAACCGACGGCCCAGAGAGAGTCCTTGGTCGTTACCCACGCCAGCCCTTCTGGAGGCTCCAGCCGATTCCAATCGATAGGAATCGCAGCAACCTGCTGCATCGTCTCGTGACCGGTGGGTTCACGGTAGTCCGGGTTTGCCACGCAATTGGCCAGGTTCGTCGCCTTGCACGCCTTGCTGATGAAGTACCCCTTGACCCCACCCGGGAAGCTTATTTCCACCTCACGGGGGAAGGGGCCTCCAGATTGCTCCTGATCGATTCCATGGGGGGCTTTGAATTCGTAAACCCACTCGCTGGCGTAGTGCTGGGCGATGAACTGACTGCGCGTCGTGCTGCTGAACACCGTCCCGGCGGAGCCACCCGCATGGTTATACCAGTTATATATCCATTCGCTCTCGGGGATGCCCGCGGCTTTGGGCAGCAGACCGTCTTGAAAAGCGCTGAGGCCTTGGCCCGTCGTATCTCCCCGGTAGAGCGTGTCCATGTCGGTACGCCAGTGTAACGATGGCGTGGTTTTGCGAATATCCACGTCTGGGTTCGCCGTGACCTTGAGCCAGGCTTGATACCAAGGCTCTTTCTTCAGGTCTTGAGGCACCTGGGCCGCAGCCCAAGCATCGGGTCCTGGTTGCCAGGGACTTGCCAATACCACTACCGCGACAGTCGCCGCCCGTATAAAAGTACTTTTTCTGCTCATGATTCGATGCCTCAGCTGGAACGAGGAGCCAGTCGAATCACATACGTCATGACTACCTATTCTTCGACCTGACAGGGTGGGTGATCGATTGCGGCAGGAGGGCGCCGCTGGGGCGCGCCTCGGTTCGCCGCATGAATCCAAAGAATAGGCGACGACGGGTTTGCCAGACGTCTTTTGGGATCCAATTTTGTAACAAGCCGCTCCGGCGGAGATCGCTAAAGGGATTGTGCGCAGGTTTTCCGGTTGCTCAGCATTGCCCTTAGCGCTTCACCCATTGCATTGGCCCGAGTGCCCACCAGCACATGCCAGATGCCGCCTTCCAGCTGGCTGACACCCTGACAACCCAGGGCCCTCAGATCCGCCTCGGATAACCGCCGGGCATCTTCGAGCTGCACCCGCAGCCGCGTCTGGGCGACGCATTCCAAGGCCAGCACGTTGTCCTTGCCGCCCAGTGCGTCCAGCCATTGGCCGACCTGCTCGGTGCTGAGGGTGGCCGACTCGGCCTGCAGCGGACTGTCGGTCGAGCCGGTCACTGGCAAGGCCAGGCGGATTTCATCGGCGATGCTGTCGGCCATTGGCCCCACCACCACCTGCAGGCTGCCGCCGTTGCCGGGACGCACCACGGCCATGGCGCCCAAGGCCTTGAGCTGGGCATCGGAGGCTTTGCTGCGGTCGACCATGTCCAGTCGCAGCCGCGTGGTGCAGGCGCCGACGGTGATCAGGTTGTCGGCGCCGCCGAGTGCGGCGATGTAGGCCCCGGCTCGCTCATTCCGGGCAATGACCGGTTTGTCTGCGGTCGGGACGTCTTCACGACCGGGAGTCTTCAGGTCGAAGCGGCGGATGCAGAAGTCGAACACGGTGTAGTAGATCACCGCGTAGGCCAGGCCCACCGGTACCACCAGCCAGCCGTTGTTCGATTTGCCCCAGCCCAGGACCATGTCGATGAAGCCACCGGAGAAGGTAAAGCCCAGGCGGATGTTCAGCCAGTCGGTGATGGCCATCGACAGCCCGGTGAGCAATGCATGCAGCAGGAACAACAGCGGCGCGAGGAACATGAAGGCGAATTCAACCGGCTCGGTGACCCCGGTGAGAAACGAGGTCAGCGCCATGGATAACAGAATCCCGCCCATGACTTTGCGCCGCTGGGGCAGGGCGTTGCGGTACATCGCCAGGCAGGCGGCGGGCAGGCCGAAAAGCATCACCGGGAACATACCGGTCATGAACTGGCCGCCGTTGGGGTCGCCGGCAAAATAGCGGGTCAGGTCGCCGGTCACCACCGCACCGGTGTGCGGGTCGGTGAAGCTGCCGAAGATGAACCAGGCCATGTTATTGAGGATATGGTGCAGGCCGGTGACGATCAGCAGTCGGTTGAATACCCCGAACACGAATGCACCCAGGCTGCCGCTTTCCATCAACAGTGCACCGAAGCTGTTGATGCCTTGCTGGATCGGCGGCCAGATCAGGCCGAACACCAGCCCCAGGCCCACCGCGCTGAAGCCGGTGACAATCGGCACGAAGCGCCGGCCGCCGAAGAACGCCAGGTACTCCGGCAGCTTGATGTCCTTGAACCGGTTGTACAGTGCCCCCGCGAGCAGGCCACTGATGATCCCGGCGAGCATGCCCATGTTGATGCTGGCGTCGAGCACCTTCAGCGTGGCGATCATCACCAAGTAACCGATAGCCCCGGCCAACCCCGCCGTACCGTTATTGTCCCGGGCGAATCCCACGGCGATGCCGATGGCGAAGATCATCGCCAGGTTGGCGAAGATCGCCTGCCCGGCATCGTGGATGATGGCGATGTTCAGAAGATCGGTGTCGCCCAGGCGCAGCAACAGGCCGGCGATCGGCAGGATCGCGATGGGCAGCATCAGTGCCCGGCCGAGACGTTGCAGTCCTTCGATGAAATGCTGGTACATGGCGGTTCTCCCTTATTGTTCTTCGACGTACTCAGCCCAGGGGCCAGTGTTGATGACAGGCCTGGCGCACCGCAGCGGCACTGCCCAGATTCAGCAATTCGGCGCTGAGGCAAGCGCATTTGACGGTATCGAGGTCGCGCACCCGCGCCTTGATCTCGCCGATCTGCGCCGGGCTGACCGACAGTTCGCGCACGCCCAGCCCCACCAGCACCGGCGTTGCCAACGGATCGGAGGCCAGGGCGCCGCACACGCCGATCCAGCGCCCATGCCGGGCCGCGCCGGCGCAGGCCTGGGCGATCAGCCGCAGCAGTGCCGGGTGCAGGGCATCGACCCGGGCGGCGAGGCCGGCGTGGTCGCGGTCCATGGCGAGGGTGTACTGCGAGAGGTCGTTGGTGCCGATGGACAGGAAGTCCGCATGCTCGGCCAGTTGTTCGGCCAACAGGGCGGCGGCCGGCACTTCGATCATCACCCCCAGTTGCGGCCGTTCGCTCAGGCCCAACTCGCTGGCCAATGCATCCAGGCGGTGGCGGATGTCCAGCAGTTCGTCGACTTCGGTGACCATTGGCAACAGGATCCGGCAACGGTCCAGCGGACGGGTTTGCAGCAAGGCTCGCAGTTGCCGGTCGAGCAGTTCCGGGCGCACCTGGGCCAGGCGAATACCCCGCAGGCCCAGCACCGGGTTGGCTTCGGTCGGCAGCGGCAGGTAATCCAATTGTTTATCGCCGCCGACATCGATGGTGCGAATGATCACCGGCTTCTCGCCCATGGCGTCGAGCACGGCTTGGTAGCTTTGGCGCTGTTCCTCTTCGTCCGGGGCGGTGTGGCGGTCAACGAAGAGGAATTCGGTGCGCAGCAGCCCGACACCGTCGGCGCCATTAGCCAGGGCCTCGGCTGCATCGGCGCTGGAGGCGACGTTGGCCGCCACTTCGACCGTCACCCCGTCAACGGTGCGGGCCGGTGTGTGGGCGAGGGCGTGTTGTTGAGCGCGGCGGGCGGCTCGCTGGGCGTGTGCCTGTTGTACCTGGGTCAGGCGCTCGGCGGTGGGGCGTAGTTCGAGGCGGCCTTCATCTGCATCGAGTACTACCGACTGGCCTTGTTCCTGTTCCAACAATGCCGCGCCCAGCGCTACCAGACACGGCATCCCTTTGCCTCGAGCCAGGATGGCTACGTGGGAAGTGGCGCCGCCCTCGACCATGCACACGCCGGCGACGCCTTGGGCGCTGAGTTGCAGCAGGTCCGACGGGGTCAGTTCCTGGGCAGCGACAATCGCGCCCGCCGGCACGTCGAATTGCCAGGCCTCTCCCAACAGTGCCCGCAGGACCCGCTGGCGCAGGTCACGCAGGTCGTTGGCGCGCTCGGCCAGCAGCGTGCTGCCCAGTTGCTCCAGTACCCGGCATTGCGCATCGATGGATTGGCTCCAGGCGTGGGTCGCGGCGCTGCCTTGATCGATGCACAGGTGAGCGGCGTCCAGCAGGATCGGGTCTTCCAGCAGCGCCAGGTGGGCGCTGAAAATCGCTTCTTCGTCGCGGTTGCGCCGGGCCCTGGCGTTGTCCAGGGTCAGGTGGGTGTCACGACTGACGTGGGCCAAGGCACGGCTCAGTTGCTGGCGCTGATCCTCGACATCGTGGCCGCCCGTATCCTCCGGCAGTTGAATGCCGTTCAGCCGAACCAGCGGTCCGGCCACCAGGCCGGGGGCGGCGCATACGCCGTGCAGCACGCCATCTTCGGCTGGGCGGTCATGTGTCTTGGGCGCAGGCGCTGCGGCGTGGGCTTCTTCGGCCAGGGCGGTGGACAAACTTGTCAGCAACGCTTGCAGCGCCGCTTCGGCATCGTTGCCACGGCAACTGACCTGCACTTCTGCCTGCTCGGTGATTGCAAGGCCCATCATCCCCATGAGGCTGTCGCAGGAGGCCGTCTTGCCGCCGAAATGCAGCTGCGAGCGACTCTTGAAGCCCTGGGCGGTCTGGCGTATCAATGCCGCCGGCCGCGCGTGCAGGCCGCCGCGATGGGCGATGCGGATCTGGCCGAAAACCTCGATGCCGACGTCTTGAGGTTCGGCCGCTGACGAGCCTGCCGCCACGGCGACGATATGCAGCAGCGGCTCGCCGACCTTTACGCCCTTGAGGGTGACGGGCCGCGCCTGGAAGCGCTCGCTATTGGTGATGACCAACAGGCTGACCAGGCTCTTGCAGTGCAGTGCCACTTTATCCACGTCATAACGGAGCAAGGGCTGGCCGTTGCTGACCCGTGCGCCTTCCTTGACCAGCATGGAGAACCCGTCGCCATGCAGCTCGACAGTGTCCAGCCCCAGGTGCAGCAGCAGTTCGGCGCCGTTGTCGGCCCGCAGGGTCACGGCGTGGCGGGTGCGGGCGACATGGATCACCTCGCCGTCACAGGGCGCATAGAGGGTGTCGTTCAGCGGGTCGATGGCGATCCCGTCGCCCATGGCGCCGCTGGCGAACACGGCGTCCGGAACATTGGCGAGGGTGAGCACCGGGCCGCTGAGCGGGGCGCTGAGGGTCAACTCTTTATTATTGTTGGGCATGGCGCGCTCTCATCAGGCTTCGTTAGTCAGTGCGTACGGGTGACTTTGCTCAGGTGCCGCGGTTGGTCGGGGTTCAGGCCCCGGGCCACGGAGAGCTGGGCAGCCATCCCGTAAAAGCTCTGGATCGCCAGGATCGGGTCCAGGGCCGGGTGTTCGGCGCGGGTCAGGGTCAGGTCGCGTTCGGCGATGTCACCGGGTGCCGCCAGCAAGACCCGGGCGCCGCGTTGGCGCATGTCGGCGGCCAGGCTCAACACGCCGGCCTGCTCGGCACCGCAAGGGGCGAAGACCAGCAGCGGATAGTTCTCGTCGATCAGCGCCATCGGCCCGTGGCGCACTTCGGCGCTGCTGAAGGCTTCGGCCTGGATCGCCGAGGTTTCCTTGAACTTGAGCGCCGCTTCCTGGGCGATGGCGAACCCGGCGCCACGGCCGATCACCATCAACCGCTGACAGGAGCGCAGGGCCTCGACGGCGAGGCTCCAATCCTGGCGGGCGGCCTCGCGCAAACCCTCGGGCAGGGCGCTGCCGGCTTCCAGCCATTCGGCGTCGTCTTTCCACTGGGCCACGAGCCGGGCGCTGGCGCTGAGGGTGGCGATGAAACTCTTGGTGGCGGCAACGCTGCTTTCGACGCCGGCGCACAGCGGCACGCTGAATTCACACGCCGCTTCCAGGGGCGAATCGAGGGCGTTGACCAGGGCCACGCTCAAGGCGCCGCGCTTGCGCAACAGGCGCAGGCTGTTGACCAGGTCCGGGCTCTGTCCCGACTGGGAGAAACCGAACGCCACCTGGCCGCTGACCTTGAGCGGTGCCTGCTGCATGGTCACCACCGACATCGGCAACGACGCCACCGGCAAACCCAACTGCTGCATGGTCAGGTAGGCGAAGTAGCTGGCGGCGTGGTCGGAACTGCCACGGGCGATGGTCATCGCCACTTGCGGCGGCTGACGGCGCAGGCGTCCGGCGATTTCCTGCAGGGCCGGGTCCAGTTGTTGCAACTGGCGTTCGACGGCTTCGCAGGCGGCGAGGGCCTCTTCAAGCATTTTGGAAGTCAATGGCTTCTCCTTCGACCATCACGTCGGTCAGGGTCAGGGAACGGTCAAGGCGCACGCAGTCGGCCCAGGCGCCCGGTTGCAGGCGTCCGCGCTCGGGCAGGCCGAGGTAGTCGGCGGGGAACTGGGAGAGGCGTTGCGAGGCTTCGGCGAGGGGCAGGCCGATCTTCACCAGGTTACGCAGGGCCTGGTCCATGGTCAGGGTACTGCCGGCCAGGGTGCCATCGGCCAACCGCACGCCGCCCAGGCATTTGGTCACGGTATGGCTGCCCAGCTTGTACTCGCCGTCGGGCATGCCCGCGGCCGCGGTGGAATCGGTGACGCAGTACAGGCACGGGATCGCGCGCAAGGCCACGCGCATGGCGCCGGGATGCACGTGCAGCAGGTCCGGGATCAGCTCGGCATAGCGGGCATGGGCCAGCGCCGCGCCGACGATGCCCGGCTCGCGGTGATGCAGCGGGCTCATGGCGTTGTACAGATGGGTGAAGCTGCTGGCGCCAGCGGCCAACGCAGCGACGCCTTCTTCGTAGCTGCCCAAGGTGTGGCCGATCTGCATGCGCACGCCCCGGGCACTGAGGGCGCGGATCAGGGCATCGTGGCCGGCGATTTCCGGAGCAATGGTGATCACCCGGATCGGCGCCAGGGCCAGATAGGCCTCTACTTCGGCCATCAACGCGGTGTGAGCGAAGTTCGGTTGCGCCCCCAGCTTTCCGGGGTTGATGTAGGGGCCTTCCAGGTGCACGCCGAGCATCCGGGCGCTGCCGCTGCGCCGTTGTTCACAGAACTCGCCGAGGGCCTTGAGCACGCGGGTGATTTCTTCGCCCGGTGCGGTCATGGTGGTCGCCAACAGCGACGTGGTGCCAAAGCGCACGTGGGTGCGGGCGATGGTGTCGAACGCCGGGCCGCCTTCCATGATGTCCTTGCCACCACCGCCGTGGACATGCAAGTCGATGAAGCCGGGCAGCAGGTAGGGCAGGTCATTGTCGGCCGGATCGCAAGGCCGGCCTTCAACGGACACGACCTTGCCGTGGGCGTGGACCAGGCGGCCGCGAACCCAGCCGTGGGCGGTGAGGATGTTGTCTTCGGACATGGGCAGTCTCTGAATGTCTGGGGAGGCAGCGCCGTTAGCGACGCAGCTCGGCGACAAAGTCGTAGTAATCGTTGCGGCAATAGGTGTCGGTGACTTCGATGGGCGTGTTGTCCTCCAGGTAGCCGACCCGGGTCATCAGCAGCATGGCGGTGCCCGGGGCGATGCCCACCAGGGCGGCGAACTCGTCCGAGGCGTTGATGGCCTGGATGTGCTGCAGGGCGCGCACCACCGGTTTGCCGATGCTGTCGAGAAACTCGTAGAGCGAAGCGCCAATGGCCTGGGGCTTGGGGATGATGGCGGCGGGCAGGGTGCTCATCTCGATGGCCATGACTGTGTCGTCGGCCTTGCGCAGGCGCTTGAGTCGCGCAACTTTGTCGGTGGGCGACAGGCCCAGGCGGATCAGTTCTTCGTGGGTGGGCGGGGTGATTTCCCGTTCCAGCCACTGGGAACCGGGTACGAAACCCTTGAGCCGCAGCATTTCGCTGAAGCCGCTGAGGCGGGACAGTGGTTGTTCCAAGCGCGGGGTGATGAACGTGCCCGAGCCTTGGTTGCGGCGGATCAGGCCTTGTTCGAACAACACTTCCAGTGCCTTGCGGGCGGTGACCCGGGAAATACCGAGTTGTTCGCTCAAGCTGCGTTCGGACGGCATGGCTTGTTCGGCTTTCCATTGGCCGGCGTGGATTGCGGCTTCCAGGTTGCGGGCCAGTTGCAGGTAGAGCGGTGTGGCTTGGGTGTCGTCGGGGCGCAGGGCCTGGATGTCGTTCATGGGGGTTCCGATGCGGTTGTTGGGGTGTTGTCGCTCGGTGATGGGGTGGAAATTAATACCACTTGAATACCACGTCAATGAGGGTTGCTCATGGTTTTGCGGGTATGGCGGTGGACTTTTGTTGAGTGGATTTTAAGTGGTATTACTTTGATTGGTTTTGGCGGGAGGAGACCGTAGCTGCTAAGGGTGTCTCTCGGGGAAGTGGTATTTGCGTGTTGGACTTGGGTTTAATTTTTTTCTGCCGACCGGCGGTTGTTTTTAGGGAGAGTTGGATGGTGTGTATATCCATTTCTTCGGTAACGGCGACTTATGGTTCCGCTTTTACAGCGGGTTACTTTTGGCAAACGCCCGGAATGCCGGCCCAGCCAAAAGTAACCAAAAGGTCTGTGCCCCACCACTCGGCACCTCGCCAAGGCGAGGTGTTCCCTCACTCCGGCATTGCTCCGTGGGCCCGCCGCGAAGGGCCATCCATGGCCCAGCGCGGCTACCAGCGCGGCTAACGGGGCTAACGGGGCTTGAAGATCAAAAGCAAAAGCAAAAGCAAAGGCAAGGCGGCTTTTTGAGCGTACGCGTTCCCCTGTGGGAGCGAGCCTGCTCGCGATGGCATCGGCACATCCAGCCCTTATTCAACTGATCCACCGCTATCGCGAGCAGGGCTCGCTCCCACAGGGAAAGGCGTTCGCTGCAACGGAACGAACCGGTTTCCTATACACATCACCCCTGACAACCCGGTCCGCGATCCGGCCCGCGGTCTGTCAGACGCACCGAAGTTTCCGACAAGTTTTTCAGGTTGTCCCTCGGAAGCGGTGGCTCTAGCTTCCAGAGCTCACGGTCCCCCGGGCATGAGAGCCCCTATTCCCTCAGACGTATGCAAGCACTCACCGGCCATTGGCAAAGAGCGAGCGGCAGCATCGCGTCCAGAGGAACAACATCAGCATCTGAGGTCAATATGGAATTGCCGGATATGGTCACCCCCCGTCTTAATACGAAAACGGCGCTGGGTCAGGCTTTGGTTTTAATGTTCAAATCCGTCGAAGCGGAACTGACGTTTGAAAATGCAAAGCCTGGGACAGTCAAAGTCATCGTGTTCGGAGGGTGTGCGGTGCACCTTTATACAAATCATCGTGTTTCCACTGATGTCGACGCTGAAATTCATGAGGCCAGCCTGCCAGAAGGCTTCCATCTCCGAGCTTTGCTCGCAGAGGTTCCAGAGCAGTTTGTCGACGAGAGGTCTGGCCGATTAATGGAGCTGAACTACGACCTCCAGTACAACACGAGCTTTGGCCCGATTCATGAGGACTATTGGGCCCGTAGTCTTCCTCTCGAAGAGTTCCCAGTAGCGTCTCCTCTACATGTTCACATTGCTGCTCCTGTCGATATTGCAATTTCAAAACTGGGCAGAGCGACGGATCAGGATGTTGGCGATATCCTGGCGCTTCTGAGGGCTGGCTTTATTTTGACCGCCGAGCTGCGTCGACTGGCATTGGAAGCGATTGATGTATATGTTGGCAACAAGGAGCCTCCAACCTCTGTTTTAACCCATATTTTGCAAGAGTATCTGGAAATCCCAGATGACGAAGCCCGATAACGACCACGTCCTTTCATCCGCTTTGGACACATTGGTCAAAAGCCCGTTGAGCCACGCAAATGACGCTGCGCTCGAGCGTGCAGCCAAAGCGGTCTGGTATTCCCATTCAGACTTGATGAGTGCAGCCCAGGTCTTTCTGAGTCAACATTCTGATGAGATCGAAGTTCGTCGCGCAGGCTACTTGCTCGAACGGTTCACTCGTTTTTCGTGTGTAACGGACAGACGAGTGTCGGAAGTTTTCAAAGCACTTGAGTTGTTCTGGCGCTTGGCCCCGAAGCAGGAAGTGACTTCCCAGGCTGCCGTTTCACTTCGCAAACGCCGTGATGAACTCGCCCTCTCCTGGGGTTTGAGTGAAGGGCTTGGTTTGAAGGTCCAGACCCTCATGCCCTTTCAGACCCGACACTACGAGGCTGAACAGCGCGCGGGCCTTGTTTGAACCCCGATGTCCAATAAAAAACCGGCTGAGGCCGGTTTTTTATTGTGCGAAACATCAACGATGTATCGCGCGGTCTGTCAGACGCACCGAAGTTTCCGACAAGTTTTTAAGGTTGTCCCTCGGAAGCGGTGGCTCTAGCCTGTGGGTGTCGCTGCCAATTCAGCGACCGGGTTTGACCGTCCGAAGAATCACAGGGCACAGGCCCGGACGATTTGTCCTGGGCTCCATTAATTCAAGGAGTTTCCCCTTTGAAAAATGACAAACCCGCATCCAGTTTCCCCTACGGCGACTACGCCCCCGAAAAGCTGCAAGAAGCCGCTGATCGTGCGCTGGACCATTACCTCAAACCCGAGGACAACTCGTCAGAACCCAAGCCCTCCCTGCAGTTGTTCACCGTGACCGATGCTGTCGACACCGAAGCCCTGCTAGCCAACCTCAGCGAAACCCTGGCCTCGGCCAATGCCATGCTCAGCGACCTGGCCTTCGACCTCGACGGCTCGCGGCGGCATGTGGCGCTGGGGGTGGCGCAGATGATTGAGTTGGGTGCGCTGTTGGCGGACAAGGCGCTGGATCGGGCGGAGCTACGGGCCTGATGGCGTAAGGGCCGGCGTCATCGCGAGCTGGCTCGCTCCCACAGTGGTTCAGAGTTGTTTACGAGTGGAGTGATCGACGCTGCAACCCTGTGGCGAGGGAGCGGGAGCAAGCTCCCAGCAAGCTCCCTCGCCACACAAGCTCTGTTACCACATAAAGGACAAACGCTACGGCCGAATCTCGATCATCGTGCCATCCGGCACCAGGTTCCAGACTTCGCGCATGTCCACATTGCGCATGGCAATGCATCCATCGGTCCAGTCCAGGGTGTGGAACAGCTGTTCAGGGTTTTCTTCGCTGTCCGGTGTGCCGTGGATCATGATCATGCTGCCAGGCTCCACGCCTTCGCGCCGGGCGCGGGCGGCGTCGCTGATGTTGGGGTAGGAGATGTGCATCGACAGGTAGAAACGGTCGCTGACCTTGCGCCAGTCGATCCAGTAGAAACCTTCAGGGGTGCGCTTGTCGCCCTGGACCAGCTTGGGGCCTTTCTTGGCGCCTTTGCCGAGGGATATACGGTAGGTCTTGAGTGGTTTGCCGTCGCTGATCAATTGCAATTGATGGGCGGATTTGAGCACCAGCACTTTTTCGATGGGCTTGCCGTCGTAGGTTCCCACTGCAGAAGCCTGGGACACAGCAGCGAACGTCAAGCAGAACAGCACAAGCAACCAGCGCATTGAAACGGTATCCCTAGAGGTGTGGTGACGGTATGGTTTTTCAGGTCTTGGCAGGCTGAGCCAGTGGCGGGATCGATTCGGATCGCACCGGGTATTGCTCGGTTCGTCGGTCAGCATAGAAGTATTCCAGGGTCCGGCCCACTGTGCGGAAAGCCAGCTCGTCCCAGGGAATGTCCGCTTCTTCGAACAGTTTCACTTCCAGGCTCTCGGGGCCGGCGGCGAAATCCTCGTCCACCAGCTCGGCGCGGAAGAATACATGCACTTGGCTGATGTGCGGTACGTCGATCAACGTATAGATGCTCAGATTTCGCACCCGGGCGCAGGCTTCCTCGGCGGTTTCGCGCTCGGCGGCCTGTGCGACGGTTTCGCCGTTCTCCATGAAGCCCGCCGGCAGTGTCCAGTAACCGCGTCGCGGCTCGATGGCGCGGCGGCACAGCAGGACTTTACTACCCCAGGTCGGTACGCAACCGGCCACGATGTTGGGGTTCTGGTAGTGGATGGCGTGGCAGGTGTCGCAGACAAAGCGCAGGCGCGAGTCGCCTTCGGGTATGCGCTGGGTCACCGGGTTACCGCACTGACTGCAGAATTTCATGCTTGGGTTCCTGAATGCTGCGCCTATCTTGGCGTGCGGGGCGGGTGTCGGCAAGTTGTCGTTTCGCGACACGACGCAGTCCGGGGGTTGGGCGGCTTGAACGATTGGTGCATGATGCAAGGCAGCGAATGAATCGAGAAGTCTCATGCTGGACGAGCTACTGCATCGAGTAAGCAACCATACCCCGCGTGACCTGCAGGCCGACCGACGTTTCCCTGAAGCCGCGGTGCTGGTGCCGATCACCCGCAGTGACGAGCCGGAACTGGTACTGACCTTGCGCGCCAGCGGGCTCTCGACCCATGGCGGCGAAGTGGCCTTCCCCGGCGGGCGGCGCGACCCGGAGGATCCGGACCTGGTGTTCACCGCCCTACGTGAGGCCGAAGAGGAAATCGGCCTGCCTCCCGGCCTGGTGGAGGTGATCGGTCCCCTCAGCCCGTTGATTTCGCTGCATGGCATCAAGGTCACGCCCTACGTCGGGGTGATTCCGGATTTCGTCGAATACCAGGCCAACGATGCCGAGATCGCCGCGGTCTTCAATGTACCGCTGGAGTTTTTCCGCAAGGATCCCCGCGAACACACCCATCGCATCGATTACCAGGGCCGCAGTTGGTACGTGCCCAGCTACCGTTTTGGCGAGTACAAGATCTGGGGCCTGACGGCGATCATGATCGTCGAGCTGGTGAATCTGCTGTTCGACGCCGGCATCGACCTGCACAAACCACCCAGAAGCTTTATCAATACCTGAGCCCGAGGATCTTCATGAAATACCGCCTGGGCGATGCCCGTGTCGAAACCCACCCACAAAGCTGGGTCGCGCCCAATGCCACGCTGGTGGGCAAGGTCCGCCTCGAAGAGGGCGCCAGTGTCTGGTTCAACGCCGTGCTGCGCGGCGATAACGAGTTGATCCTGATCGGCAAGGACAGCAACGTGCAGGACGGCACGGTGATGCACACCGACATGGGCTTTCCCTTGACCATCGGCACCGGCGTGACCATTGGTCATAACGCCATGCTCCACGGCTGTACGGTGGGGGATTACAGCCTCATCGGCATCAATGCGGTGATTCTCAACGGCGCGAAGATCGGCAAGAACTGCATCATCGGCGCCAATGCGTTGATCGGTGAAAACAAGGAAATTCCCGACGGTTCTTTGGTGATGGGCTCACCGGGCAAGGTCGTGCGGGAATTGACCGAGGCCCAGAAAAAGATGCTCGAGGCCAGTGCGGCCCATTACGTCCACAATGCACAGCGCTACGCCCGCGACCTGGCCGAGCAGGAATCATGAACACTCCCGAACGTCCGGTGCCATCGCCCTGCGTGAGCATCTGCTCGCTGGACGATGACGACGTCTGCACCGGCTGCCAGCGCACCGTGTCCGAGATCACCCGGTGGCGCAGCATGGACAACGATGAGCGGCGTAGCGTATTGGCCTTGTGTCATGAGCGGGCGAAGGCCAGTGGGTTGGTGTGGATGTTGCCGGGCACCGCACAATCAAAGTGAACATAGAACCCTGTGGCGAGGGAGCTTGCTCCCGCTGGGAGCTTGCTCCCAGCAAGCTCCCTCGCCACAGGGGACAGTAGCGGTCTTCTAATCCCGTCGCCCCACCCACCGATCCAACCCCACCAGCCCCAGCGCGATCCCGACAAACCCCAGCAATATCCCCCCGGCATTGACGAACACCTGTGGATAACCCAGGCTCGCGACGTCGATGAAAGGGTAGGGGTACGCCCCCAGGAAACTCCCCCGCAGCAGGACATAGGCGAAGTACGCCACGGGATAAATCATCCAGGGCCCGATATGCCACAGGCGCAAGGTGCCCTTGGGCACGCACTGCCACCAATAGGCGATGAACAGCAGCGGCATCACGTCGTGTAGCAATTCGTCGGCCACGAATTGCCAGCCTTCGGGTTGCCACAGATGGCGCAGCAGCAGGTTATAGGCCAGGCCGACCAGGGCGATGCTCACGGCGATACCGCTGCTGACGGCGGGCCGCAGGAACCAGCGCCGGGCGGCCGATTCGCGGCGGGTCACTGCGCAGGTCAACACCACGGCCACCAGGGTGTTGGTCAGCACCGTGAAGAAGCTGAAGACGTTCACCAGGCCGCCCAGCAGGCTCGCGCCCAGTTCCCAGCGCCCCAGCAGAACCAAATACAGCTGGATGCTCAATCCCGCCCAGCCCAGCAGCGCCGCCGCCGATACGAAGCGCTGTCGAAGGTTCATGATTCAGACCGGCCGCTTGGTACGCATCAGCTTGATATACAACCGCTCGACTTTCTCCCGTGCCCACGGTGTCTTGCGCAAGAACGTCAGGCTCGACTTGATGCTCGGGTCGCTCTTGAAGCAACGGATATCGATGCGTTCGGCCAGGCCCGACCATTCGTAGTGTTGCACCAGGGCGTTGAGGATCTGCTCCAGCGTCACGCCGTGCAGAGGGTTGTTGTGCTGTTCGGTCATGGAGGTATGTGCGTGAAGGGAATAGGCGCGCACCTTAGCCGAGGTGCCCATGGGTTGGAAGTCTAGTGGCAACACTGTTACCGGTTTCGAAAAGATTCATGTCGGTAAAAGCGCTTTCTCTATCAGGAGCGGAACATTATTCTTGCGCCGCCTGCTGAAACGGTTCTTCTGACGCACCAGAATCTTGAAAGATAGCGCTGTCTTGCCCTGCGCCCCGTGTGGGAGCGAGCCTGCTCGCGATTGCGGCGGATCAGCCAACACGCTTGTTGAAGGTGACGCCGCCATCGCGAGCAGGCTCGCTCCCACAAAGGCTTGCTCCTAACTGATCAGCTTTTTACTGAACCATGCCCGCACAGGATCGTCATCTACAGTGATGACTTGCGCGGGACTCCTTAAATATCACGGAGAATCACACTATGAGCACTGAAGGTGCTTCGAATCGAGGCCGTCTGCTACCGAGCCTGCTCGGCATTCTGCTTCTTTTGATGGGCCTGGCCCTGTTGGCCGGCGGGGTCAAGCTGAGCACGCTTGGCGGTTCGTGGTATTACCTGCTGGCCGGTATCGGCCTGGCGTTGACCGGTGTGTTGCTGCTCATGGCCCGCCGGGCGGCCCTGGGCCTGTACGCGCTGGTGCTGTTCGCCAGTACGGTATGGGCCTTGTGGGAAGTGGGCCTGGACTGGTGGCAACTGGTGCCGCGCCTGGCGATGCTGTTCGCCCTGGGCATTGTCATGTTGTTGCCGTGGTTCCGCCGTCCGCTGCTGACGGCCGACGCGTCCCCCATGGGCACCCGCGCGTTGGGCGCCGCCGTGGTCATTGCCGGTGTCGCGGCGCTTGCCAGCCAGTTCACCAATCCGGGTGAAATCAAGGGTCAACTGGACCGCGACAATGTAGCGGGCATGGCCAATACCGCACCGGCAATGCCCGACGGTGACTGGAACTCCTATGGCCGCAGTGCCCATGGCGACCGTTATTCGCCGTTGGCGCAGATCACTCCACAGAATGTCGACAAACTGGTACCGGCCTGGACCTATCGCACCGGCGACCTGCCGGGGCCGAACGATCCGGGCGAGACCACCGCTGAAAACACCCCGTTGAAAGTCAACGGCATGCTCTACGTGTGCACCCCCCACAGCCAGGTGATTGCCCTGGAGCCTGAAACCGGCAAGGAAATCTGGCGTTTCGATCCGAAGCTTTCCACGCAGAAGGCGGAAAACTTCAAGGGTTGGGCGCACATGACCTGCCGTGGCGTGACCTATCACGATGACGCGGTGTACGCCTCTGCCGAGCAGAGCCCCACCGGTACCGCCAGCACCACGCCGGCCAGCACGGTGTGCCCGCGCCGGATCTTCCTGCCGACCGCCGACACCCGTCTGATCGCCCTCAATGCCGACACCGGCAAGATGTGCGAAGACTTCGGGGATAAAGGCCAGGTCGACCTGACCGCCAACATCGGTGGCTTCACCGCGGGTGGTTACTACTCGACCTCGCCTCCGGCTGTCACCCAGAACCTGGTAGTGATCGGCGGCCACGTCACCGACAACGTTTCCACCGACGAGCCCAGCGGCGTCATCCGCGCTTACGACGTGCACACCGGCAAGCTGGTGTGGAACTGGGACAGCGGCAAGCCGGACGACACCACACCGATTGCCGAAGGCCAGACCTACACCCGCAACTCGCCGAACATGTGGTCCATGTTCAGCGTCGATGAAAAACTCGGCATGCTCTACCTGCCGATGGGCAACCAGACCCCGGACCAGTTCGGTGGCCTGCGTACCCCGGAATCGGAAAAATACTCCGCCGGCCTGACCGCGCTGGACATCGCCACCGGCAAGGTGCGCTGGTACTTCCAGTTCACCCACCACGACCTGTGGGACATGGACGTCGGCGGTCAACCGACCCTGATGGACATGAAGACTGCCGACGGCGTGAAACCGGCCGTGCTGGCGTCGACCAAACAGGGCAGCATCTATGTGCTGGACCGCAGCAACGGCCAGCCGATCATCCCGATCAAGGAGATCCCGGTGCCGCAAGGCGCGGTGGAAGGCGACCACACTTCGCCGACCCAGCCGATGTCCGACCTGAACTTCGTGCCGCCGGTCCTCAAGGAACGCGACATGTGGGGCGTAACCCCGTTCGACCAGATGCTCTGCCGGATCGACTTCAAGTCGCTGCGCTATGACGGCATGTACACGCCGCCGTCGCTGCAGGGTTCCATCGTTTACCCGGGCAACTTCGGGGTGTTCGACTGGGGCGGCATCTCGGTTGACCCGGTGCGCCAGATCGCTTTCGTCAACCCGAGCTACATGGCGTTCAAGTCGAAGCTGGTACCGGCGGCCGAAGTGGCCGGTGGCCCGGGTCGCAAGAGCGAAACCGAAGGCGTGCAGCCGAACAAGGGCGCGCCCTATGGCGTGATCCTCGAAGCGCTGCTGTCGCCCATGGGCCTGCCATGCCAGGCTCCGGCCTGGGGTTATGTGGCAGCGGTCGACCTGACCAACAACAAGACCCTGTGGAAACACAAGAACGGTACCGTGCGTGACAGCTCGCCGGTGCCGATCCCACTGAGCATGGGCGTACCGAGCCTGGGCGGCACGTTCACCACCGCCGGCGGCGTGGCGTTCCTGAGCGGTACCCTCGACCAGTACCTGCGTGCCTATGACGTGAAAAACGGCAAGCAACTGTGGGAAGGCCGCCTGCCCGCCGGCGCCCAGACCACGCCGATGACCTACACCGGCAAGGACGGCAAGCAATACGTGCTGGTCGTTGCTGGCGGTCATGGTTCGCTGGGGACGAAGCAGGGTGATTATGTGATTGCGTACAAACTGCCGGATTAAACCAGGCCGGCGCTCATGAAAAAGGCGACACCTTTGTGGGTGTCGCCTTTTTCATTTGATCGTTCCCACGCTCTGCGTGGGAATGCAGCCCGGGACGCTCCGCGTCCCAAAGAGCCGAACGCGGAGCGTCCGCAGAGGCATTCCCACGCGGAGCGTGGGAACGATCAATGCAGCAGGGTAGTAGCCAAACTTACAGCTCGATCTTCACCGCTTGAGACGCGCGGGTCGCCTTGGCGCGGGCGGCTTCGATGGACTCGTCGCGGGCCAGGGCCACGCCCAGGCGGCGCTGGCCGTTGACTTCCGGTTTGCCAAACAGACGCAGCGCGGTGTCCGGTTCGCTCAGGGCGACGCCCAGGTTGGCGAAAGCGGTCTGGGTCGACTGGCCTTCCACCAGGATCACCGCCGATGCCGACGGGCCGAACTGACGGATCAGCGGGATCGGCAGGCCGAGGATGGCGCGAGCGTGCAGGGCGAACTGCGACAGGTCCTGGGAAATCAGCGTCACCAGCCCGGTGTCGTGGGGACGCGGAGAGACTTCGCTGAACCACACCTGGTCGCCCTTGATGAATAGTTCGACGCCGAACATCCCACGTCCGCCCAGGGCCTCGGTCACTGCCTTGGCGACGCGCTCGGATTCGGCCAGTGCCGCCGGGCTCATGGCCTGGGGCTGCCAGGACTCCTGGTAATCGCCTTTCTCCTGGCGGTGACCGACCGGTGCGCAGAAGGTGGTGCCGCCGACATGACGCACGGTCAGCAAGGTGATTTCGTAATCGAAGTCGATAAAGCCTTCAATGATCACCCGGCCCTTGCCGGCGCGCCCGCCTTCCTGGGCGTAATCCCAGGCTTTCTGTACGTCGTCGCTGCCGCGCAGCAGGCTCTGGCCCTTGCCCGACGAGCTCATCACCGGCTTGACCACGCATGGGAAACCGAGGGTTTCAACGGCCTTGCGGTAGTCTTCCACGGTGTCGGCGAAGAAGTAAGGTGAAGTCGGCAGGCCCAGCTCTTCGGCGGCCAGGCGTCGGATGCCTTCGCGGTTCATGGTCAACTGCGCGGCGCGGGCGGTGGGGATCACGGTGAAGCCTTCGGCTTCCAGTTCCACCAGGGTGGCGGTGGCGATGGCTTCGATTTCCGGCACGATGAAGTGCGGCTTCTCGGCCTCGATCACCGCACGCAGGGCGGCGCCGTCGAGCATGTTGATCACGTGGCTGCGATGGGCGACTTGCATGGCCGGCGCATTGGCGTAGCGGTCCACGGCGATCACTTCCACGCCCAGGCGTTGCAATTCGATTACCACTTCCTTGCCCAGCTCACCGCTGCCACACAACAAAACGCGGGTCGCGGTGGGCGACAAGGGAGTTCCGATACGGGTCATCTGAAGGTCCTCAAACAGGAGCGGATCATCGAGGGTTGCGCGCCGGGCGAGCTTCCCATAGGGAGAAAGCGCGGCATTTTACATGAACCACGGGGTTTGGCTTCAGCCGGCGACGGCCTGTTTGCGCAAACGCCAGGCCATGATCAGCCAGACGGCGGTGACCCCGGCGAATTTCGAGGCCAGGGCGGTGATGACCACCGGTGGGGTCAAGGCGTCGATCAGGCCGAAGAAAATGAAGGTGTCGAGGGGAATGCTCAGTGCCGAGCTGATCCACAACCGATCATGCAACGGACGCCTGGTGATCGTGAACACCAGCCAGTCGATGCATTCGGACACCGCGAACGCCGTGGCGCTGGCCAGGGCGATGGTCGGGTCCGAGGTGACATAGGACAACACCAGCGCCGCCAGCATCGCCGCGATGGCGCCATGGCCGAACCGGGTCTGCACCATGTCCCGCAGGACAAACACCAGGCCACCCCAGGCCGACCAGATGATGTCCAGGTGCGGTGCGGCGGAAAAGGCGTAGTTGATCAGCACGACGCTGCTGATGTAGGCGATCAGGAAAAGCATGGGGCGGGGCACCTGTTTAACAAATTTCTCAAGGGCGACTAGGAACTGTGGCGAGGGGATTTATCCCCGTTGGGCTGCGTAGCGGCCCCTATCACTGAAGTCTCAATCTACCTGACACCCCGAGTTGACTGGGTTTAGGGCTGCCCCCTCGCCACAGATAAATCTGCCTTGCTGCGGCAGGCCGGGTTTGTCAGAGGATTATTCCTCCTCGCTACCATCCGCCTTCCAATAACCCACCGCCTTTACGAAGTCCTGGTCCAACCCTTTCTCCTCCAGCAACACCTTGCGAATCTGCCGCGACACCTTGCTTTCGGTGGCGACCCAGGCGTAGAGCTTGCCGCCAGGCACTTCCAGTTGGCGGACGGTGGTCAGCAGGCTGTCCTGGCGACCTTCGCGCAGCACCCAGATCACGTGGATCTGCGCTGGGCTTTGCAGAACCTGCTGTTCGGCACCGTTTTCCACTTCCACGACCACCAGCGCGCACCGGTTGGGCGCCAGGCCTTCGAGGCGGCGGGCGATGGCGGGCAGGGCGGTTTCGTCACCGATCAGCAGGTAGCTGTCGAAAATGTCCGGCACGATCATCGAGCCCCGCGGCCCACCGATGTGCAGGGATTGTCCGGGCTCGGCCTGGGCCGCCCAGGTCGAGGCGGGACCGTCGCCGTGGAGCACGAAATCGAGGTCCAGCTCCAGGGCGTCCAGGTCGTAGCGACGCGGGGTGTAGTCGCGCATTTCCGGCAGCGGGCCCTGGGCCTTGCCGGCGCTGGGGTCGAAGGTTTCCAGGGCGGCCCGTTCCTCGGCGTTCTGCGGGAAAAACACCTTCACGTGATCATCCGTGCCCAGGCTGACAAACCCGGCCAGTTCCGGCCCACCGACGGTGATGCGACGCATGCGCGGTGTCAGGTCTACCACCCGCAGTACTTGCAGGCGACGACGCTTGATCTCGTGGCTGACACGGTGAATGGTGTTTGGATCGATTTCAGTCATCGCTTGACTCCGAAACGGGTGGACGGATGGTGCCGTCACTGATGGCTTTGGCGGTGTCGTTGAGCAGGTCGCGTATCCGCAGGATTTCTTCCGGGCTCCAGCGGTCCTGGTGTCTTTGCAGGGCGCGACGCAGGTTACCCACCGCTTCGTGGATTTCAGCCGGTCGATCCTGCTCGCGCAGGATGCGCTTGCTGGCTTCAATGCGCATCCGCACGCCCTCCAGCGCCTCGGCCTGGTCGTGAAGGAATAGACGTCCGGCGTCGGTTGCGCTGTAACATTTTTTCCCGCCCTCGGCGTCTCCGCTGACCATCTTACTCATTTCCAGGTGGGTCAGGGTGGGGTAGATCACGCCGGGACTCGGGGTGTAGGCACCGTCGAACATGGCCTCGATCTGGCGAATCAGCTCATAACCGTGACAAGGCTTTTCGGCAATCAGTGCCAACAACAGCAACTTCAGGTCGCCGGCAGCGAACACTCGTGGACCGCGCCCACCGCGCTCACGACCGGGTGGGCGCCGTTCGAAACCATCGCGATGGTCTTGTTCGCGAGTGGGAGGGTAATAAGGAACTGTCATCGATCTACTCTCTGTTCTGTATAAATAGAATCGAGATATATCTTTGACTTCAGATATATCTTCGACTATAGATATATCTTTGTTAAAAGATATATCTCGGTTGCGTCATACTTGAAATGAAACAAGACCTTACCTGAATCCCTTATGGGTGCGGGACGAAACCGGATGGGTGTCTGGGTGTTTTAACCGCAACTAGTGAGAATGTCGGAAGTCTCTTACATTCAAAGTTACGTTTTATCGAAAATCGCGTATTTTTCGTTGTTTCGCATGCGCGCTTTACTACATGACTCTGCGAACTTTCCTGCTTATTTTTAATTAAAGAGCGACGATCATGCACCGGCGTTGGAGGGGCACGCCAAGCTGTATTGGTGTGCAACTTCGGCGCTTCTCTCTTTATTGCTATGAACAGGTGTTAACAATGCTCATGAAAATCGTAACCGCCGCCTCCCTGACCGCTGCGGCCCTGAGTTCTTCGCTGGCCTTCGCTGCCGATGATGCACGTTCGGCGATCCACATCACCGCGAACATCCCGACCATGCAGTTTCATGTGCAGCCGCGCGACGGGAACTGGGGTAAGGACGAAACCATGACCTACAACACGGTCAACGGCACCCTGACTTCGCTGCGCCAGACCTACGACGTGAAGAACACCGACGGTTCGGTCAATGCCTACATCGAAGGCGGCCCGGCTTCGCTGTACAACGGTAGCGATGCCATCGCCCTGACCACGACCTTCAACGGCGTCACCCTGACCGCCCAGTCCCAGGAAGTGGTCGACGATGCCACCTCTACTCCAGGTACCCAGGCCGAGATGACCATCGTTCCGGCCAAACCACTCGCGGCTCAGAATGGCCTGTACACCGCCGACATGACCGTCATTTTCGACGCCGTGCCGCGCCCGTAAGGCTGTTCGTCGCGCGGTGAGCCTCACCTCGCCAGCAGCAGGCCGACCGGTTCTCCCCAGCCGGTCGGCCTGAACCTGAAACACCCCGAAAGCTCGCTGATTATGAGAGTCCGTTGATGTTACCGATGACACCCATCGCGGGTGCGCTCGCGCTGTTGTTGTGCGCGAGTGCATTGGCCGCGCCGACTGCCCCCGGTACCACGCCGAGTAGCCTGCTGTCCCAGGCCAAGGGCCTGCCGGCGGAGTTTGAAGCGCATTTTTTCGATGTGCCACTGGCTGTTCGTATTGAGCTCAATCAACAGTACCTCGGTGAAGCCATGGTGGTCTTGACACGGGATGATCGCATTACGCTGCTTGAATTCACCGACACCCACGACAGCACGATCAAGGCCGCCGAGCGGGACCAATGGGAGCAAATACTCAAGCAAGGACAACTGTTAGGCGCCTGTGAAAAGAACTGCACCGCCGGTTTGCTTGCAGTGCACTACAGCCTTGAAAACTCACTGGTGTCGATCCTGACCCGGGATATCGAGCGCAGCACCGAAGCCCAGCGTTATCACGATCAGCCCCAGGGCGGCAGCCTCGGCCTGATCTTCAATAACCAGCTCAACCTCAACGGTGGCCAGGAACAGGACACCGGGGGGCGCTATGGCCTCAACGCCAGTTCCAGCGTGGGCAACTGGAGCCAGTCCCTGGACCTCCAGCTTTCACGCCTGGGCGGGCCGGACGACAAGATCTACCACGCTGTCCATGAACTTTTTACCCAGCGTGAGTTGGAAGGCCATTTTTTCCGCCTGGGTTATTTCACCCCCAGCTCCGATGGCTTGAACCGTCAGATCCGTTCGTTCGGCGCCAACCCGGACACCGCATTGGGCGTGATGTACGGCAGCTCCGACAGCCTGGTGATCGAAAATCCGAAACCCAGCGTCTACCCTATTTATGTCACCGCGAGCCGTCAGGCTTCGGTGGAGATCTATCGCAGCGGCTTGCTGATCAATACCCAGGCCGTCAGCGCAGGCTTGCAGAGCCTGGACACCCGCCCGTTGCCCGGCGGTATCTACGAAGTGGAAGTGCGGCTGATCGAGGACGGGCAGACCACCGCCACCAGCCAGGAGCTGGTCTATAAACCGAACAATTGGAGCAGCACCGAGGAGCGCTGGCGCTATAACCTGTTCGCCGGGCGGGAAACCCGCCTCTGGAGCAACTGGGAAGACCAACCCTCGGGTTTCACGACGGCGGGGTTCGGCGTCAACTACCTGCTGCACCCGCGGGTCATCGTCGGTGGTTCCACGCGCCAGGTGCAGGACAAGCTGCAAGTCGGTACGTCGATAGACTGGACCCTGGCTTCCCACACCAGCCTGTACGCCAACGTCTACCACACCGAACAGTACGGCAACGGTATGGACGTGCAGGCCCTGTACAGCTATGGCCAGGGCAGCCTCGTCGCCAGCCACAACCGCAGTTGGCTGGACACCCGCAACACTTACGAGACCCTGCCGGACGGTACCCGCATTCGGCAGCGCAACGTGTTTGTCGGCCAGACCAGTAACTCGTCGCTGTCGGTCAATCATCGTTTGAGCAACAAATCCTCTGTCAACGGACGGTTGGCCTATAGCGAAGGCAATGTCCAGGGCGCGGGTCTGGACCTGGGCTGGACCCAGCGCGGCAAGCTGCGCGGCAGCGATGCCAACTGGCGGTTGTCGGTGTTCGATCGTCCCGGCACCTCGAGTACCAGCGACCGGCGCAATCGCGGCGTGGACCTGAGCTTCAGCGTGGCCTTGGGCGGACCGGGCGAATATTGGTCGGGCAGCATCGGCACCCGCACCTCCCGCGAAGGGGACCGGGACAACAATGCGTCGCTGACCTATCGCCGTGACCTTCAGGATCACGTGCTGCAAAGCGTCTCCGGTACGGCGCTGGTCGACACCTATGGCGTGGGCCTGTCCGGCATCGCCAGCTTCAGCACCGAGTCGCTGTACGGCGACGGTTTCCTCCAGCGCTCGTCCTACAACGACAACCTCACCGGCGGCCTGAACCTGAGCAGTACCGTGGCCGTGGGCGGTCAGAAAGCCGTCTTCACCGGCGTGCCCCAGGGCCGTGGCGCAGGGATGATCGTCGATGTGGAAACCGACCTGGACGACATCGTCCTGCGCGCCGACGACCTGACCGGCGGCAGCACCACCTTGCATCCGGGCCGTAATTTCGTGCCGATCACCGCCTACCGCAACAGCATGGTCACCTTCGACTTCGAAGGCGTGCATCCGCCAGCGGCGAGCATCGAGCCGGCACGCACCCGTTATCACCTGAACAAGGGCGGCGTGGACTACCGCAAGGTCAGTGTGGTGAAAACCGTGACCGTGCTCGGACGCTTGCTGGACGAACAGGGGCAGCCGCTCAAGGGCCACCACGTGATCAACCACGCCAGCCGCGGGGTCAGCGAGGCGGATGGATTCTTCTCCATGGAGATGAATGCCGCCTCCCCGACCCTGGAAGTGCGCTACGGCAACGAGTTGTTCTGCCGCTTCCGCCTCGACCCGGAAACCGCCAGTGACGAAGGCGATGTGTTGATGATCGGTGATTTGCGTTGCACGCCGGACAGCCTGGCCGATAGCTCACTGGCCGCGGCCGACCCGGCGAAGCAGCGCTCATGAGTTGTGGGAGCAAGGCTTGCCCGCGATGAACGATGACGCCGCTCGCGTGAAGACCGAGGCGCCTGCATCACGGACAAGCCTTGCTCCCACTGTGAAAATTTTCTCCCAAAAACCAGCAGGGATTCGCTTTGATGTATGAGGTTGTATAAATGAAATCCTTATCGGTAGCCGTAAGCAGCGTGGTCTCGGTGCTGTTGCTTGCCTGCGTGCCTGCTGCCAATGCCGTGAACCAGAATATCAGCGCGATATTCAGGCCCGATGCTTCGAAACCAAACCTGAATCAATTTACCAATACCACCCCGGTCAGTGGCTATTGCACCTTCTATCCGGCGGATTGCGCGGCCACCAATATATTCAGTATTCAGTTGCCTGTCCGCTTCAGTTCGGTCGCCCCTATTCAGGCGAATCACACTGACTACCGGCAAGGAGCGACGTTCAAGGTACCCGCCAACTGGCGTACCGCCCAGGTGACTCATGTCGGTACCGGTGAAACTGAAACCGTTGAAGTACGCTTTTCGGGAATCGGCTCGAGATACCGTCTTCCAATGAACGTGCTCGACCTGATAGGTAATCCAAACATAGACCTTACGTTGGCACACAACCGGTTATGGGGCGGTTATGGGCACAGTTGGGTGAACCCCCCTTCACCTTGCGGATATACCGGTCACGGAGGTTTGAACGCAACGACTTACCGGTTTTTCTGGAAGACCCGGGTCGAAGCGGCTTGCTCTAAAAAGAGTAGTTTTCTGATCCCCAGCCTGGTCTACGACTATCTGGACTTTGCCTACGAATTGCGCACCCCGAACCCCCTGAAAATGTCGAGTGGTTTGTACACGGGGTCTTTGACCTACAGCATTGGGCCGGGCCAGGATCTGGACATGGGCGATATCATGATCCCTTCCGATTCGGTACTCACGTTCGATTTCAAGCTGACTGTCGAGCACACCCTCAAGGTCGAAGTCCCCCCCGGCGGCAATCGTGTGGAGCTGGTGCCCCAGGAAGGCTGGCAATCCTGGCTCAACAGCGGACGCAAGCCCACACGGCTGTTCCGTGACCAGCGCTTTCATATTTCCGCCTCATCCCGTTTCAAGATGGCGCTCGAATGCCAGTACATCAGCGGCAACACCTGTGCGATCGCCGAATCCGATACCGGCCACACCGTGCCGGTGAACGTCGGCGTGACCCTGCCCGATGGCGTGACGGACGGCGCCGGGCAACCGGTCAACCGGCGTCCACTGCTGCGTGATGGCAGTGGCACTGAATTGTTCCAGCCGGGCCTCTACGTCGACCGCCGGCTCGGGATGCTGCATTTCGAAGTGGCACGCAGCGCTGTCGAAGCGATGCTCGACACGGGCGCCACGCGTTACGCCGGCGATGTCACGGTGATCTGGGATTCGGAAGTTTAAAGGGCATGGATTGGCCAGCCTGAGGCGAAAGGAAGGTGAGGGATTGATGAAAGGTCTACCAGTAGCAGTGCGTAGCGTGGTTTCGGTGATGTTATTGGCCGGCGCATCGACGGCCCATGCCGTGAGCAAGGAGATCACCGCAGTCTTCAGGCCCGATCCCTCGAAGCCCAACGAGAATACCTTTCGCAATACCACGCCGGTCTCGGGTTATTGCGCCTTTTACCCGACCGACTGTGAAAGGGAGAACATGTCCAGTCTTCAATGGAACATCAACTCGTATTCCAACGCGCCCATCCAGGCCAATCATGCGGATTTGCGGCAAGGGGCGATATTCCATGTGCCCGCCAATTGGCGTCTGGCCCAGATCACTCATACCGGCACGGGCGAGACTGAAATTGTCCAGGTGCGCATCGCCGGCATCGGCTCGATGTACTACCTGCCGGTCAGCGTGATCGACCTGGTCGGAGGGGGAGTGGACATGGGGACCGCTCATGCGATGTTGTGGGGCTCCACCTGGAAGTACGCCCCCGCCCCTTGTCGATCCAGCAGTAAGTCGAGTCTGAACGACCGTGCCTACATGTTCTTCTGGAAAACTCCGGTCGAAGGAAGCTGTGCCAAAAGGGCCCGTTACCTGATCCCGGGTATGGAATACACCTCTCTGGACTTTGCCTACGAACTGCGCACTCCCAACCCGTTGAAGATGTCGTCCGGCCAATACACCGGCTCCCTGGTCTATGGCCTCGGCCCGAGGCAGGACTTCGACTTCGGTGACGTAATGATCCCGAATGAATCGGTGATCACCCTCAATTTCAAACTCGACGTCGAGCACACCCTCAAGGTGGATGTGCCCCCGGGTGGCAACCGGGTGGAACTGGTGCCCCAGGAAGGCTGGCAAGCCTGGCTGAACAGCGGGAGCAAACCGACGCGGCTGTTTCGCGACCAGCGCTTCCATATCTCGACCTCTTCTCGTTTCAAGATGAGGCTCGAGTGCCAGTACGCCAGCGGCAATACCTGCGCGATCTCGGAAACCGGCACGGGCCATGCCGTACCGGTGGACGTCAAGGTGACGTTGCCCGAAGGCCTGACCGACGCCGCCGGGCAACCGGTCAACCAGCGTCCGTTGCGGCTTGACGGTAGCGGCACCGAGCTGTTCCAGCCGGGTTTTTATGTCGACCGCCGGCTGGGAATGCTGCACTTCGAAGTGGCCCGGGGCAGTGTCGAGCAGATGCTGGACAGCGGTGCCAAGGCTTACTCCGGCAGTGTCACGGTGATCTGGGATTCGGAAGTCTGAGTCCAAATTTTTAGTGAGTTGCGTTCAATGCATGAGGTTAAGCAAGTGATGAAACATCTATGGGCATGGGTTGGTTTTTTCCTGTTTTGCGGCGTGGCCCAGGCCGGTCCGCAGATCGGTGTCGGGGTGGTCTACGACTACCTGGACAGCAACAAGACCACGTACATGAAGCGGGTGTTCAACGGCGGCACGTCGACGGCCTTCGTCAAGGTGAACATCCTGGAAATCATTTACAACGAAGACGGCACCTACAGCGAGGTGCCCCTGCAGAACCAGGCCAGCGCCCAGGCCAAGGATGGCCTGATGGCCAGCCCGGCGCGCCTGATCGTGCCGGCCAACGGTGTGCAGGGCACGCGGCTGCTGTTCATGGGCAACCGCGACAAGGAGCGTTACTTCCGCGTGCGTTTCGTACCGGTGGTACCGGAAGCGGAAGACGAATTCGCTGTCAGTGCGGAGGAGCGCGAAGCCTATAAGAAAGAGCGCGTGGCGGCCGGGGTCAAGGTACTGGCCGGTTACGGCACGGTGTTCTTCGTGCGGCCCAAGGACACCCGTTTCGACACCGTGATCGATAACAACGCCAGTCGCTACGTGTTGCGCAACAACGGCAACAGCGTGGTGGTGATCGATGAGTTCAAGGACTGCGAAGCGAAGAAAGAGAACGAGTGCCGGCCGACCACCAAGCACCACGTCATGACCGGGCGCACGTTCTCGTTCGACAAGGAGGCGGGGCGTGAATATCGCTTCACCCTGATCGAAGGCGGCAAGACCCAGAACGTCGAGATCAAGGGCTGACGGCAATCGTCGCCGAACCGTCGTTGACCCAAGAGGTAAATCAGAATGATCAAGACACGGCTACGCCCTCTCGCATTGACGGCCCTGCTGATGCCCTGGCCCACGGCCTGGGGGGCGGTCGAGCGGGAAACCTTCGAACTCTACGTGACCATCCCGACGGCCGACTTCTACGTGTTGCCCCTCGACCCGCAACTGGTCCAGCGGGAGCAGCGGCTGCCGTTCAGCACCATCACCTCGGACCTGAGCCCGCTGCGGGCCACTTACGAGGTGAAGAACAGCAACGGCTCCATTGGCGCGCGCCTCGGGGAGGAGGCGTACTTGTCCAATGGCCGTGATCGCATCGACTTGCGCGTGCGCTTCAACGGCGTGGTACTGACCCTGGATTCAACCCAGGTGGTCTCCGCCACCGAGGCCCGGCCCGGACGCCAGGTACCGCTGGAAATCGCCGCCATCAAGCCCGATGACGACTACAAGCCTGGCGACTACTACGGCACGGTGCACATGGTGTTCGATGCCACGGCGCCGTAGGGCGCTCGGCCGCTGTGCCCGGTGCCCAGCCCTTGTGGCGAGGGAGCTTGCTCCCGCTCGGCTGCGCAGCAGACGCAAGGATCTGATGTCGGCCTATCTGCCGATGGCTGGAAAAACGGGGCGGCTTCGCCACCCAGCGGGAGCAAGCTCCCTCGCTACAGATTGTGTGGCTGGACAGTGATTGCGGAGCACTGGCGTTACTTCTCCGCTTTTCAAATACAAAATAAAAGGATGTTAAGCATGTTCAAGCAATTCGTATCCGTTACTGCGCTGGTCACTGCGGCCTTGAGTCCTTCGCTGGCATGGGGGGCTGATGATGCACGTTCAGCCATCCATATCAGCGCGAACATTCCGACCCAGCAGTTTCATGTGCAGCCACGGGATCCGGAGTTCGGTAAGGACGAATACATGTATTACGATCCGATCAAGAATACTCTGAGCACCCTGCGCCAGACCTACGACGTGAAAAATACCGACGGGTCGATCCATGCGTACCTGCCCGAGGATCAGCCTGACTTGAGCAACGGTGCCCAAGCTATTCCCCTGCGCGTCCTGTTCAACAATGTGCGCCTGAGCGCCGTGCCGGTTGAAGTGGTGGACGATGCTTCGTCAACGCCAGGTACTCAGGCCGAGATGGTCATCAGACCTGATGCCATGCCTACAAACCTTCAGGGAGGCTTATACACAGTCGGCTTTACCGTGATCTTCGACGCGGTGCCTCGGGTGACGCCGTAATCCGCACATCCCTTACTGGCGCGACACCAACGGCGTGCACTGGGTGTGGCTGCCCGGCTGCAAGTAGGGCGTGAGGAACGGCGCCATCCCCTTGAGCACCTGCACCGGCAAGGCCGAGGTGAACTTGAAGTTTTGCGCCGAGGCGCCCGGTACATAGGCGGTGAGGGTGCCGAAATGGCTGTCGCCGATGTAGAACACGAAAGTGGCCGTACGGTTGATCGACTTGGAGCTGAGGATGCGCCCACCGGCGCCGATGGCTTCGATACGGTTGTCGCCGGTGCCGGTCTTGCCGCCCATGGCCAGCGGTGTACCGTCGGCCAGTTTGAAACTGCCGGCCACCCGTTTCGCGGTGCCGGCATCCACCACCTGGGACAGCGCACCGCGCAGGGCCTGGGCCACTTCGACCGGCATCACGCGTTTGCCTTTGTCCGGATCATTGACCAGTTGCGTTTCGTAGGGGGTATCGGCGGCGAAGTGCAGGCTGTCGACCCGCAGTGCCGGCTGGCGGATACCGTCGTTGAGAATGGTGCCCACCAGTTCCGCCAGTGCTGCGGGACGGTCGCCGGAGCTGCCGATGGCCGTGGCCAGCGACGGCACGAGGTGGTCGAACGGATAGCCGACTTTCTGCCAGCGCTGGTGGATATCCAGGAACGCCTCGATCTCGAGCATGGTGCGGATACGACTGTCACGGGCGCTCTTGTGCCGGCTCTTGAACAGCCAGCTATAGACTTCCTGGCGTTCGAACTCACTGGCCTTGACGATCTGGCTGAACTTGGCGTCGGGGTTGTTCAACAAGTAACCCATCAACCATAGATCGAGCGGGTGCACCTTGGCGATAAAGCCCTGGTCCGGCAGGTCGTAGGCGCCGGGACCGTAGCTCTGGTAGAGCCGTTCCAGGCGTTCGTCGGTGAGCTTTTCGTTGCTCTTGACCGATTTCAGGTGGGAGCGCACGAAGCGGTTGAAACTGTCCTGGCTGTCATTGGGAAAGAAATAGCGGTGCACGGCGGCCAGGCGGATCGCCGTGGGATGCATGCTGTCGAGAAAGGTTTCGAGGCGCTGGCTGGTGTCCTTCTTCTGATACTTCTTCCAGAACCTGAGCAGGAACGAGGTGCCTTCACGGTCGGCGAACTGGGCCAGGTACTCCTGGCGCCGCGGGTCACTGTCGTCCTTGAGCAATTCGGCGCTGTTGTTGGGGCCGGCATAAGTGGCGTAGCGCACCAGATCGCGCATCAGGCGGATGAACGGCAGGTTGATCGACTCACGCAGGGCATCGCGCAAGGTGGGATTGCGGCCGTTGTCCTCGCTGCGGAAGTTGTGGAAGGTGTGCAACCCGCCGCCGGTAAAAAATGCCTCGCCGGGGCTGGCGGAGTACGTACGATCCAGCGCCGCCTCGAGCATCTTCGGCAGGCTGCGGTCGCTGTTCTGGATCAGGTAGTCGACGGCCCAGCGGGACAGGCGATCCTGCTCGGCGACCTCGACTTTTTTCAGGGCCGCCGGGGTCTCGGCGCCATAGCGGTCGTGCAGTTCGGCGATGATCTGCAGATAGGTGGTGAGTACCCGCAGCTTGGCGGTGGAACCGAGTTCGAGTTTACTGCCTTCGTTGATGTCGAAAGGCTGGTCGGTGCTGTCGGTCTGCACCCGCACGCGCGAGCCGTCCGGGGTCAGCTCCAGCAGGGTGAAGCTGTAGCGCACCTGGGTGGTGCTGGTGGGGGTGAGCAGGCGTTCTCCCATCAGGCCGATCTCGGTCGCGAAGGCCGGGTCGGCCAGACGCTTGAGGTACTCGGTGGCCTGGGTCTGCAAGTCGTTCTGCAGGGTGCTGGTGGCGGACAGGTCCAGGCGGTCGAGGTCATACAGCGGCCGGTCGAGCAGCGTGGCGAGCCGACTGCGGGCGGCACTGATGCCTTTATTGGTTTCGTTGGGCTGGATCGTCGGTTGCTGCACCCAATCGCGATAGCTGACCTTGCTCGCCAGGGCGGCATCGGCCAGGGCGCCGTCGATCACACCGTTCTGGGTCAGCAGCCGGATGTGGCTGTCCGTCAGGCTTGCCAGCTCGTCATGGCCCTTGGACAGGTAATGGGAGGGGCGGCGCTGGGCGATCATCAGCGACAACATCTGGCGCAAGGCCAGACCCTTTTCCGCCAGGCTCCGCGGGTCGGTTGCGGTGCTGAACAGCTGTTCGTTGGCCCGGTTGAAATCGGCGCCATACCAGACCCGCAAGCCTTCGGCCATGCCGTGGACCTCTCCATGTCCCGGTACGGCGGACAGCGGCACGCTGTTGAGGTAGTCGCGCACGATCCGCTGCCGCGCCTCGAGGGTCTGCGGACCGGTCCGATAGGCGCGCACGCTGGCGGAAATCATCTGGCGGATTTTCTCACCCCCCGAGACGGTCAGGCCGTCGGGGGAATGGCGATACTTTTCCAGTTGCGTCGCCAGGGTACTGCCCCCGGCGGACTGCCCCGGCAGACTCAACAACTTGGCCACCTGCGACCACGCCGCCATGCCGAAGCGCGGCCAGTCCACCGCCGGGTTGGCCTGGGGCTGGCGGGGATCGAGCAGAAAGCGGTTTTCGATGAACAGCAGGCTTTGCACCACCACGGGGGGGATGGCGTCGAAACTGGCATACAGCTGTTGCGGGTACTTGAACTGATACAGCGGTGCGGCGCGGCAATCGGTGATGGTCAGGCCGGCCTGGATCTTCTCCGAATAAGGCACGAACAGGCCTTTACCGACGTAGTCCATCAAGGCCGGCGAAAACCGCGCCTGGGATTGGATCACGTAGTTGCGCTTGAGCAGTCGCGGCAGGAACTCCCCCAGCGAGCTGTAGCCCAATCGCCGGTCGAATGGACCGGCACCGGGGTAGACGATGGCATCGCTGGGCCCCGGCTGCAGTGAGTAGCTCAGGGAGGCAGCGTATTTGCTGATCTCCCTGGCCTGAAACCTGGAAGTGCGCATTTCCTTGGCCACCGCGAGACCGACCACCACGACAATAATCAGCAGCAGCAACCAGAACGCCCGCCAGCCATGCCGCGCGCGGCGTTTTTTTGGGGGTGTAGACGCTTCTTCCATACGTTCAGTCGGGACCATAGGTTTATTCGAATCGGTTTGCCATAGAGCGCCCATAGTCGACTGATCCATTCACGCAGATTGATCGGACTTGCTTGAAGCTTAGACGGTGGTTTGCGTGGGGGGAGGGGAAATTGTGGACACACAACTCAATGTCGGCGCCTGTTGGGCTTTTGTGGCGAGGGAGCTTGCTCCCGCTCGGCTGCGCAGCAGACGCAAGCTGCCGGGGCGTCGGACCTCCTGTCGGGAGCAACAGCAACTATAGCCATATGGCGTCCCACAGCGGGTAATCGCCAATACGATCCACCAGCCCCGCACGAAGCGGGTTGGCAATGATGTAGCGGGCGAAGGGCAGCAGGTCTTCGTTGTCGCGGATCGCGCGGTCGTGGAAGCCGCTTTGCCAGAAGGCGCCCTGTCTATTCATCGCTCGATTGATGGCCAGGGTGCTGCGGGATTTGACGGCCTGCATGACGTGATGGAGTTGGGCTTGTTCCAATTGCATCAGCCAGTGCATGTGGTCCGGCATCACAACCCAAGCCAGCGAGTTGACATGGCCCAGGTCATGGGCCAAACGCAATTCTGCAACCAGCAATCGACCCAGTCGCCAGTCCCTGAACAGAGGGTTTCGTTGATGGACAACGGCGGTGATGAGGTAGCCTCGCCCCTGTTCCGAAGCGCGGCCGTGACGCAAGCGATGGGAGTTTGGATGTGAAGGATGCATTCCTTGGCTTCCTGTAGCTGAGGTATCTATCTACGGTAGCCATGCCTTCGTTGCACCGAGGCGCTGATACTCGAACGACGTTTCCCAGAACGACGTAGTACTTGTGGCGAGGGAGCTTGCTCCCGCTAAGACGGGTTGACGCGTCGGTGGGTTGCGGCTGCTGCGCAGCCGAGCGGGAGCAAGCTCCCTCGCCACAGGGGTATTCCAGGGCTGGACATAAGGTTCTCCCCTCGTTTACACGTTCCATCCCCTTGTAATCCCAGTCAATGCATCTCCAAAAAGCCCATTTTTGCTATGGCTTATCCCTGAATTTCCAAGGTTTTACAGTGAAACTCTCTGTCCCCGGCTTTTTATACTGCACGGCCCCATCGGTCTTGGCGTCTGGTTTACGGGACGGTCTGTCCATGAGGCAGGCCAGGTTTCGGCAGGGTGGCAGGCTTATTGGCCTGTGGCCTTGGAAACCCGGTGGCTAATCCAATAACAAAACGGAGTTGTATCCCTATGCCTGTCGGCAATCATCTGCCCCCTGGCGAGACCGCTCAGGGCGGTCCGCTCAAACGTGAGCTCGGCGAGCGGCATATCCGCCTGATGGCGCTTGGTGCCTGCATCGGGGTCGGGCTGTTCCTCGGTTCGGCCAAGGCCATTGAAATGGCCGGTCCGGCGATCATGCTGTCCTACATCATCGGTGGCCTGGCGATCCTGGTGATCATGCGCGCCCTCGGCGAGATGGCCGTGCACAATCCGGTGGCTGGTTCGTTCAGCCGATATGCCCAGGACTACCTCGGCCCGCTGGCGGGTTTCCTGACCGGCTGGAACTACTGGTTCCTGTGGCTGGTGACCTGCGTGGCGGAAATCACCGCGGTGGCGGTGTACATGGGCATCTGGTTCCCCGACGTGCCCCGCTGGATCTGGGCCCTGGCCGCACTGGTCAGCATGGGTTCGATCAACCTGATCGCGGTCAAGGCCTTCGGCGAGTTCGAATTCTGGTTCGCCCTGATCAAGATCGTGACCATCATCGCCATGGTCATCGGCGGCGTAGGCATCATCGCTTTCGGGTTCGGCAACGACGGCGTGGCCCTGGGCATTTCCAACCTCTGGACCCACGGTGGGTTCATGCCCAATGGGGTGCAGGGTGTCTTGATGTCCCTGCAGATGGTGATGTTCGCCTACCTGGGTGTGGAGATGATCGGCCTGACCGCCGGTGAGGCGAAGAACCCGCAGAAAACCATCCCCAACGCCATTGGTTCGGTGTTCTGGCGGATCCTGTTGTTCTATGTCGGCGCGTTGTTCGTGATCCTGTCGATCTACCCCTGGAACGAGATCGGCACCCAGGGCAGCCCGTTCGTAATGACGTTCGAGCGCCTGGGCATCAAGACGGCTGCGGGAATCATCAACTTCGTGGTCATCACCGCTGCGTTGTCGTCCTGTAACGGCGGCATCTTCAGCACCGGGCGGATGCTCTACAGCCTGGCGCAGAATGGCCAGGCCCCGGCCGGCTTCGCCACCACCTCGACCAACGGCGTGCCACGCCGCGCGTTGCTGTTGTCCATTGCCGCATTGCTGCTGGGTGTGCTGCTCAATTACCTGGTACCGGAAAAAGTCTTCGTCTGGGTGACCTCCATCGCCACCTTCGGGGCGATCTGGACCTGGGTGATGATCCTGCTGGCCCAGCTCAAGTTCCGCAAAGGCCTGAGCGCTTCCGAGCGTGCCGCCCTGAAATACCGCATGTGGCTGTATCCGGTCAGCTCATACCTGGCACTGGCCTTCCTGGTGCTGGTGGTGGGACTGATGGCGTACTTCCCGGATACACGGGTGGCGTTGTACGTGGGGCCGGCGTTTCTGGTGCTGCTGACGGTGTTGTTCTACACCTTCAAGTTGCAGCCGACGGGTGAGGCGCAAGGTTCGATGAGTTCGGTTCAGTGATGCGATAGGTCCGGCGAGGTTATTGTCAGGCTTGACGGTAGCCTCGCTCGACTCCGAATGATCGAGCGCTAACGCAATGTCGTCTCTCGCAGCCACCGTGGAATGGCCGAGCGCTGTTCGTTCAGGCGTGCCCCTGACGTCACTTCGAAACTGGCCTGGTTATCAGTGGCGGAGCTACCTCCGACATAGACCGTGAATATCCCGGTCTCGACAACCGGCAGACAATCGATATCGAGCGACGCGAAGTCGTCCTGATCGAGCGTGAATCCTACGGTTTTTGTTTCCCCCGCAGCGAGATTGACCTTGAAGAAACCACGTAGCGTGCGGACGGGCCGTGTCACGCTCGCGACATTCTGGCGCAAGTACAACTGCACCGTTTCGTCACCACTTCGTTGACCGCTGTTGCGAACGTTCACCTGTACGTTCAGCGTTTCATTGAAGGCCAACCGCTGTTTACTGAGGACCGGGGTTTCATAGGTGAACGTGGTGTAGCTCAGGCCGTGGCCGAATGGATAGAGTGGTGTCCACAGTTCATCCAGGTATCCGGATGCGTAAGGAACGGTTTGGCTCGGTGGCCGGCCGGTATTTTTATGAGCGTGGTAAATCGGAATCTGTCCCACCGATCGTGGGAAAGTGATGGGAAGCTTGCCGCTGGGGTTAATATCACCAAACAGTACGTCGGCAACCCCATGGCCCATTTCCGAACCCAGAAACCAGGTTTCGAGAATCGCTGACGCCTGTTCGTCCACGGTGGGGAGGGTCAGCGGCCGGCCATTCATGAGAATGACCACCACCGGTTTGCCCGTTTTGCTCAGTTCCCTGAGTAATGCATTCTGCGCTCCAGGCAAACCCAGGGAGGTGCGACTGCGGGCCTCACCGCTCATGTCTCCGATTTCGCCAAGCACGGCAATGATCACGTCGGCGCTGCTCGTCACGTGTTCAATTTCCTTCATGGCTGGAATGTCGCTGTTCTCAGGAGAACCCATGGGCAGATAGATAATGTCCGTTCCGGGTGATACAGCGCGCTTTATACCTTCCAGGATGGTAATAGAATCTTCGGCACGTCCATCTCCGTGCCAGGGGCCCAATGTCGATTGTGCGTCGTTTGCCAGGGTTCCGACGACGACGAGCTTGCGCAGATCTTTAGACAGCGGCAGCAACGCTCGGTCGTTTTTCAGCAACACAATGGATTTTTGCGCGGCTTCCCGTGCCAGCGCACGGGTGTGAGAGGTCAGCAGCAAAGCCCGCTCTCGGGCCGGATCGCTATAACGATAAGGATCCTCGAATAACCCCAGCCGCTGCTTTGCCAGCAGCACCCGTCGTACTGCATCGTTCAACCGATCCTCTGAAACCTGACCGCTACGTACCAAAGCCGGTAATCTGGAAACGTAGTCGACCCCGACCATATCCACATCCACTGTCGCATTGAATGCCCGCAGGGCGGCCGCTTGAGACGTCGAAGCGACGCCATGCTGGATCAGCTCATGGATACCGGCGAAGTCGCCGACGACGAGCCCTTGGAACCCCCACTCATTGCGCAATTTATCCTTCAGCAATCGTTGATTGGCGTGCATGGGAGTGCCGTTTACTTCGTTGAATCCCGGCATGATCGCATCGACGCCGGCCTGTACCGCGGCATGAAACGGCGTGAGATAGACCTCCTCGAGTGTGCGTTCGGATATATCGGAAGTGTTGTAGTCACGCCCACCTTCCGCGGCACCGTAACCGACGAAATGTTTGGCGGTAGACAGCATTTTCTCCGTATCGGGAGCGTCCTCGCCACGAAAGCCCCGGACGCGTGAAGCCGCCAGCGCCGAGCCCAGAAATGGATCTTCGCCGGCGCCTTCGACTACTCGCCCCCAACGGGGATCCCGGGTGATGTCGACCATGGGAGCGTAGGTCCAATGCACCCCTGCGGCTGTTGCTTCAACGGCGGCTGCCCTTGCAGTACGTTGCGACAGGTCCGGATCCCAGGCCGAAGCCTCGGCCAGCGGCACGGGGAAGATGGTGCGGAATCCATGGAGCACATCGAAGGAAAACAACAGTGGAATATGCAGGCGCGAGCCTTGCACGGCCTGCTGCTGTACTTTGCGGGTGCTTTGCGCGCCATACACGCCGAGCACTGAACCAACATCCGCGACGTCACGGGCGTGCTGGTCTGCGGTGTCGATCATTGGGCCGGTGGCCGTGAGTTGCATACCCAGTTGAGTCAATTGACCGGCTTTTTCTTCGAGTGTCATCTGCCCAATCAACTGTTCGATAAAGACCCTCTTATTTTTATCCAGGTCGTTATCGCCGCTTGTGAGTTCAAATCCGATCATGGCAAGCAGTGTACCGACCAGTATGACTGTAAAAAGACGGTTCATGGTGTCGGACCCTTCGCAGGCTACGTCAGGTGGGCACCGGATACATCTTCTTCGCGGCTGATGGAGGCTCGGCCGTGTGGTACTGGTAAAGCCAGGTTTCGGTAAGCGTCTCGCCTTTGAAACTCAGATACAGGCGCATTTCGACCGGCTCGCCAGGCTCGACACTCAAATCGAATTGCGCGTAACAGCGACCGGATTGTCCGTCTGGGACTATTCCCGAAAAAATATTCGAAAACGTCCCTCGGGAGGCCCAGAGCACGGCTTCGGGTTTCTCGCTTGGGGCGAGCTTTTCCAGTGGCGCGCCTGAGAATTCGACGAAGAACTTGCGTACGCCCTTGGGTCGCGGCCGGCCTGCCAGGCCTCCATTCCCCAGGCGCGTAGCCACGCAGCGTGCGAGGCTGGAGGGATAGGGTTCTTCGGACAACCAATGCAGCCGATATTTGAAACGGTATTGATTACCGGCTTCGGCGGGCCCTTTGGGGACCCACATTGCGACGATGTTGTCGTGGATTTCATCGTCGGTCGGGATTTCCACCAACTGTACGCTGCCGTGGCCCCAGTCCCCTAATGGCTCGACCCACAAACTGGGACGGCGTTCATAGTGCACCCTGTCCAGGTAATGATCGAAAGAGCGGTCTCGCTGGAGCAGCCCGAAACCTCGGGGATTATTATCGGAAAATGCTGAAGCCATGGTGCGCGAGGGGTTGTTAAGCGGTCGCCAGATATGTTCACCCGCTCCTGTCCATAGCGCCAATCCGTCAGAGTCGTGCACTTCGGGACGCCAGTCGAGAGCGGCGGCCTTGGTCGTTTCGCCGAACCAATACATTGAAGTCAGCGGTGCGATACCGAAGCGCTCGATATTCTGGCGTAGAAACAACGCAGCCTCGACGTCCATCAGCACACCTTTGGTGCGGCTCAGCACAAAACGATAGGCGCCACACAGACTGGGTCCTTCAAGCAACCCATATAGCGTCATGTTCGCTTGTCGCTCGTCGGTGGGTGTCTCGATCCAGAACTGGGTGAAGTCAGGGAATTCTTCGGCCATGTCCGCCTGTGCGACATTCACGGCTATTCCCCGCGCTGAAAGGCCGTATTGGTACTGTTCTCCAATGGCTCGGAAGTAGGAGGCTCCGACGAACGCCGCCCAATCGTTCTGCTTCCAATCAAGCGCCTTTTGCTTGCCCAGACGGCTTTCCTGAAAACGCAAACCGGCAAATCCTATATTGGAGGCCAGCGCCTGGGCCGGGCTGTCAGCGGGTATATCGAAGAGCGATTTGTCGTAAGGGATCTGATGGGCCACGCCGTTGGCAACGACGTGCATTCTGACTGGAATACGAAAGAATTCTCCCAAATGGAAGAAGGTGATGGGGTACAGGCCGGGTCCGTTGGCGAAGAGTGCACGCGTGCTGTCGAATCGAATCTTCTCCAGCACCTCGTAATCAATGTTCGACAGCAGTTGCTCGGGGATAGCGGTCGACTTGACATAGGGTTTGAGCGCCGTTGCCTCGGCGAGCAGGATCAATGTGTCAAAGCTGAAGGGAGCCGAGGTATCGGGCTTCACGTCGCTGGCAAACGCGGGGACAGGCATGGGCAACGAGGCCAAAGCTGCACAGAGCGAGGTGAAGCTCACGAGATCGCGGCGGGTCAACATGGTTCTTCCCTGCAATTGAACGTCTGAGGGGATGTTCAATTGCAGGGGCTTGGCCGTCTACTGTCAGAGTTGACAGGTGGAGAGATTCGAAAGCCCGGCTGATAGAGGCCTGCGGGGCTAATGCCAGTCAGTTAAGCCACAAACTGTGGGAGTACAGCTTGCTCGCGATGACGGTAAGTCAGTCAGCAACAATGTTGACTGGTCTGTCGCTATCGCGAGCAAGCTTTGCTCCCACAGACTTTGCGCCGTTTGATCCTTAACTGACAGGTATTAGCCTGGGGTGTTCTCCGTTAACGGTTACGCAACCTCCACTTCCAAAGGCTCGAAACTGCCCGCCCGCGCCATCTGCCACATCCGCGAATAAAACGCGCCATTCACCTCGCCCGTCAGCAACTCCCCCGGCTTGAGAAACACATGCAATTGAGAAAACAGCTTGATCTCGGTCGCGGACATCCGTCGAACCAGGTGCTTGGGTTGCAACTGCGAAGGGTGTTCGAGGCCGGCGGCGGCGAGCATTTCCGCCAGGGCCTTGAGGGTGTTGCGGTGGAAGCTGTAGACCCGCTGGGCCTTGTCCGGAACGACCAGGGCGCGCTGGCGCAAGGTGTCCTGGGTGGCGACGCCGGTGGGGCATTTGTTGGTGTGGCAGCTTTGTGACTGGATGCAGCCGATGGCGAACATGAAGCCCCGGGCGGCGTTGGCCCAGTCGGCGCCGATGGCCAGTACGCTGGCGATGTCGAAGGCACTGACGATCTTGCCGCTGGCGCCGAGCTTGATCTTGTCCCGCAGGTTCAGGCCCACCAGGGTGTTGTGGACGAACAGCAGGCCCTCGCGCAATGGCGCGCCGATGTGGTCGGTGAACTCGACCGGCGCGGCGCCCGTGCCACCTTCCTTGCCGTCCACCACGATGAAGTCGGGCAGGATGCCGGTTTCCAGCATGGCCTTGGCGATCCCCATGAACTCCCACGGGTGACCCAGGCAGAACTTGAAGCCCACCGGTTTTCCCCCGGACAACTCACGCAGTTGTTGTACGAATCGCATCAGCTCGATAGGCGTGGAAAACGCACTGTGGCAGGACGGTGAAATGCAATCCTCGCCCATGCGGATGCCGCGGGTCTCGGCGATTTCCCGGGTGACCTTGTGCTTGGGCAGGATCCCGCCGTGGCCGGGCTTGGCGCCCTGGCTCATCTTGATTTCAATCATCCGCACCTGTGGGTCCCGGGCCTGGACGGCGAACCGCTCCGGGTCGAAGTGGCCGTCCGCGGTGCGACAGCCGAAGTAGCCGCTGCCCAGCTCCCAGGTCAGGTCGCCGCCGTGTTCGCGATGGTAGGGGCTGATGCTGCCTTCGCCGGTGTCGTGGGCGAAATTGCCGAGCTTCGCGCCCTGGTTCAACGCCCGGATGGCGTTGGCACTCAGGGAGCCGAAGCTCATGGCGGAAATGTTGAACACCGAAGCCGAGTAAGGCTGGGTGCACTGCGGGCCACCGACCGTTACGCGAAACCCGCTGGGGTCGCTCAGCGGGGCCGGGCGCATGGAGTGGCCGATGAATTCGAAGCCGGCCTGGTAGACGTCGATCAAGGTGCCGAAGGGTTTGTCGGCACTTTCGTTCTTGGCCCGGGAATACACCAGCGAGCGTTGGGCGCGGGAGAAGGGCAGGGCATCGCTGTCGGATTCGAGCAGGTACTGGCGGATCTCCGGGCGAATACCTTCGACCAGGTAGCGGATATTGCCCAGGATCGGATAGTTGCGCCGCACGGCGTGGCGTTTTTGCAGCAGGTCGAACATCCCCAGCAGGCTCAGCAGGCCTGTCACCAGCACGATCGGCCATAGCCAGTCATGCGCGAGGAACGGCAGGCTGGCGAGGGTGAACAGCACACAGCCGGCAAAGAAGGCGTAACGGCTCAGTAGCGACAGGCTCATGCGGTTTCCTTGGGGTAGGGGCGAAGGGCTGTGGCGAGGGCGCTTGCTCCCGCTGGATTGCGAAGCGATCCCGAAGGCGGCTGCTTCGCACCCGAGCGGGAGCAAGCTCCCTCGCCACGGGGATCGAGGCATTTTGCGCTGGTGGCGAAACGCTGGGCAACCGGTGATGAGAGGATTTCATGTGCTGAGGGCTTTATCTGTGGCCACTCTTTCACAGATAAATCTGCGTCTACTCCGCCAGCTTCATCTGCCGCACCGGCAACTCGACCCGGAACGTCGTGCCCACCCCCACTTCGCTGCGCACGGTGATCTCGCCGTTGTGCTTCTTCACGATGCCATAGGACAACGACAGTCCAAGCCCCGTGCCCTGGCCGATGGGTTTGGTGGTGAAGAACGGGTCGAAGATCTTTTGCAGGGTTTCCGGTGGGATGCCCGAGCCGTTGTCGGCGACTTCGATCCACACGGTGTCACCGTCGACGCCGTTGCGCAGGGTGATGGTGCCGCGTTCGGGGCCGATGGCCTGGGCGGCGTTGACGATCAGGTTCATGATCACCTGGTTGATTTGCGACGGCAGGCATTCGACCTCCGGCAGCGGGCTGTACTCCTTGACCACGTCGGCCTTGTACTTGATTTCGTTGGCCACGATGTTCAGGGTCGAGTCCATGCCCTGCTGCAGGTTCGCCATCTGCCATTCCTGGTTGGAATCCACGCGGGAGAAGTCCTTCAGGTCCTTGACGATCTGTCCGACCCTGGCGATGCCGTCCTTGGACTCCTTGATCAACAGCGGAATGTCCTCGACGAGGAAATCCAGCTCCACTTGTTCGCGCAGCTTGGCCAGGTACAGCGCCAGTTCCGGCGAGGCGATGGCTTCCTCGGCGTTGCCGTAGGCCAGGAGCATTTCCTCCAGCTTGTTGAAATAGCCGTCCAGCGCTCCCAGGTTGGAGGAGATGAAACCGATGGGGTTGTTGATTTCATGAGCTACCCCGGCGGCCAACTGTCCCAGCGAGGCGAGTTTTTCCGATTGCACCAACTGGGTTTCGAGCATCTTGCGTTCGTCGATTTCCATCTGCAGCAGGGTACTGGCTTGCTTGAAGGCCTGGGTGCGTTGCTGCACCAGCTCCTCTAGCTTGCTCATCTTCAACTGCGCGCGCGAAGTCATTTCCCATTTGGTGGTCAGGGTGTTGGCCATCTGCTGGACTTCGATGTTATCGAACGGCTTTTTCAGGATCAGCAGGCGGTCGTGGCCGTTCAGTCGATCCAGCAGCTCATCCCATGAATAATCCGAATAGGCCGTGCACACCACCACCTGCAACTGCGAGTCGCACTTCCACAATTCCTCGATGGTCTTGGCACCGTCCCAGCCCTCTGGCATGCGCATGTCGACGAAGGCGAGGGCATACGGGCGGTCGTTTGCCACTGCCGCCTGCAATTTGCTCAGGCCTTCCTGGCCACCGTAGGCCGAGTCGAGCTCGAACACCGTGCCAACCGGTTTCGGTGCTTCGCCAAACAGCGCGCTTTCCATGTCCTGCAAGTCGGCGTTGCTGTCGTCCTCGGGGGTGAGAATCTTGCGAAAATCCTCATGAATGGCGGGCGTATCGTCGATCAGCAGAATGCGCCGGTTACTTAAATTGTTCATGAATCCTCTTCCGCAAGTTTCAGGGGCACGTGCAGCACAAACGTCGCTCCCTTGCCGGGTCCCTCACTGTGGGCGGTAAGGCGGCCGTTCATCTCGATGGCAGCCGTTGCACAGCTGTGCAGGCCGAACCCGTGGCCTTCCTTGCGCGTGGTAAAACCGTGGGCAAAGATGCGTGTCATGTTCTCTTCTGGAATACCTTCGCCTTCGTCCTTGACACTGATCTGCAACGTCTCGCCATTTACGACCTGCGCACTCAGGGTCATGTTCCGCGCGTGATTCGAGACCCCGGCCATGGCGTATTTGGCGTTGCTGATCAGGTTGATCAGGATCAGCAGCAAACGGTGCTTGTCGCCCATGATCCGCGGCAAGTTGCCGTACTCCTTGATCACCGTCACATGGTGCCGGGTCAGGGCGCCGGAGTTCATGCGCAGGGCATCTTCCAGCAGTTCGCCGACCACCAGCGGTTCCATCATGCTGTTGGCCCCGGCATAGGATTGCTGCGTGGAGACGATGTCCTTGATGTGGTCCACGCTCTTGCTCAACTGGGTCAACTCATCGATCAGGCTCTGCTGTTCGACCGCCATGGCGTCCACCAACTGGTTGAGGTAGCCCGGCAGCAGCTTGCCTTTCTCGTCTTCGGTGAGGAAATGCCCCAGGTCATGAGGGTGTTCGTTGATCAGGCTCATTGCCTTGCCCAGACCCTGGGCCTTGCTGCTGCGCAACTTGCGACTGACCAGGTCGGCGGAGATATTCACGCTATTGAGCACGTTGCCGACGTTGTGCAGCACGTTGGTGGCGATTTCCGCCATGCCGGCCTGGCGGGCGGTGTCCATCAACTCGCTTTGGGTATCCTTGAGCTGGCGGGTGCGCTCCTCGACCCGCTGTTCCAGCTCGTCGTTGGCGGTTTGCAGAGCGTTGTTGACGCGCTTGATCTCGGCAAAGCTGCGTATCAGCCGGATGGCCAGCCAGATCAATATCAACACCAGAAGGGTAGCGAACACCAGCAGGTACACGTGATTGCGCTGGTATTTGTCGGCGGCTATTTCCTGGTCCTGCTCGAGCAGGCGGGTGATGGTGTCCAGATTGTCGGAGACGGGAACGGCTTCGATGCCCTCCAGCAACTCGTTGACCCGTGGTTGCTCGCGCAGGATCAGGGCGATGTGCCGGCTCAGGATGTCGATGGAGTCATGCAGGCCCACCGGCAGGCGCTCCTTGTTGACATCGAGGCGGTTCAGGCCCAGCAGCACCTCGGCGGCAATTTCGCGGGTGGTGAGCAGGGAAAATTCCATGCTGCTGAGCAGCAGGTCATAGGTGTCGATGGCGACGCTCTGCAATTGCAGTTTTTCATCGTCGGACAGTTGGGTGAACTCGGCCTGGATGTCGTCCTCGGCGGTGGGCAGGAACGCCAGGGAGTTGCGCAGCACTGCGTTGTGGGACTTGAACTGTTCCACCAGGCGGGTCTTTTCCTTGATGGCCTTGAGGTATTCATCGCGCTGGGTCTCCCACAGCGAGGGCGCATGGCGACCGGGCTCCGACTCGATGGCGTCCAGGCGCTGCCAGAGACGGGACATCTCATGCAGTGGGGATACCAGGAGATCGTAGTTGTGGCTCAAGGCGATCCGGGATTTGAGGACTTCGTTGTCCCAGATGGCGTCTTGCTGCTTGAGCTGGCGGATCAGGTCCCGGGACTCGATGTACGAGGCAGCCTGCTGCGCACTCGAATTGACATACATGAACAGCAGCACCGAGGCGAGCAGGGCGCCGATGAAGAACAGGCCGAAGCGACGAAGGGCCTTCATAGTGGCTTGCCCTCCCGTTCGCCGGTCAGGGTCTTGAGGAATTCGACGATCAGCTCCGTGTCGTTTTTCAAGGGCTCACGGCCCAACTGGTATTTGAACATCACCTCCACCGCGCGCTCGAGGGTCGGTGCGGAGCCGTCGTGGAAATACGGGGCGGTGACGGCCACGTTACGCAGGCTGGGAACCTTGAAGACCTGACGGTCGGCATCATCGCCGGTGATGTTGAAGCGCCCCTCATCGACCCGGGTGGGGTTGCCCCGATCCGCGATGTAGTCACCCATGACGCCGAACTTCTGGAACATGTTGCCGCCGATGTTCACGCCCTGGTGGCAAGCGATGCAGCCGTATTCCTTGAAGCGTTGGTAACCGAATTTCTCCCGAGGAGTGAGGATGTCGGTGTTGCCCAGCAGATATTGGTCGAAGCGCGAGTTGGGCGTCAGCAGGGTGCGCTCGAAATCGGCCAGGGCTCCCTGGATATTGAGCTTGGTGACGCCATCGGGATAAGCGCTGGCGAAATCCTTGACATAACCTGGGTCGCCGGCGATGCGCTCGACCACCGATTCCCAGGTATTGCCCATCTCCGTGGGGCTGGTCACCACGGTGTGCACCTGTTCTTCCAGGGTATCGACGCGGCCGTCCCAGAACTGGTGGAAGTTCAGGCTTGCGTTGAACACAGTGGGTGTATTGACTTCCACCGGTTTGCCATCGAAGCCCAGGGAAAACCGTTTGTCGTCGGCCCCACCCTTGTCCAGGCGATGGCAACTGGCGCAGGACAGGGTGTTGTTGACCGACAGGCGAGGGTCAAAGAACAACCGTTGGCCCAATTGGACGCGCTTGGGGTCAAGGGCCGGAACGGGGGGCAGCGGCTTGAGCGGCTCCTCCAGTGGTGCGGCGTGAGCGGTCGCGCCCAGGCCCATGAGCAGGCCGAGAGCGAGTAACAGTCCAGATGACGCCATCGGGTGCTTCCTTGAATCTCTTGATTGATGGGTGTTTCACGAAAACGGATTCGGACGTCGTTCCCACTCGGCCATCCATTGGACAAAGGCTTGCGGCTCCACCGCCTTGCTGAAGTAGTAGCCCTGGGCCTCCTCGCACTGGTGAAGCTTGAGGAACTCCAGCTGTTCGCGGGTTTCCACGCCTTCGGCGATGATGTGCAGGTTCAGGCCCTTGCCGAGGTTGATGATGGTGCTCACCAGCTTGGCGTCGTTGCTGTCGATACTCAGGTCACCGACGAACGATTGGTCGATCTTCAGTACATCCACCGGAAATTTCTGCAGGTAACTCAGGCTCGAATAGCCCGTGCCGAAGTCGTCGATGGCCAGCCGGATCCCCTGTTGCTTGATGGCCTTGAGGATGGCGACGGTGGTATCGATGTTCTGCATCAGCACGCTTTCGGTGATCTCCAGTTCTAACTGTGTCGGGTCCAGTCCCGTTTCCTTGAGGGTGCGGGCGATGCCTTCGACGAAGCTGCGTTGACGAAAGTCGATGGCCGAGACGTTGACCGACACGTACAACGGCCGCATGCCCTGGGCTTGCCAGGCGCAGGCCTGCTGGCAGGCTTCCTGGAGCACCCATTGGCTCAACGGCACGATCAGCCCGCTGTCCTCGGCCACCGGGATGAAATCCGACGGAGGGACCAGCCCGTGCCCCGGCCGGTTCCAGCGCACCAGTGCCTCGGCGCCAACCACCTTGCCACTGCGCAGGTCCAGCTTGGGCTGGTAATGCAGCACGAACTCCTTGCGTTGCAGGGCCAGTCGCAAACCGGATTCGATGGTCTGTTGCTGTCGGGCCCGACGGTTCATGTCCTCGGTGAAAAAACGGTAGTCGTTGGGCCCGGTTTCCTTGACGTTGCGCATCGCCGTCTCGGCTTTCTTGATCAACGCCACGGCGTCGAAACCGTCGGCCGGATACACGCTGACACCCAGGCTCGCGGTGACGGTCAGGTCATGGCCATCGATCGGTTGGGGCGAGTTGATGGCCGTCAGCAGTTTTTCCGCCACGCCCTTGATCTGCTGCGGGTCGACGATGTCCCCCAGCACCACCACGAATTCATCGGAGCCGTAGCGAAACACCGAATCGGATTCACGCACCACCGTTGCCAACGTGCGGGCCACGCGTTTGAGCATCTCATCGCCCACCGGATGGCCGAGGGCATTGTTGATGCGCTTGAAGCGATCCAGGCCGATGAACATCACCGCCAGTTGCCGGTCATGGCGCCGGCACTGAGCCATGGCCTGGGTCAGGCGATCCCCGAGCAACATGCTGTTGGGCAGCTCGGTGAGCACGTCGTATTGCAGCAGGTGGGACACCTTGAGCAATTCCTGGACCCGCTCCTCGATCGTGCGCTCCAGGCTGCGCATTTTTCTCGCCGCATCCTGGGCCAGCTGCCATTTCCAGGTCATGGCGCTGGCCATCTGGCGGATTTCCAGGGTGTCGAAGGGTTTTTTCAGGATCAGCAGCTGATCATCAAACTCGATGCGTTCGGACATGGTTTCCCAGGTGTAGTCCGAGAAAGCCGTGCACAGGGCGATTTGCAGGCGCGGGTCGGCTTGCCACAAGCGCTCGATGGTTTGCAGGCCGTCCCAGCCCGGCGGCATGCGCATGTCGGCGAACACCAGCGCATAGGGCTGGCCTTCGGCCTGGGCGCGCTTGACCAGCTCCAGGGCTTCTTCGCCCTGGTAGGCCGAGTCGATCTGAAATTGCAGTCGGTTGACCTGGGGCGTTCCGAACAACAGGCTCTCGGTGTCGTCCAGCGAATCATCGCTGCCGTTGCCGGGGCTGAGGATCTTGCGAAAGTCCTGATGGATGGCCGGCGTATCGTCCACCACCAGGATCCGCCGGTTGGCAGGTACCGACATGGGGTTCATGGGTTGCTCTCCGATAGCTGGCTCGCCGGCCGGGTCCAGTGATCCACCACGGGAACGATGGTGCCGGCCTTGAGCAGTTCGGCGGCCTGGCCGCTGTCCACCGCCGTGCTGAAATAATGCCCTTGGGCTTGCATCGCTCCGCCGGTGGACATCAGCGTGGTGCGTTGTTCCTGGGTCTCGACGCCCTCGGCGATGATGCCGATGCCCACGTCCCGGGCAAAGTTGATGATGGCCCGCAGGGTCATGGCGTTGTCGGGGTCGTCGTTGGCGCTGTCGAGCAGGCGCTGGGCGAGCTTGAGGTGATTGACCCGATAGGTCTTGAGGTAATCGAACGAGGAGTACTCGGTGCCGAAATCATCGATGGCCACCTGAACCCCCAGTTCACACAGGCGCGGCAGCACGTCGTTGTGGGTCCATTTGGTCTGGGCGAGGGTGGCTTCGGTGACATCGAAGCGCAGGTCCCAAGGGGCCAGTTCCCAGCGGGCGGTAGTGCGCAGCACGTCATAGATCAGTTCCGGCCCGGTCTTGAGCTGGGTCAGGGACAGGTCGAGGGCGATCACCGGCGGCGCCATGCCCTGGTCGCGCCACTGGCGCATCTGTTGGCAGGCCTGGTCCAGTACCCAATGGCCGAGGGCAATGATGAGCCCGGTCTTTTCGGCCGCCGGCATGAACGCCGACGGCTCCAGCCAGCCCCGTTCCGGATGCTTCCAGCGTACCTGCACGCCCATGCCCAGGATCTTGCCGGTGCCAAGGTCGACTTCCGGCAGGTAGTGCAGATGCAGCTCGTGGTTCTCGATGGCCTGGCGCAGGTCGTTGGCCAGGGCGACCCGGTCCGTCACCTCCTGGTTGATCTCCTCGTTATGGAAATGGTACTGGTTGCGGCCTTTTTCCTTGGAGCGGTACAGGGCCATGTCGGACTGGGCCATCAGGCTGTCGGCACTCGGGCTTTCAGGGGTGTACAGGGCGATGCCGATGCTCACGGAGATCCGTACATCGTTGCCGTCCAGGGAGTAGGGCACCACCAGGGTGTCGCGGATCTTGGCTGCCAGGGCAGCGCATTGGGTCGGTTCGTGGACATCCAGTTGCAGGATGGCGAACTCGTCGCCGCCCAGGCGCGCGACCACGTCGTTTTCCCGGGTGCAGCCCTTGATGCGCGTGGCGACTTCCTGCAGCAGCAGGTCGCCGATGGGATGGCCCAGGGTGTCGTTGATCCGCTTGAAGTGGTCCAGGTCCAGGTAGAACATCGCGAACGCCGGCGCCCCCCGGCGCGCTGCGGCGAATGCCTGGTGCAACCGTTCGATCACCGTGGCGCGGTTGGCCAGTCCGGTCAGGCCGTCGGTACGGGCCAGCAGGGCGATCTTTTCCTCGGCCAGCTTGCGTTCGGTGATATCCAGGATAATGCCTTCCACCTCCAGCAACAGGCCTTGCTCGTTGCGCACCGGGATATAGCGGTTTTCCACCCAGCGGAACGTACCGTCGCCGGTGCGCATGCGGAACTCTATGGACGCCCCCGCCGTATCGCGATCCAGCACCCGGACCATGGCCTGGTCGATCTTGGACTGGTCATCGGGGTGGATCAGCGCGTGCGCCCAGTCGGGTGAGTTGACCAGTTGCGCCGCGACATGGCCGAACTTGGTGATGTTGTGGGAGATGTACATCAATGGGAACGGCGGTTCGCCGCGCAGGCGATAGAGGATGGTCGGGCTGTTCTGCACGATGATGTTGGCATCGGCCAGTTCCCGGGTGCGTTCCTCCACCGCCTGTTCGAGCATGTCCATCTTCAGCGCCGCGTCTTCGGTCATCTGCCATTTGACGGTCAGGGTGCTGGCCATCTGACGAATCTCGATGGCGTCGAAGGGCTTTTTCAGGATGAGCAGGCGGTCGCCCAGTTCGAGGCGGTCGGCGATGTCTTCCCAGGAATAATCCGAATAAGCGGTGCACAGCGCCACTTGCAGCTTGGGGTCGGCGCGCCACAGCCTTTCGATGGTTTCCAGGCCATCCCAGCCTGGGGGCATGCGCATGTCGATGAAGGCCATGGCATAGGGTTGCCCCTGGGCCAGCGCTGTCTCGACCTTGTTCAAGGCTTCCATGCCCTGGAAGGCAGAGTCGAGCACGAAACTCTGGGTAGCGGCCGCGACCGGTGCACCGAACAGGGCCTCTTCGGCACTGCTCAGGTTGTCTTCGGCAGCTGCCTGGGGACTGAGGATCTTTCGAAAATCCTCATGAATCGTCAGGGTGTCGTCGACGATCAGGATCCGCCGGTTGGCTCTCTCCAAGGGCTGGCTCATGGCCGTGCACCAAGGTGATGCTGACTACAGAACCGTAGGTACATCTGATATCCCTTTCGCTGGCATGAGTATTCTGGCCTGTACTTGGCCCTTCATGGGGTACAGCATAGTCGTCCGATCGGGATGCGCTCGGTCAGTGATGGCAAATCGTGTCTAAATTCTTGCGATCTACTAGCCTGTCATTTGGGGGTAAGGTAGAACAGTAGTCGTCTTACAGGAGGGGGTAGCAATGGAAGATCAATCGCCGGACGTTCCGGTCACGAAGCCGACGGTGCTGTTGGTCGATGACGAAGAGTCGATTCTCAATAGCCTGCGTCGGTTGTTGCGCAGCCAGCCCTATGAAATCCTGTTGGCCGACAGCGGTGCCAAGGCCCTGGAAATACTCAAGGAAAGGCCGGTCGACCTGGTAATGACCGATGCGCGCATGCCCAACATGGACGGTGCGACGCTGCTGGCCCAGATCCGCAAGCTCTATCCGTCGACCCTGCGCATCCTGCTCACCGGCTACGCCGATGTGGACATGATGACCAAGGCCATCAACGAGGGGGGGCTGTATCGCTACCTCAGCAAGCCGTGGAACGATGATGAACTGGTACAGGCCCTGCGCCAGGCCTTGGCCCACCAGCATTCGGAAAGCGAACGCCAGCGCCTCGAAGCGCTGAACCGTGAGCAGAACCAACAGCTCAAGACCCTCAACGCCACCCTGGAAAAGCGCGTGGCGTCACGTACCGCCGAGCTGCAGCAGACCGCCGACATGCTCGACCTGGCCTATGAAGAGCTCAAGCGCAGCTATGTGACCGGCACCGAGGTGTTCTCGCTGATCGCCAACCTGCGCCTGCCCAAGGCCAAGCAGACCAACCGGCAGATCATCGAGCTGATCCGGGTCTACAGCCGGCTGCACTTTCTCGACGAGTCCACCGACCGCGACCTGACCATGGCCGCGGCGCTCTACAACATCGGCAAGCTGAGCTGGACCGATAACATGATGGTCACGCCGGCCGACATGTTGCATCACAACGAATTGGACCTGTATCGCTCCTATCCGAAGCAGAGCGAGTCGCTGCTGATGACCCTGGACCCGATGAAGGACGCGGCGCGAATCATTCTTCATCATCAGGAGCGCTGGGACGGCAGTGGCTTCCCCGATCACCTCAAGGGCGAGGCGATTCCGTTCGGTTCCAGGCTGTTGAAGCTGGCGGTGGACTTCATCGAGTTGCAGCGCGGGCTGATTCTCGAACGGCAGATGAACAGCGACGAAGCGCTGGTCTACATCCGCAAATACGCCGGCAAGCTGTACGACCCGGACATGGTGGAGGACTTCATCAAGGCGTGTGGCGAGTACCTGGAGGACGTGACCCTGTCCGACCCGACGGTGAAGGTCATGACCACCCGCGAACTGGCCGCCGGCATGGTCCTGGCCCGCAACCTCAACGCCGACAACGGCATGCTGTTGCTCAATGCCGGCAAGGTATTGAGCGGTCCGTTGGTGGAGAAACTCATCGCCTTCGAAGCGATGGAAGGGGCCCGGTACAGCGTGTTCGTCAAGATACCCGAGGAGGAGCTGGATCCTTCGGCGCCGAAGCCGATGTTGGGGTGATGCAAGGCTGATTGGAAATCGAACCCCCTGTGGGAGCGAGCCTGCTCGCGAAAGCGGAGTGTCTGGTGTTGAGCAGTCAACTGACACACCGCCATCGCGAGCAGGCTCGCTCCCACAGGGGTGGTGTTGTGCCTGTACAAGTGGGGCAGGCTTTGCTCCAGCCTCTGCGGTCTGTAATCTCCCCTGGCATTTTTCCGCCAAGGCCGCTCATCCATGACCACTCCCCTCATCCATATCGCCGCCGCCCTGCTGATCGGGCCGGACGGTCGGACCCTGCTGGTGCGCAAGCGCAATACCCGGGCCTTCATGCAGCCGGGCGGCAAGATCGAGCCCCATGAGCAACCGGTTCAGGCCCTGGCCCGGGAGCTGGAGGAAGAACTGGGGCTGACAATCGATCCGGCACAGGCTCGCTACCTGGGCCCGTTCAGCGCGCCGGCCGCCAACGAGCCGGGCTTTGTCGTCCAGGCCGAGGTGTTCCTGTTGACGATCGACGCAGCGGTTCTCCCCGCAGCCGAAATTGAAGAGGTTCGCTGGATCGACCCGGCCGGCGACGGCGGGCTGCCGCTGGCACCGTTGACAGGTGAGGTGATCCTGCCGTTTTATCGAACCTCAGAGCTGTCGAACCCACGCCTCAAGGACTGACCCACATGATTCCCTTGCCGGACCTGCTGGTTTTTGCCGCCGCCGCGCTGCTGATGGTGCTTACGCCCGGCCCGAACATGATCTACCTGATTTCCCGTTCGATCTGCCAGGGCCGCAAGGCCGGGGTCACCTCCTTGCTGGGGGTGGTGGCGGGGTTCTTCGTGCATGTATTCGCCGCGGCGGCGGGGTTGACGGCGGTGTTCCTGGCCGTGCCCATGGCCTATGAAGTCCTGAAATGGGCCGGTGCGCTGTACCTGTTGTGGCTGGCCTGGCAGGCCGTGAAACCAGGTGCGCGCTCGCCCTTCCAGGCACAGCAGTTGCCCGCGGACTCGACGCGCAAGCTGATCACCATGGGCTTTCTCACCAGTGCGCTGAACCCGAAGATCGCGGTGTTCTACCTGTCGGTATTTCCCCAGTTCATCAGCCCGGAACATGGCTCGTTGTTCACCCAGAGCCTGATCCTGGGGTTGGTCCAGATCAGCGTCAGTTTCAGCGTCAACCTGCTGATTGCCCTGTTCGCTGCCGGCATTGCTTCGTGGTTCGTCCACAATCCCACCTGGCTGGCGCTGCAGCGCTATTTCATGGGGTTCGTGCTGGGCGCACTGGCGCTGCGGCTGATGCTTGAGCAACGGCGGGCCGCGTGAGCATCCGGCGGCTGCGGGCCGGCGACGCGCCAGCCTATCGCGAGTTGATGCTCCAGGCCTATGAGCTGCATCCGCAGGCCTTCACCTCCAGCGTCAGCGAGCGGGCGACGATGCCCATGAACGGGTGGGAGTCTCGCCTGACCAGCCGGTTCGACGTGGTGTTGGGGGCATTCGTCGAGGATGAGCTGGCCGGTATCGTCGGCCTGTCCCTGGAGCCACGGCAGAAAGCCCGGCACAAGGCGACGCTGTTCGGCATGTATGTCGTCGATGCCCATCGTCACCGTGGGCTTGGCCAGCAATTGCTGGAGGCCGCGCTTGACGAAGCCCGTCGGCATAGCTTCCTGCGCCTGGTGCAACTGACTGTCACCGCGGGCAACGATCCGGCGCTCAAGCTCTACCAACGCTGCGGTTTCGCGCTCTATGGCCTGGAGCCGATGGCGATACGGGTGGATGACGAGTATCTCGACAAGATCCACATGTGGCGCGAGCTCTAAGGCCTCATCGCGAGCAGGCTCGCTCCCACATTTGGGTCTCTGTGAATCCAGATCTTCCAGTCAACACAGTCCCCCCTGTGGGAGCGAGCCTGCTCGCGATGAGGCCGTCAGCTTCAACATCGATGTGGCTGATAGACCGCTATCGCGAGCAGGCTCGCTCCCACATTTGGGTCTCTGTGAATCCAGACCTTGCAGCCAACACATTCCCTTGTGGGAGCGAGCCTGCTCGCGATAGCGGCGCCCGGGTTTCACCGAACCGCACTGACCCCATCCAATGTGGAAAACGACGTGTCCTTGGCCGTCAGCAGGAAGTCGCGCATGTACGGTGCATCGAGCATGTCGGTGCGAACCGCCGCGTACAGCGTGGCGAACAGGCCTTTCTCCCCCAGCCGCTTGGCCTTCACGTAACCCCGTGAGCTGTATTCATGCAGGGCCCAGTGGGGCATGCCGCAGACGCCACGGCCGCTGGCCACCAACTGCATCATCATCACCGTCAGTTCGGACGTGCGGACCTGGGCCGGTTCGATGTCGGCCGGCTCGAGGAAGCGGGTGAAGATGTCCAGTCGATCCCGTTCCACCGGGTAGGTGATCAGGGTTTCGCTGAGCAGGTCTTCGGGCACGATATAGGGTTTGCCCGCCAGCCGATGCTGGTTGGCCACGGCGAGCATCGCTTCGTAGGTGAACAGCGGCACGTAGGTGATACCCGCCAGTTCCAGCGGGTCGGACGTCACCACCAGGTCCAGGTCGCCACGGGCCAGGGCCGGCAACGGGGCGAAGGCGAAGCCCGAGGCCAGGTCCAGTTCGACTTCCGGCCAGGCATCGCGGAACTGGTCGATGGTCGGCATCAGCCACTGGAAACAGCTGTGGCATTCGATGGCCATGTGCAAACGCCCGGCGGTGCCTCCGGCCAGCCGCGCGATGTCCCGCTCGGCGCTGCGCAGCAATGGCAGGGTGGCGTCGGCCAGTTGCAGCAGGCGCAGGCCGGCGCTGGTGAACCGCACCGGCTTGGTCTTGCGCACGAACAACTGCATCCCCAGGCGTTCTTCCAGTTCCTTGAACTGGTGGGAGAGGGCGGACTGGGTCAGGTGCAGGCGTTCGGCGGCCTCTACCAGGCTGTCGGCTTCGCGCAGGGCGTGCAGGGTCTTGAGGTGGCGGAGTTCAAGCACCGAAGTTGCTCCATGAAGAAAACTTGTGATCAACACGAAAAGGTTGAGTTTGTCTCATGCAGGGTCGGCTGTCGACAATGGCGTCATCTTTTACAGGAGGACTCTTTCCATGGCCCTGGCCCACACCCTCGGTTTTCCCCGCATCGGCGCCGACCGCGAACTGAAGAAAGCCCTTGAAGCCTACTGGAAGGGCGACCTGGCACCGGCCGCGTTGCAGAGCGTCGGTCGTGAACTGCGGGCCCGGCACTGGCAACTGCAGAAAGACGCCGGGATCGACCTGCTGCCGGTGGGGGATTTCGCCTGGTACGACCAGGTGCTCGGTCACACCTTGACCCTGGGCGCGGTGCCGGCGCGATTTCACGACACCTTGAACCCCCAGGGTCGTCCGACCCTCGATACCCTGTTCGCCATGGCCCGGGGCGCCACGCCGAGCTGCTGCGATGCCGACCACGGCCAGACACAACATGCCCAGGAACTGACCAAGTGGTTCGACACCAACTACCACTACCTGGTCCCGGAGTTTTCCATCGACCAGACCTTCACCGTGAGCTGGGAACAGCTGTTCGATGAAGTGGACGAGGCCCATGCCCTGGGGCACCGGGTCAAACCGGTGATCATCGGCCCGCTGACCTATCTGTGGCTGGGCAAGGCCAAGGGACGGGATTTCGACAAACTCGAACTGCTGGAACGCCTGCTGCCGGTCTACGGTGAAATCCTCAATCGCCTGAAAGCCCAGGGCGTGGAATGGGTGCAGATCGATGAGCCGATCCTCACCCTCGACCTGCCCCTGGCCTGGCGCAGCGCCTTCGAGCGGGCCTACCACCTCCTTCAATATTCGCCGCTGAAGAAACTGGTAGCGACTTACTTCAGTGGCCTGGAGGACAACCTCGGCCTGGCCGTGAGCCTGCCGGTGGACGGTTTGCACATCGACGCGGTACGTGCGCCGGAGCAACTGGGCCAGGTGCTGGACCGGCTGCCGACCTACAAGATTCTCTCGGTGGGCCTGGTCAATGGCCGTAACGTCTGGCGTTGCGAACTGGAACAGGCGCTGGCGCAATTGCAGCCGGCCCAGGAGCGCTTTGGCGACAACCTCTGGGTCAGCACATCGTGCTCGTTGCTGCACAGCCCGGTGGACCTGGAACGTGAAGACCGCCTCGATCCCGAGCTCAAGAGCTGGCTGGCCTTCGCGGTGCAGAAGTGCGGTGAAGTGGCAGTGTTGCGCGATGCGCTGAACGATCCGCAAGCCCCCGGCGTACAACAGGCGCTGGCCGCCAGTCGCGAGGTGCAGGCGAGCCGCGCCGCCTCGACGCGCATTCACAAGCCCGAGGTCCAGGCCCGGCTGGCGGCCATCAAGCCGCAGGACAGCCAACGGCGTTCAGCGTTTGCCCAGCGCATCGAACGGCAGCGAGACCGCTTGAAATTGCCGGCCTTTCCAACGACCACCATCGGCTCGTTCCCGCAAACCCCGGCGATTCGCCTGGCGCGTCAGGCCTACAAGCAGGGCAAACTGTCGGCCAACGACTATCAGGACGCCATGCACACCGAAATCCGCCACGCCGTACAGATCCAGGAACGCCTCGGCCTGGATGTACTGGTCCACGGTGAAGCCGAGCGCAACGACATGGTGGAGTATTTCGCCGAGCAACTGGACGGCTACGCCTTCACCCGTTTCGGTTGGGTGCAGAGTTACGGTTCGCGATGTGTGAAACCGGCGATCATCTACGGCGACATCAGCCGGCCTAAGCCCATGACCGTCGACTGGATCCGCTACGCGCAAAACCTGACCGACAAGGTGATGAAGGGCATGCTCACCGGCCCCGTGACCATGCTGATGTGGTCGTTCCCCCGCGAAGACGTATCGCGTCGGGTCCAGGCACAGCAACTCGCCCTGGCCCTGCGTGATGAAGTGGTGGATCTGGAAGCGGCCGGGATCAGCATCGTGCAGATCGACGAGGCGGCCTTTCGCGAAGGCCTGCCGCTGCGGCGCGGGCAGTGGCAGAAATACCTGGATTGGGCGGTGGAGGCCTTCCGCTTGAGCGCATCGGGTGTGCGTGACGAAACCCAGATCCATACCCACATGTGCTACAGCGAATTCAATGACGTGATCCAGGCTATCGCGGCCATGGACGCCGACGTCATCACCATTGAAACCTCACGCTCGGACATGGAATTGCTGGAGGCGTTCGAAGCGTTCGACTACCCGAACGATATTGGCCCGGGGGTCTACGACATCCACTCGCCGCGGGTGCCGGACACCGCCGAAATGGTCGGCTTGATGAACAAGGCCGCGAAGCGGATTCCCGCCGGGCACCTGTGGATCAACCCTGACTGCGGTCTGAAGACCCGGGCATGGCCGGAAACCGAAGCGGCGCTGGTGAACATGGTGGCGGCGGCGCGGCAGTTGCGTGCTCAGTTGGCCTGAAGGGTTGACATACCCCTGTGGCGAGGGAGCTTGCTCCCGCTGGGCTGCGCAGCAGCCCCCTGAAACTTCAGCCTTGATCCCTTCCAGAGGCTGAAACTCTTGGGAGCGCTTCGCACTCCAGCGGGAGCAAGCTCCCTCGCCACAGGGGGAGTGTTTGGCCTTTGATACAACCACTCGGCAATCTTCATCAAACTGTCACGCAACTGTGGCAGCGCGCTTGAACGAATTTCATCAGACTCGCGCTCTACTGGGGTTCTGCGTTTTGGTGTTTCTTCATGCGTGTGTTTATTTTCCTGGCCGTCCTGTTGTTCGGCCTGCCGTCGATTGCGGCGTCTCGTTGTGATGTCAATGTCCCGACCCAACGGGTCGATCTGGAACAGGTGAGCCTGGCGTACCAGAGCATCGGCCGTGATTCCGATCCGGCCTTGTTGCTGGTGATGGGGCTGGGCGGGCAATTGATCCATTGGCCGGACGAAGTGGTGGTCGCTCTGTGCGAGCAGGGTTTTCGGGTGATCCGTTACGACAACCGGGACGTGGGTTTATCCACCTGGCGGCAGGCGCCGGGCAGCGCCAACCTGACGTTCGAAGCGCTTCGCTACAAACTGGGCTTGACGGTAGACGCGCCTTATACCCTCACCGACATGGCCGATGACGGCCTGGGGTTGATGGATGCGCTGCACGTGCAGAACTTCCACCTGCTCGGGGCGAGCATGGGCGGCATGATTGCCCAGCACATGGCCGCCATGGCGCCGCAACGGATTGAAAGCCTGACCCTGATCATGTCCAGTTCCAGCGCCGCCGGTTTGCCGGCGCCCAGCGCGACGCTGGTGCGATTGCTGTCCCGCCGCAGTGCGCCGAATCGCGAGGTGGCGCTGGAACGGCAGGCCGACCTGCTGGCCGCCCTGGGTAGCCCCATGGTGGTCGATGATCGCCAGGCGCTGCTGCATCAGGCGGCTGTGGCTTATGATCGGGCGTTCAACCCCGAAGGTGTGCAACGCCAGATCATGGCGATCATGGCCGAGCCGAGCCGGGTCGAGCTGCTCAATCAATTGCAAGTGCCGACCCTGGTGGTCCATGGCACCGCCGACCCGCTATTGCCGGTGATGCACGGCGTCCATCTGGCGGCGCATATCCGCGGCAGTCAGTTGAAATTGATCCCGGGTCTGGCCCATCGTTTCCAGGAGGCATTCAAGGACCCCTTGCTGGGAGCGGTGTTGCCTTATCTGCAACAGCATCGCGAAGACACCTCGCACTGGGCGCAGGTCGAACCGGCGCAGGCGCCGAATCTGCTGTGACAAAACACCTGAGGCAGCGCAGATCCTTGTGGCGAGGGGATTTATCCCCGCTGGGCTGCAAAGCAGCCCCAAAGCAAGCGACTCAATCTGCCTGACGCACCGCGTAGCCTGGCTTTAGGGCCGCTTCGCGCCCCAGCGGGGATAAATCCCCTCGCCACAGGAGGGCGTGGCGACGCAATTACCGCGCCCGGGCCTGCTCCACCAACCACCCCATCAACTCCTGTAACGGTCCGGTCGCCTGGGCCTTGCGCGGGAACACCAGGTGATAACCCAACCCGGTCCTGACCTTCAGCTCGAACGGCATCACCAGTCGCCCGGCGCTCAGGTCATCGCCGATCAGCGACCAGTCACCTATCGCCACGCCGGTGCCCTGTGAGGCCATGGACATCGCCAGGTCCAGGGTTTCGAAATGCTGGCCCTTGCTGACATTGTTCAAGTTCACGTCGGCGGCATCCAGCCAGGCCGTCCAGTCGCGCTCATCGCGGGTGGGGTGCAACAACAGGTGTTGCTCCAGGTCGGCGGGTTCACGCAGCGGCACGGGGCCCTCCAGCACCGAGCGGGAGCAGACCGGCGTCAGTTGCTCATCGAACAGATGCAGGCACGCCAATGAGGCGTCGGGTGGCGGGCCATAGACCACGGCCGCGTCGAAGGCTTCGCGCTGGAAGTCCACGCCATGCCTGACGGTGGTGGTCAGTTCCACTGGCACGTCCGGCCGTTCCTTCTGCCATTGCTGCAAGCGTGGCAGCAACCAGCGCATCACACAGGTCGGGGCCTTGAGTTGCAAAGTCTGGCGCTTCTCGCCGATCTGCTCCACCGCGTCGCCGATCAAGCGGAAGACCTGCTGCACCCGTGGCAACCACGCCGCCCCCTCAGGCGTCAGGCTCAGGCCGCGGGCTTGGCGCTGGAACAGCGCGTAGCCCAGATGATCTTCCAGCCCGGCGATCTGCCGGCTCACCGCGCCCTGGGTGATGTGCAGTTGTTCGGCGGCCCGGGTGAAGTTGCAGCATTGGGCCGTGATCAGAAACGTGTGCAGCGCCGGAAGCGGGGGAAGTCGTTTCATTTGCAGCCAAGCCATGACGTGGGGACATGGCTAGTATGACTTTTTATCCATTGTTGCCGCCATGGCCGCACCGTTCAATGAAGCCATTCCAAGACAAGAAACAAGGGCGGTGGCAATGGCAACGTGTGGCGAAGTATTGGTCAGGTTACTCGAAGGCTATGGTGTGGAGCAGGTGTTCGGTATTCCCGGCGTGCACACCGTCGAGCTGTATCGCGGGCTGGCCCGTTCAAGCATCCGTCATGTGACGCCGCGCCATGAACAGGGCGCAGGCTTCATGGCCGACGGTTACGCCCGCGTCAGCGGTAAACCCGGCGTGTGTTTCATCATCACCGGCCCCGGCATGACCAATATCACCACCGCCATGGGCCAGGCCTACGCCGATTCGATCCCGATGCTGGTGATCTCCAGCGTACAGTCGCGCAGCCAGCTGGGTGGCGGACGCGGCAAGCTGCATGAGTTGCCGAATCAGGCTGCGCTGGTGGGCGGGGTCGCGGCGTTTTCCCACACGCTGATGTCCGCGGCGGAATTGCCCAGCGTATTGGCCCGGGCCTTCGCCGTGTTCCATGCCGGGCGGCCACGGCCGGTGCACATTGAAATACCCTTGGACGTGCTGGTCGAAGACGCCGACGCCTGGCTCGCCAGCACGCCTGTGAGCATCGATCGCGCTGGTGCCGCGCCGGGTGCGGTGAAACAGATGGCGGCGATGCTGGCTTGGGCGTCGCGGCCGCTGATCCTGGCCGGCGGTGGCGCCATCGACGCCGCCGTCGAATTGACCGAACTGGCCGAACACCTGGGGGCACCGGTGGCATTGACCATCAACGCCAAGGGCCTGCTGCCGTCCCGTCATCCATTGTTGATCGGCTCTACCCAGAGCCTGGTGGCGACCCGCGCATTGGTGGCCGAAGCGGATGTGGTGCTGGCTATCGGCACCGAACTGGCTGAAACCGACTACGACATCACCTTTGCCGGTGGCTTCGAGCTCCCTGGTGAGCTACTGCGCATCGACATCGACCCGGACCAGACCGTGCGCAACTATCCACCGCGCCTGGCGTTGGTGGCCGATGCCCGTACTGCCGCCCGGGCGTTGCTCGACGCGTTGAACCGGCAACCTTTGGCCGAGCGCTGCAACGATTGGGGCGCTGTTCGTGCTGCCCGATTGCGTGCTGAGTTGGAAGGCAACTGGGACGCTGCGGTGCGTGCCCAGAGGGTTTTTCTCGGCAGCGTTTTGCAAACGCTGCCTGAGGCGGTCTTCGTCGGCGACTCCACCCAACCGGTGTACACCGGCAACCTGACGTTCAACCCGGAGCATCCGCGGCGCTGGTTCAACTCGTCCACCGGCTACGGCACCCTCGGCTATGCGCTGCCGGCGGCGATGGGTGCCTGGCTTGGCGGCAAGGACCAGGGGCATGGCCGTCCCCCGGTGGTGTGCCTGATCGGTGACGGCGGCTTGCAATTCACCCTGCCGGAACTGGCCAGCGCCGTGGAAGCGCGGGTGCCGGTGATTGTGCTGCTGTGGAATAACCAAGGCTACGAAGAGATCAAGAAGTACATGGTCAACCGCGGCATCGAACCGGTGGGCGTGGACATTTATACCCCGGACTTCATTGGCGTCGCCAAGGCCTTGGGCTGTGCGGCCGAAGCCGTCGGGGATGTGGACGCACTGCAGGCGGCGCTGCGGGTTGCCGGGGAGCGTCCCGGGCCGACGTTGATTGAAATCGATCAGGCCCGGTGGATGGCGGCTATGGCTTGAATGCGTGAGCCCCATCGCGAGCAGGCTCGCTCCCACAGGGGTAACGCATTCCAATGTGGGAGCGAGCCTGCTCGCGATGAGGCCGGTACAGCCAGTGTAAAAACCCAATCAAACCGTCAACCGCAACCGCGCCAGATCCCGCAACGGCGGTGCCCCGAACAACCGGCTGTACTCGCGACTGAATTGCGAAGGGCTTTCGTAACCCACCCGATACCCCGCCGCCGAAGCTTCCAGCCCTTCGGCCAGCATCAGTCGCCGGGCTTCCTGCAGGCGCAATTGTTTCTGATATTGCAGCGGGCTCATGGCAGTCATGGCTTTGAAGCGATGATGCAGCGTCGAGACGCTGAGGTTCACTTCCCGGGCCAGCTCGTCGATGCGCAACGGTTGTTCGAAATGACCGTTGAGCCATTTGATCGCCTGGCCGATGCGATGGCTCTGGCTGTTGGCGATGGCGATTTCGTACAGCCGGTAGCCCTGGGGGCTGCGCAGCAGGCGGTACAAAATCTCCCGTCGCACCAAGGGCGCGAGCATGGCGATGTCCTTGGGGTGGTCCAGCAGGCGCACCAGGCGTAGCACCGCATCGAGCATCGAGGTGTCCAGGCGTTCGACATACAGGCCACGACCGGCGGGGCGGGTTGGTACGCCCAGCGGGCCGGCATCGGCGATCAGCGCGGTGATTTCCGCCGGGTCGATGTCCAGGCGCAGGGCCAGGATCGGGTGTTCCGGCGAAACGTCGGCGATGCACCCACTCAACGGCATCGACACCGAGACCACCAGGTAGTGGAGCGGGTCGTAGTTGAACAGTTCGTCCGCCAGCCGTACCTGTTTGCTGCCCTGGGCCATGATGCACAGCGCCGGTTGCGCCAGCACCGGTGCAAATTTATGGGGTTTGCTGTGGCGGGACAGATTCAATGCGCCGATGGCCGTGGTGTAGCTGCCGTCTTCGCAGGTATTGCGGTCGATGATCGACGCCAGTTCGGCGCGCTGTTGTTCCAGATGCGGGTCCAGGGGGACGTGGGCGTGGTCGAGCGGCGACATGCCAGGATCCTCGGAAATAGGAGCGATGGACAAAGCTTATGTTTGTGCAAGGCCCAGTGGTAGTCACATCCTGTTGAAAGCTTGCCTGATCCTGCACAGCCATCGCGCCGGACCGTTGCAATGGGGCCGAAACTTGCTTGAAACCTTTTGTCTCAAATTTGCCGGTTCCAATCGACGCGCTGCCGCTTCGTGTTCCACTTTTACGCAGGATTGTGCAAGGCGTCGGCAGAAATCGACTAACGACCCTGGCGTCGCGACGCTTAACCTTCAATCCTGTCGCAGCTGTCCCCGGCTGCACAATGGATGACCTGGGAGGGTTGAACATGTCTACACAGATCCCCGTCAGTCACATGGCTTTTGTGCGGGCCCGCGCCGGAAGCTCCAAATTATTGGGCGCGCGACTGAGCAAACTCATCGCGCCTTCGCGCCAAGCCCCCGGCTGTGTGCACTTTGCCTTGCAACAATCGCAATGCGATGCCGATCTGTGGCTGATGTCCGGGCTTTGGGTCGATCAGCAGGCGATGGATGCGTACTTCAATTCCCCGGCCATGGGGATCTTCGCCGAGCTGGTGCAGGACCTGGTGGTCAGCAGCCTGGATTTTCATACGTTCAGGGAAGTGTCCGCCGTCCAGGCCACGTTGGCGACGGTACACAAACTGGCCGGATGAAGGTTTAATGACCGCCCATCTCATCGCCAGGATGCGCAATATGGCACGTAAAGTCTTTGGACCCTTTGAAGCTGTTTCCGCCGTCATGCCCCGGGAGGGTGGCGGCTATTATGCGGCCATCGCCACTAAAGCCATCGGTGGCTCGGGTGCGCCGCGTTTCAACAAGCTACTTGAGAAGCAGCGCTTCGAGACGGCCGCCAAGGCCGATGAAGCTGCCGCTGTGCAGCTGACCCATCTGAAGGGTGTCAACGAAGAGGGTGGGTTGGTCTGGTGACTTCGATCCCTCATAAAGCTTTCTGTGGCGAGGGGATTTATCCCCGCTGGGCTGCAAAGCAGCCCTGAAGTCAGACGACTCGGTGTATCAGGCAGATCGAGGCGATTGCTTTGGGGCTGCTTCGCAGCCCAGCGGGGATAAATCCCCTCGCCACAGGGTCTTGTGCACACCCTTACTTTGGGCGATGCATTCTGAACAGCGCCTCAGGCCCCAACTGGAAGTAATCCGCCGGCCCGCCACCGCGCAAGATCGGTTCGGCGGCGGCCGTGTCGTAGACCCCGTCCTTCAATAGCCACTTGGCGATATGCACCGCAACCACTTCGCCGAGGATCAGCCAGCTCGGCACCAAGCCCTTGTCCGCTCGCTGCAACTGAATGATCTGGGTGACCTTGCATTCGAAGGACACCGGGCTTTCGGCCACTCGCGGCACCTGGATCACCCGTGACGTCGCTGGCGTCAGGCCCGCCAGTTCGAATTCATCGACCTCGGGCGCGACCATCGCGCAGCTCTGGTTCATTCGCTCGGCCAACGGGCGTGTGGCCAGGTTCCAGGCGAATTCGCCGGTCTGTTCGATGTTGTTCAGGCTGTCTTTGCGCCCGACGCTGGAAAAACCAATGATCGGCGGTACGTAATTGAAGGCATTGAAAAAACTGTAGGGCGCCAGGTTCAGGCGACCTTCGGCGTCCTGGGAAGAGATCCAGCCGATAGGGCGTGGGCCGACGATGGCATTGAACGGATCGTGGGGCAGGCCATGGCCGCTGGCGGGTTCGTAATAGTGGATGTCGTCGGGCATGAAGGGCGCAGATCCTGGGTTGAATGGGATTCGAGGATAGTGCCGGGCCCCGCCGGTTTTGTCAGCACGCCGAATCTCGTAGGAGGAGGTTTTCCACAGGTCCATAAATGACTAAGCCCGGCCGAAGCCGGGCTGTAAGGATGCCTTGGGAGGATTAGCTGATGGATGCGCCGCCGGTACGGTCGAAGCCATCTTCAGCGACGGTGGCGCCATTGGTACGGTCGAAACCATCTTCAGCGACAGTGGCGCCATTGGTACGGTCGAAGCCATCTTCGGCGACGGTGGCGCCATTGGTACGGTCGAAGCCATCTTCGGCGACGGTGGCACCGTTAGTACGGTCGAAGCCATCTTCAGCAACGGTAGCGCCATTGGTACGGTCGAAGCCATCTGCAGCAACGGTGGCGGCACCGGTGCGCTCGTAACCATCGGCGGCGATAGCCGAACCGGTACGGTTGAAACCGTCGGCGGCGAAGGTGTTGGCAGCCAGTACGGACAGGGTCAAGGCAAGGATCAGTTTGGTTTTCATTGTCGTAGCTCCGAATCGTTGAGAGGTTGTGTCTTGCATGGGTTTCATTTTACGCATGCAAATTTGATTAAAAAGCGCAAAATAATGCTAGAAAGAATCGATTAATTCGATATTAAGGGCGACGCATATCAGGGCGTTACTTGCCACTGCGAAGATCGCGAACGTATCGATTCAAGTGAGATGAGGATGCCAAGCCAACATTAATCGGCGATTAATTCGAGCTCGGACGGGTGTGACAGATTTTTCATGTATTCCCGACCTGTTTTTCACCGGCAAAACGCCAGCCTTCCGCCATGCCCTGAACCCAAGGGCGGCCGCCTCACACTGGAGCTTTGCCTGCGATGAATAAACTGCCTCAAATCACCCTGGCTTTCTGGGTCATGAAAATCTGCGCGACGACCCTGGGCGAAACCGCAGGGGACTTGCTGTCGATGACCCTCGATGTCGGTTATGCCCTCAGCTCGCTGATTCTGATCAGCGTGTTCGTCCTGACCCTGGTCACGCAATTGATGGCCAAGACCTACAAGCCGCTGCTGTACTGGATTGTGATTCTGTCCACCAGTACCGCCGGCACCACCATGTCCGACTTCATGGATCGCACCCTGGAGCTGGGTTATGCCACCGGATCGATGATCCTGATTGCGATTCTGTTGGCGATTTTTGCGGCCTGGCGCCTGAGCGGCGATTCGCTCAACGTCACCAAGGTGCAGACCTTCCGGGGCGAGATGTTCTATTGGATGGCGATCCTGTTCTCCAACACCCTGGGCACCGCGCTTGGCGACTACCTGGCGGATGATTCGGGTCTCGGGTTTGGCGGCGGTGCATTGCTGATCGGCTCGACCATTGCCCTGGTCGTGGTGCTCAAGTACCTCACCAGAATCTCGACAGTGGTGTTGTTCTGGATCGCGTTCGTGCTGACCCGTCCGTTGGGGGCGACGCTGGGCGACCTGATGACCAAATCCCATGAACAGGGCGGCCTGGACTTCGGCACCGTCGGTTCGTCGGCGGTGCTGGCGGGGATACTGGTGGTGATGATCGCCGGGGCGGCGTATGCGCAGAATCGGTATGGCAAGCAGGCTGCTGCCGAGTTGACTTGAGACCGGGTCGTCCCCAATCGCGAGCAGGCTCGCTCCCACAGAGGATCTCCAATGAGCACAAATTTTCTGCTCACAGCCGATCAAATGCGGGAGCGGGCTTGCTCGCGAAAGGGGCATTACAGTCACTAGAGCAGTGACTGTAGAAACACCTGTCAGTCCGTCACGATCCGCGAATGCTTGCGGGTGTCTTTCATGGTGATGTACACCAGCAACGACACCGCGATGCACGCCGTCACGTACCAGTAGTAGCCCGTCTCCATGCCGATGCTCTTGAACCACAGGGCGATGTATTCAGCCGTGCCGCCGAAGATCGATACGGTCAGCGCATACGGCAGGCCGACACCCAGGGCGCGGATTTCGGTGGGGAACAATTCGGCTTTCACCACGGCGTTGATCGAGGTGTAGCCGCTGACGATGATCAGCGCGGCCATGATCAGGAAAAACGCCCCCCACCAGGTCTGGATGGTGTGCAGGGTGGTGAGGATCGGCACGGTGCACAGCGTGCCCAGGATACCGAAGGCAATCAGGATCGGCCGGCGCCCGATCTTGTCCGACAGCCCGCCGATCACCGGTTGCAGGCACATGAACAGGAACAGCGTGGCGGCGGAAATGGTGGTGGAGTCGGAGATGCTCATGCCGACGGTGTTCACCAGGTATTTCTGCATGTAGGTGGTGTAGGTGTAGAACGCCAGGGTGCCGCCCATGGTCAGGCCGACCACGGTCATCAGTTCCTTCGGATGGCGCAGCAGGGTGCGCATGGCGCTTTCCTTGGACTTTTCCTTCTTGGTGAACGACTCGGTTTCTTCCATGCCACGCCGCAGGTACAGCGCCACGATCGCACACAAGGCGCCGATGGCGAACGGAATGCGCCAGCCCCAGGCGTACAGCTGGTCGCTGGTGAGGAACTGCTGCAAGACAATCAGCACGCCGAGGGCGATGAGCTGGCCGGAGATCAGCGTGACGTACTGGAAGCTGGAGAAAAAGCCGCGACGGTCCTTGGTCGCCATTTCGCTCAGGTAGGTCGCCGACGTGCCGTACTCGCCGCCCACCGACAGGCCCTGGAGCAAACGGGCGAAGACCAGCAGGATCGGTGCGCCGACGCCGATGGTTTCATAGCCGGGGCTCAGGGCGATGATCAGCGAGCCGAAGCACATCAGGTAGACCGAGGCCATCAGCGCCCGTTTGCGACCGGCGCGGTCGGCGTAGAGGCCCATCAGCCATCCGCCGATGGGGCGCATCAGGAAGCCCACGGCGAAAATCGCGGCGGTGTTGAGCAATTGGGCGGTGGTGTCGCCCTTGGGGAAGAAGACTTTGGCGAAGTACAACGAGAAAGCGGCGTAGACGTACCAGTCGTACCACTCGACCATGTTGCCGACCGAACCGCTGAAGATCGACTTGATGCGGCTGGCGGTGGTTCTTTCGCGGGCGGGCACGGCGGCCGACCCGAGGGGCAGGGCGTTGGAGTTATCCATTGAAGGATCCTTCGTTTAATTGTTTTTGTGGAGCGCGCAGGAACGCAGCCTGACAGGGCTATAGCAGGAGCTGTGCCATGTGCTGGAGGGCCGGTCTAGAGGGGTTTGTCGGGTTGGATGAGCGGAAATCCGCTTAATTCTGTTGGGTGGTGAGCGGGAATCCGCTTATTCGGCGGCGTCTGTGCCGGCCTCATCGCGAGCAGGCTCGCTCCCACATTGGAGCGGTGTACACATCCCCCTGTGGGAGCGAGCCTGCTCGCGATGGGGCCAGTACAGCCAACACAACACTCAGCTGTCCTGCAAAAACATCTCCCGACTCAACCCATGTCGCTGCATCTTCTCGTTGAAGGTGCGGCGCGGCAGTTGCAGTTCTTCGAGCACGGCTTTCACATCGCCTTTGTGTCGGGCCAGGGCGGCGCGCAGGCACTGGGCTTCGAAGGCTTCCTGCTGGGCGGCGAGGGATTGGCCGGGGTCCGTTTCCAGGGCCTGGGCGTGATCCAGCCCGAGCAACTGGCGCTCGGCGACGTTCGCCAGTTCGCGCACGTTGCCCGGCCAGTCGTGGCTCAGCAGATGGCTCAATTGCGGGCCGCTCAAGGGCGTGGCAGGGCGACCCAGGCGTTCGGCGGCGTTGTGGGTGAAATGCTCGAACAGCAAGGGGATGTCCTCGCGCCGTTCGCGCAACGGCGGCAGGCGCAATTCGGCGATGTTCAGGCGATAAGCCAGGTCTTCGCGAAAGCGCCCGGCCCGGGCTTCGTCCAGCAGGTCGGGTTTGGTGGCGGCGATGATGCGCAGGTCCACCGCGATGCTCTGGTTGGAGCCCAGGCGTTCGAGTTTCTGTTCCTGCAAGACCCGCAGCAGCTTGACCTGCTGGGCCAGGGGCATGCTCTCGATTTCATCGAGAAACAGCGTGCCGCCATGGGCATATTCGAGCTTGCCGATGCGCTTGCCCTGGGCGCCGGTGAAGGCTCCGCTTTCATGGCCGAACAGTTCTGCCTCGAACAGCGGTTCGGGGATGGCCGCGCAGTTCAATGCCACGAAGGGTTTGTTCGCCCGGGGGCCGAAGTCATGCAGGCAACGGGCGACCAACTCTTTGCCGCTGCCGGTTTCGCCGCGAATCAATACGTTGACCGGCAGGGCCGCCAGGTCCAATACCTGGCGTCGCAGGTTCTGCAGCGCCCGGGAGACCCCCAACAGCGTCCCGTCGAGTCGGGCCCTGGCGTCGGCCTGCTCATGCAACCGGCGGTTTTCCAGCACCAGGGAACGTTTGTCCAGGGCGCGGCGCAGGCTACCCAGCAGGGCTTCCGGGCTGAAGGGTTTCTCCAGGAAGTCGTAGGCCCCATCGCGCATGGCCTCCACGGCCATCGGCACGTCGCCGTGCCCGGTCAGCAGGATCACCGGCAGATCCGTATCGCGCCGGCGCACCTCGGCCAGCAGCTCCAGGCCGCTGAGCCCGGGCATGCGCACGTCGCTCAGGATCACCCCCGGAAAATGCGCCGGCAACGCCGCCAGGCATTCTTCGGCGCGGCTGAACAATTGCACTTGGAAACCCGACAGGCTCAGCCATTGTTCGACGGCGCTGCGGATAGTGCCTTCGTCATCGACGACCATGACAGAGTCAAACATGCAATCGGGTCTCCTGATCGATGGGCAGTACCACGCAGAATACGGCGCCGTCTTCATGATTGTCAGCCGTCAGACGCCCGCCGGACTCATGGATGATGGCAAACGACACCGCCAGCCCCAGGCCCAGGCCATCGCCCACCGCCTTGGTGGTAAAGAACGGATCGAAGACCTGGGCCAGGTGTTCCTCGGCAATCCCGGTGCCGCTGTCACTGACCGTCAGGCGCCACAGTTGCTCGTCGGCTTCCAGGCGCACTTCCAGGCGTTTCAAGGGTTGTCCGGCCATGGCGTCGAGGGCATTGCGCAGCAGATTGATCAGCACCTGTTCGAGGCGGATCGCATCGCCACGCACCCACGCCGGACGGGTCAGGTGCAGCACGGTGCTGACCTGTTCGTCGCGCAGGCGAGCGTCCAGCAGTTGCAGGGCCTGGTCCACCACCGCCGCCAGGTCCAGGCGTTCGCGCAGGCCGCTGGGGCTCTTGCGAGCAAAGGTTTTCAGGTGACCGGTGAGGGCGGCCATGCGGGTCAGCATGTCGTCCACCGGTTTGAGTGCCTTGTAGGCATCGTCGACCCGACCGTGATCGAGCAGCAGGCGCAGGGTCGCCAGTTGCATGCGCTGGGCCGTCAAAGGCTGATTGATTTCATGGGCCAGGGCCGCCGACATCTGCCCCAGGGCCGCCAGTTTGGCCGACTGCACCAAGCCTTCCTGGGCGGTGCGCAATTCCCGGGTCCGCTCTTCCACCAGGCGTTCGAGCTCGGCGCGGCTGCGCTGACGCAGTTTCGCCAGGCGCCAGCGCTGGTTGAGGAACAGCAGCAGGAACACCAGCGCCAACCATGATCCAGCGGCGGCGAGCCCGGCGTTGCGGCGGTCTTCGAAAGCGATCTGCGGGCGCCGCAGCAAATGCAGGGTCCAACCTTCGGCCGTCAGCGGCAGGGACTCCCACAGGTAGTCCGCCGCGCCGTCGGGAGCATCGACCCGGGCCAGCCGACTGTTATCGTCAAAGCGCCGCAGCGCCTCGTAGTTCAATGGTTGCAGCGGTTGCTTGTCGTATTGGCGGGTGGCCTTGAGTTCGGCACGGTCGCTGTCGCTCAGGGGCTGCAGATGGCGATAGCGCCAGCCCGGCCGGTTGGCGATGAACACGATGCCCCGGGCGTCGCTGACCAGCAGGGTGTCGCTGCCCTGGCGCCATTCACGTTCAAGCTCCGGAAATTCCAGCTTCACTACCATTGCGCCGAGGAATTCGCCGTTGTCACCGGTTACCGCGCTGGACAGGAAATAACCCGGAATGCCGCTGGTCACACCCACCGCGTAGAAACGCCCGGTGCCCTGGGTGCGGGTCTGGAGGAAGTAGGGCCGGAAGCCATAGTTGTGGCCGACGTAACTGCTGGGCAGGCGCCAGTTGCTGGCCGCCACGGCCAAGCCGGTACGGTCGAGCAATTCCAGGGTCGAGGACTGCGCGGTGTGGTTGATTTTTTCCAGTTTGCGATTCAGCGCGTCCTGTTGCGCCGCACTGACCGGTCCCGCCAGGGCCGAACGCAACTCCGGGTCCAGCGCCAATACGGCGGGCAGGGCACGGTAGCGGTCGATCAGGGTATGCAGGGAATTGGCGTACAGCGCCAGTTGCTGGTTCGCACGGCTGGCGTCCTCTTCCAGTGCCTGGTGTTCGGCGTGGCGTATGGCCAGGGCGGCGGCGCCAACGGCACCGGCGAGAATCAGCACAATGGCAAGGGACAGGCGCAAGGGGCGGGGCATTGCGAGCATGTGAGCGCTTCAAGGGCCGACGGGACTGGCACCATAGCATGCCACCCGCGTGTCGTAATGCGCCTCGTACCGGGCTATCTCAGCGCTGCTTGTGTCTGCTTCAATCGGCCGACGGTGGCCTCCATTTCCCTGCGCAAGCCTCGACGGGTGATGCCGTTGGAGGGGCCGAACATCTTGCTCAATGGCCGGTAGGTATCGATCGCTTCAACCCCCGCTTCGTCGAACAAGGTATCGACATAGTCCATTTGCACGTTCAATACGCTGATCATGTCGGTAATGTGCGTGTCTGCCCGGGCCAGTTTCTCTTCGGAAAGGGTTCGGCCCGCCGTGCTGACTTCATGAATGATTTCAATGGTGCCCGCTACGGCATTGACCACCGCGCCGATTTCGTTGGCGGCGATGTTTCCCGTGGCTTTCAGCGCTGCCTTGGTGCCGATGACTGTCGCTTCCTTACCCAGCTTCAAGACGTTTTTCTGGGTTGGCGCATACGTGGCTTCGATCAAATGCCGGGCTTTGATCTGCGCATAGGACGAAAAGTCCATGGTTCTGTATTCGCCCCTCCTTACGATTCGATCAGGGTCCAGCTTGCGGGATTTGAAGTTCACCGCCGAGCTCAGGCTCAGCCTTTCCAGGGCGTAATCCAGGCCAACGCTCACGGCTTTGCTGGTCACGAACCCCAACGCGGCACCCATGATGATGCCCGGGGGCCCCGCGGCGCTACCCAACGCCGCGCTCCCGATCCCCACCGCCACGCCCATGCCGTAGCTGACGACCTGGGCACCCACATGCGCGCCGATACGTACAGCGGCGGATTGGGCATGGTCCGCCGCCGAACGGTGGTTGGCCAATTGAGATTGCGCTTCGCTGGCCCTGCGTGAGGTCAGTTTCATGATGTAAATGAATTTTTCGACCTCCCTGTTCAGCCGGGAGAGGGTCTTCCAGCGCTGCAATTGCGTAGCGGCCAAGGCCTTCCTGGCATCTCGCTGTGCCGGTGTCTCCAGCATCAATCCGCTGAAATCGGTGAAGATGATCGGGTTGTTACCGACGAACCCGTAGAGGTTCAATCCATCCAGGTCTCCCGCCGGATCCGAGCTGACCCAGCGCTGCAACCACGGCGCATAGTAGCGTGCGCCGTAATAATACAGCCCGCTGGCGTCCATCTCCTGACCCGAATAGCGGAGCGTCTTGTAACCGGCCTCCACCTCGGAGCGGGCGGCGTGCCAGGCCGTGCCGCCGAAAGGATAGTAATGCTCCAGGCTGATCAGTGCGGCGTTGCGGTCCAGTTCCAGGGCGCTGGAACCCAGGTGGTCGTCCAGGCTGTAGCGCAGTTGATCGGCTTCGATACCGCTGGGTTGGCCGCTTTCCCAGTGCAGGCAACGGACCTGGCCGTGGGACAGCAGACAGGTGATCACGTGCAGTTCTTCGCCGTTGTGGGCGAGACGGATTTCAAGGCCTGGCAGGTAGCGTGTCTCATGGCGAGTGCCCGCGCGGGTCTGGGTTTTGCTGACCCGTTCACCCTGGCTGTAGAGGTAGGTTTCGTCATCGTCCGACAAACCATTGTCGCGTTTGAGCAGCGTGACTTTACTGAGCTGGTCGCGAGCGTCCCACACCAGCGGCTGTGCACCGCGTTGCAAATGCAGCTGGTTGCCGTGGGCGTCGAACAGTGCGTCGAAAACCGGCTCGGGGTCGCCTTCGGCCCAGCGCACGCCGCGGTTGCTGTGGGGATCGATCCGGAGCGTCTGGGTGTGATTGTTGCCTGTACGCACATGACGCAGGCGGGTCAGGTTGTTGCCGGTGTCGTAGTCATAGAACTGGGTGTAGTTGAAACGCCGACCGGGATCGATGGGAACGAGCGGCGCTGGCAGCCCGGGTTGCAGGTGCGGCAGGTCTCCCTCAAGGCCACTGGCGCTGGTCAAGCGGTAGAGCGAGTCGTAGGTGAAATCGCGATGTCCGTCCACGCGCTGGTTGGCACAGTACACCGTGGCGACGCTGTGATCTTCGATGCGCAGCACGTTGCCCACGGGGTCGTAGAAATAGGCCAGGTTCTGGCACAAGGCTTCATCGGGTTTCCCGGTCTTCAAGGTGCTCAGCAGGTCATTGGCGGGATCGTAGGTCCAGCGAGAGGTCACCCCGTTGGCAGTGTCCTGCCGCTCGACCTGGCCGGCGGCATTGTAGTGGGCGTCCAGCAGAATCGGTTGCGCGCGGGCATGTCCCTTGAGTTGCACATCCACCCGTTTGAGCTGCCCGCAGATGTCCAACTGCAGAGATTGCCGGTGGCCGCCGGCGTCAGCCCGGCCTATCGGTGTACCGAGGGCGTCGTAGGTCAGCTCGGTGGTATACGCCGTGGCGTCGGCAAAGTGGCGTACCTGGCGCAGGGATTCGCCCGACAGGCCATAGCTGTCCAGGCGTACGACACTCGATGAGTCGATCTGCTCAAGTAACTCTCCACGCCGGTTATAAGTAGGGTCGGCCATGGCATCGGCATAAATGAAGGCGTCGGTTTCGGGCTCGGCCTGGCTGTTTTCTTCAAGGAGCAGCGGGCGCAATCGGGGATCGTAAGTGATGTGCCAATGATTACCGCGTTCATTCCACAATTTCAGAATCTCACCCGCCAGGCCCGGCAGTACCAGACGCCACCCGGCATCGACGCTGTCGGAGCGCAACGAGTTACCCGTCAGGGTGTACAGGCTGGCTTGGTTGGCGTTGGGTGCCTGACCGAAAAGGCGTGGGTCCCATTGCTCCATTAGGTGGCCGGCGGCGTTGTAGCACTGGCGGGATATCAAGGCGGTGGCGGTGGTTGCGACCTGACTGCGCAAATAGACATTCTGCCGTACCGGCAAGCCGCGACCGTCGATGGCGAGGACGTTTGGCGTGCGGTAATGGATGGAGCCCATCGGTCCACGGCCTCCAGGGGGGCGGTCCATCGCGTCATCCTCTGGCGGCCTTGGCGCGCGACCGCTTCAACAGGAACTGATTGTCCGTGGTGCTCATCTCTTTGTACCAGGTCATGCCGGTTTGCGCCCGTTCGATGTAATCCAGCGTGACCTGGGTCTTTCTTTGCAGGACCGAATGGTGGATCGGTGCCAGGGTCTTCGGTGTCGTCATGTAGTTGACGTTGGGCAGCAAGTCGCCTGGGTAGACGACCGACCGGCCCAGGGCCTTGAAAGTGGCGTCCGTCGCATTCCAACGCTGTTCCACGGTGCTTTTCCATTCGGCGAGCATGGCATCGATCTTCTGGATCTTCACGGGGGTCAGCCCCATCTTGATGTCCTCGGCTTCCTGGGCCCGAACGCCCAGTTTCAGCAAATTGATGCCGGGTACCACCGAGCCTACGACTCGATTCAGGAAAAAATTCGAGAACTCCTGGATCGAGGCACCCGCGGAGTCGTCCCGAGCGAGCCCTAGCCGGCTATCGATTGCCTTGACCGACATGGCAGATGTCTGTGGGATGAGCGGCCGCAGCAGGCGGGCAGTCGGCAGGCTGCTTTCGGCGGTCATGTCAGCGATGTCGGCGCCTACATTTCCACCGGTCAGGCCTCCCGCATAAGGGATTTCATTGAGCAATGGAATCACCGAGCCGAACCCCTCCGCACCCACGTAGCCTCCCGAAAAACCGACCACGGCGCCGACGGTTTCACCCGCCAGGTTCTTCAGCATTTCCTTGCCGATGTTGGTCTTGTGGATGATGTTGTCGATCTGCGCCAGCGCCGTTGCGGCTTCCTTCCCGAGTTCCGAAATGAAATCCGAATAGTTCAGGATCTGCCATTCGATTCTGTTCGTTCCGCTGTCCACATAGCCCAACGGGTTGTTGCCCACAAAGGTGTACAGATTCAACCCGTCCACATCCCCCGCTGGATCGGCGGCGATCCAGCGCTGCAGCCACGCTGCGTAGTAGCGTTGGTGGTAGGCATACAAGCCGCTGACGTCCATTTCCCGACCCGAATAACGCCGGGTCTTGTACCCGACTTCCAAGGCCGATCGTGCGCTCATCCATGCCGTCGCCCCGAACGGGTAATAGCCTTCGTGGCTGATCAAGCGGGCTTGCTGGTCAAGCTCCATCACACTCGACCCCAGATGATCCTGCAGGCTGTAGCGCAACTGGTCGTCGGCAATCCCGGACGGCTTGCCCCTGACCCAGTGCAGGCAGCGTACGTTGACGGGCCCGGCGGCGATCAGGATGACGTGCAACTCCTCGCCCGAGTCGCGTGTACGGATTTCCAGGTCAGGCAGATAATGCACCGTGTGGAAATGACGAAGGGTTCCGGCGTAGGCGTCGTGACGTTTATAGACCCGCTGGCCCTGGCTGTAGCGGTAATGCTCTTCGTCGTTGGGGGCGGCGTCACGCTTGACCAGCGTTACCGTCGTCAGTTGGTCACGGGCGTTCCATTCCAAGTCCCGACCGGGTTGCAGCGCCAGGAGGTTGCCGTGTCGGTCGTACAGCACATCGAACGACGGTGCGGGATCGCCCGGCTCCCAGCGCATGCCCCGGTTGCTGTGCGGGTCGATGAACATCTGGCGGGTGTGGCTGGCACCGTCACGCGCATGGTGGAGTTTGACCAGATTGCCGCCGTGATCGTATTCGTAGGTTTGCACATAGTTGCGCCGGTCATTGGGGTCGGTCGGTTGCGGGAGACCGGGGTTGTCCGAGGGCGGGCCGTCGTCGTACCCGCTGGCGCTGAGCAGGCGATACAGCGAGTCATAGCTGAACCCGCGGTGGCCATCGACCCGCTGGTTGGCGAAATGACTGGGTGTGAAGGCCTGATCGAATATACGGGTGATGTTACCCATCGGGTCATACGCATATTCGAAATCCTGCAGGGCCGCCTGGTCACTCAGCGTCCATTGACGCTGCAAACGCGCATCGGCCGGATCGTAGCGCCAGTGGCTGACCATCCCGTTGCCGATCCGCTGTTCGATAATCTGCCCAACGGCGTTGTAGTGCGCACTCTCCAGGATCGGTAGCCATTCGGCCTGCCCCACGAGTTGCAATTGGGCCTGCGCCAGTTGTCCGGCCAGGTCATAGCGCCACCGCTTTCGGTGCAGGCCGGCGTCGGTCTGTTCCAGGACGGCGCCCAGCGGATCGTAGAGGTAGCGGCTGGTAAAGGTTTTGCCATCCTCGAATGTGCGTGTTTCGCGCAGCGGTCGACCGAGCAGGCCGTAGCTGTCCAGGCGCAGGCTGCCCGAGAGGTCGGTTTGTTCGAACAGGCGCCCGCGCAGGTTGTGACCGGCATCCACCGTACTGTTGCCATAGATGAAGGTATCCACATCGGCCTGGCCGTTCTCCTCCAGTGCCACCGGACGCAGTTGCCCATCGTGTCTCGTGCGCCAGTGATTACCGCGTTCGTCCCAGCGTTGCCGGATCTCACGCGCCAGCCCCGGTAGAACCAGGCGCCAACCCGCATCGACGCTGTGGGTGCGCAAAAGATGCCCGCTCATATCGTAGAGGGTGGCCTGGTTGGGTTTGGGTGCGCTATCGAACAGACGCGCGTCCCATTGCTCGACGAGTCGGCCGGCGGCGTCGTGGCGGCGGCGGGAGATCAGCGCCCTGGCCGGGGTCGCGACCTGGTCGCGCAAATAAACGATCTGCCGGGCCGGCAGGCCACGACTCTCGACGACGATCAGATCCGGCGTCCGCACGTGCACAGTGCTCATGGCGTGGGCCTGCCCGTACACATTTTCAGTCCCCTGGGTCCGTATCGTTGTAATCGAAGTCGCATTGGTACCAGGGGTGATAGACGTGCCAGGCTTCGTGCCCCTTGGCATTGATGACCTTGACCAGACGTCCCGGCGGATCATAGAACTGCTGGTCGTGATAACCATGCACGCGCAGCGAAGCGTCGTTGATGTAGCGCCAGGCATCGGCGAAATAGGGCCGGTAGACCCGGGTGACCAATCCCTTGTTGTCATACTCGACCCGTTCGCTCACACGCCAGCGCCGTTCGGCCAGGTGTTGGAGCGGTTTTCCATCCTGCAACACCAGCGAACCGTCTCCGGCCACGGCATAGGCTTGTCCGGCTTCCACTTGCTGTTTGCTTTGCAGGGCACGGCCGAATCCGTCGACGGCATTGACGGTTATGCGGATCTGTTGGAACGGATCGTCCGGGTAACGATCGGCGTTCAGCACGACGCTGTGGACCGGTTCCCGGGTCACGCCCTGTATCAGCGCCCACAGGAGTTCCTGGGCGGCACTGCGTTCGCTCAGGCGTGCCAGGCGCGTGTGCGCCGAGGCGCGGATATGCCCGTCGGGCAGCAGGTAGCGCTGGCTGATCCACTCGTCGCGCTGTATGGAAAGTACCAGGGAGAGATCGAGGGACCCCATCCAACTGAGCGAGTCGGTGCGCACGGCACTGGCGATCCGACCCAGGGTGTCTTGCGGATGGTCGATGGCATGGCCCGGTGTCAGGTCCGCGGGCGGCCGGTAGGTGGCGATGTCGTCGAAGCCTGCCGGAGCGCCGCTCTCGGTGCCATGAAAGGTCACGCCCAGCGGAGTGCCCGCCGGCCCATAGAGTGCCTGCTGGATATTGTCATTGGCATCGATGATCTTGCGCGGCAGTAACGCGTGGTAATCGTACTCGACCTGGGTCGTGCAGCCGTCCGGCAGGGTCACGGCGGTGGTCATCAAGCGATAAGGGTCGTGCTCGACGGTGGTCACCCCGTGGCTTTGGGTTTCCTGCAGGGTTGTCAGTTGGAAGAAGCCTTCGAGGGGTTCGTAGGTCGCAAACCCGACTTTCCTGGACCAGAGATTCTCGCGGTCGTCTTCATCCGGGTCGTCCGGCAGAAACAGTTTCATGGGCTCGAAGCCGATGGTTTCCAACTGCTCGCGGATGTCGAAGGGGGGAGGCAGATCGTCATAGGCTTGCAGCGCATGCTTATCGAACTCGGCCACTTCCAGTGGGCCGCGCAGTGCCGGGAAGGCAATGTCGTCGTGCTCGTCCAGCAGGTAGTGCTGTTCCTGGAGCGCGATCAATTGCCGGGCGGCGTCCCATTGCGGGGAGTCCTGATGTTCGAGGAAGCTTTCATAGCTGACCTGCCGCGGGGAGAGCCCCAACGGCAGGGCGCCTTTTGGACGTTGCAACCCGTTGGCCCTGGAGCGCCATGGCAAGCTCAGCCGCTGCCGCTGCCTGTCGTCATCGATCAGGTGCAGGTGCTCGGCGCGTTTCTCGACGATATGGAATACCTGTTGCTGGTCGTCATGGGCGTCGCGCCACCAGCCGTTCTCGTCGTCGTTGTCGAAGGGCGGTGGGTCGAGAGGGGTGAGGCGCCTGGCGTAGTGGACGGCGAAACCGTGGATAAGCTGGCCGAACAGGTTCCACTTCAGGTTGAGGCCATGCTGGATCTGCGGATCGTCGATAAACCCGTCGTATCGATAGGTGATCGTCTCCAGTTCCAGCACCAGCAGGCTCTTGTGGTGGACGTGGGGATGGCGCAGCAGGTAGCGCTGTTGGGTCACGGTGTAAGGCCCGGCCGCGCCGGTCGGTTCGGCGGGATGGGTTTCGCTGCGCAACACATGGCCGCCCAGGGCGTAAGCCATCTCCCGCGCGGTGTCCGGATCGGGGCTGATGATCTCATTGGCCTCGTCGCTTTCATGGAAGCGGGTCAGCAGTGTCGGGCCCAGCGGTACCGCATCGCTGTCGCCTGCGAAGCAGTCCTTGAGGGGTTGATCCACGGTGCGTCCGGTGTGGAACCAGGTCTTGACCAGCACCGGCGCGGTGAAACCGCTTGGCGTCTCGCCTTCGGGCACTTCGCTGTCGACCTGGTACAACCGGCCGAAGCCCCGGAACTCCCGGTGATGGCTGTCATAGTCGCCTTCGAAGTAGGTGAAGCGTTGGGTCAGGCAGTTGCCGGTGATCTCGTCCAATTGCTGTTGCCGCGCCACCAACGGCAGGGCCAGGGGCAGGTAACAGGTCAATGGTTCCCGGCTGGCCACGCGTTGCTGTTTTTCATCCAGCCAGTACTGCGCACTGCTGCGATAGGTCAGGGAGCTGCTGCAGCCCATGTTGTTGTTCATGGCGTTGAGCAGATAGGGGCGGGCCGCGACGAAGTCATAGCGCCAATGAGCGGGCTTCATGTCAGGTGTCATGTGCGGCTTGCTCAGGATCAGACTGGCGCAGCCCAGGCCCTGCAGGTCGGCCAGGGTAACCTGGCACAGATTGTCGTAGCGCACACCGTCGGGCCATGGCACTCGCACGGGTGTCTGTTCAAGTCCATTGCCGCCGCGGTTGAGGTAGATCTCGAAGCACTCGCTCTGGAGGTAGATCAACGCCGGGGCCCCGGACCCGTCCAGGTCGGCGATACGGACCCGTTCGGCATCGAACTGGCTGTAGCTGAAGGGCAGGGCACTCATGACAAAGCCTTCGCCGAAACGCCCACGGCCCAGGCTCGGCCAGCACTTGATCTCGTTGCAGCGGATGCGGCACAGCTCGGTACTGTCGCTGCCCAGCAAATTGCCGAACATCACCAGCTCGTTGCGCAGGTCGCTGAACAAGGGCAGAGCGCTGTCCGGTTCATGGGGCACATTCACCCCGGGGGCAAATCCTTCTTCGCGGCGGTTGGCATACAACCGCACGCTCTTGGGGCCGATCATGGCCAGGGAGCGCAAACCGTCACCGTTCAGGTCACCCAGTTGCGCGGACGGGTGCAGTAACTCCGTCGGGAAGCGCTTGAAGTCCGTGAACGTGGACCAACTGCGGTCCGGGTTGAGGGTATAGAACCCGCTCATGCCGGGCTGGACGATGAGCCAATTGAGGCGTCCCCTGCCTGTCAGGTCGGTCAGCACCTGCAACGCCGTCGGGTTGTCGGCGGCGATCGGCAGGTTATCCAGGCGTGACCACGGGCCGTAGGCAATTTTGTCGTCGGCTTCGCCGCGTTCCGGCTCGCGGTAATACCAGCCATGGGTGTAGCGGCACAGGAAACCTGGAACGCCCTCGCCGTACAAGTCGACGCAGTGGTAGCGCCTGCCGTCTTCAATGGCGGGTGTCGTCTGCAATTCAATGAACGGCTCAGGCGTCAGATTGAGCTCGAAACCGTTGTAGTGCAGTTCGACGGGAGGACGGTAATCGACTCGGCCCTCGGCGTCCCAGTCTTGATAATGGGCTGCGGTCAACAGGTTGTAGCCCAGTGCGGTGGCGCTGTATTCCAGCAGCAGCCGCGCGACCAGCGCAGGTTCGGTGCCCGCTTCGGCGGGGAAGTGGTGGAACATCAGGACCTGTTGGCAGAGGTGCCGCGTGCCGACTTCGAAACCGTACCGGTAGGCATGGATCGGGTCGCTGCGCAGTTGCCATGGCACCCCTTTGGGGACGTACCAGGCCGGTTTGCGCGCCAGATCGAGGGTGCGCTGGCCATAGTCGAACAGCAGATGGAAATGCCAGTGCCGGCTGGCCGGATCGATCTCTTCGAAGCAGTAGAAGTCGTCGCTGGCCGTGGCGTTGCCGTAGCACACGCGCCGCAGGTAGCGCTGGGCGCGATAGTCATGGGGCCCGTCGAATGGACCGGGATCGGCTTCGTATTCATAAAAGATATGCTCGCCCGACGGGCCGAGTTCTTCGAGCAACAACCATTCGGCGATGCGGACCGGCGCTTGCGGATCGGCATCGGCAACGGGGGCGGCGATGCGCGACGCTTCGCTGTTGCCGTAGCAATACAAATGGCCATTGCTGCCCTGGACCCGCCAGAACGGCGCCTGGCCATCGTCGGGGCTCCAGAGTTCATACACATCGAATGCACTTTCGATCCTGGGGTAATAGCGCACCACCGAGCAGGCCCGGCTACCGGGCCCGGCCAGGGTGCGAATGACCGGCATGCCTTCGTTGAACTCGGGCCAGCGCTCGACCCCGTCGGCATCGATCATCACGTCGTCATCGGCATAGTGCGGGACCCCTTCGCTGGTGCGACGGGCGATGCTGGCAAGGGACAACTGCATGCCGATGCCGAAGGTGCCGTTGCCACTCTGGCTGTTGTAGTGCAGCGCCAGCGCCGGTGTCAGATGGCGGGCGCCGGAAAGCGGCAAGGGCAATTCGAAAGAGGCCGCCCCTCGCGTGCCGACTGGGCCGATCCGGCTGCCCATCGTGGCAATGGATGCGCTGTTGGCGATGGTGGGGGTCACAATCTGGAGGGGCGTTTGTTCTGCCATCGAGGGAATCTTCTTGTTAGGCAATATCAGGGGATACCCGGCTGAACATGAGGATGCCAAGAGATGAACGATGGGTAACCTGTCAGATCCGACAGGTGCGCGAGCAGGCCGATAAGTGGTAGGCATTCCTGCACGCAACAAAAAAGGCCGGTGGGCTTGTCGCCCACCGGCCTTTTTTACGCTGTGAAGGTGCGGGTTACTGCACTTCTACCGCGAGGCTGTCGCTGATCTTCTTCTGCCAGATGGCCGGGCCGGTGATATGCACCGACTCGCCCTGGCTGTCGACCGCAACGGTCACCGGCATGTCCTTGACCTCGAATTCGTAGATCGCTTCCATGCCCAGTTCGGCGAATGCCAGGACCTTGGATTTACGGATCGCCTGAGCCACCAGGTAAGCGGCGCCGCCAACGGCCATCAGGTAGACGGCCTTGTTGTCCTTGATCGCTTCGATCGCGGTCGGGCCGCGCTCGGATTTGCCGATCATCCCCAGCAGGCCGGTCTGTTCGAGGATCTGGCGGGTGAATTTGTCCATCCGCGTGGCAGTGGTCGGACCGGCCGGGCCCACCACTTCGTCGCCTACCGGGTCGACCGGGCCGACGTAATAGATGAAGCGACCCTTGAGGTCCACCGGCAGGGTTTCACCCTTGTTCAGCATCTCGACCATGCGCTTGTGCGCCGCGTCGCGACCGGTGAGCATCTTGCCGTTGAGCAGCACGGTTTCGCCCGGCTTCCAGCTCTGCACTTCTTCCGGGGTCAGGGTGTCGAGGTTCACGCGACGAGCCGACGGGCCGGCTTCCCAGACGATTTCCGGGTAGGCGTCCAGCGGTGGCGCTTCCAGTTCTGCGGGGCCGGAGCCGTCCAGCACGAAGTGGGCGTGACGGGTGGCGGCGCAGTTGGGGATCATGCACACCGGCAGGGAGGCGGCGTGGGTCGGGTAGTCCATGATCTTCACGTCGAGCACGGTGGTCAGGCCACCCAGGCCCTGGGCACCGATGCCCAGTTGGTTGACCTTCTCGAACAGCTCCAGGCGCATTTCTTCGATGCGGTTCTGCGGACCGCGGGCCTTGAGCTCATGAATGTCGATGGATTCCATCAGCACTTCCTTGGCCATGACCGCGGCTTTCTCGGCGGTGCCGCCGATGCCGATGCCGAGCATGCCCGGTGGGCACCAGCCGGCACCCATGGTCGGAACGGTCTTGAGCACCCAGTCGACGATGGAGTCGGACGGGTTGAGCATGGCCATTTTCGACTTGTTCTCGGAGCCGCCGCCCTTGGCCGCCACGTCCACTTCCACGGTGTTGCCCGGGACGATGGAGTAGTGGATGACCGCCGGGGTATTGTCCTTGGTGTTTTTGCGCGCACCCGCCGGGTCGGCGAGGATGGAGGCGCGCAGGACGTTTTCCGGCAGGTTGTAGGCGCGACGCACGCCCTCGTTGATCATGTCGTCCAGGCTCATGGTCGCGCCGTCCCAGCGCACGTCCATGCCCACCCGTACGAACACGGTCACGATGCCGGTGTCCTGGCAGATCGGCCGATGGCCGGTTGCGCACATGCGCGAGTTGATCAGGATCTGCGCCATGGAGTCACGGGCTGCCGGCGATTCTTCGCGCAGGTAGGCTTCGTGCATCGCCTGGATGAAGTCCACGGGGTGGTAGTAGGAAATGAACTGCAGGGCGTCGGCAACGCTCTGAATCAGGTCGTCTTGCTTGATCACGGTCATGAGTCGCGCTCCTCTCTAAAACGGGAACCTTCAATAAGGTACCGCTCGTTTGGGTGCATCGGTCGACGGGCGGCACCTCTTAAGACACGCCGGGCATGCTGGCGCGACGCTAAAAAGGCGCGGCAGTATATCGCAGGCGGACACCCTGTGGGAGCGAGCTGCCCCGTGGCAACAGGATTTAACTGTGCTGAGGGATTTTATCTGTGGCGAGGGGATTTATCCCCGCTGGGGCGCGAAGCGGCCCTAAAACCAGACCACTCGGTGCACCAGGCAGAATTGAGTCGGCTACTTTGGGGCTGCTCCGCAGCCCAGCGGGGATAAATCCCCTCGCCACAGATAAATCCCTCAGCACATGGGGGGGCGGCGAGCGAGAAACCCCTGCGTCAATATGGGCCATTGATTTGACGCCATTTTTCTGCTCCAGAATTGAATGGTCATTTGTCCTACACGCCACTAAAGTGGCGTCTGGCCTGTAGCGTAGGACGCCTCCTGTCAGTTTCCTTTCCCATGGTGAGTCAACGATTGACCCATAACGCCATTCAACGTCTCCTGCTCAAACGCTTCGCCCTGGCGGCCGCGACTTACGCGCTGGCGCTGGTGCTGTTGTGGCTGGCATTTTTCAGTGGGCATTATCTCGACTCGTTACGCGGCGTCATCATCGGCAGCGCCTTGGTGGTGCTGTGCCAGGGTGCGCTGTTCGCAGTGTTCATCAGCGGTCGCAACCTGCGGTTCGCCGACCCCAGCCTTACCGAAGTGCAAGTCCTGATCGGCCTGGGCTGGCAGACCTGGATGATGGGGCACCTGGACCAGGCCCGGGGCCTGTTCCTGGTGTTCTATGTACTGATCCTGCTGTTCGGGCTGTTTCACCTGTCCCGCCGGGCCTTTGTGCGTTGCGCGATGCTGGTGTTCTTCAGTTTCACCGGCCTCACCCTGTGGGACGCCTGGCTCTTCCGGCTCTCCGACCCCACGCTGGCCGGCTTGCAAGTGTGTGTGCTGTTTATCGTGTTGGTTTGGCTGGTGCTGTACGCCCGCTATGTCCAGACGTCGCGCCAGCGCATGCGTCAGCGCCGATTTGCCTTGCAGGCGCACCAGGACACCCTGCGGGGCATGATGCGCCAGCTGGAAGACCTGGTGGCGACCGATGAACTGACCGGCCTGTTCAATCGCCGGCATTTCCTGCGCCTGGCGTCCCGTGAACTCAATACGCTCAAGCCTGACATGGCCCATGGCCTGGCCTTGATCGATCTTGACCATTTCAAGCGCATCAACGACTTGCATGGCCACGCCGCCGGCGACCAGGTGCTCCAGGCCTTCGCCAGCGTTGCCACGGCCTGCCTGCGCGAAGGCGACGTGCTGGCGCGCTATGGCGGCGAGGAGTTCGTCATGCTCCTGCCGGCCTGTGACCCCGCGCGCCTGACCGCTTGTTGCGAGCGGCTGCGCCTGGCCTTTGCCGGTGTCGAGTTGAGCGGTCTACGGGTGGGGGCTCTCAGCCTGTCGGCGGGCATGACATTGTTGGAAATGGACGATGACCTGGACAGCGCGTTGCAACGTGCCGACCAGGCCTTGTACCGTGCCAAGCGAGACGGCCGCAATCGGTGTGCCGCCGCCTGGGAGAATGTCGATGCCTGAGCTGACGGTCGCCGGCCGGCAATGGACCGTCGCGCCCGGCAGTAACCTGCTGGACGCGTTGAATCAGTCCGGGGTGCCGGTGCCCTACAGTTGCCGCGCCGGCAGTTGCCATGCCTGCCTGGTGCAATGCACCGGCGGCGATGTGCGCGATGCTCGGCCCGATGCCTTGAGCCCGACGCAGCGTGATAAGGGCTGGCGGCTGGCCTGCCAATGCCAGGTGGTCGAGGATGTGCAGGTCCACACGTTCGACCCGCAACGCGACGGCCAGGCGGCTCAGGTAGTGGCGGCGGACTGGTTGGGCCCCGACGTGCTGCGTTTGCGCGTCACTCCTGAACGGGCGCTGCGTTATCAGGCCGGGCAACACCTGGTGCTGTGGCTCGGCGATGTCGCCCGGCCCTATTCCCTGGCGAGCCTGCCGGAGGAAGACCGTTTCCTGGAGTTTCACCTCGATTGCTGCCAGCCCGGGCAATTTGTCGACCGGGCTCGCTCCCTGAACGTGGGGGAGCCTATCCGCCTGGGTGAACTGCGCGGTGGTGCGCTGCATTACGATCCCGCCTGGCACGACCGGCCGCTGTGGCTGCTGGCCGCCGGTACCGGGCTGGGGCCGTTGTTCGGCATCCTGCGCGAAGCCTTGCGCCAGCAGCATCGAGGGCCGATTCACCTCATGCATGTCGCCCATGACGCCAGCGGTCATTACCTGGGCAAACCCTTGGCGGCGCTGGCCGCCAAGTACCCGCAACTCAGCGTCCAACTGCTGACCTCGGTCGAGGCCCCTGCAGCGTTGGCGCAGCTGCGGCTGGTCTCCCGACAAACCCAGGCCCTGGCCTGCGGCCACCCCGAACGGGTCGAGGCCTTCGCCAAACGCCTCTACCTGGCCGGCTTGCCGCGTAATCAGTTGCTGGCGGATGTGTTTCTTACCCGTGAGGGTGGCGGGGGCTGAGCCACCGCTATCGCGAGCAGGCTCGCTCCCACAGGGGCTTGTGGTATTCCGCAGATCCACTGTGGGAGCGGGCTTGCTCGCGAAAGCGGTGAATCAGTCACTCAGAGGTTGAATGTACCGCCGCCATCGCGGGCAAGCCCGGCTCCCACAGGGTCGGGTGATGTCTGTAGATGCTGCGTACACCGCAGATCCACTGTGGGAGCGAGCCTGCTCGCGATGGCGTCCGCCCAGGCAAAACAAAAAAGCCCCGCCATTCACATGGCAGGGCTTTTGTCTTTCAGATGAGCACTCAGACCATCGGGTCGCCGACGTGGAGGATTTTCATCCCGTTGGTACCGCCGATGGTGTGGTAGCTGTCGCCCTTGGTCAGGATCACCCAGTCGCCGGTCTGCACTACGCCGCGCTTGACCAACTCATCCACCGCCGCCTGGCTGACTTCGCCCGGTTGCAGGGCGGCCGGGTCGAACGGCACGGTGTAGACGCCACGGAACATGGCGGCACGGGCCTGGGTTTCGCGGTGGGGGGAGAACGCGTAGATCGGCACCGAAGAGCGGATGCGCGACATGATCAGCGGCGTGTAGCCGCTTTCGGTCAGGGCGATGATCGCCTTCACGCCCGGGAAGTGGTTGGCGGTGTACATCGTCGCCAGGGCGATGCTCTCGTCGCAGCGCTCGAACGTCTTGCCGATGCGATGGCTGGAGGTCTTGCCGGTAGGGTGTTTCTCGGCGCCCACACAGATGCGTGCCATGGCCTGCACCGCTTCGAGCGGGTATTGGCCGGCGGCGCTTTCGGCCGAGAGCATCACGGCGTCGGTGTAGTCAAGCACGGCGTTGGCTACGTCGGACACTTCGGCGCGGGTCGGCATCGGGTTCTGGATCATCGACTCCATCATCTGGGTCGCCACGATCACCGCTTTATTGTGGCGGCGTGCGTGCAGGATGATCTTCTTCTGGATGCCCACCAGCTCGGCATCGCCGATTTCCACACCGAGGTCGCCACGGGCCACCATCACGGCGTCGGACGCCTTGATCAGGCCGTCGAGGGTTTCGTCGTCGGCCACGGCTTCGGCGCGTTCGATCTTCGCCACCAGCCAGGCGGTACCGCCGGCTTCGTCGCGCAGTTGACGGGCGTATTCCATGTCGGCGGCGTCGCGGGGGAAGGACACGGCCAGGTAGTCGACTTCCATTTCCGCGGCCAGCTTGATGTCGGCCTTGTCCTTGTCGGTCAGGGCCGGTGCCGTCAGGCCGCCGCCGCGACGGTTGATGCCTTTATGGTCCGACAGCGGGCCGCCGATGGTCACGGTGCAGACCAGTTCGGTGGCGGTGGCGGTGTCGACGCGCATGACCACGCGACCGTCGTCGAGCAGCAGCTCGTCGCCCACGCCGCAGTCCTTGACCAGGTCCGGATAGTCGATGCCGACCACCTGCTGGTTGCCCTCGGTCAGCGGATGGCTGGTGGAGAAGGTGAAGGTGTCACCGATCTTCAGCTCGATGCGCTTGTTGGCGAATTTGGCGATACGGATCTTGGGGCCTTGCAGGTCGCCCAGCAGGGCAACGAAGCGGCCGTGCTTGGCGGCGAGGTCGCGCACCAGCTTGGCACGAGCCTTGTGCTCGTCGGGGGTACCGTGGGAAAAGTTCAGGCGGGCAACGTCCAGGCCAGCCAGAATCAGCTGTTCGAGAACTTCCGGCGAATGACTGGCCGGGCCAAGGGTAGCGACGATTTTGGTGCGACGGACGGACATGCAAGACTCCTCAGGTTCAAGCGCCAGCGAAGGCTACTATGGTCTTTGGGTGTAGTCATTGTTCATATGCACTACTTATTCGTTTCTTTTTCGAAGTGAACATTCCCGAAGATTTTCACGCCTCTTTGGCCTGGATCACTCTTGTGGCCATGAGAATGCATCTGTGGCGAGGGGATAAATCCCCTCGCCACAAGAGCAAGCTCGGCGCTATATAGGGTTGAAGATTTCCACGGGGAGGCCGATACAGCGCTCAAGACAGGAGAACCTTCCCATGCGATTCGTGCTTTTTATTGCCCTGGCCCTGAGCATCACGGGCTGCACCCGGTGGTCGATGAACCACCACATGAACCTGGCCTACAAGGCCTATGACCGCGGCAATTGCGACCAGGTAATGCTCGAACTGTCCCAAGTCGACCGCGCCAGCCGTGCCCGCCGCTATATGCAGCCGGAAGTCTCGATGCTGCGCGGCCAGTGCCTGGAGCGGCAGAAGCTGTTCGTCGACGCAGCGCAGACCTACCAGTTCATCATCGCCCAATACCCCACCAGCGAATACGCCTTCCGCGCCCGTGCCCGGCTCGAGACCCTCGAAAGCCTGGGACACTACCCGACCCGCAGTGCCACGGCGATCCGCCCGACTGCATTCTGATCGCCACCGCAGCGACGCCGCATCCGGGAATATTTCCCAGCCGAGGAGCGGCATCGCTGCGGACTGGCTTCTGTCCAAGCTTGAGCTATATTTGTACAACTCGTGGCTAGAGCAGGTTCTCTAATTGCGAGGCAACACCTGTGACCGGCAGGAACAGGCTCAAGACGCTTGCAAGCGTCTGGCACCGGGATCGGGGAGAGCGGGCTCGCTTGGGCTCGTTCCGAAGCATTGGGTAGGCCCCTGTTTGGGGCTGGGAAAAAGCGATACAAGACATGTACAAAAAGCGTCGAATCGATCGGCAGGATCTGCCGTGCTTCTTGAAAGTGTTCAACGGCGTCAACGACAGGCTTATTGGTTATCTGGGAAACGTTTCTGAACATGGCCTGATGCTGATCAGCACGTTGCCGTTGATGGTCGGCGCAGACTTTGAGCTGCACCTGAAAATTCCCGCCGATGAAGGGCCGCAGAGGGATATCAAGTTGAAGGCTACCTGCCTGTGGTGTCATGAAGACGTGACGCCACAGCATTTCGACGCTGGCTTCAGCCTCCATGGGGCGCCGCCGGAATACGGACAACTGGTCAGCGCGCTGCAGCAATATTTCAGTTTCCACTCACTGCCGGCTTCGGCTTGAGGATGCCTGACTTTTTTTGCAGGTTTACTTCAAGCCAGTGACGGGAGAGGGACAAGATCAGGCTGAGCCCGATCCGCTGTGGGAGCGAGCCTGCTCGCGATAGCGGTCGGCCAGTCACATTAATATTGAATATGCCGTCGTCTTCGCGAGCAGGCTCGCTCCCACAGGTTCTGCATCAACCCTGTGCTTCACAGGGCATTCGAGCGTCGCGACCTCACGGTCTCTTCAGCGCTGGATCTTCTCTTCGCCGTCCAGCAGCCTCTCCAGCAACAACACCCCCATCTCGCCCATCTGGTGAATCGCCAAGGCCAGGTTGCGCGGGGCGCCTTCCAGGTCTTCCGATAAATCCAGAATCAGCGTGCTCACCGAGCAGAAGGTTTCGTAGGTGTGCGCGAGCATGCCTTCGGGGTCAGCGTCGGGGGCGACGATGAAGTAGTCCAGGTGTTTGGCGGTTTTCGGGTCGGGTTGGCCGTTGTCGGGCTTGAGGTAGTAGTCCAGGGCTCTTTGAGCGGCCTGGTCGAGCCTGGCGGGGTCGAGGGTTTCGTGGGGAGACAGTGGGTCGGTGTGCGGGGGATTGGGTGTTGGTTTGATCATATTCACTTTTCCATGATGGGGCTGCCACCCATTCGCGACTAAACGAGGGGTGGCGGCTGGACGCAGGTTAGTCGACCGGTGGAAAAGCGAAGCCCGGCGCGCCCGAGGGCGCCCTGCGAACAGCCACCATCAAGTGCGGGGATAGGGGAACCCGACTGGATGACGCTTGTGCACACCACTTTTACCACTGGGCGACTAAACCCGACCGCTGGATATCAGCGACGCGAATCAAGTTACGGGGCAAGGCCAAAGCACACAAGCCGGCGGATTCTCGCGGATCTGTAGTCCGTTGCGCAAGGCGCTGTAGTCATCCCGATCCATGTCTGACACCACGTCCCACCACTCGTCGTCACTGTCGAACCTGACAGGTGCCAGCCACGACGGGTTTGTCATTCACTACTTCCCCAGAGCCCGTTCTGCGATTGCTATCCATCGCCATTTTTCTTGGGAGTGAGACATGACCACTGACGACGATTCCGAACAGAACGGCCTCGAACCTGCGGTACAGAAGGAGGGCGTCATTGAAACGGGTGAGTCTCATGGGACAAAGACCATAAGGGCTGCAAAGGATGGTTATTGGGCAGACCTCGAAGTGGAGTACACATGGTTTCCTACCGGTAGGTTATTCACTGTAGAGACACAGCGATTTCGGGCAAGCGGCAACGGCCGAAACGAGGGGAATATCAAACTCAAGCTTGTTTCGGACGGTGCGGGCGATACGGGTTGGGATGAACTAACGAAAAATGCGACCCAAGATGACGAGTGGCATTCGTTTGTCCATTCGCGTTCTGTAGCGGGTAATGCTAAGGATGCGGTTATACACTTCAACTTCATATACGACAGAAAAAATGTGGGCGACGTCAGTATGACGGGGCAAGTAAGGGTGGAGCACATTGTCCCTGCGCCATTTATCGATCCAATCAGAAATGTTAGCGCCCGTAGCGTAGTCGTTACCGGGGGGGGCGCTTTATACGCCCATGGTGCGGCGGTGTTTGTCCGCACCAGTGTCAGCGCTGACCCGTCCGAGGCAAGAGTGACGTTTGGCGGAATATGGAATGCGACTGTCAATCTCACGCCCGATGGACGACACATGACGATTGACGCTTATCAGGTGGTAAGCGGCAAACCGTCCGAAAATTCACTTGGTCAGCATATCTTTCTCGCCTATATCTCTGCACCCGACGCCAATACCGTTATGGTCACCGGTGATAGCTTCCGTGGATTCGGTGCCCCCGGTAGCAAAGTAAAAGTGGTCAAGAGAGACAATCAAAGTTTTCAACTGGCAGCAGAAACGACTATAGGGGCAAACGATAGTTGGGCGTCGCCTTTAAATGTTGCACTACCCAGTGGACCTGTCGCAGTGGTGGCGATATTCGAGTTAACAGGTTTCCCCCGAGTCGTTTCAGCACCCGTTACCTATAACGTATTAGGTGCCCCGGCGATCACAGGTCCCGCCGCCAATAGCATTCAGGCACAAACCTTTAACCTCAGCGGTAACAACGCACTCAAAGGTGCAACGGTGACAGTCTATCGCGATCCGTCGGAAACCAGTGTGGGTCACACGCTGGTCACGCAGGACAATGGTAGTTGGAGTGCAGACGTGACCGTGGCGGCGGGGCCTACCTCGCTGGCTGCCTTGCAAACATTGAACGGGAAGGACTCGGGTCGTAGTTCGCCTAGAGCGTTCAAGATAAAACCGCCGAAATTGTTTGATATCCAAGTCACCTACCCCAGGCCCGGCACGGCGAAATTTTCCGGCGCCGGCCACGCCGGCGCCACGGTGGATGTCCATAAAACCGGCGTTAACGACCCGCAGGTCAGCACGGGCGTCAGTGGCGGCCAGTGGGCGGTGGAATGGTCCGATCAGCCGCCGGGAAGCTACTCGGTGGATATCCGGCAAAAACTCCCCGATGGTTCCGCCTGGATTCATTCGGATTGGAGCGACAGGCTCACGGTCACGATACCTGTGCCGACGCCGACCTTGGAGGTTCAGGTTGGCGGGGACCGCAAACCTGTGTTTTCCGGTATCGGTCACAGTTGGACGGGACAACCTGCGGCGCAGATCGAGGTGCTGCGGGTGGGCGAATCGACGCCTGCCGTGCCGACTGTCGAGGTTGCCAACAACAGGTGGTCAAGCGCTGCGACCGAAGCCTGGAATCCGGGGACTTACTCCGTCGAAGCCCGGCAGTTGTTCAATAACCTCTCTTCCGAGCCCACTTCAAAGCAATTCGTCATCCGGGCCCCGGTCCCCACCGTGGAGGTTCGCCAGGACGGCCTGACCCCACGCTTCTCCGGCACCTGCCTGAATGGTGCGCAGGTGCAGCTTCAGTTCGATGGGGACTCGAACTCCCCCTATGCCGCGCAAGTGAACGGTGCCACTTGGAGCTTCACCCGGCAGGAGCCCTTCATGCCCGGCACTTATACCGCCAGGGTCACGCAATCCTTCGGCGGCCAGACCTCGGATGAGGTGTCCCAACCGTTCGAGGTCGTCGTGTTACGGCCGGTCATCACCTCACCGGTGAATGATGAAGAGGTGGACCACAATCCGATCATCCAGGGCACGGGTGGTATCCCTGGGGCTTTGATGCGCGTGTTTGATTTTGTATCAGAAACCCTTCTCGGCGAAGCCGAGGTCACCGACAACGAATGGTCGGTGCCCCTTACCGAGGATCTCGCGTTTGGCGACCAAAAGGTTTACGCGGTCCAGCAATACGGCGACTTTCCCTCCGAGGACAGCGAGCCCGTCAGCTTCAAGGTGATCTTGTTTCCGCCCACCATCGACCATCCGCAGCCGGGCGATGCCATTGCCCGGGTTTCGGTCATTGACGGCTATGCCCGCAAAGTGTCGGGGTTGGACACCGCGACCGTCGAGTTGTGGCTCGACGGGGCGGACGAGCCTTTGGCAAGGGTGCCGGCCAGAGGCAACGATGGCTACTGGTTCTATGACGCGCACTTGCCGGTGGGCACCTATACGCTGCGTGCCAAGCAGTTCTTCAAGGACAAGGACTCCGATTTCAGCCCCGACCATGCCTTCACCGCCGTGCCGGCCATCCCGGTGATCGAGTCGCCGGCACTGCAGCAGCACCTCGGCGCAACGGTGACGATTTCCGGGCATGGCTACACCGGCGACTGGGTCGAAGTGGCCTGGAGCGATGCACCTGACACGGTGTTGGGCAGGGTGCAGGTGCAGGCGAACCGGACCTGGTCGATGCCCCTGGCTATCGAGCGCCCGGCTGGTCCTCATTCATTGATCGTGCAGCAGGAATGCGACGGGTACAGCTCCGGGTGGAGCGCGACCCATGAGGTGCTGTTGTTGTCCGCGGCTCCAACCTTCACGACGCCGGAGGCGGGGCACTGGTTCGCGGGTACGGCGTTCTTCGAAGGCACCGGTGAGAGCGGCAAGCACGTTGAGGTGTCGCACTGGTTCGATGCCCGGCAGGTGATCGCCCCGGACCTTGCGGTGGCCGACGGCACTTGGGCGGGCTCGCCCCGGGAGCCATTGACGCCTGGCCCGCACTGGGTGAAGGCGCGGCAAGCCGGGTCGGACTGGGGAGAAAGCCCGCGTTTTGACGTGGCCCAGGAGCTGTAGCCACTTCGTCTTCAATACTTGAAACGGAGCACTGCGATGAAAGATTCTCCGGCGCAAATCGCCAGTCGTTTTTGCGAACAGCTCCTGGCGGGGCGACGGTCCGAGCCTCTGTCCGACCTTGGGCAGTATTTCGCGGCGGGCGGCTCGGTGTGTGCCCTGGCACGCAAAGGGGCATCCGGGCTGGTAAACGAGTACGGGCTGGACCCCGAAGATGCCCAGGCGCTCACCTTACGCCTCAACGGCTTGGCAACGTGGGTGCTGCGCAGCTTCATCGAAGATCAACTGACCCGTCAGGAGCCGCTTCCTTCTCACCTGCGCCAAGGCCTGCTGGCGTTGGTCCCGGGGCCCACCTATGAAGAGCTGTTCAAGCCCAACTTCAGTAATAAATGCCCGGCGGACGCGATCGAAGCCATCCATTCGCCCGTGGCCTATGCGGTGTGGCTCAAGCACTGGTCCGAGCGCCGCCTCATCCCTTCCGAAAACGAGAATGCTTACGCGCTCGCCCTGCGCCGCAAGGACCTGGGACTGCTGCGCGTCGACCCGGTGACGACATATCGGGTGGTGTCATCGGTAGAGGTGGTCAGCGCCGTGCTGGAAAAGTCCATCGAAGACTCCCTGAGTGAGGGCGTCGATCTGGATGAGATGCTGAGTCGCCGACGCTACCCCAACGGGCTGCCTTATCACCACCCGTGGGTCACGCTGGATGAGTGGACCCGGGGCCTGAAACTCTCCATTGGCCGTGTCGTGCAGCTGTGTGATCCAGCGTTTCCCTATTTCCTGCGGGCGCTGCCCTGGGGGGGCAACAGCGACGCTGCTCTGACCCAGGCGGCCCGGCTCAGCCCGGTGTTGCGGCAGCTCATGGTGGAAGAGTCGCTTTTCCCCGAGGGGGATACCGATGACTGGTTCAAGGAGAACTTCGGGGCGCGAGGCATTGAAGCGCAGAACCTGAACCAGACGGCGTTCTTCAACCAGCGGACCAAACTGACTCAGCGTGGACTGGAGGCCTTGCTCTCGGTCGAGTCGTTTGTCCCTTCGCTGTCCGACCATGTGCTGATACTCGATACAGTGATTACCCCCGGGCATGCGGGGTCGGTGTTCGTCAACAATGGGTTGGCGGATGACTCGATGAGCATCACCTATGGCGGCGATGCCAGCACCAATAGAATCATCGGGCTCATTGAAGACGTGACCTTCAATGACAGAATCGATCGGCTCAACCGCAAGATCCGACTGGATAACGCGTTGCAATTGCCCAGCCATGAAACCGATGCACTGCTGACAGCGATCATCGGTGCCGAGCTGAATCCCGAGGCACGGGTGGGTGGCACGTCAGCCACGGAGCCGCCCGATTACTGGATGACCAGCAGCACAGTTCGGGCTCTGGGACTGTTTCAGATGTTGCGGGAAGACTACCGCTGCTCGGCGGAAGAATTCGCAGCGTTCGTTGGCGACATTTCGATTTTCGGACGGGGCACCGAGCTGTCGCAATTTGATCGAGTGTTCAACCGCGACGTGCTGTCCACACCGCCATTGCGGATGGACGACGGTGCGTTCGCGCTGATACCGCAGACCGAGGCCGACGCGTTGACCGTCGCGCAGATATGCGGTGGCCTGAACATCGACCTGGCGACCTATTTCAACCTGGCCCCGTTGATTGCCAGCGCCCAGGGGCTGACGGCGCTCAAACGGAGCCGGCCGGTACTGTCCGCGTTCTACCGCATGGCCAGGCTGCCGCAGTTGTTGGGGATCGCGCCGAATGTGGCAGTGGAGATCCTCAACCGGTTGAGCGGCGAAGCCGGGCTCGCTGCGCTGCTGGGCTCGCCGGCGATCAACGCCCGCGCTGATTCGGAGTCACCGGACGCCTTGACCCAGATCCAGAGCCTGGAGGGATGGGTGCGCTGGTGCGCCAATAGTAACCTGGACGTGGCCTGGACCCTGGCGCGCGTCAAGCCCGTGCTGGCGCCCACCGAACCCTTGGAGGCACAGGCCCGGCTGTTCGATCAGATCCGTTCGCAGCTCGCGCCCGCGCTGTTTACCGAGACCGCGTTGCGCATGGGCGGTGTCTCGCCGTTGTCCAACGACCGGCAATGGACCCAACAGTTGCTGGAGTTGGTCGATGAGCAGGGGGTGGTCATTCATCGCGACGAATCCACCGACCCGGCTTATGAGAATTATGCTCGGGAAGTGGTCGCGCGCGTGGTGCGGCGAGTGCTCGGTAAAGACGATCCACAGACCGTCGAACAGATCGTCGCAGTGTTGCTGAGCAGCCGTGCCGGCCAGCGTGGTGTGGTTCAGGAGAGCCTGGCGGTGTTTGGCGAACTGGCCCCGCCCATGGCGTTGCCGGTGCTGACCTGGGCGGGCAGTACGGTGCAAGAGGTGCTGGCCTATGTGTCGGGACGTTCAACGGCGGACGCTCCGTCAAGCGCCGGTGAGGAGGATGAGCCCGGCGACCCGTTCCTGGGCATGCTCAACAGCTTTATCGGCCGCAGCGAGGTCGCGAAGGCGCTGAAGCTGAGCGCGGACTTCCTGACGCTTTACCTCGTCATCGGCGATGGCGTCGAAAACGCACCCGCCAGCGCTCCCTTAACGCCCAGCGCTTTGTACTACCTGACAATCTACAACCGCGCCGTCGCGCTCAGCGAGGAGCCCGAATCACAGCTGCTCGATTACCTGCAGCGGGTCAATGAACTGCCCGGTGACCTGTCCAGCGACGGCCTCCGGCTGGTACAAGCCCATGCCGCCGAGCTGCTGGCCGAACTCTTCGGCTGGAGTGCCGAGGAAGTGCTCGCCTGCGCCAAGCGTGTCAACGGCGGGCAGGGTTACATCCGCAGCCTGCAACACCTGGATCTGTTCACGCGCCTGCGGGAGTTCTCGCTCCAGAGCACCCTCGATGCGCCGACCATATTGAAAATGGGCACGTTGCTGCCCGACGCATCCTTCAGTGCTTACCGGGATCTGGCCGATCAGGTCACGGCCCGGTTGGCGGACCCGAATCGGACGTCACCCTTGTACGGCCTCCACGCCGCCGGTGATCGGGTCGAGGTCCAAAGCACGGTGGGTACTACCGAACTGGTTGCCAACAGCAATGAAACCACGCAACTGACCGTCACGGTGACCCTTGGGCAGGAGCCCCAGATGCACGTCAATGTGTATTGGGGGGCGACGCTGTGCCGTGTCGAACCACAGAAGTCCACCACCAATGAGCAGGGGCAGGCCACCGTCACGGTGCATGCCGGTCATGCTATGGGGCGCGACGTGATCAGTTACCGGCTCGACGCCCGCGAGCCGCAGCCAGCGGCGACGATCACCCTGGGCAATGATCCGTCCAGTTTCGAACTGGCGCGTCCGCAGGGCGATTTCGTCATCCGGGAGGAAAAAGTCGGCGTTGACGTCACGCTGCGGGCGCTCATGTACGACAAACATGGCAACCCGGCTGCCCATGAGGCGGTGACCTGGAATCTCGATCCGCTTCTCCCCGTTGCAGGCAAGACCAATGCCGAGGGGATAACCGAGGTGACGTTCACCAGCGCGACACCGCTGGAGATTGAAGAGCCGATAGTCAGGAGGGGCAGCATCGATTTGGGCTTCCGCCCCATCAAATTCGTCCCCTGAAACAACGCTCCACCCAGCGCCACGGAGCTTGTCCGGATGGCGACGATACCCAACTCACAGGAGAGGGCAATGGCTACGCAAGACATCACCCGGGCAACCGCCCTGCGCCGCGACGCGTTGATCGAATGTGCCTTGGGTATCAAGGAAATCGAAGACCATGACGCCGGCAAGGGGTACCCACCGATCAAGACCGCCGACGATCTGCTGGAGTGGCTGCGCACCGACCCCCTGGACAACCATCAGGTCAAGACGACCTGGGTCGCCGAGGCGGTCAGTTGTTTCCAGCAGTACATCCACGCCGTCTACCAGAAGCTGGAGCCCGGCTACACCCAGCGGGAGTTCGACCGCAAGGACCTGAAAGACTGGGACATCGCCAGCCAGTATCCGCTGTGGGCCGCCAGCCAGTTGCTCAAGTGCATGCCCGAAGACTACATCACCCCCTATGCGCGCATCCGCAAGACCAGCCTGTTCAGGACGCTGGAGAACAACCTCAACCAGACCCGGCTGACCACCGACTCGGTGCAGTCGGGCGTGCAGCAATACCTGCGCGCCTTTGAAGAAGTGTGCAACCTGGATGTGCTCAACGGCTATGTCGATGGGGCCGATGCCCGCCGTGCCGACTATTACCTGGTGGGCCGGGAACGGATCGCCCCCTACCGTTACTTCTGGCGCAAGGCCGATGTGCAGCTGGACGCCGACACCCAGACGATCAATCCGGCGGCATGGAGCGAGTGGCAACCGGTCGATATCCCCGCCGATGCGCAGGTGCTCGACAGCCGCCTGGTCTTTTGGGGGGGACGCTTGTGCCTGGTCTGGGCCGAATGGCGCCCGGCCTTGTTCGATGGCGACGGCGGCCTGCAGAAGCCCTACGAGCTTGAGCTGAAGGTGGCCTTCATCACGCTGGACGGAAAGTGGTCGCCGCCGATACGGCTGAATTTGTCGGCGTTCGACGAGGACGTCAGCCCGGGATGCCGGCTGGTGGCAGTGATGCTGCGCGACGATGTGGACCCGTTGTACCCCAAGGGACGGTTGGCGGTGCATTTGACCAATGCGCGCACACCGCCGGCCTTTATAGGGACACGACCCCGGCCGGTGGAGATATACGAAACACGCGACGCGCTGTTTCGCAAGGTGGCCGACGAAAAGCCGCTCATGGACCACCTGGCCATGGTCCGCTTCTCCAAGCCCACGACCCTTCAACAGCGAGTGGCCCCCGAAGGCTTTTCCAAAATGACGGAAACGGTGTCGAGTGGCGCCGATCCCCTGGTGGAAAACTTCACCCTCAAAGTGGTTGTGAGAACGGTAGGGGGTAAGCAGCACTTGTATTACCAGGCGCACTGCGCCCTGTTGACGCCCGGCAAGACAGGCGAGCCAATGGCATTCACCCTGTCGCTGCTATACCCCTCGGGAGATGACGAGCCCGACGTTGTCGAGACCCACTCGGACAACGGCGGCTGGTCCTTTGCGTGGCATGGGATCGAACGGGAAAACTTCGCCAACTTGACGGCAACGTTCATCCTCAAAGGTCCGGAGAACATTGGCGAGCCTCCTCGCGACTTTGGCCAGAAGACCTTCACCTTGGACCTGAAGGGCGTTCCCACCGACCCCAGCCTGCCCGCCGTGCACAAGACCGATTCGCGGGGGGGGCAATTCCTGCACCTCAATGACTCGGGGCTGGCGCTCAAGTACGCGCGCCTGAACACCCTGATCGGCGCTGAGCTGGTGACACGCGCCAATGTGTCGATCGATGCCGTGCTCGATTGGGACACCCAATTTCCCGACGAGCCGCCGCTGCCCGACGATTCGAACGAACCCAACGGCCCGTTCGACGGTGCCAACGGGCTGTTCTTCTGGGAACTGTTTTTTCACCTGCCTCACCTGGTGGCGACCCGGCTCAAGGACGAGGAGCGCTTCGTCGAAGCCCAACAATGGCTGCACTTCATCTTCGATCCCCAGGCGATCGCTGACACACAGGCCGAGCGGGCGGATCCGAAGCCACGCTATTGGCGTTGCCGGCCGTTGAATGTGTCTGGTAGCGAGGGGGACGTGGGCTGCGAAGCCGACAACCCGACCGACCCTGACGCGATTGCCTATTCCACCCCCCGGCACTACCAGATGCTGATTTTTCTGGACTATGTCGCCAACCTCGTGGCCTGGGGCGACTGGTTGTACCGGCAACTGACACGGGACAGTCTGGCCGCCGCCAAGCTGCAATACCTGCGCGCCAAGAACCTGATGGGCGCCACGCCGGACATGCACACCCTCAGTCAATGGACGCCTGCCACGTTGACGGAACTGGTCGAGGAACTCGAAGACAGTGCCGCGCTCAGGGCGTTCGAGCAGGATCTGCTGCTGGATCCGGGATCGCTGCCGGTCAGGAGCCATTTTTTTGAAGATCCCGGCGTTGTCGGCGTGGAGCGTTTCCGCTTGCCGGTGAGCCAGCGCGTGTTGCAGCTCTATGAGTTACCGGCCCAGCGCATGTACAACCTGCGCCATAACCTGACCATCGACGGCAAACCGCTGTCCATCGAGTTGTTCAGCACCATCAACCCTTCGGATCTGCTCAACAACCTGGCTGCCGGCGGTGCCGGCCCCGTGCGCCCCATGGGCGGGCCTTTGCGGGTTGCGGCGTTTCGCTGGCGCACGCTGTTCGATACGGCCCTGCGGGCGACCCAATATCTGCAGGAGTGCGGCAACCAGGTGATGCGCTTGCTGGAACAACAGGACCGGGGCGAGCAAGAGTTGTTGCAACAGCGCCACCTGACCGAGTTGAGTACCTTCGTCCGGACCGTGCAGGAAGAAAATCTTGAACAACTACGGGACACGCTGGCTGCGTTGAACAGCAGTCGCACCTTGACCGCGGAGCGGCAAGCCCACTACACGAAGCTGTACAGCGAGAATATTTCCAGCAGTGAATACAAGGTTATGGAGGCCCTCGACAGCGTTAAATTGTTGACGGCGCTGAGCACCTCGATGCAAGTGGCGGGCGCTGTCATCGATGCCTTTCCCAATGTGTTCGGCCTGGCCAACGGCGGCCATCAGTTCGGCAGTGCTCCAAGAGCCCTGGCTTACGGGTTCCAGGTCGGGGCAGAGGTCGTGCGCAGCGATGCCGAGAAGGACGCGACCTCCGAAAGCTATCGGCGGCGACGCGAAGACTGGGGGTTGGCGCGGGACCAGGCCACAGCGGAGCTGGCGATGATCGACGAACAGATCAACGCGCAGAAACACGCGGTGTTGGCCGCCGAGGCCAATCTGGATCAAATCGTCAAGATGAATGCCCAGGCCCAGGCACTCTATGACTTCCTGCTCACCCGAGCCACCCGCGTCGAGCTATATCGCTGGCACCTGGGGCAATGCAAGACCTTGCACTACCAGGCCTACGACCAGGTCGTCAGCCTTTGCCTGAGTGCCCAGAGCGCGCTGCAACTGGAAACCGCCGAATTCGGCCTCAGCCACATCCGCACCGATGCGTGGCTGGATAACTATTACGGCCTGACTGCCGGCGACTCGTTGCGCCTCGATCTGCTACGCATGGAGGCCGATCATTTGCTGCGGTACGAACGGCGCCTGGAAATCGTCAAGACCGTATCCCTGCGTCAATTGTTCGATGACAACAGCGACCGGCAGGCGGATTACTCCAGCTGGGACGAGGCGCGGGAAGGGTTGATCACCAACGGCACGTTGAACTTCAAACTGTCGCAACTGCTGTTCGACCGGGATTACCACGACCACTACTGCCGCCAGATCAACGCCGTGGACGTGACCCTGCCGACGTTGCTCGGCCCCTTTGAAAACGTCTGTGCGACGCTGACGCAGATTGGCAGTGAAACAGCCATCAAGGCGTCCCTTGAGTCGCTGGATTATCTGTATGGCGACAGCAGTCTGGCGCCGGCCGATGTGCTGCTCAATATCAGCAGCGGTGAACAGATGGCCATTTCCATCGGCCTGGATGATTTCGGCGTGGCGGCGTTGAGACCCGAAGAGGGCCTGCGCAATATCTTCGAGAACACCGGCGCCGTGTCTCGCTGGACACTGTCCTTCCCCTGGTTCCAGGAGTGGGAGCGCCAGAAGAACCAACTGGCGGCCTTGAACGACATCATCGTGAAGGTTCGCTACACCGCCAAGGTGGGCGGCCCGGCGTTTTCCCGGTACGTCCAGGGCAAAGTCAGAGCCGCCGAAAGCGCAACGCTCAAGGGGGGGCAAAGATGAACAGAGAACCGGTCAACACCAAGACCAATGTGCTCCCCAACGGACATTTCGATCTGGGCTATAACCACTGGAACAATGCCGGCGTGCCCGAGAGGCACGATAGGAAATCAGGCGAATGGGAGGGGCAATCCATCTACTACATGTCCCTTTACGGCGGAGGAGGGATCGCCCAGATCGTGCCTGCGCCGGTGCCGCAATCGGCAGGGGCGCGCTACCGTTTGAGCTTCCTGTACGACAACCGTTCCGCGGAGGCCGGGGTTTTCAGCCTGCGTCGGCGCGGCACTGAGGACAGCCTGGAAATCGTGCTGCCACCCTCGGACAACCGGGGGGCCGATCCTGAAACCCAGGCACTGAGCCTGACGCCGGTGACGGCGCCGATCGAGTTTGATATCGAGAGCGATGATCTGTTCGAGTTCGTCATCCTCAGCCCGTCTGAAGCCACCACGCGCCTGGACGTGATTGTCGCCCGGATCGATTTTCACCTCGAACTGGCTCCACTGGTCCTGGCCCAGATTGTCAATGACGGCCAGGTGTTTACCCCGACCGGGGAGCCCCTGCTTTACCTGTGCCATGGGGCAACCGGCGCGAAGAGTCACCAGCTGTCCTTCCGGCCCGCGCCGGACAGCCCCTGGACGGGAACCGAGGCGCTGCTGTGGAGCCAGGACAATCCACTGGACGCGGTGGTGATTACCCCCGGATGGGGCGAAAACCAATTGCTTGAAGACACTTGGCAAGTGGACTGTCCGGTGCCGGTCAGCGATGAAACGCAGCTGTTCAACCTGTCCATCTACAGCAAATACCACGCCGAGACGTATCCGATTGCAGTGTCCCTGGGGCACCATCGGTTGGTCGTCGAGAGCCATCTGAACCCGGCTCATCAACCGGTGATTGAGCATCAACAATCGGTCAAACTGGGCGTTCAGGTGAAGTCGTATTACCTCGACCTGCCCATGCCTCAACGGGAAGTGTCCTGGGTGCTGGGGGATACCGTGCTGTTTCGCGGTGAAACCGACAACGGCGGCTATGCCTGGTTCGACTTTGCCCCCGAGACCGCCGGCACGCTTTCAGTCAAGGCCAGCGTCGAGAGCCCTTTCCATGCCGAAGGCAACGCGCTGCACACCTTCAGTGTGACGGCCCATGCCACGGATCCGATGAAGGATGTGCGAGTGGCGTTTCCGAACATGGAGGCTGCGCCTTGGGGTGAAAAAACCGGCTATCCCGATCGCGGTGCGTCGTATCAGTTGGAAGTGTTGCTTGACGCCGACAGCCCGCTGCGCGACCGGTCTGTATGGTTGGAATGGGATGGGAAAGCCCCTGAAGAGTTGGGGGTGACGGTTTCTCCGGCGCTATTGCAGCCGGTCTCGGGCAACAGTAACCCGCTGAGATGGAGGCTGGACTGCGATGACCGCATCGACGGCGATTTCGGCTTGCGATTGGGCGCCGCCGGTTTGCTGAAACCTACCGTCAACAACGCCATGTCCCTGGCGCGCCACACTCTCAAGATTGGCCTGGTGCGTGAAGCCAACCGGGTCCCGGTGGTCGATGAGAACGATTATGTCTGGTGCATGGTGCAGGTGCTGAGCCAGGGGGACCAGCCTGTGACCGGCGTGCCCGTGGAGTGGGACAGCGCCCAGGGGCTCCAGCGGACCTGGTCCGGTGTGGACGGCTGGGCCAGCGTGATTGACCGACCTTCGGTGCACGGGCAATACACCCTCAAGGCACGGGTCAACCCCCGTGAAACCGGGCAGGTGCCGGAGCATGACTTCATCATCCAGACACTGGCGACCAGCGCATGGAAAACGGCGGGTTTCAAACTGGGGGACGTCGCGGTCGATCGGGTGGGGGCGGGTGTGGTGTGTCGCATGGGGCAGAACGATCAATTCCATCTCACGGTGACGACCGGCAGCCCGTTGCTCGGCAAGGAGGTTTCCCTGAGGTGGCGCGATCCGGCGAGCGCCCGTGCCATTGTCATCACCGGCATGGAAACACCGACCCCGGTGACTGCCGCCGGGGTGACCTGGGCCGTGCAAGCGCAGCAAGCCGACTCCAGTGGTGTGTTTGACTTGCAGGTGATATCGGCTGACCTGGAACCGCTTGACCTGGCATTCCGGTTGCTGCCCCAGGACCTGGCGCCGACGATGACGCTGGTGTTCGACCAGGCTCCAAGAACCTGGGCCGCCGCCATCGATCTGTACCCCTGCATCGGTGCCACCCATGACCTGACCCTCCAACCCGTGGATGACTTGAGCGGGTTGCATGGGCTGTTGTTTGAAACCACTGTGTCGCCAGGCCTGCCATCAGGCTGGAACATCACCCCGCCTTTGACCGGGTCGGCGCCGATGACGGCGGGAGGTATTCGCTACCGGTGTGATTTCACCGCTACCACCGAAGGCGCCACCCGTAGCTGGGCCGCTGAAGTCCTGGGTGTGGGTGCCTTTACGCAGCCGCCACCCTTCGGACTGAACCTGGCCCACAACAAAGTGGTGATCGGCACGCCTTACGAGGTCGCGACGGACCCGGTCCTGAGCAAGCACGAAAGCGCACGACTGGCCCTGCGGTATGTCTCGGCTTTCACGGGCGGGCCGGCCAACGATGTGTCGGTGGAGTGGCACGATGGGGAAACCTCCTTGAGTGGCGTGGACGGTATCGCCCAGCGCGATTACCGGCCGACGGCGGCAGGCGGCAGTGAAGTCCCGGTATTGGTCAGCAATCCCTATGACGGGAGCGAAGTCGAACACACGTTCACCGTGCATGCGTATGCAGAAGATCCCTGGCTTGACCTGAACGTACATAGCGGTACGGGAGCCACGCAGCGGTGGGGCGAACAGACTTTCTTCCCTCGACGGGCGGAGAAGCTCGATTTGAGGCTGTCGGTCGCAGAGGGCAGCCCGTTGCTCGATCAGATGCTGACATTGGGGATCCAGGGTGCCGATGAACTGGATACGGCCATGAATTTCGGACCGGTAGGGCTGGGGTTTCCCCGGCCATTGACCGTCGATGGCCTGCCGGTGAGTCTTGCGGCCGGTGATCGGACCGATGCGGCGTTCTATTTGCAACTGTCGGCGTCGCGGCTGCTGGCGCGCTCGCCGCTGAATGCCTTTTCCCTCGGCAGTCATATTCCGGTGGATGTCCTGGCGGTCACGCATCAGGACCCGACGGTGGTCGACTGGGGCGAAACCCTGTCCTTCGAAGTCACCCTGACCAACGCACTGACCGGTCAACCGGCCCGACAGGTAGAGGTGTCCTGGCGCGGCACGGACGTGGCCATGGAGGACACGATCACGTTCACCAATTTCTATGGCGTCGCACGCTTCGGTTTCGTGGCGACGGTCGACGGGCCGGGTACCGTGACGGCCAGGGCAGTTGGTGGGACCGAGGTTGTATCGTTTGATTATCTCGTCCATGAAGCTTGCGTGATTCAAAGCCTGACCAGCACTGACCTCGAGGGGCTCCCGGGAGAAGAAGTCAGCGCCGAGGCTACGGTGGTCAGTGCAGCCAGCGGTGAGCCGGTTCAAGGCGTGCGGGTGCACTGGTTTTACCAGGGGGTTGTGCTGGAGCCGGTCGTTACCGACGCGAATGGCAAGGCGCGGATTACCTTCGAGTTGCCGTCGAGGATAGGGCGTTATTCATTGAGTGCGTCCGTGAGGGGGGCGCTGGGGTGGGAGGCGGAGTGGTTGGAGTCTGAGGTGAAGGGTACGGTAGACAGTTGGGTGCAGGAGTTCACGCTCCATCTAAACGAACGCCCGATCGATATGGACGATCTGGTCAATAGGAGGATGAGTCTGAAGGATGGTGAAAGTCACACCTTGGTGTTGACGGTCAAGAAAGACAGCAGTTTGATTAACACGACTACTGTTTCTATCGGAATGCGGGAGGGAGCAGCTCTGGAATTGGAATTTGATCCTGCATTGTATGAAGCCAGGCAGGTGACGGTGGCGCCCTTGAGCTGGTCCATTTTGACCAAGGCGTCACGTTGGGGTCCTTTTGAGCTGCAATTGCATAGCCCGATTCTGCCGGAACGGGCGTTACCGGCAGAGGTCAATGTACACGGAAATTTGTTATAGATTGCCAGCCTTTTTCCACCCCAGGTACAGCGTCACCAGCTCGGCCCCCAGCTCCCCGGGCCGGGCTTGCAGTACCGAAATACCATGGGCGCTCATCCGTTCATGCACCTCGGCCCGCGCATTCAAATACTCCACCGTCCCGCAATAGGCCAACGCCTCCGGCAAGGTCTGCACCGGTGCCTGGCGCAGCCGGTCGAGGGCTTCTTCGCGCAGGCTCGCCACCAGTACCCGGTGTTGCTGACCCAGCCGTTTGACCGCCGTCAGCAGGTCTTCATCGTCTTCATCCCGCAGATTGGTCACCAGCACCACCAAGGCCCGGCGTTTCTGGCGGGTCAGCAGCTCGTTGACGGCGGCCTGGTAATCGGCGGGACGTTGGCTGCTGTCGAGGTCGTAGACGGTGTTGAGCAACACGTTGAGTTGGCCCTGGCCCTTGGCCGGAGCGAGGTAGCGGGGCGGATCGCTGGCGAAGGTGCTCAGGCCCACGGCGTCACCCTGGCGCAACGCGGTGTAGCTGAGCAGCAGGCAGGCGTTGAGGGCATGGTCGAAATGCGACAGCTCGTCGTCCTGGCTGCGCATGCGCCGGCCGCAATCGAGCATGAAGATGATCTGCTGGTCGCGCTCGTCCTCGTACTCCCGAGCGATGGGCGTGCGATGCCGGGCGGTGGCCTTCCAGTCGATCTGGCGCAGGCTGTCGCCCTCGCGGAATTCGCGCAGTTGATGGAACTCCATCCCCTGGCCCCGCCGTTGGCGCTGGCGTACCCCAAGCTGGTTGAGCCAGTTGTCCACCACCAGGAGTTGACCGTCGTAGAGCCTGGCGAAATCGGGATATACGCGAACTTCATCGACCGCATCCAGCAGGCGCTTATCGGTCCATAGGCCGAATGGGCTGGGCAGATTGATTTCGCAGTGTTCGAAGCTGAAATGTCCACGCTTGAGGGGACGCAGGCGATAGCCGACCTGGCTGTGCTGGCCGGGCTGCAGCTCGACCGACAGCGGCAGGTATTCGAAATCCAGGCCGTTGGGTACATGATCGAAGACCTGGACATTCAGCGGCTGCTGAACGTCGTGAGTGATCACCAGGTGAACGTCGCTCCAGCGACCCAGTGCCAGGCTCCCGGGCATTTGCCGTTGCACGCGCGGCGACGGCAAGCGCTTGAGGCGCACGGCATCGAGGATCGCCAGGACCAGCAGGGCCAGTTGCAAACCCCAGTTGATCGACACGAGCGACGACGGCACCGCGACATCCAGTGCTTGCAACGTGCCCAGCACCATGCCCAGGGCCAGCAGGATTGCCAGCCAGATCAGCAGCAGGCGGGAGGGCTTCATGGGTGCATTCCTTTGTCCAGGAAGTCCATTGAGACGAGGATGCTTTTTGTGGCGAGGGGATTTGTCCCCGCTGGGCTGCGCAGCAGCCCCAAAAAAATAGGGCCGCTGCGCGCCCCAGCGGGGATAAATCCCCTCGCCACAAAAAGCACCTTCATCTCGAGTTCCATCATCACAAACGCGGCGCCGGTACTTGGTCCAGCAGTTGCCCCAACACCTGGTCCACGGAGAGCCCCTCGATGTCCAGCTCGGGCGCCAAGCGCACCCGGTGGCGCAACACGGCCAGGGCGCAGCCCTTGATGTCATCCGGCACCACGAATTCCCCGCCGCGCAGCAACGCCCGGGCCCGGGCGCAACGCACCAGTGCGATCGAGGCCCGCGGCCCGGCCCCCAGGTTCAGCCCCGGCCAACTGCGGGTGGTGCGAGCCAGTCGCACGGCGTAGTCGAGCACCTGGTCGTCCATCGGCAGGTCGCTGGCGATGCGTTGCAGCGCTTGCACGTCCTTGGCCTGCAACACCGCGCGCAAGGGTTGGACATCGAGCATGTCGGCGCGGGTCGAGCGACTGACCTGGCGCACCATGTTCATCTCCTGTTCGGCATCGGGGTAGTCCATGCGCACCTTGAGCATGAACCGGTCGAGCTCGGCTTCCGGCAGCGGGTAGGTGCCTTCCTGTTCGATGGGGTTCTGGGTGGCCAGCACCATGAAAGGTTGGGCGATGGGCAAGGCACGGCCTTCGAGGGTCACCTGGCGCTCCTGCATGGCCTCGAGCAACGCGGCCTGGGTCTTGGCCGGCGCGCGGTTGATCTCGTCCGCCAACAGCAGGTTGGTAAACACCGGCCCCTTGCGCAGGTTGAACTGCTCGGTCTGCAAGTCGTACACCGCATGCCCGGTGACATCGCTGGGCATCAGATCGGGGGTGAACTGGATGCGCGCGAATTCACCGCTGAAGCAGCGGGCCAGGGCACGCACCAGCAACGTCTTGCCCAACCCGGGAACCCCTTCGAGCAGCACGTGGCCACCGGCGATCAAAGCCGTGAGCACATCGTCGATCACCGCAGCCTGGCCGACCACCGCCTTGTGCAGCTCGGTGCGGATGGCCTGGGCCAACTGGCTGGCGCGCTGGCGCTGTTGGGCGGCGTGGGCCTGGCTGCCGGCAGGTTCGTTCTGTTCAGTCATAAGGCATTCCTGAGGGTTTGCAGATGGGCGACCTGCCGGCAGAACTCGGCGCTGGACATGCGCTGTTTCGGCCGGGGGCTCAAGGCCTGGCTGATGGCCCGGGTGGATTGGCGGCTGAGCCGTGCGAGCACTTGCCACTGTTCGGCGACGGCCAGTTGTTCGAAGCCGGGATGACGATGCCGCGCCCGGCGCAGCACGTCCTGTTGCAAGGTCTGCAGCAGATGCTGCCGGCCGTTGTGTCGCAGGTGGAATCCGGCGCTGGCTTGCACGTGTTCTTCCAACTGGCGCCGGGCCTTGGAAGCCGGTTGCTGCAGCGGGCCGTGGCGTACCGCCGAGCGCCAGAGCCAAAGGGCGACCAGGGCCGCCAGCGCCACCAGTGCCTGGGGAAAGTAACGCAGCAGCAGGGTCAGCAGGCTATCGTGGTCGATATTGAACAGCAACGTGACGGTGCTATCGGCGCTCAGGTACCAGAGCAGCCAGGCGTTGTCGTACTGTTCGATCTGGTCGTTCTTCCACAGCTCGGCGTCGGTGATCACGGTGATCGAGCCCTGGCCGTGGTTCAACTGCATCATGTGGGTCGACAGCGCACTGTTGGCCCAGGCCTGGGCGAGGTTCTTCGGGTCTTCGAGGTGAAAGTCGGTGTCGAAGCTGACATAGGCGGGAGCCTCTTCGTCTTCGAGGTACAACTTGGTCAGCTCGGGGTAGGGATCCTTGATCAGCTCCGGGGGCGGCTCCTTTAGGTCCTTGCTCAGGATCTGGTGCAGTTGCACGCGGTCGAGCAGCAGGTCGCCGCTGCTGCCGGTGCTGTCATCCCACAAGGCTTCGGCCACGAACAGCAGGCGGCCACCGGCGCGGGTCCAGTTCATCAACTGGTCGACCTGCCGTGGCGTCATGTTCGTCCGCTCGCCCAGCAGCAACAGGGTGCGCTGACGGGGTTCCAGGGTCGGCAGGACGTCCAGGTTGTTGGCATGTTCGACCTCCACGCCCTGCTGGCGCAGGAAATGCTCGGCGGCCAGGTAGGGATTGGCCTGGGCCTCGGGGGACGGGCCGTAATCGACGGTTTCCTGATAGGGCACCGCGTTCCGGTAGAGGTACATGGCCAGCGCCCCCACCAACGCGACGACAATCAGTATCGCGGCCAGCCATCCTGCGCGGCGGTTCATCGGGAGGCTCCCGTATCGAACAAGCCGCGCCAGCCATCGCACAATTCCTGCTGCAGATCCGGGGGCGGTGTGCGATGCCCGTAGGCAATGTTCTGCCAGTGCAAGGTCAGGTTCTTGCTGAATGCCAGCAGGTTTTCGTGCTGGAGCTGTTCGACGCGCAGCAGCACCTGGCCTTCGGTATCGGCCGGTTTCAAGGCAACGCCGAACTGATGGTGCAACCGGCTGAGCAAGGCCCGATACAGCAGGCCCAGGGCATCACGAGGGTCGGTGCTCCATAACTGCTCGACGCGGGTCGCCACGTCGTCGGGCAGGCTCTCTTCGCGTAGATCCAGGCCGAACATCCGCGGCGGTGCCGGTCGTTCCACCGTAGGCCGTTTGATCGGTTGGCGCTGCCCCAGGGCCTGGAAGCTTTCACGATAGCGCCAGACCAGCCAGGCAATCGCCCCCGCCAGTGTGGCCCAAAGCAAGATCTGGATCAGCGCGGCGGCAGCTTCGTAGTGCTGACGGCCCAACCATTGGAGCAGGGCCTTGAACCAGCCCGGCGTTTCCTTGGCTTCGGTGGGTTCGGTGGTGTCTTCGCCGAAACGATAACGGGTGACCGTTTCCGGGTTCTTGAACGGAGGGGCTTCGAGGATCGCCTTGATGCTGTCCTTGGAAGCTTCGCTGGTCAGGGGCTGGTTGAGCAGGCGCGGGCTGTCGGGGGCGCTGCTGTCTTCGTCGGCCCAGGCCGGGGGCGCCGGCGGCAGCAGGAGCAGCGCCAGCAGCATCAGTACAGGAGCTGCGCTGCTCAGGCGCTGGCGCAGTCGCCGGAACACCAGCTCGATGTCCCAGGCTTCGAGGATCGTGCGCCGGTTCAGGTAGAGGCTGAAACCGCAGGCGACGTATATTGGCTCCCAGATGATCAAGAGCAGGGGGTACAGGACGTTGACCAGGTGCTCGAACCACAACCAGTCGTGCTCGGTCGCTGCGACCAGCTTCTGCCAATCCCATTCCAGTTCGACCTGTTGCGGTATGAACATATAGAACAGGGCCATCAGGCCGAACCACAAGACGGTTTCCAGGTGCACGCCGATTACGGTCAGCCATCGCGCCGCGCGGCCGTTGCGTTGCAGCAACACTTGCAGGCGCAGCGCTCGCGCGTTCCCGGCGAGCCCTTCGAGTTGCACCACCGGCATCAGGAAACTGCGGCTCAGGCTCAGTCGCCGCCAGGTCAGGCTGGCGAACAATTGCGGCTTGAGCACTGCCGGCCACTGGCGCAAGGCCTGCTTCAGGGTCGGTGTGTCGCCAAACAGCGCCTTGGACAGGATGTACAACGGCAAGCGGTCGAAGGCCGGCTTCAACCACCAGAACACCAATACGACCAGGGACGGCGAGTCCCACAGCAACAGGCACAGCAGCGCATAGATCGGCAGCGTGACAATGGCCCAACTGGTCATCAGCAGCCGTCGGTGCTGCTGGCTCATCAGCACGCCCAGGTCCATGGCTTCCCAGGGGGTACGGGGACGGATGGCAACGGTGGCATCACTCAGCCGCATGGCGTATCCGTCCGGCAAACAGCAGGTAACTGATCACCAGCAGCCAGAGCAAGGCGCCGACGGTGTATTTGACGGTGGGTGTCACGGTGCTGGAGGACCAATACGCTTCGATCAACGCGGCGAGGAGCAGGAACAGCATGACCCCGCCGATCATCGACACGCTTTTGCCCGCGGCGAGCCGCAGGGCTTCGCCCCGGGTGAGGCGCCCTGGCGCGATCAGTGCCCAGCCCAGTTGCAGGCCTGCGGCGCCGGCCAGGGTGATGGCGGTGAGTTCGAAGGCGCCATGCCCGATCACGAACGACCAGAAGGTGCCTCCGGAACCGATCTGGGTCAGGTGCCCTGCGATCGCGCCAATGGTCAGGCCATTGAAGAAAAGGAAGAAGGCACTGCCCAGGCCAAACATCATGCCGCTGGCAAACGTCTGAAAAGCGATGCCGATGTTATGCATGATGTAGTAGCCGAACATGGCCCAGTCTTCGCTGGCCGCCCGTTCGATCGAGCGCCCCAGGTGGCCGGCAGCCGGGTCGTACATGCTGCGGATCTGGCTGATCTCTTCGGCATCCATCACGCTGTAGACCAGATCCGGAAACAGATAGACCAGCAGCCCGATGCCGGCCAGGCTGCCGAGGAACATCAGGCTGGCCGCCAGCACGAAGCGCCATTGTTCGCGGACCAGGCGGGGAAAACCGAACAGGATGAACGTCGAGAGGCTGGCCGACGGCCGGCTGCGGTCACGGTAGAGCTGCTGGTGTCCGCGCAACGCAAGTTGTTGCAGGGCATCCACCAGCAGGCTGCTGTAGCCCCGCGCCTGGGCCAATGCCAGATGCTGGCAGAGCCGGCGGTAGGCCTGGGGAAAGTCGCTGCTCTGGGGCACGTTGCGGCTGCGCTCCAGTTGATCGAGCTGCCGGGACAACTGATCCCATTCCCCTTGATGACGGCTTTCGAACAGGCTTTGCTTCATGTCGGCCCCAGCAGGCCGCGGGCGATGCCATTGAGTTCGGCCACGGCTCGCGGTGGCTGGACGTTCAGGGGGGCAGCCAGGATGGTCGCCAGTTCGTTGACCCTGGCTTGGGAAAGTTCGGCCTGGCGCTCGGCGAAACCGAGCACCGCGCGTTGCTCGTTCAGGCTCAGGGCAAAGGGCGGGCGTACCGGCAGTACCGATGGCAGGGCGGGGCGCTTGACCGGTTGCTCGCGATACACCACCAGCGTGCCGGCCGCCAGGTCGCCCAGGCGCTTGAACGCCGGGTGCTGCAGGCAACTGATCGCCCCGAAGGTGTAGCCGAAGGGCAGCATATCGACGAAACGCAGCAGGTTGCGGATCAGCGAGGCGGACCAGCCGATGGGACGGCCGTCGTCCTGGACCACCCGCAACCCCATCATCTGCTTGCCGGGAGAGCAGCCCTGGCGCAGTACCTCGAACAGCACCATGTACCACCAGCTGACGATGAACAGCAGGATGGAGCCCAGGCCGATACCCAGGTCACCGAAAAAAGCGAGGATGCCGAACAGAAAACCCAGGATCAGCCCCCGTATCCCCAGGTCGATGGCAAACGCCAGTGCGCGGGGCATCAACCCGGCTGGGCGCAGTGGCAGGTCGATGCCTTCGGGTGTCTCGACCTGATACCGCGTGTCCAGTGGCGGGGGCAGCGTAGCGGTCCTTTGCAGTGCTGGTGTCTCGAGCATGGGCAACCTGAGTGATGGGCCGGTTCGAACGTTGATCCCGGCAGATGCTAGCAGCCTTCGTGCGGGCAAACGATACAACTGTGTATGTCATTTTATGGATCGTGACGTGATTCAATTCCCGGACCACTGGCCGAAGCCGGGTGGGACCCCCTAGACTTCGCCAGTCTTTTGCCCAGGAACAGCCCGTGACCTCCATCTTCTGGTACGACTACGAAACCACCGGCATCGATCCGCGTTGCGACCGACCCTTGCAGGTGGCGGGCATCCGTACCGATTTCGAACTCAATGAAATCGACGCACCGGTGAACCTGTATTGCCGGCCGAGCGATGACATCCTGCCCCATCCGGCGGCTTGTGCGATTACCGGTATCACCCCGACGTGCCTGGCTGAAAAAGGCTTGAGCGAAGCCGATTTCATGACCCGTGTGCACCAGCAGCTGGCCGCGCCCGGTACCTGCGGCGCCGGCTACAACACCTTGCGTTTCGACGATGAAATGACCCGCTACAGCCTCTACCGGAATTTCTTCGACCCGTATGCGCGGGAGTGGCAGGGTGGCAACAGCCGTTGGGACTTGATCGATCTGGTGCGCACGGCCTACGCACTGCGCCCCGATGGCATTGCCTGGCCGCAAGAGGACGGTCGGGTCAGCCTCAAGCTGGAGCGCCTGACTGCCGCCAATGGCATCGACCATGGCCAGGCTCACGACGCGTTGTCGGATGTGCGCGCAACGATTGCCCTGGCTCGCCTGATCCGCCAGAAGCAACCACGGCTCTACGACTGGCTGTTCCAGTTGCGCAGCAAGCAGAAAGTGATGGACCAGATCCGCCTGTTGCAGCCGATGGTGCACATTTCCGGGCGCTTCTCGGCCGCTCGAAACTACATCGGCGTGGTTCTGCCGCTGGCCTGGCATCCGAAGAACCGCAATGCCTTGATTGTTTGCGACCTGCACCTGGATCCCCAGGGGTTGTTGGACCACGATGCGGACATCTTGCGGCAACGTTTATATACCCGTCGGGACGAACTGCTCGAGGGAGAGTTGCCAGTGCCTCTCAAACTCATTCATATCAACAAATGTCCGGTGGTCGCGCCGCTGTCGGTGCTGCGGGCCGAGGACCGGCAACGTTTGCAACTGGACATGGACGGGCTGCAGCAACGGGCATTGCAGCTAAGTGATGCCCAGCAAGTTTGGCAGGATAAACTTCAGGCTATTTATGGCCGCGAGGATTTCACGGCCAACGAGGACCCGGAGCAACAGTTATACACAGGCTTCCTCGGTGATCGCGATCGCCGTTTATGTGAACAAGTCCGCATGGCGGATCCGGCGCATTTGGCACAAGAAAGCTGGCCTTTCGATGATGAACGTTTGCCGGAATTATTGTTTCGATATCGCGCGCGTAACTTTCCAGATACCTTGAATCCGGAAGAGCAGGGGCGCTGGCGGCTGTTCTGTCAGCAACGCCTGTCATCGCCACAGTGGGGCGCGCCCAATACCCTGGAAAGTTTTGATGAGGCGATGGGAGAGTGGCTGGCGCTTTCCACGCCATTGCAGCGAGAGGTGCTCATTGAGTGGCAAGGTTACAGCCAGCAACTGCGCAAACGTTTAAGTCTCTGAACAGCGAAGAAGTGAAAAAATCACAGGCATGAAAAACGCCAGCAATGGCTGGCGTTTTTGTGTGTGTAGCGAACGCTGAAACCCGGCGAGGCTTAGCCCAGCAAGGTTGCCCAGCCTTCAACCACGTCACCGCCCCACTTGGCTTTCCACTCTTTCAGAGTCTTGTGGTTGCCACCTTTGGTTTCGATGACTTCGCCGTTGTGCGGGTTTTTGTATTGCTTAACTTTGCGAGCGCGTTTGGTGCCGGTAGTTTTCACGGCGCCGCCACGAGGGGCTTTACCCGACTTGGCTTCTGGATCCAGCAGGCCGATGATGTCGCGCAGGGACTTGGAGTATTCGCCCATCAGAGTGCGCAGTTTGCCTTCGAATTCCAATTCTTTTTGCAGTTTGTCGTCTTTGGACAGGTCGGCCAGACGCTGTTGCAGTTCTTCAATGGCTTGTTTTGTAGCGTTGTATTCAGTGATCAAGGACATGGGGACTACCTTATGTAGGACGCTGCGGACAAGGAGACAGTGTGGCAATAGTAATCAGACAGTTTCATCAAGTAAACATTTAAGCAGGCTTTTATTTAATTACTTAGTGCCAAGCCACAGAAAAGGACCTCGCAGTTAAATATCCTCGGCGATTTTCACATCCATTCACAATATAAGCGCTTGCCCGGACCCGACCCGCTCGCTGGCCGAAGGGCCCGGTCTGTCACTCAATACTGCAGTTTTGCTGCGCAATGGCTAGAATGGCCGCCTTTGCGAAGTTCTGGAGTTCTCTAATGCGCACTTTTCGGCTGGTGATTGCTTGCCCGGACCGCGTCGGTATCGTTGCTAAAGTCAGTAACTTTCTGGCGTCCCATAACGGCTGGATCACTGAGGCAAGCCATCACTCGGACAATCAGAGCGGCTGGTTTTTCATGCGTCATGAGATTCGTGCCGACTCGCTGCCCTTTGGCATCGAAGCTTTCCGCGAGGCGTTCGCGCCGATCGCCGAAGAGTTCTCGATGGACTGGCGCATCACCGACACCGCGCAGAAAAAACGCGTGGTGTTGATGGCCAGCCGTGAGTCCCACTGTCTGGCAGACCTGTTGCACCGCTGGCACAGCGACGAGCTCGACTGCGACATTGCCTGCGTGATTTCCAACCATGACGACCTGCGTAGCATGGTGGAGTGGCACGGCATCCCGTACTACCACGTACCGGTCAACCCGCAGGACAAGCAGCCGGCGTTCGCTGAAGTCTCGCGACTGGTCAAGCACCACGATGCCGAGGTGGTGGTGCTCGCCCGCTACATGCAGATCCTGCCGCCGGCGTTGTGCAGCGAATACGCCCATAAGGTCATCAACATCCATCACAGCTTCCTGCCGTCGTTCGTCGGCGCCAAGCCCTACCACCAGGCCTCGATGCGCGGCGTGAAGCTGATTGGCGCTACTTGCCACTACGTGACCGAAGAGCTGGACGCCGGCCCGATCATCGAGCAGGACGTGGTACGTGTCAGCCATAGCGACAGCATCGAGGACATGGTGCGTTTCGGTCGCGACGTGGAGAAGATGGTGCTGGCTCGGGGCTTGCGTTATCACCTGGAAGACCGGGTGCTGGTGCACGGCAACAAGACTGTGGTGTTCTGACCGAACGGCTGGCGATCAACAATGGGGATAAACCCGCGCACCTGTGGCGAGGGGATTTAGCGAAACGTCGCACCGCCCCGCTGGGGCGCGAAGCGGCCCTAAAATCGACACCTCGGTGTGTCAGGCGGGCCGATTGATTATCTTGGGGCTGCTTCGCAGCCCAGCGGGGATAAATCCCCTCGCCACAAAGTTCTGTGTTGTCTGTTATTTAAAGGACACGGCTCTTTTCATGATGAGGCACACCATGACCGATCCACTGGACAAAGCCACCTCCAAGGCCCCGGCCACCCTCGGTGAGGGCTGCCTGAGCCGCTACGATCCCGAGGAACTGGGCCCGGATGACGGCACGGAGTTTCCCGACGCCGCCGAACTGTGGCAACAGACCCATCCCCAGGACGATGCCGAGTAGGCATCGACCGACTTCAGGCCTCTCTGAGCTTCATCAGCTTCTTGATCAACGGACGCCCCACCATCAGGAAGAACACCGGCCCGCCAGCCACCAGGTAAAAGTAGTAGGTCACCGCCCGCCAGATCAGGATCGCCGCCGCCGCGGTGGACTTGCCCACCATCGGCGCCAGCAGTGCAGCGGATGTCACTTCCGCGGCCCCGGCACCGCCGGGCAGCAGGCTGAATTGTCCCGCGCTGAGGGACAGCATCTGGACCAGGAAACTCCAGGCCCATTGCAGATCCGCCCCCAACCCTTTCAGCGCCAGGTAGAGCACGCTATAACGCAGGGCCCAATGCAGGCAGGTCAGGCCGAATACCTGGAAGAGCGTCTGCCTGGGCAGTTTCAGCGTCGTGGTGAACGCCGCCAGGAAATTCAGGATCTTGCGTCCCCAGCGGCGGCGGGTGGTGGCTTTCACGCGCAAATGTCGCAGCAGCCTGGCGCCCAGCAGGATCAGCCAGCGATGGTAGCGAGCCACCAACGCACAGCCGATCAGCCCACCGAAGAGCGAAAACGCGCTCAGCGCCAGCATCCATTCCATGCGCTGGCTGAGATTCTGGAACAGCGCATACAGCAAGATGCCCACCAGCGCGCAGAGGAAGAACAGCAGGTCGCTCAACTGGTCCATGGCGAACACCGCGCTGGCGTGGGCCGGACGCACGCCGTTGCGCCCCAGCAGGGCCATCAGCGTCAACGGTCCGCCGCTGCCGCCGGGTGTTGCGCACATGGCGAATTCGGTGGACATCACCACGCCAATGCTTTTCAGCCCGCCGATGCACCCACGTTGTTCACCCAGCAGCAGGCGCAGGCGCACGGCGTTCAGCGCCCAGCACAGCCCGATCATGCCCAGCATGCTCAACAGCAACGACAAGGGAAAGCGCTGCACTCGTGACCACATTTCCCCGCCACCCACCAGCAGTGGCACCAACAACGCCGTGAGCAGCGCCGCAGCCAGCCAGATCAGCCGTTTCATGCGACGCGGTCGAGTCGCAGGCCTTGGGTGGCCAACCACCCGGCCTTGGTCATCGGTACGCGTCCGTCGTCGAGCAGGCGCTCAAGTGTTCGCAACCAATAGTCCCGGGAAAACCGGTGGCGCATGTCGACCGGGTGCAGGCCCAGGCGAATCACCGGCGCCTGGCGCCAACGCTGTTCGCGTTGGTCGCTGAGCACTTTCGACAAACCACGGCGCCAGGCACTGCGGGCGCTCCAGACCAGCCCCGGGGCGTCGATGGGGATGAAGTCAGGCAAGCGGTACAAGTGCTGGGTATCGCTGGTGTAGCTCAACGGTAATTGGCGCAAGGCCTGGCGCGTGCCTTCGCTCATCAGCCAGGCCGGGGCAACGAAGCCTTCCAGTGGCCACTGATAACGCTCAAAGGTTTCGATCCCGGCGCGCAGGCGGGCGAGGGCGGCTTCCTCGGGCAGGCTGTAGAACTCGCCCTCATGGGTGTAGACCCGGCGCATGAACCAGTCCTTGGGGTGGCGGGCCGGTGGGCCGTCGTCGCAATGGTAGTAGCCGTGCAGCACCAATTCGTCGCCGCGCTCGACCCGGCTGTCGAGCAGGCGCCGGAAGCCCGGATGATCGTCCAGCGCATTGGTGTGATGGAAATCCGGAACCACCAGCCAGGTCATCGGTACATGACCGAGGGCGTCGACGGCTTCGACGAAAGGCTGGTAGTCGGGCCAGGTTTGCGGTGCCACGTCATGCAGGACCAGTAATACACTGGGTGGGTGATTCATCGGCACGGACCTCATCTCAACCATTGGCCTGTAGCGGCAGCTGTTCGCCGAGCACCGCGTAATAATGCCCGAGCAGGCTGTTGACCACCGAATCCCAGGCGTAATGACGCTCGACATGACGACGCGCCAACAAGCCGCGGCGCTGGCAACCCTCGGAGAAAAGCTGCCGCACGGCATTGGCCATGGCCTGTGGGTTATTTGGCGCGCACAACAGGCCGCAGTCTTCGTGGACGATTTCGGTAAATGCCCCTGCCGCGACCGCCACCACCGGAATGCCGCTGGCCATGGCTTCGAGGATCACCAGGCCGAAGGTTTCCTGATCGCCGGCATGCAGCAGGGCGTCGGCGCTGGCCATCAGCCGGGCAACTTGCGGCGCCGGACGGAACGCATCGATCACGGTGACGTTGTCCGGGACGATGGCAGGCATTGACGAGCCCACCAGCAGCAGGTGGTAGCGCTCGCCCAGGCGCTTCATGCATTTGAGCAGCACCGGCAGGTTCTTTTCCTTGGAACCGCGTCCGGCGAAGATCAACAGACGTGTGTCTTCGGCAATGCCCAGCTCGGCCCGCAGTTCCGGGTCGCGGGCGCCGGGGTTGAAGGTCTGCAGATCCACGCCCAATGGCTGCACATGGACATTACGCACGCCCAACCCCGCCAGCTTGTCGGCCATGACCTGACTCGGTGCCAGGACCCGGTCGAAGTTGCCGTACAACTTGCTGACATAGGCTTCGATGTTGGGGGTGAACCAATTGCCCATGCGATTGCTCACCAGCAGGGGCAGATCGGAGTGATAGAACCCGATGACCGGCACGTCCAGCTGGCGTCGGGCGTCCAGCGCGGCCCAGGCGGTGAGGTAGGGGTCGCCGACTTCGATCAGGTCTGGTTGCAGATCGCGCAGGGCATTGCGCCAGGGCGCCAGGCGCAGCGGGAAGCGGTAGCCCTTGCCGAAGGGCAGCGCAGGGGCGGGCACCTTGTAGATCCCATCCTGCTCGCTCAAATGCGCGCCGGGAATCAGCAGACTGTGGCGGATGCCGGGCCGATCCCCCAGGCGACGGTGCTTGGCATCCAGATAAGTGCGCACGCCTCCGCTGGCGGGGGCGTAGAACATGGTTATGTCCGCTATATGCACGATGAACATCCCTCCGGTCTGTGTTCTCCTGTGTTGACCTTTATGAAGAATAGATGTTCGGTTGGGTTGTGGTGGGGGCGAGGTGTCAGTGGAGTATTACTTTGTTTGATAGGCCCTCATCGCGAGCAGGCTCGCTCCCACATTTGAAATGCAATCCTCTGTGGGAGCGAGCCTGCTCGCGATGGGGCCAGTCCAAGCGTTGTCAGATACGGAAACTGCCCACCAACTGCTTGAGCCGCGCCGCCTGCCGTTCAAGATCGGAGCACGCGCGCAGGGTGGATTGCAGGTTTTCCACACCTTCCTGATTCAGGGTGTTGATCTCGGTGATGTCCACGTTGATCGATTCCACCACCGCCGTCTGTTCCTCGGTGGCCGTGGCCACCGACTGGTTCATGCCGTCGATTTCGCCGATGCGCTGGGTCACGCTGTTCAGGCGTTCGCCGGCCTGGTTGGCGATCTCCACGCTTTCCTGGCTGTGGCGCTGGCTGTCATTCATGGTCGTGACCGACGCCCGCGCGCCGACCTGCAACTCCTCGATCATGGTCTGCACCTGTTGCGCCGACTCCTGGGTGCGATGGGCCAGGTTGCGCACCTCATCGGCCACCACGGCAAAACCGCGTCCGGCCTCACCGGCCCGGGCGGCTTCGATCGCCGCGTTGAGGGCCAGCAGGTTGGTCTGTTGGGAAATGCTGGTGATCACTTCCAGGATCTGACCGATGTTCACGGTCTTGCTATTGAGCGATTCGATGTTGCTGCTTGAGGTGCTCAGCAGGTCGGACAGTCGGTTCATCGCGGCAATGCTGCGGTCTACCACCTGCTGGCCGTCCTCCGCCAGGCCACGGGCATCGCTGGCCTGATGGGAGGCCTGGGCGGCGTTGCGGGCGATTTCCTGGGCGGCGGCGCCCAATTGGTTGATGGCCGCGGCGACGCTGTTGGTCCGGCTGGACTGTTCGTCGGAGTTGACCATCGACGAATTCGAGGCGCTCACCACGCGCAAGGCGACTTCGTTGACGTGTTCGGTGGCGGAAGACACTTCGCGGATCGACCCGTGGATACGCTCCACGAAGCGGTTGAACGCGGTGCCCAGGATGCCGAATTCGTCCTGGTTCTGGATCGTCAGGCGTTTGGTCAGGTCGCCCTCGCCGTCGGCGATGTCCTCCATGGCCCGGGTCATGACATGCAAGGGCTGGATCAGCAGACGGATCAGCATGCTCAGCAGCGCGATGATGAAAACCACGGCAATGACGGTGGCAATCACCGCCGAGGTTCGGAAGTTGCTAAGCATCGAGTAGGCCTGGTCCTTGTCGACCGACACACCGACGTACCAGTTCACCGAGGGCAGGCCTTTGATCGGCGTGAAGGTGACGATGCGCGTATGACCGTCGACCTCGACTTCGTTGATCTGGTCGCTGATTTTCGGTGTGTTCTGCGGATAGGCGTCATTCAAGGTCTTCATGACCAGGGCTTTATCGGGATGTACCAGGATCTTGCCGTCGGCGCTGACCAGGTAGGCGTAGCCCATGCCATCGAAATCCACGGTCTTGAGGTTGTCGATGATGGTTTGCAGGCTCAGGTCGCCACCCACCACGCCGACACTTTGCCCGTTGTTCCTGGAGGCGCTGGCGATGGAAATGATCAGTCCGCCGCTGGCGGCATCGATGTAGGGTTCGGTCAGGGTGGCGGTGGCGCTGCTTTCGGCGCCTTTGTACCAGGGGCGTACCCGCGGATCGAAACCGTCTGGCATCTTCGCGTCGGGGCGTATGATGAAGCTGCCCTTGGCATCGCCCAGGTAGGACGCCATGAAGGTGGACGTCAGCGCTTTCTGCTCCAGCAGGCGGGTGACGCCGGCCTGGTCGGGCGTGACGGCGATGTTCTGGGCCAGGTTTTCGATCAGCAGGATACGGCCGCTCAGCCAGGTCTGGATGTTGCTCGCCGTGACGTCGCTCATTTCATGCAGGTAGCTGTCGAGGTCGTCACGGATGGCGTTGCGTTGCAGGTAATCGTTGTAGGCGGTGAATGAAGCGAAGGCCGCGATGACGATCAATGCGGCGGCAATCAGGATTTTGTGGCTGAAACGCAGGTTTTTGTTCATGGCTCGGGGTTCCGCGGAGTCTTATAGCTCTGGGCGTGCTTTTATATGAAAAGTTCGAAAAAAGGCGCCGTGTTGAAAGTTCTGATATTTCCTTCTCTCCCTGGGGAATTATCCGACCGTGTTTTCACTGAGGTCTGTCGCTTCTTATATCGGCCATACTTGGCCGGAAATTAATCACAGGTGACCACATGCCTGACTCACTGCAACTCGTTATCGGGGCCGACCTCGCTGGCCAGCCCATTGGCCAAGCCATGCGCCTGGCGAACCGTCATGGCCTGGTGGCAGGCGCCACCGGCACCGGCAAAACCGTCACCCTGCAACGCCTGGCCGAAGCCTTCAGCGATGCCGGCGTGGCGGTGTTCGCGGCAGACATCAAGGGCGACCTGTGCGGACTCGGCGCCGCCGGCAATCCCCAAGGCAAAGTCGCCGAGCGCATTGCCGGCATGCCCTGGCTCGAGCACAAGCCCCGGGCCTATCCGGTGACCCTGTGGGACGTTCACGGCCAGTCCGGCCACCCGCTGCGCACCACCCTCAGCGAGATGGGGCCGCTGCTGCTCGGCAGCCTGCTGGAGCTGACCGACAGCCAGCAGGCGGCGTTGTACGCCGCGTTCAAGGTGGCCGATCGCGAAGGCCTGTTATTGCTGGACCTCAAGGACCTGAAGGCCCTGCTCAACCACCTCAAGGACAACCCGGCATTGTTGGGGGACGACGCGGCGCTGATGACCACCGGTTCCAGCCAGGCGTTGTTGCGGCGCTTGTCCACCCTGGAACAACAGGGCGCCGACGCGTTGTTCGGCGAACCGGCCTTGCAGCTCGAAGACATCCTGCAACCGGACGGCGACGGCCGCGGCCGCATTCATTTGCTGGACGCCAGTCGCCTGGTCCACGAGGCGCCCAAGGTCTACGCGACGTTCCTGTTGTGGCTGCTGGCCGAGCTGTTCGAGCAATTGCCCGAGCGCGGCGATGCGGATAAACCGCTGCTGGCGCTGTTTTTCGACGAGGCACATCTGCTGTTCGCCGGTACGCCGAAGGCGTTGCAGGAGCGCTTGGAGCAAGTGGTGCGCCTGATTCGCTCCAAAGGCGTCGGGGTGTACTTCGTCACGCAATCCCCGGGCGACTTGCCGGACGATGTCCTGGCGCAGTTGGGATTGCGCATCCAGCATGGCCTGCGGGCCTTTACCGCCAAGGAGCAGAAGTCCCTGCGGGCGGTGGCGGACGGCTTCCGGCCGAATCCGCAGTTTGACGCCCTGGCGGTGCTTACCGAATTGGGCATCGGCGAGGCCCTGGTGGGCACCTTGCAGGAAAAAGGTACGCCGGAGATGGTCCGGCGGGTGTTGGTGGCGCCACCGCAATCGCGTATCGGGCCGTTGACCGAGGCCGAGCGCGCCAGCTTGATCGCCCGTTCGCCGTTGCAGGGCCGCTACGATAAACCCATCGATCGTGAATCGGCCTATGAGGTGCTGATGGGCCGCAAGGGCCTGGAGCCCGAGGTGGCACCAGGCAAACCGGCGGCCGAGGAGCCGAGCTTTACCGAAAAGGCTGGAGAATTTCTTGGCACGGCGGCAGGCCAGGCATTGAAATCGGCGATGCGCCAGGCGGCCAATCAATTGGGCCGGCAGTTGGTGCGGGGGTTGATGGGGTCGTTGCTGGGAGGCAGCAAGCGGCGGTAGCTCAAGAAGCGAGTCGCGCTCATCGCGAGCAGGCTCGCTCCCACAGGGGGTCGCAGGCGGTTCAATGTGGGAGCGAGCCTGCTCGCGATGGCTGCCTGCCAGGCAATGGGGGGCTCAGGGCTTGGCCCTGGCATGGGCCGCCAACCGCTCCAGCGCTGCCCGCAGGCTCGGGTCGCTGATGCCGTCCGCGGTGGCCTGGATGGTTTCTGCAGCGTCGGTGGACAGGTCCAGGGTATGCCCCTTGGCGCCGACCTGGACGGTGGGTGGTTGCACCTTGAAGAGAATCCGCGTGAGGCTGGCAAACTCCTCGAATGCCTGGAGCTGACGCAGCAGGCGTTTCTGCTGGTAGCGCAGGCGCGTGGCCCAGTGGCCGTCCGTGACGATCAATAGCAGACTGCCTTCGCGCCAGGACGCCACGTGGCAGTGTTCGCGGGCGGCGGGCTGCAACTGGCTGTCCAGCAGGCGTTGCAGGTGGCCCAGGCGCTTGGCGTGGCCGAAGATGGCTTTCAGCGGTTTGGCTTCACGCAACAGAACGGCGGGAGCCTTGGCTGGGAGGGGGCGGAAGGCCATGAACGAATACCGCGAGTGACAGAGGCGCCATGGTAGCAGAAAGCGCCAGGTACGCCTCGGCCGATGGCTGTTTACTCACACAAACAGTAGGAACTTATGCTTTTTTGTGGGTTGAACTTCGCATAAAAGCCCTTATTTTAGGAGGGCCCCGTCACAGCGCTGTGCCAGCATCGTGGATAACGCCACTTTCCTCACCATCGTTTCCGGGTAGAATGCTCGTTCGCATGCGGCCATGAGGGCTGCACGGGCGACTCACGGGGCCGCCCTCCATCCCTTTAGTGTGGAAGATCCTGCCGATATGTTTGCGCCTTTGTTAAAGAAACTCTTTGGAAGCAAGAACGAGCGTGAAGTCAAGCGCATGCTCAAGACGGTACAGATCGTCAATGCCTTCGAAGAGCAAATGGTGGCCCTTTCGGACGATCAGTTACGCGCCAAGACTGCCGAATTCAAGGACCGCATCGCCAAGGGGGAAACCCTCGACCAGCTCCTGCCCGAAGCCTTTGCAGTTGCCCGCGAAGCCGGCAAGCGGGTCATGGGCATGCGCCACTTCGACGTCCAGTTGATCGGCGGCATGACCTTGCACGAAGGCAAGATCGCCGAAATGCGCACCGGTGAGGGTAAAACCCTCGTGGCGACCCTGGGCGTCTACCTCAACGCACTGTCCGGCAAGGGCGTGCACGTGGTGACGGTCAACGACTACCTGGCCCGCCGCGACGCCAACTGGATGCGCCCGCTCTACGAATTTCTCGGGCTGACCGTCGGCGTGGTCACGCCGTTCCAGCCGCCGGAAGAGAAGCGTGCCGCCTACGCTGCCGACATCACCTACGGCACCAACAACGAATTCGGTTTCGATTACCTGCGCGACAACATGGCGTTCAGCCTGGAAGAAAAATTCCAGCGTGAACTCAATTTCGCGGTCATCGACGAAGTCGACTCCATCCTCATCGACGAAGCCCGTACCCCGCTGATCATTTCCGGTCAGGCCGAGGACAGCTCCAAGCTGTACATGGAGATCAACAAACTGATCCCGCAGCTCAAGCTGCACGTCGAGGAAGTCGAAGGCCAAGTGACCCAGGCGGGGCACTTCACGGTTGACGAGAAGACCCGTCAGGTCGAACTCAACGAAGCCGGCCACCAGTACATCGAGGAAATGCTGACCCGTGTCGGCCTGCTGGCCGAAGGCGAAAGCCTGTATTCGGCCCATAACCTGGGCCTGCTGACCCACGTCTATGCCGGCCTGCGCGCCCACAAGCTGTTCCATCGCAACGTCGAATACATCGTGCAGGACGGCCAGGTCGTGCTGGTCGACGAGCACACCGGTCGTACCATGCCGGGCCGTCGCCTGTCCGAGGGCCTGCACCAGGCCATCGAAGCCAAGGAAGGCCTGAACATCCAGGCCGAGAGCCAGACACTGGCCTCGACCACCTTCCAGAACTACTTCCGCCTGTACAACAAGCTGTCCGGCATGACCGGTACCGCCGACACTGAAGCGTTCGAGTTCCACCAGATCTACGGCCTGCAAGTGGTGGTGATCCCGACGAACAAGCCGCTGGCGCGTAAAGACTACAACGACCTGGTGTTCCTGACCGCCGAAGAGAAGTACGCGGCGATCATCAACGACATCAAGGACGGCATGGCCCAGGGTCGTCCGATCCTGGTGGGTACCGCCACCATCGAAACCTCCGAGCACATGTCCGCATTGCTCAACAAGGAAGGCATCGAGCACAAGGTCCTCAACGCCAAGTTCCACGAGAAGGAAGCCGAGATCATCGCCCAGGCCGGTCGCCCGGGTGCGCTGACCATCGCCACCAACATGGCCGGTCGTGGTACCGACATCCTGCTGGGCGGCAACTGGGAAGTGGAAGTCGCCTCCCTGGAAAACCCGACGCCCGAGCAGATTGCGCAGATCAAGGCCGACTGGCAGAAGCGTCACCAGCAGGTGCTCGAGTCCGGTGGCTTGCAGGTGATCGCTTCCGAGCGCCATGAATCGCGCCGTATCGACAACCAGTTGCGTGGCCGTGCCGGTCGCCAGGGTGACGCCGGTTCCAGCCGCTTCTACCTGTCCCTGGAAGACAGCCTGATGCGTATCTTCGCCTCTGACCGGGTGAAGAACTTCATGAAGGCCCTGGGCATGCAACCTGGCGAAGCGATCGAACACCGCATGGTGACGAACGCTATCGAAAAGGCCCAGCGCAAGGTCGAAGGGCGCAACTTCGACATCCGCAAGCAACTGCTCGAGTTCGACGACGTCAACAACGAACAGCGTAAAGTGATCTATCACATGCGCAACAGTCTGTTGGCCGCCGACAACATCGGCGACACCATCGCCGACTTCCGCCAGGAAGTGCTCGACGCGACCGTCAGCGCCCACATTCCACCGCAGTCGCTGCCGGAGCAGTGGGACATCGCCGGCCTGGAAGCTGCCTTGCGCAGCGACTTCGGCGTGTCGTTGCCGATCCAGCAGTGGCTCGACGAAGACGACCACCTGTACGAAGAAACCCTGCGCGAGAAGCTGCTGGCCGAACTGATTGCCGCGTACAACGAGAAGGAAGACCAGGCCGGTGCCGAAGCGCTGCGCTCCTTCGAGAAGCAGATCGTGCTGCGGGTACTGGACGACCTGTGGAAAGACCACCTGTCGACCATGGATCACCTGCGCCACGGTATCCATTTGCGCGGTTACGCCCAGAAGAACCCGAAACAGGAGTACAAGCGTGAATCCTTCACCTTGTTCTCCGAGCTGCTGGATTCGATCAAGCGCGATTCGATCCGTGTGCTGTCCCACGTTCAGGTCCGTCGCGAAGACCCCGCCGAAGAGGAAGCCCGACTGCGTCAGGAAGCCGAGGCCCTGGCCGCGCGTATGCAGTTCGAGCACGCCGAAGCCCCAGGCCTGGAAGTGACCCAGGCCCAGGAAGAAGGGGTCGATGTGGATGTCGCCCTGGCGACCGCGCCGGTGCGCAACGAACAGAAGCTGGGCCGTAACGAGCTGTGCTACTGCGGTTCGGGCAAAAAATACAAGCATTGCCACGGGCAGATCCAGTAACGCCCGTCTCAAACGCTGAACGACCCGCGCCGCGACAGGCAACCTCTGTCGCGGCGTTTTGCCATTTGATTCAGACATACATTTATTGAGGAGCGCATTCATGGCTGTTGGTCTTGGTCCGTTGCCAACGTTGCACCCGGTTGCCGGTTTTGAACTCGGTATCGCCTCGGCGGGCATCAAGCGCCCCGGGCGCAAGGATGTGGTGGTCATGCGTTGCGCCGAAGGCTCGACGGTTGCCGGCGTGTTCACCCTCAACGCCTTTTGTGCCGCCCCGGTCATCCTGGCCAAGCAACGTGTCCAGGGGCCGGTGCGCTACCTGCTGACCAACACCGGCAATGCCAACGCCGGTACTGGTGCGCCGGGGCTGGCCGCCGCCGAGCGCACCTGCGCCAAGCTGGCCGAGCTGACCGGCGTCGATGCCGCCCAGGTGCTGCCGTATTCCACGGGTGTGATCGGTGAGCCGCTGCCGGTGGAGAAGATCGAAGGCGCGCTGCAGGCCGCTCTCGATGACCTGTCGGAAAACAATTGGGCCGCCGCCGCCACCGGCATCATGACCACCGACACCTTGCCCAAGGGCGCGAGCCGTCAGTTCCAGCACGACGGCGTGACCGTCACCGTCACCGGCATCAGCAAGGGCGCGGGCATGATCCGCCCGAACATGGCGACCATGCTCGGCTACATCGCGACCGACGCCAAAGTTTCCCGCCAGGTGCTGCAGGACCTGATGCTCGACGGCGCCAACAAGTCGTTCAACCGCATCACCATCGACGGCGATACGTCGACCAACGACTGCTGCATGCTGATCGCCACCGGCAAGGCCAACCTGCCGGAAATCACCGAAGCCAGGGGCCCGCTGTTCGCGGCCCTGAAGCAGGCGGTGTTCGAGGTGTGCATGGAAGTGGCCCAGGCCATCGTCCGTGACGGCGAGGGTGCAACCAAGTTCGTGACCGTGCAGGTCAACGGTGGTGGCAATCATCAGGAATGCCTGGATGTCGGTTACACCGTGGCGCATTCGCCCCTGATCAAGACCGCGCTGTTCGCCTCGGACCCGAACTGGGGGCGGATCCTTGCGGCTGTCGGCCGTGCCGGCGTACCGGACCTGGACGTGAGCAAGATCGACGTGTTCCTCGGCGAAGTCTGCATCGCCAGCCAAGGCGCCCGCGCCGCGACCTACACCGAGGCCCAGGGGGCGGCGGTGATGCAACAGGAAGAAATCACCATCCGCATCGAACTGGGGCGCGGTGATTGCAGCGAGACGATCTGGACCACCGATCTGTCCCATGAGTATGTGAAGATCAACGCCGAGTACCGGACTTAACAAGGCTCGGGATCGAGTTGTGCCTATCGCGAGCAGGCTCGCTCCCACAGGGGATTTGTGCTGGAAACAGGCTTATGCCAGCCTGCAGATCTCCTTGTGGGAGCGAGCCTGCTCGCGATGGCGTCGGAACAGACTGCAATATTTCTGAATAGCCATAAGAAAGGACCCAGACATGAGCCTGCACCTGATCATCGGCGACAAGAGAATATCTTCCTGGTCCCTGCGCGCCGCGCTGGCCCTGGACTTGACCGGCGCGAAGTACACCGAAGAGCTGGTCAGGCTCTTTCAACCCGACACCCGGGAGAAGCTGCTCAAGTATTCAGCCACTGCCAAGGTTCCGCTGCTCCAGACCGAAACGGGTGTCGTTGCCGACTCCCTGGCGATTGCCGAATACCTGGCCGAACGGTTTCCCGACGCCGGCCTATGGCCCAAGGCTGTGGCCGCCCGGGCCCAGGCGCGTTCGGCTTGTGCGCAAATGCACAGTGGTTTCTTCGCGCTCCGTAGCAACATGCCATTTGACCTGGCCCACGACGCGCCGTTGTCGCCCGTGCCGGCCGATGTCCAGGCGGAAATCGAGCGGATGTTGGCACTGTGGGCCGAGTGCCGTGCCGTGGCGACCGAAGCCGGCCCTTACCTGTTTGGTACCTTGAGCCTGGCCGACGCGTATTTTGCGCCGGTCGCCGTGCGCCTGCGTACTTATCGGGTGGAACTGCCGGAAGTGGATGCGGCCTATGTTGAAACCCTTTACCAATGGCCGGCGTTCAAGGCGTGGCAACAAGCCGGCCTGGAGGAAACAGCGCGGTGAAACGAGTACACGTAGCGGCGGCGGTCATTCGCGACGCCGCCGGCAAGATCCTGATCGCCCGGCGTGCCGACACCCAGCACCAGGGCGGTCTTTGGGAGTTTCCCGGCGGCAAGGTTGAAGCGGACGAGTCCGTCGAGACGGCCTTGGCCCGGGAGCTTCATGAGGAGCTGGGGATTGTGGTCGAGGCTGCCCGGCCATTGATCAAGGTGCGTCACGATTACCCGGACAAACAGGTCTTGCTGGATGTCTGGGAAGTCTCGGCATTTTCCGGCGAACCCCATGGCGCCGAAGGGCAGCCGCTGGCCTGGGTCACGGCTCGCGATCTGACCAACCATGAGTTCCCGGCAGCCAACCAGCCGATCGTGGCGGCGGCTCGCTTGCCCGGCGAATACCTGATCACCCCGGAAGGCCTTGAAACACCGGCCCTGTTGCGGGGAATGCAAAAGGCCATCGCCGGTGGGATCAAGCTGGTCCAGCTGCGGGCGCCCAATGGCTACGATCCGCAATACCGTGATCTGGCGGTGGATGCGGTGGGATTGTGCGCCGGCAAGGCCCAGTTGATGCTCAAGGGGCCTTTCGAATGGCTGGGGGACTTTCCTTCCGCCGGCTGGCACGTCACCGCCGCGCAACTGCGCAAGCATGCGGCGGCCGGTCGCCCCTTCGGCAAGGACCGTTGGCTGGCCGCTTCCTGTCATAACGCCGAGGAACTGTCCCTGGCGCAGCAGATGGACGTGGACTTCGTGACACTCTCGCCCGTGCAACCGACCCAGACCCATCCCGAGGCCCAGCCATTGGGTTGGGCCGAGGCGGCGCGGCTGATCGAGGGCTTCAATCGTCCGGTGTATCTGTTGGGTGGGGTAGGATCTGCCGAACGGCAGAAGGCCTGGGAGGCCGGCGCGCAGGGTGTGGCGGGGATTCGGGCGTTCTGGCCGGAAGCCTGATTTTTCAGGAGGGCTGCGGGCCTCTTCGCGAGCAGGCTGCTCCCACAGTTGATCGCGGTGCCCTTGTGGGAGCGAGCCTGCTCGCGATGGCGTCCTCACAGACGACGAATCACTCCCCAGGCCTGGCCGCCGCCACCCAAAGCACCTCCGCCACGCCCTGGCGCCGGGCAATCACCCGTGCCGCCACGAACAACAGATCCGACATTCGATTGATATAGGCCAGCCCCGGCCCGGCCAGCGGCTCGACGGCGTTCAGCTGCTGGCAACGGCGTTCGGCGCCGCGGGCCAGGCTGCGGCAGACGTGGGCCTGGGCCACCAGGGTCGAGCCGCCGGGCAGGATGAAGTTTTCCAGCGGCCCCAGCTCTTCGTTCCACAGGTCGATGGCCGCTTCCAGTCGCTCGACTTCCGCCGTGGTCAGTGCCTGATAGGCGGGCATCGCCAGTTCGCCACCGAGGTCGAACAACCGATGCTGGCAGGGGGCCAATACTTCGACGACCTCCTTTAGCGCCGGGTATCGGTTCGCCTCATCGATAAGCCCGGCCAGCAGCAACCCCAGTTGGCTATTCAAACTATCCACTTCGCCGATGGCCTCGACCCGTGGGTGGTCCTTCGCCACGCGACGACCATCGCCCAACCCGGTTTCACCCTTGTCGCCGGTGCGGGTGTAAATCTTCGACAGGCGAAAGCCCATGCTCAGCGCTCCAGTTGCTTTTGTTCTTGGGGCATCATCGAAAGGCCCGCCAGGGGCAGGCGCAAAGTGAAGCAGGTGCCTTGGCCCGGCGCCGACTGCACTTCCATCTGGCCCTTGTGGTTATTGGTGATGATGAAATACGACACCGACAGCCCCAGGCCCGTGCCCTGGCCGATTTCCTTGGTGGTGAAGAAGGGCTCGAAGGTGCGTTTGCGCACGTTCTCGCTCATGCCGATGCCGTTGTCCTCGACCTGGATTTCCGCCCAGGGCGGATTCAGCCGCGTGCGCAGGATAATGCGCCCGGGTTCGCTATCGTCCTGGCGCTGGTGGATGGCTTGGGCGGCGTTCTTCAACAGGTTGAGCAGCACCTGCTCCAGTTCGTTGGCGGTGCCGGGTACCGGGCCCAGGTTCGGGTCGAACTGACGGATGATCGCCTGGCCCTTGAAGTCGAAGCCGATCGCCAGGTCGAAGTCGTTGCCGGCGATTTCCACCGCTTGGTCGATCAGGGCCGGCAGGTCGCAGGGGGCCATCTGTCGTGTGCTGCGACGGCTGAAACTGAGCATGTGGGTGACGATTTTCGCCGCCCGGGCGCCGGCCTGCTGAATGCCATCGAGCAGTTGCGGGATGTCCCGGCCCTGGAGGTATTGATTGACCACCTGCAATTCGATGCCCAGTTGCTCGGCCTGTTCGAGGTTCTTGGGCAGTTCCGGCGACAGACGTCGGCGGATGTTCTGCACGTTGTGCAGGATGGCCCCCAGCGGGTTGTTGATTTCATGGGCCATGCCCGCCGCGAGGCCGCCGACCGAGAGCATTTTTTCCGATTGCACCATCATTTCTTCCAGCGACAGGCGCTGGGTGATGTCGTCGATGCGGATCACCACCCCGCGTCCGGCGCCACCCATCAGCGGGTAGAAGGTCAAGGCGTAGTGCCGTGCTTCGTCGTCCTTGGTCCAGGTGACGCGTTCGATCTTCGCCACCGTGTGCTGCTCGACCGTTTGCTTGAGCTGCGGCAGGTACGGCTTGAGGGGTTCGAACGCGAGGAAGATCGGCTGGTTCAGTGCTTCGTCCAGCCGGGTGCCGGAAAGGGCGCTGGCCTCCTGGTTCCATTGGGTGACATAAAGCTGCTCGTCGAGGGCGATCAGGGCCGACGGCATGGAGTCGATGATGCTGTTGAGGTAGTTCTGGAAGCCGGTGAGCTTTTTCTCGATCTTGCTGCGCACCTGGACTTCGAGTTCCAGCTTGCGGTTGGTGTGCCGGGTTTCTTCCGCCAGGCCCTGGGCCTGGTCGTAGGCTGCCTGGGAGTCGTCCCGGGCGCGCTTGAGCTGTTGCTCCCGGGCCTCGATCCGCGACAGCATGGTATTGAAGGCTTCGGCCAGGCTGCCGATTTCGTCGTGGTTGCCACGGGCGGCGCGCAGGGAATAGTTTTCTTCCCGGGTGACCTGGCGCGACAGCTCTTCCAACTGATGAATCGGCTGGGTGATCAGGCGTTTGATCTGTTGGGCGATGACCAGCCACAGCAGCACGCTGAAAATCAGGATGCCGAGGCTGGCGGTCAGGGTGCCAGTGTAGAACGCCGTGGGCAGTTCACTGCTGGCGACCAGCAGCAGGTGGCCCGGCGCGGTGCCGGGGCGGGGCAGGGTGATGACCTGGTTGCTGCGGAATTCACCGGCCTGCCAGGCCTGCACATTGCGGAAATGATCCGGCAGCCTGAGCTTCTCACCCTGCTGCAATTGCGCCAAGCGTTCGCCCTCGCCGTCATACAGCGCCGCCGCCCGCAGTGGGGCGTAGCTGTTGAGTTCGTCGAGCAGGCGCTTGGCGCCTTGTGGCGATTGCAGGGCATCGGAGATCAGGCTCGGGTTGGCGATCAGCCGGCCGATGGTCTGCAGGGCCTGGGGAGCCATGCTTTCCTGGGAAATGTAATAGGCGGCGCTGATAAAGGTCAGGTTGGCGACCAGCAGGACAGTGGTCAACAACACCAGCAGGGCAGCCAACAGTTTCTGGCCGACCGGCAGGTTTTCAAGGCGCTGGCGCAATGGCATCAGATTCGTCGCTGAAAAGGAACACGAGGCCAGCGTAGCCGCTGCTCAGTCGCTGGGCAATCCGAGGTTGTTCAAGTGAGCGATCAGCCGCTGGCGCAGCTGTTCCAGATGCGGTACCGCCAGCTCGTGCCGCCGGGCGACCTTGCAGGCGTGGCCGAGCAGATAGCTGATTTCAGTGCGGCGCCGGTTGGCGACATCCTGGTGCATCGAGGAATAGTTGGCCGCCGTGGCCTGGATCACCCGTTCGACTTCCGGTTGCAAGTCTTCAGCCGCCGCGGGCTGGCCGCAGCGTTCGAGGAGGTCGGTGAGTTCCGCGCACAGGGTTGCCACTTCGCAACGATGCTCCTGCAAACCACCATTCTTGCAGTGATACAGCACGGTCAGCGGGTTGATCGCACAGTTGAGCGCCAGCTTTCGCCAGAGCCGGGTGAGAATGTCCGCGCTCCATTCGTGGGGGATACCGGCGGCGCTCAGGTCGTCCAGCCAGAACGGCGCCACGGGGTGGGCGGGGTCACCGAGCCAGGTGTAGCCGTGACCGGCGAACACCACGCGCCAGTCACCGTCGCGGAACGCGCCTTCGGTGCTGGAGGCGCTGATGCAACGGGCCTGGGGGACGCGGTTCGCCACCGCGTCCTGGCTGCCGAGGCCATTCTGCAGCAGGATGAGTTCCGACTCGGCGTTCAGACGGTGGGCCACCGAGGCCACCGCCGCTTCCGCGTCATAGGCCTTGCAGGCCAGCAGCAGGCGCCTGATCGGCTCGGGAGCGTCCGCTGTTTCGCCCGGCACCGGGTAGCACTGTGGCTGGCCCTGTTCCACCAATGTCAGGCCACCGGCGCTCCGATAGGCTTGCAACCGGTCCTCGTCGCGCAGCACCAGTCGTACCGGCAGACCGGCCCGGGCCAGGCGTGTGGCCCATAATGTGCCGAGACTGCCGGCCCCCAGGACGTGCCAGGTGGTGGACATCAGCTTTTTACTCGGTTTGGTGCGGGCATCTTGGGTGCTCACAGTATGGGCTGGGAAAGACTCGTTATAATGAGCGCGATTTTAACCACAAGCCAAGCGCGCGCCTTTATTACCGGGCGCCTTTTTTATTGGAGAACTCTACATGCCGTCATTCGACGTGGTATCCGAACTGGACAAGCACGAAGCCACCAACGCGGTTGAAAACGCCATCAAGGAACTCGACCGTCGTTATGACCTCAAGGGCAAGGGCAGCTTCGAGTTCAAGGAAAAGGACCTGACCGTCAACCTGACCGCCGAAGCCGAGTTCCAGCTCGAAGCGATGATCGAGATCCTCAAGATGGCGCTGGTCAAGCGCAAGATCGACGTGCAATGCCTCGAGATCAAGGATGCCTATGCCTCGGGCAAGGTAATGAAACAGGAAGCCGTGCTCAAGGAAGGCATCGACAAGGAGCTGGCAAAGAAGATTGTCGCTCACATCAAGGAGGCCAAGCTCAAGGTCCAGGCCGCCATTCAGGGCGAGCAGGTGCGGGTTACCGGCAAGAAGCGCGACGACTTGCAGGAAGCCATCGCGGCACTGCGCGCCAAAGAATTCGGTATGCCGCTACAGTTCAATAACTTCCGCGACTGACAGGACGCCAGGCTGTTCAGGAATAGGGTGGTGGGGGAGCAGTCTTCCCCGCCACATTCGTGCTTACGGTAATAAAGGAGAGTCGAATGGACTTGAATGCAGAAGTGGATCACCTGATCGAAACCTCCCAGGCCGCGATACCAATGGTCATGGAGTACGGCAGCCGTGTGTTGCTGGCGGTCATCACCCTGGCCATCGGCTGGTGGTTGATCAACAAGGTCACGCAAAAACTGGGTGCGCTGCTGGCCCTGCGTAACGCTGACCTGGCACTGCAAGGGTTTATCAGTACCCTCGCCAATATCATTTTGAAGATACTGCTGGTGGTCAGCGTCGCGTCGATGATCGGCGTGGAAACCACCTCGTTCGTCGCCGCCATCGGTGCGGCAGGCCTGGCAATCGGCCTGGCGTTGCAGGGCAGCCTGGCAAACTTCGCTGGCGGCGTACTGATTCTGCTGTTTCGCCCGTTTCGTATTGGCGACTGGATCGAAGCCCAAGGTATCGCCGGCACGGTCGACAGCATCCAGATCTTCCATACCGTGCTGCGCACCGGTGACAACAAGACGGTGATCGTGCCCAACGGCAACCTGTCGAACGGCATTATCACCAACACCAATCGTCAGCCGACCCGCAAGGTCGTATTCGATGTGGGGGTGGACTACCAGGCGGATCTGCAAAAGGCACGCGAAGTCTTGTTGAATCTGGCCAAGGATGAGCGCGTATTGGCCGATCCGGCGCCTGAAGCGGTGATTTCCACCCTGGGCGACAGTTCGATCACCGTGTCGTTGCGGGTGTGGGTCAAGACCGCGGATTACTGGAGTGTCATGTTCATGTTCAATGAACAGGCGCGGGATCGCTTGAAAGATGCCGGAATTGATATCCCGTTTCCGCAGCGGGTGATTCGGGTTGTTCAGGAAGAGACGGCGAGATAACAAACACAGATGTAACCTGTCGATTGGATCAGGTTATATTTAGTTAGCTTGCTATTTATGATGATTGCGCCAGGTTGTTTCATTAGGTGCAAAAAAACCGCTCACCTGGATCAGGTGAGCGGTTTTTGTTTACTGCGGTGTAGCTATCTACTCAGCACTGAATTACAAAATGCTCAGTGGATATTCGACAATTACGCGGAAATCGTTGTTGTCGTTACCATTGATACCGTTGTAAGAAGTGTTGGCACGATAAAACGCACTACGCAGACGGAAAGACAGGTCTTTGGCTGGACCGCTCTGCATGACGTACTTGGTTTCGAAATCCAGTTCGTGCTCTTTACCTTCATCGGCACCAGTGGAAATGTTGTCACCCTTGACGTAACGGGTCATGAAGCTCAGGCCAGGAACGCCGTAGGTTTTCATGTTCAGGTCGTAGCGAGCCTGCCAGGAACGCTCGTCTTCGCCGTTGAAGTCGGAGTACTGGATGGAGTTGGCGAGGAAAATAGTGCCGTTACCGTCAGCACCATAAACATAACCGCTGGAACCGGTGGAGCGTTGGTGAGCCAGGGTAAATTTATGGGCACCGATGCTATAGGCTGCCGCGAGAGACCAGATACGGTTGTCAACGTCTCCGCTGAGCTTCTGGCCTTGATCTTTACTGTCGTAGCCGTTGAAGTCGAAGTTCAGAGACTGATCTTCATTAATCGGCAAGGTGTAATTCAGGTTGAGGTATTTCTTCTTGTAGTGGTCTTCAACGTCGGAAGCCGCTACACCCGCTACAAAATTGTCAGTGAACTGGTAGGTTGCACCAGCAATGTCAGCGGACTTCAGGCCGGTGCCATTGATGCTGTCGTGACCCATGTGGTTCTGTCCGCTGATCGCGGTGAAGTGACCAGCACTCAGTTCCAGACCTTTGATTTCCTTACTGGTGATCAAAGTGCCGGTAGCAACTTCTGGCAGCAAACGGCTGTCGTCGGTGGAGAGGACAGGGCTGGCAACGTATTGGCTACCGTATTTCAGGACCGTGTCGGACAGACGGAACTTGACCGCACCGCCAGCGATGGATTGGGTGTCTTCTGGACGGCCTTCGCTATCGGAACCGAACATGCCATTGCCGGTGCGGCCACGGCCGCTGTCCAGTTTGACCATGCCATTGGCCAGAGCGTCTAAACCGAAACCAACGGTACCCTGGGTGAAGCCGGACTCATACGTCGCGCGAGCGGCGAGACCAGTCTCTTCACGATAGCTTTGGGCGGTACTGGGGTTGTTCTTGAAATCACGGTTCATGTACAGGGCGCGGGTCAGAACTTTCAGGCTCTGATCTTCAAAAAAGCCCTTGGACTCGTCCTGGGAAGACGCCACTGCGAACTGCGAAACACCGGCCGAAACAGCCAGTGCGATCATGCTCCACTTCATCACGCGCATCGTGATTTGCTCCTTTGGTTTTTAGAAGAGTACTGCCGTCCCACCTGTTTTTTTATCTGGGCGGCTCTTTCTTTTTGTGTCGGCGCGAATTTATATCACGACGACATCATTGGCGATACTTGCCCATCCAACCTTCCAGCTTCTTTACGACCATGTCGCCAATGGCTCGATCCATGTCGTAATGGGGCTGTTCCGACGCAATCGGGTTTCGCAACTTGAATATTGCTTTTCTTTCTTCGGCGTCGGTGTAAAGAGTCCTTTGTTACTGCACTTGAAGCTCCTGAGGGCAACCTTGCCACTTTATTTATAGGCCAACAGGTTTTCGTTCCTACGATTCCCTGAGGGCGATGTCCGGGATGAATGCAACAAGTATGCACAAACCCGAAATTTGTTCACATTTTTTTCACACTCTTCCATTTGACGCGGTGAAACCTCATGAAACCGGGGGCCAAAGGCCTTGTTTTAAATAGGGTTGACTGCTGCGCCGCTATCGTGTTTGAAACCGAAAAATGGCGCTCGACAACCAAAAACGTTACCGGTTCACCCTGCCAGTGAGTAAATCCCGGATGCTTCGTGCACTGAGCGTAGACGCTTTGTGCAGTTTTGGTGCAAAAAAACTTCATGAATCGCGCAAGGCTCTGCGTTTCGCCCCATCCGGATGCTGCCGTTTTCGTACTCTTGGGAGATTGGCTGCGCTGAAATGGTGCGCTCTGTTACTGCGTCAAGAGGGTCGGCCCCGAAAACAGGCATTTCAGTCATGCCCGGTAGGGGATGCGGTGAACGTTCTGTCATTCGCGGGTATGCTGCGAATATCCGATACAGGCCCAAACCGGGCAGCCCCGATAACGAGCAAGGAGTACGCGCGGTGTTTGTTTTAGATCCACGACTGCAGCAGGACACATTGCCCATTGGCGATTTCCCACTGTGCCGGTTGCTGTTGTCCAATGATTCGAATTACCCGTGGTTCATTCTGGTGCCAAGGCGGGAAGATATCAGTGAGTTGTTTCAGCTCGATGACGTCGATCAACGCCAGCTGTGGAAAGAGACCACCGCGCTGGCGGAGATCCTCAAGGACTCCTTCGACGCCGACAAGTTGAACGTTGCGGCGTTGGGTAACGTCGTCAGCCAATTGCACATGCACGTCATCGTGCGCAGGCATGAGGATGTGGCCTGGCCGTCGCCGGTCTGGGGCAAGCATCCGGCCCGGCCCTATAATGCGGAGCAGGTGACGGCCATCCGCGAGCGGTTGCGGATGGCCCTGACCGATGATTTCAAGTTTGTGGAGGGTTGAACCGTGGATCTTGAGGCGCGTGTTACCGATCTGGAAACTCGCCTGGCATTTCAGGATGACACCATCCAGGCGTTGAATGATGTGTTGGTGGAGCAGCAGCGGGTCGTCGAGCGTTTGCAATTGCAGATGGCGGCGTTGCTCAAGCGGCAGGAGGAAATGGCTGGGCAGTTCGAATCCGTCGAGGAAGAGGCGCCGCCCCCGCATTACTGATCGCCCGAGCGACAGGCCATAAAAAAACCGCGATGCAGCCTGGCTGCTCGCGGTTTTTTTCATGCCTGGGTCAGCGGCGCGGCAGTGCGGCGATGACGTCTTCGGCTTGCAGGCCTTTGTCGCGGTGCATCACGGAGAACTCCACGCGCTGGCCTTCGACCAGGACGCGATGGCCTTCGCCGCGGATGGCCCGGAAATGCACGAAAATATCATCGCCGGAGTCGCGGGAGATGAAACCGAAACCCTTGGAGGTGTTGAACCACTTCACGGTGCCGGTATCGCGGTTGGACATGTCGTAGTTCTGCGGCGCGGCAGCTGGTGACGACTTCTTGTAGAAGCTGACGGCCAGGTGCAGTGCCACGGCAAGCAATGCGGCAGCGAGGCTGAACAGGACGGCCGGTTGACCGCTGATTTCCTGCATCGGAGCCAGCAGGCTCAGGGTTTGCAAGGCAACGGCCAGCACCAGCAGTACGCTGACCAGGTTTTGCAATTGATGACGAGGACCTTTGTGCCAGTAAGGAATGACAGGTGCGAGGATCAGGTTGAGCAGGCCGAAGAAGGCCAGGTAAAGCGCATCGGGATGTTGCAGGTAAGGTGTGGCTTCGGAACCCAGGCTAGGGATGAAGGACAGCAGCAGGGCAGCTGCGCCCATTAGCAAGTGGACGATTTTCAACATTTTGATTGGCTCACGGTTAAGACGGATCACAAGGAAGAGCTGGTCGGGTGCGGTTCGCTTCGGAACAATGAGAGGCGCTGGACACGTACCCGAATCAGCCTATGCGCCACACCCAGGAAAATAGACGTAGCGACACACTGCCTATTTAACAGCAAAGCCTTGGCCTTCTCAAACTCGTAACAGGTGCGTACCGCGCTGTTCGTCGGCCGGAAAGCCCGTGGGAGCGAGCCTGCTCGCGATGGCGGCGGTTCAGTAATACCTTCATCAGCCGACAGACCGCCATCGCGAGCAGGCTCGCTCCCACAGGGAGGGGTGTTTATCCTGCTGATAGCGATAGCCTGGAACCGTCCGGCGTCTTGGCGTGTCGGTTCAGGAGGGCTGGCGATTTGTCGCAGGCCACTGGCGAAAACACCCGCTACGCTGTGGAATTCATCACCGTCAGGAGATCAACCAACATGGCAATTGATATCGGTATCAGTGAAGAAGATCGCAAGTCCATCGTCGACGGGCTTTCACGCTTGTTGTCGGACACCTACGTGTTGTATCTCAAGACCCACAATTTTCACTGGAACGTCACGGGGCCGATGTTTCGGACCCTGCATCTGATGTTCGAGGAGCAATACAACGAGCTGGCGTTGGCGGTGGATCTGATCGCCGAACGCATTCGTGCGCTCGGCTTTCCCGCGCCGGGGGCTTATTCGGTGTATGCGCGCTTGTCTTCCATCAAGGAAGAGGAGGGTGTGCCCGGTGCCGAAGACATGATCCGGCAACTGGTCGATGGCCAGGAGGCGGTGACGCGCACGGCCCGCGGTATCTTCCCCTTGCTGGACAAGGTCAGCGACGAGCCGACCGCCGATCTGCTGACCCAGCGCATGCAGGTGCATGAAAAGACTGCGTGGATGTTGCGCTCTCTGCTGGACGAACGGTAAGTCCCTGGCGGGCGATGGTGAGTGGCATGGCATCATCGCCCGCATATGCAGCCGTTGGTTTGCTTGTTTCGGGCTTTACGATCAGTCGTGTGCCTGCTGTTGGATCACCCATCGTGTGTAGGACGATGTAATTCATCGTCTATCTGCTGTTGGCTTGTCCTACGTTGCCGGTCAAAAAGTCATCTGGATCTGGCGACGCCGTTGAGCTTCCATAGGGCACCAGATTGGTTGTCCTGACTGAGAGGTTCGTATGGCAAAGGAGTGTCGACGGTATGATTCAAGGAAAAGAGCCAAGGGAGGGTGCGCAGTCCATCGAGATCGACCCGTTTGTCAGTGGGTTCGATATGCAGCTGGCCCGACCCTTGTCCCGATCCATCCGTTTGAATGGGTTCGCCACCTGTCTTCGGCTGGAGCGGGTCTATTGGGAGATTCTCGGCGACATGGCCCAGCTCAACAACTGTTCCATCAATGCCCTGTTGTCCCATGTCGACAGGGAGGTGCACCTGCGCCATGGCGGGGTCCGCAATTTCAGCGGCCTGGTGCGGGTTGTCTGCGTGGTGCACAGTTTGAAGGAGGCCGGCTTGGACGTCGTGGCGCATCACTGGCGTGGGGCCCCGCAGTGACTCGACCGGACCGGTAGGTGCCCTGGGCAGCCCTGGGGGGCTTCGAGATTCATTTTCCCTTCCCATGGAAACGAATGGAGAACGCCCCTACGGCTGCACAGGCTGCATTTAATGGATATAATCCCGCTCTTTGCCGCAAAGCCCAGCTTTTGCGCGATTAACCTGATCGCCGAGACAACCCATGCCGATGTACGACTATCAATGTGCTTCCTGTGGTCATCAGATGGAAGCCATCCAAAAGATCAGCGAAGCACCGCTGGTCGACTGCCCTGCCTGCCAGGCGCCGGAACTGAAAAAAATGCTGTCCATGCCGGGGTTCCGCCTCGGCGGTACAGGCTGGTATGAAACCGACTTCAAGACCGGTGCGAAGAAGAACCTCGCCGGTGGCGACAAAGCTGACTGAGATGAATACGCGCGGGTTCTTGCATGGGCAGGGCCTCCAACCGAATGTCGAATTACGAGAAGTGAAACCACTACCATGATGCGCAGCCATTATTGCGGCCAACTGAACGAAAGCCTGGAAGGTCAGGAAGTTACTCTTTGCGGATGGGTCCATCGTCGCCGTGACCATGGCGGGGTGATTTTCCTCGATATCCGTGATCGTGAAGGCCTGGCCCAGGTAGTGTTCGATCCGGACCGTGCTGAAACCTTCGCCACCGCCGACCGCGTGCGCAGCGAATACGTGGTCAAGATCACCGGCAAGGTGCGCTTGCGTCCGGCCGGTGCCGGCAATGCCAACATGGCGTCCGGCATGATCGAAGTGCTGGGTCATGAGCTGGAAGTGCTCAACGAAGCGGAAACCCCGCCGTTCCCGCTCAACGAATTTTCCGACGTGGGCGAAGAAACCCGCCTGCGCTATCGCTTCATCGACCTGCGTCGTCCGGAAATGGCCGAGAAGCTGCGCCTGCGTTCGCGCATGACCACCAGCATCCGTCGCTACCTGGACGAGAACGGCTTCCTCGACGTCGAGACGCCGATCCTGACCCGTGCCACGCCGGAAGGCGCCCGCGACTACCTGGTGCCGAGCCGTACCCACCCCGGCAGCTTCTTCGCCCTGCCGCAATCGCCGCAGCTGTTCAAGCAACTGCTGATGGTGGCCGGCTTCGACCGTTACTACCAGATCGCCAAGTGCTTCCGCGACGAAGACCTGCGTGCCGACCGTCAGCCTGAGTTCACTCAGATCGACATCGAGACCAGCTTCCTCGACGAAAAAGACATCATGGGCCTGACCGAAGGCATGATCCGCAACCTGTTCAAGGAAGTGCTGGGCTTGGAATTCGGTGATTTCCCGCACATGACCTGGGACGAGGCCATGCGCCGCTACGGTTCCGACAAGCCGGACCTGCGTATCCCGCTGGAACTGGTGGACGTGGCCGACCAGCTCAAGGACGTCGAGTTCAAGGTTTTCAGCGGTCCGGCCAACGATCCGAAATGCCGCGTAGCCGCCTTGCGTGTACCGGGTGCGGCGAGCATGCCGCGCAGCAAGATCGACGACTACACCAAGTTCGTCGGCATCTACGGTGCCAAGGGCCTGGCGTACATCAAGGTCAACGAGCGCGCCAAAGGCGTCGAAGGCCTGCAATCGCCGATCGTCAAGAACATCCCTGAAGCCAACCTCAACGTGATCCTCGATCGCGTCGGCGCGGTCGACGGCGACATCGTGTTCTTCGGCGCCGACAAGGCCAAGATCGTCAGCGAAGCCCTGGGTGCGTTGCGGATCAAGGTTGGCCACGACCTGGAGCTGCTGACTTGCGAATGGGCGCCGTTGTGGGTCGTTGACTTCCCGATGTTCGAAGAGAACGACGATGGCAGCTTCACCGCCCTGCATCACCCGTTCACCGCGCCGAAATGCACGCCGCAAGAGCTGGAGGCCAACCCGGCTACCGCTCTGTCCCGCGCCTACGACATGGTCCTGAACGGCACCGAGCTGGGTGGCGGTTCGATCCGTATCCACCGCAAGGAGATGCAACAGGCGGTGTTCCGTCTGCTGGGCATCGACGAAGCGGAACAGGAAGAGAAATTCGGCTTCCTGCTCGACGCCCTGAAGTTCGGCGCACCACCCCACGGTGGCCTGGCCTTCGGCCTGGATCGCCTGGTGATGCTGATGACCGGCGCCCAGTCGATCCGTGAAGTGATCGCATTCCCGAAAACCCAGAGCGCGGCCGATGTCATGACCCAGGCCCCGGGTGCGGTGGATGCCAAGGCGCTGCGCGAACTGCACATCCGCCTGCGTGAACAGCCAAAGGCTGAGTAAGGCTGACACCTGAAGGCGCATCTTCGGATGCGCCTTTTCGTTGGTGTCGATATTTCTGCTTGCCTGCCACCGCGCGAGCGCGGGGCGGGCAACGTTTCAAGAAGAACCGGAGCGAGTTATGGCAGGTCATTCCAAGTGGGCGAACATCAAGCACCGCAAAGAACGTCAGGATGCCAAGAGGGGCAAGATCTTTACCAAGTGGATCCGTGAGCTGACGGTCGCGGCCCGCCAGGGTGGCGGCGATCCGGGGTCCAATCCGCGTCTGCGCCTCGCCTTGGACAAGGCACTCGGTGCCAACATGAGCCGCGACATCATCGACCGGGCGATTGCCCGTGGCGCTGGTGCGACCGAGGCCGACAACGTTGAGGAGCTGACCTACGAAGGTTATGGTCCGGGCGGCGTGGCGGTGATGGTCGAATGCATGACCGACAATCGCAACCGTACCGCGGCGGCCGTGCGTCATGCCTTCAGCAAGTGCGGTGGCAACCTTGGTACCGACGGTTCGGTGGCTTATCTGTTCGAGCGCAAGGGACAGATCAGCTTCGCGCCGGGCCTCGATGAAGATGCCCTGACGGAAGCGGCCCTGGAGGCCGATGCCGATGACGTGGTCAGCCATGAAGACGGCTCGTTCGACGTCTTCACGTCGTTCGCCACCTTTTATGCCGTACGCAACGCCCTGGAAGCGGCCGGGTTCAAGCCGGCAGACGCGGAAATCGTCATGCAGCCGACCACCAGCGCCGAACTGGACCTCGAGGGTGCCGAGAAGGTGCTCAAGCTGATCGACATGCTCGAAGACCTGGATGACGTGCAAAACGTTTATTCCAATGCCGATATCCCGGAGTCGGTGGCTGAACAGCTGGGCTGACGCTCAGTGTGATCAGTTAAGCGGAGCCCTGTGGCGAGGGGATTTATCCCCGCTGGGTCGCAAAGCGACCCCAAATCCGGCAGCTCGGTGCATCAGACAAATTGAGTTGACTATTGGGGACTGCTACGCAGCCCAGCGGGGATAAATCCCCTCGCCACAGGATATTGTTCGACTTTACCTACCGTGCGTGACCAGCACCGGGTCAAGCCCTTGCTGTATCCTCTTGCAACCGCATTACTCTTCGCAGGCGTTATGACTTTAATCCTTGGCATCGACCCCGGCTCGCGCATTACCGGCTACGGCGTGGTTCGCGACACCGGGCGCGGCTGTGTTTACGTCGCGTCCGGCTGCATCCGCACCGGGGCAGGTGAGTTGCATGAGCGCCTGCAGATCGTTTATCGCGGCGTGCGCGAAGTCATCCAGACCTACGGCCCGGTCACCATGGGTATCGAAAAGGTCTTCATGGCGCGCAACGCCGATTCCGCCTTGAAACTGGGGCAGGCCCGGGGAGCGGCGATTGTTGCCGGCGCCGAGGAAAGCCTGGAGATCGCCGAGTACACCGCGACCCAGGTCAAGCAGGCGGTCGTCGGAACGGGCGCGGCAAACAAGGAGCAGGTGCAAATGATGGTGATGCACCTGTTGAAGCTGGTCAGCAAGCCGCAGATTGACGCCTCCGACGCCTTGGCCATCGCCATTTGCCATGCCCATACCCGCTCCAGCCTGTTGCCTCATGGTCTGGGAACCGCACGCAGTCGTGGCGGGCGCCTGCGTCTCTGATAGCATCAGCGCTCTTATTCATGAGCCCGAGCCTGTTGCGCCTGTGTCGTCGGCCTTCATGCCCGGGCCGTTATTCGCCAGCCAGCGGCTGGTCAACGCCCAAGGATCTGAAACGTGATTGGACGCTTGCGCGGTACCCTGGCTGAAAAACAGCCGCCGCACCTGATTCTGGATGTAAATGGCCTGGGCTATGAGCTGGAAGTGCCCATGACCACGCTGTATCGCTTGCCGTCGGTCGGTGAACCGCTGACGTTGCACACCCATTTGGTCGTGCGCGAGGATGCGCAGTTACTCTATGGTTTCGTCGGCAAGCGCGAGCGAGACTTTTTCCGTGAGTTGATCCGTCTCAATGGTGTGGGGCCGAAACTGGCCCTGGCCTTGATGTCCAGTCTGGAAGTCGACGAGCTGGTGCGTTGCGTGCAATCCCAGGACACGTCGGCCCTGACCAAAGTGCCAGGTGTCGGCAAGAAAACCGCCGAACGCCTGCTGGTGGAGCTCAAGGATCGCTTCAAGGCCTGGGAAGCGGTGCCGGCCATGTTCGCGCTGGTGCCGAACCAGCCTGATGCACCGGTGCCAGCGGCCAGTGCCGAGAACGACGCGGTCACTGCGCTGATCTCCCTGGGCTATAAGCCGCAGGAAGCCAGCAAGGCGATTTCCGCCATCAAGGAAAAAGGCTTGAGTACTGAAGACATGATTCGTCGTGCCCTGAAGGGAATGATCTAAGTGATTGAAGCTGACCGTCTGATCGCTGCCACGGGTGCGCCCCGTGACCGCGAGGAAGTCCAGGACCGTGCGATTCGCCCTGTCAGCCTGGCCGACTACATCGGCCAACCGACCGTGCGCGAGCAGATGGAGTTGTTCATCCAGGCGGCCCGGGGACGTAGCGAGTCGCTGGACCACACCTTGATCTTCGGCCCGCCGGGCCTGGGCAAGACCACCCTGGCCAATATCATTGCCCAGGAAATGGGCGTGTCGATCAAGAGCACATCCGGTCCGGTTCTTGAGCGTCCGGGCGACCTGGCGGCGTTGTTGACCAATCTCGAGCCCCACGACGTGTTGTTCATCGACGAAATCCATCGGCTGTCGCCGATCGTCGAGGAAGTGCTGTACCCGGCCATGGAAGATTTCCAGCTCGACATCATGATCGGCGAGGGCCCGGCCGCGCGTTCCATCAAGCTGGACCTGCCACCCTTCACCCTGGTGGGTGCCACCACCCGTGCCGGCATGCTCACCAACCCGTTGCGCGACCGTTTCGGCATCGTCCAGCGCCTGGAGTTCTACAGCAATGCGGACCTGGCCACGATCGTCAGCCGCTCCGCGGGCATCCTCGGATTGCCGCTGGACCCGGAGGGTGCCTATGAAGTGGCGCGTCGGGCCCGGGGTACGCCGCGGATCGCCAACCGGCTGCTGCGCCGGGTCCGGGATTTCGCCGAGGTCCGGGCCAAGGGTCACATCACCAAGTCGATTGCCGACCTGGCGTTGAACCTGCTGGACATCGACGAGCGTGGCTTCGACTATCAGGACCGGCGCCTGCTGCTGACCATGATCGAGAAGTTCGACGGCGGTCCGGTGGGCGTGGACAGCCTGGCCGCGGCCATCAGCGAGGAGCGCCATACCATCGAGGATGTACTGGAGCCGTACCTGATCCAACAGGGCTACATCATGCGCACCCCCCGCGGGCGAGTGGTGACGCGCCATGCTTACCTGCATTTCGGCTTAAACATCCCGACACGAATGGGCGAGATGCCGGTGGTAGACGAATTCCTCGATGCCGTGGACGATTGAACGACTTTTCATGCAGCGACTTTTTTCCGGATTGTGCTGTCCCAGACGACGTCCGGAGCGTCTATGCACTCGAGAATGAAAAAACAGTTGCCGCCGATTGGCAACCCGAGGAGTAAGCACTAGAGTATGCGCGCGCAAAACGGGCTGGAGTCGTTCGCACATCGCTGTCGCGTTTATTACGAGGACACCGATGCCGGCGGCATCGTTTACTACGTCAATTACCTCAAGTTTATGGAACGGGCTCGAACCGAACGGCTGCGGGAACTGGGTTTCGCCCAATCCGCGCTGGCAGGAGAGGACCTGTTATTCGTCGTGCATTCCAGCGAAGCGCGTTACCACGCGCCGGCGCGACTGGACGACGAGCTTCTGGTAAGTGCCGATGTCATCGAATTGAACCGTGTCAGCCTGCGCTTCAAGCAGCAGGTCAGGCGGGCTACGGATAATACGCTGCTCTGTGAAGGGCAGTTTTTGGTGGCCTGTGTGCGCACCCATAGTTTGAAACCCCGGGCCATTCCCGAAGCTCTACGTGCGGCCTTTGCCGGCGTGAGCGGCGCGGGTACACACTCAGAGCAGGAGATAAAGCGTGGAAGCTAACGTCGTCGACCATACCTCCATGTGGAGCCTGGTCAGCAATGCCAGCGTCGTGGTGCAACTGGTAATGCTGACCCTGGTAGCCGCATCGGTGACCTCATGGATCATGATTTTTCAGCGCAGCAACCTGCTGCGCGCCGGTCGCCGTGCCCTGGAGAGCTTTGAAGAGCGCTTCTGGTCGGGTATCGACCTGTCCAAGCTGTACCGCCAGGCGGGCAGCAACCCGGATCCGGATTCGGGCGTGGAGCAGATCTTCCGTGCTGGTTTCAAGGAGTTCTCCCGTTTGCGCCAGCAGCCGGGCGTCGACCCTGAAGCGGTAATGGAAGGTGTGGCCCGTGCCATGCGCGTCGCCATTTCCCGGGAAGAAGAAAAGCTCGAGCAGAGCCTGCCGTTCCTGGCCACCGTCGGTTCGGTCAGCCCGTACATCGGCCTGTTCGGTACCGTGTGGGGGATCATGAACTCCTTCCGTGGCCTGGCCTCCGCCCAGCAGGCAACCCTGGCCACCGTGGCCCCGGGTATCGCCGAGGCGCTGGTCGCCACCGCCATTGGCCTGTTCGCGGCGATCCCGGCCGTTATCGCCTACAACCGCTTCGCTGCCCGCAGCGAGACGCTGATCGGCCGTTACTACACCTTCGCCGATGAATTCCAGGCGATCCTGCACCGCAAAGTGCACACCAGCGAAGAATAAGCAGGTATTTCCCGATGGCTTTAATCGCTCGAGCCCGAAACAAGCGCAAGCCGGTTGCCGAGATGAACGTGGTGCCCTACATCGACGTGATGCTGGTGCTGCTGGTCATCTTCATGGTGACCGCGCCGATGCTCAATCAGGGCGTGAAGGTCGATCTGCCCAAGGTTTCCAGCGAAGCCTTGCCGCAGGACAACAACACCCAGGTCCTGACCATTTCGATCAAGGCTGACAAGACCTACTACTGGAACCTTGGCAGCGAAGTCGATACCGAGAAGCAACAGGACCGGGCCATGACCCTGCCCCAGATGACCGATGCGGTGACCAAGATCATTCGTGTCGGCAACGATGCCGGCAAACGCACCCAGGTCTTCATTCGCGGTGACAAGACCGTCGACTACGGTGCCGTGATGGGCGCGATGGGCGGTCTGCAGAAAGCCGGGGTCGGTAATGTTGGCTTGATCACCGAGGCCCCCTGATGCAGCAACAGCGAGAGCCGTCCGCCTCGGAAAGCTACTTCTGGCCCAGCGTCCTGGCAATCGGCCTGCACGTGCTGGTGTTCGGCATGTTGTTCGTCAGTTTTGCCATGACACCGGAACTGCCGCCGGCCAAGCCGATCGTGCAGGCGACCCTTTACCAGCTCAAGTCCAAGAGCCAGGCCACCACGCAGACCAACCAGAAGCTGGCCGGTGAAGCGAAGAAATCCGCTGCGCGACAGACTGAAGTCGAGCAGATGGAGCAGAAGAAGGTCGAGCAGGAAGCGATAAAGGCAGCGGAACAAAAGAAAGAGGAAGCCGCTCAAAAGGCCGAAGAAGCGAAGAAGGCCGACGAGGCGAAAAAAGCTGACGAGGCCAAGAAAGCCGATGAAGCGAAAAAAGCCGAGGCCAAGAAGGCAGAAGAGAAACAATTGGCTGATATAGCCAAGAAGAAAGCCGAAGAGGAAGCCAAGAAAGCCGCTGAGGAAGAGGCCAAGAAAGCGGCCGCCGAAGAGGCCAAGAAGAAGATTGTCGAGGACGCGAAGAAAAAAGCGGCCGAAGACGCCAAGAAGAAAGCTGAAGCTGACGAGGCGAAAAAGAAAGTCGCCGAAGAGGCGAAGAAGAAAGCCGCCGCCGACGCCGCCAAGAAAAAGGCCCAGGACGCAGCGCGCAAATCTGCCGAAGAGAAGAAGGCCCAGGCCTTGGCGGATCTGCTTTCCGACACGCCGCAGCGCCAGCAGGCCTTGGCCGATGAGCAGGGCGATGAAGTCGCCGGTAGCTTCGATGATCTGATTCGTGCCCGGGCGGCAGAGGGCTGGGCTCGTCCGCCTTCGGCGCGCCAAGGCATGACGGTGGTATTGCAGATCGGCATGTTGCCGGACGGTACGGTGGCTTCGGTCAGCGTGGCCAAGTCCAGCGGCGACGGACCTTTCGATGCTTCGGCGGTTGCAGCGGTCAAGAACATTGGACGATTGACGGAAATGCAAGGAATGAAGTCGAGCGATTTCGCTCCCTATCGTTCATTCAAGATGACATTCACACCTGAGGATCTAGCCTTGTGAGAAACCTTCTTCGAGGAATGCTTGTCGTTATCTGCTGCCTGGCAGGGATAGCGGTGGCAGAGGAAAAGAACATTCTGGTCACCAGCGGCAGCGATCGGGCGACCCCGATCGCCGTCGTACCGTTCGGCTGGCAGGGCGGAAGCGTGCTGCCGGACGACATGGCGGAAATCATCGGCAACGACCTGCGCAACTCGGGTTATTACGCGCCGATTCCGAAGCAGAACATGATCAGCCTGCCCACCCAGGCCAGCGAAGTCATCTACCGTGACTGGAAGGCCCTGGGCGCCCAGTACATCATGGTCGGCAGCATCGTTCCGGCCGGCGGCCGCCTGCAGGTGCAATATGCCCTGTTCAACGTCGCCACCGAACAGCAGGTGTTGACCGGCAGCGTGTCGGGCAGCACTGACCAGCTGCGTGACATGGCGCACTACATCTCCGACCAGTCGTTCGAGAAACTTACCGGCATCAAGGGTGCGTTCTCTACCCGCATGCTCTACGTGACAGCCGAACGTTTTTCCGAGAAAAACACCCGCTACACCCTGCAGCGCTCCGACTACGACGGCGCCCGTGCGGTCACCCTGTTGCAATCGCGCGAGCCGATCCTGTCGCCGCGATTCGCCCCCGATGGCAAGCGCATCGCCTATGTGTCGTTCGAGCAGAAGCGTCCGCGCATTTTCGTGCAGCACATCGACACCGGTCGCCGCGAGCAGATCACCAACTTCGAAGGCCTGAACGGCGCGCCAGCCTGGTCGCCGGACGGTAACCGCCTGGCGTTCGTACTGTCCAAGGACGGTAACCCGGACGTCTATGTGATGAACCTGGCCTCGCGTTCGATCTCCCGTGTCACCAACGGCCCGGGCATCAACACCGAACCGTTCTGGGGCAAGGATGGCTCGACCATCTACTTCACCTCCGACCGTGGTGGCAAGCCGCAGATCTACAAGACCAGTGCCGGTGGCGGCGGTGCCGAGCGCGTGACCTTCGTCGGTAACTACAACGCCAACCCTAAACTGTCGGCGGACGAGAAGACCCTGGTGATGATCCATCGCCAGGACGGTTTCACCAATTTCAAGGTGGCGGCCCAGGATATGCAACGCGGCAGCGTAAAAATCCTCACTGATAGCACTCTGGACGAGTCACCTACTGTTGCGCCCAACGGCACCATGGTAATCTACGCCACCCGCCAGCAGGGCCGGGGAGTCTTGATGCTCGTGTCCATTAATGGACGCGTGAGGCTCCCGCTTCCTACCGCTCAAGGCGAAGTCAGAGAACCGTCCTGGTCCCCTTACCTGAACTGACGCGGCGCAATACGTTTTACTTAACACACTGGGGTTCATTAGGAGTTTCACGATGGAAATGCTGAAGTTTGGTAAATTTGCTGCGCTGGCTCTGGCCATGGCCGTAGCTGTAGGTTGCTCGTCCAAAGGCGGCGACAACGCCGGTGAAGGCGCTGTTGATCCGAACGCTGGTTACGGCGCCAACACTGGTGCAGTTGACGGCTCCATGAGCGAAGAAGCTGCTCTGCGCGCAATCACCACCTTCTACTTCGAATACGACAGCTCGGACCTGAAGCCAGAAGCCATGCGCGCTCTGGACGTTCACGCCAAAGACCTGAAAGCAAACGGCGCTCGCGTTGTTCTGGAAGGCAACACCGACGAACGTGGTACTCGTGAGTACAACATGGCACTGGGCGAGCGTCGTGCGAAAGCCGTTCAACGCTACCTGGTACTGCAAGGTGTTTCCCCAGCTCAGCTGGAACTGGTTTCCTACGGCGAAGAGCGTCCAGTTGCTACCGGCAACGACGAGCAGTCCTGGGCTCAAAACCGTCGCGTCGAACTGCGTAAGAACTGATTCGTCATGCGAACGTGCCGTCGTGCTGTAACTGTTCTGGCTCTCAGTCTCGCACCGCTTGCGGTGTGGGCTGCGGTTCCTGTGGTCGATAACGATGCCGGCTATAACAATAGCGGGAGCAGTTATCCGCCTGCAGGTTACGGTACGAACGGCGCCTATGCCGGGGGAGGGGTTTCGGCCCCTGTCTCGGCACAGGGCGAGCTGTTCAACCAACTGCAGCAAATGCAGGATCAGCTTTCACGCCAACAAGGCGCGATTGAAGTTCTGCAAAACGAAGTATCGCGCATGAAGCAGGAAAACCTGGAGCGTTACCAGGATCTTGATCGGCGCATAGGAAGCGGTGTTGCACCTGCCGCGACTCCTGAGAATTCTCCTGCCGGTGGCGACTTGAACGCCCCTGGCGCTGCCGCAGGCGCGGCTGCCGGAGCAAGCGCTCCAGCTCCTGCCGCCAGTGGCGAACCGGCTGATCCGGCGAAGGAAAAGCTCTATTACGACGCTGCCTTCGACTTGATCAAAGCCAAGGATTTCGACAAGGCCAGCCAGGCCTTTGCCGCTTTCCTGCGCAAATACCCAAACAGCCAGTATGCGGGCAATGCGCAATACTGGTTGGGTGAAGTGAACCTGGCCAAGGGTGACCTGCAGGGTGCCGGCCAGGCATTCGCCAAGGTTTCCCAGCTGTATCCCAAGCATGCCAAGGTGCCTGATTCGCTGTACAAGCTGGCTGACGTAGAGCGCCGCCTTGGTCATGCCGACAAGGTCAAGGGCATCCTGCAGCAGGTGGTCTCCCAGTATCCGGGTACCTCTGCCGCCCAGTTGGCCCAGCGCGATCTGCAACGCATGTAAGCTGGTTTGCGCCTGTAAATGAAGAAACCCGCGCTTGTCGCGGGTTTTTTCGTTAGAATTCACGCCCTTTTTCTGAAACACGCTTTTTGGAGCCTGCGCGATGGCGGGGTTCCTTGAAGTGCCTGACGGAGGCGGACGGCCTGTTTAGCTGTTACGCCCGTGGCGACTATGCAAGACACATTGAGAATCACCGAAGTTTTTTACTCGTTGCAGGGTGAAACGCGAACGGCCGGGCTGCCTACGGTATTTGTGCGCCTCACCGGTTGCCCGTTGCGTTGCCAATACTGCGACAGTGCCTACGCTTTCAGCGGCGGCACCTTGCGAACCCTCGACGACATCCTTGAGCAAGTGGCCGGCTATCGCCCGCGCTACGTTTGTGTCACTGGTGGCGAGCCACTGGCTCAACCCAATGCCATTCCCTTGCTTAAGCAGTTGTGTGATGCCGGCTATGAAGTTTCGCTGGAAACCAGCGGCGCCCTGGATATCTCGGCCGTCGACCCACGCGTCAGTCGCGTCGTGGACCTGAAAACCCCAGGCTCCAAGGAAGCGCATCGTAACCGTTACGAGAACATCGAACTGCTGACGCCCAACGATCAGGTCAAGTTCGTTATCTGTTCCCGGGAGGATTACGACTGGGCCGTTTCCAAGCTGATCCAGTACGGTCTGGACAAGCGAGCCGGTGAGGTTCTGGTGTCGCCAAGTCATCACGATTTGAACGCGCGGGATCTGGCGGACTGGGTGGTGGCGGATAACCTGCCGGTGCGCCTGCAATTGCAGCTGCACAAATATCTTTGGAACGACGAGCCGGGGCGCTGATATGACTGAGCAGACGAACATTGCAGAAAAACGAGCGGTCATCCTGTTGTCCGGCGGCCTGGATTCGGCCACGGTCGTAGCCATGGCCCGTGCCGAAGGTTACCGCTGCTACACCATGAGTTTCGATTACGGGCAGCGTCACCGCGCTGAACTGCACGCTGCCGAGCGAGTGGCGCGGGACCTTGGTGTGGTGGAGCACAAGGTGATCGGCCTGAACCTCAACGGCATCGGTGGTTCGGCCTTGACCGACAGCACCATCGACGTACCCGAAGCTCCGAGTGAAGGCATACCGGTAACCTACGTGCCGGCGCGTAACACGGTATTCCTGTCCCTGGCCCTGGGGTGGGCCGAGGTGCTGGAAGCCCGTGACATTTTCATCGGCGTCAACGCAGTGGATTATTCCGGCTACCCGGACTGCCGTCCCGAGTTCGTCGAAGCTTTCGAGCGCATGGCCAATCTGGCGACCAAGGCCGGTGTGGAAGGGCAAGGCTTCCGCATCCAGGCGCCGCTGCAGAATCTCAGCAAGGCCGATATCGTCAGGGCCGGTGTGAAGCTTGGCGTGAATTATGGACTGACCGTTTCCTGTTACCAGGCCGACGATCAGGGCCGCGCCTGTGGCAAATGCGATAGCTGCCGCCTGCGTGCCGAAGGCTTCGCTGCGGCGGGCGTGAGCGATCCAACCCCTTATTTTTGATTTATTTCAAATTAGGTGTTGAATAGTCCTTAGAAATCAGTATTATACGCGCCACCACACAGCGGGTCGTTAGCTCAGTTGGTAGAGCAGTTGGCTTTTAACCAATTGGTCGTAGGTTCGAATCCCACACGACCCACCATTTTTGCTGTTTTAAAAGTCTGGAAGGCCCACGAAAGTGAGGATTTCCAGATTTTTTTTTGTCCGTAGGAACTCCCTGGCCGGGAACCACGCGAAGATGCGCGTGGTTCCCGGGCGGCTCAGAGCAAGCCGTCTTCGGCGCAGACCTTCACGATCTGTTCGCGAAACCAGACGTTGGCGTTGTCCTGGCCCGTTTTCTCACTCCACATCATATCCAGCGTAAAGTTCGGTAACCCGGTCGGTGGCTTGCGATGGCTGAATTTGGCCTCATCACAGGTCAGTGCCTGAATGCGTCGGGGCAGGGTCAGCACGAAGTCGGTCCCGGTGACCATATTGAGGGCGGCCACATAGCTGTTGGCCCGGGCGACGATCTGCCGGCTATAGCCCTGTCGGGCCAGCCAACCGTCGATCATGTTGGTGTCGGATGTCCATGGGGTCGGGAACACATGCTGGCACGCCACGAATGTGTCCAGGCTGAGGGCCTCGTCCGGCAAGTCGACGTTCCTATCGACTACGCAGACCAATTCATCTTCCAGTAATACTTGCGAGCGCAAGCCTTTGGCACTGCGATGAAAGTTCGGGCCGAAACAAACCACTAGATCAAAACGGCCGTCCGTCAGCTCCTCGACGGGAATATCCTTGTGAAATTTAGTTATATTGATGATCACCGGGAATTGACTGCCAATAAAACGCTTGACCAACTTGGGCAGGATCAATAATTCAAAGTATTCCGGCGCGCAGATATTGAATGTTATTTCTTTTTGCGTGGGGTCGAAGCTCTGGATACCTGAATGGCAAATATTAATGGCTTGAAGAATCTTGACGATATGACTGTACATCGCAGTGGCTTTATTGGTCGGGCGCATGCCACTGCGGGTATTAATGAATAATTCATCTTCGAAGCTGGTGCGCAGCTTCTTCAAGCAGTAGCTCACGGTTGACTGGCTGACGCAGAGGGCCTCGGAGACCTCGGTGACGCTGCTCTGCTCGTACACCGCGACGAACACCATCAAGTCCTGCATGTCCAGCTTTCTAAGCAAATTACTATTGAGCATAAGATCCTTCTTGGCGCAATCCATGGGCTAGCGTCTCTGATTTTTATGACAAAGACGTTTATTTATATATTAGCGGAAGCAATTTATTTTTTAAATGGCTTGTAGGAATTTTCTTAAATATGCTCGCCTCGCTTTTAAGACATCCTGCACAGGGACGGAGGAGGACGAAATGCAAATACGAGTCGCGGAAACTAAAACGCCATTATGGGTACAGGCCACTGAAGTAGTAAAAGACAAGTTTCGAAGTTCTTATGCGGCCTCGGTAGAACCGAATCCGCAATACTTTGCAGTTACTCAGGATCAGGAAGATCGCATACTTGCGTGTGCCGGTATTACTTTTGCGGACCACCGCATTCTCTTTTCCGAACAATACCTGACACAACCGATTGAGGAGATCCTGTCTCAACGTTTCGAGAAGACCATCGAGCGTTCGAACATTGTCGAGATCGGCAATCTGATCTCCCATCACCTAACAGCGGGAATGATTCTCGTTAATATGATTCCGTTGTTGTCCTGGTGCATGGGCGGGCATTACCTGTTGTGCACCGTTACACCTCGGGTCCGGCAAATGATGGAAAGTTGCCAGATCGATTTCGAACCGCTGTTGACCGCTGACCCCACTCGTCTGGCCGATGATGGCGGCAAGAATTGGGGAACCTATTACGCCAAGAAACCGGTGACCGGTTTCATCCGGGTCGATCCGAAGCGTTCACGGTTCGCCGCCACGACGCTGAATACCTCGTTCACCCAGTTGCCCGGTGAATTCTTGGCGAGGGCACAACCATGAGCGGTGGTTTCATCAATCAGTTGAAACAGGCGCTGCAGGGCAATCGCCAGGCGGTTTGCGCGGTTGACTGGACGTCGGGCACCGAGTCCGTGGTGCTGACCTACGGCGAATTGGAGCACCGGGCGCTTAATCTGGCTGCGGAGCTGCAACGGCGTTTCGCAACGCCGGCCCATGGCGATCAAGTGGTGCTGGGGATTGCGACGCGCAATAGCAGTGACTGGCTGGTAGCCGACCTGGCCTGTCTGTTTGCCGGGATTACCGCGCTGCCGTTGCCACTGGCGTTCAGTCAATCCCAGGCCGAGCACCTGGCCGAGCGTTGCGACGGATTCCTGGTGGATGCCGCAGGGCAACGGACACTGGCACAGCGCTGGAAGCTGAATTTCCCCGACAGCCGTCTGCGCCGTCTCGGCGAACCGGTGATCGAACAGCCCCTGTTGCACACTCCGGACGGCGAGGGCGACTGGATCTGCAAGATCATTCACACCTCGGGTACCACCAGCCGGCCGAAAGGCGTGCGTCTGAGCAATCAGGCGGTTGGCGCGGTACTGGCGTCGCTGCGCGAACGCATGCCGGTCAATGCCCATCGTCGATATCTGTCGCTGGTGCCGTTGAGCCTGCTGCTCGAACAGGTGACCGCCGCGTACCTGCCGCTCCTGGCCGGTGGGACCGTGCATTTCCTGCCGCCGAGCGAAGCATTGCTCGGCGAGCCCGGGGCGTCGCCGCAGCGTCTGGTCGACTGGATCCTGCAGGTCCAGCCGACGGCGCTGACGGTACCGCCGGTCATGATCAATCGCTTCCTCGAACAATTGAACGATGGCGGCGAGGCGGGAGATCGGCTGGCGAGTTACCTGAAGTCCGGGGCTCATATCACCTGCGGCGGCGCAGCGGTGAGTATCGATGCCCTGCACGCTCTGGCCGAGCAAGGCATCGAGGTGTACCAGGGCTACGGACTGTCGGAGAACGCCTCGGTGGTCAGCATGAACACCTTCGAAGAGCAGCGCCTGGGCAGTGTCGGCAAACCGCTGCCCCATGTCCAGGTGCGGATCGGCGCCGACCAGACCATCGAGGTCAAGAGCAGCTCGCTGTTCAGCGGTTACTCCGGGACCGACCCCAGCGCGTGCTCCATGTCTGGCGATGGCTGGATGGACACCGGCGACCTGGGGATGCTCGACGAAGACGGCTACCTCTATGTGCACGGCCGCAAGAAGAACGTGATCTGCCTGCCCAACGGCCGCAATGTCAGCCCCGAGCAGGTCGAGCTGGAGTACCGCAAGTACCCGGGCGTGAACGACGCCGCGGTGTTCTTCGACGAGCAACACGGCCTCGTGGCGTTGCTGTGTGTCGAGTCGACGCCGGCCAGCGATGAACTGGTGACCTGGTCGACCGGCCGTTTCTCCGACATCGAACGACCGAACCGGCTCTGGTTGTTGAACAAGGACGATCCGTTGATCGAGCAGCTCTACACCGTCACCGGCCGACCGAAACGTGCCGACATCGCCACTGTTTTTTCCACTCTGCAAGGGAACGCATTCAATGAGCACACCTGCCTTTCACTTTGAAAACCCCGACGTCTCCATCGTCGAGTCGCACCACTTCGCCAGCCTGGGCAAGGCCGAGTTGTACGAGCTGCTGGGACACTACGGTGTCGTGCTGTTCCGCAACTGCATCCACAGCGCCGAGGCGTTCAGCGCCTACGTCAAGCAAAACAGTTCCCGGCTGAGCCTGGATCCGGCGCGGGTCATGGTCGGTGGTGCGGCGCAGTTGGTGGATGCCGGGCATCAGGCGGTCGGCCTGCATTGCGAAAACGGCAATTCGCCGTTCTGGCCGGACATGACCTGGTTCTATTGCCAGGAAGCGCCGCGCAAGGGTTCGCAAACCACGATCTGCGACGGTGAGAAAGTGCTGGCGCGGCTGTCTCCGGGTTGCCGCAGTTTCTTCGAAAACAACCCTATTCGCTACAGCCGCACCGTGGCGGGGGAAAAGTGGCGTCGGCTGGTTTGCCATTATTCGCCGACCCTGTCGAACCCGGCAGACGTGGTCATCGAAGATCTGTTGCAGATCATTGGCGATGACCCGCAGACGCAGATTTCCTTCAACCCGGCCGATGATTCGATGCACTACGCCTTCAACACGTCGGCGATCCTCACTTCGGCCTTCAGCCAGCGCCCGGCGTTTGCCAACAGCATCCTGGGACCTTCGTTCAACTACGAGGCGCCGGTGATCGATACGGTGGGCGGCCAGGTGATTCCCGCCGAGTTCCTCGCCGAAATCGCCGAAGTCTCCGCCCAGTACACCGTTCCGGTGGGTTGGCGTGACCACGACGTGGTGATGATCGATAACCGTCGGGTCATGCACGGTCGTGAAACCATCGTCGATGAGCGTCGACGCATTTTCAACGCCCTGAGCTATCGCTGAGAGGGATCCATGAACAACGATAAATACATTATTGGCGGGCAGTACGAGACGTACCTCGACGGCGATGGTCGGCAGATCATCGACCTGACCGGCGGGTTTGGCTTCCAGGTGCCAGCGGTGATCGAGGCGGTCACTCGCCAGGCGCAGATCATGGGCCTGTCCAACCGGGTACTGATGTCTGAACCGCTGATTGCCTTGTGCCGCCGCCTGGCCGAGCTGCTGCCTGAGCCGCTGGTCAGTTCCTATGTGTGCAGTTCCGGCGACGAAGCGTTCGAGGGCGCCTTGAAGTTATGCAAGGGGCTCAAGCCGAAGGGCAACACCATCGTGTATATCCAGGGTGGTGATTACGGCTCGCTGTCCTACGGGCGTTGCCTCAACGCCGCGCAGGGCGACCTCGACGTGCAAGGTTTCCTGGGCTTCAAGCGCGTGGCGATTCGTCATCTCGCGGACCTGGATTCGGTGGACTGGAATGATTGCTTCGCGGTCTGCCATAGCAGTACCCGCCTCGATGCGAGCGGTCGATTGCAATTGCTCGAGCCGGCCCTGGTCGAGCGCTTGCATGCCCGTGCGGCGCAAGCTTCGGTGCCGGTGATCGCGGTCGACACCCAGACCTGCCTCGGCAGCCTGGGTTCGCTGTTCGGCTTCCAGCGTTATCGCTGTGTCCCGGACATTGTCGTGCTCGGTGGCGCGTTGGGGGGCAGTGCGATTCCCATCGGCACCTATACCTGCAGCGAGCGCATGGCCTGGCAGGTCTATGGACGCAGCAGCCCGGCCAAGCATGGCAGCACCACCGCCGGCAATCCGATGGCTTGCGTGGCCGCGCTGGCCGCGCTGGATTACGTGCAGGCCCACGACTCGCCCCGGCAATGCCTGGAAAACGGCCAGCGATTGGCGCAGACCCTGGCGTCGTTCGGTGCCGTGGCCGAGGGCGGCTGGGTCAGCCTGCCACTGGCCGACGACCTGCAGCCGAGCGTGCTGTGCGAGGCGCTTTACCTGCAAGGCATCTACGTCAGTGCGCCCCGTGGCCGCGAATTGATCTTGCGCTGCCCGATCACCGCGCGCCCCGAACATATCCAACGTGCCGCCAACATCATCAAGGAGACTTTAAGCCATGTCCTTACTCAGGCCGCATGAACAACTGCTGGATGATTGCCAGCGGTACTGGAGCGCCTCGGCGGCCAAGCTCTATCGCCTGGGCAAGACCAGCGTCGAGCAACAGGCCGATGGCATTCACGTCACCGACCACACCGGCAAACGCTTCATCGACTGCGCGTGCAGCTACGGCGTGTTTATCGTCGGCCACCGCAACCCGATGGTCCGCGAGCAGGTGCAGGCACAACTGAACCAGATGGCCTGGGTACCGGAAGGCCGGCGCCATCCGCTCCAGGACAAATTGACCGAGCGTCTGTGCCAGTTGGTACCGGGGGAGTGGGGGGACGTGCAATACATGGTCTCGGGGGCCGAGGCCATCGAGCAGAGCCTGCGCTATGCGTTGCGCATCCAGCCGCACCGGCGTGGGATCGTGGTGATGAGCGGTTCCTACCATGGCAAGACCCTGGCGGCGATGAGCATCCTGGGGCAACGCCAGAATCACAGCAGCTATGGCATCGCAGCGCCCGACGTGACCCATGTGCCCTACGGTGATTTTGCGGCCCTGCAAAAGGCCGTCGGCGAGGGCGTATGTGCGGTGTATGTCGAACCGATCCTGGGCGGCGCGCACCTGCAGGTGCCGCCGGTGGGTTACATGGCCAATCTGCGGGCCTTGTGCGATGCCACCGGCACCCTGTTGGTGGCGGATGAGATCCAGACCGGGTTCGGTCGCTGCGGCAAATGGTTCGCCGTGCAATATGACGACGTGGTGCCCGACATCATGATCCTCTCCAAGGGCCTGACCGGCGGCTACACCTCGTTCGCCTGCGCCATGTACAGCCAGCGTCTGGCGACCCAATACCCACTCAGTGAAATCGAGCCCGATACCCGCACCAATGGCGGGCACCCGGTGGCGTGCGCCTCGGCGCTGGCGGCCATCGATTACATCGAGCAGAACAACCTGGTGGAGCAGTCGCGGGTCAACGGCGGTCTGCTGCGCCATGGTCTACAACGCCTGGCGCTGCGTTATCCGCAGATCATCGAGGACGTACCGGGCGTGGGCCTGATGACGGGGTTGCGTTTGCGCGGGTCGGTCTATGAGGCCCTGATGAGCATGGAGCTGAGCAAACGCGGCATTCATGCTGGTCATTCGATGAATGAAAAGGCCGAGCGCCCTGTGCTGCGCTTCTATCCGCCGCTGAACATCTCGCCCGATGCGTTGCGCCATATCCTGACGATGATCGAAGAGGCCCTCGAAGCCATCAACCGGCGCCCGAAGTTGGCGGTCAAGGCGTTCTCCCTGGTGGTGCGCAACATGTACCAGTTGCCCAATAAATGGTTGCGCAGCAAGGAGGCATCGTGAGCATGTTCAATCCCGACTCGCTGACCCTGCGGGAAATGGCCGGTCTGTTGCGACGTGGCGTGCTGACCAGCGTCACGTTGCTGGAGTTCTACCTGCAGCGGATCGCCGAGCGTAACCGGCAGATCAACGCATTGATCCAACTGGCGCCGGTGGAGGAACTGCGGCGCCAGGCCCGCGAAGCGGACGAGATGGCGCGCATCGGCCAGATCAGTGGTCCGCTGCACGGTATTCCCATCACCATCAAGGATGTCCTCCACGTCCAGGGATTCCGGATGTCCCGGGGGTTGGAGGAGATGCTGGGCGACGTCAGCCAGCAGGACGCGACGGCCGTCGCCCGGCTTCGGCAGGCCGGGGCGATCATCCTGGGCATCAGCAATGTGCCTGAACTGTGCATGGCCTTCGAGACCGAAAACCTGATCTATGGCCGCACGCTCAACCCCCATGACTTGCAACGCTCCGCCGGTGGCAGCAGTGGCGGTGAAGCGGCCGCAATCGCCGCCGGATGCTCGCCCGCCGGGCTGGCCTCCGATGCCTGCGGCAGCGTGCGGATACCCGCGCACTTCAACGGCATTTGCGGCTTGAAACTGACCCAGGGCCGGGTGCCGTTGACCGGTCAGTTTCCCAACGACCGGTCCGGGTTGTTCCACATGACTTCGGCTTTCGGCGTGATGGGACGCTATGTCGATGACCTGGCGCTGCTCGGGCCGCTGATCAGCGGTGCCGACGGGCAGGATCCGGATACCGTCGACGTGCCGTTTGTCGCCAGTGAGCCGCTGGCCAGCCTGCGGGTCGCACTGTTTTCGGAGTCGGACCGCACGCCCGTCAGCACGGCGGTGAGCGAGGTGTTGCAACAGGTCGAACGGTGCCTGGGCCAGGTGGTGGCGCAGGTGAGTCCGGTGGTGCCGCCGATGCTCGAGGAGGCCTGTGATGTGCTGTGGCGGGTGTTCATCACCGGCGCCGACGGAGGGAGAGGCTGGCGACAGTTGTTCGAGTCGATGAACAAGCGTCGGTTCACCCCGGCCATCGCGCGGTTGCTGGACATGAGTGAAGCGACTGAGTTGACCGTGGATGAGGTCAAGCGTGACTGGATCGCGATCGACACATTCCGCTATCAGCTGGCGAAGTTCTTCAAGCAACACGATCTGTTCATCTGCCCGGTGTTTCCTGACGTTGCGTTCCGTCATGGCGAGTCCCTGGAGGATCGCAACCGCTATGCCTTCGTATTCCCGTTCAGTCTCAGCGGTTCGCCGGCGGTGGTGATCCGCGCCGGCACCGACGCGGCCACCGGGATGCCCATCGGCATTCAGATTGTCGGGCCCCACTGGCAGGAAGAGCGGTTGCTGGCGGTAGCGGCTTTCCTGGAACGGGAGCTGGAACGCTGGAGCCCGGTTGCACCTCGTTCGGCGTCGGCCTACTAGTGGGTCGCGCCAACGTACAAAGCCTGGGGTGATTTCAAGCCGTAGCGGTTCTGGCGTTACGGCTTGAAATTACCAGCGCCAGCATCCCCACGCCTACCAATCCGGCACCGATGATCTCGAGCGCCATCGGTTGTTGCCTGAGCCAGAACCAGTTGAGCAGCGTCACGAACAGGGTGTTGAGATACACATAGGAAATGACCGTGGACGGTGCGATCACGCCGATGGCCCGGTGCAACAGCCAGAACGTGGCGAGGGTACCGAACAGGGCCAGGTACACCAGCCAGCCGATATCCGGCAGCGACAACTGTTGGCCGCTGCGCCAGCCGCCACTGAACAGGCAGAACACCAGCAGGAACAGCGAACCGAACAGCATGTTCCAGAAGGTCATCGCCACCGGATCCCGACCCTCGAGCGCCTTGGCCTTGAATCGTTGGCTAAGAGGCGAGTACAACGCCATTGCCACGCAACCGACACCGAAGACCAGTACCGGATAAAGCGCGGGCATTTGCCCCGGTGCCGCACCCTTGAGCGTCAGCAACACCGCACCGGCCGCCGCGATCAGCATGGGCAGCAAGCGGGTCTTGAGGTTTGGACTGGGCAGCAGGAACACCTCGAAGAACAAGGTGATCAATGGCACCAGTGTGTACAACGTCGCGGTATTGACCGCCGAGGTATAACGCAACGCCTCGAACAACGAACCAAAATAGGTCGCCAGCAACAGGCCAAGCACTGCGTGGGCCAGCAATCCTCTGGCGGTGATCGGCGAGGTGTTTTTCAGCAGCAACAGCGGCAGGAACAGCAAGGCCGAAAACAGCAGCCGCAAGCCCGTGAGCAGAATCGGATCGATCGAGTGGCTGACCTGGGCCGCCGCGAAGAACGACGAGGCGATCAGCATCGCCCAGATCAGCATGCCCCAGTGAGCGGCTGCAAAACCGACGTGTTTCATCAAGGTCTGATTCCTGTGTTCGAGAACTGGAACGTCATGATGGGCAAGTCCGTCGGCCGTCATGGTTAGGGGTGGATAAAGACAGGGCCGCATTCATTGCGGCCCTTTGTTCAACGACGCAAACGAATGCTCTAGCTGATGTGCCGCGCGTAGTGCTTGGGATTGAAGCGCAAGACCATGAGGATCATCAGCGCCATGACCGCAGTGAGCGACCACCAGGCCCATTCGAAGCTGCCCAGCTGATCGCGGATCATTCCGGCAATCAACGGCGAAAGCCCGGCGATCAGATAGCCGATGCCTTGCACGAATGCCGTCAGGCCACCGGCCCGGCGTGGATTGTCCAAGTGGTCGAGGGACACGATCAGGCTCATCGGGAACAGGCCACCGATGCCCAGCCCCAGCAGGCAAGGCCACAGCAGGCTGAAGCGGTCCGGGCTGAGGATCAGGCCGCAGAAGCCCGCCATGATCAGGGCCAGCAGGACAGCCAGCACCAGGCGCTTATCCTGGCTGCGGTTGGCAATGGCCGGAGTGACCAGGCCGGACAACACTTCCATCGCCGTCAGGAACCCCAGCAACAGGCCCGCGTGCTGCTCGCTCCAGCCTTTTTCCACGTAGTACGGCGCCAGCCAGGCCAGCACGCAGGTATAGGACGCAGTGCCCAGGCCAAAGAAAATCGCCAGCAGCCAAGCCCGGCCATTGGCGAAGAACGACTCCTTGTTCCGGCTCGGAGCGTCGGGCAGCGGCGTGACGGCCGAGCGTTGGGCGTACCAGCAACCCAAGGCAACCAATGCCAATACCGCCCAGATCGCCAGGCCAATACGCCAGCTGCCGGTCTGGGTCAGGACGAAGGGTGAAAACGATGCCGCCAATGCCGCGCCGCCCATGATCGAAGTGACGTACAGGCCCATGAACAGCGAGACGTTGTCGCTGAATCGCGATTTGATCAGGGCCGGCATTACCGCCTGAATCAGCGCGATCCCGACCCCGGCCACCACGGCGCTGACAATCAGCTCGGCGGCGCTGTCCAGGTACAGGCGCGACGCCGTGGCGATGCCGATGATCAACAGCGACAACACGATGGTGCGGTGTTCACCGATGCGCAGGGCAATGCGCATGCCCAGGAACATCGCCAGGCCCATCGCCATGACCGGCAGCATGGTGAGCAGTGAAGCGGTGCTGAAACTCAACGGCACGTCGCCGCGAATGGCTGACAACAAGGGCCCGACCGCTGCCATCGAAGGTCGCAGGTTCAACGCCACCAACACCACACTGACCATCAGCCAGACGGCGTGGGTGCTTGAAGTTCGAACATTTTCCATAACGAAGCCTTGGCTGATAAAAATGCCATTTAGGCCGGGAAGCGAGGGCAGGGGCAAACTGAAAACTGGGCAGGCATATTGAAAGATTAAATGCTCATCAACCCTGTAATGACGGCGACAAAGCCAACATCGCCGCAAGTTGACCCAAAGCCATCGCGAGCACGCTCGCTCCCACATTGGATTCGGCTGTAAGCAGCATTGGCAGACACCGCCACACCCTGTGGGAGCGAGCCTGCTCGCGATGACGGCGGTAAGGTCAACATCGCCGCAAGCTGACCCAAAGCCATCGCGAGCAGGCTCGCTCCCACATTGGAGTCGGCTGTAAGCAGCATTGGCAGACACCGCGACACCCTGTGGGAGCGAGCCTGCTCGCGATGACGGCGGCAAAGCCGACATCGCCGCAAGCTGACCCACCGCCATCGCCAGCAGGCTCGCTCCCACAGAGGCTATTCCATGGCCGGGCTCAATGTACCCAACCAGGCCACCAGTGCCAGGATGACCGCTGCCACTGAAAACTCGAGCAGCATGCTGCGCCGCAAGGCACCCACGGCGATATTGTGTTCACCGGTTTGCCTGGCCCGTTCCAGCTGCGGGCTCAGATGAAAACGGTTCAGTGCGGCGAACACCAGCATGGCCCCGAACAGGACGAGTTTAAGTGTCAGCAGCTGACCGTAGCTGCTGTCGAACAGTCCGTCGATGCTCGGGCCGACGATGAACAGGTAATTCATCACGCCGGTCACGCTGATGATCAGCACGATCACCGCCCCGACTCTTTCGAAACCGGTCAGGGTTCGAGACAGTACTGACAAGCGCTGTTCGGCCTGGCGAAGCAGCAGTACAAACGCCGCCAAGGCCCCGACCCAGGCACCCGCCGCCCACAGGTGCAGAAAGTCAGTGATGAAGTGCCAGCTCCGTCGTTCGCCTTCGTCCATGGCGCCATGGCCGGCCCACGCCAGTGTCGCAAGGGCCACGCCTGCGGCCAGCGTGCCCAGCCACAGGCTGGCGGTCGGTCTGCTTCTGCTTTGCGTCGCGGCGACAACGGTCAGCATCAGTGCCAGGATCCGCAGACTCCAGCTCGAACCCACGTCAGTCTCCAACACCATCATCTCAACGTGCGGCTGCAGATCGGCCCAGTCCGTCACGCCGCTCATGGCCCAGGCCATGCACAGCATGCCGGCGATGGACAGCAGCACGCCGACGATGGCCGTGCTCGCCAGGAGCCGTGCGAAAGGCAGTACCTCACCCGACTCCCGTTCCCGACCTCGAAGACCATAGAGACCGAAAGCCGCCAGGCCGAACGACAGCATCAGGTCCAGATACAGGGCCAGGCGTAGAACAATGTTGATCAGATCTATATCGATCGACTCGCTCAACTCACTTCACCTTGAACGTGACGTTGCCGGTGATCGGGTGAGTGTCGGACGATACCGCGCGCCATTGAACCTGATAGGTACCCGGCGTGAGCGGGGTGTTCGGGATGATGAGCATGGTCTTGGGATCTTCGCTGCCCGACACCTTGGCCGGCATGGCCATGGGCGAATGGGCCGACATGCCGGGCATCTCGGTCATCAGCAGCTTGGCGCCGGAGAACTTGGTCATCAGGTTCTCGGAGAAATGCAGCTCGATCTTCGCCGGAGCCGGTCCCTGCGTACCCTCGGCAGGGGTAGAGGACAGTAGCTTGGGGTGTGCCTGGGCCAGGCCGCTGCTCAGTAGCGCAGTGGATAACGCGACGGTGATCGCAGCGTTTTTGATGAATGACATGCAAGGACTCCTACAACGATTTTCTAGTTTTTGGGAAATGGGAGGGGGCGCAGTCCGTTAGAACCACATGCGCACGCCCAGGACCAGGCGCGCCTCGCTACGGTCATCGCCCTCTTCGCGGGCGTAGTCGGCGGTGTTGCCATAGACGCGGTTCCAGGTGACGCCGATGTAAGGGGCGAATTCGCGACGGATTTCATAACGCAGCCGCAGGCCCAGCTCGGTGTTCGATAACCCTGAACCCTCCGCGCGTGCCGGATCGTTCTTGCCATGGAAGTTGGCTTCGGCGGTGGGTTGCAGGATCAGGCGGTTGGTCAACAGGATGTCGTAGTCGCCCTCCAGGCGCATGGCGCTCTGGCCGTTCTCACCGAGGTAGGCCGTGGCCTGGGTTTCGAAGTTGTACAGCGCCATGCCCTGGATGCCCAGGGCAGCCCAGGTTTGCGGCTCGTCCGGCTTGAAGTCCTGGCGCACGCCGGCCACCACGTCCCACCAGGGGCTGATGGCGTGGCCCCAGAGGGCCTGGAGTTCGGCTTCTTCGGTCTTGCCGTTGGTGCGCTCGCCTTCGGTGCGCAACCACAACCGGTCGATGTCGCCGCCGATCCAGCCGGAGGCGTCCCAACTCAGTGCGCTGCCTTCGTCGGCGTCTTGCCATTCCAACTGATTGACCAGAAAGAGTGAGTTGAGCGCGCTGTCATTCATCAGATGGCCGCCGTGGTCCTCATAGACCGCTGCGCGATCGGCGGCGGTCAGCTCGGGGATCGGCGTGCGGCTGGTGCTCCTGGGCGGCTCCATCGACTGCATGCCCTGCATCGAATCCATGCCTTGCATCTGGCCATGGTCCATGCCCTGCATCTGGCTGTGATCCATGCCTGGCATAGCGTTGCCGGCGGCCCAGGCGGGTGCGGCGATGCCTTGTGCCAGGCCGGCCATGATCATCATCGACAGGAAAGGAGATTGAATGTGGCGGGTCATGGTTCGGCTCCTCATTCCTGTACCCGGACTTCACGGAACATGCCCATTTCCATGTGGAAGAGCAGGTGACAGTGATACGCCCAGCGGCCCAGGGCATCGGCGGTGACCCGGTAGCTGCGCCTGGAACCGGGCGGCACGTCGAGGGTGTGCTTGCGCACCATGAACTGACCGTTTTCGTCCTCCAGGTCGCTCCACATGCCGTGCAGATGGATGGGGTGAGTCATCATGGTGTCGTTGATCAGCACGATGCGCAGCCGTTCGCCGTACTTGAACAGCAACGGCTCGGCGTCGGAGAACTTCACGCCGTTGAATGACCAGACGAATTTTTCCATGTGCCCGGTCAGGTGCAATTCGATGGTGCGACCCGGTTCGCGGCCGTCCGGGTCAGGGAAAGTACTGCGCAGGTCCGCATAGGTCAGCACCTTGCGACCGTTGTTGCGCAGGCCCATGCCCGGGTCGTCGAGCTTGGGCTTGACGCTCATGGCTTGCATGTCCACCAGTGGGTTGCCTTGCTCCGATGCCGGATGGGACGGCATGTTGCCCATGCCTGGCATGGCGCCGTGGTCCATCGTCGGCATGTCACCTTGATCCATGGTCGACATCTCGCCTTGATCCATGCCTTGCATGCCGTCCGTGCCCTGCATGGCACCGTGATCCATGCCCTGCATCGATCCATGATCCATGCCACCCATATCCCCCATGCCACCGTGATCCATGCCGCTCATGCCCATGTCGTCCATGGTCACCAGCGGTCGCGGATCCAGCGCTGGAACCGGGGCCGAGAGTCCGGCCCGGGTCGCCAGGGTGCCGCGGGCATACCCGGTGCGGTCCATCGACTGGGCAAACAGGGTGTAGGCCTGCTCGGTCGGCTCGATGATGACGTCGTAGGTCTCGGCCACGGCGATCCGGAACTCGTCGACGGACACCGGATTGACGTACTGGCCGTCGGAGGCGACCACCGTCATTTTCAGGCCGGGGATGCGCACGTCGAAGTAGGTCATGGACGAACCGTTGATGAAGCGCAGGCGAATCCGCTCGCCGGGCTTGAACAGCCCGGTCCAGTTCATGTCCGGCGCCTGGCCGTTCATCAGGTAGGTGTAGGTCGCACCGCTGACGTCCGCCAGGTCGGTGGGATTCATTTTCATCTCGGCCCACATCTTGCGATCGGCCACGGCGGCGCCCCAGCCCTTGCTGGCGACATCGTCGATGAAGTCGCCGACGGTGCGTTTGTTGTAGTTGTAGTAGTCCGACTGCTTCTTGAGCTTGCCGATGACGTCGGCGGGGTCTTCGTCGGTCCAGTCGGTGAGCATCACCACGTAGTCCCGTTCGTACTGGAAGGGCTCGGGTTCCCGGGCATCGATGACCAGCGGGCCATACACCCCGGATTGCTCCTGGAACCCGGAATGGCTGTGGTACCAGTAGGTGCCGTTCTGGCGGACCTTGAATTGGTAGACGTACTGGCCGTCGGGTTCGATGCCCTTGAAGCTCAACCCTGGCACGCCGTCCATGTTGGCCGGCAGGAGGATGCCATGCCAGTGGATGGATGTGGTGTCCTTCAAGCGATTGCGTACCCGCAGGGTCACGGTGTCGCCTTCGCGCCAGCGCAGCAGCGGGCCGGGAATGCCGCCGTTGATGGTCTGGGCGATACGGGGGTGGCCGGTGAAATTGACCGGGCTTTCGCCAATGAACAGGTCGAAATCGGTGCCGCTCAATACAGTCGGCTGGCCTGGGCCGCTCACCGCCCAGGCGGGGGCGCGCCACAGGCCCAGGCCACCCAGGATGCCGCCAGCGGTCAGGCCTTTTACGAAGGTGCGCCGGGAAGTTTTTGTTTGCATCGATAAAAGTCCGTCCGTCGATTCGCGACGTGCACGGGGCAGCCCGTACAGGTGTGAAGCAAAAGATGACACAGGCGAGCGGGGCGGGTGATTACATTTCAGTCAGGTTGGTCTGGGTATCCACTCCCGGCTACGCGGTGTTTGAATGGCGCTGGAACGTGGGGCCAGGCACCGATCAGAATGATCTTTTGCATCGACGGGATATTCTGTAGCCTTGCCGGCTTCACGTTGTCCCGTGCCTGATTGACACTCACTTTCCCGGCGGTACCCGAGTGGTCCGGAGCCGGGTGTATACTCGACTTTCGCGCAAATGCGCCTGCAGGTCTTGCGAACATGACGCAAATTTCCGAACGCCTTCTGGTCCAGGCTCACCTCGACGCCAAGCAGCCCAAGCCGCTGAGTGCCGAGCAAGAGGCCTGGTACCGCGCCGCCATCGCCGCCGAGCTCAAGGCTCAGGACGCGGTGCTGGTCGCGCACTTCTACTGCGACCCGATCATCCAGGCCCTGGCCGAGGAAACCGGCGGCTGCGTGTCCGACTCCCTGGAAATGGCCCGCTTCGGCAACGCCCATCCGGCCAAGACCGTGGTGGTGGCCGGGGTCCGGTTCATGGGCGAGACCGCCAAGATTCTCAATCCTGAAAAACGCGTACTGATGCCGACCCTGGAAGCCACCTGCTCCCTGGACCTCGGTTGCCCGGTGGACGAGTTCTCGGCGTTCTGCGATCAGCATCCGGAGCGTACCGTGGTGGTGTATGCCAACACATCGGCGGCGGTCAAGGCCCGGGCCGACTGGGTGGTGACGTCCAGCTGTGCGCTGGAAATCGTCGAGAGCCTGATGGACAACGGCGAGACGATCATCTGGGGCCCGGACAAGCACCTGGGCACGTATATCCAGCGCAAGACCGGTGCCGACATGCTGCTCTGGGACGGCGCCTGCATCGTCCACGAGGAATTCAAGTCCAAGCAATTGGAGGACATGAAGGCCCTGTACCCGGACGCCGCGATCCTGGTGCACCCGGAGTCGCCGACCTCGGTGATCGAACTGGCGGACGCCGTGGGCTCCACCAGCCAACTGATCGCCGCGGCCCAGAGCCTGCCGAACAAGACGCTGATCGTTGCCACTGACCGCGGCATCTTCTACAAGATGCAGCAGCTGTGCCCGGACAAGGTCTTCATCGAAGCCCCGACCGCCGGCAACGGCGCGGCCTGCCGCAGTTGCGCCCACTGCCCGTGGATGGCGATGAATACCTTGGAGCGTACCCTCAAGAGCTTGCAGGAAGGCACCAATGAGATCTTCGTCGACCCGGCGCTGATCCCCCAGGCCATTCGCCCGCTCAAGCGCATGCTGGACTTCACCCAGGCGGCGCGGATGAAGCTGGCGGGTAATGCCTGACCATCGATGGCTTGAGGCTTTTGCTGTGGCGAGGGGATTTATCCCCGCTGGGCTGCGAAGCGGCCCCCATCACAGCCGCCTCAATTTGCCTGACTCGCCGAGTTGCCTGATTTTGGGGCTGCTTTGCAGCCCAGCGGGGATAAATCCCCTCGCCACAATGAATTCCACTTGCCGAAGCAGTGCTTGTCATCGAGTCTTCTTGGGAATCCGCACCAGTTGCGTGTCCGAGTAGATGTCATGCCAGCTGCGCTTGCGCTTGTCGAACAACGACCAGAGAAAGCCCAGCCCCACCGGCAGCCATGAGGCAATCGACACCACGAACCGCAACAGCGCCTGCCACAGGCTGATGGCCGTGCCATCGGCGTTCTGTACGCGGATGCCCCATACCTGCATGCCCAGGGTCTGGCCGTTGTGGGTCCAGAACTTGGCGAAGAAACCGAACAGTACGAACAGCAGCACGGTGGACAGCAGCGGGTCGCCATCCAGCGCGCCGGCTTCGGTGAGGGCGCGCATTTTCTCTTCGCCGATGATCCCCATCTGGATCATCTTGTAGACGCCGCTGGTGACGATCAGCAACGCCGTGCACAGCAGGAAGTCATAGAACATCGCCGCCAGGCGACGACCCAGGCCGACGGGGGGAAAGTCGCCCTGGGGGTTGAGCAGGTGTTTCGGCATGACGGCCTCGGACCAAAAAGAAGCCCATTCTACGGACTTACGCCCATAAAAAAGCCCCTGATATCAATCAGGGGCTTCTGGGGTCGCGAAAGCTTAGGCTTCGGCGACAACCTCGTCAGCCTGCATGCCTTTCTGGCCTTGCACGGCAACGAAGGTGACCTTCTGGCCTTCCTTCAGGCTCTTGAAGCCGCTGCCCTGGATGGCACGGAAATGTACGAACAGATCCGGACCGCTTTCAGGAGTGATAAAACCAAAACCCTTTTCGTCGTTGAACCACTTGACGGTACCGCTCTGACGCTCAGCCATTTTCTTATTTCCTTTGACGCTTAAATTGATGACAGCCTCTTTCACTGGAAAGAGTACTGGGGCTGGGTTGCAGGAAAGTAAGAGACGTCGAACGGGATGTAGCGAACTTCATAGGCTACTGCCCAGGTCACGATTCCAAGCGACCCATGCAAACACAGTGACCAAACTCTACGCCAACTACGAATGAAAAAACAACCCCCTCTGAAGGGCCCGGTTTTCCTCAGCTTGCCGCCATTTATACGCTTCGCTGGCCTGGGCTTAATCGATAGGCGAGTTCAATTGTTTGCCAGCGATATAAACACCGTTGAATAGGAAATAAATGCACCTTTTTATGGCGGTTGCGTTACACATTAGTGCACGTATAACGCAAACGCGTTACTTATAGAAACAGTCAATCAGCCGCGATAGTAGCGTTGTGCAACGAATGGCATTTTGCTTACTAGCAGAGGTACCTTTTTCCCACGAACGATGGCCCAGACTGGCGTTTCCAGGGCGGTATAGGCAGCGTCCAGATAACCCATCGCCAAAGGACCGCCCAGGGTCGGACCGAAGCCGCCGCTGCACACCGTACCGATGATCTCGCCGGCCTCGTTGACGATTTCCGCGCCTTCGCGCACCGGGGTGCGTTCCTGGGGCAGCAAGCCGACACGTTTACGGTTCACGCCGTTCTGTTGCTGGGCGAACACGGTTTCAGCGCCGGGAAAGCCACCTGCGCGGGCACCGTCGGCACGACGGACCTTGGAGATGGCCCACAGCAGGCTGGCTTCGACCGGCGTCGTCTCGGTATTCATGTCGTGGCCGTAGAGGCACAGGCCGGCTTCCAGGCGCAGGGAGTCACGGGCACCGAGGCCGATGGCGGCGACTTCCGGTTCCGCCAGCAGGGCGCGGGCGAGTTTTTCCGCATCGGCAGCGGGCACGGAGATTTCGAAACCGTCTTCACCGGTGTAGCCCGAACGGCTGACAAAGCAGTCCACGCCCAGCAGCGTGACGCGCTGGAATTGCATGAAGGTCATTTTCGCCACGTCCGGTGCCAGGCGAGCCAGCACGGTGACGGCAGCCGGGCCTTGCAAGGCAAGCAGGGCGCGGGCCTCGAACAGCGGCTCGATGTCGCACTGGCTGCCGATGTGAGTGCGCAGATGGGCCAGGTCCTGGTCCTTGCACGCCGCGTTGACCACCAGGAACAGCTCGTCGTTGCCCAGGTTGGCGACCATCAGGTCGTCGAGAATGCCGCCATTGGCGTTGGTGAACATGGCGTAGCGCTGCATGCCCACCGGCAGGTCGATGATATCCACCGGCACCAGGGTTTCCAGGGCTTGGGCGGCGCCCGGGCCGGTCAGGCGGATCTGGCCCATGTGAGACACGTCGAACAGCCCGGCCTGGTCGCGGCTGTGCTGATGTTCTTTCATGACCCCCAATGGGTACTGCACCGGCATGTCGTAGCCGGCGAACGGCACCATGCGGGCGCCGAGTTCTAGATGCAAGGCATGCAGCGGGGTCTTCAGCAGTTGTTCGGTGGACATATCAGCTCCTGGAAAAATGAAGAGAGGCGCGCATCAGCATTCGATGATGTTGACCGCCAGACCGCCGCGGGCGGTCTCCTTGTATTTGCTTTTCATGTCGGCGCCGGTCTGGCGCATGGTGCGGATGACTTTGTCGAGGGATACGAAGTGATGCCCGTCGCCGCGCATGGCCATGCGCACCGCGTTGATGGCTTTCACCGAGCCCATGGCGTTGCGTTCGATGCAGGGCACCTGCACCAGGCCGCCGATCGGGTCGCAGGTCAGGCCAAGGTTGTGTTCCATGCCGATTTCGGCGGCGTTTTCCACTTGCTGCACCGTGCCGCCCAGGACTTCGCACAAGGCACCGGCGGCCATGGAGCAGGCGACGCCGACTTCACCCTGGCAACCGACCTCGGCACCGGAAATGGAGGCATTTTCCTTGTACAGGATGCCAATGGCGGCGGCGGTCAGCAGAAACCGCACCACACCGTCCTCGTTGGCCCCGGGGATGAAGCGCATGTAGTAATGCAGCACGGCCGGGATGATCCCCGCCGCGCCGTTGGTAGGGGCGGTGACGACGCGCCCGCCAAAGGCGTTTTCCTCGTTGACGGCCAGGGCATACAGGTTGACCCAGTCCAGCACCGACAACGGGTCGCGCAGCGACGCTTCGGGGTTCTTGCACAGCTGGCGGTGCAGCGCCGCAGCCCGTCGCTTGACCTTCAGCCCGCCCGGCAGGATGCCTTCGTTGCGGCACCCGGCCGCCACGCAATCCTGCATCACCTGCCAGATCTTCAGCAGGCCGGCGCGGGTTTCGGCTTCGGGGCGCCAGGCGCTTTCGTTGGTCAGCATCACCTGGCTGATGGACAGGCCATAGGTGCTGCAATGGCCCAGCAGGTCCTTGGCGCTTTTGAACGGGAAGGTCAGGGGCGTGGCGTCTTCGACGATACGGTCGGCGCCGGCGGCGTCTTCATCGACGACGAAACCGCCCCCCACCGAGTAGTACTCGCGGCTGCGCACTTGCAGGCCCGCGCCGTCGAAAGCGCGGAAGATCATGCCATTGGGGTGGAATGGCAGCGGCTTGCGAATCATCGCCAAATGCAGTTTTTCGTTGAATTCGATGGGGTGCTGGCCCAGCAGGTTCAAGCGACCGCTGCTGCGGATCTCCTGCAGGCGGGCAGTCACCGTTTCGGTGTCCACGGTATCCGGGTGCTCGCCTTCCAGGCCCAGCAACACAGCCTTGTCGCTGCCATGGCCCTTGCCGGTGGCACCGAGGGAGCCGTACAGCTCGACCTTGACGCTGGTAATGCTCTCGAGCAGGTCATCACGACGCAGCCCTTCGACGAAACGGGCAGCGGCACGCATCGGGCCGACGGTATGGGAGCTGGAAGGGCCGATACCGATCTTGAACAGGTCGAACACGCTTAACGACATAGGAGGCTCCTTGGGGAGCAGCTAGGAGCTTCAAGCTACAAGCTGCAAGTTAAAAGCAAAGTGGGTCTAACTTGCAGCTTGCGGCTCGTCACTTGCCGCTGCTTCTTTAAGCGTAGCTTTCGATCGACGGGCAGGCGCAGACCAGGTTGCGGTCGCCGAACACGTTGTCGACCCGGCCTACCGGCGGCCAGTACTTGCCTTCGATCAACGACGCGACCGGGTACACCGCCTGTTCGCGGCTGTAGGGGTGGGTCCACTCGCCGACGATTTCCGCCGCGGTGTGCGGGGCGTTTTTCAGCGGGTTGTCGTCCTTGTCCAGGCTGCCGTTTTCCACTGCGCGGATTTCTTCGCGGATGCAGATCATGGCGTCGCAGAAGCGGTCCAGTTCTTCTCTGGATTCGCTTTCGGTCGGCTCGATCATCAGCGTGCCGGCCACCGGGAACGACATGGTCGGGGCGTGGAAGCCGAAGTCGATCAGGCGCTTGGCCACGTCATCGACGCTGATGCCGCTGCTGTCCTTGAGCGGGCGCAGGTCGAGGATGCACTCATGGGCCACCAGGCCGTTGCTGCCGGTGTAGAGCACCGGGTAATGCTCTTCCAGGCGCCGGGCGATGTAGTTGGCATTGAGGATCGCCAGTTGCGAGGCACGCTTGAGGCCCGCGCCACCCATCATGCGGATGTACATCCAGGTGATCGGCAGGATGCTCGCGCTGCCGAACGGCGCCGCACACACCGCGCCTTCCTTGCGTTCCATGTTGGCGTGGCCCGGCAGGAAAGGCGCCAGGTGCGACTTGACGCCAATCGGGCCGACGCCCGGGCCGCCACCGCCGTGGGGGATGCAGAACGTCTTGTGCAGGTTCAGGTGCGACACGTCGCCGCCGAATTTGCCCGGCGCACAGAGGCCGACCATGGCGTTCATGTTGGCGCCGTCGATGTACACCTGGCCACCGTTGTCATGGATGATGCCGCAGATTTCGCGGATGCCTTCCTCGAACACACCGTGGGTGGACGGGTAGGTGATCATCAGCGCAGCGAGGTGTTCGCGGTGCTCGATGGCCTTGGCCCGAAGGTCTTCGATGTCGACGTTGCCACGGGCATCACAGGCGGTGACCACCACGCGCATACCGGCCATGTTGGCGGTGGCCGGGTTGGTGCCGTGGGCCGACGAAGGGATCAGGCAGATGTCGCGACGCTCTTCGCCACGGCTCTGGTGATACGCCCGGATCGCCAGCAGGCCGGCGTACTCACCCTGGGAACCGGCGTTGGGTTGCAGCGACACCGCGTCATAACCGGTGGCGGCGCACAGCATGGCTTCCAGTTCATCGGTCAACTGCTGATAACCGGCGCTCTGCTCGGCTGGGGCGAATGGGTGCAGGGCACCGAATTCGGCCCAGGTCACCGGGATCATTTCGCTGGCGGCGTTGAGTTTCATGGTGCAGGAACCCAGTGGGATCATGGTGCGATCCAGGGCCAGGTCCTTGTCGGCGAGCTTGCGCAGGTAGCGCATCAGCTCGGTTTCGGAATGGTAGCGGTTGAATACCGGGTGGCTGAGCACCGGCGACTGGCGCACCAGTGCGGCAGGGATACGGCTTTGCACGCTGGCGGCCAGGGCGGCGAAGTCCGGCAGGGCCTTGCCGTTGGCCAGCAGCACCCACAGGGTTTCGATGTCGGCCTGGCAGGTGGTTTCGTCCAGGGACAGGCCCAGGCGTTCAGCGTCTACGACGCGCAGGTTGATGCGTTGGGCGCGGGCCTGGTCGTGCAGCGCGGCGGTTTGCGCGCCGGTGTGCAGGGTCAGGGTGTCGAAGAAGCTGTCCTGCTCGACGCTCATGCCCAGCGCGCCCAAGCCCTTGGCGAGGATCGCGGTCAGGTGATGGATGCGGTTGGCGATCTGCACCAGGCCCTTGGGACCGTGGTACACCGCGTACATGCTGGCGATGTTCGCCAGCAGCACCTGGGCGGTGCAGATGTTGCTCGTGGCTTTCTCGCGGCGGATGTGTTGCTCGCGGGTCTGCATCGCCAGGCGCAGGGCCGGCTTGCCGAAACGGTCCACCGACACCCCGACCAGACGACCTGGCATGTCGCGCTTGAAGGCATCCTTAGTGGAGAAATAGGCGGCGTGGGGGCCGCCGAAACCCAGCGGAACGCCGAAGCGTTGGGCACTGCCGATGGCGACATCGGCACCGAACTCACCTGGCGGAGTCAGCAAGGTCAGCGCCAGCAGATCAGCCGCGACCGCCACCAGGGCGTTGGCCCCGTGGAAGCGTTCGGTCAGTTCGCGGTAGTCGAACAGGTCGCCATTGCTGGCCGGGTATTGCAGCAGCGCGCCGAAGAACGGGCTGGCATCGGTCAGCTCGCGTTCGTCGCCGACCACCACGTCGATGCCCAGGGGTTCGGCACGGGTGCGCAGCACGTCGAGGGTCTGTGGGTGGCAATGGACGGATGCGAAAAAGGCATTGCTGCCCTTGTTCTTGCTCAGGCGCTTGCAGAAGGTCATGGCTTCGGCGGCGGCGGTCGCTTCGTCCAGCAGGGAAGCGTTGGCAATCGGCAGGCCGGTAAGGTCGCTGATCAGGGTCTGGAAGTTCAGCAGCGCTTCGAGACGGCCCTGGGAGATTTCCGGCTGGTAGGGGGTGTAGGCGGTGTACCAGGCCGGGTTTTCCAGCAGGTTGCGCAGGATCGGTGCCGGCGTGTGGCAGTTGTAGTAGCCCTGGCCGATGTAGGTCTTGAACAGCTGGTTCTTGGTGGCGATGGCCTTGATCGAGGCCAGGGCATCGGCTTCGCTCTGGCCGTCGCCCATGTCCAGCACGCTGGTCCCCTTGATGCTTTCCGGGATGACGCTGGCGCTCAGGGCTTCCAGGGAGTCGTAGCCCAGGCGTTCGAGCATGGCTTGCTCGTCGCTGGCCCGTGGGCCGATATGACGGGCGATGAATTCGTTGGCGGTGCCCAGATTAACGGTCATGTGGCGCTCCTCAGGCTTCGGCGTTGGCTTTGATCAGACGGTCATAGGCGTCCTGATCCAGCAGTTGGCCAACTTCAGCGGCATTGGCTGGCTTGAAGCGGAAAAACCAGCCTTCGCCCAGCGGATCTTCGTTGACCAGTTCAGGATTGCTTTCCAGGGCCGGGTTGACTTCCAGCACTTCACCGTCCAGTGGCATGTAGACACCGCTGGCGGCCTTCACCGATTCCACGGTAGAGGCTTCGTCACCCTTGGCGTAGGTTTGCAGTTCCGGTAACTGAACATAGACCACATCGCCCAAAGCGTTCTGCGCAAAGGCGGTGATGCCGACTGTGACGCTGCCATCGGCTTCGGCGCGCAGCCATTCGTGATCTTCAGTGAAACGCAACTCGCTCATGGGAACTCCTGGGGCCAGATCGTCTGGTGGACGCGGAAAAAGGCGCGGGGCATGGCCCGGCCATATGTAATACCCATAGCAAGAATGCGGCCAATGTCGATAAGTGCTTACGGATCAATGGTTTGAGGGGATTCGACACGACTCTGTCAACCGCGCCTGTAGCGAAATCGCTACAGCTGCGCGCTCGGAAAAAATGATTGCGGGATCAAAGCCTTATCCGGCGCAGTTTACCGCCGACTGTAGCGATATCGTTCCACTGTAGCGCTTTCAGTACAGATAGAGGTCGCTTTTGAGCCGATTGTTGGTCGAGGCAGGCCTTTGTGGGAGCGAGCCTGCTCGCGATGGCGGAGTATCAGCCAATATTTCTGTACCTGACACGCCGTCATCGCGAGCAGGCTCGCTCCCACAGGGTCTTATTTATTGGGGATCCCATACTTGCGCAGCCGATGGGCAATCGCTGTGTGGGAGGTTTGCAGGCGGCTGGCGAGTTGACGAGTAGACGGGTAGTTGACGTAGAGACTTTCGAGCAGGTGTTTCTCGAAGGTTTCCACGGCCTGTTCCAGGCTTTCGACGTCCACATCGCCTTGTCGCGCGACGGAGGTACCGGCGATGTCCAGGTCCCCGATGTCCACCAGGCTGCTCTCGCAGATGGCCGCGGCGCGGAAGATCACGTTTTGCAGTTGGCGCACGTTGCCGGGCCAGCGGTTGCCCAGCAGCGCCGGATAGGTGCCGGGAGCCAGGCGACAGACCGGGCGCTGGATCTGGGCGCAGGCCTGCTGCATGAAATGCCGGGCCAGCAGGAGGATGTCCTGGCCGCGTTCACGCAGCGGCGGAACCTCGACGTTGAGCACGTTCAGGCGATAGAACAGGTCTTCGCGGAACGAACCTTCGTTGACCATTTTCTCCAGGTTGCGATGGGTCGCGCTGAGGATCCGCACGTTGACCTTGATTTCCCGGTCGCCGCCGACCCGGCGGAAGCTGCCGTCGTTGAGGAAGCGCAGCAGCTTGGCTTGCAGGTACGGCGACATTTCGCCGATTTCATCCAGGAACACCGTGCCCTGGTTCGCCAGTTCCATCAGCCCCGGCTTACCGCCCCGTTGTGCACCGGTAAAGGCGCCGGGGGCATAGCCGAACAGTTCGCTTTCGGCCAGGTTCTCCGGCAGCGCGGCGCAGTTCAAGGCCAGGAACGGTGCGCCATGCCGCGCGCTGATGGCATGACAGGCCCGGGCCACTAATTCCTTGCCGGTGCCGGTTTCGCCCTGGATCAACAGCGGTGCATCCAGCGCCGCAACTCGTTGCGCCCGGGCCTTGAGGGTACGGATCGCCGGTGAGTCGCCAAGCAGTGCATCAAAACCTTCGGCATGGTCATGGTGCAGCGCCGACAGACGTTCGCCGATGCGGTTCGGTTGATACAGCGTGAGCAACGCTCCGGCATCGGTGATAGGCGTGGCGTCCAGCAGCCAGGTCTGGCCATTGAGGGTGATTTCCCGCAGCGGCAAGCGAAAGCCGTTCTCCAGCAAGGTACCCAACAGTGCCTCGTCCCCGAATAGCCCGGCCACGCTTTCGCCGGCCGGTTCGCGGCCGTACAGGGCGATCAGCGCAGGGTTGGCCAGCAACACGTTGCCGGCGCTGTCGAGGGCGAGAACCGGGTCGGTCATGGCCGCCAGCAGGGCATCGAGCTGCAGGTGCCGACGCTGGCCCGGCAGGATGTCCACCACGGTGACCGCCTGCACCCCGCGCACGCTGAACAGCGCCTCACGCAGCTCGTCCAGCACCTGTGGGCTGAGGGTCGGGGCGTCGATGTAGACGTTGGGCGGCACCATCTCCACCGCATCCAGATTGAGATTGCGCCCACCCAGCAGCGCCAGGACTTCCTGGGTGATGCCGACGCGGTCGATGAAACTGACGTGGATACGCATGGGGCGGTTTCGGATTCTGGAATGCGGAGGGTGGCAAGTATGCCTTGGGGCGGGCTGTTGGTGGAATCCAGGTGCACGACTTGAGAGTTGTATTGCCCCCTTGTGGGAGCGAGCCTGCTCGCGATGGCGATGTGTCAGTTGCGCAAATGTTGACTGATACTCCGCCATCGCGAGCAGGCTCGCTCCCACAGGGGGGCAGGGGTGAAGAAGTACTTCTACAGCCCCACATCCCACTCCGGCGTCTCGGGAAACCTCACCACCAGGAAATCCACCAGGCTGCGCAGTGCCGACGGCATGTGCCGGCGAGATGCATACACCGCGTACATGTTCATCTGCCGGGGTTCGGCGTGGGCCAGCAGGCGGGTCAGTTCGCCGCTCTTGATATGGGCGCCGGCCTGGTAGCTGGGCAGCATCGCCACGCCGGCACCGGCCATGGTCGCCCGTAGCAAGGTGCTGGCGTCGTTGCCGCTGATATTGCCCTGCACCGGCACCGAAACCTGCTCGCCGTCCTGCTCGAAATGCCAGAGGCTCTTGCCCACGTAGGAATGGGTCAGGCAATTGTGCCGGCTCAGGTCCTCGACCCGTTGCGGCGCCGGGTGTTCACGCAGATAGCCAGGCGAGGCACAGATCACCGAGCGGCAGACGGTGAGGCGTCGGGCGATCAGGCTGGGGTCCAGGTCGTAGCTCATGCGGATCGCCAGGTCGATACGCTCATCCACCAGGTTCACGATGCGATCGAGCATTTGCAGGTCGACGCTCACCCCTGGATAGCGGGTGACATACTCGGTGATGGCCGTTGCCAACTGGGCCTGGCCGAACGAGGTGCTGGAACTGATGCGCAACATGCCCCGTGGGGCGTCGTCCGGTGCACTGACGGCTGCCTGCATGTCGCTGGACAGCTCCAGCATCTGCCGGCAGCGTGGCAGTGTTTCGATGCCGGCGGCCGTCAGGCTCAGCTTGCGGGTGGTGCGGTGCATCAGCCGGGCACCGACCCAGTCCTCCAGTTCCGCCAGATACCGCGACACTACCGGCCGCGACAGCTCCAGATAATCGGCCGCCGCCGACTGGCTGCCCAGGTCCACCACGGTGACAAACACCCGCATTGCTTGTAGACGATCCATGATTTGCCCGTTTTCAGAAACAAACTATGTCGTAGCATCGCATTTTTTGGAACGAACCAGATGACTAAGCTCCGTTTCATTGCCTTCGGGCCAATCGACAACGGAGCACAGCATGACCGCAAGCACCTCACTCAAGCGCCTGTTGCTGGCGACTGCCGGCCTGGTCTTCGCTGCCCACGCCTGGGCCGCCGACCTTACCCTCGACGTCTACAATCCTGGCGAGGCAGCGGTGTTCCCGGTGACCTCGGTACTGGTCAGCGGCGCAAAGGAGGCGATTCTGGTGGATGCCCAATTCGGCAAATCCCAGGCTGAACAGGTGGTGCAGAAAATCCGCGCCAGCGGCAAGCAACTGACCGCGATTTATATCAGCCATGGCGACCCGGACTATTATTTCGGCCTGGAAACCCTGACCGCCGCGTTCCCGGAAGCCAAGGTGCTGGCGTCTGCGCCGACCGTCGAGCACATCAAGCAGACCGTCGACGGCAAGCTTCAATACTGGGGACCGATCCTCAAGGCCGACGCACCGGCCAAGGCGGTCGTGCCCCAGGTACTCAAGGGCGACAGCCTGATGCTGGAAGGCCAGCGCTTGCAGGTCGTCGGACTCGACGGTCCACAACCGGATCGCAGTTTCCTGTGGATTCCATCGATCAAGGCCGTAGTCGGCGGGGTGGTGGTGGCCGAGAACATTCATGTCTGGATGGCCGATACCCAGGCGCCACAGTCCCATAAGGACTGGCTGGCGACGCTGGCCGGCATTGAGAAGCTGCAACCGCGCACCGTGATTCCAGGCCATTACCTGGGCGAGAGCAGTCGCTCCCTGGCCGCGGTCACCTTCACTGCCGGCTACATCAAGGCGTTCGACGAAGAGACCGCCCGGGCCAAGGATTCCGCTGCGCTGATCGCCGCCATGAAACAACGTTATCCGAACCTGGGCGATGACAGCTCCCTGGCGCTCAGTGCCAAGGTGGCGAAGGGGGAGATGAAGTGGTGAGGGTCTTGTTCTTGTCATGCAGGAGCAAGGCCTGTGGGAGCAAGGCTTGCCCGCGATGAATTTGATGCGGTTTTTCTGAAATCGCGGCGTCTGTATCGCGAGCAAGCTTTGCTCCCACGGGCTTGGTATTCACAACAGTATTCTGTCAAACATCGTTAATCACAGGAGAACACCATGAGCAAAATCGCAATCATCGGCGCTACCGGTCGTGCTGGCAGCCAACTGTTGGAAGAGGCCCTGCGTCGCGGTCACAGCGTGACGGCCATCGCCCGTAACACCGCGAAAATCGGCGAAAGGGCTGGGGTGACCTGCAAGCAATTGGACGTGCTGGACAGCGAGGCGTTGATCGCTGCGGTCGACGGTCACGACGTGGTGATCAGCGCCGCCCACTTTGCCACTGTGCCGGCCGACAAGATCGTCGCTCCGCTCAAGGCTGCCGGGGTCAAGCGCTTGCTCGTGGTGGGCGGCGCCGGCTCGTTGCTGCTGCCGGACAACAGCCGGGTGATCGACAGCGAGGGTTTTCCTGAGGAATACCTCGCCGAAGCCACCGCCGGTGCGCTGTTCCTCGACGTGCTGCGCAAGGAGCAGGACCTGGACTGGACCTTCCTCTCGCCCTCGGCGGAGTTCGTCGAAACCGGGCGCACCGGGCAATTCCGGGTGGGCAAGGACCACCTGTTGTTCGATGCCACCGGGCGCAGCTGGATCAGCTTTGCCGACTACGCCATTGCGATGATCGATGAGGTGGAAGCGCCGCAGTTCTCGCGTACTCGGTTCACTGTCGGCTACTGATCCGACGCCATCGCGAGCAGGCTCGCTCCCACCCTGTTATGGGTGATCGCAGAGATTGCGGCCACACAGGCCCCTGTGGGAGCGGCCAACATTCAGCCGTGCACCCTTACCCAGACACTGACCAGCACCGTCGCGGCCATCAGCCACGCCACCGCCGCCACGGCCAGTGAAGCCTCGAGGCGCATGCGGTCGACCATGATGTACAGCGTCGCCAGATAGACGAAGTAGGGAATAATCGACCATATGCCAAACACGATGGTGGTCTTCAGGTCCTCTACCGAGCGGCCCTTGCCGACGATGTAATGGGCAATCAGGGCAAAGGTGGGGAACAACGGCACCAGCCCGGCGATGTAATAGTTGCGGGTCTTGGCCAGCATCGCCAGGATCACCACCACCGCCGCGCCGAGCGCTGCCTTGAAGATCAGGTCCACAGTTTCATCGTCCCCGGTCAGTGGCTCAGGCCATATTTTTTGACTTTGTCGAACAGCGTGGTCTTGGCCATCCCCAGTTCCTGACTGGCCTGGGTCAGGTTGCCGCCGCTGCGTTGCAGGGCGTCGACCAGCAGGTTGCGTTCGAAGGCTTCTACCGCTTCGGCGAAGGCCAGGCCTTGGCTGGCGCCGCTGTTCCCGGATTTCTTGAAGGCCGGCAGGCCGAGGGCGAAGCGTTCGGCGACGTTGCGCAGCTCCCGCACGTTGCCCGGCCAGTCGTGGCTCATCAAATTGGACAAGGTCTGGTTGTCCAGCTCCGGTGCCGTACGGTCGAAGCGCAGGGACGATTGCTGAAGAAAATGTTCGAACAGTTGCAGGATGTCTTCCCGCCGTTCGCGCAGTGGCGGCAGTTCCAGGGTCACCACGTTGAGGCGGTAATACAGGTCGCTGCGAAACTGTCCGGCCCGACCCAGTTCATCCAGGTCGGACTTGGTCGCGGCGATCACCCGGCAATCCACGGCCACACTCTGGTTCGAGCCCAGCCGTTCGAGGGTGCGCTCCTGTAGGACGCGCAACAGCTTGATCTGTAAGGGCAGGGGCATGCTTTCCACTTCATCGAGAAACAGCGTGCCGCCGTCGGCGTGCTCGATCTTGCCGATCCGACGCTTGCCAGCACCGGTGAAGGCATTGGCTTCATGGCCGAAGATCTCGCTTTCGAACAGGTTCTCCGGCAAGCCGCCGCAGTTCAGCGCGACGAATTGTTTGCCATTGCGTCGGCTGAAATCATGCAGGCAGCGGGCGACCAGTTCCTTGCCGGTGCCGGTTTCGCCTTCGATCAGCACGTTGGCCGAGGTATCGGCGACATTGGCGATCAATTCCCGCAAGTGCTGCATGGCCGGCGAGCGACCGATGATCCGCCCTTCCAGGGAGTCGCGTTCGGCCAGTTGCCGGCGCAACGAAGTCACTTCTCGGGCCAGGCTGCGCTTTTCCAGGGCGCGGCGGGCGACGTCCACCAGGCGTTCGGGGGAGAAGGGTTTCTCCATGAAGTCGTAGGCGCCTTTCTGCATGGCGTCCACCGCCATGGAGATGTCGCCGTGACCGGTGATCAGCACCACCGGCAGGTTGCGGTCCCGGTCCTTGAGGCGGGTCAGCAGTTCCAGGCCGTCGATGCCCGGCAGGCGGATGTCACTGATGACGATGCCGGCAAAGTCCTCGCCGACTCGCGCCAGGGCTTCTTCAGCGCTGCCCACGCCGTCGCAGGGAATGTCTTCCAGGGCCAGGGCCTGCTGGCAGCCCAGCAGGACATGGGGATCGTCTTCGACGATCAGTACGCTCAGGTCGTTGTTCATAGCGGCTCGGCAGATAAAGGGCTTACCAACGGTAAACCGAGGACAAAGGTGCTGCCACCGCCATCCGGGTGCTCGACATCCAGGTGCCCGCCAGCGGCGGCGGCCAGGCTCGCCGAGAGCGTCAACCCCAGCCCCAGGCCTTGTTCGCCGGGTTTGGTGGTGAAGAAGGGTTCGAACAGATGCTTGCGCGTTTCCGGGTCGATGCCGTGGCCATTGTCCCGTACCCGCAGGCGATATTTCCCATCCTGGGCCTGGCCTTCGAGCCACAGCCGTGGCTCGGGTCGTTCCTGCATGGCGTCCAGGGCGTTGCCGATCAGGTTCACCAGGATCTGCTCCAGGCGCGTCTGGTCGATCTGCACCTGGATGTCATCGAAGCCGGCATGCACTTGAACACCCTGGCTTTCAAGGCGACCGGCCAGTAGTTGCAGGGCGGCCTCGACGGCCTTGCCGAGGCTGGCCCGGCCCTTGTCATCCCCGCGCCGGGCGAAGGAGCGCAGGCTGGCGGTGATCCGGCCCATGCGGTCGATCAGTTCGTTGATGGTCTTCAGGTTGGCGCTGGCGGTATCCAGCTGGCCGCGCTCCAGGAAGCGTACGGTGTTGCCGGATAAGGTGCGCAGCGCAGCCAGCGGCTGGTTGAGTTCGTGGGCGATGCTGGTGGACATTTGCCCGATGGCCGCCAGTTTGCCGGCCTGCACCAGTTCGTCCTGGGCCCGGCGCAACGTTTCTTCAGCCTGCCTGCGTTCACGGATCTGGCTCTTGAGCCGATCGTTGCTGGCCCGCAGGTCGGTGGTGCGTTCGGTAATCCGACGCTCGAGCTGGCTGTTGGCTTCCTGCAAGGCTTCACGAGCGGCGAGGCGGGTGGCGATGACCTTGCGCCGTTCGTTCCAGGCGATCAACAGGAATGCCACCAGGGCGAAGGCCACGGCCACCAGGATGCCTTGGTTGATCGACTGGCGTCGCAAGTCTTCGAGGGGGGTCAGCAGGGTGAAATTCCACGGGGTGTCGTTCAAGGGCCGGGTCTGCGAAAGGTAACTGATGGCCTGCTTCTCGGCGGCCACTTCGGTGTTGGCCGGGAAGGTCAGTTTCTCCATGCCTTCGGTCAGCCGCTCCCGGGCCAGGGGGATCAGTTCGTTCAGCGGGAACCAGTAATACTGCAGGCTGCGGGCCAGGCGTTCCTTGGTGTCGTCACTCAGCGGACGCACGGACTTGAGCCGTCGTGCCGGATCGCTGGAGAGAATGATGATGCCGTTCTCGTCGCTGACGAAAGCCTCCAGGCGCGCCCGTTGCCAGCGCTCCTCCATGGCTTCGAGCCGTACCTTGACCACGGCCACGCCGATGATCTTGCCCTGTTGTTCGAGACCATGAGCCAGGTAATAGCCCGGCTCGCCATTGGTGCTGCCGATGCCGTAGAAGCGTCCCGGCTGGCCGCGTACGGCGTTCTGGAAGTAGGCGCGGAAGGACAGGTCTTCGCCCAGGTAACTGTCGACGTCGCGCCAGTTGCTGGTGGCCATGACCCGCCCGGTGGTGTCCATCACGTAGATGGCCCGGCTGAGGCTGCGGCGGTTCAGGCCTTCGAGGTATTCGTTGACGGTCTTGCGATGTTCCGGTGTCGGGTCGTCGAGCAGTTGCGAGACGCTGGATTCAAGCTCCAGCAGGCTGGGCAGGTAGGTGTACTTGCTGATCTCGCTCTCGACGGCGCGGGCATGCAACTCCAACTGGCGCTCGCCATTTTCGGCGAGACCGCGGATGCCATAGTGCTCGCTGATCCAGAAACCGAGGTAACCCAGGCCGATCGTCAGCGCGATGATCAACGGCGGCAGGAACAGATGGCGGATCAGGCGAGGTTTCACGGCAAGTGATGGCGGCGTCGCGCGATAGAGGGTGGGGTCGCATTTCATCACAGAAGCCTTGGGTCAACCACAACACAAATCTACAAACCAACACCCGGCCCCTTGTGGGAGCGAGCCTGCTCGCGATGAGGCCGGTACAATCAACGTCGATGTTGAATGTCAGTCCGTTTTCGCGAGCAGGCTCGCTCCCACAGGGGAATGGGTTGAGCTGTCAGTGCTGCAGGATCTTCTCAAGGAAGTGCTGCGCACGTTCGGAGCGGGCGCTGATGTCGCCGAAGAACTCCTCCTTCGGGCAGTCTTCGATGATCTGGCCCTGGTCCATGAAAATCACCCGGTTCGCCACTTTACGGGCGAAGCCCATTTCGTGGGTCACGCACATCATGGTCATGCCTTCGTGGGCCAGTTGCACCATCACGTCGAGCACTTCGTTGACCATTTCCGGGTCAAGGGCCGAAGTCGGTTCGTCGAACAGCATCACCACCGGGTCCATCGCCAGCGCACGAGCAATCGCCACGCGCTGTTGCTGGCCGCCGGAGAGCTGGCCCGGATGCTTGTGGGCGTGGGCGGAGAGGCCGACCCGATCGAGCAACTGCAAGCCTTTCTTGGTGGCTTCTTCCTTGCTGCGGCCCAGCACCTTGATCTGCGCGATGGTCAGGTTTTCGGTGATGGTCAGGTGCGGGAACAGTTCGAAGTGCTGAAACACCATGCCCACCCGCGAACGCAGTTTCGGCAGGTTGGTCTTCGGGTCGGCGATGGACGTGCCGTCGACGACGATGTCGCCTTTCTGGAACGGCTCCAGGGCGTTCACGCACTTGATCAGGGTGGACTTGCCCGACCCCGACGGCCCGCATACCACCACCACCTCACCCTTGCTGACCTCGGTGCTGCAATTGGTCAGTACCTGGAAGTCCCCATACCACTTGTTGATGTTCTTGATAGAGATCATACGGCGAACCTTTTTTGCAGACGCTTGACCAGCAGCGAGGCGGCAAAGCTGATTGTGAAGTACACGAGACCTGCGACGATCAGGAACTCATTGGAGCGGCCGATGATGTCGCCATTGGCCCGCGAAGCATTGAGGAAGTCCACCAGGCCGACGGTGTAGACCAGCGAGGTGTCCTGAAACAGGATGATGCTCTGTTGCAGCAGCAGCGGGGTCATCTTGCGAAACGCCTGGGGCAGGATGATCAGGCGCATGGTCTGGCCATAATTCATCCCCAGCGCCTGGGCGGCGCCCATCTGGCCCTTGGGGATTGACTGCACGCCGGCCCGCACGATTTCGCAGAAGTACGCGGCTTCGAACATCATGAACGCCACGACGCAAGAGCCAAACGCCCCGATTGGCGTGTCTTCGCCGGTGATCCAGCGCAGCACGAACGGCACCGCCAGGTAGAACCAGGTGATCACCAACAGCAGCGGGATCGAGCGGAAGTAGTTGACGTAGGCGCCAGCGATGTTGGACAGCAACTTGTTGTGGGACAAGCGCATCAACGCCAGGATCGTGCCCAGGACGATGCCGCCGATCACGCCGAGGACCATCAGCTTGAGGGTCATTACCATGCCGTTCCACAGGCCGGGAATGGCCGGGACGACACCACTGAAATCGAATTCCATTATTTACCCCCCACGGAGATGAGGCCGGGCACTGCGACTTTCTTCTCGACCATGCGCATGAGCAACATCAGGCTCATGTTCAGGGTGAAGTAGATCAGCGTCGCCAGGGTGAAGGCTTCGAACAGGTTGGCGGAGAACTCGGCGGTCTGCTTGGTCTGCGCGAGCAGTTCCATCAGGCCGATCAGCGAGGCCACGGAGGAGTTCTTGAAGACGTTGAGGAATTCCGAGGTGAGCGGCGGAATGATGATCCGGTAGGCCTGTGGCAGCAGCACGTTCCAGTAGATCTGCGGCAGCTTGAAGCCCATGGCCCGGGCCGCGGATTCCTGGCCGCGTGGCAGCGCCTGGATACCGGTGCGCACTTGCTCGCAGACCCGGGCGGCGGTGAACAGGCCCAGGCACACGACGACGCTCAGGTAGGCCGAAGTCGTCGGGTTCAGGTCCTGCTTGTACCACTCCTGCAGGTTTTCCGGCAGCAGGTCGGGCACCAGGAAGTACCAGATGAACAGCTGCACCAGCAACGGCACGTTACGGAAAAGCTCCACGTAGCAGGTGGCGATACCCGACACCAGCCGGTTCGGCACGGTGCGCATCACGCCCAGGATCGAGCCCAGCAGCAGGGCGATGATCCAGGCCACGACGGCGATGGCGATGGTCCAGCCCAGGCCGGCGATGTACCAGTCGAGATAAGTCTCGCTGCCCACGCCGGTGGACTTGAAGAACACGCCCCAGTCCCAGTTGTAATTCATTAGGGTCTCCCCTCAGATCGTTCGATGTACAGATGCCCGTCTGGGGAAGCTCCGTTCCCGCCCGGCCTTGAAGGCCAGGCACACGCGTCCGGCTCGACAGCCACCGGTTCGAGTGTTTCCTTATTGTCAGCTGGGAGTGACCATCCCCTGAAAGGGCCGGGCCCCTTCAGGAGATAAGGTTAGTCAGAAAAATCAGGACTTCTTGTCGTCAGCCGCTTTGTCGGTCGGATTGGCGATCAGTGCCTTGAGCTCGTCGCTCATCGGGAAGTTCAGGTTCAGGTTTTTCGGTGGGATCGGCTGGGTGAACCACTTGTCGTAGATCTTGTTGATCTCGCCCGACGCGTAGGTGGCCTTGATGGCGTCGTCCACCGCCTTTTTGAACGGCTCGTCGCCTTTGCGCATCATGCAGCCGTAGATTTCATAGGACTGTGGCGTACCGGTAACGGCCCAGTCATCGGCTTTCTTGGCCTTGGCCGCTTCGCCGGCCAGCAGGGCGTCATCCATCATGAACGCGACGGCACGACCCGATTCCAGCATCTGGAAGGATTCGCCGTGGTCCTTGGCGGAGATGACGTTCATGCCCATCTGCTTGTCAGCGTTCATGGCCTTGAGCAGGCGCTCGGAAGTGGTGCCGGCGGTGGTCACGACGTTCTTGCCTTTCAGGTCGTCGAAATCCTTGTACTTGGAATCTTTCTTGGAGAGCAGGCGGGTGCCGATCTCGAAGATGCCGACGGAGAAGTCAACCTGTTGCTGGCGCTCGACGTTGTTGGTGGTCGAACCGCATTCCAGGTCCACGGTGCCGTTCTGTACCAGCGGGATACGGGTTTGCGAGGTGACCAGGTTGTACTTGACCTGCAGGTTGGGCATGTCCAGGTCTTTTTTCAGGGCTTCGACGACTTTCAGTTGAATGTCGTGGGAGTAGCCGACCGGTTTGCCGGAAGCGTCCGCGATGTAGGAGAACGGAATGGAAGCGTCGCGATGGCCGAGCGTGACGACGCCGGACTCTTTGATCTTTTTCAGCGTGCCGGTCAGTTCGGCGGCGAAAGCTGGGGTGCTGATCAGAGCGACAGCAACGGCTGCGCCCAGGAGATGGGGAACGATACGCATCGATGTTTCCTCGACATTGTTTTTTTTATTTCAGCCGGTTCGGCCCTGAGTACTTCGAATGTCCGGTTGCTCCTGTTGTGTTGGCGCCCAGGCATTCGTCTCCACGAGTGTAGAGCATGACCCGTGCCAGGCCAGGACGTTCGTACTAACCTATTGTTTTATATGGGTATTAATGTTTTGTTTCAGGTTTTTCGTGGGCAAATTATCCGGTTAGCCGAACCGACTGTCGGGTCGTGTTCGGAAAACCGAATGTCTGATTCCGCATCAACCCCTGTGGGAGCGAGCCTGCTCGCGATAGCGATGGCACATCCAGCATCTGTTGATTCAGACACACCGCTATCGCGAGCAGGCTCGCTCCCACAGGGACGGTGGCGGACTTCAGACAGCAAAAAGCCCCTGAATCACAGGATTCAGGGGCTTCGGTCGAACAGGCTGGCGGTCAGGCCGCTTCGATCTTGCGGCGGTTATGGGCGACCTTGTCCAGGTATTGCTGCAGCTTTTCCTGTTCGGCAGGGCTGGTGAACAAGCCCAGCTTGCTACGACGCCACAGGATGTCCCGGGCATCGACGGCCCATTCGTCGCTGCACAGATAATCGACTTCCCGGGTGTACAGGCCGGCCCCAATCAACTCTCCCAGGTCGCTCTGGTTGTGCACGCCTTCGAGCATGCGCCAGGTACGGCTGCCGTAGGTCGTGGCCCAGCGGCGCGCGAGGTCGGTGGGTACCCAGTCGAACTTGTCGCGGATCGCCGAGCAGAGTGCCTGCGGGGTGGTCATGTTTTCGCCGCCGGGCAACGGGGCATCGGCGGTCCAGCTCGGCCGCATCTGGGTGAAGTAGGGGGCCAGTTGCGCCATGGCCGATTCGGCCAGTTTGCGATAGGTGGTCAGTTTGCCGCCGAATACCGACAGCAAGGGCGCCTCTGCGCCGCCGCCGGAGAGTGCCAGGGTGTAGTCCCGGGTCACGGCCGACGGGTTGTCGGACTCGTCATTGCACAGCGGTCGCACGCCGGAGTAGCTGTGCAGGATGTCGTCACGGCTGATCTGCTTCTTGAAGTGGGCATTGACCACATTCAACAGGTAGTCGGTTTCGCCGTCGGTAATCGCCACTTTGGCCGGATCGCCGGTGTATTCGCGGTCGGTCGTGCCGATCAGGGTGAACTGGTTCAGGTAAGGGATGGTGAACACGATGCGCTGGTCTTCGTTCTGCAGGATATGCGCGTGTTCGCCTTCGTAGAGTTTCGGCACAATCACATGGCTGCCCTGGATCAGGCGAATGCCATAGGGCGATTCCATCTTCAGGTCATCGCGAATGAACTTGGCGACCCACGGGCCGGCCGCATTCACCAGGGCCTTGGCGCGGATGGAAAACAGGCTGCCGTCGGCGCGTTCCAGGTGCAAATGCCATAGCCCATTGCTGCGGCGGGCATTCACGCAACGGGTCCGGGTGTGGATGTGCGCGCCTTTTTCCCGCGCCGCCATGGCGTTGAGCACCACCAGCCGAGCGTCGTCGACCCAGCAGTCGGAGTATTCGAAACCCTTGCTGATCTCGCTTTTCAATGCGCTATCGGCACCGAATTTCAAACTCCTGGAGCCGGCGAGTTGTTCGCGCTTGCCCAGGTGATCGTAGAGGAACAGGCCGGCACGGATCATCCAGGCCGGACGCAGGTGCGGACGGTGGGGCAGGACGAAACGCATCTGCTTGACGATGTGCGGGGCCTTGGCTAGCAGCACCTCGCGCTCGGCCAACGCTTCACGCACCAGGCGGAATTCGTAATGTTCAAGGTAGCGCAGCCCGCCGTGGATCAGCTTGCTGCTGGCCGATGACGTGTGGCTGGCCAAGTCGTCCTTTTCGCAAAGGAACACCGCAAGACCGCGACCGGCAGCGTCCGCGGCAATCCCCACGCCATTGATACCACCGCCAATGACGGCGATGTCGTAGATTTCGGCGATAGGGGGCGTAGGCAACGTGGAGGTGGACATCGGCTGGCCTCGGGCTCTGTTCGTAACATTTGAATTCGAACATAAATGTTCATTTGCGAAAATACTAGTCCATTAATACAGCAACGGCTAGTCGATCCCGATTGAAAAAACTCATCGAAAGGCGTCAAAAGGAAAATTTTCGAACATAAAAAAGATCGCAGGCTTCGCCAGCTCCTACCGATATGCTGTAGGAGCTGGCGAAGCCTGCGATCTCTCGAAGCTGGAAACAGCAGCTGAAGCTGCCTTAAACCACTTCCAACCGAATCTTGTGCTGGTTCAGCAACTGCACCAAGGCCGGTACTGGTTGCTGGTCGGTCACCAGGCAGTCAATCAGGCTGATGGGCCCGAGACGGACCATGGCGTTGCGCCCGAACTTGCTGGAGTCCGCCGCCAGCAGCACTTGCCGGGCATTGGCGATGATCGCCTGGGAGACGCGGACTTCCTGGTAATCGAAGTCCAGCAGACTACCGTCCTCATCGATGCCGCTGATGCCCACCAGGGCGAAATCGACCTTGAACTGGTTGATGAAGTCGACGCTGGCCTGGCCTACCACGCCGCCGTCGCGGCGCACGTTGCCGCCGGCGATCAACACTTCGAAGTCGTCCTTGGCGCTGAGGATCGAAGCCACATGCAGGTTGTTGGTGATGATTTTCAGCTGATTGTGGTTGAGCAGCGCCCGGGCGATGGATTCGGTAGTGGTGCCGATGTTGATGAACAGCGACGCGTGATCGGGAATCTGCGCGGCAATGGCTTCGGCGATGCGTTGTTTCTCATCGCGCATCTGATCGGCGCGCATGGCATAGGCGGTGTTCTCAACGCTCGAATCATAGGCTGCGCCACCGTGGTAGCGCCGCAGCAGATTCACCTCGGCCAGCTGATTGATGTCGCGGCGGATGGTTTGCGGGGTGACGACGAACAACTGGGCCATTTCCTCGATGCTGACATAGCCGCGTTCACGGACCAGTTCGAGGATTTGCTGCTGACGGGGAGGCAGATTCATGGGGCTTCCTTTGGGCTGCCATGCAAAATTTGCCCATGATGCCGCAGGAATCCACTCCCGACCAGTTTCAGCCCTTCTTCATGCCGGTTTCAGGCTACTCGGCGTCTTCGTGAGATTCCCAGTCACGGGTGCGGCTGATGGCTTTTTTCCAGCCGGCGTAGAGTTTCTCTTTCGCCTGTTGGTCCAGTTGTGGTTCGAATTGGCGCTCGATCACCGCTTTGCCGCGCAATTCTTCCAGGCTGCCCCAGAAGCCGCAGGCCAAGCCCGCCAGGTAAGCGGCGCCCAGGGCCGTGGTCTCGCGCATTTTCGGGCGTTCGACCTGGGTACCGAGGATGTCGGCCTGGAACTGCATCAGGAAGTTGTTCGCCACCGCGCCGCCATCAACGCGCAAGGTCTTGAGGCGCTCGCCGGAATCCTGCTGCATGGCGTCGAGCACGTCGCGGGTCTGGTAGGCAATCGACTCCAGCGCCGCGCGGATGATGTGATCGACCCGCACGCCGCGCGTCAGGCCGAACAATGCGCCACGGGCATAAGGGTCCCAGTACGGTGCGCCAAGGCCGGTGAAGGCGGGCACGAGGTACACGCCGTTGCTGTCCTTGACCTTGTTGGCGAAGTATTCGGTATCGAGGGCGTCGTTGACGATTTTCAGTTCGTCGCGCAGCCACTGCACCGTGGAACCGCCATTGAATACCGCGCCTTCCAGGGCATAGGCCACTTCGCCGCGAGGGCCGCAGGCGATGGTGGTGAGCATGCCGTGATTGGATTTGACTGCCTTGTCCCCGGTGTTCATCAGCAGGAAGCAGCCGGTGCCGTAGGTGTTTTTTGCCTGGCCCGGTTCCACGCACATCTGGCCGAAGAGAGCGGCCTGCTGGTCGCCGGCGATGCCACCGATGGCAATGCCGCTCTTGGTGCGGCCGTAGATTTCCGAGGAGGACTTCACTTCCGGCAACATTTCCCGGGGGATGTCGAGGATGTCCAGCATCTTCGCGTCCCACTCCAGGGAGTGAATATTGAAGAGCATGGTGCGCGAGGCGTTGGTGTAGTCGGTGACATGGACCTTGCCACCGGTAAATTTCCAGATCAGCCAGCTGTCGACTGTGCCGAACAGCAGTTCACCGTTGCGCGCCCGTTCACGGCTGCCTTCCACGGTGTTCAGGATCCACTTGAGCTTGGTGCCGGAGAAGTATGGGTCGGTGACCAGGCCGGTGGTCTGGCTGATGTAAGGCTCGTGGCCGTCGCGCTTGAGCTGCTGGCAGATTTCGGTGCTGCGCCGACATTGCCAGACGATGGCGTTGTAGATCGGCCGGCCGGTGGTCTTGTCCCACACCACCGTGGTTTCACGCTGGTTGGTGATACCGATGGCGGCCACCTGGTCATGATGCAGGCCGGCCTGGGCCAGGGCTTCGACCATGACCGCGCTCTGGGTGGCGAAGATTTCCATCGGGTCATGCTCGACCCACCCGGCCTGGGGATAATGCTGGGCAAATTCGCGCTGGGCAGTGCAGACCACATTGGCGTCACGGTCGAAGATGATCGCGCGGGAGCTGGTCGTGCCCTGGTCGAGGGCAATGATGTAGTTCTTGTTCTGGATGTCGGTCATATCGATTGCCTTGGGACGTAAATCTGGTCTCGGAATGGAGTTCGAGACATGCGGTCTGGCTTTCACTTTCGAAAAAATATAGACAAGAAACGCTGCTGTCAAAGATTGAAAGTGAACCTTCGGTCATATTTTCAACTATCTGTGAAGTATGACTTAGAATCCCGGCCCACTCTTTTCTGATTTCTTCAGGAGCGGTCATGACCCCCGCATTGGATCTGCTTAAAAAAGTGCGCGCCGAGCATCGTATCCACAGTTACGAACACGACCCCAAGGCCGCCTCCTATGGCCTGGAGGCCGCGGAAAAGCTGGGGTTGGATCCGGCGCAGGTGTTCAAGACATTGCTGGCCGCCAGTGAAAAAGGCGAGTTGCTGGTAGCAGTGGTGCCGGTGGTCGGCAGCCTGGATCTTAAAGCGCTGGCCCACGCCGCCGGGGTGAAAAAAGTCGAGATGGCCGACCCGGCCGCCGCGCAACGCTCCACGGGCTATCTGCTGGGCGGTATCAGCCCGTTGGGGCAGAAGAAGCGCCTGCGCACCTTCATCGACCGTTCCGCCCAACCCTTCGCCAGCATCTATGTCAGCGCGGGGCGACGGGGGTTGGAAGTGGAACTGGCGCCAGGGGTACTGGCCGAGCATACCGGGGCGGCGTTCGCCGATATCGGTCGCGCCTGATCTCTTGCGGGCTACGCTGTAGGGTGAAAATTCACTTGATCTGTCACTGGCGTGACAGCTTCAAGGCGCTTCATGCTCGCGCCTCTATAACAAGGATCCCTACAAGGAGAAGGCCATGCAGCTTGCGTTTCATCAAGTCGATGCGTTCAGCGACCGACCGTTTGGCGGCAACCCGGCGATAGTCTATCGGCTCGATGCCTGGTTGGCCGATGACTTGATGCACAAGATCGCCGCAGAACACAACCTGGCCGAAACCGCGTTCCTGGTCCGCGAAGGCCAGTATTGGCACATCCGCTGGTTCACCCCCACCACCGAAGTCCCGTTATGCGGACACGCCACGCTGGCCAGCGCCCATGTGCTGTTCGAGGTCTACCACGAGACTGCCGAGCGGTTGGATTTCATCTGCAAATCCGGTTCCTTGAGCGTCAGTCGCGAAGGTGACCGGTTGTGGCTGGATTTCCCGGCCATGGTGCCCAGCGAACTGGGCGCCTCCCTGGCCGTGCAGAATGCCCTCGGTGTCGAGGCGGTGGACGTCCTCTCATCCAGTGTGCTGATGGTGGTGCTGGAGTCGGAGCAAGCGGTGCTCGATTGCAAACCGGACATGGCGGCCTTGGCCAAACTGCCGTGGCCCGGTGCTATCGTGACCGCGCCGGGTAGCCGGCATGACTTTGTCTCGCGTTACTTTGCGCCAGCGATTGGGATCAACGAGGACCCGGTGACCGGGTCGACCCATTGCAGCCTGGTTCCGTACTGGTCCAAGCGCCTGAACAAGCTGGGACTGACGGCTTATCAGTGCTCGACCAGGGGGGGCGCGCTGTTCTGCCGGCTGGAGGGGGAGCGGGTGAAGATTGGCGGGGATGCGATGCTGGTGGCCAGTGGGACCTTGTTGCTGGGCTGAGCTGAACTGAGTACGTCCGGGAGAGTCAGGCCAGCTGTCAGGCCGCTACCGCGGGCAGGCTCGCTCCCACAGGATTTGGGCTGTACGCAACCTCCGCATACACCACCAGGACCTGTGGGAGCGAGCCTGCTCGCGATGACAGAGGCAAAGATAAGACCGTTGCCCCTACGATCAAAGATCCGAGCACAGTGCAGAGAAGGCGGCTCGGGCCAGGCTCAATGAGCCGCGCTGTACCGCCGCACCCCACTTTCCACCGCCGGTATCTGCGCGGCCATGCTACCCGAGGCCTGGAACAGCACCAGGTGTTCAGCCGACACGCGGATACCGACATTGGCGCCGATCTGGTGATCGGCATGACTCGGGAAAATCGACTCCAGCTGCGCTCCCGTCGGCAATTGCAGGCGGTACAAGGTCGAAGCACCCAGGAATGTCTTGCCAACGATCCGGGCGGTGAGTGGGCTGTCCGGCGCATAGACGATATCGTCCGGCCGCAACAGCACGTCCACCGCGCCACCGACGGGCCAGGTGTAGGCCCGGTTGCCACGCAGGATACCCAGTTCGGTCTGCACCGATTCCGGGCTTTCGAGCCGGCCACGGATGAAATAGCCCTGGCCGATGAAACTGGCGACGAAGGGCGTCAACGGCTCGTGGTACAGGTTGTAGGGCGTGTCCCACTGTTCCAGTCGACCTTCCTTGAACACGCCGACATGGTCACTCACGGCGAAGGCTTCTTCCTGGTCATGGGTGACCAGAATGGCGCTGGTGCCGCGCGCCTTGAGGATGTCCCGCACCTCATGGCTGAGCTTGCGACGCAACTCGCCGTCGAGGTTGGAGAACGGTTCGTCGAGCAACAACAGTTGTGGCTCCGGCGCCAGCGCTCGGGCCAGTGCCACGCGTTGTTGCTGGCCGCCGGACAGTTCGTGGGGAAAGCGTTTGCCCAGGTTCTTCAGGTTGACCAGCTCCAGCAGCTCTTCCACCACGCGATCTTTGTTCGGGTGCTTGCGGATGCCGAAGGCGATGTTCTCCGCGACACTCAGGTGGGGAAACAGCGCGTAGTCCTGGAACACCATGCCGATGCGGCGTTTTTCCGGGGCCAGGGTGAAGCCGGCGCGGGAAAGGGTTTCCCCGGCCAGCTGGATTTCACCTTCGTGTACCGGCTCGAAGCCGGCAATGGCCCGCAGCGTCGTGGTCTTGCCGCAGCCGGACGAGCCAAGCAGGCAACCGATGTCGCCGGCATTGAGGTGCAGGTTGAGATTCTGCACGACCCGCTGGTCCTGGTAACCGCAGGCCAGGTTGTGCAGGTTCAACAGCAGGGGATGACTCATGCGTGGTGGTACGCCGGCTCGACCAGGAACTCAAGCAGGGCCTTTTGTGCATGCAGACGATTCTCGGCCTGGTCCCAGGCGACCGAGCGCGGGTCGTCCAGCAGGTCGAAGCTGATTTCCTCGCCACGGTGGGCCGGCAGGCAATGCATGAACAGCACATCGGCGTCCGCCAGGTCGAGCAGGGCCCGGTTGACCTGCAGCGGTGCGAACAGCTCGAGGCGCTTGGCGGTTTCTTCTTCCTGGCCCATGGAGGTCCAGACGTCGGTGCTCACCAGGTGCGCGCCGGCCACGGCCAGTTTCGGATCACGGACGATGGTCACCCGGTCCCCGGCCTTGGCGACCAGCTCGGCGTTGGGGTCGTAGCCCTCGGGGCAGGCGATGCGCAACTGGAAGTCGAATTGCATCGCCGCTTCTATATAGCTGTTGCACATGTTGTTGCCATCGCCGATCCAGGCCACGGTTTTGCCCTGGATCGAACCGCGGTGTTCCAGGAACGTCTGCATGTCGGCCAGCAACTGGCAGGGGTGCAGGTCATCGGACAACCCATTGATCACCGGCACACGGGAATGCGCGGCGAATTCGGTCAGGGTGCTGTGGGCAAAGGTACGGATCATCACCACGTCGAGCATGCTCGACATGACGATGGCGCAATCGCCGATCGGCTCGCCACGGCCCAGCTGGGTGTCGCGGGGCGACAGGAAGATCGCCTGGCCGCCGAGCTGGATCATGCCGGCTTCGAACGAAATACGGGTACGGGTCGATGATTTCTCGAAGATCATGCCCAGTACGCGGTTCTTCAGGGGCTCGAACAGTACGCCGCGGTTACGCAGGTCTTTGAGCTCCACGCCTCGACGGATCACGCCGAGCAACTCATCGGGCGTGAGATCCATCAGGGAGAGAAAGTGCCTTGCGCTCATGATTGACTACCTTTTTGTAACGGACCGCAGATACTCAAAGCCTTGTTTAAGGAAAAACGGGCGAGACCTGCGGCAAAAGCCGCACGGGGGCGACGAAAATAAGGGAAGGCGCGATATTGACATTAAATGTCGCGTCTTACCAATAGGGCTACGGTTTTTGGGGATTTCAGCGGGGTCATCGCCAGGTTGGGATGACATGTTTGAGGCCGGTTTCCTGACAGCAGCGACTCATTTGTACACTGGCGTTGCGCAGCTTGGCAATCAGTCGGGACGGGCCTGGCATACCTGGTGGTCGCTTTATGACCTGTCGCTCAATGATTCGCCTGTCTGTTGGTCAGTGCGAAACATTTCCTAATGCAAAAGGGCTGGGTTATAAAAGAACCCCTAGACGCAGGAGCTTCGAAATGGATTCGAAAGAGCAACAACTGATGGAGCTGCTGGGGCTGACGGCACGCTCCCTGACTCACCTCACCGCTTCGGTGACGTCCATGTCATTCGAGTTGTTGCGCAGCGACGATGAAGTCATCAAGGCCGCCGGTCGCCGAATGATCGATCGCATGGCCACCATCAGCGGCGGGCTCGACGAGCATTGGCGCTTGATCGGTGAGCTGACGGGAGAGCCTATCGCCCAGGAACAGGTGCAGACCGTCGAAGAGATCCAGCTGCTGGCTCCGCCCCCGGAGCAGTGATGCCAGTTCATCGGTACGCCTGATGCCCGGCAATTCACAGGACGCACCTCGCTGGCAAAGGCGCTGATCACGCGCCATAGTTTTGTTCCCGCGGCCGAAAGCGGCCGCCACGAATAAAACAGAGACTGGCCATGACCAAGACTCTTCATCACCGTGCGTGCCATCTGTGTGAAGCCATCTGCGGCTTGACCCTGGAAACCACCGAAACCGAAGGCCAGAGCCTGGCGATCACCTCGATCAAGGGTGATCCGCTGGACAACTTCAGCCGTGGCCACATCTGCCCCAAGGCGGTGGCCCTGCAGGATATCCAGAACGACCCGGATCGTTTGCGCCAACCCATGCAGCGCATTGGCAGCGAGTGGCAGCCCATTGCCTGGGACGACGCATTCGCACTGGTCGCTGAACGGCTGGCGACCATTCAGGAGCGCCACGGCCAGAACGCGGTGGCGGTCTACCAGGGCAACCCCAGCGTGCACAACTATGGGCTGACGACCCACAGCAACTATTTCCTGGGCTTGCTGAAGACCCGCAGCCGCTTCTCGGCGACTTCGGTGGACCAGTTGCCCCATCACCTGACCAGCCATCTGATGTACGGCCATGGCCTGTTGCTGCCGATCCCGGACATTGATCACACCGACTTCATGTTGATTCTGGGCGGCAACCCGCTGGCGTCCAATGGCAGCATCATGACCGTGCCGGATGTCGAAAAGCGCCTCAAGGCGATTCAGGCCCGTGGTGGCAAGGTGGTGGTGGTCGATCCGCGTCGCAGCGAAACGGCGGCCATGGCCAGCCAGCATCTGTTTGTGCGCCCCGGTGGTGACGCCGCGCTGCTGTTTGGCTTGCTCAACACCTTGTTCAGCGAAGGCCTGACCCGTGACAGCCACTTGCCGGTGGATGGCCTCGAGGATGTGCGCCAGGCTGTCGCAACTTTCACCGCCGAGGCGATGAGCCCGCTCTGTGCGGTGCCGGCACCGCAGATTCGTCAATTGGCCCGGGACTTCGCGGCCGCACCATCGGCTGTCTGCTATGGGCGGATGGGCGTCTCGACCCAGGCTTTCGGTACGCTGTGCCACTGGCTGATCCAGCTGATCAACCTGGTCACCGGCAACCTGGACCGGGTTGGCGGGGCGCTGTGCACCGAGCCGGCGGTGGATGTGGTTGCCAGTACCTCGGGCGGGCATTTCAACCGCTGGCAGAGCCGTGTGTCCGGGCGTCCCGAGTACTCTGGCGAACTGCCGGTGTCGACCCTGGCCGAGGAAATGCTCACCGAGGGCGAAGGCCAGGTCCGGGCATTGGTCACCGTGGCCGGCAATCCGGTGCTGTCCACGCCCAACGGGCGGCAACTGGAGCAGGCGCTGGACGGGCTGGAGTTTATGGTCAGCATTGATCTGTACATCAACGAAACTACGCGCTATGCCGACCTGATCCTGCCTTCGACCTCCGCCCTGGAAAACGACCATTACGACACCACGTTCAACCTGTTCGCGGTGCGCAACGTCACCCGTTTCAACCGGGCCATCTTGCCCAAGCCCGAGGGCGCACTGCACGATTGGGAGATTTTTGTCGGCCTGGCCAAGGCCTTTGCCGCCAGGACCGGCAAGGAACTCAAGCCGACCATGCCGCCAGCGCAAATGATCGACCTCGGCTTGCGGGCGGGCGCTTACGGAGAGGCTTCACCGCACAAGCTGTCCCTGGCGACGCTGTTCGACCATCCTCATGGCATCGACCTGGGGGCGCTCAAGCCTAACCTGACACCACGACTGAAGACCGAAAACCGCCGGGTGCAGGCCGCTCCCGCGGTGATTCTCGCCGACATCGAGCGTTTCGCCGCGTTGCCGGCCCCCAAGTCGGACGAGTTGCTGATGATTGGCCGTCGGCATGTGCGCAGTAACAATTCCTGGATGCACAACTTCCATCGGCTGGTGAGGGGCAAGCCGCGTCACCAGTTACTGATGCACCCGGATGACTTGGCCAGTCGCGGGCTGAGTGATGGGCAGCGGGTGAAGGTCAGTTCACGGGTGGGAGTGATCGAAGTCGAAGTGCAGGGCAGCCCGGACATGATGAAAGGCGTGGTCAGCCTGCCTCATGGTTGGGGGCATGCCCGCCCGGGTGTGCAGATGGGCATTGCCAGCGAACAGCCGGGCTCCAGCGCCAATGACCTGACCGATGACCGCCAGTTGGACGAGTTGTCCGGCAATGCGGCGCTCAATGGCGTGCCGGTGACGGTGGCGGCTGCGTGAATTTGTCTCTGGAGGAGACCGAGCACCTTGCTCGGCTTTCCGTTACAATGCGCCACCGTGTCGACGACTTAAGTCGCGAAGTTTAAGCCGAGGTGCTCCATGGATATCATCGAAACGATCAAAGATCAGATTGCCAACAACACCGTCCTGCTCTACATGAAAGGCTCGCCGAATGCGCCGCAGTGCGGTTTCTCGGCCAAGGCTGCCCAGGCGGTAATGGCATGTGGCGAGAAGTTCGCCTACGTGGACATCCTGCAGAACCCGGAAATCCGTGCCAACCTGCCAAAATACGCCAACTGGCCGACCTTCCCACAACTGTGGGTCGCGGGTGAGCTGATCGGTGGTAGCGACATCATGACCGAGATGGCCGCTGACGGCTCTCTGCAGACCGCGATCAAGGACGCTGTGCGAGCAGCTGAGGCGAAGAAGACCGAAGCCTGATTTACGATGGTCCGGGTTCAACACGCATACTGAGGTTGAACCCGTACCCTGTGGGAGCGAGCTTGCTCGCGATAGCGGCGGGTCAGATACCAGTGATGGCGGCTGATGCACCGCCATCGCGAGCAGGCTCGCTCCCACAGTGGATTAGTAGCCATTAAAAAGCCCCGCCTCTCATCAGAGGGCGGGGCTTTTTAATGGCTCATTTCCAGCGAAGGTTATTCTTCGCCCATCTGCGATTGCAGGTAATTCTCAAGACCCACTTTGTCGATCAGGCCCAGTTGGGTTTCCAGCCAGTCGATGTGCTCTTCCTCGGACTCGAGGATGTCTTCCAGCAATTCACGGCTGCCGAAGTCGCCAACGCTTTCGCAGTGAGCGATGGCGGCTTTCAGATCGGCATGGCCGGTGCGTTCGATACGCAGGTCGCACTCGAGCATTTCCCGGGTGTGTTCGCCGATGTGCAGTTTGCCCAGGTCCTGGACGTTCGGCAGGCCTTCGAGGAACAGGATGCGCTTGATCAGCTTGTCCGCGTGTTTCATCTCATCGATGGACTCGTGGTATTCGTGCTTGCCCAGCTTGTTCAGGCCCCAATCCTCGTACATGCGTGCATGCAGGAAGTACTGGTTGATTGCGACCAGTTCATTGGCGAGGATCTTGTTGAGATGCTGGATGACTGTAACGTCGCCTTTCATGGTGAGGCCTGCCCTGTAATAGCTGTGTATAAGGCGGAGTTTGAGCTGCGCATTTACGGGTGTCAAACCTAAGTTATTGAATAATAAATGAAAATTAATCGGAATAAGAATGTTTGTGTTCCGCGTCTTGGTGCTAAGCAATTGATTTAAAGGCATAAAAAAACCGGACACTGAGTCCGGTTCTTTAAAAAGCTGTTTATCAAGCGGCGGTAAATTCCACGGGGAAGGGGATCGACGCCTGGGCCGTTTGCACCTTGGCGAGGGTTTCGCGAACCACTTCCTTGGCCAGGCAGGCGCATTTGCCGCATTGGCTGGCTACGCCGGTGGCCTGGCGGACTTCGCGATAGCTGCAGCAACCTTCATAGATCGCTTCGCGGATTTGCCCGTCGGTGACGCCAGTGCAGAGGCATACATACATAAGTGAGAACCGTCGCTGGTTGTGACTCAATTGAGACGGATCTTAATGTTAACGAGAATGATTGTCAAAGTGGTTTCTGAAGTGCCTGGGCTAGAGCGGCGTCGGGCTGACGAACGGTTTTTTAGTGGCACTCTGGCGATTTTTCGATAACGCCAAAAAACCGTTGAGGACAGTCCAAATGCGCGGTGTATGATGGTCGGTCCTTGCGAAGCAGGTTCGTGTCACAGGGCTGTCGCCGGAGGGTGGCAGGCTGATGCGAACCTTGATTTTTCACGTTACTACACCAGGAGATATCCAATGAGCGTACTCGTAGGCAAGCAAGCCCCTGACTTCACCGTTCCTGCCGTTCTTGGCAATGGCGAAATCGTCGACAGCTTCACCCTGTCCTCGGCCATCAAAGGCAAATACGGCCTGGTGTTCTTCTATCCGCTGGACTTCACCTTCGTCTGCCCGTCCGAGCTGATCGCCCTGGACCACCGCATGGACGACTTCAAGGCCCGTAACGTGGAAGTGATTGCCGTTTCCATCGACTCCCACTTCACCCACAACGCCTGGCGCAACACGCCAATCAACGGCGGGGGCATCGGCCAGGTGAAATACACCATGGCTGCCGACATGAAGCACGAAATCGCCAAGGCCTATGACGTCGAGTCCGAAGGCGGCGTGGCGTTCCGTGGTGCATTCCTGATCGACGACAAAGGCGTGGTCCGTTCGCAGATCGTCAACGACCTGCCACTGGGTCGTAACATGGAAGAGCTGATCCGTCTGGTCGACGCTCTGCAATTCCACGAAGAGCACGGCGAAGTCTGCCCTGCCAACTGGAAAAAAGGCGACAAGGGCATGACCGCTTCGCCAGAAGGCGTTGCTGCTTACCTGGGTGAGCACGGCGACAAGCTGTAAGCGAACCTGGCATAAAAAAACCGGCCTCAAGGGGCCGGTTTTTTTATGGGCATTTCAAACCCGGAGTTGGCTCGGGCTTGTTGTGGCGAGGGAGCTTGCTCCCGCTTGAGTGCGAAGCGCTCACTCGTCTTTTGGGGCGGCTACGCCGCCCAGCGGGAGCAAGTTCCCTCGCCACAACATCACAGGCATCACAAGACCGGCTTGGCGCTGATCTCAGTCGTCGAAATCCTGCCAGCCACCCATCTCCTTCCAGCGATTGACGATCCCGCAGAACAGCTCGGCGGTTTTCTCGGTGTCGTAACGGGCCGAGTGGGCTTCGCGACCGTCGAAGTCGATGTCGGCCGCCTGGCAGGCCTTGGCCAACACCGTCTGGCCGTACGCCAGGCCGGCCAAGGTGGCGGTGTCGAAGCTTGAAAACGGATGGAACGGGTTGCGCTTCATGTCCAGGCGCGCGACGGCCGCGTTGAGGAAACCGAGGTCGAAGCTGCTGTTATGCCCGACCAGGATTGCGCGCTTGCAACCGTTGGCCTTCAGCGCCTTGCGCACACCACGGAAGATGTCGGTCAGGGCTGTTTCTTCGCTGACGGCCATGCGCAATGGGTGATCGAGCTTGATCCCGGTGAATTCCAGTGCCGCGGCTTCGATGTTGGCGCCTTCGAAGGGTTCGACGCGAAAGAAATAGGTGTGGTCAGGGAACACGAAGCCTTTTTCGTCCATGCCGATGGTGGTCGCGGCGATTTCCAGCAACGCATCGGTGGCGGAATTGAAACCGCCGGTCTCTACGTCGACCACGACCGGCAGGTAACCACGGAACCGGGCTGCCATGGGGTGGCGAGTGCCGCTTGAACCGCTGTTGCCGTCCAGTTCGTCATCGAAATGCTCTTCACTCACGCGCTTTCCTCCAGCAGGCGCCAGCGCAGTTTTTCACCGGCGCGCAGCGGGATGACAGTCTGCTCGCCGAACGGCAGGCTGGCGGGGGCGGTCCATTCGTCGCGGACCAGGGTAATACGATCGGTGTTTACCGGCAGGCCATAGAAGCGTGGGCCATGGAGGCTGGCAAAGCCTTCGAGCTTGTCCAGTGCGTTGCGTTGTTCGAACGCCTCGGCGTACATCTCGATGGCGGCATAGGCGGTGTAGCAACCGGCGCAACCGCAGGCGGCTTCCTTGGCATGGCGGGCGTGGGGCGCCGAGTCCGTGCCGAGGAAAAACTTGGCGCTGCCGCTGGTGGCGGCATCGAGCAAGGCTTCCTGATGGGTGTTGCGCTTGAGGATCGGCAGGCAATAGAAGTGCGGCCGGATCCCGCCCACCAGCATGTGGTTGCGGTTGTACAGCAGGTGATGCGCAGTGATGGTGGCGCCGACGTTGGCCGGGGCTTCGTTGACGAATTGCACGGCATCGCCGGTGGTGATGTGTTCGAACACGACCTTGAGTGTCGGGAAGCGCTCCACGACGCGGCGCATGTGCTCGTCGATGAAGATTTTCTCGCGGTCGAATACGTCGACATCGCCGCGGGTGACTTCACCGTGGATCAGCAGGGGCATGCCGACTTCGGCCATGGCCTCCAGCGCCGGGAAGATCTTGTCGATGCTGGTGACGCCGGAGTCCGAGTTCGTCGTGGCGCCGGCAGGGTACAGCTTGGCGGCGTGGACGAAGCCGCTGGCCTTGGCATCGCGGATTTCTTCGGGCTGGGTACGGTCGGTGAGGTAAAGCACCATCAGCGGTTCGAAGCGGCTGCCGGCCGGGCGTGCGGCGAGGATACGCTGGCGATAGCCGTCGGCCTCGCTGGCATTGCGCACGGGCGGAACCAGGTTAGGCATGATGATTGCGCGCCCGAAGGTGCGCGCGACATCGGCGACGGTATGGGTCAACACAGCACCATCGCGAAGATGAATATGCCAGTCGTCGGGACGCAGCAGGGTCAGGCGGTCGGACATTGGGGGTCTTCCAGGCGGGTCAAACTCTGGGGAATGCTACCGGAAAAGACCGATGCAGGCACCCGCTATCAAGTTTTGCCGCAAGTGACCGATAGCCCCTTCAGGTATGAACCGAATCCGTGCAGTGTCTCGGGGCGGCGTCATACTTCCAGCGAGTACCGAATTTCGTACAAAAGCCAGTGGAGCCTCCCGTGCGCCAGCGTTATCTAGCCTTGCTCAGTGTGTTTGCCAGCCTTCCCGCGATGGCGCTCACTTTCCAGACCCGTCTGGAGAGCATCGAGTGGACGGTCGAAGGCGACAAGTTCGAGTGCCGGCTGAGCCAGCCGATCACCGATTTCGGCAGCGGCGAATTCGTGCGTCGGGCGGGTGAGCAGGCCACGTTTCGCCTCAAGACCTATAACCCGATGCAGGGCGGCGGGTCGGCCACCTTGCTGGCGGCGGCTGCGCCATGGCAGCCGGGACGGGGCGACATCAACCTGGGCTCGGTCAGGATCGGCAGTGGCGATGTGCTGTTCAACAGCTCTCAGGTTCAGGCGGGGCGTTTGATCAGCGGGTTGATGGAGGGACGTAGCCCGGTGGTGCGTCGCAACACCGACGATGGGCGGGTGTCGGAAGTCCGGCTGCTGCCCGTGCGCTTCAACAAGGCCTTCAGCGACTATCAGGGTTGTGTGGCGAAACTGTTGCCAAAGAATTTCGAACAGATAAAGCAGACCCAGATCGGCTTTCCCGGCGAAGAGGTCGAACTCGACGCGCGCGCCAAGGCTCAATTGCAGGTGATGCTCGACTTCATCAAGGCCGACCCGAGCGTCAATCATGTCGAGCTTGACGGTCACTCCGACAACAGCGGTAACCGTTTGACCAATCGTGAGCTGTCACGCCGCCGGGCCCTGGCGGTCCAGGATTTCTTCAAGGCCAATGGCTTCCAGGAGTCGCAGATCACCGTGCGCTTCCATGGCGAGCGCTATCCCCTGGTGCCCAACACCAACGCCGCCAACCGGGCCAAGAACCGTCGTGTAGTCGTGCAGCTGTCACGTGTGTCTCCCACCGAGGCGCTGGCACCGCAGCCAGCCCCTCAGCCAGCACCACCACCTGCGCCCGCTACGGCTCCGGCCAAGGCTCCTGCACCGACCGCTGCGCCAGCCAAGGCCCCGGCCCCCGCGGCTGCGCCGGCCAAGACCTCGGCCCCGGCCCCCATCCCGGCGACTGCGCGTACATCCTGAATCGATTCTGATCGTCGCGCGGTCGACATAATCTGTCGCTTCGTCGTCATAAGCTGTCGCGCCTCTGTAAATTATCTGCGCCGGACGTTAGACTTCACGGCTTTCCGTACAACCCGTGGAGTGATGGCATGGCGGACGTAAACAAGGTCGTTCTGGCGTATTCCGGCGGCCTGGACACTTCGGTGATCCTCAAGTGGCTGCAGGACACTTATAACTGCGAAGTGGTGACCTTCACCGCTGACCTGGGACAAGGCGAGGAAGTCGAGCCTGCACGCGCCAAGGCTCAGGCCATGGGCGTCAAAGAGATCTACATCGATGACCTGCGCGAAGAGTTCGTCCGCGACTTCGTGTTCCCGATGTTCCGCGCCAACACCGTTTACGAAGGCGAGTACCTGCTCGGTACCTCCATCGCCCGTCCGCTGATCGCCAAGCGCCTGATCGAAATCGCCAACGAAACCGGCGCCGACGCCATTTCCCATGGCGCTACCGGTAAAGGCAACGACCAGGTGCGTTTCGAATTGGGCGCCTACGCCCTCAAGCCCGGCGTGAAAGTCATTGCCCCGTGGCGCGAATGGGACCTGCTGTCCCGTGAAAAACTGATGGATTACGCCGAGAAGCATGCGATCCCGATCGAGCGTCACGGCAAGAAAAAATCCCCGTACTCGATGGATGCCAACCTGCTGCACATCTCCTATGAAGGCGGCGTGCTGGAAGACACCTGGACCGAGCACGAAGAAGACATGTGGCGCTGGACCGTTTCCCCGGAAAAGGCCCCGGACACCCCGCAATACCTGGAGCTGACCTATCGCAACGGCGATATCGTTGCACTGGACGGCGTGGAAATGAGCCCGGCCACTGTGCTGGCGACCCTGAACCGCATCGGTGGCGAACACGGCATCGGTCGTCTGGATATCGTCGAGAACCGCTACGTCGGCATGAAGTCCCGTGGTTGCTACGAGACCCCGGGCGGTACCATCATGCTGCGCGCCCACCGGGCAATCGAATCGATCACCCTGGACCGCGAAGTGGCGCACCTCAAGGACGAGCTGATGCCCAAGTACGCCAGCCTGATCTACACCGGCTACTGGTGGAGCCCTGAGCGCCTGATGCTGCAACAGATGATCGACGCTTCCCAGGTCAATGTGAACGGTGTCGTACGCCTGAAGCTGTACAAGGGCAACGTGATCGTGACCGGGCGCAAGTCCGACGACTCGCTGTTCGACGCCAACATCGCGACTTTCGAAGAAGACGGTGGCGCCTACAACCAGGCTGACGCGGCCGGGTTCATCAAGCTCAATGCCTTGCGCATGCGCATCGCGGCGAACAAGGGTCGCAAGCTGTTCTGACCCTGTCGATGTGAAAACGGCCTGCCTTGAGCAGGCCGTTTTTTTTCGCCTACCCAGCCTGTGCTGCGCCCCATTGCGCGCTTCTCCTGATCGTTTATCCGTCCGGCACAATGTCGGATCTGTCATGGTTGTACATGACGTACACGACGATCTCCGCACGCTCCTTCGCCTGTCTCGAGCGTTTTGCCTGGTTGGCTTCGATCAGCCGATCCGATGGGCTACGCACCAGAAAGACCAGGCGCCCTGGATCGTGCTTTGCCCGCTGAAGGCGCACCCGCCATTTTTTTATCTTGTGGGGGCGACGGAACATACGTCTGCCGCGACACGTCGGATCGTCCATGGTCTTGACGAAGTGTTTGTTCTTGCGAAAGTCCGAAGGGGAATATAACGAGCGATAATTGAAATTGAGCGTGACGAAAAAAAGAAGCAGTAGATAGAAAGGAAAGCTGATCAGGAACCACAAATAATATTTACGCTCCTGATCATCCAGGAACGGCAGGGAAATTGCTGCGGAGGTTTCGGATAAAGTTGCGAATATAGCGATGAGGGTCATGGGGTTTGCAATGGTCTTCAAAGGTTTGTTCATGATGAGTGCTCATGGGTGATCCAGTTCGGTAGTTTAAGTTTGATAAGCTTTGAAAGTTGTTGAGGTCAATGCGTTGAATGACGAAAAGGAGGCATCTTCTGCTAATTGTTATACGGGAATGGTCCTGCCCTTTTATATGAAATCTGTTGCGCAGGTGGGAGGAAATTCCATTTATGGATAAATAATTCGGTTACTTTTTATGAAGGGCCGAGTACCTATCCCTATGTAAAAAGAGCGGTTTCATCGGGGCAAAGCCACGCTGTTCATAGGAGCGCGGGAACCGGGAAAGCGCTCCCCGGGTTCTGCCGACCTATTCATGGCACATTATTTCCACGGGAATTTGTAGGAATTTTCTGTGTTGCCTGTAGGTTGCGTCTTTCGGTGTGGGCGGCCAGGGGGCGCGGCATGCCAAGGCAGAAATGACTAGGCTATTGTGCCTGCTCTAAAAATTCGAACAGCGAAGTTGGATTTGCCCATGAATAAAGTGCTGATCGTCGATGATCATCCCGTCATTCGTCTTGCTGTACGTTTACTGATGGAGCGTCATGGTTATGAAGTTATTGCCGAAACGGATAACGGCGTCGATGCGTTACAACTTGCCCGGGAGCAAGCCCCTGATATTGTCATCCTGGATATTGGTATTCCGAAGTTGGATGGATTGGAGGTCATTGCGCGTCTGACCGCCAACCCCTCACCGTTGAAAGTGCTGGTACTGACTTCCCAGGCGCCCGGGCATTTTTCGATGCGATGCATGCAAACGGGGGCCGCCGGATATGTATGCAAGCAACAGGATCTCACGGAGTTGTTGAGTGCGATAAAAGCAGTGCTCTCCGGCTACAGCTATTTTCCCAACCAGGCGCTGCACACGGTGCGTTCGAGTCTGGGCAATGCCAGCGAGTCCGATATGGTGGATCGCTTGTCCGGAAGAGAAATGATGGTACTGCAGCAACTGGCGCGCGGAAAAACCAACAAGGAAATTGCAGACGGGATGTTCTTGAGCAACAAGACCGTCAGTACCTACAAGACCCGCTTGTTGTTGAAGCTCAATGCCCGTTCGCTGGTCGACCTGATCGAGCTGGCACAGCGTAACGGGTTGGTGTGAGGTTTCGGTCACGCGTACTCAGTAAAAAGCCTCCACCAGGGAGGCTTTTACGTGTCAGAGGTCAAAGTCGTAATCGGCCAGCTGCTTCTGCAGGCGACGCTCTTCCAGCAGGTTGTCGATGGTGCGGCGCTTGCTCAGATTGGTCTTGGGCACTTCCACCACCGGTTCGGCGTCTTCGGTTTCAACGGCGATGAAATCGTCTTCTACATCCAGTTGTTCTTTGCCAGTACTCATGGGTTCGACTCCAGGCTAAGACTGCCTTTGGGGCACCTTATATCGATAAACCACGAGCGGGTAAAAAAGATTTTTTCAATCGATGAATCCATAAAGGCAATAACGGCTCAATCGTCAGAGGTCTTGTGCTTGTATTCGCACAGGTCTTCGATCCGACAACTGCCGCAGCGGGGCTTGCGTGCCAGGCAGACGTAGCGCCCATGCAGGATCAGCCAGTGATGGGAGTCGAGAAGGTACTCCTTGGGCACGAATTTCATCAGCTTCTTCTCCACTTCCACCACGTTCTTGCCCGGCGCCAGGCCGGTGCGGTTGCTGACGCGGAAAATGTGGGTGTCCACGGCCATGGTCAACTGGCGGAATGCGGTATTGAGCACCACGTTGGCGGTCTTGCGGCCTACGCCGGGAAGGGCTTCCAGCGCCTCGCGGGTCTGGGGAACGACACTGCCATGGCGCTCGATCAACAGGCGGCAGGTTTCGATCACGTTCTTTGCCTTGCTGTTGAACAGGCCGATGGTCTTGATGTACTCCGATAGTCCTTCGACACCCAGGGCATGGATCGCCTCTGGAGTGTTGGCCACCGGAAACAGCTTGGCCGTGGCCTTGTTGACGCCGACATCGGTGGACTGGGCCGAGAGGATCACCGCGATCAACAACTCGAACGGCGAGGAATAGGCCAGTTCGGTTTTCGGCTCGGGGTTGTCTTCGTGAAAGCGACGAAATATTTCCAGGCGTTTTGCGGCGTTCATGGGCGCGGCGTTTCCTCGAGGGATGATTGGGTTTTGGCAGGCATCCAAGCCTGGTAGGCCGCCAGCAACAGGCCGAGCAACAGGAACCCTCCGGGGGCAATCAAGGCCAATGGCGTACCTTTGCCGATCAGTTCGCGCAGGGCGCCCATGCAGAGCATCAACAGGCCGAACAGTCCCGTCAGCATTAGATAGCCGGGCAGGCGCGGCTCGATGAAAGAACTGTCGTGTTCCTGCGCCACGCAGCTCAAGGCTATCCAGCCGACATAAAGGCTCAACGGTCGGTACCATTCCAGCCACCAGGCCTGTGCGACGAGGCTGGCGCAGGCGGTCAGGGTAGCGGCCAGGACGATAGAAGTCAGCAAGCGCTGATAGGCGCTCAGGCGCGGTCGCAGGAGGCCCATTGCCAAGCCGTGGCCGCCGCTGATCAGCATCCAGGCCACCCACAGGCCCAGGGCATTGACCAATGAGCTGCTGGCGCCGACCAGGGGCACGAGCAACAGGCCGTGGGTCAGTGATTGTTTATTCATGGGCAGTGCCTCCAGCCAAGGATGCCTTGTGTTCGTCGAAATAGCGCAACGCATCGTGAACGGCCTGGAGCACCGCCCGGGAGGTCACCGTTGCGCCGGCCAGTTGATCGAATTGTCCCTGATCCTTTTTCAAGGCCCAGCCGCTGTCGCTGGGAGCCACGCGGGATTTGCCATTGAAGGTCTGCAGCCAGGCATTCGGCCAACCGGCAATGGCTGCGCCGAGGCCCGGTGTCTCGGCCTGGCGCAGGGTTTTCACCCCCAGCAGACGGCCCGACGGGTCGATGGCGATCAGCAGTTCGATGCTGCCTTCGTAGCCCAGCGCCTGGCTGCGTAACAACACGGCGGCGGGCTGGCCGGCATGGGTCGCGAGGTAGCCGCCCAACAGCGTGCTATGGGCTAGGGGGACAGCCTCCGTCAATACCGGTTGTGCCAATGGCTGGTTGTCGTACAGGTCAGTCGGCAGCACTTCGAGCAGGGTTCTGTTCGCGAGGGTCTGTTGCTGGACCTCGATGCGCTCGGCAGTGCCGATTTGCAGGAGGTAAGTGGCGCCGAGACCGAGAGCGGTCAACAACGCCAAGAGGGCAAGACCGCCGGGATTTCTCATGGTGCTGGCCGTCCTTGCCGTGCCTCGACGATACGCTCCAGCGCCGGCACCCCGAGGTTCATCAGCAGCACCGCAAAGGCCATGCCGTCCGGATAACCGCCCCAGATACGGATCAGATAGACCAGCAGCCCTACGCCTGCACCGAACAAAAGGCGGGCGAGCGACGCCTTGGGTCCCGAGACCGGTTCGGTCACGATGAAAAACGCTCCCAGCAGGGTTGCCCCCGTCAGCAGATGAAACAGCGGAGAGCCGTGGGAGTCCGAGCCGGAGCCGTTCCAGCACAACAGACTGATGGTGAACAGGCCGGCCAGCATGCCTACTGGCGCGTGCCAACTGAACACGCGTTGTTGCAGCAGAAACAGACCGCCCGCCAGGAACGCCAGGTTGATCCACTCGACCCCGCGACCACCGAAACGTCCGAACGCCGGATGGCTGGCGAACAACTCATCGATGGTCAGGCTTTTGTTGATGCGCAAGCTGTCCAACGCTGTCGCGCCGGCCCAGGCATCGGGGCTGGGATGAACGCCAACCACCTGTTGCAGGCCTTCAAGCAAGCCGACGCCATGGGGCATTGGCCATTGGCTCATGTGGGCGGGGAATGCCACCAGCATCAGGGCGTAGCCGAGCATGGCCGGGTTGAACGGGTTATTGCCGACGCCGCCCCACAGGTGCTTGCCGAACAACAAGGCGCAAGCGGCCGCGGTCACTGTCAGCCACCATGGGCAATAGGCCGGCAAGGCCAGGGCCAACAATGTGGCGCTGACCAGCGCGCTGCCGTCGCTCAGTTCGGCTTTGAGCGGTCGATGCCGCAAGCGCAGCACCAGTGCTTCGACCGCCAATGCGGTGATTCCGGAGAGCAACAGGTTGAGGACTATGCCCCAGCCATAGAACCACATCAGGGCCAGCACGCCGGGCAGCGTGGCCAACAGCACGCGTATCATCGCTTGCCGCAGCCGCTCCTCCGGGGCTTCAGGAAGTGGCATGGGCGTCCACCTGGCGTTCGGCGTTTTCGACCGCTTGTTCCAACGCCTGTACGTCTGCGTCCGAGGCTGCCGCAGCCCGGGCTTTGCTGAGCTCCGCGCGCCGCATCGCCAGTTGAATCTTCGCCCGCTTCAGTTCGGCATCCCGCGCCGGTGCAGGGGCCGGCGCGACGGGGGGCGCGGTGTTTTCCAATTGCGCCAAGGCCTGCTCCGCCGCTTCGTACTGGCGTTGCAGCAGGATCAGTTGCGACTGCTGCTCAAATGTCGGCGGATGGCCGAATGCTTTCAAGGATTTGTTCAATTGTGCCCGGCTCATGGCCAGGTCGACCTTGGCCTTTTTCAGCGCGGCATCGGCGCTGGCGGCTTTTTGCGCGCGTACCCGTTCCAGTGCGGCTTGCACCGGATCGATGGCCCGGGGCTGGGCTTGGGGTTTGGCAGCGTTCTGGGTTCTGGCCAGGCGCTCCGCCTGGCGCTGCTCTTCTTCACGAAGTAAACGCGCATTGCGTTGTTCGAAGCGCCGCCGGGCATGGTTGCGCTTGGCGGTACGGGCCTGCTGTTGCTCGGGACTGAAGGCCAGTCCGCCGACAACCGGCACCACGGTTGTCATCGGCAAGGGCCGCATTTCAATGCAGTCGACCGGGCAGGGAGCCACGCAGAGATCGCAGCCCGTGCATTCGTCGATGAGAACGGTGTGCATCAGTTTTGCCGCGCCGACAATCGCGTCCACCGGGCAGGCCTGGATGCACTTGGTGCAGCCGATGCATTCGGCCTCACGGATGAAGGCTATTTGCGCGGGGGCCGAGCCGCGGCTGGTATCGAGTTCCAGTACCGGTATTTTCAGCAGGTCGGCCAGGGCGGCGATGGTTTCGCTTGCACCGGGTGGGCATTTGTTGATCGGCTCGCCCTCGGCGATGCCTTCGGCGTAGGGCTTGCATCCCGGATGACCGCACTTGCCGCATTGGGTTTGCGGTAGCAGGGCGTCGATACGTTGAATCAGGTTCATGTCTTGACCAGCCCGCGTAATCCAAGGAACGCCACCGCCATCAAACCGGCGGCAATCAACTGAACAGGCAGGCCTCGAAAGGGGAGGGGAATATCGTTATCGAGGGTGCGCTGGCGCAGATCGTCGAACAGGCTCAACACCAGCCAGAAGCCCAGTCCGGCACCCAGGCTCAGGGCCATGGCGTGGGCCAGCCCCTGATCGTCCAGGCAATTGAGCAGCGTGACACCCAGTATGCCGGCGTTGCCAAGCAACAGTGGCCACAATCCCTTGAACGGCAGTGTCGGCAGCCAACGTGCCAGCAGGCGCAGCAACGGCCTGATCAGCAGGACGCTCAGGGGCAGCCAGGCAAACAGGCGCAGCGACGTCAGGCCTGACGGCATCAGCAGCCAATGGTCGATCAGGTAACCCAGGGTGCCGACTATCGGCATCAGGCATGTCGAGGCCAGGCCCAGGGCATGGACCTGTCGTCTTCCGCCAGCCTTCAGCAGCGGATCGACGCCCAGCGGCCAATGCAACACCAGGTTGTTGATCAGGGCAGTGCCGAGCAATGTGAGAAGGATGTCGGACATGAGGTATTGGGCGACAAAGGACCTGTTACAAGATTAGGCATTATCCGGCAGGCCAGATATGAAAATCCCACAGCCGCTTGCGAAGCGTCTGTGGGATCGGTGCAACGTACAGCCGCTTTACTTGATCCGCTGACCCGGCTTGGCGCCGCTGTCCGGGCTCAGCAGGTAGATTTCCTCGCCGCCTGGGCCTGCCGCCATCACCATGCCTTCAGAGATGCCGAAGCGCATTTTGCGCGGCTTGAGGTTGGCGATCATCATCGTCAACCGGCCTTCGAGCTTGGCCGGGTCCGGATAGGCGCTCTTGATGCCGGAGAACACGTTGCGTTGCTCGTCACCGATGTCCAGGGTCAGACGCAGCAGCTTGTCGGCGCCCTCGACGGCCTCGGCCTTGACGATCAGCGCCACGCGCAGGTCAACGGCGGCAAACGCGTCGAACTCGATTTCCGGCGACAGCGGGTCCTTGACCAGTTCGCCGTTGCCGGTTGCAGCGCCGGTGTCGGTCTGGCTGGCGGCCAGGTCTTCCTTGGAGGCGTCGGTCATGGCTTGCACCTTGGCGGCGTCGATGCGGGTCATCAGTGGCTTGAACTCGTTCAACTGATGATTGCTCAGCAGGGTCTGGTGATCGTTCCAGGTCAGCGGCGCGACGTTCAGGAACGCCTCGGCATCGGCGGCCAGCAGTGGCAACACCGGCTTGAGGAAAATCACCAGCTGGCGGAACAGGTTGACGCCCAGCGCGCAGATCGCCTGGACCTCATCCTGCTTGCCTTCCTGTTTGTTCAGCGACCACGGCGCCTTGTCGGCGATCCAGGCATTGGCACGGTCGGCCAGGGCCATGATCTCGCGCATGGCGCGGGCAAAGTCGCGGGCCTCGTAGGCTTCGGCGATGCTTGGCGCTGCGGCCAGGAACGCGTCGGTCAGCTCCGGTGCGGCATTGCCCGCCACCAGTACGCCGGTGTTGCCCTTGTGGATAAAACCGGCGCAACGGCTGGCGATGTTGACCACCTTGCCTACCAGGTCGGAGTTGACCTTCTGCACGAAGTCCTCGAGGTTCAGGTCCAGATCGTCGACGCCACGGCCAAGCTTGGCCGCGTAGTAGTAGCGCAGGTATTCCGGCGACAGGTGGTCCAGGTAGGTGCGGGCCTTGATGAACGTGCCGCGGGACTTGGACATCTTCTGACCATTGACGGTCAGGTAGCCGTGGACGTTGATGCCGGTCGGCTTGCGGAAGCCGGCGCCTTCGAGCATCGCAGGCCAGAACAGGGCGTGGAAGTTGACGATGTCCTTGCCGATGAAATGGTACAGCTCGGCGGTGGAATCCTTGCCCCAGAACGCGTCGAAATCCAATTCCGGCGTGCGGTTGCAGAGGTTCTTGAAGCTGGCCATGTAGCCGATGGGGGCATCCAGCCAGACGTAGAAATACTTGCCCGGCTCGTCGGGGATCTCGAAGCCGAAGTACGGCGCATCGCGGGAGATGTCCCACTGTTGCAGGCCGGCGTCGAGCCATTCGGCAAGCTTGTTGGCGACGGCGTCCTGCAGGGTGCCGCTGCGGGTCCAGTCCTGCAGCATCTGCTGGAAGTCCGGCAGCTTGAAGAAGAAATGCTGGGAGTCCTTGAGCACCGGGGTCGCGCCGGAGATGGCCGACTTCGGATCTTTCAGGTCGGTCGGTGCGTAGGTCGCGCCGCATTTTTCGCAGTTGTCGCCGTACTGGTCTTCGGTGCCGCATTTCGGGCAGGTGCCCTTGATGAAGCGGTCGGCCAGGAACATTTTCTTTTCCGGGTCGAAATACTGCGTGATCGAACGGGTAGCGATGTGCCCGGCGTCACGCAACTTCAGGTAGATCTGGCTCGACAGCTCACGGTTTTCTTCGGCGTGAGTGGAGTGGAAGTTGTCGAAGTCCACCAGGAACTCGGCAAAGTCGGCGCTGTGTTCAGCCTGGACATTGGCGATCAGTTGTTCCGGGGTGATGCCTTCCTTTTCCGCGCGCAACATGATGGCCGAACCGTGGGCGTCGTCGGCGCAGACATAAATGCATTGGTTGCCGCGATGTTTCTGGAAGCGCACCCACATATCGGTCTGGATGTACTCCAGCATATGGCCGAGGTGAATCGAACCATTGGCATAGGGCAGGGCGCTGGTGACGAGGATCTTGCGTGGCTCGGACATGGGGCTCGGCTACTTGATGAAACGGAGGTCGGCCACTATAAAGCGCCGGCGGCTTTTTTTCACCCTTCGGGCCTGTTTCCAGGTGCTGCTGGGTTATGGATGATGTGTGTGGCGAGGGAGCTTGCTCCCGCTGGGGGGCGAAGCCGCCCCCAAATTCGTCCATCCAAACTGGAAACGGGTAGCGCCAACCGGTCTGCGGCTGCTGCGCAGCCGAGCGGGAGCAAGCTCCCTCGCCACAAGGACGCTCGCACATCAGTAATTGGGTCGCCACAAAAGAATGGGCGGCGTAGGATGACGACCTGTTTTTCAAGCCCTGCTATCGGAGTTGCCCATGAGCGCCGTCAATCGCGCAACGGTGGAAGCCGTCCTTCGCCAATACACCGACCCCTATCTGAACCAGGACCCGGTCAGCGCCGGATGCGTGCGCGCTATCGATATCCAGGGCGATCGTGTCAATGTCCAGTTGGAAATCGGCTATGCCGCCGATCTGTTCAAGAGCGGTTGGGCGCAGATGCTGCAGATGGCCATCGAGGCCCTGGAGGGTGTGACCAGCGCCAAAGTCGATGTCACCAGCGTGATCGCCCCGCACAAGGCCCAGGCACAGGTGCCGGGGTTGGCGAACGTCAAGAACGTGATCGCCGTGGCCTCGGGCAAGGGTGGCGTGGGCAAGTCCACCACCGCCGCCAACCTGGCCCTGGCCCTGGCCCGTGAAGGGGCGAAGGTCGGGATGCTCGACGCGGACATCTACGGCCCGAGCCAGGGCATCATGTTCGGCATCGCTGAGGGCACCCGGCCGCAGGTCAAGGAACAGAAGTGGTTCGTGCCGATCAAGTCCCATGGCGTGGAGGTCATGTCCATGGCGTTCCTGACCGACGACAACACGCCAATGGTCTGGCGCGGGCCGATGGTGTCCGGTGCCTTGCTGCAACTGGTGACACAAACCGCCTGGGGCGACCTGGATTACCTGGTGATCGACATGCCGCCCGGCACCGGCGATATCCAGCTGACCCTGGCGCAGAAAGTCCCAGTGGCCGGCGCGGTGATCGTCACCACGCCCCAGGACCTGGCCCTGCTGGACGCCCGTAAGGGGGTGGAGATGTTCCGCAAGGTGAACATCCCGGTGCTGGGCGTGGTGGAAAACATGGCGGTGCACATCTGTTCGAACTGCGGGCACGCTGAACATCTGTTCGGCGAGGGCGGCGGGGAAAAACTGGCGACCCAGTACGGCGTCGAACTGCTGGCTTCGTTGCCATTGTCGATGCTGATCCGCGAGCAGGCGGACGACGGCAAGCCGACGGTGATCGCCGAGCCGGACAGCCAGATCGCCATGGTCTATCAGGAACTGGCCCGTCATGTCGGTGCGCGGATCGTGTTGCAGGAAGCGGCAGCACCGGCGATGCCGAATATTACGGTCAGCGACGATTGACGGTTGGACTCAAATCCTGTGGGAGCGAGCCTGCTCGCGATAGCGGAATTACATTCAACCTCGGGTTGACTGACACACCGCCATCGCGAGCAGGCTCGCTCCCACACTGGTTTTTGCGGCGGCTTTACATCCGCAACCCGCCATCCATCTCCAGGATCCGTCCGGTGTAATAGTCGTTCTCGAAGATATAGGCCGCTGAATGAGCGATCTCTTCGGGCCGACCCATGCGCCGGAGTGGAATCGCCGATGTCATTCTTTCCAGGGCCTCGGGTTTCATGCTTTGGGTCATCTCGGTTTCGATGAAGCCCGGTGCGATGCCCGCGACACGAATGCCGTAGCGCGCCAGTTCCTTGGCCCAGGTCACGGTGGCGGCTGCCACGCCGGCCTTGGCGGCCGAGTAGTTGGTCTGGCCGATGTTGCCGGCCCGGGAGATCGACGAGATATTGATGATGGTGCCGCTGTTCTTCAGCTCGACCATTTTCGCCGCCACTTCACGGGTGCACAGGAACACGCCGGTGAGGTTGACGTCGATCACGGCCTGCCACTGGGCCAGGCTCATCTTGGTCATCTCGCCGTCCTTGACCTTGAGCAGCAAGCCGTCACGCAGGATCCCGGCGTTGTTGATCAGCCCGTGGATCGCGCCGAAATCCTGGGCAACCCGAGCGACCATGTCGCTCACCTGCTCTTCATTGGCCACGTTGCACAGGTAGGCCCGGGCTTCGACGCCCTTGGCCACGCAGGCGGCAACGGCCTGGTCGAGTTTCTCCTGGTTGAGGTCCACGAGGGCGAGCTTCGCGCCTTTGCCGGCAAAATACTCGGCCATGGAGCGGCCCAGACCCTGGCAACCGCCGGTGATAATGATTACTTTGTCAGTGAGTTGCATTCGTATGTCCAGGTGTCTGAGCGTTTTTAGACGAATTTCATTCAAGGAGTCATAAATTGAGCGTTGACACTGCCAAGCATGCACGAGAATTACTGCTCAAGGAATACCGTGGAATGCTCTCCACCCATTCCAAATCCATGCCTGGCTTTCCGTTCGGCTCCGTGGTGCCGTATTGCCTGGACGAGCAGGGGCGACCGTTGATCCTGATCAGCCGCATCGCCCAGCACACCCACAACCTGCAGAAAGACCCCAAGTGCTCCATGCTGGTGGGCGAGCGGGGCGCCGAGGACATACAGGCCGTGGGGCGCCTGACCTACCTGGCCGAGGCGCGGAAACTTGAAGACAGCGCCGCCATCGAGGCTGCCGCCGAGCGTTATTACCGCTACTTTCCTGAATCGCGGAACTACCACAAGGCCCACGATTTCGATTTCTGGGTGCTCGATCCTGTGCGCCATCGCTACATCGGCGGTTTTGGCGCCATCCACTGGATCGACCGGATCACCTTGGCCAACCCCTTTGCCGGCAAAGCCGAGGCGAGCATGATCGAGCACATGAATGCGGATCATGCCAAGGCCATCGCCCATTACGTCGAGCGGGCCGATCTGCCCAGGACCGAAGCGGCGCAACTGGTGGGCATCGACAGCGAAGGCATGCACCTGCGTATCGGTCAGGGGCTGCATTGGTTGGCATTTCCTGCGTCCTGCAACACGCCGACACAAGTGCGCGAAGCCTTGGTTTATCTGGCTCACGCCGAACAATGGCCGAAAAATGCAGCGGCCGACGCTTGAATTCACGAAAGGGCGACGTCATTTAGGGTTTCATAGCAAGGATTTCTTGCGTTAAGGAAACCATTCGATGCGCCCTTTTTTATTGCTCTTTCTGCTGTTCCCGGTGTTGGAGCTGTTCGTATTCGTAAAGGTCAGCGGTGCGATCGGGTTTTTCCCGGCCCTGCTGCTGGTCATTCTTGGCTCGATGCTCGGCGTGTTCGTGCTGCGCATCGCCGGCCTTGCCACGGCCTTGCGTGCCCGTGAAAGCCTGAGCCGCGGCGAGCTGCCTGCCCAGACCATGCTCGAAGGTCTGATGCTGGCCCTGGGCGGCGGTCTGCTGATCCTGCCCGGCTTCATCAGCGACGTGGTGGGCCTGATCATGTTGTTGCCTTTCACCCGTCGGTTGCTGGCCAACAAGATGCGCCAGCGCGCCGAGGAACAGGCGATGCGCCAGCGGGCGTTTGCCGACGACCTCCAGCCCCGTGGTGGTCCGGCGCCGCGAGAACCCCTGGGCCGAGAACCCAATGTGATCGAAGGCGAGTTCGAGCACCGCGACTCCAAATAAAACCCACCACACGGCACCTTCGGGTGCCGTGTTCGTTTGTGCGTTGAAGAAATTTTTTTCGAGCCGGCCCTTGTAATCCCCTTGTACGCCCTTATGTATCGGTCACCGCAAGGTTTCCGGTGGCAACACCGGACAGACTTCCGCGGTTCGACTGACGAACCGCACCCGGCTCTGCCGGCTTTTGTTAAACCCGCCGGGACTACACCGGCCGATGAAAACCAAAATTAGGAGAGATCGACAATGAAGCTTCGTCCTCTGCATGACCGCGTCGTCATCCGTCGCAGCGAAGAAGAGAAGAAATCCGCTGGCGGCATTGTCCTGGCAGGTTCGGCTGCCGAGAAAGCCAACCACGGTGAAGTCCTCGCTGTAGGTACCGGCCGTGTGCTGGACAACGGTGAAGTGCGTGCGCTGGCCGTGAAAGTGGGTGACAAGGTCGTGTTCGGCCCTTACTCCGGCAGCAACACAGTAAAAGTCGACGGCGAAGAACTGCTGGTCATGGGCGAGAGCGAAATCCTCGCTGTCATCGAAGGCTGATTTCCCCGCTCATTTTCCCGCTACTACACAGTATTTAAGGAATATCGATCATGGCTGCTAAAGAAGTTAAATTCGGCGATTCCGCCCGCAAGAAAATGCTCGCCGGCGTCAACGTCCTGGCTGACGCAGTAAAAGCGACCCTGGGCCCGAAAGGCCGTAACGTGATCATCGAGAAGAGCTTCGGCGCTCCGACCATCACCAAGGACGGCGTTTCCGTAGCCAAGGAAATCGAGCTCAAGGACCGTTTCGAAAACATGGGCGCGCAGCTGGTCAAGGACGTTGCCTCCCGTGCCAACGACGACGCCGGTGACGGCACCACCACCGCCACCGTTCTGGCTCAATCGATCGTCAACGAAGGCCTGAAAGCCGTCGCTGCCGGCATGAACCCGATGGACCTCAAGCGCGGTATCGACAAGGCGACCATCGCCATCGTCAAAGAACTGAAGGCCCTGTCCAAGCCGTGCGCCGACTCCAAGGCAATCGCCCAGGTAGGTACCATCTCGGCCAACTCCGACAACTCCATCGGCGACATCATTGCCGAAGCCATGGAAAAAGTCGGCAAAGAAGGCGTGATCACCGTTGAAGAAGGCTCGGGCCTGGAAAACGAACTGTCCGTCGTTGAAGGCATGCAGTTCGACCGTGGCTACCTGTCGCCATACTTCGTCAACAAGCCGGACACCATGGTTGCCGAGCTCGACGGCCCGCTGATCCTGCTGGTCGACAAGAAGATCTCCAACATCCGTGAAATGCTGCCAGTGCTGGAAGCCGTTGCCAAAGCCGGCCGCCCACTGCTGATCGTGGCCGAAGACGTTGAGGGCGAAGCCCTGGCGACCCTGGTCGTGAACAACATGCGTGGCATCGTCAAGGTTGCTGCCGTCAAGGCACCAGGCTTCGGCGACCGTCGCAAGGCCATGCTGCAGGACATCGCCGTCCTGACCGGCGGTACCGTGATCTCCGAAGAAATCGGCCTGAGCCTGGAAAGCACCACCCTGGAGCACCTGGGTAACGCCAAGCGCGTAATCCTGTCCAAGGAAAACACCACCGTGATCGACGGTGCCGGCGTTGAGGCTGACATCCAGTCCCGCGTTGCCCAGATCCGTGCACAGGTAGCCGAGACTTCCTCGGACTACGACCGTGAAAAACTGCAAGAGCGCCTGGCCAAGCTGTCCGGCGGTGTGGCAGTCATCAAGGTTGGCGCCGGTTCCGAAGTTGAAATGAAAGAGAAGAAAGCCCGCGTTGAAGACGCCCTGCATGCTACCCGTGCGGCCGTCGAAGAAGGCGTGGTACCTGGCGGTGGCGTGGCACTGGTTCGTGCCCTGCAGGCCATCAGCGAACTGAAAGGCGACAACGCCGATCAGAACGTCGGTATCACCCTGCTGCGTCGCGCTGTCGAAGCTCCGCTGCGCCAGATCGTTGCCAACTCCGGTGACGAGCCAAGCGTTGTGGTCGACAAGGTCAAGCAGGGTTCGGGTAACTACGGTTACAACGCTGCTACCGGCGAATACGGCGACATGATCGAAATGGGTATCCTGGACCCGGCCAAAGTGACTCGTTCGGCTCTGCAGGCGGCGGCTTCCGTTGCCAGCCTGATGATCACCACCGAGGCGATGATCGCTGAAATCAAGGAAGACGCTCCAGCGGCTGGCGGCATGCCAGACATGGGCGGCATGGGTGGCATGGGCGGCATGATGTAAGCCAGCCTTACCCCCCGTACTGAAAAACCCCGCCTGCGAAAGCAGGCGGGGTTTTTTATTGGCTGGCGTTGGAAGTGCTTTCGCTATTCAGCCAATTTCTGTGGGGAGCCGGGCTTGCTCGCGATAGCGGTGGATACGTTTGCAATGATGGCGAATGTCCCGCCGTCATCGCGAGCAAGCTCGGCTCCCACAGGTTTCAGTCGGGTGCTGCTCAAGCATTGATCGGTTGTGTCTCGACCAAGGATTCTGCTCTCGTGGCCGGCCGATACAGGACGAAGTAATAACATCCCAGGCAGATCAGCCAGCAGAACACCGCCGTCCACACGTTGTGCGAGAAGAAGTGTGCCCCTTGTATCATCCGGCCTATGGAGAACACCGTTCCCAGGGTGAAGGCAAATATGAAGGCCCGTCGGGCCAGGCGCGGCTTGCGGTCGCGCAATACGAAGAACAGGGCGAACAGGGTAAATCCAGTGGCGGCATGCCCCCCCGGCCAGCATCTGCCCGGTTTGTTGGTATCAGGACGCGGGCTCAGCAGTTCACTGTAGGTTTCCTTGCCGCCGAACTCCTTCAGGCTCCAGGGGCATTGCACCGCCGTCACCGCTTTCATCGGCGTGACGAAGGATGTCGCCAGCGCCAGGGAGAGCACCAGGCAACCCAACTCGCGCTTGAAGGGTTTGAGTGGGGTGACGAAAAAAGCGCTGATGAAGCCGATGATGGAAAACACCGAAAAGGCGATGACCACTTGCTTCGCCCGGTCATGAAGAATGTCTTCCAGGAAAAAACTGTGTCGTCCGATGAAATCGCCAACGGTGGGGTCGTAGAACAGCTGGGCCAGGTCCATGTCCAAAGTGGTCAACTCCAGCAATACCAGTATCAACGCGACAACGGCGGGCACCCCCAAGGCCATCCAGAAATTCAAAGGTCTGGAAGTGAAGCGGACGGCAGCGGAAACCATGGTAGTACCTTTGGTGGGAGTTTCATGAAGAGCGCGTTGTGCGCAGTCTGCTCTACGTTGCGTTGGCGTGACGTGAATGCATAGTGAAAAACTCGTCAATATTCGCAGAACTCCATCAAAGAGGTTTGTCCCGCTAGCCGTGAGCCAAACTTGGCCGTAAGCTGCGCGGGCCAAGACGGCCGTTAACCGTATACGCAGAGGTGCCCATGCGAATTCTATTGGTCGAAGACAACCGCGACATCCTGGCCAACCTGGCCGATTACCTGGGGCTCAAGGGTTATACTGTCGATTGCGCCCAGGACGGTCTGTCGGGTTTGCACCTGGCTGCGACCGAGCATTACGACCTGATCGTGCTCGATATCATGTTGCCCGGCATCGACGGCTATACCTTGTGCAAGCGCCTGCGTGAAGATGCCCGGCGCGATACGCCGGTGATCATGCTCACCGCCCGGGATCAACTGGACGACCGTCTGCAGGGTTTCAAGTCTGGGGCCGATGATTACCTGATCAAACCCTTCGCCCTGTCGGAACTGGCGGCCCGGATCGAAGCAGTCATGCGTCGGGCCCAGGGCGGCGGCCGGCGCGCCTTGCAGGTCGGCGACCTGAGCTATGACCTCGATACTCTGGAAGTGACCCGCGAGGGCAAGCTGCTCAAGCTCAACCCGGTCGGCCTGAAGTTGCTGGCGGTACTGATGCAGAAGAGTCCCCATGTGTTGCGTCGGGAAATCCTTGAAGAAGCCCTATGGGGCGATGACTGCCCGGACAGCGACAGCCTGCGCAGCCATGTCCACCAATTGCGCCAGGTGATCGACAAACCGTTCGACAAGCCTTTGCTGCATACCGTGCACGGTGTCGGTTATCGCCTGGCCGAGGGCCGTGATGGAGTTTAAGCAGAGCCTTGCCCAACGGATCATCATCGCGTTTGCGTTGATGAGTGCGTTGGTGGCCGGAGCGTTCGCCATGGGCATCGTGGCGACGGTGCACCTGGTGGAGGAGAAGTTGATTTCCGCCGGGTTGGGGGGCGACCTGCAACGCCTGCTGCTGATGGACAGCGTCTCGGACTGGAATCATCGTCCGGAACCTGATCAGTTGTTCTATTTCAGCGGCGGCCCGGGTGATTTCGAATTGCCCAAGGATCTGCGTCACCTGGAGCCTGGCTTCCACGAGGTGTTTCGCGAGCAATTGTCCTATCACGCCATGGTGGAGATCGTTGACGGCCGTCATTACGTGTTGCTGCAGGACCAGAGCGACTTCGAAGAGCGCGAGCGGGTGCTGTTCGCCGTCGTACTGGTGGGCTTCGTGCTCAGCCTGGCGTTGGCGGTGTTCCTCGGCTGGGTCCTGGCTCGCCGGGTGATGGCTCCGGTGGTGCGCCTGGCCCGGCAAGTACGGCATCGCGACCAGCTTCTCGGGCTCGCTCCACCGTTGGCGCCGGATTATGCCGCCGATGAAGTGGGTGAGCTGGCGGTGGCGTTCGACGCCACCTTGGGGCGGTTGCGCCAGGCCCTGACGCGCGAGCGGTTGTTTACCAGTGATGTCAGCCATGAATTACGCACGCCATTGATGGTCTTGGCGACTTCCTGCGAACTGTTGCTGGAAAACCCGGCACTGGACCAACGGGGTCGCCTGCAGGTCGAGCGCATCAGCCGAGCCAATGAAGAGATGCGCGAACTGGTGCAGACGTTCCTGATGCTTGCCAGGGCTCAGCGCGAAGACAACGGCATGTCACCTCGCCTGACCCTTGGTCAGGTAGCGGAAAATCTCCTCGGGGTATGGCGTGCGGCTATCGAGTCCAAAGGCCTGACGCTGATTTTCGAACCGGGCCAGCCACTCGACACACCCTACAACGCCACGTTCCTCACGGCGGTCATGGGCAACCTGTTGCGCAACGCCTTGCACTACACCGACCAGGGCTTCATCCGTCTCACCCTCCATAGCACTGGGTTCGTGGTGGAGGACAGTGGGGTGGGCATTCCCGAGGAGAAGCGCGAGGCGATGTTCGAACCGTTCGTGCGCGGCAACGAAAAGCGCGGCGAGGGGCTTGGGCTGGGGTTGTCACTGGTGCAGCGGATCTGCGAGAACCAGGGCTGGGTGGTGAGTCTCAGTACGATGGAGCCCAATGGTTGCCGTTTCGAGGTTGAGTTGAATCCCGAGGGAGTAAGTGCGCCCTGAAAAATCTTGTAATCATTGCCAAGATTGCATGACTTCTTTTTCACAAACTGATGACAAAGCGATTCATAAGGTTGGGCCTGTCTGAAATGGAGGTCCTCCTTAATGTCCAAATCCATCAAGCTCGATTTTTCCGAAAAGTACGACGAGCAGCACGCCCAGAAATACTTTCATAAGCATCGAAGCAGCTTGAGTCGCCGTCTCTCCAATCGGCGAGATCAACAACTGGCCAAGCGCGCGTTGGCACTTGCCGGTGACCCAGGCCTGGTGTTGGATCTGCCTTGCGGTGCCGGGCGTTTCTGGTCCTTGCTGGCCGAAAAGCCGAATCGCGTCATCATCGGTGCGGACAACTCCGAGGCGATGATCAAGACGGCAATGGAGTCTCAACCCGCCGATGTCGTGAAACGGGTACAACCCTTGCACACTTCTGCGTTCGACATTGCCTTGCCTGATAACGCCGTCGACAGCATTTTTTGTATGCGCCTGCTTCATCACATCGGTGAACCCGCGCATCGACTGGCCATTCTGAAGGAATTCGCGCGTGTCAGCCGTGACAGCGTGATCGTTTCATTGTGGGTCGATGGCAATTTCAAAGCCTGGAAACGCAAGCGTCAGGAGCGTAAGCGTGGGCAGAAAGATTACCAGAATCGATTTGTGTTACCGGTTGCTACAGTAGAAGAGGAGTTCAGGCAGGCTGGGTTTCGTATCCAGGAACAACTGGACTTCCTACCGCTCTATGCCATGTGGCGAGTTTATGTATTACGCAAGAGGTAACAGCATGGTTGCGCAGGTAGTAGAAACACCTGGGGGAACCCGCAGCAGCTTCGACCATTTCTGGAACATGAAAGGTGAATGGGTAGAAGAGCCCAATGTGCGTCGTGGTGGAGAAAGTGGCGTACAACGGATCATCAGCAAGGACGGCGAGCTGCTTTACGCCAAGCGTCAGACTGGGCACATTTATCGCAGTTGGCTGCATCCGTTCGGCAGGCCTACCGTGTTGCGGGAGCAGGACGCACTGCTGGCGCTGACCCGGCTCGATGTTCGCGTACCCCAATTGGTTTTCTGTGGGGCCCAGCGGGACCCGGTTCACCAGTGGCGTGCGTTGCTGGTGACCCGGGCGCTCGAAGGTTTCGAGGAGATCGAGAAATGGTATGCCGCGGGTGGCCGCGAGCGCCATGGCGAAGCGGTGAATGATCAGATCCTCCGGGCATTGGCTGAAAACCTGGCCCGTATGCACAAAGGCCGCTGGCAGCATGGCTGCCTCTACATCAAGCATGTTTTTGTACGCGTGACCGGGGAGGGGGAGGCGGCGAAGCCCGAAGTCGCCCTGCTGGACCTGGAAAAATGTCGCCAGCGTTTGACCGCCGGAAGGGCTGCATCCCATGACTTGAAGCAGCTACGGCGCCATTCGTCGTTCAGCGACTCTGACTGGAAAAAACTCGTCTACTTTTACGAGACGGCGTTTGGCAGCGCTATCAAAGGCTTATGACGATGAAACTGGAAATTGCTAGAGGTGCATTTTTAATCGGAGCCTTGGCAGTTGCATCGATGGCGGTGGCTGTTTGGGAGCAACCCCGCTCCCAGATACTCAGTGCCTCCCATTCTGACGCTCACTGCCCTTTGCCGCGGGTGGCCAAGGCCAGTGAGGTTGTCCGGCCGGATAATGACCTGTTGTTGTTCATGTTCAGTCTTTCCCAAGGTGTGAGGCCGCAGAGTTGAGTGTCACGGACCCCAAATAAAGGCCTCGCATCTGCGAGGCCTTTATTTTTGTGTATTGGAAAGTGGTTGAAACGTCTGTGGCGAGGGAGCTTGCTCCCGCTGGGTTGCAAGGCAACCCTCAAGCTCTGCAACCTGGTGTCAGGTGGATTGGGATGGGTTTGGGCGGCTCCGCCACTCAGCGGGAGCAAGCTCCCTCGCCACAGATAAATCCCCCTCGCCACAGGAATCCCTTGCTCGAATAGGGGTCAGGCTTTATCCGGCTTGGCCACCAGCGTGTAGATGCAAGGCAATACGAACAGCGTGAACAGGGTACCGATCGACATGCCGGTGGCGATGACCGTGCCAATGTCGAAGCGGCTCACTGCTCCCGCGCCGGTGGCCAGGATCAGCGGTACCATGCCAAACACCATTGCGGCGGTAGTCATCAATACCGGCCGCAAACGAATCGACGCGGCCTGCTCCACGGCTTCCCGTGGCGTCAGGCCCTGTTCCTTGCGCAATTGGTTGGCAAACTCAACGATCAGGATCCCATGCTTGCTGATAAGGCCGATCAGCGTCACCAAGCCCACCTGGGTGTATATGTTCATGCTCGACCAGCCGAGGAACAACGGAATCAGTGCGCCACAAATTGACAGGGGCACCGTCACCAGGATCACCAAGGGGTCACGAAAGCTTTCGAACTGTGCTGCCAGCACCAGGAAGATGATCGCCAGCGCCAGGGCAAAAGTGACCCACAAGGCGCTGCCTTCCTGGACGAACTGACGTGAGGCGCCTGCATAGTCGAAGGCAAACCCCACCGGTGCTTCCTCATGGGCGATCTGGCTGACGGTCTGGACGGCCTCGCCCATGCTCACGATAGGGAAGCCGGAAATCCTCACCGCATTGAGTTGCTGGAACTGATTGAGTTGCCGCGGGCGAGCCCGGTCGCTGACCTTGATCAGCGTCGATAGCGGTAGCGATTCACCCTTGGCGTTTTTCACGTAGTAATTGTTCAACCAGGCAGGATTGTCCCGGAATGGCCGTTCGACCTGGGCGATGACCTTGTAGCTGCGCCCTTCGAGGGTGAAGCGGTTGATCTCCGACTCCCCCAGCAAGGTGGCGAGGGTTCCGCCCAGGTCCTGCATCGAGACGCCCATCTGGGCGGCCTTGTCACGATCGATGTCGACGACCACTTCGGGCTTGTCGAAGGCCAGGTCAATGTCCATGAACGCGAACTTCCCGGATTCCTCTGCGCGTTTCTTGATCCGCTCTGCCACTTCCAGAAGCGTCGCGTAGTCTTTCGGGGAGTTGATGACGAAGTCAAAGGGCAGGCCTTCACCGGTGCCGGGCAGGGAAGGGAGGTTGAAACCGAAAATTTGCAGTCCCGGGATGCTTTCCAGCTTGGCCTGGACATCCGGCAGGATTTCCATCTGGGTGCGGCTGCGTTCGTTCCAGGGCTTGAGCAGGAAACCGCCGATGCCGGATTGCACGCCGTTGTAGCCGTTGATCTGGAACGAAGAGTAGTACTCCGGGAACTCCTTGAAGATTTCCAGGAAGTGGTCCGTGTAGGTGTTCAGGTAATCGAGGTTGGTCGGCTGCGGCGCCGTAGCCATCATGAAAATGATGCCCTGGTCTTCGTCAGGGGCCAGTTCGGACTTGGTGAACATGATCAGTACGGGAATCAGCAACAGGACGATCACGGCGAACACCAGCACCACCGGCCGGGTATTGAGCGTGCCATGAAGCATGCGCTGGTAGCGGTTCTTCAGGCGCTCGAAGACCATGTCCAGCCGATGGGCCAGCCCCGAAGGGTTCTCGTCGTGGCGCAGCAGCATGGCGCACATCATGGGCGACAGGGTCAGGGCGACGATCCCGGAAATCACCACGGCCCCTGCCAGGGTCAGGGCGAACTCCTTGAACAAGGCGCCGGTCAGGCCCTCGAGCAGGCCGATCGGCGCATACACCGCCGCCAGCGTGATGGTCATCGAGACCACCGGCATGGCGATTTCCCGGGCGCCTTCCAGTGCTGCATCGAATGGGCTCTTGCCTTCCTCGATATGCCGATGGATGTTCTCCACGACGACGATGGCGTCGTCCACCACCAGGCCGATGGCCAGCACCATGGCGAGCAGCGTCAGCAGGTTCATCGAGTAGCCCATCAGCTGCATGAAGAACATCACGCCGATCATCGACAGCGGGATGGTCACCACCGGGATGAGTACCGAACGCAGGGCGCCGAGAAACAGGAACACCACGACGATGACGATCAGCACCGCTTCGAACAGGGTTTTCACCACCTCATCGATGGAGGCCTGGATGAACAGGGTCGCATCATAGGCAATCTCGGCCTTGAGGTTCGCCGGCAACTGGGCCTCCATGTCCGGCATGATCTTGCGCACTTCCCTGATCACATCCAGCGGGTTCGCGCCGGGCGTGGCCTTGATCCCGATGTACACCGAGGGCGTGCCACCGAAAGAGCTGATGGTGTCGTAGTTCTCGGCGCCCATCTCCACCCGCGCCACATCCCGCAGCAAAACTCGGCTGTCACCGTCGGTCTTGAGCGGTATGGCGGCAAAGGCCTCGGCGGATTTGAGTTCAGTGTTGGCATTGATGCTGGTGACCACGTATTCGCCTTTCACCTCGCCAGCGGCCGAGAGAAAGTTGTACTGGCGCACGGCGTTGGTCACGTCGGCGGCGGTCAGGCCGAATCCGGCGAGCTTGGCGGGGTCGAGCCACAGGCGCATGGCGAAGTCCTGGTTGCCAAGGATTTCCGCCTCAGCCATGCCCGGGAGGGTCGCCAGCTTGGGCTGGATCACCCGTGACAGGTAGTCGGTAATCTGCGGGTTGTTCAGTTCCTTGCTGAAAAAGCTGATGTACATCAGGGCCGAGGCATCGGCGGCTTCCCGGCTGAGCACCGGGTCTTCGGCATCCTGGGGCAGTTGGTTCTTGACCTCGTTGGCTTTGGCCAACAGTTCGGTGAAGAGCCGGTCGCTGTTGGAGCCGATGCGGGCGTGGACCGATATCACCGAAAAATTCTGGCGGCTGACCGAAGTCATGTAGTCGATGCCCTCGGCGCTGGCCAGGCTCTGCTGCATCGGCTGGGTGATGTAGCCCTGGATGGTTTCGGCGTTGGCCCCGGGGTAAGCGGTGGTCACCGTGATCAGGGCGTTTTCCATCTGTGGGTACTGGCGCAGGGGCAATTTGCTCCAGGCCTGGAAGCCCAACAGCACGATCAGCAGGCTGACCACGGTGGCGAGCACCGGACGGCGGATGAACGGATCGGTAAAAGCCATGGGGATTCCTTGATCAGTCCGCTCGGCGCGGGCTGTTCTGTTCGGTCAGGGTCTTGTCGTCACTGATGGCGATGTGCGTACCGTTATCCAGTCTGATCTGGCCGGCGATCACGACCTGTTCGCCGCTCTGCACGCCCTTGGTCACCAGCACCAGTCCGTCACGACGTTCGCCGGTCTCGACGAAGCGTCGTTCGGCAATCAGGACCGGCTGGCCCTTGTCATCCTTCTCGACATTGCCGTCGGCGGCTTTCTTCTGGGTGACCACGTACATGGAGTTGCCATAGAGGGTGTAGGTCACGGCGCTCTCCGGCACGACGATCCCGGCCGCCACGTCCGGCAGTATCACCTGCAGGTTGGTGAACATGCCGGGCAACAGCTTGCCGTCGGGGTTGGCCAGGGTGGCGCGTACCAGCACATTGCGGGTGCTGTCCTCGACCTTGGGGTTGATGGCACTGATGGCGCCGACGAACGTCTGGCCGGGGTAGGCCGCGACGCCGACGTTCACCGCCTGGGCAACAGCCAGTCTCGGCACCGTTTGCTCGGGGACGTAGAAGTCCACGTAGAGACTGCTGAGGTCTTGCAGGGTGGCGATGACCGTGCCGCTGGCGAGGTAATCACCGACATCCACCTGGCGAATGCCAATGGTGCCGCTGAACGGTGCGACGATGCGTTTCTTGTCCAGCGATGCCTTGAGCTGATTGACCGTGGCCTGGTTCTTTTTCAACTGTGCCGAGAGCCGATCGAACTCGCCCTTGGAGATCGCCTGGCTGCCCACCAACTGCCGGCCGCGACCGAAGTCCAGTTGCGACAGGCCCAGGTCGGCCTCGGCGGTTTCCAGCAGGGCACTTTCGACTTCGCTGTCCAGTTGCAGGAGCGGCTGGCCGGCCTTGACCTTCTGTCCGGACTGGAACAGCACCTTCTGCACGGTCCCGGCAATCTCCAGGCTCAGGTCCACGCCTTGCAGCGCCTTGAGGCTGCCGACGGTAGGCAGCCGGCTCTGCCAGGGCTGCTCGGTGGCGCTGGCCACGGCGACACTGATTGGCGGTTTCGGCACAGAAAACGACTGGATCTGCTGGTAGATGGAGAAGCCCTTGTAGCCGCCCAGCAACAGCACCACCAGCAGGACAACACCCAACATGATCAGCATGCGGCGTCGCAGCATGTTCCACTTCCTTGGACAGGTGTTAGAAAAGACATTCAGGCGGGCACATTACCCTGAGTATGTTGGGGATTCCAGATCCCATAAGGCCCGCATCGCGTAGGAATATTCCCGAAATACAAGGGGCTCCGCGTTGATAGCTTCGCCCCTTCTCGATCAGACCAGGTGCAAATGGTTGTCCCAGAGCCCTGCCGGCAGATCCAGCGGCTTTGCAACCGGTTGGGCCTGTCGGCAATCGTAATAGCGACAACGGCCCTGGCCCGAGGTCACGACGAAGCCATCCGTCACCGCACCCACTCCGGCACAATCCGGCAGAGGAGCATCCAGGCGGACCTCACCGCTGTCCAGGTCCCAGATGAAAAAGCGATTGCCACGGGGGGCTGTCAGGGCGACCAGGCGCAGGTCACTGTGCACGGCGACGCTGGCGGTGTAATGCCCCATGGCTTGCAATTGCTGCTCGGACACCGGAAACGCCTTGAACGGCTGGCCCGGACGCTTGATCGCTACCAGCTCCGAGGATTCGTGGGCATCTCCCATGAACTGCTGGCCGGAAACGATGGTGCCGTCACTGGCGATGCCCAGGTGGCGTACGCTGTTCATGGCCTGGGGGAGGGTTTCCTTGCTCAACAGCGTGCCGTCGCGTTGCATGAGGACCAGGCTGGGTTCCATGGCGTCGAGGTTCATCTCGACCCGGCTCTCGGCTTCGGTGCGGATACCGCCGTTGGCCACCACCAGGGTTTCGCCGTCGGGCATCCACGAGACCTGGTGCGGACCGATGCCGTGGGTGGGGATCTCGCCGCTGTGTACCAGTCGTTCGCCTTCGAAGCGGTACACGCCCAGCAGGCCGCGTCCGGGATCGGAGGTGTCATTCTCGGTAGCGTACAGCCACTCGCCACTGCGATGGATCACCGCATGGCCGTAGAAATGCCGGTTCGGCAAGGACTTGATGGTCTGCAGCAACGTGCCGTCGCGCAGGTCGATCAGGTAGCTTTCGGTGCCCGGGCGACGGGCGACGAACAGCGCAACCGGCTGCGACGGATGATTGACGATGTCGTGGCAGCGCTGGCCGACCTGGGTGGCGAACACCCGCGTGCCGTCCAGTCGATAACCTACGGCGTAGTGCTTGCCGTCACCATCGTCCCGTGCCGAAAGCAGCAGCGCAGGCTTGTCCTTGTGCTTGAACAGCGTCCAGCCACCCAGGGTAACGGCGCCGAGCAGCAAGCTGCCCAGTGCCAGGACCTGACGTCGAAACATGATCAGTCACCGTCGTTGGCATTGAAGCCCAGTTGGATGCCCAGCGCCTTGGCCAGTTCGCCTTCGTGCAGGCGATGGACGACGTTGAGGCTGTCGTACAAGTCGTTGAGCTGCTGGCGCCCGGCGTCGTCGTTGAGCATCTCGGTCAGCGAGCGCTGGGTGCTGGCGAACAGTTTCAACGATGCGTCATAGGCGGCGTCGATCTTGTCGGCGAGAGGTTTCTGGTCGCTCGGCAACAGACCGCGCAGGCCCTTGTTATCCACGCCTACCCAGACCGTCCTGGCCGCGCTGAGGCTGGCTTCCAGGCCTTGCAACGACGACTGGCTGCGCCAGGCGTCGGCCTGGAAAGGTTGCGGTACGCCCTTGGTCTGGCGGCCCATCGGGGTGCCGAGTTTCTTCTTCAATGTATCGAGGGCGGTGACCTGGACCCGCAGCAGATCGGCGATCGCTTCGTGGGAGTCGGCGTAGCGTTGGTTCGGAAACTTGCTCATCTGCGCGAGCATGCCGTCGTTGGTGTTCCAGCGCGACAGGATCTCTTCGGCCAGTTGTTTCTGACGTTCCGCGATGGCCATCAGCAGTGGGCAATACTTGGCTTTCTGCGTGCTGTCGGCCATGTCGATCCGGGCGTCGAACAACAGGTATTCGTAGGCCGACAGGCCCTGGACCACGACGCTGGATTTAGCCAGGCCGGCGGCGTCGATCTGCGGCTGGCTTTCGACCAGTTGCTCGACCTGACGGCCCACCAGGTTTTTCTTGTCCGGCCAGAACTGTACCTGCCAGGCGCGGTTGCCTTCGGCCAGCGGACCGATCAGCAGCGGTTGCAGCTCGGCCCAGGCCTTTTGCGCCTTGAGGAAGTCGGCGCGGGCGGTGTCCAGGTTTTCCTTGCCTTGGCAGAACGCCAGGGCGCTGCTCGCCAGTTGCCGGTCGGCATCGACCCAACGGCTGTAGGTCGGCAGGATCACTTGCTTGGCGATGGCGGCCGACGTGACAGCTTGCGGGTCCTGCGGCGAGCAGGCACCGAGGGCGAGGGCGGCGAGGCTGGTGAACAACAGCTTGGGACGGAACATGTCGGACTCCCGTTTCGGAAAATTGTTTAAAGGGAATTCAGGAAAGCCAGCAACGCGGCGCGTTGCTCGGCATCGAACGCTAGCACCTGGCGCTGCGCCGCTTGCGCTTCGCCGCCATGCCACAGCACGGCTTCGAGCAGGTTGCGGGCGCGCCCGTCGTGCAGGAACTGGGTATGGCCGCTGACGGTTTCGGTCAGGCCGATACCCCACAACGGCGGGGTCCGCCAGTCACGGCCGCCGGCCTTGAATTCGCTGCGGTTGTCGGCCAGCCCTTCGCCCATGTCGTGCAATAACAGGTCGGTGTAAGGACGGATGACCTGGTTCGCCAACTCCGGCTCGGCAGCGTTGGCGGACGTGGTGTATTTCGGCGTGTGGCAGGATTGGCACCCGGCCTGGAAAAACAGGCTCTTGCCGGCCAGCACCTGGGGTGAGTCCACGTCCCGGCGCGCCGGTACGGCCAGGTTACGGCTATAGAACAACACCAGCCGCAGGATGTTGTCGCTCACCTCCGGCTCGCCGTCCGGGCCATTGCCATTGGGCGCGCGCTTGCAATCGACCTGGGCCTCGGTGCAGTCGTCGAACGGCCGCAGGCTTGTCGTCAGGCCCATGTCGCCGGAGAACGCGTGGACGTTCTGCTGGTTGAGGTTGGGCTGCCCGGCCTTCCAGCCAAAACGTCCCATGACGGTTTTCTGCAGGACATCGTCCCAGACCAGGTTCGGTCGGCCGGCGATGCCGCTCTTCTCCCGCGCCTGGGCCTTGGCGTTTGCCAGGATGGCTTCGTCGGGGATGGCTTCCAGCAGCCCCAAACCGATCATCGGTGGCGCGACGCGGGCGGAAAAACGCGTGTCGGGGTGCATCGGGCCGTAGCCCAACTGGCTGATCTGCAGGCTCGGCTTGCGCAGCTCCACCACCGTGCCGTCCTTGAAACGCACCGGGACAGGCATGTAGTCGACCCGCACCTTGCCTTCGGGGGCGACGCCGGGTACAGCCATATCCTGAAATTGTCCGCCGTACACCGGCTCCGGTACCACGCCCAATTGCTCGATGACCTTGGCGTAGGACGGCTCATCGGGGATCGACAGGCGCACCAGCATCGACACCGAATTGGCTGCGTCCGGCGTCGGCGGATGGCCGCGACCGTCCTTGATATGGCAGTTTTGGCAGGCATTGGTATTGAATAGCGGCCCGAGGCCATCCCGGGCGGTGGTGGTCGACGGCGCGATCACCCAGGGACTGCGGAAAAAACTGTTGCCGACGCTGAAATCCACACGCCGTGAGGGCGGCAGGTTGGCCGAGGGCAGGGAGAATGCGTTCTGGTCGGCCTTGCGAACCGTCGCGGCACCGCCGGACCGGGCTTCGCCGGGTTCGGCCTGGGTAAAGCGCGGCGCGTCATCGCAGGCACTCAGGCCCATGGCCATGGCCAGTGCCATGAACAGCGCGCATAGAAGAGGCAACGACCGCATCGAACATCCTGGAAGGCGAGTGAAACGAGGGCGCAAAGTCTAACAGGACCGGGGACTTTGAATAAGAGGAATTATCGTTTGGTGTGAGGCGGCAGTCCTGTCGTCACAATCCCTGTGGGAGCGAGCCTGCTCGCGAGACGATGGTCCAGTCGATGATGATGTCGACTGACACGATCCCTTCGCGAGCAGGCTCGCTCCCACAATGGTTTTGCAGTGACTGCGGGCATGGGCTTAAGGCTGGGCAACAGCCCCCGGCACCAACGGCAGCTCCAGGCTTGCGATGAACCCGCCCCCGGGATGATTGGCCAGTACCAGTGCGCCACCGTGGCGTTCGGCAGCACGGCGGGCAATGGCCAGGCCCAGGCCGTGGCCGGCGGCAGTCTGGCCCGGCGCACGATAGAACGGCTCGCCCAACTGGCCCAGGTGTTCGGCCTCCACGCCCGGGCCATGGTCGCGCACGCTCACTACGAGGCGTTCGCCTTGGCGCACCGCGCGCATCTCGATGGGTTGCCCGGCGGGATTGAAGCGCTGGGCGTTGCGCAGCAGGTTGTCCACCGCTCGCTCGATCATGGTCGGCCAGCCCTTGAGGGTCAGGTTCGGCTCGGCGCTCAATTGCACGCTTTGTTCCGGGGACGCCAGTTGTGCATCTTTTTGCAGGGCGACCAGCAAGCCATTGAGATCCACATCTTCGGCACCGGCATTGTCGGCATCGACCCGGGCCAGCACCAGGATTTCACTGATCAACGCCTCCAGGCGATCACATTCGCGGGTCAGGCGCGGCCATAGCGCTTCACGCTCCTGGGGGCCGGCCCGCTCCGCCAGCGCCAGGGCAATGCGCAGCCGGGCCAGGGGCGAGCGCAGTTCATGGGATACGTCCCGCAGCAATTGGCGCTGGCTGCCGATCAGGCTTTGCAAACGCGCGCCCATGCGGTTGAAGTCCGTGGCCAGTACACCGAATTCGTCGCGACGGTTGGCCAGTTTGGCCAGGCTGTTCTGTTGATAAGTGGTCTGTCCCAGGTCATGCACGGCACCGCGCAGCCGGTTCAACGGGCGGGTGATGGAGAAGGTCACCAGCAGACTGAACAGGGTCAGCACCACCAGGGAGATCCCCAGGGCACTGAGGGGCCAGAGCAGGCTGTCGCGGTGCCAGGCGTCCAGCTCGGGATGGGGGATGCGGTAGATGAACAGGTAAGTGTCGCCGGTCTTGGCGCTGGTGAACTCGTCAGTCAGGCGTCGCCAGGGCAGGCGTCGGTCGTCGTTGTTCTGGCGTGCCTCGAAGGCGGCCGCGCGATGGGGGAACGTGCCGCGCACCACCGGGTCGCCACTCTCGTTGAACACCTGAACGTCGATGTGATACTGGCGTTTGCGCTGCTGCAGAATGCCTTGGGCGGCGTCTTCGCCCTGGCTTTCGTAGGTCTGCGTCCACTCTTCTGGCAGGGTGTTAAGCCCTGGATGGCGGCTGAGGATCCAGGCGTCCTGGTTCAGCATGTGCCCGAGCAGGATGGAGAGCCCGGCAACCAGCGTGATGGCCAGCCAGAAACTGGCCAGGATGCGCCAGAACAATGAACGCACGATAAATCCTCGAAACAGGGAAAGCCCAGCGGCACGGAGCCGCTGGGCTGGGGAACGTCAGCGCATTATTGCGCTTTTTGCGGCTGTTGCGCTTTCCAGGCCTTGAATTCGGCCCACTCGGCGCGACGCTCGGCCTGTTTCTTCTGGATCGCGTCGAACTCTTTCTGCTGCTCAGGCTTGAGCAGGCCACGGATCTGGGCATCGACTTTCTCGTGCCGTGCCTTCATTTCATCCTGCATGGCCTTCTGGTCTGCCGGCGACAGTTTGGCCAGGTATTTCTCTACCAGCTCCTGACGTTCATGACGCTGTTCGCTCATGATCCGGCGAATTTGCTGGCGTTGTTCGTGGGTCAGGTCCAGCTGGCTGTACGGACCTCTGTCGTGCATCTGGCCGCCGTGACGTGGGCCATCCATCGGCCCCATCGGACCGGCGCCTTCCGGCATGGCCATGGCCACGGTCGGCAGGGCGGCAGCGAACATCAGAGCGATAAGGGTCTTGCGCATGGTGTATCTCCTTGTCTCGTTCCCGGTCAGTTCCGGATGTGTGCAGATTACGGAGATCAAGGTCAGCGGCGGTCAGGGGTGGGTAAAGCTTGGGTAAAGACGATTTGGTGTGTTCCTGACAAAAAGTCAGTGAAGTGACTGGCTTCTTTGTGGCGAGGGGATTTAGCGAAACGTCGCACCGCCCCGTTGGGGTGCGAAGCGCCCCCAAGTCTGTCTGCCACCGCGTTGCATCAGATAGACCTCAAGGGGGCTGCTTCGCAGCCCAGCGGGGATAAATCCCCTCGCCACAAGGGGACTGTGTGTTGTTCAAAGGCTGTAGTAGTAACCCCGGCTGCGCAGCGCCACGATGCGCGGGCGGCCGTCGGGATGGGGGCCGATTTTCTTGCGCAGGTTGCTTACGTGCATGTCGAGGCTGCGGTCGTACAGGGTCAGCTTGCGGCCCAGGGCGATCTGCGCCAGTTCCTGCTTGTCCAGCGGCTCGCCCGGCTGCTTGAGCAACGCTTCAAGCAGGCGGCTCTCGGACACGGTAAGGGTCTGTTCCTGCTCATCGATACTGACCACGCCACGTACCGGGCTGAAGGTCAGGTCGCCCAGTTCGATCTGGCTGGACACCGCCGTCGGATGGCTGCGGCGCAGCACGGCGCGCAGGCGGGCGGTCAGTTCCCGTGGGTCGCAGGGTTTGGCCAGGTAATCGTCGGCGCCCAGTTCCAGGCCGAGGATGCGGTCCAGCGGTTCGCCGCGGGCCGAAAGCATCACCACCGGCAGGTCCGGATGGTCGGTACGCAGTTGCTTGAGCAGCTCCAGGCCACTGCCGTCGGGCAGCATCACATCCAGCACCACCGCTGCCGGAGCGGTTTCGGCCAGGGCCTTGCGGGCACTCTGGCCATCGTGGCAGGCCCGGACCTGGAAGCCTTCCTGACCCAGCCAACTGCCGAGGAGCTCACACAGCTCCTGGTCATCATCAATCAGTAACAGCTCGCTCATGAATCACTCAATTTAGCCATTGCCGACGCTGTCTACGTCCACCGCTGGCAAAGATACCGCAGAGTAGGGCCAATAGCGCTACCCCGGCACCAATGACGAACCACTGCTGTTGATCGGTCAACAGCCGTGGCAGCGTGCTGGACTGGGCTTCCTTGAGTTGCAGCTTCAGGCGCTGGTTCTCCTGGCGCAACCGGCTCACCAGTGCGGTTTCGCGTTCGCTGTTGGTGTTCTGCAATTGTTGGGTCAGTTCTTCGCGCAGGCGCTCGCTGTCTTTCAAGCGTTGCTGCAGCTCGGCGATCTGGCCGCCCGCGCTCAGGGACAAGGGCGTCGAATGATTGCCCTCGGTGCTTTCTTCGCCATGGGCGGGTGCCCCGATCGACAACATGATCAACAACAGGCACAACGGACCTTTGCGCATGGTCACTCCTGAATTCCGCTCGAGTTTAGACAGATTAGACAGGTTGTCGGCAGGCAAACGAGAACAATGAGCAATTGAGCGCAATGAGCCACGAAGGCTCATTGCGCATCGGGTTATGGCAGGACTTGCTTGAACGGCTTGACCACGACATTGGCGTAGACGCCGGCGGTCACGAACGGGTCGGCCTCGGCCCAGGCCTGTGCGGCCACCAGGGATTCGAACTCGGCCACGATCAGGCTGCCGCTGAAACCTGCGGCACCTGGATCATTGCTGTCCACAGCCGGGTGCGGGCCAGCCAGCACGACACGGCCTTCGGCCTTGAGCTGCTGCAGGCGCTCCAGATGCTCGGGGCGAGCGGCCAGGCGTTTTTCCAGGGAGTTGGCGACGTCGGTGGCAATGATTGCGTAGAGCATGTCAGTCCTCGGTTTTTTGCGTGGGGGTGTCGGCATCGTGCAGATGACGGGACAGGTAGATGCCCTGGCCGATCAGGAACAGCAGCGTCATGCCCAGGCTGCCGAAGACCTTGAAGTCGACCCAGTAGTCCTGGAACGTGAACGCGACGAACAGGTTGGCGCCGCCGCAGAACAGGAAGAAGGCGATCCAGGCGATGTTCAGGCGGGTCCAGATCACGTCCGGCAGGCTGACGGCATGGCCCATGATGCGCTTGATCAGCAGGCTGTCGCCGATGAAATGACTGCCGATAAAGGCCAGGGCGAACAACCAGTTGACCACCGGCGCTTTCCATTTGAGGAAGGTGTCGCTGTGGAAGGCCAGGGTCAGGCTGCCGAACACCAGGCAGGCGATCAGGGTCAGCCACTGGCTTTTTTCCAGCTTGCGCTGGGAGATGAACAACGCGCCGTAGACCACCAGGGAACTGATGATGAGCACCGCGGTGGCGCTGTAGATACCACCTACAGTCAGGGACTGACCGGCAATGTCGACGGTGCGTGGGTCAAGTTTGTAGGTGATGAAAAACAGCAGGAGCGGGATGAAGTCGATGAATTGTTTCACAATGGCAGCCAGAAGCAGGATGTGGCGGCATAATAACAAACATCCTTGGCCGCGATAGGGCCAGCTGATTTGAGGTAACCACCCCCCGTGAATGTTGATTTGCACTGCCATAGCACGGCCTCCGATGGCGCCCTGGCGCCTGCGATTTTGGTGGCGCGGGCGTTCGAGCACGGCGTGCGAGTCCTGGCCCTGACCGATCACGACACCCTCGAAGGCCTCGACGAGGCCCGCAACGCCGCGACGGCGTTGGGCATGCAACTGATCAACGGCGTCGAGTTGTCCTGCACCTGGGGTGGCGCGACCATCCATGTGCTGGGCTACGGTTTCGATGTCGATGCGCCGCCGCTGGTGCAGGCCATCGCCGAATTGCGCGATGGGCGCTGGCTGCGTGCCGAGGAGATCAGCCGCAAGCTGGCCCTCAAGGGCATGAACGGTGCGCTGGAGGGGGCCCGGGAGGTCCAGCAGGCGCTGGGCGACAGCGGTAACGCGCCGGCCCGGCCGCACTTCGCCGACTGGATGGTGCGCGAAGGTCTCGTCAAGGACCGTGCCGAAGCGTTTCGCAAATGGCTGGGAGCCGGCAAGCTGGGGGACGTCAAGCAGCATTGGCCCACATTGGAACAGACGGTTGAAACCCTGCGGGCCGCCGGGGCCTGGGTCAGCCTGGCGCATCCCTGGCACTATGATTTCACCCGCAGCAAGCGTCGCCGCCTGATAGCCGACTATATTCAAGCAGGAGGCCACGCCATTGAGGTGGTCAATGGCCATCAGCCGGCCGAGCAGGTTGGCAGCCTGGCGATTCTGGCCCGTGAGTTCGGCCTGCTGGTGACCGCCGGCAGTGATTTCCATGGCCCAGGAGGCTGGTCCGAGATCGGCGAATACCGTCCGTTACCCGAAGATCTGCCACCGCTTTGGTGTAGATTCAAACATGATCTTGTTACCGACGCCGTCTGAACAGGTAGAACACGTGAGTCAATTTTTCCAGATTCATCCGGAAAACCCGCAAGCGCGCCTGATCAAACAGGCGGTGGAAATCATTCGCGGCGGTGGGGTGGTGGTCTATCCCACCGATTCCTCCTACGCCATCGGTTGCCAGATCGGTGACAAGAATGCCGTGGAACGGGTCAGGCGTCTGCGTCAGCTGGACGACAAGCACAACTTTGCGCTGATCTGCAGTGACCTGTCGCAGCTGGGCCTGTTCGCCAAGATCGACACCGGCACCTTCCGGCTGCTCAAAGCCCATTTGCCGGGCCCCTACACCTTTATCCTCAATGCCACCCGGGAAGTGCCGCGCCTGTTGCTGCACCCGAAGAAACGCACCATCGGCCTGCGGGTGCCGAGCCACCCCATTGCCCTGGCGCTGTTGGCGGAACTGGGTGAACCGTTGATGAGCGTGACGCTGATCATGCCCGGTGAAACCGATCCCCTGACCGATCCCTACGAAATACGCCAGTTGCTCGAACATCAGGTCGACCTGATCATCGATGGCGGTTACGGCGGCATGAAAGCCTCTACCGTGATCAACCTGGCCGACGGCGAGCCGCAGGTGGTGCGCGTCGGTTGCGGTGATCCGGCGCCGTTCCTGGTCGAGGCCTGAATGTCCGCCGTGGAAGCCGTGGTGGACAGCGTAGACAGCCAGGCCGGTGCCCTGCAGGAGCTGCCGTTCGCCATGGTCTATGGCCAGGCGGTCACCGAAATGCCCCTGGACCTCTATATTCCTCCGGACGCCCTTGAGGTGTTCCTCGAAGCCTTCGAGGGCCCGCTCGACCTGCTGCTGTACCTGATCCGCAAGCAGAACATCAACATCCTCGACATTCCCGTGGCGGAAATCACCCGCCAGTACATGGGCTATGTCGAGCTGATGCAGTCGGTACGCCTTGAGCTGGCGGCCGAATACCTGGTGATGGCAGCCATGTTGGCCGAGATCAAGTCACGGATGCTGTTGCCGCGTTCGGCCGAGGTCGAAGCGGAAGAAGACGATCCCCGTGCCGAGCTGATCCGCCGCCTGCAAGAGTACGAGCGCTTCAAGGGGGCTGCCGAAGGCATCGATGGCTTGAGCCGGGTCGGGCGCGATGTGGTGGTGCCCAAGCTCGATGCTCCCGAGGCGCGAGCGCGCAAGTTGCTGCCGGACGTGAGCCTGGAAGAATTGCTGATGTCCATGGCTGAGGTCCTGCGCCGGGGCGACATGTTCGAAAGCCACCAGGTCAGCCGCGAAGCGCTGTCCACCCGCGAACGCATGAGCGACGTGCTGGAACGGCTCAAGGGCGGCGCTTTCGTGCCCTTCGTCGAGCTGTTCACCGCCGAGGAAGGTCGGTTGGGGGTGGTCGTCACCTTTATGGCGATCCTGGAACTGGTCAAGGAATCCTTGGTCGAGCTGGTGCAGAATGAGCCGTTCGCAGCGATCCACGTGCGGGCACGAGCCGAATAACGAGCAAATCAATGAATCTGACTGAACCCCGCGAGCTGGCCCCGTTGCTTGAAGCTTTTTTGTTGGCCTCGGGAAAGCCGCAATCGATGGAGCGCCTGTTCGAGCTTTTCGAAGAAGGCGAGCGGCCGGAACCGGCCGTGTTCAAGAAAGCCCTGACCCTGCTGGGCAAGTCCTGCGAAGGGCGGGCCTTCGAACTCAAGGAAGTGGCTTCCGGGTATCGCCTGCAGATCCGTGAGAAATTCGCGCCGTGGGTCGGGCGCCTATGGGAAGAGCGACCCCAGCGCTATTCCCGCGCCATGCTCGAAACCATGGCGCTGATCGCCTACCGCCAGCCGATCACCCGTGGCGAGATCGAGGACGTGCGGGGCGTGGCGGTCAACAGCCACATCGTCAAGACCCTGCTTGAACGCGAGTGGATCCGGGTCGTCGGTTACCGCGACGTGCCAGGCAAACCGGCGATGTTCGCCACCACCAAGGCCTTCCTCGATCATTTCAACCTGAAAAACCTTGACGACCTGCCACCGCTGGCCGAACTGCGGGAACTGGAGCCCGAGCCGATGCTCGAGTTCGACGACGCTCCGGTGCCCCAGGGTTTGCAGGACCTGGCCGATGCCAGTGCCGAGCCGGAGGAGCCGAAGGAAGAAACCAGTTTCCATTCGTTGCTGCTGGAACTGGACACCATGGAAGAGGGGCTCAAGACCGATTTCGACGACTTGCTGCGTGACGGTCCGGAACCTGAGGGCGAGGCGCCTGACCATGAAGTTGAACCCGCGGCTGAGCCTGAGCCCGAAGAGGACGTGCTCGGAGTTGCCGAAGCCCGGGAAAAACTGCTGGCTGCTGTTGCTGCCCTTGAGCCGCACGTACCCGAGCCTGAGCTGAGCGACGAGGAAGCCGAAGCCCAGGCGCTGGCTGAAGCGATCGAAAACGAACGTCGTCAGTTTGAGGATTGATCCAGCTGACACCGCAATCCCCCTGTGGGAGCGAGCCTGCTCGCGATAGCGGTCGTTAATCCTGCATCAATGTTGGACATGCCGCCGTCATCGCGAGCAGGCTCGCTCCCACAAAGGGAATGCAGGGGCGGTAGACCACCGATCGGCGGAAAACCCGCTGAACACCCATCGATCAACTAGTCTCTGATGCGCAAACGCCTCAACGGGCGTATGATTCGCGACCCTTTGGCGAACCTTGCGCCAAACGACCCTTTTCAAGACCACACCGGGAGGTGCCCAGCATGAAAGACCAAGACAAGAACGACAGCCACGAAATCGGCCCCGCAGGCGAGAAACTGCAGAAAGTCCTCGCCCGTATCGGCGTCGGCTCGCGCCGCGACGTGGAAGCCTGGATTACTCAAGGCCGGATCAAGGTCAACGGCAAAGATGCCACCTTGGGCCTGCGCGTCGACATGCACGACGCCATCACCATCGATGGCAAGGTGATCAAGCGCGAAGAGGCCGCCGAAACGGTGCGCCGCGTGATCATGTACAACAAACCCGACGGCGAGATCTGCACCCGTGACGACCCGGAAGGCCGTCCGACCGTATTCGACAAGATGCCGCGCCCGAAAGAAGGTCGCTGGATCAACATCGGCCGCCTCGACATCAACACCACCGGCTTGCTGATGTTTACCACCGACGGTGAGCTGGCCAACCGTCTGATGCACCCGTCCTATGAGATGGACCGCGAATACGCCGTGCGTGTACGCGGTGAGGTCGACGACGAAATGATCGAGCGCTTGAAGGCCGGCGTCGTGCTGGAAGACGGTCCGGCGCGCTTCACCGACATCAAGCAGGCGCCGGGTGGTGAAGGTTTCAACCACTGGTACCACTGCGTGGTGATGGAAGGCCGCAACCGTGAAGTGCGTCGTCTGTGGGAATCCCAGGGGCTGGTGGTCAGCCGTCTGAAACGCGTGCGTTTCGGCCCGGTGTTCCTCAATTCCGACCTGCCGATGGGGCGCTGGCGCGAAATGAGCCAGCAGGAAGTCGACATTCTGTCGGCCGAAGTCGGTCTTGCGCCGGTGGCAATGCCGCAGATGACCGCCAAGAGCAAGGACAAGCTGGAGCGGATGCAGCGTAAATCCTCGCGTCCGATGGGCAAGACCGAGCGCGTGCGGACCTTGCGTCCAGCGGTCGAGGGCGCAGCGCCTGGCCCACGTGCTCCTCGCGAGCCGCAGATCGAAGGCGAACGTCCGGCCCGCAAGCCGGGGCCTCGTCAGGATGGCGAGCGTGGCCCACGCACGCCGCGCCCGGCCAACGGCCGGACTGAGCGTGGCGAAGGTCGTGGTACGCCGGTGGCTGAACGCCCGGCCGACGTCAAGCGTCCGGCCAAGCCGACCGCGAAGAAGCGCCCGGCTATCGCCCTGGTGGATCGTGATGCGCCGTCGGGCAAGCGTCGTGGCGCGCCGGCGGGTTCGGGGCAGCGTCCTGGGTTTGGGCGTCGCAAGCCGGAGTGAGGCGGGTTTGAGCTGCTAGCGGCAAGCTGCAAGCTGCAAGAAAAAACGCCAACCGTAGGGTTGGCGTTTTTTTTGGTCTGGCTTGAGTGATGGGGTGTAGCTGGGACCGCTATCGCGAGCAGGCTCGCTCCCACAAGGGACGGTGGCGAAGATCAACTGTGAGAGCGAGCCTGCTCGCGATGGGGTCAGTAGCCCCACCATCAGTCCTTCAGAAAACTAAAGTACAAACCGCCCATCAAACATCGGCTCATTATCCAGCGCCAGCACACCGCTCTCGAAAATCAGATCCAGGTGATGGCTGCCCTTGGCGCCGCCACCCAGCCCCAGGTGCAGGCCGCAATGACGCTCTTCGAACCCGGCATTGCGGGCATACAGGCTCTTGACCCCTTCGTTGGTGCCGATCCCCAGCTCCTCGATGCGCCGGTTGGACGGATTGGCGTCCAGGTAGCGATTGAAGTCGTGTTCCAGGCCTGGCACCTCGGTAGCGATTTTCTGGATGGTGGAGTCTTCGATCCACAGCTCCAGGGGCGACTGCAGCACGCCATATTTGCGTGCGAACGGGATGGTGCTCAGGAATGTGCCGACGAAACTCACCCGGCCATTGATGGTGTCGCTGTGGGTGGCGATTTCACCAGGGGCCAGGTCGTAGTTGCCGAGGCCGTTGATGTCGGTCCACTTCTTGACGCTGTCCAGCGCCGTATCGAAGTACGAGCCATGTTCGTCCTGGAAGCTCAGCGTACTTGCCTGTGACATGCGCCGGATGAGATGACTGTTGAGCCCGGCGATACGTTGCGGGATGACACTGAAGGTGTCGTAGAAATATTCGCCGTAGTCCTTGAACAGCAGCGATTTCTTCCAGTTGTCCGCCATCACGCCTTGCAAGGCACGGACGAAGTCCGGACCGTCAGGCCGCGGATTGGGCAAGGTGGAAGAGTCGTAGAAGAAAATATACAGATCGCTGTCGGCAATGGCCTTGGACAGACGCTCGGTGGATTCGAGGTCCAGGCGCATGGCGCTGAAGCGGAAGGGTGATCCGTTGCCGGCCTGTTCGGCAATGGCGCCGGTCAGGGCTTCGTAGTCGGCGGTATGGCCGAGCAGTACCTTGGCGGGCTGGATTCCGGCCAGGGCGGGGTGGTGTTCGAGGTAGTAAAGGAAATGTGAGATGGCTCGTTGAGTGTCCATACTTGTTTTCTTCCCTGATGAATGAGCGTCCCGGACAACCTGCTGAAAGTGGCGGAGCCGACCGGCCGGATCAACTCCGCCGGGTTGCGCTTACAGAGGCCACATCGCCGTGCCGAACGGAACGACGGCGTCGGCTTGCATCATTTCAACGGCGGCTTCATGGGTTGGCGCTTCAAACCATTCGTCCAGCTGCAGTTCGGTTTCCAAGTCTTTGTCCAGTGTTTGCATAGTGAATCTCCTAGATGACTTTATACGGAAAGTTGCGGGCAATCCGGTGAGTGAAAAGCTGACCGCATCAGGCCTCGCAAGGCTTGCCGGCACGATGCTTGGGCAAGTCGCTAAAACCTAGTCGAGGGGTTTTTGGAATGCAAAAAATAATTTTATTTTTTTGATATGAACTTTTTGTTCTATTTTTCGCGGATTTTTTTGCTTATTAAAAACAGCTACCTGCAAGGTTTATTAGTTAGGAAGCTTCCTACCGTCAATTTGTAGACGGCTTTCAGAAAATTCCTACTTGGAAAAATTTCGTTACGCATCGTAAAGGAATGCTGACGAAAGGCGTGCGCGCGCCCGGTTTGAAATTCCCTTCCCTGTAGATGTAAGAAAAAGCTTCCAGCGAACCCTTCATGCGGCGTGTCAGCGGGTGTTGGCCGGCTTGTTTCCAATCCGTCGGGAGGGTCAGATGCGCCTCATGCCTTGTCAGGGTGTCTGGTGGCCAAGGGGCGGCGGTGTACAATGCGCCGCGTTTTACTGTGACCCTTCGCGTACCCTCGCACCTTCAAGGTTATCCGCCTTGCTCATTCCGCCACGCCACAAGCGTGTCGGGTTCGATTTCGTCACAGATAAAAACAAACAGGTGACGCATGACCGGTGTAAATACAGGCGAGCTGAAACGCGGCCTGAAAAATCGACATATTCAATTGATCGCCCTCGGCGGCGCGATCGGTACCGGCCTGTTCCTGGGCTCGGCGGGGGTGCTGAAGTCAGCCGGCCCGTCGATGATCCTGGGCTACGCCATCTGCGGTTTCATCGCCTTCATGATCATGCGCCAGTTGGGCGAAATGATCGTCGAAGAGCCGGTGGCCGGTTCTTTCAGCCACTTTGCCCACAAGTACTGGGGCGGTTTCGCCGGGTTCCTGTCGGGTTGGAATTGCTGGATCCTATATATCCTGGTGGGCATGTCCGAGCTGACGGCCGTGGGCAAGTACATCCATTACTGGGCACCAGACATCCCGAGCTGGGCCTCGGCGGCGGCGTTTTTCATCCTGATCAACGCCATCAACCTGGCCAACGTCAAGGTCTTCGGTGAAGCCGAGTTCTGGTTTGCGATCATCAAGGTCGTGGCGATCGTCGGCATGATTGCCTTGGGCAGCTACCTGCTGGTCAGTGGCCATGGCGGCCCGCAAGCGTCGTTGACCAACCTGTGGTCCCACGGTGGGTTCTTCCCCAACGGCGTGAGTGGCCTGGTGATGGCGATGGCGATCATCATGTTCTCCTTCGGTGGTCTGGAAATGCTCGGTTTCACCGCCGCCGAGGCCGACAAGCCGAAAACCGTGATCCCCAAGGCCATCAACCAGGTGATCTACCGGATCCTGATTTTCTACATCGGTGCCCTGGTGGTGCTGTTGTCGCTGACCCCATGGGACAGTTTGCTGGCCACGCTCAATGCCTCCGGCGATGCCTACAGCGGCAGCCCATTCGTGCAAGTGTTCTCGATGCTGGGCAGCAATACGGCGGCGCACATCCTCAACTTCGTGGTGCTGACCGCCGCGCTGTCGGTGTACAACAGCGGTACCTATTGCAACAGTCGCATGCTATTGGGTATGGCCGAGCAGGGCGATGCGCCCAAGGCCCTGGCCCGGATCGACAAGCGCGGCGTGCCGGTGCGTTCGATCCTCGCCTCGGCGGCGGTGACGCTGGTGGCGGTACTGCTGAACTACCTGATCCCGCAGCATGCGCTGGAGTTGCTGATGTCGCTGGTGGTCGCGACCCTGGTGATCAACTGGGCGATGATCAGCTACTCGCATTTCAAGTTCCGCCAGCACATGAACCAGACTCGCCAGGTGCCGCTGTTCAAGGCGCTGTGGTACCCCTACGGCAACTACATCTGCCTGGCGTTCGTGGTGTTCATTCTCGGCGTGATGCTGATGATCCCCGGCATCCAGGTTTCGGTGTACGCGATTCCGGTGTGGCTGGTGTTCATGTGGGTGTGCTACCTGATCAAGAACAAGCGCAGTGCCCAGCATGGATTGACCGTGGCGGCTGCCAAGTAGGCATCCTTGAAATGCCCAAACCCGGCCGAGTGCCGGGTTTGTTTTTTTCTGACTCACCCTGTGGGAT
>NZ_KN322984.1:0-109379 GCF_000774145.1 Pseudomonas mediterranea CFBP 5447 | reverse complement strand
CAGGCTCGCTCCCACAGGGTTAAGCGTTACCTGTGGGATTCGGGGTATCCTGTGGGGCCTGATACCGGACGCTTTCCATGCTGGCGATTTCCAACAACGTGCACATTCCCGATGCCGAGATCGAGCTGACGGCCATCCGCGCCCAGGGCGCCGGGGGGCAGAACGTCAACAAGGTCTCCAGCGCCGTGCACCTGCGCTTCGACATCCCTGCTTCGTCGCTGCCCGAGTTCTACAAGGAGCGGCTGCTGGCCCTGCGTGACAGCCGCATCACCAGCGACGGCGTGTTGATCATCAAGGCCCAGCAGTACCGGACACAGGAACAGAACCGGGCCGATGCACTGGAGCGCCTGGCCGAGCTGATCCTCAGTGCCACCAAGGTCGAGAAAAAGCGCCGCCCGACCAAACCGACCCTGGGTTCGAAGACGCGTCGCCTCGAATCCAAGAGCAAGCGTGGCTCGATCAAGGCCGGCCGTGGCAAGGTGGATTTCTAGCTTCTATCCCGTTCCTCGCGATACCTCGGCGCCTGCCGGTAGAGGTAGATGCTCAACGCCAGGCCGCCGAGCGCTGCCAAGGCCGCGAACAGGAAGATCGAGGCAAAGCCAAACCCTGCCGCAATCGCGCCGGCCAATGGTCCGGTGATCCCCAGCGACAAATCAATGAACAGCGAATAAGCGCCCACCGCCGCCCCACGGCTGGATGCCGGTACCAGGTTGACGGCCTCGACACCCAGTGCCGGAAATACCAGCGAAAAACCGAAGCCACTCAACGCCGCACCCGCCAGTGCCCACTGCGCATCGGGTGCCAGCCATAGGAGCAACAAGCCAAGGGTTTCCACTGACAGGCAGGCAATCGCTACCCGAAAGCCTCCCAGGCGGTTGATCAGATTGCCGAACAGTAGGCGTGCCCCGATGAAACAGGCACCGAACAGGCTCAGGCACAGCACCGCGTTGTCCCAATGTTGGGTCGCGTAGTACAAAGTAATGAACGTGGCGATGGTGCCGAAACCGATGGAACCCAGGGCCAGGCCGCTGCCATGGGGCAGGACGCGCCCCAGTACATGCATGAACGGTAGACGTTCGCCGGCAACCACGGGCGCGGCGGTTTTCGGCCAGGCCAGCGCCACCCCCAGCACGGCCAGCAGGATGATGCTGACGCCCATGCTCCACAGCCCCAGGGACTTGACCAGCCACACCCCCAGCGGCGCGCCAATCGCCAGCGCGCCGTAACTGGCGATGCCGTTCCAGGAAATCACCTTGGCCGTATTCGCGGCGCCGACCCGGCCGATGCCCCAGCCAATCGAGCCTGAGCCCACCAGGCTTTCCGCGCTGCCCAGCACCAGGCGCCCGATCAGCAGGCTGATCAGGCTCAGGGTCGGCAGGTCATGGGTCCAGGCGGACGCGAGCATGAACACGCCGCTCAACCCACACCCGGCGAGGCCGAAGATGACGGCGCGCTTGCTGCCCAGGTTGTCGATGATCTTGCCTGCGTAAGGGCGGCTGAGAAGGGTGGCCAGGTACTGGACGCTGATCACCAGCCCGGCGATCACGGCGCCAAAACCCAATTCGCCATGGACGAACCCGGGCAGCACGGCCAGGGGAATGCCGATATTCAAATAGCCGATGAAGGTGAAGAGGACGATGGATACGACTTGCAGCGTGACCGCCAAGGGGCGCTGGGAATCTGACATGGGAAAAGGTCCACGGAGCAGCTGGATAGATAGGCTGCTTATGATAACGGCGCGCGTAGAAATGAGGCGTGGGAAAGTAAAACTATTTGCCCGTCAGCCGTCGTTTTGCCCGGCGACCAAGTGTGTGGTGACCAGCGCGGCGAGGGCATTTTCCTCGGTGCCGAAACGGGCCAGCAGCGTGGCTTGTTTCTCTGGCGAAAGGCGCATCCAGATCTCGACCATTTTTTCAGTGGTGCCGATCAGCACATTGGCTTGGGCCTCGCTGAAGGGGGAGGTGTCATCGGTCATGGTAGGGGCTCGAGGTTCAGGCAGTGGGGAAAGCGCATCTTAGGCTCTGTACGAAAAGTCTTGAGACGAAGGTCAGGCAAGGCGAAAACAGCCGAGGAAGCGCAGTGTACTGGAGTACATGAGCATTCCGAGGCTGTTTTCAACGCAGCATGAACGAGTATCAAGGCTTTTCGTCCAGAGCCTGCGCTTTCCACACGGTCTGGTGGTGCGAGTGGATCAGTCTTCGCTGTCGGCCTGGCGGCGTTCAGTGGCTTCTTTGGGCTCGGGTTGCCGGGCGTCTGGTTGCCCTCCGGCCTGTAGCGTGGTCGTCTGCTCAGTGTCGTGCAGGCTTGGGAAGGGGAGATTAGGAATCTCGTGCATATCGCGCTCCTCGCAAAGTCTGTTGGTAGATCTGGTAGATCCTCGCTTTCATAAAGCCCGGGCAGGATACCCCAGGAGAGATGACAAAAAGACTTTTAAATCCCGGTGCACCGACAAATGGGATTGTCTAGACAGGTCAGTCTCAATGGTCTTTTTGCTTGCGAAATGCCCAGCGTCCGGCGATCAGCGTAAAGGTCGCCACCAGCGCCACAAGAATCCAGAAGCCCTCGGGATCACTGGCGAGCGGCACGCCGCCGACGTTCATGCCAAAGAAACCGGCGATGATGTTGATAGGCAAGGCCAGTACCGTGACCATCGTCAGGGTGAACAAGGTGCGGTTGGTCTGTTCATTGAGGTTGGCGGCGATTTCTTCCTGCAACAGCTTGATCCGTTCGCCCAGCGCGGTGAGGTCGTTGATGATCAGCGCGAACTCTTCGGTGGATTTGCGCAGCTCCTTGACGTCTTCTTTCTGCAGCCACTGTGGCGGCCGGTTGAGCAGGCGCAGCAACGAGCCCGGCTCCAGCGCCAGCAGGCGTTGCAGGCGCACCAGTACCCGGCGTTGGGCGCCCAGCTCGGCGCGGTTGGTGGACAGGCGCGAGGAGAGCAACTGGTCTTCGATCTGGTCGACGCTGAGGCTGGTCTTGCGCACGATCTGGGTCAGCACTTCGCCCTGGTCGCGCAGCAGATGGACGAGCAATTCCAATGGCGAGCGAAAGCATTCGCCGGCCTTGACCGATGAGCGCAGCTTGTCGACCGAGTGCAAGGGGTGTAGCCGTGCGCTGACAATCAGTCGGCTGTGGACGCAGACCCACAAGGTCGAGACGTCCGAGGAGATCATATTATTGAGGTTGAACACGACGTCGTTCACCACGGCCAGCAGCGCCGAGTCCACATGCTCGATGCGGGTCGAACGCGAACCTTCGTGCAAGGCTTCGAAAAACTCCTGGGGCAAGGCCAGCTGACTTTTCATCCTGCGCTCGCAGGCGGCGTGAGCCAGGTTCAGGTGCAGCCAGAGGAATTCATCGTTGTCTTGTGGTTGTTGCAGGCTTTGCAGGGCCTGGGCCGAATCGATTTCCCGTCCGCGCTCGCCGGGACGGAAACGAAACCCGTAGAGCAGGCCGAACAGGTCCGGGTCGCGGTGACTTTGGTCGATGCTGTGATTCATGAAGTCTCGCTGGCGGGAAGTGCCTGTGGTGGCTACAGGTTCACTTGGGCGAGATCATGGCAAGGAATCTTGATGGTTTTGTGACAGTTGCGTGATGCGGGGGCCTTTTTATAAGCACAATAAAAACCGCGCAACCTGAGGGTTGCGCGGCTCTTTTTTATCAGTCATCCACTTCGTTTTTCAGGACTTTGCCGGTGGCTGCGTCGAGTTCAACGTCAAACTTTCTGCCGTCGGGATAACGTACTTCAACTTCATATTCGTAACCATTAAAGCGCTGTTCCAGATCAGCGAGGCCGACGGTTGCTCCTGGGTGCAACTTCTCGACGATTTGCTTCAGCTCTTGGTCCGGCTTGATCTTGCCTTCCTTGACCAGCTGAGGAACCTGGTCAGGCCGAACATCATTATCCGCTTGGGCCAGGCCAGCAGTCAGGGTCAGGGCAGCGGCGGTGAACAGGGCAGTCAAAGTTTTCATAAGGTCTTTCCTTGGGTGTGTCGTTTAAGTGGGATCAGATTAACTGTGGCAACTTAATTCACCCTTAATTCGAAAAAACCTTTGCGCGGGACTGCTGAAGTAAGGTTTGTTGGGACAAGAACTGTGGAAAGTCTGTGGGAGCAAAGCTTGCTCGCGATGTGGGCAGTGCGGTTTCAGTACAACCGCATTATCGTTCGTCGCGAGCAAGCGTTGCTCCCACAGTTGATCAATAACCGTTCTTTTCCAGCAACTGCGTCACACTGCCTGTTTCGGGACGCTTGAAGTACTTGAGCAATTCACTGGCCCGGTTGGTGAAAATGCCATCCACGCCGGCCTCCATCACTTTCTTGAAGTCCACCGGCTCATCCACAGTGTAGACATGCACCAGCAAACCCTGATCGTGGGTGTACTGGTTCATCCAAGGCTGCACCAGATCCGCATAGCTCTGGCTACCGCCATGGGTCAGTGCGGCTGACGGTCCGGTGCCGATGGCGCCCTGGGCCTTGGCGTACTGGACCCATTTCTCGAACTCGGCGCGGTCCTTGGGTTGCTGCTTGGCGTAGTAGGCGGCCTTGTCGGTTTCACCGGACTCGGCAAATGTCACCTTGGACTTGGGCTCGATGTTGCCTTCACCCACCCACAGCAACAGGACCTTCGGTACCTTCGGCATTTCCTTGTGCAGCAGTTCGAGACTGCTCTTTTCGAAGGTCTGCAACACCACTTTGCCTTTGCCCTGGCCTACGCCGGTAGCGCTTTTGGCCAACTTGGACCCGGCCGGACTCAGCCAGCCGCGATCCTGCAGTTTATCCTTCAGGTCGCGTTCGATACCGGGGAACAGCTTCGGCTCCTTGGTTTCGATGTACAGCCCCGGTTTGTGCTGCGGATTGCCCTCGGCGATGTCGATGACTTCATCGAGGGTCAGGATCTTCAGCCCCGCGAACCCGGGACGCGCGCGGTCCGGGTAGGCAGTGTTGAACCAGCTGCCAGCATCGAGGGTCTTGAGCTCGGCCATGGTGAAGGCGTTGGCGCTGCTGTCCTTGCGCTCGGGGAACTTGGCCGCAACGTCCGTGGTGCGCAGCAGGCTGTCATCGTGCAGGACGAACAGCACGCCGTCCTTGCTGCGTTGCAGGTCCAGTTCCAGGTAATCGGCGCCGAGGTCGCGGGCCAGCTTGTAGGAGGCGGCGGTGGATTCCGGTGCATCGAACGAGGCACCACGGTGGGCGATTACCGCCGGGTGGGGGATACCCTGGCGGGTGGCCAAGGCCTTGGGGTTCGGCGCCTCGGCGGCCTGTGTCTGACCGAAGCCGAGCAACAGGCTCAACATCAACACGCTACGGGTAAAGGTGACGGGCATGCTCGAGATCCTTTCGTCGTTGTGCAAAACCTATCTTTTAACAACTGAACGCTCTGAGCGCTATCGCCAAACTCACATAAACCTCCGGGAAACAGATTTTTCCCACGCCTTTGCAGGCAGGTTTGCAGTACCCTTGGCCGCAGCAGTTTCCCCGGCAGAGGGAAACCTGAAGCAACAGTCGCCTGCCCTGCGTGTAAACCATCGATCAGACGTCCTGCGGGACGCATCCATGAGGTTTACCATGCGCACCACTTCAACCTTCATCTGCCAGGCCGCCGACCAACTCAAGGGCTTTGTCGGCCTGAACCGCAAGACCGGCCAATACATCGTGCGCTTCAGCGAAGACGCCTTCGGCATGGACGTGGCTGACGACGGCATCATCCCCACTTGCGAATTCGTCTGGGTTGCTGCCACGGACAGCACCATGACCCTCAAGCGCGAGCGGATCCAACTGCTGCTGGACCAGAACATCGATGATCGCCTCAACCTCACCGAACCTCTGCGGGTGTACATGGCGCGCAGCGACCTGCCGGAAATCGTGGCAATGCGGCAGTTGGTAGTGGAGGGCTGATCCCTCACCGCAGATCAAGTGGTAGCGAGCCTGCTCGCGATGGCGTCGGTACAGTCGGCATGGATGCCAGTAGACCCACCGCTATCGCGAGCGGGCTCGCTCCACAGGGGATTGGCGATGGATGTCAGGACTGGCGTCGGAACGCGTAATCCCGTTCGACCTTGCACACCCGTGTATGGCAATAGGCATACCAGGTAGAACGGCCACGCTCGCGGATTGCGCTGTGTTCGGGGTGCTGTTTCCAGGCCAGAATCGCCGCCTCGCTGCTCCAATACGATACGGTAATACCCAGGCCTTCTTCGCCCCGGGCCGATTCGATGCCGAGAAATCCTGGCTGTTCTTTCGCCAGCGTCACCATGCGTTCGGCAGCCTCGGCATACCCCTGATCTCCTTCGGTACGCAGGGAAGTGAAAATCACGGCGTAATACTGACCGCTCATGGCATCTCCCTCGTACACGCTTCGACAAAGGCCCTGACCAGCGGTGACACACGATCTTCCAGCGCGGCGCGTTCGGGTTGGAACAGGGTCGCGACGAAGAATGGATGATCCCGCAGCTCCACGGCCCGCAATTCGCCGGCCGAATCCCGGGCTACGGCATGCAGGCGGTTGCCCAGCAAATCCCGCTCAAATGCTGGATTGACCCCAAAGCGACAGCGATAACCTTCGAGCACGGTCTGGCGGCCATAGGCCTCGGCAATCAACGACCCCGCAACAAGCTGAAGGCTGTCGATGGTTTCGACCAAGGCACAGCTCAGCGGCGTCAGCAGTGCCCTTTCCGCTTCTGGAGAGGTTTCGCCGTGGGCGGCATCGGTCCAGCCCATCACGTGGCGCGCGTATTCCAGCACGGCGTGCTGAAAACCACCGCAGGTGCCGAGGAAAGGGCGACGCTGTTCGCGGGCAAAGCGAATAGCGTGCAAGGCGCCATTTTCGTTTCGGTAGGGGCTGCCGGGTACGCACCAGATGCCGTCGAAATCGGCCAGAGGGGTAGCGTCAGTGATCAGATCCGTCGCCAACCATTGAAAGCTGACGCCATGGCCGGCCGGCCTGCTGGCCAGCTCAAGTGCAATGGGAATGGCCCGATGGGCCGTTATCTGCGGGTCGTGGTCGCCGATCAGGGCGATGTGCAAAGGACGCTGGATTTTCATGGAGGGCTCCCCGCTTGTTGATTGCTGGTCGCCACTATAGATTGGCGTTCACGCACTCAATATTGGCGTCTATCCAAGTGTTCAATGCATCAGTGCACTATCGTCTGGAGTATTCCGATCTCTCCCTGATCCTGGCGTTGGTCCGTGGCGGCTCGCTGGCTCGGGCTGCGCGGCTGCTGGACGTGGATGTGTCTACGGTGTTCCGCTCGGTACGCCGGCTCGAGGCAGCCCTGGGCCAACCCTTGTTCGAAAAAAGCCGTGCCGGGTATTTGCCCACGAGCCTGGCCCAGACGCTGTCCGAACAGGCCGAGCGCGCCGAGCAGGCCCTGGAGGCGGCACGGATCGGTGTGGAGCAGGGCGGTGAGGTGGTCACTGGCACCGTGCGCTTGACCTGCACCGACTCGGTCCTGCAAGCGTTGCTGCTGCCGGCGCTAGCGCGGTTCATGCCGGCCTATCCGGCATTGACCCTCGAGTTGAGCACTTCGAACGACTTCGCCAACCTGAGTCGTCGCGATGCCGATATTGCTTTGCGCCTGACTCGCACACCGCCGGAGCATCTGGTGGGGCGGCACCTGGGCGATGTCGTCTACCGAGTCTGCGCAAGTCCGATTTACCTGGCTGGCGCGAATCTGGATGATTTGGCGTCCCTGACCTGGATCGCACCGGACGACTTCCTCCCCGATCACCCCACCGTGGCCTGGCGCCGACAACTTCTCCCCGGAGTGATGCCAGCCTATCGCTGCAACAGCATGCTTTCAGTCGCCGAATTGGCGCGAGCCGGTCTGGGCGTCGCGGCGCTGCCGGACTTTCTGATCGGTGAAGACCAGGGATTGACTCCCTTCGGCGAACCGCTGGAGGGCTATGACACGGCGCTCTGGCTGCTGACACGGCCAGACTGCCGCGCGTTGCGTTCGGTGGTGACATTGTTCGACGAGTTGGGGCGTAGTCTGCGACAGCGCTGATGTTTCACGAGCGGAGCGCGCTGGGATAGATGATGATCGCTTAATAGTTATAGTGCCTTTAGCACCAGCCACAAGCGGAGAACATCATGGCGAGCCCCTACCAATCCACCCCCGCAGCGTCCGTTGACCACTTGCGTTTTCATCGGCCGCACGCGCACCTGGGACCCACCTTCGGGAATGATCGCTTTGCGTTGCGAGCGGAGGCGTTCGCGCGTTTTTTTGGCACGCCGATGTTTCTTGGCGCACAAACCCTGATCGTGCTGGTCTGGGTAGGCTTGAACCTGTCGGGCGTCGTGCACTTCGATGCTTACCCGTTCATCTTGCTCAACCTGGCGTTCAGTCTGCAGTCGGCCTACGCCGCCCCACTGATCCTGCTGGCGCAAACCCGCCAGGCCGCTCGGGATAAAGCCCAGGCGGAAGCCGATGCGCAACATCGCGAAGCCCTGGCCATTGCCAACACCGAGCGTCAGGCCCAGGCCGCGCACAATACGGCGCAATTGCTCGAACTGCTGGAACAGAACACCCGCCTGACAGAAATGACCAAGGCATTGACCGAGCGTATCGACAGCCTGACCACCGAAATGCACCAGAAATTCGTGAGCACGCCCCCGGCGCAATGACCCTCCGTGCCGCGACTCCGGCGGTGAGCACTCAAGCCTGATAGCGAACCAGAAACATGTCGAGGGCCGACTCGATCACCTGCGCTTGCTCATCCAGGGTCAGGCTCGGCTGACCCATGGAGATCTGTGGCCAGAAGGCGAACGTCTTGATCAACCCGTGCATTTGCTGGGCAGCAAATGCCGGCTCCACGGGCTTCAGTCGGCCATCGACCTGGGCTTGGCGAATCCAGGTGGTGAGGCCTTCTTCACGTTGGCCCATACGCGAAACCATATTCTGGGCCCGCTCGGGAGAATGTATGGTTGCGGCGATGGCGATACGCGCCAGATCGAGGAAGTTGTCGTCTGACATCAGCTGCAACTTGGCTTGCAGTAACCGACGCAATTGCTCACGCAAAGGCTCCAACGGGTTGTACGCCATCTCCTGCTCGGCGGTAATGCTGTTCCATAGCCGATTCAGGATTTCAGCGAACAATTCTTCCTTGCTGGGAAAGTGGTTGTACACCGTACGCTTCGACACACCGGCGGTCGCCGCGATCTTATCCATGCTGGTGATCTCGAAACCGCTGCTGCGAAACTCGGCAATCGCGGCCTGGAGAATGGCTTCGCGTTTTCGTTCGGTAAGGCGTTGCGGTACGGTCATGGGCATTCGTCGGTAGAGAAGGGTGGATTACACTCAGCAGTTTACTTACTCCCAGGATTCATGCAATCTAGAAACTACACCGAGTGGTGTAGATTTAGTGTGAGCGGCTGAGCGTAAACCTCGTAGCCAGCCATGTCCCGCAACGGCGAAGCGCACTTTCGGCGACGTCCTTGGAGTTATCGCACCATGAGCATTCCCGCTTCCTCGACCGACAGCACGGCTGCCAACCCTGCCTCCCGACACGAACAAGGGAAGTATCGCAATCACGCCCATACCCCGCGAGAAGGGTTCGGCCAGATGCTGCGCATCATCTGGAACATGCTCCTTCACAAGCCGCGCACCACTCGGCCGGCCGGCGCCATCAACGTTCAACCGCTGACACGTGCCGAGCTGCTGGCAGCACCGAACCAGAGTGTGTTCCGTCTCGGCCATTCAACGGTTCTGCTCAAGCTGCGCGACAAATTCTGGATCACCGACCCGGTTTTCTCCGACCGTGCATCGCCCGTGCAATGGGCCGGCCCCAAGCGTTTCCATCAGCCGCCCATCAGCCTGGACGACCTGCCGCCGATTGAGGCGGTGATCCTTTCCCATGACCATTACGACCACCTCGACCACCAGGCCATCCTCAAGCTTGCCGACAAGACCCGGCACTTCCTGACGCCCCTTGGCGTGGGTGACACCCTGGTCAAATGGGGCATCGAGGCCAGCAAGGTACGTCAGCTGGATTGGTGGCAAGGTACCGAAGTGGATGGCATCGAATTCATTGCCACGCCATCGCAGCATTTTTCCGGCCGCGGCCTGTTCGATGGCAACAGCACGCTATGGGCGTCATGGGTGATGATCGATGGCGGCACGCGGATCTTCTTCAGCGGCGACACCGGATATTTCGACGGTTTCAAACGCATCGGCGAGCGATACGGCCCCTTTGACCTCACGCTGATGGAAACCGGCGCCTATAACGTCGATTGGCCCCATGTCCACATGCAGCCGGAGCAGACCCTCCAGGCTCATATCGACCTCAGGGGCCGTTGGCTACTGCCGATTCACAATGGCACGTTCGACCTGGCGATGCATGCCTGGTTCGAACCCTTCGACCGCATCCTGGCCCTGGCCTGGGAACGCAACGTGCCCATCACCACACCGCAGATGGGCGAAGCCTTCACCCTGACCCATCCACATCGCGGCCATGCCTGGTGGCTGGATGTGGAAGCCTCGGCCTATCAGAACCCGGCAGGCGCGGCCTGATACCCGTGATGCAACGATCTCGCTATTCGATCATCGCGTAGTCGGGCCGCCCCGCCGGATCCGGCGTGGCACCCTTGATGTTCATGCCACGCCCCGGTGCAAAGCCGGGGAAGAACACCAGGCCTTCGGCTTCAAGGCAGAACGCCAGCGCCAGGCGCGTCACATCGAGCAACTCGCCTCCCGCTTCGAAGCGCCGGATAGCCTTGACCGAAACCCCGGACTGCCGGGATAGTTCCTCGACGCTCCAGCCCAGCATGGCGCGGGCCTGTGCGCTGTGGGCAGGGGTGAATTGATAGACAGCGATGCGTTCCAGGGTGGTTTTGATTGCGAGAGAGGCCATGGGATTCTCCAAAGCAGTGGATTCAAAAATACTGTGTTTTTGTACAGTTGTTTTGAAGCCGGATCAATCTCATTTTTTGATGGGTGACCAGTGGCCTGCCCCAGCCAAGCGCTCGGTGTACCCTGGTGTCTAGCGAAGGAGGGTGGTATGCCGATTTCCGACAGTGACTGGAAAAATTACAATGAGCTTTACGAGCTGGCATTGGACCGCTTCTGCCAAGGGGTTCTTGCTGATGCCCAGACGATCGCTCAGAACGAAACTTTATCGGCCCACGCTCGATACGCAACGCTGTATGGCCTCATACGCAGTCGAGACAAGGACCTGGCGATGGCCTTCAACGGACGTCGACGCAGAGAAGTTTCCCTATCTTTGAGGCTGATGGTCGCCTATGACCTGCTGAGCGATCAGGAGCTGATGGTTCTGAGCGACGAGTTACGAGAAGGGATTTCCGACGCTGTTCGTCAGCCCTATGAAATCGAATGGGTCACAGACGCATAGTCTTTTTCGAGCAGAGAACACCATGTTGATCTTCAATCGCACCGAAGCGGCTTGTAACCGCTTTACCGCGTGCACAAAGGCAAAAAAATCACTCCCGTGGAGAAGCCAACGTCACGGCCATCGCGGTGCGCAAAAGCACATCAATGAAATCTCCTGGGTTTTCGAGGATTGTGCCGCCGAGTGGGGAACGTTGCCTTCTGATGAGTTCTCCGCAGGCCGCTTTGATGGTGATATGAACAACACCCCGAGAGGCAGCAAGGGGCACAAGGACTATTACTTTCCAGGCGAGGAAATGATTATTCACTGGTTGCGGCGTTATGGCGGACTGGATGAGCCCAGCCTCCATAACGCCCGTGAACGACGCATGGAAGTGAAACGGGAAATGTGGGCGTTTGAGCGGCAACTTGCCCAAGATGCACTATGAGAAGAAAACCGCTAACACCTGTAGGGTTGCTGTCAGCGCAAGACGAGACTAGTTATCGGCCAACCCCGGCGCTTCACGAATGATGAAATGGTCCAGATTCTCAATCTGAGCACTGAACACCCCGAACGTCTGTTCGGGGTTTTTCTTGCTCGGCACCTGTTTCAGCTCCGGCGTCACGCCATAGAAGAAGCAGTACAGATCCCGCTCGCTCTCGGCGGCATGCTTGATCTCTTCCAGGAACGCTTTGCGCTTGCGGTACTGATCGATCAACTTCTTGCTCAGGTAAACGTTGACCGAATAGGGCCGCTTCTTCGCCTCGCCCGGTAACTTGACCCAGACCTTTTGCTCGAAGTCGACGCGAAAACTGGCGCTGTGATAATCCTCGATCTTCTTGATCTTGCCCCAGTAGATAAGCCCCTTGTTGTCCAGCAGGTATTCAATCTTCTTGAAGAATGAAGCATAGGGCGCCGTGTGCTCGCCAATCTTCAGCGGCATGCGCTTGAGCAGGTCCTTGTCGGCGAAGTTCGACACGAAGCACTCCACCGGATGGGCGAAGACACTGGTCTTGTCCGGCGCTGAATCACGGCTCTGGCGCTCGACAAGATTGGCGGCTGAAGGCGCTCGCTCATCGCGTATCACGTCCGCCACCACCGCCGGGCTGGAAGGCTTGCGCACATACTCACGCCGGGTCAGTAACAGCTCCGAAGGAAAGTGTTCCTCCCGACCGTCATCCGCTTCCGCAGCGTCCGTCTCCAGGCCAGTTGTCGGGGTTTTCAGGCTGGCATAAGGACAACCCTCGACATGCCGTGTGCTGGGAATGTTCTTGAAGTGCGGCGTGCGCACGTAATTCACATTCTTGGCATTGAACGTCCCCAACACATTCGCTGCATCGAACGCCGCCCGACAGGCATCGTTGGGGCACTGGAAATGTTCCCTCGCGGAATCGAAGTCCATCGTCTCGTCGAAATTCAGATCGCGCACGTCATAGATCGACAGCTTGTCGTCGAGGCTGCGGCAGTAGGCGAGGTCGAATTTCATGGGGCTCGGGTCCTTGAGTGGGGAGGGTATTAATAGCGGGAGGTGAGGCGGGTTGCACTGATTGTTTTCAATTCGAAATCGCGGCTATCCACCCACCAGTGGCCAGTGCGTGTAGGGCAGAATGCAAAAACCCCGTTTTCACGGGGTTTTAGTTAAGCGTTAGCTGACAGGCCAGCTTGGGATTTTTCTCTCGACATCAATCCCAGCTAAGCGCACCACCGGTTTGATACTCAATCACCCGCGTCTCAAAGAAGTTCTTCTCTTTCTTCAAGTCCATGATCTCGCTCATCCAAGGGAACGGGTTAGTCGTGCCTGGATACTCTTCTTTCAACCCAATCTGCGACAGACGACGGTTAGCGATGAACTTCAGATAGTCTTCCATCATCGCCGCGTTCATGCCCAGTACCCCGCGAGGCATGGTGTCGCGGGCATATTCGATTTCCAGCTGCGTACCCTGCAGGATCATCTGGGTCGCTTCTTCCTTCATCTCGGCATCCCACAGGTGTGGGTTTTCGATCTTGATCTGGTTGATCACGTCGATGCCGAAGTTCAGGTGCATGGATTCGTCGCGCAGGATGTATTGGAACTGCTCGGCGACGCCGGTCATCTTGTTGCGGCGGCCCATGGAGAGGATCTGGGTGAAGCCGCAATAGAAGAAGATGCCTTCCAGGACGCAGTAGTAGGCGATCAGGTTGCGCAGCAGCTCTTTGTCGGTTTCCGGGGTGCCGGTTTCGAACTTCGGATCGGAGATCGAACGGGTGTACTTCAAGCCCCAGGCGGCTTTTTTCGCGACCGATGGGATCTCGTGGTACATGTTGAAGATTTCGCCTTCATCCATGGCCAGGGATTCGATGCAGTACTGGTAGGCGTGGGTGTGGATCGCCTCTTCGAAGGCTTGGCGCAGAATGTACTGGCGGCATTCCGGGTTGGTGATCAGGCGGTATACGGCCAGGACCAGGTTGTTGGCGACCAGGGAGTCGGCGGTGGAGAAGAAGCCCAGGTTGCGCATCACGATGCGGCGTTCGTCGTCGGTCAGGCCTTCCGGGTTTTTCCAGAGGGCGATGTCGGCGGTCATGTTGACTTCTTGCGGCATCCAGTGGTTTGCGCAGCCGTCCAGGTACTTCTGCCAGGCCCAGTCGTATTTGAAGGGTACGAGCTGGTTGAGGTCGGCGCGGCAGTTGATCATGCGCTTTTCATCGACGGCGACACGGGCGGAGGCGCCTTCGAGTTCGGCGAGGCCTTCGGCGACGTCGAGTTTGTCGAGGGCGGCCTTGGCGCGAATGATCGCGGCCGAGTCGCTGGCCGTCACGGCGCGGGCTTCGAGTGCGGCGGCACCGCCGGCGCTGTCGAGGCGGTCCATGTTGGCTTCAGAAGCGTGGCCGGCGTTGGCGCCTTTTACAGCGACTTCGCCGTCTTCTTTGTCGAATTCGTCCCAGCTCAGCATGACGTGTCGTCTCCTGCGTGAGGGCCAGAAGCCTGGTGAAGGCCTGCTGGCGGCGGTGGATCTTGGAAAATCGTTTCTTGCAGCTGACGCAGGCAATAAACAGAAAAATGTACGGGTCATGCTGAAGCGGCGGTGAACGCGAAAAGGCGAGGGGCCTTTGCGTGGGCTTCAGACTGGCTTGATCCCCTGTAAGGGAATATTGCAGGCCCGTTTAAGGCGGCATTATAAGGACTTTTTTGCCTACGTGGTGCGGCGAAATCGCCCACGGAGGGCGCGGTGGGGGGCGTATTCGCGTTGGAGCGAGGGTTTACAAGGCTTTGGCGGTTATAGATTTTTTTTGCATGAATCGTGCGGCGTGATTTTTTGATCAAAAAACGACCTATTTTTGCGTTTTTACACTACATGTTGTGTTTAGGGAGGGTTTTCGACGTCGCCAGACACAACCAGGCCCGATCAAAATCGGGCCCTGAAAATAGCGGTAATGATCAGCCGTTGGAACAGCCGTTGCCCATGACGCTGTAGCGCAGGATGTGGCGTTGGCCTTTGGAGTCTTCGTATTCCATTTTTGCCGGGACCACTTCGCAGACGTTCGGGACTGCGCTCATGTAAATGATTTTGGCAATGTCCAGGTGGGTGGAGTAGGTGTACTCCTCGATGGCGGGTTTTTGCCGAGGGACATCGGTCGGGGCCTCGTCTGCCATCGCCGTAGCGCAAAGGCTGCCGAGGACCAGAACCCATAAAGCTTTCATCTGATTTCACCTTTCTTGAGGTCGAGTGGGGTCACGCAACCTTTTTGGGGTTGCGTGTGGAGCAAGTATTGGAAGTTTGATTAACGGCCTTCGTGGGGGCTGTGTTGCGTCAATCGTGTTTGCCGGTTGGCGAGATGGATTCTAGGGAGCGGGAGTTGATGCAAACAGACCGGGTTTTGATAAAGACTTTTGGTTGATTTGGTAATAATCGTCAGGAGCCGAGAACTTCTGTTGGCTCTGTTCTGGATTGGCTGGCGTCATCGCGAGCAGGCTCGCTCCCACATGGGGAATGGGTTGTGATTAGGGTCTTGCACGTTTGTACCGACATTTTGTAGGGACTTGTTACTACCATCGTCGAATGGTTCTATAGGCCCGCCCCGGGCTACAACGGGACCATACAAAAACAACTATGTCACCGAGGTAAGAAACATGAGTGCGGCTTCTCTGTATCCCGTTCGTCCCGAGGTAGCAGCCAGTACGCTGACTGACGAGGCGACCTACAAGGCCATGTACCAACAGTCGGTGGTCAACCCGGATGGTTTCTGGCGCGAGCAGGCCAAGCGCCTCGACTGGATCAAGCCGTTCACTACGGTGAAGCAGACGTCCTTCGACGATCACCATGTCGATATCAAGTGGTTTGCCGACGGCACCTTGAACGTTTCCTATAACTGCCTCGACCGTCACCTGGCCGAGCGTGGCGATCAGGTCGCGATTATCTGGGAAGGCGATGACCCGGCCGAGAGTCGCAAGATCACTTACCGTGAACTGCACGAAGAAGTCTGCAAGTTCGCCAACGCCCTGCGCGGCCAGGACGTGCATCGCGGCGACGTGGTGACGATCTATATGCCGATGATCCCCGAGGCCGTGGTCGCCATGCTGGCCTGTACCCGCATCGGCGCGATCCACTCGGTGGTGTTCGGTGGGTTCTCGCCTGAAGCACTGGCCGGTCGCATCATCGACTGCAAATCCAAAGTGGTGATCACCGCCGACGAAGGCGTTCGTGCCGGCAAGAAGATCCCGCTCAAGGCCAACGTCGACGACGCGCTGACCAACCCGGAAACCAGCAGCATCCAGAAAGTCATCGTGTGCAAGCGCACCGCGGGCAACATCAAGTGGAACCAGCACCGCGACATCTGGTACGAAGACCTGATGAAAGTCGCTGGCACCGTTTGCGCGCCGAAGGAAATGGGCGCTGAAGAAGCGCTGTTCATCCTCTACACCTCCGGTTCCACCGGCAAGCCAAAGGGCGTGCAACACACCACGGCCGGCTACCTGCTGTACGCGGCCATGACCCATGAGCGCGTGTTCGACTACAAGCCGGGCGAGATCTACTGGTGCACCGCCGACGTTGGCTGGGTCACCGGCCACAGTTACATCGTCTACGGTCCACTGGCGAACGGCGCGACCACCTTGCTGTTCGAAGGCGTGCCGAACTACCCGGACATCACCCGGGTGGCCCAGGTCATCGACAAGCACAAGGTCAATATCCTCTACACCGCGCCGACCGCTATCCGCGCGATGATGGCCTCGGGCACCGCGGCCGTCGAAGGCGCCGATGGCAGCAGCCTGCGCCTGCTGGGCTCGGTGGGTGAGCCAATCAACCCGGAAGCCTGGGACTGGTACTACAAGAACGTCGGCAAGGAGCGTTGCCCGATCGTCGACACCTGGTGGCAGACCGAAACCGGTGGCGTGCTGATCAGCCCGCTGCCAGGTGCCACGGCGCTGAAACCGGGTTCGGCCACGCGTCCGTTCTTCGGCGTGGTGCCGGCCCTGGTGGACAACCTCGGCAACCTGATTGAAGGCGCGGCCGAAGGCAACCTGGTGATCCTCGATTCGTGGCCAGGCCAGGCGCGGACGCTGTACGGCGACCATGACCGTTTCGTCGACACCTACTTCAAGACCTTCAGCGGCATGTATTTCACCGGCGACGGTGCGCGTCGCGATGCCGATGGCTACTACTGGATCACCGGTCGGGTGGATGACGTGCTCAACGTGTCCGGCCACCGCATGGGTACGGCCGAGATCGAAAGCGCCATGGTCGCCCACCCGAAAGTCGCCGAAGCGGCGGTGGTCGGTGTGCCGCATGACATCAAGGGGCAGGGTATCTACGTCTATGTCACCCTCAACGCCGGTGAAGAAACCAGCGAAGCCCTGCGCCTGGAACTGAAAAACTGGGTACGCAAGGAGATCGGCCCGATTGCTTCGCCGGATGTCATCCAGTGGGCACCCGGTTTGCCGAAGACCCGTTCCGGCAAGATCATGCGCCGCATCCTGCGCAAGATCGCCACGGCGGAATACGACGGGTTGGGTGATATCTCCACGCTGGCCGACCCAGGTGTGGTGGCGCATCTGATCGAGACGCACAAGACCATGAACGTCGCCTGACGACGGTTCGTGTCACCTGAGAGCCCCGCCCGGCAATTGCCGGGCGGGGCTTTTTTATGTGTGACGCATTCTCATGAGGTGAGGATGCCTCTGTGGCGAGGGGATTTATCCCCGCTGGGGCGCGAAGCGGCCCTAAACCCTGACACCTCGGTGTGCCAGACAGATTGAGTCAACTGTCTTGGGGCTGCTGCGCAGCCCAGCGGGGATAAATCCCCTCGCCACAGGGTTGGTGTTCGCCTCATGGTGTCTGCGAATAAATATCGACGTTCAACATCAGACCTTTCGCAACGTTACCGATGTTTAGAAATGTGTAACCAAAGGCACCGTACCGAGGCGATGGGAAACGTCGAGTCCCGGTTCAGGGCATTCGCAGCTTCTCGTTAAAATAAGCCGACACGCTGTGCTTGCCGGATTAGAAGGGTTTGCGAATAATGGGCCCGCAATTTGCAATGTGTATTGGTTTCCTTTCTTTCGCTCTTGCATGAATTTGCAGGGCTGTCAATGTGCTCGAACTGCTTTCTCGATGCTTCTGTAATTTGTTGTCGCATTGAAGAAATATCGGCTTCGGGCCTGTCGTTAGAATGCCGATCACTCGCTCGTCGTGGCCTGCGTTGATAAAAAACGCCCGTTTCCTAGGACGCAGCACCTACGTTCGTTTCACTCATTCGCATATTGGGCTGTTGCTCACTCTGCCGTTTTGCCCTTTACCGATGGAGTCCCAAGATGAAGAAACTTGTGCTGCTTGGCGCCCTGGCACTGTCCGTGCTGTCCCTGCCGACATTCGCCGATGAAAAGCCCCTGAAGATCGGTATCGAAGCGGCTTACCCTCCGTTTGCCTCGAAAGCCCCGGACGGCAGCATCGTCGGTTTCGACTACGACATCGGCAATGCGCTGTGCGAAGAGATGAAGGTCAAGTGCGTGTGGGTCGAGCAAGAGTTCGACGGCCTGATCCCGGCGCTCAAGGTGCGCAAGATCGACGCGATCCTGTCCTCCATGTCGATCACTGAAGATCGCAAGAAGTCGGTGGACTTCACCAACAAGTACTACAACACCCCGGCGCGTCTGGTGATGAAGGCCGGTACCCAGGTCAGCGATGGCCTGACCGAACTCAAAGGCAAGAACATCGGCGTGCAGCGCGGTTCGATCCATGAGCGTTTTGCCCGTGAAGTCCTCGCCCCGTTGGGTGCCGAGATCAAACCATACGGTTCGCAGAACGAAATCTACCTGGATGTCTCCGCCGGTCGCCTCGACGGTACCGTGGCAGACGCTACGCTGTTGGATGACGGCTTCCTGAAGACCGATGCCGGCAAAGGCTTTGCTTTCGTCGGTCCGGCCTTCACCGACGTCAAATATTTCGGCGACGGCGTAGGGATCGCGGTGCGCAAGGGCGATGCCCTGAAAGACAAGATCAATGGCGCCATCGCCGCTATTCGCGAGAACGGTAAATACAAGCAGATCCAGGACAAGTACTTCGCCTTCGACATCTACGGCAAGTAACACCGCCCGCCACTCGTGCGAAATGGCGCAAGCAACAGGCTCCCTGCGGTTTGCGCCATTTTTACATCCCACTTTCGAGGACCTGAATCATGTTGAAAGGCTACGGGGCTGTCATCCTCGATGGCGCATGGTTGACGCTTCAGCTCGCCTTGTCGTCCATGGCCCTGGCCATCGTCCTGGGGTTGATCGGTGTCGCGTTGCGCCTCTCGCCGGTGCGCTGGCTGGCGTGGCTGGGTGACCTGTACTCCACGGTCATCCGCGGTATTCCTGACCTGGTGCTGATCCTGCTGATTTTCTACGGCGGCCAGGACCTGCTCAACCGGGTGGCGCCGATGCTCGGTTATGACGACTACATCGACCTCAATCCCCTGGCAGCCGGTATCGGCACCCTCGGCTTCATCTTCGGTGCCTACCTGTCGGAAACCTTTCGCGGTGCGTTCATGGCGATCCCCAAGGGACAGGCCGAGGCGGGCATGGCGTATGGCATGAGCGGGTTCCAGGTGTTCTTCCGGGTGCTGGTGCCGCAGATGATTCGCCTGGCGATCCCGGGCTTCACCAACAACTGGCTGGTGCTGACCAAGGCGACCGCGTTGATTTCGGTGGTGGGCCTGCAAGACATGATGTTCAAGGCCAAGCAGGCGGCGGATGCCACCCGTGAGCCTTTCACCTTCTTCCTGGCAGTGGCGGCGATGTACCTGGTGATCACCAGTGTCTCGTTGCTGGCATTGCGTCACCTTGAGAAGCGCTACTCGGTAGGCGTAAGGGCGGCTGATCTATGATCTTCGACTACAACGTCATCTATGAAGCTTTGCCGCTGTACTTTGGCGGCCTGCTGACCACCCTGAAGTTGCTGGCGCTGTCGCTGTTCTTCGGCCTGCTGGCGGCGCTGCCCCTGGGGTTGATGCGGGTGTCCAAGCAGCCGGTCGTGAACATGACGGCCTGGCTCTACACCTACGTGATTCGCGGCACGCCGATGCTGGTGCAACTGTTCCTGATCTACTACGGGTTGGCGCAGTTCGAGTTCGTGCGTGAAAGCTTCCTCTGGCCGTGGCTGTCCAGTGCGACGTTCTGTGCCTGTCTCGCCTTCGCCATCAACACCAGCGCCTACACCGCCGAAATCATCGCCGGCAGCCTGCGGGCCACGCCCAATGGCGAGATCGAGGCGGCCAAAGCCATGGGCATGTCGCGCTTCACGCTGTATCGCCGGATCCTGTTGCCGTCGGCCCTGCGCCGGGCGCTGCCGCAATACAGCAACGAAGTGATCATGATGCTGCAGACCACCAGCCTGGCCTCCATCGTGACCCTGATCGACATCACCGGTGCCGCGCGCACGGTGAATGCCCAGTATTACCTGCCGTTCGAGGCTTACATCACGGCCGGCGTGTTCTACCTGTGCCTGACCTTCATCCTGGTGCGCCTGTTCAAACTGGCCGAGCGTCGCTGGCTGAGTTACCTGGCCCCGCGCAAGCACTGATAACGCGTCGATCCGATCGACTGCCCAACGACTGACGTTTTGTGAGAACGACCGCATGTACAAGCTCGAAGTCCAAGACCTGCATAAACGCTATGGCAGTCACGAAGTGCTCAAGGGCGTGTCCCTGAAGGCCGCCGCCGGCGATGTGATCAGCATCATCGGCTCCAGTGGCTCCGGTAAAAGTACCTTCCTGCGTTGCATCAACCTGCTCGAGCAACCCCATGCCGGCAAGATCCTGCTCAACAACGAAGAGCTGAAGCTGGTGGCCAGCAAGGATGGCGCGTTGAAGGCCGCGGACCCCAAGCAGTTGCAGCGCATGCGTTCGCGGCTGTCGATGGTGTTCCAGCATTTCAACCTGTGGTCCCACATGACCGCGCTGGAAAACATCATGGAAGCGCCAGTGCATGTGCTGGGTGTTGCCAAGGCCGAGGCTCGCGAGAAGGCTGAGCATTACCTGAACAAAGTGGGCGTGGCTCATCGCAAGGACGCTTATCCGGGCCACATGTCCGGTGGCGAGCAGCAGCGCGTGGCGATTGCCCGGGCGCTGGCGATGGAGCCGGAAGTCATGTTGTTCGACGAACCGACGTCGGCCCTCGACCCGGAACTGGTGGGCGACGTGCTCAAGGTGATGCAGGCCCTGGCCCTGGAAGGCCGGACCATGGTGGTGGTGACCCACGAAATGGGCTTTGCCCGCGAGGTGTCGAACCAGCTGGTGTTCCTGCACAAAGGCATCGTCGAAGAAAGCGGCAACCCGCGCGAAGTGCTGGTCAATCCGCAATCGGAGCGTCTGCAACAATTTCTTTCGGGCAGCCTCAAGTAATTGCTCCCGTTACGCACCTGATTTGGGTCATGCTGCGCACCACGTGCCAGATGGTCTAATTTGGTTGCAGCCGCTTTTGGCTTTAACACTGTTTTCGTTTCGGATCGCCCGCCATGACTGCCCATCGAATTGGTTTCCTGATTTGGCCCAGCACTAAAGCCTTGACGCTGGCGCTGGCTGAGGAGGCCTTGCGTGTCGCTCAGCGGGTGCACCCGGAAGTGGTCTACGAACTGTCGTTCCTGCAGGCCGAGCCGGCGGGCGAGGGCGCCTGGCAGTTACCCGGCGAGCCCTGGGCGGGCAAGCTTGAAGGGCTCCAGAAGCTGTTCCTGCTGGCCGATGAACCCCCGGCTGCATTGGCCTCCAACCTGAGCAGCGCACTCAAGCAACTGGTGCGTGCCGGTTGTGTGATCGGTGGCTTGTCGGCCGGGGTCTATCCCCTGGCTCAATTGGGCTTGCTCGACGGTTACCGCGCCGCGGTGCATTGGCGCTGGCAGGATGATTTCTCCGAGCGCTTCCCCAAGGTCATCGCCACCAGTCATTTGTTCGATTGGGATCGCGACCGCTTGACCGCCTGCGGTGGCATGTCGGTGCTCGACCTGCTGCTGGCGGTGCTGTCACGGGACCACGGCGCGGAACTGGCCGGTGCAGTGTCGGAAGAGCTGGTGGTCGAGCGCATCCGTGAGGGTGGCGAACGCCAGCGCATCCCGTTGCAGAACCGCCTCGGTTCCAGCCATCCGAAGCTCACCCAGGCGGTGCTGCTGATGGAGGCCAACATCGAAGAACCGCTGACCACCGACGAAATCGCCCAGCATGTGTGCGTATCCCGCCGGCAACTGGAGCGGATCTTCAAGCAATACCTCAACCGCGTGCCGAGCCAGTATTACCTGGAGCTGCGCCTGAACAAGGCTCGGCAGATGTTGATGCAGACCAGCAAATCCATCATCCAGATCGGCTTGTCCTGTGGGTTCTCCTCGGGACCACACTTCTCCAGCGCCTACCGCAACTTCTTCGGCGCCACGCCGCGGGAAGATCGCAACCAGCGACGCAGCAGCAGCCCGTTCGAATTGTCGTCGGTACCGGCCGAGCGGGGCTAGGGCGTCTCCCGCCAGAGGGCAGGGCGCGCGAATAAGGCGATCTATACAACACAGCTGTGGGAGCGAGCCTGCTCGCGATGGCGTCGGCACAGTTGGCATCGATGTCGACTGACATTGCGCTATCGCGAGCAGGCTCGCTCCCACAGGTGATCTGTGCCCGGCAATGGAAATGTAGATGCCGCCGCCTCAAGTCCCCCGACAACGTTTAAACTGCGCCTTTGCGACGCTATTTGTCGCATTGCCATAAACCCAATGAAAACGGGGTTTGGCGCTATAAGAAGTTGTCGCTTGGCGGCAAGGCCGGGCTGAAAACTGTCCTTACAATCCTCACCAAGCTCGCCATTTCCAGGCGAGTGTTTCTCTTCAGGAGACTCCGATGTCCGTTGAGCAAGCCGCGGTACAACGCGCCGATTTCGACCAGGTAATGGTCCCCAACTATGCGCCTGCTGCCTTCATTCCCGTGCGTGGCGCCGGTTCCCGCGTGTGGGATCAGTCCGGCCGCGAGTTGATCGATTTCGCCGGTGGTATTGCAGTCAACGTGTTGGGCCACGCCCACCCGGCGCTGGTTGGCGCGCTCACCGAGCAGGCCAACAAGCTGTGGCACGTCTCCAATGTATTCACCAACGAACCGGCGCTGCGCCTGGCTCATAAACTGGTCGACGCGACATTCGCCGAACGCGCGTTCTTCTGCAACTCCGGTGCCGAAGCCAACGAGGCCGCCTTCAAGCTGGCCCGTCGTGTTGCGTTCGATCGTTTCGGCACTGAAAAGTACGAAATCATCGCCGCGCTCAACAGTTTCCACGGCCGCACGCTGTTCACCGTCAACGTCGGTGGGCAGTCGAAATATTCCGATGGTTTCGGTCCGAAGATCACCGGTATCACCCATGTTCCCTATAACGACCTGGCGGCCTTGAAAGCGGCCATTTCGGACAAGACCTGCGCCGTGGTGCTGGAGCCGATCCAGGGCGAAGGCGGCGTGCTGCCGGCCGAGCAAGCCTACCTGCAAGGCGCCCGCGACCTGTGCGATGCGCACAATGCGCTGCTGGTGTTCGACGAAGTGCAGACCGGCATGGGCCGCAGCGGCGAACTGTTCGCCTACATGCATTACGGCGTGGTCCCGGACATCCTCACCAGCGCCAAGAGCCTGGGCGGTGGTTTCCCGATCGCGGCGATGCTCACCACCGAAGCGCTGGCCAAGCACCTGGTCGTCGGTACCCACGGCACCACTTACGGCGGCAACCCGCTGGCGTGCGCGGTGGCCGAGGCGGTGATCGATGTGGTCAACACCCCTGAAGTGCTCGGCGGCGTCAAGGCCAAGCATGACAAGTTCAAGACCCGCCTGGAGCAGATCGGCGAGAAGTACGGCCTGTTTTCCCAAGTGCGAGGCCTGGGCCTGTTGCTCGGCTGCGTGCTGAACGACGCCTGGAAAGGCAAGGCCAAGGACATCTTCAACGCCGCCGAACAGGAAGGCCTGATGATCCTGCAGGCCGGTCCGGATGTGATCCGTTTCGCCCCGAGCCTGGTGGTGGAAGACGCCGATATCGACGCCGGCCTGGACCGTTTCGAGAAGGCCGCGGCGAAGTTGAGCCAAGCCTGATTCTTTCAGGCTTGACCGGCCCCATTTGGGGGCGGGCTTTTGTGGGAGCGAGCCTGCTCGCGATGGGGATCACCTCGCTCCACTGGACAGACCGAGTCGTCTGCATCGCGAGCAGGCTCGCTCCCACATAAAGCAGTATTTTTTCTCTGAGTCTCGACCTGATGGTCGAACCCTTTATTTCAAGTTAAGGAGTGACACCATGCTGGTGATGCGCCCCGCGCAAATGGCGGATCTGGGCGAGGTACAGCGTCTGGCTGCGGACAGTCCGATCGGTGTCACTTCCTTGCCGGATGACGTGGAACGCTTGAGCGACAAGATCGCCGCGAGCGAAGCCTCGTTTGCCGCCGAAGTCAGTTTCAACGGTGAAGAAAGCTATTTCTTCGTCCTTGAAGACACGGCCACCGGCAAACTGGTGGGCTGTTCGGCCATCGTCGCATCGGCCGGTTATTCCGAACCGTTCTACAGCTTTCGCAACGAGACGTTCGTCCATGCCTCCCGTGAGCTGAAGATCCACAACAAGATCCACGTGCTCTCCCAATGCCACGACCTGACCGGCAACAGCCTGCTGACCAGTTTCTATGTGGTCCGCGACCTGGTGGGCACCCCATGGGCAGAACTCAATTCCCGCGGGCGCCTGCTGTTCGTCGCCAGCCATCCGGAGCGGTTCGCCGATTCGGTGGTGACCGAGATCGTCGGCTACAGCGATGAAAATGGCGATTCGCCGTTCTGGGACGCCATCGGTCGCAATTTCTTTGACCTCAACTACGCTGCCGCCGAGCGGCTGTGCGGGCTGAAAAGCCGCACCTTCCTGGCCGAGTTGATGCCGCATTACCCGATCTACGTGCCACTGCTGCCGGACGCCGCCCAGGAAGCCATGGGACAGGTTCATCCGCGTGCGCAGATCACCTTCGACATCCTGATGCGCGAAGGCTTCGAGACCGATCATTACATCGACATCTTCGACGGCGGCCCGACCCTGCATGCCCGCGTCTCGGGGATTCGCTCGATTGCCCAGAGCCGCGTGGTGCCGGTCAAACTCGGCGAACCGGTCAAGGGTGCCGGCCGGCAATACCTGGTGGCCAATGCGCAGTTGCAGGATTACCGCGCCGTGTTGCTCGAGCTCGATTACGCGCCGGGTAAACCGGTGACCCTGGACATGGAAGCGGCCGAGGCACTGGGCGTTGGCGAAGGCGCCAGCGTGCGCCTGGTGGCGGTTTAAGTCTGAGTTTCGCGGGTGGCATGAGCGGCCCGTCTGAGGAGAAAGCATGATCGTTCGTCCCGTACGCAGCAGCGATTTACCCGCTCTGATCGCCCTGGCCCGCAGCACCGGCACCGGCCTGACCACCTTGCCGGCCAACGAAGAGCGCCTGGCCCATCGGGTTGGCTGGGCCGAGAAGACCTTTCGCGGCGAAGCCGGGCGTGGCGATGCGGACTACCTGTTCGTGCTCGAAAACGATGACGGCCAGGTGGTGGGCATCTCCGCCATCGCCGGGGCCGTGGGCCTGCGTGAGCCCTGGTACAACTTCCGCGTTGGCCTGACGGTGAGCGCTTCCCAGGAACTGAACATCTACCGGGAAATCCCGACGCTGTTCCTGGCCAACGACCTGACCGGCAATTCCGAGCTGTGCTCGCTGTTCCTGCATGCCGATTACCGCAATGGCCTCAACGGCCGCATGCTGGCCAAGGCGCGGCTGCTGTTCATCGCCGAATATCCGCAGCTGTTCGGCAACAAGATCATCGCCGAGATGCGCGGCATGTCCGACGACACCGGCCGTTCGCCTTTCTGGGAGAGCCTGGGCCGGCACTTCTTCAAAATGGAATTCAGCCAGGCCGATTACCTGACCGGGGTCGGCAACAAGGCGTTCATCGCCGAACTGATGCCCAAGTTCCCGCTGTACACCTGTTTCCTGTCCGAGGATGCCCGCGCCGTGATCGCCCAGGTTCATCCGGACACCGAGCCGGCCTTGTCGATGCTCAAGAGCGAAGGCTTCAACTATCAAGGCTACGTCGACATCTTCGATGCCGGCCCGGCCGTGGAGTGCGAAACCGCCAAGATCCGTGCTGTCCGTGACAGCCAGGCCCTGGTGCTGGCCATCGGTACGCCGGGCGACGACGCCACGCCGTTCCTCATCCATAACCGCAAGTGCCTGGATTGCCGCATCACGGCAGCGCCGGCGCGCTTCGCCTCGGGCACCCTGGTGGTCGATCCGCTGACCGCCAAACGCCTTCAACTCAACGCCGGCGATCAAGTGCGCGCCGTTGCGTTGTCTGCTCGGGAGTCGAAATGATGAACTCGCTGTATATCGCGGGAAGCTGGCTGGAAGGCCAGGGCGACATGTTCGAGTCGTTGAACCCGGTGACCCAGCAAGTGCTGTGGTCGGGCAAGGGCGCCACGGCGGCGCAGGTCGAATCGGCGGTGCAGGCTGCGCGCCAGGCGTTCCCGGACTGGGCCCGACGCTCGCTGGATGAACGTATCCAGGTGCTGGAAGCCTTTGCCGCGGCGCTGAAGAGCCATGCTGACGAACTGGCCCACTGCATCGGCGAGGAAACCGGCAAGCCGTTGTGGGAAGCGGCCACCGAAGTCACCAGCATGATCAACAAGGTCGCCATCTCGGTGCAGAGCTACCGCGAGCGGACCGGCGAGAAGAGCGGCCCCCTGGGCGACGCCACCGCGGTGCTGCGGCACAAGCCGCACGGGGTGGTGGCGGTATTCGGCCCTTACAACTTCCCCGGTCACTTGCCCAACGGCCACATCGTGCCGGCGCTGCTGGCGGGTAACTGCGTGTTGTTCAAGCCGAGCGAGCTGACCCCGAAAGTCGCCGAGCTGACGGTCAAGTGCTGGGTCGAAGCCGGTTTGCCGGCGGGTGTGCTGAACCTGCTGCAAGGTGCGCGGGAAACCGGTATCGCCCTGGCAGCCAATCCGGGCATCGACGGGCTGTTCTTCACTGGCTCCAGCCGCACCGGCAATCTGTTGCATCAGCAGTTCTCCGGTCGCCCGGACAAGATCCTGGCGCTGGAAATGGGCGGTAACAATCCGCTGGTGGTGGACGAGGTGGAGGACGTCGATGCGGCGGTCTACACCATCATCCAATCGGCATTCATTTCCGCTGGCCAGCGCTGCACCTGCGCACGCCGATTGCTGGTGCCGGAAGGGGCGTGGGGCGATGCCCTGCTGGCGCGCCTGGTGGCGGTCAGCTCGACTATCGACGTCGGCGCGTTCGACCAGCAACCGGCGCCGTTCATGGGCTCGGTGGTTTCCCTGGGTGCGGCGAAAGCCTTGATGGACGCGCAGAATCATCTGCTGGGCCTCGGCGCCGTGGCGCTGTTGGCGATGACTCAGCCACAGCCTCAGGCCGCATTGCTGACGCCAGGGATCCTCGATGTGACGGCGGTGGCCGAACGTCCTGATGAAGAGCTGTTCGGGCCACTGCTGCAAGTGATCCGCTACGCGGATTTCCCGGCGGCCATCGCCGAGGCCAACAACACCCAGTACGGCCTGGCCGCCGGCTTGTTGTCCGACTCCCAGGAGCGCTATCAGCAGTTCTGGCTGCAAAGCCGTGCCGGTATCGTCAACTGGAACAAGCAGTTGACCGGCGCTGCCAGCAGCGCGCCGTTCGGCGGCGTCGGCGCCTCGGGCAACCATCGCGCCAGCGCCTATTACGCGGCCGACTATTGCGCGTACCCGGTGGCGTCCCTGGAGACGCCGAGCCTTGTCATGCCGGCTGCCCTGACTCCCGGCGTGAGAATGGCGTAGCGCCAATCGCGAGCAGGCTTGCTCCCACAAGGGTTGCGCAAAACCCTGTGGGAGCGAGCCCGCTCGCGATAGCAGCGCCGCCGTTGTTACTTGATGCCTATAAAAAACAGATCCTCGTGGAGCCTCGCTGATGAAATCCTTTGAAGTCAACTTTGACGGTCTAGTGGGGCCGACCCATAACTACGGCGGGCTCTCGTACGGCAACGTCGCGTCCCAGAGCAACAGCCAGGCGTGCTCCAATCCAAAGGAAGCAGCATTGCAGGGCCTGGCGAAAATGAAAGCGCTGATGGACATGGGCTTCCAGCAGGGTGTACTGGCGCCACAGGAGCGCCCCGACGTGGCTGCCCTGCGCCGGTTGGGCTTTGCCGGCAGCGACGCCGAGGTCATCCAGCAGGCCGCGAAAGAAGCGATGCCACTGCTGGTCGCCAGTTGCTCGGCCTCCAGCATGTGGGTGGCCAACGCCGCCACCGTCAGCCCAAGCGCCGATACCGCGGATGGCCGCGTGCATTTCACCGCCGCCAACCTGAACTGCAAATACCATCGCAGCATCGAGCATCCGACCACCAGTCGCGTACTGGGGGCGATGTTTGCCGATCAACAGCACTTTGCCCATCACTCCGCGTTGCCGGCGGTGGCGCAGTTCGGCGACGAAGGGGCGGCCAACCACACCCGTTTCTGCCGGAGCTACGGTGAGGCGGGCGTCGAGTTCTTCGTGTTCGGTCGCAGTGCTTTCGACACCCGGTACCCGGCGCCGCAGAAATACCCGGCCCGCCAGACCCTCGAAGCGTCCCGCGCGGTCGCCCGTTTGCATGGCCTGCGGGAAGAGGGCGTGGTGTACGCCCAACAGAACCCGTCGGTGATCGACCAGGGCGTGTTTCACAACGACGTGATCGCGGTCGGCAATGGCGAGGTGTTGTTCTATCACGAGGACGCGTTTCTCGAGACCGACAAGATGCTCGCCGAACTGAGCGGCAAACTCGCCAAGGTCGGTGGGACTTTTCAGTCTGTGTGTGTGCCGCGTTCGGCGGTTAGCGTCGATGACGCGGTACGTTCCTACCTGTTCAATAGCCAGCTGCTGTCGCGTCCCGACGGCTCGATGCTGTTGATCGTGCCGGAGGAGTGCCGCAGCAACCCGCGTGTCTGGCAATACCTGCAAGGCCTGACGGGCTCTGGCGGGGTGATTCGCGAAGTAAAGGTCTTCGACCTCAAGCAGAGCATGCAGAACGGTGGCGGCCCGGCTTGCCTGAGGCTGCGCGTGGCCCTCAATGAACCCGAACTGGCGGCCGTCAATCCAGGGGTTATCATGACGGCGCCGTTGTACGATTCGCTGACCCAATGGGTCGAGCGGCATTACCGCGACCGTATGACCGAAAGCGACCTGGCGGACCCGCAATTGCTGCTCGAATGCCGGTCGGCACTGGATGAACTGACACAAATCCTTAAACTTGGCGCGGTTTATCCTTTCCAGATCAATTGAAAGCGCGCGCGACCTGACTACAGTCAAAGCAGGGCGCGTGGCCTTATCTCCAGACGAGAACGTAAAAACATGAGCGATGCACTGCAGCTGATTCTTGAAGACACCGACGGCACCCAGTTGGAAACCTCTTGCACCCGCGTGGCGGTGATGTGGCAGGGCAAGGAGTTGTGGATCCAGCAGGACGGCCGCGGTCAGCTGCTGATCGGCGTGGACGTCGAGGAAGGGGATGAGGAATATGCCAACCTGTTGTTGCGCCCGTTGGCAACCAACTTGGTCAGCCTGCAGTTGGAAATGGAACCGGCCGATCTCGGCGACGATGACCATGTCCATGGGCCGGATTGCGGCCACGACCATTAAGGAAACCGCGCTATGCTCGCCCTCGGCAAACTGCTTGAACTGACCCTCGCCGGCCGTGAACCGGCGGAGAAGACTCAACTGACTGTCGAAGGCGTGCGGATGCGCTGGTTGAGCGAGGGCGCGCTGGAGGTCAAGCCGCCCGAAGCCCGGGATAATGGCCTGGACCTGCTGTTGTCGGCGGGGATCCACGGTAACGAAACCGCGCCAATCGAATTGCTCGACCGGCTGCTGCATGACATCGCCCGTGGTGACGTGAAGCCTCGGGCACGCATTCTGTTCCTGTTCGGCAATCCCGAGGCCATCCGCCGCGGTGAGCGTTTCGTCGAGCAGGACGTCAACCGGCTGTTCAATGGCCGTCATGAACTGAGCGGCGGCCCGGAAGCGCTGCGGGCGTGCGAGCTGGAGCGGCTGGCTGCCAGCTTCTTCAACCGGCCAGAGCGCAGTCGCTTGCATTACGACCTGCACACGGCCATCCGCGGCTCGAAGATCGAACAGTTCGCCCTGTACCCCTGGAAGGAAGGTCGCCAGCACTCACGTCGTGAATTGGCCCGCCTGCGTGCGGCGGGCATGGAAGCGGTGTTGCTGCAGAACAAGCCGTCCATCGTGTTCAGTGCCTATACCTACGACCAGCTCGGCGCCGAATCCTTTACCCTGGAACTGGGCAAGGCCCGGCCGTTCGGGGAGAACGAAGGCGTCAACGTCAGCCTGCTGGAAACCCGCCTGAAGCAGATCATCGAAGGCAACGAGCCTGAGCTGGACGAAGGGCTGGATGGCCTGCAACTGTTCAGCGTGGCTCGGGAAATCATCAAGCACAGCGACAGCTTCCGCCTGAACCTGCCGGCGGACATCGAAAACTTTTCGGAGCTGGGAAAAGGCTATGTGCTGGCCGAAGACATCGCCCAGACCCGTTGGGTGATCGAAGAAGAGGGTGCGCGGATCATCTTCCCCAACCCCAAGGTGAAGAATGGCTTGCGGGCGGGCATCCTGATTGTGCCGGCCACGGATGAAAACCTGGCCTGAATCCAACGCCGAACCTTTGTGGGAGCGAGCCTGCTCGCGATAGCGGAGCATCAGTCAACATTGACAGTGACTGACACTCCGTCATCGCGAGCAGGCTCGCTCCCACATTGGGTTCGGTGTTTAGACGGCTAAGGCGCGCTGTTCGCTACGACGCAACGCCCGGGTCTTGTGCAGCGTATCGGCGCAGGTCTTCGCCGCTTCCTGGCCCTTGTGCACGAAGTGCTCGAAAAAGAACTTCTGGTGCTCTTCCCCAGCATGGAAGTGGTGCGGCGTGAGCACCACCGAGAACACCGGTACCTCGGTTTCCAGCTGCACCTGCATCAGGCCGCTGATCACCGATTGGGCGACGAACTCATGCCGGTAGATGCCGCCATCCACCACCAGGCCGGCGGCGGCGATGCCGGCGTAACGGCCGGATTTGGCCAGCAGCTTGGCATGCAGCGGGATCTCGAAGGCGCCACCGACTTCGAAGAAGTCGATATCACTTTCCTGGTAGCCCTGGTTGAGCATTTCCGCGACGAAGCCGTGACGGCTCTGGTCGACAATTTCCTTGTGCCAGCAGGCCTGGATGAACGCAACGCGTTCGCCCGGATGTTTGATTTTGCTGTCGATTGCAGTGGGTTGCATGTTCTGGTTCCTGTTTGTGTGAAAAACAGGGCGTCATGAATCGAAGGGGAGTCGAGGATGCGCTGCGCACAGATAGTCGCAAGCGGTCCTTGGGTGCCGATCCCGTTCTCTCTTCATCCGGACTATGACCGTCGGCCCCGGGATCACACCGGGTCTGCTGACCTTGCCGCCGCACTGTAATAAGCCGTGCATCGCCAAGCGCTCGCGGGCTATGCACCTTGCGTGCAATTACCGCCGGTGGGGAATTACACCCCGCCCTGAGAACGTTTTGCCGCTACGCTATGTGGCGGCGCAGGATTTTTAACACATAACCTCCTGTGGGGGCGAGCCTGCTCGCGATGGCGGTCGTACATCCAGCATCGCTGCAAGCTGAACCACCGCTATCGCGAGCAGGCTCGCTCCCACAGGGTGTGTCTTTTCCTTCTGGCGGTCTTGATTATTCATCGCCATGACCGCAGTAATTACCCTTCGAAAGGGAATTCCTTCCACCAGCACCCGAGGCCAGATTCATGAGCGTTATCGATCTTCGCAGCGACACGGTCACCCAACCTTCCGCCGCCATGCTGGATGTCATGGCCGGCGCGCCGACCGGCGATGACGTGTACGGCGAGGACCCGACTGTCAATCGGCTCGAAGCCGAACTCGCCGGGCGCCTGGGGTTCGCGGCGGGGCTGTTCGTGCCCAGTGGCACCATGAGCAACCTGCTGGGGTTGATGGCTCATTGTGAGCGTGGCGATGAGTACATCGTCGGCCAGCAGGCCCACACCTACAAATACGAAGGCGGCGGCGCGGCGGTGCTCGGTTCGATCCAGCCCCAGCCCCTGGAGGTGCAGGCGGACGGTTCCCTGGACCTGGCGCAAGTCGCCGCGGCGATCAAGCCTGATGACTTCCACTTTGCCCGCACCCGCCTGCTGGCCCTGGAAAACACCATGCAAGGCAAGGTGCTGCCATTGGAGTACCTGGCCCGCGCTCGGCGCTTCACCCAGGAGCACAGCTTGGCGCTGCACCTGGACGGCGCCCGCTTGTACAACGCGGCGGTCAAGCTCGATGTCGACGCGCGGGAGATCACCCAGCATTTCGATTCGGTGTCGGTGTGCCTGTCCAAAGGCCTGGGGGCGCCGGTCGGTTCGGTCCTGTGCGGCAGCGTCGGCTTGATCGACAAGGCGCGCCGGTTGCGCAAGATGGTTGGCGGCGGTATGCGCCAGGCCGGGATCCTGGCCGCAGCGGGGCTGTATGCCCTCGATCATCAGGTCCAGCGCCTGGCCGACGACCATGCCAATGCCCGGCGCCTTGCCGAAGGGTTGCAGGCGGCGGGTTATGAGGTCGAGCCGGTGCAGACCAACATGGTTTATGTGCACATGGGCGAACGGGCCGAGGCGCTCAAGGCATTTGCCGCCGAGCGGGGCATCAAGCTCATTGCCGCACCGCGCCTGCGGATGGTGACGCACCTGGACGTCAGCGCTGCGCAAATCGACCGGGTGATTGCCACTTTCGTCGAATTTTCCGGCAACTGATCGCCCAAGCGACCCAATTGACAGTTTCTATCGCATAACACGCTGTACCCCAAGCGCAGGGCCGATATAATGCGGCCCTTTGCCGTTGCTTCGTCTGTTGACGTTTTGCACAGGCCTTTGGCCGCAGCCTCCGTGGAAGAACCTAATGAAAAGCGCAGAAATCCGTGAAGCCTTCCTTCGCTTCTTCGAAGAGCAAGGCCACACCCGAGTAGCCTCCAGCTCTTTGATCCCAGGCAATGACCCGACCCTGCTGTTCACCAACGCGGGGATGAACCAGTTCAAGGACTGCTTCCTGGGCCAGGAGAAACGTGCCTACACCCGTGCGGTGAGCAGCCAGAAGTGCGTGCGTGCCGGCGGCAAGCACAACGACCTGGAAAACGTCGGTTATACCGCTCGTCACCACACGTTCTTCGAAATGCTGGGTAACTTCAGCTTCGGCGACTATTTCAAGCGCGACGCCATCACCTTCGCCTGGACCTTCCTGACCTCCGACAAGTGGCTGAACCTGCCCAAGGAGAAACTCTGGGTAACGGTCTACGCCACCGATGACGAAGCCTATGACATCTGGACCAAAGAGGTCGGTGTCCCGGCCGAGCGCATGGTGCGCATCGGTGACAACAAGGGCGCGCCTTACGCCTCCGACAACTTCTGGACCATGGGCGATACCGGCCCGTGCGGCCCTTGCACCGAGATCTTCTACGATCACGGCGCCGACATCTGGGGCGGTCCACCCGGCTCGCCGGAAGAAGACGGCGACCGTTACATCGAGATCTGGAACAACGTCTTCATGCAGTTCAACCGCACCGCCGATGGCGTGTTGCATCCGCTGCCGGCGCCGTCGGTCGACACCGGCATGGGTCTGGAGCGGATCAGTGCGGTGCTGCAGCACGTCCACTCCAACTATGAAATCGACCTGTTCCAGAGCCTGCTGAACGCCTCGGCCAAGGCCATCGGTTGCACCAACGACAACCAGGCCTCGCTGAAAGTGGTAGCCGACCATATCCGTTCCTGCGGCTTCCTGATTGCCGACGGCGTGTTGCCGTCCAACGAAGGCCGTGGTTACGTGCTGCGCCGGATCATCCGTCGCGCCTGCCGTCATGGCAACAAGCTGGGCGCCAAGGGCAGCTTCTTCTATCAGATCGTCGCGGCCCTGGTGGCCGAGATGGGCGAGGCCTTCCCGGAACTGAAATCCCAGCAGGCGCACATCGAGCGTGTGCTCAAGGCCGAAGAAGAGCAGTTCGCCAAGACCCTGGAGCAGGGCCTGAAGATCCTCGAGCAGGACCTGGCCGAACTCAAGGGCAACGTGGTGCCGGGCGACGTGGTGTTCAAGCTGTACGACACCTATGGTTTCCCGATGGACCTGACCGGCGACATCGCCCGCGAACGCAACCTGACCCTCGACGAAGAAGGCTTCGAGCGCGAGATGGAAGCCCAGCGGGTGCGTGCACGCTCCGCCAGCGCCTTCGGCATGGACTACAACAGCCTGGTCAAGGTTGACGTGGCCACCGAGTTCACCGGTTACGCCGGCACCACCGGTTCGGCCAAGATCGTGGCTATCTATAAGGACGGCCAGTCGGTCGACATCCTGAGCGAAGGCCAGGAAGGCGTGATCGTGCTCGACACGACCCCGTTCTACGCCGAGTCCGGCGGCCAGATCGGTGACAGCGGTTACCTGCAGGCCGGTAGCTCGCGCTTCGACGTGCGCGACACCACCAAGACCGGCGGTGCATTCCTGCACCACGGCGTGCTGGCTTCGGGCAGCCTGATGGTCGCTGCCCCGGTGTCCGCCCATGTCGACGCCGAAGTGCGCCACGCCACATCGCTGAACCACTCTGCCACGCACTTGTTGCACGCCGCGTTGCGCCAGGTGTTGGGCGAGCATGTCCAGCAGAAGGGATCGTTGGTCGATAGCCAGCGCCTGCGCTTTGACTTCAGTCACTTCGAAGCCATCAAGCCAGAGCAACTGAAGGCCCTGGAAGATATCGTCAACGCCGAGATTCGCAAGAACTCCCCGGTAGAAACCGAAGAAACCGACATCGACACCGCCAAGAAGAAAGGCGCGATGGCGTTGTTCGGCGAGAAGTACGGCGACAGCGTGCGCGTGCTGAGCATGGGCGATTTCTCGGTGGAGCTGTGCGGTGGCATCCACGCCAACCGGACCGGCGACATCGGCCTGCTGAAGATCATCAGTGAGGGCGGGGTGGCCTCCGGCGTGCGGCGTATCGAAGCGGTCACCGGTGCCGCGGCGCTGGCGTACCTCAACGCCGCCGAAGAACAACTCAAGGAAGCGGCGAGCCTGATCAAGGGCAGCCGTGACAACCTGATCGACAAGCTGTCGGCAGTGCTGGAGCGCAACCGCCTGCTGGAGAAACAACTCGAGCAACTGCAGGCCAAGGCTGCCAGCGCCGCGGGCGACGATCTGTCGGCCCAGGCCGTGGACGTCAAGGGTGTGAAAGTGCTGGCCGTGCGTCTGGACGGTCAGGATGGCAAGGCCCTGCTGGGGCTGGTCGATCAGCTGAAAAACAAACTCGGCCGCGCAGTGATCCTGCTCGGCAGTGTCCATGAGGAAAAGGTCGTTCTCGTCGCAGGCGTGACCAAGGACCTGACCGGCCAACTCAAAGCCGGTGATTTGATGAAGCAGGCCGCTGCGGCAGTGGGCGGCAAGGGCGGTGGTCGTCCGGACATGGCGCAAGGCGGCGGTACCGACGTTGGCGCACTGGACGCGGCACTGGCCCAGACCGTTGCATTTGTAGAGCAGGGTATTTAAGGCGGTGCTTCGGGCTCGCGGTCTAGTCGCGGGCCCGACCGCCGTAGTAACTATTGGGCGCCCTTCATGGGCAGAGGCGGCTTTGAAATGGCTTTGATCGTACAGAAATTTGGAGGCACCTCGGTCGGCACTGTCGAGAGAATCGAACAAGTCGCCGACAAGGTTAAGAAATTCCGTGATGCGGGCGATGACCTGGTGGTTGTGCTGTCGGCAATGAGCGGCGAAACCAACCGTCTGATCGATCTGGCCAAGCAAATCAGCGGCGAGCAGCAGCCGGTTCCCCGTGAACTGGATGTGATCGTGTCCACCGGCGAGCAGGTGACTATCGCCTTGCTGGCCATGGCGCTGATGAAGCGTGGCGTGCCGGCGGTGTCCTACACCGGCAACCAGGTGCGTATCCTGACGGACAGCGCGCACAACAAGGCGCGTATCCTGCAGATCGACGATCAGAAGATTCGCGCTGACCTGAAGGCTGGTCGCGTCGTAGTGGTCGCCGGTTTCCAGGGCGTGGACGAGCACGGCAACATCACCACCCTCGGTCGTGGCGGTTCCGACACCACCGGTGTTGCGCTGGCGGCAGCCCTCAAGGCTGACGAATGCCAGATCTACACCGATGTGGATGGCGTCTACACCACCGACCCGCGAGTGGTTCCCGTGGCTCAGCGCCTGGACAAGATCACCTTCGAAGAGATGCTGGAAATGGCCAGTCTCGGCTCGAAGGTGTTGCAGATCCGGGCGGTCGAATTCGCTGGCAAGTACAATGTTCCGCTGCGCGTCCTGCACAGCTTCAAAGAGGGTCCGGGCACCCTCATTACTATTGATGAAGAGGAATCCATGGAACAGCCGATCATTTCCGGCATCGCCTTCAACCGCGATGAAGCCAAGCTGACCATCCGTGGCGTGCCAGACACCCCCGGCGTGGCCTTCAAGATTCTCGGCCCGATCAGTGCCGCGAACATCGAAGTCGACATGATCGTGCAGAACGTCGCGCACGATAACACCACCGACTTCACCTTCACTGTGCACCGCAACGACTACCAGGCCGCCGAAGCCGTGCTGAAGAAGACCGCAGCCGAGATCGGTGCCCGGGAAGTGGTGGGGGACACCAAGATCGCCAAGGTGTCGATCGTCGGCGTCGGCATGCGCTCCCACGCAGGCGTGGCCAGCCGCATGTTCGAATCCCTGGCCAAGGAAAGCATCAATATCCAGATGATCTCGACTTCGGAAATCAAGGTTTCCGTGGTGATCGAAGAGAAATACCTGGAACTGGCCGTGCGTGCCCTGCACACGGCTTTCGAACTCGACGCAGCCGCCCGACAGGGCGAATAAGGCGTTGTCCCGAGGGCGCGGTTTTACCGCGCCCTTTGTTTTTTCGAATGGCGCGTCTCAAAACTGTTCTTTTGCTCGCGCTGGTCAATACTGAGGCCTGTAGGCTGCGACCGTTGTGGTTGCAGGTCCGACGCCCTTGTTTTGCAGACTTGTAGTCCCTGAACTGAATTGCGTGAGGAGAAAGGTATGCTGATTCTGACTCGTCGGTGCGCAGAGAGCCTGATTATTGGCGATGGCGAAATCACCGTGACCGTGCTCGGCGTCAAAGGAAACCAAGTGCGTATTGGCGTCAACGCCCCGAAAGAGGTCGCGGTGCACCGGGAGGAAATTTACCTGCGTATCAAGAAAGAGAAGGACGACGAACCAAGCCATTAATTTTTATCGATTTTTATGTTTGCAAACGGGGATGAAGGTGGTTAATATACGCCCCGTGTTGCGGAGAGCTGGCCGAGTGGCCGAAGGCGCTCCCCTGCTAAGGGAGTACACCTCAAAAGGGTGTCGGGGGTTCGAATCCCCCGTTCTCCGCCATTATTCATGTAGTGCGTTGTCATCTGGCTTGTTCAGTAAGTTGTTGAAATTACTGGAAAAAAGCGCTTTACAAAAAGATTCGACGACCTATAATGCGCGGCAACACATGCACTCGTAGCTCAGCTGGATAGAGTACTCGGCTACGAACCGAGCGGTCACAGGTTCGAATCCTGTCGAGTGCACCATATATCAAGAAGCCCGCGTTTAACGCGGGCTTTTTGTTGCCTGCGATTTTCCTTTTACACAGCCTTTCTCATCGAACACGACCTCTGCGCTGCGGCCGTTCTTCTCTTTATAGGTGTAGCGGATGCTCGAATTGCGGATCTTGATCGAGTCCGGTTTGCCGAGGGCGCTTTCCACGTCCTGCTGGCTCATGCCCGTGACGATGCGCCTGTCCATGATCGCATCACGCCGCTGCCCGGCGGTCAGTAGATTTCCACAGCGCTCTTCGAGCAGGCCAACGACCGTCGGTTCCCTGCGCCTGGTTTTGTTGCCGGATGTTTGTCGGTGCTCGGCTTCGGGCAGCAGCGATTCTCCGGCGGGGGCGATTGTGCCAGGGCTGTACGGATGGATTCGCTGCAAAGACAGGCTCTCTTCCGTCCTGCAGCTCAAGGTGGTGAAGGTGATATGTCCTGCGCTATTTTCGCAGCGATGAACGGTGTGTTCGGCGGCCAGCGAAGGCAGGCAGCACAGGGTGACGAGCAGAAAAACATGGCGATTGAGCGGCATTCGAGCGCCTTCCTGGCGGATGAAAAGGTGGGAGTTGATGCATTCATTACCTGTGGGAGCAGCTGACTGACCTCAGGGTAGCCGCTCCATTTTTGCCGGGTGGTGTGTTTTCTTTTCAGGATAAATCGTCGTAATTCCACAGGTTCAGCCTGCGTTCAGGTTTGTCTCGCAAGCGCTTGTTCTTGCCATGATTTTTTAACGTTTTAAAACGCCAAGCGGTGTATGATTGCGCCCGTCAGCCCCGCCGGGGCTTTGGAATACTTCCATGGACTTACCCAGTAGTTACTCAAAACCTCGTTTCACCAATCATGAATTGACTGATTGATCCTTCCGGCGTGCCCCACTGCTGGGAGTGGAGTTCGCCTATGACCGAAATTGAAGTAAAGAAAACGCAGGAAAGCCTTCAGGACCGTCTCGCGCAAGTCGTTGAGCTGCTGCATCGCCAGCGGGTCGTGGAGGACCTGACGCATCGCCAGGAAGGCCCACATCATGACCGGGTCGAGAACCTGGTGCACCGGCAGAACCTCGTCGAGTTGCAGCGCAAGCTCGATGACCTGCACTCCGCCGACGTCGCCTACATCCTTGAAGCTCTGCCGCTGGAAGAGCGTCTGACGGTCTGGCAGCTGGTCAAGGCTGATCGCGACGGTGACATCCTGCTCGAAGTGTCCGACTCGGTTCGTGAAACCCTGATCGCCGACATGGATGATCACGAGTTGCTGGCGGCGGCCAAGGAAATGGACGCCGACGAACTCGCCGACCTGGCGCCCGAACTGCCACGGGACGTTGTCCACGAACTGATGGAAGCCCTCGACGGCCAGCAGCGTGAGCGCGTGCGCTCGGCGTTGTCCTATGACGAGGAACAGGTCGGTGCGTTGATGGACTTCGAGATGGTGACGATCCGTGAGGATGTCAGCCTTGAAGTGGTATTGCGCTACCTGCGTCGTCTCAAGGAGCTGCCGGGGCATACCGACAAGCTCTTCGTGGTCGACTACGACGGCGTGCTCAAGGGTGTGCTGCCGATCAAGCGATTGCTGGTCAACGACCCGGAAAAGCAGGTTTCCGAGGTCATGGCCAGCGATCCGGTAAGTTTTCATCCGGACGAAGACGCCTATGATGCGGCCCAGGCGTTCGAGCGGTATGACTTGATTTCCGCCCCGGTGGTCGACAAGAACGGCAAGCTGATCGGCCGTCTGACCATCGATGAAATGGTCGACCTGATTCGTGAGGAAAGCGAGAGCGAAGTCCTCAACATGGCCGGTCTGCGTGAAGAGGAAGACATCTTTGCCTCGGTCTGGAAATCCCTGCGCAACCGTTGGGCCTGGCTGGCGATCAATCTGATCACGGCGTTTGTCGCTTCCCGGGTCATTGGTTTATTCGAAGGTTCCATCGAGCGGTTGGTGGCGCTTGCGGCGCTGATGCCCATCGTTGCCGGGATTGGCGGCAACTCCGGTAACCAGACCATCACCATGATCGTTCGCGCCATGGCGCTGGATCAGGTCAGCACCGGCAATACCTCGCGATTGATGCGCAAGGAGCTGGCGGTGGCCCTGATCAATGGCGTGCTTTGGGGTGGTGTGATCGGTGTGGTGGCGTATCTGCTTTATGGCAGTTGGTCATTGGGGGTGGTCATGACGGCCGCGATGACCCTCAACTTGCTGTTGGCGGCATTGATGGGCGTGTTGATCCCCATGACCCTCGCCCGGTTGGGGCGTGACCCGGCCATGGGTGCGAGCGTGATGATTACCGCCATGACCGACAGCGGCGGGTTCTTTATTTTCCTCGGACTGGCGACCATCTTCCTGCTCTGAGTCGCAGGTCAAAAAAACCGCTTATCTGATGTAACGCTGTCCACTTAAGGCTTGCCCAGCTCATTGTGGCGAGGGGATTTATCCCGCTGGGGTGCGCAGCAGACCTAAAATCAGACTACTCGGTGCATCAGGCAGAGCGAGTCGACTACTTTGGGGCTACTGCGCAGCCCAGCGGGGATAAATCCCCTCGCCACAACGGCATTACGCCTGTCTGACGGTTTTTTGGGGCTCGAAAATACAAGTCGAGCCCAAATCCCAGGCAAAAAAAAGCCAGCGCAAGGCTGGCTTTGGGTGTTGCTGTGTGATCAGGACGCGTCTGCGGCCATCTCTGCATCGTGGGCAATCAGCGAAACGAGGGCGTTCTGCTGGCGGTGGGAGAGTTGTCGGAAGCGTTGAAGCAGTTCGCGTTCATGCAATGACAGCTCCGGGCTGTCCAGGCGCATGCTCAGTTCTTCACCCAACGCGCCTTCCTGGATAAGGCTTTGCTCGAGGCGCGCGATGATTTCAGAGTTCATGCTGCGATGATGATTGCGAGCCACCTCGGCAATGCGTTCCCGCATTCCGTCTGGCAGACGTACGACGAACTTGTCAGCCGTACGGCTGGAATAAATTGCCTTTGTCATTGGGCGCATATTTATTTAACCGGTTAGTTCAGGGGAGCGGTTCTCGGGATTGGCCGCAGGATGTCGATAGGACAAGCACCGTAGCCAAATGTTCAACCTGAATTGTTAAGAGGCCCGCATCATGCCTCAAAATTGCCAGATCATTGGCGCCAATTCTGTGACAAATATTGATCCGCGTAAAGGCGTTCTGCCATTACCCTTCATCAAAAAATGCGGACTGGTTTGAAAAATCAGCAGGTCCGCATGCTATGACCATCGCATCGTGTCTATGTGCCATACCGTCCGGCGGATAACCGAAACGGCAGCAAAGACCGCTGCTGTCCTTGTACTGTATAGGATAGTGGCAATTTGCCGATTTACTAGCGGTGGCAGATGGGGGCGGATGAGCGGCGTCCCGTTTATCCGTGTCAACGGGCTGAGGGGCCATGGGCTGCAGCATCTGCCTACACTTAAAAAGCCTACGGACGACATGACAAACGCCAGGCTGGCCGTTAACATGCACGCCGTCCATCGCACCGCGTTTCTCGTGGTCGACCTGTGTCTCAGTAGCTCAATTGGATAGAGCATCCCCCTCCTAAGGGGAAGGTTGGCAGTTCGAACCTGCCCTGGGACACCATATAAAGGTTGGCGTAACCTCTCGAACCGTTCGTCGGTATCGGTACACTTCCAATTCGCCCCCCAAAGAAACAGCCCTGCACGCCGGATATGCATGCAGGGCTTTTTGCGTTATGCGACTGAACGAAGACGTGCACTGAGTCGCTCACGTTGTTTCGAGCACCACGGCTGGCTGGAGCGGCGTTGCCTGATAGACCAGCAGTTGCCATTGCTCATCGGTTTTTTGCCACGCCGTAAGCGTTCGGTTATGGAGGTGTTTTCGTACGCCTGAGGAGGTAACGACGGTGTCCATCTCACCAAACGCGATCGCCAGTTCACCCACTCGGGTCACTTTATCGATTTGATGGTTGAGGGTGTGATAGATGAACTCTCGAGAGCGGCATTTCTCAAGATAGCTCTTGAGATCGTCTACCACACCGCTGGCATGGATGTAGACCAGGTCCGGGTGGAACAGGTAGCTGAAGATATCCAGGTGACCGCCAAGCATGGCCGCGGTGCGCTGTGCTTCGCAGGTTCGGATTATCAGGTCGATCTGATCGTTATGCGTCATCAGCCGCTCCTCGCGCCGCCGTGACGATGATTTCGATCAGCAATTTGCCGCCCAGATCGACGCCATAGCAGGCGCGCTGGGGCCAATGCTGCGGGTTGTCGCCGATCCAGCGGGCCCAGATTTCATCGACTATGGCTTTGGTGCCCATGTCCGCCAGCAACACTTGTGCCGACAGCATGCGAGAAACGTCGGAGCCCAGGCCTTCGAGACTGGCTTTCAACGCGGCGAGGGCGTGATGGGTCTGGCCAGCGATGTCCAGTGAGGTGTCCGCAGAGGTTGCCACGGTATAAACGGTGTTGGCGTAGGCGCAGGAACGGCTGCGCCCTGCGTGGCCGCTCGGGACGCGTTCAATCGTTTGCATAGGGTCTTCTTCCAGGCTGAAGTGAGGCAGAAGCCAGCGTCGACCGGCCTCCGCCGTCCATGATTAAACCGGTTGCGTTGCCTCTTCCGCGGCAATGGCGGCCCGCACGCTTGGACGTGCTTCGATGCGATTCATGAATGACGCCAGTTCCGGCCAGTTCTTGATATCGATGTTGAAGAATGGAAGCCACTTGAGCACGGTGAACAGGTAGGCATCGGCCAGGCCGAAGTCGCCCAGCAGATAGTCTTTGTTCACCAGGCCCTTGTTCAGGTAATCCAGACGCTTGAACAGCTTCTGCCGGAAAATTTCTTTGGTGGGTTCAGGAATATCGGCATTGAACAGCGGCGCGCTGCCACCGTGGATTTCCGAAGTGATGAAGTTCAGCAGTTCCTGCAGGCGGGTACGTTCCCAGGTGCCATTGGCCGGCGCCAGGGAATTGCCCGGAACCTGATCCGCCAGGTATTGAACGATGGCCGGACCTTCGGTCAGCACCTGGCCGTTATTCAGCACCAGTGCGGCCACGTAACCCTTTGGGTTGATGTCGCGGAAGTCATGACCGTCGGCGGTGGCTTTGGTCTTGTTGTTGACTCGGATCAATTCGAAAGACAAGCCCAGTTCACGCAGCACGATGTGTGGCGACAGTGAGCAGGTCATGGGGGCAAAGTACAGTTTCATGGGTATCTCCTTGTAAGCGGGTAGCGTGTGTCCGAGCGTGTTGCCATTTCAGGCCTGAAACGGCTGTGAACCTCGTTCCAGACATATTGGTGTCATGTCATCGATCGGTAAAATTACGATCTTATGCGCCCATCATTAGGTGCCCTTATGTAGGTTCAGGCTACTTTCGCTTCAGTACTGCGAACCGTCATCGGGATGTCGCTGCCAAGGGTCGATTTGCGGATTTCATTGAGAAACGCTTGGGCAGAAGGCATGCGTTCGCCGGCCGATGAGCAGACCAGGCCGAACTCGCGATAGATCGGTTTGCTCAATTCGAAGACCCGCATGCCCCGACGATCAACCGGCAGTGTCGAGGCCGGTACGATCGAGATGCCCATTCCTTCACTGATCAACGCAAACGCTGTCGTCCAGTCGCGCACGGTGATTTTTATATCCTTGAGCATGAGTCCTTCGCGCTCGACCAGCGATTGGCCATTGAGATGGCAGCCGCCGGTCGCAAGGATGAAGGGCTCGTTCACCAAGTCCTTGAGCGCGACGGTGCTGGCAGAGGATCTGCGGGCCAAGTCATGATTTGCGGGAACTGCTGCTACCCAGGAGTCACGGCCCAGCAACAGCGCGCCACGGGACGGGCAGGGATTCATCACGACGCCCAGGTCGATGCTGTTGTTGGCCAGCCATTGCTCGACTTCCTCGTCAGTGCCCTCGAGCGAGACAATTTCGATGCCTGGGTGCAGGCGGCTGAAACTCTGCAACAGCGGTGGCAGCAGGTTGGCGAATACGGAAGGAAAACTGGCAAGTTTGATTCGGCCCAAATGGCAGCCGCGTGATGCATCCACCAGGTTTTGGATCGATTCGAATTCGCTGAGCATACGACGTGCGCGATCGATGATCTGTTGCCCGATGGCAGTCGCGGTAGTCTGGCGGCGGTCGCGCACGAACACTTTCACCCCCAGCGCTTCCTCCATCTGCGTCAGGGCTTGGCTGGCGCCTGACTGGGTAATGCCATAACGCTCGGCGGCACGGGAAACATTTTCGGCGTCGGCCACGGCGACCAGCAGGCGCCAATGCATCAGGTTCATCATTTCAGTAGTTCCTCTTATGTTTGGCGAGTAGAGATTTAATTTTACGAAGTGCCTGCACTGCCTCAGGATCGCCCCTGATTACACAGTGAGGTGTTGGAAAGTGGGCAAAACCCTATCAAAGGATCTGATGGCCGGCCCCGTCTCGGCGGTTCCAGTTCTGGTGAGTGTGGCCTTGAGTTCGTTCATGGTCGCGCTGGATGTCACTGCGCTGAACGTAGCGCTGCCGAGCATCGGGCATGATCTGGCGGCGGGCATGGATCGGCTGCAATGGATCGCCGGTGCCTACACCCTGGTGTTTGCCAGCCTGTTGTTGTCCGCCGGCGCATTGAGTGATCGGCTGGGGGCCAGAAAAGTGTTTCTGTTTGCCCTATGGGTCTTTATCAGTGCTTCGGTGGCTTGCGGCTTGGCCCAGGGCGTTGTCGAGCTGATTACCGCGCGGGCCATTCAAGGTATCGGTGCGGCGCTGATGCTGCCCAGCTCCATGGCTTTGCTGGTCGAGGCGTATCCCGACCCCAAGGCGCGGGCCAAGGCTGTGGCTTTGTGGGGTGGGATCTCGGCACTCGCACTGGTGAGCGGACCGTTATTGGGCGGCATGCTGGTGGAGATGGTCGATTGGCGCTCGATTTTTTATCTGAACGTACCGTTCTGTCTGATCGCCTTGGGCTGTTGCGCGGCCCGTAACAGTCGCCTTGCCATCCAGCCGCGCTCGATTGACTGGGCGGGGCAGCTGTTTTCGACGCTGGCGCTGTTGTCGTTGATCTTCGCCCTGATTGAAGGGCCGGTTTGGGGCTGGAGCAATGCTTGGGTCATCATGATGTTGCTGGTGGCGCTGGTTTCGGGCACGGCGTTCATTTATTCGCAGCAGACGCAGCATGAGCCGATGCTGCCGCTGAGTCTGTTCGAGTCCAGAACCTTTTCTGCCGCCATCGGTGCCGGGTTCCTGCAAACCCTGGCGTACTACGGCAGTCTGTTCGTGTTGCCATTCGCCCTGCAGGGACAGGGACGGACGCCAGTGGAGATCGGTCTCGCAATGATTCCAATGACGATTGCGACCGGTGTGATGGCGAGTCTCTCGGGACGTTTGTCCAATGCCTTCGGTGCCCGTTCGGTCGGTGCCGCCGGCATGCTTTGTGGCGCGCTTGGCGCGGCATTGCTGGTGCTGTACGGAATGGATCGCATCAGCCTGGTATTCGGCGGGCTCTTGATCGGTCTGGGTGGTGCGACCTTGCCGGTCATCGTTGGAGCTTGCCTGGCGAGTGTGCCGAGCGGCAAGGTCGGCGTCGGATCCGGGGTACTCAATGCCGCGCGTCAATGTGGCGGGGTGGTCGGTATTGCCTTGCTCGGTGCTTCGCTCGAAGGACCGGGGCGCGCCACCGCTGCCTTGTCGATCATTGCCCTGTCGTTTCTTGCTGCCGCTTTGCTGACCGTGCTGCGGCTGTACACCGACGCAGTCGATGTAGTGAGTGAATGCTGACCGGCGCGTCGAAGCTGGCCGGTGAGTGTTTCAATGGGTGAAGGGTCGTGTGGCCTGCCCTACGGACAGGCAGGCGACGCAACGTTGTTGTCAGGTGGGTCCAGATTGTGAAAGAGCGATTCGGCAAGGCGCCGAAGCGCGCTTGTCGAGGATGTTGCCTACGGTGACGCTCAACCCCAGCGACGTACCGTCCCGGTGTCCAGTCCCAGCAGATCGAGCATTCGGCCAACCGTATGGTCGACCATTTCTTCGATCGATCGCGGCCGGGCATAAAACGCAGGTACTGGCGGCATCACGATGCCGCCCATCTCACAGACCTGGGTCATGCTGCGCAGGTGTCCCAGATGCAACGGTGTTTCGCGCACCATCAGAATCAATGGCCGGCGTTCCTTGAGCGTCACATCGGCGGCGCGGCTGAGTAGGCTGCCGGTGATTCCGCTGGAAATCTCCGAGAGACTCTTGATCGAGCAGGGGGTCACTACCATGCCCAAGGTCTTGAACGACCCGCTGGAGATCGATGCGCCGATATCCGCCGGGTCGTGCACGACACTGGCAAGGGCTTTGACATCAGCCACTTTCAAGTCGAGTTCATGGGCCAGAGTGACTTGGGCCGACTTGGTCATGATCAAGTGGGTGGCGATGCCCAGGTCGCGCAGCAGCATCAGGGTGCGCACGCCGTAAATCACCCCGCTGGCACCGCTGATGCCGACCACGATGCGTCGTTCATGGCTATTCATGAGCGTCCACCGCGTTGTCGAATGCGCTGACCGGCGGCGCTTCGCCTGGCAGGCCCAGATCGCTCCAACGTTCGCGCACGCTTTCATAGACCGATTGACGCAACAGGGTTCGGGTCGGGAAGTTGCGGATGTTGCGGTAATCCTTGCAGGCGTTGATCAAGGCCTTGGAGCCGAAGAAACGTTTCTCTGGCGGATTCTGCGCCGGATCCAGCGGCGAGCCGCGGGTGTTGCGCAGAATGTCGATGTCATCGCTGGGCGTGGCGCGCGTCGCCATGGCCCACAGCACTTGGTTCAGGTCGGTGGGATCGACATCCTCATCCACCGCGATGATCCATTTGCTGATATAGGCGCCTCCGGGCACCTGGCTGGCGAGGGCCAGGGCTTGGGCGGCATGCCCGGCGTATTTCTGTTCGAGACTGATAACGATCATGCCGAAGGCCCCGGCGGCAGCGGGCGGGCAGTACACGCCCTTGATGCCCTGGATGCCGAGCTTGTCGAGGTCGTTCCAGATCTTGGCAGAGCGGATGGTGGAGAAAAACGCGCTTTGCTCGTTCGAGGGAAAATCGGCCATCAGCGCGTTGGTCAGGATCGGTCGGGTGCGGTAATGCAGGGCGGTGACTTCGATCAACGGGCAATCGATGTCCTTGTAGCCGTAGTAGCCGGTAAACTCGCCAAAAGGTCCTTCTTCACGGGTCGAGCCCGGGCGAATGAGCCCTTCGATGACAATCTCCGCAGCAGCGGGAATCAGCAGGTCGGAGTTTTTCGCGCGCACCACTTCAACGGGCTTGCCTTTGATACCGCCGGCAAAATCGTACTCGCTGACGCCTGGCGGCAATGATTGCGACCCCACCACCATCATCAATGGATCGATGCCCCAGGCTGCCGCGACGGGCAGAGCCTCGCCCCTGGCCCAAGCCTGGTGGATGTGGCGCAGGGCATCCTTGCCCGGTGCCAACGATAGGCCGACCTCGCGGGGCCCCTGAATCATCATTCGATAGGTGCCGACGTTCAGGTAGCCGGATTCCAGATCGCGAGTGAACACGGCATCCGCCGTACCGGCATAAGCGCCGCCGTCCCTTGGCCAGTGTTTGGGGATCGGCAGGCGGGTGAGATCGATGTCATTACCGGTGAGGGTGTTCTGGTAGATCGGCGCGGCTTGCGCCGAGATCTCAAGCGGGGCGATGCTGTGTTTGAGCTTGTCTTTGGTACGCCGGATCAGCTCCATGGTCGGTGTATCCGGTGCCTCTTCGAGGGTGATCGCGGTGCGCGCCACGCTTGGGCCGAAGATGTTCCACAAATGTCGCAGTTCCAGCGGCGAGTCCGGCTGGTCGAAGAGCACCGCGGGTGAGGCGGCTTGGCGGGCCACCAGATAGGTAATGGCGCTCATTTCTTCAATCGGGTCGACGGCTTGCGAGACCGTCTGCAGTTCACCGATCTTCTCGGCCCGTGCCAGCCAATCTCGAAGGTCGGCGACCGGTTCAATCAATTCGTTCATCTTGGGTATCCGCAGGGACTGAATAGAAAAACGGCGGACGCATTTCTGCGTCCGCCGCCAGAAGATCAACGTTTGTCGATCGAGTACTTTCCAGGCCCCAACAGGCAGAGGAAAAGGAAACCGCCGGCAATGCTCACGTTCTTGAAAAAGTGCACGAACAGCGTGTGATGATCGACCGGATTGGTGGTGTTCCAGAACGCATGGCCGATGATTCCGGTGCCGATGGTGTACAGCACGAAGATCGCGGCAATGGGACGGGTCCAGAAGCCGAACAGCAAGGCCAGTCCGCCGAAGAACTCAACAATGGTGGCAACGATCGCGGTGAACTCGGGAATCGGCGCATCCACCGATTTCAGGTAGGTCACGAAGCTGCCGTGGTCGGTGACGTAGGTGAAGCCGAAGTAGCCATACAGGATCAGAATCATGATCCGTGCGATGAGAATCATCGCGTCGCGTTGGTCGTCGAACAGCTGATAGCGTAAGTACATTCCATTGCTCACAAGTCAGATTGGGTAAGGGATGGCGTCGGCGCAGACGGCTTCGGCCATGTGGAACGCTCGGTCGAACACCTGTGGGTTCACCGCGTTTTCGTGGTTTGGCTCAGCGTCGAAAATATCGAGTACGTTCCCGGCGGCCAGTTTTGCCATGCGGCTGACTGCCTCGCGGGAGACCCCGGCCAGGTGCGGCGAACAGATCACGTTGTCGAGGCTGGGCAGGCCACTGCCGTGTGGCGGCGGTTCTGGCAGGAACACGTCCAGCGCGGCGCCGGCGATGCGTTTTTCGACCAGTGCCTGATAGAGCGCCTGCTCGTCGACGATGCCGCCCCGCGCGGTATTGATCACGTACGCCTGGGGTTTCATCAGGGCTATGCGTTCGGCGGATAGCAAGCCGATTGTCTCGACGGTCTTCGGGCAGTGCAGACTGACGTAATCGGCACTCGCCAGGCCGTTTTCCAGCACGGCAACCGGTTCCACTCCGTGAGGCAACTGCCGTGGATCGAGGTACGGGTCGTACACCTTGACTCGCATCCCCAGCGCCATGAGAAGCGTGGCAACACGGGCGCCGATCCGACCGCAACCAACGAGCAACGCTTCGCGGCCTTCCAGTTCGCCAGGCAGGTAGTCGTAGCGCTGATGCCAATCGCCGTTGCGTACCAGCCGTGTTAGCGCCTCGGTGCGTTTCGCCAGGGACAGCATGAAGCCCAGCGTATGTTCCGCCACTGCTCGGTGGTTGGCGTTGGCGCAGACCATCACCGGAATCGCGGCCTCGGTCATCGCCGGGATATCGACTGCGTCGAATCCGACGCCGATGCGCGACACCACCTGCAATCCCGGGGCGCGTTGCAACTCGTCGGGACCGAACCGGGTCAGGCCGAGAATCACAGCGTGCACTGCATCGAAACTTTCGAGCAGGGCCCGGAACTGATCCTGTTCTATTGTGTTAGGGAACTCCACCACTTCGATGTCGCCACGCTCGCGCAGCATTTGTTTGCCTTCGGCACCCAGGATATGGGCGATCAGTACGCGCTTCTTGCTCATGCGACATTCTCCTGAAACGCGTCCCGGGCAAAGAACTCGCCGTCATTGACTCCGATGCGGAACATGACCCGTTGGGCATCCCGCGGCAGCTCGGTAGCGCAGTGCAGCACCGAGCGGTTATCCCAGATCAACAGGTCGTTGGGTTCCCATTGGTAGTTGAAAATCCGTTCCGGCGTCAGGGCGAACGCAAACAGTTCATCCAGCAACGCCCGGCTTTGCTCTTGCGAATAACCGCTGATGCGTGTGGTGTAGCCCGGGTTGACGTACAGGCTTTCACCTTGTGTGCGCGGATGTATGGCAACCGTTGGGTGAGTGCTGGCCGGGAATGTCTGCTCCAGGCGAGTGAAGATTTCCTGGATCGATTCCCCTAGATCGTCTTCCTTGACTTTGTAGGTCCAGCGCACGTCATGGACCGCCTGACGATTTTTGACTCGCTCGTACAGATCCTTTGGCAGATCGTCGTAGACCGACTGCATGTCCACGAACAACGTATCGCCACCTGCCTCGGGAATCTGTTGCGCATGCAACATGGTCAGCGGCAGTGGCTCGGCCAGGTAGCTGGAGTCGCTGTGCCACATGTTACCGAGCTTGCGCGCACCCACCGCGCCACCGCCATTGCGGTTGTTGATCACCAGAATGTTCGGATACGCCGGGTCGTGGTAATTCTTGAGCTTGAACTGTTCGAGTTCCCCGAAGCACGCTGCGAACTGTTGATAGCCCTCGCGGGTCAGTGTCTGGTTTTTCAGCGCCACCACTTTGCGTTCGTATACCAGTTCCTGAATGGTACGAATCTCCTCCAGGGAAGCCGTGTTGATATCGAACTCCGTCACCGCCGTGACGAAGGTCTGCGCCAGATCCGTTCGCTTCATGTTGAGCGTCTCCTGTACGACGTGAGTCAAACGGCCAGAGCAGGCTGGAGTTGATCCGCGGCAGGAGCGATATCCCGATTCGAATCGCTGCTTTTGAGCATCAGGCTCAGATCGAGGATGTCGGCCGGGTTATGCGCCGAGGTGATCGACATGCGCAATGCTGCCTGGCCCCGCGGTACGGTCGGGAAGAACACGACAGAGGTGTAGTGACCTTGTTGCAACAGGTACTCACCCTTGGCGATGGCTTCTTCTTCATTACCGATGCGTACGATTCGGATCGGCAATTCGCTGCCGCTGGTTTCGGTCGGAATCAGGTTGTCAAACAGCTTCATGTTGTTGCGCAGTGAGCGTTGCAGTTTGTGCAGTTCCGGCGAGGCATGGATTTGTGCCGATGCCAGCGCAGCGCCTACGGCGGCCATGTTTGGCGCGCAGGAGAAGCCGTAGGTAGGTGCATAGCGACGGATAGCGTTTTCGATGTGCCGGGTGCCAAGCATCAACAGACCGCCCGCAGCGCCATAGCCTTTACCCAGGGACGCGGCGACGATGGTGTTTTCGTCCAGACCGTCCAGTTGCGAACGGACGAAGCCTTCACCGTGCTGGCCGACCACTGAAATGCCATGGGCGTCGTCCAGATACACGAACAGACCGTACTTGTCCTGCAGGGCACGCAGCTCGCGAACCGGTGCCGCGCCCCCCATCGAATAGGCGCCGTCGCCTACGTAGGCAACCTTGCGGCCGCCCTGGCACAGGCGCTCCAAGTGTTCGAGGTCATTGTGCTCGATGACGATCACATCGGTTTCTTCGCGCAGAACCGGGATGTGGTATTGCAGGGTCACATGGGCGAAACGGTCGAAAGCGATCAGCGGTTTCTCGCCATTGGTGAACAGGCCCGCTGCCAACAGTGGCAGGGCGCCCATGTTGGCGGCGGCCACAGTCGGGAATACCACCACGCCGTTTACATCGAACAGCTTGGCCAGGGTCTGTTCCAGTCGCACCAGCGGCTCGGCGGAAAGACGTGTACGGGCTACCGAGAAGTGCGTTGACTGGATTTCATCCATCGAGGCCTTGGCGGCGGCGAGCACTTTGGGATGGGCGTCCAGGTTGAGGTAACCGCAGCGGGTGTAGTCGATAACTTCCTTGCCGGTGGTGGCAATTTCTACGCGGCGGTTGTCGAGCACTCGGCAGGAAACCCCCATCAAACCCTTTTCATATGCTGCGTCGAAATGCGGACGGCTGATTTCGGCCATTCTCGATGCATTGCGAGCTTTGAGTTGTGGGGCTTTTCCGTCCGGGCTGTTGTTGAGTTCAACGGTACTTTTCATGCGATCTCATCCTTTGAGTGGTTGTTTTCAAACCGGTGTGGCTTGAGAACGGCGCTAGGATCTGCGACCACTGAAACATTTTGCAAAGGACTTCTTCGATGCTACCTTATGACAAAATCTCATGAGCATTACGCAGCCTTATGGTCGCCAGAATTCCCTCTCTCAATGGATTGAAAGCGTTTGAATCTGCTGCCCGCCATATGAGTTTTACCAAGGCCGCCGAAGAGCTCAATGTCACGCAGACGGCCATCAGCCATCAGATCCGCCGACTTGAAGATGAGCTGGGCGTTCGTCTGTTCCTGCGGCTCAAGGACGGTCTGGCATTGACTACGGAAGGCCATGCTTATTTGCCAGGTATTCGCTCGGCATTTCATGAGTTGCGCTATTCCACGGAAATGTTGCTCGAGTCGACCAACAACAGCGCATTGACCATCAGCACGCTGGTTTCCCTGGCATCCAAGTGGCTGCTGCCACGCCTGGCGTCCTTCCAGGACGCATTTCCCAATATTGACGTGCGGGTCACTGCATCAACCGAGCTGGTCGACTTCCGCAAGGGTGGCATCGACGCCGCGATCCGCTACGGTTTTGGCGACTGGAAGGGCTTGCGGGCGGACTGGCTCATGTCCGATGAGATATTTCCTGTATGCAGTCCCAAGCTGCTGACGGGATCCAAAGCCTTGAAAAGCCCGGTCGATCTGGTCAATCACACGTTGTTGCAGGTCAGTGGCATGACCAGTAACGACTGGAACATGTGGCTGAGCGCGGCCGGGCAACCGAAGAAGCTCGCCGAAGGCACGCGGTTGACGTTCGATCTGGCAATGATGGCGGTGCAGGCTGCCATCGACGGACTAGGGGTGTGTATCGGTCGCTCTACCTACGTCGATGACGATCTGAAAGCTGGAAGACTGGTAGCGCCGTTCAACCTCAAGTTGAAGTCCGATCTGGGCTTCTATCTGGTGACGCCCCTGGAAATTGCCAATTCGAAAAAAGTCGTGGCATTCCGAACCTGGTTGATCGATCTGGTGCAGAGCGCTGAATCGACCTCGGCTCCTGACATCTTCAGATGAGCTGCCTGTCCCGGACACCTGCGTCTGGGCAACAACCTTCTGATCTCTTGCGTGCGATCCGCTTAACGGAAAGCCAATGTCAGCCGATAGCCTGATGAGCCCGGTTTTCTCCCGCACCCGTGTGTGCCGGAACGGTTCGCAATGTGCGCCACGGCACAGCCAGGACAAGAGGTTCGGAAATCTCTTGCTCGATAATGGCTTGTGGCTATCATCTGCGCGCCCAAGGGTTGCAGGACCGCATGTTCGCTGTTTGCCATTGGGTGCACCTTTTTACTTGCCTGGACATCCTCGATGCTGGCGTACCACCAAAAAAGTTTTCTGATCGTCGATGATTTCTCGGATTTCCGCAGCTCGATCCGCTCCATGTTGCGTGAGTTGGGCGTCAAGGACGTGGACACCGCCGATACCGGCGAAGTGGCGCTGCGCATGTGTTCGCAGAAGCGCTATGACTTCATCCTGCAGGACTATCACTTGGGCGACGGCCGCAAGAACGGTCAGCAGGTGCTGGAAGACCTGATGATCGAGAAGCTCATCAGCCATGAAAGCGTGTTCCTCATGGTGACTGCCGAGACCAGCCAGGCCATGGTCCTCAGTGCCCTGGAGCATGAGCCCGATGCGTACCTGACCAAGCCTTTCAACCGCTCCGGCCTGGCCCAGCGGTTGGAGCGGCTGGAACAGCGCAAGACCCTGCTCAAGCCGATTCTCCAGGCGCTGGATCGTGGCAAGCCGCTGGAAGTGCTCAATGCCTGCATCGCCCTGTGCAAGCAGGATCCGCGCTACGGGCCGTTGTGCCTGCGTTATCGGGCCGATGCGCTGCGGGACCTGAACCAGAACGAAGCCCTGGAGCGCCTGTACAACACCATCCTGGCCGATCGTCCGTTGCCTTGGGCCTATGCGGGCCTGGGCAAATTGATGTTCAAGCGCGGTCAGGTGGCGCAGGCCAAGGCTGTCTATGAAAAGGCCCTCAAGGCCTTTCCGATGATGCCTGCCTTGTATGACGGCATGGCCGATGTCCTGGTGGCCGAAGGCGACACGAAACAGGCGCAGGAAGTGCTGGAGGAAGCGGTTCGCCTGTCGCCGCTGGCGGTGCGCCGGCAATCGTTGCTGGGCAAGTTGGCGATGACCAACGAAGACTACGACACTGCCTCCAGGGCCTACCGCCAGGCGGTCGGGCAGGGTGCGCAGTCGCGTTTCAAAGATCCGGAAAGCAACCTCGGCCTGGCCCATGCACTGATCAGCAAGGGCAGCGAAAAGGGCCTCGACACCCGGACCCGGCTGGAGATCAACACGACCCTCAGTGCGGTGGCGAAGGAAAACCTCAACGACCCGGGACTGCAGGTCCGGGCGCGACTGATGAAAGCCACGAGCCTGTTGTTGAACGATGCCGAGACCGCGGAAAAACTCACCGAGCAGGCCTTGCAGCGCCTCGATGGCATGGAGCAATTCATGAGTGCCGAGGCCGCGCTGTTGGTGGCCAAGCAATTGCAAATGCTCGGCCAGACCAGCGCCGGCGAGTCGATGCTCAAGAACTGCGCGGAAATCTACGGGGATGACCCGGCGGTAATGCAAGGCATTGCCAAGCTCACCGACGACCCGAACATCCTAAATCAAGGCAATGCCGCCGCCGAGCTGAACCGCGAAGGCGTGCGGGTCTACAAGACCGGCGCATTGCCCGAGGCACGGGAGTTGTTCCGCCGGGCGCTGAAGATGCAACCGAAGAACATCAGTATTGCCCTGAACATGGCGCAATCCCTGCTGCATGGCACCGATACCAGTGTGGAGTCGGAGCTGCTGGAGGAATGTCGCGCCTGCCTGAAACTGGTGGGCATGATGCCCGACACCGATGCGCGTTTTGCGCGCTATCAGAAACTGCGAAGCAAGGCATTTGGCGATGAATGACAGCGAACAGGCACTCGATTTTTCCACGGTGATCGCGTCGACCGTGCACGACATGAAGAACTCCCTGACCTTGCTCATGCAGGCTCATGCGCAGTGGCTCGAGCGCTTGCCTGAAGAGGCGCAGCAGACCTCCGAGCAGGGCGTGATGGAGTTCGAATTCGCCCACCTCAACGGCTTGATGGTGCAACTGCTGGGGCTGTACAAGCTCGGCGTCAACCAGTTGCCGCTGCACCCGGCCTACCACGAGCTGGACGATTTCATCGAGGCGCAGTTGGCCGGCCACCAGGAGGTGTTCCGCAGTCGTGGGATCATGGTCACGTATGAAGTCGACCCGTTGAGCCCACTGGGCTTTTTCGACCGTGAGCTGATCGCTTCGGTGCTCGACAACTGCATCAACAACGCCATTCGCCACGCCCGCCAGACGCTGTTGATCAGTGCGAGCGATGAAGCCGGGCAGTTGGTGCTCACCATCAACGATGACGGCCCAGGCTACCCACCCGAAATGATCGAGCGTCAGGCCGACTATGTTCAGGGTATCAACCACAGCAGCGGCAGCACCGGGCTGGGCCTGTACTTCGCCGCGCGGATCGCCGGGCTGCACCAGCGCGGCGGCGTGTGCGGGCGGACCGAAATTGCCAACGGCGGTGTGCTGGGGGGCGGCGTGTTCAGGATTTATCTGCCCTGAGCCTGTTCCACGCAGGTGGCCCTGGCAGCCTTGATCCTTGTGGGAGCGAGCCTGCTCGCGATAGCGGCGTATCAGTCAATCCGGTATGAGCTGACCCGCCGCCATCGCGAGCAGGCTCGCTCCCACAGGGGTGTGCCCAGGCTCGATGTTTATTGTCCCCGAGTGCTTGATATTCCGAACAGCTGAAGCCTATTTTGTACGGGTTGCCGTTCGCGGCTCGCACATAACAAGGAATGCGTCATGACGACCGATGGCCAATGTTCAATCGCACAGCGACTGACGGGCATTGATGAGATTGAATGTGTCACGCCGGACCTCAATGGCGTACCGCGGGGCAAGGTGATGACCGCCGCGGGTTTCCTGGAGGGGCGGCGGTTGCAGATGGCCCGGGGCGTGCTGCTGCAATGCATCATGGGCGGTTATCCGCCATCGCGTTTCTATGGCAGTGACGATGGCGACCTGGCGTTGGTGGTCGACCCGAAGCAGATCCACCGCCTGCCCTGGAGCTCGCACCCCCGCGCCCTGGCCATCTGCGATGCCGACGAACTGACGGGTGAAAGCTCCCGGCTCTCGACGCGTGGCCAGCTCAAGGCTGTGATCGCCCGGTACGCTGCTCGGGGCCTGGCGCCGGTGGTGGCAACCGAGCTGGAATTCTTCGTTTTTGCCCCCAACCCGGATCCGACCCAGCCATTCCAGCCGCCGATGGGCCTGGATGGGCGTCGTGAAGACGGCCACTCGGCGTTCAGTGTCAGTTCCAACAATGGCCTGCGCCCATTCTTCAACGATGTCTACGAATGCATGGCGACCCTGGGGCTGCCGCGCGATACCTTCATGCATGAAATGGGCGTGAGCCAGTTCGAGATCAATCTGCTGCATGGCGATGCGCTGCTGCTGGCCGACCAGACCTTCCTGTTCAAGCACCTGCTCAAGGAAGTCGCTCTCAAGCACGGCCTGACCGTGGTATGCATGGCCAAGCCGCTGGCCCATACGCCGGGCAGCTCGATGCACATTCACCAGAGTGTCGTCGAGCTGGACAGCGGTCGTAATGTGTTCAGCGACGAGGCCGGCGAGCCGACGGCAGCGTTCCGGCACTTCATCGGTGGGCAGCAGGCGGGCATGGCGGACTTCACGGCGCTGTTCGCGCCGAACGTCAATTCCTACCAGCGCCTGTGTCATCCGTTCGCCTCGCCGAACAATGCCTGCTGGTCCCACGACAATCGCTCGGCCGGGTTACGGATTCCGGCCAGTTCGCCAGTGGCCCGGCGGGTCGAGAATCGCTTGCCCGGGGCGGATGCCAATCCCTACCTGGCGATTGCCGCCAGCCTGGCGGCTGGCCTTCATGGCATTGAAAATGGCCTGGAGCCGAGCGCTGCGATACAGGGCGAATTCCAGGTGCCGGATAATCTGTCGTTACCATGTACCCTGCACGCTGCCCTGGAGCGTCTGAAACGTAGCCTTCTGGCGAAGGAACTGTTCGGTACAGAGTTCATCGAAGGCTACATCGCGACGAAAACCCTGGAACTGACCAGCTACTTTGATGAAATCACGCCCTGGGAGCGGCGTGTGCTGGCAGCCCAGGCCTAACGAAACGTCGCATTCGGGCTGTCTTCACAGGCAGCCCCTACTTATCTCAAGGAGCCGCTCGGAACGCCGATGCGCCAAGTCTGGAAACCTTTTCGAGCGCTTTATTTCGCCTCGCTGATGATGCTTATCGGTTCGGGGCTTTTGAGTACCTACCTGGCCTTGCGCCTGGCTGCCGAGCATGTGGACAGCCTGTGGGTCGGTGCGCTGATGGCCGCCAACTATTTCGGCCTGGTACTGGGCGGCAAGATCGGCCATCGGCTGATTGCCCGCGTCGGGCATATTCGTGCCTATTCGGCTTGTGCCGGGATCGTCGGTGCGGCCGTGCTGGGCCACGGCCTGGTGAGCTGGTTGCCGGCTTGGGTGGTACTGCGGGTGATCGTCGGCCTCGGCATGATGTGCCAGTACATGGTCATCGAGAGCTGGCTCAACGAACAGGCCGATGCCAAGCAGCGTGGGGTGGTGTTCAGCGGCTACATGATCGCCTCGTACCTGGGGATGGTGCTGGGTCAACTGATCCTGGTGATCCACCCGGCCCTGGGGCTGGAGCTGCTGATGCTGGTGGCGTTGTGTTTTGCCCTGTGCCTGGTGCCGGTGGCGTTGACCCGACGGATCCACCCTGCGCCGTTGCGTCCGGCACCCATGGAGCCGCGGTTCTTCATCAAGCGCGTGCCGCAGTCGTTGAGCACAGTGTTGGGCTCCGGGCTGATCGTCGGCTCGTTCTATGGCCTGGCGCCGCTGTATGCCTCTCAGCAAGGGCTGTCGACCGAACAGGTGGGCCTGTTCATGGGCAGCTGCATCTTTGCCGGTCTACTGGTGCAGTGGCCGTTGGGCTGGCTGTCCGACCGTTACGACCGGGCGCTACTGATCCGTTGCTTTGCATTGTGCCTGGCAGTCTTCGCGTCGCCATTGGCGATCCTGTCGACGGTGCCGTTGGAGGTACTGTTCGTCGCGGGGTTCTTCTGTTCGCTGATGCAATTCTGCTTGTACCCGCTGGCGGTGGCGTTTTCCAACGACCACGTCGAAGCGGATCGCCGGGTGTCGCTGACAGCGATGCTGCTGGTGACCTACGGCGTGGGTGCGAGTATTGGCCCGCTGGTGGCCGGGGTGCTGATGAAGTCGTTCGGCAGCCACATGCTGTACGCCTTCTTCACCTTCTTTGCATTGGTACTGGTGTGGCGCATACGGCCGAAAGCGGTGACCAACCTGCATCAGGTCGATGACGCACCGTTGCATCACGTGGCGATGCCCGACAGCATGTCCAGTTCGCCGCTGGTGGCGTGTCTCGACCCGAGGGTCGATGAGCAGGTGGTGCAAGAGCAGATGCAGGTGACCCCGAATCCGGAGGTCGAGCCGGTTGCAGAACCGGTCACCGAAGGGGCTGACGCTGAGGAGCCTCAAGCCAGATAGGCCGTGGTGCCGTCAATCGCGAGCAGGCTCGCTCCCACATGGGACGGTAACACCGCAAGTCCCTGTGGGAGCGAGCCTGCTCGCGATGAGGTCAGTCCGGGCGCAGAAATATCCGGGACTGAAGATCAGATATCGTCTTTATCGAAGCGCCGCGCTTCGCGCTGCAACTGATAGACGAAACGCTCGACCTGACGCTGCACCAGGCCACTGATATTGTGGAAGCGCACGCCGGCGAAGGTGGTGTTGATGCGTTCTTCGAAATGCAGGTAGCGCAGTTCGACCGGTGCCGTCATGTTGCCAAAGGGCAGGGCGGCGGTGAAACGTTCGTAAACCTGACCCAATTGCAGGCGTTCGGTGATGTCGCCATCGAAGCGCAGCTTGCAGCCGGTGGCGGAGATATCCAGCAGCTTGCCGTTCACAGCTGATTTGAGCTTGTCGCCATCCAGTTCGATATTCACCAGTTGCGCCAGCTTCAGGGCGGCGCGGAAGGCATTGCGACGTTGGTGATAGACCACTTCGTCGGGCAAGGCGCCACGGTAGCAGCGGCCATCGTGGGACTCATTGATTGTCAGCGGACCCTTGCCTTCCCACGCGATGCGCACGCCATCATGGAAACCCTCGACCCGGAACGGCTCGCCCGCGAGCAGGAAACGCTCCCCGTCGCGAGGGATCATTTCATCCAGGGCGATGGTGTTCTTCTCGCGATCGACGTCGACCAGGTAGCTCTGGAAGCGCTGGGTGCGTTCGTGGAAGGTGATGATCAATGGATCGTGGCTATCCTGCAGCATCCGCAAGTTGCCGGAGATTTCCAGAGGCGTGGTAAGGACCTTTGGCGGTTGCGGAGCATCATCCGCGTTTGAGGCATTGAACACGGTGGGTCAATCTCCAAGCAAAATACGACTACGAATAGCCAGCATTTTGCCAGCATCTATCGCGGGTTGATAGAGCGCAGGCATGGTTCGTTTCATGCCTGGCTGAGCGGGCGGTGCTTGACCATCTTGGCGGTCGAACCGCGAGCATCGTAAAGCGTCGGGATTTCACCGCCATTGAGGATGCGCAACTGGTTGGCGGTAGCGGCTTGCTGGAGTTGGATCGACTGGCCGTTGCGGGCGTTGGCCGCCTGGCACTGGGCAAGCAGATCGTTGAGCACAGCGCTTTGGGACAACAACTGATCGCCGATCGTCGATTGGCTGGCCAGTTGCTCGAGGCCATCGTTGTTGGCGGGCAGGTTGAGGCTGGCGAGAATCTCGCTGCGTTTGCGGCCATGCTGATCGAGCAGAATGATCAATGCCTGTTTCTGTGCCAGGATATTTTCCAGCAAGGGCATGTCGCGACCGTGCAGCGCCAGGGATTCGGTCTGCAGCAGCTCCAGCAATTGTTGCGCTGGAACAAAGTCGTCGATGATCAGTTGCAATAAATGAGTGTCGTGCATGGCTGGCCTTGGGTCTTAGCGTCCAAAAGCCTGCGCAGGCGGCGGCCTAGCGCTGGGCTTCGAAGTTGAGCAGTTTGCTGGCTACACGGTTGCTGTCGACTTTATAGCTGCCATCGGCGATGGCTGCTTTCAACTCGGCCACGCGGGCGTTGTCGACGACAGGTTGATCGCGCAGCTTGTCAGTGACCTTCTGCAACTGCTGAGCCTCATCACTGAGGTGTACCGACTCCCCGTTCTTGACAGTGGTGGCTTGCTCGGCCGGCGAGGATTTTTCGGTTTCCTTGCTGGCGCTGGTGCGCGTAGTGCCTGTCAATGGTGAAGAGCTGTTTAAACGATTGAAATCGATGACCATGGTAAAAAACCTCTGGGTATTTGGACGCTTGCCATGTTTTCGGCCATCCCCAAAAAAACTTTAGGCCCATTTATTCAATGAGCGTGCGCACGTCTGCGCTTGCCTTGCGTAAGGCACAGTCTAGGGAACAGCAGGGTCAAGCGCCAGCTTTCTACCCGTCTCTACCGGATCGCTACATAGCCACTTCCACCTGGCCTGGGGCCATCACTTGCGCCTTGATGACGCGTTGGGAATTGAGGTTCTTCACTCGAATCTGTTCGTTCATGCCGCCATTGGACAGGGCTTCGCCGGGCATCCGCACGGCCAGGGTGCCGCTGCGGGCCGTGATCACCACCTGGTCACCTTTGCGGACGACTTCGGCCTGTTCCAGGTGCAAGAGGGTCACGATCTGGTCGGCTACCATTGGTCGGACAAGTTTCTGTCCGATGGCCTGATCGACGGAGGTCAGGAACCCCTGGTTGATCTGGCTGACATCCCGTTCACGCAGCGTCACGTCCTGGGGTTCGACGATTCCGGCCCGTTTCAAAGGGCGGGTGGTGGTAACGATTTCTCGAAACAGGCGTACCTGGGCCGGCACGAACACCGTCCAGGGCGCCGCGCTGTCGCAACGGACCTTTACCGTGACCCGTCCCAGGGGCCTGGCAGGGCTTTCCAGGGAGGCAGTCAATTCCTTGTCGCACATTGGCATGCGCAAGCGCGGGTCGATCTGGTTGACTTCGATTTCGTAGCGACCTTCGGTTTGACTGGAAGCCAGATAGTCTTCTACGGTGAATTCAAGAAAGCCCTGAGTGACGCCGATAAGGAGATCAGGCAAGGTAACCGGAGCATCGGCAAGGGCGCGTCCCCCCGAGGCGAACAGGCAGGCAGCCAGCAGCACACCGAGCCAGAGGCGGCAATGAGTGGTCAGGCGTCGAGAAAATGTCGTTTGTGCGTTCATGCCGGTTGAATAGCAAGCCCCGTGCCGTTTAGTGATGAATGCGCGTCGGACACATTAGCGTTAGGTAGGAGTCAGGGCATGGCGGGAGTGATGGATTCGGTAAACCAGCGCACGCAGCTGGTCGGTCAGAATCGCCTGGAGCTGTTGTTGTTCCGTCTCGATGGCCAGCAGTTATATGGGATCAACGTATTCAAGGTGCGCGAGGTGCTGCAATGCCCCAAGCTGACCTTGATGCCCAAATCCAGTCCCGTCGTGTGCGGTGTGGCGAACATCCGGGGAGCGACCATTCCGATTCTCGATCTGGCGATGGCCACCGGTTCCGGTCGGCTGCTGGATCAGAGCAATCCGTTTGTGATCATCACCGAGTACAACACCAAGACCCAGGGTTTCCTGGTGCGCTCGGTGGAACGCATCGTCAATATGAACTGGGAAGAGATCCATCCACCGCCCAAGGGCACCGGCCGCGATCACTACCTGACGGCGGTGACCCGAGTCGACGGCCAGTTGGTGGAAATCATCGACGTGGAGAAGATCCTCGCCGAAGTGGCGCCGACCACGGAAACCATCTCCCAGGGTGTGGTGGACGCCGAAACCCAGCACAAGGCGATTTCGCTGCGGGTGCTGACGGTGGACGATTCGTCGGTGGCACGTAAGCAGGTGACCCGTTGTCTGCAGACGATCGGTGTCGAAGTGGTTGCGCTGAACGATGGACGGCAGGCGCTGGACTACCTGCGTAACCTGGTCGACGAGGGCAAGAAACCGGAAGAGGAGTTCCTGATGATGATCTCCGACATCGAGATGCCGGAGATGGACGGGTATACCCTGACGTCGGAAGTCCGCAGCGATCCGCGTATGCAGAAGCTGCACATCATCTTGCACACCTCCCTGTCAGGCGTCTTCAACCAGGCGATGGTCAAGAAGGTCGGTGCCGATGATTTTCTCGCCAAGTTCCGCCCCGATGACCTGGCTTCCCGGGTGGTCGAGCGGATCAAGGCTGCTGAATAAAGGTCGGGCGCATTGCGCGCCCGGCAAATCAATACAATGGAAAGAGGCGGTAACTTGTCTACGGGTAATTTGGATTTCGAACAGTTCCGGGTCTTCCTGGAAAAAGCCTGTGGCATATTGCTTGGTGAAAACAAGCAATATCTGGTGTCGAGCCGTCTCAACAAATTGATGGAGCAACAGGGCCTCAAATCGTTGGGCGAGCTGGTGCAGCGTATCCAGACCCAGCCGCGCAGCGGTTTGCGCGAAATGGTGGTGGATGCCATGACCACCAATGAAACCCTGTGGTTTCGCGATACCTATCCGTTCGAAGTATTGAAGAACAAAGTGCTGCCGGCGGCCATCAAGGCCAGCCCGGGCCAGCGCCTGCGGATCTGGTCGGCCGCTTGTTCGTCGGGCCAGGAACCCTATTCGCTGTCGATGTCCATCGACGAGTTCGAGCGGACCAATATCGGCCAGCTGAAGGGGGGCGTGCAGATCGTTGCCACGGACCTGTCCGGGACCATGCTCAACAACTGCAAGACGGGTGAGTACGACAGCCTGGCCATCGGCCGCGGCCTGTCGCCTGATCGCCTGCAACGCTACTTCGATCCGAAAGGGCCGGGGCGCTGGGTGGTCAAGGCGCCGATCAAGAGCCGGGTGGAATTCCGCTCGTTCAACCTGCTGGACAGCTATGCCAGCCTGGGCAAATTCGACATCGTGTTCTGCCGCAATGTACTGATCTACTTCTCCGCCGAAGTGAAGAAGGACATCCTGCTGCGTATCCACGGCACCCTGAAGCCGGGCGGCTACCTGTTCCTCGGTGCGTCCGAAGCGCTGAACGGTTTGCCGGATCATTACCAGATGATCCAGTGCAGCCCGGGGATCATCTACCAGGCGAAGTGATGCGTCCGGGTCGTCAAAAAAACGGGAGTCTCTGGAAGGCTCCCGTTTTTTTATGCCGATTCTCCAGCCAATCTTCACTACCCCCCTGTGGGAGCGAGCCTGCTCGCGATAGCGGTCCAACAGGCGCTATCCATATTGACTGTCACACCGCTATCGCGAGCAGGGCTCGCTCCCACAATTGCCCTTCATTGACCTTGAGAGCGGCAGAAAAGCGGCAGCCGGCGGAAAACGGTTGCCGCTTTTCTGGCATTGCCGCCTTGCCGATGCCCGCAAAGCCCCGGTTTACGGGGTTTTTGAAAGTGGCACGACGCTTGCTATATCCATCGCACGTACATTCTGGTCACCCAAAGGTTTCCGACATGAGCATCAGCTTCGATAAAGCGCTCGGTATCCACGAACAGGCCCTGAGCTTCCGCGCCCAGCGTGCCGAAGTCCTGGCCAACAATATCGCCAACGCCGACACCCCGAACTATAAGGCCCGGGACCTGGACTTCTCCAAAGTGCTCGCCGAGCAGAACGAGAAGACCAAGAACGGTTCTTTCGCCCTGAACATGACCAACAGCCGTCATATCGAGGCCGAAGGCCTGGGCAATGGTGACGAGTCGCTGATGTATCGCACGCCGATGCAACCTTCGATCGACCAGAACACCGTGGACGCTCAACTGGAACAGTCCAACTACGCGGAGAACTCCGTGAACTTCCAGGCCAGCTTCACCCTGCTCAACAGCAAATTCAAAGGGCTGATCTCGGCCCTGCGCGGAGAATAAGCCATGTCGATTGCGAGCGTATTCAACATCGCCGGCAGTGCCATGAGTGCCCAGACCACTCGCCTGAACACTGTCGCCAGTAACATCGCCAACGCCGAGACCGTTTCGTCGAGCATCGACCAGACCTACCGCGCCCGTCACCCGGTGTTCGCCACCATGTTCCAGGGCGGCCAGGCGAATGGCAGTGGCTCGCTGTTCCAGGAGCAGGACGCGGCCGGGCAGGGCGTGCAGGTAATGGGCGTGGTCGAAGACCAGAGCAACCTCGAAGCGCGCTACGAGCCGAACCATCCGGCTGCCGACGCCAAGGGCTATGTCTATTACCCGAACGTCAACGTCGTCGAAGAAATGGCCGACATGATTTCCGCCAGTCGTTCGTTCCAGACCAACGCCGAAATGATGAACACCGCCAAAACCATGATGCAGAAGGTCCTGACCCTGGGTCAGTGATAAGGGGCGAGTCACATGAGCGTTACCAACACCACCAGCGGTTTGAGCCTCAACGAGATTCTGGCCAACTCCTCGGTCAAGACCAATAACACCTCCGACGGCCTGTCTTCGATGACAGGGGCTGCGACCGGTAAAAAGGAGCTGGGCAAGGATGCGTTCCTGCAACTGCTCGTCACCCAGCTGAAAAACCAGGATCCGCTGTCGCCTCAGGACAATGGTGAGTTCGTTGCCCAGTTGGCACAGTTCAGCAGCCTGGAAGGCATCACCACCCTCAACGATACCGTGAGCGGGCTGGCCAGCAACTACAACTCGTCCCAGGCCTTGCAGGCCTCGTCGCTGGTGGGACGTTCAGTCATTGCCCCTGGCGACAAGGCGGTGGTCGATACCTCCAAGAGCCTCAACGGCACGGTGGTGGTGCCCTCGGCGGTCTCGTCCGTTGCGGTCAAGATCGTCGACAAGGACGGCAAGACGGTTCGCACCATCGACTTGGGCAGCCAGAAGGCCGGTAACTCTGCCTTTATCTGGGATGGCAAGAACGACGCGGGCACCACGGTCGAGGCGGGTACTTATACCTTCGCGGCTTCGACCACCATCGACGGCAAGGCCACCTCGCTGATCACCAACCTGCCGGCAACCGTCAGCAGCGTGACGATCAGCCAGACAGGGGGAGAGCTGATGCTCAACCTCGCCGGGCTGGGCAGCATCGCCCTGTCCAAAGTACAAACTATTGGTATGTAGAGCCGACTAACCCGGCAAAGGAGTGGAATATGTCTTTCAACATCGGCCTTAGCGGTCTCTATGCTGCCAACAAACAGCTGGACGTCACCGGTAACAACATCGCCAACGTGGCAACCACCGGCTTCAAATCGTCCCGCGCGGAATTCGAAGACGTCTACTCGGCTACCAAGCTGGGTTCGGGCAGCAAGACCGTCGGCAACGGCGTGCGCCTGTCCAACGTTTCCCAACAGTTCGGCCAGGGCGACGTCAACAACACCGGCAACGTGCTGGACATGGGTATCCAGGGCCAGGGCTTCTTCGTCCTGAGCAACGACGGTTCCCTGAGCTACACCCGTGCCGGTACGTTCAAGACCGACAAGGAAGGCTATATCACCAACAGTGACGGCACTTCGAAGCTGCAGGGTTATGGCGTGGATGCGAACGGCAAGATCCAGAACGGGATCCTGACCGACCTGCGTATCGACACTTCCAACCTGCCGCCGCAAGCAACCAGCCTGGTTTCGTCGACCATCAACCTGAACTCGACGGCGACGGCGATCACTGCGGCGTTCAACCCGGCCGATACTTCGACCTTCACCAAGCAGTTCACTACGCCGGTGTACGACACTCAGGGCAACCAGCATTCCATGGACCAGTACATGGTCAAGACGGGTTCCAATACCTGGAATGTCTACACCCTGATCGACGGTCGTAACCTGGATGGCAGTTCGCCAACCGCCGCCGCCACCCTTGCGGTGCCGTCGACCATGACCTTCGACTCGAGTGGCAAGCTGACTCAGGTCAGTACTCCAGCGGTGCCGGCGCCGATCATCAGCAATGATCTGGTGTTGAGTGGCTGGGTGCCCGGTACCGTGACCAACGGCGTATGGGCCCCCAACGGCGCCGGTTCGTCGACGATCACCCTGTCCCTGACCAACACCACCCAGTTCAACGCCGACACCGCGCGTTCGCTCCCGGTCCAGAATGGCTACGCCACTGGTCAGATCACCAACCTGACCATCGATGGCTCCGGTGTCCTGCTGGCCAACTTCAGCAACAACCAGACCAAGCCGATCGGTCAGCTCGCCCTCGCCAGCTTCACCAACGAGCAAGGCCTGCAACCGGTAGGTGGCACCAGCTGGAAGGAAACCTTCGATTCGGGGATTCCGGCCTACGATGCGCCAACCACCGGTACCTTGGGTTCGATCGTTTCCAACGCCCTGGAAGAGTCCAACGTTAACCTGACCAACGAACTGGTCGAGCTGATCAAGGCCCAGAGCAACTACCAGGCAAACGCCAAGACCATCTCTACCCAGAGCACGATCATGCAGACCATCATCCAGATGGCTTGATTCTCGATGGTTGCTTGAATGTTGTACAAGGAGCCCCTCGCAAGAGGGGCTTCTTTTTGGGCGGGTGTTTTGTGGTGTCCGGACTTGCCTCATCGCGAGCAGGTTCGCTCCCACATTGAAATGCGTTCCCCTGTGGGAGCGAGCCCGCTCGCGATGGGGCCAGCCCGGCCACCACTTTCCTCCAGACAAAAGAAAACCCCCGATAAACCAGCAGTCTATCGGGGGCTTCTTTTCAGCAGACGCCTTTCAGCGCCCACCCGCTCAGCTTATTGGCAAGCTTCGCAATCCGGCTCGTCGATCGCGCAGGCTTTTGGCACTGGCGCCGGACCGGCTGGAGCAGCCAGGACCGAGTCGTCACCGTGGTTGCCGCCGCTGGAAACAGCGTTCAGCTTGCCGGTGTTGATGGTCGACTTCTCGGTGCTGGTGGCGGCCAGGGCACGGAGGTAGTAGGTGGTTTTCAGGCCACGGTACCAGGCCATGCGGTAGGTCACGTCCAGCTTCTTGCCCGAGGCGCCGGCGATGTACAGGTTCAGCGACTGAGCCTGGTCGATCCACTTCTGGCGACGGCTGGCAGCGTCGACGATCCAGCGGGTGTCCACTTCGAACGCGGTCGCGTAGAGTTCCTTGAGCTCCTGCGGGATGCGCTCGATCTGCTGTACCGAACCGTCGTAGTACTTCAGGTCGTTGATCATGACCGAGTCCCACAGGCCGCGGGCCTTGAGGTCGCGGACCAGGTACGGGTTGATCACGGTGAATTCGCCGGACAGGTTCGATTTCACGTACAGGTTCTGGTAGGTCGGTTCGATCGACTGCGACACGCCGGTGATGTTGGCGATGGTGGCGGTCGGTGCGATGGCCATGATGTTGGAGTTGCGGATACCTTTCTGTACACGGGCGCGAACCGGTGCCCAGTCCAGGGACTCGGTCAGGTCGACGTCGATGTACTTCTCGCCACGGGACGCGATCAGGATCTGTTGCGAGTCCAGCGGCAGGATGCCCTTGGACCACAGCGAGCCCTGGAACGTCTCATAGGCGCCACGCTCGTCGGCCAGGTCGCAGGAGGCCTGGATCGCGTAGTAGCTGACCGCTTCCATGGACTTGTCGGCGAACTCGACCGCGGCGTCGGAACCGTACGGGATGTGCTGCAGGTACAGCGCGTCCTGGAAGCCCATGATGCCGAGGCCGACCGGACGGTGCTTGAAGTTGGAGTTCTTCGCCTGTGGCACCGAGTAGTAGTTGATGTCGATCACGTTGTCGAGCATGCGCACGGCGGTGTTCACGGTGCGTTGCAGCTTGGCGGTGTCCAGCTTGCCGTCGACGATGTGGTTCGGCAGGTTGATCGAGCCCAGGTTGCAGACGGCGATCTCGTCCTTGTTGGTGTTCAGGGTGATCTCGGTGCACAGGTTCGAGCTGTGGACCACGCCGACGTGCTGCTGCGGGCTGCGCAGGTTGCACGGGTCCTTGAAGGTCAGCCATGGGTGGCCGGTCTCGAACAGCATCGAGAGCATCTTGCGCCACAGGTCCTTGGCCTGGACGACCTTGAACAGCTTGATCTTGTTGTACTCGGTCAGGGCTTCGTAGTACTCGTAGCGCTCTTCGAAGGCCTTGCCGGTCAGGTCATGCAGGTCCGGCACTTCGGATGGCGAGAACAGGGTCCACTTGCCGTCGTCGAAGACACGCTTCATGAACAGGTCGGGGATCCAGTTGGCGGTGTTCATGTCGTGGGTACGACGACGATCGTCACCGGTGTTCTTGCGCAGCTCGATGAACTCTTCAATGTCCATGTGCCAGGTTTCCAGGTAGGCACAGACCGCGCCTTTGCGCTTGCCGCCCTGGTTGACCGCGACAGCGGTGTCGTTGACCACCTTGAGGAACGGCACGACGCCCTGGGATTTACCGTTGGTGCCCTTGATGTACGAGCCCAGCGCACGAACCGGCGTCCAGTCGTTGCCCAGGCCGCCGGCGAATTTCGACAGCATGGCGTTGTCGTGGATCGCGCCGTAGATGCCCGACAGGTCGTCCGGCACGGTGGTCAGGTAGCAGCTCGACAACTGTGGACGCAGGGTACCGGCGTTGAACAGGGTCGGGGTCGACGCCATGTAGTCGAAGGACGACAGCAGGTTGTAGAACTCGATGGCACGCTCTTCTTTCTGCTTCTCTTCGATGGCCAGGCCCATGGCCACGCGCATGAAGAAGATCTGCGGCAGTTCGAAGCGGATGCCGTCCTTGTGGATGAAGTAACGGTCGTACAGGGTTTGCAGGCCCAAGTAGGTGAACTGCTGGTCGCGCTCGTGGTTGATTGCCTTGCCGAGTTTTTCCAGGTCGAAGGAAGCCAGGACCGGGTTCAGCAATTCGAATTCGATACCCTTGGCGATGTAGGCCGGCAGAGCCTTGGCGTACAGGTCGGCCATTTCGTGGTGAGTCGCGCTCTCGGCGACTTCCAGGAAGCCCAGGCCTTCGGCACGCAGGGTGTCCATCAGCAGGCGGGCGGTCACGAAGGAGTAGTTCGGCTCGCGTTCCACCAGGGTCCGCGCGGTCATCACCAGGGCGGTGTTGACGTCCTTGAGCGCGACGCCGTCGTAGAGGTTCTTCAGGGTTTCGCGCTGGATCAGGTCGCCATCGACCTCTTCCAGGCCTTCGCAGGCCTCGGTGACGATGGTGCTCAGGCGGCCCATGTCCAGCGGCGCCAGGCTGCCATCGGCGCGGGCGATGCGGATCGACGGGTGGGCCTGGACCGGTGCGTCGGCCGGGCTACGGGTGGCGCGTTCCTTGGCACGGGAGTCGCGGTAGATCACGTAGTCACGCGCGACCTTTTGCTCGCCGGCACGCATCAGGGCCAGTTCGACCTGGTCCTGGATTTCTTCGATGTGGATGGTGCCGCCCGACGGCATGCGACGCTTGAAGGTCGCGGTGACCTGTTCGGTCAGGCGGGCCACGGTGTCGTGGATGCGCGACGAAGCGGCTGCGGTGCCACCTTCAACTGCGAGGAACGCTTTGGTGATGGCGACGGTGATCTTGTCATCGGTGTAAGGAACGACAGTGCCGTTACGCTTGATCACGCGCAGTTGACCAGGCGCGGTGGCGGCCAGATCCGGGGTCGAATCGGCGGCCAGCGGCGCGGTGCCCTGCGGGTTCTCGCGAGTTGTGTCGGTGTGCATGGGTGTCTCCACGTTCTCTATGTTTGTTTGGGCACCATCACGGTGCCCACCGTTCCGTCCTGAAGCACTACAACCGACTGGCGCCGGGTATAACAACTTCGGGACAGTAGGAAGCAGGCCCGTGGGGCTGCTTCCATCCGAAGTTCATGGTTTGCGAGCCTGGGCTCGAAACCGGGTTGCAGGGGTAGCAGCAATGGACTGCAACACCCGTACCGTTTCGGTCGTTTTCGACCCTTGAAACAGTGGCCATCCGCAGGGGCGGTCTGGTCTTGGGAAAACACGCTGTTCAAGTGGAAAGAGGCACGAAAAAGCGCTTGAATTCTCGGTCCGACTTGTGTTTGGTTTTTGGCTTCAACCCCTACATGTAGGGGTTTTTTCGCAGCGGGCTACAAGATAATGCGTTTTGGGGGATGAATGCAACGTACTACCTGTGGATAAACCTGTGCGTAATTTGTGTGCGAAACAACGAACTGCGCTGTAGGCCGCGACCTTGCTGGAGCGGGCGTTTTTTCATCGTTTTCGAGGCGTCGAAAACAGCCTGCCGGTTTTTGCGGGCGCGGACGTTACCACACAAATCCCGCCCGACCGAACGCATTTGTCCGCTTGTTTTCTGCCGGGCCGCCGTTTATACAATCGGCCGGTGTGTGGGACAGGGTTATCCTCTTTTGACATGACAAAAAGAAGGACATCTGCATCGATGGGCGAACCTGCATGCCCTGTGGCGAGGGGATTTATCCCCGTTGGGTCGCGAAGCGGCCCCCTGTGTTCCGCCTGATACAGCTAAGTGACTGATTTGGGGCTGCTTCGCAGCCCCGCGGGGATAAATCCCCTCGCCACAGGGTGAGTGCGGCGTTCCTTCTTTCTATATTCACAGCAACACGAGGCCCCAAGTGGAACAAGAAGCCTGGCAGCTACTGATTGTCGAGGATGACCAGCGTCTGGCCGAGCTGACCCGTGACTACCTGGAAAGCAACGGGCTGCGTGTCGCCATCGAAGGAGATGGCGCGGCAGCGGTGCAGCGGATCATCGCCGAGCAGCCGGACCTGGTGATCCTCGACCTGATGCTGCCCGGCGAAGATGGCCTGAGCATCTGCCGCAAGGTCCGCGCACAGTACGATGGGCCGATCCTGATGCTCACGGCCCGCACCGACGACGCCGACCAGATCCAGGGCCTGGACCTGGGCGCCGACGACTACGTCTGCAAGCCGGTGCGCCCGCGGGTACTGCTGGCGCGCATCCAGGCCCTGTTGCGGCGCAGCGAGCCGGTGGAGCCGACCCCCCAGAAGCCGCGGCGCCTGCAATTCGGCCCGCTGGTGGTGGACGACGCCTTGCGCGAGGCCTGGTTGCAGGGCAACGGCATCGAGCTCACCAGCGCCGAATTCGACCTCCTGTGGCTGCTGGTGTCCAACGCCGGGCGCATCCTGTCCCGGGAGGAAATCTTCACCGCCTTGCGCGGCATCGGTTATGACGGCCAGGACCGTTCCATCGACGTGCGCATCTCGCGCATACGGCCCAAGATCGGCGATGACCCGGACCATCCACGGCTGATCAAGACCATCCGCAGCAAAGGCTACCTGTTCGTGCCTGAAGCCTGTGTAGACCCGGCACCGTGAACTCGATTTTCCTGCGCATCTATGGCGGCATGTGCGCGGCGCTGGTGCTGGTGGCGGTGCTCGGAGTGCTGGCCCTGCACCTGCTCAACCAGACCCGCAGCGAGCAGTACCGCGAGCGCCTGGCCCACGGCACATTTTCCCTGATGGCCGAGAACCTGCGGCCGATGAACGACACCGAGCGTCACCGGGCGTTGCTGCTGTGGGAGCGGCTGCTGGGCATTCCCCTGGGGTTGCAGACCTTCGCCCAGACCGACCTGGACCTGGGACAGCGCACCCGCGTGCTGCGTGGCCAGGCGCTGGTCGAACAGACCGGGCCCCATGCGGCGAAGGTCTATCGACTGGTCAGCGATGGCGAGCAATTGATGTTGGTAGGGGAAGTCCAGCAGATCAGCGAGCAATTGGCCCGGGCGACTATCTACCTGCTGGCGGATGAGTTGGTTCGCTACCCGGTGGGCGAGCAACCCCGGCGGCTTGCGCAGATCATGGAAGAAAAAGGTTTCGGTTTCGATCTGCGGTTGATGACCGCCGAGCAGGCGGACATGGACGAAGACCAGCGCCGTCGCGTGTCCGAGGGCGATACGGTGATGGCCCTGGGCAAGGGCGGCGATTCGATCCGGGTGTTCGCCGGGATGGTGGGCACGCCATGGGTCTTGGAAATCGGCCCGCTGTACCAGATGAACCCTTACCCGCCCGAATGGCTGGTACTGATCGCGGCGTTGGGCTTGAGCCTGATCGGGTTGATCGTCTACCTGTTGGTGCGTCAGTTGGAACGGCGCCTGAGTGGCCTGGAGGCCGCCGCTACCCAGATCGCCCAGGGCAGCCTGGAAACCCGCGTGCCGGCCCGCGGTGCCGATTCGGTCGGGCGGTTGGCCGCCGCGTTCAACGGCATGGCCGAGCACTTGCAACAACTGTTGGCGATCCAGCGTGAGCTGGTGCGGGCGGTTTCCCACGAATTGCGTACCCCGGTGGCGCGCCTGCGCTTCGGCCTGGAAATGCTTGGCAGCGCTGCCACCCCCCAGGCCCGGGAAAAATACCTGGCGGGCATGGACCATGACATCGAAGACCTGGATCGGTTGGTAGACGAGATGCTGACCTATGCACGACTGGAGCAAGGCTCACCGGCGCTGAATTTCCAGCGGGTGGACCTGGATGCGCTGGTCAATCAGGTGATCGACGAGTTGGGCCCGTTGCGCGTCGGGGTCACGGTCGAACGCGGCCTGTGCCTGTCTGCCGCCGATTGCGACGGTGCCTGGGTCGAGGCCGAGCCACGCTTCCTGCATCGCGCCTTGCAGAACCTGGTGAGCAATGCCATGCGCCATGCCAGGTCCCGGGTGACCCTCAGCTACCAGGTGGGGCAACTGCGTTGCCGGGTGGACGTCGAGGATGACGGGCCTGGCGTGCCGGAGGCGGCCTGGGAGCGGGTGTTCAAACCCTTCCTGCGCCTGGACGACAGCCGTGCCCGTGCTTCGGGCGGCCATGGGCTGGGGTTGTCGATCGTGCGACGGATCATTTACTGGCATGGCGGCCGGGCGTTGATCGCAAAGAGCAAGAGCCTGGGTGGGGCGTGTTTCAGCTTGAGTTGGCCGAGGCATCAGGACAGGGGTTGAGGGATGTAGCGACTGGATTGTTCTCATCGCGAGCAGGCTCGCTCCCACATGGGAACGCATTCCTCCTGTGGGAGCGAGCCTGCTCGCGATGGGGCCTTCAAAAGCGATACAAAAGCCTCAGGCCTTGACGCCCACCAGACTCAACAACTGCCCATCCTTCACCCCGAACCGCGCCTGCAATTCACTGCCATGGCGCCATTCGGCCGACAGGTCCGTCAGCAAGCGCAGTCGCACCTGGCCGTCGTGGGTCCATTCCAGCATCTCGGCATGCTCGAAATAGAAGCGTTGCCCGACGATCGGGTACAGCGCCTTGAACAGGCTTTCTTTCACCGAAAAGGTCAACGTCACCAGCAAGGCCCGGTCATCTCGCCGGGTGGTGGCCATGCGTTGCAGTTCCGGCGGGGTGAGGATTTCACTCGCCAGCCGCTCGGCGCGCTCCGGGTCGAGCAGGTTCTCCAGGTCCATCCCCAGCCCTTGCCAACGGTCCTTGCGAGCGACGATGGCCGCCGCCCGACCGGTGCTGTGGGTGATCGACCCGCTGACATGGGCCGGCCAGATGGGGGCACGGTCGTCGCCGATCGCCGGGACGCAATGCTGGCCGTTCAACTGATAAAGGGCTGCGCGGGCGCAGATCCGTCCGGCAAGGAATTCGGCCTGACGCTTGGCCACCGAACGCTGGATGCTGGCGGGCGGCTCGATGGCACTGTTCGGGAAGTCTTCGCCGACAAACAACAGCGGATCGAAGCCGGTGCTCAGCAGGATTGTATCGGGCAGGGCGTCAGGCAGCAGCCAATCTTCATCCAGAGGCGAGCAGCAGGCGGGCAGGGCAGGGAGTCGGTTCATGCCGGGCATTTTGCCGGGTTGGTTTGATGCTGGGTAGTGGGTGATGCCGGGGAGTTGTGAACATTGTTGTGGCGAGGGCATGAATCCCCTCGCCACAGATAGCTTCAGTGATCAACCAAAGATCTTCTTGAAGAACTTCTGCATATCCGTCCACGACTGCTCATCGGCCGCCTTGTTGTAGCCGATGTCCGGCCCGCCATGTTCGCCATGGCTCAGGCGGTCGGCATCGGGGTTGCTGAAGCCGTGCTTGGCGCCTTCCAGGCTGACGAACTTGTAGTCGGCGCCGGCCTTGTCCATCTCGCCCTTGAACGCGGTGACGTTATCCTCGGTGACCATGCTGTCCAGCGCGCCGTGCTCGACCAGTATCTTCGCCTTGACGCTGCCGGGGGTGGCCGGGGTGTTGGTCACCAGGGCGCCGTGGAAGCTCACCACGCCGGCCAGCGGAACGCCCTGGCGAGCGGCATCCAGCACTACTTTGCCGCCGAAGCAGTAGCCGATGGCGGCGAGTTTGTCGGGATCGGTCTGGGGCTGTTTCTTCAACAGGTCGAGCCCGGCCTGGAATCGCGCGCTGGCGGCCTTGCCGTCCTTGAGCGCCGCTTGCATGAACGCCATGGCGTCCTTGGGATGCTCGGTGTTCTTGCCATCGCCGTACATGTCGATGGCCAGGGCGCTGTAGCCCAGGCCGGCGAGGTCGCGGGCGCGGCGCTTGGCGTAGTCGTTCAGCCCCCACCATTCATGCACCACCACCACACCCGGGCGCGGGCCCTTGATCGCATCGTCGTAGGCGTAATAGCCGATCAGCTTCGTGCCGTCGGCACTGGTGTAGGGCATCTCCTGGGTCTGGACGGCGGCGTGGCCCGCGCCGCTCAAGGCCAGAAGTACAACAGCGAGCAACCTGCGCATGGGGAAATCTCCTTGAAAGAAATGGTTCGCACGAGACAGGACACTCTAGCCGATTCGTTCAGCGCAGGTTCAGAGAACGTTCAAGGGGTGTTCAGGGACCGCTGGTTAACGTGATCACGACCTCACACACCACCCACGTTTCAAAGGAACCTGAACATGACACACATGAAGAAACTGCTGCTGGCTTTCACTGTGCTGGGTGCCAGCGCCATGGCCCACGCCGATGACAACTTCGCCAGCCTGACCCTCGGCCAGACCAGCGACAAGGTCAAGAAATCCAGTGCCCTGGACCAGGCGCTGAACAATCCGAACGCCGATGGCGTGATTGGCAAGGACACCACCTATGGCCTACGCCTGGGCAAGCAGAACGACCAGGGTCGCTACTACGCGACCTACGACAACGTTTCGGGAACCCATAACGGCATCAAGTTGCGCCAGGAAAACCTGCTGGGCAGCTACGACCTGTTCTACCCGGTCACTGGCAGCACCAAGCTGTTCGGCGGTGCGACGGCGGGCCTGACCAAGGTGACCCAGGATTCCCCAGGTTTCAGTCGCGACAGCGACATCGGTTTCACGGCAGGCCTGCAGGGCGGCGTGCTGCAACAAATTTCGCAGAACACCTCGGTGGAACTGGGTTACCGTTACCTGCGCAGCAACGCCAGCACCGAAATGAGCCCCCACGGCGGCGACAAGGTGGGCTCGCTGGACCTGACCAGCAGCGCCCAGACCTACCTGTCCGCCAACTACACGTTCTAAGCGGTTCCTTGTGGGAGCAGGCTCGCTCCCACACAGGGCCGATCCGGCGGCTTTCGTTGCACTGCACAGCACTGGATTATCTGATTTGCCTGGAGAAGGGCTCCATGAAGTTACTGGTCGTCGAAGACGAAGCGCTGTTGCGCCATCACCTGCAAACCCGTCTCACCGACAGCGGTCATGTGGTCCAGGCCGTCGCCAATGCCGAGGAGGCGCTGTACCAGGTTACGGAATTCAACCATGACCTGGCGGTGATCGACCTTGGCCTGCCCGGGATCAGCGGCCTTGAGCTGATCCGCCGGCTGCGTGCCCAGGACAAGACCTTTCCGATCCTGATCCTCACTGCCCGCGGCAATTGGCAGGACAAGGTCGAAGGCCTGGCCGCCGGGGCCGATGACTACGTGGTCAAGCCGTTCCAGCTTGAGGAACTGGAGGCCAGGCTGAATGCCCTGTTGCGCCGCTCCAGCGGGTTTACCCAGTCGACCATCGTCGCCGGCCCGTTGCTGTTGGACCTCAACCGCAAGCAAGCTTCCCTCGACGAGGAACCCCTGGCGCTGACGGCCTACGAATACCGCATCCTCGAATACCTCATGCGCCATCACCAGCAGGTGGTGGCCAAGGACCGGTTGATGGAGCAGCTGTATCCCGATGACGACGAGCGCGACCCCAATGTCATCGAAGTCCTGGTCGGGCGCCTGCGCCGTAAACTCGAAGGCCCCTCCGGCTTCAAGCCGATCGACACCGTGCGTGGCCTGGGTTACCTGTTCAACGAGCGCTGCCAGTGATTCGTTCCCTGCGGCTGCGGTTGATGTTGGCGGCCACGATCCTGGCTGTGTTGTTCATGCTGGCGCTGCTGCCCGCCATGCAGGGCGCGTTCAGCCTGGCGTTGCAGGAATCCATCCAGCAACGCCTGGCCTCGGATGTGACCACGCTGATTTCCGCCGCCCGGGTGGAAAACAATCGCCTGAAGATGCCTGCACAGTTGCCCGACGAGCGCTTCAATCTCGCCGACGCTCGCCTGCTGGGCTACATCTATGATCGCGACGGGCGGCTGGTCTGGCGGTCGAAAGCGACCCGTGAAGAAAACATCAACTACACACCTCGCTATGACGGCCAGGGCAACGAGTTTGCCCGCATCCGCGAGCAGAGCGGCGAGGAATTCTTTGTCTATGACGTCGAGATCAAGTTGCTCGCCGGCCAGGATGCGGCGTTCAGTGTCGTTACCTTGCAACCGGTGCGCGATTACGAAGTCACCCTGCAGGGCCTGCGGGACAAACTCTACCTGGGGTTCGGAGCGGCGCTGGCGGTGTTGCTGGCGCTGTTGTGGATCGGTCTGACCTGGGGGCTGCGGGCGTTGCGCCGGCTGAGCCAGGAACTGGATGAAATCGAAGGCGGCACCCGGGAGAGCCTCAGTACCGAGCATCCCCGGGAACTGCTGCGCCTGACCGGCTCCCTCAACCGACTGTTGTACAGCGAGCGGGAACAGCGCAGCCGTTATCGCGACTCCCTCGACGACCTGGCCCACAGCCTGAAGACGCCGTTGGCGGTGTTGCAGGGGGTCAGCGAAGACATGGCCCGGCGCCCCGAAGACCGTGGGCAGGCCTGGGTGCTGCAAACCCAGATCGAGCGCATGAGCCAGCAGATCGGCTACCAATTGCAGCGCGCCAGCCTGCGCAAGAGCGGGCTGGTGCGCCACCAGGTGCGCTTGCGGCCGGTGCTGCAAAGCCTGTGCGACACCCTGGACAAGGTCTATCGCGACAAGCGGGTCAACGTCCGCTTCGACCTGCCGGAGCACTGCCAGGTACCGATCGAGCAGGGGGCCTTGCTGGAGATGCTCGGTAACCTGCTGGAGAATGCCTATCGGCTGTGCCTGGGCGAAGTGCGCGTCAGCGTGCACCAGACCCTCGGCGGGACCGAGCTGTGTGTCGAGGATGACGGGCCGGGCGTACCGCCGGACCAGCGTGCGCGGATTCTCCAGCGCGGCGAGCGGCTGGACCGCCAGCATCCGGGTCAGGGGATTGGGCTGGCGGTGGTCAAGGACATCATCGAAAGCTACGGTGCGCGCTTGACCTTGGGCGACTCGGAGCTGGGCGGCGCGGCGTTCCGGGTGCTTTTCCCGGTGGTTTGACCGGGGTGGGTGGTGGGGCCGCCGACGCCATCGCGAGCAGGCTCGCTCCCACATGGGATGTGTGCCGATCACAAAGCCCTGTGGGAGCGAGCCTGCTCGCGATGGCGGCAGTCAGTACACCGCAAACCCCCAGCCTTAGTTCTCCTGCTCCCTGTAAGCCCCCGGCGTCAGCCCCGTCCACTTCTTGAACGCCCGGTGAAACGCCGACGGCTCCGAGAATCCCAACTGCTCGGCGATCTGCTGCAACGACAGTTCCGCGCGTCCCAGGTGGTAGATGGCGATATCCCGCCGCAGGTGATCCTTGAGTTCCTGGAAGCTGGTGCCTTCCTCCCGCAGATGACGGCGCAGGGTCTGGGGACTGAGGTGCAGATGATCGGCGGCAGCCTCCAGATCCGGCCAGCGTGCGGTATCGCGGCCGAGCAACCGACGCAGTTGGCTGCTCAGACTGTGACCATCGTCCGGGCGCGAGAGCAGATCGGCGGGGGAGTGTTCGAGAAACCGCTTGAGGGTTCGTTCGTCCTGAAGCAACGGCATGTCCAGGTAGCGGCTGTGGAACAACAGGCCGCTGTGTTGCGCCTCGAACGTCAGCGGACAGGGGAACAGCAAATCGTACTCGGCGCCATGGGCGGGCCTGGCATAGCTGAAGCTTGCCTGCTCCAGGGTGATTCGCTGACCGATCAGCCAACTGGCGAGGCGATGCCATACCACCAGCAGGCTCTCGGCGAGGAAATGATCCGGGTCCCACAGGGCCGAATCGTTCAGCACCAGATGCACCCGTTCACCTTCGGCCACCAGCGTCAGGTCCGGGGCGCCGGGGAACAGGCGATAGAACAACAGGCCACGTTGGAGCGCCTTGCCCAGGGTCCGGCAATGGATCAGCGTATGGCACATCATGGCGAACGTCCCGGGTTTGCTCGGGGCTCTGCCAAATCCAAGGTATTCATCACCCAGCGCCAGCCACAATGATTGCAACAGGCGGGCAAACTGCTCCGGCGCGATGCGCGCGCGCGGCTCGTCCAACAGCTCAGGGCTGATGCCCAGCTGTTGCAGCAGGGGAAGGTAGTCGAACCCCTGGCGACGTGCGCCGCCCAGGGCGGCGCGGGCAAAGTGACTGGCGATCGTGCGTTGGCGCATGGCATCAATCCGTTTGATAAGCGAGCGATGGTAGCAGGGCGGCCCATCGCGACAAGGCGGATATCCGCCAAATCCCGGAACTGCAACCCATCCGTTGGCGGAAATCCGCCATCCTATACGCTATCGTTTAATCGGTGATTAATCACAAAACCTGTCTGTCATGGCGGCTGTAGGGCTTTTCTGGAAAATGGCACGGGCTTTGCGATGCATTACGTAGGTCTGCCCCTGTGCAGCCGACAAAACAAATCCCTCCAGTGCAGGAGGGTTCGCAAAGTTGAGGTGTCGTGGACGACAGGTGGATGTTGTCACACGGGACGCTTGAGGAAGGTTTGCCATGACGACTCGTCAGCCCTTGTACAAATCCCTGTATTTCCAGGTGATCGTTGCCATTGCCATCGGTATTTTGCTCGGCCACTTCTATCCGCAGACCGGTGTGGCTCTCAAGCCGTTCGGTGACGGGTTCATCAAACTGATCAAAATGGTCATCGCCCCCATCATCTTCTGCACCGTGGTCAGCGGTATCGCCGGCATGCAGAACATGAAATCGGTCGGCAAGACAGGCGGCTACGCGCTGCTGTACTTTGAAATCGTCTCCACCATCGCCCTGCTGATCGGCCTGGTCGTGGTCAACGTCGTGCAACCGGGCAACGGCATGCACATCGACGTGTCGACCCTGGACACCAGCAAGATCGCCGGTTTCATTTCGGCTGGTAAAGACCAGAGCATCATCGCCTTCATCCTCAACGTGATCCCGAACACCATCGTCGGCGCGTTCGCCAACGGCGACATCCTGCAAGTGCTGATGTTCTCGGTGCTCTTCGGCTTCGCCCTGCATCGCCTGGGTGCCTACGGCAAGCCGGTGCTGGATTTCATCGACCGCTTCGCCCACGTGATGTTCATCATCATCAACATGATCATGAAGCTGGCCCCCATCGGTGCCTTCGGCGCCATGGCGTTCACCATCGGCGCCTATGGTGTCGGTTCGCTGGTGCAACTGGGTCAACTGATGATCTGCTTCTACATCACCTGCATCGTGTTCGTGCTGGTGGTGCTGGGCGCCATCTGCCGTGCCCACGGTTTCAGCGTCATCAAGCTGGTGCGCTACATCCGTGAAGAGCTGCTGATCGTGCTGGGTACTTCCTCGTCGGAGTCGGCCCTGCCACGCATGCTGATCAAGATGGAACGCCTGGGTGCCAAGAAGTCGGTCGTGGGCCTGGTCATTCCGACAGGCTACTCGTTCAACCTCGACGGTACTTCGATCTACCTGACCATGGCCGCGGTGTTCATCGCCCAGGCTACCGACACCCCGATGGACATCACTCACCAGATCACCCTGCTGCTGGTGCTGCTGCTGTCGTCCAAAGGTGCTGCCGGCGTGACCGGTAGCGGCTTCATCGTACTGGCGGCCACCCTGTCGGCCGTGGGCACCTTGCCGGTGGCCGGCCTGGCACTGATCCTGGGTATCGACCGCTTCATGTCCGAAGCCCGCGCCCTGACCAACCTGGTGGGCAACGCTGTCGCCACCATCGTGGTTGCCAAGTGGGTCAAGGAGCTGGATGAAGACCAGTTGCAGACCGAACTGGCTTCCGGCGGCCGCGGCATCTCCGACGTCCGTGAAGACGACGAGCAGATCGCGGCGGCGCAGATCGCGGCGGCTGAAACCTCTGCTCCCGGTGCTGTGAAGTAATCTTCAGGCTGGCATGAAAAAACCCGCTTCGGCGGGTTTTTTCATGCCAGCTCGCAACTGCCTTTGTGGCGAGGGAGCTTGCTCCCGCTGGGTTGCGAAGCAGCCCCCGACAATGCGCCCGCCACTGTGGTATGTCAGGTAGGACGAGGAGGGCCTGCTGCGCAGTCCAGCGGGAGCAAGCTCCCTCGCCACGGATGAACGCGTGAGCGTATCGGTCATCCCAAACCACACCTGCGGTAATTGCCTTGCCGCCAGCGCCTGCCTAGTCTTTGCTCATCATCCAGCGGAGACCCTCCATGCAAGGTCCATTGGCATCGCTCAAGGTTCTGGATTTCTCGACCCTGCTACCCGGCCCGTTCGCCTCGCTGCTGCTGGCGGACATGGGGGCCGAGGTGCTGCGTATCGAATCCCCGACCCGTCCGGATCTGCTACGCGTCCTGCCGCCCCACGACCGGGGTGTTTCCGCCAGCCATGCCTACCTCAATCGCAACAAGCGCAGCCTGGCCCTGGACCTCAAGCAACCGGAAGCGCTGGAGGTGATCAAGCGGTTGCTGGCTGACTACGACATTTTGCTGGAACAGTTCCGTCCCGGAGTGATGGAGCGACTGGGGCTTGGGTATGAGACGTTGAAGGCGATCAATCCCCGGCTCATCTACGTGTCGATCACCGGCTACGGCCAGACCGGCCCCTACCGGGACCGCGCCGGACACGATATCAACTACCTGGCCCTGACAGGGCTGGCCAGCCATACCGGCCGTGCCGACAGCGGCCCGCTGCCGCTGGGCATCCAGGCGGCGGACATCGCCGGCGGGTCGCTGCACGGCGTAATCGGATTGCTGGCGGCGGTGATTGCCCGCCAGCAGAGCGGGCAGGGCCAATACCTGGATGTGAGCATGGCCGATTGCGTGTTCAGCCTGAACGCCCTGGCGGGCGCCGGTTACCTGGCCAGTGGGGTCGAACCCGGCTGGGAAAGACATCTGCTCAATGGCGGCAGCTTCTATGACCATTACCGCACCCGGGATGGTCGCTGGATGTCGGTGGGCAGCCTGGAGCCGGCTTTCATGCAAGCGTTGTGTGAGGCCCTGGGCCGGCCGGAACTGGCCGTGCATGGCCTGTCACCCGAGCCCGAGCGACAGCAGATGCTCAAGCAGGCGCTGCAAGTCGAGTTCGAGAAGCATGATTTCAGCGAACTTTGCCGGTTGTTTGCCGATATCGATGCCTGCGTCGAGCCGGTGTTGAACCTGGAAGAAGCCCTCGGGCATCCGCAGTTGCAGGCCAGGAAAGTCGTCACCCACGTGCCCCGCGGCGATGGTTCGAGTCAGGCGCAGATGGCGTGTCCGTTGAAGTTCTCCGAAGGGTTGCCCGAACCTCGGCATGTTGGCGCGGGGTTGGGGGCGCATACGGATCAGGTATTGGGGGAGTTGGGGTTCAGTGCTGAGCGGATTGCCCAACTGCGGAATGCCGGGGTGGTTGTGTAGTGTTTTTGCGGGCCTCATCGCGAGCAGGCTCGCTCCCACAGGGTTTTGTAGCGCTCACAGATCCAATGTGGGAGCGAGCCTGCTCGCGATGAGGCCGGCCCAGGCAGCACAAATCCCGCTACTCCATCCGCGTCTCCCCGCTGAACACCAACGTCCCGCGACAACTGCGGCACAGGTAGCGCCGCCCCTGGCGCACCAGTCTATGGCGTTGGGCCGAGAATGGGAAATCGCTGCCTTCGCAGGGGCATTTGTAGATGTAGCGGGTGACGCTGCGGCGTTTGATTTCGTAGGTGTGGCAGCGGTTGGGCGGCAGTTCGTACACGCCGCGCATGATCAGTTGCCACTCTTCGCCATGGGGCTGGATGCGTTCGCCAAACAACTGGTGGGCGATCAGGTGCGCGACTTCGTGGGCGACGGTCTGCTTGAGGAAGTCTTCGGCATTTTCCCGGTATAGCTGCGGATTGAAGCGCAGCAGGTTTTCATGCAAATGCGCCACACCGGCTTTCTGGCCACGCAATTTGAAGCTGACCACCGGGCGTTTGAAAGGACGTTTGAAAAAGGATTCGGCTTGTTGGTAACACTCTTCGACGCGGGTATTGAGTTGCTCGAGCATGCTTTACGGGTCTCCAGAAACCCGAGTATGCCGCAAGCATCGGCCGTTGCGAATCGCTCAGGTGCCCAGCGGTCGTTTCCTCAGTCAGCTACAGGAAGGCCGCCTTGCGGCGGCCTGTGTCGGCAGATCCTGTTTTTATAGGAGAGCCTTGGTTTTTCAGTTGGTATAGACCGGGCCGACGCCCAACCCCCAGACAATCACTGTGAACGCCATGATGGCAACCAGCACCACCAGGCCGACGGCGAGTACCGAACTGGAAAACAGGAAGCCTTCGTCCTGGGGAATATTCATGAAGGTCGGCAAGCCCACGTAGAGCAGGTAAACCGTGTAGCAGATCGCTGCCGTGCCCACGATCATTCCCAGCCACATGTGTGGATAGAGCGCTGCCAGCCCACCAATGAACAGGGGAGTGGCGGTGTAGGTGGCAAACGCCACGCAACGGGCCAGGCTCGGGTTGGCATCATAGGTACGGGCCATCCAGTGGATAAATGCGCCCATGACCGCGACCCCGCCCAGCATGGCCAGGTAGGACATGATGGTCATCCACAGCGCGCTTTCCTGGGTGAGCATCACGGGAGCACGATTGCCGATGACCCAACCTACCTGCGTCGTGCCGATAAACGCCGACACAGCGGGAATCGCCGCCAGGATCAGCGTGTGGGTGAGGTACATGTGGCTGATGCTTTCCTCCTGATCGCCACGGATGTCTTTCCATTCTTGATCAGGGTGGGTAAAGAGCCCCACGACATGATGGATCATAGTCAGTCACTCCTTTGTTATTGCCATCGCCCCCCAACGGAGCGCCTACGGGCCAAATGGCCAAGTAAGTAAAGGTCTGAATATGTGTGCGACCTTATGACGCAGTATAGAAAGGAGTTATCCCCAGGGGGATGGGGGGCTTAGAGCAAATCGCGCTGTAGGGTGGCGGGTTAATCGCGGATAGGTCTGTGTGTACGGTCCTGAAGCCAGCGAATAACTCTGTGGCGAGGGGATGGGGATTTATCCCAATCCCCTCGCCACAGGAGACGGTGCCACGCCTCGGATTTTTGCGTAAAATGCCGCCCCTTCGTCACACCTCACGGATTTCGCGTCATGGGCACTCTCACGGTCAACCAGAACAAACTGCAAAAGCGCCTGCGCCGCCTGGCCGGTGAGGCGGTTGCCGATTTCAACATGATTGAAGACGGTGACAAGGTCATGGTCTGCCTGTCCGGTGGCAAGGACAGCTACACCATGCTCGATGTGCTGATGCACCTGCAGAAGGTTGCGCCGATCAAGTTCGACATCGTCGCGGTGAACATGGACCAGAAGCAGCCGGGGTTTCCCGAACATGTGCTGCCGGCGTACCTCGAATCATTGGGCGTGGAATACCACATCGTCGAGAAAGACACCTATTCGGTGGTCAAGGAGCTGATTCCCGAAGGCAAGACCACCTGTTCGCTGTGTTCACGCCTGCGTCGCGGTACGCTCTACACCTTCGCCGACGAGATCGGCGCGACCAAGATGGCCCTGGGGCATCACCGCGACGACATCGTCGAGACGTTCTTCCTGAACATGTTCTTCAACGGTTCGCTCAAGGCCATGCCGCCCAAGCTGCGCGCCGATGACGGGCGCAACGTGGTGATCCGTCCGCTGGCCTATTGCAGCGAGAAGGACATCCAGGCCTATTCGGATCTCAAGCAATTCCCGATCATCCCCTGCAACCTGTGCGGTTCCCAGGAGAACCTGCAGCGCCAGGTGGTCAAGGAGATGCTCCAGGAGTGGGAGCGCAAGACGCCAGGCCGCACCGAGAGCATCTTCCGCGGTTTGCAGAACGTCGTTCCGTCGCAACTGGCGGATCGCAACCTGTTCGATTTCACCAACCTGCGTATCGATGAAAGCGCTGCTTCGCGCTTCGTCAATGTCGTGAACCTCTGACCGGACCCCAGGAGCGGGAATGCGCGATTACAAGTGGCTGCATGAGTACTGTCTGAACCGCTTCGGTTCGGCGGCTGAACTGGAAGCCCATCTGCCTGTTCCCAAGACCCCGGCGCAATTGCGCAAGATCGGCGACGACCGCTACCTCTCGACCATGTCGCTGCGGATCTTTCGCGCCGGGCTCAAGCACAGCCTGGTAGACGCCAAGTGGCCGGCGTTCGAAGAAGTGTTCTTCAAGTTCGATCCGGAAAAAGTCGTCTTGATAAGTGCCGAGCACCTGGAGCGGTTGATGCAGGATGCGCGGATCATCCGGCACCTGGGCAAGCTCAAGAGCGTGCCCCGCAACGCGCAACTGGTACTGGACGCGGCCCATGAAAAAGGCAGCTTCGGCGCGCTGATCGCCGACTGGCCGGTGGACGACATCGTTGGCCTGTGGACCTACCTGAGAAAACATGGCCATCAACTGGGCGGCCTGTCGGCTCCGTACTTTTTACGGATGATGGGCAAGGACACCTTCGTGACCAGCAACGACGTTGTGGCGGCGCTCAACGCCCAGGACATCATCGACAAAGTCCCCACCAGCCTGCGGGACCTGGCGACGGTGCAGAATGCCTTCAACCAGTGGCATGAAGAGAGTGGCGGCCGGCCGATGAGCCAGATTTCGAGGATGCTGGCTTATACCGTGAATCATTGAGACCGAGTCGCACCTATCGCGAGCAGGCTCGCTCCCACACTGGATTTGTGAACGCCGAAAATCCCCTGTGGGAGCGAGCCTGCTCGCGATGACGGCCTGTCAGGCGACGGAGATGTCGCCCTCGCCAGCCAACCGCCGGTTCAACTGGAACCGCCAGCGCACATACACCAACGCCGAGCAGAACACCGCCACGCTCGCGAGCATTTCCAGCACGCCGAACAGCTGCCGGTTCGGGTCATAGGCCGCCAATGCGCCCTTGATGAAATACAGGTTCACCACGAAGCACATCCATGAATGGCCGCGAGCGCTGCCGGTGAGCATGCCGGGCGCCAGGATCAACAGCGGTACCAATTCGATCAGCAGGATCACCCAGGGACGCGCGCCGTGCAGGTCGGCGATCAGCAGGTAATACACGCTGAGCACCCCCACCAGGCCAAAAAAACACAGCAGGCTGAGAATGCGGGCAATACGCACGCGCGGCTCTAGCCACTGGATGGAGGGAAGGATCTTCGGCTTTTTAGCCACGGCCGCTCTCCAGCAATTGTGCGGTTTTCGCCAGGCGCGAACCCAACGCCCGGCACAGGGCGACTTCATGTTCGTTCAAGCCGCTTTTACCGTCACTTCCGGCATGGTGGCTCGGCCCGTAGGGCGTACCACCGCCCTCGGTATCGATCAGGGCCGACTCGCTGTAGGGCAGGCCGGTGATCAGCATGCCGTGGTGCAACAGCGGCAGCATCATCGACAACAGGGTGGTTTCCTGGCCGCCATGCAGGCTCGCGGTGGAGGTGAACACCCCAGCCGGCTTGCCCACCAGGGCACCGGTCAGCCACAGGTTGCTGGTGCCGTCGAGAAAGTACTTGAGCGGCGCGGCCATGTTGCCGAAACGGGTCGGGCTGCCCAGGGCCAGGCCGGCGCAATTCTTCAGATCATCGAGGGTGGCGTACAGCGGACCTTGCTCGGGAATGTCCGGGGCCACCGCTTCGCATTCGGTGGAAATCGCCGGCACCGTGCGCAACCTGGCTTCCAGCCCGGCCTGTTCGATGCCACGGGCGATCTGCCGGGCCATTTCGTTGGTGGAGCCACTGCGGCTGTAATACAACACCAGGATGTACGGTGTGCTCACGGCAGGATCTCCAGGATCTTCTCCGGTGGACGGCCGATCACGGCTTTGTCGGCGGTTTCGAGAATCGGCCGTTCCATCAGTTTCGGGTGGGCGGCAATGGCGGCGATCAATTGCGCCTGGCTCAGGCTTTCGTCGGCCAGGTTCAGGCGGGTGTATTCGTCCTCGCCGGTGCGCAGCAGTTGCCGGGCCGTGATCCCGAGTTTGCCCAGCAGCCGTTCAAGCTGCGCTGCATCGAGCGGGGTTTCCAGGTAGCGGACCACGGTGGGCGCCAGGCCCCGGGCCTCCAACAGTTCCAGCGCACCGCGGGATTTTGAGCAGCGCGGGTTGTGATAAAGCGTCAGATCGGTCATGAGCGGGTCGCATCTTGCGTAAGGTGGCGGCTATTCTACTGTGCCACGATGGGTCGTGGCAGCGTTCACATTCAGACAAGGATTGGCACATGGCAAGGCGATTGACGGCGGCATTGGTATTCATGGGGATCCTGTTGCTCGCCGGTTGCGGAAACGACTACGGCGTCGACCAGAACGGCCAGGCGATCGCCTCGCAACGGCTGGACAAACAGTGGCTGGTCATCAACTACTGGGCCGAATGGTGCGCACCGTGCCGCACCGAGATCCCGGAGTTCAATGCCTTGGTCGAACAGCTCAAGGGACGCAACGTCGGTGTGTTCGGGGTCAATTTCGATCAGGTGCAGGGCGAGGAGCTCAAGAGCGCCAGCGACAAGATGGGTATCCGGTTCACCGTGCTGGCCCGGGACCCGGCCGAGATCTTCGACCTGCCGCGCAGTGAGGGGTTGCCGGTGACCTACATCATCGACAACGAAGGCAAGGTGCGCGAGCAATTGCTGGGTGAGCAGACGGCGGCGGGGGTGATGGCGAAGCTTGAGGCGTTGCAGGCGCTTAAATAGCAATTTGTGATGGAGAGGTTGTGAGGGCTGTTGTGGCGAGGGGATTTAGCGAAACGTCGCACCGCCCCGCTGGGCTGCGAAGCAGCCCCAAAAATGCAGCTATCACCGTGGCGTGTCAGACGAGACGCAGGGGGCTGCTACGCAGCCCAGCGGGGATAAATCCCCTCGCCACAGGCCCCAGCCAGGCTCAAGATTCCGTTTGGAGGATCAGCCTTCCTCCAGCCACCACCGCAGCGGCTTGCCCTGGGCCGGCCAGAAACGTATCTGCTCGATGGGCGAGATGTCCCAGCGTTCGACCTTTTCCAGCGCCTGCAAGAATCGCGACTCCTGTTCCATCACGGCCGGCCCGCAGCGTTTGCGGGTGCTGCCGATCTTGCCGAAGCTCAAGCGATGGCCTTCCAGGGTATAGGGGGCGAACCAGTGATTGCAGCCGGCATTGCCGTAGGCGCGGCCGTCCTCACCGAGGGTGATGGTCAAGTGGCTGTAATCCATCAATGGTCGTTCGCCGATCCATTCCAGGATGTAGCTGCGGTTCTGTTGCAACTGTACAGGTTCGGCGGCACAGCCCAGCAGGCTCATGCCGATCAACGCGGACAGGGCCAGACGTTTCATCAGGCGGCGTCCCTGCATGTCGGGCACAGGTGCTTTTCACCCATGGTGGACCAGCCCAGCTCGGCGATGCGTGCGTTGGCGGCCGGCTTCTGCGCCTTGACGCCGAGCTTGGCATCAACGGCAAATTCGAAGCTCAGTTCCTTGGCGCAACTGTCGCAATTGACCTTCCAGGTGTGGATCGCCAATTCGCCGAACACCGGGCCGGTGGTCATGGCGGTCCATTGACCCATGGGCTTGAGCAGGTGGCGAACGGTGTCCACGGTCAGGCGCATGGACAAATCCTTGCTGCCCTTCAGCGTGACCAGCAGTACGTCGTTGGCCTGGATCGAACCGCCGTTGCCGGTGACCTGATAGCGGCCCGGCGCCAATGCGCGGACTTCGGTCAGGGTGTGCTGCGGGTTCATCAGGGTGTAGCGGAAATCGTGCTCGGCCATGGGTCCTCCAAAATAGGCGCGACATGCTAGCACGCGGCATGGGTGGCGATGGCCCGGATGCGACGAACACCCCCCTCTTCTTGTGGGAGCGAGCCTGCTCGCGATAGCGGTCTGTCAGTTGATAGAGATGTCGACTGACACGGCCTNGCGACGAACACCCCCCTCTTCTTGTGGGAGCGAGCCTGCTCGCGATAGCGGTCTGTCAGTTGACATCGATGCCGGCTGATCTGGCGCTATCGCGAGCAGGCTCGCTCCCACAGGGGATTGTGTTCGGTTGGCTTAGTCGTCCACCAGGTTTTGCGGCGTGCCGTTCGCCCAGGCCGCGATGTTGTCGAGGGTGGTCGTGGCGATTGCGTCCAGCGCTTCATGGGTCAGGAATGCCTGGTGTGCGGTGACAACCACGTTGGGGAAGGTCAGCAGCCGTGCCAGCACGTCGTCCTGCAAGGGCTGGTCGGAGCGGTCCTTGAAAAACAGCTGGGCCTCTTCCTCATAGACGTCCAACCCCAGGTAGCCCAATTGGCCGCTTTTCAAGGCCTCGATCAGGGCCGGTGTATCCACCAGGCCGCCGCGCCCGGTGTTGATCAGCATGGCGCCGGGTTGCATGGTCGCCAGCGAGTCGGCGTTGATCAGGTGCCGGCTCTGCTCGTTCAGCGGGCAGTGCAGGCTGATGATCTGCGCTTGCGCCAGCAGATCGGCCAGGGGCAAGTAGCGGGCTCCGAGGGTTTCGACCTGAGGGTTGGGATAGGGGTCGTAAGCCAGCAGGTGGCAGCCGAAGCCGGCCATGATCCGCGCGAATGTCGCGCCGATCTGTCCGGTGCCGATCACCCCGACCGTCTTGCCCACCAGGTCGAATCCGGTCAGGCCATGGAGGCTGAAATTGCCGTCGCGGGTGCGGTTGTAGGCGCGGTGCAGGCAGCGGTTGAGCGCCATGATCAATGCCACCGCATGTTCGGCCACGGCATGGGGCGAGTAGGCCGGCACCCGGACGATATTCAATCCCAGGCGCCTGGCGGCGGGCAGGTCGACATGGTTGTAGCCGGCCGAGCGCAGGGCGATCAACCGGGTTCCGCCGTTCGCCAGCCGTTCCAGCACCGGGGCGCTCAGGTCATCGTTGATGAAGGCACACACCACATCGTGCCGCTCGGCCAGGGCCACGGTGTCCAGGTTCAAGCGGGCGGGCTGGAATTGCAGTTCAACGTCGGCGGGCCGCGGGGCCTTGGTGAAACTGTCTCGATCGTAGGTCTGGCTGTTGAAAAGAATCACGCGCATGGCGGCCTCCTGGCACTTTGAAGGGTGTCAGTCTAGCCGCCATCGCTTGTGTGCCTGTTGTCCTGGATCACGCGCTGATGCGTGCCTCGCTGGCCAGGCGATCGATGGCGCGATCCAGGTCTTCCAGGGCGGCCGCGGCCTTGGGATCCTGTTGCTTGAGCAGGGTTTCGCTGCGCTGGCAGGCGGCTCGTAATTGCGGAACGCCGCAGTAGCGTGTGGCGCCGTGCAGGCGATGAACCCGCTCGATCAGGGCATTGTGATCGTTGGCCTCGCTGGCCTGGCGAATCGCTTCGCGGTCGGCTTCCAGGGAGGCCAGCAGCATCGCCAGCATGTCCGCCGCCAGGTCGGCCTTGCCGGCGGCCAGGCGCAGGCCTTCTTCTGGATCGAGCACCAGCAACTCACTGCCGCCCTGGGCGTCGAAGCCTCGCTCCGGGGATTGATTGCGCAGGGCCAGCCCGGTCCATTTGAGCACCACCTGGGCCAGTTGCCGCTCGCTGATAGGTTTGGTCAGGTAGTCGTCCATGCCGCTTTGCAGTAGGGCGCGCTTTTCGTTGGCCATGGCATGAGCGGTGAGGGCGACGATCGGCAGCGGCGTGCAATGCCGCTCGCTTTCCCACTGGCGGATGGCCTCGGTGCTTTGGCGGCCATCCATGCCGGGCATCTGCACGTCCATCAGGACCAGGTCGAAGGTTTCCTTCTGCACGGCCTGGACCGCGGCATAGCCGCTTTCCACTGCCAGCACCTTGGCGCCCATGTCTTCGAGCAGGGTTTGCACCAGCAGCAGGTTGGCCGGGTTGTCGTCCACGCACAGGACCTTGGGCGCGCGGCTGGCCACCGGTTCGTTGGGTTCGTTGCGCGGTGGACGGGGGTTGACCAGGTCGGACAGCGAGCGGCGCAACTTGCGGGTACAGGCCGGCTTGGCCTGTAACTGGCTGTGGGGGTTGGGCACCGAGAGGTGGTACAGGGTCTGCTCGGTGGTCGGGCACAGCACCAGGACCTTGCAACCCAGGTGCTCCAGGTCCCAGATGTGCTGGTTGAGGCGTTCCGGCGGCATGTCGTTGCTGGTGATGCCCAGCACGGCCAGGTCGATGGCCTGGTCGGTCTGGTGGGCGATGGTCACGCCATTGGTCAGGTTTTCCAGGGTATTGAACGGCGTCACCTGCAAGCCGCAGTCTTCGAGCTGATGCTGCAAGGCCTGGCGGGCCAGGTCGTGGTTTTCCAACAGGGCCACATGACGACCCAGCAACGGTGGGCCGGGCAGGTCCTCGGCGTCGTCACGGGTCTTGGGCAGGCGCAGGCTGATCCAGAATTCCGAGCCTTCGCCCGGTGTGCTGTCGACCCCGATCTCGCCGCCCATCTGTTCCACCAGGCGCTTGGAAATCACCAGGCCCAAGCCGGTGCCGCCCGGTTGCCGCGACAGCGAATTGTCGGCCTGGCTGAAGGCCTGGAACAATGCCCGCACGTCCTGGTTCGACAGGCCGATCCCGGTGTCCTGGATGCTGATGCGCAATTGCACGCTGTCTTCGTGTTCGTCTTCGAGCATGGCCCGGGCGACGATGGTGCCTTCGCGGGTGAACTTGATGGCGTTGCTCACCAGATTGGTAAGGATCTGCTTGAGTCGCAGCGGATCGCCCACCAGCGACAACGGTGTGTCGCGGTAGACCAGGCTCACCAGCTCCAACTGTTTGGCATGGGCGGCTGGGGCGAGGATGGTCAGGGTGTCCTGCAACAGGTCCCGCAGGTTGAAAGGGATACTGTCGAGCACCAGCTTGCCGGCCTCGATCTTCGAAAAATCGAGGATCTCGTTGATGATGCCCAGCAGGCTGTCGGCGGACTTTTCGATGGTGCCCAGGTAATCGAGCTGGCGCGGGGTCAGTTCGCTCTTCTGCAGCAGGTGCGTGAAGCCGAGGATGCCATTGAGGGGCGTACGGATTTCATGGCTCATGTTCGCCAGGAATTCGGACTTGATCCGGCTGGCCTCCAGGGCCTCCTTGCGGGCCAGGTCCAGCTCGATGTTCTGGATCTCGATGGTTTCCAGGTTCTGGCGCACGTCTTCGGTGGCCTGGTCGATGCTGTGCTGCAATTCTTCCTGGGCGTTCTGCAAGGTGCCGGCCATGCGGTTGATGCCTGACGCCAGCTCATCCAGCTCCTGGCTGCCCAACGGGGGCAGGCGCGTTTCCAGGTGACCATCCTTGAGTTGCGCCACGGCCAGCTTGATCTGGCTCAGCGGTCGATTGATCGTGCGGCCCATGCGCAGGGCCAGCAATCCGGTCAGGCCGAGGCCGGCGGTAATCAGCAACAGGCTGGCAAACAGGCTGCGGTAACCTCGCAGCAACATGCCGCTGTGGGACAACTCCAGCTCGACCCAGCCCAGCAGGCGGTCGGCTTCTTCGGGGATCAGTTCGCCGGCGAGGTTGCGATGCTTGCCGAATACCGGCAGCAGGTAGCGCGTGGCATCGTTGCCGGTGCGTTGCAGCAGTTGGGCACTGTTGCCCTCCGGTGCACGGTTGAGCATGGTCGGGCCGGCATGGGCCAGTGGCGTGCGGTCGGGGGCGAGGAAGGTCACGGCGCGCACGTCCGCCTGTTCAAGGGACTGGGTGGCGATGCGCTCCAGCAGATCGCTGTCCTGGCGACTCATGGCCGGGGCGACCAGCGGTGCAAGCTGTTCGGCGATCATCTCGCCACGCTGCAGCAACTGGGCATGCAGGTCCGCTTGCTGCATCCAGGTGAAATAGCCGCCCAGGACCAGCGCCATCAGGCTGGTCGGCAACAAGGTCAGCAACAGCACGCGGCCTTTGATCCCCAGTTTCTTCAGCACACTTGTCTCCTGCATCCAGCGGTTCGATCGACTTCGCGCGCATCCGGCACGCAATACCTGCGCAGTGTAGCGATTTGCAGGCGGGCAATCTCCGTAAAATTCATGTCGCCGTGCATCCTGCTGCCGGCTGCAGTGATAGCGATGCGCGGCGGTTGCCTCTCGATTGGCGATCTTGAATAATCTGCAAACTGAGAATTATTTGCAGATATTCATGAATCCCACTTCTGTTTGTCATCCCCGCATCCTCTCCATTGAAGACGATCCCGTACTGGGTGCCTACGTCCACGAACAACTGGGTCGTAGCGGGTTTGACGTGACCTGGTGCCAGAACGGCCGGGAAGGGTTGGAGATTGCCTGCCGCCAGGCTTTCGACGTGGTGCTCATGGATATCCTGCTGCCCGGTATGGATGGCCTCGCGGTGCTGACCCGTTTGCGCCAGAGCCATTCGACCCCGGTGGTACTGATGTCTGCCCTGGGGGCCGAAGCCGACCGCATCAGTGGTTTTCGCCTCGGTGCCGACGATTACCTGCCCAAGCCCTTCAGCATGGCTGAGCTGCACGTGCGTATCGAAGCCATCCTGCGCCGGGTGGCGCTGGATCGGCGTCCGACGCCGATGTTGCCGGTGCATCAGGCTCAGGGGCTGGATTTCGATGAAGAACGCTGCGACGTGCAAGTTGCCGGGCAGCCGGCCGGGCTGACCCGCAGCGAGTACCGTCTGCTGGATGTCCTGCATCGCAGTGGCGACGAAGTGCTGAGCAAGGCCTTCCTTTATCAGCACGTCCTGCAGCGTGGCTACGCGCCCCACGACCGCAGCCTGGACATGCACGTCAGCCAGATCCGTCGCAAGCTCAAGGCCATCGGCTACATCGCGCGGGAAGTGCGCACGGTATGGGGCAAGGGATATGTCTTGAGTGCCATCGATGAAATGGTCTGATCTGCCCCCGCGGCATTCGTTGTTCTGGAAACTCGCTTGCCTGCTGGTGGCGTTCTGTCTGCTGATGATCTGGCTGAGCTGGTCCTGGGGACGCTACATGGAACAGCGCAACCAGTTCCTCTCGGACGAAGCCCGCGGCACCCTCACGCGTTATGCCGCCGAGGCCGAGCAGGCCTGGCTCGGGGGCAGTCAGACCGGTGTCGATCGGTGGTTGCAGGGCATGCAGCAGCGGGAAGCCAGCTGGGTCGGCGTCATTGGTGCGGACTTGCAGTCCCTGAGCGAGCATCCGCTGACGGACAAGGAAATCGAGCGCCTGACATTTCTGCGAGGGCTCGACTGGCCCATCCACCGTAAAGGCCGGCCGTGGCTGCGGGTGCCGTTTCCCGATGATCCATCCGCCGGCAGCCTGGTCATCGAATTGCCCGAGCGTTTCCTGCCGGGGCGATACCGGGTGTTCTGGCGGGTGATTACCAATGGCGTGATTCCCGGTCTGTTCACCTTGTTGCTGTGCGTCGGCCTGTATCGCTTGCTGGTGGTGCCGCTCAATCAACTGCGCGAGCAGGCCAATGCCTGGCGCGTCGATCAGTTGAACGTGCGCTTGCCCCGACGTACGACCGACCGGAGCGATGAACTGGGTGAACTGGGGCGTGCGTTCGATCACATGGCCGAACGGTTGCAATCGACCGTCATCCTGCAACAGCAACTGCTGCGCGACCTGTCCCACGAACTGCGCACACCCCTGAGTCGTTTGCAAGTCGCCAGTGAAAGCGAGCAAGCCCTCGAACCCTTGCGTGAGCGGGTCGCCCGGGAGGTCGAGGGCATGCAGCGGCTGGTGGAAGACACCTTGCAACTGGCCTGGCTCGACACCGACCGTGCGCCGTTGCCTGGGGAACCCATCCAGATCCAGGCACTGTGGGAAATGCTCACGGAAAATGCCTGCTACGAAAGCGGCTGGCCGGCCAGCCAACTGCATTGCGCCGTAGCGGCCGACTGTTGGGTGCAGGGCAACCTCAATACCCTGGCCCAGGCCTTGGAAAATATCCTGCGCAACGCCATCCGCCATTCACCGCCCGATGGCATCGTGCGCCTGGATGGCCGACGCGAAGGCGCGTTCTGGCATCTGTGGCTGGAGGACGAAGGCGGCGGGGTGGCGGAGCAGGATCTGCGGCGCATCTTCGATCCTTTCACCCGCCTCGATGGCTCCCGTCCCGGCGATGGCGGTTTCGGCCTGGGCCTGAGCATCGCGCGCAACGCGGTGCAGCGCCAGGGCGGGCGGATGTGGGCGGAAAATACGGGGAGAGGGCTGCGGTTGAGTCTGTGGTTGATAGCCGGCGAGAGCGCCGACAAGGGCCAGTCGAACGAGATGCTTGTGGCGAGGGAGCTTGTTGTGGCGAGGGAGCTTGCTCCCGCTGGGCTGCGCAGCAGCCCTCAAACCTGAATCAGTCTGTTTTCCAGAAGTCAAAGCGGCCCAAATGTGCACCAATTTTTGACAGCGTTACCCGCCAGTTGCTCAAGGCGTTTGTATGCTGGTCCTATACAATAAATTATTGTTTAATACGAGTTCCAAAAACCAAGCAGTCCCAAATTTTCAGAAAAGCGTAGCCGTGTGATATGCCAGGTAGTCAAGGTATTAATATATTGATCTTCAGCACCTGCGTAGGCATTTAAAGCGCTCAACAATTCAACCATGCTACCCACCCCGGATCGATAGCGACCTTGCACCACCTCAAGGGATTGCTGTGATTGAGTGATTAATTTGTTTGTATGGCTAAGTCGCTGAAGCTCACTGCTAAGGGTTTGGTAATTTTCCCAAAGCTCAAGCGACAACTTCAACTCTTCTTCCAGAAGCTCCTCCTTGCTTATCTCAAGATGCGCGAGATCACTACGTATCTGATATTTTTGGCTGAAACCATCAAACAAAGGGATGTTTAATTGCAGGCCAATGGCTCTATTTCGGTCGCGTCTGTCGCCGTTAAGCATATGGGATTGATCAATTCGGGTATGGGAAATATCGGCCGTCAATGAAAGGGTTGGTTTCCCAGCGGCGCGACTCACATCAATTTTTGCCTCAGCGGCTTTGATCCGCGCTCTAACAGCTACTAAGGCAGGGTGATTTTGTTGGGCTTGTTGAAATAGCTCGGCAATTGTCTTGATGAGTTGCGCATCGGGTAACGACATAAGATTGCCCTCCAATTCGAATGGCGTCTCAGGAGAGAGTCCCATACGCAGTGCAAGCATCCCTACGGTATTGCGAAGTGCCCCCGTATCGCGAATCTGATTCAGACTGGCTTGAGAAAAGGCGGTTTTCGCTTGCAACAAATCAGAAAGTGCCGCGGCTCCGGAATGATACCTGGCTTCTGCGGCATCAAGGTTTTCTGCTGCAAACGATGTAACTTTTGTTGAGATGATCAAGCTTCGCTGAGCGGCAAGAGCTCGATAGTAAAGCTCTGCTGCGGAAGCGAAAGATTTTTGCAGTACGACATCTTGATTGGCGTTAGCAGCCACTAAGAGTTGCATGGATCTTCGTAGCTCGGCTTCCCTCTGTCCAAAATCGAACAATACCCAGGTGAAATGCAATCTATTGGATATCTGCCGTCGGCTTCCCTCGCCGGAAAGTTCACTGCGCTGCTCATAATCAGTAACGGTTCGTCCCGTAGTCATGCCGATGCTGCCGGTGACCTTCGGAAAATACGGGGATCGACTGACTCCGATTTGAGCGGCCTGCGCCTTTGCGTGCACCCAAGCCGAGCGTGTTTTTGGGTCATTACAAAGTATTCGCTCTATGCTCTCCTGTAGGGACAATGTTGTTGGAGTACTTCCAAAGATGCACGGCTGACCCGTATAGGAACTTGTCTTTGAGGAGGCGAATGTAACGTGGTTAGGTGCAACAAACTCAGCACCTATAGCTGATAATGTTATGCCCGCAGCAAGTATGGACAGCGTACAGGCGGAATAGCCCGTCATTTAATCGCATCCATATTCGCTTGGATGGGACATGGTTCTAGTTTCCCAGATTCCAGTCTGAAAACCCGATCCGCCGACGCGATAGTCTCAGGCCGATGTGCGACAATTATGCGGGTTATTTTTAGTGAACGTATGGCGTCGTTGACTAACTGCTCACATTGCAGGTCAAGATGGCTGGTGGCTTCATCAAGGAATAAAATTCTAGCTCTTTTATAAAGTGCACGGGCCAAGAGTATGCGTTGTTTCTGCCCGCCTGAGAGCACCGTCCCCATATCCCCAACCAATGTGTTGTATCCCATAGGCATTGATTGGATACTATTATGTATCGTTGCCATTTGTGCGCATTGGATTATCCAGGATGTATCAGCATTCTGGTCGAAAAAAGAAATGTTTTCCGCCAGTGAGCCGGCAAACAAGACATCATCCTGCATCACCGTGCCGACCATGTCTCGGAGGGTGTTAACGCCCATGTCTCTTACTTCTATTCCAGCAATTTTGATTTGCCCTTCGCTAGGAGGGAGAATCCCTAATATCAAATTCAGTAATGTACTTTTTCCAGCGCCAGACGCTCCCGTGATGGCTATCGATTCGCCCTCTGCTATAGATAGATTCAGTTTGTCAATAATGTAAGACTCTTGATCGGAATAGCGGTACCTCAAATTTTTTATTTCAATATTTATGCTACATGTGTGGGGGGGTAACTAAGTTGATTTTTCCGTGATTATCTTCCGGTGGATGAAGAACAATATCGGCTAAGCGCTCACCATGGAGTTGGAGCACACGCAATTCAAAAAAAAGGTCTACCAAGTTTGATGTCCTACTGACGAATTGTGTCTTATAAGCGGTGAAGGCTATTAATACGCCAACACTAAAATGCCCACTCATGACCAAGCTGGCGCCAAACCACACCGCAAGCAGATTTTCGATGCCGAAAAGCAAACCGTTCAGTTGTGTATAAAAAAGTTGCATCTTTTGAGAACGAATATCTGCATTAATTTGCTCGATCAACAGGCCTAACCAAACGGAACGTCGTTCGTGGGATCGTCTGAATAGTTTGATCGCCCGAATACCTCTGACGGTCTCTAAAAAGTGGCCCTCCTGACGCGCCGCGTGGATTATCTGTTCTTCCGTTGCCCTGCGGAAAGGGGAGTGCCAGACGCAGCGGCCTAGTATATAAAGCACCATGGCGATGAGAGAAATTAAGGCTAGAGTGGGACTGTACATAAACATCAGCGCTAATGTAGCGATGCTCATCAGGCCGTCAAGAATACTGGAAAAAAAAGCGGCGGTAAGTGTTCGTTGAATATGGTCCACTGCGCTAAAACGCGACACGATATCCGCTAGATGTCGCCTTTCAAAAAAGTGAATAGGTAATCTCAATAAATGAGTGAACACATTGGTGCGCCATTGCACACTAATCATCGTATTCATGTGAATCAACACCCATGTACGAATGGCTGTTATTCCCTGCTGCATTAGCAATAGTAACCCAAAACCTAATATAAGGGTTTTTAGTAATTCGCTATCCTCGCTGAGAAGGACATTGTCGATCGTCCACTGGAGAAGAAACGGGCTGACGAGAGAAAATATTTCCAGCGCGAGCGCCAGTAGAAGTACTTGTAATAGCGATCGATACAGACCTGACGCTTTTCCAAGCATTTTGGAAAGCTTGATGCTTGCCTTCTTTTTCTTTTCTTCAAAGTCAAATTCTGGCCATAACTCTAGGGCTATTCCAGTAAAGAAATCACTGCTTTCGGTAAGTGATATGTGGCGAATGCCTCGTGCTGGATCATGAAGGATAAGGTGACCTTGATGTATGGACTTCAAAACTACAAAGTGATTAAAATTCCAGTGAAGAATGCAGGGTAGTCTAAGTTGTAGAAGATCTTTCATGTCGAGCCTGACGGCGCGTGTTCCTAGCTTCAATTGATCGGCTATTTGAATGATATGCTTTAATGTCATGCCTTTTAATGTGGTTTGGAATTTGTTTCGGAGTTCATGCAGACTTGAATTATGGCCATGATAACCGAGTATCATGGCTAAACATGCCAGGCCGCATTCAGCGGTTTCGGTTTGCAATAATAGCGGAAGCTCGCGCCTCCAATGGAGTGAAATTGCATTCGTATAATTCAACGGTATTTCTCCTAAAGCTTGCCCGTCAAACTATAAAGAGGCTCAAGTACCCATTCGTAAAGATGGCGAGTTTCTTGTGTTATGTCCGCTTCAATTAACATACCGGTTTGCAACGGCCTTAATTCGCCATAGGCTAGGACATGTTGCTGGTCCAGACCGACGCGTATTCGGTAATAGCGTTCGCCATCCAGGCCAATCCCGGGTATTTCTCCGGACGCGTTTGCAAGCTCTACGGCAGAAACCGAGGTCTTGGAGATGGATTTAACTGTACCGTTATGTTGCCCGAATTTCTGATAGGGATAGGGTTGATAGCGAATGCGCACTTTGTCGCCAACCCGGATGAAACCAATGGATTTGCTTGGAGCATAAAGCTCGGCCTGCAATGAGGAGTTATTTGGAATAATACTTAAAAGAGATCTGGCTGTACCTGTAGTTTGTCCGGGTTCCGCGAAAATTGCAGTCACCACACCTTCTTGAGGAGCCTTGATAACCAGTATGCGTCGCGCCTCACTCTCAATGAGCTCTTGGTCAATTTCCGATAGTGCTCTATGAACAATGGCAAGTTGATTTTCATGTCGAGCGGATAAGCCAGAAAGTTCGTTATGGCGCTCGGTTACCTGCTGTCGCATCGCGGAGCGGTCACGCTCAAGGGTATTTAATTTCTGCTGATGATTGAGTAACTCTGCCTGGCGCTGCTGTAGCTGATCCATGGCGATATATCCCTTTTCCATTAATCCCGAATAGCGACTGGTGGCATTGGAAGCCAAGGCAATCAGCTGTTGTTGACTGAAAATTTGTCTGTTTAACATCTCCAATTCATTTTTTAAGCTGCTTAAGTGGGTTGTGAGACTTTTTCTTTCATCGATCTGTAGTATTTTTATTTTTTTCTGTTCATCAAGTAGAGACAATTTTCTCTGTTTGAGGCTGTTGCTGATACTTTCCTGGATCGGATTGGCATTTTCGCCATAGTGTTCACTGGACAACGTGAGAAGATGAGTGCCAGTCCTAACGTGCTGCCCCTCATGAATAAAGCTTTCAAGTACCCGCCCTTGTTGTGGAGCGTAAATTTTAATTTGTCCTGATGAGGGCAGTAGCTGTCCAACTACGGTGCTTCGCTTGGTGTAACTTCCCCATATGAAAAAAATAATTACAATTGATGCAAGGGTCGTAGCGAAGACTGTGAGAAAGGTGAACGAGACTGGACGAATCAGGATGATGCTGCCCAACCAGTGCGTATGCTGAGCTTCCAAAGCCTCTGCTCTGAATAGCGACGTGTCTTGGATCAATGGGAGCATTCCTTGCTGACAATAAATTGGAATCTCTTGAAAGGAGGCCGCATCGCGGCGAGGCAGTAAAGATTCCCATGTATGCCCGTTTGGGTCACCCCTACATGTGTAGGGTACAAATCATCGAATTTGATCGCTATCGTGGATTGCGCTTTGTCACCTTTTAATGATTCGAAGGAAGTAAGAAAGTAACCACTATGCCGCTTTAGTTTTTTATTTTTAGAGAAAGGAAAAGTTTCCATGAGAAAGTTGTCACGTATAGAAATATTATTAGTGTCTGGCGCTGGCTCAGGCGACTCGGGCTCTACGTTTTTCGGAAATGCTGGAGCCACTTTGGGCGCGGCAGCGGGCGCAGCAATAGGGGGACGATTCGGGCTTGGCACGCCAGGTGCGGCCGTTGGGAGTGGGCTGGGAGCCTTGGGAGGGGACGCGGCTTACAATGCTGTGAAGGACGCAGCTAACTCTTGGAATCCAAGTGCTTTTCATGGAACCTCTTTTTTCCCCCAAGTACCCGGAAATAGGGGAGGTTAACTATTAGATTGTCTACTGGTGTCCTGTTTTCAGAAATACGTTCTCTTTTGGCGAGTGGCTTGGGTGTCCGGTCAAGGCGTCGCGACGAGTCATTGCTGGGCTATGGCGAGGTATGGCAACGCCGGCCGGGCGCCCAAGACGCCGCCAAAAGTGAACAGCTTATTTCCGGAACAGGATGCTAGATATACTGTGAATAAGTGCAGGCATATCTAGTGGGTTGAAAAAGAAAGGGTAAGAAATTGAAGTATGACCAAAATTATATTAAGAAGGTTGAGGCTTAAAGATCAGTTGTCGAATGATCTTTTAAAAATTTTTGCTTTGATTGAAAGGACTATAGTAGCTTCTATTTTAATTTTGCTGGTATTTATTTTTATGAGTCGAATGTCTCTAATGAATGGGCCTTTGGGTTGGGAGGTGCTAAGCGGACTGATAGGGTATTTAGCGATTGTTATAAAGAAAATGTACTATGATGAAGCGCTTTCTGAGCTAAGAATGGATGTTGAGGTGGAGCGAGATGTATTGCGATGCGCGATGCTATCCATCGGTTATTCAGAGAAAAAAGTTAATGTGTATTGGTCCAAAAAAATCTTTAGCTTCTTTTTTTATTGCAAGTCGGAAGCTATAACATATACCCCGCAAAGCGGGTTGGTAATCTTTATTGGACCCTATGACAAATTGTTAACATTGGCATCTATATGCAATCAGCATTCGTGAGTTAGAGGTTCGCATCTTACTTAAGATTTATCGAATGCGTTGCGTATTCCCGATGGGGGATAACAAAGTTTCCTACCCTTCTGATTGAGTTATCGCTGTTCCGCCGACCCCAAAACACCCTGTCTATCCCAAGCGATTGAAAATGCTTTTTTAGAGATTTGATTGCTTCCGCTGTATGCCCTGAGGGGAAGCAGAAGTCAATAATCCAAGTTTTACCTCCTTCGTTCCATTCAGATGCATGAAGTAAAAAATTTGGATCTTTCAGTAGCCTAGCTTCGCTGTCTGGGGCTAAATTCGCCCAAGTGACGTACCCAACGGGTGAATCATTTTTATCGAAAAAGAATAAAATTTGTTTGTGGTCTATAGCCGGAGCTATCCAAAGCCGCAGATTCATGATTTCAAAAAGTGAATAGTTACTGTTCGTGCAAATGATTATGCAGGCAAAACCTATTAGTTTCGCCCTGTTTGATGAGTAATCACACCGGCAATAGGTATGTAGTTTGGCTGGAATTTTCACAATATTTCCTCCGCTTTCATTATGAATTATATATGGCTGTTGGTACTTTCTGTCCAAGGTCTCCTCTAGGTCGCAAGAACGGTATGGATTTTCAGCTACCGTCACTGCGGTGTTGAAGGTTTACATGGATGTTCGTCGAGGTCACCCCTACATGTGTAGGGTACAAAATATCAGTTTTGCTCCTTATTGTTGAGGTATATGTACTGTTCGGAACAGTGATTGGTGAGCGACCTATGAAAAAGTTATCAGATCTGCATGAGGTTTTTGTGAGTTTCAAGGCAGAGAGAATTGAAAGTACTTCCATCGCATTCTTTAATAAAGGCCTGAAAATTGACCTAGACGAAGAGGGCGTTCTTTCTAGGTACAGTTATGTTGTGGGAGGCGGTGGAGGCGAGCAAAAGCAGCAGCGCGGCAAAATTTTTTTTGCCGAAAGATACGGTGGTGATGGAATTTTAAGAAATGGGGGAGGTGGTCGCTGTGGATTTGATGGTGATTTTCAACTGAAAGGAATCGGGCCAAACCAATTAGTGGCGAAAGATGCTGATTTTGCTGATGGAAATGGCTTGATGAGCCTTAACTCTGCCATCTACGAAACTCTCTGGTCGGAAATTATAAATATAGCGCTTCCCTACGGAGCGGTAAGGTCTGTCGCTGTAATAGATACGGGGTTGAGGTTTGAGTTTAATAATAAATCGTATCTTCGTGGGTTGTTGGTTAGGATGCCTGCGGTACGTCCGGCGCATTTTATTAGTGCGGTATATTTTAGAGAGAGACATATCGGTGCGCTGAGTAATGACGCTAAGCGTGTTCGTGTTGTAATAAAAAAGCTCGTTGAATTCTTACCCTTGGATCGAGAGGGGTGCTTGTCAGGATCGTTGCATGAACGACTGAATTTAGGTCTTTGTGAACTTGCAAGACGTTATGCAAAACAGTTTGCTGCTGCGAGAGCGAAACAAATAATCCATTATAATGTAACTCCATCAAACTTAACCTTGAGTGGGGCGTGGATAGACTTTAGTAGTGTGCGAATTTTTTCTGATTTAATTCCAATTGATAGAGTCGACTATGAACAATTTGTTGGGGAGCATATTTTAGCTATCGAAAGCATTAGAAATATATGCTATTACTTAAGCAAGCATAAGATTGTTGGTTTGGATGATGCAAATGAAATTGCGGAAGGTGCGCTAAATGCGTTTATGCAGGAGTATGATTGTCAAAGCAGATTGCATTGTGCGATGCGTATGGGGTTTCCGGTTATTTTGCTGAAACATATAGTTGGAAGTGATGTTTTTTTTGAGTTTACCGATATTGTCAAAGAGTTGCTGGCTTTTGATGATTTTTCAACTAGATTTGTTGCAAATGACGCTGGGTGGGAAGGGTATGAGTGTTGGGGATTTCGATTATATATCGCTCTATTGAGAAAAAAGGTGCTTGGCATAGAGTCAGATCTTCTAATCTTGAAGATAAATCCGGCGCTACTAAAAAAGCTGATTATAGCTTATGATCGTTTTTTTGATTTTTTACATTGTAAAGCTGATTCGGTTGGAGTGAGTTTTCGAAATTGGGTTGCTGGCATGGCAATAAATGTAGTCAGGGTTAATCATATAGATGCTGCTTTGGCTGGACTTGAAGATAAAATTGATGATGTTGTTGGCGGCGGTAAGGACTTAAATAATGATGTTGGTCGTTTGGTTGAGGACGTTGTAGGTGCGGCGTGTCTTCAATTTTACAATGAGGATGATGCTCGAATTCCATGTTGGATAAGCCGGTCATTAGAGATTTGGTTCGATTTTGAAAGTGGTTTTTATATCCTAAGGCAAGCTGGTCAGGATTTGTATTCAGAGAAGTGTTTGCTGAGGTTGGCCGCGCAAAATCCGGAAGTGCTTAAAGCTATTGATTTTTATTCTGGGGTATGGGATGTAGTCGGCTGGGAGGAGGTTTAATTTATGTGTTTTTCGTGAGCTTCTTTGTTGCATTTTTTTAGACGCTTTTATTGTGGGTATATTTATTTCCTATCTTTTAGTTTTACGTTTAGCTTTTGAGTTGGCTGGACTCTGGTTGTGATTTAGTTCTGTCTTGTTGGCATGTTCTAAGAGGTGTGGATCACTTTGGTTGGGTAGAGAAGATGCTTGCTTTAGCCATAAATTAGAGTGATGTCATTTGATCAGGCGTTCGCTGAAGTTGGCTTGTAAAACTGCATATTTAAATTGGCTGAGGTTATTTGATTGCGCTGGATGCGAGAGCGGTTCTTTGTCATGATTTATACTTAATGGGTGGCTTGGAAGTTTGGTTTGGAGTGGAAGATTTTTTTATTGAAAAAATAAACATGTTTTAAATGTTCGTTCATGGGTGCCTAGCTCTTTTGTTGAGGGTTATTTGGTATTGGTTTGGAAGCAGGAGTGTTGTCCATGTCGTTGGGGCGATACGCGAGTTTGAAGAATATGTGACGACTTTAATGTTTTTTAAATTTCTCTGCAAATAGCTTCACTCTGGATTTTACCCCTTTTTTTCGTAAAATTGAAGAAACGTATTCTCGCACTGTGAAATCGCTAATGCCGAGCATTAAGGCTATTTTTTTGTTTGTTTCACCTAGTAAAAGTAGTTGTAGGACTTCATGCTCTCGTTTTGTTAAGTCTTTAGTGTTCTTATTCAATTGGTTGTTCCTTATTTGGATTTTTTTTGTTGTTGGGTGGTGATGTTATCGGTGTGTTTGAAAATTTGCTAGTTCATGGATGTCTCGATTAATCGCCGGAAATATCCGATAAAAAATTGTATTCCTACAGATTTTTATATGGAGCGAGGAAATGACGTTCCTTGCAGGGTAAGAAGTACTACAGAAGGTTACGGGGGTAATAGTTAGATGGAGCGAATATGAAGGAGGTTGCAGGCAGGCTACGTCCATAACTCGTCCCGTTCGGATACGCTCCTGTCGTCTTGCCGCTGCTTTGGGACAGGTAACGCTCCGTAGATCATCAAGCGTGGACCCCTATTGCAGGGGAGCTTGCTCTCGCCGGGGCGCGAAACGGTCCCAAAAACCAGGCGTTTCACGACTCCTCCCAGTCAAAGCGTAGAGAGAGCATTTATTTATACACTGAGATATGCAGCTCCAGATTGACGGGATTTCGTAGTTTGACGCTCGTGGCCCCGCGCCAGTGCTTGATATGGGCGCGCAGAAGGCTCCAGGCCGTTTCTCGATCATCTATGGGCTGGGCACTCACCGTGAAGCCTTCAGGTATATCGCTGAACATTCAAATTCTTCTTCCGATCAACTGCGGCGACCTACACTCAGTTCGACCGGCCCACCCGCGCCGTCAATGGATTTTCGAACGTCGATCGGTTTGGAGGGAGAGATGGACTTGTTCGACTTTGGTGTTGGGGGCAAATCATGTCAAATGGGCTCCAGGAAGGTGTCGGGAGCGCACAGAATTCATGAAGTGCTTACGAAACAATTTCGAAGGTTTTAAGTGTTGATCTCACATGCCTTGGCGCAGGAGTACCCTAACTAGAAAAATGATTGCAGCTCGGAGGTGCCTGTAGCCAACTCGCGTTCCAATAGGCGACGCAAGTTGAGAGGGTACTTTCGTCGAAGCTACGCTTCACTCTTAATCCGCTAACCTGTTTGATCCTGTTCTACTTCCCGATGTACGTCACGTGTCCGTTCGCCCCTTCCAGTTGCCAGCCACACTTCACTGACACTCAGCAAACGTGCCAATTGCGCCATCCGCAATCGTGGTACACCCCGCCTTCTCCAATTCGTCAGGGATTGAGGACTGATACGCAGCACCTCAGCAAAAGCCGAGGGGGTGATGTCGTACTCTTCCAATAGGTTGCGCAAGCGTTGCCCGCAGGCCAGCCGGGCGCTGGGCTGCAGATCTCTTTGTTTCGACCAAACGTTGACCATCGTTATTTCCTTGCATCCTGCTCGTACGTTTAGCGCTACAACTGTAAAGAAACACGATCCAAAGCTAGATAGCCTTGGATGCTTGCTCTCCATGTAAAAAATAACGAACCCACAAGCAGGCGGAAGGAATGCTGACAGACGGTGCTTACATCGGATATGCATGCATGATCTGAACTCTCGGCTGTGTAGGAAAGGGATTACTTCAAAAGCAGTGCCCTCGGCTTATGCCTCGCTTATTCCTTTAAGCCATAACCTCCGCACTTTGCGTGATATGGCCGGGCAGGGTTTGCCGGTATGATAGGCGCCCCCGCAGCCCGGATTGCGAATACGCCATGACTGTGCAATACCCCACCATCGCCGATTGCGTCGGCAACACCCCGCTGGTCCGTTTGCAGCGCCTGCCCGGCGCGACCAGCAATACGCTTTTGCTCAAGCTCGAAGGGAACAACCCGGCGGGTTCGGTCAAGGACCGGCCGGCGCTGTCGATGATCACCCGTGGCGAGTTGCGCGGGCAGATCCAGCCCGGCGACACGCTGATCGAGGCGACCTCCGGCAACACCGGGATTGCCCTGGCGATGGCGGCGGCGATCAAGGGCTACAAGATGATCCTGATCATGCCCGACAATTCCAGCGCCGAGCGCAAGGCGGCGATGACCGCCTACGGTGCCGAGTTGATCCTCGTCACCAAGGACGAGGGCATGGAAGGCGCCCGTGACCTGGCCGAGCGAATGCAGGCCGAAGGTCGCGGCAAGGTGCTCGACCAATTCGCCAACGGCGACAACCCCGAGGCCCACTACACCACCACCGGTCCCGAGATCTGGCGCCAGACCGACGGCACCATCACCCATTTCGTCAGCTCGATGGGCACCACCGGCACCATCATGGGCACTTCGCGCTACCTGAAGGAACAGAACCCGAACGTACAGATCGTCGGCCTGCAACCGATGGAAGGCGCGTCGATCCCTGGCATCCGCCGCTGGCCCGAGGAGTATCTGCCGAAGATCTACCAGGCCGACCGTGTGGACCGCATCATCGACATGGCCCAGAGCGAAGCCGAGGACGTGACCCGTCGCCTGGCCCGCGAAGAAGGCATTTTCTGCGGCGTATCGTCCGGCGGTGCCGTGGCGGGCATGCTGCGTTTGTCGAAGGAAGTTGAAAACGCAGTGATCGTCGCGATCATCTGCGACCGCGGCGACCGCTACCTGTCCACCGGCATTTTCGACGCGCCCAACTGATGGCCAAGCATGAAAGAGGCTTGCGCTTCCAGCCCAGCGGCGGAAGCCGGGCCCCACAAGTGCCGACCGGCAAGAAACAGCGCCTGGTCATCGAGCGCCTGGCCAACGATGGCCGGGGCATCGCGTTTGTAGACGGGCGTACCTGGTTCGTCATCGGCGCCCTGGCCGGCGAAGAGGTCGAGGCGCGGGTACTGGGTGCCCATGGCAAGGTGGTCGAGGCGCGCACCGAGCGGGTGTTCCAGGCCAGCGAACTGCGCCGTGCCGCTCCGTGCATCCATGCCGGCCGGTGTGGCGGTTGCAGCGTTCAACATCTGCCCCACGACGAACAGCTCGCCCTGAAACAGCGCATGCTCGCCGAGCAACTGTCGCGGGTTGCCGGTGTGGTGCCGGAGGAATGGGCCGCACCACTAAGCGGGCCGGAGTTCGCTTACCGACGCCGGGCCCGCGTGGCGGTGCGCTGGGACCAGAAAGCGAAGAAACTTGAGGTCGGATTCCGCGCCGTCGGCAGCCAGGACATTGTCGCCATCGGCGATTGCCCGGTGCTGGTACAGCCTTTGCAACCGATCATGAATCGCTTGCCGGACATGCTCCGCCGCTTGAGCAAACCCCAGGCGCTGGGCCATGTGGAATTGTTCGCTGGCTCGTCCCTGGCGGTATTGTTGCGGCACATGGCGCCGCTGTCGGAAGCCGACCTGACGATTCTCAAGGATTTCTGCGCATTCCATGGCGCCCAACTGTGGCTGTACGGCGAAGGTGAGCCGCAACCGGTCCACGCTGAGTTGACCCTGGGTTATCGCCTGGACAGCTGGGACCTGGACCTGGCTTATCGGCCGGGGGATTTTATCCAGGTGAACGCCGGGGTCAACGAGGCGATGATCGCCCAGGCGCTGCAGTGGCTGGCGCCGCGATCCGAGGAGCGGGTGCTGGATCTGTTCTGCGGCCTGGGCAACTTTGCCTTGCCGTTGGCCCGGTGCGTGCGCGAGGTAGTGGCCGTGGAGGGCGTGCAGACCATGGTGGACCGCGCGGCGGCCAATGCCCTCAGCAACAATTTGCATAACACTGCCTTTTTTCAGGCCGATTTATCCCAGCCACTGGCGGGTGCCGAATGGATCGGCGAAGGCTTTTCTGCGGTACTCTTGGACCCACCCCGTGACGGTGCTTTCGAGGTGGTGCGCAAGCTGGCGTCCCTGGGCGCCAAACGGTTGGTTTATGTATCGTGCAACCCGGCAACTTTGGCCCGGGACACGGTCGAATTGATCAAGCAGGGCTACCGGTTAAAACGTGCCGGGATTCTCGATATGTTTCCTCAGACGGCGCATGTCGAGGCCATGGCGTTATTTGAAGCGAGCCAGGATGGCTTGTCCGACTGATCCGTTCGTGTAAATCCGCTACAGCCCTGGGCGGAAACACGGGCAACGAAGGTCAGCGATGTTGACGCATTGAATCTGCGTCGTAGGGAAGGTAAGTAAAGATGGTACAGGTGAGAGCACACCAGCCGATCAACACCGACGGCAGTATCAATCTCGAGGCTTGGCTCGATCACGCGGTCAGTATCGACATGGCACTGGATCGCGAAGCCTTGAAAGAAGCCTGCGAGTTCGCTCGTGAGGCGGAACAGCAACACAACGCGGCGAAGAACCTCTGGTCCGAAGGCACGTCGAGTTTCCAGACGGGCCTGGAGATCGCCGAGATTCTCGCCGACCTCAAGCTCGACCAGGATTCGCTGGTCGCCGCGGTGCTGTACCGCGGCGTGCGCGAAGGCCAGATCCAGTTGTCGGTGGTCAGCCAGCGCTTCGGCGCGGTGGTCGCCAAGCTGATCGACGGCGTGCTGCGCATGGCGGCCATCAGTGCCAGCCTCAGCCCGCGTCATTCCATGGTCCTGGGTACCCAGGGCCAGGTGGAGAACCTGCGCAAGATGCTCGTGGCCATGGTCGACGACGTGCGCGTCGCGCTGATCAAACTGGCCGAGCGGACTTGCGCAATTCGCGCGGTAAAAGCTGCCGACGACGAAAAACGCAATCGTGTCGCCCGGGAAGTGTTCGACATCTATGCGCCCCTGGCCCACCGTCTCGGCATCGGTCACATCAAATGGGAGCTGGAGGACCTGTCCTTCCGTTACCTGGAACCCGACCAGTACAAGCAGATCGCCAAGTTGCTGCATGAGCGGCGTCTGGACCGCGAGCGCTTCATCACCGACGTGATGACCCAGCTGCGCGAAGAACTGCAGGCCACGGGCGTGGAGGCCGACATCAGCGGCCGGGCCAAGCACATCTATTCGATCTGGCGCAAAATGCAGCGCAAGGGCCTGGAGTTCAGCCAGATCTATGACGTGCGCGCCGTGCGCGTGCTGGTCCCGGAAATGCGCGACTGCTACACCGCGCTGGGGATCGTCCATACGTTGTGGCGGCACATTCCGAAGGAGTTCGACGACTACATCGCCAACCCCAAGGAAAACGGCTATCGCTCGCTGCACACCGCCGTGATCGGCCCGGAAGGCAAGGTGCTGGAAGTGCAGATCCGCACCCACGCCATGCACGAGGAAGCCGAGTTGGGCGTCTGTGCCCACTGGAAATACAAGGGCACCGACGTCAAGTCCGGGTCCAACCATTACGAAGAGAAAATCTCCTGGCTGCGCCAAGTGCTCGAATGGCACGAGGAACTGGGCGACATCGGTGGCCTGGCGGAACAGCTGCGGGTGGATATCGAGCCGGACCGGGTCTACATCTTCACCCCCGACGGCCACGCCATCGACCTGCCCAAGGGCGCGACGCCGCTGGACTTCGCCTACCGGGTCCACACCGAGATCGGCCACAACTGCCGGGGCGCCAAGATCAACGGGCGGATCGTGCCGCTCAACTACAGCCTGCAAACCGGTGAACAGGTCGAGATCATCACCAGCAAGCACGGCACGCCGAGCCGCGACTGGCTGAACCCGAACCTGGGCTACATCACCACCTCCCGGGCGCGGGCGAAAATCGTCCATTGGTTCAAATTGCAGGCCCGCGACCAGAACGTCGCCGCCGGCAAGACCCTGATCGAGCGCGAGCTCAGTCGCCTGGGCCTGCCGCAGGTGGATTTCGACAAGCTGGCCGAAAAAGCCAACATGAAAACCGCCGAGGACATGTTCGCCGCCCTCGGGGCCGGGGATCTGCGCCTGGCGCAACTGGTCAACCTGGCCCAGCAACTGGTGGAGCCGGAACGTGGCAACGAACAACTGGAACTGATCCCGCGCAAGGCCACCGGCTACAAGCCGGGCAAGCGCGGCGATATCCAGATCCAGGGCGTGGGCAACCTGATGACCCAGATGGCCGGCTGCTGCCAGCCGTTGCCAGGCGATGCGATCGTCGGCTACATCACCCAAGGCCGTGGCGTGAGCATTCACCGCCAGGACTGCGCCTCGGTGTTGCAACTGGCCGGTCGCGAACCCGAGCGGATCATCCAGGTCAGTTGGGGGCCGGTGCCGGTGCTCACCTACCCGGTGGACATCGTCATCCGCGCCTACGACCGTTCCGGGCTGCTGCGTGACGTGTCCCAGGTGCTGCTGAACGAGCGCATCAACGTGCTGGCGGTCAATACCCGCTCGAACAAGGAAGACAACACCGCGCTGATGTCCCTGACCATCGAGATTCCGGGGCTGGATGCGCTGGGGCGGTTGCTTGGGCGGATTTCCCAGCTGCCGAACATCATCGAGACCCGGCGTAACCGGACGCCGGGTTGATGAGTCACGGTTAAGCGCGGTCCAATGTGGGAGCGAGCCTGCTCGCGATGGCGTCGAATCAGTCACGTTGATGTTGACTGGCACGCCGCCATCGCGAGCAG
>NZ_KN322983.1:991657-1007820 GCF_000774145.1 Pseudomonas mediterranea CFBP 5447 | reverse complement strand
CTGGGCCAGCACCACGGCTGGCGCGCTGTCCTCCAGCATGTAGGCAATCCGATCCGCCGGGTACGCCGGATCCAGCGGTACATAACCCCCGCCCGCCTTCAGGATCGCCAGCAACCCGACCACCATGTCGAGGCCACGCTCGACACAGATCGCCACCCGCGAATCCGGCCGCACACCCTGCCCGCGCAGGTAATGCGCCAGTCGGTTGGCCCGCTCGTTCAGTTCGCCATAGCTCAGGCGTTGTCCGCCGTGCAGCACCGCCAGCGCCTCCGGCGTGCGCTGCACCTGCTCCTCGAACAGCCCATGAACGGTCTGTTCCAGAGGGAAATGGGCTGCGGTGTTGTTGAAATCCTGCAACACCTGCCTGCGCTCGTTTTCCGACAGGATTTCCACATCGTTGATCGCGGATTCCGGCGCACATTCCAGTGCCTCCACCAGGCTCGCCAGGACCGTCTGCATGTAGGCGCCGACCTGGCGGGCATCAACCCCGCCGGCCGTCTGCACGCTCAGCAGGAAGCCTTCGCCCTGATCGTCCACCGACAACATGCACGGATAGTTGGTCCGCTCCATGACCTCCAACACCTGGGTACCTGCCCAACGCTCGACACTGTCGCCTTGCTGGAGCGGGCTGTGCCGATAGTTCAGCAGCGCACTGAACAGCGGCAGCGAAGCCGGTACGCCACTGCAACGCTGGGCCAGTGCCAGCGAGGCATGTTCGTGGCCCAACAGGGCCGTCAGGCGCGCGTGGATCGCCTTGACTCCGGCGCGTACGCCCTGCCCACCCACATCGACGCGCAACGGCAAGGTATTGATGAACATGCCCAGGGCGCGGTCCGCGCCCTCGCCACTCTGCATGCGGCCCAGCAACACGGTGCCGAAGACCACGTCTTCACGGCCGGACACACGCCCCAGTACCCTTGCCCACGCCAAGTGGTGCAAGGCTGCCGCGCTCACGCCGAGTTGACGCGCCTGCTGCCGCAGACGCCGGCAAAGGTCCGGATCGACGTTCAGCTTGACCTCTTCGACGCCCCGGCCATCGCCCTGGACTTCCCGCAGGCCGAACGGCAGCGTCGGTTCGTCGACATCCGCGAGCATGTCGCGGAAGAAGCGCTCATGCTGCTCACGCGGCACGCCCAGCAGGGTTTGCGCCACGTAATTACGGTAAGGCATGGCCGCTTCCAGGCGGTCGGCTTCGCCATTGAGGAACGCCAGCATTTCCTCCTGCATCACGTCCAGCGCGGTGTGGTCCAGGGCGATGTGGTGGAACAGCAAAACAGCGACCCAGCGCTGGTGCACACTGTCCCAGGCACAGGCCAGACGCATCAGCGGCGCCTTGTCGAGGTCCATCCGGCAACGGCGAGGATCGAACATCCCTTGCAGTTGCGCCGCGATATCGCCCCTGGCCGGATCGAGGGCCTGCTCTTCGAGCATCAACCGGCACTGGCGCAGAACCACCTGCAACGGCGCCTCGAGGCCTTCGCGCAGCAGCGCGGTCCTCAGGATGTCATGCCGATCGATCACGGCCTGCAAGGCTGCGACAAAGCCGTCGAGTTGCGCGCGGCTGTCCATGGCGAAAGTGGCTTGCAGCAGATAGGGGTCGCCTTCTTCGGCGGCGATGTGGTGGTAGAGAATGCCCTCCTGCAACGGCGCCAGCGGGTAGATGTCCTGGACATTGCCGGCACCGCCCGGCACAGCGGCGACGATCCGGTCGAGGGTTGCCTGGTCCAGCTTCACCAGCGGCAGCATCGACGGGGTGATTCGTTCGCAGCCCGCAACAATGCCGTTGGCCGGCACGCACAGCTCGGCGCGACTGCCCACCGCCGCGGCCAGGGCGGCCAAGGTAGGCTGGCCGAACAGCACCCGCACATCGGCGCTGAGCCCAGCCTTGCGCATCAACTCGATCAGCTTCACCGCCAGCAGCGAATGCCCGCCCAGCTCGAAGAAATGATCGTGCCGCCCCACCTGCCCGACACCGAGCACGTCAGCCCACAACCCCGCCAGCGTGGTTTCCACCTCGCCCAGTGGCGCTTCGTACGCGCGACTGGCGAAGGCGTCCGCTTCCGGGACCGGCAGCGCACGGCGGTCGAGTTTGCCGTTGGGCGACAAGGGCAGTTTTTCCAGCCGCACGTAGGCCGCCGGATGGTACATCAGGCCGTCGTTGCGGACGTTCTGCGCGCGCAGTGCATCGGCCTCCGGCGCCGCATCCGGCGCCTGGGCAGTGATGTAGGCCACCAGGCGTTTCTCGCCGGGTTGGTCTTCACGGGCGACGACGGCCGCTTCCTTGACTCCGCCATGCTGGCAGAGCCGGGACTCGATCTCACCCAGCTCGACACGGAAGCCGCGGATCTTGATCTGATCGTCGTTGCGGCCCAGGTACTCGATATGCCCGTTGGGCAAGTAGCGGCCCAGGTCTCCAGTCTTGTACAGGCGCGCCTGTTCATCGGCCGCGAACGGATCGCGGACGAAGCGCTCGGCGGTCAAGTCATCGCGGTTCAGATAGCCACGGGCAACGCAAATGCCGCCGATGTGGATCTCGCCGGCGACACCGACCGGAACCGGTTGCTGCTGCGCGTCCAGCAGGTAGATACGGGTGTTGGCCACCGGTTGCCCGATGGCGGGCAGCGTCGGCCAGGCGGCGACATCGTCCGGCAGCGTCAGCGCGGTGGCGACGTGGGACTCGGTCGGCCCATAGTGGTTGTGCAGGCGGCAGCCATCCAGGCGCTCGAACAACGCACGGATCTGTGGCGTGATGCGCAATTGTTCGCCAGCGGTGATGACATCCTTCAAGTCGCAGGTCAGCGGCACACCTTCAGGCTCGCCGGCGACCGCTTCGGCCAGGGCTTGCAGGGCGATGCATGGCAGGTACAGGCGTTCGACGCGTTGCTGGCAGATATGCTCGAACAGGCGATGGAAATTCAGGCGGATGTCGGCGTGGATCAGCGACAGTTCGCCGCCGGCACACAGGGTGCTGAAAATCTCCTGGAAGGCAACGTCAAAGCCAAGGGCCGCGAACTGCAAGGTGCGTGCAACCGCGCGCCCCTGCTGCCGGGCTTGTGCGATCTGCCACTGCATCAGGTTGACCAGGGCCCGGTGCGGCATGGCCACGCCCTTGGGCTGGCCAGTAGAACCCGAGGTGTAGATGACATACGCCAGGCTGTCCGGGCTCAGGCCGCTCGCCTGAGCGTCCGGGTTAGTGGACGGCTGCCGGTCGATGCCGGCGGCGTCGCGATCCTCACTGTCGAGCAGCAAGGCCGGCACACCCGCCCCGGGGAAGCGCTCTTGCAGGCTGCGCTGGGTCAGCAGCACCTTCGGTGCGCTGTCTTCCAGCATGTAGGCCAGGCGCTCGGCCGGGTAAGCCGGATCCAGCGGCACATAGCCGGCCCCGGCCTTGAGGATACCCACCAGCCCGGCAACCATTTCCAGGCCGCGCTCCACGCAGATCGCCACCCGGTCGTCGGCATGGATACCCCACTCGATCAAACGATGGGCGATCTGGTTGGACAGCCGGTTCAGCTCACCGTAGCTCAGGCTCTGCCCTTGATACGTCAGCGCAACGGCCTCAGGCTGAGCTTCAGCGTGGGCCTCGAACAGTTGATGGATCAGCAGCCCCGACGGGTACACCGCATCGAAGTCATTGAAGTCGTGCAGCAATTGCTGGCGTTCGCTGGCGGGGACAAAGGCCAGCGTATGCAGCGGGGTATCGCCATCCCGGTCGAGGGCATCGGCCAGTGCTTCGAGCACGGTGTGCACGTAGCCGCACACCCGCTGCGCGCCGATCCCGGCCAAGGCTTGCACGGTCAGTCCAAACGAATCACCGAGGTCATCCACCGACAGCGACAGCGGGTAATTGGTCCGTTCTTCGCCGCCAAGGATTTCCGCGCCGGCCCAGATTCTGGCCTGGCCCGCATCCTCGCTCGCCTGTGCCGCCACGGCGGTCTGCCGATAGTTCATCAGCGCACTGAACAGCGGCGCCGGCGCCGCAACGCCACTGCATCGCTGTGCCAACGACAACGGCGCGTGTTCGTGGCCCAGCAGCGCCGCCAGGCGGCCATGGGTCGCCTGCAACGCGGCCAGCACCCCCTGGTTCCCCGCCTCGACCCGCAACGGCAGGGTGTTGACGAACATGCCCAAGGCATGTCCGGCCTCCTGCCCGCTGTGCAACCGGCCCATCAATACGGTGCCGAACACCACGTCCTGACGGCTGGACAAGCGCCCTACCACCTGGCCCCAGGCCAAGTGGTGCAGGCTGGCGGTGCTCACCCCCAGGCGCCGGGCCTGGGCACGCAGACGCCGGGCCAGCCCGACCTCCAGCGACAGCGTCGCCTCTTCGATACCGCTGCCGTCGCCCTGCACATCCTGCAGGCCCAACGGCAGCGTCGGCTCGTCCACATCGCCGAGCATCTCGCTGAAAAACGCCTCATGTTGCTCGGGATGACTGTCCAGGCGGACCTGAGCCACGTAGTTGCGATACGGCACCGACACCGGCAGCTCTGCCGCGCGACCTTGCAGGTGCGCGTCGATTTCCTTGCCCAGCATGCCGAGGGAGGTCGCGTCATCGATCAGGTGATGGAACAGCAACACCGCCACCCAGCTGCCGCCGGCAGTATCTTCGGCAAAGTGAATACGCATCATCGGCGCCTGGCGCAGATCGAAGCGGGTATGGCGCGGATCGAAACGGACCTGCAACTGGTCGGCGATGTCGCCATCGGCCGGGTCCAGGGCCAGCTCTTCGACCATCAGGCGCGCCTCGCGCCAGACCACCTGCACCGGCTCGCCGAGCCCTTCCCACGCTACCGAGGTGCGCAGGATGTCGTGCCGGGCGATGACCGCCTGCAAGGCATGCCCGAAGGCTTCCAGCTGCTGGCGGCTGCCGAAGCGCAACAGCGCCAGCAACAGGTACGGATCGCCTTCGCTGGTCGCCAGGTGGTGATAGAGAATGCCTTCCTGCAACGGCACCAGGCCGTAGATATCCTGCACATTGTCCGCGCCGCCCGGCACGGTTGCGACAACGCGATCGATTTCACCCTGGGTCAGGCTCGCCAGGGGCAGCATGTCCGGGGTAATGCGCTCGACATCCCGGGGAATCCGATTCTCCGGCACCACCAGGCCGCCGCTGGTACTCGTGGCAGCGGCCAGGGTCTCCAGCGTCGGCTGGCCGAACAGCACGCCCACGTCGGCGTTCAGGTTCAACTGGCGCATGCGCTCGATCAGCTTGACCGCCAGCAGCGAGTGGCCGCCCAGTTCGAAGAAACGGTCGTGACGTCCCACCTGCTCGACGCCCAGCAGCTCGGCCCACAAAGCGGCCAGGGTGGTTTCCACCTGGCCCACCGGCGCTTCATAGCTGCGCCGGGCAAACGCCTGGGAATCGGGAGCCGGCAGCGCCTTGCGGTCGAGCTTGCCGTTGGTGGTCAGCGGGAAGGCTTCGAGCATCACGAAGGCGCTTGGCACCATGTAGTCCGCCAGCGAGCCCAGCAGCTCGCTGCGCAACTCGCCCGCAGACACGCAGGCGCCGTCTTCGGCAAGCACATAGGCCACCAGCCGCTTGTTCCCCGGCTCGTCTTCCCGGGCGATCACCACGGCCTCGCGCACTTTTGCGCAGGCCGTCAGCCTCGCTTCGATTTCGCCCAGCTCGATACGGAAGCCGCGGATTTTCACCTGCTCATCGTTGCGCCCCAGGTATTGCAGTTCGCCGTTGTGCAGCCAACGACCGAGGTCGCCGGTACGGTACATCCGCGCGTTCGCAGCGGTGTCGAACGGATCGGGCAGGAACCGCGTTTCATTGAGCTCCGGCCGGTTCAGGTAGCCTCGCGCCACACCGGCGCCCCCTACGTACAACTCGCCCTCCACGCCCTTGGGCACCGGCTTGCCGTACTTGTCCAGCAGGTACAGGCGCAAATCGGGAATCCGCTTGCCGATCGGGCTGACACCGATCAACTGGGCATCGGCCGCTTGCAGCGCCCGATAGGTCACATGCACCGTGGTTTCGGTGATGCCATACATGTTCACCAGTTGCGTGCCGGCATTGATTGCCCGGGCGTACCACGGCTTGAGGATGCCGGTTTCCAAGGCCTCGCCGCCGAAAATCACCTGGCGCAGGTTGTGCTTCAGCTCGCTTTCGCCCTGGGCCGCGATCATGACCGCCTTGCGCGAGCCGCAGACCAAGTACACCGTGACACCCGCCTCGCACACCAACGCATAGCAATCCTGCGGCGAACGGCTGACCAGTTGCGGCACCACCAGCAGGCGACCGCCGTGGGTCAGCGCGCCCCAGATTTCCCAGACCGAGAAGTCGAAGGCGAAGGAATGGAACAGCGCCCAGACGTCCTGCGGGCCGAAGTCGAACCAAGGTTGCGTGGCCGAGAACAGCCGCGCGACGTTGCGGTGCTCGACCATCACCCCTTTGGGCAAGCCGGTCGAGCCCGAGGTGTAGATCACGTAGGCCAGGTGATGGGATGCCAGGGTACCGATATTCGGATCGTGCCGTGGCTGCTCGGCAAATCCCGCGGCTTCTGGCTGATCGAGCAGCAGCACCGGGACGGCCGGCGCAGGCACCTGGTCTTGCAGCGCCGCTTGGGTCAGCAACGCCACCGGCGAGCTGTCCTCGAGCATGAAGGCCAGGCGGTCCAGGGGATAGGCCGGATCCAGCGGCACATAGCCGGCACCGGACTTCAGGATACCCAGCAGGCCAACGATCATGTCCAGGCCGCGTTCGACGCAGATGGCTACCCGATCATCCGGGAACACCCCCAGGGCCAGCAGCCGATGGGCGACCTGGTTCGCCCGGGTATTCAGTTCGCCGTAGGTCAGGGTCTGGCCTTCATGGACCACCGCCACCGCGTTCGGCTGCGCGACGGCCCGCGCTTCGAACAAGCCATGGATCGTGCGGTCGTGCTCGTACCGCTGCCCATCGCTGACGTTCCAGGCCTGGAGCAGACGGGCTTCAGCCGGTGTCGGCAGGACAAAGTCCCGGATCGGCAGCGTATCGTCACCCAGGGCCTGTTCCAGCACGTGGACGAAGCGTTCGGCCATCGCCTCGATTTCATCGGCCTGCAGGAACGCCTGGTTGTAGATCCAATGCACCCAGGCATTTTTCTCGTTGGGGTTGGTCCGGAAATGGATCGCCAGGGGCATCTGTTCCTGGCCGTTGGAACTCTTCACCGAATAGGCCGTGGCGTCGCCGAACCGGTATAGATAGTTCTCTTCCTCGTAGGAGAACGACACATCGAACAGCTGGGCACGGTTGTCACGCCGCAGCTCCAGGGAGCGATGAATGTCGCTCAGTGGGAATCGCTGGTAGCGGTAGTCCTGCTTGAGCGCGCGGGCCACCTCTTGGATCAGCTCGCCGAACGACAGGTCATCGGCGAATCTCAAGCGCATGGCACTGACCTGGGTGAATAACCCCACGGTCTGCTTGAAGGTCGGATTGGAGCGATTGAGGATCGGCAGGCCCACCACCAGCTCGTCGCGCTGGGTCGTGCGGACAAAGTACACGTACAACGTCGCCAGCAGCACCGGGAAACGCGAGACCTGATGGGTCAGCGCCAGGGCGTCGATCCGTTCGTTCAGCGTCTGTGGGAACGGCGTCATGGCATGGGCACTGGGCACCACGGGCTCGACGTAGCGATCACGGTAACGGGCGGTGAACAGTGGGTCCGGCACATCCCGGTATTTGTCGAGCCAGTAGGCCTGGTCCCGCTGGAAACGGTCCGAGTCGTGGTAACGGGCATCATCCTCGATGAACCCGGCATAGGACGGTGCCGACAGGTCGGGCTCGCGGTTTTCCTCCAGCGCGTTGTACAGGTCACTGAGGGACGCCAGCATCAGGTTGATGCCCCAGCCGTCCTGGATAATGTGGTGCAGGTTGACGACGAAGTAGAACGAAGCGTCGTTGAGCTTGATCAGGTAGAAGCGGAACAGCGGCCCCTTCTCGAGCTCGAATGCCACTTCCAGCCCCTGTTGCACCCAGGTCTGGGCCGCGGTCTGCGGTTCGGGGCGATTGGAGAAATCGATCAGCGGGACCCGCACCTCCAGCGACTCGACCAGGGTCTGCATGGGCACGCCGTCGCCACCGACGTCGCAATGCAGGACCGTGCGCAAGGCATCGTGCTTGCGGACCAACAGTTCGACTGCCTGCTGCATACGATCAGGGTCGACGGCACCCTGGATATGAAGGTAGCCACCCATGGTGTACAGGGGCGAATCGCCCTTGGTCATCTGGTCCAGCCAGATATCCCGCTGGGACGCCGTCAGCGGATAGGTTGCGGCAAGCTCCAGGGACTGGTTCATACCCGGCCTCCTGTCACTTGCACGTCGGCAGGCGCTGGATTCCGGCTGGTCAAGCGACCCATGGCGATAACATCACCCACAGCAAAGAAAAATGTCATACGTTCCTTCTCAGATATTTGTCAGTGCTGCCCGGGACACACGCAACAGGGCACGCCTGGAGTTGATGATGCAGATCCGCACAGACAGCCGGCGCCACCCGGCAGAGTTCCACTGCTGTCGGGTGCGGGTTGGTGTCAGGCGTCTTTCACAGGTTGGCAGGGGTGTTGTCGCTACAACATCGCCAGCCGGACGGTGCAGTCAGAACAGCCATTCAGGCGCGCTTGTCGCGAATGGCGCAGTTGATATCGGAGACGATGTGCCCGTCCGCCAGCTTGATGATCCGGTCAGCCAGCTGGAAGTACTGGTCGTCATGGGTAATGATCAGCACCGTCTTGCCGCGCCGCTTGAGGTCCGGCAACAGCTCCTCGTAGAAGAACTTCTTGAACGGCGGGTCCTGGTCGGCGGCCCATTCGTCGAGCACGTAGACCGGCCGGTCCTCCATATAGGCACATACCAGGGCCAGGCGTTTCTGCTGGCCATAGGACAAGGCCTTCAGCGTCGAATAGCCGTGCCCTTCGATCTTGATCTTGTCGGCCAGCCCGAGGGTTTCCAGGTATTTGTTCGCCAGGTCCGGGCTGCCCTCTTCTTCGTCGGGACCGATCAGGCGATTGAACAGATGGAAGTCCGAGAACACCGCGGAAAACAGATCGCGGTAGTCACTGCGGCTCTCGTCGGTGATCGTCAAGCCGTCGAGCAGCACCTCGCCGCTCTGCGGGATGTAGAGCCCGCATAACACCTTGGCCAGGGTGCTCTTGCCGCAACCGTTGCCGCCCACGATGTAGATCAACTCACCCGCCTGCACCGTCAGGTCGATGGGGCCCAGGGAGAAACCGCTTCCGGCATGCGGGTCCTGATAATTCATCCGCACGCCCTTCAACTCGATGCTGTCCCAGGTCTTCTTGTGCTCCAGCAGATGTACCTTCGGTGCTTCCACCGCAACGGGCTCGGGATGTGGATCGTTGATCGCGAAACCGAATTCCGCAAGCCGGGTACAGGCGACCCGGCCCGCCGCCAGCACCGGCATCGCCCCCACCAACAGCGACAGCGGCCCCATGATGTAGAGCACCGCCAGCACACTGGCGGTCATCACCTTGGGATCGACCGTGCTGACCAGCGGCGCAGCGAACAGCAGGCAACCGATCAGCAGTGACAGGGTGAACTGGCCCACGTTATCGGCGGCGGTGTACCACAGGCGTTCGACGAAGTTGTAGCGCGCCACCCGGGTCGAAGACGCCTCGATGGCGGAGCGGCCGAACCAGCGACGACGGATGCCGTTGAGCTTGAGTTCCTTGAGGCCGAACACCAGGGCATGGGTGTATTCGTTGAACGCGGTGAACTCGTCCCGCACCCGATTGGTGGACCTCACGCCGCTGGCGAAGAAGAACAGGTACAAGCCCACGCCCAGGACCATCAGCGAAACCGTCAAAGCCAGGACCACCCACGACAGGTACGCCAGGTAGGCAATACCGAACAGGAAGACCGTCGTTTCCACCAGCACCGTGGGCATGACGATCAGCGTCGTGTTCAGCTGCGGGATATCGTTGGTCAGCATGGTCAGCACGTTGGGCGGGCCACGCCGGTCCACCTCTTCCAGCGGCGTGGCGAGGATCTTGCGACACAGTGCGATGCGCAACCGGGTCATGATCCGCATGCTGGCGTAGGCCGGGAACAGCGCGGCACCGTTGCGCAGGATCAGCGCTACGGCACTGAGCCCGACAAACCAGTACAACGCCTGCATGCGATCGCCTTCGTTGTGGATGGCCTGGTTGATCACACTCACCACCGCGATGGACGCGACCCCGCTGATGACACCACAAATCAAGGTGAAAAACGTCAGCCAGGGGTGGTTGCGCCACAGCAGGCGCATGACCGAACCCGGCTTGGGTTTCTTCTCTTTCTGGTTTTTCATGGGTTGCTATCCTCGAATGAACTCGCGATATGGCTCAGGCCGGCTGCCAGACGTCGTCCCGGGCGGTCATCTCGCCCATCGCCACGACAATCAGGCGCGGTTCCTCGTAAGGATCGCGAGCATGGGCGGCCAGCATGTTGTCGAGCATGACCACGTCGCCCTTGCGCCAGTCGAACCTGACGGCGCAGGCCTCATAGGCGTCGCCGACCAGGGTCATGACTTCGTCTTCAATCGGTGTTCCGTCGCCATAACTGACCATGCGCGGCAAACGGTCGGCGCCGAACATGTCGAGCAGGTCTTCGCGCATTTCTTCGCCGAGGCAGAACGGATGGTGCAACTGCACCTGGTTGAAGAACGCCGCCTCGCCGGTCTGCGGATGCCGGATCACTGCCGGACACAGGGTGCGTACTTGCAGGCTGTCGCCGTCGAGCCATTCGAAATCGGTGCCCTGCTCGCGACAGCGCCGCTCGACTTCGCCACGGTCGGTGGTGCCGAAGAACGATTCCCAGCTCGGCTCGACGCCGGCGGTGAAGGTGCGGCTGTACGTCAGCCCCTTTTGTTCGAAGCGGGCCACCACCTCGGCAGGCAGGTGCCGTAGCACTTGCCGGATGTCCGCCAGCGGCGTCGCGCCGCCGACCCGGGAAGGCTGTTCGCAATAGAACCACTGCTTGCGTGGCCAGCTTTCCAGGTGCGAACTCTCGTTGTGGTAGAGGATCATTTCCCGCTCGGGATAAGGCGTGGAGCGGTAGACGTTACGTCCGCCCTCCTTCTTCGGCAGGTCGCCGTAACTGCCATGCAAGCCGGGAGACAAGGCTTCGGCAAACGCTTCGAAAGCCGCCACCGAGGCGAGGTCGAAACCACGAAACAGCACCGCGCCATGGCGGCACAACAAGGCCTCGATGGCCTCGCGATGGGTGGCGGCCCATGCCGACGGATCCAGGCCAGGGGCGATCGCTTCGATCACCACCGGCAGGCTCAGGCCATCGGCGAGCAGCGACAATCGAACCTGCCCATCGACTGGCTGACCGGGCCAGGAAAGCGAATCCGCCATCCCGTCATCGCTCATCACGGGCGAAGCGTTAGTTTGAAGACTCATGCATCACTCCTGAACCACGGATCCGTGGATCCACGTCGTACGGGGCAAAACCAATGCGCCCCACTGTCGGGCAAGGATAAAAACACTGATCCACGGTGATGTCTGGCACCGCAAACCGGGACAGACCCGACACACCTGGTTACACCGTCGGAGTCGACGTTCGTCCCAAAGCGCTTTGTCCCCATTTCCCGCGACAGACGCCGGCACGAAGTCGGTGCTGAAATGCGACAGCTGCGAATCGCACAGGCGCATTAAACGATCCCGTGGGCCGCAGTGACGTCTCGAGTGCAACGGTTTTCGCAAACGCGCAAATACGCTGCACCTGGCAATCAACAGGAGCGTTAGTCATGCCGATTAAGAACACTGGCGGATCGGTCAACCCCGCGCCAGCCCCTCTCACGCCCGGTGCATTCCTGCATGAAATCTTCACTGCCCGGGCCCGTGAATTCCCCGAGCGAACGGCCGTCTCCGACGCCACCCGGGCGTTGAGCTACGCGCAACTTGACGCGGCCTCGTCGCAACTGGCCGCCCGTCTTCGCCAGGAAGGCGTCAAGGACGGCATGCTGGTCGGGATGTGCCTGACACGCAGCGTCGACCTGGTCATCAGCCTGCTGGGCATCCTCAAGGCCGGCGGCGCCTACGTCCCGGTCGATCCGCAATACCCGGGCAAGCGCGTCGAACACATCGTCCGTGACAGCGGCCTGAGCCTGATGATCGGCGCACCTGCCGAGCTGGCCCAGAGCGCGTCCGTGCGCGCCCTGCCCCTGGCCGATCTGTTGGCCGGCCCGGCGCTGGAACCGATTGCCGAGGTCGACCGCCGCAACCCCGACCAGGCACCGGCCTACGTCATCTATACGTCCGGCTCCACCGGCGAACCCAAGGGTGTGCTGGTCGCCCACGGCAACGTCAGCCGCCTGCTGGAAAGCACCCAGCGTGAATATGCTTTCAACGAGCACGACGTCTGGTCGATGTTCCACTCCATCGGCTTCGATTTCTCGGTCTGGGAGATCTGGGGCGCGCTGGCCCATGGCGGCCACGTCGCCGTGGTGCCTTACGATGTGTCGCGTTCGCCAGCCGCCACCCATCAATGGCTGGTCGACCGTGGCGTGACTGTCCTGAGCCAGACCCCATCGGCCTTCCGTGGCCTCGACGAGGCAGACCGCCAGACCAAGACGCCCCTGGCGCTGCGCTACGTGGTATTCGGCGGCGAGGCCCTGCCGGCCACCGTGCTGCGTCCCTGGGTCGAACGCCACGGCGACCAGAAGCCTGCGCTGATCAACATGTATGGCATCACCGAAGCCACGGTGCACACCACCTTCAAGCGCGTGTTGGGGCAGGATCTGGAAAGCGCCGCCATGGTGTCGATTGGTGCCCCGCTGGATGGCTGGCGCCTGAACCTGCTCGATGCCGACCGGCAACCCGTGCCCCAGGGCACCGCCGGTGAGCTGTACATCGAAGGCGCCGGCGTGGCGCTGGGTTACCTGAACCGCCCGGCCCTGAACAGCGAGCGTTTCGTGCAACTGCCGGGGACTTCGAACCGCGCCTATCGCACCGGCGATCTGGTGGTGCTGGGCGATGACGGTGAGTACCGCTACGCCGGGCGTTGCGATGAGCAATTGAAGATCCGCGGTTTCCGCATCGAACCCGGCGAGGTCGAAGCCTGCCTGCAGAGCAGCCCCGCCGTGGCTGCCGCCCATGTGGCCGGTCACGATTACGGCGACGGCGACTGGCGCCTGGTTGGCTACGTGGTCCCGGCCCAGGGCGTGGATGCCTGGACCGAACAGGTCCGCAGCGAAGTCGCCGCACTGGTGGCCGCCAACCTGCCGGACTACATGCGTCCTTCGGCCTACATCCCTCTGGCGCAACTGCCGGTCACCGATCACGGCAAGATCGACAAGCAACGCCTGCCCTCCCCCGAATCCGTAGAGGCCACCGTGCAACACACGGCCGACGACCTTACCGAGCAGGAGCAGTTCGTGCTCAAGGTCTGGTCGCAGGATATCGGCCTGAAGAACATCGGCCTGAACGATGACTTCTTCGACTTCGGCGGTACCTCCCTGGCACTGATTCGCTCCCTGAGCACCTTCAAGGCCCACTACAAGGTCAACCTGGACCCCGGTGTACTGGCCAACGGTGCGACCGCCAAGGTATTGGCCGACTGCATCCAGCGCTCCCTTGTCCAAGCCCATTGACCAAAAGGAACAGCCCATGAGCAAGAAATTCGCCTTGACCCCGGAAGAACGCGCGTCCTTCGAGAAGAACGGTTTTATCGGTCCTTTCGACGCCTATACCCCGGAAGAAATGAAAGAAGCCTGGAAACGTACCCGCCTGCGCCTGCTCGACCGCAGCGCCGCGGCCTACCAGGACCTGGATGCGATTTCCGCCGGCACCAACATTGCCAACTATGATCGCCACCTGGACGACGAATTCCTCGCCAGCCACATCTGCCGTCCGCAGATCTGCGACCGCGTCGAAAGCATCCTCGGCCCGGATGTACTGTGCTGGCGCACCGAGTTCTTCCCCAAATACCCGGGCGACGAAGGCACCGACTGGCACCAGGCCGACACCTTCGCCAACGCCTCGGGCAAGCCGCAGATCCTGTGGCCGGAGAACGAAGACTTCGGCGGCACCATCACCGTCTGGACCGCGTTCACCGATGCCAACATCGCCAATGGTTGCCTGCAATTCATTCCCGGCACCCAGAACAGCATGAACTACGACGAAACCAAGCGCATGGCCTACGATCCCGAGGCCAACAACAGCACGGTGGTCAAGGACGGCGTGCGCCGCGGCTTCTTCGGCTACGACTATCGCCAGTTGCAGATCGACGAGAACTTCAAGCCTGACGAATCCGCCGCCGTACCGATGCAGATGAAGGCCGGCCAGTTCATCATTTTCTGGTCGACCCTGATGCACGCCTCCTACCCCCACAGCGGCGAGTCACAGGACATGCGCATGGGCTTCGCCTCGCGTTATGTGCCGTCCTTCGTGAAGATCTACCCGGACTCCGACCACATCGAGGAATACGGCGGTCGCATCAGCCTTGAAAAATACGGCGCGGTCCAGGTGATCGGGGACAAGACCCCGGAATACAACCGCCTTGTCACCCATACCACCCGAGGCAAGAAATTCGAAGCGGTCTGATTTTTCAGTGCCATAAGACAGTGGCATGCGCAACGTGCCTGACAGGAGTCCCCCAATCCATGACTATTTCCACCGACGCAGCAACGCGCCTGTGCGAGACCGTGAGGATGCTTAGGCACCTTGCCATCCATCTGCCCGACCCCATTTGCCTGAGCTTTCTCGCTCAGGCAAATGAGCCGCCAATCGACCAGGCCTCCCCCAGCGTGAGAGCCACGGAACGGGCGGTCAGCGCCACCTTTGCACGCATCGGCGTCAAAGCCGTGCAGTACTTGCACGATGGCGAGGCGCAGCTGTCTTCCTTCGAGATGTTCATCAGCAAGAAAATCTGCCAGGCGCTGGATTTTTCCTATGACCACTTCGACGAGTTCGAAAGTATCAAGGAGTTCGGGCGCCTGGTCAGACACTTCGATTTCAGTGGTTCGGTGCCCGAGGTCGAGACCGTGCACCTGATCACCCGCGACAATGTTGCGTTATCGGTGCATGCCAGCACCGATCAAAGGCGCCCGGCTATCGTCCTGGCGCTGCCTTGCGGCATGCCGTTCGACCTGTGTCGCGACTGGTTCAATGCGCTGAGCGAGCGGTTCTTCGTGGTCACCTGGGAAACCCGGGGGCTGTTCGGATCCTGCACCTCGTTCGACCAACTCTCCGTGGACACCGATGCCCAGGTCGGCGACCTGATCAACGTGATGAACCATTACGAGCTGCCCAATGCGCACCTTATGGGGATTTGCGGCGGCGCGGTGATCGCCTTGAGCGCCGCGGCCCTCCACCCCGAGCGCGTGAACTCCCTGAGCCTGTGGCACGGCGACTACAACCTCGGCGACAACAGCCTGCGCACCGCCCATCAGCAGAACTTCGAATGGCTGATGGAGTCGGCCGCCGTCGACCGCAACGAAGCCAGCGACTTGCAGGCGTTGTTCCTGGACCAGGCGACACTGGCGACCATCCCGGACTCGATCGCCCATGCGGCGCTCTACCCCTATGTCAACGAGGAGCTGTTCTACCGCTATGCGCGGCTTAACGATGCATTGAACAAGACCGAGCTGCAATCACGATTGGAACAGATCAGCGTGCCGACCCTGGTGGTCGCCGGCGACGCCGACGAAACCACCCACATCGGCGGTTCCCAGCGCATTGCCGAGTCCATCAGCGATGCACTGCTGCACGTGGAGAGCAACGGCAGCCACCTGGCGTTCTTCGAATCGACCCACCGTTCGAAACAGACCGCCTTCCGCTTCCTTGAATCGACCCTGGAGTCGGTGGCTGTCTGAGCTGCAAGACAGGGGCCTGCCCTGATGCCAGTCAACTAAGCCACCAACCTGTGGGAACAAAGCTTGCTCGCGATTACGGTACGTCAGTCAGCAACAATGTTGACTGGTCTGCCGCTATCGCGAGCAAGCTTTGCTCCCACAGGTTTTGCGTCACCAGGACTGGCATCAGACTCTGCCCGCCTTTGGACTCATGATCTGAGCAGGGTGCCGCCTTCCGCTTCTTTGATCGACCCTGGAGTCGGTGGCTGTTTGAGCTGCAAGACAGGGGCCTGCCCTGATGCCAGTCAATTAAGCCACCAACCTGTGGGAACAAAGCTTGCTCGCGATTACGGTACGTCAGTCAGCAACAATGTTGACT
>NZ_KN322983.1:0-991459 GCF_000774145.1 Pseudomonas mediterranea CFBP 5447 | reverse complement strand
GCTCCCACAGGTTTTGCGCCACCAGGACTGGCATCAGACTCTGCCCGCCTTTGGACTCATGATCTGAGCAGGGTGCCAACCACTGACGTCGACACCCTTGGTCGAACATGCATTGTGCTCAAGGCGGGCCGACCAGGCTTCGACTTTTGCCATCGACATGACGCAACGGCACGGCGCGGTAATCCAATCCATCGATACAGCACGCATTGACGCTGAGGACCTCGGGATCGCTGCGCCGTCGGTGGTACACATAGATCCCGCACGTACCGCAAAAGTAATGCTGGGCCACGCCGCTGTTCCAGCGATACAGACGCAGCGCGTCTTCACCACGGGTGATGCGAAAGTCCTCTCGCGGCACCGTAGCCATCAACGCATTGCGCTTGCTGCACAGCGAACAGTCGCAACTGATCAGTTCTTCAACTTCGGCTTCAAACGCGAAGCCAACCGCTCCACAGTGACAGGCACCCGTGTAGTTCATCGTGGGTATGTCTCCATCGTCAGTGAACCCGCAGTCTCATCGTAGTGGATCACCTGCGGCGTTGCGTCGGAGGCTCGAAGATCCTGCAGGCATTAAAAAGCCCCGATACCGCACGGTACCGAGGCCAGCTGCCTGCACCGGCAGGCTCTATTTTTTCAGCGAGTCGTACGCCTCCAACGTACGTAACGAATAGATGTAGGCAGCGCCGGCGTTGAGTGAAACCGCGGTTGCCAATGTGGCCGCCACTTCTTCGCGGCTCGCTCCGGCCTTGATCGCCGCGTCCGCATGGACAGCGATGCATCCATCACAACGAGTGGTGACCGCGACGGCAATCGAAATCAACTCTCGGGTTTTCGCATCCAGCACCTCGTTTTCCGCGGAGGCCTCGCCAAGGGCCATGTAAGCCTTGACCATTTTAGGGTTGCTCCTTCCGAGCGCACCGAAAGCCTTCTGGATGGTGGGTAGCAGTTCGGACCAGTTATTGAACATCGCATGACTCCTGAGCAAGTTGGTGTACTGTTTCGACAGGCTCAGTTTCCCTCCAGGGCGTGATTCGGTTTTGTCCGATCCGCTCAGATTTTTATGCGAAGCACTCAAATGAATTCGATCGATAAACTCATCAGCTTGGCCAACGTGCGGGGTAGCGTGGATCTGCGGTGTCAGTTCCAAGGCGACTGGGCACTCGATCACCAGCAGGAAGCCTTGGGGAAAGCGCCCTATCACATTGTCCTGGCGGGAGAATGCCGGGTCGAATTTCCAGACGGCCAGCGCTTGCCGATGCGAGCGGGCGACATCCTGCTCCTGCCCCGTGGGGCACCGCACCTCCTGCATGGCATCGGCAAAACGGCCAAGCCAGGTACCCCGCGGCTGGTTTCCGGTGGAACACTGCCGCTTTACCGCATCGGCCGCGGAAGCACGGACCTGGACATGCTTTGCGGGAGCTTCCACTACACTCGCGCCTCCCTGTTGTTCAGCGCCCTCCCCGAACACCTGGTGATACCCAGTGCGGCTCTTCCTGCAAGCGCTCCCTTGCCGGCACTGGTCGACATGTTGCGAGGTGAAGCCGATAACGAGCAAGTCGGCGCACACTTTTTACTCGATGCCTTGTCCCAGGCGCTGTTCACCTTGATCCTGCGCGCTCACCTCGCAAGCCACGGCCATCACACCGGCACCCTGGCCCTGTTGGCCGATAAGCGGCTGGGCCGAGCCTGGCAGTCGATGCTGGCGGAGCCGGGCCATGAATGGACAGTGGACGCGTTGGCCGAGATTGCCAGCATGTCCCGTGCAACGTTCATGCGAGCTTTCGTGCGGGTCGCCGGCGTTTCGCCTTGGATCCTGTTGACGCAGGTTCGAATGGAACTGGCTTTCAGCCTGCTGAGCCATTCGCACCTGGGATTGACTGACATTGCATCCCAGGTGGGGTATCAATCCCAGGCGGCTTTCAGCAAGAAGTTCAAGGAGGTATATGGTGAGGCGCCGGGACGGGTGCGGCGTGGGATTTAATTGATCGCCTGGGTGCAACGCTACATTAATAATGCGCAGGAGCAGCAATGACGGAACAGTCAGAAGGAACCGGGCTACTCGACGACCTCGACGCGCCTGAGGCACTGGGCTTTACCGCCTGGGCTCGCGTCTGGACGGAGCTTGGGGTCAGATGTGCGTCGCAAGAGACGCACGAAAAACTCATTAGGCACTACGACGAGCCACACCGCGCGTACCACAACCGCCAGCACTTGGCTGAGTGCCTCCGGGTGCGTCGACTCCTCAACGCGGCCTGCCAGGCCCCCGCCGAAGTCGACCTCGCGCTGTGGTTCCACGACGCGATCTACGACCCCCTGCGCAGCGACAACGAATTGCGCAGCGCCCAATGGCTGGACGAGGTGGCCCGTGATAGCGGCCTGGACGACGAAACGCGCCGCAGGCTTTACGACCTGGTCATGGTGACCCGACACGACAGCGCCCCGCAGTCGGTAGACGAGGCGGTGTTGGTGGACACGGATCTGGCGATCCTCGGGGCATCGTTCGAGCGGTTCGAGGAGTACGCCCAACAAATCCGCCGCGAGTACCTGCACGTGCCGATGCCTGTATATGGCCCAAAGCGACGCCAGATCCTGGAGGGTTTTCTAATGCGCGAGCGCATTTATACAACTGCACCCTACTTCGACGCATTCGAGCAGCAGGCACGCGCAAATCTTGCACGTGCCATCGATCGCCTCGATTGAGATCGGATCAGCGCAGCGGCATCGGCGCTGACGTCCATGTACATCGTCGGCAGGGCTTACCGTACCCGATACAGCACCGCAGCCCCTGGCTTGGGTTCGAAAGCCGGCACAGTGCGCTGTTTGAGGGGCATACCCTCCGCGTCCCAAACCAGGGTGTCCGATGGGTACTCGTCCTTGCGGGTCATGGCGTCGATCTGCTTGACGATCACTTCCGAGCTTGCAGGCACTTCGGGGTTCCATTCGAATACGCCGACGCTACCGAAGAACACGGCCGGTGCGTCGACATCGAGGCGCCGGTCGGGACACATGACCAGGCCGCGGTCAAGCATGACCCGCAACGCGCCGACAGGCACCGCCTTCACCGTGGGCGTGGTGCGCTCGGTGCTGTGGCCTGGGCAGACATTGGCCGAGCGAGTCACCATGTCCTCGACCACTTCACGATCGGATTGGGCCTGCGCCGAAAAGGCAACGACAGACAGGGCCAGCACTACAAGATTTGGCTTCCAGGACACTCTAAACCTCCTATGTAAAAAACACTCCAACGTTGCGCATCGCCCCAGTCAGAACAGCCCGTTGCAGGGGCAGACTTGAAGACTACCACGGCACCGGTTTGTTCCACTGTCAGCACAGCCGTTTCTGGAAATAGAACCGGGCATGCCCCGGCGGATAATCCACCAGGCGTCCAAATTCGGAATAACCCAGTTTTTGATAAAACTCCGGCGCCTGAAAGCTGAAAGTCTCCAGCCAGATCCCGACGCAGTGTTTTTCCTTTGCCACGTCTTCTGCCCTGCGCATCAGTCGTTCTCCGATACCCTGACCACGCATCGACTCGGGAACACTGACAAGATCGATGAGCAGCCACCGATAAGAAATTTTTCCATACAGCCCCCCAATGACTTCATTACTGTCCGGGGCTCGTAGCAACAGGGCAAAGGTTTCGTGGGCATCGTCCCCACCGTTGGCCAGGTTATGGGCCAGCAGCGGGTTCAAAATTCCCAACCGCTCTGATTCGGTCACATTTTCCGAAAGTTGGATTTGCAAAGGCATGGCGCTCTCCCTGAGCGATAAGCAAGTGGGTCAGATAAGGTAGCTCATTTCTGCCATGTCCAGCCGAATCAGTTAACTCTTCATGCCCTTTGTGTGGGAGGGTTGAAGGGGCAGCAGCCTCCTTGAAAATAAATTGTTCGACTCACGCTTTAGCTGAACTCAAGTATCCCACTTTAAAAATCATCCATTGATGTGTGAACCGACAACCCGTGAGATAGGCAAGCAGCAAACAGCCCGCCATCCGCTGAACATAAGAAAAAGGTTCGTACACCATGCGCAAACTCGTAAGATTCCTGGCCCTGGCTTCCTCTGTTTTCCTATCCGCATCGTTTACTCTTCAAGCGCAGGAGGCGGATAAAACGCAAGGCGCGGCCTTCGTCGTGCATAAATTGACGGACTTCCTTTACGCCATTGGCGAACCCGGTTATTACCAGAAGAATTTTTCGTATTTGTTGGTCGGCAATGACCAGGCGTTGATGTTCGATTCGGGTGCGAATCAGAAAGAAGACATCACGCTGGTGGCAAGTAAGATCACTGACAAGCCACTCTCGCTGCTGCCCTCTCATCTGCATTTCGATCACCTGGGTGGCCTACACAATTTCAAAAGTATCTACTTGGTCGATACGCCATTCACTCGTCAATTCAAGGACAAGGATGACTTCTACCGCGTACCCGAGCCGGTCTATCTGGGCAACTTCGATCACATGGTAGTGCCGCCTTTCAAGGTCGCGCGACTGATAAAACCCGACGAGACCATCGACCTTGGCGGTCTGAAGATGCGTCTGATAAGTGTGCCGGGACACACGCAGGACGAAGTCGCGCTCTTCGATGAGACGCATAACATCTTGCTTTCCGGGGATCATGTCTATCCGTCGTGGCTATTGGCAGGCAATCTCAAAGACTACGTCGCTTCTCTCGACGCCACGCTGAAAATGATCAACCAGCAGACCGCCATTTATGGCGCTCATGCGGACGAAGATCCGACCAAAGTGCCGGCGATGACCTACGCCAATGTACAGTCGATTCGCGACAAGATGGCGCTGATCCTCGCCGGGCGCGCCAAAGGTGAAGCCTTCAGCGATCCGGAACTGATCAAGAGTTCCGAACTGTACAAGGTCGAAAAGGAAATCAGCATTCTCACCAACATCCAGTTCACCGATGGTCGAGGCTACGGTTACTGATCGGGCTGACCGGCCGTAGCGAGTAACCAGTTGATGAACGCCCGGATTTCCGGGCGTTCACGCGCGGTTTCACGACAGGCGACATAGTAATTGTGCAGCGCGGGCACCGTGCTCGGCAGCGGGCGCACCAAACGTCCTTCGTCGAGATCGCGGGCAGACACGAGTTCATCGCTCAGCGCCACGCCGAAACCGTCGCGCGCGGCCTGCAAGACCATGCCAAAATCTTCAAAATAGATGTCCTCCTTGCAGATAAGGCTGCAGCCTGCATCGGCCAGCCATTGCTGCCACTGGCTGCCAGTGTCTTCGTGGAGCAGGCGGTGTCGCGCCAGATCCGTTACTTCACGAATGGCTTTCGGCCCTCGCAAATATTGCGGGCTGCACACGGGAGTCATGCGAATGCCATGCATCAAACGCCACCAGATGCCTGGCCATGGCGGCGAACCGTAAATTACCGCCACATCGGCGCGACGCCAGTCTACTTGCGGCATCCCCGGTGCGGTGATCACGTTCACCCGCACCGAGTCCGATGCCTCCATGAAGTGCAGCAACGGCGTAGTAAGCCACTCCACGCCCTCGGCAGGCGGAATGGACAGGGTGATTTCAACAACTTCCTGTGCGGCATCAGAACCGGACTGCATTGCAGTTACCGCATTGCTGATTTCACCTATTGCGTTCGCCACATGCTTTTGCAGCAGCCGACCATTGGCGGTCAGCACCAGTTGCCGACCGCGCTTCTCGAACAGTTCTATACCCAGGCTGGCTTGTAACGCTTTGACTTGCTGACTCACAGCGCCGACGGTCACATGTAACTCAACTGCAGCGGCCGCCAGGCTGCCCAAGCGGGCTACGCTCTCGAACACTTTGAAATTGTGCAAGGGTGGAAACGTCATCTCATCTCCGAAACAACGGCGTAGCGATCAGTAAGGAGGCCCGATCAGGTCGAACACATGTATGCGTAATCGTCTCGCAATTTGCTGTTACTGGGGAATCTGGTTGGCGCCGATCTACCATGTCGTGGCATAAGCAGCCTGCAGTCATTGCCAATCATTCCAGCAGTCCTCGGTAACGATATCTCGATAACCGCGCTTTTCCTCATTCTCAAAAAAACCACACACAGCTCACAGAATTTTCATCCGCTCTGGCCAACCCTGTAATGGCTGGCAATGAGCCAGCTCTCGAAAGGCGTTACGTGGTAAGCCACACCGGAGCCAAACATGAATCTCAGATCGCTCAATATCGCACGCAGAGCTGCATTCTGCTTCGGTGTCATCACTCTGCTTTTGATCGGCCTGGGAGGCTTCTCCTACGTTCAAATCGGCCACTTGCGCACCGCGGAGCAAGACATAGAAGAAAACTCACTGCCTAGCATTCAAGTGGTCGATGACATTCAGATTGCGCTTCTACACGCTCGTCTCGAGAGCATCAGGATGCTGGGCAGCACCGATCCCTCAGTCAAAAGCACGTCGCAAGCCAAAGTGCGACAAGCCATGGAGACCCTACAGTCGCGCAGCGAATACTATCGGCAGAATCTGATGACAGGCGATAAGGACAGCGCCCTGTTCGATGAGGCCCAAACCGCGATGAACACCTACATCGATGGATTGAAGCAAGTCATCGCAATGGACGCTTCCGACCATGACAAGGCCGTTGCCTTCGCCAACTCCGAACAGGCCAACCGCGCCACGGCCTATCAGGAGAAACTCACGCTCATGCGCGAGCTGAACGCAAAAGAGACGAAGCGGTCAGGCGCCATTGCAACGGCAGTGTATGGCCATAGCGTCAACGTCCTGATGATTGTGGTAGTCGTCGCGCTGATCCTCACGGTCTTCCTCGCTATCGCCTTGACCCGCAGCATCGTCGATCCGATCAATACATCGCTGAAGCTGGCTGAAGACATTGCCGAAGGCGATCTGACCCGGCAGCTTGAGGTCACCGGGAAGGATGAAGCCTCTCGCCTGATGCAGGCGCTCAACATCATGTCGGAGAAGCTGCGGCAAACGGTTCTGGAGATTTCCGGCGCGTCTACGCAACTGAGCACTGCCGCTGTCGAAATGACGTCCATCACTGAAAGCGCCGACCGGACATTGCAGCAACAGAACAGCGAAATCGAGCAAGCCGCCACTGCAGTCAACGAGATGAGCGCGGCCGTTGAGGAAGTGGCTCGCAATGCTACGTCTACCTCCCAGGCAGCCCAACAGTCGAGCCTGTCGGCAGACCTGGGCAATGAACGTGTCACTGAAACCCTGGCAGCCATGCGCAACCTGACGAGCCTGGTGGAAGGTTCATCCGCACAGGTTCTGGCGCTGGCCGGCCAAGCCCAGGACATCAGCAAAGTGTTGAGCGTCATCAGGGGCATTGCCGAGCAGACCAATCTCCTGGCATTGAATGCCGCCATCGAAGCGGCTCGGGCAGGCGAGCAAGGTCGAGGCTTTGCCGTGGTTGCCGACGAAGTGCGCGCCCTGGCACACCGTACGCAAACCTCCACCCAGGAAATCGAACAGATGATCGCGGCGATCCAGGCCGGTTCTTCTGCCACGGTGGAGTCGATGCACAAAAGCACCCAGGAGGTGCATAGCACCAGGAAAACAGCCGAAGACGCCGGGCAGTCCTTGCAACAAATCACCCATGCCGTGCTGGAGATAAACGAACGCAACCTGCAGATCGCAACAGCGTCCGAGCAACAGGCGCATGTGGCACGCGATGTGGATCGGAGCCTGGTCAGCATTCGCGACCTGGCGGTGCAGAGCAGCGAGGGAACCCGTCAAACGCTGATTGCCAGCAACGAGCTGTCGCAACTTGCGGTGAACCTGAACAACCTGGTGCTGCGGTTCAAGACGTGACGGCCCAAACAGCAAGATCGTTCAATACGGCAATCGCATAATCCGAGATTCTGAACCCCCATTCATAATCGACGTGCGTCGCCCATGCATTCCAACCTTTCGCCTTATCGAGCCTTCTGGAAAGGCGCGATGGCTGTGACTCCGCTGTCCCTGGCCTGTGCTCCCTGGGGCTTGCTGGTTGGATCATTGGCGATCGATGCCCAGCTGACGCCTCTCGAAAGCCAGGGCTTTTCGGCCATCGTTTTTGCCGGTGCCGCGCAACTCGTCGCCATCGGCATGATCAAGACAGGAGCCAGCCTCTCCTCGATTCTTGTGACGACTCTTCTCCTGACGTCGCAGCACCTGCTTTACGGTTTGCACATGCGCGCCACCCTCTCCCCGCTTTCTTCACGATGGAGACTAGGCCTCGGTTTTCTGTTGACCGACGAGTTTTTCGCGCTGAACAGCCAGTATGACCAGAAGACGTTCAGCCGCTGGTTTGCCCTGGGTGTCGGCCTCAGCTTTTACCTGGCATGGAACCTGTTCACCCTGGCAGGGATCCTGTTGGGCAAGAGCATTCCCGACCTTGAGTCGCTCGGGTTGGAGTTTTCCATCGCTGCGACCTTTATCGCCTTGGTCACCCCGGTGGTGAAATCGGTCCCGACGATCATTTGTGTGTCGGTATCCCTCGCCTGCTCGGTGCTGCTCAGTTATCTGCGCTGGGAGTCGGCGCTGGTGGTGTCGGGATTGGCTGGCATGACGGCGGGTTTCATCTGCAAGCGACTCATGGAGGGGCGTTCATGATCCTCGCCGTTATCGCCGGGATGGGTGTGATTGTCTTCCTGAACCGCTACCTGTTTCTGGAGCCACGCTTACCGTTTAGACTGAGCCAAGGCACCCGGGACTTCCTATCCTTCGCGGTGCCAGGGATGCTGACGGCGATCTGCGGGCCCATCATTTTCATGCCAGGCCATACGCTGAACCTGAGCGTTCTGAATCCCTATCTGCTGGGTGGGATCTGCGCCGTGGGTCTCATGCTCTGGACGGGACGGGTGCTGACGAGCGTCCTGGTCAGCATGGGCTGTTTCTACCTGTTCAGGTCAATACTGTGAGGTAAGCCGTGGCCAGCAAGATTGAAAACACGCGTTTCTGGCAAGCCTCAAGCCTGGGTGGCGTGGAATTGCTGCACGCTCAATATTACCAGCAGCGCTTCACCCCTCACGTTCATGACAGTTTCGTCATCTCGGTCATCGAGTCGGGTGCGCAGCGGTTTCGGCATCGAGGCAGTGAACACGTTGCACCCATCGGTGCCGTGGTCCTGATCAATCCGGATGAGTTGCATACTGGTGCAACGGCCCACCATGAAGGATGGCGCTACCGAGGTTTTTACCCCACGTTGACGCAGCTTGCCGAGGTCCTGGCCGAGCTGGATATACGTTTCAACGGCTCCCCCCGCTTTATCAGCAGCGTCCTGATCGATTCCCAAGTGGCGCGAGCGTTCAGTAACGTGCACCTGTATGCAGAACATGAGGCTCCGGAATTGCTGCAGCAAACCGCCTGGAGGGAAGCCACGCTGATGTTGTTCCAGCGGTACGCCGGAATAGGCCCGGTCGCAGCGCCAGGGAAGGAGCCTGTAGCGGTACGTAGAGCCAGGGAAATACTGCTGGAGCGCCTGGCGTTTCCTCCTTCGCTCGAGGAGCTTGCCTCCAGCGTCGGCCTCTCTCCCTTTCACTTTGCCCGAGTATTTCGCAAGGCAACCGGCCTGCCTCCCCACAGCTGGGTCACGCAAAAACGCCTGGCGTGTGCGCAAGTGTTATTGAAGCAAGGTATTACGCCGTCCAGAGTCGCCGCGGAGCTGGGTTTTGCTGATCAAAGCCATCTTACCCGGCAGTTCAAGCAGGCTTTCGGCATCGGGCCAGGTGCTTACCGGACTGCCATGGTGAGTTGATGCCGAAAGCCGCGCCACAATGTGCACCTGGCATTGGCGTCGTGGGCGGTGCCCAGGAAGTTGTAGCTTCAAACAGCGCAGAACCTGTAGGAGCAAAGCTTGCTCGCGATAACGACAGCCCCGTCAACATCGCTGCTGACTGATTTACCGCAATCGCAAGCAAGCTTTGCTCCCACAGGTTTGTGGCTTGATTGGAATACCAGGCGAGACCCGCCCGACAGCGCCGGTCTCTACAAGCCCGCCGCCTGTGCGATCTGCAAACGCCAGTTTTCCGCGTCCTGCCAGTCGTCGCCAAACGACCAGGTCGTCCAGCAAGGCGTGCCGGAGCCGATTTGAAACTGAATCTGCAAGGTAAAGGTATGGTGGGTCGTACTGGACGTATAGGTGGTGGAGTTGGAGGTGCCCTTGCCGATCTCGCCGCCGAAGTGCGTGCTGCTGACCTTTCGCTCGCTGTGGGTGGTATGAGTGTTGGAGGTGTGGACGGTCTGGGTTTTCTCGTCGACCCGTACCTGGCGAACCACCTGCGGCGCATCGATCAGCGCATGCTGGTGGCCCGACTCCGCTGAATAGAGATAGAGCATGGCGGTTTCCGGAAACAGCCCGAGCATGTTTTCGCCACGGGAGATCCAGCGATACGGCCCCAATGTCTGTTCGGCGAGGAAGTCTGTGCACACCCTGTGCAAGACGACGCCGACGTTATCCTGAACGCGCTTGAGTTCGCGACTTTCCTTGCGCCAGAACAATCCCAGCGGCAGGCTGAAGACCCAGGTCACGCACCAGAGCAGTCCCGCGAAAATCGGGCCACCGATGTAGTGCCCCTGCGCCACCCATTTGATCAGGAAGTATCCGCAGACGAGCCCCTGGACGATCATGAACGGCTTGAGCACCACGTGCTTGCGCTGCGCCAGGCGTGCTTCGGCGGGCGGTATCAGTTGGCGGGCCTGTTCAACGCTTGGGGAAAGTGGGAAGTGGGTGATTTCAGCGCGGGTAGCGATTACGCCATGGGGCATGTGAAGAGTTCCTGTGACTGCCGTGTCAGTGCCGGGGCGGCTAGAGCGGGCACTATAGCGGCTACCGGACAGACTGCCCATGCAGACGTCGGTGAAATGTGCGCTGATCCGCGCTTGCAACGCTTGCCTAGGTTTCGAGCAGCCTCGCCAAGGCCAGGTAGTCAACCGCCGCCAGGTCATGGGCGCCAAGGCGCGCCAGTGATCCAGACGTTCGACGGGCCTGGGCCGCGCTGATCGCTGGATGGGATGCGTACCTCGAATCCAGCGATCTCCCCGTCGACAGCCACCTCCCCTGGCGTCAGGCGGCGGGCATCCATGACAGTCGCCAAACAGAGCCTGCCCCCAACGACATCACTTCAGCCCGCCGATTTGTATCAGCTGACACGCCTTCCTTGCGAGCAGACTCACTTCCATCAAACCGGCTCGACCTCACGCCGCCATGTGTTTCTCGCGATAGAACTCAAGATAAAGCACGGTGCGGTGAGCCCGGGAAGCGTTGACGGCGAAGTGGTCGAGGGAGCCGTCGAAGATCACCAGGTTGCCGTTGGTGCTCTGGTTGAAGCTGCCATTGACGTTGAGGTAGGCATAGTTCTGGGTGGTCGGGGCATCGATGGTCAGTTGCATGTGCAACAGGCCTTCTTCCCAGGTACCGGTGTGGGAATGGGTGCCGAGGAAAACGTTCGGCTCCATGCGCAGCAAGGCGCAGAGCTTGATCCCGGGGATCTTGCTCAACAGGTCGATGGTCCCGGGCATGGCGGCGCGGGCATAGGGGATTGGGGTGTCATAGGCAACCAGGCCGTATTGGGTCCATTCCGGCATGACGTCCATGTCGTCACCCCAGCCCCAGAGCCAGCCATACTCACCGCCGGCCTCCATGTGCGCGGTCACTTCATCGACGATCTCGGTGATCGACTTGCCCACGCGGTTGATGGTCAGGGTCGGCGCATCGAGGGCCAGGAACTCCTCGCGGATCACTTCCCAGTTGTCGGCAAGGTTCTTGAGATGCGGAAAACGGCTGGAATCATAAAACGACGGGCGCATAGGAGCTCCTTTTGTTGAGGGTTGTCGATTCCGATGGCGACGAGGGGCACAGCGGACCAGCCTGGGAAGGTTGACCCAGCGGGCCCGGCCTGTCTGTCACGGGAATCCGGTACAGCGTCACAGCGGATCGACCTGCGGGCCGTCGACCATCCGTGCCACGGCCAGCGGCGTGGGCGCCTCGTCCAGGCGACGCATCGGTCCGTAGAGAAGAACGCCCAGCGGCAGCAGCGCGAACAACGCCCCGGCGACCACAAACAGCATCCCCACCCCACGCCCCGGGCCTGTCCCCAGCCAGCGCCCGATCGAGTCGGCATACAGACCGCCCGGCATCAACGCCGGCTGGAACCAATGGTCGACCAGGAAGCCGCCGACGATGACGGCCAGGCTGGTGGCGGCAATGGTCAGCATACTGATCAAGGCAAACACACTGGCGCGGCTGCCGGCGGGAATCCTGCGCATCCACAGGGCGTTCACGCTGGCATCGGCGATGCTCGCCATGGTGATCGCAACGAAGGCCAGGGCGCAGTAGGCCACGGCCTGCGAAACCATCCCCAGGGCAACGACGCACCCCGCCAGCAACAGGTCGGCCACCGCCACCATCGCCATCAACCGGCGCGGATTGCCCATGGAAATCAACAGCCCCGCACCGGCCAGGCCGCCCAGGGCCGCCCAGGTATAGGCCATGCCCAGGACCTGGCTGCCCAGGGTCGACAACAGCAACGGCGTCATCATCAGCGTCGCCAGGGCCAACAGCGCACTGCGCATCATGGTGTATACCAGCAGCCCGGCCATCAGCCGCTCGGCGACGAAGAATTTCAGCGCCGCGGCGACATTGCCCAGGGCGCCGCCGAACACCGTGCCCTTGGCCATCGCATCGTGATGCTCCGCTGACGGCCGCACATGGGAAAACGCCTTGATCACCAACAGCGTGCCGGAGCAGAACGTCACCAGATCCACCGCCAGGATCGTCACCAGCCCGGCCTTCGCCATGATCGCCCCCGCCAAGAGGGGCGCCACCAGGGCCGAAGCGTTCTTGCTGATGCTGATCAATCCCGAGGCACGGGTGAATTTATCCGGAGCGACAATCGTGCTGACGGCCGCCTGGTACGCCGGCTTGCGGAACGCGCTGACAATCGACGCCAGGCAATTGAAGATGTACAGGTGCAACGGCTCCAGCCGCTCGAACCAGAGCAACGCCATGACGCCCAGCAACAGCACCGCCAGGCTGACATCGCAACAGACAATGATGACCCGGTGACTGATCCGGTCCGCCAGCCCTCCCGCCAGCGGCAGGAACAGCACCGCCGGCAAGGTGGCCGCCAGTACCACGTTGGCGAACGCCACCGCCGAGCCGGTGTGGGTGTATACCCAGACGCCGAGGGCGAACTCCATCAGCGCCGTGCCGATGACCGCCAGGGACTCGCCGCACCAGAGGAAATAGAAACCCCGCCCCAGATCGAAGCCCCTGCGGTCGCTCACCAGGCTCATGTGCGCACATCGCGAGGCGTGGCAAGATCGACCAGCTTGCTCATCAGTCGATAGACCATGGAATACGCCACCGCGCCGAGCACCAGCGGCGCATAGCGGGAAAACAGATAGGTGCGCAACACCCGCCTGGCGATGGGCGAACTGATGTTGCCGCTGACATGCAGAGGCGTCGGGAACGTGGCCGCGACCGTGGCGCCGAATGCATCGTCCATCGACTGGACCGCATGCCACCAATAGACCGGGATGTACAACGCATCGCCCGGCTCCACCACTGTACGCAGGGCACGCAGGTCCAGCGTTCCGGGGAAGCGCCCGGTGTCGATGTCGTACAGGTAGCCCGCTTCTTCGATCACCGGTCGCAACGCCCGCCAACTCTTCTCGTCCGGCGGCAGCAGCAGGACCTCCTTGGCCCCGACTACCTGGGCCATGAACGTCTCGTCGGTGACATGGAAGTGCCAATCGGTGTAGGAGTTGCGGTACAGGAAACTGCGATGGGGAGGATAGGCCCGGGTCTTGCCCAACTGAGGCATGAACGGCAGGCCACCGACGTCATCCTTCAACCGCTCGATGGCCGAGCCTTCGGAGAAACGGCAGCTGTCGGCCACCAGCGGCGAATCGCCCTCCCCGAGGCTGTCGAGGAATTCATGGAACGGCATGTCCCGGTAGACCGTGTTCGCGTACTCGGTCAGCTCGGCCTTGACCTTGGGATTGGACCAGCCGATGACTTCCGAGACGATCTGCGAACGGACCACCACGTTATTGTTGTGCGAATGGGCCTTGAGGTAGTCCAGGCGATTCCACTTGTGGAAGGCCGGCCAGTGCCGCACGGCATTCTTGATCAGGCAGGGCCGGTTGCGATTGACGTAGCGGCGGGTGAAATCTTCTTTGGAAATCGCCAGCGCATCGATCACTTCGACCGTCCCTGCCTGCGGGTGATTGGGAAAACGGGACAGGCTCCAGAACTTGGAAACCGGGCGTTCCGATTCGGCGGTCAGTGGCATGTTCAACCCTCGCAAACTCACTCAGGGTCGTTGGTATAACAGACTCGCGCGACCACGCCCAAGCGCCGCAAAGCCGCGTTTCCCACCGTTGTCCCTGCTTCCCATGACAGACATCGGGAAACGGATCCTCTAATTTTTTCCCACCTTGTGAAGGGACATCAGGCGTGACCGAACGGCAGGACGGCCCATCGACAGCCGCACCACAGCCCCCCCAACGCCCCCCTCGCATCAGGCGCCTGCCTACGGCCCCGATGTCCCTCTCCACGACTATTTGCATCCGCCGATTGGCAGTCGCCCAGGCCTCATGCACCGCCATTCGAACGGAGACAAACCTCAATTGATTCTGCCTGCAGGTGCTCCGAAATGGATTCGTCGACCGAAATGCTGCCCACGCAAGACTGCGCCACCCACGAATTGGCCTCCGTCCAGCAGGGCATCTGGCTCGACCAGATCGCGCACCCGGACCTGCCCTACTACAACATCGGCATGTCCCTGGAGATCAAGGGTGAAATCGACATTCCGCTGTTCGAGAAAGCCATCGAGCTGGTCGCCAACAACCACGACGCCCTGCGACTGAGCTTCAGCCATGAAGGCGGCATCGGCCGCCAGCGGGTCTTGCCCGAGGTCAAGGTCAAGCTGGAGGTGGTGGAGTTCACCGAAGCCGAAGCCGATGCCGGACTGGCGATGGAATACCTGCGCAACGCCTTCCGCCAGCCGTTCCCGGAACTGACCGGGCAACTCTGGGAAGCGCGCATGGTGCGTTGCGGCCCGAACCGTCACTACTGGCTCAACCGCTACCACCACCTGGTCACCGACGGCATCGGCGTGGCGCTGATCGGCCATGCCGTGGGTGCCGCATACAATGGCTTGCTGGTCGGCAACGACGAAGTCGCCCAAGGACATTCCTACCTGTCGTTCCTGGAGGACGACCGCGCCTACCTGCAATCGTCACGCTACGAGCGCGACCGCGAGTTCTGGCAGGAAACCTACGCGCAGTTGCCACCGTCGCTGCTGCAACGCCGGGCCGATTTCAAGACCGGCCAGGCCAATGAACTGGCCCCCAGCGCGCAAGTCCAGGCAATGCTGCCGAGGGCGCTGTACAACGCCCTGACGGAATTCGCCAGCGAGCGCAGCCTGTCGGTGGCCCACGTGTTGATCAGCGTGGTCGCCACGTATTTCTGCCGTACCGTGGGCGTCGACGAGATGGTCATCGGCATGCCCGTGCACAACCGCACCAACGCCCGAACCAAGGAAACCGCGGGGATGTTTTCCTCGGTGAGCCCGATTCGCCTGCCCGTCGACCTCGACGCCTCGCTGCTGGACCTGATGCACGCCGCCGGCGGCCAACTGCGCCGCTGCTACCGCCACCAGCGCTTCCCGATTGCCGAACTCAACCGCATCCTGCGCCTCGCGCAAACCGGGCGTCGGCAGCTGTTCGACGTTTCGCTGTCATTCGAAAGCCTGGACGGTGACGACCAGTTCGGCGGTACCTCCTCCACCGTCATCACCATGGACAACGGTTACGAACAGACGCCCATGGCGATCTTCGTGCGCGACTACCATCCGTTCGAAGACGTGCATCTGGACTTCAACTTCAACACCGCCTACTACAGCGTGGAAGAAGCCCGCCTGCTGCAACAACGCATCGTCTCGATGCTCGAAGCGGTACTTGAGCAGCATGACACGCCAGTGGGCGACTACCCGCTGATGAGCGCGGCCGAGCGGCAGCGCCTGCAAGTCGAGTTCAATGCCACCGCCCGCGAATATCCGCGGGATGTGCTGATCCACACCCTGTTCGAACAGCAGGTCGAGCAACGTCCTCATCACTGCGCCGTGCGCGGCGACAGTGGGCCGCTGCTCAGCTACGAACAGCTCAACCGCCAGGCCAACCAGCTCGCCCATCGCCTGATCGAACTCGGCGTGAAGCCGGACGCCAGGGTGGCCGTGTGCCTCAAGCGCAGCCCGGAAATGGTCGTCGCCCTGCTGGGCGTGCTCAAGGCCGGCGGCGCCTATGTGCCCATCGACCCGGACCTGCCGAGTGCGCGCCAGGTCTATATGCTCGAAGACAGTGCCCCCCGCGCTGTACTGAGCAGCCACGCCTTGCTGAACCAGTTGCCGCCATTGAATATTCCGGCGCTGGCGCTCGATGACGAGGACGTCCTGAGCGCGCTTCCCACACACAATCCGGATTCGCAGGCGCTTGGCCTGACGCCGCAGCACCTGGCCTACGTGCTCTATACCTCGGGCTCCACCGGTACCCCGAAAGGGGTGATGAACGAACACCTGGGCGTGGTCAATCGCTTGCTGTGGGCCCGGGACGAGTACGGCGTCGACGCCAGCGACCGGATCCTGCAAAAGACCCCGTTCGGTTTCGACGTGTCGGTCTGGGAGTTCTTCCTGCCCTTGCTGGCTGGCGCCGAGCTGGTCATGGCCCGTCCCGGCGGTCATCAGGAACCGGCTTACCTGGCCCAGATAATGCGCGAGGCGAGCATCACCATGCTGCACTTCGTGCCGTCGATGCTCGACCTGTTCCTGGAGCACCCCGACAACCGCGACTTCCCCGAACTGCGTCGGGTGCTGTGCAGTGGCGAAGCCCTGCCCCGTGCCCTGCAACGGCGTTTCGAGCGGCAACTGGCCGGCGTTGAACTGCATAACCTGTACGGTCCGACCGAAGCGGCCATCGACGTGACCGCCTGGCACTGCCGCCCCAGCGATCCCGGCGAAAGCGTGCCCATCGGCAAGCCGATCGCCAACATCCAGATGCACGTGCTCGACGCCCGTGGCAGACCGCAACCGTTGGGTATCGCCGGGGAAATCCATATCGGCGGCATCGGCGTGGCGCGCGGGTACCTCAACCTGCCGCAACTCAGCGCCAAAAGCTTTATCGCCGACCCGTTCAGCAGCGAGCCGAACGCCCGCCTGTACAAGACCGGCGACCTCGGCCGCTGGCTCGCCAACGGCGCGCTGGAGTACCTGGGCCGGAATGACTTCCAAGTGAAGATCCGCGGTTTGCGCATCGAGATCGGCGAAGTCGAAGCGGCCCTTGCCCTGTGCCCCGGCGTTCGCGAAGTGGTGGTCATCGCCCGGGAAGACATCCCCGGCCAACCCGAGAGCAAGCGCCTGGTGGCCTATGTCTGCGGTGAACCGGCGCCTGCCGAACAGCTGCGCAGCGCCCTGCTCAAGCACCTGCCCGAGTACATGGTGCCCAGCGCCTTCGTACACCTGGACGCCCTGCCCCTGACCGCCAACGGCAAGCTCGACCGCCGCGCCCTGCCCGAGCCCGGCCTGGAAGCCCTCGCCAGCAAGGCCTACGAAGCGCCCCAAGGTGACACCGAAGTCGCCATCGCCGAGATCTGGAAAAACCTGCTGCACCTGGACCAGGTCGGCCGTCACGACGGCTTCCTCGAACTGGGTGGCCATTCCCTGCTGACCGTGCAACTGCAAGCCCGCCTGCACCAGGAGCTCGGTGCCGAGATCGACCTGCGCACGCTGTTCGCCCAGACCTCCCTGAGCGAACTGGCCCGACACGTCGAGCAGACCGGTCAGTCGCGGCTCCAGTCCATTGCCGTGGTCTCCCGCGAGCAACCGCTGCCGCTGTCCCTGGCCCAGCAGCGCTTGTGGTTCCTCGATCAACTGGACCATGCCGCCAGCGTCGCCTACCACATGCCCGCCGCCCTGCACCTGCGCGGCAGCCTGGACCGCCAGGCCTTGCAACGGGCCCTGGACCGCATCGTCGCCCGTCACGAAAGCCTGCGCACCACCTTCGAACGCCAGGACGGCGAAGTACGCCAGCGTTTCGCCCCGGCTGACATTGGCTTCGCCCTGGTCGAGCATGACCTGCAGACCCTGGACGCCGAGACCCGGCAACAGGCCGTCGAACAGCTGTCCCAGGAAGAAGCCCGCGCCGCCTTCGACCTGAGCGCCGGCCCGCTGATTCGCGGTCGACTGCTGCGCCTGGCCGAGGACGAGCACATCCTGCTGGTGACCCAGCACCACATCGTCTCCGACGGCTGGTCGGTGGCGGTGTTGATCGGCGAGTTCAATGCGCTGTACGCCGCGTTCAGCCAGGACCGCGAAGATCCGCTGCCACCCCTGACCCTGCAATACGCCGACTACGCCGCCTGGCAACAACAGCACCTGCAAGGCGAACGCCTGCAAGCCCAGACACAATTCTGGAAAGACCATCTGGACGGTGCCCCGGCGCTATTGGAACTGCCGGCCGACCATCCACGACCCCAGATGCAAAGCTACCAGGGCGCCGCACTGGCGCTGCAACTGCCCGCGCCATTGAGCGCACGCCTGCGGCGTTTCAGCCAGCAGCGCGGCCTGACCCCGTTCATGACCCTGCTGGGGGCCTGGTCGATCCTGCTGTCGCGCCTGAGCAATCAGTCGCAGGTGGTGGTCGGCACGCCGGTCGCCAACCGCCCACGGCGTGAAACCGAAGCGCTGATCGGCTTCTTCGTCAACACCCTGGCCCTGCGCATCGACGTACAGCCCGACAGCCCGGTCGAGCAGTTGCTCGAACGCATCAAGGCCACCACCCTCGACGCCTACGGCCATCAGGACCTGCCGTTCGAACAAGTGGTCGAAGCCCTGCAACCGGAGCGCAGCCTCGGTCATAGCCCGCTGTTCCAGGCCATGCTGGTGCTCGGCAACACGCCACAGGACCAGGCTCTGGAACTGCCTGGCTTGAGCCTGAGCCCACTGGCCCAGCCCACCGGCACCACCCAATTCGATGTGAGCCTATCCCTCAACGATGACGGCGAAACCATCAGCGGCCAGTTCGAATACGCCACCGACCTGTTCGACGAAGCCACCATCGCTCGCTGGGGCCGGCACCTGCTGCACTTGCTCGATGAGATGCTCGACGATGCCACGCAGCCGGTGGCGACTCTGCCGTTGCTGGATAACCAACAACGCCGGCAACTGCTCGGCGGCTTCAACCAGACCCATGCGCCGTTCGCCGAAGGCATGCTGCTGCAGGAATGGTTCGAACAGCACGTACAGAAGCGTCCCCAAGCCATCGCCGTGCAGGCCGAAGGGATCAGCCTCAGCTATGCCGAACTCAACACCCGGGCCAACCGCATCGCCCATCGCCTGATCGCCGCGGGCCTGCGCCCGGATGAACGGGTCGCCTTGCTGGTGGAACGCAGTCCGGAAATGATCGTCGGCATCCTGGCCATTCTCAAGGCCGGCGGCGCCTATGTGCCGCTGGACCCGAACTATCCGCAGGATCGCTTGCAGCACATGCTCGACGACAGCACCCCGCGGGTCCTGCTCACCCAGGGCTACCTGATCGAAACCATGGCCGAACAACTGCCGGCGCTGCACATGCCGCAGCTGTTGCTGGACGACTCGACTGATGGCGATGACAGCAATCCAAGGGTCGAAGGCCTGACCTCCCGGCACCTGGCGTACGTCATGTACACCTCCGGCTCCACCGGCAAGCCGAAAGGCGTAATGCTCGAACACCGCTCGGTGTGCAACCAGATCGGTGCCCTGCAGGAACGCTACGGCCTCAATCCCCAGGATCGCATCCTGCAATTCGCCACCATGACCTTCGACATGTCGGTGGAAGAGATCTTCGGCGCCTTGTTGTCCGGCGCCACCCTGGTGCTGCGCAGCGACGCCTGGATCGCCGGCACCGCCGCCTTCGCCACGCTCTGCGAGCAGTACGCAATCAGCGTCGCCAACCTACCGACCGTGTTCTGGCAACAGGTCGCCCGGGACGCCCATGTCGCCCTGCCTACTTGCCTGCGTCAGTTCATGATCGGCGGCGAAGCAGTGGGCAAGCAGGCGGTGAGCCAGTGGTTCGCCCGCGCCGGCCATCGCCCGGCGCTGTTCAACGCTTATGGTCCGACCGAAGCCACGGTCAACGCCTCGATCCGCCGCATGGAAAGCGACCACGACGATTTCCGCTCCATCGGCAAACCGCTGCGCAATACCCAACTGCACGTGCTGGATGCGCTCGGCGAACTGGTCCCCATGGGGGTCGCCGGAGAAATTCATATCGGCGGTGTCGGTGTCGCTCGCGGCTACCTCAATCGCCAGGAGCTGACCGCCGAGCGTTTCATCGCCGACCCGTTCAGCACCAATCCGGACGCACGCCTGTACAAGACCGGCGACCTTGGCCGCTGGTGCGCCGACGGTACCCTGCAGTACCTGGGACGCAATGACGATCAGGTGAAGATCCGCGGTTTCCGCGTGGAGCTGGGGGAAATCGAAGCCGTCCTCGCCGGCTGTGCCGGTGTCCGCGAAGCGGTGGTGGTTGCCCAGGAAAGCAAACCGGGGCAGTCCGACAGCAAACGGCTGGTCGCCTACCTGTGTGGCGAGCCGGTGCCGGTGGAGCAATTGCGTGCCGCACTGCTGGCGGCGCTGCCTGAGTACATGGTGCCGAGCGCCTTCGTCCAGCTTGAAGCGTTGCCGCTGACCCCCAACGGCAAACTCGACCGCCGCGCCCTGCCCGCGCCGGGCCAGGAAGCGTTCGCCAGCCGCGCCTACGAGGCACCGCGAGGCGAGATCGAACAGATCGTTGCCAACGTCTGGCAGGACTTGCTCGGCCTCGACAAGGTGGGCCGTCACGACCGTTTCTTCGAACTCGGCGGGCATTCGCTGCTGGCCGTGAGCCTGATCGACCGCTTGCGCCAGCATGGCCTGAGCGCCAGTGTACGCACGGTGTTCACCGCGCCCAGCGTACGAGAAATGGCCCAGGCCCTGAGCCGCGGCCAGGACACTCCGTTCCTCGCCCCGGCCAACCGGATTCCGGATGGCTGCACTGCGCTGACACCCGACATGCTGCCGCTGGTGGAACTGAGCGAGGCCGAGCTCGAACGCATCGTCGCCGCCGTACCGGGCGGGGCCGCCAATATCCAGGACATCTACCCGCTGGCCCCGTTGCAGCAAGGGATTCTGTTCCATCATCTGCTGGGACACGAAGGCGATGCGTACCTGGTACGCTCGCTGATCGAATTCGACAACCACGCACGTCTCGAGGCCTTTGTCGGTGCCTTGCAGCAGGTAATCGACCGCCACGACATCCTGCGCAGCGCCGTGCATTGGGTCGGCCAGCCGCAGCCGGTGCAGGTGGTGCAACGCCGGGCCACGCTGCCGCTGCAGCACATAGCCCTGGCCGCCGATGAAGACCCGCGTGCTCAACTGGAACGCCTGAGCGATCCCCGGCACCTGCGCCTGGACTTGCAGCAGGCGCCGCTGATGCGCGCCTGCATCGCCCGGGTTCCGCACTCCGAACGCTGCCTGCTGGCGCTGCTCGACCATCACATGATCAGCGACCATGTGTCCCTGGGCATCGTCCTCGAAGAAGCCCAGGCCCTGTTGCAAGGCCAGGGCGACAGCCTGCCGCCGCCGATGCCTTATCGGGAATTCGTCGCCCAAGTCCTCGCGACACCGCCCCAGGCCCATGAAGCCTATTTCAGCCAACGCCTGGGCACTGTCGACGAACCCACCGCGCCGTTCGGTGTGCTGGATGTCCAGGGTGACGGCAGCCAGGTCGCCGAAACCAGCGTGCGTCTCGATCCCATCCTGAGCCAGCGGATCCGCGCCCAATCGCGCACCGCCGGCGTCACGCCAGCCGTGCTGTTCCACATCGCCTGGGCCCAGGTACTCGGGCGCTGCACCGACCGCGACGACGTGGTGTTCGGCACCGTGGTCGCCGGCCGCCTGCAAGGCTCGGTGGGTGCCGACCGGGCGCTGGGGGTGTTCATCAATACCCTGCCGGTGCGGGTCCGACTGGCCGGGTTCGGGGTGGCCGCGCTGGTGGACGAAACCTACCGCGACCTCAGCGAACTGCTGAACCACGAACAGGCCTCCCTGGCCCTGGCCCAACGCTGCAGTGGCGTCGGCGCCGGCCTGCCGCTGTTCACCACGCTGCTCAACTACCGCCATCAAACCGACGGCGGCTCGCTGGCCAATACCGATCAGGTCCTGGCCTGGGACGGTGTGCGCTTCCTGAGCAACGAAGCCCGCACCAACTATCCGATTGAAGTGGCCGTGGCAGATGAAGGCGATGACTTCTCCGTGACCGCCCAGGCTATCGCCGACATCGATCCGCAACGCATCGCCGCCTATCTCGGCCAGGCCGTGGCTGCCCTGGTGGACGCCCTGGAGCAGGCCCCTGACCGCCTCGCCAGCAGCCTCGACGTGGTGCCTGCCAGCGAACGCCAGTTGCTGCTCGAAGACTTCAACCGCACCGCCCGCGATTTTGGCCCGGCGCAACCGATCCACCAGCTGTTCGAAGCCCAGGTGCAGGCCAACCCCGACGCGGTGGCCCTGGTCTGCGAAGACCGCCAGTTGAGCTATCGTCAGCTCAACCGCCGCGCCAACCACCTGGCCCGGCAACTGCTTGAACTGGGCGTGCAACCCGATCAGCGTGTGGCCATCTGTGCCGAGCGCAGCCTGGAGATGATCGTTGGCCTCTTGGGCGTGCTCAAACGGCCGCGCCGGATGCACGGGTAGCTGGGCGCCCATCCGGCCGAGCGCATGGCCTTCATGCTCCAGGACAGTCAGCCACAGGCGCTGTTGACCCAGTCGGCGCTATCGCTGCCGTCCGGGGAACTGCCGGTGTTGCTGCTGGACATCGTGGAATCGTTGCAAGCGGCGGACGATGCGGCGTTCGACAACAACCCACAAGTACCGGGCCTGACCGCGGAAAACCTGGCCTACGTGATCTACACCTCCGGCTCCACCGGCCAGTCCAAGGGCGTAATGGTCGAACACCGCTCGGTGTTCAACTTCTGGCACGTGCTGACCCGCACCACCCACCAGCACTGCCCGACCCCGGCCACCGTGGCCCTGAACGCCGGATTCTTCTTCGACATGTCGATCAAGGGCATCTCGCAGCTGTTCTCCGGCCATCGCCTGGTGATCATCCCGCAGCTGATCCGCGCCAGCGGCAGCGAGTTGCTGGACTTCCTCGAACAGCACCAGGTGCACGCCTTCGACTCCACGCCGTCGCAGCTCGACACCCTGCTCGCCGCCGGCCTGCTGGAGCGCCAAAGCTACCAGCCGGTGAGCGTGCTGCTCGGTGGCGAAGCAATCAATGCCGCCACCTGGGAGAAACTGCGCAACTGCCAGAGCATCCGCTTCTACAACATGTACGGCCCCACCGAATGCACGGTGGACGCCACCATCGACCTGATCCGCGACTTGGGTGAACGGCCGAGCATCGGTCGCCCCTTCGCCAACGTCCAGGTCCATGTGCTGGATGCGCGGGGCGAGCCGGCGCCATTGGGAGTGGCCGGGGAAATCCATATCGGCGGTGTCGGCGTGGCCCGGGGTTACCTCTTGGCCGGCCTCGACTCACGGCTCGCGAACATCGCCGATCCGTTCAGCCATAAGCCGAACGCCCGTCTGTACAAGACCGGCGACCTCGGCCGCTGGCTGGCCGACGGCACGCTGGAGTACCTGGGTCGTAACGACTTCCAAGTGAAGATCCGCGGTTTCCGCATCGAGTTGGGCGAGATCGAGAACGTGCTGCTCGGTTGTGCCGGCATCACCGACGCCGTGGTCATAGCCCGGGACGACAATCGCCTGGTGGCCTACCTGTGCGGTGAACCGGCCAGCGCCGAACAGCTGCGCAGCGCCTTGCTCAAGCACCTACCCGAATACATGGTGCCCAGCGCCTTCGTGCACCTGGACGCCCTGCCCCTGACCGCGAATGGCAAGCTCGACCGCCGCGCCCTGCCCGAGCCCGGCCTGGAAGCCCTCGCCAGCAAGGCCTACGAAGCGCCGCAAGGTGACACCGAAGTCGCCATCGCCGAGATCTGGAAAAACCTGCTGCACCTGGATCAGGTCGGCCGGCACGACGGCTTCCTCGAACTCGGCGGCCATTCCCTGTTGACCGTGCAACTGCAAGCCCGCCTGCACCAGGAGCTCGGTGCCGAGATCGACCTGCGCACGCTGTTCGCCCAGACCTCCCTGAGCGAACTGGCCCGACACGTCGAGCAGACCGGTCAGTCGCGGCTCCAGTCCATTGCCGTGGTCTCCCGCGAGCAACCGCTGCCGCTGTCCCTGGCCCAGCAGCGCTTGTGGTTCCTCGATCAACTGGACCATGCCGCCAGCGTCGCCTACCACATGCCCGCCGCCCTGCACCTGCGCGGCAGCCTGGACCGCCAGGCCTTGCAACGGGCCCTGGACCGCATCGTCGCCCGTCACGAAAGCCTGCGCACCACCTTCGAACGCCAGGACGGCGAAGTACGCCAGCGTTTCGCCCCGGCTGACATTGGCTTCGCCCTGGTCGAGCATGACCTGCAGACCCTGGACGCCGAGACCCGGCAACAGGCCGTCGAACAGCTGTCCCAGGAAGAAGCCCGCGCCGCCTTCGACCTGAGCGCCGGCCCGCTGATTCGCGGTCGACTGCTGCGCCTGGCCGAGGACGAGCACATCCTGCTGGTGACCCAGCACCACATCGTCTCCGACGGCTGGTCGGTGGCGGTGTTGATCGGCGAGTTCAATGCGCTGTACGCCGCGTTCAGCCAGGACCGCGAAGATCCGCTGCCACCCCTGACCCTGCAATACGCCGACTACGCCGCCTGGCAACAACAGCACCTGCAAGGCGAACGCCTGCAAGCCCAGACACAATTCTGGAAAGACCATCTGGACGGTGCCCCGGCGCTATTGGAACTGCCGGCCGACCATCCACGACCCCAGATGCAAAGCTACCAGGGCGCCGCACTGGCGCTGCAACTGCCCGCGCCATTGAGCGCACGCCTGCGGCGTTTCAGCCAGCAGCGCGGCCTGACCCCGTTCATGACCCTGCTGGGGGCCTGGTCGATCCTGCTGTCGCGCCTGAGCAATCAGTCGCAGGTGGTGGTCGGCACGCCGGTCGCCAACCGCCCACGGCGTGAAACCGAAGCGCTGATCGGCTTCTTCGTCAACACCCTGGCCCTGCGCATCGACGTGCAGGCCGACAGCCCGGTCGAGCAGTTGCTCGAACGCATCAAGGCCACCACCCTCGACGCCTACGGCCATCAGGACCTGCCGTTCGAACAAGTGGTCGAAGCCCTGCAACCGGAGCGCAGCCTCGGTCACAGCCCGCTGTTCCAGGCCATGCTGGTGCTCGGCAAGTGCGGTGTCCTGGTCCGAGACCTTGACGGAGGCTTGAGCCTGAACCCACTGGCCCAGCCCACCGGCACCACCCAGTTCGATGTGAGCCTGTCCCTCAACGACGACGGCGAAACCATCAGCGGCCAGTTCGAGTATGCCACCGACCTGTTCGACGAAGCCACCATCGCCCGCTGGGGCCGGCACCTGTTGCACCTGCTCGAAGCCATGCTGGATGACGCCGCGCAGCCGGTGGCGACGCTGCCTTTGCTCGATGACACGCAACGCCGGCAACTGCTGGAGACGTTCAACCCTGCGTCCGTTGCCCTGGATGAAAGCCCGAGTCGCTTCCCCCACGCGGTGTTCGCCGCACAGGCGCGCCGCACCCCGGATGCAGTGGCGTTGGTCGGTGCCGGGCAAACCCTGAGCTACGCCGAACTCAACGCCCAGGCCAACCGCGTGGCCCACGGCTTGATCGCCCTGGGTGTACGACCTGACGACACCGTCGGCCTTTGTGCACGTCGCAGCCCGGAGATGGTCATCGGCCTGCTGGGCATCCTCAAGGCCGGGGCGGCCTATGTGCCGCTGGACCCGCAGTACCCGGCGCAACGCCTGGCCCACATGCTCGCCGACAGCGCGCCGCGGGCCCTGGTGCGCCAGCAAGGCCTGGACGAGTTGCCGGTGCCGCAAGGCCTGGCCACCCTCGAACTGGGCAGCCCGACGCTGCTGCAGCAGCCGGCCCATGACCCGCAAGTGAAGCTGAACTTCGGTCATCTGGCCTATGTGATCTACACCTCCGGTTCCACCGGACTGCCAAAAGGTGTGATGGTCGAGCATCGCGGCCTGCGCAACCTGCTGGACTGGTACCTCGACGACCTGGGTTTCCATGCCGGGGACGCGGTGCTGCTGGCCTCGTCCTATAACTTCGACCTGACCCAGAAAAACATCCTCGCCCCACTGATGGTCGGCGCTTCGTTGCACCTGGCCGAAGAAGGCAAGTTGGGCTCGCGGTAGCAGCGGGTCATCGCCGAAGCCGGCATCACCCACCTCAACATGTCCCCCAGCGCCTTCCACGCCCTGGTGGACGCCGATCAGCACGAAGCACTGGCCTGCCTGAAACGGGTGGTGCTGGGCGGCGAGCCGATCCAGGTCGCCATGCTGGAAAAACTGCCGTTGCCAAGGCCGGCGATCATCAACAGCTACGGGCCGACCGAGTGCAGCGACGTGGTCGCCTGGTACACCGCCGACACCGATCTCGGGGCTTACCGCAACCGCTCGATTCCGATCGGCCGACCAATCCGCAACATGCAACTGCATGTGCTGGATGCTCACGGGCAACTGCTGCCAACGGGTGTACCTGGCGAGATCCATATCGGCGGTGTCGGTGTCGCGCGGGGTTACCTCAACCTGCCGCAGCTCAGCGCCGAACGCTTCATTGACGACCCGTTCAGCGAGCGGGCCGGTGCGCGCCTGTACAAGACCGGCGACATCGGTCGCTGGTTGCCCGACGGCACCTTGCAATACCTGGGACGTAACGACGATCAGGTGAAGATCCGTGGCCTGCGGGTCGAGCTTGGGGAAATCGAAGCCGCCCTCGCCGCCCTTTCCGGGGTCCGTGAAGCAGCCGTCGTCCCCCGCGATCACCAGACCGGCAAGCGCCTGGTGGCCTACCTGTGCGGCGAACCGGCGGCCGCCACAGAATTGCGCGCCGACCTCCTCGGCCGCCTGCCCGAGCACATGGTGCCCAGCGCCTTCGTGGTGCTGGACGCCCTGCCGCTCACCCCCAACGGCAAGCTGGACCGCCGCGCCCTGCCCGAACCCGATCAGGACGCCTACGCCAGCCAGGCCTACGAGGCACCGCAAGGGACGGTGGAACAGACCATTGCCGATATCTGGCAACAACTGCTGGGCCTCGAACGGGTCGGCCGCCACGATGGCTTCTTCGAACTCGGCGGTCACTCGTTGATGGCGGTCAGCCTGATCGAACGCCTGCGCGAACACGGCCTGAACGCCGACGTGCGCAGCGTCTTCGGTGCACCGACCCTGCGGGACCTTGCTTCGGCCCTGACGGATGCCAGCCACACCGCCTTCCAGGCCCCGGCCAACCGCATCCCGGCCGATTGCACCGCGCTGACCCCGGACATGTTGCCCCTGGTGGACCTGACGGCGGATCAGCTCGAACGCATCGTCGCCGCGGTACCCGGCGGCGCCGCGAACATCCAGGACATCTATCCCCTGGCCCCGCTGCAGCAAGGCATCCTGTTCCATCACTTGCTCGGACACGAAGGCGATGCCTATCTGGTGCGCTCGCTGCTCGAGTTCGACGACCGTCAGCGCCTCGATGCCTTTATCGGCGCCTTGCAGCAGGTGATCGACCGCCATGACATCCTGCGCACCTGCGTGCAGTGGGACGGCTTGCCCCAGGCGGTGCAAGTGGTGCAACGCCAGGCGCGCCTGCCGGTGCACAGCGTCACCCTGGACAGTCACCAGGACCCGCTCAGCCAGCTCGAAGCCCTGAGCGACCCACGGCAACTGCGCCTGGATCTGCGCCAGGCACCGCTGATGCGGGCCTGCATCGCCCGGGATCCGCGTTCCGAACGCTGGCTGCTGGCGCTGCTCAATCACCACATGGCGAGCGACCACGTCACCCTGGAAATCGTCCTGGAAGAAATCCACGCCATTCTCCACGGACAAGGCGACAGCCTGGGCAAACCACAGCCTTATCGCGACTTCATCGCCCAGACCCAGGCCACCCCGGCCCAGGTCCACGAGGCCTACTTCAGCCGTCGACTGGCCGACGTCGATTCGCCCACCGCGCCCTTCGACCTGCTCGAAGTACAAGGGGATGGCAATCACATCGAAGAGGCCAGCGTACAACTGAGCCTCGAACTCAACCTGCGCCTGCGGGCCCAGGCCAGAGAACGCGGCATTACCCCGGCGGCGCTGTTCCACGTGGCCTGGGCGCAGGTGCTGGCCCGCTGCACCGGGCGCGACGACGTGGTGTTCGGCACCGTGGTCGCCGGGCGCCTGCAAGGCTCGGCGGGGGCCGAACGGGCCCTGGGGGTGTTCATCAACACCTTGCCGGTGCGGGTACAACTGGCCGGCGCTGGCGCCAACGACAAGGTCCTGGCGACCCACCGCGACCTGATCGAACTGCTGGCCCACGAACAGGCCTCCCTGGCCCTGGCTCAACGGTGCAGCGACGTGCCCAGTGCCTTGCCGCTGTTCACCACCCTGTTCAACTACCGGCACCAGCGCGACGACAGCCAGTTGCAATGGCCGGGCATGCGCATCCTGAACAGCGCCGAACGCACCAACTACCCGCTGACCCTGTCGGTCAACGACTATGGCGATGCCCTGGGGCTGACGGTACAGAGCGTCCGGGCGGTGGACCCGCAACGCATCTGCGCCCTGATGCAACGGGCCCTGGAACAGCTGACCCAGGCCTTGATGTACACGCCGCGGATTCCGCTCACGCAACTGGACGTGCTGCCGCCCCAGGAGCGCAACCTGCTGCTGGAGACCTTCAACCAGACCCGCGAGGACTACCCGACGCACCTGTGCATCCAGCACCTGTTCGAAGAGCAGGTACTTCGCACACCGGACGCCTGTGCCCTGGTCGACGCTCGGCAGACCTTCACGTACGCCGAGCTCAACGCCCAAGCCAATCGCCTGGCCCATCACTTGATCGCCGCCGGGGTGCAACCGGGCGATCTGGTGGCGATCTGCGTTGAACGCAGCGCGGCGATGATCAGCGGCCTGCTGGGCATCCTCAAGGCCGGTGGCGCCTACGTGCCGCTGGATCCGACCTACCCGGCCGAACGCCTGGCATCAATTGTCGAGGATGCACGGCCGCGCCTGCTGCTGGCCGATCCGGTCGGTCGCGCAGCCGTTGGCACGCTGCAGGAAGGCACCCGCTACCTGGCCATCGAACAGGCCCTGGCGGCGCAGACCAGTACCCGCGATCCGCGCTGGGACGCCACTGGCCTGACCCCGACGCACCTGGCCTACGTGATCTACACCTCCGGCTCCACCGGCAAACCCAAGGGGGTGATGATCGAACACCGCAACCTGGTCGCTTCGACGCTGGCCCGGCGCACGGTGTACGGGCCATCCATCGACAAACGCTTCCTGCTGCTCTCGTCGATTGCCTTCGACAGCTCCGTGGCAGGGATCTTCGGCACCCTGGTCAGCGGCGGCACCTTGTGCGTTCCGACGGCCGAGGCCGCCCGCGACCCGCAAGCCATCGCCCGCTTCATCGGCGAACAGGCCATCACCTCACTGCTGTGCGTGCCGTCCCTCGGCCGGCTGGTGCTGGCGAGCCTTGCCAGCGAAAACGGGCACGGCAGCCTGCGGGAGATGATCGTCGCCGGCGAAGCCTGCCCGGCCCAGTTGGTACAGGAATGTGCCGGCCTGGAACCGGCCATCGTCCTGTACAACGAGTACGGCCCCACCGAAGCCACCGTCTGGGCGACGGTGCATCGCTGCACCGCCCAGGACCAGGGCACTGTGCCGATCGGTCGTGCCATCCCCAATAGCCGCTTGTATGTGCTCGACGAACAAGGCCGGCCGGCACCGCTCGGCGTGCCGGGTGAACTGTATGTCGGTGGCGCGGGCGTCGCCCGGGGCTACCTGGACCGTGCGCAACTGAACGCCGAACACTTCCTCGCCGACCCGTTCAGCCCGGACGACGAGGCGCGGATGTACCGCACCGGCGACCTGGTGCGCCTGCGTGCCGACGGCGTACTCGAATTCCTCGGACGCAACGACCAGCAGGTCAAGATCCGCGGTTTCCGCATCGAGCCCGGCGAAATCGAAGCCTTGATGCTGACCCTGCCGGGGGTGCGCGAGGCAGCCGTCATCGCTCGCGAAGACAGCCCCGGAGCCCTGCGTCTGGTGGCCTACCTGAGCGTCGAGCCGCACCTGGCCGGCCGCAACGCCAGCAGCACCTTGCGCCCGTACCTGACCTCGCAGTTGCCGGACTACATGGTCCCGGCGGCGTTCGTGGTGGTCGAGCAATTGCCGCTGAGCCCCAACGGCAAGCTGGACCGCCGTGCCCTGCCCGCGCCGCGCAGCGAAGACTTCGCCTACCGCGAGTACGAAGCCCCCAACGGCGAAACCGAAGAACTGCTGGCGCAGATCTGGGCCGACCTGCTGGGCCTGGAGCGGATCGGTCGCCACGACGATTTCTTCGAACTCGGCGGCCATTCGCTGCTGGCGGTACAGGTCACCCTGCGGGCGCGAGAAATCTTCGCCGTCGAAGTGCCCCTCAGGAGCCTGTTCGAACACCCGTCCCTGCTGGCACTGGCCGACCTGATCACCACTCTGCAATTGGCGCAGTACGAGTCGGACGAATTGATGGACCTGCAACAAGAAATGGCTTCGCTGTCTGAAAGCGAACTGCTCGCTATCGTCTCCAAGGATGCTTAACAATTGAACGAACATAACGATAGTCTCGACCAGTTGAAACGTGCCGCACTGCTGCGCCTGCTCAAGCAGCGCGGCGCCACACGGGTCATCGAAACGGCTCCCGACGACATCACCGGCGCGGATCGCGAGGGTCCGCTGGCGCTGTCGTTCGCCCAGCAACGGTTGTGGTTCCTCGATCAGCTGGACCCGACCGCCAGCGCCGCCTATCACATCCCCGCCTCGCTGGTGCTGCGCGGCGCCCTCGACCGGGTTGCGCTCAAGAGTGCCCTCGATGGTCTGGTGGCGCGGCACGAAAGCCTGCGCACCACTTTCCGCCGCGATGGCGAACAGCCGGTGCAGGTGATCGCCCCGGCCGACTGCGGCTTCAACCTGCAGGAACAGGACCTGCGCCACTTGCCTCGGGACGAGGCCGAACGGCAAGCGGCCCGGCTGGCGGAAGAGGAAGCGGCCCGAGCGTTCGACCTGCTGCACGGTCCGCTGATCCGCGGCACGTTGCTGTGCCTGGCCGACGATGAGCATCGGCTGTTGATCACCCAGCACCACATCATTTCCGATGGCTGGTCCATCGGCCTGCTGGTCAAGGAATTCGCCGCGCTGTACCAGGCATTCAGTGCCGGACAAGCCGATCCGCTGCCGCCGCTGGCCCTGCAATATGCCGACTACGCCGCCTGGCAGCGTCGTCACCTGCAAGGCGAGCGCCTCGACCAGCAGGTGGAATTCTGGCGCGCTCACCTGGCCGGCGCCCCGGCGTTGCTCGCGCTGCCCACCGACCGGCCACGCCCGGCGGTGCAAAGCTATCGGGGGGAAACCCTGGGCTTCGACCTGCCCGCCACGCTGTCCGCGGCCATCGCCCGGTTCGCCCAGTCCCGCGCCGCAACGCCGTTCATGACCCTGATGGCGGCCTGGGCGGTATTGCTGGCGCGAATCAGCGGCCAGCAGGACCTGGTGATCGGCACCGTTGCCGCCAACCGCGACCGCCAGGACGTGCAGTCGCTGATCGGCTTCTTCGTCAACACCCTGGCCCTGCGCATCCGTCTGGAAGCCAACCCGACCCTCGAACAGGTATTGCAGCAGGTCAAGGACTTGATGCTGGAGTCCTCCAGTCGCCAGGACACCCCGTTCGAACTGGTGGTCGAAGCCCTCAAGCCACCGCGCAGTGCCAGCTACAGCCCGGTGTTCCAGACCATGCTCTACACCAATGCCGGGGGTGCCGGCGGCCAGTTGCAGTTGCCGGGTCTGGACCTGGAGTTCCTGCCGTCGCGCAAGGACAACACCCAGCACGACCTGTCCCTGCACATCGACGAAGGTGGCCCGAACCTGTCATGCAGCCTGTCGTATTCCACCGCGCTGTTCGATGCCGCCACCGTCGAACGCCTCGCGGCGCGCTTCGAACGCCTGCTGCACTGTTTCACCGAAGCACCGGACACCCGTATCGGTGCATTGGAACTGGACCCGACCCTGGTCCTGCCGCCCATCACCGCGCTGACGCCGGTGCCGGAGCGCATGCCGCTGTCCTATCACCAGGAACGGCTCTGGTTCGTCGACACCTTCGAGAACGGTTACCTGTACGACGCCAACCCGGTCTATCACAACATCCCCTTGCTGCTGGAGCTGACCGGCGAGATCAACCAACCGGCCCTGCAAACCGCCCTCGACGGCCTGCAGGCTCGTCACGACATCCTGCGTTGCCGGATCCAGAGCGACGGTGCGAGTGCCTGGCAGTGCTTCGACGGACCGGCAACCCTGTCCCTTGAACGGATTCAGGGCAATCCGGTCGACCTCGCGTCCCAGGCCCTGGCCGAGACGCGTCGGCCGTTGGCCATGAACGGCGGCAGCCTGGTGCGCGCCAGCCTGGTGCAGGCGGACGAACGCAACGCCGTGCTGGCGATTGCCGTGCATCATTTGCTGGCCGACCGCACCTCGATGCAACTGCTCAAGCGCGACCTGCTGGCCCTCTATGAAGCCGCCTGCGCCGAACGCAACGCCGAGTTGCCGGCCCTGCCGCTGGGCTATGGCGACTTTGCCGCCTGGCAACGCCAGCTCCCGGCTGCGGTGCTGGAGAATCTGCGGGCCTACTGGAGCTACCAGTTGCGCGGCAAGCTGCAAGCCCTGGAACTGCCGCTCAATCGGCCGCGCATGGCCGTGCATGTGTTTGCCGAAGCGACCCATGCCTTCAGCCTCGAAGCGCCGCTGGTCCGTCGCCTCGAAGCCCTGGCCCGGGAAGTCGGCGTGAGCAGCGACAGCCTGGCCCTCAGCGCCTTTACCGCGCTGCTGCGCCGCTATGCCGGCCACGACGAACTGGTGATCGGCACCACGGCCGCCTGCCGCGAGCCCGGCCTGAACGACGTGGTCGGGCCGGTGGACAACCTGCTGGTGATGCGTGGCTTCTGCGACAGCGACACCACCTTGCAACAGCTCTGGGAACAGACCAGCCACAACCTGACCCAGGCCCTGAGCCATCGGCACATGCAGTTCGACCAGTTGGTGCTGGCGCTGAATCCGGCCAAGGACATGAGCCGCACCGCGCTGTTCGACGTACTGTTCAACTTCCAGCGCGACACCGACGCCAGCGCCCTGGTCGCGGGGCTGGCGGTCAATACCCTGGAAAGCAACCTGGGCTACGGCAAGAACGACCTGCACTTGCTGATCAGTGCTGGCGAACAGCGCTGGACCGGGCATGTGGTGTACAACGCGGAGTTCTTCGACGCCGGGTTCATCCAGCAGTTGATGCGTCACTACGTGCGCCTGCTGGAAGCCTTTGTCGAAGATGCCCTGCAGCGGGTCGACGACGTTCCCCTGCTGGACAACGCCGAACGGCAGCGGCAGATCATCGACTTCAACGACAGTGAAGCGGCCTGGCCCGACACCCTGACCCTGCAGCAGATTTTCGAGGAGCAGGCCCGCCGGACACCGGAACGCATTGCCGTCAACCTCGGCGAGGAACAGTTGAGCTATCGCCAGCTCAACGAACAGGCCAACCGCCTCGCTCACCGTTTGCGCGCCGCAGGTGTGCGGCCCCAGGAACTGGTGGCCATCACGTTGGAGCGCTCGGTGCAGATGATCGTCGCCACCCTGGCGGTGCTCAAGGCCGGCGGCGCTTATGTGCCCATCGACCCGGCTTCGCCCCAGGAGCGCATCGCCTACGTGCTGCGCGACAGTGGCGCGCGCAAGGCCATCGCGCGCCAGGGCATGGCGCCGGCGCTGCAGGCGCTGGGTATCGAAGTCCTCGATCCGTCCCTCGGCAACGTCGACGCCAGTGTCGCCAACCCGACCCACGTCAACACCCCGGAGCACCTCTGCTATGTGATCTACACCTCGGGTTCCACCGGTGAACCCAAGGGTGCACTGCTCGAACACCGCAACGTCGTGCGGCTGCTGCATAACAACCGCCCGGACTTCCAGTTCAATGCCGAGGATGTCTGGTCGCTGTTCCACTCCAACGCCTTCGACTTCTCGGTCTGGGAAATCTTCGGTGCGCTGCTTCATGGCGCACGCCTGACCCTGGTGCCCGAAGCCTTGCGTCGGGATCCGGCAGCGCTGCTGGGTTTCCTCGAACGCGAACAGGTGACCGTGCTGAACCAGACCCCCTCGGCATTCCATCAGCTCAGTGCCGCTGCGTTGACGACGCCGGAGGTGCGCCTGGCGCATTTGCGCTACGTGATTTTCGGCGGGGAAAGCCTGGAACTGGGCAAGCTCGATGCCTTCCACCGTGCCTTCGGGCATGTGGCCCTGGTGAACATGTACGGCATCACCGAAACCTGCGTCCACGTCACCTACAAAGCCATTGGCGCGGCCGACATCGCCGCCGGCATCTCCAACGTCGGTCGGCCGATTCCGACCACCGTGACCTACGTGCTCGATGCCCAGCAGCGGCTGCTGCCCGTCGGCGTGGCCGGTGAGATCTGCGTCGGTGGCCTGGGGGTCGGCCGCGGCTACCTGAACCGTCCGGCCTTGAGCGCCGAACGCTTCATTGCCGATCCGTTCCGTCCCGGCGAGCGGCTGTATCGCTCCGGAGACCTGGGCAAATTGCTGGACAACGGCGAGATCGTGCACCTGGGCCGGATGGACGCCCAGGTGAAGATCCGCGGTTTCCGCATCGAGCTGGGGGAGATCGAAGCCAAGCTGCTGGCCTGCGAGGGCGTGCGGGAAGCCAAGGTGCTGGCCCGTGATGAGGCGAACCAGGGCAAGCGCCTGATCGCCTATCTGATTCCCCGTGGGGGCGCGGTGCTGGAAGTGGCGGCCTTGCGCAAGCAATTGGGCGCGACCCTGCCCGACTACATGATCCCGACGGCCTTCGTCAGCCTGCACGCCTACCCGCTCACGGCCAACGGCAAACTCGACCAGGATGCCTTGCCCGAGCCGGACCTGGGCGCCATGTCCGAGCGCGGCTACACCGCCCCCGAGGGCGCCACCGAAACCGCCCTGGCGCAGATTTTCCAGGCGTTGCTGGGCCTGGAGCGCGTGGGTCGCCATGACAGTTTCTTCGAGCTGGGCGGGCATTCCCTGCTGGCCGCGCAACTGGTTTCCCGGGTGCGCCAGCAGTTGGGCTGCGAGCTGATGCTGCGCGAACTGTTCAGCCACCCCACCGTGGAAGAACTGGCACGGGTGGTGGGTCACCCGCTCACCGCCGAGGCCGAGACCATCGGCCTGGTCGACCGCAACGGGCCGCTGGCGTTGTCGTTCGCCCAGCAACGCCTGTGGTTCCTCGACCAACTCGATTCCGGCGCCGGCAGCGCCTACCACATGCCGGCGGCCCTGTTGCTGCGTGGCGATCTCGACCGTGCGGCCCTCAAGGCCGCGCTGGACCGCCTGGTGGCCCGGCATGAAAGCCTGCGCACCACCTTCGAACGCCGTGGCGAACAGCCGGTGCAAGTCATTGCCCCCGCGGACTGTGGCTTCGCCCTGGCCGAACAGGACCTGCGTGCGCTGCCCTATGAACAGGCCAGCCTCAGCGCATCACGCATCGGTAACAACGAGGCCCTGGCGCCGTTCGACCTGAGCCGTGGGCCGCTGATTCGTGGACGCCTGCTGCGCCTGGCCGATGACGAGCACATCCTGCTGGTGACCCAGCACCACATCATCTCCGACGGCTGGTCGGTGGGTGTGCTGGTCAAGGAATTCGCTGCCCTCTACCGGGCCTTCAGCCAACAGCAGCCCGATCCCCTGCCGGCGTTGCCGATCCAATATGCCGACTACGCCGCCTGGCAGCACCAGGCCCTCGACGGCGAACGCCTCGATCGCCAGGCCGGGTTCTGGCGTGAGCACCTGGAAGGCGCGCCGGCCCTGCTGTCCCTGCCCACCGACCGCCCACGTCCGGCGATGCAGAGCTATCGGGGCGGCGACGTCGCGGTGACCATCGCCCCGGCCTTGCGCGAACGCCTGGAGCAGTTCTGCCAGGCACACAACGTGACCCTGTTCATGGCGCTGCTCAGCGCCTGGTCGGTGCTCATGGCGCGCCTGGGCAACGAACGGGACGTGGTCATCGGCGTACCGACGGCCAACCGCGGCCGCACCGAGACCGAAAACCTGATCGGTTTCTTCGTCAACACCCTGGCCCTGCGCGTAGACCTGACGCAGAACCCGAGCGTGGCGCAACTGCTGGAGCAGATCAAACAGACCACCCTGGCGGCCCACGAGCACCAGGACATTCCTTTCGAGCAAGTCATCGAAGCCGTACAGCCGCCGCGCTCCCTGAGCCACAACCCGCTATGCCAGGTCGCCCTGTCGCTGGACAACACCCCGGGCGGTGGCGAACTGAGCCTGCCCGGCCTGACCCTGGTGCCTGTGGCCCAGGCCCATGAAACCTCGCAGTTCGACCTGATGCTGACCCTGGGCAATGACGGCGCCACGCTGGCTGGCGTGATCGAATACGCCAGCGACCTGTTCGACCGCACCACCGTTGAGCGTTTCGCCCAGCATTTCCAGACCCTGCTCGAAGCGATGGTGGCGGATGTCGAGCAACCCGTGCTCGGTTTGCCGTTGCTCAGCCCCGCACAGCGCCAGGCCTCGCCAGCGGCGCTGCCGCCCAAGGCGGCGTTCAGTCCGGAAGCGTTGATTCATCAACGCTTCGAACAACTCGCCGCCGCCCAGCCCCACAGCGTCGCCCTGGTCTTTGGTGAAACGCAACTGAGTTACCAGGCCCTCAATCGCCGGGCCAACCGCATCGCCCAGACACTGCTGGCCCAGGGCGTGCGCCCTGACGACCGGGTCGCGATCCTGGCCCAACGCGGCGTGGAAATGGTCTGCGCGGTACTGGCGGTGCTCAAGGCCGGTGCGGCCTATGTGCCGCTGGACCCGGCCTACCCTGCCGAACGGCTCGGCTACCTGCTGGACGACAGCACCCCGGTCGTGCTGCTGGCGCAACCGACGTGCCTCGGCGCGCTGCCCGAGCACGCCGTGCCGGTGGTGAGCCTCGACGCGGACCTCGCCGCCGACGACCTGGCGGACCTGGACCGCAACCCGGACGCCCAGGCGCTTGGCCTGACGTCGCGGCACCTGGCCTATGTCATCTACACCTCGGGTTCCACCGGTTTGCCCAAGGGCGTATTGGTCGAGCACGGCAACGTGGCGCGTCTGTTCGATGCCACCGCCGAGCTGTTCGACTTCGGTCACCAGGACGTCTGGACGCTGTTCCATTCCTTTGCCTTCGACTTCTCGGTCTGGGAAATCTGGGGCGCGCTGAGCTACGGCGGCAAGCTGGTGGTGGTGCCGAGCGACGTGGCCCGTTCGCCCGACGACTTCTACGCACTGGTCTGCCAACAACAAGTGACCGTGCTGAACCAGACGCCGAGCGCCTTCCGCCAGTTCATCGAAGCCCGTGAGTGCAGCGACCTGGAGCACGGCCTGCGGGAAGTGATCTTCGGCGGCGAAGCCCTGGACTTCCGCAGCCTGCGGCCATGGACCGCGCGTACGGCGCTGTCCCGCACGCGCCTGGTGAACATGTACGGCATCACCGAAATCACCGTGCACGCCACCTACTACCCGGTCAGCCAGGAGGAAATCGACGCGGGCGCGCCAAGCCTGATCGGCCCGCCCCTGCCCGACCTGTGCCTGCGGATTCTCGACGACTACGGACAACCGGTGCCGGTGGGGGTCAATGGCGAGATCTACATCGGCGGCGCCGGCGTGGCCCGACATTACCTCAATCGCGACGAACTGAACGCCGAGCGTTTCATTCCCGACCCGTTCGCGACACGCGCCGATGCCCGGCTGTACCGCACCGGCGATATCGCCCGCTACCGCGCCGACGGTGGGGTGATCTATGTCGGTCGCAACGACTCGCAGATCAAGATCCGCGGCTTCCGCATCGAGCTGGGCGAAATCGAAGCCCAACTGCTGGCCTGCGCCGAAGTCCGTGAAGGTCTGGTGACCGTCCGCGAAGACCAGCCTGGCGACAAGCGCCTGGTGGCGTACCTGATCGCCCATGAAGGGGTCGTCGTGGAGTCGTCGGCCTTGCGCAGCCAGCTGGCGAGCGTGCTGGCCGAGCACATGGTGCCCAGCGCCTTCGTGACCCTGACGGCCTGGCCGCTGACCACCAACGGCAAGCTGGACCGCAACGCCTTACCGGCACCGGACGCCTCCGCCGCGGCGAGCCAGCGTTACGAAGCGCCGCTGGGCGCCATCGAAATCACCCTGGCCAATGCCTGGCAGGAGTTGCTCGGGGTAGAACGGGTGGGTCGCCAGGACCACTTCTTCGAACTCGGTGGCCATTCTTTCCTGGTCATCAGCCTGATCGAGCGTCTGCGCCAGGCCGACCTGCAACTGGACGTGCGCACGGTGTTCTCGGCGCCGACCCTCAAGGCCATGGCCGCGGTCCTGGCCGGCGGCAACACCGCACAGCGGGTCGTACCGGAGAACCTGATCCCCGCCGATTGCACCGTCATCGAACCGCACATGCTGCCGCTGGTGACCCTCAGCCAGCAGGAAATCGAGCAGATCGTCGCCGATGTTCCCGGCGGCGCCGCCAATGTGCAGGACATCTACCCGCTGTCGTCGTTGCAGGAAGGCATCCTGTTCCATCACCTGTTGCAGTCCGAAGGCGATGCGTACCTGATGCGCACGGTGGTGACGTTCAGCCGGCGCCGGTTGCTCGATGACTTCCTGGCCGCCGTGCAGGTAGTGATCGACCGCCACGACATCCTGCGCACCGCCCTGCGTTGGCAGGGCCTGCCGCAGCCGGTGCAGATCGTCCATCGCCAGGCGCAACTGCCGGTGGTGACCCTGGACTGCTTCCCCGGCGAAGACGCTTTGCAGATCCTGCGTGACACGACCGACACCCATCATCTGCGCCTCGACCTGCAGCGAGCGCCGTTGATCGCTGCATACATCATCCAGGATGAGCCTCGCGGGCAATGGCTGCTGGCACTGCTCGACCACCACCTGGTCAGCGACAACGTGACGTTGCGGTTGATCATGCTGGAGATCCAGGCGGTCCTGGCCGGCCAGGCCGACAGCCTGCCGCCGTCCCAGCCTTACCGGAACTTCATCGCCCAGGCGGCCAGCGTGTCCCAGGCCGACCACGAAGCCTACTTCCGCCGCTTGCTGGCGGATGTCGACTCCACCACCGCGCCTTACGGGGTGCTGGATGTGCGTGGCAACGGCGCCGGGATCAAGCGCGCGGTCAAGCACTTGGGCGATGAGCTGAGTGCCCGGGTGCACCGCGCGGCGCGCCAGCAAGGCGTGCCCACCTCAGTGTTGTTCCATGCGGCCTGGGGCCTGGTGGTGGCCGCGACCAGCGGCCGCGACGACGGGATTTTCGGCACGGTGTTGTCAGGTCGTTCCCAGGGCACTGCCGGTGCCGACCATGCACTGGGGATGTTCATCAACACCTTGCCGATGCGCATCCGCTTGCAGCAGCACACCGTCAGCGACATCGTCCATGACGCCTACCAGCAACTGAGCGAGCTGCTGACCCACGAACAGGCCTCCCTGGCCCTGGCCCAGCGTTGCAGCGCGGTGGACGCTTCGTTGCCGCTGTTCACGGTGATCCTCAACTGCCGTCACGGCGATCTGGTGAACGCCTCAGGAGAAAACGTCGAGGACATGGGCGAGCACGAAGGCATGCACTTCATCGCCTCGGAAACCCGCACCAACTACCCCATCGAAATCGCCGTGGCGAATGTGGCGGACGGCTTCTCCCTGACGGCCCAATCCATCACCGGCATCGATCCGCAACGCATCGCCGCCTACCTCGGCCAAGCCGTGGCCGCCCTGGTGGACGCCCTGGAGCAAGCCCCTGACCGCCTCGCCAACAGCCTTGACGTGGTGCCTGCCAGCGAACGCCAGTTGCTGCTCGAAGACTTCAACCGCACCGCCCGCGATTTTGGCCCGGCGCAACCGATCCACCAGCTGTTCGAAGCCCAGGTGCAGGCCAACCCCGACGCCGTGGCGCTGGTCTGCGAAGACCGTCAGTTGAGCTATCGTCAGCTCAACCGCCGCGCCAACCACCTGGCCCGGCAACTGCTTGAACTGGGCGTGCAACCCGATCAGCGCGTGGCCATCTGTGCCGAGCGCAGCCTGGAAATGATCGTTGGCCTGCTGGGCGTGCTCAAGGCCGGCGCGGCCTACGTGCCCATCGACCCGGCCCATCCGGCCGAGCGCATGGCCTTCATGCTCCAGGACAGCCAACCTCAGGCATTGTTGACCCAGTCGGCGCTATCGCTGCCGTCCGGGGATCTGCCGGTGTTGCTGCTGGACATCGTGGAGTCGTTGCAAGCGGCGGACGATGCGGCGTTCGACAGCAACCCACAAGTACCGGGCCTGACCGCGGAAAACCTGGCCTACGTGATCTACACCTCCGGCTCCACCGGCCAGTCCAAGGGCGTGATGGTCGAGCACCGCTCGGTGTTCAACTTCTGGCACGTGCTGACCCGCACCACCCACCAGCACTGCCCGACCCCGGCCACCGTGGCCCTCAACGCCGGGTTCTTCTTCGACATGTCGATCAAGGGCATCTCGCAGCTGTTCTCCGGCCATCGCCTGGTGATCATCCCGCAACTGATCCGCGCCAGCGGCAGCGAGTTGCTGGACTTCCTCGAACAGCACCAGGTGCACGCCTTCGACTCCACGCCGTCGCAGCTCGACACCCTGCTCGCCGCCGGCCTGCTGGAGCGCCAGCGCTACCAGCCGGTGAGCGTGCTGCTCGGTGGCGAGGCGATCAACGCCGCCACTTGGGAGAAACTGCGCAACTGCCAGAGCATCCGCTTCTACAACATGTACGGCCCCACCGAGTGCACGGTGGACGCTACCATCGACCTGATCCGCGACTTGGGTGAACGGCCGAGCATCGGTCGCCCCTTCGCCAACGTCCAGGTCCACGTGCTGGATGCGCGGGGCGAACCGGCACCGTTGGGGGTGGCCGGGGAAATCCATATCGGCGGTGTCGGCGTGGCCCGGGGTTACCTGAACCGGCCGGAGCTGAGTGCCGAGCGCTTTATCGCCGATCCGTTCAGCGGTGAGCCGAACGCCCGCCTGTACAAGACCGGCGACCTCGGTCGTTGGCTGGCCGATGGCACGCTGGAGTACCTGGGCCGGAACGACTTCCAGGTGAAGATCCGCGGGTTCCGTATCGAACTGGGCGAAATCGAAAACGCCCTGGTGGCTTGCCCGGGCATCCGCGAAGCCGTGGTGATCGCCCGTGAGGACAGCCAGGGTGACGCGGAGAGCAAACGCCTGGTGGCCTATGTCTGCGGCGAACCGGTCCCGGCCGAGCAACTGCGCAGTGCGCTGTTGAGCGGCCTGCCCGAGTACATGGTGCCCAGTGCCTTCGTGCACTTGGACGCCCTGCCCCTCACCGCCAACGGCAAGCTCGACCGTCGTGCCCTGCCCGAACCCGGTCAGGACGCCCTCGCCAGCAAAGCCTATGAGGCGCCGCTGGGGGACACCGAGATCGCCATCGCCGAAATCTGGAAAGGCCTGCTGCACCTGGATCAGGTCGGCCGTCACGACGGTTTCCTGGAACTGGGCGGCCACTCGCTGCTGGCCGTGCAGTTGCTGTCCAGGCTGCGCCGCAAACTGGGCGCGCGGATCACCCTGCGCGAACTGTTCGACGCACCGACGGTGCGCGGCCTTGCGGCGCTGGTCCACAGCGCGTCGCCCAACGAGGCGGCATCGATTCCCCTGGCCAATCGCTCGGGACGACTGCCGTTGTCCTTCTCCCAGCAACGGCTGTGGTTCCTCGACCACCTGGACCACGCCGCCGGCGCCGCCTACCACTTGCCCCTGGCCCTGCGCCTGACCGGTTCGCTGGACAAGGCCGCCTTGCAGGCAACCCTCGACCGCCTGGTGGCGCGCCATGAAACGCTGCGCACCCGTTTCGAGCTGGTGGACGGCGAGCCGGTGCAAAAAATCGCCCCGGCCGACTACCGCTTCCAGTTGGAGCAACAGGACCTGTGTTCGATGTCGGCCGACGAACGCACGGCGACGCTGGAGCACCTCGGTAACCTCAACGCCACGCAATTGTTCGACCTCAGCCAGGGACCGTTGATGCGCGGCCATCTGGTGCAACTGGCGGACGACGAGCACGTGCTGTTCATGACCTTGCACCATATCGTCTCCGATGGCTGGTCCAACAGCGTCCTGGCCCGGGAAGTGAGCGTGCTCTACAGCGCATTCGCCCAAGGCCAAAAAGACCCGTTGCCGCCGCTGGCGCTGCAATACGTCGACTACGCCGCCTGGCAGCGCAAATCCCTCGAAGGTCCGGCCTTGCAGGCGCAGATCGACTTCTGGCGGCAACAGCTGGAAGGCGCGCCCGCGCTGTTGAACCTGCCACTGGATCGCCCGCGTCCGGCGATACAGAGCTATGCCGGCGGTATCGTCGACTGTGCCTTCTCTGCATCCCTCAGTGCCGAGCTGCGTGCCTTCAGCCAGGCCCAGGGCACCACGTTGTTCATGGTGCTGCTGGCCGGCTGGTCGGTGTTGATGAGCCACCTGAGCGGACAACACGACGTGGTGGTTGGCACCCCGGTAGCCAACCGTCAGCGCCCGGAGCTGGAAGCGCTGATCGGCTTCTTCGCCAACACCCTGGCGTTGCGGATCGATACCGGGCGCGACAGCCGTGTCGACGAGTTGCTGGGGCGGATCAAGGACCAGACACTGGCGGCCTACAGTCATCAGGATCTGCCGTTCGAGCAAGTGGTCAGTGCATTGCAGCCGACTCGCAGCATGAGCCACAGCCCGTTGTTCCAGGTGATGCTGAGCCTGGACAACACGCCACCGGCACCGCTGCAACTGCCGGGGCTTGCGGTGCAGACCCTGGAAAGTCCGCACAACACCACCCAGTTCGACCTGTCCCTGTCGCTGATCGACAATGGCGAGCGCATCGGCGGCAGCCTGCAATACGCCAACGATCTGTTCGACCGGGAGACCGTGCAGAACATCGCCGGACTGTTCGCCAAGGTGCTGGATAACCTGGTGACCGATTCACGGCAATCCATCGGCCAGCTGTTGGAAAACACGCCGCCGCTGGAGCGCTCGGTCACTGCTGTGGATTCACTGACCGGCACTGAAGACAGCCCGGCCCCGGCCTTGCCTTACGAAGCCCCTCGGGGCGAGACCGAAATCGCCATCGCAGCGCTCTGGCAAGACCTGTTCAAACAGGAGCGCATCAGCCGTCACGACGACTTCTTCAGCCTCGGCGGAATTTCGTTGATGGCGGTGCAGATGGCTTCGCGCCTGCGCAAGGTACTCGGCAAGCCCATCGCCGTGCGCGACCTGTTCGTCGAACCGACCATTGCCGGCTTCGCCAGGACCCTCGATGGGCAAGCCCGACCGGGGGTCAACAGCAACCTGGTGCCGATCCGTCGCAGCGGTTCCCAGCGGCCGCTGTACCTGGTGCACCCACTTGGTGGCGAGGTGCAATACGCCCGGGACCTGGCGCCGTCGCTGGATCCTCAGGTTCCAGTTTATGGCCTGGCGGCCAGCGGCCTGGTGGCGGGAGAAGCGCCGCTGTCGGATGTCCCGTCCATGGCGACGCGTTACCTGGCGGGCATCCGTCAGGTCCAGCCGCAAGGGCCGTACCGGATTGCCGGGTGGTCGGCCGGTGGTTTGATTGCCTATGAAATGGCCCGTCAACTGCAGGCCGCCGGAGAAGTGGTGGAATTCCTCGGCATCATCGATGCCTCGGCCCGTCCTGAACCGGTGCCGACACAAGCGCTGAGCGAAGCGCAGTTCCTGATGGCCTGGCTCCCCGAACAGATCGCCCCCGACCTGCTCGGCCAACTGACGGAACTGGCGCAACACTCGGCCATCGACGCCATGCTGGCGCTGTGCATCACCCACCGCCTGTTGCCGGAGGAACTGCCCCACGACATCGACGCCGCCCTGCTGCGCACCCACCTGGGGGTGGCCTATGCAATGCGGCAGGCCATCGGCGCCTACATCAGCCCACCGAGCCCGCTCGAGGTATCGCTGTTCACCGCGAGCGAACAGCAACGCAACGACCCGACCCTGGGCTGGCGCGGCTTGCTCAACGACCAGGTGAACGTGACCGCCCTACCCGGCACCCACAACACCGTGGTCAAGGCCCCCAATGTGGCCCGGTTGGGCGAGGCAATGTCCCAGGCCCTGAAGGATTGCGCCATGGCATAGGATCGGGCTTGCGCAGGTCAGTCAGCATGGATGCTGGCTGACCTGCCGCTATCGCGAGCAAGCTCGCTCCCACATCGGACTTTGGGTGTACGCAGCCTTTGCATCCACCCCAACCCCCTGTGGGAGCGAGCCTGCTCGCGATGACACCGGCACATCCAACATCTGCATGACAGACACTCCGCTATCGCGAGCAAACTCGCTCCCACATTGGATCTGGCGGTGGACGCAGCCTTTGCATACACCCACCGGCCCCTGTGGGAGCGAGCCTGCTCGCGATGGCGGCGGCACATTCAATACCTCCGTGACAGACACCCCGCTATCGCGAGCAAACCCGCTCCAACACCGGATCGCAGCTGTACGCCTACCAGTCGTCGAGTGTCCCCATTTTCCGCCACAGACTTTTGCTTTCTGCCAATGCCTAATGCCCCCCGACAGGCTGAATCGTTTTAGTGGGCGGAGTCCCCGGACGGGCTCTGATCGCTGCTGATCAGGGTGGCCTACCACCGCAGGATCACTCTGGAGGGAACCTTATGCATGTGATCATTACGGCCGTCGGTTCGGCCGGTGACGTTCATCCATTTGTCGGCATCGGCCGTACGCTCGTGGCACGCGGGCATCGGGTCACGTTTTGCGCCAGTGCGGCGTTCGCGCCGTTGATCGAGCGCTGTGGTTTCAATTTCTTGCCATTGGGTACCCGTGAGGAATATGACGAGGTCATGGCCGATCCGGCGCTGTGGCATCCGCGCACGTCGCTGCCGACCCTTTGGAAAACCATCGCCAGCACCCTGCGCGAACAGTACCGGCTGCTGGAGCAGGCCTGTGACGACGAAACGGTCATGCTCGGGTCCTTGTGGGCATTCTCCGCGCGTCTGTTGCAGGAGAAACACGGTATCCCGCTGGTCACCGCTCAGGTGTCGCCGTTCGGTTTCTGGTCGGCCGCCGCGCCCTCGACCCACCCACCAGGAGCCAATCTGCCGGCCTTCGTACCCTATCCGGTGAAGCGGCTGTTGCTGGGGATGATCGAACGGGCATTTCTCGACCGGGTCATGGCACCGGAGCTCAACAGTTTCCGCCAGGAGCTGGGTCTCGCGCCGACCAAGCGCATCATCAGCCAATGGATTTCCTCCCCTGACCGGGTGCTGGGGTTGTTTCCGGAGTGGTTCGCCCCCGTGCAACACGACTGGCCTGCCCAGACCGTGCTGACCGGCTTCCCATTGTTCGATGAGTCCGGGCTGCAACCGCTCGACGCCGAACTGGAAGACTTCCTGAACGAGGCATCGCCGGTGGTGTTCACCCCAGGCTCGACCATGGTCAATGGCGAGCAATATTTCACTGCGGCGGTGCAAGCACTGAAATTGATCAACCGCCGCGGCGTGTTCCTGACCAGCCAGTCGGTAGACCCTTCAGTGTCCAGCGAAGGCAGGATCCTGGTACGGCGCTACGTGCCGATGAGTCGCATCCTGCCCCACAGCGCGGCACTGGTGCATCACGGCGGCGTCGGGACCACGGCCCTGGCCATGGCCGCCGGCGTGCCGCAGATCGCCACGCCGTTCGCTCACGACCAGTTCGACAACGCCGCGCGAATGGAGCGTCTGGGCTGTGGCTTGCGGGTCTTCCCGCCCGCCTCTGCCGAGTCGCTGGCCAGCGCGCTGGACAAGATCTTGAACAGCCAGGAAGTACGCGCCAGTTGCGAACGCTATCGCACGTTGATTCCGAGCGGTGACAGCGCCAGTGAAGCGGCGGCCCTGCAGATCGAGGCGCTCGCCCGGACTGCCAGGTCACGCGCTGCCTAAAGCCGACATCGCTCAGCGTAATCATGGATGAAACAGCCATCGACAGAAGAACGCCAGCCGTTTTTCTGTCTGGCTTTGAAAAGGACGACGAACATGGACGTACTCTACCCGCTTACCGCCCCGCAGCTGGACATCTGGCTGGATCAAGTGCTGCATGGCGACAGCCCGCTGTACAACATAGGCGGGTATGCCTGCATCAACGGCCCGGTCGATGCCGCAAGGTTGAAACAGGCCATCGACCACGTGATCAGCCGCCACGACGCCCTGCGCATTCAACTGGTGCCCGGCTCGGCGGAGCATCCCCTGCCGCGCCAACGCTTTTTGGAATCGGCCAGCGCATCGCTGACCTTGCACGATGTATCGGCAGAAGCCGATCCGCAGGCCAGCGCCCTGGCCCTGTTGCAAGTCAACCTGCAAACGCCGTTCTCCTTTGAGGGCGGATTGCTGTTTCGCACGGACCTGATCAAGGTGCGCGAGGACCTCCATTACTTTTTCGTCAACTGTCACCACCTGATCATCGACGGCTGGTCCTTCGCCATGATCGGCCGGGCCATCAGCCAGGCCTACACCGCCGCACTGGACCCGACGCAAGCGCCGCTGCCGGCACCGACCTACCAGGCGTACATCGAACAGCAGAAGAACGACAAGGCGTCACCGGCCTTCCAGCGCCAGCGCCAGTATTGGCTGGACAAATACCGCAGCGTGCCCGAACCTCTGCTGGCGCCCCGCCACCCCGGTCGATTCGAGCAACGCCTGGCCCCCAGCCAGAACCACGCCTGGCGCTTGCCGCGGGCGCTCTACAATCGTCTCGGCGAACGGGCCAAGGCCTGCGGACAGGCGACGGTTTTCCACGCCATGCTGGGGCTGCTCTACAGCTATTTCGCGCGCACGGCACAACGCGATGAAATCGTGATCGGCCTGCCGGTCCTCAACCGCGCCAACGCCACACACAAGGCCACCGTCGGCCTGTTCGTCGGCATGAGCCCGGTGCGCCTGAGCCTGGGCACCGAATTGAGTTTCAGTGAGTTGGTGAGCCGGATCGCCCTGACACTCAAGCAGGACTATCGCCATCAACGCTATCCGCTGAGCGAACTGAACCGTGAGCTGGGCCTGCAAAACGTGGGTCGGCGGCAATTGTTCGACCTGGTGGTGTCCTACGAGCAAGACCAGGACACCTGGTACGGATCCGCGCCCGCCCAGCCGGTCAAGCTCAGCAATGGCTACGAACAGATGCCCCTGGCGATGCACATTCGCGAAGCCGCGCCGGACGACGACGTGTGGATGCACTTCATCTACAACGAGGCCTGGTTCGACGCGACGCAGATCGAGGCCCTGCAACAGCGCTTCATGACCGCGCTGCACGCTGTGGTCGATGATTTCGAAGTACCGGTCAACGCCCTCGACATCATGCCGCCTGTCGAGCGCTACCGGGTGGCACATGAATGGAACCACACCCCGGTCGACTACCCCAGGGACGTAATGCTTCATCAACTGATCGAAGCCCAGGTGGCCGCGCGTCCCGAAGCCACGGCGGTACGCTTCGAAGACCGGACGCTGACCTACGATGAACTGAACCGCCGGGCCAACCAGGTGGCCCATGCCCTGCTCGAAACAGGTATCGGTCCTGACGCGCGGGTCGCCATCTGCCTGGAGCGCAGCCTGGAAATGGTGGTGTGCCTGCTGGGCATTCTCAAAGCGGGCGGCGCCTACGTGCCCCTGGACCCGGGCTATCCCGCCGACCGCTTGAGCCACATGCTGAGCGACAGCGCCCCCAGCGCCCTGCTGACCACTCGCGTGCTGCTCGGCAGCCTGCCCGCCGTGACCATGCCGGTGCTGTGCCTGGACACCGATCTCGAGCAACTGTCGCGGCAACCTCAGCACAACCCGGACCCCGTCGCCCTGGGACTGACGCCCCAGCACTTGGCCTACGTGATCTACACCTCCGGCTCCACCGGCCTGCCCAAAGGCGTCATGAACCAGCATGACGGGGTGGTGAACCGGTTGCTCTGGGCCCGCGACGCCTATCAGGTCGATGAACAGAGCCGCGTCCTGCAAAAAACCCCGTTCAGTTTCGACGTGTCCGTCTGGGAATTTTTCCTGCCGCTGCTCAGTGGCGCGCAACTGGTGGTCGCCGCTCCCGGTGGGCACCAGGACCCTCGCTACCTGCTGGAGATCATGGCCAGCGCCGGCATCACCCTGCTGCATTTCGTGCCCTCGATGCTGCAGGTGTTCCTCGATCAGGTCACGGCGCAGCCATTGCCAGCCCTGAAAAAAGTCCTGTGCAGTGGCGAAGCCTTGCCCCATACGTTGCAGACGCGCTTTTTCGAGCGCCTGCCCGGGGTGCAGTTGCACAACCTCTATGGCCCCACCGAGGCGGCCATCGACGTGACGGCCTGGCATTGCCGGCCCGATGTACACCCGGGCATCGTCCCCATCGGCCAACCGATCGCCAATACCCAGCTGTACATCCTCGACGCCAACCTGCAACTGTTGCCGCCGGGCATCGCCGGCGAGCTTCACATCGGCGGCATCGGGGTCGCGCGGGGCTACCTGAACCGTGAACAACTGACCGCCGAGCGGTTTATCCGCGACCCGTTCCAGGCTGACCCGAAAGCGCGCCTGTACAAGACCGGCGACCTCGGCCGCTGGCTGCCCGATGGCAGCATCGAGTACCTGGGCCGCAACGATTTCCAGGTGAAGATCCGTGGCCTGCGTATCGAACTCGGTGAGATCGAGGCTCACCTGGCGGCTTGTGAAGGCGTCAAGGAAGTCGTGGTCATTGCGCGCCAGGAAACCGAAGGCGATGCCTGCCTCAGCGCCTACCTGGTGGGCGAGCCCGGCTGTGTGCTGTCACCCCAGGCCCTGAGTGCAACCTTGCGCCAGCACGTGCCCGACTACATGGTGCCCCGGCACCTGATCCAGCTCGAACAATTGCCCTTGAACGCCAACGGCAAGCTCGACCGCAAGGCCTTGCCGGAACCCGAGCAGTCCTTCGGCAGCACCGACACCACCGCGCCGCGCAACGCCCAGGAACAGGCTCTGGCCGAACTCTGGGCAGACAACCTGCAACGCCCCGTGCCCGGGGTCCACGACAATTACTTCATGCTCGGCGGCGACTCCCTGAAAGTCATTCACTTGCAGATCAAGGCCCGTGAACAAGGGATCACCCTGACACTGGCACAGGTCTATCAGAACCCGACCATCGCTGAATTGGCTCAGGCTCTGCAGGCGCAAGCCGTCGCGTCGGCGGATCTGTTGCCCGCGGCCCATGTCGCACCCTTCGCCCAGGTGCCGGAGGCGATCCGCCTGGCCAGCGAAGGTGAATTCGAGGATGTTTTTGCCGCCTCGCAACTGCAGGTCGGGATGATCTACCACTCGATGATGCATCCGGATTCGGCGATCTATCACGACATCTTCCGCTACCGCCTGCGCCTGCGCTGGGATCCGCTTGCCTGGGATCGGGCCTGCCGTGCGTTGATCCGCCGTCATCCGGCATTGCGCATGTCGTTCGACATCGGTCACGCCGAAACCCCCATGGCCCGGATTCATTCAAGCGTCGAGCCGCCGGTGCAGGTCATCGACGCCGTATCGCTGAGCGCCGAAGCACGGGCCCAGACGATTGCCGCCTATGTGGAGGAGCGCAAGCGCTACCGCGAAGACTGGCAACGGGCGCCGCTGTATCAGTTCTGTGTGTTTGTCGCGGCCCGGGAAATCGACCTGGTGTTGAGTTTCCACCATGCAATTCTCGATGGCTGGAGTGTCGCCACCCTCATGCGTGACCTGATCACGCTCTATACCTCGGCACCCGATACCGACGCACTGCCCGTACTGACAACGACACCCGCCGACTTTGCCGCCCTGGAGCAGGACGCGATGGCGTCCGACGTCCACCGGCACTTCTGGCGCGAATACCTGCGCGACGCCCCCGCCGCCTCCATGACCAGTTGGGTCTCTGCGGTTGCCCCCGATCCGGCGCCACACCGCTCGGCCTGGCGCGAGCTGCCCGCGGCCGACCTGGCGCGGCTCGAAGCGTTCTGCCGCGTCCACGACCTGCCGCTGCGTGCCGTCCTGCTGGCGGCCCACGGTTTCGCCCAAGCCATCCTCTCCAACCAGACGGAAGTGCTGTGTGGCGTCATCAGCCACGGGCGACCGGAGTTCGAAGATGCGGCCTCGGTGCTGGGCCTGTTCCTCAATACCCTGCCCATCCGCTTCAACACCCAGGGCCGCAATTGGCTCGACGTGATCCGCGCGCTGATGGCCCAGGAGCAGCAGGTGTTCGCTCATCGGCGCTATCCATTCGCACTGATCCATCGCGAAACCTCCGTCGCCCTGGACGTAGTGTTCAACTACGTCGACTTCTACGTGCTCAAGGACATGCTCGCGCAGGACGAGGAAATCCTCACCGAATGGGAGACCACGGAAGCCAGCAACTACGACCTGCTGACCACCATCGGGCGGCATCCCGCCAACGGTTCGCTGATGCTGAAGATGGACTACTGCACGGCGCGGGTCGCCACCAGCCAGGTCGAGGCCTACGCCGATTACCTGCTGCGTACCCTTGAACTGATGATTGCCGGACCCGGCTCCACGCCGAGCATACCGGCCTGGCTGCCCGCCCCCGTCCAGGCCATGCCGACGGCGGTCACGACAATGCCCCATGACAACCTGTCGACCCTGTTGCTGGACAGCCTGGCGGGTCACGACGAACAGACCGCCGTAAGCTTCGAGCAGACCCGCTTGTCCTATCGCCAACTGAGCGACAGCTCTGCGCAACTGGTGAGCTGGCTGCACCGGCAGGGTATCGGCCAGGGTGACCGGGTGGCGATCATGATGCCCCGCTCGCCCGAACTGATCGTCGCCCTGCTCGGCGTGGTGCAGGCCGGCGCGGCGTACGTGCCGATTGACCTGAGCTACCCCCAAGAGCGTATCCGGCTGATTCTCGAAGACTCCCAACCGAGCCTGCTGCTGTTCGCCGATGCGTCGGCCACCCTGGCGGCCACGCTGGCCGGTCAGACGGTCAAACGGCATTGGAACGACGTGGCCGCCGGGTTCGACAACGATCTGGCCCGCAGCCACGAACTGGTCGCCACTATTGCCGCAGGCATTGCCGGCGAAGACAACGCCTACCTGCTCTATACCTCGGGCTCGACGGGACGCCCCAAGGGCGTGGCCATGCCGCACCGGGCATTGACCAACCTGGTGCTCTGGCAGAACCGCCAGCAGGACGCCGGCATAGCGTTGAAGACCCTGCAGTACTCGCCCATTTCGTTCGACGTCTCGTTCCAGGAGATTTTCTCCACCCTGTGCGGCGGTGCAGAGCTGGCCATGATCGATGAAGGGCTGCGCTACGACTTCATCCGGCTGCTGAAATTCATCCAGTCGCAGGACATCAATCGGCTGTTCCTGCCCTACGTCGCCTTCCAGGGGCTGGCGGAAGTCGCCCAGCAACTTGATATCCGCCCCGTCTCGCTGCGCCAGATCAGCGTGGCCGGCGAACAGCTGAAGATCACCGCCGAGATCCGCAACCTGCTGGATGGCCTCGACGGTTGCCGAGTGGAAAATCACTACGGTCCGACCGAAGCCCACGTGGTCACCCGCCTGAGACTGGAGGGGGCCGCGGCGTCCTGGCCGAGCATGCCGCCGATTGGCGCAGCCATCGACGGGGTCCGCATGCATGTCCTGGACGCCGAGGGCAATGCCTGCTCGGTCGGGGTCACGGGAGACCTGTTCATCGAAGGCATCTGCCTTGCGAACGGCTACTGGAATCGGCCTGACCTGACGGACGAGCGCTTCATCTATCGCCAGCTGGAAGGCAAGACCCGGCGTCTTTATGAAACCGGCGACATCGGCTTCTACCTGCCTTCGGGCGATCTCGTTTACCAGGGCCGCAGCGACGCGCAGGTGAAGATCCGCGGCTATCGCGTCGAACTGGGAGAAATCGAAGTGGCCATGCTCGGCTCCAGCCGGTTCGGCGCCGACATCCAGCAGGTGGCAGTCATCGACAAGGCGGCAGCGGATGGCAGTCGCTACCTGGTGGGCTTCGTCCAGGCCATGCCGGGGCGCGAGCCGGACCTGGATCGACTCAAGGCCGAAATGCGCCTGGCGTTGCCCGACTACATGGTGCCGAACACCCTGGTCGGCATCGAGCGGATACCCCTTGGCCCCACCGGCAAGATCGACCGCCGGCAACTGCAGAAGATCGAGGTGCAAACCACCCTGCTGCGCCCCTTCACCGGCCCCAGGAACGCCACGGAGGACTTGCTGCAAGCCTACTGGCAAGAAGCCCTGGGCCTGGAAGACATCAGCGTGCACGACAATTTCTTCGAGCTCGGCGGCAACTCCCTCAAGGCCGTGCAACTGGTTGCCATGCTGACCCGGCACCAGGGCCTGGAGCCGTCATTGTCCGATTTCATCCAGGCTCCGACCATTGCCGAATTCGCCCAGGTCCTGCAGCGGACCGAAGCCGCGTCTTCCGACACCGGTGCGCTGGTGGACTTCAAGAATGCCAGCCGGGCGCCGACGCTGTTCCTGGTCCACCCCATCGGCGGGCATGTGCTGTGTTACGCCGCCCTCGCCCGGACACTCAAGGACCAGGTGCATCTCTATGCGCTGCAAGCGCCAGGAACCTGGGATGCCCGTGAGCCGTTGCAATCGGTGCAGGCCCAGGCCGTCTGCTACGCGGATGCCATCGAACAGGTCGCGCCCCAGGGCCCGCTGAACATCGGCGGCTGGTCCTATGGCGGCATCGTCGCCTATGAGCTGGCGAGCGAATTGCGGCGACGCGGCCGGCGCCTGCACAACGTGTTCCTGCTGGACACCATCGTGCGCGTCAAACAGGGCGAGGTCCGGATAGAACGCAGCGAGTTCATGAACTGGTTCATGTGGGAGTTGCTCAGCGGCGACGGCCAGAAGGAATACGACTACCAAGCCCTGGACTTCTCCTGCATGAGCGACGCGGACGCCTTCGATGCGATCAAGCAGCACGGTATCGAGCAAGGCATTTTCGATAACAACATCAGCCTGACTGCCTTGACGCAACTGTTCCAGGTGTTCCATGCCAACTGGCAATCGCTGCTGGACTACCGCTTCCCGCCGCTGGACCTGCCGATCACGCTGTTCGCCGCGGATGTCGAGCTGCCCGACGTGTTGCAGGCGCCCCATGAGCTGGTGGGCACGGCCTTCCACGACCCGTATCGCGGCTGGCGGACGATTGCGCCCCAGGTGCAGCGGGTGGCCGTGGAAGGCGACCACCTGACCATGATGCGCGAGCCGTACATCGAGCGGGTGGGCGAGATCATCCGCTCACGAATGGACGCGGCCCGGGCCGCACATGCCGGTGCCCAGGCGGCGCTGGCCTAGCTGCTCAAGGGTCCAGCTGAAATTAAATCTGTGGCGAGGGGATTCAGCGAAACGTCGCACCGCCCCGTTGGGCTGCGTAGCAGCCCCAAACCAGTCACAGCGGTGTGTCAGTTGGATTTAATCAACTGTATTGGGGCTGCTGTGCAGCCCAGCGGGGATGAATCCCCTCGCCACAATGATTCATACAAATCTCAAGTGAATAGCACCACGAAACAGGTGAAACCAACATGACAACACCCAGGAAAGCCATCGTGGCAGGCGCCGGTATCGGTGGACTGACCGCAGCCATCGCCCTGCAACGAGCGGGCTGGCAGGTCAAGGTCTTCGAAGCGGCCCAGACGCTGCGCACCGGTGGCACCGGTTTGTCGATCATGGCCAATGCCATGGCGGCGCTGCATTCGATCGATGCCCACGTGCCGGTGGAACAGGCAGGTCAGGCGATCCGGCACTTTTTCTTCAAGAAGCACAACGGCGAGCCTATCACCCGCATGCCAATCCACGAGGTCGGCGAACAGCTGGGCCACGCCAATGTGAATATCCAGCGCCCGTTGCTGTTGCGCGCCCTGGCCCAGCAACTCGCGCCGGACAGCCTGACCACCGGGCTGCGCTGCGTGGGTTACAGCCATCGCCCGGATGGCGTGACGGTGCAGTTCGAAGATGGCAGCAACCAGGAGGCTGACCTGCTGATCGGCGCCGATGGCCTGAACTCGGTCATCCGCCGGCAGATGCTCGGCGAGACTCCGACACGCCCTTCGGGCTATATCGCTTGGCTGGCGGTCACGCCGTTGCGTCATCCGGTGATGACCGAGGGCTACGTGGCGCATTACTGGGGCCGCGGCAAACGGTTCGGCTTGTGTGACGTAGGGGACGGCCACGCGTACTGGTGGGGAACCTGCAACCGCGCCAATGCGGCGGATGACGCCTTGAACGTCAGTAAACAGGAAGTGCTCGGCGCCTATGCCGGCTGGGCACCGGAAGTGGTTGCCGCCATCGACGCCACGCCCGAGAGCGCCCTGTTGAAGATGCATGCCCGGGACCGTCATCCCGTAAAACAATGTCGTGACGGCCACGTAGTGCTGTTGGGCGATGCCGCCCACCCGATGCTGCCCAGCCTGGGCCAGGGTGCGGCACAGGCCATCGAGGATGCCGTGGTGCTTGCCGATTGCCTGGCGCAGACGCCGGACCTTGGCGGTGCGCTGGCGCGGTACCAGGCGTTTCGACTCCCCCGGGCCAACGGCATCGTCGATGCCGCGCGCTTCATGAGCGGTATCGAACAGGCCGAGTCGACATTCGCCTGCTGGGCCCGGGAATGGTACTTCCGCCTGACCCCACAGAGCAGCTGGCGCAAGAAGAACCTCGACATCCTGTCGTTCAAACCCGGCCTACAACCGGCTGCAACCTACGTCAATGACTGAAATCGACTCACGCATAGACAAAAAATGAAAAAAAATTCAAAAATAGGAGGCGTCCTACAGATTTGGAACTTTAATTCTGGACGTTTCCCCCAGGAAAAAAGGGCTTTCGGGGCGCCGAAAACCAGGCACAGGAGCCAGATAACGACCCAGATACATCTGTAACCTTATGTTTTAAGTGGGAATTTAAAAATCAGTCAGTCAGGCCGGATGCCCGTACTGACCAGGCATTTTGCAAGGAGAGAGGTTTTCTCCGGGAATCGTCAGCCAAAACAGGACCGTCGAACTGTCCCTGTTTTCCCTTACAGACTTTTCCTACATGAGAATGCTTAATAGTCCCACCGGCTGAATCGTTTTTCATGTGAATGGATTCACAGGTGATTTTGATCCTCAGGTCTTAAATCCAGAAAAGGCTTCAGCATTTTAGGAAGCGATCGGATTTTTCTCCGTCGACGGTCACTGAGATGCAGAGCAGTTTCGATATGCAGGATAAGCATATGAATCGACATGCGGTTTTTGGAGGTGCGCAAAACACGCACATCTACGCGGAGCTAGGAAAGCTGATTTCAAGTGTCGGACACGAGAGTTTCTTGACCAACATGCACCAACTGATCGAAACATCGGTGCCTGTCAGTCGGCTCGAACTGAGTGAGTGGACAATTGACGATGCCCAGGCGACGGTCCTCGACGTGCAGTTGCTCGGGGATGCAGGCCAGCCGAAAAGCCCGCAAATGCAATCCGTTTGCCCTACCACCGCGATACAGCGCAACGACCATCCCCTGGTGAAACGGGTGCTGGAAGTGGAGGACGCCCTGCTGATCCATCTGGGCGCACGGATGAAGAATGAAAAGGACAACAACTGCCTGGGAACCTCACATCAGTGCAGCCTGATTTCGCGCAAGGGCAATCGCCGCTGTGTGATCTCGTTGCATCGCCCCCAGGCACAGCGCGACTTTTCCCTGCAGGAACTGTCCTTTTTGAAATACCTCTCCGAGACACTGTTGCCGCTGGGGGAGCGCCATGCCCACCTCAATCGGCAGTCGTCCATCAGGAACCCGGGCAGCGCTTCGTCGCATTCGCTGAACAGCGCTGACCAGACACAGTTGCAACGGGATTTCGATGAGCGATTGAGCCCGTGTGACGTGACCCTTTCGGTGCGGGAAAAAGAGGTCTGCCTGGGGCTTCTGGCAGGCGGTACCGTCCCGGAAATAGCGGAAAAGCTGCAGGTCAAAAACAGCTCCATCGAAACCTACCTCAAACGCGCCGCCGCCAAGCTTGGTGTCAGCGGACGGCATGGGCTGGCGAAATGGATGATCGGATCCTGATGCGCAGGCACTGGCGAGCACGGATCTAACCGAACCCCTGCCCGTGCCACCGGGGCCTGGCAGGCATCACGATGAGACAGGTCGATGCGTAAACTCCTGAGCCCCTTGACGGCCGCGACACTCCTGCTCGGCGGTTGCTCGCTGATCCCGGATTACCAGCGCCCCGATGCTCCCGTCGCCGCGCAATACCCCCAGACGTCCGCCTACGCCCCGGCCCTGTCGGGCCCCGCCGCGGCCGATCAGGGCTGGCGGGACTTGTTCCATGATCCGGCGCTGCAACAACTCATTGAAAGCGCACTGGCCAATAACCGCGACTTGCGCGTGGCGGCCCTGAACGTCGAGGCCTACCAGGCGCAATACCGGATCCAGCGCGCGGACCTCTTCCCAGCGATCAGCGCCAACGCCACGGGCTCGCGCCAGCGGCTGCCAGGCAGCCTGACGGGGACCGGCAAGCCGGGGATCAGCAGCTCGTATTCCACCACGCTGGGCATCAGCGCCTATGAGCTGGATTTGTTCGGACGTATACGCAGCCTCAGCGACCAGGCATCCCTCATCTATCTGTCCAGCGAAGAAGCCCGCCGCAGCACTCAGTTGAGCCTGGTGGCCAGTGTCGCCAGTGCCTACCTGACCTGGCGTGCCGACCAGGAGCTGCTGGCCCTGACCCGTGACACGCTGCAATCCTATGAAGAAAGCCTGCGCCTGACGGAACGAAGCAATCAGGTGGGCACCGCCTCGGCCCTGGCCCTGAGTCAGTCACGCACTTCGGTGGAGGACGCCAGGGCCCGCCTGGCCCAGTTCCAGCGCCAGGTGGCCCAGGACTTCAACAATCTCACCTTGCTGGTCGGCACCTCGGTCGCAGATGACTTGCCCGCCCGCCCCCTGGCCTCCGAGCTGCTGACCGAGGTACCGGCCGGCCTGCCTTCGGACCTGTTGCAACGCCGCCCGGATGTGCTCGAGGCCGAATACTTGCTGCAAGCGGCCAACGCCAATATCGGCGCGGCCCGTGCCGCCTTCTTCCCGAGCATCAGCCTGACCGCCAACGCCGGCACTTCGAGCAACGAATTGTCCGGACTGTTCAAGGGCGGGTCGGGCACCTGGCTGTTCCAGCCCCAGATCAACCTGCCGATTTTCAATGCCGGCAGCCTTCGGGCGAGCCTGAACTATTCGAAAATCCAGAAGGATATCCGCGTCTCACAGTACGAGAAATCGATCCAGACTGCCTTCCGGGAAGTCTCCGATGGCCTGGCGGCGCGCAAGACCTACAAGGAACAACTGGTCGCGCAGTCCGATCTGGTGCAGGCCAACCAGGATTACTACCGGCTGGCGGAGCGTCGCTATCGCATCGGCGTCGACAGCAGCCTGACGTACCTCGATGCACAACGCTCGCTGTTCAGCGCACGGCAGACCCTCATCGTCGACCGGCTGTCGCAACTGCTCGCCGAGGTCAATCTGTACAAGGCGCTGGGTGGGGGTTGGGTCGAACGCACAAACACGATCACAGTGAGGTGAATGAAGATGGGCACATTCGAACCGGGAACACTTGTCCGTTTACGCTCGGGAGGCAAGACCATGGTGGTCAAGCCTGCCTCATCGATCGCCCAGTTACCCGATACCTTGCTGCTGCTTTGCGAGTACCGGGCGAAGAATCGGCTGGTGCAAGGGTTCTATGCCGTGCGCGACCTGATCCCGGCGTCCACGGCACCCGATGGTGAACGAACCTGACCTGGCTTGGCAGTTACTGACCCACCGCTATCGCGAGCAGGCTCGCTCCCACAGGGGATTGGCGCCGGACGCAAATACCGGATGCGCCGCGGACAATGTGGGAGCGAGCCCGCTCGCGATGACGGCGGCACATTCAGCATCGATGCAGGCTGACCCACCGCTATCGCGAGCAGGCTCGCTCCCACAGTGGCGTTTCATCACTGTCTCAAACCGTTCGCGAATACTGGACCGCCGGGGCTGCTTCCAGGTAGGCGTCGAAGGCCATGGCGACGCTGCGCATCATCAGTTGCCCCTGGGGCAGCAGTACCAGCGCGTCGGAGTGGATTTGCAGTAATCCGTCGCGCACTTGCTCCTGGAGCCCGGCCAGCGCATCGGCGAAGTATTCGTTGAAGCAAATGCCATGACTGGCCTCGACCCGGCTGACATCCACCCGCCCATGGCACATCAGTTCGCTGATGACCTCACGCCGCAAGCGATCGTCGTCGCTCAGGCGATAGCCGCGCTGTACCGGCAGCAGGCCCTGGTCCAGGCGGGCGTAATACTGGGACAGCTCCTTGACGTTCTGGTTATAGCTGTCGCCGACCTTGCCGATCGAGGACACGCCCAGGCCGATCAGGTCGCAGTCGGCGTGGGTGGAATAGCCCTGGAAATTGCGTTGCAGGGTACCTTGGCCACGGGCACGCACCAGTTCATCGTCCGGCAGCGCAAAGTGGTCCATGCCGATGTAGACATAACCCGCCTCGCTCAACCGATTGATGGTCAGTTCGAGCAACTCCAGCTTGCGCTCCGGCGGCGGCATGTCTTCAGGGCGGATCATCCGCTGCGCCCTCACCCGCTGCGGCAGATGCGCGTAGCTGTAGGCCGCAATCCGGTCGGGACGCAGGGCGATGATCTTGTCCAAGGTGACATCGAAACTGGCGAGGGTCTGCAACGGCAGACCGTAGATCAGATCGACGCTGACCGACTTGAAGCGTACCTCGCGGGCGGCCGCCACCAACGCCGCGACCTGGGCTTCGCTTTGTACCCGGTTGACGGCGGCCTGCACCTGGGCATCGAAATCCTGGATGCCGAAGCTCAGGCGGTTGAAGCCCAACTGCCGCAATCCCCTGACCTGCTCGGCATCGATGGTGCGCGGGTCGACCTCGATGGAAAACTCATGGGCATCGCTGTCATCCATGTCGAACGACTGGTGCAGGCAGTCCATCAGTTCGGCCAGTTGCTCGTGGGTCAGATAGGTCGGCGTACCGCCCCCCAGATGCAGTTGGGTCAGCTTGCGCGTGCGATCGAACAAGCTCGCCTGCAGGGCGATTTCCCGCTTGAGGTACGTCAGGTATTCGGCGGCGCGATGGCTCTTGCGGGTGATGATCTTGTTGCATGCGCAGTAGTAGCACAGGCTTTGGCAGAACGGGATATGGATGTACACCGACAGCGGCTTGGGCACCAGCGCCTGGTTGCTGCGCCGGGCGGCCTCGCGGTACTCGTCCATGGCAAACGCCTGGTGAAACTGCGGCGCCGTGGGATAGGACGTATAGCGTGGGCCCGGGCAGTCGTATTTCTCGACCAGGGCCCGATTGAACGCGGATGGGGAATTCATGATGGATTCAACCTTTCAAAAAGCCTGGTCGGTGTAGGTTCGAAGGGTACGGCGACTGCATCGTCGGGGCATGGGTCGAACAGATTGCAGATCGCGTCCACGCTCAACCGGCCGGCCGGCAGGATGCCGATGAAACGGCTCGACAGTTCGATCAATCCATCGCTATCCAAGGCTTCCAACTGCGGCCAGATCGACGCGAAATGCTCACGGAAAACCAATCCGAAACGGGCTTCGATGGCCCGAATGTCCAGTTCCAGGTCACAGGACAGCTGTTCAGTCACCGTCGCCCCGACCTGATCCCCAGCCTCACAGCGCCAACCGTGACAGACCGGCAGTTGCCCGGCCTCCAGTTGCTGGCGGTACTGCAACAGATCGTCGGTGTTCTGCACGTACAGATCGTCGATCTGGGTGATGGCCGCCAGCCCGAACCCCACATGATCACAGCAACCATGCCGGGTGAAGCCCTGGCAGTTATGGTGCAAGCGACCGTGTTCCTGGGCGACCGCAAGGTCATCGTCGGCCCGAACGAACAGCCCCTGGCCAATGTAGTGATACCCCGCGCCGATCAATTGTTCGCAACTGATCCGGCGCATGGCGTCCTTGTCCGCCTGACTGCAAAAGCTGCCGGCCAGCGCGGCGTCCGTCGAACGGTAGCGACACGGCGCCCGGGCATAGTCGAAGACGTGTAGCCGGTCCGGTTCCAGTTCAATCAAGGTGGCCAGCTTCAGTGCGAAGCTGTGGGGCGTCTGCCAGGCGTGGCCATAACCGAGGTCGATGCTGATGGAGCGAAAGCCGAAGGTCCGCGCCGCGTCGATCAATGAATGAATCGGCGCCGGGTTCTGGTAGCTATCCACCGACAGGTCGCGGTCGCCGCCCATGTCGGGGACACCGATGCTGGCGTGGGTAAAGCCCTGGTCGCGGATCAGGCCCATGGTCGACCAGTCGGTGCGATGCAGGTCCAGCTCGATGCCCTGGTCGCCGCTCTCGGAAAAGTCGAAGCGCTTGCGCAGTTCGTCCATCAGTCGCTGTAAATGGACGATCACCGGTGTGCCGCCGGTCAGCCAGAACTGATCGACCCGCCGGCCCGTTCCCAAGTGACAGCCGACCAGGCCGATCTCGTGCATCAGCGATTGCAGGTAGACATCGATCCCGGCGCACTGGCAAACGCTGGCAAGGGAGGAACACGACGGGTGTCTCAGGCGCGACGGCAGGTGCATCGACAACGAGAGCGGTCGTCGTTTCTGGCGACTGTGGCGCAACCCCCGGAGCAGATCGAGGGAGCCGACGCCTCCGTGGAATTTATGTAGCGGGTCGAACATGACAATCTCCGAGTGGCTGCGCGGGGATATTGTCCGGCTTCACCCGCCACGCCACCTTGACCTGTATCAAGCGCCTTGGACCCACGCCACCACTGTTACCAGCTGATGTAGAACATGCCCTTGGCCAACAGCACGATCGCTACCAGATGCAGGAACACCCGGGTGTGGATGACCTGGACGTAACGGGGGTTCATGCGCCCACGCCTGAACAGCCACATGGCCCAGAGGAAATGCCCCAGCACGCTGGCCGCCAGCAGGATCTTCAACCCCAGCAACAGACCGAATGACGATTGCCACGGCGCCATCAACACCGGCCAATAGCGCAACCAGACCATCCCGCCACCCGCACCGAACAGCGCCAGCAACACCCAGGGCATCAACTGACGGGCACGCCGACTGATGCCCTGCTCAAGCAGCACCATGACTTTGGCGGGCAGTTGCCGGCGGATGCTCTCCAGGAACAGCACCTCGAAGAACACCGTGCCGATGAACACCAGGGCGGCGAAGAGATGGAGGGTCAGGAGCAGCGGATACATCATGGGAGCCGTCCGGTTGCGCTCGATGGTTTACCCGAGGCTACCCCGTGGACTGCATCCCCGGGTTGATGCCAATCAAGGAACTGCCCATCAAGCCACAACTCCCCCTGTGGGAGCGAGCCTGCTCGCGATTGGCGGCGGCACATTCAATATCGATACCGGCTGAGATCCACCGCTATCGCGAGCAGAGGCTCGCTCCCACAGGTGCGGCGTCAATGAAACGTAAATTTTCCGAGCGAAGTTCCCGACCGCTGATCCGGTAGTTCAGCTTTTTGACACTTCCCCGACATTCGGTCACAACTTTCCCGCTCCGTCAGGTCTTAACCCTGTGGTCGCCGATGGAATATTGGCATCTACCGTGGTTCCAGCCCGATACGGAGATAAGCTCATGATTTTCAACGTTCAAAATTTTGGCGCCAAAGGAGACGGTATTACCGATGACACCGCGGCCATCCAGGCAGCGATTGACGCGGCGGCAGCGGCAGGTGGGGGCGAGGTGTATGTGCCAGCCGGAACCTACATCGTTTCGGGGGGCGAGGAACCTTCCGACGGTTGCCTGATGCTCAAGAGCAACGTCCACCTGTATGGCGACGGCATGGGCGAGACCACCGTCAAGGTGGCCGACGGCTCCGATACCAAGATCACCGGCGTCATCCGTTCCGCCTACGGCGAAGAGACTCATGATTTCGGCATCAGCCAACTCACCATCGACGGCAACCGCGACCACACCACCGGCAAGATCGACGGTTGGTTCAACGGTTACATTCCCGGCGAAGAAGGCTACGACTCCAACGTCACCATCGACAGCGTCGAGATCAAGGACTGCTCCGGGTACGGCTTCGACCCCCACGAGCAGACCGTCAACATGGTCATCAAGAACAGCGTGTCCCATGGCAATGGCCTGGACGGCTTCGTGGCCGACTTCCTCAGCGACAGCACCTTCGAGAACAACGTCGCCTACGACAACGACCGGCACGGCTTCAACGTCGTCACCAGCACCCACGACTTCACCCTTACCAACAACGTCGCCTATGACAACGGCGGCAACGGCATCGTGGTACAGCGCGGCAGCGAGAACATCCCCTCCCCCAGCAACATCACCATCACCGGCGGCGAGGTGTACGGCAACGGCGCCGAAGGCGTGCTGATCAAACTGTCCAGCGAAGTGACGGTCACCGGCGTCGACATCCACGACAACGCCAGCGCCGGGGTACGCATCTACGGCAGCAACCACGTCGAGATCCTCGACAACACCCTCAACAACAATTCCCTGGGCGGCGCGGTCCCCGAGATCATCATCCAGTCCTACGACGACACCCTGGGCGTCTCCGGCAAGTACTTCAACGGCAGCGATAACACGATCCAGGGCAACCTCATCAGCGGCAGCGACCTGTCGACCTATGGCGTGGCCGAGCGCAACGAGGACGGCACCGATCGCAACGCGATCATCGCCAACACCATCAGCCACACCAGCAAGGGCGCCACGCTGATCTATGGCGATGGCAGCTACGTCAGCGCCACGGCACCGATGACCACCGTACAAGGCACGGCCGGCAACGACACGCTGCTGGGCACCAGCGCCAGCGAGATCTTCTACGGCGGCGCCGGCAACGACACCATCAACGGCGCCGCCGGTGGCGACATCCTGGTGGGCGGCGCGGGCGTCGACAAACTCACCGGCGGCACGGGCGCCGACACGTTCCGCTTCGCCAGCCAGTCCGACAGCTACCGCAACGCGACCACCAGCTTCGACGACACCATCACCGATTTCGACGTCACCCAAGACAAGATCGACCTGGCCGGCCTGGGCTTTACCGGCCTGGGCAACGGTCGTGGCGGCACCCTGCAGGTCAGCTACAGCGCCAGCAACGACCGCACCTACATCAAGGACTTCGACGCCGATGCCAGCGGCAATCGCTTCGAGTTGATTCTCTCCGGCAACCTCGCCAGCACCCTGACGGCAAACAATTTCATCTTCAACCGGGTGATCACCGGCACCAGCGGCAATGACTCGCTATCGGGCAGCGACTCGGCCGATACCCTGCTCGGCCTGGCGGGCAACGACAGCCTCAATGGCGGCGCCGGCGATGACAAGCTCGACGGCGGGGCCGGCATGGACACCCTCACCGGCGGTGCCGGGGCGGACACCTTCGTGTTCTCCAACCGCCTGGACAGCTACCGCAACTACAATACCGGCGGCGTCAACCTGGGCGACCTGATCACCGACTTCAACGTCGCCTCCGACAAGATCGACCTGTCGGCCCTGGGCTTCACCGGCCTGGGGGACGGCAAGAACGACACCGTGTACCTGGTGCTCAATAGCGCCGGCACCAAGACCTACATCAAGTCCCTGACCGCCGACGCCAATGGCAACCGCTTCGAAGTGGCCCTGGACGGCAACTACCTGAACACGCTGACCAGTGCCAACTTCGTCTTCGCGACGTCGTCGCCGACCAACCATGCACCAGTGGTGGCGACGCCGCTGCTGGACCAGAGTGCGACGGAAAACACACCGTTCAGCTACGTGGTGCCGGCCACCAGTTTCAGCGATCCGGACAACGACAGCCTCAGCTACACCGCCAAACTGGCCGACGGCAGCGCCCTGCCCAGCTGGCTGGTGTTCGATGCCGCCACGCGCACGTTCAGCGGCACGCCAAGCGACACCGCTTCGGGCACCTACGCCATACAAGTCACCGCCACGGACGGCAGCAACGCCACCGTCAGCGACAGTTTCACCCTCGCCGTGCAGGACGTGCCCACCCCCGTCGTCATCAACGGCACGCCGAACAACGACACGCTGACCGGCACCGCGGCCAACGAACAATTGTTCGGTGGCGCCGGAAACGACACGCTCAATGGCGGGGCCGGGAACGACATCCTGGTCGGGGGTACCGGAGTGGACAAACTCACCGGCGGCACGGGTGCCGATGTGTTCCGCTACACCTCGAAGCTCGACAGCTACCGCACCAGTTCCACCAGCGCCAGTGACCAGATCCTCGACTTCGACGTGGCCGCCGACAAGATCGATGTCTCGGCGCTCGGCTACACCGGCCTGGGCAATGGACTGAATGGCACCCTGCAACTGACCTACAGTGCCACGTCCAACCGCACCTACCTCAAGGACCTGACCGTCGATGCCAACGGCAACCGCTTCGAAGTGTCGCTGGCGGGCAACCTGGTCAGCAGCCTGACGGCCAGCCACTTCGTGTTCGCCGACCAGAACAGCCCCGGCAACGTGGCGCCAGTCGTGGCCATTCCGCTCCTCGACCAGACCGCCAGCGAAAGCACGCCGTTCCGCTACACCGTGGCCCACGACAGCTTCACCGACGCCAACCAGGACGTGTTGACCTACACCGCGACCCTCGCCGACGGCAGGGCCCTGCCCGCGTGGCTGACGTTCAATGCCACCAGCCTGACCTTCAGCGGCACGCCGACCAGCACCGCGTCCGGTAGCTATGACGTGCTGGTCAAGGCCACCGATCCTTCCGGTGCCTCGGTCAGCGACAACTTCGCCCTGGTAGTGGCCGATGCCCCGGCCAACACCATCACCGGAACCAGCAGCGCCGAGACCCTCAACGGTACCGCCGGCGCGGACCTGATCCTCGGCCTGGGCGGTAACGACACGATCAAGGCCGGCACCGGTGCGGACATCGTCGACGGCGGCGCCGGACGCGACTCCCTGTATGGCGGCGATGGCGCCGATACCTTCCGCTACACCAACGTGTTCGACAGCTACCGCGACTACGACACCGGTGGCGTCACGGCCACCGACACGGTCTATGACTTCACCGTGGGCGTGGACAAGATCGACGTGTCCAGCCTGGGCTTCATCGGCCTTGGCGACGGCACCAACGGCACGCTGTACATGACCCTGAACTCGGCCGGCGACAAGACCTACATCAAGTCCGCCGAAGCCGATGCCGATGGCAACCGCTTCGAGATCGCCCTCAACGGCAACTATCTCAACACTCTGACCGCCAGTGATTTCGTGTTCGGCGAGCGCGCCCAGCAAGACATCCTCTACCTGCCGACCCTCGGCCAATCCAATGCACGCCTGCTGCGCATGACCGAGGATGACGATCAATCCGGCACCTCGATGCTGGTCAAGGACCTGGACCGCTACACCACCTATGACGTACGCAGCCAGTTCACCGACGCCGACGGCAATGGCATCGACATCGCGGTGGGCGGCAGCACCGTCAACGGCCTGTCGACGCTGGGCCCCGAAGAGCTGAAGCTGTGCTGGTGGCTGACCGACACCAACCAGCCCGGGCCCGCGCTGTTGCGCGCCGTGACATTGCTCAAGGACCAACTCAGCGAACTCAAGGCCATCGATAACGTCACCATGGGCATCATCTGGGGCCAGGGCGAGGAAGGCGCCCAGGAGATCGCCCGCGCCACCGACAAGCAGGCCGCGGCCGCTGCCTACAAGGCCGCGACACTGAAGGTATTCGACTACCTGCATGCGCAGCTCGGCAATTTCGACGTGTACCTGATGGAAACCGGTCACTACGAGCAGGACGCGGCGCGAGCCCGTGGCTATTCCGAGGAAAAGATCGCCGCGATTGTCGAAGGGGTCGGCTATGTCCGCGCCACCCAGGAAGCCATGGCGGCCGAGCGCGCCGACGTCAAGCTGGCGGTGGACTACACCGACCTGCCGTTGCGCTACGAAGTCGATCCGCTGGTGTACCCGGACGACGTCTGGCATCTGCACGAGGAATCGGCGGAAATCGTCGGCCAGCGACTGGCTGACTACATCGCCGATGACCTGGGCTTCCATGGCGATCCCAACGACAACAACAGCGTGCAGGACATCTTCGACCACGCCAACCAGGGCGGGATGATCTCAGGTACCGACCAGGCGGATACCCTGGTGGGCAGCTCGGGCAACGACACCCTGGATGGCGACCTGGGGGCGGACTCCCTGACCGGTGGCGACGGCAATGACATCTACGTGGTCGATAACGCCTTCGACAGTGTGGTGGAAACCAACACCTCGACCTCGCAGATCGATACGGTAAAGGCCTCGGTGAGTTGGACACTGGGGGCCAATCTCGAGAACCTGGTGCTCACCGGCGTCTCGGACATCGATGGCACCGGCAATGAACGACGCAATTTCATCACCGGCAATATCGCCAACAACGTGCTCGACGGAGCCGCCGGCAACGACAGCATGAGCGGTGGCGATGGCAACGACACTTACTATGTCGACAATACCGGCGACACGGTGATCGAAACCAACAGTAATCCGCTGACCGGAGGCATCGACAGCGTGCACAGCCGCCTGGCGAGCTACACCCTCGCCAGCAACGTCGAGAACCTGTATATCGATACGCCAGACGCGGCCAACGGCACGGGCAATACGCTGGACAACACGTTGTTCGCCGGGGCCGGAAACAACGTGCTGGACGGGCGTGAAGGCAACGACACGGTGTCCTTCGCGCAGGCGCTGGCGGGGGTGACCGTGACGCTCTCGACGTCGGCGCAACAGAACACCATAGGCTCGGGCCTCGATACGTTGAAGAACTTCGAGAACCTGACCGGCAGTGCCTACGCCGACACGCTGACCGGCAACAGCGGCGGGAACATCCTGGATGGCGGCGCCGGCAACGATACGCTGGTGGGTGGCTCGGGGGATGACCGCTTGATCGGCGGTGCCGGGACCGACAACCTCACCGGGGGGACCGGCGCGGACACCTACGTGTTCGGAGCGCTGGCGGACATGGGCACCGGGACGTTGCGCGATGTGATCAACGGCTTCAAGAGCGCTGAACTGGACCACCTGGATCTCACCGGGCTGGACGCCAACCCGTTGACCGCCAATATCGATGCCTTCACCTTCATTGGCAGCAACGCCTTCGATGCCACCAACGCCACCGGCCAGCTGCGCTTTGCCGACGGCATTCTCTACGGCAGCGTCGACGCCGACGCTACCGCCGAGTTCGAGTTCGAACTGGTCGGCGTCAAGGAGCTGCATGCCAGCGATTTCACGGCGTGAACGTTATGTGAGGGCTGGGCTCTGACCGCGATGGCGACGACACATTCACCGTCGCGATCGCGAGCAGGCTCGCTCCCACAGGGGATCAGTGGCGTGTGCAAGTCCTGCATTCACCCAGGAACCATTGTGGGAGCGAGCTTGCTCGCGATAGCTGTGGGTCAGCTCGCACTGATGCTGAATATTCCACCGCCATCGCGAGCAGGCTCGCTCCCACAGGGGATNAGTCCTGCATCCACCCAGGAGCCACTGTGGGAGCGAGCCTGCTCGCGATAGCGGTGGGTCAGTTGGCACCAAGGCTGAATGTGCCGCCGCCTTCGCGGGCAAGCCCGCTCCCACAGGGATCAGTGGCGTGTGCAAATCCTGCATTCACCCAGGAACCATTGTGGGAGCGAGCTTGCTCGCGATGGCGGCAGTCCATCGAACCTCAATGGTACTGCCGCCCCGCGACGGTCAGAGCGCCTCGCGGCCCGGTACCCCGTCCACCAACCGCAGGATCCCCAGCGGATTGGCATTTTTCAGGGGTTCCGGCAGCAGGTTGTCGGGGTAGTTCTGGAAGCACACCGGCCGCAGGAAGCGGTCGATGGCCAGGGTGCCCACCGACGTGCCACGGGCATCGGAGGTGGCCGGGTAAGGGCCGCCGTGGACCATCGAATCACACACCTCGACACCCGTCGGGTAACCGTTGAGCAGGATCCGGCCGACTTTCTGCTCCAGCAACGGCGTCAATTCGCTGAAGCGCTGGAAATCGCCCGGCTCGCCGATCATGGTTGCGGTGAGTTGACCGTGCAGGCCGTTCAGCGCGGCACTGAGTTGCGCCTGGTCGGCCACTTCGACGAACACGGTGGTCGGACCAAACACCTCTTCCTGCAACGCCTCGTCCCCTTCGATCAACAGACTGGCGTCGGCCTTGAACAGCTGCGGCTGGGCCTGGTTACCCTGCTGTGCGCGTCCGGCCAGGTGCTCGATGCCCGGGTGGGCCAGCAACTTCTGCAAGCCCTTGCCATAGCTCTGCAAGGTGCCGGCATTGAGCATGGTCTGTGGCGCCTGGTCGCCGATCAGCGCGGCGACCTGCTGGGTGAAGGCGGTGAACTGCGGCGAGCGGATGCCGATCACCAGGCCCGGGTTGGTGCAGAACTGGCCGCAGCCCATCACCACCGAGGCGGTCAGGTCGCGAGCGATACTGTCGGCGCGGGTCGCCAGCGCTTCAGGCAGGACGATCACCGGGTTGATGCTCGACATCTCGGCAAACACCGGGATCGGCTGCGGACGCGCGGCGGCCATGTCGCACAGGGCCCGCCCACCCCGGAGGGAACCGGTGAAACCCACGGCCTGGATCGCCGGATGCTTGACCAGCCATTCACCGACGCCACCGCCGTAGATCATGTTGAAGACACCGGCCGGCATCGCGGTTTTTTCGGCGGCACGGATGATCGCATCGGCCACCCACTCTGCGGTCGCCATGTGACCGCTGTGGGCCTTGAACACCACCGGGCAGCCGGCCGCCAGGGCCGACGCGGTGTCGCCACCGGCCGTGGAAAAGGCCAGCGGGAAATTGCTGGCGCCGAACACCGCCACCGGGCCCAGGCCGATGCGGTACTGACGCAGGTCCGGGCGCGGCAGCGGTTGGCGCTCCGGCAGGGCCCGGTCGATACGCGCACCGTAGAAATCACCGCGACGCAGGACTTTGGCGAACAGGTGCATCTGCCCGCTGGTACGGCCCCGCTCCCCCTGGATCCGTGCCGCAGGCAACGCGGTTTCACGGCAGACCACGGCGACGAACTCATCGCCCAAGGCGTCCAGCTCATCGGCAATGGCCTCGAGGAACTCGGCCCGGCGCACGGCGCTCAGGCTGCGGTAGGCCGGGTAAGCCGCGGCCGCCGCCTTGGCGGCTGCATCGACCTCTTCGACCGTGGCCTGGATGAAATCACCCGGCAAGGCTTCGCCAGTGCTGGCGTCGAGGCTCTGCAGACGCGTCTGGCCGGCCGCACTGCGCGCCCCACCGATGTAGTTGTGACCAAGGATCTGGTTCATCGCAAGTCTCCTCTTAAAGTGTGCCGATAGTACCCGGGTTGAACGCCGCGTCCACCGGGGCTATGCCGTTGACCAGCGGCGCGCCGAATTCGGCCTGGCTGATTTCGAACACGTCCCCCGGCTGGGTACGGATGCCATCGGCGAACGACAGGGTCGCGGTGCCGAAGAAGTGAACGTGCACATCCCCCGGACGCAGGAACTGACTGTACTTGAAATGGTGGAATTCCAGGTTTTCGAGGCTGTGGCACATGTTGGCCTCGCCGCTGAGGAATTCGTTCTGCCACAGCACTTCGCCGTTGCGCAGGATACGACTGCTTCCGGAGAGATGTTGAGGCAATTCACCGACACGAAGTTCCGGACCAAAACTGCAGCTGCGCAGTTTCGAATGGGCCAGGTACAGGTAATTCTTGCGCTCCATCACGTGATCGGAAAATTCGTTGCCCACCGCGAAACCCAGGCGATAAGGCTTGCCGTCGAGACCAATGACGTAGAGGCCGCTGATTTCCGGCTCCTCGCCGGCGTCTTCGGCGAACGGCGGCAATGGGAACGGATGACCCGGACGGACGACGATGCTGCCATCGCCCTTGTAGAACCATTCCGGTTGCACGCCGGCCTGACCGGCCTGGGGCTTGCCGCCCTCGACGCCCCACTTGAAGATGCGCATGGTGTCGGTCATGGCGGCTTCGTCGCCGGCCTGCTGGTGCATCTTGTCCCGGGCCGAGGCGCTGCCCAGGTGGGTCAGGCCGGTGCCACTGACCAGCAGGTGCGCCGGGTCCGGGTGATCCAGCGGCGGCAGGATACGCAGCTCGGCGAGCAACCGCGGGTAATCATGGTCGGCGCCGAAGCCGAGGCCATTGACCTGCTGTTCAAGCTTCACACCCGCCTCGATGGCCGCCAGCGCCAGCTCACGCACGGTCGTCGCGCACTGCACTTCCCGTACCCGGTCGCCGTCGACCACACCGACGCGGCGCTCACCGTTATCCAATTCGAACTGAACTAAACGCATGGTTTTCTCCTGTAAACACAACTCAAATACAGCGCCAGGCCCCTGTGGGACGCTCGGACGAGCGCTTGACGGCGGCACATTCAACCGGGACGCAAGCTGACCCACCGCTATCGCGAGCAGGCGCGCTCCCACAGTTGATTGCAGCACCTCATGTACGCGTCGCCCCTCTCGCACTGGCCGCGAACTGGTCCGCCGGCAGCACATGCTTGCGCTCCAGCAGGCGATACACCACGCCGGTCAACACCAGGCCGAACACCATCACACAGGACAGGAAGTACAGCCCAGAGGCCAGGTTGCCGGTGTATTCCTTCAGCGCGCCGATCACGAACGGCCCGATGTAGCCACCCAGGTTGCCCACCGAGTTGATCAAGGCGATGCCCGCCGCCGCACTGGCGCCGGCAAAGAAGCGTCCCGGCAAGGTCCAGAACACCGCCGTGCAGGAAAACAGTGCGAACGCCACCAGGCACAGCGCCGCCAGTTGCAGTATCGGCACCGACAGCCAGGCGCTGAGGAACAGGCCCATGGCGCCCAACACATAAAGCACAGCCAGGTGACCGTAGCGATCATTCAAGCGGTCGGAGCTGCGGGGAATGATCAGCAAGCCGATGATGCCGAAAATATACGGCACCGAAGACACGAATCCGGTCACCAGGTCACTGCCACCGAACTGCTTGATCAGCGTCGGCAACCACAAGCCCAGGCCGTAGATACTCAGGGTCACCGGCAGGTAGAACAGCGCCAGCAGCAGGACCCGCTTGTCCTTCAGGGCATGCAGCGGATTACCGTGACGGGTCTGGCCGTATTCCTGCAAATCCTTTTTCAGTTCACCGGTCAGCCAGTCCTTCTCCGCCTGGTCCATCCACTTCACCTGTTGCGGGCCATCCGGCAGGTAGCGCAGCACCGGCCAGGTCAGCAGCACCGCCGGCAGGCCGATGACAATGAACAGCCACTGCCAGCCGTGCAGGCTCAATACGCCGTCCATGCCCAGCAAGCCGCCGGACACGGGACCGGTGATCATCATGGCGATGGGTTGGGAGAGAATGAACAGCCCCAGGATCTTGCCGCGATGGCGAACCGGAAACCATTGGGTGATGTAGTACAGCACGCCGGGAAAGAAGCCGGCTTCGGCGGCGCCGAGCAAGAAGCGCATCACATAAAAGCTGTGGGGCCCCTGCACAAACGCCATGCCGATGGTGATCGCGCCCCAGGTGACCATGATCCGGGCGAACCAGCGCCGGGCACCGAAACGTTCGAGCATCAGGTTACTGGGAATCTCCAGCAGGAAATAACCGATGAAAAACAGCCCTGCGCCCAGGCCGTAGGCGGCATCGCCGATACCCAGGTCGGCGCCCATGTGCAGCTTGGCAAAGCCCACCGCAGAGCGGTCTACATAAGCGATCAGGTACAGCAGGATCAGGAAGGGAATCAGTTTCAGCGTGATGCGACGGATAAGCCGCAATTCCTGGCTCATGGGACCGGTCTCCGATTGTTGTTGTTATGGAACCACGGGGGATTTCTCTCGCGAATGCACGCCAGGACAACCCCCTCCTTTGAGCCGGACTATATAGTAATACTATTTACCCAACAACACTTCCAAAGCGCGTAAATTGCGCTTATGTTACGCTTCATCTGGAACAATATAGTCATACAATAAGAGAATCGATCATGTCTGATAAAAAACCCTCCCTGCGCTCGGCCCAATGGTTTGGCACTGCCGACAAAAACGGCTTCATGTACCGCAGCTGGATGAAAAATCAGGGCATCGCCGACCATCAATTCCATGGCAAGCCGATCATCGGCATCTGCAATACCTGGTCGGAGCTGACGCCGTGCAACGCGCATTTCCGGCAGATTGCCGAGCACGTCAAGCGCGGCGTGATCGAAGCCGGGGGCTTCCCGGTGGAATTCCCGGTGTTCTCCAACGGCGAATCGAACCTGCGCCCTACCGCCATGTTGACCCGCAACCTGGCGAGCATGGACGTGGAAGAGGCGATTCGCGGTAACCCGATTGACGGCGTGGTACTGCTCACCGGTTGCGACAAGACCACCCCCGCCCTGCTGATGGGCGCCGCCAGTTGCGACGTACCGGCCATCGTCGTCACCGGTGGCCCCATGCTCAACGGCAAGCACAAGGGCCAGGACATCGGTTCCGGCACGGTGGTCTGGCAATTGAGCGAGCAGGTGAAGGCCGGCACCATCACCCTCGACGACTTCCTCGCGGCCGAGGGCGGCATGTCCCGCTCGGCCGGCACCTGCAACACCATGGGGACCGCCTCGACCATGGCGTGCATGGCCGAAGCCCTCGGCACGTCGCTGCCCCATAACGCCGCGATTCCGGCCGTGGACGCGCGCCGCTATGTGCTGGCCCACATGTCCGGCATGCGCGCCGTGGAAATGGTCCGTGAAGACTTGCGGCTGTCGAAGATCCTGACCAAGGAAGCCTTCGAAAACGCCATCCGCGTCAACGCGGCCATCGGCGGCTCCACCAACGCGGTGATCCACCTCAAGGCCATCGCCGGGCGCATCGGCGTGCAGCTGGACCTGGACGACTGGACCCGCATCGGTCGCGGCATGCCGACCATCGTCGACCTGCAGCCGTCCGGGCGCTTCCTGATGGAAGAGTTCTACTACGCCGGTGGTTTGCCCGCCGTGCTGCGTCGTCTCGGTGAAGCCAACCTGATTCCCAATCCGGATGCCCTGACCGTCAACGGCAAGAGCCTCGGCGAGAACACCAAGGACGCCCCGATCTACGGCCAGGACGAAGTCATCCGCACCCTGGACAACCCGATCCGCGCCGACGGCGGTATCTGTGTGCTGCGCGGTAACCTGGCGCCATTGGGGGCGGTGCTCAAGCCCTCCGCCGCCACCCCCGAGCTGATGCAGCATCGCGGTCGCGCGGTGGTGTTCGAGAACTTCGACGAGTACAAGGCACGGATCAACGATCCGGAACTGGATGTGGATGCCGACTCGATCCTGGTGATGAAGAACTGCGGGCCCAAGGGTTATCCGGGCATGGCCGAAGTGGGCAACATGGGCTTGCCGGCCAAGCTGTTGGCCCAGGGCGTGACCGACATGGTGCGGATTTCCGACGCGCGCATGAGCGGCACCGCTTATGGCACCGTGGTGCTGCATGTGGCACCCGAGGCCGCCGCCGGCGGTCCTCTTGCAGCGGTGAAAGAAGGAGATTTCATCGAGCTGGATTGCGCCAGCGGCCGCCTGCACCTGGACATTTCCGACGCCGAACTGGCCGCCCGCCTGGCCGACCTGGCCCCGCCACAACAACTGCTGGTGGGTGGCTACCGTCAGCTGTACATCGACCATGTACTGCAAGCGGACCAGGGCTGCGACTTTGACTTCCTGGTGGGCTGCCGCGGCGCCGAGGTTCCGCGACACTCCCACTGACCCTGCAAATCCCTGTGGGAGCGAGCCTGCTCGCGATGGCGGCGAGTCAGCCGACATGGATGCTGGCTGACAGGGCGCCATCGCGAGCAGGCTCGCTCCCACAAAGGATCTCTGGCCACCTCAAAAAATCGCACTAGCGACCCGCCCTCGCTGCGCCTGCTATCATGCGCAGCATCTCCTCCACAGGATCGCGCCGCACCCCATGGATTACCGCAAACCCTCCGACCGCAAAAGCATGCACGCGCGCATCGTCCAGGAACTGGGCATGCAGATCGTGTCCGGACGCTTCAAGCCCGATGACAAGCTGCCCGCCGAAGCCTTGCTGTGCGAAGAATACGCCGTGAGCCGTCCGGTACTGCGTGAAGCCACGCGGGTGCTGGTCGCCAAGGGCCTGGTGTATTCGCGCCCGCGAGTGGGCACGGTGGTCAAGGCCCGGCGGGAATGGCACATGCTTGACCCGGATGTGTTGCACTGGCTGATGCAGAGCAGCCCGCAGAACGAGTTCTTCGGTTTGCTCACCAGCGTGCGCAGCATCATCGAACCGGCCGCAGCCGCCCTGGCCGCACAGTTCGCCACCGACGCCGACATCGCTGCCATCCGCGAAGCCTACGAACGCATGGACGCGGCACCGACGCCCGAAGCCCTGCTGCAACCCGACCTGGATTTCCATAGCCGGATCGCCGACGCCACCCACAATGACCTGCTCGCCAACCTGTGCAACATGTTGTCGGTGGCCATCGCCGAGGCGCTCAAGCATTCCAACCAGCGTCCCAACCTGCATGAACTGGCGATGCCACGGCACAAGGCGATCCTCACCGCCATCGAGAACCGCGACGCCCTCGGCGCCCGCCATGCGACGCTGGTGCAACTGGACGACGCCCGCAGCGCGCTGAACGTGGTACTGGGCAACGACCACGGCTGATCCCCCGCCCTCGTTGCCGAACAGGCCTGGCACACTCCTCCCCTGGCGCGGTGGTATCTATCTACCACCCGCACCTGACTGAGCAGTCGATACTTTTCTCGCCGTCATCCCGACGGCCATGTTTTGTGAAAAGGACTTCTCATGACCACCTCCTCCACCACGACCTCGATCCCCGCATTGGCCCAACGCGTCAGCCTGCAATTCGCCAGTCGCCCGACCTTCGAACAGGTCGCCCGACGCATGCTCGAACAAGCGATCAAGAAAAGAGACCCCTGGCTGGAGATCGACCTCTCCAAGACCCAATTGGCGATGCCGGACCCAGCCACCCGCGGTTGGCACTTCCAACCCCTGATGTCCGCGGTCCTCGATTACCTGGCCACCGGCACGCCCCCGGACTTCGCCCCACAGGGCGCGCTTGACTGTTTTCTCTCCGACAGTCCGCCGCGGCGCCTTTGGTCAGGCGACCGGGGACTGGACATGCAGCTCATCAAGAAATCCATACTTGAACTGGCCTGGACCCTGCCGATCGGGCTGGAGGATGCGCTGGTCCGTTACTGGAACGAGAACATCGACAGCGCCGGCCAGACCGCTGCGAGCAGCCGCTGGCGCTGGCTCAGCGACGTACTCAGGAACACACTGAGCATCCGTGGGCTGCAACAGCCCGGGCTCACGGATACGGCACGGGAGGCGCTGGACCAGATCGTCCGCTGGCCGGACCGCGGGCTACGCTTCTGTCTCAACCGACAGGCGCCGGTGTACGCCTACAGCCTGGAAACCCGGCTCACTCAAGGCACCCACAGCAGCGTGCTGGTCGGCAGCGATATCCTCCTGGTCCGGGTAACGAACGGCACCGCCGAATTCCTGCTGTGCAGCCCCGGCAGCGCCGTCAAGTCCTTTGCCTCCCTGGAGGCCTTCAACCAGCATTGGGGCGAATGGATTGCCCGCCAGTACACCGTCGACACCATCACCTGCCAACGCTACGAAATCAGCGGCAACGTCTTCGAGCGCCAGGCGGCGATGTTGCTGGAGCAGCAACTGGCCGACCTCAAGGCTGTGCAACTGCCTGCCCGAATCGACCCTCAAGACCTGAAGCGCCTCTACGCCGACTTGAGCGACCCGGCGCGCTCGCTGCTGGAGGCCCCCCGACCGTCGCCTGACACTTCGGCACGCCTTGGGTCGCTGTTGCCCGAATGGCTGAAAAACGCCTCCATCGTCGACCAGACGACCTTCCAGCACTACAGCCTGGCCCTGGCAAGCGCCAAAAAACGCCACCAGGGCCAGACCTTCCTCAGCGGCATCGACGACATCAAGGCCTTTGCCGCCGACGCCTTGCTCATCCGTCTGCGGAACACCAATGACAAGCGACCGGACAAGCTACCAACGAGCCCCTACCAGCCCGACGATGTGCTGCTGACGTTCAGCGTCTCTGCTGGCTATCCAGGCACCATCGGCCTCACCGAGAAACGGCAGATGCCCCTCACCGAACTGGCCATCCATAATCTCGTCGGCCGTCCCAGCGGTACTTTCACCCTCAGCCATCGCTTGGGCCAGACGCTGCCGGCCTGGCTGACGCCGGGGTTCATAACCGGCTTGATCGAACAGGTCGATATTGGCGCGACCTATCCTCGCTATCTGCAACAGCACTTGCTCGGCGATTCGCCCCAGGCGCAGAACCGGCAACGGATCTTCGCCGAGCAGCTCCCGGCGCAACTGATGCTCGAGGCACTGAAGCAGAACCTGAACCACGAGAACGGCCTGACCCGTCAAGGCTTGCGCCTGCTGGAAGCTGTCCTGCAACCCGACGCGGCGGGCCAGCAGGTCGACGGGCACCCGGTAGTCATTCGCCACCTGGGTCTGCTGCGCAAGCCCCAGGCCCAGCCCGATATCGTGACCAACATGTTCATCATCGAAGCGCAGGACATTGCTACCGGCCCACACCTGTTGTATCGACCGCTCTACGCACCCTCGCTGCAGGAATTCGCGACACGCGAAGCATTGCTGCAGGCCATCGCCGCCCCAGGAAAACTGCAGGACAGCCTCCTGACCTGGCTGCCTGACTCCGCACGCCCGATCTACGCCAACGACGGAATCCTGGAACCCCATATCGTGCGGTTCTTCAGCGGTGACGAATTCAGTCTCCCCGACAAACCCGCCCCAGCCGCCCTCGCCGTCGACGATACCCGCGGCGAGCTGTTGCAATCGCTGCAGGAGGGCGAGCTGATGCAGTACCTCTACGGCTGCAACGCCCAGGCCCTGCTCACCCAGGCCGACCGGGACTCGGTGTCCAACAGCGAGAGCCGCTGGGCGGTGTTGCTCGACGGTGGCGGCCTGTTGTTCAACACCTTGCTGTTTCCTTTGCTACGCGGCCCGGCCATGACCACCGTCTGGCTCTGGAACCTGATGGCCAGCGCCCAACAAGACATTCCGGCGCTGACCGGTGAGGACCCGGTGGCCCGGGAGCTTGCTGCCGTCGATCTGCTCGTCAACCTGGCCCTGTTGGTGAGCCAGCTGCCCGCCGGTCATGGGCCTTTGACTCGTGCGAGCGTGCCCGAATCGATAAAGGAGCAAGCCATGCGTCCCCCCGCGCCACGGGCCATCGCCGAGCAGTGGCCTGCACCGGAGGCGCCCACCCTCGTGGAGGGGACCGTCACCTTGCCCGACGCCCACACCGATACCGACAGCAGGCGCCTGGATTTCAATTTCGCCAGGGCCACTGGTCGCCTGACGCCGGCACTCCAGGCCCGGCTGCAGCGTTTGCAGGTCTCGCCCCCCGCTTCCCCGCTCGCACCGATTGAGAACGGCCCCTACAAGGGCCTGTATGTGATCGACAATAAATGGCATGCCAAGGTTGAAGGTGCCCTGTATCGGATCACGCCTGAAGCGGGCGGCAGCGCAACCATCGTTGACCCGCTCGATCCACTCGACGCTGAAAAAAACGGTCCCTCGCTGCGAGTCGATAAGAACGGACACTGGCATCTGGATCTGCGCCTGCGTCTACTCGGCGGTGCACCGCCCAAACGGGTGGAGGCACAGCGCCGTGTCAACCTGCAGCGGATCCAGCAGTTGACCGATGAATCCCATCGGTTGGAGGCACAAGATGCCGAGCGACAAAAAGCCCTGGACGTGGCCCAGCAAGTCATGACCCGGACCGAGGAAGGCGGCACCTACACCGAGGCCCAGCGGGCGGCGAGACGCAAGATTTTCTATGACCTGCTCCAGGAGCAGACCGAGATGTATCTGAAGCTGGCGGACAGCGCGGCCGAACGCGTAAGCCTGGGCATCGGTTTCCCGCCCGGTTACATACATGTGCTCATGGAAAACGTGATCAACAATGCCCGCAAGGCATTCCTGATCACTGAAAAAGAGCGCGTGGCCATCCAGCGAGCACATCCCCAGTTTGGAGAGCGTGCCGACATCAGGGAAATTGTCGGCCGCGACTACGATGCCTACATGAAGTACCTCGACGCCAAGAGTGACATCAACGACCGAGCGATCTACTGGTTGGAACTCAAGGACAGTTATCTTGAGCAGCTATCGAACCTTGATGCGTCGGGCGCACGGGCATTTGAACGGCTGACCAGCAACCGTCCCCTGGATGAGAAGAACGCCATCGGCAGCAAAACCATGCAGCTCTCCACGCTCCCCGTACTGTCGGTGAAAAACCGGCAATCCGCCCTGCCCAACCGCCTGCTTCGCATTCTCATGCCATTGATGGAGCACATGCGCTCCCATTGGGACCTGCAAACATACGAAGTCTCCCCGGCGGAAAAACTCGAAGTGCTGGAAAGCCTGACCGAGCATTACGGCAAGACCCTGGATACGTTGAAGGGGACAAAGGCCCTTTACCTGGACGACATCAACGAGTCCTATTTCGACAGGCTGGTCAAACTGGTCGAGGGCCTTTACCAAGAGGTCTCCAGCAAACTCGCCGCCGAAATCAAACCCGAGCCAAAACCGCGCAAGCGTACGCCGAAACGCCCCAGGACCGGCGCCGGGCTGCCACAGAAAAAGTTAATCAGAACCCGACACAATGGCGTCCTGATCGGCGACCTGAAACCCGCCGGCACGAGCCTGCCCATCGAAGTCGTCGAAATGCGCTCCGAAGCCAACAACCAGGTACTCGCCACCTATTCGCGCCACGAGGACGTCTGGGATGTGGTCGACGTACGGCGTCCGACCCCGGCGCCCCAGACGCGATCAATCAAGGCGATCCGGGCCCATGGGCGAGCACTGCTCGACGAACTGGACAAGCGCATGAGCCGCGCCGAAAGCTACAAAACCCACTGCCGTCATCCTCAGGAAATCGAGGAAATCCTCAACAATGAGGCGAGCCACTTCCGCACGCTTTCCGAAGAACTCGATCGAGCTCTCACTGCATCGCCAACCTCACGCCCCCCGGCAAACGAAGCACTGGGTCGGCAGTTGTCAGACGCTGCCGCCAACCTGACCGCCAAGGGCAGCGACCTGCGCACCGAATTGAGCCTGAAACTGCCGCCCACCGACGGCAACCTGCGGTTCCTGTTCGAGAAGAACCTGATCCAGGTGGCCCGGCTCGGCGATCGCACGGCCTTGCAAGGCGCCCGCAAGGATTTCCTCCAGGAATACGCCATCAACGACCGTGACGGTTTTCCGATCTGGTATGCGCACTTTCATTACGAAGCGGCCGACACGCCGAAAGAAAACTTCAGCGTCGCGCACCTCAAGACCAAGGAACAACGCAAGGAGCACTACCACTCACTGCTGGCCAAGGCCACCAGCCCTTACGCGGTGGTGAACGTACACCGGGGGCAGATCAGCAAGTCGCTGGCACAGGGCAGGTTCTTGCCGTTGGCGCCTTGACAGAAGCTATGGCGCTGCTCCTGTGGCAAGGGGATTTAGCGAAACGTCGCACCGCCCCGCTCTGTGGGAGCAAAGCTTGCTCGCGATAGCGACAGACCAGTCAACGTTGTTGCTGACTGGCTTATCGCAATCGCGAGCAAGCTTTGCTCCCACAGGTATCGATCAATGGGCAAACAACGAATTACCCCGCTGCCCCGCCAGCTTCTCCGGCTTGATCAGGAACCGCGCCAGTGCCGGCAGCAGCCACAAGGCACCGAACATGTTCCACAGCAGCATGAAGGTCAGCATCAAGCCCATGTCGGCCTGGAACTTGATGGCCGAGAAGATCCAGGTGCACACACCGATCGCCAGGCACAGGCCGGTGAACAGCACGGCTTTACCGGTGGACTTCAGCGTCTGGTAATAAGCTTCCTGCAACGGCAATCCAGCCCTCAGGAAGCTTTCCAGGCGGCTGTAGATGTAGATGCCGTAGTCGACGCCAATCCCTACCCCCAGCGCCACCACCGGCAGGGTCGCGACTTTCACGCCAATGCCCATGAAAGCCATCAGGGCGTTGCCCAGCACCGAGGTCAGCACCAGCGGCAGGACGATGCAGAGGGTCGCCGCCCAGGAGCGAAAGGTGATCATGCACATGGTTGCCACGCAGATGTACACCAGGATCAGAATGGTCAGTTCCGATTCCTTGATCACTTCGTTGGTGGCCGCTTCGATGCCGGCGTTGCCGGCGGCGAGGATGAACTCCAGGCCATCGCGGTTGTTCTCCTTGGCGAACGTCTGCACCGCCTTCACCGCACGGTCCAGGGTCTCGGCCTTGTGGTCGTTGAGGAACACCAGCACCGGTGCCAGGGAACAGCTGTTGTTGTACAGGCCATCGGCCCGGGCGATGGAGTTGTTCAGCACGTCAGGGTTGCGCGACAGGGTTTCCCATTTGAGGTTGCCCTCGTTCATGCCCTTGATCATCTGCTTGGACACGGTCACCAGGGAAATCGCCGACTGCACGCCCTCGGTGTTCTGCATTTTCCACATCAGCTCATCGATGGGTGCCATGGCTTCATAGCGCGAGCAGCCTTCGGCCTTGGTCTTGACCATCACCACCAGCACGTCGGAACTGGTGGAGTAGTTACTGATGATGAAGTTGTTGTCCTGGTTGTAGCGCGAGTCGGGACGCAGCTCCGGCGCCCCTTGGTCGAGGTCGCCGATCTTCAGGTTCTGGCTGTACCAGAGGCCGCCACCGAAAGCGAGTACTGCCAGGGCAATGGACACCGGCGCGACCTTGGCGCTGGCGAAGTTCGACAGCGCCCGCCAGAACGGATGCTCGCGGGTCGCGTCTTTCTTGCTGCGCTCGATGGCGCGCTTGCTGATGCCGACGTAGGAGATGGCCACCGGCAGCAGGATCAGGTTGGTGAACACGATCACCGCCACGCCGATGGACGCCCCGATGGCCAGCTCGCGGATCACGCCGATGTCGATGATCAGCAAGGTAATGAAACCCACCGCATCCGCCAGGATCGCGATCATCCCCGGCAGGAACAGTTGCCGGAACGTGCGCCGCGCCGCCGTCAGGGCGTTGTCCGCCTCGCTGGACTGCAAGGCGATGCCGTTGATTTTCTGCACCCCGTGGGAAATCCCGATGGCGAAGATCAGGAACGGCACCAGCATCGAATAGGGATCCAGCCCGAACCCGGCGGCGTGCATCAGCCCCAGTTGCCAGACCACCGCCACCAGCGTGGTGCTCAACACCGCGACGGTGCTGCGCATGCAGTGGGTGAACCAGTACAGCAGGACCAGGGTGATGACGAAGGCCACACCGAAGAACATCACCACCATGATCAGGCCATCGATCAGGTCACCGACCTTCTTGGCGAAACCGACGATGTGGATCTGCACGTTGGGGTTCTGGGCTTCGAACTTGTGGCGGATCTTGTCTTCGAGCTCGTGGGAGAATTTCTGGTAGTCCAGTTTCAGCAACTTGCCTTGGTCCTGGGGGTCCGGGTAGGACTCCAGCAACGGGATGTCGACGATGCTCGATTTGAAATCGTTGGCCACCAGCCGCCCGACCTGGCCGGACTTGAGCACGTTGTTGCGCAGTAGCTCGAGGCTGTCGGCCGAACCATTGTAGCTCTGGGGGATCACTTCGCCGCCGGCGAAGCCCTCTTCCGTCACTTCGGTCCAGCGCACGCTCGGGCTCCACAGCGACTTGAGGCCGGAGCGGTCGACGCCGGAAATGTAGAAGACCTCGTCATGGATCTGGCGCAGGGTCTCCATGTAGTCCTTGGAGAAGATGTCGCCGTTGGTGGCTTCCACGGAGATCCGCACGGTGTTGCCGAGGTTCGCCAGGTCGTTGCGATGTTCGAGCATTTTCTCGATGAACGGATGCTCGAGGGGGATCATTTTTTCGAAGCTGGTGGACGGACGGATCAGCGTGGCCTGCCAGAACAGGAAGATACTGACCAACAGGCAAATGACGATCACTGCCGGGCGGTTGTTGAAAATCAGGCGCTCGAGGAACGTCGCCTTGTCTTGGTGATGACTGCTCATGGGGTCCGCCTTCTTGTTATTGTGCCCGACTCATATGCGCGGCTCATTTGTTCAGTTCAGCGCCGCTGGCCGTGGTGACGCGCACGCCCCCCTGTCCCGCCAGGATCAGATTGCCATTGCCCGCCGCCGTGACGGCCGCCACGGAAATCCGGTCCGGGCGGTTGAAGACGCTGAAGGTCATGCCGTCGTCGGTGCTGCGCACCACGCTGCCGCCGTTGCCGACGATCACGATGGAGCCGTCCGGCAACAAGGTCGCCCCTGACAAGCCGAACTCCAGGGCGCCCCGGGCGGCCTTGAGCTCGACCTGCTCCCAGGAGCCGCCGAAATCGGTGGAGCGATAGAGGTTGCCGCGCAAGCCGTAGGCCAGCAGCGTCGAAGGCTGGGCAGTGCCGATGACCCCGAACAGCGAACCTTCGTATGGACCTTCGACCTTTTCCCAGGTCTGGCCCCAGTCGGCGGAACGGAACATGCTGCCGGCCTCGCCGACGATGAACAGCCCGGCGTCCTTTACCGCAGTGATGGCGTTGAGGTGGAACTGGTCTTCGTTGTCGAGACGGTCGCTGGCGTCTTCCCAGTGCTTGCCACCGTCGGTGGTTTCGAGCAACGCGCCGTAGGCACCCACGGCGAAACCCTGGCTGGCGTCCTTGAACCAGACGTCCAGCAGCGGTGCTTCACGGGTGAGGTCTTCGAACTGCCGGGTCCAGGTGCTGCCGCCGTCTTCACTGGCGAGGATCTGCGCATCGTGCCCCACGGCCCAGCCGTGCTTGTCATCGACGAAGAACACGGCGGTAAGCAGTTGGCGGGTCGGCACCTTGGCCTGGGTCCAGGACTTGCCCTGGTCGTCCGAATAGACAATGTGCCCACGATCGCCGACCGCTACCAGGCGCTGGCCGGCGTGGGCCACGTCGAGCATCAGGGTCTTGCTGGCCTTGGCCGATTCGACCGAATAGATGACATCGGTTGTCGTGGCTGCAACGGCCAACGCCGGTGCCGACAACACGACAGAGCCCAGCAGCGAGAGCGCCGAGGCCAGCAACGCGACTCGCCGCAGCACCGGCTGGCGGGCGCGACCCACGGCCATGACAGGCTCGTTCATAGACCTTTTCCCCCATTATTATTGTTCGGCCATACGGCCTTTCAGGGCGCCGTAGGCAGCTCGATCGGGGCGCAAACCTGCAATCTAGAGCCACTTCGGAAGCTGACCTATCCTATCGGGCTTTCGGAAGGCCTGACAATCGACGCCACGTTATCTTTTGTTAACCAGGGGGAGATCGGCTAGAGGTGAATCAGAAGGTATTCGCGAGGATGATGAATGTGGCGAGGGAGCTTGCTCCCGCTGGAGGCCGAAGGCCTCCCCGCTCCTGGCTCACCCGCTGTTTTATCGATCGTTCCCACGCTCCGCGTGGGAATGCAGCCATGGACGCTCCGCGTCCGCTTTGAGGCATGACGCAGAGCGTCACCAGATGCGTTCCCACGCGGAGCGTGGGAACGATCAGTGCGCCTGCGTGGGAACGATCAATCGAGTCAAGCCAGACTCTTGCTCACCACCTCGAACACATCGCTGGACAGCCCGCCGGATGCCAGGATGCGCTCCAGCTCGGCCTTCATCAGCGCCTGGCGGGCGCTGTCGTATTTGCGCCAGCGGGTCAGCGGCGCCAGTTGTCGCGAGGCGATCTGCGGGTTGAAGCCGTTGAGCTGGATGACCAGGTCCGCCAGGAAGCGGTAACCCGAGCCGTCGGCGGCGTGGAAGTTGATCAGGTTCTGCCCGGCGAACGCACCGATCAGTGCCCGTACCTTGTTCGGGTTCTTGATGTTGAACGCCGGGTGCTCCATCAGCGCCTTGACCCGCGCCAGGCCACCCGGCAACGGGCTGCCGGCCTGGACGCTGAACCACTGGTCCATGACCAGCGGGTTGCCCTTGAAATTCTCCGCAAACACTTCCAGCGCCCGGGCCTTCTCGGTTTCGTATGGCGAATTGACCAGCACCGCCAGGGCCGTGAGGCGTTCGGTCATGTTGTCGGCGCTGTCGAACTGCTCCAGGGTCGCGCTCAGCACCTCGGGCTTGTCGGTCAGCATCAGGTACGACAAGGCGATGTTCTGCAAGGCACGGCGGGCAAAATGCTCGGCTTCGGCCACATACGGTGTGCGCTTCGACAAGTCGCGGTTGGCCTCGTAGCGCAGCCACAGGGCTTCGAACAGGTTGTCAGCCAATTGCTGGCGGGCGAACTCACGGGCGGCATGGATCGCCTCGACGTCGGCCACTTCGCTGATTTCCGTCAGATAGGCTTCGCTTGGCAGCGAGAGCATTTCCGCGACCATGGCCTGATCCAGGGATTCGTCGGACAGCACCGTGCGCAAGGCAGTCATCAGACGCGGGTCCAGCACCAGGCTCGTGCCCTGCTGATGCTGGGCGATCAGTTCCTGCAGCACCTGCACCGACAGCTGCTGGCCGGCATCCCAACGGTTGAAGCCGTCGCTGTCGTGCTGCATCAGGAACATCAATTGGTCGCGGTCATACGGGAAGCTCAGCTTCACCGGCGCCGAGAAGCCCCGCAGCAAGGACGGCAGCGGCTTTTCGGCGATGTCGACGAAGGTGAAGGTCTGCTCGGCTTCGGTCACCGAAATCACCCGGGACGTGCCGTTTGCCGCTGCCTCGCCGCTCAGGCGCAACGGGATCTCGGCGCCCCGGCTGTCCAGCAGGCCCAGCTCGACGGGAATCACGAACGGCAGTTTTTCCGCCTTGTCCGGAGTCGGCGGGCAGCTCTGGCGGAAGGTCAGGCTATAGGTCTTGGCGGCGGCATCGTAGGACTCGCTGACCGCCAGCCGTGGCGTACCGGCCTGGCTGTACCAGCGCTTGAACTGGGTCAGGTCGACGCCGTTGGCATCTTCCATGGCCTTGACGAAATCATCGCAGGTCACGGCCTGGCCGTCGTGGCGCTGGAAATAGAGATCGCTGCCCTTGCGGAAGCCTTCAGGGCCCAACAGGGTGTGGATCATACCGACCACTTCCGAGCCCTTTTCGTACACGGTCAGGGTGTAGAAGTTGGCAATCTCGATGAAGCTGTCCGGGCGCACCGGATGGGCCATGGGGCCGGCATCTTCGGCGAACTGATGGGTACGCAGGTAGGCCACGTCCTGGATGCGCTTGACGGTGGCGGAGTTCATGTCGGCCGAGAACCCGGCGTCGCGGAACACCGTGAAGCCTTCCTTGAGCGACAGCTGGAACCAGTCGCGGCAGGTCACGCGGTTGCCCGACCAGTTATGGAAATATTCGTGGGCAACGATGGCCTCGACCCGCTGGTGCGCGGCGTCGGTGGCGGTTTCGGCGCGGGCCAGCACCGCGCTGGAGTTGAAGATATTGAGGCCCTTGTTCTCCATGGCGCCCATGTTGAAGTCGTTGACCGCGACGATCATGAAGATGTCCAGGTCGTACTCACGGCCGTACACCTCCTCGTCCCAGCGCATGGACTTCTTCAGGCTGGTCATGGCGTGCTGGCATTTATCGATGTTTTCCGGCTCGACGTAGATGCGTAGCGCCACGGTGCGTTCGGTCATGGTGGTGAAGGTGTCTTCGACGCACCACAGGTCACCGGCCACCAGGGCGAACAGGTAGGCAGGCTTCTTGAACGGGTCTTCCCAGGTCACCCAGTGCCGGCCGTCTTCGCCGGGGCCGCTGGCAATCGGGTTGCCGTTGGACAGCAGCACCGGATAGCTGTGCTGCTCGGCCACCACGGTGGTGGTGAACTTGCTCATCACGTCCGGACGGTCGAGGTAGTAGGTGATCTTGCGGAAACCCTCGGCCTCGCACTGGGTGCAGAACATGCCGCCGGACTTGTACAGGCCCTCCAGGGCGGAGTTGGTTTCCGGGTGGATCCGTACCGTGGTGTCGACGGTGAAAGCCTGGGCCTTGGGTTGCAAGGTCAGGTGGCTGTCGTCCAACTGGTAATCGCCCGACGCCAGGTCGGTGTCGTCGAGCTTGATCGAGACCAGCTCCAGGTGCTGCCCGTCGAGCACCAGCGGCGGCAGCCCGGCACCCCGCTCGGGGTTGCGACGCATCACCAGTTGCGCATGGACCAGGCTGTGGTCCTCGAACAACTCGAAGGTCAGGTGCGTCTCGTCGATCAGGTACTCAGGGGCCTGATAGTCCTTCAGGTAGATCATCTTCGGTTGTTCGGTGCGCATGGGTCGAATCCTTCTACTGATGCACGGCGAGCTGGTAAGCCGTGTATTTACGAATGTTGATCACGCCGGTGTCGAAAATAAGGTACTGGCCCTTGATCCCCAGCAGCGTGCCTTCGGCAATCGGGTCCTTGTCCAGGTTGAAGCTGACGATCTTGGCCGGGTATTGCTCCACCGGATAACGGATCTCGAGGGGTTCGACGTCCGCTATGGTCTGGATCGCCTGCAGGCCGAATCGTTCCTGCAAGCCTTGCAATCCCTGGGCGCAACTTTCAAACAACGAATCGCGGATGCGCGGCAGGTCCACCGCGACCGCATCGCCCTTGAGCAGGGCGCGCCAGTTGGTCTTGTCCGCCACCTGGCTGCGGAACAGGTCTTCGACGAACCCCGACTGCTGGCGCGTGGCCACGCGCAGGATCGGCAACGCCTGGCTGGCGCCCTGGTCCAGCCAGCGGGTCGGCAGTTGCGTGGCGCGGGTGATACCGACCTTCACGCCCGAGGAATTGGCCAGGTACACCACATGATCGGTCATGCAGAACTGCTCGCCCCACGCCGGCTCACGGCAGGTACCCGCCTCGAAATGGCAGCGTTCGGGGCTCATGATGCACACATCGCATTGCGCCAGCTTGGTCATGCACGGGTAGCAATAACCCTGGCTGAAACTGGTCTTGGTCCGGCGTCCGCAGTGGCTGCAGTGGATCGCGCCAAGAAACTCCAGGCGCACCGTGCTGCCGATCAACGGGTTGACCGGCACCTCGACATCGCCCAGGCGAAAGGCATATTGAACGGTCGGCCCGTCCAGGCGTGCCGACATCTTGCTGATTGCACCGCGGCCGATCTCGATCAATGGATGGCATCCGACTTGAACAGGATGTTCGGCACTTCGATCGATTTCGACTGGCACTCCTGCGGGCCCATGTAACCGGTGCGCTCTTCTTCGGGCAGGTTCTGGATTTCCCAGGCGATCATCGCCTGCAACGACAACTCGCGTTGTTCGGCAGTGAGCTTGTTGCCATCGGCCCATTTACCGATTTCCACGGCCAGCTTCAGGCTCTTGTAGATGTCGGGGGTGATGTTCTGGATCATTTCGTTGAACGAGGACATGGGGTCTCCGCGCGTTCGTTTAAGTGGCAATAAAGATAAGTTGGCTTCGGTCCGCGGCGAGCAAGCTCCCTCGCCACAGGATCATTGTCGGGCCATTTTACGACGGGCAAACAGCCCGCCCAACAAGCCCGTGAAGCAGCCGACGAGCAGGCCGCCGACATGAGCGCCGTTGGCGATTTCGCCGAAACCGATCATCGAGACCAGCCCGGACAGGCACAGCGCCAGCCATACCAGCATCATCACCAGAACCCCACGGGGCAAGTGATAGGCCGGGTTCGGCGCCAGCAGTTGATAGATCCAGCAGTGGCCCAGCAGGCCGTACAATACACCGGACAAGCCACCGAACAGCGTCGCGCCGCTGACAGCATACTGGACGAAGTTGGACACGAAGCTGAACAGCAGCGTCAGCCCGAGCAGGTTGATGCTGCCCTGGCGCGCTTCGATCCGCCGCCCCAGCTCCCAGTACCACATGCCATTCATGGCGATGTGCAGGAAGCCGAAGTGAATCAGCATCGGCGTCACCAGGCGCCACCACTGCCCTGCCGCCAGGCTATCGGCCAGGGGCGAGAACTGGATGTAGTCACCGACCACACGAAATTCCAGGAAGGTCAGCCACCGCAACGCCTGGAGATTATCGCCCAGCAGGGTCACGGCGCTGACTACCAGACTCAGCAACAGTACCAGGGCGGTGACGGGGCTTCGGGTCAGTTGTTCGACGAACCCGGGCCGTCGCGTGGTGGTGCCCAAGGCTGGGAGCTCCAACGTCTGCTCCGGATCGCCCACCGGAAAACGCGCGTACAGGGAGCGCACGTCTTCACCGATTTCGTCTGGCACCCAGAGCACCTGCTCGCCCGCCTCTTCGCTGACGCGGTGAGGCACTTGCAGGCGCTGCAGGAGCTTGACGAAGCCGCTCAGATCCACCGCCAAAGGCAGGCGCAACACCGCGACGAGGCTCATTTCACCATCTCCGGACGCTCCACATCGACCCAGACGAATTTATGCGGGTCCAGCTGGGTTTCCTGGTCCAGGCGATAGGCGGCCAACTTGCCGTAGAGCACCGCACTGTAGTCCAGGCACGCCAGGTTCGCGCGGATCGGCGCGGGTTTGCCGCTGCGCCAGTAGTGACCGACAAACAGCAGTGGCTCATCGGCGCCGTAGCGCAGCAGGTTGTTCTTTTCATCCGGGGACAGCGGCCTGCGTGCCACCGGCTCGGGCAAGGCATCGGGTTGGAACACGATGTCGCCGTAGGTTTTCGGATCGTCCTCCCAGAATTTGGTACGGAAGAACGAACGGGTCAGGCCATCGCCCCCGGTCAGCGTCATGCCGTGGGGCAGGCGCATGTCGGTGCCGCGCAGCAGGCGATCGAACACCGTGCAGGCGAAACTGCCCGCCTGCGCCGAAGCCTGGAGAAACGGTTCGTCGATCCGACCGTCCGGGAACAGGCCCCGCAACGGCTCGATCAGGCCGGCATCCCAGCAGGCGTGGACCACCCGGAAGCGACCGGCGTCGACAAACAGCGGCAGTTCATAGAACCACTGGAGGAAGTCGTGCCATTCGCCAGGGTATTGTTCGAACTGGGTCAGGGTTTCCTTGAGCAGGCGGGCATGCCGCGGCGTGTGTTCGCGCACATGGCGCTGGCCGCTGCCGGGCGGTGCCGGCGTGCTCCAGCCCAGGGCGTTGAACTCGTGGTTGCCCATGATGCACAACGCCTGACCGGCCACGACCATGTCGTGGACGATGTGCAACGCCTCGCGGATTCGCGGCCCACGGTCGATGATATCGCCCAGGAACACGGCCATGCGCGACGGATGCCGCCAGACCCCGCCCTGCTTGTGGTAACCGAGTCGGTCCAGCAGGTGTTCCAGGGTCAGGGCGCATCCGTGCACGTCACCGATCAGATCGTAACTGCGCGCAGGATCGAGCATCAGTCGCCTCTACCTCCCAATCGACTGCCCCAGCCGAGCTTGGTCCGGCAGACTTCGTAGTAATTGTGATCCAGGGGATGGATCAGGCGCAGCTTCTGCGCCTTCTTGCTGACGGTGATGGTGTCACCCGGCGCGCAGGTAAAATGGTTCTGGCCATCGCAGGACACTTGCGGGTAGATCTGCATATCCTTGGACACGACGATTTTCAGCTCGCTGTTGCCATCGACCACGATGGGTCGCCCAGACAAGGTATGGGGGTACATGGGCACAATCACAATAGCGTCGAGCTTGGGATGCATGATCGGGCCACCGGCGGACAGTGCGTAGGCAGTGGAACCGGTAGGCGTGGCGACGATCAGGCCGTCGGCCTTCTGGCTGCAGACGAACTGGCCGTCGATGTACAGCTCGAATTCGATCATGCGCGTGGATTTGCCGGGGTGCAGCACCACGTCGTTGAGGGCGTCGCCCTGGCCGATGGCCTCGGCGTGACGGCGGACCTCGGCTTGCAGCAGGAAGCGGTTTTCCACCAGATAATGGCCGTCGAGTACCTCGGCCACTTTGGTTTCCAGCTCGTCGGGGCGGATATCGGTGAGAAAACCGAGGCTGCCGCGGTTGATCCCCAGCACGGGAATGTTGTGCCGCGCCAGGGCCCGCGCGGCGCCCAGCAGGCTGCCGTCGCCGCCGACGACGATAACCATGTCGCAGACTTCGCCGAGCATCTTGCGCGACGAGGTCTGCAGGCCATGGCCCGGCAGCACTTCGGCGATGGTATCTTCGAGGATCACATGCAGGTGTCGCTCCAGGAGGAAACGTTTGAGGCGGCGAACGGTGTCCAGCACCTGCGAACTGCCCAGGCGACCGATGATGCCGATATTGCGAAATTGCTCCATGGGGCTCCTGCGAGGGTCTGCGGCGGGCGAAAAACCCGATTATGGGCGAAAGCGGCCCATAGACAAAATTCTTTAAGCCTTTCCTACAGGCTATGCTCGCAAAATGATCCTGTTTCCCGAATTGCTGGACCTGCCCCGCCGCTTGCGCCATCCCGAGGTGCGCGATCTCGCGTGGGTGATACTCGCCCCGCCGATGCTCATCGACGCGCCCTGGCCCCAACGGCATCCCCTGACCGGCAGCGACTGGGTGCAACACCCCCATCGGCTGGAACATTGGCTGCAACAGCTGGACCGCGACAGCTACCCGCTGCTGCACTGGCTGTCCAAGAGCCGGACCCAGCGCCTGGGCCTCTATTACGAACGGTTGTGGCAATTTGCGGTGCAGCATGCGCCGGACATCGAGCTGATTGCCGCGAACCTGCCAATCCGCCGCGAAGGCCAGACCCTGGGTGAACTCGACCTGCTGCTGCGCGACGGGGACGGCATCCATCATCTGGAACTGGCGATCAAGCTGTACCTGGGACCGCAACAGGGTGACGGCCGCGACCCGGCGCAATGGCTTGGCCCGGGCTGTCATGACCGGCTCGACCGTAAACTGACCCATCTGCGGGAGCACCAGCTACCGATCTCGGCACGCCCGGAGAGCCGTGAAGCCCTGGCGGCACTGGGCATTGAACCGGCGGGCCTCGAGCGGTTCCGCTCCGAGCTATGGCTGGGGGGCTACCTGCTTTATCCCTGGCCCGGACAGGCCGAACCGCCAGGCGGCGCGCATCCCAGGCACCTGCGCGGCAGTTGGCTGCGCCAGCGAGACTGGCCGGCGTTCATTGCCCAGCGTCCGCCGGGCCGCTGGCAACCCCTGCCCCGCGCCGCCTGGCTGGCCCCGGCCCATTATCCGGCAGAACAGACCTGGAGCATCGAGCAATTGGATGCCTGGCGGCTGGCCCTGGACCCGATGGCGCCCGCACAGTTGATGGTGCGCCTGAGTGAAAACGCCGAAGGTGAGTGGGAAGAGGCCGAGCGGGTGTTCCTGGTGGCAGATCCGTGGCCGGATGTGCCGGGCAATGGTTCAGTTTAGCGGTGCCTCGGCGGCCCTCATCGCGAGCAGGCTCGCTCCCACAATGGATCTTCAGTGAACACAAATTTTGTGTTTGTCATGAATCCCCTGTGGGAGCGAGCCTGCTCGCGATGAGGCCGCTACGGCCTAGACGGACAAGCGCAACGCCAACGCCGCCAACGTCACCAGCAACACCGGCACCGTCAACACCACCCCGACCTTGAAGTAGTAGCCCCAGCCAATCCGGATATCCTTGCGCGCCAGCACATGCAGCCATAGCAACGTTGCCAGACTACCAATCGGCGTGATCTTCGGCCCCAGATCGCTGCCGATCACGTTTGCATAGACCATCGCTTCCTTCACCGCACCGGTGGCATGGCTGGCGTCAATGGACAACGCACCGACCAGCACCGTCGGCAAGTTGTTCATGACCGACGAGAGCAATGCCGTCAACACCCCGGTGCCCATGGCCGCGCCCCACACGCCGTAACCGGCGAAAGCGTCGAGCCAGCGGGCCAGGTAATCGGTCAGCCCCGCGTTACGCAGGCCATAAACCACCAGGTACATGCCGAGGGAAAAGATCACGATCTGCCATGGCGCTTCCTTCATGGCCTTGCGGGTGGAGATCTTGTGGCCGCGCGCCGCAACCGCCAGCAGCAACGCGGCGCAGACAGCCGAAATGGCACTGATGGGAATGCCCAGGGGCTCCAGGGCAAAGCACCCCAGCAACAGGATCACCAACACGACCCAGCCGGCATAGAACGTGGCGGTGTCGTGGATGGCACTGGCCGGATCGTCCAGTTGATGCGGGTCGTAGTCACGCGGAATATCGTAGCGGAAAAACCACATCAGGATCGCCAGGCTGGCCGCCACCGCCGCCAGGTTCACCGGCACCATCACCGCCGCGTAGCGGTTGAAACCGATGCCGAAGAAATCCGCCGAGACGATATTCACCAGGTTCGACACCACCAGCGGCAGGCTCGCGGTGTCGGCAATGAAACCGGCCCCCATCACGAAAGCCAGGGTCGCCGCCGGGGAAAAGCGCAGGGCCAGCAGCATGGAAATCACAATAGGCGTGAGGATCAGCGCCGCACCGTCATTGGCGAACAATGCCGACACCAGGGCACCGAGCAGCACCATGTACGCAAACAGCTTGCGCCCACTGCCCCGCCCCCACCGGGCTACGTGCAGTGCTGCCCAGGCGAAGAACCCCGCCTCGTCCAGCAACAGGCTGATGATGATCAGCGCGACGAAGGTACCGGTGGCATTCCAGATGATCTGCCACACCAACGGGATGTCGGAGATCTGCACCACCCCGCTCAACAACGCCAGCAGTGCGCCCAACGTCGCGCTCCAGCCGACGCCGAGCCCTTTGGGCTGCCAGATCACCAGGGTAATGGTCAGCAGGAAAGTCAATGACGCGACAAGCATGCGCTACAGCCTTGGAAAAAGGGATTGATAAGAAGCGTCAGCAGCAACGCGCCACCGGACGATCGGCCATCGCCGCCAGGCGCTCGACATCCGCCGCCAGCCAGGCCGAATTGGCCGCCAACGCTTGCTCCAGCAACGTGCTGATCCAGGCGGGCAATTGTGGATGCAGACGGTAGTAGACCCACTGCCCTTGCCGTCGGTCACTGAGCAGGTCGGCATGTCGCAACTGCGCCAAGTGCCGGGAGATTTTCGGCTGGCTCAGGTCCAGCGCGGCGGTGAGCTCACAGACACACAACTCCCCCTCACGGGCCACCAGCAGCGCAATGCGGGTTCGGGTGTCGTCGGCCAGGGCCTTGAAGACCTCGACGGGATTGTGGGGATTGGACATGACGGAAAAAAGTCTGGGGAAGCGAAGGATGAATATATGGAAACGCGAATATTCAGTAAAGCAGCGATTCGAAGCGACAGATAAACCTGTGGCGAGGGAGCTTGCTCCCGCTCGGTCGGTCCGACGCCTCGGGCGTAGCGACCGCCAAAGAAGGCCTGCTTCGCAGCCCAGCGGGAGCAAGCTCCCTCGCCACAGAGGTGGTGTGTCAGCCAACACGACCTGATCGTTCCCACGCTCCCGCGTGGGAATGCCGCCTGGGACGCTCCGCGTTTCGCTTCTGGAGTTGAATGCAAAGCGTCTACTGGCCCGGATGGACGTTATCCAGCGCGCGGTTCGCCAGTAACCTACTTTAGAGATCAGCGTGTAGTCGCGCTGACCACGCCTTTTTGCTTTTTACCTTTTATCTAACTCCGCTTTCTTTCATAGCTGGCGAATTCGAATGTTATCCACATCGATGGCCCCCCGATCTGCACAAGTGAACAACAGCTTATCGATTGGCGCTTCAAGGGTGAACCGAGCTGAAACTGGCAGCCAGTAATTAAAAGTCTGGGTGACGAAGGAAAACTCTCCGGATCCAAGGGTCAAAAAAACCAGGCGAATGCTGCCGACGCTACGGCAAACAAAGCTGACCTCATAGGGAACGCCTGCTCGAAGTGAAAGATTCAACGCTGTTGCCCCGTCGTTGGTTGGGGCATCGCTACCAATTCGGCCAAAATAGTTACCATCCTCGTGAACGACCTCAAACAATTTTTCATCGCGCCAACCATTAGCATTCCCACCATCAAACGGGGTGTAATGATCCACCATCCGCTCTTCGTTTCGAACCGTATAGGTTCGCAAGGGGAAGGTAACTGCCTCTCCCTGGTTGCTACCGCGATTGAACGTCACCTCCAACACCACCTTGAGCTGAGAACCGTCACGCAGTTTTTCGAGCTCGGCCCGAGGGAGCTCCTTGGACAACCCGGTCGATACATCGCCCGACTCCAGCTCTGTGCCGGCATAAAGCGTAATTGTGTAATCCGAGCCGTTGCTGGCGGTCCCTTCACAGCGCAGCCAGACCCGCTGCCCGGCGGCAATCAGCGGCCAGGGTGCCGCCGTGACGCGGGCATCGCCGGTGAAGCTACTCAAATCCAGTTCGCTACCGATACCGCCCTGCGCCGCTTGCGGAATCAACGGCATCGCCAGGCTGGACACGGGAATAACTTGTACGTTCAACGTCAAGGGAGCCGACGGTGGCAGATCCGCACCAGCGTGGTTGACCGTGTAGGTCACCGTCACCGCTTTGCCCAAGCTAAACGCCACTACACTGTTGTCGATCGGGATTTCCCAGCCGTCCCTGACCAGCCATTCATCCGAGGTGTATGAACCCTCGGCCGGCGTGCCCGGGGCACCGGTCCAGGTCACTTTCAGCTTGTCGCCAGGCAGCAGTGCGGGGTTGGATGGCACGATAATCGTCAGCGTGTCCTTGGCATTGACCGGATTCAAGGTGCTGCCGCTGGCCTCTTTGACCGAGGGCGCGCGGAGCTCCAGGGCCGAGCCGATGCTCAGCTGCCGGACAATGGAATTGCCCAATGAAGTCGTGCCCCGGGTGATGGAGTAGCTGACATCCACGGTGCCGTTGAGGTTCTCGCTCACGTACCTGAACGGCACGGTAAATGGCACCACCTTGCCCGCCGTATTCGCGGTCAGGGTTCTTGGCTGGTCCGGGGCATTGCTCGACGAGCCGCGCCAGCGCAGTACCACGACATCCCCGGGCAGGGTGGCGGTGTAGGTCGCGATCACATTGGCGCCGATGGCGGGGTTGACGTCTTCCGGGTTCAACACGTCGTCGGGGGCTTCCACGACCGTCGGGATCGGCAGCGAAGGCACGGCGACACCCACCATGAGTAACAAGTGCTCCGATTCGGGCTGGCCGTTCACGCTGTAGTACACGGTGAGCGAGCCGCCATCGAGGCGCTTGACCTGCTCTTTTTCCAGGTTCGCCAGCACCGGCGCGCCGACCGCCTCCCCGCCCACGACGGCTATCACTTCATGGTAAGTCGGAAGCGTGGTGGAGGTACGACCGTCGCAAATGATGATGATCTCATCGCCAGCCACGCGTCCCGGATAATAAGGAACGGAAAGCGTGTAGAAATTCAGGTCCGGGTCCAGCGTGCCGCCCACGGCTTCCACAATGTCGGGAGCCAGGTATTGGCGGGTATCGCCGATCACGGTCACGGAGGTGCTTTTCGACGGAAGGTCCCTTTCGCCACTGCGGATCCGCACGTAACCCACCGTGGCCCGCCCTTTGGCGATCGCCGCGACATCGGTATAGGGGATGGTGAAATCATAGAAGTAGGGAATGGTTTGAACCGTTTCCTCCAGCGGACCGACGATTACCGGTGAACTGTCCGCGGCGGTGCCGCGCCAGGTCATACGCAAGAGATCTCCAATGGCATGCTCGTAGCGGTTGGCGGTGACCCGCACAGTGACCGGATTTCCAGCCAGTTCGGCGAGGTCGATTTCCTCGACCGGAAAGCCGTTGACCAGCACCAACGGCGGATCGAGCCGATTATTGTTCAGATCCACCAGAACATGGGTCACCGCCGACCAGCGCCAGTAGCCGCCTGGATAGTTGCCGCATTCATCAACCACCTGATAGGCCACGGCAAGGGCATCGCTGTCTTCGGCAAGCTCGATGACCTCGAGGGGGACAGTGATGATGATCTCCTCGCCTTCCTCGTTTTCGGCCACCGTGCGGTAGATGTTTTGCGTGCCCCAGGCCAGATTGATCCTGTCATTGCGGCGCATGAATTTGTACGGCTTGATGGTCACCTGCACACCGGCTGCGGCCTCTTCGGGGCCAACGCCATTTTCAATAATGTCCTGGGGAATCGAGTACTCCAGGCCCGAGTGGCCCGGTGTGCCCTGGTCTTCATCGTAACCGCCGGGTGGGTCGAGTTTGACCAGCAGCTTCAGCTTCGGCTCCGACTTCAGGGAATCCGCGGCGCCTGCGGGCAGCACACTATAGAACACAGGGAAAGCGTCGCCCCTGACGATATGCCCCTCATCGATACGGAAAACCAGACGGTAGTTTTTCTGGTTTGCGTCGATATTCGTGCTCCAGACCGGGGTGGTGTCATCGTTCCAGTAGAGGTTGAAAGCGTCACCGATCTCCATGTAGTTCCAGGGATCGACAATGCAGAGCAACCCGCCCTCCACTAGCCTGGCCGGGATACCGGCATCATAGTCCTCCACCGGACGCGTCCAACCCGGAAAAATGGGTGGGCGAAGGTCAAGCGGCGCCTGGTTGTCGGGCGAGCAGCGCGGGGGAAATCGCTTTTCCATGGAGAACACCTCGATGGTTGAGGGGCAGCCAATAAAGCGGTAGAGGCGAAATGACGATCATTAAGACGCGTCGAGGTGGGAGGGTCTACTGTCAAGAATGACAGGTGGAAGCAAGTTTAAGACGAAAGGTGGGCTGAAGCGAAACCTGTGAGGGCGAAGCTTGCTCGTGACGGGTGAATCAGTTGACAACTGCTTTGGCTGGTCCGCCGCTATCGCGAGCAAGCTTTGCTCCCACAGATTTATGGACTGTATCGATCAGAGCTTTTTATGCTGCTCGACCCACTGGCCATAGGCATTGATGAATTTCTGCAGGAACGGCTTCACCGACTCCGACACGTGGCCCGCCTCGTCGAACGCCGTGCCGGCATTGCTCAGGTAGCCTTCCGGTTGTTGCATGCACGGTACGTCGAGGAACACCAGGGACTGACGCAAATGATGATTCGCGCCAAAACCGCCGATGGCACCTGGCGAGGCGCTGATCACCGCACCCGGCTTGCCGCTCAGGCAGCTCTGGCCGTAAGGACGCGAGCCGACGTCGATGGCGTTCTTCAACGGTGCCGGCACGGAACGGTTGTACTCCGGGGTGACGAACAACAAGGCGTCGGCGGCGCCTATCCGCTGGCGGAAGGTGCTGTAGGCAGCGGGGGGCGAGACATCAATGTCTTCATTGTAGAGCGGCAAGTCGCCTATCTCGACGATCTCCAGCTTCAGGTTGGCCGGCGCCAGGTCCGCCAGCGCCAGTGCCAACTTGCGATTGATCGACGCCTTGCGCAGGCTTCCCACTAAAACGGCCACTGTATAGACATTACTCATTGGAGGTTCTCGCTAGGGATCAAAGGGACTCTACTTATAGATGATCGGGCGGATTATTGGACCAGCGGAAAGCCGAAAACCTGCCGCCTGGACTATTTTTTTCTTGTAGGAAAACTTCCCGCGCGTGGGCAGGGTCTACAGAACCGTAAATCGAGTGATCTATTTCCAGAGGTTCTAAGCAATGGCAGCAGTACTTGTCGGACAATTTCATGCGCGGGACGCCGAAGGTCGCGTCTATTCCGTGCATGAATTCCAGGAATCGACCCCGTCGCCGGACGGAAACGGCAAGGAGCCTGTCACCACTTACAAACTGGCCATCGGTGATCGGGTCAGCAAGCTCGATGAAGACAGGTTCCTGCTGGTGCAGTCAGGTATCGAACTGGTACGCGAACCCGAACCACAAATAGCTTTATGACATAAGCAGAAGTCATGCCCGGACTTGGGTTAGGATTCAGCCATTCAATGGCTCACCTGCCGCACATGGACTTCTTGCATGCGATTACGCCACATCGAAGTGATCCAGGCGCTGTTGCAGACCGGCCACCTCGGCACAGCGGCCGAATGGCTGCAATTGCCGGTCGCTGAAATCGAGACAACCCTGCGCGATGCCGAAGCTCAACTGGGCTTCATGCTGTTCGCCAGCGTGCGCGGACGCTTGCAGGCCACCCGCGAAGCCCTTGAACTGCGCGACGGCATCACAGGCGTGTACGACGCCCTCGAACCGGTGCAACGCTTGGCCAGCAGTTTGAAGCATTATCAGGCGCCGCCCCTGCGGATCATCTGCACCCCGCCACTGGCCCAGCAATTGTTGCCCCGCAGCATGGCCGGCCTGCGCCGCCGCTATCCGGATGCGCCTTGCACGCTGCTCAGCCAACCGACCCGCGAAATCGTCCGCAGCCTGCTGCTGCGCGACAGCGACCTGGGGCTGAGCCTGCACGATCCCGAACATCCCGACATCCATTGCCAGATGATCGCCCAGGGCAAACTGCAATTGCTCGCCCCTCACGGCTGGCTGCAACCCAGGCAGAAGTACATTTCGCTTCAGGATCTCGCGGGCCAGTCACTGGTAGGCCTGGATGGCCAGGATCCGTTGAGCCCTGCGTTCGACAATAAACTCGGAACGCTGCGCCCGGCGCCGGTGATCCAGATCCGCGTCCAGACCCACCAGATGATGCGCGCCATGGTCGAGGCCGGCGAAGGCCTGGCCATCGTCGACCCCTTTACCGCCTCGGGCGCCAAGGATGGTGGGCTGGACGTATGCCCGGTATCGCCCGCCGTTCCCATCTGCCTCTATGCCCTGCGCCTGACCGGCACGCCCCCGTCACCCACGCTGCAAGCGCTGCTGGAGCTGGTTACGGAACAAGCCGAGGCGTTGCTGAGCCACTGACCGACATGCCCAGCGGATCGTCGAACAACCGGTACCAGAACAACGCCACTTCGGCGGTATGTCGGTCGATGCCGCGATAGCGCAGGTGATCGATGCCGCCGAGCACATAGCCACAGCGCTCGTAGAGTCGACAGGCCCCCAGGTTGTTGTTCTGGGTTTCCAGCATGATCCCCGGCAGTTTTTTCTTGCGGCTCCAGAATTGCGCCACGTCGAGCAAGGCCTTGGCCACCCCATGACGACGGGCCGGGGCATGCACCGCCAGTTCGTCGATGTGGGCAAAACCATTCCAGTTGGTGCTGACCACCAGATGCCCCACCGGCTGGTCGTCCAGGTAGGCCATGAAGATTTCGCTGTCCGGGGCGTCGTGGAAGCTGCTGAACTCTTCCGGGTCGATGCCATAGCACTTCTGATAGGGAACAATGGGCGTTACCGGCCATTGGCTCACGGGACGACCGATCTGCGCCGTGCCGTAGGCGCTGACTTCGAAACTGAAATCACTGCCCCAGATGTACGCAGCGAAGCCGTCATCGACGACCCGCACCGACAGGCCGGGGTGTTTGGGATTCATGACCGACTGCATACTGGAAAACGTCCTCATTCCTTGAGCCAACCGACGGCGCGTCGCAATCCATTGCCCTTGCCTCTCGAAACTGTGCACATCAAGCGGCTACCCATGGACTGCCGTTACCTCAGGTTAGAAGGTACTGACGATTGTGGCGAGAAATGAACAATAAACAATGACACTTCTACCCCTGTGGGAGCGAGCCTGCTCGCGATAGCGGTGGTTCAGTCACTGATGGGGGGGCTGACATACCGCCATCGCGAGCAGGCTCGCTCCCACAGGGATTCACATCAATTCCTCACTGCCCGGCTTCAGCCAACTGCGTCCACAGTGCCGGGGCACCGGCGGACTTGGCGATGGCTTCCAGACGTGCGGCATGTTCGGCCAGGTCGGTTTCACTGGCACGGATGATCCGCGCGGGCCGACGGTCGGCGGGCAAACGCCGGATTTCGCTGGCCTGTGCGCCCGAGCCTTCGCCGGTCCCATTACCGTCCGACGCGTTGCCGGCCAGGGACAGGCTGGTCTGGCCGCCGGTCATGGTCAGGTAGACGTCGGCAAGGATCTCGGAGTCGAGCAAGGCGCCGTGCAGTTCACGGCCGGAGTTGTCGACGCCATAGCGCTTGCACAAGGCGTCGAGGCTGTTGCGCTGCCCCGGGTGCCGCTCGCGGGCCATGACCAGGGTATCGAGGATGGTGCAATGCTGGCTGATGTCGGCCCGGTCGTGCTGGCCCATCAAGGCGAATTCGTTGTTGATGAAGCCAACGTCGAACGCCGCGTTATGAATGATCAGCTGCGCGCCCTGGATGAACTCGAAGAATTCATCGGCCACCTCGGCGAAACGCGGCTTGCCCACCAGGAATTCGTTGGTGATGCCGTGGACGCCAATGGCGCCTTCGTCACTTTCACGGTCCGGTTGCAGGTAGACGTGGAAATGGCGACCGGTCAGTCGTCGACCGATCAGCTCGACACAGCCGATCTCGATAATCCGGTGACCATCGGTCACCGGCATGCCGGTGGTTTCGGTATCCAGTACAACAGATCTGTTGGCCATCAGTGTTCAGCTCTCAACGGGCATGCTTGCAAAAGCGGGGATGGTAACACGCTCAAGGAAATGGCTGGCCGCAGCTTTTGTGGCGAGGGGATTTATCCCCGCTGGGGTGCGAAGCGCCCCCATTAAACTTCCTGACACACCGTGCTGCCGGGTTTTAGGGCCGCTTCGCAGCCCAGCGGGGATAAATCCCCTCGCCACAAGGTATATATGCCCAATTAAACAGGGCTGCATCAGGCCTGCTTGTAACCCCGCACCTCGTCCACCCCACGATTGGCCAACTGGTCGGCCCGTTCGTTGCCGTGGTGGCCGATGTGCCCGCGCACCCACTTCCAGGTCACGTTATGGCGATTGACCTGCTCGTCCAGCAGCTTCCAGAGGTCGGCATTCTTGACCGGTTCCTTCGCGGCCGTCTTCCAGCCGCGCTTCTTCCAGTTGGCCATCCACTCGTTGATGCCTTTCATCACATACTGCGAGTCAGTCACCAGCAGCACGTCACAAGGGCGCTTGAGTTCTTCCAGGCCGCGGATGGCGCCCATCAGTTCCATGCGGTTGTTGGTGGTATTGGCTTCGCCTCCCCAGAGTTCCTTCTCTACGCCCTTGAAGACCAACAGCGCGCCCCAGCCGCCCGGACCGGGGTTGCCCTTGCAGGCGCCGTCAGTGAAGAGTTCTACGCTATCGCTCATGCCCATCCATCCAGAAAAAATGCAAAGGCCTGCCGCCGGGGACCGCCAACCTCCAGGTTGACGATGCCGGGCAGGCCATCAGAAACGGTTATGGCTCGATATGACGACGATTGACCTTGGCCATCGGCAAGGGAATCAGCTTGCCCATCGGCTCGCGCCGGACCTGGCGCACCGGGCGCAGCCCGACCGCGATCTTGCGCGCCACCAGCAGATAGAAGCCGCCACCGGACAGTTGCCAGTCGCCGGCCCTGCGCTCCCACCCGGCCAGGCGGGCTTGCCACTTGGGCGACGCAAGCGGCGGACGATAGCACCCGAAGCGGCGTTTCTCCAGCGCGAAGCCCAGCAGGTTGAGCCAGTCGCCCACCCTCGATGCCGAGATGCAGCGGGCCTGGCGCAAGCCATCATGGGCGAAGACATGGCGCAGCCCCCAACTGCTCCAGGGGTTGAGGCCGATGATCAACAGATGCCCACCCGGACGCACGCTGCTGGCGGCTTCACGCAGCAGGCCGTGGGGCGACAGGCAGAAATCCAGGCCGTGCTGCATCACCACCACATCGGCGGCGTGTTCGCTCAACGGCCAGGCCTGCTCCTCGCAGACGATCTCCACCCCGGGCAGCGGTGCGCCCAGGCGCACGTTGCGCTGGACCTGCGGTGCCGACGGCGGTGTCTGCGCCGACGGACCGTAGTGCACCAGGTAACCGCCGAAGAAGCGACCCAGCTCGTCTTCGAGCATGCGCCGTTCCTCTTCCAGCAAAAATTGCCCGACGGGGCCGGACAGCCATTCACGGGCTGCGCTGATCAACGCCAGCCAGTCGGGATCAGCCTGAGCGAACGCTTCGTCAGTCATTGCATTCTCCAACGCGTCAGGAAGTTCTAAGATGCGCCTTTGTTTTCCGCTTGGCGAATTCCGCGATGATACAGATCAGTGCCCTGCCCGCCTTCACCGATAACTACATCTGGTTGTTACAGGATCACTCCAGCCGCCGCTGCGCCGTGGTCGATCCGGGCGACGCCGCGCCGGTCCAGGCCTGGCTCGAGGCCCACCCAGGCTGGGTCTTGAGCGACATCCTGATCACCCACCATCACCATGATCATGTCGGCGGCGTCCAGGCGCTGAAAAATGCGACGAACGCCACCGTCCACGGTCCTGCCAGCGAGAACATCCCGGCGCGGGACGTGGCGCTCGAGGACAACGACCAGATCGAGGTGCTCGGCCTGGACTTCGCTGTCTACGCCGTGCCCGGCCATACATTGGGGCATATCGCCTATTACCACCATGGCCTGCTGTTCTGCGGCGACACCCTGTTCGCCGCCGGTTGCGGACGGCTCTTCGAGGGCACGCCGGAACAGATGCACCACTCCCTCGACCGCCTCGCCGCCCTGCCGGACGACACACTGATCTACTGCACCCACGAATACACCCTCAGCAACCTGAAGTTCGCCGCCGCGGTGGAGCCAGACAACCCGGACATCGCCGCCCGTCTGGAAAAGGTCGGCCGGCAACGCAGCGAGGGCGTCATTACCCTGCCGTCGACCCTGGCCCTGGAAAAACTCACCAATCCGTTCCTGCGCACCACTGAAACATCCGTTAAACAAAAAGCAGACGAACGGAACGGCCAGCGAAACGGGACGCCGAGTGAGGTTTTTGCGGCCTTGAGGGCCTGGAAAGATAAGTTCTAAGGCAGCCATCGGCTGATACAAAAATTCTGAATGGTTGACCTGTTGGGGTGCGCTTTCTAGAATCGGCCGACATTTTTGCCCGGAACTTACTTCCAGCCAATGTCGTCATCCATACGCAGGTCCGTCCCGTCAGCTACATTGACCCGCCTGGCTCAAGCCATCGCGGTGGCTGTGTCCGCCATCCTGGCGGGCTGCCAAAGTTCGGGCCAGATGCCCCAGACCGACACGGCCGTGCCAAAGAACATGGCGGCCCGCGCCAAGCAGAAGCCGGTCTGGCTCAGCGAGAAGCCCAGCCCCCAGGTTCCCCAGGACATCTGGGAACGCATGCGCCAGGGCTTCCAGTTGCAGGAGACCGCCGGGGTCAACCCGCGTATCGAGCAACAGCGCCTGTGGTTCGCCAGCAACCCGTCGTTCCTCGAGGGTGCCGGCGAACGCGGCAGCCTGTACATGCACTACATCGTCGAACGCCTCGAAGAGCGCAATATGCCGCTGGAGCTGGCGCTGCTGCCGGTGATCGAAAGCGCCTACAACCCCATGGCCTACTCCCGGGCCAACGCCGTTGGGCTGTGGCAGTTCATTCCGTCCACGGGGCGCTACTTCAACCTGCGCCAGACCCGCTTCTATGACGGGCGTCGCGACATCACTGCTTCCACCACGGCGGCCATGGATTACCTGACGCGCCTGCACGACATGTTCAACGGTGACTGGCTGTTGGCGCTGGCCGCCTACAACGCTGGCGAAGGCACGGTCAGCCGCGCCATCGAGCGCAACGAAAAACTCGGCCTGCCCACCGACTACTGGAACCTGCCGCTGCCCGCCGAGACCCAGGCCTATGTGCCCAAGCTGCTGGCATTGTCCCAGGTGGTGCTCGCCCCCGATGCCTATGGCGTGAACCTCAACCCGATCGCCAACGAACCCTATTTCCAGGTCGTCGAGATCAACCAGCGCATGGACCTGTCCAAGGTCGCGGCGGTGGCGAACATCGACGAAGACGAGCTGTTCCAGCTCAACCCGGCCTTCAAGCAGCGCACCACCATCGACGGCCCGCAACACCTGCTGGTGCCCACCTCCAAGGCCCAGCTGCTGACCGCCAGCCTGTCGACCATGCGTCCGGAAGAACTGATCAGCCAGCGCTCGCTCAAACCGGTTTTCGAAAGCGTCGATGACAGCGAAGTCGAAGGTGCCCGGCGCAGCTACCGGGTCAAGCGCGGTGACAACCTGGCCCAGATCGCCAAGGCCAACAACGTCCAGACCAAGGACCTGCAACGCTGGAACAAGCTCAGCGGCAACAAGCTCAAGGTCGGCCAGACCCTGGTCATGCAGGACACCAAGCCGACCAAGGCCACCAAGGCGAGCGGCAAGCGTATCAACACGGTGGTAGCCGCCAACAGCAAAGACCAGAAGAAGCAGCAGACCCAGTACAAGGTCCAGCAGGGTGACTCGCTGTACGTGGTGGCCAAGCGCTTCAATGTCGAGATGCAACACCTCAAGCGATGGAACCCGCGCATGGGCAAGGCCCTCAAGCCCGGCCAGATGCTGACGGTCTATTCCCCGCACTGATATTGATGTAGCTGGGATTTTTTGTGGCGAGGGAGCTTGCTCCCGCTGGGCTGCAAAGCAGCCCCAAAACCGCCCCCTCAGGTATGACAGATTGGTTTAAGCCATTGCTTTTCAGGGCCGCTTCGCGCCCCAGCGGGAGCAAGCTCCCTCGCCACGGTTTCCGGTGAACCCTGATGCTTTGAGCCCCCGCCTTTTTCCTGCCGATACAAGCTGTTACTGTACAGGCCATAAAAGCCCAAGCCGCCTGGATCGGATACCAGACTTGATACGTCCCCTCCTCCTGTTCCTGATCAGCCTGGCCCTGAGCTCCACCGCCAGCGCAACCATCAGCGAAAGCCATGGCTACGCACAATTCGGCACGCTCAAGTACCCGGCCAGATTTACCCACTTCGACTGGGTCAACCCGCAAGCGCCCAAGGGCGGTACCTTGCGGGTCATGGCATTCGGCACCTTCGATACACTCAATCCCTACACCTTCAAGGGCAGCAGCCCGGTCTCCACGGCGAATTTCCTGCAATACGGCATCAACGAGCTGAACGAGCCGCTGATGGTCGGCACCGGCCAGTACGCACCTTCCGGCGACGAGCCTACTTCGAGCTACGGCCTGATCGCCCAGAGCGTGGAATACAACGAAAACCGCAGTTGGGTAGTCTTCAACCTGCGGCCCGAGGCGCGGTTTCACGATGGCGTGCCGATCACCGCCTATGATGTGGCGTTCTCCTACCGGACGCTGCTCAAGGAGGGCCACCCGCAATACCGCACCAACCTGCAGGAAGTGCTGCGGGTCGACATCCTCAATCCGCTGAAAATCCGCTTTGTCTTCAAGCGCGCGGGCAATCCGTTGTTGATCCTGCGCCTGGGCGAGCTGCCGGTGCTGCCCCAGCATTACTGGGAACACCGCGACTTCAAGGCCACCACCTTCGAACCGCCCCTGGGCAGCGGTCCTTACCGCATCTCCAAGGTGCAGCCGGGCCGTCAACTGGTGTTCGAGCGGGTCAAGGACTACTGGGGCAAGGACTTGCCAGTCAATCGCGGCAAGTACAACTTCAACCGCATGGAAGTGGAGTTCTATCGCGACAGCGACGTAGCCTTCGAAGCCTTCAAGGCCGGCGAATTCGACATCTATATCGAACATCAGGCCAAGAACTGGGCCAACGGCTACGACTTTCCGGCGGTCAACCGCGGCGATGTGATCAAGGCGCAGATTCCCCACCAGATCCCGACCCAGACCCAGGGTCTGTTCATGAACACCCGGCGCAGCACGTTTGCCGAGGTCAAGGTGCGAGAGGCCCTGGGGTTGATGTTCGACTTCGAGTGGACCAACCGCACGCTGTTCAGCAGCGCCTACAAGCGCACCCTCAGTTACTACCCCAACAGCGAGTTTTCCGCCAGTGGCCTGCCGGTGGGGCACGAATGGCTGTTGCTCAAGCCGTACCGCGAACAATTGCCGCCCCGGCTGTTCACCGAACCCTTCAGCCTGCCCCATACCGACGGTCGCGGCATTCCCCGGGAAACCCTGCGCAAGGCCCTCGGGTTGCTGAAAGAGGCCGGATGGACCCTCAACGGCCAGCGCCTGTTGAACGCCGACGGCAAGCCCCTGAGCTTCGAGATCCTGCTGGTGAACCCGAACCTGGAGCGCATCCTGCAGCCCTACGTCGAGAACCTCACCAGCATCGGCATCCAGGCCCGCCTGCGCACGGTGGATCGCGCCCAGTACAAACAGCGCCTGGACCAGTTCGACTTCGACATGGTCCTGCTGACCCTGAACCAGACACTCAGCCCGGGGCTCGAACAGTGGCAGTACTTCCACTCCAGCCAGGTCGGGGTCAAGGGCAGCAAGAACTACGCCGGGATCGCCAACCCCGTGGTCGACCACCTGTTGGAAAAGCTACTCGCCGCCCAGACCCGCGACGAACAGGTCGCCGCCGGCAAAGCCCTCGACCGTGTGCTGCTGTGGCAACACTACTGCATACCCAACTGGTATCTGAATTATCATCGCCTGGCCTACCGTAACCGGTTCGCCTTTGTCACCACGCCGCCCTACACCCTGGGCCTGAGCGCGTGGTGGCTGAAATCTTCGGAGAAAGATCAATGAAGCCTCTACGCGCCCTGCTCCTGCAGGCTGGCGGCCTGCTTTTCACCGGGCTGGCCTGTGCCGCGCCGCAGCACGCCGTGACCTTGTATAACGAGCCGCCGAAATACCCGGCCGACTTCAAGCATTTCGACTATGTGAACCCGGACGCGCCCAAGGGCGGGATATTCCGTCAGGGTGGCTTTGGCGGTTTCGACAGCCTCAATCCGTTCATCAGCAAAGGCGTGCCGGCCGATGACATCGGCCTGATCTACGACACCCTGGCCAAGCAAGGCCTCGACGAATCCTTCACCGAATACGGCCTGATCGCCGAAAAGATCGAAAAAGCCCCGGACAATGCCTGGGTGCGCTTCTACCTGCGCCCCGAGGCCCGGTTCAACGACGGCCATCCGGTACGCGCCGAAGACGTGGTCTTCAGCTTCCAGACCCTGACCAAGGACGGCGCGCCGATGTTCCGCGGCTATTACAACGACGTCGCCGAAGTCATCGCCGAAGACCCGCTCAAGGTGCTGTTCAAGTTCAAGCACACGAACAACCGCGAACTGCCACTGATCCTCGGCCAACTGCCGGTCTTGCCCAAGCATTGGTGGGCGGACCGCGACTTCAACAAGGGCAACCTGGAGATCCCCCTGGGCAGCGGTCCCTACCGGGTTACCGAAGTGAAAGCCGGGCGTTCGGTCCGCTATGAGCGGGTCAAGGACTATTGGGGCAAGGACCTGCCGGTCAATCGCGGCTTCTATAATTTCGACGTCCTGACCACCGACTACTACCGTGACAACACCGTCGCGGTCGAAGCCCTGAAAGCCGGGCAGTTCGATTTCTGGCTGGAAATGACCGCCAAGAACTGGGCCAACGCCTACAACATTCCGGCCGTCACCGAAGGGCGGTTGATCAAGGAGCAGATTCCCAACGGCAACCCCACCGGCATGCAGGGCTTCGTCTACAACCTCCGTCGCCCGGTGTTCCAGGACGTGCGGGTGCGCAAGGCCCTGAGCCTGCTGCTGGACTTCGAATGGACCAACAAGCAACTGTTCAACGGCGCCTATGCCCGCACCCGCAGCTATTTCGAGAACTCGGAAATGGCCGCCACCGGCCTGCCCGGCGAGGACGAACTGAAGATCCTCGAGCCCCTGCGCGGCAAGATTCCCGAGCAGGTCTTCACCGAAGCGTTCCAACCTTCGATGTGCGATGGCAGCGGCATGATCCGCGACCAGCAGCGCAAGGCCTATCAATTGCTGCAGGAAGCCGGCTGGCGCATCGTCGACGACAAGATGGTCGATGCCCAGGGCAAACCGGTGGTGCTGGAGTTCCTGCTGGCCCAGACCGAGTTCGAACGGGTACTGCTACCGTTCAAGCGCAACCTGAGCGACCTGGGCATCGAGCTGGTGATTCGCCGGGTCGACATCTCGCAATACATCAACCGTGTGCGCTCCCGGGATTTCGACCTGATGGTGGGCAGCTTCCCGCAGTCCAGCTCGCCAGGGAACGAACAGCGCGAGTTCTGGATGTCGGCCGCCGCCGACAAGCCCGGCAGCCGCAATACCATGGGCTTGAAGGATCCGGCCGTCGACCAGTTGGTAGAACAACTGATCAACGCCGATTCGCGCAAGAGCCTGGTCGCCCACGCCCGCGCCCTGGACCGTGTGTTGCAATGGGGCTACTACGTGATTCCCAACTGGCACATCAAGACCTGGCGCGTGGCCTACTGGAACCACATCGGCCACCCGAAAGTCACGCCGACCTATGACATCGGCACGACCACCTGGTGGGTCAAGCCGGACACCAAACCTGCCGATGAAGTAAAGCAAGTCATCGAACAACAGAACAACGCTGCCCCGGCGAGCGTGGAGTAACCCGATGCTGGCTTATATTTTCCGGCGGCTGCTGCTGATCATCCCGACCCTGTTCGGCATCCTGCTGATCAACTTCGTCATCATCCAGGCCGCGCCCGGCGGGCCGGTGGAGCAGATGATCGCCAAGCTCGAAGGCTTCGAAGGCGCTACCAGCCGCATCGCCGGCGGCGGTGCCGAAGTCTCCGTGGCCGGTTCGTCCTATCGCGGCGCCCAGGGCCTGGACCCGGCGCTGGTCAAGGAAATCGAGCGCATGTACGGGTTCGACAAGTCGGCCCCCGAACGCTTGTGGATCATGATCAAGAACTACGCCCATCTGGATTTCGGCGACAGTTTCTTCCGCGACGCCAAGGTCATCGACCTGATCAAGGAAAAGATGCCGGTGTCCATTTCCCTCGGGCTGTGGAGCACGCTGATCATGTACCTGGTGTCGATCCCGCTGGGGATCGCCAAGGCCACGCGGCATGGCAGCCATTTTGATGTGTGGACCAGTTCGGCGATCATCATCGGCTATGCGATTCCGTCATTCCTGTTTGCCATCCTGCTGATCGTGGTGTTTGCCGGCGGCAGCTATTTCGACTGGTTTCCGTTGCGCGGCCTGACCTCGAACAATTTCGATCAATTGAGCTGGGGCGGCAAGATCCTCGATTATTTCTGGCACCTGGCCCTGCCGGTGACCGCCCTGGTGATCGGCAACTTCGCTACCATGACGTTGCTGACCAAAAACAGCTTCCTCGATGAGATCAACAAGCAATACGTGGTCACCGCCAAGGCCAAGGGCCTGACGCGCAACCGGGTGCTCTACGGCCATGTATTCCGCAACGCCATGCTGTTGGTCATCGCCGGTTTCCCTTCGGCGTTCATCGGCATCTTCTTCACCGGCTCCTTGCTGGTGGAGGTGATCTTCTCCCTCGACGGCCTCGGGCTGATGAGTTTCGAGGCGGCGATCAACCGCGATTACCCGGTGGTCTTCGGCACCTTGTTCATCTTCACCCTGCTGGGGCTGGTGGTGAAACTGATCGGTGACCTGACCTACACCTTCGTCGATCCACGCATCGACTTCGAAAGCCGGGAGCATTGAGATGAACCTGTCCCCCCTCAATCGCCGCCGGTTCGAACTGTTCAAGGCGAACAAGCGTGGCTGGTGGTCGCTGTGGCTGTTCACGATCCTGTTCGTCCTCAGCCTGGGCGCCGAACTGATCGCCAACGACAAGCCCCTGGTGGTGCATTACGGCGGCGGCTGGTACTTCCCGGCCCTCAAGCGCTACCCGGAAACCACCTTCGGCGGCGAATTCCCGCTGGAAGCCAACTACAAAAGCCCATACATCCGCGAACTGCTGGCGGCCAAGGATGCCTGGGTGTTGTGGGCACCGATTCCGTTCAGCTACCAGAGCATCAATTACGACCTGAAGGTCCCCGCCCCCGCACCTCCCTCCGCGGTGAACTGGCTGGGCACCGACGACCAGGGCCGGGATGTACTGGCCCGGGTCATCTATGGCTTCCGCATTTCGGTGCTGTTCGCCCTGACCCTGACACTCCTCAGCTCGATCGTCGGCGTCATCGCCGGGGCCTTGCAGGGCTTCTATGGCGGTTGGGTCGACCTGGCCGGCCAGCGCTTCCTGGAGATCTGGTCCGGCCTGCCGGTGCTTTACCTGCTGATCATCCTGGCCAGTTTCGTCCAGCCCAACTTCTGGTGGCTGCTGGGGATCATGTTGCTGTTCTCCTGGATGAGCCTGGTGGACGTGGTGCGCGCCGAGTTCCTGCGCGGGCGCAACCTCGAATACGTGCGCGCCGCCCGCGCCCTGGGCATGCAGAACGGTGCGATCATGTTCCGGCATATCCTGCCCAATGCCATGGTCTCGACCATGACCTTCATGCCCTTCATCCTCACCGGCGCCATCGGTACCCTCACCGCCCTGGACTTCCTCGGTTTCGGCCTGCCGGCCGGCGCGCCGTCCCTGGGCGAGCTGGTGGCCCAGGGCAAATCCAACCTCCAGGCGCCCTGGCTGGGCATGAGCGCGTTCGCCGTACTGGCGATCATGCTGAGCCTGCTGGTGTTCATCGGCGAGTCCGCTCGCGATGCCTTCGATCCGAGGAAGTGACATGAACCAGGACAATCTGATCGAAGTCCGCGACCTGGCGGTGGAATTCGTGGTCGGGCAACACCGCCAGCGCGTGGTCGAGGGCGTCAGTTTCGACATCAAGCGCGGCGAAACCCTGGCCCTGGTGGGAGAAAGCGGCTCGGGCAAGTCGGTAACCGCCCACTCGATCCTGCGGTTGCTGCCGTATCCGCTGGCCCACCACCCCACCGGCGCCATCCAGTACGCCGGGCAGAACATGCTGGGGTTGAAGGAAAAAACCATCCGTCACATCCGCGGCAACCGGATCGCGATGATCTTCCAGGAGCCGATGACGTCCCTCAATCCGCTGCACTCGATCGGCAAACAGATCAATGAAGTGCTCGGCATCCACAAGGGCCTGACCGGCAAGGTCGCGACCCGGCGGACCTTGGAGCTGCTGGAACTGGTGGGCATCCCCGAACCGCACAAGCGGCTCAAGGCCCTGCCCCACGAACTGTCCGGCGGCCAGCGCCAGCGGGTCATGATCGCCATGGCCTTGGCCAACGAGCCGGAACTGCTGATCGCCGACGAACCGACCACTGCCCTGGACGTCACCGTCCAGCTGAAAATCCTCGATCTGCTCAAGGATCTGCAGGCACGATTGGGCATGTCGCTGCTGCTGATCAGCCACGATTTGAACCTGGTCAGAAGAATTGCGCACCGCGTATGTGTCATGCAGCGCGGTTGCATCGTCGAACAGGCATCGTGCACAGAATTGTTCCGCGCGCCGCAGCATCCGTACACTCGGGAACTGCTGGCCGCCGAGCCCAGCGGCAACCCGGCGAGCAACGTGGTCGGCCCGCCGCTGTTGCAGGTCGAGGACCTGAAAGTCTGGTTCCCGATCAAGAAAGGCCTGTTCAAGCGCACGGTGGATTACATCAAGGCCGTGGACGGCATTCGCTTCAGCCTGCCCCAGGGCCAGACCCTGGGCATCGTCGGCGAAAGCGGCTCCGGCAAGTCCACCCTGGGGCTGGCGATCCTGAGGTTGATCGGCAGCCGGGGCGGGATCCGCTTCGAAGGCAAGCAGCTGGACAACCTGACGCAGCAGCAGGTGCGACCGCTGCGCCGGGAGATGCAAGTGGTGTTTCAGGACCCGTTTGGTAGCCTGAGCCCGCGGATGTGTGTGGGCCAGATTGTCGGTGAAGGCCTGCGGATCCACAAGATCGGCACCGAAGCCGAACAGGAACAAGCGATAATCGCGGCATTGAAGGAGGTAGGCCTGGACCCGGAAACCCGGAACCGCTACCCCCATGAATTTTCCGGAGGGCAACGGCAGCGTATCGCCATTGCCCGAGCCCTGGTGCTCAAGCCGGCGTTGATTCTGCTGGATGAACCGACGTCGGCCCTGGACCGTACCGTGCAGCGCCAGGTGGTGGAGCTGTTGCGGTCGCTGCAAACCAAGTACAACCTGACGTACCTGTTTATCAGCCATGACCTGGCTGTCGTCAAAGCGCTGAGCCACCAATTGATGGTGGTCAAGCATGGCCAAGTGGTCGAACAAGGTGATGCCCGCAGCATATTCGCCGCGCCGCAACACCCCTATACACAGCAGTTGCTGGAGGCCGCCTTCCTGGCCCCAACAGCTGCCGAATAACCTGAAAGAGGAGCAACACATGGGTTTTCTCGCCGGTAAGCGCGTACTGATCGTCGGTGTCGCCAGCAAGCTGTCCATCGCATCCGGCATCGCCGCCGCCATGCATCGCGAGGGCGCTGAACTTGCCTTCACTTATCAGAACGACAAACTCAAGGGTCGTGTCGAAGAGTTCGCCCAAGGCTGGGGTTCGAGCCCTGAGCTGTGCTTCCCGTGCGACGTGGCCAGCGATGAAGAAATCGCCAAGGTCTTCGAAGAACTGAGCAAGAAGTGGGACGGCCTGGACTGCATCGTGCACTCCGTGGGCTTCGCCCCGGGCGACCAGCTGGACGGCGACTTCACCGAAGCCACCACCCGCGAAGGCTTCCGCATCGCTCACGACATCAGCGCCTACAGCTTCGTCGCCCTGGCCAAGGCCGGCCGCGAAATGATGAAGGGCCGCAACGGCAGCCTGCTGACCCTGTCGTACCTGGGTGCCGAGCGCACCATGCCGAACTACAACGTCATGGGCATGGCCAAGGCCTCCCTGGAAGCCGGCGTGCGCTACCTGGCCGGTTCCCTGGGTCCGGACGGCACCCGCGTCAACTGCGTCTCGGCAGGTCCGATCCGCACCCTCGCCGCTTCCGGCATCAAGAACTTCCGCAAGATGCTGGCCGCCAACGAAGCGCAAACCCCGCTGCGTCGCAACGTCACCATCGAAGAAGTCGGCAACGCCGGCGCCTTCCTCTGCTCCGACCTGGCCTCGGGCATCAGCGGTGAAATCATGTACGTGGACGGCGGCTTCAACACCACCGCCATGGGCAACATCGAAGAGTAATCTTCGCCGCGCATGAAAAACGCCGCTCGTCCTGGAAGGGACGAGCGGCGTTTTTCATTCCCGATTCCCCAGCCCCCCCACTCCCCTTGTGAGAGCGAGCTTGCTCGCGATGGCTATCTGTTAGTCGCATCAGTATTGGCTGGGCCACCGCTATCGCGAGCAGGCTCGCTCCCACAGGGGTTCCGGGGCTGGCCGCAAAATCTCCATCCATCGCCAATCCCCTGTGGGAGCGAGCCTGCTCGCGATGGCGGTGGGTCAGTTGTAGATGATGGAGGGCTTCAGCACCGTTTGCCCTGTTTCTGGGCATACATGGCTGCGTCCGCGTCAGCCAGCAAGCTGTCGATCGATTCGTGGTGTTGTGGCCCGTACTCGACCTGCCCGACGCTGAAGCGAATGTCATAACCGCGCTGCAGCATCGCATTGCGTTCATCGAGGACTTCCCGGAGTCGCGCCATGATCGCCGAGATCTCGACGTGGGAAGAGCCGGTCAGCAAGGCGACGAATTCGTCACCGCCCAGACGGCCGATCACGTCGCTTTCGCGAAAGGCGATGCGCAGCACGTCGGCGAAGGTTTTCAGCGCGCTATCGCCCTCGGCATGTCCGAAGCGGTCGTTGATGGGTTTGAAATCGTTGAGGTCGAAGTATAACAGCGTCGCCGGTCGCGACAGTCGCTCACACACGTTCAGCGCATGTTGGGCCAGCGTCCTGAAACCGCGCCGATTGGACAGCAACGTCAGTTCATCCATGCTCGCCATCTGCACGGCGACCATTTCCTGCTCGGCCATGCGCGCCAGGTCGCGCAGCAGCTCGCGCTCTTCGTCATCGAGCCTGCGCGGACGGGTGTCGATCAGGCACAGCGTCCCCAACTTGCTGCCACCCTCCAACCTCAGCGGCTGCCCCGCGTAGAAGCGAATGCCGGGATCCCCCGTGACCATTGGATTGTCTCGAAAGCGTTCGTCCTGCTCTGCGTCGCAAACCTCCATGATCTGATCCTGCAGGATCGCATGCCCACAGAAGGAAACCGCCCGCGGGGTTTCACTGACGCTCATGCCGCCATTGGATTTGAACCATTGCCGGTTGGCATCCACCAGGGAGACCAGCGCGAAAGGCACATCGAACAGCCGTCGAGCGAGGCGGGTCAATCGGTCGAATCGCTCTTCGGGTGCGGTATCGAGCAGTTTCAACGATTGCAAGGTCTTGAGACGGACCGCTTCGTCGTCAGGTTTACCGGGTTCGAGCATCGGTCGCTCCGTTGTGGGCAATGGTTCCAGTCTAGCCCAGCCCTGCTCCGCTTCCACTGCCGACGAGATCGCGTGACCGAATCGGACGGGCATTTGCCGACGAGGGCTTATACACTACGAAACTGGTTCAATAAGAGGCGTTGACCGATGAAGTCCCTTCCCCACGACTCCGCCCCTCGTTTCTGGCGCGACCCGGCCCTGCCGTTCATCGAAGCCCGGGGCATCGCGGATGGGCGCAAGGTCTGTTACTCACGGCATTCCCACGACCATTTCTCCATCGGGGCAATCACCGCCGGATGCAGCACCTACGTGCATGGGCAGTCGAACTTCAAGATCGAAAGCGGCACCGTGGTGCTGATGAACCCCGGTGACGTCCACGCCTGCAACCCGATTGACGACCAGCCATGGTCATACGTGATGCTCTACGTCGACACCCTGTGGCTGAGGGACCTGCAGCGACGAATCGGCTTTGACGAGCAACTGGAGTTCCAGGGCTTTACCACCACCCACAGCCGCGATGCCGAGCTGTTTGCCGCACTGCAAGGGTTGTATGGGCACTTGGTGGATGAACGGCTCGCCCCCTCGTCCAAACAGGCCGCCGCCGAGGCGTTTTTCATCGATCTGCAACAGCGTCTCAATCCCGCGGGGCGTCCGGACCGGGGCAGCCATCCGGGGTTGATGCGGGCGGCACAGTTCATCCATGACCATTGCACCGAAGCCTTGACGCTCGAAGACATCTGCGCCGCCGCAGAGCTGTCACCGTCGTACCTGAGCCGGGCTTTCAAGCGCCATTACGGTATGACGCCCCATGCCTTCCTGGTCAATCGCCGTATCCAGTTCGCCCGCCGGCAATTGCGCGAAGGCAAGCTGATCGCCGATGTCGCGCTGGACAGCGGATTTGCCGACCAGGCGCATTTCCAACGCGCCTTCAAGCAGCACCTGGCGGCTACGCCGGGGCAGTATCGCGGGTGACCTGCGGCAGCCCCCCGAGACAGCTCAAGGCAACAACAAATACACCGCACTCGCCACCAGCAACACCGCCATCGCCCGATTGAACAGCCGCATGGTCGCCGGATTGCCCAGCCAACTGCGCAGGAAACTGCCGGCATATGCCCAGCAGCCCACCGAGACGTAGCAAATCACCAGGTAGATGGCCGCAAATTGCCAGACCAGCCTGGCCTCGCCATCGGCCACGAAAGCGCCCATTCCCGCGACACAGGCCAACCAGGCCTTGGGGTTGAGCCATTGCATCAGTGCTCCATAGAACATTGACGGTGCCCGCCCCTCGTCATTGGCGCCCAGGTGACCATTATCCATAGCCAACTTCCAGGCCATGAACACCAGGAACGCCACGCCGCCCCATTGCACCACTCGCGCAAGACCGGGCCAGCGCTGTAGCACTTCATGCAACCCCAGCCCCATCAGCACCAGCAACAGGACGAACCCCAGGGTGGCGCCGGCCACATGGCGCAACGTCGCACGAAAGCCGTACCGGGCCCCAGAACTGAGAGCCACGATATTCACAGGACCCGGCGTGATGGAGGCGACCAGGGCAAATGCCGCCATGGAGAAAAACAGAGTCATCGCATACCTTCTTCATGTTGGTGAGGTAGCGCACACAGTAAGTCTGCGAAAGCCGTGGGTATTGAATAAAACTGCCCCATCGCAACCACGCTGTACCGTAGTGATTTTTACGTAAACTTTATGCAGTATCCGGCCAGCGGAGCCGATACTGTGCGGCTTACTCAACCAGGCGTGCCCTATGTCCTTTGCGGTAGTGCGATTCATCGGCTTCATTCTCGGTATTTTCCTGATCACGCTGGCCGCAAGCATGGTTATTCCACTCATCACCCTGATGATCTATGGGCGAAACGATGACCTCTCGGCGTTTTTATGGTCGAGCCTGATCACCTTCACCTGTGGCATCGCGCTGGTGGCCCGCGGACGGCCCGCACAGACGCAGATGCGCCCTCGGGACATGTACCTGTTGACGACCGCCAGTTGGATTGTTGTCTGCGGGTTCTCCGCGCTGCCGCTGGTGCTCATCCAGCACATCAGCTACACCGACGCCTTTTTCGAGACGATGTCAGGCATCACCACCACCGGCTCGACCGTCTTGACCGGACTGGACAACGCATCCCCCGGCCTGCTGATCTGGCGCTCGATGCTGCACTGGCTTGGCGGGATAGGCTTTATCGGCATGGCGGTGGCGGTCCTGCCGCTGCTGCGGGTCGGCGGCATGCGACTGTTCCAGACCGAGTCATCGGACTGGTCGGAAAAAGTCACTCCACGCTCCCATGTCGCGGCGAACTACATTCTGTGGATCTATATAGGATTGACCGCTCTGGCAGCCCTGGCCTTGTGGCTGGCAGGCATGACGCCTTTCGAAGCGATCAATCATGGGATGTCCCTGATCTCCACGGGCGGCTTTTCCACGTCGGACGCCTCCCTGGGACACTGGCCTCAACCGGCCATTCATTGGGTATCGGTCGTTGTCATGATGGCCGGTTCGCTGCCATTCACCTTGTATGTAGCCACCTTGCGCGGCAATCGGCGAGCGTTGTTCAAGGACCAGCAAGTCAAAGGGTTTATCGGCTTCCTGATCGTCACCTGGCTCGTGGTCGGAACCTGGCTGAGCCTGAATAGCGACTACACATGGTGGGACTCGGTTCGTATCGTGGCCGTCAACGTGACTTCCGTGGTCACCACCACCGGCGTTGCGCTGGGTGACTACACCCTGTGGGGCAGTTTTGCCTTGTTGTTGTTCTTCTACCTGACGTTCGTCGGCGGTTGTTCCGGCTCGACCGCAGGCGGCCTGAAAATCTTCCGCTTTCAGGTGGCCCGAGCCTTGCTGATGGGCAGCTTGAAACAATTGATCCATCCGCGGGCAGTGATTCAGAAGAAATACAACAACCATCCCATCGATGAAGAAATCGTTCGCTCGCTGCTGACATTTTCATTTTTCTTCACCATCACCATCGGCGCTATCGCCCTGGGTCTGGCACTGATCGGCCTGGACTGGACAACCGCCTTGACCGGCGCGGCCACCGCCGTGTGCAACGTGGGACCGGGGCTGGGATCGATCATCGGACCAGCGGGTAACTTCTCGACCTTGCCGGATGCCGCGAAATGGCTGCTGACCGTTGGCATGTTGCTGGGTCGCCTGGAGATCCTGACCGTCCTGGTATTGTTTACCCCGGTGTTCTGGAAGTACTGAATCCTTCGCCCTTTTGCACAGTACAAGGCAAAAAAAACCGCGACACCTCGATAGAGGCGCCGCGGTTTTTTTCAGGCGATCAGCGGTCGTTCTTGATCGAAGAGCTGGTCGCGTTGGTCAGTCCCTTGGTGTTGTGGGTACCGGGCGTGGCATCGGAGATCGCCGAAGCCTTGGTCAAGCCGCGGGTGTCGCGGTCGTTGGCAATGCTCGACGTGACCGACGCATGGCTCGCACGATCAGTGCGAGTGGTCCCGGTGTGCTTGCCGCTGACGCCATGATCGCGGGTGCGCGTGGCGGTGCCGGTGTGGTCGCTGCTCAGGCCTTTGCCGTGACCACTGGAATCGCTGGATTTGCCGCTGCCCTTGCCACCACCATTGCCACCGCCGCTGCCGCCTCCGTTGCCACCGCCATGACCGCCACCATTGCCACCCGCTGCGGCGTAGCTCGCGCCAATGGGCGACAGATCCGCTGGCAGCAAGGCAGAAGCACCGAGCATCAGGGTGCAGACTGCGGCGGCGATTAACGACTTCTTATGTTTGGACATGTTGTCTCCGAAAGACAAAATCAACGGTTGAACCTCTAAGACCAAAAGGTTCAATTTTTGTTCGCGACCTCCCGACCAACGACAGGACCCAACGACAGAAAATTCACTGTCGATTTTTCGGTGGAGCTGTACCGGACGCAGTTCTATGCTCAGCCCCATGAACAGACAAGACTCACTGCTCCCGCCCCACGCCGAGATGGTCCGCGCCATGCTCGAACGAGACACCGCCTATGAGGGGGTGTTCTTCACTGCGGTCAAGACCACCGGCATTTTCTGTCGCCCTGCCTGCACGGCGCGCAAACCCAAACCGGAGAACGTAGAGTTTTTCGCCCATGCCGACGAAGCCATGTCGGCCGGCTACCGCGCCTGCCTGCGCTGCAAACCCCTGGACGCTGCCGCCATCGCACCGGACTGGATCCAGGCGCTGCTCAAGGCGGTGGACGCCGAACCCGATCTGCGCTGGACGGACGCCCTGCTGTTGGAACAAGGCATCGAGCCCTTGAAGCTGCGACGCTGGTTCAAGCAGCATTTCGGCATGACCTTTCACGCCTACCTGCGCACCCGGCGCCTGGGCATCGCCCTGGGTGGCATCAAGGAGGGCAACTCCATCGACAACGCGGCGTTCGATTCGGGCTACGAGTCCCTTAGCGGGTTTCGTGACGCGTTCGTGAAGTCTTTCCACTTCACGCCGGGCCGCGCAGCCCACAGCGAGCCCCTGCTGTTCACGCGGCTGACCACGCCATTGGGACCGATGCTGGCCATGGCCGAACGACGCGGGCTGGTCCTGCTGGAGTTTCTCGACCGCCCGGCCCTGACCCGGGAAATCGAGGAGCTGCAACAGCGCTACGGCTACACCGTCGCGCCGGGGCACAACGCGCACTTGCAGCAGATCGAAACCGAACTGGCGGATTATTTCGCCGGCAACCTCACGACTTTCAACGTCCCATTGCACATGCCGGGCAGTGCATTCGCCGTCCGGGTCTGGGCCGAACTGCAAAAGATCCCTTATGGCGAGACTCGCAGCTACGGCGCCATCGCCGCCCTCCTCGGCAGCCCTGGCGCCAGCCGTGCCGTGGGGCTGGCCAATGGGCAGAATCGCCTGGCCATCGTTGTACCGTGCCATCGGGTGATCGGTGCGGACGGCTCCTTGACCGGCTATGGTGGCGGACAACCGCGCAAGGCCTTCTTGCTGCGACTGGAAAAAGCCGCCGTGCAGGTTTCCCTGCCCCTGGCGTTCTGATCAACCCGAGGACACAGCTCCGATGCCCGTGCCGTACCACGATGCCAGCGTCTTTCTTGCCAGCCTCGATGAAGAGTGGCGGCGCCATGTCGAAACGACCGGTCCCTGCCTGCTGCAACCCAGGCCAGCCCGCGATCCCTACGAAGTCCTGGTGCGGGCCATTGCCTACCAGCAGCTGCATGCCAAGGCCGGCGATGCGATCTTTGGTCGGTTGTTGGCGTTATTCCCGACGCAGCCGTTTCCCAGGCCGGAGCAGATTCTGGCGACCGACTTCGAGCAGTTGCGCGGCTGCGGTTTCTCCGCCAGCAAGATCGCAACCATCCAGGGCATCGCCCAGGCGGCCCTGGACGGCGTGGTGCCGGACTACCCGACAGCGCTGGCCATGGACGACGAAGCCTTGATCGAGCGCCTGGTCACCCTTCGCGGCGTCGGTCGCTGGACCGTGGAGATGTTGCTGATCTACAGCCTGGAGCGACCGGACATCCTGCCGGTGGACGACTTCGGCGTGCGCGAAGGTTATCGGCGCTTGAAGGGCCTCGAACGACAGCCCGCTCGCAAGCAGATGATCGACATCGGCCTGGCCTGGAGCCCCTATCGGACGGTGGCGGCATGGTACCTGTGGCGAGTGCCGGTGCCTGCCCGGGGGACCGCGTGATCGTTCATCGTGAGCAGGCTCGCTCCCACAGGGGAACGCATTTCAATGTGGGAGCGAGCCTGCTCGCGAAGGCGCCAGGCCTGTCGAAACGCTGACCGTCTACGCTGTCCAGGATCATTCCAATTCCATCGGAGGCTCCCATGCAGCTCGAAGGTTCCTGCCATTGCGGCGAGGTGTCATTCAGCCTGACCTGTGCCCACCCCTACCCTTATCAACGCTGCTACTGCTCGATCTGTCGCAAGACCCAGGGCGGCGGCGGTTTTGCGATCAACCTGGGCGGCGATGCCCGCAGCCTCAAGGTTCGGGGTCGCCGGCACATCTCGATCTACCATGCGCGACTCAAGAACGAAGGCGATAAACGCGCCCACCGCAGCAGTGCCGAACGGCATTTCTGCTCTCTTTGCGGCTCGGGATTGTGGTTGTTCAGCCCTGAATGGCCGGAATTGATCCACCCTTTCGCCTCGGCCATCGACACACCACTGCCGGTTCCGCCGGAGCATACCCACCTGATGCTCGGCTCCAAGGCCCCTTGGGTGGAAGTCGAAGCGCAGCCGGGCGACCAGCGGTTCGAGGTTTATCCCGAGGAGTCCATTGCGCAGTGGCATGAACGCCTGGGGTTGACGGCTTAACGCCCCCATCGCGAGCAGGCTCGCTTCCCACAGGAGGAATGCGTTTCCCTGTGGGAGCGAGCCTGCTCGCGATGGAGTCAGTACAAACGACGCAGGACTAAAGCGCCGGCACCCCACTGTGAAACCGAAATTCCACATCCGGCGACTCGATCAAGTCCCGCTCGGCCTCACGCACCTTGTCAATCACCTGGGCGATGTCCTTGGCATCACCATACTGGTAGGCCAGTTTCAGGTAGCCCTGGAAATGCCGGGCCTCGCTTTTCAGCAGGCCGAAATAGAATTTGCCCAGTTCTTCGTCCAGATGCGGCACCAGTGCCTCGAAACGCTCGCAACTGCGGGCTTCGATGAACGCACCGACCACCAGGGTATCCACCAGCTTGACCGGCTCGTGGCTGCGCACCACCTTGCGCAGGCCCGAGGCATAACGCCCGGCGGAGAGCTGGCGCAAGCCCACCTTGCGCTTTTTCATCAGGCGCATGACTTGCTCGTGGTGCACCAGCTCTTCCCGGGCCAGGCGCGACATCATGTTGATCAGATCGACATGGGAATGGTACTTGGCGATCAGGCTCAGGGCAGTGCTGGCGGCCTTGAACTCGCAGTTCTTGTGGTCGATCAGCAACGTTTCCTGATCGGCCAACGCGGCCTGGACCCAGGCATCGGGGGTGCGGCAGCCGAGGAATTCGTGGATTTCGGGAAGGATCATGGGGCTCACGGGGGAAAGGTAGTCGAGCGAAGGGCGCCGATTATACCGGGCTGCCTCCAGACCACCAGCCACCGCCGTTGATATGCATCAAGTCGACGACTCACCGGCAGGAACTATAGTTGAGCAACATCATGCCTTTTCATCGCTGGAGACGCCGATCATGCAAGCCATTCGCAGCATCCTGGTGGTCATCGAACCCGAACATTCGGAAAGCCTGGCGCTCAAGCGCGCCAAGTTGATCGCCGGCGTGACCCAGGCTCACCTGCATCTGCTGGTATGCGATAGGCAGCACGACCATGCCGGCATGCTCAGCGTACTGAAGGCCGCGCTGCTGGCAGATGGCTACAGCGTCACCACGGAACAGGCCTGGAACGAAAGCCTCCACGAAACCATCATCGACGTGCAGCAGGCCGAAGGCTGCGGCCTGGTGATCAAGCAGCATTTCCCGGACAGCCCGCTGAAGAAAGCCCTGCTGACGCCATCGGACTGGAAACTGCTGCGTCATTGCCCGACCCCGGTATTGCTGGTGAAAACCGCCGGTTCCTGGCGGGACAAAGTCATCCTGGCCGCCGTTGACGTGGGCAATGCCGACGGCGAGCACCGGCACCTGCATACCACCATCATCGACCACGGCTATGACATTGCCCGCCTTGCCAAGGCCCACCTGCACGTCATCAGCGCCCACCCGTCGCCCATGCTCTCGGCGGCCGACCCGACGTTCCAGCTCAAGGAAACCATCGAGGCCCGTTATCGCGAGCAGTGCCGCTCGTTCCAGGCGGAGTTCGACATCGATGACCAGCACCTGCACATCGAAGAAGGCCCGGCGGATGTATTGATCCCGTTCATGGCGCATAAACTGCAGGCGGCGGTGACCGTGATCGGCACCGTGGCCCGCTCCGGGCTGTCAGGGGTGCTGATCGGCAATACCGCCGAAGCAGTGCTCGATGCCCTGGAAAGCGATGTGCTGGTGCTCAAGCCGCAGGAGGTGGAGGATCACCTGGTGGAGCTGGCAGTCAAGGGCTGACCTGACCAGCCTTTGTGGGTACTGTCCTTTTGGGAACCTTCCCTTGTGGCGAGGGGATTTATCCCCGCTGGGCTGCACAGCAGCCCTAAATCCTGACACTTCGGTGCAACAGATAGATTGTGTTGATTGTATTGGGGCTGCTTCGCAGCCCAGCGGGGATAAATCCCCTCGCCACAGCAGATCCTCCTGCCACAATTAATCACCTTGTCAGCCGCCCATCGCATCCTTCAGGAACCCCGGCGCGATGTAGCGCTGGTAATGGGCTTCGGACAGCAGGAAGAATTCCCGATCGATGGCATCGCGCAGGTCCGGCAGTTCCCAGTCGCGAAACTCCGGCAGCAGCACCATGCCGTAGGCTTCGAGGTTGTTGATCACCCGGGCGCCCCGGGCGATCAACTGGTAGGCCCAGCAGTATTCCGACTGGTGCGCCACGAAGCGGATCTGGCGCGCGACCAGTTGCTCGCGCAGCAGCCCGGGGTCGAACACCTCGAGCTTCGCCACCATGACTTGCACCAAAAGTTGCTCCAGGCGCATCCACACCGCGCGTTTCTCGTCCTCGTTGTAGCCGTTCCAGTGAATCACCTCGTGGTGGAAGCGCTTGCAGCCACGGCACACCAGGTCACCGTAGACAGTGGAGCAAAGGCCGACGCAGGGGGTCTTGATGAGCTGGTTGGGCATAACGGAACGCACACGCAAAAGCAGGACAGGCCGGCATGTTAGCCCTTTGTCTAAGATTGATCACCCCTCAAACTTCCCGGCCCAACTTACCTTTAATTTTTTTTTCCCGTAGAATCAGCCAGCCTTTTAAGGCGCCAATGTCCGTTAGAAGCTGTTTTCAAAGCGTCACGAGCACAGTCGTTCCTTCAGAACGGTGTTGGCGGAGGGTCTTTCCAGCGGGGAAAGCCCGACGCCAACCCTCATCAGCTCCCCGTTCTGCAGGCGTAAAACTTTGAAAGCAGCTTCTGTGAGGAACCCCGGAAACCCTGGCGTGGTGGCTCAAAAAGCCCCCGACGCGCATGAGTACCGTGGGTTTCTGGATGAGCGTCCCGGACACCCATTTGGGACCACTGATGAGGGTAATACTGTGCTTGAAGCCTACCGCAAACATATCGAAGAGCGTGCAGCACTGGGTATCGTTCCCCAGCCGCTCAACGCCGAACAAACCGCAGGCCTGGTCGAGCTGCTGAAGAATCCCCCGGCTGGCGAAGAAGCTTTCCTCGTTGACCTGATCACCAATCGCGTTCCACCGGGAGTCGACGAAGCCGCCTACGTCAAGGCCGGTTTCCTCTCCGCCCTGGCCAAGGGCGAAGTCCAATCCCCTCTGCTGGACAAGAAGCGCGCCGTTGAACTGCTCGGCACCATGCAGGGCGGCTACAACATCGTGACCCTGGTAGAACTGCTGGACAACGCCGAGCTGGCGCCAGTGGCTGCCGAAGAACTCAAGCACACCCTGTTGATGTTCGATGCGTTCCACGACGTGGCTGAAAAAGCCAAGAACGGCAACGTCCACGCCAAGGCCGTGCTGCAATCCTGGGCCGACGGCGAGTGGTTCAAGAAGCGTCCGGTACTGGCCGACAAGATCAGCCTGCGGGTCTTCAAGGTTCCTGGCGAAACCAACACCGACGACCTGTCCCCTGCCCCGGACGCCTGGTCGCGCCCCGATATCCCGCTGCACGCCCTGGCCATGCTGAAAATGGCCCGTGACGGCATCGTACCGGACGAGCAAGGCAAGACCGGCCCGATGAAGCAGATCGAAGAAATGCGCGGCCAGGGTTTCCCGATCGCCTACGTCGGTGACGTGGTCGGTACCGGTTCCTCGCGTAAATCCGCCACCAACTCGGTGCTGTGGTTCTTCGGCGACGACATCCCGTACGTGCCGAACAAGCGTGCCGGTGGTTTCTGCTTCGGCAGCAAGATCGCCCCGATCTTCTACAACACCATGGAAGACGCCGGCGCCCTGCCGATCGAATTCGACGTGTCGAACATGAACATGGGCGACGTGATCGACCTGTACCCGCATGCCGGCAAGGTCTGCAAGCACGGTACCGACGAAGTCATCACCACCTTCGAAATGAAGACCCCGGTCCTGTTGGACGAAGTCCGCGCCGGCGGCCGTATTCCGCTGATCATCGGCCGCGGCCTGACCGAGAAGGCCCGTGCCGAGCTGGGCCTGCCACCGTTCGACCTGTTCAAGAAGCCTGAAGCCCCTGCCGCCAGCACCAAGGGTTTCACCCTGGCGCAGAAGATGGTCGGCAAGGCGTGCGGCGTAGCCGGCGTGCGTCCTGGCACCTACTGCGAACCGAAGATGACCACCGTGGGTTCCCAGGACACCACCGGTCCGATGACCCGTGACGAGCTGAAAGACCTGGCGTGCCTGGGCTTCTCCGCTGACCTGGTAATGCAGTCGTTCTGCCACACCGCGGCGTATCCAAAGCCGATCGACGTGACCACCCACCACACCCTGCCTGACTTCATCATGACCCGTGGCGGCGTTTCCCTGCGTCCGGGCGACGGCATCATCCACTCGTGGCTGAACCGCATGCTGCTGCCAGACACCGTCGGTACCGGTGGTGACTCCCACACCCGTTTCCCGATGGGCATCTCGTTCCCGGCCGGTTCCGGCCTGGTAGCGTTCGCCGCTGCCACCGGCGTCATGCCGCTGGACATGCCGGAATCGATCCTGGTGCGCTTCAAAGGCAAGATGAAACCTGGCATCACCCTGCGTGACCTGGTTCATGCCATTCCTTACTTCGCCATCCAGAACGGCCTGCTGACCGTCGAGAAGAAAGGCAAGAAGAACGCCTTCTCCGGCCGCATCCTGGAAATCGAAGGCCTGGAAGGCCTGACGCTGGAACAGGCTTTCGAGCTGTCCGACGCGTCGGCCGAACGTTCGGCTGCCGGTTGCACCATCAAGTTGTCGAAAGAGTCGATCACCGAGTACCTGCAGTCCAACATCACCCTGCTGCGCTGGATGATCGGCGAAGGCTACGGCGACGCCCGTACCCTGGAACGTCGTGCCCAGGCGATGGAAGCCTGGATCGCCAACCCTGAGCTGATGGAAGCCGATGCCGACGCCGAATACGCCGAAGTCATCGAAATCGATCTGGACAACATCAATGAGCCAGTGCTCTGCGCGCCGAACGACCCGGACGACGCCCGTCTGCTCTCCAGCGTGGCTGGCGAGAAGATCGACGAAGTGTTCATCGGTTCGTGCATGACCAACATCGGTCACTTCCGCGCTGCCGGCAAGCTGCTGGATCAGGTCAAGGGTCAGCTGCCAACCCGTCTGTGGCTGTCGCCGCCGACCAAGATGGACGCTCACCAACTGACCGAAGAAGGCTACTACGGCATCTACGGCAAGGCCGGCGCACGCATGGAAATGCCAGGCTGCTCGCTGTGCATGGGTAACCAGGCACGTGTAGAGCCGAACAGCACCGTGGTGTCGACGTCGACCCGTAACTTCCCGAACCGTCTGGGCGACGGCGCGAATGTCTACCTGGCCTCGGCCGAGCTGGCATCCGTTGCATCGATCCTGGGTCGCCTGCCGACCGTCGAGGAGTACATGGAATACGCCGGCAAGATCGACAGCATGGCAGCGGACGTGTACCGCTACCTGAGCTTCGACCAGATCGCCGAGTTCCGTGAAGCGGCGGCAAACGCCAACATCCCGGTCGTTCAAGCCTAAGGCTTCGACGCTCGACTGAAAACGCCGCCCTCTTGCGAGGGGCGGCGTTTTTTTATGCCTGGAATTTTTATGCAAGCCGGACCGCCGCCATCGCGAGCAGGCTCGCTCCCACAGGAGATTTGGGGTGGGCACAATTCCCGAGAACACCTCAGAGCCTGTGGGAGCCGAGCTTGCTCGCTCCCACAGGGGATTTGGGGTAGACACAACTTCTGTGGGCACCCCGGAACAACTGTGGGAGCGAGCCTGCTCGCGATGGCGTCGGGTCAGCCAACCACCTTCGCGAGAAAGCTCGCTCCCACAGAGCCGGCGATCAAGCCGTGAGGGAATAGACCAACGCAGTAATCGCCACCAACCCCACCGATACCACGAAGACATTCGATGCCTGGCCACGATAGCGGGCCATGGCCGGGACTTTGCGGATGGCGTACATCGGCATCAGGAACAGGATGGCCGCGATCACCGGGCCGCCCAGGGTTTCGATCATGCCGAGGATGCTCGGGTTGAGCGTGGCGACGATCCAGCACACCAGCAACATGAACACCGCCGTCAGGCGATCCAGGGTCTTGGCTGCCGGGCGCCGGCCGCTCTTGACGATCAGCCCCTTGAGACCTTCACTGGCGCCGATGTAGTGCCCCAGGAACGACTTGGAAATCGCCACGAAGGCAATCAACGGCGCGGCAAACGCGATGGTCGGGTTGCTGAAATGGTTGGCCAGGTACGACAGGATCGACAGGTTCTGCGCCTTCGCTTCGGCCAGTTGCGCCGGCGACAGGGTCAGCACGCAGCTGAACACGAAGAACAGAACCATCACCACCATCAGCACATGGGCGCGGGACAGGATCTGCGCACTGCGCTGCTCGGCGCCGTCGCCGTAGCGACGTTTCTGGTCCACCGCGAACGCCGAGATGATCGGCGAGTGGTTGAACGAAAACACCATCACCGGAATCGCCAGCCACAGGGTATGCAGCAGCGCCGAAGGGGCCGGCAGTGTGGACGCGGTGCTCAGGATGCCGCCGCTCCAGTGCGGGATCAGGAATACCGCCAGGAACAGCAAAGCAACGATGAACGGATAGACCATCAGGCTCATGGCCTTGACGATCGCCTGCTCGCCACACCGCACCACCGCCAGCAGGCCCAGGATCAACACCAGGGACAGCACGGCGCGGGAAGGCGGCTGGATATGCAGTTGATGTTCCAGGAAGCTGCCCACGGTGTTGGTCAATGCCACGCTGTAGATCAGCAGGATCGGGAAAATCGCAAAGAAATACAGCAAGGTGATCAGCGCACCTGCCTTGATGCCGAAATGCTCTTCCACCACCTCGGTGATGTCCGCGCCATCACGCCCGGACAGCACGAAACGGGTCAGGCCCCGGTGCGCGTAGTACGTCATGGGATATGCCAGCAATGCCAGGATCAGCAGGGGCCAGAAACCGCCCAGGCCGGCATTGATCGGTAGAAACAACGTACCGGCACCGATGGCGGTGCCAAACAGGCCCAGCATCCAGGTCGTGTCCTGACGGCTCCATTGGCTGAGGGTGGCTGGGGCTGTCGATTCAAAGCGCTCTTCGACGCTATTGGCCTGATCATTCATCCGGTCGGATCTCCGCTTTCCGGTCATGTGCACCCGGCCAGGACGAGTCGGAAAAACCCGACAGGCAGCGCCCTGGCCGAAACAGGGGCGCGATTGTCCGGGATTAGCGAGCAGAAGCAAAGACTTAGCTGAGGAGCGGTGGTGAATGGCAAAAAAATGCCAGGGCCCGAGGTATCGCCGCTCTGCCCCAGCTCCTACACTCACAAACAGAATCCACAAGACCTGTGGGAGCGAGCCTGCTCGCGATGGCGACCTGTCAGCCAACATGGCGTCGACCGACTCACCGCCATCGCGAGCAGGCTCGCTCCCACAGGGTGTTCGTCAGTACGATTGCCCACAGGAGCCCAGCATGACCGCAACCGTCCTGGTACTGGTTGAAACCGTCAACGACTACCTGCCGATTCTCGAACGCCAGGGTTATCACCTGGAGCTGGCACCCACGCCAGCCGAGCGCAAGGCGGCGATTTTCGAGCATGGCGAGCGGTTCAATGCGGTGCTGACCCGCGGCCCCCTGGGTCTGACGGCCGACGAAATGGCCGCCCTGCCCAATCTGCAGATCATCTGCGTGATCGGTGCCGGCTACGAACAGGTGGACCTTCAGGCTGCCCGTAGCCGCGGTATCGTGGTCACCAACGGCGCCGGGGTCAACGCCTCGTCGGTGGCCGACCATGCCATGGCGCTGCTGCTGGCGCTGGTGCGCGACATTCCCCGGGCCGATGCCTGCATACGCCGGGGAGAATGGACCAAGGTCATGCGCCCTTCCCTGGCCGGCAAACGCTTGGGCGTGCTGGGCCTGGGCGCGGTAGGCATGGCGATTGCCAAGCGCGCGGCCCTGGGCTTCGACATGAGCGTCAGCTACCACAGCCGACGGGTGCGCAACGATGTGCCCTACACCTTCTGCGCCACGCCCACGGAGCTGGCCCGGGTGTCGGACTTCCTGATCGTCGCCACGCCCGGGGGCCTCGACACCCGGCGCTTGATCAACAAGCAGGCCCTCGATGCGCTGGGTCCCAAGGGTTTCCTGGTGAACATCGCCCGGGCCAGCGTGGTCGCCACCGACGAGTTGATCAGCGCGCTGGAGCATCGGCGCATCGCCGGAGCTGCCCTGGACGTGTTCGATCACGAACCCGAAGTACCCGAAGCGCTCAAGCACCTGCCCAATGTGGTCCTGACGCCCCACGTCGCCGGCCTGTCGCCGGAAGCGACCCGGGCCACGGTGGAGCTGGTGGGCCAGAACCTGACAGCGTTCTTTTCCGGTAAACCGGTGCTGACGCCGGTGCCAATGCCGGAGCCGAGTTGATTACAAAGCTGTAGAACGGACACCGAACCTGTGGCGAGGGGATTTATCCCCGCTGGGCTGCGCAGCAGCCCCAATACAATCAACACAATCTATCTGATGCACCGAGGTGTCTGGGTTTAGGTCTGCTTCGCAGCCCAGCGGGGATAAATCCCCTCGCCACAAAAGCCATTCACCAGTACTAGCACAACTCAGAGAACCCCCAACAACGTCCACAACCGCCGGGACTCGGCGTCGGCGCTGATCAGTTCCCCCAGCAACTCGCTCAAAGGCTTGTTGCCCCACTCCACGCCCCGCCGGATCAGGTAGGGCACCGGGCTGTGGGGTTCGGTGCGCGACAGGTAACCGGCGATGACCAGCAACTGCCGATAGGCTTCTTCGCGACTGGCCGGTTCCTGGAAGGCCTGGGCCGGCGCGGCACCGGACTGGGCCTGGACAGTCGGCGGTGCGGCCTCGGATGAGGCAGGCACCGGTACGATGGTAGGTTGCTGTGGATGCATCGCGATGAACTCCTCTACCAGCGCCAGCAGCGCCTGGATCACGTCCTGCAGGGATTTGTAACCTGGGGCCAGGTTGCCCAGGTAGGCGTCGCTCCAGGCTTCGAGCCGTTGCAGGTGCTGTTGGCTCAACATGAGGCTGCCCTGGCGATGCAGCCAGAACGACAGAGGCGTGCCGCGAATCAGTTCGTCGAGCTTTTTCTGATCGCTGCGCGCCGCTTCCGCCGAGGCTTTGGCGTTCTTGCTGTCGTTGCCCTGGACTTGCTGACGCTGCAAGCGTTGCCAGTCGTCCAGGCAGAAACCGTCGAAGGCCGAGTCGCGGCCATTGAACAAGGGCACCCGCGTCAACAGCACCTCGCTGTAGCGCCGGGCCAGCCATTCCAGCGGGATCACCCGCCATGACTGGTCGCCCTCTTCGGCCAGGGGATGCAACTGATCGGGGTAACGCTCGCACAGGCCCGCCACCAGCGCCAGGCTGCCCGGCAAGCCCTCCAGCCCGGCCAGGTGCAACCAGGCCTCACCCAGCCAGGCGCTGATCATCAGATCCTTGCTGCGTTCGAGCAGCAACGTGGTGGCGAGTTTTTCCAGCTCCGGCCACTGCGCGCGCTTGACCTGGGACTGCCACACCCCGGTGGGCAGGCTGGTGTCGTCTTCCCGACGCAACTCCCGCAATTGATCGTATTCCGGCTCATAGCGCAGGTCCTGACCGCAGGGCGGTTCAGCGCTGACCGGCTCGAGCAACTGGCTGATCAGCTCGGGCAAGGGGGAGATAGGTACGCTCACAGACCCTCCTCACGGGTGGCGATGGCGGGGCTCGACGAGGTCGCCATGAAAGGTGAACGGGGTGCCTGGGTCGGCAGCGGCGGTATCGACAGCGGCAGCTTCGAGCCCTGGCTCATCAATGACAGGCGCAGGAACATCAACGTCTGCTGCGTCGTGCGGGCCTGGAGCTGGGCCTGGGCCGGGCTCTGGGCTGGAATCTGGCCCGTTACCGGCAGTTGCAGGGTCAGCGGGAAATCGGTGTAGTCGACATTCGGCTGGCGTTGCACCGACACCAGCGAGCGCATCAGGCGCAGCAACGACCAAGGTCCCTGGTATTCCCACCCGGCCTCCAGGTCGCGCACCACCAGGTTCGGCTGCAACGGGTCGTTGGCCGGTCGCTGGTAACCGTTGCGGGCCCAGCGCAAGGTCAGCCGCACGGGCTGGCCGACCATCCAGCGCAGGTTCTGCTGGGCGTCGCCGGGGTAGTTGATCTGTTGGTTGCCGGCGTTCAGTCCCCAGGCGATCACTTGGTCGGCGCCGCGCTCTTCGTTGCGATCGGTGCGCCAGCGCACGTCCATTTCCACGCCGAGAATGCCGCTCTTGTCCCGCACGAACAGCGGGCCCAGCCAGGTACCGGCCTGTTTCAACCGGTTGAGAAAGTCCTCGGCGGCCAGGCGCTCCGGGGTCTGGCTCAACGCCAGCCCGGCCTGGGCCAGGGGCAGGCGTGTGTCGATCAGTTCCAGCAAGCGCTGGACCCGCGCCGGATCGGCGTCACTGGCCCGCAGGTCCTGGGAAAACGGAAAGCGCCCGGCCAGGTATTGATTGAAATAGTTGGCCACGTCGTTCCAGGCCGTCGCCGCCTGATTCTGTTGCAGGTACAGGCAGCGTTGCAGCGCACTCTGCTGCAAGCTGACGGCACGCTGGGCCAGGTCGCCACGACCACCGGACAGGTTGGAGGTCTGCAGGATCTGCGCGCAGGAAGCAGTGTCCATCTGGTTGAAGTCCCGGCTCACCAACTGTTCCAGTTGCGCCGCCGAACTGGCCGGGTTCTGGCTCTTGTATTTGAGCAACTCGTCGTTGATGGCCATGAACCGCGACACCCGGTCGTGCTCCAGGGCCGAGAGATCGTCTTGCTGGACGATCAACCATTCCAGGGCCGGCATGCGTTGTTCGGCGATCTGTACCATGGCGTCGAACTGCTGGTTCAGGCTCAGTTTCAGACCTTGCGGATCGCTGGCCCCGTAGAGCTGCAAACCGAAGTTCTTCGAGCCGTCCCAGCGCTGGACATCGGCCCGTTGGCTGAACAGGGGCTGGGCATCGATTTCATCCAGGCCACTCTTGATCTGCGCCAGAGCACGGCGGTTGAGCAGGCGCTGAAAGCGCGTCGCCAGGTCGGCACGGTGCACGTCCATGAAGGCCTTTTGCAGCGCGACGGCCTGGCTGGTCTGGACGTTGAAACCCATGCCCGGCAATTGCTCCTCGTTTTCATCCAGGCTCAGCCACATCGCCCGGGCCGCGGCGCCTTCGGCCGCCTGGATCAAGGCGTCGCGGTAGTCCGGCGGGATGCGCGGCAGTTCCTCGCTGGTGTAGCTCTTGTAGCTGGCGAAATAGTTCAGGGCGACGCTGAAGTCGTCGCTGCCGCCCTGTCCCATGGCGTCGGAATTGTTGCCGGACGGATCCTTCTGCAACGCCAACGCTACGAAATCACGCTTGAACAAAGCCTTCACCGCCTCATTCAGGGCCGTGACATGCTCCTGCAACACCAGCAAGCCACTGCCCTGCTGGACCAGCAGGTTATCGCGCGAACCGGTCTGGACGATCCACTGGTCGCGAAAGCTCTGTTGCAGCTTCGCCGCCTGGCTTTCCAGGTCCTGGGCTAACTCCGGCCCGAGCAAGGTGCTGTGGCTGACCTTGTCCATCATCTGGGTGTAACCGGGCACCAGGTCCTGGCCCTTGCCTCGTCCCCAGGCTGCGTTGGTCAGGTTGACCAGGGTCTGCAAATCGTCGACCAGCGCCATCAGGTCTTCGAGCTCGCTCAGCGAATTGCCACTGCCCGCCTCCAGGCGTTGCAGGTGCAACTTGAGATAACCGGCCTGGCGTACGAAGTTGTCGGCCAGGAAGTAATGATCGAGCCAACGCTGCATCAGGCCGGTGAAGTTATCGCCGACTACCGCACGCGCCGCATTCAGGTCCAGCCCTTGCAGGTCCTGCTCTTGTGCGCCCAGGTTTTTTGCATCGAACAGCACCCGGTTGTAGAACCGCGCCCGGCTCAATGTGCCGGCGTTGAGGTTCAGCGACAGGGCGTTATTGCTCAATTGCACCAGCTCATCCAGCGGCGCCTTGGGGTTGCTCACCGCCTGGCTGAACAACTGATTCTGCTGTTCGAGGCGCACCGCACGGTCCACCAGATCCTTGGCCTTCACATAGCTCTGCCATTGCGCCGGGTCTTCGCTTTCCACGTTGCCCCGCCGCTCGGTGTTGCGGATGGCCTTGAGCTGCTCCAGGTCCGACACCAGCAGGTCACGCAGGGGCAAGACCCAGTGATGCCGGGCGGTCAGGCGCAAGCCCTCTTCCAACTGCGTGTCCACGTAGGAGAACCACGAGGTCGGGAACACCACCGCAACGAAGCGCCAGCGCGGGGCTTTTTCCAGCATGTTCCAGTAGGCCTGCACGTTGTAGCGGGTCGGCTCCAACTGCGGTTGGTCAGGGTCGACCACCACGTAGTTCTTATGGGTGCGCAGGATCAACTGCGACAACTCCGCGGCCTCTTCCACCGAATCGTGCCAGACCCAGAGCATGCCCCCCAGCCAGACCAACCCGACCACCAGCGCGACCCCACCGGCCAGCCGATGCCAGCGCTGACGCAGACGCAACAGACGAGGCACGGGCTGGGCGAGGCCGCGTTCAGCGACGAAACGCCGCGCCCACAGCTGCCGGGCGAACACCGTCTGGCGCAGGCCCTTGTCGCCGGCGGCAAAACCATCCCCAGTGACGGTCGGGGCCTGGCTCGCGGTGAAGTAGATACCGCGAAAGCGTGGCGACTCGCCCTGGGCATTGCCCTGGAACACCGGCTCAAGGAGGATCTGCAAGGCCCGCCGCAACCCCTCGAAGCGCTCCGGCAGGCCATACAGATCGCCGCTCAACTGCCCGGATAGCGCGCCGATTTCGATGATCGACTGCGACAGCGCGGCATTGACCTGGTCCAGCGCCTGGTCGCTCCAGTGCGACTGCCAGGCCGCGTCGGGAGAATATGGCGACGACCAGCCCAACGTCGACTCCCGGGCCTCGGCGGGCAGCGCGCTGACCAATTCCTGGAAGCCGGGCAACTCTTCCATCCCGGTAATCACCACGTACACCGGCAGGCTCAGGCCGAAGCGTTGCAGCAGGTCGATGAAGCAGCGGCGCACCTTGAGGCTCAGCTCGGTGGTGTGCTCGATGTCGTCGAGTCGGCCGAATGGCACGGTCCAGACCACTGCGTCCATCGGCCGCCGGCTGCGCAATCGCAGGATCAGCCCCAGCAGCCGCCACCAGTTGCCCCGCTGCCGGTTCATGCCTTCATCGGGCAGGAACAGTGCCTGGGGCACCACCAGCACCGCACCCTCGGCATCCGACCACCAACGCCCGAACCATGCGGCCTTGTCCGTCGGTTGCAAATGCCATTGGGTACACAGCTGGGCACCGTCGGTTTCGTTGCCGAGCATCAACAGCCAGGGGATCTGGTAGCGGTCGCGGGTGCCCTGCTCCTGTTCCATGTGACGGACCGCCCCATAGAAACTGCGGATCGCCGCGCCACCCTGGGTCCGCAACCACCAGATCAACGCCGCGACCAGCAGCACCGCGACAATGGCCAGCACCACCAGGGCGACGATGCTCAGGGGGCTCATGAGTCCTGCTCCTGGACCACCGACTCGTTCAATTGCAGCACCGGCTCGAGTTCCGAGCGGATGTCACGCCAGAACAGGTGCCCCAGCCCGGTCAGCAGCAACACCATCGCCAGGATCGCCAGCCCCAGGCGCAACCCGTCCGGCAGCGATGTCTGTGCCGGCAGGCGTACCGGCGGTGCCGCCGCAGACATCGCCAGGCGCTGGCTGACGTCGACATAGTCTGGTTCATGCTGCCAGGCAAAGGTGAACAGCGCCGCGCGCCATTTTTCATGCTGGATCTGGCCGGGCTCGCCGCGCAGGCGCCCCTGGAACCCGAGGATCAGGCATTGCAGGTAGACATTCGCCAAGTCGCGGGTGCCGGGCATCTGCTCATCCAGCAATTTCTTGATGGCCGCGGGCAAGCGCTCGCCGGCCTGGCGGCTGGAATACATGCGTGATTCAAGGGGATGCTGCTGCCAGGCCAGTTGCCCCGGCCAAGGGGTGAACAGCAAGGTTTCGTCCACCAGGGCGACGAAGGCATAGACCAGCGACTTGACCTGCTCGGTCGCCGAGTCGCCGACGGTGGCAAAGGCCACCCGCCACAAGCGCTGGGCGCTGCGTCCGGAAAACTCCACCACCCGGCTGACCAGGGCCGCGGAGTCGTTGTCCTTGGGCAAGTCCTGCCATTCCTGGAACCATTTCAACCAGGCCTGACGGAACGCGCTGCTCAGCGGCGCCTCGTGCAGACCCCGGACCGCCCCGCCACTTCCGTCAGGCATATGACTCCCCTCTTGCAATCAGGCACTTTCACCGACTTGCGGGACAAACAACACCACTTGCCACGGACTGCTGGCCTGGGTCGACGCCGGCGCCACGATGTGCAACGGCAGTTGTCCATCGAACCATTGGCCGCTGGCGGCCACCACGAACAACCGGGTGTCATCGCCCACGCTATAAGCCACCTGCTCGTTGCGGCTCATGGCCTGATGGGGTAACCCGCTCATGCGCTGTCGGCTCAACAGCGGGACATGTGGCGCAGAGGCGATGATCGCACCGCGCAACCAATCGGCGGCCGCCTGCTCGCTGGCACCATTGGGCATCCGCAGGCCGATCACCAGGCGTTGGCTCGGCTGGTCGTCGGGCAATTGGATGGAGAAAACCTGATCATCGCGCTCGAATGCCAGGCTGCGATAACCGGCGCGGACCAGTTCCAGAGTGGTGTCGAGCCAGTCGAGCAACGGTTCGTACCCGCGTTGCAATTCGAGGAAATCCAGCGGTGCAAACGCTGGCACACCGGCCAGCGGATCGAGGGCCGACCAGGCCCCGGCCAGCCCCAGCAACAGACCGTGCAACGCCTGGGGAGTGGCCACCCGCGTGTTCAGGCTGCCTTCGACTTCCGGCAGGCGCGCCCACAAGGCGGTCATCTGCCGACGGATCTCCAGCGCATCGTCCTGGTTGCCGGCCGCCTGGGCCTGGCGCAACCGACCGGCGAGGAACAGGCACTTTTCCCGGACCCGGGCACACAGCCCGGCCACCCGCCGACCGAGCGCCGACTCGGGCAACAGCACCGGCGTGGGAGGCGTATAGGGCAGCCGCAGAAAGCCGCCGCCTTCCTTGCGAATGCGCAGCATCGGCAGGCAGATCGAATCGGCCTTGCTCAGTTGCGTGCACAGCCGCGGGTTCGGACGCCAGACGGTAATCGATTCGGGAAACTCGCCACTGGTGAGGTCCGGCAACGCATCGCCGACCACCGATTGCAGACGCCCCTTGAGCGGCAGCAATTGCCCGGCGCGCCAGAGCGGGCTGATCGCCAGGTACACGGTGACGGTGGCATCCTCGGTCTTGTTGACCGCCTCGGTGATGTCCAACTCCAAGGTGGGCCCGACACCGGCCTGGAGATTGACCGGCAAGCCGTCCGGCAAGGTGCCTTGCAGTTGCAGCAACCGCACTTGTCCGGCGCTGAGGGCCGAAGGGTCGACCTCCAGTTGGCTGACACCCCAGAACCAGGGATTGCAGGCGGCCGCGACATGGGCGGCCAGGGCCTCGGCACGCAACCCTTGCAGTTGAAAATGTTGGGGCAACAGTTGCATGCCCTCATGCCAGCACACCGCGTCAGGTAACAGACTCATACGACTCCCTTCGACATCCCAGTGTCGCCGCGCAAGGCGGCCCGCGGTCACTCAAGGCTGACTGGCATTGAGCTGGCCATCGTCGACGAGGCTCATCTCCCGACTGTCGAACTTCAGCCAGGCCTTGCGCCGATCGTCCAGCCGGAGCCGGTGGGCTCCGGGAGTGTTATAGCTGGCGAAGACCAAAAGTCCAGCGGCGCGCCGGCCCTCCAGCGGGAAGGGTTGGCGGTCGATGAACTGCCCCGGGACCAGCTCCAGCCCCCACACCGACATGAGGTGACGATAGTCGCGCTGGAACTGTTCGCGCTCGGCGAACCACTGGCGGGCGCTGATCGCCGACAGTTGCTTGAGCAGGTCGGGATCGTTCACCGCGATGAAATCCACGGCGATCGGCGTGTCGTCGTTGGCGCGGGACGCGACGTCGAGGGTCAGGCTGTCCAGGTCGACGCTGGGCGCGAAGAACGAGCAACCGCTGAGCGCCAGGCTGAAAAAAAATCCATAAAAAAACACACGCAAAATGAATCTTCCTTTTCGTCGCGGTCAAAAATTGTTTTTGCTTGCATTTTTATAGACCTGTTCTAGCGTCTTGGATAGTTCGACCTGCACGGTCGAATGGACCAGGTTCGTCAAGGGAATGACAGGTTTTCTGCCCTCCATTTGCAACCTGCGGATCAGCAAGGGAATGCGATGAGCGGGCCTCCCGATGCATTGCTCCCCACATGCATCGGAGTCGGCCGCCATGGCAGAAAGTACCCAGCACAAGCTCGACAGAGTCCGTCCTCCCCGCGTCCAGATCACCTACGACGTGGAAATCGGCAATGCCATCGAAAAGAAAGAATTGCCACTGGTCGTCGGCATTCTGGCCGACCTCTCGGGCAAGCCATTGGACCCGCTGCCCAAGCTCAACGAGCGGCGCTTCACAGAAATCGACCGCGACAATTTCAACGAGGTGCTCGCCTCGATCTCCCCCCGCGCCACGCTCCAGGTGAACAACACCCTCAGCGGCGACGACAGCAAGCTCAACATCGAACTCAACTTCCGCCACATCGATGACTTCGACCCGGTCAAGGTCGTGGAGCAGGTCACGCCGTTGCGCCGCCTGTTCGAAGCCCGTCAACGCCTGCGCGACCTGCTGACCAAGCTCGACGGCAACGACGACCTGGACAAGTTGCTGCGCGACGTGATCGCCAACACCGAAGGCCTGCAAGAGATCAAGTCGGCCCGACCCCAGGACACACCGCAGGAGCTGCCGACCGTGGCCGCCAACGATGATCCGGCCCCGGCCGAACCACAGGCCTGATCGTGCTCATCACTCAAGGGAGATAAAGCCATGCCTGCTTCATCCAGCGCTCAAACCAGCGAGAGTACGACCCAGACCCTGTCCCTGCTGGACAAGATCATCGCCGAAGGCCGTATGGCCCATGACGACAGCCAGCAGGATTACGCCCGCGACATGCTGGCCGAATTCGCCACCCAGGTCCTCGACGAAGGCATGGCCATCGACAAGGACACCGTGGCCATGATCAATGATCGCATCAGCCAGATCGACCAGTTGATCAGCGCCCAGCTCAACGAAGTATTGCACCACCCCGACCTGCAGAAACTCGAAGCGTCCTGGCGCGGCCTGCACCTGTTGGTACAGAACACCGAGACCAGCACCCGGCTCAAGTTGCGCCTGCTCAACGTTACCCAGAAAGAGCTGCAGAACGATCTGGAGAAAGCCGTCGAATTCGACCAGAGCGCGCTGTTCAAGAAAATCTACGAGGAAGAATACGGCACTTTCGGCGGGCACCCGTTCAGCCTGCTGGTGGGCGACTACACCTTCGGCCGGCACCCGCAGGACATCGGACTGCTGGAAAAACTCTCGAACGTCGCCGCCGCGGCCCACGCCCCATTCATTGCCGCCGCCAGCCCGCGCCTGTTCGACATGACCAGTTTCACCGAACTGGCGGTGCCCCGGGACCTGTCGAAGATTTTCGAGAGCCAGGAGCTGATCAAGTGGCGCTCGTTCCGTGAAAGCGAAGACTCGCGCTACGTGTCCCTGGTGCTGCCGCACTTCCTCCTGCGCCTGCCCTACGGCCCGGACACCCGGCCGGTGGAAGGCATCAACTACGTCGAGGACGTCAACGGCACCGACCACAGCAAGTACCTGTGGGGCAACGCAGCCTGGGCGCTGGCGCAACGCATCACCGAAGCCTTCGCCAAATATGGCTGGTGCGCGGCGATCCGCGGGGCCGAGGGTGGCGGCGCGGTGGAAGGCCTGCCGGCCCATACCTTCCGCACCAGCTCCGGCGACCTGTCGCTCAAGTGCCCGACCGAGGTGGCGATCACCGACCGCCGCGAGAAAGAACTCAACGACCTGGGCTTCATCGCCCTGTGCCACAAGAAGAACAGTGACATCGCGGTGTTCTTCGGCGGCCAGACCACCAACCGGGCCAAGGTCTACAACACCAACGAGGCCAACGCCAACGCGCGGATCTCGGCGATGTTGCCCTACGTGCTCGCGGCCTCGCGTTTCGCCCACTACCTGAAGGTGATCATGCGCGACAAGGTCGGCAGCTTCATGACTCGCGACAACGTGCAGACCTACCTCAACAACTGGATCGCCGACTACGTGCTGATCAACGACAACGCGCCCCAGGAGATCAAGGCGCAATACCCGTTGCGCGAGGCGCGGGTGGACGTGACGGAAGTGGCCGGCAAGCCCGGAGCCTACAACGCCACGGTGTTCCTGCGACCGCACTTCCAGCTGGAGGAACTGACCGCCTCGATCCGCCTGGTGGCGACCCTGCCGCCACCAGTTGCGGCCTGACGGCTGAAACCTGTGGCGAAGATGCTTGTTGTGGCGAGGGGATTTATCGAAACGTCGCACCGCCCCGCTGGGCTGCGAAGCGGCCCCAAAAAAGCAGGGCCGCTTCGCGCCCCANGGCTGTTCAAGGGGCTGCTACGCAGCCCAGCGGGGATAAATCCCCTCGCCACAGGGGTTCGGCATTCGTTTCTAGCGGTATTGGGTACCACCTACTTGTCCTCTTCTGGAGTTCCAAACCATGGATGCAATCATTCTCGACCTCGGCGGCGACATCAAGGGCGACAGCCTGCTGGAGGGTTTCACGGACAAGATCGAGGTCATGTCCTACAGCCACAACGTGGCGATGCAAGTCACCAATGACGTCAGCAACTCGGAGCGCACCTCCGGCAGACCGCACATCGGTGAGTTCACCCTGACCAAATTCATCGACAGTTCTACCCCTTCCCTCAACGAATACTGCTGCGCCGGCAAACCGATCCCGCAAGCCGTCATCACCATCGGTCGCAACGCCGCCGAAGGCAGCGGCCAGATCATGCCCTTCATCGTCTACACCCTGACCAACGTCGTGCTGTCCAACGTCAGTGTCAGCGGTGGTACAGGCGGCAAGCCGGTGGAAACCCTGTCGCTGAATTTCACCAAGATCAAATGGGAACTCACCGCCCAGAAAGACGACGGCACCAAGGAAGGCACGGCGGGCACGACCTGGGACCTGGCGGCCAACAAGATGACCAAGTAAGAGCGCCGCCATGGCTGGCTTCGGGCTCCGCCCACCGCTGTTCGAACGCCTGGCCAGCCAGGCGGATGACCATGGTCGGGTGTTCGACCGGCAGGCGCTGCAGGATTCGGTCCACGCCGAACTGCATCGCCTGTTCAACACCCGACGCGGTCCCCGGGCACTGACCGATCCGCCGAGCATTCTCGATTACGGGATTGCCGATTGGACCGCGTTGCAACAGCAGCGCAGCGATGACCGGCGCCTGCTGACCCGGGAGATACACCAGGCCATCAGCCATTTCGAACCGCGCCTGCAACTGGGCGAGGTTCAGGTCGTCCCGGTACCGGGCCACCCACAACAACTGGGCATACGGCTGTCGGGGGTACTGCGTGGCGACCCGCACGCATGGCCCGTGGCATTTGTCATCGAGCACGCCGGCGACGGACTTGAGGTGCGACATGAGCGACTCGATTGACCCGCAACTGCTGGATTACTACCAGCGCGAACTGACCTGGTTGCGTCATGCCGGCAGCCTGTTCGCCGAACGCTACCCGAAGGTCGCCCGGCGCCTGGAACTGTCCCCCGGCGAGTGCCCGGACCCGCACGTCGAACGGCTGCTGGAAGGTTTCGCGCTGCTGGCCGCCCGGCTGCAACGCCGGCTGGACGATGACTACGCCGAATTCAGCGATGCCTTGCTCGAACAGCTGTATCCCCTGGCCATGCGTCCGTTGCCTTCCTGCGCCATCGTGCAATTCGAGCCCGACCCGAGCAAAGGCAACCTCGACGACGGCTATCCCCTGCCCCGGGACACGCCCCTGTTCGTCACCACCGACAAGGGCCAGAGCATTCACTTTCGTACCACCGCCGCCGTGCACCTGTGGCCGCTGGAAGTCAGCGAAGCCGTGCTGCTGGGCAGTGACGAAGCCCAGGCGCTGACCGGCGTGGTCCAGGCGCGGTCGGCCTTGCGCCTGAACCTGCGTTGCCTGGGCGAGCGCCAATGGTCGACCCTGGAAATCGATTACCTGCGGGTGCACCTGGCGGCCTCGCCGATGATCAACGCCTGGCTGTACGATCTGCTCGGCGCCCACACGGTCAAGGTCCTGGCCGGCGCGCCGGGCTGCGTGCCGGAACCGTTGGCCGGCCTGCCGCGGATCGTCGGTTTCGCCAGCGACGAAGCCCTGCTGCCAGATGAGGACGGCGTGCATCCGGGCATGCGCCTGCTGGCGGAATATTTTGCCTTCCCCGACAAGTTCGGTTTCTTCGACCTGCCCCTGGCCGGAGCGACCAGCGACAGCTCATCCCTGTACTTGTATATCGTCTTCGATCGCGCCCCTGCCAATCGCCTGCCGCTCCAGGCCAGCGACATCGCCCTGGGCTGCACGCCGGTGATCAACCTCTTTCCCAGGACCAGCGAACCGCTGCGCCCGGATGGCACCCGCAGCGAATACCGGCTGGTGGCCGACAGTCATCGGGAAAACAGTGTCGAGATCCATAGCATCCGCACCGTGCGTGCCACGTCCAGCCAGGGCGTGCGCAAGGTGCCGGCCTACTACGGCAGCCAGCACGGCAACGACCAGACCTGCTACTGGCATGCGCGACGAGTCAGCGGCATGAGCCCGAACCGGCTGGGCACCGACTTGATGGTCAGCCTGGTGGACACCCAGCTCGACCCGCTCGCCGATACCCGCGACTACAGCCTCACCGCCGAATTACTCTGCACCAGCCGGCACCTGGCCCAGAGCCTGCCGGCGGGCACGCCACTGGGTTTCGAACGTCCGGGCCCGGTGGCCTGGGCGCGCCTGCGCAACCCGCCGAGCCCGCAGAGCCTGCCACGCCTGGACGGTGAATCGCGCTGGCGGCTGGTGTCGCAGTTGACCCTCAACCATTTGTCCCTGGTGGAAGGCCCTCAGGCGCTGGATGCGCTGCGCGAGATCCTGACATTGCACAACCTGCGGGACGAAGCCAGCGCCCATCGCCAGATCGCAGGGGTCATGGGCCTGGGTTGCGACCGGGTCATCGCCCATGTCGGCGAAGACGCCTGGCGCGGCTGGCGCAACGGCCTGGAAGTCCGCCTGCAACTGGACCCGCAGCATTTCGTCGGCAGCAGCGCCGTACTGTTCTCCGGCGTGCTGGCGCAGTTCTTTTCACTGTATGCCACCGCCAATCGCTTCGTGCGCACAGTGCTGGTCCAGTCCGACAGGGAGGTGAAGACATGGCAACCCCAAGCCGGCAAACCCCTGACGCTCTGAACCTGAGCCAACGCCTGCGACACGACCCGCAGCGTTTCGAGTGGCTCCAGGCATTGTTGCTGCTGGAGCGTGAGCATCCCCAGGCCGAGCCCCTGGGCAGCGGCACCGCGCCCCACGCCGAAGCGTTGCGACTGCGGGGACCGTTGACCCCGCTGTTCGCCGCCAGCGAAGTCGAGAACCTGAGCGAGGAACCCGGCGAGTCGCCCGTACTGACCACCCCGATCTTTGGCCTCGGCGGCCCCGACGGCCCGTTGCCCTATGCCTATCAGGAATGGCTGCAACAACGGGCGCGGGCGCGGGATCATGCGCCGGCGGAGTTTCTGGACCTGTTCCAGCACCGCCTGCTCAGCCTGCTCTACAAAGTGATGCGCAAGCACCGCATCGCCCTGGGCTTCACCCCTCCGGGCGCCTCCGCCGTGCAGGCCCAGTTGCGAGCCCTGACCGGCCTGCTGCCCAAGGCCTTGCAGGAACGCCAGGCCGCCCCCGACTCCGCCGCGTTAGCGTGCAGCGCGCTGTACGCCGACGGCCGCCGTTCCCTGGCCGGGTTCGCGGCCATTGTCCGCGAGCAGTTCGGCCTGCCGGTGGAGCTGAGTGCGTATGAAGGTGGCTGGCGTGAGATCCCACCGGCCAGCCGCAGCCGCTTGCAAGCGGGCGGCCGCAACTTGTGCCTGGGCCGTAGCGCGGTGGCCGGTACGCGGGTCTGGGACGAGCATGCCGGCGTGCGCCTGACCCTCGGGCCATTGAGCGCAACCCAGGCCGGCGGATTGCTGCCCAACGGCGAGACCCATCCGCTGCTTGCCAGCCTGTATGCCCTGTATTTCGGTCCCGACCTGGATTGCACCCTGGTGCTGCTGATCCGCGGCGCCGGGCCGTTGCAACTGGGCCATCAGGCCCCGCCGCGACTGAACTGGAACGGGGGCCTGCAACGACAATCCAGCCTGGCCCTGCAACGCATCGAAACCCGCCTTCGTCAGCCGGAGATCGCCTGAAATGGAACTGGCCAGCCTGATCGGACGCCTCAACCCGGACAACCGTCGCGCCCTGGAACGGGCCGCGCAGCGCTGCATGCAGCGCAGTCATCACTACGTGGAAATCGAGCACTTGCTGCTGGAGTTGCTGGACATCGAAGGTGGCGACTTCGCCTGCCTGCTGCCGCGCTTCGGGCTGGAACGGGACGCGGTAGCGGCGGAAACCAACAAGGCCCTGGACCTGTTCAAATCCGGCAGCACTCGCACGCCCGCCTTGTCGGCGCAAACCATCGGCCTGCTGGAAGACGCCGTGGTCCAGGCCAGCGTGCTCGGCCTGGACAGCATCCGTTCGGGGCTGTTGCTGCTGGCGCTGCTGGATCGCGACGAGCGCCGCAGCCTGTTGCTCAACAGCGCCTCTTCGCTGCTGCGCATTCCCCGGGATGCCCTGCGCGCCCATCTGTTGGAATGGACCGAAAGCTCCCGGGAGCACGTCGGCGTTGCTCGTCCGGCCAAGCCCGGGGAGGCCGCGCAAAAACAGGATCCGGTGCTCGACCAGTACACCCAGGACCTCACCGACGACGCCCGCAACGGCCGCATCGACCCCATCGTCGGGCGCGACGGCGAGATCCGCCAGTGCATCGATATCCTGCTCCGGCGCCGGCAGAACAACCCGATCCTGGTGGGCGCGCCGGGGGTCGGCAAGACCGCCGTGGTGGAAGGCCTGGCCCTGCGCATCGCCGCCGGGGATGTGCCGCCGTCGCTGCAGGAGGTCACGCTGCGAGTGCTTGATCTGGGTCTGTTGCAGGCCGGCGCAGGGGTCAAGGGCGAATTCGAACAGCGCCTCAAAGGCGTGATTGACGCGGTACGCAGCGCCGAGAAGCCGATCATTCTGTTCATCGACGAAGCCCACACCCTGATCGGTGCCGGCGGCGCAGAGGGCGGCAGCGATGCAGCCAACCTGCTCAAACCAGCCCTGGCCCGGGGCGAACTGCGCACCCTGGCTGCCACCACCTGGCTGGAATACAAGAAATACTTCGAGAAAGACCCGGCCCTGGCCCGCCGCTTCCAACTGGTGCAGGTCGAAGAGCCGGACGAACTCACGGCCGTGGAAATGCTCCGGGGCGTGGCCAGCAAACTGGAACAGCACCATGGGGTACAAGTGCTGGATGCGGCGATCCACGAAGCGGTGAAGCTCTCTCACCGCTACATTTCCGGACGGCATCTGCCGGACAAGGCCATCAGCGTGCTCGACACCGCCTGCGCCCGGGTCGCGCTTGGCCAGCACGATGTGCCGCCGCCATTGGAAAGCCTGCGCCACCGGCAGAACAGCCTCAAGGACGAAGTCGAACGCCTGCGCCGGGAGCAGGCCACCGGCCTGGACCATCGTGAGCGCATTACCCTGCTCGAAGGCGAATCCACCGCCAACGTGCAGGCCATCCGCGAACTGGAAACCCGCTGGGGTGAAGAACGCGAAGCCGTGCGCGAACTGCTCGACACCCGGCGCGAACTGCTGGCCCTGAGCGAGCGGGCCGACGCGGAAAAAGCCGACACCGAAATCGATAACCGCATCGACCACCTGGCCGCCGAACTGCTGCGCCTGGAAGCCGGCCTCGATGCCATTCGCCAGGACGATCCACTGGTGCCCGAACAGGTGGACAGCAAGACCGTGGCCGCCGTAATCGCCGGCTGGACCGGCATCCCCGTCGGCAAGATGCTCGCCGATGAAGCCCATGCCGTGCGCACCCTTGGCCAGCGCATGGGCCTGCGGGTGATGGGCCAGGCCACGGCGCTCAACACCATCGCCCAGCGCCTGCAGGCCTACCGCGCCGGCCTTACCGACCCGCAGAAACCGGTGGGCGTGTTCCTGCTGGTCGGCCCTACCGGCGTGGGCAAGACCGAAACCGCCTATGCCCTGGCCGACGCCTTGTACGGCGGCGAACGCAACCTGATCAGCATCAACCTCTCGGAGTACCAGGAAGCCCACACGGTCAGCCAACTCAAAGGCGCCCCGCCCGGCTACGTCGGCTACGGCAGCGGCGGTGTACTCACCGAAGCGGTGCGGCGCAAACCCTATTCGGTGGTGCTGCTGGATGAAATCGAAAAGGCCCACCCGGATGTGCTCGAAGCGTTCTACAACGTCTTCGACAAAGGCCTGATGGAAGACGGCACCGGCCTGGTGGTGGACTTCAAGAACACCGTGATGCTCGCCACCAGCAACGTCGGCGCCGAACTGCTGCTGGACACACCGGCCGCGCAACTGGGCAGCGATGCCTTCAACGAAGCCCTGCACAAGGTGCTGCTGCAGGCGTTTCGCCCGGCGTTCCTGGCGCGCATGACAGTGGTGGCGTACCGGCCACTGGATGAGACGACGCTGGAAGGGATCGTACTGGCGAAGCTGGAGAAATTGCGCGGGCGCTACAAGGCAGCGACGGGCAAACAATTCGAGTTCGATGCCGGGATCGTCAAGGCGGTGCTTGCCAAGTGCAGCGCGGCGGGGGCGCGGGATGTGGAGAATGTGTTGATGACCCAGGTGACGGGGAAATTGGCGGAGTGGGTGTTGGAGTGACAGCTGCCGCTTCGGGAACTTCATTTTGTTTTTCAGAATGCGAATAGCGGAGACAACATGGCGGGTGACTTGATACTGGCGAGTGTGAACGATAGCACCCTGACGACCCTGACCGATGCGGGAGGCAAAATGGGCGTGGAAATCTACCATGCCGACAAATACAGTCAGCAAAACTGGGATCTTCTGCGAGCCAGAGTAGCGGAGGCAACCACCGGGAGCGTAACCAACAACAGGTCAGGACTCCCACCACATTTCTATATCAGCTTCAGGCAGTCCGACTACAAGGGAAGCGGCAGCGATAAATTCAAGAAGCTCATACGCCATGCTACTCGCCCTCTTACGGTGGTCAGTAGCCATCCCGGACTGACCAACTGGACCAGTCAGACTGGCGACGAGGTGTCAGCCGAGAACTGCTTTCGCGAGGCGTTGCAAAAAGGCAACGTCACGTTGGAAATCTATAAATATGACGCACACGATCTCATCAACCGAACCACCGGCGCCGTGAATGACAATATCAGCTATATGAAGCTGATTGATGAGTAGGTAATTGCCTTGCCGAGGACCTCAGATGCCCCGCTCCACCGACAGCAACACCACTCTGTCGCTCACCGCAGCAACCCTGTCGGCGCTATATCCTGAATCCCTGTCGGGTACAGAAAGCCTCAATACCCTGGGCTCGCACATCCTCAATGGCATCGTCGACGGCGCCCCGCTGACGCTCGCCAGCGCCGTCGCCAGTCATGTCACCACCACCCTGCACAAGGACGCTCTGCTGCGCCCGCTGGACTGGCTGGTCGCCGAAATCCGCCAGTTGCCCGCCGATGCCACCGCCGAGCGTTATCAGCTGCTGCTCAGGCCCTGGCTCTGGTGGCTGAGCCTGGCCAGCAACAACCGGGTGTTCCAGAACCTCGCCACGTCGGACATCGTCACGACGATCTTCAAGGCCCACGCCTTTACCGATTTCCAGCTCAAGCTCAGCGGCAGCTACACGCCGAGGGAGTACTGCGTGCAGTACGGCGAAACCGATCTGGCCTTCGTTTCCCGGCTGTTGGAAGAAGACGGGATTTTCTGGTTCTTCAGCCATGAAGCCGGCAAACACACCCTGGTGCTGGCCGACAGCAACGACGCCTTCGCACCGATTCCCAACGGACCAACGGTGAACTATCTCGGGCAGGGAATGGGCGAGCGGGAACTGCATGGCATCCGCTCGGGCCACGTGTCCCTGCAAGCGGTGGCCGGGGTCTATCAGGCGACCGACTATGAGTTCACCACACCGACGACCTCGCTCTACAGCCAGGCCGAAGCCGTGGCCGGGCCCAGTTCGATGTACGAGCATCCGGGCGGCTACAACGCCAAGGCCCAGGGCGATGCACTGACCAAGCAGCGGGTGGACGGCTTGCGCAGCCAGGCGCAGCGGTTCGTCGGTGAAAGCGATTGCCGCTGGCTGGTGCCGGGGTATTGGTTCACCCTCGCCGGCCACGAAGACCCGTCGTTGAACATCGACTGGGTGGTGACCTCGGTCAGCCATGAAGCCAGCCACGACAGCTACCGCAATCGCTTCGAAGCGATCCCCAAGGCCACGCCGTACCGACCGGCCCGCCTCACGCCGAAACCGCGCATGCACACCCAGACCGCGTTGGTGGTGGGCAAGGCCGGCGAAGAAATCTGGACCGATGAATACGGACGGATCAAGTTGCAGTTCCCCTGGGACCGCACCGGCAAGAACGACGAAACCTCGTCCTGCTGGGTGCGGGTGGTACTGCCCTGGAGCGGCAAGGGGTTTGGCATGCAGTTCGTGCCGCGGATCGGTCAGGAAGTCATTGTCACGTTCATCGACGGCGACCCCGACCGACCACTGGTGACCGGCTGTGTCTACAACGGCGACAACGCCCTGCCCTATGCATTGCCGGCGAACCAGACCCAGTCCGGGATCAAGACCAACTCGTCAAAGGGTGGCGGCGGCTTCAACGAGCTGCGCTTCGAAGACAAGAAGGACGCCGAGGAGGTGTTTCTCCAGGCCCAGAAGGACTTCAACATCAACGTGCTCAACGACACCACCGCCACCGTCGGCCATGACGAAACCCTCACGGTACAGAACGCCCGCACCCGCACGGTGAAGGATGGAGACGAGACGGTCACCCTGGAGAAAGGCAAGCGCAGCGTGACGATCCAGACCGGCAGCGACAGCCTCGATGTGAAAGACACCCGCAGCGTGACCGTGGGCTCGGACCAGAACCACAGCACTGGCGGTAACTACACGCACAAGGTCACCGGCAACTACGAACTGACCGTGGACGGCAACCTGACCATCAAGGTCAGCGGCACCCTGACCCTGCAAAGCGGCGGCAGTTTCGCCATCAAGAGCGGCGCAGACCTGGCAGCCCAGGCCAGCACCTCCATCAGCCAGAAGGCCGGCACGGCCCTGAGCAATCAGGCCGGCACCTCGTTGGAGAACAAGGCCGGCACCACCCTGACCAATGACGCCGGCATCAGCCTGGTCAACAAGGCCGCCGCCGAACAGACCGTGGACGGCGGCGGCATGCTGACCATCAAAGGCGGCCTGGTGAAGGTCAACTGACAGGAACGCAACGATGGCCTCGAAGAAGCTCGATGTGGAACGTGGCGACAGCCAACTGGGCGGTCAGTTGATCGACGGCCGGCTCGACGGCCCGTTGCACATCGAAGAAGCCCGACGCCCGCAAGCGAAACTCAACTACAGCCAAGGTGAACTGCAAGGTACCAGCACCCTGTACCACCCCAATGGCAAGGTTTCGGCAGTATTGCCGTTCGTGAAAGGCAAGCTGCAGGGCGTGGCGAGCTTCTACGCGGCCGAAGGCGGGCTGCAACGCCAGGCCACCTATCGCGGCGGACTGCTGCACGGCGAAGCCAACAATTACTTCCCGGACGGGCAACTGGCCGAGGCCGAGTTCTATCGCGACGGCGTGCGCGACGGCCGCTATCGCCGCCTGCACCCCAACGGCAACCCGGCCGTCGAAGCCCGTTACCTCAACGGCCAACTGCTGGAACCAGCCCACGCCTACGCCGAGGACGGACGCCCGCTGGACGCCGACGGCAAGCCGATTTCCCGGGTACGCTGGTGGTTCCGGCGCTGGAACGATCCGGCGCAGGCATGAGCGCCTGGCCTCTGCTGGACTTTGAGACCTGAACCCACCGACAAACCCTGTGGGAGCGAGCCTGCTCGCGATGACAGCGGCACATTCACCATCACCGTCAACTGAGCCACCGCTATCGCGAGCAGGCTCGCTCCCACAAGGGATCGATTTATGCCGGAAGAACCAGACCACCTGTAAGGCCGCCTCGCTTTGCTTTTGCTTTTGCTTTTGATCTTCAGGCCCCGTCAACCACGCTGGCCGAACGCAGGCATTGCGTAGTGGGCAATCCGGCATGGATGCCGGATTAGCCGCGCTGGGCCACAGATGGCCCTTCGCGGCGGGCCCTCGGAGCAATGCCGGAGTGAGGGAACACCTCGCCTTGGCGAGGTGCCGAGTGGTGGGGCAAGAGCGTTTTGGTTACTTTTGCGCTTTTCAAAAGTAACCCGCCGTCAGGGCGGAACCATAAGCCGCCATTACCGCAACAATGGATATGTACCCGGCCAACAAGACCTTATGGGAGCGAGCCTGCTCGCGATGACAGCGGCACATTCACCATCACCGTCAACTGAGCCACCGCTATCGCGAGCAGGCTCGCTCCCACAAGGGATCGATTTATGCCGGAAGAACCAGACCACCTGTAAGGCCGCCTCGCTTTGCTTTTGCTTTTGCTTTTGCTTTTGCTTTTGCTTTTGATCCTGAAAGCCCCGTTAAACCACGCTGGCCGAACGCAGGCATTGCGTAGTGGGCAATCCGGCATGGATGCCGGATTAGCCGCGCTGGGCCACGGATGGCCCTTCGCGGCGGGCCCTCGGAGCAATGCCGGAGTGAGGGAACACCTCGCCTTGGCGAGGTGCCGAGTGGTGGGGCAAGAGCGTTTTGGTTACTTTTGCGCTTTTCAAAAGTAACCCGCCGTCAGGGCGGAACCATAAGCCGCCATTACCGCAACAATGGATATGTACCCGGCCAACAAGACCTTATGGGAGCGAGCCTGCTCGCGATGACAGCGGCACATTCACCATCACCGTCAACTGAGCCACCGCTATCGCGAGCAGGCTCGCTCCCACAAGGGATCGATTTATGCCGGAAGAACCAGACCACCTGTAAGGCCGCCTCGCTTTGCTTTTGCTTTTGCTTTTGCTTTTGCTTTTGCTTTTGATCCTGAAAGCCCCGTTAAACCACGCTGGCCGAACGCAGGCATTGCATAGTGGGCAATCCGGCATGGATGCCGGATTAGCCGCGCTGGGCCATGGATGGCCCTTCGCGGCGGGCCCACGGAGCAATGCCGGAGTGAGGGAACACCTCGCCTTGGCGAGGTGCCGAGTGGTGGGGCAAGAGCGTTTTGGTTACTTTTGCGCTTTTCAAAAGTAACCCGCCGTCAGGGCGGAACCATAAGCCGCCATTACCGCAACAACGGATATGTACCCCGATCAACAAAACCACGACCGCCCCAGTCAAGGAATCAACATCAACACCTGCCCCGGCACCACAATCTTGATCACCCCCGCCCAGCTGCACATCAAAGTACTGTTGGCATCGATCGCCGGCATATTGCCCAACAACAAGGTCGGCGCCCCACCCGGTATCCAGGGCGCAGCAGTAGCCGGAATACAAGGCATGGGCGTCAACACACCCAGGGCCGCCGCAGTCGCAGCGGCTACCGAAGGGTTCGCCAGGCTCATGCACATCCCAAACGTGGTGACGTTCACCAACGGAATGTGATCCATGATATTCGCCGCCGGCATCCCACCGGTCAGCATCCGATTGACCGGCAGTACATTGAGCACCGCCGGGGCGGCGCCGAAGCTGCATTGCAGGGTGGCGGTGCTGCAGACTTGTGGGCATCCCATGGCGGCGACTCCTTGAAGCGACCCCGAAACCATAGCTCACCCACGCGCATCAGGCCCGCTGATTATCCAGCAACACGCTAACCTATAAGACCGGAGCGTGCTTGTGACGCCTCCCACGCACCATTAGGCTTTGTACGAAAAGTGCCTGCGCGACGATCAGGCTGCGTTGAAAACAGGCTCGGAATGCTCATTGACAACCAGTCAACTCCGCTTCCTCGCCTGTTTTCGCCTTGCCTGATCGCCGCTCGGCGACTTTTCGTACAAACCCTTGATTAGCCAATGATCGATGGCCTCCAGAATAAGCAGAAGGGATAAGCATGGCGTTTACTGATCAGTCCACCCGCGTGCGCGATGGTGAAGAACTCGATGCCAACCTGATCGACCCGTACCTCAAGGCCCACATCCCCGGCCTGACCGGCGCACCACGGATCAGCCAGTTTCCCGGCGGCGCATCGAACCTGACCTACCTGCTGGAGTACCCCGAACAGGAATTCGTGCTGCGCCGTCCGCCGTTCGGCCACAAGGCCAAATCCGCCCATGACATGGGCCGTGAGTTCCGCATCCTCAACCAGTTGCGCGATGAGTTCCCGTATTGCCCAAAAGCCTATGTGCACTGCACCGATGAGTCGGTCATGGGCGCCGAGTTCTACGTGATGGAACGGGTCAAGGGCATCATCCTGCGCTCCGACCTGCCGCCCGAGCTGGGTTTCGACGCCGCCCGCACCGAATCGTTGTGCAAGAGCTTCATCGACCGGCTCGTCGAACTGCACCGGGTCGATTACCACGCGTGCGGCCTGGCCGACCTGGGCAAACCCGAAGGCTACGTGGCCCGGCAGATCCGTGGCTGGAGCGAGCGCTACGAGAAAGCCCTGACCCCCGACGCGCCGAAATGGGAGGCGGTCAAGGCCTGGCTCAACGACAAGATGCCCGCCGATCACCCCGTCTCCAGCATCGTCCACAACGACTACCGTTTCGACAACGTGATCCTCGACCCGGACAACCCGATGCAAATCATCGGCGTGCTGGACTGGGAACTGACCACCCTCGGCGACCCGCTGATGGACCTGGGTAACAGCCTCGCCTACTGGATCGAGGCGACGGACCCGGCCCCCGTCCAGTTGATGCGCCGCCAGCCCAGCCATGCCCCCGGCATGCTCACCCGTCGCGAGTTCGTGGATTACTACGCCGAGCGCGCCGGGATCCGCATCGACAATTTCGACTTCTATTACACCTACGGCCTGTTCCGCCTGGCCGGCATCGTCCAGCAGATCTATTACCGCTTCTACCACGGCCAGACCCAGGATCAACGCTTCGCCCAGTTCGTTCAGATGAACAAACTGCTGGAGCAGATGAGCTTGCAGGTCATCGGTCAATCCACGCTCTGAGCGCCCCATGACAAGGAAACAGCATGTCCAAGACCCAGTTGTTCGACCTCGACGGTAAAATCGCCTTCGTTTCCGGCGCCAGCCGTGGCATCGGCGAAGCCATCGCCAAGTTGCTGGCCCAGCAAGGCGCCCATGTGATCGTTTCCAGCCGCAAGCTCGACGGTTGCCAGCACGTGGCCGACGCCATCATCGCCGCGGGCGGCAAAGCCACCGCCATCGCCTGCCACATCGGAGAAATGGAGCAGATCAGCCAAGTCTTCGCCGGCATTCGCGAGCAGTTCGGGCGCCTGGACATCCTGGTGAACAACGCGGCCACCAACCCGCAATTCTGTAACGTCCTGGACACCGACCTGGGCGCCTTCCAGAAAACCGTCGATGTGAACATCCGCGGCTACTTCTTCATGTCGATAGAAGCCGGCAAGCTGATGCGCGAGAACGGCGGCGGCAGCATCATCAACGTGGCGTCGATCAACGGCATCTCGCCGGGGATCTTCCAGGGCATCTACTCGGTGACCAAAGCCGCGGTGATCAACATGACCAAGGTATTCGCCAAGGAATGCGCGCAGTTCGGCATCCGCTGCAACGCCCTGCTGCCGGGCCTGACCGACACCAAGTTCGCCTCGGCGCTGGTCAAGAACGACGCGATCCTGAAAACCGCCCTGGCGCAGATCCCGCTCAAACGCGTGGCCGATCCGAGTGAAATGGCCGGCACCGTGTTGTACCTGGCCAGTGACGCGTCGAGCTACACCACGGGTGTGGCGCTGAATGTGGATGGTGGGTTCCTTTCCTGATACTGCACTTTCCCCCTGTGGGAGCGAGCCTGCTCGCGATAGTGGTGAGTGAGTCGACATCAATGTCACTGAACCACCGCCATCGCGAGCAGGCTCGCTCCCACAGGGGATCTTCACCAAGCATATGAATATTTATTCCATAATTTGCAATTTGCGAATATTTATTCCATAAAGAACCCTCCTGAACGCCACCATTCAAAGGGCTCTTTCTCATGCGCGAACTTGGCATTGGCTTGATTGGCACCGGTTTCATGGGCCGTGCCCATGCGTTGGCATTCAACAATGCCAGGGTTGTATTCGACCTTCCCCTGAACCTGACCCTGGTGGCCCTGGCCGATGCCGATCCGCAGCGTGCCCGGCAATGCGCCAACAGCTGGGGTTTCGAGACGGTGCATAGCGACTGGCAACAACTGATCGAAGATCCGAAGGTCCATCTGGTCGCCATCACCACGCCCAACCACCTGCATTACCCGATGGCCATGGCGGCGCTGGCGGCGGGCAAGGCGGTCTATTGCGAAAAACCCCTGGCGGTCTCCCTGGAACAGGCCGAGCAAATGCGCCAGGCCGCCAAGGCTGCCGGTGTGGTGACGCGGGTCGGCTACAACTACCAGCACAACCCGATCATCCAACTGGCACGGGACATCATCCAACGCGGGGAGCTGGGGTCGATCGTCAGTTTCCAGGGCGAGTTCAGCGAAGACTTCATGGCCAATCCGGCCTCGCCATGGTCATGGCGCTGCGAAGCGGCCCATGCCGGCGGTGCACTGGCGGATCTGGGCAGCCACTTGCTGGCGATGGCCCGGCACCTCTTGGGCGATGTCGAGGCGGTGTGCGCCGACAGCCAGACCGTACACACCCGACGTCCCGCCAGCGCCGGCGACTGCGAACAACGCGCCATCGCGGTGGACGACCAGGTCCACGCCCTGCTGCGTTTCAGCAGTGGTGCCCGTGGCACGGTGAGCAGCAGCTGGCTCAAGCACGGCTTCAAGAACCACCTGGCGTTCGAAATCAGCGGCACCCTGGGAACATTGGCGTTCGATCAGGAACGGCTCAATGAACTGCGCCTGTGCCGCGCCGGCGAAACCGGCTTCCAGCGCCTGCTGGCTGGCCCGGAGCTGCCTGGCTATGCCGCCTTCAGCCCGGCCGCCGGGCACCAGTTGGGGTACAACGAATTGAAGACCCTGGAGGTGCAGGAACTGGTCCTGGCAATGGCCGGCGAAACAGGTCACGGCACGGACTTCGAAGAGGCCTGGGCGGTGGAACGCCTGGCGACGGCGATTCGCCTGGCGGCGCGGGAGGCGCGCTGGGTGACGATCAGCGAACTCTGACCTCTCACTCGAGTAAACACCTTGTGGCGAGGGAGCTTGCTCCCGCTGGGCTACGAAGTAGCCCTAACCATTCACCCTGGTGTGTCAGGTTGATTGCATTCAACCTCTTTGGGATTGCTGCGCAACCCAGCGGGAGCAAGCTCCCTCGCCACAGAAGGGCGGTGTTCAGCTTGAAGCCTGGGTCTGCAACTCAACCAACCGCGCCGCCAACGCCTTCGCCTGGCTCGCCACATCGGTCACGGCGGTACTTTCCCACCACATCCCGCGCAGTGGCGGACCCATGGCGAACAGGCGGTCGGCGGGCTCACCTTGGGCGTCGAGCACCGCGCCGTCGGGCCTTGCGGCGATGCCCAGGGCCAGCGGGCCGGGCTGGATCAGGCCGCGGGCCAGCAGCTGTTGCGGCAACGGCCGTGCAACCCGTCGCCAGTCATATTCGATGCCACTGGAATTGATCAGCGCAGCGCCCTGCACCACGCTCGTCCCGGCCTCGCCGCGTCGACGGATGCGAATCCCCACTGTCCCCTCGGCAGACTCAACCAGCCCCTTGAACGACGCGGCCTGAATCCGCAACCGCCCTTCTTCGTGCAGACGCGCCACCAGCTCGGCGCTCAACGGCGGCGAACGGTGGTGATGGCTCTCCCACCATGGACGGACATGCCGCACGAACTGCCGGCGCTGCACATCGCTGGCCTGGCTCCACAAACGCCCGATATGGGCGCGTACCGTGTCCAGCGGCGCCTGCCAATCGATGCCTTGGGCCTGGGCCTGGCGGCACTGATGACGCAACGCACGCATCAGTTGGCGTGGCGAACGCAGGCCAGGGTCTTCGGCAAGAAAATCCACCCATGTGGGCGGTTGGCGACGCACATGCGGCAACAGCCCATGGCGGGAAAACACCTCGATGGGACCACGGTGTCCGGCCTGTTCCAGGGAAACGACCGCGTCGACCATGGTCAGCCCCGAACCGATGATCAGCACCGTGGCCTGGGGATCGAGCCGGCGCATCGCAGCCACATCCCAGGGATCCAGGGCTGCGGCGTTCAAGCCGCAGGATTCGGTTTGCGGCGTTCGTGCCGCCGGGAACATACCGGTGGCCAGCACCGCGAAACGCCCGCTTAAACGTTGGCCATCGTCCAAGGTCAGCCGCACTGCGTCATCCGCCAGTTGTACGTCCACCACTTCCGCGCGCACATGCTCTGCCGTGGAACCGTTTCGCGCCCCCAACGCACGGGCTTCGGCCAGGCGTTGCTGGACATACAGGCCAAAGATTCCCCGGGGTGGGAACAATTCGCTGATCGGCACGTGCTGCTGGTCCGATTCGGGCCAGCCACCGGCTTCGATGAATGCGGTCAGCCATTGGGTCAAGTCGTCGGCGTTGTCCGGATCGACGCTCATCCGCGCCGCATTGCCGTTCAAGGTGTGCCCCAGCTCGACGGCACTGTAGGCCTCGCCCCGGCCCAGCTCGCTGCGCGGCTCGACGATCAGCACCTTGCGCCGACCCGGCAGGCGCAGCAATTGCGCCGCCAGCAGGGTGCCGCTCAGGCCGCCGCCGACAATGACCACATCGGCTTCACGGTCGATGTCGTTCGCCTGTTGCTCCGGCGCTGTATCCATACCGCTCTCCCCCAGGCGTCAAATCACTACGTTGCGTACAAATCGCACCGCCACCGGCCCCTCATTGCGATAAGCGTGGGGCTGGTTGCTGGCAAACATGAAAAACTCCCCCGAGCCGATCCGCCGCTCTTCATCGCCCAGCAGCACCGTCAGGCACCCTTCGAATACATAGAGTTGCACGCTCCAGCCGTCGTTATCCGGTTCAGAAGCATAGTGTTCGCCAGGCTCCAGGCGCCACTCCCACAGTTCGACTTCGCGACTGGCGTTGGCCTTGGCCAGGAGCACGGCTTTGCTGCCGGGGATCGCGCCGGCCCAGGCCAGCTCGTTGATGCGGCTCGGGTCACGGGCGTCGGGCGCCTGGATCAAGTCGCTGAAGGCTACGTCGAGGGCCTCGGCGACACGATCCAGGGTGCTCAAGCTGACATTCTTTTCACCGGCCTCGATGGCGACCAGCATCCGCCGGCTGACCCCGGACAGCTGCGCCAGCGCCGTCTGGCTGAGCTGCGCGGCGTGTCGCAGACGGCGGACGTTCTGGCTGACGTGTTGCAGGACTGAGGCGCGCTGGCCATTTTCTTTGTGCACGGCATGGCTCATTTATCGAGGTTGCGCATTATACTGCCCAACTTCGGACGCATTGTGCGTCCCCCTCCAGTGGCGCGCAAGGTCATGGCATCGGTGAACTCCCCTCAAACTTCCTCCCGTTTCCTGCGGCTCAGCAAGGCCGAGTGCGTGCTGGTGCTGATCACCATGATCTGGGGCGGTACTTTCCTGTTGGTGCAGCACGCCATGACCGTCAGCGGGCCGATGTTTTTCGTCGGCTTGCGCTTTGCCGCCGCGGCGGCGTTCGTCGCGTTGTTTTCCTGGCGTCATCTACGGGACCTGACCCTGTTCGAACTCAAGGCCGGCTGCTTCATCGGCGTGGCGATCATGCTTGGCTACGGTTTGCAGACGGTCGGCCTGCAAACCATCCCCAGCAGCCAGTCGGCGTTCATCACCGCGCTCTACGTGCCCTTCGTGCCGCTGTTGCAGTGGCTGGTACTGGGCCGGCGGCCGGGCTTGATGCCGAGCATCGGCATCATGCTGGCGTTCACCGGGCTGATGCTGCTATCAGGCCCCGCCGGCGCATCGCTGAATTTCAGTTCCGGCGAAATCGCCACGCTGATCAGCGCCATCGCGATTGCCGCCGAAATCATCCTGATCAGTACCTACGCCGGCCAGGTCGATGTACGCCGGGTGACCGTGGTGCAACTGGCGAGCACCGCGGTGCTGGCGTTCCTGATGGTCGTGCCGACCCAAGAGGCGGTTCCGGGATTCTCCTGGCTGCTGCTGTTCAGCGCCGTGGGCCTGGGCGCAGCCAGCGCGGCGATCCAGGTGGCGATGAACTGGGCGCAGAAAAGCGTCTCGCCGACCCGCGCCACACTGATCTATGCCGGCGAGCCGGTGTGGGCCGGTATTGCGGGGCGCCTGGCGGGCGAGCGGTTGCCGGGGATTGCCTTGTTTGGTGCGGCATTGATCGTGGCGGCAGTGATTGTCAGTGAACTGAAGACCCGGAACAAAAGTGCCATCGAGACGGATAAGGTGCTGGAACGGGAGGGTTGAGGCCTTTCCCTGAAACAACGCAAAACAGGAAAACTCCACCTATCTTGTAGGATTCTGCGACATCCTCGCGGTTGGTGATCAGACCCACGCCACGTATGATCCCTCGCAACCTCCCGCCGAATAGAAGCCTATGTCACTGATAGTTCTATTGCTTTTGCCCTTCGTCGGCAGCTGTGTCGCGGCGCTGCTGCCGCATAACGCCCGTAACGCCGAATCGCTGCTGGCAGGCCTCATCGCGCTGGTCGGCACCGTTCAGGTGGCCTTGTTCTACCCACAGATCGTCAACGGCGGCGTGATCCGTGAGGAGTATTTCTGGTTGCCCAGCCTGGGCCTGAACTTCGTGCTGCGGCTGGACGGGTTTGCCTGGTTGTTTTCGTTGCTGGTGCTGGGCATCGGTACGTTGGTGTCGTTGTACGCCCGCTATTACATGTCACCGGAAGATCCGGTGCCGCGCTTCTTCGCGTTCTTCCTGGCATTCATGGGCGCCATGCTCGGGCTGGTGATCTCCGGCAACCTGATCCAGATGGTGTTTTTCTGGGAACTGACCAGCCTGTTCTCGTTCCTGTTGATCGGCTACTGGCATCACCGCGCCGATGCCCGGCGCGGCGCCTACATGGCCTTGATGGTGACCGGGGCCGGCGGGCTGTGCCTGTTGGCCGGGGTGCTGCTGCTCGGTCACGTGGTGGGCAGTTATGAGCTGGACAAGGTCCTGGCGGCCGGCGATCTGATCCGGGCCCATGCCCTCTACCCCGTCCTGCTGCCGCTGATCCTGATTGGCGCCCTGAGCAAAAGCGCCCAGTTCCCGTTCCATTTCTGGCTGCCCCACGCCATGGCCGCGCCCACCCCGGTCTCGGCCTATCTGCACTCGGCGACCATGGTCAAGGCCGGGGTATTCCTGCTGGCACGGTTGTGGCCGTCGCTGTCGGGCAGCGAACAATGGTTCTACATCGTCGGCGGTGCGGGGGCCTGTACGCTGTTGCTGGGTGCCTACTGCGCAATGTTCCAGAATGACCTCAAGGGGTTGCTGGCCTATTCCACCATCAGCCACCTGGGATTGATCACCCTGCTGCTGGGCCTGAACAGCCCGCTGGCGGCGGTCGCGGCGGTGTTCCACATTCTCAACCACGCCACTTTCAAGGCCTCGCTGTTCATGGCTGCGGGGATCATCGACCATGAAAGCGGCACCCGGGACATCCGCAAGCTCAGCGGCCTGGTGCGATTGATTCCCTTCACGGCGACACTGGCGATGGTCGCCAGCGCGGCGATGGCCGGGGTGCCGCTGCTCAACGGTTTTCTTTCCAAGGAAATGTTCTTCGCCGAGACGGTGTTCATTTCCGCCACGGCCTGGGTCGAGCTGGCGCTACCGATCATTGCCACCATCGCCGGCACCTTCAGCGTCGCCTACTCCCTGCGCTTCACCGTGGATGTGTTCTTCGGCCCGACGGCCACCGACCTGCCCCATACCCCCCACGAACCGCCGCGCTGGATGCGCGCGCCGGTGGAACTGCTGGTGTTCACCTGCCTGCTGGTGGGGATTTTCCCGGCCCAGGTGGTCGGCTCCTTGCTGGCGGCGGCCGCGCTGCCGGTCGTGGGCGGCGCCCTGCCCGAATATAGCCTGGCGATCTGGCATGGCCTCAATGCTCCGATGATCATGAGCCTGGCGGCCATGTCCGGCGGCGTCGTGCTGTACCTGCTGCTGCGCAAGCAATTCAAGCGCGGGCAGATCACCCTCACGCCCTTCATTGGCCGGTTCAGCGGCAAGCGGCTGTTCGAGCGCAGCCTGGTGCTGACGATGCGCCTCGGCCGGCGACTGGAACGACTGATCAGCACCCGGCGCCTCCAGGCCCAGTTGTTCCTGCTGGTGCTGGTTGCGGTGCTGGCCGGGCTGATCCCGATGCTGCACGGCTCGCTGGTCTGGGGCGACCGGCCGAAGATCCCCGGCTCCATCGTCTTCGTCATCCTCTGGCTGCTGGCCATTGCCTGCGCCCTGGGCGCGGCGTGGCAGGCCAAGTATCACCGTCTCGCGGCCCTGACCATGGTCAGCGTCTGCGGCCTGATGACCTGCGTGACCTTCGTCTGGTTCTCCGCCCCCGACCTGGCCCTGACGCAACTGGTGGTGGAAGTGGTGACCACGGTGCTGATCCTGCTGGGCCTGCGCTGGCTGCCGCGGCGGATCGAGGACGCATCGCCGCGGCCCAACAGCGAACGGCGCGCGCGGATCCGTCGCCTGCGGGACTTGCTGTTGTCCGGCGCAGTAGGCGGCGGCATGGCGCTGCTGTCCTATGCGATGCTGACGCGCCAGACGCCCAACGACATTTCTTCGTTCTACCTCAGCCGGGCCCTGCCCGAAGGCGGCGGCAGCAACGTGGTGAACGTGATGCTGGTGGATTTCCGCGGCTTCGACACCCTGGGGGAAATCACCGTGCTGGTGGCAGTGGCCCTGGCCGTGTTTGCCCTGCTACGGCGTTTCCGGCCGCCGAAGGAAAGCATGCAGTTGCCGGCGCAGCAGCGCCTGCTCGCGCCGGACGTGGTCACCGACCTGGTCAACCCGCGACACGCCAGCGATACCGCATTGGGCTTCATGATGGTGCCCTCGGTGCTGGTGCGGCTGCTGCTGCCGATTGCCCTGGTGGTGTCGTTCTACCTGTTCATGCGCGGCCACAACCAACCGGGTGGCGGCTTCGTGGCCGGGCTGGTGATGTCGGTGGCGTTCATCCTGCAATACATGGTGGCCGGCACCCAGTGGGTCGAGGCGCAAATGAGCCTGCGGCCGCTGCGCTGGATGGGTACCGGGTTGCTGTTCGCTACGGCGACGGGGCTGGGGGCGATGGCCGTGGGCTATCCGTTCCTCACCACTCACACCTGGCATTTGAAAGTACCGCTGCTGGGTGACATGCACCTGGCCAGCGCACTGTTCTTCGACATCGGCGTATATGCCGTGGTGGTCGGCTCGACACTGCTGATCCTCACCGCGCTGGCGCACCAGTCGGTGCGGGCCCACAAGCCGGCCCTGCAGTCCAAAGCCGCCGCCCCTCTCAAAGGAGCCACCACCTGATGGAAGAAGTCATCGCTATAGCAATCGGCGTCCTGGCCGCCTCCGGCGTCTGGCTGCTGCTGCGGCCGCGGACCTTCCAAGTGGTCATGGGCCTGTGCCTGCTGTCCTATGGCGTCAACCTGTTCATCTTCAGCATGGGCAGCCTGTTCATCGGCAAGGAGCCGATCATCAAGGACGGCGTACCCCAGGACCTGCTGCACTATACCGACCCGCTGCCCCAGGCCCTGGTGTTGACCGCCATCGTCATCAGCTTCGCCATGACCGCGCTGTTCCTGGTGGTATTGCTGGCCTCCCGGGGCCTGACCGGCACCGACCATGTGGACGGCCGGGAGCCCAGGGAATGATGTTGACGCCCCATCTGATCGCCGCGCCCATCCTCCTGCCGCTGCTCACCGCCGCGTTGATGCTGATGCTGGGGGAAAAACACCGCGCGCTCAAGGCACGGATCAATCTGTTCTCCAGCCTGCTGGGCCTGGGCGTTGCGGTATTGTTGCTGTATTGGACCCAGGACCAGGCCCTGCCCGCCTCCATCGGCGTGTACCTGCCGGGCAACTGGCAGGCACCGTTCGGCATCGTCCTGGTGGTGGACCGCCTGTCGGCACTGATGCTGGTGTTGACCGGCATCATCGGCGTCAGCGCCCTGCTGTTCGCCATGGCCCGCTGGCACGGCGCCGGGGCGAGTTTCCATGCCTTATTCCAGATCCAGCTGATGGGCCTCTATGGCGCCTTCCTCACCGGGGACCTGTTCAACCTGTTCGTGTTTTTCGAGGTGTTGCTGGCCGCGTCCTACGGCTTGCTGCTGCATGGCTCGGGGCGGGCACGGGTGTCGTCGGGCCTGCACTACATCTCGATCAACCTGCTGGCCTCGTCGCTGTTTCTGATCGGCGCGGCGCTGATCTATGGTGTCACCGGTACCCTGAACATGGCCGACCTGGCGCTGAAAGTGCCTCTGGTGCCGGAAGCCGATCGGGGCCTGCTGCATGCGGGGGCGGCGATCCTCGCCGTGGCGTTCCTGGCCAAGGCCGGCATGTGGCCACTGAACTTCTGGCTGGTGCCGGCCTATAGCGCCGCCAGTGCCCCCGTGGCAGCGCTGTTCGCGATCATGACCAAGGTGGGCATCTACACGATCTTGCGCTTGTGGACCTTGCTGTTCTCCGGCCAGGCCGGCGCTTCGGCGTACTTTGGCGGCGACTGGCTGATCTATGGCGGCATGGCGACCATCGTCTGCGCGGCCATCGCCATCCTGGCGGCCCAGCGCCTGGAGCGCATGGCCAGCCTGAGTATCCTGGTATCGGCGGGCATCCTGTTGTCGGCCATCGGCTTCGCCCAGCCGAACCTGGTGGGCGCCGCGCTGTTCTATCTGGTGAGTTCGACCCTGGCGCTGTGCGCGCTATTCCTGCTGGCCGAGTTGATCGAACGCTCGCGTTCGGCCAATGACCTGTCGCTGGAGGACGACCTCGACACCTTGCCGCGACCGCTGGAATCCCTGCAACCGCCCAGGGGCACCAACCTCGACGATGAGCAGAAAGCCGTGGTCGGGCAAGTGATTCCCTGGACCATGGCCTTCCTCGGCCTGAGTTTCATTGCCTGTGCGCTGTTGATCGTCGGCATGCCGCCGCTGTCGGGATTCATCGGCAAACTGGGGCTGTTGAACGCCTTGCTCAATCCCCAGGGGCTCGGAGCCGACGCCGGCCAGCCGGTGTCGCCCCAGGCCTGGGGCCTGCTGGCGTTGTTGATCCTGTCCGGGCTGGCCTCGTTGATCGCTTTCTCGCGCCTGGGTATCCAGCGCTTCTGGACCCCGCAGGAGCGACCCTCGCCGCTGCTGCGGCCGTTCGAGTGCCTGCCAATCCTTGCACTGCTCGGCCTGGGCATCGCCTTGACGTTCAAGGCCGACCTCCTGCTGCGCTACACCCAGGACGCCGCCAACGCGCTGAACACGCCGGAGCATTACGTGATGTCGGTGCTCGGCACCCGCAGCGTCCCCGGCCCCGATGCCATCAGTGCCGTGCCGGAGGTGCAGCCATGAAGCGCCTGTTTCCCGCGCCATGGTTGTCCCTGGCACTCTGGGCGCTGTGGCTACTGTTGAATCTGTCCCTCAGCGCCGGGCACCTGCTGCTGGGGGCGGCGCTGGGCTTCCTGGCACCGCTGATGATGCGCCCGTTGCGGCCACGGCCCATTCGTATCCGCCGCCCCTGGGTGGTGCTGCGGCTGTTCCTGCTGGTGGGACGCGATGTGCTGGTGTCCAATCTGGCGGTGGCCCGGGGCGTGCTGAACGCCGGTCGACGCCCGCCGCGCTCGCGGTTCGTCAAGGTACCGCTGGACCTGCACGACGCCAACGGCCTGGCGGCGTTGTCGATGATCACCACGGTGATCCCCGGAACGGTCTGGTCGGAACTGGCGCTGGATCGCCGCATCCTGCTGATGCATGTGTTCGATCTGGAAGACGAAGCGTCGTTCATCGCGCATTTCAAGGCCACTTATGAGCGGCCCCTGATGGAGATTTTCGAATGAGTCCGTTGCTGTCCAATGCGATTCTGCTGAGTCTGTTCCTGTTCTCCCTGGCGCTGGTGCTGACCCTGTTGCGGCTGTTCAAGGGGCCGTCGGCGCAAGACCGGGTCCTGGCCCTGGACTACCTGTACATCGTGGCGATGCTGATGATGCTGGTGCTGGGCATTCGCTACGCCAGTGACACCTACTTCGAGGCGGCGCTGCTGATCGCCCTGTTCGGCTTCGTCGGCTCGTTTGCCCTGGCCAAGTTCCTGCTGCGTGGCGAGGTGATCGAATGACCGGGCAATTGTCGCTCTGGATCGAGATCCCGGTGGCGCTCCTGTTGGTACTCGGCAGCCTGTTCGCCCTGGTCGGAGCCATCGGCCTGGTACGCTTGAAAGATTATTTTCAGCGCATGCATCCACCGGCCCTGGCCTCGACACTGGGGGCCTGGTGCGTGGCGCTGGCCTCGATCGTTTATTTTTCGGCACTCAAGTCCGGGCCGGTGCTGCACGCCTGGCTGATACCGATCCTGCTGTCCATCACCGTACCGGTGACCACCCTGTTGCTGGCCCGGGCGGCGTTGTTCCGCAAGCGCATGGCCGGGGATGATGTGCCGGCGGAAGTGAGTAGCCGGCGTCAGTGAAGGATCAGACGGTGCAAACCTGTAGGAGCAAAGCTTGCTCGCGATCGCAACAGACCAGTCAACATTGTTGCTGACTGACTTACCGCAATCGCGAGCAAGCTGTGCTCCCACAAAATCTCCCTCGCCACACCAGTAATGCTGTGTTTCAGGCCCAGGCCACCGCCAGCAACCCGGCGCCCAGCACGACGCACAGCGGCGAATAGACCCAGGTGTCGAGCCGGGCGAAGGTGGACTCCTTGAACTCCTTGAAAAAGCCCACCAGGTTCGACTCGCCAATGGCCCGGGCGAACATCAGCAAGGCAATCGCACTGATCAGCCATTGCAGCGCGCGATGGGTGACAGGCGGCGCCAGCAGGCCGCCGCGCAGGCACACCAACACGGCGATGAACAGTAGCGCCAGGGCCACCAGCAGGGTCAACCAGCCCGAGGGGTCGAACGCCGGGCGCAGGATGTCACCCTGCTTGACCGGGACCTGGGGAACCACTGCCTGGGCCGCCCAGCGTCCACCCAGAGCCCAGTACAAATGAATCAAACTGATGGTCGCAAACACCGCGACCAGCGTCCGTGCCAATAAAAGCGTCATTCGCCAGCCTCCTGGAAAAGGTTGAACAATCATCCTAGCTCGAATTTGGCATTTCGCAGGACGGGCGCAGATTGCCCGTTTCCAGCGGATGACACATTGCTCGGGATCAAGTGTTCAAACGCCGGCAATCGACGCTACAGACCGGCAGACACTTTTTCCGCCACCTCGCTGGGCACCCAGGCCTGCCACACCTGGGGATGGGCCTTGAGGAACGCCTCGGCAGCTTCGCGGGGCGGCGTGCGCTTTTCGCTCATATCCGCCAGGGCCTTGTTCAGCGGATCGATGGGCAGGTCGACCTTGCTGAAGAATTCGGCGATGTCCGGATGCTGTTTCTGGAACGGCGCCGAGACGCCGATCGACAACTTCGATGCCAGCGAGCGGGTCGGCCTGGGATTGGGATTGTCGGCGTCGGTCAGGGTTTTCCAGGCTTCGGCATCGAAGGGCGGCTCTTGCAGCTGCACCAGCTTGAATCGCCCGAGCAGCGGCGTGGGTGACCAGTAGTAGAACAGGATCGGTTTGCCCCGGCGAATCGACGAGGTGATTTCCGCGTCCAGCGCCGCCCCGGAGCCGCTGCGAAAATTCACGTAGCTGTCGGTCAGGCCATATGCCTTGAGCTTCTGCTTGTTGACGACCTCGGATGTCCAACCGATGGGGCTGTTGAGGAAGCGCCCCTTGTCGGGACTCTCCGGGTCCTTGAACACATGCTTGTAGCGCGCCAGGTCGCTGACGCTGCGAAGGTCCGGCGCCAGGGGCTTGATGCCCTTGGCGGGATCGCCCTTGATCACGTATTCCGGCACCCACCAGCCTTCCGTCGCGCCCTTGACCGTATCGCCCAGGGCGATCACCTTGCCCTCGGCTTCGGCCTTGACCCATACCGGACTGCGACCGGCCCACTCTTCGCCGATGACCTGTAAGTCGTTATTGGCCAGCGCGGTTTCCAGGGTGATGGTGGTGCCCGGCAAGGTGTCGGTTTTCAAGCCGTAGCCTTTTTCGACGATGGTCCGCAGGATATCGGTGATCAGGCTGCCGCTTTCCCAGTTCAGGTCGGCGAAGTGGATCGGTGCCGAAGCCGCCGATGCCGGGAGTGATGAAGCCAACACAGCGCAGGTGGCCCAGGCAGCCAGCCACTGTCGAACTCGTTTCATGCGATGTTCCTCATACCAGACAGCAAGAGCTGAACGGTCCTGCGTAATCGAACGCAAGCCCCTGAATCATTCAGTCAACTGACTGTAGCCGAGGTTCCAGCAAAACGGTCGCCGCGCCTGGGTATCACTCGCTGGCCTTGAACGTCACCAGCTCGCCCTTGCGCCACTTCGCGGCCTTGGCGGTGACCGCCTTGAGGGTCTTGGTCAAGCCTTCTTGCAGCTGTTCGTTCGCCGCATACACGGTCACCACGCTGTGGCCTTCCTTGAACAGGATGGCCTCGCCGCCCGGGGTCGTGACGAACGCGTAGTCCCCAAGGCCATAGACCGTCAGTTTGATTTCGCGAAACCTGATCTCGAACTTGCCCCCTTCACGGCTTGGCAATACCGCCGCGCGAAAATGATCGCCCACCTTGAGCTCGAGCCTGGGCTTGTCATCGACCACAAGGGCCGATTCGGTGTCGATTTCGGCGACGTAGATACCTTCGGCGGTCTGCTCGGTGATGTAGACGAAACGTGACTGGAACAGTTTGACCAGTTTTGCCCGCAGGTCACCCAGTACAAATAACGCATGCGTATCGAGATTACTTACTGCCAAGGAAACATCCCCATCTTGAAAACGGCCCGCTCCGCAGAAAGAACGGACCACGAGAACCCGTGCCGACTGCAGCGTCGCAATGGACCTGTAACTGAAATTCGAAGTAAACGGCGCACCCTGTCCCGGGGCGAGAGAAGCCTAAAGGATTGCCACTCTCGCCGTCTTTCCCAGGAGGTCGTCAGAAGCTGAAGGAAATAGCCACTCTGAGCATCGGAAAAGGTGGGACTACTAACTTTAGGGAAAATTCTCACTTAGAAAAGCATTTTTCTGACATCGAGCCTAAAAAAAATTGCTTTAGATAGGCGCAACCGTCCGCACAGCGCCATCGATTCTAGAGCAGCCGGCGGTACGGAGACTACTTGAAATACTTGGCAATTCGTCGGTAAACCATAGAAAAGGAATTCACATGGGCACTTCCACAACCTTGCTCCACCCCGCCGCACCACGCATCGTCAATCCCCATGACGCCTTTGACGGGATTCATTACCTGCCGGTCTCGCTGATACAACCGCGATATCGGGTCGTCCTGGCCGGCAAGTGTTTTTTCCATATCGAAGAAACATCGACTGGACGTGTAAGAGGTTTCCGTACCGATCATAACGAAGCCTGCTACCTGGCCAGGCATCTCGAGCGAAATGCCGGAACCCCGCAATAATCGAACTCCTGACGCGCACTTGCCTCAGATAAAGGGACGCAACCGACGCGCCATGACGGCGCATGCCCAAAAGGAGAACCCCATGGAACAGCCTTCCCACGAACTCAAGACCTTGTTCGATCAACTGGGCCTGCCCTCGGACGAAAAAGCCATCGACAGTTTCATCGTGGCACACCCCCTGGACCCGGAGACAAAACTGGTGGAGGCCGATTTCTGGTCGGATCAGCAAAAGGACCTGCTACGGGAATGGTTGCTCGCCGATGGCGAAGAGGCGGTGCTGGTGGATCAACTGAACGTGCGCCTGCACGACGGCAAATAGCCGGCCGACAGCATATTTGCCCTGTGGGAGCGAGCTTGCTCGCGATAGCGGTGGGTCAGTTTGCATTGATGTTGGCTGTGCCACCGCCATCGCGAGCAGGCTCGCTCCCACAAGATCCCGGAGCACCACAAATCCCCTGTGGGAGCGAGCCTGCTCGCGATCAGCGGTGAGCCTGGCCTATCCAAATGGATAGCCTAGCGCGGCTTCTCGGGCTTATAACCCAACCGCAACCCACCCCAGTGGCGCCCCTTGATCATGATGGGCACGGACAGGTCATGCATCAGCTCGCCCGTGTCGCGGGTATAGGTCTGCAACAGCACCGGTTGCTGGTGGCTGCCGCATCGAATTCCGGTGCGATCGGAGAACTTGCGCTTGGTACGGTTGTTCAGCGTGTCGACGGCAGGATCGCCGGTCAACGGCTGGCTGAAGACTTTGTTGTGGGTCGGCACATACCCTTGCTGGGTACAGGCAATCGCAAACACCAGGCCTTCATGCCGGGCGAGCAAAGGCTCCTGGATGGCCGGCAGGACCTGGTCGGTATAACGGTCGAAACGGGTCTGGAACTTGGCGGGATGGGTATTGGGAATAGCCTGGTAGTTACGATCGAACAGGTCCTCCAGGCTGACACGCCCTTGATCGATATCCGCCTCGAATTGCGCGGCGATCTGGCTCGCGCCTTCCCGCGCCAGGTCGTAGACCCGCTGGTGATAATCGTCGAGACCCACCTCGGCCAGGCGCTCGCTGATGGTTTCAGCCTGGCCTTCCATCTGCACGGCCGCTTCGGCCAGGCGTTGGGTCTGCTGGTCGCTGATGGACAGGTCGCTGCGCATTTGTTCGATGGCGTGGAACAGACTGTCGAGCTGTTCGCGGTTGGTGTCGGTGCCCTGGGCGATGGCGCTGACCTGGGTTTCGACACCGGCGGCGAGCCGGGCAATGTTCTCAAGGTGTTGGCCCGTGTGCTCGACCTGCTGCACACCGCTGTCCAGATCGGCGGCCAGTTGGCGGATCTGCTCGACCACCTGGGCAGTGCGCTGCTGGATATCCGCCACCATGACCCCGACCTCGCCGGTCGCTGCCGCTGTGCGACCCGCCAGGCCACGGACTTCATCGGCAACCACGGCAAAGCCACGACCATGTTCCCCGGCCCGCGCCGCCTCGATGGCCGCGTTCAGCGCCAGCAGGTTGGTCTGGCTGGCAATGGACTGAATCACCAGGCTGACCCGCTGGATCTCGTCGCTGCGCACGCTCAAGGCCTCGATCAACTCGCGGCTGTCGTTTGCCCGCTGGCTGAGCTGGTGCATGCGGCTGATGGACTCCACCAGTTCGCTGCGCCCGGCAACGCTGCTGCGATGGGCTTCGCTGGCAGCGCCCAAAGCTTGCTGGCTGAGTTGGGACGTGGCCTGTTCGGTGACGATCATCGCTTCGGCGTTGCTGACGATCTGCGCGGCCGCATCGAGTTGTGACTGGACCTTGCCGGCGAGTTGCCTGACCGAATAAGCGACGCCGGCGGCCGACAACGCGTTATGACTGGTGGTGTAGGACAGGTCCCGGGTCAACTCGGCCAGTGAGCCGGTATTCGACGAAGGCTGGGATGCGGCGACCAGGCGCGAGCGCAGGCGCGGCAACCAGACGATCAGCATCGCCAGGGGCAGGCCCAGGTACAGCGACCAGCCTCCCAACACCATGCCGCACAGCAGCAAGGTCAGGGCAAGACTCTGCAAGGTCGGCGTCAGCCAGCGCGCCGTGCTTTTCGTAGCCGATACCGAGGCAGGCACCGCCGCCAGAGTTCCATCTGTCGCCATGTTCGTCACCACACTTCTCGTTGTTATGCCCGCATTAAACGCCACTACGGAGCCATTATCCATGGTCCATTAGTCGCGTTCTTGCAGCAGATCAACGCAGGTGTGGGATTTTCGAGGGCCGCTACGTGGCCTGGCGGGAGCAAGCTCCCTCGCCACAGGGTCTGCGCAGCCTTCGATATGGCGAAAAGTAGCGGATCAGGCCTGACGCTGGTGCTTGTCGATCTGCTCGTGACGTTCCTGGGCTTCGATGCAGTACTTGGTGGTCGGGCTGATCAGCAGGCGCTTGAGGCCGATCGGCTCGCCGCTGTCGTCGCACCAGCCGAAGCTTTCGTCGTTGATGCGATCCAGGGCCTGCTCCAGCTGGGGCAGCATGCGCTGGTCACGATCGATGGCGTTGACCAGCCAGGTGCGCTCTTCTTCTACGGAAGCAGCGTCGGCCGGGTCTGCCGGAGAATCCAGGCTTTCAATGGCGATTCGGTTCTGTTCGATGCGCTCGTGGGTTTCGACTTTCATGTTCTGCAACAGCTTGGTGAAGAAAGCCAGCTGCTCGGCGTTCATGTAGTCATCCGCCGGCATGGCCAGCAACTTTTCCTTTGTCATTGATATCTCTATAAAAAAACGTGCATTAAGGCGAATTATGGAGCGTCCCGCAGCGCAGCTGCCACGCTCGTCAGGAAGGCGCCGTCTATTCCAAGCGCCACCCGGCACTCAATTTACGAGGGGCGGCAGTCTAAGGCCGAGTCGAGGCCTCAGCAACCGAAAACATGGGAAAATGTCCGACAACCCCTTCAAATGTTCTCTGACAGGCTTCTGGCGATCATCGGAGTGCGTTTATAACAAGAAATTCGCTGTAATGGCTGTATCAAGAAGACAAATGGCAACGCCACGCGGATCAGGCGTGGCGCTTTGTCGCAGCAGGGCAATCGTTAACGCTTGAGTTTGCGCTTGTTGCGGTATTGGTCGATGACCACCGCGACTACAATGATCAGCCCCTTGATGATGTCCTGGATGTAGGCATCGACGCCGACGAACGTGAAGCCGCTGGCCATGACGCCAAGGATCAGCGCGCCGATCACCGTCCCGGTGATGCGCCCTACTCCACCGGCCAGGCTAGTACCGCCGATCACCGCCGCGGCAATCGCATCCAGCTCATAGGACATGCCCATGCCGGCCTGCCCGGTCGCAGCCCGCGCCGAAGCCACCACCCCGGCGAGGCCCGCCAGCAACCCGGCGATGCTGTAGACGATGACCAGGTGCCGCTTGACGTTGATCCCCGAGGTACGCGCCGCCTGCATGTTACCGCCGATGGCATAGGTGTATTTGCCGTACTTGGTGTAGCGCAGGGCAATATGGAAAATCACCGCCACCACCAGGAAGATGATCACCGGCATGGCGCCATGACCGATGGCGGTGTAGGAATCCGACAACATGCTCACCGGCTGGCCTTCGGTGTAGTAACGCGCCAGGCCGCGGGCCGACACCATCATGCCGAGGGTGGCAATAAAGGGCGGGATGCCGGTGATGGCGATGATGCTGCCGTTGATCGCCCCGGCCAGCAGCCCCACGCCCAACCCTGCCAGCACCGGTATCCATGCCGGTAGATCGGTGAGGGACGGAAACACGGCACGGGCAAAATCCGAGGTCTGGGCCAGGCTGGCGGCGATCATGGCCGACAACGCCAGTACGGAACCGGACGACAGGTCGATGCCGGTGGTGATGATGACCTGGGTCACCCCGATGGCCAGCAGGCCGATGATCGACACTTGCAGGATCATCAGGACCAGCCGCTGGGAGTTCATCAGGAAACTCTGGTCGCGCATGATCCAGCCGAACAATTCGAACACCAGGCCAATGCCGATCAGCACCAGGAAGATACTCAGCTCCGTCGGCAACCGCCGGCGCGTCCTGGCCGGTGCGGCCGCGGGTTTGTTTTCCAGTATCGCGTTCATTGCCATCCACCTTTTTTATCTGTTGCGAGGGCTTACTGCTCGGCCTTGCGGCCTCAAGACAGCCCCGAGGCCAGTTGCATGACCCGCTCCTGGGTCGCTTCGCTGCGGTCGAGGGTGCCCATCAGGTCGCCTTCGTGCATCACCAGGACCCGGTCGCTCATGCCCAGCACTTCCGGCAGCTCGGAGGAAATCATGATGACCGCCATGCCCTCGCTGGCGAGGTAGGCAATGAGCCGATAGATCTCGGCCTTGGCACCGACATCGATGCCACGGGTCGGCTCGTCGAGGATCAGGATCCGCGGGTTGGTCATCAGCCAGCGGGCCAGCAGCGCCTTCTGTTGATTGCCGCCGGACAAGGTGTCGATGCACTGCTCCAGGGACGGGGTCTTGACCCGCAGCTTCTTGCACATGTCTTCGCACAAGGCGCGCAAGGCTTTCTGCTGGATGAAGCCATTGCCGACGTAATGGGGCAGCACGGCCATTTCCATGTTTTCCAGCACCGACAAGCACGGGAACAGCCCACTGAGCTTGCGATCCTCGGTCAGCAAGGCAAACCCTTTCTCGATGGCCATGTGCGGGTCGCTGATGCGCACCGGTTGGCCATCCAGCAGAATCTCGCCGCCGGTACTGGGCGTGACGCCGAAGATCGCTTCGGCCACATTGGTCCGTCCCGAACCCATCAGCCCGGCGATGCCGAGGATCTCCCCAGCGTGCAGGTCGAAGGAAACCCCCTTGAAGATGCCGTCCAGGCTCAAATCGCGCACCGACAGCACCAACTCGCCAATGGGTTTGTCTCGCTCCGGAAACAGCTGGCTCAATTCCCGTCCGACCATCATCGAGATCAGACTGTCGCCGTCCATGCTGTCGGCCCGTTGCAGACCGATGTAGCTGCCGTCGCGAAACACCGCCACCTCATCGGCGATGGCGAACACTTCGTTCATTTTATGGGTGATATAGATGATGCCCTTACCCTGGGCCTTGAGGTCGGCAATGATCGAGAACAGGTGGGCGACTTCCGTTTCAGTGATGGCCGAGGTCGGTTCGTCCATGATCAGGATGTCGGAGTCATAGGACACCGCCTTGGCGATTTCCACCATCTGCCGCTCGGCAATGCTCAGGTTGCCCACCTGTTCCTCGGGGTCGAGGTTGATCCGCAGGCGCTCCAGCAAGCTGGCGGTGCAACGGTGCATCTCCCCGTGGTCGATCATGTGCAGGCCATTGAGCTGTTCGCGACCGATCCAGATATTTTCGGCGATGCTCATGTGCGGCATCAGGTTCAGTTCCTGATGGATCATCGCAATGCCGGACTGCAACGCCGCCAGGGGCGTGTCGAAGGTGACCGGCTTGCCCCGCAGGCGCAGCTCACCGGCGTCCGGCTGGTAGATGCCGGCAATGATCTTCATCAGGGTGGATTTACCGGCGCCGTTTTCGCCCATCAGGGCCAGGACGGAACCGGGGCGTACCCGCAACTGCACGTCGGACAAGGCCACCACGCCGGGAAATCCCTTGCTGACATTGACGACTTCCAGCAGATACGGTTCGTCAGGTAGTACGCCCGGCGGGACAGTCATTGCCGGGGCGCTCGAAGCTATCGCTGAGGCAAACATGGTCAGGTACTCCCTCGGCAAGGTCGGCGTGGCGTCCTTGCCTGCTTAGTGTTGTGGTCGAACCAGCGGTGCGAGGAACGTTACTTGAACTGGTCGACGTTTTCCGGCGTGATCAGGCGATAAGGCACCCAGACGGCCTGTTCCACCGGCTGTTTCTTGATCATCTTCACCGCCGTGTCGATCGAACCGTCGGCCTGGCCCTTGGCATCCTGGAACACCGAGACCGCCATGTCGCCCTTCTTCACGGCGTTCAGGCCATCCGGCGTGCCGTCGACCCCGGCAATCAGTACGCTGCCCTTCTCCTTGCCGGCGCCCTTGAGCGCCATGGACGCGCCGATGGCCATCTCATCGTTGTTCGCTACCACCGCATTGAACTCACGTCCCTGGGTCAGCCAGTCGTTGACCAGGGTCATGCCCTTGTCCCTGGACCAGGTACCGGTCTGTTCCTGTTCGATCTTGATGTTCGGGTACTTGGCGAGCACTTCCTTGACGCCCTTGGTGCGGTTGGTAGTGGAGTTGTTGGCCAGGTCTCCCAGCAGGATCACGATATCGCCCTTGCCGCCCATTTTGTCGGCCAGGTATTGCATCTGCATCCGCCCGGCTTCCAGGTCGTCCGAGGCCACGGTCACCACGCCGGTCGGCAGTTTCAGGTCATCGGGGCGACGGTTGACGTAGACCAGCGGAATGCCGGCCGCCACGGCGGACTTGGTGATGCGCTGGGTGGCGGCGGTGTCCACCGGGTTGACGATGATGGCGTCGACTTTCTGGCTGATGAAACTTTCGACCTGGCTCAGTTGCTTGACCACGTCACTGCGGGCGTCTTCGAATTGCAGGGTGACGCCATCCGGCATGGACTTGGCCTTCTTGTCCATGGACTCGCGCAGGTAAGTCAGCCAGGTGTCGTCGAACTGCGACATGCTGACCCCGATCTTCAGGTCCGCCAGGGCAGCGCCGCTGGCAAGCATCAACGACAGGGCCAACGAGGCGATACGGGTCTTGGTCTTCATGAACGGTCTTTCTCCACATTCTTGTTGGTTTTATGGATAAGGCGTGTCGGAACTCAGGAACGCGGCAAACGCACGATGGGCGCGCCGGGCATGCAACACACCACGGCGCCGTTGCGCTGGATGCACAGGGATTCGAACAGGGGAAGGACTGCGGACAAGCGCAGCAGATGTGACAGATGAAACGCAGAGCGGCTGAAGGTTTTCATCGACGGTACCTGGCTGTGTTTCTTGTTTTTGTTGAGTCCGCCGCCTGTTTAAAAAGCCGTTGCACAAGCGGGAACTGGATGTCGGTAACCTGAAAAAGACTTTATTGGAAAAAATTTTCCACATCAACAGATTTTAGAATTTTATTCGTTTTCTGTTCCATGACCGATGGGCGTGGCCCACATCACCACTTCATGACGTTCCGCGCTCTGCCGGGCAGCATCCAGCAAACGGGTGGTCGCCAGTGCATCACGGGGCAGGACTGGCAGCGGGCCAGCTCCCTGCAAAGCGGTTTGCAAGCGCTGATAGAATTCGATCCAACAACCGCGCTCCGACGTCACCCGCTCGCGCTCGCTGCCGTGCTCGAACCAGCCCCAGCGTCGATGTTCTTCGGCCCCCCAGCGTTCGCCCTCGGTCGCCGGACTCAAGCCAGCCAGGGCCTGGGCTTCCTGCCCATCCAATCCCTCGACGGTGTAACAGCCCTCGGAACCACTGACCCGGAACCGTGGGCGCGGCGCGTTCTGCAGGCAACTGCCACTCAAGTGCGACACCACGCCGTTGGCATGGCTCAGGGACATGAAGAAGCCATTGTCGAAAACCTGGCCTGGCTGCCGATAGTCCAGCTCGGCGTACACCTGCACCACCGGCCCGAACAGTTGCAGTGCCTGGTCCACCAGATGACTGCCCAGGTCTCGCAGGAATCCGCCACCGCTGCCCTTGCCCACCGAGGTCGGCGAATAGCGTTCGACGCTGGACTCGAACCGCAGGACCTGTCCCAGGACACCGGACGCCAACAATTTGCGCACGGTCAGGAAGTCCGAGTCCCAGCGCCGGTTCTGGTACACGCAGAGCGGCACGTTGTGGCGTTCGGCCGCCAGCACCATCGCCTCGGCCTGCTGGGCATCAGCGGCGAACGGTTTGTCGCTGACCACCGCGACGCCCCGCTCGATGGCCTCCATCACCAGCGCCGGACGACCGTCCAGGGGCGTGGAAACCACCACCGCGTCGACACCCGCCGCCACCAGTTGCTCCAGCGTGTCGAAAGCCTGGACAGCGGGATGTTCGGTCGCCAGTTGCTGGCGGCGCTCGACGGACCGGGTCACCACGCCGACGAACGTCGCTCCCGGCAAACTGCTGATCAGCGGCGCATGAAAGAACCGTCCACCCTTGCCGTAGCCCACCAGTCCGATTCGCATGAAAGCTCCTTATAAATCGTTGAGTGGACGCGGTCCTTGTGGGAGCCGAGCTTGCTCGCGATAGCGTCGGATCAGATGGCATCGATGCTGACTGAACTACCGCCATCGCGAGCAAGCTCGGCTCCCACAGGGACAACCATCAACCGTAGAATGATGTCGCCTGACACACCGCCATCGCGAGCAGGCTCGCCCCCACATTTAAAACAGTGATCAGCCGTAGAAACGCGGCCGCTCAGGCAGCTCCACCTTGACGATCTGCCCACTGCCCTGCGCCTCGATGCAGGCATCCGCCGCCACCGCCGCGGCGAAACCGTCCCACGCCGAAGGGCCGCCCACCTGGCCGGCGCGAACGCCGTCGATAAAGGCCTGCAACTCGACGTCATAAGCGGCGATGAAGCGATCCTTCCAGTCCATCAGGATGGCATTGGACAGCTTGGCGCCGCTGCGCAGCTGCACCTGGGACGGTTCCGGCAACTTGGCGATGCCGGTCTCCCCCACCACTTCGCACTGGATGTCATAGCCGTACTGGCAGTTGACGAACACTTCCACGTCGATGCGCGTGCCCTTGGCGGTTTCCAGCAGGACGACCTGGGGATCGCGCAGGTGAGCCAGGGCCTTGCTGGTCTTGCGCGGAAATACCACCTGCACCGACACGTAATCGTCGGCCAACAGCCAGCGCAGCACATCCAACTCATGGATCAGGGTGTCGGTGATCGCCATATCGGTCTTGTAGTTTTCACCCACGCTGGGGTTGCGGTGGGCGCAATGCAGCATCAGCGGTTCACCGATCTGGCCGCTGTCGATCACCGCCTTGAGCGCCCGATAGCCTTCATCGTACGGGCGCATGAAACCGACCTGCACCCGTCGCTTGCCATGGGCCACCTCGGCCTCGACGATCCGGCGGCAACCTTCAGCCGTGACGGCCAGGGGCTTTTCACAGAACACCGGTTTTCCGGCGGCGATCGCCGCCAGCACGAACTCCTCATGACTCGGCCCCCAGGACGTGACGAGGATCGCCTCGACTTCCGGGGCCTTGATCAGCGTGTGCCCATCGGGATAGACCTCGGCGGTCAGTTTCAGGTCGGCCACCACTTTCGCCGCCTGGGCCAGGTTGATGTCGGTCACCGCCACCACCTGGCTGTTGAGCAAGGTCTGGCTGCAACGACGGATATGGTCCTGGCCGATGGCCCCGGTGCCGATGACGCCCAGCTTCAAAGACATTTGGAACTCCTTGTTGTTGTGATCAGTACTGACGGGCCTGGGCCAGTCGTTCATTGAGGGCCTTGGCGACGGCGTTGGTCCGGGCGCTGGTGGAGACTTGCGCCACACCCACCCGCCACCACGACAGGTAGCCGTGGATCATGGTCTTGGGCAGGACCTTGATGTCGATCAGGGTCGAGACCGTTTGCAGCCGTGCGTCGGCCAGGGCCGCGCGCAGTTCATCGAGGGTCTTCACCTTGTAGGTCTTGCAACCGTAGGCCGCCGCGCTCATGGCGAAATCCACCGGCACGAAAGCGCCGTCGAGCTTGCCGGTGTCCGGGTCGCGGAAGCGGAACTCGGTGCCGAAGCTGTCCATCCCGTTTCCCATCTGCAAGTTGTTGATGCAGCCGAACGCCATGTTGTCCAGCAGCACCACGTTGATCTTGCGCCGCTCCTGGATCGAGGTCGCCAGCTCCGAATGCAACATCATGTAGGAACCGTCACCCACCAGGGCGTACACCTCTTTATCAGGCTCGGCGAGCTTCACCCCCAGTGCCGCATTCACCTCGTATCCCATGCAGGAATAGCCGTATTCGAGGTGGTAGGTGTTCACGCCCTTGCTGCGCCAACTGCGCTGCAAGTCACCGGGCAGGCTGCCGGCGGCGGCGACGATGATCGCGTCATCCGCCAAGGCTTCGTTGAGGGTGCCCAATACCCGACTCTGGGTCAGGCAGGAGCCGGTGAGTTCGATGAATTCGCGAAACACCGCCGGGTCCATGCCGTCGTTGATTTCCGGGACGAAATCCTCGGCCTGGTAATCGGCCTGGTAGACCCGGTCCACCTCAGCCTCCAGTTGCCCCTTGGCGTCGGCGATCCGCCCGCCCCATCCGGCACGGTAATCCCCCATGGCGGCGAACAGCGCTTCCAGCCCCGCGCGAGCATCGGCCAGCAACTGCACGCCGTCGAGTTTCAGCGCGTCGCATGGGCTGATATTCAGGTTGAGGAACTGCACCCCCGGCTGCTGGAACAGCCATTTTGAGCCGGTGGTGAAATCGCTGTAGCGGGTACCGATGCCGATGATCAGGTCCGCTTCCTTGGCCAGCAGGTTCGCCGCCAGGCAGCCGGTTTCGCCAACACCGCCGACGTTCAGCGGATGACTGGACACCACGGCGCTCTTGCCGGCCTGGGTCTCGGCAAAGGGGATGTCGAAGCGTTCGGCAAAGGCTTGCAATGCGGCGTTGGCGCCGGCGTACTTCACCCCGCCGCCACAGATGATCAGCGGCCGGCGCTTGCCCTTGAGCAGGGCCAGGGCATCGCTGAGCATCGCCGCGGTGGCCGGACGGCGGTCGATGCGATGCACGCGCCTGGCCAGGAAACAGTCCGGGTAGTCATAGGCTTCGCCCTGCACATCCTGGGGCAACGCCAGGGTCACCGCGCCGGTCTCGGCCGGATCGGTGAGCACGCGCATGGCCTGGATTGCGGCGCTCATCAATTGCTCGGGACGGTTGATCCGGTCCCAGTATTTGCTCACCGCCTTGAACGCATCGTTGGTGCTGATGCTCAGGTCGTGGAACTGCTCGATCTGTTGCAGCACCGGGTCCGGTTGACGGCTGGCGTAGACATCGCCGGGCAACAGCAGCAGCGGAATGCGATTGGCCGTCGCGGTGGCTGCCGCGGTCACCATGTTCGCCGCACCGGGGCCGACCGACGAGGTACAGGCGTAGATCTTCCGGCGCAGGTTCTGCTTGGCGAAGCCAATGGCGGCGTGGGCCATGCCCTGTTCGTTGCGGCCCTGATGGACCACCAGCTCGCCGCTGTCCTGTTCCAGCGCCTGGCCCAGGCCCAGCACGTTGCCGTGGCCGAAAATGGTAAAGACCCCGGCGACGAACTTGCTCTGGACACCGTCGACCTCGACGTACTGGTTATCGAGGAATTTCACCAGGGCCTGGGCCATGGTCAGTCGTGTTGTGGACATGCTTGCACCTTGTCTGGAATGCGATCCCTGTGGGAGCGAGCCTGCTCGCGATGGCGGTGTGTCAGCCGACATCAATGTGCTTGGCAGGCCGCCATCGCGAGCAGGCTCGCTCCCACAAGGGGGTTCTTGGAGGTTGGGTCAGGCCTGTGAATCCTGCAAATGGCTCATGCTCGCCCCCAACGCCTGGCGGATGTCGGCCAGTTCATGAACGCTCTCGGCGAACGGTTCGAAGGACAAGTAACCGTCATAGCCACCGGCCCGCAGCGCTTCGATCTGCGCGGCGTTGCCGAGGATGTCGGCCTTGCCCACCAACACCCGGTGACCGTCGCGGATCGTCGCCAACGGTGCCTGGGCATCTTCCACGCCGGAGATGTGCACCAGCCCGGTCAGTTCGGGGAAGAACGCCTGCTCACCCGCCAGATGGTGATGAAAGGTATCGTGCACCAGGCGGAACACATCCAGCCCGCCGGTGGCCTTGATCGCTGCTACCGCCGTCCCCTTGCGACGCAACGAACATTCCTCGAACCCCAGGGGCTCGATGAAGCCGTAGATACCAAAAGCCCGCAGGATCGGCGCCAGTTCGCTGAGCGCCGTACGCAGCCCCGCCGCGCGCTCGGCCTCGCTGCGTGGGTCGGCACGCTCATTGAGCGGGCACATGACCAGGCCCTCGGCGCCACATTCGCGGGCATAGTCGGCCAACCTCAGGGCTTGGGCGCGGCGCTCCTCGTTCCACACGTCGAAGGGATAGAGAGCGTTGATCGACAACACCTTGATGCCCCGCTCTTCGCACAACTCGCGCACGCGAGCCGGCGCCATGCCGTTCTCGATCTCGATGCCTTTCAGATCGTTGCGGATCTCGATGGCATCGGTTTTCAAGGCCAGCGCCAGATCGATGAATTCGGGCAACGACAGGCGCGGGGCAACCATTCGGTTCAAGGCAAAACGCAGGGGCTTATTCATCTTGTTATCCCTCCAGTGTCCATACGAAACGGCGTGGGTGAGCGGGCAGCAAACGGTGTGTTCAGAGATCCAGCAACCAACTGTGCTGCGGGTCGTTATGGAACTGCCAGACCCGCTTCGGACCGGCCATGACGTTCAGGTAGTACGACTCGTACCCGTAAGGCACGCTGACCGGGTGGTAGCCCTTGGGCACCACCACCAGGTCGCCGTTCTCCACGGCCATGGCCTGGTCGATGCTGCGGTCGTCGGTGTAGACCCGCTGGAACACGAAGCCCTGGGACGGATTGATCTGGTGATAGTAGGTTTCCTCCAGGAAACTCTGGTGCGGCAGGTCGTCGGTGTCGTGCTTGTGAGGTGGATAGCTCGACGAATGACCCGACGGCGTGCGCACTTCCACCACCAGCAGCGAGTGGGCCGGTTCGCTGTCCGGCAGGATGTCGCAGATATACCGGGTATTCGCGCCTTTGCCGCGCACGCTGCGCTTCATATTGTCGGGGCGGATCAGCCGTGGGCCGTAATCGTTCTGGCTGGAACCCGGCGCGGCACAGACGGCGAGCTGTACGTCGCTCAAGGCGGTCACCTGGGCCTGGCTGCCGGGCGGCAAGTAAGCAGCGTAGGGCGATTTGTCCTCGAACACCGACTGGCGATCGCCGAGGTTGTCCCAGGCGAAACTGCCCTGCCCCGGCGCTTCGCCGTTGAGGCCGATGCGACCACTGAGCAGCACCAGGCATAGCTCCTTGTCGCCGGCGGCCACCGGCAGGGTTTCACCGAGGCTCAGGCGGTAGGCGGCGAACCCGACGTACTCCAACTCGCCCTGGGGCAGTTGGACCATGGTCCGGCCTGCGGGCTGGTTCTTGATCAACAGACTCATGAGGAACTCCTTTCCAACAACAACGCGCGCAAGGTGTCGTAGCCCTTCTTGGCGTAGGCATAACTCGGCGCCACGGCCGGGTCCTGTTCGGCTTCCACCACCAGCCAGCCCTGGTAATCGGCGGCCAGCAGGACGTCCAGCAACGCGGCGAAATCGATGTCGCCGTCCCCCGGCACAGTGAAGGTGCCATTGACGATGCAGTCCGGGAAGCTCCAGAGATGGTTGCGCGCCAGTTGCACCACGGGCTTGCGCACATCCTTGAAGTGCACATGGCAGACCCGCTCGATGTGCTTGCGCAACACCTGCAACGGCTCGCCACCGCCCATGTAGCAATGGCCCGAGTCGAACAGCAGGCCGACCTCACTGCCGGTCAGGGCCATCAGCTTGTCGATGTCCGAGGGCGACTCGACATAGGCGCCCATGTGGTGGTGATAGGCCAGGCGCACGCCGTGGGACAAGGTGAAGCGGGCCAGTTCGGTGAGCTTGTCGGCATAGGCCTGCCAGGCGTCGTCGGTGTGAAAGCGCGGCCGCTCGATCAGGGGAATGCGCTGGCCTTGGATAGAGTCGGCGACTTCGCCATAGACCAGCACCCTGGCGCCGTTTTGCGCCAGCAACTGCACATGGGCGGCAATCCCATCGATTTCCTCGGCCGCCGAGCGTCGGGCCAGGCGACTGGAGTACCAACCGGACACCAGCGCCAGGCCATAGGGACGCAGCACATCGCCGACGCCCTTGGCGTCCTTGGGAAACTTGCCGTTGAGCTCGAACCCCTCGTAGCCGATGGCCTTGCCTTCGCTCAGCGCAGTGCTCAACGGCGTCTCACCACCCAGGGACGGCAAGTCGTCGTTGCTCCAAGAGATCGGGTTGATGCCAATTCGAATAGCGGGCATGGCTGCACCTTTTATTGTTTTTACATAGCAATTGAAAGCTGCGGAGAACCTTGTGGGAGCGAGCCTGCTCGCGATAGCGGTCTTTCAGACGACTGACTGCTAACAGTTAGTCCGCCATCGCGAGCAGGCTCGCTCCCACATCAGGCTCAGGGTTCACAATATTCAGCTGCGGGCAGCACGCCACGCCTCGATCAACTCCACAAACGTGTCCTGCACCTGCCGGATCAGCGTTTCATCATCGATTTCCCCCGCCAGCCAGGCCCGGCTCGGCTCCTGGAAAATCGTGCGGCCCACGGCAAATCCCCGGCAGGTCGTGCTCTGGCTGGCCTGGCGAAACCCTTCGGCCAAGGCGGCAGCCGGGGCGTTGAGCCCCAGGAGCACGACGCCACGACAATACGGGTCGCGCTGTTGGATCAGCTCGTCGAGCTGTTTCCACTCCTCCGCTGTCTGGGCTTCGATCTTCCACCACGCCGGGTAGATGCCCAGGTTGTAGAGGCGCTTGAGCGCGCGATACAGCACGTCAGGATGGGGCGACGGATGATCTTTCGGTGGAATGACCTCCAGCAGCAATTCATGGCCGCTGACCTGGGAGGCCTTGTAGAGGCCCATCAGTTGCGCCTCCTGCTCCAGGCGCAGCAGCGGTTCGTCGTCAGGGTGGAACTGCACCAGGCACTTGATGATCTGTTCGCTGGGCCAGGCAATGAGGTTGCTGCCGATGGAACGCCCATGTTCGAACGCCAGCGGACGCGAACCTTGCACCTCCACCGGCCGGGCAACCCACCAGCCGCGCCCGGTGGCGGCGTTCAACGAGTCCTGGCCGAAACGTTGATCGGCCAGCAAGCCGACATCGGCCTCGACGCCCTGACGCTGCAGGTCGGCTTCGACCCGTTCCACCGCCTGGATGAACAGTTGCTTGAGGGCGCCAATGCAACTCAAGTCTCGATCACCCTTTTGCGCCAGTTCCACCAGTTGCCAGCGATGGTCAAAAGCAAAGATGAACAGTTGCTTCCAGGCCTTGCGCGGCACGCTGACCTGATGCAAGCGCTGCAGCACGGGGTCCTGGTCGGGTCGGGTGATCGGCACCGGGCTGTCGAACAGGTAGTCGAGTTCAGCCCGGGTCGGCATCGCCGGCGCGCAGCCGTGACGCGACACCACCAGGCCACCGCAGGCATTGGCCAGTTGGCAGCAACGCTCGTCGCTGGCGTCCTCCAGCCAGCCGGCGAGGAAGCCCGACATGAAGGCATCGCCGGCCCCCAATACATTCAGTACCTCAACGCGTACACCCGGATAAATGGCACCGTCCTCGAGTCGGGCCGGGATGACCCCGTGAATCACCGTGCAACCCTGCGGGCCGAGCTTGACCACCAGGGTGGCCGCCGTCAGCGAACGGACGGTACGCAGTGCCGTCAGCAGATCTTCGCTGCCGCCGGCAATCAGGAATTCTTCTTCGGTGCCGACGATCAGATCGAAACGCGGCAGGATGCCTTGCACATGCTGGCTGACTTTCTGGTCGGCGACGAAACGGGTTTCCCCATCGGCCTTGCCCGTCAGGCCCCAGAGCACCGGCCGGTAATCGATGTCCAGTATGCGTTTGACGTTGTGCTTGGCGGCATGATCCAGCGCCCGGAGACTGGCGTTGTAGACGCCTTCGGTAGAGAAATGAGTGCCGGTGATCAGCAGGGCTTTGCTCGAAGCGATGAAGGCCTCGTCGATGTCTTCGGCGCGCAGTGCCATGTCGGCGCAGTTTTCCCGATAGAACACCAGGGGAAAGGTTTCCCGATCCTTGATGCCCAGCAAGACCAGGGCGGTCAGGCGCTCGGGGTCAACCTTGATGCCACTGACATCGCAGCCTTCGCGAGCCAGGGACTCCACCAGGAAACGACCCATGTGGTCGTCCCCTACCCGGCTCAACATCGCCGACCTGAGCCCAAGTCGCGCGGTACCGAAAGCGATGTTGGCCGACGAGCCGCCCAGGTATTTGGCGAAGCTCGACACATCCTCCAGCCGTGCCCCGACTTGCTGCGCATACAGGTCCACGCCCAGGCGTCCCAGGCAGATCACATCCAATTGACGCCCACTGGCAAAACGAGTCTGGCCCATGCTGGCTCCTGTTATTTTTATCAGCCTGCGTTCGCTGCCGGACCGGCGCCAACGCTCTTGGTGAATGCAGACTAAAACGAGCGAGGAGCAACAATCAATAATTTTTCTATAAAATTTTTATGTGGAATATATTTTCCAATAAACTGCAAATCAGCTGTGTCAGACACGGTGCGTCGTTCCAGTCATGGATTGCGACGTTACCCGTCATGATTTTCCCTGCCCCTACGCTGTAGACTGCGAGCAGCCAACTTATTGTCGAGGGCCGGTCTTTCAGCGGACGGCTCTATAAGAACAAGCCAGAAGGATTATCTATGACCCGCCCCGATCTGCCGGCGCCATCCGAGAGCGCGTCCGAGGCCGCCCTCGCCAGCCCACCGATCAATGCCGAGCGTCTGTTGCAACTGATCACCGACGAATATGAAAGCCTGCCGCGCCAGCTCAAGCGTATTGCCAGCTACATGAGCCAGCAAAGCGACCGGATCATGGTCGATCGCATCAGCGACATCGCCCGCGAGTGCGAAGTGCATCCCTCGGCCATCGTGCGCTTCTCCCAACGGTTCGGCTTCAGCGGGTTCAGCGAAATGCAGGCCTTGTTCCGCGAGGCCTATACCCACAAGACCACGCCGGTACAGAACTACCAGCAACGCATTCGCAGCATGATCGCCAACAAGTCGCAGAAAGCCAGCGGCGGCGACCTGGCACGCGAGTGCATCAACGCCACGCTGTCGGGCATCGAACGACTGGGGCTGGAACTGGACGACCAGGCGTTCGACAAGGCTGTCGACCTGGTGGTCAATGCCGACAATATCTATGTGGTGGGCGTGCGACGCTCCTTTGCCGTGGCCGATTACCTGGTCTATAACCTGCAACACACCAACAAACGCATCCATCTGGTGTCCGGCCTGGGGGGCAGTTATCGCGAGCAGATGCGCAGTGTCCGCGCCAATGACCTGGTGATCGCCATCAGCTTCACGCCCTATGGCAAGGAAACCCAGCACTGCCTGCGCATCGCCCAGCATCACCAGGCCAAGACGCTGATCATCACCGACAGCAACCTGTCGCCCCTGGCAAAACGCGCCAACACCGTACTGCTGGTGAACGAAGGCAGCTCCTTCGCCTTCCGCTCGTTGAGCGCCACCCTGTGCCTGTGCCAAGCGTTGTTCATCGCCGTGGCGTACCGGCTGGAACTCAAGGTGGATGAGATCCATGAACAGGTGGGGTTCGAGGATTAACGACCGACGTACACGCCATCCCTGTGGGAGCAAAGCTTGCTCGCGATAGCGGTGGATCAGCCAACATCGACTCCATTGACCCGGCGCCATCGCGAGCAGGCTCGCTCCCACAGGATTCCCAGATGGCTGCAAATGTTGTGTTCACAACAGCTCGCCGTCTCAGGCCAGTTCAACATCCTTCGGCTCAGCAACCCTCGACGTCACCTCGAAACGGTCTGCCAGGAACGGCGTGATATCCAGCGGCAGCGGCTCGTTGTTCACCAGCCTGTCCAGCAGGACCCCGGTAATGGCCGAGGTCAGGATGCCGGTGCGGAAATGCCCGCAGGCATTGAGGTAACCTTCCACCCCTCGCATCGGCCCCAGGATCGGCAATTCATCGGGGGAGCCCGGGCGCAGGCCGGCCCAGGTCCGCTTGAGGTTGATGTCGGCCAGTTGCGGGATGCAGCGCATCGCCCCCTGCACCAGCCCCTCGATCTCCGGGTAGGTCGTGGTCACGTCGAAGCCCTTGTCTTCGGTGGTGCTGCCGATGAGGATTTCGCCGTTGTCTTTCTGCGCCACGTAGCAGTCGCTGGTGGTCAGGCAGCCGTTGAGAAGCTTCGGCATGCGCTCGGTCAGCAGGATCTGCCCCTTGACCGGCTTGACCGGAATCCGCACGCCGGTGGCCTGCTCGCTCAGGTCCGCCGCCCAGGCACCGCTGGCATTGATCAGGGTCCGGCAGTGGAAGGTTCCGGCCTCGGCGGTTTTTACTCCCGTCACCCGTGTCCCGCTGCGCAACACTTCGGTAACGTGGGTGTTGAAGTACAGGTCGACACCATTCTGCCGGGCACCTTCGGTGTAGGCATCGGCCAGCCGGAACGGGCTGACCTGGTGATCGCACAGGAACTCCAGTGCGCCCCGGGCCTCATGGCTGACGCTGGGCTCGGCCTCGCGCAGGGCGGCCTGGTCAAGCCAGCGCACCTGATCCGACAGGTGGGGAATGCAGGCGACGATGTGCTCGGCATACAAGCGATCCTCATCGTCGTAGATCACGAACTTGAGCCCGGTTTCCTCGAACTTGATATCCATGCCATGGTTGTCCAGCAACTCCCGGTGCAGCTGGGGGTACATCGCGTTGGACTGCAAGGCAAAATCGAAGAACGACTGGGGCAGGATGTGCGGCGTACTGGCATCCACCGCCACGGCCGCTCCCTGGGTCTGGCGCTTGCGGTTGGCCGACATCATGCGAAAGAAGATCACCCCGCATCCCAACCCCACCGACTCGCCGATGGCCCACAGGCCGCCGGCCGACGCGCGGGTCGCGTTGCCGGGGCGCTTGGCATCGATCAGGGCGATTCTCAAGTGCTTGCGCTTGGACAACTGGTAGGCACAGGAAGCGCCGATCACGCCACCACCGGCGATAACCACATCGTAGTCCTGGATCCCTGGGTGCTTAATCATGGTGCGCGCCCTCCATGCCGACATTGCGGAACGCTGAAAACGGTATCGGATCGATCGGGAAGCGCGGCCGCAACCAGCCGACGTCGGCACGCCCGGTGGCCTCGCGCAGGCGGTCGCTGCAGTACCCCACGCACATCCGCCCCTGGCAATCGCCCATGCTCACCCGGGTGCGCATCTTCAGGCTGGCGACGTCCTGCACGCCCTGTTCAATGGCCCGGTCGATGTCGGCGCGGGTGGCGTGCTCACAGCGGCAGATCACCGTATCGGCCGTCGGCAGCGCGGTTTGCCCGGCTCCGCGCCGGGTGTAGCGGTCCACGGCGGCACGGAAGCGGATGATCCGGTCCAACTTCGCCTGATACTGCCCCCGCCGTTCGAGGGCGGCATGGGAATACAGCACATTGCACTGCATCAGCACCGACAGCGCAGCGATGCGTCCGCTCAACATGGCCGCTTCACCGCCGCGAATCCCGCCCATGTCACCGGCCAGGTGGATGTGCGCCTCGCTGCTTTGCTGCCAGGCATCGGACACCGCCCGCAGATAGCCATCGTCGCTGAAACCATGCTCCAGGCCCATCTGCTGGCTCAACTGGGTGCGCGGTATGAAACCGTAGCCGACCGCCAACGTCTGGGCCGGTACCTGTTCGGCACGTTCGAGGTCGGGTTCCCAGTCGTTGGAATACGGTGCGACGGTGACCATGTTCAACTCGCCCTCGCCATGGGCCTGCACCACGCCCCAGCCATAGCGCACGGGTATGCGATGACGCTTGAGGTAGGCCAGCATGCTCAGGCCATCGAGGAAAAGCTGCGGCTTGTTCAGCAACGCCAGGCTTTCCTTGGCAATCCGGCCGAATGCGCAGGCTTCATAGACACCGGCCACGGCCACGCCCGCGGCATGCAGCTGACACGCCACCAGCGGCAGCAACGGGCCGGTACCGGCGATCACCACCGGGCTCGGTGGCTTGACCACTCCGCTCTTGATCTGCAGTTGCAGGCCCCCCAGCAGCATCACCCCGGGCAGGGTCCAGCCGGGGAACGGCACGCTGCGCTCATGACAACCGGCCGCCAGGACCAGATGGGAATAGGCGACCTCGCATACACGCTCCTCGGCATCCAGCAGCATCAGCGCCCGCAACCCCTCGGCCCCGACGACGCGGTGGTTGAGCCGGACGTCGATCAGCCCGGCGTGCCGGTCGAACTCGCCGTGGAGTTTTTCCAGGGCTTCGCTGTAGCGCGGTCCCAGGTAGTCGAGGCTGACGCCGTCACGCAACGGCCCGCGATATACCACGCCGCCCAGGCGCGGTGCCTCTTCCAGCAACGTGCAGCGCAGCCCATGGGCTGCCAGTTCGATGGCGGCTGCCATGCCGGCCGGTCCACCGCCGACGATCACCGGAGCGAGGTTCATGGCGCCTCCGTTTCGACGATACGGTTGGTCCGGGTTTCGATCTGCATACCGGGGCGTACCTGGGTCTGGCAGGCGCGGCGCTTGTGACGACCGTCGATCCTGACCAGACAGCATTGGCACACGCCCATGCCGCAGTAGGCGCCACTGATCTGGCCATGATCGTTACGGGCTACCTGGCGCTGACCCTGGGACTGGATAACGGTCAGGACGGTTTCGCCCCGGGCGGCATTGACGATCCGCCCGTCCAGGTGCACCGTCATGTCGGGCCGGGTCAAGGGTTGGATATCGAATTTTTGGCGTAGAAGGTCTTGAGGCTGCATGATGCGGCTCTTCCTTGATGTGAATGCTTTATCGAAGACCGGTGAGGTCTCGGCTCCTTGCAGCACACCATCACCGGTTTAGCGTCGGTACCCGACGGCGACAGCGCGCCAAGGCAGGGCAACGGACGCAACATAATGGTGCGCACTCGATTCATGTTAGGGATTATTTGTGACCAAGTGTTGATCCAGGCCAGTGAAACCATTTGCCCGTCCATGAACTTTTTTTCAGAAAGCCGACAGGTTTTCTTTGGCAGAATGCTGCGCAATGGCATCAATTTCCCAACCCGGTACCGCCCATGAACCGCATCCTGACCATCGAAGACGACGCCGTGACCGCCCGTGAAATCGTCGCCGAGCTGACCCGTAACGGCCTGAACGTCGACTGGGTCGATAACGGTCGCGAAGGCCTGGAACGAGCGGTGAGCGGCGACTACGACCTGATTACCCTCGACCGCATGCTGCCCGAGCTCGACGGCCTGGTGATTGTCACGACCCTGCGCACCATGGGCGTGGCGACGCCGATCCTGATGATCAGCGCCCTTTCCGATGTGGATGAGCGCGTACGCGGCTTGCGGGCCGGCGGTGACGATTACCTGACCAAACCGTTCGCCACCGATGAAATGGCCGCCCGGGTCGAGGTGCTGCTGCGGCGCAACAATGGCGCCCGGGAACCGGAAACCATCCTGCGGGTGGCCGATCTGGAACTGGATCTGATCAGCCGTGAGGCCAGTCGCAACGGGCAACTGCTCAGCCTGCTGCCCACCGAATACAAATTGCTGGAGTTCCTGATGCGCAACAGCGGGCAGATTCTTTCGCGCATGATGATCTTCGAGGAAGTCTGGGGCTATCACTTCGACCCCGGCACCAACCTGATCGACGTCCATATCGGTCGCCTGCGCAAGAAAATCGATCCGCCGGGCCTGGAACCGCTGATTCGCACCGTGCGGGGTTCGGGCTATGTCATTGCTGAACCCCGCTAAGGGCTGGCGCTCTTCCAGCAGCCGCCTGCTGGCGCTGTACAGTGCGTTGTTCGTGCTCTGGAGCGCGATTTTGATGGGGGTCATGTACTACGAGGTGTTCGGCTACCTCGACAGCCTGGCCAAACATTCCCTGATGCAGCGCCAGCATCTGTTCGCCCGCATCCACGGCGATCAACTGGAGGATGCGCTCATGGCCAGCCTGACCCTGGACGATCGCGGCGTCGACGCCTATGGCCTGTTCGATCCCCAGTTGCGCCACCTGAGCGGGCCGATCCAGCGGATCCCCACGGACCTGCCGCTGGACGGCAAAATCCACATATTGAGCGATTGTGTCGACTACGACGATCCGGGCGTGCCCTCCGACAGTTGCGACGCCGTGGCGAACCGCACCCAGGACGGACGCTGGCTGGTGCTGGCGCGGGACAACGGCTCGCTCTTCGCAGTGACTCGCATCATCCTTCACGCGCTGTTATGGGGTGTATCGCTGACCATCCTGCCGGGGATTGCCGGCTGGCATCTCTTGCGCCGCCGACCGCTGCAACGCATCCGCAAACTGCAGGCCAGTGCCGAGGCCATCGTCGCCGGCGACCTGACCCATCGCCTGCCGTTGTCGAGCCGGCGGGATGAACTGGACATGCTGGCGGCAATCGTCAATGCCATGCTCGATCGCATCGAACGCCTGATGAACGAGGTCAAGGGTGTGTGCGACAACATTGCCCATGACCTGCGCACACCGCTGACGCGCCTGCGTGCCCAGCTTTATCGTATCCAGCAGCAGGCCGCGGATGGATCCCCGGAAGCCTTGCAGATGGATCAGGTGATTGCCGAGACCGATACCCTGATGGCGCGGTTCCGAGGCTTGCTGCGGATCTCCGAGCTGGAAGACCAGCAGCGTCGCTCGGGCTTCGTGCGCCTCGACCCGCTGCAGTTGCTACAGGAATTGCATGATTTCTATCTGCCCCTGGCCGAGGAAGGCGAACTGATCTTCAGCCTCGAAGTGCCCGAGACCCTGCCTTTGCTCAACGGCGACCGGGCCCTGCTGTTCGAAGCGGTGTCGAACCTGTTGAGCAATTCCATCAAGTTCACCCCGGCGGGAGGCAAGGTGACCCTGCGCGGTATCGATCAGGGCGACAGCACCCGCATCGAGGTGCTCGACTCCGGTCCCGGCATTCCGGAGCCGGAGCGCAAGGCCGTGTTTCGCCGTTTCTATCGAGCCGAGGGCAGCAGCCACCATGGCGGGTTTGGCCTGGGCCTGTCGATCGTCGCGGCGATTGTCAACCTGCACGGGTTCACACTGGAGGTGGGCAGCAGCGAATACGGCGGCGCGCGGCTGGCGCTCGATTGCCGGGCGACGCTGTTGTAAGGATTGAACCCAGTTCACCTATGGCGAGGGAGCTTGCTCCCGCTTGGGTGCGAAGCGCCCACAAGAAAGGGGCTGCAAGCTCCCTCGCCACAAGCAAGCTCCCTCGCCACAAAGGACCGCATTCAATTTAGCTAGGCGGGATCGTTGCGATGCCCCGGGGTGTTCTGCAGCTCATACCGCAGTTCGTCGATCAGCTTCGCCAGGCTTTCTTCCGAGCGAACGCTGTCGAGGTTCAAGCCGCTCACCACCAGGTCCACTTCCCCACTTTCGCGGCGATAGAGCCGGACGGTCAGGGTACCGTCACCGTTGAGGCTGCATTCGCAGGACAGCGGCGAGAAACTTTCTTCGAGGCGGGCGCGCAGGGGGGCCAATTGGGTCATGGACGGCACCTCAACGCAAGCCACACAAAGGCGCGACAAACAACACCGCCCCCCGGGTTCCGGCAGACATCCTGTCGATGGCACGTTGGCTTCGAATCACTACACATTACGGCGTATTCCTTGACTGTTTCGTGGGGACGCGGCACCGTTCTGAAAGTGCCGCACCCTCACATCCTAAGCAGCCACCTGCCCGCCAGATACCCGAATTTGCACTAACCCTTCCGGTGCATTTGCACTGGCTATCATGGTGCCTTCATGTTCCAGTCATTCCCGAACAGACCCCGCTCCCGGGCCCAGACGATGGCCTCGCTGCGGCTGTGGACATCCAGCTTCGAATACAGCGTAGCGACGTGATTTCGCACGGTATTGGGCGCCAGTTTCAGGCGTGCGGCGATCTCCTTGTCCGCCAGGCCCTGGCAAATGAGCCCCAGCACATCACGCTCACGGGCAGTCAGTTCGGTGTAGGAGGTGCTGGGCAGTTGCGTGTTGATGCTCTTCACGTTGGCCAGCTTCTCTATCAGCGTACGACTGAACCAGGACGCGTCCTTCATCACCTCCTCGATCGCCGCCACCAGCTCCAGTTGCGAGCGCTTGCGTTCGGTGATGTTCACCAGGACCAACAGGTAACAAGGCTGGTCCTGGATGATCACGGTGTCGGCCGCCACTTCGCAGTCGATCATTTCGCCGCCCTTCTTGCGCACCACGACATCGACATTGGATATCGTCGCGGTCTTCTCCAGACGGGCAAACAGCGTGGCACTGGCGTCCTTGTCGAGAAAGCCGATTTCCGCCACCGTCTTGCCAAACAGTTCTTCACTGGCGTACCCGGTGGTTTCGAGGAAGGCGTCGTTGATTTCCAGCAGCAGTTGCTCGGCGCTGCACACCAGGGTAGGCACGGGGGACAGGCGAAACGACTTGGCGAAGCGCTCCTCGCTCTGGCGCAGCGCCGTTTCGGCCTTGCGTCGCGGCTCCATGTCCATGAAGGAAAACAGCATGCAATCTTCGTCGTGCAGGTCCAGTGGCTGGCCAGCGACGATCACCTGCTTGCTCGTGCCTTCCGGCAACTTCAGCTCGGCCTGCATCTGCGGAATGGTCGCGCCCTGTCCCAGGCGCTCGATGGCCAGCTCACGGCGCTCGGCGGCCTCGAGCACGTCCAGCTCGTAGACCGAACGGCCGATCACCTGCTCACGGCTGTAGCCGGTCATCTCCAGGAAGCCCTGGTTGACCTTGATGTAGCGCAGGTCGCTGAGGCGGCAGATCACCGCCGGCGCCGGGTTGGCGGCGAAGGTTTTCTCGAACCGCTGTTCGGCGCTGGCCCACTCCGTGGCGTCGCTGAGAATCAGCACCAGCAAGGTCGGTTCGTCGTTGCGATCGGTCAGCACCATGCTGCGAATGCGGTGGACCCAGGTGCGGTCCGGATCGGCCACCGGCGTGACCTCCACCAGCACATCACTGAACTCATCGCCACGGGCGACCCGAGCGATGGGGTAGCTGTCCTCCGTCAACGGATGGTTGTTGCGATAACGCAAATTGAAGCGTCGGGCGTACTCCCGGGCATTGGCGCCCAGTTCCGCGAGGCTCTTGACCCCATGCATGTTCAGCACGGCCTGGTTGGCCCAGGCAATGGTCTGGTCGACTTCGATCAACATCACGCCGTCCGACAGTCCGGCGATGATTTGCAGCAATTGACGACGATTGGTCTCCGTGGTCGGGACGTCCTGGCTCATTGGGTCTCCATAGGTCAGAAGCGCATGGAGGTTACGACCGTCCGTGGTCGCCGTGCGTTCCCTTGCAGGCGGTGGCGAAACCGCCCCCCGCTCGTTCAAGCCGCCATGCGTCCCTCGGCGATGGCCTGGGAAGCGGCCAGCATTGCCCGTAGCAGCACCGCGCAGCCGGCGGCAAGATCGTCGGGGGCGGCGTTTTCAATCTCGTTGTGGCTGATCCCGCCTTCACAGGGCACGAAGATCATGCCGGCCGGGCCCAGCTCGGCGAGGAAAATCGCGTCATGGCCGGCGCCGCTGACGATGTCCATATGGGACAGGCCCAGCCCTTGGGCAGCTCCGCGGACGGCGTCGACACAACCCGGGTCGAAGTACAGCGGCGGGAAGTCGGCGGTGGGGGTCAACTCGTAGCTCAAGCCGTGTTGCCGGCAGGTATCGTCGATGACCTGCTTGACCTCGGCGATCATCGAGTCCAGCCGCGCCGGTTCCAGATGGCGGAAATCCAGGGTCATGCGCACTTCACCCGGAATGACGTTGCGCGAGCCCGGGTAGGCCTGCAGGCAACCGACAGTGCCGCAGGCATGGGGTTGATGGCCGAGGGCGGCACGGTTGACCGCACCGACGATGATCGAGGCGCCGACCAGGGCGTCCTTGCGCAGGTGCATCGGGGTCGGGCCGGCATGGGCCTCGACACCCCGCAGCGAGAGGTCGAACCATTTCTGCCCCAGTGCGCCCATGACCACACCGATGGTCTTGCGTTCGTCTTCCAGGATCGGGCCCTGTTCGATGTGCGCCTCGAAATACGCGCCCACCGGGTGACCGGTGACCTGACGCGGACCGGCATAGCCGATGGCATTCAGCGCCTGCCCCACGGTAATGCCTTCGGCGTCGACCTTGGCGAGGGTTTCTTCGAGGGTGAATTTCTCCGCGAACACCCCCGACCCCATCATGCACGGCGCGAAGCGCGAGCCTTCTTCGTTGGTCCACACCACCACTTCCAGCGGCGCCTCGGTTTCGATGTTCAGGTCATTAAGGGTGCGCAGCACCTCCAGCCCGGACAACACGCCAAAGCAACCATCGAATTTGCCCCCGGTGGGCTGGGTGTCGATGTGGCTGCCGGTCATCACCGGCGGCAGGATCGGATTGCGTCCTGGACGACGGGCGAAAATATTGCCCACCCCATCGATGCTGACGGTGCAGCCGGCCGCCTCGGCCCACAGCACGAACAGGTCCCGGGCCTGGCGATCGAGGTCGGTCAGGGCCAGCCGGCATACGCCGCCCTTGACCGTGGCGCCCAGGCGGGCCAAGTCCATGAGCGACTGCCAGAGGCGGTCGCGGTTGATGTGTTGATGGGTGGATTGCAGGACGTCGACGGCGGCGTTCATGGAGATCTCCTTTTTCCAGGCACTTTTTTGGCGTATTCGAAGCCGCCATCGCGAGCAGGCTCGCTCCCACAGGGGAATGCATTTCAAGCCTGCTCGCGACAGGGCCCTCCTCTACACGGCAGATTTGACAACGGATGGGCTCGCACGCAAACCGCACAACCCGTAATAAATCACCCCACCCAGCGCCGAGCCGGTGAACCAGCCGTAGCTGTAGAACCAGTTGAACGCATCGCTGCCCAGGGACAGCAGCGTCAACGCCACCGGCACGCCGAAGGCGATGAAACCGTTCCAGTTCCACGCCGGGTAAACGTCGTCGCGGTACAACCCGGCCAGGTCCAGTTGTTGTTTCTTGATCAGGAAGTAATCCACCACCATGATCCCGGCAATCGGCCCGAGCAGGCTCGAGTAACCCAGCAGCCAATTGGAATACACCGACTCGAGGCTGACGTCGGAGACGATCCAGCCAAGTTTTTTCAGCAGTTCGTGGGCCATCAGGGCCAACCCCACCAGGCCGGTCAGCATCACCGCCTTGGAACGGCCGATCAGCCTGGGCGCGAGGTTCTGAAAGTCATTGGTGGGTGAAACGATGTTGGCGGCGGTGTTGGTCGAGAGCGTGGCGACGATGATCAGCACCATGGCCAGCGCTACCCACAACGGGCTCTGGATATGCCCGATCAAGGTCACCGGGTCGGAGACGGTGACGCCCACCAGTTTTTCCGAGGCGGCGGTCATGACCACGCCGAGGGAGGCGAACAGGAACATGGTCAGCGGCAAGCCGATGATCTGCCCGACGATCTGGTCCTTCTGGCTCCTGGCATAGCGGCTGAAGTCCGGAATGTTCAGCGACAGGGTTGCCCAGAAACCGACCATGGCCGTCAGCCCCGCCAGAAAGTAGCCGGTCACGCCGGCCCCTTCGGGCCGTTTGGCCGGGACCGCCATCAGTTCGGTCACGGAAACGTTGGGCAAGGCCCACACCAGCAGGCCCGCCCCCACCAGCACCAGCAGCGGCGCAGACAGGGTTTCCAGCCACTTGATCGATTCGGCGCCGCGCAGCACCACCCACAGGTTCATCACCCAGAACATCATGAAGCCGAGTACCTCGCCCGTGCCCCCCAGGCTCTTCCAGCCCTCGAACACCGAACCGAGAAACAGGTGGATCGCCAGCCCGCCGAACAGGGTCTGGATCCCGAACCAGCCGCACGCCACCAGGGCGCGGATCAGGCAAGGGACGTTGGAACCGATGACCCCGAAGGACGAGCGCAACAGCACCGGAAACGGTATGCCATATTTGGTTCCGGCAAAGGCGTTCAGGGTCAGCGGAATCAATACGATGATGTTGGCAAACAGAATCGCCAGCAGCGCCTCGCCCACCGTCAGGCCGAAATAGGCGGTGAGTACGCCGCCGAGGGTATAGGTCGGCACGCAGATCGCCATGCCGACCCACAGGGCGGTGATGTGCCATTTGTTCCAGGTTCGCTCATGCACCTTGGTCGGTGCGATGTCGTGGTTGTAACGGGGGCTCTCGAGCACGTCGCTACCGGCTTCAAGCTCGAACAACCCGTCGCGCTCGGTCACAGTTGATCTGGTCATGTCCGCTCCACTGTTTTCATTATTTTTGCTCATCGACGGGGCGATGGCCGGAGGACTTGCAGTAAGGCACGCGTACTACCACGGCTCAACGGCGATCAAGCCGCTGATTTGCCGTAACAAATCTCGCTCAAATAACGATCCTGTCAAGCTCGTCAAAATGGCCTGGTAGCGCAGAATCCTGCCGTTTTTTGTATTTATTCGTTTATTTTCAATCAATTAATCAAAAAACCGACTGATCGAAAATAATCTTGCTCATTTCGATATCTCCAACTAGCGTCTAATCCTGACAGCAGTGACAGGAACACCTCTCACTGCACGCCGTGATCGATACAACACCAAGAACCGACATCAGTCGGTCATGCCTGCGAGGAACTCGGAATGTCTCTGTTGATCCGTGGCGCCACCGTGATTACCCATGATGAAAGTTACCGCGCCGATGTGTTCTGTGCCGACGCCATGATCAAGGCCATCGGCGAAAACCTGGATGTTCCGGCCGCGACCGAAGTGCTCGACGGCAGCGGTCAATACCTGATGCCCGGCGGCATCGATCCCCATACCCACATGCAGTTGCCATTCATGGGCACGGTGGCCAGCGAAGACTTCTTCAGCGGTACGGCCGCCGGGCTGGCCGGCGGGACCACGTCGATCATCGACTTCGTGATTCCCAACCCCCAGCAGTCGCTGATGGAAGCCTTTCACCAATGGCGCGGCTGGGCCGAGAAAAGCGCCAGCGATTACGGTTTTCACGTCGCAATCACCTGGTGGAGCGAGCAGGTCCGTGAAGAAATGGCCGAGCTGGTCAACCACCACGGCGTGAACAGCTTCAAGCATTTCATGGCCTACAAGAACGCGATCATGGCCGCCGACGACACCCTGGTGGCGAGCTTCGAACGCTGCCTGGAGCTCGGCGCGGTGCCCACCGTGCACGCCGAGAACGGCGAGCTGGTCTACCACCTGCAACGCAAGCTGTTGGCCCATGGCATCACCGGGCCCGAAGCCCACCCACTGTCACGGCCCTCGCAGGTGGAAGGCGAAGCGGCGAGCCGGGCCATCCGCATTGCCGAGACACTGGGCACGCCGTTGTACCTGGTGCACGTTTCCACCAAGGAGGCGCTGGACGAAATCACCTATGCCCGCAGCAAAGGCCAACCGGTCTACGGTGAAGTGCTGGCCGGGCACCTGCTGCTGGACGACAGCGTTTATCGCGATCCCGACTGGCAGACCGCCGCCGGTTACGTGATGAGCCCGCCCTTCCGTCCTCGTGGGCATCAAGAGGCACTGTGGCACGGCTTGCAATCGGGCAACCTGCACACCACCGCCACCGACCATTGCTGTTTCTGCGCCGAACAGAAAGCCGCCGGTCGCGACGACTTCAGCAGAATCCCCAACGGCACCGCCGGCATCGAGGACCGCATGGCCGTGCTCTGGCACGAAGGGGTCAACAGCGGCAAATTGTCGATGCAGGATTTCGTCGCGCTGACCTCCACCAACACCGCGAAGATCTTCAACCTCTACCCACGCAAAGGGGCGATCCGCGTCGGTGCCGACGCCGACCTGGTGCTCTGGGATCCCCAAGGCAGCCGCACGATCTCGGCCAAGACCCACCACCAGCAAGTGGATTTCAACATCTTCGAAGGCAAGACCGTGCGCGGCGTGCCCAGCCATACCATCAGCCAGGGTCGGCTGGTGTGGGCCGACGGTGACCTGCGGGCCGAGCGCGGGGCCGGGCGCTACATCGAACGACCGGCGTATCCGGCGATGTTCGATTTGCTGAGCAAGCGGGCTGAATTGCAAAGGCCCACTGCGGTGAAACGCTGAAAGCGGCCGTCGGCCTATCGCGAGCAGGCTCGCTCCCACAGGGAACCGCATTTCAAATGTGGGAGCGAGCCTGCTCGCGATGAGGCCAGCGCAGGCCCCAAAAAAAGACACTGCCCACCAGAGGCAGCACCTCCAACACCGTGAGGCCCATTCCATGATCCAGCCCTTGAGCCACCTTCCCCACTCTCTGGAAGACCCGACCACCCTCGCCGCCCGCTTCAGTGACCTGGCGCCACCACTCAACGCCCGGCAAGCCCATCTGGAGGCGTCCCGGTGTCTGTATTGCTACGACGCCCCCTGCGTGAACGCTTGCCCGAGCGACATCGATATTCCTTCGTTCATTCGCAACATCCACCAGGACAATGTCCAGGGCGCGGCCCAGAAGATTCTCTCGGCCAACATCCTCGGCGGCAGTTGCGCCCGGGTCTGCCCTACGGAAATCCTCTGCCAGCAAGCCTGCGTGCGCAACAACAGCCACGAATGCGCCCCGGTGTTGATCGGCCTGTTGCAGCGCTACGCCGTGGACAATGCCCACTTCAGCGAACACCCGTTCAAACGGGCTGCCGCCAGCGGCAAGCGTATCGCCGTGGTCGGTGCCGGCCCGGCGGGCCTGTCCTGCGCTCACCGCAGTGCGATGCACGGCCATGACGTGGTGATTTTCGAGGCCCGGGACAAGGCCGGCGGCCTCAACGAATACGGGATCGCCAAGTACAAACTGGTGGACGATTACGCCCAGCGCGAACTTGACTTCCTGCTGGAGATCGGCGGCATCGAAATCCGCCACGGCCAGAAGCTGGGGGAAAACCTCAGCCTGAGCGACCTGCACCAACAGTTCGACGCGGCGTTCCTCGGCCTCGGCCTGGCCGCCAGCAAACAACTGGGCCTGAGCGATGAGCAAGCGCCGGGGCTGCTGGCCGCCACCGAGTACATCCGCGAGCTGCGCCAGGCCCATGATCTCAGTCAGTTGCCGTTGGCCGACCGCTGCATCGTGCTCGGTGCCGGCAACACCGCCATCGACATGGCCGTGCAGATGGCCCGTCTCGGCGCCCGGGACGTCACGCTGGTCTACCGTCGCGGTCTGGAGGACATGGGCGCGACCGGCCATGAGCAGGACATCGCCAAGGCCAATCAGGTCCGCCTGCTGACCTGGGCCCAACCGCAACAGGTGCTGCTCGACGACGCTGGCCACGTGCGGGGCATGCGCTTCTCCCGCACCCACCTGGAAAACGGTCGGCTGGTCATCGACGCCGAAACCTTCGACCTGCCCGCCGACGGCATTTTCAAGGCCATCGGCCAGGCTTTCGACGAGGACGCGCTGGCGGACCCATTGGCCCGGGAACTCAAGCGCCAGGACGGGCGGATCCTGGTGGACGAACACCTGCGCACCAGCATCCCCGGCGTGTATGCCGGCGGCGATTGCACCAGCCTGGACCAGGACCTCACCGTACAGGCAGTACAGCACGGCAAGCTCGCCGCCGAGGCGATCAATGCCCAACTCATGCTCAACGTGGAGGCTGCGTAAATGGCCGATCTGTCGATTGTCTTCGCCGGCATCAAAGCCCCCAACCCGTTCTGGCTGGCCTCCGCGCCACCCACCGACAAGGCCTACAACGTGGTGCGTGCCTTCGAGGCCGGCTGGGGTGGCGTGGTCTGGAAAACCCTGGGGGAAGACCCGGCGGCGGTGAATGTGTCGTCGCGCTACTCGGCGCACTTCGGCGCCAATCGCGAGGTGCTGGGTATCAATAACATCGAGCTGATCACCGACCGCTCCCTGGAGATCAACCTGCGGGAAATCACCCAGGTGAAAAAGGACTGGCCGGACCGGGCGTTGATCGTGTCACTGATGGTGCCCTGTGTCGAAGCGTCGTGGAAACACATCCTGCCCCTGGTGGAAGCCACCGGTGCCGACGGTATCGAACTGAACTTCGGTTGCCCCCACGGCATGCCCGAACGGGGCATGGGCGCGGCGGTCGGCCAGGTGCCAGAGTACGTCGAACAAGTGACCCGCTGGTGCAAGACCTATTGCTCGCTGCCGGTGATCGTCAAGCTCACGCCGAACATCACCGACATCCGCGTCGCCGCCCGGGCGGCCCATCGCGGTGGCGCGGATGCGGTGTCGCTGATCAACACCATCAACTCCATCACCAGCGTCGACCTGGAGCGGATGGTCGCGCTGCCCACCGTCGGCAGCCAGAGCACCCACGGGGGTTACTGCGGCTCGGCGGTCAAGCCGATTGCGCTGAACATGGTGGCGGAAATCGCCCGTGACCCGCAGACCCGCGGCTTGCCCATCTGCGGCATCGGCGGCATCGGCAGTTGGCGCGATGCCGCGGAATTCATCGCCCTGGGCAGCGGCGCGGTGCAGGTGTGCACGGCGGCGATGCTGCACGGTTTTCGCATCGTCGAAGAGATGAAGGACGGCCTGTCACGCTGGATGGACAGCCAGGGCCACGCCAACCTCCAGGCGTTCTCCGGTCGTGCGGTAGGCAACACCACCGATTGGAAATACCTGGACATCAACTACCAGGTCATCGCCAGGATCGACCAGGAGGCCTGCATCGGTTGCGGCCGCTGCCACATCGCCTGTGAAGACACCTCGCACCAGGCCATCGCCAGCCACAGGCAAACTGACGGAACGCGCAAATATGAAGTGATCGATGAAGAATGCGTAGGTTGCAACCTGTGCCAGATCACCTGCCCGGTACAGGATTGCATCGAGATGGTGCCGGTGGAGACGGGCAAGCCGTTTCTGGATTGGGATCATGATCCGCGCAATCCCTATCATGTAGCGGTTTGAGGGCAGAGGTGCCTGGACTGGCGCCATCGCGAGCAGGCTCGCTCCCACGGGGGATCGCATTTCCAATGTGGGAGCGAGCCTGCTCGCGATGACGCCCTCAGCCACACCCCAGTTTCAAGGCTCCAACCCGATCCCCCGCAAAATCACCCCGGTCACCGTCTGCACCGCCCGCTCGAACTGCATGTCCGACAACGGCTGGTGATCGTTGAGGATGTTGATCTGGTGATCGAAGTCAGCGTAGTGCTGGGTCGAAGCCCAGATCATGTAGAGCAGGCTCGAGGGCTCCACCGGCAGGATGCGTTTGTCCTCCACCCACTGGCGAATCTTCGCTTCCTTCATCTTGGCCCATTCATAGAGGCTGGCGTCCAGCGCCTGCCCCAGCGCGGGCGCGCCATGGATCACTTCGTTGGCCCAGACCTTCGAGCCATAAGGCCGGCTGCGGGAGTGGTTCATCTTGGCGCGGATATAACTGCTGAGCACCACCCGCGGATCGTCGAACATTTCGAAGCACAAGGCGTCCTGCTTCCAGACTTCCAGCAGGTCGAACAGCACGGCACTGTACAGCTCGCTCTTGGTGCTGAAGTAATAATGCAGGTTGGAACGGGGCAACTGCACTTCAGCCGCGATGTCGGCCATGGCGGTGCTGCCGAAGCCTTTCTCGGCAAAGACCTTCTCCGCGGCCAACAGGATTTTCTCGACGTTACTGCGACGAATCTCGATCTTGTGATTGCCCATGAGGGCTCCCTGGCAACAGCGATGCCCAAGACTAGCATTCACCCACTGTCGAAAACACCGCGAGTCCCTGCGGGAGTCGCTCCTTGTGGCGAGGGGATTTATCCCCGCTGGGCTGTGAAGCAGCCCCCTAGGCACTCGCACAATATGTCTGATGCATCCAGGTCTCTGTAATTAGGGCTGCTTCGCACCCCAGCGGGGATAAATCCCCTCGCCACAGAAACTGAGGTGCTTCAAGGGGACCATTCGACCAATGTCTTAGACCAGTCATCGCATAACCCTTCAGGCTCGGCTGCTGCCCGCCATGAGCCGCCGCCAAGGCCTCGTCCTGCACTTTCCTTCGCTGCAACCATTGACCCAGCTCATTTTCAAGCATCGCCCAATTGGATAATTCCGATTATGGCCAGTTGACAACGCGCAACGGCCCACAAATAATCCGCCTCATGTTGTACGACGACGTATGACAAATAAAAACAACAAAAAAGTAGGGAGCCGTCATAGTGAGCACACGCGTCCGTTTTTCGCCCGTCCACCGTCCAACCCGCCGTACTCTTCTCCATTCCAGTCCCGCAATGCTGTTGCTCGGTTGCAGCGGCCTGGCCGCGTTCCTGCCAACCGTCGCCCATGCCGAAGGTTTCGTCGATGACGCCAAGGCCACGTTGAACCTGCGCAACGCCTATTTCAACCGCAACTTCACCAACCCGAACAACGCCCAGGGCAAGGCCGAGGAATGGACCCAGAGCTTCATCCTCGACGCCAAGTCCGGTTTCACCCAGGGCATGGTGGGGTTCGGCATGGACGTGCTGGGCCTGTACTCGATCAAGCTCGATGGCGGCAAAGGCACCGCCGGCACCCAGTTGCTGCCGGTCCACGATGACGGCCGTCCGGCCGATGACTTCGGTCGCCTCGGCGTGGCCCTCAAGGCCAAGGTGTCGAAGACTGAATTGAAGGTCGGCGAATGGATGCCGGTGTTGCCGATCCTGCGTTCCGACGACGGTCGCTCCCTGCCGCAAACCTTCCGCGGCGGCCAGGTCACCTCCACCGAAATCAGCGGCCTGAGCCTCTACGGCGGCCAGTTCCGCGGCAACAGTCCGCGCAACGATGCGAGCATGGAAGACATGTTCATGAACGGCCGCCCAGCCTTCACCTCCGATCGTTTCAACTTCGGCGGCGGTGAATACGCCTTCAACGACAAACGCACCCAGGTCGGCGTCTGGTACGCGGAACTGAGCGACATCTACCAACAGCAGTATTTCAACCTGACCCACAGCCAGCCCATCGGCGACTGGACCCTGGGCGCCAACCTCGGCTACTTCATCGGCAAGGAAAACGGCAGCGCCCTGGCCGGCGACCTGGACAACAAGACCGCCTTCGCCATGCTCTCGGCCAAGTACGGGGGCAACACCTTCTACGTCGGCCTGCAGAAACTCAGCGGCGACGATGCCTGGATGCGCGTCAACGGCACCAGCGGCGGCACCCTGGCCAACGACAGCTACAACTCCAGCTACGACAACGCCAGGGAAAAATCCTGGCAAGTGCGCCACGACTTCAACTTCGCTGCCGTCGGCGTGCCGGGCCTGACCCTGATGAACCGCTACATCAGCGGCGACAACGTGCACACCGCCACGGTGGACGACGGTAAGGAATGGGGCCGTGAAAGCGAACTGGCGTACACCGTGCAGAGCGGTGCGCTGAAGAACCTCAATGTGAAGTGGCGCAATTCGTCGTTGCGTCGGGACTTCAGCACCAATGAGTTCGATGAGAACCGGATCTTTATCAGCTACCCGATCAGCTTGTTGTAAGGCGGCTGGGGTGGGTCTGCTGGATCAGATGGCGTTTGGACTGCCGTCATCGCGAGCAGGCTCGCTCCCACAGGGATGATGGCAGGCATCACTGAACCACTGTGGGAGCGAGCCTGCTCGCGATGGCGGCGGTACATCCAACATCCATGCAAGCTGCCCCACCGCTTTCGCGAGCAAGCTCGCTCCCACAGGGGACATCAGCAAAAGGACAAGGATATTTTCCAGCGGTCAAACGGCAACCTATAACTGATACCTCTCACTGTTCGCTCAGGTAATTCCATGACTACCACACACATTCGTCACCCGTTCAATCGCTTGTTGCTGACCGGTGCCGCCGGCGGCCTGGGCAAGGTCCTGCGCGAACGCCTCAAGCCTTTCGCCCGGCACATTCGCCTCTCGGACATCGCCAACATGACCCCGGCCATCGATGAAAGCGAGGAAGTGGTGCTGTGCGACCTGTCCGATAAACAGGCGGTGCATCAGCTGGTGGAGGGCGTCGATGCGATCCTGCATTTCGGTGGGGTTTCGGTAGAGCGCCCGTTCGAAGAAATCCTCGGCGCCAACATCAGCGGTGTGTTCCACATCTATGAAGCCGCTCGCAAGCACGGCGTCAAACGGGTCATTTTCGCCAGCTCCAACCACGTCATCGGTTTCTACAAGCAGGACGAAGCCCTCGACGCTCTCTCCCCTCGCCGTCCGGATGGCTACTACGGCCTGTCCAAGTCCTACGGCGAAGACATGGCCAGTTTCTACTTCGACCGCTACGGCATCGAGACTGTCAGCATCCGCATCGGCTCGTCGTTCGTCGAACCCCAGAACCGCCGGATGATGAGCACCTGGCTGAGCTACGACGACCTCACCCATCTGATCGAATGCTCGCTCTACACCCCGCAAGTCGGGCACACCGTGGTGTACGGCATGTCCGCCAACCGTGATGTCTGGTGGGACAACAGCCACGCCGCGCACTTGGGTTACCAGCCCAAGGACAGCTCCGAAATCTTCCGCGCCAAGGTCGAAGCGCAGCCGATGCCGGCCGCCGATGACCCGGCCCGGATCTACCAGGGCGGCGCCTTCGTGGCAGCCGGCCCGTTCGACGACTGATTCACCTGTATTTCATGGGATACGAATGCACAAGGGAATCACCATGCAAGCTGAATTGATAGTCGACGCACGCAATGCCGTTGGGGAAAGCCCGGTGTGGGTCCCCGAGGAAAATGCGCTGTATTGGGTGGACATCCCCAGCGGCGGCCTGCAGTGCTGGAACGCCGGGACCGGTCAACTCAAGGGCTGGGGAACGCCGGAAATGCTCGCCTGTATCGCCCGTCACCGGGACGGTGGCTGGGTGGCCGGCATGGAGAGCGGTTTCTTTCGCTTGCACCCCAACGACGACGGGACGTTGGACAGTGAGTTGTGCGCCAGCGTCGAGCACAGCCGCGCCGACATGCGCCTCAACGATGGCCGCTGCGACCGTCAGGGGCGTTTCTGGGCCGGCAGCATGGTCCTGAACATGGGCGCCAACGCCGCCGAAGGTCGGCTGTACCGTTATGAGGCGGGACAACGCAGCCCGGTCGAGGCGCAGTTGAGCGGTTTCATCGTGCCCAACGGCCTCGGCTTCAGCCCGGATGGACGGACAATGTACCTCTCCGACTCTCACCCTCTGGTGCAGCAGATCTGGGCTTTCGATTACGACACCGACAGCGGCACGCCTTCCAACCAGCGTGTGTTCGTCGATATGAAACCGTTGGCCGGCCGCCCCGACGGCGCGGCCGTGGACGCCGAGGGTTGCTACTGGATCTGCGCCAACGACGCCGGGCTGATCCATCGTTTCACCCCGGATGGCCGACTGGACCGTTCGCTGGCCGTACCGGTGAAGAAACCGACGATGTGCGCCTTTGGCGGCAGCCGTCTGGACACCCTGTTTGTCACCTCGATCCGCCCAGGCGACGACAACGACCCGCAATCCCTGGCCGGGGGCGTGTTCGCCCTCGACCCTGGGGTCAAGGGCCTCGCTGAACCCGCATTCGGAGAATTGAAGCACTCCACAAACTGACCTGCATGGCCGCTTCACCGGATGAGCACATAAAAACAACAACACTGGAGATTGAACATGAATTTCAAACGCACGCTTTTGATCGCCGCTTTGCCCCTGGCCTTTCTGGCGCAGGCGGCTCATGCCCTCGATATCAAGATCGCCGACATCCATCCCAAGGGCTACCCGACCGTGGTCGCCGAGGAATCCATGGGTAAAACCCTGGAAAAGGAGAGCAACGGCGAGCTGAAGTTCAAGTATTTCCCAGGTGGCGTACTGGGCTCTGAAAAAGAAGTCATCGAGCAGATGCAAGCCGGCGCGATCCAGATGTCTCGCGTCAGCCTGGGTATCGTCGGCCCTGTGGTACCGGACGTGAACGTCTTCAACATGCCATTCATCTTCCGCGACCAGGCCCACATGCGCGCCGTCATCGACGGTGAAGTAGGCGATGCGATCCTCGACCGGATCACCAACTCCGAGTTTGGCCTGGTCGCCCTGGCCTGGATGGACGGCGGCACGCGCAACCTCTACACCAAGAAACCAGTGCGCAAGCTCGAAGACCTCAAGGGCATGAAGATTCGGGTGCAGGGCAACCCGATGTTCATCGAGACCATCAACGCCATGGGCGGCAACGGTATTGCGATGGACACCGGCGAGATCTTCAGCGCCTTGCAGACCGGCGTGATCGACGGCGCGGAAAACAACCCGCCGACCATGCTCGAGCACAACCACTACCAGAACGCCAAATTCTACAGCCTGACCGGTCACCTGATCCTGCCCGAGCCGATCGTGATGTCGAAAATCACCTGGAACAAACTCACGCCGGAGCAGCAGGACATGGTGAAAAAAGCCGCCAAGGCGGCCCAGGCTGAAGAACGCGTGCTGTGGGACAAGAAGTCCGCCGCCAGTGAAGAAAAACTCAAGGCTGCCGGCGTGGAGTTCATCACCGTCGACAAGAAACCTTTCTACGACGCCACCGCACCGATCCGGGCCAAATACGGTGCGCCCTATGCCGATCTGATCAAGCGTATCGAAGCGGTCCAGTAACCCCTCTCGATCTGTACTCATGAAAAGGCTGGGCGCGCCTGTGGTTAAAAGGCGCGCCCGGTTACGGTGGAACCCGATGAAGAATTTACTGCTGCGTATCAACGACACGATTTACATGACTTGCATCTGGGTGGCCGGCCTTTCTGTCCTTGCCGTCGCGCTGATGATTCCGTGGGGGGTGTTTGCCCGCTACGTACTCGGTACCGGCTCAAGCTGGCCGGAGCCCACCGCTATCTTGCTGATGATCGTCTTTACCTTCATCGGTGCCGCCGCCAGCTACCGCTCCGGCTCGCACATGGCCGTGGACATGGTCACCAGCCGCCTGCCCCCGCGCTGGCAAACCCTGGCGTCGGTTTTCACCCAGCTGTTGATGGCCGCGGTGTGCATTTTCATGACCATCTGGGGCACCAAACTGTGCATGACCACCTGGAATCAGTTCATGAGCGCCATCCCCACGCTGCGCGTCGGCATCACCTACATGCCGATCCCGATTGGTGGTTTCCTGACACTGATTTTTGTCCTGGAAAAGCTCTTGCTGGGTGATCAAAGCAAGCGTCGGGTCGTGCAGTTCGATCTGGTTGAAGAAAACGAAGGTGCCGCTTAATGGACGCTCTGATTCTGCTGGGCAGTTTTTTGTTTTTGATCATGATCGGCATGCCGGTCGCCTACGCGCTGGGCGCTGCCGCCCTGATCGGGGCGTGGTGGATCGATATTCCGTTCCAGGCCATGATGATTCAGATAACGGGCGGCGTGAACAAGTTCTCGTTGTTGGCCATTCCCTTCTTCGTCCTGGCCGGTGCAATCATGGCCGAGGGCGGCATGTCCCGCCGGTTGGTGGCTTTTGCCAGTGTGTTGGTCGGCTTCGTGCGCGGTGGCCTGTCATTGGTCAACCTCGTGGCCTCGAGTTTTTTCGGTGCGATCTCCGGTTCCTCGGTAGCCGATACCGCTTCGGTCGGTTCGGTACTGATCCCGGAAATGGAGCGCCGCGGCTATCCCCGTGAGTTCGCCACCGCCGTCACCGTCAGTGGTTCGGTGCAAGCGCTGCTGACACCGCCCAGCCACAACGCGGTGCTGTACTCCCTCGCCGCTGGCGGCACCGTTTCCATCGGATCGCTGTTCATGGCCGGCATCGTCCCCGGCATCATGATGAACCTCTGCCTGATGGCGCTGTGCCTGGTCTTTGCGAGAAAGCGCAATTACCCCAAGGGCGAGGTGATTCCGCTCAAGCAAGCGTTGAAGATCTGCAAGGAAGCCATGTGGGGCATGATGACCCTGTTCATCATCCTGGGCGGCATTCTCTCGGGTGTTTTCACGGCCACCGAGTCGGCCGCCATTGCCGTGGTCTGGGCATTCTTCGTGACCATGTGCATCTATCGCGACTACAAGTGGAGCGAGTTGCCAAAACTGATGCACCGCACGGTGCGCACCATCTCCATCGTGATGATCCTGATCGGCTTCGCCGCCAGCTTCGGCTACATCATGACGCTGATGGAAATCCCGGCGAAGATCACCACCGCGTTCCTGACCCTGTCGGACAACCGCTATGTGATCCTGATGTGCATCAACGTGATGTTGCTGCTGCTCGGCACCGTGATGGATATGGCACCGCTGATCCTGATCCTGACGCCGATCCTGATGCCGGTGATCATGGGCATCGGCGTCGACCCGGTGCAGTTCGGCATGATCATGCTGGTGAACCTGGGTATCGGCTTGATTACACCACCGGTGGGCGCGGTGTTGTTCGTGGGTTCCGCCATTGGCAAGGTCAGCATCGAAAGCACTGTCAAGGCGCTGCTGCCGTTCTACGCCATGTTGTTCCTGGTGTTGCTGCTCGTGACTTATGTTCCTGCCATTTCACTGTGGCTGCCGCATCTGGTGTTGTAACTCGAAGCTAATCCCCTTGTGACGAGGGGGCTTGCTGTGGGAGCAAGGCTTGCCCGCGATGAAGTCAGCACGGTTTTACTTTGGAACCGTGTCGCCTCTTTCGCGGGCAAGCCTTGCTCCCACAGCAAGCTCCCTCGCCACAAAAGCGCTCACACAAGACCGTTCCCATCATTCAATTCCGGCAGATAAGGCACCATGACCTCACCCCTGCTGCTCCTCGAAGACGAACTGACCCGCCTCATCCTTGCTCCGCACCTGGGCGCCAGCCTCGTCGAGTGGACCCTGCGCAGCAACGGTGCGCCGCTGCTACGCCCGCCAGCACCACAAGCCGTGGAGAACGGCCTGCCCGGCAAGCTCGGCTGTTTTCCATTGATCCCCTGGTCGAACCGGATCGCCAACGGCGGCTTCGATTGTCCCGGCGGCTGGCTGGCATTGGCGGCCAACAGCCCCAACGATCCTTTTCCGATTCACGGCAGCGCCTGGCAACAGGCGTGGCAGGTGATCGAACAGGGGCCTCAGGAGGCATTGCTGCAACTGCACAGCCAATACCCGTTCGCCTATTGCGCCAACCTGCGGATTCGCCTGGACGGTGGTCAATTGCAGCTATCGATGCAGGTCACCCACCAGGCCGAACAGCCGGCCTGGCATGGGTTGGGCCTGCATCCCTACTTTCCCCGGACCATCGACACCCGCCTGCAAACCCGCGCCACCCACGTCTGGTTGAGCGATGCCACGAAGCTGCCGACGCAGTTGAGTGACGTCCCTGCGCACTGGGACTTCCAGCAGCCTCGCGTGCTGCCGGATACCCTCGTGGACAATGGTTTCGGCGGTTGGGATGGACACTGCCTGATCGAGCAGCCCGACCTGGGCTATGCACTGGAATGCCAGGCCAGCGGCAGCGATTACTTCCTGCTGTACTGCCCGGTGGGCCTGGACTTCTTCTGCATCGAGCCGGTCAGCCATCCGGTCAATGCCCACCACCTGCCGGGACGCCCGGGGCTGCGGCTGCTGGAGCAAGGTCAGTCGGTGGCGTTGGGGTTTTCGATGCGGTGCAGACCTCTGTAGACACTACCCTCTGTATGTTGACTGTTGTAGACAGTTCCTGTGGCGAGGGAGCTTGCTCCCGCTGGACTGCGCAGCAGGCCCTTACGGTTTAACCCAGGGGCGTCTGCTGCGCAGCCGAGCGGGAGCAAGCTCCCTCGCCACAAAAGAGCATGCGCAATCCTGAGCATTGCAGCTACGCCCGCACGAGCATATACACCGCCACCCCCAGGCAAACCCCGGCAAACCCCACCTGCAACACCCGGGCCGGGACTCGGGACGCCAGCCGCCGGCCCAACACCATGCCGACAATGCTGCCGACGATGAACACCGCCCCGACCTGATCGATACGCACCCCGGCATGAAAGGCACCCACCACGCCGATCAGCGAAATCAGGCTGATGACCATCAGTGAAGTGGCGACGATCCCGCGCATCTGCACGTCGGTCAGTTGCTTGAACGCCGGCACGATCAGGAAACCGCCGCCCACGCCCAGCAGGCCGGACACCACCCCGGTCACCGCGCCGAGCGTCGCCAGCGTGGCAGTGCAGCGCGGGGTCCAGGCCAGGCGTCCGGTCTGGCGGTCGAGCATGCAATTCTTCTGGCCCCAACTGGCCGCGCCGTGGTCGCTCGGCCCCGCCTGCGGAGTTTCCCGGCGCAACATGCGCGCCGCCACCAGCACCATCAACAAGCTGAACAGGATCATCAGGATTTTTTCCGGGAGCTGATGGGCCAGGAAGATGCCCAGTGGCGAAAACACCGCCCCCAGCAACGCAATCAGCAACGCCGCGCGATAGCGCACCAGGCCATGGCGCAAGCCATCGATGGCGCCCACCGCCGCCGCACTGCCCACGGCGAACAACGCCACGGGCGCGGCCTGGGTCATGGTCAAGCCCAGGCCCAACACCAACGCCGGAACCGCGAGGATACCGCCGCCCGCCCCGGTCAATCCCAGGACCAGGCCCATGGCCACACCGAAAAAACTCGCCAGTAACATAAGGTTCTCTCACGCCGCGCACACCTGTTGGCAGGTGTGATCGCATTTGCAGGACGCCTTGGCCCTCACTAAGCTCTGTACGAAAAGTCTTGAGACGAAGGTCAGGCAAGGCGAAAACAGCCGAGGAACGCCCGGGGTCGCGTCCGACTGTACTGGAGTACATGAGCATTCCGAGGCTGTTTTCAACGCAGCATGAACGAGTATCAAGGCTTTTCGTACGGAGCCTAAGCTGCGGACCATATTTTGCTAACCTTAGATGTTGCAACCGGTTCCTTCCGCACAGGTTAGTCGTCATGCCCGCGCAGATCCAAAGCTTCCTCGACCCCGCTTCAAAGACCTACACCCATGTCGTTTATGAACAGGACGCCGGGCCATGCGCGGTGGTCGATCCGGTGCTCGACTACGACCCGGCCTCGGGGCGCAGCGGCACCGCTCAGGCCGACCGGGTGATCGCATTCGTGCGGGAACACCGGTTGACCGTGCAATGGCTGCTGGAAACCCACGCCCACGCCGATCACCTCTCCGCCGCGGCCTATCTGCGGCGGGAACTGGGCGGCAAGATCGCCATCGGCCAATCCATCGGCCAGGTCCAGAACGTGTTCAAGGCGCTGTTCAACCTCGAAGCGCAGTTTGCCGTGGATGGTTCGCAGTTCGATCATCTGTTCGGCCCCGATGAAACATTCTTCATCGGCAACCTCAAGGCCACTGCGCTGCACGTGCCCGGTCACACCCCGGCGGACATGGCCTACCTGATCGACGACGATGTGATCCTGGTGGGCGATACGCTGTTCATGCCCGATGTCGGCAGTGCCCGTTGCGACTTCCCGGGCGGCAACGCCCACCAGCTCTACGCCTCGATCCGCAAGCTGTTGGCTTTCCCCGCCGGCGTGCGGTTGTATGTGTGTCATGACTACCCGCCGGAGCATCGCGAGCCCCACTGCATGAGCACCGTGGGCGAGCAGCGCCAGCACAATATCCACGTTCACGATGGCATTGACGAAGCCACCTTCGTCGCCATGCGCACCAAACGCGACGCCACGTTGGGCATGCCGACGCTGCTGTTGCCGGCGATCCAGGTCAATGTGCGGGCAGGCAACCTGCCGCCGGCCGAGGCCAATGGCGTGACGTATCTGAAGATTCCGCTCAATCAACTTTGACGGTCAACCCCTGTGGGAGCGAGCCTGCTCGCGATAGCGGTGGATCAGCTTGCATAGATGGCGCAGGTGCCGCCGCTATCGCGAGCAGGCTCGCTCCCACAGGGGATGTGGCTATCGTTCAGGTACCCAACGTCAACCCATTCGCCGGCAGCGGCAATGCCGTCTTGTAGCGCACCTGCTTGAGCGCGAAGCTGGAGCGGATGTTCGCCACGCCCGGGACCTTGGTCAGGAAGTCCATCATGAACCGCTCCAGGGACTGGATCGTCGGCACCAGCACGCGGATCAGGTAATCCGGATCGCCCGCCATCAGGTAGCACTCCATCACCTCGGGCCGGTCCGAGATCGCTTCTTCGAAATGCTGCAGCGCCTCCTCCACCTGCTTCTCCAGGCTGACGTGGATGAACACGTTGACGTGCAGGCCCAGCAGGTCGGCATCGAGCAGCGTGACCTGCTCGCGGATCACCCCCAGTTCCTCCATGGCCCGCACCCGGTTGAAGCACGGCGTTGGCGAAAGGTTGACCGAACGGGCGAGATCGGCGTTGGTGATGCGGGCGTTCTCCTGAAGGCTGTTCAGAATGCCGATGTCGGTGCGATCCAGTTTGCGCATGAGACAGATATTCCTGATTTTTATCGTTGTGCAGATTTTTTATCTGCAAATAGTCCGAACAGCAAGCCAACAGAGAAAAATATTCTTCGCCGTCGAGCCTATGATTGTTGTAGGACAATTCTCCTTACCCAGGAGATTTGTCAGCTAGCGCGCCCACTACAAGAAATTCACAAGATCGAGCGTAGAAAGCCATGAACCCAGCGTATGAACCGCTACGCCTGCACGTCCCTGAACCTTCGGGCCGTCCCGGCTGCAAGACCGACTTCTCCTACCTGCATCTGAGCGATGCGGGCACGGTGCGCAAACCCTCCATCGATGTTGAACCTTCCGATACCGCCGACCTGGCCCGGAGCTTGATCCGTGTGCTCGACGACCACGGCAATGCCCACGGTCCATGGGCCGAGGACGTGCCCCTCGAGATCCTGCGCAAGGGCATGCGCGCCATGCTCAAGACGCGGATCTACGACAACCGCATGGTGGTCGCCCAACGCCAGAAAAAGATGTCGTTCTACATGCAGAGCCTCGGTGAAGAAGCCATCGGTAGCGGCCAGGCCCTGGCGCTGAACATCGATGACATGTGCTTCCCCACCTATCGCCAGCAAAGCATCCTGATGGCCCGTGACGTGCCGCTGGTGGACATGATCTGCCAACTGCTGTCCAACGAACGGGACCCGCTCAAGGGCCGCCAGTTGCCGATCATGTATTCGGTCAAGGAAGCCGGTTTCTTCACCATCTCCGGCAACCTCGCCACGCAGTTCATCCAGGGCGTGGGCTGGGGCATGGCCTCGGCGATCAAGGGCGACACCAAGATCGCGTCGTCCTGGATCGGTGACGGTGCCACCGCCGAGTCGGACTTCCACACCGCCCTCACCTTCGCCCACGTGTACCGGGCGCCGGTGATCCTCAACGTGGTCAACAACCAGTGGGCAATCTCCACCTTCCAGGCCATCGCCGGCGGTGAAGCCACCACCTTCGCCGGACGCGGCGTCGGCTGCGGCATCGCCTCGCTACGGGTCGATGGCAACGACTTCATGGCCGTCTACGCCGCCTCGCGCTGGGCCGCCGAACGCGCCCGCCGCAACCTCGGCCCGACCCTGATCGAATGGGTCACCTACCGCGCCGGCCCGCACTCCACCTCCGACGATCCTTCCAAGTACCGTCCCGCCGATGACTGGAGCCATTTCCCGTTGGGCGACCCGATTGCCCGGCTCAAGCAGCACATGATCCGCATCGGCCAGTGGTCGGAAGAAGAACACGCCGCCGTCACCGCCGAGCTGGAAGCCCAGATCATCGCGGCCCAGAAGGAAGCCGAACAATACGGCACCCTCGCCGGCGGCCAGGTGCCGAGCGCCGCGACCATGTTCGAAGACGTCTACAAAGAGATGCCGGAGCACTTGAAGCGCCAGCGTCAGCAGTTGGGGGTCTGACATGAACGATCACAACAACAATATTGCGCTGGATACCGCCATGACCACTACCACCATGACCATGATCCAGGCCCTGCGCTCGGCCATGGACGTGATGCTCGAACGTGACGACAACGTCGTGGTGTTCGGCCAGGACGTGGGCTACTTCGGTGGCGTGTTCCGCTGCACCGAAGGCCTGCAGAACAAATACGGCACGTCGCGGGTGTTCGACGCGCCGATCTCCGAAAGCGGCATTGTCGGCGTGGCCGTGGGCATGGGCGCCTACGGATTGCGACCGGTGGCCGAGATCCAGTTTGCCGACTATGTCTACCCGGCCTCGGACCAGATCATTTCCGAAGCGGCGCGCCTGCGCTATCGCTCGGCCGGCGAGTTCACCGCGCCAATGACCCTGCGCATGCCCTGCGGCGGCGGCATCTACGGCGGCCAGACCCACAGCCAGAGCATCGAGGCGATGTTCACCCAGGTCTGCGGCCTGCGCACGGTGATGCCCTCCAATCCCTACGACGCCAAGGGCCTGCTGATCGCCTCCATCGAGAACGATGACCCGGTGATCTTCCTCGAACCCAAGCGCCTGTATAACGGCCCGTTCGATGGCCACCACGACCGCCCGGTGACGCCGTGGTCGAAACACCCGACGGCCCAGGTCCCCGACGGCTACTACACGGTACCGCTGGATGTCGCCGCCATCACTCGCCCAGGCAAGGACGTGACCATCCTCACCTACGGCACCACGGTCTACGTATCCCAGGCCGCCGCCGAGGAAACCGGCATCGATGCCGAGGTCATCGACCTGCGCAGCCTCTGGCCACTGGACCTGGACACCATCGTCAAGTCGGTGAAGAAGACCGGCCGTTGCGTGATCGTCCACGAAGCCACCCGCACCTGCGGCTTCGGCGCCGAGCTGGTGTCGCTGGTCCAGGAACATTGCTTCCATCACCTGGAAGCGCCTATCGAGCGTGTTACCGGCTGGGATACCCCCTACCCGCACGCGCAGGAGTGGGCGTATTTCCCAGGGCCGTCCCGTGTGGGCGCGGCGTTGAAACGGGTCATGGAGGTCTGAATGGGCACGCACGTTATCAAGATGCCGGACATCGGCGAAGGCATCGCGGAAGTAGAACTGGCGGCATGGCACGTCAAGGTCGGTGACCTGGTGACCGAGGATCAGGTCCTGGCCGACGTCATGACCGACAAGGCCATGGTGGACATCCCTTCGCCCGTGCATGGCCGGGTCATCGCCCTGGGCGGTGAGCCAGGTGAAGTCATGGCGGTGGGCAGCGAACTGATCCGTATTGAAGTGGAAGGTGCCGGCAACCTGAAGGAATCGGCACAGGCACCGGCTGCGGCTGCGGCACCAGCCGCCGAGCCCACACCGCCCAAAGCACCTGAGCCTGCGGCAGAGAAACCCGTCGCCGCGCCACGCCCGGCCCGGCAACCCCAGGCCCCGGTGGCCCGCGATCCCGACGAGCGCCCGTTGGCCTCGCCGGCGGTGCGCAAACACGCCTTGGACCTGGGCATTCAGCTGCGCCTGGTCCAAGGCAGCGGCCCTGCCGGCCGGGTGCTGCACGAAGATCTGGAGGCCTATCTGGCCCAAGGCCCCTCGACGCCGGCCAAGGGCGGCTCGGGCTACGCCGAGCGCCACGACGAGCAAGAGATCCCGGTGATCGGCATGCGGCGCAAGATCGCCCAGCGCATGCAGGAAGCCACCCAACGCGCCGCCCATTTCAGCTACGTCGAGGAAATCGACGTCACGGCCCTGGAAGAGCTGCGGGTTCACCTGAATGAAAAACACGGCGCCAGCCGTGGCAAGCTGACCTTGCTGCCGTTCCTGGCGCGGGCGCTGGTGGTGGCCTTGCGGGATTTCCCGCAGATGAACGCGCGCTATGACGACGAAGCCCAGGTCATCACCCGCTCCGGTGCGGTGCATGTCGGCGTTGCCACCCAGAGCGACGTCGGCCTGATGGTGCCGGTGGTGCGTCACGCCGAGGCCCGCAGCCTGTGGGACTGCGCGGCGGAAATCTCGCGCCTGGCCACGGCGGCCCGCAATGGCAAGGCCAGCCGCGACGAACTGTCCGGCTCGACCATCACCCTGACCAGCCTCGGCGCGTTGGGCGGGATCGTCAGCACGCCGGTGCTGAACCTGCCGGAAGTGGCGATCGTCGGCGTGAACAAAATCGTCGAGCGGCCCGTGGTGATCAAGGGCCAGGTGGTGATCCGCAAGATGATGAACCTCTCCAGCTCCTTCGATCACCGGGTGGTCGACGGCATGGACGCTGCGCAATTCATCCAGGCCCTGCGCGGCCTGCTGGAACAACCCGCCACCTTGTTTGTGGACTGATACCAGGAGCAGGCATGCAACAGACTTTGAACACCACCCTGCTGATCATTGGCGGTGGCCCTGGCGGTTACGTCGCGGCGATCCGCGCCGGCCAGCTGGGCATCCCGACCATTCTCGTGGAAGGCCAGGCGCTGGGCGGGACGTGCCTGAACATCGGCTGCATTCCGTCCAAGGCATTGATCCATGTGGCCGAGCAATTTCACCAGGCACAACACCATAGCCAGGGCTCGGCCCTGGGTATCAGCGTGTCGGCGCCGGTGCTGGACATCGGCAAGAGCGTGGAATGGAAGAACGGCATCGTCGATCGCCTGACCACCGGTGTGGCGACACTGCTGAAGAAGCACAAGGTCCAGGTCATTCACGGCTGGGCCAAGGTCATCGACGGCAAGACCGTCGAGGTTGGGGATAGCCGCATCCAGTGCGAACACCTGCTGCTGGCGACCGGCTCGAAAAGCGTTGACCTGCCGATGCTGCCCATCGGTGGTCCCATCGTGTCTTCCACCGAAGCCCTGGCCCCGACCTCGCTGCCCAAGCACCTGGTGGTGGTTGGCGGCGGTTACATCGGCCTGGAACTGGGTATTGCCTACCGCAAGCTTGGCGCCGAAGTCAGCGTCGTGGAAGCCCAGGAGCGGATCCTGCCGGCCTATGACGGCGAACTGACCCAGCCGGTGCATGAGGCGCTCAAGCAATTGGGCGTGAAGCTGTACCTCAAGCACAGCGTCGAGGGTTTCGATGCCCAGGCCAGCACGTTGCAGGTGCGCGACCCCGCCGGCGACACCTTGGACCTGGCCACCGACCGGGTCCTGGTAGCCGTCGGTCGCAAACCCAATACCCAGGGCTGGAACCTCGAAGCCTTGAACCTGACGATGAACGGCTCGGCGCTGAAAATCGACAGTCGCTGCCAGACCAGCATGCGCAACGTCTGGGCCATCGGCGACCTGAGCGGTGAACCGATGCTCGCCCACCGGGCCATGGCCCAAGGTGAAATGGTCGCCGAACTGATCGCCGGCAAGGCACGCGAATTCGCCCCGGCGGCCATTCCCGCGGTGTGCTTTACCGATCCGGAACTGGTGGTCGTGGGCAAGACGCCGGACGAAGCCAAGGCCGCCGGCCAGGATTGCATCGTTTCCAGCTTCCCGTTCGCCGCCAACGGCCGGGCGATGACGCTGGAGTCGAAGAATGGTTTCGTGCGGGTGGTGGCGCGTCGGGACAACCATCTGATCGTCGGCTGGCAAGCGGTCGGCGTTGGTGTCTCGGAATTGTCCACCGCGTTTGGCCAGTCCCTGGAAATGGGCGCACGGCTGGAAGACATCGCCGGCACCATCCATGCTCATCCGACCCTGGGCGAGGCGGTGCAGGAAGCGGCGTTGCGGGCGCTGGGGCATGCGTTGCATGTATAGGCGCGTCGCGCATCTGTAGGCATGGGTTTCACCTGTGGCGAGGGAGCTTGCTCCCGCTGGACTGCGCAGCAGGCCCTTACGGTTTAACCCAGGGGCGTCTGCTGCGCAGCCGAGCGGGAGCANCCCAATCCGGGTAGCAGGATCGCTCAGTCACACCGCGTTGACCGGATTGCGACTGCTTCGCAGTCGAGCGGGAGCAAGCTCCCTCGCCACAGGGAGTCGGCAGAAAATCTGCTTGTCACCTATCGAGCAGGCTGCGAAACACCCCTGGAATGAAGTATTGTTGTCCCCATCCAAAAAAACGTCAGAAGCCTTGACCGTTTCGACGGCTACGAAGATATAGAGGGTGTCATGGGTAACGAGAGCATCAATTGGGACAAACTGGGCTTTGACTACATCAAGACCGACAAGCGCTACCTGTCGCACTGGCGCAATGGTGCCTGGGACACCGGCACCCTGACCGACGACAATGTGCTGCACATCAGCGAGGGCTCCACTGCCCTGCACTACGGCCAGCAGTGCTTCGAAGGCCTCAAGGCCTACCGCTGCAAGGACGGTTCGATCAACCTGTTCCGCCCGGACCAGAACGCCGCCCGCATGCAGCGCAGCTGCGCCCGCCTGCTGATGCCACACGTCGACACCGAACAGTTCATCGAAGCCTGCAAGCAAGTGGTTCGCGCCAACGAGCGCTTCATTCCACCTTACGGCACCGGCGGCGCGCTGTACCTGCGCCCCTTCGTGATCGGCGTGGGTGACAACATCGGCGTGCGCACCGCCCCCGAGTTCATTTTCTCGGTCTTCTGCATTCCGGTTGGCGCCTACTTCAAGGGCGGCCTGACCCCGCACAACTTCCTGATCTCCAGCTTCGACCGCGCCGCCCCACAAGGCACCGGCGCCGCCAAGGTCGGTGGCAACTACGCCGCCAGCCTGATGCCCGGCTCCCAGGCCAAGAAGGCCAGCTTCGCCGACTGCATCTACCTCGACCCGCTGACCCATTCGAAAATCGAGGAGGTCGGCTCGGCCAACTTCTTCGGCATCACCCATGACAACAAATTCGTCACGCCCAACTCCCCGTCGGTCCTGCCGGGCATCACCCGCCTGTCGCTGATCGAGCTGGCCAAGACCCGCCTGGGTCTGGAAGTGGTTGAAGGCGATGTGTTCATCGACAAGCTGTCGGATTTCAAGGAAGCCGGCGCCTGCGGTACCGCGGCGGTAATCAGCCCGATTGGTGGCATCAGCTACAAGGACAAGCTGCACGTGTTCTACAGCGAAACCGAAGTCGGCCCGATCACCCAGAAGCTCTATAAAGAGCTGACCGGCGTGCAGACCGGCGACGTGGAAGCGCCGGCGGGCTGGATCGTCAAGGTCTGATCCGACAGTACCGAGGGGGCCTGCCCTCTCGCGTGGTGTTGCTGATGACGCCATCGCGAGCAGGCTCGCTCCCACAGGGCTGGCGTTCAACGCAATTCCACGGTGGGAGCGAGCCTGCTCGTGATAGCGCCGGTCGGTTCGACATCCCTTTCTGCACTGACACCCAATCGCCCAACCATCTCCCGACGCCCCTTGGTCGTTACCGCCAGTGCCCGGCTGTCCAGGTCCTGGGTTACCCACTGGCGCTTGATCGCCAACTGCAGCAACGCCGCCCCCAAGGCACCGCCCAGATGGGGCCGACGCATGCTCCAGTCCAGGCAGGGGCAGGCGAATCGGCGTCGCTCACTGGCCAGGGCCTGAACATCCACGCCCAACGCCTCGAACAGCGTCTTGCCGGACTCGCTCAGCCGATAATCCTGCCCTTCCACCTCCAGCAACCATCCGGCGCCGATCATGCGGTCATGCAACCGCACCGCGAGGGTGCCGGCCATGTGGTCGTAGCAGGTGCGGGCGAATTGCAGGCGATCCGGGGTGCGCGACACGAAAGCCGGCGCGGGTTTCTGACCGATCACCATCAGCGCTTCCAGCGCCTGGGCGACACGCTTGTCCGCCAGGCTGTAGTAGCGATGACGACCCTGGACGTGCAGCCGCACCAGGGCCAGGTCCTTGAGCTTCGCCAAATGCGCGCTGGCAGTCGAGGCGCTGACCTCGGCGATACTGGCCAATTCCGTGCTGGTGCGGGCATGCCCGTCCATCAACGAACAGAGCATCCGGGTACGCGCCGGTTCGGCAATGGCCGCAGCCACTTGGGACACACCAACATCTGACTGTTCTGCGCTCATATTTCGCTCCTGGACGAATCAAGCCATGCACCGACTGGAGAGAGTAGCAACACTTCAGCCATCACCCACAAGGCAACGCTGCATGGATCCGATCATCGCCGCTCGATGCTACCGTCCCTCCATCAACGGACACATCCCGATATTCAGTGACCGGTCCGGTTCGCAAGCATCCTGACGTGCCCCGGCGCCCGTCAATCGTCCCGGGTCAGCACTTCCAGCAGTTCGATTTCAAAGATGAGGTTGGCGTTGGGCTTGATGTGGGCGCCCATGGATCGCTCGCCATAGGCCAGGTGCGCCGGCACCAGCAGCTTGCGCTTGCCGCCGACCTTCATGCCCATCAGGCCCTGGTCCCAGCCCTTGATGACGCGTCCGGTGCCGATCACGCACTGGAAGGGCTTGCCGCGACTGTAGGACGAATCGAACTCGGTGCCATCCTCCAGGGTGCCGCGGTATTGAGTGGTAATCAGCGCGCCTTTGACTACGCTTTTCCCGTCGCCCTGTTCCAGGTCGATGATTTGCAGTTCTTCGTTCATGGGCATTCCCGTGTCATTTCCAGGCGCGGGTTTTCGCAGAAATCAGCGCGCCTGGCAACTGATAGCCTGCAGATGAATCCCGTAAGCAGGAGGGAACCGCAGCGCCCGCTTTGGTTCACATGGGTATCGACCCTGCTATTCAGATAAGGATGTTCTGATGATCGACTCTCGCCCGCTCCACGGCTTCATTCCGCCCTATATTCTCAATCGCATCATCGCCCACGGTTCCGAACAACAACGCTCCAGTGCCCTCGGCACCCTGACCCATGTACGCAGCCTGCGGCACAACCCGGGCCCGCCCAGCACTCCTCCCGCCGCCGCTGTGCTGCCCAAGCCGGGCAAGGCCGGACACCCGCAACGCAGCGTGCACGATGCCCAGAACGGCATGGAACTGCCCGGCCAGCCGGTGCGCCTCGAGGGCCAGGCGGCCAGTGGCGATGCGGCCGTGGACGAGGCCTACGACGCCCTGGGCGCTACGTATGATTTCTTCTGGAAGGTCCTGGGTCGCGACTCCATCGACAACAAGGGCTTCGCGCTGGTGGGCAGCGTGCATTATGGCCAAGGTTATGAAAACGCCTTCTGGAACGGCGCGCAGATGGTCTTCGGCGACGGCGATGGGGAAATTTTCCAGCGCTTTACCCGCTCCCTGGATGTCGTAGCCCATGAGCTGGCCCATGGCGTCACTGAAAGCGAAGCGGGATTGATCTATGCCAACCAATCCGGTGCCTTGAACGAATCCATCTCTGACGTGTTCGGCGTCCTGGTCAAACAGTTCGTCCTCGAACAGACGGCCGATCAGGCCGATTGGCTGATCGGTGCCGACCTGCTCACCGACAAGATCAACGGCGACGGCCTGCGTAACATGGCCAATCCAGGCACCGCCTACGATGACCCGCTCCTGGGCAAGGACCCGCAGCCCGCCCATATGCGCCAGTTCGTCATCACCCGCGAAGACAACGGCGGCGTACACATCAACTCCGGTATCCCCAACCGCGCCTTTTATCTGATAGCCACCGCACTGGGCGGATTTGCCTGGGAAAAGGCCGGCCGTATCTGGTATGAAACCTTATGCGACAGGAGCCTGGCCAACGATGCGACCTTCAGTGCCTTCGCCCACCTGACCGTCGAGCATGCCCGCCGGCGTTTCGGCGAACGGGAAGTACGCGCGGTACAGGACGGCTGGGCCCAGGTCGGCGTCAACCTGACCGAGGAGAGCTGATGAAAACCCTTCCAGAGCTTGACGACAACGCCGTAGTGCGCCTGTCCCGCCAGGGCGGCGTGGCGGCGATCCATGCCTTGACCCGCCCGCGGGAGATCGAATTCGCTCAATGCGACCTCGACCAGCGCACGCGCATCTGTTCGGTTCTGGAGGGCTGCCTGCCGCTGACCTCCTCCACCTCGGGGCGCGGGGATCAACGCTTCTTCCAGATCGAAGTGCGCTATCGCGCCAACGACCAGGACGATGAAATGGTGTTGCAGGTGCCCGAGGACCGGGCACCCGGCGAGCTGGTTCATCTGTGGGACAAAGGCGAAATACTCTGAAGGCCTAACGCGTGGCCGGAACGATCTTGACGATCGCGCCGGACACGGTTTCGATCAGCAAGTACTTGTCGTCGATATGCACCCATTGCTGGTCGTCTGTCGGCTGTTCGAGCTTCTTCTGTTTCCAGTCTTTCATGGCTCGGTCCGCGCGCTGGTAATCCGCAGGTACCCGGTCGTTCTCCACCAGCCTGCGGCCATTGCTCGGCGAATGCTCCAAGGCATCCCCGGTTTTCTCGACCGCCTGTGCAACAGGCCCAAGGGCTCCGAGGCCGACGATCAGGGCCAGGCTGGCGATCAGGGTTGGTTTGCGCATAGAAAGACTCCAGTTATCAAGGTACTGAATCTCCGACTTCAACGGCGGCGAATCATTCCTTTTACTGTCGCGACCAACCTGGGCACATAAACCTGTGGCGTACAAAAAGGCTGCGTACCCCCGAATCCAGTGTGGGAGCGAGCCTGCTCGCGATGGCGGTGTATCTGTCACAAAACTGTCGAATGGACCGCCGCTATCGCGAGCAGGCTCGCTCCCACAGGGGAATGGCAGTGGATAGAGGAAGCTGTTTCAGACCACCGCCAAGCGTGGCGCCTTGCGGATATTCTGCAGGAAGCGATCGGCCGGCAGCGGATGGCCCAGCAGGTAGCCTTGCAGCGAATCGCAGCCCAGTTGGGTCAGGAAATCCTGCTGCACATCGGTTTCCACCCCTTCGGCGACGATCCGCAGGCCTAGGGCCTGACCGAGGGCGACGATGGCCGAGACGATGGCGGCGTCGTCGCTGTCGTGCTCCAGGTCGCGCACGAAGCCGCGATCGATCTTCAGCTCGTTGGCCGGCAGGCGCTTGAGGTACATCAGGCTCGAATAGCCGGTGCCGAAATCGTCGATGGACAAATCCACGCCCATGTCCGAAAGCTGCTGCAGCACTGTCATGCTGGCATCGGCATCGCTCATGGCGGTGGTTTCAGTGATTTCCAGGGTCAGGTTGTTGGGCAACAGTTGATGAACCTCCAGCGCCTTGGCGACACTTTGCACCAGCCCGGCGTGGCAGAACTGCAAGGCCGAGAGGTTCACGGCGATACGCCAATCGGTGTAACCGAGCACGTACCATTCGCGCATCTGGCGACAGGCCTCGTTCAGTACCCATTCGCCGATGGGAATGATCAGCCCGGTCTTTTCCGCCAGGTCGATGAAGGTGTCGGGCATCAACAGGCCCTGGGTCGGATGGTGCCAGCGCAGCAACGCCTCGGCGCCGACCGGACGACCGTGGGCGGCGTCGAACTTGGGTTGGTAATGCAGGCTGAACTGCCGCTGTTCGACGGCGATGCGCAGGTCTTGCAGCAACTGCAATTGCTTGCGGGCATTGCTGTTCATCGAGGCATCGAAAAAACTGTAGCCGTTTTTGCCGGCGCCTTTGGCGTGGTACATCGCCGCGTCGGCGTTCATCAGCAACTCTTCGGCACTCAGGCCATTGCCCGGATACACGGCGATACCGACGCTGGCGGAAATCTGCAGATCATGTTCGGCGACCCGGAACGTGCGACCGATCAAACCGACCTGGCGTGCCGCCAGCCGCAACGCATCGTCAGGCTCGGCCAGTTGCACCAGCAGCACGAATTCATCGCCGCCGATCCGCGCCAGGGTGTCCTGGCTGCGCAAGTCTTCGCGCAGGCGCAGGGCCACGTCGCGCAGCAACAAGTCACCCATGTGATGGCCAAACGCGTCGTTGACCGGCTTGAAGCCGTCCAGGTCGATGAACATCAAGGCGAAGCAGCCACCCTGCTCCTGCACCCGATGCATGGCCTGGTCGATACGGTCGGCCAGCAGCACCCGGTTGGGCAATCCGGTGAGGGGGTCGTGCAAGGCCAGTTGAGTCAGTTCCCGGTTTGCCAGGGTCAACGATTGGGCCAATTCCGCAGTGCGGGCTTCCAGGCGTGCGTCGAGAATCGACGTGAGCAAGGCGATGGCCAGTACCGCCAGGGTCGTGATCAGCACCACGTTGTCCAGGCCCTTGCCACTCAAGCCGTCGAGGGAACCACAGAAGCTGCCGTCCCTGAACTGCGCCCCGGCCATGCCGGTGTAGTGCATGCCGACAATGGCGATGCCCATGATCACCGCGGCACCGGCGCGGGCCAGTCGCACATGGGGGCTGTTGTGGCGCAGGCGAAAGGCAATCCACAACGCCGCGGCGGAGGCCGCTACCGCGATCACCAGCGAAGCGCCGAACAGCGTCGGGTCGTAGTCGATGCCCGGTTGCATCCGCAGGGCCGCCATGCCGGTGTAATGCATGGCGCTGATGCCAGCGCCCATGATCAGTGCGCCGAAAGCCAACTGCCAGGCCGGCAGACGTGGCTGGCTGACCAGCCACAGGGCAAAACCGCTGGAAAGGATGGCGATCAACAACGACAGCGCGGTGATCGACACATCGTAGCCAAGCTCCACTGGCAGGGTGAATGCCAGCATGCCGATGAAATGCATCGACCAGATGCCCACCCCCATCGCCAGCGCACCACCGGCCATCCAGAGATGGGCTGCACGGCCACGGGTGGTGGCAATACGCCCGGCCAAGTCCAACGCGGTGTAGGACGCCAGTACCGCAACCAATAGGGAAATCGAAACAAGGGCGGGGGAATAACTGCCGATGAGCATGGGGGTTTTCTCGTAACTGAAACGCCGAACTGCCTCCATGCCCGGTTGAGGCCGGGATTGTACCCAATCCCTTTGGAAGAAGTATCAAAAAGCCATCAAGGTTGGAATATTTGCGACGAAAGACATCCTGGTCCGAATGGAGATTGCCACCGGATGTGCCGCCGCTTCGCAAGCAGGCTCTGTGACGATACTGGATCCGATCCGGTTCGGCTAAGCTTGCACACGGACTTCAAGGAGAACGCAGCAATGACCCGCGCCACAACCGCTGCATTATTGGTGATAGACGTACAAAACGACTTCATCCCGGGTGGGCCGCTGGCCGTGCCGGGAGGCGACGAGATCGTGCCGCTGATCAACCGCTTGGGCCGTTCATTCAACCAGGTCGTCCTCGCCCAGGACTGGCACCCGGCCGGGCACGCTTCGTTTGCGTCCAGCCACCCTGGCAAGCAACCCTTCGACACCACCCAGTTGCCCTACGGCGAACAAACGCTGTGGCCCGACCACTGTATACAAGGCAGCCAAGGTGCGGCGCTGCACCCGGCACTGGACCTGCCCCACGCCCAACTGATCATCCGCAAGGGCTGCAACCCGGACATCGACAGTTATTCGGCGTTCATGGAGGCCGACCGCCAGACGCCCACCGGGTTGGCGGGCTACCTCAAGGAGCGTGGCGTCGACACCGTTTACGTAGTGGGGCTGGCCCTGGATTTCTGTGTGATGTTCACCGCCCTGGATGCACGGATCGCAGGGTTCAATGCCATCGTGGTGCTCGACGCCTGCCGAGGCATCGATATCGAGGGTTCGATGGAAACGGCGCTCCGCCGGATGCAGACAGCAGGCGTGGAGCTGATTCAGTCCTCTGCCATGACGGCCTGACCCGGTGCCCTTCCTCGCTCGCACCCACCCACGCCTTTCCGGCGCAACGGCCCTTGGCCTGATCGCGGGACTCCTGGTTCCCGCGGATTCTGTCATCGGCAAAATCCTGGTCGGCTGGAATATCGGGGTCTGGACGTACCTGGCGTTGATGTTCTGGCTGACCGTCCGAGCCAAGGCCCCCGACGTCAGGCGCATCGCCGAGATCGAAGACGAAAATGCCGGGCTGGTCCTGCTGGTGGTCTGCATCGCGGCCTTGGCCAGCCTGGCAACCATCACCTTCGAGCTGGCCGGCAGCCGCGACCTGCAAACCGCAGGCAAGCTGATGCACTACGGTTTCACCGCGCTCACGGTCATTGGTTCATGGCTGCTGATCGGAGTGATCTTCAGCGTTCATTACGCGCGGTTGTATTACACCTGGGACGGCAAGGAGCCGGCCCTGCGGTTTGCCGAAGGGCTGACCACGCCCAATTATTGGGACTTCCTGTATTTCTCGTTCACCATCGGCGTGGCGGTCCAGACGTCGGACGTCGGCGTTGCCACCCGGCAGCTGCGCAAGATCGTGCTGGCGCAATCGTTGATCGGGTTTGTGTTCAACACGGCGATTCTCGGGTTCTCGATCAATATTGCGGCGGGGTTGTTTGGGTGATGTTGAGGGGGCCGCTTTGCGGCCCGGCGGGAGCAGGCTCCCTCGCCACAGGAACCGTGCGGTCAAGGCAGCCGCGTTGTCAGCCACAGCCTGAAGCGGGCGCCGCCCAGCGGTGAGACTTCAGCCGTCAAGGTGCCGCCCTGGGCTTCCAGGGCGCGGCGGCTGATGGCCAAGCCCAGGCCGAAGCCGCCCGTGGCGCGGTCGCGACTGCGGTCCAGGCGGTAGAACGGCTCGAACACCCGCTCGCGCTCACCGTCGGGAATGCCGATGCCGTCGTCGTCGACCCAGATCTCGCAGCCCTCAGCGCTCACCCGCACGCCGACCTGGATCCGCTTCTCGCAATAACGCATGGCATTGCGCAACAGGTTCTGCAGTGCCCGGGCCGTCAGCCGCGGGTCCAGGACAAAACGCTCCAGCGCGCCATGCAAGAGCACGTCGATCACCACGTCCGGCGCCGCCAGGTCCTCGTCGACGCTGCCCAGAATGCTGTCGATGAATTCGTCCAGCGGCACCTCGACCCGTTCCGGCAAACGCTCGGGGTTCTGCAACCGGCTGTAGGAGAGCAATTCCAGCACCAGCTCGTCCAGCTCGCGAATGTGCGCCACCAACCCTTGCAGGCGCTCGCGGCTGGCCGGCGGCAAGTCATCGGACAGCGCCAGGGCCAGGCCGAAGTCGAGCCGGGTCAAGGGCGTGCGCAGTTCGTGGGAGACCGCGTTGAGCAGGTCCCGTTGCTGATTGAGCAGGCTCTCGATATCGCTGGCCATGGTATCGAACACATGGGCCAAGCTACCGATGTTGGAACTGGAGGCGATGTGCGTGCGCTCGCTCAAGTGACCCTTGCCGAAGCGTTCGGCGGTGCTCCTGAGACGCTCCAGGTCACGCCAGTGCGGCCGCAACCAGAGCAACAGGCACGCCAGCATCGTCGCGCCGATCAACACGTTGATGCTCCAGTACAACCAACTGACGTCGGCTGGATCCGGAGGAACGATCATCTTGACCACCGTACGCTCGTCCAGCGGCGCCACCGCCAGGGTTCGCCAGGCCCAGTCGCCGAGGCGCACCACGTTTTCACCCTGCTTGAGACGGGCTTGTTCATTGGCACTGAAGTCCACATCATCGATGGCAGCCAGCTCGATGCGCAGCGGGTCGAACTCCTTGTCCATCTGCGCCGCCAGCGCCGGCCATTGCTCACTCGGCACGGCGTGGAACTGCTTGCTCATCAGGGTTTGCAGGCCACGGGAATAGTCGAGGTTGTAGCTCATGAACCGCTCATGGAACAGGCGGATCACCAGTTCCGGCATCAGGTAGATCGCTGCGCTGTAGGACACGATGGTGACCAGGTAAAGGCGGATCAACAGCTTCCACATCGACTCAGCACTCCCACTCGGAGCGACTGAACAGATACCCCTTGCCCCACACCGTCTTGATCTTGCGCGCTTCGCCGGCGTTGTCGTCGAACTTGCGTCGCAGCTTGGAAATCGCCACGTCCACCGAGCGGTCGGTGCCGTTGAATTCGATGCCGCGCAAGCGTTGCAGGATCTGGTCGCGACTCAATACTTCACCGGAATGACGGGCCAACACCACCAGCAGGTTGTACTCGCCACTGGACAACTCCACCGCCTGCCCGCGCCAGGTCACGGTGCGCTCGGACAAGTCGATGCACAGGTTGCCCATGAGAATGCGGTCGTTGGCCGTCTGTGGCTCGCTGAGGCTACTGCGCCGCAGCAAGGTCCGCACACGGGCCAGCAGCACCCGTGGCTCGCACGGTTTGGTGACGTAGTCGTCGGCGCCCATCTCCAGGCCCAGCACCTGGTCGTGACTGTCGTCCCGGGCGGTGAGCATCAGGATCGGTAACGTCGCCGAATCGGCCCGCAGCAAGCGGCACACCTGCAAGCCGTCCAGCCCCGGCAGCATCAGGTCGAGGATCACCAGGTCCGGCGGATCGACCCGCGCCCGTTCGCGCACATGATCGCCCCGGCTGAGCACGCTGACCTGATAACCGTTGCGTTCCAGGTAACTGGCGATCAGTTCGCTGAGGGCGGTGTCGTCTTCCACCAGGAGGATGTTGGGCATGGGGGTTTCCAGAAAGTGCTGTGGCGCCTGACACACCGCTATCGCGAGCAGGCTCGCTCCCACAGGGTTTGCGTGAACTTTGTAGGAGCGAGCCTGCTCGCGATGAGGCCCTGCCAGGCACAGAAAATCTCAAGCTGCCAAGGATATACGCCCTCACCCACCCGCGAGCAAACCCCTTACACAATTTCACACACCCCCTACAAAGCTTTACCGCTGTCCCCCATCACTCTCCGTAGCATGGGGGTGTTCATCATCGGGGAAGCACCATGCCAAAGAACTCTTTCGCCACCCTGGGCCTGTTGCTCGGGGTCCTGTCGTTGAGCGCCTGCGATAACGCCTCGGCGCCCACGGACGAAGCGCCGCGCCCCACCGTTGCCGTCGAAACCGTCGAAGCCCGGCCGCTGTCCATCAGCAGCGAGTTGAGCGGGCGTATCGCCGCGCCGCGCATCGCCGAAGTCCGCGCACGGGTGCCCGGCGTGGTGTTGCAGCGGGTCTACCGCGAAGGCAGTGATGTGAAAAAGGGCGACGTGCTGTTCCGCATCGATCCGGCGCCGTTCAAGGCCGACCTGGACAGCGCCGAGGCAGCGTTGCGCAAGGCCGAGGCCAACGCGTTCCAGGCGCGCTTGCAGGAGCAGCGCTACGCCCGGCTGATCGAGGACAACGCCATCAGCGCCCAGGACTATGATAACGCCCGCGCCGCCGCCCGCCAGACCGCCGCCGATGTCGCCGCCAACAAGGCCGCCGTCGAGCGGGCCCGGTTGAATCTGGGCTATGCCACGGTCACCGCGCCGATTGCCGGACGCATCGGTCGGGCGCTGGTCACCGAGGGCGCGCTGGTGGGACAGAACGAAACCACGCCGCTGGCGCTGATCCAGCAACTCAACCCAATCCACGCCGACCTCACCCAATCGACCCGCGAACTCAACGAGTTGCGTCGGGCCTTGCGTGCCGGCCAGCTGCAGCAGGTTGGCCAGGACCAGGCCAAGGCCACGTTGATCCAGGACGACGGCAGCCTCTATCCGTTGCCGGGCAAGCTGTTGTTCACCGACATCAGCGTCGACCCGGGCACCGGCCAGATTACCCTGCGCAGTGAGTTCCCCAACCCCGATCTCGATCTGCTGCCCGGCAGCTTCGTGCGGGTGCGCCTGGAGCAGGCCGTCGACCGTCAGGGCATCAGCGTGCCGCAACGGGCCATCCAGCGTGACAGCGCAGGCACAGCCCAGGTGCTGCTGGTGGACGCCGAGCTGCAAGTCAGCCTGCAACCGGTGGAGCTGGGCGGTGTGCAGGACAACCGCTGGATCGTTACCCACGGCCTTAAGCCAGGCGACCGCATCGTTGTCGAAGGCCTGCAACATGCCCGCCCTGGTGAAAAAGTCCAGATCGACAACTCCCCTCTTCCACTTGCCTCTGGTCAGTAAGCAGGACGTTTCTCATGCCGCAGTTCTTTATCGACCGTCCGGTGTTCGCCTGGGTGGTCGCGTTGTTCATCCTGCTGGCCGGTGTGCTGGCGATCCCGCAATTGCCGGTGGCCCAGTACCCGGACGTCGCGCCGCCGCAAATCGAGATCTACGCGGTGTACCCCGGCGCCTCGGCGCAAACCGTGGACCAGAGTGTCGTCAGCCTGATCGAGGAAGAACTCAACGGTGCCGACAACCTGCTGTACTTCGGTTCCCAGAGCAGCCTGGGCAGCGCCACCATCACCGCGACATTCAAGCCCGGCACCAACCCGGAACTGGCTCAGGTCGACGTGCAGAACCGCCTCAAGGCGGTGGAGTCGCGCCTGCCCCAGGCGGTCACCCAGCAAGGCTTGCAGGTGGATAAGGTCTCGGCCGGTTTCCTGCTGCTGATCACCCTCACGTCCAGTGACGGCAAGCTCGACGACGTCGCCCTCAGCGACTATCTGGCGCGCAACGTGATGAACGAAATCAAGCGCCTGGACGGTGTCGGCAAGGCGCAGTTGTACGGCGCCGAACGGGCGATGCGGATCTGGATCGACCCACAGAAGCTGCTCAGCTTCAACCTGACCCCGGCCGATGTGAACGCTGCCGTCCAGGCGCAGAACGCCCAGGTTTCAGCGGGTAGCATTGGCGATTTGCCGAGCCGCGGCACCCAGGAAATCACCGCGACCATCCTGGTCAAGGGCCAGTTGTCGACGCCGGAAGAATTCGCCGACATCGTGCTCAAGGCCAACCCCGACGGCTCCACCGTGCGCATCGGCGACGTGGCACGGGTGGAAGTCGGCAGCCAGGAATATCAGTTTTCCACCCGCCTCAACGGCAAGCCCTCCACGGCGGTCGGCGTGCAACTGTCGCCGGGGGCCAATGCCCTGAACACGGCGACCCTGGTGCGGGCGAAAATGGATGAACTGGCGCGCTACTTCCCGGCCGGCGTGGAGTACAAGATCCCCTACGACACCTCGCCGTTCGTCAAGGTCTCCATCACCAAGGTGATCTACACCCTCGGCGAGGCCATGCTGCTGGTGTTCGCCGTGATGTTCCTGTTCCTGCAGAACATTCGCTACACCCTGATCCCGACCCTGGTGGTGCCGGTGGCGCTGATGGGCACGTTCGCCATCATGCTGGCCCTGGGCTTCTCCATCAACGTGCTGACCATGTTCGGCATGGTATTGGCCATCGGCATTCTGGTGGACGACGCCATCGTCGTGGTGGAGAACGTGGAGCGGATCATGGCCAGCGAAGGGCTGTCACCCAAGGACGCCACGCGCAAGGCCATGCAGCAGATCACCGGGGCCATCATCGGCATCACCCTGGTGCTGGTGGCGGTGTTCATTCCGATGGCGTTCATGCCGGGCTCGGTGGGTGTGATCTATCGCCAGTTCTCGCTGTCCATGGCCACGTCGATCCTGTTCTCGGCGTTCCTGGCCCTGAGCCTGACGCCCGCGCTGTGCGCCACCCTGCTCAAGCCCATCGGCCAGGGCGAGCATCACGCCAAGGGCGGCTTCTTCGGCTGGTTCAATCGCCGCTTCGATCGACTGGGCGAGCGCTATCAAGGCTGGGTCGCCTATGCCCTCAAGCGCACCGGTCGCTACCTGGTGATCTACGGTTTGCTGCTGGTGGGCATGGGCCTGTTGTTCAGCCGCCTGCCCTCCTCGTTCCTGCCGGTGGAAGACCAGGGCTACACCATCACCGACATCCAACTACCCCCCGGCGCGAGCAAGAACCGCACGGTGCAGGTGGTCGAACAGATCGAAGCCCATAACGCCGGCGAGCCGGGTGTGGGCGACAGCACGGTGATCCTGGGTTTCAGTTTCTCCGGCAGTGGGCAGAACGCGGCGCTGGCGTTCACCACCCTCAAGGACTGGTCGGAGCGTGGCAACGACGACTCGGCCGGCGCCATTGCCGAGCGCGCCAACCAGGCCTTCGGCGGGATCAAGGACGCCATGGCCTTCGCCGTGTTGCCGCCACCGGTGGACGGCCTGGGGACGTCCAGCGGCTTCGAGTTCCGCCTGCAGGATCGCGGCGGCCTCGGCCATGCCACGCTGATGCAGGCTCGCGACGAATTGCTCGCCGCCGCCGAAAAAAGCCCGGTGCTGATCAATGTGCGCGAAAGCGCCCTGGCCGAAGCACCGCAAGTGCAACTGGAAGTCGACCGCAAGCAGGCCAATGCCCTGGGGGTGTCTTTCGCCGACGTCGGCAATGTGCTGGCGACCGCCGTGGGCTCGAGTTACGTCAACGACTTCCCCAATCAAGGGCGCATGCAGCGGGTGGTGGTCCAGGCCGAGGGTGACCAGCGCAGCCAGGTGGCCGATCTGCTGAAGATCCACGTGCGCAACGATGCCGGGAAAATGGTGCCGTTATCGGCCTTCGTCCAGGCCAAGTGGACCCAGGGCCCGACGCAACTGACCCGCTACAACGGCTACCCGGCCATCAGCATTTCCGGCGAACCGGCACCGGGCTACAGCACCGGCCAGGCCATGGCGGAGATCGAACGGCTGGTGGCCCAGGGCCCGGCGGGCCTGGGCCAGGAATGGACCGGTCTGTCGTTGCAGGAACGTCTGTCCGGCAGCCAGGCGCCAATCCTGTTGGGTCTATCGTTGCTGGTGGTGTTCCTGTGCCTGGCGGCCCTCTATGAGAGCTGGTCGATTCCAGCCTCGGTGCTGTTGGTGGTACCGCTGGGGGTACTCGGCGCGGTGCTGGCGGTATCGTTGCGCGGCATGCCTAACGACGTGTTCTTCAAGGTCGGGCTGGTGACCATCATCGGTCTGTCAGCGAAGAACGCGATCCTGATCATCGAGTTCGCCAAGAGCCTGTACGACGAAGGCCACGACCTGATCGACGCCACCCTTCAGGCAGCACGCTTGCGCCTGCGGCCGATCATCATGACCTCCCTGGCGTTCATCCTCGGCGTGGTGCCCCTGGCAATCGCCACCGGGGCCAGTTCGGCGAGCCAGCAGGCCATCGGGACCGGGGTGATTGGCGGGATGATCAGCGCGACGTTGGCGGTGGTGTTTGTGCCGGTGTTTTTCGTGGGGGTGATGAAACTCGTGCGCAGGTCAGACCAACAACGCTGAATCCGTGAGAGCGGGCTTGCTCGCGAAAGGTCAGGCCCGCTCCTACAGGATCAACGTTGTCCATTGTCTGGTTGTGAGTCTGGAATACTCGCCAGCACCTGGCCCGCGTTATAGGGTATCCGACAGTAGGCGCCTAGATAATCCTGAATCGCCTGCGTTCCAATCTCTCCCGTGTAGGGGTTCGCCCAAAGTGGCCACAGGGGATTGCCATTCTCGAATGCTCCGGTCCAGTGCCTGTAGTTAAATCCTGTGGGCACGACGTAGTACGTTCGAATGGCTTGCATGGTGCCACCGTCCGGACGTGGGGGCTGGGCAAATGAATTCGCCGCCCCTTGGGAGTTTGCCCAGTTGGCCGCTTCTCCCCCTGTGATGGTCCCGATCATTGCCATCTGCCAGGCGTTCGACCGGATCACCACATAGGACGCTGTCTGCCCGGAAGCATCGGCGACGGTGATCGTTGCCTGTCCATTGGCCCACCCTTCGACCGTACCGTAGCCATCCACGCGGGCCACATTACCGTTCGACGTGTAGTAAGCGTATCCAGGATTCCCCGCTAGAGGGGTCCGATTGAATGTTGTGCCAGCTGGCATGGGGGTACCGTTTCGCGGTTGTCCGATGTACAGGAAAAACCCGCTGAGGTACACGGGGCCGGTATCGATCACCAACTGCTTGGCTACATTGATCCCCCAACGTTCAGACTCTGGATTATTACTGTACAGCGCCTTGGCACTGAAGATGTTGGGGCCCTCGGCCAGCCCACTCAACGGCAGGCTCCAATTACCATTGCCATCGACGTTTGCGGTGCCCTTCGAGTCGGCGCCTTCGAAGATCTGTACGTGCATGCCCAAGGAGGCCCTGCCGTGCAAGGTCACGCTGGTGGCGAGGGTATAACCGCCGTTAGCGATGTCGGCATCGTTGGGATCCTTGACCGCCGTGATCGTCGGCTGCGCAACGGCAACCACATTAATCCCCCAGACTCCGGATACTGGATTATCGCCATAGAGCGCCTTGGCGGTGAAGATGTGTGGGTTCACCGAGAGGCCGCTTACCGGCAAGGTCCAGTCGCCATTGCCGTCGGCGCTGGGTGTGCCTTTCAAATTGCCGCCATCGTAAACCTCCACCTTCTGGCCGTTCGCCGCCTTGCCGCTCAGGGTGACGCTGGTCTCGACGGTATACCCGCCATTGACGATTGGGGTTTGATGCGGATCCTTGGCTGAGTCAATCGTCGGGACGATCAGTTCAATGGTTTGGACTGTATAAACGCGCAACGGAAACGTAGTGGCCTGGTTTTCGTCGATGCTCTGGTTAAAGGAGGCCTTGAACTCCACGGTGAGCGTGCTGCCGTCCTTCAGTTCTCGCAGATCATTGAGTGGCACGGTGTTGGTCGCGAAGCCATCTGAGACCCAACCTGGCGAAACTCGGCTGCCAAGGACGCTGCTCCAAAGTGTGAGTTCATAATCCGTGTCATCGTTGTTTTTGCCCTTCACGCGCAACCATACGTACTGATTCACGGCAATCAGCGGCCAACTATCGATGCGCACGGTGGCGTGGCCTGTTAAGGACGCCACATCCAGTTCCGGCCCTTCGCCATTGTTGCCGGCTTGCAGGATCTTCGGTTTGGAACCCGACAGATCATTCTCGGCAATAGTCTGTACCGCCAGAGTTAGCGGGACTGATGCTGGCGATTCGTTGCTGCCACTACGGGTCACGGTGTAGCTGACTGTGACCGAGCGGCCCAGGTTATAGGCGATCACGCTAACCGGAAGATCAATCTCTCGATTGGAAGGCAAATCGCCGGCCGGCTTGGTGTAAGAGCCCGCACCTGCAGTGCCGGTCCACGTCACACTGACCTGATCGCCCGGCTGGACGCCATAGTCCGGAATCACCACGGTCAGGGCATCCTTGGCCGTCACCGGGTTCAGTTGCTGGGTCGGTGAGCTGCCTGTGGCTTGCTTGACGCTGGGCGCAGTCAAATCCATCCCCGCACCAATGCTCATCAGCAGCGTTTCTGACGGACTGGTCCCACCCCCAGCCCGCTTCACCCAATACATCGCCCGCACCGTGCCATTACGGTTGCCCTCGATCAACGCGGCACTGATGGTGAACGGGATGTCCTGGTTCGCGGTCACTTCAGTGACCGGAAGCGAATCCCGATACCGGCCGGTTATCGACCCCCACCACAAGATATGCACTTGGTCGCCGGCCTCCTGCCCGCTGTATTGGCGAACGATCAGGCGCGTGCCGTTCGGTTTGTCCGCCGGGTCCAGAACCCCGTCGCTCTCGCCCTCGACCACCGGTGGTGGCAATTCGGCCTGGGGCATGCCGATAGTCAGCAAGTCGGCGTGCAACGATTCCTCTTCGATGACTTCCCGGCTCACCGCATCGCGCAGCAGCTTGTAGTACAGATCCAGCGTCCCGCCTTCAATGGCGGTGAGGTGCTCGCCAGCCACGACGATTTCAATCGGTACGCTGCCCTCCGCTTCGTTCTTGCTGAGCGGATGCAGGGGCAAGTCAGGCGTGTAAGCGCTGCCGCTCTCGGTAATACCGTTCCAGATCAACGCAATGGCATTGCCCTCTTCCATGGCCGGGTCCAGCGGGATCTCGATGGTGGTACCGGGCAGTTGGGGGTCGAGGGTGCCGGCGATCTCGTCCAGGGGGATCGGCGCCGCCAGGGGATTGGCCCGGCCGACGATCCGCGGGGAGAATACTTTGGAGGTCAGGTCATCGCTTCCATCCGCCTTGATCAGCCGATAGAAAAAAGCCGCATGGAGACCGCCGGCCAGCTGGCGTACCTCGGCGCTGGGGCGTTTGAACTCGAGGATACTCGGAACACTGAGAATTTTTTCAGGCGCAAAGATGACTTCGTCGATCTTTTCCCCCTCTGCCGTTGTGCCCGTCAAATGGATCTCGACCTCATCGCCCGCCTTGAAGTTGGCATCCATCGCGACCACTTGAAAGGTCAGGTCTGCCTCACCGAGCTGGTCCATGTCCAGCACCAGATTGACCGTCTCCTTGATCAGCGGCGCCATCAAGCGCGAGTTGCCGGTGTCCACGATCACCCGCACTTCGGCACTCCAGTCTGCGGACTTGTTGTCCACCACGTCATAGACCTCAAACACCACCGCCAGTCCGTTGGTATCGGTGTCCCCGGCCTTGAGAATGGTGGCTTCATCGACGGTGATCACCAGGGGCACATTCTGCGGTGGCAGATGCTGTGGCTCGACAGTGGCCCAGATGATTTCGCCGCCCCAGGACAGCTTGATCCGGTCCCCTTCGGCCATGATCGGATAAGGCTCGATGGTCACCGGGACACCCTGCCGGGCGGCGTCCTGGTCCACCGCGTCGGGTGGCAGGAACGGGGTCGTCAGTTTCAGCTCGGAGTGACCGGGCGTTGCTCCGTCCAGATCCGGACCACCGGGCGGGGCAAAGTCGATCTTGACGTGGATCTTCGTCACCGCTGAAGGCCTGTAGTCGGGCTCCCCCAGGATCCTCACGTCGTAGTTCAGGTTGAAGTCCCCATCGATCAGCCTGTCCCCCGGGATATGCCGCTTAACCGGCTGGTCCACCTCAGTCTCTTCTTCGATAGAGCCCGTCACCATGGGGAGATTGTCCAACTTGATCCTGAAAGCATCCCCCTGCCCCATGTTTGCCCAGGGCGGTAGGACCAACAGTAACCCGTCGTGGGGAAAGACCTGCCTGGCAGCGGCAATGTTGATGCCGACGCTGTCGGCTGGAGCCGGCGGATGCGCCGGGTTGCCGTCGGGAATCTCCAGCGGGTCATAAACCAGGGGGGTGTTGTCTGCGGTGTCCATGGCGGGGTCCCAGTCGGATGAGGTCTGGGTTATTCAATGCCGGAAAGGGTGGTGTGCCTACTGTCAGAGTTGACAGTAGGCGCGGGGAACGTGGCCGATGACCGGACGTATGCAAACAAGGTCATAACCGACCAACGGCAACTCCACCTGTCAATCCTGACAGTTGGCAAATCTTCACTCGACTAGCAGATTACGGTTCAGCCCTCCTATCACTGGACGTTCCTCATGACCCGGTTCATGCCCTGGCTGCTTCCTCCCCTCACCCCTTCCCAAGCACCGCTGGAACTCAGGGGGCTGTTCATTGCAGGTTGGACCAGCCCGGTAATCGATGCTGATTTCGGAATCAACCGCAGCATTGTCTTCGACCTCGCAATCCCAGATCCTCCCAAGGACGCACTCTGCGTCATCGATCCCTGGAACCATCAGAAGGAGGGCGACCATGTCGATGTCTACCTGAACGACGAAATAATCGCCCAGAAGACTGTTCCGATCGGAGGGCTTAACAAACGCCTGTTTTTGTCACTGCCACACGAAAAGATCGCCCCCATCTGGGGCGAGAACTTCCACTTCCAGTTGACCCGAGTAGGCGAAACCGCGCCCAGCGACGGGTCGACACCCTGGCGTTTGCGTATCAAGCTGGATCGACCGGGCGGCAAGGATAGAGAACCTCACAACCCCGGTCATTCGGAACTGAAGGCTCCACTGCCCCCTCAGGATGTGATCGATAACGGGGTGGACGCCGGCTCCGCCAAGGACGGTTTCGACCTTGAGATCATGCATTATCCCGGTCGTGCGGCCCACGACACCATTCAGTTGGCCTGGGGTAGTGCTTTTATATACCGCGAGATAACCCCGCAAGAGGCGGCGACTACCGATTCGATATTCATCAGGATCGACCAGCAAACCATCCTGGCCGGCGGAGACAGTGCCCGACTCCTGGTGCACTACATGGTGTTCGATCTGGTTTGGAATTATGCCGAAAAATATTCCTTGCGCACTTATGTGTCAGTAGATGCCGGAGCCGCGCGACTACCCGAACCCATCATCAAGGAAGCTTCCAACGGTGTTATCGATTTGCCGACGCTGGGCAAACAGCCCGTAACGATCCAGATTATCGCGCTGGCACCGAACTTTGCCCTGAACGACACGTTGCATATGACCTGGATCGGCACTCCAGTGATCGGCCTGCCTTTGGAAAACCGTCAATCCAAAGTCATCGACAACTTGCCCGCCGTCTATGAATTCGAGATTCCCAACGCTGAAATCCGCGCCCTGGCGGGTGGGTCTGGCGACGCATTCTATATCCTGGAAAAAGCCAACGCTGATCCTCCCCTGTCATCCAGACATGCCTTTGCAAGTGTCGAGGGGCAGATATCCGCCCTGCCTGCACCGACGCTTATCGAACTGATTGGAGACATACTCGAACCGGACCGGCCCTTCGCCACAGTGATCATCCATGCTTACCCGGGCATGAAGGGTGGCGACCATCTCAAACTGGTCTGGCTGGGTGAAAAGGCCAACAACGCAGGCCCCTACCTGCATGAAGACGAACACATTGTCAGCAACAATGAAGTCGACACGGATATTGTGATGTTTGTCCCCGGTGAACACATCGAGGTCCTGAGGGGAGGCAGCCTGAGACTAAGCTACTGGGTCTCCAACGACAACGCCGTCGTGTATGACGTCAGGGAGTCCGACTTCCTCGACGCCCTGGTCCAGGTCATCCGAGCCGAAATCCCCGCGCCGGTGGTCGTTGAAGCACCTGATAATAAACTGGACCCGGACATTCATACCGGCAGCGTAACCCTGCGTATCGGCTACCTCGGCACCGCCAAAGGCGACATTCTCACCTACTACTGGCATGGCAACCCTGGAGGTGGCAGCACCAGCGATTGGGTACCGATATCCCAGGTCAGCGCCGGCAAGCCACTGGACTTTACTATCCTGCGCAAGTACATCGAACCAAACATCAGCGACATCGTCCGGATTCGTTATGTCGTCCTTGAAAAACTCACCGGCCGGTATCGCTATTCAGGCTTGCTTGAGCTGGTCATCGGCGACCTGCTGGGCGAACTGCCCGTACCGGCGGTGATCGAAGCCTCGCCCCCGGATGAGCTCGATCCGATGAATGCACTCGGCGGCGCCACGGTAGAAGTGCGATACGCAAGCATGGAGGAGCCACACAAGGTTCATTTGAATTGGCTGGGCAGCCCCGGTGCGGGTACATCCGATGATCTAGAAATGCCCGGCAGTACCACCGGCAGCGTCCAGTTCAACGTCCCGGCCTCGGTGGTCGGAGCCAATATCAACCGTAATGTAATGCTCGGTTATGAAGTGACGCACAAGGGCTTCGTCTTTCCTTCCAAAACCCTGGCGCTGAAAGTATTGGCCTTCCAGGATCCGGAACACCAGTTGCCCAAGCCACGGATTACCCAGGCAAACGACACGACGTTGGTGTTGAACCTGGCGACGTTTAACGGAAACGCCAACGTCACCCTTGAAAAATGGCCGTTCATCGCCGCCAAACAGCGCATCTGGTTCCGGCTCGAGGGCAGTACCGAGACAGGAACGAACTATTCCATTTCATTGCTGGACAGCCATGAACTGAACAACAACCAGGTCGTCAATGGCCTGAGCGAAACGGCGTTGCGAACCGAGCTGGAACGACTCGGCCACAACACACCGTTAACCGTGGTATGCAAGGTGGGCTTCAGCGCCGAAACAGAAGAAATCTATGCGCTTGCCTTTCCCCTGACCCGCTACACCTTCAAGACTCATCATGACTGGGTCATCCCAGAGATCACCAGCGTCAGGGACTCCTGGGGCGAAGTGGGTGAAGGAGAAAACACCCTCGACAACAGTGTGACATTGAATGGCACGGCAACACCCGACTCCAGTATCCAGCTCTATGACGCCGGTACTGCGGGAGCGATCGTGCCGGTAGACATCGACGGTTTCTGGTCTCATGTCATGTCCCCGCTAAGCGTAAAATCCTACCGGCTCACCGCCCACGCCCTGGACGGCAGCGGCTTCGTTTCATCACCACGTACTTTTTCCGTAGAAGCCGCCAACGCCCCGACCATCACCAGTATCAGGGACGTCTGGCGTGAGATTGTCCATGAAGGCTACACCGTTAACCGGCAAGTCACGGTGAGGGGCCAGGCCAACGCCAGGCAGAACGTAAAAATCACGGGGGTTTCAACACCGGCGCCAGAAGAGCCGACTGATGACAACGGGGGCTGGAGCACCACCTTCAGCGCCCTGGCCCTTCAGCGTTACAGCATTGTGGTCGAGGCGCTTTATGGCGTAGGCGTTCCGCCGTCCGCACCGCGATCATTCACAGTGACCGGCGTTGTCAATCCGAGTATCAGCAGCGTTCGTGACTCGCGCGGCGAACTCAATAACGGTGCCACCACGACCGACAATCGAGTGTCCCTGAGTGGTAATGCCAGTGCCTATCAAGTCGTGCAGATACTTGGCACCACGACGACAGCCCCCGAAATCACAGCAGATGCGGGGGGTATCTGGCAGCTGGCACAGCTGGCGGTGAGCCCTGGGGACTACAGCCTGACTGCCAAAGCGTTATACGGCGACAACGTGCCCATTTCACCGCCGCGAACTTTTAGCGTGCGCGCACCTACACCACCGTTGAACTTCAATCAGAGCCCCGTCACATTGAGTGGAGCAGCCTACATGCTCGTCGGGAGCGCCGCGCTGCCCAACTTCGGCGCCGGCACGTCGGTCCGCCATGCCGCCACTGGCGGCACCCAACCCTATCGGTACAGTTCCAGCAACCCGACAGCCGCCGTGGTTGATGGGGCCGGGCTGGTAACCGTTCGCCGCAATGGCAGCACGACCATCACCGTGACCGATTCGTCCACGCCAGCCCAGTCAAGAAGTTACACCGTTACGGTGACAGGCGTCTGGCTGTGTCATAACCTCGGTGGCGGGCATTACCAGACGATTCGCAGCGTAGCCGCTTCACGTGGCGTGAGTATTCCGGATCTCGGTACGCTGAATGCGATCAGCGCCGCCTACCGGGGACGCTGGCCCTGGGGGGGCGCCTACACATGGTCCAGCAGCGTGAAGTTTCCATTACCACCGGTGTATATGTATGCGCTGACCATGTCCAACGGTGCTACGTGGGGGCTGTGGGACCTTAACCCGATCGGCACCGGCCTGGGCATCGGGCGGTAAGATGAGCCGCTTCAAACGAAAGAACCCTGCACGGTGGCAGGGTTCTTTTGGTATTTCCAGTCGGGCTCAGCGTTTACCAGCTATAGCGCAACCCCACATTCGCGCCGAACGGCATTTCGATATTCTTGCCATTGGCATAGTCGAAATCAGCATGCAGTTGCAAACGCTCGCTGAGCTGAGCAGCTATACCCGCTCCGAGCTCACCGCGGGAACCCGAAAGGTCGTTATTGAATACGTTGTTATTGACTTGCACCTCGTTGTTCTTGGCAAACTCATGGGCCATTGCCAGCCGGACATAGGGCTGCAGCACCGTACCGTCGTCCAGCGTAAAATTACGTCCGCCGGTCATGCCGACCTTGCCGAGGAAAGAACGGGTGCGATCGCCTTCGGCCTGCATACCATTATTCAGACCATAATCCTGGCCCTGGATCACCACCGTGGAGAACTGGGTATAGGGTTCGATGAAGTAGTTGTTGTCCAGCTTGATATGCCGTCCGAACTCCACCGAGCCGCCCAGGCCCGTGGTGTTGTAGGAACCTTTGGCACGGCTGCTGTCACTCATCGAGACTTTCGCCTCATTATGAAAACGGTTCAGCTTGAGCACACCGTCGAAGTAATAGCCCGTGTCCGCATCCAACCACGTCGTATAGGCCCCCACATAGTAGCTTTTCACGGTGCCTGAACTGCCACGGCTCAAATCCAGGTCAGAGTTGCTGTGGCCCGCCATCGCACCGATGAGCCATTGTCCATCGCCCACGGGCAGCGGCGCGTCGGCACCCAGGGAGAAGCCTTGCTGAGTCTGCTTGTAGCCAGTACCGGAAGCTGCATCCACATTGTATTTGTTGCCATAAGTACGGCCCCAGGCGCCCGACTTGCCTCCGTTGAAACGCAACTCACCCATGCGGCTGCGCAGGCTGGTCAACTCACCCAGCCAGACTGTCGGAGCGGTATTGAACAGGGCCATGACAGTGCGGGTGCCGGGGCTGACCGTCGCAGTCTCAGGATCGAGGTACCAATCGGTTCCCCCTGAACCATTCGCGGCGGAAACCAATTTATAGGAATAGGTCCCGACATCCACCTGATCGCCGACCAGGCCAAAGGTAGCGTCGCCCGCCGCCGTTTTCACCAGGGTCAGCGCTTGTGCAGAGACCGGATCGACGCCGGATCCTTGCACCAGCAACGCGTGGTTGCCGTTGGCAACACCGGTGACATTGAGCACATCGTGTTGATTGGTCGCCCAGTCGACATCCATCTTGAAGGTACCGTCGCCCGCCAGGGTGCCCACGTTCAACTGATAGAACTCACTGGCACCGCCAAAGGCCACCGTCCCCCCACTCAAGGCCAAGGCGCCAACCGTATTGTCGCCAGCCATTTCCCACTCGGAACCGCTGTTGATCGTGACGCCGGAAACATTGACCAGATTGCCTTTGAACAACGAACCGTTGGCGAGCCCCAGGGTGCCGGTGCTTCCGGACTCGACAATGAAGTCACCTTCCATGCGGCCCTGATCGAAACCCAGATTGACGGTGCTGTTTCCGGAGACGTCGACATTGCCTTTCAGCACCACACCGCCGCTATTGCTCACGTTCATGTTCACCGTGACACCGTCCACGGCCTCAAGCAAATTGCCATTGCCTGCGATGAGATTCGCGCCATTGGTCAGATCGATGTTGAACTCCGTGGAGGCGGCGCCGGCAGGCACGACACGGATGGCTGCACCGGTTTTTCCTTCAACGGTCGTACCATCGAGCAATACATTGCCTTCACGCGGAAGTGGCCGATTGCCCCGCAGATCCAGTCCATTCAGGCCACCGATGATAGTGCTGTTGGTAAATGTCGCGTCGGCGCTGAACAACCTGACGCCATAGCTGTCGGCACCCGTACCTTCGATATGAGAGTTGCGGACATCCAGGGTACTTAACGCCGAAGCAAAGGCACCGCCGTCCGACCCTTTGATAACGCTACCGGATACCGTCGCCGATGACCCCACTCCGAGGCTTTGCAACAAATGCAGGCCAATCCCATTGGCATTGGTCACGGTACTGTTGCCGATCGTTGCCTGACTGGCTTCCAGTCGCACGCCAGCGATGCCGCCGGTTCCCGTGGCAGTCACCGTGGCACCCTCCAGCTCCACTCGCGAACCGTTACTTGCCCATATCTGCTGGGTCGTACTACCAGGGCGGACATTAATGGTGGAGTTATTTGAAATAACATCCAGTATGTCGGCACCATTCACATTGAGCGTCGAACCTGTAATGACGCTATAGCGATCACTCGGGGTACCCGGGGCAATGTCCCTGATTTCGCCATTCTCTACCAGGTCGGCCTGCACCGACGTGCTTACCAACATCGACAAAACAAGGGAACAAGACACCGGTGTTATACCGGACAGAAGCATTCGTGTGGAATTCGAGGAATACATAGTGATGGACCTGAAGTGAGAGTGAACGTGCACTTCTTCAAGACTCAGCGGCAGTCAAAGTGCAAGGCGGCCGCAGGATACTCAAATAACCACCCACGACATGTAGGAAAACTCCCAAATACAAACAGGAAAAATCCCATAAACGTACATCAACAGAACTTCTCGATCGCTTGGAGAAATAAACGGAAAGAAAAAATCTGTGTTTTTCCTTTCCGCTTTCTCACTTTTCAGACTTAGTGAATATCAAGGGTTTATTGGACACAGGCCTGCCGCATCCTTCGACGCGGCACGTATCGTAAGCGTGCCTGACAAGGTCGTGGTGCCAACCACCACCGAATAGTCGACCTTCAACGCCCCCCTGCGTCCCAGTAAATCGCTAAAATGAGCGGTCCTGGGGCCTACCATCTCTACAAAGCCATCCTCCACTTGCGATTCGCTCAGTGAAGTAATCGTCTTTCTCCAAGGCGTTCCCACTTCGTTAAGAGGTGGGAATTCGGAATATCCTTGCACGACAATGTCCATCTGCTGACCTGCCGACAGCTTTGGATTCGGTGGTATATGCAACCGCAAGTTTGCGTCTGGTCCCAGCCAGGACGAGCAATTGATCCACCAGACGGTTCCGACGAATCGAGCATCAAGAAACTCCGGCTCGGACAGCCTGATAGGTACCGCCTCCTCGACATTCACTTTCGTAACAGGAGATGGAGAAGGGTTGTTATCACCGGTTACGCCGACCTCATACCATACGTCAATAAGAATACCCGGTACTTGCTCGATATCAGTCCAAGGCACATCGAATTCGACATCCGCGCCTACAGCCGGTACGGGGCTTACTTCAGCTACATAATCGGGTAGATCGCCCCAGTACAACCTTGCCCAGTCAACACCAACCAGGCCCGGAGGCACGGTGAACGTCGCCGTTGCATTCAGCCCCTTGTCGGTCTCCAACAATTTGTCATCTTCTGGCGCTGCGCCACCGCCCCGGACAAGCACCCTTGGCAGAATACTAGGGTCGATGACCTGGGATAAATCGACTTTGATGTTCAGCGCACTGTCAGCATCGTATACGTCGTAGCCTCGTTTTATCTGATAAGTCACGGCCGTTGGTTTTTCACCCGTGGCGGCACCATAATCCGGTATGATCAGTTCAGCATCGCTGACATCAATGATGATTGGATTTGTTGGGCTAATTCCGACCTTGTGGGGAAAAGTAGCGGTCTGTGTGCCCCATGTCAGGTAAATACGATCATTCGGTCCTGGGTTCGTATAGAGCGGCACCAACGCCCGGACGCCCGTTCGAACATCGGCCAGATCAATCAAAGTCTTGGCATCTTCGGCCAGGGGCACTCTCAGGGGATTGAACGGCCCGACAGGATCGGGACGCAGCAGCAAATGCGTTTCGAGAGGGTCCGAGAATGGGCCAATATTACCCACGATATCTTTCAGTTTGAATTTGAAAGCCAGTAAACCATCTTCTTTTCCCATCAAAAATATAACCGGAATAAAAATGATCCGATTATTGGGAATTTCATCATCAAATACGTTGTACGGAACAAGGTCTTCTTCCAACAGAGCGTAAACCTCAATGGCGTCCTGATTACGTGCGCCGGAGTACGGAGGGATGATCAGAGGCACGCCTGTGCTACTGACACTGTCCAGGTAGGCCTTGGTCAACCCGCGGTCTTTAGCGACCTGATCTCTGAATTCCAGACGGGCGGATGATTGATTGTCATTGGGCGGGGTCTTATCGATAACGAATTCCGCTTCAACAGATCCCGAAGTGTCCCCTGAAGCGATTGTTACAGTGTACTTCAACTCATAAGTTCCTTCCTCTGCAAAAGCGGAAGCACTCACGGTGGTCGGATAGGGAAAGTCATCAGAATCAAATGGCCCGGGAATATCATGTATATCCGTAGGGTCTCCCCAATCGGCGCTCCCTTTGCGTCTGACGTAAATCATGAGCGTATCTATCTCGCTCGTTTGGGCTGGCTCTGGCCATTCCGGGACCGTCAATTCAAGATTATCTTCCTGTAGCGCCCGAGGTATGTAGTTTATATATTCGGGATACTGTGGAAAATAGTCAGGGATATTAATCGGCAGCAAGACAGCAGCCGGTTGCTCGGCCCGCTCATGCAAATACCAGGTATTGTAGGCCTCACGAGCCTGCGCAGAGGTCAACTTGCTTTTCGTCTGGTCATTCATTTTTCAGCTCCAGTAGATATCAGTTAGATATATCCATGAACAGCTAAAATACTTACTGCCTTTTCCTTTCCATCGAGCCTGACATCAAACAGCTCGTAGACCTTCAATCCTCGTGCTTTGAAGCGGCGCACTGTTCCTCCGTAACGGTCTCGACAATTTTCAAATTTTCCGGTGCCGGAGAAGTGCCAAACTGTCCATCCGTCTTGGTCAGTGTGTAATAGGCGCCCCATGATCCTCGCGACACCGGTTTTATATGCGGATCGAAAGGCAGGATCCAGACGTCGATAAAACCGTCACGAATATGCTCGGATCTTATTTCTTGCGGAAACTCACCGTAGGTTTCATCGATGGGATCGGTGGAGTTGAATGATCGATAGCCTTGCCAGAACACCCTGACTTCGTCGCCTGCTGCAAAATGGCCGCTGTCGAATTTGATACGAACCCGAATGCCTTCCCACGGCTTATCTTCGCAACCGATATAACCAAAGCCATCCGCATCTTCAAATACCGGGGCCGGTAAATCATCAATAGTGGTGACCTGAACCCGCACATAAGTATTTTCCGATTGCTGTTCATTAACCCCGTTACTGGTTGTGTAGTAAACCGGCAATCTCGCGTTATTGGGTTCCGTGTCGATCACGTCCCAGGATACGGCGGAGAACGAGACTTCCGCGCCTTCGGCATCCCCCGCCTGCACGGTATAAGTGGCGACGGCTCCGCTGTATTGTCCCCAATAAAGCTCAAGCACCTCCCCTGGATTGGGCGCCTGATAAAGTTTCAGCTTCGGGATGACCGGAGAGGTCCGGTCACCGGGCAACAGCACATTCGGCACGCCCGAACCGCCTACGATATCAATGAGCGGTAAAAGCGGGTTGAGCAACGCCGGGGCATTGGAATGGTCCTGACCCGCGACCGTGAAATCGATGTTGATATCGGCTTCTTCCGAGGGACGCGAGCTGCCACTGCGAATGAAGTTGTACCCCACCTTGATGACCGCTGGTCCCGGACCATTTGCGATCAACACATTCCATGGCACCGGTATGCTCAACGGAAGCACGGCGTTGCGTGGGGGCAACGCAACGCCATCCCAGACCAGTTCGATCTGGTCATTGGGTTGCAATGGGGGGGGAATATTATCAACGACCGCCTGCACCTGCGCTCGCGCATCGGCCCGGTGCACGAGGTTATCATCGTCGTGCAGAGGCACGCTGGGCGGCGGAAGCCGGCTGGGCCAAGGGATGAGTGAGACGGTCCCGGTGGCAGGCTTCGAATAGGTCAGCGTTTCGTTTCCGGCACGATCCCGAACTTTATAAAAAGCATGGAAGGTGCCATTTTGGTTCGGCGCACGAATGTCGTCGCCCATCAAGTCCACACGAATGTCTCCGGCATCGATCTCTGCCTGAAGAATCGTTTTTGTCGTGACGAAAGTCTCTGTGGGTGGGTTCGTTTGGGACCAGAACAACTCAAGCACATCACGATCCGCCGCGCCGGTATAAAGGGGCAACGGAAGACGAAACTCGACCTTGTCATTGTTGTTCAGAAGATATTCTTCGGTGATAACGTTTCCCGGCAGATTACTGGGGAACAATAATGCATCAAGTTGTTTATCGTAACTGGGCGGTTCGCTATCAACCGTCACGAATCGATGTTCAGAAGGTGCCCCCGGACCGCCAGCAGAAATGACAATTTCGTACCATGTTTCGAAACGACCGTCGGGTTGAAGAGCGTTTTTCGGTACGCTAAGGGGATAGGGAAACATATCCTCTGTAATGGGGCCTGGAAGTGTAACTGTTTGAACGGGTGTGGCAGCCCTATTGTTGGGCCGGTCCCAGTACAATTCGATAATGTCTTCTTCACCCGCAATCGCATATTCCGGCCATCGTTCAGGTATATAGACAGGTAATGGTTGATTCTGCGACCCTGTGGGAAGCAACCCGTCCGGGTCGCTGTCGTCAATAATCAAGGGAATCGATAATTTCTCCAGATCAGCCAATATCGGGCTTCTTTTCCGCATCGAGGACCCTTCTCTTTCACCCAGGTCTTTACTCTCTTTCGATTCGCTCACTTGCCACTCCAAACTCGCGATGATTGAGATTATCTGCGCCGCGCTGAATGATGCGTAGTTCACGTCGGGTCTGCACGGCAGAACCCAAGTGAAACCTATTCGACTCTCTATCCGGTGGATTGAATACTGTCAGAGTTGACAGGTACGGATACCGTTCGTCGCCTTGGCAAACAGCAAGCGGCAATATCTCAGTTCAATATGAAAGCGCCTTGCACGCGAACAATGCCCTTTGAATCGGGAGTTATTTTTGAATACGCTGCGATAGCGTGTGTTGAGGGTTATAAAACTTCAGCGAGCTTGTATAACCGACCAGCACACAAGGCGATTCGCCTGCATGCATCCGCCAGCTTCACTTGATCGACCACCAACCCTATCCGGATATGCCCCGCCGCACTCGGCCCGAACGCCTCACCGGCCAGCACAGACACGCCATACCCATCCAACAGCCGCTCGGCAAACGCCTGGGCAGCGAGCCCCGTCCGGCGCACATCCACCATCACGAACATGCCACCGTCAGGCCGAATAGGCGTGAGCCCCGGGCAGTCATCCAGCATGGCGCACATCAGATCCCGACGCTGGCGATACTCGTCACGCATGAACGCCACTTCAGGCAGTTCTTCCTCCAGCGCCACCTGGGCCGCCCGCTGCACAAAATCCGGCAGGCCGAACAACATGCACAACGAAAGATTCGCCAGGTGCTCGGCCAGCGGTTCGGGGCCGATGACCCAGCCGATGCGCCAGCCGGTCATGGCGTGGGATTTGGACAGGCTGTTGATGGTCGCGGTGCGTTCGGCCATGCCCGGCAGGCTGGCCGGGCTGATGTGCTCGCCTTCGTACAGCAGGTCGCTGTAGACCTCGTCACTGATCAGCCACAGGTCATGCTCGATGCACAATTGCGCCAGCGCCTGCCAGGTGGGCAATGGCAGACTGGCACCGGAAGGGTTGTTGGGGCTGTTGAGCAGCAGGGCCCGAGTCCGAGGGGTAATGAGGCGGGCCACATCGGCCGGTTCGACCCGAAACGCATTTTCCGGGCGTACCGGTACCGGCAGCACTTTCGCCCCGCAGGCGCCGAACACCGCCTCGTAGGTGACGTACATCGGCTCGGCAACGATGACTTCGTCGCCGGGGTCGAGCAGGCATTGCGCGACGGCATACACCGCGCATTGCGCGCCCGGCAGCACCGTGACGTGCCCTGCCCCGACCGACTGGCCGCTACGCCGGCGATGACGGCCCGCGATGCTGGCGCGCAAACCGTGGATACCGCGAACGTCGGAATAATGGGTGTCCCCGGCTCGCAGGCTGTCCACGGCGGCGTCGACGATGGCGCGCGGCGTGTCGAAGTCCGGATCGCCCACCGACAGCAGCACTACGTCCATGCCCTGCTCACGCATGGCCAGTGCCCGGTCGTGGATCTGCCACGCGGCGGCACCTTCACCGGTGATGCGTTGGGTCAAGGCTGAGTAGCGCATGTATTGCTCCTGGTTTATGCGATGTCCAGCCTCAACCCTATCTCAAATCACAAACCGCGCCACCATCGCATTCAAGCCCACCGCCAGGCGCGACAGTTCGTGGGTCGCGGCGCTCGTCTGTTGCGCGCCCGAGGCCGATTGCGTCGCCAGGTCGCGGATGTTCACCAGGTTGCGGTCCACTTCACGGGACACCTGGGCCTGTTCTTCCGAAGCGCTGGCAATGACCAGGTTGCGTTCGTTGATCTGATGGATCGATTGGGTGATCTGTTCCAGGGCGACGCCGGCGGCGCGAGCCAGTTCCAGAGTGCTCTGGGTGCGCTGGTTGCTCTGCTGCATCGATTGCACCGCCTCGCCGGTGCCGTTCTGGATGCCGGCGACCATTTTCTCGATTTCCTGGGTCGACTGCGCGGTTCGATGGGCCAGGGCCCGGACTTCATCGGCGACCACGGCGAAACCGCGTCCGGCCTCCCCTGCACGGGCCGCTTCGATGGCAGCGTTGAGTGCCAGCAGGTTGGTCTGTTCGGCGATGGCGCGGATCACATCCAGCACCTTGCCGATGTCGCGCCCCTGGACGGCCAGGCCCTCGACCATGGTGGCGGTGGCTTGCACGTCGTGGGTCATGGTCTGGATCGCCTCGACGGTTTCCACCACCCGGCTGCGACCTTCCTGCGCGGCCTGGGTCGACTGGTTCGACGCTTCGGAGGTCGACACGGCGTTGCGGGCGACCTCTTCCACGGCGGCGGTCATCTCGTTGACGGCCGTCGCGGCTTGCTCGATTTCATTGTGCTGGCGTTGCAGGCCACGGGAGGACTCCTGAGTGACCGCGCTCAGTTCCTCGGCGGCCGCGCCCAATTGCGTGGCGGAGCCGGCGATCTGCTCGATGGTCTTGCGCAGGCTGCCTTGCATGTCGGCCAGGGCCTGGAGCAGACGGGCCGGTTCATCCTTGCCGTCGACCTCGATGGCCTGGACCAGATTACCGCCGGCAATGACCCGCGCCGCCTCCAGCGCGCGGTTCAGCGGTGTGACGATGCTGCGCGTCAGGAGCAGTGCCAGCACCACGGTAGCCAGCGCGGCGGCGACCGAGACGACGATGATGCCGGTCATCGCGCTGTCATAGTGCTCGCCCGCCTTGGCCGACGCGTCAGTGGCGCCGGTCACGTTGATCGCGATGAGCTTGTTGAGCTGCTCGCCCATCAGGTCGGTGCCTTCCTTGATCCGCGTATTGATAAGAGTGCGCAACTGATCGGCCTTGTCCTGGCGAGACAGCTCCAGCATTTCCTTCTGGGCTTGCAGGTATTTATCGAGGGTCGCCGAGAAGGTCTTGTAGAGTTCGGTCTCTTCCGCGGTGGCCGGCAGCTTGGCGTAGCTGTCATTGGCCTTTTGCAGCTTTTCTACCAGCACACCGATGCGGGTCTCGGCCTCCGCGAGACTGGCCGGGTCCCGGTTGACCAGGATCCGGAACGAAAGAATGCGCATGCGCAGCACGTTCTCCAGCACGTTGGCCAGGTAGCCGACACTGGGGACTTGGGTCTGCTCCATGTCAACCGAGGCCTGACGGATAACGGACATGCGATTGGCGGCAAATACGCCGAGGGCGATCACCAGCAAGGCAATGAAGGCAAAGCCGAGAAAGGCTCGGGGGGCGATATTCAGGCTGCGTAACGACATGGGAAGACCTCGGGGTGATGGGTCGAGCGTCCATGCCGGTCATGCGTATCGATTGGAGGATTTATGGGAACGCTTGACCCGTTATCGGCTGGGCTTCAGCCTTCTTTTAGGGCGCCCGCGAAATATATTTCATGATGTGTCAGAAACTGTGGCGAGGGAGCTTGCTCCCGCTGGGTTGCACAGCAAACCCAAGAATCACCCTGCCATCGCGGCAGATTTGGTAGGCCAAGGGGTCTGCTACGCAGCCCAGCGGGAGCAAGCTCCCTCGCCACAACAAGCTCCCTCGCCACAGTTCGCCGGTTATCGGGCAGCGATCCGCCAGAGCCGGGCAACGTCCCGAGCGCGTTCGCGCAGCAGGCGGGGCGCGTCGGCACAGGCTTCCTGCAGGGTCATCGGCCCGCTGACCAGGGCGAAGGCGGCATCGATGCCGTGCTCATACAGCGCCTGGTAACCCTCCCCCAGCGTGCCGGCAATGACCACCACCGGTACGCCGTGACGCCGCGCAACGCGAGCCACGCCAAAGGGCGTCTTGCCCCGCAGGGTCTGGGCGTCGAAGCGGCCTTCTCCGGTAATCACCAGGTCAGCGTCCTCGACGGCCTCGGCCAGGCCAGTCAGTTGGGCGACAACGTCCACGCCGGGGCGAAACTGCGCGTGCAAAAATGCCTTGGCCGCGAATCCCAGGCCACCGGCGGCGCCACTGCCCGGTTCGTCTCTTGCATCGCGGCTCAGCACCTGGGCGCACTGTCCGGCGAAGTGCGCCAGGGCCTGGTCCAGTTGCTGCACCTGCTGTACCGATGCGCCTTTCTGGGGACCGAAAATCACTGAAGCGCCGTGGGGTCCGCACAGGGGATTGTCGACATCGGCGGCAATCTCGACACTCACGCTGGCCAGGCGCGGGTCCAGGCCACTCAGGTCGATGCGCGACAATTTAGCCAGGGCCAGACCACCGGGTGGCAGCGGTTGCCCGTGCTCATCCAGCAACCCCACGCCCAGTGCCTGCATGGCTCCCGCACCGGCATCGTTGGTGGCACTGCCGCCGATCGCCAGGATCACCCGCCTGGCCCCTTCATCCAAGGCCGCGCGAATCAACTCGCCGGTGCCGTAGGTGCTGCTGGAACAGGCATCGCGCTGCCCAGGCGGCACCAACTGCAGGCCACTGGCCTCGGCCATTTCGATGATCGCCGTGCGGCTGTCGGCCAACCAGCCCCAACGCGCCTCGACCGCGATGCCCATGGGCCCTTGGACGCGGGTACGACGCCATTCGCCGTTGCACGCGGCCAGCACCGATTCCACCGTCCCCTCGCCGCCATCGGCCATCGGGCACTTGATCAACTGCGCATCAGGCCAGACCTCACCCAGCCCGGCCGCGATGGCATCGGCTACGCCCTGGGCGCTGAGGCTGTCCTTGAACGAGTCGGGGGCGATGATTATTTTCATTTTGGTCTCCGGTTCCGATGCTCGACATGCTGCCAGCAGACGGCCGACGTCGCGCCGGTCTGCCGCACAAAAGACACCTGGGATTATTGTTCAGATTCACAAATGCCGGTGCGTACACCGAAGATCCACTGTGGGAGCGAGCCTGCTCGCGATAGCGTCAGTTCAATCAACATTGATGTGACTGACACAGCGCTATCGCGAGCAGGCTCGCTCCCACAGGGTTATGTGACGGGGCTTTCGGTCTGCGGAAGTAGCTGGATGCCAAGGTACAGCGCCAGCATCCCATCCAACCGCAGCGGGTCCACGCCGCTGAGCTCGGCGATGCGCTCCATGCGGTAGCGCAGGCTGTTGCGATGGATGCCAAGGGCCTCGGCGCAGGCCTGGCTCTGGCCGTCGTGTTCACACCAGCTGCGCAAGGTCGCGAGCAGTTGGCCGTTGCTGTCCTTGGCGATGACTTTGCGCAACGGCGTGAGCAACTCGTCCAGGGCGTCATCGTCGCGATGGCGCCAGAGCAGCACTGGCAACCGATAGCGATTGAGCGTCAGCAAGCGTGACTGTGGCAGCACATCCCGTCCATAGGCCAGCAAATCCCCCACGCGCCGGTAGCAACGCCGCAGGCCCGCCAGTCCTTCGGCCTGGCCGCCCACCGCGACTCGCAGGATGTTCCAGCCCAGCCCGTCGAGCTTGCCCAGCAAGCGCTCGTTCTCCACCGAGGCGGTGACCGGTCGGCACCAGAGCAAAGAGGACTTGGACGAGGTCAGGCACCAACTGTCGGGGTAGCGCGACATCAGCCAGGCGCTCAGGGCCTCGACGGTCTGCCCGGGCCCATGTTCCAGCCCCAACTCGAACAGATACGGCACTCGCGACAATTGCGGCTTGAGGCCCATTTGCCGTGCTTCATCCAGCAACCTGGGCGAATCCCCGGCATCCCCCAGCAACAACGCCAGCAAGTCATCGCAACGCTGGCGACGCCACTGTTGCTCGGCCTGCTGGTTGCGCTGGCCCAGGAGCATTTCGGCGGTCATGCGCACCAGCTCGGCATAGGTGCGCAGCTGCTCCGGCTCGCCGGTGATGCCTAGCACGCCGATCAGCCGTTGATCGAGCATCAGCGGCAGGTTGATACCCGGTTGCACGCCCTTGAGCTGCAACGCGGTGTGCGCGTCGATCTCCACCACCCGTCCGTTGGCCAGGACCAGTTGCGCGCCCTCGTGACGGGTATTGATCCGCTCCCGCTCTCCACTGCCCAGGATCAGGCCCTGGTTATCCATGACATTGACGTTGTACGGCAGGATCGCCATCGCCCGGTCGACGATGTCCTGCGCCAGGTCGTGATCGAGTTCGAACATGGGCGGTGTTCCTTGCAAGGGAGGATTGGTCAGGCGCACAGGGTCCGGGCGCAAACCCTGTGCCCAGGCACAAAGACACAAGGCCCTGGGCTGGCCGAGACTCAAGGGGCGGTCAACGTTAACCCTTGGCTCGCAAAAATCATAATAAAGAGAGACCCGCCATGTCCCAGAGCGCGACAGCCGTCCTGGCTACGCCAGACGAAAAAAACAGCGTCTACAAACGCATCACCCTGCGTTTGATTCCCTTCATCTTCATCTGCTACCTGTTCAACTACCTTGACCGGGTCAACGTCGGCTTCGCCAAACTGCAGATGCTCGACGCGCTGAAATTCAGCGAAACCGTGTACGGCCTCGGCGCCGGGATCTTCTTCATCGGCTACGTGCTGTGCGGCGTGCCGAGTAACCTGGCCTTGAGCAGGTTCGGCCCACGGCGCTGGATCGCCCTGATGATGATCACCTGGGGCACCTTGTCGACCTGCCTGCTGTTCGTCACCACTCCTACCGAGTTCTACACCTTGCGCCTGCTCACCGGCGCCGCTGAAGCCGGATTCTTTCCCGGCGTGGTGCTGTACCTCTCGCAGTGGTTCCCGACATTCCGCCGGGGCCGGATCATGGCGTTGTTCATGTCGGCCATTCCGGTGTCCGGCCTGCTGGGCAGCCCGTTTTCCGGCTGGATCCTCAACCACTTCGCGGCGGGCCAGGGTGGCCTGGCGGGCTGGCAATGGATGTTCCTGCTGCAGGGGATCCCCACCGTCATTCTCGGCGCCCTGGCGTTTTTCCTGCTCAGCGACACCTTCGCCCATGCCAAGTGGCTGACCGCTGAAGAACGCGCCGTGCTCACCGCCGACCACGCGCAAGACCTGGCGAACAAGCCGAAGACCGCCAGCGACTCCCTGCTGGCCGTGTTCAAGAACCCGGCGATCTGGGCGTTCGGCCTGGTGTATTTCTGCATCCAGAGCGGCGTATACGCGATCAACTTCTGGCTGCCGTCGATCATCAAGAACCTGGGCTTCAGCGATAACCTGACAATCGGCTGGCTGAGCGCGATTCCCTATCTGCTGGCTGCGCTGTTCATGCTGCTGGTGGGGCGCTCGGCGGACCTGCGCAAGGAGCGTCGCTGGCACTTGGTGGTGCCGATGCTGATGGGTGCGCTGGGGCTGCTGATCGCGGTGAATTTCGCCGGCACGCCGGTCATCGCCATACTGGGCCTGTCCATCGCCACCATGGGCGCCCTCACCGGCTTGCCAATGTTCTGGCCGGTGCCCACCGCCCTGCTCAGCGCGGGCGCGGCGGCCGGCGGCCTGGCGTTGATCAACTCCATGGGGCAAATGGCGGGTTTCCTCAGCCCGTACCTGGTGGGCTGGGTGAAAGATGCCAGCGGGTCGACCGACGCGGCGTTGTACCTGCTGGCGGGGGTGATTGTCTGCGGGAGCGGGCTGGCGTTGCGCATGACCCGTACCTTGAAAGCCTGACGCCAGACCTGTGGGAGCGAGCCTGCTCGCGATAGCACCGTGTCAGTCAATATCCAAGTTGATTGGACTGACGCTATCGCGAGCAGGCTCGCTCCCACAGTGGGTTCCTGGGTGTTTGATAAATGTGTTTGATCCATACGGTCGTTCTGGGGTTTGATTGAGCCTTTCCCATCGATAAAAAGGATCTTGTCATGAGCTACCGCACGCTGGGTCACTCCGGGTTACACGTCTCGACATTGACCCTGGGCACCATGATGTTCGGCGAACAGACCAGCACCGAGGATTCGTTGCGGATCATCGACAAGGCCTGGGACCAGGGCATCAACTTCATCGACACCGCGGACGTCTACACCAATGGTCGCTCCGAAGAAATCGTCGGCGAGGCGATTGCCAGTCGCCGCCAGGAATGGGTGCTCGCCACCAAGGTCGGCTTCGGCCCGGCGGATGGCGTGCCCAACCGCAGCGGCCTGAGCCGCAAGCATCTGTTCAACGGCATCGAAGCCAGCCTCAACCGGCTGGGCACCGATTACCTGGACATCTACTACCTGCATCGCGAAGACCACAACACTCCGCTGCACGTCACCGTATCGGCCATCGGCGACCTGATCCGCCAAGGCAAGATCCGCTATTGGGGCTTGTCCAACTACCGTGGCTGGCGCATCGCCGAAGTGATCCGCATCGCCGACAGCCTGGGCATCGACCGGCCGGTGATCAGCCAGCCGCTGTACAACATCGTCAACCGCCAGGCGGAAACCGAGCAGATCACCGCCGCCCAGAACTATGGCCTTGGCGTGGTGCCCTTCAGCCCCCTCGCCCGGGGCGTGCTCAGCGGCAAATATGCGCCGGACGTGGCGCCGGACGCCAATAGCCGCGCCGGCCGCCAGGACAAACGCATCCTCGAAACCGAATGGCGGGTCGAGTCCCTGCGCATTGCCCAGCAGATCCAGCAGTACACCCAGGAACGGGGCGTGGGTATCGTCGAGTTCGCCATCGCCTGGGTGCTGAACAACCGCGCCGTCACCTCGGCCATTGTCGGGCCGCGCACCGAGGAGCAATGGGATGGCTACACCAAGGCGCAAGCCGTGACGATCACCGCCGAGGACGAAGCCTTCATCGATTCGCTGGTGACGCCAGGGCACGCGTCGACGCCGGGCTTCAACGATGTGGGGCATTTCGTGCCGGGGCGTGTGCCGCGCACGTCATAAAATCACTGAGTGCAGCGAACCTCATTGTGGTGTGCTGGGCTGTGGGAGCAAGGCTTGCCCGCGACGAAGGCACCTCGGTTCCCAGGTGAATCGCGTTGACTTCATCGCGGGCAAGCCTTGCTCCCACAGTGTTGTGCTCATTGTTCAAGTACTGTTTCATTTCCCAGAGAGTTATCGTGTCCAAAGGCATCGCCCTATCGGTCTCAGCCTCCGCGCTGTTCGCCGTCATGTATTACTACACCTCGTTGCTCGCACCGCTGACCGGCGTGGAGATTTTTGGCTGGCGCATGCTGCTGACGATGCCCTGTATGACAGTGTTCATGCTGGTGGCGCGGGAATGGAAACTGGTTGCGGCACTGGTTCAGCGCCTGATCGCCACGCCACGATTGCTGATCGGCGCGACGGTGTCTTCGGCACTGATGGGCGCGCAAGTCTGGCTTTTCATGTGGGCGCCACTCAACGGCTACAGCCTGGATGTGTCATTGGGGTATTTTCTGTTGCCGCTGTCGATGGTCCTGACCGGGCGCATCGTCTATGGCGAACGCTTGTCCTACCTGCAGAAAGTCGCAGTGTTCTTCGCCACCCTTGGCGTGTGCAACGAGTTCTATCAAGTAGGTGGGTTTTCCTGGGCGACCTTGCTGGTGGTGATCGGCTATCCCATCTACTTCGTCCTGCGCAAACGCATCAAGACCGATAACCTGGGCGGGCTCTGGCTGGACATGACGCTGATGCTGCCCGTAGCCCTCTGGTTCGTGCAAAGCGGTGAGCAAGGCTTCAACGTGTTCGATCAGTACCCGTGGCTGTCGCTGCTGATCCCGGTGCTCGGGGTGATCAGCGCGTCGGCGCTGGTGTCCTACATCATCGCCAGCCGGCTGTTGTCGTTCGGCCTGTTCGGATTGTTGAGCTATGTCGAACCGGTGCTGCTGCTGGTCGTTGCGTTGTTGCTGGGCGAAAGCATCAAGGCCGGAGAATGGCTGACCTATATCCCGATCTGGATGGCCGTGGCGGTGCTGGTGTTCGAAGGCTTCAGGCACATGACGCGGCAGCGGCGCCGGACTTGAGCTTTACACAATCCCATGTGGGAGCGAGCCTGCTCGCGATGACGGCCTGTCAGTCAATGCATCGGTGACTGACACACCGCCATCGCGAGCAGGCTCGCTCCCACAGGATTCGGGTATTACTCGGTCGTCAACACCCCACGCCGCACCTGGTCACGCTCGATGGACTCGAACAGCGCCTTGAAGTTGCCTTCGCCAAACCCATCGTCGCCCTTGCGCTGGATGAATTCGAAGAACACCGGCCCCATCAGGGTTTCCGAGAAGATCTGCAGCAGCAGGCGCTTGTCGTCCGGGTTGGAAGAACCGTCCAGCAGGATACCCCGCGATTGCAGTTCGTCCACCGGCTCGCCGTGGTTCGGCAAACGGCCTTCGAGCATCTCGTAGTAAGTGTCCGGCGGCGCGGTCATGAAGCGCATGCCGATCTTCTTCAGCGCGTCCCAGGTCTTGACCAGGTCGTCGGTGAGGAACGCCACGTGCTGGATGCCTTCGCCGTTGAACTGCATCAGGAACTCTTCGATCTGCCCGGCGCCCTTGGACGACTCTTCGTTCAACGGAATACGGATCATGCCGTCCGGGGCGGTCATGGCCTTGGACGTCAGGCCGGTGTACTCACCCTTGATGTCGAAGTAACGGATCTCGCGGAAGTTGAACAGTTTCTCGTAGAAGCCGGCCCAATAGGCCATGCGGCCGCGATACACGTTGTGGGTCAGGTGGTCGATGATCTTCAGGCCCGCGCCCACCGGATGACGGTCAACGCCTTCGAGGAACACGAAGTCGATGTCATAGATCGAGCTGCCTTCGCCAAAACGGTCGATCAGGTACAGCGGTGCGCCACCGATGCCCTTGATCGCCGGCAGGTTCAGCTCCATCGGACCGGTTTCGATATGGATCGGCTGGGCACCGAGTTCCAGGGCACGGCGGTAGGCCAGCTGTGAGTCCTTGACCCGGAACGCCATGCCGCAGACCGACGGGCCATGCTCGGCCGCAAAGTACGACGCCACGCTGTGGGGTTCGTTGTTGAGGATCAGGTTGATCGCGCCCTGGCGATACAGGTGCACGTCCTTGGAACGGTGCGTGGCGACCTTGGTGAAGCCCATGATCTCGAAGATCGGCTCCAGGGTATTGGGTGTAGGGGATGCGAATTCGATGAATTCAAAGCCCATCAGGCCCATCGGGTTTTCGTATAGATCTGCCATGTCGGCGCCTCATCATGCTTATCAATTAACGGAACGTTAGTTGCTGGCCATGCTGAGGGCACACGGTGGCGCGCAGGAGATACCGCGAACGCTGCGGGCGAGGAAATCGCCATAGATCAGTTGTAACCCAAGTATCTTCATTGTCGACCCAAGGCTTTTGCGGGCGAGGCTTCTGCTGCCAGAAGACGTTATTCTTATATGCGTAAACCGATTCTACACAGCGTAACCGGATTTGTCCGCCTCCTCTATCAAATCGCCTTTTTCGCCGCCCGCGCAAGGGGTCTGTTGCACAGGAAAATACCCGTCAGGATCAACCCGCCGCCCACGCACATTAAGGCCGTGAGCCGTTCGTCCAATAGCAGCGCACCCAGCAGCACCGCCGTCAGCGGGTTGAGGGCGATGAACACACCGGAACGGGTTGCGCCGATCCGGCGAATACCGTCATACCAGGCGATGTACGCCAGGGCTGAGCCCAGCACGCCAAGATAAAGCAGGCTCAGCCACTGCCGCATGTCCAGCCCGCGCAGGGCTTCGAAGCGAACCTCGCCCCCGGCCGTACAGGCCAGCCACAACATCGCCGTACCCAGCAGGATCGACCAGGTTACCGTTTGCAAGGGGCCGAGGCTTTCGTTCAGGTTTCGGGAAAACAGCGAATAGATGCCCCATCCCACTACGCAACCGAAAATCAGCAGATCACCCATCCACCCCTGCGCGGACGCCGCCAGCAAGGAAGGATCGCGACTGACGATGACCAGCCCCGCGCCGCCGATGCACAGCACGATTCCGCCCACTTTCAACCGGCTCAACCGCTCCTTGAACAGCCACCAGGACGCCAGGCCGATCACCGCCGGGTTCAAGGCCACGATCAGCGAGGCCCGCGAGGCATTGATGTAGTGCAAGCCGTAGAAGAAACACAGGTTGTAGAAAAGAATTCCGAAGAACCCCAGCACCGCCAGTTGCACACCCTGCTTCAGCGTAGGTCTGGCCAGCGGAATCCTTGCCAGGGCGAGGAATAGCAGCAAGGCCACGCTGGCCAGCAGGAAGCGCAGACTGGCGGCCAACAGCGGCGCCAAGGCATCGGACAGGATCCTGCCAGCCACGAAGGTGCCGCCCCAGATCATGGTGACCATGGAGAGCTTCAGGTACACCGGCAGGTCCGAGGGGGTTGGCAAGGCTTGTTCGAGGGTTTTCATGGGTCACCATTGAAATCACACAAATACCTGGGCTAACAGAGCTTTTTGTGGCGAGGGAGCTTGCTCCCGCTCGATTGCGTAGCAATCGCAAAAAGCGAGGGCTACTTCGTAGCCCAGCGGGAGCAAGCTCCCTCGCCACAAAAGCTTCCTTGCCAGAGTTTCCGGTCATGCCCGGATGCCGTATTGTCTCGCTCATGTTTCATCATCGTAAAATGAGCAATCCCTCATGACCCTCACCCAACTCGAAATCTTCTCCCTGGTGGCCGAGCTACGCGGTTTCACCGCTGCGGCGACGCGCCTGGGCATCAGCCAGTCGGCGGTGTCCCACGCCATCAAGTCGCTGGAGCAGGAGCTGGGGGTCGAACTGCTCAGGCGTCACCAGTCCGTGGTAGAACTCAGCGACATCGGCCAGCAGTTGCTCCTGCGCGCCCGCGCCATGCTCGGGTTGGCCAATACCTTGCGCCAGGAAGCCGCCGACGCCCGCGGCATGCGCCGTGGCACTTTGCGCATCGGCTCGTTCGGCCCGACCTCATCGATGAAGCTGTTGCCTACCATCCTGCGGCGCTATCGCGCCCTGCATCCGGGTATCGAGGTGCACATCGACGAAGGACCGGACCGACAAGTCATCCAATGGCTGGATGAACGACGGATCGATGTCGGCTTCGTGGTGCTGCCCGAGGAGCGTTTCGATACGTTCTCCCTGATGGCAGACCAGATGGTCGCTCTCCTCCCCACTGCCCATCCCCTCGCCGCTCGAACCAGCCTGAGCCTGCGTGACCTGTGCGACGACCCCTTCGTGCTCACCGAGGCCGGATCGGCGGAGTTGGTCACGCGCCTGTTCAATGCCGCCCGGCTCACACCCAACGTGCGCTATCGCTGTTCCCAACTGCTCAGCACATTGAACACCGTCAGCCGGGGTGAGGCCGTGACCGTGGTCTCCGAGGGCTCGCTGCCGGAGGGGGATCATCCGGGCTTCGTGGTACGGCCCTTGTCGCCTCCGGTTCCGCGCGAGATCGGCCTGGCGGTGCTGGACAGTCGCCAGATTTCACCCGCCACTCGGGCCTTTATCGAGTTGGCCGTGTCTATCGAATGAAGAGAAGCTTGGTTCTACTGGACGATATCGTAATGCCATCCGTGGACAATCGAAGCACAACTTCCAATCGGATTACCCATTGAATCTATACTTGTACACACACCGGCCTTGCGCAGACAGCGATGCAACTTGAGGAAAACGTTTGCTCTTGTTACATGACGAAAAAGATACGATTTACACTGTCCGGTTTAACTACTACAATTTTTCTGCCTGTGCTGGATAGCAGGAGAGTCATTTATCACCGAGGCGCTTCAAAGCGCTTGGCTTATAGCTTTGTCTGCGGTTGGTCTCAGCCAAATATTTGATTGGAGTAACGATAATTGTCCAGACTCGTTGAATTTCGTAAAGCCGAAAAGGCCCTTCAGGATCAGCTCAAACAGTTGGAATTGCTGAAGAATGATGCCGGGCTCAAGAAAGAAATCGAATTCGAAGAAAAGCTCCAGGCACTGATGAAGACCTACGGCAAGGGCCTGCGCGACATCATCGCAATTCTTGACCCGAACCCGTCAAAAGCGGGCTCTGCATCGACCAAGGCGCCTAAAACCCGCCGCGCGCGAGTGGTCAAGGTCTATCAGAACCCGCACACCGGCGAACTGATCGAAACCAAGGGCGGCAATCACCGCGGCCTGAAAGCCTGGAAAGAACAATACGGCGCGAGCACCGTCGACTCCTGGGTACGCAGCTGACATCCAGGATGAATAAAAAAGCCCTGAATACCGCAGGGCTTTTTCATTGGCTCAAACTTCTGGAGTAAGCCTGGCGTATTAGCTTGATAGCCCTATAGTTTCAGACTATTTCGTACCGCCTGTATTTCATCCTGGCTTTCAACAAACACCTGCGCCTGTCCCGCATAGGACAGTACATAAGCCCGGCCTTCATTAAGTGCTGCAACCAGTGTCTGAGACAACACATGTCGGCCGTTCTGCGTGATCGTACAGGTAGTTTCCAGCGCGGCTACCCCGCCCAACAGGGAAGCATGAATCTTATTACATACACTTTGATAACCACCCTGGAAAAAATCCTTCTGGATTGACTTGCGCATTTCCAGGAGCACGCCTTGCAAGTTGACTCGGTGATCGGGTTCGACAGGCGTTGCGGTCAGCTCCATGACCATGACGGCATTGCCTGCCGAGTCATTCTTGGTCGCCCGTTGCCGAGAGGTTCCTGGCGCCGCCGGCGCGGAAGACGCATCGGAAGGCAGCGGCTCGATGAACCAGCCCTGGGGCCAGGTGACCTGCGGTTCGGCGGCCTGGGCGCTGGCACTCGCAGCAATGGCAAAAAACAGGACGAACAACGAAAGGAACGGTCGAATCATTGCACTTCACTCAAGGACGAATCGCGAAGTCTGAAGCTCACCGCATGACCAGGCAATAGCCGCGCACGGTTTGGCGATGCCGCGGCCTCTGCGTATCATGTCTGACGCAAGCCACAGAACCGTCGCGCCAAGCCCTGCGACGTCGTTTGCCCCACTTATTTTCCGGAGGGCCCATGAGCCTGCACGAACTCGACACTTTCCCGGGCGTCACCGCCCAACCTGACGCCGCCACGACCCACTTCGTCTTCAACCACACCATGTTGCGGGTCAAGGACATTACCAGATCCCTGGATTTCTATACCCGCGTCCTGGGCTTCTCGCTGGTGGAAAAACGCGACTTCCCTGAAGCCGAGTTCAGCCTGTACTTCCTCGCCCTGGTGGACAAGCGCCAGATTCCGGCGGACGCCGCGGCACGCACCGAGTGGATGAAATCGATCCCCGGCATCCTGGAACTGACCCACAACCACGGTACCGAAAGCGACCCGGCATTCGCTTACCACAACGGCAACACCGATCCGCGCGGGTTCGGTCACATCTGCATCTCGGTACCGGATGTAGTCGCCGCCTGCGAGCGCTTCGAAGCGTTGGGCTGTGACTTCCAGAAGCGCCTGAGCGACGGTCGCATGAAAAGCCTGGCGTTCATCAAGGACCCGGATGGCTACTGGGTCGAGATCATCCAGCCTGCGCCGCTCTAAGGTTCACCTTGCCCTCATGTGGGAGCGAGCCTGCGCGAGCAGGCTCGCCATCGCGAGCAGGCTCGCTCCCACAGGGCTCGGCGGTGGATATGAAAGCTCAATAAAAAACCCCATGGGCCAGGCCCATGGGGTTTTGTTTTTCCAGCCCGTGGCTGCTTATGCCGGCGCGGAGGTACGGATCAGATGGTCGAAAGCGCTCAACGAAGCCTTGGCCCCCTCGCCTACGGCGATCACGATCTGCTTGTACGGCACGGTGGTCACATCGCCGGCGGCGAACACGCCGGGAATGGAGGTTTCACCCCGGGCGTCGACGATGATCTCGCCACGCGGTGACAATTCGACGGTACCTTTGAGCCAATCGGTGTTGGGCAACAGGCCGATCTGCACGAAGATCCCCTCCAACGCCACGTCCAGCACTTCACCGCTCGGACGATCCTTGTAGCGCAGGCCGTTGACCTTCTGACCGTCGCCCGTCACTTCGGTGGTCTGGGCATTGGTGATCACCGTCACGTTCGGCAAGCTGTGCAGCTTGCGCTGCAACACTGCGTCGGCGCGCAGTTGCACATCGAATTCCAGCAAGGTGACATGGGCGACGATGCCGGCCAGGTCGATGGCTGCTTCGACGCCGGAGTTGCCCCCGCCGATCACCGCCACGCGCTTGCCCTTGAACAGCGGACCGTCACAGTGCGGGCAGTACGCCACGCCCTTGTTCCGGTATTGCTGCTCGCCCGGCACATTCATTTCACGCCAGCGGGCACCGGTCGCCAGGATCACGGTCTTGGCCTTGAGGCGCGCACCGCTGGCGAACCGGACTTCGTGCAGTGCGCCGTCCGTGCCCGGCACCAGCGCATCGGCACGCTGCAGGTTCATGATGTCCACGTCGTATTGCTTGACGTGCTCTTCCAGGGCCACGGCCAGTTTCGGCCCTTCGGTTTCCTGGACCGAAATGAAGTTCTCGATGGCCATGGTATCGAGTACTTGCCCGCCGAAGCGTTCGGCCGCTACGCCGGTGCGGATGCCTTTACGGGCCGCATAGATCGCCGCCGATGCACCGGCCGGGCCACCGCCGACCACCAACACATCGAAGGCATCCTTGGCGCTGATTTTTTCGGCCTGGCGTTCGATGCCGCTGGTGTCGATCTTGGCGAGAATCTCTTCCAGGCCCATGCGGCCCTGACCGAAGTTCACACCGTTCAGGTAGATGCTCGGCACGGCCATGATCTGACGTTCGTCGACCTCGGCCTGGAACAGCGCGCCGTCGATGGCGACGTGGCGGATGTTCGGATTCAGCACCGCCATCAGGTTCAGCGCCTGGACCACGTCCGGGCAGTTCTGGCACGACAGCGAGAAATAAGTCTCGAAGTTGAACTCGCCTTCAAGGGCGCGGATCTGTTCAATGACTTCGACACTGGCCTTTGAAGGGTGACCGCCGACTTGCAGCAAGGCCAGCACCAGCGAAGTGAATTCGTGGCCCATGGGGATACCGGCGAAACGCAGGCTGATATCGGCTCCCGGGCGGTTCAACGAGAACGATGGCTTGCGCGCATCGGTGCCGTTGTCGAGCAAGGTGATCTGGGTGGAGAGACTGGCAATGTCTTTGAGCAGCGCCAGCATTTCCTGGGATTTCGCACCGTCGTCGAGGGATGCAACGATCTCGATCGGTTGGGTGACCCGTTCCAGATATGACTTCAACTGAGCTTTAAGATTGGCGTCCAACATACGGGCGATTTCCATTTTTTGAATTTCAGAAAAAACAACGCCCGAGCGAATCTCGCCCGGGCGTTTTTGGGGGCGAAGCGGCTTACTTGATCAAGAGCTGATCGCCCTCGGATGACGCATGGACTTAGATCTTGCCGACCAGGTCCAGGGACGGAGCCAGGGTGGCCTCGCCTTCTTTCCACTTGGCTGGGCAGACTTCGCCAGGGTGAGCGGCGACGTACTGGGCGGCCTTGATCTTGCGCAGCAGCTCGGAAGCGTCACGGCCTACACCGCCGTCGTTGATTTCGACGATTTTGATCTGACCTTCTGGGTTGATCACGAAAGTACCGCGGTCAGCCAAGCCAGCTTCTTCGATCAGCACGTCGAAGTTGCGGGAGATGGTCAGGGTCGGGTCGCCGATCATGGTGTACTGGATCTTGCCGATGGCTGGCGAAGTGTTGTGCCAGGCAGCGTGGGCAAAGTGAGTGTCGGTGGACACGCTGTAGATCTCGACGCCCAGCTTCTGGAATTCGGCGTAGTTGTCGGCCAGGTCTTCCAGCTCGGTTGGGCAAACGAAGGTGAAGTCAGCCGGGTAGAAGAACACGACAGACCACTTGCCTTTCAGGTCGGCGTCCGACACTTCGACGAAAGCGCCGTTTTTGAATGCGGTAGCTTTGAACGGTTTAACTTGGCTGTTGATGATAGGCATCGATGTTTCTCCATCAGGGTTGAAAAGTTGATGGAGGGAAGCTTACCCATTCATTCCCAAGCTGGCTCATTGGCAAAGCTGATGCGAATAATTGGTTTTGGCTATCAGGGAACCGTATAGATAGAAAAAATCTGTAGAAGCTGCCACAGCCCGGCAGCTTCTACACAACAGCGTCAGGCCGCAGGTGTACGCATGGTGACGAACTCTTCGGCGGCGGTAGGGTGCACACCAATGGTTTCGTCAAAGTCGCGCTTGCTGGCGCCCGCCTTGAGGGCGATGGCCAGGCCCTGGACAATTTCCCCGGCGTCCGGGCCGACCATATGGCAACCCAGGACCTTGTCGGTCCGGGCATCCACCACCAGCTTCATCAGCGTGCGCTCCTGGCACTCGGTCAGGCTCAGCTTCATCGGCCGGAAACGGCTTTCGAAAATCTGCACCTCATGCCCCTCTTCCCTGGCCTGTTCTTCGGTCAGGCCGACCGTGCCGATGTTCGGCAGGCTGAACACCGCCGTAGGAATCATCCGGTAGTCCACCAGCCGGTACTGCTCGGGCTTGAACAGACGCCGCGCCACCGCCATGCCCTCGGCCAGGGCCACGGGGGTCAGTTGTACGCGACCGATCACATCGCCAATGGCAAGGATCGACGGCTCGGTGGTCTCGTATTTTTCATTGACCTTTACAAAACCTTTCTCGTCCAACGCGACGGCGGTGTTCTCCAGGCCGAGGTTGTCGAGCATCGGCCGCCGTCCGGTGGCGTAGAAGACGCAATCGGTCATCAGCGTACGACCGTCCTTGAGGGTCACTTCCAGGCTGCCATCGGCCTGCTTGTCGATGCGTTGGATATCGGCATTGAACTGCAGGTCCAGGCCGCGGCGCGTCAGCTCTTCGGCCAGGTGCTTGCGCACTGCACCGTCAAAGCCGCGCAGGAACAGCTCGCCGCGATACAGCAGGGACGTCTGCGCGCCCATGCCGTGGAAAATCCCGGCGAACTCCACCGCGATGTAGCCACCGCCCACCACCAGCACGCGCTTGGGCAGTTCCTTGAGGAAAAAAGCCTCGTTGGAACTGATGGCATGCTCGCGCCCTGGAATCTGCGGGATGACCGGCCAGCCACCGGTGGCGACCAGAATGTGCTCGGCGGTATGACGCTGGCCGTTGATCTCCACCTCATGGGGGCCGGTGATCTTCGCATGGCCCTCATGCAACGCCACGCCGCTGTTGACCAGCAGGTTGCGATAGATGCCGTTGAGGCGGTTGATCTCCCGATCCTTGTTGGCAATCAGCGTGGCCCAGTCGAAATTCGCCTCCCCCGCCGACCAGCCGTAGGCCGAAGCCTGCTCGAAGTCTTCGGCATAATGCGCGCCATAGACCAGCAGCTTCTTCGGCACGCAACCGACGTTCACGCACGTACCGCCCAGGTAGCGGCTCTCCGCCACGGCCACCCTGGCGCCAAAACCGGCGGCGAACCGCGCAGCCCGCACTCCACCGGAACCGGCACCAATCACATACAGGTCAAAATCGTAGGCCATTACTCTCTCCTTTGGCAGGCCACCAGCATACCCGCTGTTTCCAGACGGGTCAGCGTTGGGTGCGTTATGGGGGCGGAAATTGAAAATGCCAGGGTGAGCTTAATCAAACCGAGCGCGGATCCTGTGGCGAGGGGATTTATCCCCGCTGGGCTGCGAAGCAGCCCTAAAACCAGGCGACTTGGGTGTGTCAGGCAGATTGAGCCGGTTGCTTTTGGGGCTGCTGCGCAGCCCAGCGGGGATAAATCCCCTCGCCACAGGGTTCTATGCCAGCCGTGGCAATATTCTTACCCCAAAAAAAACGCCCCGAACCAGTCGGGGCGTTTTTTCAGTCGCGGCGGGCTATCAGTAAGCCTTGCCGGTCTTGTAGAAGTTCTCGAAGCAGAAGTTGGTCGCGTCGATATAGCCTTCGGCGCCACCGCAGTCGAAACGCTTGCCCTTGAACTTGTAGGCCATGACGCAGCCGTTCTGGGCCTGTTTCATCAGGGCGTCGGTGATCTGGATTTCACCACCCTTGCCTGGTTCGGTCTGTTCGATCAGGTCGAAGATGTCCGGCGTGAGGATGTAGCGACCGATGATCGCCAGGTTCGACGGAGCGTCTTCAGGCTTCGGCTTTTCAACCATGCTGTGCACGCGATAGATGTCGTCGCGGATCATTTCGCCGGCGATCACGCCGTACTTGTTGGTTTCCTGCGGATCGACTTCCTGGATCGCCACGATGGAGCAGCGGAATTGCTTGTAGAGCTTGACCATCTGGGTCAGCACGCCGTCGCCTTCCAGGTTGACGCACAGGTCGTCCGCCAGCACCACGGCGAAGGGTTCGTCGCCGATCAATGGGCGGCCGGTCAGGATCGCGTGGCCCAGGCCTTTCATTTCAGTCTGGCGGGTGTAGGAGAACGAACATTCATCCAGCAGTTTGCGGATACCGACCAGGTACTTTTCCTTGTCGGTGCCCTTGATCTGGTTTTCCAGCTCATAGCTGATGTCGAAATGGTCTTCCAGCGCGCGCTTGCCACGGCCGGTCACGATGGATATTTCATTCAGGCCCGCATCGAGGGCTTCTTCGACACCGTACTGGATCAGTGGCTTGTTCACCACCGGCAGCATTTCTTTGGGCATGGCCTTAGTCGCTGGCAGGAAGCGAGTACCGTAACCGGCTGCAGGGAACAAGCATTTCTTGATCATATGAATCCTTTAAAAGGCGGTGTGTACGACGAGTTTCGGCGCAGTCTAATCAGGCCGCGGGCACCTTACAATGCCTGCGCTGGCCAACCGATGCCATCATAGAGAAATAAACCGGCGGATAGTTCAATCGCCTTTCGTTTCGGGGGTTCAACGGTCCAACGGCAAGCCCGCTGGCACCGTTTGCGTGCATTTGGCGTATCATGGCGCCCTTGATCCCGCCAACGAGGCAGCTAGATGTCGGCAACACGAAACGCAAACGGTTATTCGGTCAGTCAGGACAAGGACGGCCAGTGGTGGATTGTCAATTACCATGGCGAACAGGTTGCCGGTCCCTTGCCCACCAAGACCATGGCGGTGGAAGTGGCTGCGGTGTTCCAGGATGAGCGCCCTGCGCCCACCGCCAAGGAGCGCGAAAAAGCTCCAGCACGCAACGATCGACGCAAGAAATGACCGGACAGGCCTGGGTCAATTGCCTTGTGGCAGTGGCGCAGGCCTGTTGTTTATCTGTACCGAAATGACCATTCGCTATAACCTCGCGCTATCCCTTCCCTTGCGACGACCACACCATGAAAACTTATCTGGCGCTGTTTACGGTCCTGGCCCTGGCGGGTTGTGCCTCGACGGAAAGTACCTACCTGGCCAACGGCGAGCAGGGCCTGACCATCGACTGTTCAGGCGAAGCCAATTCCTGGGCCGCCTGCTATGAAAAGGCCGATGCCTCCTGCGCCGGCACCGGCTACCGTATCGTCGGCACCGACGGAACGCCCCAGGCCAATGAAAGCGACAAGACCCTGGGCGTGAATGTCGGCAACTTCACCAGCCGCAGTGTCGTGGTGGTGTGCAAGTAAGGTCAGGCCGGAGCTGATACATTGCTCAGCCGGAAATGCAGGCGTTGGCCGCAGCCTGCACATCACCCGGACGCACCGGTACATTGGACATGCTTTCATGCAGCTTGATGCTGCTGCCGCTGGAGCGTTCGTCAATGTCGAACACCGCTGCCGGCAGGCTCGAGAGTTTGCCGGGGACGATCAAGCGGACGCCGTTCTTGTGGGGTTCCATCTGCAATGCGCCGCGACTGTCGGCCAGCTTGTCGGCGACGCACTTGGCATATTCGTGGGGTTTCTTGCCGGAGATAACGCTCATGGTGGGCGGCGTCTGGTTGATGTCCGATACCGATGCACATCCACTCAAGGCCAATGCCAACACCCACGCACTACGCTTCATATGATTCCTCCGACAAAGACCCTCCGACAGCGTAGAAGCCGTTTTTCTCCGGAGCCCTGCGCTTTTTTTATTTGGCACCGTCGCGTTAAATCGGCGAAGCCGGTTCGGAGACCGGCTTTTAACCCTCGGTGCTGATAAACTGCGTCCCATTATTGCAGCCTCTACCGTGTCGAGCGTGTAGAAAAAAGCCCTTCTGGAGGCGCCCATGAAATTCATCCACCAACGCGAGCACCTCAATGAAGACGACATTGTCGTCATCGAATGCTCCCAGACGTGCAACATTCGCCTGATGAACGACGCGAACTTCCGCAGTTTCAAGAATGGCGGACGCCACACGTACCACGGCGGCGCGTTCGATAAGTTCCCGGCGCGGATCACCGCACCGAGTACCGGTTTCTGGAACATCACCATTGACACCGTCAGCCGCCGGGCCATCAGCGTCACGCGCAAGCCGACCCTGACCCACAAGATCAAAATCGTCCGGCGCTCCAGCTCGAAACTGAGCTGAGTCCCCTGCTCACATAGGTAAAACCGTGTCCCAGACAACCAAATACGTCATCAAGTACAAACTCAACGACGAACGCCGATTCGATTTCGCACAGCTGGAAACCGGTACCGAGGAAGAAGCCCGGGCAGTGCTGGAGGCGATGCATGGAACATCCGGCGATGTGATCAGCGAGGTCAAGGTCAGCAAGGCGTTGTAACTCCGATTGAGTGGCCCAAGAGATACAGGGTGCCAGGCCACCCTGCTCTTGTGGGGAGGGAGCAAGGTACTGTCGCACAGCAAGATTCGGAGTGTTGGCCAACAGGACATCCACCAAACTGACCAATCCTCTTCCCCCAGGATTGTCACCATGTCTCCTCTGCCCCAGTTCATCAACGCAATCGACCGGCCAGCCCTGGAGCAGAGCCTCGAACAGGACGGCAGCAGCATACTCCGCAGTCTGCTGTCGGCCACTCAATGCCGACAGCTCAGCGGCCTGTACGCGCAGCCCGGGCTGTTCCGCTCCCGGGTGATCATGGCCCGCCACGGGTTCGGACGCGGCGAATATCAGTATTTCCGCTACCCGTTGCCCGCTATCGTCCAGCAGCTGCGTGAAGCGTTGTATCCGCTGCTGGTGCCCCTGGCGAACCGCTGGAACGAACGCATGGGCCTTGAGGTGAGATACCCCGACGCGCACGGCGATTTCATCCGCCACTGCCATGACGCCGGGCAACAGCGCCCGACGCCGTTGCTGCTGCAATACGGTCCCCAGGATTACAACTGCCTGCATCAGGACCTGTACGGCGAACAGGTGTTTCCATTGCAAGTGGCGATCTTGCTGTCGGAACCGGAGCAAGACTTTACCGGCGGCCAGTTCGTACTCACAGAACAACGCCCGCGCATGCAGTCGCGCCCTCAGGTCATCGGTCTGAAACAAGGCGATGCCGTGGTGTTTGCCGTGCATCAACGGCCGGTCAGAGGCGTTCGCGGTTATTATCGGGTGAACATGCGCCATGGCGTCAGCCGCGTGCACAGCGGCCAACGGCACACCCTGGGAATCATTTTTCATGATGCGCAATGACGACAACCCGATCACCCTGGACCTGTTCGCCGACGAACCGTCGGCGACACCCGGCCAGGTCGAACAGATAGGCCAGCAGGCATTCGTGCTGCGCGGCTTCGCCCTGCCCTGGCTGGAGCGGTTGCTGCCGGCCCTGGAGACAGTCTTGCAGGCCGCGCCGTTCCGGCAGATGGTCACCCCCGGCGGCTTTACCATGTCGGTGGCGCTGAGCAGCTGCGGTGCGCTGGGCTGGACCACCGACCGCAGCGGCTATCGCTACACCACCCATGACCCACAGACCGGACGCCCCTGGCCGGACATGCCGGCGCTGTTCCGCGAACTGGCCCAGGCCGCCGCCCGGGCTGCGCACTTCGAGGACTTCGAGCCCGACGCCTGCCTGATCAACCGCTACGTGCCGGGGGCGCGGATGTCGTTGCATCAGGACAAGGACGAACGCAGCCTCACTGCCCCCATCGTCTCGATGTCCCTGGGCCTGCCGGCGGTGTTCCAGTTCGGCGGATTCGAGCGCAGCGACAAGACCTTGCGCGTTCCGCTCTTCCATGGCGACATCGTGGTCTGGGGCGGCGTCGACCGCCTGCGTTACCACGGCGTGCTGCCGCTCAAGGACGGCCGGCATCCACGACTGGGGGCGCAGCGGATCAACCTGACGTTCCGCACCGCCGGATAACCATGCCGAATTCAACCGCAAAACCCGGAGTGTCGCCCTCCCGCAGGCTGGTTACGGTAGCCAAAACGGGCCAATGGACAGAACGACCATGAACACCACTTCGAACACCCTCGCCCCTGAACTCGACCCTCGCTGGGCCGCCGTGCTCGCCCGGGACCCACGCGCCGACGGGCAATTCGTCTACGGCGTGAAAACCACCGGCATCTACTGCCATCCCAGCAGCCTGTCGCGCCTGCCCAATCCGCGCAACGTCGAATTCTTCGACACGCCGGAACAGGCCCAGGCCGCCGGCTATCGCCCGAGCAAACGCGCCGCCAGGGACCAGACCCAGGTGGCCGCCCAACAAGCCGCCCGGGTCGCGGCGGCCTGCCGGCAGATCGAAGCGGCGGAGGAATTGCCGGGGCTCAATGAGCTGGCCCGAAGCGCGGGCCTGAGCCCCTTCCACTTCCATCGGATCTTCAAGACCGTCACCGGCCTGACCCCCAAGGGCTACGCCGCCGCCCACCGCTCGCGCAAAGTGCGCGAGCGCCTGGCCGATGCCGGGACCGTCACCGAAGCGCTGTACGACGCCGGTTTCAACTCCAACAGCCGCTTTTACGAAGCAGCCGATAAGGTGCTGGGCATGAAGCCCGCCGACTACCGCGCCGCCGGGCAGAACACCGACATCCGCTTCGCCGTCGGGCAATGTTCCCTGGGGGCGATCCTGGTGGCGCAGAGCGAACGCGGCGTGTGCGCCATCCTGCTGGGGGACGATCCCGATGCGCTGGTCCGCGACCTGCAGGACAAATTCCGCCGCGCCAACCTGATCGGCGCCGACCGGGAGTTCGAGCAACTGGTCGCCCAGGTGGTCGGTTTCATCGAAGCGCCCGCCCTGGGCCTGAACCTGCCCCTGGATCTGCAGGGCACGGCGTTTCAGGAGCGGGTCTGGCAGGCCCTGCGGGAGATTCCGCCGGGCAGTACCGCCAGCTACGCCGAGATCGCCCAGCGCATCGGCCTGCCCAAGGCCGTGCGCGCGGTGGCCCAGGCCTGTGGCGCCAACAGCCTCGCCGTGGCGATCCCCTGTCACCGGGTGGTGCGCAGCGACGGCAACCTCTCGGGCTATCGCTGGGGTGTGGAACGCAAGCGTCAGTTGCTGGCGCTGGAGCGCTCGTCCGGGGACTGAACGCCGATGTAGATCGCCACCGAATCGGGGCCGCTGTAGACCTCGAAATCGGTGGCGAAGCGGCGCAGGGTCTGCGGGTTGTCGGCGAAATACGCCCAGATCAGGCCCCAGGTCTGGATCACACAGTCGGGCATCGGTCCCTTGGCCGAGAAGACCAGGTAATCCCCGCCCTCGATATCCACGGCGGGGTAGCCCGGGCTCGTCGCGTCGACCTCCACGCCGGCGGTCACATCGAAGTGGCCGGTCGCATCCGATTCATAGTTGGAATACACCCCATAGACGAACGACTCCGAGCGCCTGGCCGGAATCCGGTCGAACAGCCCCTCGGTGAAGAACCGCTCCCACATCGGGCCGATCCTTGCCGTGTCGGGTTGTTGCTCGTCGGTGTTGCGGGTGCGGACTTGCAAACCCGCCACGCTGAAGGGTTCGACTGCCTTGAGTTTTACGTCCATGGCTAAGGCTCCTGGGTAAGTGAAGCACGCATGGTAATCCTCTTGCCCGAGGGATCAAGCGTCGGCCTTCGATTGAAAAACTCGACTGGCCCAAGCGGGGTCACACCTGCTACAAACAGGGTTTCTTGCCCTGCTGGAGCACCTTGCACATGAGCCAATGGCCAGACACCCGCATCCTCGACCTGCTCGGTATCGAGCTGCCCATCATCCAGGGGCCGCTGGCCGGGGTGGCCGGGCCCGCCATGGTGGTCGCCACCTGCAATGCCGGCGGGCTGGGCTCGATGCCGGCGGCGATGCTGGATGTCGAGCAACTGCGCCAGGCGCTGACGACGATCAGCGAACAGACCGACAAGCCGTTCAATGTGAATTTTTTCTCCCATCAGCCACCGGCCTTCGACCAGCAGCGAGCCGAGGCCTGGAAGCAGCGGCTCAAGCCCTACTATGAGGAGCTGGGCGCCGATTTCGAGGCGCCGACGCCGGTGTCCAACCGCACGCCATTCGATGACGCGGCCTGTCGGGTGCTGGAGGAGATGCGACCCAAAGTGGTCAGCTTCCATTTCGGCCTGCCGGAGCAATCCCTGTTGGATCGGGTAAAGGCCACCGGGGCGAAGATCCTTTCTTCGGCGACCACCGTCGAGGAGGCCATCTGGCTGGAACAACGCGGTTGCGATGCGATCATCGCCATGGGCTACGAGGCCGGCGGCCATCGCGGGATGTTCCTCAGCGACGACCTCAACACCCAGGTGGGCCTGTTCGCCTTGCTGCCCCAGGTGGTGGATGCGGTGAAGGTGCCGGTGATCGCCACCGGCGGCATCGGCGATGCGCGAGGGATCGTCGCGGCGTTTGCCCTGGGCGCATCGGCGGTGCAACTGGGCAGCGCGTACCTGTTCACGCCCGAGGCCAAGATCAGCGCGTCCCATCACCGGGCGCTGCGCACCGCCAGGGAAAGCCAGACCGCCGTGACCAATCTGTTCACCGGGCGGCCGGCCCGGGGCATCGTCAACCGGGTGATGCGTGAAGTCGGCCCGATGAGCCCGCTGGCACCGGCATTCCCCCTGGCAGGCGGCGCCTTGATGCCGCTGCGAGCCAAGGATGAAGCCGACTTCAGCAACCTCTGGGCGGGCCAGGCGTTTCCCATGGGTCGGGAATTGCCCGCTGGCGAACTGACCCGGCGCCTGGCCGACGAGGCACTGGCGCGGCTTGGCAAGGGTTCAGGTGCCTGAACACCTGGTCGCCGGTCAGAACGCCATCGCGAGCAGGCTCGCTCCCACATGGACCGAGGGCAAACACAGGGCTGGCTGTCACAACAATCCCCTGTGGGAGCGAGCCTGCTCGCGATGAGGCCGGCACATTCAACCCATTTCCGTTTGCCTGGCATTCGCTATATATTTCCGTATATAACGAACCCAGCCCTACGGAGTTTTCAATGCGCCCCACCCGCTTCGCACCCTGGCTGCTGACCACCCTCCTGACCGCCGGCGCCGTCCAGGCCGATGAAGTGCAGGTGGCCGTGGCCGCCAATTTCACCGCACCGATCCAGGCCATTGCCGCCGATTTCGAAAAAGACACCGGGCACAAACTGGTGGCAGCCTACGGTGCAACCGGGCAGTTCTATACCCAGATCAAGAATGGCGCGCCCTTCGAAGTGTTCCTCGCCGCCGACGACACCACCCCAGCCAAACTGGAAAACGAACGCGACACCGTCAAGGGCTCACGCTTCACCTACGCCATCGGCACACTGGCGCTGTGGTCGGCCAAGGACGGCTATGTCGACAACCAGGGCCAGGTGCTCAAGAACAACGGTTTCCAGCACCTGTCCATCGCCAACCCCAAGGCCGCGCCCTATGGCCTGGCCGCGACCCAGGTGCTGGACAAACTGGGGTTGGCTGCACAGGTCAAGGGCAAGATCGTCGAAGGCCAGAACATCACCCAGGCCTATCAGTTCGTCTCCACCGGCAACGCCGAGCTTGGCTTCGTCGCGCTGTCCCAGGTGTACAAGGACGGCAAGCTCACCGGCGGTTCGGCATGGATCGTCCCGGCCGAGCTGCATGACCCGATCAAACAGGACGCGGTGATCCTCGCTAAAGGCCGCGATAATCCCGCCGCCAAGGCCCTGATGGACTACCTCAAGGGCCCGAAAGCCGCCGCCATCATCCAAGCCTACGGCTACCAACGCTAAATGCCGCTGACCAGTGCCGATTATTCAGCGATCTGGCTGACCCTGAAGCTCGCCTCGCTGACGACGGTGATCCTGCTGCTCATCGGCACGCCCATCGCCCTGTGGCTGTCGCGCACCCGATCCTGGTTGCGCGGGCCGGTGGGCGCGGTGGTGGCCCTGCCGCTGGTGCTGCCGCCCACGGTGATCGGCTTCTACCTGCTCCTGGCATTGGGCCCCAATGGCTGGATCGGCCAGCTGACCCAGGCCCTCGGGCTGGGCACCCTCACCTTCAGTTTCACCGGCCTGTTGATCGGCTCGGTGATCTACTCCATGCCGTTTGTGGTGCAGCCGTTGCAAAACGCGTTCTCGGCCATCGGCAATCGTCCCCTGGAGGTCGCCGCCACGCTGCGCGCCGGTCCCTGGGACACCTTCTTCAGCGTCATCCTGCCCTTGGCCCGTCCCGGCTTCATCAGCGCCGCCATCCTCGGCTTCGCCCACACCGTCGGTGAGTTCGGCGTGGTGCTGATGATTGGCGGCAATATCCCGGACAAGACCCGGGTGGTGTCGGTGCAGATCTACGACCACGTCGAAGCCCTGGAATACGCCCAAGCGCACTGGCTGGCGGCGGCGATGCTGGTATTTTCATTCGTTGTGCTGCTGGCGCTGTATTCCAGCCGCAGGACCCGGACAGCCTGGAGCTGATCGATGATTCAGGCGCGCTTGCAGCTCGACCATGGCAGTTTTTCCCTGGACCTGGATGTGCAACTGCCAGGCCGCGGTGTGACGGCGTTGTACGGTCCGTCCGGCTCCGGCAAGACCACCTGCCTGCGCTGCATCGCAGGCCTGGAGCGCGCGCCGCGGGGCTTGGTGCAAATCAATGGCGAGGTGTGGCAGGACAGCGAACGCGGCGTGTTCGTGCCACCCCATCGACGAGCGCTGGGGTATGTGTTCCAGGAGGCGAGCCTGTTCAGCCATCTGTCGGTGCGGGCCAACCTGGCATTCGGTCTCAAGCGCATCGCCCCGGGGCAACGGCGGGTGGACATGGACCAGGCCACCGAACTGTTGGGCATCGGCCACTTGCTCGAGCGCCGGCCCCACCACCTGTCCGGCGGCGAGCGCCAGCGGGTGGGTATCGCCCGCGCGCTGCTGACCAGCCCGCGGCTGTTATTGATGGATGAGCCGCTGGCCGCACTCGACACCCGCCGCAAGAACGAGATCCTGCCCTACCTGCAACGGCTCCACGACGAGTTGGACATCCCGGTGCTGTACGTCAGTCATTCCCAGGACGAAGTGGCGCGCCTGGCCGACCACATTGTGTTGCTCGAGGGTGGTCGCGCGTTGGCTAGCGGCCCGATTGGCGAAACCCTGGCGCGGCTCGACCTGCCGCTGGCCCAGGGGGACGACGCGGGCGTGGTGATCCAGGGCACGGTCAGCGATTACGACCCCGCCTATCAGTTGCTTACCCTGACGCTGCCCGGTAGCCCACTGCACGTGCGGGTGGCCCATACGCCTCTGGCCGTCGGGCAGCCGCTGCGCTTCAAGGTCCAGGCCCGGGACGTCAGCCTCAGCCTGGGGAACGATGCCCAGACCAGCATCCTCAATCGCTTGCCGGTCACGGTGACCGGCGAACTGGCCGCCGACAACGCCGCCCACGTATTGATCCGGCTGGAAGCCGCCGGCACGCCGCTGCTGGCACGTATTACCCGTTACTCCCGCGATCAATTGGCGTTGCATCCGGGGCAGGTGCTGTGGGCGCAGATCAAGGCGGTGGCGGTGCTGGCTTGACCTGTGACGCGGTCTGACAGCCGCCCTGTCTTTCGGAGTGCACGCGTTTCCCTGTGGGAGCGAGCCTGCTCGCGATAGCGGTCTTTCATTCGACATTGATGGCGACTGAACCAACGATTCGCGAGCAGGCTCGCTCCCACAGGGGTTACGGGTCTTCTCAGAATTTCGGCACGACGGCAACGGGCCGCGGTCAATGAATCCATAGGCCACCGCATTCGCTGCCCAAGGATTTCTCCATGCCCGACACCTCGCCACCGGAAGCATTACCGGCCGACCTGCATTATGTCGATGACACCAGCCCGGGCATCACCCGCAAGAAGTTGCGGGGCAAGTTCTGTTATTTCGATCCGCAGGGCCAACGCATCACCGATGCGGCCGAAATCCAGCGCATCAATGCCCTGGCGGTGCCGCCCGCCTATACCGATGTGTGGATCTGCAGCGACCCGCGGGGACATCTCCAGGCCACCGGCCGGGACGCCCGCGGACGCAAGCAATACCGTTACCACGCGCGCTGGCGCGAGGTGCGCGATGCCGACAAGTATTCGCGGATGCTGGAATTCGGGCGCACCCTGCCCCGCTTGCGCAAGCGCCTGGAGGCGATTCTCGCGACCCCCGGCTTCAGTCGCGACAAAGTCATGGCCACCGTCATCACTTTGCTGGACGTGACCCTGATCCGCGTCGGCAACAGCCAATACGCCCGGGAGAATCGCTCCTACGGCCTGACCACCCTGCGCAGCAAGCACGTCGAGGTCAACGGCAGCGCCATCGCCTTCCAGTTCCGTGGCAAGAGCGGCGTCGAACACCAGATCACCGTGAAGGACCGGCGCCTGGCGCGGATCATCAAGCGCTGCCAGGAAATGCCGGGGCAGAATCTGTTCCAGTACCTGGACGAGAACGGCGAACGCCACGCCATCAGTTCCTCGGACATCAATGCCTACCTCAAGACCCTGACCGGCGCCGAGTTCACCGCCAAGGATTACCGCACCTGGGCCGGCAGCGCGGCGGCCCTGGCAGGCTTGCGGGCGTTGCGCTGGGAAACCGAGACGGAGGCGAAAAAACACATCGCCGAGATGGTCAGGCAAGTCGCCCGGCAATTGGGCAACACACCGACCGTCTGTCGCAAGTGCTACATTCATCCTGCGGTGCTGGAAGGTTTCCTGCTCGGCACGCTGAAGCAGCTGCCCAAGCCCCGGGCCCGTAAAGGCCTCAGCGAAGAGGAAGCCGGGCTGGCGATGTTTTTGCAACGGGTGATACAAGCCACCGTGGCGAGGGAGCTTGCTCCCGCTGGGCTGCACAGCAGCCCCTAGCTTTTGCGGTCGCTACGCAACCGAGCGGGAGCAAGCTCCCTCGCCACGACAAGCTCTCTCACGCATGAGAATTCTCTCTCTACAATGAGAGGAACATCCGTCCACGAGTGAACTCCCAACTGTACGATCCCGCAACACCTCACGCGTGAAATCGACAGGAGTCCTCGATGTCCGAACACATTGTCCATTTCCATTGCCAGATCGATCAGGGAACCACCGAACGCTTCCGCGACAACTGCCTGGAAGCGATCGAGAAAGGCGCGGATTCGCTGATGCTCAATCTCTCCACGGTCGGCGGCAGCACCAACTTCGGTTTCACCCTCTATACCTTCATCAAGTCCCTCCCGGTGCCGGTACGCGCGGTGAACGCCGGCAATATCGAGTCGATGGGCATCGTCATGTACCTGGCCGCCAGCGACCGCACCACCACCCCTCATTCGCGCTTCCTGATCCATCCCATGAACTGGTATTTCGGCCAGAAATCGGTGGATCACTCGCGGCTGCGCGAATACCTGTCCAGCCTGGACAACGACGTGGCGCGGTACGTGGAGATCTACGTCAAGGAAACCGCCGGGGCCGCCACGCAGTTGGATATCTTCAAATGCCTGTGCAACGAGGAACGGGTCATCCCGGCGGAAAACTCCCTGGCGTTCGGCATCGCCCATCGGGTCGAGCAGGTGGTATTCCCTACGGATGCCAAACATTGGAAAGTCAGTGGCGGCGAGGATTAGGCGCTCAAGTCTTTAATTACCGGTTATGACCATTCGTCGCCAGCGCAACGCTTTTATTAAACTTCCCCCGCCGCTTACCTTTCACATTTAATGCGAGGCACGTTGCTCGCTTAAACCAGTATGAGGATTCTCGAAATGGCTAACAGCGGAAACAAAAACCCAGGCAACTTCGCAAACGATCGTGAAAAAGCATCTGAAGCCGGTAAGAAAGGCGGACAGGCGTCGGGCGGCAACAACACCAACGACCGTCAAAAAGGCTCTGGCGCCGGCAGCAAAGGCAGCGAACGCGGCCAGAGCGGCGGTGGCCGGAAGTCGTAACTCCTGAGACCCGCTGGGGCGCAGCCTTGCTGCGCCCTGGTGCTGGATGAGTCGAGGTGAAACATGAGCAATCAGGAGCGGTTCATTGTCAGCTTTATCGCCAACGGCCAACCCGATAGCCGAGTGATGGAAGCCGACAGCGAGACATTGAGTGTCAGCGAGGCAGAAGCCTTGTTGAGAGTTTCTTTCAGCGAACTCCAAAGCGCTCAATTAAGTGACATTCAAGTTCAGAAAAGAACACGACCCATTGAACAGGAACATGGCGTACCCGGACACTTTAAACAGCCATAGCCGATATTGTTTAATGTTTATAACGTTATATGAAGCAGCGACCGCCTCCTAGCCGATCAGCGCTGCGCATAGGTGCTTTTCAATGTCTCGATCCACGCCGGATCCAGGTACGACTGCTCGGTATCCATGCCCATTCCCCGCATCCTTTCCACATGTTCATCGGCTTCTCGCGCCAACGCCCTCTGGTCGCTGGAATTGGCATCCAACCGATGCATCTGCTCCAGCCCCACGTGGTAGAACCGCAGCAGCTTCATGGCGACCGGGTCCTGGGCCTGCACACCGGCCTTTACCTGATGCATGACGTTGGTGATGCGCATCAGGCTGCGCTTGAGCTGCCAGCCGTACACCGCCGCGGCCATCCAGGGTTGCGTCCAGAGATACAAGCGCATCAGCGTGGCCATCACCAGCACCGCCACAATCACCCCGCCCAGGTTGAAACGAAAGTTATCGCCCCCAGGCGTGCCGAACAGCATCACGGCCAGGCTGGACAACAGCATCGCCAAGGCCAGGAACATCACGGCAATGATCAGCGTGCTGCGGCGGGTCTGCTGTCGGTAGAGGTCGGCATCCCAGGGTTTGATCTCGAACATCGCGGTGCAATTTCCTTGTACGGCACGAAAAGAGTCGAGCATTATCGCCTGCCCGGCCGATTTAGCTATGCTGGGGCTCATTTTGTGTTGCACCCGCCCCGAAGGATCCGGATCAAAGTCCATGGCGATACCGCAAGGATCGTGCGATCTTTCTGCGTGGACGTATTTTTCAAGATGCCGCCTCAGTGTGCACGGCATCGTTTTCAAGGAAAGCTGAATGACTCAAAGACATGTAATCAACGCTTCGGTGAGCCCCAAAGGCAGCCTGGAGACCCTGTCCCAGCGCGAAGTCCAGCAACTGAGCGAAGCCGGTTCCGGCAGCATCTATACCCTGTTCCGCCAGTGCGCCCTGGCCATCCTCAATACCGGCGCCCATGTCGACAACGCCAAGACCATCCTGGAAGCCTACAAGGACTTCGAGATCCGCATTCATCAACAGGACCGCGGCGTGCGCCTGGAACTGTTGAACGCGCCGGCCGACGCCTTCGTCGACGGCGAGATGATCGCCAGCACCCGGGAAATGCTGTTCAGCGCCCTGCGCGACATCGTCTATACCGAGAACGAACTGGACAGCCAGCGCATCGACCTGAGTTCGTCCCAGGGCATCAGCGACTACGTGTTCCACCTGCTGCGCAACGCCCGCACCCTGCGTCCCGGCGTGGAGCCGAAGATCGTCGTGTGCTGGGGCGGTCACTCGATCAATACCGAAGAATACAAGTACACCAAGAAGGTCGGCCACGAACTGGGCCTGCGCAGCCTGGACATCTGCACCGGCTGCGGCCCGGGCGTGATGAAAGGCCCGATGAAAGGCGCCACCATTGCCCACGCCAAGCAACGTATCCATGGCGGTCGTTACCTGGGCCTGACCGAACCGGGCATCATCGCCGCCGAGGCGCCGAACCCGATCGTCAACGAGCTGGTAATCCTGCCGGACATCGAGAAGCGCCTGGAAGCCTTCGTGCGGGTCGGCCACGGCATCATCATTTTCCCGGGCGGCGCCGGTACCGCGGAAGAGTTCCTGTACCTGCTGGGCATCCTGATGCACCCGGCCAACCAGGACCTGCCCTTCCCGGTCGTCCTCACCGGGCCGAAAAGCGCCGCGCCGTACTTCGATCAACTGCATGCCTTTGTCGGTGCGACCCTCGGCGAAGCGGCCCAGAAGCATTACCAGATCATCATCGACGACCCGGCCGAAGTGGCACGGCAGATGACCCAGGGGCTCAAGGAAGTGAAGCAGTTCCGCCGCGAGCGCAACGACGCCTTCCACTTCAACTGGCTGCTGAAGATCGATGAAGGCTTCCAGCGGCCGTTCGATCCGACCCACGCCAACATGGCCAGCCTGGGCTTGCGCCTCGACCTGCCGTCCCATGAGTTGGCCGCCAACCTGCGCCGTGCGTTCTCAGGAATCGTGGCCGGTAACGTCAAGGACAAGGGAATCCGCCTGATCGAAGAACACGGCCCTTACGAGATCCACGGCGATCCCGCCATCATGGAACCCCTCGACCGTCTGCTCCAGGCCTTCGTCGCCCAGCACCGTATGAAACTGCCGGGCGGCGCGGCCTATGTGCCGTGCTATCGGGTGGTGACCTGATCCTCAGGAACACCCTGCCCTTTGTGGGAGCGAGCCTGCTCGCGATGACGGCGGTACATTCAGCATCGATGCAAGCTGAACCACCGCTATCGCGAGCAGGCTCGCTCCCACAGGGATCATGTGGCGGCTATGGAATCCGGGTCAGTCGCAGGAAGCCATTAGTGTCTACAGTGACGCCAAGTCCACGGTAATCCTCGATCGACGGATGATCAGTCTCCACCGGATGCACATGCGTCGCCGTCACCACCATCACATCCGCCCCCGCCGCCTCGCCGGCCCGGATGCCGGCTTCGGCATCCTCGAACACCAGACAATCCTCCGGCGCCACCCGCAGCCGCTCGGCAGCCAGTCGATAGCAGGCAGGGTTGGGCTTGCCGTCGCTGACATCCTCGGCGGTGACCATCACGGCGGGACGCGGGATGCCGGCGGCCTCCATCCGACGCAAGGCCAGTGCCATGGGGGCCGAGGTGACGATGGCCCAGCGTTCGGGTGGCAGGTCGTTCAAGAACGCCACGGCACCCGGCACCGGCACCACGCCTTCGACGTCTTCGATTTCCTCCCGGGTGATCTGCTCGGCCTCAGCCTGGGCATCCACCCCTGGCAGATGCTGGCGAGCGATGGTGTCGACGGCTCGCACGCCGTGGATGGTGGGCAGGAATGTCGCCACGTCCACGCCGTGGCGCAGCGCCCAGCGGGTCCAGATCCGCTCGGCGGCGGCGATGGAGTTCAGCAGGGTGCCGTCCATGTCGAAGAGGAACGCGTGGTAGGCGGGGGATGAGTGCTTTACGGACATCGGGTTCTCACAGTCAAAACATTGGACCCCTGTGGGAGCGGCGAGCAGGCTCGCGCAGGCTCGCTCCCACAGGGGCTATGGTGTCTGGGGCATTTATACCAACCGCTCGATCGACTGATGCTGCCAGACCCGTTTGTAATACAGCACCTGCAGCAACAGCATGCTCAGGTACGCCACGGGAAACGCCATCCATACCCCTTCCAGGCCGAAGTGGGCGTCGAGCAGGTAAGCCGCCGGCACTTGTACGCCGACGATGCAGAAAATCGAGATCGCCACCGGCATCAACACCGTGCCGCTGGCGCGCATGATGCCACCGACGATGGCCTGGAATCCGAACACCAGCAAGCTCCAGAGCATGATGTGCAGCAGGTGTTCGGCCTGGACCCGTGCCGCCGGGTCGGTGATGAACAAACCCAACAGCCAGTGGGACAACAGGTACCCCAGCACCACCAGTCCACCCGTCAGGTAGACGTTGATCAGCAGCCCGGTGCGCAGGATCGGCCCCAGGCGCTCCAGGCGTCCGGCACCAATGGCCTGGGCGCCGAGGATCGAGGCGCTGATGGCAATCGACAACGCCGGGAACTGCACATAGTTGACGATCTGCGTCACCGCGCCATAGGCGGCCGTGGCCTGGGAACCGTGGCGATTGACCAGCGCCAGGATCACCAGCTCCGACAACGAGATCACCACCATCTGCAACCCCGTCGGCAGGCCGATGCGCAGCACCTTGGCAAGGATCTCCCGGTCCAGGCGCATCGCCGCGAACAACGCCCGGTCCGGCGCCAGGGCGTGCTCGCGACGGTTCAAGCGCCACGCCAGCAACACCATGGCCGACGTCGTGCCCAGCAGCCCCGCCAGTGCCGCGCTCTGGATGCCCATCTGCGGCAGTCCCAGCCAACCACGAATCAACGCCGGCGTGAGCAACATCCCGACCCCGGTGGACACCAGCAACGCCAGCAAAGGCGTCAGCGTATCGCTGACCCCGCGCAACAACTGGGTGAACAGGACGAACACCAGCAATATCGGCAGAATCCACATCATGACCCGCGCATAGGCAACGGCGTCCTCCAGCACATCCGCTGGCGTGCCCAAGCCTTGCAGGGCCTGACGGGTAAAAATACTGCCAAGCACCGCCGCCACCAGACCGATGATTGCCCCCAGCAGCAGCGTCGAGCCGGCAATCGCCTTCACCGTGCCGGTTTCCCGCGCACCGTAGGCCTGCCCGATCAGCACCCCGGCCCCCGCGCCCAGGCCGATCACCAGCGCGATGAAGAAGAACAGGATCGGAAACATCCCCGACACCGCCGCCAGCGCCTGGGTGCCGAGCATCTGGCCAATGTAGATGCTGTTGAGCGTGCCGGACATGGACTGCAGGAAATTGGACAGGACCATGGGGGTGAGGAACAGGAGGTAGGTTTTCCAGAGCGGCTGGGTCGGCATGGGGGCTCTTGATGGCAGGTTCGACAATTCAGGTGTCGGTAATTTAGCGCAATCCTGAGCAACCTGTGGGAGCAAAGCTTGCTCGCGATAGCGGCAGACCAGCCAAAACTGTTGCTGGCAGACTTACGTCAATCGCGAGCAAGCTTTGCTCCCACAGGTTCGTGGCTTGACTGGTATCAGGGCAAGCCTTGCTCCCACAGGTTTCATCCTGTCAGCCCGATTCGACATTTCACAGACTGTGGCTAATCTGAAATAGCACAGTGCCACGCCCTGAGTAGGCCTTTGCCTACAGCAGTCGGAAATCGGACGACTGGTCTTCAAGTCAAATCCGAGGTCGCAGATAACCAGTTATTCGCCAATAACCAGTTAGCAACACTGTTCAAGGACCGAACCATGACGTCGTACCCACACGGTCATTCCTTTTCTGCAACCCTGCCTCGCCTCCTCTGGAGCCCCGTGCTCGTGGCCGTTGCCGCCGCTGTCGGCGTGCTGGCACTCAACGAGACGAATGCACAGAACATCGGTTTCAGCGCAGTGCTGCTGGTCCTCGGCCTCGGTACCGGCCTGTGGAGTGCGCGGGTGCAACGTCGGCAGTTCGACGACGCGCTGGCCGCCACCGCCCGGCAGGACCTGCAAGCCGCCGAGCACGTCAATCACAAAGCCAGCGCACAACTCAACGAAGTCATCCTCGGTGCCATGCCGATCTGGGCCAAACAGGTCGAGAGCTCCCGGCAGCAGACCGAGACCGCGATCGTCTCGCTGACCAGCCGCTTCACCGGCATTTCGTCGCGCCTGGAAGATACTGTGCAAGCCTCGCAACTGGCTGCCGGTGAACTGGCCGGGAAAAGCAGCGGCGGCGCCGTACAGGTGCTGGCCCAGAGCGAAAGCGAACTGGTGCGGGTGATCGATTCCCTGAAAGCCACCCAAGCCAGCCGCGACGAAACCCTGGCCCAGGTGCGCAACCTCACCGCCTACACCGGCGAACTGCGGACCATGGCCGCCGACGTCGCCGCGATTGCCGCGCAGACCAACCTGCTGGCCCTCAACGCCGCCATCGAAGCCGCCCGGGCCGGTGAAGCCGGGCGCGGTTTTGCGGTGGTGGCCGACGCCGTGCGCAGCCTGTCGAGCAAGTCCAGCGAGACCGGCCAGCAGATGTCGGCCAAGGTCGACATCATCAATACCGCCATCACCCAACTGGTCCAGGCCGCCTCCAGTGGCGCCGATCAGGACAGCCAATCGGTCTCCACCTCCGAGGACAGCATCCAGCGCGTATTGGAGCGTTTCAAAAGCGTCACCGGACAGCTCGCCGAATCAGCGGACCTGCTGCAACAGGAAAGCTTCGGCATCCGCGACGAACTCACCGAGGTGCTGGTCAGCCTGCAATTCCAGGATCGGGTCAGCCAGATCCTCAGCCACGTGCGCGACAACATCGAGGACCTGCACGTGCATATGCAGCAGGCCCAGCAGTCGCCCGACCAGGCCGTGTCCATCGATGCCCGCCAATGGCTGGCCCGCATGGAAACCACTTATGCCACCGACGAGCAACGCCGCAACCACCACGGCGACTCGGGCGTGCAGCAAGCTTCACAGGAAATAACCTTCTTTTAGGAGAGCCGTTCATGGCTAAAAGTGTATTGGTTGTCGACGACTCCGCGAGCGTTCGGCAGGTTGTCGGCATCGCGTTGAAAAGTGCCGGCTACGACGTAATCGAGGCCAGCGATGGCAAGGATGCGCTGGGCAAGCTCAACGGGCAGAAAGTGCATCTGATCATCAGCGACGTGAACATGCCGAACATGGATGGCATCACCTTCGTCAAGGAGGTCAAGAAGCTGGCCAGCTACAAGTTCACGCCGATCATCATGCTCACCACCGAATCCCAGGAATCGAAGAAACAGGAAGGCCAGGCGGCAGGCGCCAAGGCCTGGGTGGTCAAGCCGTTCCAGCCGGCGCAGATGCTGGCGGCGGTGTCCAAACTGATTCTGCCTTAGAGGGCTGGAGGCTGTGATGCCGCTGCTGTACGAAACACAAGGTGACACCGCGCAAGTGCAGATCGACGGCGAGCTGACGATCTACACCGCCGCCGACCTCGCCGCGCAATTGCTGCCCTGCCTGGGCAATACGCCGCACATGGAGCTGGACCTGTCACAGGTGACCGAAATGGACGGCGCCGGCCTGCAACTGCTGCTGATTGCCCTGCGCGAAGCACCGAAGGCCGGTACCCAACTCACCCTGACCGCGCGCAGCAAGACCGTCAGCGAAACACTCGAGCTGTGCAACCTGCTGGCTTAGAAAGCACCGCCCGACACGACAAAGGATATGAGCGTGAGCATCAATCTCGACCAGGCACAACAGACGTTCATCGTCGAGGCACGGGAGCAGCTGCAGGCGATGGAAGAATCCCTGCTGCAACTGGAAAACGACCCGGCCGACGATGACGCCATCGGTGCGATCTTCCGCGCGGCCCACACCATCAAGGGCTCGGCCGGGCTGTTCGGCCTGGAACCGATCGTCAGCTTCACCCACATCGTCGAAGATGTACTCGATCGCCTGCGCAACGGCAGCGTCGAGGTCGATACCGGCCTGATCGCGGTGCTGCTCAAGTCCAGCGATCACATGCTGGAACTGATCAACGTGGTGGCCAACCAGGGCGGGACGCTGACGCCGCCGGCCCTGAAACGGGAGAGGGAGCTGTGCCAGGTGCTGCAGGAGTACCAGGCGCCCCCGTCCGACGACGCCCCGGCAGCGACGACCGAAGCCACAGCGCAGGAGCCGTCCGAAACGCGTCTCTGGCACATCAGCCTGCGTTTCGGCCAGGACGTGTTCCGCAACGGCATGGATCCGCTGTCGTTCCTGCGCTATCTGCAGACCCTCGGTGAAATCGTCCACCTCGACACACAAACGGAAGCGTTGCCTAGCGTCGAAGCCTTTGACGCCGAATCCTGCTACCTGGGATTCGACATCGATTTCCGCTCGGCCGCCAGCCATGGAGCGATCAACGAAGTCTTCGATTTCGTCCGGGAAGATTGCCTGATCGAGATCGTGGCCGTTGATGAGCGGGCGAACACCGGGCTGGTTGCCACCGCCCAGGAACCCAACGCCGAAAGCACCGCGCTGGTCGCCACCGGCGAACTGCTGCCGGACCAGCGCAAGACGCCGCGAACGTCAGGCCAACTCCCGGCGGACAGACCACCGGCCAGCAGTGAAAACAAGGCCAAGGACGGCGCCTATGTACGGGTCAATGCCGACAAGCTCGATGAGCTGATCAACCTGGTGGGGGAACTGGTCATCGCCAGCGCCGGCACCAGCCTGCTGGCCCGTAACTGCCACGATGACACGTTGCAGGAAGCCACTTCGACGGTGTCCGGGCTGGTAGAGGAAATCCTCGACGGCGCCTTGCGCCTGCGCATGATCCCCATCGGTGAAACCTTCAACCGGTTCCGCCGGGTGGTGCGCGATGTCAGCCAGGAACTGGGCAAGGACATCGACCTGATCATCAGCGGCGCGGAAACCGAGCTGGACAAGACCGTGGTGGAGAAGATCGGCGACCCGCTCATGCACCTGCTGCGCAACGCCATGGACCACGGCATCGAAACCGCCGAAGCGCGGCTGGCCGCCGGCAAGCCGGCCAAGGGGCATCTGCACCTCAACGCTTATCACGACTCGGGCAGCATCGTGTTGGAAATCGCCGACGACGGCGCCGGCCTGAACCGTGACCGGATCCTGGAAAAAGCCCAGGAACGTGGCCTGGTCGCTCCCGGCGCCAGCCCAACCGACCAGGAGATCTACAACCTGATTTTCGAACCCGGTTTCTCCACCGCCCAGGCCGTCACCAGCCTGTCGGGACGCGGAGTGGGCATGGACGTGGTCAAGCGCAACATCACCCTGCTGCGCGGCACCGTAGACCTGGACAGCCAGCCGGGCCAGGGCACCGTGGTGCGCATCCGCTTGCCGCTGACCCTGGCGATCATCAACGGCTTCCTGGTGGGCATCGACCAGTCCACCTATGTCATTCCGCTGGACATGGTCCAGGAATGCATCGAACTGAGCGAAGACGACGGCACCGCCAGCCGCGAACAGGGTTACCTGGACCTGCGCGGCGAGGTGCTGCCCCTGGTGTACCTGCGCGATCACTTCAATCACGAAGGCCGGGCCGCACGCCGGCAGAACGTCGTCGTGGTGCGCTATGCCGAACTCAAGGCCGGGCTGGTGGTGGATGACTTGCTGGGTGAATTCCAGACCGTCATCAAGCCCCTGGGCAAGTTGTTCGGCGCCCTGCGCGGCATCAGCGGCTCGACCATCCTCGGCAGCGGCGCCGTGGCGCTGATTCTCGACGTGCCGGCGCTGCTCGCCCAGATCGCCCAGACAGAAAACCGCTACACCCCTACCCCACTATCACAAGCCAACGCTCGCTGACGCTTTAGCAACTCCATGGAGAGGTATTTCCCAATGAAATGGTTCTACGATCTTAGAATCGCCACCAAACTGATCACGTCATTTCTTGTGGTGCTGGCCCTGACCGCGGTCATGGGGGTGTTCTCGATCATCCAGCTGGGCGAGGTGAACGGCACCACCACCGAGATCCGCGAAAACTGGATGCCGTCGATGCGTGCGGCCTCCGGCATGCGCTTCTATGGGGCGAACTATCGCCTCAAGGAAAACCGCCATATCACCGCTGACTCCGAGCAGGAACGCAGCACAGTCGAACAGGAAGCGGAAGAAGCCAGGAAAGGTTTCGAGACCCGTCTGGCGACCTATGAAAAACTGCTGTCCAATGCCGAAGACCGTCAGCTGTTCGAGACGACCCGCAACGACTGGGTCGCCTATCTGGCGATCAGCAAAGACCTGATGGCACTGTCCCGGCAAAACCTCACCGACCAGGCCCATGCGCTGCTCAAGGGCGAGTCCCGGCGCCGATTCGAGCTGGTGACCAGCGACTTGCAGAAACTGGTGGAACTCAATGACGCCGGTGCCGGCGCGGCCAGCGAACGCGGCATGGCGCTGTTTGAAAAATCCCGCCTGTCGATCATCGCCGTGCTGGCTGCCGCCCTGCTGATCGGTCTGGGCCTGGCGCTGTTCATCTCCCGGGTCATTTCCCGCCCCTTGAAGCAAGCCGCCTCGGTGGCCGAACAACTGGCCGAAGGCAACCTGAACGCGAAAATCGAGGGCGGCTCCAAGGACGAAACCGGCATGGTCCTCAATGCCATGCAGAACATGGTGGGCAAGCTGTCCCACATCATCGGTGAAGTGCGCAACGCGGCGGACAACCTGGCCAGCGCCTCCGAAGAAGTCAGCGCCACCGCGCAGTCCATGAGCCAGGCCACCAGCGAACAGGCGGCCAGTGTCGAGGAGACCAGCGCCTCCATCGAGCAGATGAGCGCCAGCATCAACCAGAACACCGAGAACGCCAAGGTCACCGACGGCATGGCCAGCAAGGCCGCCAAGGAAGCCACCGACGGTGGCGAATCGGTGCAGCAGACCGTGGTGGCGATGAAGAAAATCGCCCAGCGCATCAGCATCATCGACGACATTGCCTACCAGACCAACCTGCTCGCGCTCAACGCCGCCATCGAAGCCGCTCGTGCCGGCGAGCATGGCAAAGGCTTCGCCGTCGTTGCCGCCGAAGTGCGCAAACTGGCCGAACGCAGCCAGGTCGCCGCCCAGGAAATCGGCGAACTGTCTTCCAGCAGCGTCGACATGGCCGAGAAGGCCGGCAACCTGCTCGATGAGATGGTGCCGTCGATCAACAAAACCTCGGACTTGGTCCAGGAAATCAGCGCCGCTTCCGAAGAGCAGGCTGCCGGCGTGGCGCAGATCAACACGGCCATGACCCAGCTCAACCAGGTGACCCAGCAGAACGCCTCCAGCAGCGAAGAACTGGCCGCCACCGCCGAGGAAATGAGCAGCCAGGCCGAACAACTGCAACAGGCCATGAGTTTCTTCACCCTGGACACGCCGCCCAAGTCGGCCAGCCTGCCGGTGAAGGTCGACCACACCCCCGGGCCGTCCAGCCGCAAACCGGCCCGGGCCTCGGTGACCGCGTTGCCCAAGGCGTTTGCCTACAACATGGCCAGCGCGCCGGACGAATCCGAATTCACCCGGTTCTGACGGTCCGCTTCCACAGGCTCGCTTAAAGGAGAAAAGCCATGGGCGCCATCGCTACCACCCGTCAGACCGCCATCGCGGTCGAGGAAGAAGCGCAATACCTGACATTCATGCTGGGCACGGAGATGTTTGCCATCGGCATCCTCTGCATCAAGGAAATCATCGAATACGGCAACCTGACCGTAGTACCGATGATGCCGGCCTTCGTCCGTGGGGTGATCAACCTGCGCGGTGCGGTCGTGCCGGTGGTGGACCTATCGGCCCGTTTCGGCCGGCAGAACTCGTCGATCACCCGGCGTTCGTGCGTGGTGATCATCGAGGCCAACACCGAAGACGGCCACGCCCAGGACATCGGCCTGCTGGTGGACACGGTATCGGCAGTGCTGGAAATCCCGGCCTCGCAGATCGAACCGCCACCGAGTTTCGGGGCAAAGATCCGTGCCGACTTCATCAGCGGCATGGCCAAGGTCGACGGCAAGTTCGTGATCGTGCTGGAGGTGGGCCGTGTGCTGTCCATCGACGAAATGTCCCAACTGGCCGAAGCCAGCCCCACCGCGCTGGAGTTTGAAAGCCAGTGAACACCGACACCTGCAAGGAACGCACCGTGAACTCACTGGCCCTCAGTGACCGGGAGTTCAGCCAGTTTCAATCCTGGCTGTACAAGGCCGCCGGCATCAACCTGTCCGACGCCAAGAAAGCCCTGGTGGCCGGGCGCTTGTCCAAGCGCCTCAAGCACTATGAACTGGGCAGCTACGGCGAGTATTTCAAACTGATCATGAACGGCCAGCGCAGCGACGAATTGCAGGTGGCGCTGGACCTGCTCACCACCAACGAAACCTACTTTTTCCGCGAACCCAAGCACTTCGATTTCCTGCGCCAGCACGTGCTGCCCCACGCCGCACCGGGGAAAACCTTTCGCCTGTGGAGCGCGGCCAGTTCATCGGGAGAAGAGCCCTACAGCCTGGCGATGACCCTGGCCGAGGGGCTGGGCACCACGCCTTGGGAAGTCATCGGTTCGGACATCAGCACCCAAGTGCTGGCCAAGGCCCGCTCCGGGCATTACCCCATGGAGCGCGCCCGTACCCTGCCCCAGCCACTGCTGGTGAAATATTGCCTCAAGGGCACCGGCAGCCAGCAAGGCACGTTCCTGATCGACCGAGCGCTGCGCAACCGCGTCAACTTCGTCCAGGTCAACCTCAACGAAACCTTGCCGGATCTGGGAGAGTTCGATGTGATTTTTCTGCGCAACGTCATGATCTATTTCGACCAACCCACCAAAAGCAAAGTGGTCGCCCGATTGATCCCCCGGCTCAAGTCCGGCGGCTATTTCATCGTGAGCCATTCGGAAAGCCTCAACGGCGTGTCCGACGCGTTGAAGATGGTGATGCCGTCGATTTATCGCAAACCATGAGAGCCGCCTTGCAACCCGCGACGAGGGACGTGGCCGAGGTCTACCTGGCACCGGGCGAATTCCGCTTCGCCACCTGCCCGACCCGGCTACGCACCATCCTCGGTTCCTGCGTAGCGATCACCCTGTGGCATCCAGAGCACCGGATCGGCGGCATGTGCCATTTCATGCTGCCCAGCCGCGTACGCTGCTCCACGGCCCTCAACGGTATGTACGCCGACGAAGCCATCGAACTGTTTATCCGCGAGGCGCGGGCTCATCACACCGAACCCGAGGAATACCAGCTCAAGCTGTTCGGCGGCGGCGAAATGTTTCCCGAGCTGCAACGGCAAGTCCCTTTCGGCGACGTTGCGCGGCTGAACGTCAATGCGGCGCTGGAAATGGCCGCCCTCTATCGCCTGGACCTGATTGCCCAGGACATGGGCAGTACCGGCTACCGGAGCATCATCTTCGACCTGTGCAGCGGCGACGTGTGGGTCAGACACCAACCGATAAGGACACGGCATTAACCATGTCAAAAAAGATCAATGTATTGCTGGTGGATGACTCTGCCGTGGTTCGCCAGGTACTGCTGGCGATTCTCAGTGACACCCCGGACATCCACGTCATGGGCGCGGCCTCCGACCCGATTTTCGCCATGGACAAGCTGGCCCGGGAGTGGCCGGACGTGATCGTGCTGGACGTGGAAATGCCGCGCATGGACGGCATCACCTTCCTGAAGAAAATCATGAGCGAGCGACCGACCCCGGTGGTGATCTGCTCGTCCCTGACCCCCAGGGGTGCGGAAACCACCTTGCAGGCGATGGCTGCCGGGGCAGTGGAAATCATCACCAAGCCCACCAGCGGGCTGAAGAATTTCTTGCTGGAATCGGCACCGGAACTGGTGGCGGCGATCAGGGGCGCCGCCCAGGTCAATGTCCGCAACCTGGGCAAGCGTCCCGCGCCACTGGCACCGGCCACCAAACTCAGCGCCGATGCCATGCTGCCCGCCGCGAACGGCCACGCCATGGCGCAGACCACCGAACGCATCGTAGCGTTGGGAACCTCCACCGGCGGCACCCAGGCCCTCGAAGCGGTGCTGACCGCCCTGCCGCGCGTATGCCCGGGCATTGTCATCGTCCAGCACATGCCGGAAAAATTCACCGCCTCGTTCGCCGCCCGGCTCAACAGCCTGTGCCAGATCGAAGTCCGCGAAGCGCGCAACAACGACCGTATCCACCCGGGCCTGGCCCTCATCGCCCCCGGCGGCAAGCACATGATGGTGACCCGCAGCGGCGCGTTCTATCACGTGCAGGTGGTGGACGGGCCGCTGGTCAATCGCCATCGCCCGTCGGTGGACGTACTGTTCCGCTCAGTGGCCAAGTTCGCCGGCCGCAACGCCACCGGCATCATCATGACCGGCATGGGCGACGACGGCGCCCGCGGCCTGAAGGAAATGCTCGACGCCGGCAGCGCCACCGTGGCCCAGGACGAAGCCAGTTGCGTGGTCTTCGGCATGCCCAAGGAGGCCATCAAACTCAACGCCGCACAGCGGGTGATGGGGTTGCAGGAGATTGCGCAGGTGATTTTGCACCGCTAGCCATCGGGCCCTTAGTGGCGAGGGAGCAAGCTCCCTCGCCACAAAAAAGCAGTGGCGCGTCCTACACCGGGGGAATCGTCGCAAGCACGCCAATCAGCAGGGTCAACGCCAGGAAACCACCCAGAAAAATCGCCATCTTCGTCATAAGCACTCCTGAAAGAAATACACAGCAAGCAGCCACCTCACAACCCCTGTGGGAGCGAGCCTGCTCGCGATGACGTCGGCACAGTCAACTTCCTTGCCGACTGACAGACCGCCATCGCGAGCAGGCTCGCTCCCACAGGGTTCCGAGGTGAACTCGATTGCCGATGAATACCCCGGAAAACTGTGGGAGCCGAGCTTGCTCGCGATAGCGGTGGGTCAGGCGACTTCTGATTGGCTGTCAGTCCGCCATCGCGAGCAAGCTCGGCTCCCACAGGATTCTGGCTTGAACCCAGGTTGCATTACAGCCGCACCTGCCAGCAAAAAAACCGGATCAGATGCCCTCGCCACACCCCTCGATATACCAACGTATATTTTCCCGCCCTTAATCTCAGTGGTCATCGTCGGAGGCTGGACTTAATCTCGTCGCACTCAAACACCGACGATACAAAAGAGGTGCACGATGCGCTCTCCACTCGCCGCCTCCGCATTGACCCCTTTCAACTACAAAGAGCCTGGCGCCTGGTGGGCAGATGTCACCCTGGTTTGCCTCATCGTGGCGTTGGCCGTGTTCATTGCCTATGGCGTCGAGCAAATGAACCAGCCGCTCACTGTGCTGGATGCTTCGCCGTTGTCGCTCGATCTGGCCCACTTGCTGGGATACACCCTGCGCACCACCTTGCGCATGTTCATCGCGCTGTTCGCCTCCCTGATGTTTTCCCTGCTCATCGCCACGTTGGCAGCGAAAAGCCGCAAGGCCGCCCTGGTCATCCTGCCGGCGCTGGATATCCTTCAATCCGTGCCGGTCCTCGGGTTCCTGACCTTCACCGTGGTGTTCTTCATGGGGCTCTTCCCCGGCAAGGAAACCGGGGTGGAATGCGCAGCGATCTTCGCCATTTTCACCAGCCAGGTCTGGAACATGACCTTCAGCGTCTATCAATCGCTGAGGAGCGTGCCCAACGATCTCTATGAAGTCAGCCGGCAGTTCGCGTTTTCGCCCTGGCAGCGCTTCGTCAAGTTGGAGTTGCCCTTCGCCACGCCAGGGCTGGTGTGGAACATGATGATGTCGATGTCCGGCGGCTGGTTTTTCGTGGTGGCGTGCGAGGCCATTACCGTCGGCAACACCACCGTGAGCTTGCCGGGGATCGGCTCGTGGCTGGCGCTGGCGATCGAACGCAAGGACATCGCTGCGACCGCCTGGGCCGTGTTGGCCATGGTTGCGGTGATCATGCTCTATGACCTGCTGTTCTTCCGGCCGATCGTGGCCTGGGCGGATCGGTTTCGCTTCGAACAGACGGCCTCTCAGAAGCGCCCTCGCTCCAGGGTCTATGACCTGCTGCGCTCGACGCGCCTGGTGCCCTTGGCGTTGCGGGCCCTGGACGGTCTCAAAACTTCTTTATTCCTGGACAAACTCCCCAGGCTGCCACGCCTGCGCTTCAAGGCCAGCGCCCGTTTCAGCCGAGCGGCAGACTTGCTCTGGATCAGCTTGATCGTACTGGCCTGCATGAGCGGTATCGTTCAATTGTCACGCTTCATTGGCGGCACCTTGGGCCTGGAAGATGTCATCGGCGCCTTCGGCCTGGGGCTTGCCACCCTGCTGCGGGTCGCCGTGCTCATCGCGCTCGCCAGCCTGGTCTGGGTGCCCATCGGCGTGTGGATCGGCCTGAACCCGCGCTGGGCCGAACGCCTGCAGCCAGTCGCGCAACTGTTGGCAGCTTTCCCGGCGAACCTGCTGTTTCCGTTTGCGGTGGTCGCCATCGTGGCCTTGAAACTGAATCCCGACATCTGGCTGTCGCCACTGATGGCGCTGGGCACCCAGTGGTACATCCTGTTCAACGTGATCGCCGGGGCCAGCGCGCTGCCGACCGACCTGCGGGAAGCCACACGCAGCTTCCATCTGCGTGGTTGGCAATGGTGGCGACGGTTCGCCCTGCCCGGCGTTTTTTCCTACTACGTGACGGGCGCCCTGACGGCGGCGGGCGGCTCGTGGAACGCCAGCATCGTCGCCGAGGCCGTGTCCTGGGGTAACGAGCATCTGTATGCGTCAGGACTCGGCGCCTTTATCGCCCAGGCCACCGAGGCCGGAGACATGCAACGGGTGGCGTTGGGGGTCGCGGTCATGGCGATCTTCGTCGTCGGTTTCAATCAACTGCTGTGGCGTCCCTTGTACGGTTTCGCCGAGCGCCGACTGCGAATCGATTGAGGATGAATCCAATGCAAGTGATGGAGAAACGCTGCCTGGTCGACGTGCAGCAAGTGGGGCATGTCTATGGTTCGGCCGGAGGCGCCGAACGGCGGGTCCTGGACGACGTCTGCATGCGCCTGGACGAGGGGGAAATCGTCGGCCTGCTGGGGCGCTCGGGGTCTGGAAAGTCGACCTTGCTGCGCGCTATCGCAGGTCTGATCTCACCCACCGCCGGCGTGGTTGATCTTCCGGTCGATACCCAAGGATTACCAAGCTCGGTGCGCATGGTGTTCCAGAGCTTCGCCCTGTTCCCCTGGCTGACAGTGCTGCAGAACGTCGAAATCGGCCTCGAAGCCTTGAACGTGCCCGTGCCCGAGCGCCGCCGACGGGCCCTGGCCGCCATCGACATGATCGGCCTCGACGGCTTTGAAAGCGCCTTCCCGAAAGAGCTGTCCGGCGGCATGCGCCAACGGGTCGGCCTGGCGCGGGCGTTGGTGGTCGCCCCGGATGTGCTGTTGATGGACGAGCCGTTTTCCGCGCTGGACGTACTCACCGCCGAAACCCTGCGCACCGATCTGCTGGACCTGTGGCGTGAAGGGCGGATGCCGATCAAGTCGATCATGCTGGTCACCCATAACATCGAAGAAGCCGTGCTGATGTGCGACCGGATACTGATTTTTTCCTCCAATCCGGGGCGCGTCGTGAAGGAAATCAGCGTCGACCTACCCCAGCCGCGCAATCGCTCCGACCTGGCGTTCCAGGCCCAGGTCGAGCATATCTATGTACAGATGGCCGGCGGTGGTCGTTCAGACTCGCTGCCCCAGGGTGTGTTTGCCGGCAGCGGCGTGGGCATGGTCTTGCCGTCGATCTCCACCAATGCACTGGCCGGGTTGATCGAGGCGGTCCAGGATCATCCCTTTGACGGCCAGGCCGATCTGCGGGAACTGGCCGGAGCGCTGCGCTACAGCGACGCCGATCTTTTTCCGGTGGCCGAGGTGCTGCAACTGATGCGTTTCGCCGACCTCCACGATGGGATCCTGACCCTGCTTCCCGCCGGGCACCGCTATGCCGAATCAGATGTCGATGAGCGCAAGCAGCTGTTCGCCCGGCACCTGCTCCGGTATGTCCCGCTGGTGGGGCATGTGCGAAGAGTGCTGGATGACCGCCCCACCCGCACGGCACCCGCCCGACGTTTCCGCGATCAACTGGAGGACTTCATGTCCGAGCACGACGCCGCCCATACCCTGGACTGTGTCACGCAATGGGGACGCTACGCGGAGCTGTTCGCCTACGATGAAGTGGCCGATCAGTTCAGCCTGGACAATCCGTCCTGAGGTGATTCAAATGACAAGGTCGAAGCCCGGCCGGGTCGAGCGATACGAGATGAATATTCAATGAGAAAGACTCAATGGGCGCTGCGTCTGCTGCTTCTGCTGGGCCTGGCGCTCGGCATCGCGGCCATAGACACCATCACCGATCTCGAGATCGCCGTGGGGGTCTTCCAGATCGTCGTGGTGCTGATTGCCGTGAGGATCCTGCCGGCGCGTGCGGTCGCGGGTGTGTCGTTCATTTGCATGGTGCTGACGATCCTCAGCTATCGGCTGACACGCTTCGGCGATTCGGAGGCCGGCCAGATCAACGTGCTGATCAGCCTCGCCGCCATCGCCGGCACGACCTACCTGGCCCTGCGCCTGTCCGCCGCCATCGAAACCGTGCACAAAACCCGCGCGCACCTGGCGCACATTGCCCGGGTCAACATGCTTGGCGAACTCGCCGCCTCCATCGCCCACGAAGTGAATCAGCCCCTGGCCGCCGTCGCCAACAGCAGCGGCGCCTGCCTGCGCTGGATGGCGACGGAGCCGCCCAACCTGCCCAAGGCCCGCCTGGCCGTGGAACGCATCATCGCCGACACTCATCGGGCCAGTGAAATCATCACCCGCCTGCGCGGCATGGCCCGGCACCAGGCCCCCACCAAGCAATGGCTGAACGTCGCCGACACGGTCAATACCGCCCTGCGGCTGTTGGCCGGAGAACTGAACGAGCAAGGCATCACCCTGCGCGTGCATATCCAGGAAGGCCTGCCGCCGATGCTGGTGGATGAAGTGCAGATCCAACAGGTGATATTGAATCTGGCCATGAATGGGATCGAGGCGATGCGTCAGGTCGACGCCGATGATCGCATCCTGGAATTTCATGCCGAGCTGGAGTCCGGTCAGCAACTGTTGTTTTCCGTGTCCGACCAGGGCAAGGGTCTGTCCGGAAACGACCATGAGCGGGCGTTCGACGCGTTCTACAGCACCAAGCCTGACGGCATGGGCATGGGCCTGGCCATCAGCCGCTCGATCATCGAAGCCCACGACGGCCGTATCTGGGTATCCAGCAACCCGCAATCCGGCGCAACCTTCCACTTCACCCTGCCGGCCGTGACAAGGGAATCCGATGACTGAGCCCGATATTGCCGAATCGATGGTCTACATCGTCGACGACGACAGCTCCGTACGCGTCTCGCTGCAAGACCTGCTGGCCTCGGTGAACCTGCCCAGCATGGCCTTCGCCTCGGCCCGCGAACTCATGGCCGCCACGCTGCCGGACATCCCCGCCTGCCTGATCCTCGACGTGCGCATGCCGGGGATGAGCGGGCTCGACTTCCAGCAGGAAATGGCCCGCTTGAACCTCCAGCTCCCGGTGATCTTCATCACCGCCCACGGTGACATTCCCATGTCGGTGAAAGCCATGAAGGCCGGGGCACTGGAATTCCTGACCAAGCCGTTTCGCGAACAGGACCTGCTGGACGCCATCAGCCAGGGCCTGAACCGGGACAGGGAACGGCGCAAGACGGACGCGGTGATGGATGATTTGAAAAGACGCCATGACAGCCTCACCGACGGCGAACGGGAAGTGATGGAACTGGTGGTCTCGGGGTTGCTGAACAAACAAGTGGCCGGGCGCTTGGGATTGAGCGAAGTGACCGTGAAGGTCCGACGCGGCGCGTTGATGCGCAAGATGGATGCAGACTCGTTGGCGGCGTTGGTCAAGATGTCGGAGCGGCTCAAGGGTATGAGTCACTAAGGAACCCCGAGGCTCTGCTTTTGGTGGGAGCAAGCCCTGCTCGCGAAGACGGCAGCACATCCAACCCCATGCCAGCAGGCCCACCGCCATCGCGAGCAGGCTCGCTCCCACAGGGGATCTGGGGCGAACTCAGGTCATGTAGCAGGCCGCAATCCAATGTGGGAGCGAGCTTGCTCGCGATGGCGGCAGCACATCCAACATCAATGCCCGCAGACCCACCGCTATCACGAGCAAGCTCGCTCCCACAGGGGATCTGGGGCGAACTCAGGTCATGTAGCCAGACCGCAATCCAATGTGGGAGCGAGCCCTGCTCGCGATGGCGGCAGCACATCCAGCACCGATGCCAACAGACCTACCGTTTTCACTCCCATCCCAGTCGACATCGATACCGGAATCCAATTACCTTCATCCCTCCGCGCTCAAGGACCGACCGCCATGCCCTACCTCCCGACCTTCCAAACCCAACGCCTGATCCTCACTCCACTGCAACTGACCGACGCCCCCGCCATCCAGGCGCTGTTCCCCCAATGGGAAGTGGTCCGCTACCTCGATAGCCGAGTGCCTTGGCCCTACCCCGCCGACGGCGCGCTGGCCTACGTGCGAGACCACGCCCTACCCGCCATCGAGCGCGGCAAAGAGTGGCACTGGATGATCCGCCTGACGTCAGACCCGGCCCAGATCATCGGCAGCATTTCCCTCTTCGACCAACCAGACAACCACCGCGGCTTCTGGCTGTCACCGCCATGGCAAGGCCACGGCTACATGGCCGAGGCGTGTGAAGTGATCAATGATTACTGGTTCGTCACGCTTGGTCGCCCAGTGATGGTGGTGCCCAAGGCCGTTGGCAACCAGGGCTCGCGGCGCATTTCAGAACGGGAGGGAATGCGATTGCTCAGGACTGAACGGGGGCGATTTGTCAGCGGGGAATTGGACAAGGAAGTATGGGCGTTGGATCGTGAGCAGTGGCTGGGGCGTACTGCGCAGATACGGTAGTTGACTACTGCATCGGCTACATCGAACCGAAGACAAAATCGGCAGGCTCGAATCGCTCGCTCGTGTCCATCCGAATATTGCGCAGGTGCGCGGTCTCCAGGTGCGACGCATAAAGCCGCTCGGAAAAATAGCCCACCAGGATCGAGCGGCGACGTGCCCCGCTCACGTTCAGACTGGCCCCGTGAACCAGCTCGGCATCGAACACCAGGATGTCGCCGGCACTCCCCGAAAGCTGCACGGAACGGGACTCGTCCGCAAAGTCGAAAGACGGCGTTCCTGGCAGCGGACGATGGCTGCCGGGCACGATACGCGTCGCGCCGTTCTCGGGACCGTAGTCGTCGAAAAAAGCCAGGGCGACTGCCGTATCGCCTGGCCGTTGGGCCGACAGGTCGCGGTGCAACTGCTGATGACCGCCACCCGTCAGGGGCTCGCGTCCCTCCACCTGCGCAAGAAAGAACCGCTCGCCGATCAACTCTCCTACGGCTGCCAGCAACGGTGGCAGACGACACACTGCCTGGATCGTTGGATCGCAGTCCAGCAGGGAGTGACGCCAGTCCCAGCCACGGGGAGTTGGCCACTGATCCGAGGGTATTACGCCCGCGTCGAATACGCTACGCAGCCCTGCGAGCCACTCGGTTGGGATCGCACGATGCAGCAGGACGTAGCCATCCAGGTGGAGTTGATTGCGGTTGGTCATGGCGCTGGCAATATCCTTGTATGTGGCGAGGGGATTCATCCCCGCTGGGCTGCGAAGCGGCCCCCATCGAGGCTTCAGAATTACCCTCTGGAATTGGAACCCATCCGCCCCCGAAACGCCATGCGCAGGCACCCCCGGGCGATGGCTCCAACGATCAACACCTCCGCGACACCCATCAGCAAATTGAAGGAAAAGCTCAGCGGTTGCTCCGCCCAATAGAAAATCGTCGAGCCCGTCCGAAAACCGCTGGCGTGCAGCCGTCCGGTAAACACAGACGGCACCCATGCGACCAGGTTAATCAGCTCCAGCACCGCGAGGAAGGTACCCAACAGCATGAGCAAGGCGCGGGCAGGCATACCAAGCTCCGCGCTCGATTCGGACGCAGCCGCGGCCTCCTTCCCTCTCCGTCTTCTAGCTTCCCTCACCGCCTTACCGCTGGTGGGCGCTGGAGCCGGCCTGTAGGCAGCCTTCGCAGCCATCGCCGAAGCACCGACGACCTCGGTAGGCACCGCCACGTTCAGGTAATCGGCCAACTCACGCAACCACAAATCGGTGCGCTGACTGCCCGGCACTACCGGAACGTTATCGGTGGTCAGGCGATGCTCACTGCCATCGCGCATCACCAGCCACAGCTGGGTTCGGGCTTGCTCAGCCTGCGGAAGACGACGAAGTTCAAGGTATTTGACGGCGTCGATTCTGAATACCAACTGCACACGCTCGCGACGTCCAAAAAAGTTTCGGGTCAGGCGCTTGCCTTCACCGTCGACGCGCGACAACACCAAGCTCTCGCGGATGCCGGTGTAAACCATCAGCATCAGGCCAAGGGACGGAATCAGCAGCAGCCCGAGAACGATGAGCAACGAGGACAGCGGATCCAGGCCAACCGATGGCGAAAGTCCCTCAGCGACCGCGAACACGGCGAACGCCATCGGCAAGAGGAAGGCAAGCGCGCCTACCAGCAACACGGCGGTACTCTGCACCTTATTGCGCGAGTGGATATGCAGGTCATCCTGGGCGGTGCGTTCGAAGCGGTGTCCGATCAACATGCAGAACTCCTTCTCACTGTCCTACGAATCCTGAAAATGTTGGTTCGTTTCCGCGCAGAACTCTCACGATTCCTACGATGCTCTCGGAATCTCTCACCTTGTCCGGTTTGGGCGCGAAAAACTATAGTCTTTCCCGTCGCCCAAGGGGGGCGATCAGGTTTGGCGACCTGGGATCACGTGCAAAAGTACTGCGCTTTTTGCGAAGGCTTTGGCACACTTGCGCGGCTACCCGTTATGGTAGTTGCGCGCGGGAGACCTTAGGGTCTGCCGGTTTCCGATCCCGGTTCGCCAACCTGCGTGCAACTGCCACCCAATTGTTTGGCGACGATTGAGTGGTCTAACCTCACTAGATCGGAGTTTCAAACATGAAACGATACGTCCCCATCACAGGCATTGACTGCACCCCGGCTTCCCTGCTCATCGATACACAAGCACCGCTTGACGTTCTTCACGCAACCGCTGACTACCGGATTCGTGTGGTGACTCAGGTATTGGAGAACATAGCGTTCCGATCAGAGATTGCCAGCGAGACGGTGGTGCTTTCGGACTTTGCACAGCTTCTGGTGATTCCGTTGCGTGATGGGTGTGATTTGTTGGAGGTGATTGGTAGACGACTTCAGGCTCAGGTCGAAAGCTGATACAACGACGGGCGCTTGAGAGCGCCTGTTTTTCCTACCGGATGATTGCACAGACAGGCCCACCCGTTCGTGTCCTCAAGCCTTACTACCGCGTCGGTTTTATCAAACATGTCAGTGATTATGCGTGACCGAAGACTGCCATCAACACTCACAGCCCGGAAGGCTGCTTTCGGCCAAATCCGGTCAGTCGTGACGTCTACGAAACCTGAGCTGATTCACTATGTCGCCAGTACCTCAGATTTATCGCGGTCGTAACGAGCAATCAGCTTCGCTCACCATCGGCGACAGTAACGCACAAGCTTTCGCGCCTCAAAAGCAAATCATAGGACTTAGCGACCACCTCAATGTAAGCTTATCTCCAGACTGCACTTGAAAAACTCGTATTCTCCGCCGCCCTCACAACCAGCGGCTTCTCAGCAATGCTGAGGCGCGAAAGGTCAAAATGCGGCAACATTTGAGGACCCAGCATGCTGAAAAGCGCCAACATCAAAAACTTTGGACCGTTACCCAATACCGAGTTTCGTTTTGCCCCTGGGCTGAACGTCGTGATCGGCGAAAATGGTTGCGGCAAAAGTCAGCTGCTGAAGCTCCTGTATACCTTGCTCAAGGTGCAGGCCGACAACAAGGAACTAAATAAGTCTACGTTCCAGAAGAGTTGTGCCGAAAAGCTAGTAGGAGTATTTCGCCCGGACAGTCTCGGCCGCTTGGTTAAGCGCAGCCAAGGTCGAGTGAAGTGTGAGATTGAATTAAAGATGAAGGAAAGTAAGGCGAACCTGGCAATCAGCTTCGCCTCTCAAGCCACCACATCAGTTCAAATAGACGAATTGCCGGAATCAAGACTGCAGAAATCGCCAGTTTACCTTCCAACTCGTGAGTTGATAACTCTTTCTCCTTGGTTCGTTCCACTTTACGATAATTATCACCTTGAATTCGAGGAGAGTTGGAGAGATACGGTGTCGCTATTAGGCAATCCGACTCTTAAAGGCCCTCGGGAAAAAATAGTAGCTATGATGGTTAAACCTTTAGAAGACGCATTGGGAGGACGCGTCATGATTGATCCGGGCACAGGGCGCTTTTATCTGCAAATGCCAGGTGAAGGTAAAATGGAAATGCCGCTGGTAGCGGAAGGTCTGCGCAAAGTGGCTATGATTGCACGTCTAATTAGCACCGGGACTCTATTAGAGCAGGGTTACCTATTTTGGGACGAGCCGGAAACCAATCTCAATCCAAAACTAATCAAGCTCGTCGCCTTCAGCATAATGAGTCTCTGCAAACAAGGCATCCAGGTATTTGTAGCTAGCCACTCGCTATTTTTATTGCGTGAATTAGAAATGCTTGCGGAACAATCTGAATTCAAGACTGTTCAACAACGTTACTTCTCACTCAAGTCAAGCGACGATGGCGTAAAATTAGAGTCTGGCGATAGCGCGGAAGACTTGCATACCTTGGTTATGCTAGATGAAGAACTTAAGCAATCGGACCGATTCATCGGTTTGGAGAGCTGAAATGGCCGTTATTGAACAGGTAATCCAAGAAGGACGCCTGACCTTCAATTTCCCTGAAGATGCGCTAGCCAGTAAATATGATGATTGGGCTCATTACCGAAGACAATTCAATCCGGCGTTTGGTGGTACCAAAGCAGTCGATCTCGTATTTGTGGATGATACAACTGGTTGGCTTATTGAACTTAAGGACTATCGCGAATATCGACGAACCAAAACGATTGACTTGGCCGATGAAATTGCAGCCAAGGTTCGGGATACTCTTGCGGGCATGATCTCAGCCAAGCTTCATGCTGCTCACACCGATGAGCGAAGATTAGCCAAAGCTTTTCTGCGCTGTAGTCGAATGCGCGTGGTATTACACCTCGAACAACCAGAAAAACACTCGAAATTGCGGCCTCGGGCTATTGACCCAGCAGCTGTTTTGCTAAAGCTGAAAGGGCTAGTAAAAAGCATAGACCCTCATCCATGCGTAGTTGATAAACGCAGTCTTAAAGGTGAAATGAAATGGATAGTCGCAGGATAACTATAGAGATCCCTTCATACTACCGAAGTCAATCAGCTTGATAATTTTATAAGCCAAAAAGTTGGAGGCCCTTTAGGCTGCTTAAATCCCGCATGCGGGATCGTCTCGGATACTTTTAAAAAGCGGATGACTGCTTCTAGCCGATTGCTGACCATCGCGAAAGACTGAAATGGCTCAATCACTGCCGGTCACAAAAAGTAACTTTGAAAAGGGGAAAGATTTATTATCAAGAAAATAAATTTGGGCCCTTTTTCCGCTCCACCTTTTTCCCGGTTCTACCCCCAGAGATCAGCCACTCCAATCAATTGAAAGACCTCATCCCCCGAGGGCTCGGCGAAGATGATGTCCAGGTTCCGGTAACCGGAGTGGTCCCCTGCCAAGCTCAACTCGAATCGAGCCCCCTGATCGTCGGTTTCATAGTTCTTCAAGTACGTCAGGTTCTTGGTTTCATTGAACACCACGTCCAAGGTGCCGTTGTAACCATTTCCCAACTGGGTGAAGCCCAAGGCGGACACATCGATCCTGTCTTCACCCACGGTGTAGTCAATCAGCCGATCAGTGTGGTTCTCGGTGGCGGTACGGTAGCTGTCGCTCAGCCCATCGAAGCGGAACACATCGTTGTTGCCGCCCCCCACCAACAAGTCCCGGCCCTCCCCGCCAACCAATATGTCATTCCCCAGCGCGCCATGAAGGCGATCATCGCCCGCCAATCCTTCGATGATTTCGCCTCGGGCGTTGCCCTGTAAACGATCGGCTTCTTCGGTGCCCGTCAAGCTGGCCTGCTGAAACAGAAGGTTGGTTTCATTCAGCGTTTGGCTCAAGTCACCGTCGAAGACCAGTTCGAAGCGTTCCCCATTTGCGTTGGCATCGAAACTTTTGAGGTAGGTCCGCGTCCCGCCTTCATTGACTCGAATCGCCAGAGTTCCGTCATGTCCATCGCCCAGCCCGAGGAAGCCCAGGGAGAAGAGCTCGATGGTATCGGTGCTGGGGTCGAAGTCGGTGATTCGGTCGCTATGCGCAGCCGTTGCGGTTCGGTAGCTGTCCGTGACTGACTGATAACGGAACGTATCGGTCCCGGCACCGCCCGTCAGCAGGTCACGGCCTTGCTGGCCATCGAGCAGATCGTTACCGGCGCCGCCCGAAATCGCATCGTCGAACGAGGCGGTACCCAGCAAGAAGTCATCATCGCCGCCACCATCAAGGTGGTGATAGCCGTCGTCGGGATTGCCGAAGCTGTGGTCCAGGCTGCCGTCAGCGTTCAACTGGACCAAGGCGGCCAGATAGCCGTCCGCGCTCGTACCCTGGCTTCCGCCAATCAACAGCTTGCCGTCGGCCAGCACGATCATGTCGGCTACAGCGAAAGGAGCGCTTTCCGAGCCCCAACTGACCTGCCCCTGATGCCCGAAATCGGTGTCAAGCGAGCCGTCGCTGTTGAGCCGGATCACGGTCGCCACGCCACCCGAGGCGCCCGCCAGGAGGATTTTGCCGTCGTCCTGGATGACGAGGGCGTTTGCATGGACATCCAGGGCCAGGCTGCCCCCGTTCGCAAAGCTGCTATCCAGAGTACCGTCCTGGTTGACGCGAGTCAGAGTATCCCGCCCCGTGACCAATACCTTCCCGTCTTCCTGCAGCGAAACGTCGATGATGCTGGCGGGGTAAATGCCGACGGACGCCGTCAGGTCCAGGATCCCGCCCTCGGCGAAAGACGAGACCAAAGTCCCCGTCGCGTCGAAGCGGGCGATATGGATCTCCCCGGAGGGATACCCAGCGCTTGCGAAAAAACTGCCGTCGGTTTGTACAGAGAACGACGCTTGTTGGCTTAGAAAATCATTCCAATAGAAAGGTACTGTGGCAACGCCGCCGTTCCCGAAACTCGCATCAAGGCTCCCGTCAGCCAAGGTACGACTTATGCCCGACACCCAGGCGCCGCCGACTTGCACGTAATGCGTCGCCAGGTACCCGCCTCCCGGCTGCACCGCGGCATTACCACCGTCCTCAATATCGAGCGTTACAGGCAGCAGGGATTTACCGTCTCCACTGAAGCTGCGGTCCAGGCTACCGTTGGTATTGAACCGGACCAGGCTGCCGGTGAAACCCGAATCCTCTTCGCCTCCTAGTCCCAGGCGACTATAAGCCCCCAGCCAGATTGCACCGTCCGAATCGACCGTGATACCGCCGATTTTGTCCGAGCCCCATAAGGGCGTAACCACCATGCCTGTGTTCCGCACAGCTGAAGCGGCGGGCGAAATGCTCTGGCCCATGTCCTTGCCTCCGTTAGCTATCTGTCGTCCGAAACCATAGACACGGGTCAGTCTGGTTGCCACTTTACGAGACGAAAGGAGGTTCTTGGGCGATGCTCTACGCTGCTATCGATGCAACCAGTCAGCCACCAGCCTGTCTTTCTCCAAGCTTGCCGGTTAACTTGACAGCCCCTAATCTGCGCCCCTTTCACGAGGGACCGCATATGCGAGAGCGACAGGCAGCACGATTACTGGTGATAAGCCCCTCAAAAGAAGTCCTTCTTTTTCGGTTTCACCATACGGACGATGCGTTGGCCGGCACAAGCCACTGGGCCACACCTGGTGGTGGCTTGGAGGATGGCGAGACGTTCCACACAGCCGCCATACGTGAGCTACGCGAAGAGACAGGCATTCAAGTCGCGACCGTTGGCGAGCCTTTGGCAAATCGGCGGCTTCCGTTGCTTTTACCCAGCGGCGAAACGGTGCTCGCTGTTGAGCAGTATTTCGTCGTGCATACTCAGGATACGGTCCTTTCCCGATCTGAGTGGACAGCGCATGAGAAGATGGTCATGGCGGATCATCACTGGTGGTCGATTCAGGAGTTGAGAACCACGAGCGATACGGTATGGCCGGAGAACCTGGTTGAAATGCTCTTGAGCACGGATATATTCAAATCGCCTACTTGAGCAGCTACATGTTAGTCAGGATCGCGTGAACACCAAATTGAATTTTTACTCTACCTCGGACGATCCATACCGTTTTATAAATCGACGCTCATCAACCGCGTAACCTTGCCGCTGGTAAAAGGTGTGGGCCTCTGCTCGGTTTTCACCGCTAGTCACCTCAGCCCGAACGCAACGTCGCTTTTTAAAGAACACATCGGCAGCGGCAACCAGCATTGCTCCCACCCCCTGTCTCCGGAAATCATTGTCAATGACCAGACAGGTAATGCGTCCGAGCCTGCCTGGCTGATGAAACAGTTCCATTACATGTAAGCTGATGACCCCGATGATTTGTTCACCGTCTTGCGCCAGCAGCACGGTATCGCAGGTACTAGCTTCCAAGGCCTCAAGCTTATTACGAATGAGCTCTGGTGAGGCTTGGTAGCCTAGCTGGTCCATGAGCTTAGACACCGACTCCGCATCGGTTAGTAAGGCGTTACGAATCTTCATATCGTTCTCGACGATCCCGTCCCAAGCAGTTAGTCACCCTGAAAACCTGATTCCAATGGCATATACCAATCAACTAAAGACTCGGCATAGACATGTTTCTGCTTTCCAGGCACGAAGGGGGTATCAAGAGTACCCAACGCTACCGATACCCAATTAGCGAACTGACCTTCAGCGCTCGACCAGAACAAGCTCGAACCACACTCCCCGCAGAACTCGCGTAATACCGTCTTCGAGGAAGCAAATGCCTTGATACTGGCAGCGCCTTCAACTATCCGTAGCGCGTTACGCGGAACGCTGCCATATGAGGCAAATGCGGCTCCATGGCCTTTACGACACTGACTGCAATGACAGTGGCTCACCGCTTTTGGCGAAGTGAGCAGTTCGTACCTGACCGCTGAGCACAAGCAGCTTCCCTGGAATCTCTCGTCCATGTTGTCAATCGCGCATGTGAAGAGGCCCGATCCTATCATCTCGATGTTTTCAGAGCACTCCAGCACTTCCAACCTTGATAGCGCAATGCCATCCACCGATAATCCCCCTCCCAAAAAAGCACATAAGGATTTGCTGTGAAGAAGCTCTACCTGGCTCTACCATTCTGCGCACTGTTGCTCCAAGGCTGCGGCGTGACCATGGCCCGTTATGAACCCAACTACCAGAACGTTCAGCAGCTCAAGCAACATGAGCCGATGCAGCCTCTGCGTGAAGCCCAGGTGAATGCCGATGCCGGCCAAGGGTCGCTGATGGTGCGGATGAATCCGATCTCCTCGCCCGCAGGCAGCGTTCCACTGCACATCCAGGCGGCGATCAACGATGAGCTGCGCCAGGCGGGTCTGTTGGACCCACGTGCTGATCGACAATTGCAGGTTCAATTGGTCAAGAACCAGCTGACTGCCGGCATGGGCAGCGGTCATGGCGAGCTGTCTGCGCGTTTCACGCTGCGCAAGGGTGACCAGGTTCTCTACGAAACCACCAAGGACGTGCAACGCGAATGGGACAGCAGCTTCTTCGGCCCGATCGCCATTCCGGCGGCCGCGAATAACTACAACCCGATGGTGCAAGACCTGCTCAAGAACTTGTACAGCGATCCACAATTCACTCAAGCGTTGAAGTAAGCACAAAAAAAGAGCCGCAATCGCGGCTCTTTTTTTATCGGCTGTCAGCCCCGTGGGATGTGGGTGTCGACAGCGGAGTATTTCATGCGGTTGTTGTCGACCCAGTTCTTCAACAGCGCATTGACCTGGCGGTGGAAGGTGTCGGTGACGGCCGCCTTGGGCGTGTTGCCTGCCAGCGGCAGGAACCAGATGCCGATCCAGGTGTTGATCGCATCGTGGTTGCTGGCCTTGGCCAACGATTGACCCCGCTCGTCCACGGTTTCCAGGCTCATGGTGTACTGGTCTGTTCCCAGTGCTGGAATAACCCCGAGGGAAAAACCACTGATGAACGCCAACACCATTTGCCCACCGCTTGGCGCATGGTTGTAGACCTTCAAGCGCAGGCTGTAGTCGCCGGGTTGTTTCTGGAATTCGTCGAAAATCACACGGCCGAACAGCCCTGATTCATCGAAGGTCCGTTTCAGCTCGGGCTTGAGCATGTCCCGGGCCTGCGGCATTTCGGTGGCCTTGGCGTTGTCGGGTTCGCCTTGATAGAAGTCGAAGTCGACGTAGACGTTCGGCTTGTTGGAGTAGCTGGCCATCGAAGGCAGGTTCACGGGGGCGACTTCATCTTTGGTGAAGCTGGCGCAGCCAGTGAGGCTCAAGGCCAGGGCGAGGCCTATGGCTTTTCCAAATTGCATATCAACTTCCTTGCGTAATTTGCTGTATGCCGCTCATGGAGAGGGTGGCGGATTCTAGCGGGATTCGAATGAAATCAAAAGGCCATCACTTGAATGGCCTAATGTTTGTCCGCAGAGTCGTGAAACGCTCTTCACAGGTCCAGGTTGCCCCTGATCAAGGCATTGAGCAGGCCCTCGACATCGGCGTCCTGTTCGTTCAGCAGGCACAGCGGAATACCTTGCAAAGCGGCTTGCGAGCGGCCCAGCCCCGCACCCGACAGGGCCAATGGACAAGCGATATCCATCTGCAACGAACGGAGTCGCTTGGCCAGGATGGGGTTCACCGGTGCCTGCAGCGCAATCACCAGCGCTGCCGGCTGGATGGCCGCGCACACGAGCGGAAGCTCTTCCAATGGCTGCCCGCAGCCGAGCACTTCGACGCGCTGTTGCTGGCCGCCCAGCAGCACGCCGGCGCACAGCAACTGCAGTTCGGCGTGCCCTTCGGTGCCTGCCAGCAGCACGCGCGGCGCATCCGCCTGGTCCACCTGAAGGCGCAACAGCAGCCGGCCGCGCAGGAAGGTATCGAGGAACAGCCATTGGCTGCACTCACCTGGCGCACTGCCTGAAGCCAGGTCATTCCAGACCGGCATCAATACCTTGCGCAACACGACAGCCTTGGGCAACAGCATGAATAGCTGGCGATAGAGCGTTTCCAGCGCCTGGGCATCGAAGGTTCTGGTGGCGTCCATGACGGCCGCCCGCCAATCGTCGAGCTCGCTGTCCTGGGGCGGGAGCGCCTCACGCTGGCCTTCGAGCATTTCGCCAACCTTGCTGATGGACAAGCCAGCGGCCGTCCAGCGCAAGATATCGCGTATGCGCTGCACATCATCGGCCGTGTACAAGCGATGGCCACCCTCGGTGCGCTGGGGGCGGATCAGCCCATGGCGCCGCTCCCAGGCACGCAGTGTCACCGGATTGATGCCGGTCAGGCTGACCACGTCGCGCATGGGCAGCAAATCGGGTGAAGTGGCTTCAGTCATCGAGGGATTTATCCGAAAGGTGGCACATTCTAAACCCATACAGTCTTTCTGCGGCGAGCATCCGTAGGTCATCATGTGGCAAACCGCGCCGGCGCTTCGCACAGGTGCGCTACGCAGACTGCTGCATACTTTCGTGGGTGGGCCAAATGATCGACGCAAAACTGCTGCAATTGATGGTCGAGAACTCCAACGATGGCATTGTCGTCGCCGAGCAGGAGGGCGATGACAGCATCCTCATCTACACCAACCCCGCCTTCGAGCGCCTTACCGGCTATAGCGCCGACGACATCCTCTATCAGGACTGTCGCTTTCTGCAGCGCCAGGATCATGAGCAGGCGGGCATCGCCGCCATCCGCGAGGCGATCAGCCAAGGCCGGCCCTGCCGCCAGGTCCTGCGCAACTACCGCAAGGACGGCAGCCTGTTCTGGAACGAATTGTCCATCACGCCCGTGCACAACGAGGCGGACCAATTGACGTACTACATCGGCATCCAACGCGACGTCACCGCGCAGATTGCCGCCGAGGAACAGGTTCGCGCGCTGGAAACAGAAGTTGCGCAACTGCGCCAGCAACTCACCGAGGCCAATCGCTGAACAAAAAAACTGTACAATATGATTGACTTGTACAGATTTAACCGTACGCTTCAGACATACCTGTACAACATTTCTTTTTTGTACAGGATTCTCTGGAGCGCCGCATGTCAGCTTATCTACAGCAATTCGCCGAGGATTTTGCCACCCTCAGGGGGGACAATCTTGATGCACTGGAAAAGCTGTACAACAAAGACATCATCTTTCGCGATCCCTTGCATCAAATTCAGGGCCTGACGCACCTGCGGGCCTACTTCACCGAGCTGTACACCAACGCCGACGCTATCCGCTATGCCTTCACCCACGCCGACGAAGTCCGTCCTGGGGAGGGTTACCTGCGTTGGACCTTGCAATTCCGCCATCCACGCCTGGCTCGCGGCCAGCCGATTACTTTGCAAGGCTGCAGTCATTTGCAGTGGCGCGACCGGGTTCATTTTCACCAGGATTATTTCGACGCAGGCGCCCTGCTCTATGAACATGTTCCAGTCATGGGCGGCGCCATCCGTTGGCTCAAGGGCAGGTTGGCATGAGCCGCTGCTGGTTGACCGGTGCCAGCAGTGGTATCGGTGCCGAGCTCGCGCAGAGCCTGCTGGAGCAAGGTCACCAAGTGGCCTTGGGCGGTCGTCGCGCGGATAGCCTGGCGCCCCTGGCAGAACGTTTTCCCGGCCAGGTGCTGTTGGCCATTGGTGATCTCGACGACCCGGAGCAGGCCGCCGCGATCGCAGCCCAGATCCAGCGGGACTGGGGAGCACTGGACATGGCGATCCTCAATGCAGGTACCTGCGAATACCTGGAGCCGGGACATTTCGACCCAGCGGTGGTCGAGCGAGTGGTCCGCACCAATCTTATGGGGGTCAGCCATTGCCTGGCCGTCGCTCTGCCCTTGCTGCGCGCCGGCCAGCGTCCTCACCTGGTAGTGATGGGCAGTTCGGTGACCTGGCTGGCGTTGCCCCGCGCCGGTGCCTATGGCGCGTCCAAGGCGGCCGTGCGCTATCTGGTGGAATCGCAACGTATCGACCTGGCCCGCGAAGGCATCGACGTCACCCTGGTCAGCCCTGGCTTCGTCGATACGCCACTGACCCGCCGCAATGACTTCCCCATGCCGCAACTGTGGTCGGCGCAGCGAGCCGCCCGGCATATCGCCAGGCGTCTGCCCCGGCGCCCGCTGGAAATCAATTTCCCCGGCATTTTTACCCTGGCGTTGCGCCTGCTCGGGGCCATGCCCGCGCGTGTGCGCCTGGTACTGGGCCAGCGCCTGGCCCGTCATGAACAGGATTGATGATCGATGCGCATAGCAATCATTGGCAGCGGCATCGCGGGTCTGACCTGCGCCTACCTGCTTTCCCGCAAACACGAGGTGACGGTTTTCGAGGCCGACGAATGGATCGGCGGCCATACGCATACCGTCGATGTGGACTGGCGTGGCGAACAGCATGCCATCGACACCGGCTTCATTGTCTTCAACGACTGGACCTATCCGAACTTCATCCGCTTGCTCGATCAGCTCAAGGTCGCCTCGCGGCCGACCGAGATGAGTTTCTCCGTGCATGACCCGCAAACCGGCCTGGAATACAACGGTCACGACCTGAACACACTGTTCGCCCAGCGCCGCAACCTGGTGTCGCCGGGATTCTGGGGGATGCTGCGCGACATCCTGCGCTTCAACCGCCAGGCACTCGCCGACCTGGACGACCGGCGTATCGACGCCAGCACTACCCTTGGCAGTTACCTTCGGGCGCAGGGCTACGGCCATCGCTTCATCGAACACTACATCGTGCCGATGGGGTCGGCGATCTGGTCAATGTCGCCTGCGGACATGCTCGATTTTCCGCTGCAGTTTTTCGTGCGTTTCTGTCGCAACCATGGGTTGCTGTCGGTGAATCGGCGTCCGCAATGGCGGGTCATCGAAGGCGGCTCGCGCAGCTATGTCGCGCCGTTGTGCAAGCCGTTCGCTGAACGTATTCGCCTGAACTGCAAGGTTCGCCGAGTCAGCCGCGACGAAGGCGGTGTAACACTTGTCAGCGCCGCCGGCCCGGAACGCTTCGACACGGTGGTGTTCGCCTGCCACAGCAACCAGGCCCTGGCGCTGCTGGAGGCGCCCAGCCCGCAAGAGCGCGCCGTACTGGGCGCCATCCGCTACGCCGACAATGACGTCGTGTTGCACACCGACAGCCGCCTGCTGCCGCGTTGTCGGAGGGCCTGGGCCAGCTGGAACTATCGCCTTGGCGGCAGCAGGAAGGCCCCGGCTGCGGTGACCTACAACATGAACATCCTGCAAGGTATTCAGGCTGCGGAGACCTTCTGCGTGAGTCTCAACCAGACGGCGCTGGTGGACCCGACGAAGATCATCGCCCGCTTCCAGTACGCTCATCCGCAGTACAGCCTCGCCGCATCTACCGCGCAAGCGGACCAGGCGCAACTGCAGGGCCAGCAATTGAGCTACTACTGTGGCGCCTACTGGGGCAACGGCTTTCACGAGGACGGGGTGGTCAGCGCGCTGAAGGTAGCTGAGCATTTCGGAGAGACATTGTGAACAGCAGCCTTTGCCTGGGCTGGATCAGTCACCGTCGCTTGTCGCCGCGACGCCACGCCTTCCGCTACCGGATCGGCCTGTTCTACCTGGATCTGGACGAGCAAACCTGGCTACTCGGCCTGTCGCGCTGGCTAGGGCGCTGGCGCCTGGCACCTTTGGGCTGGCGCGAGACCGACTACCTACCCGCGCGGACCCGCCAAGGCGAGCCATTGGCCCAGGCCGCCCGCTTGCTGGTCGGACAGGCCACGGGGCAAACGCCCGACGGCCCGGTCCGGCTGCTCACGCAACTGCGTTGCTGGGGCCTGTCGTTCAACCCGGTGAGTTTCTACTTCTGCCATGACCATGACGGGCACCTGGCGGCGATCCTGCTTGAGGTGCGCAACACGCCGTGGCGTGAACGTTTCCATTACGTGCTGCCGGTGCGAGACAACCTCGCCAAGCCGTTCGCCGTGGCCAAAGCCTTCCATGTGTCGCCGTTCATGCCGCTGGACATGGCCTATCACCTGCGATTCGTCCTGGACGAACAACACATGCACATCCACATGGAGAACTGGCAAGGCGCCGACAAGGTTTTCGAGGCCGACCTCGCCTTGCGCCGCCAGCCGCTGGATCGAAAGGCGCTGCATCGATACATCCTGGCTTTCCCATGGATGAGCCTGCGCACAGTCTCGGCCATTTACTGGCAAGCCCTGCGCCTGCTGTTCAAGCGCACCCCCATCCATGACCACACGACCTGCCAGGGCGACCTGGCGCTCGGCCAACCTTGCGAGAACCCCGACCATGTCCAATTCCATCCTGAGCGTTAACAAGTCCACGGGCCTGGCGCCCTTGCTTGGCGGGCTGGCGCGCACCGCCGTGCTCGCTCAATTGGGCAAGCTGCGCCGCGGCCATTTGCGATTGCTCAGTCACGGGCGCCAGTGGAGCTTCGGTGATGCCGCCAGCCCGTTGCAGGCCGAAGTGGAAATCCTCGATGACAGCACCTGGAGCATGATCGCAGGCAATGGCTCGATCGGCGCGGGCGAGGCTTATATCCACGGTTTCTGGCGCAGCCCGGACCTGGCCCTGGTGACCCGCTTGTTCGTCGCCAACCTCGAGGTACTTGATGCTCTTGAAGGTGGCTTGGCACGCTTGGGTCGCCCGGCTTTGCGGCTGCTGCACTGGTTGAACCGCAACAGCCGGCGCGGTTCCCGACGCAATATCCTGGCCCACTACGACTTGGGCAATGCGTTGTTCGAGCGGCTACTGGACCCAACCATGATGTACTCCGCCGCCCAGTTCGAGCAGCCTGGACAAACGCTGGAGCAAGCCCAGTTACACAAGCTGGGAAGCATCTGCCAGAAACTTGAACTGCACCCCGGCGATCATCTGCTGGAGATCGGTTGCGGCTGGGGCAGCCTGGCGATCCATGCGGCCACCCGGCACGGCTGTCGGGTTACCACCACAACGCTTTCCGAAGCGCAGTACGCTCATACCTTGCAACGTGTCCACGCCTTGGGGCTGGAGCAGCGCGTGACGGTGCTGCGCGAGGACTACCGCGACCTCAAGGGCACATTCGATAAGCTTGTCTCGATCGAAATGATCGAAGCGGTCGGCCACCGTTACCTGCCAGCGTACTTTCGCCAGTGTGCGGCACTGCTCAAACCCGACGGCCTCATGCTGTTGCAGGCGATCACCATACGCGACCAGCGCTATGCCCAGGCGCGGCGCTCGGTGGACTTCATCCAACGCTACATTTTCCCCGGTGGCGCCCTGCCCTCGCTGAGCGTAATGCTGGACACCGCCAGCCGTCATACCGAGCTCAACCTCGTGCACCTGGAAGATTTCGGCCTGGACTACGCCCGAACCCTGGAGCATTGGCGGGACAACTTGCGCCAGGCGCGCACAGAATTGATGACGCAGGGCTATGACGATACGTTCCAGCGTTTATGGGAGTTCTACCTGTGTTACTGCCAGGGCGGTTTCCAGGAGCGTGCCATCGGTGTGGCGCAACTGCTTTGGGCCGCGCCCCAGGCGCGGCGTGCGGCCTTGCCCGGGCAGGCTTGATGCCCAAGCGTTGGCAGGTCGCCAATGCACTTTGGTTGCAGATCGGCTGGTGGATCTGCGTCCTTGGGGCCCAACACCCCTGGCTATTACTGCTGGTGCCCATCGGCTTGGCCTTGCACCTGTGTCTGTGCCGGGATTTCAATGCCGAGGTAAAAGCCCTGCTGCGCACCGCGCTGGCCGGTTGCGTGCTGGATGGCCTGTTGGGCGCATTTGACGTGTTTCGATTCGATAGCTGGCCACTGCCCCTGTGGCTGGCATTCTTGTGGCTGGTCCTGGCCAGCGGCTTGCGCCACAGTCTGGCCTGGGCCGGCCGGCCCTTTTGGCGCGGGGCGTTGCTGGGCGCCATTGGCGGTCCGCTCGCCTACGTAGGCGGTGCCAGGATGGCATATGTAGACTTGCCGCTGGGCGCTATGGAAACGGGCTTGCTGCTGAGCGTGGTCTGGGCGTTGGCTTTCCCCCTGCTCGTGCGTATCGCGGCGTGGCACTGAGCCACGGCGTCTTCCACCCTACCACTGGCTCGCCAGGGCCAACGGCAAGCGCAACGGCGCGATGGGGCCGTCACGCTGCCCGCACATTTCATCATGCACCACGTGCTGCACCAGCGTGCAGGGCACTGGTGGCAGGTCTATCAGCAACTGGCGCAACTCGGTGGATGAACGCAATCGAACAGTCTGTCCTTGCGCATTGCTCAAGGTGACCGGACCGGTAGAGGTAATGGCCCGCAGGATATAGAAGCCGCCTTCCAGCGATAGAAGTTCAAGCGCTTCGACTTCCCCGGCCGTGACTCGCTCGGTGAGATTACTCAAATTCATGGCGTACCCTCCGGCAGGCGACGGAAGAACAAAGTGATCTGGCCGATCTCCACCCCCAGTTTGCTCATGCTCGAACGGTTGATCAGGGTGTCTTCATCCATCAGGTACATCCAGTCGTCCAGGTCCACCTCCCAATGCCGCTCTTCGACAGGCAAGTCCAGCCGATAACGCCAACGCAATGCGTTACCGGCCACTTCACCCCGGGCCTCGCCGATCACGTCCCCTGCTGTCCCGCGCCAGGCACCCGGGCCGTCCGGCAAAATCGTCCAGGTACGCTGTTGTCGCGTGCCGTCGCTGTAGAGGAAATGTTCGTCGAGGATCAGCCGCTCCCCGTCCCGGCGACTGTCGATGCGAACGTGGAAGCGCTTGACCACCTCCCCGGATCGCTTCTGGAACATCCCCCAGGCCTGCACCGGTCGCGAGAAGAACACCGCCAGGTCCAAATGCGGTTGTTCCCTGGCGTAGCGGTCGACATCGACATTGCCACAGCTGCCAAGAAACAGGCAGGCAGCCACTAAAAGCGCTTTGTACATGTTCAGGTCCCTCGATCGTTATCAGCCAGGCCGAGCAGGCGCTGGCGCAATTGTGGCTCCCGGGCCCGCGGGTCCAGCCAGATGGCGAAGAACGCCCGGGCAAACAGCGGATCGGCAATTTCATGGCTGAGCTTGCCTTCCACGTAGAAACGGCAGCCCTTGCCCGGCAGATACAAGCCGGTGATGCGCATGCCAGGGCGCACATCCACGAATGCGGCCTCCATCGCCTGGGCCCAGTCCGCAAGTGATTGAGGCGTCACGTTGCCGGTACCAAGCCGCCGCATTTCCTGGAGGCTGGCCTGCACCAGCGTCTCCCGGGACATCGATCGGTGGTAAAGCAGCTCCAGGGCGAAGGGTTGGTTCCAGTCCTGAAACGGGCCGACGGTCCACAAACGGGCGGTGTACAGGCGCAAGCCGAACCAGCTGAACTCCCCCTCACCCAGCCGTTGCGCGGTTGGCAGCGTTGTTCGCCAGTCAGCGGCGACTGGGGACATCATCGTCAGCATCAGGCAGAGACAGGCCCAACGAACAGGATGCGCCATGAGAAACCTGTAGAATGATAAATATCTGTACAAGATTAGTTTCTTGTACAGATAAATTCAAAAAATGTATAGATTTATGCGCTGCACATTCCCTCAAAGGAGTTTTCATGCTGTACATAGTCATGCTCGGCGGCCGGCATCCTCGCGCCAGCATCGAAGTACACGACGTGGTGTTCGCGCAGGCGGACTCACTGGAAAATGCGTACCCTCAATTGCGCCAGAGTTGGTTCGGCAGCCAAAAGGGTTTGCACATAGACGCCTGGTGGGAAGTTGACGGCATCGATACCTACCGGGTCGAACTCAGCCCGATGGCCCCGGCCCCCGATGAGCCAAGGCTGTTTTTCATCAACCTCGGCGGCTACGAGCGCGACGTGTTCGGCGAGGCACACCGCTACCTGCTGGTAGTGGCTCGGGACAAGGCCCAGGCCAGACAACTGGGCAAGCGACGCATGCCGGCGGATTGGCTCAAATCACACACCGACGCCGTGCTTGAGGTGGATGACTGCCTGCCGGTTGACTGGGTGAACGGCCATTACGTCCACCTGGTCACAGGCGCCCACAAGGGCCTTCTCCAATGCAGTGATTACATCCAGATCTGAGGCCCCAGAGCGACGATGAGGTCGACGTCCACTGGTGGTGTATCGGAGAGCCTGTCTGATGGCCAGAAAAAACGCGTAGGGAATGATTGTCCTGTTTTCTCTGAGGATGGCGGCGCCTTCAGCATCTCAATGCCAGGCACACCGCTATCGCGAGCAGGCTCGCTCCCACAGGGGATTTGCGTGGTACACGCCATCTGCATACAGCGCCGGACCTGTGGGAGCTGGGCTTGCCCTGATACCAGTCAGTTAAGCCATAGACCTGTGGGAGCAAAGCTTGCTCGCGATAGCAACAGACCAGTCAACGTTGTTGCTGACTGAACTACCGCAATCGCGAGCAAGCTCGGCACCCACGGGATTTGCAGCGGACGCAGATCCTGTGGCACCTCAGGAAATGTGGAACACCGGCCAATAAAGCCGCCCCGCCTTTAAACGCCTTTGGTCGACGGCAGCAAAATGGTCAGCACACCCAGCAACGGCAGGTAGGAACACAGCGTGTAGACGTACTCGATGCCGTGGATGTCCGCGAGATACCCCAGCAACGCCGCGCCAATGCCGCCGAAGCCAAACATCAGGCCGAAGAATACGCCGGCAATCATGCCGACATTGCCCGGCACCAGCTCCTGGGCAAAGACGACGATGGCGGAGAACGCCGAGGCGAGGATGAAGCCGATGATCATGCTCAGCACGCCGGTCCAGAACAGGTCCACATAAGGCAGCGCCAGGGTGAAAGGTGCCGCACCCAGGATCGAGAACCAGATGACTTTCTTGCGGCCGATCTTGTCGCCGATGGGGCCACCGAAGAACGTCCCGGCGGCCACCGCTCCCAGGAACAGGAACAGGTACAACTGGGAGCTGGTCACCGACAGATGGAATTTCTCGATCAGGTAGAACGTGAAGTAGCTGGTGAAACTCGCCATGTAGAAGTATTTGGAGAACACCAGCAATGCCAGGACCACCAGTGCGGCGGTCACCCGCGCCTTGGACAGGCCATGGGTTGCCTTGCCGCCCTGTTTCAGCTTGAACAGGTTGAGGTGGTTACGGTACCAACGACTCAAGCCGTACTGCACGAAAATGGCGAATACGGCAAACAGGCCGAACCAGGCAACATGGCCTTGACCGTACGGAATCACGATGGCCGCGGCCAGCAACGGGCCGAAGGCGCTGCCCGCATTGCCGCCAACCTGGAAGGTCGATTGCGCCAGGCCATAGCGACCGCCTGAAGCGAGCCGGGCCACACGCGAGGTTTCCGGGTGGAAGGTCGACGAGCCGATGCCCACCAACGCGGAGGCCAGGAGGATCGCGCCAAAGCTGCCGACGAACGCCAGCATCATGATGCCGATGAGGGTGCAGACCATGCCGGCAGGCAGCAGCCAGGGCTTGGGGTGACGGTCGGTGTGATAACCCACCCAGGGTTGCAACAGGGAGGCGGTCAGTTGAAAGGTGAGCGTGATCAGTCCCACCTGGGCAAAACTCAGCCCATAGTTGGCCTTCAGCATCGGATAGATGGAAGGCAGTACGGCCTGAATGAGGTCATTGATCAAATGCGCGAGCGCGCAGGCGCCAATGATCCGCATGACAAGCGGGCTCGTTTGGTTGACGACTGAGGCAGTGGTCGAGACTGTGGCGGTGGTGGACATGACAAAAGCTTCCAGGCGAAAGGTCTGAAAAAAAACCTGGGCAGAAGATGACAGCACTTTCTGACAGGCTGGTCGTCATCCTAGAATCCATGTAAATGTCTGTCTCACTGGACAAGGGAATCAACCGTCGCAAAAAGGACATCATGATCAAACCCTTGAATGAAGCGTTGCTCGAGATCGACGAAGGCGCCTGGACCATGATCGGGCGGGCAACCGATTACCCTGCGGACTGGTTCATCCCACCGCACGCCCATGAAAAGCACCAGCTGATCTACGCCGTCGAAGGCGTGATGGTTGTGCACACGGCGTCAAGCCAGTGGACCGTCCCGTCGAATCGGGGGCTGTGGATGCCATGCGGGCAGCGACATTCCGTACGGTGCGTGGGCCACGTCAAAATGCGCAGCGTATTCGTCCGGCCTGACGCAGTGGCAGACCTTCCGACCGAAACGAAGGCCGTCAGCATTTCCGCCCTGTTGAGAGAACTGATCAAGGTCGCCGTGCACCTTCCGCTTCCGCACACCCCGAACACCCGCGCAGCCAGGGTAATGGAGTTGATTCTCGATGAGCTCGCCCTGCTCCCCACCTTGCCGCTGCACCTTCCGCAACCCACGGACCCGCGGATCAAGAAGATCTGCGTCACGCTGCAAGGCGATCCTGCCGATGGCTCGACACTGTCGGATTGGAGCGACCGCCTCGGCCTTGATGGAAAGACGATCCAGCGGCTGTTTCGCAAGGAAACCGGGATTACCTTCGGGCAGTGGAGGCAGCAGGTGCGCCTGCTGCAAGCGGTGGAGCGAATGGCGGTGGGAGAAAAGATCATCGATGTTGCGCTAGCGCTGGGGTACGACAGCCCGAGCGCGTTCACGAACATGTTCAGGAAGCAGTTTGGCAAGACGCCGAGCAAGTTCTTTATATGAAGGGAGCGTTTCCAGAAGCACCGGCGGTGGCTGGCTGGCCGCTATCGCGAGCAGGCTCGCTCCCACATTTTCCCGGGCGGTCACAAGATCCTGTGGGAGCGAGCCTGCTCGCGATGACGGCAGCACATTCAACATCCCGGCGACTGACACTACTCGGTTTCAGGGGGAGTGACTGAGTCTTCACTGGACTCAGCAGCCAGTTTCAATCGATCCGCTTTACTGATGTACTTGGGCTTGTTCTTCGGCGCCAACTTGGCACTCGCCTTTTTGGCGTGGGCCTTTAGTAGCTGCTTGATTTTTTTCTGACGATTCATACGCTTCTGCTCAAATCCTGGCTTCCAGGATAATGACAGACCTCAACCCGTGAACGCCACAACCCCTATGATCGGACCCACATGAACCCAATCGACGCCCTGCCGTTCCAACGCATCGTCGCCGCCCATGGCGCCCTCGACGGTGCGGTGTATTTCGACGCTGAAGAAGATCTCGTCCAGGAGATATTTCCCGATCGCATCGTTTTCCAGACCAACTACCTGGACTACCGCAGCTACGAAGTCGATCTCGTCGACGGCGCGATACGTGTCCTCAAGACACGACTGGACAACTACCAGCGCGGCGATAAGGCAAGGGTGATCGAAGATGATATGGATGAGGAAGACTGGGAGGAACTGGGCAATCTATGGCAGCGCCTGAGCAGGGACCTGGACACCCAAGGGTCGGGGCCACAGCTCGATCAGGTCGATACCTTGGCCGATCTGTTCGACTGCCTGTTCGACGAGGACCAGGCACAGGCGCTCATCCAGGGCATTGCGCCGCCCACGGCACAGTGGGATTGGGCGTGGACTCAGCTCGAAGCAGCACTTGCCCAGGCCAATCAACTGGCCGGGTTCGAATGGAAAGAGTGGTCGTCCCATGGGGTCTGCGCCGTCAATAGCCTTGCCCCGCTACGGCAATTGAACATCGAGATCGCTACGCCCGACCGTAAAGCCATCGATACCGTCAACGGCGCCGACGATTGGGAACGGGCGCTGCTCCAGTATTTCAACGCACAGCTGGATCCCCACGATCTGAAACTGCTGGCCATCGGCACTCATTTCGATGAGCACCAGACCTTTGCCTGCCTGCCCATGAACGGCTTGGGCCTGGCCAATGCGTTGGAAATCATGGGCAGGCTGGGTATCGTCTATAAGTTCTGAGCCTCGAGTCGACGACATGAAAATCTGTGATCGATGCAGGAGCCTTCTTTCGGGTTAACCGGTCACTGCGCCGGGGGCTGCTCGTAACGATGCTGGATACGCTTCAACTCGCCAGATTGACGTAGCTGCTCCAAGGCTCTGGCCCATGCCGCGACCCGTTCATCCTCGCTGTCGGGACTGAAAGCGATGTACAGCGATGAGCGGTACAACTCGATGGGTATCTTGCGTAGGGTGCCGGGGGCGATGTTCAACTGGCGGCTGTAATACGCCACCCCCGCATCGGTGTCCCCCACAATGATATTGGTGCGCCCCGCCAATAGCATGCGGTAGAGCAACTTGCTCTCGGTGGCACTTTTGTCGAGGTTCTTGAAGCCCAACGATTGCAGTTTCTCCGGCACCAGCCCGGCGTGCCGCGTGGTGATCTGCGGGGCGCCCAGCAATTGTTCCAGGGAGTTCACCGGCGGCGTACGCGCCAGTTGATAAGGATAGATGGCTTCCTCCACGATCGGTCCGACCCACTTGTACAACGGCTCACGCTCCGGCGTGCGGAACAGCGAGTACATGATCGTCTTGGGCCGGTTCTTCAATATCTGGGTGGCGCGCATACTGGGCTGCAACAGCACCTCGAACTCATCCCCGGTCAGCGCCATGATGGCCCGGACGATTTCCGTGGTCATGCCGGTGAGCTGACGGTTCTCCTGATAGTTGTAAGGGGCCCACTCCTCGGTGACCACCTGATATTCCCCGGCGCTGACCACACCCGTGCCGAGCAATAGACAGAGCAACGCCGTGGCGGGGGTCAAAGACTTCACATGTTCTCCTGAAGGACCGTTGGCTTTCCATGGGCGGGCTGACCGCAGGGACAAGGTAAGCATAGACCCCAAACACTGCTGTGCGGGATGAGCAGACGATTCATCTTCACCACCTCATCGTGAACAAGCTTCCATAATCAAAGCCTTGCAAGTATCTGTTATTCCTATAGTCGCTATCGATACCAGCGCCGTTCTCGTCATTGCCCTCTCTCTCTAATCTGCCCACCAACGCGAACGACAACGATCGCGACAATCACCCAGTCCTTATGGAGAGAGCCCAATGAACACCTTCAACCGCACCCTGGCCATCGCTACCTTGGCACTCGCGAGCGTCGGCGCGCAAGCCGCGCCGGCTCAGACCAGCGCCACTGCCACCGCCTCTGCCGTCGGCAGCGTTATCCAGTCCGCCAGCTACATCACCACCAAGGACGGCGTGCAGCTGTACTACAAGGATTGGGGCCCGCGCGACGGTCAGGTCGTCACCTTCAGCCACGGCTGGCCGCTGGACTCCGACAGCTGGGAAGCGCAGATGATGTTCCTCGCATCGAAAGGTTATCGGGTTGTCGCCCATGACCGTCGCGGCCATGGACGCTCCAGCCAGCCGTGGGAAGGCAACGACATGGATCATTATGCCGACGACCTGGCGGCGGTCATTGAAGCGCTGGACCTGAAGGATGTGACCCTGGTGGGCTTCTCGACCGGGGGCGGTGAAGTGGCTCGCTATATCGGTCGCCACGGGACTGCCCGAGTCAAGAAAGCGGTGCTGGTGTCCTCTGTTCCGCCACTGATGCTCAAGACCGACACCAACCCCGGCGGCCTGCCGCTGGCGGTATTCGACGGCCTGCGCAAGGCGTCCCTGGAAAACCGCTCGCAGCTTTATCTGGACATCGCCTCCGGCCCCTTCTACGGCTACAACCGCAAGGGCGCCAAGCCGTCCCAGGGCCTGATTCAATCGTTCTGGGCCCAGGGTATGCAGGGCGGCGCCAAGAACACCTATGACTCGATCGCCGCGTTCTCGGCCACCGACTTCCGCGACGATCTGAAGAAGTTCGACGTGCCGACGCTGGTGATCCATGGCGACGCCGACCAGATCGTGCCGATAGATGCGTCCGGCAAGGCTTCGGCGGCGTTGATCAAGGGCGCCCGACTGATCGTCTACCCTGGTGCACCGCACGGCTTGACCGAGACCCACAAGGATCGTTTGAACCAGGATCTGTTGACCTTCCTCAAGGAATAAAGCCAGCACATCCACCACAACCTTGCGGGAGCGAGCCTGCTCGCGATGACGGTGTATCAGATGCATGGATGCTGACTGATATTCCGCCATCGCGAGCAGGCTCGCTCCCACAGGGGTTCCTGGTTAGATAAGCAGATCAGTGCCGCAGCAACTTGCGCAGCGGGATCTCGTCCTTGCGTACCGGCGACTTGATCACGATGTAGCTGAAGTACTTGGAGATGCCGATGTTCTTGTCCAGCAGGCTTTCCATCACGTCCTGGTAATCCTGGATGCTGCGGGTCATGAAGCGCACCAGATAGTCGTATCCGCCGCTGATCAAATGACACTCCAGCACTTCGTCCACCAGGCGGATGTTGGATTCGAATTTGGCGAAGTCTTCGCGCTTGTGGTCGCTCAGGGTGACTTCGGTGAAGACCGTCACCGAGTCGGTGATCTTGGCCAGGTTCAGGTGGGCCTTGTAGCTGGAGATGTACCCCAACGACTCCAGACGCTTGACCCGTTGCAGGCACGGGCTCGCGGACAGCCCCACGGCATCGGCCAGGCTGACGTTGGTCATGCGGCCGTCTTTTTGCAGCTCGACCAAAATGCTGATGTCAATACGGTCCAGTTTCGCTAAACCTTCCATCGCATACCCCTTGCGTGCCGTTTGTAGGCCATCTTCTAACAAAATCAGTGACGTAGCGACAACTGGTGCTGCGCCACCAGGTCCGCCATGCTGCTGATGCAGTAGTCCGCCGCGCACGGCTGGAGCGGCAACTCGGGGTTGCGGCAGATCAGGCACACAGCCCCGGCCCGGCGTGAATGGGCACCCGGACGGGTTATCTGGAGAATAGCCGCGGCATCGAGACCGTTGGCCGCCAGCCAGTCGGGATCCTGCAGAGGGTCGCTCGCCAGGGAAACGAAATCCTCCGGCTCGATGCCCAAGCGCTCGCACAACACGCCCCGGTCCTCGACATCACGGTCGCCCAGCACCAGCAGGCGATAGAATTTGCGCAGGTAGAGCATCGCACCCGGTGCATCCTCGAACAGCGTCCAACTGGCCGCCGAGCGAGCGAAGCTCATGCCCTCCTCCCAACTGACCTTGAGCTTCCAGCGCTCGGCCAACTGACGGTGGGCGAAGCACAGCAGGCCACTGAAGCCCAGCTCGCCAAAGCGCGGATAGAGGGCCCGCAGCGCCTCGTCGAACTCGGTCAGTACCTGGGTTTTGTCCGGCGGGTCGCCATGGTTCTCCAGCAACGGCTGCAAGGCCGCCCAGATGCCCGAGTCCCGATCCACCAGGACCTCGTCGCAGTCGATCAACAACGCTCGATATTCAGTCAGCCTCATGGCTAAAAGCCTCCGATGAGTCCCTAATGCAGGTCATCCAACGCGTTGGAATGAGTATGGCGAGAGAGCCTGCTCCCCCGCCACAGGCGTTCAATTCAAGACTCGCGCCAACGCCCCTTCGAGAATCTGCAACGCTTCATCGATTTGCGCTTCGCTGGTCACCAGGGGGGCCAGAAAGCGCATTACGTTGCGGTAGACGCCGCACTTGATGACCAGCAGGCCACCCACACGGGCTTCGTCGATCAGGCGTTGGTTCAGATCGGCATCCGGGGTGCGCGCTTCGTCATTCTTGATCAGCTCCATGGCCAGCATGAAACCGCTGCCGCGCACATCGCCGATCTGCGGGTAGCGGGCTTGCAGGCGCAACAGCCCCTGACGCAGGCGCTCGCCCAAGGCTTCGCCGCGCGCCAACAGATGCTCCTGCTCATAGGCTTCGATCACCGCCAACGCCGCCGCGCACGATAGCGCGTTGCCGCCATAGGTGCCGCCCAGGCCGCCAGGCAGTGGTGCATCCATGATCTCGGCCCTGCCGACTACGCCCGACAATGGCAAGCCACCGGCCAGACTCTTGGCGACGGTGACCAGGTCCGGCTGGATACCGGCATGTTGGAAACCGAACCACTTGCCGGTGCGCCCGAAACCGGTCTGGATCTCATCGAGGATCAATACGATGCCATGTTTTTCGGTCAACGCACGCAGGCCCTGAAGGAACTCTACCGGCGCCGACAGGAACCCCCCATCGCCCTGCACCGGCTCGATGATGAGCGCCGCGACACGCTCAGGCGCCACTTGGGTGGCGAGCAGTTCGTCCAGGGCCTGGAGCGCCATCTCGCTGGTGACGCCCCGATAGGCATTCGGATAAGGCGTATGGAAGACCTCCGGCGCGAATGGTCCGAAGTTCTGTTTGTAGGGCTGGCTCATTCCGGTCAGTGTGGTGCCGAGCAATGTCCGGCCGTGGAACCCGCCACGAAAGGCGATCACCGCCGAACGGTTGGTGTGGGCGCGGGCGATCTTCACGGCGTTTTCCACCGCCTCGGCGCCGGAGGTGAAGAAGGCCGCTTTATAGGCGTGCTGGCCGCCGATCATCTGGCACAGGCGCTGGGCGAGGTCCAGGTACGGCTTATAGGCCACGACCTGGAAACAGGCATGGGAAATCTTTTGAAGTTGCGCCTGCACCGCCGCCACCACCTTGGGGTGATTGTGGCCGATGTTCAGCACACCGATGCCACCGACGAAATCCAGATAGCGCTTGCCGTCGACATCCCACAATTCCGAGCCCAGGGCCCGATCGATCACCAAAGGATGCGCGGTCACCAGGCCACGGGGGACGAATTGATCACGCTGACGGAGCAGATTTGGAGTTTCTTCGACTTTACTGTTCATGGCATTTCCCATAGTGAGCCAGGCAACCCGAAGCGGCTGCGATGTGTTCACAGGTTAAGCGTTCGACACAATCGTCTAAGCCGAACTTGCCCGCTGAGAAATCCGGATCGACTGTTTACACCCCGGCAAACAGCAGAATCCTCTCGCCCCATTGATGCATGCTGGAGGCTCCTTATTTCCTGGCGAGAAGACCCATGGCCCTGCTCTACAAAGCTGACCCGGTACGCGGCGAACAGTGGAAGCGCCTGTTCGCCGAACATGCTCCGGATATCGAATGGCGCGCCTGGCCGGACATCGGCGACCCACGGGATATTCGTTACCTGGCGGCCTGGCAGGCACCGGACGAGATCGAAACGGTGCTGCCTAATCTCGAGGTGCTGTTCGCGCTATCGGCCGGGGTGGATCAGCTCGATCTGGAGCGCCTGCCGACGACGCTGCCGGTGGTGCGCCTGCTCGACCCCGGCATCAGCCAGGGCATGTGCGAGTACGCCACGTTCGCCGTGCTCGGCTTGCATCGGGACATGCTGCGCTATCGGCAACAACAGGCCGAACGCTGCTGGCAGGCACACCGACTGGTTCCCGCCGGGCAGCGCCGGGTCGGGGTCCTGGGCTTGGGCCTACAGGCCCGGAACATACTCGCCGCCCTGCAGCCATTCGGCTTTGCCCTGTCGGGCTGGGCCCGCAGTGAACACCAGATCGCCGGGGTGGCGTGCTTTGCCGGTGCCGAACAACTGCCGGCCTTCCTGGGCCAGTGCGACATCCTGTTGTGTGTCCTGCCGCTGACCGACCAGACCCGGGGGATTCTCAACCGCGACGTGTTCCGACAACTGCCCAAAGGTGCGGCTCTGGTCAACATGGGGCGCGGCGGGCACCTGGTCGAAGCGGATCTGTTGGAGGCCCTCGCCGATGGCCAACTCAGCGCGGCGGTGCTCGATGTAATGGAACAGGAACCAGCCGTCCCGGAGCATCCGTTCTGGCACCACCCGCAGATCCTGCTGACCCCGCATATCGCGGCGATGACCCAACCTGAAAGTGCGTTTGGCGTCCTGCTGGAGAATATCCGTCGGCATCAACGGGGCGAATCGATGCTCGGCCAGGTGGATCGGGAACGGGCCTACTGACCTGCTTGCGATGGCGGCGGCACGGGCACCATCACTGCCAACTGACCCACCGCTATCGCGAGCAGGCTCGCTCCCACANATCGATGCTCGGCCAGGTGGATCGGGAACGGGCCTACTGACCTGCTCGCGATGACGGCGGCACAGCCAACATTACCGCCAACTGAACCACCGCTTTCGCGGGCAAGCCCGCTCCCACAGGGGATTTGGGAGTGGGCACCATTTCTGTGAACACCCCGGAAAAATGTGGGAGCGAGCCTGCTCGCTCCCACAGGGATCTGAGGTGAACACGATTTCGGTGTTCGTCCGGCAAAAACGCTCCGATATTTACTGCTGGCCCGACACTGGATTTGAGCAAAAAATGTGGCCGGCCAAGCCGTCGTCAACGGAACCTGCCGAATCGATTCCAGGCTCTTGTCAGGCCCGTTTGCAGGTGAGATACAAGGGCTCTGAGCGGACAAATCCGTCCGATTACACGCCTTCCAATGGGGATCTGCCATGTCCATTTCGCAACGCCCTGCTTATCTCTATCGACCCATGACCGCGGCGGATGTCCCCAACGCCCATACATTGTCCGTGAAGCTGAAATGGCCCCATCGCCCGGAAGACTGGGCGATGCTGGAGCGTGTCGCCCAGGGCTTTGTCGCGGAAGACCAGGGCCGCCTGATCGGCACCGCGTTCACCTGCCCGCAAGGCAGCCATGCCAGCATCGGCCTGGTCATCGTCGATGACGAATATCAGGGCCAGGGCATCGGCCGCCGACTGATGGAACTGGCCCTGGAGGCGTGCGGGACGCGGACGCCCATGCTCAATGCGACGCTGGCCGGGGCGCCGTTGTACGCCAGCCAGGGCTTCGTCGATTTCGGGCATATCCAACAACATCAAGGGCAAGCAATTTCGCTTGCACCGCAGCCGCTGTCCCCTGGCGAACGCTGCCGCCCGCTGACCGAAACCGATCAGACCAAAGTGATCGAACTGGCCAATGCCGGAAGCGGCCTGGATCGAACTATCGTGCTGAACGACCTGTTCGATGTCATCGAGCATGCCGTAGGCACTGAGCGGGACGGCCATCTATGCGGCTTCGCCCTGCTGCGCCCGTTCGGGCGTGGGCGCAGCATCGGTCCGGTCGTTGCGCAAACCCTGGAGCAGGCGCAGCACATGATCGCGGTGCTGCTGGCCCGGGTACCGGAGGCTTTCGTACGCATCGACATTCCTTCCAACAGCGGCCTGGCGGCCTTTCTGGAAGAAGCCGGGCTCAAGAAAGTCGACACCGTCGCCCAAATGGCCCTCGGCACACCTCCCCAGGCCACCGGCGCGGCGCAGCAGTTCGCCCTGGTGACCCAGGCCATTGGCTAACACCTTTATACATTTCCCTGGAGCGTCACCCTCATGCACAAACCTACTGCAATGCTGTTGGCCCGCGCCGACGGCCGTCCTGTCGCCACGACTTTCATCCTGACCTCGTTGAGCGCCAACGATCCACTCGACCGACTGATCGCCTACGCCGGGGAGGACGGCATGGCGGCCGGTGTGGTCGAGGTGAGCGGCCAGACCCGTGTCGATCACTACCCCTTCAGCGAAATGATCGTGGTCCACGCCGGGGCCGTCACCCTGCGCAGTCAGGAGCAGACGCTCCAGCTCAAACCCGGTGAAAGCGCGGTGATTGCCCGCGGTACAGCGGTGGAGATCGACGCACAACCCGATTCGCGCTGGGCCTTCTGCGCCGATACCCAAGCCATCGAAGCCAGCAACCCCGGCCTCACGGCATTGCCTGCCCTCGCCCTGCTCTCGCCTTCTGCCGCACCCGATGACGAGATCCTGCTCAGCCCGGCGCCGCAGTGCCGCTCGTACAATCTGTTCGTCGAGCAAGCCACCGACCTGCGCATCGGTGTCTGGGATTCGACCCCCTACACCCGCCGGGCGCGACCTCACAAGCTGCATGAACTGATGCACCTGATCGAAGGCAGCGTCACCCTGCAGACGGCGGACGGCAGCGACCTGATCGTCAACACCGGCGACACCGTCTTCGTTCCCCTCAACGCGCCCTGCGCCTGGAAGAGCAGCGCCTATGTGCGCAAGTTCTATGTCGTCAGGTAGTTTCGATTGAGGCAGTACCGCCGTCATCGCGAGCAGGCTCGCTCCCACGGGGGATCTGAGGTGGACACAATTTCTGTGACCACCCGGAACCACTGTGGGAGCGAGCCTGCTCGCGATGGCGGCGGCACAACTACCATCATCTCCAACTGACCCACCGCTTTCGCGAGCAAGCTCGCTCCCACAAAGACACCCACGCAAAAAAAGCCCGCAGTGTGAGCGGGCAAAAGGTGTTGCGTGACTGTGGGTTCAAAGCGCTGCAGCGATCGCCCCGCCGACGTCCTGGGTCGAGCCCTGCCCGCCCAGGTCCGGTGTGACAGGCCCTTCGGCAATCACCCGTTCGATGGCCTTGAGAATCCCGTCATGGGCCGCCCGGTAACGCTCATTGCCATTCCCCAGGAAATCGAGCATCAAGGCGCCCGACCAGATCATCGCAATCGGGTTGGCGATGTTCTGCCCATAGATATCAGGGGCCGAGCCGTGCACCGGCTCGAACAACGATGGGAAGCGCCGCTCGGGATCGAGGTTCGCCGAGGGGGCGATACCGATGGTGCCGGCACAGGCAGGCCCCAGGTCGGAAAGGATGTCGCCGAACAGGTTCGACGCCACCACCACGTCAAACCGGTCAGGCTGCAAGACGAAACGCGCACACAGGATATCGATGTGCTGCTTGTCCCACTTCACCTCGGGATACTGCTCGCCCATCAACGCCGTGCGCTCGTCCCAGTACGGCATGCTGATGGAAATCCCGTTGGATTTGGTCGCCGACGTCAGGCGCTTGCGTGGCCGGGTCTGGGCCAGGTCGAAGGCGAACTTGAGAATCCGGTCGACGCCGCGCCGGGTAAACACCGACTCCTGGAGCACGAATTCATGCTCGGTGCCTTCGAACATCTTGCCGCCGACAGAGGAATATTCGCCCTCGGTGTTTTCACGGATGACGACGAAATCGATGTCCCCCGCCTCGCGCCCGGCCAACGGGCATGGCACGCCGGGGAACAGGCGCACCGGGCGGATGTTCACGTATTGGTCGAAGTCGCGACGGAACTTGAGCAACGAGCCCCACAGGGAAATATGATCCGGCACCTTGTCCGGCCAACCCACGGCGCCGAAGTAGATCGCGTCGAAGCCCTTGAGCTGTTCGAACCAGTCGCCGGGCATCATCTGCCCATGTTCGAGGTAGTAGTCGCAGTGGGCCCAGTCGAGCACTTCGATGCTCAAATCCAACTGCCACTTCTTCGCCGCCTGTTCCAGTACCCGCAGCCCTTCCGGCAAGACTTCCTTGCCGATGCCATCGCCGGCAATGGCGGCGATCTTGAATGGTTTACTCATCAATCCTAGTCCCCTGCTGTCTGTTCAAAACGATGACCGACTCACAATCCGCCGATGTGGAAGGCCTTGACCTCGAGGTATTCGTCCAGGCCGTACTTGCTGCCCTCACGGCCCAGGCCCGACTGCTTGATGCCGCCGAAGGGCGCGACCTCCATGGAGATAATCCCGGTGTTGAGGCCGACCATGCCGAACTCCAGCGCCTCGCCGAAACGCCAGGAACGACGCAGGTCCTGGGTGAAGAAATATGCGCCCAGGCCATACGGCGTGGCATTGGCCATGGCCAGGGCCTCTTCCTCGGTGGTGAAGCGCATCAGCGGCGCCACCGGACCGAAGGTTTCTTCGTTGGCCAGCAACATGCCAGCATGGGCTTCGCCAAGCACAGTGGGCTGCACGAACTGGCTGTCACCCTCGGGGACGCCGCCACAAAGCAGGCGAGCGCCCTGGCTCAATGCATCGTCGATATGCCGGGCGACCTTGCTGACCGCCGCCGGGTTGATCAGCGGGCCGATCATCACATCCGCTTCCAGGCCATTGCCGATCTTGAGCTTGCCCACCTCTTGCACCAGGCGTTCGGCGAAACGCTCGTAGATGCCGTCCTGCACCAGGATGCGGTTGGCGCAGACGCAGGTCTGCCCGGCATTGCGAAACTTGCTGAGCATGATGCCGGTCACGGCCTGCTCCAGGTCCGCGTCATCGAACACGATGAAGGGCGCATTGCCGCCCAGTTCCAGGCTCAAGCGCTTGATGTGCTCGGCGCTCTGGCGCATCAGCAGCCGACCGACCGCCGTGGACCCGGTAAAGGAGATCTTGCGCACCGTCGGGTTGCCGGTCAGCTCTTCGCCGATGCTGGCGGGCATGCCAGTGACGACGTTGAACACGCCGGCCGGAATCCCGACCCGCTCGGCCAGCACCGCCAGGGCCAGGGCCGACAGCGGCGTGAGGTCCGAGGGTTTGACAATGACCGGACAACCCGCCGCCAGGGCCGGGGCGCACTTGCGGGTGATCATTGCGTTGGGAAAATTCCACGGAGTGATGGCCGCGCAGACACCCACCGGTTGCTTGAGGGTGAGCAGGCGACGATCGCCGCTGGGGGCCGGGATGGTTTCGCCATAGACCCGGCGGGCCTCTTCGGCAAACCATTTGGCGAAACCGGCGCCGTAGCGGATTTCGCCCTTGGCCTCGTTCAGCGGCTTGCCCTGTTCACAGGTCATGATCAACGCGAGATCGTCGAGATTATCGACCATGGCCTGGTACCAGCGCTCCAACAGCGTTGCACGCTCCGCCGCCGGACGCGCGCGCCAGGCCGGCCAGGCACGCTCGGCAGCCTCGATGGCTCGGCGGGTTTCCACACCCTGCAGGGCCGGTACGCGGGCGAGCAGCTCGCCACTGGCGGGGTTGATGACGTCAAGGGTGGCGGCACCGTCGGCAGCGCTCCATTGACCGTCGATATAGGCGAGCTCTGCCAACAAGCTAGGGTCTTTCAATAGATTCTTGAGCATGGTGGTGTCCTGTTCCGAGGTATTTCCAGTCTAGGGAGAGCCCGCGGCGCAGGATGCTGAAAGCGGGGTTTGGGCAGTGTGGGATGCTGAAGTTGCGGGGTGGGACGGCAGCCTATACCGGGATATGAAAATCACCATCAATCCCTTGTGGGAGCGAGCCTGCTCGCGATAGCGGTGGGTCAGTCGACGACGATGTCGGCTGTGGCATCGCTATCGCGAGCAGGCTCGCTCCCACAAGGGGTTCGGTGATGATTTGAGAGGGGTTTACCGTTTCAACGACCCCAGCAACCCCTCCAGGAACCGTTCGCCCGCGTCCATCTGGCTGACCTCGATGAATTCATCGGGCTTGTGCGCCTGTTCGATGGAGCCCGGACCGCAGACCACCACGGGTACATCGAGACGCTGTTTGAACAGGCCGCCTTCGGTGCCGAAGGAGACCTTGGCGGTACCGGTGTCCGGGGCGGCGAATTTTTTCAGGAAGCGCACGGCCTCCACGCTCGGATGGGTGTCCAGGCCCGGGTAGACGTTCAAGGTGTCGATCTCGATGTCCGCCACGTTGGAGAGCTTTTTAGCTTCGCCGACGATCATTTCCGCACGCTCGCGCAGTTGCTCGAGGAACTGATCCAGGTTGTCAGCCGGCAAGTTGCGCACTTCGAAATCCAGGGTGCACAGGTTCGGCACGATGTTCAGGGCCTTGCCACCGACGATCTGGCCGACATGCACGGTGCTGTAGGGCACGTCGTAATCCGCGTCCTGGGCGCCCCGCTCCTGCAGTTGCTGCTGACTCTGGCGCAGCGCCGCAATGAAATCGCAAGCCACGTGAATCGCGTTGACCGAACGTGGCGCCAGCGAGGAGTGCGCTTCCAGGCCCCGGCAATAGGTGCGGTAGGAACCCTTGCCCTTGTGCCCGAGTACGAACTGCATGTTGGTCGGCTCGCCGATCACACAGAGGAACGGCCGGACCGGCGCCAGGTGAAGCACGTCGAGCAGGCGACGCACTCCAACGCAACCGATCTCTTCGTCATGGGACAGCGCCAGTTGCAACGGCCGGCTCAACGGGTAATCGGCGGCATCGAGCACGGCGTCGATGGCCAGCGCGATGAACCCTTTCATGTCACAGCTGCCGCGGCCGTAGACCCGCCCGTCGCGCAGCGTCGCCTGGAACGCCGGGACGGTCCACGCCTGCCCCGCCGCCGGCACTACGTCGGTGTGACCGGACAACAGGATCCCCGGCTGCTCACGGGGCCCGCTGCTGGCGAAGAGGTTGGCCTTCTTGCCGCTCTCGTCCTTGACGATCAGCGACTCGATGCCCTTGCTCGCCAGCAGCTCGCGGACATACTCGATCAAGTCCAGGTTGGACTCCGAAGAGACCGTTTCAAATGCCAGCAGGCGTTCGAAAATCGCCAGTACCCTTGGTTTCATGAGGCCTTGCTCCGTTGCTCGGCAGAAGAGGCGAACCGGCAAATGGAGAACGGCTCGATGGAAGTGCTGGTGCTGCCGGTGCTGATCAGTTCGGCCATGACATCACCGACACCCGGGCCGAGCTGGAAGCCGTGACCGCTGAAACCGAATGCATAGTACAGGCCGTCCACCTTGCCGCTGGGGCCCATCACCGGCAGGGAGTCGGACAAGTAGCCTTCGATACCGCTCCACACGCGGATGATGTTCAGGTTGCCGATACCTGGCACCAGGCGGCGCATCTGGTCCAGCTGGTTGAGAATGCTGCGCGGCTCGACATGGGCCCGACGGTTGAGCATATCCGGCTTGCTGCGATAGCCACCGCCGATGATGATGTTGCCCCGGGGGATCTGACGGAAGTAGATCACCTCTTCGGGAATCCTGGTGTACACCCCGATCACCGTCGGCAAGGCATAGGGCACCGGCTCGGTGACCGCCATCTGCGGGCCGTTGGTCTCCAGCGGCACCGGTTCACCGAACTGCTCCGAGAGCTTCTGGCCCCACGCCCCCGCCGTGATCAATAACCGGCCGGCGCTGAACCGACGACCATCGGTGGTGGTGATGCTGAACCCATCGGCGTTGACCTTCTGCACTTCGGCCACTTCGGTCCGCTCTTCGATACGCGCCCCCAGCCGCCGGGCCGCCCGCGCAAACGCAGGCGCTGCCAGACGCGGGTTGGCGTGACCGTCGTGCGGCGCATAGGAGCCGCCCTTCACGTCTTTGCCGAGGAACGGAAAACGTTCGTGCAGTTCGGCGCCACGGTAGATCTTCAAATCCAGCTGCGCCGCTTCAGGGGCTGCCGCGTAAGCCTCAAGCTCAGCAATCTCGTCTTCGCGATAGCACACGCGCATATGTCCGCTGGCGATGAATTCCAGGTCATCGTCGATCAGCTCCGGCAAGCGCTTCCACAGGGCGAAGGAGCGATTCGCCAGCTCCAGCTGCCCAAGGTAACGCCCCTGGCGCCGGACATTGCCGAAGTTGACGCCGCTGGCGTACTGACCGATCAGGTCGCGCTCCAGCAGAATCACCGACTGCCCTCGCTGGCGCAGAAAAAATGCCGACGCCGCGCCCATCACACCACCGCCGACAATCACTACGTCGGCATTGTCCTGGGTCATGGCGTCACCTCCCGGGTGAGCATCGAAAGCGGTTTGACCGGCGCCTGGCCACGTTGGCGGCCGACCTCCCGGACATCGACACCGGCCGCGGCGGCAATCACTTCGGCCCCGGCCTGGGCGCAATAGCGTCCCTGGCAACGGCCCATGCCGACCCGGCTGAAAGCCTTGGCCCGGTTAACTTCGCAAGCACCCTTATCACTGACGGTACGCCGCAACTCACCAGCGGTGATCATTTCACAACGGCAGACAATGGCCTCGTCCGGCAACGCCTTGGCTTGCGCCGCCGGCCAGGGAAACGCCTGGGCCAGGCCGTGGCGGAACGCATCCATCACCTTGAGCGCCTGGCGCTGTTCGGCGACCTGGGCGGCGTCCACCGGCTGTTGCAGGTCGCTCAACACCGCCAGGGCAACCAGGCGACCGGCGCATTCGGCGGCATCGGCACCGCGAATGCTCGAACCATCACCGGCGGCATAGACACCGCTGACCGAGGTCCGCCCTTCTTCATCAGTCGCCAGCAGCCATTGGCTGGATACCTCATCGAAACGCATGAGGCAGCCAGCCAGATCGGCCAACTGGGTTTCCGGGCGCAAGTGATAACCCAACGCGACGGCGTCGCAATCCACCGTCAGCGTTTCGCCGACGGCGGTACGCACACGCACGCCGCTGACGCCACTGTCCGCCTCGCCCAGGATTTGCAGCGGCGAAATACCCAGGTGCAGCGGGACTTTCGCTTGGCGCAACTGCGCCAGCAACTTCATGCCGGTGAACAATAAACGGGGACGCGCCATGAGTTTGGACAAGGCCTTGATACGCTTGCCCAGGGGCGAAGTGTCGAGCACCGCCGCCACATTGGCGCCGGCCTTGAGGTATTGGCTGGCAACGAGATAGAGCAACGGCCCGCTGCCCATGAACACCACCCGGTGGCCAATGGAAACCGCCTGGGCCTTCAACGCGATCTGCGCCCCGCCGAGGCTGTAGGTGCCGCCCAACTGCCAGCCCTCGATGGGCATCAGGCGGTCGGTGGCGCCAGTGCAAAGCACCAGCGCGTCGTAATCCACCGTCGAATGCTCGCCCTGGCTGACGCAGCACAATTGCCCCGGCGTCAGGTTCCACACCAGGGTGTCCGGACGGTAGTCGATCTGTGGGCGCAAACGGTCGAAACTGTCGTGCAGGTCCCGGGCCTTCTCGGCTTCGGTGCCATACAGGGTGACGTAGGTGCGGGTGAATCCCTCGGGCTGGCGCCGGTAGATCTGTCCGCCGTCGCGCCGGTTTTCATTGATCAGGATCGGCCTGAAGCCTGCCGCGACCAGCGTCTGGGCACACCGAATGCCCGCCGGCCCGGCGCCGACTATCGCTATCCGCGCAGTGGCCATATTGCCTCCGGTTGCCGGGTAATGATGTCCAAGCCCTCGCGGACTTCATTGGAGCAGGCACGCAGGCGTTCGCCGCTGCGGGTCCAGACCCAGCAGTCCTGGCAGGCGCCCATCAGGCAGAAACCGGCACGACTGCCTGGATCGAACTCCGACTGGCGCAACGCCGGGCCGTGGGTCAGCAGCGCGACCATCAACGTGTCTCCCTGCAACGCCTCGACGGGGGCGCCGTCCACAGTCAGTTTGACGACGGGCCGGCCCTGTTCGGCCAGCCTCACGAAACGAGCGCTCATGCGTAGGCTCCGGCAATCATGCTGTTTGAACCTTGCTGCGTCTTGAGCAGCTCGCCACCGTCGTGATGACAAAGCACTTCGCTGCCGCCTTCTATGACACGCCGGGGTGGCGCGGTGCGGTTGCACAGGCCGTCGACGCGCACCGGGCAGCGATTGAGGAAGGTGCACAGCGTCGACGCATCGGCCTTTTCACCCAACGTCGGCAGCGTGGCGCAAGTAGTCGTGCCGCAGCTTTCCAGCCAGCCCTGGCGCAGCTCCGGCACCGAATGGATCAGCAGATCGGTGTAGGGATGGAACGGCGCCTGAGCGAACGATTGCCGTGGGCCCTCCTGGACCTTGTGACCGCTGTACATCACCACGATGTCGTCGCACAGCGCCCGCACCGTGGAAATGTCGTGACTGATGAACAGGTAGGAAACCCCCAGTTGCTGGCGCAGGTCGCGCAACAGTTCGAGAATCGCCGCGCCCACCACGGTATCGAGGGCCGAGGTCACTTCATCGCAGAGGATCAGGTCCGGCTTGGCGGCCAACGCACGGGCCAGGTTGACCCGCTGCTTCTGCCCGCCGGAGAGTTCGCCCGGACGGCGCTCGGCCAGGGTTCGCGGCAGGCGCACCAGGTCCAACAACTCACCGATGCGCTCGCGCAACGCTGCGCCCTTGAGGCCGAAATACATTTTCAGCGGTCGGCTCAGAATGGTGCTGATGCTGTGCATCGGATTGAGCGCGGTGTCGGCGTTCTGGAACACCATCTGGATCCGCCGGAACTGTTCATCGGTGCGCTCGGACAGGCTGCCACCCAAGGGCTGGCCATCGAACGTCAGCCCACCAAGGGCCGGTGGCAACAACCCCGCCACCACCCGCGCCAGGGTGGATTTACCCGAACCCGATTCGCCGATCACGCCGATGGCCTGGCCCCGGCGCACGGTCAGGTCGATGTCCTCGAGCACGCGGATCATCGGCATACCGTGACGATCCTTATTGCCATAGCCGGCAGTCAGGCCCTGGATCGTCAGCAGCGGCGTGTCCGCGGCCACACCACAGGGTGGACGAATCGCCGTGTCCGGCCGCGCCGCCGCCAGCAGGCTGCGGGTGTATTCGTGAGCCGGCCCCTTGAGCAGTGGCGCGGTGGCGCTCTGCTCGAAGATCTGCCCGCCGTTGAGCACGACAATCTGGTCGGCCATCTGCGCGACGACCGCCAGGTCGTGGGACACGTAGACCGCCGTCGCGCCACGCTCGCGCACGACCCGCTTGAAGGCACGCAATACGTCGATCTGGGTCGTGACGTCGAGGGCCGTGGTCGGTTCATCGAGCACCACCAGCAACGGATCGCTGATCAGCGCCATGGCGGCCATCACCCGTTGCAGTTGCCCGCCGGAGACCTGATGGGGGTAGCGTTTGCCGATGCGTTCGGGGTTCGGCAGCGCCAGGTCCCGGAACAGGCCGATGGCCTTGGCTTCGAGCGTGGCCCGGTCGCCCAGGCCATGGATCAGCGCGCCTTCGACCACCTGGTCGATCAGCTTCTTGGCCGGGTTGAACGCCGCCGCGGCGCTCTGGGCAATGTACGAGACACGGTTGCCGCGCAGGCCCTGCAGTTCGCTCTCACCCAGGGCCAGCATGTCATGCTCGCCGATACGCACGCTGCCGCCGGCCAGGCGGCAACCGCGTCGGGCATAGCCGAGCAGCGCCAGGGCGATGGTGGTCTTGCCGGAACCAGACTCGCCGATCAGCGCCAGCACCTCGCCTTTTTCCAGGGAAAAACTCACGCCCTTGACGATCTCGACTTCGCCGCGCTCGTCACCGGCGACCACGCGCAGGTCTTCGACTCGGATCAATTCGCTCATCTCAATGACCTCCCGAACGTCGATTGCGCCGCGAAGACAGGCGGTCGATAAACAGATTCACGCCGATGGTCAGGGTGCCGATGGCCAGGGCCGGAATCACGATGGCCGGCGCGCCCTGGTTGAGGCCGCCGATGTTCTCGCGCACCAGGGAACCGAGGTCGGCGTCCGGTGGCTGTACGCCCAGGCCGAGGAAGCTCATGCCGCTGAGCAGCAGCACGATGAAGCCAAAGCGCAGGCCCAGGTCCGCCAGCACCGGGTTGAGGATGTTCGGCAGGATTTCCACGCAGGCGATGTACAACCGACGCTCGCCTCGGGTACGGGCCACTTGCACGTACTCCAGGGCCTCGATGTTCACCGCCATGCTGCGGGCGATACGGAAGGCGCCCGGGGTGTAGCTCAATACCGCCGTGCACACCAGCAGGGTCACCGACGAGCCGAATGCCGAGACCATGATCAACGCCAGCATCTTGCTCGGGATCGAAATGAACGCGTCCATCAGGCGGCTGATCAGTTCGTCCAGCCACTTCGGTGAAACCACCGAGAGCAGCGCGCAGGTGGTGCCGAGTCCACTCGCCAGTACCGCAGCGACCAACGCCAGGCCCACGGTGAACTGCGCGCCGACCAGGATCCGGCTGAGCATGTCGCGGCCCAGGTAGTCGGTGCCCAGCGGGTAAGCGGCACTGAGGCCGTCGAAGACGTTGTCGGACACCACTTCCCCTACCGGGTGCGGTGCCAGCCACGGACCGAAGATCGCCACCAGCAGCCAGATGGCACACATAGCGCCGCCGATCAGCCCAAGCCAGGACGAACCATGAGCGTCCTTGCCCAATGCCAGTGCGACCGCCGCAGTCGGGGATTTCACAATGGGATTGCTCATTGGTTTCTCAGCCTCGGATTGGAAAGGATCGCGCACAGGTCGGCAATCAACACCAGCGACAGGTACGCGGTACAGAACAGCATGGTGCAGGCCTGGACCAACGCCATGTCGCGGTTGGTCACGGCATCGACCATCAGGCTGGCGATACCGGGATAGTTGAAGATCGTCTCGACGATTACCACGCCGCCCAACAGGTACGACAGGCTCAAGGCGATGGCATTGGCAATGGGCCCGATGGCGTTGGGCAGCGCATGACGCAGCACCACCCGCACCGGCCTCACGCCCTTGAGGCGGGCCATTTCCACGTAAGGGCTGTCGAGTTGATCGATCACCGCCGCCCGGGTCATGCGTGCCATCTGCGCAACGATCACACAGCACAAGGTCATCACCGGCAAGGCGTAGGTGCGCATGAACTGCAACGGCGAGGTGATTTCACTGGAGTACGACAGCGCTGAAAGCCAGCCCAGGTTCACCGCGAAAATCAGCACCGCCAGGGTGGCCACCAGGAATTCCGGCACGGCCACCATCATCAGGGTGAAGAAGCTCACGAAGCCGTCGATGCGACCGCCGCGCCCCATGGCCGAGCCGATGCCCAGGACCAGCGCCAGCGGCACCGACACCAGCGCCGTCGCGGCCGCCAGCATCAGCGTGTTGGGTACCCGCCCCGCCATCAGTTCCGCCACCGAAGTGGCATTGGAAGCCGACACCCCAAGGTCGCCGCTGAGCAGGTTCGTCAGCCAGTGCAGGTAACGCAACACACCCGGCTGATCGAGCCCCATTTTCACCCGCAACGCGGCTACCTGCTCTGGCGTGGCGAATTGTCCGAGAGCCTGTTGTGCCGCGTCTCCCGGCAACACCGCCGTGATGGCGAACACCACCATCGATACAATCAGAAGCGTCACGATCGCGGCGCCGAGGCGCCGGCCGATCAACCACAGTGTGTTGCTATTCATCGCCCTATCCTCGTGCACTGTCACCCAGCGAAAAACCGACGCTCATCACGCGTCCAGCCAGACCTGCTCGGCGAACATGTAGCCCATGAAGCCGCCCAGCGGGTTGGTGCCGTAGCCCTTCACACGCTGGTCGGCGCCATCGATGTTGCTGATGAACACCGGGATGCCGATGCCGCAGTGGTCATGTACCAGGGTCTGCATGTCGGCGTACATCTTGCCGCGCTTGGCTTCGTCGGTTTCGCCGCGGGCCTGGATCAGGAGCTGATCGAACTGCGGGTTCTTCCAGGCGGACTCGTTCCACGGTGCCGTCGACTGGAAGAACTGCGAGAACAACATGTCGGCGTTGGGCCGAGGGTTGATGTTGCCGAAGCTCAGCGGGTGCTTGGCCCAGTGGTTGGACCAGTAGCCGTCGCTCGGCAGACGGTTGACGTTGAGCTTGAGCCCGGCCTCCTTGGCCGATTGCTGGAGCAGCACGGCAACATCTACCGACCCGGTGGCGGCCGGAGAACACATGACCGGCATGCTGATGTTTTCCATGCCAGCCTTCTTCAACAGGAAGCGCGCCTTCTCCGGATCATAGGTCCGTTGCGGCAGGTCGGCGTTGTGGAAACGCGAACCAGGGGCAATCGGATGATCATTGCCGACCCTGGCGAACCCGCGGAAAATCGCCGATTTGACCTGCTCCCGGTCCAGCAGCAGCTTCATGGCTTCAGTGAATTCCGGACTCTGGCCGGGCATCTGGTCCTGGCGGATGATCAAGTCAGTGTAGTTACCCGACGGCGAGTCCACGACCCGGTGGGTATTGCTGTCCTTGATGCGCGTCGTCGAGCGTGGGTTGACCTCATTGATGATCTGCACGTCGCCGGACAACAGGGCGTTGACCCGTGACGGCTCGTCGGCGATGCCGATGAACTCGATCTCGTCCAGATACGGCAAGCCGGGTTTCCAGTAATTGGTGTTGCGCGTGCCGATGGATCGCACGCCCGGCTTGAACTCCTTGACCTTGAAGGGTCCGGTACCGATGCCCTGGCTGAAGTCGGTGGTGCCTTCAGGCACGATCAGCATGTGGGAAATGGCAAAAATCGATGGCAGCTCCGCATTCGGCCCGCTCAGTTGTATTTGTACCTCATGAGTGCCATTGGCCTTGACCTCGGCAAACTGGGACGCCAGGGGCAGGACCTTGGACCCGGTGATCGGATCCTTGTGGCGCAGCAGGGAAAACACCACGTCTGCGGCGGTCAGTGCCTTGCCATTGTGGAATGTCACTTCCTTGCGCAGGGTAATCACCCAAAGCGTAGCGTCGGTCGTGTCGATGCGCTCGGCCAGTTCCAGTTGCGGCACCATGTGGCTGTCGAAGCGGGTCAGACCGTTGTAGAACATGTAGTGGCGTACGTAATCGGTGGATGACGAGCCTTTGGCTGGATCCAGGGTATCGCTGGTGGAACTGGTGCTGCCGGCGACACGGATGCGGCCACCCGGCTTGCCCTTGCCTGGGCTCGCGGTCTCGTCGGCCAGCAGTTTGCCGGCGGCGCCGAACAGGCTCCCGGCACCCGCCGCAGCCACCCCGGCCAACCCCAACATCTGCAATGCATGACGGCGCGACATGCCGCGATTGAGCCCTTCGAAAACACGCAGACTTTCTGTGCCGGTAATCAACTGGCTGTCGATGCTGTTTTTATTGTCAGTCATGTCAGTTCTACCTTTCCAAGTAATAAGGGCTCGGTTGCGCACGGTTGACGCAACGTGGTTGAAACGCGAAACAACACCATGAAAATCAGTGCAGGTAATCCTGCAGGCGGTAATACGCACCCACCAACGGCAGGAACCACGGTTTGCCGAAATGCCCGGGAATGGCCGGCCAATCGAGCTCGCGCCAGGGGTTGGCCTCGACCTTGCCGGCCATGACCTCGGCCATGACCTGGCCCATGTGCACCGACATCTGTACACCGTGGCCGCTGTAGCCCATGGAGTGATACACCCCGCCATGCTGGCCGGCCCGAGGCAGCCGGTCGGACGTCATGTCCACCAGCCCGCCCCAGCAGTAGTCGATCCTGACGTTGGCCAGTTGCGGGAACATCTGCAGCATCGCCGCTTGCAGCACCTTGCCGCTCTTGGCATCGGAAACGCTGTCGGACATGGCAAACCGCGCACGACCACCGAACAACAGACGATTGTCCGGAGTCAGGCGGAAGTAGTTGCCGATCATCCGGCTGGTGACATAGGAGCGGCGCGCCGGCAGCAAGCTGTCGATCAGCGCCTGAGGCAGCACCTCGGTGGCGATCACGAAACTGCCCACCGGGACGATTCGCCGCCGATACCAGCCCAGACCGCCATGCTGACTGGCACCGGTCGCCAGCAAGACCTGCGAAGCGTGCAGCGTCCCCTTGCTGGTGTTGACCTGATAACCGCCGGCACTGGCCTTCCAGTCCTTGACGGCCACTCCCTGGAAGATCAACGCGCCGTGACGCGCGGCCGCCTCGGCCAGGCCGACACCGAAGCGCCCGATGTGCATCTGCACGCCGTTGCGCTGCAGCAGGCCACCGTGAAACTGGTTGGACTTGACCTCCGCCCGAGTCTCTTGGGCGGAGAGCAATTCGACCTCGGCATCGACTTCCTTGCGGATCAACTCACAGGTGCGTGCCAACCCTTCGTAGTGCATCGGCTTGGCGGCCAGTTTGAGCTTGCCGTTGCGCTTGAGGTCGCAGGCGATTCCCTCCTGCTCCACCAGCGCGACGACGCTCTGCACGGCGCTTTCATAGGCCTGGTAATAGGCTCGTGCCTTATCGGCACCGAGACTGGCGGTGAGTGCCGCGTAATCCTGGGCGACGCCGGTACTGCAATGCCCGCCGTTACGCCCCGACGCCTCGCCAATCACCCTTCCCGCTTCCAGCACCGCCACGCTGGCCCCCTTCAAGGCCAGGGCACGGGCCGCGGCCAACCCGGTGAAACCACCACCGACGACAGCGACATCGACCTGCCCCGGCAACCCGCCGAGCTGGGCACCGGTGAAGGCCGGTGCGGTATCGAGCCAATAGGACTCACTGCCCATGTCTAACCCCTTTCACCTTGAAGAGTGTGCGTGTGTCTCAGAGACCGACCAGGCCAGCCAGACCGCCGATGTCGGGGATCTGGTGGTAGCCGTAGATCGCATTCCCCGGCTGCTCATGACCACGGGCAACGAAGGCTTTGTTCTTGATCTTCATGTCATGGGCAGACATCAGGTCGTAGCGGAAGCTGGAAGATACGTGCAACAAGTCTTCCGGCCCGCAGCCGAGGCTGTCGAGCAGGAACTCGAAGGCGGCCAGGCGTGGCTTGTAGGCCTGGGCCTGTTGGGCGGTGAAGACTTTATGGAAAGGCGCGCCGAGCTTGTCGACGTTGGACATGATCTGCTCGTCCATCGCATTGGAGAGAATCACCAGGGGGATCTTGTCGGCAATTTTCGACAGGCCCGCCGGCACATCGGCATGAGGTCCCCAGGTCGGCACGGCGTCGTAGTAGAGCTGGCCTTCTTCGCGGTATTCAACCCCCCAGCGCTTGCAGACACGGACCAGGGACGTCTTGAGGATTTCATCATAGGGGCGCCAGTCGCCCATCACCTGATCCAGACGATAAGCGGCGAAGTCCGTGACGAACTGATCCATCTGCCCGGCACCGACACGATCGGCGAACAGCTCGCGGGTCATGGTTCCCATCTGGAAGTTGGTCAACGTGCCGTAGCAGTCGAAGGTGATGTACTTGGGTCGAAGAAAGCTCATGAGTGCGGTCCTGAATGGTTGTAGAAGGCATGAACGCGGCAGGCATTGGCGCCATTCGTTAAGCACCGGCACAACGCTGCATCACATTTTCATTACAACACCAAGAGACCGTGGATAATCCGTTAAAAATAGTGGCGGCTTGGTACAAACCACCGTTTTGCGGGGCTCCCTCAGCAGACTTTGCGGGATGCTCCAGACACGGGCGTTGCGCCTGTGTTTCAGTGGGTTTGCGGGCAGTTATGGTGCGCCAGACGGCACGGCTTCGAGCCATTGGCGGCAGAATCTGCGCAGGAACTGGGGCCATTTCAGCATCTTTGTCGAATGGGCTGACGCCATCGCGAGCAGGCTCGCTCCCACAAGGGATCTCTGTGAACATGCATTCCGCGTCCGGCACCAACGCCTGTGGGAGCGAGCCTGCTCGCGATAGCGATGGTACTGTGAAAAGGCAGCATGGCGGCGCCTTCGATCAGGCCTTCAACTCAGCCTCCAGAAAGCTGACCAACGCCTGGACCCGCGCGCTGCGTCCTTTGCGCGACGGTACCAGCAGGTTGATCGGGGCGCTGTCGAATTGCCAATCGGCGAGCACCCGTACCAGGCGTCCATCGGCAACGGCGCTGCTGACATCCCATCGCGAACGCAACACCAATCCCAGCCCCTCCTCTGCCCAACGCCGCGCCACGCTGCCATCGTTGCTCAATAAGGCAGGCTTGATCCGCAGCGTCTTGTGTTCCTGCTCATTACGCAGGTGCCACAGCGTGACGTCCTCGTCGTTTTCGCGGATGCAGATGCAGCGGTGGTCAACGAGTTGCTCGGGCGCTGAAGGGGTGCCGTTCAGCGCCAGGTAGGCAGGGCTCGCGCACAGCCAGCGAGCATTGTGGGTCAGGAGCCTGGCGACCCACTGGCTGTCGCTGAGGTTGCCGATGTGGATTACCGCGTCGCTGTCATGCCGATCCGGCCAAGGCGTTTCCCGCAGATCCAGGTGCAGGCACAACTGCGGATGCAATCTGGCGAAACGCGCCAGTAACGGCGCGAGACGCTGGCGTCCATAGTCGAACGGCGCCGCCAGCCTCAGGGTACCGACCAGTTGCTCGTCCTGCCGTGGTGCCGGTTCCGGCCTTGCATCATGGCTACCTGATCGAAATCGAGGCGCTGGCCCGAATATGAACCATAGCGAGGGAGCTTGCTCCCGCTGGACTGCGCAGCAGGCCCATCTTGCGGCTGCTACGCAACCGAGCGGGAGCAAGCTCCCTCGCCACAAGGGTCGGGGGGACCGCAGTGCGCGTTTCGCGCGTTTCGCCCGGTTAGCCCGGCAGATTCAGCAGATTATCCTTTGCCGACCTCAAGAACGGCACATCCCATCGGGACCGCTTTGTTAGCTTATTGAGCAGACCCGGCATCACGATCTACTGGCAATGCCCTCACCGCTCTATGGGAGCCCGTTGCATGACAACCCGATCTTCTGACAGTTACCTCGACCCACAGACCTTGGGGCAGCTTTATATCAATGGCACCTGGTCGCTCCCGACGCATCCGACCACGCTGCCGGTGATCAACCCGGCCACCGAAGAGGTGGTCGCCGAAGTCGCCCAAGGCTCCTCCACAGACGTGGACCGGGCGGTGGCAGCGGCACGAGCAGCGTTTCCCGGCTGGTCCGCGACCCCGTCCGCAGCCCGCGCCCAGGTCCTGGACAAGATCCATGAACTGATCCTTGAACGAAAAGAACAACTGGCCCAGGTGATCTCCCTGGAGATGGGCGCAGCCATCGGTTTCGCCCGGACGATGCAGGTGCCGCTGGCGGCCGAGCATGTTCGGGTCGCCCGTGACCTGCTGTCCAGCTACAGTTTCCGCAAGATAGAAAACGGTACGGCCATCGAGCGCGAACCCATTGGCGTTTGCGGGCTCATCACGCCGTGGAACTGGCCGCTTTACCAGATCACCGCCAAAGTCGCCCCCGCGATTGCCGCCGGCTGCACCGTGGTGCTCAAGCCCAGCGAACTTTCACCCTTGAGCGCCCTGCTGTTCGCCCAGTTGCTGCATGACGCGGGCCTGCCGCCGGGCGTGTTCAACCTGGTGAATGGCAACGGTGCCGAGGTCGGCGCAGCCATGTCGGCGCATCCGGACATCGACATGATCTCCATCACCGGTTCCAACCGCGCAGGCGCGCTGGTGGCCCAGGCCGCCGCCCCGACGGTCAAGCGTGTCACCCAGGAACTGGGCGGCAAATCACCAAACATATTCTTGCCCGACGCCGATTTTGCCAAGGCCGTGCCGCCCGGGGTGATGTCGGCGTTCCGTAACGTCGGCCAGTCCTGCAGCGCGCCGACCCGGATGATCGTGCCCAGAAACCGGCTGGCGGAAGTCGAAGCATTGGTCACCGCCACCGTCGACGGAATCATCGTCGGCGATCCCCGGTCGGAAGAAACGCAACTCGGGCCCATCGCCAACGAAGCCCAGTTCAATCGTGTGCAGACGATGATCGAGGCGGGCTTGAATGACGGCGCCAAGCTCCTCTGCGGTGGCCCGGGACGACTGCAGGGTTTTGCCAAAGGCTTCTACGCCCGCCCAACGGTCTTCTCCGATGTAGACAACGCCATGCGCATCGCCCAGGAAGAAATCTTTGGCCCGGTGCTGTGCCTCATCCCCTATGACACAGTGGAAGAAGCCATCGCCATCGCGAACGACACTGTCTACGGCCTCAGCGCCCATGTGCAAGGCCAGGACCTTGAAGCTGTACGTACCGTGGCCTCGCGCATCCGCGCCGGGCAAGTACTCTTGAACTACCCAGCGTGGAACCCGTTGGCCCCGTTCGGCGGTTACAAGCGCTCAGGCAATGGCCGTGAATACGGAGTCCACGGGTTCGAGGAGTATCTGGAAATCAAGGCGATCATCGGGTTTGGCTGATCGCCCTACTCCTCGGACCGCCCTTTCCCGGCACGATCATGCTCGTATCGTGTCAACGGAAACGCCGGCAGCCACGCCTCGCGCCGCACGGTCCAGCATTCGTAGGTAGGCATCAATTGGTCAGGGGCATCCAGGCTTCCCAGGTTCACTTCGATCTCGTCACCGCTGCGGGCAAAGACCGGCGAGCCGCAGCGGGGGCAAAAGCAGCGACCGGCGTAGTCGTGGGTTTCACCTTCGATCTTCACCGCGTCCTGGGGAACATGGCGGCAGCGTAGAAAAGCGCGCCATGGTGCTTGCGACAGTCGAGACAGTGGCAGAGGCCGACCCGGTAGGGGCGCCCTGTAGCTTCGAAACGAACGTTGCCGCACAGGCAACCGCCGGTGAATCGGTCCATGGTACGTCTCCTCTGCAATCGAGCGGTGTAAGCCTTCGACCGTCCTCGTCGCTACGGGTTTAAACCTTTGTTGCCGGCAAGGCGCCCGTCTACACACCACTTCGATCCGCAACCGGCGCATGCTGCGCCATCAATTCCACCATCCATTCGATGAATACCCTCAACCTGGCGCTGATATGCCGGTTCGGCGGGTAAGCCAGGTAGAGCGGCATCGGGTCGATGCGCCACGTTTCGAACAGCGGCACCAGCTCGCCGTTGGCTTCGTGGGGCCTGGACATGTATTTGGGTAGCCACAACACCCCCAGCCCCGCCAGGCCCGCCGCGAGGTAGGCGTTGCCATCGTCGACGGCCAGGGCGTAGCGCCCGTTGATGTGCAGATGTTCATTGGCGTTGTGCATGGCATAGGGCACGGCCTTGCCGGTGCGGGCCCAAAGGAAGCCGACGATACGATGCAGGGAGTCTTCGAGGTCTCGTGGATGCCCGGGGACGCCGACACGCGCGAGGTAGCTCGGTGCCGCGAAGACGCCCAGCTCGAGATCACCGATGCGCCGGGCGATCAGCGACTGGTCCGTCAGTTCGCCACCACGCACCACGCAATCGACATTTTCATCGATGATGTCCACGATGCGATCGCTGACGCCCATGTCGATCTGGATATCCGGGTAGCGCGCATGGAACGTCGGCAGCGCCGGCACCAGGATCAAGGCGGCCAGCGGGCTCGGGACGTCTACCCGCAAGCGGCCCCTGGGCAATGCCTGGGCATCGGACAGGCTGGTTTCCGCATCCTCCATGTCGGCGAGCAAGCGCAACACCCGTTGGTAATAGACGGCACCCTGGGCGGTGACGTTGACCTTGCGTGTCGTGCGGTTGAGCAGCTTGACCCGCAGCCGTGCCTCCAACTGCTGCACCAGCTGGGTCACGGTGGTCTTGCTCATGTGCAGGGTCTCGGCGGCCTTGGTGAAACTGCCCGCCTCCACCACCCGGGCGAATGCCTGCATTGCATCGAAACGATCCATTGCTGCTCCGTAATCGATCAGATTGTTTGGATTTCACAAACAGTGATCGCCAAGGTTGCGCGTTTATCGCCCGGGCACAAGCCCCTAGAGTGACTTCATCGTTGATTTCCCACTGATTCCCGATGGAGGTTCCCATGACGCGTGATGTAGTTTTCCCACCTGGACGCCAGGCGCTTTACGAGCGTAATCGTTATTCGCCGGCGATCCGTTCCAATGGTTTCCTGTTCGTCTCAGGGCAAGTCGGCAGCACCGACGACGGTTCACCTGAGGCCGATCTGGAGGTTCAAGTCCGCCGTGCGTTCACCAATCTGGAAGCGATTCTCGCCGCAGCCGATTGCACCTTTGATGATGTGGTGGATGTCACCGTTTTCATGGTCGATCCCGAATCGAAGTTCGAGACGATCTGGAAAGTGGTGCCTGAATTCTGGGGCAACGCGCCGCACCCGACACTGACGGCGGTAGGCGTGACGTGGTTGTATGGGTTTGAGTTCGAGATCAAGGTGATTGCCAGGTTGCCTGACGCTGGGCGGTGAGTCAGTGATGACGCCATCGCGAGCAGGCTCGCTCCCACAGGGTTTTTGGGTGTTTCGCGGATATCGAGTTCGCTGAAGATCCATTGTGGGAGCGAGCCTGCTCGCGATAGCGGTGGAACAGTCGCCGACCGGCTAGCCTTTCAGCGCCGCTTCAATCGCCGCGATGTCGATCTTCGTCATTTGCATCATGGCCTCGAACGCGCGTTTGGCGGCGGCTTTGTCGGGGCCGGCGACGGCGTCGGTCAGGACGCGCGGGCTGATCTGCCATGACAGCCCCCACTTGTCCTTGCACCAGCCGCAGACACTTGCCTCACCGCCGTTACCGACAATCGCATTCCAGAAACGGTCGGTTTCGGCCTGGTCCTCGGTGGACACCTGGAACGAGAAGGACTCGTTGTGTTTGAACACCGGGCCGCCGTTCAGCCCGATGCAGGGAATGCCCATCACCGTGAACTCCACCGTCAACACATCGCCTTCCTTACCCGACGGATAATCGCCAGGCGCGTGATGGACGGCGTGTACCGCACTGTCCGGGAACGTCGCGGCATAGAACTGCGCCGCCTCCACGGCATCGCCTTCGTACCAGAGACAGATCCTGTTCTTGTTATTCATCCGGCTTCTCCGAGAGGGATTGGTCGGTGCAGTCTAGCAGTGCACTTTTTCCGGGATCGAACAGGTGATGAACGGCTTTGCGCCTCGAACGCCGCGGGCTGAAAAGCCGCGGTGACGAATCACCACGGCTTCCAGATCCAAGCTTCAGGCAAACAGCTCCACCCCCAGCTGGAACGCCACCCACAGCGCCAGGCCGGTGGCAAAGGCCAGTGCAATGTTTTCGAACAGGTTGTTGCGGTACTCCTTGCCCAGCAACGACTTCTGGTTGGACATGATCAGCAGGCCCAGGGAAATGACCGGCAAGCCGACGATATTCAGGGCATTGACGCCGATGGTCAGCGTAACGAAATCCGGCATGCCGGGCAGCGACCAGACCAGCGGGGTCACCAGGATGAAGAGCATGAACCATTTGTGCATCGGGTCGCGGTGGAACTCCTTGCCATAACGTTCCCGGCGCTCGGGCCGCACGTGCTGGAAGGCGTCGGTGATGAGCATCGGGAATGCCGTGGTCTTGCCCGAAATACTGGCGAACAGCGTGGCGAATACCCCGACGAAAAAGATGTACCAACCGATCGGGCCGAAGAACATCTCCAGCGCCTTGCCCAGATCCCCCAGGGTGTTGACCTCGATGCCATTGGGCCGGAGGATTTCCGCACCGACGATCCAGATCGCCAGATTGATGACGATCCCGACGAACACCGCGAACAGCAGGTCGTTGCGCTGGACGCGCTTGTGCTCAGGGCCTGTCCAACCCTTCTGGCGCATGACATAAGGGTGTACGAAGTTGGCGATGGAGCCGGCAACCGCACCGATCACCGAGACAGCCACCAGCAGCGCGCCGTGCACGCCCTCGTCGGGAGGAATGCTGAAGCCGATGGTGCCTTTGACGATACCGGCGACATCCGGGCCGGACATGACGGCCAGGGCCAGGAACGCCAGCGTCATGATCGCCAGCAGCGCCTTCATCACCCCTTCGATCATCGAGTAGATATTGCGCCCAACCAGCAGCCACACCGCCAGCACCACCGCCACCGAACAGAGCAACGGACGGTCGATCTTCAGCAACATGGCCAGCGCCTCACCGGCGCCCTTGATCATGTAGGCATTCATCAAATGCCCCATCAGCAGCGCATAAACCAGCAGGAACCAGGCGAAAAACGGGTTGAGTTGGGCATAGCCCTGCAGGATGGTCATGCCCTGGTTATTGCAGAGCTGGAAGCGCGCGATGATGTTGACGATCAGGAATCGCAACAGCAAGGACACTGCCAGCACCCACATCATGGCGTAGCCGTAGTTCGCACCGGCCACGGAAGAAGTGATGAGGTCGCCTGCGCCCAGCCACGCCAGTACCGCGATGATGCCGGGGCCAAGCAGCTTCAATAGGCGCACGAAACGGCTTTGCGTCGACGCTGCTGCCGGGTCCTTGACAGAAGGAATGCTCGTCATGAGGGGGAGTCTCCGTTTATTTTTTTTGTAAGAAACGGAGACAGTCGAACACACTAGATACGACATCGTACAACATCTAACTGTGTAAAAATGTTTCTTGGCACGAGCCTGTCGACAGTGGGCGCTGCATGAGGTTTCCCCACCGGCCAGCGCACCCGGCTACGTCCTCACCCGCTCCCCATGCGCCATCATCCAGCGAATCAAGTGCGTCATCGACACCTGATGCTGCTGGATGACGCACTCACCGCCCTGCTCATGGTGGTAGCGTTCGACGTAACGACTGAGCAGCACATGATCGCCATCCTCCGCCAACCGTAGCTCTACCTCGCGGCACTGCAGGCCATCCTCGCCGAGCGCCTTCACGCTTCGCCGCAGAACCAACGCATCGTCAGTCATCGGCCTGCCCTCCTTCGCATTGGGCGGTCACCGCCCCCAGTTTGCCTTGCGCGACAACATCGGCGCGCTGCTGCGCCACGGCGTCGCGCAGGGCCACGTAGTAATCCGGCTGGGTCCGCAGTTGATCCGTCAGCGGCAGCGCCTGGGCACGGCCATCGACGATGCCGCCTGCGGTATTGATCGTGCTCAGGGTATCGACGGTGCTGCTGTCGCCGCCAAACGGGTCGACCACGAAACCGATCACCTTGCCGGTGGCATCCCTCAGGTTGGCCGTCCCCAGCAGCGGCAGTTCCACCGTCGGCCCCGGGGCGATATTCCAGACGCCGAAGGTCTGGCCGAAATCAGCCTTGTGACGCTCGATGCCGAGTTTGCCCGAGACATCGATCAAGCCGACGATGCCGGCCGTGGTGTTGATGACAAAACGCCCCAGGGTGTTGACCGAGCGCTGCGCATTGCCTTGCAACAGGTCGTTGATGAACACCTTGGGCTCACCGAAGTTGGCCACGAAGTTGTGCATGCCGGTCTGCACGGCATCCGGAAGATGGCGATAACCACGGGCGATGGGGGCCAAGGCGTAGTCGTCTACGGTGCGGTTGAAGGCGAAGATGCCGCGGTTGATGGGCTGCCCGGGATCGTAAACGGTGTACGGAACACTCTCGCAACTGCCAGGTTTTGCAGCGGGCGTGCTGGCGCAGCCGCTGGCGAGTGCTGCGAGCATGATGACCACGGAGTGACGAACGCGGAGCGAAGCGGGATCGGTGAGCGGCATACGGGGCTGTCTCGGCAAGGAATGGGCGACGCCAGTCAGTCGAGGAATGAAGCCATTCACAGTTCCCGTGGGAGCCGAGCTTGCTCGCGATAGCGGTGGTTCAGCCAACATCTTTATCAACTGACCAGCCACTATCGCGAGCAAGCTCGGCTCCCACAGGTTCTGCGCTCAACGGGACGGGCATTGAGCAATCCTGCCGCTGTTTTTTTGCCTGGAGATTTCCAGAATATTGCCCGCCGGCAACTTTATTGCAGGATTGAAATATATGACGCAGGGCGTGGATTGACCCTAGTATCGCTCCCTGTATTCATGACCCGACGTGCCCCACCGTGAGCCATTTACTACTGGTGGACGATGACCTCGAAGTCCTCGCCCTCTTGCGCAAATTCCTCGAACAACATGGCTACAGCGTCGACGTGGCCGCCGACGGTGCCGCCCTGTGGCAGGCGGTCGAGCGCCAATTGCCGGACCTGATCATCCTTGACGTCATGCTGCCAGGAGACAACGGCCTGGTACTCTGCCAGCGCCTGCGGGCCGAACACAGGGTCGGCATCATCATGCTCACCGCCATGGGCGAGTTGAGCGACCGCGTCGTCGGCCTGGAGATGGGTGCTGACGATTACCTGACCAAGCCTTTCGACGCGCGGGAGTTGCTGGCCCGGGTGCGGGCCGTGCTCAGGCGTACCGCCGAAGCCAGGGGCACGCCGAACGACGCCTCGCGACCGGTCCTGGAGTTCGAAAAGTGGCAGTTGGACGTCACCCGGCGTGAATTGCGCTCACCGGATAAGGTCATGATCCCGCTTTCGGCGGGCGAGTTCGAATTGTTGCTGGTGTTCGCCGAACACCCGCGTCGGGTGCTGAGTCGCCAGCAGTTGCTGGACCTGGCGCGCGGCGAAACCTTCGACGCGTTTGACCGGAGCATCGATGTGCAGGTCAGCCGCTTGCGTCGCAAGCTGGAGACCGATATCAGCGGCGCGTCGATGATCCGCACCGTGCGCAACAGTGGCTACTACTTCAGCCCCCACGTGGTGAAACGATGAAACCGCCGATCCCTGGCACTCGCCGCCCGCGCGATACCCTGGCGCGCTGGATCGCCCTGACCACCCTGGTTGCCATGCTGACGCTGCTGGCCCTGAACGCGTTGTTCAGCCAACTGGCCGGAGCCTGGGCACGCCCGCCCCTGATGGAAACCGGCCTGTTTGAAAAGATCTCCGCCATCGCCCGCATCATCGACTCGGTAGCGCTTGAACAGCGGCCCGCCATTGCCAAGGCCGCCAGTGACCGGGAATTTACCACCCAATGGCTGCAAGACCATGACGAGGCGCGAGTACCGGTGGTCGATGACGACGCGGAATACAGCGACGGCGCGGCACGGCTGCGCCAGCAACTGGGCAGGCCCGATGCACGGATAGAAGGCTACGAGCCGAGCGACTGGCCCGCCGACCAGCCCGGCGGGCGCTACGCCGCGCTGATCGAGCTGAGCGACCATTCATGGGTGATGTTTTCCATGCCCGCGCGCAACTGGGGCCTGGAGGAGTGGGTGCGCAATCTGATCATCATCGCACTGATCCTGTTGTCGGCATTGATCGTCGCGCTGGTCGCCACCCGACACTTGGCCGCGCCGCTGGAGCGCTTCGCCGAAGGCGCCAGGCGTTTCGGCGTGGATCACAAGGCGCCGCCGATTCCAGTCATCGGCCCCTACGAGATCCGTCAGGCCATTCTCGCCTTCAACGCCATGCAGGCCCAGCTCAAGCACTTCATCGAAGATCGCACGCAAATGCTCGCCGCCATCTCCCACGACCTGCGCGCGCCGTTGACCCGCATGCGCCTGCGCGGGGAGTTCATCGAGGACGCCGAGCAGCAATCCCGGTTGTTCAGGGACGTGGACGAGATGCAGGCAATGGTCAATTCGGCCCTGGAGTTTTTCCGCGACGACGCACGGCTCGAACATGCCACCGCTTTCGATCTGGCGGGGCTGCTGCACACCGTCATCGACGATTTCAAGGACGCCGGCAGCGAGGTGGCATTCGAAGCCCCCCCTCGCTTCGTTTACGTGGGCCGGCCCATCGGGCTCAAGCGCGCGCTGGTAAACCTGATCGACAACGCGATCAAATATGGCGCAGAACCCGGTGTCCAGCTCAAGACCTGGAGCGATCACGCCGAAATCCGCATTCTGGACCGGGGTCCGGGGATCGAGGCCAAGTACCACGAGCAGGTCTTCACCCCGTTCTTTCGTCTCGAAGGCTCGCGTAACAAGAACACCGGTGGCGTCGGGCTCGGCCTGTCGGCAGCGCGGGCGACCGTACTCGAGCACGGTGGAACGTTGACCCTGGGCAATCGCCGCGACGGCGGACTGGAAGTCCGGGTTTCGCTGCCATTGACCTGACCTGCCACGGGTCCGATGGCAAACAAAGCCTAAACAACCAGGGCCATCCTCGGTAGGATGGCCGGCCTTTCCCTGGACCCGCCCTGGAATCGCTCGATGATCCTGATTGTTTACGCCCATCCCTACCCCGACCAATCGCGGGTCAACCAGCAGATGCTCGAACGTGCCTCCAGCCTCCCGGACGTGGTCGTGCGGTCCCTCTACGACCTCTACCCGGATTTCGACATCGACGTCGACGCCGAACAGCGCGTCATCGAGCAGGCAGACCTGGTCGTCCTCCAGCACCCGATGTACTGGTACAGCATGCCGCCCCTGCTGAAACTGTGGATCGACAAGGTCTTCACCCATGGCTGGGCATACGGCAGAGGCACCACCGCACTGAAGGACAAGAGCCTGCTGTGGTCCGTCACCACCGGGGGCGAGCCGGACCACTTCGAGATCGGTGCCCATCCGGGCTTCTCCGTGTTAGCCCAGCCCCTCCACGCAACGGCCCTCTATTGCCGCATGCGCTGGCTGGATCCGGTGGTCGTCCACGGCGCCTATGCCGCCGAATCGCAAGCCCAGCACGCCCAAATCGAACACTACCGCGCCCGCCTGGCCTCCTGGAAGGAAGATTGATATGGAGACTCACAGCCTGATCGAGATGCTCATCTACCTGGCCTCGGCCACCTTGATCGTGCCGATTGCCGTCAGGTTCGGCCTGGGCCCGGTGCTGGGTTACTTGCTGGCCGGGTGCGTCATCGGCCCGTGGGGGCTGAAGCTCATTACCGACGTCAAGGCCATCCTGGAATTCGCCGAAATCGGCGTCGTGCTGATGCTGTTCATCATCGGGCTCGAACTCGATCCCAAGCGGTTGTGGGCGCTGCGGCGGATGGTGTTCGGTGGCGGGGCCTTGCAGATGCTCGCCTGTGGCGCTGCCATCGCGGTGTTCTGCGCCGCCCTGGGCCTGAACTGGACGGCTGCGTTGCTGGTCGGCCTGACCCTGAGTCTGTCCTCCACGGCCATCGCCATGCAGGCGATGAATGAACGCAACCTGACGGCAACCGCCGTTGGCCGCAGCAGCTTCGCCGTGCTGTTGTTCCAGGACATCGCGGCCATTCCCCTGGTCGCCATGATCCCCTTGCTGTCGGCCCACGGCGAAACACCGTCAGGCACCGCCCTGGCGCTGTCGATCGTCAAGATCGTCGCGGCCATCGGCATCGTTGTGCTGCTGGGACGCTATGTGACCCGGCCATTGCTGCGCTTCGCCGCCCGCTCGGGCTTGCGGGAGATCTTCAGCGCCGTGGCACTGTTTTTGGTGTTCGGCTTCGGTTTTCTCCTGGAAGAGGCCGGCCTGTCGATGGCCATGGGCGCTTTCCTCGCCGGGGTGCTGCTGGCCAGTTCCGAATACCGGCATGCCCTGGAAAGCGACATCGAGCCGTTCAAAGGCCTGCTGCTGGGGCTGTTCTTCATCGGTGTGGGCATGTCGATCGACTTCGGCACCCTGATCAACGCGCCATTGAAGGTCGCCACCCTGACCCTGGGCTTCATCCTGATCAAACTGCTGGTGATCAGGACGGTGAGCCGGTTCCTCAACGTACCCGCAGGCCAACGCTCATGGCAGGCGGTGTTGCTGGGCCAGGGCAGCGAATTCGCCTTCGTGGTGTTCGGTGCCGCGACGCTGGCCGGCATCCTGACCGATCAATGGGGCAAGAGCCTGACGCTGGCCGTGGCCTTGTCCATGTGCCTGACCCCCTTGCTGATCCTGTTGCTGGGTCGCCTGGAATCCGTCACCAAGAAAAACCACGAAGAATCCGACCTCGTCGACCAGCAGAACCCGCGCATCATCATTGCCGGGTTCGGCCGTTTCGGGCAGATCGCCGGCCGGCTGCTGATGTCCTGCGGCGTCGAGGTGGTGGTCCTGGATCACGACCCCGACAACATCGAGACGCTGCGCAAATTCGGCGTGAAAGTGTTCTACGGCGACGCCACGCGCCTCGACTTGCTGCACGCGGCCGGCGCGGCCCAGGCCGTGGTGCTGATCAATGCCATTGACGATCAGCAGGACAACCTGACGCTGACCCGGCTGGTCCAGGAGCATTTCCCCACGTTGAAGCTGATCGTGCGGGCGCGGGACATGGGGCACCTGATCACCCTGCGGCAGATGGGCGTGGAGGCGGCCGAACGGGAAACCTTCGAGAGCGCCCTGTCATTGGGTCGACGTGCGCTGGTGCAGATGGGCGTCGGGCCCTACGAAGCCCGCGAACGGGCGGATCAGTTCCGTCGCCTGAACCTGCGAATGCTGGAGGAAATCGTCGCCCAACCGGAAGACGACCTGAAGTTCCGGCACGACGCCTATCGCCGCGCCAACGCGCTGCTCACGGACATGTTCAACGAAGACCGCGCCCGTCCCGTCGACCGCTGGCCTGAACATCATCGCAACGAGACGGACGAGGCGCGTAGCTGACGTTTCACGGCCTCACACGCGACCGAACTGGCGCCGGTACTCCACCGGCGTCAGCCCCGTCAGCGCCTTGAACATCCGTTGCAGGTTGGAACTGCTGCTGAAACCCAGCTCCGCGCCGATGCTGGCAAGGGGCAGCGAAGTCAGCGTCAGGCGCTCGCCAACCTGGTTCAACTTGATGCATCGGGCGTACGCAGCGACGGTCTGGCCCGTCTCACTGCCGACCTTGCGCGCGAGCGTGCGCTCGGACATGGCGAGCCGGTCCGCCAGCGTCTTGACCGTGATCCGCTCCGCCGGCATTTGCTCGATCAGCCCGTGCAACCGGCGCAACAACCCGTCGGGCTGCTGGATCAGGGCAATGCCCTGGAATGCCGCATGAGGGACGGCCGGACGTGGTAGCACCATCAACCGGGTGATGTCGCGCAGCGCATCACGGCTGACACTTCGCTCGATCAGTTTTTCAGCGATGGGCAAATAACCGTTCACCCCCGAGGCGGTGGCGGTCTGTTCGTTGAACACGCAGTTCTGCTCGCTTTGCCAACGCACGTTGCGATACCGCGCCTGCATTGCCTGCGCCAGCCACCACGTCACCGTCGCGCCCTGCCCGTCCAACCGGCCGGCCGCAGCCAACAGGCAGACGCCCGTGCAATAGGCCCAGAGCTGAAGGCGGCGGGGCTGTTTCGACAGTGCCTTCACCAGCAGCGCCTGCCCGGCAACAAGCGCATCCACCTGTTCGGCCGACTCGGCCCAGAAACCGGGCACAAGGATGGCGTCCAGCTCGATATCCGCCAGCGCCGCCTGCGCCTGGAGGCTGATGCCATGAGCACACGTCACCGAACCCGTCTGCTGGGCGACATAGGTAGCCTCGAACAGCGTCCGCCCCTTTCTGCGATTGGCTGCGTGCAGCAGGTCGGCGAAGGCGAACAGGCCGGCGGGCATGCAACCGGGGAACAGCAGTAGACCGATTCGGATTGTCTGGGGCATGGCATGAAATGAATCAATGATGTCAGATCCGGCCATTATGCCCATTGACCCGGGCCGGCACCATGGAGCCCTCGCCCCCTATCCAGGAATGCTTCATGAAGATCCAGCAGATCCGCAACGCCACGATCATCCTCGAATCCGGCCCGTATCGCCTGCTCGTCGATCCGATGCTGGCCGGCAAGGGCACGCTGCCGCCGTTGCGGCTGTTCGGCGCCACCCAGCGTAATCCGCTGGTGGAACTGCCGGCCGCGACGGCAGAAGCCTTGGAGAGCGTCACTCACTGCCTGATCACGCACTGCCAGAAAGGCCATTTCGATCATCTGGACCGCGCCGCCAAACGGTGGCTGAGGGAAAAACAGATTCCTGTCATCTGCACGGCCCACGACGCCGGCTACCTCGCCAAACGCGGCTTGAATGTCCAGCCGCTCGCCAAGGACCCTGACCAGGCCAATCGGTTTCTCGGCGGCACCCTGCGCTCCGTCAGGTGCACCCACGGACGCGGCCTGGTGGGCAAGCTGATGGAACACGGCGTCGGTTACCTGATCGAGCTACCCGGCGAGCCCAGCGTCTACCTCACCGGCGACACCCTGCTCACCCCCACCGTGCGTGAGTGCGTGCTGCGCCATCAACCCCAGGTCAGTGTGGTTCCGGCAGGCGGCGCACGGTTCGATCTGGGCGGCGATATCATCATGGGGATTGAAGCAGCCATCGAGTTCACCCGCCTGTCTCGCGGAACCGTGGTCGCCAATCACCTCGAAGCAATCAGCCATTGCCCGACGACGCGAACAGCCCTGCGCGACGCCGCGGCAATGGCCGGGCTCGGAAGCCGGCTGCGAATACCCGAAGACGGCGAGACACTGGCGTTCGCTTAGGCCAATGCGTCAGGCCAATGCGTCCAGCTCGGCCAGCATCGGCGCCGGAATCCGCAGCTCGCTCGCCGTGAGGTTTTCCCGCAAGTGCGCCACCGACGACGTGCCGGGAATCAGCAGCAGATTCGGCGAGCGTTGCAGCAGCCACGCCAACGCAACGCACAGCGGTGACGCCTCCAGGCGCGCCGCGACACTGGAGAGGGTCTGCGATTGCAACGGTGTGAAACCACCCAGGGGGAAGAACGGCACGTAGGCGATACCCTGCCGATTCAGGTCGGCGATCAGTTGCTCGTCGCCTCGATGGGTCAGGTTGTAGTGGTTCTGCACACACACCACGTTGGCGATACCCTGGGCTTGCTTGACCTGCGCAGCCGTGACGTTGCTCAGCCCCAGGTGGCGGATGAGACCCTGCTGTTGCAACTGCGCCAATGCGCTGAACGATTCCTCGATGGAGTCCTCCGTGGGCGCTTGCATGTTGCCCCAGGCCCGCAGGTTGACCACGTCCAATACGTCCACGCCCAGGTTGCGCAAGTTGTCGTGGACGGCCTGGGTCAACTCGGCGGGACTCAAGGCGGGATTCCACGAAGCGTCGGTGCCCCGGACGGCGCCCACCTTGGTGACGATCACCAGATCACTGGCATAAGGGTGCAGTGCTTCGCGAATCAGGCGGTTGGTGACATGGGGGCCGTAGAAGTCAGCGGTATCGATATGATTGACCCCGGCCGCCAAGGCCTCACGCAGCACGGCGACGGCCGCTGCCGGGTCTTTCGGTGGCCCGAACACGTGCGGCCCCGCCAGTTGCATCGCGCCATAGCCCATGCGATTGACCTTGCGGTCACCCAGTAAAAAACTGCCTGCCTTGTCTACCTTGCTCATCGCGTACCCCTTGGATTAATGCGTGAGCCGACTATAGGCGTTGACCACTCCACTGATAATCAGGTGCAATCCGCACGGGTTGTACGGCACAGAGAACACTATGACGGATATTCAAGACCTGCTGTCCTTCGTGGCCGTGGTCAATGCAAAGGGGTTTCGCGAAGGCGCTCGGCTGAGCGGCAAATCCGCCTCCAGCCTCAGCGATGCCGTACGACGGATGGAAAGCCGGCTCGGCGTGCGCCTGCTCAACCGCACCACCCGCAGTGTGGTGCCGACCGAGGCCGGCGCCCGGTTGATGGAGCGCATCGTGCCGGCCCTGGGTGAAGTCGAATCCGCGCTGGACGTGGTCAACGAATTCCGTGACCGCCCTTCGGGCACCCTCAGGCTGAATGTGCCGGTCAGTGCAGCGACGCTGGTATTGCCCTCGATCATCACTCCGTTTCTGCAAAGCTACCCCGACATTCGCCTGGAGATCATCACCGAAGAAAGTTTCGTCGACATGCTCGCGGCGGGGTGTGATGCCGGCATTCGCTACGACGACCGCCTCGAACAAGACATGATCGCCCTTCCCATCGGCCCACGCGTGCAGCGCTTCGCAACCGCCGCCTCGCCGGCCTACGTCCAGGCCAGGGGGCGCCCGGAACACCCTCGGGATCTGCTCCAGCACGCCTGCCTGCGGGGCAAATTCCCCAGCGGGGCCATGCCGCTCTGGGAATACGAACGTGACGGCGAAACCGTCAGCGTGGACCCGGGCGGCCCCTTGGTTTTCCGCGTGGCAGGCGCGGTGGACCTGGCCATAAAAGCCGCGCTGGATGGGCTAGGCGTGATCTACCTGTTCGAGGACTGGCTCAAACCCCATCTGGACAGCGGTGCACTGGTGCCGGTGCTGGAACCCTGGTGGCAGGGTTTCAGCGGGCCGTATCTCTACTACCCCGGCCGGCGCTATCTGCCCTCGCCGTTGCGGGCTTTCGTGGATTTCATCAACGGGAATCGGGAGCGCTGAGACTCCGCTGCACTGTCTCGCGCAGACGGCTACAGCCGCTCGTCTCCCCGCTTTGAAGTTTTTTCGAACCAAGCCCCCGCGCACGGCTCGGACCTACATGACACCACTGAAATCAGTGATGACGCGCTGGAGGAGTCGAGACTCGAACGGCTAGCGCGACGATCCGTTGCGTTTCGATTCCGGGAGTTTTCGCCATGTGTGAGGGTTTTGTTCAGCACGTTTCCTCAAAAGACGCCTTGGCGTATTTCGCCCAGCGAGACACGCCGGACGGACGTTTCGATACCGGCGTGACGCACCTGGACTTGTACAGGACAGCACCCACCGGGCCACAGGAACGGCACAGCCTGATCAAGCCGAACATGCAAGTCAGCGCCATTCGCCGTCGTGGCGGGCACCTGGAGTCCATCAAGGTTCGCTGGGGCTGGTCGCCCATATGGTCGGTGGGAACGATGCCCCCGATGACGCATCTGCCGCTGCACCTGGTGATGCGCTCCAAGGTCTTTGACCCCATCAAGCGCGAAGGTCGGGTACTGGTGGCCGTGGAGGGCTGGTACGAGTCGCAAGCGCCCGCCGACTCCCAGCTGCAACATTCAAGCTACACGACGTCCCGGCAATCGGCCCCGATTTTCCTGGCCGCCCTGGCCCAGGCCAGCGAAACCGCCTTGGGCTGCGACGGCCTGGCCCTGGTGACCTATGGCGATCTTGCCAGCCAACAGCAGCGTGTCCTGGCCTTGAGCGCAGACGAGGCACTCGATTGGTTGGAGCCCGATTTCGGATGGGAGCAGGCACAACAATTGGCAGAGCGCCTGAACAGCGCGGAACCGCACCTTGAACCGGCGATGACGACCCAGATACCGGTCAACCTTTGACCCTGGGCGGGAGGTGAAACATGTATGTGATCATGGGGGGGACAGGACATGTTGGCTCGGCCACCGTCGAGGCGCTGCTGGCCCAGGCAGCGCCGGTGATTGTCCTGACCCGCAACGCCGCCCATGGGGAGCAATGGCGCGCCAAAGGCGCTCGGATCGTCGAGGCGGATGCGCAGGATATCGACTCGTTGCGGGCCGCCTTCCGACTCGGGCGCCGGGCTTTGCTCCTCAACCCGCCAGCCCCTCCGAGTACCGATACCGATGCGGTGGAACGGCACACCGTGGCCAACATTCTCGCCGCGCTGGACGGCTCGGGCCTCGAGAAGATCGTCGCCCAATCCACCGCCGGCGCCCAACCCGGTGAGCGACTTGGCGACCTCAGTGTCTTGTGGGGGCTGGAGGAAGGCTTGCGCAAGCAATCGATCCCGGCGGCAATCAATCGCGCCGTTTACTACATGAGCAACTGGGACGGCCTGCTCGACACCGTCCGCGCTACAGGCAAGCTGCCCACCCTGCTTCCCGCCGACCTGGCGCTGCCCATGGTTGCCCCCCGGGACATGGGCGAAATGGCGGCGACGCGACTGTTGTCGCCGCTGACCGACACTGGCGTTCGTTATGTACAGGGGCCTCGCCTGTATTCACCCAACGATGTCGCGCAGGCTTTTTCCCAGGCGCTCGGCCGGCCGGTCGAGGTGCAGGTAATACCGAGGGACCGTTGGGAACAGGCTTTCCTGGACCTCGGCTTCAGCCCTGCCGCCGCGCAATCCTACACGCGGATGACCGAGGTCAGCGTCGACAGCGGCTTCGAGGTTGCCGAGGATGGGTTGCGCGGCACCACCACGCTTGAAGCCTACATTCGGGCGCTGGTGCGCAACGAGGATAGATAAAGGAAACCGGGAACGGCGCACCAATGGACGGTAGACTGCGTGTTTTTCCTTTCCTGCATGAGGTGCCGCATGGCTAACCCAGACATCACGTTCACTCCCGACCCGGATGCGGACTCCATCTCCTCCGACGTCGCCGGCTTCGGCGGCCTGCTGGTCACCACCCAGATCCCGACCCGCGCCGACGGCAGCCTGGAACTGGGCGATATCACCCTGCAGAGCGAATGCACCTTGCAAGCGCTCAAGACTGCGCTGGAGCGTGCCGGCAGCTCCCTGGACCGGGTCATGCACCTGACCATCTACCTCACCGACATGACCGAACGCGCCGCCTTCAACGAAGTGTACAAACGCTTCTTCGCCAAACCCTGGCCAGTGCGCGCCGCGATCGGCGTGGCGGCACTGGGGGTCGAGGGCATGCGGGTGGAAGTCACGGCGATGGCGGCCAAGGGCTGAAGGCATCGCAGCACGCTTGCTTGCAGTGGGGTTGGCCGCGCCGACGCCATCGCGAGCAGGCTCGCTCCCACAGTTTTTTCCCGGCGTTCACAGATTCAACGTACACCCACAGATCCTCTGTGGGAGCGAGCTTGCTCGCGATAGCGGTGGGTCAGCTTGAAGTGATGTTGGCTGGACCGGCGCCATCGCGAGCAGGCTCGCTCCCACAGTTTTTTCCGGCGTTCACAGACTCAACGTACACCACAACTCTCCTGTGGGAGCGAGCTTGCTCGCGATAGCGGCGGGTCAGCTTGCAGTGATGTTGGCTGCGAAGCCGCCATCGCGAGCAAGCTCGCTCCACAGTTTTTTTCCGGCGTTCACAGACTCAACGTACACCACAACTCCCCTGTGGGAGCGAGCCTGCTCGCGATAGCGGTGGGTCGGTTTGCAGCGATGCTCGGCGCTGCATTCACCTATGCCTCAACCACTGCAGAAAACGGTTTCTCTTGGGCTCGACGGTTTTCTGCATGACCACGGTCTCGCGGATTTCCTCGCGCTGGCCCTGCAGGTTGCTCAAGGCCGCTTTCAACTCGCCGAGGTGCACCAGCTCCCGGCACAGGGCGTTTTTTTCGATGCGGAACAATCGTCCGCTGGTGATGCCGCGGAATTCGCCTCGCGATGGATTAGCGGCCAGGATCCCCTCCTCACCGAGGATTTCCCCCGGTCCCATGCGTCCGGCCTCGACCATTTTCTCGCCGTCATGGATCGAGACGGAAACCACCCCGCTACTGATGACCATCAGGCAATCGGCAACTTCACCGAATGCCAGGATCACCTCATCGGCCTGATAGTCCACCGGAGCCATGTCGTCGGCCAGACGTGCGCGCTCATCGTTATCCAGCGCGCGGAAAATACGCACGTCCTCCAGCAACTGGCGCTGGCGGCTCCAGGGCTCAGTGTCCAGCCCGCTGCCCCAGATGACGCCGGAGGCTTCGAGGTGGCGATGGGCAAGGTCGAACATCAGGTTGCAGACTTCCGTCTTGTGCCTGGCCGAGGCGATGAAGCCCTTGAGCTCGTATTCGGTGTATTCCAGATGGGAAGCCTTGACCGAGGCCTTGGCGGAGAACGCCGGCAGTAACGCCCGGGTGCCATGCAAGGCTTTTTCCAGGGCATCGATGACGCGACGCGGGCGTACGTGGCTGGGCACTGCGATGCAGACACTGACCCCGTGCGCGTCTCCCGGTCGGCTGAAGTTGAGCAGGCGCGCCTTGGCCGCCAGCGAGTTGGGCACCACCGCCATGCCGCCCGTATCGGTCATCAGGTGAGTGGAGCGCCAATCGATCTCCACCACCCGGCCCTTGATGCCGTCGATGGAGATCCAGTCATCGATCTGATAAGGCTTGGTGGTGTTGAGCACGATGCCGGAAAACATGTCGCTGAGGGTGCTTTGCAACGCCAGGCCCACGATGATCGCCATGGCCCCGGAGGTCGCCAGCAGCCCTTTGACCGGCAACTGCAAGACATACGCCGCGGCACCGATGATGCCGATCAGGAAAATGACCGCGCCCATCAGGTCCTGGAGCAAACGTGCGCTGTGGCCGACACGGGTCAACAGGCCGTTGCCCAGCAGCACCGTCAGGGTCCTGGCCGCGAACAGCCACCAGCCGATGCCGAGCACGGTGCCCATCAGGTTCAGGATCGCATCGTCGGGCCATAGCGGCGGTTGCAACGGGCTGATGCCGGCGGCGGTCATGACCCAGCAGAACATCACGAAGACGCCGACACGTGCGCACATCCGCAGATGACGTCGCGAGGCGCCGATAAACTGCCACAGCGCCAGGTCGATCAGCACCAGAACGACGCCACAGACCAGCGGATGATGTTGTGCAAACGTGATCATGACGGACCTCCCCGGCGCGTAACCGGATGCACGGGTCATGCACTGTAAAGGACCGGCTCACGAGGGGCATTTCTACATCGGTGCTAGCGGTTCATACCTGGGTATGAGCGACCGGGCATTCAAACATGTCCCAAGTGCGCGTTTTCCGGGAAAACAGTCATTTACGCACCTGGCCCAGGCCACTGCACCTGTCTAAAGTGGGCTTTTTTTCCCTTGCGGTGTTTTCATGAATCTCTGGTTCCGACTGTTGCTGATGCTGTTTCGTCGTCCCTGGCGCAAGCTGATCGGCCCTCTGGACACTACCGTGGTGCGCATGCGCGTATGGCCGCTGGACCTGGACCTCAACCGCCATGTCACCAACGGCCGCTACTTCACCCTGGCCGACGTTGGCCGCATGGATTACGTGCTGCGCAGCGGCGCCTACAAAGTGGCGCTGCGCAACCGGGCGGTGCCCATCGTGGGGGATGTCTGGGGCAAGTTCCGGCGGGAATTGAAGCTGTTCGAAGCGTTCGAGGTGCATACCCGGCTGCTCGGCTGGGATGACAAATGGACCGTCATGGAGCACCGTTTCATGAGTCGCGGGCGTGTGGTCGGGGTGGTGATCATGCGTGGTCTGTTCCGCTCGGCCAAAGGCACGGTGGCACCGGGTGAGTTTGTCCGCGAACTGGGCTTGGCCGAACAGTCGCCGGCCATGCCGCAGTGGCTGACGGCCTGGGCGCAAAGCTGCGATGACTTGAGCCTTGAGCTTCGACTGGAAGAAGGTGGCCGCACCGACGCGCGTTAACCAGCACACCTCGCCACAGGTGTCCAGCCTGCTCATCGGCCAGGGCATGCCCCATGCCCTGGCCGATCCCCGCCTATACTCTTCTGCCAATCCCCCCTGGGGCCTGCACTTCCAACAATAAAAAGCAGAGGTGGAACATGGTCTGGCAACAAGTCTACGATCCCTTCGGTAATGCGGTGCTGTCGACGCTCCTGGCGGCGGTCCCGGTGGTGGTGATGCTGGCGTCCCTGGCGTTCTTTCATATCAAGGCCCACCTGGCGGCGTTGCTGGCCCTGGCGTCGGCGCTGCTGATCGCAATCTTCGCCTTCGGCATGCCGGCCGGCATGGCCGGTTCGGCGGCGCTTTATGGCGCGGCCAATGGGTTGCTGCCGATTGGCTGGATTGTCCTCAACATCATCTTCCTGCATCGGCTGACCACCGAAAACGGTTCGTTCAAGGTCCTGCAGGATTCCCTGGCGCGCATCACCGACGACCGGCGCCTGCAACTGCTGCTGATCGCCTTCTGTTTCGGGGCGTTTTTCGAGGGGGCGGCGGGCTTCGGTACGCCGGTGGCGGTGACCGGGGCGATCCTGATCGGGCTGGGTTTCTCACCGCTGGCCGCCTCGGGCCTGGCGCTGATCGCCAACACCGCGCCGGTGGCGTTCGGCGCCTTGGGCACTCCCGTCATCACCCTGGCCAAGGTCACCGGGCTGGATGAAATGGAGCTGTCGATGATGGTCGGCCGGCAGTTGCCGTTCTTTTCGGTGATCGTGCCGTTCTGGCTGATCTGGGCCTTCGCCGGCTGGCGCAAGATGCTGGAGGTCTGGCCGGCGATCCTGGTAGCCGGCGTCAGCTTCGCCATCCCGCAGTTCGTGGTCTCCAACTACCACGGGCCGATGCTGGTGGATGTGATTGCCGCGCTGATTTCCATGGCCTGCCTTGCCGGGTTCCTCAAGGTCTGGAAACCGGCCACGGTGCATACATCCGCGGCGTTGTCGGGGCGTCATGACGATTCGAAGATCGATGCCAGCGAAGAACAGCCGCCGGCGACCGGCACGGCGTTTTCCAGCGACAGCCGGCCGGCGGTGCTGCGAGCCTGGATGCCGTGGATCATCCTCACGGTGTTCGTGTTCGCCTGGGGTACCCAGGGCTTCAAGAACCTGTTCGATACCCGCCCGGCGATCGACCCACAGACCCAGTCGGCCAGACTCGACCCCCAAGGCAAGCCGATGCGCGAGGCGAATCCGCTGTTCTCGCCCATGGTGACCTTCAGCACCCTGCACCAGCAGATCGAGAAAGTCCCGCCCGTGGTGCCGCAGCCTAAAACCGAGGAAGCGATCTACAAGTTCAACTGGTTCACCGCCACCGGCAGCGGCATCTTCCTGGCGGCGATTCTCGGTGGGTTGCTGATGGGCTACTCGATCCCGCAACTGCTGCGCCAGTACCTGCGAACGCTGTGGGTGGTGCGTTACTCACTGATCACCATCGTCGCGATGCTCGCGCTGGGATTCCTGACGCGCTATTCGGGCCTGGACGCCACCATGGGCCTGGCCTTCGCCGCCACGGGCATTTTCTACCCCATGTTCGGCACCCTGCTGGGCTGGCTCGGCGTAGCTTTGACTGGCTCGGACACCGCTTCCAACGTGCTGTTTGGCGGCCTGCAACGGGTGACGTCAGAGCAGTTGGGTCTGAGCCCGGTGTTGATGGCCGCCGCCAACAGCTCCGGCGGGGTCATGGGCAAGATGGTCGATGCCCAATCGATCGTGGTCGCCTCCACCGCCACCCGTTGGTATGGCCATGAAGGGGAAATCCTGCGCTACGTGTTTTTCCACTCGGTGGTGCTGGCGATCCTGGTGGGCGGGCTGGTGACGCTGCAGGCGTATGTGGAGCCATTCAGTCGTATGGTGGTTGGTGGGCATTGACCGGCACGTCTACCGATCAGAACGGAACGCGGAGCGTCCCGGGCGGCGTTCCCACGCAGAGCGTGGGAACGATCGATAGCACAGCCATGGGATGGCTTTTTGTGGCGAGGGAGCTCAATGAGCTTTTTACTGAACGTTCTTCAGCTTGACCACATCCCCGGACACCGACGTGGTGTAACCGGTCAGGACCCAGGCCCAGAACCAGTTTTCCTGCACTTGGGTGTTGATCATCGCGTCGCCGCCCTTGGCCTGGATCGCGGCGGTCTGCGCGCGTACGAAACGGTTGTTCTGGCGGATCGGGATCACCCCGAACAGCAGCAGGCCGGTGGCCTTCGCTTCACTGTGGCCGACAACGGTGTACTGGCTGCTGTCGTACTGCTGGGTCTTCATCGGGGTGCCGGTGCAACCCGCCAGGACCAGGCCGAACAGTGCGGTGGCGACAACTTTGCTGAAACTTTTCATTGACTACTCCATGGGGAAACGCCCGGGATCCATCTCTCGGGCGGCGCGTACTCTACCCGATCAACATCAAATTGACATTATCTACGCGCGACACCCAGCCCCACGCTGAACCCTCCAGCTAGAGCCATTCGTCAGTTGCTCCTCCTGCCCCCTCCAGCGAATCAGCGCCGCGTCGATAACCAGACGATTGCGCCACGGAAGGCAAATCCTGCCCTTGCCGGCTGACACCGATCTGAACCGGCTGTACCGTTGGAGCGCTTGACCATGATTGACCTGACTGTCTGGAACATCACCCTGCCGATACAAACCCCGGCCCTGACCATTGCGACCAAAGCGGTTCCGACCCTGCGCAACCAGTACTTCACCAACACCGGCGACAAGATCGTGTTCTGGGCCCCGGTGACCGGCTCCCACACGGGTAAAAGCGAGTTCCCGCGCTCCGAACTGCGGGAAACCTCGAAGGACGGCAAGCTGCGCAATTGGCGCTACAACAGCGGGATCAATACCCTCAAAGGCACCCTGGCCGTGAACCAGGTGCCCTCGGCCGGTCGCGTGGTCGTCGCGCAGATCCACGCCAAGGATGCGCCCGCCCCCCTGCTCAAGCTCGTCTACCGCTTCACCAAGGGTGTCGGCAACCTGGATGTCGAATACCGGGTCAAGCCCAAGGATGCGAAAAGCCCGGTGATGTTCACCGTGCCGAACGTTGCTTTGAACAAAGTCTTCACCTATTCCTTGCAGATGGACAAACAGGGCAAGGTCTCCGTGCTGATCAACAACCTCGGCAAACAGGTGAAGCTGGACCCGTCCTGGTATGGCTATAACTTCTACTTCAAGGCGGGCGTCTACACCCTGGACAACGTCGGCTATGCCAGCGAAGGTGGAAAAGTGACCTACACCAAACTGGACGTCAGTCATCTGTGACCGACGTCCAGCCCGAGGCCCGCATTTCAGCCTTTTGAGGGGACGGCTACCGCTTGGCGGCCGCTGAAGGCAAACAGGAAGCAGACCAGCACCAGCAGTGCAAAACCGGCCGGGAACAGCCAGATGCTGGTCCAGTCATGAGCGCCCGCCTCGGCAAAATGATCGGTGACCTGCCCCGCCACCCGGAAGCCGATCAACATGCCCAGGCCATAGGTCGCCAGGGTAATCAACCCTTGGGCTGAACTGCGCAGATGCTCCGGCGCCTTGGCGTCGGTGTAGATCTGTCCCGAGACAAAAAAGAAGTCGTAGCAGATGCCATGCAGGGCAATGCCGGTAAACAGCATGAACGCCAGGTCACCGTTGTTGCCGTAGGCGAACAGCAGGTAGCGCAACGCCCACGCCAGCATCCCCACCAACAACGCCAACTTGATCCCGAAGCGCTGGATGAACAGCGGCAACAGCAGCATGAACAGCACCTCGGACACTTGCCCGATGGCCATCTTCGCCGTGGGGTTGGTCATGCCGGTTTCGGCCAGGAACGGGTTGGCGTTCTGGTAATAGAACGCCAGCGGAATGCAGATCAGGATCGAGGCGATGAAGAACACCAGGTAACTGCGGTCCTTGAGCAGCCCCAGGGCATCCAGGCCAAGCAGTTGCCTGATGCCGCCACCGGCTTCGGCCTTGAGCGGCGCCGTGGCCGGCAGCGTGAGGCTGTAGATGCCCAAGGCCAGCGAAGCGATCGCCGCCATCAGGAAGGTATTGCGCAAACCGCCCGCCGCAATGGCTTCCCGTGAATCCCAGGCGAACACAAAACTGATGACCACGCCGGCGACAATCCAGCCGATAGTGCCCCACACCCGCACACGGGAGAATTCCAGCGCCGGATCGCGCATCTGCCGGAACGCCACGGAATTGACCAGGGCCAGGGTCGGCATGTAGACCACCATGTACGCCAGCACGAAGGGATAGAAGCCACTGAAATCTTGCGCCGAATACAGCTGATACAGCAGCACCGCGCCCAGCAGGTGCAGCACCGCCAGGATGCGTTCGGCATTGAAGTAGCGGTCGGCGATCAGGCCGATCACGAACGGCGCGATGATCGCGCCCCAGGACTGGGTGGAAAACGCCATGCCGACCTGCCCGCCGCTGGCGCCCAGGGTGCTGGAAAGAAAGGTCCCGAGGGTGACGAACCAGCCACCCCAGATAAAGAACTGCAGGAACATCATCACGCTCAAGCGTGCGTTCATCAAAGTCATGACAGTCACCGTCTGTTTGTTGTTCTTGTAGGCCAGCCCGTTGGGAAAAAGCTTTTTGTTGAGAGAGAGCATTTGTGGGAGCAAGGCTTGCCCGCGATGCAGGCGCCTCATTTTTCTAAGGACCGCGTCGGCTTTATCGCGGGCAAGCCTTGCTCCCACAATGAACTCCCTTGCCACAGTTCTTTTGGTATCGGTTACCTCGGCAGCCCCAACAGCCGCCGATTGGACGCCTCATCCGCCGTCACCCCGGCAAAATCATCGAACGCCTTGCGAGTCTTGCGGATCATGTGCCGCTCGATGAACGCCGCTCCTTCGGCGGCGCCCTGTTGCGAATCCTTCAGGCAGCACTCCCACTCCAGCACCGCCCAGCCGCTGAAGTCGTACTGGGTCAATTTGCTGAAGATCGATTTGAAATCGATCTGCCCGTCGCCCAGGGAGCGGAACCGGCCGGGGCGATCCACCCAGCCCTGGTAGCCGCCGTACACTCCGGACCGGGCATCGGGGCGGAACTCGGCATCCTTGACGTGGAACATGCGGATGCGTGCGTGGTAGCGGTCGATGAAACCCAGGTAGTCCATCTGTTGCAGCAGCAGGTGGCTGGGGTCGTAGAGGATGGCCGCCCGTGGGTGCTGATCGACCGCTTCCAGGAAGCGCTCGAACGAGGCGCCGTCGTGGAGGTCTTCGCCGGGGTGGATTTCGTAGCACAGGTCCACCCCGGCCGCCTCGAAGCAATCGAGAATCGGCAACCAGCGCCGGGCCAGCTCGGCGAACCCTTGCTCGACAAGCCCGCTCGGGCGTTGTGGCCAGGGGTACATGTACGGCCACAACAGCGCGCCGGAAAAGGTTGCATGAGCCTTGAGCCCCAGGCGTTGGCTGGCCCGGGCCGCCAGCTTGAGCTGGTCGATGGCCCACTCGGTCCGGGCCTGGGGTTGGCCGCGCAGATGGACCGGGGCGAAGTCGTCGAACAGCGTGTCGAACGCCGGGTGTACCGCCACCAGTTGGCCTTGCAGGTGCGTCGACAGTTCGCTGATCTCGACACCAGCCTCTGCGCAGATAGCCTTGAGTTCATCGCAATAGGCCTGGTCGTCGGCGGCCCGGGCCAGGTCGATGTAACGGGTGCCCAGGGTCGGCAATTGGATGGCTTTGTACCCTTGTGAGGCGGCCCACCGGGCGATGTTCGCCAAGGTGTCGAACGGCGCCTCGTCGGACATGAACTGGGCCAGGAATATGGCCGGCCCGCGCAGGCCGCCCGGTGTTTGATCGGCGGTATTCACAGCAGCGATTCTCCGGTTTGCAGCGCGGTCCACTTCGCCTCGCCACGATGATTGATGAGGGCGGCCTCGATGAACGCCATGCCGCGCAAACCGGTTTCGATGCCGGGCACGCCAGGCGCATCGGGCCCCTCGGTCCGTTCGCGAATGGCACGGGCGAAATCGCCGTAGAGGTTCGCCATGGCTTCCAGGTAGCCCTCGGGGTGCCCCGCCGGCAGGCGCATGCGGCGCGTGGCGGCTTCGCACAACCACGGCTGGCCGACACCGCAACGCAGGATGCTCAGGGGTTGGTCGAGGGCACGATGGATCAGGCTCGACGGTTCCTCCTGGCGCCATTCCAGGGCGCCTTTGTCGCCATAGACGCGGATCTTCAGCGGATTCTCTTCACCGGCGCAGACCTGACTGGCGATCAGCACGCCACTGACGCCACCACTCATGCGCAAGAGCATCGCGGCGTCGTCGTCCAGTTGCCGGCCCGGGATGTGAGTGCCCAAGGCCGCACAGAGCTGTTCGACGTGCTGCCCGGTCACGAACTCCGCCAGGGAAAACGCGTGGGTGCCGATGTCGCCGATGCAACCGCCCAGGCCGGACTGCTGCGGGTCGTCGCGCCAGCCGGCCTGTTTGTTGCCCTGCCCGGCGACGTCCTGGCTGAGCCAGCCCTGGGGGTACTCGACCAGCACTTTGCGCACGGTGCCGATCACGCCCGCGCGTACCATCTCCCGCGCCTGCCAGACCATGGGATACCCCAGGTACGTATGGGCCAGGCCGTACAGGCGGTCGCCGCCTTGCAGCACGTCCTTGAGCGCGAGCAACTCACGCAGGTTCAACGCCGCGGGCTTTTCGCTGAATACATCGAAACCCGCCTTCAACGCCTGGACGGCAATCGGTGCGTGCAGGTGATTGGGGGTGACGATGACCAGCAGTTCCATGCGCTGGTCCGCAGGCAATGCCGCTTCAGCGTCCACCAGTTGCCGCCAGTCGCTGTAGCAGCGGGAAGCGTCCAGCCCCAGGGCCGCGCCGGTTTGCTGGTTGTTGCGGGCATCGCGGCTGAACGCCCCACACACCAACTCGAAACCGCCATCCAGGCCCGCAGCCTGGCGATGGGCTTGGCCGATGAAAGCGCCCTCTCCGCCGCCCACGAAACCCAATCTTATTTTCGGTGCTACAGGACTCATCGCAATTCTCTCAGGCCGGGGCTGTTGACAATGTAACCGGTTACATCACAGCGGAATCTAGGCGCAGTTCTGCGGCATGTCAAACCCCATGGTCTTCATGCAGGGACGTTTGTGAGGCACCCAACCTGCGGTAAGCTCCCCTTCGTGCCGCCATGTTCCGGCGCTCGATCGAGGTGCTTTTGTCCAATATCCGTGAAGTGGCCCGGCTGGCCGGCGTGTCGGTGGCTACGGTTTCCAGAACGCTCAAATCCCCCGAACGGGTACTGCCCGAGACGCGGGACAAGGTCAACGCGGCGGTGGAACAGGCCGGCTACCGGCCGAACCTGATGGCCGTGCAGTTCCGTTCCCGGCGCACCGGCAACCTGGTGATCCTGGTGCCGGCCATCGCCAATACATTCTTTGCCCGGGTCATCAGCGGTGCCCAGCAGTCTGCCCAGGCAGCGGGTTATCGGCTGCTGTTGTGCGACACCCAGGGCCAGGCAGAAATCGAGCGGGAGTTCGCCGCGCTGGTCTATGCGCACCAGGCCGACGGCGTGATCCAGTTGCGCGCAAGCAATCCTTTCGACTCGCTCCCTCCAGGCGCCGGAGCCCTGCCGCTGGTCAACGCCTGCGAAGTGGTCAAGGGTGCCGACTATCCCACCATCAGTCTCGACAACCGCGCCGCAGCCCAGGCCATGACCGAATACCTGATCGGCCTCGGTCACCGCCGCATCGGCATCATCAAGGGCCCCCGCAGCAGCCCCCTGACCCTGGACCGCGTGGCCGGCTACGAGGATGCCTTGCGTCAGGCCGGTCTGACCATCGACCCAGGCTTGATCTGCCACGGCGACTTCACCCTGAACGCCGGGTACGACGGCGCCGGGGCGATGCTGGCGCTGGCCGAGCGGCCCAGCGCGCTGTTCTGTGAAAACGACGAGATGGCCATCGGCGCCCTCAAGCGCATCAAGGAATCGGGGTTGCGGGTGCCCGAGGACATTTCCCTGGTGGGGTTCGACGACATCCCGTTCGCGGCGTACTGCGATCCGCCGCTGACCACCATTTCCCAGCCTGCCGAGACGTTTGGCAGCAAAGCCGTGGAGATGCTCATCGCGTTGATCGAGAAAAAGCCTATCCCACAGCAGCACGTACTGCTCCCATTCGAGCTGACAGTTCGCGGCAGCAGCGTAGCTCCGGGTCCCGGCACTGCCTGACCAGGCACATCGGTTCTATCGACTCGCCATCGGTCCCGTTTCAACTACAGTGGAAGGGCTCTGCATAAAGCCATAACAAGACGGAGAGTTTTCCATGCGAGTCAACAAGCGCTTCACCCTTCTGGCCGCCGCGGCAGCCTTGGTGGTCACGACCACGGTCCAGGCCGCACCGGTGTACATCAACATCCTGACGGGGGGCACCAGTGGGGTCTACTACCCGATCGGGGTGGGGCTGTCACAGATCTACAGCGCCGGCATCAAGGACGCCAAAACCTCGGTGCAAGCCACCAAGGCTTCGGTGGAAAACCTCAACCTGCTGCAGGCCGGGCGCGGAGAATTGGCCCTGGCGCTGGGCGACTCGGTGGCTGACGCCAAGAATGGCGTGGAAGATGCCGGCTTCAAGGCACCCCTGACCAAGCTGCGTGCCATTGCCGGCGCCTACCCCAATTACATCCAGATCGTTGCCAGCCAGGAGTCGGGCATCAAGACGTTGGCCGATCTCAAGGGCAAATCCATTTCCGTGGGGGCGGCGAAATCCGGCACCGAGTTGAACGCGCGGGCCATTCTCAAGGCAGCGGGACTGAACTACAGCGACATGAAGGTCCAGTATCTGCCCTTCGCCGAATCGGTGGACCTGATCAAGAACCGTCAGCTGGACGCTACGCTCCAGTCTTCGGGGCTGGGAATGGCAGCCATCCGCGATCTGGCCTCGACCATGCCGCTGAACTACGTGTCGATCCCGACAGAGGTGGTGACAAAAATCGGCAACCCGGCCTACCAAAGCGCAACGATCCCGCCCAATACCTATGACGGCCAGACCGAAGCCGTACCCACCGTGGCCATCACCAACATCCTGGTCACCCGTGAAGACGTTTCGGACGAGGTGGCCTACCAGATGACCAAGCTGCTGTTCGAAAACCTTCCCCGTCTCGGCAGCGCCCACTCCGCAGCCAAAGACATCACCTTGGACAAAGCCGCGAAAAACTTGCCTATCCCCCTCCATCCCGGTGCCGAGCGCTACTACAAGGAAGCCGGCGCCCTGTAGGCCGATCCGACGCAGCGGCGACTACCGTCGCCGCGCCCTCCCGGTTCGCACCTTCAATGCAGGCAAGAGGACACCCTTGATGAGTGAGATTCAGCCCGGCATTCCTGCCGACCCTCGGGACTGGCCCAGGACACTGTTCTACGTGGCCCTGCTGTTTTCGGTATTCCAAATCGTCACCGCGGCGTTCGCCCCTGTCTCCAGCCAGGTACTGCGTGCCGTGCACGTGGGTTTCCTGTTGTGGGTGGTGTTTTTGAGTTATCCCGCCCATGGCACCGGTCGCCCCTGGCAACCACTGGCATGGGTATTGTCCCTGGCCGGCCTGACCACGGCCCTGTACCAATGGATATTTGAAGCCGATTTGATCCAGCGTTCCGGTGACCTGACCGACACGGACCTCATCGTCGGTATCGTGCTGATCGTATTGGTATTCGAAGCCGCTCGACGGGTGATGGGCATTGCGCTGCCGTTGATCTGCGGTCTGTTCCTGGCCTATGGGCTGTTCGGCGAATACCTGCCGGGCGATCTGGCCCATCGCGGCTACGGCTTCGATCAGATCGTCAATCAATTGTCCTTCGGCACCGAGGGGCTGTACGGTACGCCGACCTACGTGTCGGCCACCTACATTTTCCTGTTCATCCTGTTCGGCGCTTTCCTCGAGAAAGCCGGGATGATCAAGCTGTTCACCGACTTTGCCATGGGCCTGTTCGGCCACAAGCTCGGCGGCCCGGCCAAAGTCGCCGTCGCCTCCTCTGCCTTGATGGGAACCATCACTGGCTCCGGTATTGCCAACGTGGTGACCACCGGGCAATTCACCATCCCGCTGATGAAGCGCTTCGGCTACAAAGCCGCGTTCGCTGGCGGCGTGGAGGCCACCTCCAGCATGGGCAGCCAATTGATGCCGCCGATCATGGGTGCCGTGGCGTTCATCATGGCCGAGACCATCAACGTGCCGTTCGTTGAAGTCGCCAAGGCCGCCTTGATTCCCGCGTGCCTGTACTTCGGCTCGGTGTTCTGGATGGTTCATCTCGAAGCCAAGCGCTCCAACCTCAAAGGCTTGCCCAAGGACCAATGCCCCAGCGCACTGGGCGCCGTGAAAGACAACTGGTACCTGCTGATCCCGCTCGCCGTCCTGATCTATCTGCTGTTTTCCGGGCGCACGCCGCTTTTTTCCGGCATGGTGGGGCTGGCGCTCACTGCCATCGTGATTCTCGGCTCGGCAATCATCCTGCGCGTATCGAGCTTTGCCCTGCGCTGCGCCTTCTGGATCGCGCTGGGCATTCTGTGCGTGGGTTTTTTCCAACTGGGCATCGGTGTCATCTTTGCGGTGATCGCGGTGCTGGTCATCGTCTGCGGGTTCATCAAAGGCGCGCGGGAAACCCTGACCATTTGCCTCGATGCCCTGGTGGACGGCGCGCGACATGCGGTGCCGGTAGGGATTGCCTGTGCCCTGGTGGGCATCATCATCGGCGTGGTATCGCTGACGGGTGTGGCGTCGACCTTCGCCGGTTATATCCTGGCCATCGGCAAGGACAACCTGCTGCTGTCGCTGATCCTGACAATGCTCACCTGCCTGGTGCTCGGCATGGGCATTCCCACCATCCCCAATTACATCATCACCAGCTCGATCGCCGCGCCCGCCCTGCTGGAATTGGGCGTGCCGCTGATCGTGTCGCACATGTTCGTGTTCTATTTCGGCATCCTCGCCGACCTCACGCCGCCCGTGGCACTGGCTTGCTTCGCGGCGGCGCCCATCGCCAGGGAGACCGGCCTGAAAATCAGTTTCTGGGCGGTGCGCATTGCGCTTGCCGGCTTTGTCATTCCGTTCATGGCAGTCTATAACCCGGCATTGATGCTTCAGGGTGACAATCTGTGGATGACCGCTTACATGTTGATCAAGACGATGCTCGCCGTCGGGCTCTGGGGCATGGCGTCCACCGGCCATCTGCAACAGAAGATGCCGATCTGGGAGCGCCTGCTGTGTTTTGCCGCAGGCGCTTTGCTGGTCGTCGCGTTGCCGCTGACGGATGAGATTGGTTTCGTGCTGGCCGGGCTGTTGATTTTCCAGCACCTATGGCGCTCGCGGCGCATCGGACGGGCCCTGGCGTGATGGGTTTATGCCTGGGCCTGGCCGGTGTGGTCTGGGCCCAGCTTCCCCCGCGGGATTTCACGCTGGCGTGGAATCACACCATCGAGAAAATCCGCTGGGAGGAAGACTACCGGGTTACCGCGCAGGGGTTGGTTCTGGGGGAAGCCAGGGTCAAAGGCAACGGCGCTGGCATGGAGATTCCCGACGGCGCCTGGCTGAAAAACGGCAGCTGGCACTACCTGCGCCAACTGCCGCCGCTGCAACCGCTGAGACTGGGCCGCACACCCCAGGCTGGGGATTACCAGCTGTGTTTGAATGGACATTGCGAGCCAATGAGCCATTGGCTGGGGCCACCAACGGCAGATCAACCGTTGGTGGAATTGTGGAGTTGCGATCCGTCCTGAGCCGACCCACGGCGGCGAGGCCCGCGGCCCAAGCCATTCAGTCAGCTGAATGTGGCCCCTCGGGTATTCACGAACAGCGAATACAGCGAGTGACTGCCGGCCATGAACAAGCGATTACCTTCCCGCCCGCCAAAGCAGATATTGGGGCAGCGTTCCGGCAGGGAAATATGGCCGATGGCTTTGCCTTCCGGGTTGAACACCCGTACACCGTCGAGCTTTTCCAGGTCGGCCTTGGGGTCGCCGTTGCCGCCCCAACCGCACCAGAGGTTGCCGCTTTCGTCGCACTTGATGCCATCGATGGCGGCGTAGTCCAGGCCTTCGATGTGCTTGCGCCGCTCGCCCAAGGTACCGTCGTCCTTGACCGCGATTGCCCAGATCAGACGGTTGGGCTTGGCCCTGCCCTCCACCACATAGAGGGTCTTCTCGTCCGGGGAGAAACACAAGCCGTTCGGCCCCGCCAGGTCATCGATCACCCGGTTGACCTTGCCGGTTTCGCCGTCGATGCGGTACACCGCGTGGGGCTGGGACGGGGTGACCTTGTGGCCTTCGTAGTTGTTGCCGGTCTGGAATGGCGGGTCGGTGAACCAGACCGAACCGTCGCGCTTGCACACGATATCGTTGGGTGAATTGAAAGGCTTGCCGTCGAAACTGTCCGCCAGCACGGTGATGGTGCCGTTGTGTTCGGTACGGGTGACACGCCGCCCCTCGTTCGAGGTGGTGGAGCCTTCGCACACCAGCAACCGCCCCTGGCGATCACGGCACATGCCGTTGGAGAAATTGGCGTTCTCGCGGTACACCGACAGACCACCGGTAATCTCATCCCAACGCACGATGCGGTTGTTGGGAATATCACTGACCAGCAGGTAGCGGCCGTCGCCGATCCACACCGGCCCTTCGGCCCAGCGCAGGCCCGTGGCGAGTTTTTCCACGCTGGCGTTGAAGAGGCGCAGGTCCATGAAGCTGGGATCGAGGATGTTGATCAACGGGTCTGGGTAACGCTGGCTCAACGGCTCCGCCTGAGTGAGCCCGGGCAGGTTCCCGAGGGTGGCGGCAGCGGCCGAGACCACCAGGGATTTTTTCAGGAATACCCGGCGGCCTTGGTCGGCGGGGCTTGTCTGTTGTGAAGTTTCCATCGCGCGTCGCTCCGTTGATTATTATTGGACGGGGCGATAGTTTTACTACGTGATAAGACATCGTACAAGAATACCGTCTTTACCACGTTTAACAGAGTACGAATCATTGGCCGCTTAAAACAGACATATTCAGGATGATTCTGGACGCTACGATTTCTTCGCAACTTGTCCCATCGAACAGGATGCGGTACAAATCCCCAAGTGTTGTACGACAACAATAACCTATCGCTGCTCCGAGGCTCGTCGCTTCAGCGGCCGTTCTCTTGAGAAATCCTGCCATGCCCCGCGCCGCCGCCTCGGACACTCCCGCTCCGTTCCCACGCCATATCGCCGTGCTCGTCCTGCTGTGCATGGGGTGCGCCTTCGCCGGCAACCATGTCGCGGCGCGAGTGGCGTTCGATGATGGCGCCGGTGTGTTACTGGCGATCCTGATGCGCTCGGGAGGGACACTGCTGGTGCTGGCCTTGATGGTGCTGTTGCAGCGCCAGAGCCTGCGCCTTCCACCGGGGGCCTGGCGCTGGCAGTTGCTGCTTGGACTGTTGATCGGCACGCAAAGCTTGTGTCTGTACTCGGCCGTGGCGAGAGTCCCGGTGGCGCTGGCGCTGCTGGTGGGCAATGTGTTCCCGATTCTGCTTGCGCTGTTGACTTGGGCACTGGGTGGCCCTCGTCCCACCACACGCACCGCCGCGCTGATGGGGATGATTCTGGTGGGGCTGGTGTTCGTGCTGGAGGTGCCGGCGCGGTTATCGTCCGGGCAGGACGTCGGCCCGCAATGGCTGCTGGGCGTCGGGCTGGCTTTTTGCGCGGCCTGTGCGTTCGCTTGCGCGTTGTGGATCACCGATCACAAGCTGTCTCAGGTACGCGGCTCGGTGCGCAGCCTGTTGACGATCTTTATCGTGTTCAGCAGCGTCAATCTCGCCGGTCTGAGCGGCGCCCTCCCCGGCGGCTTCAACCTGCCGGCCACCAGCACCGGCTGGCTGGCCCTGGCCACCCTGGTGACGCTCTATGGCACCGGATTTATCGTGTTGTTCATTTCCGTGCCGCGCCTGGATATGCCGCGCAATGCCCCGGTGATGAACGTCGAACCGTTGGCGACCCTGCTGATTGGCTGGCTGGTGCTGGACCAGATGCTCAACCCCGGCCAGGTACTCGGCGGCGCTATCGTGGTGGCCGGAATCGTGCTGTTGACCTATCGCAAGGTCGAACGGATCGGAGCGCCTGCGGCCGGAGTGACTGAGAACAACTGAACTCGCATTTGTGGCGAGGGGATTTATCCCCGTTGGGCTGCACAGCAGCCCCCTATAAGCGCATCGATATTCCTGGGGACACCGCGTTATCAGCCTTTGCCCGACGATGCGTCGGGTCGCCCCTATTTAGGGGAGCGCACAGGGAGGTTATGTGCACCTCTGAAACTTGTTTTCAAACCCACAGTCCTACCCCAGCCGTGAACACCTCGCCATCCCCTGCGAGGCGCTTTGCGGCTGATCGGCGCCAGGCCTGGCGCCCGCGCCACCCTCCCTCTCGAGCCGTCCGCCCCATGCGCCACCTCGTTCGCTCTTGCCGTTTCGTTTCGCTTTGCCTGCTCCCCTTGCTGCCTTTGCTCGCCAGCCCTGCCCACGCCCGGGGCGAGGGACAACTGGTGGATGCCATCAACGACTACCGCAGCCAGTCCCGCCGCTGTGAATGGCGCACTGTCCGGGCCTCCCCGCCCTTGGTGCTGCGCTCGCGCCTGGCGCTGCCGATCGGCTTTCGTGACGGTTTGCGGGAAACCTTGAAAGACGTCGGCTATCGAGCCCAAGCCGTGCGCAGCATCCGCCTGACGGATGCGCGGGACGCCGAAGAAGCCTTCGAGATGCTGGCGGACGAGCACTGCGACGCCTTGCTGGACAACCAGTACGCCGACATCGGCGTCAACCGGGTCGGTGATGAGTGGCGAGTGGTACTGGCACAGCCCATGGGCGGTGCGCCGGTTGGCGACACGTCATCGATTGGCAAGGCACTGCTGGCCCAGGTCAACGCGGCAAGGGCCAAGTCCCGTGTGTGTGGTCGCCAGCGCTTTGCCGCCGCCCGGCCACTGAGCTGGAGCGCCGCACTCGGGTCGGCCGCCCTGGGACATAGCCAGGCAATGGCCCATGGCAACTATTTCGCCCACCGCGATCCCGACGGCCGCTCCGTCGCCGACCGGGCCAAGGGCGCCGGCTACCGTGGCCGCAAGTTCGCCGAGAACATCGCCGCCGGCCAAGGCTCACCGAACCAGGCCATGCAAGACTGGCTCGCCAGCCCCGGACACTGCGCCAACCTGATGAACCCGATGTTCACTCAGGTGGGCGCCGCCTCCGCCAGTGATTCACGCAGCGATGCGGGGGTTTACTGGACCATGGTGTTTGGGGCGCCTTGAAAGCCTTTTCAATGCTGAGGCATGCGCGGTTATGGAGGAGGAGCTGGGTCAGTTTCGCCATCTGGCGTGTCCAAGCTCCCTCCACGGAGAACGGAGGTGGCTAACGCGGGTCGACGTTATCCAGCGCCCGGTTTGCCAGCAATGCGCCCAGTTCAATCAGTTGCTGAATACCCAGGGCCACGTGCCGTCTGGAGCCGTCCAGTTCGAATGCCAAATCACTGGTCATGGCATTGGCCGAGGCCAATGTTTCGCTGAGATTGGCAAGCAGGACTTCAGTGTCGATGCCGTTAACGACAGTAAAGAGTTGATCGGATGTCGAGTCGGCCTCGGTCGGTTTGGGTTTCAGGTAGTAGTCGAGGGCACGATCGGCAGCCTTGTCGTACGAGGTTGAGGTGTCGGCTTCTGGCGGGTTGGGAGTTACTTTGAACATAGATAAAGCTCCGATACATTTTGAAAAGGAGCCATCACTCTCACGCTACCAAACGAAGGGCGGTGGCCATACGAAGGTTGGTAGACCGGGTATCGGAACCGGCGCCTCCGAAGAAGCCCTGCGCATGGCCACCAAAAAGCGAAGCGCATGATTGCACTTGCAGGAGGTGACGCTGTGCACCGAAAACCCGGGCTACCAAACCCGATCACTGATTCGTCAGTGATCGGCAAACGATAGAGGCCGCTTCCCAAGCGCACAAGCCGGCGGATTCTGGCGTAGTTGTAGGCGGTGGCGCAAGACGATGTAGCTCGATCCAGCAGAGCCCAACAGCTCAATAAACACACTGATCGTCGCACTCGGGCGCAGTAAACGAATGCAACCACATCAATCAAAAAGTGCGTTCTGAAAGACGTTGGTCACACATCCATTTATTTTTCCTACAAAGCCTGAGGAAGACGTAACAACTAATACAAAAAAGTCCCTACAGCTCCAGCCTCGGTCCCTGGGTTAGTGTCTCTCCCGCATTGATTGGACGAGATCTGCCCCTCCGTGACACGTCAAAAAGACATCCCCCAAGTCAAGAACCCGCCCGGCGGTGATGGGCACTACGTCACCTATCGGGACATGACGCCCAGCGAATTGGCCGAGCGTGAAGCCGGACAATTGAAGTACGAAGCCATGCTTGACCGGCAGGCCGCCTATGAAAAGGAACGCTGGACCAAGGTCGATAAAACGCTACTGCCCATAAACGGCAGCGTATTCGCCAAGAGCGGCAAGTTGCCCGACGGTGTCATTGATTACAGCAACCCCAACGGCTATGTGCCGGCTGACTTGGTCAGGCAGTACGGCGACCTGGTCTGGCTCGGCGGCAGACGGGCTGACGCATCGGGGACTGTGCCCCTCAAGCAGATTGGCGCCGGCGCGATAACCGCGTTAACCGCGGCACCGGGGCAGCAGTCAGTGGCTCCGTCGTCACGGGTCTGTTAACCGGCATGGTTGCCTTGCTCTGGCCTTCCAGCCTGGGCGATAGCGCCCTTTACTCCGAAGAACAGTTACACAACTTGAAGCAGGCCCGCAGCCGCATGCGCCTGCAAATCGAGCAGCAGGCCGATGGCAGCCTCAAGGGCTATGGTTTCTATACCGGCCAGAACCGCGATTGGGAAATGGTCGACGTCGTTCACCTGGTTCCTCGCGCCGAGCACTACGTCGCTGACTTGGGCGACGGCATCGAGCTGATCTGGACGCCAGCCGTCGATCCGTCCGACACCTTGGGCATCCCTGCCCTGGAAGCGGCACCGCAGGCCCCTCCTATCTGGATTTATCCGCCGACGCCGATGGCCGACAGCATCATCGTTGATCCGATCTATCCGCCGGAGTACAGAGATTTCATTCTGGTGTTTCCGGCAGACTCGGGGGTTCGCCCTGTTTATGTAGTCGTCTCTGTAAGACGAGCAGGTAACGCTGACCACGATTACTATTCGGCCCCAGAAACCGAAGAAATCACGGGTTTTCCAAATCTCAAGACGGCAAAAAAGAAAACACCAAAACAAGCAGGAGCCGGGTTAAGAGAGAGATGGACTGATCTTAAAGGCAGGACAATCTACGAGTGGGACTCCAGACACGGGGAACTGGAAGCTTATCGAGCAAGCGACGGAAGTCATTTAGGGGCTTTTAATCACGAAACGGGACATCAGGTGGGCCCGGCCCAAAAAAATCGCAACATCAAAAAGTACTTGTGAGGACCAATGGGTTTAAAACTGAGACTGGACTGGTACAACAAGAAAACCGAAACGGGCGAAGGCAAAGAGTATTCGATAGACCTGGCTGATGACTTGTCGATAATTACCGTATTGGGTTTGGAAAACGAGCCAGAGCTCTACGATGGCGGTTTTGACTTATCCGAAGGGTGGATATCGATCCTGCAACCCTTTTTCGGCCATAGGATCGACATAGCAAAATATGACTATCAGATCGCGTTTCGATACCGAGCCATTTGGTAGTACGTCCAGCCCGCCTGATTGGATGGCGGGCCAGCCAATTCCACTATCGACATGAGACCGGGTCAGAGACGCACGTCCTGCCCCGGCACCACATCAATCCGCGACACCGCACTACTCAGGCGTCCCAAGCGCTCATTGTGGTTGGCGATGATCTGCTCCGCCGCCAGGCTGCCGTTGTCCACGGTGGTGTGGGCATCGGCCACCAGGACCACTTCATAGCCCAGGGTGTGGGCCTGGCGTACCGTGGCGTTGACGCAATAGTCGGTCTGCATGCCGCAGATCACCAGGCGGTCGATGCTCCGGGCCTGCAATAGCGACAACAGGTCGGTCTGGTAGAACGCGTCCGGTGTGGTCTTGCGCACCCGCAGGTCGTCCGCGGCGGTCAACAGGCCGTCGGCCAGTTGCCAGGCCGCGGAGCCGTACGACAGCGGACCTTGCAGTTCTTCGTGCTGGACCAGGATCACCGGCAGTTCCAGAGCCCTGGCCCTGGCGCTGAGGTCGTTGATGGTCGCGATGACGCGCTGGCTCTCGAAACATTCTTCTTCACCGGTGCACAGGGCGCTCTGGACATCGATGATCAACAAAGCGGTGCTCATGGTTTTCCTCTTCAGAACAATGGCCGTTAATAACCCAACGATAACCCGGTGTTGCGACGTGGATCGTTGGCCCCATAGAACCGATTCTTGCCCACCGGCTTCCCACCCAGCGACGGTGCGCCCACCAGAATCGCGGCAATGTGGTTGGGGTCTTGGGGACCTGTAAACTTGTGCCCCCAGCTTTCCAGGATCTTTTGCGTGTCGGGGCTGGCGGCGAAGGTTTCCAGGTTGGTCTGCTCGGGCATCCACTGCTGGTGGAAGCGCGGCGCGTCGACGGCTTCCTGCAGGTTCATGCCGTAGTCGATCACATTGAGGATCGTCAACAATGTCGCGGTGATGATCCGGCTGCCGCCCGGCGTCCCCACCACCATGACGGTCTTGCCATCCTTGGTGACGATGGTCGGACTCATGGATGACAACGGCGCCTTGCCCGGCGCGATGGCGTTGGCCTCCCCCTGCACCAGGCCGTACATGTTGGGAACGCCGATCTTGGCGGTGAAATCGTCCATTTCGTCGTTGAGGATCACCCCGGTCTTGCTCGCCATGACGCCCGCGCCGAACCAGTCGTTGAGGGTGTAGGTGACGGAAACGGCATTGCCCCACTTGTCGACGATAGAATAGTGGGTGGTGTTGCTGCCTTCGTGGGGTGCCACGCCGGGCTTGATCGCGTGGGAGTTACCGGCCTTTTGCGGTTCGATAGCGGCCCGCAGTTTGGCGGCATAGTTTTTATCCAGCAGATGGTCGATGGGGTTCTGCACAAAGTCCGGGTCACCCAGGTAGCTGTTGCGGTCCACATAGGCATGGCGCATGGCTTCGATCTGGTAGTGCATGCCTTGGGCCGAATGGAAGCCCAGCTCTTTCATCGGATAGCCGTCGAGGATGTTCATGATCTGGCACAGCACCACGCCGCCGGAACTGGGCGGCGGCGCCGAGACGATGTGGTAGCCGCGATAGTCGCACTCCACCGGCGCCAGCTCGCGGGTCTTGTACTTGTCCAGGTCGGCCTGGGTGATGATGCCTTTGTTGGCCTGGCTGGAGGTGACGAGGGCATCGGCGACCCAACCCTTGTAGAAACCATCGGCGCCCTTGGTGGAGATTTCCCGCAGGGTCCTGGCGAGGTCTTTCTGCACCAGCTTCTGGCCGACCTGCATCGGCTCGCCGTTGTGCAGGAAGATCGAACCGGAGTCACGCATGTCCTTCTTGAACACGTCGGTGGCCGTCTCCAGCAGGTCGACGTCGCCCTGCTCCAGGGTAAAACCGTCCTCGGCGAGGCGGATGGCCGGGGCGATCAGCTCGGCCCGGGGTTTGCTGCCGTACTTCTTCAGCGCCAGCTCCATGCCCGATACCGTGCCGGGCACACCCACCGCCAGGTGCCCGCGAGTGCTGAGGTCGGGGACGACGTTGCCGTCCTTGTCCAGGTACATGTCGGCCGTGGCAGCCAACGGTGCTTTCTCGCGGAAGTCCAGGAAGGTCTTGCGCCCATCGGCCAATTGCAGGGTCATGAAACCACCGCCCCCCAGGTTCCCCGCCGCCGGGTATACCACCGCCAGGGCATACCCCACCGCCACCGCCGCATCCACGGCATTGCCGCCGTTCTTGAGCACATCGACGCCCACATGGGTCGCCAGATGTTGGGCGGTGACCACCATGCCGTTCTCGGCGGCAACCGGGGCCTGGGAGGCGGCCTGCACGTATAAGCAACTGAGGGTCAGGGACGTCGCAACCAGGGTCCGGGTCAAGGATTCGAACTTCATGAGCCACTCTCTTCTTGTTTTTGAAATCCAAGGAAGTATGGCCCGGTTTGCGAAATGCGCCCGTTCACTGCCGGACGGTCTTTTGCGGTAGGCTCATGCCGTTCATCCTCCCCGCAATAAGGACATCGCCGATGACGCTGCGAATCGAACGTACCGACGCTCCCACCGACGAGGAGCGCCAGGCCATCCTGGCCCCGCTACGCGCCTACAACACCGCCAAGACCGGCGGAACGGTACCGGAACTGGTCGCCTGGCTGGTACGGGACGAACACAGCGATGAAATCGTGGGCGGGCTCTACGGTCGGGTGTTCTTCCGCTGGTTCTATATCGAGTTGCTGGTGGTGCCGGAACAGGCCCGCGGCCAGGGCACGGGATCGGCCTTGATGCGCAAGGTCGAAGAACTGGCCAGGGAGAAGAACTGCGTCGGCATCTGGCTGGACACGTTCGACTTCCAGGCGCCGGAGTTCTACCGCAAGCACGGCTTCACGGAAATCGGCCAGATCGACGATTACCCGCCTGGGCACAAGCACTTCTTCCTCCAGAAGCGCCTGACTGAGTCCGATTGAAATACAAAACCTGTGGGAGCGAGCTTGCTCGCGAAGTGGTCCCCCCTTCGACACTGTCGTCGACTGACCCACCGCCATCGCGAGCAGGCTCGCTCCCACATGGGTTCCGGGCTGGCCGCAAGATCCCTATCTACCGCCAATCCCTGTGGGAGCGAGCTTGCTCGCGATGCTCTACCGGTTTACAAGCAAGTCGCCAACGCCGCCAACCGGCGCTTGGCCATGAAGTCGTCATGCTTGGCGTAGTAGTTCAACGTCGTACCGGCAGCGCCGGTTTCCAGGTCGACAAAGGATTCAGCAGAACGGGTGTACACCGTCGAGCCGCCTTTCTTGTTCGGTTGCAGGTAAGCCCCGGCGTCGACGCCGAACACCGCCTCGTCCTGCCAGGAAAACTGCACACACTGGGCCACGACCTGTTCCGGCTTGTCCGAGGCCAGTGTCTTGTAAGGGGCCTGGGACCGGGCCTGGTTCATCGCCGAACCCGCGCAGCCGGCCAGCAAGGTGGCGGCCAGGGCCACCGTCAGCATTCGCATTGCGTTCACTCATCGAGAAAAAAACGGACTGTAGCACCGCGCCCCAGGTCTTCGTGCGGCTTTACTGAAATTTATGCGCGACACCGGACGACGATTCGCGCAACCTGTCACGCCTTTTCGTCACAACCAGGGAGTCAGCATGGCGGCAACCGAACAGCAACATGAGCGGGCGTTGGAAAGGTTTCTCGACGAGCACCCTGAACTGCGCGCCGAACTGGACCACCTCAACCCACTGCTGGCCCAGGCCAAGGGCGAGACAGCGGAACAATACCGTGCCGAGCGGTTGCATGAAGCCTTCGAAGCCGAGGCCGAGCGCCAGGGCCTGTTCGCCTGGGAACTGACCCTGCAATTGACCGCCGCCTCGCCAGAGGATTACCAGGCGCAGCGGATGGACGTGCACAGGGAAGTGGCAGAGATGGCGGGGATGGGTTGGGTAGAGTATTGCGAGTTGCATGGGCTTACGGGTGACCGCTGAACCACTGTGGCGAGGGGATTCATCCCCGCTGGGCTGCGCAGCAGCCCCAAAACCAGCCAACTCGATCTATCTGACCCACCGGGATGTTGAGATCAGGGGCTGCGTTGCAGCCCAGCGGGGATAAATCCCCTCGCCACAAGGATGTCCTCACAATCCTGCGGTGCCAATCGCCCCTCCGCCCATAAAGCTTTATCATGGCCGCAGTTTTGCTGATCGGATCCGCCATGAAGTTCGCCATTGCGCTGTTCTCCGCTGCTCATGCGCCGTCCTCGCGCCGTGCCTTGCTGTTTGCCCAGGCCGCGCTGGCCGGCGGGCATGAAATCGTGCGGTTGTTTTTCTATCAGGACGGTGTCTACAACGCCGACAGCGGCGTGGTCACCCCCCAGGACGAACAGGACCTGCCCAAACAGTGGCGCAGCTTTGTCAGCGACCACCAGCTCGACGGTGTGGTCTGCATCGCGGCGGCGTTGCGCCGTGGGGTGTTGAATGCCGAAGAAGCCCAGCGCTATCAACGCTCGGCCGTGAGCGTCGAAGCTCCCTGGGCCCTGTCCGGGCTTGGCCAGTTGCACGATGCGATCCAGGATGCCGACCGCTTGATCTGTTTTGGAGGTCCATGATGGCCAAGTCTCTGTTGCTCATCAGCCGCCAGTCTCCATGGTCGGGCCCCGGCGCCCGGGAAGCCTTGGACATCGTCCTGGCCGGTGGGGCGTTCGACCTGCCCATCGGTTTGCTGTTTCTCGATGACGGCGTAAATCAGCTATTGCCAGGCCAGAACGCCAGGGCCGTCCAGCAGAAAGACCTGAGCGCTAACCTGCAGGCATTGCCCATGTTCGGCGTCGAAGACCTCTTCGTCTGCGCCGACAGCGCCGCCGAACGCGGCATCGACACCGATGCGCTGGCCCTGGCTGACCTGAAGGTACTCACCGCGCCGGATATCACCGCTCTCATTGACCGTTACGACCAGGTGATCACCCTCTGATGTCCACTTTGCATGTGTTGTCCCATTCACCTTTTGGCGATGACCGCCTCGCCAGTTGCCTGCGGGTCCTGGGAGGCGAGGATGCGCTGCTGTTGTGCGGCGACGCGACTTACGCCTTGCAACCCGACACCGCGCCGTTTGCCTGGTTACAGTCCGCCGGCCTGAAGCTGTTCGCACTGGCCGAAGATGTCCAGGCCCGAGGCTTGCAAGCACCCGACTGGGCCAAGGCCATCGACTACCCGGCCTTCGTCGAACTGTCGATCCAGCATGACAAGGTCAACACCTGGCTATGAATGCGCTGAACGTGGGCGAACGCGCCATCGCGCTGGACAAGGACGGCTACCTGGCCGACCGGGACGACTGGTCAGTCGAGGTAGCCACGGCCCTGGCCGCCGCCGAAGATATCGAGTTGAGCCCCGAGCACTGGGAAATCCTCGAACTGCTGCGGGGCTTCTACGACGAGTTCCAGCTCTCCCCCGCCACCCGGCCGCTGATCAAATACACCGCGCTGAAACTGGGCGCGGACAAGGGCAACAGCCTGCACCTGAACCGACTGTTCAAAGGCACTCCCGCCAAACTCGCCGCCAAGCTGGCGGGCCTGCCCAAACCGACGAATTGCTTATGACCGACGTTCCATCGCTGACTCTCGAAACCCCGGCCGAACATCCATTCGCCCAGTTCGTGCGCATCCTGGGCAAAGGCAAGCGCGGTGCCCGTGATCTGACCCGGGAAGAAGCCCGCGAAGCCATGGGCATGGTGCTCGACGAACAGGTCGAGGATACCCAGCTTGGCGCCTTCCTGATGCTGTTGCGGCACAAGGAAGAAAGCGCCGAGGAAATGGCCGGCTTCACCGAAGCCCTGCGCGCACGCCTGGATGCCCCGGCGTTGGCGGTGGACCTCGACTGGCCGACCTACGCCGGCAAGAAGCGTCATCTGCCCTGGTACCTGCTGGCGGCCAAGTGCCTCGGCCAGAACGGCGTACGGATCTTCATGCACGGTGGTGGCGCCCATACGGCGGGTCGGCTCTACACCGAACAGTTACTGGGGTTTCTGCAGATTCCGCTGTGCCGTGACTGGCAGCAGGTCGGCACAGCGCTGGACAACGGCGGCCTGGCTTTCATGCCGCTGGTGGACTGGGCCCCCCAGATGCAGCGCATGATCGACCTGCGCAACACCCTGGGCCTGCGCTCGCCGATCCATTCCCTGGCGCGGATCCTCAACCCGCTGAAGGCCCGGTGCGGTCTGCAGAGTATCTTTCATCCCGGCTACCAGGCAGTGCATCGCGATGCCGGCGGCTTGTTGGGGGATACGGCCATCGTGATCAAGGGCGACGGTGGTGAAATCGAGATCAACCCGGATGCCGACAGTCACCTGTATGGCACCACCGGCGGTGCCAGCTGGGATGAAGAATGGCCACGGCTGTCACAACAGCGTCACGTCAAGCCGGAAAGCCTCGACCCCGAACACCTGAAAGCCCTCTGGCGCGGTGACGTGGCAGACAGCTATCCGCAACTGGCGCTGGTCGCCACCATGGCCCTGGCCTTGCGCGGCCTCGGCCTGGCGCGGGAAGAAGCGTTCGAGCGGGCCCGGCAGTACTGGGACACCCGGGATCGATCGATTTAATCGATGATCAGCGCCCAACCTTTGCGCTTTTTGTTCGAACCTATCGGAATAGACTCACCTCCAACGTTTATTGGCCGAGGAGATCGAGATGGGTTTGTTAGTCGAAGGCCGCTGGCAAGATCAGTGGTATGAAAGCAAGGACGGCACCTTCCAGCGAGAACAGGCGCAGCGCCGTCACTGGATCACCGCCGACGGCAGCGCCGGCCCCTCGGGCGAGAGTGGCTTTGCCGCCGAGGCAGGGCGCTACCACTTGTATGTGTCCCTGGCCTGCCCCTGGGCCCATCGCACCCTGATTTACCGCAAGCTCAAGGGCCTGGAAGGCCTGATCGATGTCTCGGTGGTCAGCTACCTGATGCTGGAAAACGGCTGGACCTTCGACAAGGCCCACGGCTCCACCGGCGACAAACTGGACAACCTGCGCTTCCTGCACCAGCGCTACACCGCCGACACGCCGGACTACACCGGCCGCGTCACCGTACCGGCGTTGTGGGACAAGCGCCAACAGCGCATCGTGAATAACGAATCGGCGGAAATCATCCGCATGTTCAACAGTGCCTTCAACGGCCTGACCGGCAACCACCTGGACCTGTATCCCGAACACCTGCGCAGCAAGATCGATGCGCTGAACGAACGGATCTATCCGGCGGTGAACAACGGCGTCTACCGTGCCGGGTTCGCCACCAGCCAACAGGCTTACGAAGAAGCGTTCGACCAGTTGTTCGCCGAACTCGACCGGTTGGATGCACTGCTGGGCTTACAACGTTACCTGGCCGGCGAATACCTGACCGAAGCGGATATCCGCCTGTTCACCACCATGATCCGTTTCGACGCGGTGTATTTCGGCCACTTCAAATGCAACCTGCGGCGCATCGCCGACTACCCGAACCTGTCGAACTGGCTGCGGGAGCTGTACCAATGGCCGGGCATTGCCGAGACGGTGGATTTCACCCACATCCAGCGGCATTACTACGGCAGCCACAAGACCATCAATCCCAACGGGATCGTGCCCAAGGGACCGGAGCAGGATTTCAATGGGGCCCATGATCGGGCGCGATGGGTGGGGAAAGGGATCTGGGGCGGGGACTGATCCAGGACTTGAAGTGGATCTAAAGGCCTCATCGCGAGCAGGCTCGCTCCCACAAGGGATCTGGGTACAACCATAAGTTCCTGGTTACACACAGTCCAATGTGGGAGCGAGCCTGCTCGCGATTGAAGGCGACGCGGTCTTTCTAGACCTGCCCCTGAGCCCCTTCAAACCACGCCAGCTTCTCGCGCAGTTGCACCACTTCCCCGACGATCACCAGCGTCGGCGCGTGGACCTCATGCTCGGCCACCAGCTTTGGCAGGTCCGCCAGGGTGCCGGTGAACACCCGCTGGTTGGATGTCGTGCCTTGCTGGATCAGCGCCGCCGGCGTATCGGCCGCACGACCGTGCTTGATCAACTCGCTGCAGATGCTCGGCAGCCCCACCAGGCCCATGTAGAACACCAGGGTCTGGGCCGGGGCCACCAGGTCCGCCCATGGCAGATCAGTGGTGCCGTCCTTGAGATGGCCGGTGATGAAACGCACCGACTGGGCGTAGTCGCGATGGGTCAGCGGAATGCCGGCGTACGCCGCGCACCCACTGGCCGCGGTGATGCCCGGGACGACCTGGAACGGAATGCCCTGGGCCGCCAGCTCTTCGATCTCCTCACCGCCGCGCCCGAAGATGAACGGATCGCCGCCTTTGAGGCGCACCACCCGCTTGCCTTGCCGGGCCAACTCGACCAACTGCTGGTTGATCTGGTCCTGGGGCACGGCATGCTCGGCGCGGCGCTTGCCGACGTAGACCCGCTCGGCGTCACGCCGGCATAGCTCAAGGATCGCGGGCGCGACGAGACGGTCGTACAGCACCACATCGGCCTGCTGCATCAAGCGCAAGGCGCGGAAGGTCAGCAGATCGGGATCACCCGGCCCGGCCCCCACCAGATAGACCTCACCTGGTGCGTGCGGCGCCTGGCCGGCGATTTTCTCCCGCAGCAGGCGCTCGGCTTCGGCGCCCTGCCCGGCCAATTGGCGGTCGGCGATAGGGCCCTGGAATACATCCTCCCAAAACGCCCGGCGTTGTTGCACATCCGGGAACAGCCGCTTGACCTGGCCGCGAAACTTCGCCGCCAGACCCGCCAGTTGCCCGTAGGTCGAGGGAATCCAGGTTTCCAGCTTGGCCCGGATCAGCCTTGCCAGCACCGGCGCATCGCCGCCGCTGGACACCGCGATCACCAGTGGCGAGCGGTCGACGATGGCCGGGAAGATCACGCTGCACAGCGCCGGCGCGTCCACCACATTGACCGGCACACAACGCTTGTGGGCGTCGGCCGATACCCGGGCATTAAGGGTTTCGTCGTCGGTGGCGGCGATGATCAACCCGCAACCGTCCAGGTCCGTTTCGAGGTAACCGCGCAGGACGCATTCGCCTCCGCTGCCACTGACCAGATCCCGCAGTTGCGGCTCGATCTCGGGTGCGACCACCCGCAGCAACGCACCGGCGTCGGCCAGCAGGCGGGACTTGCGCAAGGCAATCTCCCCGCCGCCGACCACCAGCACGCGGCTGCCGCGCAGGTTATGGAACAGTGGCAGATAGTCCATTTAGCCGATGACCTCGATGCCGCCCATGTACGGCTTCAACACCTCGGGCACACGGATCGAACCGTCGGCCTGCTGGTAGTTTTCCAGCACGGCCACCAGGGTACGGCCCACCGCCAGGCCAGAGCCATTGAGGGTGTGGACCAATTCCGGCTTGCCGGTTTCAGGGTTGCGGAAACGCGCCTGCATGCGACGGGCCTGGAAATCACCGCAGTTGGAGCACGACGAAATCTCGCGGTACTTGTCCTGGCTCGGAATCCACACTTCCAGGTCGTAGGTCTTGACCGCGCTGAAGCCCATGTCGCCGGTGCACAGGGCCAGGGTCCGATACGGCAGCTCCAGCAGTTGCAGGACCTTCTCGGCGTTGGCGGTCAGGCTTTCCAGGGCTTCCATGGACTTTGCCGGTTCGACGATCTGCACCATCTCGACCTTGTCGAACTGGTGCTGGCGGATCATGCCGCGGGTATCGCGTCCCGACGCCCCGGCTTCACTGCGGAAGCACGGCGTATGGGCAACGAATTTGATCGGCAGTTGCTTGGCGTCGACGATCTCGCCGGCGACGATGTTGGTCAGCGACACTTCCGCCGTCGGGATCAGGTACAGGTCGGCTTCGCCGTCGCGGCCGATCTTGAACAGGTCTTCCTCGAACTTCGGCAACTGGCCGGTGCCTTGCAGGGCCGGGGCCTGGACCAGGTACGGGGTGTAGGCTTCCTCGTAACCGTGCTCGGTGACGTGCAGGTTGATCATGAACTGGGCCAGGGCGCGGTGCAGGCGGGCAATCGGTCCGCGCAGCAAGGCAAAACGGGCGCCGGACAGCTTGGCGGCGGTTTCGAAGTCCAGCCAGCCGAACTTCTCGCCCAGGGCCACGTGGTCCTGCACCGGGAAATCGAACGCTGTTGGCGTGCCCCAGCGACGGACTTCGACGTTGCCCTCTTCGTCTTCACCGACCGGCACCGACTCGTGAGGCAGGTTCGGGATGCCCAGCAGGATCGAATCCAGTTCGGACTGGATCTTGTCCAGGGCCGCCTTGCCGTTGTTGAGCTCGGTGCCCATGCTCTCGACGTTCGCCATCAACGGCGCGATGTCTTCACCGCGCTGCTTGGCCTGGCCGATGCTCTTGGAGATCGCATTACGCTCGGCCTGCAGCTTTTCAGTCTGGGTCTGGACGGTCTTGCGCTGCTCTTCCAGCGCTTCGATGCGCGCGACGTCCAGGGCGAAGCCACGGGACGCCAGGCGGTCCGCTACGTCCTGAAGGTTGCTGCGTAACAGTTTGGAATCGAGCATGTCGGTCTCTCGTTTAGATAAGTTTGGTCAGGGACAGGCCGGCCCAGGTGGCGAGCAGCCCGCCGAATACGCTGGCAGCCGCATAGCCCAGGGCCAGCGGCACCTGCCCGCTTTCCAGCAGGCGCACCGTATCCAGTGAAAAGGACGAAAAGGTCGTCAGGCCGCCAAGGAAGCCGACGATCAGCCCCGCGCGCACTTCGACAGGCACCTCGGGGCGAATCAGGAACAGACCGTATAGAACGCCGATCAGCAGACAGCCCACGATATTAACGGTCAGCGTCGCGGTATAGAAGTGCCGGGGCCAATTTGCGTTGACCCAATTGCCGGCGGCGAAACGCGCCAGGGTGCCGGCAACGCCGCCAGCGGAAACTGCAAGTATCAGGGGGATCAAGGCTTTCTCCGCTGCCGTGGACTCAGTCGGTCCAGTTGCGCCAGGTGGTTGAGCTTCTCGCCGATCTTCAGCTCCAGGCCACGGGGCACCGGCTGATAGAACGACTGCGGTTCGAGTGCTTCGGGAAAATAATCTTCGCCGGCGGCGTAGGCATCCGGCTCATCGTGGGCGTAACGGTATTCTTCGCCATAGCCCAGCTGCTTCATGAGCTTGGTCGGCGCATTGCGCAGGTGCAGCGGCACTTCGAGGGAGCCATGTTCGGTGGCGCTGCGCATCGCCGCCTTGAAACCCAGGTACACCGCGTTGCTTTTCGGCGCGCAGGCCAGGTACGTGATGGCCTGGGCCACGGCGAGCTCGCCTTCGGGGCTGCCCAGGCGCTCCTGCACGTCCCACGCCGCCAGGCACAGACTCAGGGCCCGAGGATCGGCATTGCCGATGTCCTCGCTGGCCATGCGCACCACCCGCCGCGCGAGGTACAACGGATCGCAGCCACCGTCGATCATCCGGGCAAACCAGTACAGGGCCGCGTCGGGGTTGGAGCCGCGTATGGACTTGTGCAGCGCCGAGATCTGGTCGTAGAACGCCTCGCCGCCCTTGTCGAAACGCCGCCGGGTGTCGCCCAACAGGCTTTGCAGCAGCTCGACGCCGATCTCGCTGTCGTCCTCGGCCAGGTCCGAAGCGTTCTCCAACAAGTTGAGCAAGCGGCGGCCATCGCCATCGGCGGCTGAACACAGGATCTGGAAGCCTTCGTCGCTGAGGCTCAGCTTGCGCTTGCCCAGGCCGCGCTCTTCGGTCAGCGCCCGGTGCACCAGCTTGCGCATCGCCGCTTCGTCGAGGCTCTTGAGCACATAGACCCGCGCCCGGGACAGCAAGGCGTTGTTGAGTTCGAAGGAAGGGTTTTCGGTGGTCGCGCCGATGAAGATCAGCGTGCCGTCTTCGACATACGGCAGGAACGCGTCCTGCTGGGACTTGTTGAAGCGGTGCACTTCGTCGACGAACAGAATGGTGCGCTTGCCGTACTGCCCGGCCTGCTGCTTGGCGACTTCCACCGCCTGGCGGATCTCCTTGACCCCGGCCAGCACCGCCGAGACCGTTTCGAAATGCGCGTCGGAGACTTCCGCCAGCAACCGGGCCAGGGTGGTCTTGCCCACGCCCGGCGGCCCCCAGAAGATCATCGAATGCAGCGCACCCTGCTCCAGGGCTTCGCGCAGGGGCTTGCCCCTGGCCAGCACGTGCTCCTGGCCGACGTACTCATCCAGGTTGGTCGCGCGCAGGCGGGCGGCCAATGGCTGGGCAATCGGGGCGCTTCGAAACAGGTCCATCACTGCTTATGCAACCTCCACTGGACACTCTTGAACAGCACAATCCCTCTGTGGGAGCGAGCCTGCTCGCGATGGCAATACCACATTCAACATCAATGCTGACTGACCCGACGCTATCGCGAGCAGGCTCGCTCCCACAGGTCCTGTGTTCCAATCAGCTATTGTTTATTCCTGGATTACATCGGCACCCTTGGGGATGTCGAACTTGAACTTGGACGCCGCGATCGGCTCGTTGGCCTTGACCCCGGTGAACAGGATGTTGGTGCGCTGGCCTACGCTGTCGATCAGTTGCATGTCATTGACCAGGCCGTTGCGGAACGACAGGCGCAGGCTGTCGAACAGGCTGTCCTTGGTCTTGGGCTTGAGGGTGAAGTCGATCACGCCACCCGCTTCCTTGGCCGTGATGTCGAAGCTCTGGCTGATCTTGGAAATATCGCCCGACAACAACAAGGCCGGCGTCTGGGTCAGGCGCTGGTCGAGATTCTTGATGGTGACCTGCTCCAGGTCCGGGTCCCACAGGGAGACTTTCTTGCCGTCGGACACCATCAACTGCTCGGCCGGTGCATCGGTGTGCCAGTAGAACAGCCCCGGACGCTGGAGCGCCATGTCACCGGCGGTTTCCTGCAACTGGGTGCCGCTGCCGTCCAGGGTCAGTTGGGAAAAGCGTGCGGTCAGGGTCTTGGATGTTTCCAACAGCTGGGTCAGGCGAGCCACGTCCTTTTCATCGGCATGGGCCGACAAGGTGGTCAGGGCCAGTACGGGCAACAGCAGCATGCGAATCAGGCGCATGGGAGTCCTCATGAATTCGTGGGGGGCGAGCGGCGCCTACAGGGCCGCCCGGGTCATTAGTCGCGCATCGGGCCCGGCGCCAGCACTTCGCGCGAACCATTGGTGTTCATGGCCGTCACGACCCCGGCCATTTCCATGGCCTCGATCATGCGTGCGGCACGGTTGTAGCCGATCTTGAGCTTGCGCTGGACAGCGGAAATCGATGCCCGGCGGCTTTCCAGGACGAACTGCACCGCCTCGTCATAGAGCGCGTCGGTTTCCGCGTCCTCGTCGCCACCGCCGCCACCGCCCTCGAAACCGCTACCGGCTTCTTCGACGCCGTTGAGGATGTCGTCGTTGTATTCGGGAGCGCCACGCAGCTTCCAGGCTTCCACCACGCGGTGCACTTCGTCGTCGGAGACGAACGCACCGTGTACCCGGATCGGCAGGCTGGTGCCCGGCGGCATGTAGAGCATGTCACCGTGACCGAGCAATTGCTCGGCGCCACCCTGGTCGATGATGGTCCGCGAGTCGATCTTGCTGGACACCTGGAACGCCATGCGGGTCGGGATGTTGGCCTTGATCAGGCCGGTGATCACGTCCACCGACGGCCGCTGCGTGGCGAGGATCAGGTGGATACCGGCCGCACGGGCCTTCTGGGCGATACGGGCGATCAGTTCTTCGACCTTCTTGCCGACGATCATCATCATGTCGGCGAATTCGTCCACCACCACCACGATGGTCGGCAGCTTGTGCAGCAGCGGCGCTTCGTCATGGATGTTTTCGCGGTGGTACAACGGGTCGGTCAGTGGCGTGCCCGCCTCTTCGGCTTCCTTGACCTTGGCGTTGAAGCCCGACAGGTTGCGCACCCCCAGCTTGGCCATCAGCTTGTAGCGGCGCTCCATCTCGGCAACGCTCCAGCGCAAGGCGTTGGCGGCGTCCTTCATGTCGGTGACCACCGGGCACAGGAGGTGCGGGATGCCTTCGTAGATCGACAACTCAAGCATCTTCGGGTCGATCATGATCAGCTTGGCGTCTTCCGGGCCGGACTTGAACAGGATCGACAGGATCATCGCGTTCACACCCACCGACTTACCGGAACCGGTGGTACCGGCCACCAGCAGGTGGGGCATCTTCGCCAGGTCGGTGATGACCGGCTTGCCGCCGATGTCGTGGCCCAGGGCCAGGGTGACCGGGGATTTGTGGTTGTCGTACTCGGGGGTCGACAGCACTTCGGAGAAGCGCACGATCTGCCGGTCTTCGTTGGGAATCTCGATACCCACGGTGGTCTTGCCGGGAATCACTTCCACCACCCGCACGCTGGTCACGGCCAGCGAACGCGCCAGGTCCTTGGCGAGGTTGGCGATGCGACTGACTTTCACGCCGGCGGCCGGCTGGATTTCGTAACGGGTGATGACCGGGCCCGGGTGAATCGAATCCACCGACACCTCGACACCGAACTCCTTGAGCTTGATCTCCAGCAGATGACCGACGGCCGCCAGGGATTCGGGAGAATAATTGAGCTGTTTCTTTTCCGCCGGGTCGAGGATCGAAATCGGCGGCAAGGTGCCTTCCACCGCGCTGTCGACGAACAGCGGTACCTGTTTTTCCTTCTGCACGCGCTTGCTCGGCTCAGGCGGCTTGGCCGGCGCCATGGTAATGACCGGCGGCACCTGCTTCTCGCGCTCGGACATGTGCTTGCTCAAGGCCTGCTCGCGCTCGATCAGGCGTTCCTTGACCTTGGCCTGCTCGCGCTTGTCGGGCACGGTCGGGGCCACCACGTCATGGACCCGGTCGTCCACTTCACGCAGTTGCGCCACCAGTTGCTTGCGCTCGGTGCGCGCCGCCCACCAGCGATTCACAGCGCCCTGGATCAGTTCGATCAGGTCGAGGGTGATCTTGCCGGTGACGTCCATGACCTTGAACCACGACAGGTCGGTGAACACCGTCAGGCCAAACAGGAACAGGGCGATGAACAACAACGTGCTGCCCTGGATGTTCAGGGCGTTCCTGGCCAGGTCGCCGAGGCTTTCCCCCAGGGCGCCACCCGCCCCGGCCGGCAGGCCGGTGGGGGCATGGAAATGGATATGGGCCAACGCGGCCCCCGACAGCACCAGGAACACCAGGCCGATCAGCCGCCAGGAAAACAGCCAGCCGCTCCACTGCCATGGCTCGTGGCGCTGGCGAAAGATCTGGTAGGCCTTGATCGCCAGCAACAGCGGAAAGATATAGGCGAAATAACCCAGCACCATGAACAGGATATCGGCGCTGTAGGAACCGGCCGGACCGCCGAAGTTCTGCACGTCGTCGATCTTGCTGTTATGGCTCCAACCCGGATCGTCCTTGCCATAGGTCAGCAAGGCCATCATCAGGAACAGGCACAAGGCGCCGATGGCGATCAATGCACCTTCCTTGAGCCGGTAGTGCAATTGCTGGCGCCAGAGCGGAACGACTGTTTTAGGTGCTGCGGTGGATTTCTTCAAAACGCTTCTTTTCCTGCGCCAACGGCGCGTCCATCTGTTGAATGACTATAAAAAACTGCTCATTACAAGCAGGTAAAAAAGTGAATGTGCACAACCGGTACTACTTTTACCACTGAGAGGTGCGTCCGGAAAACCGCAGGTGTTGCCGAAGATGTTGATCTTTAGCCCATCCTGCGTTCAACACTCAAGCATTGTACGGGTTTGTCGGCGCCAAGGCATTGCCCGCACGCCGGGCGACAGGGTCGCCGGAAACAGGTCGCACAAGCGCCAATTGGACCATGCATTGTCTTTTGTGACAAAGGCTTATGAGGTGTTTTTATGAACGAAGTGAAGCATTCACGCCTGATCATTCTCGGCTCCGGCCCCGCAGGGTACAGCGCAGCGGTCTACGCCGCCCGAGCCAACCTTAAACCCGTTGTCATTACCGGCATACAGGCCGGTGGCCAGCTCACCACCACGGTCGAAGTCGACAACTGGCCCGGCGACGTCGAAGGGCTGACCGGCCCGGTCCTGATGGAGCGCATGCAACGCCACGCCGAGCGCTTCGACACGCAGATCGTCTACGACCATATCCACACCGCCAAGTTGCAGCAGCGCCCGTTCGAGCTCATCGGCGACAGCGGCACCTACACCTGCGATGCCTTGATCATCGCCACCGGCGCCTCAGCCCAGTACCTGGGCCTGCCGTCGGAGGAAACCTTCTCCGGCAAGGGCGTTTCCGCCTGCGCAACCTGCGACGGATTCTTTTACCGCAACCAGGTGGTGGCCGTGGTCGGCGGTGGCAACACCGCGGTAGAAGAGGCCCTGTACCTCTCGAACATTGCCCGGGAGGTGCATTTAATTCACCGCCGGGACAAGCTGCGCTCGGAAAAAATACTGCAGGACAAGCTCTTCGAAAAGGCCGCCAACGGCAACATAAGGCTGCACTGGAACCAAAACCTCGACGAGGTGCTGGGAGATGCCAGCGGCGTGACCGGCGCGCGCCTGCGCAACAGCCAGAGCGGCGAAACCAGCACCTTGCAATTGGCCGGGGTATTCATCGCCATCGGCCACAAGCCCAATACCGATTTGTTCCAGGGCCAGTTGAGCATGCGCGACGGCTACCTGCTGGTGCGCGGCGGCAGCGAAGGCAACGCCACCGCCACCGATATCGAAGGCGTATTCGCGGCTGGCGACGTGGCCGACCACGTGTATCGCCAGGCCATTACCTCGGCCGGCGCCGGCTGCATGGCCGCGCTGGATGCGGAGAAGTATCTCGATGACATTCCGGCCGTTTGACGGTTAATCTTCGAACCAGTGCTCATGGCGAGGGGCTTCACCCCCTCGCCACACCGCCCTCCCCTTCTGCAAGTTCGGACAACAATGCTGACGTGGTTACAACGCAACACATTCGACTTTCCTCCCCTGGAAAAAGCCATGCGCGATCCCAATGGCTTGCTGGCCGCCGGTGGCGATCTGTCTGCGGACCGGCTGATCCAGGCCTATCGCCATGGCTGTTTTCCCTGGTTTTCCGAGGGACAACCGATCCTGTGGTGGTCTCCCGACCCTCGCACGGTGTTGTTTCCCGACGAACTGCACGTCTCGCGCAGCCTGGGCAAGCTCCTGCGCAAGCAGCGCTATGAAGTGACGTTCGACAAGGACTTCGCCGCGGTCATCCAGGCCTGCGCCGCACCGCGGGCGTATGCTGAAGGCACCTGGATCACCGAAGCCATGCAAACCGCCTATCTGGAGCTGCATCGGCGCGGTTACGCCCATTCGGTGGAGGTCTGGGACCAAGGGTTGCTGGTGGGCGGCCTGTATGGCCTGGCGATGGGCCAATTGTTTTTCGGCGAATCCATGTTCAGCCGGGCCGACAACGCGTCGAAATTCGGCTTCGCCACCCTGGTCCAACACCTCAAGGCGGCCGGTTTTGTGCTGATAGACTGTCAGATGCCCACCGAGCACCTGCACAGCCTGGGCGCGCGATCGATCGCGCGCACGGCATTTGCCGGCTACCTCAAGGCGCACCTGGACCAGCCCAACCACGCAACCTGGGTTTGCTGAGCGACATTTGCCCCAGTGGCTTACACTTAATCCAAAGCTTATCCCGAGGGTTGATCATGACCGAGTTGGCGCGCTTGAAGTTTTATGCCACTCAACCTCACTCTTGCAGTTATCTGCCCGAAGAGCAGGCCACGACGCTGTTCCTCGACCCTAGCCAGCCCATGGATGTGCATGTCTACGCAGACCTGTCGGAAATGGGCTTTCGGCGCAGTGGCGATCATCTCTACCGGCCCCATTGCCAGCATTGCAATGCGTGTGTGCCGGCGCGCATTCCCGTGGCGCAATTCACCCCCGACCGCCAGCAGAAACGCATTTTCAAGCGCAACGCCGATCTCCAGGTCCGGCCGGCCAAGCCACAGTTCAGCGAAGAGTATTTCGACCTGTACCAGCGCTACATCGAGCAGCGCCATGCCGACGGCGACATGTACCCGCCGAGCCGCGATCAGTTCTCGACCTTCCTGGTGCGCGACCTGCCCTTTTCCCGCTTCTATGAATTCCGCCTCGAAGGACGACTGGTGGCGATTGCCGTGACGGACTTGCTGCCCAACGGACTTTCGGCGGTGTACACCTTCTATGAGCCAGACGAAGAACGGCGCAGCCTGGGGCGCTATGCCATCCTCTGGCAGATCAACGAAGCACGACGCCTGGGCCTGGAAGCGGTGTACCTGGGCTACTGGATCAAGAACTGCAAGAAAATGAACTACAAGACCCAGTATCGGCCGATTGAACTGCTGGTTAACCAGCGTTGGGTTGTCCTCAGCTAGTGTCCTGCCTCGGAAACAAGCCGTTCATTTTTGGCGGAGCCTGAGACAGGACACCAGAACCCCTTGGCTTGCCCCCCCTTTTTCGGGCACAATGCACGCCGCTTTTGCCTGGCGCAGTTGCACCGGGCCATTCACTGGACACCGAGGGCTTTACTGCATGTCGAAAGAAGACAGCTTCGAAATGGAAGGCACTGTCGTCGACACCCTGCCCAACACCATGTTTCGCGTGGAGTTGGAAAATGGGCACGTCGTTACCGCGCACATCTCCGGCAAGATGCGCAAGAACTACATTCGTATTCTTACCGGCGACAAAGTGCGCGTCGAGCTGACGCCCTATGACTTGAGCAAAGGGCGCATCACTTACCGCGCTCGCTAACAGGTCAATACAAAACGCCCGGCTGATACCGGGCGTTTTTGTTTGCCCGGGATTTGATAACCACGCAGATCCCCTGTGGGAGCGAGCCTGCTCGCGATGGCGGTGGGTCAGCTTGCATTAATGTTGAATGTGTCGACGCTATCGCGAGCAGGCTCGCTCCCACAGGGGGCGGCGGTGAATACGAGTAACCAGACAGCAAAAAGGCGCCTTTCGGCGCCTTCTGCTTTGTTACACCTGACGATCAGGCCATTTCGGCCGTGGTTTCGAAGTCGAAGGTCAGCTCGCCGTCCTTGATGTCGATGTGGACCACACCGCCATGCTCGGCCAGTTCGCCGAAGAGGATTTCCTCGGCCAGCGGACGCTTGATCTTGTCCTGGATCAAGCGAGCCATCGGCCGCGCCCCCATCGTCACATCGTAACCACCCTCTGCCAGCCAACTGCGGGCCGCATCGGTGACTTCCAGCAACACACGCTTGTCTTCGAGCTGCGCCTGGAGTTCGGTGAGGAACTTGTCCACCACGCTCTTGATGACCTCATGGCTGAGGCGACCAAACTGGATGATGGTGTCCAGACGGTTGCGGAACTCAGGCGTGAAGCTCTTCTTGATCACTTCCATCGCATCGGACGAATGGTCCTGATGGGTGAAACCGATCGAAGCACGCGCCGCGGTTTCGGCGCCGGCGTTGGTGGTCATGATCACGATCACGTTGCGGAAGTCCGCCTTGCGCCCGTTGTTATCGGTGAGCGTACCGTGGTCCATGACCTGCAGGAGCAGGTTGAAGACTTCCGGATGCGCCTTCTCGATTTCATCGAGCAACAGCACGCAGTGGGGTTGCTTGGTGATGGCTTCGGTCAGCAGGCCGCCCTGGTCGAACCCGACATACCCCGGAGGCGCACCGATCAGACGCGATACGGTGTGGCGCTCCATGTACTCGGACATGTCGAAGCGTACCAGCTCGATCCCCATCGCCTTGGCCAGTTGCCGCGCAGCCTCGGTCTTGCCGACACCGGTGGGACCGGCGAACAGGAAGGAACCGACCGGCTTGTCCGGCGACTTGAGACCGGCGCGGGACAGCTTGATGGCGGTCGACAGCGAGTCGATGGCAGCATCCTGGCCGAACACCGTCAGCTTCAGGTCACGCTCAAGGTTACGCAGCAGTTCCTTGTCGGAACTGGTGACGTGCTTGGGCGGAATACGTGCGATCTTCGCCACGATGTCCTCGACTTGAGGCACTTCGATGCGCTTGACGCGCTTGTCCACCGGCTGCAGGCGCTGATAGGCACCTGCTTCGTCGATCACGTCGATGGCCTTGTCCGGCATGTGCCGGTCATTGATGTAGCGCGAGGCCAACTCGGCCGCGGCCCGCAGGGCTTCATCGCTGTATTCGATACTGTGGTGCAGCTCGAACCGCCCCTTCAGGCCGCGCAGGATACCGATGGTGTCTTCCACCGAAGGCTCCGAGACGTCGACTTTCTGGAAGCGCCGGGCCAGGGCACGGTCCTTCTCGAAGATCCCGCGGAACTCCTGGAAGGTAGTCGACCCGATGCAACGGATATCGCCCGACGACAGCAGCGGCTTGAGCAGGTTCGAGGCATCCATGACCCCGCCGGATGCGGCGCCCGCACCGATGATGGTGTGGATCTCGTCAATGAACAGGATCGCCTGCGGACGTTTCTTCAACTCACCCAGCAGTGCCTTGAAGCGCTTCTCGAAATCGCCGCGGTACTTGGTACCGGCCAGCAGGGCACCCAGGTCGAGGGAATACACCACGCTGTTGGCCAGCAGGTCCGGCACCTGGTTGTCGACGATGCGCTTGGCCAGGCCTTCGGCAATCGCGGTTTTACCCACGCCCGCCTCGCCCACCAGCAACGGGTTGTTCTTGCGACGCCGGGCCAGGATCTGCGCAACGCGCTCGACCTCGACTTCGCGCCCGACCAACGGATCGATACGCCCCTGGCGCGCCAGTTCGTTCAGGTTGCTGGCATAGGCATCCAGCGGATTGCCCGAAGAAGAAGACTCACCACCCTCCTCGTCCTGCATATCCTGTTCACCTTCGGAATGATCGCCATGCCCCGGCACCTTGGAAATGCCATGGGCGATGTAGTTGACGACATCTATACGGGCAACGCTCTGCTGCTTGAGCAGGAAGACCGCCTGGCTTTCCTGCTCGCTGAAGATGGCGACCAGCACGTTGGCACCGGTGACTTCACGCTTGCCCGAGCTCTGCACATGAAAGACAGCACGTTGCAGGACACGCTGGAAGCCCAGAGTTGGCTGGGTTTCGCGATCCTCGTCATGGACAGGGATCAATGGCGTGGTGGAGTCAATGAACTCCTGCAGATCATGCTTGAGTTTATCGAGGTTCGCGCCACAGGCACGCAAAACGGTGGCGGCAGCCTCGTTATCCAGTAGGGCCAGCAGCAGGTGCTCGACGGTCATGAACTCATGACGCTTCGAACGGGCCTCCTTGAAGGCTAGATTGAGGGTGACTTCGAGCTCGCGGTTTAACATGGCTTCACCTCATACCCAAGTGGTCGGCGTTAACCGTCCTTCTCGATTTCACAGAGTAGCGGATGCTGGCTTTCCCGGGCGTACTGGTTGACCTGCATGGCCTTTGTTTCGGCGATATCGCGGGTAAACACTCCACACACTGCCCGTCCCTCTGTATGAACGGCCAGCATGACCTTGGTCGCCAGCTCGCGATTCAGGTTAAAAAACACCTCGAGCACTTCGACGACGAAATCCATCGGTGTGTAGTCATCGTTGAACAAAACCACCTTGTACATCGGTGGCGCCTGCAACGTAGGCTTTGCTTCCTGAACAGCAATGCCTGCGGAATCGTCGTCATGTAGATCCGGGCGATCCTGATTGAATGTTAGTCGAATCTGGCTGATTGCATGCATGGAAAGAAAGGTTCGTTTAGTTGGCAAATACAGTGATGGGGGCATTGGCTGACGATTTCAACCGCCGCTGCCAGGTCACCTTGACTATCGGCAAAACGGTGTTACAACCAATAGAGCCCATCGTGGGTTAAAAAGGTCCGTGGAATCGATCCTTAAAACAAGATTAGATTGCGGATGAACTGGATGATACTCCAGTGATGGAGTGCGTTGCAGAGGGAAATGGTCTATGTCGGTCGTCAAGATGAGTGGCAAGGTGAAATGGTTCAACAACGCCAAGGGCTACGGCTTCATTCTGGCGTCTGGCAGGGATGAAGACCTTTTCGCGCATTTCTCGGCTATCAGGATGGAAGGCTACAAAACCCTGAAGGCCGGGCAACCTGTCACATTCGAAGTGATCCAGGGCCCCAAGGGGCTGCATGCGGTCAATATTTCGCCGGTCGAGGTCGAAAGCACCTCCACCCCCGAAAAAGTCAAAGTCAAAACCAGAGTCACTGAAACCCATTGACCTGCTGTAGTCATCGGTCAAAAAGACGCCCGGCTCGATCACTCGAGCCGGGCGTCCTTTATTGCGCGTCGATCCGCTTACATGTGTGAGATCAAGGCATCGCCGAAGCCCGAGGACGACACCAGCTTGGCGCCTTCCATCAGGCGTTCGAAGTCATAGGTCACGGTCTTGGCCGAAATCGCGCCATTGGTGCCCTTGATGATCAGGTCAGCCGCTTCGGTCCAACCCATGTGACGCAGCATCATTTCTGCAGACAGGATCAGCGATCCCGGGTTGACCTGGTCCTTGCCCGCATACTTGGGCGCGGTACCGTGGGTCGCTTCGAACATCGCCACGGTGTCGGACAGGTTGGCGCCCGGCGCGATACCGATACCGCCCACTTCCGCCGCCAGGGCATCGGAGAGGTAGTCGCCATTGAGGTTCAGGGTTGCGATCACGTCGTATTCAGCCGGACGCAACAGGATCTGCTGGAGCATCGCATCGGCGATGGCGTCCTTGACGACCACGTTCTTGCCGGTCTTCGGATTCTTGAATTGCATCCACGGCCCGCCATCGAGCAGCGTCGCGCCGAACTCTTCGGCAGCCACTTCGTAGGCCCACTCCTTGAAGGCACCTTCGGTGAACTTCATGATGTTGCCTTTGTGCACGATGGTCAGGGAATCGCGGTCATTGTCGACCACATATTGCAAGGCTTTGCGGGCCAGGCGCTTGGTGCCCTGCTTGGAGACCGGCTTGACGCCGATGCCGCAATCTTCGTCGAAACGGATCTTGGTGACGCCCATTTCTTCTTTCAGGAACTTGATGACCTTGGTGGCCTCGGCCGAACCGGCCTTCCACTCGATGCCCGCGTAGATGTCTTCGGAGTTCTCACGGAAAATCGTCATGTCCACGTCGCCAGGCTTCTTCACCGGGCTCGGCACGCCTTCGAACCAGCGCACCGGGCGCAGGCAGACATACAGGTCCAACTGCTGACGCAGGGCTACGTTCAACGAACGGATGCCGCCGCCGACCGGCGTGGTCAGGGGCCCCTTGATGGAAACCACGTAGTCCTTGACCGCATCCAGGGTTTCCTGGGGCAGCCAGGTGTCCTGGTCATAGACCTGGGTGGCTTTTTCACCGGCATAGACCTCCATCCAGGAAATCTTGCGCTTGCCGCCGTAGGCCTTCTGCACCGCAGCGTCCACAACCTTGATCATGACCGGGCTGATGTCGACGCCAATGCCGTCGCCTTCGATGAAGGGGATGATCGGGTTGTCGGGAACATTAAGAGAATGGTCTGCATTGACGGTGATTTTGTCACCGACGGCTGGAACCTGAATCTTTTGATACCCCATGCTGAACTCCATTGCTTGGATTGAACATCTGGCTGCGTTCGAGCGTACCCCAGTTGAATCGACGCGCAAACCCTACGTTAGACCCATCGGCGGGAAACTCGCACAGTTCGCCGTGTACAAGCCTGAAAAACAAGGGAAAAGCGCCAATTGTGAGCATAGTCCATGGCCCGGGGCCTGCGACGTTTAGACCAATGGACGTGTACGGAGGTCTATGAACCATCGGCAGATTGCCAGCTACCTATGTATAATGCCGCCGCTGACCGCAGGGTCACGACGGCTGACTGCTCTACCAAGAGCCTTCCCGCCAGTTATAAAGCCGGACCGTTACCGCGGCCCGACCGCTTGACGCTCGACTGATGCACCCAACATCACCGCGAAGAAACCTCGACATTCGGCTCACGGCTGACTTTGAACGAACGCGCTTACCCGGCGCCCCTCGAGTTTCTGCGCATGCTTTAGCAAAGAAGAGAGTTAATCCGAATATGCCCACCCGCTCGAAGATCATCTATACCTTCACCGACGAAGCGCCCGCCCTCGCCACCTATTCGCTGCTGCCGATCGTCGAAGCCTTTACCGCTTCGGCCGAGATTGCCGTGGAAACCCGCGACATCTCCCTCGCAGGGCGCATCCTGGCCAGCTTCCCCGAGCAACTGGGTGACAAAGCCGTAGCCGACCACCTCGCCGAACTGGGCGACCTGGCCGTTACGCCTGAAGCCAACATCATCAAGCTGCCGAACATCAGCGCCTCGGTGCCGCAACTGCAGGCCGCGATCAAAGAATTGCAGGCCCAGGGCTACGCACTGCCGGACTACCCGGAAACCGTGACCAGCGAAGCCGACAAAGAAGCCAAGGCCCGCTACGACAAGGTCAAGGGCAGCGCCGTGAACCCGGTCCTGCGTGAAGGCAACTCCGACCGCCGCGCACCGCTGTCGGTCAAGAACTATGCCCGCAAGCACCCGCACAAAATGGGCGCCTGGACCGCAGACTCGAAATCCCACGTGGCCCACATGAGCACCGGCGATTTCTACGGCAGCGAAAAAGCCGCCCTGATCGACGCCGCCGGCAGCGTGAAAATCGAGCTGATCGCCCAGGATGGCACTGCCACCGTCCTGAAGGAAAAGACCACCGTGGAAGCCGGTGAGATCCTCGACTGCGCCGTGATGAGCAAGAATGCCCTGCGCAACTTCATCGCCGCCGAAATCGAAGACGCCAAGGAAAAAGGCGTACTGCTGTCGGTTCACCTCAAGGCCACCATGATGAAGGTCTCCGACCCGATCATGTTCGGCCAGATCGTCGCCGAGTTCTATAAGGACGCCCTGGCCAAGCACGCCCAGGTGCTGGAGCAGATCGGCTTCAACCTGAACAACGGCATCGGCGACCTGTACGCCCGCATCAAGGCCCTGCCGGCCGAGCAGCAGGCGCAGATCGAAGCCGATATCCAGGCGGTCTACGCGGTGCGCCCATCCCTGGCGATGGTCAACTCCGACAAGGGCATCACCAACCTGCACGTGCCGAGCGACGTCATCGTCGACGCCTCGATGCCGGCCATGATCCGTGACTCCGGCAAGATGTGGGGCACCGACGGCCAGCTGCACGACACCAAGGCCGTGATCCCGGACCGCTGCTACGCCACCATCTACCAGGCGGTGATCGAAGACTGCAAGGCCAACGGCGCCTTCGACCCGACCACCATGGGCAGCGTGCCGAACGTCGGCCTGATGGCCAAGAAAGCCGAAGAGTACGGTTCCCACGACAAGACCTTCCAGATCAAGACCGACGGCGTGGTCCGTGTCTCGGACAGCAACGGTCGCACCCTGCTGGAGCAGAACGTCGAGGCTGGCGACATCTTCCGCATGTGCCAGACCAAAGACGCACCGATCCAGGATTGGGTCAAGCTGGCGGTCAACCGTGCCCGCGCCAGCAGCACCCCGGCCATCTTCTGGCTGGATCCGATGCGCGCCCATGACGGCGTAGTGATCGAGAAGGTCCAGGCTTACCTGAAGGACCACGACACCACTGGCCTGGACCTGCGCATCATGTCGCCGGTCGAAGCGATGAAGTTCACCCTGGCCCGTACCCGCGAAGGCAAGGACACCATCTCGGTGACCGGCAACGTGCTGCGCGACTACCTGACCGACCTGTTCCCGATCATGGAACTGGGCACCAGCGCCAAGATGCTGTCGATCGTGCCGCTGATGAACGGTGGCGGCCTGTTCGAAACCGGCGCTGGCGGTTCCGCGCCGAAGCACGTTCAACAACTGCTGGAAGAGAACTTCCTGCGTTGGGATTCCCTGGGCGAGTTCCTGGCCCTGGCCGCTTCCCTGGAACACCTGGGCGTGACCTACGACAACCCGAAAGCCCTGGTGCTGGCCAAGACCCTCGACCAGGCGACTGGCGAGTTCCTGGACCGCAACAAGTCGCCTTCGCGCAAGGTCGGCGGTATCGACAACCGTGGCAGCCACTTCTACCTGACCCTGTTCTGGGCCCAGGCACTGGCCGCCCAGGATGACGACGCAGCCCTCAAGGCGCAGTTCACCACCCTGGCCAAGACGCTGACTGACAACGAAGAAAAAATCGTTGCCGAGCTCAATGCCGTTCAAGGCAAGCCGGTGGACATCGGCGGCTACTACTTCGCCAACCCTGAGCTGACCAGCAAGGCCATGCGCCCGAGCGCAACCTTCAACGCGGCAATCGCTGCGCTGGTGTAAGGTTGTAAGGAAGCACCACAAACCCCGGCCTTGTGCCGGGGTTTGTGCTTCTGGCCCCCCCCAATTTCCCTTACAAACCTATTACCCTGTGGGAGCGAGCCTGCTCGCGATAGCGGTTTATCATCCAACACCTGTATGGCTGACCCACCGCTATTGCGAGCAGGCTCGCTCCCACAGGGCTTGTGTTTCATTATTCAAATTTCGAGGAAGCCACATGGATTGGAAACCCCACATCACCGTCGCCACCATCGTCGAGGACAACGGCCGCTTCCTGATGGTGGAAGAATCCAAGGGCGGGCGCGCGGTGCTCAACCAGCCCGCCGGGCACCTGGACCCGGACGAGACCCTGATCGAAGCCGCCGTGCGCGAGACCCTGGAGGAAACCGGCTGGGACGTCGAGCCCACCAGCGTGATCGGCATCTACCTGTACACCGCTCCCAGCAATGGCGTGACCTACCAGCGGGTCTGCTTCGCCGCCAAAGCCCTCAAGCACCACCCCAACTATCAACTGGACGACGGCATCCTGGACGCCCGCTGGCTGACCCGCGACGAACTGCTCGAACAGCGCGATCATTGGCGCAGCGAGCTGATCATCCGCTGCATTGACGATTATCTGGCCGGCCATCGCCACAGCCTGGCACTGATACGCCCTTCCCTTTAGCCTTGCGCGCCCGGGCCTGATAGAATCGCGTCCTTTTTCAAGACACTCATTGAATCCCTATGCGTGATCCAGCTCCTTCCGGCACCACCAAGAAACGCGTCATTGTCGGCATGTCCGGCGGCGTGGACTCTTCCGTTTCCGCCCTTCTGCTGATCGAGCAGGGTTATGAGGTGGAAGGCCTGTTCATGAAGAACTGGGAAGAAGACGACGGAACCGAATACTGCACCGCCATGGACGACCTGGCGGACGCCCAGGCCGTGTGCGACAAGATCGGCATCAAGCTGCACACCGCCAACTTCGCCGCCGAGTACTGGGACAACGTGTTCGAGCACTTCCTGGCCGAGTACAAGGCCGGTCGCACGCCGAATCCGGACATCCTCTGCAACCGCGAAATCAAGTTCAAGGCGTTCCTCGACTACGCCATGATGCTCGGCGCCGACCTGATCGCCACCGGTCACTACGTGCGCCGTCGCGACATCGACGGGCGCACCGAACTGCTCAAGGGCCTGGACCCGAACAAGGACCAGAGCTACTTCCTGCATGCCGTCGGCGGCGAGCAGATTGCCAAGACGCTGTTCCCGGTAGGTGAACTGGAGAAGCCCGAAGTTCGGGCCATCGCCGAGAAACACGCCCTCGCCACCGCGAAGAAGAAGGATTCCACCGGGATCTGCTTCATCGGCGAGCGCCGTTTCAGCGATTTCCTCAAGCAGTACCTGCCGGCCCAGCCGGGCGAGATCAAGACCACCGAAGGCGAAGTCATCGGCCGTCACCATGGCCTGATGTACCACACCATCGGCCAGCGCCAGGGCCTGGGCATCGGCGGGTTGAAAGACGCCGGCGAAGAGCCGTGGTACGTGCTGATCAAGGACCTGGAGCATAACGAGCTGATCGTCGGCCAGGGCAACGACCACCCCTGGTTGTTTTCCCGCGCCCTGCTCGCCTCCGACATCTATTGGGTCAACCCGATCGACCTGAGCGAACCGCGTCGCCTGACAGCCAAGGTGCGCTATCGCCAGAGCGACCAGCCCTGCACCCTGGAAAAGACCGCCGCAGGCTACCGCGCCACCTTCGATGACCCACAACGGGCGGTGACGCCCGGCCAGTCCGTGGTGTTCTATGACGGCGAAATCTGCCTGGGCGGCGGCGTGATCGAAGTCGCAGAGCCGTGGAGCAGCAAGGCATGAGCCCGACCCAGGAGCAACTGACAGCGCTGGGTGGTGTGTTTCTCGCCGCCGTGCTGGTGGACCGGATCGCCAAGACCGGCCAGACCTCCGAGGCCGGCTTGAGCTGCATGCTCGGCAGCCTGCTGGTACGCGACCCCAAGGACACTCTGGAAGTCTATGGCGGCGACGACTTGAACCTGCGCGAAGGTTATCGCGCGCTGATCGGCGCCCTCGAGCGCGATCCCAGCGCCCTGCAGCGCGAGCCGCTGCGCTATGCCCTGTCGATGCTGGGCCTTGAACGCCAGCTCGCCAAGCGCGACGACCTGCTGGACACCATCGGCAAGCGCTTGCCGCAGATCCAGTCCCAGGTCGAGCATTTCGGCCCCACCCATGAAAACGTTATCGCGGCCTGCGGCGCGCTGTACCAGGACACCCTGAGCACCCTGCGCCAGCGTATCCAGGTCCACGGCGACATGCGCAACCTGCAGCAACCGAGCAACGCCTCGAAGATTCGCGCCTTGTTGCTGGCGGGCATCCGTTCGGCACGGCTGTGGCGACAACTGGGCGGGCATCGCTGGCAGTTGGTGATCAGCCGACGCAAATTGCTGAAAGAGCTTTACCCGTTGATGCGCAACGAATAGTCGCCTCAACTCGTTTTTTTGTGGCGAGGGGATTCATCCCCGTTGGGCTGCGAAGCGGCCTCAAACCAGGCAACTCGGTGCGCCAAGAAGATTGAGTTCGCTGCTTTTAGGGCTAAATCCCCTCGCCACAGGTAATAAACAGTTTTATTTCGTTACGCGTAATACGCCGGTCAGTTGGCGACGGACCGGCGCTTGTTTTCATGTATGATACGCGCCCCATTTCGTTGCCCGACTGTCCGAGAACACCCCATGCAGCTCTCTTCGCTCACTGCGGTTTCCCCTGTAGACGGCCGCTACGCCGGCAAAACCCAGGCCCTGCGCCCGATTTTCAGCGAGTACGGCCTGATCCGTGCCCGCGTCCTGGTTGAAGTGCGCTGGCTCCAGCGCCTGGCCGCCCATCCCGCCATCGGCGAAGTCCCGGCGTTCTCCGCCGAAGCCAACGCGGTGCTCAACGCCCTGGCAGAGAACTTCGCGCTGGAGCACGCCGAGCGCGTCAAAGAGATCGAGCGCACCACCAACCACGACGTCAAGGCGATCGAATACCTGCTCAAGGAGCAGGCGGCCAAGCTGCCGGAACTGGCGAACGTCAGTGAGTTCATCCACTTCGCCTGCACCAGTGAGGACATCAACAACCTGTCCCACGCCCTGATGCTGCGCGAAGGCCGTGACGACGTGATGCTGCCGCTGATGCGTCAAGTCGCCCAGGCCATCCGCGAACTGGCGATCCGCTTCGCCGACGTGCCGATGCTGTCGCGTACCCATGGTCAACCGGCGTCGCCGACCACCCTGGGCAAAGAGCTGGCCAACGTGGTGTATCGCCTGGAGCGCCAGATCGCCCAAGTCGCCGCCGTCCCGCTGCTGGGCAAGATCAACGGCGCCGTGGGTAACTACAACGCCCACCTGTCGGCCTATCCACAGATCGACTGGGAAGCCAACGCCCGCGCCTTCATCGAAGACGAACTGGGCCTGAGCTTCAACCCGTACACCACCCAGATCGAACCGCACGACTACATCGCCGAGCTGTTCGACGCGATCGCGCGCTTCAACACCATCCTGATCGACTTCGACCGCGACATCTGGGGCTACATCTCCCTGGGCTACTTCAAGCAGCGCACCGTTGCCGGCGAAATCGGTTCCTCGACCATGCCGCACAAAGTCAACCCGATCGACTTCGAAAACTCCGAAGGCAACCTGGGCATCGCCAACGCGCTGTTCCAGCACCTGGCGAGCAAACTGCCGATCTCCCGCTGGCAGCGCGACCTGACCGACTCCACCGTGCTGCGCAACCTGGGCGTGGGCTTTGCCCACAGCGTCATCGCCTACGAAGCCAGCCTCAAGGGCATCGGCAAGCTGGAACTGAACGAGCAGAAGATCGCCGCCGACCTGGACGCCTGCTGGGAAGTCCTGGCCGAACCGATCCAGACCGTGATGCGTCGCTACAACATCGAAAACCCGTACGAAAAACTGAAAGAACTGACCCGTGGCAAGGGCATCAGCCCTGAAGCGTTGCAGACTTTCATCGACGGCCTGGACATGCCAGCCGATGCCAAGTCGGAGCTGAAGAAGCTGACCCCAGCCAGCTACATCGGCAATGCGGCGGCCCAAGCCAAGCGTATCTGACACACGGCTGCACCCTTGAGACGCCCGGCCGCGCCGGGCGTTTTTATTCGCGTCTGAAAAGTATATTTTTTCAATAGGTTACACATGAATCCTGATATTCCTCTGCAACTCCTGGGCGGCATCACGGTACGGGAGTTCCTGCGCGACTACTGGCAGAAAAAGCCGCTGCTGATCCGCCAGGCGATTCCTGACTTCGAAAGCCCGATCGATGCCGACGAACTGGCCGGCCTGGCCCTGGAAGAAGAAGTCGAATCGCGCCTGGTGCTCGAGCACGGCGAGCGCCCGTGGGAACTGCGTCGCGGCCCGTTCGCCGAAGACGAATTCAGCAAACTGCCGGAGCGCGACTGGACCCTGCTGGTGCAGGCGGTCGACCAGTTCGTCCCGGAAGTCAGCGAACTGCTGGAGCACTTCCGCTTCCTGCCGAGCTGGCGCATCGACGACGTGATGATCAGCTTCGCCGCCCCCGGTGGCAGCGTGGGTCCGCATTTCGACAACTACGACGTGTTCCTGCTGCAAGGCCATGGCAAGCGCAACTGGAAGATCGGCCAGATGTGCGACTCCGACAGCCCGCTGCTGCCTCACGCCGACCTGCGCATCCTCGCCGACTTCGACGCCACCGACGAGTGGGTCCTGGAACCGGGCGACATGCTCTACCTGCCGCCGCGCCTGGCCCATTGCGGCGTGGCCGTGGATGACTGCATGACCTACTCCGTGGGTTTCCGCGCGCCGAGCGCCGCCGAAGTGCTGACCCACTTCACCGACTTCCTCAGCCAGTTCCTGCCGGACGAAGAGCGCTACACCGACGCCGACGCGCGCCCGGTGAGCGATCCGCACCAGATCCAGCACGACGCCCTCGACCGCCTCAAGGGCCTGCTGGCCGAACACATGAGCGACGAACGCCTGCTGCTGACCTGGTTCGGCCAGTTCATGACCGAGCCGCGCTACCCGGAACTGGTGGTAGGTCCCGAACTGGAAGAAGACGACCTGCTGGCCGGCCTGGAACAGGGCGCCGTGATCATCCGCAACCCGAGCGCGCGCCTGGCCTGGTCGGAAGTGGATGACGACCTGCTGCTGTTCGCCAGCGGCCAGAGCCGCTACCTGCCGGGCAAGCTGCGCGAACTGCTGAAAATGATCTGCGCGGCCGATGCCCTGCACATTGAAAACCTCAGCCCATGGCTGGCCGACGAAGACGGTCGCGGCCTGATCCATGAGCTGGTCAAGCAAGGCAGCCTGGGGTTCGCCGATGAATAAAATCCACGTTCGTGTCGCAGACTGGCAAAAGGAAAACGCCGAGATCCGGCGCATTCGTGAGAGCGTATTCATTGTCGAGCAGTCCGTTCCGCCCGAGCTGGAATGGGACGCCGACGATCAGGGCGCGGTGCATTTCCTCGCCTTCGAAGGCGACTTCCCCATCGGCACTGCACGCCTGCTGACCGACGGTCACATCGGCCGTGTCTCGGTGCTCAAGGACTGGCGCGGCCTGAAGGTCGGCGACGCCCTGATGCACGCGGTGATCGCGGAGGCCGAAAAGCGCGGCCTCAAGCAACAGAAACTCAGCGCCCAGGTGCACGCCACGCCGTTCTATGAGCGACTGGGCTTCGCCGTGGTCAGCGAGGAATTCCTGGAAGCCGGGATTCCCCATGTGGATATGGTGCGTCGCTCGGCCTGACACAGTCTTGATCTGGGGCATGATGAACACCTGTGGCGAGGGAGCTTGCTCCCGCTCGAGTGCGCAGCGCTCGCAAGCTTTTGGGGCTGCTACGCAGCCCAGCGGGAGCAAGCTCCCTCGCCACAAAAGCATCAACCCCAAGACGCCCCGCCATCCACCGATGCCGGGGCGTTTTGCCGTCTATCATTCAACTTGCCCCACCCTGGGCCGACAAACTGGCAATATCCAGCCTTTGTCCCGCGGAGAAACGGAATGTCCCTACGCACCCTCCTGGCCACCCTGCTGCTCGGCTGCAGCCTGTCGGTCATGGCCGATACGCAAATCGTGCCGTTGAACTACCGCACCAGCGCCGACCTGCTTCCGGTGGCGCAGAATTTCATCGGCAAGGACGGCCAGGTCAGCGCCTACGGCAACCAACTGATCGTCAACGCCGCTCCCGGCAAGATCGAGGAACTCCGGCAGTTCCTGGCCCAGTTGGACACCGCCCCCAAGCGCCTGCTGATCACGGTCGACACCAACGAGAACAACCTGCAAGGCGACCAGGGCTACTCCATCAACGGCGCCGCCCCCAGCCAGACCCGCATCATCAACCGCAGCACGGCCAGCCGTGACGGCGGCGTGCAACAGGTACAAGCCAGCGAAGGCCAGCCGGCACTGATCCAGGTCGGCCAGAGCGTACCGTTCACCAGCAACCAGACCGACAGCTACGGCCGCATGCAAAGCCAGACCGAATACCGCAACGTCACCCAGGGTTTCTATGTCACCGCCAGCGTCACCGGCGAGACCGTTCATCTGAGCATCAGTACCAACCGTGACCGCATGAGCCAGGAACGTCCTGATGTAGTGAACGTTCAGAGTACCGACACAACGGTCAGCGGCCGACTGGGTGAATGGATCACCCTGGCGGGCGTGAATCGCCAGACCCAGGCCGATAAACAAGGCCTGACCCGCAGCTACTCGACACAAGGCCGCGACGACATGATTCTGCGGGTCAAGGTCGACACCCTGAACTGAAGCACCAAAAACTGACTGATGAGTCGTATTAGACCAAAGATGTAGTGCTTGAAAAAAAGCACTACAAAACGTTTGACGAGCCAAAAAACCGAAGGCATGATGGCCTCGCTCCCGCTAATCAGGGGCCCTGGCAAGGGCCTTCGGGTCGCCGCTTGCACCTACCCCGCAAGCCGATTCGTGTCTGTACTGCCCACAAGGTGTGTTTGACGAGGTTGCGACTGGAACGAAGTTGTCCCGAGGGACGGAAGCGTAACTAGGTAACCCGGCATCACTCTGAGTTCGTACAAGGGCCCACGACGCCCGAATGCGCCCGCAGTCCGCCTCTACCTGCTCACTTTCCCCTCGAGCCCATCGTTCATCCCGTCGCCTCCCCGCCTGAACCGACTTGTATGCCCGGCCCCCTGGCCAGCGAGCAGCCTTCTTCGCCAATGACTGGCGGATCGGCAGGAGCAGGAATCTTCCACACCCGACGATGCGACGAGGTTTATTTCCATGGCACTGACACGCGAACAGCAAATTGCAGCCCTTGAAAAAGACTGGGCTGAGAACCCACGCTGGAAAGGCGTGAAGCGCAATTATTCCGCTGCTGACGTCGTCCGCCTGCGTGGCTCGGTTCAACCTGAGCACACCTTTGCGAAAATGGGCGCCGAGAAGCTGTGGAACCTGGTAACCCAGGGCGCCAAGCCATCCTTCCGTCCCGAGAAAGATTTCGTCAACTGCATGGGCGCCCTGACCGGCGGCCAGGCGGTACAGCAAGTCAAGGCCGGCATCCAGGCGATCTACCTGTCGGGCTGGCAAGTGGCTGCGGACAACAACTCCGCCGAGTCGATGTACCCCGACCAATCGCTGTACCCGGTGGATTCGGTTCCGACCGTGGTCAAGCGCATCAACAACTCGTTCCGTCGCGCCGACCAGATCCAGTGGAAAGCCGGCAAGAATCCAGGCGACGAAGGCTACATCGACTACTTCGCGCCGATCGTGGCTGACGCCGAAGCCGGTTTCGGCGGCGTCCTGAACGCCTACGAGCTGATGAAGAGCATGATCGAGGCAGGCGCCGCCGGCGTTCACTTCGAAGACCAGCTGGCTTCGGTGAAGAAATGCGGCCACATGGGCGGCAAGGTACTGGTACCGACCCAGGAAGCCGTGCAGAAGCTGACCGCTGCCCGTCTGGCTGCCGACGTTGCCGGTGTACCGACCATCATCCTGGCCCGTACCGACGCCAACGCTGCTGACCTGTTGACCTCGGACTGCGATCCGTACGACCAGCCGTTCGTGACCGGGACCCGCACCCAGGAAGGCTTCTACAAAGTCCGCGCCGGCCTCGACCAGGCCATCGCCCGCGGCCTGGCCTACGCGCCGTACGCCGACCTGATCTGGTGCGAAACCGCCAAGCCGGACCTGGACGAGGCTCGCCGCTTCGCCGAAGCGATCAAGAAGGAATACCCGGACCAGATCCTGTCGTACAACTGCTCGCCTTCCTTCAACTGGAAGAAAAACCTGGACGACGCGACCATCGCCAAGTTCCAGCGCGAACTGTCCGCCATGGGCTACAAGCACCAGTTCATCACCCTGGCCGGCATTCACAACATGTGGCACAGCATGTTCAACCTGGCGCACGACTACGCCCGCAACGACATGACCGCCTACGTGAAGCTGCAGGAGCAGGAATTCGCCGACGCCGCCAAGGGCTACACCTTCGTGGCTCACCAGCAGGAAGTGGGCACCGGCTACTTTGACGACATGACCACCGTGATCCAGGGCGGCACTTCGTCGGTGACCGCACTGACCGGTTCGACCGAAGAAGAGCAGTTCCACTGATCAATGGGCAACGGCCCTTGCGGACCGAATAAAAGCTAACCGCAAGGCCGACGATCTGACGCCCCGACTGGTTCGGGGCTTTTTTTCGCCTACCCTTTACCAGCAACACATCTTCCCTGTGGGAGCGAGCCTGCTCGCGATAGCGCCGGCATATTCAACATCAGTACAAGCTCATGCACCGCTATCGCGAGCAGGCTCGCTCCCACAAGAAAAAAGTGCGACTTCAGAAAAATTGATCGAACGCAGTAACAGGTAGTCTGAAAAAGAGTAAAACGGCCGGCGCTGACAATTGCAGTAGCGAACCTGTAAGAAAAGTTCTCAGCGACTGCACCGGATTAATGATGAAAAGCCCGGACAAACAATAATAATTATCATTTGAAAGGCATTATCATTGTTGCAGCGCGAACAAAGCAGAGTGAATGAATAATCGGCCAATGCCCGCAGGGCCGGGGCTGCGCAGCCTTGGAGGTGTGCCATGTCCTTATTCCAATAAATAATTTCGCTATCGGAATTTTACTTGCCCGGTGTTTAGCCATAAAATCACCGCGATTGATTGCTGCGACATATCGTCACTGCGTTATTTCTTTTCAAGCTCAGAGGCCCTTTGCCCTCTGTTAAGGATTTCCAGCATGCCCGAAGCGACAGGACTCATGGCCCACAACTGGGGCTTTGCCATTTTCCTTCTGGGTGTCGTCGGCCTGTGTGCCTTCATGCTCGGGCTGTCGAGCCTGCTCGGGTCAAAAGCCTGGGGCCGCAGCAAAAACGAACCGTTCGAGTCCGGCATGCTGCCTACCGGTGGCGCCCGCTTGCGGCTCTCAGCCAAATTCTATCTGGTCGCGATGCTCTTCGTGATCTTCGATATCGAAGCCCTCTTTCTCTTTGCCTGGTCTGTGTCCGTCCGCGAAAGCGGCTGGACCGGATTTGTCGAAGCTCTCGTTTTCATAGCAATTCTGTTGGCAGGTCTTGTCTACCTATTCCGGGTGGGGGCACTTGATTGGGCTCCGGAAGCTCGGCGCAAGCGGCAAGCGAAGCTGAAACAATGAGGCTTTGGCAATGCAATACAATCTCACCAGGATCGACCCCGATGCTCCTAACGAGCAGTATCCGATTGGCGAACGGGAAACCGTCTCCGATCCGTTAGAAGATCAAGTCCACAAGAACATCTTCATGGGCAAGCTCGAAGACGTGCTGAACAGCACGGTCAACTGGGGTCGCAAGAACTCCCTGTGGCCGTACAACTTCGGCCTTTCGTGCTGCTACGTGGAAATGACCACCGCCTTCACGGCGCCCCACGACATCGCGCGCTTTGGCGCCGAAGTGATCCGGGCATCGCCGCGTCAGGCGGATTTCATGGTTATCGCCGGTACCTGCTTCATCAAGATGGCGCCGATCATCCAGCGTCTTTATGAGCAAATGCTCGAACCGAAGTGGGTGATCTCCATGGGTTCGTGCGCCAACTCCGGTGGCATGTACGACATCTATTCCGTCGTTCAAGGGGTGGACAAGTTCCTGCCCGTGGACGTCTACGTGCCTGGCTGCCCGCCCCGCCCCGAAGCTTTCCTGCAAGGCCTGATGCTGTTGCAGGAATCGATTGGCCAGGAGCGTCGCCCACTGTCCTGGGTCGTCGGCGATCAAGGCGTCTATCGCGCCGAGATGCCGTCGCAAAAGGAACAGCGCCGCGAACAGCGTATCGCAGTCACCAACCTGCGCAGCCCCGACGAAGTCTGATCCAGCTCTGTTCCTGAACAAGAAACACGAACCTGGCTTCATTCTTTACGTTGACCGAAAGCGATAAATAACCATGACTACAGGCAGTGCTCTGTACATCCCGCCCTACAAGGCAGACGACCAGGATGTGGTCGTCGAACTGAACAATCGTTTTGGCCCCGAGGCGTTCACCGCCCAGCCGACCCGCACCGGCATGCCGGTGCTGTGGGTCGCCCGTGCCAGACTCGTCGAAGTCCTGACCTTCCTGCGCAACCTGCCCAAGCCGTACGTCATGCTCTATGACCTGCACGGCGTGGACGAGCGCCTGCGCACCAAGCGCCAGGGCCTGCCCGACGGCGTCGACTTCACCGTGTTCTATCACCTGATGTCGATCGAGCGTAATAGTGACGTAATGATCAAGGTCGCCTTGTCCGAGAGCGACCTCAGCGTGCCGACCGTGACCGGCATCTGGCCGAACGCCAACTGGTACGAACGTGAAGTGTGGGACATGTACGGGATCGATTTCCCCGGCCACCCGCACCTGACGCGCATCATGATGCCGCCGACCTGGGAAGGTCACCCGTTGCGCAAGGACTTCCCGGCCCGTGCCACCGAGTTCGACCCGTTCAGCCTGTCCCTGGCCAAGCAACAGCTCGAGGAAGAAGCCGCGCGCTTCAAGCCTGAAGACTGGGGCATGAAGCGTTCCGGCGCCAACGAAGACTACATGTTCCTCAACCTGGGCCCGAACCACCCTTCGGCCCACGGTGCGTTCCGCATCATCCTGCAACTGGACGGCGAAGAGATCGTCGACTGCGTCCCGGACATCGGCTACCACCACCGCGGCGCCGAGAAAATGGCCGAGCGCCAGTCCTGGCACAGCTACATTCCGTACACCGACCGCATCGACTACCTCGGCGGCGTGATGAACAACCTGCCGTACGTGCTTTCGGTCGAGAAATTGGCCGGGATCAAGGTGCCGGACCGGGTCGACGTCATCCGCATCATGATGGCCGAGTTCTTCCGTATCACCAGCCACCTGCTGTTCCTGGGCACCTACATCCAGGACGTGGGCGCCATGACGCCGGTGTTCTTCACCTTCACCGACCGCCAGAAGGCGTACACGGTGATCGAAGCCATCACCGGTTTCCGCCTGCACCCGGCCTGGTACCGCATCGGTGGCGTGGCCCACGACCTGCCACGTGGCTGGGAAAAGCTGGTCAAGGACTTCGTCGAGTGGATGCCCAAGCGCCTGGACGAATACACCAAGGCCGCCCTGCAGAACAGCATCCTCAAGGGTCGCACCATCGGCGTCGCCGCCTACAACACCAAGGAAGCCCTGGAATGGGGCGTCACCGGTGCCGGCCTGCGTTCCACCGGTTGCGACTTCGACCTGCGCAAGGCACGCCCTTACTCCGGCTACGAGAACTTCGAGTTCGAAGTACCGCTGGCAGCCAACGGCGATGCCTATGACCGCTGCATGGTTCGCGTCGAGGAAATGCGCCAGAGCGTCAAGATCATCGAGCAATGCCTGCGCAACATGCCGGAAGGCCCGTACAAGGCGGATCACCCGCTGACCACGCCGCCGCCCAAGGAGCGCACGCTGCAACACATCGAGACCCTGATCACGCACTTCCTGCAGGTTTCGTGGGGCCCGGTCATGCCGGCCAACGAGTCCTTCCAGATGATCGAAGCGACCAAGGGCATCAACAGTTATTACCTGACGAGCGACGGCGGCACCATGAGCTACCGTACCCGGATCCGTACCCCAAGCTACCCGCACCTGCAGCAGATCCCTTCGGTGATCAAAGGCAGCATGGTCGCGGACTTGATCGCGTACCTGGGTAGTATCGATTTCGTTATGGCCGACGTGGACCGCTAAGCATGAACAGCACGCTTATCCAGACAGACCGTTTCGCCCTGAGCGAAACCGAGCGCTCGGCCATCGAGCACGAGCTGCATCACTACGAAGACCCGCGCGCGGCGTCGATCGAAGCCCTGAAGATCGTCCAGAAGGAACGTGGCTGGGTGCCTGACGGCGCGCTCTACGCCATCGGCGAGATCCTCGGCATCCCGGCGAGCGACGTCGAAGGCGTCGCCACCTTCTACAGCCAGATCTTTCGCCAGCCGGTAGGCCGCCACATCATTCGCGTCTGCGACAGCATGGTCTGCTACATCGGCGGCCACGAATCCGTGGTCAGCGAAATCCAGAGCAAGCTGGGCATCGGCCTCGGCCAGACCACCGCCGACGGCCGCTTCACGCTGCTGCCGGTGTGCTGCCTGGGCAACTGCGACAAGGCCCCGGCGCTGATGATCGACGACGACACCTTCGGTGACGTTGCACCCGCTGGCGTCGCCAAATTGCTGGAGGGCTACGTATGACCCTGACTTCCTTCGGGCCCGCCAACCGCATCAAGCGCTCGGCCGAAACCCATCCGCTGACCTGGCGCCTGCGTGACGACGGCGAAGCCGTGTGGCTGGACGAGTACCAGGCCAAGAACGGCTACGCCGCCGCGCGCAAGGCGTTCGCCGACATGGCCCAGGACGATATCGTCCAGACCGTGAAGGACTCCGGCCTCAAGGGTCGCGGCGGTGCGGGCTTCCCCACCGGCGTGAAGTGGGGCCTGATGCCCAAGGACGAATCCATCAATATCCGCTACCTGCTCTGCAACGCGGATGAAATGGAACCCAACACCTGGAAGGACCGCATGCTGATGGAGCAACTGCCCCATCTGTTGATCGAAGGCATGCTGATCAGCGCCCGTGCGTTGAAAACCTACCGTGGCTACATCTTCCTGCGCGGCGAATACACCACCGCCGCCAGGCACCTGAACCGTGCCGTGGAAGAAGCCAAGGCCGCCGGCCTGCTGGGCAAGAACATCCTGGGCAGCGGCTTCGATTTCGAACTGTTCGTCCACACCGGCGCCGGACGCTACATCTGCGGTGAAGAAACCGCACTGATCAACTCCCTGGAAGGCCGCCGCGCCAACCCGCGCTCCAAGCCGCCCTTCCCGGCCGCTGTAGGCGTGTGGGGCAAGCCGACCTGCGTGAACAACGTCGAGACCCTGTGCAACGTGCCGGCGATCATCGCCGACGGCGTGGACTGGTACAAATCCCTGGCCCGCGACGGCAGCGAAGACATGGGCACCAAGCTCATGGGCTTCTCCGGCAAGGTCAAGAACCCGGGCCTGTGGGAACTGCCTTTCGGCGTCACCGGCCGCGAGCTGTTCGAGGATTACGCCGGCGGCATGCGCGACGGCTACAAACTCAAGTGCTGGCAGCCCGGCGGTGCCGGTACCGGTTTCCTGTTGCCGGAACACCTGGACGCACAAATGTACGCCGGCGGCATCGCCAAGGTGGGCACCCGGATGGGTACCGGCCTGGCCATGGCGGTGGACGACAGCGTCAACATGGTGTCGCTGCTGCGCAACATGGAGCAGTTTTTCGCTCGCGAATCCTGCGGCTTCTGCACCCCTTGCCGCGATGGCCTGCCCTGGAGCGTCAAGCTGCTGATGGCCATCGAGAACGGCGAAGGCCAGCCCGGCGACATCGAGACCCTGCTGGGACTGGTGGGTTTCCTCGGCCCAGGCAAGACCTTCTGTGCTCACGCACCGGGTGCCGTGGAGCCGTTGGGCAGCGCGATCAAATACTTCCGCTCTGAATTCGAGGCCGGCATCGCGCCTACCCGCGCAGGCGATCTCAATCAGGTGGTCACGCCGACCATGGTCGGCGCGTAACACGCTTAAGAAGGCGAAGGGTCCGTGCCCTTCGCCTTTCGTCCGATGACGCCTTTGCAGGCTGTTTGGATTCGGACGAATAACAAGATTCCATTAGCCACGCCCGCTGACACCGGGCCAACGAAGAACTTTGAACCATGGCCACTATCCACGTAGACGGCAAAGCGCTCGAAGTCGACGGGGCAGACAACCTGTTACAGGCATGTCTGTCGCTAGGCCTCGACATCCCTTATTTCTGCTGGCATCCCGCGCTTGGTAGCGTCGGGGCCTGTCGGCAGTGTGCGGTCAAGCAGTACACCGACGAGAACGACACCCGTGGTCGTATCGTCATGTCCTGCATGACCCCCGCCACCGACAACACCTGGATCTCCATCGACGATGAAGAATCCAAGGCGTTCCGCGCCAGTGTCGTCGAATGGCTGATGACCAACCACCCGCACGACTGCCCGGTCTGCGAGGAAGGCGGTCACTGCCACCTGCAAGACATGACCGTGATGACCGGCCACAACGAGCGCCGTTATCGCTTCAAGAAACGCACCCACCAGAACCAGCAACTGGGCCCGTTCATCTCCCACGAGATGAACCGCTGCATCGCCTGCTACCGCTGCGTGCGTTACTACAAGGACTACGCCGGCGGCACCGACCTCGGCGTGTTCGGCGCCCACGACAACGTGTACTTCGGTCGCATTGAAGACGGCACCCTGGAAAGCGAATTCTCCGGCAACCTCACCGAGGTCTGCCCGACCGGTGTGTTCACCGACAAGACCCACTCCGAGCGCTACAACCGCAAGTGGGACATGCAGTTCTCGCCAAGCATCTGCCACGGCTGCTCCAGCGGTTGCAACATCAGCCCGGGCGAGCGCTACGGCGAACTGCGTCGCATCGAGAACCGCTACAACGGCTCGGTGAACCAGTATTTCCTGTGCGACCGCGGCCGCTTCGGCTACGGCTACGTCAACCGCACGGACCGTCCACGCCAGCCGCTGCTGGCCGACGGTACCAAGCTGAGCCTGGACGCCGCCCTGGACAAGGCCGCCGAACTGCTGCGCGGCCGCAACATCGTCGGCATCGGCTCGCCACGGGCCAGCCTGGAAAGCAACTACGCACTGCGTGAACTGGTCGGCGCCGAGCACTTCTACAGCGGCATCGAGGCCGCTGAACTGGAGCGCATCCGCCTGGTGCTGCAAGTGCTCAAGGACAGTCCGCTGCCCGTGCCGACGATGCGCGACATCGAAGACCACGACGCCGTGTTCGTCCTCGGCGAAGACCTGACCCAGACCGCGGCACGCATGGCCCTGGCCCTGCGCCAGTCGGTCAAGGGCAAGGCCGAGGACATGGCCGACGCCATGCGCGTCCAGCCGTGGCTCGACGCTGCCGTGAAGAACATCGGTCAGCACGAGCTGAACCCGCTGTTCATCGCCAGCCTGGCTGAAACCAAGCTCGACGACGTCGCCGAGGAATGCGTTCACGCCGCCCCTGACGACCTGGCACGCATCGGCTTTGCCGTCGCCCACGCCCTGGACGCCAGCGCCCCGGCCGTCGAAGGCCTGGACAGCGAAGCGACCGCCCTGGTCCAGCGCATCGCCGACGCCCTGCTGGCCGCCAAGCGCCCGCTGGTGATCGCCGGTACCTCCCTGGGCTCCAAGGCCCTGATCGAGGCCGCCGCCAACATCGCCAAGGCCCTGAAGCTGCGCGAGAAGAACGGCTCCATCAGCCTGGTCGTGCCGGAAGCCAACAGCCTCGGCCTGGCCATGCTCGGTGGCGAATCGGTGGATGCCGCCCTGCAAGCGGTGATCGACGGCAGCGCCGACGCCATCGTGGTGCTGGAGAACGACCTGTACACCCGCACCGATAACGCCCGTGTGGACGCCGCCCTGAACGCCGCGAAAGTGCTGATCGTCGCCGACCACCAGAAGACCGCCACCACCGACCGCGCCCACCTGGTGCTGCCGGCGGCGAGCTTCGCCGAAGGCGACGGTACGCTGGTCAGCCAGGAAGGCCGCGCCCAGCGCTTCTTCCAGGTCTTCGACCCGCAATACCTGGACGCCAGCATCCTGGTCCACGAAGGCTGGCGCTGGCTGCATGCGCTGCGCGCCACCCTGCTGAACCAGCCGATCGACTGGACGCAACTCGACCACGTCACCGCTGCCTGTGCCTCGAGCACCGCGCAACTGGCCGGCATCGTTGACGCCGCGCCGTCCGCCGCGTTCCGCATCAAGGGCCTGAAACTGGCCCGTGAACCGCTGCGTTACTCTGGCCGCACCGCCATGCGCGCGAACATCAACGTTCACGAACCACGCACCCCGCAGGACACGGACACCGCGTTCGCCTTCTCCATGGAAGGTTACTCGGGCTCCGCCGAACCGCGCTCGCAAGTGCCGTTCGCCTGGTCGCCGGGCTGGAACTCGCCGCAGGCCTGGAACAAGTTCCAGGACGAAGTCGGTGGTCACCTGCGTGCCGGTGACCCGGGTACCCGCCTGATCGAAAGCCAGGGCGATGGCCTGAGCTGGTTCGCCAGCGTGCCGCGCGCCTTCAACCCGGCACCGGGCACCTGGCAGGTCGTGCCGTTCCATCACCTGTTCGGTAGCGAAGAGAACTCTTCCAAGGCCGCACCGGTGCAGGAACGCATCCCGGCCGCCTACGTGGCGCTGGCCAAGTCCGAAGCCGACCGCCTGGGTGTCAACGATGGCGCCCTGCTGAGCCTGAACGTGGCCGGCCAGACCCTGCGTCTGCCGCTGCGCATCAATGAAGAACTGGGCGCCGGCCTGGTGGCCCTGCCGGCCGGCCTGGCGGGAATCCCGCCGGCGGTGTTCGGTAAAACCGTCGACGGTCTGCAGGAGGCAGCGCAATGAGCTGGTTCACCCCTGATGTGATCGCTGTGATCCTGACGGTCCTCAAGGCCATCGTGATCCTGCTGGCCGTAGTGGTCACAGGCGCGTTGCTGAGCTTTGTCGAACGTCGCCTGCTGGGCTGGTGGCAGGACCGCTACGGTCCGAACCGCGTCGGCCCGTTCGGCATGTTCCAGATCGCCGCCGACATGATCAAGATGTTCTTCAAGGAAGACTGGACGCCGCCCTTCGTCGACAAGGTGATTTTCACCCTGGCGCCGGTGGTGGCCATGAGCGCCTTGCTGATCGCCTTCGCGATCATCCCGATCACCCCGACCTGGGGCGTGGCGGACCTGAACATCGGCCTGCTGTTCTTCTTCGCCATGGCCGGCCTGTCGGTCTACGCGGTGCTGTTCGCCGGTTGGTCGAGCAACAACAAGTACGCCCTGCTGGGCAGCTTGCGGGCCTCGGCCCAGACCGTGTCCTACGAGGTGTTCATGGGCCTGGCGCTGATGGGCGTGGTGGTCCAGGTCGGCTCGTTCAACATGCGCGACATCGTCGAGTACCAGGCCCAGAACCTGTGGTTCATCATTCCGCAGTTCTTCGGCTTCTGTACCTTCTTCATCGCTGGCGTGGCCGTGACTCACCGTCACCCGTTCGACCAGCCGGAAGCGGAACAGGAACTGGCCGACGGTTACCACATTGAATACGCCGGCATGAAATGGGGCATGTTCTTCGTCGGCGAGTACATCGGTATCGTCCTGATCTCGGCATTGCTGGTGACGCTGTTCTTCGGCGGCTGGCACGGTCCGTTCGACATCCTGCCGCAACTGTCCTTCGTGTGGTTCGCCCTGAAGACCGCGTTCTTCATCATGCTGTTCGTCCTGCTGCGCGCCGCCATCCCGCGCCCGCGCTACGACCAGGTGATGGACTTCAGCTGGAAATTCTGCCTGCCACTGACCCTGATCAATTTGCTGGTGACCGCTGCGATCGTGTTGTTGAACATGCCTGCGGCCGCGGTTCAGTGAGGATTTGACCCATGTTCAAATATATTGGCGACATCGTTAAGGGTACCGGTACCCAACTGCGAAGCCTGGTCATGATCTTCGGCCATGGCTTCCGCAAGCGCGACACCCTGCAATACCCGGAAGAGCCGGTCTACCTGGCACCGCGTTACCGCGGCCGCATCGTCCTGACCCGCGACCCCGACGGCGAGGAGCGCTGCGTGGCGTGCAACCTGTGCGCCGTAGCCTGCCCGGTGGGCTGCATCTCGCTGCAGAAAGCTGAAACCGAAGACGGTCGCTGGTACCCGGACTTCTTCCGCATCAACTTCTCGCGCTGCATTTTCTGCGGCCTCTGCGAGGAAGCATGCCCGACCACCGCGATCCAGCTCACGCCGGATTTCGAAATGGCGGATTTCAAACGTCAGGACCTGGTGTACGAGAAAGAAGATCTGCTGATTTCCGGTCCCGGTAAAAACCCTGATTACAACTTCTATCGTGTTGCAGGTATGGCCATTGCCGGTAAGCCGAAAGGCGCCGCGCAGAACGAAGCCGAACCGATCAACGTGAAGAGCTTGCTGCCTTAAGGAAGAAAGATGGAATTCGCTTTCTATTTCGCATCGGGTATCGCGGTGGTGTCCACGCTTCGTGTGGTCACCAACACCAATCCCATACATGCCCTGCTCTACCTGATCATTTCGCTCATCGCCGTGGCCATGACCTTCTTCGCCCTCGGCGCACCGTTCGCCGGGGCCCTGGAAGTGATCGCCTACGCCGGCGCCATCATGGTGCTGTTCGTGTTCGTGGTGATGATGCTGAACCTCGGCCCGGCCTCGGTCCAGCAGGAGCGCAACTGGCTCAAGCCCGGCATCTGGGCGGGGCCGGTGATTCTCGCCGCCCTGCTGCTGGGTGAACTGCTGTATGTGCTGTTCGCTCACCAGAGCGGCCAGGCCATCGGCCACACCACCGTAGGCGCCAAGACCGTGGGCATCAGCCTGTTCGGTCCGTACCTGCTGGTGGTCGAACTCGCCTCGATGCTGCTGCTTGCCGCAGCCGTCACGGCGTTCCATTTGGGCCGTAACGAGGCGAAGGAGTAATCACATGCCTGCTATCCCTCTCGAACACGGTCTGGCGGTTGCCGGCATCCTGTTCTGTCTCGGTCTGGTCGGCCTGATGGTCCGCCGCAACATTCTGTTCGTGCTGATGAGCCTGGAGGTCATGATGAATGCCGCCGCCCTGGCCTTCATCGTCGCGGGCGCTCGCTGGGCTCAGCCGGATGGACAGATCATGTTCATCCTGGTGATCAGCCTGGCAGCCGCCGAGGCCAGTATCGGCCTGGCGATCCTGTTGCAGCTGTATCGCCGCTTCCACACGCTCGACATCGACGCTGCCAGTGAGATGCGCGGATGAACATGATCTTTCTGACTTTCGTATTTCCCCTGATCGGTTTCCTGCTGCTGGCGTTCTCCCGTGGACGCTGGTCGGAAAACCTCTCGGCACTGGTTGGCGTCGGCTCCATCGGCCTGTCGGCGATTGTTGCCGCGTACGTGATCTGGCAATTCAACGTCGCACCACCCGAAGGTGGTCACTACACCCTGGTGCTGTGGCAATGGATGGCGGTGGAAGGCTTCACGCCGAACTTCGCCCTGTACATCGACGGCCTGTCGATCACCATGCTGGGCGTGGTGGTCGGCGTGGGTTTCCTGATCCACCTGTTCGCGTCCTGGTACATGCGCGGTGAAGCCGGTTACTCGCGTTTCTTCGCCTACACCAACCTGTTCATCGCCAGCATGCTGTTCCTGGTGCTCGGCGATAACCTGTTGTTCCTGTACTTCGGCTGGGAAGGCGTGGGCCTGTGCTCGTACCTGTTGATCGGTTTCTACTACAGCAACCGCAACAACGGCAACGCGGCACTCAAGGCCTTCATCGTCACCCGCATCGGCGACGTGTTCATGGCCATCGGCCTGTTCATCCTGTTCCAGCAACTGGGCACGCTGAACATCCAGGAATTGCTGGTCAAGGCACCCGAGCACTTCAAGGTCGGCGACTTCTGGATCGTCCTGGCGACCCTGATGCTGCTGGGCGGCGCCGTCGGTAAATCCGCGCAACTGCCGCTGCAGACCTGGTTGGCGGACGCGATGGCCGGCCCTACCCCGGTATCGGCCCTGATCCACGCCGCCACCATGGTGACCGCGGGCGTCTACCTGATCGCCCGTACCCACGGCCTGTTCGCCCTGGCGCCGGACATCCTGCACCTGGTGGGCATCGTCGGCGGCGTGACCCTCGTACTGGCCGGCTTCGCCGCCCTGGTCCAGACCGACATCAAGCGGATCCTCGCCTACTCCACCATGAGCCAGATCGGCTACATGTTCCTGGCCCTGGGCGTCGGCGCCTGGGAAGGCGCGATCTTCCACCTGATGACCCACGCCTTCTTCAAGGCCCTGCTGTTCCTTGCTTCCGGTGCGGTGATCGTTGCCTGCCACCACGAACAGAACATCTTCAAGATGGGCGGCCTGTGGAAGAAACTGCCGTTGGCCTACGCCAGCTTCATCGTCGGCGGCGCGGCCCTGGCGGCCCTGCCACTGGTCACCGCCGGCTTCTACTCCAAGGACGAGATCCTCTGGGAAGCGTTCGCCAGCGGTAACCAGGGCCTGCTCTATGCCGGCCTGGTGGGTGCGTTCATGACCTCGCTGTACACCTTCCGCCTGATCTTCATCGCGTTCCATGGTGAAGCCAAGACCGAAGCCCACGCCGGCCACGGGATTGCCCATTGGCTGCCGCTGTCGGTGCTGATCGTGCTGTCGACCTTCGTCGGCGCCATGATCACCCCGCCGCTGCACGGTGTGCTGCCGGAAAGCGTCGGCCATGCCGGCGGCGAAGCCAAGCACAGCCTGGAAATCGCCTCCGGTGCCATCGCCCTGGCGGGTATCCTGCTGTCCGCCCTGCTGTTCCTGGGCAAGCGTCGCTTCGTGACCGCGATCGCCAACAGCGGCCTCGGCCGTGTCCTTTCGGCCTGGTGGTTCGCTGCCTGGGGCTTCGACTGGATCTACGACAAACTGTTCGTCAAGCCATACCTTGCGATCAGCCACATTCTGCGCAAAGACCCGCTCGACCAGACCATTGGCCTGATCCCGCGCATGGCCAAGGGTGGCCACACTGCCCTGAGCCGTACCGAGACCGGTCAATTGCGTTGGTATGCGGCTTCCATGGCGGCTGGCGCTGTGCTGGTTATCGGCGCCATCGTGCTGGTAGCGGTCTGATATGAACCTTGCGAACTTGCGAAAGGAAACGAGCCCGTCATGATTCTGCCCTGGCTAATCCTGATTCCCTTCATCGGCGGCCTGCTGTGCTGGATCGCGGAGCGCTCCAGCTCCACGCTCCCGCGCTGGATTGCGCTGCTGACCATGTCCCTGGAACTCGCGCTCGGCCTCTGGCTGTGGGCGACCGGTGACTATTCATTCGCCCCGGCCCCTGGCGCCAACCCGACCTGGGCGCTTGAGTTCAAGCACCTCTGGATCGAGCGCTTCGGCATCAGCGTGCACCTGGCCCTCGACGGCCTGTCGCTGCTGATGATCCTGCTGACCGGCCTGCTGGGTATCCTCTCGGTCCTCTGCTCCTGGAAAGAGATCCAGCGTCACGTCGGCTTCTTCCACCTGAACCTGATGTGGATCCTGGGCGGTGTCGTCGGCGTGTTCCTGGCGCTGGACCTGTTCATGTTCTTCTTCTTCTGGGAAATGATGCTGGTGCCGATGTACTTCCTCATCGCGCTCTGGGGTCACAGTTCTTCGGACGGCAAGAAGACCCGGATCTACGCGGCGACCAAGTTCTTCATCTTCACCCAGGCTTCCGGCCTGATCATGTTGGTGGCGATCCTGGGCCTGGTGCTGGTGAACTTCAACAACACCGGCGTGATTACCTTCAACTACGCCGACCTGTTGAAAGTGCAGATGTCGCGCGGCACCGAGTACGTGCTGATGCTGGGCTTCTTCATCGCCTTTGCGGTGAAGCTGCCGGTGGTGCCGTTCCACTCCTGGCTGCCGGATGCCCACGCCCAGGCGCCGACCGCCGGTTCCGTGGACCTGGCCGGTATCCTGCTGAAGACGGCGGCCTACGGCCTGCTGCGTTTCGCCCTGCCGCTGTTCCCCAACGCCTCGGCCGAGTTCGCGCCGATTGCGATGACCCTGGGCCTGATCGGGATCTTCTACGGTGCGTTCCTGGCGTTCGCCCAGACCGACATCAAGCGCCTGATCGCCTTCTCCAGCGTCTCGCACATGGGCTTCGTGCTGATCGGGATCTACTCCGGCAGCCAGCTCGCCCTGCAAGGCGCAGTGATCCAGATGCTCGCCCACGGCCTGTCGGCGGCGGCGCTGTTTATCCTCAGCGGCCAGTTGTACGAGCGCCTGCACACCCGGGACATGCGTGAGATGGGTGGCCTGTGGTCGCGCATCGCCTACCTGCCGGCCATCAGCCTGTTCTTCGCGGCCGCCTCCCTGGGCCTGCCGGGTACCGGCAACTTCGTCGGCGAGTTCCTGATCCTGATCGGCAGCTTCGTCAGCGCGCCGTGGATCATCGCCATCGCCACCTCCGGCCTGGTGTTCGGTTCGGTCTACTCGCTGATCATGATCCACCGCGCCTACTTCGGCCCGTCGAAATCGGACGAAGTGCTGCGCGGCATGGACGGTCGCGAACTGATCATGGTGCTGGGCCTGGCGATACTGCTGGTCTACCTCGGCGTCTACCCGCAGCCGTTCCTCGACACGTCTGCCGCCACCATGCATGGCGTGCAGCAGTGGCTCGGCACCGCCTTCTCTCAACTCGCTTCGGCCCGGTAAGAGCGCTATGGAATTCACGATTCAACACTTTATCGCGCTTGCACCGCTGTTGATCACCAGCGCCACGATCATCGTGGTGATGCTGGCGATCGCCTGGCGGCGCAATCACTCACAGACCTTCCTGCTGTCGGTGGCGGGGCTGAACCTGGCCTTGCTGTCGATCCTGCCGGCCCTGAAAGTCGCACCACTGGCGGTCACGCCATTGCTGCAGATCGACAGCTTCGCCTGCCTGTACATGGCGTTGATCCTGGTCGCCACCCTGGCCTGCGTCACCCTCGCCCACGCCTACCTCGGCGACGGCGGTTCGGGTTACCCGGGCAACCGCGAAGAACTGTACCTGCTGATCCTGATGGCCGCCGCCGGTGGCCTGGTCCTGGTCAGCGCACAGCACCTGGCCAGCCTGTTCATCGGCCTGGAACTGCTGTCGGTGCCGGTCTACGGCCTGGTGGCCTACGCCTTCTTCAACAAACGCTCGCTGGAAGCCGGCATCAAGTACATGGTGCTGTCGGCCGCCGGTTCGGCGTTCCTGTTGTTCGGCATGGCGCTGCTCTACGCGGAAGCCGGTACCCTGAGCTTCGTCGGCATCGGCCAGGCCCTGGCGGCCACCGGCCTGCCTAGCCCGATCGCGCAACTGGGCCTGGGCATGATGCTGATCGGCCTGGCGTTCAAGCTGTCGCTGGTGCCGTTCCACCTGTGGACCCCGGACGTCTACGAAGGCGCCCCGGCGCCAGTGGCGGCGTTCCTGGCCACCGCTTCGAAAGTGGCGGTGTTCGCGGTCATGGTGCGTCTGTTCCAGATCTCGCCAGTAGCCAGCAGCGGTGTGCTGAGCAACGTACTGACCATCATCGCCATCGTGTCGATCCTGTTCGGTAACCTGCTGGCACTGACCCAGAGCAACCTCAAGCGTCTGCTGGGTTACTCGTCCATCGCCCACTTCGGCTACCTGCTGATCGCCCTGATCGCCAGCAAGGGCCTGGCGGTGGAAGCCATCGGCGTGTACCTGGTCACCTACGTGATCACCAGCCTCGGCGCCTTCGGCGTGATCACCCTGATGTCCTCGCCGTACAACGGCCGCGACGCCGACGCCCTGTACGAATACCGCGGCCTGTTCTGGCGCCGTCCGTACCTGACCGCCGTGCTGACCGTGATGATGCTGTCCCTGGCCGGCATCCCGCTGACCGCCGGCTTCATCGGCAAGTTCTACATCGTCGCCACCGGCGTCGAGGCGCATCAATGGTGGCTGGTCGGCTCCCTGGTGCTGGGCAGTGCCATCGGCGTGTTCTACTACCTGCGCGTCATGGTCACCCTGTACCTGATGGAACCCAACCTGCGTCGCCACGACGCCGAGTTGCACTGGGAACAGAAAGCGGGCGGCGTGATGCTGCTGGCCATCGCCATCCTGGCGTTCTTCCTCGGTGTGTACCCGCAGCCGTTGCTGACCCTGGTCCAGCAGGCGGGCCTGACAGGCTGATCGCCTGAGCCCCGGCGCTGTGAAAAAACCCGTATCGCGAGATGCGGGTTTTTTTATGCCTGTGTTCCCTGGGTGTAATCGGACCCCCTGTGGCGAGGGGATTTAGCGAAACGTCGCACCGCCCCGTTGGGCTGCAAAGCAGCCCCAATGCTGACCACTCAACTGATCTGACCCACCGAGTTGCAGTAGGGGGCTGCTTGCAGCCCAGCGGGGATAAATCCCCTCGCCACAGGACATGGTGTTCCTACAAGAAATTTGCAGAACAGGAATTTTCTGACGAGTCGCGGCGGTTGCCGGTTCGGAAGGCGCGAAGATAGGCTTTGTGGGTCGCTGCAAATTCAGCGATCAGGTTTGGTCACCTGTCCAATGTCAGGCGCATACGCGCCAACCTCAGCATGGCGACACTTTTGTCGGTATGCTTTGCGGTGGGCTGTGCGCGGGGCACTTTCGAGTGCGCCGGGTGCCTGACTTCCCGGTTGACCAACCTGCGTACCGCCCACCACCCTCGTTTGGTCACGGGGGGAATGAGCGCCACTTCCAAGTCAGGAGCTTCACCATGGTCAAGGTAACCCCCAATCCCCCAAAGGCTGAAAACCTTTCCGCCTACACCTCTCTCGATACAAAAAAGCTTCGCGAAGCCGCCGATCGGGCGCTGAATGTACATTTATCCCCATCCAACCCAAGTAAACCCGACACCCAGGACAGGCAGGTCTTTTCAGTGGTTCCGGGTATCAACACGGAATCGGTGTTGACCACTCTCAGCGAAACCCTCGCCTCGGCCAATGCAATGGTCAGTGACCTGGCGTTTGAGCTGGAAGGTTCTCGACGACATGTGGCGTTAGGGATTCAGCAATTGGTCGAACTGGGTTCATTACTGGCAAACCGAGCGCTGGATGACATGGAGCCTCAAAAAGCTGCTCCCTAGCAGGCGATGCCCTTTAACCTGACAGACCCGGGCCCAAGTTACAGGAGTGCTGCGCCTGTCAGTTTCCTTTGAGCCGTCCGGGTTGGGGCCGCTTCGCAGCCCAGCGGGAGCAAGCTCCTCCGCCAGAGGGGTTAGGGGTGCATTCATAGTTGCGCCTCGTCCATTGCTTGCAGATTCGCTACTATTCCCCTGCCCTTTCAGTCACCGAGCCCACACCAATGCCCACCTCCAAGGACATGGCCAACGACAGCCCCGCACCGATGATTCCCGAGCAGCGTCGGGAACAGATCCTGCGTCAGTTGCGCAAGCATCAGGTGCTGAGCGTTCACCAGTTGATGGAGATGTTCGATTGCTCGCACATGACCGTGCGCCGCGACATCGCTTTGCTGGAGCAGGAAGGCCGGGCCTATTCGGTAACCGGTGGGGTTCGTATCGCCAGCCAGCTACACAGCGAGCCGAGCCACCAGTCCAAGGCCGTGGTGGAGCTGCCGCAGAAGCAGGCCATGGCCAAGCTGGCGGCCAGACTGTTGAAGGATGATATGACGGTGTACCTGGATGCCGGCACCAGCACCCTGGAGATCGTGCCCTACATCAAGGCGCTGTCGGGGATGACGGTGGTGACCAACGATTTCGGCGTGGTCCAGGCGCTGATGGAAGCGCCGCAGGTGACGGTGATCCATACCGGCGGGCAGCTGGATCATTCCAACCACTCCTGCGTCGGCGGGCTGGCGGTGGCAACCTTGCGTCAGATCGTGACGGACATTGCCTTCATGTCCACCAGTTCGTGGGACCTGCAACGGGGCATCACCACGCCGTCGGCCTTGAAGGTGGAGGTCAAGCAGGTGGCGATGCAATCGGCCTCGCAAGTAGTGCTGGTGGCCAGCAGTTCCAAGTACGGCACCTTCAGCATGTACCGAATCGCCGGGCTGGAGCAGTTCGATTTCATTATCAGCGACGACGCCCTAGCACCGGCGGCGGCCGATGGTATCCGCAAGCAGGGCGTCGAGTTGCTGTTACCGGATGGGCAGCCTGCCTGACATCGTCGCGTGCCGGTCCATCGCTATCGCGAGCAGGCTCGCTCCCACAGGGGTATTGATGGCGAACGCAAGTCTTGTGAACAGCCGAAATCTCTGTGGGAGCCAGGCTTGCCCGCGATGACGGCGGCACAAATAACATCGATGCAAGCTGACCCACTGCCATCGCGAGCAGGCTCGCTCCCACAAGGGTATTGATGGCAAACCACAGATCTGGCGAACAACTGAAATCCCTGTGGGAGCGAGCCTGCTCGCGATAGCAGTGGAACAGTCAACATCAAAGCCGGCTGACCCACCACCATCTCTCACAGTTCCTGGCGCGCTTTCCAGTCTCGCAGCCATTGCAGACCGGCCGAGGTATCACCTCGGGGACGGTATTCGCAGCCGACCCAGCCGTTATAGCCCAGCTCGTCCAGCAATCCGAACAGGAACGGATAATGGACCTCCCCCAGGTCCGGCTCATGCCGATCCGGCACGCCGGCGATCTGGATGTGCCCGATGCCACTGAAGTCGCGCCTGAGTTTGCTCGCCAGGTCGCCCTCGACGATCTGGCAGTGGTAGCAATCGAACTGGACCTTGAGATTGTCTGCCCCGACCTCCCGGCAGATGGCATGGGCCTGGTCCTGGCGGTTGAGAAAAAAGCCCGGCATGTCCCGGGTATTGATCGGCTCCAGCAACACCGTGATCCCGGCCTTCGCCGCCTGGGTCGTGGCGTAGGCGAGGTTTTCCAGGTACACGGCGTGGTGCCGGGCACGCTCGGCTTCGGACGGGAGCAAGCCCGCCATCACGTGAATGTTCGAGTTGCCGAGCACTGCGGCATATTCCAGGGCCCGCTCGAAACCTTCACGAAATTCCTGCTCGCGCCCGGGCAACGTCGCCAGCCCCCGCTCCCCCGCCGCCCAATTCCCGGGCGGTGCGTTGAACAGCGCCTGGACCAGACCATTGTCATCCAGCCGCTGCTTGAGCACCTCGGGGCTGTACTCGTACGGGAACAGGTACTCCACGGCATCGAAACCATCGGCCGCCGCAGCCGCGAAACGGTCGAGGAAATCATGTTGCGGATAGAGCATGCTGAGGTTGGCTGCGAAACGAGGCATACGATATTCCTTAAACGAAAGGCCAGATCAACAAGGTGATTCCAAAACCGAGTGTACCGAGCAGCGTGGTGATCACCGTCCAGGTGCGCAGGCCGTCCGCCACGTTGAGCCCTGCCAGTTTAGTGAAGATCCAGTAGCCGGCATCGTTGATGTGGGACATCGCCAGCCCGCCACCGCCCATGGCCAGGCACAGCAGCGCCAGGTGATTGGGGGTCAGCCCGAGCGTAGCGATCAACGGGCTGATGATACCGGCGGTGGTCACCAGCGCTACCGTGGTCGAACCTTGCACGGCACGCAACAGCATGGTCAGCAAAAAGCCCAGCGCCAGCACCGGCAGCCCGGTGGTGCGCAACATGTCGGACACCACCGCTCCGATCCCGGTGTCCACCAGGACTTTGCCAAAGACGCCACCGGCACCGGCGATCAGGATCACCATCGCCACCCCCGGCAACGCCGAGCCGATCACATCGGACACTTGGCTGCGACTCCAGCCCCGCCGTGAACCCAATAGCCAGGCGCAGAGCAAGGTGTCGATCAGCAGGGCCACCAGCGGTGCCCCCAGCACCGTCATGACACCGCGAACCGTGGACTCCACCGGCAGCAGCGTGGTCGACAGCGTACCCAGCAGGATCAGCACGATTGGCAACAGGATCAGCCCGACAATCAGGCCGAAACCCGGTGGCGGCGCCGGTGGCAGCTTGGCGACCAGCGAGCCGGTGGATTCTTCCAGCCCCATATGGGACACCGCGACGGCGGCTTGCAGCGGATCCCGGCCGTTACCATTGCTCCAGGCGGCCAGGTCTTCGTTGGTGACGTGGGGACCATAGACTTCGGCGCGGATGTCATCGGTCATCGGATAAAAACGACGGGTCATGCGCCCCGCCACTTTATAGCCGACAAAACACAGGAACGCAGTCAACGGCAGGCCGAACATCAACACACGTCCCAGGTCGGCCCCCAACTGGCTGGCCGCCGCCACCGCCCCCGGATGCGGCGGCAGGAACGCATGCACCGTGAGCAACGCCGCGCACATCGGCAAGGCGAACACCAGCAACGGCTTGCGGGCGCTGCGGGCCACGCCATAGGCCAGCGGCATGAGGATGATGACTCCCACCTCGAAGAACACCGGCACGCCGATGATGAAGCCGGCGATGGTCAGGGCCAGCGGTGTGCGCCGGTTGCCAAAGCGTTCGATCAGGGTTTTCGCCAGGGCCTCGGCGCCGCCCGACAGTTCGATGATGCGTCCGATCATCGCGCCCAGGGCGATGATGATCGCGATATGGCCGAGAGTCTTGCCCATGCCGCCTTCGATGGTCGCCACCAAGTCGGCCGGCTTCACCCCGGCCACCAGCGCCACCAGGATGCTCACCAGCATCAGCGCCACGAACGGTTGGAACTTGTACTTGAGCACCAGGAACAACAACAGCGCAATCCCGGCCCCGGCCGTGATCATCAGGATGACCGGGCTCATGGGCGCGACCCTCCGGAGAGAATCGGGAGAACGCTTTCACGACAAACACTGCGGTTGAAATGGATCATGGAGTGAATCCTGTTGTTATTGTTTTTTCAGCCAGCCCGCACGGCACCGCTGGCGAGGGAATCGATCCCCTCGCCACTGGCTGTGCAAGGCTTTGGTTCTTGTGGCGGGTCCCTTACCAATCGGCGCCGAAGATATTGCGCAGCTCATCCAGTGCCGCCTGATCGAGCGGCTCGGGCCGGGGATTGCTCAGCAGCCAGAGCCGCGCGGTCTCCTCCAACTCTTCCAGGGCGTAGCTGGCCCGGGACACCGTACTTTCCCAGACCACCGGGCCCAGCCGTTCGAGCATCACGCCGCGCACCCGATTGGCTAGTTGCGCCACCTGCTCGGCCACGTTGGGCGAGCCGGGGCGCTGGTAGTCGATCAATGGAATGTGCCCGACCTTCATCACCTGATAAGGCGTGAGCGGCGGCAAGATATCGTCGGGCCGCCAGACCCCGGCCAGGGTCAGCGCCACCAGATGGGTGGAGTGGGTGTGCACCACGCCGCCGACCGTCGGGTTGCGGTCGTAGACCTGGCGATGCAACGCCAGGGTCTTGGACGGCTTGTGCCCGGACACCCAATCGCCGGCGGCATTGACCTTGGCGATGGCCGCTGGATCGAGACGTCCCAGGCAGGCGTCGGTCGGCGTGATCAGCCAACCGTCGTCGAGCCGGGCGCTGATGTTGCCGGCGCTGCCGACGGTGTAGCCACGCTGATAGAGGCTCAGGCCGACTTCGCAGATCTCTTCGCGCAAGGCGCTTTCGGGGCTCATCGGGCGCCTCCGGCCAATTGCGCGAGGGCCTTGGCGAAGAAATCGCGACCGCCGAAATTGCCCGACTTGAGTGCCAGGGCCAGCGGTTCCGCGCCACTGCTGAGGGTGGCCGGCACACCCGGATCGATCTGCGCGCCGATCTGCAACAGCGTCACCTCCAGCGCCTTGACCACCGCGCCGGAGGTTTCGCCACCGGCAATCACGAAACGCCGTACACCTTGCTCGCGCAAACCCCGGGCGATCTCGCCCAAGGCGTTCTCCACCAGCGCACCGGCCCGACCAGCGCCCAACTGTTGCTGCACAGCCTTGACTTCATCGGCGCTGTTGGTGGCATAGATCAGCACCGTGTCCGCCGCGTCGCGGGCAAACGCCAGGGCTCGGGCGACCACCGGCTCACCGGCCGCCAGCGCCACGGGATCGATGCGCAAGGCCGGCCGCCCGGCCTCGAGCCAGGCGGCCACTTGTCCATTGGTGGCGATGGACGCGCTGCCGGCCAGGACCACTTCGCCACCAGGGACCTGGGGCAGCGTCGACACATCGAAATCCCTCAGCTGGCCGGCTCGGCGGAAGTTGTCCGGCAACCCCAGGGCCAGCCCGGAGCCACCCGTCAGCAAGGGCAGGTCCGCGCAGGCCGCACCGAGGGTGTACAGGTCCGCATCGGACAATGCGTCGGCGATGGCCATGCCGACGCCTTGGGCGCGCAACCCGGCAATCTTCGCCCGCACGGCGTCCACGCCCTGGGCGACACTGTCGTAGCGCAACAGGCCAACCTGGAGGGAAGTCTGGGCTTGCAGCACACGCACCAGGTTGGCGTCGGTCATCGGCGTCAACGGGTGGTGTTGCATGCCCGACTCGTTCAGCAATTGATCCTGCACGAACAGATGGCCGCGGAAAATCGTCCGGCCGTTTTCCGGAAACGCCGGGCAGGCCAGGGTGAAATCACTGCCCAGGGCTTTGAGCAGGGCTTCGCTGACCTGGCCGATGTTGCCCGCAGCGGTCGAGTCGAAGGTCGAGCAGTACTTGAAGAAAATCTGCTGGCAGCCGCGTTCACGTAACCAGGTCAGCGCCGCGAGGGATTCGTCGATGGCCTCGGCCACAGGCAGGGTCCGCGACTTGAGGGCAATGACGATCGCATCGGCCGCCAGGCCTTCAGCGTCGTCGGCACCGGGAATGCCGATGCTCTGCACCGTGCGCATACCGCCGCGCACCAGCATGTTGGCCAAGTCCGTGGCACCCGTGAAGTCGTCGGCAATGCAGCCCAGCAGCGGGCGCGCGTTGGAGAGGGTCATGTCGGTTCCTCAGATCGTGTCGGGCTTGGCGGTCGGCAGGTCGATGCCCGGGAAAATCTTGATCACCGCCGAATCATCCTCCCGCCCGAAACCGGCGCTGGAGGCCTGCATGAACATCTGGTGCGCGGTGGCCGACAACGGCAACGGGAATTTGCTGGCGCGGGCGGTATCGAGCACCAGGCCCAGGTCCTTGACGAAAATGTCCACCGCCGACAGGGGCGTGTAGTCGGCCTTGAGGATGTGCGGCACGCGGTTTTCGAACATCCAGGAGTTGCCGGCGCTGTGGGTGATCACTTCGTACAACGCATCGGCATCCACGCCTTCACGCAGCCCCAAGGCCATGGCTTCGGCCGAGGCGGCGATGTGTACGCCGGCCAGCAATTGATTGATGATTTTGACTTTGGAACCCAGGCCATGGACATCGCCCAAGCGATAGACCTTGCCCGCCATACCCGCCAGGACCGCTTCGGCCTTGGCGTAGGCCGGTGCCGGGCCGGACGTCATCATGGTCATCTCACCGGCCGCGGCCTTGGCCGCGCCGCCGGAGATCGGCGCGTCGAGGTACAGCAGGCCGGTCTGCGCCAGGCGCTGGCCCAGTTCCACGGCAAAGGTTGGCGCCACGGTGGCGCACCCGATGACCAGGCTGCCCTCGCGCAAGACTTGCACGGCCCCGTTTTCGCCAAACAACACGGTGTCGGTCTGCTCGGCATTCACCACCACGGTGATGATCACATCGCATTGAGCCGCCATGTCGGCAGGCGACACACAGGCCACCCCGCCCTCGCCGGCAAATTGCTCGGTAACGGCGGCGCGCACATCACAGGCATGCACATTGAAGCCCGCGCGCAGCAACGAGCGGGCAATGCCCAGGCCCATCGCGCCGAGACCGATCACACCGACATTCTTGTTATTCATGAGGCACTCCGGAAGAGACAGCGAACTGTTCTGTTGGGTCTTGTGAGCGAGCTTTGTCCTACAGGTTGGGGTCGATCATCCACCAATGAACAGATCTTGTGAAGTATTTTTTCAATCTAACATTTTTTAACATTAGCATTGCACTTCACCCGTTGCCCAGGCAGGACTACCCTGAAACGCCTGAGAGCCCTGAGGAGACATGAGGGTGAGCGTCGATATCGAGTGCGTGGTGGTGGGTGCGGGGGTGGTCGGTCTGGCCGTGGCCCGGGAGCTGGCCCAGGCCGGTCATGAGGTGTTGCTGATCGAAGCCGGCGGCGCCATCGGCATGGGCACCAGCTCGCGCAGTTCCGAAGTCATCCATGCCGGTATCTACTACCCACCGGGCAGCCTCAAGGCCCGGTTGTGCGTCGAAGGTCGGCACCGGCTGTATGCCTATTGCGAAAGCCACGGGGTGACGACTCGCCGGCTCGGCAAGCTGATCGTCGCCAAGGACCCGTCGCAGGTGGCCGGGCTCCGGGCATTACTGGAACGCGGCTTGCTGAATGGCGTGGACGACCTGCGCCTGCTCGATCAGGAGCAGGCGTCGGCCCTGGAGCCGGCGCTGGCGTGTGTCGCCGCGTTGTATTCGCCTTCCACGGGCATTGTCGACTCCCATGCATTAATGCTGGCGTTGCAAGGCGATGCCGAAGCGGCCGGCGCGACCATTGCTTTCCACACGCCATTGTTGGGGGCTCGCATCGGTACCGGGCGCTTCATACTGGCATTGGGCGGCACGGCCCAGATGAACCTGTCCTGCCGCCGACTGATCAACGCCGCCGGTCTCCAGGCGCCCGCCCTCGCCCGTCGTCTGGAAGGCCTGCCGGCGCAAACAGTGCCCCCTGACTATTTGTGCAAAGGCAACTACTTCAGCCTGGCCGGACGTGCGCCCTTCCGGCATCTGGTCTACCCGGCCCCGGAAGCCGCCGGGCTGGGCATCCACATGACCCTGGACCTCGCGGGCCAGGCCCGTTTCGGACCCGACGTCGAATGGGTCGAACACGAGGACTACCGGGTCGATCCCGGTCGCGCCGAAGCCTTCTATCCGGCGATTCGCACTTATTGGCCCGACCTGCCCGATCACAGCCTGCAACCAGCTTATAGCGGTATCCGCCCGAAGATTTCCGCCCCCGGTGAACCCGCCCGCGACTTCCTCATCAGCAGCGCCGCCGAGCACCAGGTGTCCGGACTGATCAACCTGTTCGGCATCGAATCGCCGGGGCTGACCTCTTGCCTGGCGATTGCCGGGCGGGTGCGGCAGTTGCTCGATGACTGAGCTGCAAATCCCCTTTGGGAGCGAGCCTGCTCGCGATGAGGCCAGGCCAGTCGACATCATCATTGGCTGGACGACCGCTATCGCGAGCAGGCTCGCTCCCACAGGAGATATGGGGGTGAGCAGGATTTGCGGGACGACGCGGAAAAACTGTGGGAGCGTGCCTGCTCGCGATGAGGCCAGGCCGGTCGACATCATCATTGGCTGGAGGACCGCTATCGCGAGCAGGCTCGCTCCCACAGGAGATATGGGGGTGAGCAGGATTTGCGGGACGACGCGGAAAAACTGTGGGAGCGTGCCTGCTCGCGATGAGGCCAGGCCGGTCGACATCATCATTGGCTGGAGGACCGCTATCGCGAGCAGGCTCGCTCCCATAAGGGTTCTCGGTCAGGGCAGCGCAAAGTGCAAGGCGCTTTGGCCCCTCTTCATGCAGCCTGCACGATGCCAAAAATGGCGATCTTTTCAACTCCTTGTTTTAAAAGGACTTTATAAAGCCTCTTGGCTGGCACGGCCGATGCAACTCTCGGTTAACACGACGTCGGCGCTTGAAGCCGGCTCGTAACCGTGAATTGCCGAGGAGCTGTATATGAACGCCATCGATCTGTTGAAAGCTGACCATGAACGCGTCAAGGGCATTCTTGCTCAACTGAGCGAATCCACCGAGCGCGGCGTGAAGAAACGTACTGACCTGTTGGCGAAGCTGGAAATGGAAGTCACCATTCATACCCGGCTGGAAGAAGAAATCCTGTACCCCGCCTTCAAGCAGGCAGGTGGCAAGGATGAGGCGGAAATGTATTACGAGGCCAAGGAAGAACATCGCACCGTCGATTCCCTGGTGCTGCCGGACCTGAAGGCCACCGATCCTTCCCAACCTGAATTCGCCGGCCGGGTGAAAGTGGTCAAGGAACTGCTTGAGCACCATATCGAAGAAGAAGAGAAAGAGATGTTCCCCCAAGCCAAGAAAGTGCTGGGCAAAGCCAAGCTGGATGCCTTGGGTGAGCAGATGGAAACCATGAAGGCGCAGTACAAGAAGGAACTGACCGGCGCCAACATGGCCGCCTGATCGGGTATCGCTGGAGCTTTCAGTCGTCTTGCGACGGCTGGAAGCTCAGTCATTGCATGTGTTCACGTAGAAATTCCACCAGCGCCTGCACCGGGCGCGAGCTTTGGCGATGTTGCGGGTAGACCGCCGACAGGGCCAGGGGCTCGGTCTCAAAGCCCTCCAGTACCTTGACCAACCGCCCATCCTCCAGCGCGTCGCCGAGGATGAAGGTAGGGAGATAGGTAATGCCCATGCCGGCGATGGCCGCATCCCTGAGCAGATCACCGTTGTTGGCACGCATGCGTCCAGTGACCTCCAACACCAGCGGCTTCCCCCCTCCTCCGAAACGCCACTGAACCTGACGGCTGTGACCATAGGGCAGGCAGTCATGGCTGCGCAGGTCTTCGGGGCGCGCGGGAATGCCACGTCGCGCCAGGTAGGACGGGCTGGCGCAGTAGACCCGGTCGATGGTCGCGATGCGACGGGCGATCAAGGTCGAATCTTCCAGCACGCCGATCCGTAGCGCCAGGTCGTAACCCTCCCCCAGCAAATCCACCGAGCGGTCGCTCAGGTCCACTTCGACGCTGACCTGGGGATAACGCTGCAAGAACAACGGCAGCAGACAGCCCAGGTGCGCCACGGCAAAAGACAGCGGCGCGCTGAGCCGAAGGGTGCCGCGAGGCTCGCTGGTCTGGCCGCTGATACCCTGCTCCACCTGCTCGATTTCGCTGAGCAGACGCAAGGCCGCTTCGTAATACCGCTGACCCAATGGGGTAACGTCCAGCCGCCGCGTCGAACGGTTGAGCAGGCGAACCCCCAGCCGCTGTTCCAGCTCCATGAGCTTGCGGCTGACGAATTGTTTGGACAACCCCAACTTGTCCGCCGCCGCCGTGAAGCTGCCCGACTCCATGACCTGGGTGAAAATGCGCATTTCTTCGAAGGGGTTCATTGTCACTCCAGGGGTGGACAGTGAGGGAGTTCAGTTGAGCATTGTGGTCGGGGTGAGACAGGTTGGGAAGGGTTGTATGGGCTGACGCCATCGCGAGCAGGCTCGCTCCCACATGGGTTTTGTGGCGGACATGCCCCTTGAGAACGCCCGAATCCTCTGTGGGAGCGAGCCTGCTCGCGATGGCGGCCTGTCAGTCGACCAAAAACCAAAACGCCCGCACAAGGCGGGCGTCGTCCAGCTAGAACCGCTCAGCTTACTTGGCAGTCAGCGCCGCATAGCTGTTCATCAGGTTGCGGTAGTTCGGAATGCGCTGGGACAGCAGGTTGCCCAGGCCTTCGATGTCGTTGCGCCAGTCGCGATGCAGTTCGCAAGCCACCGAGAACCAGTTCATCAGTTGCGCGCCAGCCGCGGTCATGCGGGCCCAGGAAGCCTGCTGCACGGTTTCGTTGAAGGTGCCCGAGGCGTCGGTGACGACGAACACGTCGAAACCTTCGGCCAGTGCCGACAAGGTCGGGAACGCGACGCAGACGTCGGTCACCACGCCGGCGATGATCAGCTGCTTGCGGCCGGTGGCCTTGATCGCCTTGACGAAGTCTTCGTTGTCCCAGGCATTGATCTGGCCTGGACGCGGGATGTATGGCGCGTCCGGGAACATTTCCTTGAGCTCCGGCACGAGCGGGCCGTTAGGGCCTTTTTCGAAGCTGGTGGTCAGGATAGTCGGCAGACCGAAGAATTTCGCCAGGTCGGCCAGGGCCAGCACGTTGTTCTTGAACTCGTTGGGCGAGAAGTCCTGGACCAGGGAGATCAGGCCGGTCTGGTGATCGACCAGCAGGACGACGGCATCATCTTTGTTCAGGCGGTTGTAGACAGGGGCGTTGCTCATGGGATGACTCCTTTGGATGGAAGTGCGAAACCTGTGGGAGCGAGCCTGCTCGCGATGGCCGATCGTCAGGCGACAGCGGCGCTGAATGTTCAACCGCTAAGCGCTCGTCCGAGCGAGGGTGTCCCCCTTACAACACTGTTTGTCAGAACGCGAAGCAGGAACAGCCAAACGCGCCCCAGAAGCCTTGGAAATCGCTGACCGGGACGTTCGACAGCCGCGCCCGCTCATGGCTATGGGAATGCACCGTGCAAGGACCGCTGCACTGGTGCACCTGGGCCTGCAACGGCGAGGTCGGGCGCCAGTGACCTGGCACCTTGACCACCGGCGACCAGTCCGGCAGTACCGGGACGCTGGCAGGGCCGAGTTTTTCGAAGTCGCCGGCGGCGTACACCACCTTGCCGTCGACCACCGTCAGCACGGACTCGATCCACTTGATGGCTTCTTCCTCGACGCTGAAGAAGTCGGCGCTCAGTGCCGCCAGGTCCGCCAGTTGGCCGACCTTGATCTGTCCCTTCTTGCCCTGCTCCGAGGAAAACCAGGCGCTGCCATGGGTGAACAGCTCCAGCGCGGTGAGGCGCGGCAGGCCTTCTTCGTGCAGCGCCAGGCCACCGACCGTGCGGCCGCTGACCATCCAGTACAGCGAGGTCCAGGGGTTGTAGCTCGACACCCGGGTGGCGTCGGTGCCGGCACCCACCGGCACGCCTTCGGCCAGCATGCGCTTGATCGGCGGCGTCGCTTCGGCCGCCTTGGCGCCGTAGCGGTCGACGAAATACTCGCCCTGGAAGGCCATGCGGTCCTGGATGGCAATACCGCCGCCCAGTGCGCGGACCCGTTCGATGTTCTGCGGGGTGATGGTTTCGGCGTGGTCGAAGAACCATGGCAGGCCGTTGAACGGGATGTCGCGGTTGACCTTCTCGAACACGTCGAGCATACGGCTGATGGACTCGTTGTAGGTGGCATGCAGGCGGAACGGCCAGCGCTGCTCCACCAGGTGCCGCACCACCGGTTCCAGGTCCTGCTCCATACTCGCCGGCAAGTCCGGGCGTGGCTCCAGGAAGTCTTCGAAATCCGCTGCCGAGAACACCAGCATTTCACCGGCGCCGTTGTGCCGCAGGAAATCATCGCCCTGGTGCAGCTTGACGCTGCCGGTCCAGTTCTTGAAGTCGCTGAGCTCTTCCTTGGGCTTCTGGGTGAACAGGTTGTAGGCGATGCGCACCGTCAACTGTTCTTCCCGGGCCAACTGCTCGATCACCGCGTAATCGTCCGGGTAGTTCTGGAAACCACCACCCGCGTCGATGGCACTGGTCAGCCCCAGGCGATTGAGTTCACGCATGAACTGGCGAGTGGAGTTGACCTGGTACTCCAGCGGTAACTTCGGCCCCTTGGCCAACGTCGAGTAGAGGATCATCGCGTTGGGACGCGCCACCAACATGCCGGTGGGCTCGCCCTTGCTGTCGCGCACGATCTCGCCGCCCGGCGGGTTCGGCGTGTCACGGGTATAGCCGGCCACCCGCAACGCGGCGCGGTTGAGCAAGGCGCGGTCATACAGGTGCAACACGAACACCGGGGTATCGGGGGCGGCCTGGTTGAGTTCTTCCAGGGTCGGCATGCGCTTTTCGGCGAACTGGAATTCGTTCCAGCCACCCACCACGCGCACCCATTGCGGCGCCGGCGTACGGTCGGCCTGGTCCTTGAGCATGCGCAGGGCATCGGCCAGGGACGGCACCCCTTCCCAACGCAGTTCGAGGTTGTAGTTCAGGCCCCCGCGGATCAGGTGCAGGTGCGAGTCGTTGAGTCCCGGAATGACGGTACGCCCCTTGAGGTCGATGACCTGGGTACGGCTGCCACGCAGGGCCATGGCCTCGGCGTCGGTGCCCACGGCAACGAACTTGCCCTGGCTGATGGCCACGGCGCTGGCCCGGGGCTTTTCCCGGTCGACGGTGTGGAACTGGCCATTGAACAGAATCAGATCGGCGTTCATCGGGTTTTCCTTCAACTATCAAAAATGAATACCGTGGCGAGGGAGCTTGCTCCCGCTGGGTGGCGCAGCGCCCCAAAAAACTTAGGGCCGCTTCGCGCGGGTCGCCCTCGTTCCTCCCTCGCCACACAAGCCTTCCTTGCCACAACGGTGTCAGCTAAGACTCCAGATGCTCATGCGCCTTCGAGGCCTCCATCCAGGGCGCGAACAAACGGGTCGCCAGCGGCATGCACACGTAGCAGACCGAGAGCACGATGGTCAGGGTGATCAGGAACGTGGCGACGACGTAGTTGGATAGAAAAGCGTTGAGCTGCAGCACCGGGCCCCAGATCAGCGGCACCAGCAAGGTGTGCGGCAGGATCACCAGCAACGTCACCACGGCCTGCTTCCAGCGCGGTGGCGGTGTAGCGGCATCCGCCAGCGGGGTGAACCAGAACTCCTTGTGGGAGGCGACTTCGGTCTGGTCGCCGTCGGCCAGCAACGGCGCGGCCTCCTCCACCAGTTCGCGGCGCTCAGGCGAATCGAGCCAGCGCTGCAGGGCCTCGGTGGAAAGGAAGCGCAGCACGCAAGTGAACAGCGATAACCCACCCTGCTTGCCCCGCACCACATCCACCCCCAGGTGGCCCGGCCAACGGCCGGCCACGGTCACGATGCGTCGCAACCAGGCCTCATAGGCCGCGTCCTGGCCGGCCTTGATCCGGTGTTTGACGATCAGCGTGACGATTTCGTCGGAGCCGGGTGAGGCAGTGCCCGTTGTGGACTCTATAGCTTGAGATTCAGACATGGCGTAACACTCCGGTAAAACGCGCATTCAGCGCCAGGCGACCCGGCCCGGCGATGAACACGCAGGTAAAGATGATCAGCAGCAGCCAGCCGAACTGCCCTTCTTCGAGGCTCCATTGCGGGTGGACTACCCACAGTGCAACGGCCAACAGGAACAGGATGGGCAGGCACGCCAGGCGCACCAGGACACCGGCCGCGATCAGCAACGGGCACAGCACTTCGGCGAAGATCGCCAACATCAGGGTGAGGCTCGCCCCGAGGTGAAACGGGTCTTCGATGCGGGTGAGTTCGTCGCTGTAGTGCAGCCACTTCGGCAACCCGTGGACCCACAGCAGAAACAGCGCGCCACTGAGGCGCAGGAACAGCAGTCCCCAATCCTGCAGGGTACGTTCGTCGGCGGCGTTCATCGGTGTGCTCCGTCCGGATCCGCGTAGGCGGCGGCCGGCAATGGTTGGGACATGTGGGTGGCAATGCGCGAGCGCAGCCAGCGCTCCGCCGGGTCGTTGTCATGCACGCCGCTCCAGACCATCGACAGCTCGGCCGCGTTGATCTCGAACGGCGGGTCCTCGGCCCGCAACGCGCAGCCTTCCACCAGCGCGCAGGCCGCGTAGTCGGGCACGGTGGCGATCAGTTCGGTGCCGGCCAACAAGGCCCGCAAGCCACTGAACTGCGGGACGCCCAGCACCACCTTGCGGGTCCGGCCAATGCGCGCCAGGTCCAGGTCGATGTTGCCGCTCAGGTCGCCCGAGAACGACACCATGGCGTGGGGTCGCGCGCAGTACTCGTCCAGGGTCAGCGGGCCCGGACGCTTGTCGCCGCGCAAAACCTTGCAAGGGATGTCGCGCAATTTCTTGCGCTTGGCGTTGGCCGGCAGATCAGTGGTGTAGCTGACGCCGACGCTGATTTCCCCGCTGCCCAGCAACGACGACATCAACAGGTAGTTGGCCCGGCGCACCACCACGATGATGCCCGGCGCCTCTTCCCGCAGTTGGCTCAGCAAGGGCGGAAACAGGCCGAACTCGGCGTCGTCCGACAGGCCGATGCGAAACACGTCGCAACTGGTGGACGGATCGAACGCCTTGGCCCGGCTGACCGCGCCGGAAATCGTGTCCATGGCCGGTTGCAGCTCCCGCAGGATCGCCATGGCCCGCGGCGTCGGTTCCATGCCGCGACCGTGGCGGATCAGCAGCGGGTCATCGAACAGATCCCGCAGCCGCCCCAGCGCCGCGCTCACGGCAGGCTGGCCCATGAACAGCTTTTCCGCGACGCGGGTCAGGTTCTTCTCGAACATCAACGCCTCGAAGATCACCAGCAGGTTCATGTCGAGACGGCGTAAGTCGTTGCGATTCATCGGTTAGAGTCCTATGGAATGCCGATCCTGTGGGAGCGAGCCTGCTCGCGAAGCGTCGACACATCCGACATCGTCACAAGCTGACCCACCGCTATCGCGAGCAGGCTCGCTCCCACAGGTTCTCTGCTCGATCAGCCGCGGATGAACGCCAGCAGATCCGCGTTCAGTCGATCCTTGTGGGTATCGGTCAGGCCATGGGGCGCGCCGGGGTAGACCAGCAGTTGCGAGTGCTTGAGCAGCTTGGCGGCTGCGATGCCGGCGGCTTCGATGGGGACCACCTGGTCGTCATCGCCATGGACCACGAGGGTCGGCACGTCGATGTTGCGCAAGTCTTCGGAAAGATCGGTCTCCGAGAACGCCTTGATGCAGTCGTACGTGTTCTTGTGGCCGGCGAGCATGCCTTGCATCCAGAACCAGTCGATCATGCCTTGGGACACCTTGGCGCCCGGACGGTTGGCGCCGAAGAACGCGCTGGCCACATCCTTGTATAGCTGAGAACGGTCGACCAGGGAGGCCTGGCGGAAACCGTCGAACACTTCGATGGGCAGGCCACCCGGATTGGCCGGGGTCCTGAGCATCAGTGGCGTCACCGCCGAGATCAGCCCGAGCTTGGCGACGCGGGCGGCACCATGCCGGCCGATATAGCGCGCCACCTCACCACCGCCGGTGGAAAAACCGAGCAACACCGCGTCCTTCAGGTCCAGCCGCTCGATCAACTCGGCCAGGTCATCGGCGTAGGTGTTCATGTCATTGCCATCCCAAGGCTGGCTGGAACGCCCATGCCCACGGCGGTCGTGAGCGATCACCCGGTAACCGTTGGACGCCAGGAACATCATCTGCGCTTCCCAACTGTCCGAGTTCAACGGCCAGCCATGGCTGAAGACAACCGGCTGACCACTGCCCCAATCCTTGTAATAGATCTCGGTGCCGTCGCGGGTGATGAAGGTGCTCATGACATGACTTCCTTGAGAGGGATGGAGGTCTCCATGGTCCGGTCAGAGGGGGTGTATGCGTGAGTTAAACGTTGTTAATTTTTTCGGATTGGTGTGTTGGAACCGAGACTGTGCTGCTTTTGTGGCGAGGCATGAAGGCTCTAAACCGTTGCACCTGAAGCCAAACCTGAGGAACATACTCGGATATGCCTCCTGCATCAGACCAGACGTTGAGAACACAATGAGCCACCCCTCTGCCTTGCCCGTCGAACAGACGGTGCATTTCGGCCCTTACCACGTCCATCCCCGCCAGCGCCTGGTGCTGGAGGGCGGGCAACCGTTGCGCCTGGGGCGGCGGGCGGTGGAGATCCTGCTGGTGCTGCTCGAACACGCCGGCGAGGTGGTGAGCAAGCAACAACTGATCGCCCGTGTCTGGCCCAGGAGTGTCGTGGAAGACACCAACCTGCGGGTGCACGTCGCGGCACTGCGCAAAGCGTTGGGGGATGGTCAGGCCGGGCAGCGTTACATCGTCACCGTGGCGCAGCGCGGCTACAGTTTTGTCGCGCCGGTGTCGACCGAGCCCCTCGTCCCCATGGCGAATATCGCGCCTGCGTCACTGGCCCACAACCTGCCGCCGCGTCGTAACCGGATGATCGGACGCCAGGCGGTGGTGGAAAACCTGGTGGACCACCTGCCGCGCAAGCGCTTCATTACCCTGGTCGGAACCGGCGGCATCGGCAAGACCACCGTGGCCCTGCGGGTCGCCGAGCGGCTGATCGATCATTACCGCGACGGCACTTATCTGCTGGACCTGTCCTTGCTCAACGATCCGGCCATGATCGCCCCGGACCTGTGCGCGCTGCTGGATCTGCCGCAGCCGGACAGCGACCCGCCGGCGACCATCGCCCGCCAGCTCAAGGACCGGCATCTGTTGCTGGTGATCGATAACTGCGAACATCTGATCGACGCCGTTGCCCAGCTCTGCGAAACCCTCCTGCGCGGCGCCCCGCACCTGCATATCCTGGCGACCAGCCGTGAAGGCCTGCGAGCCGAGGGCGAACACGTCCAGCACCTGGATGCCCTGGCCTTTCCACCCCGGGAGACACCCATCGAAGGTTACCCGGCCCTCGAATACCCGGCCCTGCAACTGTTCGCCGAGCGGGCCATGGCCAGCCATGACGACTTCGAGCTGACCGACCGCGAGGTGCCCCTGGTGGCGGACATCTGCCGGCGACTGGACGGAATTCCCCTGGCCATCGAACTGGCCGCCGCACAAGTGGGCCGCTTCGGGCTGGAGGCGCTTCACCGGCAACTGCAAGACAGCGTCGCCCTGCTCCACAACGACGGCGACGTTGCGCCGCGCCAGCAGACCCTGCGCGCCACGCTGGATTGGAGCTTCGCACTGCTCACCGTGTGCGAGCAGATCTGCCTGCGACGGCTGTCGATGTTCATGGGCAGCTTCAACCTGGCATCGGCCGCCGCGGTGATCATCGGCCCCCATGTCGCGCCCGACCAGGTGCTGGTGTCGATCAGCCAATTGGTCGCCAAATCCCTGCTCAACGTCGAGGTCGGCGATGAAGAGGTGCGCTATCGCCTGTTGGATACCACCCGCAGCTACGCCCTGGAGAAACTGCATGAAGCAGGCGAACTGGCAGCCAGCCAGGAACGCCATGCCGAGCGCTGCCTGGCCCTGATGGAGCAAGCCGAGCAGGATTGGGAAAACACCGCCACGCCAGTGTGGATCGCACGTTACGCGGCCTATCGCGATGATATCCGTGCCGCCCTCGACCGGGGATTGGCCCCGAAGGGCGCTCATCAAGTGGCCATCCGCTTGACCGCGAGCACCCTGCCCCTCTGGCAAGAGCTGTCGTTGCTCAAGGAGCATGGGCTTTACGTCAACAAGGCGCTGCAACTGCTGCGGGCCACTCCGTCGCCATGCCCCAGGCTGAGCCTCGCCCTGGAGTTGGCCCATGCCACTTTCAATTACCACACCGAGGGCGGTACGCCGGCCACGGTTCAAGCCTTCGTCACCGCCCGGCAGTTGGCGCAACAGTGCCAGAACCGCGCCGGCGAGCTCCGGGCGGTGTCGGGACACATGGCGGTCAACCTCAGTTGCGGCCATTACCAGCAGGCACTGGAACAGAGCCAGGACTTCGACCGCCTGGGCACCCAGGGCGACCCGCTGCTGTCCTTGAGCGCCCAACGCTTGCGGGTGCTGGCGCTGCATTTTGCCGGCGACCAGGGTGCCGCCCGACAAGACGCCGAGCAGGTCATCCAGCGCCTGGCCCAAAGCGGCCATCTCAGCCGTTTCACCCACGGTTTCGGCGTGCAATACGACCAGAGCGTCGCATCGCTGACCATACTGGCGCGCATACTCTGGCTGCAAGGCTTGGCCGAAAAAGCCCGGCGGGCCGCCAGTCTCGCCCTGCAAATTGCTTTGCAGATCAACCACGGCACCTCGATCTGCTACACCCTGGCGCTGGCCGGTTGCGTGATTGCGCGCTACAACGGCGATCATTCAGTTGCGACGGAAAGGCTCGCCATGTTGCGGTACCAGGCCAAGAAGCATTCGGTGATGCTGTTTCATGACTGGGCCCGCCACTATGCCGGTGCATTCGATGACGCGCCCCTCGAGGCGAATCCGGTCAACGGGCTGATCGAGGACATTGTCGTGACCCTGCGGGCCGATCAGGTCAGCCCCGGGCAACTCGCCCGCGCCCGCAGCGGGGCGGCGGGCTGGTGCACGGCCGAGATCCTGCGGGCCGAGGCGCTGGCCTTGCTGGCACGCAACGACCCCGCCCTTGACCACAGCGCCGAGGAACAATTGGTGACAGCCTTGGACGTGGCCCGCCGTCAGGGTGCCCTGGCCTGGGAACTGCGCAGTGCAATGGCCCTGGCGCGACTATGGCAACGCCAGGGCCGGATACAGCCCGCGCAGCAATTACTCGAGCCGATCTATCGACGCTTCACCGAAGGCTTCGATACCCCGGACCTAGTGGAGGCCGACGCGCTGCTCCACAGCCTGTCTCGGCAGTGCGGGGCTTGAATGAACAGGCTTCCATGCGCCCTGCAGCACATAACGCCGATGATACAAATGCCATTGACCACTGCGCCGCAGTTTTTCCTCGGCATAGGCACGCGTGGTGTTGAGCCAGTGGAAACGCACGCCACTGGCGCATTCTTCGACCCTCAACAGGGACTGGTTGGCCAGCCGTGACAGTAGCCAGGGCAACTGCCCGACACCCAGTTCGGGACAACTGATCACGGCAATGGCCGCCTTGGCAGTAAAAGGCCGGTCGAACACCGCGAGGCGCTGGAATACCCTCTGCTCCGGCGCACTCAAACGCTCGAAACTCCAGTCCAGCAAGGCTTCCAGGCTCCGGTGACGAGGCACGGCCGTGCGCCGGCCAAAGCTCAGGAGCGATAGCCCGAACTCCAGTTGCTCCAGCACCCCAGCCACACCCAGGGCACTGACTTGGGCTGCCGCCAGTTCAAGGGCCAGCGGCAACCCGTCCAGGCGCTGACAGATCTGCGCCATCGCCACCAGGTCGCGGTCGCTGGGCTTGAAACCTTGCTGCCGGGCGCCAACCCGTTCCTTCAGCAATTGCACCGCCGGACACGCCAGCAATTGCTGCTCGGGCTCAAGGGGCGACGCCACCGTCAGGCCCGGCAGTTGCACGATATGTTCGTCGGTGAGACTCAGTGGTTCACGACTACTCAGCAACAGCGACACGCCCGCTGTCGACGCCCGCAACGCCAGCGCCAGTTCACGACAGGCCTCGAGCTGGCGCTCGCAGCCGTCGAGCACCAGCAGCATCCGGCGACGTTCGAGTTGCTCGTTCAGGGTGTCGGGCTCCAGGCCCAGCGTGCAAGCAATCCGTGCCCGTACCTGGCAAGGCTCGGTGGTGGCCGCCAGGTCGACGAACCACGCACCGTCGTCAAAGTGCTCCAGCAACAGCTCCGCGACCCGCAGCACCACGGTGGACTTGCCGACGCCGCCCGGGCCGGTCACCGTGGTCAGGCGCTGGCGCGGCACCTCGGCCAGCAACCGGCCCAGCACTTTATCGCGGCCGATCACCGGGCTCAGCCGTGCAGGCAGGTTGTGTTTTTCGCGGATGGACGAAGCCAGCGGCGCGGCAAAGCAATAGCCCCGCCGCGGATCGTTGAGGATGTACCGGCATCCGTCCCGCCCCTCACCGAACGCCCGCCGCAATGCCGCAATGTGCACCCGCAGGTTGATGTCTTCCACGACACTGTCCGGCCAGACCTCGGCTATCAGCGCTTGCTTGCTGATAAAGCTGCCGGCGTGATCCACCAGTACCTGGAGAACGTCCAGCGCCCGTCCGCCCAAGGTGAGAGGTTCGCCGTTTCGGGTGACCAACCGCTGCTGCCGGTAGAAGGCAAACGGACCAAAGCCCACCGCCATTTCGGTATCGGGTTTGATGAAACTGTTCATGCTGATTCAGCGCCGAAGAACCGGTATGGGCATAGCGCGTCGCGGTCATCGGACGCGTCTGCCCCGGCTCTCTTGCATCCTTTCCAGAGGGTTCGCCGTTATCTTGGCAGCCCGCGACCGGAGAACAATGCTGGCACAGGGTGCATGACGGACATCACGGTGCCCTGGACGGACACCGGAGGCTCAACTGAACTGCTGGCGATACTGCACGGGGGTCAGGCCGAGTTTTTCACTGAACAGGGAGCGCATGTGCCGGACGCTGCCGAACCCACTGCGAAACGCCACGGTCTTGAGGGGCAGGTCCGTGCTTTCGAGCAATTGGCGGGCCCGGTCGATCCGCGCACCTTGCAGGAATTCCATCGGCGTCATCGTCACTTCGCGGGCGAACATCCGCGCAAAATGCCGCGGGCTCATGGAGGCCAGCGTCGCCATGCGCTCGACGGTGAAAGGCTCTTCCAGGTGCTCCATCACATAATGCTGCACCCGGGTGATGGCCGACTCCTGGGCCGCCACCGCCGCCACCAGAGGACTGAACTGGGCTTGCCCGCCCTGGCGCTTCATGACCACCAGCAAAACCTTGGCCACGTCCAGCGCCACTTTGCGGCCGTGGTCCTGAGCGACGATGGCCAATGCCAGGTCGATGCCGGCGGTGACGCCGCCGGACGTGAACAGGCGCCGGTCCTGCAGGAAGATCTTGTCGGTTTCCACCAGCGCCTTGGGGAAGCGCCGGATCAGGCGATCGGTGTAATGCCAGTGCGTGGTGACGCGGTAGCCGTCGAGCAATCCCGCCTCACCCAATACAAAGGCCCCGGTGCAGATGGAGCCGTAGCGCGTGGCCCGTTGCGTCGCGGCGCGCAGCCAGGTGTGCAACCCCGGATGCCGATCGTTGTAGGCCCCCGGCCCGCCCGGCACCAGCAATACATCATAAGCGGCCCAGGCCTGGTCGATGTGCATGTCGGCTTGTACCGCCACACCGTTGGACGCACGCAACGCCCCGCGTTCAGTGCCCAGGGTCAGCAATTGGTAGCGTTGGTCCGGCTCAAGATAGCGATTGGCGATGGAGAACACCTCCATCGGCCCGGCCATGTCGAGTAGCAAAAAGTCCGGGAACAGCACCATTGCAATGGTTTTCATCAATTAACACGCCAAAAAATCCAGAGGAACGCAGCAAGCCCGCCTGATAAAACCTGTGGGAGCGAGCCTGGCGAGCCTGCTCGCGCTCGCTCCCACAGGATCCGATGTGGCCTCAGGCGCAACTTCGACATTATGGCAACGGGATGCATTGGCCGGTAGGTTTCGTTTATTGTCCACCCATAGGCGACAGTCTTTCGTTTTCAAGCTACTTATTGAGCCTTTCGATAACCATTAACCTTCTTCTGTCCCCGGCGAACGGCCAAAGCCGTCGCCCACTGAACCAGGAGAACTACCATGCTGACCCTTCGCAAAGCTGCGGACCGCGGAATCGCCCGTCACGGCTGGCTGACCTCGTTCCACACCTTTTCCTTCGCCAACTACCGTGACCTCAATCAACAAGGCTTTTCCGACCTGCTGGTCATCAACGACGACCGGGTCGCCGCCGCCAAGGGTTTCGGCCAGCACCCCCACCGGGACATGGAGATTTTCTCCTACGTGCTCGAAGGCGCGCTGGAACATAAAGACACCCTGGGCACGGGCTCGGTCATTCGCCCAGGCGACGTGCAACTGATGAGTGCCGGCAGTGGCGTGGCCCACAGCGAGTTCAACCACAGCGCAGACGAGCCGGTGCACTTCCTGCAGATCTGGATCGTGCCGAATGTCAGCGGTGCCAGGCCACGCTACCAGCAGGAGCATTTCAGCACCGGGCAGAAACGCGGCCGCCTGCAATTGATCATCTCCCCGGACGGCGCCGACGGCTCCCTCGAGGTACGCCAGGATGCACGGGTCTACGCCGGACTGTTCGACGGCAGCGAAAGCGCCACCCTGACATTGGCGCCTGAACGTTATGCCTACGTGCATGTCGCCCGAGGCAATGTCGAACTCAATGGCGTGTCGTTACAGGAAGGTGACGGCGTGCGAGTGCGGGAAGAACAGGTACTGACGTTGAGCAAAGGCCAGGATGCCGAGGTGCTGGTGTTCGACCTGCAACCCAGGGAGTTGCCACAAATGCCATGATTTCCCGCGGGGTCACCCGCGGTTCTCTCCATACCTGAGGCTTGGCTGCCGGCGCCAGCCGGCTCGCTTTCAACAACGACCAAGCCTCAGGTTTTCATCCCCACTGCCGATAGACCTTTTGTGGACAGTCAACCTCGAGAAACGACGGTAACGTAGGACTTTTCCGCCAAACAAGGCTAAGCTCTGAAAGTTCCGACACGCTTGGTTTACCCGACCAACGGTCGAACGCGTCATCTTTGTGTAATGTTGACTCGATGTTACAAGCCAAGCACAATGATCTCACTTGGCCACTAACCTCCCTGGCTTGCTTATTCATGGAAGAAAGCATGAAAACGGTTATTTCTCTCGTTGCTCTTTGCGTAGCGTGTCATGCGACAGCGGACGTGCAAAAAATACAGTACGGCTACGATGATTCAGACGCCGAGTATTCCCTGGTTTCGTTTGCCGAAAGCGGTTCTGCCATTCAGGCCATCGTACAAAGGGAAGGTACTTATTTCACCAGCTATACCAAGGTGGAACTCGATTGTGCCAATCGCAGTGTTCGCCACATGGGGATGTACAACAGCCTGGAAGGTTTGGAAAAAGCCCAATTCGACCAGATGCAAGGGCGAATCGTTGAAGGTTCCATTGCCGATGAAGTGGGCAAGGTCTTATGCAAAGGCACGACCATGACCGCCTCGCAAACCGACAACGTGCCTGCCGAAGAACAACTGGACGATAGAACCTGATCCGATGCCGCGTCACCCTTCGCCTTCGGGCGAATGTCACTGCTGAGTGAAGTTCTCGGACACGGAATGTCTGCTGGTGGATGACGAAGCCTTGCGGCGCTCGCCTCCCCTGCTGAACCCCTTTATTTCTGCGCAGACAGAAAAAGGTACCTGACCGACAACCTGAAGTACCCGCCCTTGACCGGCGGGTGGAAGACACTTATGCACGCAAGAAAGATATTCGAATTTCTGATGACGCTGTTGGCTTTCGTCCTAGTTACGCTGCTTTGGTTTGTCTATGCGGTTCCCGGCATGATCGACTACGACTCCGACCTCACATTGATAGTCGCTGCCGCCGGCTCGATTATCTGGCTATGCGCGACAGGCTGCATCGTCCTGTATATGGTCCAGAAAACGCGCAATAGCTGAGCACAAAGATCGGGCTCGCGCTACCCGATAAGCGCGAGCCTGGTGTAAGCCCTCCAGAGAGCACTTATCCTGACGTTTGTTTTCGCCCAAACGACGAACGATAGCTGCCTGGCGGAACGCCGAAGAAATCCCGGAAACGCCGCTGGAAATGCGGGGAGCTGACGAAGCCCGTCGCCACGGCAACTTCTGTCATCGATCGATTGGTCTGCTGGATGAGCTGGCGCGCCCGGGTCAGGCGCAACTCCAGGTAGTAACGCGTCGGGGTCGCCCCGAGAAAACTGCAGAAGCGTCGCTCCAGCTGGCGCTTGGAAATCTTGACGCAGGCCGCCAACTCATCGATGGTCAACGGCTCTTCGATGTTCTGCCACATCAATTCCAGCGCCAGCTTGAGGCTTTCCGGCAGCCGCGGGTCCGTCTCGACGAAGACCGGCGGCAAATCCGAGGCGTCGCCCGATTCGTCACACCGCAGGATTTCCTCGATGGCCCCCACCAGGGCCTCTCCTCCCGTCTGGCGGATCAGCTGGAGCATCATCCGCAGCGAACTGTTCGCCCCGGCACAACTGACCCGTCCACGATCGACGACATAGGCCCGGCTCGACACCTTCACATGGGGGAAGACCTCCATCATCATCGCACGGCTTTCCGGGTGGACGGCGCATTCGAATCCATCCAGCAGGCCGGCATCGGCGACGAAGAATACGCCATTCCACAGCCCGCCCATTATCGCCCCGTATGCCGCATTGGCGCGTAGCTTGCGCCGCAGCAGGGGCACACCTTGCAGCTTCACGCGAAAGCCGCCGGCGACGATGAGCACGTCTTGGTTTTCCGGTAATTGCGCCAGCTCGATGTCGGTGGAAATGACAATACCCAGGTCACTCGTTACCTGATTCCCCGACACCCCTACCGTCAGGATCTCGTAGAGGGGCATGTCACACATCAGGTTGGCCGTCACCAGGGCGTCCACCGCACCGGTGAAGGACATCATCGAGAAATTGTCCATCAACACGAACGCGACACGGGTCGGCGCCTGATCAACCCCCGGCGAACCGAGTGGCCGATAAGCCATGTTCTTGTTTTTAAGTACGCTCTCGAATGCACTTGGCATAGGGCCTCTTCCTGAAGACGATCAGACTGGCGTCACTCTCGCATCTCGGACAAAGGGCCATGGTATGGGGAACGTCGCTATCGTGTGGATTAGCGACGCGGATGCCCATCGACGCCCTTTAAATACCCGCCGCTCTAAAGTCTGTACGCCTTTAGTCGATAGACTGAAAGTAGACATGGGCGCTTTCCCTTCCAGCACTCGTAACGCGCACTGCCATTGTTTCCGCCGACCCAACACTTATAAAACCCGCGGGAGAAGTCATGAATATCAAACAGAAGCTGACATGGGCGTTCGCGACCATCGCCTGCCTTCCGGTCATCCTGGTGGCAGTGCTCGTCGTGCTGAACCTGCGCGACGCGGCGAAAACCAACTTCCTCGACAGCAGCAGCCGGGAAATCCGCCAGATCGACAATGGCATGAAAACCTTCTTCGACGGCATCAGCCAGAACGTCGAACAATTCGCCAAGGATCCGCGCATCATCGCCGCCAAGGGCCTGAAGAATTACTCCGGCGCCGACGCCGCGAACATTCCTCTTACTGACACCAACAAAGAGCTGTTGGCGATTTTCGACGGTTTTGCCAAGACCCATCCGACCACGGCCTATCTGTCCGTGGCGCAGACTGATGGCGGCTACGCCAGTTGGCCCGACGACGCCAAGCTGTCGAACTACGACCCGCGCGTGCGTCCCTGGTACAAAACCGCCATGGCTTCGCCGGGGACCATCGGCCGTACCGACGCCTATTATTGGGCACCGGATGACGTGACCCTGATCTGCACCGTACACACCGTCGCTGATGCCAGCGGCAAGGTCATCGGCGTTGTCGGCCTGGATGTGTCGCTCAATCAACTGACCGCCTTGGTCAAACAACTCAAGCTGGGCGAAAGCGGCTACCTGATGCTGATCGAGGGGAACGGCAACGTCCTGGTCGACGCCAGCGATGCCAAGCACAACTTCAAGCCCCTTGCCGACCTTGGCCCCAACTATGCCGCGCTGGCCAAGAGCAGCGATGGCATGACCCAGGTCGAGATCGATGGCGTGTCCTACATGGTCAACATCGTGACCTCCAAGAGCCTGGGCTGGCGCTTCATCGGCCTGATCAAGAGCGACGAAGTCATGGCTGGCGCCTCCAGCCTGACCTGGTTGATCGCCATTATCGCTGCGGTGCTGGCAGGGATTTTCGCCGTGGTCGGCGCAAGTTTTGCCAGCGTCATCGTGCGACCGATTCGCGGCGTTGCAAACGGCTTGCAGGAAATCGCTGAAGGCGAAGGCGACCTCACCCGTCAACTCTCGGTACAAGGCAAGGACGAAACCGCCACCCTGGCAAGCTGGTTCAACCAGTTCCTGGGCATGATCGCGCAGTTGGTACAGCGAATCGGCAGTGCCTCCTCCGACTTGCAAAGTGCGGCGGCCGACACCAGCGAAGTCGCCACCAACATGAACGAAGCCGCCGGCCGCCAGCGCCAGGCGGTGGAACTGGTCAGTACCGCGTTCAATGAAATGGTCGCCACCGCCAACGAAGTGGCCCGCTCCTGCAGCCAGGCCGCCTCCAGCGCGGACACCGGCTACCGTGACGTGCACGACGGCCAGCATCACATCGGTGAAGCCACCGGCAGCGTGCTGAAACTGAGCGAAGACCTGCAGCAGTCGACCCAGACCATGCAGGCGCTCGAACAGGACAGCAAGAACATCAACACCATCCTCGACACCATCCGCTCGATTGCCGAGGTCTGGTTGGACGACCGGCTCAACGCCGCCATCGAAGCCGCGCGCGCCGGCGACCAAGGCCGTGGATTCGCCGTCGTGGCGGATGAAGTGCGGGCCCTGGCGCGGCGCACCGCCGATTCCACCGGCGAGATCGACAGCCTGCTCGGTAACCTGGCCCGCCGCACCCAGGAAGTGACCCAACAGATGCAGAGCAGCCTGCAAGTGTCGCAAACCAGCGTGGAACGCATCCAGCAGGCCCGCGACAGCTTCGACAAGATCCGCAACTCGGTGGACTCGATCCGCGACCAGAACACTCAGATCGCCACTGCGGCCGAGGAACAGCACCAGGTGGCCGAAGACATCAACCGGCACATCGCGCAGATCCATGCCGATGCGCAGTTGGTCGAGGAATTTGCCCACTCGGCACAGACCGGCTCGGGCCGCCTGACGGACATTTCCGGTCAACTGAGGGGCTTGGTCGGACGCTTCAAGTTCTAAACAAGATTGCCTGAAGGAGCCAGGGACGGCTCAAAGGTCAAACTTATTGCAACGCCCCCCACTCACTCATGGCAACTCCAGCCAAACGGGCACGGACGATGGCTGAGAGCTTCCCCCCATCTGCGACTGCCCCGCCTCTTCTGCAGCGGGGCATTAATGAATCAGCCCCCAAAGCGCCAGGAGCGGCACGTTCGCCGACCTCATGGCATGGATGCACGATGGGGGATTGAACACGACGCCGCCTGCTCCGGGACTCCACCAGCCGACGTCCTCCCGGTACCAATCGCCTGGCGAAAGTACGAGGTAGAACTCGGCTGGTGGATGCTGATGAAAGGGATAGCAGGTCTCCGGTGCCATGAGCGCCAACCCCAAGGTCAGAGAGGGACATTCAAACAATCCCACCGGGCCGGTGATCATTCCATGACGGTGTCTCTGTACGAACGAATCGTCCTGGCCCGCCTGAGCCTGGCGCTTGATCCAGGCGACATGGGGCAACAGGAATCTTAAAGCCCCCACCACACCGTCCAGATGTTCGTGGGTCCTTGGTGCTGCATCGACTGCCCGGGACAGATCGGGCAGCAGGCACTTCGGCAGCGCATCCGGGGCATCCGACGGGGGCTTAAACGTCCATTGAGCCGCGCCTATGGAAGCGGCACAGGCCTGGGCACCAGGACACGCACTGTCCGACAGGACCTTATGCAGCGATCGCTGGAGCAACTGCGCGCTGCCCATCAAATCCACACTCAACGGTAAAGCCATCGTTCCATTCCCTCCTGAGCCCGGCTCCGAGGTGGATTCAAAGCGGCTCACTCAGATTTCGACCTTCTGGAAGCCCTGGAGGACAGCCACAGTCATGGCTGAACGGTTGTCGCGGAGGCCGCTTGATTGCCAAACATGGCCTCGAAGCGCGGCTTGTTGGCAGCATAGTATTCGGCCACCACTTTGTCGGCAGAACTGTCACGAGCGGTCGCCATCAACTTCTCAAGATCGGCCTGAGGAATCTTGAAGTTGGCGAAGAACCGGGCCACATCGGGATGTTCGGCACTGAACCCTTGGCGGGCAACCGCGTGGATCTGCTCGGCCCCACCGAAAATCTGCTTCGGGTCATCCAGGTAGCGCAGCGACCACTTGGAGAACATCCAGTGTGGGCTCCAGGCATTGATCAACGACCATTTGTCACGCTTGAGATTACGATCCAGCTCACTCAGCATGCCGGACTCCGAAGAGGCGACCATCTTGTAGCCATCGAGCTTGTACTCCTTGATGGCTTTCTCCGTGAGTTTGTACTGACCATTACCGACTTCGGAGGTGAGGATCTTGCCGCCGAGTTTTTCCCGCACTTCGGGCTTGTTGAGGTCTTCGACACTGGCGATCTCAGTGGTCGGAATGGACGTCGGCACCGCCATGCCGATTCGCCCTTCGTACAGTGAGCCGAGGTCTTCAAGCTTGTCTTTGTACTTGTCATAAAAAGACTTGTGGGTGCTCGGCAGCCAGACCATCGGAATCAGGTCGATACTGCCGTTCGCCAACGCCTGGAACTGGATGCCGATATCGGCCAGGACCAATTTGACCGGCTGTTTCAGATGGTCTCGCAGCGCCGTGTCCGCCAGCTTTACAGCGATTTCCGTATCCGACCAGTTCACCCATCCAATCCGGATAGGCGTGGGTTCCTCGGCTTGGGCCATCAGGCAACTGGAGGCCATCGCCAGGCCGGCGAGCCAACCGATACTCGTTTTGCTGAACAACGTCATCATGATGCATCTCCGCGTCTGTATTAATAGTTATTGGCAGGGCAGCAGAAAGACTAATGCGCCCTCATGAAGCGCAGTGGGCCTGCGCCTCCGAGGGAACACTTGGATCTGGTTATGCAAATGACTCGCGCATTCAGGTCGTTCCACCTGGTTGCGAACCGATACTAATCCCGGTTTTTTTGCCACGCAAGAAGAAATGTACACATGTGTCACACTACATTGACATCCATGAACATTGAACATACGGTTATGTCAAAACCCAGCCTGATGTTCTGTTCCCGGAGCGCAACACCATGTCCAGCGATCCCTTGCTGCAGCCCTATAAGATCAAGCACCTGACTCTCAAGAACCGGATCATGACCACCTCCCATGAACCGGCCTACCCTGTCGACGGCATGCCGAAAGAACTGTATCGGGCGTACCACGTAGAACGGGCAAAGGCCGGCGTGGCGCTGACCATGACCGCCGGCTCCGCCGCGGTTTCCCGCGACAGCCCGCCGGTGTTCAACAACGTGCTGGCGTACAAGGACGAAGTGGTCAAATGGATGAAGGACCTGACCGACGAATGCCACGAACACGGCGCGGCGGTGATGATCCAGCTGACCCACCTGGGACGGCGTACGCGCTGGGACAAGGCTGACTGGCTACCCGTGGTCTCGCCTTCACATCGTCGGGAAGCGTCGCACCGCTCTTTTCCGAAAAAACTGGAAGACTGGGACATCGATCGCATCATCAAGGACTATGTGGACGCCGCCGAACGGATGAAGGCCGCCGGGCTGGATGGCTTGGAACTGCAAGCCTACGGGCACCTCATGGACCAGTTCTGGTCGCCGCTGACCAATGACCTTGACGGCCCCTACGGCGGTTCGCTGGAAAACCGGTTGCGCTTTACCTTCGACGTCCTGCGCGGCATCCGCCAGCGCTGCGGCGAGGATTTCCTGCTGGGGGTGCGCTACACCGGCGATGAAGACTTGCCCGGCGGTTTCGGTGCGAGCGACGGCATCCGGATCTCGCACATGCTCAAGGACAGCGGCCTGGTCGACTTCCTCAACGTCGTTCGCGGCCACATCGACACCGATGCCGGCCTCACCGACGTGATTCCGATCCAAGGCATGCGCAACTCCCCGCACCTGGATTTTGCCGGCGAGATCCGCTCGGCCACTGGCTTCCCTACTTTCCATGCCGCGAAGATTCCCGACGTTGCCACGGCACGCCATGCCATCGCCTCGGGCAAGGTGGACATGATCGGCATGACCCGGGCGCACATGACCGACCCGCACATCGTGCGCAAGATCATCGAGAAGCGCGAAGAAGAAATCCGTCCCTGCGTAGGCGCCAACTACTGCCTGGACCGTATCTATCAGGGCGGCGCCGCATACTGCATCCACAACGCCGCCACTGGGCGTGAAACCACCATGCCCCACGAGATCTCCAAGGCGCCGCTCAAGCGCAAAGTGGTGGTGATCGGCACCGGTCCGGCGGGCCTGGAAGCAGCGCGGGTCGCCGGCGAACGCGGCCACGACGTCACGGTGTTTGAAGTCGCCGATCAACCTGGCGGTCAGATCCGTCTGACGGCGCAGAGCGAGCGGCGGCGCGAGATGATCAGCATCATCGACTGGCGCATGGCGCAATGCGAACGGCTGGGCGTGAAGTTCCGTTTCAACACCTGGGCCGAGGCCGAGACAGTGCTGGCGGAAAACCCGGACGTGGTCATCGTCGCCACCGGCGGCTTGCCGCACACCGAAGTGCTCGAACGCGGCAATGAACTGGTGGTGTCGACCTGGGACATCATTTCCGGCGACGTCAAGCCCGGCCAGAACGTGCTGATCTTTGACGACGCGGGCGACCACGCGGCGCTACAAGCGGCCGAAGTCATCGCCCACAGCGGGGCGAAACTGGAGATCGTCACACCGGACCGCTCGTTCGCGCCCGAGGTGATGGCGATGAACCTGGTGCCCTACATGCGCAGCCTGCAAGACCTCAACGTCACCTTTACCGTTACCTATCGGGTCGACTCGGTGGAGAAACGCGATGGGCAACTGGTGGCGAACTTCGGCAGCGATTATGGCCAGGTGCACAAACAGCGGGTGGTCGATCAAGTGGTGGTCAATCACGGCACCCTGCCCCTCGACGATCTGTACTTCGAGCTGCGTCCCCATTCGCGCAACAACGGTGCGGTGGAACAGCAGGATCTGATCGCCGGGAAAACCCAGAACATCGTGACCAACCCCGAGGGCCGTTTCCAATTGTTCCGGATTGGCGACGCGGTGTCGGCGCGTAATACCCATGCCGCCATCTACGATGCGCTGCGGTTGCTCAAGGACATTTGAGGTCATGCCCCCTGGCGTCAAGCACTAGGGGCCTGCTGCGCAGTCCAGCGGGAGCAAGCTCCCTCGCCACGAAAAGCGGTTTTGTGGCGAGGGACCTGGAATAGCCCCATCAGGCATGCAGCCCTTTTCGGGCAACCGCAGCGCCGGCTTGCAATGCCCGGCCGACGTGCTCCTCGAAGCGACTGTCGATCATTGATTGCAACGCTGCGGCCGTGACGCCTCGATAGGCGACCAAGGCGTCGATCATCTCCAGCGCATCGTGGCTTTGCAGAAGCTGACTGCTGTTGACCACGACGTTCCTTGCAGCCAATTGCGCAATATCGGCAGGCAGGCCGGCGGCCACCGCCTGGTTGGTCAGCGCCGTCATCAGCAAGGCCGGCAAGGCAGGACCGGTGCCCGACAGCGCAGACAGGTAGTCGATGAAGCCTTCTTCCCGGACCTCAACCGCGGTGCCCACCGATTCGAACAGCCGCTGCATCAGCTCCTTCGTCGCCTCACTCACCTCCCCCCAGCAAAACCAAGGCGTAAAGGATTGCCGGATTTCCACTGCCGCGTTGGGCATCGCCCGCACGATTGTCGAAGCCGAGGTCTGCGCGGCAATCGCCTGCGCCGTGATTCCGGCCATCAGGGAAACGACGGTCTTGCCCGTCGCGTCGATGTCCAGGCCGGCGAAATGCTCGGGGCGTACCGCGATGATGACCACGTCGCTGCGCGTCACCAGCGCCTGGTTGTCCGTAGCCAGGCAAACGCCTTGCCGGGCCAACGGGTGGCTACCGGAGCGGTTGGAAATGACCAGGTTGCCCGCCGGCACCAGCGCCTGCTCCAGCAACGCCTTGGCGATTGCCCCGCCCAACCAGCCGGTGCCACCGATGATCCCCAGGGTCTCATTGATCATCGCCAGCGCCTTCATCGAACGTGTCCGTCAAGGGAACGAAAATCCCAGGTTCTTTTTCGGCATAGCCAAACTTTCCATAGAAGCGATCCAGCTCGCGTTGCTTGGGAACCTTGCCGGTAAAAATGCTGACGTAATGAGGAATACGCTGGAAACGCGTGGTGATCAGCTCACTGGTGTTCATGCTGATATAGCCGATCTGGGTCAGGTAAATCGTACGGGCGCGGGTATCGGCGCCCTGGCTGTCATAGCCAAACCGCTTGAACATGCTCGCCAGGGCGCTGATCCGCTGTTCGTCCACGGTAGCGACCTCCTGGGCCACCTCAGCCGACTGCAGCGCCCAACTGCGCACGGCGAACTCGAATTGCGAATCGAACAATTGCGGGTTGAGCCAACACTCGAACACATTCAGGATCGCTTCGGAAATACTCTCCGCATAGCTTTCGCTCTGTCGGATCAAGCCCCCGGTGTTGGTCTCCCGCCAGCGGGAAAGCAAGGCAGCCAGCAACTGCTCACGATCCTCGAAAAACCAGTAGAAACTGGTTCGCGACAAACCGAGGCGCTTGGCGAGCGGCATGACCCGGACCGCATCGATACCCGACTCCTTCAAGGCATCGTAGGCAGCCTCCAGCCAGCCCTCCGGCGAACCGCGCCAACCGCTGTCCTGGGCTTTGCCACGGGCCTTCCCCAATTGGGACATCTCGCTCACCTTATTCAAAAAACGTGAGTTGAATGTACCCTGCCCCCCGAAGAATGTACACCGGAGTACATTTTGTCGACTCGACGCTCGAAGTGAAGCCGAACCCAGGATAAAGCGACTGGAAAACGTATTCTATTCTTGTATTCAGGCCCCCACCGGACACTGACATGCCCACCCACGAATCAGAGCTTCTTCAAAGCTGGCACCACAACGCCCAGGCCTGGATCGATGCCGTCCGCGCCGGCGCCATCGAAAGCCGGCGCGAAGTCACCGACCAGGCCATCCTGCTGGCAATACTTGGTCGCCAACCCGAGCGCGTGCTCGACCTGGGCTGCGGTGAAGGTTGGTTATTGCGTGCTCTGGCTGGACGGGGTATCGAGGCCGTTGGGGTGGATGGCGATGCCACGCTGGTGGAGTCCGCACGGGCGGCCGGCTCTTCACCCGTGCATCTGGCCAGCTATGAAGCGCTGGTGCAGGCGAAGGTGGATGTCGGCAGCGACTACGACCTGATCTGCGCCAACTTCGCCCTGTTGCACCAGGACATCATCCCTCTGCTCGTCGCCCTGAAGGCCCTGCTCGCCCCTGGCGGCGCCCTGGTGATCCAGACCCTGCATCCATGGGTCGCCGCAGCGGGCGACTATCAGGATGGCTGGCGGCAGGAACGCTTTGAAGGCTTCAACGGGCAGTGGCAACCGATGCCGTGGTACCTGCGCACCCTGCCCAGCTGGTTCAATGCCCTGGACATGGCCGGCTTTCGGCTGACGGGCCTGCAGGAACCGCAACACCCTCAGCGTGCGGTGCCGCAGTCATTGTTGCTGGTGGCTGAATGAGGGCCCCGATGCGCCGAATTACTCCGGCGCATAATCCTTGCACATACCCTGCGCTGTGCCGGCCAATGGCGAGTTGACGAGGTTATTCGCCATGCTCATCACTTGAAACTTATAAGCCGGATCGGACTTTATCTTCCTGACTTCCGCCTTGGTCGCCTCGTCGATCCTGGGATCGGCGGCCATGGCATTCTCCACGTCACCGTTGAGACCAGGGTTGGTTTTGTTGCACACCTGTTCCATGGCAACCAAGGCGACCAGTCCCTGATGCTTTTCATCCTGCTGATTCGCGAAAACGCCGCCAGCAAACCCGAAACCTGCCAGGCACAGTGAAAGTGTGGACATCCTTAACAACGACATTCAAACGCTCCTTGATCGTAGAACCCAGGCCATCTGTCGGCCAAAACGTGCGCACTTTATCATCACGCCGTTTGGCGAACATCCCTCGTCCCGCAGAGGCACGAGCAGTGTGCAAAGTGACAACGCGCATTGTATAAAACGGGTCCACAAGACCATGGAAGGACGATTATCTTGATGAACACTGCAAACTCACTGACGCCATCACCCAGCCCAGGCACGCCCTGGCTGACAACTGCGATAGCGCTTGGAACCTTCATCGTAGGCATCGGCACCACCTTTGTGGTGGGGGGCATGAATTTTGGACAACAAAAAAACGCGCTGGAGAACCAGACAACGCGTAACCAGGAACTGCAAAAGCAGAACGATGAGCTCGCTGCCTTGCTTCAGAAATGGAGAGAAGCCGTGGCGCAACGAGACGAGCTGCTTGCATCGACCCAGTCCAGACTGGCGGCCATGCAGAATGACCAATGCGAAGCCATACGGAGTGAAATCGACGATCTGGAAAACAGTCTCAGCTGGGCCGACAACAACCACATGTCGGAACTGAGGCGTTCGGAAATCAACCGCCTGATAACGCAGCATCAACAGTCGTTGCAAAGTTGCTTTGCCGCAAGGCGATAGCGACGTCAGGGGTCACGGCAGAATTTCGAATCAGAATCGCCTGTTCAGGCAAGCTCTGCCGTACCACAACTCAAACGTTTGAAGATGAACATACGTTCATCCCAATCATGGCCAAACATGTCTACCCTGCGGGTTACAACATAGTGACTACAGGCGTACCCACCATGTTCTCGCACGAAAGCACCCCATTGATCCTGATGTTCGTCATATTGCTGTTGTGCTTGCTTTTAGCCGTTCTACGCCCGGTTCACGCTTTCTTTGGCTGGGTTCGGAGGTGCAAGGCAAGATCAGCCATCGAGATCTCGGAGAAGGTGGATTCGCGTTGAATTGTTTAGAAAAGCCCGGCAGAGCCAAGGCCTTTACTGTCCCCTTTGCGATAGGGCTTACACCAGTTCGTCCAAAGATGTTCGAATGCATACTCACATACGTAGTTCAAGAGTCTCAACAAATCGTTTGGCCCAGGGGGACGCCTCACTCACCTTGCCTGGGTCAATAAGCCCCAGCAATTTGAAAGAATGTTCCCCCTTACCATACTGACTCTTGGACTTGCAGCCTCGGGTAGCCTTGGCAAAAGCATCATATACCTGTGCCTTGGGCACACGCTCAATGGGGTTTCCAAGCGCCGGCAATTGTCCTTCCTGGAAGCCCTGGCCGAAAAAATCCTTGAGCACTCGCCGATCCGCCAACAACCAGCTTTCCATGCACTGAACCATCAAGTGGCACTGCCAATCCTCAGAGCCCACAGGTTTTTTCCAGCCATCGCCCTTGCGTTGCTGCAAATGTTGCCATGGCAGCCACCGGGCCCGATCGATAGACTGCAAGGCATCTCCTGGCTGACTTAACTCGGACAACGGTGCTTCGCTATCGACCAACAGCATGGCCGGCTCCTGATTACGCATCGCCGTACAAAAGGAGTCGAAGGCATCGTTACGACTACCGCAGGCCACTATTCTAGGCATACGGCCTTTGAAACCGGCCTTTTCAAGAAACTTCGAAAAACCTTCACGACAAGCCGTTTTCAGCGAAGCAGCATCCCCTCCTCCTTCTACATAGAGTTTCACCAGCGCGTTCCTCCAATCTCCCCCCGCGTCCACAACTGTCCGAGCCTGTACTTCTCCAGCCAAGGCTTCAGTTTTTCGGCGTTCAGTCGCGTCAGCGTCGTACCAACGTCTGTTTTGTCCGCTACCAGGACGGACTCAGGCTGGTCGCTCATAGCATCTATCAACACATCAGAATGTGTAGTCACAATAAGCTGGGTACGTGTAGCCGCGTCCTTCAGCAGTTGTGCCAACGTCGGCAGAATATCGGGATGTAGCCCCAGCTCAGGTTCCTCGATGCAAATCAACGGTGGCGGATTGGGATGACACAGCACGGCCAGCAGGCATAAATAACGCAAAGTACCGTCAGACAACCGGGTCGCCGGTATCGTATATCCACCCTCGTGGAAAAATACCTGTACCGTGCCACCTTCGATCTGCACGTCGTAGTCATCGATGCCGCTATAGAGCACCTGCAAGGCCGTCAGCAGACGCTGCTTGACAGCAGGGTCACGGCGCAGCCGGTTGAGCACGAGTCCCAGGTTGCTGGAGTCCGACTCCAACACGTCGTTGGGAAGGTCCGCTTTTTGCGGTAACCGAGGGGCCGTATAGCGGCCAAAACTCCATTCCCTGTAAAGCCGAATCTTGCCTAACGTCTGTCCTAAATAAGTGACTTCCGGGTACTGATCTGGATCGCGACGCTGAGACAGTATCGACTTTTCCAGATCGACATCTTCCTGCCTTAAAGAACGAGCCCCTCCGCCCTTCAGGTTAAGTACCGGTCGGCCTTTGTTGAAATGGTAAAAAAAGTACGGCTGAGGATGCTTGGGGCCATCTGGCGCCTCGTTTTCGACCCGCTCATCCGCGATCTCGAAACGCTGTCCAACCTCAGTAAAAGCCAAGTGATAACGCAGATTTTGCGGTCCCTTGGGGTGCGTAAGCAGAACATCCAGCGACGCTGTTGGCGTACCCTTCGCACCTTTCCATAGCCAATCACGAACTCCGCCACCCTCGCGAATAGGCTTTAGCAACTGCTCCGGTGCACTGCGCAACAGCTCAATAGACTCCAGCAGATTGGACTTTCCCGATCCGTTCGGCCCGATAATGACATTCAACGGCCCTAGGGGAATGGTGGCTGATGAAGCACCAAAGCTCAGAAAGTTCGTCAATTGAATGGACTGGATCAGCATCGCATCTGCTCCTTGGTTAAGACCTGATTAGTCTCCCATTGCCCCCATCATAGAGGGAGCGTTTCAGGATATCTAAACAAACCGGCTTCCTGCGGACATGAAAAAGCCCAACCGTTAATGGCTGGGCCTAATCAAGGAAAAATATGGTCGGGACGGAGTGATTCGAACACTCGACCCCTAGCACCCCATGCTAGTGCGCTACCGGACTGCGCTACGCCCCGACTAGGCGTGAATCTTGTTCCGCTTCTCAGCGGAACGCTCAGGAATATAACGCAAGCTTTTGAAAACTGGAAGTATTTAAAAGCAGAATTTTATTTCTTGAGCACCACCAGCACATCTTCGAGCTCGGCGATCATCTGGCGGATCATCTGTTTGTACTGGGTGGTATCGTCTTTGGCCTCGTCACCGGAAAGGCGCAGGCGCGCGCCACCGATGGTGAAGCCCTGGTCGTACAGCAGCGCGCGGATCTGCCGGATCATCAACACGTCCTGTCGTTGATAGTACCGGCGGTTTCCGCGGCGCTTGACCGGGTTGAGTTGAGGAAACTCCTGCTCCCAATAGCGCAGCACGTGTGGTTTTACCGCACACAGCTCGCTGACTTCACCAATGGTGAAGTAGCGTTTGCCCGGGATGACGGGTAGCTCGTCGTTATGACTTGGTTCCAGCATAAGCCTCAACTCGGGCCTTCAACTTCTGCCCTGGACGAAAGGTGACCACACGGCGAGCCGTGATCGGGATTTCTTCTCCCGTTTTCGGATTGCGGCCAGGCCGCTGGCGTTTGTCCCGAAGGTCGAAATTGCCGAAACCGGACAATTTGACCTGTTCGTTGTCTTCGAGAGCGTGCCTGATTTCTTCGAAAAACAGTTCGACCAGTTCTTTGGCCTCCCGTTTATTCAGGCCCAGCTCCTCATACAGACGTTCCGCCATCTCAGCTTTCGTCAGAGCCCCCATACGTCACTTCCTTAACGTGGCGTTCAACCTGTTTTCGAGCGAGGTGAGGATATTCTGCGTTGCGGTATTCACCTCATCGTCATTAAGAGTGCGCGATGGATGCTGCCAGGTCAAGCCGACTGCGAGGCTTTTTCTATGCGGATCAATGCCTTTACCCTGATACACGTCAAATAGCCTGAGGTCCGTCAGCCACTCGCCTGCATTTTCACGGATTACGTCCAGCACAGCGCTGGAGGCAACGTCGCGGTCAGCCAGCAACGCCAGGTCACGGCGCACTTCAGGAAAGCGCGATAACTCCTGGAATTTCGGCATTTTCCCCTGTGCCACTTCGGCCAGAACCAGCTCGAAGACGAACACCGGGCGATCGAGGCCCAGGGTTTTCGACAGTTCAGGGTGAATGGCGCCGACATAGCCTACTTCACGCCCGTCTCGCTCGATGCGCGCAGTCTGTCCCGGGTGCAGGGCTGGATGCTTGCCCGGCACGAAGGTGAATGCATCCAGCGCACCGGCGAAGCCGAGTACCGCTTCCACGTCAGCCTTGACGTCGAAGAAGTCGACGACGTCGCGACCCTGCGCCCAGCCTTCCGGCAGGCGGCTGCCGCAGACGACACCGGCGAGCATCGGTTCCTGCTTCAAGCCGTCCAATTGACCGACGAAGCGCAGGCCGCTTTCGAACAGGCGCACACGGTCCTGCTGACGGTTCAGGTTGTGCTGCAGCGACTTGACCAAGCCTGGCCACAGGGACGAGCGCATGGCCGCCATGTCGTTGGAGATCGGATTGGCCAGCAACAGCGGCTCGACGCCCGGGCTGAACAGTTCGAACTGGCGTGGATCGATGAAGCTGTAGGTGATCGCTTCCTGGTACCCACGGGCCACCAACAGGCGGCGCAGTTCCGGCAGGTCGCTGCGGGCTTCGGCCTTGGCTTGTGGGGCCAGGCGAGCCTGCGGGTAGCGAACCGGCAGACGGTTGTAGCCGTACAGGCGGGCCAGCTCTTCGATCAGGTCGACTTCCAGGCTGATGTCGAAACGATGACTTGGCACTTCGACGCGCCATTGCCCTGCTCCATCGGCAGTGATGTTCAGGCCCAGGGCGCTGAGCAGACGCTCGACTTCGGCGGCCTCCATGTCCATGCCCAGCATCTGGGAAATGCGCTGGGCACGCAGAGTGACCGGTGCGATCTTGGGCAAATGCTGTTCGCTGACGGTTTCGATGATCGGGCCGGCTTCGCCGCCGGTGATCTCCAGCAGCAGGCCGGTGGCGCGCTCCATGGCTTCACGGGCCAGTTGCCAGTCCACGCCACGCTCGTAGCGGTGCGAGGCATCGGTATGCAGGCCATAGGAACGAGCCTTGCCGGCGACAGCGATCTGGTCAAAGAACGCGCTTTCGAGGAATACGTCGCGAGTCGACGCGGAAACGCCGCTGTGCTCGCCGCCCATCACGCCGGCAATGGCCAGGGCGCGGGAGTGGTCGGCGATCACCAGGGTATCGCTGCGCAGGGTGACTTCCTGGCCGTCGAGCAGGACCAGCTTCTCGCCTTCCTCGGCCATGCGCACGCGGATGCCGCCATTGATTTCAGCGAGGTCAAATGCGTGCAGGGGTTGACCCAGCTCCAGCATCACGTAGTTGGTGATGTCGACGGCAGCGTCGATGCTGCGCACGTCGGCGCGGCGCAGGCGCTCGACCATCCACAACGGCGTCGGCTTCGACAGGTCGACGTTACGGATCACGCGGCCCAGGTAACGCGGGCACGCGGTCGGGGCCAGGACCTCGACCGAACGCACTTCGTCATGCACCGCAGGAACCGGCGCAACCGTCGGGCGAGTCACCGACGTGTCGTACAAGGCGCCCACTTCACGGGCCAGACCGGCCAGGGACAGGCAGTCGCCACGGTTCGGCGTCAGGTCGACTTCGATGCTGGCATCGTCCAGGCCCAGGTATTCACGAATGTCCTGGCCCACCGGCGCATCGGCCGGGAGTTCCATCAAGCCATCGTTGCCTTCGCCGATCTGCAGCTCGGCCTGGGAGCACAACATGCCGTTGGACTCAACGCCACGCAGCTTGGCTTTCTTGATCTTGAAGTCGCCCGGCAGCTCGGCGCCGATCATCGCGAACGGGATCTTCAGGCCCGGACGCACGTTTGGCGCGCCGCAGACCACCTGAAAGGTTTCCCCGCCATTGCTGACCTGGCAAACCCGCAATTTGTCAGCGTCCGGGTGTTGTTCGGTGCTCAGCACCTCGCCCACCACCACACCGCTGAATTCACCGGCGGCCGGCGTCACGCTATCGACCTCAAGACCGGCCATCGACAGGCGAGCAACCAGCTCGTCCCGGCTTACCTGCGGGCTGACCCAGCCGCGCAGCCATTGTTCACTGAATTTCATCCTGCTCTCCTAATAGATTCGTTACGGACCCGCGACCTAGCGAAATTGCGCAAGGAACCGCAAGTCGTTGTCGAAGAACAGGCGCAAGTCATTCACCCCGTAACGCAGCATGGCCAGGCGCTCGACGCCCATGCCGAAAGCAAACCCCGAGAACTCTTCCGGATCGATCCCGGACATGCGCAGCACGTTCGGGTGAACCATGCCGCAGCCCATGACTTCCAGCCAGCCAGTCTGCTTGCAGACCCGGCAGCCCTTGCCGCTGCACATCACGCATTCCATGTCGACTTCAGCCGATGGCTCGGTGAATGGGAAGTACGAAGGGCGGAAACGCACGGCCAGTTCTTTCTCGAAGAACACCCGCAGGAACTCTTCGATGGTGCCTTTGAGGTCGGCGAAATTGATGTCGCGATCGACCAGCAGGCCTTCGACCTGGTGGAACATCGGCGAGTGGGTGATATCCGAGTCGCTACGGTACACACGGCCTGGGCAGACGATGCGGATCGGCGGCTTTTTCGATTCCATGGTGCGGACCTGTACCGGCGAGGTATGGGTGCGCAGCAGCATGTTCGCATTGAAATAGAAGGTATCGTGCATCGACCGGGCCGGGTGATGGCCTGGGATGTTGAGCGCTTCGAAGTTGTGGTAGTCGTCTTCGACCTCAGGGCCCTCGGCGATGCCGTAGCCGATGCGGGTGAAGAACTGCTCGACGCGTTCCAGGGTCCGGGTCACCGGGTGCAGGCCGCCGGAGGCCTGGCCACGGCCAGGCAGGGTCACGTCGATGGACTCGGCGGCGAGCTTGGCAGCCAGGTCCGCCTCCTCGAACAACGCCTTGCGCGCATTGAGGACTTCTGTGACACGTTCCTTGGCGACGTTGATCAGCGCACCGACTTGCGGACGCTCTTCGGCCGGCAGGTTCCCCAGGGTCTTCATCACCTGAGTCAACTCGCCCTTCTTGCCAAGGTAGTGAACCCGGATTTGCTCCAGGGCATTGATATCTTCAGCGCTTTGCACAGCCTCTAGTGCTTGAGAGACCAGCGCATCCAGGTTTTCCATGTACAGACTCCAGATACGAAATAGGGGAAGAGCTTTAAGGCTCTTCCCCTATTCATGACGTTTAACACCTGGGCCCACAGAGGTGGACCCCGGTGACTGCCGGGGGTACTTAAGCCAAGGTGGCTTTAGCTTTCTCGACAATCGCAGCAAACGCCGCTTTTTCGTTCACTGCCAGATCAGCCAGAACCTTACGGTCGATCTCGATGGACGCCTTTTTCAGGCCAGCGATCAAACGGCTGTAGGACAGGCCGTTGGTACGAGCACCAGCATTGATACGAGCGATCCACAGAGCGCGGAACTGACGTTTTTTCTGACGACGGTCACGGTAGGCGTATTGGCCTGCCTTGATTACGGCTTGCTTGGCAACACGGAATACGCGGGAACGCGCACCGTAGTAGCCTTTAGCAAGTTTCATAATTTTCTTGTGACGCTTACGGGCAATGACGCCACGCTTTACACGAGCCATGAGTTACTTCCTCTATTCTTGATCCAAAAATTAACGAAGGCGCAGCATGCGCTCGACTTTTGCCACGTCAGACGGATGCAGCAAGCTGCTACCGCGCAGTTGACGCTTACGCTTGGTCGACATTTTGGTCAGGATGTGGCTCTTGAAAGCGTGCTTGTGCTTGATGCCGTTAGCAGTTTTCAGAAACCGCTTGGCAGCACCACTTTTGGTTTTCATCTTTGGCATGTTCGGATACTCCGCATTCAGTTGATAAACATAATCGCAAGGCCTGCCGTGCCCTGGTGATTACTTCTTCTTTTTCGGGGCGATGACCATGATCAGCTGGCGTCCTTCCATCTTAGGATGCTGTTCGACCGAACCGTACTCGAGCAGGTCTTGTTCAACCCGCTTGAGAAGTTCCATCCCCAGCTCCTGGTGGGCCATCTCACGGCCGCGGAATCGCAAGGATACCTTGGCCCTGTCCCCGTCACTCAGGAAACGTACCAGGTTGCGCAGTTTTACCTGGTAATCCCCTTCCTCCGTCCCTGGACGAAACTTGATTTCTTTTACCTGAATCTGCTTCTGGTTTTTCTTCGCCGCGGCAATCTGCTTCTTCTTCTCGAAGATCGACTTGCCGTAGTCCATCACCCGGCAAACGGGTGGGACTGCGTCCGCGGAAATTTCCACCAGATCAAGCTTGGCTTCTTCAGCAATACGAAGCGCTTCATCAATCGAGACGATGCCAATCTGCTCGCCGTCAGCGCCAATTAACCGAACCTCGCGTGCCGAGATATTCTCGTTGATCGGGGCCTTCGGTGCAGCTCGTTTATCTTGTCTCATTTCACGCTTAATAATAATTACTCCGAATCTGGGCGACCACGCCGGGAAACCGCTTGTGCGAGGAACTCGGCGAATTCGGCGACGGGCATCGAGCCCAGGTCAGCACCTTCACGAGTACGCACAGCGACAGTCTGCATCTCGACCTCCCGATCTCCAATAACCAAGAGATAGGGAACCTTGAGCAAGGTATGCTCGCGGATTTTAAAGCCGATCTTTTCATTTCTCAAGTCAGACTTGGCACGAAATCCGCTTTGGTTGAGAGTTTTTTCGACCTCGGCGGCAAAATCTGCCTGTTTATCAGTGATATTCATGATCACTGCCTGGGTCGGCGCCAGCCACGCTGGGAACGCACCCTCGTAATGCTCGATCAGAATCCCGACGAAACGCTCGAAGGAACCGAGGATCGCGCGGTGAAGCATGACCGGGTGCTTGCGACTGTTGTCTTCGGACACGTATTCGGCGCCCAGACGGATCGGCAGGTTGAAATCGAGCTGCAAGGTACCACATTGCCAGACGCGACCCAGACAATCTTTCAGGGAGAATTCGATCTTCGGACCGTAGAAAGCCCCTTCTCCCGGCTGCAGGTCGTACGCCAGGCCCGCGCTGTCGAGGGCAGCGGCCAGTGCGGCTTCGGCGCGATCCCACAACTCGTCGGAGCCGACGCGTTTTTCCGGACGAGTGGACAGCTTCATCTCGACTTCGGTGAAGCCGAAGTCCCGGTAGACGTCCATGGTCAGCTTGATGAACGCAGCGGATTCAGCCTGCATCTGCTCTTCGGTGCAGAAAATGTGGGCATCGTCCTGGGTAAACGCACGCACGCGCATGATGCCGTGCAGCGCACCTGACGGCTCGTTACGGTGGCACGCACCGAACTCGGCCAGGCGCATCGGCAGCTCGCGGTAGCTTTTCAGGCCCTGGTTGAACACCTGCACGTGGCATGGGCAGTTCATCGGCTTGATGGCGTAGTCGCGGTTTTCCGACTGGGTGGTGAACATGTTGTCGGCGTAGTTGGCCCAGTGCCCGGACTTCTCCCACAGGCTGCGGTCCACCACTTGCGGCGTCTTGATTTCCAGATAGCCGTTCTCACGCTGGACTTGACGCATGTACTGCTCGAGCACCTGGTACATCGTCCAGCCGTTAGGGTGCCAGAACACCATGCCCGGGGATTCTTCCTGGGTATGGAACAGGCCCAGGCGCTTGCCGATCTTGCGGTGATCGCGCTTCTCGGCTTCCTCGATGCGCTGGATGTAGGCCGCCAGCTGCTTCTTGTCGGCCCAGGCAGTGCCGTAGACGCGCTGCAACTGCTCGTTCTTCGCGTCGCCACGCCAGTAGGCGCCGGACAGCTTGGTCAGCTTGAAGGACTTCAGGAAACGGGTATTCGGCACGTGCGGACCGCGGCACATGTCGACGTATTCTTCGTGGTAGTACAGGCCCATGGCCTGCTCGTCTGGCATGTCTTCCACCAGACGCAGCTTGTAGTCCTCGCCACGGGCCTTGAAGACTTCGATGACCTCGGCGCGAGGAGTGACTTTCTTGATGACGTCGTAATCTTTCTCGATCAACTGCTGCATGCGCTGTTCGATGGCGGCCATGTCGTCCGGGGTAAAAGGACGCTCGAAGGCGATGTCGTAATAGAAGCCTTCGTCGATGACCGGCCCGATGACCATCTTCGCGCTCGGGTACAGCTGCTTGACCGCATGGCCGACCAGGTGAGCGCAGGAGTGGCGAATGATCTCCAGTCCCTCTTCATCCTTGGGGGTAATGATTTGCAGCGTGGCGTCGCTGTCGATGACATCACTGGCATCCACCAGTTTGCCGTTGACCTTGCCGGCCAGGGTGGCCTTGGCCAGGCCGGCACCAATGGATGCGGCGACCTCGGCTACGGATACCGGATGATCGAATGAACGTTGACTGCCGTCGGGAAGAGTAATAGTTGGCATGGCGCCTCCTCTCCTAGTGGTGACCCCTACCAAAGGTCACGTGGGTTGGGATGAGCCAGTACAAGATCCAGTCCAGGCCATTCAATCATGAACGCCTGCCTTACAGCGGCAGGAGCCTTGCGGCCAACCGGGAAACCGAACCAGAGTGACTGGGATTCAAATCAGGGTTATTCGAACATTTGCCGCTTCCGGGACCTGTCGTCATCCGGTGCCTGAAAATACCCGAGCCCGGCATGCTAGCACAGATGAACGGTCATCGCCGTGCTCGAATTGCAACTGTGGAGCAAAGCTTGCTCGCGATCAGGTATAACAGCCGACCACAATGTTTCAGGCCCGCCCGCCCTACCATCGCGAGCAAGCTTTGCTCCCACGGGCCTTGTTCGGCAACAAGCGTAAACCCCTGGTTTTTATGCCAGAGTGCTGAACTGAAACGCCCCGCAATACCTCTGATAACAATACATCGACCCAAAAGGAGCATCCCAGCATGCGTCTGAACACGTTATTGGCAGCAGTCGCCCCCTTCGCCCTGCTGCTCCCGCTGACCGCCCACGCCGACTGGCCAAAAGGCGAGCGTGAGAAATACATGGCCCAGTGCACTCAGGCGGCCACGCCCCAGATCGGCGCGGCGGCGGCCAAATCCCACTGTGCCTGTGGCGCCGATGCGATCAAGTCCTACCCGGCCGCCGATATCCAGGCCCTGATGGACAACAAGGCGCCCGTGGAATTGCAGCAAAAGGCGCTCGGACAGATCGCCAAATGCAAGGCCACCCCCTCGAAGAAAAAATGAGCGGACAGGCCTTTCAAGACTGCCTTGAGCCCATGAAAAACCCCGAATTTGCCTTTTTTCAGACGAATTTTGCAGGTTTTACAGCTTTTTTTATCGCCTTTACTTTTGGCTGAAACCCTTTAAAACCGGGGCTTACAGCGGGATTAGGCAGTAAAGAAAAGACGACTGTTCGGCAAACAGCACGTCCGGGGGGCTCCCAAATCGAACATTTCGACTATGATACCCGGGTGTGCCCAGTTGGCCTGAGCAGCACAGCACTACTGAAAATATATGTTTCTTGGAGATACACCATGTCTAATCGCCAAACCGGCACCGTTAAATGGTTCAACGATGAAAAAGGCTTCGGCTTCATCACTCCTCAAGGTGGCGGTGACGACCTGTTCGTACACTTCAAAGCTATCGAAAGCGACGGTTTCAAAAGCCTGAAAGAAGGCCAGACCGTTTCCTTCGTGGCTGAGAAAGGCCAAAAGGGTATGCAAGCTGCACAAGTTCGCCCAGAGTAATTTCTCGGTGCGCTAAAAAACCCCGTCCATGTGACGGGGTTTTTTATGGGCGGCTGTTGGGACGCAAGGCGTCCCTGGCTGCATTCCCACGGGGAGCATGGGAATGATCCTCCTGCTCCAGGGCAGTCAGCCGCAGTTCACCCGATTGACCACCAGGTTAGCGTCGGTATTGAGATTCAGGCGATCGGATCGGTACTCAAGCGTCACCATGTCGTTGGGCTTGAGGATCCGGGCAATCTGCGCGCCGGAACGGGTGCGGGCCTGTTCCAGCAATTGCGGCGAGGCCTGTTTGCCGATGGCAAACTCGGCGCCCTTCGCTTCGCAGCGATCGTAATGAGTCTCGGCGGCAACCGGATCAGGGGACGATTCAGCGCTGCTGCAACCGTGCAGGAATCCGGCGGCCAGCAAAATACCCAATGACGCGAGCTTCCAAGGCATGAAGCCTCCTTTCGTTGATCAATAAACAGAGAGCGTGCGACAACCCAAACGAAGCTTGGTTTCAGTAGAAGGCCGGCGCCCCGCTCTTCCACTTGGAAAACCGGCAGTTTGCCTGAGCCCGCACCGCTGGTCAGACATGAATCGTGACTGAATATGTTCAGCGCTCAATAAACATCAATGTAGTCGAAGGGCGGATTCGGCCAATTGTCTTTCAGCGCGTTATAGATCTGCATCACCCAGACCTCATCACTGGCAGCGACTCGCCCGACATAACCCGAGCCCTTTGCCCACGTCTCAAGTCGAAACAGCAGGCCATTGATGTCGGTTCCCCCCACCACGCCCGAAGACAGGTAGGCAATACCACCCTTGGTCACGCGCAATTGGGTGTGTTCGTCATCGCTGGCCGATGCCAGCAACTGGCGGACGGCGTCGAGGGTCAGCCCGTCAGGCGCGTTCAAATCGATCTGCACGGCAGGGTTCCTTGAACAATCCAAAAAACAAGTGTCGCACAGCCCTCCCCCAATGCCTAAGTCGCAGTGCCAAACCCAGGGCAAAAGTGGTTAACTCAATCTACAGACCTCCCACCCCGCGAGCCCTTGCCATGAGCATCATCAGCATCGAAGCCACCATCAAGGCCAAATGGTCGGAGGGCCACAGCTCCTACAGCCCTGGCAGCCCCGAGGAACTGGCAATCATCGGTATAGAGCTGTTGGTGAAGGAACTGGGGACGGAAGTGGCCCGGAATTTCATCCAGCAGGCATTCGAGCGCTACCCAAGCGTCGTCGAGGCCACGGATTGAGGCGACACACAGCACCTGTGGGAGCCGAGCTTGCTCGCGATGGCGGCGGACCAGCCAACCTATTGTCGACTGACGATCCTATCGCGAGCGGGCTCGCTCCCACAGGTCTTGTGCTTGAGGCAGGTTACTTGAGACGTGCCAGACGCTCGGTCAACAGGTCGAAGAAGCCCTGGGCATCGCCGTTTTCCACCCAGAATGCATTCTTCGGCGCCTTCAGGCCGTCATACCAATCCACGATGGTCTGGCCGAAAGTCGGCCCCTCGCGGCTGTCCACCACGACGTTGACCGAGCGACCGGTGAACAGCTGCGGCTTGAGCAGGTAGGCAATCACCGTCGCGTCATGCACCGGCCCACCCGACATGCCGTAGTGTTCCATATCGCCCTTGACGTACTCGTTGAGGATATCGCCCACCAGCTTGCTGGCATTGTTGTTCACGGCCGCGATCTGCTTGAGGCGAGCGTCACTGGTGAGGATCTTGTGAGTCACGTCCAGCGGCAGGTAGGTCAGCTTCACACCGCTCTTGGCGACCACTTCCGCCGCCTGTGGGTCGGCGAACAGATTGAATTCAGCCACCGGCGTAATGTTGCCGCCATTGAAGTGCGCACCGCCCATGATCACCACTTCCTTGATGCCCTGGACGATGTCCGGCTCCTGGATCAGCGCCAGGGCCAGGTTGGTCTGCGGACCGAGCATGGCAATGGTGATGCTGTGGGGCTTGGCGGCCTTGAGGGTGTCGATCAGGTAGTTGACGGCGTTACCCTTGGCCAAGCCTTTTTTCGGCTCATGGACGGTGACACCCGACAGGCCTTCCTTGCCATGGATGTTTTCCGCGTAGATCGGCGTGCGCATCATCGGCTTCGGCGCACCGGCGTATACCGGCACCTCTTCGCGCCCTGCCCACTCCCGGGCCAGGCGAGCGTTGCGGGAGGTTTTGTCCAGGCGCACGTTGCCGGCAACGGTGGTCAGCGCGCGGATCTGCAGTTCTTCAGGGGATGCCAGGGCGAACAACAAGGCAACCACATCGTCGGCCCCGGGATCGGTGTCGATGATCAGATCGATTTTTTCCGCCGCCTGGGCGCTCGTAGCGGTGATCAGTGACAACAGCAGCAGACTCCGGAACAGTTGATGCATTTTCTGAGCATAGCGGTGCATGGTGCACTCCTTGTGCGGGGTTTTAGAAGGTTACTCCAGCAATCAGTACAACGTTGCAGTACGGAGAGCATTCTCCTGTGCGAACAATCGCTCGAGCTTGTCGGCTGAGGACCTTGAATTGCTCATGACTGACCAGCTCACGCGTCCCCATTGCACCTTCGGCCTGCAACGACTCGAGCGTCGACAGGGCCGCTGGCTGTTTATCGAATATTTCAGTGGCCAGCACATGGCTTTCCACCTGCATTTCACTGAGCACCACTTTCAGGGTACTGACGAAATCCGGGATGCCATGGGTCAGAGCCAGGTCGATCAACTCGACCCCGGGAGGGACCGGTAGCCCGGCGTCACCGATGACCACCTTATCGCCATGGCCGAGGGAGGCGATCAGTCGTGAGAGGGCCACATTCAGCAAGGGTGTCTTTTTCATGATTTGAAAGCCTGTACTTCCAGCAATGTGGGGATGGAGGGCTGGGCCCCGACGCGGGTGACCGACAGCGCCGCGGCGACCTGACCGAAGCGAATCGCGTCGACTTCGCTTTTTCCATTGGCGAGGGCCGCCGCGAAACCACCGACAAAGGTATCCCCCGCCGCTGTGGTGTCCACAGCCTTGACCCGCGGCGCCGGGAAGTGTTCGAAGCTCGAGCCGTTGGCGAACATCAGCCCCTGGGCGCCCAGCGTCACGACCACCTTGCCGGCACCCGCGGCGATCAACTGCGCCGCGGCCGCTTCGGCGGTTTCCAGGGAATCCACCGCCAGCCCGCTCAGCATGGCGGCTTCGCTTTCGTTGGGAATCAGATAGTCGACACACGCGTACCAGTCGGTCGGCAGCGCACGGGAAGCCGGCGCCGGGTTGAGGATGACGATCTTGCCCAACTCGCGGCCGCGCTTGAGCGCATGGCCGACCGTGGCATCCGGTACTTCAAGCTGGCAGATGATGACATCGGCGCCTTGCAGCACCTTGTCGAAGCCGTCCAGTACCTCAGGCGTGAGCGCACCATTGGCACCGGCGACGATGACAATCGCATTCTGGCTGTTGTCATCGACCACGATCAGCGCCACACCGCTGGCCCCCTCCACGACACTGACGGCCTGGCAATCGATGCCTTCGGCCAGCAGCGCGCCTCGCAACTCCTGGCCATAGGCATCGCTGCCCACACAACCGACCATGGAGACCTGAGCCCCCAGGCGCGCGGCGGCTACCGCCTGGTTGGCACCCTTGCCCCCCGCAATGGTGGAGAACGACTCGCCGATCAGCGTTTCACCGCCCCGGGGCAGACGCGGCGCGCGGGTCACCAGGTCCATGTTCAGGCTGCCTATTACCACTACTTTTGCAGACATACGTCACTACTCATCCATTCGGTTCAGCGGTACTGGGCGAATGCGCCTGACAGCGGCGCGGTCGACTCCCGCAAGACAATGCTGGGCGTCACGATCCGTTGATCGGTGACCAGCCCGGGCGTGGCGATCCGCCGCAACAGCACTTCCGCCGCCATCTCGCCAAGTTGCAGGATCGATTGCCCCACCGTGGTCAGCGCCGGGTAGACATAACGGCTCATCTGAATATCGTCGAAACCGATGACCGACAGTTCGCTGGGCACCCGCACATTGCGCTCGGCGGCGGCTCGCAGCACACCGATGCCGATCATGTCGTTGGCCGCAAAAATCGCACTGGGTGGCTGCTGTTCAAGCAATTCGGCTGCGGCGCGATAGCCGCCGGTGCTGGTGAAATCGCTTTCGAGCATACGCTCGACAGGCAGTTCAATCCCCGCCTCCTTCAGCGCACGGCAGTAACCGGCCAGGCGCATCTGCGCCACACTGGTGTCCGCCGGCCCACCGATAAAAGCGATATCGCGGTGCCCCAACTCCAGCAGGTGTCGGGTTGCCAGGTACGCACCGTATTCGTGATCGATGCGCACCAGGTCCGCATCGACGCCGTCCAGCCCGCGGTCGACGATGACCATGGGCGTGCGCACACCTTTCAAGCCTTGCGCCAGGCCGACGTCGCCACCGGCGGAAGCGACGATCAGGCCGTCAATACGTTTTTCCAGCAGCACCCGCAGGTAACTGCGCTGCTTGTCCGGGTTGTCGTCGGAATTGCACAGGATCACGCAATAACCGTTGCGCTCGCAGTAATCCTCAATGCCCCGGGCCAACTCGGCAAAGTAGGGGTTGAGGCTGTTGGGCACCAGCAGGCCGATGGTCGCCGTGGTCTTGGCCTTGAGCGAACGAGCCACTGCGCTGGGTACATAGTCGAGACGCTGGATCGCCGCCTCGACCTTGAGTCGTACCTCTTCGCTGACCGGCCGGGTCTTGTTCACGACATGGGACACCGTCGTGTAGGAAATCCCCGCGAGCGCCGCTACATCCTTGATCGTCGCCATGGCTCAGGACCGCCGGCTGGCGCGCTGGCTGCGGTAGGTATCCAGCACCACCGCGACCACGATCACCGCACCGGTAATGATGCGCTTGGTCGGTTCTGTCGCGCCGATCTGCGCCAGGCCCGCTGCCAGCACGGAGATGATCAACACGCCAAAGAACGTGCTGATGACCGAACCGCGCCCGCCCATCAGGCTGGTACCACCGATCACCACCGCGGCGATGACCTGCAGTTCGAGCCCTGAGCCCGCGTTCGGGTCCGCCGCCTCCAGGCGGGAAATCTGGAACAGCGCCGCCACGCCGGCCAGCAAGCCCATCAGGCTGAATACCAGGATCTTGTAGGGCTTCGGATTGATACCGGCCAGGCGCACCGCTTCTTCGTTGGTGCCGATGCCGATCAGGTAGCGGCCGAATACCGTACGGGTCAGCACGGCCTGGGCAATGAAGATCACCAGCAAGGCAATGATGAAGGACGGTGAAATACCGAACGCGATCGGGTTGGATAGCCAGGCGAAGGAGTCGCCGATATAAGCCGTCCGGGACCCGGTCATCTGGTACGCGAGGCCACGGGCCATTTCCAGCACGCCAAGGGAGACGATGAACGATGGAATCCGCCACGCCACGGTGATCGAACCGGTAACGGTCCCCGCCAGCGCCGCCACGGCCATGCCCAGTAAGGCCGATGGCCAGACGCTCCAGCCCCAGCCGAGCACTGCGACGCTGACCGTCGAGGCCGCCAACGCCAACACCGAGCCCACCGACAGGTCGATGCCACCGATGATCAGGATGAACGTCATACCGACCGCCAGCACCATGAGGTCGGGAATCTGGTTCGCCAGGGTGCTGAACGTGTCATAGGAAAGGAAGTGGCTGCTCAGGACCGAGAACAGCGCGACCATGGCCAGCAGCGCGCCGGCCAGGCCCAGGTAGGTGCCGAGGCCATAGAAGTTGCCACTCGGCTTGCTGACGGCAGATGCGGTTTTCATGAAAATTCCCTAGGCGTCGCTTCGTTGAGCAACGCGTCACGTTTCTGGTAGCCGGCGAATGCGGCGGCAAGCAAGTCATCCTGGGTCCAGCTGTCGCGCTCGAAGGTGTCGATCAAGCGGCCGGCGGACAGCACGCCGATCCGGTCACAGATCAGCATCAGTTCCCGCAGGTCGCTGGACACCACAACCAGCGCCTTGCCCTGGCGGGTCAACTCGCCGAGCAACGCATAGATGTCGAATTTCGCGCCGACGTCGATACCACGGGTCGGCTCGTCGAACAACAGCACCGAGCAATCGCGTTCGAGCCAGCGGCCGATCACCACCTTCTGCTGATTGCCGCCCGACAGCTCGGACACCAGCTGTGTCGGGCTGGAACTGCGGATGCGCATGGCATCGATCTGCCGCCGGGCCAGGGACAGTTCGTCATTGCCGTTGACGATACCGGCACTGGAAATCTCCGGCATGTTACCCAAGGCAATGTTGGCGGCAATGGATTGGGTCAATAGCAAACCCTCGCCCTTGCGGTCCTCGGTGATCAAGGCAATGCCATGGGCCACCGCATCGGCCGGCGAACGGATGTTGGCGACGGTGGCCGGCGAACCCAATGCAACGGTACCGCTGTCGGCCGCATCGGCGCCGAAGATCAGTCGCAGCAGTTCGGTGCGCCCTGCCCCGATCAGGCCGGAGATGCCGAATATCTCGCCACTGCGGACTTCGAAGGACACATCGCGGACCTTGTCGGAACGGCTCAGGCCTTTGACGGTCAGGGCCGGCGCGCCGATCTGCCGTGGCCCCAGGTCGATATGCTCGCCCAGCTCCCGACCGACCATCAGCGTCACCAACTGCTCGCTGTTGTAATTGGCCATCGGCTCGACGCAGACCAGGTTACCGTCGCGCAGCACCGCAATGCGCTGGGCGACCCGTGCCAGTTCTTCGAGGCGATGGGAAATGTAGATGATCGAAACGCCCCGGGCCTGCAGGCGGGTGATCTGTTCGAACAGCATCTCGACCTCGCGCGCCGTCAGCATGGCGGTCGGTTCGTCGAGAATCAGCACATGGCAATCGCCAATCAGGTTGCGGGCGATCTCGACCATCTGCTGGTGACCGATGCCCAGCTCGCCGACCAGGGTGTCGGGATCGATTGCGTCGAGCCCTACCTGGGCCATGGCTTCCATGGCAGCCTTGCGCAACTGCTTGCGGCTGATCCAGCCGCCGCGACTGGGCAGGTTATCGAGGAACAGGTTTTCGGCCACGGACAGGGTCGGCAGCAGGTTGAGTTCCTGCATCACCATCCGCACGCCCAGCTCTTCAGCCTGGGTACGGCTGCCGGGGCGATAGTCCTGCCCCTGGAATTGCATCTGCCCGGTCGTCGGTGTCACCAGCCCACCGATGATCTTGGACAGGGTACTTTTACCGGCGCCATTTTCACCGGTCAGCGCCAGCACTTCACCGCGCATCAACGTCAGGTCGATGTCGCTCAGTACCGGCTGGGCATAGGTTTTACCGATGCCACTGACGGTCAGGACAGCGTTCGGGTCGAAAACGGACATAAAGACTCTCCACGTGCTCGCCCGGATGGGCGAGCACCACTACATCGTCAGGACGATTACTTCGTAACCAGCTCGACCGGCGTTTCGATCACGCCATTGGCACCACTATCGACTTTCTCGCCCTTGAGGATCTTCAGGGCCGTCTCGATACCGAAGACCGCCTGCTTGGCAGCAAACTGGTCGGCGGTCGCCAGGACACGACCGTCCTTGAGCATTGGTTTGATGGCATTGATGTTGTCGTAGCCGACCACTTGCACCTTGCCGGCCTTGCCCGCAGCGCGCACCGCGGATACCGCGCCGACTGCCATGCTGTCGTTACCGGCCAGCAACGCCTTGATGTTCGGGTATTCGCTGAGCATCGACGCAGCGACCTGATTGCCCTTGTTGATTTCCCAATCGCCCGATTGCAGGGACACGACCTTGACCTGCGCCGCTTCCATTGCATCCTTGAAGCCCGCGGTCCGCGCCTGGGCATTGGTGGTGGTGGACACGCCTTCGATGATGCCGACCTCGTCACCGGCCTTGAGTTGCTTGGCCAGGTATTCACCGACCAGGCGCGCACCCTTGCGGTTGTCCGGGCCTACGAACGGCACATTGATGTTCTTGCTCTTGACCACGGCAGGGTCGAGTTGGTTGTCGATGTTGATCACCGTGATACCGGCGTCGACGGCTTTCTTGATCACCGGCACCATGGCCTTGGAATCGGCAGGCGCAATGATGAGGGCGTCGACCTTGGACACGATCATCTGCTCGACGATGCGGATCTGGTTGGCGGTGTCGGTTTCATCCTTGATCCCGTTGGAGATCAGGTCGAAATCGGCGGAGTGTTCCTTCTGATAGGCCTTGGCGCCATCTTCCATGGTCAGGAAGAATTCGTTGGCCAGGGATTTCATGACCAGGGCGACCTTGGGTTTTTCAGCGGCCTGGGCGAATGCCGAGGAGAACGGCAATGCAGTGGATGCGGCCGCGAGCATGGCGACAGCGAGAAGGCGTCCAGCGAATGGCAACTTCATGGGTTCACTCCGATCTTATGATTATTGTGAGCAAATCAGTGCACGGAACGCCGCGCAAACGTTTGCGTGAAGTGAACTATGGTAAGGCTTTGGGGATTTGTCAACGTTGCGGTTGTGTTCGCAGGGTCTCGGATCATGTCATCGCTTCGAACCCATCGGGTTGAACAGAGTACTTGAAGTCACCGCGGTCAGCTTCTCGGTCCCGGCGATAAATATTCATTTTTTCCCACACCAAAACGTCAAAAGCGCTGTCAGACGATTTTCTTGAATTTTAAGCAGTTGCGTAAATGCCTACGGTTAAATACTGTATGCACGTACAGCTTAATAAGGATAATCCTGTGGCCACGCCCTCCGCTGCAACTACCCCCTTAGATTCCTATACAAAACTCGGCCTGCGGGTCTCGAAAATCATCAACGCCCCTACCGCACAAAAAGCCAAGGCAGCCCTGATCTTTCGCCTTCCCGACGAACCCATGGAGGAATGGGAGCGCCTGCTGGAAGAAATCGACGAGAACGACAACGTGACCCTCGCCTATCGCGACGACGGTGGTGTGCAGGTTTTCTGGGTTGTGCCGAAGGAAGATTGAGTCCGATGAAAGTCCGCTGTGTTGCTTTACTGCTTGTGCTTATCGCCACAGGCGCCCAGGCCGGGGCTCCTCGCACCTTCAACGAAGCCAAGAAAGTCGCCTGGAAACTCTATGCCCCGCAATCCACCGAGTTCTATTGCGGCTGCAAGTACACTGGCAATCGCGTCAACCTGGCGGCCTGTGGTTATGTACCGCGCAAGAATGCCAGTCGCGCCGCCCGTATCGAGTGGGAGCACATCGTTCCGGCGTGGCAGATCGGTCATCAGCGCCAATGCTGGCAACAAGGTGGGCGCAAGAACTGCACCCGCTACGATCCGGTCTATCAACGGGCTGAAGCCGACCTTCACAACCTGGTGCCCAGCATCGGCGAAGTGAACGGTGACCGGAACAACTTCAGCTTCGGCTGGCTGCCGGTGCAGAAGGGTCAATACGGCTCATGCCTGACCCAGGTGGATTTCAAGGCGAAGAAAGTCATGCCCCGCCCTTCCATCCGGGGAATGATCGCCCGGACGTATTTCTACATGAGCAAGCAATATGGCCTGCAGCTGTCGAAACAGGACCGACGCCTGTACGAAGCCTGGGACAAGACCTACCCGGTGGAAAGCTGGGAGCGCCAGCGCAACCAGAGCGTGGCCTGTGTCATGGGACGTGGAAACGAGTTCGTGGGCCCGGTGGATCTGAAAGCCTGCGGCTGACCGCACATTCGTGAACAACACAAAGCAACTGTGGGAGCGAGCCTGCTCACGATAGCGGTGAATCAGTCGATGCAGAAGTCACTCTGTATGGCGATAGCGCTCGTCCGACGCTCCCACAGGTTTTGTTCATACGATCATTGAGCCGTCGGGAAATCCACCACCTGCGTCTCGATGTTGCGTTTCTTGGCCCGAACCAGGGCGGCAGTGACCTGCTCCTGCTTGGCCTCGGCCTCGGCCCTGGAGCTGAACGGTCCGACCAGGACCCGTTCCTTGCCATTTTCCCGAACCACGCTCGACATGAAGCTGTGCTCGATCAGCCATCCGGTCAGGTCGCTGACAGCCTGCGGCGTCTCGCCCCGAACCTCGACTCCCCATTGCGGCGCGGCAGCGACTGCCGGTGCGGAGGTCGCGGATGGCTTCGGCTTCGGCGCTTCGACTTCACGCCCATCGCCACATCCGGCCAGCATCAACACCGCGATAACCCAAGCCAATTTACGCACAACGTTTCCTCAGGAAGACATGAGGGAAGGATTTTAGCACTCACATCCACCAAGAACCCCGCAAACAGTACGCAAAACACGAGAATCCTGCCCGGTCTCTCTGTATAGTCGCACCCTGGGAATTAATGCTGCATCTGCACGTCAGAAAGAGGCACCCACATTGTGACACTTAGCACTAATCTATAAGCAGTACCGACATCTGCACTGTCTGAATCAGGTGCCCTAATAAAGTAATCAAGGAGAACACCATGCTGATACTCACCCGCAAAGTCGGTGAAAGCATAAACATTGGTGACGACATCACGATCACCATTCTGGGCGTTAGCGGCCAACAGGTCCGCATCGGCATCAATGCCCCGAAAAACGTCGCCGTGCATCGGGAAGAGATTTATCAGCGCATTCAGGCGGGCCTGACTGCCCCCGACAAGCCGCAAACTCCCTGAGCCTTGCAGCGGTCCGTAGCCAGCCCGTTTGCATCATCGCAATGGCTGGCTAAAGATTCAGGCCGCCCGCGCCTCCCCCGCATTACCCCGCCCCTGCTTTTCCGTCCAGCCTGTGAACCGATATTAATGCCATGACTCGTAGCATGGCTGTCGGACGTTTCGTTTTAATGGCGGTGAAGCGGGCGTTCGTGCTGCTCAGCCGAAGCTCACGCCTCGGGCCATGCCAGTGGCGGCGATCACCATTAACATCAGCAGCAAGGCTTCGATGTGGCTGATCCGGGCCAGACGGCCGGCCCTTGAAGCATCGATCGTCGTCCCTTTGCCCAGCGCCACCCGCCATTTGATCAAGGTGATCATCGGCACGAGTTCGAGTAGCAGGATCAGCAGGAGCAAGGTCATCTTCAGGTGGAACAGGGGCTGATGCAGGTAATAGTCCGAGCCCTTTTCATAGCCGCCGAAAGCGCGCATCCCTCCGGTCACCAGCAGGACCAGAGCCGACAGGCCCCACACGTTATCCGCCATCAATACGTTTCGAACCGCATCCGCACCACCGGCCAGGCGTCGCAGCGCCGTGCCGCGGGTGAGCACCGCCCACAAGCCGAGGGCGAACGCCAAAAGATGAATTGCCGCGAGAGACCAATGAGCCAACATGGAAGGTACCCGTCAGAGAGAACGTCGGATCGACCTGACAGTACTAGCTCATAAAAGAAAGATCGGTGGGCTGGACACAAAAAATTGTGGGGGCGGGCTTGCTTGCGATAGCGGCTCAGCATTCAACGAAGGTGTTGATTGATCTGACGCCATCGCGAGCAGGCTCGCTCCCACAGGTCGGGGGTGTACGTGGGGCCGGGTTCAACCCGAGACAATGTGGGAGCGAGCCTGCTCGCGATAGCGGTTCAGCATTCAACGAAGGTGTTGACTGACCTGACGCCATCGCGAGCAGGCTCACTCCCACAGTTAATCGTCAGTCAGCCAAGCGCCAGGTCGTGCCGCCCTTCCCATCTTCCAGTACCACGCCCATGGCGGTGAGCTGGTCGCGGATGCGGTCGGATTCGGCCCAATCCTTATTGGCCCGCGCGGTCAGGCGCGCCTGGATCAATGCCTCGACCTCGGCAGCGTCCACACGGCCTTCGGCACCGGCCTGGAGGAAGTCGTCCGCTTCGAGCTGCAGCACGCCCAGGACGCTGGCCAGTTCCTTCAAGCGCGCCGCCAGGCCCGCCGCCGCATCGAGATCGCTCTCACGCAGGCGGTTGACCTCGCGCACCATCTCGAACAGCACCGCGCAGGCTTCCGGCGTACCGAAGTCGTCGTTCATCACCTCGGTAAACCGCGCCACGAACGCCTCGCCACCGGCGGCCGCTACGTTCGGCAGGCCTTTCAATGCGTGGTAGAAACGCTCCAGGGCGCCCTTGGCGTCCTTGAGGTTGTCTTCCGAGTAGTTGATGGCGCTGCGGTAGTGACTCGACACCAGCAAATAACGCACGACCTCGGGGTGGTACTTGTCAAGCACGTCGCGGATGGTGAAGAAGTTGTTCAAGGACTTGGACATCTTCTCGCCATTGATCCGGATCATGCCGCAATGCATCCACGCGTTGGCGTAGGTCTTGCCAGTGGCCGCTTCGCTCTGGGCGATCTCGTTTTCGTGGTGCGGGAACTCCAGGTCGCTGCCGCCGCCATGAATGTCGAAGGTCTCGCCCAGGCAGCAGGTGGACATCACCGAGCATTCGATGTGCCAGCCCGGACGGCCCTTGCCCCACGGCGAATCCCAGCTCGGCTCACCCGGCTTGGCGGCTTTCCACAGCACGAAATCCAGCGGGTCCTGTTTCGACTCGCCGACTTCGATCCGCGCGCCGATGCGCAGGTCTTCGATCTTCTTGCGCGACAGCTTGCCGTAGCCCATGAACTTGCCGACGCGGTAGTACACGTCGCCATTGCCCGGTGCGTAGGCATAACCCTTGTCGATCAGGGTCTGGATCATCGCGTGCATACCAGGGATATGATCGGTGGCCCGCGGTTCCATATCCGGCTTGAGGATATTGAGGCGCGCCTCGTCCTCGTGCATCGCCGCGATCATGCGCTCGGTCAATGCCTCGAACGACTCGCCATTCTCGTTGGCGCGGTTGATGATCTTGTCGTCGATGTCGGTGATGTTGCGCACATACGTCAGGTCATAACCGCTGAAACGCAGCCAGCGGGTCACCAGGTCGAAGGCGACCATGCTGCGGCCGTGGCCCAGGTGGCAATAGTCGTACACGGTCATGCCGCACACGTACATGCGCACCTTGTTGCCATCCAGCGGCTTGAAGACTTCTTTGCTCTTGGTGAGCGTGTTGTAGATCGTAAGCACAGGGTTTCCCTTAAGACTTGATCACTGACCCCAGGAATCGCGCAAGGTCACGGTACGGTTGAAGACCGGAGCACCGGGTTTCGAGTCCTTGATATCCGCGCAGAAGTAGCCTTCGCGCTCGAACTGGAAACGGTCTTCCGGCTGTGCGTTGCCCAGCGAGGGTTCGGCACGACAACCGGTGAGTACTTGCAGGGAATCAGGGTTGATGTTGTCCAGGAAGCTGGCGCTGTCCTCGGCCTTTTCCGGGTTCGGCGAACGGAACAGACGATCGTACAGGCGCACTTCGCATTCGACGCTGGCGGCGGCCGGCACCCAGTGGATCACACCCTTGACCTTGCGACCCTCCGGGTTCTTGCCCAGGGTGTCGGGATCGTACGAGCAACGCAGCTCGACGATGTTGCCATCGGCGTCCTTGATCGCTTCGTCGGCACGGATCACGTAGCTGCCGCGCAGGCGGACTTCACCAGCCGGTTCCAGGCGCTTGTAGCCTTTTGGCGGCTCTTCCATGAAGTCTTCACGGTCGATGTAGATTTCCCGGGCGAACGGCAGTACGCGCACGCCCATGTCTTCTTTCGGGTGGCACGGCAGTTCGAGGTTCTCGACCTGGCCTTCCGGGTAATTGGTGATGACGACCTTCAGCGGACGCAGCACGCACATGGCACGCGGAGCATTCTGGTCCAGGTCTTCGCGGATGCTGAATTCCAGCATGCCGAAGTCCACCACGCCGTCGGAACGGTTGGTGCCGACCATTTCGCAGAAATTGCGGATCGATTTCGGCGTGTAGCCACGACGACGGAAGCCCGACAGCGTCGACATGCGCGGGTCGTCCCAGCCGTTGACGTGCTGTTCATCCACCAGTTGCTTGAGCTTGCGCTTGCTGGTGATGGTGTAGTTCAGGTTCAGGCGGCTGAATTCGTACTGGCGCGGGGTGGCCGGCACCGGCAGGTGTTCGAGGAACCACTCGTACAACGGACGATGGCTTTCGAACTCCAGGGTGCAGATCGAGTGGGTGATGCCTTCGATGGCGTCCGACTGACCATGGGTGAAGTCATAGTTCGGGTAGATGCACCACTTGTCACCGGTCTGGTGGTGATGGGCGTGACGGATGCGATACATGATCGGGTCGCGCAGGTTCATGTTCGGCGAGGCCATGTCGATCTTGGCCCGCAGCACCCGTGCACCGTCCGGGAACTCGCCGGCGCGCATGCGGGCGAACAGGTCCAGGTTCTCCTCCACGCTGCGCTCACGGAACGGGCTGTTCCGGCCCGGCTCGGTCAGGCTGCCACGGTATTCCCGGGCCTGCTCGGGCGTCAGGTCGCAGACGTAAGCCTTGCCGGCCTTGATCAGTTCGACAGCCCAGTCATGCAACTGGTCGAAATACTGCGAGGCATAGCGCACTTCACCGGACCATTGGAAACCCAGCCACTTGACGTCGCTTTCGATCGCGTCGATGTACTCCTGGTCTTCCTTGGCCGGGTTGGTGTCGTCGAACCGCAGGTGCGTGACGCCACCGAACTCCTCGGCCAGGCCGAAGTTCACGCAGATCGACTTGGCGTGGCCGATGTGCAGGTAGCCGTTGGGCTCCGGCGGGAAACGGGTGACGATCTGCGTGTGCTTACCCGAATCCAGGTCCGCCTGGATGATCGGGCGCAGGAAATTGACCGGTACGGCCGGGCCGGTCTTGGAATTCGAGGTAGGGTCGACAGTGGGCTTGCTCATAGGATCCTTGAACTTACAAGTGCGCGGCCGGGTGCGGCCTGATAAATCAAAGCTCGTATCATAGCCGATGCTGTCAAGCCGCTGACAGGCCAGGCCGGCAAACGATTGAATTTATTCGGCCGCTGGGTGAAAAACCGCCTCGAATTTCGTGCCTGGCACGCTAAACTGCCCAACCTGGCCGATTACAGCCGGACCGGTTGCGGGCTTCCGGGCCGCGAAACCCACGAATTCCTAGAAAGAGTAGTCATCATGAGCAAAGTCAAACTGACCACCAACCACGGCGACATCGTCCTGGAACTGAACGCCGAGAAGGCGCCGAAGACCGTTGAAAACTTCCTTGAGTACGTCAAGAAGGGTCACTACGAGAACGTCGTGTTCCACCGCGTGATCAAGGGCTTCATGATCCAGGGCGGTGGTTTCGAGCCTGGCATGCAGGAAAAGAAGGACAAGCGCCCGAGCATCCAGAACGAAGCCGACAACGGCCTGCCGAACAAGAAATACTCCATCGCCATGGCGCGCACCATGGATCCGCATTCGGCATCGGCACAGTTCTTCATCAATGCCAACGACAACAGCTTCCTCAACCACACCGCCAAGAACGCCCAGGGCTGGGGTTATGCCGTGTTCGGTGAAGTGATCGAAGGCCAGGACGTGGTCGACAAGATCGAAGGCGTCGCCACCACCTCCAAGGCTGGCCACCAGGACGTTCCGAAGGACGACGTGATCATCGAGAAAGCCGAGATCATTGAGTGATCCTACTGATTTCAGATCTGCATCTGGAAGAGGAGCGCCCGGACATCACCCGGGCGTTTCTGGATCTACTCGCCACCCGCGCCCGCTCGGCGCAGGCGTTGTACATTCTCGGCGACTTTTTCGAAGCGTGGATCGGCGACGATGCCATGACGCCGTTCCAGCGTTCCATCTGCCAGGCCCTGCGCGAACTCAGCGACAGCGGCACGGCCATTTTCCTGATGCATGGCAATCGCGACTTCATGCTGGGGCAAGCCTTCTGCAAAGCGGCTGGCTGCACCCTGATCAAGGACCCGAGTGTCGTGCAGTTCAACGGCGAACCGGTGTTGCTGATGCACGGCGACAGCCTCTGCACCCGCGACGAAGGCTACATGAAGCTGCGGCGCTGGCTGCGCAACCCGGTCACCCTGTTCATCCTGCGGCACCTGCCGCTGGGCAGTCGCCAGAAGCTGGCGCGCAAGCTGCGCAGTGAAAGCACGACCCAGGTGCGGATGAAAGCCAACGACATCGTCGACGTCACCCCCGAGGAAATTCCGCGGATCATGCAGCAATATGGCGTGAAGACCCTGATCCACGGCCACACCCACCGCCCCGCCATCCATAAGCTGCAACTCGGCGAACGCGCCGCCCGGCGCATCGTGCTCGGGGATTGGGACAAGCAGGGTTGGGCGTTGCAGGTGGATGAACAGGGGTTTGCGTTGGCGCCGTTCGGGGTCGCCCCGCCGCCACAGCTGGCAGCCCCCACCGACTGACAGACACACCCCTTTTGTGGGAGCGAGCCTGTGGGAGCAAAGCTTGCTCGCGATAACTATCGCCGCCAGCATGGTTGTTGACTGACACACCGCTGTCGCGAGCAAGCTTTGCTCCCACAGCGGATTGTGTTTCAGGCTAGTCAGTGCCCGCTGGCCGCCGGCCCCGCCTTCGCCGCAAACGGCGGCTTCGCCAGCCACACCAGCAGGATCAGGCCCATGAACGCCCAGCCCAGCAGCGTGAAGTAGTCCACGGTGGAGAGCATGTACGCCTGGCTGGTGAGAATGTGATCGAGTTGGGCATAGGCCGGTGGGTTCGCGCCGCCGAGCTGGTTGAGCGCCTCGCGGGTGGCCGGGTCGAAGGTGCTGATGCTCTCGCTCAGGTAGGCATGGTGCTGGTCCGCCCGGCGGATCCAGATCCAGGTGGTCAGGGACGCGGCAAAGCTGCCCCCCAGGGTCCGCAGGAACGTCGCCAACCCCGCGCCATCGGCAATCTGCTGCGGTGGCAGGTCGGACATCAGGATGCTCAGGGTCGGCATGAAGAACAGGGCCACCCCGATTCCCATGAACAGTTGCACCAGGGCAATGTGTTGGAAGTCCACTTCGTTGGTGAACCCGGCGCGCATGAAACAGCTCAGGCCGATGGCCAGGAACGCCAAGCCGGCCAGCAAGCGCAGGTCGAATTTATGGGCGTACTTGCCGACGAAGGGCGACATCAACACCGGCAGGATGCCGATGGGCGCCACAGCCAGCCCGGCCCAGGTGGCGGTGTAGCCCATCTGGGTCTGCAACCATTGCGGCAGGATCAGGTTGATGCCGAAGAACCCGGCATAGCCGCCCACCAACACGATGGTGCCGATGCGAAAGTTGCGATAGGCGAACAACCTGAGATTGACCACCGGGTGACGGTCGGTCATTTCCCAAATCACGAACACCGCCAGGGCAACCAGGGAAATCAATGCGCCGATGATGATGAAATTCGACTCGAACCAATCCAGGTCGTTGCCCTTGTCGAGAATCACCTGGAGCGCGCCGACGCCGATGATCAGCGTGATCAGCCCGACGTAGTCCATCGGCTGATAACTGGTCACCACCGGCCGCGCCTTGAGCTGCTGGCGCACCACCATCACCGCGAAAATCCCGATGGGCACGTTGATGAAGAAGATCCACGGCCAGCTGTAGCTGTCGGTGATCCAGCCCCCCAGGATCGGCCCGGCAATCGGCGCCACCACCGTGACCATCGCCAGCAGTGCCAGGGCCATCCCCCGCCTGGCGGGCGGATACACGGCAATCAGCAGGGTCTGGGTCATCGGGTACAAAGGCCCGGCCACCAGGCCCTGGAGCACGCGGAAGCCGATCAGCTCCGGCATCGACGTGGAAATGCCGCACAGGAACGACGCCAGCACGAACAGCATGGTTGCCCACAGAAACAGCTTCACCTCGCCAAACCGGCGGCTCAACCAGCCGGTCAGCGGCAGCGCGATGGCGTTGCTCACCGCGAACGACGTGATCACCCAGGTGCCCTGCTCCGAACTGACGCCCAGGTTGCCGGAAATGGTCGGCAAGGCGACGTTGGCAATGGTGGTGTCGAGCACTTGCATGAACGTCGCCAGCGACAGCCCGATGGTACTGAGCAACAGGCTGGGCGGCGAGAAAGATGCGTTATTGCTCATTGTGAAATCCTAGGAAGCGAAACGGACGTGAAACTCGCAGACGAATCCGGCGACCTGTGGGAGCGAGCCTGCTCGCGATAGCGGTGTATCAGATGACACAAAAGTCGACTGTCATGCCGCCATCGCGAGCAGGCTCGCTCCCACAGATCGATAGAACTCTCACCTGATCATCAACGCTGCGCAGTCTTGCTCGCAGCAGCGCTGTTCTCATGGATCAGGCGCGTGATCATCGCGTCGGCATCGGCCAGCTGGCGGTCGTAGACCTGGGTGCTGAACGAGGCCTTCTGCGGAGGTTGCTGGGCCAGGACCGGACCGCTCTGATCCCGCAGGTTGACGCTGACCTCGGTGGACAGCCCGACCCGCAGCGGATGCTTGGCCAGCTCCTGGGCGTTGACATGAATGCGCACCGGCACCCGCTGGACGATCTTGATCCAGTTACCGGTGGCGTTCTGCGCCGGCAGCAGGGCAAACGCGCTGCCGGTTCCCGCGCCGAGGCTGTCGACGGTGCCGCTGTACTTCACATCGCTGCCGTAGAGGTCGGTTTCGATCTCCACCGGCTGGCCGATGCGCATTTCACGCAGCTGGGTTTCCTTGAAGTTGGCGTCGATCCACAACTGATCCAGCGGAATCACCGCCATCAGCGCCGTGCCCGGTTGCACCCGTTGCCCCAATTGCACGGTGCGCTTGGCGACATAACCGGTGACCGGCGCGATCAGGGTGCTGCGGGCGTTGTTCAGGTAGGCCTGGCGCAATTGCGCGGCGGCCGATTGCACGTCGGGATGGGACGAGACCACGGTGTCGTCCACCAGCGCGCTGGAGGTCTTGAGTTGCTGCCGGGCATTGGCGAGGGCATTCTGCGCCGAGGTCAGGTCATCCCGGGCGTGGGACAGTTCTTCCTTGGAAATCGCCCCGCCAGCCGCCAGGTTCTTACGCCGGTTGTAGTTCTCCTGGGCCTTCTGCACTTCGGCTTCCTGCGCATTGACCTGCGCACGCATGCCGTCGACGTTGCTGTACAAACCACGTACCTGGCGGACCGTGCGGGCCAGGTTGGCCTGGGCACTTTGCAGGCCGACCTCGGCGTCGTTCGGGTCGAACTGCACCAACACCTGGCCTTCGCGCACCAGGTCGCCATCGTCGGCGCCGATGCTCACCACGGTGCCGGTGACCTGCGGCGTGATTTCCACTACGTTGCCGTTCACATAGGCATCGTCGGTGCTTTCGCTCCAGCGGCCGTACAGTTCATGCCAGGCCCAGACACCCAGGCCGGCGAGAATGACGATCACCGTCAGCGCCAGCAGCATCACCTTGCGCTTGCGTGGGTTGTTGTCCTGTTGGTTTTCGGACGCTTGCGTATTTTCTGCGGTGGCCATGACAAATACCTCGAATCAGTTATGCGGCGCGGCGGAAACCGCCGTGGCCGAAGCCAGGGTGTCGGTCTCGAAACCGCCGCCCAGGGCCTGCATCAATTGGATCGACAAATCGATCTGCTCGGCGTTCAGGGTCGCCAGTTGGCGCTGGGCCTGGAGCAGTTGCTGCTCGATACTCAGCACGTCCAGGTAATTGCCGATGCCCGAGCCGTAGCGCTGGACCACGGTGTCGTAGGAACTCTGGGCAATATCGGTGGCGTGCTGCTGGGCACCGATCTGCCGGGAGATATCGCGCAATTGGTTGATGGTGTCGCTGACATCCCCAAGGGCCGTGACCAGGCTCTTGTTGTATTGCGCCACCGCCAGGTCATAGTCGGCATCCCGGGCATCCAGGTCCGCCCGCAGGCGTCCGCCGTCGAAAATCGGCAGCGACACCGTCGGCGCCACGTTGAAGAAGCGGCTGGCCGACCCGAACATCGCGTCACCCAACAAGGACTGCACCCCCGCCGCCGCACTCAGGTTGAGGTTGGGGTAGAAGTTGGTCTTGCCGGCTTCGATGCTCTTGCTCGCCGCCTCTACCCGCCAGCGCGCCGCCACCAGGTCCGGGCGGCGCCCCAACAGTTCGGCCGGCAGGTTCGACGGCAACGCGACGGCACTGGCTTGCAGCACGTTGGGGCGGGCGATTTCATTGCCGCGATCCGGCCCCTTGCCCAACAGCACCGCCAAGGCGATCTTGGCACTTTGCAGGCGTTTTTCCGTATCGATCAGCGTCGCGCTCGCGCTGGCTTCCAGGCTTTCGGTCTGTTGGAACTGGTATTCGCTGTCGATCCCGGCAGTCAGACGACGCTTGCTCAGGTCGAGCATCTGCCGGGTGCGCTTGAGATCTTCAACCGCCAGGTCATGAATGATGTGCGCTTGCCCCAGGTCGCTGTAGGCCCGGGCCACATCGGCGGCCAAGGTCAATTGCGCGGCCTGGCGGTCGATTTCCGCTGCGCGGGCCTGGCCCAGCGCAGATTCCCAGGCCGCCCGCTGGCCGCCCCAGAGGTCGAAGTTGTAATTGAAATCCACGCTCAGCGAACGCAGGGTGCTGTATGCACCGCCCTGCCCCGCCGGGTCCTGGTCACGGGCCAGTCGCGAACGGCTGACGCTGCCGCTGGCATCCAGGGTCGGCATGCGCGCGGCGTTGGCGGCGTAGGCGGCGGCGCTGGCCTGATGCACCCGGGCACTGGCGATCTGCATGTCCGGGCTGTCGCGCAGGGCTTCACGGATCAGGCCGTCGAGTTGCGGATCGCCCAGGCTGGACCACCAGTCGCTTTTCGGCCACGAGGCCGGCGACAGCTTGACGCCATTGAGGGATTGTCCGGCCTTGAGGTTCTGGGCCTCGAGGCTGACGCCTTCGGTCTTCAGGCCGCTGTAGCTGGCACAGCCCGCGAGGCTCATGGCCAGCAGTACCAGGCTCAACCGGGTACGCAAGGTTTTACGCTTCATTTGTCCCCCAGTCGCAACACGGTGATGGGATCACCGGCAGCGAGCAGTATTTTCTTGAGGATCTGTTCGAGGGTCTGCAACTCCTCGCGGCTGATGGCGCCAGCCAGTTGATTCATGGCATCGGCGCCGATGTAGGGCAGGCGATCGGCAAGCCCCTGGCCGGCTTCGGTCAGGACCAATCGCACCTGCCGGCGGTCCTCGGCCGAACGCTGGCGAACCAGGAAGCCCTTCTGCTCCAGGCGATCGAGCATGCGTGTCATCGAGCCACTGTCCAGGGACAGGTAGCGACACAGTTCGGCCGGTGTATCGATGCCGTGCTGGGCCATGATGATCAGCACCTTGAACTGCGCAGCGGTGATGCCGACCGGTTCCATGTGCGTGTCGATGATCCGGTCTTTGAGCAGCGCGGCCCGTCCGAGCAGCATGCCGAGGTGACAGTTATGGAATTCGTCTGGGGTGAAATGCTTCATCAGGACACCGTTTGCTGCCTAGGCAGTGAATGTATGTCGAGATATTACTGCTTAGGCAGCAAATGTCAAACGAATCGTTAGCAGGCTACATACCAGTCTGACGAACGCAGAAAAACCTGTGGGAGCGAGCCTGCTCGCGATAGCGGCATGCCAGTCAGTGATGAGTTGACTGATAGACCGCTATCGCGAGCAGGCTCGCTCCCACAAGGGATAGGGGGAGGCTTAGAAATCGCGCTTGTAGAAGATATCCAGCGAGCTGGCGACGCCGCTGGCGGCTTCGAGGTAGACCTTTTTGCTGAGCTTGTAACGCAGGGCGATGGTGTTGGCCGGTTCGAACACCCCTACGCCATAGCGCAGGCTGAGTTTTTCCGACAGGTTGCCGCTGGCGACCACGCTGGTGGTGTTGCCGCTGCCTTGGGTGTCGAGCTGGAAATCATCGATCCCCAGGTTGCTGGCAAGGCTGGTGGTTACCCCGGAACTGCCCATCAACCCCAAGCCCAGCGCTGCCTGGGCAAGCATGTTGTTGTCCTCGCCGGTGGTGCTGAGCGGTCGCCCCAGCACCAGGTAGGACAGCGCCTGCTCCTGGCTCATGGCCGGTTCCGAGAAGATCTGCGTGACCGGCTGTTCGGCGCTCCCGCTCAAGCGGATGCCGGCGATCACGTCATCGGTCTGGCGAATCGCCTCGACGTCCAGGTAGGGCTGGTCGATGGGCCCGGCGAACAGCAGCCGCGCCCGACGCACCGTCAGCCGCTGCCCGTAGGCCCGGTAACGCCCGTCGTTGAGCCAGAGTTCGCCACGGGTGTCCATGTTGTCGCCGATGTGCACCTGGCCCTGGACGTTGGCCGTCAGGCCGAAACCGGAAAACGCGAGCTTCTCCTGGCCCACGATCACATCGACGTCCATTGCCATGGCCAGCGGCGCCTTGCCCTCTTCGGTCTGGTGGCCGACGATCACCGTGTCATCCGAGACCTTGACGGTGGAAGGCGGCAATTCGCGGACGGTGATCTCGCCCTTGGGCACCAGCACCTTGCCGGCAATCGCCAGCCGCTCGCCATGCAGCGTGATGTTGAGGTCCGGCGCCATCTCCAGCATCGCATAGGGCTCCACGGTGACCGGCAATTGCGACCCCTTGAGCGCCAGGTTCATGCTCAACGCCTCGCCCCAGCCCAGGTTGCCGCTCAGGCTGCCTTGCCCGCCCTTGCCACTTTTCCAACTGCCGTCGAGGCGTACCGTTTCGCCGGCGATCATCGCGCGCACCTGCAAGGCTTCGAGGCTGACCGGCAACTCCGGCCCGGACACCTCGCCTTCGCTGAGCACGAGATTGCCGTTCACCTGCGGCGCCAGCAAGCCACCAGATAACGTGCCACTGCCGTTCAGGTGACCGGTGAGGGTTTCCACCATCGGCACGAACGGCCGGGCCACGGACAGGTCCAGGCCGGTCAGGCGGAACGAACCGCTGAGGGGTTTGCTGGCGGGCAACGGGTTGATCTGGGCCTGAAGCATCAGTTCGCCGAGCCGGGCACCGACAAAATTCAGGTGGGTGTCGATGCGCTTGGGGGTCAGGCGGCTGTCCAGCTTCAGGGTCTGGTAGGGAAAGTCCAGCCACTGCTCCTTGTCTCGAATCCGCAGCGTGCCGCCACTGGCGTCCACCAGAACCCGCCCGTTCGGACCGCTGGCCGGCAGGTCCAATTGCAGATCGGCATTGAGCCGGCCCTGCCAGGCGAAGTCCTTGGGCATCCACTGGGCGAGGCTTTCAATGGGGAACTGCTTGAGGTGATAGCGCAGCTTCGGTTCCGGCATCAGGCGCTGGTCCTCGCCACACAGGCTGGCCTGGCCGGAACGCCAGCAATGGGCGCCGAAATTGAGCGTGCCGTTGGCCAGGCGCTCCAGCTTCGCCGGTCCTTGCAGGCGCCAGTCCTGGCCGCCGACCTGCAGGTCGCCACTGTTCAGGCGCCCGCGCCAGTTGCCTTGATCCAGCGCGCCATCGAAGCCCAGAGCGGTCTTCAGCTGCGGCCCTTGCAGGTCCAGGTTGAGTTTTTGCTGCTTGATATCCCCCTGGCCGCTGACCGTCAGCACGCCCAAAGCAGTGTCGCCGGTGCGGATGTCGCTGGCCTTCAGATCGAGCTTGCCCCGCTGCGCGCTGTCGAGGGTGGCATCCAGGTTCAGGCTTTGCAGGCGATTATTCTGAAGGGCAAGCTGGCTGCCTTGCAGGCCGAGCTTGCCCTGGGGGGCCTTGAGGGTCCCGGCCACATCGATACGACCGTTGAGCTGGCCGCGCAGTTGCGGCCAGAGCTGCGCCAGCCGCGCGAGCTTGATGTCGATCTGGCCGCTCAGTTTCTGTTGCAGGCTGCCGCTGCCGTTGATGCGGTTATCCCCCAGGCGGATGTCCAGCGCGCCGAGGTTCCATTGCTCACCGCTGCCGCTGGCCTTGGCCTGGAACAGCGCCGGCTGGCCACGCAACTTGCCCTTGAGGTCCAGGTCCGCGTCGAGGCCGAGGATGCCGTTTTTCAACGACCCTTTGCTGCGCAGCGGTCCGGCCAGGGTGCCGGGCAGTTCGCCGAGCCAATAGGCGGGGTTGATGGCCGACAGGTCCAGCGCCGTATCCCAGGCAATGCCCTCGGCAAATTGCAGGTCCAGGTGCCCTTCGGCCTTGCCCTGCCCCGCCGCGAGTTGGAGCTGTGGCAAATGGATCTGCGTCAGGTCCCCGCTGAACGGGCTGCCCAGGCTGAAGGCGCCTGCGGGCCCGTCCAACGCGGCCTGGAAATGACCCAGGTACTGACCGTCGGTGTAGGAGACTTCGCCGTTGAAGCTGCGCAACGTCACCTGTGGCTCGTCGATCAGCGGATAGAGACGATGCCAGGGGAAATCCAGCCAGGCGATTTTCGCGTCCGCGCTCAGGCCTTCGCGCCAGTTCACCTGCCCGGTCACGTTCAGGCTCTGCCGGTCGCCAGCGTTCAGGTCCACACCAGCGATCTGCGCACCATTAGCGTCCACCTTGCCTTGCAGCGACAACGCTACCGGCCACTGCTCGGCGGGCAGCGTGGCCTTGCCCAGCAGTTGATAGCCGTTTTTCAGGTCGCCTTCACCGGTCAGTTCCAGTTGATTGAGCAACAGCGTGTCCGGCAGATCGGCGCTGGCCTTGAAGCCGTCGGCGGTGATGCGCACCTTGGCCGGCAGGTTGTCCGCCAACGGTTGCAGCTCGCCGACCAGCCGGCCTTGCAGGTAGCCGCTGCTGTCGGCGTTGAGGTTGAGGGTCTTGAGCAGGTCGCCGTCGACGGCCAGGTCCAGCGTCCACGGCGTGTCGCCCGGGGCCGGCAAGGTCAATTGACCCTGGGCCTTCAGCGGCCAGTTGCCTGCGGGTTTCAACAACCCGGAAAGCTTCAGGCTCAACTCGTCACGCTGCAATTGCACCGAATCGATCTGCAAGCCCGCGGCGGTCCAATGGGCAACCAGTTGCAAGCCCTTGAGCTGCTCGCTGCCGTTGAACAGCAGGCTGCCGACCTGCACTTCGCCCAGCTCGATGGCGATTGGCAAGTCCAGGTCCGGCAACGCGATCGGACCACTGCTCGGCGCGTCGACAGAAGGTGGCAATTGCACGCTGGCCTTATCGACCTTGAGCTGCTCGATGCACAGGGTCATGCGCGCCAGGCACAACGGCGACCACGCAACGATCAGCCCATCGAGCTCCACGCGGCGGCTGTCCTGTTGCCACAAGAGGTGGTCGGCGCTCCACTGTCCGCCCAACCGCCCCTGGAAGTTATCCACGCTCAACCCCGGCACCAGGTCAAGCATCCAGCGGCTACCCGGCTGCGTACCCAGCATGAGGCCCAATGTCAGCACGACCAACGCCAGCACCCCAGCGAGTGCCAGCAGTGTTCTCTTCAAACCACGCCTCACAGCTCAGGCCCCATGGAAAAGTGCAATCGGATACCGCCTTCCTCGTCCAGCGCATGGGCCAGGTCGAGGCGGATCGGGCCCACCGGCGACACCCAGCGCACGCCAACCCCCACGCCGGTCTTGAGGCTCGGCAATTCAAGGCTGTTGAAGGCGTTCCCCTGATCGACGAAGGTCGCGACCCGCCATTTCTCAGCAATCGAGTACTGGTATTCGAGGCTGCCGGCGATCATGTAACGGCCACCGATGCGATCGCCTTCGTTGTTTTCCGGCGACAAGCTCTGATAATCGTAGCCGCGCACGCTCTGGTCGCCGCCGGCGAAAAAGCGCAGGGACGGCGGGATGGATTTGTAGCCATTGGTGGCGCTGCCGCCCACCTGGGCCCGGGCCAGCAGGCGATGCTTGTCGAACACCGTGGTCAGACCCTTGACCATGGCCGTGCCGTAGAGCACGTTGTTGTCCGAGCCCAGCCCTTCCTTGGCGACCTTGGTGTCGAACTGCAAGCGATAGCCGTTGTGCGGGTCGATGCGGTTGTCGCTGCGCAGGTACGAATAGCTGACGCCCGGCATCAGCAGTGTACTCAGACCCGAATCGTCACCCAGGCGATACTCCTCGCGCTGCCACTTGAGCGATATCACCCGCTGCCAGCCACTGGGCAACTTGCTGTGCCACTCGGGCCCCACGGTCAGCAGTTTGCTGAGGCTGTCGGTATCGGCCAGCTCTTCATATTGATAACCGCCGGCGTAGCGCAGCTTGTCGGTCAGCGGCGGGTCCAGCGGTACGTCGTACCACAGGCCGACGTTCTGCCGGGGGGCCGATATCTCCGTCTCCCAGCCGTAGCTGTGGCCCTGGGGGTTGACCCAGTGGCGCGTCCAGTTGGCCTTGGCCCGCGGGCCGACGTCGGTGGAGAACCCCAGGCCCAGGCCCATGGTGCGCGGCTTGCGGGTGTCGAGCTTGACGGCGACCGGAATCACGTTGTCGGTCGCGGCGGTGGGCGCCGCATCCACGCGCACGCCTTCGAAATAACCGCTCGATTGCAGGGCCTGGTTCAGTTCGGCGATCAGCTCCGAGTCGTAGGCCGTACCGGCCTTGAAGGGCACCATGCGTCGCAACAGGTCTTCGTCGAAGGGTGTATCGCCTTCGAAACTCACCGCCCCCAGGGTGTAGCGCGGCCCACTGTCGTAGATCAGCTCGATATCGGCGATGCCGGCCTGGGGGTCCACCTGCAGTTTCTGGCTGACGAATCGACCGCTGAAAAAGCCATAGCGCGAAGCCTGGTTCTGGATTGTCCGCTTGGCGTCTTCATAGCGACCATGGTTGAGCACCGCGCCCGGCTTGAGCGCCGCGTTGTCGGGTACGCGAAAGGCCTTGAGCGAGGCCGCCGGGCCATCGATGCGCACCGTGACGTTGCGCAAATGCACGGGCTCGCCGGGGTCGATGGTCAGGATCAGGCGCGGCTGCTTGCCACCCTTGACCTCGCTGTCGATCCGCGGCTGATAGTAGCCCAGTGCCTGGGCGGCTTTGCGCGCCTGTTCCTCGGCGCCACGACTGAAGCGCAGCAGGGCCTCTTCGTCACGATCGCCGAGGCCACCGATGTAGCCTTCGACGTTGGCCTTGAGTGCGTCATTGGACGGTTTGACCCGTACATCCAATTCACTTTGTGCCAGTGCCACGCAGCTGAGGGACAGCAGGAGCGCGCCACTGGTTATTCGTCCTGGGAGTTTCATGGCGCGGATGCTAACACGGGCTTGGGAGCCTGATAGAACCGGACATGTCGCAAAAGTTCGCAAGCCAGGAGCAGGTTCAGGCCGTTGCGCTTTGCAAAACCTGGGGATTGGGGTGAAAGAACACATGCTCGCGGATCGGTCCTACCGCAATCTCACCGATTTCCTCATACCCCTGGCGCTTATAGAACTCCAGGTACCGCGGGTTACCGGTGTCCAGGACCACGCCCTGGGAATGCTCGTCCACCGCGCACCAGTTGTGCACTGCCTGGAGCAGCTGTTCGCCGAAATGCTTGCCTTGAAACTGTGGATGCACCCCCAGCAGCGGTAGCACATGGACCGCATCCGACGGCAGGCAGGCCGTCACCGCCGCGTGGTATTCCAGGTAGCGCCGGGTGCAGCGAAAACCGGTACTCAACACCATACGCAGGCGCCAGGCCCAGCTTTCGGTGATGCCCAGGCGGCGTTGGGGTGGAGCGATCAGGGCGATACCGATCAGCCGGTCGTTGACCAGCAGGCCGATGGCGGGCAACTCCTGGAGAAAATGCTGCTTGACCAACTCCCGCACCGTCGCCCGCACCCGCTGCTCGTAACCCGGGCGCTCGGACTCGAACAGGTAGCTGAACGTCGGCTCATGGCGATAAGCCTGGTACAGCAATGAACGGGCTTCGCGGGAGTAGCCGCTGTCGAGCATGTGGATATCGGCGATGGCGGTAGCGGTTTCAGGCATGGTGGGAAATCTCCTGGGCGGGCTCGGGAGGCCCTGCTCTTATTGAGTACGAACCCGATAGGGCTGCGATCGTTCCTACATGCACAGGACATTAGCAGTGCATTTGTCCTACTGCCACGCTGGCTCCTCTCCTACATGTCAGCTAGCATCGCAGTTTTGCCAGGACAGCCGACCATGAAGATCGTCTCCTTCAACATCAACGGGCTGCGCGCCCGCCCCCATCAGCTGGCGGCGCTGATCGAGAAGCATCAGCCGGACGTGATCGGCCTGCAGGAAACCAAGGTCCACGACGAACAATTCCCCCTGGCCGAAGTGCAAGCCCTGGGTTACCACGTGCATTACCACGGACAAAAAGGCCATTACGGCGTCGCCCTGCTCTCCCGCCAGGCGCCGTTGAGCCTGTACAAAGGTTTCGAGAGTGATGATGAAGACGCCCAGCGGCGCTTTATCTGGGGCACCTTCGCCGATGCCAATGGCGTGCCGGTCACCATCATGAACGGCTATTTCCCACAAGGTGAAAGCCGCGATCATCCGACCAAGTTCCCGGCCAAGGAGCGTTTCTACAGCGATTTGCAGCACCTGCTGGAAAGCCGCTTCAGCAACGACCAGCCGGTGGTGGTGATGGGCGATGTGAACATCTCCCCGGAAGACTGCGACATCGGCATCGGCCCGGACAACATGAAGCGCTGGCTGAAAACCGGAAAATGCAGCTTCCTGCCGGAAGAACGCGAATGGATGGCCCGCCTGAAGAACTGGGGCCTGGTGGACAGCTTCCGCCACCTGAACCCGGACGTCACCGACCGCTTCAGTTGGTTCGACTACCGCAGCCGCGGCTTCGAGGACGAACCCAAGCGCGGCCTGCGCATCGACCTGATCCTGACCTCCCACGGCCTGCTGCCGCGGGTCAAGGATGCCGGCGTGGACTACGAACTGCGGGGCATGGAGAAACCTTCGGACCATGCGCCGATCTGGCTGCAATTGAGCTGATCCCAAGACCTGCACTAACCCCTGTGGGAGCGAGCCTGCTCGCGATAGCGGTGGGTCAGCTTGCATTGATCAACTTACACGGCGGCAGTAGCGCTCGTCCGAGCGTCCCACAAGGGTCGAGGGTGATTGTCATCTCTCAGTAACCTGACTGACTTAATCTTCCGGCATTTCTCTGGGTTCAAAAGGTGCCGAGATGCGGCTTCGGGTGGGTTGTTTCGTGCTGTGGCTGCCGCTCGCGGCCTGGGCCACCGATCTGCCGGTTCCCGAGCAGGGTCCTGCCTTGCGCATACAGGGCTCGAACACCATTGGCGCGACACTCGGTCCGGCCCTGGCCAAGGGGTTGATGGAAGATCAGGGCCTGCTCAAGGTCAGCAGCGAAATCACCGGCCATGACAACGAGCAACGCATCGTCGGCCAGACCGCCGATGGCCGGCGGGTGGAGATCGACATCGCCGCCCATGGCTCCAGCACCGGATTCGCCGCCCTCAAGCAGGGCAGCGCCGATCTCGCCGCCGCTTCCCGGCCGATCAAGGACAACGAGCTGAAGGAACTGCTGCCCCTGGGGGATCTGAAAAGTCCTACGGCCGAGCAGGTCATCGCCATTGATGGTCTGGCGATCATCCTGCACCCACGCAACCCGCTGCGTCAGTTGAACACGGTGCAACTGGCGAAGATCTTCAGCGGCGAAGCGAAAACCTGGGAGGCGGTGGGCAGCGTCGGCGGACCGATACGGCTCTACGCCCGGGATGACCAGTCCGGCACTTACGACACCTTCAAGGAACTGGTGCTCAACCGCCAGGGCAAACGGCTGGACCCTGCCGCCCTGCGCTTCGAATCCAGCGAACAGTTATCCGACGCCGTCAGCCAGGACCCCCAAGGCATCGGTTTCATCGGTTTGCCCTACGTGCGCCAGGCCAAGGCGCTGGCGATTGCCGATGGCGATTCTCAACCCATGTTGCCGTTGAACAACCTGATTGCCACGGAGGACTACCCGTTGTCCCGGCGGTTGTTCTTCTACCTGCCGCCCCAGGTGGGCACTCCATGGGCCGAGGCGTTGGTGGCGTTCACCCAAAGCGACAAGGGCCAGGCCATCGTCGCGGCGAACGGCTTCATCGCCCAGACCGTGCAGGCCATGGCCGTCACCCCCAATGCCTTGATGCCGGAGGGTTACCAGGCCTTGAGCCGCCACGCCCAACGCCTGACCGTCAACTTCCGCTTCGCCGAAGGCAGCGCCAACCTCGACAACAAGGCCCGCCAGGACCTGAACCGCGTGCTCGACTACCTCCGGCAACACGGCAAAACCGAACGGCACATCACGCTGGTGGGGTTCGGCGACGCCAAGGACGACCCGGCGCGAGCGGACCTGCTGTCCAAGTTGCGGGCCATGGCGGTGCGGCGTGAGCTGGTCAGGAACGGCGTGACATTGCGGGAGGTACGCGGGTTTGGCGCGCTGATGCCGGTGGCGGCCAATAGCGAGGATGAGGGCCGGATCAGGAATCGGCGGGTGGAGGTTTGGGTTTATTGAAATGTTCCGGCCGGCATTAAACCCCTGTAGTCAGGAAGCTTGCTGTGGCCGGGGAGCCTGTTGTGGCGAGGGGCTTGCTGTGGCGAAGGGAGCTAGCTGTGGCGAGGGAGCTTGCTCCCGCTGGGCTGCGAAGCGACCCTCGCTTTTTGCGATTGCTGCGCAATCGAACGGGAGCAAGCTCCCTCGCCACAACAAGCTCCCTGGCCACAAAAGCCATGCGTTTACTGGGTTCCCTTCGGTGTAGGCCGCAACTACATCGCCTTGCGCCATTGCCTACAACTACGCCAGAATCCGCCGGCTTGTGCGCTTTGGGGCCTGACCTTATCGTTTTCCGGTCGCTGACGAATCAGCGATCGGGTTTGGTAGCCCGGTTTTCCTGGCGCATTGTGCAACCGGATGCAGGGGACGTTTTTGTCTTCTATTTGATGGTGGTCATGCGTAGGGCGTCCTCGGACGCGCCGGGTGCCAGGTAACCGGTCTACCAACCTTCGTATGGCCGCCACCCTTCGTTTGGTAGCGAGAGAGTGATGGCTCCAATTTAATTACCTGGAGCTTCAACCATGTTCAAAGTAACCCCCAACCCACCAGACACCGACCCCAACACCTCGGAACTCGACAAAGCCGCCAAGCGCGCCCTCGATTTCTACCTCAAGCCCCAAACGTCCGAATCCAAGGCCGATCTAGGCCAACTTTTCACCGTCGTCAACGGCGTCGACACCGAATGCCTGCTCGCCAACCTCAGCGAAACCCTGGCCTCGGCCAATGCCATGGTCAGTGACCTGGCGTTCGAGCTGGACGGCTCGCGGCGGCATGTGGCTCTGGGCATCCAGCAATTGATCGAACTGGGTGGATTGCTGGCGAACCGGGCGTTGGATAACGTCGAACCGCGCTAGCCAGTTCCCCCTTTGTGGCAAGGGGACTTTGTGGGAGCAAGGCTTGCCCGCGATACAGGCCACTAGGTTCCAAGGTAAATCGCGTGAGCTTCATCGCGGGCAAGCCTTGCTCCCACAGGATTCCTCGCCACAGGGGGTATGTCCTAACCCACAGGATCGCTCCTTCACAGGATTTTGCACTGGGCCCTGATGGCTACCGTCCCGCCAACTCCATGATCATCCGCGACAGCAGATAAACCCGGGGCACGACGCTTTCCACATCCGCGTATTCCTCGGGCGTATGGATGTTGCCGCCGACGATCCCGAAACCGTCCAGCGTTGGCGTACCGACCCCGGCCGACAGGCTGGCGTCCGCCGCGCCACCGCTGCCCTCTTCGGTAAGCTTGCGCCCCAGCTCGCCATAGATGCCCTGGGCCATGGCCATCAGGCGATCCGATTCCGCCGTCTGCGGCATTGGCGGCAGGCCGCGTTTCAGGCTGGTGGTGACTTCGGTATCGGCGATCAGTTTGTCCTGGGACACGCGCGCCAGGTCTTTTTCGATACGGTCGAATTCTTCCGGCACTGCGGCCCGCACGTCGGCCTTGGCGGTGGCCTTGTCGGGAATCACGTTGGTGCGGTCGCCCGCGTTGAGCACCGTGAAGTTGATGGTGGTTTTCTTGTCCGCGTCGCCGAGCTTGCCAAGTTGGAGGATCTGGTGCGCCGCTTCCATCGCCGCATTGCGCCCCAGTTCCGGCGCTACACCGGCGTGGGATGCCCTGCCCTTGACCTCCACCAGCGCCGTGGCACTGCCCTTGCGCCACACCACCAGGCCGTCGGCCGGGCGACCCGGTTCCAGGTTGAGGGTCACGTCATGGGCCTTGGCGGTTTTCTTGATCAGGTCGGTGGCGACGTCCGAACCGGTTTCTTCGCTGGCGTCGAGCAGGAAGGTGATCTGTGCATAGTTCTTGAAGTCCAGGTTTTTGAGCACCTTCAACGCATAGATGCCGGCGACGATGCCGCCCTTGTCGTCCATCACGCCAGGCCCATAGGCGCGGCCGTCCTTAATGTGGAACGGACGCTCGGCAGCCGAGCCTTCCTTGAACACCGTGTCCATGTGGGCCATCAGCAGGATCTTCGCTTTCCCAGTGCCCTTGAGGGTCGCCAGGATGTGCTGACTGCCATCGGAGTTCGGCACCTTTTCAATGCTGGCGCCGAGCTTCTTCAACTCATCGATGGCAATGTCGCCGACCTGGGTCAGCCCCGGCACATACCCGGAGCCGGAGTCGATGTTCACCAGTTTTTCGAGCAGCTTCAGGGCCTCGCCCTTGTACTGTTCGGCGTCGGCGAGGACCTGTTGATTGGGTTGTGCAAAAGCGGCGGGAGCCAAGGCACCGAGGGCCAGGCTCAAGCCAAGACTCACGGCCAGACGGGAGCGCAGAGCGGTAATCATCATGATTCATCCTTGTTCCGTAAAGAAAGACTGCAGGGGCACCCTACCCGAGCCCATGGGCAGCCGCCAACCACGTGCGGGGGATTTAATTCCTGTAGTCCTCTGCAGATTTTGGCTATACATGACAGGGGGTGGCGGCAAACAAGTACCGTCTGCCCCAGGCTGGCTAAACACATTTCGTTGTCGTTCATGGAGAGAAGGCATGCTGTTGTTGTGGGTGATCATCGCTGTATTCGTTGTCTGGAGCTGGCTGACCTATCCGAGCATCGGCCAGGTGCTGTTCGACCTGAGCATGGCGGTGGAAACCCGTCTTTCCCGGTTGCACAAGATCACCGTGCCCATCAGCGAAATGACGGTGTCGACCCTGCAAGGCGGACCTTACGAAGCCTCCGGCAGCATCCTGATGCTGCATGGCTACAGTGCCGACAAGAACCTCTGGCTGCGGTTCGCCCGGCCCTTCGTCCGTGACTACCGGGTGCTGATCCCCGACCTGCCCGGCCATGGTGAAACCGGCTTCAAGGCCGGCGGCGGCTATGACATTCCGACCCAGGCCCGGCGGATAATCGAGTTGCTCGACGCCTGCGGCCTGGACAAGGTCCATGTGATCGGCAACTCCATGGGCGGTTACCTGGCCGCCTGGCTGGCAGCCACTTCGCCGGAGCGGGTGCTGACCCTGGCGCTGCTCAATCCGGCCGGCGTGACCTCGCCCCAACCCAGCGATATGGACCGCCAGGTGGCTGCCGGACGAAACCCATCGCTGATGCGCTCGCGCAGTGATTTCCCGCCGTTCTATGCGATGACCATGGACTCGCCGCCCTGGGTGCCCAAGGTGGTGTTGGCGGCGGTGGCCGATAAATACGTCAGGTGCCGGGAAGAACTGGCGGAGATCTACACGGACTTCAACGCCAGCCCGCCGATGGAGCCGCGCCTGTCCGATATCCGCGCCCCGTCGCTGCTGCTCTGGGGGCGCCAGGACCGGATGATCGACGTCAGCTGCGTGCCGGTGTGGAGCAAGGGCATCGCCGATCTGCGGGTGGAAATCTGGGACGGGATGGGTCACTTGCCGCCGATTGAAAAACCGGAACGGACGGCGGCGTTGTATCGAGGGTTCCTCAAGGGGTTGGGACAGTGAACGAGCGGTGGGATCAGTCCCTGGCAGAATGAAGTCCTGAAGATTCTTCGTTTGCGAGGGCCGGAGAAGACTGCGATCTTTCGTTCCACTTTCATTCCCAATTCCCACAGTCCGAACCAGGAATTCTCACCATGAGCTTCGTCAGTCCCGACCTGATCCGCCAACGCTTCTCCAGGGCGATGTCCGACATGTACCGCGACGAAGTGCCCCTGTACGGCACGCTGATGAAGCTGGTGGAACAGACCAATGCCCAAGTGCTGGGCAACGATCCGCAACTGGCCGAACACTTGGACAGCACTGGCGAGCGCGAGCGCCTGGACCTCGAACGCCACGGCGCGATCCGCGTCGGCACCGCCGCGGAGCTGGCGACCCTGAGCCGGCTGTTCGCGGTCATGGGCATGCAGCCGGTGGGCTATTACGACCTCACGCCCGCCGGGGTACCGGTGCACTCCACGGCCTTTCGCGCGGTGCACGAAAGCGCCTTGCAGGTCAGCCCGTTCCGAGTGTTTACCTCCTTGCTGCGCCTGGAACTGATCGATAATGCCGAGCTTCGGGCGTTTGCCGAATCGGTGTTGGCTAAACGGCAGATCTTTACGTCGAAGGCGCTTGAGCTCATCGATCTCGCTGAACGCCAGGGCGGCCTGACGCAAGCCCAGGCCGACGACTTTGTCCTACAGGCCCTGGAAACGTTTCGCTGGCACCACAGCGCCACCGTCACCGCCGAACAGTACCGTCAACTCAGCGCCCAGCACCGCCTGATCGCCGACGTGGTGGCCTTCAAGGGCCCGCACATCAATCACCTGACACCGCGCACCCTGGACATCGACATTGTCCAAGCGCAGATGCCCGTGCATGGCATCACCCCCAAGGCAGTGATCGAAGGCCCGCCCCGCCGCCAGTGTCCAATCCTGCTGCGCCAGACCAGTTTCAAAGCGCTGGACGAGCCTGTCGCGTTCATCGACCAGCCCCACGCCCAAGGCAGTCACAGCGCTCGCTTCGGTGAAATCGAACAACGGGGCGCCGCCCTCACGCCCAAGGGCCGCGCGCTCTACGATCAGTTGCTCAACGCGGCGCGGGATGCCTTGGGGGAATTTCCCAACGAGGCCAATGCCGCACGCTACAACACCCTGATGGCCGAACACTTTGCCCCGTTCCCGGATAGCCACGATGAGTTGCGCCGGCAGGCATTGGCGTACTTCCGCTATTTCGTGACACAAAAAGGCCTGGCCGCCAAAGGCACACTCGCGCCATCGACGTCGCTGGAGCAACTGGTTGAACAGCAATACCTGCGCGCCGAACCGCTGGTGTATGAAGATTTCCTGCCGGTCAGCGCCGCCGGTATCTTCCAGTCGAACCTCGGCGATGACGCCCAGAGCCGTTACGCCGGACAGTCCAATCGCCAGGCCTTTGAACAAGCGTTGGGACGAACGACGATCGATGAGCTGGGGCTGTATGCCGAGACGCAGCAGCGTTCCATTGATGAGTCCAGGATGGCGTTGGGTTTGTAGGCGCGCGGGTTCCTTTGAATGCCGTTCTGAAGAGGCTGATTGTGGCGAGGGAGCTTGCTCCCGCTTGAGTGCGGAGCACTCACAAAGAGGGTCTGCTGCGCAGCCCAGCAGGAGCAAGCTCCCTCGCCACAGTAAGCATCTCTGCTACAAGATCAGGTTTGGCAAAAAATGCCCCCGCCGCTTTCGCCATGAGCCCATCATTCGCGTCGTTCTGCCAATTCCCACGGGCTCGCAACCGTTGCGCAAGAAATTGCGTGGCGCTGCGCAGCCTGTTGCGCAGATCGCGTCCAAATGGTCGAAGAAATACTCGAAGGCAGCTCACAAAACTTAATAACTATTTGAAATAACAGAACTTTTATAGAAATGGCATAGCTCTTGATAACTCCTCCGGCACCTCGGGACGATTCCCTCCCAGGTCCTTTAGTTATCCAGCAAGGAGAGCATCCATTGGCTACCCCCGCGTACATGTCCATCGAAGGCACCAAACAAGGTCTGATCACGGCCGGTGCGTTTACCGCCGATTCGGTGGGCAACACCTATCAGGAAGGTCATGAAGACCAGGTCATGGTGCAGGGCTTCCAGCATCAGGTCATCATTCCCCGCGATCCGCAGTCCGGCCAGCCAACCGGCCAGCGTGTGCATAAGCCCCTGGTCATCACCAAGGTCTTCGACAAGGCTTCGCCGCTGCTGCTCGCGGCCCTGACCTGCGGCGAACGCCTGACCAAGGTTGAAATCCAGTGGTACCGGACTTCTGCCGCCGGCACCCAGGAGCATTACTACACCACCACATTGGAAGACGCGGTCATCGTCGATATCAAGGACTACATGCTCAACTGCCAGGACCCGGCGAACTCGCACTTCACCCATCTGGAAGATGTGCATTTCACCTATCGCAAGATTACCTGGACTCATGAAGTGAGCGGAACGTCGGGCTCCGATGATTGGCGCTCGCCGGTTGCCGGTTAATACCGGGACAGCCGTTAGACATCGGCCGGCGCCGCTGGTCGATGTAGATGAATAAAGGGGAAAAGTTTCAGACGGTGTTCGCCCAGTGCGACGGCCTCGGCATTCCATGCACTGGTAAAGAGCCAGACACTGGGCGAACGGGCTCAATATAGTGGAACTTTCGAGCCATGTCCGCCTCACCGCTATAAATAATTATTCACCTCCGATTTATTTAACTTTGGCCGAGGACTTTCACTGCATTCGTTCAATTAATCGTTTGATTGAGTAGCAAACTTGGATCCGATAATAGTTGGACAGCCTGTTACACAAACGCAACACCTCAGTACAGCAATTCAACTCAACAAAAACATGTAACACGTCACAAAACCTGACAATAGTTATACATCGCTCTTTCCATTGGAGGGATATGACGGAGTTACGTCATGGCGTCCGGTTTTCTGTGCATCGGTCTCTCCCGCTGCGGGGTTACCCTCCTGCTGCTTGCGCTTGGCCGGATCGTTCGGGCGCAGGGCATCGTTGTCGCGCTCCACTTCGCCGGGCAGCGCCGGTTCGTCGGGGTTTTGTGTGGCGTGTTCGGGGTTGTCCTTCATGGCTACTCCTGGCGTGTTCAGGCTTGCGGATCAGGCATCGGGGTCGGCGACTTCTTCGGCGACGTTGGCATCCGGGGAACGCTGGTGGAGCTGTTCGGCCCGGGCCTTGAGCTCCTGCCACTGCGCCAGGTCGATAGCCCCTTGGCCGAACAGGTCGTTGGCCAGCTGCATCAACTCGGTGAAATGAGCATCGGGCGACTGCTGCCAGTAGGCCTTGTCGTCGAACAGTCGCTGCCAATCGGCCAACGACGGGGGTTTGAGGTCATCGCTCATGACGGGCTCCTATCAGGCCTTGTCCGGGCATTCATAACGTATGAGGGAGCCGCTCTCCGGGAGTTCCGACGAGTCTCAATAACCGGTCATTTCCAGATAGCCGCTGCCGCCATGACTGCCGCTCACCTGTACCGGGCCTTCCCAATAGGGAATGCGCAGGGCCATCCAGGCGTTGGGGTTCAGGGCGCGGGTGCTGATCTCGACTTGCTTGCCGGGGAGCTTGATGGCCCAGCGCACCGGCATCGAGCGTCCGGCGACCTGGGCCATTTCCACAGGCACCAGCTCGATGTCTGCGGCATGCAGGGGCTGCGCCTGGCCCCGGGCATCGATCCAGGTGCCGGTGAGATACGGCGCCCCGTCCTTGTGCCGCATGCGGTAGAGCATCACGTGCTCGCCACTGTCCAGGTGCAGGGAGAACCAGTCCCATCCGGTCTGGTTGGCGGTCAGCGGCTGGCTGCTCCATTCGCGATCGAGCCAGGCCGGGCCACTGACCGTATAGCGCTGACCGTCGATTTCCAGCTGACCATTGGCCTGGAAGAACGGCTGGCTGTAGTAGTACGACGCTTGCCCCTGTTCGGACTTCTGGCTGAAGCCCTTGTCGCCCTGCAACACCAGCGGACGGGTCGACGTGAGTCGCAGCTCATAGCGAAAGTATGGGGCGCGGGCCTTCAGTTGCATGTCGGCCAAGGGGTCGGTACCGCTCGCTTGGGTCGTGAATTGCCAATCGTCGATCCAGGCCTCGAAAGGCACCGCCCGCACCCCGGCCTGCCCCACCCCGCCCCGTGCGTAGCGCTCGGCGGCATGATGGACCGTCGCAGACGTGACCGCGGCGTGACCGAGCCAGATCGTCTGGTTGCGCCAGCCATCCGCTTGGGGCCCTGCGCTCAAGGCGCTGCGAAACAGTGTCCATTGCACGCCAAATTCACGCCCCTCGTCATCCTTGAGATTGGCGGTGACATACCACCATTCAATGCGATAGCCCTGGTGAGCACCGTGATCCGCCGGAAAGTCGAACACCCGCCCTGGCACCACCGGGGTGAAGGCGACGGCCTCGCCCCCCAGGCCGGCAAAGCCTTTTTGGGTTTCAGGCGGGCGGTCACAACCGCTGAGCAGTGCCAACAGCAGCAGGCCGATCCTGACGTTCATGAACGGTCCTCCTGGGAAAAGCGCCTGAGCAGATCCGCAGGCTGGGTACGGTACAAGGCGTACAGCGGCCAGGCGGACGCCAGCAACGTGGCGAACATTGCCAACGCGAGCAGTTGCGCCAGTTGCACCGGGAACACCCGCAACGGCAAACGCCAACCGAACGCCTGCACGTTGATCACCGTATCCAGGCACCAGGCCAGGGCGATGCCCAGCGGCACGGCGAGCACCAGGGTCAGCAGCGACAGCAGCCAGGTCTGGCCGAGGTTGAGCAGCATCAGTTGCCGGCGCGTCACGCCCAGCGCCCACAGCGGCGCCAACTGACCGAGACGACTCTGGCTCTGGGTCAGCAAGCTGATGAACAACGCCACGCCAGCCACGGCCAGCGTCAGGCCGTTCAGCGCGGCAGTGGCGGCAAAGGTACGTTCGAACACCTGGGTCGACCAGCCCTTGAGCCGGGCTTGATCGACGATCCGGCTGTCATCCAGGTCGAATCGGCTTTGCAACGCCGCCAGCAGTGTCGGCATGGCGGACGGCTCGATCCGCAGGTTGAAGCGATACGGCGTCAGTTCCGGCCAGTGGGCAAGCAGATGGTCGGCGTTGACCAGCACATGGCCCTTGGGATTGCCGTAGTCGGCGTAAATACCGACGATACGCGGCGTCCACGGCCCCTGCGGGGTCGGCAGGGTCAGTTGATCGCCAACCCGGACCTTGAGGCGCCGGGCCAACTGTTCGCTGAGCATCAGCGTGTCGGCGGCGGCCAATTGCTCCCAGGGTCCGTCGGCGGATTCCAGCAGTGGCCAATGCTGGCGATAGAGCGGGTGGTCGATGACGCCGAAAACGTCCGTCGGCCAGCCTTGCAACGGCACCGAGACCTGCCAGTTGGGCAGTATGGCGGTCACGGTCGGTTGCTGTTTGAGCCAGAGGTGCAGCTCGCCGGCCTGGGCCGGGGTCTGCGGGCTGACATACAGCTCTGCGGTCAGGCGTTGTTCGAGCCAGTGGGTGAAGGTCTGGCGAAAACCTGCGGTCATGCTGCCGGCGCCGATGTTCGCCGCCAACGCCAGCAGCAAGGCCATCAACGCCAGGCTCAAGCTCGGCAGTTGCTGCCGGCAGTCGGCGAGAAACCATTGGCCGAGCACTGAACGACTGCGTCGCAGCAACAGGTTCAACGCATGATTGAGCAACACCGGCAAGGCCAGGGCCGCGCCCAACAGCAAGGCTGTCATCAAGACAAAACCACTGGCCAGGCTTTCGCCCCGGATCAACGCAAACACGGCAACCAGCCCGGCCAATGTCGCCACCCAACCCTGACGACGCAGCCAACGTGCATGGGCCTGATGCCAGGCCTGGGGATTGGCCAGCGCCAGCAACGGCAAGCGTGCCGCCCGCAGCAAACTGTCGGCGCCGGCCAGCAGCGCGCCGAGCAGGCTCAAGCCAACCCCGCTCAGCCACCACCACGGGCTGAGACTCAACTGCCCGGGCACCTCGGCCCCGTATAACCCTCGCAGGCTCGCCGCGACATCCGGCAACAGCAGGCTCGCCAGCCAGTAGCCGCTCAGCACCCCGGCAACGCCGCCCAACACAGCCAGTGCCCCCAGCTCGACGGCCAGGCTGGTGACCAGCATCCGCGCACTGACGCCGCACGCTCGCAGGGTTCGCAGCAAACTGCGGCGTTGCTCCAGGGCCAGGCCGATCGCCGCGTGAACGATGAACAACCCCACCACAAACGACAGGAAGCCCAGGGCGTCGAGGTTCAGGTGAAAGCTTTCGGTCAGGCGCGACAGGTTGTTTTCTTCATCGGCGCGCTTGAACTGCAACCGACCGTTGAACGCCTCCGGCAACGCCGCGGTGAACGTGGCGGGCAGCAACAATCGCGACAATCGCTCCGGCTGCCCGAGCACTTGCTGGGCAAACCCGATGTCCATCAACAGCATGCCCGGCGCCATGTCCGCCTGGGTGTGCAGCGGCGGCAAGACATGCCCATCGACGGTCAAGGGCCGGTCGCCCTTGCCCAGCCCCAAGGCTTGCAGGGTTTGCGGGGCAATCCAGGTGCGGCCAGATTCGCTGAAAAACGCCACCACCTCGCTCATCTCCCGCGCCTGCCCCGCCAGCGCCGCACCGGCGGGCAGCGACACCGGTTCGACGCCCGTCAGTTGCAGGCGCTGGTCTTCATGCCCCTTGAGCGTCACCCGGGCCTGCAACACCGGCGACACCGGCCAACCCTGGCGACGCAGATCGACAAACCATTGTTGGGGGAAGGTGCCGCCACCGGGCGCACTGAGGCTGGCCTGGGGTTCGCCGCCAATGAGCCGGCTGGCCCGGGCGTAGCTGTCCCGGGCCTGACTGTTCAAGGCTTGCACGCCGGTCAGCAGGCTGGTGGCGAGCCAGAGCCCGGTCAACACACTGAAAAACTGCACCGGGTGCAGGCGCCAATGGCTGAGCAAGGCCTTGAGGGTCTGGCGAAAGATCATCAATCCTGACCCACCTGCGCCAGCCGCCCGCCGTGCAACACCACGCGCTCAGCCAGACGGGCCGCCACCCGCGGACTGTGGGTGACCATCAGCAGGCTGGTAGAGCTGCCGTCCAACAGCTCCAGCAACAGGTGCAGCACTTCATCGCTGGTGGCTTCGTCGAGACTGCCGGTGGGCTCGTCGGCCAGTAGCAGAGGCGGACGCGAGGCCAGCGCCCGGCCCAGGGCGACCCGTTGCTGTTGGCCGCCGGAAAGCTGTTCGGGATAACGTCGCAGCAGCTCCCCAAGACCGAGTCGCTGTATCAGGTGGGTCTGCCAGGCAGGGTCATGGCGACCACACAATCGCGCCTGGAACGCCAGGTTATCCGCCACCGACAAGCTGCTGATGAGGTTGAACTGCTGGAACACCAGGCCGATTTCCGTTCGCCGCCAACTCGCCAACTGGCTTTCGCTCATGCCGTCGAGCCGGTACTCGCCACTGCGGATGCTGCCGCGATCAACTTTGTCCAGCCCGGCGACCAGGTGCAGCAAGGTACTCTTGCCACTGCCGGACTCCCCCATCAGCGCCAGGCTGCTGCCCGGCGCCAACGTCAGGTCGACGCCTTGCAGCACCGGCAACGGGCCCTGAGGGGTGACGTAGCTTTTGAACACATCGCGGACTTCAAGCATGGAAACACTCAGACGAGACGGTGTGAGGCTCAGAATAACGGAGTTGAGCGCAGACCCTATCGCTGAATCTGCGCAAGGGCAGTGTGACCGTTTGTCAGTGTGCAGTGACATTGGATCCAGCAATCTTGCGCGGCGTTAATTTTCAGCTATTAATCAATCAGTCACTCACGCTGCTTCCAGGCTGTCGGCGAAACCGTCATGAATATGACAACCCTTGATGACCTCTTTTCAAGGACGCTCACCGACATGCCTCACAGCAACTATCGCTACGATATCGACGGGCTTCGCGCCGTTGCAGTCATCGCCGTGCTCGTCCATCACCTCAACACCACCCTGCTCCCAGGCGGGTTCGTGGGTGTCGACATTTTCTTCGTCATCTCAGGCTTTCTGATCACTTCTCAGGTGTTTACCGAGATCAAGGACAACCGTTTTTCGGTGAAGCGTTTTTATCAGCGGCGCATCAACCGCATTGTTCCCGCATTGGCAGTGGTATTGCTGGCGAGCGTGATCGCTGGCGCTTTCATCCTTTCTCCGGCCGACCTGACCCGGCTCAACGTCAGTGCACTGTTCTCGCTGCTGGGGGTTTCGAATGTCTACATCTGGGTGAAGTACGGAAATTACTTCGCGGCGGACGCCAGCGAAGCCCCGTTGCTGCACACTTGGTCACTGGGTATCGAAGAACAATTCTATGTGGTCTGGCCGCTGTTCATCCTGGCGATTTATCGGCTGGCGCCCCGGTATATGCTGGCCGTGCTGGGGGTGGGCATTGTCGCGGCGACTGCTTTTTCGGAGTACGCCACGAACGTACTCGTCACCGCCTCCTACTATCTGTTGCCCACGCGCTTTTTCGAGTTGATGGTGGGTGGAGTACTGGGCATTTATCTGTATCGGCCAAGGCCGCTCGGCAGGCGGGCAGCCTTGGGGTTCGCGTTGGCAGGGGCCGGATTGATCGGCTTTTCCTTGTTTAACCTGAGCCCCGACGCCCCCTTCCCCGGCCTCAATGCCTTGATGCCTTGCCTGGGCGCTGCGCTGCTGATCCTGGCCGGCAGTACTGGCTTTCAATCCCGCCTGTTGAACAACCGCCCCATGGTTTTCATCGGCCTGATTTCCTACTCGCTTTATCTATGGCATTGGCCATTGATTGCTTATCTTAATTACCTGGGCATTGCCATCACCCTTCCCGTGGGGATATCGCTGCTGGCTGTTTCGATCACCCTGTCCTGGTGCTCCTGGCGCTATATCGAACGCCCCTTTCGACGTACCGGAGCACCATTACCGTTTGCGCACGTATTCACTCGACGATTCCTGGCACCAGCCCTTGGGCTCGCCGTGTTGGCGGCGCTGAGCCTGTGGTTGCACGGCTTCCCCCAGCGTTTTGCGCCTGAAGTGGCGGCGCTCGAGGCTATGACCCTGGTCGAACCGAACAAACTTCGCAGCGACTGCCACATGCCCAATGCACACTACGACACCGGACCCAACCCCCGTTGTCGACTTGGAGCACATAAGGAACAGATAGACGGGATCATGGTGGGTGACTCGTTCGCCAATCACTTCACCGGCATGATCGATATCCTGGCCGAACCCAACGGCATCGAGCTGATGGATTACACCCTGGATAGCTGCCCGCCAATCTTCGGCGACACCGCTCAGGTATCGACGGTGTATGCCGCCCATTGCAGGGAACGCAACAGACACGTGCTCAGCCTGATCGAGCAGCATCACTACCCTTACGTCGTGCTGGCCGGAGCCTGGCCGCAAGACGCGGCCGCCGTCGACAGGGTCGAAGCCAGCATCAGGCAAGTGGTGGCCAACGCGGACCAGGTGATCGTGATTCTCAGTAACCAGAACATCGACAAGGCCGCAACCTGTCCCGTGCGCCGCTTGATGTTCGGCATCGACCGCCGATGCTCGGCCCAACTGGATATAACGGCACCTTACTGGGCAGGGATACGGGTCAGGTTGCCCCAGGTACGTTTTATCGACCCCAATCAAGTGATCTGCCCGGCAGGGCTGTGCAGCCCGATCATCGACGGGCAAATGCTCTACCGCGATGACGCACATTTGAACGATGGAGGTTCGCGCTTCATTGGTCGCCAGTTGCTCGACCAGGGCTTCTCGCTCCTCCACGACCCCGCTCGTCCCGGAACGATCGCCACGAGAAGGTAGGCTTTCACAAGGGATTGGCGATGAGCATGGATAGTGTGTCCAACCCCGACCTGGGTGGGAGCGGGCTTGCTCGCGAAGACGGCAGCACAGTCAACATCGATGCAATCTGCCCCACCGCTTTCGCGAGCAAGCCCGCTCCCACAGGGGATTGGCGGTGAGCAGGGGTGGTGTGTGCCCCCCCGGACCAGGGTGGGAGCGAGCCTGTTCGCGATGGTGTTCGCGATGGCGGTAGCACATTCGCGGTAGCACATTCGACATCGATGCAAGCTGACCCACCGCTATCGCGAGCAGGGGGTTGGCGGTGGGCATGTGTGGAGTGTTTATCCCGGACCAGGGTGGGAGCGAGCCTGCTCGCGATGGCGGCAGCATGGTCAACATCAACGCAAGCTGAACCACTACCTATCGGGCAGTTCAGTGCCCCACCGCCATCTCGACCTGGGCCGGTTGCGGGGTCACGATGCTGTTCAGGTCAATGTGTTTCCAGGCCGGTTTGGCGCCCAGGCGTGCATTGAAGCGGTAGTTGAAGGTGAAGTCGTCTTCGGTCGGTTGGTCCAGGGATTTCCCATACAGGGTTTCGATTCCAGCACGCTCATAACCCATCAGCCGCAACAGCGTCGGGAAGATGTTGTAGTGGCTGGAGCGGTCCTTGTTGCGGGCCCAGGTCTCGCGCCAATCGAGGGTCTGCAAGTGGCTCCCCTGGATCACCACCAACGGCACTAACCCCTCCTCTTCCACCGGATCTCCGCCGCAATGGGTGTTGAGCCCCGAGTTACCGCGTTCATGCAGGTCCTGGCCATGGTCTGAGGTGTAGATCAGCACGGCATCGGCCAAAGCCGCCTGGTTGAAGAGCCGTCGGAAAAACTCGCCGACATTCCACAGCAGCGTGTTCTGGTAGGCGTTGCGGTAGAGCACCCAGTCATCCTTCTGACCATTGAAACCGTCACGCCGGCCGGTGTCGGCCACGTCCTGATACTGCCCCCGCGGCAAGGCGGGGCGGTAACTCATGAAATCGTCGGGGTATTTGTCGTGCACCGGGAAATGCGCGCCGACCTTGTTGATGACCACCAGCTCCGGCTGGTCATCGCCGAGCAACTCGATCAACTTGTCCGCCGCCGCCATGTCGCGGTCACGCACGCTGGTCTGGTCGAATTGGACAAACACATCGATGTCTTTTTTCTCCAGATCGGTCATCAGGTTCTGCAGGTTGCCCCCCGTGCGCTGGGCATCGATGTAGACGGTGCGCAAGCCCGCGCCCTTGGCGTATTGCCAGATCGAAGGCTGGGTGCTGTTGATGCGCATGTAGTCGGCGCGGGTGCCGCCATAGCGCAGGGTGACGTTGGTGTCGGCGCTGCAATTGGCGATGGACGCCGCGTAGCCGAAATTGAAAATCTCCACCCCGGACGGCGGTGTCTTGAGCCCGGTGTGCACACCCGACGGGGTGTTGATATCCAGGTAGTTGCCAGAGATGCTTTCATCGATGATCAGCACGATGTCATGCCCGATCGGCGGCGTTTGCCGCACAAGCCGTACCGGTTCCCGGGGGCCGACCGTGTTGTGCAAGGCCTCATAGACGAACAGGTTCATATAGGCCAACGGTGTGTACATCACCGGTAAACCGCGGGCGCCCTCACCTGCCCGTACGAAGAGCACGCCGCTGAGCAACAACACCCCCAGCAGCGGCGCGGCGATGGGGAGATAACCGGGCAACGCCAGCCGCCGACGAGGCTTGAGGCCGACGCCCAACAGCAACAACAGCCCGGCAAGCATCGCGTGGACGATCACCTCGCGGTACTGCCAGGCCGCCTCCTGGATAAAACCACCGGAGTACACCAGCGACACGAACTGGCTGTAGGTCAGGTAGCTGTCGGTCACCCGGCTGTACACCTCGAAGAACACCGCCGACGCAAACATCGCCAACGCGAACAGATGCCGTACAAGAGCCTGGCGGATATACGCGGTCATCCACAACGCCGCCACCAACGCCACGAACATCGCGCCGAACAATACCGTCGCCAAGCCAAAACCCAGCGCCGCCAGACGGTCAAGGTAATAGTCATATCCCCTGATCAGGTACAGCGCCAGCAGCAGTTCCTTGAGGTATCGGGCCATGTTTTTCTCGACGCAATCTTGATGTTGCAAAGGACTCTGTTCCTGGACACTAGCAGCGGCTTTCCAAAGCGCAAGAACGGCAATGACCAAATGCGCGTCAAAAAAAAGTTAGCCCGAAAATGACACTAAACACACTCAAAAAAAAGAAAAATCTATGAACAAATACCGTTCATCGATTTTTTTGACGCGCCTTTCACCCTTTAAAACCGGCACTTTTCCAAGAGCGTCAATAACTTGATATCAAAAAGCCGGACTCTTTCTAGTTTTGCCAACAGTGACAACTGTCATTTTGCTGACACGCTTTTCTGAGGCTGCGCTATACCCCCCTAAACAGTTTCATCCGAGTTACATAAAAACGATCTTCGAGGCACGCCAGAATGGACGTGAGCGTATTTGGGACCGGGTATGTGGGGCTGATCCAGGCGGCAGCATTGGCCGACGTCGGGCACCGGGTGTTGTGCATCGACATCGACCCGAACAAGATCCGGCAACTGCAGCAAGCGGTCCCTCCGATCAGCGAACCGGGGCTCTCTGGTTTACTCGAAGACAACATCAAGGCCGGGCGCCTATCGTTCAGCTCCCAGGCCAGCGATGCGGTCAATCATGGCGAACTCATTTTCATCGCCGTCGGCACCCCCGCCGATGAAGACGGCTCGGCAGACCTGAGCCATGTACTGGCGGTGACCCGGCAGATCGCCGACTTCATGGACAGCGATCGCACCCTGATCATCAAGTCCACCGTCCCCGTGGGTACGGCCGACAAGGTCACCGAGTGCGCCCGCCAGGTGCTGGCCCGGCGCGGCCTGAAACGGTTGAACGTGCGGGTGGTGTCCAACCCCGAATTTCTCAAGGAAGGCAGCGCCCTGGCCGATTGCATGCGCCCGGACCGGATCATCGTCGGCACCGCAGACGCTCTGGCCCGCGACCAGATGAGCGAGCTCTACGCGCCCTTCTGCCGCAACCACGAAAAGCTGATGTTCATGGATAACCGCAGCGCCGAGCTGACCAAGTACGCCGCCAACGCCATGCTCGCCACCCGCATCAGTTTCATGAACGAACTGGCCAACCTCACCGAGCGACTGGGGGCCGACATCGAAGCGGTGCGCAAGGGTATCGGCTCGGACCCACGCATCGGTTACCACTTCATTTATCCCGGCTGCGGCTTCGGCGGCTCGTGCTTTCCCAAGGACCTGCGGGCCCTGTTGCACACTGCCGAACAGAGCGGCATGCCGCTGCACCTGTTGCGCAGCGTCACCGACGTCAATGATCGCCAGCGGCACATCCTGTTCGAGAAACTCGCCAAGCAGTTTCCCGATGGCCTGGCCGGTAAATCGATTGCCGTCTGGGGCCTGGCCTTCAAGCCCAATACCGATGACATGCGCGAAGCGCCCAGCCGCTACCTGATGGAAGCACTATGGCGCGAAGGTGCCCGGGTCCAGGCCTACGACCCGGAAGCCATGTCTGAATGCCGGCGGCTCTACGGCTACCGCAAGGACCTGAACCTCTGCGCCACCCGTGACGATACCCTGGAAGACGCCGACGCCCTGGTGATCTGCACCGAGTGGAAGAACTTCCGCGTGGTGGATTTCGACCTGCTGGCCAGCAAACTGCGCGCCCGGGTCATCATTGACGGCCGCAACCTGTACAACCCGGAACACCTCGCTGCCGCCGGGCTGTTGTATCGCGGCATCGGGCTGCGGCACAGCGTGCCGGACGGCTCGGCACCAGGGCCGCAAGCGTGAACATCCTGGTAACCGGCGCGGCCGGCTTCATCGGCGCCCACTGCGTGCGGCGGCTGCTGTGCGACGGCCATCGGGTGTGCGGGCTGGACAATTTCAACGACTACTACGACCCGCGCCTCAAGCATGACCGCATCGCCTGGGTGAAGGGACAGGCCGGGGATTTCCCCCTGGCACGGCTGGACCTGACCGACGCGGGCGCCATCGATGAGCTGTTCCAATCGTACCGCCCGGAGGTAGTGATCCATCTCGCCGCACAGGCGGGGGTGCGCTACTCCCTGGAGAACCCACGGGCCTACGTCGACAGCAACCTTTCCGGGTTCCTGAACATCCTCGAAAGCTGCCGCCGTCATCCGGTCAGGCACCTGATCTACGCCTCCTCAAGCTCGGTGTATGGCGCCAACCCGCGCACGCCTTATTCCGAACAGGACAACGTCGATCATCCACTGTCGCTGTACGCCGCCAGCAAAAAAGCCAACGAGCTGATGGCCCACAGCTACAGCCACCTGTTCGGCCTCCCTTGCACCGGCCTGCGCTTTTTTACCGTGTATGGCCCCTGGGGGCGGCCGGACATGTCGCCGATCCAGTTCGCCCATGCCATCGCCGAAGGCCGGGTGCTGCAGTTGTTCAACCATGGCGAGCACCAGCGTGATTTCACCTACATCGACGACATCGTCGAAAGCATCGCCCGGCTGATCGAACGTCCGCCTCGCGTCACTGCCGCACGGGATGTGGATCCCTTGGACCCATCCACCAGCCGCGCGCCCTGGCGCATCTACAACATCGGCGGACAGCACCCGGTGGCCCTGCGGACCTACGTCGCGCTGCTGGAAAAACACCTGGGCCTGACCGCCCGTATCGAGCTGCTGCCCCTGCAACCGGGGGATGTGCTCAACACCTGCGCCGACGCCAGCGACCTGGCGCGGGCCACCGGTTTCCGGCCACGCATCGAACTGGACGAAGGCCTGGGCCGCTTCGTCGATTGGTTCCGCGATTACTACGCGCTGCCTGCTGCCCGCCCGCCGCTCGCGGCTGAACTTGCAGATGAAACTCAGAGGAGGAGTCTATGACCCGTCATGAGCAGTCCCTTCCGCTCGATACCCCCGGCGACAAGCGTGTCGACCCCGAACACCGCAGGCGTCTGGATGCAGCTATCCACCGGCAAGGTCGTGGTTGGCTGACCGGCCGCAATGGCGGTCGGCCGTGGACCGTCTCACGGACCAACCGGGTGGTCGCCTGCCTCGGTGCCCTGGCCCTCCTGGTTTTGCTCTGCCCGCTGCTGCTGGGCCTGGCCGTGCTGGTCAAGCTCTCCAGCCCCGGCCCGGTGCTGTTCGTGCAGAAGCGCACCGGCTATCGCGGCCGCGTCTTCGGCATGTACAAGTTCCGCACCATGGTCGCCAATGCCGAGGCCCTCAAGGAGTCGCTGCGCCACCTCAACAAGCACGGTGCCGACGCCATCGACTTCAAGATCGACAACGACCCGCGTATCACCCCCATCGGCCGGCTCCTGCGACGCAGCAGCCTCGACGAACTGCCGAACCTGATCAATGTGGTGACCGGCGACATGCGCCTGGTGGGCCCGCGCCCGACCTCGTTCAACGCCTATCGCTACAAGGACAACCATCTTGTGCGCCTGAGCATCTACCCCGGCCTGACCGGCCTGTGGCAGATCTCCGGGCGGAGCAATATCGACTTCGACCAGCGCGTGGAACTGGACCTCAGCTACATCGCCGAGCAGAGCCTGTTGTTGGATTTGAAGATCCTGATGATCACCCCCTTCAAAGTTTTCAGCGGCCACGGAGCGAGTTAAATGGACGGTTCAACGAATATCCTGAGCATCGCAAGCCCGAGCGAGACCAACCTGACCTCGACCGTGCTCGACCCTTCCCTGCGGATCCTGCTTCTGACGTCCGCCAACACCGGCACCGGCACCAGCACCAGTGCCATGGCACTGGCCGCTCAACTGGCGCAGATGAGCAGCGGCCGCGTATTGCTGGTGGACGCCAGCCAGTCACCGCGCAACCTCAGCCAGCAACTGGGGCTGCAAAAGGAGCGCGGCTTCAGCGACCTGCTGTTCAACCACCTCACCCCGCCCCTGTTGCAGGACTGCGTGGTGCAGATCTCCAGCCTGCCCTTCGACGTGCTGCCCATCGGCCGGCTGGGGCGCAATGCCGAACGCTTCAATCCCGAACAGTTGCGCCATCTGTTCAGGCACCTGGCGGCGCAGTACCGCTTCGTGGTGATCGACGCCGACGCTGTGTATGCGGCCTCCGACACGCTGGTCATGAGCGCCCAGGTTGACGGTGTGGTGCTCGTGGTACGCGGCGAGGACACCCGCTGGGAAGTGGCCCAGGCCGCGCGCCAGCGCCTGGCCCAGGCCGGCGCGAAAGTGGTCGGCAGCGTGTTCAACCGGCGCAAGTACTACATGCCCAAGTGGCTCTACAACAACCTGTAAGCGTGCAGAAGGATGACGAGATGAACGCCAAGATACTTGTCCTGCTGTTGCTGCCGCTTGCCGGCTGCTCCAGCACCAGCGATACCCGTTCGATGCCGGTGCAGATCATCACGGCCGCGCCGGCCAATGCCCAGGCCACCGACATGCCCAAGGTCGAACAGACCCTGCGGCCCCAGGATGTGCTCGATGTGATCTTTCACATCGGCATCACCAGTCCCCAGGCTTATCGCGTGCAGCCGGGCGACCAGGTGGCCCTGAACTTCACGGCCGCCAGCCAGCTCAACGGCTCGCAACTGGTGATGCCCGACGGCAGTATCGAACTGCCGGGGGCCAATACGTCGGTGAAAGTCGCCGGCATGACCACCGACGAGGCGCGCCTGGCGGTGCAACGGGCCTACGACCAGAAAATGCTGTTCCAGCCCAATCGCAACCAGTTGACGGTGCTGGTGACCAGCCCGCTGTCCAACGAGACGAACCTGCGCAACACCTTGATCCACCCCGCCACCGGCATGAGCCGGGAAATCATCGTGGGCCGGGATGGCTACGCCAGCTTCCCGGAAATCGGCTCGGTACCGTTGCAAGGGATGACCGTCACCCAGCTGGAGACCTTCCTCAACGAGCGCTACGCCCAGCTGCCCGGCCATATGACCGTGGACGTGCTGCTCAAGTCCACCGCCGGCAATGAAATTTATGTCCTCGGTGAAGTGGCCCAACCCGGTTCCTACCCGATCCGCCGGCCGATCTCCGTGCTCGAGGCATTGACCCTGGCCCGGGGCACGAACGTCAAGGCACGGCTCGACTCGGTGGTGATCATGCGTCGCAACGGCAATCAGGTCGAAGCCCGTCACTACGACGTGGAAAAAGCCCTGAGCGGCGACGCCTCGCAGATTGCCTACCTGCAGCCGGAAGACATGCTCTTCGTGCCCAAGACCAAGCTTGCCAGCGCCGGCGAACTCGCCAGGCAACTGGCCGACGTGGTGCTGTTCCAGGGCGTGGGGGTCAGCTTCGGCTACCGCCTCGACAACAAAAGCAGCAACAGCAACTGAGCCAGGTGATCGATCATGAGTCCCAAGGAAAACTACCTGCATGAGTTCTTCAGGATCTTCTTCGCCAACAAGCAGTGGGTGAAGCGCATCTTCCTGGTCTTCGCCGTGATTGCCCTGGCGCTGCCATTGATGCTCAAACAGAGCTTCGATATCACCGCCCAAGTGATCGTACAGTCGAAAAAACTCTCCCAGGGCGACGCTACCACGTCGTTGAACCAGGAAAACGCCACCTTCGTTCCACCGTCTCTGGCGGACATGGAAACCGAGAGCAATATCCTGCGTTCGCCGGCGCTGATCCGGCAGACCATCAGCACCCTGCGCGACCAGGGCGAGTACAACCCCAGCCCCGGCATCTTCAACAAATGGGTGAGCGAACCGTTCAAACGCTACGTCACCACGCCGTTGCGCGAGTACGTGATCAATCCATTGCGCGATGGCCTGGGGCTGGAGGTCGATCCGGTGCGCGACACCGTGCTCGATTCGCTGACTGACGAAGCCGTCGACAACCTCAAGATCGAGACCCTGCCCGGCTCCAATGTCATTTCCATCGTCTACAGCTTCGGCGATCCACAGCAAGGCACCCGGTTCGTGGCGCAACTGCTGCAGAACTACCTCAGCGGCCGCCAGGAGCTGCAATCGATCGAGTTGCCGCAGACCTTCTATGAACAGAAGAAAAGCCAATACCAGAATCGCCTCGACGGTCTGGAAAGCAATCGGCTGGCCTTGCTCGAAGGCGTCGGCTCGGCTGATCCCAGGGAGGAAATCACCTTCCGCCTGAACGCCATCAACACCGAAGAACAAGCCCTGAACCTGTTCCAGGATCGCCTGCTGCAAAGCCAACGCTGGCTCGACTACCTCAAGACCAGCCTGGCCTCGGCGAACAGCTCGAAGTTCAACGACTACACCTTCCCCTTCACCTTCACCACCACCGTGGACAATATCGCCTTCGAGGATCGGGAGATCAGGCAACTGGGCGAACAACTGACCAGCCAGGTCAGCCGCTACATGAATGACCTGGCGATCTTCCAGCCCGGCAGCGAACCGATGCTGCTGGCTCGGGAACAGATCGTGCGCACCCGCCAGCAATTCCTGAAGGTGGTGAACAACCGGATCCAGGAGCGCACCACCGACCTGGCGGTGGTCAGTTCGGTGATCAATCAGAAGGTCGAGCGCATCGCTGCGTTCAAGGGGCGCATCCACCAGTTGCAGGAAGCCCAGAGCAAGCTGCAACAGATGGACACCGAGATCAACGCTCTGCATGCGGCGTTCTCCACCTACGCCCAACGGTTCGCCGAAGCCAGCACCGCCCGCTCGCTGGACAACGACCTGTCCAATGCCCGCGTGCTCAGCCCGCCCTTCGAACCGACCGCCGCGGCCTTCCCCAAGCCGATGCTGATCATCCCGTTCGGCCTGTTCAGCGGCCTGTTGCTGGCAATTGCCCTGGTCTACGTGCGTGAGTTCTTCGACCATCGCTTCAAGCATCCAGCGCAGATCAGCCAACAACTGGATGTTCCGGTGCTGTTGGTCATCAACGAGCAGTCTCCCGACCAGATCAACCCGCACCGCAACTGGAGCCTGCCCAGCCTTGTCCATTGGGTGCGCAATTGAACGCGCCGTTCGGCCCGTCCCACCGCAGCAGCCCCTTGCCGATCATTCATTTGCTCGACAGCGGCGGCTTCTACGGGGCCGAGCGGATGCTGCTCGATCATTGCCTGGCGACCCCGGGACAGCACCAGGTGCTGTTCCTCGCCGCGCCGCCGACCTTGATCACGCGCTTTCGCCAGGCCGGGGTCGATTGTCATCACTGTGGGAGCTGGGGCGAGTTGTTGCAGCACCTGCGGCAACGGCGCAGTGAACAACCGCTGCTCAACACCCACAACTTCAAGGGGCTGCTGTTCGGCTGGGCCGCGGCCACGTTGCTGCGCCTGCCGCTGGTGATCACCCAGCACGGGTTCACGCCGCGCAGCCCGAAGCAGCGTTTCTACACCTGGTTGAGCCTGCAACTGTGCCGCACGGCGTCGGTCAAGCGCGTGGTCTGCGTCGCCGAGAGCATTGCCGTGCTGCACCGCCAGGCCAGCGTGCGGGCGGAGAAACTCGACGTGATCCCCAACGGTTTGCCGGCACCGACGACACCTGTGGCCCACCGCGACGACGGGCAGCGCTGGCGGGTCGGCTACGTCGGCCGCTTGAGCAGCGAGAAAGGCCCGGACCTGTTCCTCGACGCCATGATCCCTCTGTGCCAACGGCATCCATCGCTGCACGCGGTGATGCTCGGCGACGGCCCGGAACGCCAGGCCCTGCTCAAACGCGTCAACGATGCCGGGCTGCCCACGCGCATCGAACTGCCCGGGTACCAGACCGACATGAACGCCTGGTGGAGTCGCCTCGACGCGTTGGTGATCAGTTCGCGCACCGAAGGCACGCCGATGATTCTGCTCGAGGCCATGCAGGCCGGGGTCCCGGTGGTGGCGTTCGGCGTCGGCGGCATTCCCGATGTGGTACAGGACCGTCACAACGGTTTGCTCGCCGCGCCGGCCGACAGCGCCGAACTGGCCCGGCAGATCGAGACACTGTTCAGCGAACCGCCCCTGGCGCAGATCCTGGCCGATAACGCACGCCGCACCCAACAGGACCGCTACGACCTGCGCACGCTGGCCGAACGCTGGTCGCAGCTCTACATCCGTACGGCACGGGAGGCTCGTCCATGATTGTCCCACTCTCGATTGTCAGCCTGCTGGGGCTGGTTTGCCTGGCCTTGCTGGCCAGCCCGTATCCGTTTCTGGCACCGGGGGCGGTGCTCGGCCTGGTGGGTGTCGCCGCGCTCTATCGCAAACCCGCCTGGGGTCTGCTGGGCATCGCTGCGCTGGTCCCGTTCGAAGGCTTGTTCAAGGACAACCCGCTCTCCGGCAGCAAATTCTTCGGCCTGGCACTGGTGCTGATCCTGATGCTGCAACTGGCCCTGCACCAGATCCCGGGCACGCGCCTGCGCAGCAATATCTGGCGGCCGCTGATCGGCTTCATGATGCTGTATGGCCTGAGCCTGTACCTGTCGGACAGCCTGGAGCTGTCGATGACCCATTTGCGCGAACTGAGCGTGGGATTGACCCTGTTCGTCATCACCCTGTTGATCGGCCGCGAACTGAACCTCGACTGGTTCTGCCGCGTAATGACGCTGAGTGTCGTCACCACCCGCGTGATGGCGATGTTTTCCGCCAAATACCAGGATCAGGGCCGCGCCTCGGGCCTGCTGGAAGACCCGAACGCCTTCGCCCTGCTGATCGCCTTTACCATGCCCCTGGCGTTGCTGCTGGTGGTGCGCGGGCCGAATCTGCTGCACCGGTTGTTCTGGATGGGTTGTCTGGCGCTGCTGCTGGGTGGCATGACCAAGACTGAATCGCGTTCGGGGCTGGTGGTGCTCCTGCTCAGCCTGGCGATCGGGCTGTATCACTATCGCGCGCAACTGCCGCGTGTCCGTCCACGGCACCTGGGGTTCGCCATGCTCGGGCTGGCGCTGCTGGTGCCGCTGGCAGTCGCCGTCATGCCGGCCGGCTACATCGCACGCATCCAGTCGTTGAGCATCCTCAGCGCCGGCGTCAATGCCTACAGGGACGAATCCCTCGGCCGGCGTGCTTCGTACATCGTGGTGGGCAGCCAGATGATCCGCGAAAACCCGGTGCTCGGCACCGGCCCCGGCACCTTCCCGCTGCACTATGCGCCCACCGGCTACGCCAAGGCGTTCTCGGCCAACCGCAAGCTGGGGGACCTGTATCGCCGCGCCCACAACACCTACCTGGAGATCTTCAGTGAAATCGGCATTCCGGGCGGGCTGATGTTCGTCGGCATGCTGGGCCTGGGCCTGTACAACCTGCTGCAGGCCCGCCGGCTCTGGCTCGCGCGCCGGGACTGGGCGCAGGCGGACCTGCTGACGCACCTGGGCACGAGTTTCCTCTCGCTGATGCTGTTCCTGACGTTCCTCAGCGCGCCGAACCACAAGCTGCTGTGGATCATGCTCGCCTTGACCTCCGTGTTGCGCCAAGAGGCAGAACAGGCAAGGCCGCAGGAGGCGCACCCATGAACCGGGTCAGCATTGTGATCCCGATGTACAACGAGGCCCGGCACATCGGCCGTACCTTGCGGGCGGCCCAGGAAGCCGCCCGCCAGGCGCAGCTGGAGTGCGAGTTGATCGTGGTGGACAACGGTTCCGACGACCATGGCCCGCGCATCGCCAACGAGCTGGGCGCGCGGGTGCTGATCGTGCCCGACGTGCACATCGGTGCCCTGCGCAACCGCGGCGCGGCGGCGGCCCACGGCGACTGGCTGGCGTTCATCGACGCCGACATCGAGATGCCGGCCAACTGGCTCAAGCTGCTGCTGGAACTGGAGGGTCACCAGGGCGATGTACTGGGCCTGGACCTCGACACGCCCCGCCAGGCCCCTTGGTTCGCCGAAGCCTGGCAGCGTCGCAGCCAGCGTCCCGGCGCCCATCGTCTGCACCGGGTGCAGTGGCTGCCCAGCGCCAACCTGTTGATGCGTCGGTCGTGGTTCGAACGGGTCGGCGGCTTCGACGAAACCCTGCGCACCGGCGAGGACAAGGATTTCTCCCTGCGCCTGCGCCAGATCGACGCGCAACTGTTGCTGGTCAACGAATGCGTGGCCTTGCATTGGGGCTACGAAGGCAGTTGGCGCGAGTGGATGAGCAAGGAACTGTGGCGCCAGGGCAGTCATCTGCAATTGCTGCGCAGCCATGGTCCGAGCCTGCGCCTGCTGCGCTTTCCGGTGCTGTCCATCGCGGCCTGGGGGCTGGATCTGCTGGCGCTGGTCGCCTCGCTCCAGGGCCAGTTGCGCCTGGCGCTGATGCTGTTGCTGATCACCTCGCTGCCGCCGTTGTTCCTCAGCCTGCGCCAAAGCCGGCGCGACCCGCGCCTGACCTTGCAGCTGTGGGCCTTGCACGGGGTGCGCCTGCACCTGACCGGTGCCGCGTTGTTGCTCAACCTTTGTCATTGGAACGTCAGGAGACCTGCCCGTGGCTGAATTCATTTATTGGGGCTGCCTGTTACTGCCGGTGTATGCCTACCTCGGCTACCCGCTGATGCTGAGCCTGCTGACACCGCTGTTTCCGGTCCGGCGCTACGGCAAGGCGCTGCCGATGGACATCAGCATCGTCATCGCCGCCCACAACGAAGCACGGCACATCGAAGACAAATTGCGCACCTTGCTCGCCCAGGATTATCCGGCGCGCTCGCTGCAGATCATTCTCGCCAGCGACGGTTCCAGCGACGACACGGTGGCCTGCGCACACAAGGTGAACGACCCGCGCATCACCGTGCTCGACCTGCCCCGCCAGGGCAAGGCCGCGGCCCTCAATACCGGCGTGGCCCACAGCAGCGGCGAGATCCTGGTCTTTACCGACGCCGATAACCAATGGAGCCACGACACCCTCGGCCATTTGCTCGCGCCCCTGGGCGATCCGGAGGTCGGCGCCTGTGCCGGACACATGGAAATCCCCGTGCCGGGCAAGGGCCTGAGCCTGGGCGACAGCTTGTACCGGCACTACGAAGGCTGGCTGCGGCGGCTGGAAAGCCGCACCGGCTGCATGGTTTCGGCCGACGGTGCGTTGCTGGCTCTGCGCCGGGAGCTGTTCGAGCCGATTCCGGCCCAGGTCAACGATGACTTCTTCCTCAGCACCTGCGCACCGGCCGCCGGCAAATCCATCGTCTATGTGCCGAAGGCCCGAGTGATCGACCAGGGCGTGGACGAGGCCGACAAGCAGTTTCGCCGGCGCCAGCGGGTCACCGTCGGAGGCTTGCAGAGCCTGGCCCAGCGCCGGGCGCTGCTCAATCCGCTGCGGCATGGTCTGTACGCCATCGGGCTGATCAGCCACAAGCTGATCCGCCGCCTGGCGCCGGTGTTGCTGCTGCCGCTGCTGCTCAGCAACCTCTGGTTGTGGGGCGACCAGGGGTTCTATCGCCTGAGCCTGGCCGCCCAAGTGCTCGGCTACGCCATGGCGCTGCTGGGCCTGGTGGATATGCATCACCGCTTGCCCCGGCCCTTTCGCCTGGCGGCGTTCGTGCTGGTGACGCTGGTGGGCATGAGCATCGGCCTGTGGCAGTTCCTGCGGGGCCGGCGCTACAGCCAATGGAATCCCGAGCAGAACCGCTGAGGAGGTGACCGATGTCGATCAAACAAGTCTTCAAGCTCACCGGCGGCTGGCTGTACCTGAACACGGCCCTGGGCCGCGGCCCGTTGCGGGGTGCCGGCGTGATCCTGATGCTGCATCGCGTACTGAGCAACGACCGCGCCGCCGAACTGCCCCATCGCAACGAATTGTGCGTGGGGCCGGAAGCCTTCGAGCACTTGCTGATCTGGCTGCAACGGTACTTCGAATGCGTGCCCCTGATGACCTTGCTACTGGCCGACCCCGCCACCGTCCCGGACCGTCCGCGGGTGGCCCTGACCTTCGACGACGGCTGGCGCGACAACGCCATGAACGCCTTCCCCTTGCTGCGCCAATACCAGGTGCCGGCGAGTATTTTCCTGTCCACCGATTTCATCGGCAGCCGCCAGCACTTCTGGTGGGAAAGCATCGGCGAAACCCTGTGGGGCAGTCACGGCCAGGTGGCGCGGCTGGCGCTGATCGAACACTTGCAACAGGCCGGACGGCCGCTGCCGGTGATGCTCGATGACCTGGATGACGAACGCCGCAGCCTGTCATTGCTGCATTATCTGCAAAGCCTCAAGACCCTCGATCCGCAAACCCTGAGCGACCTCACCGACACCTGCCCCCATGGCGCCCAGCCCCAGGCATTGGACTGGACCCAGGTGCGCATGCTCGAAGATTCGGGCCTGGTGCGCTTCGGCCCGCACGGGGCCAGCCACGCGATCCTCACCCAGCTCGACGACCAGCGCCTGCATGAAGAACTGAGTCGCAGCCGGATAGCCCTGGAAAACGCCTGCGCCCAACCATTGCCGGTGTATTGCTATCCCAATGGCGATCACGACGAGCGCGTCCGTCGCCAAGTGGCGGCCCACGGTTTTTCCTTCGCCCTGGGCACCGAGGCCGGGCTCTATCGCAACGACGGCGACCCTTTGAACGTACCGCGCTTCGGCGTCAGCCAGCGCAATGCCCTTCATCCCGAACTGCTGGCCTGGCGCATACGCCGAGGGACACGTCCATGAGCCGAGCGCATTACATCAAGCACTTGGTGCTGAGCACGGGCACGAGCCTGGCGATGATCGGCCTGCGCCTGCTGCGCAACGTGTTGCTGGCACGCATTCTGGGGCCCAGCGAACGCGGCTTGTTCGCTCTGCTCAGCACCTTGCCGGACCTGATCAGCGCCGCCACCAGCGGTGGCCTGAACTCCGCCGTGGGCTATCAGGCGGCGCAGCAGCGTCCGATGGGGCTGCTGCTCAGCCAGGTGCTGGTGTTCGGTTGCCTGTTGGCCGGGTTGTTGACCCTGTTGGTCGTGGCGCTGGCGCGGGTGTTCGGTACCGACCTGGACATCACCACTCAGTTGGGGCTGCTGGCCTGGCTGCTGTTGCTCGCCGTGCCGTTGAGTGTCCTCAAGAGCGGCCTGTTGACGCTGCACAATGCCTCCGGCGGCGTGGGCGGCTTCAACGCCTTGCGCCTGATGGAATCCCTGACACCGCTGCTGCTGTTCCTGGCGCTGTTCTGGATGTGGAAGGATGCAGCCCTGGAAGCGGCGCTGATCAGTTGGCTGACGGGCCTGAGCCTGGTGGTGCTGGCCGGCTGGGTCTGGTTGCGGCGCGATCACGACGTGTCGCTGCAATGGAACCGTGCCAGCCAGGGCGAGCTGCTGCGCTACGGTGCCCGCAGCCATCCGGATCTGCTGTTTCAGCAAGTGATGATGCGCTCGGACTACCTGTTCATCGGCGCCCTGCTGGGCAGTGCCGCCCTGGGTCACTACGCCATGGCCAGCGCCGCCGCCGAGCTGCTGCTGATCGTGCCGGAGGCCGTGACCACCCCGCTGATGAAACGCCTGTTGCAACAGGACCGCGACATGCAGCGCCTGACGCCCCTGGCGCTGCGCCTGACCGCCACGGTGATGCTCGGCGCCTGCCTGGCCATGGCGCTGATCGGCGAATGGTTGATCGTGATCTTGTTCGGCGTGGCCTACCAACCGGCTTACCCGGCCTTGCTGGCCTTGCTGCCGGGGCTGTTCGGACTGTGCTACGCGAGCATCCTGCGCCTGGACCTGTTGGGCAAAAACCGGCCCGGCACGGTATCGCTGCTGATGGGTGCGGGGGCGTTGTTGAACCTGGCGCTGAACGTGCTGTTGATTCCCCGCTACGGCATCGTCGGTGCCGCGGCCTCGTCCTCCATCGCGTACCTGGGGGTGACCCTGGCGCTGCTGGCGATATATTGCCGTCTCAGCGGCGTGGCGCTGTGGCAGACGTTGATCATCCTGCCCAGCGACCTGTTGCCGATGCGGCAGATGCTGATGGGGAAATCGGCATGAGCTTCGTCGCCCCTCAGTCCGCCATCGCGAGCAGGCTCGCTCCCACAGGGTTTGGTGTCAATCACAGTATCCGCGGCCGATGCAGGGTGGGAGCGAGCCTGCTCGCGATGGGGGCGGCGCGGTGCTGGATAATGGCTGCATGCCTGTGGGCCCTGGCACTTCCAGCCGATGGCGCCTCCATGTCCTGGACCGGCATCCGCGATGGCAGCCTGTACCTGCAGACCGACCGGCCGGACAGCGTGACCGTGCGCTGGGTGCCGGCCTGGCAGGCCAACGCCAATTCGGAACACCTGTACCTGCTCGACGGCCAGGGGCGCCTGGCAGGGAAACGCTTGATCAAGAAGGTCCAAGAGCGTGGCGAACAGCAATGGCCTTTGCTGCCGGGGGCCGCCAGCTATCGCCTGGAAATTCCCGGCTACAGCTTCCGCCGCTACAGCGTCGAACATGACGCGCGTACCCGCGCGCTGTTCGCACCGGCAAAGGTGCATTTCAGCGTCGAAACCCACGACGGCGAGGAGTTGTATTTCAAGGTCGCCCCCGGCGAACAGGCCGTGCTGGCAGGCAAGTTCCACGGCGGCGTGCGCAGCCTGCGAGCCCGACGCGTCGCCGACGGCAAACAGCTTCAGTTGAACCTCAAGCCCTACCCGGCCTATTGGCAATTCGATCAAGTCGCCCTGCCCGTCGCCAATGTCGAGCAGACCTGGCGCCTGCAATTGCAGGGCAACGGCAAGGCGGCATTCTGGCTGGATGGCACGGCGAACCTGTTCGCGCAGAACCCCGAGCATCTGCAACCGCTGCGCCAGGACCCGGGGCAGGCGCACCTGAAACTCTATGGCGATGTCCTGGGAACAACCCCGAAACTGGGGGTCTACCTGCCCTATGTCGTGCCCCCGCCATCGGTCTACCCGGTGATCGAAGCCCTCAAGCCCCAGGCCGCCAGCTTTTACAGCCTGGTCGACATCATCGCGGACAGGCCGGACTATGAAAACAAGTTTCGGCGCCTGTACCAGGACCGCTTCGGCATTACCCAGGACGTCACCCTGCTGGCCGGTAGCGCGCGCAAGGCCGACCTGCAGGCCGACCGCGTCAGCAACAACGGTTTGCAAAACTGGCTCAAGGCGACCCACGCCTTGGGTGGCAAAGGCATCCACTACCTCGGTTTCGCCGATGAGCCGAACCTCAACTACCCGGATTTCGCCAGCTACCAACAGGTGTTCGAGAACATGGCCAATCAGGTTCGCGCCATCCCCGTCGATGCCCGTGCCGGGGTGCGCATTACCCTACCGCCCAGTTCCCGGTTCACCAATGGTCCTTTGGCGGAAAACGCCGTTGATCGGCGTGGGATCGATTGGGCGCGGCGCTTGCTGGCCAGGTACGGTGACCAGATCGACGCCCTGGCCTGGCATGAATGGATGATCCGCGACCTGCTCGCCACCCGTGTGTACCGCCACAGTGTGCGTCAGGCCGCCCGCCTGGTGGGCCTGGATCATAACGGACGACCACGCAAGGCCCTGCTGTTGGACCAGACCAACATGTCCAGCGGCTCGAGCCTGAGCCCCTACGACCAGGAAACCCACTACGCCGCCCTGTGGTGGACGTCCGTGGTCATCAACGCCTCGGCCGATGGCTGGCTGGACATGCTCAATTGGTTCATGCTCGCCGACGAACCCGAGTACCCCAAAGGCATGATGCGGGTGCTGGACAACCAGCGCTTCGAACTCAAGCCGGTGGGTCTGGCCCAGCAATTCATCCAACAGCATTGGCTCAACCAGGTGCTACGCCTGGATAACGACGCCTTCGAAGTCGACGTTCTGGCCATGGCCACCGACACGAGACGCAGCCTGCTGGGCGTGAACAAAAGCACGCGCCCGCAACAGGTCAGCCTGGACGGCGCGTCGTGTCCCCTGGTTCAGGCAGAGCTGGTGTTTTTCGGCCCCGACAACCACAGCCGCAGCGCCTCGTTCAACTGCGAGGCCGGGCAGATCCGTTTTCTCCTGCCAGGAGAAACCGTGTTTGCCCTGGGCTGGACCGCTCCTTCTTTCCCCCCACCCGCCACCCGTCAGGAGGCACCATGAGCGTTCTGCAAGCGTTACGTGATGGCATTCAAAGAAAAGGCCTGCGCGCTGTTCTCAAACAGCTGTTCAGGCGCTACGTGTTTTTCCACACCCGACTGGTGTGGCTGGAGCACGATGTACGAACCCCACTCCCCCCGCATAACCTCAAGCCCTACCCACCGATGCGCCTGGAGTTCATCACGGTCAGCAATGCCGATGCTTTTGCCCGACACTTCGGCAACCGCGTCGAAACCATGCGCGAGCTGGCGGCCGATGGCTACACGGGCTTGATGTACCTGGATGCTCAGGGCGACACCGTGGGTTTCGCCTGGGCCAGCACGCGGGATTATTTCGACCGCCATTTCTATCGCTGCAACTTCCCGATCAAGCCTGGTGAGTACTTTCAGTTCGGTGGCGAGATGATCCGCGCCTACTGGGGTTCCAGCATGTCTGCGGACATGCAGCTGGAGATGTGGAAAATCATGGCGGACAAAGGTTGCGACACAATGGTCGATGTCTGCGATCTGCAAAACACTCCGGCGATCAAGATGCACCTGCGCATGGGCTTCCAGGAGCGCGGCAAAATCACCCACGTGTACCGCCTGTTCGGACGCTGGCGGCTTTTCCGTGACACGTTCTACCGCGGCTCGGCACTGGACGCCTTCCGTAAACCGGCCGCGCCGCTTGCATCGGCTGCGCCGGCCTGAGGTCCATGGCGATCCACCCCCATCGCGAGCAAACTCGCGATGGGGTCTTTCCCCAATCCGCCCCCCCACCAGGAGGCACCATGAACGTTCTGCGAAAATTGCTTGATCGAATCCGGACAAGAGGTCTGCGCGCCGTTCTGAATCAGCTGTGCAGACACTATGTGTGTCTGCACGAACAACTGGTGTGGATGGAACGCGATCTGGTCAGTCCGATACGGCCCAACAACCTCAGGCCCTATCCGCCGCTGCGCCGGGAAACCATTACCACCGGTAATGCCGATGCCTTCGCCGCGTACTTTGGCGACCGCGTCGAGACCATGCGCGAACTGGCTGCCGACGGCCACACCGGGTTCATGTACCTGGACGACAAGGGCGACAACGTCGCTTTCATCTGGGGCACTACTCGGGACTATTTCGACCGCCATTTCTTTCGCTGCCGGTTCCCGGTCAAACCCGGTGAGTTCTTCCAGTTCGGCGCCGAGCTGTACCACGCTTACTGGGGGACCCGGCTATCGGTGGATCTCCAGCTGGATCTGTGGAAAGCCATGGCCGAACAGGGTTGCGACAAAGTGGTCGACGTCTTCGAGTTGCGCAACATTCCAGCCGTCAAGATGCACCTGCGCATGGACTATCAGGAACGCGGCCAGATCACTCATATGTATTGCCTGTTCGGCCGCTGGCGGTTTTTCCGTGACACGTTTTACACCGGCTCGATCCTGGACTCCTTTCGTAAACCGGCCGAGCCGGTTCCATCCACTGCGGCGGCCTGACCTCCATGACCATCCGGTTCCAATGGTGTCGCTCCCTGGGCGCGGCGGACTTTCCTGTATCAGCTTATGAACAGCTGCGAACCCAGGTGGCCGACGCAACACCGTTCAATACCCTGGCCTGGCTGCAGGCGGCGGAGTTCGCCCTGCTGCCTGATCAACAATTGCATGTGTTACTGGGCTGGCAAGACCAGGACTTGTCTCTGTGCCTGCCCCTGGTTTCGGGACGCGAGCGTATCGGCGGATTGCGCTTCCGGGTGTTGCATCACTTGGGTTACCCCTTGGCCGACCGCATCGCCCTGCTGGCGCGCCTGGACGCCGAAGGCATGGGCCAGGCGCTGATGCAGATCCGTCAGCAGGTGCCCCACGCGATGTTGCAACTCAATGAAGTGGTGGAGCCGGTCGGCGAGCAAAGCGTCCTGAGCACCTGGATGGCCCTGAGCTCCACCGGGGAGCGGCGGCTCAGCTGCCGGGTTCCGGTGCATTTGATCAGCGACGGTGATCATCAGGAAGTCTCTGGCGATCCACGCTACAAACTGCGCCGGGCGCGCAAGCGGATCGCCGCGTGCGGTGCCGAAATCCGCCGGGTGACGCCGGACGCCATCAGCATGGGGCAACTGTTGCGGGCGCTTGCCGATGTCGAGGCCGCCAGTTGGAAAGGCGAGGAAGGCGTCGGCATCTTCTCCGACCCCAGGCGTCGGCAATGGATGAACCACGCCTTCACCGCCCTCGCCGCCCAGGGCCTGGTGCGGGTGGTGCTGCTGGAACTGAACGGCGAATGCATCAGCTATCGCCTCGGCCTGCTGGACCAAGGCCGATTGTACGACTACAACCTGGCGTTCCTACCGCAGCACGCCGACCTGGGCAGCGGCCGGGTATTGCTCGAAGAGTGGATTCGTTGGGGGCTGGACGAAAACTGGCGATGGATCGATGCGTCACGGGTCAGCCTCAATAATTCCAGCCATCAATTGCACGAACGCATGACCGGACAACTGGAGCACTGGCGTTGGAGTTTTTATTCCTGGCAACCCGATGGCCTGATCCTCGGGCTCGCCTTACGACTCTGGAAAAGTCTTAAACCCTGGCTTCCCAAACCTCCGTCCAAAAAAACCACCGCGACAGAGTCAACCCCTATCCCCAAGGAACAGGAGATCGCACATGCCCCGCCAAGTGATCATCAACGCTGACGACTTCGGGTTGCGCTTCAGCGAAAACGCGACAATCGTTCGAGCCTTCGAAGCAGGACTGATCAGTTCTGCCACCGTCATGACTAATATGCCGGGTTTCAAACAGGCGTGTGTAATGGCCCGACAGCCACGGCTCAAAGGGCGCATCGGCCTGCATTTCAATCTCAGCCATGGTCAGCCGTTGAGCCGGGCCATAAAGTCGCGCCCCGCGTTTTGCGATGAAGATGGCCGGTTCAACTTCAGCCTGTCACGCTATTGCCTGCATCTGGGCGCAAAGGACCGCGCCGCAATACAGGACGAACTACAGGCGCAATGGCAACGCTGCCTGGATCACGGAGTGCGCCCAAGCCACCTCGACTCCCATCAGCACGTACATAACATCTGGCCCATCGGAGAGTTGGTGGCGCGCTTCGCTGCGCAGCAGAAGGTGCCCATTCGCCTGGCACGCAACCTCGGAGCGAACCTGAATGTACCCAAGCGCATCTTCAAGACCCTGCTCAACCGCCGCCTGCGTCGTTTATGCGGCGCGACGGCCGACTATGTCTGCATGCCAGCCGACTTGCTGCATGCCGCAGCACCGGACGATGGTTTGCTGGAAGTGATTGTTCATCCAATGCAACTGGACGGGGACTTCGGCGACGTCTATCTGGCCCCTGGCTGCTCATTGACCCAGGTGCTGGGTCAATGCCTGGCGGGGGTGCCGAAGGTGGGGTATGGCAAGACTGAGCGGACGTTTGAGCTGTTGCAGCTTGAGGACGCGTAATGTCCCTTGTGCCATAGAGGCTAGATCGTTCGTACGCCAGGACAGCGGTCCGAAAAACCCTCCGTTGCTCCAGCGAATCTGTTAAAAGGCAGCTTTGTCTTGCGCAGTGAATAACTCGATGCCTTCACCTTTACTTCCACGCCGTCGGCGGCGCTGGTTCGCCTATCTGTGCATGGCTGCGATGCTGGTCGGGTTGCCGGTGGGCTGTGCGGTGTTGCAGCACAAGGAGCGGGAGCTGGTATTTCGCATCGAACCGGGCACGGCGAGCTGGTTCAGCGGCCTCCCGAGCAGCGTGCAGGAGTTCGACCTCAAGCCCAAAAGCTTCAAGGCCGGGGAAAATATCCATGGCTGGTGGTGGCCGGCCGAACGCAAGAACGCACCGGCGATTCTTTATTTGCACGGGGTGCGCTGGAACCTGACGGGTCAGTTGTTTCGCATCCAGCAGTTGCACGCCCTGGGCTTTTCGGTGCTGGCGATCGATTACCGTGGCTTTGGCAAGAGCCATGGCGACCTGCCGTCCGAGGCCAGCGTCTACGAGGACGCGCGGATCGCCTGGGAACGACTTGAGGTGTTGCAACCGGACCCGGCGCTACGGCTGATCTACGGTCATTCCCTCGGCGGCGCCGTCGCGGTGGACCTCGCCGCCGAACTCGGTCAGAAGGCGGCGAAAGACGGCAGCGCCGTGCCGGCCCGAGGCCTGGTCATCGAATCCACTTTCACCTCGCTGGGCGATGTGGCGACCGCCATGGCGGACACCTCCCTGCCCGTGCGCTGGTTGCTGTCGCAGAAGTTCGACTCCATCGACAAGATCCCCGAGATCAACATGCCGCTGCTGGTGGTGCATGGCGCGGCGGACAACTACGTTCCACCGCGTTTCAGCGAGCAATTGTTCAAGGCGGCCCATGAGCCGAAGCACCTGCTGCTGGTGCCTGGGGGAACGCACAACAACAGCATGAGCCTGGCCGGCAAGAGCTATCGGCAGGCGCTGGATACCCTGATGAAAGCCCGCCCCACCCCCATGGCCGGAGGCCCGCAGGCAAGCAAGGTCAAGGCAGGCTGATGATTTTGCAGTGACCCTGACTGTGGGGTGCCTGGAGGTGTGTACCTCCACGATCCATTGTGGGAATCGATGTTGGATGGGCTGGCGTCATCGCGGGCAGGCTCGCTCCCCACAGGGTTTGGCGGCATGCCTGGATGGTGTGGGTCTCCGCGATCCAATGTGGGAGCGAGCCTGCTCGCGATGGCGGTGGGTCTGTTGGCCTCGATGTTGGATGGGCTGGCGTCATCGCGGGCAGGCTCGCTCCCCACAGGGTTTGGCGGCATGCCTGGATGGTGTGGGTCTCCGCGATCCAATGTGGGAGCGAGCCTGCTCGCGATGGCGGTGGGTCTGTTGGTATCGATGTTGGATGGGCTGGTGTCATCGCGGGCAAGCCCGGCTCCCACAGGGGTCGGTGGTGTTTCCTGGGGTCAAAAAAAACGGCACCTTTCGGTGCCGTTCATTTATTGCAGGACGCTTACTTACGGGCTGCTTCCCACGATTTCAGCAGTTCGGCGTAGCTCACGGTTTCGCCTTTAGGCTTCTCGTTCGCCAGTTTCGGCTTCGGTGCGCCCGGTTGGTCGAACCAGTACTGCGCGTCGCGTTCCGGGTTCATTTTCGGCGCGCAGGTGGCCTGGGCCTTGGAGCGTTCCAGACGGGTCATGATCGCGTCCTGATCCTTGGCCAGGCCGTCGAGTGCCTGCTGCGGAGTCTTCTCGCCGCTGGCCGCTTCGGCGATGTGGCTCCACCACAGCTGCGCCAGACGCGGATAGTCCGGAACGTTGGTCCCGGTCGGGGTCCATTGCACGCGGGCCGGGCTGCGGTAGAACTCCACCAGGCCACCGAGCTTCGGCGCCAGGTCGGTCATCGCCTGGGAGTTGATGTCCGATTCGCGAATCGGCGTCAGGCCAACGATGGTTTTCTTCAGCGACACGGTTTTCGACGTCACGAACTGCGCATAAAGCCAAGCCGCAAGTTTCTGCTTCTCAGGCGTGGACTTCATGAAGGTCCAGGAACCCACGTCCTGATACCCCAGCTTCATGCCCTCTTCCCAGTACGGGCCGCGCGGCGACGGAGCCATGCGCCATTTCGGCGTGCCATCGGCGTTGACTACCGGCAGGCCCGGTTTGGTCATGTCGGCGGTGAACGCGGTGTACCAGAAAATCTGCTGGGCAATGTTGCCCTGGGACGGTACCGGGCCAGACTCGGAGAAGGTCATGCCCGCCGCTTCCGGTGGCGCGTACTTCTTCAGCCAATCCACGTATTTGGTGGTGGCGAACACGGCCGCAGGACCGTTGGTATCGCCGCCACGGGTCACGCTGGAACCGACCGGATGGCAGTCCTCGACGCGGATGCCCCACTCGTCCACCGGCAAGCCGTTGGGCAGGCCTTTGTCGCCGCCACCGGCCATGGAGAACCAGGCATCGGTGAAGCGCCAGCCCAGGGATGGGTCTTTCTTGCCGTAGTCCATGTGGCCGTAGACGCGCTTGCCGTCGATCTCCTTGACGTCTTCGGAGAAGAACTTGGCGATGTCTTCATAGGCCGACCAGTTCACCGGTACGCCCAGCTCGTAGCCGTACTTCTCCTTGAACTTGGCCTTCAGGTCCGGACGTTCGAACCAGTCGGCGCGGAACCAGTAGAGGTTGGCGAATTGCTGGTCGGGCAGTTGATAGAGCTTGCCATCCGGCGCGGTGGTGAACGACGTACCGATGAAGTCCTTGATGTCCAGGGTCGGCGAAGTGAAGTTCTTGCCTTCATTGGCCATCAGGTCAGTGATCGATTCGGTCTTGCCGTAGCGAAAGTGCGTACCGATGAGGTCCGAGTCGTTGACCCAGCCGTCATAGATATTCTTGTCCGACTGCATCACCGTCTGCATCTTTTCCACCACGTCGCCTTCTTGCAGCAGGTCGTGGGTCAACTGGATCCCGGTGATTTCGGTGAAGGCCTTGGCCAGTACCTTGGACTCGTATTCGTGGGTGGTAAGGGTTTCCGACACCACGTTGATCTTCATGCCACGAAACGGCTCGGCGGCCTTGATGAACCACTTGAGTTCTTCAAGCTGCTGCTCGGCTGTCAGGGTTGACGGCTTGAATTCACTGCCGATCCATTTTTTAGCGGCGTCTTCATAGGCGTCAGCCCAGGCCACAGCGCTCAACCCGCTGAGTGCCAGTGCGGCAGCCAATGAAACGCTATGTCGCAGCTTATTGTTTTTATTGAACATAGAGACCTCCTGTTTGGGTTTAAGAGCCTGATCGTCGAATTTTCGACGTGGCCTGTACGGTTAATTCGAGTACTCAAATTCGAGTGCCAGAGCTTGCCAGGCAAGGCGCCATGACGAGTCGTAGCCCGCTACGGCGAGGAATGGCAACGCAGCCTGGCGAGCTCTGGCGCCGAAGTTGAGTGCACGAATTAGCCACACAGGCCACTTAGCCCCACCGCATCACTGCCAACAGCCACACCAAAGACAACGCGAACGCTATCCAGATGCTCCAGTCGGTGGCGCCGATTACCAGCAGATGCAGGTAGGCGCTACCGAGAAGACCGATAAACAACCGATCGCCACGGGTCGTGGCAATCGGCAGGAAACCACGCCGAGGGATGCTCGGCGAACGCAACTCCCAAGTGGTCATGCCGACCAGGAACAAGGCAATGACCCCAAAAAATACCGCCGTGGGGACGGTCCAGTTCATCCATTCCATCATCGACTCCTCAGACTCGACCCAGGGCAAAGCCCTTGGCCACGTGGTTACGAACGAACCAGATCACCAGCATGCCCGGCAGGATGGTCAACACCCCCGCCGCCGCCAGCACGCCCCAGTCGATACCCGAGGCCGAGACGGTGCGGGTCATGACCGCTGCGATCGGCTTGGCGTTCACCGAGGTGAGCGTGCGGGCCAGCAACAGTTCGACCCAGGAAAACATGAAGCAGAAGAACGCCGTCACGCCGATGCCGGAGCCAATCAACGGGATGAAGATCTTGGCGAAGAACTTGGGGAAACTGTAGCCGTCAATGTAGGCGGTCTCGTCAATTTCTTTCGGCACCCCGGACATGAAGCCTTCGAGGATCCACACCGCCAACGGCACGTTGAACAGGCAGTGGGCCAGGGCCACGGCGATATGGGTGTCGAACAGCCCGATGGACGAATACAACTGGAAGAACGGCAACAGGAACACCGCCGGTGGCGCCATGCGGTTGGTCAACAGCCAGAAGAACAGGTGCTTGTCCCCCAGGAACCGGTAGCGCGAGAAGGCATAAGCCGCCGGCAGCGCCACGCACAGGGAAATCACCGTGTTCAGGCTCACGTAGTAGAGCGAGTTCAGGTAACCGGTGTACCAGCTCGGGTCGGTGAAGATCACCTTGTAGTTGTGGAACGTGAAATCCTGGGGCCAGAGGGTCAGGCTGCCGAGGATCTCGGTGTTGCTCTTGAACGACATGTTCAGCAGCCAGTAGATGGGCACCAGCAGGAACAGGATGTAGAGCAGCAACGGAATCAGCTTTTTATTGCTCATCGTGCAGGCCTCAACGGTTGGCGTCGGAGTGAGTCATGGCGGTGTAGAACAGCCACGACACCAACAGAATGATCAGGAAGTACACCAGGGAAAACGCTGCCGCCGGGCCCAGGTCGAATTGACCGATGGCCATCTGCGTCAGGGTCTGGCTCAGGAACGTGGTGGCGTTACCCGGGCCGCCACCGGTGAGCACGAACGGTTCGGTGTAGATCATGAAGCTGTCCATGAAACGCAGCATCACCGCGATCAGCAACACACTCTTCATCTTCGGCAACTGGATGTGCCGGAACACCGCCCAGTTGGACGCCCGGTCGATCCGCGCCGCCTGGTAATACACATCCGGGATCGCCCGCAACCCGGAGTAGCACAGCAGCGCCACCAGCGAGGTCCAGTGCCACACGTCCATCACCAGCACCGTCACCCAGGCGTCCATGGTGTTGGCCGCATAGTTGTAGTTGATGCCCAGGGCGTTGAGGGTCGAACCGAGCAGGCCGATATCGGCGCGGCCGAAAATCTGCCAGATGGTACCGACCACGTTCCATGGAATCAGCAGCGGGATCGCCAGGATGATCAACACCAGGGACGACCATTTGCCCTTGGTCGGCATGGTCAGGGCGATGGCAATGCCCAGGGGAATTTCGATCAGCAGCACGCAGGCCGAATAGATGAACTGGCGCAGCAGCGAGTCGTGCAGCCGTGGGTCCATCAGCACCTGCTTGTACCAGTCGGCACCGACGAAATAGCGGCTGGACTGGTCGAAGATGTCCTGCACCGAATAGTTGACCACGGTCATCATCGGGATCACGGCACTGAAGGCCACCAGCAGGAACACCGGCAACACCAGCCACCAGGCCTTGTTGTTCTGCACCTTGTTCATGGCTGCACCTCACTCGACGAATCCAACAGATATTCATCGGCGTACACCATCAGCCATTGGGCCGGGAAGCTGATATACGCCGTGCCTTCCGGCACCGGTTTGTCCTCGGCCAGACGCACCTTCAGCGACGCGCCATCGAGGTTGAGGGTCAGGATCTTGTAGGTGCCCAGGTCTTCGACATGCGTCACTTCGGCGCGCATGGCGTCGTCGTAGGGGCCTTCCCAGACGTGGACGAACTCAGGGCGGATACCGACTTTCAAGGTCTTGCCTTCAGCCTCCGCCACCCGCTTTTGCAGGGTTTCGGACAGTGGCAGGTGGGTCGAGCCGAAACCGACGCCGCCCGGTTGCGCGGTGACCTCGATCAGGTTCATCCCGGGGCTGCCGATGAAGTAGCCGACAAAGGTGTGGCTCGGGCGCTCGAACAAGTCCCGGGGCGTGCCGAACTGCACGATCTGGCCGCCGTACATCACCGCGATCTTGTCGGCGAAGGTGGAGGCCTCCAACTGGTCGTGGGTGACGTAGACCATGGTGATGTTGAACTGCTCGTGGATCTGCTTGAGCTTGCGCCGCAGCTTCCATTTCAGGTGCGGGTCGATCACCGTCAGCGGTTCGTCGAACAGGATCGCCGACACGTCGTCGCGCACCAGTCCGCGGCCCATCGAGACTTTCTGCTTTTCATCGGCGGTGAGGTTGCGGGCCTTCTTGTCCAGCAGATTCTGCAGGTCGAGGACTTCGGCGATTTCCTGCACCTTGGTGTGGATTCGCGCCTCGGCCATGCCCTGGTTGCGCAGCGGGAACGCCAGGTTGTCGAACACCGTCATGGTGTCGTAGACCACCGGGAACTGGAACACCTGGGCGATGTTGCGCTGCTCCGGGCTCAGGTCGTTGACGACTTTATTGTCAAACTTCACCTGGCCCTCGGAGGGGCTGAGCAGACCGGAAATGATGTTGAGCAAGGTTGATTTACCGCACCCCGAAGGCCCGAGCAACGCATAGGCGCCGCCCTGCTCCCAGACGTGGTTCATCTCGCGGATCGCGTAATCTTCGGGGCCCGCCGGGGTGCTGGTGTAGCTGTGGGCGAGGTTCTGCAAATGAATTTCGGCCATCAGGCAACCCTCGCAATACGCTGGCCCGGGGCCTGAACCAACTTGCCCTGGGCATCGAAGACAAACAGTTTGTGGGTCGGGATGTAGATGCGGATCGGCGCATCGACGTCGTACTCATGCACACCGGGCAAATGCAGCACCAACAGGAAGTGCTCGTTGCGCACGTGCAGGAAGGTTTCCGAACCACTGATCTCGGCCACCTCGACGGTCACGGCCAGTTCCAGGTCGTCGTCGTTGCTCGGCACCAGCGAGATATGGCTGGGGCGCACACCGAAGCGGAATTCGCCCTCGCCCACCGGGCGCAGGTCGACGTTCAGCGGGAAGTGCACGAAATTGGCGAAGCTCACTTCATTACCGGCAATACGTCCCGGCATGAGGTTGATGGGCGGCTCGGAGAACAGCTCGGCGGCCAGCACGGTTTGCGGCTGGTGATAGACCGAGGCCGCCTTGCCGCTCTGGATCACCCGGCCTTCATGCAGAATCGTGGTGGTGCCGCCCAGGGCCAACGCTTCGTTGGGCTCGGTGGTGGCATAAACGGCGATGGTGTGGCGGGCCTGGAACAGTTCGCGCATTTCCTGGCGAAGCTCTTCACGCAGCTTGTAGTCCAGGTTCACCAGCGGCTCATCGAACAGGATCAGCTCGGCATCCTTGACCAGCGCGCGGGCCATGGCGGTACGCTGCTGCTGGCCGCCGGACAGTTCCAGCGGATGGCGCTTCAGGAATTTTTCGATCCGGAGCATCTTCGCGGTTTCCAGCACCTTGCTCTGGATCACCTCGTTGGACACACCGGCCTGGCGCAAGGGCGAGGCGATGTTTTCGAAAACGGTCATGGTCGGGTAGTTGATGAACTGCTGATAGACCATCGACACGTTGCGCAGGCGCACCGGACGATGGGTCACATCGACGCCATTCATCAGGATGCGACCGCTGTCGGGCTTGTCCAGGCCGGCCATCAGGCGCATGAGGCTGGTCTTGCCGGACAATGTGCGGCCCAACAGAACGTTGAAGGATCCGGGTTCGAAATTCAGGTTGGCATCGTCGATCCAGGTCTGGCCCTCGACGGTGCGACAAATGTGCTCAAGCGTTAATGACATGGCTCGGCCTTTTTATTTTTTGGAGTCAAGCGACCGAAGGTTAAAAGCGAAAGCCGTGCCAGAAATTTCAACCCGCTGAATTTGTTGGGTTTTAGCGATTTCCGTAGGAAAAATACGTTCACTGATGAACACAAGTGAACAAGCATGACTGAACAACTGAACAATTCGGCGGTTGACAATGAACAATTATGAACAACAATGAATGAACGTTTTCTGAGGCTGAACTGTCTCCTGTGGGAGCGAGCCTGCTCGCGATAGCGGTGGATCAGCCAGCATCCACATTGCCGATAGAGGCGATAGCGCTCGTCCGAGCGAGGGACACAGGATTTGCGTTCTACCTGGCAATCGGGGCTTGCCCCAGCACAAGGAGTCTGTGCGAAACTCACCACAACAATAAGAACAGCTTCTGCGAGAGTGCCCCATGGCCGCACCAGCTCCTGCCTTGTCCCACGACGCCATCATCCAGGCCTCCTGGTCCCGCTGCCGTGCCTTTGGCCTGAATCACCAGAGCGCGCCGACCTTCGATCCATTGCCCGCCGAAGGCATTGCCCAGCTGCTGGAAAGCCAGCATTCCCTGGTGCAGACCACCCACCAGGAAGTCCTGCCTTACTACGAGAACATCCTCAGCAATTCCAATTGCCTGATCATGCTGGCCGACAACCAGGGACAGGTGCTGACCTCCTGGGGCACCCAGCGCTTCATCGAGCCAAAACTGGCCCACGGCTTCAGCGCCGGGGCGAGCTGGATGGAGCGTTGCACCGGCACCAACGCCATCGGCACCGCACTGGCCTGCGAGCAGGCGGTGCACATCGAACACGATGAACACTTCCTCAAGGCCAACCGCTTCATGACCGGCTCCGCCGCGCCAATCTTCGATGCCGAGCGCAAGGTCATCGCCGTGCTGGACGTGTCCAGCGACAGCTATCTGCCGCCCTCCCACACCCTGGGCATGGTCAAGATGATGAGCCAGACCGTGGAGAACCGGTTGATCCTCAACCTGTTCCGCGGTGAACACTTCCAACTGATCTTCAACACCGGTTTGAACAACCTCGACAGCCAATGGGCCGGCCTGCTGATTTTCGACGAGAGCGGCCAGGTACTCTCCGCCAACCGCCGGGCCGACAACCTGCTGGGCCTGAGCCTGGCGCGGGTGAGCATCGAAAGCCTGTTCAAGGTTTCGCTGCTGGAGCTGCTGAACCAGCCCGACGGGCTGCCGTTTTCCCTGCAAGCAGCCGGGCGCAATCGTTTCCAGTGCATGCTCAAGCGCCCGAACCAGGTGTCGATCAAACCACGCGTCTTCACCGAACCATCGCCCTCGCCCGCCCCTGCTCCCGCCGCCCACGCCATCAGCCTCAATACCCTGCATTTTGGTGACAGCCGCGTGGAAAAGGCCGTGCGTCAGGCCGAACGCTTGCTGGAAAAAGACATTCCGTTGTTGATCCACGGCGAAACCGGCGTCGGCAAGGAAGTGTTCGTCAAAGCCTTGCACCAGGCCAGCTCCCGCTGCAAGCAGCCGTTCATTGCGGTCAACTGCGCGGCGATCCCGGCCGAGCTGGTGGAATCGGAATTGTTCGGTTACGAAAAAGGCGCCTTCACCGGCGCCAACCAGAAAGGCAGCATCGGCCTGATCCGCAAGGCCGACCGCGGTACATTGTTCCTCGACGAGATCGGCGACATGCCCCTGCCGACCCAAGCCCGCTTGCTTCGGGTGTTGCAGGAGCGTTGCGTGCAACCGGTGGGCAGCGCCGAGCTGTTCCCGGTGGACATCCGTATCATCTCCGCCACCAACCGCTCACTGCGCGAACAAGTGCAACTGGGCCGTTTCCGCGAAGACCTGTACTACCGCATCGGCGGCCTGACCCTGGAACTGCCGCCGCTACGCGAACGCAGCGACAAACAGGCATTGTTCAAACGCCTGTGGGAACATCATCGCGAGCCGACCCAATGGGCCGGCCTCAGCCGCGAAGTGCAGGAACTGTTCGAGCGTCATCCATGGCCGGGCAACCTGCGGCAGGTCAGCAGCGTGCTGCAAGTGGCCTTGGCGATGGCCGAGGAACAGCCGATCCGCCCGGAACACCTGCCGGATGATTTCTTCGTGGACTTGGAGATGGACCCGGTGGAGGCACCGGAGCCGCTGTCGGTGGACCTGAACGATGCCGAGGACCTGAACCGCCAATTGCAGGCGGTCGGCGGAAACATCTCGCACCTGGCACGGCGGCTCGGGGTCAGCCGCAATACCCTGTACAAACGTCTGCGGCAGCTTGAGAACTGAGGATGCAGCAGCCTGCGGACAGGCTGCTACGCCTGATTCAACCGAGTCTCAATCGAACGCACCGTTCAGTACTTCGTAGATGATGCCCGTGGCTATCGCTACCAGGATCAGGTCAGTGCCGACCTGCCGCCACTCGTAGCCATCGTAGTGCGGCAAGCGTCCCAACAGGCGCCCGTCCAGCTTCTTGGCAATACCCGGCGGCATCGGTTTGCCCCGGGCGAGGTTCTTCTGGATACCCGGCGGCAGTGCCGGGCCGGGGCTCCAATAATCGCGATAACCGCCGATCACGCCGATGATACCGCCCCGGTCGATGCTCGGGCCGTTGTGCCAATCGCCACCGCCACCGTGAGCGTTGCCCTTACCACCCTGGTTACCGTAGTTGCCTTGACCACCCTTGTTGCCTTGTCCTCCTTTGCCCTGCCCGTGACCCGGACCCTGGTCGAACTGAGCGTTTCCCTTGCCGTTCCCCGGATCCGCAACGACAATTTCAGGCCCCGCCACCAAGGCGAAGCAAGTCACCACTGCAATCAACGAGCGCGATTTGAGCATGATGGTTCTCACTAAAAAGGGAAGGTCCCTGCACATATGGACGCTTAGGGTGATATTAGTTCCACATCATGTCCCCGCTGCTGAGGTGATGACCGCCAGTTGAGACATGGTTGAACCGTCACTGGCGTGCGAATCTCCATTCATCGCCTGTAGGGCGCCTCCGATCTTGCCCGGCCACGTCTGGCTCAGGGTTTGCAGCAATCGCCCTAGCCAGCCAGGACGACGATATCCTGGCGCTGCGACAACCCAATCACGCTTGGTCAGCCACCGGAGATGTACCGTGTCAACTCTCAATGAAATCGCAGCGAACCACGCGAGAATGGCAAAGGCAAAGGCAAAGGAAGAAGAATTGATACGGCTGAGTGAGTTTCATGCGCAGGTGCTGGGCGATTTTGAACTGCCGTCTGTCGATGCGACGCAGGAGTCGTCTGTGTTCCTCATGGCTCCCGTTCTGGAGCATTCGTTCGTGGAAGGCATTGGCTGCACGATCTGATTTTTCACTCCGGTGTCGAGGGGATCTGAGAAGCACCTTCTGGAAACACGTGTACAGGATTTTATGAGCTGCATAAGTCCTTCCATCACCACTCATCAGATACATTGCGCGACCTGTCAACTCTGACAGTAGCCATGAATCGAATCGAGGCATGAAATGACGCCAGTACCCCAAATGGAGATACAGGCGTGGACACCGACAACAGTAAAACTACAAACGCAGCCTCACCCCGGGCAGGCGAACTTGATCCCGAATTCAATAACGGTCAGATCTTCATTCTTTCCGGAACAGACGCCAGCGACGTCGCAATCGGTCCGGGAAACAAGCTGTATATCGTGGGTGGCACTGCACTCAATCTCAGTAGTCAATACATAATTACTGCACTCAATCCTGATGGCACTCCCGATCAGACCTTCAATAACGGCGGCCCCGTCACAAATACATTCATACCCGATTCAACGAGCCTGGCGGAACAGGTTCACGTGTTACCGGATGGAAAAATCCTTATTCTGGGGAAGGTAGAATTACCCTCTTATGGTATCAATTTCGCACTGGCACGTTATCTGCCAAACGGCATGCTGGATCTTTCATTCGGAGTCAACGGTATCTCGGTTCCGCTCCATGAAGACTTCAACGATAACAGCATGAAGAGCTACGATTTTGCAGCCGACTCCCCTACGCCAAAATATCTTAAGTCCGGACAATCTTCGTTATTTTTGCATGGCGGACGCACCTACATTTCTGGATTTACTACGAGAGAGGGCAAAGCCCTGACACTGCTCATGTGTCTGGATGACTCCGGCAATCTCGTACAGGACTTCGGCAACAAGGGAGGAAGTATCATCGAGCATCCCAAGCCGTACCCCGATACCCATCATGTGAATGCACGAAGTATGCTGGTCACCGATCGCCATATCTATCTGGGAGGTCATATACAGTACAACCAAAAGAATTACATGGCATGGGTCAGAGTACATTTGAACGGACAGCTCGATTTGAGCTTTGGCGCAGGTGGCTTTGTCTTTGATGTCGGCGATAAAGGCAGAGGAACTTTCAACTCCATCGCATTCAGAAATGACCTCACGCTTGTCGGAGTCGGCAGCGGTAGGAGCGCCGCCACTCGGCGTACGACTCATGGAATGCTGGCAAGCATCGACAAGGAAGGCAACGCAGATCCGAATTTCAATTATGGCGAGCCCATCCTGAGTATCATGAATGATAGCTCTCGATGGTACGACTGTGTGGTTCAACCGGACGGGCGCATTGTGACCTGTGGCAGCTCCGGGAAAAATGAAGAGCTCCTGATCGTTGGCCGTTATCAGCCCGATGGGACGTTCGACGTCAGCTTCGGCAAAAACCATGGCTGGACCGAATATCCCATGAAAGACGAAATGTTTCTGTCTGCACTGACGGTACAGCAGGACCATGCCATCGTCGTAGTCGGTCGGTTTGCTGAGACCCGCCGGGTATTCCCTTTCGTATTGCGACTGAAAGGGTGAGGCATGGAGTAAAAAGTAGCGATTCCATGGGAAATCATGGAAAGCTCACGATCAGGGGCTTTCCACCCATGAAATCATAGGCATCAAAGGTGCCTCACCACAGCAGCTGCCAGTATGCCCGCCGCAATCGCCGGCAACGGTTTCTTCAGGACCAGCATGACAACTGCCGTGGTGAGCAACGCCAGGCGTGCGCCGTCATCCCCCTTGACCGCCATCGGTGCCAGGACCGCCACCAATACCGAGCCCGACATAGCGGTGATGAATTGCTGCACCCGATAGTTGATCGGTACGAACGACATCACGAAGACCCCGCCCCAGCGAGTCGCCAATGTCACCAGCGCCATGACCAGGATGATCACCAGCGTGCCGTACCCCGTCGTCGCGATATTCATTGTTTTTCCTCCATCCACAACGCGCCCAGCAGCCCGCCCGCCAAAGCCCCCACGACGACATGACTGTTGGCCGGTAAGTACCAGTAGGCCATCAATGAGGAGCAGGCTGCGACGGTCCAGATGATGAACATGCGCAAGTTCTTCTTGCCGCCGACCACCATCGCTAGCAGGAAACACCCCATCACCATGTCGAGCCCGAAACTGACGGGATTCTGGATAGCGCTGCCAAAATGCAGGCCCAGCCAACTGCCCAGGATCCAGGCGGCCCACAGCGCAATGCCGCCCCCGAACAACAACCCGAACCCCGGTTTGCCGCGGTTGAACGCTTGCATCGCCATGGCCCAGTTGGCGTCCGAGACCACCAGCATCACGCCGTAGCGCTTGGCCACCGGCAGCTCCCGCAGCCACGGGTAGAGCGTCGCGCCCATCAACAGGTGGCGGGCGTTGATGGCGAACACGGTGATGATCAACGGCACCACGGGCACCTGTTCGCCCCACAGATCCAGCGCGGCAAATTGTGAAGCGCCGGCAAATACCAGCGTACTCATGAGTACCGCCGATGTATCACTCAAGCCCGTTTGCGCTGCAGCCAGGCCGAACGCGACCCCGAACACGACGACGAACAGAGAGATCGGCATCAATAGCTTAAAGCCGTCGTAGATGTACTCGCGCTTCAACTCGTGCAGAGGGGGTTCAACGTGTGACAAGACAGCGCCTCGTTCAAGGATCGGCTTAAAGGAAGTCAGTATGCGAGCCGAAGGCGACTTCCGAAAAGCACATAATTCGAACAGGCCTTATTCGATAACCTCATGCATCAGTGACCCCGTTCATATCGAAGACGCTTGTCTGACGCTAAGATTGTCGCGCGGTCGATCAGTCCCCGCGTCGAGCATCCCTGGAGAACGAGTGAGGTGGCATGAGTACGCTTGAGAAAGCCATAGCGATTTCCGCCCGGGCTCACGAAGGGCAGACCGATAAAGGTGGCTCGCCTTACATCCTGCACCCGCTGAAGGTCATGTTGCGTCTGGCGCATCACGACGAACGTATCGTGGCGGTGCTGCATGACGTGGTCGAAGACACCCGCGTGACTCTGGCAGACCTGCGTAACGAGGGTTTCAGCGAGGCTGTTCTGGCCGCCATCGACTCCCTCACCAAGCGCGAAGGCGAGACCTATCAGGCCTTCATCGAACGGGCTGGCCGTGATCCCCTGGCGCGTCGGGTGAAGTTGGCCGACCTTGCGGAAAACAGTGATTTGTCACGGCTAGACAGGCCGAGCCAGAACGATCTGGAGCGGGTTGAAAAGTATCGCAAGGCCGCTGAGTACCTGTCGGCTTTGACCGGAGATGCGAAGGGATAGCAAGGAACAGAAGCCAAGAAAGCCCTGGCTTATGTGCCAGGGCCTTGTGCACGAGTTACATCACGCCTGCGTGAACGTACCGACGCCGCTACCGGAGAACTCTCCGTCGAAATCAGGTGGAGACTGCTGGGGATTGACCAGCACGGCCTGCAAGCGGGTCCCTTCGAAGATGTACACCTTGATTGAGCCAGCGCTTATCGACAGCTGTAGTGTCAGCTGGACCCCGATGAGATTTACGGCCTCAGGCGCCATACCCAACAGGTACAGATCGGAGGTATTCAAATGGGTGCCCGTGCCGGTCGCCTGGCCGGAAAATCGCACCCGGATGCCTTGCTGGGGAGCATCTGGGCCAATCATGGCGGACAAAGCCGTGATCTGAATCGTTTCGGCGTGGGACCCGTCAACGCTGTCGCTACTTTCGAAGCGGAAGTAGCCACAAATGCCCTGCCGGGATCCGCCCCCTGCCAGGGACTTGGGATGCACGTTCTGATCTTGCAGCCGTTTGACTTCTACGTCATAAGCCGCTTGAGACTGTTTTTTTAGCGCGTCGACTTGGTCAGGTGCGATGTCTTGAAGAGACAGATTCATAGCTAAAATCCCTTTTGAGATACCTGGAGACAATCCGCCTCTCTCGGTCGGCGCCTTCCAGGCGCGGTTTCTATAATGCTACGCAATGCTCGACTTGGAGCCGCTCCTTTAAATCATAAACAGGAAGCGCCTACAACTTTTATGCGGCGCCCCTCACAACAACGGACAAGTTCCAATGACGCCATAGTCCGGGCTGGAAGAGATGATTTCCACAGCCCAGCCATGGGCAAAGACCAACTCGTTCTGTTCAACGAGGGCGAGGATCTCCGGGCAGAGTTTGTTGGCGTCTTCTGAAGAACCGTCTATGACGATATTGACCGTGCGATGCTCTACCGAGAACTCGGAAGCCTGGGTCAAGGCATCCGTGCCATCCAGCAGCTTGCAGAGCAACGATGCGCTCTCTTCGGACTCATCTCCCCCACTGCTGTAGGCCGGTTGAACAATCATGGCCATCAGCAGAAAAAACGCACCCGCTATAAACCTGTTTCTCACAGCCACGCTTCCTCCGGCTACTTATGCGCAGGTTCGGTATTGAACGCGGTATACGGCAGGAACAATGTATCGGCAACCAGGCTGAACGGCAGGTCAATGAGCGCCACCGGTAACAACACACGGAGCACACCAGCGTTTTCCTCCGTGGCGCCCTTGATCACCTCGATATCCGTGGAAGATCCGCAATAGGGATGAGCGCCACAACGCGGGTGGTCGTCAAAGGTTTCGGCAAGCGTCGAACATCCCGTCAGGAGCATGACGGTGATCGCGCTCAGAAAAAACTTCATATGGAGCACTCCAAAAATATCGCGGGCGTTGGGCAACAAGCCCAAGTTACCGGAAGTCCTGCTCCTCTGCCGGAACCAGTTGGCAGAACGGCCCATCCAGCGTCGCGTTGTGGTGAGCCACACTGTCTTCAGCGCTCATCACAGGTGAGTCCGAGGTGGTATGACCGTCGGCCCGGGGTCCATTCAGGCTCAGGGAGTATTGGCACTGGAGGCAGCATCCTGATCGGGCTGCGCCGAAAGCGGCACATCGAACACTCGATCGAATACCCATTGAAAAACCAACGAGTAAAAAAAGAAAAACACAAACAGCCCCAGGTTGGTGATCAGTGCCAGCCAAAGACTGATGCCTAGCCACGCCCCAATCACCGGAGTCAGAATCAACGTCAATCCCCCCTCGAATCCCAAGGAATGAAGCAAGCGTCGACGCCAACTGCGGTGACGGCGGTACTGGCGGCGCTCCCACCACTCGAACAGGCCATTGAAAAGCATGTTCCAGGCCAGCGCCACGGCAGAAATCACCAATGACAGTTGGGTCGAATAGACCAAACCTTGATCGTAGGTCAGCGCCAGGGCCGGCGCCACGAACAGCACGCCGCCAGCCTCATAGAGGATCGCCTGGAGAATCTTGCGGGGGGTGCCTTGCATCGTGGCTCTCTCGATTGGGGTGAGGAGACCACAGCCTGGCGAGTTGAGCGCCCACGCACAATTGAGCTAAATTGAGCCACGCTCAACCTGAGTAACCCACCCTCCCATGTTCGCCAAACTGCCCCTCACCGCCCTGCGCGGCTTTGAGTCTGCCGCAAGGCTAGGCAGCTTCAAGGCAGCGGCCCAGGAACTGAACATCAGCCCGGCGGCGATCTCCCATCAAGTCAAAAGCCTCGAGGCCTTTCTTGGGATGCAACTGTTCGAACGTTCCAGCCAGAACGTGCGCCTGAGCGCCGACGGCGAACGCCTTCAACCACACATCCACCGGGCCCTGCTGGATATCCAACACGGCCTGCAGATGCTGTCGCCACCGTGTGCTGCGCAGTCGCTGGTGGTGAGCACCACGCCGGCATTCGCCAGCCTGTGGTTGATACCCCGGCTTGGGGATTTTCATCGGTTGCACCCGGATATCGACGTCAGCCTGCACAGCAGCAACGAGGTAGTGGACCTCCAGCGTGACGCAAGCATCGACCTGGCGATCCGCGCCTTGTTCACCCCTGACCCACAGCTGATCGAACAGCCTTTATTGGATGAGCACTTCGGCGTCTATTGCCGCCCCGACTGGCAACCGCCCTTAGAGAACTCACCTGTCGAGCTGATCGACGTACCGTGGTTGAGCCATTCAAGCGTCGCGGTCGACTGGCCAGCCTGGTGCGCCGCGGCAGGCACCCTGAGCTGGCTGGATAACGCGCGCTTTCGGCGTTACGACGAGGAACAACATGCGCTGCAGGCAGCCATTGCCGGGCATGGACTGGTGCTCGCCAGTAACGTGTTGGTTGCTGACGCGGTTGCGCGAGGGCAACTGGTTGGCTATCGCCCTGAGGTGCGTCTGCCGGGGGCACGGTATAGCGTGGTGTGCGTGCCGGGGCGGGAGCGGCAGGCGGCGGTGCGGGTTTTTAATGAGTGGCTACTGAAACAGACATCTACCAAGCAAGGAGATGGAGGTGCAGAGCAGACCTACCAATCGGAACTGTAAGGGCGATCAAGAAACTGGCCGGGTTGATGTAGCCGGCTTGACCCTCTGCACCTCCTGAGGAGATACCTATGCAATATCCAATCTGCATCGAATGGGGCGACGAGAAAACCGCCATCGGCATTCAGATCCCAGACATTCCTGGCGCGATCACCGCTGGCGACACGTTCGAGGAGGCTTACAGTGCCGCCGTCGAAATCGCCAACATTATGCTAGAGGAGATCGCGTCAAGCGGCAAAGCGATCCCAATGCCGTCTACCACAGCTCATCACCGGAGCAATCCAGAGTTTGCTGATATGGGCTGGAGCATGCTGGAAGTGGACATCACGCCTTACCTGGGCAAAACCGAGAAGGTCAACGTGCCCCTGCCAGGCTTTGTTGTACAACAGATCGACCGCTTCGTCCGGGAACACAACATCAAGAGTCGTTCATCCTTCCTGGCTGATGCAGCCATGGAAAAACTTGGTCGTTAAACCACGGCTTAAAAATTTGCGACAGGCCACGATTCTAATTCATCTATGTTCGGCCCTCTCATAATCATGGTCTGTTCCCGTCTCCCATTTGGCGCATTCAATAACGTGGCGCGGATTGATGCTCGGCGTAAACGACAGCATTTTTTTATCGGCGGAGGCATCAGTCGGCATTAGGCAGCGCTTTTCCTCCAGGCGCAGACACAGCAGTAGGATGGGGAATATAAATCGCAGAAACCAGAGGTGCGTTCTTCAGGCATACCCAACCGCTTTCTCCAGCATCTCCAGCGATGAGATAACTCGTATTGATTTCCACCAGGAGCCAACCACCGCGCCGTGCCCATTTTGCGGAGTTAGCCGCAACAGAAGTGAACTCCGGCAATTTCACCTGGGGTATCCCTGGCTGAGAGCCACCCACCTGACTGATCATTTGTTGCAGTGTCGGTGCCCCACACGCCGCATTGGCCGGCTCCCCTCCCGCGCTCTTGGAAGTGACCGCAGCCCCGCAACCTGCAGCACTCCCTCCTCGGACCAACGTCACATTGATGTGCCTACCGGTCCTTATCGCGTTCGCAATCACATCGGTTTTCGTGACGACGCCATTGAGAGCGCTGACAATTCCGCTTTCATCTTTTGGAGCGAGTGTGCTGCTGGAAGCCATGTCTATTCTCCTCGTCCCTGAAGGCGCCCGATGAATATCCGGGCAGAAACGCTGAGTATAGATAGATATGAAGTATTCCCAAGGTGAGCTACGACGGGGACGTGCTACAGCGAACGAGCCCACCTGATCACGACCTGTGCACTGTTGGACGCGAAGGGATTGGGTGAGACAAAAGCTGCTTGTCCCCAGCGAGCCAATGAGCCACCATCCATCCCGCCACTCCTGCGCGTATAGGAGTGCACGAAAATCCCGGCCATCGTGTCGGTTTTTTTTTGAGTTATCGAGCACATAAGGACATGGTCATGCGGGTCGTCACTTTCGTCATTTTTTTTGCTGGAGCACTTGCCGGTTGCTCTGGAATACCTTCAGTTCCCTACGAAGAACCTGCTCAATCCGACAGCTTGGCCCGCGTTCGGGTCATCACGAACTCCAGCGTGTATGGAGATAGCATCATTGGCAGTTGTGCTCCCGCCACCCGTCACAAGATGGCTGAAGCTGGACGTTTCGGGCGGGACGGGACGGCGAGCATCAACTATCCGCAGTACCCTCTGAAGACGGCGAACATTGGCATGCCGCAACGCGTTATGCCCACTCTTATCGAGTACATCCCTGCCATTCGGATGGCCGAAGGGGCGTACAAAGAGATCGTGACCGAGTATCGCGTCAGGGCTGATGCGCCCTTCCAGATTGCAACCCTGGGCGCAACCATTGGTGGCTATGGCAGCACTTACTCGTCCTGCGGCGGCCAGGCACTGGTTTACAAGCTGGAACCAGGGAAAGACTATGAAGCTTTGGCAGGCGTGGCTAGCAGCCCCAACAAAGATGGCGGGCAAACGCTGATGTGCATCCTCGGGGTTTTCGAACTCGCCTCTTTCCCTGGCACTTCAATTGTCATTCCCAAAAAGCTGACGCCTGCTGCGCCTCCGCAGGTAGCCTGCAAGAACTGACAAGCACAGTCGCTATCGAGCGGGTTTTGCCTCTATCAGAAATGAGAAAGCCCCGACTTGGATCGGGGCTTTTGCGTTGCGGCGAAAGCGAAAAAGGGAACGGATTTATTTTCCCGTAAGCAGGTAGACCCACTCAAAACAAAGCGTTACCGGCCTGCACCACCATCAATGAAGCACCCTGCGGCTCTCTCCAATTCTGATCCGGTCGAGGGCTCTGTTTAACGCATCCAAGGCGTCGATCAGCGCTTTCGCCTCAGCCTCCCGACCATCGCCCCAAAGGCGCTCGGCCATTTTGTTCAGTGCCTGGATAGAGCGCTCGATGTCAGCAGCAGTCACTGCTTTGCTTTCCTGATATTTCCTAGGCATTGATAAACCCTTCCTCAGGGCGTGCTTTCTTTCCGTTTTTCCAAAAGCTTCACAGCAAAAGACATGAGATCAACGCCCAATTCAAGCGTCGATACGCTAAGCAAGAATCGTCTTACTTGGCTTTCGCGCTCTTGATGTCGCTGATGATTTGCTGAGAAATAGCCTGGACCTGCTTTTGGGTCATGGCCGACATGACACCTTCCCAAGCAGACGAGGACGTGTCATAGGTCCGGGTGCCAATCAGGCGACCTGATTTCAAATCCAAGTAATCTGCGCGGGAGCTGACCCACGCATTGCCTACCATGACCCCGGCTCCGTAGCGCGCGCCTGGGGTCAGGTAACGGAAGTTGGTCACGTTGATCTTGATGCCGACACCGTCTTTGCCGTCGAGGCTTGTCGGCTGGGCTTCGGTAAGGTGGTAGCCCGCGCGAGTCGCTTCCACTTGCAGAGCGTCATTCCACTCTTGCTTCAAGCGAGACCAATCCTCGTTTTGTTCAACCTTGCTGTTTCCCTGGAAGTTGACGACCAGGTTCTGCTTGGCTGTCTCCTGGATAACCAATGTTTCAGTTCCGCCGCTTTTCACAGAGGCAGCGCATCCGCTCAACATCAAGACGGCAACAGCGCAGGACAGCGCAACCGAGAGTTTGGTTTTGTTCATTGATGTCCATATCCACAGAATGGTTGAGAGAGGTTAGGTATTCCCGCGGGGCCAGATGAGCGCACACGTTGAATGCGCAGAATTTAGCATCATTACTTTGCCACTACGAGCCGGGGGCATTATGAAACGGGGACAGCACCACGACGCTCATTTCCCCCCGCTCTAATCCATTGACGAGGTTGCCGGCGGAACCCAATAAGCTTCTCTCACCTCGTCCAACGCCTGCCAGGGTTGGGTGGCGAATCTCGCATTCAGACAGGTCGACTCATGAATGAACGCCTGCTCTTTATCGTTCTCGGACTGCTCGGCGCCACAGCTTTTGCATTTCACGACCTGGCTGCGCAGAGCCCAACTTTCATGCCATGAAATCAGCTTTTCGAGGGGGGTCACTTTCCTACATCCTATTACAAAACCTGTACAAAAATATAAATGATGTACAGGTTATTGGCTAGCCAGTCGCGCCAACACGACTGATCCTCGGGAGCCTTACAGGGTTTAGCCCCATCATCTTCAAACGCCTTTATCTCGAGCGTGCCAGCGGCCGCCAGAAGAAACCGAGCATGGCCAGTCCTGACCTGATAGCGTTGCGGGCAAGGGTCATGGATGGGTGCGGCGAATGGGCAAAACCAGGGGTTCCAATGTCAGGCCGGAATAAGGAACGTTAATGCCGTACAACTACACGAACGGCCGCTATCTGGTCTTCAAAGGCCATGGCAGCGATGGGGCCCCCTTGGGTCGGATTCACCAGGACGGAAAAGTTCGAAACTACTTGGGTGAGCCGCTGTACTACGTCGACATTGACGAACGTGCGTTCATTTCAGTCGATTTTATCTTTCAAGGGATATACAAAAATATCGCTATAGGAGTCTGATCCATGCAAAACATTCTGGCCGATGGGGCCGTTAGCATATCCGAGCTCAAGAAAAACCCCTCCTCCGTCTTAAACGGTGCCAACGGCTTGCCCGTGGCCGTACTGAACCACAACCGAGTTATGGGTTATATGGTCCCGGCGAACGTCTACGAAGCGATGGTCGAGCGCCTGGACGAACTGGAAGTCGTCCAACTGGTCAAGGCACGGCTCGACGCCAACGAAACGCCTGTTCGAGTATCTCTCGATGATCTCATTGGCGAGGCCGAAGCAGATATCGCCCACGGCCGTTGAATACGGAGTCGAGTGGATCCGAAGGCGCTGAAGAACTGCGAAAACTAGACGGCGCCATCCGCCGCCAGTTCTAGTGAAAGCTCCAGGAGGAAACTGGGGACAGACCACGATTTGAGTTCACTTGTAATCGACCCGTCTCATTATCGTGGTCTGTCCTCCGTTCACTGCAAAAAATCGGTGGATTACGACCATCAGGTAGGACCGTCATTCAACCGACCCAAACCTCATGAAATGGGCGACTCAAGTCGCCCATTCTTCTAACCAGTCGCCTGCGCCCTCAACCGCCTACCGATCACATCCATCACGTCACACCCGTCGCGTAGCGACGTCGTGAGGAGTTTGCAAAAGTCGGCGAGCACTAAGGCGTCCGAACTGATATCCGAGCGAAACGCAATATTTTCCAGAACCTGGGTAACGGTGCGAATGCGGTAATCGGCGGTTTCGAAAAGGACGTCGAGGGGGGCTTCGGTGTCGATGAGCAGCGTTGCAGGGATAAGGTCGATGCCAGTGATGGGCATGTATCGATTCATGGGTAGTACCTCAATTCAACGGAAAAGGTCTACTTCATTCCATCGAGTCGCCAAACCCGAGTCGCCACCGGGCGACGGAAGGACTATAGGATTCGTTCTGCTGGGACGGCAAGGTGAGGGTTTCCGAGGTTTGTGTAGGATTTTGCGATAAGGATCTGCGTGGTTCGTATTAGACGCGGGCGGGCTCCAGCGACAGTACGAAAGAGCTTGGGCTTACTGGCAATCAGTCCACCTAATAAGCATGCCGTTCCTTTTTACAAGATTTTCAAGACCTTAAAGCGATATGCGACGCCGCGCACTTGAGCGTCGCTGTCCGGGCATCCAGCATGGACGAAAATCCAGTATTCGATAGACCTAACAAGTAGTAGCGTTAGGCCTCCATAAGCCCGATCGGGCGAACGTGCAGCGGAGCTAGGAAAATGGAATTTTTAGAGCGCTTGAATGCAATGTCGGCGAAGGTGAGCCAGTTAGCGTCAACGATCCAAACCGAGGAAGCAACTAAAACCGCGTTTGTAATGCCCTTCATTCATACAGTACTTGGTTACGATGTTTTCGACCCATCCGAAGTCGTTCCTGAATATATTTGTGATATTGGTACAAAAAAGGGAGAAAAAATAGATTACGCCATTTTAAAGAACGGCCAGATACAAATACTTATTGAAACCAAAAAAATTGGCGAATCTTTACACATAAACCACGCCAGCCAATTATTTAGATACTTCCATGTAACAACCGCCAGAATCTCAATCTTAACTAATGGAAGATATTATAGATTCTTCACAGATTTAGACGCCCCTAATAAAATGGATGAAAAACCATTTTTAGAAATAGACCTTCTAGATATTGATGAACACGTAGTTCCAGAATTACAAAAGCTCACTAAGTCAGCATTCGACGTTGAATCAATAATCAATGCAGCAGGCGAATTAAAATACGTAGGCCAGATAAAAAGGGAAATGGCCTCCCAACTTACCCAGCCCGACGATGACTTTGTGCGTTTCTTTGCCTCTCGAATCTACGAAGGCGCGATCACTCAAAAGGTGAGAGAACAGTTTGCGCTCCTAACCAAAAAAGCCGCTGCTCAGTTTCTGAATGATCAAATTAACGATCGCTTGAAATCTGCAATCAGCGGTGTACCGCTACCTACCCCAGCTGAACTGGTTGTATCCGAAACTCAACCAGAAACAAATGACGCACTTGAAGATAGAGTTCTTACGACAGTGGAGGAATTAGAGGGCTTCCATATAATAAAAGCCATAGTCCGCACGGTAATCGACGCAAAGCGTATTGCACATCGAGACACCCAAAGCTATTTCGGCATCTTATTGGATGATAACAACCGAAAACCAATTGCAAGACTTCACTTCAACAGATCTCAAAAATATCTAGGTGTCTTTGACAAAGATAAAAATGAAACTCGACACCCTATAAGCTCACTCGATGATATTTATGGATTTTCAGATTCATTAAAAGAGACTATCACCTTTTATCAAGGGCAAGCTTGAACGACGGCTCCAGCCCGGAAACGGATGGAGCCGAACAAAACCGAAAGGTTACTGATTTATTCCTGCAAGCAGCAAGCATCTGTCATTACTGCCTTTCTATGAACTTTGATCTTTTATAGACGCTTCTAATGCAGCGAAAACAAAATAAATCTGTCCCCTTTACTCATACCTGTCGGTTTACGTCGGGCGAGGAATTCGCATGTCTGAAATAGAACGGATCATCGAAGCCCTGACGGCCCCACCTCCGTCTGCCGCTGAAGTGGTAACCATCGAACGCGGTATGGTCGAGCGAGCGCTAGCTTTGTTAGAGAGCTATCCAGATATTGCCAAGGGCGGGCCCTCACTCGACCAGGAAGTCTGCGTTTTCGACAGGCACTCGCGGAGCCGAAGGTTGAGCTTGGGGCGATCCACAGCGTTGGCCCGGGCGAAGAGTATCCCTGCCTCAGCAAAGAGGATGCCGAGAGGCGCGTGCGGGAGCTGCGCGACCTAGGCGAACGCCTTAAGCAGGAACGCATCACGCGTGGCGAAAGTATCGAGCATTGGCACGACTGGGTTACTAACATCATCCCATCCCCGTGGGAGTCGGCCGAACACTTCGAAATTATGACCGAGGAATAGATGGAAGACGCCGGCCAACTCCGCCAGCAGCTGATCAAGCTGAAAGACCAGAGCAATGCCCTACAACAACGTGTCGGCCGGTGAGCGCCCCCACTTTTCACGAGACCCGCGCTTTAGGAGCATGACTGTACGAGCAGCAGAACTTCCCGCAGGAATACATTCAGGCACTGCTGGGCAACGCGGACGAGAAGATGACGAAGCACTACCAAGAGGGACATGGCGAGAAGGCGATCGACTATGTTGGGGTGAGCGCCGAATTGGCTTTCTGAGGTGGGCGTTTGCAAAAGTTTTGCAAATCGTAGAAAGCAAAAAGGGGTTACCGTTTCCGGTAACCCCTCTTGACCGCCCAGCAGAGCGGATTTTGTTTGGTAAGCGCGATTGGACTCGAACCAACGACCCCCACCATGTCAAGGTCTGCTGGAGCAGGCTCCTACCCCTGCTGCTCTTGGACTTCACAGAACGCCCATTCACATCTATGAGGCGTCAACAATGGCAAAATTCCGCTCACTTCCGTCCGGCAACTGGAATGCTCAGGTACGGGTTAAAGGCAAATCTCCCCAGTCGAAAACCTTCAGCACCAAGGCTGAAGCAGAGTCATGGGCGAAACAAATCGAAGCCGTGACGTTGGACCGCAAGCACCACACCTTCTATACGCTCGGGATGGTTTACTGCGAAACCATGCTCAAGGGTAAAGGAAGCTACAACCACTCCCTAAAGATCGTTGAGCCTAGAGGCAAGCATTTCACATAGCCTATTCATGAAATCACGCCGCAGATGATCAATGACTTCAAGATCATGCGATTGAAGAAGGTCAAGCCGTCCACGTGCAGAACGCAGCTCGCATTCATGTCACGCTTCTATCGATTTGCTAAACACGGCTTGCTGATCAACATTCACAACCCCGTGAGTGATATCGCACTCCCAAAGCCTGATCGATCCTCTGACAAGGTGGTACGTGCAAGCGAGCTTAAGCGATTACTCGCGAAGCTTTCTCCAACAAGAGGTGCATTGGGAAGTGGGAGAGCACTACTTACGCTTGCCGAGTCCTGGTGCGCCGCCAGGAATAACTCTTACCGATGCAAACTCAGTAGACGACTTACTGCGAATGCCCAGGTCAATGGCTTCCGAGAGTTGTCGACAGTGCTGACACTGAACCGGCAAAAAATAAAGCTCAGGGTCAGGAGTTGTCAGCTTGCCGCAATCTTTACAGGCTGCTGTTGCTAAGGGCTGCTGAGTTGCCTTAACGGTTACCGGCTTCCTCCTGGCAGCCTTGCGACGGGCTGCACGATTGGCTTTACGCTGAAGCTTTTCCGCCTTGGCGGCCTCCTGTTTTTCGGTGACGTCTAGCTGAGCAAAAGCCTTTCTCAATTCATGCGAAAGCAAATCGAAATCCATCGAACACCCTCCCCTGGAGCACAGATAGTAGCACCAGTCCATGCCAGCTCTGGAACTGGCCGTACTCCCACATGTGAGTACGCGAAACCACGCAAGCCACCCGATGTGACGCCAGATGCGGCAGCGGGCAGCGAGAGGACTCCGGCGATGCGCGTGGTGGAGACAACAGATTTCACTGGCTGGCCTTGGCGACAGGGCCAGACGGGAAAATCAATGTGGGTCGTAACGAATTGGCCCAGCAACTAGATGCTGGGCCAAAAAGGTGAGTTAAAGCAATGCAGTGGACAGCATACCCAAGGCCCCCAGAACGAAGCCAATAAGTGCTCCCCGCCCTGGTGTCTCATGGAACAGAGACCACACAACTACGGGCTCAAGAAGCAACAAGGAGGTGACTGATACCACAGTGACGATCCAGATATCACCGACTGCAACGTATCCAAGCCAATATGCCGCCAGTAGACAAATCCCTGCAAAACACATCAGTGCCAAAGGGAAACTGACTGCTCCCCACGAGGCACTTCCTGTCTGCGCAAGTTTGGCGACTACCACCTCACTGTAGATTGCACAGAACTCACCGACCACCATCAAGCCTAGAGCAGAAACTCCGAGTAGTTCTTTGGACATATCAAAAACTCCTTCGTATTTAGAGCAATATTTTTCAGCTCCCAGCTGGTGATGCAGCTGACCAGAAGCTCGTTGCTGAAATACGAAGCAGCCTTGAATAGGCCTGAATTACCGAAATACTGTCCCATGCTCATGTCCTTCAAAGGAGGTGAGTCTCAGCGTGAAACCAAGACACCGTTCAGATCATACGGTCCTTGAACCATTCTGAACAACCAGCACCACGACAGCCTGTCGTTAACTGCCCTAGCACCTGGTCCTCCCCAGCACCAGGCCGCATCGGAGTGCGATCTGGAAAGGCGACTCCATACCGGGCGTGTTGTCAGCACGCTGAGGCCTTGAGCCGGTACTGAATGGGCGTCCTTGCGATGACAAGCGCAGATCACTCCCCAATGCGGAGAAAAAAACGACCTGTGCACCTTAGGATCAAGGCCGTTATTTCGCCTCTTTCGGTAAGTAGAATGGGCAGAGGTACTTCATTGCTAACGGGTCCCCAGCGATGTGCATTTTTGTCGTCATGACTTCATCCTGACGGGCCGGGTCGGCATCGATCTTGGCGATTTCTTCCTTTAGCTCTGGGCTCACCCCGCGATCGGGCACGCTGAGCAAGTTCTGCACCGAGTAGTTCATCTCGGGCTTCAACTCCGCACACATGCGGCCGATCGCAACGACATTCACAGCAGTAGATGCGCTTTCATTGGTCGGAAACGAAACCTGTCCAACGCTACTTAGCGCAACAAAAGCCAGCAGATAACCGCTTTTTGAAATAAATCGCATATCTAAATCATCCAAAAAAGATGACGGCGTCATAGCAGCAGAAACACGAGCGTCAACCCCTCATACCTATCGACGCAGCTCAAATGCCCTCCGCGCCCAACGGCAACCAGCGGAGCGGATGAGTGCATTGCGAATTTTGTTGGATCAACCAAACACTGGAGGTCGTAATGCACAACTGCACCGACACACAAGCTGTTTGCCGATGTTGCGGGCTGAAGCTGCGCGGCTCGCCATCGTGGAAAGGCGGCCTCGCCTATCACCCTGAGCCGAAAGGTGAAGTCCACCAATGCCACTACGGTGGCTGGGTTTGCTCGCGCCGCTGCGACATCCGCGCCTGGGTCGAGCTGGAAGGGAACCATGCCCGGTTGCGGTGGCGTGAACGGCTACGAGCGTCTGTCCATCTACGCAAAAGAGAGCATCGAGCGCCATTGGCCGCAGGCAAAAAGGGGACCGGCAAAAAGGGGACCCAAAAAGGGGACCAAAAAGGGGACAGATTTATTTCCATCAGGAAAGGTTGATGAAAACCGAAGGGAAGACCGCGATTTGGCTCATCTTTTATCAGCTCGTCATAATCGTTGTCCGTCCTAGTTTCCCGATCCTCTTTCCTCTGCCAACAACCATTTACTCGTCTTCTTCATCGCTATCCGACGAGATAATCCCACTGCCACCATCAATAAATGACTGACAACCCTCATCAAATGACGAGGATCCCGTGTCATAGGAGCCCTCACCATCGATTCCATTTTCTTCGCCCACTCCTACCCCGCCTGATGCCCTGAGCAGTGGATCGTTTTGCAAATCGCAGACAACAAAAAAGGGCCCACCTTTCGGTGAGCCCCTCTAGACCGCCCAGCAGAGCGGATTTTGTTTGGTAGGCGCGATTGGACTCGAACCAACGACCCCCACCATGTCAAGGTGGTGCTCTAACCAACTGAGCTACGTGCCTGCTGTGAGGCGGCATTCTACGGAATTCCGAAGGGGTGTCAACACCTTTTTTTCACCTAACCCTATGAATATGCAAAATATTTAATTTCCGCCACGGGATGGAGATTTTGGGGGTGGCTGGCGGCCGATTTTTATCTCGGGTAGGATCTGCGCACTCGTAAAAAATATAAAACAGAGGTTGCAGAATGGCGAACACACCTTATCCAGCGTCCTATTACGCCGCGTCGGCCAACCCGGTGCCGCCCCGCCCGGCCCTGCAGGATGACATCGAGACTGATGTGTGCGTGATCGGCGCAGGCTATACCGGCCTGTCCTCTGCCCTGTTTTTGCTGGAGAACGGCTTCAAGGTCACGATTCTCGAGGCCGCCAAGGTGGGGTTTGGCGCTTCGGGGCGTAATGGCGGGCAGATCGTCAACAGCTATAGCCGCGACATCGATGTGATCGAGCGCAGTGTCGGCCCGCAGCAGGCGCAGTTGCTGGGCAATATGGCGTTCGAGGGTGGGCGGATCATTCGCGAGCGGGTGGCGAAGTATCAGATTCAGTGCGATTTGAAGGACGGCGGTGTATTCGCGGCCCTTACGGCTAAGCAGATGGGCCATCTGGAGTCGCAGAAGCGTTTATGGGAACGCTTCGGCCATACCCAGCTGGAGCTGTTGGATCAGCGTCGTATCCGCGAGGTGGTGGCGTGCGATCAATATGTCGGCGGCATGCTGGACATGAGCGGCGGGCATATCCATCCGCTCAATCTGGCACTGGGTGAGGCGGCGGCGGTGGAGTCCCTGGGTGGGGTGATTTATGAACAGTCGCCGGCGGTGCGCATCGAGCGCGGTGCCAGCCCGGTGGTGCATACGCCGCAGGGCAAGGTCAGGGCCAAGTTCATTATCGTGGCCGGTAATGCCTACCTGGGCAATCTGGTGCCGGAGCTGGCGGCCAAGTCCATGCCTTGCGGCACGCAGGTGATCACGACCGAGCCGTTGGGTGACGAGTTGGCCCACAGCCTGTTGCCTCAGGATTATTGCGTCGAGGACTGCAACTACCTGCTCGACTACTACCGGCTGACGGGCGACAAGCGCCTGATCTTCGGCGGTGGCGTGGTGTATGGCGCGAGGGATCCGGCGAACATCGAAGCGATCATCCGGCCGAAGATGCTCAAGGCGTTCCCGCAACTCAAGAATGTGAAGATCGACTACGCCTGGACCGGAAACTTCCTGCTGACCTTGTCGCGTCTTCCGCAGGTCGGACGCCTGGGGGACAACATCTACTACTCCCAGGGCTGCAGCGGCCATGGCGTGACTTATACGCATCTGGCGGGCAAGGTGCTGGCCGAGGCGCTGCGCGGTCAGGCCGAGCGTTTCGACGCGTTTGCCGACCTGCCCCACTACCCGTTCCCTGGCGGCCAGTTATTGCGCACGCCGTTCGCGGCGTTGGGTGCGTGGTATTACGGGTTGCGGGACAAGCTGGGGGTGTGAACCCGCACTCGGCGGTCCAACGTGATGGATGGAGCCGCTCAATCAAGGGGCTGATGCTCAAAAAGCCCCTGTAACCTTCCCTCCACCTGAGTGCGCGTTTCGCCGCCAATCCAGACCTGGCCGGCGTCATCGCGACGCACATGGATGCGCCCTTTGCGACCGAGACGGGTGCCTTGGGCTGCAACATAGGCCTGCTTAGCCAGGCCGGTCTCGAACAGCCACTGGGCCAGCGAGGCATTCAGGCTGCCCGTGACCGGGTCCTCAACGATGGCGCCCAGGTGGTTGCTGAAAAAGGCCCGGACCTCGAAAGCCGTATCACCACCGGAATGCGGCCCGATCACGCCAACGTCGATTCTGCGCGGCCAGTTCTGTGCCGGTTGCAGGGCCAGGACGTGCTCGGCCGACGCCAGTCGGATGCCCAGCCATCCGGGACCATTATCGACCCAGGCCGCCTCGACAACGTCGCACGGATCTATCCGCAGCAGTTGTAATGCCTCGCTCAGCTCTTCCCTTGACGGAGTTCCGGAGCGAATCAACGCAGGAGCCGCAAAACAAAGCCGGCCTTGATCACGACGAATTTCCACGAGCCCCGCACCACACTCCTGGACAACGTGCGCTTCATTCATGGGTTTGCGACCGGTCGCAAGCCAGGCATGGCAACTCCCTAACGTCGGATGCCCGGCGAACGGCAACTCCCGGTCGAGCGAAAAGATCCTGACCCGATAGTCCGCGTCCGGATGCGTTGGCGATAGCACAAAGGCCGTTTCCGACAGATTGAACCAGCGGGCCAGCCGTTGCATGCCAGCGGTCTCCAGCGCGTCTGCCTCCATGACCACGGCCAGTGGGTTGCCGGAGAACGGCTCGGCGCCAAACACGTCGATGATTTGAATCACAGGGTCCAAGACCCCTCCTTGATTTTCCTGGTGGCTTCAAAACGCAGAAATCAATGGGAGGACAGGAGAAGCTTCAATCCCGCGACCGCGAACAGCGCAGAGAAAAGCCCTTGAATCCAACGCCGCAGCCGGGTGTAGCCGGCGATCATCCTGGTCGTCGAAAACACGATGGCGTAGCCGCCGAAGATGATGATGCCGAGCAAGGCGCAACCGCCGATGATCGCAGGCAAGGTGCCGGCTGGCGCGTCTTCACGGAGCCCGAGCGACATGATCGCCATCCAGGACATGATGGCCTTGGGGTTGCCGATGTGCATGAGCACGCCCTGGCGGTACAGCGGCAGATAACGCCGAGCCTCCCGCCCGGCAGCCGTCTCAGCGCTGTCGGATGTCGATGCCATGGCAGCCTTGCCCGCGCGCATCGCCAGGTAGAGCAGATAGGCCCCGCCCACCGCCCTGATGATGAAAAGCGCCTGGGCATAAGCGGCCAATAATGCGCAGATGCCCGTCGCCGCCAGGAATGCCCAGAAGAGTGAACCGGTCATGACGCCGGATGCCAGCACCAAGGCGTGGGAGCGCCCGTCGCGCATCGCCACGCCCATGATCGCCATATTGCTCGGGCCCGGGCTGGCGGCGGCAAGGATGTAGCTGCCAAAGGCGAGCATGACCGGATGATCGAGCATTGGGATGTCCTCAAGAGGCGTCCGGGACGCGCGGCGTTTCCGTCGTTCCGAACAACTGAACCGTTGTTCCGCAAGCACCATAATGCGCGTGACACTTCATGACTATTGAAATAGTGTCACGCGACACTATTCGTTCAACGGGTACCCATAATGCACCTTCAATCGCCTTGGACACCTCGTCTCGCGGACATCGACGCCAACGCATCGGAACGCCTGGTGCGCGCCCTGGCCGACGACATCGTCGAAGGCCGATTGCAAAGTGGCGACCGCCTCCCCGCCCATCGGCAGCTCGCCTGGCAACTGGGGATCGGGCTGGGTACGGTGACCAAAGCCTATGCCGCCCTGGAACGGCGGGGGCTGGTGCGCAGTGTCAAGGGTCGGGCAACGTTCGTGGCCATTCTGCAGGCACACGAGCAGCGGCTGATCGATCTTTCCTCCAACGTGCCGCCCGCCATGTTGACGAGCCGTCTCCTGGCGCGGACCTTGACCGGCATCGCTCGCAAGATCGACGCCGATCACCTCAATCTGTACTCCCCACCCGCCGGACACCTGGAACATCGTCGCCTGTTGGCCCGCTGGCTTGAAACCCTCGGCATCGTGGTCGAACCGTCCCACCTGGTGCTGACAGGCAATGCCCGCCAGGCGATTTCGCTGGCTTTCGATCTCGCCTGCGGCCCCCACGGAGTGATCCTGACCGAACGCCTCACCTATCCCGGCGCGATTGCCCTGGCCCGGCGCAAAGGCCATCGGATGCAGGGGGTCGAGATCGATGCGCAAGGCATGCTGCCGGAGGCGCTTGCCCAGGCCCTCGGTCATCTCGCAGCAGCCAGCAACAAAGTGGTCTATCTCACTCCCACGCTGCACAACCCCACCACGGCGACGATGGGTGCGGCGCGACGGCAGGCTATCGTCGAGGTCTGTCGACAAGCGGGTGCGTGGATCATCGAGGATGGTGTCTATGCGCTGGGATCCGCGCCAGTACCTGCTCTTGCAACACTGGCGCCCGAGAGAGTGCTGCACGTCAACGGCCTGTCCAAATCCCTCGGCCCCGGGTTGAGGATCGGCATGCTCACCCTGCCCGCAGAATTGCACGGCGCTGCGCAGGAAGCCTTGCAGGATATTCCCCTGGGCCCGTCGCCGTTGTCCTGCGCCGTGGTGGAGGACTGGTTGTCCAATGGCGTGATCGCTTCAATCCAGCAGGATTTGCGTCACGAAGCGCGCCGCAGGACAAGCCTCGCCACCGCATTGCTCGACGAGGCCGCTCTCGTTTCGCATCCGGACGCTTATCACATCTGGCTACCGATGCCTCGCGACGCCGCTGATTCCTTCATGAAGGCGGCGGCCCAGGCAGGCATCAGGGTGACGGCACCAGAATCGCTGATGGTGGATCGCGATGAGCCGATGACTGGCATCCGCTTGTGTCTTGGGGGTCCATCTTTCGAGGAGTTGACCCAAGGGCTGACCCGCCTGTCGAACTTGCTGAAGGCACCCGATTGAGCCCGGGACACCTCCAACCGCCTCAGACGTCCAGCACCAACGTCTCACTCCCCTGCGCCGGCACTGCGCAACAGATCAACACCTCATCCGCCTCCAATCGTTGCGCCGGCGTGTTCAGGTAATGCACTTGACCACTGCTCAGTCGGGTCTTGCAGGTACCGCACGAGCCACCGCGGCAACTGAACTCCGGATTCAGGCCCCGTGCCTCCGCCAGTTCGAGCAACGTCCCGGTGCCAGGCTCCCAGCGCGCTTCCTTGCCCGAGGTGGCGAACAGGACTTTCACCGCTTCATCGGCCATGGGCACCTGTTCGGCCGCTGGCACGCTGACTTCAATGTCACGAACCAGCGTTGACGGGCCGAAGGTTTCCGCGTGAATGCGATCATCCGGAATGCGCAATGCACGCAGCCCATCGTATAGGGCCTGGGTGAAACTCCCCGGCCCGCACAGGTAATAGTCGTAGTCATTCAGCGGGAGCAAGGTCTTGAGCAGTTCGACATCGATGCGGCCGGCCCTGTCGTAGCTGTCGGCCGGACCGTCGATGGGCGGCTGGCTGACCACACGCAGGACCTTGACCTTGTCTCCGGCACGGGCCACCAGCTCGTCGATCTCATCGCGAAAGGCCAGGTCGGCGACTGAACGGCTGCTTTGTATCAGCCACGTCGGCCGCATGCGATTGATGCGTTTCCCTTGATAGACCACTTCGCGCAGCATCGACAGCAACGGCGTAATACCAACACCCGCGCCCAGCAGCACCAGTGGACGCCGCTCGGAAGCCTGCACCGTGAAATCCCCCTGGGGCGCGCGGGCCTCGATCCAGTCGCCGACTTGAATCCGCTCATGCAGATGCGAGGACACCGAACCGTCGCGCTTGACGCTGATGCGCAAGAACTCATCCGACGGCGAACTGGAAACGCTGTAGGTGCGAATGGCGGGGTTCTGCTGTCCTTCCAGCAGAACCCGCACGGGCAAGTGCTGCCCCGGCTCGAACCTGGGCAAGCCGACGCCGTCATTCGCTTGCAGATAAAACGAGCGAATGCCGCGGCTTTCATCCACGATGCGCTCCACCCGCATAGACCGCCAGTGGCTGCGTAGGGCTTCGGCCTGCAAACGCTCGGCCGCCTGCTCCCAACTGCCGGTCATCATCGAGTTGGGTGAGGCGCCCTCGGCCGTGTCCGTCCAACGCAACGGGATCGCAGCCTGACGGTAGACAATACGCTGTGGCTTGAAGCGCCACAGCCGCTCGGCGCCCTGGAACGCGGCAATTTCCGGGCTGTCCAGCAGCACCTCGGCTGAACCGCTCATCTGCAGCAGGTCACCGCTCTGGAAGTCGATGAATACCAGACCGGCCCGGGGGTTCAGCAGGATGTTGCCCAGCGTGTTGAAAAACAGATTTCCGGAGAAATCCGGAATGGTCAGGGCCCCGTCTTCTTCCATTCGCACAAAACCGGGCTTGCCGCCGCGATGCGAGGCATCGACCTGGTTCTGGCCGTCGCGCACGACGTAGGTCGCGACGTAGAACGAGTCGGCAGCGGTGACCATGCGACGCACCTGCGGGTCCGCGCTGGTCAACTCAAGCACGGCGCCCGCCGCCTCATCGACGAAGGCGTACTGGCGCAGATTGATGTAGCGCGGGCAATTGCCGTAGGCCTGGGTCACGGCGATTTCAATACCCTCATCCGACTGGCGCAGTACGTTGCCATTCATGCGGTTGCGTCGACGGGTATGCAGCTCGATGCCGAGCATGCCGATGGCATCGCTCTGCTGCATGCCATCCTGCGCCGGGTCGTCGGGCTGCGGCGGGAGGCTGATGTGCAGGCGTTCCGGCGTGGGAGAATTCATGAAGCCCGGTTGTCCCGTGCGAATCGTCGCCCATGCATCGCCTTGCCGATCGACAGCTCCCAGCACTACGAAGGGCAACTGGGCATAGAACTCGCGATGCTGGTCCGGCATCCACGAGCGAGCCAGTTGTCGTTGGCCGACACCCACCATCATGTCGACCGCACCGACTGCGCGCTGCAAGGTCAATTCGCCCTCATGCCAAGGGGAAGGTTGCGAAGTCGAGACTTTATCCATTCGAGGTCACCTCGCGCACGCGGCGACAATTCGCACCAGCGGCTACGGTCAGGGTTCTTTCACCCCCTGCGGAGGTGAGCGTGAGCACTCATAATCCCTCCGATACTCCTGCGACGGAATCCGCACAGATTACAATCCACTCTTTCAGAAACTGGAATGATCGCAGGCGTGGTCTGAATTGCAGAAACAAAAAACCCCGGTCTTTCGACCAGGGTCTTTGCTATCGATCAGAAGAGGCGTTTCGGCTTTCTTCCTGGCTTCAAGGCGTTCAGTGGGCCTCGAAGCAGATATGGCGCAGCGGACGGGACTCGAACCCGCGACCCCCGGCGTGACAGGCCGGTATTCTAACCGACTGAACTACCGCTGCGTATCGCTGTGGACTTGCGTCCATTTGACTCGTCTGATCAACCACTTGGGCTTGATCTCGAACCAGGCGAACCTGACTCGGAAAATATGGCGCAGCGGACGGGACTCGAACCCGCGACCCCCGGCGTGACAGGCCGGTATTCTAACCGACTGAACTACCGCTGCGCGTCGGTGGAGGCTTTTGACAGCTTCCGTCCTGCTTTCGCAAGACTCTCATGGAACATGGTGGGTGATGACGGGATCGAACCGCCGACATTCTGCTTGTAAGGCAGACGCTCTCCCGGCTGAGCTAATCACCCTTTGCTTCGCTGAGGCCGCGAAATTTACGCAGGTGCCGAAGCTAAGTCAATAGCAGGATTAGGTTTTTTTCAAAAACAGCTTCGAGCGGCAAGCTTCAAGCTGCAAGTCAGAAGCGCCGACACCACACAGTTGCTTGCAGCTTGCAGCTCGCCACTTGCAGCTGCTTCATTCATAAATCATTTTCTTGGTCATGCCGCCGTCCACCACGAACTCCTGGCCCGTGACGAAACCGGCATTGCGCGACAACAGCCACGCCACCATCGCCGCCACATCCTCTACCGTGCCTACCCTGCCCGCCGGATGCTGGGCATGATCGGCGTCGGTCAACGGCTCTGCACGGCGCTGGGACGGGTCCCGTGCGTCGATCCAGCCAGGGCTGACGGCGTTGACCCGGATTTCCGGCCCGAGGCTGATCGCCAAGGCATGGGTCAGGGCCAGCAGCCCGCCTTTGCTCGCGGCATAGGCTTCGGTATCGGGCTCCGACTGCGCGGCACGGGTCGAGGCCAGGTTGACGATGGCGCCGTTGTGGGCACGCAGGTAAGGCGCGCAATGCTTGGCCAGCAGCATCGGCCCGCCGAGGTTCACCGCCAGGACCCGATTCCAATGGGCCAGGTCCAGGCTTTCGAGGGTGATGTTGTGCGGGTCGGCAATGGCCGCGTTGCACACCAGCGCATCGAGCCGGCCGAACTGGCCCAGCACCTCGGCAATGCCGGTAGCGACCTGGGCTTCGTCCGCCACGTCCATGGCGATGAACCAGGCGTTATCGCCCAACGTCCTGGCCACCTTGGAACCGCGCTCGCGATCCAGGTCGGTCAGGACCACTTGCCAACCTTCACAGATCAGCCAGGCGGCGATGCCCAGGCCAATGCCCCGGGCAGCGCCCGTCACCAGTGCAACCCGGCCATGGGTGCCGCTGGGCGGCGTTGCCAGCTCGATCACAAGGCCGCCAACCCACGCGCCAGGTCGGCTTGCAGGTCGGCCACGTCTTCCAGGCCCACCGCAACGCGGATCAGGCTGTCGCGGATCCCCGCCGCTTCACGCTCTTGCGGCGACAGACGGCCGTGGGAGGTGGTGCTCGGGTGGGTAATGGTGGTCTTGCTGTCGCCTAGGTTGGCGGTGATGGACACCAGCCGGGTCGCATCGATGAAGCGCCAGGCGCCCTCCTTGCCTCCCTTGACCTCGAAGCTCACCACGGCGCCGAAACCGCGCTGTTGACGCAGGGCCAGGTCGTGTTGCGGATGGCTCTTGAGGCCGGCGTAATGGACTTTCTCGATGCCGTCCTGCTGCTCCAGCCACTCGGCCAGGGCCTGGGCATTGGCACAATGGGCCTTCATGCGCAGGCCCAGGGTTTCCAGGCCCTTGAGGAAGACCCAGGCGTTGAACGGGCTGAGGGTCGGCCCGGCGGTGCGCAGGAAGCCCACCACCTCTTTCATCTGCTCGCCGCGACCGGCCACCACGCCGCCCATGCAACGGCCCTGGCCGTCGATGAACTTGGTGGCCGAATGCACCACCACGTCCGCGCCCAGCTTCAGCGGTTGTTGCAGCGCCGGGGTGCAGAAACAGTTGTCGACCACCAGCATGGCGCCCTTGGCGTGGGCGATTTCCGCCAACGCGGCGATGTCCACCAGTTCGGCCAAGGGGTTGGACGGTGACTCGACAAACAGCAATTTGGTATTGGCCTTGATTGCCGCATCCCAACCGGACAGATCCGCCAGGGCCACGTAATCGACTTCCACGCCGAAACGCTTGAAGTACTTTTCGAACAGACTGATGGTCGAACCGAAGACACTGCGCGATACCAGCACATGATCACCGGCGCTGCACAGGCTCATCACCACGGCCATGATCGCCGCCATGCCGGTGGCGGTGGCAACCGCCTGCTCGGCCCCTTCCAGCGCGGCAATACGCTCTTCGAAAGCGCGCACGGTGGGGTTGGTGTAGCGCGAGTAGACATTGCCCGGTACTTCACCGGCGAACCGCGCCGCCGCGTCGGCCGCGGTACGGAACACGTAGCTGGAGGTGAAGAACATCGGATCGCCGTGTTCGGCTTCCGGCGTGCGGTGCTGCCCGGCGCGAACCGCCAGGGTGTCGAACGCTACGCCTTCAAGGTCGCTGTCCAGCCGACCGGCATCCCAATCCTGACTCATGCTGTCACTCCTGCAATCGGTCAAACGCAAACCGGCCCCTCAGGGCCGGTTCGTCACTTTAGTTGTTGTACAGATCGATGATCGCGCTGACCGCCTGGGTCTTGGCCTTGGATGCATCGTTGCGGGCGCTTTCGATCTTGTTCAGGTAGGTCTCGTCGACGTCGCCGGTGACGTACTTGCCGTCGAATACTGCGCAGTCGAACTGTTCGATCTTGATCTTGCCGCCGCCCACGGCCTCGATCAAGTCCGGCAGGTCCTGGTAGATCAGCCAGTCGGCACCGATCAGGTCGGCGACTTCCTGGGTGGTGCGGTTATGAGCGATCAGCTCATGGGCACTCGGCATGTCGATGCCGTAGACGTTCGGGTAGCGCACGGCCGGGGCCGCGGAGCAGAAGTACACATTCTTGGCGCCGGCTTCGCGGGCCATCTGGATGATCTGCTTGCAGGTGGTGCCACGCACGATGGAGTCATCCACCAGCATCACGTTCTTGCCGCGGAATTCCAGCTCGATGGCGTTGAGTTTCTGGCGCACGGATTTTTTCCGTGCAGCCTGGCCCGGCATGATGAAGGTGCGGCCGATGTAGCGGTTCTTCACGAAGCCTTCGCGGAACTTGACGCCCAGGTGGTTCGCCAGCTCCAGGGCCGCGGTGCGGCTGGTGTCCGGGATCGGGATGACCACGTCGATGTCATGGTCCGGACGCTCGCGCAGGATCTTCTCGGCCAGCTTCTCGCCCATGCGCAGGCGGGCCTTGTAGACCGAGATGCCGTCGATGATCGAATCCGGACGCGCCAGGTAGACGTGTTCGAAGATGCACGGCGTGAGGCTCGGGTTGGTCGCGCACTGACGGGTGAACAGCTTGCCGTCTTCAGTGATGTAGACCGCTTCGCCCGGGGCCAGGTCGCGAATCAGGGTGAAGCCCAGCACGTCCAGGGACACGCTTTCGGAGGCGATCATGTACTCGACGCCTTCGTCGGTGTGGCGCTGGCCGAAGACGATAGGACGGATGCCGTGGGGGTCGCGGAAACCGACGATGCCGTAGCCGGTCACCATCGCCACCACCGAATAGCCACCGACGCAGCGGTTATGCACGTCGGTCACGGCGGCGAACACGTCCTCTTCGGTCGGCTGCAGCTTGCCACGCTGGGCCAGCTCGTGGGCGAACACGTTGAGCATCACTTCCGAGTCGGAACTGGTGTTGACGTGGCGCAGGTCGGATTCGTAGATTTCCTTGGCCAACTGCTCGACGTTGGTCAGGTTGCCGTTGTGCGCCAAGGTGATGCCGTACGGCGAGTTGACGTAGAACGGCTGGGCTTCGGCCGAGGTCGAACTGCCCGCCGTCGGGTAGCGCACATGGCCGATGCCCATGTGGCCGACCAGGCGCTGCATGTGACGCTGATGGAACACGTCACGCACCAGACCGTTGTCCTTGCGCAGGAATAACCGGCCGTCATGGCTGGTCACGATACCGGCAGCGTCCTGGCCGCGGTGCTGGAGCACGGTTAGCGCGTCATACAGCGCCTGATTGACGTTCGACTTACCGACGATACCGACGATGCCACACATGCGACGCAACCCCTACTTAATGGATCTGAACTGAACAACACTCACTGCGGCGTTTTGGCCGGTGGCAAGAGATGTTCCTTGAACGGTATTTCAGCGGGTACGCTGATACCGCTGGCAAGCCACTGACTGCTCCAACCCAGGATCAGGTTTTTTGACCAGTCTGCGACCAATAGAAATTGTGGCACGAGCCGGGACTCCTGCCACCACGAATCCTGTTGTACCGGCCCCAAGCTCAGCAGCCCGACGGCCACGACCACCAGCAACGCGCCACGCGCGGCGCCAAAGGCCATGCCCAGGAACCGGTCCGTCCCGGAAAGCCCGGTGACGCGAATCAGTTCGCCGATCAGATAGTTGATCATTGCGCCGACCAGCAAGGTGGCGACAAACAAGATGGCACAGCCCGCGATCACGCGAGCCGACGGCGTTTCGATGTATCCGGCGAGGTACTGGGACAGCGAGCCACCAAACATCCAGGCAACGATTCCCGCGATGATCCAGGTCAGCAGCGAGAGGGCTTCCTTGACGAAGCCTCGGCTCAGACTGATCAATGCGGAGATGGCGATGATCGCAACGATCGCCCAGTCAACCCAGGTAAATGGCACGGTGCAGCCTACAGACGGATAAGGCGGCGCATTTTAGCAGAGCCCAGGGCAGTCGGTAAGCTGCGATTATCAGTGTGAGTGAAATCAGGCGCTTAGCCGCGCTCCGGCTGGAAACGCACCACAAAACCCTTGAGATTCTGCTGCCGGCCAAGCAGGTCGCGCAGGCGGTCGGCTTCGGCACGCTCGATCAACGGACCGACGAACACCCGGTTCTTGCCATCGGCGGAACGGATGTAGGCGTTGTAGCCCTGGCTGCGCAGGGATTTCTGCAGGCTTTCCGCACTTTCGCGACTGGTCAGGCTCGCCAGTTGCACGGACCAACTGACCGACAGGCCATTGGCGTCCACACGACTCTGGCTGGTGTCCGGCTTGGTCGGTGCCGCGGTGATCGGCTGGGTCGGCGCGGGCTTGACCGCCGGGGTTGCCGGCACAGGCGCTGGCGCCGGAGCGACAGCGGGCTTGGTCGAGACAGCCGGTGCCGCGGGGATCGGTGCAGAAGGCGTGGCCGGTTGCTCAGCCAGTTCCTCGTCGCTCGGGACCGGCTCCTGGGGCAGCGCCTGCGGCTCGGGCACCGTCACCGGCTCGACCTGCACAGGCGGAACCGATGGCGCCTGGGGCGCGGCAGGTGCATCGACCGTGACCTGGCGCTGCTCGTCCTGACGGGAAAACAGCATCGGCAGGAAAATCACCGCCAGGGCCACCAATACCAGGGCCCCCACCATGCGCTGCTTGTATGCCTTATCCAGCAATGCCATCTGCAGCTTCCTCCGTGGAGCGCCGGGCCAGCCATTGCAGGGCCTCGGCGACACAAAAAAATGATCCGAACAACAGGATTTCGTCATCGGCCGTTGCCACGGCGCACTGCCCTTCCAGCGCGGCAGCGACGCTGTCGTAAGCATCCACCGAAGCGCCACGGCGCTGCAAGGCCGCCTGCAGTTCAACTGCAGGACGTGAGCGCGGCGAATCCAGGGGCGTGACCGCCCAGTGCTGGACACTAGCATCCAGCGCGCCGACCACGCCATCCAGATCCTTGTCGGACAGCAGTCCGAACACCGCCAGGCGCCGTCCTGCCACCGGCCGCCGCGCCAGGCGCTCGGCCAGGTACTGTGCCGCATGGGGGTTGTGACCGACATCCAGCAACAGGTTAAGGCGTTTGCCCTGCCACTGGAACTGGCGCCGATCGAGACGACCGACGATGCGAGTCGTCTGCAATGCCTCGACAATTTGCCCGGCGTCCCACGGCAACCCCATCAGCAGGTAGGCCTGGAGCGCCAGCGCGGCGTTCTCCATCGGCAGGTCCAGCTGCGGCAGGTCGTGCAGCTCCACCGGACGCCCCTGCAGGTCGCTACCGCGCCATTGCCAATGCTGCTCGGTCATGGCCAGGTCGAAATCCCGCCCCCGCAGGAAGAACGGACAGGCCAGTTCCCGGACCTTGTCCAGCAGCGGCTGCGGAGGATTGAGGTCACCACAGAGCGCAGGCGCGCCCCGGCGAAAGATGCCGGCCTTCTCGAAGGCCACGGATTCGCGGGTATCGCCCAGGTAATCGGCATGGTCCACGCCGATGCTGGTGACCAATGCGATGTCCGCGTCCACCAGGTTGACCGTGTCCAGCCGTCCACCGAGGCCGACTTCCAGCACAACGGCATCGAGGCCGGCACGGGCGAACAGCCAGAAGGCCGCCAGGGTACCCATCTCGAAGTACGTGAGTGATATCTCGCCCCGCCCGGCGTCCACCGCGGCGAAAGCCTCGCACAGCTCGGCATCGGCGGCTTCGATGCCGTTGACCTGCACCCGCTCGTTATAACGCAGCAGGTGCGGCGAACTGTAGACGCCGACGCTCAGCCCCTGGGCCCGCAGCAGCGAGGCCACGAAGGCACAGGTCGAGCCCTTGCCGTTGGTGCCGGTGACGGTGATGACCCGGGGCGCCGGCTTGCCCAACCCCATGCGGGACATCACCGCTTGCGAGCGCTCCAACCCCATATCGATGGCTGATGGATGCAGTTGCTCGAGGTAGGCCAGCCACTCGCCCAGGGTGCGTTCGGTCATAGCCCGGCAGGCACCGGCGGAACCACCATCGGCTCGATGGGTGCGGCGACGTACTGAGGCGTCGGCAGGCCCATCAGTTGCGCCAACAGGTTACCCAGGCGCGGACGCAGCTCCTGACGATGGATGATCATGTCGATGGCGCCGTGCTCCAGCAGGAACTCGCTGCGCTGGAAGCCTTCCGGCAGTTTTTCACGCACGGTCTGCTCGATGACCCGCGGACCGGCGAAGCCGATCAGGGCTTTCGGCTCGCCGACGATCACGTCGCCCAGCATTGCCAGGCTGGCGGAGACACCGCCGTAGACCGGATCGGTCAGCACCGAGATGAACGGCAGGCCTTCTTCGCGCAGACGCGCCAGGACGGCAGAGGTCTTGGCCATCTGCATCAGCGAGATCAGCGCTTCCTGCATCCGTGCACCGCCGGAAGCGGCGAAGCAGACCATTGGGCAACGGTTTTCCAGGGCGTAGTTGGCGGCACGAACGAAGCGCTCGCCGACGATGGCGCCCATGGAACCGCCCATGAAGGAGAACTCGAAGGCCGAGACCACCACCGGCATGCCCAGCAGGGTACCGCTCATGGACACCAGGGCGTCTTTTTCGCCGGTCTGCTTCTGGGCCGCGGTCAGGCGGTCCTTGTACTTCTTGCCGTCGCGGAATTTCAGGCGATCCACGGGCTCCAGGTCCGCACCCAGTTCAACACGGCCTTCGGCGTCCAGGAAAATATCGATACGGGCACGCGCGCCAATGCGCATGTGGTGGTTGCACTTGGGGCAAACGTCCAGGGTCTTTTCCAGCTCGGGACGGTACAGCACCGCTTCGCAGGATGGACATTTGTGCCACAGACCTTCAGGCACCGAGCTTTTCTTCACCTCGGAACGCATGATCGAAGGGATCAGTTTGTCTACCAACCAGTTGCTCATGCTTTCTTTCTCCAGTACCGGCGGCCCGAACGCTCTGGTTCGCGGCCCCGCGTATGCCCTTGAGCTAAATTCATTGTGCGGCGAGGGCCGAAAAGCCACCACGGTCAGCGCGAAACATGACCTGCGTGCAGCCCAACCTTCCTCAACCATTCCTGCAACCGCTGCACCGCGGTTGCCGCTACGCTATCGGCCCGCCCGGAGGCGGTGCCTGCCTGCTGTGTACAGTGCAGGTATGGACGGCGGCAGTCTGCCAGCCGTCACATTGGCGACTGGCTGCTGCGCACAGCGGCCATGAACGCTCGAATCTTCGCCGGATCCTTGATGCCCTTGCCCTGCTCCACCCCGCCGCTCACGTCCACCGCGTAAGGACGAACCTGGCGAATCGCTTCGGCCACGTTGTCGGCCGTCAGGCCACCGGCGAGGATGATCGGCTTGCTCAGGCCCCGGGGCACCAATGACCAGTCGAACGCTTCACCGGTCCCACCTGGAACGCCCTCCACATAGGTGTCCAGCAAAATGCCGCTGGCGCTGGCGAACGTCTCGCATGCAGCCGCGATGTCATCCCCCGCCTTGACCCGCAGCGCCTTGATGTAGGGACGATGCCAGCCTTCGCAGTCGGCCGGCTTCTCGTCGCCATGGAACTGCAACAGGCCCAGCGGCACTGCATCGAGTATCTCGCCCAGCTCGCAACGGCTGACGTTGACGAACAGGCCGACCGGAGTCACGAACGGCGGCAAGGCCTGGATGATCGCCCTCGCCTGCTGCACGGTCACCGCCCGCGGGCTCCTGGCATAGAACACCAGCCCGATGGCATCGGCTCCGGCCTCGACAGCAGCCAGCGCGTCCTCGACGCGGGTGATCCCGCAAATCTTGCTGCGAACGACCGACATGTTGTGAAAACCCCGGCTGAATCCGTGAAAGTCCCGGATGGTAGCAAATGCAGCGGGGGGCGTCAGCCGTCGAGTTCCGAGAAGCCGGTGAGGAAATGTGGCCCGATGTAACGCTCCGGCAGTTCGAACTCATCGCGGTATTCAACCTGTACCAGGTACAAGCCAAACGGGTGCGCCGTCACGCCACCGGAGCGGCGGATGCGGCTGTCGAGCACTTCCTTGATCCACTCCACCGGCCGCTCACCAGCGCCGATGGTCATCAGCACGCCGGCGATGTTGCGCACCATGTGGTGCAGGAATGCACTGGCGCGGACGTCGAGCACGATCATCTTGCCGTGACGGGTCACACGCAGGTGATGCAGCTCCTTGATCGGCGACTTGGCCTGGCACTGGCCGGCGCGAAAGGCGCTGAAATCATGAACCCCGACCAGGTACTGTGCGGCTTCAGCCATACGCTCGACGTCCAGCGGACGGTGGTTCCAGGTGATTTCTTCGTTCAAGTGCGCCGGACGGATCTGGTCGTTGTAGATCACATAGCGATAACGCCGGGCGATCGCCTTGAAGCGTGCATGGAAATGCGCCGGCATCACTTTGGCCCAGCTGACGCTGACGTCATGGGGCAGGTTGATGTTGGCCCCCATGACCCAGGCCTTCATCGAACGCTCGACCTGGGTGTCGAAATGCACCACCTGGCCGCAGGCATGCACGCCGGCATCGGTGCGCCCGGCACAGTGCAGCGACACGGGTGAATCGGCGACTTTGGACAGCGCGTTTTCAAGGGTTTCCTGCACGGTCGCGACACCGGAGGCCTGGCGCTGCCAGCCGCGGTAGCGCGAGCCTTTGTATTCAACGCCCAAGGCGATCCGGAAAAAGCCGTCAGCCGCCATTTCGGCGGCCGGGTTGTCTATGTTTGCCAAGGAATTACAGCCTGCTGAGGTACGCAAAGGCGGGCATTATAAGGCCGGCGGGGTGGGATGCCAGTGCAACCGTTGATCCGGTGTTGGATGTGCGGGCCTCATCGCGAGCAGGCTCGCTCCCACAAGGTTCTGTGAACGCTGCAGATCCCCTGTGGGAGCGAGCCTGCTCGCGATGAGGCCCGCCTGGACGCCCCAAACAAAAACGGCAGCCTCAATGGCTGCCGTTCCTGTCACTGCGACCAGCTCACACCAGGCGCGCGAGCATCTCCTGCGCTTCGCTCTTCTGGGTGGCATCGCCTTCGCTGAGGACTTCACCGAGGATATCCCGGGCACCGTCGTGGTCGCCCATGTCGATGTAGGCCTGGGCCAGGTCGAGCTTGGTCGCCACTTCATCGGTGCCGCTGAGGAAGTCGAAGTCCGGCTCGTCTTCGACACCGGCCAAGGCATCCTCCGCCGTGAAGGATGGCTGGCCCAGGCTGTCGGACAAGCGATCCAGCTCGGCGTTGACGTCGTCCAGCTCGGATTCGAAGGGATCCTTCGGCGCGTCCATTTCGTCGGCCAGGGACAGGTCGAAATCCGCCGGCAGCTCGAGATCGTCGGCCGGGGTGTCGAGCAAGGCCGGGGTCTCGGCCGCAGGCTCGTCCAGGCCCTTGAGATCGTCGCCCAGGTCCAGCAGGAAATCCTCGTCGTCCAGGGCCGGTGCCGGCGCATCGGCACCCAGGTCCAGATCGAACTCCGACAAATCGTCCAGGCTTTCGTTGGCTTCGGTCTGCTGCTTGAGCACCGATTCGAAGCTCAGATCGTCGTCCATCGGGAACGCATCCAACTCCGGTACCGGCTCAGGTGCCGGCGCCGTCGGTGCGTTCTCCAGGTCATCCAGGCTCAGGTCGAAGGCACTGTCCAGTTCTTCATCGGTGGCCGGCGTTTCTTCCAGCAATTCCTTGACGTACTGGGCATCCAGTTCGGCAGCCACCGCTGCCGCGGCCAGAGAGGCGCTGGTGGCAACCACCATGGCCGGGAAGCGGCTCTTGAGCTGCTCGACCTGGGCGAAATTTTCACCATTGGCCACCAATTGGCGTTCCTGGGCGACAAACGCGTCGCGGTCGCCTTGCAGGCCGTAGACTTCCATCAATTTCAGGCGCAGGTCGCTGCGCTGTGGCTCGGCCTTGATGCCCTGTTCGAGCTGATCGGCGGCCTGGTTCAAGCGACCGCGATCGATATGGGCCTGGGCCTGGCCCAGCACGTCGTCGAAGCGATCGGCAGCCGGAGCGACCAATGGCGCGGCGATAGGCGGCGAAACCACCACCGGCGCGACCACAGGGGCCGGTTGGGGAACAGGCTTGGGGGCTGGCTTAGGATCGAGCTTTACACTTGGCGCTGGTACTTCAATGCCCTCGAAGCTGCTCGGGGGCAGATCGAGCTCCGGGGAGAAGTCGGCCTCCTCCTCGAGGGCTCGGGCCATGCGCAGGTGTTTCTCGGCTTCTTGCTGGGCCTTGCGGCGGCGGGCGAGCAACAACAGCAGCAACAGCAGGACCAACACACCTCCGCCGATCAAGCCGAGCAGGATCGGGTTGGTCAGCAGGTCGTTGTACTTCTGCTCGTTGGATACCGCCGGGGCTTCGGCCGGAGCAGCCGCAGGTGCCGCCTCGGGGGTCGTCGCTTCAGGCGCCACTTGCGGTGCAGGGGCAGGTGCCGGGACAGGCACCGGAGCCTGTGCCGATGGTGCGGGCGTCAACTGCGCCGACATTGCCGGCGGCGTCTCGCTGGCCGGCGGAACCGCGGCACCTTCGGCCTGCATCTTCGCCAGTTGGTTATTCTTCAGCTCGATCAGGCGCTGCAGCTTGTCCAACTGACTCTGCAGGTCCGCCATGCGGCTTTTCAGTTCTTCGTTGTCGCGACGAGCCGAGTCGAGGCTTTCCTGGGTGACCGCAAGCTTGTTGCTCAGGGCCTGGGCATCGCCGGCAGCCCCCTTGCCTTTGCCCTTGCCGGCCTTCGCAGACTCCGCTGTCACCAGGCTCAGGTTATCGCGGCCAGCGGCCTGTGCCGGTGCGGCTTCACCCTGGCCGCGCTTGGTCGCGTCCAGTTGCTGCCGGCCACCCGGTGCCGCAGTCGCACGGCCTTGGCGCCCCTGGCGCCAGGCGGCGTTCTGCGCAGCCACTTCGGCGATGGCCTGGGGTTGCGGCAACGCAGTGCTTTGTACCGGGTCCGGCAGGCGCAGGACCTGGCCGGTCTTGAGCAAGTTGATATTGCCGTTGATGAAAGCGTGCGGGTTCAGTGCCTGGATCGCCAGCATGGTTTGCTGGACCGACCCGCCGTTGCGGGCCTTGGCGGCGATTTCCCAGAGGGTATCGCGCGGTGTGGTGGTGTACTGGGACGACTTGGTGGCGCCCGTGACCGGCGTCGACACCACCTGGGGTGGTTTCGGTCGGGCGGCCTCGGCAGCCTGGGGCGAGAACTTGGACGGGTCGACCAACACGCTGTAGTCACGCAGCAGGCGACCGTTGGGCCACATCACCTGCACAAGGAACTTGACCAGTGGCTCGGACAGCGGCCGGCTGGAGGTCACCCGCAGGACGCTCTTGCCATTGGCATTGATCACCGGGGTGAAAGCCAGGTCGTTGAGAAACGCCTGGCGGGGTACGCCGGCCTTGGCGAAATCTTCGGGCGAGGCCAGGCTCGGTACGACTTCGGCAGCGGTCAGTTGCTGGACATCGAGCAGCTCGATTTCAGCGACCAGAGGCTGGTTCGGCGGCGACTTGAGGGTCAATTCCCCGAGCCCGAGCGCTTGCGCCATACCGGAGGACAGCGCCGAGGCGGCCGCTATTGCTAACACCAGTTTGCGAACTTGAACCATAGCCTCTTCCTTTGTTTGAACATTCCTCGGCCAGCGAGAAGGTATTGATGTCGCTGCCGCTAGGCATTTCACGCATCCCCGCAGAACGGGGCACACGATCGTTTCTACTCATGCCCGGGAATGTCCCTAGCGGGAGATTTTCGCCTTCAGCGTCCAGGCCAAGCATAGCGCCCGGCTAGAATCATTCGACAAATTGTTGCCAAGTATCTTTTACAGCAGGTCTTTTATCAACAACTCCGCCACCTGCACTGCGTTGAGTGCCGCGCCCTTGCGCACGTTATCCGTCGTCAGCCACATATTCAGTTCCGCCGGATCGTCGATACCGCCGCGCACACGCCCCACATAAACCACGTCCTGGCCCACCGCATCGCCGACCGGCGTCGGGTAGTCGCCCGCCTCCACCAGCTCGATGCCGGCGGCCGCTTCCAGGGCAGCGTTGACTTTCTTCAGGTCGACAGCGCTCGCAGACTGCACGGTCACGCTAAAGCTATCGCCGAAAAACACCGGGGCTTGAATGCAAGTCACGGAAATCTTTAATAAAGGTTGATCCAGCACTTGGCGCAACTCACGCACCAGGCGCTTTTCCAGCTGCGTATGACCCTGCTCGTCCGGGGCGCCGACCTGGGCCAGCAGGTTGAATGCTATCTGCCGGTCGAAGAAGCTCGGCTCCAACGGACGGGCGTTGAGCAATTCGGTGGTCTGGCGCGCCAACTCGGTCACGGCGACGCGGCCCTGGGCGGACACGGCGAGGCTGGCGGTCAGGCTGATGCGTTGTATATCCAGGCATTCGCGCAACGGAGCCAGCGCCACAGCCAGCGCGATGGCCGATGCACTCGGGCTGCTGACCTGGAACGGTTTGCCAAGGCCCGCCAGCGCCTGGGCGTTGGCTTCCGGCACGACCTGCGGTGCCTGCTCCGGCGGCAGCGCACCGGACAGGTCGATGAGGGCGCAACCGGCGGCGGTGGCACGCGGCGCGAAACTCAGGGTGACCGCCGGGCCGGCAGCGAAGAACACCAGCTGCACTTTGCTGAAATCGAACGCGTCGACTTCTCGCACTCGCACGTTTTTGTTGCGGAACATCACCGAACTGCCTGCCGACTCACTGCTGGCCAACAGGTGCAGGGTGCCGACGGGGAAATCCCGCTCTTCGAGAATCTGGACGAGGGTTTCGCCGACCGTACCGGTGGCGCCGATCACGGCAATGTCAAAGGACTGGCTCATGGGGGTCTACCTCGGGTAATGCGTGGGGAGCGGCACTTTACCGGGTGGTTGGCGGCCAGGCAATTGACGGGGATTTGTGGTGGATGGACTGGCGCCATCGCGAGCAGGCTCGCTCCCACATTGGATCTTCAGTGAACACAAAACCTGTGGGAGCGAGCCTGCTCGCGATGACGACCTCACTGCCGATACAACCCCATAAAAAAACCCGCACCTCTCACAAGGCGCGGGTTTTTTCACAGCAGTGACACGATCAACGCTCGAGCAGGATCCGCAGCATGCGACGCAGCGGTTCGGCCGCGCCCCACAGCAGCTGGTCGCCGACGGTGAAGGCACCGACGAACTGCGAGCCCATGTTCAGCTTGCGCAGGCGCCCCACCGGCACGTTCAGGGTGCCGGTGACCTTGGTCGGGCTCAGCTCCTGCATGCTGGTTTCGCGGTTGTTCGGCACCAGTTTGACCCAAGGGTTGTGCTGGCTGATCAGTCCTTCGATGTCGGCGATCGGCACGTCCTTGTTCAGCTTGATGGTCAGCGCCTGGCTGTGGCAGCGCATGGCGCCGATGCGCACGCAAATGCCGTCCACCGGGATCGGGCTCTTGAAGCGACCGAGGATCTTGTTGGTTTCGGCCTGGGCCTTCCACTCTTCGCGGCTCTGGCCGTTAGGCAGTTCCTTATCGATCCACGGGATCAGGCTGCCGGCCAGCGGTACACCGAAGTTCTCGGTCGGGTAGGCATCGCTGCGCATCGCCTCGGCGACCTTGCGGTCGATGTCCAGGATGGCGCTGGCCGGGTTGGCCAGGTCATCGGCGACGGCCGCGTGGGTCGCGCCCATCTGCTTGATCAGCTCGCGCATGTTCTGCGCGCCGGCACCGGAAGCCGCCTGGTAGGTCATGGCGCTCATCCATTCCACCAGACCGGCCTCGAACAGGCCGCCCAGGCCCATCAGCATCAGGCTGACGGTGCAGTTGCCGCCGATGTAGTTCTTGGTGCCGGCATCCAGTTGCTGGTCGATGACCTTGCGGTTGACCGGGTCGAGGATGATCACCGCGTCGTCCTGCATGCGCAGGCTGGAAGCGGCGTCGATCCAGTAGCCCTGCCAGCCGGCCTCGCGCAGCTTCGGGAAGACTTCGCTGGTGTAGTCGCCGCCCTGGCACGTCAGGATCACATCGAGGGTCTTGAGCTCTTCAATGCTGTAGGCATCCTTGAGCGCCCCGGTATCCTTGCCCACGGACGGGCCCTGGCCACCGACATTGGAAGTGGTGAAGAACACCGGCTCGATGAGATCGAAATCCTGCTCTTCCAGCATTCGCTGCATGAGCACGGAACCGACCATGCCCCGCCAACCGATCAGACCTACACGTTTCATCGCAACTGCACCTATACAAAAGTGGGCCACCGTCGAAGCGGTGGACCGGAGAGATTACAGATTCCGCAGCGCGGCGACTACCGCGTCGCCCATTTGCTGCGTACCGACTTTGGTACAACCGGCCGACCAGATGTCGCCGGTGCGCAAACCCTGGTCCAACACCACGCTGACGGCCTTTTCAATGGCGTCGGCGGCGTCGGTGAGGTTGAAGCTGTAGCGCAGCATCATCGACACCGACAGGATGGTCGCCAACGGGTTGGCAATGCCCTGCCCGGCGATGTCCGGCGCCGAACCGTGACACGGCTCGTACATGCCTTTGTTGTTGGCATCCAGGGAGGCCGACGGCAGCATGCCGATGGAGCCGGTGAGCATCGACGCTTCGTCGGACAGGATGTCGCCGAACATGTTGTCAGTGACGATCACATCGAACTGCTTCGGCGCGCGCACCAGTTGCATGGCGGCGTTGTCGACGTACATGTGGCTCAGTTCGACATCCGGGTAATCCTTGGCCACCTGCTCGACCACTTCGCGCCACAGTTGGCTGGACGCCAGCACGTTGGCCTTGTCCACCGAGCACAGCTTCTTGCCACGCACGCGGGCCATGTCGAAGCCGACCCGGGCGATACGGCGGATTTCGCTCTCGCTGTACGGCAAAGTGTCGTAGGCCTGGCGTTCGCCATTATCCAGCTCGCGGGTACCGCGCGGGGCACCGAAATAGATACCGCCGGTCAGTTCACGGACGATGAGGATGTCCAGGCCGGAAACGATTTCCGGCTTCAGGCTCGACGCGTCGGCCAGTTGCGGGTAGAGGATCGCCGGACGCAGGTTGCCGAACAGACCCAGTTGGGCACGAATCTTCAGCAGGCCGCGCTCGGGGCGGATGTCGCGCTCGATCTTGTCCCATTTCGGGCCACCCACGGCCCCCAGCAGCACGGCATCGGCTGCACGGGCACGGTCCAGGGTTTCATCGGCCAGGGGCACGCCGTGCTTGTCGATGGCCGCGCCGCCGATCACGTCGTGACTGAGTTCGAAGCCCAGGCCGTACTTGTCGTTCGCCAGTTCCAGGACCTTGACCGCTTCGGCCATGATTTCCGGACCAATGCCGTCGCCTGGGAGAATCAGAATCTGCTTGCTCATGCTTTCCTCGTTTGTTGTACCGGCGCGCCAGGTTTTCTACTGCCTGGCAGGCCGGGAAAAAGGCTATCGCTCGGCCCACAGCACCAGTACGTCCGTACTGAAAGAACCATCGGCCTTAATCTCGAAATATTCACGCACTTCATCGCCCATCGAGCGCTGCAGCGCGAGTATCGCCCCGCGCATCACCTCGGGCGTGCGCATGCGCTCGACCCAGGAGCGGTATTCCAGGCGCAGGCGCTGGCGCGAAGTGCTGCTTACCTGTAACCCCGCTTCGCTGACCTGGCGCAACCACTCGGCAGCGGAATAATCGCGCACATGACTGGTGTCGCGCAGCACCTCGACGCTTTGCAGGTAGGTGTCCAGCAGCGGCATGCCCGGCGACAGTACATCAATGAACGCCGCCACGCCGCCCGGCTTGAGCACCCGGCGCACTTCCCGCAACGCCACACCCAGGTCGCCCCAATGATGCGCCGAATAGCGACTGAACACGAAGTCGAACTCGGCATCGGCGAACGGCAGGCGCTCGGCGGCACCGCACACCGTGGTGATATTGCCCAGGCCACGCTCCGCCGCCGCTGCCGCCACGACATCGAGCATCTGCCGGGACAGGTCATAGGCCACCACTTCACCGGCCAACGGCGCCACGTGAAAACTCACGTGACCGGCGCCGCAGCCCAGGTCCAGCACCCGGGCATCGCCACGATCGGCCAAGGCAGCCTGTAGCAGCGCGAACTCGGCGCCCTGGGCGTGCACGGCACTGCTCAGATAGGCCGAAGCCTGTTCACCGAATTGCTTTTGTACAACCTGACTGTGGGCGGTGCTGGTCATGGGAATGTCCTTAGGGTTCTGTAGTGCCTGGGCTGGCCTCTTCGCGAGCAGGCTCGCTCCCACAGGGTTTTGGATACGGCGCAAATCCAATGTGGGAGCGAGCCTGCTCGCGATGGCGTCGTCATGCCTTACGCGAAATCAAACCTCGCGAAACAACCAGGGCTGACTCGCCCGATGCTTCGCTTCAAACGCGGCAATCGCCTCGCCGTCCTGCAGGGTCAAGCCGATGTCGTCGAGGCCGTTGAGCAGGCAATGCTTGCGGAACGCATCGATCTCGAATCCCAGCACCTTGCCGTCGGGACGGGTCACGGTCTGGGCTGCAAGGTCGATCTGCAGTTGATAACCCGGGTTGGCCTCGACCTGCTGGAACAGTTCGTCCACTTCAGCGTCGCTGAGGATGATCGGCAGCAAACCGTTCTTGAAACTGTTGTTGAAGAAGATGTCGGCGTAGCTCGGCGCGATGATGCTGCGGAAGCCGTACTCTTCAAGCGCCCATGGCGCGTGTTCGCGGCTCGAACCGCAACCGAAGTTCTCCCGGGCCAGCAGCACGCTGGCGCCCTGGTAGCGTTCGGCGTTGAGCACGAAGTCCTTGTTCAGCGGCCGCTTGGAGTTGTCCTGGTAGGGCTGGCCCACATCCAGGTAACGCCATTCGTCGAACAGGTTCGGGCCGAAGCCGGTGCGCTTGATGGACTTCAGGAATTGCTTGGGAATGATCTGGTCGGTGTCGACGTTGGCACGATCCAGAGGCGCGACAAGACCATTGTGCTGGGTAAAAGCTTTCATGCTGCGCTCTCCTTTCAGATCAATTCACGAACGTCGACGAAACGGCCGTTGACGGCAGCCGCCGCGGCCATGGCCGGGCTGACCAGGTGGGTACGGCCACCGGCGCCCTGACGGCCTTCGAAGTTACGGTTGGAAGTGGACGCGCAGTGTTCGCCCGATTCCAGGCGATCCGGGTTCATCGCCAGGCACATCGAGCACCCTGGCTCACGCCACTCGAAACCGGCCTCGAGGAACACCTTGTCCAGCCCTTCCGCTTCGGCCTGGGCTTTCACCAGGCCGGAGCCCGGCACCACGATGGCCTGCTTGATGGTCGATGCGACCTTGCGGCCCTTGGCGATCACCGCCGCGGCGCGCAGGTCTTCGATCCGCGAGTTGGTGCAGGACCCGATGAACACGCGGTCGAGCTGAATGTCGGTGATCGCCTGGTTCGCCTTCAAGCCCATGTATTTCAAGGCACGGACGATAGAGTCGCGCTTGACCAGGTCCATCTCCTTGTCCGGATCCGGTACGTTCTGATCCACCGCCAGGACCATCTCAGGGGACGTCCCCCAGCTGACCTGCGGCTTGATCTGGGTCGCGTCGAGCTCGACCACCGTGTCGAACCTGGCATCGGCGTCGGACACCAGGTCTTTCCAGGCCTCGACCGCCAGGTCCCATTCGGCGCCTTTCGGGGCGAACGGACGACCCTTGACGTATTCGACGGTCTTTTCATCGGCGGCCACCAGGCCCACGCGGGCACCGGCCTCGATGGACATGTTGCAGATGGTCATGCGGCCTTCGATGGAGAGGTCGCGGATCGCACTGCCGGCGAACTCGATGGCATGGCCGTTACCGCCGGCGGTGCCGATCTTGCCGATCACGGCCAGGACGATGTCCTTGGCGGTCACGCCGAACGGCAGCTTGCCCTCGACGCGCACCAGCATGTTCTTCATTTTCTTGGCCACCAGGCACTGGGTGGCGAGCACATGCTCGACCTCGGAGGTGCCGATGCCGTGGGCCAGGGCACCAAAGGCACCGTGGGTGGAGGTGTGGGAGTCGCCGCAGACCACGGTCATGCCGGGCAAGGTCGCGCCCTGCTCCGGGCCGATGACATGGACGATGCCTTGGCGCACGTCGTTCATCTTGAATTCAACGATGCCGTATTCGTCGCAGTTATCGTCGAGGGTCTGGACCTGCAACCGCGAAACCTGATCGACAATGGCGTCGATACCGCCCTTGCGCTCCGGGGTGGTCGGCACGTTGTGGTCCGGGGTCGCGATGTTGGCATCGATCCGCCATGGCTTGCGCCCGGCCAGGCGCAGGCCCTCGAAGGCTTGCGGCGAAGTCACTTCGTGGATGATGTGACGGTCGATATAGATCAGCGCCGAGCCATCGTCGCGCTGCTTGACCAAATGCGAATCCCAGAGCTTGTCGTAGAGCGTTTTGCCGGCCATCAGACGGTTCCTCATCAGCTTGTTTCTATGCCCCGGATTTTGAATGACTCAATAACCCTTTGGCTTGTGAGGCTGATGTTATGAGGCTACATTAAATAACTCAAATTCATATTTTTCATACTTTGCATAACCAACAGGAATTCGACCGAGACCGCCATGGACCTCGCCAACCTCAACGCCTTTATCGCCATCGCCGAGACGGGCAGTTTTTCCGGCGCCGGTGAACGCCTGCACCTGACCCAGCCGGCCATCAGCAAGCGCATCGCCGGGCTGGAACAGCAACTCAACGTCCGCCTGTTCGACCGGTTGGGCCGTGAAATCGGCCTGACCGAGGCCGGCCGGGCCCTACTGCCCCGGGCCTATCAGATTCTCAACGTACTGGACGACACCCGTCGCGCCCTGACCAACCTGACCGGCGAAGTCACCGGCCGACTGACACTCGCCACCAGCCACCACATCGGCCTGCACCGCTTGCCGCCTCTACTGAGGGAGTTCACCCGACGTTACCCACAGGTAGCGCTGGATATTCAGTTCCTGGATTCGGAAGTGGCCTACGAGGAAATTCTCCACGGCCGGGCGGAACTGGCGGTCATCACCCTCGCCCCCGAGCCACATGCGTTGATGCGCGCCATGCCGGTGTGGGACGACCCCCTGGATTTCGTGGTGGCACCGGAACATGCGCTGCTGGACAATCCCGCGGTCAGTCTGGCGGACATCGCCCTGCACCCTGCGGTTTTCCCGGGGGGCAACACTTTCACCCATCACATTGTCCGGCGTCTGTTCGAGGCCCAGGGCCTGACCCCGAACATCGCCATGAGCACGAACTATCTGGAAACCATAAAGATGATGGTCTCCATCGGCCTGGCCTGGAGCGTCCTGCCGCGCACCATGCTCGACGATCAGGTGGCGCGCATCCCTTTGCCGGGCATACAGCTCAGTCGCCAGCTAGGCTATATCTTGCACACTGAACGGACGCTATCGAATGCTGCGCGCGCTTTCATGTCCTTATTGGACGCACAAATCGATCTGCCAGGGACAAGGGCATAGGTTGTGCTACTCCTATAGAGCCGAAATGCCTGCGCTTAACGCCCAACTGCCCAAGGCTCGCTAGATAATGCCCAAACCCGCTGATCATCTTCCGCCCTTGCCGCGCATCCAGGCGCTTGACCCGAAACGGTCCGAGCAAAGCTGGGACAGCGCGCCGCAGTTACTGGCTGCGCTGAACGGTGCGCGGCTGGGTGCCTGGTCGTGGGACATCGACACCGGACGGATCAGTTGGTCCAGGGGCACCCAGGCGCTGTTCGGCTTCGACCCGCGCCAGCCGCTTCCGGCCGACGTGGATTACCTGGACCTGCTCTTGCCCGAAGACCGGGCCAAGGCTGTCCGCGCCTTTCACGCGGCAGTGGCCGGTGCGCCACTGGAACAGGCGATGCACCATCGCATTGTCTGGCCCGACGGCAGCCTGCATTGGCTGGAAATCAACGGCAGTGTGTTGCCCGACAAGCACGGGCGTCCGCGGATGATCGGGGTCATTCGCGAGATCACCCACCAGCGCGAGCGCGAGCAGGCCTTGCGCAGCTCGGAGAAACGCTTCGCCACGCTCTTTCATCTCTGCCCGAACATGGTACTGCTGACCCGCCAGGAAGACGGGCTGATCAGCGAAGCCAACCAGTATTTCGAAAGCCTGTTCGGCTGGCCGGTACACGATGTCATCGGCCGTACCACCCTGGAGCTGGGTTTGTGGGTCGACCCCAGCCAGCGGGCGAAGCTGGTAGAGGCCACCAAGGCCAAAGGCGAACTGGTGAGCATGGAAGTGGAGTTCCGCGCCAGTAACGGCCAGATCCACAACGGCATCCTCAGCGCGCAGAAGGTCGAACTCGAAGGCCAGCCCTATCTGCTGAGCACGTTTCTCGACACCACGGAACGCAAATTGGCCGAGCAGGCCCTCAAGGACAGCCAGGAACGTCTCGACCTGGCCCTCGACTCGGCGCAGTTGGGCACCTGGGACTGGCACATACCCAGCGGCATGCTCTACGGCTCGGCCCGTGCCGCACAACTCCATGGCCTGGAGCCCAAGCCGTTCCACGAATCGTTCGACGCGTTTTTCGAAGGGGTGCCCGACGAAGAGCGCAACAACATGCGCAATGCGTATCGCAGCCTGCGCGAAGGCCCGGCGGGGAATTATCAGCTGACCTACCGCGTGCAATTGCCGGATGGCAGTTCCCGTTACCTGGAGAGCCGCGCCCGCCTCTACCGTAACGACGACGGCAGCCCCCAGCGCATGGCCGGCACCTTGCTGGACATCACCGATCAGGTGGAGCGCGAGCAGAGCCTGGCGGCGTCCGAGGAAAAATTCGCCACGCTGTTCCAGGTCAGTCCCGACCCGATCTGCGTCACCCACCAGGACAGCAGCCGCTTCCTCGAAATCAATTCCAGCTTCACCCAGACCTTCGGCTGGTCCGCCAGTGACGTGATCGGCCGCAGCGCCGACGAAATCGGGCTCTGGGACGCTTCGGGCAACAGCCTGCAACGCATCGAACGGGTGATTCGCGAGCAATCGTTGAACAACGTTGCCATTGTCGTCCATCACAAGGACGGTCAGCCGCTGACCTGCGTGATCTCCAGCCGGCAGATCAACGTCAGCAACCAGCCCTGCATCGTCACCACCCTGCGGGACATCACCCAGCAACAACGCTCCGAAGCGGCCCTCAAGGCCAGCGAGGAAAAATTCGCCAAGGCGTTCCACTCCAGCCCGGACGCCATCACCATCACCGAACGCGAAAGCGGCCGCTACCTCGAGGTCAACGACGGCTTTTGCCGTCTGACCGGCTACCGCGCCGACGAAGTGATCGGGCACACGGTGTACGAGGTGGGCATCTGGGCCGAGGAAAAACAGCGCGCAGCCCTGTTGGCCGAACTGCAACTCAAGGGCCGTGTGCATCACCAGGAAATGCTCGGGCGCAACAAGCGTGGGGAATTGCTCACGGTCGAGGTGTCGGTCGAGCCTATTACGCTCAACGAGACGGACTGCCTGCTGCTGACCGCGCGGGACGTGAGCCTGCTGCGCAACGCCGAGGCCCAGATCCGTCACCTGGCCTATCACGATCCGCTGACCAACCTGCCCAACCGGGCCTTGCTGATGGACCGGCTGAGCCAGCAGATCGCTTTGCTCAAGCGCCATAATCTGCGCGGTGCGCTGCTGTTCCTCGATCTTGACCACTTCAAGCACATCAACGATTCCCTGGGCCATCCGGTGGGCGACACGGTGCTGAAAATCATCACCGCGCGCCTGGAAGCCAGCGTGCGCCTGGAGGATACCGTCGCGCGGTTGGGCGGTGACGAGTTCGTGGTGCTGCTCAGCGGCCTGGAAGGCACCCGCAACGAAGTCAGCGAGCAGGTGCAGAAGCTGGCCGACACCCTGCGCGAACTGCTTTCGGAGCCGATGTTCCTCGACGGCCAGCGCTTGCAGGTCACCCCCAGCATTGGCATGGCGCTGATTCCCGACCACGGCTCCACTCCGACCGATCTGCTCAAGCGCGCCGACATTGCCCTCTATCGCGCCAAGGATTCGGGGCGCAACACCTCGCAGATGTTCCACACCACCATGCAAAAGGCAGCCAGTGAACGGCTGCGCATGGAAACCGACCTGCGGCAGGCCCTGGCCCGGGATGAATTCAGCCTGCATTTCCAACCCCAGGTCGACGCCCGGGACAACCGTATCGTCGGTGCCGAAGCGCTGGTGCGCTGGCATCACCCCGAACTGGGTGCCCAGTCGCCCAACGAGTTCATCAAGGTTCTGGAAGACAGCGGGCTGATCCTGGAAGTGGGCACCTGGATCCTCGACGAAGCCTGCGATGGCTTCAAGCAATTGATTGCCAAGGGCAAGATCGATCCGCAGCGGTTCAGCCTGTGCGTAAACATCAGCCCGCGACAGTTCCGCCAGAGCGATTTCGTCGAACGCATCGAGAACAGCCTCGCGATGCACGGCCTGCCTTGCACCATGTTGAAGCTGGAGATCACCGAAGGCATCGTGATCCAGAACCTGGACGACACCATCGGCAAGATGCGCCGCCTCAAGAAACTGGGGGTGAGCTTCGCCATGGACGACTTCGGCACCGGTTATTCGTCGCTGACCTACCTCAAGCGCCTTCCAGTGGACACCCTGAAAATCGATCAGTCATTCGTGCGCGACGCCACCAGCGACCCCAACGACGCCGAAATCATCCGCGCCATCGTCGCCATGGCCCGCAGCCTCAACTTGGAAATGATTGCCGAAGGTGTGGAGACTCTGGAACAGCTGCACTTCCTGCAGGGGCTCGACTGCCATTTGTACCAGGGCTACCTGCACAGCCGGCCGTTGCCGCTGGATGCGTTCGAGCGGTTGTTGCCATAACGAGCGCAGCTGTCTTCTGTGGCGAGGGGATTTATCCCCGCTGGGCTGCAAAGCAGCCCCCTGCTGCAGACTCAATCCATCTGACATACCGAGTTGGCTGATTTTAGGGCTGCTACGCAGCCCAGCGGGGATAAATCCCCTCGCCACAATGGAGTTTTACAAAGTTTTCGATATGAAAAAGGGCGCCCTTTCGGCGCCCTTTTTCAGTGGCGATGCATCAGTTCTGCAGCGCGGGTTGCTGCTGCGCACCGTTGATCGGGATGCGCTTGGCTTTCGCCTCTTCCGGAATCACCCGCAACAGGTCGATGCTCAACAGGCCGTTGCTCAGGCCGGCGGATTTGATCTCGATATGATCCGCCAACCGGAAGGACAGCTTGAATGCACGCTGGGCGATGCCCTGATGCAGGTAGGTCACGCTGTCGTTGCTGGCCTCGCGCTTACCGCCGCTGATGGTCAGCACACCTTTTTCCACCTGCAGGTCCAGGTCTTCTTCCCGGAAGCCAGCGGCGGCGACTACGATACGGTATTCATCATCACCGTATTTTTCCACGTTGTAGGGTGGATAGCTGCTGCCCGGTTCGTTGCGCAGGGCGGTTTCGAACAGGTCGTTGAAACGGTCGAAGCCCACCGAGGAACGGAACAGAGGGGCCAGCGAAAATGCAGTACTCATGATTCAAATCTCCTGAAAAGTTCAGCAAGGTTTTTTGTCTCCGCGACCCGAATTCGGCATCGCGTACCCCTTATCTAGGGGTCGCCAAATACTTTTCAAGAGCTATTTTCGAAATTTTTTTCAGGCCGCTTCGGTGCGCTGCACACCCAGCAAACGGCCTACGGCGTCGAGCTCGGTTTCCCGACGCAGTGCGGTAAACAGCTCGACCGCTTCGGGATAATTGCGGGTCAACATCGCCAGCCACTGCTTCAGGCGCCCGGGCGCCTGGCGCGGCGTCAGCTGGTCGACCACTTGCATCCAGAAATCCTGGAGCATCGGTTGCAGCTCGGCCCAGGACATCTGCACCACCTCTTCACCGGCGCGGGCGGCGGCGATCTGCCGGGCCAGGTCCGGGCGGGAGACCAGGCCGCGACCGAGCATGATGTCCTCGACGCCGCTGATTTCACGGCAACGACGCCAATCTTCGACGCTCCAGATATCCCCATTGGCGAACACCGGCACCTTGACCACGTCCTGCACCCGGGGGATCCACTCCCAATGGGCCGGCGGCTTGTAGCCGTCCGTCTTGGTCCGCGCGTGCACCACGATGTGCTCCGCCCCGCCTTCGGCCAGTGCCGTGGCGCAGACCAGCGCACCGTCCGGACTGTCGAAGCCCAGGCGCATCTTGGCCGTGACGGGGATGTGCTTTGGCACCGCGCGACGGACGTGTTCGACGATCTGGTTGAGCAGTTCCGGTTCCTTGAGCAACACCGCGCCGCCGCGGGACTTGTTCACCGTCTTGGCCGGGCAGCCGAAATTCAGATCGACCACTTCCGAGCCCAATTCACAGGCCAGCGCTGCGTTTTCCGCCAGGCACACCGGGTCGGAACCCAGCAATTGCACCCGCAGCGGCACGCCGGCGGCGGTCCGGGCGCCGGTCAGCAACTCGGGGGCGAGCTTGTGGAAATAGGCCGGTGTAAGCAGGCGATCATTGACACGGATGAACTCGGTCACGCACCAGTCGATACCACCGACGCGCGTCAGGACGTCCCGCAGGATGTTGTCGACCAACCCCTCCATGGGCGCCAGGGCAATTTGCATGGGAAAACGTACTCAACGAAAAAACGTGCGGCAGTTTACCGGATTCTGTGGGAGCGAGCCTGTTCGCGATAGCGGTGGGTCAGTTTGCCGTGATGCTGGATGTGCCGCCGCCATCGCGAGCAGGGCTCGCTCCCACAGTAAATGTCCAGCCGCGCAAATCCCTTGTGGGAGCGAGCCTGCTCGCGATGGCGGTGGATCAGCTTGCAAGGACGCCGGCTGTACCGCAGGCCTCCAGCGCCGGGCCATAGCCTTCGATGAACTCCGGCGGCATGCGCTTGGGCTTGCCGGTGGAGAGTTCGATGCAGACAAATGTGGTCTGCGCCCGCAGCACGGTGGTGTTGTCACTGGGGCGGATCAGCTGGAAATGCCGGGTCATCTTCAGTCGCTGGTCCCAGTCGACGATCCAGGTGGCCAGTTGCAGTTCGTCACCTTCGTAGGCGGCCGCCAGGTAATCGACTTCATGGCGCACCACCGCCATCGCCCGGTCCAATCGGCGGTACTCCGCCAGATCCAGCCCCAGGCGCTGGGAATGGCGCCAGGCACAGCGTTCGAGCCAGGTGACGTAGACCGCGTTGTTGGCGTGGCCCAGCCCGTCGATGTCTTCGGCGGCTACTTGAAGATCAATGATGAACGGTGTTGCCCGATCCCAGCCCATGCCCCTCTCCCGGTCGAATGTGGATCGGGGCAGTGTACCCGATCCCTGTGGGAGCCGGGCTTGCCCGCGATGACGGCGGGTCAAACTGCATCAATGTTGAATCTACCGATGCAATCGCGGGCAAGCCTTGCTCCCACAACTCAGGCCGATTGCCGCGCCTGCAGATTGCGCCCGGCCAGCAGCGATAACACGCCATCGATGACGCGGGGATCGGCCAGCACCCGCTGGTGCCCACCCTGGGGCAAGCGCAGCAGGCGGCTGTCAAACCAGGCCTCATGGATCAACTGCGACTCCTTGACCGAGACAGACGTATCGTCCTCGGCATGGACGATCAACCCCGGCACATCCAGCTGATAATGCGCGACATCCAGCGTCGAGGCGCGCATGCCCACGTCCTTTTCCACCTGGCGGATGAAGGCCGAACGCGCCTGGGGCGGCAGGCCTACCAGCCGGGCGAAGCCGCGCAGCACAGCCAGGATACGTGCAGGTGCGGCAATGCTGACCAGCGTCTCGGTACGAAGCCCCAACTGCACCGCGAGCATGGCACTGGCCCCGCCCATGGAATGCCCGATCACCGCTTGCAACGGCGGCAATTCCGCTGCGGCTTCGAGCATCGCCCTGGCGAACGACAGGACGTTCGCCTCACGGCCAGGCGAGCGGCCATGGGCTGGACCGTCCAGCGCCACCACCGTATAACCGGCGCCCACCAGCGCCGTGATCAGCGCGGCGAACTGCGTAGGCCGCCCTTCCCAGCCATGCATCAACAAGACGGTCGGGCCTTTGCCCCAACGCAGGGCCGAAAGACCGAAGCGCAAGGTGATGCGCTCGGAGCTTGCCAGCAATGGCAATTCCCAGTCCCGTGGCGGCAGGTTCCGGGGATGCATGAACAGCGCGCGCATTTTCCTTGCCACCAAACGCGGAGCCACCCGCCCCAGCGTGCCGTTGACGCCACGAATCCAGCTCAATCTGTCCATCGCTCTTCTCCCACGGCTTGCGCCTTAGCTCACCGCACCGCGGATTTGGCCGCGCGCAGCACACGATCCGATAACTCTCCCGGGCCCAGCGCCCGAGCCAGGGCCAGGCCACCGACCATCAAGGCAATATCGGCGAGGGCCTTGTCGGCGTCTTCCGGGCTGGCCGCCAATTGCGCAGCCATTAACTCAATGTGTTCGTTGAGCACTTCACGAAACGGATCCGGCAGCCGTCCCAGCTCACCAATCGACGCCGGGATCGGGCAGGCGTTTTCGGTGGAGTCCCGATGCTTGCGCGACAGGTAGAACGCCGCCACCAGGGCACGCCGCTCTTCGCCGGTCAGTTCGGCATCCATGTCGGCGATCAAGCCGCGGCGCCGACTGAGCAGTTGCTTGAACGCCTCCAGCATCAACGCATCCTTGCTTTCGAAATGGGCGTAGAACCCGCCCACTGTCAGCCCGGCCGCCCCCATTACCTCGCCCACGCTCGGCTCGGCCGGGCCACGCTGGATCAGCGCGTCGCTGGCGGCCTTGATAATGCGTTCACGGGTCTGTGCTTTTTTATCGCTCATCGTTCGCCTCCAAATATTACGATCACAATATTATTCACATAATAATTTTCCGCAAGCAGAATCTCGTTCCGCTGGTCGGCCGTCTATTTTTCGAGGATGGGAGAATTGGCTGAACGCCAGACAAACAAAAGGGCCATTCAAGAATTGAATGACCCTTATAAAATCCCGCAGAGCGGGTAATCGTGGCGTCCCCTAGGGGACTCGAACCCCTGTTACCGCCGTGAAAGGGCGGTGTCCTAGGCCACTAGACGAAGGGGACGCAAACCCTTCTAACTGCTGATCAACACTGCGTGTCGATCGCTTCAAGGCCGGTGTGGCCAGGCCTTGAATGTAAATTGGTGGAGCTAGACGGGATCGAACCGTCGACCTCTTGCATGCCATGCAAGCGCTCTCCCAGCTGAGCTATAGCCCCAGGTTTTTCGCCTCGCGGCGGAGCGACATCTTGCAACATCGCTTCTGTAAAACTGGCGTCCCCTAGGGGACTCGAACCCCTGTTACCGCCGTGAAAGGGCGGTGTCCTAGGCCACTAGACGAAGGGGACACAAACCTTCTTGCTTGATCAGCGCTGAGAACTGATCGATTCAAGGCCGGTGTGGCCAGACCTTGAACCTGACGATTGGTGGAGCTAGACGGGATCGAACCGTCGACCTCTTGCATGCCATGCAAGCGCTCTCCCAGCTGAGCTATAGCCCCTCATCGCTGAGGACGGGGCGAATCTTAAGGGCGTATCGGAGGGCTGTCAAATTTATTTTCAACAAATTTGAAAATTTTTTGCCGGGATAACAATCACTTACCGACAAACCCCGGAAAACCGGGGTATGCCCTGCCCTGACGACCGCTTAGGCAATCGCGCCCAGCAGTTTTTCCCACTCTTTGTTCTCCTTCTTCGACACGCCACCGAGCAGATCGATGGCCTGGCGCAGACGGAAACGGGTCAGGTCCGGCCCGAGGATTTCCATCGCATCGAGCACCGACACCGAGCTGGCCTGGCCGGTAATGGCGGCGAACATCAGCGGCATGGCGTCACGCAATTTCAGCTCCAGGGATTCGACCACGGCCTGGATGGTCGCGGTGATGCTGTCCTTTTCCCACTGGCGAAGGCTTTCCAGCTTCCACAGGATCAATTGCATCAACTGGCGCACCTGGTCGCCCGAGAGCTTCTTGGATTCGAACAGCTTCGCATCCGGCGTCACGCCACCGGCAAAGAAGAAGCCGGCCAGCGGCGCGATCTGGCTGAACGTCTCCACCCTGCCCTGCACGTGCGGAGCGATCTTCATCATGTACTCGGGGTTCAATGCCCACTTCTGCACACGTGCGGCGAACTCTTCCACCGGCAGGTCGCGCAACCATTGGCCGTTGAGCCAGGACAGTTTCTCGATGTCGAAGATCGGACCGCCCAGGGACACCCGCGACAGGTCGAAATGCTCGACCATTTCCTGCAGCGAGAACTTCTCGCGCTCGTCCGGCATCGACCAGCCCATGCGGCCCAGGTAGTTGAGCATCGCCTCGGGCATGAAGCCCATGCGCTCGTAGAACGTCACCGAAGTCGGATTCTTGCGCTTGGACAGCTTGCTCTTGTCCGGGTTACGCAGCAGCGGCATGTAGCACAGCTGCGGTTGCTCCCAGCCGAAGTATTCGTAGAGCAGAATCAGTTTCGGCGCCGATGGCAGCCACTCTTCCCCACGCAGGACGTGGGTGATGCCCATCAGGTGGTCGTCGACCACGTTGGCCAGGAAGTACGTCGGCAAGCCGTCGGTCTTCATCAGCACTTGCATGTCCATGCGATCCCACGGGATCTCGACATCGCCACGCAGCATGTCCGGCACCACGCAGACGCCTTCGCTCGGCACCTTCATGCGGATCACATGGGGCTCGCCAGCGGCCAGGCGCCGGGCGACTTCTTCCTTGGACAGCAGCAACGCGCGGCCGTCGTAGCGTGGGGTTTCGCCGCGGGCCATCTGTTCGGCGCGCATCTGGTCCAGCTCTTCGGCGGTGCAGAAGCAGGGGAACGCGTGCCCCATGTCCACCAGTTGCTGGCAATACTGCTTGTAGATGTCGCCACGCTCGCTCTGCCGGTACGGGCCGTGCGGGCCGCCAACGTCCGGACCTTCGCTCCAGTCGATGCCGAGCCAGCGCAGGGCGTCGAAAATCTGCTGTTCGGACTCGCGCGTCGAACGCAACTGGTCGGTGTCCTCGATCCGCAGGATGAACTCACCGCCGTGCTGCTTGGCAAAGCAATAGTTGAACAAAGCGATGTAGGCGGTGCCGACATGGGGATCGCCAGTGGGCGAAGGCGCGATGCGGGTACGGACGGTGGTCATGGCATGTCTCGGAAAGAATAGAAAAGCGAAGATGAAACAGGGGGCGAATGGTAACAGGCGTTGGTGGGCGGGCTCCAGTCAGAGGGGGATTTGAGTGGCACCTGGCAGACCGGGTCGCGCCCATCGCGAGCAGGCTCGCTCCCACACTGGACTTGTGGCGTTCACAAATCCCTGTGGGAGCGAGCCTGCTAGCGATGAGGCCCTTAAGGCCACTGCAAAACTCAGACAGTGAGCAATCGCTCCCGCAACTTGCCAATCTCGTCCCGCAACTGCGCCGCGGCCTCGAACTCCAGGTCCCGGGCCAGTTGGTACATCTTCTCCTCCAACTGCCGGATGCGCTTGGTGATTTCGCTTGGCGAGCGCAGCTCCGCTTCGTAGCGGGCGCTCTCTTCGGCGGCCTTGGCCATGCCCTTGCGCTTCTTGCTGCGCGAACCGGGCACGGTGGCACCTTCCATGATGTCGGCCACGTCCTTGAACACCCCCTTGGGCGTGATGCCGTTGGCCAGGTTGAAGGCGATCTGCTTGTCGCGACGGCGCTCGGTCTCGCCGATGGCCCGTTCCATGGAACCGGTGATGCGGTCGGCATACAGGATCGCCCGACCATTGAGGTTACGCGCCGCCCGGCCAATGGTCTGGATCAGCGAACGCTCGGAACGCAGGAAGCCTTCCTTGTCGGCGTCGAGGATCGCCACCAGCGACACTTCCGGCATGTCCAGGCCTTCGCGCAGCAGGTTGATGCCCACCACCACGTCGAAGGTGCCCAGCCGCAGGTCACGGATGATCTCGACCCGCTCCACCGTGTCGATGTCCGAGTGCAGGTACCGCACCCGCACGCCATGGTCGGCCAGGTAATCGGTGAGGTCCTCGGCCATGCGCTTGGTCAGGGTAGTCACCAGGACCCGCTCGTCAATGGCCACGCGCTTGTTGATTTCCGACAGCAGGTCGTCGACCTGGGTCAGTGCCGGGCGCACTTCGACTTGCGGGTCCACCAGGCCGGTCGGCCGTACCACTTGCTCGACCACGCGGCCGGCGTGCTCGGCCTCGTAGTTGCCGGGGGTGGCCGAGACGAAGATGGTCTGCGGGCTCACACTTTCCCATTCATCGAAGCGCATCGGCCGGTTGTCCAGCGCCGAAGGCAGACGGAAGCCGTATTCCACCAGGGTTTCCTTGCGAGACCGGTCGCCTTTGTACATCGCGCCGACCTGGGGCACGCTGACGTGGGATTCGTCGATCACCAGCAAGGCGTCGGCCGGCAGGTAGTCATACAAGGTCGGTGGTGGCGCGCCCGCCGGGCGGCCCGACAGGTAGCGCGAGTAGTTTTCGATGCCGTTGCAGTAGCCCAGCTCAAGGATCATTTCCAGGTCGAACCGGGTCCGCTGCTCCAGGCGCTGGGCTTCCACCAGCTTGTTGTTCGAGCGCAGGTACTCCAGGCGCTCCTGGAGCTCGGCCTTGATGCCGTCAATGGCGTCCAGCAGGGTCTCCCGCGGCGTGACGTAATGGCTCTTGGGGTAGAAGGTAAAGCGCGGCAGCTTGCGGATCACCTCGCCGGTCAGCGGATCGAACGCCGAAATGCTCTCTACTTCGTCATCGAACAGCTCGATGCGGATCGCCTCCAGGTCGGATTCCGCCGGGTAGATGTCGATCACATCGCCGCGCACCCGGAACGTGGCCCGGGCGAAGTCCATGTCGTTGCGGGTGTATTGCAGGTCCGCGAGGCGGCGCACCAAGGCACGCTGGTCGAGTTTGTCGCCGCGATCCACGTGCAGCACCATCTTCAGGTACGTTTCCGGACTGCCCAGGCCATAGATGCACGACACCGTGGTGACGATGATCGCGTCCTTGCGCTCAAGCAACGCCTTGGTCGCCGACAGTCGCATCTGCTCGATGTGGTCGTTGATCGAGGCATCCTTCTCGATGAAGGTGTCCGACGACGGCACGTAGGCTTCCGGCTGGTAGTAGTCGTAGTAGGAAACGAAGTACTCCACCGCGTTATTGGGGAAAAACGCCTTGAACTCGCCATACAGCTGCGCCGCCAGGGTCTTGTTCGGCGCCAGCACCAGGGTCGGGCGCTGCACCTGGGCGATCACGTTGGCGATGCTGAAGGTCTTGCCCGATCCGGTCACACCGAGCAACGTCTGGTGGGCCAGCCCCGCCTCGATGCCTTCGACCATCAGGCGGATGGCTTCCGGCTGGTCGCCAGCGGGCTTGAATCGGGTGACTAGCTGGAATTCAGACATAACATAACCCCTGGGTTCACGCCTGTCGGCCAGGCGACGGGAATGAGGAAGACCGAAACGACTGATGTCGCCCGAGGAAAAAGCTGGAATGCAGACAATGTGGAGGTGAATGCCTTCGCTTTCAAGACGAACGTCCTACACGCCTTTGAGTCTTTGACGCGGCTAAGGGACTAACGGTCGAAAAAAATCGAAAATACTTACCGTAAAAACCGAATCGCCTGTCGCCCTGCCCGGTGATGGCCTCTATACTAGCTCCCCGTTTGTGCACCGCTCTAGTGCATCCGGCTGGAGCGCCACACGTCCCTCCACACTCCATTCAGAGCCGCGCACTAATGAGCCTGTTTTCCGCTGTCGAATTGGCACCCCGCGACCCAATCCTGGGCCTCAACGAAGCATTCAACGCCGACACCCGTACCGATAAGGTCAACCTGGGCGTGGGCGTTTACTGCAATGAAGAGGGGCGCATTCCGCTTCTGCGCGCCGTTGTCGAAGCCGAGACGATTCGCGTGGCTCAGCACGTTTCCCGCGGATACCTGCCGATCGACGGCATCGCGGCCTATGACCAGGCGGTCCAGACCCTGCTGTTCGGCAAGGACTCGCCACTGATCGCCTCCGGCCGCGTCATCACCACCCAGGCCGTGGGCGGCACCGGCGCCCTGAAGATCGGCGCCGACTTCCTCAAGCAACTGCTGCCTGACGCCGTCGTGGCCATCAGCGACCCGAGCTGGGAAAACCACCGCGCCCTGTTCGAAACCGCCGGTTTCCCGGTGCAGAACTACCGCTACTACGACGCCGCCACCCACGACGTGAACCGTACCGGCCTGCTGGAAGACCTCAACGCCCTGCCCGACCGCTCGATCGTCGTGCTGCACGCCTGCTGCCACAACCCGACCGGCGTGGACCTGAGCCCCGAGGACTGGAAAAACGTCCTGGCCGTGGTCAAGGCCAAGAACCATGTGCCGTTCCTGGACATGGCCTACCAGGGCTTTGGCGACGGCATCGACGAAGACGCGGCGGCCGTGCGCCTGTTCGCCGAATCGGGCCTGACTTTCTTTGCCTCCAGCTCCTTCTCCAAGTCGTTCTCCCTGTACGGCGAGCGCGTGGGCGCCCTGTCGATCGTCAGCGAATCGAAGGAAGAAAGTGCTCGCGTGCTGTCCCAGGTCAAGCGCGTGATCCGCACCAACTACTCCAACCCACCGACCCACGGTGCCAGCATCGTTGCCGCCGTACTCAACAGCCCCGAACTGCGGGCCCAGTGGGAAGCCGAACTGGCAGAAATGCGCCTGCGGATCCGCGGCATGCGCAACCAGATGGTGGACATGCTGGCCAAAGCCGCGCCGCACCGGGATTTCAGCTTCGTCGCACGCCAGCGGGGGATGTTCTCCTACTCCGGCCTGACCGTTGAACAAGTGACGCGCCTGCGCAACGAGTTCGGCATCTATGCCCTGGATACCGGCCGCATCTGCGTGGCCGCGCTGAATCAGAAAAACATCGAGGCGGTGACCAAGGCGATTGTCCAGGTGATCTGAAAAACCGCATAAAACCTGTGGGAGCGAGCCTGCTCGCGACGGCGGCGAATCATTCAACATCAATGTTGGATGACCCTCCGCCATCGCGAGCAGGCTCGCTCCCACAGTCGTTTTTGCGGCGCGATCCTTACTTGTGTGAAGCGGTAACAAGTGTTTGAGTCCCCCCCACGGCCAATCAAACCCACCGCCCACCACCCAAAGCTTGACTTCTCTTTTCCAATCAGTAACATACGCGTCATTCCGCGATAGCTCAGTTGGTAGAGCAAGTGACTGTTAATCACTGGGTCCCTGGTTCGAGTCCAGGTCGTGGAGCCAGACAGCAACATCAAAAGCCCCTGAATCGAAAGATCCAGGGGCTTTTTTGTGGGCAAAAAACCTGTTGGAGGCCGTATAAGGCCCGCCAGAGGTCGCTACCGGAACAATATTCCGGTGCCAAGAAGGCATTATGGTCTGAATCCTGCTTTGTTTTCCGCCAACTCGAGCTGTCACGTGAGCGTCATGGCAGTGCCGCAAGCTGGCCCTGTCCGTCAACAACAGCTTCATAACAACAAGGACGAAGGTATGCCCACGCAAAACCCCCACCGCATCGTCGGCCTGTGCACCTCCGGCAAGGTGTACAACGCGCTGACCGAGCTCAAGCACCTGGAAGGCCATCGCACCGCCAAGTTCCTTTCGTTGTTGACGGAAAACCTGGTACGCAAGGGCGTGCTCAATGAACGGGAAGTGGTGCATATGCTCGATCTGGTGGTCGATTGAGCGGCATCGATTCCCACTATTGAAGCAGTTGATTTCTCCCTTCGCCGACTGAGTCGTAAGGTACTCCCATCGATAGATGGAGGTTCCCATGCTCAACATTCAAATCATGTCTGTCATTGGCAGCGCCGTCCCCGCCGCACTCCGTGAACGTGGCCTGTTGGCCTGCTGGTACCTGGTCCAGGACGGGGTCACCATCAGCGGCCCACTGACTTCACTGCCCGCCGCCCAGGCCTTGTCGCAGCGCATCGGCACCTACCTGTTGAGCGCGTGATAGTCACGGCTAGGGCAATTTCACCCGAGGCGTGCTTTCGACAAACAGGGCCCAACAGGAAATGAACAAGGCAGCGATGAGCGGCCCGATCACGAACCCGTTCAGCCCGAACACCGCCAGGCCGCCCAGTGTCGAGACCAGCACCATGTAGTCAGGCATCTTGGTGTCCTTGCCCACCAGGATCGGGCGCAGAAGATTATCCACCAGGCCGATCACGAACACCCCGAACAGCGTCAGCACAACGCCTTGCCAGATCGCCCCGGAGAGCAGGAAATACACCGCCACCGGCGCCCAGACGATGCCCGCCCCCACCGCTGGCAATAGCGACAGGAAGGCCATCAGCACGGCCCAGGGCAGCACCGTTGAAATCCCCAGGACCCAGAAGATCAGCCCACCCAGCGCCCCCTGGGTGATCGCGACCAGCAGGTTGCCCTTGACTGTCGCCCGCACCACCCGATTGAACTTCAATTGCAGGCGCCGTTTCTGGTACTCCGCCAGGGGAATGGCCGCGCGGACCTTGCGCACCAATTCCGCGCCGTCGCGCAAGAAGAAGAACAGCAGGTAAAGCATCACAAAGAAGCTGACCAGGAACTGAAACGTCCCCTGGCCGAAGCTGAAGGCCTGGGTGGCGAAGAACTCGCTGCCCTGCATGGCGCTCTTGACGATCTTGTCCCGCAACCCGCTCAGGTTACCCAGCCCAAAGCGGTCCAGCAGGTGCTGAAAGTACGGCGGCAAGGCGTCCTTGAACCGCGCCAGGTAGTCGGCAATGTCCAGCTCCCCGCTTTCCAGGCTCTTGTACAGCGCCGTGCCTTCCTGGACCAGCAGCGTGCTGATGACGATCACCGGCAGGATCGCGATGACCACACAGATGCCCAGGGTGAACAGTGACGTGACATTGCGCGGCCAGCCGAACTTCAGTTGCAGCCGATGCTGCATCGGTGCGAAAACGATGCCGAGGATGACCGCCCAGAAGACCGCGCCATAGAACGGCAGCAGGATCCAGATGAAAGCGATGCTGACCAGGATCAGCAGCAGCATCTGGGATTTGTATTGCAGGCTCTTTCGGTTCATTGGCTTTCCATGTCACAGGCTCGATAAGTGTTAGTCCGTCGGGATTCGCCGGAGTGCCGTTGCGTTCACCGCCCTCTTTGATCCAGATCAATAACGCCAGGCCGGCCGTGGCGTACCGTCGGCGCTTTTTGCGATCAGACGCCACCATGCCCCTCGTAGCCCCCGAACTGCTTGCCCCGGCCGGCACCCTGAAGAACATGCGCTATGCCTTCGCCTACGGCGCCGACGCGGTCTACGCCGGCCAGCCGCGCTACAGCCTGCGGGTGCGCAACAATGAATTCGACCATGCCAACCTGGCCCTGGGCATTCGTGAAGCCCAAGCTTCGGGCAAGCGCTTCTACGTGGTGGTGAACATTGCGCCGCACAACGCCAAGCTGCGCACTTTCCTCAAGGACCTCGAGCCGGTGATTGCCATGGCGCCCGATGCGCTGATCATGTCCGACCCGGGGCTGATCATGCTGGTGCGACGGCATTTCCCACAGATGCCGATCCACCTGTCGGTGCAGGCCAACACGGTGAACTGGGCGAGTGTCGAGTTCTGGCAACAACAGGGCCTGAGCCGGATCATCCTTTCCCGGGAACTGTCCCTGGAGGAAATCGCCGAGATCCGTCAGCAGGTGCCGGCCATGGAACTGGAAGTGTTCGTCCACGGGGCCCTGTGCATGGCCTATTCCGGGCGCTGCCTGTTATCGGGCTACCTGAACCGGCGCGACGCCAACCAGGGCAGTTGCACCAACGCCTGTCGCTGGAAATACTCAGCCCAGCCAGCGGTGGAAAACGCCGTGGGCGACATCGTGCAGAGCTATCAACCTGAACCCACCCTGGGCCTCGGCGCGCCCACCGATCAGGTGTTCCTGCTCCAAGAAGCCAACCGTCCGGACGAATCCATGCCGGCGTTCGAGGACGAGCACGGCACCTACATCATGAACGCCAAGGACCTGCGGGCCGTGCAGCATGTGGAGCGGCTGACCCGCATGGGCGTGCATTCCCTGAAGATCGAAGGCCGGACCAAGTCGCACTTCTACTGCGCGCGCACCACCCAGGTGTATCGCCGGGCGATCGATGACGCCATGGCCGGCCGCAAATTCGACCTGGGCCTGATGACCGACCTGGAGTCACTGGCCCAGCGGGGCTACACCGAGGGCTTCCTGCGTCGGCATGTGCATGACGAATATCAGAACTATCAGAACGGCAGTTCAGTATCGGAGCGCCAGCAGTTCGTCGGCGAACTCACCGGCGAGCGGCGCGAACGCCTGGCCGAAGTACGGGTCAAGAACCGCTTCGAGTTGGGCGACCACATGGAGTTGATGACGCCAAAGGGCAATTTCCACTTCGACCTGCATCAACTACAGGACGTGAAAGGCCAGAGCATCGACGTCGCGCCGGGGGACGGGCATGTGGTGTACGTGCCGATACCGGATGCGGTGGATCTGCGGTTCGGGTTGTTGATGCGCGATCTGCGCAAGTCATAGGAGGGGCTTGCCAACTGAACCACCGCTATCGCGAGCAGGCTCGCTCCCACAAGGGATTGGTGGTGACGCTATCCGATCAAGCCCGGACCCTGTGGGAGCGAGCCCGCTCGCGATAGCGGTGTGTCAGTCATGAATGTTCAGCTGGCTCACCACTCCAACAGGGATGAGTGCCAACCAACGGACCACGGCAGGAACTGCCGAAGGCTGCGATCCTCCTTTCCCGATAGGGCCTGGTATCCCAGGCGAAGACATCTGGATCGGAAGCAGAAGATCGCAGCCTTCGGCAGCTCCTGGCCGTCAGATACGGAACTGTCCGACCAGTTTGCCCAGGCGCTGGCCCAGCTCGTTCAGGCTGCGGGAGGTCTGGGCGCCGAGTTGGGTTTCGTCGGCGACGCTGTCCACTGCCACGGCGATCTGATGCACGCTGCGGTTGATTTCCTCGGCCACCGCGGTCTGCTCTTCCGCGGCGCTGGCGATCTGGGCATTCATCGAGTTGATGGTGCCGATCAACTGCGCCATGGTGTCCAGGGACGCTCCCGCCTCGTTGGCCCGGACCGATGTGCCGTCGCCGGCCTCACTGGAGCGACGCATCGCCTCCACAGCCGCATGGGTACCCGATTGCAGGCGGTCGATCATCCCCTGGATTTCCTGGGTGCTCTGCTGGGTCCGGCTGGCCAGGGCCCGCACTTCATCGGCCACCACCGCGAAACCACGCCCCGCTTCCCCGGCACGCGCCGCCTCGATGGCTGCGTTGAGGGCCAGCAGGTTGGTCTGCTCGGCAATCGAACGGATCACGCCGAGTACGCTGACAATCGAGGCCACGTCCTGTTGCAGGCTGTCCAGGGACACGCCACTGCTGCGGATATCGTTCACCAGCGCATGAATCTGCTGGATGCTGCCGGCCACCACCCGCTTGGCAGACTGACCTTCTTCGTCGGTCTGCTGGGCGGCCACGGCGGCGCCCTGGGCGCTGCGGGCCACTTCCTGGGCGGCGGACGACATCTCGTTGATCGCTGTGGCGACCTGGTCGGTTTCGTGGCGCTGGCGCTCCATGGCCTGCTCGGAACGCTGGGCCTGCTCGGAAACCTGGGTCACCAGCCCGGTCAGTTGCGAAGTCATGTCGGTGATCTGCCGCACCAGGCCGTGGATCTTGTCGACGAAGCGGTTGAACGAGCCGGCCAGTTGGCCGAGTTCGTCCTGGCTGGTGATCGCCAGGCGCCGGGTCAGGTCGCCCTCGCCCGCCGCGATGTCGTCGAGGTTGTCTTTCATCAGGTGCAAAGGTCGCAGGATGGTGTTGGCCAGCAGAATCCCCACCACCGCAATCACCAGCAACACCACGGCGGCGATACCGATGATGCTCAATATCACGCCTTGCACACGCTCATGGACCTTGGCTTCCACCAGGGCCACCTGGGCTTCGATGCCGTCCAGGTTGACCGAACTACCCACCGCCATGTCCCACTTGGACAGGTATTCGGTGTAGCCGAGCTTGGGCACCAGGTCCTTGCTGTTGGGCAGCGGCGAGCTGTATTCGAGGTAGTGAGTCCCGTCCTTGGCGACTTTCACCAAGTCACGGTTGACGTAGACACCGTTCGGGTCGCGGTTTTCCTTGAAACTCTTGCCCACGCCGTCGGGGCTGTTGGCCTTGAACAGGCGCACGGTTTCGGAGTCGTAGCCGAAGAAGTAGCCGTCCTTGCCGTAACTGATGTTCGACAGCAGTTTGATGGCCTCGGCCCGCGCCGCGTTATCACCGGGAGCGGCCGCATCGTACAGCGGCTTGATGGCGGTCAAACCCACCGCCACGTAGCTCTGCAGGGTGGCCTTGGCGTCGGCGAGCAGGCGTTCGCGGGTCTGCTGGACCTCTTTACCGGCTTGCTCCGTCAAGATGAAAGCCGTGGTCAGGCTGATGATCACCGCAGACAACAGTACCGGCAATATTGCCAGGGACAGGACTTTAGCCTTCAGGCTCAGGCGCATGCTGGTCACTCTTGTTGGTGTTATTGGCGTGGTTAGCTGTATTAACGGCAAGCTTGGGAAAAACTGTAGGGCAATCTCAAAAGCAATCGCGAGCAGGCTCGCTCCCACAGGGAAATGCATTCCAATGTGGGAGCGAGCCTGCTCGCGGTGGAAGCGACTCGGTTTTCGGACTACAACACCATCGCCGCCACCCAACCAAACGCCAGCAGCGGCAGGTTGTAGTGGATGAAGGTCGGGACCACGGTGTCCCAGATATGGTGGTGCTGGCCGTCGATGTTCAGACCGGAGGTCGGTCCGAGGGTCGAGTCCGAGGCAGGCGAGCCCGCATCGCCCAGGGCGCCGGCGGTGCCGACGATGCAGACGATCGCCAGCGGGCTGAAGCCCAGTTGCAGGCACAGCGGCACGAAAATCGTCGCCAGGATCGGTACGGTAGAGAACGACGAGCCGATGCCCATGGTCACCAACAGGCCCACCAGCAACATCATCAGCACGCCAATGCCCTTGCTGTGGCCGATCCAGGCCGCCGAGGTTTCCACCAGGCTCTGGACTTCACCAGTGGCCTTCATCACCTCGGCGAACCCCGAGGCGGCGATCATGATGAAGCCGATCATCGCCATCATCTTCATGCCTTCGGTGAACAGGTCGTCAGTCTCGCGCCAGCGCACCACCCCCGATAGCGAGAAAATCAGGAAGCCGGCCAGGGCGCCGATGATCATAGAGTCCACCAGCAACTGAATCGCGAACGCTGCCGCCACGGCGAGCCCGGCCACCATCAGGCTCATCGGGTTGTAGCGCACCGCCACCTGCTCGACCCGGGCGATCTTCTTCAGGTCGTAGACACGCTTCTTGCGGTAGCTGAACAACGACAGCAGCAAGCCGAACACCATGCCCAGCGCTGGGATGCCCATGGCATGGGTGACGTTGATGCCACTGACGTCCACGCCGCTGCGGGCGATGTTGGCCAGCAGGATTTCATTGAGGAAAATGTTGCCGAAGCCCACGGGCAGGAACATGTAGGGGGTGATCAGGCCGAAGGTCATGACGCAGGCGATCAGCCGACGATCCAGCTGCAGCTTGGTCAGCACGTAGAGCAGCGGCGGCACCAGCAGCGGAATGAAGGCGATGTGGATCGGCAGGACGTTCTGCGAGGCGACGGCAACCGCTCCCAGCAAGCCGATCAGCACCCATTTGACGCCAGAGCCACCGGCGGCGTCCTGGCGGTCCACCAGGGCCAGGGCCTTGTCGGCCAGGGCGTGGGCCATGCCGGACTTGGCGATCGCCACCGCGAAAGCGCCGAGCAAGGCATAGGACAATGCCACCGTCGCACCGCCACCCAGACCCGAGTTGAACGCCTTGAGCGTCGCCTCGATGCCCAGGCCACCCGTCAGGCCACCCACCAACGCGCCGATAATCAGCGCGATCACCACATGCACGCGGGACAGGCTGAGCACCAGCATGACGCCAACCGCGGCAATTACTGCATTTATCATCGTTACCTCAAGGCACAGCGGTGGAAAGCCACCGGAAAAAAGGCGGGGACTTTGCAGCAAGCGGCGCCAAGCTGCAAGGGCCGTGCGGCGGCTTTCGGGGCGTTTGCTGTATTCAAAATCAGCGCAGCCCCCCTGTGGGAGCGAGCCTGCTCGCGATAGCGTCCGATCAGTCACCCTGGATGCAAGCTGATACGCCGTCATCGCGAGCAGGCTCGCTCCCACAGGGTGATTCGGCGCGATCAGCGCCGAGGCAGTTCGATCAGGACCTTCAGCCCGCCCCACTCGCTGTCGTGCAGGGTCAGCGTCCCGCCCCAGGTGTCGACGATGTCCCGCACGATTCCGAGCCCCAGGCCGTGGCCGTCGGTCTGCTCGTCCAGGCGCGTGCCCCGGCTGAAGACCTGCGCGCGCCGCTCCTCGGGAATGCCCGGGCCGTCGTCTTCCACCGCCAGGATGAATGCCCCGGCCGTCTCGGTCACGCTCAGGCGCACCTCGGCATCCGCCCACTTGCAGGCGTTGTCCAGCAGGTTGCCCAGCAGCTCCAGCAGGTCTTCGCGGTCCCAGGGCAGGTGCTGCCCTGGCGCGGCCACATAACTCAGGTGCAGATGCTCGCCATGGATCATGTTCAGCGTCGCCAGCAGCCCTGGCAGTTCCGCATCGCAGTCCAGCTGCGCGCCGGGCAAGGCATCGCCGGCCAGTCGGGCGCGGTTGAGCTCACGGTTCAGGCGCTGGCGCACCTGCTCCAGTTGTTCGAGCAGTAAGCTGCGCAATTCGGGGTACGGGTCGAGTTTTTCGTTCGAGGCCAAGCTCTGCAACACCGCCAACGGGGTTTTCAGGGCATGGCCCAGGTTGCCCAGGGCGTTGCGCGAGCGCTTGAGACTGTCTTCGGTGTGAGCCAGCAGATGGTTGATCTGCGCCACCAGCGGTTCCAGCTCCAGGGGCACCTGCTCGTCGAGTTGCGAGCGTTGTCCACGCTGCAGTTGCGCGATCTGTTCCCGGGCTTTCTCCAGCGGACGCAGGGCGCGGCGCACCGTGAACCGTTGCAGCAACAGGATCAGCAACAGCCCCGCCAGGCCAAGGCCAAGGCCGATCTGCTGCATGCGCAGGAAACTGTCGCGCACAGGCGTGTAGTCCTGAGCCACGCTGATGGAAATCGCTTGGCCCAGGCGCCGGTAGTCAGTGCGCAATACCAGCAGTTTCTGGCCTTCAGGCCCCAGTTGCAGGTTTGCGTGCAGGCCCGGATGGTCGAGCCGGGGCAGTTCCTGGTCCCAGAGGGAACGGGAGCGCCAGTGCACGTCGGCGAAATCGATGCGGAAATAATGTCCAGAGAAGGGTCGCAGATAGGCCGGCGACAGACGCCGTTCATCCAGCTGCAGCCCCTGGGGACCACGCACCAGGGCTACCAGCAGGCTTTCGCTGTCGTTGCGCAGCCCGGCCTCCAGATAGCGCTGCAATCCCAGCTCGAACAGCCACAGGCTGGTCTGCGCCAGGACCAGGCCAACCACCACCATCACACCGATCAGGCCCAGGCTCAGCCCTCGCTGGATGGATCTCACCGGGCCTGCCCGCCGAACAGGTAACCCTGGCCGCGACGGGTTTCGATCACGCTGCGTCCCAGCTTGCGTCGCAGGTGATTGACATGGACTTCCAGCACATTGGAGTCCCGCTCGGTTTCGCCGTCATACAGATGTTCGGCGAGATGGCTCTTGGAGAGGATCTGCTCGGGGTGAAGCATGAAATAGCGCAGCAAGCGAAATTCAGCGGCGGTCAGCTGGATGTCCGCGCCGTCGCGGACCACGCATTGGCGCCCCTCATCCAGATGCAGCCCGGCGGCCTGAAGCGTCGGCTGATTGGCCTGGCCATGGGAGCGGCGCAGCAACGCCTGGACCCGCAGGTGCAGTTCCTCGGGATGAAAAGGCTTGGTCAGGTAATCGTCGGCACCGGCCTTGAGGCCTTCGATGCGTTCGGCCCAGGAACCGCGGGCGGTGAGGATCAGCACCGGAGTACTCATCCCGCCGGCACGCCATTGGGCCAGTACTTCGAGCCCCGGCACACCCGGCAGGCCAAGGTCGAGGATGATCAGGTCATAGGGTTCGCTGCTGCCTTGGTACACCGCGTCGCGACCATCGGCGAGCCAGTCGACGGCATAGCCCTGCCGTGTCAACCCGGCCATCAACTCGTCGGCCAGGGGAACGTGATCTTCCACCAGAAGCAGGCGCATCAGTCTTCCTTATCTTTGAGTAAACGGCCGGATGCGGCCTCCAGGTCCAGTTCGCGCACGACGCCATCGGTATCCAGCAGCTCGACCTCGTAAATATAGACGCCGTGTTTCTCTTCCAGCTCGGCCTCCAGCAACTTGGCGCCGGGGTGCAGGTCCAGTGCCTGTTGCAGCAGTTGCTCCAGCGGCAGGATCACCCCCCGCTGGCGCAGTTGCAGGGCCTCGTCCTGGTCCAGGTCCCGAGCCATGACCGCCGAACAAAACGCCAGCAGCACCAGCGGCCATCGACTGCGGGAGCAGAGATTAAGCTTCATTAAGTATCCTGATGATTCTTGAGCACCTTGCCGGTAACGGCGTCCAATTCCATATCCCATTCAATGCCCTGGGTGTCGCGCAGCTCCACCTGATAGATGAACTTGCCGTACTTTTCTTCCAGCTCGGTATCGGTCAAGGTGGCGCCAGGGTGCTTGGCCAAGGCAGCGGCATTGAGTTTTTCAAAGGATTGAATGGTACCAGCGTCTTGCAGTTTTCGGGATTCGTCGGGGCCGAGGTCCCGTGCGTGGGCAAGGCTGGCGCCCAAAGCCATGAGCGTTGCGATGAAAAAGGCAGTCAGGCGGTTCAAGGGTTATCTCCTTTTTATAATCGTCACGAAGCGACTGTAGCCGGGTGAACTTAACTGAAACTGAATTGCCATCATGGAACCCAGATCAACGACCGGGCCCTGTGGGAGCGAGCCTGCTCGCGATGGCTGTGGGTCAGTTGAATTGATGTGACTGATAGGACGCCATCGCGAGCAGGCTCGCTCCCACAAGGGATTGTGTCGCTATAATTCGTGGCCTGCCCACGCCAAGAGACCGGTATGACCGCCATTCACATCAAGTTTCCCGCCCTCACCCTCAAGGCCGGCCCTCGTGCCCTGGCGCGGATTCGCGAAGCCGGCCTGAAGGCGGCCGACGTCGGCATCCTGCCGGGCGCCGCCGGTGGCCCCAAGGCCCTGGGTATCCAGGGGTTGGACCTGGCGCTGTTTGGCGATTGGTTGCCCGCCGCCCCAAGGGAGCGTTCGTTGATCGGGGCTTCCGTGGGCTCCTGGCGCTTCGCCAGCGCTTGCCTGCCGGATGCCGCCGAGGGCATCCGGCGCCTGGGCAGCTTGTACAACGGACAGAGTTTCGCCAAGGGTGTGACCATGGCCGGGGTCAGCCAGAGTTCGCAACGCATGCTCGACGACCTGCTCGAAGGTCGCGACGCGACGATCCTCGCCAACCCGCATTACCGTCTCAACATCATGGTCGTCAAAAGCCACGGCTTGCTCGCGCAGGATCATCGCGGGCGGCTGGGCCTGGGCCTGTCGTCGGTGATCGCCGACAACCTGCGAGGCCGGGCGCGGCTGTCGCGGCATTTCGAACGGCTGATCGTCCACGACCCGCGCCTGGCACCGCCACTGCATCCCTTGAACGATTTCCCATCACGCTTCGTGCCGCTGGCGGCCGACAATCTGCGCCAGGCGCTGCTGGCCTCGGGCTCGATTCCGATGGTAATGGAGGGGGTACGCGACCTGCCGGGGGCCGGGGCCGGTACCTACCGCGACGGCGGCTTGCTGGACTATCACCTCGACCTGCCTTACAGCGGCGAAGACATCGTGCTGTATCCCCATTTCACCGACCGGGTCATTCCCGGCTGGTTCGACAAGAGCCTGCCGTGGCGCCGGGGCAACATCGAACGCCTGCAAGATGTCCTGTTGCTGGCGCCGTCCCGTGAGTACCTGGCCCGCCTGCCCTACGGCAAGCTGCCGGACCGGAACGACTTCAAGCGTTTCATGGGCGATGACACGAGCCGCCGTACCTACTGGCAGACGGCGATGGACGAGAGCCGTCGCCTGGGCGACGAATTCCTCGAGTTGGCGGCCAACGGTGGGCTGGGCGAGCGTTTGCTGACCCTTTAGTCAGCATGAGCGCGCAACGCCGGAGCCAAACTGATAAACTCCGCCGCCTGCCTCGCGACCGCTACCTTAAAGAGCCTGAACCTGTGGAAATCTTCAAAGAATTCACCTTCGAATCCGCCCACCGCCTGCCCCACGTACCGGACGGCCACAAGTGCGGCCGCCTGCACGGCCACTCGTTCAAGGTGGCGATTCACCTGAGCGGCGACATCGACCCGCACACCGGCTGGATTCGTGACTTCTCGGAGATCAAGGCGATCTTCAAGCCGCTCTACGAGCGCCTGGACCACAACTACCTCAACGACATCCCTGGCCTGGAAAACCCGACCAGCGAAGTCCTCGCCAAGTGGATCTGGAACGAACTCAAGCCGTTGCTGCCGGAACTCAGCGCCATCCGCATTCATGAGACGTGCACCAGCGGCTGCATCTATCGGGGCGAGTAACCCGCGGCCCCAATCTTGAAAACAGCTTCTGTGGCAGGGGATTATCTGTGGCGAGGGGATTTATCCCCGCTGGGCTGCGAAGCAGCCCCAATTTCCAGCATCAATTCGCTTCGTATCTTTGGGGCGCGCTGCGCACGCCAGCGGGGATAAATCCCCTCGCCACAGATTGCCCCTCTCCACAGATGAATCCCCTCGCCACAGGTGTGTTTTCCCCAGGAAAACTGCAATGGCCTATGCTCTATCCCCTGACCCCTCTTCAGTGGAGCATCGACCATGACCAACTGGCCCCTGGATCAGGTATACACCTTCAACGGACACGCCATTCGCTACGCCATCCACGGCGAAGGGCCGCCGCTGGTATTCGTCCATGGCACGCCATTTTCGTCCTACGTGTGGCATCGTATCGCCCCGCTCTTCAGCGCCACCCACCGCGTGCATTACTTTGACCTGTTGGGTTATGGCCAATCCGCGCAACCCGATGCCGATGTCTCCCTCGGCGTACAGAACCACCTGTTCGCGCAATTGCTGGAGCACTGGGGCCTGGACTGCCCCGATGTGTTGGCCCACGACTTTGGCGGCGCCACCGCCCTGCGCACGCACCTGCTGAACGGCAAGAACTACCGCAGCCTGACGCTGATCGACCCGGTGGCGCTGTCGCCTTGGGGCTCTCCCTTCGTCCAGCATGTGCGCCGGCATGAAGCGGCCTTCAGCGGCCTGCCCGATTACATTCAGCGCGCCATTGTGCCGACGTATATCCGCGGCGCGATCAAACGGGACATCCCGGACGCAGAACTGGCGCCCTACGTGCAGCCGTGGCTCGGCGAGACCGGCCAGGCCGCGTTCTATCGGCAGATTGCGCAGATGGACGAGTGCTACACCCGCGAGGCAGAGGGCCTGTATTCGAGCGTGCGCTGCCCGACGCAGATAATGTGGGGAGAAGATGACCAATGGATCCCCATCGAACGCGGTCGGGCGTTGCACAAACTGATCCCAGGCGCGCAATTCCACCCGGTGCCGAACGCCGGGCATCTGGTCCAGGAAGATGCGCCGGAAGCTATTGTGGCGGCAGTACTGCGATTCTTGTCATCACCCCGATCCGACTGAATATCCCCAATCCCTGTGGGAGCGAGCCTGCTCGCGATGGCGCCGGGTCAGCCGGCATCAATCCTGAGCCAACCCCAGGAACCGGCTCAGCTCAACGCGCTGGGCCAGCGCGTCCTGGCGGCCCAACTCGATCAGTTCGTTGCAATACCCGGCCTCGAACAGCAGATAGCTCAATACACTGGCGCCGCTGGTCTTGGTCGCGCCTGGCCCGCGCAGGAACAGCCGTAGTGCACGGGGCAGCTCCTGGCGATGGCGGGCGGCGATTTCGTCAATCGGCTGGCTCGGAGAAATCACCAGCACATCTACCGGTGCCGCGCCCAGGGCATGGGCCGGTACGTCATCGGGCAGCAAATGACTGAACCCGTTCAGGCGCTGAAGCAACTCGATATCGCTTTCCAGGCTGTCGATGAAGGTACTGTTGAGCATGTGCCCGCCGATCTGCGCCAGGGTCGGTTGCAGGCCGGTGTAGCTGCGCGCCACCGGCACCGCCGCAGCGAGCCCGCGAGGGTTGCCGCTGACACCGATGACCAGCACCCGATTCGCGCCCAGGTGCAACGCCGGGCTGATGGGCGCCGACTGGCGCACCGCACCGTCGCCGAAATACTGCGGGCCGATCTTGACCGGCGCGAACAGCAGGGGAATCGCCGAACTGGCCAGCAGATGCTCGACCGACAGGACCGTCGGCACGCCGATCCGCCGATGGCGCAGCCAGGCGTCGATAGTCCCGCGACCCTGGTAGAACGTCACGGCCTGGCCGGACTCATAACCGAACGCCGTCACCGCCACCGCACGCAATTGGTGTTCTGCGATGGCCTGCTCGATACCCGAAGCGTGGAACTGTGCTTCGAGCAAATCACGCAGGGGGGAACTGTCGATCAGCGCCACCGGCAACCGTGCCCCCAGGCCCAGCAGGCTATGGCCAAGGAAACGCCTTGCCTGGCCCAGCACTCCCCACCAGTCGCTGCGCATGACCTGATGGCTGCGCACCGCCTGCCAGAACGCGGTCAACCGCTCGATGGCCGTCTTGAAGTGCATCGCCCCGCTCGCCAGGCTGACCGCATTGATCGCCCCGGCCGAGGTGCCGACAATCACCGGAAACGGGTTCTGCGCCTCGTCCGGCAACAATTCGGCGATTGCCGCCAATACCCCCACCTGATACGCCGCCCGAGCCCCGCCGCCGGAAAGAATCAAACCTGTGACCGGTTCAGCTGGGATCATCGCAACACTCCGTGCTCATGGATGGGAACTGCTGACTCAACCGCGCTTGCCGTACAGCTTCGGCTCGCCCGGCGGACGACTCTTGAAACGCCGGTGGGCCCAGAGGTATTGCTCGGGACAGTCGCTCACCGACTGCTCCACCCACCGATTGATACGGATGCAATCAGCTTCCTCGGTTTCACCCGGAAAACCTTCCAACGGCGCCTGGATCACCAGACGATAGCCGCTGCCATCGGCCAGGCGCTCCTGGACGAACGGCACCACCAGCGCCTTGCCGAGGCGGGCGAACTTGCTGGTGGCGGTCACCGTGGCCGCCTGGATGCCGAACAACGGCACGAACACACTCTGCTTGGCGCCGTAATCCTGATCCGGCGCGTACCAGATCGCCCGGCCGGCACGCAGCAGCTTGAGCATGCCGCGCACATCTTCACGCTCCACCGCCAGGGAATCGAGGTTGTGCCGTTCGCGGCCCCGGCGCTGGACGTAGTCGAACAACGGATTCTTGTGCTCACGGTACATGCCGTCAATGGTGTGTTGCTGGCCGAGCAAGGCCGCGCCGATTTCCAGTGTAGTGAAGTGCAGGGCCATCAGGATCACGCCCTTGCCCTCGCGTTGGGCCTGCTTGAGATGTTCCAGCCCTTCGACATGAGCCAGCCTGGCCAACCGCGAACGCGACCACCACCAACTCATGGCCATTTCGAAGAAGGCGATACCGGTGGAGGCAAAGTTTTCCTTGAGCAGGCGCTTGCGTTCAGCCGCGGACTTTTGCGGAAAACACAGCTCCAGGTTGCGCTTGGCGATGCGCCGTCGGTCGCCGGCCGCCCGGTACATCAGCGCCCCCAGGACACGCCCGATCCGCAGCAGCAACGGATAAGGCAACTGGACGATCAGCCACAGCAGCCCCAGGCCGCACCATAGCAGCCAGAAACGCGGGTGAAAAAAAGCACTTCGAAAACGCGGGCGATCCATTACAGCTTCCATAAAGACATGGGCCGCGCATTCTACATCGTTCGACCCGGCTTGCGGCTCGCGGACGATCTCGTTATAAGTCTCGGCACTTTTAGTGACAAGCCGTTGTACGCCGACCATGAGCCAAACCGAACCGCTAGACCAAGATCCCGTGTTCCAGCTGAAGGGCAGCATGCTCGCCATTACGGTGCTGGAGCTGGCCCGCAACGACCTGGAGGGCCTTGACCGGCAGCTTTCGGCCAAAGTCGCCCAGGCGCCGAACTTCTTCAGCAACGCTCCCCTGGTGCTGGCCCTGGACAAGCTGCCGGCCCACGAAGGCTCGGTGGACCTGCCGGGCCTGATGCGCGTCTGCCGCCAGCACGGCCTGCGCACCCTGGCCATCCGCGCCAGCCGCATCGAAGACATCGCCGCCGCCATCGCCGTGGACATTCCGGTGCTGCCGCCGTCCGGCGCCCGGGAGCGCTTGTTGGAACCGGCCCCGGCCGAAGCGGCGAAAAAACCGGAAAAACCGCCGGAGCCCGAAATCAAGCCGACCCGGGTCATTACCTCGCCGGTGCGCGGCGGACAGCAGATTTATGCCCAGGGTGGCGATCTGGTGGTGGTGTCCTCGGTCAGCCCGGGCGCGGAACTTCTGGCCGATGGCAACATCCATGTATACGGTCCGATGCGCGGCCGCGCGCTGGCCGGTGTCAAGGGCGACACCAAAGCCAGGATCTTCTGTCAGCAATTGAGCGCTGAACTGCTCTCCATCGCCGGGCAGTACAAGGTTTCCGAAGATTTACGCCGCGACCCGCTGTGGGGGGCCGGCGTCCAGGTCAGCCTGTCGGGCGACGTGTTGAACATCATTCGGCTTTAACGGATACTGCCGCATTTTCCAAGCATCTCTAAAACGTAGCGAAAACGGCTAAAACGACGTAGGAAAAAGGATCAGGCAGTGTTTACCGGAGGTAAACCCGGCCCCGTGTCCTATTCCAGCCAAGCCTGTCCAATTGCAGCAGTTTTCAAGAGATGTTTTTCAGGGACCGACAATGTCCTTTTTCCTTAGGGGTGAAACACCTTGGCCAAGATTCTCGTGGTTACATCCGGCAAGGGTGGTGTGGGTAAGACCACCACCAGCGCCGCTATCGGTACCGGCCTCGCACTGCGCGGCCACAAGACTGTCATCGTCGACTTCGACGTTGGCCTGCGTAACCTCGACCTGATCATGGGTTGCGAGCGGCGCGTGGTCTATGACTTCGTCAACGTCGTCAATGGCGAAGCGAACCTGCAACAGGCCCTGATCAAGGACAAGCGCCTTGAGAACCTCTACGTGCTGGCCGCCAGCCAGACCCGCGACAAAGACGCGCTGACCCAGGAAGGCGTGGAAAAAGTCCTGATGGAGCTCAAGGAACAGTTCGAGTTCGTGGTCTGCGACTCCCCGGCCGGTATCGAAAAAGGTGCCCATCTGGCGATGTACTTCGCTGACGAAGCGATTGTCGTGACCAACCCTGAAGTGTCCTCGGTACGTGACTCCGACCGCATGCTGGGCCTGCTGGCGAGCAAATCCCGCCGCGCCGAGAAGGGCGAGGAGCCGATCAAGGAACACCTGCTGATCACCCGCTACCACCCGGAACGCGTGGAAAAGGGCGAAATGCTCGGCGTCGAAGACGTCAAGGAAATCCTCGCGGTGCGCCTGCTCGGCGTGATCCCGGAATCCCAGGCGGTGCTCAAGGCTTCCAACCAGGGCGTCCCGGTGATCCTCGACGACCAGAGCGACGCCGGCCAGGCCTACAGCGATACCGTCGACCGTCTGCTGGGCAAAGACCTGGAACACCGGTTCCTCAACGTCGAGAAGAAGGGATTCTTCGAGCGCCTGTTTGGAGGTAGGTAATGAACCTTTTTGACTTCTTTCGTGCCAACAAAAAGCCCAGTACCGCCTCGGTCGCGAAAGAGCGTCTACAGATCATCGTGGCGCACGAACGCGGCCAACGCAGCACCCCGGACTACCTGCCCTCCTTGCAGAAGGAACTGGTCGAAGTGATCCGCAAGTACGTCAATATCGGCAACGACGACGTGCATGTCGCACTGGAAAGCCAGGGTAGCTGCTCGATTCTGGAACTCAATATCACCCTGCCGGATCGCTGATCGATCCAGCGGGAGCCACGGCGGCTCGGGCCTGATCCTGTGTGGGAGCGAGCCTGCTCGCGATGACGGTGACCCCTTCAGCTTCAATGCAAGCTGAACCACCGCCATCGCGAGCAGGCTCGCTCCCACACAGGGGATGGATCCGAGCCGCCGTTGGCGTTTGTACCGAGACTGTTTTCAATGCCCCTTTCCAACATCCGCATCATTCATCAGGACGCCGCCGTCCTGGTGGTCGACAAGCCGACCCTGCTGCTGTCGGTGCCCGGCCGGGCCGACGATAACAAGGACTGCCTGATCACCCGCCTGCAGGAAAACGGCTATCCGGAAGCACGGATCGTGCACCGACTGGATTGGGAAACGTCGGGGATCATCCTGCTGGCCCGGGATCCGGACACCCATCGCGAACTGTCCCGGCAGTTTCATGACAGGGAAACCGAAAAGGCCTACACCGCGTTGTGCTGGGGCCAGCCGGAGCTGGACAGCGGCAGCATCGATTTGCCTTTGCGCTACGACCCGCCGACCAAGCCTCGTCACGTGGTCGACCATGAACATGGCAAGCACGCCCTGACCTTCTGGCGCGTACTGGAACGCTGTGGCGATTGGTGCCGGGTCGAGCTGACGCCCATCACCGGACGCTCGCACCAGTTGCGCGTGCACATGCTATCCATCGGCCATCCACTCCTGGGCGACGGCCTCTATGCCCACCCGCAAGCCCTGGCCGCCTGGCCCCGCCTGTGCCTGCACGCCAGCATGCTCAGCTTCACCCACCCGCAAAGCGGCGAGCGCCTGCGCTTCGAGTGCCCGGCGCCGTTCTGAAGGATTGCGGCTCGCTCCCACAGGGGTCTTCGTCGAATACAGGTTCTGTGTTCAGCGCAAATACCTGTGGGAGCGAGCCTGCTCGCGATGAGGACAGCCCAGTCAACATCGATTTCAGCCCCCCTCCCTATCAACGGCCAATACGGTAAACTCCCGCCCATCGCTGTCTGGAGCTATTTATGCGCGCAGAGTTGAACCAGGGCCTGATCGACTTCCTCAAGGCCTCCCCTACCCCGTTCCATGCCACCGCCAGCCTTGCCCAACGCCTGGAGGCGGCGGGTTATCAGCGCCTCGACGAACGCGAGACCTGGGCCACCGAGGCCAACGGTCGCTACTACGTCACGCGCAACGACTCTTCGATCATTGCCTTCAAGCTGGGCCGCAACGCACCGCTGCACGACGGCATCCGCCTGGTCGGCGCCCACACCGACAGCCCTTGCCTGCGGGTCAAGCCCCAGCCTGAGCTGCAACGTCACGGGTTCTGGCAACTGGGGGTGGAAGTGTATGGCGGCGCGCTGCTGGCGCCATGGTTCGACCGCGACCTGTCCCTGGCCGGGCGCGTCACCTTCCGCCGGGACGGCAAAGTCGAAAGCCAGCTGATCGACTTCAAGGCGCCCATTGCCACGATTCCGAACCTGGCTATCCACCTCAATCGCGAAGCCAACCAGGGCTGGGCCATCAACCCGCAGAACGAACTGCCGCCGATCCTCGCCCAGTTCGCCGGCGATGAGCGCGTCGATTTCCGTGCCGTGCTCACTGACCAATTGGCCCGCGAACACGGCCTGAACGCCGACGTGGTGCTCGATTACGAGCTGAGCTTCTACGACACCCAGAGCGCCGCGATTATCGGTTTGCATGGCGACTTCATTGCCGGCGCCCGCCTGGACAACCTGCTGTCGTGCTACGCGGGCCTGCAAGCCTTGCTCAACGCCGACTCGGAAGAAACCTGCGTGCTGGTGTGCAACGATCACGAGGAAGTCGGCTCCTGCTCGGCCTGCGGCGCCGACGGCCCGATGCTGGAACAGACCCTGCGTCGCCTGCTGCCAGAAGGGGAAGAGTTCGTACGGACCATTCAGAAATCCCTGTTGATTTCTGCGGACAACGCCCACGGCGTACACCCCAACTACGCCGATAAACATGACGCCAACCACGGACCCAAGCTCAACGCCGGTCCGGTGATCAAGGTCAACAGCAACCAGCGTTACGCCACCAACAGCGAAACCGCCGGTTTCTTCCGCCACCTGTGCATGGCCGAAGAAGTGCCGGTGCAGAGCTTCGTGGTGCGCAGCGACATGGGCTGCGGTTCGACCATCGGCCCGATCACCGCCAGCCAGCTGGGGGTCCGCACCGTGGACATCGGCCTGCCGACCTTCGCCATGCACTCGATTCGTGAACTGTGCGGCAGCCATGACCTGGCACATCTGGTGAAAGTGCTGAGTGCGTTCTATGCCAGCCGGGAGTTGCCGTAACCCCCACGCCCCGTAGCAGACAGAGCTGTTGTGCTGTTGTGGCGAGGGAGCTTGCTCCCGCTGGAGCGCGCAGCGGTCCCAAGCTTTTTTGGGGCCGCTGCGCAGCCCAGCGGGAGCAAGCTCCCTCGCCACAGCAAGCTCCTCGCCACAATAGCGGTCGCACTGAGGTCTATGTGACCTGCATCATTACACCTCGCAAAACCCCAGCTAGACTGACCTTATCCCCCCGACAAGGCCGTCACCATGATTCCCTCGTCAATCTTCAACGCCATGCTGGTGCCCATCCTCGCCGGGATGATCCTGCTGGCCATCGGCTTCAATTTTCGTGACAAGAATGTCGGGGTCTTCGCCATGTGGATCGGCATGTTGCTGATCCTCGCCACGGTCCTGTTCAGGATCATGACCAAACTCAACCAGTCAATCTGACGCCGCCTCCAGCACGTCCACGCCGACATGAATCGCATCGTGTCGCCAGAACTCCAGGTCGCAGTCGATCAGCCGTTGGTGCTGGTCATAATTGACTCGCGCAATCCGCAAGCCGGGGCTGCCCACCGAGACCTTCAACGCCGCCGCGGCTTCGGGTTGCAACGACGTGGGCACGATCTCGAATTTCACCCGGCCGTAGTGCAGGTCGTAATGGCGGGCGTACAGCTCGGTCATGGACTGGTTGAGGTCGAACCCGAGGATGTCGGGAAAATACTGCGGGTTCAGGTAATGCTCGACATACAACACCAGCCGCTCGTCGATGCGCCGCACACGGCAGATCTGGATCACGCTCGACAAGGCCGGCAACTGCAGCCAGGCACACACCGCCGCCGAGGCCGGCTGCAGGCGAGCCGAGATCACCTGGGTCGAAGGCACCCGCCCCTGGGCGGTCACCATGGCGTGGAAGTGGCTGCGCTGCATCAGGTTATAGGCCAAGCGTGGCGGCGAGACGAACCAGCCCCGGCGCTCCTCGCGATAGATCTGCCCCTGGGCCTCAAGCTGCAGCAAGGCTTCGCGCACGGTGATGCGCGTGGTCCCAAACAACTCGCTGAGCTTGCGCTCGGCCGGTAACTTGCTGCCGGGGGCCAGCAATCCATGGTCAAGCTGCTCTTGCAGGACCTGGCCGATGGTTGTCACCGCTTTGGTTGTCTCAATGCGCATCAACGTTACCTATCTGGACTAGACCAGCACTGTTTCGGGGCGGAATCGGTCATGCATCGAGCCACGTTGCATCCCTGCAAGCCTAGGCACTGCACATGACTGGCAGATGACAGAACCGCCGAACGGTCGATCCGCAGACGTGCAAGTTTGCGGCCAAGTCCTTTCATATCAGCCGTTTAACCATGGTCTACGCTTAGCTATCAGTCACTGCACGCGAACCGAATCGGTGTGGGTACATCCACCGCCGACATCAAAATGTCACAGGGCTCGCCTACATTGGCTCAGGTATTGCTGACCTAGACCAACATAACCGCCAACACAACCGCAATCGCAGCGTTGAAAACGCCCATAGGAGCTTCGGATGAAACAGCTTTTCCTGGCATCACTGTTAGGCTCGACCATCGCCATGTGCACCGCCGCCATGGCCGCTGATACCGATCTGAAAACGTTGGAAGCCGCTGCGAAAGCGGAAGGCGCCGTCAACAGCGTCGGCATGCCCGATGACTGGGCGAACTGGAAAGGTACCTGGGAAGACCTGGCCAAGACCTACGGGTTGAAACACGTGGACACCGACATGAGCTCGGCCCAGGAAATCGCCAAGTTCGCCGCCGAGAAAGACAACGCCAGCGCCGACATCGGTGACGTCGGCGCGGCTTTCGGCCCGATTGCGGTCAAGCAGGGTGTGGTGCAACCGTACAAGCCAAGCACATGGGAGCAGGTTCCGGACTGGGCCAAGGACAAGGACGGCAACTGGGCCCTGGCCTACACCGGCACCATCGCGTTCATCGTCAACAAGAAACTGCTGCACGGTTCCGACGTACCGACCAAGTGGGCTGACCTGAAGGGCGGCAAATACAAGGTATCCATCGGTGACGTGAGCACCGCGGCCCAGGCCGCCAACGGCGTGCTGGCGGCGGCACTGGCCAACGGTGGCGACGAGAAGAACCTGCAACCGGCCCTGCTGATGTTCGCCGAGATCGCCAAGCAAGGACGCCTGTCCATGGCCAACCCGACCATCGCCACCATGGAAAAGGGTGAAGTCGAAGTCGGCGTGGTCTGGGACTTCAATGGTCTGAGCTACAAGGCCAAGATGGCCAACCCGGATGACTACGTCGTGCTGATTCCATCCGACGGCTCGGTCATCTCCGGCTACACCACCATCATCAACAAATACGCCAAGCACCCGAACGCCGCCAAGCTCACTCGCGAGTACATCTTCAGCGACGCCGGCCAGATCAACCTGGCCAAAGGCAACGCCCGGCCGATCCGCGCCGAGCACCTGACACTGCCGGAAGAGGTCAAGGCCAAGCTGCTGCCGAACGAGCAGTACAAGCACGTGACGCCGATCAAGGACGCGGACGCCTGGGAGAAGACCTCCAAGGCACTGCCGCAGAAGTGGCAGGAAGAAGTGATCATCAACATGCAGTGAGGCGGTAGTTAGCCCGCTCGGATATCCATAGGAGATCCCATTGTGGGAGCGAGCCTGCTCGCGATAGCGGTCTACTTTTCAACATTGAAGTCGACTGACACTGCGCTATCGCGAGCAGGCTCGCTCCCACAGGGGCTGCGGTGAATCCGAGCTTTCTGGTTCCTGTCCGGAGTCCCGCTCCCCATGAAGCACAACGTCATCCTGGTAGTGCTCGACGGCCTCAATTACGAAGTCGCCCGACATGCCATGGGACATTTGCAGGCTTACGTCAGCGCAGGACGCGCGGCTCTCTACAAACTGGAATGTGAACTGCCGGCCCTGTCCCGCCCACTCTATGAATGCATCCTCACCGGCGTCGTGCCCATCGACAGCGGCATCGTGCACAACAACGTCTCGCGCCTGTCGAACCAGCGCAGCGTTTTCCACTACGCCACCGAAGGCGGCTTGAGCACGGCGGCTGCGGCGTACCATTGGGTCAGCGAGCTCTACAACGTCTCACCGTTCGTGGCCGGACGGGATCGGCATACCGACAATCCCGACCTGCCGATCCAGTACGGGCATTTCTACTGGAATGACCACTACCCCGATTCCCATTTGTTCGCCGACGCCGAACATTTGCGTCAGCGCCATTCGCCGAACTTTTTGCTGGTGCATCCGATGAATATCGACGATGCCGGCCACAGGCATGGCCTCGACACCGCGCAATACCGCAACAGTGCCCGCTCGGCCGACATCAACCTGGCGGTCTACCTGCAAGCCTGGCTCGAGGGTGGTTATCAGGTGCTGGTGACTTCCGATCACGGCATGAACAATGATCGCTCCCATAACGGTCTGTTGGCCGAGGAACGGGAGGTGCCGCTGTTCGTGCTTGGGGACGGCTTCAGCCTCGACCCCGCCGCGAAGCCCCGGCAGACCGAACTGTGCGGCACCCTCTGCCAGTTGCTCGGTGTCGCTCACGACAAACCGTATTGCCAGGAGTTGCTCAAGTGAATGCCATGACACGCGGCAAATGGCTGGCAGCGTTGTGCCTGGTGCCCTTCGCGATTTTCTTCATCGTGTTCCAGATCGCCCCGCTGCTCTGGGTGCTGGTCAATAGCCTGGAGTCGGAAGAGTTCGGTTGGGGCCTGGCCAACTTCAGCAAGATCTTCAGTTCGAAGTTCTACCTGCAAGCGATCCAGCACAGCCTGGAAATCAGCTTCTGGTCCAGTGTGTTCGGGATCATCATCGCAGTGCTCGGCAGCTATTCGCTGCGCCGGGTCGATTCTAAGCTGCGCAATTTCGTCAACGCCTTCGCCAACATGACCAGCAACTTCGCCGGCGTGCCCCTGGCGTTCGCCTTCATCATTCTGCTGGGGTTCAACGGCAGCATCACCCTCATGCTCAAGCAGGCGGGGATCATCGAAGACTTCAACCTGTACTCGAAAACCGGGTTGATCATCCTCTACACCTACTTCCAGATTCCCTTGGGCGTGCTGCTGCTCTACCCGGCCTTCGACGCCCTGCGCGAAGACTGGCGCGAGTCCGCCGCGCTGCTGGGCGCCAACGGCTGGCAGTTCTGGCGACACATCGGGCTGCCGGTGCTGACCCCGGCGCTGCTGGGTACCTTTGTGATCCTGTTGGCCAACGCCTTGGGTGCCTACGCCACGGTGTACGCACTGACCACCGGCAATTTCAACGTGCTGCCGATTCGCATCGCCGCCATGGTCTCCGGCGACATTTCCCTGGACCCGAACATGGCAAGCGCCCTGGCCGTGGTGCTGGTGGCGTTGATGACCCTGGTGACCGTCGTCCATCAGCTACTGCTCAAGAGGAGCTACCATGTCTCGCGCTGAATCGAGCCCTGCCGGCCTCTATCATCGGGCCGTGGTGTACCTGCTGTTCGCCATCCTGTTGCTGCCCCTGGCCGGCACGCTGATCTACTCCATCGCCAGCAGTTGGTCGGCCACCGTGCTGCCCGCTGGCTTTACCTTCAAATGGTACGTGCAGCTGTGGAGCGACCCGCGCTTTCTCAGCGCCTTCGGCCAGTCGCTGATCGTCTGCGTCGGCGCGCTGGTGCTCTCGGTGGTGCTGATCCTGCCACTGCTGTTCGTGGTGCATTACCACTTCCCGAAACTCGACGCGCTGATGAACATCCTCATCCTGTTGCCCTTCGCGGTGCCGCCGGTGGTGTCGTCGGTAGGCCTGCTGCAACTCTATGGTTCCGGCCCGCTGGCCATGGTCGGGACGCCGTGGATCCTGATCGGCTGTTACTTCACCGTCGCCCTGCCGTTCATGTACCGCGCGATCACCAACAACCTGCAGGCCATCAACCTGCGCGACCTGATGGACGCCGCGCAGCTGCTCGGTGCCAGCACCTTCCAGGCGGCCTTGCTGGTGGTGCTGCCCAACTTGCGCAAGGGCCTGATGGTGGCGCTGCTGCTGTCCTTCTCCTTCCTGTTCGGTGAGTTCGTGTTCGCCAACATCCTGGTGGGCACCCGCTATGAAACCCTGCAGGTCTACCTGAACAACATGCGCAACAGCAGCGGCCACTTCACCAGTGCTCTGGTGATTTCCTACTTCTTCTTCGTACTGGTCCTGACCTGGGCGGCGAACATTCTGAACAAGGACAAAAGCCAATGAGCTACGTCAGCGTCCAACACCTGCAAAAAGGCTACGCGGGCACGCCGGTGTTCAGCGACATCAATTGCGAAATCGGCAAGGGCGAATTCGTCACCCTCCTCGGCCCTTCCGGCTGCGGCAAGTCCACACTGTTGCGCTGCATTGCCGGACTGACGGCGGTAGATGCCGGCAAGATCCTGCTGGACGGCCAGGACATCGTCCCCCTGAGCCCGCAAAAGCGCGGCATCGGCATGGTGTTCCAGAGTTACGCCCTGTTCCCCAACATGACCGTGGAACAGAACGTCGCCTTCGGCCTGCGCATGCAAAAGATCCAGGCCGAAGACAGCCGCCAGCGCGTGCAGGAGATCCTGCGCCTGGTGGAACTGCACGATTTCGCCACCCGCTACCCCCATCAACTCTCCGGCGGCCAGTGCCAACGCGTTGCCCTCGCCCGCTCCCTGGTGACCCGGCCGCGGCTGTTGCTGCTGGACGAACCGCTGTCCGCCCTGGATGCGCGGATTCGCAAACACCTGCGCGAACAGATCCGACAGATCCAGCGCGAGTTGGGCCTGACCACGATTTTCGTCACACACGATCAGGAAGAAGCCCTGACCATGTCCGACCGGATTTTCCTGATGAACCAGGGAAAGATCGTACAGAGCGGCGATGCCGAAACCCTCTACACTGCCCCCGTCGATGTCTTCGCAGCCGGCTTCATCGGCAACTACAACCTGCTGGACGCCGACAGCGCCAGCCGATTGCTGCAACGGCCGGTGAACAGCCGTATCGCCATTCGCCCGGAAGCCATCGAGCTGAGTCGCAGCGGCGAACCGGATGCATTGATCCGCAGCCACAGCCTGCTGGGCAACGTGATCCGCTACCGGGTCGAGGCCCGCGGCGTGGAACTGGTGGTGGACGTGCTCAACCGCTCGGCCGCCGACCTGCATCCCGATGGCGCCCGCCTGGCGCTTTCCATCGATCCGTCGGCCCTGTGTGCGGTAGCCTGATGGCTTTGTTGATTATGAAGCTGACTTTGAGAAGGGAAACGCACTGATGGCCCTGGCAATTTTTGATCTGGACGAAACCCTGATCCACGGCGATTGCGCCACCCTCTGGAGCGAGCAGATGGGGCGCCTGGGCTGGGTCGATCCCGAGTCGTTCATGCGTCGCAACAATGAGCTGATGGATGCCTACAGCCACGGCAAGCTGCGCATGGAAGAGTACATGGACTTCAGCCTGGAACCGATGATCGGCCGCACACCGGCAGAAGTCGAACACCTGGTAGCGCCTTGGGTGGAAGACTTCATCGAACCGATCATCTTCAGCGACGCCACCAAGGCCGTCGCCGAACACCGCAAGGCCGGCGACCGGATCCTGGTGATCTCGGCCTCGGGCACACACTTGGTGGGGCCGATTGCCGAACGCCTGGGCATCGATGAGATCCTGGCGATCGAGCTTGAAGTAACCCACGGCGTGTACAGCGGCAAAACCGTGGGCACCCTGACCTACCGCGAAGGCAAGATCGCGCGGTTGCTGGACTGGCTGGACGCCGAGGAAGAAAACCTGGAGGGGGCGAGTTTCTACTCCGATTCGCGCAATGACCTGCCGCTGTTGCAGCGGGTGGACTTCCCCCACGTGGTGAACCCGGACCCGGTGTTGAAGGCCCATGCCGAACTGGCCGGGTGGCCGATTCACAGCTGGAAGTGAACACAGCTCCCACAGTTTATCGAGGTGTTCACAAAAGCAGCGTCCGAGCCTGATAGGGAACACCCTCGCTCGGACGAGCGCTAGGCGGTGGGTCAGTCAACCGGATGCCAACGGGTCCGACGCCATCGCAAGCAAGCTCGGCTCCCACAGATAAGCGTGCCATGGCCGTCAGGTGTGGATCGGTGTCCATTCGGATCGGAGCTAGAAGCCGCAATACACCTGCATCGCGTTCAGGGCCGTGTCGTCGCCGTTGCCCTGGTCAGGTTCCACTCTGGTGCGGAACCCCCTGACTTTCTGGTACCCATTGCCATCGACGCATCGGTAAAATCCAGTCCACTCCCCCCACGCGGCAGGCGGATCGCCCGTCAGGATTTCCGACCCGCAGTCCATCTTGATATTGCCGGCGGCGGTATCGTCCTTCGAACCCTTTTCCTTGTCCTTGCCCTGAAACCGCTCCACTTGAATGGCAAAACCGATGACGGGCGTCTCACGGCAAACATGGTCCCTGCCCCAGGATCCCCACCCTCCTTCACGACTGTGAATGTACGTGGGTACACCCGAGGCTCCGTTCTTGCAGATGAGCTGCACCGCATTCAGGGCCGTGTCGTCACCGTTGCCCTGGTAGGGCTCACCCTTGACACGAAATCCCCAGACATACTGACCCGCCGGACAATACGCAGGCGGCCCCCACTCCCCCCAGGATCCTTGTTCCGAAGTGTCCGATGGCACTTGTGCCCAGGTCGACGCCAAGCTGCCAAGGGAGAGCGCGAACACCAATGTCCGTAGTGCGGCGTGAGGAGACATACCTCCTCACTACTCGAACACGGAAAAGGCCTTGGCCAGTTCCAGCAGGGCATTTTCGTCCTGCACGTCCATATCGCCATCAGCATCGGTGTCAGTCTTGACGTTGACGGTATCGTAGGCACCGTTCTTTTTTGAAGCGGAGATAAAAGTCGCGAACTGCAGCGCCTCGTCTTTATAGAACTCCACGAGAATATCGGGTGAGCTGTCGTCATCAATATCTTCTTTGGACAGGCGGATCTCTTGTTTGGCCATCACGGCACCTCTTCTGTCAGGGAAACGATCAGAGAGACCTCTATTACTCTCAATGGCCAATCTAGAGCGGCTGTCTCCGCGCCGTCTACTGTCAGACTTGACAGAGTGTATATCCATCTAGTGAGTGAAATCGACAGGTATTAACCGGCGTACAGCAGGTGGCGTCTACTGTCAGGAATGACAGTTCGGACCAGCAGCCGGACATTTGGAACCCTGTGGGAGCCGAGCTTGCTCACGATGGCGGTGAGGCAGTTTGCACGATGTTGTCTGTGGTGCCGCCATCGCGAGCAGGCTCGCTCCCACAGGTTTTCGCGGAGTTCATGAGAGCAATGTTCGGGCACCCCTTGTGGGAGCCGAGCTTGCTCGCGATGGCGGTGGGTCAGCTTGCCTCGATGTTGACTGTGGTGCCGCCATCGCGAGCAAGCTCGCTCCCACAGGTTTTCGCGGCGTTCATGAAAGCAGTGTTCGGGCACCAATCCCTTGTGGGAGCGAGCCTGCTCGCGATGGCGGAGGGTCAGTCAACTACGCTGCAAACTGATCCGACGCTATCGCGAGCAAGCTCGGCTCCCACAGGCGCCATTTCCGTCCCCGCCAAGCCCACTCAGCTCAAACTTTCATCAATCACCAGCACTAACTTCCCTGACACCTGGTTGGTCGCCAGCTCGGCAAACGCTGCTTCGGCGTCCTTGATCGAGAAAGTCGCGGCCAATTGTGGGCTCAGGCGCCTCTCGGTGAACAACGGCCAGACATGCTCACCCAGTTCTCGCAGCAGATCGGCCTTGAATTGATCGTCGCGACTGCGCAGGGTCGACCCCAGCAACTGGATACGCTTGGCGAGGATCTTCGCCAGGTCCAGATGGCTTTCCCGTCCGCCCATCAGCCCAATCAACACCCAACGCCCGTCAACTGACAAAAGTTTCACGTTGAGCCTGGCGTAGCTGGCGCCCACCGGATCGAGGATCACATCGAAGGGCGCAAAGTCGTTCAAGCGCTCGATGTCGTCGGCCCGCACCACCCCGCCCTGGGCCCCCAACGTCTCGCAATAAGCCAGCCGATCGGCAGAGCCGACGCTGACCCAGCATGGGTTGCCAAACGCCTTGCACAGTTGGATCGCCGCGGAACCGACGCCACTGGCGCCGGCGTGCAGCAGCACTTTCTCCCCTGGCTTGAGGCCTGCCAGCTTGAACAGATTCAGCCACGCGGTGCTGTAGACCTCAGGCAGCGCGGCCGCTTCAGCCAACGACAGGCCCTGGGGCACTGGCAGCACATGCCGGCCATCGACCACCACTTCCTCGGCCATGCCACCGCCGGCGAGCAACGCACACACGCGGTCGCCTACCTGCCAGGCCGAGCCCGGCCCAACCTCGCTGATGACCCCGGAACACTCCAACCCCAGCACGTGACTGGCCCCGGGCGGCGGCGGATAAAGTCCGGCTTTCTGCAATAAATCGGCCCGATTCAGGCCGGCAGCCGCCACACGAATGCGAACTTGCCCTACATCGCACGTAGGACTTGGCTCATCAGCCCATACCACTTGGCCTTCAACGCCTTGCAATGCTTTCACGGTGCCTCCATAGTGAGTCTCGACTGGGCCCGCTGCTGTAACGCCGGGCTTTCTTGCATTTTGCGCCCGGGCCACATGGAACCGGCGACTTCAAAGACGGCCTAATATGCGTTATCAATTGTCCCTGCGTCGAATCAGTATGAAGCACCTGTTCCCCAGCACCGCCCTCGCGCTTGTCATTGGCCTCGGTCTGTTGCCAATGTCGAGCGATACGTTCGCAGCCAACAGCTGGGACAAGCTTCAACCCGATCGCGACGAGGTGATTGCCAGCCTTAACGTCGTAGAATTGCTCAAGCGTCATCATTACAGCAAACCACCGCTCGATGACGCGCGCTCGGTCATCATCTATGACAGCTACCTGAAGCTGCTTGATCCGTCGCGCAGCTATTTCATGGCCAGCGACATCGCAGAATTCGACAAGTGGAAAACCCAGTTCGACGATTTCCTCAAGAGCGGCGACCTGAACGCAGGGTTCGTCATCTACAAGCGCTACCTGGACCGCGTGAAGGCGCGCCTGGATTACGCCATTGGCGAGCTGAACAAAGGCGTCGACAAGATCGATTTCAACACCAAGGAAACCTTGCTGGTCGACCGCAAGGACGCCCCTTGGCTCAAAAGCACAGCCGAACTCGATGACCTGTGGCGCAAACGCGTCAAGGACGAAGTGCTGCGCATGAAGATCGCCGGCAAGGACCCCAAGCAGATCCAGGAAACCCTGATCAAGCGCTACAAGAACCAATTGGCTCGTCTGGAGCAGACTCGCGCCGAAGACATCTTCCAGGCGTACATCAACACCTTCGCCATGTCCTACGACCCGCACACCAATTATCTGTCGCCGGATAACGCGGAGAACTTCGACATCAACATGAGCCTGTCCCTGGAAGGTATCGGCGCGGTGCTGCAGAGCGACAACGACCAGGTGAAGATCGTGCGCCTGGTACCGGCGGGCCCGGCCGACAAGACCAAGCAGGTCGGCCCGGCGGACAAGATCATCGGTGTCGCCCAGGGCAACAAGGAAATGGTCGACGTGGTCGGCTGGCGCCTGGACGAAGTGGTCAAGCTGATCCGTGGCCCGAAAGGCTCGGTGGTGCGCCTGGAAGTCATTCCGGCCAGCAATGCGCCGAACGACCAGACCAGCAAGATCGTGGCCATCACCCGTGAAGCGGTGAAACTGGAAGAACAGGCCGCGAAGAAATCGATCCTCAACCTGAAACAGGATGGCAAGGACTACAAGCTCGGCGTCATCGAGATCCCGGCCTTCTACCTGGACTTCAAGGCGTTCCGCGCCGGGGATCCGGACTACAAGAGCACCACCCGCGACGTCAAGAAGCTGCTGACCGAGCTGCAGAAGGACAAGGTCGACGGCGTCGTCATCGACTTGCGCAACAATGGCGGCGGTTCCTTGCAGGAAGCCACCGAACTGACCAGCCTGTTCATCGACAAGGGCCCTACCGTACTGGTACGCAACGCCGATGGCCGGGTGGACGTGCTCGAAGACGAGAACCCGGGCGCATTCTACAAGGGGCCGATGGCCTTGCTGGTCAATCGCCTGTCGGCGTCGGCCTCGGAAATTTTCGCCGGTGCCATGCAGGACTACCACCGGGCATTGATCATTGGCGGCCAGACCTTCGGCAAGGGCACCGTGCAAACCATCCAACCGTTGAACCACGGCGAACTGAAACTGACCCTGGCCAAGTTCTACCGGGTGTCCGGCCAGAGCACCCAGCACCAAGGCGTGCTGCCTGACATCGATTACCCGTCGATCATCGACACCAAGGAAATCGGCGAAAGCGCCCTGCCCGAAGCCATGCCGTGGGACACCATCCGGCCAGCGATCAAACCGGCGGTGGACCCGTTCAAACCGTTCCTGGCCCAGCTCAAGTCCGATCACGACGCCCGTACTTCCCAGGATGCCGAGTTCGTGTTCATCCGCGACAAGCTGGCTCTGGCGCAGAAGTTGATGCTGGAAAAAACCGTCACCCTCAACGAAGCCGACCGTCGTGCCCAGCATGCCGACATCGAGGCCAAGCAACTGGCGATGGAAAACCTGCGTCGCAAGGCCAAGGGCGAAGAGCCGCTCAAAGAGCTGAAGAAAGAAGACGAAGACTTGATCACCGAGCCGGAAAAGACCAAGCCGGAAGACGATGCGTACCTGAGCGAGACCGGGCGAATCCTGCTGGATTACCTGAAACTCAATACGACCGTCGCCAAGCAAGGATGATGGCCATTTAATGGTGACTCTCGTCGGAGTGTCATCAAACTGACATCAGTCTGTCGTGAAATACAGGACTGGGCGCCCCACCACGGCGCCCGGTCCTTTTTTTATCGCCAGAGATCGCCATGACCACGACCGAACAGCTGAGTGCCTTGAGTTCAATCCTGACTCAAAGCGGTTTGCACAGTCTGTTCCAACCGATCGTATGCCTGTCCGAACGGCGCATCCTGGGTTACGAAGCCTTGACCCGCGGGCCGTCCAACAGCCCCTTGCACTCGCCCATCGCCTTGCTCTCCGTGGCCCGCCAGGCCGGACGCCTCAGTGAACTGGAACTGGCCTGCCGACGCAGTGCCTGCCAACGCTTCAACGAGCAGAAACTACCGGGCAAGCTGTTTCTCAATGTCTCGCCCGAGTCGCTGCTGGAGTCGGCGCACCAGACCGGACGCACTTTGCAACTGCTGCAGGATTTCGGCATCCCGCCCAGTCAGGTAGTGATCGAACTGACCGAACAAACCCCGATCGATGATTTCCAGCTTCTGCAGAACGCGCTGCATCATTACCGGGCCATGGGTTTCTCCATCGCCCTGGACGACCTTGGCGCCGGTTATTCGAGCCTGCGGCTGTGGTCCGAATTGCGCCCTGAATATGTGAAGATCGACCGCCATTTCATCGACGGCATTCACCAGGATGCCCTCAAGCGCGAATTCGTCGGCTCGATCCTGAAAATCGCCCGGACGTCACGTTCCCAAGTGATTGCCGAGGGCATCGAACTGCCGGAGGAACTGGCGGTGCTTATGGAAATGGGCGTTGATCTGGTTCAGGGCTATCTGCTCGCCCGCCCCCAGGAACAGCCGTCACGGGACGCCAAGGCGCTGATGCCCCGGCAGGACAGCGGCACGGTGTCGCTAAGCGATGAAATCAACGACCTCAGCGCCCTGCTCAACGAGCAACCGGCCATGTCCCACGACACCCCCACGGCACGGGTCCTGGAAGCCTTTCGGCGCCAGGCCAACCTCAACTCCCTGGCCGTGCTGGACAATCAGAACCGCCCCTGCGGCATCGTCCACCGCCATTCACTCTCGGACGCCTTGCTCAAACCCTTCGCCACCGACCTGTTCGCCCGCAAACCCATCAGCCGCCTGATGAGCGATGATTTCCTGGCCGTGGAACTGAGCCAGTCGCTGCAGCAAGTCAGCCGCCTCATCACCAGCCGCGCCCGGCAACGCATCGAAGAAGACTTTATCATCACCCTCAACGGTCACTACCTGGGGCTGGGACGGGTGATCGACGTGCTCAAGCTCATCACCGAACTGAAGATCCAACAGGCCCGCTACGCCAACCCGCTGACCCTGCTGCCGGGCAACGTACCGATCCAGCAATGCCTCACCCGCCTGCTGCAACAGCGACAGGAAGCGGTGATCTGCTACGTCGACATCGACAGCTTCAAACCCTTCAACGACATCTATGGCTACGGCCGCGGCGACGAAGTCCTGCTGTGCCTGGCTCAATGCCTGAACGAACGAATCGACCCCAGCCGCGACTTCGTCGGCCACATCGGGGGCGACGACTTCCTGCTGGTCCTCGGCCCGGAAGACTGGCGCAAGCGCCTGAACCAACTGCTCAGCGACTTCCAGACCCATTGCCGCCGGTTCTATCGGCCGGAGCATCTGGAGGCTGGGTGCTTCACGGCATTGAATCGGCAAGGGGTTCGACAGGATTTCGCGTTGTTGTCGTTGTCGATTGGGGTGGTGCATCTGAGGTCGGACGCGTGTGGGGAACTGGATGCGAGCCAACTGGCGGAACTGGCTTCGCAGGCTAAGCATCATGCGAAGGAGATTTTGGGAGGAAGTGTCTATTTGATTGACGGTTTGACTGAGCGGGAGCCTGTCATGGAGTCAAGTTTATCGGTGTAAGGGCCCGCGTCTTGGGCACAGACCGCCACGCTGTAAGCACGACTAGCGATACCTTGTGGCGAGGGAGCTCGCTCCCGCTGGGCTGCGAAGCAGCCCCCTGACCAGCTCCCCAGCGTGCCTGGCTGATCGAGCAGACTGCCTCAGGGTCGCTTCGCAACCCAGCGGGAGCAAGCTCCCTCGCCACAAAAGCAGTTCGTGGTGTGCCGATAGGCAGTAGAGAACCGCTGTGTGCGGCTCATATCCGCAGCAAATCGATGCAGCTTTTAACAGCTTGCCAACATCGCCTGCCCTAAGAACTCCCGTGTCAAATTCACCCAGGAAGGCGTTAAGGACTTGCTCAATAGTTTCGTGTTCGGCTGGCCAGGTCTTGATGGAATGACCGCCAAAAAAATTATACAACTCGTGAAACCGTCATTTAATCCATCAATCTAGCGGATTCTTTTTAGAGCAGAGTATTTCCTATGCAAGGATATCCATTTGGTAAGCTACTGCTGGCCTACCAAGTCGATGGGTCTTCTCGGGCCGCTGTCTTGAGATCCTCTCTCCAAACTTCCTTCGCAAGCACAAACACATCGTGGAAAAACTCTCGAGGATTTTTTAAGTTATACCATTCACCGCGTGGCCAACTGCCCGCACAATCCTCATCGATTTCAAACAACGCTTGGAAATCATAGTTCGGGTCCTTAAGCGCCTCCTCGAGAAATACCACCAGTACATATTTATGCCTATACGACAGACACGCTAAATCAAGAGCATATTTAACAATCAGTTCAGAGCGATCATGCTTATCATTGGGATCGTACACTCCCAACGCTACGCCTCTTGTTTCTTCCCGATCGTAGACGTCGAACTGACCGATAAACCACATGAGATCAGGCACAAACTGCTCATTCAAAAAAGGATCTTTCAACATTATTTTTTCTCCGCGGGAAATCCGGTATACGGCACACCATGCTTATCGAACTTCACCTCGAACCAATTCAGATTTTCATTCAACTTGGGATTCTGTTTATCTTTCTTATTCGGCTTGTAACCACGCCCTGCTCCGGGTAACTCCTGCCTTACTATCCTATCTTTTTTGTGATCCAGTCCTGTAAACGGATCCAACCCAAGCCCTTCTCTGGTCATAGCTTTATTCAGCGCATTTAAATGCACGCGCCAATTGCTGAACTGGGAGCTTAAACTTCCATTCGCGCCTTTCGGAATTTCACCCGTATGTGGATTTGCACCGTTAATTGCCCTCTGTTTGAGTGCTGCATCTGAAATTTCTGGCCCATGCTTTTCAACGGTATGCATGCCATATTCTTTTTCCATTCGAGTGACACGCCGCTTGGCATTCGCCTCCCCCAACTCATCAATCCGAGCCCGCCGCTGCTCCGCCGTCATCGGCAGCCGCGGCTCTCCCTCATCCACCCCAACCTTCGCAGCCGGATCCTGCTCCCCAACCGCCGCCTTGCACCCACCCTTCCCCGGGCAATCCACCAACCCCAACGGATCCACCCACCCCGTCGGGTTCAGGGTGTACCGATACCCATTGAGCCCACCCGCCAACTTGCTCGGGTCAGGCGTCAGGTAGCGGCCCGTTTCCGGATTGTAGTAGCGGTGCCGGTTGTAGTGCAGGCCGCTTTCCGGGTCGAAGTATTGGCCCTGGAAGCGCAGCGGTTGTTCCAGCTGTTCGCCGCCGCCGTGTTCTAGCGCGCGGGTTTTGCCGTAGCCGTGGTAGCGCGCCGACCAGACGATCTGGCCGCCGTAGTTGGTCAGTTCCTGGGGCGTGCCCAGGTGGTCGAGGTGGTAGTAGAACGGGCAGGCGTTGAGGCCTTTGCCGTCGAGCAGTGCCAATGGGCGGAAGGTGCCCGGTTCGTAGAGGTAGCAGCGGTGGTGCTCGTAGAGGTAGCGGCCGAAGGCGTCGTAGCGGTAGGCCGTTTCGCGGCCGTCCGCCGTGGTGACGCCGATCAGGCGGTGCTGGCTGTCGTAGCGGTATTCGGTGACGAGTGCCTGGGCCTTGCCGCGGCGTTCGCGGATCAGGTTACCGAAGGCGTCGTAGTCGTAGTGGCGGTCGCCCTCCATCAGCAGACGATTGCCCTTGAGCTGGGTCGGGCCGGGACGGTCCTGCATCAGCAGGTTGCCGGCCGGGTCGTGGGCGAAGTGTTCCGTGGGATCGGTGTGGGAGTGCTCGATCCGGGTCAGGCGGTCGAGCGGGTCGTACTGGTACTCGCGCCGCCCTCGACGGCTGTCGGAAAGGGCGGCGAGGTTGCCCTTGGGGCTGTAGGCATAATCGCGCCAGAACAAGCTCTGCTGGTTCTGCAGCACGGTGTGGGCCTTGAGCCGGCCCTGTTCGTCGTGTTCGTACTGGCTGAGCAGCAGGCCCTGTTGGCGCTGGTGTTCGCGGCCGCCCCGCAGCTGGTGTTCGCTGAGGCGTGCACCGTTCAGGTCGATGGCGGTCAGTGCGCCGCCCGGGGCGTGGTGGTAGTCGACCTTGCTGTTGTCCGGCAGGCGCAGGTGATTGAGCCGCCCGCAGGTGTCGTAGCCATAGCGCAGGGTGCCCCAGCCCTGGTGCTCGCTGATCAGCCGGTCCTGGGTGTCGTATTCGAAGGCCAGCGGATGGTCGCTGCCGTCATCGACATCCACCAGCCGGCCCAACCCGTCGTAGCGGTACTGGATTGTCTGGCCGTCGGGCAGGGTCTTGATCAGCAGGCGTCCGGCCGCGTCGCGCTGGTAGGCGGTGACAAGCTGGCTGCCGTCGGCACCGAACTCGGTTTTTTCCAGCAAGTGCCCATTGAGGTCGTAGGCATAGGCGCTGCGTTGGCCGTCGAAGCCGACTTGCTGTCGGATCAAGCCGCTGGGGGTGTAGTCCAGCTGATATTTTTCGCCGGACTCGTTCTCGATCTCGGTCAGCAGCAGCCGCGCCGAGTCGTAGCGGTAGTGCAGCGTGCTGCCGTCGGGATTGATGCGACGGCTGACCAGGTGCAGGTCGTCGGCGTATTCGTAGCGGGTGACGCGGCCCTGTTCGTCGCGCTCGGAGGTGACCTTGCCGTAGGCGTTGTAGGTCCAGGCGCGGCTGGCGCCGCTGGGCAAGGTGGTCTGCAGCAGACGGCCCACGGCGTCCCATTGGTAGTGCGTTACCCCGCCGTGTTCGTCCTGGCGGGTCAGCAAGCGCCCCAGGACGTCGTAGGCAAAAACCCGCTGGCTGGCGTCAGGCAGGGTTTCTTCCGTCAGTTGGCCGAGCCGGTTCCAGGTGAAGCGGTGTTCGCTGCCGTCCGGGTAGTGGATCGACAGCAACTGCCCGTGGGCGTCGTAGGCATAGCGGGTGCGCTGTTGATCCGGGTCGATGGCCTCGATCACCTCGCCCCGGTCGTTGCGCCGGTAGGTCCAGATGGCCTTGCCGCGAGAACGGGTGTGCAGGAAGCCGTTGCGGTATTCGTAGGACGTGGGCGCGTCTTCGGGGGGAATCAGCGCCACCAGCCGTCCGACTTCGTCGTAGTGGTATTCGGTGACGGCGCCCAGCGGGTCCTGTTCGGCAATCAGCCGGCCCTGTGCGTCGTAGGCCTTGAGGTGTTCGCCGCCGTCGGGCTCGACCTTGCGTACCAGCCGCGCGCGGTCGTCGTGGACATAGGTTTCTTCGCTGCCGTCGAGGTGGCGGACCGTGACGCTGCCGTCCTCGCCCCAGCTGTAGCGCGTATCCATCTGCGCGAACGAGGCCCAGTGCCGCACGCAGCGGGCCGCCTGTCCGGTGCCCTGCCATTCCCAGAAGAAGCTCGCGCCGCCGGCCAATTGCCGCTGGAGGATGACGTGCGCATCGTCGTAGTCGTAGCGCTCGCTTTCGCCGGCGGCGTTGGTGGCCTCGATCAGCCGTGAGCGTGCGTCGTAGCGATAGGTCGCCAGGGTCTGTTCGGTGCGCCAGGCTTCGTCCAGGGTCAGCGCCGGGTGAAAGCTCTGGTAGTCGAGGGCGACGAGGTGGCGCTGTTCGTAGCGCAGCTGCAGGGCGCGCCCGGCACCGTTGTCCAGGCGGCAGATGTCGCCATGGATGTTGCGCTGGATCGTCAGGCGGTTGTCGAAGCGGTCGCTGAGGGCGGTGAGATAACCGTCGCGAAAGTGTAGGAAAGGTGAGTTTTCGCCGGGTTGGGCGACGATCAGTTCGTCCGGCGCGCTGCCCAGGTAGATCGCCGCCCGGGCCAGGCTGTTGTGGATCGCCGGACGCTGGGCGTTGGGCAGCGGAAAGGTGGTGCGGCGGTTTTCCTGGTCGATCCAGATGACCTGCTCGCCCTCAAGCTGCAGGCGATGCGCCAGGGCATGGCTCCAGCCGCGCCCCAGCCCCACGTCCTGCTCCGCCGCGCTGCTGCGGTACAGGCGGGTGAAGACGAACGGCAGCCGGCCATCGAGCGTGCCGTCGTCCAGGGTCAGCAGTTCTTCGCCGGTGACCATCGACACCGGGCAGCCGTCGGTGCGGGTCAGGGCCGCGCTGTCGGCGCTGTCGCCGTTGGGGTTTTTCGATTGGGCCGGGGCGTCGTCGTGGGGTTCGTCTTTTTTCAGCGTGGTGTTGCGTTGCGCATCCCAGCGTAGCTGCATCCGACCTTTCTTTATTCCGGCCGCGATACCCCGCGCCGCCACGGCCTTGTAGCGGTCGACGTAGCCCATGAAGCCGTTGACGACGGCAAAGATCGCGCAGACGAAACGCTGTACGGCATTCATCAGGCTGGCGCCGTGCCTGGCCAGACGCATCGCCAGGTAAGCGATGCCGGCCCCCGCCCCGGCGAAGGTCAGCACCACGCCGATCAGGAGATCGAGCAGCAACTGCACCACCACCGTCGAGATTGCTTCCGTCGTTTCGCCGGCGAGCTCACTGGGTGGCAGCATCTCCAGCCAGAGACTGGCGGTGCGAACCAGCAGGCACAGCGCCGCCTCATCACTGGTCAGCAGTTGCAGCTTCGCCATCACTTGCGGCGCGTCCTGCGCCAGCTTCATCAACTGACTGGCACTGCTGCCCAGGCGGTCAACAAACTGCCCGGGGTCCTTGAGGATGTCCGAGAGCAGGTTGAGGCTGTCCCACACGCCTTCGATCGCCGCCCAACTGCCGGCGAGCAAGCCGTTGCCCACCGCGGCAGCCGAAGTGGCCAGGGATTGCTGCGCCCACTGCGGCTTGAAACCCTGCCACTCGCCGCGCAGCCAGTCTGTCAGCTCCGTGGTCAGGCCATCGTAGGAGGAAAACAGCTGACTGATCTGCGCGGACGATACCTCGCCCTGGACATGAACCCGATAGAACCTGCCCGCATCCCCCCTGAAGGTTCCCACCCCCTGGGCATCCAGGGTGACCGGCGTGACCTCGCCGCTGTCCACCGCCACCACATCCACCACGATGTCACCCAGCGGAACGTCGTACACCGACTCGAGCTTGCTCTCGATCGTCATCACCCCGCCTTGGGGGCACCGGACAACGGTGGAGAGAAAGTCATAATCGCCCGTGCTGACAGCGGTGGTGCTGCCACCGAAGCGGATCAGCCGCTCCATGCCCATCAGCGAAGGCAGGTCGGCCGCCTGGCTGGCCCGATCGACCGCACGGCCGTACCAGCGCTCCAGTTGCTCGCGATAGAGGGAAAGGGTGTCTTTGAAACTGTCGAGCTCCTGCTCGATACGGTGCACCTGATCCATCAAGGCATGACACGATCAAGGGCCAGCAGGAAAAACCGGTCGAACATGGGCAAACGTCTCGCAGCACTCAGGAAGCGCGAGACTTTGCCGGGGATGGCTGAGGAAATAAGTCAGGGAAAGATGCAGTGGGCGTAGGGCGATTCGCTAAATGCAAAAACCCATCGCCCCCTTGGAGTCGATGGGTCTTCAATCCGCAAAAAGATCATTGTCGGCGATTGCTCAGCGCATGCGTCAGTCGCTGAAGCGTCGGCGCTTTACCGCCGCATGCCCAACTGAGCCCAGGCAAAAATCTTCTTTTTCGACTGGGCTGCCCAATTTTTCTTGAGTTGCCCAGAAAAATCTTGAGAACGCCCGGTTTTACCGATTTTTCTTTAACGGTTCGCAGCAGGATCCGTCAGAGCAATCAGGCCTCCGCCGACTCCGGATACTCGTACTCGAACACCCGGACCACTTCCGACGCATGCCAGGACGCAGCGGCCACGCCATCGGAAGGGCCGGAAAAGCGCCCCAGGCGTTCGACGCACTCGAAGAAACCGGTACGTGGCAACCGGCTGGCGCCCTGGCTGATGACCAGGGAGCTGCGCAGCGGCTGCTCGGCCCGAGCGTCCAGCGCCGCCAGGTGTTCAAGGGCAGCGGTCAAAGTCTGCATGGCCGGGCTGGGCAGCTGCAAGCGCTCCAGCAAGGCACGATACGTCAACAAATGGCGCTGGCGGCGCGCCTGGTCCAACTCACCCAACAATCCATCCCAATGCTGCCGACTGATGCGTACACTCACGATCCTTCCCTCCACCCCGGCACCGTCAATTCCCAGGCCAGACTACGCCGAATCGCGGCATCGGGCTGACGCTCGCCGCTTTCGATCATGGCCAGATAAGACGGGCTGATACCTACCGTGCGGGCCAGCGCCTCAATGGCGATGCCCTTCCCTTCGCGCAAACTGCGTAATTGATCCAGACCAGGAAGAATCTGGTCCGGTGCCGCCGCGTGCTGGGCCATGGCCTCTTGCGGCGGTGCTTGATGGATGCCTGCGGCCTTCAACAACGACTGGTACTGCTCCCACGGCAAAACCGCGTACTCGGGCTCTCCGTCGCGTGTGATTATCTGAATATCCATCTCTACCCCGTAGGACGATGACGCTTAGCGAGTCAGCCTTTTCCTTAGAAGTGTAATCCTAAATGACGGCCAAGGTCGCGGGGTGATGCTCGCCCGATGGGAAACGAACAGAATCAGGGCTTTTTCTGTTCCTGGAGTTGGAGTTGTCGAGGGGTATCGGGGAGTCTTTCGACCCGTGCGAGCTTCTCGGGAGACTGGCTATCACGCCAGGCGCGGAAGGCACTGAGCTCGTCATCAAGGGTTTTCATGAGCCACGCCAGCACGGCGATATCGTCGATCATGCCAAACATTGGCAGCAGGTCCGGAATCGCATCCAGGGGGCTGAGGAAATACATAAGCCCCGCCACTACCGAGAGCAACGACTTGGCACTGACCGCCCGGTATTCGCCACGCCAGTAAGCCAGGCACAACGCCTGCAGCAAACGTAGATCGTCCTTGAGTTTCCCCAGGCGTCCTCCTTCCCGGGCGCCTTTGCGGGCGACGGCAAAGAGCAGCGTCGGCAATCGGCCACGGGCCAGCAGCCGTCCCGCCAAAGGCAGAAAGCGTGCAAAATTCCACGGTGCCTTCATTTTTTCTTCCTACTGAAATGTTATCCACACAAATTGTGGATAACCTTGTGAACAGAGCTTCATTTCACCGCTGAAGCCCGCGTCTCATAAGGCCCGAGCTCAGATCGGGCGTTTTTTACTCACATAAAAAAACCCAATATTTCATTGACTTGACAGGCTGACTGGGTCTAGCACAGCGCCTGTATTGCCTATGACTGCCGCCTGCGCTGTGCGTTCGGTTTATTCGGATTTTCCGCAGCCCGGATGCAACAACGCCCCGCATGAGCGAGGCGTTGTCGTTATAGCAGACGCGATTACTTGGCTGCGTCTTCTTTTGCCGGGTCCTTGATCGCCAGCAGCTCCAGGTCGAAGACCAGGACCGAATTGGCAGGGATCGCAGGGCTCGGGCTCTGGGCGCCGTAGGCCAGGTCGCTCGGGATGTACAGCTTGTACTTCTCGCCGACATGCATCAGTTGCAGGCCTTCGACCCAACCCGGGATCACGCCGCTGACCGGCAGGTCGATCGGGCTGCCGCGTTCCACGGAGCTGTCGAACACGGTGCCATTGGTCAGCTTGCCGGTGTAGTGGACAGTCACGACGTCGGTCGGCTTGGGCTGCGGGCCGTCAGCTTTCTTGACCACTTCGTATTGCAAGCCGGAAGCGGTGGTGGTCACGCCAGCCTTCTTGCCGTTTTCCTCGAGGAATTTCTTGCCGGCGGCCGCCGACTCTTCACTCATCTTGGCCATGCGCTCTTCGGCACGCTTTTGCAGCGCGGCAAAGGCTTCGACCAGTTCTTCGTCTTTCAGCTTCTGTTCTTTCTTGCCGACGGCATCTTCGATGCCTTGGGCGACCGCTTTGGAATCCAGGTCGTCCATACCTTCCTGAGCCAGGCTTTTGCCCATGTTCAGGCCGATACCGTAGGAAGCTTTCTGCGCCGGGGTTTTCAGCTCAACGCTGGTCTGCGAGTCGCAACCTGCGAGTACCAGGCCAACCAGGGCAACCGCCGCCGCCAACCGATGCTGTTTCATGCTATTTCCTTGTTCATGCGCCTAAAGGGCAATCGAGTAAAGCCGCGAGCTTATCAGGCCGCCACGACCAATGGCTACCGGCATGTGAGCCGAAAACCGGGGATAAGTTCAGGTGCCACAAATGCTTTTCACGGTTGCAGGATGAAGCTTCTGTCATCTGTTACGTACATGGACATAGCGACCGCACCAAAACCACTGTGGGAGCGAGCCTGCTCGCGAAGGCGGTGTTCCAGTCAAAACGAATGTGACTGACAGACCGCCTCGCGAGCAGGCTCGCTCCCACAGTGGTTCAATTCATGCAGACCGAAAATAATGGCCACTTGCCGGCCGCGCAGCACTGAGGCATAAGGGCGTATCAAAAAAACAAGGATGTGACTGTGCGCCTCCTCTCTCGCATTTTCCTGCTGCTTTTCGTGCTGGTACTGGTCGCCGTGGCCGTGGTGCTTTATTACGTCGCCAATCCCCGGCTGCCGTTCTACACCCCCGTCGAACAGGTCCACTACCTGGACCAATGGAGCGCCGCCGAGCGCCAGACGTATTACTTCACGCCTCAGGGGACGCAAGTCAAAGGCCTGCGCTACGACTGGTTCACAGCCCTTGAACTGCCCTTCTCGCAACAGCGCTTCGCGTCGCCCGAATACCTGGCGCGCTTCGGCTTTCTGGTCGACCCGGCGCAGAAAGCCTCCCAGGACAATCCCGGCAACTTGCCGGTGGGTTTTGCGCGGCACCAGAACCCGGGCAGCACCGAGCAATTCCTGGACATCACCTGTGCCGCCTGCCACACCGGCGAGTTGCGTTTCAAGGGCCAGGCGATACGGATCGACGGTGGCTCGGCGCAACATGTCCTGCCTTCCAGCGTGCCGACCTTGCGCGGTGGCAGCTTCGGACAGGCACTGGTCGCCAGCCTCGCCTCGACCTACTACAACCCGTGGAAATTCGAACGCTTCGCCCGCCAAGTCCTGGGCCAGGACTACGACGATGCCCGCCACGACGCCTTGCGCAAGGCCTTCAAGGACTCCCTGGATACGTTCCTGCGGGTCGCCTGGAATGACACCCACCGCGGCCTCTACCCAACCGAAGAAGGGCCCGGCCGCACCGACGCGTTCGGCCGTATTGCCAATGCCAGTTTCGGCGACGCCATTTCGGCGAAGAATTACCGGATCGCCGACGCCCCGGTGGATTACCCGCAGTTGTGGGATATCTGGACCTTCGACTGGGTGCAATGGAACGGTTCGGCCCAACAGCCGATGGCCCGCAACGTCGGTGAGGCGCTGGGTGTGGGCGCCACGCTGAATTTCTTCGATGCCCAGGGCAAGCCGTTACAGGGCGATGCGCGCTATCCCTCCAGCGTGCGCGTGCGCGACCTGCACACGATCGAAGAAACCTTGCAGTTGCTCAAACCCCCGGTGTGGCCGGAAGCACTGCTGGGCTCGATCGATAAACCCCTCGCCGCCAAGGGCCGGGCGCTGTTCGCCGAAAACTGCGCCGGCTGCCATGTGCCCAACGTGGTCCAGGGCCCCGACAGACCGGTCCAGCAACTGCACATGCTGCCGGTGAAGGTAATCGGCACCGACCCGGGCACGGCCAATAACATTGCCGACCACCGCTTCGACTTGACCAGCTTGCAATGGAACCCGGCCGAACTGGCGAAACTGGACGTGCAACTGCACCCGACCCCGACACAACCGCTGGACCTGAGCCAGGTTTCGGTCGCCAAGGGCCTGGCCTACGTCACGGCGTTCGTCGAGAACCGCGCCTACCGGGACGCCGGCGTCACCCCGGTCGAGCGGCCGGCCATGGATGGTTTCGGCCTGCCCATCGGCGTACGCGAACTGCGCGCCTACAAGGCCCGGCCACTGGCCGGCGTCTGGGCCACGCCACCGTTCCTGCATAACGGCTCGGTGCCGACGATCTATCAGTTGCTGTCTCCGCAGGATGAACGGGCGACTACCTTCTATAAAGGCAGCTTCGAGTACGATCCCCGACACCTGGGTTATCGCACCGAAGCCTTTACCAACGGTTTTCTCTTCGACACCCGGATCACCGGCAACCACAACAGCGGTCATGAATTCCGCGCCGGCGAGCGGGGTAACGGGGTGATCGGTCGCCTACTGCAACCGCAGGAACGCTGGGCATTGCTGGAGTACCTCAAGGTGCTGGGCGGGCCGCTGGAATCGCAACTGTGATGATGAATCCCTCAGGCAAAAGGACTGACCCATGCTGATCACGCTCTGGCTGCGCCTCGGCGCCTTTCTGGGCAAGACCCTCCTGTGGCTGTTGGGCATCGGCCTGCTCGGCTGGGCGCTCGCCACGGGCTGGTTCGCCTGGCAACACAGCGGACCGGTGTCGGACAAGGAACAGATACCACCCGGCGAAGCCGCCATGACCCAGGAGATCATCCAGACCGCCATCCGCATCGTCGATCAGCATCGCGAAGGCACGCGCTATCTACGCGACGCCCATGCCAAGGCACACGGTTGCGTGACGGCCGAAGTCCAGGTGCCGAGCGACCTGCCCGCCCCTCTGCGCCAGGGCGTGTTTGCCGAACCGGGCAAGGTCTGGCAAGCAACGATACGCCTGTCCAACGGCAACGCGTACCCGCAATTCGATAGCCTGCGGGATGCGCGAGGGATGGCCATCAAACTGCTGAATGTACCGGGCAAGGCACTGTTGGCGGATAGGCAGTCACAAGGCGAACAGGATTTCGTGATGTTCAATCACCCGAACTTCTTCGTCAGTGATGTCGCCGAGTACCGTCAGAATGTGGCTGCCCAGGCCGACGGAAAAAAAGTGATGGCGTTCTTTCCTGGGCTGGACCCGCGCAGCTGGCAGATCCGCCATCTGTTCATCGCCCTGGCGACGCTGTCACCGCCTCCCGTCAGTCCGACCCAGACTACGTACTTTTCGGTATCGCCCTACAAGTTCGGCGAAGCCAACGCTAAGTTTCGGGTAGCGCCAGACCCGGACAGTTGCCCAAGCTATACCCTGCCGGCACAAAACCAGGCACTGCCGAATTTCCTGCGCAGTGCCTTGCATCAGCAGTTGTCCACAGACCGGGTGCCAGCGTGTTTTGTCCTGCAGATCCAACGCCAGGACCCAGGCAAATACATGCCGATCGAGGACACCAGCATTGAATGGCGAGAAAGTGACGCGCCGTTCGAGACGGTGGCGCGAATCAAGGTACCGCCCCAGGACTTCGACACCCCCAAGCTGAACCTGGCCTGCGACAACCAGTCGTTCAATCCCTGGTTCGGCATCGAGGCGCATCGCCCTATCGGTGGCATCAACCGTTTGCGTAAAGCGGTGTATGAGGCGGTCAGCGATTACCGTCACAGCCGGAATGCCGAGCAGTAGATAAAAGGCAGACAACAAAAAGCCCGCTCAATGAGCGGGCTTTTTGTTGGTGACCTGGCATTCAGTATTCCAGGTCATCGAAGATGGCGCAGCGGACGGGACTCGAACCCGCGACCCCCGGCGTGACAGGCCGGTATTCTAACCGACTGAACTACCGCTGCGCGTAACACTGAAAGATTGGTGGGTGATGACGGGATCGAACCGCCGACATTCTGCTTGTAAGGCAGACGCTCTCCCGGCTGAGCTAATCACCCTTCGCTTTCGGTGTGGCGCGCATTCTACGGAGCGTCCTCCATGCTGGCAAGCACTTTTTAAATTAATTTCCTCAGGTCTTCCAAAGGCTTAGCGAAGGGTTGGCCTATGGTCCCGCGAAGAGAATAATGCGCTCCTTTGTATAAAGGAGAGATTCACCCCATGTGGTTCAAAAACCTGCTTATCTATCGCCTGACCCAAGATCTGCCTTTTGATGCCGAGGCGTTGGAAACTGCACTGGCCAGCAAACTGGCGCGTCCATGTGCAAGCCAGGAGTTGACCACTTACGGTTTCGTCGCGCCGTTCGGCAAAGGCGAAGACGCCCCCCTGGTGCATGTCAGCCAGGATTTCCTGTTGATCGCCGCGCGCAAGGAAGAACGCATCCTGCCTGGCAGCGTCGTACGCGATGCCGTGAAGGAAAAGGTCGAAGAAATCGAAGCCGAACAAATGCGCAAGGTCTATAAAAAGGAACGGGACCAGATCAAGGATGAAATCATCCAGGCGTTCCTGCCCCGTGCATTCATTCGTCGCTCTTCCACCTTTGCTGCCATCGCACCGAAACAGGGGCTGATCCTGGTCAACTCCGCCAGCCCGAAACGTGCCGAAGACCTGCTCTCCACCCTGCGCGAAGTCATCGGCTCGCTGCCGGTGCGTCCGCTGACCGTCAAGACCGCACCGACCGCCATCATGACCGACTGGGTCAAGACCCAGAAAGCCGCGGACGACTTCTTCGTGCTGGACGAATGCGAACTGCGCGACACCCATGAAGACGGTGGCATCGTGCGCTGCAAGCGCCAGGACCTGACCAGCGACGAAATCCAGCTGCACCTCAACACCGGCAAGGTAGTGACGCAATTGTCGCTGGCCTGGCAGGACAAGCTGTCTTTCATTCTCGACGACAAGATGGTGGTCAAGCGCCTGAAGTTCGAAGATCTGTTGCAGGACCAGGCGGAGCAGGACGGTGGCGATGAAGCCCTCGGCCAACTGGACGCCAGCTTCACGCTGATGATGTTGACCTTCGGCGAATTCCTGCCGGCGCTGGTTGAAGCGCTGGGTGGGGAAGAGACGCCACAGGGGATTTAACGGAATAGCATCACCTCTGTGGGAGCGAGCCTGCTCGCGAATGCGTCGGATCAGTCAACATCGATGTTGCTGATGCACCGCTTTCGCGAGCAGGCTCGCTCCCACATTGGTTTTGTGTGGTTTCAATTACTGATAACAAGGATCTGGTCATGCGCGCATTGGCTGCACTGAGCCGCTTCGTCGGCAATACCTTCGCTTATTGGGTACTGATTTTCGCCATCGTGGCATTCCTGCTACCGCAGTGGTTCGTGGACCTGAAAGTCGCCATTGTGCCCTTGCTGGGGCTGGTGATGTTTGGCATGGGCCTGGCACTCAAGCTGGAAGACTTTGCCGAAGTGGCCCGCCGTCCAGGACGTGTGGCTCTGGGGGTGATTGCCCAGTTCGTCATCATGCCCGGTACCGCGTGGCTGCTTTGCCAAGTGTTCAGCCTGCCTCCAGAAATCGCCGTCGGTGTGATTCTGGTGGGCTGCTGCCCAAGCGGCACGTCGTCCAATGTCATGACCTGGCTGGCGCGCGGCGACCTGGCCCTGGCCGTGGCGATCTCCGCGATCACGACCCTGCTGGCGCCCCTGCTGACCCCGGCATTGATCTGGTTGCTGGCCTCGGCCTGGTTGCCGGTATCGTTCTCGGCGCTGTTCTGGTCGATCCTGCAAATCGTGCTGCTACCGATTGCACTGGGCATCATTGCCCAACGCCTGTTAGGCGCCCGAGTGCGTCATGCTGTAGAAGTGCTGCCGCTGATATCAGTGGTGAGCATCGTGATCATCGTGGCGGCGGTGGTGGCAGCCAGTCAGGCGAAGATCGCCGAATCCGGCCTGCTGATCATGGCCATTGTGATGTTGCACAACAGTTTCGGTTACCTGCTGGGGTACTTCACCGGACGCTTGTTCGGCCTTCCATTGGCCCAACGCAAGACGCTGGCACTGGAAGTCGGCATGCAGAACTCCGGCCTGGGTGCAGCCCTGGCGAGTGCGCACTTCTCGCCGTTAGCGGCGGTACCCAGTGCGTTGTTCAGCGTCTGGCACAACATCTCCGGCGCGCTGCTCTCAACCTACTTCCGCCGCATGAGCGAAAAGCAGGACCGCGAGACGCTCGCCAGCCAGCAGACGGCGGACTGAGGCAAACTTGATCGAGTGCCCGATCATGGGCACTCTATCTCACCAGTGCGGGGACGACCCCGCAGCTTGTATCAACTTTTATCCGGGGACGACCCCATCCATGCATGGAGGTGTGTAATGTCCTGGATCATTCTGTTTTTTGCCGGCCTGTTCGAAGTCGGCTGGGCCGTCGGCCTGAAGTACACCGACGGTTTCAGCCGCCCGCTCCCGACCGCATTGACGATCGCTGCCATGGCGATCAGCCTCGGCCTGCTCGGCCTGGCGATGAAGGAACTGCCACTGGGCACCGCCTATGCAATCTGGACCGGGGTCGGCGCCGTGGGCACGGTGATCGCCGGGATCATTCTGTTTGGCGAGTCGATGGCGCTGGTTCGGTTGGTCAGTGTGGCGTTGATCGTGGCGGGATTGATCGGGCTCAAGGTCAGCGCCTAGATCACTACCGCTATCGCGAGCAGGCTCGCTCCCACATTGGAATGCATTTCCCCTGTGGGAGCGAGCCTGCTCGCGAAAAATCGAAAGACCGCAGCCTCTTATCTGACTGCCCCGCGCAACTCACCGACCAACGCTTGCAGCCTGGCCGGCTCAGCCATCTCCACCGCCACCGCCGGCCCCGCCACCAGGGTCACCCGCGACCAGAACCGCCGGAACAGCCCCTTGGCCGGATCGCGGCTGAAGAAACTGCCCCACAAGCCCTGCAGCGCCAGGGGAATCACCGGCACCGGGGTTTCCTGGAGGATGCGCGTCAAGCCGCTCTTGAACTCATTAATCTCACCGTCGGCGGTCAGTTTTCCCTCAGGGAAGATGCACACCAACTCACCGTCCGCAAGGTACTGAGCGATGCGCTTGAAGGCCTTTTCGTAGATGTGAATGTCTTCCTGGCGCCCGGCAATCGGAATGGTTCCGGCAGTACGGAAGATAAAATTCAGCACCGGCAGGTTGTAGATCTTGTAGTACATCACGAAGCGAATCGGCCTACGCACCGCGCCGCCAATCAGCAACGCATCGACGAAGGAAACGTGATTGCAGACCAACAGGGCTGCACCTTCATCGGGAATCGCGTCCAGATTGCGGTGTTCCACGCGGTACATGGAATGGCTCAACAGCCAGATCATGAAACGCATGGTGAACTCGGGGACGATCTTGAAGATGTAGGCGTTGACGCCGATGTTCAGCAGCGACACCACCAGGAACAGTTGCGGGATCGACAGTTTGGCCAGGCTCAGCAACACGATGGAGACAATGGCCGAGACCACCATGAACAAGGCATTGAGAATGTTGTTGGCGGCAATCACCCGTGCCCGCTCGTTTTCAGCGGTGCGCGACTGGATCAGCGCGTACAGCGGCACGATGTAGAAGCCGCCGAACACGCCGAGACCCAGGATGTCGATCAATACCAGCCAGGCATGGCCGAAGCCGAGCAGTTCGAGCCAACCATGGCCGTCGACACTGGCGGGGATCGCACCGGAATGCCACCACAACAGCAGCCCGAACACCGTCAGGCCGAACGAACCGAATGGCACCAGGCCGATCTCGACCTTGCGCCCGGACAGTTTTTCACAGAACAGCGAACCCAGGGCGATCCCCACCGAAAACACCGTCAGGATCAAGGTCACCACGGTTTCGTCACCGTGCATCCAGTCCTTGGCGTAGGCCGGGATCTGCGTCAGGTAAATCGCCCCGACGAACCAGAACCAGGAGTTGCCGACGATAGAGCGGGAAACGGCCGGGGTCTGCCCCAGGCCCAGCTTCAGGGTGGCCCAGGACTGGCTGAAGATGTTCCAGTCCAGACGCATTTGCGGCGAAGCGGCTGCCGCTCGGGGAATGCCGCGGCTGGCCAGGTAACCGAGCACGGCGATGCCGATGATCGCGGTCGACACCACCGGTGCGTAGTGGGCCGAAGACATCATGACCCCGGCACTGATGGTACCGGCGAGGATCGCCAGGAAGGTGCCCATCTCCACCAGGCCATTGCCGCCAACCAGTTCATCCTCGTGCAACGCTTGCGGCAGGATCGAATACTTGACCGGACCGAACAGCGCCGAATGGGTACCCATGGCGAACAGCGCCACTAGCATCAGCGACAGATGATCGAACAGAAAACCCACGGCGCCGACGGCCATGATGACGATTTCGCCAAGCTTGATCAGACGAATCAACGCATCCTTGGCGAACTTTTCCCCGAACTGCCCCGCCAGCGCCGAGAACAGAAAGAACGGCAGGATGAACAGCAGCGCACACAGGTTGACCCAGATGGAGCGATCACCCTCGATGGTCAGCCGGTAGAGAATGGCGAGGATCAGCGACTGCTTGAACACATTGTCGTTGAAAGCCCCGAGGGATTGCGTGATGAAAAACGGCAGGAAACGCCGCCGGCGAAGCAAGGTGAACTGCGAAGGGTGACTCATCTTCCATGTTCCTGAGTGGCGTGGACGCTTATTGGAATAACGTTTTTTTATCCAGGCCACACATTAACCTACGGCACGTCGCTTGGGAGCCGCCGGGCAATTATTTCGCCAGCCCGGCAATGCACGGCGACACGAACAACTCACCGTGCCAGGCACCCGCCACCGTGCGCCAGCCGACAATCAGCCACAGCACCACCAGCATCGCCACCAGCAAGCAACCGAACAGGCTGAAGAATCCCAGGCCCAACAGGCTCGCCAGCTTCAGCGTCGTCAGCGCGTACACGCCCAGAGGGAAGGTAAAGCCCCACCAGCCGAGGTTGAACGGGATGCCTTCGCGCAGGTAGCGCGCCGTGATCAGCAGCGCCATCAACATCCACCAGAACCCGAACCCCCATAGCGTGACACCGGCCACCAGCCCCAGGCCGGCGGCGATTTCGCCCATGCCCGGCAAGCCGTTGGCGGCAAAAATCATCGGAGCGTCGCTGCCCAGCACCAGCATGCCCAGGGCCCCCGTGCCGATTGGTCCCAGCGCCAGCCAGCTCGAAGCGGCCATGTTCTCGTGAGGCAGTTTGTGCAGGGCCATGCGCAGCAGCAGAATTGTCAGAATGCTGAACGCCACCGGTAGGGAAAAGGCCCAGAGCACGTAGCTGGTGACCAGCATGACCAGTTGCGAATGAGCGCCAGCCAAATGCGGCGCCAAGAGCCCACCGCTGGCGGCTGCGACTTCGGCGGCCACCACCGGCAACAGCCACACGGCGGTCATCTGGTCGATCCGATGCTCCTGCCGGGTGAACATCAGGAAGGGGATCAACACGCCGCAGGCCAGCGACATCGCCACATCGACCCACCACAACGCCTCGGCCAGCGACACCACGGCGTCTCCCCAGCGCGACAGGCCAAATACCAGGAAACCGTTGATGATGGTCGCCAGGCCCATGGGGATCGTGCCGAAGAACATCGAGACCGTTGAATGGCCGAAAATCCGCCGCGCCTCATCGAAGAACAGCAGCCAGCGGGCTGCGTACAAACCGCTGAACAACACGAACAGCAGGATGTTGAATAACCACAACCCTTCCCCCACGACCCGCAGGCCAGGCACATTGCCCGGCCATTGCGCCAAGGCCAGGGCGAGTACACCGGTGCCCATGGTCACAGCGAACCAGTTGGGCGTGAATTGACGGATGGCCTCCAACGGCCTGGGCAAGTGGCTCAATGGACGCAAACGGTTTGTTGCAGGGCAGCATGTCATGTCGAACTCCAGTCCCCGGTTGAGGTGGAGTCATCTTAGAGCCAGATCGAATATCGATATAACGGGTAATTTCTCTATATGTTATCTGTTTTACAGATAACCCATCAGACACTGCCTTCGCTTTCGACCACCAGGATTCTCGCTGTTCCCTGGGGCTTGGCCACGTGCTCGGTCCCGACCGAGGCGTAGAAGATATCCCCAACACCCAACAAGGCGTCCTTTTCGACCCCCTCCTCCCGGTAGCACATCTGCACGAGCCCATCGAGCACCACGAAGACTTCCTGACCATCGTTGACGTGCCATTTATACGGCTGATCGGTCCAGTGCAGGCGCGTGGTGATGCCGTTCATGTTGGCGATGTCCAACGCGGCCCAGGCACGGTCGCCGGTGAAAGACTTGCTGCGAATAATCTTCAAGGGAAATCACCCGAGATAAATGGCGAAACGCCAAGGCTAACTCAATTCAACCGTTTGCATTCAACGTATCAAGGTCGGACGCCACTGCCTGCCGGTTTGGCAGCCTGACGCAACAACCCCAGCAACGCAGCGATTGCCAACAGAATCAGCACCAGACCATAACCATCGGTTGTCGGGATCAACCCGAACACCCGCGTCAGGTTCCCGGCCAGCAGTGACGGCAAGCTGAACGCCAGGTAACTGAGCACATAGAATGCCGACATCAAACCGGCCCGCTCATGGGGCAAGGCCAGCGGCATGATGCTGCGCAACGCGCCGAGGAACCCCGCGCCGAAACCGCTGCCGGTCACCAGCGTGCCGATGAAGAACAACGGCAGGCTCCCCGTGTGCGCGGCGATCAACACCAGTGCGAGGCCGGTTATCAATAAGCTGGCGGCAAGACGCAGCATTTTCTCCGCGCTTTGGTTGCGCAGCGTGTAGATGGACAAGGCCCCGGTGAGCGTCAGGGCTGCCACCAATGCACCGCCAATCAGGTTGGAGGTCGATCCGGTCGCTGCCCGCACCAGGGACGGTGCCAACGACAGATAGAAACCGCCCACCGCCCAAGCCGCCAGGTTCAACGGCAACACCAGCCACAGGGGCCGTCGCGCCTGCGGCGGCACATGCAGAGTTGGACGCAAGGACTGCCAGGCACCGGGTTGCGGACTGACACTTTCTCCCAGGCGCCAGAGATAAATCGCCTGGGCCAGAAACAAACCCAACAACAGCCAATAGGTCAGTTGCAGGGGCAACGGCGCAAACTCCGCCAGCAAGCCACACCCCAGCGCCCCAAAGGCCATCCCCAGCAAGGGCGCGACACTGGTGATCAGCGGGCCTTGTTGACGATCGAAGTCCAGCAGCGCGGCCCCCAGTACACTGGTGGCCATGCCGGTGGCGAAGCCTTGGATCAACCGGGCCCCGATCAGCCAAGCGATGCTGTCGGCATTGATAAACAGCAGCATTGCCAGCATGTTGAGCAACAGCGCCACGAAGATCACCGGTTTGCGCCCCAGGTAATCCGATAACGAGCCCACGGTCAGCAAAGCCGCCAACAAACTGAACGCATAGACACCGAAGATCAGCGTAAGGATTGCCGGGGAAAACTGCATGTGTTCCTGATAGAGGTGATACAACGGCGTCGGCGCGCTGGAGGCGGCGAGGAAGCCAAGCAAGGTGATTGCCAGGAAGATCAGGCTGGCACGGGTCGAAGCTGGACGGGACATGGGCACACTCCGCAGAAGCTGTTCACAAAATATCAGCAAAAGCTAATTTTTTGCTTTTGCCGAGTGTGCTACCGACGTGCTCTTAAAGCAAATTCTTTGTGTTAAGGTCTGCCCCCATGGCTATTAAAGAAGGTTTACGCCCCGGCGGCAGAAGCGCCCGGGTACAAGAGTCGATCCATTCGGCCGTCCGCGCCCTGCTCCAGGAACAGGACCGCGCCACGCTGACCGTGCCGCAGATTGCCGCGCGCGCGGGGGTGACGCCGTCCACCATCTACCGGCGCTGGGGTGACCTGCCGGCGCTGCTGGCCGATGTCGCTGTGGCCCGCATGCGCCATGACAGCGAACCGGCCAACACCGGCAGCCTGCGCGGCGACCTGCGTGCCTGGGCCGAGCAATACCTCGACGAGATGAGTTCCGAACCGGGTCGCAACATGATGCGCGACATCCAGGCCTGCGCCACGCCAGGGCATTGCGTGGGGATCATCGGCGCGCAGTTGCAGATCATCTTCGACCGCTACCCCGACGAGCCCAACCCAGGCGTCGAACGGTGGATCAACCTGGTGGTGGCGCCGACGGTCTTCCGCATTCTGTTTGCCAGCGCACCGCTGGAGGTTGAGGAACTGTATCGGTTGATTGATATCGCGTTGGGTCAGTAAGGCAGCCATCGCGAGCAGGCTCGCTCCCACAGGAACTGGCGGCGCACGCCGGATCTGTGAATGGTCCATAACCCTGTGGGAGCGGGCTTGCTCGCGAAGACGACTTTACATTCACCATTGATGCAAGCTGACCCGGCGCTTTCGCGAGCAAGCCCGCTCCCACATTTTGTTCTGCGGTGGATGAGCGATTCGTGACCACTGCGAATCCCTTGTGGGAGCGAGCCTGCTCGCGATGAGGCCCGTGAAACCCTCCCCCAGGCTGCACCCCCCCACCACGCCTCGACCTTGGTCGACACTGACGAACCCGAGCGGGCATGCGAGACTGTCTTGCCGGGCCCAGGCCCCGGTGTTCTTCGTTCGGGAGTTTCCATGTCGTTGTCCAGCGGGCTGATCGCCATCGTCGCCCTGGCCTATATGGCCATCATGTTCGCCATCGCCTTCTACGGCGACCGGCGCAGCACGCCGTTGCCGCCACGGGTGCGGGCCTGGGTCTACAGCCTGTCGCTGGCGGTGTATTGCACCAGTTGGACGTTCTTCGGCGCGGTGGGCCAGGCCGCCGAACAGCTCTGGTCGTTCCTGCCGATCTACCTCGGGCCGATCCTGCTGCTGGTGCTGGCGCCCTGGGTCCTGCAAAAAATGGTGATGATCAGTAAGCAGGAGAACATCACCTCCATCGCCGACTTCATCGCCGCCCGCTACGGCAAGTCCCAGTCGCTGGCGGTGGTGGTCGCGCTGATCTGCCTGGTGGGCGTGCTGCCGTACATTGCCTTGCAGCTCAAGGGCATCGTGCTCGGAGTGAACCTGTTGATCGGCGCCGGCGCCGATGCCATGGGCACCCGCGCCCAGGACACCGCGCTGATCGTCTCGCTGATCCTGGCCTTGTTCACCATTGTGTTCGGCACTCGCAACCTCGACGCCACCGAACACCACCGTGGCATGGTGTTGGCCATCGCCTTCGAATCACTGGTCAAGCTGTTCGCCTTCCTCGCGGTCGGCGCGTTCGTGACGTACGGCCTCTACGATGGCTTCAACGACCTGTTCGACCAGGCGATGCTCGCTCCGCGCCTGGAGCAATACTGGAAAGAAACCATCAACTGGCCGTCCATGGTGGTGCAGACCGGGGTGGCGATGATGGCGATCATCTGCCTGCCGCGACAATTTCACGTGACCGTGGTGGAGAACATCGAGCCCCAGGACCTGCGCCTGGCCAAGTGGGTATTCCCCGCCTACCTGGCTCTGGCCGCGCTGTTCGTGGTACCCATCGCCCTCGCCGGGCAGATGATGTTGCCCAGCTCAGTGCTGCCGGATTCGTTCGTCATCAGCCTGCCGCTGGCGCAGGCTCATCCGGCGCTGGCGTTGCTGGCGTTCATTGGCGGCGCTTCGGCGGCCACCGGCATGGTGATCGTCGCGAGCGTAGCCCTGTCCACCATGGTGTCCAACGACATGCTGCTGCCCTGGCTGTTGCGTCGCAACAACGCCGAGCGGCCGTTCGAGGTGTTCCGCCAGTGGATGCTCTCGGTGCGGCGGGTGAGCATCGTGGTGATCCTGCTACTGGCCTACGTCAGCTACCGACTGCTGGGCTCCACCGCGAGCCTGGCGACCATCGGCCAGATCGCCTTCGCCGCGGTCACCCAATTGGCGCCGGCCATGCTCGGCGCGCTGTACTGGAAACAGGCGAACCGCCGCGGTGTATTCGCCGGCCTCGCCGCCGGGATTTTCCTCTGGTTCTACACCCTGGTGTTGCCAATTGCCGCCCACAGCCTCGGCTGGTCCCTGAATACCTTTCCGGGCCTGGCCTGGCTGCACGGCAACCCATTGCATCTGCCGATCAGCCCGCTGACCCAGGGCGTCGTCCTATCCCTGGCCGGTAATTTCACGCTGTTTGCCTGGATCTCGGTGCTGTCGCGCACCCGGGTGTCGGAGCACTGGCAGGCCGGACGCTTCATCGGCCAGGAAATCAGCGCCCGCCCTAACGCCCGGTCAATGCTGGCGGTGCACATCGAAGACCTGCTGCAACTGGCGGCACGCTTCGTCGGCGAGGAACGGGCACGCCAGAGTTTCATCCGCTTTGCCTACCGCCAGGGCAAGGGCTTCAACCCGAACCAGAACGCCGACAGCGAGTGGATCGCCCACACCGAACGCCTGTTGGCCGGTGTGCTCGGGGCCTCGTCGACGCGGGCCGTGGTAAAAGCCGCGATTGAAGGTCGGGAGATGCAACTGGAGGATGTCGTCCGGATCGCTGACGAAACCTCGGAAGTGCTGCAGTTCAACCGCGCCCTGCTGCAAGGGGCCATCGAGAACATCACCCAGGGCATCAGCGTGGTCGACCAGTCCTTGCGATTGGTGGCGTGGAACCGTCGTTACCTGGAACTGTTCAACTACCCGGACGGCCTGATCAGCGTCGGCCGGCCGATTGCCGACATCATCCGCTACAACGCCGAACGCGGCCTCTGTGGTCCGGGCGAGGCCGAAGTCCACGTCGCCCGGCGCCTGCACTGGATGCGCCAGGGCCGCGCCCATACATCCGAGCGGCTGTTCCCGAACGGCCGGGTGATCGAGCTGATCGGCAACCCGATGCCGGGCGGCGGTTTCGTCATGAGCTTCACCGACATCACCGCCTTCCGCGAAGCCGCACAGGCCCTGACCGAAGCCAACGAAGGGCTGGAGCAACGGGTGGCCGAACGCACCCGGGAGTTGTCGCAACTGAACGAAGCCCTGACCGAAGCCAAAAGCACCGCCGAAGCGGCCTATCAATCCAAGACCCGCTTCCTGGCCGCCGTCAGCCATGACCTGATGCAACCCCTCAATGCCGCTCGGCTGTTCTCCGCCGCGCTGTCCCATCAGCACGACGGTTTGCCAGGCGAAGCCCGGCAACTGGTACAACACCTGGACAGTTCACTGCGCTCGGCCGAAGACCTGATCACCGACCTGCTGGACATTTCCCGCCTGGAAAACGGCAAGATCAACCCCGACCGCAAAGCCTTCGCCCTCAATGACCTGTTCGACACCCTCGGCGCCGAGTTCACGGTGCTGGCGCGGGAACAAGGCCTGAAATTCCGCGTTCGCGGCTCGCGATTGCGGGTCGACAGCGACATCAAATTGCTGCGGCGTATCCTGCAGAACTTCCTCACCAATGCCTTCCGCTATGCCAAGGGACCGGTGCTGCTGGGCGTGCGTCGGCGCAGCGGCGAGCTATGCCTGGAGGTCTGGGACCGCGGGCCGGGCATCGCCGAAGACAAGCAACAAGTGATTTTCGAAGAGTTCAAACGCCTGGACAGCCATCAGACCCGCGCCGAAAAAGGCCTGGGCCTGGGCCTGGCCATCGCCGACGGGCTGTGCCGCGTACTCGGCCATACCTTGCGCGTGCGCTCCTGGCCGGGACGCGGCAGTGTGTTCAGCGTCAGCGTACCGCTGGCCCATACGCAGGTGGCTGTGCCCCATATCGTGGCCGAGCCCAACGGCCATTTGCCCAGCGGCGCGCAGGTTTTGTGTGTCGATAATGAAGACAGCATCCTGATCGGCATGAACAGCTTGTTGACCCGCTGGGGTTGCCAGGTGTGGACCGCACGCAACCGTGAAGAATGCGAGCGCTGGCTCGCCGAAGGCGGACGCCCGCAACTGGCCCTGGTGGACTTTCACCTGGACGATGGCGAGACCGGTACCGAGCTGATGGCCTGGTTGCGCACCCGTATGGGTGAACCGGTGCCAGGGGTTGTGATCAGCGCCGACGGCCGCCCCGAGACGGTGGCGCAGGTACACGCCGCCGGGCTGGATTACCTGGCAAAACCGGTGAAACCGGCGGCGTTGAGGGCGTTATTGAGTCGGCATTTGCCGTTGTAGAAGCTACGCAGCTCCGGCCAGGCATCGAACTTGTGGCGAGGGGATTTATCCCCGTCAGGCTGCGCAGCAGCCTCCCTTATGTGAGTGCTGCGCACTCAAGCGGGGATAAATCCCCTCGCCACAAGGTTTGCATCAGCCAAAGGATTCGCATCAATCACGGGGCTTGCATTAGTGCCTGATCAAGCGTCGGGTTTAGCATCGACTTCTTCCGCCAACTCGGGCAGCCCATCCTCATCGGTCATCGCCCGCTCAAGCAGTTCACCCGGTAACCGCTTGCTCGCCCGGGCGCCGAGCAGCTTGAGTTGCTCGGTGCGACTGACCAGGTTGCCGCGCCCTTCTGTCAGCTTGTTGCGAGCGGCACTGTAGGCCTTGTCCAGTTGTTGCAGGCGGTTGCCGATTTCGTCCAGGTCCTGGATGAACAGCACGAACTTGTCGTACAGCCAACCGGCCCGCTCGGCGATCTCCCGGGCGTTCTGGCTCTGGCGCTCCTGCTTCCACAAGCTGTCGATCACCCGCAGCGTCGCCAGCAACGTGGTCGGGCTGACGATCACGATATTGCGATCGAAGGCTTCCTGGAACAGGTTCGGCTCGGCTTGCAGGGCAGCGGAAAACGCCGCTTCGATCGGCACGAACAGCAGCACGAAATCCAGGCTGTGCAAACCGTCCAGGCGTTTGTAGTCCTTGCCGGCGAGTCCTTTGACATGGGCCCGCAGCGACACGATGTGTTGCTTGAGGGCTAACTGGCCGATGGCGTCATCTTCAGCGGCCACGAACTGCTGATAGGCGGTGAGACTGACCTTGGAATCGACCACCACCTGCTTGTCGCCGGGCAGGTAGATCAACACGTCGGGCTGGAACCGCTCGCCGTCCGGGCCCTTGAGGCTGACCTGGGTCTGATACTCACGGCCCTTCTCCAGGCCCGCGTGCTCGAGCACCCGCTCGAGAATCAACTCGCCCCAGTTGCCCTGGGTCTTCTGGCCCTTGAGCGCACGAGTCAGGTTGGTGGCTTCATCGCTCAGGCGCAGGTTCAGCTGTTGCAGGCGCTCCAGCTCCTTGCCCAGGGAAAAACGCTCCCGGGCTTCGGCCTGATAGCTTTCTTCGACGCGTTTTTCGAAAGACTGGATGCGCTCTTTCAACGGATCGAGCAACTGCCCGAGGCGCTGCTGGCTGGTTTCGGCGAAGCGTTGCTCGCGTTCATCGAAGATTTTTCCGGCCAGCTCGGCGAACTGAGCCCGCAATGCGTCCCGCGAACCTTGCAGGTCATCCAGGCGTTGCTGATGGTTTTCCTGTTGCTCGCGCAATTCGGCATGCAGCGACGCCGCCTGGGCATCGAGCCGCCGCAGTTCCGCCTCTTTACCAGCACGTTCCAGGTTCCAGGCATGGGCCGCATCCCGGGCATTATCACGCTCGATCTGCAACAGTTCGACCTCCCGGCAGGCCGCCGCGAGTTCGGCTTGCTTGGCCCCATTGGCCTGGCTCAGGTCGCTGATTTCGTCGCGGCAGGCATCGAGCTGGGCGTTCAGGCCATCATGGGCCAAGTGCGCAGTGGCCAGGCGCTCTTCCAGCAGCGCCACTTCGGTTTGCGCGGCACTGGCCTGGCGTTGCAGGTGCCAGGCCAGCGCGAGCAACGGCACCGCGGCGCCTGCCAGGCCCAACAACAGGCTGGTCAAATCCATAGCCATGACAAATCCTGCCGATCAGATAAAGCCCGAAGGTTAACCAAGCCGCTGGGGGTTGCCCAGCTCAGTCTTCTATTTCAAGCAGCGCCTGCCGGGCCCGCTGGTCCCCGGCGCGGGCAGCCTGGCGCAGCAGGTCCTGGCCGATGCGTCGGTCCCGGGCGTTACCGCATTCACGGCACATCAACTGGCCAAGGCGACTTTGCGCAGCGACGACACCTTCGCGAGCCGGTTGCTTGAGTAGCCGGCCGGCCAGGTGCTTGATACCAGGGCTTTCTCCCAGACGTGGGCTGTCGAGCAACCACTCGGCAACGCGCATCGACATGCGCTTGGGCGGGGTAACACCAGGGGGTGTGGAAGTAACAGGATTTGATACTGAGCGAAACTTCATAACGCACTATGGGGCAGATCGAAAGGCGCGCCACTCTACTCCTTTTTTCTTGTGGGTAAAGCCGAAAAAAACCGGCACGCCCGTGCTAGAGCAAGTGCTTGGGACAATCCACAGAAGCTGTGGATAACTCAGTGGACAACCCCCCCTGAAGGGGTCGAAAGCCCTATGGGACGGGGCCTGCGCTCAAACTGACGATTTTTTCACCAGTAAAAAAAAGCGATGTTTTTCATTGACTTAAATTTTGGATACAGGCACCCACCCTGGATTGGTGCGACATGACAGTTCGGTGACAAACACCCCGAGGAGTGTGCACAAGTAACACCCAAACCGGTTATATCGCTGCGCTTTCCTGATGCATTTTAGCGGTAAGCCTGGGGATAACCCGACTCAACGGCACAGCGCTCCAGCCCCGCCCTTCCGACCAAACGCAGCGGATCTGGATATTTTTTGAACAACCCGCTTCCCTTATGCCGCTCGATCCGTTAACATCCGCGCCGTTAGTACCAAGCTGAAAGTCAATTCCGGGTCGAACACATCTCCACGGTCAGCCATCCCCAAGGGACGCCTCACCGATAAAAGAGACCGACCCCCTCGATGGTTTCCAGGTAAATCTTGCGTGACACAGCCTTTGACTGAATACAAAGGGTGCTGCCAAGTTGATTACTCTGACCGAACCAACCTGCAAAATTGATCAGGATCTTCACCCCGGGCCCAGAACCTTTGCCCTTGCTGTGTCGCCTGCCCTCCTAAGTACCTACCTGCCAGCCCAAGCGCGCACTTTCATATAGCGCTCGAACTGGCTGCTTTGTTCCAGTCGGGTTCTTCGTTCGACCAATGGTGGTCGACGTTACTGGAACGTTTTAACGTTGCACGGTTCTTAACCGTGTCATTTGTAGGAACACCCATAACATGTCGACTCAAATCCAGACACAGGATGCCATCCGCACCCTAACCAACGCTTTTGCTCCAATGAACTGCCTGATCATGGCCGCTCGCAAAGGCTGCTTCAGCTTCACGCTGGTCAACGAACACGGCATCGCCCGTCACAGCGAACGCCTGTACCCCGATCAGTACTCCAGCGCAGAACCGCTGCAGGCCGTGATCGAGCGTACCCGTCAGGCACTGGTTGCCTGAGACGCCCGAAGCGCTGAAAACCCAAAGGCCCCGCCCGAAAAGCGGGGCTTTTTATTGCCTGAAACTTCTCGATAAAGCGAAGCGGCTTAAGCACCAACGGATATAACAGTTATAACCGCTCGCGGAAGATGTTTTAAAAACAGACCTTTACAACGGAAATATCACACTACACTTCAAGTCAAGCGGCATGATCCGCTGCCGGCGGAGCCTGGACCGATCCACCGCTGCCAAGCCCCACTCCTCCAGGCTCCGCCCTTCTTACGCTTCGAGGGTGTTATGGGTATCGCTGCCAGCGAACTGTGTCGATATGTGATCCGCCCGACGCTCCTGTACCTGGGGCGTCACAGCGCAACGGCGGAATCCTTGCTGTTGGGCATTGCCGCCAGCCAGTCCGGCCTGGGCTCAGCCCTGCACGACCGTCGCGGCCATGGCCTGTATCGCATTACCGAATGCCGTCATCAAGCACTCTGGGATCATTACCTGGCACTGGATCCAGAGCGCGCCAGCCTTGTGCGCGGCCTGGCCAGCCAACATGCCTTTCTCAGCGGTCCGCACCTGGAACTGACCGTCAACCTGCGCTACGCCACTGCCATCGCCTGGCTGCTGGTGGAGGAACAGAACATCCCGCTTCCCGACGCCGACGATCTGCTGGGCATGGCCCGGATCTGGCGCCAGACGTTTCACCCCCAAGGGCGCCTGCGGGACTTCACCTGCGCCTGGCAACACTGTGTTTCATCGCTGAACCAGGTCGCGTGCTGAAGAGGATGTTTGGAAACTTCCTACAACGGTCGCGAATTTGGTCGGATTGTCCTACAAAACCGCTCTAACTCACGCAACACAGGCTATAGCGCTTGAACGAAAATGTTGGTAATTTTCGCCTCGGTGACCACACGGAGTTCTAACAATGAAAAAAATGATGCTCAAAACCACCCTTGGCCTCGCCGTAACTTTGGCCTCCTCGCAGTTGTTCGCCAGTGGTTTTGCCCTGAACGAACAGAGTATCAGTGGCATGGGCACTGGTTTCGCGGGTCGTTCCTCTTCTGCCGATGATGCAAGTACCGTGTTTGGCAACCCTGCCGGCATGTCGCGTCTCAAGCGCCAGCAAGTGACGGGTGGCTTCGCCGCCATTGACGCCTCTACTGACATCAACGATGCCAGCGGTACCCAGTCCGGTACCAACAAGGGCGACATGGTTCCGTTCACTGGGGTTCCGATGGGCTATTACGTCAAGCCTATTGATGATCAGTGGGCTTTTGGCTTGGGTGTCTATGCCCCTTTCGGCCTGATCACCGATTATGAAAGCAATTTCCAAGGTCGTAACTTCGGCAGCAAGAGCGAAGTGAAGGTCGTGACCTTCCAGCCAACCATCAGCTATGCCTTCAACGACAAGGTTTCGATTGGTTTCGGTCCGACGATCAACCGTATTTCCGGTCAGTTGGAGTCGGCGCTGGACGTACCAGGCTTACCCGGCAATGGCAACGTTAAGATCAAGGGTGACGACATTGGCTACGGCTACAATATCGGTCTGCTGGTTCAGGCGACCGACACCACCCGCGTCGGCCTGACCTACCACTCCAAAGTCAAGTACAAACTCGACGGCCACACCGAGGTAACTCCTGGCGCAGGTACGCCACCCGTGGCTTTGGCTGCTGGGCGTTACGACGCGTCGCTGGATATCACCACGCCTGAGTCGGTGGACTTTTCGGTGACCCAGGACATCAACGATGCCTGGAAGGTCTATGCTGGTAGCACTTGGACTCGCTGGAGCCGCCTGAAAGACATCACCGTGAACAACGATATTACCGGCGGCGGTGGCTTGAACCCACTCCTTTTCGGCACCATCACCGAAGAACAGAACTGGCACGACACCTGGGCCTACGCCATCGGCACCTCCTACCAGCTGAACAAGCAGTGGGTACTGCGCACCGGCCTGAGCTTCGACCAGTCGCCCGCCAACAACACAGACCGCTCGCCACGCATCCCAACCGGCGACCGGACCATCTTCAGCCTGGGTGCCGGCTGGAGTCCGACCGACGACCTGACCATCGACGTTGCCTATTCCTACCTCAAGGAGGAGAAGGTCAACGTCAACCGTACCAATGCATTGGGCCAGGCCTATAGCGCTGAATACGAAAACAGCGCAAACGGCTTCGGTGTTGGCGCAACCTACCGCTTCTGATGATCCACGGCGAGCCTGAACCCCTCGCCATCCGAAGCGAAAAAGCCCCGCACTCTGCAAAGAGCCGGGGCTTTTTCGTGGCCAGCGATCAGGGTTTAGACGCGATGGCTGCCTCCACCGCCTTGATGAACTCAGGATCGTCAGGTTTGATCCGACTGGAGAAACTGGCAACAACCTTACCCTGCCGATCCACCACGTACTTATAGAAATTCCATTTCGGCGCGCCGGACTGTTCGGCCAAATGCTTGAACAATGGTATGGCGTCGGCACCGCGTACCGGTTGCGGTTCGGTCATGGTGAAGGTCACGCCATAGTTGACGTAACAGACCTTGGCCGTCTCGGCACCGTCCTTGGACTCCTGCTTGAAGTCGTTGGACGGCACGCCCAGCACTTGCAGCCCTTGGTCCTTGTAGCGCTGGTTCAGTGCTTCGAGGCCTTTGAACTGGGGCGCGAAGCCGCAGAAGCTGGCGGTGTTGACCACCACCAGCGGTTTGCCGGCGAAGCGCTGACACAGGTCGATGGTTTCCTTGGCTCGCAGCTTGGGCAACGCCCCTTCCAGCAACGGTGGGCAGTCGGAGGCCCATGCTTGCCCGGTCACAACCAGCAGCAGGGTGGGAATAGCTAACCAGCGCATCAGCATGTAGGCACTTCCTTGAAGACATGTCAGACCACGACGTTACTCGTCATGACCAGATGCGTCCACCGCTCAGCAGTTGCCCATGCCCAGTTGCATCAAGGCCAACCCGCCCTGATGCCAGCCCCACCAGGCAAACGCCAGCAGCAGGACCGCGCCGGCCACGATCAACCAGGGGCCGACGCGACTCATGCCGCACCGGCCTGAATTTGCAGGCGCGCCACCGGACGCTCGCGCACCGGCCAGTTCAGCGCCGCCGCCAGCAAGCTGAGCAAGACAGCGACTTGCCAGATCAGGTCGTAGCTGCCGGTGCGGTCATACACCACCCCGCCCAGCCAGCCGCCCAGGAACGATCCCAACTGGTGGAACAGGAACACGATCCCACCCAGCATCGAGAGATTTCGCACACCGAACAGGGTGGCTACGGTGCCGTTGGTCAAGGGCACGGTGGAGAGCCACAGGAATCCCATCGCCATGCCGAACGCGTAGGCCGTGGTGGTGGTGACCGGCAGCCACAGGAACAGGCTGATCACCACCGCCCGCGCCAGGTACAACCCTGTCAGCAGCCGCGGCTTGGACATGCGCCCGCCGAGCCAGCCGGCGGTGTAGGTGCCGAAGATATTGAACAGCCCGACCAGGGCCAGCACGGTGGTGCCGACGCTGGCCGCCAGGTGTTGGTCCACCAGGTAGGCCGGCAGGTGCACGCCGATGAACACCACCTGGAAACCGCAGACGAAAAAGCCGAACGCCAGCAACCAGAACCCGGAATGATTGCACGCTTCGCGCAGCGCTTCGGACAAAGTCTGCTCATGACCGGCCAAGGGCGTCGGCGTGTCCTTGAGCATGCGCACCAGCGGCACGATCAGCGCCACCAGCAGCCCCAGGGCCAGCAGCGCAGCGGACCAGCCGAGCCAGCCGATCAAACCCAGGGTGCCCGGCAACATCGCGAACTGGCCGAAGGAACCGGCGGCACTGGCAATGCCCATGCCCAGGCTGCGTTTTTCCGCCGGTACGGCCCGACCGACCACCCCGAGGATCACCGAGAAAGACGTACCGGACAGACCGATACCGATCAGCAGCCCTGCACTCAATGACAGCGACCAGGCGGAATCCGACAACCCCATGAACACCAGGCCCACGGCGTAGAGCACACCGCCGATCAGCACCACTTTCGCCGCACCGAAGCGATCAGCCAACGCCCCGGTAAACGGCTGCGCCAGGCCCCAGATCAGGTTCTGCAGGGCGATGGCGAAGGCGAACACCTCACGCCCCCAGCCGAACTCGGTGCTCATGGGGGCCAGGAACAACCCAAAACCATGCCGCACACCCAGGGACAACGCCAGGATCAGCGCACTGCCCACAAGGACCCAACCACAGGTACGCCACATCGATGCCATTTTTATTCTCCGCTCGCGGGTATATACCCGCTTAATATCGAACGAACCGGCTTTACGCCAGTTCGTCCAGCAAGGCCAGCAGTGCCGTGCGCTTCTCGGCGCCCAGTTTATCGATCAATCGTTGTTGCGCCGCTTCCCAGGCGGGCAACGCCGCCGCCAGTCGGTCGCGTCCGGCTTGCGTCAGGACGACGATGCGGTTGCGCATGTCTTCACCCTCGGCAAGCGCTACCAACCCCTCGCCCTCCAGGACCCGAAGATTGCGCCCCAGGGTGCTGCGGTCCAGGCCCATGGCCTCGGCCAGGGACGAAATACTCGGCTGATCCAGGCGCGCCAGGTTGTTCAGCAAGGAATACTGGGCAACGTTGATCCCGAAGCCATCGAGAGCGCCGTCGTAATACCTGCTGACGCCTCGAGCGGCGCGACGCAGGTTGATGCACAGACATTGGGAAGGAAGCATGATGCGTGTATATACCCGTTAACTGGATGAATGCAAATTTAAATGTATCGCTTGATGAGGAAAACCTGTGGCAGCAAATTGTGGGAGCAAGGTGTCAGATCAATGCCATCCCCACCAACACTGCCATCTCAAGCAGCTCCAACAAGGCCCCCGCCGTGTCGCCGGTGCACCCACCCAGCCGACGCAACATCATCTGCCGCAATCCGATGAACACCACCGCGGCGATGATCAGCGCCCAGACCCCGGCCCATCCCGCCACCAGCACGCAGCCCAGCGCACAGGCCGACAAGACCTGCCACCCCGCAGGTCGCGGCAGATGATCGGCGAGTGCCTGGCCCAATCCGCCGGCACGCACATAAGGCGTGGTCAGGAACAGGCCCAGCAGCGCCGCACGCCCCAATACCGGCACGATGAGCAACACCAGGGCCTGCCCTTGTTCGAGCAGCGCCAGCAGCGCCGCGAATTTGAGCAGCAGCACCAACACCAAGGTGATCACCGCAATCGGGCCACTGCGCGGGTCTTTCATAATCAGCAGCGTACGTTCACGGTCGCCAAAACCACCGAGCCAGGCGTCCGCACTGTCAGCCAGGCCATCCAGGTGCAGGCCGCCACTGAGCAGCACCCAGGCCGTCAGCAGCAACGCGCCATGCAGCAGCAACGGCGTACCGGGCAGCAAGGTATTGAAGCCCCACAGCAACGCACCGAACAACAACCCCACCAGCGGATAGAACAGCAGCGACCGGCCAAGCTGCGCCGGCTCAGGCATGCCCAGCAGGCGAACCGGCAAGCTGCTGAGAAATTGCAGGGCGATCCAGAACGGCAGCATCTTCAGCTCATCTCCGTCAAGACCGGACCGGACGACACCCGCAGGGAGAACCGCGCCCCGTGGGTCACTTCAACGTTGAGCAATTGCTCCCGGGGCAGGCCTCGGGCCTGGGCCAGCAACAATTTCATCACGCCGCCATGGCTGACCAGCAACACCCGCTGCCCCGCGTAAGCCGCGTGCAGGCGCTCCACCGCCGCCAGGACCCGCGTCGAAAACGCTAGCACCGGCTCCCCGTCGGGGGGTGTAAAAGCATAAGGATCGGCCCAGAACCGGCCCAAAGCCTCGGCGTCGGTGTCCATCAACGCCGCGGCGCTGCGGCCCTCCCAGGCACCGAAATGCAGTTCCTGCAGATCCGCGTCCAGGTGCACCGGCAGATTGAGTCGGCTGCCGAGCTGCTCGGCAAAGCGCGCACATCGTTGCAGCGGCGAACTCACCAGTCGATCCCAAGGACCGTCCGTGGCTACGGCTGCATGCATCTGCTCCCAGCCCCTGGCCGTCAAGGCATCGTCGAGGCTGCCACGCAATCCGCCGCCCAGCTCGGTTTCGCCATGGCGCAGCAGGTCCAGGCGCAAGGTCATGCCGGGCGATCCGCCACGGCCGCTTCGGCAAACGTCGCCATTTGCCCGTGCAGGTCACAGGCCAGACGCAACAACGGCACCGCCAGCGCAGCGCCACTGCCCTCGCCCAGGCGCAGGCCCAGGTCGAGCAGCGGTTCGGCAGCGAGGGTTTCCAGGACGTAACGATGCCCCGGTTCGGCGCCGCGATGGCCGAACAACAGCCATGGCCGGCACCCGGGATTGAGGCGCACCGCCACCAATGCCGCGACGCTGCAGATAAAGCCGTCCACCAGCACCGCGACGCCCTGCTGCGCGCAGGCCAGGTACGCACCGACCAGCGCGGCGATTTCAAATCCACCCAGGTTGAACAGCGTCTGCAACGGATCGTTGCCCTGGGCGCGATGCAGCGTCAGGGCGCGTTCAATCACCTGGGCTTTGTGACTGACACCCGCCGCGTCCAATCCCGTACCCGGCCCGACCAGATGACCCACCGGGCAGTCGAGCAAGGCGCAGGCCAGGGCACTGGCCGCCGTGGTGTTGCCGATCCCCATCTCGCCGCCGATGAACAACTGCGCGCCACTGGCGATTGCGCGGGCGACACTGTCACGCCCGGCTTGCAAGGCCTGCTCGCCTTGGTCCACGGTCATCGCCGGGCCCTGGACAAAATTCGCCGTGCCGGGCCCGACGTGCAAATGCCGCACACCGGGCAGATCCAGCGACGGCGTCACGGTCCCCAGGTCCACGACCTCCAACCCGGCACTTAATTGCCGCGCCAGGACGCTGATGGCCGCGCCACCGCTGACGAAATTGAGCAGCATCTGTCCGGTGACTTCCTGGGGATAGGCCGACACGCCCTCCGCCACCACCCCGTGATCGCCGGCAAAAATCGCGATCCACAGTCGGTCCAGGCTTGGCTTGACCTGCCCTTGCAGGCCCGCCAGTTGCACTGCCACCGACTCGAGCCGTCCCAGGGAGCCGGCCGGCTTGGTCAGTTGTTGCTGACGGGCCGCGGCCTGTTCCAGGGCCTGGGCATCGAGGGGCTTGCACGGGTCCAGCCACCAGCGGTGATTCATAACGCAGTACCTTTGAGGGTCAGGGGCAGGCCGGCGACGGTCAGCACGACACGCTGACAACGCTCGGCCAGGGCTTGATGCAGCCAACCGGCTTCATCGACATAACGGCGAGTCAGCTCGCCCAGCGGCACGACACCCATGCCGGTCTCGTTGCTGACAAAAATGATTTCACCGGGCAGTGCGGCCACGCAGTCCAGCAGGGCGTCGCGCTCCTTGCCCAGTCGCGGGACGTCATCGAGCATCAGCAGGTTGGTCAGCCACAGGGTCAGGCAATCCACCAGCAGGCACTGTCCCGGTGCGGCGTTGTCCCGCAACACTTGGGCCAGGGCGAACGGCTCTTCCACCAAGGCCCATTCGGCCGGACGACGCGCGCGATGCAGGGCGACCCGCTGGTTCATCTCGCCGTCCAGGGGTTGGCTGGTGGCGATGTAGGTCACCGGCAAGCAAGTGTCCGCCGCGAGTTTTTCAGCCAGGCGACTCTTGCCGGAGCGGGCGCCGCCGAGGATCAGTTGGAGCATGGTGTATTACCTTTCAAATAGAAGGTGTTGCTGCCGGCCCCATCGCGAGCAGGCTCGCTCCCACATTGGTCCGGTGTTCACAATCCCCTGTGGGGGCGAGCCTGCTCGCAATAGGGCCACCTAGATCCCACAGAGCTCACGCAACAACCCGGTATCCAGGTGCTTCTCCACCAGATCCGCCAGCCGCTCGATGTCCCGCTCGCGCAAGCCGTGGTAATCCACCGTTTGCACGTCCGCCAGCCCGGCCCAACGCAACAAGGCACTGCTGGATTCGGGCGACTCGAACAGGCCGTGCAGGTAGGTGCCGACGATCTGTCCATCGAGGCTCCGGGCGCCGTCGCAGCGGCCGTCATCCAATTGCACCAAGGGCTGTTCCAGGGCCGGGCCGACGGTCACGCCGGCATGGATCTCATAGCCACTGACCTCGGCGTTCTCCAGGGTCAAACGGCCTCGGACATTACGCAACTGCTTCTCGTGCTCCAGGGTCGTTTCGAACGCCAGGAGCCCAAGCCCGGCGCTGGAGCCCGGCGCGCCTTCCAACCCCAGCGGATCGTGGACCTGTTGGCCGAGCATCTGCAAACCGCCGCAGATCCCCAGCAGCTTGCCGCCATAGCGCAGATGCCGCTGGATGGCCGCTTCCCAGCCGTGGGCCCGCAAATGGGCGAGGTCGCTACGCACGCTCTTCGAGCCCGGCAAGATGATCAGGTCGGCTGGCGGAATGGCCTGGCCGGGACCAATGAATTGCAAGTCGACCTGCGGGTGCAGGCGCAACGGATCGAAATCGGTGTGATTGCTGATACGCGGCAGCACCGGCACCACCACCTTGAGCACCTGCTCGGCCTTGTCGGCTTGACGCTGGTCCAGCCCGTCCTCGGCTTCCAGGTGCAGGTCCATTACGTACGGCAACACCCCCACCACCGGTTTGCCGGTGCGGGCTTCCAGCCAGTCCAGCCCCGGTTGCAGCAAGGCGATGTCGCCGCGAAAACGGTTGATGATGAAGCCCTTGACCCGCGCCTGCTCGCTGGGCGAAAGCAGCTCCAGGGTGCCCACCAGATGGGCGAATACCCCACCGCGATTGATGTCGGCGATCAGCAACACGGGGCAGTCCACCGCTTCGGCAAATCCCATGTTGGCGATGTCACCGGCCCGCAGGTTGATCTCGGCCGGCGACCCCGCGCCCTCCACCATCACCACCGGATACGCCGCGCTCAAGCGCGCGTGGGAAGCCAGCACGGCCTGCATCGCGATGGCCTTGTAATCGTGATAGGCCACGGCATTCATGGTGGTGACCGCGCGGCCATGGATGATGACCTGGGCCCCCGTGTCGCTGTTGGGCTTGAGCAGCACCGGGTTCATGTCGGTGTGCGGCTCGAGGCCGGCCGCCTGGGCCTGCACAGCCTGGGCGCGACCGATTTCGCCACCGTCGGTGGTCACCGCGCTGTTGAGGGCCATGTTCTGCGGCTTGAACGGCACCACACTCACGCCCTGGCGCCTGACCCAGCGGCACAGGGCCGTGACCAGGGTACTTTTACCGGCATCGGACGTGGTGCCTTGCACCATCACTGTGGTCATTGGAAGTCCTCGGCGTAGGCCTCGAAAGCCTGTTCCAGGCGCAGGAATTCGGCATCGTCGGCAGGCAATCCGAAGCGCAGGCTGCTGGTGTTCGTGAACAGCCGCAGGAGAATGCCGCGATGGGCCATGAAGTCGTGAAGCATCTGGGCGTGTTCGGTGACCAGCCACTGGAACAACGCGCAACCACCCTGGGGCTTGAAGCCGTGACGGCCCAGCAGCAGCGCCAGGCGTTGGCTGGCAGCTTCACAGCGCTGTCGCTGACGGATGTGGGCGGCGGTGTCGAGTAAACAGGCTTGGCCCAGGACCCGGGTCGGCCCGCTGACCGCCCACGGCCCGACCTGTTCGGCGAGCAACCTGAGCAAATGTTGCTCGGCCAGGACAAATCCCAGGCGAACCCCGGCCAGGCCAAAGAACTTGCCGAAGGAACGCAGCACGATCAGCCCGACCTGATGGGCGTGGGCAGCCAGGCTCAGTTGCGGGGTGACATCCATGAAGGCCTCGTCCACCACCAGCCAGCCGCCACGCTGGGCCAGTCGGGCGTGCCAGTCCAGCAAACGCTCGGGGCTCAGGTTCAGGCCCGTGGGGTTGTTCGGGTTGACCACCACCAGCACGTCGAGGCTATCGAGGAAGAAATCCACTTCCGATTCCAGCACCTCACGCACGATGTAACCGTTGCGGCGCCAGGCTTCGGCGTGCTCGGCGTAACAGGGCGACAGGACACCGACCTTGCCGCTGCGACGCAGGCGCGGCAATAGCTGGATCGCCATCTGCGAACCGGCCACCGGCAGTACCTGGGCCGCCCCGTAATAAGTGCAGGCAGCCTGCTCCAGCCCGTCATCGGTTTCAGGCAGGCGTGCCCAGGCCCGCAAAGGAATCGCCGGAACATCGAACGGCCATGGCGCCAGGCCGCTGGACAGGTCGAGCCAATCCACCTCGGCAATGCCATATTCCCGGACCGCCTTGCGCAGGCGTCCGCCGTGCTCAAGCATAGAACTCAGCTCCCAGGCAGAGAATCAGCAACCACAACCATACGCCGCGCTGCACCAGTTGCCAGCCGCGATCAATGGAATCGGCACTCGCCGGCACGCCCTCGCCTAGCGGCGGACGCTGGTGCAGCTCCCCGTGATACACCGCTGCGCCCCCCAGCTCGACACCCAGCGCACCGGCACCGGCGGCCATGACCGGCCCGGCATTGGGGCTGTCCCAGGTCGGGCCCTGACTGCGCCAGCACTTGAGCGCCAGACGGGTTTTACCGAGCAGCGCGTAGGTCAACGCCACCAGCCGCGCCGGAATGTAGTTCAGCACATCGTCGATTTTTGCCGCTGCCCAGCCAAAGCGCTCGAAGCGCTCGTTGCGATAGCCCCACATGGCGTCAAGAGTATTGCTCAGGCGATACAACACCACACCGGGCGCTCCCGCCACGGCGAACCAGAGCAGCGCGGCGAATACCGCGTCGCTGCCGTTTTCCAGCACCGACTCGGTGGCTGCGCGGGCCACGGCGGTTTCGTCCAGCTCACGGGTTTCGCGGCTGACCAGATAGCCGACGCGGGTGCGGGCTTCCTCCAGATCGCCGCTGCGCAGCGCCCGGGCCACCGGCTCGACATGTTCGCCGAGGCTGCGCAGGCCGAGGGCGCAGTACAGCGCCAGGATATCCACCAGCCACCCCACCAGCGGCGCCCAGGACAGGGCCGTGGCGAGCAGGGTCAACGGCACCACCGCAATCACCCACGCCGTGACCCCATGGCTGCGCCAGCCGCGCCCGCCGGAATTGAAGCGTTGTTCGATGCGATCGGCAAAACGGCCGAACGCCACCAACGGATGCCAGCGCCGCGGCTCCCCCAGCAGTGCATCCAGCGCTACGGCGGCGGCACTGAGCAACGCGACACTCATGGGTTCACTCCCCAACGGTTTTCATAGAGCAGTTCATTGAGTGAACGCGGTTGTGCCCAGCCCTCCAGGGCGAGCATCGGTGCCGGATAAAAACTCTCCACCGGGCCGAGACAGAGTATCGCCAGGGGCTTGGCGCCCGCAGGCAGGCCCAGCAGATCGGCCAAAGCCTGGGGCTCGAACAGCGAAACCCAGCCCATCCCCAACCCTTCGGCGCGGGAAGCCAGCCACAGATTCTGGATCGCACAGGACAGCGAGGCGAGGTCCATTTCCGGCAAGGTCCGACGGCCGAAGATGTGCCGCTCGCGATCATCCATCAACGCCGCCACCAGCACTTCGGCGCAGTCATTGATGCCCTCGACCTTGAGCTTCATGAATTCATCGCTGCGTTCGCCCAGGGCCTCGGCGGTGCGAATGCGCTCCTGTTCCACCAATTGCTGGATGTCTGCGCGCAATGCGCGGTCGCTGATGCGGATGAACCGCCACGGTTGCATCAGGCCCACACTGGGCGCCTGGTGAGCGGCTTCCAGCAGGCGCCGCAGCAACTGGGGCTCAACCGTGCCGCCGATGAAGTGGCGCATATCGCGGCGCTCGGCGATGGCGCGGTAGATGGCGTCGCGTTCGGCCTGGGGAAATGCGTTGTCGGTCATGGCCTCTTCGCGAGCAGGCTCGCTCCCACAGAGAATTGTGAACACCCATCCAATGTGGGAGCGAGCCTGCTCGCGAAAGCGGCCTCAGGGTCCGGCGCAAGTAGCGCGGCAATCGCCCGCGGATTCGACGGAAAATAGAAATGCACATAGGAGGCCGTCATCCGCCCCTGCCGGAACACCGCCTCCGCACCACGTCCGCCGTTAGGGCTATGGCCACGGGCGATCGGCTCCAGGTCAGTGCTGGTCAGCGAATGATGGTAAGTGTGTCCGCGCAAAGTGCCTTCCGGCAGCTCCACCGATTGCAGCGCCAGGGCGGCCAGGCGTTTCTGCATCTGCGCATCTCCGGCAAGCAACCCGAGCAGCTCGGCGCGATTGCCCTCGACATCGGTCAGCGAATCCAGCAGATACAACATGCCACCGCACTCCGCCAGCAACGGCTTGCCGGCGTCATGATGCGCACGGATTGCCGCCAGCATCGGCGCATTCCGGGCCAGGGCCAGGTGATGCAGTTCAGGATAACCGCCGGGCAGGTACAGGCTGTCCGCCTCGGGCAGTTCGCGGTCATGGATCGGTGAGAAAAAGCGCAACTGCGCGCCCATGGCTCGCAGCAGATCGAGGCTCGCGCCATAGGTGAAGGCAAACGCTTCGTCCCGGGCCACGGCGATACGGACCCCGTCGAGCCACGGTTGCGCGACGCCTACCTCGGGCGCGGCGAATGTCACCGCTGGCGGAAGCGTCACTTCGCACGTGCCGGCCAGGGCCTCGGCTGCGGCATCGAGGCGCAGGTCCAGGTCGTTCAACTCGCTGGCCTGGACCAGCCCGAGGTGGCGGCTTGGCAGTTCGATGCCGGTTTCCCGGGACAGCGCGCCATACCAGCGCAGGCCTTCGGTGAGGCTGCCTTCAAGCAATTGCGCGTGACGGACAGTGCCAACCCGGTTGGCCAGCACGCCGGCGAACGGCAGGTCCGGTTGATAGCGCGCCAGCCCCAAGGCCAGGGCGCCGAAGGTCTGGGCCATGGCCGTACCGTCGATCACCGCCAGCACCGGCACGCCGAAATGCCGCGCCAGGTCGGCGCTGGACGGCGTGCCGTCGAACAATCCCATCACCCCTTCTATCAGGATCAGGTCCGCGTCGGCGGCCGCTTCCCACAACAGCCGTCGGCTTTCCTGCTCGCCGACCATCCACATGTCCAATTGATAGACCGGCGCGCCGCTGGCACGCTCCAGGATCATCGGATCGAGGAAATCAGGGCCGCATTTGAATACGCGCACCTTGCGCCCCTGGTTGCGATGCAACCGGGCCAGGGCAGCGGTGACCGTGGTCTTGCCCTGCCCCGACGCCGGGGCGGCAATCAGTACCGCCGGGCATTGACGGTCCGGGAACGAAGGGTCACTCACAGTTCGACGCCTTTCTGTGCCTTGATGCCGGCCTGGAAGGCGTGCTTGATCATGCCCATTTCGGTGACGGTGTCCGCCAGCTCGATCATTTCCGGCTTGGCGCCGCGACCGGTCACCACGACATGCTGCATGGGCGGACGCGCCTGCAGGTCGCTCAGGACCTGGTCGAGATCGAGGTAACCGTGCTTGAGGGCAATGTTCAGTTCGTCGAGCACCACCAGGCCAATGGACGGATCGCTCAACAGTTGGCGCGACACGGCCCAGGCTGCTTCGGCGGCCGCGATATCGCGCTGGCGATCCTGGGTTTCCCAGGTAAACCCTTCGCCCATGACGTGAAAGCGTACCTGCTCCGGGAAACGCCGGAAAAACAATTCCTCGCCGGTGCTGTTGCGGCCCTTGATGAACTGCACCACGCCACATTGCATCCCGTGACCCATGGCCCGGACCAGCATGCCGAACGCCGAACTGCTCTTGCCCTTGCCGTTGCCGGTCAGCACCAGCAGCAAGCCGCATTCGTTCGGGGCATTGGCGATACGCTCGTCGATCACGGCTTTCTTGCGCAGCATGCGCGCCAGGTGACGCTCGTCGCGGTCGGACACATCTGTATCAGGGGAGCCGGTCATGGGGAAGCCTCCGTTGGGACTGGATAACGGCAGGCGGGCACGGGAAAAGACGGCAACAAGCCTGGCATCGCCCACCGTGATGCCGTTGGATGAATCAGGCCGGTCTCCGGGCTCATGAGCGGCGTGATGCCGGGCTGCGCGCCTTCCCATGTCGAAACACAGTGGCTTGCTGGCAGCTTTGACTCATTTACCGTTGCGGGGGCAGCGCCGGGTTCTCACCGGTTTCCCTGTTTCACTCTGTCGACCCGGGTCACAGAGCACCTGAAACAAGTCGCGAAGGTTAGAGGGTTGGGGGTGGAGCGTCAATTAAAGCCGCCGCGGGCCCGGCATTGATTATGGGCCTGGATCAATAAAGTGACGCCAATCTTGTGTCACACTGTGGCAAGTGATATCAAATAGGCATTACGACCCGATATCACAAAAACAAGAGGGCAAAACATGCAAGGCATGATCATCAGCAATCCAAGGCTGGAATTCCTGCGCCCGGTGCTGGAACGCTGGTTTGACTGTATCGACCGCTACAACGCCGTGCGCGGCGATAACGATACGCCCTACTGGTTCGATGAAAAGGCCAACCTCGGCCTGCTCTCGGCCGCCGCCTGGATGGCCGAGATGGTCACGCTGCAAAACACCGCGACCCGCAAACAGAATGAAGAAGGCGAACGCAACGTCAGCGCCGATCTGTTCATCGCCGGTGCCGAGGATCGAGCGTTCATCCAGGCCACCCAACGCTGGCCTAAGGTCAAGAGCCTGAACCTGACCCAGCCTCTGCAGGAGATCGCCAGCGATGCCAAGCGCATCAGCTATGCCACCGACCTGAAGCTGGGCTGCCTGTTCGTCGCCCCGCAAAAAGCCCAGCAAAGTGCCACGCCTGAAGAACTGCAGGACATGATCGATGACCTGCAAAAGGAAAATACCTGCGCCGTGGCCTGGTACTTCCCTTACAACTACCGCAAGTTGCGCAACGAGGCCGGTCATTACCATCCGGGCATCGCCGTGCTGTTCAAGCAGGCCCACGGCTGACCGGTTGAACCATCGCCGGTATATGCTTCTCTATGAATAACTACATGCATTCATAGGGAAGCCAGCATGCTCAAGCCACCGCACCTCCTGATCGTCGCCCTCGCCGCAGGGCTTGTCGCTTGTGGCGAGTCTTCCACGCTGCAAGTCTCCGACGGCACCGGCCCATCGCCAAAACTGCCCGAACCGAACAAGACCCTGGTCCCCACCGTCAACATCGCCGAAGCGGTCGGCTGGCCCCAAGGCGCCAAGCCAACCGCGGCCGAAGGCCTGCAAGTGGTGGCGTTTGCCGAGGGGCTGGACCATCCGCGCTGGCTCTACGTGCTGCCCAACGGCGACGTGCTGGTGGCGGAAACCAACGCCCCGCCCAAGCCGGACGACGCCAAGGGCATCCGTGGTTGGGTGATGAAAAAAGTCATGGGGCGCGCCGGCGCCGGCGTCCCCAGCCCGAATCGCATTACGTTGTTGCGCGACGCCAACCACGATGGCATCGCAGAAACCCGCACGGTCTTCTTGGAAAACCTCAACTCGCCGTTCGGCATGACATTGGTGGGCAATGACCTGTACGTGGCCGATACCGATCGACTGATCCGTTTCCCTTACAAGGACGGCGATACGCAAATCAAGGCGCAGCCGACCAAGGTCGTCGACCTGCCGGGCGGCACCATCAACCACCACTGGACCAAGAACGTGATTGCCAGCCGTGACGGCAGCAAGCTCTACGTCACCACCGGCTCGAACAGCAACGTCGCGGAAAACGGCATGGAGGCGGAGGAAGGCCGCGCGGCGATCTGGGAAGTGGACCGCGCCACCGGTAATCACCGCATTTTCGCTTCGGGCCTGCGCAACCCCAACGGCCTGGCCTGGGAACCGCGCAGCGGGGCGTTGTGGACAGCGGTGAACGAGCGGGATGAGATCGGCAGCGACCTGGTGCCGGACTACATCACCTCGGTCAAGGATGGCGCCTTCTATGGCTGGCCCTACAGCTATTACGGGCAGAACGTCGACGTGCGAGTCGAGCCACAGAACCCGGCACTGGTGGCCAAGGCCATCGCCCCGGACTACGCCGTCGGCCCGCACACGGCCTCATTGGGCCTGACTTTCGCCGAAGGCAGCGCCCTGCCTGCGCCCTTCACCGAAGGCGCGTTCATTGGCCAGCATGGTTCCTGGAATCGTAAGCCCCACAGCGGTTACAAAGTGATTTTCGTACCGTTCAACGGCGGCAAACCGGCGGGGAAACCTGTGGATGTGTTGACCGGCTTCCTGAACGCAGATGAAAAAGCCCAGGGCCGGCCCGTGGGCGTGGTGATCGACAAGCAGGGTGGGTTGCTGGTGGCCGATGACGTGGGGAACAAGGTATGGCGGGTGTCGGGTAAATAAATCCGCCTAGGACCGGTGGACATCCTGTGGCGAGGGAGCTTGCTCCCGCTGGGGCGCGAAGCGGCCCTGCTTTTTGGGGGCTGCTACGCAGCCCAGCGGGAGCGAGCTCCCTCGCCACAAGAGCCCTCACCGCTTGAAACAAGCTTTAGAGCTTGCGACACAAGGTCAACCCATCCCCCAGCGGCAACAGTGACAAATCCACCCGCAAATCATCCTTCAACGCGCGGTTCAGTGCCTGGATGGCGCGGGTGTCCTCGCTCTCGGGCTGGGCTTCCAGCACCCGGCCGCTCCACAACGTGTTATCGAACATCACCAGCCCACCGCCGCGCAGCAACCGTAGCGCACGCTCCAGGTAAGCCGGGTAGTTGGCCTTGTCGGCATCGATAAAGATCAGGTCGAACGTGCCGCCCTGCCCTTGGCGCTCAAGGTCGTCGAGGGTTTCCAGGGCCGGCGCCAGGCGCAGCTCGATCCGCTCGGCCAGCCCGGCTTCGCGCCAATATCGCAGCGCCACGGCGTTGTAGTCGCCGGGAATATCGCAACAGATCAACGAACCATCCTGCGGCAAGGCGGAGGCCAGGCACAACGCGCTGTAGCCCGTGAACGTACCGACTTCCAGCAAGCGTCGGGCGCCGGTGAGCTTCACCAGCAATGCGAGAAACTGCCCCTGCTCGGGCGCTATCTGCCAGCGCGCCATGGGCAGCGCCTGGGTCTCGTCCCGCAAACGTCGCTGCAAGGGCGTCTCCCGCAGGGAAACGTCCAGCAGATACTGGTAAAGGGCATCATCGAGATTGAGGGTGCGAGCGGTCATGACAACCTCCGCGAATCAGGGATAACGCGCCAGGCGCTCCGGTTGCAGCACCCGCTTGGCGCTCAGATAGGCTTTCTGCCAATAGGCCTTGGACAAGCTGTCGAGCTTGACCGTGCCGCCGGTGGCCGGCGCATGAACGAAGCGCCCCTCACCGACGTAGATCCCCGCATGGCTGACCTGGGAGCCACCGTTGGTGGCGAAGAAAATCAGGTCACCGCTTTGCAGTGCATCCTTGCCGACATCCGGGGCGCGCATGCCGATCATCTCGCGGGTCGAACGTGGCAGGGAAATACCGGCGGCATCACGGTAGACGTAACCGATCAGGCCGCTGCAATCGAAACCCGAATCCGGCGTATTGCCGCCCCAGCGGTAGGGCGTCCCAACCAGGCCCAACGCCCGGAAGAGCACATCTTCGGCGGCCGGCGACAAGGGTTGCGCGGGTGCAAAGACCACGGGAGCCCGCACTGGTGCGGGTGGTGGCGTACGGCTTGCGCACGCGCTGAGCAGTGCGACAAGGCAGATGAGAGCGAGGCGGGCCGACGTCGACATATGCAGAACAATCCTGATCTGGATGCGGCTTTTCTGCCGTGGACATGAAAACAAATCCGCCTGCGGAGTACGCAGGCGGATTGCCATCAATCAATGATCAAGGATTCTAGCGGCTATGAGGCAAACTTCAAGTAAGACTTTAAGTTTGCCTTACAAACTGTGCGCTTACTTGCGAGCGGTGACCACGGTCGGAGCCATGGCGAGGGCGCGCTTGGCTTCGATGAAAGTCTTGTTCCAGTAGGTGTCACCCAGGCTGTCGATCCGCACACCACCGCTACGGCGGCTGCTGGAATGGATGAACTGGTTGTCGCCCAGGTAGATACCGGCGTGGCTGACGCGTCCGCGACGACCGCTGGTGCTGAAGAACAGCAGGTCACCGGGCTCCAGCTGATTACGTGCCACCAGGGGGGCGTTCACGTTGATCATTTCCCGCGTGGAGCGTGGCAAGCTCATGCCGGCCTCTTCACGGAACAGGTAGCCGATGAAACCGCTGCAATCGAAGCCGGCTTCAGAGGTGCCACCAAAACGGTAACGGGTGCCGATCAACGACATGCCGCGTTCCAGGATGCTGTCGGCCAGCACCGGAAGCTGGTAAGGCTTGTTGCCGGCGAAGGCTGCCAGCTCTTTGTCGTTGGCCATTTCTTCCTGGAAGGAGACGGAGGAAGACTGGGCGGTAACGGTGTTCTGAACCTGTGGTTGTTGTACTTGCTGGGACACTGGGGAGTGGGCAGCGCAACCGAACAGCAGGGTAACGAGTGCGAGAGGCACGAGGGGTGCGAAGCGATTGAGCATGGGCACGACCGTGGCTGAAGTAGTAAAGATCGCGAGACTATGCCTTCTATCGACTTCATTTGCAAATTCAATCGATGAAAATGTGACTTCCCGGTTTTCCGTCTACATCTAAGCGCTTAAGCCCATTTTGAAAGTCACGTGGCCTGCCGCCCAGCAGGACCGCGGGTTTCGCTGTGTCCGGACAAGGCCAGAAGCCACTACCGACAACGGTTCTACCAGCCCAGGGTTTCTTTCAAAAAAGGAATAGTCAGCTTGCGCTGGGCTTGAAGGGAAGCCTGGTCGAGGCGTTCGAGCAATTCGAACAGCGCGCTCATGCTGCGGGTGCCACGAGTGAGGATGAAGTGCCCGACCTCATCGGTCAGGTGCAAGCCACGTCGAGAGGCGCGCAACTGCAAGGCACGGAGTTTGTCTTCATCGGACAGCGGCCGCATCTGGAAGATCAACGCCAGGGTAAGGCGGGACTTGAGATCCGCCAGTTTCACCGGCAGCTCCCGCGGCGACGTCGATGCGGCGATCAGCAAGCGCCGACCGCTGTCGCGCAGCCGATTGAACAGATGGAACAGCGCCTCTTCCCAATCAGCCTTGCCGGCCACGGCCTGGAGGTCGTCCAGACAGACCAGCTCATATTGTTCGAGGTTATCCAGGATCTCGACCCCGCGATCCAGCAACTCGGCCAATGGCAGGTACACGGCAGGCTCACCCAGTTGCTCGAACCGCAGGCAAGCCGCCTGTAACAGATGCGTACGCCCTACCCCGTCCTTGCCCCACAGATAGATCAGACTCTCGGTCCAGCCGGCGTCGGCTTCGCAAAGCCGCTCGACATAGCCGAGTGCAGCGGCATTGGCGCCTGGGTAGTAGTTGATGAAGGTGGCGTCGTCACGCAGACGCACACCTAGGGGCAGCTGAATCGGTTTCATGCTGGCTGGACAGCTCCAAAGGAACCGTGAGTGGCCTCTGTGTAAAGTTTGCAAAGTCTATACCCGTGGCGCGGACCGCACAATGCGCCGGACCACGAGCAAAATCAAAGGTTTGCAGCGCCAGGACAGTGGGACGAGCATTTCCCTGGCGCCAGGACACGCCTCACGCTGCCACCGGCCTACAGCTCGGGGTCTTCGACGCCGCTGTAGATATCCGAATCCTTGTACAGGTCATGTACATGACGCACCAGCACCATGATCACCGCTGCCACCGGCAGCGCCAGCAGGATCCCGGTGAAACCGAACAACTCGCCGCCCGCCAGGATCGCGAAGATCACCGCCACCGGATGCAGGCCGATGCGATCCCCCACCAGCAACGGTGTCAGCACCATGCCCTCCAGGGCCTGGCCGACCATGAACACCGCCACGATGCCGACCATGGGATAGAGATCGCCACCAAACTGGAACAACCCAGCGATCAATGCCGCGCCAATACCGATCACGAATCCCATGTACGGAACGATGGCGGCCAACCCGGCGATCATGCCGATCAAGAGTCCCAGCTCCAGCCCCACCAGCATCAGCCCCGCCGCATAGATGAAGCCCAGCGCCACCATCACCAGCAACTGCCCGCGCACAAAGGCACCCAGCACTTCGTGGCATTCGCCAGCCAAGGTCATGATGCGCTCTTCGCGGTGCCGGGGCAGCAGGCTGCGGATCTTGGCCATCATCAGGTCCCAGTCCCGCAGCAGGTAGAAACTCACGACCGGAATCAGCACCAGGTTGGCCAGCCAGCCGATCAGCGCCAGGCCCGAGGCGGTGGCCTGGCTCAGCACGACGCCGACGATGTCGGTGGTCTGGCCCATGTGGGCGCTGATGGCCGCCTTGACCTTGTCGAACTTCCAGAAACCGTCCGCCAAGCCCAGCTTCGACTGCACCCACGGCACCGCCGTGTGCTGCAACCAATCGAGCATCTGCGGCGCCAGCTCGTACAGACGCACCAACTGCTTGGCGAGCATCGGTATCAACACCAGCAACAGGGCGCTGACAATCAAGGTGAACAGGGCAAATACCGCCACCACGCCCCAGGTTCTCGACAGGCCGAGCTTTTCCAGGCGATCCACCACCGGGTCAAACAGGTAAGCCAACAGCAGCGCAACCAGGAACGGCGTCAGAATCGGATGCAGCAAATAGATAAACGCGAACAGCAGGGCAACCCCGCCCAACCAGAACCAACGCCGCGTATCGCCCATGAACCACTCCCAGCTATATAAAGAAAGAAAACCTACCAGCGAAACCGCAGGCTGGCCGTCGGCGCGGGCGCCGGTGCTGCTGCCGGAGCCGTTCCATCGGCAGCCGGTGGAACCGCGGGCACCGGGGCCATCGCCTCACCGGCGGGAATTTCCTGCAATTTCGCCAGGGCCAGTTGCGCCTTCAGTTGCTCCGCGCTGCCGTTGACCCGATAGATGATCCGATCACCCTCGACCCGCTGCACCTGCCCACCGAACGGCTCAAGCAAACGCCCAAGGGCGGCATAACGCTCGAGATTCATGCCCTGCACTTCCAGTGACTGCTCGGTGGCCACGCCCGGCTTGGCCACGAAGCGCGGCGCCAGGCGCTGACTCACTGCCAGCATCACCGCATCGGCCAGCGCAGCCTGATCGGCGCCCTGGGCAGTGCCCTGCTCGCGCTGGTCGCCCAGCCACAGGCGCCAGGTTCCGCGCCACTGGCCACCCTCTTCCTTGGCGTGGACCGCCAGCAAGGCGTCCGCCGCGTATCGCTCCGAGGCATCGCGCAACGGCGCCGGATCGCTGCCTTCCAGGTTCGGCGCGGTGGCCACGATCTGCTCGCTCAAGTCCGCCAACGGCAAATGCAGCGCCAAGCCCCGGTGCTGGGCAGCGCGGCGCAACGGCGTGGCACTGGCCTGGCCATCGCCCACCAGGCTGGAGCCTTCGGCTGAGTCGTTGAGCCACCAGCCCAGGATCGACGGCCGGTTCACGCCCCACAGCGACAGCCCGGCCGAACGCAAGGCCCGATCAGTGCTCGTCGGATCGAAGTCGACCTTGAGGCTTTCCGGCGGGCCGGCGTCGTAGCCATATTGCAGAATGATCTGCTGCGGGTCCTTGCGGATTGCCGCCAGCCCCGGATTCTGGGCGGCCTTGGCGTCGCCGGTCAGGCGCAGCACGAGCGTATCGAGTGCACGCAGGGTCGCCTGGTTGCGCTCATCCGGCGTCTGGCTGCTCACCGGCTCGAGCACTTGATAGAGACCACTGAGGGTTTCGGCCTGGCTCGCCAGGCTGATCAGCGACAGGCAGCCCACGGACAAGAATTTGAACAAACGCATGGAAGATTCCCGGACATAGACGACTGGAACAAGCCGTGTGAAGAAAAATCGAGCATGGCTGTGACCACAGCACCTGGCAAAACATTCACACACCCGATGGAAGTTTCGCACCGCGTAACCATAGCCGGTTACCGCTACACCTTATACAGGCGCACCGCGCAGCACCAACAGAAGAAATATCGGTTTTTTTCCTCGGATATGTCCCTGCCCGTCGGCGCGAGGATGGCCGCTGCCCCACAAGCCTGATAAAATCGCGCGCCTTCGCAGACCGGCAATGGCCGGGCACCCGGAATAATTCGTACAACGGTTATTCAATGGCCCCGGCGATCGGTCGTTACCCAGAAATCCCCCCTAAAGGCCTGGATCATGAGCAAGCAACCCTCCCTGAGCTACAAGGACGCCGGTGTAGACATCGACGCCGGTGAAGCATTGGTCGAACGCATCAAGAGCGTCGCCAAGCGCACTGCGCGCCCGGAAGTCATGGGCGGCCTGGGCGGTTTCGGCGCCCTCTGCGAGATCCCGGCCGGCTACAAGCAACCGGTGCTGGTCTCGGGCACCGACGGCGTGGGCACCAAGCTGCGCCTGGCGCTGAACCTGAACAAACACGACAGCATCGGCATCGACCTGGTAGCCATGTGCGTGAACGACCTGGTGGTCTGCGGCGCCGAGCCGTTGTTCTTCCTCGACTACTACGCCACCGGCAAGCTGAACGTCGACACCGCCGCCCAGGTCGTGACCGGCATCGGTGCCGGCTGCGAATTGTCCGGTTGCTCCCTGGTCGGCGGCGAAACCGCTGAGATGCCAGGCATGTACGAAGGCGAAGACTACGACCTGGCCGGTTTCTGCGTCGGCGTCGTGGAAAAGGCCGAGATCATCGACGGCTCGAAAGTCGCCACCGGCGATGCCCTGCTCGCCCTGCCGTCTTCCGGCCCGCACTCCAACGGCTACTCGCTGATCCGCAAGATCATCGAAGTGTCCGGTGCCGACATCGAAAACATCCAGCTCGACGGCAAGCCTCTGACCGATCTGCTGATGGCCCCGACCCGCATCTACGTCAAGCCGCTGCTCAAGCTGATCAAGGACACCGGTGCCGTCAAGGCCATGGCCCACATCACCGGCGGCGGCCTGCTGGACAACATCCCGCGGGTCCTGCCAAAAGGCGCCCAAGCGGTGGTCGACGTGGCGAGCTGGACCCGTCCGGCGGTGTTCGACTGGCTGCAAGAGAAAGGCAACGTCGACGAAACCGAAATGCACCGCGTGCTGAACTGCGGCGTGGGCATGGTGATCTGCGTGGCCCAAGAGCACGTCGAAACGGCCCTGAACGTACTGCGTGAAGCCGGCGAGCAGCCTTGGGTCATCGGCCAGATCGCAACCGCGGCCGAAGGCGCTGCCCAGGTCGAGCTGAAAAACCTCAAGGCTCACTGATGCAGGAAAACATGCCTGCAACCTGTGACGTCGTGGTGCTGCTGTCCGGCACCGGCAGTAACTTGCAGGCGCTGATCGACAGCACGCGGACCGGTGACAGCCCGGTCCGCATCCGCGCGGTGATTTCCAACCGTGCCGATGCCTACGGCCTGCAACGTGCCAAGGACGCGGGTATCGACACCCGCGTCCTGGATCACAAGGCGTTCGACGGCCGCGAAGCCTTCGACGCCGCGCTGATCGAACAGATCGACGCCTTCAATCCCCACCTGGTGGTCCTGGCCGGCTTCATGCGCATCCTCAGTGCCGGCTTCGTGCGCCACTACCAGGGCCGCCTGTTCAATATCCACCCCTCGCTGCTGCCCAAATACAAAGGGTTACACACTCACCAGCGCGTGCTGGAGGCCGGAGACACTGAGCACGGCTGCTCCGTGCACTTTGTCACCGAGGAACTCGATGGCGGACCACTGGTCGTACAGGCAGTAATACCGGTAGAGTTGCACGACACGCCGCAAAGCCTGGCACAACGGGTTCACGCCCGGGAACACCAGATCTACCCGATGGCCGTGCGTTGGTTTGCCGAAGGACGGCTCACCCTCGACGATCGTGGTGCCTCACTGGACGGCCAGTTACTCGCCGCCAGCGGCCATTTGATTCGACACTAGGAGATTTTATGCGTCGCGCCCTGCTCTTCGCTTGTGCTCTGCTTGCCTTGCCCCTGGCACAGGCTTCAGACCTTCAACCGTTCTCCGCCAGCTACACCGCCGACTGGAAACAGCTGCCCATGAGCGGCACCGCCGAGCGCAGCCTGACCAAGGAGGCCAACGGCACCTGGAAGCTGAGCTTCAAGGCGTCGATGATGATCGCCAGCCTGACGGAAGAAAGCACCCTGACCCTGGACAAGGACACGCTGCTGCCGCAGTCCTACCACTTCGAGCGCGGTGGCCTGGGCAAGGCCAAGAAGGCCGACCTGGACTTCGACTGGAGCACGAAGATGGTCACCGGCACCGACCGCGGCGACGCGGTGAAGCTGCCGCTGAACCGTGGCATGGTCGATAAATCCACTTATCAACTGGCCCTGCAGCACGACGTCGCGGCCGGCAAGAAGAGCATGAGCTATCAGGTCGTCGATGACGGCGAAGTCGATACCTATGACTTCCGCGTGCTGGGCTCGGAAAAGGTCGACACCAAGGCCGGCCAGATCGATGCGATCAAGGTCGAACGCGTACGCGATCCGACACAGAGCAAACGCACCACCGTGCTCTGGTTCGCCAAGGACTGGGACTACCTGCTGGTCCGCCTGCAACAGGTCGAGACCGACGGCAAGGAGTACAACATCATGCTCCTGGACGGTACGGTCAACGGTAAGCCGGTGAAAGGCAGCTGATCGACATGAACACCAGAAAGCCCCGCCGATGCGGGGCTTCTTTTTGCCCGATGTTCACCAATATCCCCACTGGCTCGCTCCCACAGGTCATCGTCCGTGGTTTCGTGTCCGCCACATGAAACCTTTTTCATGAATCCACCCATGCGACCAAACGCCGCGCCCTGCTTGGCCTCCAGGATTATTGCGATTTTCATGAAAACTTCTTAACCGGCCAGGGCATTTACTTAGCAGGCTATCCAAACCTATAACAAAGTCCTGCACACGCCTTGCTGCAGATGACAGAGATTGGAGTTTGCAAGATGACTGTGAAAGTAAATGAACGCGATGATGCCCACATGTCCCACGAAGCCATTGCCGCAGGCATCCAGATCTGGGATGTGCGCCAACAAGATCTGCTGGTGGGGATGTTCCACTCCGAGACGGAGGCCTACCGCTACAAGGCCGAGCTGGAGCGTGAGGAAAGCGAGCGCGCCCATGGGACAACAGAGTCCTGAGGACACCCTGAATACCTGTGGGAGCGAGCCTGCTCGCGATGGCGGTATATCAGTCGACATTTGTGCCGGCTGGTACTCCGCTATCGCGAGCAGGCTCGCTCCCACAGGGTTTTGTTTAGCTCACTACCACATCAAATCATCAGGAATCTGATACGCCGCGTACGGATCGTCGGCATCCACTTCTTCGGTCTGGGTGTTGAGCTGGACGATGCGCTTGGGGTCGCGTTCCTGGATCTTCAGCGCGGCCTCGCGCGGGATCACTTCGTAGCCGCCGGCATGGTGGACGATCGCCAGGGAGCCGCTGCTCAGCTTGTTGCGCATCAGGGTGTTCACCGAGATGCGCTTGACCTTCTTGTCGTCGACGAAGTTGTAGTAATCCTCGGTGGTCAACTTCGGCAGGCGCGACACTTCGATCAATTGCTTGATCTGCGCGGCACGGGCCTTCTGCTCGGCCTTCTCCTGCTGCTGACGGTTGAGTTCCTGGTCGCGCCGGGCCTTCTCGGCCATGGCTTCCTGGGCGGCGCGCTGCTGGGAGTCATCCAGCTCGATCTGGCCTTTGTGGGCCAGGCGCTGCTGCTTCTGCTTGTCCTTGCCGACCTGCTTGACCTGCTTTTGGTTGACCAGCCCTGCTTTGAGCAACTGGTCGCGAAGGGAAAGGCTCATGGTGCTTACTCACTTAGGCAACGGCCTCAGCCGCAGCTGGGCAAATTCTTTTCCTGACGTTTGGCTTCGCCCCACAAGGCGTCCAACTCTTCGAGGGTGCAATCTTCCATGGGACGGTGGGTGTCGCGCAATGCCTGTTCGATAAAACGGAAGCGTCGCTCGAACTTGGCGTTGGCCCCGCGCAACGCGCCTTCCGGATCGACCTTGAGGTGCCGGGCCAGGTTGACGACCGAAAACAACAGGTCACCGATCTCGTCGGTGACTGCCGCCTGGTCATTTTCCGACATCGCTTCGAGCACTTCGTCCAGCTCTTCCCGGACCTTGTCGAGTACCGGCAAGGCGTCCGGCCAGTCGAAACCGACCTGCCCGGCACGCTTCTGCAATTTGGCCGAGCGGGACAGTGCCGGCAACGCGCCGGGCACATCGTCGAGCAGGGAGAGTTGCAGCGGCGCGGCGGACTTCTCGGCACGTTCCTCGGCCTTGATTTCCTCCCAGCGCTGCTTGACCTGCTCTTCGCTCAGGCGCGGCACATCCAGCGGCGCATACAAGTCGCCGGAGGGAAATACGTGGGGATGACGACGGATCAGTTTGCGGGTGATGCTGTCGACCACGCCGGCGAATTCAAAGCGGTTTTCTTCCCGGGCCAGTTGGCTGTAATACACCACCTGGAACAGCAGGTCGCCCAACTCACCCTGCACATGATCGAAGTCACCGCGCTCGATCGCATCGGCCACTTCGTAGGCTTCCTCCAGGGTATGGGGGACGATCGTTTCCCAGGTCTGCTTGATGTCCCACGGGCAACCGTACTGCGGGTCCCGCAGGCGGTTCATCAGGTGGAGCAGGTCTTCAAGGCTATACATAAATCCATCTCGTCACACAAAACCTTGTGGGAGCGAGCCTGCTCGCGATGGCGGCGTGCCAGTCAACAGTCATGCTGCTGATCCACCGCCATCGCGAGCAGGCTCGCTCCCACAAGGATTGTGCTTGAGGCCGGGAGCCTAGCAGACGGTTGGTACAAGGCATAGCTTGCGTCATCGTCGATGTCTGGTAGAATCCGCGCCCTAATTACGTGCGGTATTCAACAATAGTGTTGGGTGGCGGCACGCTAGCCTGAGGAAAACACCATGAAAGCCGATATCCATCCGGAATACCCAGTCGTTGCTGTAACCTGCAGCTGCGGCAACAAGTTCGAAACCCGTTCGACCTACGGCAAAGCCCTGGCGATCGACGTTTGCAACGAATGCCACCCGTTCTACACCGGTAAGCAAAAGACTCTGGATACCGGTGGTCGCGTTCAGAAGTTCGCCGACCGTTTCGGTGCTTTCGGCGCCAAGAAGGCCTGAGACTGATCATTTTGGCGGGTCGTTTCGGCGGCTGCGAAGTGATGAAAAAGGCGTCCCTTGTGGGCGCCTTTTTTGTGTCCGCGATTTGGCTGACCGGCGCCCAGGCTTTTTGCCCGGCACCGACGGGCGCGACCGAAGTGACAGTCCGGCGGGTGGTGGATGGCGATACCCTGCGCCTGGCAGACGGTCGCAGCGTGCGCTTGATCGGGCTCAATACACCTGAGCTGGGCCGGCAGGGGCGTTCCGACGAGCCCTTTGCCGTTGCGGCCCGCCGTCGCCTGGAGGCCTTGGTGGCTGCCAGTGACGGGCGTGTAGGGCTGGTTCCCGGCAGGGAAAGCAAGGATCGTTATGGTCGGACACTGGCCCATGCCTACGGTGTCGATGGCCGCAACCTCGAGGCGCAGATGCTCGCCGAAGGCCTGGGCTTCCAGGTGGCGGTGGCACCGAATGTCGGCCTGGCGGACTGCCAACAATCGGCCGAACGCCAGGCGCGCAAGGCGCATCTGGGGTTGTGGAGGCGTTCACCCGTGCTCGAGGCCGGGCAGGTCAAGGCGTCCGGTTTCGCTGTGCTGAGCGGCCGCGTCAACGCGGTCAGACGCAATCGTGGCGGTGTTTGGCTGCAATTGGACGATTCGGTTGTATTGCGCGTTGCGCCCAATCTGCTGGATCGCTTCGATGTGGCTTCCCTCGAGCGCCTTGTCGGCAGGCAGGTCGAGGCGCGGGGCTGGGTGATCGACCGTTCGCGACGTGGGAGCACTGGGCAGGGGCAAGGCCGATGGCTACTGCCATTGACCGATCCGATGATGCTGAGTCCGGTGCCTGGATAAAAAATTGTCGACATTTTTGCTATTGATTGTATGCATTGAGCCCTTGTGTTTCGTGGCCCTTGGCCCAAAGTCGTAGGGCAGGGCGCTTGACAGCGGTGACCGGTCAGTCTTGTAGGGACTTTACGAGGCGCGTATCCTCGGCGGTCCGTCTGTCCAACACAGTAAAAAGCGGAATGCCCACATGTCTGATCTGAAAACTGCCGCTCTCGAATATCACGCTAATCCTCGTCCAGGAAAGCTGAGTGTCGAGCTCACCAAGGCCACCGCTACTGCCCGCGATCTGTCGCTGGCCTACAGCCCCGGCGTAGCCGAACCAGTCCGCGAAATCGCTCGCGACCCTGAACTGGCCTACCGATACACCGGCAAGGGCAACCTGGTTGCAGTCATTTCCGATGGCACCGCGATTCTCGGCCTGGGTGACCTGGGGCCATTGGCCTCCAAGCCGGTCATGGAAGGCAAGGGTGTACTGTTCAAGCGTTTCGCCGGTATCGACGTGTTCGACATCGAAGTCGACTCCGAAAGCCCGCAAGCCTTCATCGACACTGTCAAGCGCATCTCCATCACCTTCGGTGGCATCAACCTGGAAGACATCAAGGCGCCTGAGTGCTTTGAAATCGAGCGCGCCCTGATCGAACAGTGCGACATCCCGGTGTTCCACGATGACCAGCACGGTACCGCAATCGTGACCGCGGCCGGCATGATCAACGCTTTGGAAATCGCTGGCAAAACCTTGCCGGAAGCCAAGATCGTCTGCCTGGGCGCCGGCGCTGCGGCCATCTCCTGCATGAAATTGCTGGTGAGCATGGGCGCGAAGATCGAAAACATCTTCATGATCGACCGTACCGGCGTGATCCATTCCGGTCGTAGCGACCTGAACCAGTACAAGGCTGTCTTCGCCCACGCGACCGACAAGCGCACCCTGGCGGACGCACTGGACGGCGCCGACGTGTTCGTCGGCCTGTCGGGCCCGAACCTGCTGAGCCCGGAAAACCTGCTGCGCATGGCGCCGAACCCGATCGTGTTCGCCTGCTCGAACCCGGATCCGGAAATTGCCCCGGAACTGGCCCACGCCACCCGCAACGACGTCATCATGGCGACTGGCCGTTCGGACTACCCGAACCAGGTCAACAACGTGCTGGGCTTCCCATTCATCTTCCGTGGTGCCCTGGACGTTCGCGCCAAGCGTATCAACGAAGAGATGAAAGTGGCCGCCGCCAACGCCCTGCGCGAATTGGCCAAGCTGCCGGTGCCTCAGGAAGTCTGCGACGCCTACGGTGGCATCAAGCTGGAATTCGGTCGTGAGTACATCATTCCGAAGCCAATGGACGCCCGCCTGATCACCTTGATCTCCGACGCCGTGGCCAAGGCTGCGATCGAGACTGGCGTGGCAACCTTGCCGTACCCGAAAAACTACCCGCTCAAGAGCGTGGATGATGTGTTCAACGGTTAACAGCAGCCGCCCATAAAAAAACCTGGCCTCGGCCAGGTTTTTTTATGGGCTTCGAGCGGCAAGCTTCAAGCTGCAAGTAGAGGCGAGGCCTTGATCGTTCCCACGCTCTGCGTGGGAATGGAGCCAGGGACGCTCCGCGTTCCGTCAAGAGCCGAACGCGGAGCGTCCGTAGAGGCATTCCCACGCAGGAGCGTGGGAACGATCATCGACCTTGGGGGCGCCATTGCGAGCAGGCTCGCTCCCACATTTGGAATACATACCCTGTGGGAGCGAGCCTGCTCGCGATGCAATATCAGAACAGATCGATCGGCGCCGCTTCATCCGCCGGCAGCGGGCTGCCCGGCGCAACGCCGTTGCCCAGCTCGTTGACTGACGGTGGCGTGTCTTCGCTCTTGAACAGCTCGAAATAGGCACCCGGAGTGCCTGGCGTGGCTGCGCGACCGCTGACCGGGTCGACCCGCAGGCTGAGGATGCCTTCCGGTTCCGGCTGGGTGTGCGGCGGCTTGTCCTTGAGGGCGGCGCCCATGTAGCTCATCCAGATCGGCAGCGCCACGGTGCCGCCGAACTCACGGCGCCCGAGGCTTTCAGGTTGGTCGAAGCCGGTCCAGACGGTGGTGACGTAGTCGCCGTTGTAGCCCGAGAACCAGGCATCCTTGGATTCGTTGGTGGTACCGGTCTTGCCCGCCAGGTCGGTGCGGCCCAGGGCCAGCGCACGACGGCCGGTGCCGAGTTTGATCACGTCTTCCAGCATGCTGTTGAGAATGTAGGTGGTGCGCCCGTCAACGATGCGCTCGGCGACAGCGGGTGCCTGGGTCGCTGGCGTGGCGGTGGGGGCTTCGCCCGGCGTCGGGTTCACCGTGAATGTTTCGGCGGACGGGGCGGCGATGCCGTCGCTGGCCTGCTCGCCGGTAGGCACCCGCGGTGGGTTGGCCACGAACAGAGTCTCGCCGTTGCGGCTTTCGATCTTGTCGATGATGTACGGGGTGATCTTGTACCCGCCGTTGGCGAACGTGCTCCAGCCCGTGGCGATTTCCATCGGGGTCAGGGTCGCGGTGCCCAGGGCCAGGGACAGGTTGCGTGGCAGGTCCTGCTTGTTGAAGCCGAACCGGGCGATGTAGTCGATGGTGCGATCCACCCCCAACGCCTGCAACAGGCGGATCGACACCAGGTTGCGCGACTTGTACAGCGCCTCGCGCAGACGGATCGGGCCGAGGAAAGTGTTGGTGTCGTTCTTCGGTCGCCAGACCTTGTCCAGGTACTCGTCGACAAACACGATCGGTGCGTCGTTCACCAGGCTGGCGGCGGTATAGCCATTATCCAGGGCGGCGCTGTAGACGAACGGCTTGAAACTCGAGCCCGGCTGGCGCTTGGCCTGCAATGCACGGTTGTAGTTGCTCTGTTCGAAGGCGAAGCCGCCCACCAGGGAACGGATCGCACCGTCCTGCGGATCGAGGGACACCAGTGCCCCCTGGGCGGCCGGGATCTGGCTGAACTTGAGGGCGTTGTCCGGCTGGCGCTGCACCCGGATCAGATCGCCGACCTGGGCCACGTCCGACGGCTGGCGGGGGGCGGCCCCCATGCTGTTGGTGTTGAGGAACGGACGAGCCCATTTCATGGTGTCCCATTTCACCTGTTCTTCAAGCTCACCGTTGCGCGTCAGGACCTTGAGGCCGTCCTTGTCCACCTGGGTAACGATCGCCGGTTCCAGGCTGCTGATGGTGCGCTGCTTGGTCAGTTCAAGGGCCCAGGCTTCCTTGGTCTTGCCCGGCAAGCGCGATTCGGGGCCGCGGTAGCCGTGGCGTTGGTCGTAGGTCATCAGGCCTTCGTGCAGCGCGGTGTTGGCCATTTCCTGCAGGTTGCTCGGCACCGTGGTGGTGACGCGGAACCCTTCGGTATAGGCGTCGCTGCCGTAGCGTCCGACCATCTCGGCCCGAGCCATTTCGGCGATGTACGGGGCGTTCACTTCCGGCGTCGGTACGTGATAGCTGGCGTTCAAGGGCTCGTTGATCGCCGCGGTGTAGTCGGCTTCGCTGATCTTGCCGAGCTTGTACATGCGCCCCAGGATCCAGTCGCGCCGTTCCTTGCTGCGGGCCGGGTTGGCCAGCGGATTGAAGCGCGACGGCGCCTTCGGCAGGCCGGCGATCATCGCCATCTGCGCCAGGCTCACATCACGGATCGACTTGCCGTAGTACACCTGGGCCGCCGCCTCGATGCCATAGGCGCGGTTGCCCAGGTAGATCTTGTTCACATACAGCTCGAGGATTTCATCCTTGGTCAGCTGCCGTTCGATCTGCAGGGCCAGGAGGATCTCGGTGGTCTTGCGCGAGAAGCTGCGTTCGCTGGTCAGGAAGAAGTTCTTGGCCACCTGCATGGTGATGGTGCTGCCGCCGGACTGGATGTGCCCGCTCTTGACCAACTGGCTGGCGGCACGCATCAGGCTGCCCGGATCGACGCCATAGTGGTTGGCGAAATTGTCGTCTTCGGCACTGAGTAACGCATTGATGAAGTTGGGCGGGATGTCGGCGAAGCGGATCGGCGTGCGGCGCATCTCGCCAAATTCGGCAATCAGTTTGTTGTCGCTGCTGTACACCCGCAAAGGAATCTGCAACTGAATACTTCTCAGCGCCTCCACGGATGGCAAACCCGGACTAAGGTAAAGAAACGCACCGCTCAGACCCAGGAGCAGTCCGCAGAAAACGGCGATGATGGACCATCCGAAAAATTTCAGCAGACGAATCAAGGCTTTTGGATATCCAGGCAAAGAATGAAAAAGGCGTCAGGTGCAGGGAAGGACCCGTGCTTGCAGCAAAGCGAAAAAAACGCTGCGCATTATAAGCATTTTTTTCCGTTGGAAACGCCATCCGGCCGTCCGTCGGGCTGGGGTGATTGAACGCAATGCGTATTAGAGAGTCCGTAACTCACGGATAGTCATAGGGAATTGGTAGTGCTACGACTCTTCAATAAAAAAGCCCATACGCTTCTGGGCATCGATATCAGCTCCACCTCGGTGAAGCTGCTCGAATTGAGCCGCCAGGGCGACCGTTATCGTGTCGAGTCCTACGCGGTCGAACCGTTGCCGGCCAATGCCGTGATCGAGAAGAACATCGCCGAGCTCGAGGGGGTCGGCCAGGCGCTGTCCCGGGTCCTGGTCAAGGCCAGGACGCCCTCGCGCAGCGTGGCGGTGGCCGTGGCGGGTTCGGCGGTGATTACCAAGACCATCGAGATGGACGCCGGGCTGTCCGACGACGAGATGGAGAACCAGCTCAAGATCGAGGCGGACCAGTACATTCCCTATCCGCTGGATGAGGTGGCCATCGATTTCGAGGTGCTGGGGGTGTCGCCGCGCAACAGCGAGCGGGTCGAGGTGCTGCTGGCGGCCTGTCGCAAGGAAAACGTCGAGGTGCGCGAGGCGGCGCTGGCATTGGCGGGACTGACGGCCCGGGTGGTCGATGTGGAAGCCTACGCGTTGGAGCGCGCTTTCGGCCTGCTCGCCACGCAACTGGCCGCATCCCAGGAGCGGCTGACCGTCGCGGTGATCGACATCGGCGCCACCATGACCACCCTGAGCGTGCTGCACAACGGGCGCATCATCTATACCCGCGAGCAATTGTTCGGCGGTCGCCAGCTCACCGAGGAAATCCAGCGGCGCTACGGCCTGACCCTCGAACAGGCCGGCCTGGCAAAGAAGCAGGGCGGCTTGCCGGACGACTACCTCAGCGAGGTGTTGCAGCCCTTTCGCGAAGCGTTGGTGCAGCAGGTTTCGCGGTCCCTGCAGTTTTTCTTCGCTTCGGGCCAGTACAGTGCAGTGGACCACATCCTGTTGGCTGGGGGCACGGCGTCTGTGGCCGGGCTGGACCGGCTGATCGAGCAGCGCCTGGGCACGCCGACCCAGGTGGCCAACCCGTTTTCCAACATGGCCCTGGGCAGCAAGGTCAATGCCGGCGCCCTGGCCAGTGACGCGCCGGCGCTGATGATCGCCTGCGGGCTGGCCCTCAGGAGTTTCGACTGATGGCGCGGATCAATCTTCTTCCCTGGCGCGAAGAGCTGCGCGAAGAGCGCCGCAAGCGCTTCCTGCTGGCGTTGGTGGGGGCACTGGTCGGCGCCGTGGGAGTGACCCTGATCGGGGTGCAGTACTTGCACAGTGCCATTAACCACCAACTGGCGCGTAACGGGCATATTTCCGAGCAGATAGCGGTATTGGACGAGCGCATCAAGCAGATCAGCGAGCTGAAGGCCCGTCGTCAACAATTGCTGGAGCGCATGCGCATCATCCAGGACCTGCAGGGCAACCGCCCGGTGAGCGGGCGCATCTTCGATCAATTGGTGCGGACGTTGCCGGACGGGGTGTATTTCACCGAGGTGAAGATGGAAGACCGGACGCTCTCCATCAAGGGCGCTGCGGAATCCAACCACCGGGTCTCGGACCTGATGCGCAACCTGGACGCGTCGGATCTGTTCGACGCGCCCAGCCTGACCGAAGTCAAGGCCACGACGGCCGGGCAGCTCGACCAGGCCAACGTGTTCCAGCTGACGGTCCGCCAGACCCAGCCGGCCGACGCGGAGGATGCCCAATGAAACCTGGGGAATGGTTCGACGCGCTGCGCAAGGTCGACTTCAGCGACCTGGACACCAACAACGTCGGCTCCTGGCCGATGCCGGTCAAATGGCTGGCTGGCGTCCTGCTGGTCGTCCTGGTCCTGGGGTTGGGCTATAACTTTGCCGTGAGCGACCTGGAGGATCAGTTGCAGCAGGTGCGCGAGGAAGAAAATACCCTCAAGGCGCAATTCGCGGGCAAGGCCCACATGGCCGCGAACCTGGAGCGCTACATCGAACAGATGAAGCAGATGGAAACCTCCTTTGGGGTGCTGTTGCGGCAGTTGCCCAGCGACACCGAGGTACCGGGCCTGCTGGAAGACATCACCCGCACCGGCCTGGGCAGCGGACTGGAGTTCGAGGAAATCAAACTGCTGCCCGAAGTGACCCAGCCGTTCTACATCGAACTGCCGATCCAGATCACCGTGACCGGTGGCTACCATGACCTGGCGACATTCGTCAGCGGGGTTGCCGGGCTGCCCCGCATTGTCACGTTGCACGATTTTGACATCGCCCCCGCGGACCCCGAAGGGGGATCGAAGCTGCGCATGAGCATCCAGGCCAAGACCTACCGGTACAACGAGCAGGGGGCACAGCCATGAAGCCGCTCCACTGCATGGGCCTGCTGGCCGGGCTGGTGGTGCTGGCCGGCTGTAACAACGACAGTGGCTTCGAGGACCTGGACGCCTACATGAATGAAGTGCGGTTGCGTCCGCCCGGCAAGATCGAGCCGACGCCGACCTTCAAGCCAAACGAAACCTTCACCTACAACGCGTCCGACCTGCGCAGCCCGTTCTCACGGCAGGTGCGGGTGGATCAGACCGAGCGGCAAAAAGGTTCGCGCAATGTCCAGCCCGATCCGAACCGGGTCAAGCAGTACCTCGAAGGCTTCAACATCGAACAGTTTGAAATGGTTGGCACGATCGCCAATGCCAGTGGCTCCTATGCGCTGCTGCGCGGTGCGGGCGGGGTGCACCGGCTCAAGGTCGGTGACTACCTGGGGCGCAACGACGGGCGAATCGTCGCCATCGGTGCCACCCAGGTCGATGTGGTCGAAATCGTTCCCGATGGCGAAGGTGCCTGGCTGGAGCGACCACGGACCATTCCTTTGAAAGAGCACTCAGTGGAACTCGAACAATGAACAGGATTTTTACCGCCTTCGGTGTTTCGCTATGGATGGCGCTGATGTCACCGATGGTGCTTGGGGCGAACCTGAAGACGCTGGATGTCGCGGCTCTGCCGGGGGACCGGGTCGAGTTGAAGCTCGCTTTCGATGGGCCTCCACCCACGCCCCGGGGCTATACCACCGAGCAACCGGCCCGGATCGCCCTGGACCTGCCAGGGGTGACCAACCAGTTGGCGCGCAAGACCCAGGACCTTGGCAGCGGCAATGCGCGCAGTGCCACAGTGGTCGAGGCGGGGGATCGCACCCGGTTGATCATCGGCCTGACCCAATTGGTGCCGTATAACGCTCGGGTCGAAGGTAATAATCTGTTTGTGGTGGTCGGCAAGGGCGCGGAGCCCAGGACTGCCGCCCAGGCCCCGCGCCCGGCAGCTGCCGGGGTGGTGCCTGCCAGGAGCAGCGCGCCGGTGGGCAGGGCCATCCGTGGCGTGGACTTCCAGCGCGGGACCCAGGGTGAAGGCAATGTAGTAATCGACCTGTCGGACCCGTCCATCGCGCCGGATATCCAGGAGCGGGAAGGCAAGATCATCCTCAACTTCGCCAGGACCCAATTGCCTGAACCGCTGCGGGTGCGCCTGGACGTCAAGGACTTCGCCACCCCGGTGCAGTTCGTCAACGCCAGCGCCGGGTCCGACCGGGCCACCATCAGCATCGAGCCCGGCGGTACCTTCGATTACTCGACCTACCAGACCGACAACAAACTGACCGTCAGCGTCCGGCCCATGACGGTCGAGGACTTGCGCAAGCGCGACACCGACCGTGCCGCCTACAACGGTGAAAAACTGTCCCTGAATTTCCAGGACATCGAAGTGCGCTCGGTCCTGCAACTGATTGCCGATTTTACCAACCTGAACCTGGTGGCAAGCGACACGGTGCAGGGCGGTATCACCTTGCGGCTGCAGAATGTTCCATGGGACCAGGCGCTGGACCTGGTGCTGAAGACCAAGGGGCTGGACAAGCGCAAGGTCGGCAATGTGTTGCTGGTCGCCCCCGCCGATGAGATTGCGGCTCGCGAGCGCCAGGAACTGGAGTCCCAGAAGCAGATTGCCGACCTGGCGCCGCTGCGGCGAGAGCTGTTGCAGGTCAACTATGCGAAGGCGGCGGACATCGCCAAGCTGTTCCAGTCGGTGACCAGCGCCGAGGCGAAAGCCGATGAACGCGGCACGATCACGGTGGATGAGCGAACCAACAACATCATCGCCTACCAGACCCAGGACCGGCTCGACGAGTTGCGCCGGATCGTGGCCCAGCTGGATATTCCGGTGCGCCAGGTGATGATCGAGGCCCGGATCGTCGAGGCCAACGTCGATTACGACAAGAGCCTGGGCGTGCGTTGGGGCGGCTCGGTGCAGAACCAGGGCAACTGGAACACTTCGGGTGTGACCAACGGCAGTTCCACCACCATCGGCACGCCGGGCAGCACCAGCACCAACCAGCCATTCGTCGACATGGGCGCGGCGGGCAATACCTCGGGCATCGGCATTGCATTCATTACCGATAACGTACTGCTGGACCTGGAACTGACGGCCATGGAGAAAACCGGCAACGGGGAAATCGTCTCCCAGCCCAAGGTGGTGACGTCGGACAAGGAAACCGCAAAAATCCTCAAGGGCACGGAAATCCCCTACCAGGAAGCCAGTTCCAGTGGGGCTACCTCGGTGTCGTTCAAGGAAGCCTCGTTGTCGCTGGAGGTGACCCCGCAGATCACGCCGGACAACCGCATCATCATGGAGGTCAAGGTCACCAAGGATGAACCGGACTACCTGAACAAGGTGCAGGAGGTGCCACCGATCAAGAAGAACGAAGTCAACGCCAAGGTGCTGGTCAATGACGGCGAGACCATTGTGATTGGCGGGGTTTTCTCAAATACTCAGAGCAAGGTTGTAGATAAGGTGCCATTTCTTGGCGATGTGCCGTATCTTGGCCGCCTTTTCCGGCGTGATCTGGTTTCGGAGAAAAAATCCGAGCTGCTGGTATTCCTCACTCCGCGTATCATGAACAACCAGGCGATTGCTGTGAGTCGTTGATTCTGTGCGAAATTTGATTCTTGTTGGGCCGATGGGCGCTGGAAAAAGCACCATCGGCCGTTTGCTGGCCAAAGAGCTGCGCCTGCCGTTCAAAGATTCCGACAAGGAAATTGAATTGCGCACGGGCGCGAATATCCCATGGATTTTCGACAAGGAAGGCGAACCAGGCTTTCGTGATCGCGAGCAGGCGATGATCGCCGAGCTGTGCGCATTCGAAGGTGTGGTGCTGGCCACGGGGGGCGGGGCCGTGATGCGCGAAGCCAACCGTCGGGAACTGCACGCCGGCGGCCGGGTGGTCTACCTGCACGCCTCCGTCGAACAGCAGGTCGGTCGTACCGCCCGGGATCGCAACCGTCCGCTGTTGCGCACTGCCGATCCGGCCAAAACCCTGCGGGACCTGCTGGAGCTGCGCGATCCGCTGTACCGGGAGATCGCCGACCTGGTGGTGGAAACCGACGAACGGCCCCCGAGGATGGTGGTGCTGGAGATTCTCGAACGTCTGCAGCAGTTGCCTCCCCGTTAATCCGCCATGGGAAATGCGCTATCCTCGGCGTCTCGCCGTCATCCGCCCGGATGTGGCAGATGGTCGACGAGTGGCGTCAGAGCAGACACCGTGGACTTTTCGTTAATTGCAGGCAGGATGCCTGATTCCATCTTCACCGTGGGGACACATGCAGACACTAAAGGTCGACCTGGGCGAGCGCAGCTACCCGATTCACATTGGCGAAGGCTTGCTGGACCAGCCGCAACTGCTGGTGCCGCATATTGCCGGGCGGCAAGTGGCGATCATCTCCAACGAAACCGTCGCCCCTTTGTATCTGGAGCGCCTGACCCGCAGCCTGTCCGCCTTCTCGGTCATTTCCGTGGTGTTGCCCGACGGCGAGGCGTTCAAGAACTGGGAAACCCTGCAACTGATCTTCGACGGCCTGCTGACCGCGCGGCATGACCGGCGCACCACGGTGGTGGCCTTGGGCGGTGGGGTGATCGGCGACATGGCCGGTTTTGCCGCGGCCTGCTACCAGCGCGGCGTCGACTTCATCCAGATCCCTACCACGTTGCTGTCCCAGGTCGACTCGTCGGTGGGCGGCAAGACCGGCATCAACCATCCGCTGGGCAAGAACATGGTCGGCGCTTTCTATCAGCCCAACGTGGTGCTGATCGACACCGCTACCCTCAATACCCTGCCGTCCCGTGAGTTGTCCGCAGGGCTCGCGGAGGTCATCAAGTACGGGCTGATCTGCGACGAACCGTTCCTGGGCTGGCTCGAAGAGAACGTCGATCGCCTGCGGGCGCTGGACCAGGCGGCCCTGACCTACGCCATCGAGCGTTCCTGCGCGGCCAAGGCCGCGGTGGTCGGTGCCGATGAGCGGGAGTCGGGTGTACGGGCCACGCTCAACCTCGGCCACACCTTTGGACACGCCATCGAGACCCACATGGGGTATGGTGTCTGGCTACATGGCGAGGCGGTGGCGGCCGGTACGGTCATGGCCCTGGAAATGTCCGCGCGCCTGGGCTGGATCAGCGAGCAGGAGCGTGATCGCGGCATTCGCCTCTTCCAGCGCGCCGGGCTGCCGGTGGTGCCTCCCGAGGAAATGACCGAGGCCGATTTCCTCGAACACATGGCAATCGACAAGAAAGTGATCGATGGTCGTCTGCGTCTGGTGCTGCTGCGCCGCATGGGCGAAGCGGTGGTGACCGACGATTATCCGAAAGAGGTTCTACAGGCCACGCTGGGCGCGGATTATCACGCCCTGGCTCAGCTTAAAGGTTAATGAGATTCCGATGACTAGTTTGCATGCCGACGAGGCTTTCCTCGGCCATTTCCAATTGAGTCACGACCCCTTCGCTCCACGGGTCCCCGGCTTCAAGTTCTTCCCGGCCCAGCGCAAGCCGGTGCTGGGTCAGTTGCATCACCTGGCGCGCTACAGCCAATTGCTGCTGGTGGTCACCGGCCCCCAGGGCAGTGGCAAGACCCTGCTGCGCCAGGCGCTGGTGGCCAGCACCAACAAACAGTCGGTGCAAAGCGTGGTGGTCTCGGCCCGTGGTGCCGGTGATGCCGCCGGTGTGTTGCGCCAGGTCGCCCAGGCGCTGAACCTGGCCCAGGCTGAAGTGGGCGCGATTCTCGACCAGATCGTCCAGTTGGCGCTGACCGGGCAGGAAGTCTATCTGCTGGTGGATGATGCCGAGCAGCTCGACGAGTCGGCCTTGGAAGCCTTGCTGGCGCTGGCGGCCGGTGCGCCGGAAGGGCGTCCCCATGTGTTCCTGTTTGGCGAGTCGTCGCTGATCGCCGATCTGGACCAGCTGGAGCTCGAGGAAGAGCGCTTCCATATCATCGAACTGGCGCCCTACACCGAAGAAGAAACCCGCGAATACCTGGATCAGCGTCTTGAAGGCGCGGGTCGGGGTATCGAACTTTTTACCGCCGATCAGATCTCTGAGATTCACGAAGGTTCCGGCGGCTGGCCTGGCAACATCAACCAGGTCGCTCGCGATGCCTTGATCGAAGTCATGATTGCCAGCCGCTCAGCGGTGAAGCGTCCAACCATGGGGTTCAACATGCCGAAGAAACACGTATTGGCGATTTCCGCCGTCGTCGTGGTCGCGGTCGTCGCGGCCTGGCTGATGCCGGGTCGCAACAAGGCGCCGACGACCGGCGCACCTGCCAACGAACAGGCACAACTGCCCCTCGGCCAGGGGGCGCCGAAGCCCAATGGCGGCGCGCCGGCGGTGGAATTTGCCGGCAGCACCCAGCCGATGCCGCTGCCGCTGGTCGGCCAGTCGCAACCGGTCATGCGCGGGCCACTGGCCGAAGCCGCCGGCGGAATTACCGAGGGCGACGATGGCGCGGCACCACCGATCGACGACGGCGACACGCCGCCGACCGTGACCACCACGGCGCCGCCTGAGGGCGTGCCTGCCGGCCCGGCTCCGACACCGACACCGACACCTGCTCCGGCCGCCAAGCCGACCCCGGCGCCGACCCAGGTGGCAACGGCCAAACCTGCCCCGGCGCCGGCCGCCAAGCCGACGCCTGCCCCGGCGGCCAAGCCTGCCGCACCGGCCAAGGCCGCGGGTGGCAACTGGTATGCCGGTCAGGCACCGGGCAACTACGTCGTACAGATTCTCGGCACCAGCTCCGAAGCCACTGCTCAGAACTTCGTCAAGGAGCAGGGCGGCGAGTATCGTTATTTCAAGAAAGTCCTCAACGGCAAGCCGCTGTATGTCATCACTTATGGCAGCTTTGCCAGCCGTGATGCAGCTGTTTCCGCTATCAAGGCCTTGCCAGCGAAGGTTCAGGCTGGTAAACCTTGGCCTCGCACTGTCGCCAGCGTCCAACAGGAACTGGCTGCAACTCGCTGAAGATTCGGCGGCCTTACCCAGGCCGCCTCTCCCGGCAACCTCAACATTTCCGCAAGAGCGAGCGACCTGTCAGGCCGCGCGCCTTGTGGTGTCTGCGTCACAGTAGCGTTTGAGTCGTAGCGGTCGAACCCAAAAAAGTTTTGACTAGCACAGCATATAGCTTTAAACCTTTCACAAATGCGACATGAATTTGCGACGTTTCGTCGTCAAATTTGTGGGTGTCTGTGTCGGCATGTACAATGACCTCCCTTTTGCCCCCGCAAAGCCGGCGTACGTTCGGCGCGACATGCAACTGGCTGAATTGAAAAGAAATTTGTCTCGATAAGAGGCAGCCTGGTGAGAAAGTGTCTATGAAAGCAGGTCTGTACCAACCAGATGAATTCAAGGATAACTGTGGTTTTGGCCTGATAGCCCACATGCAGGGCGAGCCCAGCCATACCCTTTTGCAAACGGCCATTGAGGCCCTGACCTGCATGACCCACCGTGGTGGGATCAACGCCGACGGCAAGACCGGCGACGGCTGTGGCTTGCTGATTCAAAAGCCTGATGAGTTCCTGCGTGCCATTGCCCAGGAAACGTTTGGCGTCACCCTGCCCAAGCAGTACGCCGTGGGCATGGTGTTCTTCAACCAGGACCCGGTGAAGGCCCAGGCCGCTCGCGAGAACATGGACCGCGAGATCCTGGCCGCCGGCCTGCAGCTGGTCGGCTGGCGCAAAGTGCCGATCGATACCAGTGTCCTCGGTAGCCTGGCCCTGGCGCGCCTGCCGCAGATCGAACAAGTGTTCATCGCCGGCGAAGGCCTGAGCGACCAGGAAATGGCGATCAAGCTGTTCAGCTCCCGTCGTCGCTCGTCCGTGGCCAACGCCGCCGACACCGACCACTACATCTGCAGCTTTTCCAACAAGACCATCATCTATAAAGGCCTGATGATGCCGGCGGACCTCACCGCCTTCTATCCGGACCTGAGCGACGAGCGCCTGAAAACCGCGATCTGCGTGTTCCACCAGCGCTTCTCCACCAACACCCTGCCGAAATGGCCGTTGGCCCAGCCATTCCGCTTCCTCGCCCACAACGGCGAGATCAACACCATCACCGGCAACCGCAACTGGGCCCTGGCCCGTCGCACCAAGTTCGCCAACGACCTGATGCCCGATCTCGAAGAGCTCGGCCCGCTGGTCAACCGCGTGGGCTCGGACTCCTCGAGCATGGACAACATGCTCGAACTGATGGTGACCGGTGGCATCGACCTGTTCCGTGGCGTGCGCATGCTGGTTCCGCCAGCGTGGCAGAACGTCGAGACCATGGACCCGGACCTGCGGGCGTTCTACGAATACAACTCCATGCACATGGAACCGTGGGACGGCCCGGCCGGTATCGTCATGACCGATGGCCGCTATGCCGTGTGCCTGCTGGACCGTAACGGTCTGCGCCCGGCGCGCTGGGTCACCACCACCAACGGTTTCATCACCCTGGCATCGGAAATCGGCGTCTGGAACTACCAGCCCGAAGACGTCATCGCCAAGGGCCGCGTAGGCCCGGGCCAGATCTTTGCCGTGGACACCGAAACCGGCCAGATCCTCGACACCGACGCCATCGACAACCGCCTCAAGTCCCGTCATCCGTACAAGCAATGGCTGCGCAAGAACGCCCTGCGCATCCAGGCGACCATGGAAGACAATGACCACGGCTCGGCTTTCTACGACGTCGACCAGCTCAAGCAGTACATGAAGATGTACCAGGTGACGTTCGAAGAGCGTGACCAGGTGTTGCGTCCGCTGGGCGAGCAGGGCTACGAAGCGGTCGGCTCCATGGGTGACGACACGCCGATGGCTGTGTTGTCGCAGCGTGTGCGCACGCCATACGACTATTTCCGCCAGCAGTTCGCCCAGGTGACCAACCCACCGATCGACCCGCTGCGCGAAGCGATCGTGATGTCGCTGGAAATCTGCCTGGGCGCCGAGCGCAACATTTTCCAGGAGTCGCCGGAGCACGCCTCGCGGGTGATCCTCAGCTCGCCGGTCATTTCCCCGGCCAAGTGGCGCTCGCTGACCAACCTCGACCGTCCGGGCTTCGCGCGTCAGGTCATCGACCTGAACTACGACGAAAGCGTCGGCCTCGAAGCGGCCATCCGCAACGTCGCCGATCAGGCTGAAGAAGCCGCGCGCGCCGGTCGGACCCAGATCGTGCTCAGCGACCGTCACATCGCGCCGGGCAAGTTGCCGATCCATGCATCCCTGGCCACGGGGGCGGTGCACCATCGCCTGACCGAGAAAGGCCTGCGCTGCGATTCCAACATCCTTGTCGAAACCGCCACCGCCCGCGATCCGCATCATTTCGCGGTGCTGATCGGCTTCGGTGCCTCGGCGGTGTATCCGTTCCTGGCCTACGAAGTGCTCGGCGACCTGATCCGCACCGGTGAAGTGCTGGGCGATCTCTACGAGGTGTTCAAGAACTACCGCCGGGGCATCACCAAGGGCCTGCTCAAGATCCTCTCGAAAATGGGCATCTCGACGATCGCCTCGTACCGCGGTGCGCAACTGTTCGAGGCCATCGGCCTGTCCGAGGAAGTCTGCGAGCTGAGCTTCCGTGGCGTGCCGAGCCGTATCAAGGGTGCGCGTTTCGTCGACATCGAAGCCGAGCAGAAAGCCCTGGCTGCCGAAGCCTGGAGTCCGCGCAAGCCGATCCAGCAAGGCGGCCTGCTGAAGTTCGTCCACGGCGGCGAATACCACGCCTACAACCCGGATGTGGTGAACACCCTGCAAGCCGCTGTGCAGCAGGGCGACTACACCAAGTTCAAGGAATACACGGCGCTGGTGGACAACCGCCCGGTGTCGATGATCCGCGACCTGCTCAAGGTCAAGACCCTGGACACCCCGCTGGACATCAGCGAAGTGGAACCGCTGGAATCGGTGCTCAAGCGCTTCGACTCCGCCGGTATTTCCCTGGGCGCCCTGTCCCCGGAAGCCCACGAAGCCCTGGCCGAAGCCATGAACCGCCTTGGTGCGCGTTCCAACTCCGGTGAAGGCGGCGAGGATCCGGCGCGCTACGGCACCATCAAGAGCTCGAAAATCAAGCAGGTTGCCACCGGCCGCTTCGGTGTGACGCCGGAGTACCTGGTCAACGCGGAAGTGCTGCAGATCAAGGTTGCCCAGGGTGCCAAGCCCGGTGAAGGCGGCCAGCTGCCCGGCGGCAAGGTCAACGGCCTGATCGCCAAGCTGCGCTACGCGGTTCCCGGCGTGACCCTGATTTCGCCACCGCCGCATCACGACATCTACTCGATCGAAGACTTGTCGCAACTGATCTTCGACCTCAAGCAGGTGAACCCGCAGGCGCTGGTTTCGGTGAAGCTGGTGGCGGAAGCCGGCGTCGGCACCATCGCCGCCGGCGTGGCCAAGGCCTATGCCGACCTGATCACCATCTCCGGCTACGACGGCGGCACCGGTGCATCGCCGCTGACCTCGATCAAGTACGCCGGTGCGCCATGGGAACTGGGCCTGGCGGAAACCCACCAGACCCTGCGCGGCAACGACTTGCGCGGCAAGGTCCGGGTGCAGACCGACGGTGGCCTGAAAACCGGCCTCGACGTGATCAAGGCCGCCATCCTCGGCGCCGAGAGCTTCGGCTTCGGCACCGCGCCGATGATCGCCCTGGGCTGCAAGTACCTGCGTATCTGCCACCTAAACAACTGCGCCACCGGCGTGGCGACCCAGAACGAGAAACTGCGCAAGGACCACTACATCGGTACCGTCGACATGGTGGTGAACTTCTTCACCTACGTGGCCGAAGAAACCCGCGAGTGGCTGGCAAAGCTGGGCGTGCGCTCCCTCGAAGAGCTGATCGGCCGTACCGATCTGCTGGATGTGATCGAAGGGCAGACCGCCAAGCAGCATCATCTGGACCTGACGCCGTTGCTGGGCAGCGATCTGATCCCGGCGGAGAAGCCGCAATTCTGCCAGGTCGACCGCAACCCGCCGTTCGACAAGGGCGAGTTGGCCGAGAAAATGGTCGACATGGCCGCTTCGGCGATCAACGACCTGAGCGGTGCCGAGTTCAGCCTGGACATCTGCAACTGCGACCGTTCCATCGGCGCGCGGATCTCCGGCGAAATCGCCCGCAAACACGGCAACCAGGGCATGGCCCAGGCGCCGATCACGTTCCGCTTCAAGGGAACTGCCGGCCAGAGCTTCGGCGTCTGGAACGCCGGCGGCCTGAACATGTACCTGGAAGGCGATGCCAACGACTACGTGGGCAAGGGCATGACCGGCGGCAAGCTGGTCATCGTTCCGCCCAAGGGCAGCGTCTACAAGACCCAGAACAGTGCCATCATCGGCAACACCTGCCTCTACGGCGCCACCGGCGGCAAGCTGTTCGCCGCCGGCACCGCGGGCGAGCGTTTTGCCGTGCGCAACTCCGGGGCCCACACCGTGGTGGAAGGCACCGGGGATCACTGCTGCGAATACATGACCGGCGGTTTCGTCTGTGTCCTGGGCAAGACCGGTTACAACTTCGGCTCTGGCATGACCGGTGGTTTCGCCTACGTGCTCGACCAGGACAACAGCTTCGTTGACCGGGTCAACCACGAACTGGTGGAAATCCAGCGGATCAGCGGCGAGGCGATGGAAGCCTACCGCAGCCACCTGCAACGCGTGCTGGATGAGTACGTCGAGGAAACCGACAGCGAGTGGGGTCGTGAACTCGCGGAAAACCTCGATGACTACGTGCGTCGTTTCTGGCTGGTCAAGCCGAAGGCTGCCAACCTGAAGTCGTTGCTTTCCAGCACTCGTGCCAACCCGCAGTGATATGCGCCTGAAGAGTTTGATGAGGTTTTAACAATGGCTGAACGTCTGAATAACGACTTCCAGTTCATCGATGTCGGGCGCAAGGATCCGAAGAAGAAACTGTTGCGTCAACGCAAGAAAGAGTTCGTCGAGATCTACGAACCGTTCAAACCCCAGCAGTCGGCCGACCAGGCCCACCGCTGCCTGGGCTGCGGCAACCCGTACTGCGAATGGAAGTGCCCGGTGCACAACTTCATTCCCAACTGGCTGAAGCTGGTGGCCGAGGGCAACATCCTCCAGGCCGCCGAGCTGTCCCACCAGACCAACACCCTGCCGGAAGTCTGCGGCCGGGTGTGCCCGCAGGATCGCCTGTGCGAAGGCGCCTGCACCCTGAACGACGGCTTTGGCGCGGTGACCATCGGTTCGGTGGAGAAGTACATCACCGACACCGCGTTCGCCATGGGCTGGCGCCCGGACATGTCCAAGGTCAAGCCGACCGGCAAGCGCGTTGCCATCATCGGTGCCGGCCCGGCGGGCCTGGGCTGTGCCGACGTACTGGTACGCGGCGGCGTGACTCCGGTGGTGTTCGACAAGAACCCGGAAATCGGTGGCCTGCTGACCTTCGGCATCCCCGAGTTCAAGTTGGAAAAGACCGTGCTGAGCAATCGTCGCGAAGTCTTCACCGGCATGGGCATCGAGTTCCGCCTGAACACCGAGGTGGGCAAGGACGTGACCATGGAGCAACTGCTCGAAGAATACGATGCCGTATTCATGGGCATGGGCACCTACACCTACATGAAGGGCGGCTTTGCCGGCGAGGACCTGCCGGGCGTGTACGATGCATTGGACTTCCTGATCGCCAACGTCAATCGCAACCTGGGCTTTGAAAAGTCGCCGGAAGATTTCGTCGACATGAAGGGCAAGAAGGTGGTGGTACTCGGTGGTGGCGACACGGCGATGGACTGCAACCGTACTTCGATCCGCCAGGGTGCCAAGTCGGTGACCTGTGCTTACCGTCGTGACGAAGCCAACATGCCCGGCTCGCGCAAAGAGGTGAAGAACGCCAAGGAAGAAGGCGTGAAGTTCCTCTACAACCGCCAGCCGATTGCCATCGTGGGTGAAGACAAGGTCGAAGGCGTGAAAGTGGTCGAGACCCGTCTCGGCGAGCCGGACGCCCGTGGCCGCCGCAGCCCCGAGCCGATCCCCGGCTCCGAAGAGATCATCCCGGCCGACGCCGTGGTGATCGCCTTCGGCTTCCGTCCAAGCCCGGCGCCCTGGTTCGAGCAGTTCAGCATCCAGACCGACAGTCAGGGGCGCGTCGTGGCCCCGGAACAAGGCCAGTACAAGCACCAGACCAGTAACCCGAAGATCTTCGCCGGTGGCGACATGGTCCGTGGTTCCGACCTGGTGGTGACGGCAATCTTCGAAGGCCGCAATGCGGCGGAAGGGATCCTGGATTACCTGGGGGTCTAAAGACCCAGCTGCAAGCTATAAGCTTCAAGCTACAAGTTGAAAGCAGGCGCACTTGTGGCTTGCCGCTCATAGCTTGCAGCTGCTTTTATGCGACAAATTGCCCCGATAGATAAAAGGCACGGCTCTTGCCGTGCCTTTTGCTTCGCGCTCTGAGAAAATGCCCGCACTTTTTTTCCGGATGCCGACATGACTGCCCTGAAGAACGACCGTTTCCTGCGCGCCCTGCTCAAGCAACCCGTAGACGTGACCCCTGTGTGGATGATGCGCCAGGCCGGCCGCTATCTGCCGGAGTACCGCGCCAGCCGCGCCAAGGCCGGCGACTTCATGAGCCTGTGCATGAACCCCCAGTTCGCCTGCGAAGTGACCCTGCAACCGCTGGATCGCTACCCGCAGCTGGACGCGGCCATCCTGTTCTCCGACATCCTCACGATTCCCGACGCCATGGGCCAGGGCCTGTACTTCGAGACGGGCGAAGGCCCGCGCTTCAAGAAAGTCGTCAGTACCCTGGCCGATATCGAAGCGCTGCCGATTCCCGATCCGCAGAAGGACCTGGGCTACGTCATGGACGCGGTCAGCACCATCCGCCGCGAACTCAACGGTCGCGTGCCGCTGATCGGCTTCTCCGGCAGCCCGTGGACCCTGGCCACCTACATGGTCGAAGGCGGCTCGTCGAAGGATTTCCGCAAGACCAAGGCCATGCTCTACGACAATCCGCAAGCCATGCACCTGTTGCTGGACAAGCTGGCGCAGTCGGTGACGGCTTACCTCAACGGTCAGATCCTGGCCGGTGCGCAAGCGGTGCAGATCTTCGATACCTGGGGCGGCAACCTGTCGGCGGCGGCGTACCAGGAGTTCTCCCTGGCCTACATGCGCAAGATTGTCAGCGGCCTGATCCGCGAGCATGAAGGGCGCAAGGTCCCGGTGATCCTGTTTACCAAGAACGGCGGCCTGTGGCTGGAAAGCATCGCCGATGCCGGTGCCGACGCCCTGGGCCTGGACTGGACCTGCGACATCGGCAACGCCCGCGAACGGGTCGGTCACAAAGTCGCGTTGCAAGGCAACATGGACCCGACCGTACTCTACGCCAAGCCTGAAGCCATTCGCGCTGAAGTCGGGCGTATCCTCGCCAGTTATGGCAAGGGCAGCGGCCATGTGTTCAACCTCGGCCATGGCATTACCCCGGAAGTCGATCCGGAACATGCCGGTGCATTCCTGCGGGCGGTGCATGAGCTGTCGGCGCAATATCACGCCTAGTGGACCCCGCTAAAGCAGCCTGTCCGGTCCAGTGTCGGACAGGCTTTTTTTTGCGTGCTGTTCATCTATTCAACATCAATTAGTCGGTTGTTTGGCCTGGCGTGTTTGTTGTTTATGGCGGCTGGCTTCTTATGTGTAAGAGCTTTCTTTCACCATGTAAGAAAAATAGATTCAGAGATCCTTCCTTCTACCTAGAGAGATTTACCCTACATAGCAAACTTTGAGTTTTCTATAAGGTTCGGCGCTTGAAAGGTGCGGCGCTGAGCACTCCCGCATGCCTTTCAAGATGACGGTGATACGTCTTCCCAATCTCGAATGACTAGCCTGGAACTTATATGAAAAACAACTTCTACAAGAGCACGGTATTGACGGGATGTGCTTCCTCCTTGGTTCTCTTGTCGACCTTGATAGTGTCCCAGGGCGCGCTTGCCCATGGCTTCCTGGAAGTACCGCCTTCGCGTGCGTTGTTGTGCCAGAAAGGCGAAAACAAAAACTGCGGCGGCGCGCAATACGAACCCCAGAGCACAGGTGAAACCTTCAAGGGTTTCCCCAACGGAGCAGGCGGGGCGCCCCTGCAGGGACCGGTTGACGGAAAAATTGCCAGTGGTGGCCACCCGCTGTTTTCCGCCCTTGATGCGCAATCGGCCACGCGCTGGCACCTGACCGAGATCCGCGACCGCAACATCGCCTTCCAATGGCAATACACCGCGGTGCACCCGGCGACACGGCATGAGTACTTCATTACCCGCGATGGCTGGAACCCGAACGAAGCGCTCAAGCGTGCCTCGTTCGACAGCACGCCGTTCTGCACGGTGGATGGCGGCAACCAGACGCCGAAACCGGGTGCCCGGCACAACTGCGTCATACCCGACAGCAAGTCGGGACATCATGTGATCCTGGCGGTCTGGACGGTGGGTGACACCGACAACGCGTTCTACGACCCGGCGGACGTGAACATCCTCGCCGAAGCCGCGCTGCCGGGAGGCTGGTCGCCGGTGGGCAGCATCGCATCGTCGACTCCACTGCTGGTGGGCGACAGGGTCAAGGCGCGAGCATTCTCCGCCAGCGGCGAAAATCCCTCCTACAGCGTGGCTGTCGGCATCGACTCGGCCGAGGAGGGTCGGCCTGAGAACTGGTCGTTCAAACTGGCCGAAGCCATCAACCAGGCCCATCCACTGATTCGTGCGGGTATTCGCGACGATGACGGCAATATCACCCCGGTCCGCGGCACTAACAACCTGTACGCCCAGAAAGAAAGCGGCGTGAGCCGGTATGAAGTGCAACTGGACATGCAGGAAGACGCTGGCGCCAGCATGTCGATTGCGTCCCTGCAGCCGGAATACGTACTCGACAAGGGCCGCGTCAGCATGACGTTCGCGGCGCAGACGAACCGCCGGATGAACCTGGAAGCGACGTTGCTCGATGAGAAGAACAAGCCGGTGGGGGTCGTGAGCCAATCCGCAGGTGAAGGCAACACCGGGCTGAGCATGGACGTGCGCAGTGCGCCGGGGGCCCACACCCTGACGCTGGTAGGCACCACCGAGGACGGGCGCACCACGCGCCAGGAAACTCGCACCGTCACCCTGACCGGTGAGGGCGCAGACGTCGAATACGATTTCGTGTTCCCTGAAAACCTCGGTGAGTACACCGCCGGCACGAAGGTATTGCAGCCCAAGACCAACGAGGTCTTCGAGTGCAAGCCGTTCCCCGCGTCCGGTTACTGCAAGCAGTACAGCCCGACGGCGAACGGTTTCGAGCCCGGTGTCGGTGCTTCCTGGCAGAGCGCCTGGGACAAGCTGTAAGTCCTGACGGGAATGGCGTCAGGCAATCCGCACGGGTTGCCTGCTGCCTTCAAGCGAGAGCGCGGTGATGCATTCAAATTATTTCTTCGCACGGCACGCTTTGTGGCTCGTGCCGCTGTTGCATGGCGTATTCCTGGTCGGGCAGGAATGGCGTTTTCGCCAGGCATTGGGCCGTGAAGTGCCGACGGTCGTCGAATCGCCGGTCGTCCCGGCTGGCCGCTCGCCCAATGTTCAAGCCGTGGCCACCGTGCTCGGTCTCGCGCCTGCCGGTGCCCACTTGCCCAGTGCCGAGCCGATGACCTTGCAAGCCAGTTTTGTCGTTGCCCAGGGCCTGTCGCGGGCATTGCTGGCTGACGCTGCAGGCGCGCGCATTTACCAGGTGGGTGAGCGCTTGCCCAGCGGCAGCGTGCTGCGTCGGGTGGAGGCCGACCATGTGACGTTATGGCGCAACGGACGTGAAGAGCGCCTGGCCCTGCAACAACAGGCGAAGCCCTGGTTGCGCCGGGTGGGTCTCGAAGATGAACGCCCTGCGACGGTTGATTCTCCGCAATACGTACGCCCGGTGGCCGGGCATCCAGAGTGATCGAATTCATGAACAGCGTTATCCGCAGCCGTGTCTCCCACGTGTTGCTCTGTCTTGCCGTGTCCTGTCCGCTGATGTTTGCCACCGTGGCGCGGGCCGAAGAGGCGCGTTGGCAACTGGCAATGAACAATGCCGAATTGCGCGATGTGGTCGAAGAAATATCCGCGATCCTGGGCAAAACCGTAGTGCTCGATCCGAGGGTGTCGGGACGCATCTCCGTCATGTCCCGCGAGGCCTTGGATCGCGAAGGCGTGCGTCGGTTGTTCTATTCGGTACTCGATGCCCACAACTTCACCGTGATCGATGAAGGCGAGCGGATCCTGATCACCCCGGTTGCCGATGGCAGGACCCGGGCCGGTTCCGGCGACACGAAAGACCCGGCGCCCTCGCAGTTCGTCACCCGGGTCATCGACTTGCAATCGAGCATTGCAGCCGACGTTGCCGGACTGATCCGCCCCCTGGTATCGGGTGCCGGCTACATCGGGCCTTCGGTTTCCGCCAACGCGTTGGTAGTGACCGACACGGCCGCCAATGTGCAGCGCATCACTCGGGTCGCGCAGCAATTGGACTCGGGACACAACCGCAATCATGAGGTGGTGCAGTTACGTCATGCCAGGGCCGGGGATATCGCGTCGATCCTGGAAGCTTCCGGCAATAAGCGCGAGGGCGACACCGCCGGCTCGGTGATTGCCGACGCGCGCGGCAACCGCCTGGTGATCATCGGCGCACCGCGGGTGCGTCAACGCCTGGCCGAACTGGCCCGGACCCTGGACGTTCCGGCCTCCGCGGCCGAGGACACTGCGCGGGTCATCCGCTTGCGCCACAGCGATGCCAAGCAATTGGCCGAGGTGCTGGAGGGCGTCGGGCAAGACAAGAAAGCCGCACCGGCCCAGGCCGGCCTGCGGGAAAGCGCTGCCGCCAACCCGTTCATGATCAAGGCCGACGAAAGCCAGAATGCCCTGGTGTTGATCGCCGAGCCGGCCCAGGTCCGCACCATCGAGAATATCGTCCGGGAGCTGGACCAACCTCGGGCCCAGGTGCTCATCCATGCCGCCATCGTTGAAATTTCCGGAGACATTGCCGAGGCGCTGGGGGTGCAGTGGGGGATCAAGAGTGGCGGCGCGGAGGGGGTCATCAGTTTTTCGGGAACCAACACGCCGATCATCGGTGAGCTGAACCCCAAGGACGTCGACGGTGTGCTCCTGCGGTTAGGGGGGGATCGCTTCAGTGCACTGATATCGGCCCTGGCGAGCAATACCCGCAGCAACCTGCTCTCCACGCCCAGCCTGCTGACCCTGGATAACCAGGAGGCGGAGATCATTGTCGGCAAGAACGTGCCGTTCAAGACCGGCTCCTACGCCACCAACGGCAGCGGTGCGGACAATCCCTTTACCACGGTGGAGCGCAAGGACGTCGGCATCAGCCTCAAGATCAAGCCCTACATCAACCAGGGCTCCTCCCTGCGCCTGGAGGTCCAGCAGGAGGTCTCGGACATCGCCCCGTCTGTTGCCGGCGTGGACTCCTCGGACCTGATCACCAACAAGCGGGCCCTGAAGAGCACGATACTGGCGGACGACGGCGAGATCATCGTGATCGGCGGCCTGATCCGCGACGATGTCCGTTCCCAGGAAAGCGGCGTGCCGCTGTTGCGCAGCATTCCGTACCTGGGTGCGCTGTTTCGCTGGACCCGCGACACCCAGACCAAAAGCAACCTGATGGTGTTCCTGCGGCCGACCATCGTGCGTGGCAAGGAAGACCTCGCGGAGGTCAGTCGCCAGCGCTACGACGCGCTCCGGGAACTGAGCAAGCCGGGCTCGCGGCAGAATAATTCGCTGTTGCTGCCCCGCGACGCTCGCCAGTTGTTCGAGTCCTCCATGGAGCCGTCGTCGACAGATCCGCTGCTGCAGAAACGGGGTGACCTGTGAGCGATTCCCTGGCCCCGCTGCCCTTTGGCTTTGCCCGGCGCCACGGCGTGCTACTGGACGGCGAAGGGACGACCATGAGCCTGGTGATGCGTTGCGATACGCCGCTGACTGCGCTGGCTGAGGTTCGCCGGCGATGTGGCCGGGAACTGCCGATCCAGGTGCTGGAGCCCGCGCAATTCGCCACGCGCCTGGCCTGTGTCTATCGCCAGGGCCAGAGCGCTGCCGAACAGGTGGCTCAGGGGCTGGACGAGGAACTGGACTTGCTCAGCCTGGCCGATCAGTTGCCACAGACCGCGGATTTGCTGGAGCAGCAGGGCGATGCGCCGATTATCCGCTTGATCAACGCGCTGCTCAGCGAAGCGGTTCGCGAACAGGCATCGGACGTGCACCTGGAAACGTACGAACAGTATCTTTCGGTACGCATGCGGGTCGACGGCCAACTGCGGGAAATGCTCCGTCCGCGCCGTGAGCTGGCCAGCCTGCTGGTATCGCGGATCAAGGTCATGGCGCACCTGGATATCGCAGAAAAACGAGTCCCTCAAGACGGCCGGATGGCGTTGCGGCTGGCCGGGCATGAGGTCGATGTGCGGGTCTCGACGCTGCCGTCGGCCCATGGCGAGCGAGTGGTATTGCGCCTGCTCGACAAGCAGGCCGGGCGTCTGGAGCTGCCGCGTCTGGGCCTGCCAGACGACACCCTGGCGAGCCTGCGTCGGTTGCTCGCCAAACCCCACGGTATCGTGTTGGTGACCGGCCCCACGGGCTCGGGGAAAACCACCAGCCTGTACGCGGCGCTCAGCAGCCTCAACCACCAGAGCCGCAACATCCTCACTGTCGAAGACCCGATCGAATACCACCTGCCGGGCATCGGCCAGATGCCGGTCAACCCGAAGGTCGACATGACCTTCGCCCGTGGCTTGCGAGCCATTCTGCGCCAGGACCCGGACGTGGTGATGGTGGGCGAGATTCGTGACCGCGAGACGGCCGAGATCGCCGTCCAGGCCTCCCTGACCGGTCACCTGGTGTTGTCGACCCTGCACACCAACAGCGCCGTCGGTGCGATCACGCGGCTGGTGGACATGGGCGTGGACGCTTATCTGCTGGCCTCGTCCCTGGCCGGCATCGTCGCGCAACGGTTGTTGCGGGCCCTGTGTCCATCCTGCAGGACCCCCTATGTCGCCGACGCCGCCACCTGTCGGCGCCTCGGGCTCGAGGCCGAGGCCGGGCCTCGGCTGTTCAGGGCCATGGGGTGCGATGACTGCCAGGCGGGTTACCGGGGGCGTTTCGGCATTTATGAGCTGGTCAGTGTCAGCAGCCCGCTGTCGCAACTGATTCACCAGGGAGCGGCCGAACCGGCGCTGGCGGCCGAGGCGCGCAAGACCTCCCGCAGCCTGTTCCAGGACGGGCGCCAGCGGGTCCTGGAAGGGCTGACCAGTGTCGATGAACTGCTGCGCATCACCCAGGAGGATTAGCGCAATGCCGACTTTCGATTATCGGGCCGAAGATGCCCAGGGCCGGCGCTGCAAGGGGCGGGTGGAGGCCGACAGCGCCCGTCATGCCCGTCAGCTCTTGCGCGGGCGCGGATTGTTGCCCTGGGAGCTGCGCGAGGGCGAGGCGCAAGCCACCCTGGCTGCCCGCTTCGTCGGGGCGCGACTGAGCCCGGCCGACCTGGCGTTGTTGACGTTGCAACTCTCCACGCTGATCCAGGCCGGGCTCCCCCTCGAAGAATCCCTGCGGGCCGTAGCGCAGCAGAGCCAGAAGCGTCGCGTCGTCCACCTGTTGTCGGCGGTGCGCACGCGGGTAATGGAAGGCCACGCACTGGCCACGGCACTGAAAGCGTTTCCCCAGGCCTTCCCCGAGCTGTTCTGCGCCACCGTCGCGGCGGGCGAACAGTCCGGTCACCTGGGCCAGGTGCTGGAACAACTGGCGACCTACACCCAGGCGCGCCAGGCGTCTCGCCAGCGCATTCAGTTGGCGCTGGTATATCCGCTGATTCTGCTTTTGGCCTGCGTGGCGATCGTCGCTTTCCTGTTGGGCTATGTGGTGCCGGATGTGGTGAAGATTTTCATCGACAGTGGCCAGCCGTTGCCCTGGCTCACCCAGGCGCTGATCGCGGTGAGCGATGGGATGCGCCGCTATGGAGCGCTGATGCTGGTGGCCCTGGCTGGATCGTTCGGGCTGTGGCGCTGGAGCCTGCGCCAACCGCTGTGGCGCCTGCGCTGGCATCGCCTGCTGCTCAGGCTGCCGCTGCTGGGCGACGTGTTGCGGGCGATGGAAGCCGCCCGATTCGCCAGCACCCTGGCAATCCTGAGCCAGAGCGCCGTGCCTTTGGTCGAGGCCTTGCACATCGCCGCGCAGGTGATTGGCAACCTGACCATCCGCGCCCGCATGGCCGACGTTGCCCGTTCGGTACGCGAAGGCGGAACCCTGACCCGTGGCCTGGAACTGGGCGGCGATATTCCACCGCTGATGCTGCACATGATCGCCAGCGGTGAACGGGTCGGCGAACTGGATCGCATGCTGGCCCGTGCCGCCGAACAACAGGAGGCCAGCCTCGCGGCGCGGATCGCGCTGGTGGTGAGCCTTTTCGAACCGGCCATGTTGGTGGTGATGGGCGGCGTTGTGCTGCTGATCGTCATGGCCATTCTCCTGCCTATCTTGAGCCTCAACCAATTGGTGAATTGATCGATGAAACTTCAAAACAACCGGCCCGCACGCCGTCAACGCGGCTTTACGCTGATCGAAATCATGGTGGTGGTGGTCATCATCGGCGTGCTGGGCGCCATGGTGGTGCCGCAGTTCATGAGCCGACCCGATCAAGCCAAGGTCACGGCCGCCCGCACCGATATCCAGGCGATATCCACTGCACTGGAAATGTACCGACTCGACAATTTCCATTACCCGTCGACCCGGCAGGGCCTGGACGCACTGAGTAAACGTCCGTCTGGCACGCCGGTGGCGAGAAACTGGAACCCCCAGGGCTATCTGAAAAGCCTGCCGATCGATCCCTGGGGCACCCCCTATCAGTATCTCAACCCCGGCCTCAAGGCCACCGATGGCAGCTACGACCTGTACTCGCTGGGGGCCGATGGCGAGCCGGGCGGTGACGGCGCGGCGGCCGACATCGGCAACTGGGGCGAATGAACATGGGCCGTCGCTGTCGGGGTTTCACCTTGTTGGAGTTGATGGTGGTCATCGTCCTGATCGGCGTGCTGGCGGGCATGGTCAGCCTCGCCATTGGGCCAAGCCCGGCGCGTGAGGCCCGGCAGCAGGCCCAGGATTTCATCCGTGTGGTGCAGCAGTTGCGCGAGCGGGCGGTGCTGGATGGGGTGGAATACGGCGTGCGGGTACAGCCTCGCGGCTATCAGGCATTGCGACTCGACTCCCGGGGCTGGACCGCCATGGCGCCCCTGCACCGGTTACCGGAAGGCATGACGCTGGGGCTGGAGCAGGACGGTCACGCCTGGGTCCTCGACGAGGCGTCAGGCGCGCCGCAATTGCTGATGCTCAGCAGCGATGAGATCAGCCCGTTCAGGTTGCTGGTGAAAGTCGCCGGCCAGCGTATTGCGCGGGTGTCGAGTGATGGTCTGGCGGAGCCGTCGATTGATGAGTGAGTTTCGCCGACCGGCCGCCTGCAAGGGATTTACCTTGCTGGAGGTCATGATCGCCCTGACGATTTTCGCCACGGTGGCAGCGGCCGCGCTATCGGCCAGCCAGTTCGTGCTCAGGCAAAGTGCAGTCCTGGAGGACCGCCTGTTTGGTGCCTGGGTGGCCGACAATCAATTGAGCGAGCTGCGCCTGCAAGCTGCCACTGCACCGGGCCGACAGCAACTGACCCGGTCTCTCGGGCGTCGCGAATGGACCCTGCAACAGCGCATCGCTCCGGCCCGCGACCCGCGCCTGCTTCAAGTCGAGATCCAGGTCAGCGGCGCTGGCAGCGCGTCCAGCGTGCATCAAACGACCGGGTGGATCCGCAACCGTCATGAATAGGCAGGCGGGGTTCACCTTGTTGGAACTGGTCATCGCCATCGCCCTCTTCGCGCTGCTCGGCCTCGCCGGTTGGCGCCTGTTCGACGCTGTCGTACGTACTCAGCAGGGGGCCGGTCAGTACGAGCGGGAAATCAGGGCCTTGCAGCGTGCCGTGGGCGTGATCGAGCGCGACGCGTGGCAGGCCGTGGCCGGCTCTGTCGTGCTCGGGCCGGGTCACCTGCAATTGCAGCGCAGTCATTGGCGCAATCCACTGGACCAGCCTCGCAGCGAGCGGCAGACGGTGAGCTATCGACTCGAAGGCGCAGCGTTGTGGCGCGACAGCTTTGGCGAAGGAACGACCACTCTGCAGCGGCAGAAACTGCTCGATGATGTCCGCAGCCTGAGTTGGCGCCTGTTTGACTCGCAACGGGGTTGGCATGGCGAAACCGCGGGCGACGGCTGGCCGCTGGCATTGGAACTGAACGTGTCGGTGGGGCGCTTCGAACAGATCCGTCGGGTGCTGCTGTTGCCGGGAGTGTTGCCATGACGCATCAACGCGGGGTGGCGTTGATCAGTGTGCTGCTGGTGTTGAGCCTGGCCTTGCTGCTGGTCGGTGGAATGCTGCGCAGCCATCGCCTGTTGCTGCACAGCAGCGCGCAACAGCTGCAACAGGTCCAGTTACGCCAATCGGGCCTGGCCGCCGAGGCCTGGGCGCGCGCCGTGCTGGAAGACAGCGTGAATAACCAGGCCGGGTCCGTCGACCTGAGTCAGGACTGGGCCCGTCTGGCGCCTGCCCTGGCGCTGGACGACGCCGGGATCGAGGTTGATATCGAAGACCTGTCCGGGCGCCTGAACCTCAGTCCATTGTTGGCCCGCGGGCAAGTCGATCAAGTGACCTTGGGACGCTGGGCCCGGTTGCTCACCTCGCTGGATTTACCGGAGCTGTCGTTGCCCCAGGTCGGAACGGTCCAGGAGTTGAGCCAGTTGCGTCTGTTGCCCGGCATCGACGGTCAGACCCTGCGACGCCTGGAACCTTGGGTGGCGGTGCTGCCCATGGACGCGCAGCTGAATATCAATACCGCACCGTTGCAGCTCTTGATGGTTCTGGACGGCATGGACGCCGGCGCCGCAAAGACCGTCATCGAACGGCGTTCCGACGCCCCCTACGCCAGCGTCCAGGCCTTCACCGGCGACCCGTTGTTGTCCGGCCTGGGCCTGAGCAGCCATGGCCTGGGGGTGAGCAGTCGCTGGTTCCGGATCACCGTGAGCGTGACTCAAGCGGACCGCCACCTGCGCCTGGCCTCGGACATCGAACGAGATTCCGCGACCGGGCACTGGACTGTTCGCCAGCGTCGCTTTTTACCTCTCAGCCCCAGTGAGCTTCCTTGATGAAAACCTGGCTATACCTGACCGCCGAGGGCGCGGGCGCCCCTTGTGCCAACTGGCGTTGCTGCGTGTGGTCGCCCTCGGGCGAGCGCCGTTGCCTGCCTTTGCACGAAGCCGCTCGTGAGTTGAACGGGCGGGTCGTCGATGTGCTGTTGCCGATGGAAATGTGCAGCTGGATGCGTAGCGATCCCTGGCCCTCTCGACGCCAGCCCCGACCCCAGGCCCTGGCATTTGCCATCGAAGAGCAGTTGAGCGAGAACCTCGAAGCGCTGCACATCGGCATCGGTCTACGAGACCGTCAACAGTGCTATCCGCTGCTGGTGATCCAGCGGGCCCGGCTCCAGGCGCTACTGGCGTTGCTCGACGCGCATGGCATCGATGTCCGGGCGATACATGTCGATGCCGAACTGATCGCCAAGGACAAGGCTTTCGGGGTGCGCTGGTTCGGCCGCTGGCTGTTGGGTGGGGCATTGCCGGCGCGGATGGCGCTGTCGGCCCAGGCCTTGGCGACACTCAAGCAGAGCCTGCCCGGGGACATCCACTGGCTGGACGAAGCCACTGACCGCCCTGGCATCGACGAGTGGCTACTGAGCCGCGAGGGGCATCCCATCAACCTGTTGCAGGGCGAGTTCCGACGGCGGCGTCAGCATCTACCCTGGCGCGGTGCGGCGACGGCCGCGCTGGGCATGTTCCTGCTTGCTTGGGCGTTCACTGAAGTGCGCATCGGCTTTCTGCAAAACGAAACCCGCCGTCTGCATGCGCATGCCGAGCAGCAATTCAGGTCGCTGTATCCCGGACAGGATCCTGTCGTTGACCTGGCGGCGCAGTTCCAGGCAATGCAGCAACGTCGCTCTCAGAACCCGGCCACCCAGGTCGCTCGGCTGGTCCGCCTGACAGAGCAGGTGATCGGCGCCAGCCTTGTCGAGGTGCAGCAGATCGAGTACCGAGAGCGCGAAGGCTGGAAAATCCAGCTGACCGCCAACAGCTTCATCGAACTTGAGCAACTGCGTGAGCGCGGACAGCAAAACGGTCTCCCGCTCACCTTGGGCAGCGCCAGCAAGCAGAGCAACCGGGTACAGGCGACGCTCACCCTGGAGGACAGTTGATGAGTCTCAATGGATGGACACACCTGAAACAGGCCTGGGAAAGCATGTCCGGCCGCGAGCAACGGTTGTTGCTGGGCCTCGCCGGGCTGGTCCTGGTGGTCGTGGGCTATACCTCGATCTGGCAACCCACCCGCCAACGCCTGGAGATCGCTGAGCGACAGTATCGCCAACAGGCGCAACTGACCGCACGGATCCAGCGCGCCGAGCCCGACCGGGATGCCAGTGCCGCGCTGCGTCCATTGTCGGTACGGGTCAACGACAGCGCGACAGCAGCGGGCCTGGAAATAGCCGAAATGGAGATCGAGGGCGATGCGTTGCGGCTCACTGTCACCGGCGATGCCAATCCGCTGCTTCATTGGTTGGATCGTCACGAGCGGGACGGCGCGGCCATGGGATCGCTGGCCTTGAAAGCGCGCGATGGCGTGTTGGAGGCGCGGGTGGTGTTGCGTCAGTGATTGGCTGACATGTGCCTGATGCCAGTCAGTTAACAATCAAACGGCGCAAACCCTGTGGGAGCGAAGCTTGCTCGCGATGGGGCAGACCAGCCGACATTGTTGTTGGCTGACTTACCGTAATCGCGAGCAAGCTTTGCTCCCACAGGAGGTGTTCAGACCGGCATGTTGCCGGGCAGCAGCGGCAATTTCGCCAGTTTTACCGCCACCGACAACGCCACCAGCAGCAACGCGCCGATGAACAGGCCGACACCGTTCCATCCACCCAGGTGCCAGGCCACGCCGCCAGCGGTGCCGGCCACGCTCGAACCGGCGTAATAGCTGAACAGATAAAGCGACGATGCCTGGCCTTTGGCGGTCAGGGCGCGGCGGCCGATCCAGCTGCTGGCGACCGAGTGGGCGCCGAAGAAGCCGAATGTGAAGACCAGCATGCCCGGGATCACCAGCGCCAGGGGTGTGGCCATGGTCAGGGCGAGACCGGCCAGCATCAGTGCGATGGTGGCCCAGAGCATCTTGCGTCGACCGAGCTTGTCCGCCAGTGCGCCGACTTTGGCCGAGCTGTAGATGCCCGACAGGTACACCACCGACAGCAGTCCGACGAAGGCCTGATCCAGATGATAAGGCTCGGCCAGCAGGCGATAGCCGATGTAGTTGAATAACGTCACGAAGGCGCCCATCAGCACGAAGGCTTCGAGGAACAGCAACGGCAAGCCGGCGTCGCGAAAGTGCCGGGTGAAGCCGTCCAGCAAGCTGCGTGGGTGCAGCGAGCGCGGGCGGAAGTTGCGCGACTCGGGCAGGATCCTCCAGAACACCGCCGCGGCGACCAGGGCGAGGCTGCCAATCACCAGCATCGCGGTGTGCCAGCTGACGAAATCGATCAGCACCCCGGTGATCAGGCGCCCACACATGCCACCGATGGCGTTGCCGGCGATGTACAGCCCCATCGCCAGGCCGATGTGCTTGGGATGGATCTCTTCGCTCAGGTAGGTCATCGCGACGGCGGCCAATCCGCTCAACGACAGGCCCACCAAGGCCCGGAGCAGCAGTACGCCATGCCAGGTCGGCATCATGGCGCTGGCCACCGTGCACAATGCGGCGGCGAACAGTGCGGTGACCATCACCGACTTGCGGCCGATGCGGTCGGAAATCGGCCCGGTGATCAACAGGCCGACGGCGAGCAGGCCGGTCGCCACCGACAGGATCAGGCTGCTTTGCGCCGCGTTGACGGAAAACTCCCTGGACAGCAACGGCATCATCGGCTGCACGCAATACAACAGGGCAAAGGTCGCAAAGCCGCCGCAGAACAGCGCCAGTACCGTGCGGATGAACATCGGCGTGCCTTTCTCGATGTAGATGTCCTTCAACTCGGTAACGACGTCGTCCTGCACGCGGGGTGGTATTTCATGGGCCAGTGGCGCGACAGCAGTTTTCACGATGGACCTCGCAGGGCACGATCAGGGCAGGCAATGAGAAAAGCATATAGCCGGCTAATGTTTCTATCCAATATATTGTTCGACCTGTTTAAGACGTTTAACGACCTATTGGGTAGCCCATGGAATTGCGTCACCTGCGTTACTTCATCGCCGTGGCTGAAGAGCTGCATTTCGGCCGCGCCGCACTGGCCCTGGGCATTTCCCAACCGCCCCTGAGCCAGCAGATCCAGGCGCTGGAGCAGGAGATAGGCGCGCGCCTGTTCGAGCGCACCAATCGTCGGGTCGAGTTGAGCGAAGCCGGGCGGTTGTTCCTCGAAGAGGCGCGGCGGGTACTGGCCCAGGTCGACAAGGCTGCCGACGTGGCGCGTCGCGCCCAACTGGGGGAGCTGGGTGAGCTGAAGATCGGTTTCACCTCTTCCGCGCCGTTCAACTCCACCATTCCCCAGGCAATCTTTTCGTTCCGCCAGCGGTTCCCGGCCGTGCACTTGAACCTGCGGGAAATGAGCAGTACCCAGGTGGCCGACGCGTTGCTGGACGAAACAATCGAGATCGGCATCATGCGCCCCCTGCCGCTGCCCGACGCCTTGAGCGAAATCGAACTCAGCCGCGAACCGCTGGTGGCAGTGCTCAGTTCCAAACATCCGCTGGCCCGGAGCAGCGACGAAGGCTTGTTCCTCTCGGCCCTGGCCCAGGAACCGTTCGTGTTCTTCCCCCGCAGCTACGGCAGCGGCCTCTATGCGCAACTGCTGAGCCTGGCCCGCGACGCCGGTTTCAGTCCCCACTTCGCCCAGGAAGCCGGCGAAGCCATGACCATCATCGGCCTGGTGGCGGCGGGGTTGGGCGTCTCGGTACTGCCGGCGTCCTACCAGCGGATACGGGTCGATGGCGTGGTCTATCGGCCATTGCTCGATCCGGCGGCGGTGTCGGCGGTGTGGCTGGTGCAGCGTAAGGACCAGCGTTCGCCGATGGCGAAGGCGTTTGTGGCGTTATTGGCTGAAAATACCGGTATTTCCGGTTCTGAAGGACGGCTTGATGTTGGCTTGAATGGTTTGTAGCTCAAGAGCTACACTGCGCGATATGACGGAGATTATTCGAAGCTGTACCTTTTCCGGCTGGCTCTCAAAGCTGGCAGACAGCCGCGCCAGAATTCGCATTCAGGTTCGAATCGATCGCATGGCTGATGGAAATCTGGGAGATGTCAAAGCTATAGGAGAAGGTTTGAGCGAAGCGCGTATCGATTATGGTCCCGGCTATCGAATCTATTTCATGCAGCAAGGCCGACAGTTGATCATTTTGCTGTGTGGCGGTGATAAAAGCAGTCAGACCCGTGATATCAAACAAGCCAGGCTCATAGCGAAATCCTGGCAGGAGCAAAACCCATGACCGAACAATTCACTCGTTGGGACTCTGCCGAGTACCTCAAGACCGAAGAGGACATGGCCAATTATCTGGATGCATGCATGGAGGAGGCCGGAGACGATCCCGCATTCATCGCAAAAGCCCTGGGGACCATTGCACGAGCTCGCGGAATGAGCCAAGTGGCCCGTGATGCAGGGTTGTCACGTGAGAATCTTTATCGTGCCTTGTCGGGGGAAGGCAATCCTGAATTTGGAACCATTTTGAAGGTTGTCAGAGCGTTGGGGTTGAAGCTGCATGCCAGTACTTGATCGATGACCACCTGCATGAATAAGGGCGCCCTTCGGCGCCCTTTTTCTTAGCCTTCCCAAACCGTCGCAGGACCATTGGCGTGGTAGTCGTAGAACCCTCGGAGTATCCAGCTATCGCCCTCGCGTTCAAACGCGGCGCGCCATGCGCCTTTGCCTCCGCCCGGGGTCAGTTGGGCCATGGTGTACCAGTAATATCGGTTGATTTTCTTGGTGGTTATTCTTCCCGCGCGAATATCTTCCGTGATGACTTGGACCCTGGTTTTCGCCGCCTCTGAGAAGCTGGCGTAGGACATCTGGGTTTCGGCCAATGGGCTGTTGGTGACGGTGAACTTGTCCCGTGCCGGCGATGGGGTGGGCAAAACCGGGGAGGGAATGGTGGGTGTTGTACCTTCCACTTTGTGGGTTCGAGCCTGGGTCACGATCTCGATATCGAACGGTTCGTAGTTGGCGAGTGTACGGCTGAAGTTCGTGATGTCTTCGCCGGTGAGCAACGTGACGTTGCGTTGGGTCCGGCCTTTGTGGGCGATGATGTAGGGTACTCGATTGTTTCTGATCTCCGTCAGCAGCCCGGGCTTGTGCCGGCGTTGCTTCTCCTGCCGAAGAGCCGCAATCAACTCGTCATAGCATTCGTCCGACGCCAGGTATTTTTCCCGGGCGGCCTTTGCTTCTGGTTCATTACCCGGGAATAACGTTTGTGCCTTGGCAGCCAGCCTGGCCTCCACGGCATTGAGCATTTCCCGGGTGCCTTGCGCGATCTTATCCATGGCCACCTTCTTCCTGCTTCCTTTGGAGGTGAAGGCCATGAATACGGCGCCGGTGATGTTATCCGTGATGATCGTTGTATTGACCCGAATCCGGTCTTCGGTAAAGAACATGCTCCTGTGTGACAGTATCGTGTCGTAGATTTTTATTTTCTGAATGTCGTTCAAGGTAACGTTGAATACGTTTGCTTCGATGTCCTTACTGCTAAGGACGACGATGCTCCACGTATTCATCTTGTCCAATAACGCCTGCTGGAAGGCTTTGCGCCTGGACAGGTTGCCGCGCCCCTGAGTCCAATCGAGTATTTGGGCGTGGTAGCGGTTTATGTCGAGGGCACCTATATCGGCCATGCTCTCGCGAAGAAGGCGTTCGGCCAATGCTTCAGGCATGGACTGGAAAATGTCCCTGGCGGTGCTGACTGCTTCGAGGGAAGGGTAGCGATTCATGACCAGTACGCCTTCCACCAACGCATTGCAGGTTCGTTGTTGCGGGGTTTCCGGAGGCCGGCCGAGCAGGCTCTGGAGCGCCCCGCCTCCGCGTAACCGATGCCGCTCTTCAACGCGCCAGCCGTCATTTTCCCAAGTGACTGTCCGCTGGTCCGTGCGATTGTTCGGTGAGTAAATAATTTGCTCGCCTGCCTGGACCGCCGTTTTGTAGTAGTCCTTCCCCAGCTTCAGGTAGCCCTGTCCGCTTGCGTCGCGGTAGCGGTGGCGTCCCTCGGCTATCAATCCATGTCCGTCGAAGCCGTTGAGGCGATAGGGTGCCAGCTCCGGATCCGGCATGCGGGGGATGGTGGAAAGCCTCGGCCGTGCGTGGCGCCGATGACGTCCCGCGCGGGCCATGATCAAATCCTGTCCGGCCTCGGCCATGACCTCTCCCAACCCGCTGATGAAATCAGACGTCCACTGGCGGAGGCTGCCATTTTCATCGTCTATCGCCGACACCGCGGCACCGCCCGCCATTGTCGGCAGGATCGCGCGACCCAACAGGCCGCCCAGCCGCCCTACCGGGAACACCGACATGGCGCCGGTCAACAGCATGACCCCGTTTCGGCGCCCTTCCTGCGCGGCAGCGCTATCGCGCTCGGCATTGCTCACCGTCAACATTTCCGTGGTTCTGATCGCGTGGGTGATCTGGGTTTCATGCAACACCTGGAGCAGGTTCGCTTCAACCGCGGGCGAAGCGATCTTCCTGGCGAAATCGTGCTGAGCCCGATCCTTCACCCACGCGAAGACGGACTGCGCGACTTTCTTGATCTTCTGCTCGAATGTCAGATCTTCCGACAGCGGTACCAGGCTTGCGAACTGCTCGGCCTGTTCCAGTAACGGCAACTGCGAGATGAGCCATCGGGTCATCTCCGGTGTGGCGGTAAGCGTCTGCACCAGGGTGGTTTCCAGGGTCCGGCTGCTGGTCGCATCCACGTCGCGGAACGTCTTGCCGTCCGGCGCGCCCGGCGTGTACAGCGTCAGCGAGGGGCGGCTCGCCAGCGTCTTGACCCCAAACGCCAGTATTTCTTTCAGTACGCTATCGCCCCAGTGCAACTGACGAACCACCACCTCATGCCCACCAACCTTGCCGCGCCCTGCCGCCACGGGGCTGTCCAGCGCCGCCAGCACCAGTTTCAATCCGGTATTGTCACGGTCGTGTCGCAGGTCGCCGGAGATGTGCGCCGCCCAGACCTGGGCTCGCATCTGCTTGGCTTTCAGGGCCATCCATTGCGCCTGCGTTCGCCGGGCTACAACTTGCAACTCGGTCGGCAGCCGGGCGCCGACATTGGCCCTTTCGATGATCTCTACAATCTGCGCAAAACTCAGCGGCCCTTCTACGGTGGGCCGAGGGGCATTGCGTTCGTCTAGCGTCAGATTGGACATCGCCCACTCCGTCAGGGAACGGCGGTCATCGATGACACCCCTGACGCTGCCTTGCGATATCCCGGAGCCAAACGGTGACCCGCCGGTGGGGGCATGGGGATCGATCAACTGCTTCCTGATACTCAGCGACACGTCTTCAGGGTCGACCGGTGGGTATTTCTCGCGGATGACACCCGCCAACAAAGTGCGGGTCCGGGCATGCAGGGCCTCCGGGGTCGCCAGCGTCACGGGGGCTGGCGCAGGGACCGTTTCCACCATGGTTGTCTGCACTGCCTGGGTCGCCTCCCACCACGCCAGGCGGTCGCTGCCGGTGACGTGGGGGTTGGTGTGCAACCAATCATCGAGTTTTTTCAGGCCCAGCCGCAGCTCACGTTCATCCAGGGCAGACGCCAGGTCCAGCCGATCCCCCAGATCCGCCGCCGCATCCAGCCTGTTCACCCACGCCGCGATCTCCTCTGCTTCTGCCGGGCCGCTGAGCAAGACACTGCCTACGGCGTTCTTTTGCGACGCCCGCAGTTCGGTGATCAAGCGGACCAGGAAGTTTTCGGCTATCGGTGCAGTGTCGATCTCGTCCCCGGGATTACTGTCTTCCAACAGGCTGGCCTTGAGCGCTTCCAGGTTGTCGTAGATGTGCAGTGGTTCGCCTGGACGGTATAGCAGCGCGCTTCCCGGCTCGCTGGCATTGTCATGTTGCGTCAGCACGACGGCTCCCGGCATGGGCACGCTGAAAGCCCACCGGTGCGGGGTCAGGCTCAGGCTATGCACACCGGGACGCTGATATTCGGTCATGTGGGCACGCGACGCCGCGCTCGGTGCCGGCAGGGCACGCTCTGTCACTGCCCGGTGCATTAGTGTGCTCAGCGTTCCGTCCAGCTTGTGAAGGTCCGCCTGGGCCTTGAGCTGTGTAGCCAGTTCACTGGACAACCAGGCGCCGATATTGCGGCCCGCCCTCGAATCGGCAGGTCTCCAGAAGTCGTCCAGCGCCTGGGTCAACAGCGCCTTGCACGAATCCGGCGTGATGCCGAGCAGTTGCTTGAGGTCTTCCTTTGCCTCATTGCTGTTCAGGGCTGGAGGGGCATCCGTGGCGTTATTCTGCTGAATGACCAAATCAATGATGTCTGGTTCGTCGAAGAGCTCGCGGACATCCAGTTTGCCCGCGATCGCCCGCCAGAAAAGCGTGTCGAGGCGGGTTGTGGTCCTGCCCCCTTCCTTGCGCCTGCATATGAATATTTCCTTGGCGGTGACGTTGCCGGGCAAGGCGGCAAAGGTCTTGCCGAGCCAGTCAGCCAAATGCTTTTCAAGCTGCTTCGAGGCACGTGGAACGGTGTCGTTCAGGCGGATCATCTTTTGCTGCGAGCTTTTCAACAGGCTGACCAGCGGGGCTCTTGGGTCCACGGCGCTATCGGTCTGTAGGGGTGTGTCTTCCAACATGGGCTCTTCCTGAGAAGTTTTCGGAAGAACAACCTATTGAAGAAAGGGGATGACTGGGTGGTAGATAGATACCGCACGTGGCGGTGTCGGGCAGGGTAGGAGGGACAGTGGATCGTTGTGGGAGCCGAGCTTGCTCGCGATAGCGGTGGATCAGCTTGCATCGCTGTCGACTGACCTGCCCCTATCGCGAGCAGGCTCGCTCCCACAGTGGATTTTCAGTGAACCAGACATCTGCGCCGGGCACAGAACCCTTGTGGGAGCGAGCCTGCTCGCGATGGCGGCAGGCCAGGCTACATCAATGCCGGAAGGCTCACTGCACCTTCGACAGATCCCCTTTCAATGCCACCCCAGCCATGATCGCGCCGGCATGGCATTCATAGGTTGTAGCGTCCTTGCGCTCGTTGCTCTTGTAGAAGCTGACGATGTTGGTCACGGCGTTGGCGCCGGCATTCTTGGCCGCCTGGTGCAAGCTGATCAGCGCCGATTGCAGCACCCATTCGCAGGCCGCTTCGTCGGACTTGTTGAAGGCGTTGGTTTTCTTGTTGGTCACTGCTCCGGGACTGATCACGGTGACGTTGCCGGCCGGTTTGTTGCCCGCCAGGTAGAACTTCACGCTGCCATCGATCTTGCCGGTGCGGATGGCTTCGGCGACGACCTTGTCGAAAGGCAGGTACAGCGCGGTATCACGGGCCTGGCTGAGGGTCGGCAGGGTGCTGAGCAACAGGGCGGCGGTAACAGCGATTTTCTTCAACGACATCATGGTCTCCTTGACCAGAGGGGAGGGAAGTCAGCGCCAGCGACGGAAGATCAACGAAGTGTTGACCCCGCCAAAGGCGAAGTTGTTATTCATCACGTACTCATTGCTCATCGACCGGAACTCGTTGCGCAGGTAATCGAGCTGGCCGCATTGAGGATCGATCTCGTCGAGATTGCAGGTATGCACATACCGGTCGCGGTTCATCATCTCGATGCTGAACCAGGACTCCAATGCCCCGCAGGCACCCAAGGTATGACCCAGGAAGCTTTTCTGCGAACTGATGGGCATGTGTTCACCGAACAGGCTGCTGGTGGCCAGGGTTTCGGCAATGTCGCCCTGTTCGGTGGCGGTCCCGTGCCCGTTGACGTAGCCGATGGCGGAGGGTTCGAGGCCCGCATCTTCCAGGGCCAGCTCCATGGCCCGGCGCATGGTGACCAGCTCGGGACGAGTGGCATGCTGGCCGTCGGCGTTGCTGCCGAAGCCGACGATTTCGGCATGGATCCGCGCACCGCGGGCCAGGGCATGTTCCAGTTCTTCCAGGACCAGCATGCCGGCACCTTCACCGATCACCAGGCCATCGCGGCCCTTGTCGTAAGGGCGCGGGCTGGTCTGCGGCGCATCGTTCTTCAGGCTGGTGGCGTAGAGCGCATCGAAGACCATCGCTTCGGTCGGGCACAGTTCTTCCGCGCCGCCGGCAATCATCAACGGCAGGCGCCCGAACTTTATCGCCTCGTAGGCATAGCCGATGCCATGGCTGCCACTGGTGCAAGCGCTGGAGGTGGGAATCATCCGTCCGGTAAGCCCGAAGAAAATGCTGATATTGGCCGCCGTGGTATGGGGCATCATCCGCACGTAGGAGTTGGCGTTCAGGCCTTCGGCCACGCTGTTGAGCAGCATGTTGCCGAACGCCTTGACCTCGTCGGTGCTGCCGGTGGACGAGCCGCAGGACACGCCCATGCGCCCGTCCTTGATCGACTCGTCGCCCAACAGGCCGGCGTCGGCCAGGGCCTGTTCCGCCGCGGCGACCGCCAGGCGCGAGACCCGGCCCATGCTGCGCAGCTGCTTGCGCGTCCAGTGGGGCGGGACCTGGAAATCGTCGATGGGGCCGGCCAGGCGGGTGTTCAGTTCAGTGAAGCGGTCCCATTCGTCCATGCGCCGGATGCCGCTGCGGTTGGCGGCGAAGTTGGCGGCAATGGTCTCCCAATCGCTGCCCACGGAAGTGATGCCGGCCATGCCGGTGACGACGACGCGCTTCATCAGCACAAGCCTCCGTTGACGGCCAGGACCTGCCGGGTGATATAGCCGGCCTCGGCGGACATCAGGAAGTTCACCGCGCCGGCCACTTCTTCCGGAGTGCCCATGCGCTGGGCGGGAATCATTTTCATCAGTTCTTCCACGGGTACGTTTTCATCGAGCATGGCGGTGTCGATCAGTCCTGGCGCGACACAATTGACGGTGATCTTGCGCTTGCCGAGCTCGATTGCCAACGCCTTGGCCGCACCGATCAGTCCGGCCTTCGATGCGCTGTAGTTGACCTGGCCACGGTTGCCGATCAGCCCCGAAACCGAAGTGATGCAGACGATCCGTCCGGCGGCGCGACGACGGATCATCGGCATCATCACCGGATGCAGCACGTTGTAGAAACCGTCGAGGTTGGTGCGCATCACCGTGTCCCAATCGTCTTCGCTCAGTGCTGGAAACGCACCGTCGCGGGTCAGGCCTGCGTTGAGCACCACGCCATAGTAGGCGCCGTGGGTTTCGACGTCGGCCTCGAGGATGACTTTGCAGGCGGCACGGTCGGACACGTCGAATTGCAGGACCCGGGCCTGGCGACCGAGGGCCTGGATCTCGGCCTGGACGGCTTCGGTTTCGGCACGACCGCTGCGGCAGTGCAGCACGATGTCATGCCCGGCCTGGGCCAGGCGCAGGGCGATGGCGCGGCCGATGCCACGGCTGGAGCCGGTGACCAGTACGGATTCAGTCATGGCTGGTTTCCTGTTGCGGACGGTTCATGGAGGTAATGGGCGGACTGCGGCGGACGGAACACGTTGAGCCGGGCCGTGGCATGGATGCCGGGCGCTTCGATATGACACTCGAATACACCCATGCCGTTGTCGTCTTCCAGCGAGCGCACGCCACGGATGTCCAGTTCGGTGCCGGCAGGAAAACAGTCGACGTTGCATTCGAACTTGCGGGTGCCGAGCAGGAAGCCCAGTTCAACGGCGTCCCCGCGTCGACGCGCATGGCAACCGGCAAAAGCGGCGACGCTCTGGGCCATCAGCTCGATGCCGACCCAGGCTGGCAGGCTGCCGTCGTCGCGGTTGAACAAGCCACCGGGCTTGATGGTGGCATGGGTGTGGATCTGTTCGTCATCGAAGGCGACGACGCGGTCGATGAGGATCATGTCGCCTGCGTGGGGCAGCAGCTCGGCGAGTGGCCAGTCAATCATGGGGCATCTCCGATAATCAGGCTGACGTTGTTGCCGCCGAAGGCAAACGAATTGCTCATCAGGCGACGGGGGCCGGTCGGGTTCAGGCGGCTGTCGGCGCGGGTCCAGGCCAGGGCCGGCAGAGCAGGATCGGCCTGGCCGTCCCAGACATGAGGCGGCAGCGCCCGGTCAGGGTTTTCCGCGCTCAGGCTCAACCAGCAGAAGGCCGCTTCCAACGCGCCGGCCGCGCCCAGGGTGTGGCCGGTCATGGGTTTGGTGGAGGAACAGGGTACTCCGTGGGGGAACAGGCCGGCCACCGCATGGCTTTCCATGGCGTCGTTGTGTTGCGTGGCGGTGCCGTGCAGGTTCAGGTAGTCGATCTGGCTGGCCGCGAGGCCCGCGCAGAGCAAGGCTTTTTCCATGGCCTGGCGAGCGCCGCGGCCACTGGGTTCCGGGGCGGAAATATGATGGGCGTCGGAACTGGCGCCATCACCGAGCAAGGCAATCGGCGTTCCATTGCCCGGCGTCTTGCTCATCAGAAACAGCACGGCCGCCTCGCCGATGTTGATGCCGCTGCGGTTCACCGAAAACGGATTGCAGCGTTCGTCCGATACCGCTTCCAGCGCCGAAAAACCGTTGAGGGTCAGCTTGCACAGACTGTCCACCCCGCCACACAGCACCGCATCGCACAGGCCCAGGTCGAGCAGGCGCCGGGCGCTCATCAAGGCGCGGGCGCTGGAAGTGCAGGCGGTGGAGATCACATAGGACGGGCCGCTCAGGCCGAGCCAGTCGGAGAGGAAATTGGCCGGCGCGCTGAGTTCCTGCTGCTGATAGTCGTAGCCGTCCGGGAAGCGCTGCTCGCGCAGGTAATGGGCAATGCCCTGGCTGGCCTCGTCGATCCCCGAGGTGCTGGTGCCCAGCACAATGCCGATGCGCGCACCACCGTAAGCCTGGATGGCCCGGTCGATCTCGGCACGGATCTGCAACCCGGCTTCCAGCAGCAGCTGATTGTTGCGGCTGCCATGGGCGGCCAGGGTTTCGGGGATGGGGGCCAGAGCACCCGTCACCGAGGCCACCGGCAGGGCACGCTCGGCCACCCACCCGGCTTCGACACGCAGGCCCGAGCAATCGCCGGCGAACAGGTTGCGCGCCACTTCATGTTTGTCGCGGCCCAGGGCACAGATCACACCGAGGGCATTCAAATAGGCGGTCATGGCGCGCTCTCGGTCAGCGGTGTGATGCGGTAATGGGGGCCTTGGGGCAGGTTCAGTTGGAAGTCCATTGGCTGCTGGTAACGCACCTGCCAGCGGGAGTCCAGGGTTCGTTGCGCAGCCTGTTGCCGGGCGCTCGGGTAATTGCCGGACAGCTCGGTTTCAGGCGTCAGGGCGAACAGCAGCGCGGCGAACAGCTCCCGCGCTTCGGCGTTGGGTGGCAGCAGGCCGTCGGCTTGCCACTGGCCGTCGATCAGGCGCTGACGGGCCAGGGGAATACCCAGCGGATCCATCATCGACCAGCGAATACCGGTGTCTTCGCGCTGGATCACCAGCAGCCAGTCCTGGCGCTGCCCGGCCAGTTGTCGCTCGATGTGCAACTGCAGCGGCAGCGCCAGGGTGGGCGTGCGCTCGGGCAGTGGCGCGTGGCTGGCGCAGGCGCCGAGCAGCAACAGGCAGCCGATCAGCAAGCCGCCGAGGCAGGTACGGATCATGTGCCAACCCCTTCGACGGGCTTGCGGGCCACGACGTTGACCAGGGTTTCCTCCCGCTCGCCGAACGGTCGGGGGCGGCGCAGGCCAAAACGCTCCAGCAGGCCGAAGTCCTTGGCGCGACTCCACCACAGGTAGGGATAGGACACGTTGCCGGTTTCGAATTGGAACCCTTGCCGGCGGATCATCTCCAGGTACTGCGCGGCGCTTTTCTGTACATGCATGGGATGGCGGAACAGCCAGCGGATGACCCAGGTATCGATGTAGGCCTCGGTGGATTCGGCGAACATCAGATAACCGCCGGGCTTGAGCACGCGATAGAACTCGGCCAGGGCTTTTTCCTGTTCCACCAGATGATGGAAGGTCTGGTGACAGAACAGCAGGTCGACGCTGGCATCCGGTACCGCCAGGGTTGCGCAGTCGCTGCCGACCAGCTCCACGGCCATGCCCTGGCGGGCCGCTTCTTCGGCGCTCAGCGCCAGGCTGTGGGGATCGGCATCGACGCCGATCAGCCGTTGTGGCGTGAACGCCTGGCGCAGGTACTGGAACGATTTGCCCTGGCCGCAACCGGCATCCAGTAGCACCGGGGCGGCCGGCAATGGTGCGCTGAACAGGTTGCGCAGGTCATTGATCGCCACGCGCAGCACATGGTGCTGCCAGGTGTGGCTGCGCAGGAACCAGAAGCCGAAGCGGGTTTCTTCGACGTAGTTGTCGCTGAGGTAGTTCATCTCGTTCATGGGGCCGGGCTCGCACAGATTTCCGAGAGCATGCGCAGGCGACGCTTGGGTTCGCTGACGAACGGGTTGCGTTGGTCCCAGGCATAACCGGCCAGGATCGAGCTGATCATGCGGCGGATATCGGCAGAACCTTCGGTATAGAAGATCACGTCCTGGAAGGTGCCGGCGTACCAGCCCTCGACGTAGCAGCGGAAGGTATCGACGCCGCGCTTGAGTGGTTCGGCGAATTCGCTTTGCCAGTCCACGCTTTCGCCTTGCAACTGACGATGCAACACGTCGGCCGCCATGCTTGCCGAGCGCATGGCGATGGTCACGCCGGAGGAAAACACCGGGTCGAGGAACTCCGCGGCGTTGCCCAGCAGGGCGAAACCTGGACCATGCAGGGTTTTGACATTGGCCGAGTAGCCGCCGATGGTCCGTGCCGGGGTGTCCCACACGGCGTTCTCCAGCACCTTGGCGAGGCTGGGAGTCTCATCGATGAAACTCCGCAGGCAGGCGTCGAGGTCGTCGGTGCGGCCGGCAAAATGTTCCGCCGCCGCGACCACGCCAACCGAGCAGCGCCCGCCACTGAACGGAATGGTCCAGAACCAGATGTCGCGCTGGGTCGGGTGGGTGGTGATGAGGATTTTCTCCCGGTCGAAGGCCGGCGCATCGATGCGGTCCTCGACATGGGTGAAGACGGCCTGGCGCACCGGGAAGTTCGACGGCGCCTCAAGGTCCAGCAAGCGCGGCAGCACTCGACCATAGCCGCTGGCGTCGAGGACGAAATCGGCCTCGATCCGATATTCGCTGCCGTCCTCGCGCTGCACGCCCAGTTGCGGCTTGGCGAGGTTGAAATCGACCCTGGCGATGGCTTCGCCGTAGCGAATTTCCACCCCATGCAATGCGGCCTGGTCGGCCAGCAGCTTGTCGAAATCGGCGCGTTGTACCTGGAAGGTGGTGGGCTTGCCTTCGCTGAAGGTGTCGCCGAAATCGAAGGCGCTGTAACGCTCGCCCCAGGCGAAGGCCGCGCCGTTCTTGCGTTGGAAGCCGGCGGCATTCACCGCGTCGAGCATGCCGGCCTCTTCGACGAAGTCCAGGCAATGGGACAACAGGCTCTCGCCGATGGAGAACCGGGGGAAATGCTGGCGTTCGATGACCAGCACATCGTGGCCCTTGCGCTTGAGCAGTGCGGCCGCGATGGCGCCGGACGGCCCCGCGCCGATGATGACGACCTGGCGACGTTCCATTTCAGTTGCAGGCATTTGGACTCCTTGCCGAGGCAGCGATGTTCGAGTGTGAAGAGGGCGTAATCATCATTGGGCGGGTTCCAGCACAGGTGTTGCATGCGCCTGGCGTCCGGCCCACGGCGCCAGCATGAAGCTGAATGCCAGCCCCAGGCTTACCGCCAGGCCGAAGTTGCTCACCGCCGGCGTACTGGATAGCGCCAGCAGGCCGAACGACAGCCACGTGGTGACCGCCGCGAGCAGGGTGCCCAGCAGGCTCACGGCGGCGCCGCCGATCTGCTCGCGCATCAGGATCGCGTAATCGACGCCGATGGCCGTCACCAGCAACAGACCGAACAGGCTGAACAGCGTCAGCGGTTGCCCCAGCCAGCCCAGGCTCGCCAGGCTGCACAGCGCGGCCAGCAGCGGCAGGGCGACGATGCGCAACGCTGCCCTGGCGCCGAACGGCCAGATCAATACCAGCACGATCAGTACGCAGGAAGCCAGCTTGAGCTCGGCGGCGCTGATCTGTGTGGCGGCGAACACCCGGTTCAGATCGCCCAGGCGATCCACCAATTGCACACCGGGCAGATCCACCGCCTGCAAGCGCAGCAGCGCCGCATCGTTCAAGCCTTGCAGGCTGACCATCGCGGCCACGCCTTGCGCCGTCGGGCCGAGCCAGAGGGGACGGTACGGCTCGGCCAACGGACCGGACAGGGCGGCATCGATGTCTTCCACCGGCAAGGCCTGCAATTGGGCCAGCTCCGCCTGCAAGGCCGCGACCGGCACGCCGAGATCCAGCAGCGGTTGCCAGAACGCCGGGAGCCGCGCCAGGGCTTCACGTACCTTTTGCTGCTCGGCCGGCGGGCTGACCAGTTGGTTCAGCGACAGGTAGCCCTGGAGTTTTTCCAGGCCGATCAACTGGTCCAGCCGTTCGTTGAGGGCGGTCTGGCGCTCCAGCAGTTGGGATTGATTATCGGCACGGATCAGGAAGAACTGGCTGGTGGGCTGGAAACCGGTGATACGGGCGATGTCGCGGGCCTCGTCGGTCAGGTGCTGGGGCGTGCCGATCCATTGGCGGATGTCATTCTTCGTGTTCAGGTGCCAAAGCCCACCGGCGCAGAAAATCAGCAGCAACGCCAGCAGGATCGGCGTGGGAACCCGGGCCAGCAGTGCTTCGCGGACCTTGAGCAACTGTTCGCAGAACTGTAGCGGCCATTGGGCGGGACGCAGGTCGGTGCCCTTGAGCAGCGCTGGCAGCAGGCAGACCGCCGTCAGGTAGGCGCCGAGCAGCCCGGCGGCGGAAAATACCGCGATCTGGGTCAGGGCCGGAAAGGGCGTCCAGGCCAGGGCCAGATAGCCGATGCAAGTGGTCGCCAGGCTCAGGCTCAGCCCCGGCAGGGTCAGGCGCAGGGCCGGCCAGCTGCGCCAGGGCTTGAGGCTCCAGCTCTTGGACAGGTAGTGCAGCGGATAGTCCACCGCCACGCCGATCAGGCTCGAGCCCAGCACCAGGGTCATGACATGCATGCGCCCGAACAGCGCCACGCAGGCCACCGCGCCGAACAGCATGCCCACCAGCACCGGCAGGAACGCCAGCCATACCCGCAGGCGTCGGAAGGCCAGCAACAACAGCAACAGAATGCCGACGGTGGCGCCACCGCCGACCCAGGTGATTTCCCTGGAGGCCTGTTGCTGGCCGCTGGCGGCGTACAGCAGGCCGCTGGCCGCCAACAGCTGGCCCTGGGCCTGGCTCGCCTGGTCACGGCTGCGTTGCAGCAGATCGGCCACTTGCAGCGGCAGGTTCATGTCGAAGGCGTTGCCTTGGGTGCGAGCCCGCAGCATCACCCAGCTTTTGCCGTCGGCATCGGCGATCAATGCACCGCTGCCCACATCCAGCTGTATCGCGCCGCGCTGGGGCTGGCTGTTCTGGATGCGCCCGGTCAGGCCCAGCCAGTCATCCTGGCTCGGTACCAGGCTGAAGCCGCTGAGCGGGTCGAACAGGGCTTGCACCCGCTGCTGGATGAACGCCTGGGGCTGCTCGATCAGTTGCTGACGGTCCGCAACCGAGAGCATCGCCAGGCGCCCGTTCAGCAATTGCGTACGCAGCGCCGGCAAATCGGCTTGCAGCGTCCACTGGACCTTATCGAACAGGCCGCTGGCCTGCCATTGTTCGCCAAGGGTTTGCGCCAGGGCGATGGCTTGCTGGCGGTCGGCATGACCGACCAGCACCAGCACCTCGCGATTCAGCGGTTCCTGCATGCGCTGCTCTGCGACAAGCTCCAGGGCATCGGGGGACGTGCCCGGCACCAGCTCCATGAGATTGACCGACAGTGGTGCACCGTTGCGCCATTGCCAGCCGGCGAGCGCCAGCACCGCCAGCAGCAGGATCAGGAACAGCCGTGGCAGGCTGCGTTCACTCGGCAAAGTCATGTTGCTCCGCTTCGCTCAAGGGTTGCGTGGCGACGCTATCCTGCATGCGCAGCACCGTGCGGTCGCCTTGGGTTTCCAGCAGCTCGATGCGCTGCACCAGCTCGCCGCCGTCGATGTTGATCTGGTTGAACACCTGTTTGAGCAGCACCGAACGCGGGGTCAGGGTCAGTTTCCACTGTTGCGGCTCGCCCGACAGGCTCAGTTCGAAGTCCCGCAGCAGGCCGCTGCTGTCGCCCTGCAACACGGCCAGGAACAGCCGGTTCTGCTCGGCGCCGGCGCTCTTGTTCGGCAACATTTGCCAGGCGTTGCCGTCCCGTCGGGCGATGCCCTGGGCGGTAATGCGGTAATCCTGTTGCAGCGGCGTCTGCAGCAGCCACAGCAGCCCTTGTTTTTTTGCCAGCACGAAATGTCCCTTGCTGACGAGCGGTTGGGGCAGGGCGCGCAGGTGCTTTTCCTGGATGAACTGGCCGTGGATGACATCCGGGCGGGCCAGCTGTTCGCTCAGTTGCTGCAAGTCGAAGGCCTGGGCCAGGGGCGACAGGCAGAACAGTAGCAACCAGAGGGACAGGCGCTTCATGACAGTTTCCTTTCGACGGCGTCGACAAACACCTTGGGCGAGGCCAGCAGCATCTCGCGTGTCGTGACGTCCACGGCCACCTGCACCGAGCTGGCACGGGTCAGGCGTTCGCCGGTGAGCGTGTCGCTGATCAGGTAGTTGATCTTCAATCGGTTCTCCCACTCCACCAGGCTGGCGCGCACAGTCAGGGCCTGGCCGAACACCGCGCTGCGCACGTAACGCAGTTGCAGGTCGATCACGGGCCACGCGTATCCAGCGGCGAGCATGTCGTTGTAGTTGTGGCCGATCTCATCGAGCAAGGCGCAGCGGGCCACTTCCAGGTATTTGACGTAGTGGCCGTGCCAGACGACGTGCATCGAATCGACATCGAAAAACGGTACGACAATCTGCGTTTCGACATGCAGCACGCCCTGGCTACGCATGCAGCCTCCAATGTTGCTCGGCGATGCGTCGCAGGCACAGGCGCAGTTCGCCTTCCAGGGCGCGGTCTTCGATGACCGGCGGGAAATCCGTAGCCAGTTGTTCGTGCATGGCGGCCAGGGCCGGTGGCAGCGGTCGCGCGTCTTCGGCACGGCTGCGCAGCCACACGCCCTGGTTGGCCGCCAGCAGTGTCGCGGCGGCGACCTGTTCGGTCAGCTCCAGTACGCGGATCGCATCCCGGGCGGCGATGGTGCCCATGCTGACCTTGTCCTGGTTGTGGCACTCGGTGGAGCGCGAGAACACGCTGGCCGGCAGGGTGTTTTTCAGGGCTTCGGCGGTCCAGGCGCTGGCGCCGATCTGCACGGCCTTGAAGCCATGGTTGAGCATCGCCCGCTCGGCGCTGGCGCCGGACAGGTTGCTTGGCAGGCCATGGTTGTAGCGCGCGTCCACCAGCAGGGCGAGTTGGCGGTCGAGCAGGTCGGCGACGTTGGCCACCAGGTTCTTCAGGCTGTCCATGGCGAAGGCGATGTGACCGCCGTAGAAGTGCCCGCCGTGCAACACCCGCTCGGCTTCGGCGTCGATGATCGGGTTGTCGTTGGCGCTGTTGAGTTCGGTCTCGATGAACGCGCGCAGCCAGCTCAGGCTGTCGGCCAGCACGCCGAGCACATGGGGGGCGCAGCGCAGGGAGTAGCGATCCTGCAGGCGATGCAGCGGCGCGGTCGGCGCGTCGATCGCCAGGTCCTTGCGCAGCCACGCGGCGACCTGCATCTGTCCCGGGTGTGGCTTGGCGGCGAACAGGCGCTCGTCGAAGTGTTCGGGGTTGCCTTGCAAGGCGACGACGTTCAGCGCGGTGATGCGGGTCGCCAGTTGCAGCAGGTAGTCGGCCCGGGCGAAGGCCAGGCAGGCGAGGCCGGTCATCACGGCGGTGCCGTTCATCAGCGCCAGGGCTTCCTTGGGCCGCAGCACCAGCGGTGTCCAGCCCAGTTCGCGGTGTACATCGGCGGCCAGCCGGCGCTCGCCACGGTACATGACTTCACGTTCACCGGAGAGTGTCGCGGCCACATAGGACAGCGGCGTCAGGTCGCCGCTGGCGCCCACCGAGCCCTCTTCCGGAATCAGCGGCAGGATGTCGTGTTCGAGAAAAGCCTGGAGACGTTCGAGCAGTTCAACCCGTACCCCGGAGACGCCATGGCACAGCGACTGCAAGCGCGCGGCCAGCACCGAACGGGTGGCCTGGGCATCCAGCAGCTTGCCCAGGCCGCAGCCGTGGAAGGTATACAGGTGGCGTGGCAGGGCCTCGACGTGGTGCAACGGCACAGCCACCACACAGGAGTCGCCGTAGCCAGTGGTCACGCCGTAGATCACCCCTTCCTTGTCCAGCAGGGAGTCGAGAAATTGCGCACCCTTGGCGATGCGCTGGCGGAACGCCGGGTCATCCTGCAACTGTGTCGGCGCCTGGCGGTTGGCCAGGGCCAGCACGTCTTCGATGCGCAGGGCGCGTTCGCCGAAGGTTACCGGCTCAAGAGTGGGCATCGTCATCGGTCTTCCAGAATGGGTAAAAGTTGAACCACTGTTGGGGGGCCTGGAGGCAATACTGCGCCAGGCGCTCGGCGTAGCGACCGGCCCAGTGGGCGATCACTTGCTCGCGTTCGGTGCGTTTCCACACCACGGCATTGGCGAAGGGCTCGAGGGTGACGCGATAGCGCCCCTCGTGCTTGAGGCACATCAGCAGGTTGACCGGACATTTCAGCAGGCCGGCCATCAGCCACGGCCCTTGGGGGAACGCGGCCGGGTGCCCCATGAAATCCACGGTCACGCTGCGCCCGCCGTGCAGCGGTACGCGGTCGCCGGCAATCGCCAGCCACTCGCCACGCTCCAGGCGCTCGCTCAGTTGCAGCATCACCGCCGGATCCAGTTCGCTGACCTGGATCAGCCGCAGGTGCGTGGCGCCGGCTTCACCCAGCAGCCGATTGAATTGTTCGGCATGCTTGGTGTGCACCAGCACGTTCATGGTGACTTTTTCGCCCAACTCGGCCAGGGCCCGGCACATTTCCAGGTTGCCCAGGTGCGCGCCCACCAGCATCTGCCCGCGGGCACCACGCAGGTGATTGCGCAGCAGTGCCGTATCGACGATTTCGATCTGGTCGATGCTCAGCTTGCCGTTCCACACGTCGAGCTTGTCCAGCAGCGAGTCGGCGAACGCCATGAACTGTCTGAAAACTTTCCGGTGGGTGGGGCGCAGCTCGATACGGCCGCTCCAGTCGGCCAGGCGCTGCTGATACTGCCAGGCTGCCTGGCGAGCGCTGCGACCGAAAATGAAGAAGTACAGGACGATGCCGTACAGCAACGGGCTCAGCAGACGACGGCCGAGCACTTTGGCGGCGAACGCGGTGAGTTTCATCAACCAGAAACTGCCGCGCTCCTGACGATCGGCCCAATGCTGCTTGTCTGCCTGAAGACTCATGCCCGCCACCGTCGCCAGAGAATCAGGGGAGCACGGACCAGCATGCCGAAGAACAGGCGGGTGTGCATGCTGGAAATCAGCACGTTGTCGTGGAACAGGCGGAAGTGCGAAACCCCGTCCTGGGGGTAGTGGACCCGGGTGCGCAGCCAGCGCATCGGCTGGTTACGCCAGGCCAGTCGCACGAGGATGTCCGAATCGAAATCCATGCGCTTGCCAATGTTCGCCGAGTTGATCAGCGCCAGGGTCGCCGGCAGGGGGTAGACCCGGAAGCCGCACATGGAATCGCGGATCTGCAGGGACAGGCTGTTGATCCAGACCATGACGTGGGTCAGGTAGCGAGCGTACAGGCGACCTTTTGGCACGCTGGCGTCGTATTGCGGGTAACCGCAGATCAATGCTTGCGGGTGGGCGCGGGACTGGTCGACGAAGGTTCTCACATCATCGAGGTCGTGCTGTCCATCGGCGTCCACCTGCAAGGCATGGCTGAAGCCCAGGCGCGAAGCTTCCCGCAGGCCGGTCATGACGGCGCCACCCTTGCCCTGGTTGACCGCCAGCCTGACCAGGTGAACCCGCTCATCGACCGCCAGCCGCTCCAGCACCGCCGCGCAGGCCGGGCTGCTGGCGTCATCGACCAACACGCAGGGCAGGTTGTTGGCGAGCAACGCCTGGACTACCGAGGCGATGGCGGTTTCGTGGTTGTAGACGGGGATGACGGCGCAGGGGTTATGCATGTCTTTTGCCTTCCACCGAATCCTTGTGGCGAGGGGATTCATCCCCGCTGGGTTGCGCAGCGACCCCAAGTCCTGTGCAGCACCACAATTCGTTGGCGAGTGCTTCGCACTCGAGCGGGGATGAATCCCCTCGCCACAATGGGGCGATGTGTTCAGGAAAATCAGGCATCAGCCGCCCCCAGCACAATCCGCCCACTGGAACACGCCGCCGTATCATTGCGGTAGGCGAAATACAGCTTGCCGCGCTCGCGGTCGAAGCGCAGGTGCAGCTGGATTTCATCGCCGGGACGGACCAGTTGCTGGAACTTCAGCACTTCCATCCCGATGAAGCGCGGTGGCAGGTCCAGCAGTTGCCGGCCCAGGTTCAGGGCCCAATCGACCTGCACCACGCCGGGCAACACCGGGGCAGTAGGAAAGTGGCCGCTGAAGTACGCCAGGTCCGGCGGCACGACCAATTGCAGGCTCCATTCGCCGTCGGTCTCGACCTGCTCCAGTACGTCAGGCGTCTTTGCGCGCGGTGCCGTCAGCAGGGCTTCGACCTCTGCCTGGGGCAGCTTGCCTTGGGCGTTGAGGGGCAACTGGCGCAGCCAGCGCCAGCGCCGTGGCAGGGCCAGTGTTTCGCAATGTCCGCTCAGGTGGCGGCGCAAGGCTTCGGTCACGGCGCGACGGCCCTGGTTACGCAAGGCGCGCAGGCCGGCTTCACTCAGTACCAACAGCGCGCCGAGGGAGGCACGATTTTCCCGTACCACCCCCAGCCGTGCTTCGCTCACCCAGTCGTGGGCCACCAGCGCCTGTTCCAGCATCGGCAGGGAGATGCGCTTTTCTTCGAGCTTGACGATGCGGTCCAGGCGTCCGAGCAGTTCGAAGCGCCCATCGGCGCCAATCCGTGCCGCGTCGGCGGTGTGTTCCACATGACCGGGCGGCAGATAGGGCGAGGCGATCAGCAAGGCGCCGTCGCTGTCCTGGCTCAGTTCGACGCCAGCAAAGGGCTGCCACCGTTCCTCGCCCTGACGCCAGGCGATACCGCCGGTTTCCGAACTGCCGAATATTTCCGTCGGCCATTGGCCCAGGCGTTGCCGCAGGCTTTGGGCGGCTTCGGCCGGCAAGGCGCCGCCGGAGGAAAACACCCGGCGCACGCTGCTCAAGGCCGTCCAGTCGAGGTTGTCGCCCATGCGCTTGAGCAGCGCCGGGCTGGCGACCCAGGCGAAGACCGGGTGCTCGCGGCTGGCACGTTGCAGGTCTTCCGGAAACGCCAATTGCCGACGCACGAACGGCCGTCCCGCGCACAGCGGCCACAGGACCCGGAACAGCAGGCCGTAGATATGCTGGGCGGCGACGCTGCCAATCATGCAGGCCGGGCCCAGCTCGGCGCCCCACAACTCCTCCAGGGCCTGGACCTCATTGCTCAGCTGACGCAGGTTTTTCTCGATGCGCTTGGGCTCGCCGCTGGAACCGGAGGTGCACAGGCTCAGCCAGCATTGGTCGAGGTCCAGCTCGACAGGCTCCAAGGGGGCTTGTCGCAAGTCGCCAGGATGGGTATCGCCAGGCTGCTCGGTCAACCACAGGTCGACCTCGGCCGACCAGCGCTGGCGGGTCTGGGCCTGCAGGTCGGCCGGAAGCAGGACGCGCACCCCGGCACGCCAGGCACCGAGCAGGGCGATGGCCAGGTCGGCGGCGTCTTCCAGGTGCACGGCCATACGCTGTACACCGCGAGCGCGCAGGCCAGCGGCCAGGCACAGCGCCTCGTCCCGCAGCTGCGAATGGCTGAGTGCCGGATCGACTGCAACTGCGCGCTCCGGCTGAGCCTTGAGCAATATCTGCTCAAGTTTTATCCAATTCATGGGCGGCCTCTTACCTTTTGTCGTATGAGCCATTCAATGGCAAACAGCAGCCCCATCAATCCGTAGGAAATCAGGCCGGTGTACAACATCCACCAACTCAGCGGCGCCCAGAGGGTCAGGGCGGCGGCGAGCAAACCGTTACACAGGAAAAACACACTCCAGGCCACTGTGACCTGGCGGGTATACACCACCGCTTTTGCCGGCAGCTGCGGTTCACGCAGGCGGGCTATGCGCTCGATCACCGGCGGACCGTATTTCAGGCTCAGGGCGAACATCCCGAGCATGAAGGCACTGATCAGTACCGGATACCAACGCAGCAGGAGCGGGTTATCGAACAGCGCGAGCAACCCGCAGAACACGATCGCCGCGACCGCCATCCAGAGATTGCCGGGCCCGCGGTCAACCAGCAATGCCCGGGCCAGCCACAGGCTACCCAGCAGCAGGCCGAACTGCCAGGGGGCGAAGTGCTCCATGCCGAAATACACCGCAAAGGGGTACAGCAGGCCCGCCAATAGCAGGCCAAGGCCAATCAGCCGGCTCATGCGGCCGGTTGGACCAGTCGATAGACCGCCTCGACCACGTCGTTGACGGTGCGTACGGACTTGAATTCTTCAGCCGCGATTTTCTTGCCGGTCTGGCGCTTGATGTGGTCGATCAGATCGACCGCGTCGATGCTGTCGATTTCCAGGTCCTGATACAAGTTCGATTCCAGCGTCACGCGCTCAGGGTCCAGTTCGAAAAGCTCAACCAGGGCATCGCGCAGGGTGTTGAAAATGTCGTCACGAGTTTGCATGGTCCGGTCTCAAGCGCGTTTTGCAGTGACGAAGGCCGCAAGGCTTGCCACATTGCTGAAATGGTTGCGGGTGTCCTTGGCGTCGGCATCTATCTTGATGCCGTACTGTTTCTGAATGGCCAGGCCAAGCTCCAGGGCATCCACAGAATCCAGGCCCAGGCCTTCGCCGAACAGGGTCTGGTGGTCACCGATGTCGTCGACCTCGATATCCTCCAGGCCGAGGGCGTCGATGATCAGCTGTTTGATGTCACGGTGCAGATCGCTCATCTTCGGCGAGCTCCTTGATGAAATAGTGATGCAAAAAGTCGTTGAGCCTGCGCGAAGCAAGGGGCGGCGGGCCGAGCGTGGCGAACGCCCCTGGATCTATATCGGCCCCCACATGGAAACTGAAGTGCACGCGCCGTTGGGGAATGCGGTACCAGGGTTCGGCCTTGGTCAGGGTGGTCGGGCTGACCTTGATGGTCACGGGCGTGAGGATTTTCGCACCCCGCAGGGCAATGGCCGCGGCGCCCCGATGAAAGGCCGGCGCCTGGCCTGGCTGGGTGCGCGTACCCTCGGGGAACACAATCAGGGCCTGGCCATCTTTCAGGGCGTCGCTGGCGGCGTCGAGCATGTCCATGCTGCCGTCGTTGCTGATGTATTGGGTCGAGCGCAACGGGCCGCGGGTGAAGGGGTTGTCCCAGAGGCTTTGCTTGACCACGCAGTTGGCATCGCGCACCAACCCGATCAGAAAGACCACGTCGATCAGCGACGGATGATTGGCGATGATCATTTGTCCGGGACGGCCAAGTTTTTCTGCGCCGTCGATCTGATAGGTGAGCACGCCGGTGCGGGCCATGAACCGGATGAAGAACCAGAACAGCCGCCCAACCGTGCGCCGGGCCCGTTGCCGATGGGCCTCGGGATCGCCGGGCCACCAGGCCAGCAGCGGAAACACCAGCAACCGCAGGCACAGCCCGCCCAGCCCGAACAGGGCGAAGCTTGCCGCGGTCGCGAACAGGCGCCAGTAATAGGCGTCGCGATGCTTGCTTGTCACCGGTTGCGTTGCCAGGTCCATACGCGATTCTTCCAGGCATGTTGGCAGGTGGTTTCGTTGTTCAGCAGCGTGCGCAGCAGGTCCAGGGCATGGGGCCAGTCGCTGCCCGACGGTTGAGCCTGTGGGGTGGACAAGGCCAGTTGCCAGTCGTCGCCCGGAGTCAGCAGCAGCCCTATCGCATAGGGAAACGGCACGTCGTCGACCCAAGGTGCATAGACCTGGGGTGGTTGTTCTTCGGTGATGACCAGCAGCACCGCCGGCGCGCCCTCATTCAACAGCGCGGCAGCTTCCAGAACGCCATGTTCCAGCCCATCGCCTGTGGCGGCCAGGGCGGTCATCTCGCTGGTTTCGTTGCGCATGATCGACCACAGGCCGATCACTGCGTTGTGCACCGACAGGCTGAACTGGGTGGGCGACAACGGTTGGTCGGCTGCCAGGTCCTTGAGAATCTCGAAGGTGCGCGGGGTTTCCCCGTGGCGGGAAATAAAGACCAACGGCAGGTCCGGCCGGCCTTCGGCCAGGGGCCAGCCGACACTGAAGGCCATCCGCGCCAGGCGGCTGAGACGACGGCGCTGCATGGCCGGCAGGAACGAAACATCAGGGGCGGCGTCGTTGACGGGCAATATCACCGGCTGTCGGCTCCACGCCTGCCAGTCGTCCACGCTTTCGAGCCCAGGGGCCCATGCGCGCCATTGGGCGATATTGAATTTGATCAAAAGATTCATCCCACCCCTGCGGGCTTCTTATTGTCACGGTTCAGTGGTTGACCCGCGTCCAACCCAGCATGGTCTTGCGACCCAAATGGCGCGCATTATCCCGGTGCCGTTGGCTTGTAGCAAACAATGGTTACATATAAGCGGGAAAACCTGATGATGGGTTCGTCACGGCTCGGGCGTCTCATTATCGCGATTATGTCGAGCCTGTCTGTCAGATGCTTCTGTCATCCTTGGAGCGGATTGACGCTTAGTGACCGGAAAAAGCCACTAACGCTGTAGTCCACCCATGCTGAAGGTAGCGAAGCGGTGTCATCGCCTACTACACTCGGGAATCTTTGATACACGGAGGTTTTGACATGCGGCGCGTGGTATTCAATCAGAAAGGTGGCGTGGGCAAGTCCAGCATCGCCTGCAATCTGGCGGCGGTCAGCGCCAGCGAAGGGTATCGCACGTTGTTGGTGGACCTGGATGCACAGGCCAATTCCACCCAATACCTGACCGGCCTCACCGGCGACGATATCCCGATGGGCATTGCCGATTTCTTCAAGCAGACCTTGTCGTCCGGACCCTTTTCAAAGAAGAACAAGGTCGATATCTACGAAACGCCGTTCGATAACCTGCATGTCATCACCGCCACCGCCGAACTGACGGATTTGCAGCCCAAGCTTGAGGCGAAGCACAAGATCAACAAGCTGCGCAAATTGCTCGAAGAGTTGGACGAGGACTACGACCGGATTTACCTGGATACCCCGCCGGCCCTGAATTTTTACGCGGTTTCAGCGTTGATTGCGGCAGATCGCGTATTGATCCCTTTCGATTGCGACAGTTTTTCCCGTCAGGCGTTGTATGGCCTGTTGGCGGAAATCGAAGAGCTCAAGGAGGACCATAACGACGGCCTGGAGATCGAAGGCATCGTGGTCAACCAGTTCCAGGCCCGGGCCAGCCTGCCGCAACAGATGCTCGACGAACTGATCGCCGAGGGCTTGCCGGTACTGCCGGTGTACCTGAGCAGTTCGGTGCGCATGCGCGAGTCCCACCAGGCCAGCCTGCCGCTGATTCATCTGGACGCACGGCACAAGCTGACCCAGCAGTTCGTGGAATTGCACGGGTTGCTGGAAAACGCCTGATCAACAGGCCTCTGCCGCCCATGTGGGAGCGAGCCTGCTCGCGATAGCGGACTGACAGGCACCTCGATGTTGAATGTGCTTGCGCATCGCGAGCAGGCTCGCTCCCACAGTGAAGGGGGTTCAAATGCCCTGGCTGCGCAACCAGCTCATCAACTGCGGCAAGGGCAACGCGCCGCTCTGGCGCGCGACCTCCTTGCCGTTCCTGAACAGGATCAGGCTGGGAATCGAACGAATCCCCAGTTGTGCCGACAACTGCTGATTGGCTTCGCTGTCGAGTTTAGCCAGGCGGCATTTGCCGGTCAGTTGCGTGGCAGCCTGTTCGAATACCGGCGCAAAGGATTTGCAGGGCCCGCACCAGTCCGCCCAGACATCCACCAACAACGGCAGGTCGCCTTTGATCTGGCTGGCATAGTCGCCCTGTTTCAGTTCGAACGGTTTGTCCAATAGCACCGGGGCCTTGCAGCGCCCGCACTTGGGCTGGTCGCCCAGACGTTCGGCAGCCAGGCGATTGAGCCCGTTGCAATGGGGGCAGGGAATCAGCATCGGGTCAGGCATGGTGGGCTCCAGAAGACAGTCATGACGCTGATCTGGTGTCGGCGAGGCGGTTTATCAAGGCTGCCATTCATCAGATGCGCCGCACTGACGCCCTCAGATGACCTCAAAAAACCACAACGCATCTGTTCGCAACCCCAGGAGGTCCCATGAGCCATCCTCGAGAACCTGTCACGCGCGCACCGCAGGACAACCCCAACGACGACGGCTGGGTGCTCGGCACCGCCGGTCGCGACGAAGACCCGAATGCCGCTCCCGCCTACGCAACCGATCGCCGCCACGAACGAGACGAACTGACCCCGGAAGACGCCCGCGGCCTGCCCGGCTACCCCGAGAAAAAAACGCCGACCAAACCGGCTGACAAGGATGTCTCCGAGACAGAGCCGGGAATCGAGACGCCCGAGCAGGGGAACGACAAGGTTGGGTGAGTGGATAATGCCGGTCAGCCAAGAATAAAACCGGGCACAGCTTTTGTGGCGAGGGAGCTTGCTCCCGCTGGGCTGCGCAGCAGACCCAAGCTTTTTGACGCGAGCGCTACGCACTCGAGCGGGAGCAAGCTCCTTCGCCACAGGGCATTCATCGTCCAATGCGTCTCAGGACGAGCAACTGATCTCCAGATGCTTGCCCCACTCCGGCGGCCGTTGCGCATAGCTGTCCATGCCCGGCTGCTTCTCGAACGGGCGGCTCAGCACGGTATGCAGGCGGCGGACCTCTTCGTAGTCGCCTGATTCGGCGGCATCGATAGCGTTCTGCGCCAGATAGTTGCGCAGCACGTACAGCGGATTCACCGCATGCATGCGGACACGGCGTTGCTCCTGATCGAGGCTGCCTTCACGGCCGACGCGGGCGATATAAAGGGCGCCCCAGGCGTCGAAACCCTTGAGGTCGACGAAGTCGTCACGCAGTGTGGCGACGGCCTGTTCTGGAGATTGATCGCCCAACCGGCGGAAGAACAGGCTGTAGTCGACGCCGCTGTTCTGCATCAGTTGCAGCAGGCGCTCCACCAGCTTCTGGTCATCGTCCTCGGCGCGGGTCAGGCCGAGGCGTCGGCGCATCAGGTCCAGGTAATGGGCCTGGTAAAGCGGCAGGTACAAGCCCAGGGTCTCGCGCAGGGCTTCGACGCTGATGAACGGCGTCAGGGCCTGGGCCAGGGCGCTGAGGTTCCACTGGCCAATGGGCACCTGGTTACTGAAGGAATAACGGCCCTGGTCATCGGAATGGTTGCAGATGAAATTGGCGTCGAAGTCATCGAGGAAGGCAAACGGCCCGAAGTCGAAGGTGATGCCCAGGATCGACATGTTGTCGGTGTTCATCACGCCATGGCAGAAGCCATAGGCCTGCCATTTCGCAATGAGTTCGGCGTTGCGTTCGACGATTTCGCGGAACATCGCCAGGTACGGTTCCGGTTGTTCACGGCATTCGGCGAAGTGCAGGTTCAGCACGTGTTCGGCAAGGGCTGCATGCAGCTCGGGTTTCTTGGTGTAGTAGAAATACTCAAAGTGACCGAAACGCACATGGCTCGGCGCCAGGCGCAGCACCATGGCGGCGCGCTCCTGCTTTTCACGCCACACCGGGGTGTCCGAGCCGATCACGCACAAGGCGCGGGTGGTGGGGATGCCCAAGGCGTGAAGCGCTTCGGATGCCAGGAATTCACGGATCGAGGAGCGCAACACCGCCCGCCCGTCGCCCATCCGTGAGAACGGCGTCTGGCCCGCGCCCTTGAGGTGCAGGTCCCAGTGTTCGCCGGCTTCGTTGTACACCTCGCCCAGCAGCAGGCCTCGGCCATCACCCAGTTGCGGGTTGTAGTGGCCGAACTGATGCCCGGAATACACCATCGCCCGAGGCTCGGTTTCGGCCCACAGCTTATGCCCGCCGAACAGCTCGGCGAACAGCGGCGCCTGGGCTTCGGCCGGGTCCAGGTCCAGCAGCGCCATGGCGGCGGGACTGGCGACGACCAGCCGTGGGTTGTCGATGGGTTCGGGCAGCACATGGGCGGAAAAACCGTCGCCCAGGCGGGCGAAGCGGTTATCGAAGGACAAGGTTTCCAGCGTTTTCATGGCCGTCTCCAGCGCGATGCCCGGTGGCACCGCGCGTCAGTCGAGTGTGTCTTGCGGCGGCTCTGGCACCGGCTTGATGCTGGCTACGGTCGAGGGCACGGGCGTGATGGTTTTCTTCTCGGGCTCGGCGGGCACCAGCTTGTATTCCTGGCCGCTGAGGTTCTTCAGGTAGATTTCCATCTGCCGGAAGGAGATGTTGATGTGCTCCTTCTTGAACTCACGGTTGATGAAGCGGTTGATCTCGTCCAGCACCGGGTTACGGTCGCCGAGATCGCGCACATGCATGCGCAACTCGTGGTCCAGGGTACTCTCGCCGAAGTTCAGGAAGTACACGATCGGTTCCGGTTCCTTCAGTACCCGCGGGTTGTCGCGGGCAGCCTTGAGCAGCAGTTCCCGGACCCGATCCAGGTCCGAGCCGTAGTCCACGCCCAGTTTCAGGGTTACCCGGGTGACCGTGTCGGTCAACGACCAATTGATCAACTGCCCGGTAATGAAGGTCTTGTTCGGGACGATGATGTCCTTGCGGTCGAAGTCGGTGATGGTGGTCGCACGGATGCGGATCTTGCTGACCGTGCCCGACAGGTTGCCGATGGTGATGGTGTCGCCAATCCGTACCGGGCGCTCGAACAGGATCATGATCCCGGAAATGAAGTTGGCGAAGATCTCCTGCATGCCGAAGCCCAGGCCCACCGATAGCGCAGCCACCAACCATTGCAACTTGTCCCAGCTCACGCCCAGGGTGGACAAGGTGGTGACGAAGCCGACGCCGGCGATCACGTAGGACAGCAACGTGGTGGTGGCGTAGGCGCTGCCCTGGGCCAGGTTCAGCTTCGACAGCACGAACACTTCCAGCAAGCCGGGCAGGTTGCGCGCCAGGGCGAAGGTGATGCCGATGATGATCAGCGCGCCGAGCAAGTCGCCGATGCTGATGGGCACCATGCTCATGTTGACGCCGGTGCCGCTGGTGTATTCGTAGAGGGTGATGTTGTCCAGGTACGAGAACACGCTGATCAGGTCCGACCAGACCCAGTACAGCGCGGCGATGAAGCCGCCCAGCAGGGCCAGGCGAATCAGGCGCAGGGACTGTTCGTTGACCTTCTCGATGTCCAGGGTCGGCTCCTCGACCACGGCTTCGCCATCGCCGGCTTCCTTGGCCGCCTGGCGCTTGGCCAGGGCGCGCTGGTAGGCCAGCCGTCGGGCCGCTACCGACAGGCCGCGTACGAAGGTGGCCTCGATCACCAGCCAGAACATCAGCAGGTACAGGGTATTGATCAGCCGGTCGCTGAGCTTCAGCGCGGTGTAGTAGTAGCCGAAGCACACCGCCACGAACAATGCGATGGGCAGTGCGGTGAAGATCACCCCGACGGCCCTGCGGAACAGGGAGGCGTTGCGGTGTGTCGGGCTGCTGAGCAGCAGGCGGCTGAGCAACCAGGCCATCAAGGCGTAGCAGGTCAGGACCACGGGCATGCCCAGTACGTCATCGGCCAGTGTCGAAGGCTGCAACTCGGCTACCGCCACCACGGCGACCAGCGCCAGTACCACCAGCCCGAGTCGACGGATCCAGCCCTGGAGGAATTCGACCTGCGGTTTCTCCCAGCGGAAGTGCAACTCGGCCACGCCGCCGGGTGCCAGGATGCGATAGGCGGTATAGAACACCAGCCAGGCCTGGCCGATCTGCAACAGGGCTGCGCCAAGGTTGGCGTTCTGGCCGCGGGCATCGATCTGCAAGGCAAGGCCGCACAGTGCCAGCCCCAGGGCGACCGGCATCGCCAGCAGGATGTTGATCAGGATCGCCTGGGGCGTGTGCCATTGGCTGTCGCGCTTGAAGTGGCCGACGTCCTGGTGAACCTTGTTCAAGCGGGCATAGAGATGCTTGCGTCGCCACAGCAGCGCCCCGATCAGCAAGGCCAAGGGCAGGAACAGCAGCGGCCGCTGTGTCAGGCCGTCGGCCAGTTCGCTGAGGCTCGATGTCCAGGGTAATGAGTCGACCTGCTTTTCCAGGCGCGTCGGCACGCCGCGCATCCATTCGAAATCCAGCGGCTTGTTGCTGGGAATCCAGAACATCTGTTCTTCGAGCGTCGCCCGCAGGTTTTGTGCGGTGCTGAGCAATTGCTTCTGGTTGAGCTGCAGCGTGATGGATTCGTTGAGCACCGCACTCAATTCGCGGCTCAGGCGTTCCAGCAGGTCGATGCGGGTCAGGGCCAGGTCCAGCAGGGTCTTGCGCAATTGCGGCGTGACTTGCTCCGACGGTTGGGACGCCAACAGGCTGTCCACGTAGGCGCTCGGATTGTTCAGCAGCTCCCGTTGCTGGCTGACTTCGAACTGGTACAAGCGGATGTCGGCGATCTGGTCGGCGAGGTTCTGGTCCAGTTTCAGGCGCGGCAGGGTCTGGCGCTGCTTGTAGAGGATCTTGGAGAGCAACAGGCTGCCTTTGAGCACACTGATCTGTTCGTCCAGGGCCGCGTCGGTCTGGGTGACGCTGTCCAGCAACTGTTTGGTCTGCAGGTTCTGCTGGGTCACCTCGTTGAGGCGGTCGGTACTCTTGAGCAGGTAGTCGGAGAGCTTCAGGTTAGTCGCGCTTTCGGTTGCCAGCAGGCTGCTGCTGCCGGCCTTCTGGGCTTCGATGGACTGCTGGGTCACCGTCTCCTGGGATTGGGCCAGGCGCTTCTGGTTGATCAGGTTCTGCAGGTCCTGGATTTCCTGCTCCATGCGGGCGATCTTTTCCATCAACAGGTCGTGCTGGCCATTGCCCAGGTCCTGCAGTTGGCTGTTGCCGGCCAGTTCCTGGCGACGCAACGGAATCAGCGCGTTGAGGGCCGCCAGTTCGGCGTTGAACTGGTCGCGTTGTTCGGCGCTGAGGGTCTTGCCGGCGTCCCTGCCGGCCTTGAGGATGTTGTTGATCTGCTGGATGCGGGTCTGGCTGCTGGCGATTTCGGCCTGGGCGCGCTCGGGGCGGGTCTGGGCGGTGATGATCAGGCTGTTGGCATCGGCGAGGGCTTTTTGCAGGTCGCCCTGCTGGGTGGAGCGCTCCGTCAGCATTTGCTCGAGCTGGGGAATCGGCAGGTTGGCATAGCGCTGCGCCACGGGGACCACGGCGGTGTTCTTGAGCCGCGCCAGTTCACGCTGGTTTTCGATGTTCTGTTTCGGTGCGCTGGCCAACTGTTGCTTGAGGGCGAGCAGCTTGCGTTCGTAGTCGGCCTTGCTGGCGAGCTGGGCCAGGGTGTCCTGCAATACGGCTTGCAAGGCTTTCTGGTCGGCTTCCGGCAGCTTGCGGTCGGCAATCTTGTCCAGGCTGGCCTGCACCGAGTCGCTGGTGGGCGGTTCGGCAGCGTGCAGCGTGGAGACGGAAAGACTCAGGCCCAGCAGGGCGATGGCGAAGAAAGAGCGCAGGGTAGGCATAGAGACCGGACGAGCAAATTGAAGAATGGGAGCAGTTTAGAGGAACAAGCCGGGACCCGGGCGACTTCCTTCGGGGAATCTGACGCCCACTTTGCCGATCTTGTTCCCGTCCATGGCCGCGACGGTCCACAAGGTGTTGTTCCAGTCCACCTGGTCGCCGACCACCGGCGCGCCACCGACTTTCTGGGCAATGAAGCGGCCCAGGGACATGTCCGGATCGATGCCGTCCAGCTTCAGGCCGTACAGGGCGGCAACCGCGGCCAGCTGGGCGTCTCCTTCGAGTACGAAGTCACCGAAGAAGCGCAGATCCAGGCCCCGTTGCGGCGCCTGGCTGAAGAGTTTTCCAAGGGCCGGCAGGTCATGTTCATGACCGATCACGCAGAGCAGATCGTCGGTTTCCAGCACCGTACTACCCGACGGATGGAGCAGTTGCTGGCCACGAAACAGCGCCGCGATACGGGTGCCATCGGGCATTTTCAGGTCCCGCAGGGGCGAGCCGATGCACCATTTTTCCGCCCCGAGGCGATAGATGAACAGCTCCCACTCGCTGGTGACATGTACCTCCAGCGCCGCCCGTGAGATCGGCAAGGGTTCCGGCGGGACCGTGACGTGCAGCAACTTGGCGACCCAGGGCAGGCTCGTGCCCTGGACCAGCAGCGATACCAGCACGATAAAGAACGCCAGGTTGAAATAGAGCTGGGCATGGGGCAGGCCGGCCATCAGCGGGAACACCGCCAGGATGATCGGCACCGCGCCACGCAGGCCGACCCAGGAGATGAAGGCTTTCTCGCGACCATGGAAGGCCTTGAAGGGCAGCAGGCCGACGATGACCGACAGCGGCCGTGCGAACAGGATCATCCACAACGCCAGGCCCAGGGCGGGCAGGGCGATCGGCAACAGGTCGTGGGGCGTCACCAGCAGACCCAGCACCAGGAACATGCCGATCTGTGCCAGCCAGGCCATGCCGTCGAGCATGTGCAGGATGCCGTGGCGGCTGCGCACCGGGCGATTGCCGATGACCAGGCCGCACAGGTACACCGCCAGGAAGCCACTGCCGTGCAGGGCGTTGGTCAGGGCGAACACGGCCAGGCCGCCGCTGATGACGAGAATCGGGTAAAGGCCGTTGGCCAGGTTGATCCGGTTGACCAGTTGCAACATCAGCCAGCCGCCGCCCAGGCCGAGCACCGCACCGATGCCGAACTCACGCACCAGATGCCCCACCAGGCTCCATTCCAGGTCGGTCTGGCCGCTGGCGAGCATGCCGATCAGGGTCACGGTCAGGAACACCGCCATGGGGTCGTTGCTGCCGGACTCGATCTCGAGGCTGGCGCTGACCCGCTCGTTCAGGCCTTTGCCGCCCAGCAGCGAGAACACCGCCGCGGCATCGGTCGAGCCGACAATGGCGCCGATCAGCAGGCCCTGGATCAAATTCAGATTGAACAGCCACGCCGCCGCCAGACCGGTCAATCCGGTGGTGATCAACACTCCGACCGTTGCCAGCGACAGCGCCGGCCACAAGGCCACTCGGAAACTCGAGACCCGCGTACGCAATCCACCGTCCAACAGAATGACGGCCAGCGCGAGGTTACCGACCAGATAGGCCGTGGCGTAGTTGTCGAAAAGAATACCGGCCCCATCGACGCCGGCGACCATGCCCACGGCCAGGATGATCACCAGGATCGGGATGCCCAGTCGGGAAGAAAGAGAACTGACCAGGATGCTCGCACCCACCAGCAACGCGCCGATCAAGAACAGGCTGTTGATGGTCGTCGCAGTCAAAGGCAGTACTCCGGGAAAACTGAAAGACGGGCACAAACTGACCATGCAGTCTGCGTGCCAGCGATTCTAACCTGTTGAAATGCGATGCTGTCAAAAAAGCTTTTGGGTTTCAAAGCCGTTGTGCCCTGAGCGGGGCCTGTGGCGAGGGAGCTTGCTCCCGCTCGGCTGCGAAGCAGTCGTTAAATGGTGAGCGTACATCAGCTACAAACGTAGGGATTTGATTGGGGGCCGCGCCGCGGCCCAGCGGGCCGCGGCCAGGCGCGACAAGTCCACCGCCAGGCGCGACAGTTCGGCACTGGCGGCGCTGGTCTGGTTGGCGCCGGTGGCCGATTGCACCGACAGGTCGCGGATGTTCACCAGGTTGCGGTCCACTTCACGGGCCACTTGGGCCTGTTCTTCGGCGGCGCTGGCGATCACCAGGTTGCGTTCGTTGATTTCGACGATGGCGGTGTTGATGGTGTCCAGGGATAGGCCGGCGCCGCGGGCGATGTTCAAGGTCGACTCGGCGCGTTCGGTGCTGTTGCGCATCGAGTCCACGGCCTGTTCCGTGCCGCTCTGGATGCTGCCGATCATGCGTTCGATCTCGCTGGTCGACTGCTGGGTGCGATGGGCCAGGGCGCGCACTTCGTCCGCTACCACGGCAAAGCCGCGACCGGCTTCACCGGCACGGGCGGCTTCGATGGCGGCGTTCAGGGCCAGCAGGTTGGTCTGGTCCGCCAAGCCGCGGATCACATCCAGCACCTTACCGATGTCGCGGGATTCATCCGCCAGGTTGCCAATCAGCGTGGCAGTGCCTTGCACGTCGGCGCTCATGCGTTCGATGGCGCTGACGGTTTCCTGCACCAGGTCCCGACCGTCGCCAGCGGAGGAGGTAGCGTTCTTCGAGGCTTCGGAGGTGCTGACCGCATTGCGCGCCACTTCTTCCACGGCGCTGGTCATTTCATTGACCGCGGTGGCGGCCTGTTCGATTTCGTTGTTCTGCTGGGTCAGGCCACGGGCGCTTTCGTCGGTGACGCTGTTGAGCTCTTCGGCGGCGGAAGCGAGTTGGGTCGCCGAGCCGGAGATCCGCTGCAGGGTATCGCGCAGTTTTTCCTGCATGGTCGCCATTGCCCGCAACAGGCGACCGGCTTCGTCATTGCCATCCACGGTGATCGGCCGGGTCAGGTTACCCTTGGCGATTTCTTCGGCGGCACCCAGGGCGCTGCCAATCGGGCGGGTGATGCTGTTGGTCAGCAGCCAGGCGAACAGCAAGGTCAGGCCGGTGGCGATGACCAGCAGAACGACGACCCAATTGAAAGCGGTCGAGTACTGTTGCGTAGCGCCTTGGTTGAGCGCTTCGGCTTGCTGATTGTTGATCTCCATCAAGCGGTTGATGACGACATTGATGGCGTCGGAATTGCTCAGCAGCTCAGTGTTGAGCAGGGTGCGCAATTCATCAATCTGATTGTTGCGTGACAGCGTCTTCATCCGTTCTTCGAGCTGACGATACTGACCCAGCAGTTGCACGTACTGGTCATAAGCGGCCCGCTCTTCAGGGGCGCTGATGAGTTTTTCATAGGCGGTCTGGGCCGCGCGGATCTGTTGGTTGCGCTGTTCGAACAGCTCGAAGGTTTTCTGTTGGATATCCGGCTCGCGGTTGACCAGCAAGCGATAGGACAAGACGCGCAGACGCAGGGTGAGCTGGGTGAATTCGTCCAGGGCCTGGATGCTGGGCACGCTGTTCTCGACGATGTTTTCACCGGAGCTGCGGATTTTGCTCATCTGGGTCAGGGCGAACACCCCGAGCGCCAGCATCAGGGCGCCGATCAGGGCAAACCCCAGGAACGCCCGCGGCGCGATATTCATATTACGTAGGGACATGGAAGGTACCGGGAAGAAGCGCGTCCGTGCGGGCTGTGGCTGGTGTCACTGACTTATCGGTCATGGGGTTGAAGTCTTGAGGCCGCTGCGTGCTTTTGTCGCACAGTCGCATCGTCGGTGCGACGAAGGGCAGGAACCAGATTCCCCATTCGCAGTCTCTACAACTCGCCAGCGAAGCACCGTCGTCCTGCAAGCCATGGCATCGGCGGTGACTTTTCTTTATCGTACGCGCCCCCTGAAAAAGCCTGGAAATCAATATGTTGGAAACATCCCTCAGCCAGCTGGAGCAACTGGTCAATGACCTGGTGCAACAGAATCGTCACCTCACCGGCCTGAACGAAACCCTGAGCGCGGAACTTGCCAGGGCCAAGGATGAAAACGAAAGCCTGCAACTGAGCCTGATGGAACAGGAAGAACTCCACGGCACTACCGCCGCCCGTATCCAGGCATTGATCGAGCGGGCCAGCACCGGTCCTGTCAGCGCATGAGGCACGGCGCCGATGGGGTGACGGTGATCTCGATCCTGGGAGAAGACTATTCGATCAAGGCACCGGCCGGGCAGGAACAGGCCCTGCTGGACGCCGCTGCGATGCTCAAGGCTGCCCTGGCCGACACCAAGAGAAAATACCCGACGCTGATCGGTGACCGTCTGTTGGTATTGGCAGCAATGAACCTGTGCTCGCAGCAGATGGAAATGCAGAAGCGGCATCAGGCAGAGCTCGATCGTTACCAAGAGCAGGTCAGCGCCACGGTCGATGTCATCTCCAAGACCATCCAGCAAGCCTGAAAATAATATGAGTACACCCAGGCAGTAGATTGTCGATAAGTTTGTATACAATCGGCATGGCTGTTGCAGCGTTTCCAGCATCTTATTCCCTGGGGGTGCTTCATGTGGTTCTGGCGACGCAGTATTCAGTGGCAGTTGATCCTTGGCATGGGCACCGCCCTGCTGGTGAGTATTCTCATCGTGGTTGGCGTTTATACCCTCGTGGTCAATCGCCTGGCCCAGCAGTACCTCGTGGAGCAGGCGTTGCCGTCGAGCATCGAAGCGACACGCAATGACATCGAGCGAATTCTGGTCCAGCCGTTGACGGCCGCCAAGGACATCGCCAGCAACAGCATGGTCAAAGAGTGGCTGGCCGGGGGTGAGGACAGCGCAGCTACAGCCGGCTTCGTGCGTTATCTGGAAGGTATCCGCGCTGGGCATAACGCCTTTACCGTGTTGATCGTAGGCGCCAATTCCGGTCGCTACTACACGGAAAAAGGCCTGGACCGGACCCTTGCCCGGAGCAACCCTTCCGATGGTTGGTTCTACTCCTTCCTGGATGGCAACCAGCCGCGCACCCTCAATATCGACAGTGACAGCGCCACGGGTGAGTTGACGTTGTTTATCGACCTCAAGGTCGAGCAGGCCGGCAAGGTTGTCGGCATTGCCGGGCTTGGCCTGCGGCTCAAGGCATTGTCGCAACTGATCGAGAACTTCAGCTTTGGCGAGCGCGGCAAAGTCTATCTCGTGCGGTCTGACGGCCTGATCCAGGTTCATCCCGAAGCCCGGTTCAGTGGCAAGCGTCAATTGTCCGAACAGATCGGTGCCCCCGCCGCGCAGGCAGTCATGGGACAAAAGGGGCTTGCCAGCAGCACATTCGTGCGCGACGGTGAAGACTTCCTCGCCTTGAGCCTGCCGCTGCGTGATCTGGGCTGGACCCTGGTGGCCGAAGTGCCCCAGTCGCAGATCTATGCCGAGGCCCGTCGCGCCATGTGGATGAGCTGTTTTATCGGCCTCGGAGTGGCATTCATATGCCTGCTTCTGGTGGTACTGCTGGCTCGCGGATTGATCCGTCCGATTCGCCAGGTAACAGCGGCGCTGGTTGCGATCGGTAGCGGTGGTGGAGATTTGACCCACCGGTTAGATTCCAGTCGTGCCGACGAGCTGGGTGACCTGGCGCGAGGTTTCAATCGCTTCCTGGAAAGCCAGCGGGGCATGATCGGTGAAGTGCTCGCCACCAGCGAGCGCCTGCGCACGGCTGTCGGCCAGGTAGCGCTTGTGGTGGACAACACGGCCCAGCGCTCCGGTCGGCAGCAGGAGATGACGGACATGGTTGCCACTGCCGTTCACGAAATGGGCCTCACGGTGCAGGAAATCGCCCAGAATGCAGGCAATGCTGCTGTAGCGTCTCAAACCGCCCGGGATGAAGCGTTGCAGGCCCGGGAGGTGGTGGGCGGTTCGATCCGGCATATTGAAAGCATGTCCGATGAGATCGGCGTTGCGGCGGCGGCCGTGGGGGAACTGGCGGATCAGGTAGCGTCCATCGATCAGGTGCTGGCGGTGATTCGCGGTATTTCGGAGCAGACCAACCTGCTGGCACTGAACGCGGCCATCGAAGCCGCCCGCGCCGGGGACATGGGGCGTGGCTTTGCCGTCGTGGCCGATGAAGTCCGCACCCTGGCGCGACGGACCCAGACGTCCACCGATGAAATCCAGCAGATCATCGGCAGCCTCAAGCAAGGGGCGGAAAATGCGGTGTCGTCGATGCACACCGGGCAAGCGGCTACGGGGACAGGGGTCGAATCGAGCCAACGTACCGGTGTTTCGCTGACAGCCATTACTGGGCAGGTCGAGCGCATCAGCGACATGAATCATCAGGTGGCGACGGCTACTGAAGAGCAGTCGGCGGTGACTGAGGAGATCAACCGCAACGTACAGGGGATTTCTGACCTGGCTCGGGCCACGGCTGGAGAGGTCAGGGCTTGTCGCGAGGATTGTCGGACCTTGCAGCGCCTGGCGGATGATCTGGCTCGGCAGATGGGAGGCTTCAAGTTGAGTTGAGAGGGGGCTCCGGTTCCTATTGTGGCGGGCTTGCTCGCGAAGGCGGCCGATCTATTTCTCCCGGCCGTAGCCGGTCCATCTGTGGGAGCGAGCCTGCTCGCGATGGCGTCCTGACAGCCGACGTCTCTCTTTCGGCTGTACGCCGGCCCAATTGTGCCGGGCTCCGACCATTCCCACAGATGTAGGTCGGGTGTCAGGCCGCCATCGCGGGCAAGCCCCACAATGGATTGGGTGTAGCCGGGGGAGAAATAGTCCGGCCCCGGCTCAGAACCACTCGTCCCGCATCGCCAGGCACGTGTCGTCCCGTGTCTCGAGCAGCGCCAGTTCATGATGGCAACCGGGCACTTCCCACGTCAGGAAGTACCGCGCCGCTTGCAGCTTGCCTTGATAGAAATCGCTATCGGCTGCGTTGCCCCTGGCGAGGCCTTCCTCGGCACGGATCGCCTGCTCCAGCCAGCGCCAGCCGATCACCATGTGGCCAAACACCTTGAGGTACAGCGCCGAATTGGCGAGGCTGCTGTTGACCTTGCCTCGGGCCAGGTCGGTCAGTAGACCAAGAGTCACTGATTGCAGACGTGCCACCAGGGCTTCCAGTGGCTGACGCAGGGGCGTCAATGATTCGTACGCCTGGGCGCGTTCGGTGGTGTCGGCCACCAGGCGGATCAGTTGCTTGAGCCCGGCGCCGCCGTTCTGCGCCAGTTTGCGTCCCAGCAGGTCCAGGGACTGGATGCCGTGAGTACCTTCGTGGATCGGGTTCAGTCGGTTGTCGCGGTAATACTGCTCGACCGGGTACTCGCGGGTGTAGCCATGCCCACCGAGGATCTGGATCGCCAGTTCGTTGGCCTTCAGGCAGAACTCCGACGGCCAGGATTTGACGATCGGGGTCAGCAGGTCCAGTAGCTCATGGGCGCGCCTGCGCTCGGCCTCGCTTTCAAGGGTGGTGGTGTCGTCGAACAGCCGCGCCGCATACAGGCCCAGATCAAACGAACCTTCAACGTAGGCCTTCTGGGTCAGTAGCATGCGGCGTACGTCGGCATGCTGGATGATCGCCACGGGCGCGGTGCTCGGGTCCTTGCTGTCTGGTACCCGGCCCTGTGGGCGTTCGCGGGCGTAGTCGAGGGAATACAGATAGCCGGCGTAACCCAGCATCACCGCGCCCATCCCGACACCGATCCGGGCCTCGTTCATCATCTGGAACATGTAGCTCAAGCCGTGGTGCGGTTTTCCCACGAGGTAGCCGACACATTCGCCGTTGTCGCCAAAGTTCAGCGCCGTGGAGGTGGTCCCGCGCCAGCCCATCTTGTGGAACAACCCGGCCAGGAGCACGTCGTTGCGCTGGCCGAGGCTGCCGTCGTCGTTGACCAGGAATTTGGGCACGATAAACAGTGAGATGCCCTTAACACCTGGCGGTGCGTCCGGCAGTTTTGCCAGGACCATGTGCACGATGTTTTCCGACAGCGGATGATCGCCTCCGGAAATGAAGATCTTGTTGCCCTTGAGTCGATAGGTGCCGTCGGACGCCGGCTCTGCACGTGTACGAATATCCGCTAGCGAAGAGCCCGCGTGGGGTTCGGTCAGGGCCATGGTGCCGAAGAAGCGACCCTCGATCATCGGCTGCAGAAAGCGGCGTTTCTGCTCCTCGTCGCCAAAGCTCTCGATCAGGTTCGCCGCGCCCATGGTCAGGAACGGATAGGAAGTCGATGCGGCATTGGCGGATTGAAAATGGGCAAAGCAGGCCTGGGACAGCAACGTGGGCAGTTGCATGCCTCCAGCCTCGAAACTGCGCGCGGCGTTGAGGAAGCCGGCCTCCAGGAAGGCATCCACAGCCGGTTTCACCTCTGGAATGAGGACGGCCTGGCCGTTTTCGTAGCGCGGTTCGTTTTCATCGTTCTTGCGGTTGTGGGGCGCGAAATACTTCTCGGCGATGCTGCGGGCCGTACCGATGGCCGCATCGAAGGTTTCGCGATTGTGCTCGGCGAACCGCTCGCGCTGGGTCAGGCCCTCGGCATCGAGGACTTCATACAGCTCGAAAGCCAGATTGCGGGAACTGAGCAACGTCTCGGACATGGCGGCCTACCTTTCTTTGGAATGGGGCCGAGTCTAGAACCGGAAATAGAGGCTGAACAGGATGATTGATGGCAGTGATGGAGAGGTGAGGGCGACACTAATCCCATGTGGGAGCGAGCCTGCTCGCGATGGCGGCCTGTCAGTCACATCTGCTTCGGATGTGACTCCGCTATCGCGAGCAGGCTCGCTCCCACAGGGGCTGTACAGGCTGAGTAGCTATTGCGGCCACCCAGCCTATTGCGTTAACCGATGGTCATCAGGCTGGCGTTACCGCCCGCCGCAGCGGTGTTGACGCTCAGCGCCCGCTCGATCACCAGGCGTTCCAGCGCGATGCCGGTTTCGCCCTGGGACAGGCCATGGACCCCGACGATGGCGCCGGCGCGCTTGGCCACTTGCTGGCAAACACTGCGCAGTTGATCCGAGTCGCCGTGATGCAGGACCGCGTCGTACACCACATCGTCCTTGGTCCAGTCGGATACACGCTGAATGCGCGCCTGGATGTCCTTCGGCAAACGTGCGAACAAGGCCTTGCTCGTGTCGGTTTCCGGCCACACGGCCGAGCCACCCACGGCCAGTACGGCGGCTAGTTGCGTCAGCAGATCGCCTTCCACGTCGGCCAGGCACAGCACGTGCTCGCGCGGCAGGATGGCATAGCTGTTGCGTTCGCCGGTCGGACCGGTCAACTGGCGGGTGATACCGCTTTGCGACTGGGCCGCGAATTGCACGCACAGGGCGCTCAGTTCGGCGAGCTTCTGGCTGTCGGCCCAGGCTTGCAGGGCGGTCAGCGGTTTGCTCATGGCTTCACGCAAGCGCATGTCCGGAGCGTTGACAGCATCGCTACGGACGAAGGACTGCTGGATCGCATCGGTAGGACGTGTCGACAGCAAACGGTACAGGTAAAGCGGACCACCGGCTTTCGGACCGGTGCCCGACAGGCCTTCGCCACCGAACGGCTGTACACCGACCACGGCACCGACGATGTTGCGGTTCACGTAGACGTTGCCGGCATGGACGTTGTCGATCACCTTGGCGATGGTTTCGTCGATACGGGTATGCACGCCCAGGGTCAGGCCATAGCCGGAGGCATTGATCTGGTTGATCAACTGGTCCAGTTCCTTGCGCTTGTAGCGCACCACGTGCAGCACCGGACCAAAGATCTCGCGTTGCAGCTCATCGAAGCTTTCCAGCTCGATAAGCGTTGGCATCACGAAGGTACCGCGCTTGCACTCGTCGCTGTCGGCGATTGCCATCTGGTAAACAGTGCGACCTTTGTCGCGCATGGCCTGGATGTGCTTTTCAATGCCGGCCTTGGCTTCGGCATCGATCACCGGACCGATGTCGACGGACAAGCGTTCAGGATTGCCGAGGCGCGATTCGGCCATGGCGCCCTTGAGCATTTCGATGACACGGTCTGCGGAATCTTCCTGCAAGCACAGGACCCGCAGGGCCGAGCAACGTTGGCCGGCGCTGTCGAAGGCCGACGACACCACGTCGATCACGACTTGTTCGGTCAGGGCCGAGGAGTCGACGATCATGGCGTTCTGGCCGCCGGTTTCGGCGATCAGCGGGATCGGGCGACCCTGGTTGTCCAGGCGGCCGGCGATGTTGCGTTGCAGCAAACGGGCGACTTCGGTGGAACCGGTGAACATCACACCCTTGACCCGCTCGTCGCCCACCAGTCGTGCACCGACGGTTTCGCCACGGCCCGGTAACAGCTGCAGCACGCCTTCCGGGATGCCGGCTTCGAGCATCAGGCGCACGGCTTGGGCGGCAACCAGTGGCGTTTGCTCAGCCGGTTTGGCCAGTACCGGGTTACCGGCGGCCAACGCGGCAGCGACCTGGCCACTGAAGATCGCCAGGGGGAAGTTCCACGGGCTGATGCAAACCACAGGGCCCAATGGGCGGTGGGCATCGTTGCTGAAGTCGTTGCGCGCCTGCACTGCGTAGTAGCGCAGGAAATCCACCGCTTCGCGGACCTCGGCGATGGCGTTGGCGAAGGTCTTGCCGGCTTCCCGGGCCAGCAGGCCCATCAGTGGCTGGATCTCGCCTTCCATCAGGTCCGCGGCGCGCTCGAGGATCGCAGCGCGTTCGGCCGGCGGCGTGGCTTGCCAGATCGGTGCGGCGTTGAGGGCGCACTGGATGGCGTTGTCGACGTCTTCAACCGTGGCTTCCTGCACCTGGCCGACCACATCGCGGTGGTCGGAGGGGTTCAAAACCTGCGCCGGGGTTTCTTCACTGGCGGCGCAACCGAGAATCGGCGCGGCTTTCCAGTCATTGTGGGCTGTCGCCAGCAGGGCGCAGGACAGCGAGGCCAGGCGATGTTCGTTGGCCATGTCGATGCCGCTGGAGTTGGCGCGTTCGCTGCCGTACAGGTCGCGCGGTAGCGGAATGCGTGGGTGCGGCAGGCCGAAGCCGCCTTCCAGGGTCGCCATCTGCTCGATGCTGGCCACCGGGTCGGCTACCAGTTCCTGAATGGAAATCGATTGGTCGGCGATGCGGTTGACGAACGAGGTGTTGGCGCCGTTTTCCAGCAAGCGACGGACCAGGTAGGCCAGCAGTGTTTCGTGGGTACCGACCGGGGCGTACACGCGGCACGGACGGTTCAGCTTACCTTCGGAAACCTTGCCTACAACCTGTTCGTACAGAGGTTCACCCATGCCGTGCAGGCACTGGAATTCGTACTGCCCTGGGTAATAGTTCTGACCGGCGATGTGATAGATGGCCGACAGCGTATGGGCGTTGTGTGTGGCGAACTGCGGGTAGATGACTTCCGGTACCGACAGCAGCTTGCGCGCGCAAGCGATGTAGGAAACGTCGGTGTACACCTTGCGGGTATACACCGGATAGCCTTCCAGGCCCTCGACCTGGGCGCGCTTGATCTCGCTGTCCCAGTAGGCACCTTTTACCAGGCGGATCATCAGGCGATGACGGCTGCGGCGGGCCAGGTCGATGACGTAGTCGATCACATACGGGCAGCGCTTCTGGTAGGCCTGGATCACAAAGCCAATGCCGTTCCAGCCGGTCAGCTTCGGTTCGAAGCACAGGCGCTCCAGCAGATCCAGGGACAGTTCGAGACGGTCGGCTTCTTCGGCGTCGATGTTCAGGCCGATGTCGTATTGCTTGGCCAGCAGGGTCAGCGACAGCAGGCGCGGGTACAACTCGTCCATGACGCGTTCGTACTGGGCGCGGCTGTAACGCGGGTGCAGGGCCGAAAGCTTGATGGAAATGCCAGGGCCTTCATAGATCCCACGGCCATGAGAAGCCTTGCCGATGGAATGAATGGCTTGTTCGTACGAGGCCAGGTATTTTTGGGCGTCATGTTCGGTGAGTGCGGCTTCACCCAGCATGTCGTAGGAATAGCGGAAACCCTTGGATTCGAATTTGCTGGCGTTGGCCAGGGCTTCAGCGATGGTTTCGCCGGTGACGAACTGCTCGCCCATCAGGCGCATGGCCATGTCGACGCCCTTGCGGATCATCGGCTCGCCGCTTTTGCCGATGATACGGCTCAGGGACGAAGTCAGGCCGGCTTCGTTGTGGGTGGCGACCAGTTTGCCCGTCAGCAGCAGGCCCCAGGTAGCGGCATTGACGAACAGCGACGGGCTGTTGCCCAGGTGCGGCTGCCAGTTGCCGGTGCTGATCTTGTCGCGGATCAGAGCGTCACGTGTGCCTTTGTCCGGGATACGCAACAGTGCTTCTGCCAGGCACATCAGTGCCACGCCTTCCTGGGAAGACAGGGAGAACTCCTGCAACAGACCCTGGACAATACCGGCACGACCACCGGCACTCTTCTGATTGCGCAGTTTCTCTGCGATCGACGCCGCCAGCTTGTTGGTGGCTTCGGCCATTTCGGCCGGCAGGCGAGCCTGTTCGATCAGCATCGGCACCACTTCCGGCTCGGGGCGGCGATAAGCGGCGGTAATGGAGGCGCGCAGCACCGATTGCGGCAGGATGCTCTCGGCAAATTCCAGGAAGCACTGGTGGGCGTGGTCGACCTGGACATCGCCAGCATCGTCGCCCTCTGCACGGATCGAGCCGTTCAGCTCGGTCAGGGTTGCACCACCCTCGAGTTTTTCCAGGTAATTGAAAATTGCCTGCTTGATCAGCCAATGAGGCGTGCGATCAATCGAGGTTGCGGCCGCTTTCAGGCGTTCGCGGGTCGGGTCATCGAGTTTGACCCCAAGGGTGGTGGTAGCCATATTTTTATCCTCATGTTTACCACGTACGGCGTGGCATCAGCTGGCGCAAGATTAGCTGTGAGCTGATTGAGGTGCAACCGGGTGCAACCCTTTTTTTGACGAAATATCAAACAGCTCGTCAGGAATAAAACCTCGACATGTCTATCTCGCACTGCCTTAGTGCTTTGGCTTCTAGCCGGACCTGGTTGACTGCACTAAAAGGGAGCAAAAACACCGGTTTTTTTGAGAAAACCGATCAGGTGCAACTGATTTGAGCGAAACTGGTTGCACCTTATTTCGTTTGTTGAATAGCATTCGCGGTCAAGGTGCAACCGGTTCAAGCCGAGGGCATCGGCTGATGGCTTTCCTGGGGAAACATCAGTCATACATTCGCGGGCCTGCAAATCGTCACCATACGTCTTCGTTGTCGACGCTTTCTCTGCCACCGCTACATAAAAACAAAGCCAGGGCGTAACTCATGAGTGTTAGTAATCCAACCCTGATCACCTTCGTGATCTACATCGCAGCCATGGTCCTGATCGGCCTGATGGCTTATCGCTCCACCAACAACCTTTCCGATTACATCCTGGGCGGCCGCAGCCTGGGCAGCGTCGTGACCGCATTGTCCGCCGGTGCCTCGGACATGAGTGGCTGGTTGTTGATGGGCTTGCCCGGTGCCATCTATATGTCCGGCCTGTCGGAAAGCTGGATCGCCATCGGCCTGGTCGTCGGTGCCTATCTGAACTGGCTGTTCGTCGCCGGTCGCCTGCGGGTGCAGACCGAGCATAACGGCGACGCGTTGACGCTGCCGGATTACTTCGCCAGCCGCTTCGAAGACAAGAGCGGCCTGCTGCGCATCATCTCTGCGGTGGTGATCCTGGTGTTCTTCACCATCTACTGTGCCTCCGGCATCGTGGCCGGTGCCCGCCTGTTCGAAAGCACCTTCGGCATGTCCTACGAGACCGCGCTGTGGGCCGGTGCCGCGGCGACCATCGCCTATACCTTCGTGGGTGGTTTCCTGGCCGTGAGCTGGACCGACACGGTACAAGCCACCTTGATGATCTTCGCGCTGATCCTGACACCGATCATCGTGCTGCTGGCCACCGGCGGCGTGGACACCACGTTCCTGGCCATCGAGGCGAAAGACCCGACGTCGTTCGACATGCTGAAGAACACCACCTTCATCGGCATCATCTCGCTGATGGGCTGGGGCCTGGGGTACTTCGGCCAGCCGCACATCCTGGCGCGCTTCATGGCCGCTGATTCGGTCAAGTCCATTGCCAATGCCCGTCGCATCTCCATGACCTGGATGATCCTGTGCCTGGGCGGCACCGTGGCTGTCGGCTTCTTCGGCATCGCCTACTTCTCGGCACATCCGGATGTGGCCGGCCCTGTGACCGAGAATCCGGAGCGCGTATTCATCGAGTTGGCGAAGATCCTCTTCAACCCATGGATTGCCGGTGTACTGCTGTCGGCCATCCTGGCAGCCGTGATGAGTACCTTGAGCTGCCAGTTGCTGGTGTGCTCCAGTGCCCTCACCGAAGACTTCTACAAAACCTTCCTGCGCAAGAGCGCTTCCCAGGTGGAACTGGTCTGGGTCGGCCGCGCCATGGTGCTGCTGGTGGCGTTGGTCGCCATTGCCCTGGCTGCCAACCCGAACAACCGTGTACTGGGTCTGGTGAGCTACGCCTGGGCCGGTTTCGGTGCCGCGTTCGGTCCTGTGGTCCTGATCTCCGTGATCTGGAAAAACATGACCCGTAACGGCGCCTTGGCCGGCATCCTGGTGGGTGCGATTACCGTAATCGTCTGGAAGCACTTCGAGCTGCTGGGCCTGTACGAAATCATCCCGGGCTTCATCTTCGCCAGCCTGGCCATCTACGTCGTCAGCAAGATGGGCACGCCTACCACCGGTATGGTGCAGCGCTTCGAAGCGGCCGAAAAAGATTTCCGCCTGAACCAGTAAGCCTGTTCGGCGGGGCCTTGATGGCCCGCTGAAGGTTGTATCGAGAAACGGCCCGTCGCCAATGGAGACGGGCCGTTTTTTATGCTCGACTGCCCGAGAACACCTCTGGCCCCTGTGGGAGCGAGCCTGCTCGCGATAGCAATGGGTCAGCTCCGATCTGCATCAGGCTGATTGAGAAAGATCAGCACACCCAGCAACGCCATGTAGAACCTGAACGCCGCATCCTGGCCATTCCAGACGTCCGATTGCCACATCAGGAACCATTCGCCACCGACGACCATGAAACCAAAGAACCAGACGAAGAACCCCGCCGTCAGGCCGGCGATGACCCAGCGCTTGGCCTGCGCGAAAACCCTGCTGTCAGCCTTGCGTGCCAACCATAGCTCCAGCGCGCCGTAGCCCAGCAACCCGGCCGTGATCGCTTCGCCGAGGATGATCAGCCAGTAGGCGCCATGCCACATCCATGGCTGAGTGATAGCGCGGTAGCGAGCGGCGTTGTCCGGGAAGGTGGTGTCCATGCTCAGCACGTGCTGGACGAAGTTGAAGTTGGATCGGTAGTCCGTGACGTTATTGAACACCGTCAGGAAGGCGAATGCGGCGAGTGCCAGGGTCATTGCGATTTTTGCGTAACGAGCCGTCATGGGTGCGTCCTTTGCATTTTTGCGACAAAAGGCACGTTAGCACGCCCGCATGCAGTACCGAGGGGCGTCGTGCTGTCAGAAACCGCTGATTCATTCGTACGACGACCGGCCACGACGCGGAACGTGCCTATCGGAAAAAACACCGTACTTTGGCGGCTGTTATCCCTCTGCCTGTAAGGCAAATCTGTTTTTCATGACATCCCATCAACTCTCCGTATGACTCATGCAGAATCCCCCGCCTTTCATTCTGCTGAGATACATCGGATGTTCTCGCCTGCCAACCAACCGCGCTTCACCCTGACGCTCGACAGCGGGCCGAATGAACTCAAGGTGCTTGAGTTCACGGGCCAGGAAACCATCAGCCAACCCTATCGCTTTGACCTGGAACTGGTGAGTGAGCGAGCGGACCTGGCATTGGAAGCGCTGCTGCATCGCCAGGCCTACCTGGCCTTCGATCAGCAGGGGCGTGGCATCCACGGCCAAGTCTACAGCGTAGCCCAGGGCGATTCGGGCAAGCGCCTGACCCGTTACCAGATCAGCTTGGTGCCGCGCCTGGCGTACTTGCGTCACCGTATCAACCGACGGATTTTCCAACACTTGAGCGTGCCGTCGATCATAGCGCGGGTCTTGAAGGACCATGGCATCCAGGGCGATGCGTTTGAGTTCAACCTCGGCGGACAATATCCCGAGCGGGAATACTGTGTGCAATACGGTGAAAGCGATCTGGCATTCATCGAGCGCATCTGTGCCGAGGTCGGTATTCATTACCACTTCCGTCACAGTCCTGACGGCCACCTGCTGGTCTTCGGTGACGATCAGACGGTGTTTCCCCGTTTGCCCGAGTCGACGCGGTATTTGCCAGGCAGTGGCATGGTCGCCGGAGAGCCGGCGATCAAGCGGCTGGCTGTTCGCCTCCAGACCCGGACCAGCGCTGTGACACTGTGCGACTACGATTTCCGTAACCCCAGCCTGCCTTTGCAAACCAGCCTGGACAGCCAGCAGCAACCCGTGCTGGAGGACTATCGCTACCCCGGCCTGTTTTCCGACCGCGATCATGGTCGGCACCTGACCCGGCGCGCCCTGGAGCGTCATGGGGCTGATTTCCGCCTGGCCGAAGGGCGCAGCGACCAATGCGCCCTGGTCAGTGGACATTTCATGCGAATCGATGGGCACCCGCGGGAGCAGTGGAACGACCTGTGGCTCCTGACGCAGATCACCCACCGCGGACGCCAACCGCAAGTGCTGGAGGACATGGTCACAGAGGGCGAGGATGAGTTCCAGGGCTACAGCAATACCTTTCTGGCGACGCCGTGGGACGTTTTCTTCCGGCCGCCGCTGCTTCATGAGAAACCTGCCGCCCACGGTTATCAGCCTGCGGTGGTGAGCGGACCTGTCGACAGCGAAATTCATTGCGACGAGTTCGGACGGGTCAAGGTGCAGATGATCTGGGATCGCGACGGTGAGGGTGACGAGCATTCCAGTTGTTGGCTGCGGGTAGCCACCGGCTGGGCCCATGATCGATATGGCAGTGTGATGATTCCCCGGGTCGGCATGGAAGTCCTGGTGGGCTTCATGGATGGCGATGTGGACAAACCACTGGTGGTAGGTTGCTTGCCCAACGGTGCCAACCCGTTGCCGCTGGATCTGCCGGCGGATAAGACCCGCAGCATATTGCGCAGCCAGAGCAGCCCTGGCGGGGGCGGTTATAACGAGCTGCGCATCGAGGATCGCAAGGGGGCCGAGGAGATCTACCTGCGGGCCCAGCGAAACTGGACCCAGCATGTGCTTCATGACCAGCGCGTGCAGGTCGATCACGAGCGCAGCGTTGTCGTCTCCGGCACGGCACGGCATGAGCTCAAGGCCGAAGAGTTGCGTATCACCCATGGGCGGCGCCAGGTCGAAGTGCGGCAGGACGATCACTTGATGGTGACTGGCGAGCGGCACATCCGCGTGACCAGCCAGGCGCTCAGTGCCAGCCAGCATTTCCATGTCGGCGCTGGTCAGCAGATCGTGCTGGATGGCGGCGCCAGTGCGACCGTCCAGGCCGGTGGGCACTGGATCAGCATCGGCGCGGGCGGGATTTTCAGTAGCGTGCCCATCGAGGTCGGCGGCGGGCCGATGGCGGTGATCCGCGCGACGCCGGGCTCGCCGGATCATCCCGAGAAGCTTGTGGCTGCCGTGGCCGCTCCACTGTCGTTGGCGCAAATCCTCAGCCTGCAAGGCCCGGCGCCGTTCTGCGAAGAATGTGAGCGGTGCAAGGACGGCATCTGTGCACCGTTGTCCAGGTTTTCCAAACCCACTGTTATCCAGGAGCGCCCATGAATACGAGTCAGTCGCCTCAGGCCTGGCTTGGGCAGCACCCGTTGCAAGCATCCGAGCAGCTTTTCGCTATCTTCAGCAATGCCAGCAGCGCCAAGCCGCTGGCGGCCTGGAGGCGCTCGATGGCGTTGGTGCCCGGTCCGATCTGGGCGGACACGCCTTACGCTGACTGGGAGCCCGTCATGCCCTATGTGGGCGCAGTCTCTGTCGACAGTGAGTTTCTTCAATGGGTTGCGACGACCGACTCGCTCGATTGGGGTTGGCTGGCGGTGTCTTCGGTCGGTCAGGAGGTCCTCGTCGAGCATCTGCGTGGGCTCACTCAGGTGCTGTTGCCGGGCGGCCAATCGGCTTTTTTCCGTTTTTGGGATGGGCGTTTCGTGCAGTCCATCCTGCAGTCCGATGACGTCGATGCCGGGCAGTTACTGCCGGTCATCAGTCGTTGCCTGGTCAACGGTCGGGCCCTGGAGATCCTGGGAAATGCCCAGCAGCCGCCACGAACTTTCCCCTGGTGGGAGGTGCCGCCCGCATTGGTGAAAGCATTGGCGGGCAGCACGATGGACTGCCTTCTGGATAACCTGCTCAGGTGGCTGGACGAAGAGCATCCGCAGCTGTCCGAGCGCGTCGATGAGCGCATCCTGCGGCGCAAGGTTGCACATTTTCTTGAAGTACATGGGGCGGTTCAGGGGGTAAAAGGGCAACTGCATGGGTACCTGTTGCAAGAGCTCGGCTGAGCGGATACCTGTGCCCGCTCGGCTGCGAAACCCTGACGTTCGACGTGCTTCGAGGTAAACTTGTCGCCCTTCGCAGGAGCCGCCATGAACTATCGCCACGCCTTCCACGCCGGCAACCACGCCGATGTGTTCAAACACCTGACCTTGACCCGCCTTATCGCGCTGATGGCGCGCAAGGAACAGCCCTTCGCCTACCTCGATACCCATGCGGGCATCGGGTTGTATGACTTGCAGGGCGACCAGGCCAATCGTACCGGTGAATACCTGGAAGGCATCGCGCGCTTATGGAGGCAGGACGATCTGCCGCCGCTCACCGCCGACTACATGAAAGTACTGCACGAGATGAACCCGGACGGACAGTTGCGCTATTACCCGGGTTCACCAGAGCTGGCGCGGCGTCTGACGCGCCCACAGGATCGGGTCTTGCTCAATGAAAAGCACCCCGAGGATGGGGTGTTGCTCAAGGACAACATGAAGGGCGATCGCCGTGTGGCGGTGCATCTGGGCGAAGGTTGGCATGTGCCCCGTGCCTTGCTCCCGGTGGCGGAAAAACGCGGCTTGATGCTGATCGATCCGCCCTTCGAAAAACTCGACGAAATGCAACGCTGCGCCGCCTCCCTCAAGGAGGCCATTGGCCGGATGCGCCAGACGGTGGCCGCGATCTGGTACCCGGTGAAGGATCAGCGGATGCTGCGGCGCTTCTACCAGGACCTGGCCGGCACGGGCGCGCCAAAACTGTTGCGAGTGGAATTGCTGGTGCATCCGCTCGCCACCCCCGACAGCCTGAATGGCTCCGGCCTGGCGATTGCCAACCCGCCGTGGGGGCTGGAGGAGGAATTGCGTGAGCTGTTGCCGTGGCTGTCGAAAAAACTCGGTCAGACCCAGGGTGGATGGCAGATGGACTGGTTGATTGCCGAGCGTTGACCTGGCGAGTTCGATGTTGTCTGGCAGGGCCCTATCGCGAGCAGGCTCGCTCCCACACTGGTCCGGGTGAATCCGGTATCTGCGTCTGAACACAAATCCCCTGTGGGAGCGAGCCTGCTCGCGATAGCGGTGGGTCAGCTTGCATTGATGTTGACTGTGCCGCCGCCATCGCGAGCAGGCTCGCTCCCACATTGATCCGGGTGAGTCGGGTATCAGCGTCTGGACGCAAATCACTTGGGGGGCGGGCTTGCTCGCGAAGCTTTTCGAGGCTGGAAAGTCAGATCGGGCAGGTCACACCCGTCCCGCCAATCCCGCAATAGCCCTCGGGGTTCTTCGCCAAGTACTGCTGGTGGTAAGCCTCGGCGTAGTAGAAGGTCGGTGCTTCGTCGATTTCGGTGGTGATTTCCCCGAGGCCGGCCTTGGTCAGTTCAGCCTGGAACACCGCCTTGCTCTTCTTCGCCGCTTCCAGTTGTTCGGGTTTGGTGCAATAGATCACCGAGCGATACTGGGTGCCGATGTCGTTGCCCTGGCGCATGCCCTGGGTCGGGTTGTGCAGTTCCCAGAACATTGCCAGCAGTTCTTCGTAGCTGACCTTTTCCGGTTCGTAGACCACCAGCACCACTTCGCTGTGGCCGGTCAGGCCCGAGCAGACCTCTTCGTAGGTCGGGTTGGGGGTGAAGCCGCCGGCGTAGCCCACCGAGGTGCTGTAGACCCCTTCACGTTGCCAGAAGCGACGTTCCGCGCCCCAGAAACAGCCCAGGCCGAAAATCGCGAACTCTACATTGCCGGGAAATGGGCCGAGCAGCGGGTTGCCGTTGACGAAGTGTTGATCCGGAACCTTGATCGGGGTTTCACGGCCAGGCAAAGCTTGTTCTTGAGTAGGGAGCACGTTTTTGTTCACCAGAATTTCCGAGCGCAAGACCATTATCAGTCCTCTCAGTCAGATTGAGTTGAGCGAAATAGACCCCAGTGTGCCCAATGCCGATGGGTTAAGAAAGACTGAACTGTGGTGCATTGGGGCTGCGGCGCAGCCCAGCGGGGATAAATCCCCTCGCCACAGTCAGTCTATTGGACCGCGCGGGTAGCGCTTGAGCTTCTCGATCAGCTCCGAGCCGGGGATGGGCCGGTCGAACAGGTAGCCCTGGCCGACATCGCAGCGATGGCGACGCAGGAACGCCAGTTGCTGGGCGGTCTCGACCCCCTCGGCCACTACCTTGAGTTTCAGGTTGTGGGCCATGGCGATCACCGCGGAGGTGATTTCCATGTCGTCCTGGTTGTCCGGGATCTCATGGATGAAGCTGCGATCGATCTTGATGATGTCGATCGGGAATTTCTTCAGGTAGCTCAGGGATGAATAGCCGGTGCCGAAGTCGTCCATGGCCAGGGTCAGGCCCAGGCGCTTGAGCTGGTCGAGCTGCAAGTGGGTGTCTTCGGTGGCTTCCAGCAGCAGGCCTTCGGTCAGCTCCAGTTCCAGCAGCCGTGAGGGCAGTTGTTCTTCCTTGAGGATGCTGGCGATCGAGGCCACCAGGTCCGGGTCGGAGAACTGCTTAGGCGACAGGTTGATCGCCACCTGCAGGTTGCCCAGACCGGCGGCGGTCAACTGCTTGCTCATGCGGCAGGCCTGGCGGGCGATCCACTTGCCGATGGGGATGATCAGGCCGGTTTCCTCGGCCACGCTGATGAACTGGTCCGGCCGGATCATGCCTTTTTCCGGATGGTTCCAGCGCAGCAGCGCTTCCATGCCCAGCAGGCGACCGCTGCGCAGGCACAGCTTGGGCTGGTAGAACACGTCGAGTTCGTTCTGGGTCAAGGCGCGGCGCAGGTTGTTCTCCACGAACAGCTTGTAGCTGGCCTCGGCGTTCAGTGCTTCGGTGAAGACCTGGACCTGATGCTTGCCGTTGGCCTTGGCCTTATGCAGGGCAAGCCCGGCGTTGCGCATCAGAGTCTGGGGATCGCGGCCATGCAGCGGGGCGCAAGCCAGGCCCACGGAGCCGGTCACGCTGATCAGTTGGTTATCGACGAACATCGGCTTGTCGAGCGTCATCAGCAACTGGCTGGCGACCTGTTGCCCGGCCTCCAGGTCGGTGTCATCCAACAGCACGGCGAATTCGTTACTGGCGAAACGCGCCAGGCTGCCGCTGGGGCTCAGGCTGTTGCGCAAGCGCCGGGCCAGGCTGATCAGCAGTTTGTCACCGGTCTGGTGGCCGAGGCTGTCGTTGATGCGTTTGAAGTTGTCGATGTCCACCAGCAGCAGGCTGATGGGCGAGTCGCTGTCCCGGGCGAAGCGTTCATCAAGGTTGCGAATGAACGCCGGACGGTTGCCCAGGTTGGTCAGGTTGTCGGTGTAGGCCAGGCGTTCGATGCGCTGCTGGGCCAGCTTGGTCTGGGTAACGTCTTCGTAGATGCCGATGTAGTGGGTCAGCTCGCGGTTGTCACCGTAGACCTTGGAGATCGACAGTTGGCCCCAGTAGGGTTCCAGGTTCTTGCGCCGACTCTTGAACTCGCCTTGCCAGCTATTGCTCTGGGCCAGGGCCGAGGGCGCGTCGAACAGCAACTCACTGAGGTTTTCCAGGGCCGGCAATTCGGAGAGGCGCTGGCCGTGGACTTCCTCGGTGGTGTATTGCGTGATGGCGGTGAAGCTCGGGTTGACGTACTCCACCACACCGTCGCAGTTGACCAGCAGGAATGCGTTGGCGCTCTGCTCCACGGCACGCTGGAACAAGTGCAGGGCGCTGGTGGCGATGCGGCGGTTGTGGTTGTTGATGACCTGAGCGAACTGGTCCGCCAGTTCACCGGCAAAGGCGATCTCGTCCGACTGCCAGGCACGGGTAGCGCCTACCTGCTCCAGGCACAACACGCCCACGACCTGGCCGTCGATCCGCACGCTGGCATCGAGCATGGCGTTGACGTTGCGGGCGCGCAGGCTTTCAGCCATTTCCCGGGTGCGTGGGTCGCGTATCGCGTTATGGGCGTCGATGGCGCGGCAGGTCTGCAGCGCTTCCATGTAGTCGGGATACTCATTGGCGTCGATCACGTCCGGCCGGAAGTATTCCTGGGAAGCGCGGTTATAGGCGGAGATCGGCACCAGCTTGTCGTCCTCCAGGGTCCAGATGCTGGCGCAATCGATCTGGTAGATGTCGCAGGCGCTGCGGGTGATCAGTTCGGCAGCTTCCAGCAAGGAATTATTGGCGCTGTAGCGCTGGCGGGTGAGCAGCAGGATGAGGTCTTGTTGGGCGCGCACGCGGTCCAGATGCTGCAGCTGCTCCTGCTGGGCGCGCTGGTTCAGCTCCAGGGCGATTTGCAGGCGCGAGTTCTGGGTTTCCAGATCCAGGGCCGGCATCGATGGCTCGTTTTGCAGCAGGTTGTCCACCGCCAGCAGGTAGCCGCGCAGCAGGTGGCGGTTGTGCTGTTTGTACGCTTCACCCATTTCCAGCAGGTTCATGGGGCCCTTGGCGGTGTGAAGCGTATAGCGGATCAGGTAATGCGGGGCCTGGGCCAGTTGCTCTTGGATGGCGTCATGCAGTTGGTAGCGCGCCTCAGGCTCCATCAGGCTGGCGTAGGGCGAGCTGACCAGCGAGCAAAGCTCAACCGCTGGCAGACCGAAGTAACGTTCGCAATTGGGGTCGAGGAACAGCAGTGCCCAGCTCGCTTCATTCAGCCGCTCGAAACGCAGCATACCGAGCCGCGAGGGCACCGGTAACTGCGTCACTACCTCGGCCGCCATACGGCTGGCGGCATCGGGTTGGCTTTTCATGGGGAAACTCGCTTCGAGAATGCTGATCGCGCCGGGCTGACGCCCCTCGTTATCAAGGATTGCCGCAAGGTTGCATCATTGCGACACTGGCTGACAAGAGAGATGAAGGCTAAGTGCTATAAACCTTATCGGCCGACAAGCGGATTTCTCCAGTCGCCAGCCGATCAGAGGGCTTGGCGGGGGCTACCGTTCGTCAGCGCAACGGGATATCGACCACCTGCAGAGGATGCCCGTCACGGTCGTGAAAGGTCACGTGAAGGCTCTGGCCCGCGACATGCAGGTGTGCGAAGTTGTCCTGGCTGATCACTGTGCTGGTCAGCTCATAGTGATAGTCACCGTTTTCGGTCCGGGCCATGGGCGGCTTGAAAATAAAATTCGCCGCAGTGGCGTAAGGCAGCAGTCCGCTGTTGCAAAACGGCGAGGCAACGATGGTATGCACCTCGAAGTCGCAATCCTGGCTATGACACAGTCGGCTGGTCAGGGAGCCATGGACATCACCGGATACGAAGATCACATTCTTTATCCCATGGCGACGAATCCACTCCAGCAGCCGCAGGCGCTGTTGCGGGAAGGCCTGCCAGGCGTCGCCATCATCGAGTGCGCGGTCGGGGTAGAACATGACACTGGTGACGATGAATTTGACCCGGGCAGTGCTGCTCACCAGCCATTCGAGCAGCGACCGCTCCTGCTCGACATCCAGGATGCGCCGGTCGACCATCGATACGTTACGTCGTGTCCGGCTGTCAGTGACGAACCATTCGATGTCGCCGTGAGCGAACTGATACCAGTAGTGCGGCAGCGACCTGCTCAATATGCCGTCGCTTGAGAGTTCGCGGGCCGGACCATGACTGGCTTGATAGAGTTCGTAAGCGCTCATGGCGTTGGCGTAGAGAATGTCGTCATCGACTTGTCTGTTGGCCGGCCAGTTGTCTTCGATTTCATGGTCGTCGAGGATCATGTAGGTCGGTACGGCGGACATCAACCTGCTGATGTGGGGCTGGGAAAAGACAGTGCGGTACTTGAACAGGATGTCCTTGTAGGTCCGGTCCGGGGCCACAATGTTCAAGTCGTCGAGATAAACCTGGTCTCCCATCATCAATACGCCGCTGATCGGTGGATTGGCCTGGTCGACGACGCGCTGGATGCCGGCGAACGTGCGGTCGCCGAGTTCGGGGGCTGCGGGGACGCCGGCGGTGATTCGCAGATACCGGCAAGAACCCACGATATAAGCGTACTGAGTGCCGGTTTTCGCCGACGGGGTGCGCAACCGATGGATGTCCGCGGGCCATCGCTGTGACAGTTCCGGGGCGGCTGAGTGAGGCGCGGTGAACCAGCCGGCCTGGTATTCATAGACGGTGCCGGCCTGCAGGTTCCTCAAAATGATCACATCGGTCATGTCGCGATGGGCATGCAACTGGATGAAGTGCTCATTCGTCCATCGCGCATCACCCTGGCGCCTGTAGCGAAGTCCGGCGAATACCGGAAGCCTGGGGTCTTTGTCGCCGCGCAGGAAAATTCGTGCGTGATCGGTCGTGGTGTGGCCGACAATCGGGCCGACGGTAGGTTTGAACATGTTCGAGTCCATTCGAAATGCAGCATTCTAAAAGTACTTGTGCGAGCAAAAAGTTGTCGCTGCGTGCCGATGCTAAAGCTCGACGCTGAATAAATACTGATAGGAAAGGGGACACAAGTTGTGGGTAATGACTGATAGATGACGTAGGAAAGGTCGCCTGCAAACGGCCTGATGCTTGTCAGTCAAGGCGATGACCCGTGGGAGCAAAGCTTGCTCGCGATCTGGGCGAGTTCAGTCGATAACGATATTGGCTGATCCACCGATATCGCGAGCAAGCTTTGCTCCCACAGGTTCTGGTGCGTTTATAGCGGGCAAAAAAAGCCCCGCCATCGGCGGGGTTGAGGTACGAGCGTGGCGCTCGGAAAACAGCGGTTCGGCTGGCCCTCCGTGAGGAGGGCCGTCCGGTTTACAGCAGGATGGTGCGGATGTCGCCCAGCAGGTCGCTCAGACGCTTGGTGAAGCGTGCTGCGGCGGCACCGTTGATCACGCGGTGATCGTAGGACAGCGACAGCGGCAGCATCAGCTTGGGCTGGAAGGCTTTACCGTCCCAGACCGGCTGGATGGTGGCCTTGGAAACACCCAGGATCGCCACTTCCGGCGCGTTGACGATCGGCGTGAAGCCGGTGCCGCCAATGTGGCCGAGGCTGGAGATCGTGAAGCAGGCGCCCTGCATGTCGTCGGCGGTGAGCTTCTTGTTCCGGGCTTTTTCGGCCAGGGCAGCGGCTTCGCCGGCCAGTTGCAGCAGGCTCTTCTGGTCGACGTTGCGGATGACCGGTACCAGCAGGCCTTCCGGGGTGTCGACGGCAAAGCCGATGTGCACGTATTTCTTGCGGATCACCGCCTTGCCGCTCGGGGCCAGGGAGCTGTTGAAGTCCGGCAGCTCCTTGAGCAGGTGCGCACAGGCCTTGAGCAGCAACGGCAGTACGGTCAGCTTCACGCCGGCCTTTTCCGCCACGGCTTTCTGCGCAACGCGGAAGGCTTCCAGCTCGGTGATGTCGGCCTGGTCGAACTGCGTCACGTGCGGAATGTTCAGCCAGCTGCGGTGCAGGCTCGACGCGCCGATCTGCATCAGGCGAGTCATGGCCACTTCTTCGGTTTCGCCGAAGCGGCTGAAGTCCACTGCCGGGATCGGCGGGATGCCCGCGCCGCCGGTGGCGCCTTCGGCCGGTGCGTTCTTGGCCTTCTGCATCATGGCCTTGACGTAGGCCTGCACGTCTTCCTTCAGCACGCGACCGTGTGGACCGCTCGGGCCGACGGCGGACAGCTCGACGCCGAACTCGCGGGCCAGCTGACGTACCGCAGGGCCGGCGTGGACCTTGGCACCGCTTGGTGCCGGTGCGGCGGCAGGGGCTGGAGCGGCCTCGGCCTTGGCGGCAGGTCCGCGGCAGCCGGAGCCGGCGCGGCTTCAGCCTTGGCCGGTGCAGCAGCAGGGGCTGGCGCTGGAGCGGCCGGCGCGGCGGCGCCAGCCACTTTCAGCTTCAGGATCAGGTCACCGGTGCCGACTTCGTCTTCCAGCTTGATCTCGACGCTTTCCACCACGCCGGCGGCCGGCGACGGGATTTCCATGCTGGCCTTGTCGGACTCCAGGGTGATCAGCGACTGGTCGGCTTCGACGGTGTCGCCGGCCTTGACCAGCACTTCGATGATCTTGGCCTTGCCCGACGAACCGATGTCCGGGACATGGATGTCCTGGACAGTGGCGGCGGCAGGCGCAGCGGCCGGAGCCGGAGCGGCTTCGGCAGCCGGAGCGGCAGCAGGCTTTTCAGCCGGCGCCGGGGCAGCCGCAGGAGCCGCCGCTTCAGGTGCCGCAGCGGCGCCTTCGACTTCCAGCTCCAGCAATTCGTCGCCTTCTTTCAGGCGGTCGCCCAGCTTCACTTTCAGGCTCTTGATGACGCCGGCCTTCGGCGCAGGCACTTCCATGCTGGCCTTGTCCGACTCAAGTGTCAGGATGCTCTGGTCGGCTTCGATACGGTCGCCGACCTTCACAAACAGTTCAATTACTTCACCTTCACCGCTGCCGATGTCAGGTACGCGAATGAGTTCGCTCACGGAAATTCTCCTCAGCAGTCCAGTGGGTTGCGTTTTTCCGGATCGATGCCGAACTTGGCGATGGCTTCGGCCACCACTTTGGGTTCGATATCGCCACGGTCAGCCAGGGCTTCCAGGGCTGCCAACACAACGAACTTACGGTCGACTTCGAAGAAGTGACGCAGCTTCTTGCGGCTGTCGCTACGGCCGAAACCGTCGGTGCCCAGCACCTTGAATTCCTTGGAAGGAACCCATTGGCGGATCTGCTCGGCGAACAGCTTCATGTAGTCGGTGGAGGCGATGACCGGACCTTTACGGCCGTTCAGGCACTCTTCGACATAGCTCAGTTTCGGCTTCTGGCCAGGGTGCAGGCGGTTGCTGCGCTCCACGGCCAGGCCGTCGCGACGCAGTTCGTTGAAGCTGGTCACGCTCCAGACGTCGGCGCCGATGTTGAACTCTTCGCGCAGGATCTTCGCTGCTTCACGCACTTCGCGCAGGATGGTGCCGGAGCCCATCAGCTGGACGTGGTGAGCGGCTTCGCGGGTGTCTTCCTCGAGCAGGTACATGCCCTTGACGATGCCCGCCTCCACGCCGGCCGGCATGGCTGGCTGCTGGTAGGACTCGTTCATCACGGTGATGTAGTAGAAGACGTCCTGTTGCTCTTCGGTCATCTTCTTCATGCCGTCCTGGATGATCACCGCCAGCTCGTAGCCGTAGGTTGGATCGTAGGTGCGGCAGTTCGGGATGGTGCCGGCCAGCATGTGGCTGTGACCGTCTTCGTGCTGCAGGCCTTCGCCGTTCAGCGTGGTCCGGCCGGCGGTGCCGCCGATCAGGAAGCCACGGGTACGGCTGTCGCCAGCGGCCCAGGCCAGGTCGCCGATACGCTGGAAGCCGAACATCGAGTAGAAGATGTAGAACGGCAGCATCGGCTGGTTGTGGCTGGAGTACGAAGTACCGGCGGCAATGAAGGAACTCATGGCGCCCGCTTCGTTGATGCCTTCCTCGAGGATCTGGCCTTTTTTGTCTTCGCGGTAGAACATCACCTGGTCTTTATCGACTGGCTCGTAGAGCTGGCCGACGGACGAGTAGATGCCCAACTGACGGAACATGCCTTCCATACCGAAGGTACGGGCTTCGTCCGGGATGATCGGAACGATGCGCGAGCCGATTTCCTTGTCCTTGACCAGTTGCGCGAGGATCCGCACGAAAGCCATGGTGGTGGAGATTTCACGGTCGCCCGAGCCGTCCAGGATCGCCTTGAGGGTGTCCAGTGGCGGGGTCGGAACGCTGAAGCTCTTGGCGCGACGCTGCGGTACGAAACCGCCCAGTGCGGCACGGCGCTCGGCCAGGTAACGGGCCTCGGCGCTGCCTTCTTCAGGCTTGAAGAACGGCAGGTTTTCCAGCTCGCTGTCTTTCACCGGAATGTCGAAGCGATCGCGGAACAGCTTCAGGCTGTCGACATCGACTTTCTTGGTGTTGTGCGCGGTGTTCTTCGCTTCGCCGGCACCAGTGCCATAACCCTTGATGGTCTTGGCCAGGATGACGGTCGGTTGTTCCTTGTGGTTGACCGCCTGGTGGTACGCCGCGTAGACCTTGTACGGGTCGTGGCCGCCACGGTTGAGTTTCCAGATCTCGTCGTCGGACAGATCGGCAACCATGGCCTTGAGTTCAGGCGTGTTGAAGAAGTGCTCGCGGACGAACGCGCCGTCCTTGGCCTTGTAGTTCTGGTATTCGCCGTCGATGACTTCGTCCATGCGACGTTGCAGGATACCGTCGACGTCCTTGGCCAGCAGTGGATCCCAGAAACGGCCCCAGATGACCTTGTTGACGTTCCACTGGGCGCCACGGAACACGCCTTCGAGTTCCTGGATGATCTTGCCGTTGCCGCGAACCGGGCCGTCGAGGCGCTGCAGGTTGCAGTTGATGACGAAGATCAGGTTGTCCAGCTTCTCGCGGCCGGCCAGGGAGATCGCGCCCAGGGATTCCGGCTCGTCGCACTCGCCGTCGCCCATGAAGCACCAGACTTTCTGCTTGCCCGGCTGGATGAAGCCACGGGCTTCCAGGTACTTCATGAAGCGTGCCTGGTAGATCGCCTGGATCGGGCCCAGACCCATCGAAACGGTCGGGAACTGCCAGAAGTCAGGCATCAGCCAAGGGTGCGGGTACGAAGACAGGCCGTTGCCGTCCACTTCCTGGCGGAAGTTGTTCATCTGGTCTTCGGAGATACGACCTTCCATGAACGCACGGGCGTAGACGCCTGGCGATGCGTGACCCTGGAAGTAGATCAGGTCGCCGCCGTGTTCGTCGGTCGGGGCCTGGAAGAAGTAGTTGAAGCCGATGTCATACAGCGTCGCGCTGGAAGCGAAGCTGGAGATGTGACCGCCCAGGTCAGAATCTTTCAGGTTGGTGCGCATGACCATGGCCAACGCGTTCCAACGTACCAGCGAGCGAATGCGGCGTTCCATGAACAGGTCGCCAGGCATGCGTGCTTCGTGGGTAACGGGGATCGTGTTGCGGTACGGCGTGGTGATGGCGTAGGGCAGTTGCGAACCGCTGCGGGTTGCGAGTTCGCCCATACGGGTCATCAGGTAATGAGCACGGTCTTCGCCTTCTTTGTCGAGAACCGATTCCAGGGCGTCCAGCCATTCCTGGGTTTCGACGGGATCGAGGTCTTGCATGGCTTGCTCCAGGGCGGAAAGGCTACCAGAATCGGTTGCCTGAGTTTGCGACTGGCCTTGTGGGCAGACGGTATAAAATTCTTGGATTGCCGAAGGTTGTTTCGGCGGCGTGTAGTTTTACTACAAATCGTCGGCTGTTTCAGCCTCTCGAATGTATAGACGAGTAGTAAAACTACACATGAAAGGCTTTTGGCCCCTCGTTCCGTTGTGAGAATAATCGTTACTGTTGGTCTTTTGCTAACTCGAACAGGTAAAAACTTGATGCCGGCTGCCAATAAAATCAGATTTTCAGCTATTTATCATCTTTGTTCGACAGTCAATCAGGTAGTGGCTTTTGAAAAAACACTACATCCAGCCTTTCCCGCGCCGATCAAGGATAGACCATGAGCCTGCCCCTGCTTGCCGAAATACCGGCCATTCTCCAGTCATTGGTCAGCCGTGCCGAGCAGTCGTTCCGTGCGGCGGTTGCCTTGCTGGACGACGACCTCGGCCTGTCCACCTGGACGCCTGAGCGCTGGAAGGAGTTCCAGCGCGTCGCGGCCGCCAGTGACTTTGTCATAGAGCAGAGCCTGCGCGAACCTTCGATGCTACTGGAACTGGTGCGCAGTGGCGAACTGGACCGCAGCCTGGCCGCCGGCGAAATGTGCGCGCAGATCGGCGCGGCGGTGCAGGCCGCCGAGAGCGAGGATGAATTGGGACGCGTCCTGCGCCGCCAGCGGACCCGCCAGCAGGTGCGGATCATCTGGCGCGACCTGAACCGCAAGGCCGACCTCGTCCAGACCTGTCGCGATCTTTCGGACATGGCCGATACCTGCATCGACCAGGCCTACCAATGGCTGTACCTGCGCCTTAGCCAGCAATTCGGCACGCCCACCGGCCGGCGCAGCGGCGCCGCGCAGCACATGGTCATCCTGGGCATGGGCAAGCTGGGTGCGGTGGAGTTGAACCTGTCGTCGGACATCGACCTGATCTTCGCCTATCCCGAGGGCGGTGAAACCGTTGGCGTGAAGCGACCTCTGGATAACCAGGAGTTCTTCATCCGCGTTGGCCAGCGCCTGATCAAGGCCCTGGATCCCATGACCGTCGACGGTTTCGTGTTCCGCGTCGACATGCGCCTGCGTCCTTATGGCTCGGCCGGTGCGTTGGTGCTGAGCTTCAACGCCCTGGAGCAGTATTACCAGGACCAGGGTCGCGACTGGGAGCGCTACGCGATGATCAAGGCGCGGGTGGTGGCGGGCGACCAGGTGGCGGGTGCGCAGTTGCTCGACATGCTGCGTCCGTTCGTTTATCGCCGTTACCTGGACTTTTCCGCGATCGAAGCGCTGCGCACCATGAAGCAGCTGATCCAGCAGGAAGTGCGGCGCAAAGGCATGGCCGACAATATCAAGCTGGGGTCGGGGGGTATCCGTGAAGTGGAGTTCATCGCCCAGGCATTCCAATTGATCCACGGCGGGCGTGACCTGAGCCTGCAACAGCGTCCGTTGCTGAAAGTGCTGGGCACCCTGGAAGGCCAGGGTTATCTGCCTGCCAAGGTGATCGACGAGCTGCGCCAGGGCTATGAATTCCTGCGCTATACCGAACATGCGATCCAGGCCATTGCCGACCGCCAGACCCAGATGCTGCCGGACAGCCCCCAGGACCAGGCGCGTATTGCATTCATGCTGGGCTTTGCCGACTGGGCGGTGTTCCACGAGCAATTGATGTATTGGCGTGGACGCGTGGCCTGGCATTTTGGCCAGGTCATCGCCGATCCGGATGAAGAAGAGGGCGGCGAAAGCGAAGTGGTGGTGGGCGGCGAATGGCTGCCGTTGTGGGAAGACAGCCAGGACGAAGAAGCCGCGTGCCGCCAGTTGGAGGAAGGTGGTTTCGTCGATGCGCCCAAGGCGCTGAAGGCGCTGGCCGTGCTGCGCACCAGCCCGCAACTGCGCGCCATGCAGCGTCTGGGGCGTGAACGGCTGGATGCATTCATTCCGCGCCTGCTGGCCCAGGCGGTGGAGCATGCCGACCCGGATCTGGTGCTCGAGCGGGTATTGCCCCTGGTGGAGGCGGTGGCCCGTCGCTCGGCCTATCTGGTGCTGCTGACGGAAAACCCCGGCGCCCTGCGGCGCCTGCTGACGCTATGCGCGGCGAGCCCGTGGATTGCCGAGCAGATCACTCGTTTCCCACTGTTGCTGGATGAATTGCTCAATGAAGGCCGTCTGTTCAAGCCGCCCTTGGCGCCGGAGCTGGCGGCGGAGTTGCGCGAACGCCTGACGCGGATTCCCGAGGATGACCTGGAGCAGCAGATGGAAGCCTTGCGGCATTTCAAACTGGCGCACCGGCTGCGGGTGGCTGCGTCGGAAATCGCCGGCAGCCTGCCGCTGATGAAGGTCAGCGATTACCTGACCTGGCTCGCCGAGGCGATCCTCGAACAAGTCCTGGCCCTGGCCTGGCGCCAGACGGCGGCCAAGCATGGCGTACCGTTGCGCACGGACGGCAGCCTGTGCGATCCGGGCTTCATTATTGTCGGTTACGGGAAAGTCGGCGGCCTGGAATTGGGGCATGGTTCCGACCTGGACCTGGTGTTCATCCACGACGGCGACCCCCAGGCGGAAACTGACGGGCCCAAACCCATCGACGGCGCGCAGTTCTTTACCCGGCTTGGCCAACGGATCATCCATTTGCTGACGGCCCAGACCAACTCCGGGCAGCTATATGAAGTGGATATGCGCCTGCGGCCGTCCGGGGCGTCGGGGTTGCTGGTCAGTTCCCTTGGGGCATTTGCCCGTTACCAGGAAAATGAAGCCTGGACCTGGGAGCACCAGGCGCTGGTGCGGGCCCGGGTGTTGGTGGGCAGCCAGGATGTGGGCCAGGCTTTCGAGAAGGTCCGGGCGCAGGTGCTGGGACGCAAACGCGACCTGCCGACGCTGCGCCAGGAGGTCAGCGAGATGCGGGCCAAGATGCGTGACAACCTTGGCAGCAAGGCCACGGCCGCCGGGACCGCGCCAAACGCTTTCGAGGCCACGGCGCCCTTCGATCTCAAGCAGGACGCCGGAGGTATCGTCGATATTGAATTTATGGTGCAATACGCGGCCCTGGCGTGGTCCGAGGAGCACCCATCGCTGGCGCGCTACACCGATAACATCCGCATTCTGGAGGGGTTGCAAGAGGTTGGCCTGATGCCGCCCGAAGATGCCACCCTGCTGCGCGAGGCCTATAAGGCCTACCGCTCCGCCGCCCACCGCCAGGCCTTGCAGAAAGAGGCTGGGGTGATCACCGGCGACCAGTTCGTGGATGAGCGTCGACAGGTGCTGCGGATCTGGCGTGAGCTGGGATTGAGTTGAGTATTGGATGTGGGAGCGGGCTTGCTCGCGATGGCGGAGTGTCAGGCAACTTTGATGTTGGATGTGCCGGCCTCATCGCGAGCGGGCTCGCTCCCACGATGGATTTGTGGTGTTTGATGTATTGGGGTAGATGAGGACCCCTGTGGGAGCGAGCCTGCTCGCGAAAGCGGAGTGCCAGGCGACATTGATGTTGGCTGTGCCGGCCTCTTCGCGAGCAGGCTCGCTTCCACAGTGCATTGGTGATGTGTTGTAGATTGAAGGCAGCAGGCAACGACCTAGGCCACAGTGATTCTCGAGGCGGGGAGGCGTAGGCCTCCCCGTATCGTTTTTGGAAAGCACATGAATATTCTGATCGTTGGGCCCAGTTGGGTCGGTGACATGGTGATGGCGCAGACACTGTTCCAGTGCCTGAAGCAGCTCCACCCGCAATGCGAAATCGATGTCCTGGCCCCCGAGTGGAGCCGGCCGATCCTGGAGCGCATGCCGCAAGTACGCAAGGCCTTGAGCTTTCCGCTCGGTCACGGTGTGCTGGAGCTGGCGACCCGTCGACGCATCGGCAAGTCCCTGGCCGGTCAATACGACCAGGCGATCCTGTTGCCCAACTCGTTGAAGTCCGCATTGGTGCCGTTCTTTGCCGGCATCCCCAAGCGTACCGGCTGGCGCGGCGAGTTTCGCTATGGCCTGCTCAATGACGTGCGCACGCTGGACAAAGACCGCTATCCGCTGATGATCGAGCGTTTCATGGCCCTGGCCTATGCGCCGGGTGCCGAGTTGCCCAAGCCCTACCCACGCCCTGATCTGCAGATCGACCCGGTGACCCGCGAAGCGGCGCTGGCCAAGTTCGGCCTGAGCCTGGACCGCCCGGTGTTGGCGCTATGCCCAGGCGCCGAGTTCGGCGAGTCCAAGCGCTGGCCTGCGGAGCATTACGCCCAAGTGGCCGAGGCGAAGATCCGCGAAGGCTGGCAAGTCTGGCTGTTCGGTTCGAAAAACGATCATTCAGTGGGCGAAGACATTCGCTCGCGGCTGATTCCGGGCCTGCGGGAAGAGTCGGTGAACCTCAGTGGCGACACGTCCCTGGCGGAGGCCATCGACCTGTTGTCCTGTGCCGATTCGGTGGTGTCCAACGATTCCGGGCTGATGCACGTGGCCGCCGCGCTGAACCGTCCGTTGGTGGCCGTCTACGGCTCCACCTCGCCGGGCTTTACGCCACCGTTGGCCGACAAGGTCGAAGTCGTGCGCCTGGGCATCGAATGCAGCCCGTGCTTCGATCGTACCTGCCGCTTCGGTCATTACAATTGCTTGCGCCAGCTCATGCCGCCGTCGGTGAACGATGCCCTGGCACGTTTGCAGGGCACCCCCGTGGAGGTCCGGTAAGTTGCGGGTATTGCTGATCAAGACTTCGTCGCTGGGCGATGTGGTCCACACGCTGCCGGCGCTGACCGACGCGGCGCGGGCGATTTCCGGCATCCGCTTCGATTGGGTGGTGGAAGAGGGTTTCGCCGAGATTCCGACCTGGCACCCGGCCGTCGGCAAGGTCATCCCGGTGGCGATCCGTCGCTGGCGCAAGAACCTCTGGCAGACCATCAAGAGCGGCGAGTGGCGCCGCTTCAAGCAAAGTATGCGCGCCGAAAAGTATGACCTGGTGATCGATGCCCAAGGCTTGCTGAAAAGCGCCTGGCTGACCCGCTACGTCAAGGCGCCGGTGGCTGGCCTGGATAAAAATTCGGCCCGTGAACCCCTGGCGGCGCGCTTCTATTCCCGTCGCCTGGCGGTGGCGCGCGGTCAGCATGCGGTAGAGCGCGTGCGCCAATTGTTCGCCGTGGCGCTGGGCTATGACTTGCCCCAGAGCCTGGGCAACTACGGCCTGAACGTCGATCGTCTGGTGGAACTGCCGCGCGCGTATCCTTATGTGGTATTCCTGCATGGCACGACCTGGGAATCCAAGCACTGGCCCGAGTTGTATTGGCGTGAGCTCACCGAGCGCATGGGCCAGTTCGGTGTGGTAGTGAAATTGCCGTGGGGCACCCCACAGGAAAAAGCCCGGGCCGAACGTATCGCCAAAGGGCTGCGCAACGCCTTGGTGCTGCCGAAACTGAATCTGGGCGGTATGGGCAAGGTCCTGGCCGGTGCCCAGGCCTGTGTGGCGGTCGATACTGGCCTCGGCCACCTGGCTGCCGCCCTGGACGTGCCGACCATCTCGCTGCTCGGCCCCACCAACCCGGTGCTGACCGGCGCCTATGGCAAGGGCCAGATCCATCTCGCCAGCGATTTCCCCTGTGCGCCTTGCATGCAGAAACAATGCACTTATCCGCCGACCGCCGAAGATGCCCGTCGGTTTGACCTGAAGCGCGAGCAGCCCTTGTGCTTTACGCGACTGAACCCCGAGCGTGTTGCCAGCCACCTGAGCACGTTATTGGCTGAGGAGCCGCGCTGATGCAATTGGCTTTTGTCCTTTATAAATACTTTCCCTTCGGCGGCCTGCAACGTGACTTCATGCGCATCGCCCTGGAGTGCCAGCGGCGTGGCCATCAGATCCGTGTCTACACGCTGATCTGGGAAGGTGACGTCCCGCCGGGTTTCGAAGTGCTGGTGGCGCCGGTCAAGGCGCTGTTCAACCATCGTCGCAACGAGAAACTCAGTGCGTGGATGGAAGCCGACCTGGCCAAGCGCCCGGTGGACCGTCTGATCGGCTTCAACAAGATGCCCGGCCTGGACGTGTATTACGCCGCCGACGGTTGTTTCGAAGACAAGGCGCAGACCCTGCGTAATTCCTTGTATCGGCGCTGGGGGCGCTACCGGCATTTTGCCGAGTACGAGCGAGCGGTGTTCGCCAGGGACGCCAGGACCGACGTGCTGATGATTTCCGAAGTCCAGCAGCCGCTGTTCATCAAGCATTACGGCACCCCGCTGGAGCGCTTTCATCTGTTGCCGCCGGGCATCGCCCAGGACCGTCGCCGACCCGCCGATGCCGACGCGATCCGTGCCGCGTTCCGTGCCGAGTTCGAGCTGGCTGATGACGATCTGTTATTGGTGCAGATCGGCTCCGGGTTCAAGACCAAAGGCGTGGATCGCAGCCTGAAGGCGCTCGCCGCACTGCCTGGCGAACTGAAAAAACGTACCCGGCTGTTTGTAATCGGCCAGGACGACCCCAAAGTATTTCAATTGCAGAGCGCCGCGTTGGGGCTCGGTGACAATGTGCGGTTCCTCAAGGGGCGTAGCGACATCCCGCGTTTCCTCCTGGGCGCCGACCTGCTGATCCATCCGGCGTACAACGAGAATACCGGCACCGTGCTGCTCGAAGCGCTGGTGGCCGGGCTGCCGGTACTGGTCAGCGCGGTGTGCGGGTACGCCCATTACATCGCCGAGGCCGACAGTGGGCTGGTGCTGGACGAGCCGTTCGAACAGGCGCAGCTCACCGAGTACCTGGAACGGATGCTGGGAGATGCCGATGCGCGGGCGGCCTGGAGCCGCAATGGTCTGGCCTTCGCTGAAACGGCCGACCTCTACAGCATGCCGCAGCACGCGGCCGATGTGATATTGGCGGAGCACCCGTAATGAAATTGATGCTGGCCGAACCGTTCAAGAGCCTTTGGGCCGGGCGCGATGCGTTCGCCGAAGTCGAGGCGCTCAAGGGCGAGGTCTACCGTGAACTGGAAGCCCGGCGCACCTTGCGCACGGAGGTGGACGGGCGCGGCTTTTTCGTGAAGATCCACCGGGGCATCGGTTGGGGCGAGATCGTCAAGAACCTGGTCACCGCCAAGCTGCCGGTCCTCGGTGCGGGGCAGGAGTGGACAGCCATCCAGCGCCTGCAGGAAGTCGGCGTGCCGACCATGACCGCCGTTGCGTATGGCGAAAAGGGCCAGAACCCGGCGGACCAGCATTCCTTCATCGTCACCGAAGAGCTGGCACCGACCATCAGCCTTGAAGATTTCAGCATCGACTGGGTCAAGCATCCGCCGCAACCGGCACTCAAGCGGGCCCTGATCGCCGAAGTGGCGCGCATGACCGGCATGATGCACCGTGCCGGGGTCAACCATCGCGACTGCTACATCTGCCATTTTCTGCTGCACACCGACAAACCGGTGACCCCGGAGGATTTCAAGCTCTCGGTGATCGACCTGCACCGCGCCCAGACCCGTCCGGCCATCACCACCCGCTGGCGCAACAAAGACCTGGCTGCGCTGTATTTCTCGGCACTGGATATCGGTCTGACCCGTCGCGACAAGCTGCGCTTCTTGAAGGGCTATTTTCAACAGCCGCTGCGCCGGATCCTGGCGCAGGAGGCCACCTTGTTGAGCTGGCTCGAAGCCAAGGCCAACAAGCTCTATGCCCGCAAACAGCGATACGGGGATGCGCTCTGATGTCGGGCTGGACACTGGAGCCGGCCTACGCCGAGCTGGCGCAGGATTTCGGCAGTCTCGACGCGGTGTTTGCCCTGCAAGGGGAGCGCCTGACCCGTGACCCGCTGTCGGAGGTGATCCGCGTACAGCGCAATGGCGTGAACTATTACGTCAAGCGCTACATCGGGGCCGGCAAGGGCTTGCGCCGTTACCTGGGCAAGCCGCGGGTCAAGTCCGAATGGCAGAACCTCAAGCGTTTCGCCAAGTGGGGCATCCCCACGGCCGAGGTCGTGGCATGGGGCCTGGAGCGTCACGGCGCGGCCTATGCCCGGGGAGCGTTGATCACCCGCGAACTGCCCCATACCGAAGACCTATCGGCCCTGGCCGACCGTCATGACCCTCGATTGACCGATCGCGCCTGGGTCGATGGAGTGAGCCGGCAACTGGCTGGCTACACCCGGACCATGCACGAGCATCGCTTCACTCATAACGATCTGAAGTGGCGCAATCTACTGATCGACGACCGGTCGCAGCTGTTCCTGATCGACTGCCCGAACGGTGATTTCTGGCGTGGCTTCTGGCTCAAGTACCGCATCACCAAGGACCTGGCGTGCCTGGACAAAGTTGCCAAGTATCACTTGTCGGCCACCCAGCGCCTGCGTTTCTACCTGCAATACCGCCAACGCGACCGACTCGATACGTGCGACAAGAAACGCATCCGTCACGTGGTGAGATTTTTCGAGGGGCGTGAATGACTGATTTCCTGGCCGCCGAAGACCGGCCATTGCTGGAGCGCCACGGGCTGGACAGTTTCGATGCCTTGTGGGCGCGGCAACTGGACGCGGTGGACGAACCCAATACCTCGGGAGACGGCTGGAGCAGCGTGTTCCGGCTGGAGCTGGAGGGGCGGGGCTACTACCTCAAGCGCCAGAGCAATTACCTGACCCGAACCTTGTCCCACCCCTTCGGTGAGCCAAGTTTTTCCCGGGAGTTTCGCAACATCAGCCGTTATCGCCAGTTGGGGATCCCGGCCCTGCAAGCGGTGTTCTACGGCCAGCGCAAGATCGACGGCGAGGTGCGGGCAATCCTGCTGACCCGGGCCCTGGACGGCTGGGATGACCTGGATTCGCTGGTGCAGGAGTGGCCGGCGCTGACGGTGGCGCAACGTTCGACCATTTTGAAAGCCTGCGGTCGCTTGGCGCGGCGGCTGCATGGCATGCATCAGGTCCATGGTTGCTTTTATCCCAAGCACATTTTTTTGCAAGCGACTTCCGATGGCTATCAGGCGCAGTTGATCGATCTGGAGAAGACCCGCCCGCTACTGTTCGGTCAGCGTGACAGAGTCAAGGATCTTGAGCCTTTGCTACGTCGCGCCTCGATCTGGAATGAAGGCGAGGTTCGCCAGTTGCTGGCTGCCTACCTGGACCAGCCGCTGGACGCCGCCCTGGTGGACCGCTGGTTGAGCCGCCTGACCGCTCGGCGCAGCCACAAGGAAGCCCGTTGATGCATTTGTCCGAATTGAAAAGCGCCGGTCGCAGTCCCGGCCTGCCTCTGAGCCTGGAGCTGGCCGATGCCGCCGGCCCCGCGCAACTGCAGTTGTTGTCGCTGTTGCGGGTGTTGCCGGGACAGCGTTATGTCGGCGCCGGCGTCTGGCGCGGCCGGCCGGTGCTGGCGAAGTTGCTGGTCGGCAGCAAGGCAGCCCGGCACTTCCAGCGCGAACTGCAAGGTGTGCGCCTGCTGGCGGAACAGGGTTTGACCACGCCGTTGCTGTTGGCCGACGGCCTGAAGGACGGCGAGGGCGGTTGGTTGCTGTTCGAGTTACTCGAAGGCGCCGAAAGCCTCGGGGATGCCTGGAAACAGGTCGAACAGTTGCCTCTGCTGGCCGACGAGCAAACGATGGTGCTGGCCGAGGCCCTGGGGGCCATTGCACAACTGCATGGCAGAGGTTTGTGGCAGGAAGACCTGCACTTGGACAACCTGCTGCGCCACGACGGTAAGCTTTATTTGATCGACGGTGCCGGCATCCAGGCCGAAACGCCGGGGCAGCCCTTGTCGCGACAGAAGGTGCTGGAAAATCTTGGGGTGTTTTTCGCCCAGTTACCCAAGTCCATCGAGCCGTTCACCGAAGAATTGCTGGTGCATTATCTGCTGGGCAACGCCGAACACGCGCTGCCCATGGAGGCCCTGCAGAAACAGATCGTCAAGGTGCAGGCCTGGCGGCTGAACGACTTCATGGAAAAGGTCGGGCGCGAATGCAGTCTGTTCAGCGTGCAGCGTGGGGCATTCGGCCTGCGGGCGATCCGGCGTGAAGAGGAAGCGGCCATGATACCGGTGCTGGCGCGGGCGGATGCCTTGCTGGACCAGGGCCACTTGTACAAGACCGGTGGCGCGGCAAGTGTCGGCAAAGTCGAGGTGGACGGCCGCACCCTGGTCATCAAACGCTACAACATCAAGAATTTCGCCCATTGGCTCAAGCGTTTCTGGCGTCCAAGTCGTGCCTGGCATTCCTGGCGCGAAGGCCATCGCCTGGCGTTTCTCGGCATCGCGACCCCCAAACCCCTGGCGTTGCTGGAAAAGCGCTTCCTGTGGCTGCGTCGTGGTGCCTACTTGGTGACCGAGCATCTGTCGGGCCCCGACATCATCGAGCGTTTTGCTCCTTACGTGGAAAATGGCGAGGCGCCCGAGTCCGAGTTGCTCGCCCTGGAGCGACTGTTCGCCGACCTGATCCGCGAACGCATCAGCCACGGCGACCTCAAGGGCCACAACCTGTTCTGGCAGCACGACCGCTGGGCCCTGATCGACCTGGATTCCATGTGCCAGCACCGCACCGACGCCAGCTTCGCCCCGGCCTATGCCCGGGACCGGGCGCGGTTCATGCGTAACTGGCCTGAAAGTAGTGCGTTGTATCGGGTGATCGATCAAAGCGTGCCCAAGGATATTTCCGGCGGGTCCTGAATCGGGCCTGCGGCCCTATCGCGAGCAGGCTCGCTCCCACATTAGTCTGCAGCGTACTGTGGGAGCGAGCCTGCTCGCGAAGGACGGAGTGCCAGGCACCTGAGCATTCAGGGCCTGCCCAGGTTTTACAGGCGCCAAGGCTCGCCACTCACCGCTAGAGGCTTACCGCCGCTTTTACGCTATAATCCCGCCCTTTAGCTGCCCAACGCCCCGGCGAGCGGCACATTCATTTTTCGCGGCGCTTGTCGCCCGTATGCAGACATAAGAGGCTAGACCCTGTGGCATTGACGATTCTTGGCCTGTCCGGCGCCCTTAGCCATGATCCTTCCGCAGCGCTGTACATAGACGGCAAGCTGATCGCGGCGGCCGAGGAAGAGCGCTTCGTACGCGATAAACATGCAAAGAACCGCATGCCCTACGAGTCGGCGAAGTTCTGCCTGGAACAAGCCGGTATCAAGCCATCCGACGTCGATGTGGTGGCGATCCCGTTCGCGCCGATCAGCCTGTTCGGCGAGGCGCGCTGGCACTACGCCAAGCGCTACTGGTACGCCCCGGACCGCGCCCTCGACGCGATCCTGATGGGTAACCGTCGCTACAAGCGCTATCGCCGCAAGATCGTCTGGTGCCTGGAGCAACTGGGCTTCGATCCGAAAAAGATCAAGATCGAGCCGGTCGAGCACCACCTGGCCCACGCCTCCAGCGCCTATCACTGCTCGGGTTTCCAGGAAAAAACCGCAATCCTGGGCATCGACGGCAAAGGCGAGTACGCCACGACCTTCTTCGGCTATGGCGAAAACGGCAAGATCCACAAGATCAAGGAATTCTACGACCCGGACTCCCTGGGTGGCCTGTACGGTGCGATCACCGAGTTCCTCGGCTTCGAAATGCTCGACGGCGAATTCAAGGTCATGGGCATGGCGCCTTACGGCGATGCCAGCAAGTACGATTTCTCCCGCCTGGCCTCGTTCGAGAACGGCCAGTTGGTGATCAACACCGAATACGCCAACGTGATCGGCCTGCGCCGCTATAAAGAGAAGGGCAAAGGCTTCTACTTCTCGCCGAAGCTGATCGAATGGCTCGGCCCCAAGCGCGAAGGCGACATCGCCGACGAGCCGTACATCCATTACGCGGCCAGCATGCAGGCGCTGTTCGAGAAACTCGCGCTGCAGATGATCGACCACTACCTGGGCGACGTGCTCAAGGAAACCGGCAAGCTGGCTTTCGCCGGCGGTTGCGCGTTGAACGTCAAGCTGAACCAGAAGATCATCGCCCGTAACGACGTCAAGGAGCTGTTCGTGCAGCCGGCTTCCGGCGACGCCGGTACCGCGGTGGGCGCGGCCGCCTATGTGTCCCATGCCCGTGGCGTGCCTGTAGAGAAGATGGAGCATGTCTACCTCGGCCCGGCCTACAGCAACGAAGACGTGATCGCCGCCTGCGCCCGTCATCCGAGCAAACCGGCGTGGCGCAAGATCGACAACACCCCCGAGCGCATTGCCAAAATCATGGTCGACGGCAACCCGGTGGCCTGGTTCCAGGGGCGCATGGAGTTTGGCCCGCGTGCCTTGGGCGGTCGCTCGATCATCGGTTGCCCGAGCGCCAGCGGCGTGGCGGATCGCATCAACGAACAGATCAAGTTTCGCGAGCGCTGGAGGCCTTTCTGCCCGTCGATGCTCGACACCGTCGCGCCGCAGATGATCAAGGTCGATCATCCCGCTCCTTTCATGACCTTCACGTTCGAAGTGGCCGAAGAGTGGAAAACCCGCGTACCGGAAGTCGTCCATGAGGACGGTACTTCCCGGGCCCAGGTGCTCAAGCGCGAATACAATCCGCGCTACTACGACATGATGAAGGCCCTGGAAGTCCTGACGGGCAATGGCGTATCCCTGAATACCTCGCTCAACCGCCGCGGCGAACCAATGATCTGCTCGCCGACCGACGCGCTGAACATGTTCTATGGCTCCGATCTGCAATACCTGATCATGGAAGACATTCTGGTGGTCAAAGACGGCGTGGACGCTTATGACTCGCTCGGCTGAGCGACATGTGCTGCAGTTCTGCCACGGTTATGACGGGCCGTTCCTCGACTGTGCCCGTCAATACGCCAACCTGTTCGCGGGCACCGGCTATCGCGTGACCACGGTGTTTCTCACCGGAGTCGCCGATGCCGAGGTCGCTGCTGGTTGTGCCTCGGACGAGGTGCTGTTCATGGAGTACAGCTCCAGTGCCGTGAGAGGCCTGAAGCTGGGCGCCATTGGTGATCTGCGCAAGATCGCCGCTTCGCGCAATTTCAGTTTCTGCATTGCCCACCGTTTCAAACCTATCTATATCGCCTTGCTCGGTACCGGGCTGCCGGTGATTGGCGTGCACCATGCCTTTGGCGACTACCAGCGGCCTACTCGCCGCCTGTTCGCGCATGTTTTCCGCAAGCGCCTGAGCTTGCTAGGGGTCTCCGATGCGGTGCGTGACGACATGCGCCGCTGCCTGCCGAAATGGCCCGCGAGCCGGATCCAGACTCTCTACAACCGCATCGACCTGGAGGCCGCTGAGGCTGGCCTGGTGTCCCGGGACGAGGCGCGGCATGCCATGGGGCTGGAAGCGAACGCCTGGATCGTCGGTAACGTCGGCCGTCTGCATCCGGACAAGGACCAGGCCACATTGTTGCGAGGTTTTGCCGCGGCTCTGGCGTATCTACCCGGCCACAGTCAGCTGGCAATTCTCGGCAAGGGACGCCTGGAACAGGACCTGCGGGAGCTGGCGCTGGAACTGGGTATCGCCGACCGCGTGCTGTTCCTCGGTCAGGTGCCTGAGGCGCGCCGTTACTTCCGGGCTTTCGACGTGTTTGCCCTGAGTTCCGATCACGAGCCGTTCGGCATGGTGTTGCTCGAAGCCATGGTCGCCGGCGTGCCATTGCTGGCCACGGCCTGTGGCGGGGCGAAGGAAGTGGTCGAAGGCGTAGGCATCCTGTTTCCCCTGGGCGACGCCGAACACCTGGCCCAGGGGCTGCAACACCTGGCGGCCATGGACGATCTGCAACGTCGTCAGTGCGCCGAGCTGATGCTTGACCGCTTGCGTGAACGCTTCTCGGATCGCGCGGTGCGCGAGGCATTCTGGCGTTTGCCCCAAGTCACCGAACTGGCGCCGAGGGCCTGATGCTCAATCGATTCCAAGGCTGGCGCGAGCGCGGCTGGACGGCCGTAGAGGCCCCGGTTTATGCCCAGGCCTGGCAGCGTTTTGGTGGCAGTGTGGCGACCCATCCCCTGGTGGTCGAACGCCTGGCGGCCCTGGCCGATATTCCCGTGCGTTACCTGGCATACGAACATCAGGGTGAGTTGACGGCGGCAATTGCGACCTGGGGCCGAGATCTGGCGCTGTCCAAGGACGTGCTCAAGCGCAGCGGCAAGAAAGGCCTGTTCGACCTGGGCAATGCCGAGCTGATCCTGCCGGCGGCGCCCGAGGCACAGGCGCCGTTGCGCCATCGCGGACGTTATCTCTCGGCCCTCAACGAAGGGCGTTTCAGCGGTCTGAAGGTGCAGCAGGAACAGCTGGCCATGGCGCGTACGCCGGAAGAGCTGTCCAAGAAGTTTCGCTATAACCAGCGCCGCGAGCTGCGTTTGCTGGAGGAAGCCGGTGGGCAGGTGCGGTCGGTCGATGAGTTTTCCAGCGCAGAGCTGGCGTCGATCTACTGCGACCTGTTCCAGCGCCGTTGGGGATTTGCGGCGACAGGCGCCGAGCGCATGGGCGAGGTGATCGAGCTGCTGCGCGAACTGCTGATCGGTTCGGTGATCTTTCTCAACGATGCCCCGATCGCCATTCAACTGGTGTATCGGGTCGAAGCGCCGGAGTGGATCAGCGTCGAGTACATCAACGGCGGCGTGGACCCGCAAACCCGCGAATTCAGTCCCGGCAGCGTGCTGAGCTTCCTCAATACCCAAAGCGCCTGGGAGCACGCCCGTGCCGCCGGCAAGCCGTTGCGGTTTTCGTTCGGCCGTGCGGACCGGGAGTACAAGGACCGCTGGTGCAACCCTGTACCGGTGTTTACCGTATGAGCCCGCCGATGAATCGCAAACAGCAGTTGCTCAAGCGCCATCGGCGCAACAAGCGCGTGGGCCTGTTGCTGGCACTGGTGGCGCTGGTCTTGCTGGGCCTGCTGGTCGCCTGGTGGTTGCCCTTGGTGTTGGCGGTATTGGGCTGGGTAGCACATGAAGCCTGGTTCGCCGATCATCTGTTCTATTCGCCCAAGGACGACTACCAGTACAGCTTCCCGCCTTTCACCCAGCAACCGAAGGTGCATCTGGATGCCGGTCGGCTGCGGCTGGATGAAGGGGTAATCCTGGACGATGGCGCGACGCTGATTCTCGCGTTGCAGGTCAAGAGTCGGTGGTTGGGGCGTTTCATCGACCCGGTCGTCGAGCTGTTGGGCGGAGACTGCCCGGATCGACAAACCTTCGAACGCGGCGTCAACGGCCTGCGCTACCTGAACCTCAGCGAGCATGGGGCGACGCTGTCCCGGGGCGAGCTGCGGCTGCGCGGGCGCTTTTGCCGTTTGCTGGGCGAGCCGATGCTCTGGTCCTTCAGCTCGCCAGAGGTACAACAACAGCGCGTGATGGTCATCGCCCCCCATGCCGACGATGCGGAACTGGCGGCTTATGGGTTGTACAGCCGGGCCGAAGACGCGTGGATCGTGACACTGACCGCAGGCGAAATCGAAGCCGAACATTATCGACAGATGGGGCTGGATCGCGTCGAGGCGGCGCGGCTCAAGGGCCGTCTGCGGGCTTGGGACAGCATCGCCGTGCCGCGCTGGGCTGGGGTGCCGCAAGGCCATTGCGTGCAATTGGGATACTTCTGTCTCCAGTTGGCAGCCATGCAGGCCGCGCCCACCCAGCCTCAGGGGTCTCGTGAGGCAGACCTGAGCGATACACGGCCGTTCCGCCGGTTAAATCCTTTTGCGCTGCCTGGCGATGCCGACGGCGCGCCGACATGGAACAACCTGGTGGCCGACTTGCGCGCGCTGTTGCTGATGGCGCGTCCTGAGGTCATTGTACTGCCGCATCCGACCTTGGATCCGCACCCTGACCATCTCTGCGCCCATCATGCCGTCCTGCAAGCCCTTGAAGGCCTGGAATGGCAACCCGGCACATTGTTGGGCTACGCCAATCACCTGCACGATAATGATCGCTGGCCCATGGGTGATGCCGGTACGGGCATTGCGTTGCCACCGTGTTTCGACCCGGACCGGCCGATGCATCCTGTCAGCCTGCCTTTGGCGCTGGCTGGCCAGCGCGACAAGGCCATGGCGTTGGGCATGATGCATGATCTGCAACCGCGAGCGCCCCTCAAACGGCGCCTGCGCCGTGCCATCCAGCGGTTGTTGGCGGGGCGCAAGGGCTCCGTTTATGGCGAGAATGAATTTTTTCGTAAAGCGGTCAGGTGCCACGAACTTTTCTGGCTTTTGAAACGTTCTGAAGTACACATAAAACCGAAATGACCCAAGTGGACTCCAGCGTCCTCGCCCAGATGAATGTGAGCTTGTCGTGATCAATTCTTGCCCGAGTATTCTTTTTATCATTCCGTATTTCGGGCGTTGGCCTTTCTGGATGCCTCTGTTCCTGGAAAGTTGTCGGCGTAACCCCGATATTGACTGGCTGTTATTCAGTGATTGTGGCGTGCCGCAGAATCTCCCTTCGAATGTGACTGTCGAGACCATTACATTCGAGGCGTACTGCCAATTGGTCTCCGAGCGGCTACATATCGAGTTCAGGCCAACGCAGGCCTATAAGCTGTGTGATATCAAGCCTGCCCTTGGCTACATCCATGTGGATCGCCTCGAAGGTTACGATTTCTGGGGCTTTGGCGACATAGACCTGGTGTACGGTGATCTTCGACAATATTTTACTGCCGAGCGCCTGGCTGCCCATGACTTGTTCTCAACCCACGAGCGACGCGTTGCGGGGCATCTGTGCCTGATACGCAACGTTGCGAGCATGCGGGAGGCGTTCAAGCTGATCAAGAATTGGCAACTTCGCTTCATGGATGATCGGCATCATGCCTTGGACGAAGGCGCATTCAGCCGTATTTTCATGTGGCGAAAAAACTTTCCCGAACCGCTGTTTTCCTTGGTTGGCAAGTTCAATCCATGGCGTCGACGCAGTGAGTTCACCGAGGCGTTCAGCACACCGGGCGGGTGCATAAAATGGCACGACGGTACTGAGGATTTTCCCCTTCGCTGGTTCTGGCGCAATGGTCGCCTGACCAATGATCGGGATGAGGACCGTGCGTTCCCCTATTTTCATTTCGTCTGCTGGAAGCGTAACGACTGGTCGGCATTGCCCGAGCCAGATCCTGTTTGGATACGAAGGCTGGCGACAGAGTCGGCCTGGATGATCGACGCGACAGGTTTCCATCAAGGAGCACTATGAGCCCGCGTTTGAAAGTGCTGCAGTTGCAGCCGGACTACAACGTCAAGCAGCATGATTTCGCCGATCTGGCGGAGCAGATTGTCAAGGCCCTGCCGCGTGAGCGCTACGAGGTGACGGCGGCTTTTCTGCGCGGTCGCCCAGGACCTGGCGAGGCGGTCAGTCGGGCTGATCGATCGGTTTATTTCGAGTTTTCGGATAAGTCGCTCAAGGGAGTACGCCTTCGTGCGATGTGGCGGTTGTACCAATTCTGCCGCGCGGAAAAATTCGATGTCGTGGTGTGCAACCGCTTCAAGCCCGTCAACATGATGCTGCTGCTCAATCGATGGTTGAAAATCCCATTGTGTATCGGCATTGCCCACGGGTTCGGAGAGTATGATCGGTTTTATCGACGCCGCCAGACACAGCGACAGGTGGACGGGCACTGGCGGTTCGTCGGCGTTTCGCCGGCCGTCAAGCAGTATCTCCTGGATTGTCAATGTGGATTCACCGAGTCCAATACTCACGCCATCACCAATGCCATCGATATCCAGCAGGCGGAAGCCTTGCAGCATTCGCGCGAGCGCGCTCGCGAGATGCTGGGTATCGGCCCTTCGGTGAGATTGGTTGGCGCCTTGGGGCGATTGGTGCCGGTCAAGGGACATACCTACTTGCTGCAGGCTTTTGCCGCACTCAAGGACAAATACCCCACGGCGCAGCTGGCAATCATCGGTGCCGGACGTGAAGAGTCCCGTCTGGCTGCGCAGATCAAGCAATTGGGCCTGGCCGATCGCGCGCATTTGCTCGGTTTCAAGGAAAACGCCCTGCAATATGTCAGAGCCTTCGATATCTGGACCATGCCCTCCCTGGCCGAGGGTCTGGGCCTGGCGCTGCTGGAAGGAATGAGTGGACATTTACCGGTGATCGCTTCGGATGTGCCTGCAATGTTGCCATTGATTCAAGGTGCCGGAGGCCTGGCGGTGAAGCCTGGTGATGTGCCGAGCCTGATAACCGCGCTCGATACCTATCTGGGGCTGTCGGATGCCGAACTCAAGGCCTGTGGCGAGCGAGCTTATCGCTACCTCGTCGAACAGCACGATATTGAAGTGTTCCGTCGGCAATACCTTGAGCTGATCGAGACCGGCCTGAATGAAACCTGTAAGGAGCAGCCATGAGTGCCGCGCAACCTGTCGTCACCGTGATCATCGCGTCCTACAATCATGGTCGCTACATTGAAGAATGCATTCTCAGTGTGGTGGGACAGACCTATCCGAACATCGAGTTGATGGTCATCGATGACGGCTCCACCGATGACAGCGTTGAACGTATCCAGCGTCTGCAGGCGGCCCATGGCTTCGACTTCCGGGTCCAGCAGAACCAGGGGTTGACCAATACGCTTAATGGAGCGATTGCCCGCGCCACCGGCAGCCTGATTGTGCCATTTGGTTCCGATGACATCATGCTGCCCGAGCGGATTGCCACTCAAGTGGCCTACATGGATGGCAAGCCCGAAGTTGGCATTTGTGCGGGCAACATCGAGCTGATCGATGCCGAAGGGAACCTCTACCCCGAGAGCCGCCAGAACCGCGACGTACCTTTTCGACGGCTCGATTTCGAAGACATGTTCATGGAGCGCAAACCTTATCCGCCGGCACCGACTCTGATGATACGTCGCGAGGCGCTGGAGAGGGTTGGAGGGTTCGATCCGGAGATTCGCCTGGAAGACCTGTTGATCGAGCTGAAGGTGACCCGGGCCGGGTACTACATTGATGGCCTGAGCGTATTGATGGCGCGCTATCGCAAGCACGCAACCAACTCCTACAAGAATCATCGGTTCATGACCGATAGCATCCTGCGTACCTATGCCTTGTTCGCCGATCATCCGCTCTACGAACAGGTGCGCTACAAGTTCCTCAATTCCATGTTCCTGAAGACGTCCAACCGTGACCATCAGTTCGCCCGGGAACTCCTTGCGCAGATTCCCTTCAAGGCATGGAACAAAAAAACCTGGCGAGGCCTGGGGCGCATGTTTTTCTGTCCGCTGGAAAAACACTGAGCCAGGGACGCCGGGACTGCCGCTTCAATGCTGAACGACGGTCCCGGCAAGTCGGTCATCATGCCCGGGCTGGATTACTCCCCGATAGAATGCGTTTTTGCAGGTCATCGACTGCCGGTTTCGAGGCAATCGTGGCGTAGCCATCGAGCAGTGCTTCAAGGTGTTGTTCGAAAAGCCATCCGTGATCTTCCGGGTAGCGCTGCATGTGGCGCAGGTTGCGCTGGCGAAGTGCGAGCCTGAGGGATGACGGATAAATGTACAGGTCCGCTATATCGATCAGGCCGAATTCGCCGCTTTCCAGCACCAGCACATTGCCCAGGTGCAAGGAGCGGAAGTAAACGCCTCGCTCATGCAACTGCGCCATGAACTTGCCAAAGCCCAGTACCAGAGAGTGGCGTTGCGCATCAGTAGCCGCGTCTTGCAGCGCCTGACGCAGGGTTGTCCCTGGCAAGGGCGCATAGCGCACCGCACTGCTGCCATCCTCCAGATAGTACAGGGCGAGTATCGTCGGGCTCTGGATGCCCAGGTTCTGCAGTTGCTGGCCATTGACGGCGAAGCGTTCGGAATATGGGTTGAAGCCCCCCGAGGTGTACCAGCGCCGTGCTCGAAACAGCTTGAGGAAGTCTCCCCCGGACAAGCGCAGGACTTTTGGCCCGAGCCCGTCCGACTCGATGACCTGGGCTTGTGATGAGATGGTTTCCAAGGCTTGTGGGGACAATTTTTCTACAGGCAGGTTGAGCAGGCGCCTGGCTCGATAGTTGATGCTCAGGGCGGCGATCAGAGCCAGTGGAATCCATAGCAGGAACCAATGCTCCTTGGGTCTGGAAAGAATGCCGCCACCTTCCGTCAGGCCTGCTCCCATGCCGTATATCAGCCATGTAGAAGCCATGACCAGGAAGGGTTGGACACGATAACGCCAGCTGCTGAGCAATCCCCAGAGTTGGAAAAACAGCCACGGGATAAAGCCGATGATTCCCACGTAGTACAACACGCCGAGGGCGAAGTTATGAGGTTCCGCCAACATGAAACCTATGCCCGCATCAATACTGAGGTCGGCGCCATAGCCGTGCCCGAGCCAGGGACGTTGGGCAATCTCTTGCAGGACGATCTGCCAGATCTCGAAGCGGTATGAGTTCCCACGGGCAAGTATCATCCCGCTGAACAAGATGCCTACGGCGACTCCACCACCGATCAGCAGTCCGAACAGGACTATCGAGCGGCGGTTCCAGCACAGGATGCCAACCCAGATGGCGGCGGCGACCAAGGCCACCAAGGGGGTCCTTGAGCCGGTGGCGACGACGGCGGTGAACATGACCAGGCCGGCGGGTATCGTCAACCAGAGGATCTGGCGATTCTTCCAGAGCATGCTCAGGCTCAGCCAGTAGACACAAAAGAATCCAAACAGATGGGAGCTGAGCAATGGGTTATCGAAGGCCCCTGCGCCGATCAGGCGCATTCCCTGGTGGTATACCTGGGCAAACATGATCAAGTTATACAGCGAGGCGAGCAGGGCGACACTCGCGGCGCCGAAGAGCAATGGGTGAAGAAGGTCGCTGCGATAGCGTACCAGCAGATAGCCTCCGGCAAACAAGAGCGAGGTGTGCAGAACGATTTTGACCTGGCGCGAGAAGTTTTCGACTTCGGGCGCCCACGAGACGCTGATAAGGGCCCAGCCGGCGAACAGTGCGAAAGCAATGAAAATCGGCTCGCGGATCAGCTCCTTCAGCACGCTCGGCCTCAGGCACAGGGCGATCAAGGTGGGTATGCTGAGCAGACCATAGAACAGTTTATGGTGCTGGCTGCGCCCGGGCAGGAAGAACAAGCCACACAGCAGCAGCAAGAAGCCAAGCGGAAGAATCCACTGACAAATGAAGTCGAAAACCCTGTTGGGTGTGACGGAGGCCCTGGATAGCATGCTTGGGAATTCATTCCTGGTGTTGGTGGACCATTCCGTGGGGAATGGCTTTTCAGCTTTTTGGAGCGGCGTAACAATAACAGCCTTACAGGTTTGCCAGAACACCGAAGAAGCTGTGTTAAAGTCATCGACCTTTTTATCGATATTCGCGTGATATGGCCGACTCCAGTCTTCCAGCAAGCCCCTCGAGCTTGAAAATCTATTTCCGCCTGCTGAGCTACGTGAAGCCCTATATCGGCTTGTTCGGGTTGAGCATCGTCGGGTTCCTGATTTTCGCGTCTACCCAGCCCATGCTTGGCTATATCCTCAAGTATTTCGTCGACGGCCTGTCCAATCCGAACGCGGTGCTGTTTCCGACGGTGCCTTACCTGCGCGACCTGCAGTTATTGCAAGCCGTGCCGTTGCTGATCATTGTCATTGCCGCCTGGCAAGGATTGGGATCGTATCTGGGTAATTATTTCCTGGCCAAGGTTTCGCTGGGGCTGGTCCACGATCTGCGGGTGCAGTTGTTCAATAATCTCCTGACCCTGCCCAACCGCTATTTCGACAAACATAACTCAGGTCACCTGATTTCCCGTATCACCTTTAACGTAACCATGGTGACGGGGGCGGCGACGGATGCGATCAAGGTCGTTATTCGAGAAGGCATGACTGTGGTCTTCCTGTTTGCCTCCCTGTTGTTCATGAATTGGCGCCTGACCCTGGTGATGGTGGCAATCTTGCCACTGATCGCGCTTATGGTCCGCACGGCAAGCAAGAAATTTCGCAAGCAAAGCAAGAAAATCCAGGCTGCAATGGGGGATGTGACCCATGTCGCCTCCGAGACCATCCAGAGTTATCGCGTGGTACGCAGTTTTGGCGGCGAAGTCTATGAGCAGAAGCGCTTCCTTGACGCCAGCCTGGGAAATACCGACAAGCAGTTGCGGATGACACGTACCGGGGCCATTTACACACCGTTGTTGCAGTTGGTGATCTACACCGCGATGGCCGTGTTGATGTTCCTTGTCCTGTTCCTGCGTGGCGATGCTTCGGCGGGTGACATGGTGGCCTATATTACGTTGGCTGGCCTGTTGCCCAAGCCTATCCGCCAGTTGTCCGAAGTCAGCTCCACCATCCAGAAAGGGGTGGCCGGGGCAGAAAGCATCTTCGAGCAGTTGGATGTGAAGCCGGAAGTAGACGCGGGTACGATCGAGCGTGACGTTGTCAGCGGACGGTTGGACGTCCGTCACCTGAGTTTCACCTATCCGGATACTGAAAGGCAGGTGCTGAACGACATCAGCTTTTCGGTCGAACCTGGTCAGATGGTTGCCCTTGTCGGTCGGTCGGGTAGCGGGAAGTCCACCCTGGCAAATCTGATTCCCCGTTTTTATCATCATGATGACGGTGAGATTTTGCTCGATGGTGTCGAAATCGAGCAGTACAAGCTTTTGAACCTACGCCGTCATATCGCGCAAGTGACTCAGCACGTAACGTTGTTCAGTGACACGGTTGCCAATAACATCGCTTATGGTGATCTGGCCGGTGCGCCGAGAGCTGATGTCGAGAAGGCGGCCCAGGACGCCTATGCCATGGACTTCATCAGGCAGTTGCCCCAGGGCCTGGACACCCAGGTTGGTGAGAACGGGGTGCTGTTGTCGGGTGGCCAGCGCCAGCGCCTGGCCATTGCCAGGGCTCTGTTGAAAAACGCGCCGTTGTTGATTCTCGACGAGGCAACCTCGGCGCTGGATACCGAGTCGGAACGGCATATCCAGGCGGCGCTGGATCAGGTGATGCAAGGTCGTACGACCCTGGTTATTGCCCACCGCTTATCGACCATCGAAAAAGCCGACCTGATCCTGGTCATGGACCAGGGGTGCATCGTAGAACGCGGTACCCACAGTGAGCTTCTGGCCCAGAACGGTTATTACGCGCGCCTGAATGCCATGGGGCTGGACGCTCCGGAGCATGATATTGCCTGAGTTGCAGCAGAGCCTGTGGGGTCGGGAGCGCTCGGCCTCCACCGGTATTTGCAACGCACCACAGCTTTAAGTTCGCGCTTGTTCGCGGACCGCTGGAACACGTAAGTCGGACCTGTGCCTTCTTGCGGGACAACAGCTGGTGAGCCATTCCGCGACTCTGATGACTTTATCGCTCACTGGCGTCATCCCGAACATTGCCAGGAAAATGCTGTTCGCGGCTCAAACCGATCTCCTCATCTATTCTTGGCCACTTGGACGTGAATTTCGTCGCCTATGAGGAACCTCTGCATCTTGATGACCAGAGGGCGAAGGCCAGGGAGGGTTGCAATCTTGCTCGATGCGAATTTTGGTAACGGTATGGAAGCATGCCGATGCGGGCCCCGTCGGCGGGTGCGGTGGGTGTACCAACGTGGCTACGAGATGCTCGGTTATGAATGAAACCTCAAAAGTGTCGCAGCAACAGGCACAGATTCGACCCGGCGCGCCAGTGCTCACGCCCCAGGACCGGGCGGCTATCAAGGCCCAGCGTCCACGTTGTATCTGGCTGACCGGTTTGTCGGGGGCGGGCAAGTCGACGCTGGCCAATGCCCTGGAAGTGCAGCTCAATCAGCGGGGTCTGCACACGGCGCTACTCGATGGCGACAACCTGCGCCAAGGGTTGTGTCGAGATCTGGGTATGGACGCCGAGTCGCGCAAGGAAAATATCCGCCGCATCGGCGAGGTAGCACGGTTGATGGTCGATGCCGGTCTGATCGTCATCGTGGCGGTGATCTCCCCGTTTCGGGCTGATCGTGAGGCTGCGCGGCAATTATTTGCTCAGGGGGCTTTTCTCGAGATTTATGTAAGCACCCCTTTTGAAGTCTGCGCCCAACGCGACCCCAAAGGACTGTACCGGGAAGCGCGCGCGGGCCGGATCAGGAATTTCACTGGCCTTGACAGCCCCTACGAAGCGCCCCTTGCACCGGACTGCCAGATCAATACTTGCGAGGTCGAGCTGACTGAAGCCTGCAAGCAATTATTGGCATTGCTGGAAAGCTGATTGGGGGTACGGGCATTGCGTCGTCATGAGCATGAGAGGGAATAGGTTTGCCGTCGAATATGGTGGCAAACAGCTATGAACGAGCCTTTGCAAACCCTGTGCTAATATCGCGCCCCTGTTCATTTTGTATGTGGGATGCTCCATGAAGTTGTCCATGCCGCGATTCGATCAAGCCCCTGTACTGGTGGTCGGCGATGTCATGCTCGACCGCTATTGGCATGGCGGTACCTCGCGGATCTCTCCTGAGGCGCCGGTGCCGGTGGTCAAGGTCGAGCAAATAGAAGATCGCCCTGGCGGCGCTGCCAACGTCGCTTTGAACATTGCTGCCCTTGGCGCGCCGGCCTCCCTGGTGGGCGTGACCGGCGACGATGAGGCCGCCGACACCCTTGGCAATAGCCTCAAGGGGGCCGGGGTGCGGGCGATCTTCCAGCGCATCGCGCACCAGCCGACCATCGTCAAGCTGCGGGTCATGAGTCGTCACCAGCAACTGCTGCGCATCGACTTCGAAGAACCTTTCGCCACGGATCCCCTGGCCCTCGGTGCCGAGGTCGATCAGTTGCTTGAAGGCGTCAAGGTGCTGGTGCTGTCGGACTACGGCAAAGGCGCGTTGAAAAACAACCAGTCGCTGATCCAGGCCGCCCGTGCCCGTGGCATTCCGGTAGTGGCCGACCCCAAGGGCAAGGACTTTACCATTTATCGGGGCGCGAGCCTGATCACGCCGAACCTCAGCGAGTTCGAAACCATCGTCGGCGGCTGTGCCGACGAACATGAGCTGGTGAGCAAAGGCGCGCAGCTGATGCACGACCTGGACCTCGGTGCCTTGCTGGTGACCCGTGGCGAGCATGGCATGACGTTGCTGCGTCCTGATCACCCGGCTTTGCACTTACCGGCCCGCGCCCGTGAAGTGTTCGACGTGACGGGTGCCGGCGATACGGTGATTTCCACCCTGGCCGCGGCCATTGCCGCTGGCGAGGACCTGCCCCATGCGGTGGCCTTGGCGAATCTGGCGGCGGGCATCGTCGTCGGCAAGCTTGGTACGGCGGCGATCAGCGCGCCGGAACTGCGACGTGCCATCCAGCGCGAGGAAGGCTCCGAGCGCGGCGTACTGGGCCTGGAACAACTGTTGCTGGCCGTTGACGATGCCCGTGCCCACAACGAAAGAATCGTCTTTACCAATGGCTGTTTCGACATTCTGCACGCGGGTCATGTGACGTACCTGGAGCAGGCCCGTGCCCAAGGTGATCGCCTGATCGTCGCGGTCAATGATGATGCTTCGGTGAGCCGTCTCAAAGGCCCTGGTCGCCCGATCAACAGCGTAGATCGGCGCATGGCGGTCCTGGCCGGTCTTGGCGCGGTGGATTGGGTGATCAGCTTCAGCGAAGGCACGCCGGAGAATCTGTTGCGCCAAGTCAAACCGGATGTGCTGGTCAAGGGCGGTGATTACGGAATTGACCAGGTTGTGGGCGCCGATATCGTCGCGGCCTACGGCGGCACCGTGAAGGTGTTGGGCCTTGTGGAGAACAGTTCGACGACGGCAATTGTCGAAAAGATCCGCAATCGTTGACGGATTGACGCATGCCGAGAAGCTCCGGCAGAACGATTCTGTTTGGGATAATGGATCTTCCCATGAATTAAGGCTTTTTCGCCCTCTGGTTGATTAGTTTATGAAAGTCATGCTGCTGGTGATGGATGAACAGCGAGTGATCCTTGATCGCCTCTATGAAGTCGTGCAAGAGAACTGCGACGACTGCACCATCTATCGCCTGAATAAGCCGCAACAGATGAACCTTGGCCGATTCCTGGCCTCGGTCAATCACGAGAACTTCGACCGGGTCGTGATTTTTTTCCGGGTAAAGCGCTTGGTCCGGCAACTGAGGGTGCTGAAGTGCGTGCCCGGGCTTATCTTCCTTGAGCACGACGCTTATCAGAACTACATGAGCGAGAGTAAATACAAGGGTGTCTACTCGCGTCTGTACCGCCGCCTGCCGAGTTGCCGAGCCCTGGTGTCGGGGGCTTTGGTGGCGCGTCGGATGCAAGCCGAGGACATCGATGCCGTGTTCGTTTCCAAGGGTTATGACGAGCGGATGTTGCGTAATACCGGCAAGGAGCGTGACATCCCCGTCGGTTTCCTCGGCAGTCTCAAGAGTACCGAATACGCTCAACGCAAGGCACTGCTTGAGTCCCTGGCCCGGCGGACCGGGATGCTGGTAGCCCGTACGAAGTCAGGTAGCGAGTATCTGGAAACGCTTAATCGCATCAAGATATTTGTCAGCGCTGACCTGGGCATGGGGGAGTTCATGATCAAGAACTTCGAAGCCATGGCGTGTGGTTGCGTGTTATTGGCCTGGAGCCAAGGCGAGGAGGATGAATTACTCGGCTTCAGGGACATGGAGAATGTCGTTTTCTACCATTCCGAGGAAGAGGCGGTGCAAAAGCTGGAGCTGCTGCAGCGGGATCCGGAACTGGCGGCGCAGATTGCCCATAACGGCCAGGCCTTTGCCGAAAGCCAATATTCTTTCGCCCGCGTAGGGCAGGCCTTGGCGGCCGAGATTCAGCGCGAAATGCGGACTTGGCAACCACCTTCGGCGCTTGTCCGCTGGTGGGTCAAGTTGCGCTACGGCATGAACGTACCGGGGTAGACACCATGGATCAAACCGTTCGCCCGCGTGACGAAATGTCGCTCGACGCATTGCCGGGCGGCCATCAATCGGTTTTGGGGGCGTTGCCCCAGGCATTGAAGGATTGCCTGGCCAAGGCTTCTCGTGTGGTGCTTGTGGCAAATAATCCGGCAATCACCGAAGCCGACTTCCGGGCGCTCGATATCGGCAGCGATGATGTGGTCGTGACATTCAACACATGCATGAAGGCGGCGTTTCTCACTCCGCAGAGCGTCAATGTGTTCGTGCACGGCTTCAATGCGCCCGACGCGTATTTTTTCGGCTTGCCCTACAAACTCCAGGTGCAGCGACTGTTCGAGCTGCCCGGAGCGCGTTGCTTCACGATGCTGGTGGGGTGCACCGGAGCCATGTCTCCACTGCCAGGCGTCGCGCTTTATCAGGAGCGCATTCCGCTGCCACCTTTGTGGAACTACCCCATCGACAGGGTGGACGGTAAACGCTATGTCGGTCCGTCTACCGGTTTCAATGCGTTGGTGGTGTTCGATTGGCTTCGTGGGAATTCGGGGTATACCTACCGATTGATGACCCTGGGGTTTTCCAACGAAGCTGGAAAATTCTGGAGCGGGCATGCCTGGGAATATGAGCGGCAATGGCTCCTCGAGGCCGATGTGACCGTCGTGCCGTTGCAGCACAAGCGTTGGTGGCAAGGTTGGTTTCGTCGCCGTTGAGTGGCATCGGGTCAGGTTCAAGGCCCATTCGGGCACTAGTGGCAAGTTCTATTCTTATGACAGGGCACGACGCGTGTTGAAAGTTGCGGTGGCATTTTTTGGTATTCCAAGAAACTCGCAGATCTGTTTCCCTTCCATTCGGGGAAACGTCCTGGCGCAGATCCCGACGGGGAGCGAAGTGCAGTGTTTTTACCACCTGTACAAGCTCGAAGAAGTTCACAATCCGCGATCTGGCGAGCAAGGCGAGCTGAGCGCAGGCAACTATGCACCGTTCGACGTCATGATAGGCCGACTCGATTCCACCCAAGGCGTTCTGGAGCGTTGGGACTTCGAACGGGTCAAGGCCTTGGGCGACACCTGGGCAGACGAGTACGCTTCGCTCAGGAATCTGATTTATCAACTCAACTCCTTGTACAACGTGACGGAAATGATGGAGTCGTTCGATCCGGATTTTGTCGTGTTCGTACGTCCCGATAATTTCTATCACACCGCACTTCCAACTTACGTGTTTGGGCATGCCAACGAACGCCGATCGAATGCCTACATACCGGATTGGCAATGGTGGGGCGGGTTGAATGATCGCTTTGCGATCTGTGGACGTGGTGCCTACGTGGCCTATGGCAAGCGTATCGAGCGCATTTTTGACTTCTGCAAGGCGACAGGTAGAAAACTGCATTCCGAGCGGTTGCTCAAATACGCGTTACAGCAGGCTCGAGTCAGAATATGCACTTTGCCTACTACCGCTTCACGGGTGCGAATCAATGGCGCTTTTGCCGAGGAGTCGTTTTCATCCAAGCGCGGGATGGGGAAGCGTGAGAATCGTTTTTTTCATCTGTTCGCTCAGTGTCGCACCTACATTGATAAGCGGCGTCCGACTTGATGTCATTTTTGTAGCGTGCCGCGGACCATGCGCATCAGGCCCATGGCCTTTGTGCGGAGCTTGGTCAGGCTTGGGCGGCGAGGAGGGGGTGTTGCCAGCCCTTGGTTCGCGATCCAATCCTTCCAGCGAATGCGCTCTTCGCGAACCACCCATCCCTCCTGGATAGCAAAGCTTTCTGCCAAGTGCAGGCCGCGTGTGCCGGCCGGGATGAGCTGGTCACGTTTGAGCGTATAGAGTTCTCCGGTCGGTTGGCCGTCGTGCAACGGCATCAGGTAGAGATCGGGACGCTTGCGGTCCAGGCGCGCCACCAACTGGTCGCCCTCCAGGCGTTCATCGACGTGAAACAGGCTCAGGGACTTGGCTTCCTTGGGCACTTCCAGGCGCAGATCGTAGATCAACTGCAGCGACGCCGTCGGCAGATGCACGTAAGCCCGTGGCCGCTCGATCAACTGCAGGTTGGCGCTGCGCACCGGACGGGCTGAGCCCGACAGCGGTGTCAGGCGAAACGGCAATGCCTCGCGATAGTGCAAGGCTGTGGCATAAGGCGCTGGCAGCCAGGTGTCGTTGAAGCGTCCGCCGAGCCAGCCTTCAGGGGTTTCCAGCAGGCATTCTTCGGCAATTTCACTGATGGCGGTGAGTAACGGCAGGTTCAGTTCGTGGGCCGGGACATAACCGGAGATCAGCTTGAGCACCACGTCGCCGCGATCCTGCCGACGCTGGCGCACCAACACCCAATAGTCGCGGTTCTGCCACTGCAGGGTCAGGCGCACCGAGACCCCCAGGTTCGCCAGCTCCAGGGAAAAACGTTCGGCATCGGCCACCGTTACGGGGCGGCGGCGTTGCAAGGTCTGGGCGAAGTTCAGCGGCATCCCGACGCTCTGGTAAGTCAGGCCTTCGGGTGTCGCTTCGACGAACAGCGGCAGGGTCTTGAAGTTGCTCGGGTTCTTCCTGATGAGCGTGCGCGGCATATCGGCTCCTGCTAAAAACCGCGTGAAGCGGCGTCAGTTTTTACGTAGGACCTTGGCTACGGTCGCGACGTTATGGGCGAGGTGCAGCGGATTGATGGTGCCGACAATAGCACTGGCGATCCCTGGGTGCTCAAACAACAGTTCGAAGCTGGCCTGGACCGGATCGACCCCGGGACTCAGGCAGGCGTGTCCGCTGGCGAGGGCTTTTTTCACCAGGATGGCTTTGCCGTGCTCGGTAGCGTAGTCAATGACAGCGGTTTCGCTTCGTTCGTTCAGATTGTAGGTCACCATGGCGCAGTCGCCCTGTTCGAGGGCCTTCAGGCCACCCTCGACGGTCTTGCCGGAGAAGCCGAAGCCACCGATCTTGCCCTCGCGCTTGAGCGCCGCCAGGGTCGGGTAGACCTCGCTGTCGTTGAGAATCGCCAGGTCATTGCCGTCGGAATGCACCAGGACCAGGTCGATGTAGTCGGTCTCCAGGCGCTTGAGGCTGCGCTCCACCGAGAGGCGGGTATGGGCGGCACTGAAGTCGTGGCGCGACTGCCCGTTGCTGAATTCTTCGCCGACCTTGCTGACAATCACCCAGTCCCGGCGTTGACCGCGCAACAGCGGGCCGAGGCGTTCCTCGCTACGGCCATAGGCCGGCGCGGTGTCGATGAGGTTGATACCCAGGTCACGGGCCAGCTTGAGCAGCATGCGCGCTTCGTCGTCATCGGGAATGCGGAAACCGTTGGGGTACTTGACCCCCTGGTCGCGCCCGAGTTTGACGGTACCCAGGCCCAAGGGCGAAACCATCGGGCCGTGGCTGCCCAGGGGGCGATAGAAATCGTGCAGGGTCGGTTGGCTCATGGCAGCAGTTGCTCCCAGGCCGGTACGCCCATGGGCGGTTTCGGCAGATCCGGCAGCGGCGCCGCATGACTGGGAGTGATACCGCCCTGTTGCAGTGCGGTGATCACGCGGTCGGAAAAGTCCGGGGCCAGGGCCAGCTTGGTCGGCCAGCCCACCAGCAGCCGGTCCTGCTCGGCGAGGAAAGCGTTGTCCGGACGGGTCAGGCCCGATTGCAGGGGTTCGGCGCGATCGACCCGCAGGGTGGCCCATTGTGCGGTGGTGAGATCGACCCAAGGCAGCAACTGCCCGAGTTCCTTTTGCGCGGCAGCGATCTGCGCGGCAGGTTCGCGGGCCACGCCCTCGGCTTCGGCGATGTCGCCGCCCAGGTACCAGACCCATTGGCCATCGGCGGCCGGGTGAGTGGTGACGGTGATGCGCGGCTTCGGCCCGCCTCCGAGGCAATGGGCATACAGCGGCTTGAGGCTCGGTCCCTTGACCAGCACCATGTGCAGCGGTCGGCGCTGCATGGCCGGCTGGTCCAGGCCCAGGTTTGCGAGCAGGTCGGCGGTACCGGCCCCGGCACTGAGGACAATGCGCTGGGCGCGGATCTCGCGACCGTCAACCTTAAGCCCCACCAGTTCGCCGGCTTCGCGCAGCGGCTCGATGTGCTGGCCGGCGAGCAGGCTGTCGCCGGCCAGTTCCGCCAGGCGTGCGATCAGGCTGGGGACATCCACCACCAGTTCGGCCAGGCGATAGACCTTGCCTTTGAAACGTTTGTCCTGCAGGGCAGGTGGCAGTTGCTCGCCCTTGACCTGATCGACCCGTCCGCGCACGGCCTTGCTGGCGAAAAAACTGGTGAGATTGCCGGCCAGGGTGCCGGGAGACCACAGGTAATGGGCCTCGGACAGCAGGCGTACACCGGACAGGTCCAGCTCACCGTTGGCAGCGAGCGCTTCGCGCCAGCGGCGCGGCATGTCGGCGATGGCTTCCGAGGCGCCGGTCAGGGCGCCATGCAGCGCGTATTTGGCGCCGCCATGGATGATGCCCTGGGATTTTACGCTCTGCCCACCGCCGAGGCTGGCACTTTCCACCAGCACGGTCGAATAACCCTGGCGACGCAGGCGCGCATTCAGCCAGAGGCCGGCGACTCCGGCGCCGACAATCAGAACGTCGGTGGAAATAACGGATGGCATGCAGCGACCTCGGAGGAAATGAAGCTGCAAGTTTCAAGCTTCAAGCTTCAAGTTACAAGCGAGAGGCTGTCCCTGTCCCTGTCCCTGTCCCTGTCCCTGTCCCTGGCTTGCAGCTTGCAGCTTCAGTGCCCGGCAGTCTTGGAGAACAGCTGGATCACCACCACCCCCAGCACAATCAGCGCCATCCCCAGCATCGCCGGTATGTCCAGCTTCTGCCCGTAGATGAACAGCGCCGCGACGCTGACCATGACGATGCCCATTCCGGCCCAGACCGCGTACGCCACGCCCACCGGAACGCTGCGCACCACCAGGGTCAACATCCAGAAAGCGATGCCGTAGCCTGCGATCACCAATATCAGGGGCAGGGGTGTGCTCAGGCCTTTCACCGCTTTCATCGAAACGGTGGCGATCACTTCGGCACAGATGGCGATAGCGAGGTAGTAGTAGGCATTCATGGATGAGACCTCTTTGGCTGTTGCGTCTTTCGATGTCGCCATTCTAGTGCGCGGCTAGATGCGGTAAAGTCATTACCTATCTGTTAAAGAGATAGGTTGGGTCATGGACGTTGAGTGGAATCTTGAGCAATTGCGGCTGTTCGTGGGGGTCGCCGAAAAGCGTTCGTTTTCCGCCGTGGCCCGGGATCAGCGCAAGGCCCAATCAGCCGTCAGCAGCGCGATTGCGTTGCTGGAAGCCGACTTGGGCGTGAGCCTGTTCGAGCGCAGCAGCGGCCGCCAACCGCAGCTCACCGATGCTGGCGAGGCACTGCTGGAGGAAGCGCGGGAGGTGTTGCGCCAGTGTGAACGCCTCAATGGCCGGGCCCTGGCCTTGATGCGCGGCCAGGAAGCGTCGCTGCGCCTGGCTCAGGACGAGGCGATGCCCTATCAACCGGTCATTGACAGCCTGGTGGCGTTGGCCGAGCAGTTCCCTACCCTTGAGGTGCAACTGGCCAGTGCCGCCCAGGGCGATGTGGCGCGCAAACTGGTGGAGCGTCGCGCCGACCTGGGCTTGTTGTTCTACCACGACCAGATCCCCGAAGCGCTGGAGCGCCGAGTGTTGGGCAGCGTCGAGATGGTCACGGTGTGTAGCAAGGGGCATCCGCTGGCCAGCCACGACTACGTGTCCTGCCGGGAAATGGCCCGGCACCGGCAGTTGTTGATGGCGACCCAGTCCAGCGTCTACCCCGGCAGCGAGCAGGCCAGCCCGCAGGTCTGGCGCGCCGACAGTTTCTATGTCCTGGCCGAATGGCTGAGAAGTGGCCTGGGCTGGGCCTGGCTGCCGCGGCACGTGGTGCAGTATCCGGCGTACCTGGGCGACATGGTCGAACTCAACAGTGAATGGACCCCTCCGGCGCTGGTGGTGGAGCTGGTCTGGCGTCGCGACGAACCCCTGGGCCCGGCTGCGCGCTGGCTGGCGGAACGTTTTGCCGTGCAATTGCAGGCGATCGGCTGAAAAACCGATAAACTCCGCCGCCATGAACAGAACTCTCTATAGCGCATTGTTTTACCTGGGGCTGCCATTGGTAGCGATTCGGCTGTGGTTGCGGGCGCGCAAGGCGCCGGCGTATGCCCGGCGCATCGGCGAGCGGTTTTCCTGGGGCTTGCCGGTCATGGTCCAGGGCGGCATCTGGGTCCACGCGGTGTCGGTGGGCGAAAGCATCGCCGCCGCGCCGATGATTCGCGCCCTGTTGCAACGGTATCCACAGTTGCCGATCACGGTGACCTGCATGACGCCCACGGGTTCGGAGCGGATCCAGGCGTTATTCGCCAATGAGCCGCGCATCCAGCATTGTTACTTGCCTTACGACTTGCCCTGCGCCGCCAGGCGTTTTCTCGATCGGGTGCGACCGACCCTGGCGGTGATCATGGAAACCGAGCTGTGGCCCAACCACATCCATCAATGCGCCAGGCGCGGTATCCCCGTGGCCCTGGCGAATGCGCGTTTGTCGGAGCGTTCGGCCCGGGGCTATGCGCGTTTCCCCAAACTCACCCGGCCGATGCTGGCCGAGATGAGCCTGTTTGCCGTCCAGACCGAAGCCGAGGCCGAACGTTTCCGCCAGTTGGGCGCCCGGGCGGACACCGTCGAGGTGACCGGCTCGATCAAGTTCGACCTGACCATCGACCCACAACTGCTCGAAAGTGCCAGCGCCCTGCGCAGCCAATGGCAGGCGACGGATCGCCCGGTCTGGATTGCTGCGAGCACCCATGAAGGCGAAGATGAGGTGGTGCTGGCCGCGCACCGTCGGCTACTCGACAGTTACCCCGATGCGTTGCTGATCCTGGTGCCACGTCATCCCGAGCGTTTCGACACCGTGCACCAGCTGTGTGAAAGCGAAGGCTTTGCCACGGTCCGGCGTTCCAGTGCACAGCCAGTGACTGCACCCGCCTCGGTACTGCTGGGCGACACCATGGGCGAACTACTGTTTCTCTATGCGTTGGCCGACAGTGCGTTCGTGGGCGGCAGTCTGGTGCCCAACGGCGGCCACAATCTGCTGGAGCCGGCGGCGTTGTCGAAACCGGTGCTCAGCGGGCCACACCTGTTCAACTTCCTCGAAATCGCCGCGCAACTGCGCAGTGCCGGGGCGTTGCAGGAAGTCGAAGATGCCGAAAGCCTGGCCTGGGCGATACAGCGGCTGTTCGAACTACCCCGGGACGCACAGCGCATGGCCGAGGCGGGGTTGAAGGTGATGCGCACCAATCAGGGCGCGTTGCAGCGGTTGCTGACGGGGTTGGGGCGGTTGATCGGCTGAGCTCTACATCTGTGGCGGACGCTGTTGTGGCGAGAGAGCTTGCTCCCGCTGGAGCGCGAAGCGGTCCCCGTGTTGGTGGGCGCTTCGCACCCAAGCGGGAGCAAGCTCCCTCGCCACAACCGCTCTTTTGCCTTGAGGGCGGTGGATTACTGCGCGGGCCTTGAGCGCAACTGCTGCGACGCCGCCTGCGCCAGGTCCGGCGGCAGGAAGTCCTTGTCCGGGTTGTAATCGGGCTTGAGGTAGCGTGACAGGTCCTGCAGGTCGGCGGGGCTGAGGGTGCCGGCGGCCTGCTTGAGGCGCAGGTTGTCGAGGATGTAGTCGTAGCGGGCGTTATTGTAGTTGCGCACCGAGGTGTACAGCTGCCGTTGGGCATCCAGCACATCGACGATGTTGCGAGTCCCCACCTGATAACCGATCTCCGTGGCCTCCACCGCGCTCTGGTTGGAGATGATCGACTGGCGCCGGGCCTGGACCTGTTCCACGTCGGTGTTCACCGCGCGGTGCAGGTTGCGGGTGTTTTCCACCACCTGCCGGCGCAGGCCTTCACGTTGCTGTTCGGTCTGGGTGAGTTGCGAGTAGGACTCGCGCACCTGGGAGCTGGTCAGCCCGCCGCTGTAGATCGGGATACTCAATTGCAGGCCGATGGTGCGCTGCTCGGCGTCGCCACCGTAACGCTGGCCGGTCGGGCTCGGGTTGGTAAAGCCGAGGCCGTCGTTGTCGCCTTTCTTGTACTGGGCTATCGCGTCGAGCGTGGGCGCATGACCGGCCTTGCGTTGGCGCAGGGTGTCTTCGGCGGCGTCGACAGCGTAGTTGCTCGCCAGCAGGTTGAGGTTCTGCCTGGCTGCGGTGTCGACCCAGGCCTTGGCATCATTGGGCACCGGCGGCAGGATCGGCAGCGTGTGGACGATGCCCTGGATCGAGTTGTACTGGCGGTTGGTCAGGGTGACCAGTGCTTCAAACGCGTCCTCGACCTGGCGCTGGGCGAGGATCCGGTTGGCCCGGGCCGTGTCGTAGCTGGCCTGGGATTGCAGCACGTCGGTCTTGTCCGACAGGCCCACGTCGAAGCGTTCATTGGACTGGTCGAGCTGACGCTTGAAAGCCGCTTCCTCGGCCTTGGTCGAGGCCAGGTTGTCCTGGCTGCGCAGCACGTTGAAATAGCTCTCGGCACTTTGCAGGATCATGTTCTGCTCGGTGGCCGACAGTTGCAGTGACGCTTGTTCGTTGACCGATTTTGCCGCTTGCAACTGGAACCAGCGGTCGGCGCGGAACAGGGGCTGGGACAACGTGGCCTGGTAAACCGTAGCACTGCGGGTAGCGGTCATCGCCGGCTGGTCGAGCTCGGTACGGGTGTTGTTCAGGTCGGCACCGGCCGACAGGTTAGGCAACAACCCGGCGCGGGCCTGGGGTACCACTTCTTTCTGGGCACCGTACTGGGCGCGGGCGGCAGCCAGGTCGGCGTTGTTGTCCACCGCTTCCTGGTACACGCTCACCAGATCGGTCCGGGTGGATAAGGGCGCTTCGGCAGCCCAGGCCATTCCATTGGACGCACAAGACACGGCAAGGGCCAGTGAGAGTTTGCGCAGCATGAGGCGATCCCTATTTCACGGATGAGTAGCGCACAAGAGGCGCGGCGTAGCGAGTGTAGTTGCGCACGGGCATGGCAACAATCCTGTATATGCGCCATTCATCACGCCTTTTGCTGCGGTGATGGCGTTCTTTCGTGGTTGTGTCTAGACTGGCCGGGTTCTTGTCGGGGTGCCTTGCTATGAGGCTGAGATCGAATAATTTCGGATCCCGTTGAACCTGATCAGGTTAACGCCTGCGTAGGGAACAAGATTTCTCGTCACCCGGCGAGTCCTCTTGTGCTTCGTCCGGGATGTTGTTCGACCCTCGAACACACTCGTATATCAAGCACAGCGTCCGCACTGCCCGTGCAGGACTGCGTCCATTCGTACAGGTTCGCTCCGACAAAAATCCACTGCCTGGATGTGTGTCTGGAGAACCCGTGATGACGACAAAATCAAAAAACGCGATCAACCTCAGTGATTCGGCCCAGGTCGATCAGCAATCGGTTCAGCCTTTTACCCGCTCGCAAAAAATCTATGTCCAGGGCAGCCGCCCGGATATCCGCGTGCCGATGCGCGAAATCAGCCTCGACGTGACGCCGACCGACTTCGGCGGCGAGATCAACGCGCCGGTGACGGTGTATGACACCTCGGGCCCGTACACCGACCCGAACGTGGTCATCGACGTGCGCAAAGGCCTGGCCGACGTGCGTTCGCCGTGGATCGAGGCCCGTGGCGACACCGAGCGCCTGGCGGGCCTGAGTTCCAACTTCGGCCAGGAGCGCCTGGCCGACCCGGAGCTGACCAAGCTGCGCTTCGCCCACGTGAACAATCCACGCCGCGCCAAGCCCGGTGCCAACGTCAGCCAGATGCACTACGCGCGCAAAGGCATCATCACCGCCGAGATGGAATACGTCGCCATCCGCGAAAACATGAAGCTGGAAGTGGCCCGCGCCGCCGGCCTGCTGGACCAGCAACACGCCGGCCACAGCTTCGGCGCCAGTGTGCCGAAGATCATCACGCCGGAATTCGTCCGTGACGAGATCGCCCGTGGCCGCGCGATCATCCCGGCCAACATCAACCACACCGAACTGGAACCGATGATCATCGGCCGTAACTTCCTGGTGAAGATCAACGGCAACATCGGCAACAGTGCGCTGGGTTCGTCCATCGAAGAAGAAGTGGCAAAGCTGACCTGGGGCATTCGCTGGGGTTCGGACACGGTGATGGACCTGTCCACCGGCAAGCACATCCACGAAACCCGTGAGTGGATCATCCGCAACTCGCCGGTGCCCATCGGCACCGTGCCGATCTACCAGGCCCTGGAAAAAGTCGGCGGCGTGGCCGAAGACCTCACCTGGGAGTTGTTCCGCGATACGCTGATCGAACAGGCCGAGCAGGGTGTCGACTACTTCACCATCCACGCCGGCGTGCTGTTGCGCTATGTGCCGATGACCGCCAAGCGCGTCACCGGCATCGTCAGCCGTGGCGGTTCGATCATGGCCAAGTGGTGCCTGGCGCACCACAAGGAAAACTTCCTCTACACCCACTTCGAAGACATCTGCGAAATCATGAAGGCCTACGACGTCAGCTTCTCGCTGGGCGATGGTCTGCGTCCGGGCTCGATTGCCGATGCCAACGACGAAGCGCAGTTCGGTGAGCTGGAAACCCTTGGCGAGCTGACCAAGATCGCCTGGAAGCACGACGTGCAATGCATGATCGAAGGCCCGGGCCATGTGCCAATGCAGTTGATCAAGGAGAACATGGACAAGCAGCTGGAATGCTGCGACGAGGCGCCGTTCTACACCCTCGGCCCGCTGACCACCGACATCGCACCGGGCTACGACCACATCACCTCCGGCATCGGCGCGGCGATGATCGGCTGGTTCGGCTGCGCCATGCTCTGCTACGTGACCCCGAAAGAACACCTGGGGTTGCCGAACAAGGATGACGTGAAGACCGGGATCATCACCTACAAGATCGCCGCCCACGCGGCCGACCTTGCCAAAGGCCACCCGGGCGCGCAGATCCGCGACAACGCCCTGAGCAAGGCGCGCTTCGAGTTCCGCTGGGAAGACCAGTTCAACCTCGGCCTGGACCCGGACACCGCTCGCTCGTACCACGACGAAACCCTGCCGAAGGACTCGGCCAAGGTCGCGCATTTCTGCTCGATGTGCGGGCCGAAGTTCTGCTCGATGAAGATCACCCAGGAAGTTCGCGAGTATGCGGCCAACCAGCGCATCGAAGCGGTGGATGTGGACGTCGCCCAGGGGATGGCGGAGCAGGCTGAGCGGTTCAAGCAGGAAGGTAGTCAGCTTTACAAGAAAGTGTGATCCGAGCTGATGGTGGCGGTGTCTTCACCGCCGCCATCGCGAGCAGGCTCGCTCCCACAGTGGATCGCGGTGTGCACAAATCCTGTGTCCCCCCGCCGACCCCTTGTGGGAGCGAGCCTGCTCGCGATAGCGGTCGCTAAAACAATAGATATCCTCTGAGATAACCCCCTTGAACATCCAACCCAGCACCTACTCCCCCGACATCGCCGTCCCCACGGACAAGCGCGTCTTCGGCGCCTGCGATCTCTTCTCCCTGTGGTTCTCCCTCGGTATCGGCCTGATGGTCTTGCAGGTCGGTGCCTTGCTGGCGCCGGGCCTTGGCCTGAGCGGTTCGTTGCTGGCTATTTTTCTCGGCACGCTGGTGGGCGTCCTGCTGCTGGCGGCCGTCGGCGTGATCGGCAGTGACACCGGCCTGTCGGCCATGGCTGCCCTCAAGCTCAGCCTGGGCAGCAAAGGCGCGAGCGTGCCGGCGGTATTGAACCTGCTGCAGCTGATCGGCTGGGGCTCGTTCGAAATCATCGTCATGCGCGACGCCGCCAGCCTGCTGGGCGCCCGGGCCTTCAGCGAAGGCAGCCTCGGGGCGAGCCCGCTGCTGTGGACCTTGTTCTTCGGTGCCCTGGCCACCTTGCTCGCGGTGAGCGGGCCGTTGACCTTCGTGCGCAAAGTGCTGCGCAAGTGGGGCATCTGGTTGCTGCTGGCGGCGTGCACCTGGCTGACCTGGAACCTGTTCGCCAAGGCCGACCTGGCGGCGCTGTGGGCCCTGGCCGGCGACGGCTCGATGCCCTTGGCCGTGGGCTTCGATATTGCGATTGCCATGCCGTTGTCCTGGCTGCCGCTGATCGCCGATTACTCGCGCTTCGGCAAACGCGCCGCGAATGTCTTCGGCGGCACGGCGCTGGGTTTCTTCATCGGTAACTTCTGGCTGATGAGCCTGGGCGTGGCCTACACCCTGGCGTTCGCGCCGAGTGGTGAAGTCAACGCGCTGTTGCTGGCCCTGGCGGGTGCGGGACTGGGCATTCCATTGCTGCTGATTCTGTTGGACGAGTCGGAAAACGCGTTTGCCGATATCCATTCGGCGGCGGTGTCCAGCGGCATGTTGTCGGGGTTTAAGGTTGAGCACCTGGCGTTGGCGATTGGCGTCATCTGCACCCTGATCGCCTGCTTCGCGCCGTTGGCGCAGTACCAGAACTTCCTGTTGCTGATCGGCTCGGTGTTCGCGCCGCTGTTCGGCGTGGTGCTGGTGGACCACTTCATCCTGCGCAAACGCAGCAGCCAGGTGGTGTCAGCCGCGTTGCGCTGGCCGGCGCTGTTGGCCTGGCTGGGTGGGGTGAGCACTTATCACGTGCTGGCCAATTTCTACCCGGATGTTGGCGCAACCCTGCCGTCGCTGGTCCTGGCAGGGCTGCTGCAACTGTTGCTGGGCCGGGCTTTCAGCTACGGCCGGGAAACAGCTCGGGTTTGAGAATACCGTTGAGGCGCGGGTAAGCGATCTTCAGTTCGATGTGGCCCAGGGCGTAAGGCGCAATGGTGCTGGTTTCGTACTTGAGGATCACCCCGCCGTAGGTCAGCGCCACGTTCTGGGTTTTCTGGAAGTGCCATTGTTTCAGGAACTCCGGCTCCTGATCCAGCTTGGTGCTGATCAGCCAGCTGTTATGCGCCACCTGGGCCGCTTTCCAGAAGGCTTCTTCCTGGCCCGGCAACAGCATGTCCGACAGTGTCAGCACCTTGTGCTGCTGGCGCGAATAGTTGATGAACCCGCGCCCCGGCGTGCCATGGGCGCCGCCGGTGTCCAGGTAGCTGGACAACTCGATGATCACCAGGCCGTCATGTTGCTCACGTACCTTGGCCTGCAAATAGCTGCTGGTGCGCGACGGGGCACTGCGCAAAAACTGCTCGCGATAGGCTGCCAGCGTGGGCGCCACAGGGGCGTCGGGGGTGGTGCGGGTCATTTGCAGCAGGCGTTTTTCGACGATGCCGTCCAGGGCCGGTTCGGCAGGAAAGTGCACGGTGTCGATGTTCACCAGCGGGCAGTCGGCGCTGGCGCAGCCCGGTTGCAGTTGCTCCGAGGCATCGCGGGTGGTTTCCAGTGGCGTGCGGTAGTTGGGTTGGAACAGGCTTTGGCAAGCACCCAGTGTCAGGGCAATGGCGGCCAGCGAAGCAATTCTGAAAAGCGACATGGGCGTCCTTCATGAAACAGGGAAAGGCAAAAAGTTACCCGCTTCGACTGTCAGCAGGGCAATCAGTTCGCCACTAAGCTCATTAGAATTCTTTCACCTTCAGCCGTCCATCCCGATGAGAGGAAAGGGGCTGCATCAAAGGGTACCGGCGCGTTAGGATGGCGCGAAGCCGAGGTAGGAACCTCGCATCGATTGCTCCAGATGAGGACTGCCATGACTGATTTCGCCAACGCCACACCGACCACCGTGGACATCGTCAAACGCGACAGCTGCTACCAGGGTTTCTACAAACTCGATCGCGTCCAACTGCGCCATGAGTTGTTCGCCGGCGGTATGAGCCGTGTCATCAGTCGTGAATTGTTCGTGCGCCATGATGCAGTGTGCGTGTTGCCCTACGACCCGCAGCGCGATGAGGTGGTGCTGATCGAACAGTTTCGGGTCGGCGCCATGGGCAAGAGCCCCAATCCTTGGCTGGTGGAGCTGGTGGCGGGCCTGATCGACAAGGACGAACAACCGGAAGAAGTTGCTCATCGTGAAGCGCAGGAGGAAGCTGGGCTGGACTTCGCTGCGCTTTGGCCGATGACCAAGTATTTTCCATCGCCGGGCGGCAGCGACGAGTTTGTCCATCTTTACCTGGGGCGTTGCGACAGCGCGGGGGCCGGCGGCCTGCACGGGCTTGTAGAGGAAGCCGAAGACATTCGCGTGAAGGCCTGGGCTTTCGAGGATGCCTTGCAGGCGGTGCGCGACGGGCGTATCTGCAACGCGGCCAGCATCATTGCCTTGCAATGGCTGGCCTTGAATCGCGATGAAGTGAGGGGGCTATGGTCTTAAGCAAGCTGCGCGATCGCTATCGCGTCGATCTGGTCGGGCTGCAAGCCGCCTGCGAGGCCAACTACGCCCGCCTGATGCGCTTGTTGCCGGACATGCGCAACGACCCGGCGCCGCGCCGCATCGCCGTGACCCACGGCGACCAGATGCTCGGGGTGTTGGCGCTCGAAGTGCTGCAGACCTGTCCGTACACCACCACCTTGCAAGTGCGTCAGGAACACAGCCTGCCCTGGCTGCCGGTGCCGCAACTGGAAGTTCAGGTCTATCACGATGCGCGCATGGCCGAAGTGGTGAGCGCCGAGCATGCAAGACGCTTTCGTGGCATCTATCCTTACCCCAATGCCTCGATGCACCAGCCGGACGAAAAGGCCCAGTTGAATCTGTTCCTGGGTGAATGGCTGAGTCATTGCCTGGCGCTGGGTCACGAGTTCGAAGTGGTTCGCTAGTACGGTGCGCTGTCTGTGAACCGGTTCCGGTTCGCGGGTTTCCCCTTTCGATCATCCCCCAGCATAATTGCGACTTCATCCAATGGCGTGATCGCGCCTGGGAGCGAGCGATTTGCCGAGCGTATCCACCCTGACCACCGCCGACCCGGTGTTGCTGGTCCAACTGTCCGACAGCCACCTGTTCGCCGAGGCCGACGCCTCGTTGCTGGGCATGAACACCCGCGACAGCCTGCGGGCGGTCATTGACCTGGTCCTGAAGCAGCAGCCGAACATCGACCTGATGCTTGCCACCGGGGATCTGTCCCAGGACGGGACGTTGCAATCCTATGAAGCGTTCCGGCAGATGAGTGCGCGGATCGACGCGCCGGCGCGTTGGATTCCGGGTAACCATGATGAGCCCCAGGTGATGCTCCAGGCAGCGGTCCAGAGCACGTTGCTCGATCCGGTGGTGGATATCGGTAATTGGCGCATCACGCTGCTGGATTCTGCGGTGCCGGGTTCGGTGCCGGGGTTCCTGGCGGAGGAGCAGTTGATCCTGTTGGCCAATGCCTTGAGCGAGGCGCCGGAGCGGCATCATCTGGTGTGTCTGCATCATCATCCGGTGTCGATCGGGTGTGAGTGGATGGCGCCCATCGGGTTGCGTAATCCGGATGCTTTGTTTGCGGTGCTGGATCGGTTTCCGCAGGTGCGTGCGGTGCTTTGGGGGCATGTGCATCAGGAGGTCGATCAGGTGCGTGAGGGGGTGCGTTTGTTGGCTTCGCCTTCGACTTGTATTCAGTTTGAGCCTGGGGCTGTGGATTTTGCGGTGGGGGAGCAGATGCCGGGGTATCGGTGGTTGCGGCTTCTGCCGGATGGGCGGGTGGAGACGGGGGTTGAGCGGGTGGTTGGGTTTGAGTTTGTGGTTGATTATGGGGCTGAGGGGTATTGAGCTGTTGACTGGGTACATATCCATTGTTGCGGTAACGGCCACTTACGGTTCCGCCCTTACGGCGGGTTACTTTTGGCAAACGCCCCAAAAGTAACCAAAAAGGCTTGGCCCCACCACTCGGCACCTCGCCTAGGCGAGGTGTGCCCTCACTCCGGCATTGCTCCGTGGGCCCGCCGCGAAGGGCCATCCATGGCCCAGCGCGGCTAACCCGGCATCCATGCCGGGTTGCCCACTACGCAATACCTGCGTTCGGCCGTCGTGGTTAACGGGGCCCAAAGATCAAAAGCAAAAGCAAAAGCAACGGCGAGGCGAGGCGGCCTTGTGGCCGGCCTGTTCTTGCGGCTGACCTTGGTCCCCTGTGGGAGCGGGCTTGCCCGCGAAGGCGTCCTGAAGGCCGACCTGTCTCTTGGGCCATACCTCGTCCCACTGTGGGAGCGAGCCTGCTCGCGATAGCGGCTTTACTGCCGACCTAAATCTGTGGGAATGGTCGGACGTCCAGGCAGATTTTTCCGACGATCTCTGGCGGTTGCCGGGTGGGAAGGGGACTCGCTAACCTTTTCCGGTCGCTGCGATTCAGCGACCGGGCCTGGAAACCCGATAAGTGAGGATGCAACAGCGCGCCACATGAGATACTGCATCGCTTTTTTGCGTGTGCAGTTCTGCTTCATGGCGGCTGTGCGCGGGAGACTTTCGAGTCTGCCGGGTTTGCTCCGCACTCCGGTTTTCCAGCCCGCGCATAGCTGCCACCCTCTCGCCTGGAAACGGGAAATGGCGGTTCCACTACATAAGGGAGCCTCACCATGTTCAAAGTTACCCCCAATCCCCCAAAAACCGATCCCACCGCACCCCACACCGGCCTCGACACCAAAAAACTCGACGAAGCCGCCGAACGCGCCCTCAACTTCTACCTCGCCCCAGAACCCCAGACCAAAAAGAAACCATCCCCCGGTCAGCTATTCAGCGTCGTCGAAGACCTCGATAGCGAAACCCTCCTGGCCAACCTCAGCGAAACCCTGGCCTCGGCCAATGCGATGCTCAGCGACCTCGCCTTCAACCTCGAAGGCTCCAACCGGCATATAGCCTTCGGCGTCCAACAGATGGTCGAACTCAGTGAGCTGCTGGCAAACCGAGCCCTTGACGTCGTCGATCCCCGATAGGCCAGACAACCTTTGCTTTTGCTTTTGCTTTTGATCTTGAACGCCCCATTAACCACGCTGGCTGAACGCAGGCATTGCGTAGTGGGTAACCCGGCATGGATGCCGGGTTAGCCGCGCTGGGCCATGGATGGCCCTTCGCGGCGGGCCCACGGAGCAATGCCGGAGTGAGGGCACACCGAGCGTAGGCGAGGTGCCGAGTGGTGGGGCACAGACCTTTTGGTTACTTTTGGGGCGTTTGCCAAAAGTAACCCGCTGTAAGAGCGGAACCATAAGAGGCCGTTACCGCAGCAATGGATATGTACCCAGTAAGGCCGCCATCGCGAGCAGGCTCGCTCCCACAAAAGCTGAGATAAATCCCTCGCCAAGGAAAGCATGCCCCCCAATCTCCCTGTAAACTCCGGCCTTTGCCCCCAAACCCAGGGAGTTGGCATGTCAGCCTCGATCCTCTACATCCACGGCTTCAACAGCGCCCCAGCCTCAACCAAGGCCCGCCAGCTCATCGACGTGATGACCCGCCTGGGCCTGGGCGATCAGCTGCAAGTGCCAGCCCTGCACCACCACCCCCGCGAAGCCATGGCCCAACTCGAACAGGCAATTGCACAACTGGGGCGGCCGCTGCTGGTCGGCAGCTCGCTCGGCGGCTACTATGCGACTCACTTGGCCGAGCGCCACGGCCTCAAGGCGCTGTTGATCAACCCTGCGGTCAGCCCCCATCGGATGTTCGACGGCTACCTGGGCACGCAAAAGAATCTGTACACCGATGAAACCTGGGAATTGACCCACGACCACGTCACGGCCCTGGCCGCGTTGGAAGTGCCGGCGCCGCAGGATCCGCAGCGGTATCAGGTATGGTTGCAAACCGGTGACGAAACGCTGGATTATCGCCACGCCCAGCAGTACTACCGTGCTTGTGCCTTGCGCATCCAGGCCGGCGGCGACCACAGTTTCCAGGGGTTTGCCCAACAGTTGCCGGCGCTGTTGAGTTTTGCCGGCATTGGCGCCGATTTGTACCAGGCGATCGACTTCACCTCGCTGTGAGCCATCGCCCCTTTTTCATTCGAACACTGACGACGAGACCCCATGGCCACTCCCAGCGCTAGCTCTTATAACGCAGACGCCATCGAAGTCCTCTCGGGCCTCGACCCGGTGCGCAAGCGCCCCGGCATGTACACCGACACCAGTCGGCCGAACCACCTCGCCCAGGAAGTCATCGACAACAGTGTCGACGAAGCCTTGGCCGGGCACGCCAAATCGGTGCAGGTCATCCTGCATGCGGACCATTCGCTGGAGGTCAGCGATGACGGCCGTGGCATGCCGGTGGACATTCACCCCGAAGAGGGCGTGTCGGGCGTCGAGCTGATCCTCACCAAGCTCCACGCGGGCGGCAAGTTTTCCAACAAGAACTACCAGTTCTCCGGCGGTCTGCACGGGGTGGGTATTTCCGTGGTCAACGCCTTGTCGACCCAGGTCCGGGTGCGGGTCAAGCGTGACGGCAACGAATACCAGATGACGTTCGCCGACGGCTACAAGGCCACCGAGCTGGAAGTGGTCGGCAGCGTCGGCAAGCGCAACACCGGCACCAGCGTGTATTTCGCGCCGGATCCGAAGTATTTCGATTCGCCGAAGTTCTCCGTCAGCCGCCTCAAGCATGTGCTCAAGGCGAAGGCCGTGTTGTGCCCGGGGCTGTTGGTCAGTTTCGAGGACAAGGCCACTGGCGAGAAAGTCGAGTGGCATTACGAAGATGGTCTGCGCTCCTATCTGGTAGACGCGGTCAGTGGCTTTGAACGGCTGCCCGACGAACCGTTCTGCGGGAGCCTGGCGGGTAACAAGGAGGCGGTGGACTGGGCGCTGCTGTGGTTGCCCGAGGGGGGCGAGAGCGTCCAGGAAAGCTACGTCAACCTGATTCCCACGGCCCAGGGCGGTACCCACGTCAACGGGTTGCGCCAAGGCCTGCTCGATGCGATGCGTGAGTTCTGCGAATTCCGCAACCTGCTGCCCCGTGGGGTGAAGCTGGCGCCGGAGGACGTGTGGGAGCGCATTGCCTTCGTGCTGTCGATGAAGATGCAGGAACCGCAGTTCTCCGGGCAGACCAAGGAGCGCTTGTCGTCCCGTGAAGCGGCGGCGTTCGTGTCCGGTGTGGTCAAGGATGCGTTCAGCCTGTGGCTCAATGCCAACCCCGAAACCGGCCTGGCCCTGGCGGAATTGGCGATCAGCAACGCCGGCCGTCGTCTCAAGGCCAGCAAGAAGGTCGAGCGCAAGCGCATCACCCAGGGGCCGGCGTTGCCGGGCAAGCTCGCCGATTGCGCGGGGCAGGACCCTATGCGTTCCGAGCTGTTCCTGGTGGAAGGTGATTCTGCCGGTGGCTCGGCCAAGCAGGCTCGAGACAAGGAATTCCAGGCGATCCTGCCGTTGCGGGGCAAGATCCTCAACACTTGGGAAGTGGACGGCAGCGAAGTACTGGCCAGCCAGGAAGTGCACAATATCGCTGTGGCCATCGGGGTCGATCCGGGCGCCGAGGACATGAGCCAGTTGCGTTACGGCAAGATCTGCATCCTCGCCGACGCCGACTCCGACGGCCTGCACATCGCAACCTTGCTCTGCGCCTTGTTCGTCCAGCATTTCCGTCCGTTGGTGGACGCCGGTCATGTCTATGTCGCCATGCCGCCGCTGTACCGTATCGACCTGGGCAAGGACATTTACTACGCCCTGGACGAAGCCGAGCGTGACGGCATCCTCGACCGCCTGGTGGCCGAGAAGAAGCGCGGCAAGCCGCAGGTCACCCGATTCAAGGGCCTGGGCGAGATGAACCCGCCGCAGTTGCGCGAAACCACCATGGACCCGAACACCCGTCGCTTGGTGCAACTGACCCTGGACGATTTCGCCGCGACCTCGGAAATCATGGACATGCTGCTGGCGAAGAAACGTGCCGGTGATCGCAAGTCCTGGCTCGAATCCAAGGGTGACCTGGCCGAGGTGTTGGCCTGATGCGCAACGGTTTCGCCCTGGCGTTGTTGCTGTGGGCGGGGGCGATCTTCGCGGGACCTGCACCGGAATTGAAGTTGCTGTCCGAGCACGCTGTCCATGGCATGCGCGGCGGCAATCTGTCCGGGCTGGCCCTTTGCGGCGATGAGATGTGGACGGTGTCGGATCGCGACGATGACCGCATTTATCACCTGAACGTCTCCGATGACGAGGTCTGGCTTGCGCAATCGTTGATCATCGACGTGCCGCCGGCGCCGGACAGCGGTTTGCCCTGGGGGCTGCGATCGCGTACCTGGGCGGCGTCGTTCCTGCGCGGTGGCGAGCTGGATTTCGAAGGCATCAGTTGCGACAGCGCCGGCAATCGCTATGTGGTCAGCGAATCCCAAGCGGCGGTGTTGCAGGTGCCGCCGCTGGGCGAAGTCTCCTGGTTGAAGATTGCACCGACGATGATCCGCGAGGCCCGTGCCAGCGGCATGTTGCTGCATTTCAATGCGCTGTTCGAAGGCTTGGCGGTGAACCCGGCCGGCGACCGCTTGTGGTTGGCGGCGGAGCGGGAGCGACGTGGCTTGCTGTTGATCAAGCGTCAGCAAACCGTATGGGACTGTGATGGTCATTGCGTGCTGTTGAGCGAAGCGGGGCAGGAAATGCAGCCGGCGCAGTTTCCCGATGCCAAGGCCGTGTCCCGGGACTTTGCTGACCTGTCACTGTTCGACGGCAAGCTGTTCACCTTGGAACGCAACGCCTATCAAATCTGCCGACGCGACCTCCAGACCGCTGAAGTCGAACGCTGCTGGTCATTCGCCGCCGAGGCCTTGCAGGACAATCGTCGCTATTCCCAGGCCTACGGGCTGGCCGAGGCCCTGGTGGTGGACGCCAAGGGCGCCTGGGTTGGCCTGGACAACAATGACGGGCCGCGGGCCGACGGCGAAGAGCGGCCGATCATCTGGCGCTTCGCTGCACCCGATGGTGGCTGGAGCGCCTCGCCATGAGCCGGCCGTCCCTGAACCTATTTGAATCTACCCAGCGCGACGGCAGCATGCCGTTGCGCCAGACAACGAACTGATGAGGCCCGCATGAGCGACATTCTTGCAGACAGCTTGGACGGCGTAGAGCGCCGATCGCTGGCTGACTTCACCGAAAATGCCTACCTCAATTACTCCATGTACGTGATCATGGACCGCGCCTTGCCGCACATCGGCGACGGCTTGAAGCCGGTTCAGCGGCGGATCGTCTATGCCATGAGTGAATTGGGGCTGGACGCCGATTCCAAGCACAAGAAGTCGGCACGGACCGTCGGTGACGTGCTCGGCAAGTTCCACCCCCACGGCGATTCGGCCTGCTACGAAGCCATGGTGTTGATGGCCCAGCCATTCAGCTACCGCTACACCTTGGTGGATGGCCAGGGTAACTGGGGGGCGCCGGACGATCCCAAGTCGTTCGCGGCCATGCGTTACACCGAGGCGCGGCTGTCGCGTTATTCCGAGGTGCTGCTCAGCGAGCTGGGCCAGGGCACGGCGGACTGGGGGCCGAACTTCGACGGCACTCTCGACGAGCCTCTGGTGTTGCCGGCACGTTTGCCGAATATCCTGCTCAATGGCACTACCGGCATCGCCGTGGGCATGGCCACTGATGTACCGCCCCACAACCTGCGGGAAGTGGCCACGGCGTGCGTGCGCCTGCTGGACGAGCCGAAAGCCACGGTAGAGCAGCTCTGCGAGCACATCCAGGGCCCGGACTATCCGACCGAAGCGGAAATCATCACCCCGCGCGCCGACCTGCTGAAAATTTATGAAAGCGGCCGCGGTTCGGTGCGCATGCGCGCCGTGTATCACGTCGAAGACGGCGACATCATCGTCACCGCGCTGCCACATCAGGTTTCCGGGGCCAAGGTCCTGGAGCAGATTGCCGCGATGATGCAGGCAAAGCCGTCGAAAGCGCCGCAAGTGGCCGACTTGCGCGATGAGTCGGACCACGAGAACCCGTGCCGCATTGTGATCATTCCGGTCAACAGCCGGGTCGACCACGACGCCTTGATGCAACACCTGTTTGCCAGCACCGATCTGGAGTCCAGCTACCGGGTCAACATCAACATCATCGGCCTGGACGGCAAGCCGCAGTTGAAGAACCTGCGGGCACTGTTGGTGGAATGGCTGGAGTTTCGCGTCAAAACGGTGCGTCGACGCCTGCAGTTCCGTCTGGACAAGGTCGAGCGCCGCCTGCACCTGTTGGACGGTTTGCTGATTGCCTACCTCAACCTGGACGAAGTGATCCACATCATCCGTACCGAGGATCACCCCAAGGCCAAGTTGATCGAGCGCTTTGCCCTGAGCGAAATCCAGGCCGACTACATCCTCGACACCCGCCTGCGGCAATTGGCGCGGCTGGAAGAGATGAAGTTGCGGGCTGAACAGGATGAGTTGCTCAAGGAGCAGGCCAAGCTGCTGGCCTTGCTGGGTAGCGAGGCCAAGCTCAAGAAACTGGTACGCACCGAGCTGCTCAAGGACGCCGAAACCTATGGCGACGACCGTCGTTCGCCGATTGTCGAGCGCGCCGAAGCCAAGGCCCTGAGTGAGCACGATCTGCTGCCGAACGAGAAAGTGACCGTCGTGCTGTCGGAAAAAGGCTGGGTGCGCTCTGCGAAGGGGCACGACATCGACGCGGCGGGGCTTTCCTACAAGGCCGGGGACGGTTTCAAGGCCCTGGCGCCTGGGCGCTCGAACCAGTTTGCGGTGTTTATCGACTCCACCGGACGCAGTTATTCGGTGGCAGCCCATACCCTGCCATCGGCTCGCGGCCAGGGCGAACCGCTGACCGGTCGTCTGACACCACCACCGGGTGCAACTTTTGAGTGCGTGCTGATGCCTGATGATGACGGGCTATACGTTATTGCGTCGGACGCCGGCTACGGGTTCGTCGTCAAGGGTGAGGACCTGCAAGCCAAGAACAAGGCGGGCAAGGCGTTGTTGAGCCTGCCGAATAACGCCAAGGTCATCGCCCCGCGCCCGGTCGTCGACCGGGATAACAATTGGCTGGCTTCGGTGACGACCGAAGGTAGGCTGTTGGTCTTCAAAATCAGTGACCTGCCACAATTAGGTAAAGGTAAAGGGAATAAGATCATCGGGATTTCCGGCGAACGGGTGGCCAGCCGTGAGGAATATGTCACGGATATTGCAGTGCTGCCGGAGGGGGCCACGCTTGTGCTGCAGGCTGGAAAGCGTACGCTCTCACTCAAAGCAGACGATCTTGAGCATTACAAAGGTGAACGTGGTCGGCGGGGCAACAAGCTTCCAAGAGGTTTCCAACGGGTCGATGCGCTGCTCGTCGAAAACCTGAATTAAGCGTGCTAGACGGCTCGGTCTGCGATTAAAAGCCGCAGATCGATGCTTTCGCGCTGGAGTCGGAACGCATATTCACGGATGATAGGCCCTTTCAAGCGCCGGCGTGGCTGAGCGTTCTTCATAATGACCGAGTATTTTTTCACTGTGGTAAGCCTTGTGGCCGCCACCTGGATGGAACGATGACTGCTCTGCGCCTTCCTATTCTATGGCTCGCCGGCCTGCTTGGCCTGGCGGGTTGCAGCGTCCATCAGCCGGTGTCGCTGTATCAACTCGACAGTGGCAACCCGACCCAGCCTGCGCAAAGCACGGGCATGGCTGTATTGCTGGGGCCGGTGTCGATCGCCGACTACCTGCAACGCGAAACCCTGTTGCAACGTCAACCCGACGGTAGCCTGCGGGCTGCCACTGACGGCCGTTGGGCCGGCAGCCTCTCCTCTGACATCGACCAGTTGCTGCTGCGCCAGGTGGCCGGCCATCTGGACAGCCAGCGCGTGGTATTGGCACCGGCCACCCAGGGGTTTACCCCGGATGTCCAGGTGTTGCTGTCGATCACTCGCCTGGACTCGGGCGAAGCGCAGCCGGCAGTACTCGATGCCCAATGGCGGTTGATCGACCGTCGCGGCAAGGTGCGGGAGAACCGCATCGTTCATCTGCAGGAACAACATACCGGCGGTACCGCTGCGCAGGTCCAGGCCCAGGGTGTTCTCCTGCAACGTCTGGCCGAGCAGTTGTCCGTGGCGCTCAAGCCATTGGCCAACCAGCCTCCGCTGGTCGAGGCTGCACCGCGCAAGGCTGCTCCTTCCCAGGCCAAGCCTGCTGAACCGGAGAAGTCGCCAAAGATCCCGATGGCCTTGCCGATTCGTACCGACATGGAAGTGTTCAGGTTCTGATCGCTGGATTGGATGCAAGACAAAGCCCGCGTTGATGCGGGCTTTGTTGTTTCTGGGGGATGGATCTTCGGCGGCTGTGCTGGCCTCATCGCGAGCAGGGCTCGCTCCCACAGGTCCTGCGCCGTCCTTGTGGGAGCGAGCCTGCTCGCGATGGGGCCGGTGAGGGCCACAAAAAAGCCCGCAGACAATCACTCGTCTGCGGGCTTCGTCATTCCAGCGATCGGGACTCAGGCCTGGCGCTCATGCATGCGCGCCAGCTGCCGCTCCAGCATCGAAGGGTACGGCTCCATCAAGCGCTCCACACAGCACGCGCCTTCGGGGCTGGCGATGGGGCGGATGCGCGTGCGCTGGCGGATCAGGGCGTCGTCGTTGATCTTGCGCTCCACCAGCAGCAGGTTGCGGCTGTGTTGCGACAGCGCCAGGGCGTCCTGGGCGGTTTCGGTCAGCAACAGGTCGATCTGGCTCAGGCCGAACAGGCCGTCGCCGAGGGTCAGGCCCAGTTGCAGTTGCAGGGTGATGCCGCTGTCGGCGACTTCGATCTGCAATTGATGACCCAGGGCCCGCAGCAATTCACCGCAGCAAATGGCATTGGTCAGGTAATCGTCGCCGCTGTCGTCGGTATGGAACAGCATCAGGGTGCTGCCGTCGTTCAGGGTGTGCAATTCACCCTGGTAGAGCGAGGCGGCCTGGTCGAGGCAATCGCGGTAGCGTTCGAGCAGTTCCTTCAGGCGGGCCTGGGGCAGGCGACGCAGTTGGTCCTGGGCGCCCAGTTGCACGGCCAGCACGGCGCTGTGCTGTGGCTGGTTCGAGACAGCGGGCCTGGCGAGTGGTTGCGGTTGCCCGGCAATCGACTCGTCCCGCAGGTCGGCGAAGGCGTCGTCGTCTTCTTCGTCTTCGACCGCCCGTACCACATGGCGCGGCGCGGGCCTGGAGGTCGGCATCGGCTGGCTTTCGTCGAAGCCGGGATCGCGCAGGTTGCGCACTTCGAATTCCGCTTCGGCCTCATCGTCAACGTAGTCGATGTCATCGGGCTCCGGCAGGGGGGCAGGTTCCGGCGCGAAACTGGCGTGCAGTTGCCGCGCCAGATCGCCGATTTCGTCCTGGCGCTGGGTGGCCGGGGTGTGTTCGTCGATGTCACGCAGCCAGACGCGCAGTTGCAGCAGCGGCGTGGAGAGATGCCGCCCCAGGCGCAGGCTCAACGCCAGCGCCAATGCCAGCAGTATTGCGCTGAGGATGCCCATGCTTTGCAGGCTGATGGTCATCGGTTGCTGGAACTGGTCCATGTCCAGGCTGATGCGCAGTTGTCCGGCGGTCACGTCCTGGAAGGTGATCTTGCTCTGGTACATGCCGCCGGACTCGCCCAACAGGCCTGGCTTGGGACGCTGGCCGGCCTCGGCGAGGATGCGGTTGTCCACGCTGTAGATGGCAGCGTGGGCCACCAGCTTGTTCTTGGTCAGGTTGTTGAGCAGCACGTTGAGGCTGAGGATGTCGTTGGACACCAGCAGCTCGGTGGCGGACGTGGCGGTCTGGGTGGTCAGGCTCTCCCCCAGGGCATCCGCCTGCTCGTGCATCGCCTGCTTGAACTGCAGGCCCATCACGCAGGCATAGATGACCAGGGCCAGGGCGACCAGGATCACGTTATGGCTGGCAATGCGCAATGCAATCGGCACGCGACGATGGCGCAGTGCACGGAAGATCAGCAGGAAGAAGTTGTCGGTCTTGACTGGCGTGGGCCGGTTCACTGAGCTCGGCTCTTTGTCCGTGAAATTGACGCGCAGTATAGCGACAGCCCCATGACCGGCAAAGCACTGGCGGTGCCCGATGGTCACTGAAAGTGGGTAGAATGCGGTTTTTTTCCACCTGCGGGGGTGCGCCTTGCGCGAAATCGTCCTGATAAACATCACTGGCAGCGACCGTCCGGGTCTGACTGCGGCCATTACCGGCGTTCTGGCCCAGGGTGGTGTGAACATTCTCGACATCGGTCAGGCGGTGATCCACGACACGCTATCGTTTGGCATCCTGGTTGAAATTCCGGATGCCGAACAGAGCAAATCGGTGCTCAAGGACATCCTGTTCACCGCTTACAAGCTCGACCAACAGGTACGCTTCACGCCGGTGTCCGAGGCGGACTACCAGCACTGGGTGGCCGGCCAGGGCAAGAAACGGCACATCGTTACCCTGTTGACCCGTAAGGTCACCGCCGAACAGTTGCAGCGCGTCAGTTCGATCACCGCCCAATATGGCTTGAATATCGACCACATCGATCGCTTGTCCGGGCGCATGCCGCTGGACACCCCGGCGGACAAGGGCAAGGGCTGCATCGAATTTTCCGTGCGTGGCGAGCCGGCCGATCCCCAGGCGTTGCGTGCCGAGTTCCTGAGCGTGGCCCAGGAACTGAACGTCGACATCGCATTCCAGGAAGACTCGCTGTTCCGGCGTAACCGTCGCCTGGCGGTGTTCGACATGGATTCGACCTTGATCGAAGCCGAAGTCATCGATGAGCTGGCAAAGGCTGCCGGCGTGGGCGACAAGGTGTCGGCCATCACCGAGCGGGCCATGGCCGGAGAATTGGATTTCCGCGCCAGCTTCAAGGAACGCCTGGCGCTGTTACAAGGCCTGGATGTCAGCGTGCTGGATGCCATCGGTGCCTCCCTGCGTCTGACGGAAGGTGCCGAGACCTTGTTCGCCGAACTCAAGCGCCTGGGCTACAAGACGGCGATCCTGTCCGGTGGCTTCACCTACTTCGCCAAGCAGTTGCAGGCCAAGCTCGGCATCGACTACGTGTTCGCCAACGAGCTGGAAGTGGTGGATGGCAAGGTGACCGGCGTGGCCGTCGAACCTATCGTCGATGCCCAGCGCAAAGCGGACCTGCTGCGGGAACTGGCCGAGAAAGAAGGCCTGCGCCTTGAGCAGACCATCGCCGTGGGCGACGGTGCCAATGACTTGCCGATGCTGGCGATAGCGGGCCTGGGCGTGGCGTTCCGGGCCAAGCCGCTGGTCAAGCAATCGGCCAGGCAAGCGATTTCGACCCTGGGGCTGGATGGGGTGTTGTACCTGCTGGGCTTCAGGGATCGCGACGGGCAGCTCTGAACCCAGGTATACCCTCTGGCGAGGAAACCATGCTGTGGTGAGGGCATTTACTGTGGCAGGGGAGCCTGTTGTGGTGAGGGAGCTTGCTCCCGCTGGGCTGCGTAGCAGCCCTTTTGCAATCATTCCGATACATCGAGGTGTCAGATTTCAGGGCCGCTGCGCGCCCCAGCGGGAGCAAGCTCCCTCGCCACAGGGTTGTTCGGTCGCCTGTTAAAGCGACTTCCACAACGAATCGAAATCCCCTTCCTGGTCATCGCCGCCCCCGGCGGGACCGGCATCTTCCTGGTGATAGGCAAACTGGTTGAAGCTATGGGTGCTGGTCACCCGTCGGTCGAGGCCGGCCCGGAGTTCCTGGCCGTTGGTGTTGATCAGGACCTGTTGTCCCTCCTGGAACGGCAGGCGCGGGGCGATCATGGTCGGGGGCAGTTCGATGGCGCTGATCTCCGGCAGCAACAGCCCCCGCAGGTAATGACTGGGTTCGTTCTTCTCCCGAACCAATTGCACGCCGCAAGGCTGGGCATAGGGCGCGACCAGTTCGATGCCCATCTGCATGGCGCCGCCGCGCACCTGGCGGATCCAGCGCACCACCGCGACGCTCCAGGCTTGATCATTGGTGTCCCGAATGCCGATCATTTCCCCGGCCTGCAGCTGTTCCGGTACTTCTTTCGGCCAGCCGAGGCAGTACCCCCCGGGGCTGTGGTTGACGATCGGCAGCTGGTAGGTGGGGAAGTGGTGCTGGTTGTCCGACCCGCTACCCTCTTCATCGGCCGGGTTGACCGGGTACTCGATCTCTTCGTAAGGCAGCATGTCGCTGTCCCCCGTGGGGGCGGCGTCGAAGGCTTTCTTCCAGGTGTCGCTGGTCTTGCTGGGCGAGGCTTCGAAGCGGGCCTTGCGGGTAACGGGGGTCTTCAGGATTTCGCTGAAGGAGCGTTCGCCGCCAAGGTAATAGTGCAACGCGCTCATGCCCACGCATATGGTCAGCGTGCCATTGCCCTCGGTGCGCTGGAAGCTGCGTTCGACGGCTTCACCCCAGGCGGCCTGCAGGTGCTGCAAGGTATCGGTATTCATGCCGCCAGGTACCGGCAGGGTATGTTCGGCAGGCCGCTCCAGATGGAGGGCGATCGCGCGCACCAGCGGCTCAAGGTCGACGCCCAGCAGGCCCGGCTGTTGCTCGGTCCTGAACTTGGAGCGGTAGCGCGGCCCGATATCCAGCTGCGGCGCGACGGCGAACAGGCTGGCAGCCGTACTGGCCGGGTCCAGCTTGATCCGTTGGCTCCAGGCTTCCAGCACTTCGGCCAATCGTGCGATCTGGCCCTGGCGCAGCTGATTGCTGCGTGATGCGCCCAACAACAGGGCTACGACGTAGGTTTGCTCGGCACTCAGCTGCTGGACCTGGCTGACCAGGTCGTCGCTGACACTCTGGTGTTGCAACCGGTGCTGGCAGGCGATCCGGTATAGCTGGTGCAGATCGAGCCATAGCCCTTCAGGCACCGGGCTGTACAACTCGGTGGCGCGCAGCAGCGGGCCGTTGAGGGCATGCATCGCCCTTTGCAGTGCGGTACTCAGCAGGCGGGCCCGGTCCTTGGTGAACTTCGGTACGATGCGCGCCACGATCTGTTTGTAGCCCATCGCCAGGTGACTTTGCAGGGCCTGGCACAGGTTGACGATCTTGCGCGAGCGCTCATCGAGCACGATGGCCTGTTGCAGGAAATGCCGCTCCAGGTGCTTGCAGACGTAGTACACCTCGGGCCGCAGCAATTCGAGCAGTTGCAGGCGGTTTTCGCTGGGGGTGAGCAGCAGGTTGAGTTCGCCGATGGCCTGGTACAGCAGGCGAGCCGTTTCGCCGATGTTGGCCTTGGGCAGGTTGGCGATCCAGCGCTTGAGGTCGCGCGGCGTGGCATCGCAGAACGTCAGGCGTGACTGGGTCGGGGTCGAGACACGCAATAACTGGAGAGGGCTGGTCTCATTCATGCCGTGGACGGCTCCGGCTGGAAATGAAGGGGATGCCTTCAACTCTAGCAGGTGTTGCCGAAAGCAGCGTCCCATCTGTTCCGAGGGCAACCGTGAGAGCGAGCCTGCTCGCGATAGTGGTGGATCAGTTGTTATGTAGGTGACTGACCTGACGCTATCGCGAGCAGGGCTCGCTCCCACAAGGGATCAGGGCTGAACAGAAGTCCAATGAACGCCACGAGGCGACTGTGGGAGCGAGCCTGCTCGCGATGGCGGCGGATCAGTCGGTATGGAGGTGACTGACCTGACGCTATCGCGAGCAAGCTCGCTCCCACAGGGGGGGCAGTGGCATTAGGCTTTGGGCAGCGCCAAGCCTTGGCCCATCCGCACTGGTGAGCCGGCCACCAGATCCTCGGCCCATTTCACCTGGTCTGGTCCGAACAGCACGATGGCGGTCGAGCCCAGTTTGAAACGGCCCAGCTCGGCGCCTTTTTCCAGGTGGATCGGCGCGCGGGCGGCTTCGTCGTAGCGGAAGGTCTTCAGTTCGCGCCTGGGTGGCGTGACCAGCCCGGCCCAGACGGTTTCGATGGAGGCCACGATCATCGCGCCCACCAGCACCACGGCCATCGGTCCGCGCTCGGTGTCGAAGATGCACGCCACGCGTTCGTTGCGGGCGAACAGCTCCGGAACGTTTTCGGCGGTGGTCTGGTTGACCGAGAAGATGCGGCCCGGAATGTAGACCATCTCCCGCAAAGTGCCGGCCAGCGGCATGTGCACGCGGTGATAATCCTTGGGCGACAGGTAGATGGTGGCGAAGTCGCCGCCCATGAACGGCGCGGCGTTGGCCGAGTCGCCACCCAGCAGTTCCAGCACGCTGAAGCTGTGGCCCTTGGCCTGGAAGACCCGGCCATGCTCGATCGGGCCGAGTTGGCTGACGGCGCCGTCGGCAGGGCTGAGGATCGCGCCCGGTGTTTCATCCAGCGGCCGCGCGCCTTCTTTCAAGGCGCGGGTGAAGAACGCGTTGAAGTGCTCGTAGGCGGTGAGGTCTTCCACCAGGGCCTGGGACATGTCCACTTGATAACGCTTGGCGAACCACTGGGTGAACGCGTTCTTGAACCAGCGCACGCGGCATTCGGCAATGCAGCCGGCCAGGCGTGACAGCAGGTGGTGGGGCAGCAGGTACTGAGTGATGATGAACAAACGGTTTTTCATTAAATGTCCTTAGGAACCTTCAAAGCTCGATCGGGGTGTCGGGGTGGTTGCCCCATTCGCCCCAGGAACCGGCGTAGCCCTTGACCCGTGGGTAACCGAGCGCCTTGGCCACCAGATAGGTGAAACCGGAACGGTGGTGAGTCTGGCAGTGGGTGATGACCTCTTTGTCCGGCGTGATGCCCAGTTGTTCGAGGATCTGTGGCATGTCCTGGCGGATGCGCAGGCTGCGCGCCTTGTCCATGCCCGCGGTCCATTCGAAATTGACTGCGCCGGGGATGTGACCGCCCCTGGCCGCCACGACTTTCTCGCCGGAATATTCCAGCGGGCCGCGCGCGTCCCAGATCGCCAGGTCGGCGGCACCGAGACGGCTTTGCAGGTATTCGCGGGTGGCGGTGGGGGCGTCGCGCAGCGTCAGTTGCACCGGGGCGCCGACGGAGGCCGGTACATCGGTGCTGACCGGCAGGCTGTCGTCCAGCCACGCCAGCAGGCCGCCGTCGAGGTAGTGGTACTTCGAGTGGCCGATCACGTCCAGCAGCCAGATGAAGCGTCCGGCCCAGCCGCCACCTTCGTCGTCATAGACCACGTAGACCGCATCCGGGTTGTGCCCGAGCTCGCCGAACAGTGCCTCGAGATCGGCTTTGGCCGGTAGCAGCCCCGGAGCTGGCGGCTGGCCCAATTGGGTGCGCTTGGGATCGACGAAGCGTGCGCCGGGAATGTGACCGGTGCTGTAGCGCGCGGCGCTGGTCAGGTCCACCAGAATCAGTTCGCGGGCATCGAGACGCGGGAGCAGATCGCTTGGCTCGATCACCAGCGGCAAGCCAGAGAAGTCAGGCATGTCAGGTCTCCAGGGGCGCAAAAGGAAGGGATTGTAGCAAGTTCAGCGACCACGGTTGGTAAAGGTGTGCAGGGCCCGCTCGATACACTGCACGGTCCTGCCGAAGGCTTGCACCGTCACATCCGTGAAGGGGCCGCCGCCCTGGTCCACGGCCACCAGCATGATCACCCGGCCATTGCAGGTCAGGGAGCGCAACAGCATATGCTCACCCTTGAACAGGGCGCGCAGGCCCGGTGGCAGCAGGGCCGAGAACTGCGCATTGTTCTCCGGGTTCAGACGGACCTGGGCCTGCTGCGCCAGCAACCGTTGCAATACCTTGCTCTGGTCGATGGAGAAACTCATGGCCGCCGCCTCGGGGGACAGGCCGGCGGTTTGGTGCACGCGCACGCTGGTCTGGTTGCGGTCGGCCATCAGGATCATCACCCGGCGCATGCCGCACGCCACCAGCGCATCCCGTGCCGAGGTGGTCAGGTGCATGGCGTTGCTGAACGGGCTCGGCTCCACCAGTAACGCCGCGCATCGTTTGCGCCACAGGGCCAGGTCCGCGGCGCTGGGTTGGGCGGCGGAAGGCCCAGCGGCCTGGACGCGACGGCTGCCGGGAGGCCAGAGCAGTGCCACGGCCGGATGCCAGAGGTCCGGCATGGCGTGGTGGCGGGCGCTGTTGGCGGCCTGCTGGTGCAACTGTTGCTGAAGCTCATCCATGGGCATCTGCAGGTACAGGCTGGTGAGGTATTGCCAGCGGATGTTGTGGGGACAGTCCCACGCCTGATGCGCCGAAAGTGCCAGGCCATTCGCCAGTAGCACGGTATTGGCCGGCTGGTTGAGCCAGCGTCGCAGGGTCGGGTCATCGTCCAGGCGATTTTGCTGGCGCAACGGATGCTCGCTGTCACGGGCGATGCGCAACACCTTCACCAGTTCACGACGCTCGTTGAGCAGCAGGCGATAGCCTTGCGCCACCCAGATCGGCAAGCGCCAGGCTTCCACCACCGCGAGACAGATCTCCAGCAGGCCGACACCGAACAGTTCGCGCTCTACCTTGCTGGCCGACTGGCCTCTATGCATCACCCGCATCTCCCATTCCCCCAGCAACCGCGGGTGCGTCAGGGCCAGGGGCCAGAGCGGCGACAGGAACAGCAAGCTGCCCCAGTGGATGTCCTGCCACAGCCGTGCCAGGCGGCCGGCAAAGAAGCCATTGGCCTGTTGCGTGGCGTGCTGGCTGATCAACTGCAACTGGCGCAGAGTGACGGGTATCTCCTGCTCCGGCAGCGACGGCAGGCGGGCGAGCAGCTCCTCGGTACGCTTGAGGCCGAGGCGGTTGATGGCCACTTCGAGGTTTTCCGCCGGCTCAGTGAGGCTGCCGTGGGTATGATGGTTGGCTTCGCGGATGACGCTCAGGGCCAGGGCAGGACTGTCCTGCATGAGCTCAGCGATGTCACGCAACGAGCGGCGGCTATCGGCGACGGCCTTGCAGACCTGGTCATGACTGGCCTGGGGCACCGGCAAATGCACGCCCTCGAGCAGTTTTACCCAGCCTTCGAGGGTGGTCGGTCGTGGGGTTGGAACCTTCGTTTCGTTAGCCATGGCTGGACGTGATCATCGCATGCTGCAACGTGGCAAATTGGCTTTTCGCCAGAACTGGCTATAGTCTGGCGCAGTTTTGCCGATAAGTAGAAGAAGAGATTTTCCAGCTTCCGAATATGACCTTGAACCCGACTTAAATAAGTACTTTCAATCTATGGCTAAAATTATCGGCATCATTGTCGTGTTCGCGAGCGTGCTCGGCGGATACGTGCTCTCCCATGGCAAGATTGCCGCCCTGATCCAACCCTTCGAGGTCATGATCATCGGTGGTGCGGCCCTTGGCGCATTCCTGCAGGCCAACCCCGGCTATATGACGATGCACGTGCTCAAGAAATCCTTGGGCATGTTCAGTTCGCGCTTCAGCCACACCTTCTATCTCGAAGTGCTGGGGCTGATCTACGAGATCCTCAACAAAAGCCGCCGCGAAGGCATGATGGCGATCGAGGGCGATATCGAAGACGCCGCCGCCAGCCCGATTTTCGCCAAGTACCCGGCAGTGCTCAAGGACGCCCGCATGACGGCGTTCATCTGTGATTACCTGCGCATCATGTCGTCCGGCAACATGGCCCCCCATGAGCTCGAAGGCCTGTTCGACATGGAGCTGTACAGCCTCAAGGAAGACCTCGAGCATCCGTCCCACGCCGTGACCGGCATCGCCGACGCCATGCCCGGCTTCGGTATCGTCGCGGCGGTACTGGGTATCGTGGTGACCATGGCCTCCCTGGGCGATGGCGACCAGAAGTCCATCGGCCTGCACGTGGGTGCGGCGCTGGTCGGTACCTTCTTCGGTATCCTGGCTGCCTATGGTTTCTTCGGCCCCCTGGCCCATTCCCTGGCCCATGATGCCAAGGAAGAACTCAACACCTACGAGGCCATCAAGGCCTCCCTGGTGGCTTCGGCCTCGGGCATGCCGCCTTCGCTGGCCGTGGAGTTCGGCCGCAAGGTCCTGTACCCGGCGCACCGTCCAAGCTTCGCCGAGCTGGAACAAGCGGTTCGCGGTCGCTAAGCCATGGAGAACAACCAGCCGATCATCATCAAGCGTGTCAAGCGCATAGCCGCTGGACACCACGGGGGCGCCTGGAAAATCGCCTTCGCGTACTTCGCGACGGCGATGATGGCGTTCTTCCTGGTGCTGTGGCTGCTGTCCACCGCGACCCCGGAACAGAAGATCGCCATTGCCGGTTACTTCAAGGACCCGGTCGGCTTCTCCGAAAGCGGCACGCCCTACATCATCGACCTGGGCGGCTCGCCGACCCTCGCGCCGGAAAATACCCTCAACCCCGAGGTCAAGTCCCAGCCGCAGCCCGACAAGGTGACGGTGGATTCCGAGCAGGTCGAGGGCATGGCCGAGCAGGTTGAGCGCGAACGTCTGGAGTTGTTGCTGCAGGAGTTGCAGAACAAGGTCGACGAGAACCCGCAACTGCAGAAATTCAAGGACCAGATCCTGTTCGAGATCACGCCGAACGGCTTGCGCATCCAAATCACGGATGCCGAGAACCGGCCGATGTTCGATTCCGGCAGCGCACGCCTGAAGCCCTATTTCGAGGACATCCTGCTGGCCATGGCCGACACCATCAAGGCGGTGCCGAACAAGATCAGTATCAGCGGCCACACCGACGCCAAGCCGTACATCGGCAAGGGCGACTTCGGTAACTGGGAACTCTCCGCCAACCGCGCCAACGCGGCACGTCGTGCCCTGGTGGCAGGCAGTTATCCGGATGAGCAGGTGGCGCGGGTGGTCGGGTATGCCTCGTCGGCGTTGTTCGATCGCAAGGATCCGTTCAACCCGGTCAACCGGCGTATCGATATCGTGGTGTTGACCAAGAAAGCCCAGAAGGCTATCGAAGGTTCGCAGACGGACGATCCGGCACCCGACCCGGCCCAGGGCGAGGGTGCCCCGGGCGAAGCACCGGCGACGCCGCCGGGGGCTGCGGCCGATCCGAACGCCTTGCCGACCGATCAGCAGCCGGTGCCGGCCCATGAGTTGCGCGAGCGTCTGAACCTGTTCGACGATGCCGCGCCGAAGCCACCGGGAACGCCTGCGCAGTGATTGGGCGCGTGGGAGCAAAGCTTGCTCGCGATAGCGACAGACCAGTCAACATTGTTGCTGACTGATTTACCGCCATCGCGAGCAAGCTGTGCTCCCACAGTTTGTGGCTTAACTGACTGGCATTAGGGCAAGCCTTGCTCCCACGGGCGGGAGCAGGCTCCCTCGCCACAACTGTCTCAGCTCACCTTCAGATCAATAACTGCTTTCCGGCAAGCTGGCGATGATCGAGCGATAGCTGTTCATCCGTTGCTGCTGCACGCGACCGTCTTCCAGTGCCTTGAGCAGGGCGCAGCCGGGTTCGCGGTCGTGCTTGCAGTCACGGAAGCGGCAGGTGCCGATCAGGTCGTTGAACTCGATGAACCCGGCCTCCACATCGGCCCGGCTGACATGGCCCAGGCCGAACTCGCGGATGCCTGGCGAGTCGATCAGCTCACCGCCGCCAGGGAAGTGGAACAGCCGCGCGGTAGTGGTGGTGTGGGTGCCCTGGCCGGACAGTTCGGACAATGGCCCGACCCGGGTCTCGACCTCCGGCAGCAAGCTGTTGACCAGCGAAGACTTGCCGACGCCGGACTGGCCGACGAACACGCTGATGCGCCCGTCCAGTTGCCGTTGCAATTGTTCCATGCCATTGCCGTGGTGGGCCGAGACTTCCAGCACCGGGTAACCCAGTTGCCGATAGACCGCCAGCAAGGCGTTCAACGCCGGGGCATTCTGTTCATCGATCAGGTCGAACTTGTTGAGCAGCAACAACGGACGGATGCCGGCGTGTTCGGCCGCCACCAGATAGCGGTCGATCAGGTTGGCATGGGGCTCGGGCAGCGGGGCGAAGACGATGACGATCATGTCGACGTTGGCCGCCACCGGCTTGAGCTGGCCCCGGCTGTCCGGACGACACAGCTCGGTGTGGCGCGGCAGTTGTGCCACGATCACGCCAATGCCCTGGTTGCCGGCACGCCAGACCACCTGGTCGCCGGTGACCAGTGCTGGCAGGTTCGCCCGCAGGTGGCAACGGAATACCTGGCCGGCCAACTCGCCTTCACGGGCCTCGACCTCGACCTGTACACCGAAGTGGGCGATCACCAGGCCGGTCTGTTCGGGGCCGAGGTCGCCGCCTTCCAGGGCTTGCACCGCACTGGACTCGCGTTTGGCGGCGCGGGCTGCGCGCTCGGCCTGGATCTTTTCGATGCGCCAGTTCTGACGACGATTGAGTTGGCGTTTGGCCATGGGTGTTCCGTATGAAAATGCAGCGATTAGGTAAAACGGCGGCGAGTTTAGCACGCCCGCACGCTTGCCTAGGCTAAACTGCGCAGCTACTCCGAGGAGCCCATCCTATGCAAAACCCGCAGAACCTGATCTGGATCGACCTGGAAATGACCGGTCTGAACCCCGACACCGACGTCATCATCGAAATGGCCACCATCGTGACCGACAGTGATCTCAACACCCTGGCCGAAGGCCCGGTGATCGCGATCCATCATAGCGACGAGGTACTGGCCGGCATGGACGAATGGAACACCCGCCAGCACGGCGGCTCGGGCCTGACCCAGCGGGTACGCGAGAGCAAGATCAGCATGGCCGAGGCCGAGGCCCAGACCATCGCCTTCCTCGAGCAGTGGGTGCCGAAGGGCAAATCACCGATCTGCGGCAACAGCATCTGCCAGGACCGGCGCTTCCTTTATACCCACATGAAGTCCCTGGAAAGCTATTTCCACTACCGCAACCTGGACGTCTCCACCCTCAAGGAACTGGCCGCCCGCTGGGCGCCGCAAGTGCGTGACAGCTTCCAGAAGGGCGGCAGCCACCTGGCACTGGACGACATTCGCGAGTCCATTGCCGAGCTGCAGCATTACCGCAAGCATTTCATCAAGTTCTGATTGTGCTGTGGCGAAGGGAACCGTGGGGGCAAGGCTTGCCCGCGATGAACGATGACACGGTCCTGCAATGAACGGTGTTGACTGCATCGCGAGCAAGCTTTGCTCCCACAGATCCCCTCGCCACCCGTCTGTGTTTGGCAGGGTCAACGGCTGCCCTCTTTTGGTGCTGGCCCGAACTGGCTAGACTGCGCGCCTTCCTGCAAGGACCGCCATCATGTTGCTCATGCTCTATCTGATCGCCATCACCGCTGAAGCCATGACCGGCGCCCTGTCTGCCGGGCGGCGGGGCATGGACTGGTTCGGCGTGGTGCTGATCGCCTGTGTCACGGCGCTGGGTGGCGGCTCGGTGCGCGACGTGTTGCTCGGGCATTACCCGCTCACTTGGGTCAAGCACCCGGAATACCTGGTGTTGACCACGGCGGCGGCCATGCTGACGGTGTTCCTGGCGCGCTGGATGCGTCATCTGCGCTCGATGTTCCTGGTGCTCGACGCCGTCGGCCTAGTGGCCTTCACGCTGATCGGCTGCATGACGGCCCTGGAAATGGGCCATGGCATGTTGGTGGCGTCGGTCAGTGGCGTCATTACCGGCGTGTTCGGCGGGATCCTGCGCGACATCTTCTGTAACGATATTCCGCTGATCTTCCGGCGCGAGCTGTATGCCAGCGTCTCGTTTGCCGCCGCATGGTGTTATCTGCTGTGCGTCTACCTGGCCTTGCCCAATGAACAGGCCGTGCTCATCACCTTGTTCGGCGGCTTCCTGCTGCGGCTCCTGGCGATCCGCTTCCACTGGGAAATGCCGAAGTTCGTCTACAACGACGAGGTCTGACGCTGCGCGTGCTGGCGCAGCGCCCATTCCACATGCTCACGCACCAGCTCCGAGGGATGATCGCGGCGTGCCTCCAGTGCCTGAAGCACTGGAATCGTTGACGGTGCATTGCCCAGGCCGACCGCCAGGTTGCGCAGCCAGCGCTCATAACCGGCACGGCGCAACGGCGAGCCTTCGCTGCTCTTGAGAAAGGTGTCCTCGTCCCACAGGAACAGCTCGGCCAGTCCGGCATTGTCCAGGTTGTGGCGTGGCTTGAAATCGTTTTCTCCGGACGGCCGGGCGAAACGGTTCCACGGACAAACGATCTGACAATCATCACAACCGAACACCCGGTTGCCGATCAAGGGGCGCAGTTCTTCAGGGATGGCGCTTTTCAGCTCGATGGTCAGGTAGGAGATGCAGCGGCGGGCGTCCAGTACGTAGGGACCGATGAAGGCATTGGTCGGACAAATGTCCAGGCACGCCGTGCATTTCCCACAGTGTTCGCTGGCCTGGGGCGGGTCCACCGGCAATGGCAGGTCGACAAACAGCTCGCTCAGGAAGAAGTAGCTGCCGGCCTTGCGGTTCAGTACCAGGGTGTTCTTGCCGATCCAGCCGAGGCCGGCCTGTTCGGCGATGGCTTTTTCCAGGACCGGTGCGCTGTCGACGAAGGCGCGGTAGCCGAAGGGGCCGATGACCGCCTGGATTTTTTCTGCCAGTTGTTGCACGCGTTTACGGATCAATTTGTGGTAATCGCGGCCCAACGCATAACGCGAGACGTAGGCTTTTTCCGGTTGGCCGAGCATCTGCGCCATATGCGTGTCGCCCGGCAGGTAGTCCATGCGCAGGGACACCACCCGCAGCGTGCCCGGCACCAGTTCGTCGGGGTGCGAGCGCTTGCTGCCATGGGCGCCCATGTAGTCCATTTCACCGTGGTAGCCCGCATCGAGCCAGCGCTGCAGGTGTTGCTCATGCTCGCCAAGGTCCAGTCCGCTGATGCCGACTTGCTGGAAACCCAGCTCGCGGCCCCAGTCCTTGATGGATTGGGCGAGGGCGGGGAGATCGGTGGGAATGGCAGGCATGAGGCGAGAGAAACCGGAGCTGAGATGCGTATAATTCTGCCAGACATCGGAGCCTGAAGACGCATGCCGCACACTAAAGATGATTTTCCCGACGCACTGTACAGTGCCGCGCAGGTCCGGGCCCTTGATGCACAGCTGATTGCGGCAGGCACCACCGGCTTCGAATTGATGCAACGAGCGGCTCGCACCACCTGGCGGGCCATCGTCCGACGCTGGCCTGATGCCAGTGAACTGACCGTGCTCGCCGGCCATGGCAACAACGCCGGTGACGGTTACCTGGTGGCCACCCTGGCCCGGCGTGCCGGTTGGTCGGTGCGGGTCCTGACGGTGGGCGAGCCCCGCCGTCTGCTCGGTGACGCCGCCAACGCCCATGCCGAGGCCGTCGCGGTGGGTGTACCGGTAGAACCGTGGTCGGATGAGTCGGAATTGCGCGGTGTGCTGCTGGATGCATTGCTCGGTACCGGTTTGAGCGGCGAGGTGCGTGAGCCTTATGTCCGGGCCATCGATACGATCAACGTCAGTGGCCTCCCGGTCGCCGCGGTGGATATCCCCTCGGGGCTGTGTGCCGATACCGGTCGGGTGCTCGGCACAGCGGTGAGCGCCGATCTGACCGTGACCTTCATTGGTTTGAAGCTGGGCCTGTTCACCGGCGATGCCGCGGACCGGGTCGGTGAACTGGTCTTCAACGACCTCCACGCCGATCCTGACATCGTTGAAGCAGCGCCGGTCAGTGCCCGATTGCTCTCACCCCATAATCTGCCGCGTCTGACGCCTCGCGCGCCTACTTCCCACAAAGGCTCGTTCGGGCATGTCCTGTTGATCGGTGGCGACCGAGGGTTTGGCGGCGCTATCCAGATGAGCGCCGAAAGCGCCCTGCGTTGCGGCGCGGGCATGGTTTCCATGGCAACCCGCAGCGAACATGTCGGCGCTGCGCTGACCCGTTTGCCGGAGGTCATGGTGCAAGGCACTCATTCGGCGAACCAACTGATGGGTTTGCTCAAGCAGGCCGGTGTGCTGGTGGTCGGGCCCGGACTGGGCCAGGCTGCGTGGGGGCGCAGCCTGTTGTCTGCGGCGGCCAATGCGCCGTTGCCACAGGTGTGGGACGCCGATGCACTGAATCTGCTGAGTGTCGGTGCGGTCAGCCTGCCGGAAGGCTGCGTGATCACCCCGCATCCGGGCGAAGCTGCGCGACTCCTGGATATCTCCACCGCCCAGGTGCAGGCCGATCGCCCGGCTGCCGCCCAGGCGTTGAGCAAAAAATACACAGCCACGGTGATTCTCAAGGGCGCCGGCAGTCTGATTGCCAGCCCGGACGGTCGCCTGGCCGTTTGCAGCCAGGGTCATCCTGCCATGGCTACCGCTGGTCTGGGGGATGTGCTGGCCGGGGTGGTCGGCGCCTTGCTCGCCCAAGGGCTGGCGGGCTTCGAGGCGGCGTGCCTGGCGGTGTGGCTGCACGCCAACGCCGGTGCGCAAGCCGGTCGGTCGGGCCGGGGGCTGGCGGCGACCGATCTGATTCCGGCCATTCGTCAGTTGTTGGAGGAGCAATCACCTTGTCTGAAGTAACCCTGTACATGGCTGACGAACAGGCCATGACGGCATTCGGTGCCCGTATCGCGCGTATTACGGCGGGCCACGGCCTGGTTTTCCTCGTCGGCGATCTCGGCGCGGGCAAGACCACCTTGTCCCGGGGCATCATTCGCGGTCTCGGGCACGTCGGCGCGGTAAAAAGCCCCACGTTCACATTGGTGGAACCCTACGAGATCGGCGATATCCGTGCGTTCCATTTTGACCTGTACCGATTGGTAGACCCCGAGGAACTGGAGTTCCTCGGCATTCGCGATTATTTCGAAGATGACGCCTTGTGCCTGATCGAATGGCCCGACAAGGGTGCAGGCTTTTTGCCAAAGCCTGACCTGACCATTACCATTGGCGCGCAGAACGGCGGGCGTTCGCTGAAACTGACGCCGCAAGGCTCGCGAGGCGAGTCGTGGTGTGCCGCGTTGGCACTGGAAAACTAATTGATGATGGGGTTTGGTATGCGCTTTCGCGCGGTGGTTGCTGTCGTAGGACTGTTGCTTACGGCACTGGCCGTCGATGCTGTGGCTGAGACAAAGGTCAACAGCGTTCGCCTCTGGCGGGCGCCGGACAATACTCGGCTGGTGTTCGACCTGACAGGGCCGGTGCAGCACAGCGTATTCACCCTGACGGCCCCGGATCGCCTGGTGATCGACATCAATGGTGCGTCCCTTGGCGCGCCGCTGAACGTGGCCACCGCCAACACACCGATTACCGCGATGCGTTCGGCCCAGCGTACGCCGACCGACCTGCGGGTGGTCATCGACCTGAAAAAAGCCGTGACCCCGAAAAGCTTCACCCTCGCCCCGAACGCCCAATACGGCAACCGGCTGGTGGTGGACCTGTTCGACAACCCGGCCGACGCCGCGCCGCCTCCACCGGCGCCGACCAATGTCGCCACGGTGCCGGCAGTGCCGGTCACGCCGACCGAGCCCGCGATCAAGCTGCCACCGGCCCCGGCCGGCAAGCGCGACATCATCGTGGTGATCGACGCCGGTCACGGCGGCGAAGACCCGGGCGCCTCCGGCTCGCGGGGCCAGCGTGAAAAAGACGTGGTGCTGTCCATCGCCCGCGAACTGCAACGCCAGGTCAACGGCATGAAAGGCTTCCGTGCCGAACTGACCCGTACCGGCGATTACTTCATTCCGTTGCGTGGCCGTACCGAAATCGCCCGCAAGAAAGGCGCCGACCTGTTCGTTTCCATCCACGCCGACGCGGCCCCTTCGGCGGCGGCTTTCGGCGCCTCGGTGTTTGCCCTGTCCGACCGTGGTGCGACTTCCGAGACCGCCCGTTGGCTGGCCGACAGCGAGAACCGTTCCGACCTGATCGGCGGTGCCGGCAATGTCAGCCTCGACGACAAGGACCGCATGCTGGCCGGCGTGTTGCTCGATCTGTCGATGACCGCCTCGCTGACCTCCAGCCTGAACGTCGGCCAGAAAGTCTTGAGCAACATTGGCCGTGTCACGCCACTGCACAAGCAACGCGTCGAACAGGCCGGGTTCATGGTGCTCAAGTCCCCGGACATCCCATCGATCCTGGTGGAGACCGGCTTCATCTCCAACTCCAACGAAGCCTCCAAGCTGTCGTCGGCCAGCCATCAGCAGGCGCTGGCCCGCTCCATCAGCAGCGGCGTGCGCCAGTTCTTCCAGCAGAACCCACCGCCTGGCACCTACATTGCCTGGCTGCGCGATTCCGGCAAGATTGCCCAGGGGCCGCGCGACCATCGGGTCAGCGCCGGTGAAACCCTGGCGATGATCGCCGTGCGCTACCAGGTGTCGCCCGCGACCTTGCGCAGCGTCAACAACCTCAAGAGTGACGAGCTGAAGATCGGTCAGACCCTGACCATTCCCGGCAACGAAGTGGCGTCCAAACAATGAGCGATGAAGTGATCGGCAGCAACGCGCGCATCGAACTGCTCAGCCCCCGGCTGGCGAACCAGATCGCCGCCGGTGAGGTGGTGGAGCGCCCGGCGTCGGTCATCAAGGAACTGTTGGAGAACAGCCTCGATTCCGGGGCCAAGCGTATCGACGTGGATGTCGAGCAGGGTGGCGTCAAGCTGCTGCGGGTGCGCGATGACGGTGGCGGCATTTCTTCCGACGACCTGCCGCTGGCCCTGGCGCGTCACGCCACCAGCAAGATCCGCGACCTGGAAGACCTCGAGCGGGTCATGAGCCTGGGGTTTCGTGGCGAAGCGCTGGCCTCCATCAGCTCGGTGTCGCGCCTGACGCTGACCTCGCGTACCCGGGATGCCGAGCAGGCCTGGCAGGTCGAGACCGAAGGCCGGGACATGGCGTCCCGCGTCCAGCCCGCGGCCCATCCGGTGGGCACCTCGGTGGAAGTGCGCGACCTGTTTTTCAACACCCCAGCCCGCCGCAAGTTCCTCAAGGCCGAAAAGACCGAATTCGATCATCTGCAGGAAGTCATCAAGCGCCTGGCCCTGGCGCGTTTTGACGTAGCGTTCCACCTGCGCCATAACGGCAAGACCATCCTCAGCCTGCACGAGGCCCGTGACGATGCGGCCCGTGCCCGCCGGGTAGGCGCGGTGTGCGGCGCAGGCTTCCTGGAGCAGGCATTGCCCATCGAGGTGGAGCGCAACGGCCTGCACCTGTGGGGTTGGGTCGGCTTGCCGACGTTTTCCCGCAGCCAGGCGGACTTGCAATATTTCTATGTGAATGGCCGGGCGGTGCGCGACAAACTGGTGGCCCATGCGGTGCGCCAGGCCTACCGCGACGTGCTGTTCAACGGCCGGCATCCGACCTTCGTGCTGTTTTTCGAAGTCGACCCGTCGGTGGTGGACGTCAACGTGCACCCGACCAAGCACGAAGTGCGCTTCCGCGATGGGCGCATGGTGCACGATTTCCTCTATGGCACCTTGCACCGCGCCCTGGGCGACGTGCGTCCGGAAGACCAGCTCGCGGCGCCCGCTGCGGTGGCGGGCATGGTTCGTCCAACGGGGCTGGAGGCCGGCGAGTTCGGGCCCCAGGGTGAGATGAGCCTGGCGGCCAATGCCTTGCTCGAACAGCCACAGGCCCAGCCGATCTACAGCAGTGCAGGCAGCGGATCCGGCAGCGGCTATCAGTACCAGTACACGCCGCGCCCGCAATCGAACGTGCCGGCGGCCGAGGCCCAGGCGGCCTATCGTGAGTTCTTCAAGCCTTTGCCGGAAACCGGGGTGGCGGCATTGCCCGACGGCCAGGGCGATATCCCGCCGCTGGGCTACGCCCTGGCACAGCTCAAGGGCATCTATATCCTTTCGGAAAATGCCCAGGGCCTGGTCCTGGTGGACATGCACGCGGCCCACGAGCGGATCATGTACGAGCGGCTGAAGATCGCCATGGCCAGCGAAGGCCTGAGCGGCCAGCCGTTGCTGGTGCCTGAGTCCCTCGCGGTCAGCCAGCGTGAAGCCGATTGCGCCGAAGAGCATGTGGGCTGGTTCCAGCGCCTGGGCTTCGAGCTGCAGCGCCTGGGCCCGGAAACCCTGGCGATCCGGCAGATCCCGGCGTTGCTCAAGCAGGCCGAGGCCAATCGACTGGTCAGTGACGTGCTGGCGGACCTGATGGAATACGGCACCAGCGACCGCATCCAGGCGCACCTGAACGAATTGCTCGGCACCATGGCCTGCCACGGCGCGATCCGCGCCAACCGGCGCCTGGCCCTGCCGGAAATGAACGGCTTGTTGCGGGACATGGAAAACACCGAGCGTAGTGGCCAATGCAACCATGGTCGGCCGACCTGGACCCAACTGGGCCTGGACGACCTGGACAAACTGTTCCTGCGTGGTCGTTGATGAGCCAACTGCCCCCCGCGATTTTCCTGATGGGTCCGACCGCCGCCGGCAAGACCGACCTGGCCATCGAGCTGACCAAGGTCCTGCCCTGCGAGCTGATCAGCGTCGATTCGGCACTGGTCTACCGGGGCATGGACATCGGCACGGCCAAACCTTCAAAAGCGCTGCTGGCGGAATTTCCCCATCGGCTGATCGACATCCTGGACCCGGCCGAAGCCTACTCGGCCGCAGATTTCCGCCGCGATGCCCTCCAGGCCATGGCCGACATCACCGCACGGGGCAAGATACCGCTGCTGGTAGGCGGGACGATGCTGTATTACAAGGCCTTGATCGATGGGCTGGCCGACATGCCGGCGGCCGATCCCGACGTGCGCGCGCAAATCGAAGAAGAGGCCGCGCGCCTGGGCTGGCAAGCCCTGCACGAGCAATTGGCGGTCATCGACCCGGAGTCGGCGGCGCGTATTCACCCCAACGATCCGCAGCGCCTGAGCCGGGCCCTCGAGGTTTATCGGGTCAGCGGCCAGAGCATGACGGCCCTGCGCCAGCGACAATCTGCGCAAAGTACTGAAGCAGCCGCTTCGGGACTGCAACAATTACCCTATACTGTCGCGAATCTGGCCATCGCCCCGGCGAACCGGCAAGTGCTTCACCGTCGAATTGAACAAAGATTCACATTAATGTTGGAACAGGGATTCATAGACGAGGTCGTAGCCCTGCGTGAGCGAAGTGACCTGCATGCCGGGTTGCCGTCTATACGTGCGGTGGGTTATCGACAAGTCTGGGATTACCTGGACGGCAAGCTGACGTCAGCCGAGATGCGGGAGCGTGGGATCATAGCCACGCGCCAGTTGGCGAAGCGCCAGTTCACCTGGTTGCGCAGCTGGACTGACCTGCATTGGCTCGACAGCCTTGATTGCGACAATCTGCCACGCGCCTTGAAATACCTGGGGACCGTCTCCATATTGAGCTGAGTCCTTGCAATTGCCGTCTATCCTTGGGGGTGTGACGGCCAGAGCCATCTGATTCCGATTTTTATTATTGATCCTTAAAGGAGTGCGGCACATGTCAAAAGGGCATTCGCTACAAGACCCTTACTTGAACACTTTACGTAAAGAGAAAGTCGGGGTGTCCATCTATCTGGTCAACGGGATCAAACTGCAAGGCACGATCGAGTCTTTCGACCAGTTCGTCATCCTTCTGAAAAACACCGTCAGCCAGATGGTCTACAAACACGCTATCTCGACAGTCGTGCCGGTTCGTCCAATTCGTCTGCCAAGCGCAACCGAATCCGAAGGCGGTGACGCTGAACCGGGTAACGCCTGATAGGAGTCTCCTTTGTTCTTTGAGCGCCACGGTGGTGGTGAGCGGGCCATTCTCGTTCACCTGGATGGACAGGACCCTGAGGCGCGCGAAGACCCGCAGGAGTTTCAGGAGTTGGCACTTTCGGCCGGCGCCGAGACCGTCGCGTTTTTCAACGTGCCGCGTCATCGGCCAACCGCCAAATTCCTGATCGGCAGCGGCAAGGTCGAGGAACTGCGCGACCTGGTCAAGACCGAAGAAGCCGATCTGGTGATCTTCAATCATATCCTCACGCCCAGTCAGGAACGTAACCTCGAACGCGTATTCGAGTGTCGCGTGATCGACCGTACGGGCCTGATTCTCGATATCTTCGCCCAGCGCGCCCGTACCCATGAAGGCAAGCTCCAGGTCGAACTGGCCCAGCTCGAGCACATGAGCACGCGGCTGGTGCGTGGCTGGACCCACCTTGAGCGGCAGAAGGGTGGTATCGGCCTGCGCGGTCCGGGTGAAACCCAGTTGGAAACCGACCGGCGCCTCTTGCGGATCCGCCTGCGCCAGATCAAGGGACGCCTGGAAAAGGTCCGCAGCCAGCGCGAGCAATCGCGGCGCGGCCGCAAGCGCGCGGACATCCCGACGGTTTCCCTGGTGGGCTACACCAACGCCGGCAAATCGACGCTATTCAATAACGTGACCCAGTCGGACGTCTATGCCGCCGACCAGTTGTTCGCCACGCTCGACCCGACCCTGCGCCGGCTCGACCTGGACGACCTCGGGCCGATCGTGCTGGCCGACACCGTGGGTTTCATCCGCCACCTGCCGCATAAACTGGTCGAGGCTTTCCGGGCTACGCTCGAAGAGTCGAGCAACTCCGACCTGTTGCTGCATGTGATCGATGCCGCCGAGCCGGACCGGATGCTGCAGATCGAGCAGGTCATGGTGGTGCTCGGCGAGATCGGAGCTCAGGACTTGCCGATCCTGGAGGTATACAACAAACTCGATTTGCTCGAAGGCGTGGAGCCGCAGATCCAGCGCGATGCCGATGGCAAGCCGCAGCGGGTCTGGTTGTCGGCCCGGGACGGTACCGGTCTCGAACTGCTCGAGCAGGCCGTGGCGGAGTTGTTGGGCAGCGACCTGTTCGTCGGTACCTTGAAGTTGCCGCAACGGTTCGCCCGCCTGCGTGCCCAGTTCTTCGAGCTGGGGGCGGTGCAGAAAGAGGAGCATGACGAAGAAGGCACTTGCCTGCTGGCGGTTCGCCTGCCACGGTCGGAGCTGAATCGGCTGGTCAGTCGTGAAGGGCTGAAGCCGACGGAATTCATCGAGCAACACACTTTGCAATAAAAGCCTGAGAAAGCTGTGTCAGGCATTCTGTAGCATTGGCCGACGCGCCGTGGGTGCGTCTTTGCTTTATCAGATGGAGAGCGCTATGGCTTGGAATGAGCCGGGTGGCAACTCGAATAACCAGGATCCCTGGGGCGGCAAGCGTCGCAACAACGGCGACCGCAAGGGGCCACCGGATCTCGACGAGGCCTTCCGCAAGCTGCAGGAAAGCCTGAACGGTTTGTTCGGTGGTGGTAAGAAACGCGGTGACGACGGCAGTGATCGTCCAGGCAAGGGCGGCGGTATCGGCCTGCTCGGCATCGGCCTGGTCGTGCTCGCGGCTATCTGGCTGTACAGCGCGGTGTATGTCGTGGACGAGCAGGAGCAGGCCGTGGTGCTGCGCTTCGGCAAGTACTACGAAACCGTCGGCCCGGGCCTGAACATCTATTTCCCGCCGATCGACCAGAAGTACATGGAGAACGTCACGCGTGAGCGTGCCTACACCAAGCAGGGCCAGATGCTCACGGAGGACGAAAACATCGTCGAAGTGCCGCTGACCGTGCAGTACAAGATCACCAACCTGCAGGACTTCGTACTGAACGTCGACCAGCCGGAAGTCAGCCTGCAGCATGCCACCGAGAGTGCGTTGCGCCATGTGGTGGGTTCCACCGCCATGGACCAGGTGCTGACCGAGGGCCGTGAGCTGATGGCCAGCGAAATCAAGGAGCGCCTGCAGCGGTTCCTCGATACCTATCGCACCGGTATCACCGTCACCCAGGTCAACGTGCAGAGCGCCGCGGCGCCGCGTGAAGTCCAGGAAGCCTTCGACGACGTGATCCGTGCCCGTGAAGACGAGCAGCGTTCGCGCAACCAGGCCGAGACCTATGCCAACGGCGTCGTGCCGGAAGCCCGTGGTCAGGCCCAGCGCATCATCGAGGATGCCAACGGTTACCGTGACGAAGTGGTCTCCCGTGCCAAGGGTGAGGCCGATCGCTTCACCAAGCTGGTGGCCGAGTACCGCAAGGCTCCTGAGGTGACCCGTGAGCGCCTGTACCTGGACACCATGCAGGAAGTCTTCAGCAACACCAGCAAGGTCCTCGTGACCGGCAACAAGAATGGCCAGAGCAACCTGCTGTACCTGCCGTTGGACAAGATGGTCGAAAGCGGTCGCAACACCAGCACGCCAGCGGCCAGCACGGCAGCCTCCAGCAATGAAGCGAATGCTCGCGCTGCGGTGGAGCAGCAACAGCAAGCACGTACCAGGGAGAGTCGCTGATGAGCAATAAATCGCTGATCGCCCTTATTGTTGGCGTCGTCGTGGCGATCGCTGCCTGGAACTGCTTCTACATCGTGTCCCAGACCGAGCGGGCAGTGTTGCTGCAGTTCGGTCGCGTGGTCGAGACGGATGTCCAGCCAGGGCTGCATGTGAAGGTGCCGTACGTCAACAAGGTGCGTAAGTTCGACGCTCGCCTGATGACGCTGGATGCACCGACGCAGCGTTTCCTGACACTGGAAAAGAAAGCGGTGATGGTCGATGCCTACGCCAAGTGGCGCGTGAAGGATGCCGAGCGTTTCTACACGGCCACTTCGGGTCTCAAGCAGATCGCTGACGAACGCCTGTCCCGCCGCCTGGAATCCGGTTTGCGCGACCAGTTCGGCAAGCGCACCCTGCATGAAGTGGTGTCCGGTGAGCGTGATGCGCTCATGGCCGACATTACCCGTTCTCTGAATACCATGGCGGAAAAGGAACTGGGTATCGAAGTGGTCGATGTCCGGGTCAAGGCCATCGATCTACCGAAGGAAGTGAACCGCAGCGTGTTCGAGCGGATGAGCACCGAGCGTGAGCGTGAAGCCCGGGAGCACCGCGCGAAGGGTAACGAGCTGGCCGAAGGCATCCGTGCCGACGCCGACCGTCAACGTCGCGTATTGCTGGCCGAAGCCTATCGTGAGTCGGAAGAGGTTCGTGGTGATGGCGATGCCCAGGCCGCGGCGATCTATGCCAAGGCCTACGGCCAGGATCAGGAGTTCTACGCGTTCTACCGTAGCCTGCATGCCTACCGTGAAAGCTTCGCGCACAAATCCGACGTGTTGGTGCTGGACCCGAGCAGCGAGTTTTTCCGCTACCTGGAAAAGGCCAAGCCTTGATGTCACGTTGACCTGAGACACTCCGCCCGGCGGCTAAAACGTCTGGCGGGGTGATCCTTTGGGAAAACGGGTGTATGATGCGGCAGCCGGGAAATTCCCGGCTTTTTTGCGTCTGCACGTTCGATTGCGGTTTTGGTTGCAGGCGTCGGGTTGAACGACTCGACAGGTTTTTCGAGGAAAGTGCCGGGCGAGGCGGTAGTGCGGTTCATTCCAAGAGTTGGTTAAAGTCCTGTGGCGAGGGAGCTTGCTCCCGCTTGAGTGCGAAGCGCTCACAAAAGGGCCGCTTCGCAGCCTAGCGGGAGCAAGCTCCCTCGCCACGGGATTCAATCGACCTTGACTGAACGGCATGACGCCATTCGTCACGTCGCTCTTGCGCGCTGTTTACGCATAATCGCAAGGCGCAGGCATTTTCTGCTTCACTCAAGGCTTGCCCGAAGGCTGGCCGCCCGGACCATAGGGGAATGGCGTAATGGCAACGGTAGACCGCTGGCTGCTGCCAGATGGCATCGAAGAAGTACTGCCACCGGAAGCTGCGCGTATCGAAGTAGCGCGTCGGCAGGTGTTGGATCTGTTCCAGAGCTGGGGTTACGAGTTCGTCGTTACCCCGCATATCGAGTACCTGGAATCCCTGCTGACCGGCGCGGGCCAGGACCTGGATCTGCGCACCTTCAAGGTCGTCGATCCGCAGTCGGGCCGGCAGATGGGTTTTCGAGCCGACATCACGCCCCAGGTAGCGCGTATCGACGCCCATACGCTGCGCCGTGAAGGGCCCAGTCGCCTGTGCTACGCCGGCAGTGTGTTGCATGCCCAGCCGCGCGCCCTGTCGTCTTCGCGCAGCCCGATCCAGCTGGGTGCCGAATTGTATGGCGATGCCAGCCCGAGCAGCGACGTGGAAGTCATCAGCCTGATGTTGGCCATGTTGCAACTGGCCGACGTGCCGGATGTCCACATGGACCTGGGTCACGTCGGTATCTATCGCGGCCTGGCCCGTGCGGCCGGTCTGTCCGGTGAAGTGGAGCAACGGCTGTTCGACGCCTTGCAGCGCAAGGCCATCGATGAGGTCATCAGCCTGACCGAAGGTTTGCCGGCCGATCTGTCCGACATGCTGCGGGCGCTGGTAGACCTGTGCGGCGGCCGTGAAGTGCTGGCGGCGGCACGTGAGCGCCTGGCCCATGCACCGGCGCCTGTACTGGCGGCGCTGGACGACCTGCTGGCGATCGCCGAGCGTCTGTCGGTGCGTTTCCCCGAGCTGCCGTTGTATTTCGACCTGGGCGAGTTGCGTGGTTACCACTACCACACCGGCGTGGTGTTCGCCGTGTTCGTGCCGGGCGTGGGCCAGTCCATCGCCCAGGGCGGTCGTTACGACGACATCGGCGCCGACTTCGGTCGCGCCCGTCCGGCGACCGGTTTCTCTACCGATCTGAAAACCCTGGTGACCCTGGGGCGTGCTGAAGTCGAGCTACCGTCCGGCGGTATCTGGATGCCTGACAGTACGGATGCGGCACTCTGGCAGGCTGTCTGCCAGTTGCGCAGTGAGGGTCAGCGTGTCGTCCAGGCGTTGCCTGGGCAGCCTTTGGCCGCCGCCCGTGAAGCGGACTGCGACCGGCAATTGATTCAGCAGAACGGGCTTTGGCAAGTATTGCCGCTGGCTTCTTGAGTTTTCCCGCCGGCCGCGGCCGGCACCAAGTTTGCGCGAATGAGGACAAGTGTTATGGGTAAGAATGTCGTAGTCCTGGGCACCCAGTGGGGTGATGAGGGCAAAGGCAAGATCGTTGATCTGCTGACCGAACATGCTGCCGCCGTAGTGCGCTACCAGGGTGGCCACAACGCCGGTCACACGTTGGTGATCGACGGTGAAAAAACCGTTCTGCACCTGATTCCGTCGGGCGTGCTGCGCGAAGGCGTGCAGTGCCTGATCGGTAACGGTGTCGTGGTTGCCCCCGACGCCCTGCTGCGGGAAATCGTCAAGCTGGAAGAGAAGGGTGTACCGGTGCGCGAGCGCCTGCGTATCAGCCCGTCCTGCCCGCTGATCCTGTCCTATCACGTTGCGCTGGACCAGGCCCGTGAAAAGGCCCGTGGCGAGATGAAGATCGGCACCACCGGTCGCGGCATCGGCCCGGCCTACGAAGACAAGGTGGCCCGTCGTGGCCTGCGCATCGGTGATCTGTTCCACCGCGAGCGTTTCGCCGCCAAGCTGGGCGAGTTGCTGGACTACCACAACTTCGTCCTGGTCAATTACTACAAAGAACCGGCCATCGACTTCCAGAAGACCCTGGACGAGTGCATGGAATACGCCGAGCTGCTCAAGCCGATGATGCTCGACGTCACCGCTGAGCTGCACGAGCTGCGTCGCGCGGGCAAGGACATCATGTTCGAAGGCGCCCAGGGTTCGCTGCTGGACATCGACCACGGCACCTACCCGTACGTCACCAGCTCCAACACCACCGCCGGCGGTATCGCCACCGGTTCGGGCTTCGGTCCGATGTACGTGGACTACATCCTGGGTATCACCAAGGCCTACACCACTCGCGTGGGCTCGGGTCCGTTCCCGACCGAGCTGTTCGACGACGTCGGTGCCTTCCTGGCCAAGCGCGGCCACGAGTTCGGTGCCACCACCGGTCGTGCCCGTCGTTGCGGTTGGTTCGATGCCGTCATCCTGCGTCGCGCCATCGACGTCAACAGCATCTCGGGCCTGTGCCTGACCAAGCTGGACGTGCTGGACGGCCTGGAAACCATCAACATCTGCGTGGGCTACAAGAATCAGGACGGCGCGGTCATCGACGCACCGACCGACGCTGACAGCTACATCGGCCTGGAGCCGGTGTACGAGCAGATGCCAGGTTGGACCGAATCGACCGTGGGTGCCAAGACCCTGGAAGAGCTGCCTGCGGCGGCCCGCAACTACATCAAGCGCCTCGAAGAGCTGGTCGGTGCGCCGATCGACATTATTTCGACGGGGCCGGACCGCAACGAAACCATCGTCCTGCGCCACCCGTTCGGCTGATAAGTCGCTGATGTAAAAGACAAAGGACCCTCATATGGGTCCTTTGTCGTTTCTGCCTGCCGACGGCACAACACTTGCTATGCAACTCCATTACTGGCACATCTTGACGAGTGCCATCAATTTAATGGCGTTCGTAGAGGGATTTCCCGTGTCGGCCGTTCTCTCACTGTTACAAAGCCGTTTGCTACGGCCTGTGTTCGTTACCCTTGGTATCGCCCTTTTGGTGCAGGTGCTGGTGGCGGTTGCCCTGACCCGCAGCACGGTCACGGCGCTCGAAACCGACCTGGGCACGCGCCTGGGTGCTGACAGCCAGAAACTCTCCGGCGAGCTGGAGCAGGCTGGGCGGGAGGTCACCTCGAGCCTGGACAGTTTGTCCGCCAATACCCGCCAGCGATTGAACGCGGGTCTTTCCACGCGCCTGAAAGATGAGCAGTCGCAGCTGCGGACGACGCTGGAAAAGGCACTCAAGGACTCCGCCAATGATATGGCGCAGCTCCTGGCTTCCGTCGCTCCCCGCGCCATGTGGGACAGCGACATACCGACGCTCTCCGAATTTGCCCGCCGGGCTCAGCGCAACCCCAACGTCTTGTTCGTCATCTACGACGATGCCAACGGTGAGCACTTGACCCGTTACCTGAACCGGGATAACGCGATCAACAAGGCGTTGCTGGAGAAAGGCAAGGGCGAGCGGGCGCTGGACAAGGTGCTGGACGCTGCGAAGACCGATCCATCGGTGTACTACCTGGAGGCGTCGATCAATCCCAATGGGGTGGAAATCGGCAAGGTATTGATGGGGGTCTCCACTGCTTCGGTGGAATCCGATCTGAAGGCGCTGGATCAGCGTTTTTCGGCATTGATTGCCAGCAGCGATCAACTGGTCGGTGACAGCCTCAAGGGCGCCGCCGCCGACAGTGCCGCTGCCATGCGCGGCCGCCTGCAATCGGCACAGGCCACTGCTACGCAGATGCAGACCAATACCTCCGGCACGGTGCAGGAAGCGGCAAGTACCTTGCGCTGGCGCATCGGTCTCGGCCTGGCACTGGTGGGCTTCGGCGTACTGCTGCTGTTGGCCGTGGTGCTGGGGCGTCGGGTGGTCAATCGCTTGAAGCTGCTGATTGCGGCTATGAATGATCTGGCGGCCGGGGAGGGTGACCTGACCAAGCGTGTACAGATCAACAGCAAGGATGAAATCGGCGACATGGCCTCGGCGGTCAATCGCTTCGTGGATAAGTTGCAACCCATCGTGCGCGAGGCGGGTGATGTCGCCCAGCGCACTGGTGTGGAAATCGGCGCAATGACCTTGCGCAACTCCGGCGCCGATGCGGCGGCCGGTATGCAGCGTGATGAGGTGGCGGAGAGTTTGCGTGCGCTGTCGCAGATGGCCGACGAAGCACAGTCGGAAAGCCAGGCGATGCAGGCGGCCCTGCAGCAGGTGGTCGAGATTCGCCAGGCCACTGATGAAAACACCCGTACTTCGGCCAAGGTCAGTGGGCTGATCGAGGCGCTGGCCGGGCAGGTGGACACCGGGGCGAAGGTGATCGAGCGACTGGCGCAGCAGAGCGAGCAGATCGAAGTGGTGCTGACGGTCATTCACGGCATCGCCGAGCAGACCAATCTGCTGGCCCTGAACGCGGCCATCGAAGCGGCGCGGGCCGGGGAAACCGGGCGTGGCTTTGCCGTGGTGGCGGATGAGGTACGGGCGCTGGCGAGCAAGACCCAGAGTTCCACCGGTGACATCCAGGCCCATATCGTGGCGTTGCAGCAGGGGGCCCGAGAGGCGGTGGCCGCGATCGGCCAGGCCGGGCGGCAGGCCAGCGAGGGGTTGTTGGTGTTGCGTGACAGTGCCCGCCTGCAACAGTCGGTACAGGCTTCCGTGGAGCAGGTGCACGCGGCGATTGGCCTGGCGACTCAGGCAGCGGCTCATCAGGCCCAAGGCGCGCAGGCGGTGCGTGGGCGGGTCGAGACCATTCACGTTCAAGCCGAGAAAGCGGCTCAAGCTGTGGTCGAGACGACGGCGAGTGGCAAGGTGCTGGACAATCTGGCGGCGCAGTTGAAGGCGAGCCTGGGGCAGTTCAGGGCATGACAGCGTGTGGGAGCGAGCCTGCTCGCGATGGCGGCCCGACGGCCGCCTCAGCCCCTGCGGTCTCAGCAATTCCCCAGCCAAAAACGCAAAAACCCGCTTTCGCGGGTTTCTGTGAGGTTCAAGATCATATCTTGAAGCTTGAAATTGGTGCCCAGAAGAAGACTCGAACTTCCACGACCTTGCGGTCACCAGCACCTGAAGCTGGCGTGTCTACCAATTTCACCATCTGGGCAGTATCGACAACGTGTGTACGTCGTCGATGGCGCGCACTATACGGAGCGTGTTTTTAACTGTAAACCCCTCTTGGTAAAAAAACCTGGAAATTTCACGAGCGGTGCCTTCCCCTGCTTGATGACAAGGCTAAAAGACCTTTAGAAAGGGCTTCGGATGCCTGAAATTTCCCGTTTCATTACGCCTATGCCAAACTAACCCGCATATAGACAAGGTGAAAACTCTCTAATGGCCGATTGGCAGTCCCTCGATCCCGAGGCCGCTCGTGAAGCGGAAAAATATGAAAACCCTATTCCCAGCCGCGAACTGATCCTGGCGCATCTCGCCGACCGGGGTTCGCCTGCCAGCCGTGAAGAGCTGGTCGAAGAGTTCGGGCTGACGACCGAAGATCAACTCGAAGCCCTGCGCCGCCGTTTGCGAGCCATGGAGCGCGATGCTCAATTGATCTACACCCGGCGTGGAACCTATGCGCCGGTGGACAAGCTCGATCTGATCCTGGGCCGTATCGCCGGTCACCGCGATGGCTTCGGGTTCCTGATTCCCGATGACGGTAGTGACGACCTGTTCATGAGCCCGGCGCAGATGCGCCTGGTGTTCGACGGTGACCGGGCGCTGGCCCGGGTGTCCGGCCTGGACCGTCGCGGTCGTCGTGAAGGCGTGATCGTCGAAGTGGTGTCCCGTGCCCACGAAAGCATTGTCGGCCGTTACTTTGAAGAGGGCGGCATCGGCTTTGTCGTCGCGGACAATCCGAAGATCCAGCAGGAAGTGCTGGTCACCCCGGGCCGCAACGCCAACGCCAAGGTCGGTCAGTTCGTCGAGGTGAAGATCACCCACTGGCCAACCCCACGCTTTCAGCCGCAAGGCGATGTGGTGGAAGTGGTCGGCAACTACATGGCACCGGGCATGGAAATCGACGTTGCCCTGCGTACCTATGACATTCCCCACGTCTGGCCTGAAGCGGTCCTGAAAGAAGCCGCCAGGCTCAAGCCGGAAGTCGAGGAAAAGGACAAGGAAAAGCGCGTCGACCTGCGTCACTTGCCGTTCGTCACCATCGACGGTGAGGATGCGCGGGACTTCGACGACGCGGTCTACTGCGAAGCCCGGCCGGGCAAGCTGCGCCTGTTCTCCGGTGGCTGGAAGTTGTACGTCGCGATTGCCGACGTGTCCAGCTACGTGAAGCTCGGTTCGGCACTGGATGCCGAAGCCCAGGTGCGCGGCAACTCGGTGTACTTCCCCGAGCGCGTCGTACCGATGTTGCCCGAGCAGCTGTCTAACGGCCTGTGCTCGCTCAATCCCCATGTCGACCGCCTGGCCATGGTCTGCGAGATGACCATCTCCAAGACCGGCGAGATGACCGACTATTGCTTCTACGAAGCGGTGATCCACTCCCACGCCCGCCTGACCTACAACAAGGTCAGTGCAATGCTGGAAACGCCGAAGCTCGCCGAATCGCGCAAGCTGCGCGGGGAATACAAAGAGGTGCTGCCGGACCTCAAGCAACTCTATGCGTTGTACAAGGTGTTGCTGGGCGCGCGTCACGTGCGCGGTGCAATCGATTTCGAAACCCAGGAAACCCGGATCATCTTCGGTTCCGAGCGCAAGATCGCCGAGATCCGGCCGACCGTGCGCAACGATGCGCATAAATTGATCGAGGAATGCATGTTGGCGGCCAACGTGGCCACCGCTGAGTTCCTGAAGAAGCATGAGATCCCGGCGTTGTATCGGGTCCACGACGGTCCGCCGCCGGAGCGCCTGGAAAAGCTGCGCGCCTTCCTCGGTGAACTCGGCCTGTCCCTGCACAAGGGCAAGGAAGGTCCGTCGCCGAAGGATTACCAGGCGTTGCTGGCCAATATCAAGGATCGCCCGGATTTCCATCTGATCCAGACCGTCATGCTGCGCTCCTTGAGCCAGGCGGTGTACAGCGCCGATAACCAGGGCCACTTCGGCCTGAATTACGAGGCCTATACCCACTTCACCTCGCCGATCCGGCGCTACCCCGACCTGCTCACGCACCGGGCTATCCGCAGCGTGATCCACTCGAAGATGAACACCCCGCACGTCAGGCGTGCTGGTGCGATGACCATTCCGAAGGCGCGCATCTATCCGTACGACGAGGCCGCCCTGGAGCAGTTGGGCGAGCAGTGCTCGATGAGCGAGCGTCGTGCCGACGAAGCGACCCGCGACGTGGTGAACTGGCTCAAGTGCGAATACATGAAGGATCGCGTGGGCGAGTCGTTCCCGGGCGTGATCACCGCTGTGACCGGTTTCGGCCTGTTTGTCGAGCTGACCGATATCTACGTCGAGGGCTTGGTGCATGTCACCGCGCTGCCGGGTGACTACTACCATTTCGACCCTGTGCACCACCGCCTGGCGGGCGAGCGCACCGGGCGTAGCTTCCGTCTTGGCGATACCGTCGAAGTGCGGGTAATGCGCGTCGATCTCGACGAGCGCAAGATCGACTTCGAGATGGCGGAAAAAACCATCGACGCACCGATCGGACGCAAGAAGCGCGGCACCGAGGCATCTGCGCCTGCGGCCAAGACCGCTGCCGAGCCGGTCTCGACCAAATCCGGCCGTCGCGGTCCGGCCAAGGAGAAAGCCAGCGAAGCCTATCGTCCGAGCGACGCCGCGGCGAAAAACGCCGAAGTGCGCAAGAGTCGTGAAATGAAGCAGGCGCTGCTGGCCGAAGCCAAGAAAGGTGGTAAGGCCGCGTCGGGAGGAAAGACCGGGCGGTCGGCTCCCGAAAGCGCAAGCAGCAAACCGAGCAAGCACCGTAAAGGCCCGCCGAAAGCGGGCTCGGCCCCGGCCAAAAGTGGCGGAGCCCGTAAACCCAAGGCCAAGTCATGAGTCAGTTGGAAAAAATCTACGGCGTGCATGCTGTAGAAGCCCTGTTGCGTCATCACCCCAAGCGGGTCAAGCAGATCTGGCTGGCGGAAAGCCGCAGCGAGCCACGGGTCCAGACCCTGGTCGAGCTGGCCAACGAAAATCGCGTGGCGGTCGGCCAGGCCGAACGGCGCGAGATGGACGCCTGGGTCGAAGGCGTGCACCAGGGTGTCGTGGCCGAGGTCAGCCCGAGCCAGGTCTGGGGCGAGGCGATGCTCGAGGAACTGCTCGATCGTACCGAAGGCGCGCCTTTGCTGCTGGTGCTGGACGGCGTGACCGATCCTCACAACCTCGGCGCCTGCCTGCGTTCGGCGGATGCGGCCGGGGCATTGGCGGTGATCGTTCCCAAGGACAAGTCGGCAACCTTGACGCCGGCCGTACGCAAAGTCGCCTGTGGCGCCGCGGAAGTGATTCCGCTTGTGGCCGTGACCAATCTGGCGCGCACCCTGGAAAAACTCCAGCAACGCGGCTTATGGGTGGTCGGCACGGCGGGCGAGGCCGAACAGGACCTGTATCAACAGGACCTCACCGGCCCGACGATCCTGATCATGGGCGCCGAAGGCAAGGGCATGCGTCGACTGACCCGCGAACATTGCGACTACCTGGTCAAGCTGCCGATGGTCGGCAGCGTCAGCAGTCTCAACGTCTCGGTCGCGACCGGTGTGTGCCTGTTCGAGGCGCTGCGCCAGCGTAGCGTCAAGGCTGCCGCGAAAAAGTAACGCCGTTGCAGGTCCCTGTGGGAGCGAGCCTGCTCGCGATAGCGGTGTATCAGTCGGCATTTATGCTGGATGACCCACCGCTATCGCGAGCAGGCTCGCTCCCACATTGTTTTGTGTTGTAGCGGTTGTTCAAATAATCACCAATTGCCTTGCACCTGCCTCGACCCTTCTCTACAATTGCGCCCCTTGCTGTGATGGCAGGCACTTATGTGTCTAGCGTCCACAAGTCCATAAGTGTCATTCACTCCTTGTCTGACCGTTTTTAAGCGGCAGGCTACAACCCGTAAGGAGCATTCATGCGTCATTACGAAATCATCTTTTTGGTCCACCCGGATCAAAGCGAGCAAGTCGGCGGCATGGTTGAGCGTTACACCAAGCTGATCGAAGAAGACGGCGGCAAAATCCACCGCCTGGAAGACTGGGGCCGTCGTCAACTGGCCTACGCAATCAACAATGTTCACAAGGCTCACTACGTGATGCTGAACGTTGAGTGCACCGGCAAGGCCCTGGCCGAGCTGGAAGACAACTTCCGCTACAACGATGCAGTGATCCGTAACCTGGTCATCCGTCGCGAAGAAGCCGTTACCGGCCAATCCGAGATGCTCAAGGCTGAAGAAAACCGCAGTGAGCGCCGTGAGCGTCGCGACCGTCCTGAGCACTCTGACAGCGCCGATGGCGATGACAGCGATAGCGACAGCGACAACAGCGATAACGCTGACGAGTAATCCACGGACCTTTTAAGGAGCCAATCACATGGCACGTTTCTTCCGTCGTCGTAAATTCTGCCGCTTCACCGCTGAAGACGTGAAAGAGATCGATTACAAAGATCTCAACACCCTGAAAGCCTACGTATCCGAGACCGGCAAAATCGTTCCAAGCCGCATCACCGGTACCAAAGCTCGTTATCAGCGTCAGCTGGCCACCGCTATCAAGCGCGCCCGCTTCCTGGCCCTGCTGGCCTACACCGACAGCCACGGCCGCTGAGACCGGGCAGTCGACAAGTAGCAAAGGATTGAATGCATGCGCGCCATAGCTGAGTTCATCATGCGCGGCCGTATGCAGGCCACTCTGGTAGTGGCTGGATGTGCGGCATTGCCGTTGTTGTATTGGTTGGGTGCTGCCGCCGGGAGTCTCGTACTCCTGCGGCGCGGATTGAGGGACGCTTCGAGTGTTCTTGCTCTGGGACTGCTGCCGGCCTTGCTCTGGTGGTTGTACGCCGCGGACCCGCGGGCACTGATGGTGCTTGTGGGGTCTTCGGCGCTGGCGTTGGTGTTGCGCGCCAGCGAATCCTGGAACCGCGTGCTGCTGGTCAGCATAGCGATAGGGGTGGTGTTTTCAGTGGTGCTCGGGGTGGCTTTCGCGCCCCAGATCGAGATGCTGTCGCAGGCTTTGGTAAAAATCCTGCCCGAGGCCCTCGGTGAGCTCTACCGGCAGATGTCGGCAGAGGAGCAGGCGCGTTTCGCGTCCCTGATCGCACCGGTCCTGACCGGCCTGATTGCGGCCTTGTTGCAAATCGTCAGTGTGCTGAGCCTGATTGTCGGGCGCTACTGGCAGGCGTTGTTGTACAACCCGGGTGGTTTTGGTCGCGAATTTCGCGCCATCCGGTTCCCGCTTGGGCTGGCGATGTTGCTGCTGGCGGGCATGCTTCTGGGGCCGAACTTCGGTCCGCAGATGGCCATGCTCACGCCGTTGTGCAGCGTACCGCTGGTCTTCGCCGCCCTGGCCCTGATTCACGGGCTGGTGGCGCAAAAGCGACTGGCCAGGTTCTGGCTGGTGGGGTTGTACGTCACGTTGTTGCTGTTCATGCAGCTGATCTATCCGTTGCTGGTGGTCCTGGCCATCGTCGACAGCCTGATTGATTTTCGCGGTCGTATGGCGCCGAAAGACGCCGACAGCGCGAACGGTGAAGGTTAAAAGTTAGAGGATTTTCACATGCAACTGATCCTTCTGGAAAAAATCGCCAACCTGGGCAACCTGGGCGACAAAGTAAACGTTAAGGCCGGTTACGGCCGTAACTACCTGCTGCCTTTCGGCAAGGCTACCGCTGCGACCGCTGCCAACCTGGCTGCGTTCGAAGAGCGTCGCGCCGAGCTGGAAAAAGCCGCCGCAGACCGTAAGGCATCGGCTGAAAGCCGTGCTGCCCAACTGGCCGAGCTGGAAGTGACCATCACTGCCACCGCTGGCGACGAAGGCAAGCTGTTCGGTTCGATCGGTACCCACGACATCGCTGACGCACTGACCGCCTCCGGCGTTGAAGTTGCGAAGAGCGAAGTTCGTCTGCCGAACGGCACCATCCGCAACGTAGGTGAATTCGACGTCGCCGTGCACCTGCACGCTGAAGTTGAAGCCACCGTACGCGTTGTCGTGGTAGCAGCCTAAGCAATAGCTGTCGGCTGGCACCCTTGGGTGCTAGCCGGTAACATCGGGCACGATCCTGTTTACAGGTCGTGCCCTTTGTCTTTCTGCAATTCCTGATTTTCATAACCCGTTGGGGTTCCCAAAGAATCAAGTGGCCATGAACGAAATCACCGCTCCCGAGCAATACGATCTGCAAACCGCCGCCCTGAAGGTGCCGCCGCATTCCATCGAGGCCGAACAGGCCGTGCTCGGTGGCCTGATGCTGGACAACAACGCCTGGGAACGCGTGCTCGATCAAGTCTCCGACGGCGATTTCTACCGACATGACCACCGCCTGATCTTCCGTGCGATCGCCAAGCTGGCCGATCAGAACATGCCGATCGACGTGGTCACTCTGGCCGAACAGCTGGACAAGGAAGGCCAGACTTCCCAGGTCGGCGGCCTCGGTTACTTGGGCGAACTGGCGAAAAACACGCCATCTGTCGCCAACATCAAGGCCTATGCGCAAATCGTCCGCCAGCGGGCAACCTTGCGTCAGCTGATCGGTATCAGCAACGAAATCGCCGACAGCGCCTTCAACCCTGAAGGCCGCACCGCCGAAGAGATCCTCGACGAAGCCGAACGGCAGATCTTCCAGATCGCCGAAGCCCGGCCGAAGACCGGCGGCCCGGTGGGGGTCAACGAGTTGCTGACCAAGGCCATCGACCGTATCGACACCCTGTTCAACACCGACAACGCGATCACCGGCTTGTCGACCGGCTACACCGACCTCGACGAGAAGACCAGCGGCCTGCAACCGGCCGACCTGATCATCGTCGCCGGCCGTCCTTCCATGGGTAAGACCACCTTTGCGATGAACCTGGTGGAAAACGCCGTGCTGCGCAGCGACAAGGCGGTGCTGGTGTATTCCCTGGAGATGCCAGGCGAATCGCTGATCATGCGTATGCTCTCGTCCCTGGGGCGTATCGACCAGACCAAGGTCCGTTCCGGCCAACTGGAAGACGACGACTGGCCGCGCCTGACCTCGGCGGTCAACCTGCTCAACGACCGCAAGCTGTTCATCGATGACACCGCCGGCATCAGCCCGTCGGAAATGCGCGCCCGGACCCGTCGCCTGGTGCGGGAACACGGTGATATCGCGCTGATCATGATCGACTACCTGCAGCTGATGCAGATCCCGGGTTCCAGTGGTGACAACCGGACCAACGAGATTTCCGAGATCTCCCGTTCCCTCAAGGCCCTGGCCAAGGAATTCAACTGTCCGGTGGTGGCCTTGTCCCAGTTGAACCGCTCCCTGGAACAACGCCCCAACAAGCGTCCGGTGAACTCCGACTTGCGGGAATCCGGAGCGATCGAGCAGGACGCCGACGTCATCATGTTCGTGTACCGCGACGAGGTGTATCACCCCGAGACGGAACACAAGGGCATCGCCGAAATCATCATCGGCAAGCAGCGGAACGGCCCGATCGGCTTTATCCGCCTGGCGTTCATCGGTAAGTACACGCGGTTCGAGAACCTGGCGCCGGGCAGCTACAACTTCGATGATGACGAATGATTTGTAGCGTTTGACAGGCCCCCATCGCGAGCAGGCTCGCTCCCACAGGGAATGCATTCCAGGGTGGGAGCGAGCCTGCTCGCGATGGGGGCCGCCGCCGATTTCCGACCATAGCCGTCGGACTTGATCATTTTTTGTGCTATATTCCGCCCCCGCGATTTTTCATCTTTCATACCGGTCATCGACATGCAAGCAGCCAAGCCGTTATTTGACTATCCCAAGTACTGGGCCGAATGTTTCGGCCCGGCGCCGTTCCTGCCCATGAGCAGGGAGGAGATGGATCAGCTCGGCTGGGATTCGTGCGACATCATCATCGTGACCGGCGATGCCTACGTCGATCACCCGTCGTTCGGCATGGCCATCATCGGCCGGTTGCTGGAAGCCCAGGGCTTTCGCGTCGGGATCATTGCCCAGCCGAACTGGCAGTCGAAAGACGATTTCATGAAGCTCGGCGAGCCGAACCTGTTCTTCGGTGTCGCGGCCGGCAACATGGACTCGATGATCAACCGCTACACCGCCGACAAGAAAATCCGTTCCGATGACGCTTACACGCCGGGCGGCCTGGCGGGCAAGCGGCCGGACCGTGCGAGCCTGGTCTACAGCCAGCGCTGCAAGGAAGCCTACAAGCACGTACCTATCGTGCTCGGCGGCATCGAGGCGTCCCTGCGCCGCATCGCCCATTACGATTACTGGCAAGACCGGGTGCGCAACTCGATCCTGATCGACGCCAGCGCCGACATCCTGCTCTACGGCAACGCCGAGCGGGCGATTGTCGAGGTTGCCCAGCGCCTGTCCTACGGCCACAAGATCGAAGACATCACCGATGTGCGCGGCACTGCGTTCATCCGTCGTGACACGCCGCAAGGCTGGTACGAGGTGGACTCCACGCGCATCGACCGTCCGGGCAAGATCGACAAGATCATCAACCCGTACGTGAACACCCAGGACACTGCCGCCTGCGCCATCGAGCAGGAAAAAGGTCCGGTCGAGGACCCAAGCGAAGCCAAGGTCGTGCAGATCCTGGCAAGCCCGAAGATGACCCGCGACAAGACCGTGATCCGCCTGCCCTCGGTGGAGAAGGTCCGTAACGACGCGGTGCTGTACGCCCACGCCAACCGCGTGCTTCACCTGGAAACCAACCCAGGCAACGCCCGGGCCCTGGTGCAGAAGCACGGCGAGGTCGATGTCTGGTTCAACCCGCCGCCCATTCCAATGACCACTGAGGAAATGGACTACGTGTTCGGTATGCCTTACGCACGTGTTCCGCACCCGGCGTATGGCAAGGAAAAAATTCCAGCCTACGAGATGATCCGTTTCTCGGTGAACATCATGCGCGGCTGCTTCGGCGGCTGTACGTTCTGTTCCATCACCGAGCACGAAGGCCGGATCATCCAGAACCGTTCCGAAGAGTCGATCATTCGTGAGATCGAAGAGATCCGCGACAAGGTCCCGGGTTTCACCGGGGTGATTTCCGACCTCGGCGGCCCGACCGCGAACATGTACCGCATCGCCTGCAAGAGCCCGGAGATCGAATCCGCGTGCCGCAAGCCGTCCTGCGTGTTCCCCGGCATCTGCCCGAACCTGAACACCGACCATTCCTCGCTGATCCAGCTGTACCGCAGCGCCCGCGCGTTGCCTGGGGTGAAGAAGATCCTGATCGCCTCCGGCCTGCGCTACGACCTGGCCGTCGAGTCGCCCGAGTACGTCAAGGAGCTGGTGACCCACCACGTCGGCGGTTACCTGAAAATTGCCCCGGAGCACACTGAGGAAGGCCCGCTCAACCAGATGATGAAACCGGGTATCGGCACCTATGACCGGTTCAAGCGGATGTTCGAGAAGTACACCAAGGAAGCCGGGAAAGAGCAGTACCTGATTCCGTACTTCATCGCCGCCCACCCGGGCACCACCGACGAAGACATGATGAACCTGGCGCTGTGGCTCAAGGGCAACGGTTTCCGGGCCGATCAGGTGCAGGCGTTCTATCCGTCGCCGATGGCCACCGCCACGGCCATGTACCACTCGGGCAAGAACCCGCTGCGCAAGGTCACCTACAAGAGCGACGGCGTGACCATCGTCAAGAGCGAAGAGCAGCGCCGCCTGCACAAGGCCTTCCTGCGCTATCACGACCCCAAGGGCTGGCCGATGCTGCGTGAAGCGTTGACCCGCATGGGCCGTGCCGATCTGATCGGGCCGGGCAAGCACCAGTTGATCCCGCTGCACCAGCCGGCGACCGACAGCTACCAGAGTGCCCGTCGCAAGAACTCGACGCCGGCCGGCAGCCACAAGGTGGGCAAGGACACCACCCGGATCCTGACCCAGCACACCGGCCTGCCGCCACGAGCCAGCGACGGCGGCAACGCGTGGGACAAGCGCGAGCAGGCCAAGGCCGCCGCGTTCGCCCGCAACCAGCAGGCGGCCAAGGAGCGCAAGGACGCCGCCAAGGGCAAGGGGCCGAAGCCCGCTCGCAAACCGGTCGTGCCGCGCTGATCGGCCAAACCCTGTCGCAAACGCCAGCCTAAGTGCTGGCGTTTTGCTTTCTAGCGGCAGTGCTACTCCTTTGCTATCGTGGCGCCCGCCCCTGTTCCGGGAGGTCAAGCGTGGTGATGCCTTTGTGGCGAGGGAGCTCGCTCCCGCTGGGCTGCGCAGCAGCCCCGATCAACCGACAGTGTCTCCCTGGCAGCTTGCATCATCCATATTGCGACGGCTTAGCTCCCTCGCCACAGAGGCCGTGTTGCTAAAGCGTTGACCTTCAGATTTCCAAGGATGATTGATATGAGCACCCCGTTACCCGGCATCGGCATGGACTACAGTCCCTCCCAGTTCATGGCCCGCCAACGCATCGAAAGCCAGATCAACCTGCCAAGGCTGTTCGCCGCCATTGACGCCGACCCCGGCATTGTCGGTGCTGGCGTGGTGTATATCGATGCGGAGTTCAACGTGGTGACCCTGCGCGAGTTCAAGCCGATCTGCAGCATCAAGCCCAAGCGGATCATCTTGCGCGAGGCGCAGAAGTACATAACGCCGGAGCAGTTCGCCCAGCAGGTACAGAGCAACCCCCGCGAATCGCGCCTGGTTATGGAAGCGGTGAACACCACCCTGTCCTGTGCGGGTGCGTTGATCAGTTGGTCGGTGATCGCCAGCGGGACCCTGCTGATACCCTTCAGTGCCGGTGCCAGCGGCGTCATGGTGGCAATTGCCTGGACGGCGGCGGGGGCCAGCAGCCTGCAGTGTGTTAACGGCCTTGCTCGCACCACGCTTGAAATTGCCAAACCCGAAGCGAATGACTGGCTGGACAGCGAAGGTTGGTACCAGAACGTCTCGATAGGTCTGGATGCGGCTTCGCTGGTGGGCGTGGGTGCTTCGGCATTGACGACGATCAAATTGGTGAGGGTCGCCAAGGCTTCGACGGGCAAGACAATGCGCGAGGTCCTGAGGGGATTGAACAGGCAGGAACGGGCCAAGTTAACCAAGGAGCTGTTGAGCATCAACGACCCGCGCCTGACGTCAAAGATGCTCAAGCTGAAGCAGCTTGCCGGCGCGTTGCCCAAGCGATACACCGCCGCAGAGCTCAGGCACGGCACCATCACGCAGATCAAAGACTCCCTCGGGGCCGCTATCGGGCTGACCGGGAGTGCGTTATCGGGCAATGTCAAAACCATTGCCATTGGTCTGTATGAAGAGTTCGATGAATGAACAAGGAACTGACGCTCAGGGTGTTCTTCCAGCGGCACTTCCTTGGCTTCATAGCGGCCATCTTCACCGCTTACCTTTCCGTTGCCTTGGCTCTTGCGCTGGCGTTTGTCACCTATTTCCGATCATGGTCGCTGGAAGACAGCGGCACCTACATCATGCTGGCTGGTGCTGTGGTCACCCTGCTGGTGGCCCACGGTAACCTGATGGTCCTGTGGGGACGACCGCGCTGGGTGTGGCTGCTGGTGGGGGTGTTTGCGGCCTGCCTGGCGTTTGTGCTGCCGATGATTTACTTCGCCCCTCATACAGTGCTTTATGGGCTGGCTGTGTTGTTTCCGCTATTAGGCTTGCTGTTGCTCAACAGCAAGCGCCACCGCGAAATGCGCAGCAGGTTGGTTGAGATTCGTCGACAACGCGAGGCAATCATCCAAGCTTCCAAGGCCTCACGGGCGCGTCGCTGAGGCCATTTGCTCGGCGGCACGACTGCTAAACTTGTACCGTTGTCTGCTGGAGGAAATCTACTGACCAATGCCAGACACCTATATGAGAGATCGACGGTGAGTGACCGATCCAACATCCGCAGTTTTTTGTTTAACTATTTTCCCGTTTTCATCGGGGCGATATTGGCATCGATCTTTGCTTTGGCATGTGCGATTCCGCTGTTCTTTGACAGCTATTTTCGCAACCTTCCCCTGGCCGAAGGCGCGAAGTGGTCTTTCCTGAGTGGGATTGCCCTCACCCTTGTCATCGTGCATTGCAATTTCATGATTGCGCGCGGACGTCCTCGCTGGGTGGTGCCGTTGGTAATAGTGCTGGGGCTTTGCTTTTTATGTGTACTGCCTACGATTGAATATCGTCCCAACAGACTGATCTACAGTTTAAGTCTGCTTTTTTCATTGCTTGCTCTGCTCCTTCTCAACAGCAAACGCCACCGGGAAATGCGCAGCAAACTCGTCGAAGTTCGCCGCCAGCGTGAACGCCTCACCCAAGCGATGAAGACCTCGCGCCCCCGCTGCTGAGTCGATTCGCTACGATCCCCGCCACATTTATGTGCACCTCTGCGCATGGGAAGTCGGGCATCGTTCGGTTTTAGTGCTCTACTGCCTTGAGTAGACGAAGAAAGTGTCCGGCCAGCCTGCATGGCATAAGTCTTGCGCCGCTTTCTATTCCGCCCAGGTTGCAGGAGGCACGCCGTGTCGATCCATGTCGCATTGCATCACGTCACGCATTACCGCTACGACCGTGCCGTCGAACTTGGTCCGCAGATCGTTCGCCTGCGCCCCGCGCCCCACAGCCGTACGCGGATTCTTTCCTATGCGCTGAAAGTTTCGCCTGAGCAGCACTTCATCAACTGGCAGCAGGATCCCCAGGGCAATTACCTGGCGCGCCTGGTCTTCCCTGAGAAAACCGCAGAACTGCGGATCGAGGTCGACCTGCTGGCGGAAATGGCGGTGTTCAATCCGTTCGACTTTTTCCTCGAGCCCTACGCCGAGCAGATTCCGTTCGTCTACGGCGTCGATGAGAAACACGAGCTGATGCCGTACCTGGAGACGCTGCCGCTCACCCCGAAATTCAAGGCCTACCTGGATGGCATCGACCGCACGCCGCTGCCGGCGGTGGATTTCCTGGTGGCGCTCAATCAGCGCCTGCACAACGACATCAGCTACCTGATCCGCATGGAGCCCGGTGTCCAGACCCCGGAGCACACCTTGGAGCAGGCGTCCGGTTCCTGCCGCGACTCGGCCTGGCTGCTGGTGCAACTGTTGCGTCACCTGGGCCTGGCGGCGCGGTTCGTCTCCGGCTACCTGATCCAGTTGACCGCCGATGTGAAAAGCCTCGACGGCCCGTCCGGTACCGAAGTGGACTTCACCGACCTGCATGCCTGGTGCGAGGTCTACCTGCCTGGCGCCGGTTGGATCGGCCTGGATGCGACGTCCGGCCTGTTTGCCGGGGAAGGGCATATTCCGCTGGCGTGCAGCCCCGATCCTTCATCGGCGGCGCCGATTACGGGCCTGGTGGAACCGTGCGAGTGCGAGTTCAGCCATGAGATGTCCGTGGAGCGGGTCTGGGAAGCGCCGCGGGTGACCAAGCCTTATACGGAAGAGCAATGGCTGGCGATCCAGGCATTGGGCCGGCAGATCGACGCTGACCTGCTGCAAGGCGATGTGCGGCTGACCATGGGTGGCGAGCCGACCTTCGTCTCCATCGATGACCCGGACGGCGCCGAATGGAACACCGCGGCGCTCGGCCCGGACAAGCGCCGGCTCTCCGCCGAGCTGTTCCAGCGCATGCGCAAGCACTACGCGCCCCAGGGGCTGGTGCATTTCGGCCAAGGCAAGTGGTACCCCGGCGAACAACTACCGCGCTGGTCCCTCAACTGCTATTGGCGACGTGACGGCGTGCCGATCTGGCACAACAGCGACTTGATCGCGGACGAGCAACGAGACTACGGCGCCGATGGCGAGATGGCCGGGCGTTTTCTGACGAGTGTCGCTGAGCGTTTGAACATTCCTGCGCGCTTCGTGTTTCCGGCCTACGAAGACAATTTCTATTACCTCTGGCGCGAAGGCGCGTTGCCCTCGAATGTCAGCGCCCAGGACCCACGCCTGGACGACGCCCTGGAGCGGGGACGCTTGCGCAAGGTCTTCAGCCAGGGCCTGGACAAAGTCATCGGCCAGGTCCTGCCACTGGCCCGTACCGCCAAGGGCGATCAATGGCAGAGCGGTCGCTGGTACCTGCGGGACAACCACTGTCGGTTGGTGCCGGGGGATTCGCCCTTGGGCTATCGCCTGCCGCTGGCGTCCCAGCCGTGGGTGACGGCAGCCGAATATCCGTTCATCCACCCCACCGACCCGAACCAGGATTTGCCCGGGCTGCCCGACACCGAACAACTGGCCCGTCACGGCGCGGCGTTGATCGAAGAGGATCGCGTACCGGAAATCGACGTGTCCGCCGACTGGCTGACCCGCACCGCCTTCTGCGCCGAGGCCCGCGAGGGTCGGTTGTATCTGTTCATGCCGCCCCTGGAGCGGGTCGAGGATTACCTTGAACTGGTCAGCGCCATCGAGGCCACGGCCGAGGAGTTGCAGTGCCCGGTGCTGTTGGAAGGCTACGAGCCGCCGAGCGATCCACGCCTGGGCAACTTCCGCATCACGCCGGATCCGGGGGTGATTGAAGTGAATGTGCAGCCGTCGGCGTCTTGGGATGAATTGGTCGAGCGCACCGAATTTCTCTACGAGCAGGCACGACAAACCCGGCTGACCACCGAGAAGTTCATGATCGACGGCCGGCACACCGGTACGGGCGGCGGCAACCATTTCGTCCTCGGCGGTGCGACACCGGCCGACTCACCGTTCCTGCGACGTCCCGATCTACTGCGCAGCCTGATCAGCTACTGGCACAACCATCCGTCCCTGTCGTACCTGTTTTCCGGATTGTTCATCGGCCCGACGTCCCAGGCGCCCCGGGTGGACGAAGCCCGTAACGATGCGCTGTACGAATTGGAAATCGCCTTTGCGCAAATGCCGGCGCCCGGTGAGGAGTGCCCGCCCTGGCTGGTCGACCGGTTGTTGCGCCACCTGCTGATCGACGTGACCGGCAACACCCACCGCGCCGAATTCTGCATCGACAAGCTGTATTCGCCGGACGGCGCCACCGGGCGTCTCGGCCTGCTGGAACTGCGTGCCTTTGAAATGCCTCCTCATGCCCGCATGAGCCTGGCTCAGCAATTACTGTTGCGAGCGTTGGTGGCGCGGTTCTGGCGCGAACCCTATGCGCCGGCCAAGCTGGCGCGCTGGGGCACCGAGCTGCATGACCGGTTCCTGTTGCCCCACTTCATCGAGCAGGACTTCGCCGACGTCATCGAAGAGCTGAATGGCGCCGGCTACCCGTTGCGGGCCGAGTGGTTCGCTGCGCATCTGGAGTTTCGCTTTCCGAAAGTGGGCGACTATGCGGCAGGCGGTATCGAGCTGCAATTGCGCCAGGCCCTGGAACCCTGGCATGTATTGGGTGAGGAGGGCGCAGTCGGTGGCACCGTGCGTTATGTGGATTCGTCCCTGGAGCGCTTGCAGGTCAAGCTCAACGGCCTGGCGCCGCAACGGTATCTGTTGACGTGCAACGGAGCGCCGGTGCCGCTGCAACCCACCGGCCGGGTTGGAGAGTTCGTCGCCGGGGTGCGCTTCCGTGCCTGGCAGCCGGCCAGTTGCTTGCAGCCGACCATCCCGGTCCACGCGCCGCTGGTCTTCGATCTGCTCGACACCTGGATGCAACGCTCCGTAGGCGGTTGCCAGTACCATGTGGCCCATCCGGGCGGGCGCAATTACGACAGCCTGCCGGTGAACGCCAACGAGGCCGAGAGCCGGCGGATGGCGCGTTTCTTCCGCCTGGGACATACACCTGGGAAACTGCCGATCCCCAGTCTGGCGGTGGATGAGGAGTTTCCTCTGACGCTCGATCTGCGGCACTTTCAGGGGATGCTACAAAAATAAGCGATACCGGAGCCGATTGACCTGTGGCGAGGGAGCTTGCTGTGGCGAGGGGATTTATCCCCGCTGGGCTGCGCAGCGGCCCTAATCCAGGGCAACGCGGTGTAGCAGGCATCGATATGGGGGCTTCGCCCCCCGCGGGGATAAATCCCCTTGCCACAGAGGTATTGGGCCGGTCATGCCGTTCACATGCCAAGCCATGGCATCTATCCGGGCATCACGCCCTTGCGCTAGTCTCACCTTTCACTGCCGCCTGCCGAGCTTTCCATGCCTGACCTGCTTGACCGTTACCCGCTGACAACGGGCACTTATCACGAACTGCTGGACGGCAACGGCGCGGTGCGTCCGCACTGGCGGCGGCTGTTCGACCAGTTGCAGCGCAGCACGCCGGCCCAGCTGATGCAGCGTCAGGCGTTGCTGGCGCGGCAGATCCAGGAAAACGGCGTCACCTATAACGTCTATGCCGATCCGAAGGGCGCCGACCGGCCATGGGAGCTGGACCTGCTGCCCCATGTCATCGATGCGCAGCAATGGAAGCAACTGTCGGCCGGTATTGCCCAGCGTGCACGGTTGCTCAATGCGGTGCTGGCCGACCTCTACGGGCCACAACGGCTGATCAGCGAAGGCCTGCTGCCGGCGGAGCTGGTGTTCGGGCACAACAACTTCCTCTGGCCTTGCCAGGGCATCAGCCCTCCGGAAGGGATTTTCCTGCATTTGTATGCCGTGGACCTGGCGCGCACGCCCGATGGGCGCTGGTGGGTCACGGCGGATCGGACCCAGGCACCCTCCGGGGCCGGTTATGCGCTGGAAAACCGCATGATCGTCTCCCGCGCCTTCCCCGATCTCTACCGCGACCTGAAGGTCCAGCACCTGTCCGGTTTCTTCCGTACCTTGCAGGAAACCCTTGCCCGCCAGGCCCCCAGCGAGGACGAGCCGCCCCTGGTGGTGCTGTTGACGCCGGGGCGTTTCAACGAAAGCTATTTCGAACACCTGTACCTGGCGCGTCAGCTTGGCTATCCGCTGGTGGAGGGGGGCGACCTGACCGTTCGCGACGCCACGGTCTACCTCAAGACTCTCAGCGGGCTGCGTCGGGTCCACGCGATCATGCGTCGGCTCGACGATGACTTTTGCGATCCGCTGGAGTTGCGTACCGATTCGGCCCTGGGTGTGCCGGGGCTGCTCGAGGCGGTGCGCCAGGGCCGGGTGCTGGTGGCCAACGCTTTGGGCAGTGGCATGCTCGAGTCGCCGGGCCTGTTGGGGTTCCTGCCGAAAATCTGCCAGTTCCTGTTCGGCGAGGACCTGTTGCTGCCTTCTATCGCCACTTGGTGGTGCGGCGAGCCGCCGGTGCTGGCCCAGGCCCTGGAAAAGCTGCCTCAGTTGTTGATCAAGCCGGCGTTCCCGTCCCAGAGCTTCAAGCCGGTGTTCGGCCGAGACCTGAGCGAAGAGCAACGCGCCGGTCTGGCGGCGCGGATCCAGGCGCGGCCTTACGCCTACGTGGCCCAGGAGTTGGCGCAGTTGTCCCAGGCCCCGGTCTGGCAGGCCGAGGACGGCCTGTTGCAGCCGCGGGCTATTGGCATGCGTGTGTACGCGGTGTCCGGTGAGGACGATTATCGGGTGTTGCCGGGCGGCTTGACCCGCGTGGCGGCCGAGGCCGATGCCGAAGTGGTGTCGATGCAACGTGGCGGCGCGAGCAAGGACACTTGGGTGCTGGGAGAACTGGCGCCTGGCAGCGAACAGTGGAAGGCCCAGCGCACCGTGGGCGTCCACGACCTGGTTCGACGGGATCCGTATCTGCCGTCCCGGGTGGTGGAAAACCTGTTCTGGTTTGGTCGTTATTGCGAGCGTTGCGATGACAGCGCGCGGCTGCTGCGGATCATGCTGGCGCGTTACGTCGATGGCGATGATCCCCAGGCCCTGCAATCGGCGGTATCCCTGGGTGAGAGCCTGATGCTGCTGCCCGAAGAGGGCGAACTGCCCGAGCGTCTGCTGGCGGCGTTACTGGGTGACGATTGGTCGTTCAGCCTGCGCTCCAACCTGCAGCGCCTGCAGTGGGCGGCCTCGCAGGTGCGTGGCAAGTTGTCCCGGGAGAACTGGCAAGCGTTGGTGGAGTTGCAACGCGAGGCCCTGGAGCTGGAAACCGGCGAAGCGGATTTCGGCGAGCTGCTGGATTTTCTCAATCGACTGGTGATGTCCCTGGCGGCGTTGTCCGGCTTTGCCCTGGACGACATGACCCGTGACGAGGGCTGGCGCTTCCTGATGATCGGCCGGCGCCTGGAGCGCCTGCAGTTTCTCAGCAGCAGTCTGGCCGCGTTCCTGCGGGGTGAGGCGGTGTTCGATCAGGCCGGGCTGGAATGGCTGCTGGAGCTGGGTAACAGCAGCATCACCTACCGCTCGCGTTACCTGGCGGTCGCCCAGTTGATCCCAGTGCTCGACCTGTTGCTGCTGGACGAGCAGAACCCCCATGCAGTGCTCTTCCAGTTGAAACTGGTGGCTCGTACCCTCAAGCGCCTGAACGATGACTTTGGCGCGCCCAGGGAAACCGCGCTGCCGGAGTTGGTGACGCGCCTGTCGCGCTTTGACCTGCGCTGCCTGGAGAACCCGTTGTTCGGCGAAGCCAGCCTGCGCGCCGCGCTCGATGGCCTGGCCGACCTGCTGCAGGAAGTGGCCGATGTCAGCGGCCAGGTGTCGGATCGCCTGGCCCTGCGTCATTTTGCCCACGTCGATGACGTCAGCCAACGCACGGTGTCCGTATGATGAGCGCCCGCTACCAGATTCTTCACGACACCCATTACCACTACGACAGCCCGGTGTCCCTGGCCCAGCAGCTTGCCCACCTGTGGCCTCGACCCTGCGATTGGCAGCGTTGCACCGACCAGCAGTTGGTGATCAGCCCCGAGCCGACGACCCGCCGGGATGAGCTGGATGTCTTCGGTAATCCACTGATCCGCCTGGCTTTCGAACGGCCCCATGACGAGTTGCTGGTCAATGCCCGCCTGAGTATCGAAGTGCTGGCCCGCCCGGAGCCTGATTTCAACCTGTCGCCATCCTGGGAGTCGACCTGCCAGGCGCTGACCTACAGCAGCCGGCCGCTGTCCGAGTCGTTGCTGGACGCGTGTCGCTACCGTTTCGAGTCTCCCTACGTGCACCTCAAGCGCAGCTTCGTCGAGTTTTCCGAAAGCTGCTTCCCGCCGGGACGCCCATTGATGTTGTGTGTCCGGGCGCTGATGGAGAAGATTTTCGACGAGTTCACGTTCGATGCCGAGGCGACCCAGGTGGCGACGCCGCTGGTGGAGGTGCTGGAACGGCGGCGGGGCGTCTGCCAGGACTTCGCCCACCTGATGCTGGCCTGCGTACGCTCCCGTGGGCTGGCGGCGCGTTACGTCAGCGGCTACCTGTTGACCCAGCCACCGCCCGGCCAGCCCCGGCTGATTGGCGCCGACGCGTCCCATGCCTGGATCTCGGTGTTTTGCCCGGCACTGGGCTGGGTGGATTTCGACCCGACGAACAACGTACGGCCGGCCCTGGAGCACATCAGCCTGGCCTGGGGCCGGGATTTTTCCGACGTGTCGCCGTTGCGCGGGGTGATCCTGGGGGGCGGTAACCATGATCCCGAAGTGCGAGTGACAGTGATGCCGCTGGAGTGATTCAGGGTTTGGTCTGAGAGAGGGCAGCAGGGGCACGGCTTGTGCTGTGGGAGCAAAGCTTGCTCGCGATGGGGCCTCGCGGTTTTCAGTTCAGCCGCTACACCCCGATCGCGGGCAAGCCATGCTCCCACATGAACTGCGTGCTCCCATGGGGTCCGCATGGTTCATAGACGCTGTGTTTCATTGGAGGGTGATATGTTCCCGGTTTCCATCAAAGGCGTGCTGCAATCCCCCGAAGGCCTGGTCGTGCTCATGCTCAACGAGCGGGACGAGTGGGAATTGCCCGGCGGGCGAATCGAATTGGGCGAAACGGCGCCGCAATGCCTGGCCCGGGAGATCATCGAGGAACTCGCGGTTGAGGTGAGCGTAGGGGAGCCGCTGGACTCCTACCTGTTCGAAGTCATCCCTGGCAAACACGTGTTCATTTCCACTTACCGCTGCCAATTGGTGGGCGGCTTCGTGCCGACGGTGAGCCATGAACACAAGGAGATCGGACTCTTCGAGCCGGGCCGCTTACCGGCCAATCTGCCGGAAGGTTATCGCGCCTCGATTGCCAAGGCCTTGCAAGCGTGAGGGCCGCTGGGCCCTCACGCCGGTTCTCATAGGGCGTTCTGCTCGGCCCATTTCGGCTGTACCGAGGGTTGCCATTCATCCAGCGCATCGAGCAGGTCATGGGCTGACGCGCTCACTTGCAGCATGTCGCGATGGGCTGCGCGGACGAAACCTTCATCGACGATATGGTCGAGGAAACCGGTGAGTTTGCTGTAGAAACCATTCACTTCCAGCAGGCCCAGCGGTTTGCCGTGGTAGCCGAGTTGGCCCCAGGTCCAGACTTCGAACAATTCTTCCAGGGTGCCGAGGCCACCGGGCAGGGCGATGAAGGCGTCGCTGAGTTCGGCCATGCGCGCCTTGCGGGCATGCATGCCGTCCACCACTTCCAGGCGGGTCAGGCCGCCGTGGCCGATCTCCTTGTCCTTCAGGCTTTGCGGAATGATGCCGATGACCTCGCCCCCGGCCGCAAGGGCCGCGTCGGCAACGATGCCCATCAGGCCCACGGCACCGCCGCCATAGACCAGGGTGAGCTTGCGTTCGGCCAAGGCTCGTCCCAGCGCTTGCGCCGCTTCACGGTAGGCGGGGTTGGTGCCGGTGCTGGCGCCGCAAAATACGCACACAGACGTAATGGCCATGCTTTTCTCCAGAGTCGGTAACCGCTGCAGAGTAAAGCCTCGCCGAGGTCGTGTGCAAAGGTCGCGCAGACATCAGCCCTCCCGCGCAGGTTTTTCGTAGGTACCACTGGCGCCGCAGGCGTAGGCGGCGAGCAGGCTGCACAACAGGCTGTTGAGGTTCATGGCTGGCGCTCCATTCGGGTTGATGGGGTTGATCATAGGCGGACCCTGTGCGTCTGGCCGGTTGATTGTGTCCATCAGGCTGATAGCCTTAAGTTGTATACAATTTTTGATTCAGGTCATAGGAACTTGTCTGAAATTAAGGCAGTCTTCCCCTTTGAAGGAATTTTCTAACCATGCCTTGGAGATTCATGATGTTTGCCAAACTTGTAGCAGTATCCCTGTTGACACTGGCTAGCAGCCAACTGATGGCAGCGGAGTGCAAGACCACCATCGACTCGACCGATCAGATGTCCTTCAGCACCAAGGCCATCGAGATCGACAAGAGCTGCAAGACCTTCACCGTTGAGCTGACGCACTCGGGCAAACTGGCCAAGGCCGTCATGGGCCATAACTGGGTGTTGAGCAAAGAAGCGGACATGCAGCCGATCGCGACCGATGGCCTGGGCGCCGGGATCGAGAAGAACTACCTCAAGGAAGGTGATGCACGCGTCATCGCCCATACCAAGATCATCGGCGCTGGCGAGAAAGACTCGGTGGAGGTTGACGTGTCGAAGCTGGCCGCCGGTGAGAAGTACGGCTTCTTCTGCTCGTTCCCGGGCCATATCTCGATGATGAAAGGCACCGTAACCCTGAAGTAATCCTTCGGAAATAAAAAAAGCGCCCCTTGCAGGGCGCTTTTTTGTGTCCGGTCAATCCCCAAGGAGCCCGGTGTGGGAGCGAGCCTGCTCGCGATGGCGTCTGGTCAGCCAGCATGGAAGTTGGCTCTGTGAGGCGGTAGCGCTCGTCCGAGCGAGGGACAGGTTTTTGGCGGGCGGCGGCTATGGGGCGTACGGCATTACCCGCTTGTGCTCGGTCTTGCGATAGGTCTCGCAGATGATCCGGGCGGCTTCTTCGCGAATGGTCTGGCCGTGCAGGAAGGCATCGATTTCACCGTAGGTCACGCCATGGGCGGCCTCGTCGGGCTTGCCCGGGGACAGGTCCTCAAGGTCGGCGGTGGGGACTTTTTCCACCAGCGATTCCGGAGCTCCGAAGTCACGGGCGATGGCCCGGACCTGATTTTTCACCAGGCCGCTCAGGGGCGCCAGGTCACAGGCGCCGTCACCGAACTTGGTGAAGAAACCCATCACGGCTTCAGCCGCGTGATCGGTACCGACCACCAGGCCTTGCTCGGCACCGGCGATGGCGTACTGCGCCACCATGCGCATCCGCGCCTTGGAGTTACCCAGCACGAAATCCCGCGCGCCTGGCGTCTTGCCTTCGAATGCCAGGACTTCCTTGGCCAAGGCCTTGACGGCCGGGCCGATGTTGACGGTGTGGCGTTCGTCCGGTGCGATGAAATCCACGCAGGCCTGTGCTTCGTGCTCATCGAACTGGGTTTCGTACGGCAGGCGCACGGCGATGAACTTGTAGGCCGGGTTACCGGTTTTTTCCCGCAGTTCGCGCATGGCGCGCTGGGCCAGCAGGCCGGCCGTCAACGAATCGACCCCGCCGCTGATCCCCAGTACCAGGCTCTTGAGCCCGGAGTTGACGAGGCAGTCCTGGATGAAACTGACCCGGCGAGCGATTTCGGCCTTGAGGGCGGCGTCATCGGCGAACGGTGGCTGGACGTTGAGCTGTTCAGCAATCTCACGCTGTACGGCTTGCATGAATTCACTCCTTGCTTGATAGGCCAGAAAGGGCGGCAGGTACTTGGAAAACATGTCGCATGTAGGCGACGAAATTCGGATCCTTGCAGTGGGTCTTGCCGGGCTCGTCTGAAATCTTGGCCACGGGTTGCCCGTCACAACTGATCATCTTGAGCACGATGCTCATGGGCTCGACGCCCGGGATGTCGCAGGTCAGGTTGGTGCCAATACCGAAGCTGACATTAATGCGACCACGCAATGCACGGAAAATCTCCAGGCATTTGGGCAAGGTCAGACTGTCGGAGAACACCAGGGTCTTGCTCATCGGGTCGATCCCGAGTTTATGGTAGTGGACGATGGCTTTCTCGGCCCAGGCCACCGGATCACCCGAATCATGGCGCAGGCCATCGAACAGCTTGGCGAAGAACAGATCGAAGTCGCTCAGGAAGGCGTCCATGGTGATGCAGTCGGTCAGCGCGATGCCCAGCAGGCCGCGGTACTCGCGCACCCAGCAATCGAGGGCGGCGATCTGGCTGTCGATCAGCCGCGGGCCCAGTTGCTGGTGGGCCATGATCCACTCATGGGCCATGGTTCCCAAGGGTTTCATGTCCAGCTCCCGGGACAGGTGCACATTGCTGGTGCCGACGAAGCGCCCGGGAAAATCGTGCTTGAGCACGTTCACCACTTCTTCCTGGGTGCGATAGGAAAACCGCCGCCGGGTACCGAAGTCCGCCACTTGCAGCTCGGACAATTCCTCGCTGCTGGCGTTGGCAGTCAGCCAGTCGAACTTGCGATACAACTGCTCCCGTGCCTGCTCGAGGATGACCTCACGGTAGCGATAGCGATTGCGTACTTCGCTGACGATGGCCAGCAGCGGTACCTCGAACAGGATCACATGCAGCCATGGCCCGCGCAGGCGGATGAACAGCTCGCCATTTTGAATGCCGGTGTACACGTAGCGCAGGTTGAAGCGAAACAGGCCCAGAAAGCGCAGGAAATCCGGCTTCAGGAAGCTGATGCGTTCCAGGAAACCCAGTTGATCGGCGCTCAGGTTGAGCTCGGCCAGGCGCTCGATCTGGAAGCGGATCTCCGCCAGATAGGGGCGCAGGTCCTCGCTGTTGCGGCATCGAAACTCCCATTCGACTTCAACGTTGGGGTAGTTGTGCAGGACCGCCTGCATCATCGTCAACTTGTAGAAGTCGGTGTCGAGCAGGTTCTGCACGATGCGATCGGCAAACACACTCTCGCTCATGAGGGGTATCTCCAGACAGTTCGCTGCAGCGGGCAGCGTCGGACAGCGGTTTGTGGTCAAGTGGCTAGTGGCGCATAACCCTTGGGGTGATTGCCAGTGTTTTTTGGACACGGAGCTTTTGTGGCGAGGGGATTTATCCCCGCTGGGCTGCAAGGCAGCCCTGAAACCGGGCAACTCGGTGTATCAGGCAGATTGAGTTGTCAGTATTGCCCGACGAAACGTCGGGTCGCCCCTATAATCCCCTCGCCACAGGGCTCTGTGTCGTAGCTCTTACTGTGGTGCATCAGGATTAGCCATCTGCTCCAACATCCACTCCACAAACAGTTTCACCTTGGGCACCTCTGCCGCGTGCTCGGGATAAGCCATGTAATAGGCGCTGGTGCTGGGCATGGCGTGTTGCCAAGGGATGATCAGTTTGCCGTCTGCCAGTTCTTCTTCCACCAGAAAGCGCGGCAACAGGGCGACGCCGCAGCCGACCTGGGCGGCACGGATGCACATGTAGAACGTTTCGAAGCGCGGTCCGTGATAGCTGTGTTCGGTGTGAAAACCCTGGTCGGCGAACCAGTCATGCCAGGCCTGGGGGCGTGATGCGTTCTGCAACAGCACCAGGTCGGCCAGTTGCGTCGGGTCGGTAAAGGGGGTATCCGGCAGGCAGCCCGGCGCGCAGACCGGTACGAGTTCTTCGCCGAACAGTTCCAGGGATTCGGTGCCGGGTCGAGAGCCCTGGCCGAAATAGAACGCCATGTCGCTGCGCCCTTGCAGCAAGTCGTCGGGTTCCTGTTCGCTGCACAGGTCCAGATGGATCTTCGGATGCCGCAGGCGCCAGCCTTTGAGGCGCGGTACCAGCCAGCGCGCACCGAAGGTCGGCGGCGTGGAGACCCTCAAGACTTCGGTGTCGCCACCGTAGGAGCGCAGGTAGTGGGTGGACATTTCGACCTGGGTGAGAATCTTCCGGACTTCACCCAGGTACAAGTCGCCGGCCGGCGTCAGCTGCAAGCGCCGACGCACGCGGCGGAACAGCAGGTGCTGCAACAGTTCCTCGAGCTGTGCGACCTGCTTGCTGACGGCGCTCTGGGTCAGATGCAACTCTTCGGCAGCACGGGTGAAGCTCAGGTGACGGGTCACCGCTTCGAAACATTGCAGTGCCGTAATCGATGGTAAATAGCGTTTATTGAGCATCCTGAGGCCTATTTGCGGTGGCTCGTCATATCCGTTCATGGGGCAGCATGAATAAACGGAATGATATCTCGCTTAAAGGTCGTTTGTTGGCAAGACTCGGGCCAGCTACAACTACAGTCCTGATCAGCCGTGTTCGTCCGGCTGCCGATTTTCGTCTTTCGCTTGAGGAATTGACCATGGTTGCTGCATTGCTTGATCGTCTGGGTGTCGACCCGGCCCTGTACCAGAACGGCACACAGTCGGTGCACTCGCCCATCGACGGCAGTCGTATCGGCGCGGTGAACTGGGAAGGCGCGGCCGAAGTCGAGCAGCAGGTCAGCCGCGCCCAGCGTGCCTTCGATCTGTGGCGCCAGGTCCCGGCCCCGCGTCGCGGCGAGCTGGTGCGCCAGTTTGGCGACCTGCTGCGTGAGTACAAGGCCGATCTCGGCGAGTTGGTGTCCTGGGAAGCCGGCAAGATTACCCAGGAAGGCCTGGGTGAAGTGCAGGAGATGATCGACATCTGCGATTTCGCCGTCGGCCTGTCCCGTCAACTGTACGGCCTGACCATTGCCTCCGAGCGTCCGGGCCACCACATGCGTGAAACCTGGCATCCGCTGGGCGTGGTCGGGGTGATCAGTGCGTTCAACTTCCCCGTCGCGGTCTGGGCCTGGAACACCGCGCTGGCCCTGGTGTGCGGCGATTCGGTGATCTGGAAGCCTTCGGAAAAGACCCCGCTCACCGCCCTGGCGTGCCAGGCGCTGTTCGAGCGGGCGCTGAAGAATTTCGGCGATGCGCCTGAGTATCTGTGCCAAGTGATCATCGGCGGTCGCGATGCCGGTGAAGCCTTGGTAGATGACCCGCGCGTAGCGTTGATCAGCGCCACCGGCAGCACCCGCATGGGCCGGGAAGTGGCGCCGAAGGTCGCCGCGCGCTTTGCCCGCAGCATCCTCGAACTGGGTGGCAACAACGCGATGATCCTGGCGCCGAGCGCCGACCTCGACATGGCCGTGCGTGCCATCCTGTTCAGCGCCGTCGGCACCGCCGGCCAGCGTTGCACCACCCTGCGCCGCCTGATCGCCCATGAGTCGGTGAAAGAAGAAATCGTCACCCGCCTCAAGGCTGCCTACTCGAAAATACGCATCGGCCATCCGCTGGAAGGCAACCTGGTAGGGCCGCTGATCGACAAGCACAGCTTCGACAACATGCAGGACGCTCTCGAACAGGCCTTGAGCGAAGGCGGTCGCGTATTCGGCGGCCAGCGTCAGCTCGAAGACCAGTTCCCGAATGCCTACTACGTGTCGCCGGCCATCGTCGAGATGCCGGAGCAGAGCGACGTGGTCCGCCACGAGACCTTCGCACCGATCCTGTATGTGGTCGGCTACAAGGACTTCGCCGAGGCCCTGCACCTGAACAACGCCGTGCCGCAAGGCCTGTCGTCCTGCATCTTTACCACCGACGTGCGTGAAGCCGAACAGTTCATGTCTGCGGTGGGCAGTGACTGCGGCATCGCCAACGTCAACATCGGCCCGAGCGGCGCGGAAATCGGCGGCGCTTTCGGTGGTGAGAAAGAAACCGGCGGCGGACGCGAATCCGGCTCCGACTCGTGGCGCGCCTACATGCGTCGCCAGACCAACACCGTGAACTACTCGCTGGAGTTGCCGTTGGCCCAGGGGATTACGTTCGACTAAGCAGCTTCGAGCAGCAAGCGCCAAGCTTCAAGCAAATCCAGCTTGGCGCTTGAAGCTTGTTGCTCGCAGCTGCTCCAGACTTGGAGCTTGCAATGCCGTTACGCGAAGAATGTCTGTGGGAAAAACTGACGCCGCAAAGGCCTGAAAACCCTGCGCTCACGGGTGAAGTCACGGTCGACGTCTGCGTGATCGGCGCAGGCTTCACCGGGTTGTCGGCGGCGGTGCATTTGCTGGAGCAAGGCAAGCGCGTCGCGGTGCTGGAGGCCCATCGGACCGGGCATGGCGGCTCGGGGCGCAATGTCGGGCTGGTGAACGCGGGCTTGTGGATCCCGCCGGATGAGATCGAGGCCGGTTTCGGCGAAGCCGTCGGCAGCCAGCTCAATCGCATGCTGGGTGCAGCACCGGCGCTGGTGTTCAGTCTCGTCGACAAATACAACATCGATTGCCAGTTGCGCCGCGAAGGCACGCTGCACATGGCCCATAACGCCCGGGGCGAGGCAGACCTGCGCAGCCGCGAAGAACAATGGAAGCGCCGCGGCGCGCCGGTGGAGTTGCTCACCGGCCAGGCCTGTGTCGAAGCGACGGGCACGTCGAAAATCGCCGCGGCCTTGCTGGACCGACGCGCCGGCACGCTCAATCCGATGGCCTATGTCAGTGGATTGTCCGAGGCTGCGTCGGACCTGGGTGGTCAGCTGTTTGACCACTCCCCCGTGACACGCCTGGAACGCCAGGGCCAGCGCTGGTCGGTACAGACGGCGCGGGGTTCGGTATTGGCCGAGCAGGTGGTCATCGCCTCCAATGCCTACACCGAAGGCGAATGGACTGAACTGCGGCGCAATTTCTTCCCCGGCTATTACTACCAGGTGGCGTCCGTCCCATTGTCCGGCGAGGCGGCGCAACGCATCCTGCCGGGCGGCCAGGGATCGTGGGATACCCGTCAGGTATTGAGCAGCATTCGCCGCGACCAGGACGGCCGTCTGTTGCTCGGCAGCCTGGGCAACGGCAACCGCAAGCCCATCTGGTTCCTCAAGGCCTGGGCGGATCGGGTGCAGCAGCACTACTTCCCGTACCTCAAGTCAGTGCAATGGGAATCCACCTGGACCGGCTGCATCGCCTTCACTCCGGACCATCTGATGCGACTGTTCGAGCCGGCGCCCGGATTGGTGGCGGTCACCGGTTACAACGGAAGGGGTGTGACGACCGGGACAGTGGTGGGCAAGGCCTTTGCCGATTACCTGTGCCATGGCGACGCGAAAGCGTTACCGATTCCCTTTGCGCCGATGCAGCCAGTGGCCGGGGCGGGCGTACGCAGTTGCCTGTATGAAGCGGGGTTCTCGCTGTATCACGCGGGCCAGTGCCTGCGGATCGTCATTTGAGTGTTGAAAAGTGTTGCCGGAACCGGCGTTTTCCGGTGTAGGGTCTAGCCTGTTATGGTGCGGGTTGTAGCAGTTGTGCACCGGCAGTGTGCAGTTCGGTGACGCAGGTTGTTACAGGCTGGTTGCACGCCGTTTCGCGCGATGGTTGCAATGATGGCTCATGGAAGGTTGTACTGATTTAAGCGACGGGTTGCACCTTGTGCGGTTTAGACGGTTGCACGCCCTATGAAAAAGGGCCCGAAACAGTCGAAATAACAATAAAGCAGCGACTTTTTTCAGAATAAAAAACCGATGGCACGGCCCTTGCTCTGAGCTTTTCAGTGAAGTCGCAGTGCCAACTAAAAAAAACCTTGGAGCACCACCTCATGTCCCAGACGTTTTACAAGAAAGGCTTTCTGGCCCTTGCCGTTACAGCGGCAATGGGTGTTTCCGCGTTTGCCCATGCAGACTTCAAGATCGGTGTAGCGGGTCCCATGACTGGCGCCAACGCAGCATTCGGCGAGCAGTACATGAAAGGGGCGCAGGCGGCAGCGGACGAAATCAACGCCAAGGGCGGCGTGAACGGCGAGAAGATCGTCCTGGTGAAAGGCGACGACGCGTGCGAGCCGAAGCAGGCCGTGGCCGTGGCCAACCGCTTTGTCGACCAGGACAAGGTGAACGCCGTGGTCGGTCACTTCTGTTCTTCGTCGACCATCCCGGCTTCCGAAGTCTATGGTGACGCCGACATCATGGCCATCACCCCAGGTTCCACCAACCCGGCTGTCACCGAGCGCGGCCTGAACGCGATGTTCCGTATGTGCGGTCGTGACGACCAGCAGGGCGTTGTCGCCGGCGACTACATCGTCGACGTGCTCAAGGGCAAGAAAGTCGTGGTACTGCATGACAAGGACACCTACGGCCAAGGCCTGGCGGATGCCACCAAGGCCCAGTTGGCCAAGCGCGGCGTGACCCCGGTGCTGTACGAAGGCCTGACCCGCGGCGAGAAAGACTTCAGCGCCGTGGTCACCAAGATCCGCGCGGCCGGTGCCGACGTGGTCTACTTCGGTGGCCTGCACCCGGAAGCCGGCCCGCTGGTTCGCCAACTGCGTGAACAAGGCCTCAAGGACGTGAAATTCATGTCCGACGACGGCATCGTGACCGATGAACTGGTGACCACCGCCGGCGGCGCGCAATACGTCGATGGCGTGTACATGACCTTCGGTGCCGACCCACGCCTGCTGCCGGACAGCAAGTCCGTGGTAGACGCATTCCGTGCCAAGGGCACCGAGCCTGAAGGCTACACCCTGTATGCCTACGCTTCCGTCCAGACCCTGGCTGCCGCTTTCAACGGTGCCAAGTCGAACAAGACCGACGCTGCCGCCGAATGGCTCAAGGCCAACCCGGTCCAGACCGTGATGGGCAAGAAGGAGTGGGACAAGAAGGGCGACCTGAAGATCTCCGACTACGTGGTCTACCAGTGGGACAAGGACGGCAAATACCATCAGTTGGAAAAACAGAAGTGATTTGAAGGGATAACGGCTTGTGGCGAGGGAGCTTGCTCCCGCTGGGGCGCGTAGCGGCCCTGAAAACAGGACTGCTGCGCAGTCCAGCGGGAGCAAGCTCCCTCGTCACGATCACCCTTCCCGGGCCAAGACCCACCTGTCTTTTCTCCCGAAAGCTGTGCGCCCATCGTGTAGCCTCGGCGGCTGAACCCCGGTCCGTCGCTGCGGTGTGCGTGCAGTCTTTCAAATGCGTGAGATTGCGTTATGGATGGTATTTTCCTGCAGCAACTGATCAACGGCCTGACCCTCGGGTCGGTCTATGGTCTGATCGCCATCGGCTACACAATGGTCTATGGCATCATCGGCATGATCAACTTCGCCCACGGCGAGGTTTACATGATCTCCGCGTACCTCGCGGCAATCAGCCTGGCCTTGCTGGCTTATTTCGGTATTGAATCCTTTCCGCTTATGATCCTCGGCACCCTCGTGTTCACGGTCGTGGTCACCGGGGTATATGGCTGGGTCATCGAACGCGTCGCCTACAAACCGCTGCGCAACTCCACCCGCCTGGCACCGCTGATCAGTGCCATCGGCATTTCGCTGATCCTGCAGAACTATGCACAGATCAGCCAGGGCGCCCGCCAACAGGGTGTGCCGACACTGCTCGAAGGCGCCATGCGCATCGATATCGGTACCGGCTTCGTCCAGCTCACCTACACCAAGATATTCATTCTGGTCGCCGCGTTCGCCGGGATGGCCTTGCTGACCTACATCATCAAGTACACCAAGCTCGGACGCATGTGCCGTGCCACCCAGCAAGATCGCAAGATGGCCTCGATCCTGGGGATCAACACCGACCGGGTGATTTCCTATGTGTTCATCATCGGCGCGGCCATGGCGGCCCTGGCCGGTGTGCTGATCACCATGAACTACGGCACGTTCGACTTCTATGCCGGCTTCATCATCGGCATCAAGGCGTTCACCGCGGCGGTCCTCGGCGGCATCGGTTCCCTGCCTGGGGCGATGCTCGGCGGGATCATCCTCGGGATCTCCGAATCGCTGTTCTCCGGTCTGATCAACTCCGACTACAAAGACGTGTTCAGTTTCTCCCTGCTGGTGATGATCCTGATTTTCCGTCCCCAAGGCCTGCTGGGTCGCCCACTCGTGGCGAAGGTATAAGTATGTCTGCTGCCAATAAACCGATGGATATCAAACAGAGCGTCATCGACGCGATCCTGGCGGGCCTGATCTCGCTGATCGTGTTCGGGCCGATTGTCGGCGTGGTGCTCGAAGGCTACAGCTTCAACCTGCAACCGGCCCGTGTCGGCTGGCTGGTGGGGATCGTGATGATCGGGCGTTTCGCCTTGAGCCTGTTCCTGCAAACGCCCAAGGGCCTGAAGGTACTTCAGGGTTTCGAAAGCCCCGGTTCCGGCGTGCACGTCCTGCCACCGGACTACAAGTCGCGCCTGCGCTGGATCATCCCGGCGTTGATCGTGATTGCCATCGTCTTTCCGTTTTTCGCCAACAAGTACGTGCTCACCGTGGTCATCCTCGGGCTGATCTACGTGTTGCTCGGCCTGGGCCTGAACATCGTGGTCGGCCTGGCGGGCCTGCTCGACCTGGGTTACGTGGCGTTCTATGCCATCGGCGCCTATGGCCTGGCGCTGGGTTACCAGTACCTGGGGCTGGGGTTCTGGACCGTGCTGCCGCTGGCGGCAATCGCGGCGGCGATGGCAGGATGCATATTGGGTTTCCCTGTGTTGCGAATGCACGGTGACTACCTGGCGATCGTGACCCTGGGCTTCGGCGAAATCATCCGGCTGGTGCTCAATAACTGGCTGTCGTTCACTGGCGGGCCGAATGGCATGCCCGTGCCGTCGCCGACCTTTCTCGGCCTGGAGTTCGGCCGCAAGGCCAAGGAAGGAGGGGTGCCGTTCCACGAGTTCTTCGGCATCGACTACAACCCGAACCTGAAATTCCTGTTCATCTACATCGTGTTGTTCATCGTTGTGCTGCTGGTGCTCTACATCAAGCATCGCCTGACACGCATGCCGGTCGGCCGCGCCTGGGAAGCCTTGCGCGAAGACGAGATCGCCTGCCGTTCCATGGGCCTGAACCACGTGCTGGTCAAGCTTTCGGCGTTCACCATCGGTGCCTCCACGGCCGGTCTGGCCGGGGTGTTCTTCGCCAGCTACCAGGGGTTCGTCAACCCGTCGTCGTTCACCTTCTTCGAGTCGGCGCTGATCCTGGCGATCGTGGTCCTGGGCGGCATGGGCTCGACCGTGGGCGTGGTGATCGCGGCATTCGTGCTCACCGTGGCGCCGGAACTGCTGCGCAGTTTCTCCGAATACCGCGTGCTGCTGTTCGGCGTATTGATGGTGTTGATGATGATCTGGCGACCTCGCGGCCTGATCCGCATCAGCCGTACCGGTGTGACGCCGCGTAAAGGAGTAGCGCCATGAGCGAAGTCGTACTCTCAGTCGAAAACCTGATGATGCAATTCGGTGGCATCAAGGCCCTCAGCGACGTCAGCCTGCAGGTCAAGCGCAACTCGATCTTCGCCCTGATCGGCCCCAATGGCGCGGGCAAGACCACGGTGTTCAACTGCCTGACCGGTTTCTACAAGGCCTCGGGCGGCAAGATCGAGCTCAACGTGCGCGGCGAGCGGACCAACGTCATCAAGCTGCTGGGCGAAGCGTTTCGTCCCAGCGATTTCGTCTCGCCGAAATCCTTTGCCAGCCGCCTGTACTACAAGATGTTCGGCGGTACCCACCTGGTGAACCGTGCCGGCCTGGCGCGTACCTTCCAGAACATCCGCCTGTTCCGGGAAATGTCGGTGCTGGAAAACCTGCTGGTGGCCCAGCACATGTGGGTCAACCGCAGCCTGGTGGCCGGCATCCTCAACACCAAGGGCTATCGCAAGGCCGAAAGCGACGCGCTGGACCACGCTTTCTACTGGCTCGAAGTGGTGGACCTGGTGGATTGCGCCAACCGCCTGGCGGGTGAGCTTTCCTACGGTCAGCAGCGCCGCCTGGAAATTGCCCGGGCCATGTGCACCCGTCCGCAGGTCATCTGCCTCGACGAACCGGCCGCGGGCCTCAACCCTCAGGAAACCGAAGCGCTGAGCGCGATGATCCGGCTGCTGCGCGACGAGCACGATCTGACCGTGGTGCTGATCGAACACGACATGGGCATGGTAATGAGCATTTCCGACCACATCGTGGTGCTGGACCACGGCAACGTGATCGCCGAGGGCGGTCCGGAGGCGATTCGCAACGATCCGAAGGTGATCGCGGCCTACCTGGGTGCCGATGAAGAGGAACTGGTATGAGTGGACCGATCCTCGAACTCAAGGAACTGGACGTGTTCTACGGGCCGATCCAGGCCCTGAAGAAAGTCTCGATGCACATTGGCGAAGGCGAGACCGTTAGCCTGATCGGCTCCAACGGTGCCGGCAAGTCCACGCTGCTGATGTCGATCTTCGGCCAGCCGCGCGCGGCCAGCGGGCAGATCATCTACCAGGGTGTGGACATCACCCACAAGTCGTCCCACTACATCGCGTCCAACGGCATTGCGCAGTCGCCGGAAGGGCGGCGGGTGTTCCCCGACATGACCGTCGAGGAAAACCTGCTGATGGGCACCATCCCCATCGGTGACAAGCATGCCAGTGAAGACATGCAGCGCATGTTCGAGCTGTTCCCGCGACTCAAGGAGCGACGCAACCAGCGGGCCATGACCATGTCCGGCGGCGAGCAGCAGATGCTCGCCATCGCCCGGGCATTGATGAGCCGGCCGAAGTTGTTGTTGCTCGATGAGCCGAGCCTGGGGCTGGCGCCGATCGTGGTGAAGCAGATCTTCGCCACCCTGCGGGAATTGGCGTCCACCGGGATGACCATCTTCCTGGTGGAACAGAACGCCAACCACGCCCTCAGGTTGTCGGACCGGGCCTACGTGATGGTCAACGGCGAAATCCGCCTGACCGGCACCGGCAAGGAGCTGCTTGCCAACGAAGAAGTGCGCAACGCGTATCTGGGCGGGCACTGACGCCGATAAGGCAATAAAAAACCGGCGAGTGATCGCCGGTTTTTTATTGCCTTCAGAACCCACCACCCCCTGTGGGAGCGAGCCTGCTCGCGATAGCGATAAACCTGTCAGCATCCACGGGCCTGACCCACCGCTATCGCGAGCAGGCTCGCTCCCACAGGGGAAATGGATGTGGCGGAAGAATTGTGGACAACAATCCACAGCCCTTGCCAAACCGCGACATAAAGTCGCCGCAAACGGTTGTTTTGCCAAGGTTTTGAGTTGTCCCCGTTTGCTGTGGAGCCGGCTGTGGGTAACGTGGGAGTAGCTGGCTGGACGCCTTTAAATACGTGGCTTGCAGGGCTGCGATCATTTTTTGAACAGCCGTTTTCAAGCGTGCGGGAGTGCAGGTTGTCAACCCTTTTCTGAGCACTGGAACAGCCTGGTAAATCTGTGGGCAAGCCTGTGGATAAGTCTGTGACTAAACTCTGGAAAGACCGCTCTGAGGGCCGTGGTTACTGGCTCCGAGCCATCGTCTCCTTCAGCTCCGGCTTATAGCAGAGAATCCGTTCTGCACAACCTCATATGCAGGGTCAAGGGAAAAAAAATTTCCCGAGGCCGCGCAAAGCCTTATGCACAGCGGCTTGCGGGGTTTTCAGTTGCCCCCGATTACTGTGGACGTGCCTGTGGATAAGGTGCGGGCAACAGGCTACGTGCCTTGTCCTGCAAGGGCTGGCGCCGTTTGATCGTTTTATGATCAGGCTGGCCTGGACCAACATCCGTGGCGGACAGTTGCCGCTCGCTGTCGGGCCGGGCATGCTGTGGGCCGATCCCGTTCAATGGCTGCCTCAAGCCCAATCAAGGAGAACATGATGTCCAATACCCTGTTTATCACCGGGGCGACGTCCGGATTCGGTGAAGCCTGTGCCCGTCGTTTTGCCGAAGCCGGTTGGAAACTGGTGCTGACCGGGCGCCGTGAAGAGCGCCTCAATGCCCTCTGCGCCGAGCTATCGAAACAGACCGAAGTCCATGGCCTGGTATTGGATGTGCGCGACCGCAAGGCCATGGAGGAGGCAATCGCCAATCTGCCGCCGTCCTTCGCCACACTGCGTGGCTTGATCAACAACGCCGGACTGGCCCTGGGGGTCGACCCGGCACCCAAGTGCGACCTCGATGACTGGGACACGATGGTCGACACCAATGTCAAGGGGCTGCTCTACAGCACGCGCCTGCTACTGCCGCGCCTGATTGCCCATGGCCGCGGCGCGGGGATCATCAACCTGGGTTCCATCGCCGGCAACTACCCGTACCCGGGTAGCCATGTGTATGGCGCGAGCAAGGCATTCGTCAAACAGTTCTCGCTGAACCTGCGCTGCGACCTGCAGGGGACCGGCGTGCGGGTCAGCAACATCGAGCCAGGCCTGTGTGAGAGCGAGTTCTCACTGGTGCGCTTCGGCGGTGATCAGGAGCGCTACAACGCGACCTATGCCGGGGCCGAGCCGATCCAGCCGCAGGACATTGCCGAAACGATCTACTGGGTGCTCAACACGCCAGCACACATCAACATCAACAGCCTGGAGCTGATGCCGGTGAGCCAGACCTGGGCCGGGTTTGCCATTGAGAGAAATAACAAAAGATAGGACCGCGTTATCGTTCATCGCGGGCAAGCCTTGCTCCCACGGAAAGCTCAGTACTGTGGGAGCAAGGCTTGCCCGCGATAGCAGTCGACCGGTCAACCCAGGTAATCGGCCAACCCGCGATAGCAGGTCATCAAGTGATACGGCGTGGTCGAGGGCATGTCCCGGCGACTGACGAGGCCGTCGGCATCAAGGCATTCGTTCCAGCCCTTGGCATGCAGGAAATGCTGTTGCAGAGCCTGCAGCTGACGCAGCAGCACGTCCTGGCTTCCCGGGCGCAGGGTGAGGGCGCGCAGGTACTCGGCCTGGGCCCAGATGCGTTGGGTGGCGTCGCGGGCGACAGCCTCCGGCGCCAGGCCCAGCATGGCGCACACCGCACCGGACTGCGGGTTCACGCCCTGTTGCTCGGTATAGCCAAAGCTTCGCTCCAGGGTGGTGTGCAATTTGCCGCCTTGGAGCAGGGGCGACGAGGCCAGCAGGAAATACCACTCGAACTGGTGTCCCGGCTCGTACCAGTTATCCACAGCCTTGAGCGGCTTCTCCATCATCACGCCCAGCTTCGGCTCAATGAAGCGCTTGGACATCCCGTCACACAGGCTCAGCAGTGCCTGGCGAACGGTTGCGTCCTCACGGACCGAGAGGGTGGCGAGGAAGGCTTCGGCCAGGTGCATCAAGGGATTTTGCAACGGACCGGATCCGAGCGTCGACCAATCGCGCTTGAGATTGGCCTCGTAAAGACCGTCGCCGGTGGCGAAGCGCCGGGCAATGACTTCCAGGGCGGCGTTGAGCACCGATTCCACCAGCGGCTCGCGAACCTTGTCCCAGTAATGGGCGCAGGCGAACAGGATGAAGGCGTGGGTATAGAGATCCTTGCCGGTATCCAGCGGGGCGCCTTGCGGGTCGATGCTGTAGAACCAGCCGCCGTATTCGCCATCGTGGAAGTGCCGCTGCAGCGAGCGGAACAGCACCGCGGCCCGTTCTTCGGCCCCTGTCACTCCGCCGATCAGGCTGGCGAACACATACAGCTGTCTTGCGCAGGCCATCGCGCGGTAGCGTTGGGGCGGCAACGGCGTGTGGGTGGCATCCAGGGATTCGTAGGGCAGCGCCAGCTCGGCGTTCCAGCCCGGGCCTTGCCACATGGGCACGATCACCTCGTGGAAATGCTGGCGCACTGTTGCGAACAGGGCGATCAACTCAGGCGAAGGAGCGGGGCGGGAAGCATCGGGCATGGGCGGACGTCGTCACGGCAGGGGCGATTGCGCGACATGGTAGCAGAGTGACTGACTTCAGATAGGTAGCGCCTGCAAGTCTGTCATCGCGAGCGGGCTCGCTCCCACATAGACGGCGTACACCCATCCACTGTGGGAGAGTGACCGACTTCAGATAGGTAGCGCCTGCAAGTCTGTCATCGCGAGCAGGCTCGCTCCTACATGGACGGCGTACACCCATCCACTGTGGGAGCGAGCCTGCTCGCGATGAGGCCCTTACAGGCACTGAAAAATCAACCTGCCAACAACCAGACCCCAACCCCCGCCGAAGCCGCCCCCGCCAGACGCACCAATGGCGCAGCCGCTCGCGGCAATACGCGCACCAGGGCGAAACCTGCGCCATGCAACGCCGCCGTCGCCGCGACGAATCCGGCCGCGTACGCCCAGGGGCTCGACATGTCCGGCAGCTCCAGTCCATGGGCTACGCCATGGAACAACGCAAACAATGCCGTCGCGGCAACCGCCAGGCTCAATGGCGGACGCACGGCCAGCGCCACCGCCAGGCCCAGGGCCAGCACCGAGGCGGCGATCCCGCTTTCCAATACCGGCAACTGCATGCCTGCGAAGCCGAACAAGCCGCCGATCAGCATCGTGCCGATGAAGGTGCAGGGCAACACCCAGCGTGCGGAGCCTTGTTGTTGTGCCGCCCACAAGCCGACCGCGAGCATGGCGAGCAGGTGATCCAGGCCGCCGATGGGGTGCCCGAGGCCGGCAATCAGACCATTGTCGCCATGGCCGGGGTGGGCGAAGGCCAGGGCCGGGGCCAGCAGCAGGGCGAGGGCGCCGAGGATGCGTTTGAATGTCATGAAGAAGCTTCCTTGTTGAAAAGTCGAAAAAATCAAGCGGCCGTCAACAGGCCCTGGCGCTCGATGAACGCGATGATCTCGTCCAGGCCCTGGCCGGTTTTCTGATTGCTGAAGACGAATGGCTTGCCGTTGCGCATCCGCCGGGTGTCGCTGTCCATCATCTCCAGGGAAGCGCCTACCAGCGGTGCCAGGTCGATTTTATTGATCACCAGCAAGTCGGACTTGCAGATACCCGGCCCACCCTTGCGTGGCAACTTGTCCCCAGCCGATACGTCGATCACGTAAAGGGTCAGGTCCGACAGTTCCGGACTGAAGGTCGCCGAGAGGTTGTCGCCGCCGGACTCCACCAGGATCAGATCCAACCCCGGGAAGCGCCGGTTCAACTGGTCCACCGCTTCGAGGTTGATCGAGGCGTCTTCGCGAATGGCCGTGTGCGGGCAGCCGCCGGTTTCGACGCCAATGATCCGTTCCGGCGCCAGGGCTTCGTTGCGCACCAGGAAGTCGGCGTCTTCGCGGGTGTAGATATCGTTGGTGACCACCGCCAGGTTGTAGCGCTCGCGCAGGGCCAGGCACAGGGCCAGGGTCAGGGCGGTCTTGCCGGAGCCCACCGGGCCGCCGATGCCGACGCGCAGGGGTTGTGTATTCATTGTTGGTCTCCTAGGAACGGAACAGACGGCTGTACTGGCGCTCATGGGCCATACACGCCAGGGACAGGCCAAACGCGGCGCTGCCGTAATGTTCGGGGTCGATGTTCGAAGCGTTGTGCTGGGCCTGTTGCAGCAACGGCAGCAGCTCGCTGGTCAGGCGCTGGGCGGCTTGCTGGCCGAGGGGAAGGGTTTTCATCAGCACCGCCAGTTGGTTTTCCAACCAGCTCCACAGCCACGCGGCGAGCGCGTCCTGGGGAGTGATGTCCCAGGCGCGGGCGGCCAGGGCCCAGCCCAGGGCCAGGTGGGGTTCGCTGCGTTGTTCGAGAAAGCGCCGGGCGGCCCCGTCGAGTTCCGGCAGGCCGCCGAGCAGTTGCTGCAACGAATAGCCCATCTGTCGGCTCTCCTGGTACAGCTCGCGGGTTTCCCGGCTGGCGCGGTGTGCTGCGCAGTGTTGCTCCAGGGCGTCCCAATCCTCGGCCGCAGCGGCGGTGCAATGGGCGAGCAACAAGGGCGCTTCGAAGCGTGCCAGGTTCAACAGCAATTGATCGCTGATCCATCGGCGCGCGTCGTCGGCTGTGTTGATCAGGCCGTTATCCACCGCCATCTCCAGCCCTTGGGAATAGCTGTAGCCGCCGATGGGCAACTGCGGGCTGGCCAGACGCAACAGCGCCCAGGCCGGGTTCATGTGCGCACGCCGAACTGATGCAGGCGCGGTGCGTAGTTGAAGTCTTCCTCGCCATGCCGCGAATGGTGATGGCCGCCGCCATAGGCGCCATGTTCGGGTTGGAAAGGGGCTTCGATGGCGGCGACGCTGGCGCCCAGTTGTTCGAGCATTGCCTTGAGCACGTAATCGTCCAGCAGGCGCAACCAGCCATCGCCCACTTGCAGGGCCACATGGCGATTGCCCAGATGATAGGCCGCGCGCGTCAGCTCGAAGCCATTGGCGCAGGTGACGTGCAGCAATTGTTCGGGACGGGCGCAGACCCGTACGATACGGCCGTCTTCGGCCTGGAGGTATTCGCCGTCATGAAGCGGCGGCTGACCCCGCTCCAAAAACAATCCCACGTCTTCGCCCTCGGCACTGAAACAGCGCAGGCGACTTTTGCTGCGGGCATCGAAAGTCAGACGAAGCTCCGCATCCCAGCGGGGTTGAGTGTCGATTCTGCGATGAATCACCAGCATCGGAGTGCTTCCAGCAATGAACGGTGCTGTGTTTAGAGCAAGGGGCTTGCCAATCGAAGATGGCGTAGGAAATGGGCGTGGGATGCTTGGGATAGCTTGCTGCGCGCTCCGAACCGGTGCACGCAGCAAGGTGTTTGCACTGTTTTATGGCGTGCAACGAACCTGTGGGAGCGAGCCTGCTCGCGATAGCGGCGGCTCAGTCAACTTCCATGTGTCTGATCTACCGCCATCGCGAGCAGGCTCGCTTCCACAGGGCGATTACTCGGTGCTGCCCAAGCCTTGCCAATGCTTGAGGCCGATAAAGATAAACCGCAGTTGCTGGGTGATCTTCGCCTGGGGCGTGAGGTGGTCGGGGGGCGCTTCGACGGGAGGGTCGATGATGTCGGGCAGGGTGGCGAACACGCTCTTGACGATGAGGTCGGCCATCACGCTCAGCCCGGCCAGTTCCAGATGCTGCAGTTTCGGCATCAACGCCAGGTCGGCGGCCAGGTCCGAGCTGATGGCTTCGCGCAGTTGTGCAATGGCCTGGCGTACCGGCAGGGAGCCGCCGTACTGTTCGCGGGCAAGGAACAGGAACTGCGATCGGTTGGCTTGCACCACGTCGAGGAAAATCCGCACCGACGCATCGATGATGCCGCCCATGACGAATTCGTTGTGACGCACCAGCCGGATGGTTTCGCGGAAGGTCTGGCCCACTTCGCTGACCAGCGCCAGGCCCAATTGATCCATGTCGTCGAAGTGCCGGTAGAAACCAGTGGGTACAATGCCCGCCGTCTTGGCCACTTCGCGCAGGCTCAGGCTGCCGAACCCCCGGCCGCACTCCATCAGATGACGGGCCGCGTCCATCAGGGCAATTCGGGTCTGTTGTTTCTGTTCGGCGCGGGGCAACATCGCAGGACTGACTTCCGAGTCATGGGAGCGAGGCACTTTAGCAAATCGGCTTTGCCGACGTCGAACGTAGAGGGGGATTACGCGGGGGAAGCGGGGCTTGAAAAGTCAAAAGCCCGATTGCAGGAATCGGGCTTTTTTCACGGCCACCATGGGCTCAGCTCACTTTGCTGTTGCGTTCGAGGGCCCGATCACTGCCGTCTTCAACCAGACCTTTTTCTTCCAGGCGGTCACGACCACCTTCGGCGAGTTGACCCTGAGGGGTGTTGTTGTAGCCGTCTTCGGCGAGTTGACCCTGAGGTGTGTTGTTGTAGCCGTCCTCGGCGAGCTGGCCCTGAGGAGTGTTGTTGTAGCCGTCTTCGGCGAGCTGGCCTTGAGGGGTGTTGTTGTAGCCGTCTTCAGCGAGCTGGCCTTGAGGGGTGTTGTTGTATCCGTCTTCAGCGAGTTGGCCTTGACGGGTTTGGTTGAAGCCGTCTTCGGCAACAGTCTGGCTATACACAGAGTGGCTGTCCTTGACCTGTGGTGTAGCCTGTTCGGAAGCTGGCAGGGCGAAAGCGGTGGAGGCCAGCAGTGAAAGGGAAAGACTCATCAGTAATTGGCGTTTCATGATCGTTGCTCCTCGGGAGGGCTAAAAAGTGGGTACGAGGGCAATGCTACTCTCGATAAGTCGATATAAAAGTTCATAAACGCAATGGTAATAATCAACGGAATTGATTGTTCGGTGGAAAGGCTCTAGAACGGGCGTTTCCGGGGGGCGGTTTTGCACCATGGTGGGTATTTCGTACCCACTTTCGCCGCGCGAATGTGCGCTGGCGGTAACAGACGGCTGGCGGATCGGTCAGGTTTTTCATCCCGGGTGGTAAACCTGTTGGGCGTTCCGCCAGTCTTACTCATATAACGAGCCGACTACAGGTTCGGTTTTTCAGGTGTTGCGGTACGGACGCCGATTTGTCATCAGGAGCCTTGTGCATGACACGCACTTCAAAAATCCTTACCTGGAGCTTGGCCAGCCTTGTTGTCTTGCTGGCCGTGTTGGTGCTGGTCATCGTGTTCTTCGATTGGAACCGGATCAAGCCGACGCTTAACGCCAAGGTGTCCGAGGAACTGCATCGCCCGTTCGCCATCAACGGCAACCTGGCCGTGGTCTGGCAACGTGAGCCCGAAGAGGGTGGCTGGCGGGCCTGGTTGCCGTGGCCCCATGTGGTGGCCGAGGACTTGAGCCTGGGGAACCCCGAGTGGTCGAAAAAACCGCAGATGGCCACCCTCAAGCGTGTCGAATTGCGCATTTCCCCGCTGGCCTTGCTGGCCCGGCGAGTGACGATTCCCCGCATCGACCTGACCGAACCCGACGCCAACCTGCAACGCCTGGCTGATGGACGCGCCAACTGGACCTTCAAGTTCGACCCGAAGGACCCGGACGCCGAGCCATCGAGCTGGGTAGTGGATATCGGGGCCATCGGCTTCGACAAGGGCCACGTCACACTTGACGACCAGACCTTGAGAACCCGACTCGACCTGCTGATCGACCCACTGGGCAAGTCCATTCCGTTCAAGGACATCGTCGGCGAAAAGGCCGCGAAAAAGGTCCAGGACCAGGGGGCCACGCCTCAGGACTATGGGTTTGCCTTCAAGGTCGACGGGCAGTATCACGGCCAGAACCTCAGCGGTTCCGGCAAGGTCGGCGGCCTGCTGGCCTTGCAGAATGCATCGCAACCCTTTCCCTTGCAGGCTCAGGTAAAAACCGCCGATACCCGTGTCGAACTGGCCGGTACCCTCACCGACCCGATGAATCTCGGCGCCCTGGACCTGCGGTTGAAACTGGCCGGCACCAGCCTCGCACATCTGTACCCACTGACCGGCGTGACCTTGCCGGACTCACCGCCCTATGAAACCGACGGTCATCTGATCGCCAAGCTCCATGAGCCGGGTGGCGCGCTGTTTCGCTATGAGGCATTCAATGGACGGATCGGCGACAGCGACATCCACGGCGACCTGGCCTACGCCGCCAGCCAGCCACGGCCAAAACTCAGTGGCACACTGGTGTCCGATCAACTGTTGTTCAGCGACCTGGCGCCGCTGATCGGTGCCGATTCCAACACCGAGCAGAAGGCCCGTGGCAGTGCCAGCAAGCAGCCGGCGGACAAGGTGCTGCCCGTGGAGGAGTTCCGCACCGAGCGTTGGAACGCGATGGACGCCGACGTGGAATTCACCGGCAAACGCATCGTCCACAGTGCGCAGTTGCCGTTCACCGATCTGTACACGCACCTGGTGCTCAACGACGGCCAGTTGAGCCTCGAACCCCTGCGTTTCGGCGTTGCCGGTGGGCGGCTCGATGCGCAGATCCGCCTCAACGGTCAAGCCCATCCCCTGGAGGGCCAGGCGAAGCTGACGGCGCGGGGATTCAAGCTCAAACAGCTGTTCCCCGGTTTCGAACCGATGAAAACCAGTTTCGGCGAGCTCAACGGTGACGCCGACGTCAGCGGTCGCGGCAACTCGGTCGCGGCGTTGCTCGGTACGTCCAACGGCACGCTGAAAATGCTTATCAACGACGGTGCCATCAGTCGCGAGCTGATGGAGCTGGCGGGGTTGAACGTGGGCAACTACGTGATGGGGAAAATCTTTGGCGACAAGGAAGTGAAGATCAACTGTGCCGCGGCGGATTTCGACATCAAGACCGGCCTGGCAACCACTCGCTTGTTCGTATTCGATACTGAAAACGCGATCATCTACATCGACGGCACGGCGAACATGGCCACGGAGCAACTGGACCTGACCATTTCGCCGGAATCCAAGGGCTGGCGGCTGATTTCCCTGCGCTCGCCCTTGTATGTACGGGGCAAGTTCGCCAAGCCTTCGGCCGGGGTCAAGGCCGTGCCGCTGATGCTGCGCGGCGCCGGCATGGTGGCGCTGGGTGTGATCGCTGCGCCGGCGGCAGGCCTGCTGGCCCTGGTGGCGCCCAGCGGTGGCGAGCCGAACCAGTGTGCGCCGTTGCTGGAGCAGATGAAGGCGGGCAAGGCGCCGGTGACGGTCAAGCCGACGCGCTGATTCGGGGATTTGCGCTGAGGCGGCTGGCCTCATCGCGAGCAGGCTCGCTCCCACATTGACGGTGTACACCTATCGAGTGTGGGAGCGAGCCTGCTCGCGATGGCGTCTTACAAATCGGCCAGGATATCGGCCATGTCATCGGCGTGTTCTTCTTCCTGGGCAAGAATGTCTTCGAAGATGCGCCGGGTGGTCGGGTCTTTATCGCCCATGTACTGGATGATTTCCCGGTAGCTGTCGATGGCGATCCGCTCGGCCACCAGGTCTTCGTAGACCATTTCCTTGAGGGTATTGCCTGCCACGTACTGGGCATGGGAGTTACGGCTCAACAGGTCGGGGTTGAACTCCGGCTCGCCGCCCAGTTGCACGATGCGCTCGGCCAGCTTGTCGGCATGTTCCGCTTCCTGGTTGGCATGTTCGAGGAATTCGCTGGCCGCCACGCTGGCCTTGAGGCCGGTGGCCATGAAGTAGTGGCGCTTGTAGCGCAGTACGCACACCAGCTCCGTGGCCAGTGCTTCGTTGAGCAGGCGCACGACTTCCTGTCGGTCGGCGTTGTAGCCTTCGGTCACCGCGCCGTTCTGTACGTTTTGCCGCGCCCGTTCGCGCAGGGTCGTCACGTCGGATAAGTGCATGTCGCTCATCTCGTTCTCCTGGAGGCTGATCCGGTTGGGGGCGTCGCGCTCTCGAGGCGCGATCGCTTACAAGGTTGGGAGTGATGAGCGAGGCAAAAGTTTTATGAGATGTGCCAGCTCCTACACTGGATCAGGCGTCATGAAGGACGCCTAGACTGGTGCTCAACCCCATCATCGATCACAAGGACGTCCGTATGTCGCAGCGCTGCGCCACTCGTTACCCGCTGGTGCTGGTCCCGGGCATGCTCGGGTTCATCCGCCTGGTGCTGTATCCATACTGGTATGGGATCGTTTCGGCGCTGCGCCGGGGTGGCGCGGTGGTGGTGGCGGTGAAGGTTTCGCCGCTGCATTCTTCCGAGGTGCGCGGCGAGCAACTGCTGGCGCGGATCGAGGAGGTGCTGCGGCAGACCGGCGCGCCCAAGGTCAACCTGATCGGCCACAGCCAGGGTGCCCTCAGCGCCCGCTACGCGGCAGCCATGCGTCCGGACCTGGTGGCTTCCGTCACCTCGGTGGCCGGTCCCAACCATGGCTCCGAGCTGGCCGACTACCTGCTGGCCCACTACCCGCCGGATACTGCCAAGGGACGCCTGCTCAGCGCTGCGCTGCGGCTGGTCAACGCACTGATGAGCCTGCTCGAAACCGGCTATCGCGGGCCGAAGCTGCCGGTGGACCTTCATGCCTCTCATGAATCCCTCACCACTGCCGGGGTGGCGCGCTTCAATGAGCGTTATCCACAGGGACTGCCTGAGACCTGGGGTGGCCAGGGGGCCGAAGAGGTCGGTGGCGTGCGTTATTACTCCTGGTCCGGGATCCTCCAGCCCGGCAAGACCGACAAGGGGCGTAACCTCTTCGACGGCACGAATCGCAGCTGCCGCCTGTTCGCCCGGACATTCGTGCGCGAGGCGGGACAGTGCGATGGCATGGTCGGACGCTTCAGTTCCCACTTGGGTACGGTCATCGGCGATGACTATCCACTCGATCACTTCGACATCGTCAATCAGTCCCTGGGGCTGGTGGGCAAGGGAGCCGAGCCGATCCGGTTGTTTGTCGAGCATGCGGAGCGCTTGAAAGCGGCCGGTATATAGAGCTGCGTTGTCTACACTGGATTCATCGCCGTCACGCTCGTGCGGCATACAGGAGAAAACGTCATGAAGATGCTGCGTGTCCCTTTGTTGATGATCGGTTTGCTGCTGTGTTCCCAGGGCTTCGCCGCGACGGCGCAGCAGGCCAAGATGACCACCTGCAACGCCGACGCCACCGCCAGGGCGCTCAAGGGCGATGAGCGCAAGGCCTTCATGAGCACGTGCCTGAAGACCAAGCCGCCGGAAGTCCGGGGCGGAACGCCGCAAGAACGCATGAAGACTTGCAATGCCGACGCGACCACCAAGGCGCTCAAGGGCGATGAGCGTAAAGCGTTCATGAGTGATTGCCTGAAGAACAAATAAGGGAGGTGCCTGTCGCGAGCTTCTGTGGGAGCATGGCTTGCCCGCGATAGCGTCGCCTCGGTATCAAACATGAACCGAGACGTCTGCATCGCAGGCAAGCCATGCTCCCACAGGGCCCTCACGGGCACTGCAAAATCCCCTGAACCCCGACCAAAGTCGGCCGATACAATCCCTAGTGCTGTCAGCGGAAGGCTGGCAGACTGCCGATCCTTTCACGCCGTTTATGCTCTGAGGCTGTATGCCAACGTTTTCTCAGCGTCATGTGTTGTTGGTGATCAGTTGGGTGATCATTTTTGGTGGGTTGTTGCTGGTGTTGCCGCTGCGCCTGTTGCCAAGCCTGCTGGCCGGGCTGCTGGTGTTCGAGCTGGTCAACATGCTCACTCCGCAGTTGCAGCGATTGATCGAAGGCCGACGTGCCCGCTGGCTCGCGGTGGCGTTGCTCGGCACCCTGGTGGTGAGTGTCCTGTCGTTGATCTTCGCCGGAGCCATCAGTTTCCTGCTGCATGAGGCAGAGAACCCCGGTGCATCCCTGGACAAGTTCATGGCCGTGGTCGACCGCGCCCGTGGGCAGTTGCCCCCTTTCATCGACGCCTACCTGCCGGCCAGCGCCGCCGAGTTCCGGGTGGCGATCGGCGACTGGATGAGCAAGCACCTGAGCGACCTGCAACTGGTGGGCAAGGACGCGGCCCATATGTTCGTAACGCTGCTGATCGGCATGGTGCTGGGGGCGATCATTGCCTTGCAGCGCGTCCCCGACCTGACCAAGCGCAAGCCCCTGGCCGCCGCACTGTTCGATCGCCTGAACCTGTTGGTCAAGGCGTTTCGCAACATCGTCTTCGCGCAGATCAAGATTTCCCTGCTCAACACCTTCTTCACCGGGATTTTCCTGGCGGTGGTGCTGCCGCTGTTCGGCATCAAGCTGCCGCTGACCAAGACCCTGATCGTGATGACCTTCCTGCTGGGGTTGTTGCCGGTCATCGGCAACCTGATGTCCAACACCCTGATCACCATCGTCGGCCTGTCGCTGTCGATCTGGGTCGCCGTGGCGGCGCTGGGTTACCTGATCGTGATCCACAAGCTCGAATACTTCCTCAACGCCCGCATCGTCGGTGGACAGATCAGCGCCAAGTCCTGGGAACTGCTCATGGCGATGCTGGTGTTCGAAGCGGCGTTCGGCCTGCCGGGGGTGGTGGCGGGGCCGATTTATTATGCGTACCTCAAGAGCGAGTTGAAGCAGCTGGGGATGGTCTAGGGAAGCAGCTGCGAGCTGCAAGCTTCAAGTAAGAACGGTCGGGTTCCGCCGATAGCTTTTACTTGAAGCTTGCAGCTCGAAGCTTGCAGCTGCTTTTTATCCGTAGCGCTTCATCGCCTCGATTGCCAACCCGCTGCCGATGCTCCCGAAGATGTTCCCTTCCACATGCCGCGCCTGGGGCAGCATCGCCGAGACGCTGTTGCGCAGGGCCGGGATGCCGCTGGAGCCGCCGGTGAAGAACACCGTGTCGACCTGATCGACGCCAATGTTGGCGTCACCGAGCAGTTGCGTGACGCTGGCGCGGACCCGCTCCAGCAGGCCATCGATAGCCGATTCGAACAGTGCCCGGCTCAGGTCCACGCTCAAGCCCGGCTCTATCCGGTCCAGGGCCACATGGCGCTGGTCGGCGTGGGTCAGTTGGATCTTGGTTTCTTCCACTTCCATCGCCAGCCAATGGCCGGCGCGTTGCTCGATCAACTTGAACAGCCGGTCGATGCCGCCGGTGTCTTCGATGTCGTAGCGCATGCTGTTCAGCGCCAGGGTGGATTTCTGCGCGTACACCGCGTTGATGGTGTGCCAGGTCGCCAGGTTCATGTGGTGGCTGGTGGGCATGTAGGCGCCGCTTTTCATCCGGCTGCCATAGCCGAACAGCGGCATCAGGCCCTGCAAGCTCAGTTGCTTGTCGAAGTCGGTGCCGCCGATGTGCACGCCGCCGGTGGCGAGGATGTCGGCGTGGCGGTTGTCCTGGGTGCGACGCTCGGGGGACAGGCGCACCAGGGAGAAGTCCGAAGTACCGCCGCCGATGTCGACGATCAGCACCAGCTCTTCCTTTTCGATGGTCGATTCATAATCGAATGCCGCCGCGATGGGTTCGTACTGGAACGAGACTTCCTTGAAACCAATGGCGCGGGCCACTTCCACCAAGGTGTTTTCGGCCTCCTGGTCCGCCAGCTCATCGTCATCGACGAAAAACACCGGGCGGCCCAGTACCACTTCTTCGAATTCCCGACCGGCGGTGGCCTCGGCACGCTTCTTCAATTGGCCGATGAACAGGCCGAGCAAGTCCTTGAACGGCATCGCCGTACCCAGCACGCTGGTATCGTGCGTGATCAGCTTGGAGCCCAGCAGGCTCTTGAGCGAGCGCATCAGCCGGCCTTCGTAGCCTTCCAGGTACTCGTGCAGGGCCAGTCGGCCGTAGACCGGGCGGCGTTCCTCCAGATTGAAAAACACCACCGAGGGCAGGGTGATCTTGTCGTCCTCCAGCGCGATCAGCGTTTCCATGCCGGGGCGCAGCCAGCCGACGGTGGAGTTGGACGTGCCGAAGTCGATGCCGCAGGCACGGGCCGGGGATGCGTTTTTCATGTCGTTCAGGTTCCGGTCGAAAAAACGGCCGCGCAGTGTATGCCAGTGCGGCGCGGATTCGAAGGCCGGTTATCCGCTAATTCGCATCCGGCGGCCTTGAAAGACACCGTTGGACCCCCAAACTTGTCGGCATGAGACTGGCAGCCACAGGGCGGACACAAGAACCGCCGCCGGTTGCCGATAAACTTCTGAAGCGCCGCCCGGTCCCAATCATGAGATGGATCAACCCGGTGTCCGATCATCCGGGCATGCTGTGGACGGCGGTGCGACATCGATAACGGATGGTGATGCTTAGATGGACTTCAAAGACTACTACAAGATCCTGGGTGTGGAGCCGACGGCTGACGACAGCACGATCAAGGCCGCCTATCGCAAACTGGCGCGCAAATACCACCCGGATGTCAGCAAGGAAAAGGACGCCGAGACCAAGTTCAAGGATGTCTCCGAGGCCTATGAGGCGCTGAAAAGCGCCGACAAGCGCGCCGAGTACGACGATCTGCGTCGATATGGCCAGCACGGCCAGCCGTTCCAGGGGCCGCCGGGCTGGCAGAGCCGTGGCGGTTTCGGCGGCCAGGACACCGGGGATTTTTCAGACTTTTTCAGTTCGATCTTTGGCAATCGCGGGCCAGGATTCGGGGGCGGACAGTCAGGTCGCAGCGCTGGCCGTCGAGGGCAGGACGTGGAAATGGAATTACCGATCTTCCTGGAAGAGACCCTGTCGAATGAATCGAAAAAGGTTAGCTTCCAGGTGCCGCAGTACAATTCGGCGGGCCAGCATGTCAGCAACACCAGCAAAAGCCTGAACGTGAAAATCCCGCTGGGCGTGACCGACGGCGAACGGATCCGCCTCAAGGGTCAGGGCGCGCCGGGTATCGGCGGCGGGGCCAATGGCGATTTGTACCTGACCATTCGTTTCGCCCCGCACCCCAAGTTCGATGTCGAAGGCCAGGACCTGATCATCACCCTGCCGCTGGCGCCCTGGGAGTTGGCGCTGGGCACTGAGGTGGCCGTCCCGACCCTCACCGGCAAGATCAACCTCAAGGTCCCGGCCGGCAGCCAGAACGGCCAGCGCATGCGCGCCAAGGGCCATGGCCTGCGCAACAAGGCCGGTGAGCGCGGCTACCTGTTCGTCCAGCTCAAGGCCGTGATGCCCAAGTCCAGCGACGAGGCGGTCAAGGCGTTGTGGGCGGAGCTGGCGAAGAAAGCCGCGTTCGATCCACGGGAGAATTTCTGACGGCAGGGCCTTTGCCAGCCCTGCACTGTCAAGGCATTGGGAGAAGCAGAGCATGAACAACCCGATCATTGAACTGAACCTGACGGAGTTCTGCGAGGCCGCCGCGTTGCAGGATGTCCATGTGATCGAAATCGTCGCCCATGGCATCCTCGAACCCCACGGCGCGGCCCCGACGGACTGGCGTTTCACCGACTACGAACTGGTCCTGGCCCGGCGTGCCGCCAAGCTGCGCCGCGAGCTGGAGCTGGAATGGGAAGGCGTCGCCCTGGCGCTGGACCTGTTGGAGGAAGTGCAGCAACTGCGCACCGAGAACCGCATGCTCAAGCAGCGGTTGGGGCGGTTGGTGGAGTGATGCAATTCATTGGGCGAAGGGAGCAGGCTTTCTGTGGGAGCAAGGCTTGCCCGCGATGAATGCAACTCGGTTTCCCTGGTGTCGAGGTGCTTGTATCGCGAGCAAGCTATGCTCCCACGGAGTCTCTTTGCCACCCAGTCAAAACAGAAAATACCGCTGCGCCATCGGCAGCGACTCGGCCGGTTCGCACCACAGCAACACACCGTCGGCCTTGACCTGATAGGTCTGCGGGTCGACGTCGATGGCCGGCAGGTAATCGTTGTGGATCAGGTCGGTTTTCTGCACATCCCGGCAACCCTTGACCACCGCGATTCTTTTCTTCAGGCCCAACTGTTCTGGCAGGCCCCCATCGGCGGCCGCCTGGCTGATGAAGGTCAGGCTGGTGGCATGCCGCGAGCCGCCGAAGCTGGCGAACATCGGCCGGTAGTGCACCGGTTGCGGTGTCGGGATCGAGGCGTTGGCGTCGCCCATCAGGCTCGCGGCAATCGCGCCGCCCTTGAGGATCAGTGTCGGCTTGACGCCGAAGAACGCCGGGCGCCATAGCACCAGGTCGGCCCACTTGCCGACTTCGATGGAGCCTACTTCATGGCTGATGCCGTGGGTGATCGCCGGGTTGATGGTGTATTTGGCGATGTAGCGCTTGATGCGGAAGTTGTCGTTGCCTTCGCCGTCGCCGGGCAGGGCGCCGCGTTGTTTCTTCATCTTGTCCGCAGTCTGCCAGGTGCGCAGGATGACTTCGCCGACGCGGCCCATGGCCTGGCTGTCGGAGCTGATCATCGAGAACGCGCCGAGGTCATGGAGTATGTCTTCGGCGGCGATGGTCTCGCGGCGGATACGGCTTTCGGCGAACGCCACGTCCTCGGCAATGCTCGGGTCCAGGTGGTGACAGACCATCAGCATGTCCAGGTGTTCGTCGATGGTGTTGCGGGTGAACGGCCGGGTCGGATTGGTGGAGCTGGGCAACACGTTGGGGAAACCACAGGCCTTGATGATGTCCGGCGCATGACCGCCGCCGGCGCCCTCGGTGTGGTAGGTGTGGATGGTGCGCCCCTTGAAGGCGCCCAAGGTGGTTTCCACGAAGCCGGACTCGTTGAGGGTGTCTGTGTGGATCGCCACCTGCACGTCGTACTGGTCGGCCACGTTCAGGCAGTTGTCGATGGCTGCCGGGGTGGTGCCCCAGTCTTCGTGCAGCTTCAGGCCGATGGCGCCGGCCTTGACCTGTTCGATCAAGGGCTCCGGCAGGCTGGCGTTACCCTTGCCGGTGAGGCCGATGTTCATCGGGAAGGCATCGGCAGCCTGGAGCATGCGCGCCAGGTGCCACGGGCCGGAGGTGCACGTGGTGGCGTTGGTCCCGGTGGCCGGGCCTGTACCGCCGCCGATCATGGTGGTGACGCCGCTCATCAAAGCCTCTTCGATCTGCTGTGGGCAGATGAAGTGGATGTGGGTGTCGACGCCGCCAGCCGTGAGGATCATGCCTTCGCCGGCAATCACTTCTGTGCTGGCGCCGATGGCGATGGTCACATCGGGTTGGATGTCCGGGTTGCCGGCCTTGCCGATCGCCGCGATGCGCCCGTCCTTGAGACCGACGTCGGCCTTGACGATGCCCCAGTGGTCGATGATCAGTGCGTTGGTGATCAGCGTGTCCACCACCTCCGCAGCCAGCAACTGGCCCTGGCCCATGCCGTCGCGAATCACCTTGCCGCCGCCGAATTTCACTTCTTCACCGTAGGCGGTGAAGTCCTTTTCCACTTCGATCCACAGCTCGGTATCGGCCAGGCGGACCTTGTCACCGACGGTGGGGCCGAACATGTCGGCGTAGGCTTGTCTCGAGATCTTCATGTGCTTTCCTGATCGTTCCCATGCTCTGCGTGGGAATGCCGCCATGGACGCTCTGCGTCCGCTTGTGGGACGCGGAGCGTCCCGAGATGCATTCCCACGCGGAGCGTGGGAACGAACTGCGACCTAGAGGTCGCCCATCACCCGCCCGGCAAACCCGAACACCCGACGATGCCCGGCCAGGTCCACCAGTTCCACCTCGCGGCTCTGCCCCGGCTCGAAGCGCACGGCGGTGCCGGCCGGGATGTTCAAGCGCATGCCGCGGCTGGCGGCGCGGTCGAAGGTCAGGGCGTCGTTGGTTTCGAAGAAGTGATAGTGCGAGCCGACCTGGATCGGCCGGTCGCCGCTGTTGGCGACGGTCAGCGTCAGGGTGCGGCGGCCGACGTTGAGTTCGATGTCGCCGGGCTGGACCTGGTATTGGCCTGGAATCATTGCGGTTGTCCCAAAAGCTTGTAGTAGATGGCGGTCGGGGTGTAGGTCCCATCCGGGCTCTGGCAGTAGTCGGGCAGTTCGCCGACACGGGTGTAGCCCATGGCGCGGTAGAACGCTTCGGCCTCGGAGCCGGCCTGGGTGTCGAGGTATAACAGGCCCCGCTTGTGCTGGCGGGCGCCGAGTTCCAGGGCACTCATCAATTGCTGGCCCAGGCCTCGCCGGCGGGCATCGCCGCGGACCAGCAGCTTTTGCACTTCGGCGCGGTTCAGGCCGTTGGGTTTCTGGCACAGGGCAAGCTGGACGCTGGCCTGCACCTGTTCGTCCTTGACCACGACCCACAACAACAGGCTGCCCTGGTTGAGGCTGGCCTGGACTTCGTCGAAATAGGCGCGGGCCTGGACCGCATCGAGATCGGCCATGAAGCCGACACTGGCGCCGTACCCCACGGCGTCGAGCAACAGATCGATCAGGCCTTGGCGGTAATGCGCAAAGCTTTCGGCGTGGACTCGACGCAACTGGGCGGCGTTCATCTGATATCACTCTTTGTCGGAAACAGGCGCAGGCGCCCCGGGATTGAGGATCAACTGCATGAAAGTCAGGTCCAGCCAGCGACCGAACTTGGCCCCCACCTGGGGCATCTGCCCGGCGATGACGAAACCGGCCCGCTCGTGCAAACGGATCGACGCCGCGTTGCCGCTTTCGATGGCGGCGACCATGACGTGTTTGCCGCACGCCTTTGCGCGCTCGATCAAGGCCGTCATCAACCGTGGACCGAGGCCATTGCCGCGCTGGTCGCTGCGCACGTACACCGAATGCTCCACGGTGTGCCGGAAGCCGTCGAAGGGGCGCCAGTCGCCGAAGGCAGCATAGCCGAGTACCTGTTCTTCGCCGTCGACGATCACCAGCACCGGGTAGCCCTGGGCTTGCCGTGCATCGAACCACGCCTGGCGGTTGCCCAGGTCCACGGCCTGTTCGTTCCAGATCGCCGTGGTGTTCAGCACCGCGTCGTTGTAGATGTCGCGGATGGCGGGCAGGTCCGCCGGCTGCGCGTCACGAATCCGATGAGTCATGGCGCGGTCCTCAGGCAATGGGCTGGTGAACGGTGACCAGCTTGGTACCGTCGGGAAACGTCGCCTCGACCTGGATCTCCGGGATCATTTCCGGGATGCCCTCCATCACCTGTTCGCGACTTAATAAAGTGGTGCCGTAATGCATCAACTCGGCCACGGTCTGGCCGTCGCGGGCGCCTTCGAGCAGGGCTGCGGAAATGTAGGCCATGGCTTCCGGATAGTTGAGTTTCAAGCCACGGGCCAGCCGCCGCTCGGCGACGAGGCCGGCGGTGAAGATCAGCAGCTTGTCTTTTTCGCGTGGGGTCAGGTCCATGTGCAATCCATAAGAGGCAGATAAATAATTCGCGCTAAGCTCAACCCTTGGATGGGAACCCTGGGAGCAAAGCTTGCTCGCGATAAACGATAACGCGGTCTTCTTCTGTGTCGAGGCGCCTGCATCGCGAGCAAGCTTTGCTCCCACAGAGCTCAGTACTCCCACAGAAAAGCAATTCAGGTACTCCAGATTCTCGGTGGCACGGCTTCTCGCCCCAGCACCGCCGGGCGCAGCAGTCGCCACAACTCAACCAGCCAACCCCGCGCCAGCAACGCCTCGCTCGCCAGGCAACGCGCCACGACCAGCCCAGGCAACTGCGTCAGGTCGCCACGCACGGCGTGGCCCAGGGAGCGGCATTGCTCCAGCAGTTCGCCAGCGATCTCTCCGGTCACCAGCAGCGTCGCAAACACCGGGTCGCCGCCCAGCCCGATGGGTGAGTCCAGCAAACCGTCGCCACCGACGATGCGCTGGCGCTCATGCCACAGCAGCTGCCCGTCGCGGCGAATGTCCAGCCGCGATTGAAAGTGTCCCAGGTCGAAGCGCTCGCCGCTGGCGGGGCGGCCGAGGGCAACCATGTCCCAGTAGAACAGGCGCCCGTCGCCCTGCAAGTCGACTGACGTGCCGAGTTCGGCCTGGGCCGCGCTGAACACAATGGTCTCCTGGGGCAACCACTCCAGTGTCGCACCGGCTGCCACGCTAAGGTTCAGTTGCTGACAGGCAGGCGCCATGGCGCGGTACCACTTGGCCGCGCCGGGGCTGGTCAGCTGTGCCCAGGCACCGGGGCCGACGTGAGCCGAGATCGCCAATTGGTCCCCGCCGGCAATGCCCCCGGGCGGGTGGACGATGATGTGTTGGCACACCTCGGGCCCTTCGGCATACAAGTGTTTTTGCACCCGCAGCGGACCTTTATGGCGGCGCTGTACCGGGCGCGTAGTGTCGCCAAAGCGGGCATAGGCCAGTTCCAGCTCGGCGTGCCAGCAGGGCGTGAACAGGGCAGATGCGGATAAAGGTAGGTTCATGATTTCTGATGATTGTCCGGACGCTACAGACTAGATTGTAACCAGCCCGCGCACACCCTCGGCTTCCATGTTTTCTCCGCGCCCCTGCTGCACGATCTCACCCCGGGACATCACCAGGTATTGATCGGCCAGCTCGGCGGCGAAGTCGTAGAACTGCTCCACCAGCAAAATCGCCATGTCGCCCCGGGCCGCCAGTTGCTTGATGACTGCGCCGATCTCCTTGATCACCGATGGCTGGATGCCTTCGGTGGGCTCGTCGAGGATCAGCAGGCGTGGACGACTGGCCAACGCCCGGCCAATGGCGAGCTGCTGTTGCTGGCCGCCGGACAGGTCACCGCCACGGCGTTGTTTCATCTGTAGCAACACCGGGAACAATTCGTAGATGAATGCCGGCACCTCCCGCGCCTCGGACGCGGGAAAACGCGACAGGCCCATCAGCAGGTTTTCCTCCACGGTCAGCCGCCCGAAGATCTCCCTGCCCTGGGGCACATAGGCGATACCGGCGTGGACCCGCTGGTGCGGCTTGAACGCGGTGATGGTTTTGCCTTCCCAATTCACCGCGCCTTCCCTGGCCGGCAGCAGGCCCATCAGGCATTTGAGCAGGGTGGTCTTGCCCACGCCGTTGCGGCCCAGCAGGCACGTCACTTCGCCGACCTTCACGTCAAACGACAGGCCCCGCAGGATGTGGCTGCCGCCGTAGTATTGGTGGAGCTTGTCGACTTGCAGCATCTTCCAGATTCTCCTCAAACCCCTGTGGGAGCGAGCCTGCTCGCGATGGCGGCGGCACATTCAACACCTAAGCAAGCTGACCCTCCGCTATCGCGAGCAGGCTCGCTCCCACAGGGAACTGCATTTTCCGCTCTAGCGACCGAGGTACACCTCGATCACCCGCTCATTGTCCTGCACCTGTTCCAACGACCCTTCGGCCAGCACGCTGCCCTGGTGCAGGACGGTGACGTGGTCGGCGATGGTGCCGACGAAGCCCATGTCATGTTCCACCACCATCAGCGAATGCTTGCCCGCCAGGGATTTGAACAGCTCGGCGGTGAAGTCGGTTTCGGCGTCGGTCATACCCGCCACCGGCTCGTCGAGCAGCAGCAACTGCGGGTCCTGGACCAGCAGCATGCCGATCTCCAGGAACTGCTTTTGCCCATGGGACAGCAGCCCGGCCGCGCGATTGACCGACGACGTGAGGCGGATGGTCTCCAGCACTTCGCTTATGCGGTCGTGCTGCTCGCCGGTCAGTTTCGCCCGCAGGCTGGCCCATACCGACTTGTCGGTTTTCAGCGCCAGCTCCAGGTTCTCGAACACGCTCAGGGCTTCGAACACCGTGGGCTTCTGGAACTTGCGGCCGATACCGGCCTGGGCGATCTGCACCTCGCTCATGCCGGTCAGGTCGAGGGTTTCGCCGAACCAGGCGTTGCCGTGGCTGGGGCGGGTCTTGCCGGTGATGACGTCCATCAGCGTGGTCTTGCCCGCGCCATTGGGGCCGATGATGCAACGCAGTTCGCCCACGCCGATGTACAGGTTCAGATCGTTCAGGGCCTTGAAGCCGTCGAAGCTGACGCTGATGTCTTCCAGGGTCAGAATCGTGCCGTGACGGGTATTCAGGCCAACGCCGGCTGCCCGGCCAAGGCCGAGGGCGTCGCGGCTGCTGCCGGCGTCCTTGTTGGGTTCGATTGGAAAAAAGGCCGGCTCGAGCATGAATTCGGCACTCGCTGTGATTCTCATTGTTCACCCCGTTTCTTCAGCAGGCCCACCACACCCTTGGGCAGGTACAAGGTCACGATGATGAACAGCGCCCCCAGGAAAAACAGCCAGTACTCCGGGAAGGCCACGGTGAACCAGCTCTTCATGCCGTTGACCACGCCGGCGCCCAGCAGCGGTCCGATCAGCGTGCCGCGTCCGCCGAGCGCCACCCACACGGCAGCCTCGATGGAGTTGGTCGGCGACATTTCGCTGGGGTTGATGATGCCCACCTGAGGCACATACAACGCCCCGGCCAGACCACACAGGACCGCGCTCAAGACCCAGACGAACAGCTTGAAGCCCCGGGGATCGTAGCCGCAGAACATCAGCCGGTTCTCTGCGTCCCGCAGGGCGGTCAGCACCCGACCGAATTTGCTGCGGGCCAGTCGCCAGCCAATGAACAGGCTCGCCACCAGCAACAGCACGGTGAGCAGGAACAGCACGGCTCGGGTGCCGGGCTCGGTGATGCCGAAACCCAGGATCGAGCGGAAGTTGGTAAAGCCGTTGTTGCCGCCGAAGCCGGTTTCGTTGCGGAAGAACAGCAGCATGCCGGCGAAGGTCAGGGCCTGGGTCATGATCGAGAAATACACGCCCTTGATCCGCGAACGAAAGGCGAAGAAACCGAACAGCAACGCCAGCAGTCCCGGTGCCAGGACCACCAGGCACAGGGCCCAGAGGAAGTGGTCGGTGCCGCTCCAGTACCAGGGCAATTCGGTCCATGACAGGAACGTCATGAACGCCGGCAGACCCTCACCGGCCGCCTGGCGCATCAGGTACATGCCCATGGCGTAGCCGCCCAGGGCGAAGAACAGGCCGTGGCCCAGGGACAACATTCCGGCGTAGCCCCAGACCAGGTCCAGCGCCAGGGCGACGATGGCATAGCAGAGAATCTTGCCCACCAGCGTCAGGGTATAGGCCGAGACGTGCAGCGGATGGTCCGTCGCCAACAATGACAGCAGCGGCAGGCTCAACAGTACAGCCAGGATCAGTGCACCGACGGCGAGGGTGACTTTAGGCCCGGCCTTTTGCGTGGCCGTGAGCATCAGGGGCTGGTTCATCAGTCGATTACCCGTCCTTTGAGCGCGAAAAGGCCTTGCGGACGCTTCTGGATGAACAGAATGATCAGCGCGAGGATGAGGATCTTGCCGAGTACGGCGCCGATCTGCGGTTCGAGAATCTTGTTGGCGATGCCCAGGCCGAACGCGGCGGATACGCTACCGGCCAACTGGCCGACGCCGCCGAGCACCACCACCAGGAACGAATCGATGATGTAGCTCTGGCCCAGGTCCGGGCCGACGTTGCCGATCTGGCTCAGGGCCACGCCGCCCAGCCCGGCGATGCCCGAACCGAGGCCGAAGGCGAGCATGTCCACGCGCCCGGTGGGCACGCCGCAGCAGGCCGCCATGTTGCGGTTCTGGGTCACGGCCCGCACGTTCAGGCCCAGGCGGGTCTTGTTCAGCAACAACCAAGTCAGCAGTACCACGGACAATGCGAAGGCGATGATGACGATGCGGTTGTACGGCAGCACCAGGTTCGGCAATACCTGGATTCCTCCCGACAGCCAGGCCGGGTTGGCCACTTCGACGTTCTGCGCGCCGAACACCAGGCGCACCAGTTGGATCAACATCAGGCTGATGCCCCAGGTGGCAAGCAGGGTTTCCAGCGGCCGTCCGTAGAGATGGCGGATCACCGTGCGCTCCAGGACCATGCCGATGGCGGCGGTGATGAAAAATGCCACCGGCAGGGCGATCAGCGGGTAGAACTCGATGGCGTTCGGAGCGAAGCGCTGGAACAGCATCTGCACAACATAGGTGGAATAGGCGCCGAGCATCAGCATCTCGCCGTGGGCCATATTGATCACCCCCAGCAGGCCGAAGGTGATGGCCAGGCCGAGGGCCGCGAGCAACAGGATCGAGCCCAGGGACATACCGCTGAACGCCTGGCCCAGCAGCTCGCCCACCAGCAGTTTGCGCTTGACCTGGGCGAGACTGGTCTCGGCGGCGGTGCGTACGCCCACATCGGTTTCGGCGCCAGGTTCGAGCAGGCCTTCGAGACGGGTGCGGGCCAGCGGATCGCCGGTTTCCCCCAGCAGCCGGACGGCCGCCAGGCGCACGCTTGGGTTGGCATCCACCAACTGCAGGTTTGCCAGGGCCAGGCTCAGGGCCGCGTGGACTTCTTCGTCTTGCTCGCCTGCCAGCTGCCGGTCGAGAAAAGCCAGTTGCGCCGGGCGCGCACTTTTTTGCAGTTGCTGCGCTGCGCCCAGGCGTATGCCGGGATCACTGGCAAGCAGTTGATGACTGGCGAGGGCGGTTTCGATCAGCCCGCGCAAGCGGTTGTTCAGGCGCAGGGTCCTGGGCTGGCCGTCGACACTCAACTGGCCTTGTTGCAGGGCGTTGAGCAGTTCGACACGCCCAGGTTCAGGTTGCGCGGCCCAGTCTTCCAAGAGCCTGGCCTGCTGGGGCGGGTTGGCGGCGACGAAGTCTTCGGCGTCGCCGGCGTGGGCGCCCAGTGGCAGTAACAACACCAGGGCGAGAATCAGACGGTAGAGGGCAGTGGGCATATGCTCGGCCTTGCGCAGTGCTTTTTGTGGGAGCGAGCCTGCTCGCGATAGCGGTCTACCTGTCACGTTTGTGCTGACTGATCCAGCGCTATCGCGAGCAGGCTCGCTCCCACAGGAGTCGTGTGTCGGTCCCGGGATCCGGGGCCGACACCCATGGGCTCAGTTACCCTTCACCGCATAGTCGGGCTTCTTGTCGTTGCCGGCGATGAACGGGCTCCACGGTTGGGCGCGGATCGGGCCTTCGGTCTGCCAGACCACGTTGAACTGACCGTCGGCCTGGATCTCGCCGATCATCACCGGCTTGTGCAGGTGGTGGTTGGTCTTGTCCATGGTCAGGGTGTAGCCCGACGGCGCGGCGAAGGTCTGGCCGGCGAGGGCTTCGCGGACCTTGTCGACGTCGGTGGACTTGGCCTTTTCCGCCGCCTGGGCCCACATGTGGATACCGACGTAGGTGGCTTCCATCGGGTCGTTGGTCACGGCTTTGTCGGCGCCCGGCAGGTTCTTGGCCTTGGCATAGGCTTTCCAGGCATCGACGAATTGCTTGTTCGCCGGGTTATCCACCGATTCGAAGTAGTTCCAGGCCGCCAGGTTGCCCACCAGCGGTTTGGTGTCGATGCCGCGCAGTTCTTCTTCGCCTACCGAGAAAGCCACCACCGGTACGTCCGTGGCTTTCAGGCCCTGGTTGGCCAGTTCCTTGTAGAACGGCACGTTGGAGTCACCGTTGACCGTGGAGATGACCGCGGTCTTGCCGCCGGCCGAGAACTTCTTGATGCTCGCCACGATGGTCTGGTAATCGCTGTGGCCGAACGGGGTGTAGACCTCTTCGATGTCCTTGTCTGCCACGCCTTTGGAATGCAGGAACGCCCGCAGGATCTTGTTGGTGGTGCGCGGATAGACGTAGTCGGTGCCCAGCAGGAAGTAGCGCTTGGCGCTGCCGCCTTCTTCGCTCATCAGGTATTCCACCGCCGGAATCGCTTGCTGGTTCGGTGCTGCGCCGGTATAGAACACGTTCGGCGACATCTCTTCGCCTTCGTACTGCACCGGGTAGAACAGCAGGCCGTTGAGTTCTTCGAATACCGGCAACACCGATTTGCGCGACACCGACGTCCAGCAGCCGAACACCACGGCGACCTTGTCCTGGGTCAGCAGCTGCCGGCCTTTTTCCGCAAACAGCGGCCAGTTCGAAGCCGGGTCCACGACCACCGCTTCGAGCTGCTTGCCGTTCACACCGCCCTTGGCATTGATTTCGTCGATGGTCATCAGCGCCATGTCCTTGAGGGACGTCTCGGAAATCGCCATGGTCCCGGACAGCGAATGCAGGATGCCGACCTTGATGGTCTCGGCGGCCTGGACGGTCCAGGCCATGCCCATCGCGGCAATGCTGGCCGAGAGGGTAAAAGCCTTGATCAAGCTACGACGTTTCATGGTGCGATCTCCGTGAATGGGTGTTTTTATCGAGGGCAGATGCGGACGCTGGAACGGGCTTTTGCAAGGGGTGTGCCCGGTCCTGCTAAGGCCGGGAAATGCAGGGGGCGGTGCGGTGGGGAGAGCGGGGCGGCGCACCACGAGCGACCGTCGTTTGTGCGCTGGTGCGATCGGATGCGCCACATCGGTGCGCGGATATCGCAGCCACCGACTGCGCTAATGTGGGAGCGAGCCTGCTCGCGATAGCGCTGGGTCAGCCAGAGACGATGGGACTGATCCACCGCTATCGCGAGCAGGCTCGCTCCCACAGCGGAAGTGCTGTGGATAGAAGATTCGGAAGCTCAGCGCCGGCGCATCAGTCCGATGAAAAACAGCCCGCCAATGGCGGCGGTCGCCACACCGATCGGCAGGTCCTCCGGTGCGATCAGGGTCCGCGCGGCCACATCTACCCACACCAGGAACAGGCTGCCCAGCAGCACGCAGGCCGGCAGCAAGCGACGATGCTCGGCGCCCACCAGGCGCCGGGCGATGTGCGGCACCATCAGCCCGACGAATCCGATCGAGCCGCTGATGGACACCAGCACGCCGGTCATCAGCGACGCGATCAGGAAGATCCACAACCGCGCCTTCGCCGCGTTCAGGCCCAGGGTCACGGCGCTCTGTTCGCCCGCCATCAGGGCATTCAACGGCCGAGCCATTCCCAGCAGCAGGACCAGTCCCAACAGGACGCTGGCGGCGGGCACCGCCAGCAGTTCCCAGCGCGCCAGGCCCAGGCCGCCGAGCATCCAGAACATCACTGCGGAGCTGGCCCGATGGTCACCCAGGAACAGCAGCAGGTTGGCCGCCGCCATCATCACGAATGACACCGCCACGCCGCACAGCAACAGGCGATCGCTTTCCAGGCGACCCTGACGGCTGGCAATCGCCAGCACCAACAGCATGCTCAGCAACGCGCCGATGAACGCGGCGAGGGGCAGGGTCAGCAGGCCGACGATTTCCCCGACATGCAGCACCACGATGACCGCCCCGAAGGTCGCGCCGGAGGTGACCCCGAGCAGGTGCGGGTCGGCCAGCGGGTTGCGGGTCACCGCTTGCAGCACCGCGCCGATCAATGCCAGCCCGGCGCCCACCAGCGCACCGAGCAGCAGGCGCGGCACGCGGATCAGCCAGACGATGTGTTCCTGGCCGGCCGTCCAATAGACCTCCCCCATGCCGAAGGCCTTGTTCAGCAAAATGTCCCAGACCACGGCCACCGGCACCCGCGCCGGCCCGAAGCCCAGGGACACCACGCACGACAACAGCATCAGCGCGCCGAGGAAGATCAACAGTCCGGCATAGCGACGAGGGTTCATCGGTCGTGGAAACCCTTCGCCAGGGTCTGCACCGCCACCACGTTATCGATGCCTGGCGTGGCCTGGACGTAGGGAATCACGATGAAGCGCCGGTGCTTGATCGCATCCACCGACTGCAAGGCCGGGTTGTCCAGCAGGAATTGTTGTTTCTGTTCGGCACTGACTTCGCCGTAATCGACGATCACGATGACCTCGGGGTTATGCTCGACCACGTTTTCCCAGTTCACCCGGGTCCAGCTGGTTTCCAGGCCATCGAGGATATTGCGCCCGCCCGCCGCGTCGATCAGGGCCTGGGGCATGCCGAGTCGGCCGGAGGTCATGGCCCGGTCTTCACCGCTGTCGTAGAGGAACACCCGGGGCCGGTCGGGCGGCAGGTGTTTGCGGACCTCGGTCACCTGGGCCTGCATCGTGGCGATCAGCGCATCGGCGCGGTCCTGGACGTCGAAAATCTTCCCGAGATTGCGCAGGTCGTTATAGGTATCTTCCAGCGAAGCCGCCGGACGTTTCATCACGAACGCGCAGGACTCGGTCAATTCGTACACATTGATGCCCAACGGCTGCAGGGTCTGCGGCGTCAGGTCACCGCCGACCCGCATGCCATAGTCCCAACCGGCGAAGAAGAAATCCACGTTGGCGTTGAGCAGGGTTTCCACCGAAGGGTACTTGGCTGCCAGTTCCGGCAGGCCATCGAGGATCTTCGCCATCTCGGGCGTCACCGATTTCCAGCCGCTGATGCCGCTGTAGCCGACCATGTGCGATTTGAGCCCGAGGGCGAGCATCATCTGGGTCATGTTGATGTCGTGGCTGACGGCATGCCGGGGGGCTTGGTTGAACACCACCTGACGGTTGCAGCTCTGGATCGTCAACGGATAGCGGGTGGATTCGGCCAGGGTGTGGGCGCTGCACAGCAGCAGCGGCAGAAGCAACAGGGAACGCAGGGTCATGGTTGGGTTATCCAGGTGATTCGTGGGTAGCCGGCGAGGGGATGCTCATCCACCAGGGCTTCGACGCCGAAGACGTCATGCAGCAGCGCGGCGGTCAGCACATCCTTGGGAGTGCCGCTGGCGACGATACGGCCGTGTTCGATGACGTAGAGCCGGTCACAGAAGGCGGCGGCGAGGTTCAGGTCGTGAATGCTGGCGAGGGTGCCGACCCCCAGGCGCTTGATCAATTGCAGCAGTTCGAGTTGATAACGCGGGTCGAGATGATTGGTCGGCTCGTCGAGGATCAGCAATTGCGGTTGCTGGGCCAAGGCACGGGCCAGGATCACCCGCTGTTTTTCACCGCCCGAGAGGGTGGCGAAGGCATGTTCGCCGAAGCCTTGCAGCCCTACCGCTTCCAGGGCCTGGCTGATCAGGCGCCGGTCCTCGTGGTTGTCGCCATCGAACAGGCCCTTGTGGGGCGTGCGACCCATGGCGACCACCTCCTCGACCGTCAGGCCAAAGGCGTCGGGAAACTCCTGCAGTACCACGGCAATACGTTGCGCGCACCAGCGTGATGACTGGCGCCAGACGTTGTGGTGGTCGAGTTTCACCTCGCCGCTCTCCGGCGGGCTGAACCGATAGGCGCACCGCAACAGGCTGGTCTTGCCGCTGCCGTTGGGCCCGATCAACCCGACGAACTCCCCGGCCGCCACCTGCAACGTGGCGTCACGCAGTTGGAACTGGTGATGGCAGTGGCCATGGCCCAGGGGTGTCCAGGCAAGGTGAGAGAGGGTCAGCGAGGTCATGCGTGTACTCAAATGATCGGTTAAAACACATTCCCCTGTGGCTCGCTCGGACGAGCGCATAGCGGCGGATCAGTCGCCGCTTCTCTGGCTGACCCGGCGCTATCGCGAGCAGGCTCGCTCCCACATTCGCGGGCTGTGCTTACAGTTCGGCAGCGGGCGCGATTGTAGAGGTTTCGCGCCGCCTTCCGTTAACGCACTGTCTTCAGCATCAAGATGAAACCTTCTCAGACGGTGTATCCAGCCTCTCTCCTGGCGAGCCGGCACGGACCTGTCAGACCTGACAGTAGTCCCCGGGATCGAGGCAGGTTAGCCTGCTTATTCCCCAAAAAGGGAAGAAACGCCATGACCACGACCAGGCTTGTGACTTTCATTGGTGCACTGGTCTTCGGGTGTATCGCCATTCGCTTGGCCGTAGCCTCCGGGCATCCGTGCGAGCAGGCATGGAAGAGGAACCCGATCAGCTTCAGTTGCAAGGCAACGGTGAGTGCGATGGACACCGGCCGCCCGCCTCCCCCGATGATCGAGCCGCAGGGCAACGGGCGGTGCCGGATCGCTGTGACATGCAGGAATGACTACGGCGGCGGCACGCCAAACGAGATCGAAGACATCAAGGTTCTCGACGTGGAAAAACTCCACGTCTGCAATGGTGTCCTCCAGCCGGAATCCTGTGGCGACCTGTTCCGGCCTTGACCGTCGCTCAGGAGATTGCATCACTGCGGATGTCCTGGGCCCTGCGCGAAATCCACAGGCGGTCGATCATCCACACCACCACCAGCGACGCCCCCACCAACGGAAATACCACCGCCAGGACCAGCATGATGAACACCCCGGTTTTCCACGTCGGCAGGTCGTGACGCATGGGCGGTACGCCAAGCTTGCCCTGTGGCCGGCGCTTCCACCACATCACTATGCCGCTCACGGCGCTGAGCAGGATCATCAGGCAGATCAGCAGTACCACGATCTGGTTCGCCGGGCCGAACATCTTGCCTTCGTGCAACATGACGCCGGTTTCGGTGGCGCGGGCGACGACGCTGTAGTGAGCCCAGCGCACATCGGCCAGGACCTTGCCGGTGTACTGGTCCACATGGAGAGTCGCGTCGTTGCGCGGATCATCGGCGAACACGGCGATGGTGAAGACTCCCGTGGCCGTGGTCGGCAGGGTGATGCTGTAGCCAGGTGTGACCTTGTGCGCGGCGGCGATGTCCTGCACCGCTTGCAGGCTGATGGCCGGGGCGGCAGGACCCTCGTGCATGCCACCGTGGGCCATGTGCTCGGCATGATCGCCGGACATCGGCATCGGCGTGTTCTCCACGGCCCAGGGCACGGTCTGGCGATGGGCGCTGTTGAGGCTGCCGGCGTCGGCGTCGGACTTGGGCACGTCATTCCACATCGCGGCGGGGAAGCGATTCCAGAGATTGGCGTACTGTTTGCCCCAGAAGCCGGTCCAGGTCATGCCGCTGAGCAGCATCACCAGCAGCAACGCCGCGCCCCAGAAGCCGATGACAACGTGCAGGTCGCGCCAGAACAGCCGGCCACGAGCATTCCAGCGCGGCCACAGGACCCCGGCGGACGATTGCCCGCGCGGCCACCACAGGTACAGCCCCGACACCACCAGCACCACGCCCCAGCCGGCAGCCATTTCCACCAACCGATCACCGACGGTGCCGATCAACAGTTCACCGTGGATGGCCCTGGCCATGGCTTGCAGGTTGTTCTTGGCGTCCTGTTCGCCGAGGACGTCGCCGTGGTATGGGTCGATGAAGACGTTCAGCTCCCGGCCCTTGTCGATCACCACGAACTGCGCGCTGCGTTCGGCGTCGGCCGGTGGCAGGTACTGTTTTACCTGGGCTTCGGGGTAGGCCTGGCGGACCTGTTGGAGCAGGTCGTCCGCAGCCATCGTGTGATGGCCGGCCGGGACGTTCAGCAGGTTGCCGTACATCAGTGGATCGAGTTGCGGCTTGAACAGGTAGATGATGCCGGTCAGGGCCAGCATCACCATGAATGGTGCGACGAACAGCCCGGCATAGAAATGCCAGCGCCAGGCCAGGTTGTAGAAATTCGGTTTCGGTTGGCTCATCGAAAAGCGCTCCGCTTGGCAAATGTGGTTGTACGATCAGATCCCTGTGGGAGCGAGCCTGCTCGCGAAAGCGGCGGTACATTCAGCATCGAGGTGACTGATAGACCGCATCGCGAGCAGGCTCGCTCCCACAGGTTCTGTGCACTTGTTGTTAGAAACTCATGTCCACCTTGGTCCAGAGCGTGCGCCCCGGTTCGTTGATGGCTTGCGGGTCACTGGCCGGGTAGCCGAATCCGGCGTTGCCGGCCAGGTTCAGGTGCTCGGCGTAGGCTTTGCCGAACAGGTTGTCGACGCCGCTGCTGACCTTCCAATGCGGGTTGATGCGGTAGGCGCCATTGAGGGAGAAGACCCCGAAGCCCGAGCTTTTGCCATAATCCTTGCCCACCACGTTGCCCCTGTTCTCGTCGACGCGATGCTGGGCTGCCACCACCCGCCACAGGGCGCCGGCGCTCCAGCGGTCTTCGCTGTAGGTCAGGCCCAGGCGTGCGTCCAGCGGTGGCATTTGCGCCAGGGCCGTGCCGTCGCTGCTGTTCTTGCCCCAGGCATAGGCCAGGGTCGCATCGGCTTTCCAATGCTCGGTCAGTTGGAAGGCCGCGCCGAGCTCGCCGCCCATGATCCGCGCATCGATATTCTCGGCCCGCGAAGTGCTGCCCATCATGCCGGGGGTGTAGTCGAACAGGATGTAGTCACGCACCTGCCCGATATACCCCGACGCCCAGGCTTCGAGGGTTTCGGTCTTGTACTGCAGGCCGAAGTCGAGTTGGGTGGTTTTTTCCGGCTTGATCGAATCGAAGGCATTCCGCGAGCCGGTGGGTCCGTTATCCGGCGAGAACAACTCCCAGTAGTCGGGGAAGCGTTGCGCGTGACCCAGGCCGGCATAAACCGTCGTGGGGCTGTCTGCCAGGTCGTGCTCGTAGCGGACGAAACCGCTGGGCAGGGTATCGGCGCGGGTATCGTCGGCAGTGGGATTGGGTCGGGCCATCATGCCGGAGCCGATGCTCTGCCGGTAATCCTTGGCCGAGGCCCGGTCGAGACGGGCGCCGGTCACCAGCCTGTCGCGGTCGGCGGCGTACCAGGTCAGCTCGCCGAAGACGCCGTAGTTGTGAAAGTCGGCGTCCTTGGTGCGCGGCAGTTCCTTGTAGGTGTCGACGCCCATGCTGCTGCGTTGGCGATGCTCGTTGGTCTGGACATCCAGGCCGCTGATCAGCTGCACATCGGCCCAGCGCCAGGTGGCCTTGATGCGCGCGCCCAGTGTGCGTCGGTCGACGTTGGACGCCATGGGCCCGGCCATCATCCCGGTGCCTGAAGGCGTGCGCAGCGTGTAGTTGTCCATCACGTGGTCGGCGTAGTTGTAGTAGACCTGGGCCTCGATCTTATCCAGCACCTCGCCGAGGTTCGACCGTTCGAAACGCAGCCCTAGGCTTTCACGCTTGAACTGCGAACCGTCCATGCCTCGCCCGGCGTAGCGCGCCTCGCCGTCGCCCTTGCCGGCGGTCAGTTCCAGCAACGTGTCGGCATCCGGCGTCCAGCCAAGGGTGACGTCGCCGTTCCACTTGTCGTAGCGCGACGGCACGGTGTCGTTGTTGCCGTCGCGGTAATCGTCCGAATGGGCGGTGTTGCCGATCACCCGTACGTAACCCAGGGACCCGCCGGCAGCGGCGTCCAGCACTTTGTCGAAGCGACCGTTGGAGCCGGCCAGCACACTGGCATTGACCCTTGTGCCCAACTCACCGAACTGTTCCGGCTTGCGGTCGAACAGGATGGTCCCGGCCGACGCGCCCGGGCCCCACAACACGGTTTGCGGGCCCTTGATCACGGTGAGCTGATCATAGGTTTCCGGTGAGATATAGGAGGTCGGCGCATCCATGCGGCCGGGGCAGGCGCCCAGCAGCGTGCTGCCGTTGGTGAGGATATTCAGCCGTGAGCCGAACATGCCACGCAGCACCGGGTCGCCGTTGGTGCCGCCGTTGCGCACCAGGGCGAAGCCGGGAATGGTCTTGAGGTAGTCACCGCCGTCACTGGCCGGGACCGGCTGGCGCGGATCCTTGGGGTTGGTGACCACGGTCAGCGGTGAGCTGGGCGCAATGGCGGTAATGACCGTCGGGCTCAGTTCCTCGACCTGGCCTTCATGATGGTCGTGCTCATCGGCCAGCGCGTGAGACGTCAGTAGCAGGCCGCACATGGCGGCGACGGCAGGGTGAAAACGCACCCGTGCCTCATTCGGAGGGCAACTGGCCTGGGCAGTGCCCAAAGCGATGCCGGCAGAAAACCTGGACATGATGATTCCATCGAACAAACGTAGACGACACGGTCGGGTAGCCTGGAGCTGTCTTGTGCGACCGGGTTGGTAAGTGTCGGATCTACGCGTCGAGGGGCGGTGCGCGGGTGCGGGCGCCAGGGAAGAGGGCCGGCCGGGCATGGCCCAGGCGTGGGGAAGGGCTGGTGTAGGTGTTGGCCGTTGGGGTGTCGAAAACGGCCAGGGACTGCCCACCGGGCAGGGCCGGGCAATTGAACAGCAGGCTGCAATAGCCGCATTTTTCCCACAGCGCGTGATGCTCGTTCCGAGGCGTGTCGTGTTCGGCTGTCGGAGCTTCATGTCCGGCGTGAGCCCCTGCGTCCATGTCCATGCTCATGTCCATATCCATGCTCATAGGCATGGACGAAGACATGTGCTGATCCATCGGCATCGACTGGGAAACCAGTGGACCGATAAAGATCATCAGCATGGCGAACAGGCTGATCCAGCTGCCGCGTGCCAGGCTCATCGGCTGGCGGCGGGGCATGGAGGGCCTGGCGCGGGGAAGACCCATGGGCCGCTATCAGTGCGTGTGGGCTTCGGTCATGGTGCCGTCGGGGGCTTTTTTCTGCACCGCAACGTCGACCGTGACATCCCCGGCTTTCTCGAAATGCAGGGTCATGGCAAAGCGTTTGCCGTCACTCAGCAGGCTGCGATCCTTCAGGTCCAGCAGCATGACGTGGTACGCCATGGGGGCGAAGGTGACGGTGGCGCCGGGGGCAATCGCAACCGTGGGCACGGGCTGCATCTTCATCAGGTCGTCCTGCTTCACGTGCTCGTGGAGCTCGGCCTTGCCGGCAATCGGCGTGTCGACGCTGAGCAGTTTGTCCGCCGTTGCCCCGGTGTTGTGGATCACGAAATACGCGGCCACGGTGGGCGCATTGGGCGGCAATTCCTGGGACCAGGGATGGGCGATCTCAAGGTCGCCGACCTTGTACTGATGAGCATGGGCAAAGCCGACGGGAAGCAGCAGGGCAGCCAGCAGGATGAGTCTGTTCAACATGGTGATTCTCCGGAACGATTCAGGACGCAATTTTTATGCGGTGGGAATCAGACCAGAGGCGAGGCGCGGGGGTTGAGACTCGGCCATTGCTGGCGCGGGGTGGGACTGTCGTGGGTCGAGTGGACGAGGCCGTGATGGGCAGGCTGTGGGGCCAGGTACAGACGCGGAGCCTGTCCGGTGAGCGCCACCAACGACGCCGAGCCTGCGCAGCACCAGCAATGCTGCATGGTCGAATGATCGTCGTTACCGGGCGTGCTCTGTTCGAGCTTGCCCAGGGAAATCGCCACCAGCTTCGTGCCGCTGGAGGAACAGAAACTGCCCCATAACAACTGCTCGGCCGGCGCATTGCCCTGTGCGGCCGCGCTGCCGGAAAGCGGCATGGCAAGCATGTTGAACAGCACTGCGAAGCAGGCGATCCAGGCAAATGCAAGCCGTTGTCGGGACATGGGCGAATCCGCTCGGTTGGGCGATCAGGTGGCGGTATTTAGCCTGATCGCGGGCTGGAAGTAAAAAAGCCATGTGCGGTGTAGGGTCGCAGGGCTCCTGTTAACAGTAGCAATAGATCGCCAGATGAGCGCTGTTGTGGCGAGATATCAGTCGACGTTCGATTGGTCACCATCCGCATCGAGGGCAATCGGCGTCATGTCTTTTGCTCGAGCGATATCGTCGAGAGCCGCTCGTACCAGTACGCCGTCACCATCGTCCTCGTCGAAACAGGCATCCAGATACGCGGTCATTTCCTCAGGCGTTTTGAGATAAATAGCAGCATCGAAGCGTGTGAATGTTCCGGTCATTGAGAGCGCCTCCTCCAACAGTAGCTGAGCAAACTCAGGGTCACGCCTGGCGCGTTCGACAATCGTGTGTTTGTAGTTTCGTGTGAGGGCCATAGGATTACCTTCAAAGACTCCAATAGCTGGTGAGTATCTGTGGCGAGAAGATTTATTCCCCGTTGGGCTGAGTAGACACTGTGGGAGCAAGGCTTGCCCGCGATGAGCGCGACTCGGTTCCAAGATAAACCGCGTCGGCTTCATCGCGGGCAAGCCTTGCTCCCACAAAGCGCAGCGGTGTGACGTTTCGCTAGACCCTCCTTGCCACAGATATAGAGTTCGACCCTTGTAGTGATCAAGCCAAGAGCCTGTTGCTTACCTTGGGTCAACCTCATCCAATGCCCGATTTGCCAGCAACTGGCCCAGCTCGATCATCTGTTGAACTCCCAGTGCGATGTGCCTTCGCGAGCCCTCCAGATCGAACGCCAGGTCGCTGACCATTGCGTTGGCCGAAGCCAGGGTTTCGCTGAGGTTGGCGAGCAGGCATTCGGCGTTAATGCCGGGAGCTATAACGAAAAGGGTATCGAGGGTGTCGGATTTTTCTTCAGCGGGCGGTTTGAGGTAGTAGTCCAAGGCGCGGGTGGCCGCATCATCGAGTTTTTTTGAGTTGATGCTGTTACCGCCAGATGCAGTATCGGCGGTGTCTGGGGGATTGGGTGTGATCTTGAACATTGCTGAAAACTCCTTGTATGGAGCCGCAACGGCTTCGCGACTAAACGAAGGGAGGCGGCTGTACGCAGGTTAGTCGACCGGGGAGTTCAGCATTACCGGCGCGCCCGAGGGCGCCCTGCGCACAACCACCATCAAGCGCAGGTTGGATACCTGACTGGACGGAGCTTATGAACCAGCTGAAAGCCTCGGGCGACTAAACCCGATCACTGAGGGGCAGTGACGGAGTCCAAGCTACCGGTGCGCTCCCAGGTCCACAAGCCGGCGGATTCTGGCGCAGTTGTAGGCAGCGGCGCAAGGCGATGTAGTCTGTGTTCGTAGTCTCAGTGCGGTCGGATCGTGAAGGTCGGCGGAGTTACATCGACAGCGCCGACAACATCTCCTCAAGCGTCCAGAATTCACGATCCACCCCCGCCAACACCGGCCGCCTCAACACCAACACCGGCACTCCTCGCTCCCGCGCCACCTCCAGCTTCGGCTCGGTTGCGGTGCTGCCACTGTTCTTGCTGACCAGCACATCGATCTGCCGCCGCTCGAACAGCGCCCGCTCGCCGTCGATATGGAACGGCCCTCGGGCGCCGATGACTTCGCAGCGTTCGTTGCCGGGGTAAACGTCCAGGGCGCGCAGGGTCCAGAATTGCTCCGGGGGAATCTCATGCAGATGTTGCAGCGGTTCGCGGCCGAGGGTGAAAAGGGGGCGGTGGAAAGGCTTCAGGGCCTGGATCAGTTCGGCCCAGTCGGCGACTTCGCGCCAGTCATTGCCATGGCGGGGCTGCCAGGCCGGGCGGCGCAGGGCCCAGCAGGGAATGCCGCAGGCGCGGGCTGCCTGGGCGGCGTTGTGGCTGATCCGGGCGGCGTAGGGGTGGGTGGCGTCCAACACCAGGCTGATGCCCTGGTCGCGGATGAATTGCGCCAGGCCCTCGGCGCCGCCGTAGCCGCCGACGCGCACCTGGCAGGTCAGGTCGGTGGGGACACGGCCCACGCCCGCCAGGCTGTAGATGTGTTGAGGGCCGAGGGTGCGGGCGATGGCCAAGGCTTCGGTGATGCCGCCCAGCAGCAGGATGCGTTTCATGTAAAGGCTCCGGCGTGGCCGACGATCCCGCCCTGGCGGTCGATGGCGAAGACTTCGACTTGGACCTGGGACGGCACGATGCTGCGGGCGAAGGCCAGGGCGTGCCCGCACACCGCGTCGCCGAGGGCGATACCGGCGGCGCTGGCCATTGCCAGGGCCTGTTGGCTGGTGTTGGCGCCGCGGATGCCTTGCTGCAGAGCCACGTCGGCGCCGATTGCGGCCGCCCAGTCGGCCAACTGTGGCAGGTCGATGCTCGAGTGGCGGCTGTGCAGGTCCATGTGACCGGCGGCGAGTTTGCTGATTTTACCAAAGCCGCCGCAGAGGCTGAGTTTGTCCACCGGAACCTTGCGCACGTGCTTGAGCACGGCGCCGACGAAGTCGCCCATTTCGATCAAGGCGATTTCCGGCAGGTTGTAGACCCGGCGCATGGTGTCTTCGCTGGCATTGCCGGTGCAGGCCGCGATGTGCAGGTAACCGTTGGTTTTCGCCACGTCGATGCCCTGGTGGATCGAGGCAATGTAGGCCGCGCAGGAGAACGGCCGGACAATGCCGCTGGTGCCGAGGATCGACAGGCCGCCGAGGATGCCCAGGCGTGGGTTCATGGTTTTGAGCGCCAGGGCTTCACCGCCCTCGACGTTGACCGTGACTTCGAAACCGCCGGTATAGCCGGTTGCTTCGGCCAACCGGTCCAGGTGATCACCGATCATCTTGCGCGGCACCGGGTTGATCGCCGGTTCGCCGACCGCCAGCACCAGGCCCGGTCGCGTCACCGTGCCGACGCCGCGCCCGGCAACGAAACGCACCCCCGGTTCGACCGTCAGCCGCACTTGGGAAAACAACAACGCACCGTGGGTCACGTCGGGGTCGTCGCCGGCGTCCTTGATCGTCCCGGCCTCGGCCCCCTGGCCGGTCAGGCGACAGAATTCCAGACGCATCTGCACCTGTTTGCCCTTGGGCAAAACGATCTCCACGGCATCGGCGCAATGACCTTGCAGCAACAGGCGTGCCGCCGCCAGGCTGGTGGCCGTGGCGCAACTGCCGGTGGTCAGGCCGCTGCGCAGGGGCGCGGGTTGTTCGGCGGTTTCGTCACGCATCGAGGGGCTTTACCAGGTCCAGCAGGGTAATCGGCAACGCCTGGCGCCAGGTGTCGAACTCGCCCAGTGGTTGGGCCTGGGCGATGTGGATGCGGGTCAGTTCGCCGCCATGGAGTTCGCGCCAGTTCATGAGCGTCATTTCGCTTTGCAGGGTCACGGCGTTGGCGACCAGCCGGCCACCGGGCTTGAGTTGGGCCCAGCAGGCTTCCAGCACGCCCTCACGGGTGACGCCGCCGCCAATGAATACGGCGTCCGGTCGCTCCAGTCCCACGAGGGCCTGCGGCGCTCGTCCGCGAATCAGTTGCAGGCCGGGTACGCCGAGAGTCTCGCGGTTACGTTCGATCAAGCCCTGGCGGCCTTCGTCGGCCTCGATGGCCAGGGCCCGACAGGCAGGGTGTGCGCGCATCCATTCGATGCCAATGGAGCCGCTGCCGGCGCCCACGTCCCAGAGCAATTCGCCGGGCATCGGGGCGAGGCGCGCCAGGGTGATGGCGCGCACGTCGCGCTTGGTCAACTGGCCGTCATGTTCGAACGCGGTGTCCGGCAAACCGGCCAGGCGTGACAGGCGCAACGCCGAGGGTTCTGCCCGGCACTCGACGGCGATCAGGTTCAGGTCGGTGATGTCCGGCTCGGACCACTGTGCGGCGCAGCTTTCGATCCGCCGCTCTGCCGGGCCGCCAAGGTGTTCCAGCACGGTCATGGGGCTGGGACCGAACCCGCGCTCGCGCAGCAATGACGCCACCGCACCTGGGGTGTGGCGGTCGTTGCTCAGCACCAGCAGCCTGACGCCTGCGGATAAATGGGCATTGAGTGCCGCCAGGGGGCGTGCCACCAGCGACACAGTCACAACGTCCTGCAGCGGCCAACCCATGCGCGCAGCCGCCAGCGAACATGACGATGGCGCCGGGATGACCTGCATCTGCTCGCTTGGCAGCTGTTTGGCGAGGCTGGCGCCGACGCCAAAGAACATCGGATCGCCGCTGGCCAGCACACACACCGGCTCGTCCCGTCGTGCCAGCAGCGGTTCCAGGGAAAACGGGCTTGGCCACAGCTCCCGTTGGCCGCGGATGCACACCGGTAATAACGCCAGTTGGCGCGCGCTGCCGACAATGCGCGTCGCCCGCAACAGGGCATGGCGGGCCGTTCGGCCCAGGCCCTTGAAGCCGTCTTCGCCGATGCCCACTACGGTCAGCCAGGGGGTCATCTCTGTTCCTCGAATGGGTAGGTTTGCTCGACGGGCACTTCTGTCCCGCGAACCGGGCCGCCATCATACCGTGCCGGTGGGAGCAAGGCTTGCCCGCGATGGCAGTGCTCCATTCAACATTACCGTCACAGAGAGACCGCTATCGCGAGCAGGCTCGCTCCCACATTGGTGTGGGGGCGCCCATTATTTTTGCGCCAGCCGCAGGTCCCGTGTGGGAGCGAGCCTGCTCGCGATGGCGTCGGTCCATACAACCCCACCTTGCCCGCCAGAGCGCTATCGCCAGCAAGTCCGCGTCTCACATTCCTGACCGCACTGCACATAATCCGACGGGCAAGCTTTTCATGCCCCCCGGCAAAGCAGGCATAATGGCGATCTTTCGCCGATGCTGACCGGTTTGCCCTTGAACGAACGTCCATCCACCAACGTCATACGCCCCTCGGGTTGCCCGGGGTTGCTGCGTGTCGTCCAGGCGTTGGACGGCGGCATCTGCCGGATCAAGCTCGATGGCGGCGCCATCCGGGCGGATCAGGCCGAAGCCGTGGCGCTGGCGGCCGAGCGGTTCGCCGGTGGCGTGATCGAGGCGACCAACCGGGCCAACCTGCAGATCCGCGGGATCGGCCCTGAGCACGCCGCGTTGATCGAGTCATTGCTGGCCGCCGGACTCGGCCCGCACACGCCGGCCGGCGACGATGTACGCAACTTGATGCTCAGCCCCACGGCCGGCATCGACCGACAGAGGCTGCTGGACACCCGCCCGTTGGCCGCGCAGCTTCTGTTCAGCTTGCAAACCCACGACCGATTCCATGAACTGTCGGCCAAATTTGCCGTGCAACTGGACGGCGGCGAGGCGCTGGCGATGCTCGATCACCACCATGACCTGTGGTTGTCGGCGTTCATGCGCCACGGTGAGCCCTGGCTGGCGTTCGGCTTGGCCGGTTCGCCGCTGGATGCACCGGCCGGCGCGGTGCCCCTGGCCGAGGGACATGGGTTGGTGCTGGCGGTGCTGGAACTGTTCCTCGACCTGGCCCGCCCGGACCAGACTCGCATGCGCCACCTGCTGGCAGAACTTCCCCACCCGGAATTCATCCAGCAACTGGCCTGCCGGGTCGCGTTAAAACCGTGTACCGGTTGGCAGCGCGACGGGTCCATCGATGGACTGCACCTCGGCATCCAGCCCCAGCATAACGAACGTGTCTACGTGGGCGCCGCCGCGCCCCTGGGCCGACTCGACGCCGTCATGCTGCGAGGCCTGGCGCAACTGGCAAGGGAAAAGGGCGACAGCAGCCTTCGCTTCACCCCGTGGCAAAGCCTGTTGTTGCCTAACGTACGCCGCGAGGATGCGGACGAAGTGCTGACGCGGCTCGAAGGGTTGGGCCTGCTGTGCTCGGCGGAGCAACCGTTGGCGCATCTCATCGCCTGCACCGGTTCCAGTGGCTGCGGCAAGGCCCTGGCCGACACCAAGGCCGATGCCCGGCGCCTGGCCGACATGCTGCAACGCCAGGGCCACGGGATGAAGGTCCATTTGTCCGGTTGCCCGCGCTCCTGCGCGGCGGCCCATGTCGCGCCCGCCACCTTGCTGGCGGTCGCTCCCGGTCGTTACGACCTCTATTTTCGCGATGCGACGCAGCCGGGTTTCGGCGCGTTGCAGGCGCACAACCTGACTATTGAAGCGGTCGGCCAATGGCTCGACGCTCGCCCCCGGAGCCCCCTTTGATGCTTGATTACATCCGCGACGGTCAGGAGATCTATCGCAACTCCTTCGCGATCATTCGCGCCGAGGCCAACCTGGCGCGCATTCCGGCCGATCTGGAAAAACTCGCGGTACGGGTGATCCACGCCTGCGGCATGGTCGAGGCGGTCGACGGGCTGCAGTTTTCCGAAGGTGCGGGCACGGCCGGGCGCCAGGCCCTCGCTGCCGGTGCGCCGATCCTGTGCGATGCGCGGATGGTCAGCGAAGGCGTGACCCGCGCTCGCCTGCCGGCCAACAACCCGGTGATCTGCACCTTGCGCGACGAGAGCGTGCCGCAGTTGGCCCGCGATTTGGGCAACACCCGTTCGGCGGCGGCCCTGGAGCTGTGGCGTCCACATCTGGAGGGCAGCGTCGTGGTGATCGGCAATGCGCCCACCGCGCTGTTCTACCTGCTGGAAATGCTCGACGCCGGCGCACCGAAACCCGCGTTGATCCTGGGCTTCCCGGTGGGGTTCGTCGGCGCGGCCGAATCCAAGGCGATGCTGGCGGCCAACAGCCGCGGCGTGCCGTTCGTGATCATGCAAGGTCGACTGGGTGGCAGCGCCATGGCGGCGGCCGCCGTCAATGCCCTCGCCACGGAGATTGAATGATGCAGCAGCGTGGACGTCTGATCGGCCTCGGCGTGGGCCCCGGTGACCCGGAACTGATTACCCTCAAGGCCCTGCGTCTGCTGCGCGAATCCCCCGTGGTGGGGTACTTCGTCGCCAAGGGCAAGAAAGGCAACGCCTTCGGGATCATCGAGATGCATCTGCAAGAGACGCAAACGCTGATGCCGCTGGTCTACCCGGTCACCACCGAAGTGTTGCCGGCGCCGCTGTCCTATGAGCAGGTGATCGCCGACTTCTACGACACCGCCGCCGAACAGGTGGCCGTGCATCTGGATGCCGGGCGCGACGTGGCGGTGATCTGCGAGGGCGATCCGTTTTTCTACGGTTCGTACATGTACCTGCACGATCGTCTGGCCGAGCGCTACGACGCCGAAGTCATTCCCGGCGTCTGCTCGATGCTGGGCGGTGCCTCGGTGCTCGGCGCGCCGTTGGTGTACCGTAACCAGAGCCTGTCGGTGCTCTCCGGCGTGCTGCCCCATGACGAACTCAAGCGCCGGTTGGCCGATGCCGACGCGGCGGTGATCATGAAGCTGGGACGCAACTTCCCCAAGGTCCGCCAGGTGCTCGGGGAACTGGGCCTGGATGGCCGGGCCCTGTACGTCGAACGGGCGACCATGGCCAATCAGAAAATCGTGCCGTTGGATGAAGTCGAACCGATGTCCTCGCCGTATTTCTCGTTGATCATCGTGCCGGGCGAACGGTGGCAGGGATGACGCTCAAGGCACCGGCAATCGTCATCCTCGGCCCGGGCAGTCTCGCCACGGCCCGGCGGGTCCAGCAGTGCTATCCCGGCGCCTTGATCCACGGCCTGGCCGGGCGGGTCGAGGGAGTGGACCGTCACTACCTGGAATTCGGCGCGACGTTGCGCGAGCTCTATCAACAGGACACACCCATCATCGCCCTGTGCGCGGCGGGCATCGTCATCCGCACCCTGGCGCCGCTGCTGCTGGAAAAAGGCGTCGAGCCCGCCGTGCTGGCAGTGGCCGAGGACGGCAGCGCCGTGGTGCCGTTGCTCGGTGGCCTGGGCGGGGTCAACGTCATGGCCCGGGAAATAGCGAACACCCTGCAAGTCGCCCCGGCGATCACCACCAGCGGCGAATTGCGTTTCGGCACTTGCCTGCTCAATCCACCGAGCGGCTACCGGCTCGACGATCTGGAACAGGGCAAGCGCTTCGTCTCCGATCTGCTGGCCGGTGAGCCGGTGCGCATCGAAGGGGCTGCGCCGTGGCTGGATCAGGCGCACTTGCCTCAGGACCAACAGGCGCGCCTGGCCATCCGTATCGACAGCGCTGCCGGGGTGCCCGCAGTCGATGAACTGCGTATTTATCCCCGCAACGTTGCCGTGGCGCTGGGCGCCGGGGCGACGGACATAGCGGCCGCAATTGGCGCTGCCCTGGAACAGGCCGGCCTCGCGATGCAATCGCTGGCTTGCGTGTTGGCGGCGGACAGCGAAATGACCCGTCCAGACTTGCACGAAGCCGCTGCGAGCCTGGGCGTGCCACTGCGCTTTGCTTGCGCCAGCGGCGACATCGCGCAGTGGTTAAGCGAGGCCCTCGGCCAGCCGGCCTCGATTCGGGTCATGGGCAGCCTGGCTATCGCGGTCGCCGAACAGCCTCTGGATCCGCAACGCATCGGCCGTCCACGCGGGCGTCTGGCGGTGATCGGCCTGGGCCCGGGCGCGGCCGAGTTGATGGTGCCGGCGGTGCGCGCCGAACTCGACCGCGCCAACGACGTGCTGGGCTACGAAACCTACGTGCGCATGGCCGGGCCATTTCGGCCTGATCAGGTGCAGCATTGCACCGACAACCGCGAAGAGCTGCAACGCGCCCGCCACGCCTTCGAACTGGCCGCCCAGGGCCGCTCCGTGGTGGTGGTGTCGTCTGGCGATCCGGGCGTATTCGCCATGGCCGCCGCGGTCCTGGAAGCGCTGCATGAGTCGACGAATGCCGATTGGCACGCTGTCGACCTGCAGATCCTGCCGGGCGTCTCGGCTTCCCTGGCTACCGCCGCCCAGGCCGGTGCGCCGCTGGGCCATGACTTCTGCGTGCTGTCGCTGTCGGACAACCTCAAGCCCTGGTCGATCATCGAGAAGCGCCTGGACCTGGCGGCACAGGCGGATCTCGCGCTGGCGTTCTACAACCCCATCTCCCGTTCCCGGCCCTGGCAACTGGGGCGGGCGCTGGAGATCGTCGCCCAGCATCGAACCGCGCAGACGCCCGTGGTCCTGGGGCGTGACATCGGCCGTCCGGGCCAGAGCCTGCGGGTCACGACGCTGGGGCAGTTGACCCCGGATCAGGTCGACATGCGCACCATGGTCCTGGTCGGGTCTTCGACCACCTGCGTGTTCCCCCGCGCCGACGGTAGCCAGTGGGTGTACACGCCGCGCTGGTATGGCGACAAACCGCTCTGATACAACCCGGCGGTCCGTTCGGGCCGCCGTCGTTTCTCGAACTCGCTGATTGTTGAGTGTTTTCGCTTATATAACTTGGTCCGTGACATAAAGTTGCGGGCATGTTGCGCCTGTAACATGGAGTTGGTTTCTTATTTGGAAATTTATTGGCTTGCTTATTAGTTGAGCCGTGCGCGGGCGTCAGGTTATTTTTATTCGCGCTTATCAAGAGCGATGCATTTTGAGAGTTCAACGCCCAGTGCTTGGATGCACGTGTGGGCTGCTGTTGCCTGAAAAAAGGCTTCGGCTATTCATGTACGATAAATGGAAGTGTTGTTATGAGTGAAAGGAAGTTTTCGACAGAGGGTTATGTCGATTTCAAGGGCTTATTGAAACTGAAGGATCTTGAGCAGGCGTTGGCGCCCTACAAGGGCACCGATCAATATGAGGCGGTGCTCCGCTATTACTCCGGCTGTACCGCTGTGCAGGATGCGCCATCCCTGCTGAAACCACTGGGGCTGCTCAAGCAGGCATTGACGACATTGCCGGGCAATCGTCAACGCCGTGCGACCGAACCGACGCCGCCCGGCGGCACCTTCCCAATGGATCTGGTGCACATCCAGAATCAGGTCGAGCATTTTGAAGCGCGCCTGCAGAACAGTGTCGAACAATTGAAGGTAGCAGCCACTGAAGTTCCGAAGAAACTGCACTTTGCCTGGCTCGGCGGTGGTGTTGGTGCGATTCAACGTGATTACATCAATATATGGAAACAGGTGCTGGGCGCAGCCGACCATCAACTTTATCTCTGGTATGACAGTGATGCGCTGCTGGCCTATGAAACCAACCGGATTATTGTCGAGGCCGCCAAGGCCGATGCCATGTCCAGCGGCGGAAAGGACAGTACCGATGCGTCTGAGTTGGGTGACCGTTATGAAGAGCGAGTCATTGTCCTCAAACAACAGATATACGCACACATCAAGAAAACAGTGGAAAACGGCGGCAGTGCCGATGATGCGCGAGTGGACCTGCTGGTTCGGGCCTATGGCCAGGACAAGGCGCGGCTGACGAGCCTCAAGGCCGATAACCGGCGCAGCCTCCAGGCATTGGCCGAAGGGAACCTGGTACTGCGTGATCTGGCCCGGGGTGAAGGGCTGCAACTGAAAGATATCTACCAGCGCGAGATCAGCCTGCGGGGCAATTTTGCCGCAGCCTCCGATGTGGTGCGCGCCGAAGCGCTGTTCAAGGAGGGCGGCAGGTATACCGATGTCGACTGTCTGCCACCCTTGCTGGAAAAACTCGGGCCAGTCGACATTCGCGGGTTCAAGACCGACGCGCGCCTCGGCGCCCTGCAGTTGCTGCTTGATCGCAATCCCGACTGGATGCCGGGACGCCAGGCCTTGCGCAATCGGTACAAGGACTACCTGGAACAGATTCCACTGGAAAGCCGCGAGGCACTCAAGGGATTCGCCGACAGCAAACCCGCGTTGGATCGCGTTTTTCGCATGCCGGAGGAACGTCTGGCGCGTCCGTACGAGTTGCGTGCCGTTGTCGTCCGGAATTCATTGAGTAACGCATTTCTGATGGCTCATCCAGGTGCGGCCATGCTCAAGGCCATGCTCGAACGTTTCAGATTCAACTATGAAGTCGTGGATGCCACTGCTCGCCTGGCCGATGAGCAGAACATTGCCTTGATCGATGTCAACGCCATGGCCCGTGCTGCCGATCAGGCCGTGACCCGGGTATTCGGTACCTTGCGTGAGCTGTCGCCGGACGCGGAAATGATGGTGTCTTTCCTGGCCCAGGCCGCCGCTACCTACTACAGCGACGGTATCCGCCCCCAGAGCGAAGTGACGATCTACCTGACCGGACCTGGCGCCATGCGCGAGGGGATGGCGGATTATCAAAAGGCGCATTTCACGCCTCGAATGGCTGAACGTTGGCGAACGGAGGCCGCGATCCCGGCAGTGGGCTCCGTTAACCTGGCCACCGAGGAAGAGCAGGACCATTCCTGGAAGGAGAACGAAAGCAATACCACGGACTGGCTCGCCAACGAGCAGAAGCGCTGGCGGGATGACCGCTTCAAGGCCCGTTATGCCGGCGACATGGCTGAGCTGCTCAACTACCGCTCGCTCACGTTCGATGAAGGCTGGCCGGTGCTGGAGGGGCGTCATGTGCTATCCACCGAGTTGCTGCAGCATCTGGCCGATGACCTGGGTGATACCTTCATGAACGCGATGAGTCGTGGTCATACCGGCACGGTGACTTTCGGCAAGGCCATCGTGTTGAGTTTTGCCGAGCGCCAGTCGATCCGTGACCAGAGCGCGAATGTGCTGCCCCCGGCATCTTTGAGCGATGCACAGACGCAGCGCTTGTCCATCACCGAACTGCTCGGCCGTCTCGCCAAAGGCAGTTTCGAAGTGGCTCAACTGAGCCCGTTGCAGCGCCTGCTGGTGGGGGCGTTGATCGGTGCGCAAACCCTGGATAATCGCAGCTTCAACGCAGTTCGCCCGCAACTGGATAACCTGGCCAACAACCTCGATGAACGAGGCATCGCGGGTAACTATGCGACGATCGAGCGTGTCTTGTTCAAGCTGCAGGCGCCGGCCTTCCAGGCCGGGTTGGCCGACCCGGGTGGTGAGCCGCCCGGACATTCCGAAACCGCCCTGGAATTGAAGAAGAAGGCGCTGGAGCAGCCACTGACATTGCGCCAGTGGGGACGGCACGTCGCCCGGATCCAGCAGGTGGCGAAGCTTGAGTACCGTGTCCGGATCACCGAGCGCCTGGCGACTGTCCTGGACGGCTTCGAGGCCGACGCGATCAAGCTCGTTCCCCAGGACCTGCTGCTTCAGGGCGAAGGCGACAGGGTGGGCGGGCGCTGCTATCCATTGGCCCTGGTCATGGCGGCGGCCATGACGACCGGGAAGGTGGCGGTCAACACCCTGCGCGAGCGCTTCTACCTGGGCGCCATTGAGCCTGAGGCCAGCGATTGCGTGACGTTTTTGCAAGGCGTGGAAGCGTTGCGCGAAGTGCAGCTCAGTGACGTCGGCAACGCATTGGGGCGCTCGGATCTGAAACGGGTGGTGGAGACCCTGCAAGCCAGGACGACCACCGGCACGCTGATGCTCAATTCCGACAACCACGCCATGCTGGTGGCCAGGACCTTCGACGGCGAGCGCAGTACCTATCACTTCTACGATCCGAATTTCGGTGTCTTCGAGTTCGAGCATGCCACTCGATTCAGACAGGCACTGGAGCGGTTCTTCATTCAGCAGGAAATGGCCGTTCACTATGCGGCGTACGGTGATACGGCCCGTCCGACGTTCGAGCTGATCGAGCTGGACGGTGAGCGCGTTTCGAAAGCCGCGCTGCCCGGTTCGATCCAGGTCGCGGAGCTGCTGCGGCCCGGCGCCTTGCCTGGACGTGCGCAACCCCCCGTCAGACAGCGGTTGGCCAGTGCCCACGGGCAATCGCTGATGAACAATCCTCGTCTCGGCAGCCGCCTGCTGGCGCTGGACGGTCACTGGTGGGGCCAGCGGATTGCAGAGGTCACGACCCAGCTCAAGCAGCAGAACCGATTGGCGCCGCAACTTGTGCCGTTATTCGAAACCCTGGAAATCACCTCGGACGGGTCGTATCGGATCAACCTGATCGATCCGAAAGAGCCCGAGCAGTTGGTACGGATTGTCAGCGACGATCATCGACTCCTGCGGATCAAGAACTACCTCTCGGAGCGTTTCCTGACCCTGGCCAACAAACCCCTGGTCCCGGGCAAGCCTGCCGAAGTGGGCAGTGTCCACACCCTCAATGCCGGCTTCAGCATACAGGCGCTGATGTCCGCGTTGACTGAGCGGGAAGGGTCGGACCGTTCTTTGTCCCTGGCGGTGCGACTGCATGTCTATGTCAATTACGCACAGCTGGTGCATGGCAACGTGGCCGATGTGGCCGGCTTGATCGGTTTGGTCCGGCAAGCGCTGGCGGAAGAAAAACTGATTGCCCGCACCGTTGCGCCTGTGGTCAAGGCGGCGCTGGGATCCAGCGTGAGCGAGGCGACCGGAGGCGTGCTGCAACTGGCCAATGTCGGGTTCGATATCTATCAGTTGTCGACCGCGTCCAGCGAGATCGAGCGCGCCCGGTTCGGCACGCAGCTGGCGTTCGATTCGGCCGGGCTGGTGCTGGCGGCAGGAGCGCTCGGCCTCGGCGCCACCACCGCTGGAGCGTTTCTTGGCGGGGCTGCCGTGATCCTGGGCGGCCTGGCGGTAGGCGTAGCGGCAGTGACCCAGGGGTTCGCCGCCATCGCCGAAGAAGCCAAACAGGTCGGGCTGTTCTTCGATGAACTGAGCAAGGCCCATCTCCAGGCCTATCGTTTCGATACCCATAGCGATGCCTGGTTGCCGCGCCCGTCGCTGATCGTCGGCACGTTGGATCTGGTGCGTGGCGAGCTGGTTCTGGACAGCCCGAGGCTGTATCCGTTGCGGGATCATTTTGGCGTGCCGACGTTCGATGACGATTATGACGAGGCGATCGATATCCGTCGGGAGCTGCGGTTGGTCGATCGGGTCAGGTTCAGCCCGTCCGCTGGCCAGGCCATCGTACTGCCTTGCGTGCCGAGAACTTGTTATCGCTATGAGTACAAGGCGTTGCCATTCGCAGGATTGCGTCATGACGTCGGCTTCGACACGGCACGGCGGCTGGAGAAAAAAAAGGCGGATGGCGGATGGCTGTTCCTGTTTTCGTTCTATTCGTTTCCGAGCGACTACATCCTGTATCGCCTGCTCCCGGACTATCGGCCAACCGTCATCGACGTGGTGCTCGATGAGGCCGAGCGTTCGCTGGTGGTGCCTGTGCTTCCAGCGCAGTGGCAGCAAAAAATCAGCTATCGGATCAAAGGCGCGGGCAAACGCTGCACAGTGGGACTCAATCCCGGCGTGAGCCTCACCCTCGAGTCGCTGAACCGTCAGAAGTCGAGCTGGGTACTGGACGCTCCCTGGGCCAATGAGGGCGACATCCGGGTCGAGCGCTACGCGAAGCTGTTCGTGGGTACCGTCCAGGTGAGCTTCGCGGGAACGGGCCTTCATGACGTGTTGCTGCGGATCGCTGGTCAACAAGTGTTCCAGGTCGGGTTGGGTGAGCGCACACTCACGCTCGTCGAGCAAGAGGTGCCTGCGGGCTTGGATCGACAGGCGCTGCAGCCGCACCTCAGGAGCCTGGCGCAAGGTCATCGCCTGGTGATGCCCTACACGCCGCTCCATCGCTACCTGGTTCCTTTCGAGAAGCTCGACGAGCCCCGTCACGTCACGGCCTGGTATGACGCGAAGGAGGACCGTTTCCTCTACATCCGTAACGAGATCCCCGGTACCGATGACGTGCTGTTGGGGGCGGTGGCGGGCGACAGCGCCTATTTCTACGACCCAAAGGGTTTGATCGTCTGGCAGGCCGACGCGACCACCGGGCTGTTGAGTCATCGTTATTGGCTACGCAGTGCCAGGGATGCGGCGACCACCATCAGCCGCGTCGAGGCGGACGCCCAGGGCGTGGTCCATGTCGAGCAGCGCATCACCCGCGCCGACCAGACCCGCGATGTGCTGGTCTATGTGATCCATGACGGGCAATTGCTGTTGAGTTCGGTGACCCGGGAAGCAGGGCCGGCGCTGGAATCGGTGTTCAGCGCCAGCGAAACACTGGCCGACTGGAGCCAGGTCCTGGGCAACGGTTACCCCTTCACACCGTATGTCGACAACGAGGCGGCTTACATCACCGTCAGTTGGCAGCCTGCCGCCTTCGTGTCGGTCTGCTGGAAAATCGATGCGCAGTGGCGGGACATGGCCTGGGTTCGTCGCAGCGACCAACTGATCATCCGCCCCGCGCCGAAACACAATCATCTGCGCGGCTGGCCGGACTCGATCAAGAACATGACGGACCTGACCTTGCTCACGCCGAAAGATGGCAGCGATGTGTTCATCGTATACGACAGACCCGCAAAGGCGCTGTGCCGTCGGCGACGCATCCTGGTGGCGGACAAGTGGCAATGGTCGAGTAAGTGGAAGCAGCACGAGAAACTGGAAAATATCATCGCCATCGACGATGGCTACCTGGTACTGACTTCCGACGGGCTGTTCTACACCCTCACGGACCAGGGCGAACTGAGCCTGGGCGGCATGAACGCGCCATGGTTCAAGAATCGGACACATTGGTGGTCTGCATTGGAGCCGCTGGCCCGACGACACGCCACCGAGCGTCTGGCCCTTGTGGGTCTGACCAATTTCAGCGGTGACGCGAAGTTGTGTGCCTGGTACATCGGCAACAGGCTGCTGCTGGCTGAACCGGGGCATGGCAAGGAAATGCGCCTGCTGAGCGTCACTCCAGATGGCGAGGCGGCCTGGCTGTTCGATGTCTCGACTGGCGGAGTGTATCGCCAGGCCTTCATCGATCCGCAGAAGCTTGAGTCGGTCTTCGAGCAGGGCACGCGAGTGCTGCAGGCTGATGCGTTACCCACGGCGCAGCGTGAATGGGCGTCCTGGACATTTGCCGAGGTGACGGTCGAAGGCACCGGGTTGCGGGGCGTGACACCCGAAGGTGTCGTGGTTTCGCTGCGCAATCGCGAGCCGGCGTTGATCACGGGCGTGACGCGTGAATGGGTCATTGCCCGGGATGGCCGGGAGCAGAAGGCGCTCGAGCAATTGGCGGACCAGCCGTCTTGTAGCGCGTTGCTGACCGTGGAGGATCCCGACGACCTGAAATGGTTCGTCACTGAGCGCAAGCGCCTGGTTCGGGTGTCCAGGGCCGATATCCCGGGAACCTTCGATGTACTGGGGACCCAGCGACAGGACAACGTGCTGCTGCATGAACAGAGCAAAAGCAGGCTGCTGAGCTACCCGGCCATAGAAGAGGCGGGATCCGTCGGCTACGCCCAGCGTGAGGGTGAGGTCCTGGTCGTCGGCGCGGAGAAGATGAAGATCGATGATTTGCTGCCGGACGATGTCACGACCCTGGTCCTGCGCATGGGGCAGGGGAGTGTGAGTTACCGGCTGACGAAGGCGGCCTGGCTGAGGCTCGAATCGGTCGTTCTCGACTGCCGGCCTTCTTTGGATGGCGCGTCTGCCGAGCCTGGCAAGTTGATCTGGGAGCTGGATGACCCGGACCGGCTGCTGCTGAGCATCGTCGATGAGCACTTGGTGATCATTGATCCTGACACTGGGCACAGTGTGATTGTTCGTGAGATGTATGCCGGCGATATCAACTTGCGCGGTGAGGTCTTGCTCAGTTTCGAGGAACATCGACGCTATGCCGTTTCAAAGCTGATAAAACGCTTGGACGCCCAGCCGAATCCCCGCAACAGCATCACGCTGAAGGAATTGCTGGGCGTTTCGCAGAGGATGGAAAGTAATGCGGTGACCTGATCAGGCTATAAAACAGGTAGAGCCAAGTCAGGGAGTGTTCATGAGGCGATTTCTTCTCAGGTTGAATCGCCTCATGAGGTGTTCGTCCAGCTTCTTTTTGATAAGCGTTCTTTTACTGTCCAAATGGCTTCTGTCCAGTTTGAAAAATGCCTGCTGCTGGATGATTTTTGCCGAGCGCTTTTCCCAATCCCAGAATAGAAAGTTGTGTTTTTTTATATTCACACTCAGCTCGAATTTATAGACGGCGATATGCACATTGTTCCATGAGTCGTAGCGGGCCGGGATGATCTGAAACGTTTCCCCTTGCCGGGTTTCCCTGTCGAAGGACAGCATGGCCGGCTGATCCACCTTCAGGGCGTCGAGGGTATCGATCATGGCGTTCGCTTGCCGTGAGTCCTTCATGAGCTGGGCGCCATGGACCAGGAAATCCGCCACCGAGCCAGAGACAATGTGCCTGGAGCGGGTGTAGATGGTGCCGTCGTACAGCGACCAACCAAGGAAATTCATTGTGCGGACATATTCCTCGAACCAGCCTTTCGAGCCGCTGTAGCGGTTGTGACCAAGGTCGGCCGATCGGACGGCAATACTATTGCAGTCCGCGATGTCGTTATGATCCTGCAGGGAAAGCGTCTCGAGATAGGAAAACAGATTAGGACCGGTGACCAGGCCGGCCAGTGATTCGTTGTTCATGGGAAACCTCCGTTAAAGTTGTCTGTTATAAATACAACGATGGTCGGTAAGTTCAAGTGAGTGAGCGAGTTGATTTAAATCCGAATATTTTTGGGGTGAGAGGCAAGAGCGGCTACATATGTTGTAATGGGCTGAAAGTTGCAGTTTTCCTGAAGGGTAAATTAGATTGCTGTTGGTCCGCAGGAGCGGTCATTACATAATCAAGGAAGTTATATGGAACAGTTTGAAAGTGAAGTAAGTATTGAGCAGAGTATTGAACTGATCGGTGCGCGCATCAACAGGCGCAAGGCGCTGGTTTCTGCCGGTCGGCGTGTGCGTCGATCCGCGGCGTTGCAGGACAGCCCCACCAGGGACCTGGACGCGCTGATGTTGGGAAACGCGCTGGTAGGCTACGGCGCCAACATGTCGCTCAGCAACATGGCGATCATGGAGAACCTGATGACCATGGCCATCATGGAGGCCAACTTTGAAGTGCCGGGCGGCAAGAACACCCTGGCGTGGTATGACGCGTTTATCCGCTGCCTGCACGACCTCGGCTGTTTCGTGGCCGATGACGGCTATACCCGCTATTCCGAGAGTTCCCAGCGCGTGGACATGGACTTCGTGATCAGCGACATCGTCAAGGGAATCATCGATGGGGTGAAGGCCAGTGTCCCGGCAGCGTCGGTGCTCGGTGCGGTGGTGAATACCACGATCGACGGGCTGAAGCAGGATAAGCAAACCCTCGATCTGTACAACAGCCAGGTCAAGACACCCGAGGGCGCCCGCCTCTCCGTCATCCCCTGCGAGCAGTTGGCCAACGGGATCCTGATCGCCTCGTCCGCCTCGATCAGGCAGACCGGAACGTCGAATAACGGCGGTGTGCTTTTCGTGAACTGGCAATCGTCGGCGCGGGAAATCTTTCGCGGTAAATCCTTCGTGACGTTCAACCCGGCTCGTTACGAAGAGTTCAGGTCGGAGATCGAGGAATACCTGGGCGAGCACCGCCGGGAAGTACTGCGAAAGCGCTTCAACCGCCGCAAGCAAGGCTGACCGGTCAGCGGTGCTAGGGCACCAGGTAGCCTTTTACGCCGGTGAAGATGATCTGTGCCGCCAGCGCACAGACGAATAACCCCATCAGGCGACTGACGATCTGCAAGCCCTGGTCACCCAGGATCCGTTCGATGCGGCTGGACAGGTAGAGCACGACGCCGACGGTGAAGCTGGCCAGGGCGATGCTGATGATGGCCATGAGTTTGTCGTCCCAGTGCGGCTGGCTCACGCCCATTACCAGCAGCGCGCCGATGGTACCGGGGCCGACGGTCAACGGAATGGTCAGCGGGACGATGGTCACGTCCTGCTGGACACTGTCGGTCTGTACCGCCGACTTGCCTTGGGCCATGCCCAGCGCCGAAATGAACAGCACGCTGCCGGCGCCGATACGGAACGCATCCACGGTGATGCCGAACACGCTGAAAATCACCCGTCCGAACAAATACAGCAGGACGCTGGAGACCAGCGTCGCGATCGCGACCTTCCAGGCCAGGCGTCGCTGCTCCTTGCGCGAATAGCCACGGGTCAGGCCGATAAAGCACGACAACACGAAGAAGGGGCTGTAGAGCACCAGCATCTTCAGGTAAACGCTGAACAGCACATGGAGCATGGTCGGGGCTCAGGGCGGAAGAAGAGGACGGAAGTCTATCAGGCGGTGTGACGTCTGTCGGCTCAGGACGTTTGCGCCGTACGGTTCTGTTGTTCGCGCTGGGCCACCCAATGCTCGATCAGCTCGCGCAGCTGCGACAGTTCCACCGGCTTGGCCATGTGGCCGTCCATCCCGGCCTGGCGGGCCCGCTCCTTGTGCTCGGCGAGGATGTGGGCGGTGAGCGCTACGATGGGCGTACGGGTTCGCTGGTTGCCCATTTCCCAGGCTCGCAGTTGCTGGGTGGCGGAAAACCCGTCGAGGATCGGCATTTCACAATCCATCAGGACCAGGTCGTAACGCCGTTCCTTCATGGCCTTGAGGGCTTCCTCGCCGTTGCTGGCGGTGTCGGGTTGCAGGTTGAGCTTGCCGAGCATGCCGCGGATGACCTTGGTGGAAATGCTGTTGTCTTCGGCCACCAGGATGCGGAAGTCACTGGGGACTTTCACCGGTGCGGCGGGACCGGCATTCATTGGGATATTGGGGGCATGGCCTCTGTTGCGCTGGTTCAGTTCGTCCGCGAGGGTGGTCTTGAGGGTATAGCCGGCCACCGGTTTGGCGAGGATGCGCTTGACGCCGCTGTTGCGCGCCACGATCTTGCTCGGCGCGTTGCTGATGCCGGTGAGCATGATCAACAGGATGTCGTGGTTCAGGCTCGGGTCTTCCTTGATCTTGGCCGCCAGTTGCATGCCGGTCATGCCGGGCATGTTCTGGTCCAGCAGCACCACGTCGAAATAATCCCGCAGGTGGGCCTTGGTGCGTAGCAGCGCCAGGGCTTCCTTGCCCGATGGCACCGCGCTGACGTTCAAGCCCCAGGCGCTGCATTGCTGCACCAGCACCTTGCGACAGGTCTCGTTGTCGTCAACGACCAGTACCCGGGCGCCTTGCAGCGGGCTGTCGAGATCGGAGGTCGGATGCTCCAGGCGATCCGGGTCCAGCGGCAGGGTCAGCCACAAGGTGCTACCCTGGTTGCTTCCGCTCTTGATGCCGAACTCGCCGTGCATCAGCATGATCAATTGGCGGGCGATAACCAGGCCCAGGTTGCCGCCCAGGCGCGTGGCCGACAGGAAGTTCTTGCTGTGCAGCTCCGCGTGCATGAGCGTGTCGCGCTCTTCGGCGTCCATGGGCACCCCGCTGTCCTGCACGGCGATGCGCAGGCGCGGTTCGCTGCTGCGCTCGTCGAGGGCGACGACGATCAGCACCTCGCCCTCGTCGGTCTTCTTCAAGGCGTTTTCCAACAGGCTCAGCAACGCCTGGCGCAGCCGCGTCGGATCACCGCTGATCACCCTTGGCACCTGGGGCTGGATGAAGCTGATCAGTTCGACATTCTGCTGCTCGGCCTTGGCGCGGAAGATGCTCAGGCAATCCTCGATCAACGCATTGAGATCGAACTGCACATCGTCCAGTTCGATCTGGCCGGATTCGAGCCGGGAAATGTCGAGGATCTCATTGATCAGCGTCAGCAACTCGTTGCCGGCGCTGTGGATGGTCTGCACATAGTCGCGTTGCTTGACCGACAGCGGCGTGCCCAGCAGCAGTTCGGTCATGCCCAGCACGCCGTTCATCGGGGTGCGGATCTCGTGGCTGATCTTGGCCAGGAATTCCGCCTTGGCGTTGATCTCGGCATTGCTCGCGGCGAGGTCGCGACTGATGCTGAAACGGCTCTCGTTGATGGAGCGCTGGCGTTCGCCCAAGGCTACGCTCATCAACAGGCCGCTGATGCAGATGAACACCAGCAACGTGACGATCAGGCCTTGGGGAGCGACCTCCGTGAGGCCCTGCAGGGCCGGCAGGATGATCAGCGTGCCCAGGTTGAAAACCACCATGGCCGCGACAAACAGCCGTGCCGGGCGATAGCCTTTCTGCCAGTGCCAGGCGCTGACGAACAGCATGCTCAAGCCGGCCAGGGCCACCAGCGCATAGGTCATGATATTGAGCGGCAGGGTGTTGACGAACAACAGCAACAGACTGCACAGCATGATGAAGACGATGTCCCCCAGCAGCAGCCGGTTCAGCGGATGCGGTCCCAGGGGGGCAAAGAAGCGGTAGGCGAACATCAGGCCGCAAGGCGCGGTCAGCAACAGGGCCAGGTAGGCGCCCGGCGTCTGCACCGCCGGCCAGTCGGGCAGCCAGCCCCCCGCCAGGTTCAGCAGCAGGGCCAGGCTCAGCATCAGCAGCCCCTCGCAAGCCGCCAGCCACAGGCAGCTGCGTGAGCGGGTGTAGGCGTAGCGGGTGAGGTTGTGCAGGATCAGCATGGCGATGCAGCCGAACAGCAAGCCATAGATCAGGGTCTGGTTCTGATCCGCCGCCGCCATGATTGCCGGCTGCAGGGTGATGTACGGGCGCAGTTCGTGCCGGGATGCCAGTCGCAGGTAGACGTCCAGCGGTTTGTCGCTGCGGGGCAGGGCCAGCATGAAGTCGCTGCTCGGCACCGAATGTTCGCTGCGGGGCAGGGCGTTGCCGGTGATCTGCTGGTCGACCAGGGCATCGCCGTCCAGCACGTAGAGATTCAGGCGCGCCAGGTCGGGCGCGAAGATGCGCAGGATCTGTTCGTGCTTGTCGGGAGCCAGTCGGAAGCGCAGCCACAGCGCGCCATCGGGCCCGGCGGCCTGGAGACGGTCGAGGTCGATGGGGCTGAACTGGTTGGTGTAGCGGGCGGAACGGATGTCGCTCAGCTTCAGGTCGCCCTGTTCGTCGAGCAATACCGCCCAGCCGCTGCCTGGCGCGGCCTGGGCCGGGAGCATGAGCAGCGTCAGCAGGGTGACGGTATAGCCTATGGCGATCCTGAGCCAGCGCACGGCGAAATCCCTTCGTAGGTTGATGCCAGATTATAACTATGCGCGGCGCCCTGACAGACAGGCAAGGGCCACGAAGCCCTGCCTGGCTGAAAGGCCGGGTTATTGCAGATTTTCGCCACGCTCGCGGGCAATGGCACGATAGCCGATGTCCTTACGGTAGAAGCAACCTGCCCAATCGATCTCGGCCGCAAGCTTGTAGGCCTGCTGCTGGGCGGCGTCGACACTGGCGCCCATGGCGGTGGCGCACAACACGCGACCGCCGGCGGTGACGACCTGGCCATCCTTCAGCGCGGTCCCGGCGTGGAAAACCTTGCCTTCCAGCTGGGCTGCGGCTTCCAGGCCATGGATCGCGCTGCCCTTGGCGTAGTCGCCCGGATAACCGCCGGCTGCCAGGACAACACCCACGCTCGGGCGCGGGTCCCACTGGGCTTCGACCTTGTCCAGCGCCTGGGCCAACGCGGCTTCGACCAGCAGTACCAGGCTCGATTGCAGGCGCAGCATCACCGGCTGGGTCTCAGGATCGCCGAAACGGCAGTTGAATTCGATGACTTTTGGGTTACCAGCCTTGTCGATCATCAGACCAGCATAGAGGAAACCCGTGTAGACGTTGCCTTCCTCGGCCATGCCGCGCACGGTCGGCCAGATCACCTGGTCCATGACGCGCTGGTGCACCTCGGCGGTGACGACCGGAGCCGGGGAATAGGCGCCCATGCCGCCGGTGTTCGGGCCGCTGTCGCCGTCGCCGACGCGCTTGTGGTCCTGGCTGGTAGCCATTGGCAAGACGTTTTTGCCGTCGACCATGACGATGAAGCTGGCTTCCTCGCCGTCGAGGAATTCTTCGATCACCACCCGGGAACCGGCGTCACCGAAGGCATTGCCGGCCAGCATGTCGCGCACGGCGTCTTCGGCCTCGGCCAGGGTCATGGCCACGATCACGCCTTTACCGGCGGCCAGGCCATCGGCCTTGATCACGATCGGAGCGCCTTTCTCCCGCAGGTAGGCCAGGGCCGGCTCGATTTCGGTGAAGTTCTGGTAGTCGGCGGTCGGAATCTTGTGCCGGGCCAGGAAATCCTTGGTGAAGGCTTTGGAGCCTTCCAGCTGTGCGGCACCGGCGGTCGGACCAAAGCAGTCCAGGCCACGGGAGCGGAACAGGTCGACGACACCGGCGACCAGCGGCACTTCCGGGCCGACGATGGTGAGCGAGACGTTCTTCTCGGCGAAATCGGCCAGTTGTTCCAGGGCCAGCACGTCGATCGCGACGTTCTCGCACTTGGCTTCGATGGCGGTACCGGCATTGCCCGGCGCCACGAAAACCTTCTGCACGCGCGGATCCTGGGCCACTTTCCAGGCCAGGGCGTGTTCACGGCCACCGCTGCCAATGATCAAAACATTCAAAGAAAGACTCCTTCGGAGAAGCTGCAAGCTACAAGCTGCAAGTAAGAGCGAATACGTGTGGCTCTTGTTTGCAGCTCTTGGCTTTGAATTAGTAAGGCTGCACCGGTAAAAAGATCGACATCTGCCTGCTCTTTTCTTGCCGCTTGCAGCTTGAGGCTTGTAGCTACCGCCGGTCAGTGGCGGAAGTGGCGCATGCCGGTGAATACCATCGCGATGCCTGCTTCGTCGGCCGCGGCAATCACTTCATTGTCACGCATCGAACCACCCGGCTGGATCACCGCAGTGATGCCGACCTTGGCCGCGTTGTCGATGCCGTCGCGGAACGGGAAGAACGCATCGGAGGCCATGACCGCGCCCTGGACCTGCAGGCCGGCGTGTTCGGCCTTGATGGCGGCGATGCGGGCCGAGTTCACGCGGCTCATCTGGCCGGCGCCGACGCCGATGGTCTGGCGGTTCTTGGCGTAGACGATAGCGTTGGACTTGACGTACTTGGCGACTTTCCAGGCGAAGATCAGGTCATGGATTTCCTGCTCGTTCGGGGCGCGCTGGGTCACGACTTTCAGGTCGTCGCTGCCGATCATGCCGATGTCACGGCTCTGTACCAGCAGGCCGCCGTTGACGCGCTTGTAGTCCCAGGCCGGTGCACGGTCGGCCGACCATTGTCCGCAGGCCAGCAGGCGCACGTTGGCCTTGGCGGCGACGATGGCGCGAGCCTCTTCGCTGACCGAAGGCGCGATGATCACTTCGACGAACTGACGTTCGACGATGGCTTTGGCCGTTTCGGCGTCCAGTTCACGGTTGAAGGCGATGATGCCGCCGAAGGCCGATTCGGTGTCGGTGGCGTAGGCCAGTTCGTAGGCCTGGCGGATACCGCCCTCGGCATCCGGGCTCACGGCCACGCCGCACGGGTTGGCGTGCTTGACGATCACGCAGGCCGGCTTGACGAAGCTCTTCACGCATTCGAGCGCGGCGTCGGTGTCGGCCACGTTGTTGAACGACAGTTCCTTGCCTTGCAACTGGGTGGCGGTGGCGATGCCGACTTCGGCAGGCTTGGCTTCCACGTAGAACGCCGCGCTCTGGTGCGGGTTCTCGCCGTAGCGCATTTCCTGGGCCTTGATGAACTGGGTGTTGAAGGTGCGCGGGAATTCGCTGCGGCCTTCGGTCGACAGGGTTTCAGCGGCCTGGTTCACGGTGCCCATGTAGTTGGCGATCATGCCGTCGTAGGCAGCGGTGTGTTCGAAGGCCTTGAGCATCAGGTCGAAACGCTGGGCGTAGGTCAGGCCGCCGGCCTTGAGGTTCTGCAGCACGCCGGCATAGTCGCTGGCGTTGACCACGATGGCGACGTCCTTGTGGTTCTTGGCCGCCGAGCGGACCATGGTCGGGCCGCCGATGTCGATGTTCTCGATGGCGGTCGGCAGGTCGCAGCCCGGCTTGCTGATGGTGGCTTCGAACGGGTAGAGGTTGACCGCCACCAGGTCGATCGGCTTGATGCCGTGTTCGTTCATGATGGCGTCATCGATGCCACGACGACCCAGGATCCCGCCATGGATCTTCGGGTGCAGGGTCTTGACCCGACCGTCCATCATTTCCGCAAAACCGGTGTAGTCCGCGACTTCCACTGCGGCGACGCCATTGTCCTGCAGCAGCTTGAAGGTCCCGCCGGTGGAGAGGATCTCGACGCCCAGCTGTTGCAGCTCGCGGGCGAATTCGAGGATCCCGGTCTTGTCGGAGACGCTGATCAAGGCGCGGCGGATCGGCAGGCGGGTGGTCTGGTCGGTCATTTCAATTTCCATCAAAAGCAAGGGAAGTCAGCAAAAAAGGCGACCGTTTTCTACGCGGGCGCCTTTCTGGTTTGATTGAATGCTTACAGCAGATCGTACTGCTTGAGTTTCTTGCGCAGGGTGCCGCGGTTCAGGCCCAGCATCTCACTGGCCTTGGTCTGGTTGCCCTTGACGTAGTTCATCACGCTTTCGAGCAGTGGCGCCTCGACTTCCGAAAGCACCAGGTTGTACACATCCGTGACGGCAGCGCCCTCAAGGTGGGCGAAATAATTGTGCAGCGCCTTCTCGACACTCCCGCGAAGGGTCTGACCCTCTTCGCTGGGCGTGTTGAGGTGCTGTTTCAAATTCACGTTGTCGCTCACGGGTGTTATTCCACTCACTAAAGTCTCGGTCATCATCGTCATGCGGCCACCCCTTCGTCCCCTGTCAGGCTCTTGTAACGTTCAGCGAAGAAGGCCTGAACGTCGGCGCATTGTGCTTGCGTACCATCCAAACGATTGAAGCGGGCGCGAAACTCCCTGGCGCCCGGCAGGGTTGCGAGATACCAGCCCACATGCTTGCGCGCGATGCGCACGCCCATGACTTCTCCATAGAAGGCATGCAGCGCGGCTAGATGCTCCAGCAGAATTCGTTCCACCTCGGACATTTGCGGCGCAGCCAGCTTTTCGCCAGTGCGCAGGAAGTGTTCGATCTCACGGAAAATCCAGGGCCGCCCCTGGGCAGCCCGACCGATCAACAGGCCGTCGGCACCGGTCGCGTCCAGCACGTACCGGGCCTTCTCTGGCGAGTCGACGTCGCCGTTGGCAAACACCGGTATCGACACCGCCTGCTTGATCGCGGCGATGGTGTCGTACTCGGCCTCGCCGGTGTACAGGTCGGCACGGGTGCGGCCATGGACCGCCAACGCCGTGATTCCCGCCTGTTCGGCGATCTTCGCCACCGTCAGGCCATTCTTGTTTTCCCGGTCCCACCCGGTGCGGATCTTCAAGGTCACCGGCACATCGACTGCGGCGACGACCGCCTGCAGGATCTCGGTAACCAGGGCTTCATCCTTCAACAATGCCGAGCCGGCAGCCTTGTTGCAGACCTTCTTGGCCGGGCAGCCCATGTTGATGTCGATGATCTGTGCCCCCAGCGCCACGTTGGCCCGGGCCGCCTCTGCCAGCATCTGTGCATCGCCACCGGCGATCTGCACCGAGCGGGGCTCGGGATCGCCCTCGTGGATCATGCGCAGACGTGACTTGCGGGTGTTCCACAGGCTCATGTCGCTGGTGACCATTTCCGAAACCACAAGACCCGCGCCCAGCCGTTTGCACAACTGACGAAAGGGCTGATCGGTGACGCCCGCCATGGGGGCGAGAACCAGACCGTTCTGCAGTGTGTATGGGCCGATGCGTACCGCCGACATAGGACTTCCCTGAAGTGGGGCCGGATCATGAGAGTTCGAAAAAGGGTTGGCATGATACCCGCTCTCGATGACTGGATAAAGATGGAATTGGATAAAATCTGAACAGCTATTTTGTTATCGCCAGCGGTTTGGTCCGGCTGGGGTGGGTCAGAAAGCTGCCGTCAATCGACTGGCCCCGCTGACTTCACTCGGGAGAGTGGAAGCTCAGACTGTAGTTCACCGCTTTGGGGCCCGGATCCAGAATGTCCAGAGCGATATGAATAGGGGTCTGCGGTGGCATTTCCCCCAGGCCCTCGAGATCGCCGCCCAGGTACTCTCCGGGCTTGAACCGACGGCTGGCGATCAAGTGTCCGTTTAGGTCGGCGAAGCGCAGTTCCAGCAGCGGAAAAGGCTGGGAGAAGGGCGCACGATTGTAGATGATCGCGTCCACCACCAGGGCGCCGCTGAAGTCCGGATGACTGCGCACCACAAGGTTGCTGCTTTTGATCTTGGCGATGTCGACCTTGGACGGCACGTCGCAGCCGATGGTCGGACATATCTGCAGGAACCAGGGGCGGTACTGGTCCTGGCGGGCCAATTCCTCGAAGTGGTAGGCGATGTACTGGCCGGCCAGCGCGGCGGCGGCCAACAGGATCAACAGACTCCACAGCAGGCGCCGTCCCCAGGGCGAGCGGCGCTTGCGCCAATCCAGTTGCAACGGATCATCGTCAAGGTCCTGAAGGACTTCGGCACGGATTCCAGGCTCCTGGCGTTCGCGTTTCTTGCGCGGCAGGGCCGGTTCTTCATCGATATCGTCAATATCGTCGGTGGCGGACAGGCGCTCGAGGCGTTCGTCGGGGTCGTCGTCCGGCGCCAGGTGCAGCGGCGCGCCAGGCACTTCGTCCGGTTCCAGTGGTTCGAGCGTCAGGGGCAGGGACAGGGACGGCTCGGTACGGGGTGGTCGGACCGGTTCGTGGGGGGCGAACGGCTCGATGGGGGCTTGGGCGACGGCTTCCGCGCGCTCGGCGGGAGACTCGCTGTACAGGCTGTCGGACCAGGGTTCTTGCTCGTCGGAAAGGTGGTCCCGCTGCGCGCTCAGGTTATCTTCGCGGCGTCGGCCGAAGGAGTCCGGTGCCCGTTTGTCACGGCGCTCCAGGCGCGCCAGCTCCTTGTCCAGGTCATCGAGGTCGAGCTCGGCGGCGGTCCACTGCTTCTGGCTGATCGCCCTGGGCGGTGCTTCGACGGCGGCAGGCCGGATGGGCGCGGGGGCGACGGGAGCGGGCTCCCGGGCGGTCCGCTGTTCCAGCAGCTGCCGTGCGGCATTGAACACCTGCAGGCACGAGCCGCAACGAACCACCCCGCGGGCCACGCTCAATTGAGCATGGCTGACGCGAAAACTGGTGTGGCAATGCGGGCACTGGGTGACGAAGCTGTCAGTCATGCGGCAATCCGGTGGATACAAGCGGCCATTCTAGCGCCGACGTCCGGTGATGCGCACCCAGCCATCACGATTGGCAATAGGATCCAGGTCAAAGTCGGCGGCATAAGCGGCGGCGACTTCCTCGCCCTGTTCAGCGAGGATGCCCGACAGCGCCAGTCGTCCACCCGGCTTGACCAGACCTGACAGTTGCGGCGCCAGGGAGACCAACGGTCCGGCGAGGATATTGGCCACCAGTACGTCGGCCTGGACCTGGGGCAGGTCCTGCGGCAGATAGAGGGGGAACAGTGCTTCGGCAATGTTGTTGCGCCCGGCGTTGTCGCGGGACGCTTCCAGGGCCTGGACGTCGATGTCGGTGCCGACCGCCTGTTTGGCGCCCAGCAGCAGCGCGGCAATGGCCAGGATGCCCGAGCCGCAGCCGAAGTCGAGCACATCGCAGCCCTTCAGATCCTGGCCGTCGAGCCATTCCAGGCATAGCGCAGTGGTCGGGTGGGTGCCGGTGCCGAACGCCAGGCCCGGGTCCAGCAGCAGGTTGACGGCGTCCGGCTCCGGCGCCGCGTGCCAGCTCGGTACGATCCACAGCCGCTGGCCGAAGCGCATCGGCTGGAAATTGTCCATCCAGCTGCGTTCCCAGTCCTGGTCTTCGATCACTTCGCTGTGATGTTCGGGCAACGGGCTGCCGGTCAGCAGTTCCAGATGGGCCAGCACGCTGGTCGCTTCGGTGCCCCCTTCGAACAGGGCCAGCAAGTGGGTGTGGGACCACAACGGGGTGGTGTTGAGTTCCGGCTCGAAGATCGGCTGGTCTTCGGCGTCCATGAAGGTGACCGATACGGCGCCTACTTCAAGAAACGCATCTTCGTAGGTTTCGGCTTGTTCCGGGCTGATGGCCAGACGTACTTGCAGCCAAGGCATGGCGGGCACCTTTGGAAATGAATCTACAGGAAGCAGCCTCAGTGACCTGTGTGGCCACCAGGCTGCGAAAGCTGCGCAGTGTACGCCAGGTCGTCGCCAAAGTGGATAAGCCCGGTCGCCCGTGCGGCTGATTCGAGTACCGGTCGCGACGACCTTCCAGCGTGATGTTTCGATATATATATGTATGACATGGAGGTATTGCACCGCGGATAAGGTGAGGGTCCACACAACAGGGAGGAACGTGATGGACAACACTGCCGAGGGGCAAAGCAAGGCGAACGGCGCGGGAGCGGTATCTATCCCGCAGGCGGAAACCGCACAAGCCGTTCTGGAAAGGCTGGCACGCTGGAAGGCCGTTATCGACCCGCGATTGCTGGGCCAGATGACTTTATTGGAAGTGCTGGAAGAGTATCTGTTGGTCGAACTGCGTACCCATTACCAGGAAGGCAATATCGATCCATATTTCATCGGCACCCTGCTGGACACGGTGCTGCAACGGATGATCGACAACGAGCCGCTGGCGCCTGACCCGGAATACGACGTGGCATTCCGTTGGCCTGGTGGGCCCGACATGGGGTTTTCGGCCGAGCGTCAGGACGTCATTGTCCAGGTCGTGGAGTCCGCAGCCTGGGGCGGCATCAACCATTACAAGGACTACCTGCGTCGTTATTGGCAAATGACCGCGGGTGACGCCTCGCTCGAGGGCCTGGTCCAGCAGAAGCTGGCCGGACATATGGCGGCCGTCGACAGGATTTTTCAACCTGACCAACTGGCCGGCCTGGACGTCGAGGCGCTGCGAGAGCGCATCGAAACGCTTGAGGACGCCTGGCAGCGCATGAGTGAATCAACGGCGCTGGCCACTGCACAGGAGCGCGCGAATCTCGATGCGGTGGCCAGCCTGCAGTTGCCTCGTTGGTTGCAGGTGTTGGGCGAGCCTGAGCGAGCGTCGCTACTGTTGCTTCAGGAGCAGACTGTGCAGGCGCAGACGCGGGTCGATGAGTTGCTCGCTGGCCTGGGTTCGCTGCAGGCCTTCGCTCGACAACAGGCCAAGGCGCATATCCGACATGAACTGGACATGGAGGTCGAGCCGGACCGCGTGCGGGTGACATTGCAATGGAGAGCGGTGGTTGACCAGCCCATCCAGCGTCACAGTCTGAGCGAGCTGGTGGCGGCGGGCCCGGTGAGGTCGGATGCCGTGTCGGTACTGTTGGTGGAAAATGGCGCGATGCTGCGCAATCAGCCCCTTGCATCGGCTTTCGTCATCCGGTTGTTGGCGGACGTGGATGCGCCCGCCGGGTACTTGCAGGCGCTGACTGATCAATATGAGCGGGCGGATCTGAAGCGTGCCATGTTCGACTGGCTCGCGGCCCGTCTGCGGCAAAGCGCATTTGTGGCGCGTTGCGCGGGGCATTTGAAGGCGGTCAATCATGACGCGATCAAAGCCTTGTGGGAGGGCGGGGGAGTGTCCGTCAACCTGCTGCATGTCACCGGTCTGGCACTGCCAAACGGCCTGCGATGCGCCGATCTGTTGCTGTTTTTTCGTGAGGATATGCAGGGCGACCTGGTGCTGTATGCCCCCGCCAGGCCCGATGGCCAGGAGTGGATCGAGTTGCCGTCGCTATGGGCCGTGAGCATGGAAATAGGTGCATGGACCCGAACCGAAGCCGGGCGCGAATACCTGGCGCAGCAACTGTCGCCCGATAGCCGCGAGCTGGCTCGGGAATACTTTGCCCGTGTGGTGGACAAGCCGGTTTCCTGGGATTCGAACAAGGATCCGCGGGTAGGAGGGACCGGGTTCAGGGTATGCCTGGAAGACGCTGTGACCATGGGGCTGGCCAATAACCTGGCGCAGGTGCAGTTGGACGAGTCGCCTCGCTGGTACTCCGCGTTGCCGCTTGATGCCCGTCGAAACATCAGCAGCTTGAGTCAGGAGTTGCTGGTTCACCAGCGGGCGTTCAACGAGCAGCTTGCGGACTTCGAAGTCTTCGTGGATTTCGCCAGGCGCACCGTCGCCCAGGCGATCACGCCTTACTTGCGCAGTAGGGGCGTACTCGAGCCGGTGGATCCCGCGACTATCCTCATCGACTACAGCCCGGGGCTTGCGGGTCGGAACACGAAGACCGCAAGCCTGCTGGATCTGGTCATCCATGGGTACGACGACAACTCGGGTATCGATGATCCCCGCAAAGGCGTGCGCTCTTCTGTCGGGCAGGACCTGGGGCAGGTTCGCAGTGCCGACCTGGCGCTCTATATCCGACAGGCCTATGTAGGCGAGCACTATGGGAAGGAAATCCGCGCCAGGTTCCTCGACGTCGATTCGCCTGCCTACATCAAGCGCCGCAATACCTACCGTCACATGCTGCTGATCCGAATGGACCGTGATCTGCGCGTCGCGAAGGGCAAGGGCCTGTTGAACGATTCGGAATTCTGGTGGCTCACCCGCCAAGTCACTCTGCTGGGGGAGTCGGCGGCAGTGTCCGGCCCTGAATATCCGGGGACTGTGGTGAGGCGCGAGGGCGTGCTCAGGTTCACTGTCGATGGGCATGTCGTATTGGGCGTTTACGTTTTCACCTACTTCGATCCGAAACGTTCATCCTGGCTGTACACGCCAGACGCGCCGGACGGGGTTACCTTTCGCCGGTACCGGGATTTTTCCGGAGGGGTCGCTGCGCGACTGCATGACTATGTCGTGGGGCGGGTGGCGCTCACCGCCAGGGAAAAGGCAAGGCGCTCGCTGGAGGCCCTGGCAGAGGGAAGTGCGCGCGTCGATACGTTGCGCGAGTTCAATCGGATCGTCGACATCCGCACCGAGTTCGATGCCTATATCGAGCGCAGTGTCAGCGATGTGGAGGATGTCACCACCAGCCGTACCGAAGTGATCGAGAACCAGGTCCTCAAGGGGCTGCTCTTTGCGTCCGCCCCGGTATGCATGGTGTATCCCCCTTTTGTCCTGCTGCTGGATATCGGCCTCGTTACCGTGAGTTCAGGGCAGGCCATCGAGGCGCATGTCCAGGGCGACACGGAAAGCGCCCTGTGGCATTGGATGTTCGCGGCCTGGGGAGCGTTGTTCGCTGCGTTCTGGCCGCAGATCGTGAGCGCTGCCAGGCGTCTGACGCAGGTCGTGAAGCCAGCATCGTTGTCCGCCCGACGCTTGAGGCATGTGGCCTCGGTTGTTGCCAAAGAGAGTGATCCGGTGCTGCAGCCCATACGCTTCAAGCCCCGTCAGGCCCTCAAGGAAGTGCCGGCAAACCTGACGGAGGTGACTGCGCAGGGCATTTTCAAGGGCACCTGGCGTAGCCCGTCCAGTGCGTCACAGCCGCAGGACATCTACTTCATCAAGCGCAAGGGCAGGTACTACCGGGTGAAGAAGGATCCTTCTTCTGACGGTCTGCGCCTGGTGGATGCCAGGAATCCCGGGGCGCTTTATCAGGAACCCCTGCGCAGGCTGCCGAATGGCAAGTGGGTATACAACAGGCCGGGCTTGCTGGGTGGAAACGGCGAGGTGGCCTACCTTGGGCGCGTGAATGACTTGCGGGAGGCGTTTGCTGGTCATGTCTTCCCGGACGTCTCAAGGGGGGCGTTGCAGGGCGAGGCGGTGGTGGCGAGGTTCAGCGAGGCGGTCGCGGACAACTATCTGTTTTCACTGAACGCGCAGACCTGCGTGATCGCTTCGCTGTACAACCCGACCACCAGGATGGGGGCCGTCATTCACTTCGATCACAATATCCGCTCGCTGATCGAACGCAGCCTGCGGGATGTGACGCAGCGCCTGGGCGGAGCGGTGCAGGATATCCGTGCCAGTCTGGTGGGCGGGGATTGGCTGACCGGCACTGACATCGGCGGACGGGTCAGGTCGGCGATGCGGCGCCAAGGCCTGCGACCCACATGGGATCACTGGTCGTACTCGTCCTGTTTCGGCAATACCTATGGCGTCGCGCTGGATCTGCGCAGTGGCGTGACATCGGTATTCAAGACATCGCGTGGCCAGGTCGAACGCTACTACATACCGGTGCTGGCGCGAGCGAAAAAGAGCGCCGATCCGGTGTCGGTGCGAGCACGTGGGTTCATGAGGCGCGTGCGCAACGAGCCCCTGGTTGCCAATCCCAGTGGTGCCGTCAGCACCGGGCAGGGGAGGCCGGTGACTTCCGCGCAGATCGAAGCGCAGGCTTTCTCGACGGTGGTGCTGAGCTGATCGGTCGGCAGGCAAAAAAAGACCCCGGCCAACGGACCGGGGTCTTTTTACATCACTTGGGACATCAAGCCTCGTGGGCCAGCTTGTGCTCCAGGTAATGGATGTTGACGCCGCCTTCGCAGAAGCCTTTGTCACGGACCAGATCGCGGTGCAGCGGGATGTTGGTCTTGATCCCGTCAACCACGATTTCTTCCAGCGCATTGCGCATGCGCGCCATGGCTTCGTCGCGGGTCGCCCCGTAGGTGATCAGCTTGCCGATCAACGAATCGTAGTTCGGCGGAACGGCATAACCGCTGTACAGGTGCGAATCGACGCGAACGCCATTGCCGCCCGGGGCGTGGAAGTGCTTGACCGTGCCTGGGCTTGGCATGAAGGTTTTCGGGTCTTCGGCGTTGATCCGGCATTCCAGCGCGTGACCGCGGATGACCACGTCATCCTGGGTGAACGACAGCTTGTTGCCGGCGGCGATGCTGAGCATCTCCTTGACGATGTCGATACCGGTAACCATTTCCGAAACCGGGTGCTCTACCTGAACACGGGTGTTCATTTCGATGAAGTAGAAGCGACCGTTCTCGTACAGGAACTCGAAGGTACCGGCGCCGCGGTAGCCGATGTCGATGCAGGCCTTGACGCAACGCGCCAGGACTTCCTGGCGGGCCTTCTCGTCGATGCCCGGTGCCGGCGCTTCTTCGAGGACCTTCTGGTGACGACGTTGCAGCGAGCAGTCGCGGTCGCCCAGATGGATCGCTTGGCCCTGGCCGTCGGACAGCACCTGGACTTCGACGTGGCGTGGGTTGGTGAGGAATTTTTCCAGATAGACCATCGGGTTGCCGAACGCCGCGCCAGCTTCGGAGCGGGTCAGTTTCGCCGAGGAAATCAGGTCTTCTTCCTTGTACACCACGCGCATGCCACGACCACCGCCGCCGCCGGCGGCCTTGATGATCACCGGGTAACCGACTTCGCGACCGATGCGCAGGGCGGTTTCTTCGTCCTCAGGCAGCGGGCCGTCGGAACCCGGAACGGTCGGTACGCCGGCTGCGATCATGGCGTGCTTGGCCGACACCTTGTCGCCCATCAGGCGGATGGTCTCGGCTTTCGGGCCGATGAAGGCAAAGCCGGAATTCTCGACCTGTTCGGCGAAGTCGGCGTTTTCCGCCAGGAACCCGTAGCCTGGGTGAATGGCAGTGGCGCCGGTCACTTCGGCGGCGGCAATGATCGCCGGGATGTGCAGGTAGGAGTGCGCGGCAGAAGCCGGGCCGATGCAGACGGATTCGTCCGCCAGGCCCAGGTGCATCAGCTCTTTGTCGGCCTTGGAGTAAACGGCGACGGTCTTGATGCCCATCTCTTTGCAGGCACGCAGGATCCGCAGGGCGATCTCACCGCGGTTCGCGATCAGGACTTTTTCCAGCTTCGCAGTCATCAAAGGCTCTCCGCGGTTCAAACGATGGTGAACAGCGGTTGGTCGTACTCAACCGGCTGGCCGTCTTCAACGAGGATGGACTCGATCACACCGCTGGTTTCAGCTTCGATGTGGTTCATCATCTTCATGGCTTCGACGATGCACAGGGTGTCGCCTTTCTTCACGGTCTGGCCCACTTCAACGAAGGATGGCGAAGTTGGCGAAGACTTGCGATAGAAGGTGCCCACCATTGGCGAACGAGCGACAGTGCCGTTGAGCGCTGGAGCGGCGGCGGCAGCTGGAGCAGCGGCCGGAGCAGCAGCGGCCGGAGCGGCTGGCGCTGCTGCGGCGGCTGGAGCCTGCATCGGTGCCGGGGCGTAGAACTGCTGGGCTGGAGTCTTGCTGTGACGGCTGATGCGTACGGACTCTTCGCCTTCCTTGATCTCCAGCTCGTCGATGCCGGACTCTTCCAGCAATTCGATCAGTTTCTTAACTTTACGGATATCCATGAATCATCAACTCCCAAGGGTCGGTCAGGGGCGTTTAACGCTTGTTGTTCAAGCTGTTGCCTGTTTTTCAAGCTGCTCTAGGGCGGCCTCCAGGGCCAGTCGGTAACCGCTGGCGCCAAGGCCGCAGATCACTCCCACCGCTACATCGGAAAAGTAGGAGTGATGGCGGAAAGGTTCGCGTTTGTGCACGTTGGACAAATGCACTTCGATGAATGGGATGCTCACCGCCAGCAGCGCGTCACGTAATGCGACACTTGTATGCGTAAAAGCTGCTGGATTGATCAAAATGAAGTCCACGCCTTCGCCACGGGCGGCATGGATGCGGTCGATCAATTCGTATTCGGCGTTGCTCTGCAGATAGAGCAGGTGATGGCCGCTGGCGCGGGCCCGCTGCTCCAGGTCCTGGTTGATCTGGGCCAGTGTCACGGCCCCATAGACGCCCGGTTCACGGGTGCCCAGCAGGTTCAGGTTGGGTCCGTGCAGGACCAAAAGGGTCGCCATCTGCTGTTCCTTGTTATCTGTGAGCAGGTATCAGAACCCGGCGACTATGCCGCAAACCCTTAATGACTGTCCAGTTCTCGGCAATAGCCGGCACGATGACCGATGTTTGCGAAAAATTTGTGACCATGGTCTGGGATCCGGTCACCACTCCTTCACGGATCACGCTGAACCCTGTGGGAGCGAGCCTGCTCGCGAAGACGGCGGCACATTCAACATCCAAGCAATCTGACCCACCGCCATCGCGAGCAGGCTCGCTCCCACAGGGGGTTGGGGGTGGGCGTGGAGATTGGGTTCACCCGCGGTCTGGGTGGGAGCGAGCCTGCTCGCGATGACGACGGCACATTCGACACTCATGCAAGCTGATCCACCGTTATCGCGAACAGGCTCGCTTCCACAGGGGGATTGTCGGTGGCAATCAAACCCGAAACGCCTGCACCACCGTATGCAGGCGCCCGCCCAGCACCAGCAGGTTTTCGCCCTGTTCCCGTCCTTGGCCGATACGTAGCAGGTTTTCCCCGCCCAACTGGTGAATGCGCTCGCTGTGATCGCGGATCTCGCTGACGGCGCCGCTCTGTTGGGCGGTGACTTCGGCGATGCGCACGGCGGTGTCGGCGATGGTCTGGATGGCATCGACGATTTTATCCAGTGCACCGTCGGCCGCTTGTGCCTGGTTGGCGGTGGCTTCGGCGTGTTCGACTTGGGCGCGCATGCCATCGACTGATTGACGCGCGGCCTGTTGCAGGCGGGCGATCAACGCCTGGATTTCGGCCGTGGCCCCTGCCGTACGTTGGGCCAGCGAGCGCACTTCCTCGGCCACCACCGCAAAGCCCCGGCCCATCTCGCCGGCGCGGGCGGCTTCGATGGCAGCATTGAGGGCCAGCAGGTTGGTCTGGTCGGCAATCGAGCGAATCACCGTCAGCACGCCACCGATGGTGGCCGATTCCTCGGCCAGTTGTTCGATCATCTGCGCGTTGCCTTGTACTTCGCCCACCAGTGCGTGCAGTCCGGTAAGGCTCAAACCAATGACTTTCTGCCCCTGCTCCACGGCGTGTCCGGCGCTGCGGCTGGCGTCGGCGGCCTGGCTGGCATCGCCGGCCACCTGCTGAATCGTCGCTTCGAGCTCGCTGAGGGAGTCGCGGATCAGCGCCGTATCGTCGGCCTGGTATTCCGCGCCGCTGTGCATTTCCGCGCTGAGATCGGCCAGGGCCCGGCTGCTGCCGGCGACCTGTTCGGCGTTCAGGTGAATGGTGCCCACCAGATCCGCCAGATAGGCCCGCAGCCGATTGAGGGACGCTTGGATATCTTGCAGCTCACGGTTGCTGGCGCCCACGTGGATGTCGTGGCTGAAGTCGCCTTCGGCCCAGGTCGACAGGGCCGGCGCCAGGTGCGTCAAAGTCCGGGCCAGGCGTCGTTGCAAGGTGTCGATAAGCAGTGCGATCAACAGAATCAAGCCGATCATCACCCCCTGGATCAACCGGACCTCGCCCTGGATCTGCCCGTGTTGGGCACGCACCACGGGCTCCAGGGCATCGATCGCCTGTTGCACGTCGGCGGTTTTCACATGGGTGGCGTTGCTCAGTTCGGTGCGCTTCTGGATCAACTCGCGGGTACGCGCCAGCTCCGCGGGATAGCGTCCGAGCAGGCTGTTGAGTTCGCGCTTGAGGGCGATGCCGGCGTCTTCTGCGACCGCTTTGTCCTGGTTCTCCAGACCCATCAGCGCGGCGAAATCATCGCCGGCGGAATCGCTGCTGGTTGTCACGCCCAGCAACGGCAGGCTGTCCAATTGACCGGCCTGCGCACGGATACTGGCCACTTCCCGCTCGACATCACTGGCCAGCTCGCTGCGCCCGCTGCTGACCAGCTTGTCCCGTGCGAGGGACAGCCGCCCCAGGTGCTGCGATGCGTTGAACAACAAAGGCAAGTAGCTCGGGGCACCGTTGGCGTACTGGGCGAGCTGGTCCAGGTTGGCGCCCAGTTCACGCTCGGCTTGCAGCAGCAGGGCCTGGGGATCGCCGGCCAGCTTGCCGGCGGCCAGCAGATCGGTCTTGCTGAAACTGTCCAGGCTCGACAGGCTCGGCCTGAGGGTGCGGGCCAGTTCCGGGGGAAATTGATCCAGTTCTTTTTGCAGGGTGTCGAGGGCCTGGCTGGCGGCGCTGAGGCGCAAGGCGTCGCCACTGGCCAGATAATCCTCGATGTTGCGCGTCACCTCGCCCTGGAATTGCCGGGACAGGCCGAGGTAGCGCTCCATCAACAGGTAGGGACGTTCCAGGGCGACTTGGGACCACCATAGCGTGGCGCCGAGGCCCAGGCAGACGGCCAATAAGAGCAGGGTATTGAGGTTGGTCAGCAGTTTCAGGCGCATTCAAGGTCTACCGGGGGCAGAATCGTAAGTGCCTGAATTTATTGCGTTTGAATTACAGCTTTATGACTGAATCGGTGGATTCCGATGAAAAAGTGGCACTTTGCCTTGCGCTCTGTACCCGGTTGCGACCGGCATGCTTGGCGCGATACAGCGCTTCATCCGCTTCACTGGCCATCATCAGGCTGTCGGACTCCTCGCTCATCTCCACCACACCGGCACTGAACGTGCACCACAGGTCCTGGGGCTGGGCCGGGTAGTGGATTTCAGCAAAGCGCTGACGGATTTCATCCAGTACCGAGCAAGCGTCGTTGATGTTGGTGTCCGGCATGACAATGGCGAACTCTTCGCCACCATAACGGCCGATGAAATCGGTCTTGCGCAGACGCTGCTTGAGAAACAACGCCAGGCTCTTGATCACCCGGTCACCCATGGGATGGCCATGGCTGTCGTTGACCCGTTTGAAATGGTCGATGTCGAGCATGGCGAAGCTCAGTGGCTTGCCTTCGCGGCGGGCGCGGAAGCAGCAGTCTTCGAGCAGTTGCAGGATATGGGTGTGGTTGTACAGGCCGGTGAGGCTGTCACGCACCATTCGCGCCTTGAGGTTGCGGGCCCGGGCCGCGCGATTGCGCACGGTGGTGATCAGGTGGCGGGGCTTGATCGGCTTGGTCAGGAAGTCATCGCCACCCTCGCTCATGGCATCGAGCTGCTTGTCCAGGTCGTCTTCGGCGGACAGGTAGATGATCGGCACGCTGACATAGCGGTCATTGTGGCGGATCACTTTCGCCAGTTCCGTGCCGGTGCAGGCGGGCATGTACATGTCGAGAATGATCAGGTCGGGCTGGAAATCGGCCAGCTCGGCCATGGCCTGGATCGGTTCGATCAGCGTGCGGGTCACGATGCCGGCGCTGTTGAGCAGGCGCTCGGTGTGCAGGGCCTGGGCGCGGGAGTCATCGATGATCAGCACTTTATAGGGTTCGTACTGGGCGACGCAGGTCAGCACCTCGATCTTTTCCAGCAGGCTCGAGGCCTCGAGGGTGCCGGTGAGGAATTCCTGCCCGCCGGCGCGCACGGCCGCCAGACGGGTTGGGGTATCGGTTTCCAGCAGGCTGAAGAACAACAGCGGCAACGGCTGTTCCAGGCCTTGCTGGGCTTCGGCCGCCAGTTTCAGGCCGATGCCGGGGCCGCTGAAGTCCACGTCCATGACAATCGCCGCCGGCAGCCGCTCGACCATCGAGGCACGAAATGCCGCGACACTGTCCAGCGCCTGGGCGCTGAGGCCGAAGAATTCCAATTGTTTGGCCAGGCGCTCGGCACGGTCATGGTCTTGCAGCAACACATAGATGGGTTTGCGCAACGGCGGCAGGAAGGTCTGTTCGAGCTGGTCCCCATGGCGCAGGCCGGTACGGGACAGGCGCTGCATCAGCCGATTGATCTCGGTGATCAGTTGACTGCTCAACCGCCCGCGATTGGCATCCACCGCTTGCAGTGATTGGCTGATGCCGTGGGCCAGTTGGGAGTGCTCCGGCTGTTCGAAGCGCTCGGCAAAACGCAGCAGGCGCAGATTGGCCTCACTGAGCTCCAACAGGTCGGTGCTGGACCACTCGCTGCGTTGCAGGCGCTGCCAGATCTCCAGGATCTGACGAGCCTGATGAATTACCCGCTGGGCAAAGTGGTGCTTGAGGCGCTCACGGCTGGGGTCTTCTGGCTCGGTCATTATCCTGACTACTTAGTTAGATACATGCTGAGGTCGACTGGTGGCTCTATGCTAGCATCTCTTTTCATACGCATGAGTGTCGTACGTCAATAATCTGCCCGGCAGCGACATTCAGTTTGTGACCGGTCGGTTTCGTAGGCCGATGGCCGCGCTTCCTTTATAGTTGCCATCCGACTGCCTTGCCTGGGCCAGCATGATTTGCGCGGGATTTATCGCGTTTCAAATCAGGCACGATGGCGTAGGGTTGTGGTCGAACCGTGAACTCAAGTGATTGAAGGGACATCGCCATGCTGGACTGGAAAAACCGCGCGGGCAGCGCACCTGAACGTGCCGCCGAGCCGAAATCGGCCACCCGCAGCTACCTGGGTGGGCTGTTTTTCAGCCGCGCGCTGGCCACGCTGATCGGCCTGTATCTGCTGGTGACCATTGCCATCGGCTGGTACTGGAGCCAGGAGCCCGCGCTGTTTCCCGTGCAGCAGAATGCCCAGGCGGCGGCCGAGAAGGATGGCCGGCAAATGGTGGTCGGCTACACCACCGTCGAGACCCTCAAGACCGTGGCCGGTACCTTGCTGACCAAGCCGGGCGGCTACATTTCCAACGACCGTTTTCCACCCGGCCTGTGGATGGACAACATGCCGAGCTGGGAGTACGGCGTGCTGGTGCAGGTCCGCGACCTGAGTCGTGCCTTGCGCAAGGACTTCGCCCGCTCCCAGTCCCAGTCCGCCGAAGACGCCGACCTGGCCAAGGCCGAGCCGCGTTTCAACTTCGATAACCGCAGCTGGGTGCTGCCCTCCAGCGAGTCGGAGTACCAGGAAGGCATCAATTCCCTGAGTCGCTATCAGGCGCGCCTGTCCGATCCAGCCCAGAAAAGCGCGTTGTTCTATGCCCGTGCCGACAACCTGAACAACTGGCTGGGGGATGTCGGTACTCGCCTGGGTTCGCTGTCCCAGCGCCTGTCGGCCAGTGTCGGCCGGGTCAAGCTCAACACCTCGCTGAAAACCGAAGTCCCGGCCCCGGGCCAGGTACCGCAGGTGGATGAAGAAGTGGTCGAAACCCCATGGCTGCAGATCGATAACGTGTTCTACGAAGCACGCGGCCAAGCCTGGGCCTTGTCCCACCTGCTGCGCGCCATTGAAGTGGACTTCGCCGATGTGCTGGCGAAGAAGAACGCCACGGTCAGCGTAAGGCAGATCATTCGTGAGCTGGAGGCCTCCCAGGAGCCGGTCTGGAGCCCGATGATCCTCAATGGCAGCGGCTTCGGTGTATTGGCGAACCATTCCCTGGTCATGGCCAACTACATCTCCCGCGCCAACGCGGCGGTGATCGACTTGCGGCAATTGCTGAACCAGGGCTGATCCATGAGCGAAAGCCCCCGGGAGGCCGCTCATCGAGTGGCCTCGGATGCCGAGCTGATCGCTTGGGTCGATGAACACGACAACCTGCTCGGCAGCCTGGTGCGTTCGGACCTGCGCGAGCGGGGCCTGATCGGGCGTGGCACCTACATCATGCTGTTCAACTCGGCGGGTGAGTTGTGCGTCCACCGGCGAACCCTGAGCAAGGCGATCTATCCGGGCTTCTGGGACGTGGCGGCGGGCGGGATGGTGCAGGCCAACGAGACCTACGCCGAGTCGGCGGCCCGTGAACTTGAAGAGGAACTGGGGGTGAGCGGGGTGCCACTCACCGCCCATGACCATTTCTACTTCGAAGACCCGGGCAGTCGCCTGTGGTGTTCGGCGTTTTCGGCGGTGTGGGACGGGCCCCTGGTATTGCAGCCTGAAGAGGTGCTCGAAGCGCGTTTCATGCCGATCGAACAGGTACTGGATGAAATCCGGCACAAGCCTTATTGCCCGGACTCGTTGGCGGCCCTCGAACGTTATCTGCGCGGTGTCGCAAAGAAGCTGTAAATTGGCGCGGATTGGCCCTTAGCAAGTCGGCTTTTTGCCGTTACACTGCGCGACTTTTCAAGCTGAACCGACGTCTTGCGGTCCAGTAGCGCTGCCCCTGCCTGAGTGGGGCTTCGCGGTCGAGGCACTCCCCGACCAGTCTTTGTCCTCCCGAGAGGATTGCCGGTGGCCAAAAAAGCCGCATCCTTCGCCGCCCTGGGCGGCCTGGTATTTTCTACCGACGCCGGTCGTCATTGCCCTGATTGCCGTCAGCCGGTGGATGCCTGCATCTGCAAACAGACCGTCATCCCCGCTGGTGACGGTATTGCCCGTGTGCGCCGTGAAAGCAAAGGCCGTGGCGGCAAGACGGTGACCACGATCACCGGCGTGCCATTGGCCGAAGACGCGCTCAAGGAACTGGCCACCACGTTGAAGAAACGCTGTGGCACCGGTGGCGCGTTGAAAGACGGCGTCATCGAGATCCAGGGCGACCACGTCGAGCTGTTGCTGGCGGAACTGGTCAAGCACGGTTTCAAGGCAAAGAAATCCGGCGGCTAGCAGCCTCTGTGAAAACCGCTCCGGCTTGATCCGAACCCGATGTTCGAGGTCGCCCATAGGGTTTTCACAGAGCCTGTTCTGAACGGGTTTCTAAACTCAGCGCTGCCAGCAGGGTCTACCCTGCTTGCAGGCAAATCGTCATTTCCATTCTCTAGACTGCGCCAGCCTCCGACCGGATGGTGCATTTTGACTTCTTTATAGGGGACTTCGATGTCCGTACGACGCACACGCAAAGACGATGGCAGCCAATGGACAGTTGCGGACAGCCGCAGTGTTTACGGGATTCGCCATTGGGGGGCCGGGTATTTCGCGATCAATGACGCCGGTCGCGTCGAAGTTCGTCCGAACGGTCCCGACAGTTCGCCCATCGATCTGTTCGAACAGGTCGATCAGTTGCGCCAGAGCGGTCTGTCGCTGCCCTTGCTGGTGCGCTTCCCCGACATCCTGCAAGACCGTGTGCGCCAGCTCACCGGCGCCTTCGACAGCAACATCGCGCGCCTGGAATACCAGAGCCAGTACACCGCGCTCTACCCGATCAAGGTCAACCAGCAGGAAGCGGTGATCGAGAACATCATCGCCACCCAGAACGTCTCCATCGGCCTGGAAGCCGGCTCCAAGCCGGAGTTGCTGGCGGTGCTGGCCCTGGCGCCGAAGGGCGGGACCATCGTCTGCAACGGCTACAAGGACCGCGAGTTCATCCGCCTGGCGCTGATGGGCCAGAAGCTCGGTCACAACGTGTTCATCGTGATCGAGAAAGAGTCCGAAGTCGGCCTGGTGATCGAAGAAGCCGCTTCGCTCAAGGTCAAGCCACAGGTTGGCCTGCGGGTACGCCTGTCGTCCCTGGCGTCGAGCAAATGGGCCGACACCGGTGGCGAGAAGTCCAAGTTCGGCTTGTCTGCCGCACAGTTGCTGTCGGTGGTCGAACGTTTCCGTGCGGCCGGCCTGGACCAGGGCATTCGCCTGCTGCACTTCCACATGGGCTCGCAGATCGCCAACCTGGCGGACTACCAGCACGGCTTCAAGGAAGCGATCCGTTACTACGGCGAACTGCGCAACCTCGGCCTGCCGGTGGATCACATCGACGTCGGCGGTGGCCTGGGCGTGGACTACGACGGGACGCATTCGCGCAACGCCAGTTCGATCAACTACGACATGGACGATTACGCCGGTGTCGTGGTCGGCATGCTCAAGGAGTTCTGCGATGCCCAGAGCCTGCCGCATCCGCACATCTTTTCGGAAAGCGGTCGCTCCCTGACCGCGCACCACGCGATGCTGGTGGTACAGGTGACCGACGTGGAGAAACATGTCGACGACATGCCGGTGATCGACAACAAGCAGGAGCTGCCGGAAACCGTGCAGTGGCTGGTTGACCTGCTGGGCCCGACCGACATCGAGATGGTCACCGAAACCTACTGGCGTGCCACCCACTACATGAGCGACGTGGCCACCCAGTACGCCGATGGCAAGCTGACCCTGGCGGAAAAAGCCCTGGCCGAGCAGTGCTACTTCGCCGTCTGCCGCCGCCTGCACAATTCGTTGAAAGCGCGCCAGCGTTCCCATCGCCAGGTGCTGGATGAACTCAACGACAAGCTCGCCGACAAGTACATCTGCAACTTCTCGGTGTTCCAGAGCCTGCCGGACACCTGGGCCATCGGCCAGGTGCTGCCGATCCTGCCGTTGCATCGCCTCGACGAGGAGCCGCTGCGCCGCGCCGTGCTGCAGGACTTGACCTGCGATTCCGATGGCAAGATCAAGCAGTACGTCGACGAGCAGAGCATCGAGACCAGCCTGCCGGTCCATGCCCTCAATCCAGGCGAGGACTACCTGCTGGGGATCTTCCTGGTCGGTGCCTACCAAGAGATTCTTGGCGATATGCACAACCTGTTTGGCGACACCGACTCGGTGAACATCTACCAGAATGCCGACGGCAGCGTGTACCACGCCGGTATCGAAACCCACGACACCATCGAAGACATGCTGCGCTACGTGCACTTGTCGCCGGAGGAGTTGATGACCCACTACCGCGACAAATGTGCCAGCGCCCGGATCAGCGCCGCCGAGCGCACCCAGTTCCTCGACGCCCTGCGCCTGGGGTTGACGCGTTCGTCGTACCTGTCGTCCTGAGGCACAGATGAAAAACGGTCGAACTCGGGGTCTGTGACTAATGCCAGTCAGTCAAGGATCAAACGGCACAAAACCCCGTGGGAGCAAAGCTTGCTCGCGATAGCGACAGATCAGCCAACATTGTTGCTGACGGACTTACCGCAATCGCGAGCAAGCTTTGCTCCCACAGGTGTGTGGCCTGACTGAGCGGCATCAGGGCTCTGTGTCAGCGCTTTGATCGATCGACATTGCCCTTCGGGTCTGTCAGAAAATTCACCGTGCATCGCGGGTTTTTTCGGATAGTTCCGGAGGCATTTTTTTTTGCGCCGCTGTTATTTTCCGCACGTCGGCTGATTTATCCGATGCTGTCCTCATTTCATGTAGTCCCTTTCCTAACTTGTACTTGGGCTCTCTACTCCGCCATGGCTCTCAGCGAGAATCCCCGGCCGCCCCTCCTGTAGAGATACGCCGATGTCCGATCCAGCCAACGAGCCATCATTTCGTCTGGAGATAGCCGGTCTGCCCGAACCCTTTGTCGTGTCGGCCTTCCTGGGTAGCGAAGCCATCAGCGAACCTTTTGCCTATGAGGTGGAGTTGTCGCCCGGCGACACGCCGCCGGACCTGGCGGGCTTGTTATACCGCAGCGTCTGGTTGAGTTTCGGGGAGGTCGGCGGGGGCATCCACGGGCAGCTTCACGAACTTGTGCAGCAGCGTCCCGACGCCGGCTGTCGCCTGCGTATCGGGCCGAAGCTGGCCTGCCTGGCACAGCGCTTCAACCAGCGGGTACTGAGCGACTGCACGGTGCCGCAGATCATCCGTCAGGTGCTCAAGGGCCATGGCATCGGCGGCCGCCAGCTGTGCCTGGACTTGGAGGGGGATTACCCGCCGCAGGATTTCTGTACCCAATACCGCGAGTCCGACCTGCAGTTTCTCCAGCGGCTGTGTGCCCAGGCGGGCATCCACTTCCATTTCGAACACGCTCGGGACGGGCACTGCCTGGTGTTCTCCGACAATGGGGGCGGCTTTACTCCCGTCGACGAGGCAGCCTACGGGACGACTCCTGGAGTTCAGGTTTTCAATGTGCAAACCAGCGCTGCGGGGGAACAGGTCGCCCAAGGCAGCAGTGACCTGATGGGGCTGTACAGCGGGCAGGTGCTGTTGCTCACGGCCCATCCTTTCAGCGACTGGAACCAGCGTTGGCTGCTGACGAAGGTGGAGCACCGGACGGATGCCTGGGGCTATGGCAATCATTTCCAGGCCGTTCCCTGGGGGTTGCCGTTCGTGGCGACCGGGCTCCCTGCCAGGCCGCGCATGGTGGGCCGGCAACGCGGATGGATCGTGGAAGTGGATGAGCCGGCGTTGCAGATGGCCGGGCGGCTGGCGGTGCAATTCGATTGGGTCTATCAGGGCGAGGGGGCCAGTCCCAGTCATTGTTGGCTGCCATTGGCGCCCGAGCTGGCCGGCAGCGCGCGGGGGGCTTTCCGGGCGGGTACCGAGGTGTTGGTGGGGTTCTGCGAGGGCGACCCGGATCGCCCCATGATCAGTGCGCTCCTTGATGTGCCGGCAGTTGCGGAGGCAGCCTCGGACTCGACAACCAATGAGGCACCCTGGCCATCCGGAGCCGATCCGGCGTTGCTGGCTGCGATCCAGGCGGCCGAGCCGCTGGTGTTGCTCTGTCTGTTGCCCGGGGGCGGCAGCTTCAGTGCCTGTAATCAACCGATCTGCACCTGCCGGCTGGTGACGCGGCGCGACACGGATGCCGCGCCATGAGCGCTGCACGCCTGACCGGAACAGCGCCTCAATGGTTGTTGCTCGACATACCCGGCGTCCCCGGGGCGGCGCAGCGTCTACAAGAGCAATTCGCACAAGCGCGGTGCTTTGCCTTGTTCGAGGACACTGAATGGCATGGGCTCAAGGAGCACGGTCCGCTGCTGGTGGACTTGCAGCAAGCGCCGGCGCTGGCGAGCCTGTGCCATGTCGACGCGGGTGCCTGGCCGGGATTGTTGTTGGTGAGCGAATCGCCGGCTACGCAGTTGCTGGCGCATCTGCGACGCATGTTGACCGTGACCTTGGGTCCTCACCACAAGGCGCTGTTGAGCTATTACAACCCTCATACCGCGAGCTATTTCTTCGACGGCTGCGACCCCGGGGAACTCAGTTGCTGGCTGGGGCCGATCCGCCTGCTGCGCTGGTTCGGCGGCACCTGGGCCGACCGGGCCATCGGCAGCCAGGGCTGGCAACAACTGTCCAACCCGGGGCTGCCCGTGGCGCCGCTGGAGAATGAGCACAGCCTCAGCGATCGACAACAGCACAAATTGCAGCAATGCCTGCTGGAACGTCATGCCTGGCATTGGTCCCGTGCCACCGGGCGCGAGTATCGAGCGCTCTGGGATTGCCTTGAGCAGGGCCTGAAACTGGGCTTTACCGAGCGGGAAGTGCTCGACGGCTGGCTGTGGCTGCGCCTGCAACACCCCTACGCTCCGCCGCCGGCGCTGGTCGGCGGCTCCCAGCGCGAGCGGCTCGAACATCTGCGACGATTGTGGCAAGGCGATGAGGGGTGAGGTGCTATTGGGCCTGGGCGGCGAGCCAGCGATCCTGGCGGTGCAATTGCCAGGCGAAACCACCGAGGGTCAGGCTGCGCAACGCCATGAACAACAGGAAGGTGATCCACAGGCCATGGTTGCCCAGCGCTTGCAGTGCCCAGGCAAACGGCAGCACCAGCAACAGGGTCAGTAGCATGCCGTTGCGCATTTCCCGGGCGCGGGTGGCGCCGATGAACAAGCCGTCGAGCACATAGCTCCAGACCGCGATCAGCGGCAGGGCGGCGAGGTAAGGCAGGTAGCGGTAGGCGGTGTCACGCACGTCGGGGATGTCGGTCTGCATATCGACGAACAGATGCCCGGCGAGCAGGAACAGCAGCGCGAAGCCGATGCTTGCAATCAGTGACCAACCACACGCCACCACCAGTGAGCGGCGCAGCGCCAGGCGGTCGCGGGCGCCAATGGCGTGGCCGCACAGCGCCTCGACGGCATGGGCGAGGCCGTCCAGGGCATGGGCCGTCAGCAACAGCCCGTTGAGCAGCAGCGCGTTGGCCGCAACGGTTGCATCCCCCAGGCGCGCGCCTTGTACGGTAATCAGGAAAAACACCGATTGCAGGGCCAGGCTGCGAATGAAAATGTCCCGGTTCACCGCCAGCAGCGGTCGCCAGTTCTGCCATACCCCCAAGGCTGTCCAGACAATCTGCCCGGGCCAGGCTCGCAGGGCTTTGTGAGCCAGAGCCAGGCCGACCAGCGCCCCGGTCCACTCGGCGATCACCGAGGCCCGGGCCGAACCGGCCACGCCCCAGTCCAGGCCGAGCACGAACCACAGGTTCAGGGCGATGTTCACCAGATTGGTGGTCAGCAAAATCGCCAGCGGTGCACGGGCATTCTGGGCACCGAGAAACCAGCCCACCAGCGCGTAGCTGGCCAGCGCCGCCGGAAGGCCGAAGAGCCGTGTGTAGAAGAAGTCCCGGGTCAACTGATTGAGTTCGGCGGACGGCTGCATGAAGTGCAACGCCACGTTGCTCAACGGCACCCCGACGATTCCGAGCGTCACCGCCAACCCCATCGCCAGCAACAGGCCTTGCAACAACACTTGCCGCAACGTCGCGCCATCGCCACGCCCGGCCGCCTGGGCCGCGAACCCGGTGGTGCCCATGCGCAGGAACCCCACGGCCCAGGCCAGCACCGTATACAAACTCGCCCCGACCGCCACCGCGCCCAACTGATGGGCATGGGGCAAATGGCCGATGACGGTGCTGTCCACCAACGCCACCAGCGGCACGGAAATGTTCGAAAGAATCATCGGCGCGGCCAACGCCCAGACCCGACGATGGGTAAGACGGTCGCGCCAGTCGGCGAGCAGGTTGGGCATGGGGGCTCCTTGGTGGAGCGCAATTGTAGCGGGTTCTCTGTGTGATCGTTTCCAGCATGTGCGAAACACGCGGGATGCTCCGAATTCGTTGTGGCGAGGGGATTTAGCGAAACGTCGCACCGCCCCGCTCGGCTGCGCGGCAGTCGTAAACCCGGCTGACGCGGTTTACCTGATGCACCGCAGAGCCTGGTTTTGGGGCTGCTGTGCAGCCCAGCGGGGATAAATCCCCTCGCCACAAAGGGGATGTGTTGTTTCGGTTAGCGTGGGTCGACGTTGTCCAGCGCACGGTTGGCCAGTAAGCCGCCCAGTTCGATCAATTGCTGGATGCCCAGGGCCACGTGACGGCGCGAGCCGTCGAGGTCGAAGGCCAGGTCACAGGCCATGGCATTGGCCGAGGCCAGGGTTTCGCTGAGGTTGGCGAGCAGGCATTCGGTGTCGATGCCGTTCGCAACGGTGAACAGTTGGTCTGGCTGGGTTTCAGGTGGTTCGGGCTTGAGGTAGAAGTCGAGGGCGCGTTTGGCGGCGTTGTCGAAGGCGGTTGAGTCGGTGGAGTCGCTGGGGGATGTTGAATCGGTGACCGGTGGATTGGGGGTTACCTTGAACATGGTGAAACTCCTTATGAGTGGAGCCGTCATCCGTCGCTGCTAAACGAGGTGGGTGGCAGCTATACGCGGGTTAGCAGACCAGGCATCAAGGAACCCGGCGCACCGAAGTGCCCCACGCATAGCCGCCATAGTGCTGACAATCCGCTGCGGATTGACTGTTCCGATGGCGACACTGACGTGCCTTGATGTTATCCGAGCTGCTAAACCCGATCGCTGATTTGTCAGCGACGGGGAAACGATAAAACCCGGCCCCAAGGCGCACAAGCCGGCGGATTCTGGCGTAGTTGTAGGCAGCGGCGCAAGGCAGTGTAGCCGGGACCTACACCTGGAGAAGTGGAATAAACAGGGGGCTTTTGTGGCGAGGGAGCTTGCTCCCGCTGGGTGGCGCAGCCGCCCTAAACAGAACTGGCGCGTGCGTCCAGGCACACCGCATCAGCCGGTTTACGACGGCTGCGCCGCCGAGCGGGAGCAAGCTCCCTCGCCACAGGGGGATGTGTTGTTTCGGTTAGCGTGGGTCGACGTTGTCCAGCGCCCGGTTGGCCAGTAAGCCGCCCAGTTCGATCAACTGCTGGATGCCCAGCGCCACGTGGCGGCGCGAGCCGTCGAGCTCGAAAGCCAGGTCACAGGCCATGGCATTGGCCGAGGCCAGGGTTTCGCTGAGGTTGGCGAGCAGGCATTCGGTGTCGATGCCGTTCACAACGGTGAACAGTTGCTCTGGTTGGGTTTCAGGCGGTTCGGGCTTGAGGTAGAAATCGAGGGCGCGTTTGGCGGCTTTGTCGAAGGTCGTTGAGTCGGTGGGATCGCTGGGGGATGTTGAATCGGTGGTCGGTGGGTTGGGGGTGACCTTGAACATGGGTGAATCTCCGTGATTGGTTGAGCCACCACGACCTATCGCTAAACAAGTAAAGGTGGCGGCTGTACGCGGGTTAGCGATCCGGGTCACAGAAACCCCGGGTAGACCAGAAGGTCTCCCACGCACAGCCACCATGACGAGATTGCAGGTATAGAGCGTCTGCAATCGAGACTGGGCATTGTTGCGTCTGTATATGAAGCCGGATCGCTAAACCCGATCGCTGATTCGTCAGCGAAGGGGAAACGATAAAACCCGGCCCCAAGGCGCACAAGCCGGCGGATTCTGGCGTAGTTGTAGGCAGCGGCGCAAGGCGGTGTAGCCGGGGCCTACACCTGGAGAAGTGGAATAAACAGAGGGCTTTTGTGGCGAGGGGATTTATCCCCGCTCGGCTGCGCAGCAGTCGTAAACCCGGCTGACGCGGCTTATCTGATGCACCGCAGAGCCTGGTTTTGGGGCTGCTTCGCAGCCCAGCGGGGATAAATCCCCTCGCCACAGGAGATCATGCTGTCCCGGGGCAGGTGGCGATCCTTGAGTCAGTGAATGATCCAACTCAACAACCACAGCCCCAACACCAGCCAGATGATCCCCAGCACAATCGAGGCGCGCATGAAGGCGCGGATCGCCGAGTACAGCAGCATCAGGCCGAGGATCAGCGCGATGATGCTGATGATCGAGGTGTCCATGCCCAACGCTCGGGACAGGCCGTCGACGAAGTTGCCGCCGGCATTGGCCAGGGTGTTGAACAGGCCGCTGAGCAGGTCGACGATGAAACGGATTATCGAACCGAGTGCCTGGCCGAGCCATTCGAAAAAGCTTTCTACCTGCATGTTTGCATCCTGATGGAAGAGAATCGAGTCGAGCCTCGGGCTCCTGATTGTAGGAGCCGTTGGCGCCGCGATCGTTCGATTATGGGGCAAATTGCCGCTTCGTATCGAGGCGCTTGCCTTCCCCCGTCATCCCCCGGAAGCTATGGGCATCCAGGAGAGCCCGATGAACCTAGTTGAATTGACTGAACGCCTGCACGCCATTCGTGATCGCAACGATTGGCGGCAGTTCCACAGCCCGAAAAACCTCGCCATGGCCGCCAGTGTGGAGATGGCCGAGCTGGTGGAGATTTTCCAGTGGCTGACCGAGGACCAGTCGCGCCAACTACCGGCCGACAAGCTGGCCCATGCCGGGCAAGAGGTCGGTGACATTGTCTTGTACCTGTTGCTGCTGTGCAGCGAATTGGGTTTGGACATGGACGCCGTGGTGCGCAGCAAACTGGCCGACAGCGAGCGGCGGTTCGGCCAATGAGCGACCGTCATTTCGATCAGCTCGCCACGCGCTTTGCCGAAAAAATCTATGGCGGGGCCAAGGGTGCGATTCGCCTGGCGGTGCTCCAGGCCGATCTGCTCGAAGCCTTGCCGGAGCGCCCTCTGCGTGTGCTCGACATCGGCGCCGGCCTGGGCCATATGTCGTTGTGGCTGGCCGAGCGCGGCCATCAGGTCACCCTGGCGGAACCGGCCGCGCCCATGCTCGAAGGCGCCCGCCAGCGATTTGCCGATGCCGGCCAGGAGGCAACCTTCATCCAGGCGCCATGGCAGGAGTTGCCGGGCCAGCTCACCGAACCTTACGACCTGGTGCTGTGCCACGCGGTGTTGGAATGGCTGGCCGAGCCTCATACGATCCTGCCAGTGCTGCATCAACTCACATCACCCGGCGGCTGGTTGTCGCTGGCGTTCTACAACCGTGACGCGCTGGTTTATCGGAACCTGCTCAAGGGGCATTTCCGCAAACTGCGTAACAACGACATGGCCGGTGAAAAACAGAGCCTGACGCCGCAACAACCTCTTGATCCGCGAGAGCTGGCGGCGCAACTTGAGGGTGTGTGGCAGGTCGAAAGCCAGAGTGGCGTACGGGTTTTTCACGACTACATGCCGGTGGAGTTCCAGGGCCGGGTCGAGCTGCCGCAATTGCTGGAAATGGAGCTGGCCCATCGTCGCCATCCCGCGTTTGCCGGGCTGGGACGTTATCTGCACTGGATCTGCCGTCCCCTCTGATCGGAGAGCGAAATGCAAGGCCGTACAGGGTTACTGATGTTATGTCTGGGGCTGGCGGCCTGCCAGGGCACCAACCCCTATGTCGCCACCTCCAGGCCGCTGCCGCCGGCCCCGCCCGAGGCTGCCACGGTATTCGACCGCAGCGCATATCCGGCGGCACCCCGTGACTATGGGCGCTATCGCAGTTGGGCCTGGCTCAACGGACGCCTGCCGGCGGGCACTGCGTGGGCGGATTCGGCCCAGGTGGCCGAGGCGGTGAGCAATGCCCTGGACCAGCGCGGCCTGCGTCCGCTGCATGACAACCGACCGGCCGACCTGTTCGTCAGCGCCGACCTGCGGCTTGAAACCCGCTTGCGCCAGGTTCGGGAAGACTATGATTCAGGCTACTACGGTGGCTACAACCGCTACGGTCCCGGCTACGGCATGTACAACACCGTGCCGGTCGTGCGCACGTACCAGGAGCAGGTCGTGGTGGTTCGCGTCGACCTGTTCGACGCCCGCAATGGCCAACCGGTATGGAGTGCCAGCGCCGAGACCTCTCAACGTGGCAGGCCGGGCGATAACACCGATGCCATTCGTGAGGCGGTGGAGAAAGCCATGTCGTCCTATCCGCCTAGTTGATTACGCAACAGGAGAAGCGTGATGTTCCGTCGTCTTGCTCTACTGGGCCTTGCCCTGCTGCTCGGTGCCTGTGCGACCAACCAGGTCAATCATGATTTCGACACCAGCCGCGACTTCGCGGCCTATCGAAGCTGGAGCTGGAAAGAACCGGCGTTGCAGTATCGTCCCGATGATCCGCGGATCAAGAGTGACTTGACCGAGCAGCGGATCCGCCAAGCCGTGACCGATCAACTCGACCAGCGCGGCCTGCGCCCTGCCGTGGGCGGGCGCGGCGATGTCCTGGTCCAGGCCTATCTGATCGTCGAAGACCGCCAGCAACAAGTGACCACCAACTATGGCGGCGGTTGGGGCGGCCCCTGGAATGGCTACTGGGGCGGGCCGATGTACAACGAAACCCGCAACGTCAGCTACAAGGTCGCGACCGTGCAGATCGACTTGCTCGATGGCAAGGACGGCAAGCTGGTCTGGCGCGGTAGCGATGAGCGACTGGTCAGTAGCTCCCCCAATCCCGCTGACCGCGACAACGCGATGCGCGAGACGGTCGGGCGTATCCTGGCCAACTATCCGCCGCGGTGACCACCGCTATCGCGAGCAGGCTCGCTCCCACAGGGGAATTGTG
>NZ_KN322982.1:247573-312352 GCF_000774145.1 Pseudomonas mediterranea CFBP 5447 | reverse complement strand
CCCATGTGAGAGTAGGTCATCGTCAAGATTAAATTCCAAAACCCCTGTCTGCTGACGCAGACAGGGGTTTTGTCGTTTTGGGCCGGTAATCGGATCTTGCTCCTCATTTGCTGTCGACACCCCGGCAAACCCCGGGGCCGTTGCTATGCTGTGAGTGTCGGGGGACTGGCGAGAAACCGAACCCGCGACACCAATGCGTCATTGGTCATGGGGATTCCAATAATGAAAAACCCTTATGCTCCCGGTTTCTGGTGCGCCATCGCGGCGTTGCTGCTGCTTTCGGCGACTTATTTCTATGGCGTCATGCTGACTCACCAGATTGAAAAAGCCCTGATATTCCTGGACAGTGCCTCTGCGCTGATCGGCGTGATATCCATCGCTGTCGTGGCCTGGGCGTCGCTGCAAGGGCAACGCATCAAGAAAAAGCATCTCGGACAAGGCAAGACCCTGGTGCTGATCTGGGATACCAAGGTTGCATTGAGACGGGTCGAAACAGTGTTCGACCGTTATTTCTGGGGCAGCTACTGGCAGCCTGGTCGCACCTTCCAGGAGGTCATGGGCGAACTCACGGGCACTCCATTGGAAAAAAGCCTTGAAGCCCTGAAAATCCAATGTGCTGCTTTGGACAAGCAAGTCGCCCAGGATGGCTGGCATTGGCTCAACAATGCCCGCGAGCTGTGCGATGTTGCCAATGCCATGGCCCGCGAACGCTATCAGTTGGACTTCTGCGACCCTCGTGCAGAGTCATCCGGCGCAGCGGTCATCAATCGCGATTTCGAGGTATTGGTGTACACCTGGACGGCGCGGCTCAGGACTTTCGACCATCAGCTGGATGAAATCGAAGTCCAATATTCGTAGACCACCTCTCAAGAATTTGCTTTTCCCCCTTTAAACATTGGGCCCCCAAGGGTGCCTGATGGTAATCTCCACCCCCACTCTACGGCGTCAAGCCACACCCTTCGCGGGTCAGGGAAGACGACGGCTTTTTTCAACCATGGATATCGATCGGGTCACTTATGAATAAATCAGCAAGCGTACTCTTGGGAATCGTTGTAGCGATCGGAGCCGTCAGTGCGGGCGGCGCCTGGTACACCGGAACCAAGCTTGAGGGCGTGCTGCAAACTGCCATTGCCGAAAGTAACAAGCAGATGGTGACTGCCTTGGCCGGCTCCAACAGCTCGTCCTCCATCGAGCTGGTTTCGCTGGATCGTGGGATCTTCAGCAGTACCGCTCATTATCGCCTCAAGGGCGAAGGCGACATGTTCGGTGGCGAAGCGGTCGAGCTGCTGGTCGTGGACCACATCGAACATGGCCCACTACCTTTTTCCCGTCTGATGACCCTCAAGTGGCTGCCGGTCATGGCTACCAGCCACACCGAAATCGAGCGGACCCCGCTGACCGAAAAATGGTTCGCCGCCGCCAAGGACAAATCGCCGCTCAAAGGCGTGTTCAACCTGGGCTACGACCAATCGGTCAACGGCACGCTGGAATTGCTGCCCCTGGACGCCAAGCTGGATGAGCAGTCCCAGGTCGTATTCTCCGGCCTGAAACTCGACCTGGCCGCCAATGCCCAGGCACAGAAGATCAAGGCCGACGGCTACATGGACAGCCTCAAGCTGACCAGCGTCGCGGAAGATCAGAGCCCGGTAGTGGTCGAGCTGAATGGTCTGACCCTTGCCAGCAATCTGAGCAAGAGCAGCTACGGCTATTACATGGGCGATAACGCCCTGATCCTGAGCAACATCAAGGCCAGCTTCGGCGAGCAGAAGTCGGTGGTGGGCCTGAAGAATATCGAGATGAAGAACAGCAGCACCGAAAGCGGCACCAGCGCTTCGGGACGTGCCGATTACAAGATCGGTGAGTTGTCGTTCAACGATAAGACCATTGGCGCCGCCCAGATGGTAATCAGCGCGAAGAACCTCGACATCCCCGCCACCATGTCGCTGATGCAGGTTTACCAGGCCAAGCTGCAGCCCTATGAAAAAGCCGCCGCCGAAGCCGCCGAAGCTGGCGAGCCTGCTCCGGAGTTGAACCTGACCGAGGCCGAAGAGGCTCAGGTCAAGGCCGATCTGGAAAAACTCCTGGCCGCTGGCCCGCAGATCGCGTTGGAGAATCTGTCGTTCAGTACCGCCAGCGGTGAAAGCCGTGCGAGCCTGGTCGTCGATCTGGCCAAGCCGCAATCGATGGACCTGCCGCCCGATGAGCTGGGTCGTCAGTTGCTTGCCCTGCTGGAATTCAACGTGAAAGTGTCCAAGCCGATGCTGGTGGACCTGGCGACCGTACAAGCCCAGATGGAAGGCCAGACCGACGCCAAGCTGATCGCGGACCAGGCCCTGGCCACCAGCGATATGTTCAGCGCCATGGCAGTGGGTACGCAGTTGGCGACCCTGGAAGGCAACGACGTGGTGACCAAGCTGCGCTACGCCAACAATCAGGTTGATTTCAACGGTAAGAAAATGACGGTCGAAGAATTCACCGGGTTTGTGATGAACCAGATGGGTGGCGGCGTCGCCGTTCAGTAACCGCTTCAGCAACATCCAGAACCGGTCCGTGCCTTGCGCACGGGCCGGTTTTTTTTCGCCTCCGGATCAGCGCTGAATCTGTATCGATTCTGAAGAATTGTGGCGTTCTCAAAAATGCTCGGCCCCGCAATGCAAGACTAGGCCCATTAGAGCTTGGCTGGATTCCTTTGATCCGGCTTCCTGTTTGATGGGCAAGGGGGCACTGCGACCCGGCTGGCCATGTAAGGATGCTGACGAATGCCGCGTACTGTGGGTCCTCTTATTCAATGCGGTTTGCGCCCGTTGTTTGGCGTCGTGTTGTGCAGCCAGTTGTACTGGCCGGCCTTCGCAGTCGCCGATACCGCCTATGACCAGATGGTGCTCGACGCCCGTGCCGGTCATTACACGCCTGCGTTGACCCTGTTGCGTCAGCTGCCGGCCGAACAGGCCAGTACCGCCCAGATCAGTGATTATCTGCAGATTGCCAGTTGGGCCGGCCTTGATACCGAAGTGGTGAAGGTCTACGAAACCCAGGGGCGCCATCGCAACCTGCCGGTCCAGGCACTGAGCGCAACGGCTCGTGCCTACCGCAACCTCAAGCGTTGGGATTCGGCCGCCGAGCTGTATCGCCAGGCGCTGCTGATCGATCCCCAGAACCCAGACCTGCAACTCGGCCTGGCCTTGACCCAGGCCGATGCCGGCAAGCCTGATGAGGCTGTCAATCGCGCAAGGGCCATGGTCGCGGCGAAGCCTGAAGACCCGACGCGTCGGATGGCCTTGGGTTATGCCTTGACCCGTGCCAACAACCCTCACGAAGCGCTGTTCGAATACGACCAGGCGTTCTCTCGCGCTGGCAGCAGGCCCGAAATCGCCGGGGAATACATCAATGCCCTGCAGCGTGCCCGCCTGCCTGAGCCGGCATTGCGCCTGGCCCGTCTGCAGCCGGGCCTGATTGACCGTGGCGTGCAGCGGCGCTTGGAAGGCGACGTGGCAGCCGAGCGGGTTCGCCTGGCGGACATGGCCAGCCGCAGCGAAAAGGAACGCTTCGTCATCGCTGATCGCGCCCTGGCCGATTACGACAAGTTGCTCGCCACCTGGACCCCGGTGGCCGAGGCCCATGATGACGTACTCCGCTGGCGAATCGACCGCATGGGCGCGCTCAATGCCCGGGCGCGACGGGCGGAAGTGATCGCCGAGTACCAGAAATTGATCGCCGAAGGTGTGAGTATTCCCACCTATGCCCTGCGTTGGGTGGCGTCCTCCTACCTGGAGCAGCGTGAGCCGGAGATCGCCGTCGACTTGTACCGGCGGGTGTTGAGCGCACCGGACGCCGATGTCGCGGATCGCTTCGAAGACAGTACCGCGCTCTATTACGCATTGCTGGAAAGCGAAAGATCCGAAGAGGCCCGAGCCTGGGCTGAAGACCTGGCGAAGTCCCAGCGTCCACGGGTCGAGCTCAAGGGCTTGCCGATCGGCAATCCCAATGACGAATGGATGGATGCCCAACTGCTCGCCGCCCAGTCCGGGACCTATGGTGCCGATCTGCCTAACGCGGAAGCGCGTCTGGAGGCCCTGGTCAGCCAAGGGCCTGGCAATATCGGTCTGCGGCTGGCCCAGGCCGATCTGTATCAGGCCCGGGATTGGCCGCGACGTTCGGAAAGCCTGCTCAAGGAAGTCGAGGCAACCACCCCGCGCAACCGGGACCTGGAGGTCGCTCAGGCCCGCGCCGCCATGGATTTGCAGGAATGGCGGCAGTTGGATGCCCTGACTGACGATGTCGTTGCTCGTTACCCGGAAAACGCCCACGTCAAACGCTTGCAACGCCAGCGCGACGTGCACGACATGGCTGAGCTGCGCATCGAGGCCTACACCGGCAAAAGTCATGGCGGCGGCAACGGCGATGCCGGGGCGGTCACCGGTAGTCGGGACTTCGGTATCGAAACGTTGCTCTATAGCCCACCCATCGACGAGGACTGGCGGTTGTTCGGCGGCGTCGGCTACGCCACGGGCGACTTCGAGGAAGGCACCGGCCATCATCGCTGGCAGCGCCTGGGTGTGGAGCGCCGCAGCCGCGACATGACCCTGGAGGCGGAAGTCTCCAATCATGCCTATGGTTCCGGTGACAAACAGGGCGCGCGCGTGGCATTGGCCCGGGATATCGATGATCACTGGCAGTACGGCGGCAGCCTGGATTACCTCTCGGCCAACACGCCGCTGCGCGCCCTCAACAGCGGCATTCGCGCCAATGGCGGCAGCGGTTTCATCCGCTGGCGAGCCCATGAAAGCCGCGAGTGGCGATTGACGGTCAGCCCGTCCCATTTCAGCGATGGCAACAACCGTCTCGAAACCTTGCTGACCGGCCGCGAAGGTCTTTACAGCACACCGCGCTTGCAGGTGGAGATGGGCCTGGAGATCGCGGCCAGCCGCAACAGTGGCTCCAACGAAGTGCCCTATTTCAACCCCAAGTCGGACCTCGGCGTCATGCCGACCGTCACCGCCAACCACGTGTTGTATCGCCGTTATGAAACCGCATGGAGCCAGCAATTCCAGATCGGTGCCGGCAGCTACAGCCAGCGCGACTACGGTACCGGCGCCATGGGACTGCTCGGTTACGGCCAGCGCTTCCTCTGGAACGACGTGCTAGAGGCAGGCGCCACGCTGAGCTGGCTCAACCGCCCTTACGACGGCGATCGTGAAAGCGATCTGCGCCTGCTTGTCGACCTCACCTACCGCTTCTAGAAGAGTTTGAAAATGCCCGTCATTTCGCGATTCATCCTGCTGCTGGGGGTCTTGCTGATCAGCGCGTGTGCCCAGCAGGCCCCGGCGTTCACGCCGCCCTCGCAACGGCCGCTGGCGGCCAACGACGAGCCGTGGCCGAAGAACCATGTGCTCGGCATCGCCTATCACGACGTCGAGGACCTGGATCCGGACCAGGCGCTGGTGGCCGTGCGCACCGAACGGCTGATCGAACAACTGGCGTGGCTGCGGGAAAACAACTACCAGCCGGTCACCGTGGACCAGATCATCCACGCCCGTAACGGCGGCCCCGAGCTGCCGCCGCGTGCGGTGCTGCTGAGCTTCGACGACGGCTATGCGAGTTTCTACACCCGGGTCATGCCGATCCTGCGCGCCTATAATTGGCCGGCGATCCTGGCGCCGGTGGGCAGTTGGATCGATACACCACTGAACCGACCGGTGGATTTCGCCGGGGTGCCGCGCAAGCGTTCCGAATTCCTGACCTGGGAGCAGATTCGCGAAGTGTCGAAATCGGGCCTGGTGGAAATCGCTGCCCACACCGACGCCAATCACAAGGGTGTGCTCGCCAACCCGCAAGGCAACCAGCAACCCGCGGCCACCACCCGGCGCTACGATCCCGCCACCGGCCGCTATGAAACCGAGGCCGATTTCCAGGCACGCCTGCGCCAGGACGTGGCGTCGATCTCGGAGAAAATCCGCAAGGTCACCGGCTACCGTCCGCGTGTCTGGGTCTGGCCTTACGGGGAAGCCGACGGCACCGCGCTGCAGGTGATCGGCAGCGAGGGTTATCAAATGGCCCTGACCCTGGAGGACGGCCTCGACAGCCTCGATAACCTGATGAGCGGGCCGCGGTTTCTGGTGGCCTCCGATCCGGATGGCGCACATTTCGCTGAAAGCATCGTGTCCGTACAGACGATGGACCCGATGCGCGTGGTCCATGTCGACCTGGATTACGTCTACGACCCGGACCCCGTGCAGCAGGAAGCCAACGTCGGCAAGTTGATCCAGCGCATCTACGACCTGGGCGCCAACACGGTATTCCTGCAGGCCTTCGCTGATCCGAAGGGCGATGGCCTGGTGCATTCGCTGTACTTTCCCAACCGTCACCTGCCGGTACGGGCCGATCTGTTCGACCGGGTCGCCTGGCAACTGCGCACCCGGGCCAATGCCAAGGTTTACGCCTGGATGCCGGTGCTCAGTTTTGCCCTGGATGCGAAGCTGCCGCGAGTCCAGCGCTGGGATCCGGCAACCGGCAAGACCGGCATTGCCCCGGACCAATACGTGCGCCTGTCACCGTTCGATCCGAACGTACGCAAGGTCATCGGCGAAATCTACGAGGACCTGGCACGGATGAGTTCTTTGGACGGCGTTCTGTACCACGACGATGCGGTGTTCTCCGACTTCGAGGATGCCGGTCCCAGCGCCCTGAAGGTCTATGCTGCCAACGGCCTGCCGACGTCCATCGCCGCGCTGCGCGAAGACCCGGCAGCGATGCAACGCTGGACCCGTTTCAAGAGCCGCTACCTGATCGACTTCACCCGTGAACTCACCGCCAAGGTCCGGGCGATTCGTGGCCCCCAGGTGCTGACAGCGCGCAATATCTTTGCCGAACCGATGCTCAATCCCGAAAGCGAAGCCTGGTTCGCCCAGAACCTCGACGATTTCCTCGGCGCTTATGACTGGACGGCACCGATGGCCATGCCGTTGATGGAGAAACAGACCCGCGCGCAGTCCGGCCCGTGGCTGGAGCGCCTGGTACAGACCGTCAAGGCCCGCCCCGGTGCGCTCAAGCGCACGGTGTTCGAATTGCAGGCCCGTGACTGGGACAGCGAACCGGCCAGCGATATCGAGGGTGAACAACTGGCTGACTGGATGGGACGCCTCAAGCGCCAGGGCGTGACCAGTTTCGGCTACTACCCGGACAACTTCATCGAAGACCAGCCGGCGGTGAAAACCGTGCGGCCGGCGCTCTCCAACAAGTGGAATCCTTGACATGCTCGACAGACTGCTCGCCCTGCTGGTGCTGGCGATCGTCCTTGGGGTGCCCCTGGGCCTGATCTTCCTGGTCACCGGGCAATTCCTGATGGACTTCGTGTTCTTCTACCCGCTGTTCATGTCCGGCCTGTGGATTGCCGGTGGCTTGTATTTCTGGCTGCACTGGGAGCGTCACTGGCCGTGGAAGGACGACACCTTGCCACCGCCCCTGGCCGGGGAGCCGCTGATCAGCATCCTGGTGCCTTGCTTCAACGAGGGCGACAACGTCGCCGACACCATTCACGCAGCGCTCGGCCAGCATTACCCGAACATCGAAGTCATCGCCATCAACGATGGCTCCAAGGACAACACCGGCCAAGTCCTCGATCTGTTGGCGCTGGAGGATCCGCGCCTGCGGGTGCTGCACCTGGCGGAGAATCAGGGCAAGGCCGTGGCCCTGCGCATGGGCGCCATCGCGGCCCGCAGCGAATACCTGGTGTGCATCGACGGCGATGCACTGCTGGCGCCGAATACCTGCGCCTATCTGGTGGCGCCGATGCTGGAAAATGCCCGTCTTGGCGCGGTGACCGGCAATCCGCGTATCCGCACCCGCTCGACATTGGTGGGTCGGGTCCAGGTGGGCGAGTTTTCCTCGATCATCGGCCTGATCAAGCGCACTCAGCGGGTATTCGGGCGGATCTTTACCGTCTCCGGCGTGATCGTCGCCTTCCGTCGCACGGCCCTGCACCGGGTCGGCTACTGGAGCCCGGACATGATCACCGAAGACATCGACATCAGCTGGAAGCTGCAGTTGGACCACTGGAGCATCTTCTACGAGCCCCGTGCGCTGTGCTGGATTCTCATGCCCGAAACCCTGCGCGGCCTGTGGCGGCAACGGCTGCGCTGGGCCCAGGGCGGTGCCGAGGTGCTGTTCAAGAATATCCGTGGCATCTGGCAATACCGCCATCGCTACCTGTGGCCGCTGCTGTTCGAATATTGCCTGTCGACGGGATGGGCGTTCACCTTCCTGCTGTCGGTGGTGTTCTGGGGCACGGGTAAATTCGTCGAGATGCCGGCGGCCATTGCGGTCGAGCATCTCATGCCGCCGGCGTTCACCGGGCTGTTGCTGGCGGTGGTGTGCCTGGTCCAATTCGCGGTGAGCATCCTCATCGATCGCCGTTACGAAAAAGGCCTATGGCACATCATGTTCTGGGTGGTCTGGTACCCGTTGGTGTTCTGGTTGATCAGCCTGTTCACCACCCTGGTGAGTTTTCCGAAGGTCTTGTTCGGGCAGCATCAGAAACGTGCCCGCTGGGTCAGCCCGGATCGAGGAATCAAACCGTTTGGCGATGACGAAGAGGAAGTGATCCGATGAAAATTATCAGGACCCGGCAAAGGCCTTTTCTGGTGCTCATCGATGTGTTCTTCACGGTACTGGCGTGGGTTGGGCTGTTGTACCTGCTGGTCAATGGGCTCTGGCCGCTGTTCGACAGTCACGCCGGGCCGCGCTTCGGCGGAACGTGGCTGGACACCCTCGGGACGTTGCAGATCTATGGCTGGGTGGCGCTGGTCAACGCGGTCATTCTGATTGCCTGGGCGCGTTATCAGCAGCGCAAGAGTCAGAGTTTCGCCCAGCGTCGACTGCCGGCACCGGTGGTCGACGACCAGGGCCTGAGCGCCAGTTTCAAATTGACCGACGAGCGCCTGGATACCCTGCGCCGGCCGGGTTCCAAAATCATCCACAACAATCAGGACGGTGATATCAGCCATGTCGTGCCGCACTTCCATGTGCTGAGCAAGGAATTGCAGCCGCCACCCTTGGCGCCGTTGGAGCAGGGGCGGGTTATCCAGCTTCCGGCCGATAATTCGATATAGACACTGCCGACGCCATCGCGAGCAGGCTCGCTCCCACAGGGATTGGTGTGAGCCCAAGTTTCTAGGCAACTCAGATCAATGTGGGAGCGAGCCTGCTCGCGATGGCGATGGATCAGGCGCTCGAAAAATCCCGAATCAACCGCCACGCCTCATCCACCGGCAGCGGTTGTTTCATGCGTTGGGCCAACGCCGCCATGGCCCGGCCCTCGTCGCAGGCCACTGCCGCGGCGACGAGGCCATCCTTGCCCAACAGGCCAATGAAGGGCGGATGCTCGGGAGTGCCCTTGAATTGCACCTCGTCCCATTGTTCGGCATGGCCAAGGTAGTCATAGCGTTTGCCGAAGTGATAAGTCCAGAAAAACGGTACGTCCAGGTAATGCTCCTCACCACCGAGCATGTTCGCCGCCGCGATCCGGGCCTGTTGCTGGGCCAAGCGCCAATGTTCGATTCGCCGGGGCTGGCCGCTGAGAGGAAAGGTCGCGATATCGCCAACGGCCCATATGCCATCGGTGACGCGCATGCCGGCGTCGACGGTCAATGACTGATCCTCTTCCCGTGAAAAATCGGCGAACGGATCGGTGGCCGGACGTACGCCGATCCCGACAACTACAAGGTCCGCCGCAAAGCGCTGGCCGTTATCCAGCACCACCGCCTCAACCTTGCCGGCCCCTTCGATCCGCGCCGCTTCGCCATCGCTGTGATACACCACGCCGTTGGCTCGATGCCGAGCCAGAATGGCCTGGCCGACGCTGTCACCCAACTGCGCCGCGAACGGCACGGGATGACGGGCCAGGACTGTGACGCTCAGTTCCCGCTTGCGCAGCGACGAGGCGACCTCCATGGCTATGAAACTGTCACCGATAATCACCGCCCGTTGCCCCGGCCGGGCGCTGTCGAGGATCCGTCTTGTGTGCTCCATTGAACGCAATACGAACACCTGCGGCAGATCGATGCCGGGCAGGTCCGGAGTCCTGGGTGTTCCGCCGGTGGCGATCAATGCTGCGTCGTAGTCCAGCGTCTGTCCGTCGGCCAGGCGAATCTGGCGGGAGGTGCTGTCCAGGCTCACGACCTCGCCGTGAATCCGCTCGATGCGTTGCTGGGTGAAATAAGCTTCATCCCGCAACACGGGGGTGTCGTCGACGGTCATGTCACCGGCCAGGACGTATTTGCTCAGCACCGTACGGTCATACCCGGCGTCGGTTTCGCGATCAATCAGCTGAATCCGGCCGCCGAAGCCTTTCTCGCGCAATGCCGCGGCGCATGCCGTGCCGGCTGCCCCGGCACCGATGATGACAAAGGTGCGCGGGTCGTCGGCCGGCGGGGTTTTCTCGGCGGGCAACGGTTGGTCATCGACCCAGATATCGCCGTCGCGCACTTCGACGTGATAACGCTCCAGGCTGTCGAGGGCCGGCGGTTCGCACAGGGCGCCGTCTTCGGCCCGAAAGGCCGCCTTGTGCCAGGGACAGATCAGCCTTCCATGACACACCGCCCCCTTGGCCAGCGGCGCGCCGGCGTGCGGGCATCTGCCCAGGAAGGCGCGTATCTGGTCGCCTACGCGCAGCAGCAGGAGGGGCGTTTCGTCGATCTTGACTTCGAGGCCGCGGTCTTCGCGTACATCCGCGAAGCGGGCGACTTGATGCAAGGGCATGGTCGGTCTCCGGCAGGCGTTTCTCGTTGGAGTCGGCCGATTGGAGCGAGGTTCAGCATAATTGTCACTGCAACCCGGGCGGCGCTGGGGCTATAGTGCGCAGGCCGTCCATGGCCTGACCCGCATAAGGTGCCCGGTATGACCCGATTGACTTCCCTCACCCCCTGGCTGGCAGCCTTCGCCCTGGTGCTGTGCGCACAAGGGGCTGTCCAGGCCGAGGAGCGCTTTACGCTCAACATCCCTGGCGTGTCGGATGACCGTCTTTTCACCGCTGCGGCTGCCAGTGACGCCAACAATTGTGGTGGCAAGAACATTTCCCCCGCCCTGAGCTGGAACGCCGGCCCGCCGGGTACCCTCAGCTACGCCATCGTCATGCTGGACCCGGATGGCCAAAGGGGTCAGGGCGTCGACCACTGGGTCCTTTACGGTATCAAGGCCAGCACGCGGCAGATTCCGACGGGGGCAGGCAGCAAGACCACGCTGGAAGGCGTGAGCGGTATCAACAGCAAGAATACCCACGGTTATATCGGTCCTTGCCCACCCATCGGCGACAGCGCTCATCACTATCTGATCCAGCTCTTCGCCCTGGACCTGCCTCCGGATGCGTTGCCCGCCGGGCTGACCCGTGCCCAACTGATGGAAAAGATCAACGGTCACGTGTTGCGCAACAGCAGCGTCGTGCGGCGTTACCACCGCTGATTCAAGCCATGTGAACCTTATGGCGGGGGATTCCGTGCGACGGCGCCTCGCCATTCCAACCACCTGATAGTCAAATCTGCCCATGACCGCCATCACCCATCCGCCAGGCGACCGGTTCAGCCGGTCCGACTACAAGACCCTGGGGCTTGCCGCCTTGGGCGGGGCGCTGGAGATCTACGATTTCATCATCTTCGTCTTCTTCGCCCTGACCCTCAGCCAGCTGTTCTTCCCACCGGAAATGCCCGACTGGCTGCGCTTGCTGCAAAGCTTCGGGATTTTCGCCACCGGCTACCTGGCGCGGCCACTGGGTGGCATCCTCATGGCGCACTTCGCGGATCGCCTGGGACGCAAGCGGGTATTCAGCCTGAGCATCCTGATGATGGCCTTGCCATGCCTGCTCATCGGCGTGATGCCGACCTATGCGCAAATCGGCTATTTCGCACCGCTGCTGCTGTTGGCCCTGCGCATCCTGCAGGGCGCGGCGGTGGGCGGTGAGGTGCCGAGCGCCTGGGTGTTCGTCGCCGAACATGCGCCGCTCCACCATCGCGGCTACGCCCTGGGCTTCCTCCAGGCGGGCCTGACCTTTGGCTACTTGCTCGGCGCGCTGACCGCCACGGCGCTGGCCCGTATCTACACCCCGACGGAAATCCTCGATTACGCCTGGCGCTTGCCCTTCCTGCTGGGTGGAGTCTTCGGTGTCATCGGCGTCTGGCTGCGTCGCTGGCTGAGCGAAACGCCGATCTTCATGGCCTTGCAAGCCAACCGCGAAGGCGCGGCGGAGCTGCCGTTGCACACGGTGCTGCGGGATCATCGACAGGCCTTGCTGCCCGCCGTCATCCTGACCTGCGTACTGACCTCCGCCGTAGTGGTGTTCGTGGTCATTACCCCGACCGTGATGCAGAAGAGCTTCGGCATGACGCCCGGCCAGACCTTTGCCTTGAGCAGCCTGGGCATCGTCTTCCTGAACATCGGCTGTGTCCTGGCCGGCCTTATCGTCGACCGCATCGGCGCCTGGCGCACCGTCATGCTCTACAGCCTGCTGTTGCCCCTGGGCATTTCCGTGCTCTACGCCAGCCTGATCAACGGCGGCGCCTGGCTGGGCCTGGCCTACGCCGTGGCCGGCCTGGGTTGCGGCGTGGTCGGCGCGGTGCCTTCGGTGATGGTCAATCTGTTCCCGCCGAAGATCCGCGTCTCCGGCATCTCGTTCACCTACAACATCGCCTATGCGCTGTGGGCCAGTGTCACGCCGCTGGTGCTGATTGCGCTGGTGCCATGGAGTCCGTGGGTGTGCGTGGGGTATAGCGTGGTGATGGGGGCAGTGGGCGTCGCGGCGGCGATGTTTTTTTCGCGGCGCCCCATGAAGTCGGCGCAGCCTTCATTGGCGTGTGACGCCTAGTCCTGCTCAGGCGCCTCTGCAGGTCCAGCCTTCAGAGGCATGCGCGCAAGAAGTCCACAAATGCCCGGGTCCGCGCGGAGCGACGTCGGTCCTGGCTGAATACCGCGTGGATGGGCAATGCCGTCGGCTGATAAGGAGCGAGCACGTCGGTCACCGTTCCCTGGCGGACATCGGCGGCGAACAGCCACTGGGGTGAAAGCGACAGGCCTAACCCGCCAAGCACCATTTCCCGGATCGCTTCGCTGCTGTTGCTGGTGACGTTGCCCTTGATCGTCACGTGATGTTGCTCGCCCTGGCAGTCGAACCGCCAGACGTCATAATGCTCCAGCAGGGTAAACCCCAGGCAGTTATGACGGGATAGGTCGGACGGTTCGAGCGGGGTACCGTGCCGTTGCAGGTAGGCGGGAGAGGCATACACCCGGCGCGTGCTTTCGCCGAGCTTCAAGGCCACCAGCCCTTCGTTCTTGATTCCGCCGATACGAATGGCCACGTCGATGTTTTCCTTCAGTACATCCTCATGGTGATCGCTCAGCCTCAGATCGATCCGAACCTGTGGATGACGCGCCAGGAAGTCACCCACCAGAGGTGCTATGCATAGCCGTCCGAAACTCACCGGCGCCGCCACGCGCAGCGGGCCGGCGACCTGTTCCTGTCCGCTGGCGAAACTGAGCCGGGCAGTGTCCAGGCTGGCGAGGATGTCCTTGCTCTGGGCGTAGAAGCGCTGGCCTTGGTCGGTCAACGCCAGATGGCGGGTGCTGCGGGCAAACAGCGCTCCGCCCAGGTGTTGCTCCAACCCGCGGATCTGCTTGCTCACTGCCGGTTGACCCAGGTTCAGTTCCCTGGCGACGGCCGAGAACGAGCCGCGTTCCACCACCCGTACGAATACCTGCATAGCGTCGAACAGATCCATGGGAATTTGGCCTCTTTGGGGAATAAATACTATCCATTGTTGCTCACTTATCGGAATGCGTCTTTGCTCGCAATATGAACCTGCCCACTCATTGGAGGTTTACCGTCATGAACAACACCATGTCCGCCGCCGTCGCCGAAGCTGCCCAGGCTCCCTTGATCGTCCGCCAAATTCCCCGGCCTGTTCCGGGCAAGGGACAGGTCTTGATCAAGGTCCACGCTGCAGGAATCAACCCGCTGGATACCAAGATCGCGGCAGGGGGCGGTGCCCATGCTCGTCAGCCGCTGCCCGCTGTTTTGGGGATTGACCTGGCCGGGACGGTCGTAGCACTGGGCGAAGGTGTGAATGATTTTGCCCCCGGCGAGGAAGTATTCGGCATGGCAGGTGGTATCGGCGGCGCCCAAGGTGCCCTGGCCGAATACATTGCCGTCGATGCTCGGCTGGTCGCGCCCAAACCCGCTTCACTGAGCATGCGGGAGGCGGCGGCATTGCCGCTGGTGTTCATCACGGCCTGGGAAGGGCTGGTGGATCGCGCCAATGTCCGCGCCGGCCAGCAAGTGCTGATCCATGGTGGCGCGGGCGGTGTCGGTCAAATGGCCGTGCAGATCGCCAGGGCCCGGGGCGCCGAGGTCTATGCCACCGGCTCGAGCGGCAGTCTGGATTTCATCCGCGAACTGGGCGCGACGGCCATTGACTACCGCTCCGAGGACACCGATAGCTACGTACGCCTGCACACCGATGGCGAGGGCTTCGACATCGTCTATGACACGGTCGGCGGCCCGACCCTGGACGCTTCGTTCAATGCCGTGAAGACCTACACCGGCCACGTCCTCAGCTGCCTGGGCTGGGGACAACACAGCCTGGCGCCATTGTCGTTTCGTGGCGCCAGTTATTCCGGCGTATTTACCTTGATGCCCTTGCTGACCGGCAAGGGGCGCGAGCGCCATGGCCAGATCCTGCGGGAGGCGGCAGGGCTGGTTGAGGCCGGGAAACTGCGGATCAAGGTCGATTCACGGCGATTTGGCCTGGGCGAGGTCAATGACGCGTTTGTGCAAGTGGCCGAAGGACGCGGGCAAGGGAAAACGGTGGTGGAAATCGGGATCGAATGATTGGATTCCCCCGTTGCGAGTCATGTGCCGTCTCGCTGGCCGCCTTTTGCGCCTGGACATCCACGGTGACCAGGCGCTGCTGTTTCAGCGCCTCCAAAAAAATTTTGCTGTCGTTAACCCGAACCGCAGATCCTCCTCGTCTGAGCTTGTGAACGGATCATCCACTCACGAGGTTCAGCCCATGTCCCGCCCGCTCCCATTCCTACGCCCTGCTGCTCAGGGCTTCGCCGTGACCCTACTGGTGGCGCTGGCCGGTTGTAGCCAGCCATACGGGGAAACCGCCAAGCCGGGCGAGCCGGTAGCTGCGGCGCCCAGCTCCGAACTCAAGGGCGAAGTGGCCTATGTGGCCCAGCCTGCGGTACAGCGCATGAGTGCGCCGGCACCGATGGCCTCGTCGAAGGTGATGAACGACTCGATCGTTGGGGACTACCGCTCCGAGCCGCGGGAACAATATGAAAAACTGCCGGACAATCCCATCCATAGCGTGGCCGAAACACCGGTGTCGACTTTCAGCGTGGATGTCGACACCGGCAGCTACGCCAATGTGCGACGTTTCCTCAACCAGGGTAGCCTGCCGCCCGAAGGGGCTGTGCGGCTGGAGGAAATGGTCAACTACTTTCCCTACACCTACGCACTGCCCACCGATGGTTCGCCTTTTGGCGTGACCACCGAGGTGGCGCCGTCGCCGTGGAACCCTCACACCCGTTTGCTGCGCATCGGCATCAAGGCCTCCGACCGCGCCGTGGCGGACCTGGCGCCGGCCAACCTGGTCTTCCTGGTGGACGTTTCCGGCTCGATGGACCGTCGCGAAGGCCTGCCACTGGTCAAGAGCACGCTGAAGTTGCTGGTGGACCAGTTGCGCGATCAGGATCGGGTTTCCCTGGTGGTTTATGCCGGTGAGTCGCGTGTGGTGCTCAAGCCCACCTCGGGTCGCGATAAAGCCCAGATCCGCAACGCCATCGATCAGCTTGACGCCGGAGGCTCCACCGCAGGCGCCTCGGGTATCGAATTGGCCTACGAGATGGCCCGGGAAAGCTTTATCGACAAAGGCATCAACCGCATCCTGCTGGCTACCGATGGCGACTTCAACGTCGGCATCAGTGATTTCGACAGCCTCAAGCAGATGGCGGTGGACCAGCGTAAAAGTGGCGTGTCCCTGACGACCCTGGGTTTCGGTGTGGATAACTACAACGAACACCTGATGGAACAGCTGGCCGATGCCGGCGACGGCAACTACGCCTACATCGACAACCTGCTCGAAGCGCGCAAGGTGCTGGTGGACCAGCTCAGCTCGACCCTGGCGGTGGTGGCGCGGGATGTGAAGTTGCAGGTGGAGTTCAACCCGGCCCAAGTCAGCGAGTATCGCCTGTTGGGTTATGAGAACCGAGCGCTGAAACGTGAGGATTTCAACAACGACAAGGTCGATGCCGGCGAAATCGGCGCCGGGCACACGGTGACGGCATTGTATGAAATCGTGCCAAAAGGTGAGCAGGGCTGGCTGGAGCCGCTGCGCTATGCCAGCCCGGAGCCCAAGCAAGAGGGCAAGGCCGGTGAGCTGGCAATGGTGCGGGTACGCTACAAACCCGCTGAAGGCGGCAGCAGCCGACTGATCGAACATCCCATCGCCAGCACACAGGGCGAAAGCAAGGCCAGCGATGACCTGCGTTTCTCGGCGGCGGTGGCGGCTTTTGCGCAGCAACTCAAGGGGGAGGGGCGCTACACTGGGTCGATGAGTTTGAAGGACACCGCTCAGTTGGCCCGTTCTGCCCGGGGCGATGACCCGTTCGGGTTGCGTGCCGAGTTCGTGCAGATGGTCGAGCTGGCGCAGAGCCTCAAGCCTGAGGTCAAGCACGGCTCTTGAAGATTATCGGATCGAAATGTGGCGCAGGGCTTGTGGGAGCAAGGCTTGCCCGCGATTGCGGTAAGTCAGTCAGCAACAATGTTGATTGGTCCATCGCTATCGCGAGCAAGCTTTGCTCCCACAGGTGTTGCGCTGTTTGATCCTTAACTGACTGGCATTAGGGCAAGCCCGGCTCCCACAGTGGGCCTGTGCTGTTTGCAAAATCGCATTCAATTGGAAGGAGTCCGCCAGCCAAATGCCCGCCCCGATTGACTCAGTCAGCGACGAATCGTTGCTGGCCCGCTACCGCGACGGTGATGGCGCCAGTTTTGAAAGCCTGTATGCGCGGCATCGGCAGGGGCTCTACCGTTTCCTCGTGTCCTTGAGCAACAGGGCCGAGCTGGCCGAGGAAATCTTCCAGGACACCTGGCTCAGCCTGATCCGCAGCAGCACCCAGCCACAAGGACGGGCGAGTTTTCGTACCTGGCTGTTCCAGATTGCCCGCAACCGTTTGATCGATCACTGGCGCCAGCACGGTGTTCACAATCCATTGCATGACAGCTATGACGAGCAGCTTCACGTCCAGACCGACGACGCCAATACCCCGGAGCAACAGCTGAGCCTGAGCCGCGATCAGGACCGTCTGGAAGCCGCGTTGCAAGCCTTGCCGGAAGACCAGCGCGAAGTCTTCCTGCTGCGCCTGCACGGCGATCTGGAGCTGCCACAGATCGCCGCCCTGACCGGTGTCCCGCTGGAAACAGTAAAGAGCCGTTTGCGTTACGCCCAGCAGAAGCTGCACCGGCTGCTGGCCGAGGAGGTACCCGCATGATTGACTCCCGACAGACCTCGGTTCCCGCCGACGAAGCGCTGATCGAGCATTTCCGCCAACACGCCGGCGGAGAGCCCCCCGCGTCCCTGGACGCCTTCATCCTGGCCACCGCCCGCCGCGAAGCGCCGGCGCCCAGGCCGAGCCTGTGGCAACGTTGGCTGCACGCCTGTCAGCGGCCGCGCTGGCAAATGGCATTCGCCACCGTGGCGGGTGTGGCGCTGATGATCGGCCTGATGCTGCGCTCGCCGGTCCCGAGGGACGAACTGCCTGCGCCGGCTGCACTGGATTATTCCGCTGCCCGTCAGGAGCTCGCCGTTGCCCCCGCTCCGGCCGCCCCTGCTGCCCCGGCACCCATGGCACGCATGGCAGCGCCAATGGGCGAACTGAGCCAGGTCCCGGAGAAGCCTGTGCAAGTCCTGGCAGATGAACCCATGGCGAAAAAGAGCAAGCCCGTGCCCGCCGTATCCCCTTCGCTGGAGCAGGGGTTGCTGGAAATCCTACGGCTGCGCCAGACAGGGCAGACCAGGGCGGCGGATGAGAAGCTGCTTGCGCTGCACAAGCGGTTTCCCAAGGAGGATTTGCCGGCGCGGCTGGAGGCGTTGCGCAAGCGTTGAGTGAACCAAGGGCTGAGTCCTATTTCCTGCTTGTAATAGGTCCAAGACTCCAACCGACGGACGTTACCGATGTTACATTGACGTGTTGATCAATTTTGATTAGCCTGACGGCGTCTGGATATATACGGAGCTTGGGCCATATAAGGCCTAGGTGTTCAGATGCCGCCACAGGTTCTCGGCCGTGCCGGTTGAAGGGGTTATCCCTAAGGGCATCCGCGAAACCCTCCTTCGATTTCATCGTTGGAGGGTTTGCTTTTTCTGGCTACTGACGGCGTCTGTTACGTTGGAGGCCATTGCCTGTAGGTGCCTTGATCGATTCACCCCGCGACTTCTTCAAAAAAAGCTTCCAGGCCGTGATTTTGTCGGACTTTTTAAAGTTGACTGGTTCATTATCCGCTTCCTCATCTCGAACATATGCGCTCTCGATGAAAAGCCGTAAAGAATTGCGTGCATCGCCTCTTCTCACGTTGAAGAAAATCTCGTACTTGGTGTCCTTGGCGTAGCCTGGCAGGATTTCGCCGATCTCGAATATCAGGAAGTTTTCCTTGCCGGTGAAGAAGCATCGACGGTCGCGAAGCGTCGTTACGATACTGGGCAGGAGGAAGGATAGGGCATGTCGGTCCTGCTTGAACTCACGCCTGATTTCCCGATGGTCGATCACCAAGCGTTCGTATCCTGCTGATTGGAAATCGATTTCCTCATTTTTCCGGGGGCCCCGACTGATGCAGTGGGAGCTGTATTCCAGTTCTATGGCCAAGGTTACGGCTGGCTGACCATTGGCAGCAGGGATATTCATGTTGAAGCTGAACGGGCGAAGATGATCCAGAAGCCAGCAAACCCCATCGATCTCTATGTGCTTCTTGTCCTGATGGTCCTTCCAATACTTCCCTTGCATAGCTCCGAGTAACGCTCCGGCGTTTCTGAGTCGTGGGCCATACAAGTGCATGTACGGTGTGAAGCTACCGGATATACAACGAGGTACAGCCAGAAACAAGAAAACCCGCACAAGGCGGGCTTCTTGAGGTGTTTCATGGAGTGTCTGAGACAGCTCCAGAGACTGTATGGCGCACCAGGCGGGATTCGAACCCACGACCCCTGCCTTCGGAGGGCAGTACTCTATCCAGCTGAGCTACTGGTGCAACGCGGCGCCATGATACTCATATGCATGGCGGGCGTCCATGCTGCTGATTTGCCGTTGTTTTCCGGCCTTAGGGCACGCGTTGGCTACGCTGATCAGAAAAAACGGTCAATTTCGTGTTTTTCGTTCTTTTTTTCGAACAGCCTATTGTCCTTCACCCCCATCGGCCCTAGGATTCGTTTGAGATTTCAAACGCTCTTGTCTGGGTGCTGAACCGCACGTCTATGCTTGTTGTGCGTTATTTCTGTGCTTCAGCCCAGTGAATGATTTCCCTGACGGCAGCCCATAAGGCGCCTTTCTACAACTCTAATTCGCTCCGCGCGCGCGCGGTGCTGTTAAGGAAAGCCGACATGCAGCTTAAAGACACCCAGTTGTTCCGCCAGCAAGCCTTCATCGATGGCGCTTGGGTTGATGCGGACAATGGTCAGACGATCAAGGTCACCAACCCGGCAACGGGCGAAGTGTTGGGTACCGTGCCGAAAATGGGCGCTGCCGAAACCCGCCGTGCGATCGAAGCCGCCGACAAGGCGCTGCCGGCCTGGCGTGCGCTGACCGCCAAGGAGCGCGCCAACAAGCTGCGCCGCTGGTATGAATTGCTGATCGAAAACCAGGACGACCTCGGTCGCCTGATGACCCTGGAGCAGGGCAAGCCATTGGCCGAAGCCAAGGGCGAGATTGTCTATGCCGCGTCGTTCATCGAGTGGTTCGCCGAAGAAGCCAAGCGCATCTACGGTGACGTGATTCCCGGCCACCAGCCCGACAAGCGCCTGATCGTGATCAAGCAGCCGATCGGCGTGACCGCTGCCATTACCCCGTGGAACTTCCCGGCCGCGATGATCACCCGCAAGGCCGGCCCAGCCCTGGCCGCCGGTTGCACCATGGTCATCAAGCCGGCCTCGCAAACGCCGTTCTCGGCCCTGGCCCTGGTGGAACTGGCGCACCGTGCCGGCATTCCGCAAGGCGTGCTGAGCGTGGTCACCGGCAGCGCCGGCGATATCGGCGGCGAGCTGACCAGCAACCCGATCGTGCGCAAGCTGTCCTTCACCGGTTCGACCGAAATCGGTCGCCAGTTGATGGCCGAATGCGCCAAGGACATCAAGAAGGTTTCCCTGGAACTGGGCGGCAACGCGCCGTTCATCGTGTTCGACGACGCGGACCTCGATAAAGCCGTCGAAGGCGCGATCATTTCCAAGTACCGCAACAACGGCCAGACCTGCGTCTGTGCCAACCGTCTGTACATCCAGGATTCGGTGTACGACGCGTTCGCGGAAAAACTCAAGGCCGCGGTGGCCAAGCTCAAGATCGGCAACGGTCTGGAGGACGGCACCACCACCGGTCCGCTGATCGACGAGAAAGCCGTCGCCAAGGTCCAGGAACACATCGCCGATGCCGTTGGCAAAGGCGCGACCGTACTGGCCGGTGGCAAACCGATGCAAGGCAACTTCTTCGAGCCGACCATCCTGACCAACGTCCCGAAAGATGCCGCCGTGGCCAAGGAAGAGACCTTCGGCCCGCTGGCGCCGCTGTTCCGCTTCAAAGACGAAGCCGAAGTGATCGCGATGTCCAACGACACCGAGTTCGGCCTGGCCTCGTACTTCTATGCCCGTGACCTGGGCCGTGTGTTCCGCGTGGCCGAAGCCCTGGAATACGGCATGGTCGGCGTCAACACCGGCTTGATCTCCAACGAAGTCGCGCCGTTCGGCGGTATCAAGGCCTCGGGCCTGGGCCGTGAGGGTTCCAAGTACGGCATCGAGGACTACCTGGAAATCAAATACCTCTGCCTGGGTATCTGATCCTGCTGCAAGCGCAAAGGGCACGAGAGCGCTGTCCCTTTGCGCCGTTTCAAAACTGCACTTTTTTCTGCGGCCGGGAACGCCGCGGCAGTCGATCATCGCATGCTGCCGCTGTTGAATTCCCGCCGTGTAATCCTTGAGCCACGCCGACCGATGAGCGGCGAATGAGGACTGTAATGAGCAAGACTAACGCTGATCTGATGGCCCGCCGTACCGCTGCCGTTCCACGTGGCGTCGGCCAGATCCACCCGATCTTCGCCGAGTCGGCGAAGAACGCCACGGTGACCGACGTTGAAGGCCGTGAATTCATCGACTTCGCCGGCGGTATCGCCGTGCTGAACACCGGCCACGTGCACCCGAAAATCATCGCTGCCGTGACCGAACAGCTGAACAAGCTGACCCACACCTGCTTCCAGGTCCTGGCCTACGAGCCGTACGTGGAGCTGTGCGAAAAAATCAATGCCAAGGTACCGGGTGACTTCGCCAAGAAAACCCTGCTGGTAACCACCGGTTCCGAAGCGGTGGAAAACGCCGTGAAGATCGCCCGTGCCGCCACTGGCCGTGCCGGGGTGATCGCCTTCACTGGCGCTTACCACGGTCGTACTATGATGACCCTGGGCCTGACCGGCAAGGTCGTGCCGTACTCGGCCGGCATGGGCCTGATGCCCGGCGGTATCTTCCGTGCGCTGTACCCGAACGAATTGCACGGCGTGAGCATCGACGATTCCATCGCCAGCATCGAACGCATCTTCAAGAATGACGCCGAGCCGCGTGACATCGCTGCAATCATCATCGAGCCGGTGCAGGGCGAGGGTGGTTTCTATGTGGCGCCGAAAGAGTTCATGAAGCGCCTGCGCGCCCTGTGCGACCAGCACGGCATTCTGCTGATCGCCGACGAAGTACAGACCGGCGCAGGCCGTACCGGTACTTTCTTCGCCATGGAGCAGATGGGCGTTGCCGCCGACCTGACCACCTTCGCCAAATCCATCGCTGGCGGCTTCCCGCTGGCCGGTGTCTGCGGCAAGGCCGAATACATGGACGCCATCGCCCCGGGTGGCCTGGGTGGCACCTATGCGGGCAGCCCGATCGCTTGCGCGGCGGCGCTGGCGGTGATGGAAGTGTTCGAAGAAGAGCACCTGCTGGATCGCTGCAAGGCCGTGGGCGAGCGCCTGGTCAGCGGCCTCAAGGCTATCCAGAAGAAATACCCGGTAATCGGTGAAGTCCGTGCCCTGGGCGCGATGATTGCCGTGGAGCTGTTCGAAAACGGCGATACCCATAAGCCGAACGCTGCTGCCGTGGCTCAGGTCGTGGCCAAGGCGCGTGACAAGGGGTTGATCCTGTTGTCCTGCGGCACTTATGGCAACGTCCTGCGTGTGCTGGTGCCCCTGACCTCGCCAGACGAACAGCTGGACAAAGGCCTGGCGATCCTCGAAGAGTGCTTCTCCGAACTCTGACTTTGCGAGCTGTGCGCTGACCCACAAAAAACCCGCTTTTTGGCGGGTTTTTTCATGGCCGGGCGCCTATTCTGAGGGTTTGGGCTGTCTGGAACGGCAGCCATTGTCTAAGGTGCAGGTATTGCAAGGGAGCGATGCCGCATGACTGCTGTGGATTTACCCGCTGTACCCCGCGTATTGATCGCCGAGGCCGACCCGGCCTCCCGTGAGTTGCTGGAACAGGTGTTATCGGATGTGCGTTGCGATGCGCGGGTGGACACGTGCAGTGAGGGCAAACAGGCGTTGGAGTTGTTGGCGCAGCAGCCTTACGACCTGGTGATCGCCGATTGGGAGCTGCCGGGTGTCGATGGCTTGAGTATCCTGCGCGGCCTTCGCAACCAACGCCGCACTCCACCGTTGCCATTCATCCTGATGAGTCGACGCAATGACAGCGCCAGTGTGCGGGAGGTGTTGCCGCTGGCGCCGGCCGCTTATCTGACCAAGCCCTTGAACCGGGAAAGCCTGACCCAACGCCTGCAAGGCTTGCTGTTGAGTGGCTCTGAGGACGCCGCCGGAGATGCGCCGGCTCCCGGGCCTGCGCTGACCCTTGCCGTGTATCTTGAGCGTCGGCGCGAGCAGTCCGAAGGCGCACCGTTGATGACCGATGTGCAAGTGGCGGTCAAACGCAGCCTCAACCCCGGCGGCCTGGACCTGAAGTTGCTGGAAGAGGAAATCCGTACCGACCCGCAGATCACCGCCGTGCTGATCGCCGCGGCCAACAGCGCAGCCCAGCACCAGGGCGGCGGTCCGGTGCAGACCGTGGCCCAGGCGCTGCACCAGCTCGGCAGCGGGCAAAGCATGAACCTGATCCTCGGGTTGACCCTCAAGCGCTGTGCCCGCCTCAATAATCCCTGTCTGGCGGACTATGCCGAGCGTTATTGGCTATTGTCGCTGCACACCGCCGAATACGCCCGGACGATGGCCCGTTTGCTGGATCTGGACCAGGAGCGCTGTTATTGCGCCGGGCTGCTGCATCGCCTGGGTGAACTGGCGGTGTTGCGCTGTCTGGAAGAATGGAAGCAGGCCGCTGGCGAACTGGATGAGCCGGAGGAAGTGGGGAATGTCCTGGCACAGTATGGTGCCGGTTTCGGCTCGGCGTTGCGCACCCGCTGGCGCTTGCCGCTGGAATTGCGGGAGTTGATTGCGGCGGTCTACGGCCTCGGCGGCGGGGTGTATTCCCGCGAGGCCCTGGTGATGAACATGGCGGCGCAAATGGCCCACCTGACCGAGCACGAAGGCCTCGAAGAACTGGCCCGGGGGCGCACCGCGCGTTTGCTGAAGATCGGTTTGCCGGAGCTGATGCGTTTGCGCAGGAAGTAAGACCGTCGATTCAACCCTGTGGGAGCGAGCCTGCTCGCGAAAGCGGTCTTGCATTCAACGATGCAATGACTGTCAGACCGCTTCGCGAGCAGGCTCGCTCCCACAGGGACTTGAGTAGGACGTCGATCAGGCGACGATGATCCGATTCTTGCCCTGGCGCTTGGCTTCGTACATGGCAGCGTCAGCGCGCGCGAACAGGCTGTCGAGGGTCTGGTCTTCGTCGGTGATGCTGGTCAGGCCCTGGCTGACGGTGATGCCGAAACCCTGCTCCCCGCTGCGGAAGGTCAGGCGCTGGATCTCCCGTTGCAGGCGCTCGGCCACCTGCATTGCCATGTCCGGGGCACAGCCGGGGAATACGGCGGCGAACTCTTCGCCGCCGATCCGTCCGAACAGGTCGCCGCTGCGGAGCACGGTCCGCCCGCTTTCGGCGATTTTCTGCAGCACGCAGTCGCCCTCCTGATGACCGTAGGTGTCGTTGATCACCTTGAAATCATCGATGTCCAGCAACAGGAACGCCATGGGCGTCCCTTGCAATCGTGCCTGTTCGAACTCGCGGTGGGCGCATTCGAAGAAGTGGCGGCGATTGCTGCTCTGGGTCAGCACGTCGGTGGTCGCCAGTCGTTGCAGTTCGCTTTCCAGCAGCTTCTTTTCGGTGATGTCTTCGGCGATGCCCACCACGATCACCGGCTGCCCCGATTCGGCCTGGCGGTTGATGAAGCATTTGTCGCTGAGCCAGCGGATCTGGCCATCGGCGGCGATGATGCGGTACTCGCGATCCTCCACGGCACCTTTGACCAGCACTTCGGCCAGGCTGCGTTCGGCGTAATCCAGGTCATCGGGGTAGATTGCGTCGCGCCACTCGTTGAAATCCGCCAGTACCAGGCCGACGGGCCGGCCGAAGATCCGTTCGTAGGCGGGGCTCACGTAGAGCAGTTGCCGGGTTTCCCAGTTGAATGCCCAGAGCACCGCATTGACGCTGACCAGCAATGAGCTGAAGAGCTGTTCACGTTCGCTCAGGCGCGCCACTTCGCCCTTGGCGTGCATCAGCGCCATGAGCGTCTGGGCCGCCTCGGGCCAATGAGGTTGGGTTGAATCCTGCAGGTTCTTGTCGACCATTGGTACAAATCTCAAAGAGCGTGCACTGTTGAAGGTTCGCACGCGCTTGCTCCAAAGCCCGCCTGGATGGCGAAGTGCTCTTGAGATAAGGGATTCGGGGTGAAGTTCCTTTTCAGGCGACGAAGGGGTGGGGTTTTGGCTGCCACGGAGCCGCAGGCAGGAAAGGGAAGACCCGCTGGATGCTGTTCACGTACGGCAGTCGGAAAATCCGTGGCGAGGGAGCTTGCTCCCGCTTGAGTGCGAAGCGCTCACAAAAGAAGGGCTGCTGCGCAGCCCAGCGGGAGCAAGCTCCCTCGCCACAGGTTTGTCTTTTTCTCAAGACGGGTTTGGTTATCAGGCCGTAGCAGGCCGCAACGAGTAGGTCTTGAGCTGGTCGGCAAAGTCCCGCAAGGATTGGATGCCGCTGATCTCGGCGTCGTGGACCCATTCCTTGATGGCCGCCAGCATGTCGTGGCCGTTGCTGCTGGTCTTGGCCCAGATCTGCTGCAGGGCCAGGCGTTTTTCGTAGATCACCTTCAGTGCCTGGCTGTGCTCCAGCATGTTCTGGATGCGCAGATGGTGACGCTCATCCAGCAGGCTGGTTTCCCGCGACAGCAGGCGTTTGGCCCGGTGGAACTGGTGGCGCACCGAATGATCGACCTTTTCCAGTTCCTGCTTGACCAGCGGGGCGATCACCAGCCTGCGGTACTGGGCCATGATCTGGAACCGGTTGTTGAGAATCGCGAGGGCGGTGTCCATGTCCAGATGGCCCTTGCCTTCGATCCGATGGGCAATCGGCGCGACCCGCTGGACCTTGGCCAGGCGCAGGAAGCGGAACAGCTGGATCCAGGCCCAACCCAGGTCGAATTCCCATTTGCGTACCGACAGCTTGGCCGAGTTGGGGTAGGTGTGGTGGTTGTTGTGCAGCTCTTCGCCACCGATCAGGATGCCCCAGGGCACCAGGTTGGTCGCTGCGTCGCGGCACTCGAAGTTACGGTAGCCCACGGCATGGCCCAGGCCATTGACCACGCCGGCGGCCCAGACCGGGATCCACATCATCTGGATCGCCCAGATGGTGATGCCGATGGTGCCGAACAGCAGCAGGTCGATCACGCCCATGATCGCCACACCCAGGAGTGGGTAGCGGCTGTAGAGGTTGCGTTCGATCCAGTCTTCGGGGCAGTTCTTGCCGTAGATGCGCAGGGTTTCCGGATTTTCCGCTTCGGCGCGGTACAGCTCGGCGCCCTTGCGCAGCACGGTGGACAGGCCTTTGACGACCGGGCTGTGGGGGTCGTCGACGGTTTCGCACTTGGCGTGATGCTTGCGGTGGATAGCGGTCCACTCGCGGGTGTTCTGCCCTGTGGTCAACCACAGCCAGAAGCGGAAGAAATGTTTGAGGCCGGCGTTGAGCTCCAGGGAGCGGTGAGCCGAATAACGGTGCAGGTAGACCGTGACACTGATGATCGTGACATGGGTCATCAGTAGGGTGACCGCCACCAGCGACCAGGGCGACAAGCCAAGAAAACCTTCGTACCACATAGGCTGTAGGGCCCTCGATAAAAATAGAAACAGCCGTTGCATTATCACCAGCCCTACAGATAAAACCAGTCGGCCTTTCAGATAAGAGTGGCAGGATGTTTCTTCCTCTATAATCCCCGCCTATTTATAGGGACATGGACGACCGCATGACTGCCCATCACCGCATTGCCCTGGGTGAAGCGCTGCTTTACCTGGTGCTGTCAGTTGCCTGGCTGCAGCTGGTTGGTTATTTATTAAGCAGTTTCTTCGATCAATCCGCCGCCAGGCAGACCTGGCAGCTGATCAACGGCTATGCCTGGCTGCTGGTCAGCGCCGGGTTGATCTTTTTCGCGCGGGCGCGGACGCCACGGTCCGGCGAAGGGGAGCACGCAGGCGATCGCGAGCGTCTGCGCCAGGCCGCCGCCGTCTTCGATTGCACCCGCGAAGGGGTACTGGTGACGGATCGCAGCGGACTGATCGTGCACGTGAACCGGGCCTTCATGGCGATTACCGGTTATGACCGGGACGAGGTGCTGGGCCGGCGCCCCAACCTGTTCAAGTCCGGTCGCCACGGGCCGGATTTCTACCGCGACATGTTTGCTTCCCTGAACGGGCGGGGCGAATGGAGCGGGGAAATCTGGAATCGACGCAAAAGTGGTGAGATCTTCCCGCAATGGCAGACGATCCGGGCGCTCGTCGACGACAACGGCCAAGTCAGCCAGTACGTTGCAGTGTTCTCCGACATCAGTGCGATCAAGGATTCGCAACACGAACTGGCGCACCTGGCCCATCACGATCCGCTGACCGGCCTGCCCAACCGCATGCTGTTTTCCGACCGCGCGGAACAGGCCCTGGCCTCGGCGCAACTGCACAAGCGCGGCTGCGCCCTGCTGCTGGTGGACCTGGACCATTTCAAGAACATCAATGACAGCCTCGGACACTCGGTGGGCGACGAGTTGCTCAAAGGCGTGGCCGAGCGGTTCCAGGAGCTCTTCGTGCCGGGGGTGACCCTGGCCCGCCTGGGCGGCGATGAATTTGCCGTGCTGGTGGAAAACTGTTCGCAGCCGGGGCAGGCAGCGGTCCTGGCCCAGCGCATTCTCGACGCCCTGAAGGAACCACTGCGGCTCGACAGTCATGCCTTGTTCATCAACGCCAGTATCGGTATCAGCCTGTTTCCCGGCGACGCCCTCAGCGCCGGGCAATTGTTGCGCAATGCCGACTCGGCCCTGTTCAAGGCCAAGAGTGCCGGGCGTGACGGCTATGCCTTGTACACCGAAGAACTGACTGCTCACGCGCAACAGCGGGTCGAGATTGCCTTCGAACTGCGTCGTGCCCTCGCCCAGCAGGAGCTGCGGGTCCACTACCAGCCGGTGCACGACCTGGCGTCCAGTCGCCTGATCGGGGTCGAAGCGCTGGTACGCTGGGAACATCCTGTGCGTGGTTTGATCTCGCCGGCCGAATTCATCCCCGTCGCCGAGCGCACCGGGCTGATCGCCCAGATCGATGGCTGGGTCATGGCCCAGGCCTGCCGACAGATGTGCCAGTGGCAGCAGGCCGGGGTCGCGTTGACGTTCGTCGCGGTGAACGTTTCCAGCCGATTGTTCGCCCATCGCGAATTGTACGAGCAGGTTTCCCAGGTGCTGCATGAGACCGGCCTGGATCCGGCGTTCCTGGAATTGGAAGTGACCGAAAGCGCGGTGATGGAAGACCCGGAAGTGGCGTTGGAACAGATGCATCGTTTGCGGGAGCTGGGCGTGCGCCTGGCGATCGATGACTTCGGCACCGGCTACTCGTCGTTGCTGCGGCTCAAACGCTTGCCGGTGCAAAAGCTCAAGATCGACCAGGGTTTTGTCGCCGGGTTGCCGTGGGATGAGGACGACGCGGCAATCGTCCGGGTGATCATCGCCCTGGCCCGTAGCATGGGGATGCAGGTGCACGCCGAAGGCATCGAACAGCGCGAACAGGCGAGGTTCCTGCTGGAGCAGGGCAGCGAGATGGGGCAGGGTTATTGGTTCGGGCGGCCGATGCCGGCGCAGCAGCTGGATTGGCAGCGGGCCCCGGCGATCACCTGACAGACAAAAAAACCTGTGGGAGCGAGCCTGCTCGCGATGCGGTCTGCCAGAGACAAAAATGTTGATTGTCTCACCGCTATCGCGAGCAGGCTCGCTCCCACAGAATTTTTTGGTTTTTGGTTATATAAAAATTCTTAAATAGTCTTTTTAAGAATATCCAGGCTTATCTAGTATTGCTCCACGCCCCAGGCAGTGCCGCCCACTGCCGGGCATTCATTCAAGGAGCAGCAGCATGAGCGCATCCCTACGTAGCGTTGACGGCCAGGACGAAGCAACCATCTTGCGCGAGATCCAGAGCGCGTTGCGCGATCTGCGCTTTGGCGCGGTGGAAATCACCGTGCACAACGCGCAGGTGGTCCAGATCGAACGCAAGGAAAAATTCCGCCTGCAGCAGCCGAGCCACAAGCCGGGCTGAAACAGTTTGGCTGTGGGGAATTGTCAGGACCATCCGATCTGCCAGAACCATAAGAAACCAGAATTCCAGGAGCTTTCACCATGTCGTCGATTCGCCGTTATGCCCTGGCCGCCCTGGCCAGCGCTGTTTTCGCAGGTTCTGTTGTCGCGAAGGATTACGAGCTGCTCAACGTGTCCTACGACCCGACCCGCGAGCTGTACCAGGATTACAATGCCGAATTCGTCAGCTTCTGGAAGCAGGCGCACCCGGACGACAGCGTGAAGATCCAGCAATCCCACGGTGGTTCGGGCAAGCAGGGCCGAGCGGTGATCGATGGGTTGCGTGCCGACGTCGTGACCCTGGCCCTGGCCGGTGACATCGATGAAATCGCCAAGCTGGGCAAAACCCTGCCGCTGGACTGGCAGCAGCGTCTGCCGGAAGCCAGCACCCCGTATACCTCCACCATCGTGTTCCTGGTGCGCAAGGGCAACCCCAAGGGCATCAAGGACTGGGGCGACCTGATCAAGAATGACGTCTCGGTCATCACCCCGAACCCGAAGACCTCCGGCGGCGCGCGCTGGAACTTCCTCGCGGCCTGGGCCTATGGCCTCAAGGCCAATGGAGGTGACGAGGCCAAGGCCAAGGAGTACGTGCAGACGCTGTTCAAGCACGTACCGATCCTCGACACCGGCGCCCGCGGTTCGACCATTACCTTCGTCAACAACGGTCAGGGCGATGTGTTGCTGGCCTGGGAAAACGAAGCCTTCCTGGCGTTGAAAGAAGAAGGTGGGGCCGACAAATTCGACATCGTTGTGCCGTCGCTGTCGATCCTTGCCGAGCCACCGGTGGCGGTAGTGGACAAGAACGCCGAGAAGAAAGGCAACCTGGAGATCGCCGAAGCTTATCTCAAGCATCTGTACAGCCCGGCCGGACAGGAAATCGCCGCGAAGAATTTCTATCGACCGCGCGACAAGGACGTGGCCGCCAAGTACGCCCGGCAGTTCCCGAAACTGGAGCTGGTGACCATCGACAAGGACTTCGGCGGCTGGAAAACCGCCCAGCCGAAATTCTTCAACGATGGTGGTGTGTTCGACCAGATCTATCAGGCGCAGTAAGCTGGATGGACCTGGCAAGACTGTTTATTTAAGAAGGCTTCTGTGGGAGCGAGCAGGGCTCGCTCCCACAAGGGTTCTCTGCGCGTTCTCAACCAAGGACTTTTATGTCGCGTCGCATCTCCCCCGTCATACCCGGCTTCGGGCTGACGCTGGGCTACACCCTGGTGTACCTCAGTCTGATTGTGCTCATACCGCTGGCGGCGATGTTCGTACATGCCGCCCAACTCACCTGGGAGCAGTTCTGGACGATCATTTCGGCGCCGCGGGTGCTGGCGGCCTTGAAGCTCAGCTTCGGCACCGCGCTGTGCGCCGCGATCATCAACGGCGTGATCGGCACGCTGCTGGCCTGGGTGCTGGTGCGGTATACCTTTCCTGGCCGCAAGATCATCGACGCGATGATCGACCTGCCGTTCGCCCTGCCCACCGCCGTGGCCGGTATCGCCTTGACGGCGTTGTATGCACCGACCGGCCTGGTCGGCCAGTTCGCCACCGACCTGGGGTTCAAGATCGCCTATACGCCGCTGGGCATTACCCTGGCGCTGACCTTCGTGACGCTGCCGTTCGTGGTGCGTACGGTGCAGCCGGTGCTGGCGGATATCCCCCGTGAGGTCGAAGAGGCTGCCGCCTGCCTCGGTGCCAAACCTTGGCAAGTGTTCCGCCATATCCTGATGCCGGCGCTGTTGCCGGCCTGGCTGACCGGCTTCGCCCTGGCGTTTGCCCGGGGCGTGGGCGAGTACGGTTCGGTGATTTTCATCGCCGGCAACATGCCGATGAAAACCGAGATCCTGCCGCTGCTGATCATGGTCAAACTCGACCAATACGACTACACCGGCGCCACCTCCATCGGCGTGCTGATGCTGGTGGTTTCCTTCGTCCTGTTGCTGCTGATCAACTTGTTGCAGCGGCGCATCGAAACCCCATAAGGAGGCGCGAACATGTCCCAATCGTCTATTTCCGCGGCCTCCACCAACGCTGCCCGCCGCGGCAGCGCAACGTCGCGGCTGATCCTGATCGGCTTTGGCTGGTTGTTCTTTGCGCTGTTCCTGCTGTTGCCGCTGTTCATCGTGGTGTCCCAGGGCCTGAAGCTCGGCCTGGGGGCGTTCTTCAACGCGATCTTCGAACCTGACGCATTGTCGGCGCTGAAGCTCACGGTGATCGCGGTGCTGATTTCGGTACCGCTGAACCTGGTGTTCGGGGTCAGCGCCGCTTGGTGCGTGAGCAAGTATTCGTTCCGTGGCAAGAGCATGCTGGTGACCCTGATCGACCTGCCGTTCTCGGTCTCACCGGTGATCGCGGGCCTGGTCTACGTACTGATGTTCGGCGCCCAGGGCCTGTTCGGGCCGTGGCTGGCGGATCACGATATCCAGATCGTGTTTGCGCTGCCGGGTATCGTGCTGGCGACGATTTTCGTCACGGTACCATTCGTGGCCCGTGAGTTGATCCCGCTGATGCAGGAACAGGGCACTCAGGAAGAAGAAGCCGCGCGCCTGCTGGGCGCCAACGGCTGGCAGATGTTCTGGCATGTCACCGTACCGAACATCAAGTGGGGACTGATCTATGGCGTGGTGCTGTGTACCGCCCGGGCCATGGGCGAGTTCGGCGCGGTGTCGGTGGTGTCCGGGCACATTCGTGGGGTGACCAATACCCTGCCGCTGCACGTCGAGATCCTCTACAACGAATACAACCATGTGGCCGCGTTCGCCGTGGCGAGCCTGTTGCTGATCCTGGCGCTCTTCATCCTGCTGCTCAAGCAGTGGAGCGAAAACCGAATCAACCGCCTGCGCGCCAGCGCCGCGGAGGAATAAGTCATGTCGATCGAAGTCCGTAACGTCAGCAAGAATTTCAACGCCTTCAGGGCCCTGGACGACATCAGCCTGGACATCCAGAGCGGTGAGCTGGTGGCGCTGCTCGGCCCGTCGGGTTGCGGCAAGACCACGCTGCTGCGGATCATCGCCGGCCTCGAAACCCCGGACCAGGGCAATATCGTGTTCCACGGCGAGGACGTCTCCGGCCACGACGTGCGCGATCGCAACGTCGGCTTCGTGTTCCAGCACTACGCCTTGTTCCGCCACATGACCGTGTTCGACAACGTCGCCTTCGGTCTGCGCATGAAACCCAAGGGCCAGCGTCCGAACGAGAGCCAGATCGCGACCAAGGTGCACGAGCTGCTGAACATGGTGCAACTGGACTGGCTCGCCGACCGTTACCCCGAGCAACTGTCCGGCGGCCAGCGCCAGCGTATCGCCCTGGCCCGCGCATTGGCGGTAGAGCCCAAGGTATTGCTGCTGGACGAACCGTTCGGCGCCCTCGACGCCAAGGTCCGCAAGGAACTGCGTCGCTGGCTGGCGCGGCTGCACGAGGACATCAACCTGACCTCGGTGTTCGTGACCCACGACCAGGAAGAAGCCATGGAAGTCGCCGACCGCATCGTGGTGATGAACAAGGGTGTGATCGAGCAGATCGGTTCGCCGGGGGACGTGTACGAAAACCCGGCCAGTGATTTCGTGTATCACTTCCTGGGTGACTCTAACCGCCTGCACTTGGGTGAAGACCGGCATGTACTGTTCCGTCCCCATGAAGTCTCGCTGTCGCGTTCGGAGCTGGAAGACCACCACGCCGCCGAGGTGCGGGACATCCGTCCGCTGGGCGCTACGACCCGGGTGACGTTGAAGGTGGAAGGTCAGAGTGAGCTGATCGAGGCTGAAGTAGTGAAGGATCACGACAGCCTGGTGGGATTGGCGAAGGGTGAGACGCTGTTCTTCAAGCCGAAGGTCTGGCAGAAGGTCGCCAACCTCTAGGGTCAAAAGCATCGCGAGCAGGCTCGCTCCCACAGGGATCGTGGTCTCCCTGAAATCCCTTGTGGGAGCGAGCCTGCTCGCGATGGCGTCCTCCGTCACACCGTCTGTATCCGAATAACACCGTCACGCTTTGCTTCGATTGGTTCTACTTCCACCCCTCTTCTTGATTCAAACCCTACCTAGACTCTGACGTGCCAGGAGGCAGTGAGAGTCCATGACGGACCGGTGTGATCTTCTGGCGCCCTGATGCCAAGGAGATCAAGCATGAGAATGGAAGTCAGTCGGCGTGGCCCGCTGGGCTGTGCCTTGTTAAGTGTTCTGCTATGCCCGTACGCCAGCGCCGACCCCTCGTTGTCGCCGCAAATACCCTTCGATGTCACGGCCACCCAGCCCATCTCCCTGTCCAGCCTGCAAGGCAATTTCGATGAACTGTCGTGGCAGACCTTCATCGCCCTGAACTGGCCGGCCCTGGACAATGGCAATCCCAATACCGGCACCACCATTGGCAAGCAGGATGGGGCCACGGTCTGGGAAAGCTGGAAAGAGAGCTACCAGATTTTCCGCGCCAAGGGCCAGACACCCTTGCCCTGGGATGCGCCGGCGACGCTTCCCGAAGTGTGCAAGCAGCTCAAGCCCGGGCGGTTGCTGCAGCAGATGGGCAAGGTTCCCGACATGCTGGATGAGTTTATCCAGCCCTTCGATAGCGGCCCGCTGGTGGATCAGAACGGCGTTTATACGCGCAACGAAATCGTGGTCAACCAATCGATGTTCAACGGGATCGTCGACAACGGTCTGTACAGCATCGAAGGCCAGCAGAAATTCTTTGCCGCGAACAAGACCAACACCGTGGCGTTCAGCTGTGGTTCCAACGACACGAGCCAGGTCGGTTCGGTGATGGTGAAGGCATCCTGGAAGGTGCTGGGCGCCAACGACCGTCCGCAGGATTTTCACACGGTCGACGCGTTGGTCTATACGCCGGGCAACAGCGACCCGAGCCACGGGCCGATCGTCGAGGAGTCGTGTGCATCGCAGTCGGTTGGGCTGGTGGGCTTGCACATCGTCCATAAGACCGCCAGTGCACCGCAGTGGGTCTGGTCGACCTTCGAGCACGTGAACAACGTGCCGGAGCAATCCACACCGGTGGCGCAGCGCAAAGGCCCATACCTGTTCTACAACCCCGCCAGCACCAGTGCGGTCAACCAGCCGCCACCACGACCATGGAACCCGGCCGTCAAGGCGACGCCTTCGCAGATCGTGCGCGAAGTGCCGCTGACCGGGCCCACCAACACCTTGAACGCCCATTACCAGGCCCTGTTGCGCACGGCCAACCCGCAGAGTGTCTGGGCCAACTATCAGTTGATCAGCACCCAGTGGCCGAGCGCCACGCCACCACCGAACTGCCAGATTTCGGCCGCCAATCCGTTGGGCAATCCCGCCCCACCGTTCCTGGCCAACGCCACGCTGGAAACCTACGTCCAGGGCACCACGCCCCAGGCGTCTTCCAGTTGCATGGCTTGTCATGGCAACGCGGCCACCCATGTCACCGAATCCCCACGCACCAGCTTCGCGGACTTCACTTATTTGCTCGAACGCGCGCAGTCCACTTCTGGACAAGGAGCCAAACAATGAGCACTGACCTGGACAATTTCGTCGGCCTGTCATCGGCCCTGACCGGTATTCCCATCGCGCGCCTGGCGCCGCAGCTCGACCCGATAGGTCTGCCGCCGCTGTTTCTCGATTACGTCACCCCACGCATCACCACCGATGTGCTCAACCCGTTGCTGGCGCAGTACGCCACGTTGGCGGCCGACAACGTGCCCCCGGACAAGATCGCCCAGCAGGTGCTGGTCACCACGCAACCGACCCCCAACTCCGTGCTGGCGGCGCGTTCGATCATGAAGCTCTGGTTCCTGGGTGTCTGGTACCAGCCGTATGACGCGGGGAATTACAAAAAGGGTGACTCGGCGGTGGTGTCCGACCAGGCGTATATCAACAGCTGGGCCTGGAAAGCCGCCCAGGCTCACCCCATGGGCTACAGCGAATCGTTCTTTGGCTACTGGAACGAACAGCCGCCGAGCCTCGAGGACTTGACCGGCGTACCCGCCACCGCGTCCTCCAATGCACAGCAAGGAGACCGGTCATGAGTACTGAACAAGCCGAAGTGGTGATCGTTGGCGCCGGTCTGGCCGGTAGCATCGTTGCCTATCAACTGGCCATGGCCGGGGTGGAGGTGCTGGTGCTCGAGTCGGGACCGGAGATCCCGGTCAACCGGGCTCAATACCTGGAACGGTTCTACACGACCACGCTGAAAACCCCGGAATCGCCCTATCCACCGGTCACCAGCCTGGACCCGCCCCGTGACCCGGCCGGGCAGAACGCTCCACGTGCGACCATCGCCGACCTGATCCTGGGCTGGGACAATCCAAAAGTCAGTTACCTGGTGCAGAAAGGCCCGATGCCCTTCACCAGCACCTATGAGCGAGTGGGCGGCGGGACCACCTGGCACTGGGTCGGAACGAGCCTGCGCATGGTGCCGAACGATTTTCGCCTGAAATCCTTGTACAACGTCGGGGTGGACTGGCCCATTGGCTACGACGATCTGCAAAGCGCCTACTGTCGGGCCGAGGCGGAAATCGGCGTCTCGGCCAACGTCGCCGACCAGGCGTACCTGGGCATCACCTTTCCCGAAGGCTACGCCTTCCCGATGCACAGCATTCCGTTGTCGCTGGTCGATGGCAGTTTTGTCACGGCGGTGACGGGGCAGACCTTCGATGGCTTGCCATTGGTGGTCAGTCCGACACCCGCTGGACGCAACTCCGAGCCCTACGCGGGACGCCGGGTGTGTGCCGGCAATACCAACTGCACACCGATCTGCCCGATCCAGGCCAAGTACGACGCCACGGTGACGATGACCAAGGCCCTGGCCACCGGCAAGGTCAAGGTGCTGTACCGAACCGTGGCGAGCAAAGTGACCGTGGGTGCGGACAACAATGTCAGCGGTGTGGAGTTCATGCAGTATCAATTGGGTGACGGACCGGTCACCGGCACTGGCGTGGCCCTCGGCCAACGTTATGTGATCGCCGCCCATGCCATCGAAACCCCCAAGCTATTGCTCAACTCCGCCACGCCCGCCTGGCCCAAGGGCGTAGCCAACAGCAGCGGTCAGGTGGGACGCAGCCTGGCCGACCACCCGATCTACCTGGCGTGGGGCCTGATGCCTGAAGGCAAGGCGATTTTTCCGTACCGCGGTCCCCTGTCCACCGCGGGTATCGAGAGTCTGCGAGACGGTGCCTTTCGCAGTCAGCGAGCGGCGTGGCGCATTGAAATCGGCAACGAGGGCTGGAACTGGCCGGCCAACGATCCCTACAACACAGTGGCCGACTTCATCGACGGCACGAACAACAACGGCGTCAATCCACTGAACCCGAACCAGGACCCCAAAGCCCCTACCGAAGCGCTTTATGGAACGGCGCTGGTGCAAAAACTCAACGACATCTTCATCCGGCAGTTCCGCATCGCGTTCCTGGTGGAGCAGGTGGAAGACGATCCCGATAACGCCAAGTGCTACATCGTGCCGTCCGCCGACTACAAGGACCGGCTCGGTATTCCCCGGCCGGAAATCCACTATGAATTGTCCAAATACACCCAGAGGGGATTCCTGGAGGCAAAACGGCTGGCCACTCACATTATCAAAGACCTGCTTGGCGCCGTAGAGCTGACCCAGCCTCTTAAGCCGGGGACGTTCACTTACAACGAACCTATGAGCTTCCAAGGTGCCGGGCACCTGATGGGCACCTATCGCATGGGCAGTGACCCGGCCAAATCGGTGGTCGACAAGGACCAGCGCAGTTGGGATCACAAGAACCTGTTCCTGGTGGGCGATGGTGTTTTCCCCAGCAGCGGGACCTCGAATCCGAGCCTGACCATCGCGGCGTTGTCGTTCCAGGCCGGGGACACCGTGGCCAACGACCTGAGGGCGGTGACGATGAAGGTCCAATCCAATGTTGCCTGGCAGGGCACCGGTGTGCAGGTCAACGGGTTGGTGCCGCGCCTGGTTCGCTACGTCAGCGGGTTATGGTGTGCCAGCCCGCAAGGCGGCAATGTCGATGGGAAGGGGGGTTCGAGGCACATCGACTACAGCAGCTATACCTTGCCCGGTGCTGCCGAAGGCGCCTTGATCGGTCGTGTGGGCAACAATGGCACGCCGTTCCTGGTGGGGGATCTGGCGCAGGTGCCGGGCAACCAGCAAGGGGAGCTGCAACTGTGCATCAACGATGACCTGACCGGGAAATACGGGGCTGGCTTGAGCGATAACACCGGCGCGCTGACCATCCGGGTCGAGTTCGGTGCGCTGTAATCCTTGAAGGAGTATGCAAAACCTTTGTAGGAGCGAGCCTGCTCGCGATGGCGTCCTGTCAATCAACTGCGTGTTGACTGACCCACCGCTATCGCGAGCAGGCTCGCTCCCACAAAATCCACCTTATTCGCGGGAGTCAGGCGGCCGAGCGCTGGTTGCGCAACACCACCGGGCCGGCGCGTTCCTCGATGGCCCGCTTCAGCTCGCTCCGCAGTCCCAGCAGGAATTCTGCCTCGACCACTACGAACAACGGCCCGACGATCAACCCGGTCAGGTCATCGACGAATGCCGGTTTGCGGCCTTCGTAATAGTGACCGACGAACTGGATCGCCCAGCCCAGCACAAACATCCCCAGGCCACTGCCCAGCCACACCGATGTGCTTTGCGCGGCCAATACCTGCCCCAGCCACACGGCCAGGCCCAGCAGCAGCGTCATCAGCGCACCCAGGCGCAACTCCAGGCGCAGGTAGAACCAGGCACTGGCCGCCGCGACCAGCAACGCCGGTGACAGCAGCAGCGCGCCCATTGGCCAGCCCGGTCGTGACAACAGCACGGCGACCGCGACGAAAATCAGCGGAATGCCAATGAAATGGCTGGCGATGTTGCGCGGATCGCGGTGATAGGCGGCGTATTGACTGAGATGATCGACGAGGCTTTTCATTGTTGTTCCTCCTGAGGTGATGCCTGCATGATGCCCAGGTCTCATAAGGTGTTCTGTCAGTTAGCCGACACTTCCCGGAGTTTTCATGAATTCGCACCCCTGGCACTCGCACCTGATGGCCGGCCACTGGTACAGCCATCTGCCCGCCTCGTTCCAGGATAGCCTGCTGGACATGTCGCGGGTGCGCCGCCTGTTGCCGGGGCACCGGCTGTTCCAGCGCGGCGATCCACCGTGCGGCTTGTATGCCGTGCTGGAAGGCGCGGTGCGGGTCGGCTCGGTGAATGAACATGGCAAGGAAGCGCTGCTGAGCGTGGTGGAAGCGCCCCACTGGTTCGGTGAAATCTGCCTGTTCGACGGCCAGCCCCGTACCCATGACGCAGTCATCGTGGGGCACTGCACGCTGCTGCATCTGCCCCAGGCGACGTTGCTGGCCTTCCTCGACCAACACCCGGCCTGCTGGCGGCATCTCGCGCTGCTGATGAGCCACAAACTGCGCCTGACCTTCATCAACCTCGAACAGCTGAGCCTGATGCCTGCGCCGGCACGCGTAGCCCATCGCCTGCTGCTGATCGCCGAGGGCTACGGCGAAATCGAATCGGCGCGACAGGTCCTGCAACTGTCCCAGGAACAACTGGCCCTGATGCTTTCGCTATCCCGCCAGACCACCAATCAGATCCTCAAGGACTTGCAGGCCCAGGGCATTCTTCACCTGGGTTATGGCGAAATCGAGATCCTTGATATCGAGCGGCTGCGAGTGCTTACCGTGATTTGAGGCCCCTGCAAAATTCTGTATACGCTACACTCGTGCATGATTTGAACTAAATGCGATGCGTTTTATAGAAAAATGCATTTTATGCATCGCATATCATGCGGATTGTTCCTATGAAAACAGTTGGCGAATTGATCAGACGTCTCCGTAAAGAACGGAATCTCTCTCAAGAGGCTTTGGCGGCCCGATACGGTATGAGCCGAGCCACGATTTCGGGCATCGAGAACAACACCATTCCTGAAGTTGGGATCCGTAAGGTCGAAGCGATCCTCAATGGTTTCGGCTACGAGTTGGCAGCCATTGCTCGGCCATCGAAACGCCCGACGCTCGACTCGCTGAAAAAGGAATCTTTCCATGGCTGAAGAGCAAGGACCGGACAGGTTACAGGTTTCGGTCAGCGAAACGATCGTAGGCACTCTTGGGCGGGGGCAAGTGCGCAGCGACTCGGTATTTTCCTATGCCGCAAACACGACCGAAGAACAGTCCGTTTCGCTGACCATGCCCGCGCGCCTTGAAAGCTATGACTGGGAATCGGGCGTACCGCCGATCTTCGAAATGAATTTGCCCGAAGGTGCCTTGCGTGACGAGTTGGTTCGTCGTTTCAGCAAAGCGGTCCGAGGGTTCGATGACTTTTCAATGCTTTCCATCGTGGGCCCCCATCAATTGGGCCGGGTTGGCATCGGTCGCTTGGAGGCCGAGGTCGGTCCGCCCGAAACCAGTCTGGGGGACTTGTTGGTGCATGATGGGGCCGAAGGCCTGTTCGAGGATCTGCTGCACACTTACGGGCAGTATTCTGGTGTCTCGGGAGTACAACCCAAGGTTCTGGTGCGTGACAGTGGAGCGACATTCGATCGGTTGATCCATCGGGGGGCCACGCATTTGATCAAGGCTTTTCGCTCCGACGAGTTCCCGGAACTGGCCGCTAATGAGTTTTTTTGCATGCGGGCTGCGTTGCACGCGGGGCTTGAGGTTCCTGAACTTGAGCTGAGCGAACGTGGAAAATTTCTGATCGTGAAGCGTTTTGATTTACCGGGTCCCGGGAGTCATCTGGGCTTTGAAGATTTTTGTGTGCTCAACGGCTCACCCTCCAGGGCCAAGTACGACGGTTCATATGAAGGGGCGGCTCGGCAGATCAAGGCATTCGTTTCACCTCATTTACTCAATCAGGCGCTGGAGTCCTTGTTCAAGATCGTTGCACTCTCGGCCGGTCTGAAAAATGGCGACGCACATCTGAAAAATTTCGGAGTGCTTTATGACCATTGCGGGGCAGATGCGTCTATCAGACTTGCGCCAGCCTATGACATCGTCAGCACTGCCGTGTACATCCGAAATGACAACATGGCGCTGTTGCTGGGTGGTTCAAAAGCCTGGCCAAAATACAAAATGCTTACACGATTCGGTCGTTCAGCGTGCAACCTGACCGAGGGCCGCTGCAACGAGCTGATAGAGCAAGTGATCCATGGGATGGACCTTGCCATGGTGGAGATGCGGCATTACATGGGGGCTAACGAACGATTCAGAGCAACCGGAGAAGCCATTCGAGGCCTGGACGGCCGGGCTCCAACGCAGTCTCAAGCCTTCGATGGACTGACCCATCGCCTTCGCGAGCAGGCTCGCTCCCACATCGGGTCTGTGTTTGCCATGGTATCCGCAGCAACGCCTAACCCCTGTGGGAGCGAGCCTGCTCGCGATGAGGCCAGTCCTGCTAGCGCAACCCCTCCCGAAACTGTCCCGGCGTCATCCCGGTCCAGCGCTTGAACGCGCGGCTGAAGCTGCTGGCGTCGGCAAAGCCCAGCAGGTAGCCGACTTCACTCAACGAGCATTGGGGATCGCGCAGGTGCAACAGCGCCAGGTTTTCCCGGCATTCGTTGAGCAGCGCGTCGAAGCGGCAGCCTTCGTCCGCCAGGTGTCGCTGCAGGCTGCGCAGGCTCAAGTGCATGGCTTGGGCGATGCGTTCGGCGCTGGGTTCACCTTCGGGTAGTTGGGCTTCGATGGCTTCACGCACCTTGCGCTCCCAGGTCAGCGGCTGGAGGTGGGCGAGGGTACGCTTGAGCACCGCTTCGTTGTGTTCGGCCAGCTCCGGGTTGGCGTCGTCCAGATGGCTGTCGAAGTCGGCGAGGCTGAACTCCAGGTAATCCTGTTCGGCGGCGAAATGCACCGGCGAGCGGAACGCTTTATGCCACGGCGCAGGGTCTGCCGGTTCAGGGCGGCGCAGGTACACCGCCAGCGGTGCGTAGTCGCGCCCCAGGCGGTTACGACAGGTGCGCACGTAGATTGCGGCGAACGCGTCGATGGCTTCGAAAGCCGGCATGGGACGACCCTGGGGCACATCCAGGGTGAAGCGGTAACGGTCTTGGCAGCGATTGAGTTGCAGCGTCAGCGCATCGCTGACCACCGGGTGATAGCGCACGATGCGCTCGAACACTTCCCGCAGGCTTCCGCTGGCCACCAGGGCGTAGCCCAAGGCGTGGAATGTCGTGGGGCTGACGAAGCGCGATACCCGCAGGCCGATGGCCGGATCACCGCTGGCCTGCACCGCCAAGGCCCATAGGCGGGTGGTGGCTGACAGCGGGTAACGGGCGTTCGGATCGTCCATCAACTGCGGGTCCAGTCCGGCCTCAAGGCACAGGGCATGGCCATCCAGGCCCAGCGCATCGAGCTGTTTGCGCAGGGCGCGGGTCCAGCTGGCGAGGGTGGTCGGTTCAGTCATGATGATTGGCGCTTGCGGTCAACAGGTTGGCGTCTACGGCTACCACCCTGCACAGCAAGGCTGGTCAGGATGAGCACATCTCTAACAGAGGATTTAAGCCATGCCTGGCCGTAGCGCAAGTCCCGAGCGATTGAATGCACAACAGCGATCCGCCCATATTCGCCAAGCGGTATTGGCCCATGGCGAAGAACTGCGCCGACGCTACCCGATCCTGCTGCATCAGGATGCCTTGGGTGCGGGCATCCTGGCGTTCGCCCTGGCGGGGATGATCGGTTCGGCGCTGCTCTACATCAATGGCTATCTGGCCGGTTGGGCGTGTCTGTTGCTCAATGCCTTTTTCGCCTCGTTGACCCACGAGTTGGAGCACGATCTGATCCACAGCATGTATTTCCGCAAGCAGCGCCTGCCCCATAACCTGATGATGGGGCTGGTGTGGCTGGCGCGGCCGAGCACCATCAACCCGTGGATCCGCCGCCATCTGCACCTCAATCACCACAAGATGTCCGGCACCGAGGCCGACCTGGAAGAACGGGCCATCACCAACGGCGAGCCCTGGGGGATGGCGCGGTTGCTGATGGTCGGTGACAACGTCATGTCGGCGCTCATCCGTCTGTTGCGGGCCAAGACCTGGACGCACAGACGCAGCATCCTCAAGCGCACGCTGAAGGTGTATTTCCCGCTGGCCTTGCTGCACTGGGGAGCCTGGTACATGTTTCTCGGTTTCCACGGGGCCAATGGCGTTGCGGGCCTGTTCGGTGCGTCGATTGACTGGTCGGCGGACACCCTGGCGATGATGCACGTGATCGATATCGCGGCGGTGGTGATCATCGGCCCGAACGTGTTGCGCACCTTTTGCCTGCACTTCATCAGTTCCAACATGCATTACTACGGTGACGTCGAACCGGGCAATGTCATTCAGCAAACCCAGGTGCTCAACCCGTGGTGGCTGTGGCCGTTGCAGGCGTTCTGCTTCAACTTCGGCAGCAGTCACGGGATCCATCACTTTGTGGTGAAGGAGCCGTTCTACATCCGTCAACTGACGGTGCCGGTGGCCCATGAGGTAATGCGTGAGATGGGGGTGCGGTTCAATGACTTCGGCACCTTCGGCCGGGCGAACCGGTTCGTGCGCCAGGAGAGCGTCGCCAGGGAAGGTGGGGATACGGTCCGGGCGTGAGGCGGTCCGTGCAAAGAACCTGTGGCGAGGGAGCAAGCTCCCTCGCCACAGGAATGGGTATGACTAGAACTGATAACTCACCGTAGCCGCCACATTGCGCTCTTCACCCAGGTAGCAGAAGCTCAGGCTGGCGCATGAGGCGACGTAGCTTTCGTTGGTCAGGTTGTTCGCGTTCAGGCGAACGTCCACACCTTTCAATCCGACCTTGCCCAGGTCATACCCCACCGAAGCATCGAACAGCGTATAGGCCGGCACCTTCATGGTGTTCTCCGCGTCGGCCCAGCTGTAGCCGACATAGCGCACACCGCCGCCCAGGCGCAGACCATCGAGCGCGCCGCTGTCGAAGCGGTAGTCCGCCCAGAGCGAGGCCATGTGACGCGGGGCCTGGGTCGGCGAGTTGCCCTTGTTTTCGATGATGTCGGTGGCGCTGCTGAGGGTGCTGATCATCGATTTCGAATATTCGATGTCGGTAAAGGTGTAGCTGCCCAGCAGCTTTAACTGTTCGGTCAGTTGCAGGTGCGCTTCCAGCTCCAGGCCCTGGGAGCGCACGGCTCCGATGGCACGGTAGAAGTTTTCCTGGGGCAGCTTGGTCGCCAGGTTTTCCTGATCGATGCGGAACAGCGAGGCCGTGTACAGGTCGTCGGTGCCCGGCGGCTGGTATTTCAAGCCCAGTTCCCACTGCTTGCCGTCGGTGGGCGGCAGGGGGTTGCCGGCGCTGTCGGCATAGGAGTTGGGGTTGAACGACTCGGAATAGCTGATGTACGGGGCCAGGCCGTTGTCGAACAGGTACAGCGCGCCGGCGCGGCCGGTGAGCTTGGTGCGCTTGTCGTTGATCTCGGTGCCCTGCGGGCGACCGGATTCGGCAATGCGGTTCTCGTCGGAGGTCTCGACCCAATCCTGGCGCAGACCCAGGGAGAAGCGCCATTGGTCCAGTTCGATCAGATCCTGCAGGTAGACACCGGTCTGCTCCAGGCGCCGCAGGTAGCTGGTGGGGCTGAAGTAGGTAATGGCGGTGTTGCCGTAGCTGGGGTCGAAGGCGTTGATCGGGGCGAGGCTGCCGCTGGTCCAATCGACCACGGTCTTGCGTCGCTGGTAGTCGGCGCCCATCAGCAGGGTGTGCTTTGTCGCGCCGGTCAAGAACTCGGCTTGCAGCATGTTATCGACGATGAAGGAGTGGAGTTTTTCTTCGGCGCCGGTGTAGTAGCGGTTCAGTTCATTGCTGGTAAGCGTGGTCCAGCCGAAGGCGTAGACCTGATCATTCTTCACCTCCGAATCCAGGTAGCGGAAGTTCTGCCGGGCCGTGAACACGTCGCTGAAGCGATGTTCGAACTGGTAGCCGAACGACTGCTGGTCGCGTTCATAGCGGTCGATGCCAGGCTCGCCTTCGAAGAAGTGTTCGGAAATCCGCCGGCCATTGCGCGAGTGCAAGGCGCCATCGGCCGGCATGCCCCCGTGGTAGCCGCCATCGGGATCATGCTGCAGATAGGCCTGGAGCGTCAGCGAGGTGTCCTCGCTGAAGTCGATGTTCACCGTGGGCGCCAGGGTGAAGCGCTTTTCCTTGGTGTGGTCAAACTGGGTGTCGGAGGTGTCCGCCAGGCCGATCAGGCGATAGGTGAGGCGTTGCTCGTCATCCACCGGTCCGGTGAAATCGAAGCCCATGCCGCGCTGGCCCTGGGTGCCGACCGTGGCCTGGACCTGGCGGTAGGCCTCGTACAAGGGTTTCTTGCTGGTGAGCGCCACCAGGCCTCCTGGGGAGCTGCGGCCATAGAGCACCGAGGACGGCCCCTTGAGGATATCGACCCGCTCCAGGAAATAGGGATCGACCTGCATGGAACTGTAGGTCCCGCTGTCCCCCATGGACTTGAGGCCGTCCAGGTAGATGTTGTCCACCGAACCGTCGTTGAAACCGCGCATGGCCACGTAGTCGTAACGGTGCGTCGCGCCGTAGGGGTTGGTCAGCACGCCGGGGGTATAGCGCATGGCCTGGGACACGGTTTGCGCACCCTGGTCGTCCATTTGTTCGCGGGTGACCACGGACACGCTTTGCGAGGTTTCCCGCAGTGCGGTGCTGGTCTTGGTGGCGACCTGGCTATGGGTGGCGTTGTAGCCCTCCATGCTGCCCAAGGCATTGCCCAGTGCAAAACCGCGGATGTCGGTGGTCGGCAGTTCCAGGGTGTTGTCGGCGGGCGCGGCTTGCAGCACGTAGCTGCTGCCATCCTGGCTGACGGCAACCAGCCCCGACCCGCTGAGCAGATGGCTCAGGGCCTGGTCGGGCGAGTAGTCACCCTTGAGTCCGGGAGATTGCACACCGTTGGTCTGTGCCGGCGTGCTGGCCAGGGTGATGCCTGCCTGACGGGCGAATTGATTCAACACCTCGTTCAACGGGCCTGGAGCGATGTTGTAGCGCTGATGGCTGGTTGTCGCGCCATCATCGGCAGCGACCGCCAGCAGCGGCAGGACGCCGACACCCAGTACGGTGGAGAACAGCGCGGCGTGGATGGCCTGGCGCAACAGGCCCGGTTGCGAAGAGCGGGCGAGGGCATTACGGTGAAGTGAGCGCTCAGTCATTGTAGGTTCCATTGGAGTCGCTGAAGGCAGATAAGCGTTGCTTACTGTCCTAGCCGGACACCGGCCGAAAACCCGCCAAAAAAATCAGACCCGTCGCTCCACCGTGACCCACCACCGGGTTCGGTAGCGTATCTGCACCGGGAGCGTGCGGGGCAGAACAGCCAGCAGCTTGTCGGTGTCCTCCAGGCGAAACACTCCCGACAGGCGCAGGTCGGCAATGGCCGCCGTGCATTTCAGATAACCCGAACGGTAGCGGCCTACCTCGTTGAGGAAGTCCTCCAGGCGCATGTTGCGGGTGACAATCAACCCGTCCGTCCAGGCACCGGCGTCCATATCCAGCGAAGGCGCCAGCGTCGCGGTCGACGGGGTGATCACGTAGCTTTGCCCGGTACTCACCTGGATGGGCGCGCCGCTGGCGTTGGAATGGGAGCGGATCGCCACCGTGCCATGGGTGACGCTCAAGCGCGTGCAGTCGCTGTCCTGGCGCACGACGAAGCGTCCTTCGACGCTCTCGAACAAGCCGTGGCGGCTTTGTACCCGCAAGGGGCGCGCGGCATCGCGGTTGCAGTTGAGCATGATTTCACCGCGCAGCAGGGTCACCCGGCGATGGTCGGCGCTGAAGTCCACATTGGCGGCACTGTGGGTGTTGAGTTCAAGTCGGGTGCCGTCCGGCAGTTGGAAGCCGCGTCGTTCACCCGTGGCGGTGGCGAAGTCGGCGCTCCACGGCTGCCATTGCGAATTTTTCCCCAGCCATGCTGCGCCACCTACCAGCACGAGGCCCGACAGCAGCTTCAATGCCTGGCGACGAGCAAGTCCCTGGGCACTGTTTTCCAAGGTATCGAGGGTCGTTTGAACGCCGGGCACCGCCCGCAGGTTCGCGGTCAGTTCGCTGTGCAGCGACTGCACCCGTTGCCAGGCCAGTTCATGGGCCGGGTCGGTAGCGCGCCAGGCCTCACACTGTCGGCGCAGAGCGGGATCGGAAGCGTGGTTGCGCAGGCGCAGCAACCAGTTGATCGCTTGCCTGACGACCTGCTGCGGCGGGCCGCTGCGGTGGATCCGGGTGTTATCCAGCGGCTCAGCTTTCATAGCGCAACACATAGCAGTGGTACAGTGCATCGGCCACATAACGCTCCACCGAGCGCAGCGAGATACCCATCTGTTCGGCGATCTGCTTGTAGGTCAGCCCCTCGCACTGGGCCAGCACAAAGGCCCTGCGCACTTTCGGCTTGAGGCCTTCGAGCATCCGGGCGATGGCTTCCAGCAGTTCCAGGATCAAGGCTTGGGCTTCGGCACCCGGGGTTTCGGCTTGTGGCAGGTGGGCGATGGTTTCGAGGTAGGCGCGCTCGATTTCTTCCCGCCGCCAGTGATCGATCACCAGGCCCTGGGCGATGGTACGCAGGAATGCCCGCGGCGCCTTGAGTTCCAGGCGCTCGCTGCGTTGCAACAGGCGGACGAACGTGTCGTGGGCCAGGTCCGCCGCATCGGCCGCATTGCCCAATCGGCTGCGCAGCCATGTATTGAGCCAACCGTGATGATTGCTGTAGAGCGCCTGTACTGCAAACTCGGGAGATGACATGAACGCGACGGGCCTGATGCTGCAAATGATAATGTGTCGCATTGTCATCATGGTCTGGTGAATTTGCAACCTCCGTTCACCCATCGGGGCCTTCTGTCGCCCATTTCTTCGAAGCGCTAATTTTTTTCAGCTCTTGGCCGACAGCTTGATATGTGTGCACCAAAGTGGAGCAGGCCACACGTCCTGCCCGCGCTGTTACATGGATCGTGCAACCGGAACGCACCCCCACTCCTTGCATAAGAAGCCTCACCGATGAATTTGAAATTCAGTCATAAAATCCTTCTGGCCGCCTCTGGTGTGGTGGTTCTGGCGTTTGCCCTGTTCACCCTCTACAACGACTATCTGCAGCGCAACACCATCGGCCGCAGCCTCGAGTCGTCCATCGAGCAATCCGGTGACCTGACGGCCAGCAGTGTGCAGAACTGGATGAGCGGGCGCGTGCTGGTGCTGGAGAACCTGGCGCAGAACATTGCGCACCAGGGTGCTACCGCCGATCTGGCGGGGCTGGTCGACCAGCCGGCGCTGACGTCGAATTTCCAGTTCACTTACGTAGGCCAGGCCAACGGGGTATTCACCCAGCGTCCTGACGCAAAAATGCCCGACGGCTACGACCCGCGTCAGCGCCCCTGGTACAAACAGGCGGTGACCGCCGATAAAACCATGCTGACCCCACCTTATTCGGCCGCCGTCGGCGGGCTGGTGGTGACCATTGCCCTGCCGGTGAAGAAGAGCGGTGAATTGCTGGGTGTGGTGGGCGGCGACCTCAGCCTGGATACCCTGGTGAAAATCATCAACTCGGTGGACTTCGGTGGCATCGGCCATGCCTTCCTGGTCAGTGGTGACGGTCAGGTGATCGTCAGCCCGGACAAGGACCAGGTGATGAAGAACCTCAAGGACATCTACCCCGGCACGCCTGTGCGCATCGGCAAAGGCATCCAGGACGTCGAACTGAATGGGCAGGATCGTATTCTTTCGTTCACCCCGGTGACCGGGCTGCCGGGCGCCGAGTGGTACATCGGCCTGTCGATCGACAAGGCCAAGGCTTATGCGCCGCTGAGCCAGTTCCGCACATCCGCGCTGATTGCGATGTTTGTCGCGGTCGCTGCCATCGCGTTGCTGCTGAGCCTGTTGATCCAGGTATTGATGCGTCCGCTGACCACCATGGGCCGTGCCATGCAGGACATCGCCCAGGGCGAAGGCGACCTGACCCGGCGTCTGGTCGTGCAAGGCAAGGATGAGTTCGCGGTGTTGGGCGGCTCGTTCAACCAGTTCGTGGAGCGGATCCACGCCTCGATTTCCGAAGTGTCGTCCGCTACCCGCCAGGTGCATGACTTGTCGCAACGCGTGATGACATCGTCCAACGCCTCGCTCGTCGGTTCGGATGAACAGAGCGCCCGCACCAACAGCGTGGCGGCAGCCATCAACCAGCTGGGTGCCGCGACCCAGGAAATCGCCCGCAATGCCGCCGACGCATCGCAACAGGCCAGCGGTGCCAGCGAACAGGCCGACGACGGTCGTCAGGTAGTGGAAAAAACCATCCAGGCCATGACCGAGCTGTCGCAGAAAATCAGCCTTTCGTGCACCCAGATCGAAACCCTGAATGCCAGCACCGACAACATTGGGCACATCCTGGACGTGATCAAGGGCATTTCCCAGCAGACCAACCTGTTGGCCTTGAACGCCGCCATCGAAGCGGCCCGCGCCGGTGAAGCCGGACGTGGCTTTGCGGTGGTGGCCGATGAAGTGCGCAACCTGGCGCACCGCACCCAGGAGTCGGCAGAAGAAATCCACAAGATGATCACCTCGCTTCAGGTCGGCTCCCGTGAAGCGGTGACGACGATGAACGCCAGCCAGGTGTCCAGCGAAGAAAGCGTGGAAGTGGCCAACCAGGCCGGCCTGCGGCTGGTCAGCGTGACGCAGCGGATCGGCGAAATCGATGGCATGAACCAGTCGGTGGCCGCCGCGACCGAAGAGCAGAGCGCCGTGGTGGAAACCCTCAACATGGACGTCAGCCACATCAACCTGCTGAACCAGCAAAGCGTGGCCAACCTCAATGAAACCCTGAGGGACTGCGATGCCTTGTCCCAACAGGCCAATCGGCTGAAGCAGCTGGTGGACAGCTTCAAGATCTGACAGGCGCGGGGGCTGTACTGCCGCCATCGCGAGCAGGCTCGCTCCCACAGGGGATTTGGGGTGAGTCTGGATTTTGCAGCCGCTCGGAACCCAGTGTGGGAGCGAGCCTGCTCGCGAAGACGGCGGCACAGCCAACCTCATCGCCAACTGACCCGGCGCTATCGCGAGCAGGCTCGCTCCCACAAGGGGACTACCTAGGCGAACATCTTCTGCACATTCCCCATCGCCTCATCGGCAAAGCCTTGCAGGAAGTCCCTGAACCCCGATGGCGAATGGGCGTCGGTGTGGTCGGCGATGATGGTCCAGGTGGCACGGCAACGCTTGTCCGCCAGGGGCTCGACGCGCATCGCGGCCCACAGGTTGTCGATGCCCAGGGTGTTGTAGATCAGGGTCCAGGTCATGTGCATGGCCTGGTCGTCACGGCTGTTGAGCTGTTCCACCACCAGGTTCTGCCCGTCGACAAAGAACTTCTTGCGCAGGGACCTCACGCCTTCGCCGGTCATTTCGATACGCGCGAGCGCCGGGATGAAACGGTTGAAACCGCCAAAATCGCCCACCAATTCCCAGACCTGCGCCGCGTCGGCCGCGACCTCCACTGAGGTTTCTACGTGGCAGGCTTGAGGGTTCCTGATCAGGGTGTCGGGTTGAAATGCATTCATGGTCTTGCTCCTTGCTTTGGGTTGGATGGCTTCAGATGAAGTCGATGGCTTTGAGGTAGTCGGCACCACGTCGCAGCAGGGCCGGGGACTTTTCCGGGTAACGGGCGCCCATCTGCCGCACCCCGGTCCGCGCGTTGTCATGGCGAATCATCGAGATGTCGCCGATGTCTTCTTCAAACCCGTTGAGGTAGAACCCCAGCACGCCGAACAGCGCGTTGTCGGCATCGACCCGGCCCAGTTGCCCTTGCCAATCCGCGACGCTGACCAGGGAAAACTCCCGGCCGCTGTCGCGGAACGACGCCACGTAAGCATCCCAGCTCAAGGGCTCGGGGTTGTGCAGGTTGAACACCGCTTGCGTCGGCTGGTAGCGGCTGGCGTGGAAGGCAATGAAACGGGCCAGGAAGTCCACCGGCATCAGGTCGAAGTTGAGTGAGAGATCCGGCACCTGGCCCAGCTGGATCGAGCCCTTGAGCATCAGCATCAAGCGATTCTTGTGGGGCTGGCAGACCCCGGTCTGGCTGTTAAAACTGATGTTGCCCGGGCGGAACAGGTTGACCCACACTCCGCGGTCCTGTGCCCGTTGCAGGATCCGTTCGCCGACCCATTTGGACAGGTTGTAGCCGTTCTTGATGTAGATTGGCGGCGTCGGCGCGGCGGGTTGTTCCAGCACCTGGCCGTCGGCGCCGAGGGCACTGGAGGCCGAAAGCGTGGAGACGAAGTTGAAGATCTTCTTGCTGCGCCCTTCACACAGACGCAGGCATTCGAAGATCGGCTCGACGTTGTCCCGCGCCAGGGACTCATAGTCGAGCACATGATTGACGTGGGCAGCGTTGTGCACCAAGGCGCCAAAGGTCCGGTCGATGCGGGCATAGACGTCGTCCGGCAAACCCAGTTGCGGTTGGGTGATGTCGGCGGCATAGACGCTGACCCGGCTCAGGTCCAGATGCGTCAGGCGATTGTCCTGCAGGGCCTGGGAAAAGCGTTCTGCCGCGCTCTGTCCGGCGGACGCGCGCACCAGGCAGGCCACTTCGGTGGCGCCCCAGGCCAGCAGCGCCTCGACAATGTGCACGCCGAGAAAGCTGTTGGCGCCGGTCACCACTACTTTGTGCACATCACCGCATTGGCTGATGGGCAGCGGCTCGACGTTGAGTTCGGCCTCGGCATCGATGAAGGCCTGAGGGCTGAGCACCGATGTGTCGCTGTGCTCCGGGCTGTCGAGCAGCTTCGCCAGGGTCATCAGCGTCGGTGCCTCGATGAAGCGATTGATCGACAGGCTGCGGCCGAAGGTCTGGCGAATACTCAGCAGCAATTGCGACAGCAGGATCGAATGCCCGCCCAGGTTGAAGAAACTTTCGTCGGTGGCAATGTCTTCGGCCGGCAGCTCCAGCAATTCGGCCCACAATTGTTGCAGCTGGGTTTCCAGCGGATTCTGCGGCTGGCGTCGCTGGCCACCGACCTGGACCTGCACCGACAGGGCCAGCAAGGCGCGGCGATCGACCTTGCCGTTGCTGGTGTAGGGCAGGCTGGGCAGTTCGATGTAGGCGCCCGGGTGCATGTAGCTGGGCAACGTGTCCTGCACATGCTCGCGCAGTGCCTGGAGGGCGGCTCCGGGCTGGTCTTCCCGGGGATGGACCAGGAACGCCAGGATCCGTCGACGCTCGTCCACACCTACCGCCACCTGGCGGAACAACTGGCTCTCCCGCAGGCAGTGTTCGATTTCCTCGGGTTCGACCCGAAAGCCCCGGACCTTCACCTGATTGTCGCGCCGGCCGCACAGTTCGATGCCGTTGTCGCTCCACTGGCCGATGTCCCCGGTGCGATAGACCCGCAGCGTTTGCCCGTCGGGCAGGGTCAGGTCGAGATAGCGCGTGGCCGTCAGTGTCGGGTCGTGCAGATACCCCAGGCCGACACCCGGCCCGGCAATGTAGAGCTCGCCGGGTACGCCTTGGGGCACCGGTTGCAGCTGTTCATCGAGGATCAACACCCGAGCGTTGGCAATGGGCACGCCGAGGTTGCGGTTGTTATCGCCAACGCCAAACTGCCGCGTGGTGGCAAGCACCGTGGTTTCAGTCGGGCCATAGATGTTGTGGAAGCGGCATTGGGGCGCGAGTCGCTCGATCACGAACGGCTCGCAGACATCCCCTCCGGTGATCAGGTGCGCCAGGCCCAGCGGTGTCTCCAGCGGCAACACGCTCAGTAGCGCCGGCGGTAGAAAGGCGTGGCTGACCCGCTGTTCGTGAATCAACGCCACCAGTTGCTGCGGGTCGCGGCGCTGGTCTTCGCTGGGCACCACCAGCAATGCGCCCTGGAGGAAGGTCGGGAGGATATCCAGCAGCGACGCATCGAAGTTGATGGTGGAGAACTGCAGCGCCCGACTGTCGCGTTGCAACTCGACGTAGTCGCTGTACCAGGCACAGAAATGGCTGAGGTTGCGATGGCTGAGCAGCACGCCTTTGGGCTGGCCGGTGGTGCCGGAGGTGTAGATCGCCACGGCCGGCTCGTCGAGGGCCACCGGGCGGCGGATCGGCGAGGCGGGGATGCCCGGCTTGAGCGCTGGCAGCCGATGCACGTTCAGCGCGGGCACCGGCAGGTCGCCCAGGTCGCTGTCGCCGTCGTGCAGCAGCAGGTCGGCCTTGGCGTTTTCCAGGATGAAGCGTCGACGCTGTACGGGGTGTTGCGGGTCCAGTGGCAGGTACACGGCGCCACAGCCCAGCACCGCCAGGATCGCTGCATATAACGGCGCGGATTTGGGCAGACACACCGCAATCACCATTTGAGAGCTAGGCTTGTGCGTGCAAGACCTGTGGGAGCAAGGCTTGCCCGCGATGAACGATGACTCGGTCTGGTTGGGTACCGCTGTGTCTGTATCGCGGGCAAGCCTTGTCTCCACAGGTTTTGCTTCCGCAGAATCTGCCTGTTCCAGCTGTTCCAGCTGTTCCAGCTGTTCCAGCTGTTCCAGCATGGCCTGCTGCAACCTCAGCACCTGGGTGCGCAAAGTCTTGTAGTCAGTGAGCTGGCCTTCGACCCACAACGCCGGTTGCAGTGCATCGTCGAGCATGCGCTGTTCGATGCCATGCATCACCGGCACCTCGGCGGCGGCCAGCAGCCAGGGTACCGGCGGCCGGTTGAGGCAATGCTCGAAGGCCAGCGACTCCAGGGCATCCAGCCCATGCAGAGCAAGTTCGGCGTCGGCCTGCACCGTCGGCCAATGTTCGAAGCCGCTGTCCTCGCGGGACAGTTGGCTGACCAGCCGCGCACCGGTTTCAACCACCCTCGCCAGTGTCCGCAACCGCAAGGACTGACCATTGCCGTTTTCGGGGGCGATGATCTCCTGGCACAACAACCGCTGCGCGCCGTCGCGAAACACAATGATCGGCTGCGGCAATGCTTCTCCGGGCAGCGCCTGCAACGCCAGGCGCACCTGAAGGCAGAAGCGGGCTTCGATAGTGGAAGGCGCGGTACCGTCGTCGATCAACAGGTCGATCGCCGGCGCTTGAGTCGTCACGACACCATGGCCGTGCAGTTCAAGTTCCCGGGCCAGTTCGGCCATGGCCTGGCTGGTGCCAGGCACTGCAATTTCGAGGCGTCTCATCGGCAGCTCCTCATGAGGTCAGGTAGTCGGCCAGGGCATCGCGCACGCAGGGGGAAGCGAGCATCGAACTGCTGCGGAAAAAGCGGGTGATGTTGCCCACCAATGGATGGAAGCGATTGATGGGGTAGGCCAGTGCGCTGGCGTCTTCGCGCAGGGACTGGCGCACCGATTCGTCGACGGGCAGATGGGCGATCAGCTCGAAATCGAAGGCCTGCTGCAGATCGCTCGCCAGGTACTGGACAATGAAACCGGGCATCAGCCGGGCAATCGCCTGCTGGTCTTCATCGGGGGCTGCGCGCCAGTACATCTGCACCAGCCGTGTCCAGAAACCCGAGTGTCGTCCCTCGTCCAGCAGATGATCGGCCATCAGGCCCTTGATCGACGCCTTGACCGAGTCGTCCCGGGCGAACGCCGCGACTTCGTTGGTCACGGTGTTCTCCGCGATCGCGATGCAGATCAGCTCCACGGCGCTTTGCAGGTGTTCCGGGGCCTGGGCCAGTGTTGCCGGGATCGCGCGGCTGAGTTCGATCTGGGTCGGCAACGGAATAGGCTCGATGCCGGTCATGTCGATGGTCTGTTGCATGAAATCCATCGCCACCAGCGCGTGATAATCCTCGTCCACCACGACCGTCATCGCGTCGTAGCGACAGGCGAACGGGAACTCGATGCCGAAGCGATTCTTGGCGATGCGCCGGGCGGTGTGGTCCACCAGCTCGGTCTCGAAGATCACCACGTCGTTGATGAACTTGTAGAGGCTCTGCACCAGCGCATAATCGCGCAGCTGCGGGCAATGGCTGAGGAAAGTCTGGCTGTGCACCAGGGGCTGACGGCTCATGGGAAAAATCAGCTTGTCGTCATTTTCGACCCGGCGCCGTGGCCGGGTACGGATCGTGGCGCGGCTTTCCCAGGCGTCGGCGAAGGACTGGTATTGGATGGCGTTCATGGCGTCACCTGCGCGAGCGGTTGGGTCATGCTCTGGCGCAAGCCATCCCACAGCGCCGCTCGACTGTGGACGGCGGCAAGCGCGGCGGACAGCACCTCGGTTTCGCGCTGCGGGTCGCCGTCGATCAAGCGCGCCAACAGTTTCTCCGCCGCAGGGCCATGGTCTTCGGAATCGACTTCGATGTGCCGTTGCAGGTAGTACCGGAACGTCGGCGCCTGATCCAGGCCGATGCCCCAGGCATCCAGCATGCGTTGGAACATCTGCGGGATGACGCTCTCGCGACCGTGCACGAACGCGGCGGCGACGCTGTGGGCTGGGGCATGCAGGGCCGTGTGCAGGGTCTGACGAACGAAGCGGGCCGCGGCGGGTTCGACCTCGACGCTATCCAATGCAGTTTCGGGGCTGACGCCTTCCTGTTGCAGGGTGATGAATTGCTCGATCGCCCGGGTGTCCGCGCCGACTTCGCGCATGGCGTCCAGGTACAGTTCGAAATGGCTGCAGTACCCTGCGCCGGGGCGATCGTCGGACTCTTCGCCCAGCACGATTTCATTGATCAGGCGTGCCGCCTGCGGGTCGGCCGGAGGCAGCCAGGGCAGATGGACGCAGGTCAGCTCCCGTTGCAGCCGCTTGGTCAGCGACATGAAGTCCCACACGGCAAAGACGTGGCTTTCCATAAAGCGGCGTAACAGGTCGATTGATGTTATTTCGGAAAAAACAGGGTGCTGGCCAAGTTCGCGTTTTTTCAAAAAAAGTTGTTCTTTTGTTGGCTGCATTTGAACGTCCTCATCAATGATGTTTGTCCGACAGGGTGCCCCGGGCCTTTAATAAGGCGAGTGGGTGCCTGAACCGGAATCCATGAATTACCCAAGTCATGCAAGTGTCTGCTGCTATTTCAATTACAAGGCATGAATGCCTTTATTTTTAATCGGTTGCGGAGGTTTTAAAGCGTCGCAAATAACTCGACGTAGAAAAAACTAATACACGAAACAAGCCGACGGCAAGCAGTTTTTTAATTATTTAAAGTTCATGTTTTATTGGGCGCGAAGAGTTCCAATAAAACTTATTGGGTAAGTTTTATTGGGGCGAAGTTGCTCCTTCCGATTTATAGCGATCAGAATAAATAGTTCGAGTGAATGCCTCACCCGGAGCACTTCAGGGAACAGGGAATAAAGAAGTTTGGGTTTTATGGGCGGGACGTCGGTCGGACATTCGATTCTCCCGCCGGTGGGCGACGCTCCTTGCGTGGTGGCTTCGATTCGCCTGGCTTGTCGCCAGGCGCTGACTTCTTCAGGTCTTTTTTTGAATCGACAAACGCAAGAGTGAGCCCAAATCGACGGCAGTGCCATTGAACTGATGTGGCGGCGGGTCGCAGACACGGCCAGGCCGCGTCAGATGGGCGGGAAGACGGGTAGGAAGGATATGTAAGAAAGTGATACGCCGGCCAGGTCGCCGGCGAACGATCAATTGGATGGCTGTTCCAGGTACCGCCGAATAGTGACGCAGGCTTTTTCCAGATGACGCTCCAGCAGGGCCACCGCTGTATCGGTGTCCTTGGCGCTCACCGCCTCGAGCAATGCGCGATGATCATCCTGGGTCAGCTTGCCCAGCCCCATGGACGACAGGTGAAAGCGCAGGAAACGCTCCTCTTCATTGAGCTCGCGTTCGATCAGGTCCAACAACTTGCTGTTGGGCGCCTTGTGGTAAAGCGACATGTGGAACAGCCGATTTAGCTTGCCGATCTCGGCATGATCGGTCTGTGTTTCCAACTGTTCGATGTAGTGGGCGGCCAGCGCCAGGTCATCGGCATCGAGCAAAGGTACCGACAGGCGCAAGGCGAACGCTTCCAGCACCGCGCGCAGCGCATAGGTTTCGATGGCGTTGTTGGTGATCAGCGGGGCGACCACGGCGCCTTTGTGTTGAACCACATTGAGCAGCGATTGCGCTTCAAGCTGACGCAGCGCCTCGCGCACCGGCATGCGACTCACGCCGAACAGGTCAGCCAGTTCCTGCTGGCGCAGGGCCGTGCCGCAGGGCAGGCGTCCGTCGAGGATGGCCTCGCGCAGCACGCTCTCGATGATCGAGCGGGCCTGGGCAGCGGGGATGGGTCCGTTGACCTGGATAGTACTTAACGGCTTGGGCTTCTTTGTCACGACCACGCATCCTGAATGACGAATTGGATCCATGCCAACATTAGTGGCAGATTACCAGCCCGTCAAAACCTCACGGCCGGAGTTCATAAACTAAAGTGTTCCTGAACTGAAGTTTAGCGTGCCTTGGGTGATTGCATCCTGCCATTGTCTTTTGCCGGGTCAGGCTTCACCATCCCACGCATTCCCAACGGTCTTTTCTGGACGCATTCCCTTGGCTGTACCTTTCCCCGCCCTCAGGTCCCTGCGCTGGCTGTGTTCGGCATTGTTGCTGGCCGGCCTCATGCTGGGTGGCCTGCGGGCCGACTGGGACTTTGCGCAGATCAGCCGACGGGCGCAGGCACTGTATGGGCCGCTTGGCGAAGGGCAGCAACGGATCGACGCCTGGCAACATCTGCTGGCGACCGAAAAGCAGACACCTGAGCTGGAGCAGCTCAAGGTGGTGAACCTGTTCTTCAACAAACAGGTGCGCTACGTGGAAGACATCGACCTGTGGCATGAGGTCGATTACTGGGAAACTCCGATCCAGGCGTTATGGAAGGGCGCCGGCGATTGCGAGGACTACGCCATCGCCAAGTACTTCAGCCTGCGGCACCTCGGGGTATCCAGTGACAAGCTGCGCATCACCTACGTCAAGGCGTTGCGACAGAACCGGGCGCACATGGTGCTCACCTATTACGCCACGCCCGAAGCCATGCCGCTGGTGCTCGACAGTCTGATCGACGCGATCCAACCGGCCAGCCAGCGAACCGACCTGTTGCCGGTCTACTCTTTCAATGCCGAAGGGTTGTGGCTGCCGGGTACCAAGGGCAACAAGAAAGTCAGCGATACCAAGCGCCTGTCCCGGTGGCAGGATGTGTTGAAAAAAATGCAGGCCGAAGGTTTTCCGGTCGAGACGACTAACTAGGAGCACGCGCTCAGATGTCTTTGTTCAAACAACTGTTGATCGCTATCTGTCTGTTCCTGGTGGTTGCCTTCAGCGGCAGCTTCATGGTCAGCCTGGAGAGCTCGCGGGCCCAGTACGTCAATCAGCTGCGCTCCCACGCCCAGGACGCGGCTACGGCGCTGGCGTTGTCCCTGACGCCGAACATCGACGATCCGGCGATGGTGGAGCTGATGGTCAGTTCCATCTTCGACAGCGGCTACTACGCAAGCATCCGCGTGGTCGACGTGGCCACCGACAAGACCCTGGTCGAGCGCACCGGCACGCCGGACGCCGGTAGCGTGCCGCAGTGGTTCGTCAAACTCATCGGCCTGGAGCCGGCCGGTGGCGATGCGATTGTCAGTCGTGGTTGGGAACAGGCGGCACGGGTCGAAGTGGTCAGCCATCCGATGTTCGCGCTTGCGAAGCTGTGGCAGAGCGCGTTGGGCAGCCTGGGCTGGTTGCTGCTGTGCGGTGCCGTGAGCGCGGTGCTGGGGGCCTTGCTGCTGCGTCGCCAGCTCAAGCCCTTGGATTACATGGTGCGCCAGTCCCATGCTATCGCCCGGCGCGAATTCCTGAGCTTGCCGGAGCTGCCACGCACCCCTGAACTGCGCCGCGTGGTGCAGGCGATGAACCAGATGGTCGAGAAGCTCAAGGCGCTGTTCCAGGAGCAGGCCGAGCGCAGTGAAAAGCTGCGGATCGAGTCCTACCAGGACAACCTCACGGGCCTGGCCAACCGGCGTTATTTCGAAATGCAGCTCAATGCTCGGGTGAGCAACCCGGAACAAGCCAGTTCCGGTTATCTGTTGTTGCTGCGGGTGCGGGACCTGGCCGGTTTGAACCAGCGCTTGGGTGGGCAGCGCACCGACCAGTTGCTCAAGGCCGTGGGCGAGCAACTGTTACGCGAGTGTGCCCGATACCCGGAAACCCAAAATCTGGTGACACGTATCCGTGGTGGGGAGTTCGCGGTGCTGGCGCCGGGGCTGGTGCGCGAGGAGGCGCTGCAACTGGCGCAGAACCTCGAAGCCGCCCTGGCGAGCCTGCATGCCACTGGGGCGACCGACGTGGCGTCGGTGGCCGCTATCGGGCTGGCGCCCTTCGTCCATGGCGACTCGCCGCAAGCGGTGCTACAGCTTGGCGACCAGGCCCTGGCCCAGGCCGAAAGCCAGGGCGAGCCGGGCTGGGCTTGTCTGGAGCACAGTGCGTCGGCCAGTGTCGGCGACGATCATCATGCCTGGCACACGCTGCTTGACCGGGCGTTGGACAATGAGCGGTTCGAGCTCTATTTCCAGCCGGTGGTGGCCGCCCAGGACACTCAGTTGGTGCTGCATTACAAAGTTCTTTCGCGGTTGCTCGACGATCTGGGCCAGACCATTCCTGCCGGGCGTTTCCTGCCTTGGTTGGAGCGCTTCGGCTGGACGGCGCGCCTGGACCGGCTGATGCTCGAACAGGTGCTCAAGCAAATGGCCGGGCACGAAGAGGCCCTGGCGCTGAACCTGTCTTCCGCCACCTTGGGCGACCCGCAGGCGCTGAACAAAGTCTTTGAGATTCTGCGGGCCCATTCCAATCTCGGGTCGCGTCTGACCTTGGAGATTGGTGAGGAGCAATTGCCAGAGCAGGCGGTGCTGGAGCAGTTGACCCGGCGTCTGCGTGAGCTTGGTTTTTCCTTGAGTCTGCAGCGTTTTGGTGGGCGTTTCAGCATGATCGGCAATTTGTCGCGGTTGGGGTTGGCCTATTTGAAAATCGATGGCAGTTATATTCGGGCTATTGATCAGGAGAGTGATAAGCGTTTGTTTATTGAGGCGATTCAGCGTGCTGCCCACAGTATTGACCTGCCGTTGATTGCTGAGCGGGTGGAGACGGAGGGGGAACTGGCGGTGATTCGGGAGATGGGGTTGTTTGGGGTGCAGGGGCAGTTGGTGGGGGGGCCGCGGCGTTGGGGTGAGGTTTGAGGTTTGACGTTGAGTGCATATCCGTTGCTGCGGTAATGGCTGCTGGCGGTTCCGCCCTTACGGCGGGTTACTTTGGCAAACGCCCCAAAGTAACCAAAGGTCTTTGCCCCACCACTCGGCACCTCGCCAAGGCGAGGTGTTCCCTCACTCCGGCATTGCTCCGTGGGCCCGCCGCGAAGGGCCATCCATGGCCCAGCGCGGCTAACCCGGCATCCATNCCGGATTGCCCACTACGCAATGCCTGCGTTCGGCCAGCGTGGTTAATGGGGCTTTCAGATCAAAAGCAGAGCAAAAGCAAAAGCAAAAGCAAAGCGAGGCGAGGCGGCCTTATGGCCGACCTGATCTTGCGGCTGACCTCGATCCCCTTGTGGGAGCGGGCTTGCTCGCGAAGGCGGCCTTACGGCCGACTGGTTCCTTTCTGTTGTACTTCAATCCCCTGTGGGAGCGAGCCTGCTCGCGATGGCGCCAGCCCAGACAACCCAGCTCTTGAGGTTATGCAGAGGGCAGCCAGGTCCTAGGAGGTTTCCTTCAAGTTGTAGCGAAGTTGGTGAACTTGTCCGGCCCCGGACGAGTGGCTAGTCTGGGTTTGTCACTGAAAAAAGCGGTGATATGGGCGTGCAAGCCCGAAATATCTGTTTAGGGCGAAACGGCCCATGCGATTCAGCGATCTCATTTGGACTCGCTGTGTAGCAAAGGCTCCTTACTAGTCGTTTAGGAGTTCCCAATGACAACAGCGGAAACGAAACACACTTCACACAGTTCCAACGCACTTGACGAAGCCGCCCAACGCGCCCTCGACTATTACCTCAAACCCAAACCCGTCGACGAGTCTCCATCCGGTCAGCTTTTTGTCGTCGCCCCGGACATCGACACCGAAACCCTGCTGGCCAACGCCTCCGAAGACCTGCTGTCCATCAGCGCCATTGCCACTGATCTGGCCGACGATGTCGACGGTTCACGGCGCAGCGTGATCCTGGCGATCAGTCGGATGGCCGATGGGGTGCATTTGTTGGTGGAGCGGGCGATGGATCGGCTGGAAGCCCAGGCGTCGGGCTGAGGGGTTTCGGGTGGGTTGAAGATCGCTATCGCGAGCAGGCTCGCTCCCATAAGGGATGGGTGTTACGCCGAATAGTGTGGTCAGCACCGATCAACTGTGGGAGCGAGCCTGCTCGCGATGGCGTCAGCCCAGACAACCCTGAACCTGTGCCAGGGTCCAGGCTTTTCCCTGCACGCTGGCAGCCTAGATCAACCCCTTCTCATCATCATCGATCAACCGGCTCAGCCCGCCCAGGGCTTCCCGGGCCTGGTTGCGGTCCATCAGCTTGGCCTGGGCGGCCGCGGGCAGGTCGGTGACGCGGATGATGCCTTTGCTGGTCAGCACCTGGATCAGGTCGTCCAGCACCCGGATCATCTCCAGGTCGCTTTGCTTGAGTTGTTTGAGGCTGTTTTCCACGGCCTGGTTGGCGAACCAGTCCTGGATCTCGTGGCTGTCGGCCGGCAGGGTTTCGGTGGCTTCGGCATAGGCGATGGCTTCTACGCGCACCAGCAGGCCTTGTGCATCGCGTTGCACATAAAACATCGGGCATCCCTCATGGATTAAGCGGCGTCATGCCGAGCAGCATAGGCCAACTGAACGCGAGTATGAACACTTATGTGGCGAGGGAGCTCGCTCCCGCTGGGGCGCGAAGCGGCCCCGTTTTTTGGGGGGCCGCTGCGCAGGCCAGCGGGAGCAAGCTCCCTCGCCACGAGTCATGTTTCAGCTTCAGCTATTGTTGTGATCGACCTTGATGGTCGGGTCACTGCCGGCGATCAACGTGTTCAGGTTGACGTTCGACCAGTTGTTGCCTTCCAGCTTGATCGTCACGTCCGGTGCGGCCGATGCACCGTTGGCGCCGTTGAACTGGCCAGTGGTGCTGACCTGCAACGATGACACGCCATCGACCGTGCTGATCTGCAGGAAGTGGTCGATGGTGCTGCCGGACTCGCCTTGCAGCAGATCCCGCAGGTCGATCCGGTCGCCATCGGCAGCCTTGAAGTCCTTGATCACGTCGTTGCCGGTGTCACCGGCCTTCCAGATAAAGGTATCGCCCCCCAGGCCGCCGATCAGGGTGTCATTGCCCAGGCCACCGACCAGCCGATCGTCGCCCGTGCCGCCGAGCAGGATGTCGTTGCCCTTGCCGCCGTCGAGCGAGTCGTTGCCGCCCTGGCCGAAGAGGATGTCATTGCCACCGCCGCCCAACAGTGTGTCGTTGCCATCGTGGGCACCGGACACATCGAACGCGGTGTAGTGCTCGGTGATGTACTGGTGCACGTTGCTGGTGGTGACTTTGCTGACGTCCACGCCGCTCTGCTGGGCCACGAACGCTTGGATGGCCTGGTAACCCTCGCCGGTGACGCCGTTGAAGCTCACCAGGTCGCCGAAGAGGATGTCATTGCCTTCGCCACCGTTGACCGTATCCGCGCCCGGCAGGGTCGCTTCGGTGTGGCCGATGATCGAGTTGGCCAGGTTGCTCGGGTCGATGTTGGTCTGCGGGGTCTGATCCGAGTCGTATGGCTTGAGGTCGTTCAGGGTCACACCGTTGTTCAGGCCGATGGCTTCGACGTTGCTCAGGCCTTTGAGCAGGGTGAAGCTGGCCGTCGAACCCGCCGCGGCCCAGGAGTCGGCGTTGTAGGTGCCGTCGAGGTAGGAGAACTCGAAGGTGCCGTTGCCCTCGGCGTGCACCGTACCGACGTAGTTGTCGCTCCAGTTCTTGCCGTTCTTGGTCGACAGGTACATCTCACCATCTTCGTAGATGGTGAATTTGTGCGTGCTGTCGATCGTCTGGGTGTAGTACTTGCCGATGGTGTAGTTGGCCGCGCTCAAGACGTCATCGAGCTTGACGGTGCCGTACAGCGTCGGGTTCGTCTGTTCGCCGGACTGGTAGAGCGTCGGCTGGCCGTCGGTGATGAAGTACGTCAGGTTTTTCGCGCCGGTATTGCTCAGGGCCTGGGTACTGTTGAAGAAGTTCGCCGTGGTCTTGAACACGTCTTCGTAGTTGGTGCCGCCGCCGGAGACCATCGAATCGAGGACGCTCTTGAGCAGCGTCAGCGCATTCGGGTCATTGAGGTTTACCGATACGTTCTTGTTCACCTGGTTGTCGAAGTCGGCCAGGAAAATGTTCACGGTCCCGGAGTTGCTGCCCAGGCTCTGCTTGAGGGTACTGAACACTTGGGACAACGAGTTCTTGGCCGCAGTGATGGACGACGAACTCATGCTGCCGGAGCTGTCGACCATGAACGCGATGTTGTAGTTGACGCCCGGCACGACGGTCAGCCCGCCGATGTCGGCAACCATGATGTCGTTGCCATCGGTGCCGGTGACGTTGTCGCTGCCCGAGGTGGCGGTCGCCGCGTTGTAGACCGCCGGGTACACGGTGACCGGGATATGCGCGGTGGTCACGGCGGACCCGCCGAGGGTTTCCGTGGAGGTGGAGGTTACGGTCAGGTCCAGGTGGCCGTTGTAGTAGGACGGCGGCGTCAGGGTCAGGCTGCCCAGGTTCCAGCCGCTGACCGTTGCTTCGCCGTTGCTGCCCACGGTCGCGGTGTGGCCCGCGCCGTCGGTCAGCACGCTGCCTTCCGGCATGCCGCCGATTTTCACGCTCAGTTTCTCGGAACCGTCGGTGTCGGTCAGCGCCGTGGTGATCTTCGACAGATGCACGCTGGTGCCTTCGGCGCCTTCGTTGAGCTTGTAGCCGTCGTAGTAGCCTTCGCCGTTGGTGCCGTGCAGGTCGGAGACGGTCACGCCGGCGTTGGTCAGATCGGTCACGCTGGTGTACAGCGGCACGCCCGCGCCGCTCAGGTCGACAGGCGTGCCGCCGTTGACCGACAGGTTCACGTCATAGCTGCCCGGGCCGGTCTGGTTGTGGTGGTAGATATCGAGGGTGTAGTAGCCGCTGGTGGTCGGCGTGAATGAGCCGTTCAGCTTGCCGCCCGCGCCCCAGGTGATGGCTGCCACGTCCTTGCCGCCGACGGTGACCAGCAAACTGTCGTCGCCGGTGCCGCTGAAGGTGTAGGTCTTGCCCGCTTCGAGGTAGATCAGGCCCGAGGTCTTCGAGGCCGTGCCGGGGTTCACGTTGCTGTCGGACTGCACGTTGGTCACGGTGCTGGTGCTGTTCGGTGTGCCAGCGGCATCGATCACCGACTTGAGCGTGCCGGACGGCGCGCCGCTGCCGTCGGTGCCCAGGCCCGACAGGCCGGTCCAGACTTCCTTGATCAGGCCGGTGGAGGTCACGTTGTTGCCGGCCACGCTCAGGCTCGGTGCATCCGCCACCGGGGTGATGTCGATCTTCACGGTGCTGGTGTTGCCCAGCGCTTGGCCATCGGTGGGTTGGAACTGGATCTGCGCGTAATCGGATTTCTGGTCGCCCACGCCGGTCGGGTTGCCATTGGCCCCGGATTCGTTGGCGTCCGGGGTGAAGCGCAGCTTGCCGCCGTCGATGTCAGCCTTGGTGAAGGTCTGGTTGTTGGTCACGTCCTTCCAGGTTGTGCCGTCCAGGTACTGCAACTTGCCGTCGCCTGGCAGGCCGGTGATCTTCACGCCCTGGCTGGCTACGGCGCTGTCCACGTCGCTGACGCCAAAGGTCGACCAGCCGAGGACCAGCGAAGTGTCTTCGGTGCCGGTCACCGCGCCACCGACAGCCACTGGTGCATCGTTGACCCCGACCACGTTCACGGTGGTGGTGGCGGTGTTCGAGTAGTTGGTGCCATCGGTCACCGTCACGGTGATGATGCGCGGCACACTGCTCGGGTCGTCGCTGTTGTTGATGAAGGTGATGTTCTTGATCTGCTGCATGTAGTCGGCCAGCGTCGCGTTGCCCGACAACGTCAGCGTGACGGTGCCGTTGGTGCTGTTGGCGTTGATGCTGATGCCGTTGACGCTGTTGCCCAGGTTCAGCGCATCGCCCGGCTGGCGGTTGGTCAGCACGACGGTGGCGCCGGTCAGCAGGGTGCTGTCCGGGTCGGTGATCTTCAGGTCGGTATCGCCAATCGACACGCCCGGGCCGGCGGTGCCTTCGGTGAAGGTGACCTGGTAATCGGCTCCGGTCTTGCCGCTGGAGTTGTTGGCGTCCAGGTCGAGTACCGGCGGCGCATCATTGTCGATGATCGAGGTGCTGACGCTGCCATTGGTGCCGCTGATCGCCAGGTGCTCGAAGTTGCCACCGGTCGCCGAATCGATCTTGACCACGAAGTTTTCCGTGCCTTCGGTGATCTTGTCGTCCAGCGTCGCCACGTTGAAGGTCGCGCTGGTGGCGTTGGCCGGGATCTTGACGGTGTAGACGCCAGTGAAGTCCGTGCCGTCGGCAGCGGTGCCGCTGTAGACAAGCTTGAGGGTCACCTCGGTCTGCGCCGGGTTGGTCAGGCTGACGGTGTAGGTGGCGGCCTGGCCTTCGGTAACCGACGTGCTGCCGCTGATGCTGACGGTGGTGTTGTCGACCGTGTCACCAACGGCCGTCGACGCGTTGGTCTTGTTGACGCCGATGGCTTCGAGGTTGCCGCCGGTCGCATCTTTGATCGACTCGGTAACCGTCGTTGGGCCTTGGTAGACGTCATTACCAACGGCCACGTCCAACGTACCTGCACTTGCACCGGCTTCGATGGTGATGGTTTTGCCGCTGTCGAGGGTGACCGTTACAGGACCATTTTGCGCGGTGACTGGATTGCCTTTGGCGTCGGTCAGGGTTGCGGTGTA
>NZ_KN322982.1:0-244195 GCF_000774145.1 Pseudomonas mediterranea CFBP 5447 | reverse complement strand
TACACGTCGTTGCCGACGGCCACGTCCAACGTACCTGCACTTGCGCCGGCTTCGATGGTGATGGTTTTGCCGCTGTCGAGGGTGACCGTTACAGGACCATTTTGCGCAGTGACCGGATTGCCTTTGGCATCGGTCAGGGTCGCGGTGTAAGTGATCGTGCCGTTTTCATTGACGGTCGGCGTAGCAGTCAGCGTCACGGTCGTGGTGTCGATCGAGTCGGTGATGGTAGTGACCGCTGGCGCGGTGCTCGGCACCAGGTTCTCGAAGTTGCCGCCAGTTGCACCAGTGATGGTAGTGCTGACAGTGCTGCCATTGTTGTAGACGTCGTTGGCCGGCGTCTCGACGTTGACGGTACCGGTGGTCTGACCCGCAGCGATGGTGATGACCGAGCCATTGCTCAAGGTCACGGTCACTGGTGTTTGCGCCGGGTTGGTCAAGGTCGCGGTATAGGTGATCTGGCCACCTTCGGTCACCGTTTCGCCTGCGGTCAGGGTGATGTTGGTGGTGTCGATGGTGTCGGTGATCTGGGTCACGGCTGGCGTGGTGGGCACGGTCACGGCAATGCCGCTGCCACCGGTGGTGCCGGTCACGGTCACGCTGATCTGGCTTGGGTCGTTGTAGACGGTGTCGTTCGGTGCCAGTGGGACGTTGACGCTGCCGGTGGTCTGGCCGGCGGAAATCACGATCACCGAGCCATTGGACAGCGTTACCGTCAGGTCGGTCAGGGGCGCCTGGGTCACGGTCGCGGTATAGACCAGCACGCCGCCGGCTTCGGTCAGGGTCGGGGTGGCGCTCAGCGTCAGCGTCGCATTGATCAGGGTGTTGGCAGTGGTATTGGCGTTGGCGTTAGTGGCCAGGCCGGTGATGTTGTTGTCAGTGGTTGCGGCCGTGCTCAAGCCTTCGGTCGGGAAACCGACAGTCGGGTCGACGCTGCCGGCCGTGGCATCCAGCACCACGACGCTGTGGCCGCCCCCGGCGGAACCACCGGCACTCGCTTCGCCAGCTCCGGCGGCGGTGGCTTCCAGGGCGGTGGTCGGGTCGGCACCGGCGGCGATGGCTTGTTGCAGTTCTTCTACCGATGGCGCGGCCTGGGCAGTGGCCTGCGCTAGGTCTGTGGAAGAGTCCGGGGCGTTGGCGCTCCACTGGGTGTCCCGGCCCAGGTCGAGGGTGCGACCATCGGCCAGTTCCAAGGTGACGGCACCGGCTGGGCCGGTGTCCAACTGATCGCCCGTGAACAGACGATCGCCTTCAATGAGTACACGCCGGATACCCTCCGGGGATACGGCGAAAACCTGACCGACAATGCTTTTGACGACGGCAATAACGCTGCTCATTGAAGACTCTCCGGGTGCCACGTTCAGTAAACTTCCATGGGCCCGCCAGCTATGGGCATCGGCGGTCTGGACGTTTTGGCTTTAACTTGATAAGGGTATTTGACGCTCTGCTGTGTCAATATTTTGGCTGTCGATCCAGTGTTTTTTGTTTCTGCCAAACTATTGACCTTCTGCCGGCCATCCTAAACAATCGGTCAGGTAATGTCACATTGATATTTAAGCGGCGACCTGTTCTTTCGGTGCAAGTTTCAGTACCAGTTTCGAACTTTCCGACATACGGTCATTCCGGTTGCCATCATCCGATGCAGCGCCTCGTTTCGCTGTGATCCAAGACAAGCGTTTCAGGAAAAAAACACACCATGCGTTCGCATTTGTTCATGGCTTTACCCTTCGCTCTCGCCGCCAGTTTCGTACAAGCACAAACCTTGCCGCAGGCCATGCAACAGGCATTGGACGTGCACCCTGAAATCCAGGCCGGGGTGAACAGCCGCCTGGCGGCGGACTACCAGCTCAAGGCGGCGAAGGGCGGTTACCTGCCTAGGGTCGACCTTGCAGCCGGATACGGTCGCGAAGGCACCGACAGTGTCACCACCCGCTCGGGCAGCAACAATCATTGGGAAACCCTGAACCGTAGCGAGTCGAGCCTGCGTGTGACGCAAATGGTTTTTGACGGTTTTGCGACGTCCAGCGAAGTGGGGCGTCAACAAGCCACCGTTAATGCCCGTGCCTATTCGCTGCTCGATACCTCCGAGCGCACCGGCCTGACCGTGGCCCAGGTTTACCTGGATGTGCTGACCCGTCGCGAGTTCGTGCGCCTGGCCGAGGAGAACCTCAAGAGCCACGAGCGCATCTTCGATCAGATCAAGCTGCGCACCGAGCGCGGCGTGGGCAACCGTGCCGACCACGACCAGGCCGAAGCACGCGTGGCCCAGGCCCGCAACAACCTGATCACCGAACAGACCAACCTGGCCGACGCCGAAACCAACTACCTCAGTGCCGTGGGGCAATTGCCCGACCAACTGGAGCGTCCCGCCGATTTTATGGCGCTGTTGCCGGCCAACCTGACGGAAGCCCGCGCCCAGATGCTGGAGAACAGCCCGGTATTGCGTTCGGCTGAAGCGGACATCGTCGCCACCGAGAAACAGTACGAAGCCGCCAAGTCGAGCTTCTATCCACGCTTTGACGCCGAGTTGGGCCGCACCGCCGACAACGACCTGGACGGCCAGAACGGTCATAACAACGAATGGCAGGCCATGCTGCGCATGCGATTCAACCTGTATGCCGGCGGCAGCAACAAGGCCGACCTGGAATCCAAGTCCTACCTGTCCAACCAGGCCCTGGACATCCGTAACAACGCCTTGCGCCAATTGACCGAAGAGCTGGGCCTGGCCTGGAACGCCCTCAACAACGCCAACGCCCAGGTACCGATCGCCCAGCAATACGTGGACCGCAGCGCCAACGTACGCAACGCCTACCAGAAGCAGTTCAGCCTCGGCGAGCGGACCCTGCTCGACTTGCTCGACAGCGAAAACGAGCTGTTCAGCGCTTCCCGGCGATTGGCGGAAATCAAGAACGTGCAGCTGTTCACCCAGTATCGGATCAAGGCAACCATGGGTGAATTGCTCAAAAGTCAGGGAGTCGTCGCGCCGTTGGCATCCGTTGTGCAGAACGACGTGAAACCCAAGGTCCAGTTACCTGGGATGAATTGAAAATCCATCCAGTTTGATCAGTAAAGAGTGCAGAGCGTGGAATCAGAAGTCAGTCGAGTCGAACTAGTCCATGACCCGCGCACGCTGCACGACGACCCGTTGCTGGACGGGTTGCTGGCGCTCTGCATGCTGCATCAGAAACCGGCCAGCGCGGCGATGCTCACCACCGGCCTGCCGCTGCCCAAGCAGCGGCTGAGCGTCGATTTATTGTCGCGTGCGGCGGCACGGGCCGGTTTACAGGGCCGGGTGCTGCAACGCCGGCTCGAGCAGATCCCGACCATTGCCATGCCGGCCCTGTTGCTGCTCAAGGATGGTCGCAGTGCGGTATTGCTGGGCTGGGTCGGCGACGACCAGGCGCGGCTGCTGCTCAGCGAAAGCGACGGCGGAGAAGTGACGGTCAGCCGCGAGCTGCTGGCCGACGACTACAGTGGCAAGGTTTTCTTCGCCCAACCCCAGCACAAATTCGATGTGAACCACGGCACGCTCATTCCCCGGGCGCGTTCGTGGTTTCGCGACACCCTCAAGCGTTCCCGTTGGCTGTATGCCGATGCGATTGCCGCCAGCCTTCTGATCAACATCATCGCCATGGCTGCGCCGCTGTTCGTGATGAACGTCTATGACCGCGTGGTGCCAAACCAGGCCGAGTCGACCTTGTGGGTGTTGGCCATCGGCATTACCGGTGCCTATCTGTTCGACCTGATCCTGAAGATGTTGCGCAGCCTGTGCCTGGACCTGGCGGGCAAGAAAACCGACCTGATCATTTCCGCCACGCTGTTCGAGCGAATCGTCGGCATGGCGATGAAGTACCGTCCGGCACGGGTCGGCAGCTTTGCCCAGAACATCCATGAGTTCCAGAGCCTGCGGGACTTCCTCGCCTCGCTGACCTTGACCAGCCTGATCGATCTGCCATTCACCCTGTTGATCTTCATGGTCATCGCGATTATCGGCGGACACCTGGTGTGGATTCCGGTGTTGGCTTTCCCTATTGCCTTGTTGATCGGCTACGCCTTGCAGAAGCCCCTGGTGGCGACCATGGAGAGAACCATGGCCCTGGGCGCCGAGCGCCAGTCCAGCCTGATCGAGACCCTTGCCGGCCTGGATGCGGTGAAGGTCAACAACGCCGAGAGCGAGCGCCAATACCAATGGGAGCAGACTATCGGCACCCTCAGCCGTCTCGAACTGCGGGTAAAAATGCTCTCCGGGCTGGCGATGAACATCACTTTGTTGATCCAGCAGTTGGCTGGCGTGGTCATGATCGTCTTCGGTGTCTACCTGATCATCGCCGGTAACCTGAGCATGGGTGGGCTGGTTGCCTGCTACATGCTCAGTGGCCGCGCCCTCAGCCCGTTGGCGTCGCTGTCGGGCCTGCTGACCCGCTATCAGCAGGCGCGGGTGACGATGACGTCCGTCGACCAGATGATGGAGCTGCCCCAGGAGCGCAATTTCGAAGAGCGTCCGCTGAGCCGCAAGGTCCTGCAGGGCGCCATCGAGTGCCGGCAACTGAATTTCACTTATCCGAACCAGCAGAACGCCGCGCTGAAGAACATCAACCTGGTGATCAAGCCCGGTGAAAAAATCGGCATCATCGGCCGCAGCGGTTCGGGCAAGAGCTCCCTGGCGAAGTTGCTCGTGGGCCTTTACCAGCCGGACGATGGCGCCTTGCTGGTGGACGGCGTGGACATCCGCCAGATCGATGTCAGCGAGTTGCGCTACAACATCGGCTATGTCCCCCAGGACATTCAGCTGCTGGCCGGTACCTTGCGGGACAACCTGACCTCAGGGGCCCGTTATGTCGAAGACGAGTTGGTGCTCCAGGCCGCCGAACTGGCGGGCGTGCATGAGTTCGCCCGTCTGCATCCCCAGGGTTATGAGCTACAGGTTGGCGAGCGCGGGCAGAACCTGTCCGGCGGCCAGCGCCAGAACGTTGCCCTGGCTCGGGCGCTGCTGCTCAACCCACCGATCCTGCTGCTCGATGAGCCCACCAGCGCCATGGACAACACCGGTGAGGAGCGCCTCAAGCAGCGCCTGGCCGCTGTGGTGGAGAACAAGACCGTGCTGCTGGTGACGCACCGGGCATCCTTGCTGTCGCTGGTGGATCGCCTGCTGGTGATCGACCGCGGGCAGATCCTGGCCGACGGCCCGAAAGCTGCCGTAATGGAAGCGTTGAAGAAGGGGCAGATCAGTGTTGCTTAAGTCGGGTTTCAAGGATTCCGTGGGCCGTTATTTCAAAGGCTCCGCTTCGCTTCGCGGACAACCTCTGCCGGAGGTCAACAAGGCCTTGATCGAAGACGCTCCGCGGGTGGTGCGCCTGACGATCTGGGGCATCATTGCGTTCTTCGTGTTCCTGGTGCTGTGGGCCAACTTCGCCGTGGTCGACGAAGTGACCAAGGGCGACGGCAAGGCCATTCCGTCGTCCAAAGTCCAGAAGATCCAGAACCTGGAGGGCGGCATCGTCGCCGAGCTGTTCGTCAAGGAAGGGCAGATCGTCGAGGCCGGTGCGCCTTTGATTCGCCTGGACGACACGCGGTTTGTCTCGAATGTGGGGGAAACCGAGGCGGATCGCCTGTCCATGCTGTTGCGGGTCGAACGATTGAGTGCCGAGGTCGACGACCGGCCGCTGAACTTCCCGGCCGACGTACTCAAGGCGGTGCCAGGTCAGGCCGCCAGTGAAGAGTCGCTGTACATCAGCCGTCGCCAGCAGTTGCACGATGAAATCGGCGGTTTGCAGGAACAGCTGGTGCAGCGTCAGCAGGAGTTGCGCGAGTTCGTTTCGAAGCAGGCGCAGTACCGTTCCGGCCTGGCCTTGCAACGCCAGGAAATCAACATGTCCGAGCCACTGGTGGCCCAGGGTGCGGTCTCGCCGGTGGAAGTGCTGCGGCTCAAGCGCGCTGAAGTCGAGACCCGCGGGCAGCTGGATGCCACGACCCTGGCGATTCCTCGGGCCGAATCGGCGATCAAGGAAGTGCAACGCAAGATCGACGAGACCCGTGGCAAATTCCGCAGCGAAGCGCTGACCCAGCTCAACGAGGCACGCACCGACCTGAACAAGGCCCAGGCGACCGGCAAGGCCCTGGAGGACCGCGTAAGCCGCACCCTGGTAACGTCGCCGGTGCGAGGGATCGTCAACAAAATGCTGGTGAACACCATCGGTGGCGTGATCCAGCCCGGCAGCGACCTGGTGGAAATCGTGCCTTTGGACGACACCCTCCTGGTGGAAGCGAAAATCCGTCCCCAGGACATTGCCTTCCTGCACCCTGGCCAGGACGCCACGGTGAAATTCACCGCGTATGACTACACCATCTACGGTGGGCTGAAAGCCAAGCTGGAACAGATCGGTGCTGACACCGTCACCGACGAAGACAAGAAAACCACCTACTACATCATCAAGCTGCGCACCGAGCGCAGCCACCTGGGCACCGATGACAAACCGCTGTTGATCATCCCGGGCATGGTGGCCTCGGTGGACATCATCACCGGCAAGAAAACCGTGCTCAGCTACCTGCTCAAGCCCATCATCAAGGCCCGTGCCGAGGCATTGCACGAGCGGTAATGCCTCAGACCTTGCCTGATGCTGAAGCTTCCTACGGATTTGTTGCTGACGCTCCGCCATCGCGAGCAGGCTCGCTCCCACATGGCCTGTGATGACTGTGAAATCTGCGGCCACACCCATCCTCTGTGGGAGCGAGCCTGCTCGCGATGGCCGACTTCAACCCACACCAAATAGCCAGGTAAAACCACTTCCAGTTCCTTTAGACTTGCGACTCCCAAGCAAGCCTTCAGGACACGGAATGCCAGCCCCTCCCAGCCCCCTTCGCAAAGCCCTGGTCGCTTGGCTATACGCTGCTGCCCTTACGCATCTGCTGGTCAGCCTCGTGTTGACCTGGGCAGGGCATTCGGGCCTGCTCGACGGCTATCTGCAAACCATCGAACACGCGTTCTGGTCCGATGCGGCGGTACCTTCGGTTGCCCGGGCGCAGCAGGTCTGGTGGCTGGCGCTGTTCGGCGCCACGTTGCAAAGTTATTCGCTGTACATGCTGGCCCTCGTCCATATCGGCAATCGGCTGAGGAGCGCGATGCCTTGGGGATGGTTGATCGCCGGCATCGTGATCTGGGCGCCCCAGGACATGTTGCTTTCCGCCCAGGCGCAGGTCTGGTCGCATCTATGGTTCGATGGCCTTGCCCTGTTTGCATTGCTGCCGCCGCTGTTCTGGCTTTACCGTCATGATCGCTGCAAGCCCCTCGTCGACCACCCGCTGAGCAAGCCGAACCATGCCTGATTTTTCTCTCCTCGACTGGGCGATCATCTTGTTGATTGCCCAGGCTGTCCTGGGTGCGCTGGATACCCTCTACCACCATGAACTGACCGTCGCGCTGCCCTATCGCCACAGCGCCCGCTTGGAGCTGTCGATCCACGCCTTGCGGTCGTGTTTCTACGGGATCCTGTTCCTGGGTATCGCCCATCTGGCTTTCCAGGGGGTATGGGCAATCGGCATCGGGTTGTTGTTCGCCCTGGAGATCGGCCTGACGCTCTGGGATTTCGTGGTCGAGGACCGCAGCCGCAAGCTGCCGGCCATCGAGCGCATCATGCACACGGTACTGGCGGTCAACGGCGGGGCGTTCTTCGCGCTGTACGGGGTGCAACTGGCGCAATGGGCGAGTTTGCCTACCGGCTTGGGCGCGCTCGATCTCGGCTGGCGTGGCTGGTTGCTGACACTGTTTGCCATCGGTGTCAGCGCTTCGGGTATCCGTGACGGGCTGGCGGCGCTGCGCATGCAACGCCAGGGCAAATCCGCCAATCCGTTCGCGGGCGGCACCCATAAGCGCGTGTTGGTGACCGGCGGTACTGGGTTTATCGGGGAGACGCTGGTCAATCAATTGCTCGATGCCGGACACACCGTCAGCGTGTTGGCCCGGGATCCGTTGAAAGCGGCCTATCTGTTCGATGGCCGTGCCCGTTGCCTGCGTTCGCTGAGCAAGCTGGGCCATGACGAAATCTTCGACGTGGTGATCAATCTGGCGGGGGCGCCGGTGGCCGGTCCGCGCTGGAGCCCCCGGCGCCAGGCGCAACTGATCGCCAGCCGGGTCAATACCACTGAAGCGTTGCTGACCTGGCTGAAGAACGCCCGGAACAAACCGACGCTGTGGGTCCAGGCCTCGGCCATCGGCTTTTATGGTGTGCGTGATGCCAGTGAGAGCCTGGACGAGCATGCCGCCAAGGGCGATGGCTTCATGGCCGAGCTCTGTGCGCGGTGGGAAGCGGCGGCGCGGCCTGCCGTCGAATTGGGCCTGCGGCAGGTGGTGATGCGCCTGGGCGTGGTCTTTGGTCCGGGCGGTGCGCTGTTGCCTTTGCTGATTCCGTTTCGCCTGGGGTTCGGTGGGCGGATGGGCGATGGTCGGCAGATCATGAGCTGGATACACCGCGACGATGTGATCCAGGTGATCGCCCGGGCGTTCGACGATGAGAGCCTGAGCGGTACTTACAACCTGGTGGCGCCGGACACGGTCAGCCAGGGAGAGTTTGCCGAGCGTGTCGGTCAGGTTCTCAAGCGCCCGGTCTGGTTTCACATCCCTGCCGCACCGGTGCGAGCCCTGGCAGGGGAGATGGCCCAGTTGTTTTTCGACGGCCAACGTGTGGTGCCAAGCCGTCTCACTGACGCCGGGTATCGGTTCCGTTACCCGACCCTCGACGCTGCCCTGCGCGATCTGGCCTGAGGACCGCTCATGAGCAAGCCCTTGATGTACCTGCTGGCCGGTAACGGCAGCGCCGCCGATTGGTGGGATGATGCGTTGCCGCACTTCGAGCACTACGAGGTGCTGCCGTTGGAACTGCCCGGCTTCGGCAATCATCCTCAGGCGCCTTGCGAAGACCTGGCCGCCTACGCCCAGGCTTTGCTGGAGATGACGGTCCAGGGCAGCGCGATCACCGCAGTCGGGGTGAATGCGCTGCTGGTATTGCATGCCTTGCAGCGTCAGCCAGGGCATTTCTGTCGCAGTGTATTGTTGGCCCCGGTTGGAGCCTTTTTATGGCAGCGCCGCCTGCCGGCATTGATGTCGCCCTTGCCGCTGCGCAAAACCATTCATTGGCTGTTGGCAAACCAACCGACGCTGTTTGCCCGCAAATTTTCCAACCGGACCTGGACGCCTGCGCAGTACCGGCGCATGGGTGCCGGGTACGCCCGCTGTCGGGCGTTCGTGCCGCACTGGGATCTGGTGCGCGCGGACACCGCGCTGCCACTGCTGGAGTGGGTCACCGACCCGGTCGAACTGGTCTGGGGCGATCAGGACAATGTACTGGGCATCGAGCAGGCCGCGGCGTGGTCAGCCATTCTCGCTCGCGCCGATCTGACCATCAGCCTGAAACCCGGCTGGGGTCACTATCCGTGGATTGATGCGCCGGCCGAATTCGCTAAGTGGCTGGAGTCGGGCGAGCGAGGATTCGTCGCCCATACCAAGGGTGGGCGCTTGCGCCTGGCGGCGCTGGCCGGGCAAGCGGTACCCCCGGCACTGTCGCTTAACAACTGCCACGATCCGCGCTTGTCGTCGTTCCTCGACGGCCAATCGGACGTCCTCTGGGCGGTGCGCTCGTCCAGTTATGGCGAAGACCAGGCCGATGCGGCGAATGCGGGCCTGAGTACCACTTTCTTGCGTGTAGCGACGCAGGATGTGCCGGGTCGCGTTGCCGAGCTGAGTGCAACGGGGGTCGAGGAAGTGGTAGTGCAGCGGTTCATCACGCCGCGGCTGTCCGGGATCGCCTTCGTCCGTCATCTGGCTGTCGAACTGGAGTGGGTCGAAGGTCATCTCGAATCGTTGGCCGACGGTCAGGCGAGCCCCGAACGCGCGATCATTTCCCGCCTGGGTGAGGCGTGGAACAGCGACACGTTCAAGCCATCCCACGGCCTGACCGCCGATCTGCTGTGGCGATTCCTGCAAGGCGTGCTGCGGGTGTTCCACTACGTGCCCGGTGACGTTGAATGGGCCTGGGACGGCAAACAACTCTGGCTGCTGCAATACCGGCCGATCAGCGATTACGGCTGGCGTCGACACCTGACCGCCGCCAATATTGCCGAGATCCTGCCGCCGCAACCCAGTGTCCTGGTGGAATACGCCCAGCGCCGTGCTGCGGCGAGCATTCCCGCGATCATGGCGCGTTGGGACTCGCGGATATTGCAGGACAACGAGCCCTTTACCGCAGTATTCGGCGGTGCTTCCTACATCAACAACGACCTGTTTCTCGCGCGCCTGGCGGACTGGGGCATCAGCGCCAGCAACTACGCGGGTGAGGTCGGCGGCGCGACACCGCATCTGCCTTGGCGACCGCTGCGCCTGCTCCGTTCGCTGCCGTTGTTCCTGCGCATGCAGCGCATCGCCCGTGGGCATCTGCCGACGTTGGAAAACGGTTTACGGCGCTTCGACCGGGAACTCTCCGAGCTGACCGAACAGGGGGCCGATGGGCAACAATTGGCCGACTGGTTCACCCGTTTCTACGTATTCGTGGTCCAGGGCAACCTATGCATCGCCACCGCATTGGCCAGCAGCGGTGGCGACTGGCTGGGACGGCCCCCGACCGCCTATGACAACCTGGAATCCGCCCCGCATCGGCTGCCTTGGGAAACCGACCCGGCTACGCCGCGTCCGGCACCGACCGAGTTGCCGCTGCAGGCGTTTCCCCAATGGCCTTTGGCGGTGCGCCTGGCCCATTCGAGTGGCCTGCCTGGATTGCGCGGTTACTACCTGCAAGTGCGTGAGTGGTATCGCGACAACCTCATGCGGATTTTCTTTCGCTTGCATCACGCCATGCTGGCGGTCGAACGGGCCCATTGGTTCGCACCGCATCCGGACATACGCAGTCGGGAAGGCAGCTTCTGGCAGGATGGTCGCGAGGGCACCGAACAAGCGAGTGGATTCCTGATCTACCCGGGACAGGTGCAAGGCATCCTGGGCGAGGATATTCTGCTTGAAGAAACCCTGGACCCAGGTCGCCATGCACACTATCAAAACGCCCGGGCAGTGATTGCGCGTATGGGCGGACGCTTGTCCCACGGCTCGACCTTGCTGCGCGAACTGCGCAAGCCCTCGGCGGTTTTGCCACAGGTGAATGCGGCCTGGCTGGGGCGCGAGGTGCTTTATCGGGATGGGGAGTTGACGTTGGTGGAGTAGGACGCGGCGGGATGTGGTTACCAGTAATCAGGTTTGATGGCGGGTGCCTTATGGGTAGGGACCCGATTGGGGAATTGGTGGGCTTGGAGCTCGTCACAAGTGACAACGCGGCGCATCCAGTGGGCGTGTTCTTTTAGGGAACCGGGGGCAAGGCGTTTGGAGCCGGTTCGGTAGGGGAGCACTATGCCAATCCTGAGGTGAGGAAAATCTTCTCGAACGGCCCTCAAGGCTGGTGCCATGTCAGTGTCGCCAGACACCAGCACAAGCTGCTCGACACGATCTCCCCAGGGCAACATCTCTTGTCTGGAAGCTACGCGATACATGCTGATTGCAATGTGGACATCCGTTTCCTTTTCTTCAAGCTTCCAGATAGCAACCGTATCCTGGCGTGAGGCATTGATCTTTTTACTGATAAAACGGGGCGCATTGGCTCGTTCGAGCTGATGGCGTCCGTAGTGGACGGTAACCTGGTTGGCCTTCAGGGCACGGACATAGGCGTCTTGAGCTTCTTTGGAGACGATCCCTCGCGTTGCCAATTCCGGTTTGACGGAGGACGTGAAGTAGTCAACGGAGGCAAGTGAACTCTGAGGGTTCTCGACCCGGGCTATGTGCGCCAGCAACTGCCCCAAGTTCAACCATTTATAAGGTGTACCGGCGAGCAACCCATAAAAAACGTTATAGCCGTCAACAAAAAAAGCGGTGCGCACAAACTCAATCCCCAGAAACGAAAAAACCGGCCGAAGCCGGTGTTTTCACCCCAACGGCCAGAGAACTTAATCTCTGCGTACGGGGTTGAGCAGTGAGCAAATCCTAATCCTGAGGTGATCCTGCGTCAACCGTGGACGGGTAAGCTCCAGCACCGGCAGGTTGAGTGTTGTGCGGCTTTATGGCGTGGAGGCAAGGTGTTTTTGTGCCGATTTACCCAAGTGTATTTCAATGATTTTCCGTAAGGTGGGTATTTGCTTAAAGGTTGAACAAAGCCATCACCTATTACTGATTAGAGCGAGCGGATCTGCCTAAACCCCTGTGGGATTTGATACCTGCCAACGTCAGCAAAAAACCAAGCCTCTTTCGGCCCCTCTCTAAACCTTTTTGAAACAAGAGATTTCCCAAACCTGAACGCATCTCCCTTGACGCTCCTCACCGCTGTCGTAGACTCCGACCATCGGCAGGGAGTAGCGGTCATGCAGCGTTTTTGCGGTTGGTTTGTGGGATTGGCCTTTATAACGTGCGCGGTCCAGGCGCAGACGTCTGTCGCGAACGATCCGTTGTTCGAGAGCAACGTGACGGCCGGTGCGCCTGGGGCCAACGAGGCGCGAGGAGTGCTGCGGGCGCGGGATCAGGCCGTGCTGGCCAGTGAGTTGGCCGGACGTATCGTCGAATTGCCGTTCAGTGAGGGCGAGTCGTTCAAGAAGGGCGATACCCTCGCGCGTTTCGATTGTTCGGCCTATCAGGCCCAGCTCAATGCCGCCCAGGCGGCGAGTCGGGGCGCCAATGAGGAGTTGGCGCATAACCGGCAGCTGGAGGCGTTGAAGTCTGTCGGGCGTTTTGAGGTCTCACGGGCCGAGGCTCGGCTCAGCGAGGCCCAGGCGCAATCCCAGGTTTATCAGGTCCAGGTCAAGCGCTGCAGTGTGATCGCACCGTTCGATGGGCAGGTGGTGGCGCGCAAGGTCCAGCGTTATGAGAGCGTGGCGGCCGGTGCGCCGTTGCTGGACGTGGTCGACAACCGCACCCTGGAGATCCATCTGCTGGTGCCGTCGCGCTGGATGGACAGGCTCAAGCCCGGCCAATCCTTCACATTCATTCCCGACGAAACCGGCCGGCCGCTGCAAGCGACGGTCAAGCGCCTCGGCGCGCGTATCGATGAGGGCAGCCAGACGTTGCTGCTGGTGGCGAGCCTGCCTGATGCCAGCGGCTTGCTGTCCGGCATGAGCGGCACGGCGCGTTTCGCGGAGTCCAAGTGAACGCGCCGGTCATGGGTAATGCCGAGCAGGTATTTGCCCGCTTCCTCGATCTGGAACGTCAGACGCGGGCCGCGCGTAACCCGGCGCAACTGAGCTACAGCCTGGTCAACGATGGCCAGGCCCTGTTCGGGTTTCGACACGCCGCGCTGCTGATTGCCGGCAAGGTGCAGGCGGTGACCGGCATCAGTGCCGTGGAACCGAACGCGCCTTTCGTGGCGTTTGTCGAGCAGGCGGTGGCGCAGCTGTTCAAGCAAGGCCAGCTGAAACAGGCTCGGGTGATTGCTGCCGATGGTGTCAGCGAAGCCGTTCAGGCGGACTGGCGAAGCCTGTCGGCCGGGCAGGTATTCTGGCTGCCGTTGATCGATCACAAGGGGCTGGTCTTCGGTGGCCTGTGGCTGGCTCGTGACCAGCCCTGGACGCCGGCCGAACAAGTGTTGCTGTCGCAACTGGGCGACACCTACAGCCACGCGTGGCTGGCGTTGCAACCGCGCAAGCCATGGCGCCTGCGCTGGACCCGCAAGCGCCAGGTCGCGCTGGTGGCGGTGCTGTTGCTGGGCTTGCTGGTGCCGGTGCGCCAGTCGGTGCTGGCCCCGGCCGAAGTGGTGCCGCTGGGCGGCCAGGTGGTGGCGGCGCCGTTGGACGGCGTGATCGCCGAATTCATGGTCAAGCCCAACCAGGCCGTCAAGAACGGCGACCTGTTGCTGCGCTTCGAAAGCACCAGCCTCAAGGCCCAGGCCGATGTGGCAGAACGCGCATTGGACGTGGCCGAGGCGGAACTCAAGGCCAACTCCCAGCGCTCGTTTGCCGACGCCGAATCGAGTTCCAAGATCGATCTCCTGGCCGCTCGCGTCGAGCAGAAACGCGCCGAGCGCAATTATGCCCTCGAGTTGCTCAAACGCAGTGAGGTGCGTGCCGAACGGGATGGCATCGCAGTGTTTGCCGATGTCGAGCGCTGGCTCGGCAAGCCGGTGCAGATCGGCGAGCGCTTGATGGAAATCGCCGACCCTAGTCAAGCTGAGCTGCGTATCGAGCTGGCGGTCGGCGACGCGATAACCCTGGCTCCCGGTGCGCAAGTCGCGTTGTTCCTCGACAGCGATCCGTTGCAGCGGCATGTGGCCTGGCTCGAGCGTTCGGCCTACGAGGCGCAACCCACCGCTGCCGGACAGCTTGCTTATCGACTGGATGCGCGCTTCGACGCCGCGGCACCGCGCATCGGTTTGCGCGGCACGGCGAAAATATTCGGCGATCGTGCGCCGCTGGCACTGTACCTGTTGCGTCGGCCATTGGCTGGCCTGCGCCAGAGCGTAGGCCTGTAGCGTGGACCTGCCGAGCCTGCGGCCGGATCTGCAGCTGTCCCCGGCGGCAGCGGACCCTGATGGTTCGCCTCAATGGACGCTGGCCGATCCGGTGCGCGGGCGCTATTTCAAGCTGGGCGCGGCGGCGATGCGCATGCTGCGGCATTGGTCCCTGGGCGACCCGGAGCGGGTGCTGCAAGCTGCGAACCGTGAGCCGGGCCTGCCCCTCAACGGCGAGTCGCTGGAGCAGTTGCTGGGCTTTCTGCGCGGTCACGATCTGATCAGCGCAATGGATCCGCAACAGCGTGACAGCTATCAATTCAAGACGGCCGCCCGGCGTCAGAGCCTGTGGCAGATCCTGTTGCATCAATACCTGTTTTTCCGGATCCCGCTGTGGCGTCCGGACGCCTTTCTCAACCGCGCCTGGCCCTGGCTGGCACGGTTCGGGCCCAAGATCCTGCGCTATGGGCTGCCGCTGACCCTGGGTGCCGGGATTTTCCTGGTATCACGGGATTGGCAGCGGTTCCTGGCGACTTTTCCACACCTGTTCAGCCTGGGCGGTGCGCTTGCGTTCGGGGTGGCGTTGTTTTTCGCCAAGCTGTGCCATGAGTTCGGCCATGCCTTCATGGCCAAGCGCGCCGGTTGCCGGGTGCAAAGCATGGGGGTGGCGTTCATGGTGCTGCTGCCGATGTTCTATACCGATGTCAGCGACGCCTGGCGGATCAATGATCGTCGGGCCCGATTGCTGATTGGCGCCGGCGGCGTGCTGGCGGAGCTGCTACTGGCGTGCATCGCCCTGCTGGCCTGGTCGTTATTGGCCGATGGGCCGGCCCGCACTGCCGCGTTCATGCTGGCCAGCGCCACCTGGATCACCACGCTGATCATCAACCTGAATCCCTTCATGCGCTTCGACGGGTACTTCCTGCTCAGCGATTTCTGGGCGGTGGATAACCTTCAAGGCCGGGCATTCGCCTTGTGTCGCTGGCGCTTGCGCGAAGCCTTGTTCGGTTACGGCGCGGCGGCGCCGGAGCCCTGGTCGCCGAAGATGCGCCGTCGCTTGCTCGTATGGGGATATGGGTCGTGGTTGTGGCGAGCGGTGTTGTTCTTTGGCATTGCCCTGGCGGTCTATCACCTGTTCTTCAAGGTGCTGGGCATTTTCCTGATGATGGTGGAATTGGTCTGGTTCATTTTCATGCCGATCGTGAATGAGTGGCGACAGTGGTGGCAGCGTCGCGAGCAGGCCCATGGGCCGCGGGTGTTGCTGACCGGATTGGTCTTGCTGGCGCTGATCCTGGCCTTGCTCTTGCCCTGGCGCAGCGCCGTGGAAGTACCGGCGATGCTGGAGGCCGGTCGTGCCAGTGCCTTGTATGCACCGGTGGCGGCACGGGTCAAACAGGTGAATGTGCGCGATGGGCAAGTGGTGGCCCAGGGCGATGTGTTGATTGAACTGGAGTCGCCGGACATGGCGTCACGCCTGAGCATCGTGCGTCGGGAAATCGAGATCCAGCAATTGCAGATGCGTCGTCGGGCCGGCCGTAGCGAAACCGCTGCCGACGCCGGCATTGTCGAGCAGCAACTGGCCGAAGCCGTTGCCGAGTACCGTGGTCTGGTCGCCCAACGTGAGCGACTGTTGCTGCGAGCGCCCCATGCCGGCCAGGTGCGTGACCTGCTACCACAATTGGCGGTGGGCCGCTGGTTGTCACCCACGCAACCGCTGGTGCGGGTGGTGCAGGCCGACTCCCGCCTGCGCGGTTACCTCACCGAGGCCGAGCTTTGGCGGGTCGGACCTGGCGCCACGGGACGATTCATCGCCGATGATCCGATGCACCCGTCGATTGCCGTGCAACTGAATGAAATCGACACCAATGGCACCGCCTGGGTCGAGCAGCAGGCGTTGACGTCCGATCATCATGGGCCGATTGCCGTGCGCCGTGATTCGCAACAGCGCGCAGAGCCTGTGCAGGCGCAATACGGCGTGCGCCTGAGCGCCGTCGATGATGAGGCTGCACCGTCGCAACCGCTGCGGGGAGTCGTGGTGCTGCAGGGGCAGGGCGAATCGATACTGGGAGCGGCCTGGCGTCGGTTGGCGGCGTTGGGTGTAAGGGAAAGCGGATTTTAAGGAGCGTACATGGAGTCAGTAGCGGCAGAGGGACTGGTGGTGCGGCCGTCGCGGGTCAGCGATGGTCCGTTCTTGCAGAGTCTTTATCAGGCGGCGCGGCCGGATCTGCAATGGATCGATGGCGAGCACGAGCAAGTGCAGCAGGTGATCGCCCAGCAGTTCCAGGTACAGGAGCAGGGGTTGGGGGAGAACTTTCCCAACGCCATGCATTACGTCGTGGAAAAACTCGGCACCGCTATCGGCGCGTTAAGCACCGATTTCGGTCCCAATGAAATTCGGGTTCTGTACCTGGCTTTCATCCCCCAGGCCCGCGGACAGGGTTATGGCCGGACGGTGTTGCAAGGCGTGCAGAAAGCCGCGCAACAGATCCGCTGCCCGGTGGCGACCGTGGTCTGGACCAGCAATCCTCACGCACGGCGGCATTACCTGGCGCTGGGCTTCGAAGTCGAGGAGCGCAACCCGGCGGCGGAACGGTTGGTCTGGTATCCGAAAGGCAACTGACAGCTCAACATTCGTTAATGTGTGTGGGATGTTTCTGTGGGAGCAAAGCTTGCTCGCGATAGCGGCAGACCAGTCAATATTGTTGCTGGCTGACTTGCCGCAGTCGCGAGCAAGCTTTGCTCCCACAGGGCCGCTGCCCTGCGATTGGCAAATCAGTTTCGGGATGGAAACAGACCGTTCAAGGCGATGCTGAAGTTGATGACCAGGAATGGGTTCATGATCGCCATCGGCAGTCCATTGCCCGTAGGAGCCACCGTGCCGCTGACCGTGGTGGTCACGCCTTTCAGCGGTACTGGCGACGCACCTAGCTGGTCGGAATAGATATTCGCCGCGCCCGGTCCGGTGCCTGAAGTGCCGATGAAGGAGTTGGCGTTCGTTGGCGCGTTCAGTGGATTGCTGGCCGGGTTCGCCAGTTGCAAGGTGGTTGCGGCGGTGATGCCCGTCAGGGCGTGGGTGTGGTTGGGCAGGTTGTTCAATGTTGCCGTCACGTTTTCAGTGCCGGACGTCTCGCCGATCACACGCGGGGACAGGCCCAGGCCGTTGCCCTGGCCCAAGGGCAATCGGCTTTGCAGGTTGGGCAGCATGAAGTTGGTCTGGCCATTGCCTCCGTAGTAGGTGCCGATCAGTGAGAACAGTGCCTGGTACTGCGAGATGCCGAGCGTCTGCCCGCTACACAACGCCCAGCCGCTGGGGGCGAAGTTAAAGGCAAACGACTGGATAGTGCCCATGAATACTTCCATAGATTCCTCGTCCTTTCAGGTTATCGTTCTGGTATTGCCAGGGGGAAGATTGCATTCAGCCCGGCTCCTTCCCTGGCCTGGTCACGCACGGCTGAGCGTAGACGCGGTTGCCGCGTTTTGCCGGGTGGGATTCGCGGATCGACCACCAAGTCTGTGTGCACCACAAATCCTTTGTGGGAGCGAGCCTGCTCGCGAAAGCGGTGGGTCAATCGCATGCTTGTCGAATGTGCCGCCATCATCGCGAGCGGGCTCGCTCCCACAGGGTCACTCGGATGGCTGCCACTAGTTGAACGCGATATAGAAATACCCCACCGCCGGATCCCGTCCCATGGGCGGTACCCGCGACACGAACACCCCTTCGAGCCTGCCCAGTTCGGGCACTTCCAATGAGCACAAACCGTCCACGAAATCGGTGGCTTGCAAACTGTTGAATTCGACGCTGAAAGGCATGCGCTCTGTGTTGGGCATTTTCGCCCGAGGCGCTTGTTCGAGGGTTTCGATCCGTACGGGCAAACAACTGCCGTCGGGCAGGGTCAGGTGGCTGGTCTGGCCCAGCAGTGGTTGGAAATGGTGGCTATGGACGGCTTGCAACATATCGATACTCCAACGGGCCGGAGGGCCGTGGTCCTCCGGCGGATCATCAGTTTCGGGATGGGAAGTAGCCTTGCAGGGCAATGCTGAAGTTGATCGCCAGGAATGGGTTCATGATTGCCATCGGCAGTCCATTGCCGGTAGGGGCGACCGTACCGCTGACCGTCGTGGTCACACCCTGCAGCGGTACCGGTGAAGCACCTAGCTGGTCGGAATAGATATTCGCCGCACCCGGCCCGGTGCCCGAGGTGCCGATGAAGGAGTTGGTGGCCGTTGGCGTATTCACCGGGTTGCTGGCCGGGTTCGCCAGTTGCAGGGTGGTTGCGGCGCTTATACCGGTAAGGGCGTGGGTATGATTGGGCAGGTTGTTCAGCGTCGCCGTGACGTTTTCGGTGCCGGAGACGGTGCCGATCACCCGAGGGGTCAGCCCCAGGCCGTTGCCCTGGCCCATGGGCATGCGCCCCTGCAAGTTGGGGAGCAGAAAGGTGGTCTGGCCGTCCCCGCCGTAAGTCACCCCGATCAAGGCGAACAATGTCTGGTATTGGGCGAGACTGAGGGTCTGCCCGTTGCACAAGGCCCAGTCCCTGGGGGCGAAGTTGAACGCGAACGGCTGGATAGTCCCGATAAATACTTCCATGGAATCCTCATCCTTCAGGTTGTTGGTCTGTGGTATCTGGGTACAACGGGCAAAGATGCGATCACCTGGCCGGTTACGCCCGGCTGAGCGTAGACGGGGTTATTTCATTTTGCCCGTGAGCTGAAAAAGGTTGCCGCCTGGCTTAATCGATTCAGGTTTGGGGGTGAGCTGTACCGTCCATCTTTTTTTCAGGAACAGGTGCATTTGATGTCAAAGTAGTACTAGTCGAGGTTTGTTTCCTCGTCTACTCTTCGGACACAAATGGACTACAAACGGTGAAAGGGATTGTCAAAGTTTCACTTTATCTCCGGTCTACCGCGCTCAGGCTCGACCCTGCTTTCTGCGATTCTGTTGCAGAACCCACGCTTTCATGCCGGCATGACCAGCCCCGTCGGTACGCTGTTCAGCAGCGTATTGCAGCAGTGCAGTGCCGGTAGCGAATTCGGTTCGGTGATCGACACCGACCTGCGCCGTCGCCTGCTGCGTGGGTTGTTCGACTCGTACTATGCCGATAAGGCCGACAAGCCCGTTATCTTCGATACCAACCGCCAGTGGTGCGCTCGTTTACCGGCGCTGCAGGATCTGTTTCCCCAAGCCAAGACCATCGCCTGCGTGCGCAACGTCGCCTGGGTGCTCGACAGCCTGGAGCGGCTCTACCGCGCCAACCCGTTCGAGAACACCAAGCTGTTCAATGACGATGACGAGCGCAACACCGTCTACAGCCGCTGCGAAACCCTGGCCCAGCGCAACCGCCTGGTGGGCTATGCCTGGACGGCGCTCAAGGAAGCCTATTACGGCGAAAACGCCGAGTCTTTGCTGATTGTCGACTACGACTTGTTGAGCCAGGCACCCGAGCGGGTGATGCGGCTGATCTATGAATTCATCGATGAGCCCTGGTTCGAACACGATTTCAATCACTTGACCTACGACGCACCGGCCTTCGACCTGGCCCTGGGCGTTGCCGGCCTGCACAAGGTCAAGCCCAGGGTGGCGCCGCAAGCGCGACGGACCCTGCTGCCGCCGGATCTGTTCGAGAAGTACGCCGAGTTGTCGTTCTGGCGCGATGGCTCTGCCAGCGCCGCTAATGTCATTCGTATGAAAACCGACGCCGCGCTCAGCTGAGCGCGGTTTATTTCATTTACACGTTCAAGCAGTTCGAGTCCGGGTGAACATCATGTGGTGGAGCAAAGGTAAATCGCGGGTAACCGAGGGCGCACAGGCCCTTGCATCGCCAATGATCATGTCCCTGGAACCGCGGATGCTGTTCGACGGCGCCGTCGCAGCGACCGTGGCCGACGCCGCGCAGCCGGACGCCCATCCCACCGCCGACGCGGCCAAGACGCCCACGGCCGATCAGGCTACCGATACTCACGCGGCCCAGGGCCAGGCCGATGCCACCGAGGCCGCCGTGCCGGGCAAGTCGGTGGTATTCGTCGATTCCCGGGTCAAGGATGCCGCCAGCCTGCTCGAAGGCGTGGCGCCCGGCACCCAGGTCGTGCAACTGGACGCCACCAAGGACGGCTTGCAGCAGATCGCCGATTACCTGGACACCCACCAGGACGTCAGCTCGGTGCAGATCATCGCCCACGGCAACGCCGGTGATCTGTGGTTGGGCAATGCCTATCTGTCGGCGGACAACGTCCAGGCCCGCGCCGAGGTGCTGGCCCAGATCGGCCAGGACATGAACGCCGGTGGCGATATCCTGATCTATGGCTGCTACACCGCCCAAGGCGAGCGTGGCCTGGAGCTGGTCGATTCGCTGGCGCAGTTGACCGGCCGCGATGTGGCCGCATCCAACGACCGTACCGGTCTGGGCGGCGACTGGGACCTGGAAATTGCCACCGGCAACATCGAAAGCGCCAACGTACTGTCCGCCAGCGCGATGAGCGATTATCAATGGGGTCTTGCCACCTGGACCGCCACCAACAACGCCAACACCGGTGTCGGCTCGCTGCGTGCGGCCCTGGCCTCTGCGCAGAACGGTGACATCGTGACCTTCAGCAGCGGCATGACCGTGGCGCTGACCCAGGTGCTGGTGGTCAACAGGAACGTGACCATCGACGGCGACCTCAATAACGACAACGTCGCCGATGTCACCCTCGATGGGCAGTTCCGTACCCAGGTTCTCAACGTGACATCCGGTACGACGGCGACCCTCGATGGCCTGGTGATTACCCGTGGCATGGTGGCGGGTGACGGTGGCAATGGTGGCGTCGATGCTGCGGTTGCCAAGGCCGGTGGTATCTACAACGCCGGGACCCTGACCCTGAAGAACGTCACGATCACCGCGAACGCCGCTTCGGGCGGTGGTGGCGGTGGTGGCGTGACGCCGCAATATGCCGGTGGCGGCGGCGGTGGTGGCGGTGCGGTTGGCAGCGGTACCGGTGGTCGGGGCGGCGACACGATCAATGCCACGGGCTCCGTCGGCTCGACCGGACAGGGCGGTGCCGGCGGTGGTTTCTTCAACATGGGCGGACGGGGCGGTAACTCCAGCGGTGGCGCCGGCGGTGCTGCTTACCCGGGCTACAGCACCGGCTCGGCCGGCGGCACGGCGGCCAGCGCGGGATTGTCCATCGGCGGTGGGGGCGGCGGTGATGGTTACAACGCGGTCGGCGGCGCCGGTGGCGGCGCGGTCGGCGGTATCTACAACGACACCGGCGCGACCCTGCGCATCATTGGCAACTCGGTGATTTCCAACAACATCGGCGCCGGCGGTGGCGGTGGCGGTGGTGGCGCCGGAGGTGGCTACACCCACACTGGCGGTGCGGGCGGCGTCGGCGTTGGCGCCATCTGGAACAAGGGCGCGATCCTGATCACCGCCGCCAACTTCGCGGCCTTGTCAGGCAATGTCGGCGGCAGCGGTGCCGGGGGTGGCAGTGCGGGCACCGCAGGGACTTCGCCCGCTTCCGTGGCCAATGTCTACGGTGACGGCGGGACCATCAATACCAACTATGTGCCGGACTTGACCCCGCCTACCGCGACGGTCGTGGTGGCCAATACCAGCCTGAACTCCGGCGGTACGTCCCTGGTGACCATCACCTTCTCCGAAGCCGTGACTGGTCTTACCTCATCCGACCTGACGGTGCAGAACGGCACCGTGGGTGCCTTCAGCAGCGCTGATGGTGGTATCACCTGGACCGGCACGCTGACGGCGGCCAGCAACATCGCCGATACCACCAACGTCATCACCCTGGACAACACCGGCGTTGTCGACCTGGCGGGCAACGCGGGTGTGGGTACCACCAGTTCGAACAACTACGTGGTCAACGACACCGTGGCGCCGACGGCGACCATTGTGGTGGCCGATACCGCACTCAAAAGCGGTGAAACCTCGGCCGTCACCATCACCTTCTCCGAAGCGGTGACCGGCTTCACCACCGCCGACCTGACGGTGGCCAACGGTACCCTCACCGGGTTGAGCAGCGCCGATGGCGGCATCACCTGGACCGCGACCCTGACCCCGGATGCCGATGTGACCGACACCACCAACCTGGTGGTTCTGGACAAGACTGGCGTCGCGGACCTGTCCGGCAACGCCGGCGTGGGCACCACCAACTCGAACAACTACGCCATCGATACCCTGCGCCCGACCGCTACCATCGTGGTGGCCGACACTGCGCTGAGCGTTGGTGAAACGTCGCTGGTGACCATCACCTTCAACGAGGCGGTGACCGGCTTCACCACTGCCGACCTGACGGTCGCCAACGGTACCGTCACCGGACTGAGCAGCAGCGACGGTGGCATCACCTGGACCGGGACACTCACCCCCACCGCCAGCATCAGTGACACCACGAACCTGATTACGCTGGCCAACAGTGGTATCGCCGATCTGTCCGGCAATGCCGGCACGGGCACCACCGACTCGAACAACTATGCCATCGACACGTTGCGCCCGACCGCGACGATCGTAGTGGCCGACACCGCGCTGAGCGCCGGTGAAACCTCGTTGGTGACCATCACCTTCAGCGAGGCCGTCAGCGGGTTCACCCTGGCCGACCTGACGGTCGCCAACGGCTCCTTGAGCGGCCTGAGCAGTGCGGATGGCGGTATCACCTGGACCGCGACGCTTACCCCAAGCGCGAGTGTCACCGACGCCACCAACCTGATCGTCCTGGCCAATACCGGGGTGAGCGATGCGGCGGGCAACGCCGGCACCGGCACCACCAACTCCAACAACTACGCCATCGACACGCAGCGCCCCACCGCCAGCATCGTCGTTGCCGACCCCACGTTGAGTATCGGCGAAACCTCGTTGGTGACCATCACCTTCAGCGAAGCGGTCACCGGTTTCACCAGCGCCGACCTGACGGTCGCCAACGGCAGCGTCACCGGGCTGAGCAGCGGCGACGGCGGCATTACCTGGACCGGGACATTCACCCCGAATGCCAGCATCAGTGATGCCAGCAACGTCATCACCCTGGACAATACCGGGGTGAGCGATGCGGCGGGCAACGCCGGCAGCGGTACCACCAATTCCAACAACTATGCCATCGACAACGTGCGCCCCACCGCCACCGTGGTGATTGCCGACACGGCGCTTGCCGCCGGCGAAACCTCCCTGGTGACCATCACCTTCAGCGAGGCGGTGACCGGTTTCACCCTGGCCGACCTGACTGCCGCCAACGGTATCCTGAGCGGGCTGAGCACCAGCGACAACATCACCTACACCGCCACCTTTACCCCGAGTGTCGGCATCAGTGACACCAGTAACCTGATCACCCTCGATAATACCGGCGTCGTGGACGGTGCAGGCAATGCCGGTACCGGCACCACCGATTCCAACAACTACATTGTCGATACGCAACGCCCGACCGCCACCATTGTCGTGGCCGATAACACGCTGAGCGTCGGCGAAACCTCGCTGGTGACCATCACCTTCAGCGAGGCCGTGACCGGCTTCGACAACTCGGACCTGAGCGTGGCTAACGGTACGCTGAGCGCAGTGAGCAGCAGCGATGGCGGGATCACCTGGACCGCCACCCTCACGCCGACCCTCGGGATCGTCGACGCCACGAACGTCATCACGCTGACCAACACCGGTTTCAGTGATGCAGCGGGCAACACCGGTACCGGCACGACCAACTCGAACAACTACCAGGTCGACACCAACGTGCCGACAGCCACCATCGTGGTCGCCGACTCGTCGCTGAGCATCGGTGAAACCTCCCTGGTGACCATTACCTTCAACGAAGCGGTGAACGGATTCGACAACAGTGACCTGACCGTCAGCAACGGCACCCTGACCAACGTCAGCAGCAGCGATGGCGGCGTGACCTGGACGGCCACCTTTACTCCGAGTGTCGGCGTTTCCGATACCAGCAACCTCATCACCCTGGACAACACCGGTGTGCGCAACGGGGCGAGCAATGCCGGGGTCGGCACCACCGACTCCAACAACTATGCCGTCGATACCGTACGCCCCACCGCCACCATCGTTGTCGCCGACACCGCTATTGGCGCTGGCGAGACCTCGCTGGTGACCATCACCTTCAGCGAGGCGGTGACTGCTTTCACCGCTGCCGACCTGACAGTCGCCAACGGTACGGTCACCGGGTTGAGCAGCAGTGACGGCGGTATCACCTGGACCGCGACGTTCACGCCGAGTGCCGGTATCAACGACACCAGCAACGTTATCACCCTCGCCAACGGCGGTATCGCCGACCTGGCGGGCAACATCGGCACCGGGACCACCGACTCCAACAACTATGCCATCGACACCCAGCGTCCGACCGCCACCATCGTGCTGAGCGACTCGACGCTGCGGCCGGGCGAAACCGCGCTGGTGACCATTACCTTCTCCGAGGCCGTGACCGGTTTCAGCAACGCTGACCTGAGCGTTGCCAATGGCAGCCTCAGCGCGGTCAGCAGCAGCGATGGCGGGATCACCTGGACCGCCACGTTCACGCCGACCGTGGGCGTGAGCGATGCCAGCAACCTCATCGTCCTGGACAACACCGGCGTGAGCGACTCAGCCGGCAATGCCGGGACAGGGACCAGCAACTCGGCCAACTATGCGGTCGAGACACAGGTGCCGACCGCCACCGTCGTGGTCGCGGACAGCTCACTCACGGTGGGCGAAACCTCGCTGGTGACCATTACCTTCTCGGAAGCGGTCAGCGGCTTCGATAATTCGGACCTGAGCGTGAACAACGGCACGTTGAGCAATGTGTCGTCTTCCGACGGTGGCGTGACCTGGACGGCGACGTTCACCCCGAGCGCCGGCATTTCCGATACCAGCAACCTGATCAGCCTGGACACCAGCGGCGTGGTCAACGTTTCCGGCAACAGCGGTATCGGCGTGGTGAACTCCAACAACTACGCTGTGGACACGGTGCGTCCGGGCGCCACCATCGTGGTCGGCGATACCAGCCTGGGTATTGGCCAGACCACCACCGTGACTATCAGCTTCACCGAGGCGGTGACCGGTTTCGACCTGTCGGACCTCAGTGTCGCCAATGGGGTGCTGTCCAACCTCGCCAGCAGTGACGGCGGCCTGACCTGGACGGCGACCCTGACACCTACGGCGGGTATCAACGATGCCACCAACCTGATCCTGCTCGACGCCAGCACCGTGCAGGACATTGCCGGCAACGCCGGTGCGGGTATCGCCATCTCCAGCAACTACGCGCTCGACGCCACCCGACCGACCGCGACCATCGTTGTCGCCGATCCGAGCCTGAGTGTGGGCGAAACCACCACCGTGACCATCACCTTCAGCGAAGCCGTGGCCGGTTTCGACCTGTCGGACCTGAGCGTCACCAATGGCGAACTGACCAACCTGACCAGCAGCGATGGTGGCAAGACCTGGACGGCGACGTTCACCCCCGCGGCGAATCTCACCGACCCGAGCAATTTCATTGCCCTGGACACCAGCAATGTCAGCGACGCGGCAGGCAATGCCGGGGCCAGCGTGGCGGTGTCCAACAATTACGCCATCGACACGGTGGTGCCCAACGATGTGAAGCCACCACCGGAGTTCCTGACCACGGATCCGGTAGCACCGGCCATTCCGCCGATCGAGGTGCCGTTGCAGCCGGTCGTCTTCACGCCGCCGACGGGCGATCTGGGCTCGCCGGTGGGCTTCCCACCGCTGTTCGAGCAACGGGATGTGGGCGGCGGCCTGCGGCCGATAGGCGATATCTTCATCAACCGTGGCGCGCTGGCGCCCAGCTACATCGCCCAGGTATTCAGCACTGATGCCGCCGGCGATGGCTCGGGTCAAGGGTTCCTCGGTTTTGGCGGCGGCGACGGCGGCGTGTTCGGCAGCAGTACCCTCTCGACCCTGTTCAACCATGATTCCGGCAGCGAAGGTGAGTCGATGGATGCCTTTGGCAATTCGTCGATGCAGGGGGGCGATGTTTCCCAAGGTATACGCGGAATGTTCGGCGCACCGACCTTGGGCCAGCAACTGCAACACCTCAAGGACACGGAGCAGCGCCAGGTCGACAGCCTGGCAATGGCTCTGCAACAGGTCGGGGTCAGCCAGATACAGGCTTGAAATACTCAATAAGAAAATTTTGCGGCAACCAGGGGCGTTCCAGGGAATGAATAGAAGTCAGAAGTTATTCGGTATGAGTCTGCTGGCCGTGGTGGTCAGCGGGTGTGCAGTCACCAGTGAACCGATCGATCGTAGCGTCAGCGAACAGCGCGCCCAAACCGATCTGCAGAACATGTACAAGGGCCAGGAGCCCCTCAGCGGCCCGCTGACCCTGCACCAGGCCATGGCCCGGGCGGTGAAGTACAACCTGGAAGGGCGCCTGAAGATCATGGAGGAGGCCCTGGCCAAGCGGCAGCTGGACCTGGCCAGTTTCGACATGCTGCCACGCATGGCGCTGGACGCCGGCTACGTGGGCCGCAACAACGTCAACGCCTCCAGCAGCCAGAGCGTGGAGACCGGCACCCAATCCCTGGAGCCGTCGACCTCCCAGGACCGTGACCGTGAAGTGGCCGACCTCACCATGGTCTGGAACGTGCTCGACTTCGGCGTGAGCTACATCAGCGCCAAGCAAGCCGGTGACCAGCGATTAATCGTCCAGGAACGCCGGCGCAAGGTGATCAACACCATCGTCCAGGATGTGCGTTCGGCCTATTGGCGAGCCATGGCCGCCGAACGCCTGCTCAAGCAGATCGACAGCCTGATGGCCCGGGTCGAGGCGGCGCGCAACAACAGCCAGAGCATGAGCGAGCAGCGCATCGGTGACCCGGTGCAGGCCCTGGGTTACCAGCGCTCGCTGATCCAGGCCACCCGCCAGCTCGAAGAGCAGCGGCGCGCGTTGTCCCTGGCCAAGACCGAACTGGCCACCCTGATCAACCTGCCCCTGGGCACGGAGTTGACCCTCGCGACCCCGGATGAGTACGAGATCCCCGAACTCAAGGTCGACATGGCGCGTCTCGAACACGAAGCCCTGACCAGCCGTCCGGAACTGCGCGAGCAGGATTACCAGACACGCATCTCGGCCGCCGAAACCCGCAAGGCCATGCTGCGGCTGTTGCCGGGCCTGGAGTTTTCCGCCGGCGGGCACTACGACAGCAACTCGTTCCTGGTGGAACAGGGCTGGGCCGACTATGGCGTGAAAGTCACCTGGAACCTGTTCAACGTGATCTCCGCCCCGGCGGCCATCGACGTGGCCAAGGCCGGCGAAGAAGTGGCGGCGGCACGGCGCCAGGCAATGTCGATTGCCGTGCTGGCGCAGTTGTACGTGGCCAACGCCAACTACCGCGATGCGCTGCGTCAGTTCAAGACCAACCAGCAACTATCGGATATCGACGGGCAAATCGTCGGCCAGTTGCGCAACCGTCATCAGGCCGCCGGCATCGGTGAGCTGGACCTGATCCAGGGCGAGCTCAATACCTTGCAGGCCGACCTGCGGCGGGATCTGTCCTACGCCGACCTGCGCAATGCCTATGGGCAAATCTTCGCCAGCGCCGGTCTCGACCCGATGCCCGACGAAGTGCAGTCGACCCAGGTGCAGTCGATTGCCACGGCATTGGCCAATCGCGAAGCGGCTTGGGCCCAGGGCGACATCACGGTGCCGAAAGCGGCGGTGAAGCCATAACCGGGCGCAAGCATGACGCGTCCGGCGTTTTCCCGGCTGCCGGTGACGGTAGACCTGCCCCTTTTGCTGCAAGCGCTGGCGACCATTGAGGACGAGCGCTGGCAGGGGCATTTCAACAGCGGCTATTACCACGGCGACTGGAGCGGCGTGGCACTGATTTCGCCGGCGGATGCCTTGACCGAGTTGTCGCCGGGGCGCGGCCAGCCGGTGTGCCGCGAGCCATGGTCCAGGGATGAGCGCTGGCAGATGGCGCTGCGCGATTGGCCCCTGGAGATCGTCTCGGCCCGGTTGTTGCGACTGGGTCCCGGCGGTCGTATTCACGAGCATCGCGATTATGACCTGGGCGGGCCTGACGCCGACCTGCGCCTGCATGTGCCGCTGCTCAGCGCGCCGGGCGTGGACTTTTGGCTGGACGGGCAGATCATGCCGATGGCGGCGGGCGAGTGCTGGTTCCTCGACCTGGCGCGCCCCCATCGGGTGACCAATCGCAGCGACCGGTCGCGGGTGCACCTGGTGCTCGATTGCCGACCCGGACCCTGGCTGGAGCAGCAGATTGCCGATGGGCTGCCCACCACGCCCGCACCGGGTAACGGGCAAAGCGACCTGGTCCGGTTCCAGCACTGCGTGGAAACCGATCCGCACCTCGCCCAGGTCTTGCGAGGCGTGCATGACCTGGAGGCTTTCATTGAGTGCGCCCTTGCGCTGAGTGCCGGCCAAGGCTTGCACCTCACCCGCGAAGAACTGCGGACGGCCATGCGCAACGGCCGCCGGCAATGGAGCGAGCAATGGAGGGCCTGAACCTGCAAGGCTGGCTGCCGATCCGCGTGTGGCAGGAAGCGGGGCAGTGGTGGGTCGATTGGTGCTGGTTCGGCGAAAAGCCCTTATCGCAACCCTTCTTCGGTGATGCTGTGGAAGCCGCCCTGCGGCTGCCCTTCAACCAGGCGTTCCGGCGCCAGACGCCCTTGGACGCGCTTGCCCAGTGGCAGCACCAGAGCCCTGGACTTGCGCCCAGTGCGTTCATCTTCCATGCCTCGCGCTGTGGCTCGACACTGATCAGCCAGATGCTGGCGCAACTGGACGACCATATCGTCGTCTCCGAACCGCCGCCGCTGGATCGATTACTGCGTAGCGACCTGCCCAGCGCCGAACGCCGCGCGGCGCTCAAGGGGTTGCTGTCGGCCTACGGGCAGCCTCGTCGAGGCGTGGAGCGGCGATTGGTGATCAAGCTCGATGCCTGGAACATCGGTGAGTTTTCGCGCCTGCGTGAATGTTTTCCCGACACGCCCTGGCTGTTCGTGTACCGCGATCCCCTGGAAATCGCTGTGTCTCATCTGCGCCGACCCGGCATGCACATGGTGCCGGGGATGATCGGGGCGAGTGTGCTGGACGATGGATTGCCTTTCAGCGGCCCGGAAGACTTCATTGCCCGCAGGGTCGGGCGATTGTTGCAGGCCGGGCTGGAGCAGTGCCAGGCCTGCGCCGCCGAGGCGGTTGACTATCGCGAGCTACCCGACGCGATGGCAGGCAAGCTGGCGATCTTTTTCCAGCTTGATGAGGTGCAGCGCAGGCGGGCGTTCGCCAGCGTGAAGCGGCACGCCAAGCAGCCAGCGCAGGGTTTTACCGGTGACAGCGAGGAGAAGCGCCGAGAGGCGTCGCCCTTGTTGCGCGAACGGGTGCAGGCGTGGGCGCAAGGGCCGTATGAGGCATTGCAGTCCCTGGCGAGGTAAACGCTTCTGCGGCGAGGAAGCTTGCTCCCGCCGGGCCGGTCCGACGCCTCGGGCGAGGCGGCCTCAGGATCTTTGCGGTTGCTGCGCAACCGAGCGGGAGCAAGCTCCCTCGCCACAGGGGGCTGTTTAGGCGTAACCGCGATGTTCAGGATTTGTTGGGCGACAGCTCCGCCATCCCTTTCAGCAATTCGATCGGCAGGGGAAAGACGATGGTGGAACTCTTGTCTCCGGCAATCGATCCCAGCGTCTGCATGTAGCGCAATTGCATGGCGCCTGGCTGACGCCCGAGCATCTCGGCGGCCTGCATGAGCTTTTCCGACGCCTGCAGTTCGCCTTCGGCGTGGATCACCTTGGCCCGTCGCTCCCGTTCGGCCTCGGCTTGCCGGGCGATGGCACGGATCATCGATTCGTTGAGGTCCACATGCTTGATCTCGACATTCGCCACCTTGATGCCCCAGGCGTCGGTCTGGGCGTCCAGCACCTGCTGGATATCGCCATTCAATTGCTCGCGCTCGGCCAGCAGTTGGTCCAGGTCGTGTTTGCCGAGCACGGCGCGCAAGGTGGTCTGGGCCAATTGGCTGGTCGCCATGAGGAAGTTCTCGACCTGGATGATTGCCTTCTGCGGGTCGAGGACGCGGAAATACAGCACCGCATTGACCTTTACCGAAACGTTGTCCCGGGTGATCACGTCCTGGGGCGGTACGTCGAGCACGATGGTGCGCAGGTCGACGCGGATCATTTGCTGCACCACTGGAATCAACAGGATCAACCCGGGCCCCTTGACCTGCCAGAACCGGCCCAGCTGGAACACCACCGCACGCTCGTATTCGCGCAGGATCCGGAAGGTCGAGGCTGCCAGCGCGATCAGCAGTAACAGCAGCATTACAAAACCGATTTGCATACCCATCTCATGCTCCTTGTGAATCAGCGGGGGCCACTTCCAGCAGCAGGCCCTTGCGGGCGATGACACGCACCGCTTGTCCAGGCCGTAGCGACGTCGCGCATGCCACTTGCCAGCGTTCGCCTTCCAGCTGCACCCAGCCATGGTGATGATTGCCGGCCTGCAGGCCGGTGATCACGGCGACGCTTCCCAATAACGCGGCATCGCCGCTGACGGGTTGGCGCGGCCGGGTTTTCAATGCGCGGACCAACAGGAAGATCAGCAGCAAGGCACTGACCAGGCCCAGCCCGATCATCAAGGGAACGGGTATCTCGGCATTGCTCAGAATAATCGCGCCGATGACACACAAAATGATGCCGCCGAGCCCGGCTACGCCATAGTTGGGCAAGGCCGCCTCGGCGATCAGCAATGCCACGCCCAAGGCAATCAGCCAGAAACCCAGGGAGTTGGCGACCATCAGCGCAGTGCCGTCGGCTGCCAGCACCGACCCGCTCATGGCCAGCAGCGCAAGCATCAAGCAGCGAATATTCACCGGACCCTCCGCGACGCCCATGCATGATGTTTATCCACAGTCGTTATCCACAGTCTAGTCGAACCCTGGGTTGGTCGGATTTTGACCAGTCCGGCGATGCTCCAGAGGCTAGACTGCTGGGAGAGCAACCGCATCCAGTCATGTCAGGAGTTCCCATGGAAACCCCAACCCACAGCCTTCCCGCCCTGTTCAAGCAACTCGGGCTGCCCGACGATGCCGTCAGCATCGATCAGTTCATTGCCAGCCATTCACCCCTCAAACCCGAACTGCACCTGGCTGACGCGTTTTTCTGGAACGAGGGTCAGCGGCAACTGTTGCGCGACGAAATCCTCGAGGATGCCGATTGGGCGATGGTGGTGGATCGGTTGAATGAGTTGTTGAGAAAGGGCCGCAGTGACTGATGCAGGGGGCAGACCCTGTGGGAGCCAGCCTGCTGGCGATAGCGATCTCACATTCACTGCAGTGGCGGGCGGGTGTATCGCTATCGCGAGCAGGCTCGCTCCCACAGGGCTTTATATTCAGTTTGATTATTAATAAATAGCTTCTTATTACTTAAGGAATATAACTCTCCTCCCTATACTCGTCCCTGAACAGACACGCAGGAGAGCACCCATGCGCAACGAATCGACTCGCTACCTGATTGTGCCGGGCTGGCAAGGATCGCCGGAAAATCATTGGCAGACCTATTGGCAGAACAGTCTGCCCAACAGTACCCGGGTCGAGCAGGACGACTGGCTGACGCCCCGCCGCGAAGACTGGGTGGCCGCGCTGGCCGAAGCCATTGCCGCCGATAGCAGGCCGGTGATCCTCATTGCCCACAGCCTGGGCTGCATCACGGTTGCCCATTGGGCTGCCACCGCCCCGCGGCAACTGCTACGACAGGTTCGCGGAGCGCTGCTGGTCGCACCGGCGGATGTCGAACGGCCGGCCTGCGCGCCTGCGCTGCGCAATTTCGCACCAATCCCCACCGAGCTGTTGCCCTTTCCCAGCCAGGTGGTCAGTTCCGACAACGACGCCGCGGTCAGTGCTCCGCGTGCGCTGGAATTGGCGCGTAGCTGGGGAGCTGAAGCCGGGATCCTGGCCGGGGCGGGGCACATCAACGTGCAGTCCGGCCATCAGCGTTGGGAGCAGGGTTTCGCGTACCTCTATCGTCTGCAGAGCCGCATGGAGCATCACGCGCTCCGTCAAGCCTGAACCGCCTTTGGATGTAGATGCCCTTCCGTCTTTCCGGCGATGCAGGGCGGGAGTCTGCCATGAGTTTGCATGAACGTTCCGGTCAGTCGTTACTGACCTTTCCCGATGCGGAAAAAAGCCCCCTGAGCATTCGCGCCAAGGCGCTGGTGTTTGTCGATCCACGTTCGCGGCAGTTGCGTCAGGAACTGGAAGCATTGGCGCCACGTTCGGTCTCGGTGTTGATTCGCGGTGAAACCGGCACCGGCAAGGAACTGCTGGCCCGCCATATCCATCGTGAGAGCAATCGCGGTGGGTTGTTCGTGTCGGTCAATTGCGGTGCCATTAGCCCGACCTATGCCGACGCTGAATTGTTCGGTTATGCCGCCGGCAACCATAGCGGATCAGCCAGCAGCCGGGCCGGGTGGTTCGGCTCGGCCAATGGCGGCACGCTGTACCTGGATGAAATCGGCGATCTGCCGCTGCCGATCCAGGTCAAATTGCTGGCCGCCCTGGAAAATCACGAAGTCACCCGCGTCGGCGCCCATCAACCCAGCCCCGTGGACGTGCGACTGGTGGCGGCCACCAGCATCGACCTGGCGAAGGCCGTGGCTGTCGGGAAATTTCATGACCGGCTTTATCGCTACCTGGGTGAGGGCCGGCTCGAGTTACCGCCCTTGCGCGAAAGGGTGGGCGATATCCTGTCCCTGGCCGAATACTTCCTGGGTATCTACAGTCAACGCCTCGGCTTGGCCGTGCCGCTGATCAGCGAAGCGGCGCAGCGCGCACTGGAACGGCACAGGTGGCCTGGCAATACCCGAGAGTTGGAAAACGTCATTCATTTTGCGTTGCTGGTCAGCGCTGGGGATTACATCTTGCCGGAACATCTCAATTTGCCGAACTTAACAGAACCCTCGGTAGCGATTAAGTAGTGCCCTCAAGCTTTATCGGTCTGGCGGGTTTTCAGTAACTTTGGCGGTTAATCAGTCGCTCGCCGGCCTTGAATTGTATATAAAATTTTCCAGATATTTAACCCTGACAGCTTTTGAGTTGCCAGGGTTTTTATTATGTGGGAGTTAAGGGGGTCGTGCGGAAAACATTTTTGTTTGTGCGAATTTTTAATTTGCCGTACAAATAATTTGTGTGGCTTTAGTGCTTGATGGCTGGTGTTCTTAAGTTGTTAATTGAATGGCGAAAGCGAAGTGGTCTACCCAATAAAGGTAAGACCATGATTCATTAACTGGAACACCGGAAATTCAAAATGGAATACAAGAATAATCCACCTGTCGCAGCGCATCAGTCGGAATGGAATGACTTGAAGGCGTTCGGGATTTTTTCCGTCACAGGGGGTAACCAGTTGTTCAGCAATGGTCATCAACAATTAATGGTAAGGGTGTTTGTTCAAGTTCAGAGTTGGTTCGGAAGTGCGCTTCCCCTGACCCAGGCTGAACTCGATTCCATCGTCTTGATCGACGGGCATACGGGGGCTGAGTTAACCAGGGATTGGAATCGCGGTGATATCGGTGTATGGAAATATAGCGATCGACAGGATAGCCGTTTCCGCCAGCTCCCGCCCAATATGCCAGTCCGGGGTTCGGTACCGTCAGGAGAATATATCTACACACAGGACTTTTACGTCACGTCCAGCTCTGACAAATCAGTCGAGTTGCAACTACGCATTACACGAGCAGACGGCGTAATGTTTCGCTCCAACAAACAGCACGATTTTGGCGTACTTACGCTGGTTTCAATTCCGCCGGCGGTCTATCGATCGGAGCAGTACTCGCTCACTCGCACTTCGGCTCCCTACTTCAGTTCAAAAAGTGACATTGAAAAGGTCGAGCTTTTCATGCTGGACCTGGTCATTGATCAGCAACGAATTGAATTCTTAAAGGATTCCCATATGAACGCTCATTTGAGGATAGGAAGTTCGGATAAGCGTTATTCGGGTTACTACCTGATTGGGTACGCGAACGGTCAACCTATACGAGCAGCGGGACCAGTGAGCTGGGAGCGTCCAGATGCACTGGGAAGGCATCGGAGTGAAAACGGGCGGGTTGCACTGGTTCTGGCTTACGGAAAGCTCGGCCAGGTCTGGGTGAGAGACCCTGTAACGGGTACTGCACTGGAACTGCGCGACATGTATGGAAATCGTCATGAGCTGCGTGTGGAGCTGGCTGATAACCCTCTGGCGGTCCGCGTGATCCGAATATAAGAACAATTTGTTCAAGGACGAACCGATGAATACCACTTCACCTCTTCAGGGGCAGCTGACGTCGGCCGCCTTCAAGTTCGACAGCTTTGTCCGTTCGGGCGTGGATCCCAGAACCGGTAGCTGCAGTTGCAGCGTGGCGCTGGACGCGACGCCGCCTGACGCGGCCATCGGGTCGAAAGTATCAGTGACCCTGGCATACGATTCCTTCAATGATCGGGACCTTGGTTTTGGCGCCGGTTGGTCCTTGCGCACTTGCAGCTATGATCAGCGCAGACGAAAGTTGACGCTGACCAACGGGGAAACCTATCAGCTTTTTACCGATGGACGTCAGGTCGCTTTCCAGGACAAGAAGCTCGATAACTTGAGCGTCACGCTGCAAGGCAATGAACTTGTCATTGAACACATCGATGGCAGGATCGAAATCCTTTCGCGCCCCGGTACGACCCATGACGAATGGTTGCTGGCGCGGGAATACAGTCCCGAGGGTAGGGAAACGCTTTATGAGTACCGTCTCGTCACTGGCCGACGGCAACTGGTAGCGGTTTACCAGCAGCATCGCCGAATCTTGCAGGTCGACTACGCCCGGTACCCATCGACGGCTCCGACGATCACCGTGTGGCCGGATATTCCCTCGAGGAAACTCCAATACCTGTTTGCCTTGCGCAATGGACGACTGCAACAGATCCGGTTGCTCACCGCTGAAAATCTCCCGTTGATCTGGTCTTTTGATTATTTGTATGGCCAGGGCTTTTTGCTGATGACTGAAATCCGCCAGCCAAGCGGGGCCCAGCAAACGCTCAAGTACAAGCTGGAAGGCCATAAGCTGCCCAGCGGGGCACCGGTGCCTTACTTGCCCGTTGTGACTCAATCGATCATGTCTCCTGGCGGAGAACAGCCGGCGATGATCAGCGCGTACGAATATTCCGCGAGGAATTTTCTTGGACATGGTTCCGGGATGCGTTGGTCCGCTGAGCGTGATGTGCTTTATGACGTCAGCGACAACTACGAATACTCCTGCACCCAGATCCAGATGGTGCCTGGTCCAAGTGGCCTGCGTGAATCCTCCCGGGTCATACGCACCTACAACCGCTTCCACTCAATGATTTCGCAACGAACCATCAGCGGCAACACGATGCAACTGCGGGAAATCGAATACCACGATGTGCCCAATCGAGGGTTCAGGGATCAGCCCCCGCAGTTCCAGATGCAGCGGGTCGTACGCGATAGCGTTTTTGACACCCGCGTGATTGAGGGGCAACGCCGTACCAACAGCAGAAGTGAGATCACTCGTACATCCTACGATGAGCATGGGAATCTGCTGGAAAAAACCAGTCCGGGCGGGGTGCGGGAGGTCTATGAGTATTTTCCGGCACAAGGGAGCGCGGACTGTCCCGCCAGCCCAATCGGCGTGCCTTGTTTTCTAAAGCAGAAATCGATTATCGCCTCGGCCGATTTCGCCGCCGCGCCGACCACTGTAGTGCGTTATACCTACAGTGAATTGCCCTCGCTGCTTGCGGGTCGCCGCTGTGTCCGGCTCGCCAGCGAAACACTGTACGAGGAAGGCGTCAGTGAGCCCCGTGTAGATTGTCGGCTGCGTTACATCAATAACGTCAATGACTTCTTTCATGGGCGGTTGCACAGCAAGGTCGAAACCGTAGGCGGCGTTCGCAACGAGCACCGTTATGCGTACTGGCGCGAAAACGATAACGTCCGCACCGACCAGACCTTCAGCGCTCAAGGGCTGAGCCATCTGAGGCAGGACTGGCATGACGTGTGCGGGTGGTTGATCAGAACGTGTGAATCCGGCGGTAATACCATCAGCATGGAATACGATTCACTGGGGCAATTGACCCGAGAAACGGTCATGCCTGAGACCGGCCGTTCAGCGTCGCGCCAGTTCATCTATCAGGCGAATGCCAGGTCCGATGGTCGTTGTGTCACTGTCATCGTCAAGGATTCACGCGGGGCCCTGACGGCCACCCGCAGCGATGGACTGGGACGCACCATCAGAGTCGAGAAACAAGACGTCGATATGCCCGGCGCGCCCCTGCGAGTGATCTATGCGGCGAAATATGACGGCCTCGGACGCCTGCAATCGGATGAACAAACCGACTGGTTCAACGGCGAGCCGAAAACCCTGGAGACCCATTACGGGTACGACGAATGGGGGCATCAGAGCCGCATCAGCCGCCGCGGGCAGGTGATTATTCATGATGAAATCGATCCTGTAGCGCGTACTCGCACCCAGTGGATGGCGGGCGGTGGCAAGACCCGTACATTCATCAACGCCCTGGAGAAATCATCGCGCGTCGAACGTGTGGACCTGGCGGGCGTTGTGCGAGAGGTGACCGTCTACGAATACGACGGGCTGGGGCGATGTATCGAGCAAACCGCTTCCGACGGTGCGGTCACCCGCTATACGTACGATCTGGCCGGCCGTGTGCTGAACACGACATTGCCCGACGGTACGGTGATCGAAAAAAAGTACGCCCCACAAAGCCAGGGCGACTATCCCACCCAAATCAGCGCAAACGGTTACGTGGTGGGCCGTCGTACCTATGACGGGCTGATGCGCATTACCGGCAACCAGTCTGGCGGTCGTACTGAACGGATGGCCTATGAAGGTTCCAGCAGGAACCCTTCGCAGAAGAGCACGGCAGCCGGAAAAGAGTTGCGGTTCACCCATGATCCGTTGCTTGAGGATGGCCTCACCGGCCGCTCCGGCGGCCAGGCGTCCGTTGCGGCAAGACACCGGTTCGACCCTCGCACAGGTCTGCTCTTGGAGTCGTCCAATTCGCTGGTGCAGCGACGCCTGGAATACTGTCCTTCCGGCCGGCTCAGCCGGGAGTCATGGGTCACGGCACTTGATCGGTTCGACAGTGGGCAAACCTATTCGTTGATGGGCAAGCCGATGGTCCACACGGATGTCGACGGCACGACCCGCACCTGTGCCTATGACCGGACGGGACGCCTTGTGGCAATCACCCAACGCTCGGCTGCCGCTTCCCCTCAGGAGTGCATCACCGCCACGTACACCTACGACGCTCAAGAGCAGGTCAAGCGCGTCGCCGTCACCGATCCTCGGTCGGGCCGTTCGATGGTCACTGACCTGGCTTATGACGGGTTCGGCCGCGAAATCCTTCGACGGTCCGCCCAAGGAAATGACGTCGTCGAGGTTGCCCAGTCGTTCGGTCCGGGCGACAGGCTCAGCCAGCGTACGCTCAGGTCCAACGGGGTCGTGCGTGTCGAGACGTTTGCCTATGACGTGCGAGGCCGGTTGACGCGTTACGCCTGCGATGGCCAGCAGGCGCCGGTGGACGCGCAGGGTAAAGTCATCGTTTCGCAGAGCTACGCCTATGATTTTCTCGATAACATCCGCCAGGTCGTTACGCATTTCACAGGCGGCGCGAACACCGCAACGTATCGATACGACTTGGCTGATAAAACCCAGCTCAGCGCCGTTACCAATAGCCATCCCGACTATGCCTCTGCCGATGCGACTTTCCAGTATGACGATGACGGCAATCTGCTCAACGATTCCCATGGACGAAAGCTGCACTATGACGAATTGGGTCGCCTGGAGCGCGTGAGTTCGGCTGACTCGAGGTCGACACTGGCGCGCTATCGGTACGATGCCTCTGACCGGTTGCATGCCATTGAGTGGGCAGGGCAGAAGTCATGTCGGCGCTTCTACCGTGCAGAGCAGTTATGCAGCGAAATAACGGGTGAGGACAGTCGCAGCATCCTGTACGAAGAGCGGCAGTTGTTGGCGTTGTCCCAGGGCCGGGACACGCGGCTATTCGGAACCGATGGCAGTGGCAACGTCTTGCAAGCACTTTGCGGCGGCGACAACACCCGACATGCCTATTCGCCCTATGGGCAACGCTCGGCGACAGACGGATTGGACAGTCTGTTCGGTCTCGGCGGCGAGCCGCTGGATCCGGTGACCGGTTGTTATCTGCTTGGCAACGGCTATCGGGCCTACGATCCGGTACTGATGCGATTTCACCGGCCAGACAACTGGAGTCCTTTCGATGGCGGTGGTCTCAACGCCTATGCCTATTGTCTCGGGGACCCGATCAATCTGAGCGATCCGACCGGGCATATTTCTACCTGGGGCTGGATCAAGGTCGGTCTTACCGCTGCTTTCGCGATCGCTTCCGTTGCATTCACCATCGCAACCCTGGGCGCATCCGCGCCGCTGATAGGGATGTCGTTCTCGGCCGCAACGGCCTTGACGCTGGAGGTGGTATCCGGCGCGGCGTCGATAGCATCCATCGTGTTGGAGGAGGCGGCTCCGGACGCCGTCGCGACCCAACTCCTGAGCTACACCAGCATTGCCTTGGGCGTCGTCTCCGGGGGGGCTTCCCTGACGGGTAAGTTGCTGGGCAAAGGGACATCAGTCGCCTTGCAGAAAACAGTCGAGTCACTCAGTGACGTCGTGACCCTGGGCCGCAGCAATGCCTTGCGTGGGACACGCCTCGGTGACTACGCCAGGGCCGCGAGTCCTCTGGTTCGAAGCGCAGGGCGACGCAACCTCATTGCCTTGCAAAACGATCTCAGAAATGTACTGACTGCCAAGGACGTGGTCAGCTATGCCAACTACCCGGTCAAGGGCGTCACCTACACAATCGATCGGGACAAGTACATTGAAAAAGCCCGGGGATTCCTGGGACTGACCGAGGAGAGATCCGGTAGCGGTCGGCCTGGCGAGGCGCCGGATGATATCTACGGGGACATCAGGCAGCGAAGTTCGGATATCCGCTTCGCATGAACAGCCTGTATAGGTCTATAAGCTATTGATATATGTACTTCCATAAAAGGTATTGTTAAGGCATAAAAAATATCGGTATCTTCCGTATCACGCCAGCGATAGCAATTCGCTGGCACTTCCACATTGGCCGTCGTCCGTGACGACCGTGATTTTTCGATAAGGACACTGCATGAAAAAGGTTCTGTTGTTCACCGCATTGGCGGCAGCGCTGGCTTCGGGCCTGGCCCAGGCCGCGGAGAAACTGGTGGTAGCGGCTACTCCGGTACCCCACGCTGAAATCCTCGAGCTGATCAAGCCGGCCTTGGCCAAGGAAGGCGTGGACCTGCAGATCAAAGTGTTTACCGACTACGTGCAGCCCAACGTACAGGTCGATCAGAAGCGTCTGGACGCCAACTACTTCCAGACCCTGCCATACCTCAAGAGCTTCAACGAAGGCAAAGGCACGAACCTGGTCACTGTGATCGGTGTGCACGTCGAACCGTTTGGCGGCTACTCGAAGAAAGTCAAAAGCCTGGCCGAGCTGAAAGACGGCGCCACCATCGCCATCCCCAACGAGGGCAGCAACAGCGGCCGCGCCCTGATCCTCTTGCAGAAGGCTGGCCTGATCGAACTGAAGGACCCGAAAAACGCCCTGGCAACACCCAAGGACATCGCCAAGAACCCGCATGACTTCAAGTTCAAGGAACTGGAATCGGCCATGCTGCCGCGGGTGCTGGATCAGGTCGACCTGGACATGATCAACACCAACTACGCCCTGGAAGCGGGTCTCAACCCGGCCAAGGATGCGCTGGTGATCGAAGGTTCGGATTCGCCTTACGTCAACTTCCTGGTGGCCCGTCCGGACAACAAGGACAGCGCCGCCATGCAGAAACTGGCCAAGGCCCTGACCAGCCCGGAAGTGAAGGCGTTCATCGAGAAGAAATACAGCGGCGCGGTATTGCCGGCGTTCTGATCGACCCCGTCCTGTAAAAAGCTGGAATGATCGTGGCGAGGGAGCTTGCTCCCTCTCCACAATGAATTGAAGTAACGGGCCCCTGCCTGGGGCTTCTGCGGCTACACCGCTCCCATCTTCAGCGCGCGACGCAGGGCCACCAGCAGTTTGACAAGATCTCGCGGGTCGAGGGGTTGCGGGGCTTTCACGTCAGCCATGGGTATCTCCTTGTGATGAGGGCTGCGGTTCCTTGGAGAGATTCCTTTCACCAAAGCCCGTCTGCAATTCCCGGAAAGATAGACGGCCCCCTTCCGCTACGCAAACGTCCATGTCTGCTCAATCACCGATCTGACCGGTCCTGTCCCGGCTTCTTGGGCCTGGCCCTGCCTGTGCATCCATGGAACCCTGTTCTAAGCTCACAGTCGTATCGTCACTGGTACGCTCGTACAGCGCAAAGGAGTCTGCATGGCTGGTCCCCGAAACAAACTGGTTGTTGGCTTGGGTTTGTGTGCATTGCTAGCGGGATGCGGTGACGAAAAGATTGGTGAAAAAGCCCTGCCACGGGTTTTCGTGCAGCAAGCCGTGCCAACCGAGTATGCGGCCTCGGTGACCCTGACCGGGGATGTCCAGGCTCGGGTGCAGACCGATCTGTCGTTTCGGGTAGGCGGCAAGATCATCGAGCGCAAGGTCGATGTCGGCGATCGTGTCTCGGCCCGGCAAGTGCTGGCGCGGCTCGACCCCAGGGACCTGCAGACCAACGTCGACTCCGCCGAGGCCCAGGTGGCTGCCGAACAGGCGCGGGTCAAGCAAAGCGCGGCGGCCTTCGTGCGCCAGCAGAAACTCCTGCCCAAGGGCTATACCAGCCAAAGCGAATACGACGCGGCCCAGGCGCAATTGCGCAGCAGCCAGAGCGCGCTCACGGCCGCCCAGGCCCAGCTGGCCAATGCGCGGGAACAACTGAGCTACACCGCGCTGATCGCCGAGGCGCCGGGCATCATCACGGCGCGCCAGGCCGAGGTCGGCCAGGTGATACAGGCCACGGAGCCGATCTTCAGTCTGGCCCGGGACGGCGAGCGTGACGCGGTGTTCAACATCTACGAATCGTTGCTGAGCGAGCCCCCCTCGGATCCGGCCATTGTCATCAGCCTGCTGGACAACCCGGCCATCCAGACCACCGGCAAGGTGCGCGAGATCACCCCGGCGGTGTCCGCCGAAACCGGCACCGTGCAGGTCAAGGTGACCCTCGACGATTTGCCCGAGGGCATGCGCCTGGGCTCGGTGGTCAGTGCCACTGCCAAATCCGCCGGCAAGACCGCCGTGGAACTGCCCTGGTCGGCATTGACCAAGAACCTCAGCGAGCCGGCCGTGTGGCTGGTGGACGGCGAAGGCAAGGCGCAATTGCGCACCGTCACTGTCGGCCGCTACCTGACCGGGAAAGTCATCATCAGCGACGGGCTCAAGAAAGGGGAGACCGTCGTCACGGCCGGCGGGCAATTGCTGCATCCTGGCGTGCGCGTCGAGATCGCTGAAAACCGCCATGACAAACCGCCGGCAGGAGCCCAACCATGAAGCGCTTGTGGATGGTCCTGGCGAGCCTGGCCCTGGCGGCCTGCTCGAAGGAAGACGCGCCGCCCGAGCCGGTACGTCCGGTGTTGTCCATCGAAGTCCGGGCGCTCGACCAGCAGGCCCTCGGACGTTTCGCCGGGAATATCCAGGCGCGTTACGAGAGCAATGTGGGTTTCCGCGTACCGGGGCGAATTGCCAGCCGTAATGTCGATGTCGGCGCGGAAGTGAAGAAAGGCGATCTGCTGGCGACCCTTGACCCCACCGATCAGCAGAACCGGTTGCGTGCCGCCCAGGGCGACCTTGCGCGGATCGAGGCGCAGTACATCAACGCCCAGGCCAATGCCCGTCGCCAGCAGCAGTTGTTCGATCGGGGTGTCGGTGCCCAGGCGCAGCTGGACGTCGCCCAGACCGACCTGAAAACCACCGGCGCCTCCCTCGAGCAGGCCCGGGCGGCGGTGGAGCAGGCCCATGACCAGCTCAACTACAGCGAGCTGCGCACCGACCACGACGCCGTAGTCACGGCCTGGACCGCAGAAGCCGGGCAGGTGGTGACTGCCGGCCAACAAGTGGTGACCCTGGCCCGCCCGGACATCAAGGAGGCGGTGATCGACCTGCCGGCCGGGCTGGCCGAACGTCTGCCCGAGGACGTGGTATTCGAAGTCGCGGCGCAACTGGACCCGAGTATCCGCACCACCGCCACCGTGCGCGAGATCGAGCCCCAGGCCCAGAGCGCCACCCGCACCCGTCGCGCGCGCCTGACCTTGACCGACACCCCACCGGGCCTGCGCCTGGGCACGGCCATCAGCGTGACGCTGAGCTCGGCCATCGAACCGCGCATCGAGTTGCCACTCAGCGCGCTGCAGGAAGTCGATGGCAAGGCGCGGATCTGGCTCGTCGACCCGCAGAGCCAGACCGTCTCGCCCCGTGAGGTGAAGATTCTCGAACGTTCGGCCGACTCGGTGTTGGTGGCCAACGGCATCAAGCCCGGCGACCGCGTGGTCAGTGCCGGCGTCAACAGCCTCCAGCCGGGGCAGAAAGTGAAACTCGATGAGGATGCACGATGAAAGGGCCCTTCAACCTGTCCGAGTGGGCCCTGCGGCATCAGTCGTTTGTCTGGTACCTGATGTTCGTTGCGTTGCTGATGGGCGTGTTTTCCTACGTGAACCTGGGCCGCGAAGAAGACCCGTCGTTCACCATCAAGACCATGATCATCCAGACCCGTTGGCCGGGCGCGACCCAGGAGGAAACCCTCAAGCAGGTCACCGACCGCATCGAGAAAAAACTCGAAGAGCTGGACTCCCTCGACTACGTCAAAAGCTACACCCGGCCGGGCGAGTCGACGGTCTTCGTGTACCTGCGCGACACCACCAGCGCCAAGGACATTCCCGAGATCTGGTATCAGGTACGCAAGAAGATCAACGACATTCGTGGCGACTTCCCCGAAGGCTTGCAGGGGCCGGGTTTCAACGACGAATTCGGCGACGTGTACGGTTCGGTGTATGCCTTTACCGGTGACGGCCTGTCGATGCGCCAGTTGCGCGACTACGTGGAACAGGTGCGGGCCGAGATCCGTGACGTGCCCGGCTTGGGCAAGGTGGAAATGCTCGGCGAGCAGAATGAAGTGCTGTACCTGAATTTCTCCACGCGCAAACTCGCTGCATTGGGCATCGACCAGCGCCAGGTGGTGCAGAGCCTGCAATCCCAGAATGCGGTGACGCCTGCCGGGGTGATCGACGCCGGGCCGGAGCGGATTTCCGTGCGCACGTCCGGGCAGTTCCAATCGGAAAAGGACCTGGCCAACGTCAACCTGCGCCTCAATGACCGGTTCTATCGACTGGCCGACATCGCCGAGATCAGTCGCGGCTACGTCGATCCGGCTACGCCGCTGTTCCGTTTCAACGGCACGCCGGCCATCGGCCTGGCCATCGCCATGAAGAAGGGCGGCAACATCCAGGAGTTCGGCAAGGCGCTGCATGCCCGTATGACCGAACTGACCGCCGACCTGCCGGTGGGCGTCGGCGTGCATACGGTGTCGGACCAGGCCGAAGTGGTACAGGAGGCCGTCGGCGGCTTTACCAGCGCCTTGTTCGAGGCGGTGGTGATCGTGCTGGTGGTCAGCTTCATCAGCCTGGGCATACGCGCCGGCCTGGTTGTGGCCTGCTCGATTCCCCTGGTGCTGGCGATGGTCTTTGTGTTCATGGAATACAGCGGCATCACCATGCAACGGATCTCCCTCGGCGCGTTGATCATCGCCCTCGGCCTGCTGGTGGACGACGCGATGATCACCGTGGAAATGATGGTCACGCGCCTGGAAAAAGGTGAAACCAGGGAGCAGGCCGCGACCTTCGCCTACACCTCGACCGCGTTCCCGATGCTCACCGGCACCCTCGTCACCGTCGCCGGTTTCGTGCCCATCGGCCTGAACGCCAGCTCCGCCGGCGAATACACCTTCACCCTGTTCGCGGTGATCGCCGTGGCGATGCTGGTGTCCTGGATCGTCGCGGTGCTGTTCGCCCCGGTGATCGGCGTGCATATTCTCAGTACAAACGTGAAACCCCACGACACCGAGCCGGGGCGAATCGGCCGGGCGTTCAATGGCGGCCTGCTGTGGGCGATGCGCAATCGCTGGTGGGCCATCGGCATCACCGTGCTGCTGTTCGTGCTGGCGGTGTTCTGCATGCGCTTTGTGCAGAACCAGTTCTTTCCGTCTTCGGACCGGCCGGAGATCCTGGTGGACCTCAACCTGCCGCAGAACGCCTCGATGGACGAGACGCGCAAGGCCGTCGACCGCCTGGAGGCGACCCTCAAGGGCGACCCGGACATCGAGCGTTGGAGCACCTACATCGGCGAAGGCGCGATTCGTTTCTACCTGCCGCTGGACCAACAACTGCAGAACCCCTACTACGCGCAACTGGTGATCGTCAGCAAAGGCCTGGAGTCGCGCACGGCTCTCACCGAGCGCCTGCAAAAACGCCTGCGCGAGGACTTCGTCGGCATCGGCAGCTACGTGCAGGCCCTGGAAATGGGGCCGCCGGTAGGCCGGCCGATCCAGTATCGGGTCAGCGGCAAGGACATCGATCAGGTGCGCAAGCATGCCATCGAGCTGGCCACCGAACTGGACAAGAACGAGCACATCGGCGAAATCATTTACGACTGGAACGAGCCGGGCAAGGTCCTGCGCATCGACATCGCCCAGGACAAGGCACGGCAGCTGGGGTTGTCCTCCGATGACGTGGCCAAGCTGATGAACAGCATCGTCAGCGGGTCGCCGGTCACCCAGGTCGACGACGACATCTACCTGATCAACGTGGTCGGGCGTGCCGTGGACAGCGAACGGGGCTCGCCGGAAACCTTGCAGAACCTGCAGATCGTCACGCCGGGCGGCACGTCGATTCCGTTGCTGGCGTTCGCCACGGTGCGCTATGAACTGGAACAGCCGCTGGTGTGGCGTCGCGACCGCAAGCCAACGATCACCATCAAGGCCGCCGTACGCGATGAAATCCAGCCCACCGATCTGGTGAAGCAGTTGCAACCGGACATCGACAAGTTCGCCGCCAGCTTGCCCGTGGGCTACAAGGTCGCCACCGGGGGGACGGTGGAAGAGAGCGGCAAGGCCCAGGGGCCGATTGCCAGCGTCGTGCCGCTGATGCTGTTCCTGATGGCGACGTTCCTGATGATCCAACTGCACAGCGTGCAGAAGCTGTTCCTGGTGGCCAGCGTCGCCCCCCTCGGGTTGATCGGCGTGGTGCTGGCGCTGGTCCCCACAGGTACGCCCATGGGCTTCGTCGCGATCCTGGGAATCCTGGCGCTGATCGGCATCATCATCCGCAACTCGGTGATCCTGGTCACCCAGATCGATGAGTATGAGCGCGACGGCTATGAGCCCTGGGATGCGGTGGTGGAAGCCACCCAACACCGGCGGCGACCGATCCTGCTCACGGCGGCTGCGGCGAGCCTGGGGATGATCCCGATTGCCCGGGAAGTGTTCTGGGGGCCGATGGCCTACGCGATGATCGGCGGGATCATCATCGCCACTCTGTTGACGTTGCTGTTCCTGCCGGCGCTGTATGTGGCCTGGTACAAGATTCGCGAGCCGCGCAAGTCATAGGGCCGCTGCGTAGCCCATCGCGAGCAGGCTCGCTCCCACAGTGGATCAGAGGTCAATGTGGGAGCGAGCCTGCTCGCGATGGGGCCTGTCCATCACCCGGAATTCTTCATTTACGCAACAACCGCAACCCATTGAACACTACCAGCAAACTCACCCCCATGTCGGCAAACACCGCCATCCACATGGTGGCGAACCCGGCAAAGGTGACGCCGAGGAAGATCGCCTTGATCACCAGCGCCAGGGCGATGTTCTGTTTCAGGATGCTTGAAGTTTGCCGCGACAAGCGGATGAAGGCCGGGATCTTGCGCAGGTCATCGTCCATCAAGGCGACATCGGCGGTCTCGATGGCCGTATCGGTGCCGGCCGCCGCCATGGCGAAGCCGATTTCCGAGCGGGCCAGGGCGGGGGCGTCGTTGATACCGTCGCCCACCATGCCGACCCGGTGACCCAGGGCGTACAGGTTTTCGATGGCTTGCAGCTTGTCCCCCGGCAGCAGGTCGCCCCGCGCCTGATCCATGCCGACCTGGCCGGCAATCGCTTCGGCGGTGTGGGCGTTGTCGCCGGTGAGCATCAGGGTCTTGATGCCCAGTTCATGCAATTGCCGGATGGCTTCACGGCTGGAGTCCTTCACGGTGTCGGCCACGGCGAACAGCGCCAGGGGACCCGAGCCGTCGAGCAGCAGCACCACGGACTTGCCTTGTTTTTCCAGGGCGAAGAGTTGCTCTTCCAGTTCCGGGGAGCACAGGCCCAGGTCTTCCACCAGGCGATGATTGCCCAAGTGGTAGGTCTGGCCGTTGATATCGCCTCGCACTCCCCGCCCGGGCAGCGCTTCGAAGTTATCCACAGGCTGCGGCGCCGGTTGTTTATCCACAGCGGCGATGGCCCTGGACACCGGGTGATCGGAACGGGCGGCGAGGCTGGCGGCCAGGGCCGGGGCGGTGGCTTCCACGCTCGGGTCCAGCGCCACATAGTCGGTCTGTACCGGTTTGCCGTGGGTGATCGTGCCGGTCTTGTCGAGGGCGAGGTAGTCGAGCTTGTAGCCACCCTCCAGGTACACGCCACCCTTGACCAGGATGCCTTTGCGCGCTGCCGCGGCAAGACCGCTGACGATGGTCACCGGGGTGGAAATCACCAGTGCACAGGGGCAGGCGACCACCAGCAGCACCAGGGCCCGGTAAATCCAGTCGAACCACGCCGCGCCCATGAACAGTGGCGGGATGACGGCTACCGCCAGCGCCAGGGCAAACACCGCCGGAGTATAGATTGTCGAGAATCGGTCGACGAAGCGTTGGGTCGGCGCGCGGGAGCCCTGGGCCTGCTCCACGGCGTGGATGATTCGCGCCAGGGTTGATTGGTCGGCTGCCGCAGTCACGCTGTATTCCAGCTCGCCGGCCTGGTTGATGGTGCCAGCGAACACCTTGTCGCCCACGGTTTTTTCCACCGGCAGGCTTTCGCCGGTAATCGGCGCCTGGTCGATGGTCGAGCGACCGGCCAGCACTTCACCGTCCAGCCCGACGCGTTCGCCAGGGCGAACCCGTACCCGGGCGCCGAGGGCGATGGTCTTGACCTCTTGCGCCTGCCACGTGCCATCGGTCTGTTGCACGGTGGCTTGTTCCGGCGCCATCTGCATCAGCCCGCTGATGGCATTGCGCGCCCGGTCGAGGGATTTGGCTTCGATCAGCTCGGCCACAGTGAACAGGAACATCACCATGGCCGCTTCCGGCCACTGGCCGATCAGCACCGCGCCGGTCACTGCGATGCTCATCAATGCATTGATGTTCAGGTTGAGGTTCTTCAGGGCGATCCAGCCCTTCTTGTAGGTGCCCAGGCCGCCGCTGAGGATCGACACCAGGGCCACCACGGCGACTACCCAACCTGGCGCGGAATTGGTGAAGTGGATCACCTCGGCGCTCAGGGCTGTGACGCCGGACAGCGCCAACGGCCACCAGGGCTTGGCCGGGGCCGGCAGATCGTTGGTTTGTTGCGCCTGGCCCGGCGCCAGCGGTTCGGCCTGTATGCCGAGGGACTGGATGGCACGGATGATCGGCCCATCGTCGGCCAGGTCGTGGGTTACACCCAATACGCGATTGATCAGGTTGAATTCCAGCTGCTGCACGCCTTCGAGCTTGCCGAGCTTGTTCTGGATCAGTGTCTGTTCGGTGGGACAGTCCATTGCTTCGATGCGAAAACTGCTCAGCCGGGCACCGTCCGTCGGCGCTTTACCGAGGTTGACCACGGACGGCGCGGCTTTCGACGCGCAGCAGGAATGCCCGTGGTCATGGCCGTGGACGGGCTTATGGATGTGATGGGAGTCGCTCATTGGGTTACGTCCATGAAAAGTGCTTGTTGCACAGTAAAGACCCTGTAGCCACTATAGGGTCAAGCACCTGTTCAGGAGGCAATGCCATGAAGATCGGCGAGCTGGCGAAAATCACCGACTGCCAAGTCGAAACCATCCGTTATTACGAGCGCGAAGGCCTGCTGCCGGAGCCGGCCCGCAGCGACGGCAATTACCGCGTCTACACCCAGGCCCACGCCGAGCGGCTGACGTTCATCCGCAACTGTCGCACCCTGGATATGACCCTGGAAGAAATCCGCAGTTTGCTGGCCTTGCGTGACAGCCCTCAGGATCAGTGCGAAAGCGTCAACGCGCTGGTCGACGAGCACATCCTCCACGTCAAGGCTCGCATCGACGGCCTGCTGGCCTTGCAGGCACAACTGATCGACCTGCGCCGTCGCTGCGGCGAAGGACCGGATCCGGATCAATGCGGGATCTTGCAGCGCCTGGAAGTGAGCGGGGCGGTGGTGCCGGAGGTGGAGCCTTCGCATGTGGGGCGCAGTCACGGGCATTGAGTGCCTGGCCCCGAAATCCATGGCGAACCCTGTGGGAGCGAGCCTGCTCGCGATTGCGGTGGGTCAGCCAACACTTATGTGTCTGATGTACCGCAATCGCGAGCAGGCTCGCTCCCACAGGGATGGATAGTGGTGTGCTTCAGACCGCCATCGGCGCGGTCATCGGCGCATGGTGTTGGTAGCCTTCTAGGGAGAAGTCGCCCGGCTCCACCAGTTCCAGCCACTCGGGCTGGTACACACCGGTCTTGGCAAACTCCGGTACCCGCTCGGAAATCACCAGCCTTGGCATCGGGAACGGCTCGCGGGTGAGTTGTTCGTTGAGCATGTCCAGGTGGTTTTCGTAGACGTGGGCGTCACCGATGAAATAGGTGAACCAGCGCGGCGTGTAGCCGGTCAGGCGACCGATCAGGCTCAGCAGCGCGGCGCCTTCGGTGAGGTTGAACGGCGTGCCCAGGCCCAGGTCGTTGGAGCGGATGTAGAGGGTCAGGGAAATTTCCTTCGTCTCGACATTCGGGTGGAACTGATACAGCAGATGGCACGGCGGCAGGGCCATTTCATCGAGCTGGGCGCAGTTCCAGCCGTGGAACAGGATGCGCCGGCTGCCTGGGTCCTTGATGATGGTGTCGACACACTGGCGAACCTGGTCGATGGCCTTGTACAGCACCACATAGGCCTGGCCGTTTTCCTCGCCTTCGGCGATCTGCCGGTAGCCCTGGGCCAGGGTCTGCTCGATGGCTGCCGGATTGCTCACGGGGATCTGCTTGTAGGCCGGCCATTTGCGCCACTGCACGCCGTAGATTTCCCCCAGGTCGTCGGCGCCCTGGCGGAACGGGTTGGCCAGCCACTGGGCGTTTTCGTTGGCGTTCTGATCCCAGACCTTGCAGCCCAAGGCGCGGAATTCGGCGGCGTTGTTGACGCCACGGAGAAAACCGCACATCTCGCCGATGGCCGATTTGAACGCCATCTTGCGGGTGGTGATGGCCGGGAAACCGTCTTTCAAGTCATAGCGCAGCATCGCACCAGGAAAACTGATGGTGTTCACGCCCGTGCGGTTGGCCTGCTTGGTGCCGTTCTTGATGACATGGGCCACCAGATCGAGATATTGCTTCATGAATTACCTGTGTCCTTGAACCCGAGGCCAGCGCCTCGGTGTCCGAATTTTTTAAGCCTTGGCCGCCGCAGCCGGCGCACGATGATAAGCCAGCCAGATCAGCACCAGGCCACCGACGATCATCGGCAGGCACAGCACCTGGCCCATGGTCAGCCAGTTCCACGCCAGATAGCCGAGCTGGGCATCCGGCACACGGACGAACTCGACGATGAAGCGGAAGATGCCGTAGAAGAGCGCGAACATGCCTGACACCGCCATCGTCGGCCGTGGCTTGCGCGAGAACAGCCAGAGAATCAGGAACAGCGCTACGCCTTCAAGGGCGAACTGGTACAACTGCGACGGATGGCGCGGCAACTGCGCCGGATCGCTGAACGGTGGGAAGACCATTGCCCACGGCACGTCGGTCGGCTTGCCCCATAATTCGGCGTTGATGAAGTTGCCGATGCGCCCGGCGCCCAGGCCGATCGGCACCATCGGCGCGACGAAGTCCATCAGCTCGAAGAACGACTTGTTGTTGCGCTTGCCGAACCACACCGCCGCCAGCATCACGCCGATGAAGCCACCGTGGAACGACATGCCGCCCTTCCAGACCTCGAAGATCAGCGTCGGATTCGCCAGGTAGGCGCTCAGGTCATAGAACAGCACATAACCCAGGCGTCCGCCGACGATCACACCCATGGACAGCCAGAACACCAGGTCGGAGAGCTTTTCCTTGTTCCAGGTCGGGTCGAAACGGTTGAGCCGTCGCGACGCCAGCAGCCAGGCACCGCCGATGCCGACCAGGTACATCAGGCCGTACCAGTGGATTTTCAGCGGGCCGATGGCCAGGGCCACCGGATCGATCTGCGGGTAAGGCAGCATTGGTATTCCTCGTAAACGTCAAAAATACTGGGGTGACCCTGTCACCCCGGGATTAAGCCAGGATTGCGTCAGAGCAGGAAACTCAGGCCCACGCTGAACAGCAAAGCCGCGAACAGCCGCTTGAGCAAGCGTGGCGACAGGCGATGGGCCAGTCGTGCGCCGACGCGGGCGAAGACCATGCTCGTCAGGGCGATGCCCAGCAGTGCCGGCAAATACACAAAACCGAGACTATGGGCCGGCAACAGCGGATCGTGCCAGCCCAGAATCATGAAACTTAATGCACTGACCAGAGCGATCGGCAAGCCGCAGGCCGACGAAGTAGCCACTGCCTGCTGCATGGGCACGCTGCGCCAGGTCAGGAACGGTACGGTGAGCGAGCCGCCGCCGATGCCGAAAATCGCCGAGGCCCAGCCGACGACCGTGCCGGCCAGGGTCAACCCGGCCTTGCCAGGCACCGTGCGGCTGGCCTTGGGTTTGAAATCCAGGGCCAGTTGCGCGGCGACGATCATGGCGAACACGCCGATGATCTTTTGCAGGTGCGGGCCGGAAATCGCTTCGGCGGTGACTGCACCGAAACCGGCGCCGATCAGGATCCCGACGGTCATCCAGGCGAAAATCGGCCAGCGTACCGCGCCTTTGCGCTGATGCTCACGCACGGCATTGACCGAGGTGAAGATGATCGAGGCCAAGGACGTACCGACGGCCAAGTGCGTCAATACCTGCGGGTCGAAACCTTGCAGGGTGAAGCTGAACACCAGTACCGGGACAATGATCATCCCGCCACCCACGCCGAACAACCCGGCCAGCACCCCGGCGCAGGCGCCGAGCAGCAGATAGATCACGAATTCCACCAGCGTCCCCCCGCCCATCCCCGAAACAAGAGCGGCATGGTAACGGATCCATGGCCTTGGGCTCTACTGAAGGTGATGGATGCGTAAGTGATGTATGGGTAGAGTGACCCATAGCTGACTTGCGCAGAATCTCTGTGGCGAGGGGATTTATCCCCGCTGGGCTGCGAAGCGGCCCTGAAAACCTGACATCCCGGCGTGTCAGGTTGATTGAGTCGATAGTTTTGGGACTGCTTCGCAGTCCAACGGGGATAAATCCCCTCGCCACAAAGGCGGTGCTCGGCTTTATTCTTTTAACGGATTGGCATTATTTACGGGACTACCTGATGTGCCTGATCGTATTTGCCTGGCGACCCGGTCATGCCCAACCACTGATCGTGGCGGCCAATCGTGATGAGTTCTACGCGCGCCCGACCCTGCCCCTGGCCCAGTGGCCCGACGCGCCCCATGTCCATGCCGGCCGTGACCTGGAGGCCGGCGGCACCTGGCTCGGTATCGGCGCCGGCGGGCGCTTCGCGGCCCTGACGAATATCCGTGATCCAGGCCAATTGCCGGCGTTCAAGTCTCGGGGCGAACTGGTGGCGCGGTTTCTGAGCGGAAATCTGCCGATCGCCGACTACTTGAGTGAAGTCGTGCCCCGTGCCGGCGAATATGGCGGATTCAACTTGCTGCTGGGTGACGGCAGCGAGTTGTGGCACTACAACGCCCGCGATGCCCGGCCACAGCGACTGGCCGAAGGCGTCTACGGGCTGTCGAACGCCGGCTTGAACACGCCCTGGCCCAAGCTGCTCAAGGCCCGGGCGGCACTGGTCGAGGTGCTCGCCGATCCGCAGCTCCAGGATTTGCTGGCGCTACTGAACGACCCGCAACCGGCCCCCGTGGCGGAGCTGCCGGACACCGGGGTGGGGCTGGCGACCGAGATGCTGCTGTCGAGTGTGTTCATCGCCAGCCCGGCGTATGGGACGCGGGCGAGCACGGCGTTGATTGTCCAGGCTGATGGGACGCGGCACATGGTCGAGCGCAGCTTCGGGCCCCATGGGGGGCATTTGGGGGAGATCGAGGTCAGGGTCTAGTGTTGTGGTGCTTGTGCCGGCCTCATCGCGAGCAGGCTCGCTCCCACACTGGATTCTGTGGGAGCGAGCCTGCTCGCGATGGGCGCGCCGCGGACTAAAGCGTCTTGTTCGAAGCCGGATTGATCATCCGCGCCAGTCCAAGGTTTTTCAGTGCCAGTTGCAACGAGCTATGGATGACCTGCGGATTATCGATGGTCATCACCTCCGCCAGCAGTTCCTGGGCCTTGCTGAGGTTGATCTGGCGCAGCATCCACTTCACTTTCGGCAGGTTGGTGGCGTTCATCGACAAACTGTCGAAGCCCATCGCCATCAACAGGACCGCCGCTGCCGGATCGCCGGCCATTTCACCGCAGATACTCACCGGCTTGCCTTCGGCATGGGCGTCGCGCACCACGGTCTGCAAGGCTTGCAGCACGGCTGGGTGCAGGTAGTCGTACAGGTCGGCCACCCGTGGGTTGTTGCGGTCCACGGCCAGCAGGTATTGGGTCAGGTCGTTGGAGCCGACCGAGAGGAAGTCCACCTGCCGCGCCAGTTCCTTGGTCTGGTACACCGCTGCCGGGATCTCGATCATGACGCCAACCGGTGGCATCGGCACGTCGGTGCCTTCGTCGCGCACTTCGCCCCAGGCCCGGTGGATCAAATGCAGGGCTTCTTCCAGCTCATGGGTGCCGGAAATCATCGGCAACAGGATGCGCAGGTTGTTCAGCCCTTCGCTGGCCTTGAGCATGGCACGGGCCTGGACCAGGAAGATTTCCGGATGGTCGAGCGTCACGCGAATCCCGCGCCAGCCGAGGAAGGGGTTTTCTTCCTTGATCGGGAAGTAGGACAAGGCCTTGTCGCCGCCGATGTCCAGGCTGCGCATGGTCACCGGTTGCGGATGGAACGCGGCCAGTTGCTCGCGGTAGATCGCCAGTTGTTCCTTTTCGCTGGGGAAGCGCTGGTTGATCATGAACGGCACTTCGGTGCGGTACAGGCCCACACCCTCGGCGCCGCGTTTCTGCGCCCGGGCCACGTCGGCGAGCAGGCCGGTGTTGACCCACAGCGGCATGCGATGGCCATCGGGCGTCACGCAGGGCAGATCCCTCAGCGCATCCAGGCCCAGGGACAGTTGTTTCTCTTCCTCCACCACATCGGCGAACTGCTTGCGCAGCACTTCGCTGGGGTTGGTGTAGACCTCGCCATGGTAGCCGTCGACGATCATCTGGATGCCGTCGACCTTGGAGTACGGCAGGTCCACCAGGCCCATCACCGTGGGGATGCCCATGGCCCGGGCGAGGATCGCGACGTGGGAGTTGCCCGAACCCAATACCGAGACCAGCCCCGCCAGCTTGCCCTCGGGCACCTCGCCGAGCATGGCCGGGGTCAGCTCCTCGCTGACCAGGATGGTGTTGTCGGGGTAGACCAGGGTCTGCTGGCGTTCCTGCTGCAAGTAGGCCAGCAGGCGGCGGCCGAGGTCCTTGACGTCCGAGGCGCGCTCGCGCAGGTAGGCGTCGTCCATCAGTTCGAAACGGTTGACGTGGTCGGTCACCACCTGGCGCAACGCACCCTGGGCCCATTGGCCGGTCTTGATGACCGTGGTCACTTCGCTGCCCAGGGAGGCGTCGTCGAGCATCATCAGGTAGACGTCGAACAGCGCGCGCTCTTCGGGGCGCAGCTGCGTCGCCAGTTTGGCCGACAGGGCGCGCATGTCGGCGCGCACACCTTCGATGGCGGTCTTGAACAGCTTCAGCTCGGCATCGATGTCGCTGATGGCCTTGTCCGGCACCACGTCGAGGTCGGCGGGTGGCAACATGACCACCGCCGTGCCCACGGCAGCGCCCGGAGAGCCCGGTACGCCGACGAACTTGGCTTCCTGGATGCCCTTGCCCTGGCGACCCAGGCCGCTGATCGAGCCGGTGGCCTCGGCGTGGGCGATCACCCCGGCCAGTTGCGCGCTCATGGTCACGAGGAAGGCTTCTTCGCCTTCGTCGAACTGGCGACGCTCCTTTTGCTGGATGACCAACACGCCGACGACCCGGCGGTGGTGGATGATCGGCGCGCCGAGGAACGAGGCATAGCGCTCCTCGCCGGTTTCGGCGAAGTAGCGATAGCGCGGGTGGTCCGCGGCGTTTTCGAGATTCAGGGGCTCTTCGCGCGTGCCGACCAGGCCGACCAGACCTTCATTGGGTGCCATGCTGACCTTGCCGATCGAGCGCTTGTTCAAGCCCTCGGTGGCCATCAGCACGAAACGGTTGGTCTCGGGGTCCAGCAGGTAGACCGAGCAGACCTGGCTGCCCATGGCCTCTTTGACGCGCAATACAATAATCCCCAACGCCGCCTTGAGATCCTTGGCGGCGTTGACTTCCTGGACGATCTTGCGCAGCGTATTGAGCATGGCTCGGGGTCGAACTCCGTCGTCAGTCGCGCGTCAGCAGGCGCGGGGCAAGCTCTTTGAGAGCGCGTCGATACACCTCGCGCTTGAATGTCACCACCTGGCCCAGCGGATACCAATAGCTGACCCAGCGCCAGCCATCGAACTCCGGTTTACCGGTCAAATCCATCCGCACCCGCTGCTCGTTGGAGATCAGGCGCAGGAGAAACCATTTCTGCTTCTGGCCGATGCACAGCGGCTGGCTGTGCGTCCTGACCAGGCGTTGCGGCAAACGATAGCGCAACCAGCCTCGGGTGCAGGCGAGTATTTCAACATCTTCGCGCTCCAGCCCCACTTCTTCGTTCAACTCGCGGTACAAAGCCTCTTCCGGCGTCTCCTGGGGGTTGATCCCGCCTTGAGGAAACTGCCAGGCGTCTTGATTGATACGGCGAGCCCATAGTACCTGCCCGGCATCATTCGTAAGAATGATCCCCACATTGGGTCGGAAACCATCGGGATCGATCACGGCAACAACCTCGCAAGCGCATGTCGCCGCATTGTTCCACAAAGGTTGTGAAAGCAGCAACGAGCCTGCCCAGGTTATGTGCACTCTTGTGAAAAGTCCGTATTCTGAGCGCCTTTCTTCAGAAATTTCAGCGAGTAACTGCAATGCGGCTGGCCTTATTCGACCTGGACAACACCCTGTTGGGCGGCGACAGCGATCACGCTTGGGGCGATTACCTGTGTGAGCGCGGCTTCCTGGACGCCGTCGCGTACAAGGCGCGCAACGATGAGTTCTACCAGGATTACCTGGCCGGCAAGCTCGACAATGCTGCCTACCTGAACTTTTGCCTGGAAATCCTCGGCCGCACCGAAATGGAAGTGCTGGCCCAATGGCATCTGGACTACATGCGCGATTGCATCGAGCCCATCGTGTTGCCCCAGGCCATCGAACTGTTGAAGAAACACCGTGACGCCGGCGACAAGCTGGTGATCATTACCGCCACCAACCGCTTCGTCACCGCCCCAATTGCCGAGCGCCTGGGGGTTGAAACCCTGATCGCCACCGAGTGCGAGATGATCGATGGCCGCTACAGTGGGCGCAGCACCGACATCCCCTGCTTCCGCGAAGGCAAGGTGACCCGCCTGAATCGCTGGCTGGAAGAAACCGGGTATTCCCTTGAAGACAGCTATTTCTACAGCGACTCGATGAACGACTTGCCGTTGCTGGAGGCGGTTACGCATCCGGTGGCCGTGGATCCGGACCCGAACCTGCGGGCTGAAGCCGAGAAGCGTGGTTGGCCGGTGATCAGTCTGCGCGACTGAGATCGTCATCGCGAGCAGGCTCGCTCCCACATTGGAATGCGTTTTCCCTGTGGGAGCGAGCCTGCTCGCGATGAATTCGACTCGGTTCCAGGCCTAGACCGGCTTGGCACCCATCAACCCGGCAATGGCGATCAGGCAGACAAAACTGAACAGCGCCAAGGCCAAGGTAAAGGTACCGTTGCCCGCCGTCGGCAGCTTGCGCCGCTTGTTCAATCGCACCAACAGCCAGAACCCCGTCAGCGTCGCCAGGGTGTAGAGGATGCTGGAAGCCAGCAGCCAGGTCTGTCCCAGCGGCCAGCCGATCTGATGAACCATCCACCAGCCCGTAAAGGGCAGGCTCGCCAGGGCAAGCACCATCACCAGCCAGACAAACACCCGTGGGCGCTGCAGTAAGCGGGCAGGGGCCGTGGCGTCGCCGTGGCGGCGTGTCCGCCAGACCCAGACAGCCAGCCCCAACGCGCCCACCAGCAGCAGTGCAGTGGCCACGACGTGAGCGATCTTCAGCGCAGTCAACGTTTCCATTGTTCGATTTCCTTATGGCTTACTCAGCAGCTTAGCCCCTGTGGCGAGGGAGCTTGCTCCCGCTGGGTCGCGCAGCGGCCCCCCCAAAAAAACGGTGAGTGCTACGCACTGGAGCGCCAGCCCGGTCAAGCGGGAGCAAGCTCCCTCGCCACGAGGCGTTCGGCACCGCGGACTCACCCCAGGAACAGCTGGTACGCCGGGTTATCGCTTTCATCCCAGTACGGATAGCCGATCTCTTCGAGGGCGGCCGGCACCAGGTGACGCTCATCGTGGGGCACTTGCAAGCCGGCGACCACACGGCCGTCCGCCGCGCCATGGTTGCGATAGTGGAACATCGAAATGTTCCAGCGGCCGCCCAGCTTGTTGAGGAAGTTGAACAGCGCGCCGGGGCGTTCAGGGAATTCGAAGCGCAGCACCACCTCGTCGATGACGTGGGCCGCATGTCCGCCGACCATATGGCGGATATGCAGCTTGGCCAGTTCGTTATCGGTCAGGTCCAGTACCGGGAAACCTTGCTCGGTGAGGCTGGCGATCAGTGCGCTGCGTGGGTCGTTTTCCGGGTGCGTCTGCACGCCCACGAAGATGTGTGCCTCGCTGCCGGTGTTGTAGCGGTAGTTGAATTCGGTGATCTGACGCTTGCCCACGGCTTCGCAGAACGCCTTGAAGCTGCCGGGTTGCTCGGGAATGGTGACCGCGATGATTGCTTCGCGGCCTTCGCCCAGCTCGGCGCGCTCGGCCACATGGCGCAGGCGGTCGAAGTTGACGTTGGCGCCGGAATCGATGGCCACCAGGGTCTGGCCGCTGATGCCGCGTGACTCGACGTATTTCTTGATCCCGGCCACACCCAGGGCGCCGGCAGGTTCGGTGATCGAGCGGGTATCGTCGTAGATATCCTTGATTGCGGCGCAGATCTCGTCGGTGCTGACGGTAATCACTTCATCGACGTGATGCTTGCAGATATCAAAGGTGTGCTGGCCGATCTGCGCCACGGCGACGCCGTCGGCAAACAGCCCGACGCTGGGCAATACCACCCGCTCGCCGGCGGCCATGGCGGCCTGCAGGCAGTTGGAGTCGTCGGGTTCGACACCGATGACCTTGATCTCAGGGCGCAGGTACTTCACGTAGGCCGCGATCCCGGCAATCAGTCCGCCACCGCCTACCGGAACGAAAATCGCGTCCAGGTGCCCCGGATGCTGACGCAGGATTTCCATCGCCACCGTGCCCTGCCCGGCAATGGTGTGGGGGTCGTCGTAGGGATGGATATAGACGTAACCCTTTTCGTCGACCAGTTTCAGCGAATAGGCCAGGGCCTCGGGGAAAGAGTCGCCGTGCAACACCACTTTGCCGCCACGGGAGCGCACGCCTTCGACCTTGATTTCCGGAGTGGTCTTGGGCATCACGATGGTGGCTTTCACGCCCAGGACCTTGGCGGCCAGGGCCAGGCCCTGGGCATGGTTGCCCGCCGACGCCGTGACCACGCCCCGTGAACGCTCTTCATCGCTGAGCTGGGTCAGCTTGTTGTACGCCCCGCGGATCTTGAACGAGAACACCGGCTGCAAGTCTTCGCGCTTGAGCCAGATGCTGTTGCCCAGCCGCTCGGAAAGCTGGCGAGCGGTCTGCAGCGGGGTTTCTACGGCGACGTCGTAGACGCGCGAGGTGAGGATCTTTTTGACGTACTGTTCGAGCATCGGAAAGCATCACTGGGCGGGTTGGGCAGGGCCAGGGAGTCTAACCCGGCTTTTGGCCGGGCGACCACACGAATCCCGAGGTTTTGTTGGGTTATACTCGCGCCCCTCTTTACTCCCTGCCCGTTTTCGGAGCCCGCATGACCCAGGATCAACTCAAACAGGCCGTGGCCCAGGCCGCCGTCGACCTCATCCTCCCGAAACTGGATGACAAGAGCATCGTCGGGGTCGGCACCGGCTCCACGGCCAATTGCTTCATCGATGCGTTGGCACAGCACAAGGGTGCCTTCGACGGGGCGGTTGCCAGCTCCGAAGCCACCGCTGCGCGGCTGAAGGGCCACGGGATCCCGGTGTATGAGCTCAACACCGTGAGCGACCTCGAGTTCTACATCGATGGCGCCGACGAAAGCGACGCACATCTGAATCTGATCAAGGGCGGTGGTGCGGCCCTGACCCGCGAGAAGATCGTCGCGGCGGTGGCCAAGACCTTCATCTGCATCGCCGACGCCAGCAAACTGGTACCGGTGCTCGGAGCGTTCCCGCTACCGGTCGAAGTCATACCGATGGCTCGCAGCCACGTGGCTCGCCAATTGGTGAAGCTGGGCGGCGACCCGGTGTATCGCGAGGGTGTGCTGACCGATAACGGCAACATCATCCTGGACGTGCATAACCTGCAGATCACCAACCCGACGGAGCTGGAAAGCCAGATCAACGCCATCGTCGGCGTGGTCACCAATGGTTTGTTCGCTGCCCGTCCTGCGGATGTGCTGTTGCTGGGCACGGCGGAAGGGGTGAAGACCCTGCGGGCCGAGTAAATCGGGAAAATGCCCGGTCTTCTGGTCGAAGTCGGGCCCCCTGTGGGAGCGAGCCTGCTCGCGATAGCGGTTTCACATTCAACGCTGATGTGACGGGTGGATCGCTATCGCGAGCAGGCTCGCTCCCACATTGGATCTATGCCAGGCCAGGTTCAGGGCTGTGGTTTCTTGAACACATAGAACAGATTCGGCTCGCTCACCAGGTACAGGGTGCCGTCATCGTCCATGGCGATGCCTTCGGCCTGGGGCACATTTTTCTGCAATCCCTGGCGCCCTTGCTCAGCGACAGGGTGCTCAGGGGCTTCCCGTCGATATCCAGTTCGATGATCAACCGCGACTCATCGGACAATGCCAACAAGTGGCCGCTGCGCTCATCGTATTGCAGGCTCGACAGGTCGCGCACGAACAGTCCGGCATCGCGCTTGGGGTTGTTGATGACGTGGACTGCGTAAGATTTTTCTGAATTGTGGTGGGGAAAGCCCTGCACTTCATAAATCAGCATCGGGTCACGTTCCTTCGCTACGAACAGCCGGTTGCCCTCTGAGTCGTAGGCCAATCCCTCGAACCCTTTGTTCTTGCTCATGTGCACGCCGAGGGTCATTTGTTCGGCGTCGGCCGCGTCGAGAAACGGGGTGTCTTCGTCCAGGTGGATCTTGATCAGCCGCTGCTGGCGCTCGTCACTGATGACGTAGATGTTCTCGCTGATGAATTCCACGGCTTCCGGATCACCGAAACCGATCAAGGCCACGCGGCGCAGGATCTTGCCGTCCAGTGACAGCTCGATCAGTTCGGCATTCTTGTTGGTGACGGTGAACAGGCTCTTGCGTACCGGATCGAACGTCAGCGCCGACACGTCGTCGAGACCCTCGATCACCTGGGCTTCCATCGTGACCCGGTACTGGTCCAGGGCGATGGCCTGCTCGTTGGTGGGTTGCCAGAGTGTATTGAAGTTGAACCAGGCCCGTTCGAACAGCCGCAGGTACTGGCCCGCCGCAATCAGGACGATCAGGGCAATGGCCAATAACGCCAGGATCAAGGGTTTGGGGCGGGCAAGTCGACGCATGGGGTGGGCTCGGATAAGAACAGGTGGTTGGAAATACCACGACTGCCTGAACTGAAGCTTAATGGCTGTGTGCCACACCCTACAGCGAAGGAGGAATTGCCTTACAGAGTTGCGCGTCAGCGTTGTTTCTCGAAACGATAGAACAGGTTTGGCTCGCTGACCATGTACACGTTGCCGGCCTCATCCATGGTGACACCTTCGGCGCGAGGGATGGTGTCCTTCAGCCCGTTGAAGCCGCCCAGCAAGGTCATGAAGCTGACTTGCTGGCCTTTTTCATCAAGTTCCAGCAAAAGGTGCGAATCAGCCGAAAGCACCAGCATGTGGCCGGTTCGAGGGTCTATCGCCAGGGCCGAGAGGTTGCGCAGGTCCAGTTCATTACTGACATGGATCTGTTTGTCGCCCTTCAGCAAAAGGCTGCCATCGCTTTTCCAGGTGAACAACGTTGGTGGACGTTCCTCGCCCAGCACCAGTTGCTGGTTGCGTGGGTCCCAGACAACCGCTTCGAAGCCCTTGTTCTGGTTCTTTGAAGGGCCAAGATCGTAGAGAGGGGAATCGCTCTTTTTCAGTTCATGCGTATCGGCGTCGACGTGGACGATCGACAGCGTGTGGCTTCGCTCGTCGGTAATGGCCAGCAGTCCGTTCTCCATGAAAGACACCCCTTCCGGATTGCTCCAGCCCACCAGCGGCATCTTGCGCAACACATCGCCCTGCAAGGTCAGCTCTACCAGGAACGGGTTCTTGCCCATGACGGCAAACAGGGTCTTGGTCTGTGGGTTATAGGTCACATCGGACGCTTCATCCTTTTCCATGCCCGGGAGCGGCTTGGCGTCGATCACGGCCGTATAGTCCGGCAGCCAGACACTTTGCTGGCGCTGAGCGGGGCTTTGAAAGTGTTCCGCGACCCAAAGTCGGCCCCGGTCATCCCAATGCATCGCAAACGCCAACCCATAGGCGGCGGCCACGGCCAGCAGCGACCAGACATACCAGGGCAGGGCAAAGCGGGAGCGGTGGGCAGGTTTGGCGTGGGGCAGTGCTTGGGTCTTGGCCATCGGTGATCGCGTTCCAGGAATTCGGGCTGGGGAATGGCTGGCTCAGATGCCGCATTCTTCGGAATTATCCGGATGGCATGTGAAAAAAACGGTAAATCGTCAGGTTGGATCCATTAATCACCTCTGTGGGAGCGAGCCTGCTCGCGATGGCGGCGTGTCAGGCAACATCAAGGTTGCAGGCAGACCGCTATCGCGAGCAGGCTCGCTCCCACAAGGGAAACGGTGCTGCGCTTTAGCAAACGCTGCTTTCGAAACGGCTTGTCCCCGGCAGTTCCAGCACCAGCTCATCCCCTACATTCAGCGGTCCGACGCCCGCCGGGGTGCCGGTGAGGATCACGTCGCCGGCCTGCAGCGAGAAGCAGCCGGCCATGTACTGGATCATCGGCACGATGGGATTGAGCATCAGGCTGCTGTTGCCGTCCTGGCGTACTTCACCGTTGATGGTCAGGCGAATGGGAATATCGGCCAGGTCGGCAAAGGTGGCGTTCGATACGAAGGGTGCGATGACCGCCGCGCCATCGAATGACTTGGCGACTTCCCACGGCAGGCCCTTGGCCTTGAGTTCGGCCTGCTTGTCCCGAAGGGTCAAGTCCAGGGCCGGGGCAAAGCCGGAGATGGCATCGAGGACTTCTTCGACGCTTGGCCGGGGCGACAGCGGCTTGCCGATCAGCACGGCGATTTCCGCTTCGTAATGCACCGAGCCCCGCTCGACGGGAATGCTGAAGCTGCCTTCCAGCGGAACCACGCAACTGCCGGGCTTGATGAACAGCAAGGGTTCGGTGGGCACCGGGTTATCCAGTTCCTTCGCATGTTCGGCGTAATTACGGCCAATGCACACCACTTTCCCGACCGGGAAGTGGATGCGGGTACCGTCGACATACTGGTGCTGATAGCTCATTACCGACTCCTGTTATCTGAAACTCATCAGGTGCTTTGCATCACACCGCGAAAATCTTGCCCGGGTTCATGATGCCGTTGGGGTCGAATGCCGCCTTGATGGCTTTCATGTATTCGATTTCCACTGGCGAGCGACTATATGTCAGGTAGTCGCGCTTGGTCATGCCCACGCCGTGTTCCGCCGAAATCGAGCCGTTGTACTTCTCGACGATTTCGAACACCCATTTATTCACTGTCGCACATTTGGCGAAGAATTCGTCCTTGCCCAGGTTGTCCGGCTTGAGGATATTCAGGTGCAGGTTGCCGTCACCGATGTGGCCGTACCAGACGACTTCGAAATCAGGGTAGTGTTTTCCGACAATCGCATCTATTTCCTTGAGAAACTCCGGGACTTTCGAGACAGTCACCGAGATGTCGTTCTTGTACGGTGTCCAGTGGGAGATGGTTTCGGAGATGTACTCACGCAGTTTCCAAAGATTCTGCAGCTGGGTTTCGCTCTGGCTCATCACGCCATCCAACACCCAGCCTTGCTCCACACAGTGCTCGAAGGTTTCCAGGGCGTGATTGGCAACATCTTCGGTGGTGGCTTCGAACTCCAGCAGGGCATAGAACGGGCAGTCGGTTTCGAACGGCGCCGGTACGTCGCCACGGCCCATGATCCTGGCCAGGGCCTTGTCGGAAAAAAACTCGAAGGCCGTCAGGTCGAGCTTGCCCTGGAACGCGTGGAGCACCGGCATGATCGAATCGAAGTCCGGCGTGCCGAGCACCATCGCGGTGAGGTTTTTCGGCGCCCGATCCAGGCGCATGGTGGCCTCGACCACGAAGCCGAGGGTGCCTTCGGCGCCGATGAACAGCTGTCGCAGGTCGTAGCCCGTGGCGTTCTTGATCAGGTCCTTGTTCAGTTCCAGCAGATCGCCCTTGCCGGTGACGACCTTCATCCCGGCTACCCAGTTACGGGTCATGCCATAACGAATCACCTTGATCCCGCCGGCATTGGTGCCGATATTGCCGCCAATCTGGCTGGAACCGGCCGAAGCGAAGTCCACCGGGTAATACAGCCCATGCTCTTCGGCCTTGTTCTGCAGTTGCTCGGTGATCACGCCCGGCTGGCAGACGGCGGTGCGGTCGGTGAGGTTCACCTCGAGAATCTGGTTCATGTAGTCGAATGACACGACCACTTCGCCGTTGGCCGCCACGGCGGCGGCGGAAAGCCCGGTGCGCCCGCCCGATGGCACCAGGGCAACCCTGTGTGCATTGGCCCAGCGTACGATGGCCTGCACTTGTTCGATGGTCTTGGGAAAAACGATGGCGCTCGGCGCCGGGGCAAAGTGCCGGGTCCAATCCTTGCCATAGGCTTGCAGGGAGTCGGCATCGGTCAGGACCTTACCAGGCTCGACCAGGGACTTGAGTTCTTCTACCAGGGCAGGATTGGTCATCGGCAAAACTCTCGAACAATTCATGGTCACCCTGAGAACGCTTCATGTCGCAGAATGAGTGTTTGCAGGTCGCATATGCTAGCATACCGCCCCCGCAGGACAGTGCCGAAGGTCGTTCTGCGGCGACGGCCATCACGCCGATCGGGCCAGCATGCGCTGTCCGATTCCCTGCCATTTTTTCCGGGACACAGGTTTAAGCAGATGAGCAAGACTTCACTCGATAAGAGCAAGATCAGGTTCCTTCTCCTCGAAGGCGTCCACCAATCGGCTGTCGACGTCCTCAAGTCGGCGGGCTATACCAGTATCGAGTACATCACCAGTTCTCTGCCGGAAGCCCAGCTCAAGGAAAAGATCGCCGATGCTCATTTCATCGGCATTCGCTCCCGCACCCAATTGACCGAAGAGATCTTCGACCACGCCAAGAAACTGGTGGCGGTCGGCTGCTTCTGCATCGGCACCAACCAGGTTGACCTCGACGCGGCTCGCGAGCGCGGTATCGCGGTGTTCAACGCACCGTATTCCAACACCCGTTCCGTTGCCGAGCTGGTGCTGGCCGAAGCGATCCTGCTGCTGCGCGGCATTCCCGAGAAAAACGCTTCCTGCCACCGTGGCGGTTGGATCAAGAGCGCGGCCAACTCCTTCGAAATCCGCGGCAAGAAGCTGGGTATCGTCGGTTATGGCTCGATCGGCACCCAGTTGTCGGTCCTGGCCGAAGGCCTGGGCATGCAGGTGTTCTTCTACGACACCGTGACCAAGCTGCCACTGGGCAACGCCACCCAGGTCAACGATCTGCATGAGTTGTTGGGCATGTCCGACATCGTGACCCTGCACGTGCCGGAAACCGCGGCGACCCAGTGGATGATCGGCGAGAAGGAAATCCGCGCCATCAAGAAGGGCGGGATCCTGATCAACGCCGCCCGCGGTACGGTGGTCAAGCTCGATGCTCTGGCCGACGCGATCAAGGACAAGCACCTGATCGGCGCTGCCATCGACGTGTTCCCGGTGGAGCCGCGCTCCAACGACGATATCTTCGAAAGCCCGCTGCGTGGCCTGGACAACGTGATCCTGACCCCGCACATCGGCGGTTCCACCGCTGAAGCCCAGGCCAACATCGGCCTGGAAGTGGCGGAAAAGCTGGTCAAGTACAGCGACAACGGTACCTCGGTATCGTCCGTGAACTTCCCGGAAGTGGCCCTGCCGGCGCACCCTGGCAAGCACCGCCTGCTGCACATCCACGAAAACATCCCGGGTGTGATGAGCGAGATCAACAAGGTCTTCGCGGAAAACGGCATCAACATTTCCGGTCAGTTCCTGCAGACCAACGACAAAGTCGGCTACGTCGTGATCGACGTCGATGCCGAGTACTCGGACCTGGCGCAAGAGAAGTTGCAGCACATCAAGGGCACCATCCGGTCCCGCGTGTTGTTCTAAAAAGACTGGGTGGCAAGTCGAGGTTGGACTTGCAATAAAAAACGGGAGTCCAAGAGGGCTCCCGTTTTTTTATGGCCTGATACACCGCGCAACCTGTGGGAGCGAGCCTGCTCGCGAAGGTGGTGCATCAGTATGCGGAGATGTCGCTGATCCGACGCTTTCGCGAGCAGGCTCGCTCCCACAAAGGTTAGTGTGGTTACTTCACGTTTACCGTGATTTTTTTGGAAACGATCGGCGGATCGAACGGCATATGCCCGCTGTCGCCCAGTTCCAGTTGCAAGGTGTGCGTGCCCGGGGCCAGTTTGATGGTGGCTTCGGTTTGCGCCTTGCCGAAGTGCATGTGGTTGGCGTCGGTTGGAATCGGTGCGCCTGCGGCAGGCAGTTTGTCGACGTCGATCAGCAGATGGTGGTGCCCGGTGTTCTTTGTCGTATTACCCGCCGGCGCCAGCGCAATACCCTCGACGCCGAACCTGACCTTGAATTCCTGGGAGACGGTGTCGCCATCGGCTGGGGACACGATAAACACTTTTGCGTCTTCAGGCGCAGGCGTTGCTGCCGCCAGCATCGAAGTGCCCAGCAACAGGCCTGTCAAAACTGCACGTGACATAAAGCTTTTCATTTTTCTCTCCAGTTTTTCCATGAAATCCTATTGGTCGTGACAACTTCATGACCAATCGTTGTCGAAGCCTGCAACAACCATAGCAAAGCGAGCCTGAAACGAGCGTCGCTTGTACCCATACAAAGGAGTGACCATGCGTTTCCTGCCTGGCCTGATCTGCCTGCTACCTCTTCTGAGCCCCCTGGCCCATGCCGAGCTGATCGACGACATCAACGACCGTGGCGAACTGCGCATCGCCCTCGAAGCCAATGCCGCTCCCTTCAACTTCAAGGAGGACGGCAAGCTCACCGGCTTCGAAGTGGAACTGGGCCAGATGCTGGCCAATGAACTCGATGTGCGCGCCGACTTTGTGGTTACCGATGCCGCGGATCTGCTGAGCGGCGTGGAAAGCGGCAAGTACGACGTCGCCATCAACCACATAGCAATGACCCCGGAACTGGCGGAACGTTTCGACACCAGTGCGGCTTACAGCCGTCCGGATGCGCAACTGCTGGCGAGCAAGGAGGACACACCGCGCCCGCTGATGATGGCGCAGTCTTTCCAGCCGGAAGAAAAGAGCGGCCCGGCACCGAGCCTGGTGATTCCGTTCCAGAAGGGCAACCCGGCGTTCAAGGCCAGCGTGGACAACGCCCTGGCGCGTATCAAGGATGATGGGAGGCTGGAGCAGTTGACGCAGAAGTGGTTGGGTAAGCAGCAGTCGGTTGGGCAGTAATGCCGTCATCGCGAGCAGGCTCGCTCCCACATGGAAACTCCATCACCTGTGGGAGCGAGCCTGCTCGCGATGAGGTGCTCAAGGGTTAGACAATCTTGCGCCAGACACTCGCCAACCAGGGCTGCTGCTCCCGGGGCAACCCCGTTGGCCGGTAGTAGTGCTCCAGCTCCTCAAAGCCGGCTGCGATGAGCAGCGTGCGCCAGGCCTCGAGGTCGTGGTAGGCGCCGAAGCGCTGGCCATTCCAGCCTTCCTGGTTCTCGCCCCGGGGGTTGGAGCTGAACAGCACGCCGCCGGGTTTGAGGGTGGCATGCAGCTGCTCGAGCACCCTGGGCAGTTCCTGGACGGGGACATGAAACAGCACGGCGTTGGCGAAGATCCCGTCGAAGCGTTCGCTTGGCAGGTCCAGTTGCAGGAAATCCTGCTGCCACACTTCGCAGCCGCTGTCCTGGCGTGCCATTCGGGCGAATTCCTGCGAGCCGTCGAGGCCCACCGCAACGTGCCCCATGCGGGTAAATGTCTGCAGATCCCGCCCCGGGCCGCAGCCGAAATCGAGAATGTGAAGGGGGGCCGGGCCTTGGATATGCCGCAACAGCGCGTCGATGTTCTGGCTGACGTCGTGATCGCGAGTGCCTTCGCGAAAGCTCTCGGCGACCGAGTTGTAATGGCCCAGGGTCGTGGTGGTAATGGCGTGGAGGTCGTCGGGGGAGTGTTTCATGGCGAGGCTTGAGTGAGGAGCGAAAGCCGACTATACCCCATCGTCACGCCCATCGACTCAACGCCTGTTCAACCCTCGCGCCAAGCGGTCACCGCCCACTTGAATCAGTGCCACCAGTGCCACCAGCAAGACGATCACGGTGAGCATGATCTGGCTGTCGAAGCGCTGGTAACCATAACGATACGCGATGTCCCCCAGGCCGCCGGCACCGATGGCACCGGCCATGGCCGAGGAATTGATCATGGTCACCAGCGTGATGGTAAAACCGCCGACGATGCCCGGCAGGGCTTCTGGCAACAGCACGTGCCAGACGATATGCCAGCGTCGGCAGCCCATGGCCTGGGCGGCTTCGATCAAGCCGTGGTCGACCTCCCGCAGGCTGACTTCGGCGATGCGGGCGAAGAAGGGTGTGGCAGCGATGGTCAAGGGCACCACGGCGGCCCACACGCCGTAGGTCGTGCCGACGATCAGCCGCGTGAACGGGATCAGCGCCACCATCAGGATCAGGAAGGGTATCGAACGGAATAGGTTCACGAACGCGCCTAGGGCGCGGTTCAACGTGGGCGCTTCGTAGATCCCGCCCTTGCCGCTGGTGACCAGAATCACCGCCAGAGCGATGCCGGTTGGTAACGCGATCAGCGACGACACGCCCACCATCAGCAGCGTGTCGATGAAACCCTGCAACAACCGATCAAACCACATAGCCCAGCACCTCCACCTGTTGTGCCCAATTGCCCGCGCGTTGCCGCAGTTCCTCGACGCCCCAGGACGAGCCGCTGACTGCCAGCAGCAACTGGCCGAGCCCGTGCCCCTGAATTCTTTCGATGCCCCCATGCAGCAGCCGCACCCGCCCGCCCAGGGCACTGAATAGCTCCGCCAGATCCGCTTCCTCCCGTCCTGTGCCGGTGAACTGCAAGCGCAGCACCGCAGCTGCGTCTGCCGATGGCGGTTGTGCCTGCAAACGACGTTGCAATTCCTCCGGCAAGGCCTGTTGCAACGGCGCCAGCAATGTCCGGCTGACCTCATGCCGAGGGTTGCCGAACACCTCCCAGACCGGCCCCTGCTCGGCGATCCGCCCTTGTTCGAGCACTACCACGCGGTCGCAGACTTCACGGATCACCGCCATTTCATGGGTGATCAACACGATGGTCAGGCCCAGCCGCTGATTGATCTGGCGCAGCAGGCCGAGAATCGATTGGGTGGTTTCCGGGTCCAGGGCCGAGGTGGCCTCGTCGCACAGCAAGATCTGTGGGTCGTGCACCAGCGCCCGGGCGATGCCGACGCGCTGCTTCTGGCCGCCCGAGAGCTGTGCCGGGTAAGCCATGTGCTTGTCTTGCAGGCCGACCAGTTCCAGCAGTTCGCGAACTTTGCGCTGGCGCTGTTCCTTCGGTACGCCGGCGACCTTCAGCGGCAACTCGACGTTTTGCCACACGGTCTTGGCCGACATCAGGTTGAAATGCTGGAAGATCATGCCGATACGTCGGCGCAGTTCCACCAGGCGATCTTCATCGAGCCCGCCGATGTCGACCTGGTCGATCAGCACCCGTCCGCGGGTGGGTTGTTCCAGACGGTTGATGGTACGGATCAACGATGATTTGCCGGCTCCACTGCGGCCAATGATGCCGAACACTTCGCCGTGCTGGATCGCCAGATCGATGCCTTGCAACGCCGCCACCCGAGCGCCGCCGTAGGTTTTGCTCACGCCGATGAAGCGCACGTGGGCGCGGTTGAGCTCCGGATGCAGCTCGGTGTGCTCGGCGCTGAGGGGCCAAGGTGTTTCCAGGCTGGGACGAGCATTGGCGACGCTCATGGTCAGCCCTCCCAACCGGCCTGGTAGAGCTTGCCGTGAGCCTTGTCCAGGGCCGATCGCACCACAGGCGAATGCTGGTAGATGTCGACGAACTTGATCAGCCGCGGGTCGTTCCGGTTCTTGGGCTGGATCACGAACTGGATGACGTACTCCTTGTGGTCGAGGCCGTCGAACAGCAACGCGGAGGTGGCGTCGAAGGTGTTCGCCAGGCGGATGTAGGCGGGATAGCCTTGCACCAGATCGGCGTCTTCATAGGCGCGCACCAGTTGCACGGCTTCGACCTGCAAGATCCGCAGCTTCTTCGGGTTGGCGACGATGTCGTCCTCGGTGGCCTTGTAGCCCACTCCCGGCTTGAGGGTGATCAACCCGGCCTTGGCCAGCAGCTGCAAGCCGCGCCCGCTGTTGATCGGATCGTTAGCGATGGCGACGCTCGAGCCCTCGGGCAGATCGTCGAAGCTTTTGTATTTCTTCGAATAGAGACCGACGTTGTTGATGATTCCCGGTGCGAACGGCACCAGGTCGAATCCGGCGGCGGCTTTGGCGTTTTCCAGGAACGGGATGTGCTGGAAATAGTTCACGTCGATATCGCCGGAGGCGAGGCTGACGTTCGGTGCGATCCAGTCGCTGAACTCCACCAGCTCGACCTTCAGGCCTTGCTTGTCTGCCTCGGCCACGGCGGCTTCCAGAGGAATGGCGAAGGCGGCGGTGGTGCCGATTTTCAGCGGTGCGTCGGCGGCGAACAGTGCCGGGCTGAACAGGCTGAGGGTCAGGGCCAGTGCTTTGACTGGCAAGGAAAGGGAGTGCTTGGTCATAAAGTTTTTCCAGTCATTTTGATAAAAAATCGATGTCTTCGTGGCGAGGGAGCTTGCTCCCGCTGGGCCGCGAAGCGGACCCAAATGTTCATTGAAACTGCTTGGGAGCCTGCGTCGCAGGCGAGCGGGAGCAAGCTCCCTCGCCACAGGGCTCAGCCTGCCTCTGGTTAACAAGTCAGTGTCGGTAGTGCGAACCGGTGTGTCGCTCGGGTAAATGGGCCTCTGCCCGAAACAGCTTTTCCCGCAGGGTGCCGTGGTCATATGCAGTCTTGTACGACCCACGTCGCTGCAGCTCGGGGATCACCAAGTCGATGAAGTCCACATAGCTTTGCGGCGTGACGATGCGGGTCAGGTTGAAACCGTCGAGACCGGTTTCGGCAATCCACGACTCCAACTCGTCGGCCACCTGTTCGGCCGAACCGACCAGCGTGATGTAGCGGCCGCCCAAGGCGTGTTGTTCCAGCAGCCTGCGTCGGGTCCAGTCGTTGTTCTGCAGAATCCGCGTGGCGGACTGGATGGCATTGTTCTTCACGTACTGGATCGGCTCGTCGAGGGCGTATTCGGAAAAATCGATGCCCGTCGACGCCGAGAAATGTGCGACCCCGGCCTCGGCGCTGGCGTAGCTCAGGTACTCGGCGTGCTTGGCCCAGGCGGTTTCCTCGGTCTCGCCGACGATCACGTTCAGGCCCATGAACACCTTGATGTCCTCGGGCTTGCGTCCGCCCTGGACAGCGCTGGCGCGCACCTTGTCCACCTGGCTTCTGGTCGCCGCCTTGTTCTGTCCGCTGATGAACACGCACTCGGCGTGACGCCCGGCGAACTGCAGGCCGCGCTCCGAGCTGCCGGCCTGGAACAGCACCGGTGTGCGCTGGGGTGAAGGTTCGCAGAGGTGGTAACCCTCGACCTGATAGAACTCGCCCTGGTGTCGGACCTTATGGACTTTTTCCGGTCGGGCGTAGATCCGCTGCTGGCGATCGTTGAGTACCGCATCGTTTTCCCAACTGCCTTCCCACAATTTGTAGAGCACTTGCAGGTATTCGTCGGCCTGGTCGTAGCGGCGGTCATGCTCGACCTGCGCAGTCAGGCCCATCGCCTTGGCAGCGCTGTCCAGGTAGCCGGTGACGATGTTCCAGCCGACCCGGCCACGGCTCAGATGGTCGAGGGTGCTCATGCGACGGGCGAACAAGTACGGCGGCTCGTAGGTCAGGTTGACGGTGAGGCCGAAGCCCAGGTTCTTCGTGACGGCGGCCATCGCGCTGACCAGCAACAACGGGTCGTTGACCGGCAACTGAATCGACTCTTTCAGCGTGACGTCTACCGACTGCTGGTACACGTCGTAGACCCCGACGATATCGGCGATGAACAACCCGTCGAACAGCCCGCGTTCCAGCAGCTGTGCCAGCCCGGTCCAGTATTCGAGGGTGTTGTATTGGGTAGAAGTGTCCTGGGGATGCGTCCATAGTCCGTGATTGATGTGCCCGATGCAGTTCATGTTGAACGCGTTGAGCAGGATCTTTTTCTTGCCGAGCGCCATCAGATGGTCCCCCGCAGCGGCGGCTTCTCATCGTTGAGATAGAAGTTGCCCACCGCGTGGTATTTCCAGCGCACCGGGTCATGCAGCGTGTGCACCCGGGCATTGCGCCAATGGCGGTCCAGGCCATGCTCGGCCAGGGTTGCCTGGCTGCCGGCCAGCTCGAACAGTGTGCTGCTGGTGGCCAGGGAAATTTCGCTGCTGATGGCGCGAGCTTCGGCCACGGCAATCGATGCGGCGGCGACCGTTTCGGCGTTGGTGTCGGCCTGGGCCCGGTCGAGAAATTCTCCGGCCCTTTCCAGCAGCGCTTCGGCGGCATGCAGGCGGCTGCTCAGTTGGCCAAAACTCTTGAGCGTGTGTGGATCGTCGGTGGCGACGTCGCTGGTGGCGTCGATCCATGGTCGGGTTTTGCTGCGGACAAACTGCAGGGCATCTTCATAGGCGGCGCGGGCGATGCCGGTGTCGATGGCGGCATGAAGAATCTGCGCCAGTGGCCCTACCGGCGTCGGCCGCTCGAAGGCGCTCTGGAATGGCACGACGTCTGCGGCGGCAACATACACGTCTTCGAACACCACCGAACCGCTGCCGGTGGTGCGCTGGCCGAAACCGCTCCAGTCATCGATGACCGTCAGGCCCTGGCTGTCGCGCGACACGAATGCCAGTTGCTGCACGCCGTTTTCATCCACCACGGCAGTGGGGATGCGCTGGGCATAGAGCGCACCGGTGGCGTAGAACTTGCGACCGTCGATGCGATAGCCGTCGCCGTCGCGGCGCAGTCGAGTGGTGCGGTGGTGGGCGGTTTGGGTGCCCAGTTCCGCCAGGGCGTTGCCGAACCGCTGGCCGGCCAGCACCTCGGCGTACAAACGCTGTTTCTGCGCCTCACTGGCGTTGACCCGCAGCACTTCCACGGCATAGAAATGATTTTGCGGAATCTGCCCGAGAGATCCGTCGGCCTCGGCGGTCAACGCAATGACTTTGGCCAGGGTGACGTTGGAAACGCCCGCGCCGCCATAGGCCTTGGGCACGCTGATGCCCCACAAGCCGGAACGTGAGAATGCCTCCAGCTCCGGGTGCGGCAGGCGACGTTCGCGGTCGCGCAGGGCGCTGTCGCGTTTGAATTCATCGGCCAGGTCGCTGGCGATGACCAGGGCTTGTTCATCGCTGGTGATCACCGCGACGTGTTGGGAAAGCGTCATGTGCTGCTCCAGAGGTCGGGTGGTCAGATCCAGGAATGCCGGGCCGGCAAGGTGCCGTTCAGGTGATAGGCACCTATCGCGTGATACTTCCAGCGCACCGGGTCGTGCAGGGTATGGACGCGTGCATTGCGCCAATGACGGTCGAGGTTGAATTCAGCGAGGGTGGCGCGGCTGCCGGCCAGCTCGAACAGCTTTTCGCTGGCCAGCAGAGCGATCTCGGTGCTCAGTACCTTGGCTTCGGCCACGGCTATCGAGGCCCGGGCGGCGGACTGTGCGGTGATGGGCGCGGCGCTGACCTGATCCAACACCCGACCGGCCTTGCGCAGCAGTGCTTCGGCGGCGTGCAGGTCGATTTTCAGCTTGCCGATTTCGGCGATCACATACAGGTCGTCGCTGGCCCGTTCGACCTTGGCGTCGATGGAAGGGCGGGAGCGCTCGCGCACGAAGGCAATGGTGTCGTCGATGGCGCCTCGGGCAATGCCCGCATCGATGGCGGCCTGGATCAATTGCGAGATCGCGCCTTGCACGTTTGGCGTGCCGTTGATGCGCCAGTTGTCCAACACCAGCTCGGCATCCACGCGCACGTTGTTCAGCAGCACGGTGCCGCTGGCGGTGGTGCGCTGACCGAACCCCGACCAGTCGTCGACGATGCGCAGGCCCGGTGTGCCGCGTCGCACGAAGGCCAGCACCTGCCGACCCTCGTCGTCCAGGGCCTTGACCGCCACCCAGTGGGCGAACAGTGCGCCGGTGGAGTAGAACTTCTGGCCGTTGATGACAAAACCGCGGCTGTCGGCGCTGATTCGCGCCTTGAGTTCCAGGGTATTACGAGTGCCCCGCTCCGGCCCGGCGTTGCCGATGCGCCAGCCTTCGAGCACGCTGTTCAGAAGGATTTCTTTCTGCCGTTCGGTACCCGTGCCGAGAATCAATTGGATTACACCGAACTGGTTCTGCGGAATCTGCCCGAGGGCCGGGTCGGCAGCGGAAATGATCGAGAAGACTTCGGCAAGGGTGACGAACGAGACCTGCGGCCCACCGTATTCTCGAGGGACAGCGATACTGCCGAGCCCGCTGCGGGTGAATTGCTCGATCTCGGACCAAGGCAGCTTGCGCTGTTGATCCCTTCGTGCGGCCTGTTGGCGGGCAACCTGTGCCAACTCTCGTGCGGCCTGGATCGCTTCGGCATCGTTGCGCAGCACCTGGGCGGGCAACAATGGGGGGGAGACGTCCAGATCGCTCTGGACCTTTGCTTGCGCCAGACCAGACATCACAGCCGCTCCATGGCTGTTGGCAGCGCCTGGGCGTTCTGCACCGGGGTGATTGTGTTCCGTACCATACCCACCTCACATCTCAAGAAAATCAGGAATGTCCGGTGGTCCGGTGTATATACCCTAAACGGATGTATATTCTTTTTGAACTAACGTTTAGGAATATGCATAGGTGAGATTCAGCACGTGACTGGTGTGCTTGCTTCATCGAGGCGACTTCTGTGGCGAGGGAGCTAGCTCCCGCTTGGGTGCGTAGCGCCCATGGGGAAAAGAAGGGCCGCTGCGCGACCCAGCGGGAGCTAGCTCCCTCGCCACAGGGGCATTGGAGTCAGAGGGAATTACTTGTATCAAGGCCTTCTACGCCGCGGTTCGGCGGCCATGAGCGCTTCTTTCGGCGGCGTTTTCAAATAGGACCTGGCACACCCTATCGTCAGCGTCCGGGGCGGCGCCCAATGGGAGTTGTTGCCCACACGATCAAGGATGCAGTAGGTCACCTCCAGGCGCAGGTCTTCCCCTGCCTCCAGAATGACCTCCGGGGGGACCCAGACATTGATCGGCTGGCCCACTTCACCGGATTTGATCCGGGGCAGGTCCATGCGCACATCGCCCCAGCGCAAGGTGATTGCATCGTCGACAGCCATGTTCAGGTAGGGCTCGATGGTCAGCGGGACGCCGCGTTTGATCTGGCTCGGGTTCACCCCCTGGCGACGGATGGCGTCCGGAATACGCACCGGTGCCAGCCCCTGGTTTTCATCGCCACTCGAGGCCGCCGGTTGGCCGCCGGGGCAGTCGAGTTTGACTTGTACCCGATGCGTTGCCGACAGCGCGGGCCCGCGCCCGACCCGCATCACTCGATAATGGATGCGCGAGGTCCCGTTGACGATGAAGCTCTCCGGTACACGCAACGTGACACTGGCTTGTGTGTCCGCCTCGGTCAGCAGGCGCGAGCCGACGTAGCAGTTGTCCCAGAACAGTTCGATCAAGTCACCGGCGTTCATGCCGGGATAAGGGGCGATGAGCACTTCCAGGCGGGCGGCACCGGTGATGTTGATACCGCTACGGCCGGCATTGGCCAGGGCGGGGGCGGCGAGTTCCGGGATAGTTGACGTACATGTCATGGTGATCTCCTTGATGCTGAAAAACGAAGTCCGTTTCTGAAAGAGCAAAGGCGTTGATATACGCGACTATTTTATTGTGCAGTCTTGAATGCTGTTTCTACGGTTATCGCTGCGTACAACTAAATAGTGTGCGTCGCCTGTTGGTCTAGATACGGGCTCGACAGTTTCAGTGTCAATAGAGGTGGTTGCTTATCGGTGGACTGAGTAGTTCTTCAGAAATGTCCTACGTTATGAAGTTAAAAATACACAGCGCGAATCGCCTTTTGCCTCGGCTTGAAAGCGTGGCCGAAGGTTTGTGAGGCAAGAGCCGGCGGAGAGGTTAGCGCGAAGGGAAGTGTTACGAGAGGTATGTATATACCGCACGTCAATTCATTGAAGACGTTAAGCGGGTTACAGGTTGCTGGTTTGCTTTCAAGTCGACAGCCCCTTCCATCCCTGGAAGTAAGCCTTTATCGATAAGTTACTGCGCGCCGGGACCGGCCGAGAGAAACTTGCTGAGAAATTGCCGGGTGCGTTCTTCCCTGGGCGCTGCGAACATTGCCTTGGCTTCACCTTGTTCGACGATTACGCCCTTGTCGAAAAATACCACGCGGTTCGCCACGTCACGGGCAAAGCTCATTTCATGGGTCACGATGACCATGGTGCGTTTTTCTTCGGCCAGGCCGCGAATGGTCGCCAGGACTTCTCCGACCAGTTCCGGGTCCAGCGCCGAGGTCGGTTCGTCGAACAGGATCACCTGGGGCTCCATCGCCAATGCCCGGGCAATCGCCACCCGTTGTTGCTGACCGCCGGAGAGGCGCCGTGGATAGGCGTCCTCCTTGCCGGCCAGGCCGACCTTGGCCAACAGCTTGCGGCCCAGGGTCTCGGCATCGGCACGTGGGGTCTTCTTCACCACCAGCGGTCCCTCGATGACATTCTCCAGGGCCGTGCGATGGGGAAACAGATTGAAGTTCTGGAACACAAAGCCCACCTGCTGGCGCAGACGACGCACCAAGCCCTGTTGCTGGTTCAACGGGCGGCTGCCATCGATTTCGATGTCACCGACCTTGATCCGGCCGCTGCTGGGTTCTTCGAGGAAATTCAGGCAGCGCAGGAAGGTGGTCTTGCCCGAACCGCTGGGACCGATGATGGCAACGACTTCGCCTTCCTCGACCCGCAGGTCGATACCGTTGAGCACCGTCTGACCCTTGAATTGTTTGGTCAGCTTTTCAACCACGATCATGCTTCAAGACTCCTGCTCATGCCGGTTGACCCGCGCTTCCAGACGGTTTTGCACATGGGCCAGGGCGCTCACGAGGATCCAGTAGATCAACGCGGCGGACAGGTACATGGCGAAAATTTCAAAGGTCCGCGCGGAAACCAACTGCGCCTGGCGGAGCAGTTCCGGCACCTGGATGGTGGCTGCCAGCGAGGTGTCCTTGACCAGCGACGTGAAACTGTTCCCCAAGGGCGGCAGGGCCGTGCGCATGGCTTGCGGCAGGATGGCCCGGCGCAATGTCTGCACGCGGGTCATGCCGATGCTGGCAGCCGCCTCCCACTGGCCGCGCTCGATGGAGCTGATGGCGGCCCGCAGGGTTTCACAGATGTAGGCCGCCATGTTCAACGAGAGGCCGATCAGCGCTGCGGGTATCGGGTCCAGTTCGATGCCCACTTGTGGCAGGCCGTAGTACATCATGAACAATTGGACCAGCAACGGCGTGCCGCGGAAGAACGAGACGTAGACCCGGGCGAACCAGCTCACCAGTTTGAAGCGCGACAAGCGCATCAAGGCCAGGCCAAACCCGAGCAGGAAGCCGAAGAACATTCCGCCCAGGCTGAGGGCGACCGTGAAGTACACGCCCTGAAGCAAAAAGGGCGTGGAACTGAGGACGAGTTGGAGCTTTGCTTCCATTATTGAGTGACGTCAGCGTTGAAGTATTTCTCGGACAGCTTCTTCAAGGTGCCGTCGGCGCGCAGCTTATCGATGGCTTTGTTGACCGCCGCCAGCAGCTCGGGTTCGCCTTTACGCAGGGTCACACCGGCTTCCTGACGGGAGAAGGCATCGCCGGCAACCGCGGTGTCCGGGGCTTTTTTCGCCAGTTCGAAGGCGGCCAGGCGGTCCACCAGGATGGCGTCGATACGGCCGATACGCAGGTCCTGGTATTTGGTCGGATCATCTTCGTAGGTACGGATGTCCGCCTTGGGCACGTTGTCCTTGAGCCACTGTTCATAGTTGGTGCCCAGGCCTACACCGACCTTCTTGCCAGCCAGGTCGGCGGCGGCCCTGATGTTGAGTTTTTCTTCGTTCTTCTTCAGTACCAGCGCCTGGATACCGGAGACGGTGTAGGGCTCGGAGAAGTCGTACTTTTTCTTGCGCTCTTCGGAAATGGTGACCTGGTTGATCACCGCGTCCAGGCGCTTGGATTCCAGCGCAGCCAGGATGCCATCCCATTTAGTGGCTTGCAGCTTCACCTTCACGCCCAGCTCCTTGGCCAGGGCTTCGGAAAACTCCACTTCGAAACCGGCCAGCTTGCCGTCGGCATCGACGAAGCTGAACGGTGGATAAGTGCCTTCCAGGCCGACGTTGATCACGCCCGCATCCTTGATTTTTTGCAGTTGCTCACCGGCAACTGCTTGCCCCAGCAGGCCCGCGCTCAATGCCAGGCCCAGCGAACCGACCAACAGGTTGCGACGTAATGCGGAAAAATTCATGACAAGCCCCTGTGTTTTCTTATGAAGACGTACTGGATTAGAAGGTGTAGCCGTGATCTGGAAGACTGCCACATCCTGCCTTAAAGCGGCGTGCGCGTCGCGTGGCAAATAAGCCAGCGGGCACGACTATAGGGTGGCTTTGATAGATTGGAAAATAATATTAAATCATCTACATATTCCGTAATGGAGCAACTCTCTGTGGGAGCGAGCCTGCTCGCGAGAGCGGTAGGTCAGTCAGCTGCTATTTGACTGAAACACCGCCATCGCGAGCAGGCTCGCTCCCACAGGAAGGGGCTCTCGCTTCTTCAGAACGCGGTGTCGTAGGCAAACAACGCCGGGGCCCCGCCGGTGTGCAGGAAGATGATCGGCCCTTCGTCGAAACGGTCGCGGCCGATGCCGTCGAGCAGACCGGCCATGGCCTTGCCGGTGTAGACCGGATCCAGTAACAGGCCTTCGAGACTGGCCAGCAGCTTGACCGCCGCCAGCGTACCGGCATTCGGCTCGCCATAGCGCGGGGCGAAATACTCATCCCACAGGTTCACCTTGAAAGCCTCCGGAAGCGCTACTTCAAGCAACTGGGCGACGCGTTCGGCCAGCCCCTGGACCTTCGGGAACTGGTCTTCCTCGCTGCGTGAAACCGTTACGCCAATCACTGGAAGTTGCGGCAGGGTTTCGCTCAAGGCCAGGGCCAGGCCGCTGTGGGTGCCGGCGCTGCCCGAGGCCAGCACCACGGCGGCGAAATCCAGGCCGGTGTCCTTGATCTGCTCGGCCAGCTCCAGGCCGGCGCGCACGTACCCCAATGCACCCAAGGCGTTTGAGCCTCCGATCGGCACCAGGTAGGGTTTCTTGCCGTTGTTGCGCAGTCGGGCAGCCAGGGCCTGCAGTTGCTCGTCGGCGTTATCCAGGTTTTCCACCAGTTCGACCTTGGCGTCGAACAGCTCCAGCAATAATCGATTGCCATTGCCCAGGTAATTGGCGTCCTCGGTGCCGATGGGGTTTTCCAGCAGCGCCACGCAACCCAGGCCCAGCCTGGCGGCCAGTGCAGCGGTCTGGCGCACATGGTTGGACTGGATCGCACCGGCGGTAATCAGGGTGTCGGCTCCCTGGGCCAAGGCGTCGGCTGCGAGATATTCGAGCTTGCGCAGTTTGTTGCCGCCCAGGGCCAGGGGCGTCAGGTCGTCGCGCTTGATGTAGAGGTCGCGACCGAGCCAGGTGGAGAGGCGTTCGAGTTTTTCCAGCGGTGTCGGATGGCCGAGCAGGTCAAGGCGGTTAAAGCGGGACAACTGTTGTTTGATCATGAGTCCGTACTGGTTGTAGGCAATGCCTGGACTATAGGCACGCCGATATTCACGGGCAACCCCGTGACCAGATCGGAGTGGGGGACGGAGCCCCTTGTGGGAGCGAGCCTGCTCGCGATAGCGGTGTACCTGCTAAATACAATGTGTCTGACAGACCGCTATCGCGAGCAGGCTCGCTCCCACAGGGTCTTTGTTTATTTGGAACCTATGGTGCCCCACTGAGCGAATGCAGGCGAAGCGGCGTCATCTATGTGGGACACGGACCGCCGAGCCCGGCGATTAGTCCTTAGCTGCCTATTCATGTTTAAATTGAACGCTCATTCAAGTTAAACCATCGGTTTGCTGCCCGCTCACAACAGGAGGCTTGCCTTTGCCGAGTCCGTTATCGACTGTCACGGTTTCCCACATCGGGGTGCTTCGCTCATGAGTGTCTCGTCCCTTCCATCCAGCGGCCTGGTCCGCATGAATCCGCCGGTGTTCTACTTCGCGGCGACCTTTATCCTGTTGTTCGGTCTGGTGGTGATCGCCATGCCCGAGCAAGCCGGCGCATGGCTGTTGGCGGCACAGAACTGGGCGGCCAACACGGTCGGCTGGTATTACCTGCTGGCGATGGCTTTGTATCTGGTCTTCGTGGTGGTCACCGCCTTGTCCGGCTACGGCAAGATCAAGCTCGGCGCCGACCACGACGAGCCCGAATTCAGTTACCTGTCCTGGGCCGGCATGTTGTTCGCCGCCGGGATCAGCATCACCCTGTTCTTCTTTTGCGTCTCCGAGCCGCTGACCCATCTGGCGCAGCCACCCCAGGGCGAGGCCGGAACCGCCGATGCGGCGCGCCAGGCCATGCAGATCCTGTTCCTGCATTGGGGCCTGCACGGCTGGGGCGTATTCGCGTTCGTCGGCATGGCCCTGGCTTACTTTGCCTACCGGCATAACCTGCCGCTGGCGCTACGTTCGGCGTTGTATCCGCTGATCGGCAAACGCATCAATGGCCCCATCGGCTATGCCGTCGACGGCTTCGGCATCATCGCGACCGTGTTCGGCCTCGGCGCCGACATGGGGTTTGGGGTCCTGCACCTCAATTCCGGTCTCGATTACCTGCTGGGGATTCCTCATACCCAATGGATTCAGATCGGCCTGATCGCGCTGATGATGGGGGCGGCGATCGTCGTGGCGGTGGCCGGCGTCGATAAAGGCGTGCGGGTCATGTCCGACATCAACATGCTGCTGGCCTGCGCGCTGTTGCTGTTCGTGCTGTTCGCCGGGCCTACCCAGCATTTGCTCAACACCCTGATCCAGAACGTGGGCGATTACCTCGGCGCCTTGCCGATGAAGAGCTTCGATCTGTATGCCTACGACAAACCCAGCGACTGGCTGGGGGGCTGGACGGTGTTCTATTGGGCCTGGTGGATCGCCTGGTCGCCGTTCGTGGGGCTGTTTATCGCGCGGATATCCCGTGGTCGGACCATCCGTGAATTCGTGTTCGGCGTGTTGCTGATTCCCTTGGGTTTCACCCTCGCGTGGATGTCGATCTTTGGCAACAGCGCCATCGACCAGGTGCTCAACCACGGCATGAGCGCCCTGGGCCTGTCAGCCCTGGACAATCCGTCGATGAGTCTTTATCTGCTGCTGGAAACCTACCCGTGGAGCAAGACGGTCATCGCGGTCACGGTGTTCATCAGCTTCGTGTTCTTTGTCACCTCTGCCGACTCCGGCACCGTGGTGCTTTCAACGCTCTCGGCCAAGGGCGGCAACCCCGATGAGGACGGGCCGAAATGGCTGCGGGTGTTCTGGGGGGCGATGACCGCGCTGGTGACCAGCGCGCTGTTGTTCTCCGGCAGCATCGATGCGTTGAAATCGGCGGTTGTGCTGACTTCGTTGCCGTTTTCGCTGATCCTGTTGTTGATGATGTGGGGCCTGCACAAGGCGTTTCACCTCGAGTCCCAGAAACAGATCGCGCAATTGCATTCCCTGGCGCCGGTGTCAGGTTCGCGGCGAGGCAAGGGCGGCTGGCGCCAACGCTTGAGCCAGGCGCTGCATTTCCCGTCCCGCGACGAGGTCTATCGCTTCCTCGACACCACGGTGCGTCCGGCGGTCGAAGAAGTGAAGGCGGTGTTCGCCGAGAAGGGGCTGACGGTGATGACCCAGCCAGATCCGGCCAACGATAGCGTCAGCCTGGAAATCGGCCATGGCGAGCAGCACCCGTTCATCTACCAGGTGCAGATGCGCGGCTACTTCACGCCCTCCTTTGCCCGGGGCGGCATGGGCTCCAAGCAGATCAACAACCGTCGTTACTACCGTGCCGAGGTACATTTGAGCGAGGGCAGCCAGGACTACGACCTGGTGGGCTATACCAAGGAGCAGGTCATCAACGACATCCTCGATCAGTACGAACGGCACATGCAGTTCCTGCATCTGGTGCGCTGACCGGGGGCGTCTCAGACAAGTCCGCCGTTGGCCCGCAGGATCTGGCCATTCACCCAGCCGGCGGCCGGGCTTACCAGGAAGGACAGGATGCTGGCGATGTCCTCCGGCTGACCGAGGCGCTCCAGGGGCGGCATCTTGGCGTACTGCTGGATCTGTTCCTCGCTTTTGCCATGCATGAACAGTTCGGTCGCCACCGGGCCGGGGGCGATGGCGTTGACGGTGATCTGGCGGCCGCGCAGCTCTTTGGCGAATACCTGGGTCAGCGATTCCACCGCCGCCTTGCTGGCGATGTACACCGAATAGCCAGGCAGGTTCAGGCCAACGGTGCTGCTGGAAAAGTTTACGATGCGGCCGCCATCGTTCAGGCGGGTCGCGGCTTCGCGCAAGGTGTTGAACGTGCCCCGGGTGTTGATCGCGAAGGTCTGGTCGAACAGTTCGTCGCTGTGTTGTGCCAGGGGCATCACCTGCAGGATCCCGGCGTTGTTGATCAGTACATCGACCTTGCCCAGCTGCGCCTCCGTCTCATCGAACATTCGGCGAACGTCGGCGGCAGAAGACACGTCGGCCTTGATCGCTATGGCCCGGTGACCGGCCTGGCGCAGTTGCACCACCAGTTTCGAGGCTTCGGTAGCGCTGTTGGCGTAGTTGACGGCGACAGCGAAGCCGTCATGGGCCAGCTGTTTGGCGATTTCAGCGCCGATACCACGAGAGGCTCCGGTGACGATGGCTACTTTGGCGTTTTGAGTCGACATGGCTGTTTCCTTCGTTGAGTGGAGTGACGCCAGATTCACATGTTTACTCAGCCCGATAAATGCACGAGAGTTGCCTTGACTGTTCAATAATCATCAACAATCAGGACGCGCCGATCCATGGATCAAATCAAGGCGATGAAGGTCTTCGTACGTATCTACGAGCGCAGCAGTTTTACCCTGGCCGCCGATGACCTGAACCTGCCCCGTGCCACGCTGACTCATACCCTCAATCAATTCGAAGCCTGGCTGGGGGTACGCCTGCTGGAACGCAGCACCCGCAAGGTGCGGCCGACGCTGGACGGCGAGGCCTATTACCCGCGTTGTGTGCAATTGCTGGCGGAGCTGGAAGAGGCCGAGCTGGCGTTTCGCAGCGTGGCGCCCAAGGGGCGGCTGCGGGTGGACTTGCACGGAACCCTGGCCCGGCATTTCGTGATCCCGGCACTGCCGCAGTTCATGGCCCGTTATCCCGATATCGAGTTGTCCATCAGCGAGGCCGATCGTTTCGTCGACTTGATCAGCGAAGGGATCGATTGCGTGCTGCGGGCCGGCACGCTGGGGGATTCATCATTGATTGGCCGGCGTGTCGCCACCCTGCGCCAGATCACCTGCGCCAGCCCCGCCTATTTGCGCCAGTACGGCGAACCGAAAAACCTCGACGACCTGAGCCGGCACCGGGCGGTGAACTACGTGTCGCGCACCACCGCCAAACAATATCCGTTCGAGTTCATGGTTGAAGGCGAACTCAAGGAAGTGGCTATCGAGGGTGCGCTCTCGGTGTTCGGTGCCGAAATCTACGCGGCCTCGGCCATCGCCGGCCTGGGCCTGATCCAATGCCCGCACTATCGGATGGAAACGCAGATCCAGCAGGGCCTGGTTCAGGAAATCCTCATCGACACCCCTCCGCCACCCATGCCGATATCGGTGCTCTACCCGCACAACCGCCACCTTTCGCCACGGGTGCGGGTGTTTGTGGATTGGGTGACGGAGGTGTTTGCCGGGGCGCAATGACGGGGTGGCCGTGCTGGATGAATTTGCTGGAGAGATGAGCTAGTATTTTTTCAAAGTGTGTATTGTGTGTATCGACGGCGCTTTTCGCAGCTAGAGTGGTTTCGCAGAGCTGTTGGAAAAGGCAAAGGTGATGCGAAGTCGGGAAATGATCAGGAAGATCGAAGAAGACGGTTGGTATCTGGTGGCAGTGAAGGGTAGTCACCATCAGTACAAACATTCCGTCAAAACCGGAAGGGTGACAATCAAGCATCCTGATTCGGATCTGCCGAGGGGCACGATCAATAGCATATTGAAACAGGCGGGCCTGAAATGAGGTCCGAGGCCGATTACGAAAATCCCCTGCGGGATGCATTGTTATCAGACCGGTTGCTGCAATTGCCGGATCTGGAGGAAGGATTCAATCAAATGAAATTTCCGGTCGTTCTGCACAAGGATGCCGATTCCGAATACGGAGTGACGGTTCCGGATGTTCCGGGCTGCTTCTCCGCAGGCAGTACGGTGGCGCAGGCATTCGAAAACGTGAAGGAAGCGCTGTCGTTGCACTATGAGGGGTTGGTGGCAGACGGCGAGCCACTGCCGCAAATCCATGAAGTCGACGACCATCTCGACAACCCCGAGTACGCCGGGGGGATTTGGGGTGTGGTTGAGTTTGATGTGACGCCCTATTTTGGAAAGTCAGTGCGATTCAATGCGACGTTGCCCGAGCAGTTGCTTGAGCGCATCGACCAGACCGTAAGGAAGGATCAGCGCTACCGATCGCGCTCCGGTTTCCTGGCGGCGGCGGCCTTGCGCGAACTTTCGACCTGAACGATGCGTCTGTGAAATGTTAGTTTCTGCCATTCGCATCGTCCCCGAACAGAGAGCCTTCGATGACCTACATCGCTGCTGAAAATCGCTACGAGTCCATTCCCTATCGCCGCGTTGGTCGCAGCGGCCTGGTATTGCCGGCGTTGTCGCTGGGGTTGTGGCACAACTTCGGCGACAGCACGCCGATAGACACCCAGCGTGCCTTGCTGCGCACGGCGTTTGACCTGGGCATCAACCACTTCGACCTGGCGAACAACTACGGCCCGCCCTATGGCAGTGCCGAGATCAATTTCGGTCGGTTGTTGCGTGAAGATTTCAAGCACTACCGCGACGAGTTGATCATCTCCAGCAAGGCCGGTTGGGACATGTGGCCCGGACCGTATGGCCAGGGTGGCGGGTCGCGCAAATACGTACTGGCCAGCCTCGACCAGAGCCTGCAACGGCTGGGGCTCGATTATGTGGATATTTTTTATTCCCACCGCTTCGATCCGGACACCCCGCTGGAAGAAACCGCCAGTGCCCTGGCGACGGCGGTGCAACAAGGCAAGGCGTTGTACGTCGGGATTTCTTCCTATTCCGGGGTGAAGACCCGGGAAATGGCGGCGCTGCTCAAGGAGTGGAAAATTCCTCTGCTGATCCACCAGCCGGCCTACAACCTGCTTAACCGCTGGGTGGAAAAAGACCTACTGGACGCTACCGACGAATTGGGTACCGGCGTGATCGCCTTTACCCCACTGGCCCAGGGGCTGCTCACGGACAAGTACCTCAAGGGTATTCCGTCCGATGCTCGGGTCAATCGTCCGGGTGGCGGTTCGCTGCAGGCTTCGCACTTGTCGGAGGAAAACATCGCCCACGTGCGCGCCCTCAACGAGATCGCCCGGCGACGCGGTCAAAGCCTGGCGCAAATGGCCCTGGCCTGGACCCTGCGCGATCCACGGGTCACGTCGGCCCTGATCGGCGCCAGCCGCCCGGAGCAGATCGTCGAAAACGTCGGGGCGCTGGAGAACCTGAGTTTCAGTGCCGAGGAACTGGCGGAGATCGATCGGTTCGCCCAGGAGGGCGGTATCAATCTCTGGGAGAAGCCTTCGACGGCGGAGTAATTCCCAAGTCTGAACACAGACTCTGTGGCGAGGGAGCAAGCTCCCTCGCCACATAGGATTGTGGATTATTCGAAGAACGGCACATCTCCCAGCACCGTCGCCCGGTGCATCACGCGTCGGGCAGGACGGTAGTCGTCCACGGCGAAATGCTGGGTGACGCGGTTGTCCCAGAACGCTACGTCATTGACCTGCCAGCGCCAGCGGAGGGTGAATTCCGGACGGGTGGCGTGGGCGAACAGCAGCTTCAGGATGGCTTCGCTTTCGGTTTCGGACAGCTCATTGATGCGGGTGGTAAAACCTTCATTGACGAACAGCGACCGGCGCCCGCTTACCGGGTGAGTGCGAACCACCGGATGGGGCAGCGGTGGGTTTTTCCGTCGTGCTTCTTCCCAACGAGCCTGGTCCGCGGCGGTATGACCAAAGCGTTCCAAAGGAAAGGAACGAGTGAAATCGTGGGTGGCCGTCAGGCCCTGCAGCAGACTTTTCAACGGTGCCGACAAGGCTTCGTAAGCCGCGATGCCGCTGGCCCATAACGTATCGCCACCGAACGCCGGCAGCAGCTTGGCGCTGAGCACCGCGCCCATGGCCGGGGTCGGCAGGAAGGTCACGTCGGTATGCCAGACGGCGTTGTCGCGTACGTCGGTAACGGCCGTGTCGAGCACCAGCACTTCGGGCTGCTCAGGCACATTCGGGTAGATGGGATGGATATGCAGGTCGCCAAAGCAGGCGGCGAAACGTGCCTGCTGGGCTGGGTCGATGGGCTGGTCCCGAAAGAACAGCACCTGGTGTTCAAGCAAGGCCTGCTCAATGAATCTGCGCTGCTCGACGCTCAGCGGCTGGCTGATGTCGACACCGCTGATCTGCGCGCCGAGGGCGATGCTCAAAGGCGTGATGGTCGGGCTGTTCATCGTTGTTTTCCCTGGTTGGAGCGCCGGATGTCGGCGTGGTCATTGAACTCAATGGGCCTGGCCATGCCACGGCACCAGTTTGCGTTGCACAGCACGCAAGCTCATTTCCATGGCGAAGGCGATGAGTGCGATGACCAGGATCCCCAGCACCACCACATCGGTGACCAGAAACTGCGCTGCTGACTGCACCATGAAACCCAGGCCGCTGGTGGCGGCGATCAGTTCGGCGGCCACCAGTGTCGACCAGCCCACACCCAGGCCGATACGAATGCCGGTGAGAATGTCGGGCAGGGCGCTGGGCAGGATCACATGGCGAATCAACTGTGCCGGGGTTGCGCCAAGGGATTGCGCGGCCCGTACCTTGGCCGGGTCGACCGTGCGTACGCCGGTGGCGGTGGCGATGGCAATCGGGGCGAAAATCGCCAGGTAGATCAGCAGCACCTTCGACAACTCGCCGATGCCGCACCAGATCACGATCAGCGGCAGGTAGGCCAGCGGCGGAATCGGCCGATAGAACTCGATCAATGGATCTAACACGCCCCGGGCGATACGGCTGGAGCCGATGGCAATGCCCACCGGCACCGCCGTCAGCACGGCCAGCAACAGGCCCAGGCCGATCCGTCCGAGGCTCGCGCCCAGGTGCTGCCAGAGCGTGGCATCCATGTAGCCGCTGGTCGCCAGCAGCCAGCCTTTTTGCAGCACGGCGGAAGGCGAGGGCAGGAACAACGGTTCGACCAGCCCGCTCGCCGTCACCACCCACCACAGGACCAGCAGCGTGATCAGGGTCAGGCCGCTGATCCATCGCGTACTCATGGGACGCCGGAAGCGCCGGGCTGGATCTCTGGCAAGGGTTTCGCTGGCCACCGCCGGGATTTCATAGCTGCTCATACGGGCTCCTGGTGTCGGGTGGCACTGCGTTGGGCGAATACTTTGGCAAGCACGTGTTCACGGATGTCGATGAAGCGCGGGTCGGACTTGATCGACCGCGCTGACTCTCCGGCCCGGTAGCGCTGGCTGAAATCCAGGTGCAGTCGTTCGACTATCCGTCCCGGGTTGGGCGCCAGCAGGATAAGTTCGGTGGCGAGGAACACGGCTTCTTCAATGTCATGGGTGATCAGGAACACCGGTTTGGCAGTGCGTTGCCAGACCTGCAACAACAACTCCTGCATCTGTTCACGGGTGAAGGCATCGAGGGCGCCGAAGGGCTCGTCCATCAGCAGCACGCGTGGGTCGGCCGCCAGCGCCCGGGCGAGGCCGACGCGCTGCTTCTGGCCCCCGGAAAGCTGCCAGACACGGCGTTGCTCGAAGCCGGCCAGGCCCACCAGGGCGAGCATCTCCCGGGCGCGGGTTTCCCGTGGTTCCCTGGCGACCCCGGCCAGTTCCAGGCCGAACCCGACGTTTGCCAGCACATCCTGCCAAGGCAGCAACGCGTCGTCCTGGAACACCACGCCGCGTTCGGCACCGGGCCCCGAGACCTGCACGCCGTCCAGGGTGATCTGCCCGGCGCTGGGCTCGACGAATCCGGCGATCAGGTTCAGCAGCGAGGTCTTGCCGCTGCCGGACGGCCCAAGGGCAACCAGCAGTTGCTGCGGCCCCAGGGTCAGTGAAATGTCCGTCAACACGGCTTCCGACGCCCCGGGATACTGTGCGCCGATGCGCTCCAGCTTTAACAAGGCCATTGCGGTGACTCCCTTTTTTCTTGGCGAATCAGTGAGCGATGTATTTGGCGCTGACGTAGGGGGCGTAGTCGGGCAGGACCGCTTCCACCTTGCCTTGCTCCTTGAGAAACGCAGCGGTATTGGTGATGGCCTGGGTGGTCGGTGCGCCGAGGCTCGCGATCTGGTCGGCCGCCAGCGGGTACACGTTGCCTTGCAGCAACAGCGGGATGTCGCTGGCCTTGGCACCGGAGAGCTTCACCAGCTTGTCGATGTTGGCCGTGTCCGCCAGCCAGGCTTGCGGGTCCTTGCGGTACTGGGCGTAGGCATCCAGGGTGACTTTGGCGAAGGCGGTGACGATTTCAGGGTGCTTCTGGGCGAAGTCCTTGCGCACGATCCAGGCATCGAAGGTCGGTGCGCCGAATTTGGCCAGCTCCGCCGAAGTGATCAGCACCGTGCCGTTTTCCTTGGCCACGCCCAGGGCCGGGTCCCAGACATAGGTGGCATCGATGTCGCCACGCTTCCAGGCGGCGATGATCGCCGGTGGCGCGAGGTTGAGTACGGTGACTTTCGACGGGTCGATGCCCCAATGCTTCAACGCGGCGAGCAGGCTGTAGTGACCGGTGGAAACGAACGGGACGGCGATCTTCTTGCCGATCAGGTCCTGCGGGGTCTTGATCCCGGCACCGTTGCGGGCTACCAGGGCCTCGGCAGCGCCGATCTGGGTGGCGATGAGGAAGGTTTCCACCGGAACCTTGCGTGTGATGGCAGCGGTCAGCGGGCTGGAACCGAGGTAGCCGATCTGCACGTCGCCCGAGGCGATGGCCGTGATGACGTCGGCGCCGTTGTCGAATTTGCGCCAGTCGATGCTGGCCTGGGTGGCTTTTTCATAGGCGCCGTCGGCCTGGGCGACTTTGGCCGGGTCGACGGTGGTCTGGTAGGCGACGGTCAGGTCGGCGGCTTGGGTAAACAGACTCGCGGCAGCCAGGGAGGCGGCTGCGAGAAGGCGAAGGGGGAAACTCAAAGTCATGGGAGAACTCCTCAACAGGCCGCCGGGTATTCGGCGTTGAAGGAGACTAAATGATCTAAGAATTCAAAAATAAATAACTTTTTCGCATGAGCTTATCAGCGAAAAAGTTGATCGCCGGGGGAGCGGTCGAGGCCTTTGTGGCGAAGCAGCTTGCTCCCGCTCGGCTGCTCAGCAGTCGTAAGGCAACGGGCCTGCTGCGCAGGCCAGCGGGAGCAAGCTCCCTCGCCACACTGACTGGCTCGACAAGTGCGATCTAGTTACTGATCGCCAGGATGCTCGCCTGGTACGAACCCACGAACACGTCGAAATCGCCCACTTCGTTCTGTTCCAGCTCGGCTTGCTGGGCCAGGGATTCGCGAGCGGAAGCTTCGAATGCGGCCTGTTCCTTGGCCGGCAATGGTTCGGCACGGAAGAACTCGGCGTGGGCCTTGCTCTGGCGCAGGGAGAACTGGGCGAAGCTTTCCTGATGTTCCGCCATGGCCGCCAGGACCTGCGCGGATGGGGTCAGGGATGGGTCCCGGACCTTCGCCAGTTGTGCATCCAGGGCCTGGCGGTGAGCATCGCCCCCGTGGCTCTGGTCGAGCAACGATGCCAGCGGTGCGATCTGCTCCAGCAATTCGATGGCCCATGCTTGCATGTCCACCGATTGGCCCTGGCGTTGCAGTTGCAAGCCCGGCTTGCGGCCTTCCTTGACCACGGTCAGGAAGTTGTCCGTGGCATTGCCGCATTCGCTGCTTTCGAACAACGGGCTCTCGTTGAGGCCGCAATACAGCAGGAACGCATCGAGGAAACGGGACTCGGTGACGTCGATGCCCAATGGCAGGAACGGGTTGATGTCCAGGCAGCGCACTTCGACGTACTGGATGCCCCGGGCCATCAAGGCCTGGATCGGACGTTCGCCGGTGTAGGTCACCCGCTTGGGACGAATGTTGGAGTAGTACTCGTTTTCGATCTGCAGGATGTTGGTGTTGAGCTGCACCCACTCGCCGTTCCGATGCGTGCCGACTTCGACATACGGTGCATAAGGCGTCGCCACCGCCTTGCGCAGGCTGTCGGTGTAGCTCGCCAGGTCGTTGTAGCACGGCGTCAGGCCGGCCTGGGCGTTGCTCTGGTAACCCAGGTCGCTCATGCGCAGGCTGGTGGCGTAGGGCAGGTACAGCGTGTCCGGGTCCAGTTGTTCCAACTGGTGCGGGCGACCTCGCAGGAAACCGGCGTCCAGGGCCGGCGAGGCACCGAACAGGTACATCAGCAGCCAGCTGTAGCGACGGAAATTACGGATCAGCGCGATGTAGGCCAGCGACTGGAAATCACGGTCGCTGACGTCTGCCGCCTCGGCCTGGCGGAGCAGCGGCCAGAGTTTTTCCGGCAGGGAAAAGTTGTAGTGGATCCCGGCGATGCATTGCATGGTCTTGCCGTAGCGCAGGGCCAGGCCCTGGCGGTAGACGTACTTGAGCCGACCGATGTTCGAGGTGCCGTAGTACGCGATGGGGATCTCTTCTTCCGCGGGCAGCGGGCACGGCATCGACGGACTCCACAGGTACTCGTCACCGAGTTTGCTGTAGACAAACCGGTGGATCCTGTCGAGGCTGCTCAGGGTATCGGCCGGGTCTGCCAGGGCCGGGGTGATGAACTCCAGCAGCGACTCGGAATAGTCGGTGGTGATCTGCTCGTTGGTCAGCGCCGAGCCCAGGGCTTCGGGATGCGGGGTCAACGCCAGGCGCCCGCTGTCCGTGACACGCAGGCATTCACGTTCGATACCGTGCAGGCACTGCTCGAGCAGGGAGAGGTTGGCGCGCTCGCCGAGCAGGGCCAGGCGGCGGTTTAAGAGGTCGCTCAAGTTGAATTCCTTCACGCGTCAGTCGCCCCAATATGGGGGTGGGCAAGGCGCTCTACAAGGGTGAAGTTGAAACTGGCGTTATCGCCTGGTTTTGTACGGCCAAGAACGGATCACCGCAGACCCTTGTGGGAGCGAGCCTGCTCGCGATTGCGGTGAATCAGCTGCGTTGATGCGACTGACACACCGTTATCGCGAGCAGGCTCGCTCCCACAGGGGGTTGCGACGCTGTTTCTGTTGCACCGAAATTAACCCAAATCGACGACCGGGAGCTATAGGACAGCGAAGGTGCCTTGTGCTTTTGCGACCAGCTTGTCGCCCTGGGTCACTTCAGCCTCGACCACCAGCGTGCGCCGTCCCGGGTGGAGGACCCGGGCCGTGCACAGCACCTCGCCGTCGGACACGGCGCGAATGTAGTTGATCTTGCATTCGATGGTTGCGCTCTGTTGATCAAAGCCATGGACACTGGAACAAGCCAGGCCCATGGCGATGTCCACCAGGCTGAACAACGCGCCGCCGTGCAGCTTGCCGCCACGGTTGCGCAACGGCGGCTCCAGGGCCAGGGCGACTTGCGCCACCCCGTCCCCCAGACTGTGCAGGCGGCAGCCGAGCAGCTTGAAGAACGCGCTTTCCACCAACCCGGCCGGCGCGTCCATCAGCGTTTCTTCAGCTGCTTGGCGTTGGCGAACAGCGAGGCCATGGCATTGTTGGCCGGAGCCGCCGTGGCGGTTTCCTTGCGCGGCGCGGTGTTTTGCGACTGGCGCGGCGCCGAGCCTGGACGAGGGCCACGGGCACCGTCGACTTTCTCGCCGGGGGTGTCGCTCATGCGCATCGACAGGCCGACGCGTTTGCGCGGGATGTCGACTTCCATGACCTTCACTTTCACCACGTCACCGGCCTTCACGGCTTCGCGCGGGTCCTTGATGAACTTCTCCGACAATGCCGAGATGTGCACCAGGCCGTCCTGATGCACGCCGATGTCGACGAACGCCCCGAAGTTGGTGACGTTGGTCACCACGCCTTCCAGGATCATGCCGGGTTGCAGGTCCTTGAGGTCTTCGACGCCTTCCTGGAACTCGGCGGTCTTGAACTCGGGACGTGGGTCACGGCCCGGCTTCTCCAGTTCCTGCAGGATGTCGGTGACGGTGGGCAGGCCGAAGGTTTCGTCGGTGAACTTCTTCGGATCCAGGCGCTTGAGGAACGAGGCGTCACCGATCAGCGAACGGATGTCGCGATCGGTCTGGGCGGCGATGCGTTGCACCAGCGGGTAGGCTTCGGGGTGGACGGCCGACGAATCCAGCGGGTTGTCGCCGTTCATGACGCGCAGGAAGCCGGCGGCCTGTTCGAAGGTTTTCTCCCCCAGGCGCGGGACTTTCTTCAACGCGGCGCGGGTCTTGAAGGCGCCGTGCTCATCGCGATGGGTCACGATGTTCTGCGCCAGCGTAGCGTTGAGGCCCGAGATCCGTGCCAACAGCGCCACCGAAGCGGTGTTCACGTCCACGCCCACGGCGTTTACGCAGTCTTCCACCACGGCGTCCAGGCCGCGGGCCAGTTTCAACTGGGACACGTCATGCTGGTACTGGCCGACACCGATGGATTTCGGATCGATCTTCACCAGCTCCGCCAGCGGATCCTGCAGGCGACGGGCAATCGATACCGCGCCACGGATCGACACGTCCAGGTCCGGGAACTCCTTGGACGCCAGTTCCGAGGCCGAATAAACAGAGGCGCCAGCCTCGGACACCATGACCTTGGTCATTTTCATGGCCGGGTACTTCTTGATCAACTCGGCAGCCAGTTTGTCCGTTTCACGGCTGGCGGTGCCGTTGCCGATGGCGATCAGGTCGACCGAATGCTTGGCGCACAGGGCCGCGAGCACCGCGAGGGTCTGGTCCCATTTATTGTGCGGGACGTGGGGATAGACCGTCGCGTGGTCCAGCAGCTTGCCGGTGGAGTCCACCACCGCCACCTTGCAGCCGGTACGCAGGCCAGGGTCCAGGCCCAACGTGGCGCGTGGGCCGGCCGGTGCCGCCAGCAGCAGGTCGTGCAGGTTGTGGGCGAAGACGTTGATCGCCTCGGTCTCGGCGTTGTCCCGCAGTTCGCCCAACAGGTCGGTTTCCAGGTGGGTATAGAGCTTGACCTTCCAGGTCCAGCGCACCACCTCTGCCAACCATTTGTCGGCGGCGCGGTTCTGGTTCTGGATGCCGAACTGCTGGCCGATCATGCCTTCGCAGGGGTGCATGGTGCCGGGCAATTCATCGCCGACTTTCAGCGCGGAGCTGAGGATGCCTTCGTTGCGGCCACGGAAAATCGCCAGGGCGCGGTGGGACGGCACGCTCTTGAGCGGTTCGTCGTGCTCGAAGTAATCCCGGAACTTCGCCCCTTCCTCTTCCTTGCCTGCAATCACACGAGCACTGAGGATGGCTTCCTGTTTCAGGAAGTTGCGCAGCTTTTCCAGCAGGTTGGCGTCTTCGGCGAAGCGCTCCATGAGGATGTACTTGGCGCCTTCCAACGCTGCTTTCACGTCTGCCACGCCTTTTTCGGCATCGACGAAACGTGCGGCTTCGGCTTCAGGCGCCAGGGTCGGGTCGTTGAACAGCCCGTCGGCCAGTTCGCCAAGCCCGGCTTCCAGGGCGATCTGGCCCTTGGTGCGGCGCTTCTGTTTGTAGGGCAGGTACAAGTCTTCGAGACGGGTCTTGGTGTCTGCCAACTTGATGTCGCGTTCGAGCGCCGGGGTCAGCTTGCCCTGTTCCTGGATGCTGGTCAGGATGCTGATACGCCGTTCGTCGAGTTCACGCAGATAGCGCAGGCGCTCTTCCAGATGACGCAATTGAGTGTCATCGAGGCTGCCGGTCACTTCTTTCCGGTAACGGGCGATAAAAGGCACCGTGGAGCCTTCATCGAGTAGCGCGACGGCCGCTTCGACCTGTTGCGGGCGTACGCCGAGTTCCTCGGCGATGCGGCTGTTGATGCTGTCCATAAAACCACCTGACAAATGATGAAATCAGGCCCGCCGGCGCAGAACAGGGCTCGGCGAGACTGGTTGAGCGGCCTGGCGTGGGCCGCTGCCTGGGTCAAGAGAGGCTGCCTGTTGACCCGCGAAATTCAAAAAGTGCTGCCCGGCCAGAGGGAAAAAGCCCCATCGAGGGTGACGATCCGACATTCCCTGGCACAAAAGGCCGCGCATTATAACCAGCGTTGCGTTCTTCGGGGGTGTCATGGTCTGTAGGTCCGATACCCGTATGGGTGGAGATGGAGGAAAAATCTGCTAACAATGCACACGGTGCGTATAACGGCAGCTAGGCCATAATGCGCGCCGAGATCAAAGGAGCTTCCTATGAGCAGCACTGCACAAACTGCTGAAGGCGAAAAAATTCTGATTGTTGACGACGACCCGGGGCTGAGCAGCCTGCTGGAGCGTTTTTTCGTCAGCAAGGGCTACCGGGCCCGCACCGTACCCAATACCGAACAGATGGATCGGCTGCTGGCCCGTGAAGTTTTCAACCTGGTGGTACTCGACCTGATGCTGCCTGGCGAGGACGGCTTGACGGCCTGCCGCCGCCTGCGCGGCGCGAACAACCAGATCCCGATCATCATGCTCACTGCCAAGGGCGACGAGCTGAGCCGTATCAAGGGCCTGGAACTGGGCGCCGACGATTACCTGGCCAAGCCGTTCAACCCCGACGAGCTCATGGCCCGGGTCAAAGCGGTCCTGCGCCGTCAATCGGCCCCGGTGCCGGGTGCCCCGGGCAGCGAAGACGAAAGCGTGACCTTCGGCGACTACGAGTTGTCCCTGGCCACCCGCGAGCTGAAGCGTGGCGATGAAATCCACATGCTGACCACCGGCGAGTTCGCCGTGCTCAAGGCCCTGGTGATGAACGCCCGTCAACCGCTGACCCGGGACAAACTGATGAACCTGGCCCGTGGGCGCGAGTGGGATGCGCTGGAGCGCTCCATCGATGTACAGATTTCCCGCCTGCGCCGGATGATCGAGCCCGATCCTTCCAAGCCGCGCTATATCCAGACCGTCTGGGGCGTGGGCTATGTATTCGTGCCGGATGGTGCCGCCAGCAAGTGATCGGCGATTTGTAGGAGCGGGTGGCCTGGCAGGTTGAGTTCTTCTTCCAGGCGACTCGCGGTCCGTCAGTATGCGAGCATCGCTCGCTCCTGCAAGTGTGTAGCGGTTATCCATGAAAACCCCGGTTTGGTTCCCCCAGAGTTTCTTCTCCCGCACCCTCTGGCTGGTGCTGATCGTCGTGCTCTTTTCCAAGGCACTGACGTTGGTCTACCTGCTGATGAACGAAGATGTCCTGGTGGACCGCCAGTACAGTCATGGCGTTGCCCTGACCTTGCGGGCCTATTGGGCTGCCGATGAAACCAATCGGGCGAAGATCGCCGAGGCGGCGACGCTGATCCGGGTGGTCGGTGCCGGTGTGCCGGAAGGCGAACAGCACTGGCCCTACAGCGAGATCTATCAACGGCAGATGCAGGCCGAATTGGGCGCCGATACCGAGGTGCGCTTGCGCATGCACTCACCGCCTGCGCTGTGGGTGCGAGCCCCAAGCCTGGGGGATGGCTGGCTGAAGGTGCCGTTGTACCCGCATCCCCTGCGCGGCCAGAAAATCTGGAACGTGCTGGGCTGGTTCCTGGCCATCGGTCTGTTGTCGACCGCGTCGGCATGGATCTTCGTCAGCCAGCTCAACCAACCGTTGAAACGCCTGGTCTACGCGGCCCGACAGTTGGGCCAGGGGCGTAGCGTGCGGTTGCCCATCAGTGACACGCCCAGTGAAATGACCGAGGTGTACCGGGCCTTCAACCAGATGGCCGAGGATGTCGAGCAGGCCGGACGCGAGCGGGAGCTGATGCTCGCCGGGGTCTCCCACGACCTGCGCACGCCGCTGACCCGGTTGCGGCTGTCGCTGGAGCTGATGGGCGAGCGCACTGACCTGACCCAGGAAATGGTCCGTGACATCGAAGACATGGATGCGATTCTCGACCAGTTCCTGGCGTTCATTCGCGACGGACGCGATGAGTCGGTGGAGGAAGTGGACCTCAGCGAGTTGGTACGGGAAGTGGTCGCGCCCTATAACCAGGGCGACGAAAAGGTGCACCTGCAGTTGGAGCCGATCCAGCCGTTCCCGTTGCGCCGAGTGTCGATGAAGCGGCTGCTGAATAACCTGATCGGCAACGCCCTGAACCATGCCGGGGCCGGCGTCGAGGTGGCGGCCTATGTCTCTGGCGACACCAATGCGCCCTATGTGGTGCTGAGCGTCATGGACCGTGGCGCCGGCATCGATCCGTCGGAGCTGGAAGCCATTTTCAATCCCTTCACCCGTGGCGACCGTGCCCGGGGCGGAAAGGGCACGGGGTTGGGCCTGGCGATCGTCAAGCGCATTGCCTCGATGCACGGCGGCAACGTCGAGTTGCGCAACCGCGTCGGTGGAGGGCTCGAAGCGCGGGTGCGGTTGCCGTTGGGGTTGATGTTGCCCAGGGATGCGGTATAGAAGCAGCGGCGAGCTACGAGCGGCAAGCTACAAGCTGATTTGCTTCTGCTTGAAGCTTGAAGCTCGCAGCTCGCAGCTGCTCTACCCCTTGCCCTTGGTCCGGGTCATGTTCGGCCCGCCATTTTTTTCCAGATGCTCGATGATGATTCCCGCCACGTTCTTGTTCGTGGTGGTCTCGATGCCTTCCAGGCCAGGCGAGGAGTTGACCTCCATCACCAACGGGCCGTGGTTGGAGCGCAGGATGTCGACACCCGCCACGGCCAGACCCATGACTTTTGCCGCGCGCAGGGCGGTCATGCGTTCTTCCGGGGTGATCTTGATCAGGCTGGCGCTGCCACCGCGATGCAGGTTGGAGCGAAACTCCCCAGGCCGGGCCTGACGCTTCATCGAAGCGATGACCTTGTCGCCGACCACGAAGCAGCGGATGTCCGCGCCGCCGGCTTCCTTGATGTATTCCTGGACCATGATGTTCTGCTTGAGGCCCATGAATGCTTCGATCACCGATTCTGCCGCCGTCGCGGTTTCGCACAGGACCACGCCAATACCCTGGGTACCTTCCAGTACCTTGATGACCAGCGGTGCGCCATTGACCATCGCGATCAGATCGGGAATGTCGTCGGGTGAATGGGCAAAACCGGTGACCGGTAGGCCGATACCACGCCGCGACAGCAACTGCAGCGAGCGCAGCTTGTCCCGGGCGCGGGCGATCGCCACGGATTCGTTGAGAGGGAATACCCCCATCATTTCGAACTGGCGCAACACGGCGCAGCCATAGAAGGTCACGGATGCACCGATGCGCGGGATCACCGCATCGAACCCTTCCAGTGGTTGGCCCCGGTAGTGGATCTGCGGCTTGTGGCTGGCGATGTTCATATAGGCGCGCAGGGTGTCGATCACCACCATTTCATGGCCACGCTCTGTCCCGGCCTCAACCAGGCGACGAGTGGAATACAGACGCGGATTACGCGACAGCACAGCGATCTTCATGCAACACCTGTGGCAGGGGTAGTGGATACCGGGAACGCCGGCTTGTCTTGAACGTATTTTATGCCTGGATTGACCACCAACTGGCCGTCGATCAAGGCCTTGGAACCCAACAGCAGGCGATAGCGCATGGACTTGCGGCAAGCCAGGGTGAACTCGACCCGCCAGATCCGATCCCCGAGTGCCAGCGTGGTGCTGATCACGTAGCGGACCTGGGCATGACCGTTGGAGCTTTTGATCGTCTTGCGCGCCACCAGCGGGGCTTCGCAGCGGCGATGACGCAGTTGTACCACCGTGCCCAGGTGCGCAGTGAAGCGTACCCATTTCTCACCGTCACGCTCGAATGGCTCGATGTCGGTGGCGTGCAGGCTGGAGGTACTGGCACCGGTGTCTATTTTTGCCCGTAGGCCCGCGACCCCCAGATCCGGGAGCGCCACCCACTCGCGTAGACCGACAACGGTCAAATGGTCAAAAGTCTTCAATAAAAACAACCTGTGATCGGTACTTCGGATCAGGGAGCCTGCGAGTCGCGGCATTCGTACAGAATAATCACAAAATGGCGACAGTTATCCAGTGGCCTGGGTGGCTGATTCATGCACTCGACTTCAGTGCAAGATTTGCCGGAAGGGCCGGTTCGGTCGGCATTCTATCTGTCGGCGCGAATTCGTGCGCCCGACAAAAACGGTAGTACAGTTCTGGCTATTGGCAGAAAGAGGAATTGCAGTGGCACAAAAACAGGAAGAGGACGACAAGGTCCGTCTCGATAAGTGGTTGTGGGCAGCGCGATTCTATAAAACACGTGCGCTCGCCAAGGCCGCCATCGAAAGCGGCAAGGTCCACCATCGGGGCGAACGTTGCAAACCGGGCAAAGAGCCGCGCATCGGTGATGAGTACGTCATTCGCGCCGGGTTCGACGAAAAGACCGTAATGGTCGAAGCGTTGTCGATCGTGCGGCGTGGGGCGCCCGAAGCGCAGACCCTGTATCGCGAAACCGAAGCCAGCATCGCCCGGCGCGAAGCCGCCGCGGCCCAACGCAAGGCCGGTGCCCTGGGCGTCAGTACCGACGGCAAGCCGAGCAAGAAACAGCGTCGGGACCTGTTCAAGTTTCGCGGCAGCAACAGCGAATAAAGGTGCTCCCGGCGTAATCGGCGATGGCTGGGAGGATCTATCTGTGGCGAGGGGATTTATCCCCGCTGGGCTGCGTAGCGGCCCCAAAAAGACAGGGCCGCTGCGCGCCCCAGTGGGGATAAATCCCCTCGCCACAGGTAGGTGTTGGGGGCTACGAACGGTGTGGCCGTCCAGCCCCAATCCCTCCCTTGCTTGGAACCACCCTCGAATGCCCATAAAATGTTCGACATCCTTTGCCATCACCTCAGATACCGATCCTTATGACTGATTTACCGGATAACGACTGCACCCAACGTTTCATCTTTGATGACATCGACGCTCGTGGCGAAATGGTGGCGTTGGAGCGTAGCTATGCCGAAGTCCTTGCCAAGCACCCCTATCCGGAGCCGGTCGCGCAATTGCTCGGTGAGTTGATGGCGGCGGCGTCGCTGTTGATCGGCACGTTGAAATTCGATGGCTTGCTGATCCTCCAGGCCCGCTCCGAAGGGCCGGTTCCGATGCTGATGATCGAATGCTCCAGCGAGCGCGAGATCCGAGGCCTGGCCCGCTATCACGCCGATCAGATCGCCCCAGGTGCGACGCTGGCCGACCTGATGCCAGAGGGTGTGCTGGCCCTGACGGTCGATCCGACCCATGGCAAGCGCTACCAGGGCATTGTCGATCTCGACGGCGATTCCCTGGCTGAATGTTTCACCAATTACTTCGTCATGTCCCAGCAGACCAACACCAGGTTCTGGCTCTTTGCCGACGGGCGGCGCGCCCGCGGCCTGCTGCTGCAACAATTACCCGTCGACCGTATTCGTGATTCGGAAGAACGTGAGGCCAGCTGGCAGCACGTCACCGCTCTGGCCAGCACCTTGAGCGCCGATGAATTGCTGAGCCTGGACAACGAAACGGTCTTGCATCGTCTCTATCATGAAGAAGCCGTGCGGCTGTTCGACGAGTTGCCGCTGCGCTTCCAATGCAGTTGCTCTCGTGAACGATCCGGCAATGCGCTGGTCAGTCTGGGTCTGGAAGATGCGCAGCAACTGGTCATCGAGCATGGCGGCGCCATCGAGATCGATTGTCAGTTTTGCAATGAGCGCTACCTGTTCGATGGGGCGGACGTTGCCCAATTGTTCGCCGGAGCGGGTGTCGAGGCACCGTCAGATACTCGTCACTGAATCGGTTCAGTGCAGGTAAATCTCCTGACAAACGCCGGATTTACGCCGTACTGACGGGAGGGCCCTACTCTTTTTGGGCTTTTCTGGCATAATCCGGCCCACTTTTTTCGGGTAGTAGTGCGCGACTTCCTACTACAAAACGTTTGGAGCACTCGGCCAAGGGCCGATGGGGAACCACATGACGCAAGCCAATAACGCCGTGTACACCGATCTGAGTGTCGATGATCTGGTCAAAGAAGCCCTGAATCGCGGTGAAGGCGAGCTTGCCGATACTGGCGCGCTGGTTGTTCGTACCGGTCATCGTACCGGTCGCTCGCCAGCCGACCGTTTCATCGTAGAAGAACCGACCACCCAGAACGCCATTGCCTGGGGCCCGATCAACCGCAAGTTCCCGGCCGACAAGTTCGATGCCTTGTGGAGCCGCGTTGAAGCCTATCTGGGCGAGCGCGAGCGTTTCGTATCCCACGTCCATGTAGGTTCCGATCCTGCGCACTACCTGCCGGTCAAGATGACCACCGAAACGGCCTGGCACAATTTGTTCGGTCGTTGCCTGTTCATCAACCCCGAGCAATACAACGCCGGCGGCAAGGATGAATGGCAGATCCTCAACGCGCCGAACTTCGTTTGCGAGCCTGCGCGTGACGGCACCAACTCCGACGGTACCGTGATCATCAACTTCGCGGCCAAGAAAGTCCTCATCGCCGGCATGCGCTACGCCGGTGAAATGAAGAAAGCCCTGTTCTCCGTCCAGAACTTCCTGCTGCCGGCGGTTGACGTACTGCCGATGCACTGCGCCGCGAACATGGGCGAAGAGGGCGATGTGACCCTGTTCTTCGGCCTGTCGGGTACCGGCAAGACCACCCTGTCCGCCGACGAAAGCCGCTACCTGATCGGCGACGACGAGCACGGCTGGGGCGTGGGTGTGGTCTTCAACATCGAAGGCGGTTGCTATGCCAAGTGCATCGACCTGTCCGAGAAGAACGAGCCGGTGATCTGGAAAGCCATCCAGCACGGTGCCGTGCTGGAAAACGTCGTCCTGGATCCGGTCACCAAGAAAGCCGACTACGCCGACGACAGCCTGACCCAGAACAGCCGCGCCGCCTACCCGCGCGAGCTGATCGAAAAACGCGCGCCGAAAAACCTCGGTGGCGAGCCTAACGCCGTGATCTTCCTGACCTGCGACCTGACCGGCGTGCTGCCACCCGTGTCGATCCTCAGCGAAGAACAAGCCGCCTACCACTTCCTGTCGGGTTACACCGCGTTGGTAGGCTCGACCGAAATGGGTTCGGGCAGCGGCATCAAGTCGACCTTCTCCACCTGCTTCGGCGCACCGTTCTTCCCGCGTCCGGCCGGTGAATACGCGGAGCTGCTGATCAAGCGTATCCGTGGCTTCGGCTCCAAGGTCTACCTGGTCAACACCGGCTGGACCGGCGGTGGCTACGGTGTCGGCAAACGCTTCAACATCCCGACCACCCGTGCGGTGATCGCAGCGATCCAGAGCGGTGCGCTGATTGGTGCCGAAACCGAACACCTGGACATCATCAATCTGGACGTGCCGTTGGCCGTTCCAGGCGTCGAGACCGGCCTGTTGAACCCACGCAACACCTGGGGCGACAAGGCTGCCTACGACGAGGCCGCCAAGGCCTTGGCCAGCCTGTTCATCGAGAACTTCAAGAAGTTCGAAGTGAGCGACGCGATCAAGGCTGCTGGTCCGCAGCTGTAAGGTTTGGTCCGCGAATAGAAAACCGCCCTTCGGGGCGGTTTTTTTATGGGCGCTCATCCGTGTCCATCCCTTGCGCACGTCCGTTCCGCAGACCCTGATGCCTAGCGCAATCGCTGCCGTACCACCTCCAGCAGTTCGCTGCCGTCCTGAACCAACAGATAAAGCGCATGGACGATGCTGGGGATGTCCTTTACATCGGCATGCTCGAAGCAAAGGCAATGCAGGGTTTCGAGCAGGTTGCTGGAGGCTTGGATGCGTTGGGCGGCGGCGTCGCAGAGATGCTGGAGATCGGCCTCGGTGTCGATGATCAGGACAGGTGTGCTATTGAGCCGCTGGTATTGCTCGACAGGCGGGTTGGACGGTTGCATTTGAGCCTCTTCGGTACGACGTTTGAATCGCGCCGTGGACTATAGAGAGCTTTATTCAGGGATCGCAATATGGCCTGGAGGGACAGGTTGCGTAGGACGTTTACCGGCGTCTGACGCTCGATGAGGGCCTTATTCCTGATGCTTGCTCGTTGTCCTGTTTTCCGCGTAAATCTCCGTTAGGTCCTACACAGGCTCTGTAGGCATGGCTCAAGAAGCGGTAGGCCGCTTCTGATAAGGCCGTAATAGATCACAGCCCTATCATCAGACACTTGCTGAGATACCTGTCGTTGCACAGGTCAGCCAGGCAGTGAAGTGATCGCAGGCGTCATGCTCGGGGCTTTACAGTGGGCAAGCAGTGGCGGTATTTCGGGGATTTTCATACATCCGGCCAACAATAGAGACGCGGTCATGGCGGAGAGGATGGTCAGTTTAAGCGACATGGTTTTTCCCTTTGAAAGTTGATCAATCAACCAATGATGCTGGGGGGCGTGCAGAAGCCGCTTCAAGGTCCATCAAGCCTCGCCCATAGGCCTCGCTGTTGGCGTAGATACCCGTGCGATTGCTTGTCGCCAGCAGGTGCTCACGTACCTGCTGCGGACTGAGTTGTGGATAACGGCTCTGCAGCGCAGCCAGTGCGCCGGTGACCAGCGCGGCTGCCGGAGAGGTGCCGGCGGTGTGTACGTAACGTCCATCCCTGGCAACGGTGAGCAGGCCTGCCTGAGCACCTGCGTCCCCACCGGGAACGGCGATGCACCAGGCTGCCGCAACCCCGCAATAATTGGATTTGCCGTTGATGGCACTGCCATCGTTCTTCAGTGCAACGACCGCGATCCAGCCTTTTTCCAGCTCAGGCAATGCCGCTGGCAAACCTGGTTCGGCCAGGGGCTCGCGCTTGAGTTCGTTGCCGGTCGGAAAGACAAACACGGCGCCTTCCGATACCAGCCTTCGGGCAACGCCCAGTGAGTCGGGCATTACCTGGTTGTAACGTGATTCGGTGATTTCGGTTGCGGGGATGGCGTTGGCCCACGAGTTATTGAACAGGCGGGCGCCCTTGTCGAAGCCACTTTGCCAGGAGCGGGCAATTTCGCTGTCGAAGAAAAACGGCTCGTTGTCGTCGCCGAAGCGAAAGGGGATCAGCCGGGCGTTGAAGGCGATCCCGTGCATGCCCTGATTGTCCTTGTTGGCGGCGAGGATGCCCGCCATCTGGGTGCCGTGGCCGATGCGGTCGACTGTGCCGGGACGATCCTCGACATAGTCGTATCCCGGATCGGCCAACCTGCCTTCGAACTCTTGCAGGTGGGCGTTGAGTCCCGAGTCGACCAGCGCCACGGTCATGTCCTGGCCGGTGCCGCCACGTGCATACAAAGCCGAAGCCTTTACGACGGACAGGCCTCGTTGCGCGAGATACTCGGGGGTTTCGAACACGGCCGGTTCCACGCCGGGTTGCTCAGGAATGGTCAGGCAGCCGGCCAGCAGTGACGCTGACATGATGGCCAGGGTGCGTAGCGCGGAAAACGGGTGTGGCATGGTTCGGTCCTTGAACTGGGCTCTGGATCACCGGGCCTCCTGGCCCGATGTAGCGCGTGAATTGACGGTGCACCTTAACCCGCGAACGATGCTGGAACGAGGCATCAAAGTGCCCGGATTTGTATCACCTCGTGGCAAGGGAAAGCGCAGCCATGGCCGTCTCAAGGGCAACATCCGCAAGAGACACCTGTGGGCAGCATCCATCCGCTGAATGCCGCCCATCACACGAATAAATTTCAAAAACAGTCGGCGGCTGACTAAGGTGAAGGCTGTCTTTGGGTCGCCGACGAGAGAGCAGACATGAGCCAGATGATTGAGCACGCCGCCGTGATCGGTGCAGGCACCATGGGGCGGGGCATCGTGATGTGCCTGGCCAATGCCGGCGTGACGGTGCGGTGGGTCGACAATAACCCGCAGATGCTCGAACAGGCGCTGGCCGCCGTGGCCGAGACCTATGCCCATGGCGTGCGCCAGGGCCGTATCGACCAGGGTGAAGCCGATGCTCGGATCGCCAGGGTGACCAGGGCCGGCGATTACGCGGCGATCCATGACGTGGACCTGGTGATCGAAGCGGTGTATGAGAACCTTGAACTCAAACAGCAGATTTTCCGCGAGCTGGATGGCCTGCTCAAGCCTGAGGCTATTCTGGCGAGCAACACGTCGGCCCTGGATATCGACGCCATTTCCGCCGTCACGCGCCGCCCAAGCCAGGTCCTGGGGCTGCATTTCTTCAGTCCGGCGCACATCATGAAACTGTTGGAAATCGTGCGCGGCGCACAGACCTCCAGAGCGGTGCTGGACACCGCCCTCGCATTGGGCAGCCGCATGGGCAAGGTCAGTGTGGTGTCGGGCAATTGCCACGGCTTCATCGGCAACCGGATGCTTCACCCTTATGTGCTGGAAGCTCGCAAAATGTTGCTGGAGGGCGCCTTTCCCCATCAGGTCGATGCGGCGTTGCAGGGTTTCGGCTTCGCCATGGGGCCGTTCCGGATGTACGACGTGGTCGGGATCGACCTGGAGTGGCGGGCGCGGGAACTGGCCGGCAAAGGCCAGGATGTGCCCGAGGTGCAGGTGGACAATCGCCTGTGCGAACTCGGGCGGTTCGGCCAGAAAAGCGGCAACGGGTACTATCACTACGAGCCCGGCAGCCGGCAGGCCGAGCATGACGTGGAAGTCGATGCGCTGGTGCAGCGGGTCAGTGAAGAACTGGGTTTTCAGCGTCGGGAGATCGACAGCGGGGAAATTCTCGAGCGGTGCCTGCTGGCACTGGTCAACGAGGGGGCGAAGATCCTCCAGGAAGGCATTGCCGAGTCGGCCCACGACATCGATCTGGTGTACCTCAACGGCTACGGGTTTCCGGCGGACAAGGGCGGTCCGATGGCCTGGGCTGACCGGCAAGGGCTTGAGGATATCCACGCGCGATTGCTGGAGCTCGAGACGAAGCAGGGAGACCAGTGGAGACCTGCGCGCCTGATCGGGGAGCTGGCGGCGCAGGGCAAGGGATTCGCGCAACGGTAGCCATCTCGCAACGATCACTGACAACCGAAAAGGGAAACTGATGCCCCAACGTACCGAATACCCTCATCTGCAAGCCATCACTACGCGCTGGCATGACAACGACGTGTACGGTCACGTCAACAATGTCACCTACTACAGCTTCTTCGATACGGCGGTGAACACCTACCTGATCGAGGTCGGCGGCCTGGACATCCAGGGTGGGGAGGTCGTGGCGTTCGTGGTGAGTTCGGCCTGCGATTACTTTGCGTCCATCGCATTCCCCGAGCGAATTGAAGTGGGCCTGCGGGTCGGGAAGCTGGGTAGCAGTTCGGTGCAATATGAACTGGCGGTCTTCAAGGCGGGGGAGGAAGAGGCCTGCGCTGCGGGGCGCTTCGTGCACGTGTTCGTGGACCGGGCGTCGAATCGGCCGGTGGCGATTCCGGATCGGTTGCGTGCGGCCCTGGAGCGGTTGGCGGTTTGAAACGAAAAATCGCAGCCTCCGGGGAGCGGTAGGCTGCGATCTTCAGATCCAGCGGGTATCAGTCCGCTTGGTTAGTCGCGGTAGTAGCGGTGATGCTTGCGATGCCCATAGGCATGGCCGCGACCTGGATGGCCGTCACGGTAGTAGCGGCGGTCACCACGGCGACCTTCATAGCGACGATCGTCGTCATCGTCCTTGCCCATGTAGTTACCCAGTGCACCGCCGGCGCCACCGCCTGCTGCTGCACCGATCAGGCTGCCGGTGCTGCCACCGACGCTACGGCCGACCACGTTACCGCCGGCCGCACCCAGCGCGCCGCCGATCGCCGCTTCGCCGCGGCTGTGCTTGTCCGCGCCGACGGCACTACCGCCCGCGCCGCCCAGGGCCGCACCGATGGTCGAACCGGTATTGCCGCCCAGGGACTGGCCGACGACCGAACCCAAAACCCCGCCCAATGCGCCGCCGACACCCGCTTCGGCGGTACCGCCGGCAGACGCGACGCCACTGACCAGGCCGAGGGACAACAAGAGAATGGAGGAGAACTTCATAGAGGAGCCTCAAAGGGATGACGGCGCGATCCTGAGGCTGGCTTCGCTTGGTGACAATCGAAATCCGACGAGTAACACGACTTGTGCACAATTCTCTAAGTTATTGTTTTATGGGCGGAACTTAATGTATTTGCGCCGGTCTTTAGCTACTTCGGACAGGCCGTTTTCTATGAAAAACGGCCTTTTTTGTGGGCGAATGAAAAGCGACGGTCAGGCCGATTTGGCCAGGATTAACCCATCCTCGCTCGCTGCTTCCAGACGGATTGCCACGAACTTCGAGGTTGGGGTATCGCTTTCGTCGCCAGTGCTTTCCAGCGGCACCAATGGATTGACTTCCGGGTAGTAGGCTGCGGCCTGCCCGGCAGGAATGTCGAATGCCAGCAGGGTAAACCCTTTGACCCGCCGCTCGCGACCGTCATCCCAGAGCGAGACGATATCGGCCTTCTGTCCTGGCTTGAAGCCCAGGCGAATAATGTCGGCTTCATTGACGAACAACACGTCACGCTGGCCTTTCACGCCACGATAACGGTCGTTGAGGCCGTAGATGGTGGTGTTGTACTGGTCGTGGGAGCGCATGGATTGCAGAATCAGGTCCGGCAGCTGACCGGTGGCGCGGGTGCGCTCATGCACCAGATCAGCCGGTAACCGGTTGGGCTTGAAGTTGGCGCGGCCCGAAGGGGTGCTCCAGCGACGTACGCTGGCGCTGTTGCCCAGGTAGAAGCCGCCGGGGTTGTGCAATTTCTCGTTGAAGTCCTTGAAGCCGGGAATGGTGTCGGCGATCAGGTCGCGGATGCGGTTGTAGTCGGCCACCAGCCAGCTCCAATCCACCGGACGCTCACCCAGGGTGGCGGCGGCCATGCCGGCAATGATCCAGGGCTCGGAACGCATCTGGTTGGACAGGGGTTCCAATTGCCCATTGGAGGCGTGGACCATGCTGAAGGAGTCTTCCACGGTAACCGCTTGCGAGCCGGCGGCTTGCCGGTCGATGTCGGTGCGACCCAGGCACGGCAGAATCAACGCTTCCTTCCCATGGGCCAGGTGGCTGCGGTTGAGCTTGGTGCTGATCTGTACGGTCAGATCGCAGTTGCTCAGGGCCTGGAAAGTCCGGTGACTGTCCGGGGTAGCCTGGGCGAAGTTGCCGCCCAGACCGATGAAGACTCTCGCCTGGCCCGCGGCCATGGCATGGATCGCCTCCACCACGTTGTGGCCGTTCTCCCGCGGTACCTTGAATTGGAAGCGCCGCTCCAGTGTGTCGAGAAACGCTGCGGGTGGGCGCTCGTTGATTCCCATGGTCCGGTCGCCCTGCACGTTGCTGTGGCCCCGAACCGGGCACAGGCCCGCGCCGGGTCGGCCGATATTGCCACGCAGCATCATCAGGTTGGCGATTTCCTGGATGGTCGCCACCGAGTGGCGATGCTGGGTGATACCCATCGCCCAGCACATGATCACGTTCTTGCTGTTGGCGTACATGCGTGCCGCCTGCTCGATCTCCACCAGGGGCAGGCCCGATTGCTCGACGATCTGCTCCCATGAGGTGTCGTCGACCACGGCCAGGTATTCCAGCACGTTGGCACTGTGCTCGTTGAGAAACGCGTGGTCGAACACGGCGGGAGCGCCGGTTTTTTGCGCTTCACGTTCCCATTGCAGCAGGAATTTCGCCATGCCGCGCAAGATGGCCATGTCGCCGCCCAGGGCCGGACGGAAAAACGCGGTGTTGGTGGGTTTGTTGCCGTTGGTGAGCATCTCGAACGGGTTCTGCGGATGCTGGAAGCGCTCCAGGCCACGTTCCTTGAGTGGGTTGATGCAGACCACCTGGGCACCGCGCTTCACTGCTTCGCGCAGTGGCTCGAGCATTCTTGGGTGGTTGGTCCCCGGGTTCTGGCCCCAGACGAAAATCGCGTCGGAGTGCTCGAAATCGTCGAACGTCACCGTGCCCTTGCCTACGCCGACACTCTGGGACAGCGCCACACCGCTGGCCTCGTGGCACATGTTCGAGCAGTCGGGGAAGTTGTTGGTGCCGAAAGCGCGCACGAACAATTGATACAGGTAGGCCGCTTCGTTGCTGGCCCGGCCGGAAGTGTAGAACTCGGCCTGGTTCGGGCTGGACAGCCCTTTCAGGTGCTTGCCGATGAGGGCAAACGCCGCTTCCCAGCTGATGGGCTTGTAGCGATCGGTCTCGGCGTCGTAGCTCATAGGCTCGGTCAGGCGGCCCTGGTATTCGAGCCAGTAGTCGCTCTGCTCCAGCAATGCCGTGACGCTGTGCCGGGCGAAAAATGCAGCATCGACACGGCGTTTGGTCGCTTCCCAGTTCACCGCCTTGGCGCCGTTTTCGCAGAACTTGACCATGCCGCTTTCCGGCGAGTCGCCCCAGGCACAGCCCGGGCAGTCGAAGCCGCCGTTCTGGTTGGTCTTGAGCATCATGCGGAGGTTTTTCAGCGCGTTATCGCTGGTCAGCCAGGCCTGGGTAACGCTGATCAGCGCCCCCCAACCACCGGCCGGGCCTTTGTAGGGCTTATAGCGCGGTGCGGGTTTCTGGTTGGCTTGTTGATGCTTGCTCACGCGTGTTTCTCCATCGCAGGGCTGTAGACCCGCGGCGCACTTTTTTGCGGCAGGTGGATAAGATTGAGGTTGTGTTTGCGGGCCCACTGCACGGCAAGGCCGGTGGGCGACGACAGACTGACCAAGGTCTGGATACCGGCCCGCAACACTTTCTGGATCAGTTCGAGGCTGCAGCGACTGGTCACGATCGCCACGCCATCGGTCATCGGAATCTGTTGGCGGACCAAGGCGCCGATCAGTTTGTCGAGGGCGTTGTGACGGCCGATGTCTTCGCGGCCCAGCAGCAATTCGCCCTGGCCATTCATGAACAGCGCCGCGTGTACCGCGCCGCAGTGCTGGCCCAAGGGTTGGAACTGGCCGATCCGCTGACGCAGGCCATCGAGCCACTGTGCAGGGGGCAGCGCTGCGCCGGGCAGCACTTTCAGGTCCGGCAACGCCTGTTCCACGGCTTCCACGCCGCAGAGCCCGCAGCCACTGGTACCGGCCAGTTGCCGGCGCTGTTGCTTGAGGTTCCAGAAGGCACGGTTGGCGATGGTCACCTGGGCATATTGTGCCGAGCCGGTGCCGCTCAGTTGCAGGTCATAGATGTCCGATGGATCGGTGATGATGCCGCTGCCCAGGCTGAAACCGACGATGAAATCCTCAAGATCGGTGGGTGTGACCAGCATGACGGCCTGGCTGATGCCGTTATAGGCGATCGCCAACGCCACTTCCTCGGCGAGCTCCGTGCTCTGCGTTTGGGCGTGGTCCAGGTTGCTGTAGTGATAGCTCTGGCTGGCGCTGGGCGCGGGTGTTTGCGCGGCGGGCACCGGACAGGCCGGAGGCTTGGCTTTCATGGCATCACCGACGGTTCGAATAGTGACAAGACTAAATGCGGCAATCTGCCACGTCTAATCGCTATTACCGATCTTTCGATAGATGACGTCGATCAAGATGTTGCTGTTGATTTCTGATAGAGGGCGAAACAGGCCTCTGCCAACGCCGAGCGCGGGGCACCGCGGCGCATGATGAGCCCCAGTGGGACCAGCGTTTGCGCATCGACGATAGGCTGCATGCGCAGGTCTTCGGTCAGGACATCAAGGCCGCTGTTCAACGGCATCACCGCGCAACACAGCCCACCATGTACGGCTTGCAGGAGCTGATGCACGGCGTCGGTTTGCAACAGTGGACGGGGGGCGAGGTTGCGGCTGTGGAAGTTGTGATCGATGGACTGTCGAAAGTGCATGCCGCTGGTGAGCATGCCCAGGGGGAGTTCGATCAGCGCTTGCCAGGTCAGGGGTTGTTCACCGAAGAAAAAAAAGCGCTGGTCGTACAGCAGGCCCATGCGGGTAGGACTGAACGGCAGGGATTCGAAACGCTCGTTGTCCAGGCGCTCCAGGTAGGAAACGCCCAGGTCGATGCGGTTGCTTGCCAGTTGTTCGAGGATCTGTTCGGAGCTCAGGGACGACAGCTCGAAATGCAGCTCGGGGTGCTCGGCATGCAGTCGTTGCATCATCGACAGCGGGTCGAAGTCGGACAGGGGCACCACGCCCAGGCGCAGGGTACCGGCCAGATTGCCACGACAGGCTGCCGCTTCGGCTTGCAGGCCGTCGTACGCCGCCAGCACCGTACGCGCCCAGGCCAGTACCCGTTCCCCTGGCGCGGTGAAGCCTTCGAAGCGCTGGCCGCGATTGACCAGTGGCAGGTCAAGTTCCTCTTCAAGGCTGCGCAGGCGCATCGACAAGGTGGGTTGAGTGATGTGACAGCGTGCGGCGGCTTGGCCGAAGTGGCGGGTTTCGTCCAGCGCGATGAGAAATTTCAGCTGCTTGATGTCCATCTTCGCTCCAGGGCGCGGGGAGATTCGGATTCTAGCGCTTGCGCGTGGCGCGGTCATTGGTCGGCCGGGAGCGTGGTTCGTTTCGTTCGGGTCTAGTCTGGTACGTCTGGACATTCAAACCCAGGGAGAGAATACGATGAGCCTTTTCAGTTTTTTGAAAGATGCCGGTGAGAAAATTCTTGATGCGTTGACACCCGACAAGGCCCAGGCCAATGGTGAAGCGCTGACCCGGCACGTGCAGCACGCGCTGACAGGCATTGATACGTCAAAGATCCAGGTGAAGGTCGAGGGCGAAAAAGTCGTAGCCACGGGTGAAGCCGCGAGTCAGGAAGAGAAGGAAAAGATTCTGTTGGCGTTGGGTAATGTGGCCGGTATCAGCGGTGTCGATGACCAGATCACGGTTACCGGTCCGGTCGCGAAGGAGGCCAGATTCGTGACGGTCGAAAAAGGCGACACCTTGAGTGCTATTTCCAAGCGAGTCTATGGCGATGCAAACAAGTACATGAAAATCTTCGAGGCCAACAAACCGATGCTCAAGAACCCGGACAAGATCTATCCAGGGCAGTCGTTGCGCATTCCCGAATAGCGAACCCTGTGGCGAGGGAGCTTGCTCCCGCTGGGCTGCGAGGCAGCCCCAAGACCGGTGGACGCCTGATGTCTGATTCAACGCGTCAGATGGATTGGGAGTCCTTCGGACTCCAGCGGGAGCAAGCTCCCTCGCCACAAAAGCTCAAAGCCCTGCAATCAGATCCCGATAATCCCCCAGCGCCGCGAACTCCCCCGTATCCTTCGGCCCCTTGCGGCTGTCCGGTTCGCTGACGGCCAGCAGGTGTGCTACGCCGAAGTCCCGGGCACTGCGCAATACCGGCAGGGTGTCGTCGATGAACAAACTGCGAGCCGGGTCGAAATCCAGGTCGGCTTTCAGCGCGTCCCAGAATTGCGGGTTTTCCTTGGGGAAGCCGTAGTCGTGGGAGCTGATCAAGCGCTCGAAATAAGGGGCAAGCTCAATGCGTTCCAGCTTCAGGGACAACGAGTCACGGTGGGCATTGGTGATCATCACCACGCGCTTGCCGGCTCGCTGGATGGCCCCTAGGAAGGTATCGGCATCCGGCCGCAGGGCGATCAGGTGCGCGGTTTCCAGTTTCAGCTCGCGCACCGGCAGTTTCAGCTCTGTGCTCCAGAAATCCAGGCAATACCACTGCAACTGGCCGGCGTTGCGTTCGAACAGCGGTTGCAGTTCCATCTCGGCCATGGCCCGGCTCACGCCATGCAAGTCGGCGTAGCGCTGGGGCAGGTGTTCCATCCAGAAATGGTTGTCGTAATGCAGGTCCAGCAAGGTGCCGTCCATGTCCAGCAGCACCGTGTCGATCTCGTGCCAGGGCAGCAAGGCCATAAAACTTCTCCAGCGGTAATCGGATATCCGCCATAAACATTCAGGATAGGCCGGGTATAGTAGCCTGCTATCGCCCAGGGAGCCGTTTATGCGCCAGAAACCCACCATACTCGATCGACGGATCGTCGCCACCAGCCGCTTGTTTTGCGTGGAGGAGCTGAAGCTGCGTTTTTCCAATGGCGTGGAACGCACCTACGAGCGTTTGGCGGGCAAGGGCCCGGGTTATGGCGCGGTGATGATCGTGGCGATGCTCGATGCCGATCACGCGGTGTTGGTGGAAGAGTATTGCGGCGGTACCGATGCTTACGAGCTGTCGCTGCCCAAGGGCCTGATCGAGCCGGGCGAGGACGTACTGGCGGCGGCCGAGCGTGAGCTCAAGGAAGAAGCCGGTTTTGGTGCGCGTCAGTTGGAGCACCTGACCGAGCTGTCGTTGTCTCCCGGCTACATGAGCCAGAAAATCCAGGTAGTGCTGGCGACGGACCTGTACGAAGAACGGCTGGAGGGGGACGAGCCTGAGCCGATGCGCGTGGACAAGGTCAACTTGCGGGAGTTGTCGACCCTTGCGCAAAACCCGCAGTTCACTGAGGGCCGCGCTTTGGCGGCGTTGTACCTGGCCCGTGACCTGCTGACTCTGCGTGGAGCGTTCCTGGCATGAATTACCCTCATCCCCTGATGGCCCCGGTGGTCGAATTGGCGCGCAAGGCCGGCGAGGCGATCCTGCCTTTCTGGCGTGCCAACGTGCAGGTTGTCCAGAAGGCCGACGAGTCGCCGGTGACCGCCGCGGACATGGCCGCTCATGACGTCATCGTGGCCGGGCTGACGGCCCTGGCCCCGGAGATCCCGATCCTTTCCGAAGAGGACGCCGATATCCCCCAGGATGTGCGCGCCGGCTGGCAGCGCTGGTGGTTGGTGGACCCGCTGGATGGGACCAAGGAGTTCATTTCCGGTAGCGAGGAGTTCACCGTCAACATTGCGCTGATCGAGCGGGGACACGTGGTGTTTGGCGTGGTATCGACGCCCACCAACGACCGCTTCTACGTTGGCGGCGCGGGGCTGGGCGCCTGGCGTGGCGACAAGGGCGCCGAGCCCGTGCCAGTAGGGGTGCGTAACGTGCCTGGGCCGGGTGAAGCGTTCACCGTGGTCGCCAGTCGCCGTCATACCAGCCCGGAGCAGGAACGTCTCTTGAGCGGTTTGAGCCAGAGCCTGGGGGAACTGCAGCTCACCAGCATTGGCAGTTCATTGAAGTTTTGCCTGGTAGCCGAAGGCGCGGCGGACTTCTATCCACGATTGGCGCCCACGTCCCAGTGGGACACCGCCGCGGCTCAGGGGGTGCTGGAAGGCGCGGGCGGCGAGGTGTTGGACTTGAGCGGCGATAGGTTCTGCTATCCGCCGCGGGAATCGCTGCTGAATGCATCGTTCCTGGCGTTGCCGGCGAAAGCAGCGTGGCGTGAGCAACTGCTGGCGTTTGCTCGTTCCTGAGTCATTAATGCTTTTTTTTTGTGGCGAGGGAGCTTGCTCCCGCTGGGCTGCGAAGCAGTCCTGGAATTTTGCGGTCGTTGCGCAACCGAGCGGGAGCAAGCTCCCTCGCCACAGGGTGTCGGTACCGCTCAGAGCTCAGCGGTGCAACACGTACTGCCCCTCGAACCGCACCGCTGCTTCTTCGCTGCCCTCATTCACCACTCGTGTTTGCAGGGGCAGTCGCGCCCGTCCGTAACGCTGGTAAGTGGCCAGGAAACGCTTCCACACCTTTTCTTCAGGCGCGTCGCAGATGACCGCCGCGTCGCGGGTGACCGGCAGCGGATAGCTGATCTGCCCTTCCTGGATCACGATATGCCCGTCCTCGATGCCTTCCTCGCGCAGGGCCAGGTGCAGCCAGCCCCAGCCGCCGAGCACTGCGCCGCAATACAGGCTGCCGCCGAACATGGTGCTCTTGTGGTTGACGTTGGCCTCCAGCGGCAGGAACAGGCGCAGTTGTCGGGCCTGCCAATCGAGCACCTTGAGACCCATGTCACGGGTCAGCGGGATGTCATGGTGCAGGATCGATTCCAGGTAACGGCTGTCGCGGTTCATTGCCGGGCCTCTTGTTTGTAAGGAAGACAACGATAACTCAATCGGAGTCATCGGCCGCGCCAGGGTTGCTGTCGCCGAAGGTCAGGCCATGCTTGCGCAACTTGTCGTGCAGGGTCTTGCGCGGAATGCCCAGGGCTTCGGCGAGGCTGCGTACCGAACTGTGGGGGCGGGCCAACTCGGCGGCGATAAGGGTTCTCTCGAAATTCTCGACCTGTTCGCTCAGGCCACCGCTGACGATCTCCACCGGTGTGCCGGGCGTGCCATCCGGCGCGCTGTTGTCCAGGGCCAGCTCCAGGCCGAGGGCGAAACGTTCGGCGGCATTCTGCAACTCCCTGACGTTGCCCGGCCAGCTGTGGCGCAGCAGCAGCGCCCGTTGTGCCGGTTGCAGTTCATGGGGTGGCAGGCCATGGCGCGCACTGGCTTCGTCGGCGAAGTGCTGGAACAGCATCAGCGCATCCTCGCCCCGTTCGCGCAACGGCGGTATGCGCAACGGTGCCACGTTCAGGCGGTAGTACAGGTCGGCGCGAAAGCGTCCCTGGTCGGCCGCCTGGCGCAGGTCTTCCTTGGTCGCGGCGATGACGCGGATGTCCAGCGGGATCTGTTGATTGCCCCCCAGGCGCTCCACCACGCGCTCTTGCAGCAGCCGCAGCAGCTTGACCTGGACGTCCAGGCTCATGCTTTCGATTTCATCGAGGAACAGCGTGCCGCCATTAGCGAACTCGAACTTGCCGATGCGACGTTTCTGCGCGCCGGTGAAAGCCCCCGGCTCGTGGCCGAACAGTTCGCTTTCCACCACCGATTCGGCCAGGGCCCCGGCGTTGATCGCCACGAACGGGCCGTTGCGTCGGCCCGAAAGGTCATGCAGCGCGCGGGCCACCACTTCCTTGCCGGCGCCCGTTTCACCGAGGATCAGCACGTCGGCGCGGGTCGCCGCCAATGCGCCGATCTGTTCGCGCAGGCGCAGCATGGGTGTGGACTGGCCGACCAGGCGAGCGCTGAGTTCATGACGGTCGCTGAGGGCCAGGCGCAGGCTGCGGTTGTCCAGCACCAGACGGCGCAGGGCCAAGGCCCGGCGTACGCTGTCGAGCAGGTGATCGCTGGCGAAAGGTTTTTCCAGGAAGTCATAGGCCCCGGCGCGCATCGCCTGGACTGCCAGCGGCACGTCGCCGTGGCCGGTGATCAGCAACACCGGCAGCTCCGGGTCCTGGGCATGGAGTTGATTCAACAGTTCGAGCCCGTCGATGCCCGGCATGCGAATGTCACTGACCACCACGCCCGGCCAGTCCCGGGGCAGTTGCCCGGCGAGGCCCTTGGCCTCGGCCAGGGACAGGATATTCAGGCCGGCCAGGTCGAGGGTCTGGCTCAGGGCCTGACGCAGATGGGGATCGTCATCGATCAGCACCACCTCAATCCGGTTGTCGATGGTCATACGCTACGGTCCTCGGACGGTTGCAAGCTTACCCCGGGCGCGCCGGCGCGCAGTTTGAGGGTGATAAGGGCGCCGCCCTCCTTGTGGTTGGCGAACGACAGTTCGCCGCCGAAGGCGCGCATCAGGGTGTCGCAGATCGCCAGCCCCAGCCCCAGACCCTGGGTACGGGTCTTGGTGGTGTAGAAGGGTTCGCCGGCACGGCCCAGGGCTTCCATGCAAAAGCCCGGGCCGTTATCGCGGATGTACAGATTGACGCCGGTTTCGGTGGCCTGGGCACTGAGCCAGAGTTTGCGCGGAGGACCTTTTTCGGTCAGGGCGTCGAGGGCATTGGCCAACAGGTTGCCGAGCACCTGGCGCAAGCGGGTTTCTCCAGCCTCGACCCACAGCGTGGCTGCCGGCAAGTCGCGGATCAGCTCCACTTCCATGCTGCGCCGACGCTTGGCGAGCAGCGCCAAGGCATCGTCCAGGGCCGGTTGCAGGGCGACGCTTTCCGGCGCATGGCGATCGCGGCGGGCGAAGGCCCGCAGGTGAGCGATGATCGACGCCATGCGCCCGGTCAGTTCATTGATCAGTTTGAGGTTGCCCCTGGCGTCCTCGGTGCGCTGGTGGTCGAGCAATATCTCGGCGTTTTCCGCGTAGCTGCGGATCGCTGCCAGCGGCTGGTTGAGCTCGTGGCTGATACTGGCCGACATGGTACCCAAGGCGGACAGCTTGCCGGCCTGGACCAGGTCATCCTGGGCGCGAACCAGTTCCTGTTGCGCCTGCTCGCGCTCCAGGACTTCCTGCTTCAGCCGCCGGTTCAGGCCTTCCAGATCGCTGGTGCGCTCGGCCACCCGGCCTTCCAGCTCGTGACGCGCCTTGCCTTCGAAAGCGATCCGGTCCAGGTAATGCCGCCTGCGTTGCATCATCAAGCCGAGCAACAGCATCAAGACCAGCAGCGCCGCCCCGCCGGTGGCGACGACGGTGCGCACAGGGCGGTCGATCAGGGTGCGTGGAGCGAGGATGCTCACGCTCCATCCCGTTTCTTCGATGGTCTGGGTCTGGGTCAGCCAAGCCTGTGGATCCAGGTTCAGCGGTTTCGGATCGCGGGTCGGGTAGGGTTGCACGGCGCTGATTGCGCTGTGTTCCTCATCGCTTAACGGGCGCGTCGAACGGAATCGCCATTCCTGCCGTGAAGTCAGGATGACCACCCCGTTGTGATCGGTCACCAGCAACTGTTCCGGAGTTTTGCCCCACAGGCTTTCGGTATGGTCCAGGTCGACCTTGACCACCAGCACACCGATGACGCGGTCGCGCTCGCGTACGGCGGCGGCGAAGAAATAGCCGCGCTTGGCCGATGTGGTGCCCAGGCCGAAGAAGCGCCCCAGGCGTCCGGCCATGGCTTCGATGTAGTACGGCCGGAAGGCAAAATTGCGCCCGACGAAACTGTCGTGCTTGTCCCAGTTCGAGGCCGCCAGCGTCTTGCCGGTGGCGTCCATCAGGTACATCACCTCGGCGCCGGTCTGGGTGCTGATTTTTTTCAGGAGCTGGTTGGCGTTGCTTTGGGTGAACTCATCGTCCGGAGCGGACAGCGTCGCGCGCAGTGCCGGCAGGTCGCCGAGAATCTGCGGCAAGACCTCATAGCGGTGCAACGTGCCCAGCAGGTTGGCGACGTAAAGGTCCAGTGTCTGGCGATTCTGTCCAGCCAGTTCGCTGCGGTAATAGCGCTCGGCCAGATGCTCCAGCGGCCATAGCAATGGTGCCAGGCACAGTGCAAGCAAGGCCAGGCTGCGCCAACGGGGTCTGCGGGGAAGGGTGGAGTTCATGAGCGTGCGCCTGTAGGAACAAGCGCATTATGCCTAGTGTCCTGTCTCGGAAATACGTTCTTTTTTGGCGAGTGGCTTGGGTGTTCGGCCAAGGCGCCGCGACGAGTCATAGCAGGGCTATGGCGAGGAGTGGCAACGCCGGCCGTGCACCCAAGACGCCGCCAAAAATGAACAGCTTATTTCCGAGACCGGACGCTAGTGTCGCTCGGCAAGGCACTGCTGCAACGCGCTTCGCCAGTCTGGCTGGCTCACTCCCCATTCCCGGAGCAGACGTGTGCAATCCAGGCGCGAGTTCAGCGGCCGCGGGGCCGGCGTCGGGTAGTCGCTGGACGGGATGGGCTCAATGACCGCACAAGGCTTGTGCTGCCCGACCAACTGTTCACCGATGGCCTGGGCAAAACCGAACCAGGATGTCTCCCCTTGGGCCGTCAGGTGATAGGTGCCCCAGGCGCCGCACCGGCCCGTCATCCAGCGCTCGATAAGCCTGGCGGTACTGTCGGCAATGGTTCCAGACCAGGTCGGTGCTCCGATCTGGTCGGCGACCACCCGCAGGTGCGGTTTTTCCTGGAGCAGACGCTGCATGGTCAGGAGGAAGTTGCGGCCTTCGGTGGAATACACCCAACTGGTGCGCAATATCAGATGCTGGCCGCCGGCTTGGCGGATGGCATCCTCGCCGGCCAGTTTGCTGCGTCCGTAGACACTCAGCGGGTTGGGTGTGTCGTCCTCTGTGTAGGGCTGTGGCTTGCGGCCATCGAAGACATAATCGGTGGAGTAGTGGATCAGCGGGACCCCCAGCTCGTTTGCTGCGAGAGCCAGGGTCCCCGGTGCGCTGGCGTTGATGGCAAAGGCCAGTTCCGGCTCGCTCTCGGCCTGGTCGACAGCCGTGTGCGCGGCGGCGTTGATGATCAGATCGGGGTGCAGGGCATCTATGTGGGAGCGCAGTTGATCCGGGCGTGCCAGGTCAAGTTGGTCGCTGCCGCGCACGATCAGCTCGCCGGTGTCGGCCAGGCGTGATTGGAGTGCCCGGGACACCTGGCCGTTCTTGCCGAGGATCAGGATTCGCAAGGGCTCACTCATGGGAAAAGGTCGGCCTCATGCAGGAACTTGCCGTTCTGGTCCTTGGACGAGAGGGTGGGCGCGCCCTCCAGCTCCCAGTCGATGGCCAGGTCCGGATCGTCCCAACGGATGCAGCGTTCGGCCACGGGCGCGTAGTAATCGGTGGTTTTATAGAGAAAATCCGCTGACTCGCTCAGTACCATGAAACCGTGGGCGAAGCCTGGCGGAATCCACAGCTGCCGCTGGTTCTGCGCCGACAGACGCACGCTCTCCCACTGGCCGAAAGTGGGCGAGCTGCGGCGAATGTCCACAGCCACGTCCAGCACTTCGCCGGCGATGACTCGCACGAGCTTCCCCTGGGCCTGTTCGATCTGATAATGCAGGCCCCGCAGCACGCCTTTGGTCGAGCGTGAATGGTTGTCCTGGACGAACTGCAGGTCGCAGCCAGTGGCCTCGGCGAATGCCCGGGCATTGAAGCTTTCGTAGAAAAAGCCGCGGTCGTCGCCGAAGACTTTCGGCTCGATGATCAGGACATCCGGCAGTCGGGTGGCGATGACGTTCAACGTGTTTCTCCGGCGATCTTGAACAAGTACTGGCCGTAGCCGGTCTTGCCGAAGTACTCGGCACGCTCAAGTATGTGCTCGCGGCTGACCCAGCCCTGTTGGTAGGCGATTTCTTCCAGGCACGCTACTTTCAGGCCTTGGCGATGTTCGATGGTCTGCACGTATTGCGAGGCTTCCAGCAGGCTGTCGTGAGTGCCGGTGTCCAACCAGGCGAAACCACGACCGAATCGCTCGACATGCAGGTCGCCGCGTTGCAGATAAGCGTTGTTGACGTCGGTGATCTCCAGTTCGCCGCGTTTGGACGGCTTTATCGCCTTGGCGATCTGGATCACGTCGTTATCGTAGAAATACAGGCCAGTGACCGCATAGCTGGACTTGGGCTCGGCGGGTTTTTCTTCGATGGAAAGGGCATGGCCTTCGGCGTCGAAGTCGATCACGCCAAAACGCTCCGGATCCTTGACCCAGTAGCCGAATACGGTCGCACCTTGCCGCCGATTGACCGCGGTCTGCAATTGTTCACCGAAGTACTGTCCGTGGAAAATGTTGTCGCCCAGGATCAGGCACACCGGATCGCTGCCAATGAACTGTTCGCCGATCAGGAATGCCTGGGCCAGGCCATCGGGTGATGGTTGCTCGGCGTAACTGAACTGCACGCCGAATTGGCTGCCATCGCCCAGCAGGTTGCGGTATTGCGGCAGATCCTGTGGGGTGGAGATCACCAGGATGTCCTTGATACTCGCAAGCATCAGTACCGAGATCGGGTAGTAGATCATCGGTTTGTCGTACACCGGAAGCAGTTGCTTGGAAACCCCGAGGGTAATCGGGTGCAGCCGCGTGCCGGAACCACCGGCCAGAACAATGCCTTTCATCATGCAATCGATTCCTTTTCATCGAGCGAGCCGAGGCGCTCGCCCTGATAGCTGCCGTCCTGGACACGTCGGCACCACTGGAGATTCTCAAGGTACCACTGCACGGTTTTGCGCAGGCCCGTGTCGAAGGTTTCCCTGGGCGTCCAGCCCAGTTCCCGTTCGATCTTCCCAGCATCGATGGCATAGCGCAGGTCGTGGCCGGGGCGGTCCCTGACGAAGGTGATCAGATCGACATAGCGCCCGATCCCTTCGGGTTTGTCGGGCGCCAGTTCTTCGAGCAACGCGCAGATGCCGCGTACGACATCGATGTTCTTCTGTTCATTGTGGCCGCCGATATTGTAGGTCTCTCCGACCACGCCTTCGGTGACGACTTTCAGCAGTGCCCGGGCATGGTCTTCGACATACAGCCAATCCCGCACCTGTTGTCCGTCGCCGTACACTGGCAATGGCTTGCCGGCCAAGGCGTTGAGGATCACCAACGGAATCAGCTTTTCAGGGAAGTGGAACGGCCCATAGTTGTTGGAGCAGTTGGTCAGCAGCACGGGCAAGCCGTAGGTGCGCTGCCAGGCACGAACCAGATGGTCGGACGCTGCCTTGCTGGCGGAATAAGGGGAACTGGGTGCATACGGGGTGGTTTCGGTGAACAGGTCATCGACGCCGTGCAGGTCACCGTACACTTCGTCGGTGGAGATGTGGTGGAAACGAAACGCCTGTTTCCGGGGTTCTGGCAGGGTCTGCCAATAGGCGCGGGTAGCTTCCAGGAGGCTGTAGGTGCCTACGATATTGGTCTGGATGAAGTCCGCCGGACCATCAATGGAGCGGTCCACATGGGACTCCGCTGCCAGATGCATGATCGCATCGGGCTTGAACCGCGCCAGCACGGCACTGACTGTGGGTTGATCGACGATATCAGCTTGTACGAACTCATAACGACTGTCGTGATCGACGCTGCTCAGCGATTCGAGATTGCCAGCGTACGTCAATTTATCGAGGTTCAGGATCTGGTGTTCGGTATCAAGGATCAAATGCCGTACGAGGGCCGAGCCGATGAAGCCGGCACCACCAGTGATGAGAATGCGCATCCGGTTAAGCCTTTTTCCATGAGACGACAAAATATGAAGCATAGCTTGTCGACATGCGGATGACGGTGCAAGCGGGATATTCCGGGAGTGTCCCCGAATCGGGAGGTCAACCCAGGATGAGCAACTTGCCAAAGGTATTCGTCGCTCCCCAAAAAAGGGGGTGGACGTCGCTCTTTTAGCAAAGAGGGGTTGCTTATTCTCCAACTCAATGGCGTGATAGGTGTTCAAAAAAAACCACATCAGGGGTCGTTGTATGCCACTCGCTACGTTGGTTCATCGTGCCAGTTTGCCCAGCCCACAGATCAGCGCCGAGCAGGCGTTGGTGCTGCTGCGCTTGAACTACGGCCTCAGCGGTGACCTGCGACCCCTTGGCAGCCAGCAGGATCTCAACTACCGCGTCGACAGCGAGCGCGGGCGATTTGTGTTAAAAATTTGCCATGGTGACTACGACGTCCAGGAGCTCCAGGCCCAGCATGCGGCCCTCAGGCAACTGGCCAGCCACGGTGCGGTAAAAGTGCCACGGGTGATCGTGGCCAGTAACGGCCAGGATCTGTTGACGCTCGACGTCGATGGACAGGCGGTTCACGTTAGGTTGTTGGAATACATCGACGGCCAGCCCCTGACCCAACTCAAGCATCTGGGCCTGGAACTGGTGAGCGGCCTGGGGCGCTTGTGTGCGGAAGTCGACCAGGCCCTGGCCGCATTCGACCATCCGGGCCTGGAGCGCACCCTGCAATGGGACGCCCGCCATGCCGATGCGCTGATCGGCCATCTGCTGCCGGTCATCCAGGACGATCAACGACGCGGCCTGATCGCCGAGGTTGCGCAACAGGCCGAGCGACGCCTGCATCCGCTCAAGGGCCACCTGCCGGTGCAAGCCATCCACATGGACCTGACCGATGACAATGTGGTCTGGCAGCGCGATGCCCAGCGCCAGTGGCAATTGCAAGGCGTCATCGATTTCGGCGACCTGATCCGCACTTGGCGCATCACCGAGTTGTCGGTAACTTGTGCGGCATTGCTGCACCACGCCAATGGCGATCCGTTCTTCATCCTACCGGCGGTCCAGGCTTATCACGGGACTAACCCGTTGCAGCGCGAAGAGCTGCTGGCGCTCTGGCCGCTGATTGTGGCGCGTGCCGCCGTGCTGGTGCTCAGTGGCGAACAACAGGTGTCCATTGACCCGGACAACGCCTACAGCCGCGCTAATCTGGAGCATGAATGGGAAATCTTCCGGGTTGCCCACTCGGTGCCGTTCGAGCTGATGGAGGCGGCCATCCTGGCCGCCGTTGGCCAGAGTCTGCCACCGGTTGTCAGTGAAGGGTTCGTACCGCTGTTGCCGACCCTGGTGGGTCGCGAGTTCGCCCTGATTGACCTGGGGGTGCTGAGCCCGCATTTCGAGGCCGGCAACTGGGAGCAGCCAGGTATCGACCAGCGTCTGCTGAGCGAAGCCGCCACCGTTCACGGATTGGCCGCCAGCCGTTACGGCCAGTATCGGTTGTCACGCACCCGGCCGGACAGTGCCGTGGAGCCTGAAACCTGCCCGCTGCATGTGGAGCTGCATGTACCTCACGGCACGCCGCTCGAATCGCCGTTTGCCGGGATATTGCACAAGACCGCCGACGGCATGCTGCAACTGGACAGTTCACAGCTGAGCATTCGGCTGTGGGGTGTGGTATCGCCGCTGCATGCCGGGGCCGCACTGGTCAAGGGACAGGTATTGGGCGAAGTGGCCGGCCCCTTGCGGGTGCAGTTATGCCGGGGTTCGCACCTGAGCCCTCCGTTGTTCTGCACCCCGTCCGCAGCCCCGGCCTGGCAGGCATTGTGTCCTTCACCGGCGGTATTGCTCGGGCTGGCTTGCGACGCCCAAGAGGAAGTCGACGCCAAGACATTGCTGGCCCGTCGCGATGCGAGCTTCGCCCGCACCCAGAAACATTATTACGTCGACCCGCCGCGCATCGAGCGTGGCTGGCGCAACCATCTGATCGACATGCAGGGGCGCTCCTATGTCGACATGCTCAACAACGTCGCGGTGTTGGGGCACGGTCATCCACGTATGGCGGCCGTGGCTGCCCGGCAGTGGTCGCTGCTCAATACCAACTCCCGTTTTCACTACGCGGCCATTGCCGAATTTTCCGAACGGTTATTGTCACTGGCGCCGTCAAACATGAATCGGGTGTTCCTGGTCAACAGCGGCACCGAGGCCAACGACCTGGCGATCCGCCTGGCCTGGGCCTACAGCGGCGGACGGGACATGCTCAGTGTGCTGGAGGCCTACCATGGCTGGTCGGTGGCGGCAGACGCGGTCTCGACATCCATCGCCGACAATCCCAAGGCCCTGAGCAGCCGCCCGGACTGGGTGCATCCGGTGACCGCGCCCAACACTTATCGCGGTGAGTTCCGTGGCCCAGACAGCGCGCCGGACTATGTGCGCAGTGTCGAGCACAACCTGGCGAAAATCGCCGAGCAGAAACGTCAGCTCGCCGGCTTCATCTGCGAGCCGGTGTACGGCAATGCCGGTGGTATCGCGCTGCCACCTGGTTACTTGAAACAGGTCTATGGACTGGTGCGCGAACGCGGTGGCGTGTGCATCGCTGACGAAGTACAGGTCGGCTACGGACGCATGGGCGAGTTTTTCTGGGGCTTCGAAGAGCAAGGCGTGGTGCCGGATATCATCACCATGGCCAAGGGCATGGGGAATGGCCAGCCACTGGGCGCGGTCATCACCCGCCGGGAAATCGCCGAGGCGTTGGAAGCCGAAGGTTATTTCTTCTCGTCGTCCGGCGGCAGCCCGGTCAGTTGTCAGATCGGCATTGCCGTGCTGGATGTCATGGAAGAAGAAGGGCTGTGGGAGAACGCCCGAGTGGTGGGCGGCCACTTCAAGGCACGATTGGAAGCCCTGATGGACCGATACCCATTGGTCGGCGCGGTGCATGGTTCGGGGTTCTATCTGGGCCTGGAGCTGGTCCGCAACCGCGAAACCCTGGAGCCCGCCACCGAGGAAACCGCGACGCTGTGCAACCGCCTTCGGGAGTTGGGCATCTTCATGCAACCCACCGGTGATTACTTGAACATCCTCAAGATCAAGCCGCCCATGGTGACGACGCGTCAGAGCGTGGATTTCTTCGTCGATATGCTTTCGAAGGTATTGGACGAAGGACTCTGATCCGAGGCTGATGCTTGCCTGGCGGTTCGCTTCGCCAGATTGATCGCGAATATTTTTCGATTTTTATCGATGATATTCGCGATTTTTTTTGTTTTTAATAAATTTAAGTCTTTAAAGTTCGATTTTTATCGGCTATAAAGTTTCCGTTGCCGAAGCCGTGGTCGCTTCGTGCTCGCCGTTATCCTCTTTGTCATCCGCTGCACACCGCCCGGAGATGATTCATGAGCCGTATCGTTACCGTTGCCGCCACCCAGATGGCCTGTTCCTGGGACCTTGAAGCCAATATCGAGACCGCTGAATATCGGGTTCGTGAGGCCGCCGCCAAAGGTGCCCAGATCATCCTGATCCAGGAATTGTTCGAGACCCCGTACTTCTGCCAGAAGACGAACCCGGACTACCTGTTGCTGGCGACCTCGGTTGAAGAGAACGTTGCCATCAAGCATTTCCAGAAGCTGGCGAAAGAGCTGCAGGTCGTGTTGCCGATCAGTTTCTTCGAGCTGGCCGGACGTGCGCGTTTCAACAGCGTTGCAATCATCGACGCCGATGGCCGGAACCTGGGGGTGTACCGCAAGAGTCACATTCCGGACGGTCCGGGCTACCATGAGAAGTATTACTTCAACTCGGGTGATACCGGCTTCAAGGTGTGGAATACCCGTTATGCGAAGATCGGCGTGGGTATCTGCTGGGATCAATGGTTTCCCGAATGTGCCCGCAGCATGGCGCTGCAGGGCGCGGAAATACTGTTCTATCCGACGGCCATCGGCAGCGAGCCGCACGACAAATCCATTGCGTCCCGGGATCACTGGCAGCGTGTGCAGCAAGGCCATGCCGGCGCCAACGTGATGCCGCTAGTGGCCAGTAACCGTATTGGCAATGAGGAACAGGACGGTTACGACGTTACCTTCTACGGCTCGTCGTTCATCGCCAATCAGTTCGGCGAAAAGGTCCAGGAGTTGAACGAAACCGAGGAAGGTGTATTGGTGCACAGCTTCGATCTCGACGAGCTGGAGCGCATTCGCAGTGCCTGGGGCATTTTCCGGGATCGCCGTCCGAACCTGTACGCAGCGATCAAAACCCTCGATGGCTCACTGGAGTCCTGATTCATGACTACGTTGCACAGTACCCCCCGCGCGGATGGTTTTTACATGCCTGCCGAGTGGGCAACCCAGACCCAGGTCTGGATGATCTGGCCCGAGCGCCCGGACAACTGGCGCCTGGGCGGCAAGCCCGCGCAGGCTGCCCACATAGCGGTCGCCAAGGCCATCGCGCGTTTTGAGCCGGTGACCGTGGCGGTGTCTGCGGCTCAATATGAAAACGCCCGGGCGCGCCTCGACGTACCGAATATCCGCCTGGTGGAGATGTCCAGCGACGACGCCTGGGTCCGGGACACCGGTCCGACATTCGTCATCAATGACAATGGCGAAGTGCGCGGTGTCGACTGGGATTTCAACGCCTGGGGCGGTTTTGACGGCGGGCTGTACTCGCCATGGAACCGGGACTCGCAAATAGCCAGCAAGATCCTCGAGATCGAACGCAGCCCGCGTTACCGCACGGAAGGTTTCGTGCTCGAAGGTGGTTCGATCCATGTCGATGGCGAAGGCACCGTGATCACTACCGAGGAATGCCTGCTCAATCGCAACCGTAACCCGCACTTGGGTCGCGAGGACATCGAGGCGGTGCTCAGCGCCCAGTTGGCGGTGGACAAGGTCATCTGGCTGCCGGACGGCTTGTTCAACGACGAAACCGACGGCCATGTGGATAACTTCTGCTGCTACGTGCGTCCTGGCGAAGTTCTGCTTGCCTGGACCGACGATCCACAGGACCCGAACTACGCACGCTGCCACGCCGCGATGGACGTGTTGCAAAACAGCACCGACGCCAAGGGCCGCTCGTTCGTGGTGCACAAGATGCCGATTCCGGGACCGCTGTATGCCACCGAAGCGGAATGCGCCGGCGTGGATGCGGTGGAAGGCTCCCAGGAGCGCAATCCGAGCGTGCGACTGGCCGGTTCCTACGTCAACTTCCTGATCGTCAATGGCGGCATCATCGCGCCAAGCTTCGACGATCCGCTGGATGCCACGGCCAGGGAGATTCTGCAGAACCTGTTTCCTCAGCACGAAGTGGTCATGGTTCCAGGTCGCGAACTGTTACTGGGGGGCGGGAATATCCATTGTCTTACTCAACAGCAACCGGCGCCGTACACAAAATGAGTGGCGATGTAACAGCCAAATGACATTGATCGCGGTGGCTCTGCGGTGGTGTTTTTGGATCCATTCAAGCGAGCCCGCGGCCCGATTGGGGTGCGGGCTTTTTTGTGCCCGTTTGGTGGTGATGCCGGATACATTGGCATAGCTCTTGTATCTGCATCCCAGCAGTTCCGAAGAGCGGAGCTGAGTTGTTTTGTAATAAACCTTGGATAAATTGGCCGCTCATCAACCAGGAGAGGGCGCTGGAATGAATATGATAAGCGAGCGCACATGCCATCCCTTGACCGTTAATGGTGAGTCGCTTCAAGCCCTGGCTCAGTGGTTGAAGTCCAACGGTACGCGTCAGATCAGAGAACCTGATCCGCGTCGGTTGATCATGGAGCGCTACCCCGCTGGACTGTTCAGTGAGGCGGAGCTGGAAGCGTTGTGGGATGTCATGCAAGGATAAGAATTCGACGGATTGATAAAAAGCGCTGGCCGGGATGGCAGCGCTTTTTTTATGTGCACGAACCAGAGACTGAAACAGCCCCTGTGGGAGCGAGCCTGCTCGCGATGGCGGTGTACCGGCTGGCATCGGGGTAACTGATCCATCGCTATCGCGAGCAGGCTCGCTCCCACAGGTGACCGGCATTCGACCGATTCACGAAACAGACTGAAAGCCATTCCGACGTTTTTCCGCAAGGTCCTCAAGGCTAAGCTGCCGTTATTCAGTCCTGATGGCTATCGGAGTTTCCATGACCACTCTTCATTACATCTATGACCCGCTGTGCGGCTGGTGCTACGGTGCCAAACCGCTGGTGCAAGCCGCCCGTGCGGTGCTGCCGGTGATCGCCCATGGCGGCGGAATGATGACCGGTGCCAATCGCCAATCGGTTTCACCCCAGTTGCGCGATTACGTGATGCCCCATGACCGGCGGATCGCCGAATACACCGGGCAGTCGTTTGGTGAGGCCTATTTCGAAGGATTGCTGCGGGACGAGCGGGCGGTGTTCGATTCGGCGCCACCCATCGCCGCGGTTCTCGCTGCCGAGCAGATGGGTGGTCGGGGGCTGGACCTGTTGGAGCGTTTGCAAACCGCGCACTACGTCGAAGGCCGGCGGATCGCCGATGAAACGGTGCTGCTGGAATTGGCCCAGACCATCGGGCTTGAAGCCGAGGCATTCCGCTCGGCGTTCGTCGGTATCGATGTAGAAACCCATATCAAGGCCAGTCGAGCCTTGCTGGCCAAAGTCGGCGGCCAGGGCTTTCCAACCCTGGTCCTGCAACGGGATGGGCAGTTCACGCGAGTGGACATTGGTCCTTGGCTTGGCAAGCCTGAGGCATTCGTTGAGTGGTTGAATCTGTCCTTGCCGGTGCAGAGCTCTTCTGCGACAGCGCTCTGCAGCCTTGATGGATGTTCGGGTTCTTAGACGTTTTTCGCCTGATCAAAGACGATTCACGAAATTGACACATTCTTGGCGGCACGGCTAGGATTCGTCCTACGCCTGTGGCTAACAGCCATGATTCTTAAATAATAAAAAGGCCCGACACGATCACTCGTGGGCGGGCCTTTTCATTATTTCAGGGGCAAGAGTCCGAAAAAGAGCGCAAAAAGCGCCATTTCGGCTGCCGGTCGCAGTGCGTATCAACCCATACAAGGAAAATAATCATGTTGAACACGCGCATCGGTTTGATCGCACTGGGGATTTTGAGCACGACACACGCCATGGCCAGCGACCAGTCCGAGTCCAAGGGCTTCGTGGAAGACAGCAGCCTGAAAGTGCTGTTGCGCAACGCCTATATCAACCGTGACTACAAAGATGGCAACCAGGACAAGGCCGAATGGGGACAGGCGGCCATCGGCACGTTCTCGTCCGGCTTCACCCAAGGCACCGTCGGTGTAGGGGTAGACGCCTTCGGCCTGTACGCATTACGCCTGGATGGCGGCAAAGGCCGTAGCGGTGCGGGCGGCATCGACTTCTTCAAGCAAGGCGACAGCGGTAACGCGGCGGATGACCTTTCCAAGGTCGGTGCAGCAGTGAAGTTCCGCGTTTCCAACACGGTATTGGCCTATGGCGACCAGATGCCGGCCTTGCCGGTGTTGAGTTATGACAACTCGCGGCTGCTGCCGGAAAGCTATACCGGCACGCTGATCACGTCCAAAGAGATCAAGGGCCTGGAACTGAACGCCGGTCGTTTCACCGCCGAATCGCGCAAGAGCGCCGAAGGCCGCGACAGCGGTGGGCTGAAGTCGATCAACGTATTAGGCGGCAGCTATCAGTTCACCGAGCAATTCAAGGCTTCGCTCTACGCCTCGGATGTCGAAGATGTGCTGAAGAAGCAATACGTCAACGCCAACTATGTGTTCCCTCTGGCCAAGGATCAGTCCCTGACGCTGGACTTCAACGGCTACCGCACCAAGCTAGACAACGACTACGTTCGTGAGAACAACGTCACCGGCGACGACAACAAGATCTGGAGCCTGGCCGCGACCTTCGCCACCGGACCGCACAGCTTCACGCTCGCTCATCAGCGCAGCACCGGCGACAGCAACCTGGGCTATGCCTATGGTGGCTATCAGCGTGAACAGAATCGGGTAGGGGACGGTGGTAACACGATCTACCTGGCCAACTCCTACTGGTCCGACTTCAACGCGGAAGACGAACGCAGCTGGCAACTGGGCTACGGTCTGGATTTCAGCACATTCGGCGTTCCCGGCCTGACCTATAACGTCGCTTACGTGCGTGGGGATAACATCACCACCTCCACCAGCGAAGGCGGTACCGAACGCGAGATCTTCAACCAGCTCAAATACGTGGTCCAGAACGGCCCGGCCAAGGATCTCAGCGTGAGGTTGCGCAGTTCTGTCCTGCGTGTTTCGCAAAAATCCAGCGAGTACAACGTCAGCGGCAACGAGCTGCGTGTGTTCGTGGATTACCCGATCAACGTCTTCTGATGCCTGATCGCATTAGCTGAGCCCCCAAAAAACCTCGAATCCATATTCGGGGTTTTTTGGCTTCTGGCATCGGAGATATTGCTGTAGCCGTCTATTTTCCCGAAAAAAAAAGCGTGCCGATGGTCCTTCACCCTTCGTTTCAAGTGCATCTTGAAGTGACTCAAATTCTTTTTCATGGACGGAAATTCTGCACCTACTAGATTAGGCCGCTCAATGCAGTGGAGACCTAATAAAAATGATCGTTCTGAACAGGGAAGTGGGCGAAGCGCTACGACGTGACAAGTACGTTAACGTCCGCGGTGGAGACTTCAATCTCTACGGTCATTTCGGCGACTTTGTCCGGCTGACCAAAAGCTGGGAGAACATGGAGCCCGACAGCTACTATGGCCAGGCCGAGTCAGGCATGCGTTTTCGCCGTTACAGCGACTTCGAATACAACCCCCAGACCCGCGAGCTCAAGCAGCTCGAACATCGGGCCTATATCCAATCCAAGGCCAATAACAGCTACGTCGGCGGCCTGGAGCGGCACTTCCAGGATTTCTCCAACGAAGTGATCAATTCTCCGGTGATGCGCAGCCTGATCGACACGGACTTCGAGGTCTACAAGAACGTCCTGCCGCAGGAACTGCATGATGAAATCTGGCAGTGCCAGATCCACCAGATCCGCATCGAGATCAAGCCGGGCAAACAACTGGAAATCACGCCCGAGGGGATTCACTGCGACGGCTACCCGTTCAGTGGCGTACATTTCTGGGGACGTCACAACGTGGCGGGCGCGGAGAGCCGGTTGTATACCGCCCAGGAAGAACAGCTGGCGGCGACTACCTACGAGGACATCCTCGATACGACGTTCTTCCTCGACCGCGACATGCGTCACTATGTGACCCCGGCCCGTAATATCCACAGCCATGAAATGGCGTTCAGGCAGATCCTGGCGATTTCCTTCTCGCGGCCCGGGACCGCTTTTGACATTGTTCGCTGAACAGTTGGTACCCATGGACGACCCGGAGCAGCAGGTGCTGTTGCGCCGGGCAATGGTCAGGGATGCCGAGCGCATGGAGCGGTTTTTTCGCGGTTTCGACGAAGTGTCGTTCTGCGAATGGCAGGATGCCCGCTTCCTGCGAGGGGTGTTATTGCAGGAAACCACCACGGCTTACCTGGCTATCGATGCCAGTGGCAGCGTGGTGGGCGCGGTGATTGGCGGTATGCTGGGTACCCGTGGCACCATCAATCACCTGGCGGTCAGCCCAAGGCATCGCACCCGGGGGCTGGGCCAGCGCCTGGTGGAAGCGGCATCCGCCGACATGAAACGGGTGGGCGTGCTGCGCATGTTCCTGTTCGTCGACGATGCCAATCTGGCCGGCAAGCGTTTCTGGGCAGCCCAGGGGTTCTGCGAACCGCGGGGTGAAATCACTTTCGAGAGGGATCTATGAGCAAGACTTCCAGCCAGCCGCTGGTGGTCGAACCACAAGCCTCGCGTACCTTCGCCGAAGCCAGTCCGGTGGTAGCGGGTTATTTTACGGTTTCGTTTGTGTTCGGTCTGATGGCGGTCAACGCCGGGTTGCCCTTGTGGCTACCGGTAGCGATGTGCCTGTTCGTCTACGCCGGCGCCTCGCAGTTTGCGGCGCTGGCGCTGATTTCCAGCGGGGCGTCGCTGACCACCATCGTGCTCACTACATTCCTGATCAATGCGCGACACATGCTGATGTCGGTCTACATGGCCAAGGCCTTGCGTGCATTGGGGCTCAGTCGTTTCGAGCGCTGGTGTTATGCATCCGGGCTTACGGACGAGTCGTTCGCTTTCCACAGCGTCAAGCTGGGCAGCGGGGCGCCGGTGAGTGTGCGCTACCTGATCGGCTTCAACCTGTTCTGCCATACGTCATGGGTGCTAGGCGGCTTGTTGGGCGCCGTGTGCGCGCAATACGCTGCGCACCTGATCAAGTATCAGCTCGACTATGCCTTGACCGCGATGATGCTCTACGTGCTGGTTTCGCTGTGCAATACCCGTAACAAGCTGATCGCAGCCCTGGCGGCCGTCGTCTGCATGGGTGGGCTGAGCCTGCTGGGCACTTCGCCATTCAATGTCTTTATCGCCACGTTCGTTGGCTGCGGGGTGGGCGTATGCCTGACCAAACGTTCCTGATCCTGGTGGTGGTCCTGATGATGGCCGTGACCTTCCTGCCCCGTGCCTTGCCGTTGCAGGTCAACACGGAACACTGGCCGCCTTTCATTGCCCGCGCCCTGGAATACCTGCCGGTGGCGATCGTCGCAGCCATCAGCCTCACCCCCTTGTTGATCAAGGATCAGCAGATACAACTCGACCGCCCGGAGTTCTACGCCGCAATTCCGACGCTGTTATGTGCGTATTTCAGCCGTAACCTGTTTCTCAGTGTGGCGGTGGGTACGGCGGCGTATATCGCGCTCGGTTCGTTCCTGTAGCACCAGGTCCACCACGTCGTTCAGCGCTTCGCCGGACAATTCGGGGTTGTTCACTACCAGGCGCACCTCGAGAGAGTCCTCGAAGCCCGGGAAAATCGTCAGGCCGTTGCGCAATGCCGCATCCCGGGACACCAGCCCCAGGCCATCGAGTTGGGTGATCAACGACAACGTCAGCGTTTCGCTGCAGGAGTACACCATCCGCTGACTCGAGCCGTATTCGCTCAGCCCTGCATCGAGAAAACGGAGGAAGCTGTGGGAATACGGACACTCTTCTGCGGGGCGTACCTGAAACCTGTCTCCGAGCAAACCAAGGGAATCGCCCTCATTGCCGCAATGGGCGCCCACCACCCGAACCTGTACATCAGGCATCGTGATGCTGGAAAAGCCGCTCTGCTGCGCCCCGATCAGGATGGCCAGGTCAAAGTCTTCATTCTTGAGTTTGCTCAGGTTCTCCATTGACTCGGCGTAACTGAATTCCAGCTGGTACTGAGGGAAAACGGCTATCAACCGATCGATCATCCGCCGGTTGAATTCCGCCGGCAGAGTGGTGTTGAGCGCCATCTTCAGCGTGCGCTGCCGGGGCTTCTTGAGCGCCATGACTTTTTCTTCGAGCTGCCGTGTGGCCACCAGCACCTGATCCATGAAAGGGGTCAGTTCCGAGCCTTGGCTCGTCAACGTCAGGCCCTTGTTCGAACGCCTGAACAACCGGAAGCCGAATTGCTCCTCGACCTTGTTCAACTGCGCCGCCAATGCCTGCACCGTGAGACACGAATGTTCCGCCGCCGCCGACAACGAGCCGGTCTGCACGATGCGCATGAGGTTGCGTAGGGTTCTGCTATCCATGAGGTAATGCCCTCTGCTTAAGTGGGCTCGCTATTGTTGTGCACCTGGCCCGGGTCAGGCTGTGCATGTGGCTATCATCGTGCAGCTTGCCACGGTTGTCGCGGTTTTGTGGTGAAAAGCTCCGGTAGGTGCTGGTTGGAGCTTATGTGGGATTTTGTTTTTTTGCTGGTTTGGCGGGTGTTGGGTTGTGTAATTTTTCTTGTTGATCACGTTGCCTGCAACGTTGTCGGAAATTTCCCAGAAGAGAAAAAGACGCCTGCTGATACCCGCCAGCGGTTCGAACGGTTGAAATGTGGCGCTTCCATTAGAGGAGCATTACCAGGTCTGGATCGGTTGGATGGTGGCTGTAGCCAGCATCTACGAAACATGCAAGTGGATGCTAAAGGTCATTTGCATGAGTTTTCCCGGGGTAAGGGAGGCGTCTGGTCAAAAAAGCTGGAAAGACCTTGGCTTGCTCGATATTCGAGATGTCGCTGTCGCGTCAACTGCTGAGCTAGTACAGGAGTTGCCCGGTGCAGCTGACTTCGATACTGCCTTGAGGCAGGTCGCTCTGGGATTTGGCCTGCGAGAGGGCATGGACACGGTGTTGATGAACACGCCGTATGTGCCGGTGATTGTCAGGCGGCAGTACCTTTCACACATTGTCGAGAAGAGACCCAACGCTCGTGAGCGATTCACTGCGTTTGCAGTCGATACCGTGCGTAACCCTATGGAAGTCTGGCAGGTGTTTTATTCCGATGGGTCGTACCGTCTCGCGTTTATCGGGGTTTATGAGGCTAGATACCAGATGCTAGTGGTGATCAATGTTGATCACGGACACGTTCTCTGGAATTTCATGAATTGCAGTAGAAAAGCGCTCAACAAGCACAGGCATGGGCATTTGGTTTACCAGCGTTGCCTGGCGCCCAAATGATAAAAGCAGCCAAAGGCTGCTTTTATCTGAAGAGTCGCTTGATATTGTGCTCCCTCAAGCGGGGGAGAAGAGGTCTCACCCGAGCGCTGATATTCAGGTTATCAACGGGGTTCCTAACGCCGACTATTGCCACCTGAAGGCAGTCGGTTTCGCGCTCTTGGGATCGATTTTCTGGCACGAGTCCGCTCTATGTCAACCCAAGTCGGGATTCCTCAAGGTCAGAAATGTAACAAGCTTGAAGAATACTGGCGCTGCTCCGTCTGTCCATTTGCGAATTAAAACTTAATTTATGTCCGCATGTGTATTATCCTCTACGCATCACCCGTAAAAGGAGCCCGGATCCCATGGCTACTTCCTCCATCACCCTCAACGCACAGCAACAATTGGATTCCCCGGACGCGGGTCGAATCGCCTTGAAGTTTTTCTTCAACCTCATGGAGTTGTGGGGCTGCAGCGTCGAGCAACAGCGCACGTTGCTGGGCAAGGTGGGGAACACGACCTTCTACAAGTACAAACAATTACCCACCAATGTCAGGTTGCCTCGCGACACGCTTGAGCGCATCTCCTACCTCATGGGCATTCACAAGGCGCTGAGCATCATCTTCAGCAACAGCCGGGACCGGGCCTATCAATGGGTCAGCAGCCCCAACACCGCTGCGCCCTTCAACGGCCAATCGGCGCTGTCCTACATGCTGGCCGGGCGGGTGGTGGATATCGCCGATGTGCGGCGCTATCTCGACGGAGTACGCGGCTGATGACGCCACCTCTGACGGACCCGCAATGGAAGCGTGCCTATCGGATCGTCAACAGCAGCTTCCCGCCGATTACGCTGTTCGAAGATGTACTCGATCCCGAGGATCTGCCCACGGCCTATGCCCTGGAAGCGTTGACCAACGATCGATTGATGGAAGAGGCCGGTGTGCTGTCACGGGTCCGTCCTGAAGACCGGGTTTCCGGGCCAGGCTCCTCGCCGGTGATGGCGGCGTTCACGCATATCGGCAAGAGCAGTCGTTTCAGCGACGGCACCTTCGGCGTCTACTATGCCGCCAGCAGCCAGGAAGCCGCTATCGCCGAAACCTGCTATCACCAGGCGCGCTTTCTCGGGGCGACCAATGAGCCGGACCTGGAGTTGACCATGCGCACCTACGTCAACCAGGTCATCAAGCCTTTGCATGACATCCGCCACGACTACCCCCACCTCCACGACCCGGACCCCACCGCCTACGGCCCGTCCCAGGTATTCGCCCGGCAACTGCGTGAAACATTATCCTGGGGCTTGCTCTACAACAGTGTCCGCCTGCCTGGTCACGAATGCGTCGCCGCATTTCGCCCGCCGGCGGTTTCGATTCCGGTGCAGGGCAAGCATATCCGGTATGTCTGGAGCGCCCAGAAGCGGGAGATTTCGTTTGTGTTCGAGGTGAGTCAGGTGTGATTTGAAATTGAAGCTCTAGCAGAATCAGCTTCGTGGCGAGGTAGCTTGCTCCCGCTGGGTTGCGCGGCGGCGTCGCCCCCAAGCGGGAGCAAACTACCTCGCCATAAATAGAACTTAGATCTTGAACTGCTGCACCGAAGACTGCATCGACCCCGCCGCAGTGTTCAATTGGTTGGCGGTTTGCTGCAGGTGGTGAATAGAGAGCGTGTTTTCCCGAGATTGAGCGGCAATCGCCTCCACCCGCTGAGCCATCTCATCACTGGCCTTCGATTGTTCGGCAATCGTCTGGGAAATTTCCTCGACCACTTCGGCTGCATGACGGGCGCCAGTGCGGATCTCGCTGATGGACACTCCGGCCTGCTGGGCCAGGTTCACCCCTTCATCCACGCGACTGACGCAAGCCTGCATGTTGGAAACGGCATCCCGGGCACTGGTCTGGATGCGCTCGATCATCGCAGTGATTTCCTGGGTGGATTGGGTGGTGCGCGCCGCCAGGTTGCGTACTTCATCGGCGACCACGGCAAACCCCCGACCTGCCTCCCCGGCGCGAGCGGCCTCGATGGCGGCGTTGAGCGCCAGCAGGTTGGTTTGCTCGGCGATGCTCTTGATCACCTGGATGATGGAATGAATGTCTTCGGACGAAGCGTCCAGCGCCGTAATCTTGGTGGAGGACTGATTGACCACCTCGGCGATGCGGCTCATGCCTTCCACCACTCCGAGAATCACTTGCCCGCCGCTGCTCGCCAGTTGTTCGGACTGTGCCGAAATCGTCCGGGCGCTGTCGGCGTGCTGATGGATCTGGCTGATGTTCGCCATCATCTGCTCCATGCTCGCCGCCATGCTGGTCGCGCTCTGGGCCTGCTGATCGGCGCTGGAGACAATTTGCCTGGCAGTGTCGCCCAAGGTACGGGAAGTGCCGTGCAATTCGTCGCTCTGACTGCGGATCGTGGCGATCATCTGCCGCAGGTTGGCTTGCATTTGTTCGATGACGCTCTGCAATTGGCCGAGCTCATCCTTGCCGTGCGCCCCCATGGACCGTTGCAGATCGCCTTGGGAAATCGCCTGGGTATTGAGGATGATCTTGTTCAACGGTGTGAGCACAGCCTTGAGCAGGCTCCAGGACGACAGTATCAATGCCACACAGGTGGCCAGTAATGTCACGACCAACCAGCGTCCCGAAGACCGGATGCTGTCATCCTGGTTCTCGCGAGAAGCCTGCGCCTGGTTCTCGATCAGCTCGCTCACGGCTTCATTGCGCTCCTCCAGCGCCGAAAACGCTGCATTGAACTCAGTTCGCAGCGCTTGTATATCCTTGGCACCCCCCAGCACCTTGCCGATCACCTGCTTGGCTTTCTCGATATAGGTGTTGGCCTGTGGTTTCAATTCGACGATGGCCCTGGCGACTGTTTCCGGCAACCTTGCCTCGGCGTTCTCGGCAATCACCTTGCGCATCCGCTGCGAATGCTCGTCAAAAGCCTCCTGCACTTCCTTGGCCTCCTGAGCGTCACCGGGCGTTGCCACCAGCGCAGCCAAAACATCGGCACGAATGGCATCGTGCATCATGTCCGCCTCCATGTGCTTGCGCATGGCGGAAATGCTGGTCTCATTCTCCACCAGGGATTCGGTCATGGAGTGATAGCCCCACAACCCGATACCGCCGAGCAGAAGAGCAAAGAAAAGACTGACCAACCCCGAAGCTATGATCTTGGTGCGGATCTTCATTGTTGGCTGCTCCTGGAGCGGGGATTTCTGGGCAAGTGTAGTCGAGCGCCCGCGGGGGGGCTGGGGCGGGGGATGCGTCTATTGAGGGTATCGGCAAGGGAAAAAAATTAGATGAATACCGCCCAGCGCTTGCGTGGCGAGGGCGCATTTTCCGCCGCACGGATTGCTTACCTCTATTAAAAGCGCTGGGAGCGCTAAGAGGATGCCGGATATACCATGCCCCTGCCGTTTATCGGCACTGTCATTCCTGACAGTGCCATCGGATCAAGAAACCCTCCACGCTAGCACCTGAAAGCCATTTCAATATTTTCAGGCCCCCGTCGCTAATGCTTGATCAGTCTGTTGGTTTCGGGAATCAAGGTGCGGAGTCACGCTCCGGATCGTCTGGCTTAAGTAAGGTGTCAGAATGAGTCGGCTTATTCATCCAGACGTAACATCAGCCTTGTCAGATGCAACGAATCACATTGTTATTGACGATGCGACATTCAGAAGTGAATACGCGAATGTAAACGGCATTCGCATGCACTATCTGGTGAGTGGTAATGGTGAAAAGCCGGTTTTGCTAATTCACGGGTTTCCAGGAAGCTGGAGAAACTGGGGACCACTGATGGGGCGGCTCCTGCGCGCGGGCTATACGCCCGTTGTTCCCGACTATCGTGGTGCTGGAGAAACGGATGTTTCGAAGGGTGGATACGATAAAAAGAATATGGCACGCGACCTCCATGAATTGGTCGCTGTCTTGAAGTTGCAGCGAGTAGATATTATCGGTCACGACATGGGGCTGATCATCGCCTATGCCTATGGAGCGCAATATCCGCAGGAAACCAAGCGCATCATCTTAATGGATGGATTCATCCCAGGCATTCCAGGGTGGGAAACTCCCTATAACGGCAATCCTGCGAATGGTGTTGCCAGTAAATGGCATTTCCGCTTCTTCGGCGAAACTGCTCTGAAAATGATTCGAGGGCAGGAAAAAAAATATCTGGACATGTTTTTTGACGAGTTTGTATTCAAGGGAAATCCCAAAGTTGATGATGAGGTGCGCGCCGCGCTGGTAATGGATTACTCCCGGCCTGGACGGATGGAAGCGGCGTTCAAACTTTACTCAGCTTGGGTGGAAAGTGACGCAAATGACAATCAAGAGTTCGCCCAGAACAAATTGCTCATTCCAGTACTTACCATCGGTGGCGATCATTCAAGAGGCAAGACTTTGACCGAGCAGGTAAGCCATATCAGCTACCGACCGCATTCACTGATTTTACAGAACACGGGTCATTGGGTACTGGAGGAAAAAGCGCAGGCCACCACTCACGCTATCCTGGATTTTCTGCTGGCTAATCAATAGCGAGTGTCGACGAAGCCCTGTGCGGCGGCGTGGGTTGGTAGAGCGAAGGGGGCGTCAGAGTATGCAGAGGCTTGTTATTTCATTTATTACGTAGGGCACAAAAACAAAGCCCCCGCATTTCTGCGAGGGCTTCGTTTTATATGGTGCCGGCACCAAGAGTCGAATAAACACCTATCTTATTGATAGTGATGTGATTTATTTATGCTGAATAAGCAGTCTACCTCTAAAACTACCTTTATCATCTAAAATGGATTAGTTAAAAATTATCGAGGTATCTGTACGTCTATCTCCAGAACGAGTGAGCGTCGGAGGTGATTGCAGTCACCAAGATGCGCCAGATCAATCCAGTAAAAACTAGGGGCCTTTAACCAATCCGTAAGGAGCTCTCAAGAAATTTTGTATCTATCCACAGCTTTACAGGCTATCGATCTTCATGGAATTGGCTTAATGACGCCTTGCCTTGAATCTTATTTTGAAAATGTTCAGACATCGCTCCTGAAAAAATATTGATTACTCGATCTACGTCGTAGTCTGCGGAATGCTCCAGCAAAACAGCGTCGTGCATTGGCAGTTTTAGTTTTACATCAGATATTGAACTCAAGCATAGCAGTGCTTTCTTGAATATTAACGAGGCAGTTCCTTGCACAACTTGGCTGATAGCAGATCTTTTTTCCTTGCTTGTTAGTTCTCCTTTTCGATCACGTTGCATATAATTGCCAAACGCAGTGCCAATTCTTCCCGTACGTTGAAACTCTTCGTGAACTAAGACTTTCCAAGCTTCGAATGTTTTGAATTGCTCAAAGAATTTTTTAGCGTTTTGGCGATCTGCACCAAAACCCTGCGCTGCAGCAAGGATGTGTTGCCGCTTCATTCCATAGGCATAAGAAAGAAATAACCTCTTGGCTTGTTTTCTCTTGCTCTTGTCGTCAAATATTTCTTCTGCAGCAATTTCATAGACATCACTACTGTTATATAACGCTAATAATTTCTCATCGCCGGAGAGTGCGGCCATTACGCCTGCTTCAAATTGATCGTAGTCTATGTATGACAACTGCTTGTTGGTATCTGGCATTAAAATGTCTCGATGGTGTTTTGCCAAATTTTGTAACGACGGGTCTTTGAAGTAGATTCTTGAGGTGATAGATCCAAAGCTGTCGACGATCGGATAAATTCGACTTTGGCTCAAGGGAATGGCTGCTAATACTCTACGTGAATTTTGAATTTTCCTTAAGCGAATTAGGTCCACTGCAAAATTTGATTGCATAGGGACGAAATTTAAAATGTAATCCACGTCTAGACCGGTAAAGTCAAACCCTTTGGGCTCTAGGTATTCGATAACGGCTTGGTCGGAGGGAACCTCTAGAGGCATATCGTAGTCGGAAGAGAAATTCTTCAATGCCATATAGAATTCGAACTCTATTTTGTTTTTATGGTATCTAAGTTTTTCTTCAGAAATAGAAATGCCTTCTGATGCTGATCTTATTAGATAGTCGTTTACGGGACGTTCGATTACGATGAATCTCTCCCATTCACCGGCAGTATTTGCATCCTTTTTTACAACTTCGGAGCATTTCAATAGTGCTTCGCCAATTAAAGACAAAATGGCTTCATCTAAAGGTCTCTTGCGGTTAAAAATTTCTTTATATTTTGCAATAATTTCATCGGAAACAAATGCGGATAGGAGCTGGGATATGTCTTTCTTGTCTCTTGATTCTCTTTCTTTTTTCTTTCCTGAAGTGAGGATTCGAAGTTCTTCAATGTCTGTGATGTTAGATGGTAACTTGCTTGTCGCCCGATAGAGCGATGGGGCAATTAACCATAAGTCATGGCAGACAAGCTCATGTTTTTGATCTACTAAATCAGATATGGTGACTTCACCTAAAGTACCATCTGACCATAAGAAGATTCTGTCTTGCCCTTGGTCTGTATAGTCAGCTATAAAAAGTAAGGCTTTTTTTGATTCAGTCATATGGTGTGATCTCATCATAAAGATCGAGCATGGCTATTTTGTCTCGTTCGACCATAGGCATACCATTAGTAAAATAAGGCTTGGCTCTGCTGCCGGTCCATTTAAGTTTAGGGCCTAGCTTAGAAATTAAAGGTTTCAGTTGACTTTGATCAAAGTCACTACAGGCTAATAGAAAATTTCGTTGGTGGTAATATGGCCAGGTAGACTCGAACTTGGAAATGACATCAATTAAAGTTTGTGTCTCATCAACACACTTTAGATAAATAAATATGGCCGCTATCTCTGGTTGAAGTATGTCGGACTCTATTCTTGTAGTCGCTAGCGATATTAAATTAATATTTTTATACTTACGATTTGCTAGAAGTAACCATAGATGAAAGTTTTGCCAAGAGTGAACCGAGCGCTCATGATCACTGAGATGGTTGTAAATATCATTGAGCTCTTGCTCGTTGAGGTCTAGAATCCCAAGAAGTCTGCAGTACTGATCGGTCGAAGCGGCATGGTCCTCAAGTGAGCTAATTAAGAGTGCTTTTAAATCTGTTGCTATGGCTGCATGAATATCAAAAATGCCTGCATCGGTCAGCTTGATCAGTCGGTTTACCGCGAATCGAAACTGCCTGGACTGTGTTTGTTTTTCTTCGATGCACTCTTTCAAAATTTGAAATATATACTTTGCTGAGCGCGCAATAACCCTTCTGCTTCTTGATCTCCACATGTTGTCGATTGTGAGGCTTCGATCGTCAGATGTTGGGAAAAACTCATCAACTTCACTAGAGGTAGAGTCTTGGGTTAAAATCTTTGTTTTTCCAGAGTTTATATTCATCCCGACCTTTCTGAGCTGATTTATAAGCTCAGTCAACGCTTTCTTTGCGACTCTCGTGTTGGGACAAATTACCCTGATGTCGTCCACGTATCGATAATAATCGTACCCTAATCGCACCATTTCATGGTCAATATCATTTAAGACAACGTTTGCGATGAATGACGATGCGTCGCGGTTTTGAGGTAGTCCGTGACGTTCACTGTATCCCCACCGCGACAAAAGGTTGCAGAGGGTTTGCACTGCATTCCTAATTAATACTTTATTTGGGCCGGAAGTTTTTATATTTTCAATCGATCTCTCAAAAGCTGTGCGGATTGTTTCAATTGTAATATTTTCATAGCAATTTATTAGATCGGTTGCTAGTAGTGATTGATTGTTGCTTAGAGCCGTTCTGGTTACACCTTCGAAAGTTTGCCATAAATCAATTCGGCTTTTAAATATGTACTTTTCTGTTTTTCTATCTTTATTGAATCTGTGGCTTAGTACTCGATGAGATAAAAGTGGATCATAAAACTGTATCAAGAAGGTACAGATTGCTTGATATATAAATCTGTCATAAAAATCAGTTTCTAAAGAGTACCTAATCCCTAGCCCTTTTTTAGGTATGTTGTAAACGTTCCGGAAAGAGCCAATATATTGTCCATTTCCTTCATTTAACAACTCATATAGCACTTCATGAAGGGATTGTTTATTTGAGAGAAGGTCTTTGTGTTGAAGTGTGTCAGTAAACCAGTCATCCCTCATGTCTTGGTTTAAATGTTGTAGGACACTGTCGACGTCGATTGGAAATGCTAAAACGTCTTTTCCATCTTGAGATAAGTCTGCTAAAACGCCACCTTTTTTTAGTAGCGGGGAAAGAATGGATCGAAGTTCTTGGAGCTTCTTTTGTTCGCGGGAATTCAGATTGTCTGTATTGAAGGATTCAATCAATAATTTCAGATTTTTAAGACTATCATCCTGCTCTGCCAGATGCGGAGTTCCTGCCGCGTCGGACACGAATTTTTCACTCATGTCTCATTCCTCGATCTATCCGGAATTCAATAGTTTTTTTCTATCTCTGGTCTCAAATACCATTCAGTAGGTACTCGACTCGCAAAGCTGCTGCTGGAAGCTAGGTTATCAAAATGCTATCAGGCGTACTATAGCCGTATAGTCTAAGACAGGCGCAGAAATATTTTTTGACGAAACAGCATGCAGCTAGATGGTCGCTTGCCGCCCAATATTTGCATATCCGAGCCAAGATACTCTGCGATAGCGCTGGACTGATTATATAGGCGGATGTATGAGTTCTATTGATATTTCATACATCCGCAACCAATATCATTGGAATAACTTTATGATTTGACTAATAAGCCTTATGGTTTCGATAGCTAATATCATAAGCAATTTTATATTTTCCATTATTTCGTTTCCTTGTTTGGCTTATCTATGAGGTCACCATCTGCACCTATCTCAATCGCACGTTGCAAGAGCAACTGATAATAGGATGCAGGTATTTGAGGCTTAAGTTTTTTCAGTACTAAATATGGGTTATATATGAGGACAAAATTATAGGGGCCATAAGCACCCTCTTTCGTATCGATAAAGCCCAATTCTTGAAGGACCTTCATATGCTGCCGCCAAGTCGTCACATTCCGTTCCCCGGAATATCCTGACTCAATGGCATAAACAGATTCATTCTCAATAGTCAGCATGTTTTCATCCCACACCCTACACCACAGAGCAAAATACGTTTTTCCAGCGGCGGCAGACTTTCCGGTATGCTTTTTTGCGAGATCGTCAATCATGTTGGTTATGAGTGAAAGCGTTCTAGGGATCGATGAATATCCATCATTGACTGTTCGATCCCATAGAAGGCTGGTATCTAGCTCTGGCCATAACTCTCCGCGCATTTTCATCGCATTAAGATGGGCTTTACTTTTTCTCTTTTTTTTCTGAGTGGTATTCAAAGCTAGTAGAGCAGCAAGATTTTGGTCTAATACACCGGCAGACGTCTGATTTACGACAGTTGAGGGTTGGGCAGCGGCAGGTAGCGCTGGGGTTGGGAGTGAGGGGATAGGGGTATCAGTCATGATGCAATCTCCGAGTTAGTAATCTCAGCTGAAAGCCCGACCGTTCGGGAATCAATCGCTGGAACCAAGATTCGACTAAAAAACGTTATTTATCAAAGACTTAGAACGTGCAATCTGAACCCGATATTGCAGGTATATTCCAATCTGAGTATTGAGTAAGAGTAAGAAAATAGCCACTCAGATTTGAGTTGAAAATTTTGTGTCAACAAACTTGTTAAAAAACATGCATTTACAAGCGTTGCCGTGCTCGCTGGGCTGTGCGTGCTCACCGTGCTGAATGTGCTCCCGGTGATCGCGGGTTGTAGGGGTTTTGTAGGCGCCCGGTTCAGTGCTCCGAAAAAAATATAATGGACGTTTCGGTGCGGGGGATGCTCTGTTTAGAGGGCAAGAAGCGGGGGAGGGGGGCGGAAAAATCGATGTAGTGGCGTCACTAGTAGCGGGCGATGTTGCGAAAAACTGGCGAAGAAACCAATTCCTATCGCCCGTCTCTGGTCGGTTGCTGATCCTCGACTGTCAATGGAACTGCCATGACTTTCCTAAGCGAATAGTGAGCAAATTTACGGTCAACAGATAGTAGTAGCGCGTCGACTCAGCGTGCGGACTCACGTGCGTATCAAGAAACCACGCCAGATGCTTTCGTTGCCAGGTCCATGGATTATCTCGGTGCCAGCGTTCAGAAATGGCTGTTTGAATAGTCTTGGCTTGGCGGATGTGACGTTCTCGTGTGGCATGTGCTCCAGTCAGCACCCCAGCCAAGAAGATCTCCATATCGAATTGTTTATTCATACCCGACCACCGATATACGCCGATACCACGTCGATTCGACCGTGTCCCAGCTCATAGCTGATTTGTATGCATGCCTCTCGATCAAGGCCTGGATCGAGGCGCCTGCACCTGCCACCATTGATGGGCGCTAGATGATGGGTGATCTGCTCATAGCGTTCGCACGCATAAGCCGCGCGCAGTTCGTGGAAGCCTTTGAGGTTGTGGGTATGGAGGATATCTCGGGCGGGGCGGACGATTTCCCGTTGGAAATCGAGGTAGCTCTCGTGCGCTGCCAGCAGGTTGCGGCTACCGTCGGGAGAGACTTGTTCGGCGTACCTGAGCGCTTCGCGAATATGGTCATCCACCGTGATCCAACGAGGCGCGGTTGCGCCGCCGCGGCCACCTTTGGTGCCGTCCTGGATGTTGATCTTGTCGTAGTGTTCGGCTTCACGCTTGAGTCGCGGTAGGTCGGCCAGAATCGCTTCGCGCAGACGCATGCCAGTGGCGCGTGCCAATTGTGCGATGGCGGCGGCACGCGGATGCTTTTCGCGGAGCGCTTCGACGATGCGTATCACGTGTTTGTGATCTTGGCCTTGAGGATTTGTCGTGCGGACGGTGATGCGCTGCATTCCCAAAGCCTTGCTCGGACTTGGCACTTTCACATAGTGATCACCGCGGAGCGCGGCCATGGTCCGGTTGACGCTGGACAATCGGTTTTGCGCAGTGGCGATGGTGAGTTCACCTTGGACAACTTGCAGGCGCAAATGCCCGGCGTAGTCCAGCAATGTCTGCCGATCAATCTGCCGAGCGTCATTAAATCCTGGGCCATCCTCCGATCGACACCACCGTACAAATGCCTGCCACCGATCACTGTGCGCTTTGACCGTGCCGTAATGCCCGCCGCCAAAGAGATCGCGTAACGCCTGCGGTCCGGCATAACTCAGTTGTCGGCCATAGCCAAAATTGCGTCCATCCCGTCTACCTACGAGTGCCATGATCTAACTCCTCTCGAAACCAAAACCCTTGAAACTTTCCCCACGTCATCCCGCCATGGATGTTGAGTGTTATCAGGGATCAAGGCCCCTGCGACCTGTGGGGGTTGTCCACTAACGCCGGACTGGCGGCTCCTTACGGCCGGGAGCTTGGGCATCTCATGATCTGGCCTCCTGAACACTTCCGAAGAAGTGGGCGGGTAGAGGCTGCATTGGCTGACGAGACCAATGCCGCGAGATCCTGAGTCGGGTGAAGGCAGTGATGCGATGACCGGGGCATGCCTGACTGTCAGTCAGGTGCAGTCCATTCCTTGGGCTGCGGCACCATCATCTGCATTGCTGTTGCTGGTGACTTCGGTGTTTGTCCCGCCGATTGTCACGAGGGGGAATGCCGCAAAGCCTTGTACGAGGTGGCCTGCAGCAGTGGTAGGAGCGCCCGTCTCTTTCCGGGAGAAAGAGACGGGCGCAGGTTGGCGCAATGAAATGGCCAAGCGGATAGGTTGCTGCAGGGCAGCTATGAAAGGGAATGAGTTGCCGCAGTGGGCACGCTGGTAAAAGTAGGCATCCATCACATCGCTGTGACCGTGCGAGCCGCCGGACGCTAATCGCACTTTGGGAGAACCACCACGGTGTGGCGTAGCCTTAAAGGTTCTGGCTACCTGGGTTGCTGTCAACGACAGCGCTTTGCCCGATCTTTTCTACGCCTGTGGATAATTCGGGTCAAGGCCCGAATTATCGGGAGTTCTGCGGCTGTGGATGAAATTATCCACCGGTGGAAATCAGTGGTTTTCCACAGACAGTTGCGCGGGCTTTTGATTTTTTAAGTGAGGTCCATCCAAGCAGGGCGGCTTTGCAGCCCTGCTTGGATGGACCCGCGTGGACAAGCGGATCACTAGATATGAAGACCGAGCGCTTACTCGGTTGAGCCACGTTTTGCTTTTAAGCGAGTGACGTTCGCTCCGGTCTGATTCGCGAATTCGTGGGGGGTGACATGCTCCTGCCGGTTGGCCTCCAAGTACCGGCTCCACCAGTTCATGATCAGTCTGCGCTCCTCGATGAACTCGGCCTTGTGGATGTAAGCGGCGCGGACGTTGTTGCGCTCCTTGTGGCTCATCTGCCGTTCAATGGCTGTCTCCGACCACAATCCTGACTCGATCAGTGCGCTGCAGGCCATCGAACGAAACCCATGCCCGCAGATATCGGTTTTGGTGTCGTATCCCATCGTCCGAAGCGCGTTGTTCACGGTATTTTCGGACATGGGCTTCCAGGGTTTGGCATCCCCTGCAAATACCAGGTCGAATTTGCCGGTGAGGGCGTGGATTTTTTCGAGTAGCGCCACGGCCTGTGGCGATAAGGGTACTAAATGGATATCTCCTGCCATCTTCGTACCCCTTGTGGAAAAGGGTACTCCCTCCAACGCGGGTCGAGTGTCAGGTATCTCCCAGGTGCCACGTTTGAGGTCGAACTCGCTCCAACGTGCGAAACGCAGCTCGCTGGATCGTACAAACACATGCAGCGACAGCATCACCGTCAGACGGGTCAGTGCCCGGCCTTTATAGGTGTCGATACGCTCCTGCAATTCCGGCAGTCGCGATAAGGGTAAAGCGGGGCGATGTACCACCCGCGGGGCTTTGATCGAGCCTTCGAGATCGTAAGCAGGGTTTATGGTGATAAGCCGGAGGCGCTTTGCCTCGCGCATGATGCTCTGAAGGTAGTTTTGTACCCTTAAAGCAACGTCTATCGTTCCGCGCTTCTTGATCGCTTCTAAGGGCTGCATAAGGTCATGGGTGTCGAGGTCGACAATGGCGCGGGCGCCGATCAGCGGGAACACGTGGGTTTTGAGGCGGCTCATCACAGTCTTGGAGTGGCCTGGTGCCCACTTGGCCGACATTTCTGCGTGCCAGTCCAGCGCAACGCTTTCAAAGGTTCTGCCTTTGATAACAGCTTCCGCTTTGGCTTGGTGCTTTGTCTCTATGGGACCAATGCCATCTGCCAGCATTCGCTTGACCTCCAAGCGCTTGCGGCGCGCGTCGGCGAGGCCAATGACGGGATAGTTGCCGAACGAGGTCAATCCTTCGCGTCCATCAGGTTTTACATACCTGAGGCGCCAGCCTTTGCGGCCATTGGGTTGGACTAGAAGGTAGAGGCCGTCGCCGTCGAAAAGCTTGTAGGCGCGGTCGGTGGGCTTGGCTGAGCGACAAGCCGAATCAGAGAGTGGAGCCGTGGTGCGCGACATAAGGGTACTCCCTTTTATCGAAGTGACCTGTACCCCAAACTCTACCCTTAAAACGGTTGGAATCCACCAGTTTCTGACGGAAACCGATGGAACGCCAAAACGAAAAAACCCGCCAGAAGGCGGGTTTTTCGGGGGTTCCAGAGATTTTGAAAGCCTTCTATGGAACCTTGTATGGTGCCGGCACCAGGAATCGAACCCGGGACCTACTGATTACAAGTCAGTTGCTCTACCATCTGAGCTATACCGGCGTGTGGGCGACGATTATAGCGATTGAGTGATTTCTGTAAACCCCTGAATTCTGACTATTTTTGCCCGGACCTCAGGTCGGTGGCGAACCAGGCGCTTTCATGGTTTGTACAGGGCTCGGCGGGCGCGGTTGTTCGGATGTCCTGTAGCTCGCCTCGACCTGTTTGGCACCGGTAGAGACGTGATTGCTGGTGCATTCCAGACCTGATTTTTTGACCGTTATGCCGATTTGCTTGGGCGCTTATGCACAACGGACACGACTGGACGAATGGCGTCTTGCGATTTTGTGACAGCCTTCTCGTTTGCTTGCAAATGCCTGTTTTAATGGTTTTTTCTTTTGATGAGCAAAAAATGACCAGTTGTAATTTGCTTAACAAAACGCGGATTTATTGGATCCCGGCATATTTCATCAACAGAGTTATCCACAGGCTGTTTCACCTCGGCAACGCTCTGCCAGCAGCATCAGATTTCGCGGTGTGACGGGTGCTTCGCAGAAAGTGCCAAGGCGAACGTCATAGCCTTTTTGCGTAAGGAAAAGTGCTCGATCCAACGTCAGCCAAAGCTCCAATGGCCGTCGGAAAAGGCCGCGCACCAGTTCCAGGTTGCGCACCTCGATCAAGCGTTGATGACCCGCTGCTTCCAAGGTAGCCCAATCCGGTGATTCGACGATGGAGAGGTCCTTCAGGGCTGCTAGATCAATGCAGTACTGGGCGAAGGATTTTTCCAGCCAGGCGGTGGGTAGCGAGGGGGTGGGGAGGTAGTCGTTGCGGCCTCGGATCTGCCGTTGCAGCAGGTCGAAACCCAGGCGCCAGGCCATGGACTGATTCCGATGTCTGCGCACACGGGCCCCGGCGGTAACGGTTTCGGTCAGTGGCAGGCCGAGATCGTCGACGGACAACTGCAGGGCGGAGTCTCGTGCGGCGTCTGACAGTGGCTGATAACGGTCAGCGCTGATGCGGTTATAACAGCAGGGTGCAATCGCCAGCTGGGCGCAACCGGCGGCGGAGGCCAGCTGCATCAGCCGGACATGCAGGTCACCGCAGGCGTGCAGGGCGACTGGCGTGTGCTCGGTCTGGATCGCCTGGGCTGCCTCCGGGGCCAGTACGTCTTGTTGCAGGTGCGTGGCGGCCAGATGGTGACGCTGGCTGAGTTGTTGGCCATTGATGACCAATGCTGGATCGTATTCCAGACAGGTCAGTCGTTGATCACTGTGCAGCAAACGTCTGCCGAGGTGGCCCTTGCCGGCGCACCAGTCGAGCCAGTGGGTCGGTTCGGTGGAGAATTGCAGGCGGCTGGCGAAGGCTTCGATCTGCTGCCACTTGCGCCCGGGTACGTCGACGTTGAGGCGCTGGGCTGACGCTTCGAGTCGTCTGCCGGGCAGTTCCGCGACAGTGCTCAATGCTTGGGAGCGCATCGCCAGTTGCGGAAACGGCGCTGGCGCGTGCTCGATCAGCCAGGGCTGGTGATGGTCGTTCTCTGCATCTTCCAGCGAACGCCGGCGTAGCCATTGGGCGAGTTCCGGCCAGGACGCTTCCCAAGGCAGTTGCAGATGGGTAAACGGGCGTGGTTTCCACAGCGCCTGATGTGTCGTGAGAAATTCATCCAGTTCGATGAAACGGGCGAGCAACGCTGCGCCCGTCAGCACGTCGGCTTCAGCGCCCCTGGCAGGCATCGACGCGTAACCAACGTTCCAACTGCTTGAAGCCTTGCACCAGCAGGAACGCTATCACCAGGTAGAACAAACCCGCCGCGAAAAAGATCTCCACGGGCAGGTAGGTCCGGGCGATGATGGTGCGGGCCATGCCGGTGAGTTCCAGCAGGGTCACGGTGCTCGCCAGGGCGCTGGCCTTGAGCATCAGGATCACTTCGTTGCTGTAGGCCGGCAGCCCGATGCGCGCGGCCCGCGGCAGCATGATGTAGAACAGCGCCTTGGGTCGCGACATGCCCAGGGCCCGGGCGGCTTCGATCTCGCCTTTGGGAATGGCCTGGATCGCGCCCCGCAGGATCTCGGCGATATAGGCCGCGGTGTGCAGGGTCATGGTGGCGGTGGCGCACCAGAACGGGTCCCGTAGGTACGGCCATAACGCACTGCTGCGTACGGCCTCGAATTGCGCCAGGCCGTAATAGACCAGAAACAGCTGGACCAGCAGCGGTGTGCCACGGAAAAAGAAGATGTAGGCGTAAGGCAGTGCCCGCACGTACCAGAGGCGCGAGGAGCGGGCGATGCCCAGCGGAATCGCCAGCAACAGGCCGGCGATCACGGCGATGGCAACCAGTTCCAGGGTCAGGGTCGCGCCTTGGGCCAGTTTCGGCAGCCATTTGATGATGACTTCCCAGTTCATTGGGTGCTCCTGGCAAAGCCGCGGGCGGCGCGTCGTTCCAGCATATGCATGCCGGCCATGGCGAGGACTGTCAGGCCCAGGTACATGAACGCGGCCACCATATAGAAGGTGAAGGGCTGCTTGGATACGGTCACGCCGATCTGTGCGTGACGCATGATTTCTTCCAGGCCGATCACCGAGACCAGCGCTGTGTCCTTCATCAGGATCATGAACAGGTTGCCCAGGCCGGGCAGGGCGATGCGCCACATCTGCGGCATGATCAATTTAGTGAAGATCCGCCACTTCGACAGGCCCAGGGCCACGCCGGCTTCGCGGTGACCCTTTGGGATCGCCAGGATCGCGCCACGAAACACTTCCGTGGCGTAGGCGCCGAAGCACAGCCCCAAGGCGATGACACCGGCGGAGAAAGGATTGAGGGCCAGGTCCGGGTTGCCGAAGTACTTGCCCAGGGCTCCCATCAGATTGATGGTACCGAAGTAGATCAGCAGCACCCAGAGCAATTCCGGGACGCCGCGGACCAGTGTCGAATAGGTGCCACCAAGCCATTGCAGCGGCTTGTGGGCAGAGGTCTTGGCCAGGGCGCCGAGCAGGCCGAGCACCAGTCCCAGGCACAAGGCCGAGAGCGCCAGTTTGACGGTCATCAGTGCGCCAGCGGCAAGCGCCGGGCCGAATCCGTAGAGGTCGATCATCATGGGTATGTGTTCATATCGCGGCAGGCTTTGCTAAGGGTCGGCGCTGCGGTGCTGCAGCGCCGACCAGGCATGTCCGCATCAGTAGATGTTGAACGGGAAGTACTTGTCGTTGATCTTTTTATAGGTACCGTCGGCAAGAATTTCTTTCAGCGCGGCGTTCAGCTTGTTGCGCAGGTCGTCGTCACCCTTGCGCACGGCGATGCCAATCTTGTCGCTTTCCACCACCGGGTCACCCTTGAATTCATAGGCTCGGCCGGCGTCGGTTTTCAGCCAGTCGTAGTTCACGTATTTGTCCGCCAGGATCGCGTCGACGCGGCCGGAGGTCAGGTCCAGGTAGGCGTTTTCCTGGGTGTCGTAGAGCTTGGCCGTGATGTCGCTGCCCAGTTCGTCTTCCAGCCAGGTGCCGGCCAGGGTCGCGCGTTGGGCACCGATGACCTTGCCTTTGAGCGAAGCCTTGTCGGTCTTGAACTCGACGTTCTTCGGCGCGATGAATTGCAGTTTGTTGGAGTAGTACGGGTCGGTGAAGTCCACGGCCTGCTTACGCTCTTCGGTGATCGAAAGAGAGGAAATCAGGAAGTCGAACTTCTTGGCGTTCAGGGCCGGGATGATGCCGTCCCAATCAGAGGTGACCACTTCGCATTCGACTTTCATCTTGGCGCACAGGGCGTCGCCGATGTCTTTGTCGAAGCCCACGACCTGGCCACTGGCGTCCTTGTTGTTGAACGGCGGGTAGGCCGCCTCGATGCCCATCTTCAGCTTTTCGGCCGCCATGGCATTGGCTGAAAACACCAGGGTAGCGGCTGCGGCCAAAAGAAATTTCTTATAAATCTGCATATGTACTGCTCCGTTAGCGGTTGCTGGACATGAATTGTTTGCAGCGCGCCGAAAGCGGGTTTTCGAAGACCTGCTGTGGCGATCCTTGCTCCTCGACCAGGCCCTGATGGAGGAACACCACTTCGCTGGAAACCTGACGGGCGAAACCCATTTCGTGGGTCACCAGCAGCATGGTGCGACCTTCTTCGGCCAGGGCGCGGATCACACTAAGTACTTCCTGGACCATTTCCGGGTCAAGGGCGGAGGTGGGCTCGTCGAACAGGATCACCTTGGGTTGCATCGCCAGGGTGCGGGCGATGGCTGCGCGTTGCTGCTGGCCGCCGGACAGCTCGGCGGGATAGGCGTGGCGTTTGTCGGCGATGCCGACCTTGGCCAGCAAGGCTTCGGCGACTTCAACCGCTTCGGCCTTACTCTGGCCGAGCACCCGGCGTGGGGCTTCGGTGATGTTGTCGAGCACGCTCATGTGGGGCCAGAGGTTAAAGTTTTGAAACACAAAACCAATCTCGCTGCGCATGCGATTGATCTGTTTGCCGTCGGCGGCCACCAGTTCACCGTTTTTCGCGGCCTTGAGTTTGAGCGCTTCACCGGCCACCAGGATCTCGCCCTGATTGGGGTTCTCCAGCAGGTTGATGCAGCGCAGGAACGTGGACTTGCCGGAACCGGAGGAGCCCAGGATCGAGATCACATCGCCGTCGCGGGCGGTCAGCGAGACGCCTTTGAGCACCTCCAGCTGTCCGTAGCGTTTGTGCAGGTTGCGGATTTCAAGCGCGGGCGTGGCCTGGGCCATGTGCGGTCCTCATGATATGTGCTCCCTTGCTGTTGGCAGCCTTCCTGGCGAGGCGGCCAAGCTAGCATGCGTCCGAACGGCAGCCAACAGCGCTACGGGCGGTAAACCGGTGATGTGCGGCAGCTTGTCGCATCGGCACAGCAGACTGTCGCGCCATCAACAACCGAACGGCTGTTTGAACCGTGTTGCCGGTGAAAATCCCGGGGGGAGTGGCGTAAAAAAAGGCGCGATGGTGCCAGCTTTGGGCGGGGGTGGGAAGGGTTAACGAGATGAATGGGCTGGTGTGGACGAGCATCCGAAAGACTCACGCTCTTGATCGATTGGCAGTTCGCTGCCTGTCATACAGTCTGCTGTCACGGTATTTCCATCGAACCAGCTATCCCATGTTCCGTCGATTGGCGTGATATTCCCTACTCTGCCTAAAGCAAATACCTTTGCGTCGTTCAGCGTCGTCATTGCAGCTTTCCAAAAAAATGCGTCGGGTTTGGTGGGTGGGGCTTACCTCTCCTTTCTCCCCTGTCTTTTGCTGTATTCAATAGTTCCAATCGATCTAAACATCGGGGCTCTGTCGGAATCGAAAGAGAACCAATATGGAGTTGTTTTCCAGCCTCTGGGAGCACTCACCATGAAGCTTGTTCATTGCTTTTTACTGTCCACTATTACCTTCGGCGCGTTGCTCTTGCCCATCATGTCCAGCGCCACCTCACCGGCCCCAATAGACAATGCCGGCGTGCAGGTTCAGCCGCTACAGCAAAACGGCATCACCTACCTGTCCGGTGGTATTGGCGAAGACGAAGCCCGGGCCATCGAGCAGGCGCAGGGCTACAACCTGCACATGACCTTCGCGGTCGGACCTGAAAACAAGTACATCCCTGATGTGCACGTCACGATCTACAACGCATCGGGGCAAACACTGCTGACGCTGGATGACGCGGGGCCGTTGGTTTATGTGCAACTGCCGTCGGGCAAGTACACCGTGATGGCGACACGCAATGGTGAAGAGCGCCGCGACACCGCCGACATAGGCAGCGGGGCCGCGCGCAATCTGGTATTCCATTGGAACGGTGACGAATAGCCCATCGGCTTACTCGCCGGCGGGCTCTTCCATCGATTGGCGATAACGGTCCAGCGCTTCGCCGAAGTCCTTGATGAATTCGGGGGTGCTGAGCCAGCGCTGTGCCGTTTCGCGGTCCATGTCGTCGGCCCACATGCGGTAATCCACCAGCATGTCGGCGGCCAGGTTGGTTGCCGCCATGCTTTCGTTCTCCGCATTCTTCAGATCCAGCAGACCCGGGCGTTCGCTGATCATCACGCTCAGGGAAGAAAGCAGTGTATCGAGCAACTCGCTTCGACCGACGGCTTCGGCTTCACGCAGTTTGGCGAACAACTCCAGTACGTAGACGGGTGGCTGCGCGGTAGCGTGGGCCGGGTCGCCATACATTGGAATGGATTTGCGCCCGGTCATGCGGATCTGCTTGGCTTTGTCCTTGGCGCGCTTGGCGCGTTTCTGCTGCTTATTCAGTGAGGCCATCGGGCTTCGGTTTCCAATTCGTCAGGTGGCAGTGTCCGGCTCAAGCCATTTCGGCAGGGTCGGTGGTCTGTTAGACGGGTAGTTTACCGCTTCGGACTCGGGTAATGCCTTGGAACGCACTTCCAGATCAGCGTAAAGGGGTCAGCTGCCTTCAGCCGCCATGCCCGATGTTCGTTCTCCAAGTCGCGCCCGCTCACGATCCAGTTCGTTGCGTAGCTCTTCTTCTGTGGGGAGTACAAGTTGGTACTGGCTGGCGAAAAGTTGTTCGTTGCCTTGCAACACGGAATAGCGCACTACCGACTCGTCCTTCTGCGCACAGAGAATGATACCGACGGTGGGTTTGTCGTCCGGGCCGCGCCTCTGGTCATCGTAAAGGCGGACGTACATGTCCATCTGGCCGATGTCCTGATGGCTGAGTTCGCCGCGCTTGAGGTCGACAATCACAAAGCACTTGAGCAGATAGTTGTAGAAGACGAGATCGATGTAGAAGTCCTTGCTCTCGGTGCTGATGCGTTGCTGACGGGCAACGAAGGCGAAGCCCTTGCCCAGTTCGAGGAGAAAACCCTGTAGCTGGTCGATCAAGGCCTGTTCCAGGTCGGTTTCCAGCAGGAGGCCGGCATTGGGTAGCCCGAGGAACTCCAGGACGACCGGATCCCTGACGATATCCCTTGGGCCGAGATCGACGGCTTTCAGGTTGTCCGAAGCCTCCTGCTTCACCTTGGGCCGGTCGCGGCTTGCCAGCAGGCGCTCGTAATAGAAGGTTCCGATCTGGCGTTCCAGAGCGCGGGTGGACCAGTTTTGCGAGGCGGTTTCGTTCATGTACCAATGCCGGGCGTTATCGTTTTCCACCCGTAGAAGCGTGCGGTAATGGGTCCAGCTCAATTCGTGACGCAGTGCGTCACACTTTGGAAATGCCTGATAAAAAAGCCGCATATAACGCAGATTCGAGGCATCGAAGCCTTTACCAAACTTCGCCGTGAGTGTTTTTGCCAGAATTGGCAGCAGCCGTTTTCCATAAGCTGCACGCTCTGCTCCTCCCTGCTCGAATTCAACGATATGCCGTCCAATCTGCCAGCAGGTATGTACTTGAAGCGTATCAACGGCGCGCAGCACTTTACGGCGTGCCTGCTGGATCAGCTCACCGAGTTCGTTGATCAGCGGCGCAAGCTTTGGATCGTCTTGGGGTAAAAGTGGACTCATCGAGTATCAGGCGAAGTGGTGGGCGGTCCAGAAAAGGATGCTCCAATCGGTATTTTGATGATGCCAGACGAGGCTGATTGGCCTGGATGAAAAGCGACGGATTCATGCAGGATCGGTTTGAGGCGGGGTTATGTCAGTTGCGTCAGGACCTGTAGGCGCTGTCCGAATAAAATGTCGGTGTGCGGAAAATTCTGACGCAGGCTGCCCAGTGATCGAGCAGCCGCGGGAATCGCGAAATTAATCAGGCGCCTTGCGTCAACTGCCGGGATGCCGCGACGTAATCGGCCTGGAATTGAGGGCTTTCGACCCAGTCCAGCGCGGTTTGCTCGTCGACCCCCATGGTCAGGCGACGATATTCGATCAAGGCGGTAAAGATGAAGTCCGTGGCTTCTTCTTCGCCTTCCTGCTCCAGCACCAGTGCTAGCAGTGGATGGCCGAGGAAGGCCGCGCACATGGCCTGCTGGCTGACTTTTTCAGCGGTGCGCATCTGGTTGAACAGATCGGACAGATCCACCGTTTCCAGATCGATGCGCTCATCGTTCGGGTCCAGGAAGTCATTCGGCGCAGCGGCACGTTGAACGCGGTTCTGCTTGGCTTTCGCCTTGGCGCGCTGGTTACGTTTCTGCTGTTTGTTTGCCGATGCCATGGGCCGGATTCCTGACGTGAGTTAAGGCTGTATATCCTACAGCCTCAAGGCCAATGCTTCGAACCTCAATCCACCACGAACAGGGTGGCACCCTGGGATGTCGAAGAGCGGTGGGGCTCGGCCTGGTCAGCCACCTGGTAGCTCATGCCAGGCTTGAGCACGAAGTGCCGTCCATCCTCCAGTTCGGTGTTCAGCTCGCCTTTCAGACAAAGCAGGATGTGCCCCTTGGTGCACCAGTGGTCAGCCAGATACCCCGCCGTATATTCCACCATCCGCACCCGGATGTTTCCGAATTGCCGTGTCCGCCAATACGCTGTGCCGGTGATGCCTTTGTGTTCGGTGGGTTCGATGGTTGACCAGTCGGTGGTGCCAAAGGGAAGGTCTGTGATGTCCATGTCGGCTCGTTTGTCGGGAGGGCAAGTGGGAGTCGAATGTAGCCGAGTCGCAGACGCGGCGAAAGGGCCGGGACCTCGCGCCAGTTGCATGATGCGGCGTGGGTACGGGTCGGGGTGAGGTAAGATGCGGGCACTTTGAATCCGGGTTCAGGTTGCCAGCCGAAGAAACTCACGAGTCATAAGGACATAGTTTGAACAAAGAGCGGTTGGAACGGCACCAGATTTCGATCTACTTCGGTGCTGTCATCGTCGCGGCCATCGCCGGCCTTGTCGCGCCTGCTGCTTCCCAGGCCCTGAGTGCGCTGGTGACTCCCGTCATCGCGGTGCTCATGTACGCCATGTTTCTGCAGATCCCGTTTCTCGATCTGCGCAAAGGGCTCGGCAACAGGCGCTTCATGCTGGCCCTTCTGGTGGCAAACTTCCTCGTCATTCCGTTGCTGGTCTGGGCGCTGACCAGGGGACTCACCCATCACCCGGCGATCCTTGTCGGCGCCCTACTGGTTCTGCTCACGCCGTGCATCGATTACGTCGTGGTATTCACTCATATCGGCAAGGGTGATTCCAAACTGACTCTGGCAGCCACACCGGTACTGCTGCTTCTGCAACTTGTGCTGTTACCCCTGTACCTGGCCTTTATGTTCAGTGGCGATTCAGCTGGTGTGATCTCTATCGGCCCATTCGTCGAGGCCTTTGTGGTGCTGATTGTTTTGCCGATGGTGCTGGCGATAGCCACCGTTGCCGGGATAAAGAAATCCCCTTTCATAGAAAGGTGGCACAACGCCTGGGCCTGGATGCCCGTTCCCGTCATGGCCGCTGTCTTGGTCGTGGTAATCGCTTCGCAGATCGAATGGGTTGTTAGGGATGTGGATAAGTTACTGCCGGTCATCCCCGTTTATGTCGGCTTCATGTTCCTGGCACCGCTGCTGGGGGCCTGGGTGGCCCGGCTTTTCAAGTTGCCCGCGACAACGGCCAGATCGGTGGCGTTCAGCAGTGCCACACGTAATTCACTGGTGGTGCTCCCCCTGGCGCTGGCCCTGCCGGAAGAGATCAGAGGGCTTGCAGCGGCTGCGGTCATCACTCAGACCCTGGTGGAACTGGTCAGTGAATTGATCTACATCCGCGCGATTCCCGCCCTGGTTTGGCCTGGGAGACAGATTCCTTCCGGACGTTGATCTGCTACCCCTGTCGCCAGGGTTTTGGAAAGATACTGGTCAGATTGAGCAGTCTCTGAAGAGACGAGCACGCGCGGCGAAACATGAAATCCCTTGCGTCGCTCACATGGTCAGGCTTCTGCCATCAGACTGTTTCGCTGATAAAACACCAGGCAATAAAAAACCCCGATCAATTTCTTGATCGGGGTTTTCGGTATTTGGTGCCCAGAGACGGAATCGAACCGCCGACACGGGGATTTTCAATCCCCTGCTCTACCGACTGAGCTATCTGGGCAACGGGGCGCATTAAACGGGTTTTTCAGGGGGGCGTCAAGCAAGTTTTCAAAAAATATTTAATTATTACCGTCGCTTACGATTCGCCCTCGGTCCGGACAGCTTATTCGGACGGCGGCACGTAGCCTTCGGCCTTGGCGTATTCTTCGCCGGAAAAGAACTTCGCCATTTCGCCCTGGAGGTATTTTCGGTCGTCGGCGTTCATCATGTTCAGGCGTTTTTCGTTGATCAGCAGGGTCTGGTGTTTCTGCCAGTCGCCCCAGGCCTTGGCCGAGACGTTGTCGTAGATGTCTTGGCCGATGGAGCCTGGGAAGGGGGGCCGTTCCAGGGCGGGCAGTTCTTCTTTGTATTTACGGCACATGATGGTGCGGGTCATGACAGCTCTCCTGCGTTCAATACGGCGGCCGCGCGCTCGAGCAAGGTTTTGACCGGGGCGGCGAGGCCCAGGCGCGGTGGGGTGGCGAGGTTATACCAGAGCCAGTCGGCCTCGACCACGTGATGGCCGTTTTCTCGGACCTGGACCAGCCAGGGTTCGATTGCCAACTGGAAGTGGCTGAAGGTGTGTACCAGGCCGGGCATTTCCTGCTGCTTGCCCAGCTCCAGGGCGTGTTGCACGGCCAGGTGCTGCAGGTCGTCGAGGTCGTCGAGTTCCGGCAGGCTCCACAATCCGCCCCACAGGCCGGCGGAAGGGCGACGATAAAGCAGGATGGCGCCTTCACGGTTGGCCAGCATCGGCATCAACGTGCGTTTCTTGGGGACTTCCTTGCGTGGCTTGGGGATCGGGTAGCGGGTTTCCAGGCCCAGCATGTGGGCTTCGCAACCTGACTTGAGAGGGCAGAGCAGGCAGCTGGGCTTGCTGCGGGTGCAGAGCGTAGCGCCCAGGTCCATCATCGCCTGGGTATAGGCGTTGACCCGATCCTGGGGGGTGAAGCGCTCGGCGGTGGCCCACAACTGCTTGGCGACCTTGGGTTCGCCTGGGTAGCCTTCCTGGGCCGTAAAGCGCGCCAGCACCCGCTTGACGTTGCCATCGAGGATTGGCGCCCGCAGGCCCATGCTGATGCTGGCGATGGCACCGGCAGTAGACAGGCCGATCCCCGGCAGTTCGGTGAGTTTTTCCACGTCCCGGGGGAATTCGCCGCCGTACTGGTCGACGACGATCTTCGCGGTCTTTTGCAAGTTGCGCGCGCGGGTGTAATAGCCCAGGCCGGTCCACAGGTGCAGCACTTCGTCTTCCGGCGCGGCGGCCAGGGCTTCGACGGTCGGCAGTGAGGCCATGAAGCGGTCGAAGTAATTGAGCACGGTGCTGACCTGGGTCTGCTGCAGCATGATCTCGGAGACCCACACCCGGTACGGGGTAATGCCTTGTTGCCACGGCAAGTCGTGACGCCCGTGGCGGTCGAACCAGTCCAGCACCGCGGAGGAAAACTGCTCGGCTCTCATCGCTTGAACAACCCCTTGAGCGCGTCCTTCAACTCGGGGCTGACCTTGTCGCCGAGCTTCTCGTCGATCTTGTCGCCGAGACGGTCGCCGGCCAGTTTTGCCGCGACCTTGCCCAGCCCGTCATTGTCCAGGCGGCACGCCTTGGCGCCGAGCTCCAGCGGGCCACGGCAGCGCAGCGGCCATTCGACATCGACGTAGCGTTCGTTGACCTGGCAGGCCGGGTCGGGCATGTCGCTCTTGTCACCTTCGACGATGACGCCGACGCGGTAATCCATGCCAAGGACGCGCAGGTCGATGTCACCGTTGCCGTTGACGGTCATGCCGGGGATGCGGACTTTCAGGTCCGGGTTACTGGCCACGCCGTTGTGGAAGGTCAGGTTGCCGTCGAGTTGCTGGAACGGCGTGTCCTTGCCCCGAGGTTCGCCGCTGAGGCTCTTGCGGTTCAGCAGGGCGATACCCTTGCACAGTTGCTGTTCGAGGTTGGCGTTGAGCAGCACGCCGTCGTTGATGACGAATCCGGCGTTACCGTTGAGGCTCTCGATCAAGGCTTTCTGGCTGTTGCCGCTGGCAGTCACGGCACTGTTGAGCGTCACCAGCCCTTTGACCGGCGGATTCTTGCCCTGGCTCTCGATGATTTTCTCGGCCGGTACCCGGTTGATCCGGGTTTGCAGGCTCAGCTGTGGCGTGGGCTGGCGTACATCCAGCGTGCCCTTGGCTTCGAAGTTACCGTTGAACAGATCGCCCCGCAGGTTCTCCAGGGTCAGCAGGCCGCCCTGGCCGATGGCTTTGAGGGCCGCATCCTGGATCGGCAGCTTGTCGAGGGTCAGTTGGCCGAAAGTCAGGTCGGCATCGAGGTCCAGTTTGCTCAGGCGCTCCACCGGAAAGAGCCGGTCGTTGCTCCAGGCGCCCTGGGTCGGGGCGTTCGGCAATGGCGTGGTGCCGGCGCCGGCCATGGCGCTGGCCTCGGTGTTGCTGACTTCCTCCTCGCGGGCGGCCTTGGCGCTGTTGGTCTCGGCGGACTTTGGCGGCAGGTAGCGATCAACGTTGAACGTGTCGGCCTTGAGCTGCGCGCGCAGGGACTGCCTGGCGAAGTCTTCCACGGCGATACGGCCGCTGAAGCTGCTGTCGTCGACCTTCAGATTGATATTGTTGAATTCGACGCTGGTGGGTGTACCGGCGATGCGGCTGACCAGTTCGACCTTGGTCAGGCTGCCTTCGCCCATGGCCGGCAGTTTCTGGCCGATGCTGTCGACGAAGTTGGCCAGGTCGAATTGGGCGATCGATACGCCGCCGTTCAACTGCGGGGTCTTGTCGAGGTCGTTGACCTTCAGCTCGCCCAGGGCGCGCAACTGGTTCAGGGACAGTTTGATACCGGTCCATTCGGCAACGTTCGCGGCCCTGTCCAGGAACAGCTGACCCTGGGCATTGAAATTCAGGATCTTGCCCTGTAGTGGATCGCCAGTGACTTCGCCGGACAGCTTCAGGTCTTCGAACTTGTAGCGCTGCAAGGCGCGTTCGAAACGCAGTTCGCCGGTGACCTCGGTCCGCACGCGCACGGCTGGCTGGCTGCTGGACAGGAAGGCGGTCAGCTTGACCGGGATGTTGGTGGAGTCGTGGACCGGACCTGTGCTCAGTTGGATACTTTCGGCGCTGAACTGCTTGCCGGTCTGCTCGTCGGTGTATTCGACCCGGGCGTTGTTCACGGTCAGGCTGTCGATGTCCAGGCGGGTCGGCTGGGCTGGTTTTTCCGCCGGGGTACTGGCGGGCGGAGCAGGTTGCTCGGCCGGTGCCGGCGTGCTCGCTGTGGTGGTGGATGCGGGGGGCTTGCCGATGTCTTCCCAGTTGCCGTGGCCGTTCTTGTCACGGTTGAGGCGCAGGTTCAGGCCTTCGACCCGCACGTCGCTCATCTGTACTTCCCGGCGCAGCAGCGGCATCACCCGCACCGAAAGACCGAGCATCTGCAGGTCGGCAAAAGGTTGTGTCGGGTTGGCCAGCGTAGCGACGCTGGCTTCGTGCAGTTCCAGGCCCAACCATGGGAACAGGCTCCAGCCGATGTCGCCATTGAGGGTCAGCTCAATGTGAGCCTTGTCGCGGGCTATCTGGCGGATCTCTTCCTTATAGTCGTTGGGATCGAAGAGGTGGGTCAGGGCAAAGCCCAAGGCCACAATGATCAGCAACAGCCCGAGAAGTACCAGACCCAGGATTTTGCCGAACGCTTTCATGGGCGAGTCCTTGTAGGTTGAGTTCAGAATTTGGCCTGCGAGTATAACGCCGTGGATTGCTGGTGCGTTGGGGCGATCGTTTTTCCGTGGCGCTCAACCTTCGTCCAGCGCCAACTTCAACTTGGCTGCCAGAGCCTGGGCCATCAGATGTCCGGCAGGGGCCAGTAGCCGCAACTCGGCGCCCTCTTGCCGGGCCATCCGCTGTGCTTCGCCGACCAGTCGCTCTGCTACGCCACGACGACGGGTCAGGCTTCGTACGCACATCTGAGACAAGTGCCAGACGTTCTGGTGCCGTTGCAGGCGTGCGGCGCCGAGCAGTCGATCGTTGAAGCGTGCTGCGATCAATGAGCCATCCTGCAGGTAAGCCTGGATCAACCGAGTGGCATCGCTGAACGGCTCGAGCAGCCAGGGCGGGGCGTCCTGGTAGATCTTGTGCAGGTCCTGCCGATCCTGGCCGGTGGCTTCAATCAGCTGCTCGACGACAATGGGCATGGAAGCTCCTGAAAAATAAATGACTTTCGCCCTACAGAAAGCAAACAGGGGCGCGATAAGACAGATGACATGAAAAAGGTGATGTCACTTTGGTTTTTCTGTCACGAGCAAATGGTAACCTTTACCCGTTCGCCCGTCCTTCTGCGACTTGATGTCACACCGACGGGAAGCTTCACCAGAAAATACAGTCGCGCCTGCGTGCAAATAAGGCTGAGGGTGATGCGTGGCTGGCGGACCATTCTAACAATTGGGGGATACACAATGAGCACGAGCATCACGGCCGGCGGCGTTGCCGACCAGCCTGCGTTCCTCTCCAAGGAACGTATCATCGCCAAGTCCGGTTTCAACCGGTGGCTGGTTCCACCGGCCGCGCTGGCCATTCACCTCTGCATCGGCATGGCCTACGGCTTCTCGGTGTTCTGGTTGCCGCTGTCCAAGGCCTTGGGCATCACCAAGCCGGTGGCTTGCGCACCGGACATGAGCTTCATCTCGCAAGTCTTTTCATCCCAATGCGACTGGCCGATCTCGATGCTCGGCTGGATCTACACCCTGTTCTTCATCTTCCTGGGTTGCTCGGCAGCCATCTGGGGCGGCTGGCTGGAACACGCCGGGCCACGCAAGGCCGGTGTCGTATCGGCCTTGTGCTGGTGCGGTGGCCTGCTGATTTCCGCGCTGGGTATCTATACCCACCAGATCTGGCTGATGTGGGTTGGTTCCGGCGTGATCGGCGGTATCGGCCTGGGGCTGGGCTACATCTCCCCGGTGTCCACCCTGATCAAATGGTTCCCGGACAAGCGCGGCATGGCGACTGGCATGGCGATCATGGGCTTTGGTGGCGGTGCGATGGTCGGTGCTCCGCTGGCCGCAGCGCTGATGAACCATTTCGCTTCGCCGACCGGCGTGGGCGTCTGGCAGAGCTTCCTGGTCATGGCCGCGATCTACTTCGTGTTCATGATCGGTGGTGCCTTGTCGTACCGCGTGCCACCGACCGGCTGGAAGCCTGAAGGCTGGACTCCGGCGCCGAAGAAAGCCGCGAACGCGATGATCACCCATCGCCACGTTCACGTGAACGTTGCCTGGAAAACCCCGCAGTTCCGCCTGGTATGGCTGGTGCTGTGCCTGAACGTATCCGCCGGTATCGGCATCCTGGGCATGGCTTCGCCACTGCTGCAGGAAGTGTTCGGCGGTAAATTGCTCGGCAACGACCTGCCTTTCGGTCAACTGGATGCCACGCAACTGGCCCAGATCGCCGCCATCGCCGCGGGCTTCACCGGTCTGCTGAGCCTGTTCAACATCGGCGGGCGCTTCTTCTGGGCGTCCTTCTCGGATTACCTGGGCCGCAAGAACACCTACTTCGTGTTCTTCGCCCTGGGTGTCGCCCTGTACTCGCTGATCCCGAACCTCGGTCACCTGGGCAGCATCGCGCTGTTCGTGGCGGCGTTCTGCATCATCCTGTCGATGTACGGCGGCGGTTTCGCCACTGTGCCGGCCTACCTGGCGGACCTGTTCGGTACGCAAATGGTCGGCGCGATCCACGGTCGCTTGTTGACTGCCTGGGCTGCGGCCGGCGTGCTGGGTCCGGTGCTGGTGAACTACCTGCGTGAATATCAGCTGAGCATCGGCGTTGAACGCGCCGCGGCCTATGACATCACCCTGTATATCCTTGCAGGCCTGCTGGTGCTGGGCTTCCTGTGCAACCTGATGGTTCGCCCGGTCGCCGACAAATACTTCATGACCGACGCCGAACTGGCCGCCGAACAGGCGCTGGGTCATGACAAGGGCGCCGACAGCACCACTTCCCTGGAGTGGAAAGCCGCACCGGGCACCAAGCTCCTGGCAGTCGCCGCCTGGCTGGTGGTGGGCATTCCGTTGGCGTGGGGTGTGTGGGTGACCCTGCAGAAGACGGCGGTGTTGTTTCACTGATAGTTGAAACAAACGCTGCGTTCCTTGTGGGAGCGAGCCTGCTCGCGATGAGGCAGTGTCAGTCGACATCTTAGTCGGCTGACCCTCTGCTATCGCGAGCAGGCTCGCTCCCACATTGTTTTTTGGGTGTGTCCATTTGCTTGTATGGACATGTCTACCCCAGCGACGCGGCATCCAGCCCGTCAGTCATCTCACCGTTCGTGTTTCTGTTTGTCGCTCGCGCCCCTATAATGGCTGCCTTTTTCGCCCAATGATTTTGCGGAGCTGGTGATGGCCGAACGTAAGGCGTCTGTCGAGCGCGACACTCTGGAAACCCAGATCAAAGCCTCGATCAACCTGGATGGCACCGGAAAGGCCCGGTTTGATATCGGCGTGCCTTTTCTCGAGCACATGCTGGACCAGATCGCCCGTCATGGGCTGATCGACCTGGACATCGTCAGCAAGGGTGACCTGCATATCGACGACCACCACACGGTGGAGGATGTCGGCATCACCCTGGGGCAGGCCTTCACCCAGGCCATCGGCGACAAGAAGGGCATCCGTCGCTACGGCCATGCCTATGTGCCGCTCGATGAAGCGCTGTCGCGGGTGGTCATCGACTTCTCCGGTCGTCCGGGCCTGCAGATGCATGTGCCATACACCCGCGCCACCGTCGGCGGCTTCGACGTCGACCTGTTCCAGGAGTTCTTCCAGGGCTTCGTCAACCACGCCAACGTGACCCTGCACATCGACAACCTGCGCGGGCACAACACCCACCACCAGATCGAAACCGTGTTCAAGGCTTTCGGCCGCGCCTTGCGCATGGCCGTGGAGCTCGATGACCGCATGGCCGGGCAGATGCCTTCCACCAAGGGCGTCCTGTAATGCAGACGGTTGCGGTTATCGACTACGGTATGGGCAACCTGCACTCGGTGGCCAAGGCCCTCGAGCATGTGGGCGCCGGCAAGGTTCTGATCACCAGCGATGCCGACGTGATTCGCGAAGCCGACCGGGTGGTATTCCCTGGTGTCGGTGCGATTCGCGACTGCATGGCCGAGATCCGTCGCCTGGGCTTCGACTCGCTGGTCCACGAAGTCAGCCAGGATCGTCCGTTCCTCGGCATCTGCGTGGGCATGCAGGCTCTGCTCGAGCGCAGCGAAGAGAACAGCGGTGTCGATTGCATCGGCATGTTCCCGGGCCAGGTGAAGTTCTTCGGCAAGGATCTGCATGAAGACGCCGAACACCTGAAAGTCCCGCACATGGGCTGGAACGAAGTGAAGCAGGCGGTGGACCATCCGCTGTGGCACAACATTCCGGACCTGGCGCGCTTCTACTTCGTGCACAGCTACTACATCGCGGCCGGCAACGCGCGGCAGGTGGTGGGCAGCGGTCACTATGGCGTCGATTTCGCCGCAGCCCTGGCCGATGGGTCGCGATTCGCCGTGCAGTTTCACCCCGAGAAGAGCCACACCCATGGCCTGCAATTGCTGCAGAACTTCGCCGCGTGGGACGGCCGCTGGTAATGGCACGCAAGAAACCGCCCATCCTCTCCCTCACGCCCGAGCAGGAGAGTGAGGCGAACCGCAAGATCCAGCGGTTCATGGAGGAGCGTTTCGAACTGGATCTGGGTTCGTTCGAGGCGGCGGAAATTCTTGACCTGTTTACCCGCGAAATTGCTCCGCACTATTACAACAGGGCGATTTTCGACGTGCAGGCGCACCTTAAGGAAAGGTTCGAAAGCATCGAAAGCGACCTGTGGGCACTCGAAAAAAGCAGTTGAAAGCTTCAAGCTTCAAGCTGCAAGAGAGAAACATAAACGCATGCTTGCAGCTTGTGGCTCGCAGCTTGTGGCTCTTTTGACGAAGGAAAAAGCATGCTGATTATCCCCGCTATCGATCTCAAGGACGGCGCTTGCGTACGTCTGCGTCAAGGCCGGATGGAAGACTCCACGGTATTTTCCGATGATCCGGTGAGCATGGCCGCCAAGTGGGTGGAAGGTGGCTGCCGTCGCCTGCATCTGGTTGACCTGAACGGCGCTTTCGAAGGGCAGCCGGTGAACGGTGAAGTGGTTACCGCCATCGCCAGGCGCTACCCGAACCTGCCGATCCAGATCGGTGGTGGCATTCGTTCGCTGGAAACCATCGAGCACTACGTCAAGGCCGGCGTCAGCTATGTGATCATCGGCACCAAGGCCGTCAAGGAGCCCGAGTTCGTTGCCGAAGCCTGCCGCGCTTTCCCGGGCAAGGTCATCGTCGGCCTGGACGCCAAGGACGGTTTCGTCGCCACTGACGGCTGGGCCGAAGTCAGCACCGTGCAGGTGATCGACCTGGCCAGGCGCTTCGAGGCTGACGGCGTGTCTGCCATCGTCTACACCGACATCGCCAAAGACGGCATGATGCAGGGCTGCAACGTCCCGTTCACCGCCGCCCTGGCCGCCGCCACGAAAATCCCGGTCATCGCCTCCGGCGGTATCCACAACCTGGGCGACATCAAGACGCTGCTCGACGCCAAGGCACCCGGCATCATCGGTGCGATCACCGGTCGTGCGATTTATGAAGGCACCCTGGACGTCGCCGAGGCCCAGGCCTTCTGCGATTCCTACACAGGCTGAGGACTCATCATGGCGCTGGCCAAACGCATCATCCCTTGCCTGGACGTGGATAACGGCCGGGTGGTCAAGGGCGTCAAGTTCGAGAACATCCGTGACGCCGGCGACCCGGTGGAAATCGCCCGTCGCTACGACGAGCAGGGCGCGGACGAGATCACCTTCCTGGACATCACGGCCAGCGTCGATGGCCGCGATACCACGCTGCATACCGTAGAGCGCATGGCCAGCCAGGTCTTCATCCCGCTGACCGTGGGCGGTGGCGTGCGTACTGTGCAAGACATCCGCAACCTGCTCAACGCCGGTGCGGACAAGGTGTCGATCAACACTGCGGCCGTGTTCAATCCTGAATTCGTTGGCGAGGCCGCCGAGCGTTTCGGCTCGCAGTGCATTGTCGTGGCGATCGATGCGAAGAAGGTGTCCGGCCCGGGCGAACCTCCGCGCTGGGAAATCTTCACCCACGGCGGCCGTAAGCCCACCGGCCTCGACGCCGTCGAGTGGGCAAAGAAAATGGAAGGCCTGGGCGCCGGTGAGATCCTGTTGACCAGCATGGACCAGGACGGCATGAAGAACGGTTTCGACCTGGGCGTCACCCGCGCCATCAGCGATGCCCTGGGCATCCCGGTGATTGCCTCCGGTGGCGTTGGCAACCTGCAACACCTGGCCGACGGCATTCTCGAAGGCCATGCCAGCGCAGTGCTGGCGGCGAGCATTTTCCACTTTGGCGAATACACCGTGCCGGAAGCGAAGGCCTACATGGCACAGCGCGGTATCTGCGTTCGCTGATCGCTGGACACCATGGCGGGCCCAAGGCACTCTTGGGCACACCATGGATTGCGGTAGCCCGACATGCTCAAACGCCTCGTTCTTGCCCTTGCCGGTGTCACGTTGCTGCTCGCAGGGACCGCCCGCGCCGCCGAGACGTCACTGGTGCTGCTGACGGAAAACTTCCCGCCGTACAACATGGCCAAGAACGGCAAGAACTTCGCCCAGGACGAGAACATCCATGGCATCGCCGTGGACATCGTCCGCGAGATCTTCAAGCGCGCCGACATCACCTACAGCCTGACGCTGCGTTTTCCCTGGGAACGCATCTACAAACTCGCCCTGGAGAATCCCGGCTACGGTGTGTTTGTCATGGCGCGGTTGCCGGAGCGTGAAGCGCTTTTCAAATGGGTCGGCCCTATCGGTCCGGATGACTGGATCATGCTTGCCAGGGCGGACAGCAAGATTGTCCTCGACTCGTTGGAGCAGGCGCGCCAGTACAGGATCGGCGCCTACAAGGGCGATGCGATTGCCGAAACCCTGGGTAAGCAAGGGCTGAATCCAATTGTCGTGCTGCGCGATCAGGACAACGCCAGGAAACTGCTCAACGGTCAAATCGACTTGTGGGCCACTGGCGATCCGGCTGGCCGCTACCTGGCTCGCCAGGAAGGCGTGAACGATCTCAAGACCGTGCTGCGATTCAACAGCGCTGAGTTATACCTGGCGCTGAACAAGGATGTGTCCGACGACGTGGTCGCACGGCTGCAAAAAGCCCTGGATGAGCTGCGCAAAGAGGGTGCGGTGGACGCGATCATGGCGCGGTATCTCTGAGCCGTGCGCTAGCCGGTCTGGCTCCATCGTCGGATCGCCGCGACGCGGTTAACGATAAACCCCATCCTTCCCATGCCCCACCATCGCTCGATTGCTGCGCAGGCTGATCATCGACTTGATGTCGATCCACTCGACACCCTGTGCCTTGAGCCGGGGCAGTTCGCGTTCGAGCACCGCCAGGGTCTGCGGGTAAGGATGACCGATCATCACGGCCGAACCCTGGCGGCGGGCCAGGTCGATGGCGGTCTGGAGTTGATGGGCGATGGCGGCTTCGGTGCGCTCGTCGTCGAGAAAGACATCCCGCGATACGCTGGCGAGGCCGATCTTCTGAGCTTCGGCTGCGGCGACGGTTTGAGCGCTGGTGCGGCTGTCGACGAAGAACTTGTGGCGCTGCTGCAAGTCCGCCATCAGCCATGCCATGGCCTGGGGCTGGGCGGTCATGCGGCTGCCCATGTGGTTGTTGATCCCACTGGTATAGGGCACGGCGGCGAATGCGGCTTCGAGGCGTTTTCCCAGCTCTTCAATCGGTAGCTCGGGATGCCAGGCGAACGGCCCGGTCGCCGGATCCATGGGCATGTGCAGCATGACGATCTTGCCGGCGCGGTGAGCCTCGCGGGCGAATTCGGCGGCATGGGGCGTGTCGGGCATGATCGCGGTGGCGACCGGGCCGGGAAGCGCCAATACCCGGCGATCCCGGGGCAGGTTCTGCCCCAGGTCGTCGATGATCAGGCTCAGGTAGGCCTTGTGCGGTGAAGCCGCAGGTGTGTCGGGCGCTGCAAAAGCAGCGCTCGCCAGGCAGCACAACAGGCCGAGGATGAAACGCCGGCCCATCTCAGCGGCCGGAAGTGATGTTCAATCCTTTGAGCAGGCTCAGGGCCTGGGCCAGTTGGTAGTCGTCATCCTGCGGCATCGGCTTGGCCTTGCCGCCGGAGCCGCTCGGCTTGTCGGCACCGCCGTTGCCATTGCCCAGGTGGCCTTGCAGGTCGGCTTCCTTGAAGTACTCGCTGTCCTGCTCGTTGGTGATCTTGGCCTTGCGCACCTCGATGTCCGGAACGATGCCCTGGGCCTGGATGGAGCGACCGTTGGGCGTGAAATACAGCGCGGTGGTGATCTTCAGGGCGCGGTCGTTGTTCAGTGGCAGCACGGTCTGCACCGAACCCTTGCCGAAACTGGTGGTGCCCATGACGACGCCGCGTTTCTGGTCCTGCAGGGCGCCGGCGACGATTTCCGAGGCCGAGGCGCTGCCACCGTTGATCAACACCACCAGTGGCACGGCTTCGCTCAGGTCGTTGCCGGTGGCCGAGAAACGCAGCTCGGAGTTGGCGATACGGCCCTTGGTGTAGACGATCAGGCCCTTGGTGATGAAGTGATCCACCACTTCCACCGCCGATTGCAGCACGCCGCCGGGGTTGTTGCGCAGGTCCAGGACCAGGCCGTTGAGTTTCTTGCCGTTGTCCTTGCGCAGCTTGGCCAGGGCCTTGGCGACTTCTTCGCCGGTCTTGACCTGGAACTGGGTGATGCGGATGTAGCCGTAGCCCGACTCCAGCAACTGGCTCTTCACACTCTTGACCTGGATGACCGCCCGGGTGAGGGTCACGTCGAACGGCGTGCCGCCATCGCGCACCAGGGTCAGGGTGATCTTCTGGCCGATCTTGCCGCGCATCTTGTCCACGGCTTCGGTCATGCTCTGGCCGCGGGTCGGCTGGCCGTTGATCTTGACGATGAAGTCACCGGCCTGGATCCCGGCCTTGGAGGCAGGCGTATCGTCGATTGGCGAGACCACCTTGATAAAGCCGTCTTCGCTGCCGACCTCGATGCCCAGGCCGCCGAACTCGCCGCTGGTGCTTTCCTGCAATTCGGCAAAGTCTTCCGGCCCCAGGTAGGCCGAGTGTGGGTCGAGGTTGCTGAGCATGCCCTTGATGGCGTTCTCCAGCAGCATCTTGTCATCCACCGGTTCGACGTAGGCGGCCTTGATCCGGTCCATGACTTCGGCGAAGGTGCGCAGTTCGTCCAGCGGTAGCGGGGCCTTGGTGGTCGCGGCCGTAGCGGCAGGTGCTGGTGCCGTTGGTGCCGGGCCGGCGGCAAAAGCCAGGGGCGCACCGATCACGAGGGCGATCGTCAGGGCCAGCGAGGTGAGGCGGGACAAATGCAGCATGTCGAACGAACTCCTTAATTGGATGGGCGCGCTTATCCTTGCGCACGACACCATTGGGCCGGGTCGCTGGGGCGACCCTGCTGACGAATTGCGAAATACAGCGCAGGCGTATCCTGCCCGCCACTGTTGCCGACCGTGGAGATGGACTCACCGGCCTTGACCACATCACCCGCCGACTTGAGCAGCGTCTGGTTGTGGCCGTACAGACTCAGGTAACCGTTGCCGTGATCGAGGATCACCAGCAGGCCGGCGCCGCGCAGCCAGTCGGCGAACACTACCCGCCCGCCGTGCACGGCATGCACCTGGCTGCCGGCGGAGGCGCTGATCATCACGCCGTCCCACTTGGTGCGGGTGTCGTCGCCGCGGGTTTCACCAAAGCGCGCAAGTAATCGACCATTGACCGGCCATGGAAGTTTGCCCCGGGCGGAAGCAAAGGCGCCGCCGAAGGTTTCGCCGTCGCTGGAAACCAGGGCGCCGGGGCTGGATTTCGTCGTTTTGCGCGGGGCGTCGTCCGCGTCCGCATCGGCCTGGGCTTCACGCAAGCGCTTTTTTTCGGCTTCCTGCTGGGCGATCAGCGCTTTCTGCCGCGCTTCCTCTGCCTCTCGCGCCTGGCGGGCCAGGGTTTCCTCGATGGTTTTCAAAACGTTGGCCAGTTCGGCCTGGTCCTGCTCGCGAGCCTTGAGCTTGCTGTCCCGCGCCTTCATATCGTCATTGAGCTTGGCCAGGGCCACCGCGCGTTCCTTGCGTACTTTCTCGAGCTCTTCGCGCTGGGTGTCGAGGCTGCTTTTCTGCACCAACAACTGGGCCTGCTGCAGCTCGATGTCTTTTTCGACATTGGCCAGTTGGCGCAGGGTTTCATTGAATTTCTTGAGTTGTTCCAGGCGTGCCTGGCTCAGATAGTCGTAATAGGTGAGGGTACGGGCGAACTTCTCGGGGTTCTGCTGGTTGAGCAACAACTTGAGGTACTCCTGGCGGCCGCTCTGATAGGCCGCGCGGGCCTGGATGGCGATCAGGTGTTGCTGTTCAGTGCGCGCGCTCTGGAGTTTTTTTTTCTCTCCATCGAGCCGCTGCAGCTCGGATTCGCTTTTCTTCAGCTCTTTTTGCAGGGCATCGACCTGTTTCTCCAGGTTGCCCATCTCGGTCTCGGTGCCGCGCAGGTCTTTCTGCACGCCGGCTTTTTCTTCCTGCAGCTTGCCCAGCAGCTTTTTCAGCTCGGCGATGTCCTGGCGCGTGGCTTCCAACTGTTGTTGGGTTTGCGCGCGCTCGTCAGCGAAGGCCGGTTGGAGCAGGCAGGTCAGAGCGAGGGCTATCAGGACGCGAAGCATAGAGGCGGGCGATACCAGGGAAAGGGACGGCCTAGTATGCCCGCCCCACGCCGCAAAAAAAACGCCCATTTGGGGCTGTGTGATAACTGGGCTGAAATACACCGAAAACCAAGGTGGGAGCGAGCCTGCTGTGGCGAGGGAGCTTGCTCCCGCTGGGCTGCGAGGCAGCCCCCTCGACAATGGATCAGGCCAGAGCCTCGGCGATGGCTGCGCCATCGAGCGGGAGCAAGCTCCCTCGCCACAACAAGCCAATGCTCGGAGACTACGTGTCGTCAGACCAGAATCGAAGTCCCGGTCATTTCCGCCGGCTTCTCCATGCCCAGCAGCATCAGCATGGTCGGCGCCACGTCGGCCAGTACGCCGCCTTCGCGGACCTTGAAGTCGCGTTTGCCGACATAGATGAATGGCACCGGCTCGGTGGTGTGGGCAGTGTGGGCCTGGCCGGTGGATTCGTCTGACATCTGCTCGACGTTGCCATGGTCGGCCGTGATCAGCGCTTCGCCGCCGACCTTTTCCAATGCGTCGACGATGCGGCCAACGCAGGTGTCCAGGCATTCCACGGCCTTGACCGCCGCCTCGAACACGCCGCTGTGACCGACCATGTCGCCGTTGGCGTAGTTGACCACGATGACGTCGTAACGCTGGTTTTCAATGGCGTCGACGATCCGGTCGGTGACTTCCGGAGCGCTCATCTCGGGTTGCAGGTCGTAGGTGGCGACTTTCGGCGATGGGATCAGGATGCGCTCTTCGCCCGGGAACGGTTCTTCGCGGCCGCCCGAGAAAAAGAACGTCACGTGGGCATATTTCTCGGTTTCGGCGATGCGCAGCTGGGTCTTGCCGTTCTTCGCCAGGTAGTCGCCCAGGACGTTTTCCAGGCTGCCGGCAGCGAACGCCGAGGGTGCGGGGATGCTGGCGGCGTACTGGGTCAGCATCACGAAGCCGGCCAGTTTTGGCTGGCGAGGGCGTTCGAACTCCTTGAAATCGTCTTCGACGAAGACCCGGGTCAGCTCGCGGGCGCGGTCGGCGCGGAAGTTCATGAACACCACGGCGTCGCCATCCTCGACCTTGACCGGCTCGCCGATGGTGGTGGCCTTGACGAACTCGTCGCTTTCGCCGCGCTCGTAGGCGGCTTCGAGACCTTCCTGGGCGGTGGCGGCGCTGAATTCGGCGTTGCCATCGACGATCAGGTTGTAGGCCTGGGCGACACGGTCCCAACGGTTGTCGCGGTCCATGGCGTAGTAACGGCCGACGATGCTGGCGATGCGACCCTTGCCGAGCGCCTGGAAGGTGGCATCCAGCAGCTCGATCGAAGAAGCGGCGCTTTTCGGCGGGGTGTCACGGCCATCGAGGAAGGCGTGCAGGTAGATCTTTTCGGCGCCGCGTTTGAAGGCCAGCTCGGCCATGGCGATCAAGTGGTCCTGATGGCTGTGCACGCCACCGTCGGACAGCAGGCCCATAAAATGCACGGCCTTGCCGGCGGCCACGGCTTTGTCCACGGCGGCGCAGATGGTCGGGTTCTCGAAGAACTCGCCGTCGCGGATCGCTTTGGTGACGCGAGTGAAGTCCTGGTAAACCACGCGGCCGGCGCCGAGGTTCATGTGGCCGACTTCGGAGTTGCCCATCTGCCCGTCCGGCAGGCCGACGTCCATGCCGCTGCCGGAGATCAGGCCGTTCGGCACGGTGGCCCACAGGCGGTCCAGTACAGGCTTGTTGGCCGAATACACAGCGTTGGATTCGTGGCTGTCACTGTGACCGAAGCCGTCGAGAATCATCAGGACCAAAGGTTTAGGCGTGGTAGTCATGGAATCCACTCGTGGCTGGTTAAAAGAAGACGATGGAAAAGGGACGGGCAGTTTAAAGGTAAGTTCCGGTGCCGTCACCGCCGGGCGGGGTTTGGCCGACCCTGAGTGCTGTGTATACTGGCCGACATTTTAACGCCCTGGAACCTCCTTCGATGGTTGCTCACCTGATTGAATTTGCCACTAACCACTACATTCTCGTCGGTATCTTCGTCGTACTGCTGGCATTGCTGGTTGCCCATACGATGCAGGGCGGCGGCCGCAGCCTGAGCACCGCCGAACTGACCGCGCTGGTCAACAAGGATGCCGGCGTGGTGGTGGACATTCGCCCGGGCAAGGAATTCGCCGCCGGTCACATTGTCGGCGCATTGAACATTCCCCAGGACAAACTGGCCGCGCGTATCGGCGAACTGGAAAAGCACAAGGCCAAGACCATCATCCTGGTCGATGCCATGGGCCAGACGGCCGGTACCCACGCCCGCGAACTGATGAAGTCCGGTTTCACCGCCGCCAAGCTGTCCGGTGGCGTGGCGACCTGGAAAGCCGACAACCTGCCCCTGGTGAAGTGAGATGACCCACGTCGTTGTCTATTCCAGCGATTACTGCCCCTATTGTTCCAGAGCCAAGTTCCTGCTCCAGAACAAGGGCGTGGCTTTCGAAGAGATCAAGGTCGACGGCAAGCCGCAGCTGCGCGCCGAGATGACCCAGAAGGCCGGACGCACCTCCGTGCCGCAGATCTGGATCGGCAACACCCACGTGGGCGGTTGCGACGACCTGTATGCCCTGGAGCGCGCCGGCAAGCTCGACGCGTTGCTCCAGGCCTGAATCCCCTAAAGAACCTGAAAGTGAGAAGGATCTGCGATGACTGACCAACAGAACACAGCTGCCAGCGAAGAAGAAGCCGCACCGCAATTCTCCTTGCAGCGCATTTATGTGCGTGACCTGTCCTTCGAAGCCCCGAAAAGCCCGGCGATCTTTCGCCAGCAGTGGGAGCCAAGCGTAGGCCTGGACCTGAACACCCGTCAGAAAGCCCTGGAAGAAGACTTCCACGAAGTGGTGCTGACCCTGTCGGTCACCGTGAAGAACGGTGAAGAAGTGGCGTTCATCGCTGAAGTCCAGCAGGCCGGGATCTTCCTGATCAAGAACCTCGATGCCGCTTCGATGAGCCACACTCTGGGCGCGTTCTGCCCGAACATCCTGTTCCCGTACGCCCGTGAAGCGCTGGACAGCCTGGTGACCCGCGGCTCGTTCCCGGCCCTGATGCTGGCCCCGGTGAACTTCGACGCCCTGTACGCCCAAGAGCTGCAGCGCATGCAGGAAGAAGGCGGCGCGACGGTTCAATAAGCGTCCGACAGCCGGCTACCAAACCTGTGGGAGCGAGCCTGCTCGCGATAGCGGTGTGTCAGGCAACAGCCATGTTGCTGAGCGATCGCCATCGCGAGCAGGCTCGCTCCCACAGGAGTTTCTGGCGTTATGGATTCAGGCGAACCCGTTCTGCCGCCACGCCTCGTAGACAGCCACCGCCACCGTGTTGGACAGGTTCAGGCTGCGACAGCCTTCGCGCATGGGTAGCCGCAGGCGCTGGTCCGCCGGTAGCGCGTCCAGCACGTCGGCCGGCAGGCCACGGCTTTCCGGTCCGAACAGGAACGCATCGCCGGCGACGAAACTGGCGTCATGGAAAGGCCGCGAACCCTTGGTGGTGAAGGCGAACAGGCGCGGGTGACCGAGGCTTTCCAGACAGCTGGCGAGGTCGGCATGACGCTGCAAGGTGGCATACTCGTGGTAATCGAGGCCGGCGCGGCGCAGGCGCTTGTCGTCCATCTCGAAGCCCAGCGGTTCGATCAAATGCAGGTGGCAGCCGCTGTTGGCGCACAGCCTGATGACATTGCCGGTATTCGGCGGAATTTCCGGTTGAAAAAGGATGACGTGAAACATGCACGGCTCCGATAACAAAGATGACGCGCATTCTACGCTGCAAACCGATGAGCGTTCGAAGCTATTCCCGCGGGTCATGGGCTCCCTGGCAATCTTCGGGATGATGATTGGCCTGATGATCGGCCGCCTGACCAATCCCGAACCGAGCGTGTTGCAGCGGATCGAGGTGAGCGATGGGGTGCTGGTGGCCTGGTTCAATGACGAGCCCAAGCTGCACGGGGAAATCGTCGATGGCTCCGTGGCGCTGTTGTTCGAAGCCGAAGGCCCGGCGCAGAAGGGACAGTTGAAGCTCAACGGCAAGGATGTGAACTGGCGGGTGCGCCTGAGTGACAAGGGCTTGTTGCTGACGCTGGTGGCGGCGCGTCCGCTGCGGGGGGAGTGGACCGGTAGCGAGGTGGATGACCGCTGGCGGTTAGAGGTCCGTCTCCAGGAGCAATAAAAGAGGGAAACCTTGACCTGCCTGTATCAAGGCCCCCAAAACGGTGGGCTCGATGAGCCCGGATAAAATGGGGAATCCCCGGCCTGCCTGTACCAAGGTCCCCGAAACTGGGTAGTGATAGGGTTATTGCAGGGGACGTGCCAGTTTTAAATGGCTTGTCACAAAAAACTTTCCAGTGCCGCGCAAGGCCCCGTATTCCGGGGTTTTTGGCTTCTTTGGTACGGATTTTCTTGTGGTGGCCCGATTGGTTTGGGCCTGCATGAAGCGCGTAGTTGCGGTTCGTGGTGCATCGGTGTGGTGCACGACGCTTTCAAAAGCATCGCGAGCAGGCTCGCTCCCACAAGAGCTTGCGGACACCGATGTCCAATGTGGGAGCGAGCCTGCTCGCGATTGGCCTTCGGATTCAGCGAAAAGCCAACGGCAGCTCAGCCCTCGTCGCTCTCGTCATCATCCCCGCCATCGACCTTCATCCCCAATTCCTTGATCTTGCGGGTCAAGGTATTGCGACCCCAGCCCAGCAGCACGGCGGCGTCGCGGCGGCGGCCGGCGGTGTGCTTGAGGGCGGTTTCGATCATGATGCGTTCGAAGCTCGGCACGGCGCTGTCCAGCAGGCTCGACTGGCCGCGGGCCAAGGCCTGGTCGGCCCACTGGCGCAGGGCCTGTTCCCAGTTGGTCACCGGGGCCGAATCCTGTGGCAGGCTCAGCAGTTCCGGCGGCAGGTCGCCGATATGCACCTCACGTCCCGAAGCCATGACGGTGATCCAGCGGCAGGTGTTCTCCAACTGACGCACGTTGCCGGGCCACGGCAGGTTCTTGAGGTATTCCTCGGTCTCGCTCTTGAGCAGCTTGGGCTCCACCGCCAGTTCCTGGGCGGCGCGGCTGAGGAAATGCCTGGCCAGGGTCGGGATGTCTTCGCGACGATCCGCCAGACGCGGGATATGAATACGGATCACGTTCAGGCGGTGGAACAGGTCTTCACGGAATTTGCCGGCGTGCACCAGGGTTTCCAGGTTCTGGTGGGTCGCGGCGATGATGCGTACATCGACCTTGACCGGGGTATGCCCGCCCACCCGATAGAACTCGCCGTCCGCCAACACGCGCAACAAACGGGTCTGGGTATCGGCCGGCATGTCGCCGATCTCATCGAGGAACAACGTGCCGCCGTCGGCCTGTTCGAAGCGCCCGCGTCGCAGGTTGGCCGCGCCGGTGAATGCGCCTTTCTCGTGACCGAACAGTTCGGATTCCATCAGGTCCTTGGGAATCGCGGCCATGTTCAGTGCAATGAATGGCGACGCTGCCCGTGGACTGTGGCGGTGCAGGGCATGGGCCACCAGTTCTTTACCGGTGCCGGATTCGCCATTGATCAACACAGTGATATTGGAGTGGCTCAGGCGTCCGATGGCGCGAAACACTTCCTGCATCGCCGGCGCTTCGCCGATGATTTCCGGTGTGCGGGCCAGGGCCGGCACTTCTTCCAGACCCTGTTGTTCCTGGGCGTGCTGGTTGGCGCGCTTGACCAGCGACACGGCTTCATCGACATCGAACGGCTTGGGCAGGTACTCGAAGGCGCCGCCCTGATAGGACGCCACGGCGCTGTCCAGGTCGGAGTGGGCGGTCATGATGATCACCGGCAGCCGCGGGTGCTGCTCGCGAATCCGCGCCAGCAGGTCCAGGCCGCTGGCACCGGGCATGCGGATGTCGGAGATGATGACGTCCGGTTGCTGACGGGCCAGGCGGCTCATCACGCCGTCGGCGCTGTCGAAGCTCTGGGTGGTCATGCCTTCCTGTTGCAAGGCTTTTTCCAGGACCCAGCGGATAGAACGGTCGTCATCGACGATCCACACGGTTTCACTACGGCTCATGTCGATGTGGCTCCTTGTTCCAGTGGCAGGAAGATCGAAAAGGTGGTGTGGCCGGGGTGGCTCTCACACTCGATCAGGCCCTGATGCTGACTGATGATGTTCTGGGTAATGGCCAGCCCCAGCCCGGTACCGTCCGGACGGCCGCTGACCATTGGAAAGAAGATGGTTTCCTGCAATTCCGTGGGGATGCCCGGGCCGTTGTCGATGATTTCGATCTTGGTCACCAGGCGATGGCGCACATGGCCGATGGTGAACTGGCGCAAGGCGCGAGTGCGCAGGCTGATGCGGCCCAGGCGCAGCTCGTTCTGGCTGCTGATGGCCTGCATCGCGTTGCGCACGATGTTCAACACGGCCTGGATCATCTGTTCGCGATCGATCAGGACATCGGGAATGCTCGGGTCATAGTCGCGCACCAAGGTGATGCAGCCCTGGCTCTCGGCTTCCACGAGGCTGCCGACGCGCTCCAGCACCTCGTGGACGTTGCACAGGGCCAGGGACGGCAGCTTGTTGGAACCGAGCATGCGGTCCACGAGGTTTCGCAGGCGATCGGCTTCCTCGATGATGACGTTGGTGTAGTCCTTGAGGCTTTCTTCGGGCAGTTCCCGGGCCAGCAATTGCGCAGCGCCACGGATGCCGCCGAGGGGATTCTTGATTTCATGGGCCAAGCCACGCACCAGCATCTTGCTGGTTTCCTGCTTGGACAATTGCGCCTCTTCCTTGGTGATGCGTAGCAGGCGATCACGGGGGTGGACTTCCAGCAGCAACAGTGTGGCGCCGTTGCTCAGGATCGGGGTTACCGCGTAGTCGACCGTCAGCGTCTGGCCGGTCAGGGCGGTGAGCATCGCTTCACGCTTGGTGAACGGATGAGCCTGCTCCACGGCCTGGCGCAGGGAGTTGAGTGCCTCGGCGGATTCGGTGAACAGCTCGCTGATGAACTGTCCATGGCTGCGCTGACCGCTGACGGCCAGGAGCATCTCTGCCGCCGGGTTCATGTACTCGAGGCGCAGTTCGGCGTCGAGCAGAATGGTCGCGGTGGTGAGGTTGTCGAGTAGCAAGCGGTGTAGTGCGTCGCTGATGGTCATCGGGACCTCTTTTGAAGCGTGGCAATTCGGGGCCGGTCCCAAATTGCGCGCGCGATGTAACGCGCTGATAGAAGGAAAATGCAAAAACCAAACCAAGGCTCCGAAAAGAAGCGTTTAGAGCCTGAAATAGGTTTTTTTCGCCCGATTGCGTGGCGTTCGGCCAGTTTTTCCGGGTACTTTCGAACCAAAATGGGTTCGCGCCTGAGTAGAGGTGCAACGATGCGCACCAATATAGTGCGTCATCAGGGCGGGCGTTAGAAGAACGGCAGGATGCTGCTTTCTTCTTCGGGTTTGTCGGCGAGAGGGCATTCGGGGCGCTGGCCATAGTCAGCCGTGGCGCAAGGCTTGATGCGGCGCTTCTGTGCCAGCGAAATGCGTTGCATGTGGAAGGGCTGGTTGGCGGTGCGTTCGACGATGCGGTCTTGCTCGTCGAGGATTTCTACCGCCAATTGGTGAGTGCCTCGATCGATATTGCTCAAGGCAAACACTGGGCTTGGTCCTGGTTCGCCAGTAGGCCGGCCATCGAGCAGCAGGCGGTAGCGATGGCCCTTTTTCAGCCCCGGCTCACTGGTGGCGGTGACGATCAATTCCCCCGCTGTGCTGCGTATGGTGGCATCCGGCTCGGGGATCAGCAGCCGGAGCATCTCATAATGAAACAGGGGTTTCGGCTGGGCTTCGGAGACTGGCGCCGTGGTTGCAGCTGCAGGCGGCATGGGCATTCGGTTGCCGGGTGTCAGCTGGACTTTCTTCGCGTTGCCGGGGCGCGGCTGATCGGTGAAGACCCGATTGCCCTGGGCATCGACATAGGTATAGACCTGCGCCATCGCCGGCAAGGCGACCAGCGACAGGCACAGGGCAAGCACCCAGCGGCTCATGGCTGGTGCACCCGCTGCACGGTAAACGTAACGGTTTCGCTCTGTTGCACAAGGTTTTCCCCATCGATGACCTGGACCGCCAGGCGGTGCTCGCCCCGGTCGATGTTCACCAGCTGCAGGCGCGGCACGTTGGAGGGCTGGCCATAAGGCTGGTCGTCCAGCAGCAGGCGGAACTGATGGGGGCTTTGCAGGCGCGGTTGCGCACGAACGCCGACGGTGAAGGTGCCATTGTTGGCGCGCAGGGCTTCCTCGGTGGGAATGTCCGTCAGTTCGAGTGTTTCGTAGGCCTTGCGCGGTGCTTCACTGTTGGCGGGAGCTGTCGGCGCGTCCGGGCTGGTTGGAGACTGGCGTTCGATGCTGTTGAGCGGCGGCAACTCCACGGTCTGGGCCGGGACGCCTTGGGGCGGCTGGTTGCTATAGGCGGTGTTGCCGTCGGCGTCGGTGTATTTGTAGATCTGGGCTGCTGCGGGCAATGCCAGTAGCAACAAAACGCCAGGAAAGACACGACCCATAAAAATCGACCGGAAACTGAAAGTGTTGGATGCAGCATAGGACAAGGAGTCGGTTGGCCCAACCCAAAACGTCCCAACACCGGAATCCCCTGTGGGAGCGAGCCTGCTCGCGATGGCGATCGCTCAGCAACATGGCTGTTGCCTGACACACCGCTATCGCGAGCAGGCTCGCTCCCACAGGGAACCGGGTGTTTCAGGCTTTGGGAGCTATGCACAGCTCTGCAGTCGCCCGGATCAGGGCAAGCCGGTGCACCGGGTGCTGTTTGTTGTTATGGGTGGCCCGGGCCAACCATTGCGGGCACTGCGGGTCGGTACGGTAGGGGGTGAAATCGGCCAGTTGTTGCAACAGGCGCTTTTGCAGTCGATCAAGCTGTGGACGGATTTGCCCCACCAGGTCCGGACGCGGGAGATCCGGGGCCTTGCCTGCCAGGGCCCAGTCGGACAGGTCGATGTACTGCACCAGTTTGTTGGCTTCTATCTGGGCGCTGAAAAACGCTTCCACGGTTTCACCAGGCAGCTTGTAGACCGGCGCTTGGGCGACGGCGGCGGCAATGACTTCACGTTCGCGCTGGCGGTCTTCTACCGGTTTATGACTGTCCCATTTGCTCAACGCCACTTGATCGGCAAGGGCTATGCGTTCGCCAATGGCGTTCAGCAAAGGCGTCAGAGCGTCAGGAGCCGGTGTGGCTTGAGCGTTGGTGGCCAACAGCGCGACCGAAAGGGCAAAGCCGAATGTGAAGCGCAAGTTCATGGGCGGTCTCTTCTCTGGGGAGGGGCGGCGGTCATCATGCAGTAACCTGCGCCCATGAAAAAGGCCTCCCGAAGGAGGCCTCTCTTGTTTCACGCCGCGTGTGCGAGCGCTACTGGATCAGCAGCTGTAGTACAGCTCATATTCCAGTGGGTGTACGAAGGTGCGGACCTTGATTTCTTCTTCGCTTTTCAGTGCGATGTAAGCGTCGATGAAGTCATCGCTGAATACGCCGCCCTTGGTCAGGAACGCACGGCCCTTGTCCAGCTCTTCCAGGGCTTCTTTCAGGCTGCCGCAAACCTGCGGGATTTCCTTGGCCTCTTCAGGCGGCAGGTCATACAGGTTTTTGTCGGCGGCATCGCCAGGGTGGATCTTGTTCTGGATACCGTCCAGACCGGCCATCATCAGTGCGGCGAAGGCCAGGTACGGGTTGGCAGCCGGATCCGGGAAGCGGGCTTCGATGCGGCGGGCTTTAGGGCTGTTCACGTAAGGAATACGGATCGAGGCGGAACGGTTGCGAGCCGAGTAGGCCAGCATCACCGGCGCTTCGAAGCCTGGGACCAGACGCTTGTAGGAGTTGGTCGAAGGGTTGGTGAAGCCGTTCAGGGCCTTACCGTGCTTGATGATACCGCCGATGAAGTACAGGGCGGTGTCCGACAGACCGGCATAGCCTTCGCCAGCGAAGGTGTTCTTGCCGTCTTTGGAGATCGACACGTGAACGTGCATGCCCGAACCGTTGTCGCCGTACAGTGGCTTCGGCATGAAGGTCGCGGTGCGGCCATAGGCATCGGCAACGTTGTGCACGACATATTTCAGGGTCTGGACTTCGTCAGCCTTCTTGACCAGCGTGTTGAACTTCACGCCGATTTCGTTCTGGCCGGCAGTCGCCACTTCGTGGTGGTGAACTTCCACGGTCTGGCCCATTTCTTCCAGTGCGTTGCACATGGAGGTACGGATCTCGTGGTCGAAGTCGAACGGTGGTACTGGGAAGTAGCCGCCTTTCACGCCTGGACGGTGACCCTTGTTACCACCTTCCACGTCCTGGTCGGACATCCACGAACCTTGTTCGGAGAAGATCTTGAACATGGAGCCGGAGATGTCGGACTTGAACTTGACCGAATCGAAGATGAAGAATTCAGGCTCGGGACCGAAGAAAGCGGTGTCGCCGATGCCGGTGGACTTCAGGTATTCCTCGGCACGGTGGGCGATGGCGCGTGGGTCGCGGTCATAGCCTTGCATGGTCGAAGGCTCGATGATGTCGCAGACCAGGATCAGGGTCGGCTCTTCGGTGAACGGATCCAGGACGGCGGTTTCGTCGTCCGGCATCAGGATCATGTCGGATGCTTCGATGCCTTTCCAGCCGGAGATGGAGGAACCGTCGAACATCTTGCCGATTTCGAAGAAATCGTCATCCAGGGCATCACGGGCCGGCATGGTTACGTGATGTTGAGTGCCTTTGGTGTCAGTGAAGCGCAGATCAATCCACTTGACGTCATGATCTTTGATGAGTTGAACCGACTTCGACATATGTCCTCCGGGTGGCTTCGGGCGGGGTAATGGTTTGCCCGTAGATATGAGTGATGCCGGCGCGAATACTCTGCCATGGCAACCTGCCTCACAAGGGAGCAAATTGCATGCCAGTGCCCCAGCTTGGGTTTTTTGCACCAAACCCACGCCTTTTGAAGGCTTGAACGGTAGATTGTCAGACAATCGTGCACTGTAATGTAGCGTATAGGGCGGCGTGTGACCTGTTTTGGTGCGCTGAAAACCAGTCACACATTAATTGGTCAAACCTTGAGCAATTTCCGCTATAATCCGCGCCCCCCTTTTTCGGCTGGCCGTTCGCGCGCTGTTTTCATGAAACTAATCGTAAAAGTCTTCCCCGAAATCACCATCAAGAGCCGCCCGGTCCGGACGCGTTTCATCCGGCAGTTGGCCAAGAACATCCGTGCCGTGCTCCGTGATCTGGACCCGGTCGTGGTGGTGAATGGCGTGTGGGACAATCTCGAGCTGGAAACCCGCGTCAGCGAACCCAGGATCCTGAAGGAAATGACCGAGCGGCTGACCTGCATGCCGGGCATCGCGCATTTCCTGCAGGTGGATGAATATCCGCTGGGGGATTTCGACGACATCGTCGCCAAGTGCAAGCTGCATTATGGCGATGCGTTGGCCGGCAAGATTTTCTCGGTACGTTGCAAGCGTGCGGGCAAGCATCCGTTCAGTTCGATGGATGTGGACCGCTACGTCGGCAGCCAGCTGCGCCAGCAGTGCGGTGCCGCTGGTATTTCGTTGAAAAACCCGCAGGTTGAAGTACGCATCGAAATTCGCGACCAACGGTTGTTTGTCATCCACAGCCAGCACAACGGCATCGGTGGGTATCCGCTGGGAGCCCTGGAGCAGACGCTGGTGCTGATGTCCGGCGGCTTCGACTCCACGGTCGCGGCCTACCAGATCATGCGGCGCGGCCTGATGAGCCATTTCTGCTTCTTCAACCTCGGCGGGCGTGCCCATGAGCTGGGCGTGATGGAAGTGGCGCACTTCATCTGGAAGAAGTACGGCAGCTCGCAACGCGTGTTATTTGTGAGTGTGCCGTTCGAAGAAGTCCTGGGGGAAATCCTCGGCAAAGTCGACGACAGTCATATGGGCGTCATTTTGAAGCGTATGATGTTGCGTGCCGCGTCGAGCATCGCCGACCGCCTGCACATCGATGCGCTGGTCACCGGCGAAGCGATTTCCCAGGTATCGAGCCAGACGCTGCCGAACCTGTCGGTCATCGACTGCGTCACCGAAAAGCTCGTGTTGCGTCCGCTGATCGCCAGCCACAAGCAGGACATCATCGACACGGCCAACGCGATTGGCACTGCCGAATTTGCCCGGCACATGCCCGAATACTGCGGCGTCATCTCGGTCAACCCGAAGACCGCCGCCAAGCGCGGACGCGTGGAGCACGAAGAGAAAGAATTCGATATGGCGGTACTCGAGCGTGCGCTCGAAAACGCCAGGCTGGTGCCGATCGATCGAGTGATCGACGAATTGGGCCAGGATATCAAGGTTGAAGAAGTCGGCGAAGCGCTGGCCGGTCAGATCATCATCGACATCCGTCACCCGGACGACGCTGAAGACGACCCGTTGAGCGTCGCCGGTATCGAGGTACAAACGATGCCGTTCTATGCAGTGAACGCGCGTTTCAAGGAACTGGACCCTACTCGCCAGTACCTGCTGTATTGCGACAAAGGCGTGATGAGTCGCCTGCATGTCCACCATCTGCTCAGTGAGGGGCATGCCAATGTGCGCGTTTATCGACCGAGCTAAGTGCCCGGGGCTGTTTGCCTGTGGCCTGCGTCACCGGCCCCCCGACGCCGTCGACAAGCTGTAGCGGCTTTGTCGGACTCAACGTAAATCGCTGCCACGACCTGTCAGCACACCGAATCCTCTGATCGAGATACACAAGTGATCGAAAATCTACGCAACATCGCCATCATTGCCCACGTTGACCATGGTAAGACCACCCTGGTAGACAAACTCTTGCGTCAATCCGGCACCCTGGAGCGCAACGAGCTCAACGACGAGCGCGTGATGGACTCCAACGACCAGGAAAAAGAGCGTGGTATTACCATCCTGGCGAAAAACACCGCCATCAACTGGAACGGCTACCACATCAACATCGTGGACACCCCGGGCCACGCCGACTTCGGTGGTGAAGTAGAGCGCGTGATGTCGATGGTCGACTCCGTGCTGCTGCTGGTCGACGCCCAGGACGGCCCTATGCCGCAAACCCGCTTCGTGACCAAGAAAGCCTTCGAAGCCGGCCTCAAGCCGATCGTCGTGATCAACAAGGTCGACCGCCCGGGCGCGCGTCCTGACTGGGTTCTGGACCAGATCTTCGACCTGTTCGACAACCTCGGTGCCACCGACGAACAACTGGACTTCCAGGTCGTCTACGCTTCGGCCCTGAACGGCATTGCCGGTCTGGACCACACCGACATGGCTGAAGACATGACCCCGCTGTACCAGTCGATCGTCGACAACGTACCTGCGCCGGCCGTTGACCGTGACGGTCCGTTCCAGATGCAGATCTCGGCCCTGGACTACAACAGCTTCCTGGGTGTGATCGGTGTTGGCCGTATCGCCCGTGGTCGCGTCAAGCCGAACACCCCGGTCGTCGCCATCGACGTCGACGGCAAGAAGCGCAACGGCCGTATCCTGAAGCTGATGGGTCACCACGGTCTGCACCGTGTGGACGTCGAGGAAGCGGCTGCCGGCGACATCGTCTGCATCAGCGGCTTCGAAGAGCTGTTCATCTCCGACACCCTGTGCGACCCGAACGTGGTCGAGGCGATGAAGCCGCTGACCGTCGACGAGCCGACCGTTTCCATGACCTTCCAGGTCAACGACTCGCCATTCTGCGGTAAGGAAGGCAAGTTCGTGACTTCCCGTAACATCAAGGAGCGTCTGGACAAAGAGCTGCTGTACAACGTTGCCCTGCGCGTTGAAGAAGGCGACTCGGCCGACAAGTTCAAGGTTTCCGGCCGTGGTGAGCTGCACCTCTCGGTACTGATCGAAACCATGCGTCGCGAAGGCTTCGAAATGGCCGTAGGTCGTCCGGAAGTGATCATCCGCGTCGTCGACGGCAACAAGCAGGAACCGTTCGAGAACGTCACCATCGACATCCCAGAGGAATCCCAGGGCAAGGTCATGGAAGAAATGGGCCTGCGTAAGGGCGACCTGACCAACATGTCCCCGGATGGCAAAGGGCGTGTGCGCCTGGAGTACAACATCCCGGCTCGTGGCCTGATCGGTTTCCGTAACCAGTTCCTGACCCTGACCAACGGTGCTGGCATCCTGACCTCGATCTTCGATCGCTACGACACCATGAAGTCCGGTCACATGTCCGGCCGTCAGAACGGCGTCCTGGTATCGGTAGAAACCGGCAAGGCGCTGACCTACTCCCTGGAAACCCTCCAGGCGCGTGGCAAGCTGTTCGTCGAGCACGGCCAGGAAATCTACAACGGCCAGATCGTAGGTCTGAACAGCCGTGACAACGACCTGGGCGTCAACCCTACCAAGGGCAAGAAGCTCGACAACATGCGTGCTTCGGGTAAAGACGAAACCATCGCCCTGGTTCCACCTGTTCGCTTCACCCTGGAACAGGCACTGGAATTCATCCAGGACGACGAGCTGTGCGAAGTGACGCCTAAGTCGATCCGCCTGCGCAAGAAGATCCTGGACGAAGGCGAGCGTACCCGCGCTGCCAAGAAAGCCAAGGCTTGATCGTTTAGCCCCGGCTGAATGAAAAACGCCCCCGGTCGTGAGACCGGGGGCGTTTTTTTGTGCCTGGAATTTTGTGCTGACTATTCGGGCCTCATCGCGAGCAGGCTCGCTCCCACCGGTTCAGCACCGTCCATGTGGGAGCGAGCCTGCTCGCGATGGCGCCAGACCCGGCGCCGCAGAATCAACCGATCAGAACCGATCCAACGTCCGCGGATTACGCTCGCGCTCCACTTCCTTGGGCTTGTACGCGCAATACCCCGGCCGTGGGCCGACCCGTGGATGATTGCGGCAGGTGTCCGGGCGTTTCTCGTAAATGGTGCACAGCCGGCTCTTGCGGTCCAGATAAAGGCAATCGTTGTTGCTCATGCGCTGGAGCGTGAAGATCTCCGACTTCTGGTTGTAACGCTCGACGATCCCTTCCTTTTGCAGGCGCTTGGCGATGTTTTTCGGCGGGTCGCCCAGTTCGAACTCGTCGACGATGCCAATCCGGATCAGGTCCTTGATCTTGACCTCGACCGGGAGCGTGCAGCAGCTCGACACGCAGGAACCGCACATCGGGGCGGAGTATTTGGCCCAGGTATCGAGTCGGTCGATCTCCGCGGCGGCGATCAGGTTGGGCTTCATCATTCTAGGTATACCGGCATGCATCAGGGCGCGCGATCATACCGGGACTGGTGAAATTTTGAACGACCATCCGCCGGTTTTTTTTCGTTCCGGCAAAACCCTTCCTTGAACGGCATGGGCCCTGCATTCATTCGTCCATCGGCAATTTCCTGGCGGCAATTCTCCGGCATCGGGGGAAAAACCACCGAACCAAGAGCCTTCGCCATCTGTCAGACCGTCTAGGCTCAGACAATTCCATGCTCGTTCGAGGTCTTATTCATGACTCAAGAACCACTTGTTCGCGAAGCCGAAGTGGCCGCATTTCGCGACGCTGTGTTGACCAAACTCACTTACGCCGTCGGCAAGGACCCGGATCATGCGTTTGATCACGATTGGTTCGAAGCCATTGCCCTTGCAGCCCGCGACCACATGGTCGAACACTGGATGGATCACACGCGACAGATCTATCGCAAGGGCCAGAAGCGGGTCTACTACCTCTCCCTGGAATTCCTCATCGGGCGCTTGCTCTACGACAGCCTGAGCAACCTCGGTCTGCTGGACACTGCTCGCGAAGCCCTGACCGAACTGGGCGTGGACCTGGAGCGCATCCGCCTGCTCGAGCCCGACGCGGCGTTGGGCAACGGTGGCCTCGGTCGGTTGGCGGCGTGCTTCATGGAGAGCATGTCGACCCTCGGCATCGCCGGCCATGGCTACGGCATTCGTTACGAGCACGGCCTGTTTCGCCAGGCGATCGTCGATGGCTGGCAGCAGGAGCAGACCGAGCACTGGTTGGATTTCGGCAACCCGTGGGAGTTCGAACGGCCTGAAGTGGTCTACCCGATCGGCTTCGGCGGTAGCGTCGAGACCGTCACCGATGAGACTGGCAAAACCCGCCAGGTCTGGTCTCCGGGTGAAACCGTGCGGGCCATTGCCTATGACACCCCGGTGGTGGGTTGGCGAGGAGCCAGCGTGAACACCCTGCGCCTGTGGCGCGCCCGGGCCGTGGAAGACCTGCACCTGGAACGCTTCAATGCCGGCGACCACCTCGGTGCCGTGGCCGAGGTCGCCCGGGCCGAAAGTATTTCCCGTGTGCTCTACCCGGCCGACAGCACCGAAGCCGGTCAGGAACTGCGCCTGCGCCAGGAGTATTTCTTCGTCGCCGCCTCGTTGCAGGACCTGCTGCGCCGCCATCGCAACATGCACACCTCGGTACTGACCCTGGGCGACCATGCGGCGATCCAGCTCAACGACACCCACCCGTCCATCGCCGTGGCCGAGCTGATGCGTCAACTGGTGGACGTCTACGACGTGGCCTGGGACGCCGCCTGGCAGATCACCCAGGATACGCTGTCGTACACCAACCACACGTTGCTGCCCGAAGCCCTGGAAACCTGGCCGGTGGGGTTGATGGAGCGCATGCTGCCGCGCCACATGCAGATCATCTACCTGATCAACGCCCAGCACATCGATTCGCTGCGGGCCAAGGGGGTGCACGATTTCGACGTGCTGCGCTCGGTGTCGCTGATCGAAGAAGACAACGGCCGACGGGTGCGCATGGGCAACCTGGCGTTCCTCGGCTCCCACAGCGTCAACGGGGTGTCCGGGTTGCACACGCAACTGATGCGCAGCACGGTGTTCTCGGAACTGCACAAGCTCTACCCGGAGCGGATCAACAACAAGACCAACGGCGTCACCTTCCGCCGCTGGTTGTTCCAGGCCAACTCGGAACTGACCTCGATGATGGTCGATGCCCTGGGCCCGAGCGTACTCGACAACCCTGAGGAACGCCTGATCGAGCTGGAGCCGTTCGCCGACAAGCAGGCCTTCCGCAAACTGTTCGCCGAACAGCGGCTGCACAGCAAGAAAGCCCTGGCCTACCTGATCCATGAACGCTTGGGCATTGCCGTGAACCCGGCGGCGATGTTCGACGTGCAGGTCAAGCGGATCCACGAGTACAAGCGCCAGCTGCTCAACCTGATGCACACCGTGGCGCTGTACCAGGCGATTCGTGCCGAGCCGGAAGTGGACTGGGTGCCGCGGGTGAAAATCTTCGCCGGCAAGGCCGCCGCCAGTTATCACCAGGCCAAGCTGATCATCAAGCTCACCAACGATATCGCCCGGGTGGTGAACAACGACCCGACCGTGCGCGGCCTGCTCAAAGTGGTGTTCCTGCCCAACTACAACGTCAGCCTGGCCGAAAGCATTATCCCGGCGGCGGACTTGTCGGAGCAGATCTCCACGGCCGGTTTCGAAGCGTCGGGCACCAGCAACATGAAGTTCGGCCTCAACGGCGCATTGACCATCGGCACCATGGACGGCGCCAACGTGGAAATGCATGAGCGGGTGGGGGGTGAGCACATGTTCATCTTCGGCCTGACGGCCGAGCAGGTGGAAGCGCGCAAGCGCAACGGTGAATTCAGCGCCGCACCGGACATCGCCGCGTCCCATCGCCTCAGCGATGTGTTGCAGGCGATTCGTGGCGGGGTGTTCTCCCCGGACGATCCGATGCGCTATACCGGCCTGGTGGATTCGCTGGTGGACTATGACCGCTTCCTGGTCTGCGCCGATTTCGACGCCTACTGGAATGCCCAGGCCAAGGTCGAAGAGCGGTGGCACGATTCCAAGCAGTGGTGGCGGTCGGCAGTGCTCAACACGGCACGCATGGGCTGGTTCTCCTCTGACCGGACCATCCGCGAATATGCCACCGACATCTGGAAAGCGCTGGAATAGCATCTGTAAGAAATGTGAGCGAAGCCCAACGGCAAGTGGGCTTCGTCGATATACTGAGCGCCAGTTTCGCCGGGCTGTGTGGCCGGATTCAGAGTGGAAGCCCTTATGACCCATGTGGGAGTGGGTTCTGTGGGGGTTCCACTAGACTGAGCCAGACACCGCAGCACCCCGGTCATGCCCGCAATGGGCCGCTCAGGGATATCAACCATGCAATGGATTTTGACGCTGTTGGGCCTGGCAATCGGCTGGGTGGTGGACGAGTCATTCGCCGATGCGCTGATAGGCGCATTGTCGGGGCTCGGCATCGCTCTGGTCTTGCGACTGCGCCGTCTCGGGGCCCAGGCCGATAAACAGCAGAGTCTGCTCGAAGCGACCCAGCAAAACCTGCTGACGCTGGAGGCACGTCTTGCCGTGCTTGAGCGCGGTACGGTGTCGGCGCCGAGCGCGCCGGTGTCCGCACCCGTACCCGTGATCGTCGTGGCCCAGGCCCCGCAGCCCGAAGCCCGGAGCGAGGCAGAACCAGAGCCCGAGCCGGAGTTGGTCTGGGAGCTACCGCCTGACCTGGCGCCGGCCCCCGCGATGGCCACGCAAGCCAGCCAACCGCTACCCGACGATATCTGGACCCCCGCACCCGCCTCCTCCCGGCGCGAGGCCCGTGCAGCCGAGCCGCTGGAGCCGATGGTCACACCGCCTGCCCCTCGCGGCCCCGGCTTCATCGAGCGTGCCGTGGCCGCTGCGCGCAACTGGCTGTTCGGTGGCAATACCGTATTGCGGGTCGGTGTGCTGTTGCTGTTCCTCGGCCTGGCGTTTCTATTGCGCTATGCCACCGAAGGCATGGTGGTGCCGATCGAACTGCGTTACGCCGGTGTCGCGGCCAGTGCGTTGGGCCTGCTGGGCCTGGGCTGGTGGCTGCGCCGGCGCAACAACAGTTATGCGCTGATGCTCCAGGGCACCGGCATTGCCGTGTTGTACCTGACGGTGTTCGCTGCCATGCGCCTGCACCCGCTGCTCGATTCGAAGGCCGCGTTGGGGTTGCTGGTGGCGGTCACGGTGTTCTCGGCGATCCTGGCGGTGACCCAGAATGCTCTGGGGCTGGCGGCTGCCGCGGCCCTGGGCGGCTTTGCCGCGCCGATCCTGACCTCCACCGGCAGCGGTAACCATGTCGCGCTGTTCAGCTATTTCATCCTGCTCAATACCGGCATCCTCGCGATTGCCTGGTTCAAGGCCTGGCGCCTGCTTAACCTGATCGGTTTTGTTGGCACCTTCGGTATCGGCATCGCCTGGGGCCTGCGTTCGTATTCCCCGGAACTGTTCTTCAGCACCGAGCCGTTCCTGATTGTCTTCTTCCTCATGTACCTGGCGATTGGCTTGTTGTTCACTCGGCGCAAACTGCTGGAGCTGAGCGACGGCCCCGAGGATGACAGCCGTGAAGCACTGCTGCGCTGGTCGGCGCGCAAGGGCGATTATGTGGACGGCACGATGCTGTTCGGCCCGCCGCTGGTGGGCTTCGGCTTGCAGCTCACGCTGGTGATGTTCCTGGACCTGGCCGCGGCATTCAGTGCCCTGGCCCTGGGCATGATCTACATGGGGCTGGCCCGTGTGTTGATGAAGGGCCGTGCCCTGTTGCTGGCCGAAACCTGCCTGGCGCTGGGGGTGATTTTTACCAGCCTGGCGATTCCCCTGGGCCTCGATGCCCGTTGGACCACGGCGGCATGGGCGGTGGAAGGCGCGGGGATTTTCTGGCTGGGCCTGCGTCAGCAGCGACCATTGGCGCGTGCGTTTGCCTTGTTGCTGCAGCTGGGCGCGGCGCGGGCTTTCTTCGGCGAGTTGCAGATCGGCCAGAGCAGCCTGCTCGAGGGCGCACCATTGGGGGCGTTGATGCTTGGCGTCGCCTTGCTGTTCAGCTTCTATCAACTGCGCAAGGCACCGCCCGAGCACACCGCGAGTTGGGAGCGCCAGGTGTTGCCGGTGCTGGCTGTGCTGGGTCTGGGCTCGCTCTATCTGCTGGCGCCGCTGTTTTTCTTCACCCACGGCACGGCTATCGCCTGGGCGTTGGCCGGGCTGGCGACGCTGTTCGTCGGCCTGCGCCTGCAATCGCGCGCCTTCCTGTTCACGGCGTTCGGCGTGCAGCTGCTGGGGGGCGCGCTGTTCCTGATGCGCTTGCGCGGCGCTGAAGGGGATTCGGCTGCGGTGTTCGCCGCCGGCTGGAGCGGCTTGCTCAGTGCCTCGTTGATCGGCCTGGCCTTGGTCGGCGGCATGTTACTGGCCGCTCGCGACGAAATGGTGCGCAACGACGTTCGGTTGCTGCGTGGTTTGTCGGTGGTGTTGCTGGCGGGGCTGGCCTTGATCAACCTCGCTGTGCTGTTCGTCCTGCCCTGGCAAACGGCCAGCGGCGTATGGGCCGCCAGTGGCCTGTTGATCATCTGGCTGAGCCTGTACCTGAAACAACGCATGAGCTTCGTGTTCGGCCTGCTCCTGCAACTGCTGGGCGGTGCGGCATTCCTGGTGGCGGGACCGGCCTTGCTGGGACCGCTCGACGGCGAGGGGCTGCGGCCATTGGCCCACAGTGGTTTCTGGACGCCGATGGTGCTGGGACTGGCGGCACTGGTGGGGGCGTGGCGACTGCAGCGAGGCCATCCGGCGGCGGTATTCGAGGCCCTGGGCTTGCAACGTTTGTCCGAGCTGCTGTTGATCTGGGGCGCCGGTTGGTGGGCACTGACCTGGGTCAGCGAAGTGCTGCGCTTCGCACCGGTCCATCTGCAGGGCAGCTTGTTGCTGATTGTCGCGGCGCTCAGTGTCGCGGCGTGGACGATTCTGGCGCTGCGTTTGCGGTGGCCAGCGCTCGGCTTGCTGTGCACTTTGTTGATTCCTGCGGCGGGCGGTGTGCTGGTCGCGACCTGGCACAGCCGTTACCACCCGGCGGCGGATTTCGGCTGGCTGGCCTGGCTGATCCTGTTCGGTGTGCATTTCCTGTCGCTCAAGCGCTTGGCTTCGATGCTCCCGGACCCGGTCCGCAGTACCGCCCATGTGCTGGGTTGCTGGTTGTTGATCGGCGTGCTGGCGCTGGAGCTGCGTTATGGCCTGCTGCTGTTGTCCGAGCAATACAACGCCTGGCGTTGGCTGGGTTGGGCGATCCTGCCGAGCCTGTACCTGGTGCTGATGGCCGCACCGCGGGCCTGGCCGTGGCCGGTGTCGGCCCAGCCGCGGGAGTACCGCGTCTACGCGGCGGCGCCCCTGGCCGTGTTGATGCTGGGGTGGTTCTGGCTGGCCAACACCTTCAGCAATGGTGTCGCCGAGCCGCTGCCGTATGTGCCGCTGCTCAACCCGTTGGAACTGGGCTTGCTGTTTGCCTTGTTCGGTGTCTACGTATGGGCGCGCAGCGCGCTGGCGCAGTTGGCGATCCGTTGGGCCCATGCCGAACACGTCGCCCAGTTGGTCGCCGGGGTCTCGCTGTTCGCATTCTTCACCGCCCTGGTGATGCGCAGCGCGCACCATTGGCTGGACGTGCCGTTCGAGCTCGATGCGCTGCTCGAATCCATGTTCGTGCAGGCCGGGTTGTCCCTGGTCTGGACCCTGATCGCCCTGGGCCTGATGATCGGCGGACACCTGCGGCATCGCCGCGAGGTATGGCTGGTCGGTGCCGCGCTGATTGCCGTGGTGGTGGCCAAGCTGTTCTTTGTCGAATTGAGTAACCGCGGTGGCCTGGCGCGGATCGTGTCGTTTATCGGCGTGGGTGTATTGCTGCTGGTGGTGGGCTACTTCGCACCGCTGCCGCCCAAACGTCCGGAAACGGTTGCGGAGACCGAGCCGCCGATGCCTGTCAGTGAGGGAGTGTCATCTTGAGTCGCAAGTTGAGTCGGATCGGCCTGGGAGTGGTCGGGTTGTGGGTGGCATTGTCGGCTACGGCCCAGGAAAAACCGGCGGACTTCGCCCACCAGGTGCCGTTGACCTTGAGTGGCGAAGGACCGTGGTATCGCCTGCCATTGCCACTGGAGGTCCAGCTGCAGGCGCGGCAGACCGACCTGAGCGACCTGCGGGTCTTCAACGCGGCCGGGCAGCCCCAGGCCTATGCGCTGGTCCGCGAGACAGCGCAGAGCCGGGAACAGCGCACCGTCACCGACGTGAAATGGTTCCCGTTGTACAACGCGGCCGATGACAACGAGCGCGCGCCCAGCGTACGGGTGCAGTCGAACGCCAACGGCACGCTGGTGGAAGTCCAGCCGGCCAGTCGGCTCGAGGCGGGGGAAGAAGAGTTGCGCGGCTGGCTGCTGGATGCCAGCGCGATCAAGGCGCCCTTGCAGCAGTTGATCCTCGACTGGACCAGCGAACGCGACGGCTTCCAGCGGTTTACCATCGAGGCCAGCGACGACCTGCAGAACTGGCAGGCCTGGGGCGAAGGCCAGGTGGCACGCCTGACCTTCGCCGATGAGCGGGTCGAGCAGCATGAAGTGAACCTGCCGGGGCAGTCGGCGCGTTACCTGCGGTTGTTGTGGGATTCGCCGTCTTCCGCGCCGGTGCTGACTTCAGCCCAGTTGCAGAGCGCCAGCCGCGAAAGCCTGCCGTTGCCGCTGGCCTGGTCGCAGCCGTTGGCCGGCAGCACCGCGAAGGCCGGCGAATACACCTGGCAATTGCCCATGGGCCTGAATATCGAGGAAGTGCAGGTCGAGCTGAGCCAGGCCAACAGCCTGGCACCGGTGACCCTGGCCGGGCGTCGTGAGAGCAGTCATCCGTGGCAACCGATGGGCAGTGGCTTGTTGTACCGGTTGACCCAGAATGGCCAGGACGTGGTGCAGAACCAACTGCAGTTGTCCGGCCAGACCGTCCAGCAATTGAAGCTGACGGTGGACGAGCGCGGCGGTGGCCTTGGTACCGAAGCGCCGGCCCTGCGCTTTGCCGTGCGCCCGACCCAAGTGGTGTTTCTCGCGCGTGGCGAAGGGCCCTACAGCCTGGCGCTGGGTAGCGCGACGGTGAAGGCGGCCAGCCTGCCACTGACGACGCTGGTGCCCGATTACCGTCCTTCGCGCCTGGCGACCCTGGGGGCGGCGACGGTGAATGGGCCTACGACTTCAACGCCGGCGGCCGAAACCGCGCCGGCCGTCGTCGGGACCAACTGGAAGAAAATCGGCCTGTGGGCGGTGCTGGTGCTCAGCGTGTTGTTCCTCGGCTCGATGGCGTTCAGTCTGCTGCGCAAGCCGCCGGTCAAATCCTGAAGGCGGGTGCTTCGCGCCCATCGCGAGCAGGCTCGCTCCCCCATTGGATTGCGTTTCCCCTGACAGAATCCGATCAAGTGTGGGAGCGAGCCTGTTCGCGATGACGCCACTCTGTGAACTCAATCCGCCATTCCCCGTCTCATAGGAGGAATTAAGTCCCGACACGCGCTAAACTGCGCTGGTTTTTCCGCCCCCTATTCTTCGGAGCCGTCCATGTCTCGCGTTACCTTGAGTCGCTATTTGATTGAGCAGACCCGCAGCAACAATACCCCTGCCGATCTGCGCTTTTTGATCGAAGTGGTGGCGCGTGCCTGTAAGGAAATCAGCCACGCCGTATCCAAAGGCGCGCTGGGTGGTGTCCTGGGCAGCATGGGCACCGAAAACGTGCAAGGCGAAGTGCAGAAGAAACTCGACGTGATCTCCAACGAGATCCTGCTCGAAGCCAACGAGTGGGGCGGTCACCTGGCCGGCATGGCGTCCGAGGAAATGGACAATGCCTACCAGATCCCGGGCAAATACCCCAAGGGTGCCTACCTGCTGGTATTCGACCCCCTGGACGGTTCGTCGAACATCGACATCAACGCCCCGGTCGGCACCATCTTCTCGGTATTGCGTTGCCCGAACGAGTACCTGAGCCAGAACGAAGCCCTGAACGAAAAGGCCTTCCTGCAGCCAGGCACCCAACAAGTGGCCGCCGGCTATGCCATCTACGGTCCGCAGACCATGTTGGTGCTGACCCTGGGCGACGGCGTCAAGGGTTTCACCCTGGACCGTGAAATGGGCAGCTTCGTGCTGACCCACGAGAACATCACCATTCCTGAAACCACCCAGGAATTCGCCATCAACATGTCCAACCAGCGCCACTGGGAAGCCCCGGTACAGCGCTACGTCGGCGAATTGCTGGCCGGTGAAGAAGGCCCGTTGAAAAAGAACTACAACATGCGCTGGGTGGCCGCGATGGTTGCCGACGTCCACCGCATCCTGAACCGCGGCGGCCTGTTCATGTACCCACGCGACAGCCGCGAGCCGACCAAGCCGGGCAAACTGCGCCTGATGTACGAAGCCAACCCGATGTCGTTCCTGGTGGAACAGGCCGGCGGCGCTTCCACCGATGGTCACCAGCGCATCCTCGACATCAAGCCTGAAGGCCTGCACCAGCGCGTGGCGGTGTTCCTCGGTTCGAAGGAAGAAGTGGCCCGCGCCACGGCCTACCACAAGGAATAAATCATGGCCGAGCCTTGGCAGCCGTTGCTCGATTGGTGGTTTGGTTCAGCCGAGACACCGGACGAAATAGCGGCTGAAAAGAACAAGCTGTGGTTCGGCAAACACCATGATCGCCAGGCGCGCGAGCGTTTTGGCGATCAGGTCGATCAGGCTCTGGCCGGTGGATTGACCGACTGGGCGCAACACCCGGAAGGTTGGCTGGCCCTGGTGATATTGCTCGACCAGTTCCCGCGGATGATCTTTCGCGACACACCCAAGGCTTTCTCCGGCGATCTTCGCGCCCAAGCGTTGGTGGCCCAGGGGCTGGCGGCGGGTTTCGACCGGCAGCTCAAACCCATCCAGCGCGTATTCATCTATCTGGTGCTCGAACACTGCGAAAACCTCGCCGTGCAGAACGAGGCCGTGTCTCGTTTTATCGACCTGGTGCGAGAGCAGCCGGAAGCGGATCGGGCGGTGTTCGAAAGCAACCTGGACTATGCCGAACGGCATCAGAAAATCATTGCCCGGTTTGGACGATTTCCCCATCGCAATGGGGTGTTGGGGCGGGAGTCTACGGCTGAGGAAGTGGAGTTCTTGAAGGGGCCTGGATCGCGATTTTAGCGACCTACGGATTGTTATTGCTTCGAAGCAATCGTTTCATAAGCAAAGCAGGGAGATTCTTGCGGCTATCGGCGATGATGTGGATATAGATTGTTTGGCTTCTCACCTCATAAATAATCCGATTCATACCTGAAAGAATTTGCCGATACTGACCGAGATTCAGCCTTTCGATTTCTTGCGGAATTGATCCAGCATAAGGCTGTGTTGTCAGATGGCGAATCGCTGTTTTCAGGCTGGCATAGGTGTTTTGCCACGTTTGGAAAGAAAACCGTTCGATCAGATAAAGGCGAAGCTCTTTAAGATCCATTTCAGCTGATTGAAGAATGACAACCTTTAAACTCATTGAAGGTCGGTCCTGTCCAGGTCTGCGAAGACCTCTTCGGCCTCACGAAACTGACCTTTTTCAATTTCCTGGTTCCCCATAGCCAGCAGCTTTAACAGAGCCATCGTATCTTCTTGCTCTTCAAAGCTTTTCACATCCATGACCACCAGTTTGGCTTCTCCATTCTGGGTAATGATCAGCGGCTCCCTGCTTTCGGTGATGGTCTTGACGATTTCGGCGGTGTTGCTCTTCAAGTAACTGATGGGTTTGATTTGGGATGACAGCTTCATGGGCATGAGTCTCGACGGGTTGAGTGAGACTGAGTTTAGTCTTAATTCAGTCTCACGTCAGGCTGAACTGATCGGTGCGCTTTACACCGCCACCGTCGGCCCGCAAGAGCACTAGATCCGGAAGCTGCCCACCAACTGCTTCAACCGCGCCGCCTGCTGTTCGAGGTCGGTACAGGCCCGCAACGTGGCTTGCAGGTTTTCCACACCTTCCTGGTTCAGCGTGTTGATCTCGCTGATGTCGACGTTGATCGACTCCACCACGGCGGTCTGTTCTTCGGTGGCGGTGGCCACGGACTGGTTCATGCCGTCGATTTCGCCGATGCGCTGGGTCACGCTGCCCAGGCGCTCGCCGGCCTGGTTGGCGATGCCGACGCTGCTTTCGCTCTGGCGCTGGCTGTCGGTCATGGTCAGCACCGCTTCCCGTGCGCCGACTTGCAACTCTTCGATCATTTTCTGCACTTGCTGCGCCGAATCCTGGGTGCGGTGGGCCAGGTTGCGCACTTCATCGGCTACCACGGCAAATCCGCGCCCGGCTTCACCCGCGCGGGCTGCTTCGATGGCTGCGTTGAGGGCGAGCAGGTTGGTCTGCTGGGAAATGCTGGTGATGACTTCGAGGATCTGGCCGATGTTCACCGTGTTGCTGTTCAGGGTTTCGATGTTGCCGCACGAATCGCTGATCTTGGCCGACAGCTGCTGCATGGCAGCGATGGTCTTATCCACCACCTGCTGACCGTCTTCGGCCAGGTTTCGGGCTTCGCTGGAGTGTTGCGAAGCGAGGGCGGCGTTCTGGGCGATTTCCTGGGCAGCGGCGCCGAGCTGGTTGATGGCCGCCGCTACGCTGCTGGTGCGCGAGGCTTGCTGGTCGGAATTGAACATCGATGAGTTGGAGGCGCTGACCACGCGTAGCGCCACTTCGTTGACCTGGCCGGTGGCCGAGGCCACTTCACGGATCGAGGTGTGGATGCGCTCGACGAAACGGTTGAAGGAGGTACCCAGGGCGCCGAATTCATCCTGGCCGTGGATGGTCAGGCGGCGGGTCAGGTCGCCTTCACCTTCGGCGATGTCGTGCATCGCACGGCCCATGGTCAGCAACGGTTGCATCAGCACGCGGATCAACATGCCCAGCAGGGCGATGATGAAGACCACGGCAATGATCATGGCGATCAGCGCCGAGGTACGGAACTCGCTGAGCATGGCCAGCGCGGTGTCCTTGTCGAGCACCAGTGCCACGTACCAGTCTGCGCCTGGCACGCCATTGACCCGGGTGAAGGAGATGAACTGGGTCTTGCCGTCGAGTTCGACTTCCTTCATGCCCGGGCTGACTTGAGGGGCACCGTTGGGGTAGGCCTCGGCCAGGGTCTTGAGGATACGTTTACTGTCGGGATGGATCAGGATCTTGCCATCGGCGCTGACGATGAATGCATGGCCGTGGCCGCCGAAGTTCAGCGAGTTGATGATGGCGCTGACGCTCGACAGGTCGATGTCCGCACCCGCCACGCCGATCATCTGGTTCTGACGTTGTACCGGGGTCGCGACGGTGATCACCAGTTTGCCCGACGAGGCGGCAATGTAGGGTTCGGTGACAATGGTTTGCTGTGCGCTGTTGGCGGCCTTGTACCAGCCACGGGCGCGAGGGTCGTAGTCGGGCGCGCGATTACCGGCCGGCACCGAGAACATCACGCCGTCGACGCCACCGAAGTAGCTGAGCTGGAAGTTGCCGGTATAGGCGGGCAGGTCGATGGCCCGCTTGAGGCTGGCAGCGCTGTTGCCGTCGATGGCGATCTGCTGGGCCAGGGATTGCAGCAACTGGATACGCCCTTCGACCCACGTCTGAATGTTACGGCTGGTCAGGTTGCCGAGTTCCTGCATGGACGTTTCGGTGCTGTTGTGCAGGCTTTGACGCTGACGGTAGTCGTTGAACAGGATGAAACAGGCGAACGCAACGGCTACCACAAGGGCTGCGGCCAGCAGGATTTTGTGGCTGAATTTCATGTTTCTGGTCATTAAGAGCGCTACCGCATAGGAGCTGGTCAGGAAGGGGCGTCAATTTGCCATAAGGCAGGGTTTCGCGCTGTTCTTTTTATCGGCCCGCAACCGCCAGAGTTCAGGCGCCAGAGCGGCAAACCCGACGAAATGCACGACGCTGTCACAAACTGCTTGATTTACCGACGAACTACCCACTTTTACCCCAATAAATACCGGGTTCCCCGGGGAACCAGATAGGGGTTTTCACTTCTAAGCTTCAGGTTGGCACCCTGCCACCTCCTTTCCGCTCCAGGAGTTTCACGATGTCCCTGCGATCTATCGCGATGTTGTCTTTGTGTGTCTTGTTGACCGCATGCAGCAAGGTCAACCAGGAAAACTATTCGAAGCTGTCAGCCGGCATGTCCAAGGCCGAAGTCGAAACGTTGCTGGGAAAACCGACCGACTGTTCGGGCGCGCTCGGCATGTCCAGTTGCACTTGGGGCGACCAGAAAAGCTTTATCAGCGTGCAGTATGCCGGTGAGAAGGTGTTGATGTTTTCCGGCCAAGGCCTGAAGTAAACCGGGGCCACGTGCCCACGGGAGAAAAATAATGATGCGGTTATTGTTAGTGCTTTTAGCCGGCCTGGTATTGGCCGGCTGTGCCACTTCTGGCGAAGACCCGTTGGCGCCCAAGACCGTCAACAGCGTCAATCTCAAGCGTTACCAAGGGACCTGGTACGAGTTGGCCCGCCTGCCAATGTATTTCCAGCGCAACTGTGCGCAATCGGAAGCCCATTACACCCTCAAGCCTGACGGCAACATGGGTGTGTTCAATCGCTGCCTGACCTCTGACTGGAAGTGGGAAGAAGCCAAGGGCACCGCCACGCCCCAGGTACCGGGCAAGACCGACAAGCTCTGGGTCGAGTTCGACACCTGGGCCTCGCGGATCCTGCCGGGTGTGTCGAAGGGACAATATTGGGTGTTGTACGTCAGCGATGACTACAAGACCGCCATCGTTGGCGACCCGAGTCGGCGCTACATGTGGCTGTTGTCCCGTACGCCGACGGTCAACAGTGTGGTGCGCGAAGAACTGCTGAGCAAGGCACGCCAGCAGGGCTATGACACGACTCGGTTGATCTGGCGTGCGTCGGACCGGCAGATGGCCAAGACCTCGGATTGACTCGCCAGGAAACAACCCCTGCGGGAGCGAGCCTGCTCGCGATGACGGTCCTTCAGTCAACATCTCTGTTGAATGTAGAGGCCTCATCGCGAGCAGGCTCGCTCCCACAGCGATCAGTCTAGAAGTTCGCGCAATACCTGGGTAAACGCCCGGGCGCTGTCCTCTTCTGCGGCGTGATGCCCGTCACGCACCACCCATTTCCCGCCTACCATGACATCCCGCACCTGACGATCCCCACCGGCAAACAACCAGCGATTGAGAATGCCGTCGCCCTGGGCCGTGGCCAGGTAAGGGTCGTTGCCATCGAGTATCAGCCAGTCGGCACGCTTGCCGACTTCGAGGCCGCCGATGGGTTGCCCCAGCGCCTGGGCGCCACCTTCCAGCGCCGCATCGAACAACGTGCGGCCGACCATCGGCTGATCGGCCCGGTACAGACGGTTACGTCGTTGATCCCGCAGGCGCTGGCCGTACTCCAGCCAACGCAGTTCTTCCACCACGCTCAATGACACATGGCTGTCGGAGCCGATCCCCAGGCGCCCGCCTTGGGCGAGGTAGTCCACGGCCGGGAAAATACCGTCGCCCAGGTTGGCTTCGGTGGTCAGGCACAGGCCGGCAATCGCCCGGCTCCTGGCCATGAGGCTGACCTCCTGGGCGTTGGCGTGGGTGGCGTGGACCAGGCACCAGCGTTGGTCCACTTCGGTGTTTTCGTACAACCATTGCAGCGGACGGGCACCGCTCCAGCTCAGGCAGTCGTCGACTTCCTTCTGCTGCTCGGCAATGTGGATATGCACCGGGCAGTGGGCGTCGCTGGCGGCCAATACCTCTTGGATCTGTCCGGGTGTCACGGCGCGCAGGGAATGGAAACACAGCCCCAGGGCCTGTAGCGGCTGCCCGGCCAGGATCGGTTGCAAGCGGGACTGAAGCTTCAAGTAGCTTTCGGTGCTGTTGATGAAGCGCCGCTGCCCGTCGTTGGGCGCCTGGCCACCAAAACCGGAATGACTGTAGAGCACCGGCAGCAGGGTCAGGCCGATGCCGGCGCTGTTGGCGGCGTGACTGATGCGCAACGCCAGCTCCGCCGGATCGGCGTAAGGCGTGCCGTCGGTGTCGTGGTGAACGTAATGGAATTCGGCGACCGAGGTATAACCGGCCTTGAGCATTTCGATGTACAGCTGTCGGGCGATGGTGCCGAGTTGATCGGGGCTGATTTTTCCGACCAGGCGGTACATCAGGTCGCGCCAGGTCCAGAAGCTGTCGTTGGGATTTCCCGCCACTTCGGCAAGCCCGGCCATGGCCCGTTGGAACGCATGGGAGTGCAGGTTCGGCATGCCCGGTAAGAGCGGACCGTCCAGCCGTTCGGCGCCGTCTGCGTGGGAGCCGGCCTGGATATGGGTCAGGACGCCTTGGGCGTCGACTTCAAGACGTACATCATTGGCCCATCCACTAGGCAGCAGCGCGCGTTCGGCAAAGAAGGCGGACATGGTTCAACCTCATCGTGCGTAATTTGTATATACATATACAGACGTTTGCCTGCCCGGTAAACTCCGGCAAGCTAATGTCCTGTTTCATAAATACGTTCTTTTTTGATGTGTGGCTCTTGTCGTCAGGCAAGGCGCCGCGACGAGTCATAGCAGGCTATGGCGAGGAGCGGCAACGCAGGATGACGGCAAGAGACGCCTTCAAAAAGGAACAGTATTTGTGATACAGGACATTCGTAATCTTTATAAGCAGAACAGGGAACCGCCGTGCCGACTCCGCCTGCCAAACCGCCGCTGGCCGCAAACCTGGGTGACAGTCCGGCACCCTTGTACGCCCGCGTCAAACAGATGATCACTCAGCAGATCGACAGTGGAAACTGGCCGCCGCATTACCGCGTGCCGTCGGAAAGCGAACTGGTCAGCCAACTGGGCTTCAGCCGCATGACCATCAACCGTGCCCTGCGGGAAATGACCGCCGACGGCCTGTTGGTGCGCATGCAGGGCGTCGGCACGTTCGTCGCCGAGCCCAAGAGCCAGTCCGCGCTGTTCGAAGTACACAACATCGCCGACGAGATCGCCTCCCGCGGCCATCGCCACACCTGCAAGGTCATCACCCTCGAAGAAGAGGCCGCCGGCTCCGAGCGGGCCCTGGCCCTGGACATGCGTGAAGGCCAGAAGGTGTTCCACTCGCTGATCGTGCATTTTGAAAACGACATTCCGGTGCAGATCGAGGACCGCTTCGTCAACGCGCTGGTGGCGCCCGAGTACCTCAAGCAGGACTTCACCCTGCAAACGCCCTACGCCTATTTGAACCAGGTCGCGCCGCTGACTGAGGGTGAGCACGTGGTTGAAGCGATCCTGGCCGAGCCGAGCGAATGCAAGCTGCTACAGATTGAAAGAGGCGAGCCGTGCCTGTTGATCCGTCGTCGGACCTGGTCCGGGCGTCAGCCGGTCACCGCCGCGCGGCTGATTCACCCCGGTTCCCGTCACAGTCTGGAAGGGCGGTTTCACAAGTGAGCGACTTGAAGGTTCTGCGTGCGGCGGATTACCCGCGCATGCCATGGAAAAACGGTGGTGGCAGCACCGAGGAAATCACCCGCGACGCCGGCACCGGCCTGGAGGGTTTCGGTTGGCGGCTGTCGATTGCCGATATCGGCGAGTCGGGCGGTTTTTCCACCTTTGCCGGTTACGAACGGGTCATCAGCGTGTTGCAGGGCGATGGCATGAGCCTGACCGTCGATGGTCAGGCCACGCGGCCGTTGCATCCCCTGGACCCGTTTGCGTTCAGCGGTGAGAGCCACGTTCATTGCACGTTGCTGGGCGGCCCGATTCGAGACTTCAACCTGATCTACTCGCCCCAGTGTTACCGGGCGCGGTTACAGTGGCTGGCGGGCGAGCAGCGGTTCTTCAGCGAGGCGGGGACGGTGCTGGTGTTCAGCGCGGATGCGGCGCTGAACGTCAAGATCGGCGAGTCCGCCTCGGAGTTGGGCCTCTACGACTGTTTGCAACTGAGCGGTAACCCCGGACTGTTGGAGATTTCCACGGACGGCCAGTGCTGCGTGATCGAACTGACTGCCCGCTGATTCGGTTCGGGCTCATTCCTGTTGTGGCGAGGGAGCTTGCTCCCGCTGGAGTGCGAAGCGCTCCCAAGCTTTGGGGCGGCTTCGCCACCCCAGCGGGAGCAAGCTCCCTCGCCACAAAAAGCCTGGAGGTTGTTCCCGCTTTGCGCACCAATTTGTTACCGAATGCCCCAGCGTGGCGCAACGCCACGCTTCTGTCCCCCTCATCCTCATCTCTGTAAATCCCCCTCCGAAAATTTAGTCCCCTTCGCCAGCCCTTCAATTCCGTGCTTTCCAGCCATTTCCAAAAAGATTCCTGAACGGGCCTCCCACAAGTTGGCCGCTTGATTGCATATGCTTGTACATACAAGTAAAGACGTATGCGTATGAGTCCCGATATTCAACGCAACGTTCGTAGAAATCGCTGCCCATTGCCCGGGCTGGTCTGGATTGATCGCTGAGGAGTTTTTGCTGTGACCGACGCTACCCGCAAACCCGAAAAATACCGTGACGTTGAAATTCGCGCCCCTCGCGGCAATACGCTGACCGCCAAGAGCTGGCTGACTGAAGCGCCGCTGCGCATGCTGATGAACAACCTCGACCCGCAAGTGGCCGAGAATCCCAAGGAGCTGGTGGTCTACGGTGGCATCGGCCGCGCGGCGCGCAACTGGGAGTGCTACGACAAGATCGTCGAAAGCCTCACCAACCTGAATGACGACGAAACCCTGCTGGTGCAATCCGGCAAGCCGGTGGGCGTGTTCAAGACCCACACGAACGCTCCCCGCGTGCTGATCGCCAACTCCAACCTGGTACCGCACTGGGCCAGCTGGGAACACTTCAACGAGCTCGACGCCAAGGGCCTGGCCATGTACGGCCAGATGACCGCCGGCAGCTGGATCTACATCGGCAGCCAGGGCATCGTGCAGGGTACTTATGAAACGTTCGTCGAAGCCGGTCGCCAGCATTACGACTCCAACCTCAAGGGCCGCTGGGTCCTGACCGCCGGCCTGGGCGGCATGGGTGGCGCACAACCATTGGCCGCCACACTGGCCGGCGCCTGCTCGCTGAACATCGAATGCCAGCAGGTCAGTATCGATTTCCGTCTCAAGACCCGTTACGTCGATGAACAGGCTACCGACCTGGATGACGCCCTGGCCCGCATCGAGAAATACACCGCCGAAGGCAAGGCAATCTCCATCGCACTGTGTGGGAACGCCGCTGAAATCCTGCCGGAAATGGTCCGTCGCGGTGTGCGTCCGGACATGGTCACCGACCAGACCAGCGCCCACGACCCCCTCAACGGTTACCTGCCGGCCGGCTGGACCTGGGACGAGTACCGTGCCCGCGCCAAGACCGAACCCGCCGCCGTGGTGAAAGCCGCCAAGCAATCGATGGCGGTGCACGTGAAAGCCATGCTGGCCTTCCAGAAAATGGGCGTGCCGACCTTCGACTACGGCAACAACATCCGTCAGATGGCCCAGGAAGAAGGCGTCGAGAATGCCTTCGACTTCCCTGGCTTCGTGCCGGCGTATATCCGTCCGCTGTTCTGCCGCGGCATCGGTCCGTTCCGCTGGGCCGCGCTGTCGGGTGACCCGCAGGACATCTACAAGACTGACGCCAAGGTCAAGGAACTGATCCCCGACGACGCCCACCTGCATAACTGGTTGGACATGGCCCGCGAGCGCATCAGCTTCCAGGGCCTGCCGGCGCGTATCTGCTGGGTCGGCCTGGGCCAACGCGCCAAGCTGGGCCTGGCGTTCAACGAAATGGTACGCAGCGGCGAGTTGTCGGCGCCGATCGTGATCGGTCGCGACCACCTGGACTCCGGTTCCGTGGCCAGCCCCAACCGTGAAACCGAATCCATGCAGGACGGCTCCGACGCCGTGTCCGACTGGCCGTTGCTCAACGCCTTGCTCAACACCGCCAGCGGCGCGACCTGGGTGTCGCTGCACCACGGTGGCGGCGTCGGCATGGGCTTCTCCCAGCACTCGGGCATGGTGATTGTCTGCGACGGTACCGATGAGGCAGCCGAGCGTATCGCCCGCGTACTGCACAACGATCCGGGCACCGGGGTGATGCGTCATGCCGATGCCGGTTACCAGATCGCGATCGATTGCGCCAAGGAACAGGGCCTGAACCTGCCGATGATTACCGGCAAGTAAATGCAGGTCCCTTTGTGGGAGCGAGCCTGCTCGCGATGACGTCGGCACATTCGACACATGCATCGGCCGACAGATCGCTATCGCGAGCAGGCTCGCTCCCACAAAAAAGCAGCACAGAGTCAATACCTGAACAATCCACAGAGGTTGAACCATGGCCACCAGCAGCACACGCGCAAGCAGCAAGCCGTTGATCGAGAAACGTTCGATCGACTACATCCCGGAAGCGGAGAGGCATGGCCGGTTGTTGAGCCAGTTCACCCTCTGGATGGGGGCCAACCTGCAGATCACTGCCATTGTCACCGGTGCGTTGGCGGTGGTGCTGGGCGGCGATGTGTTCTGGTCGTTGATCGGTTTGCTGATCGGCCAGTTGCTCGGTGGTGGCGTCATGGCGCTGCATGCCGCGCAAGGCCCCAAGCTTGGCCTGCCGCAGATGATCTCCAGCCGGGTGCAGTTCGGGGTTTATGGCGCGGCCATTCCGATCGTGCTGGTGTGCCTGATGTACCTGGGTTTCACCGCGACGGGAACCGTGCTTTCCGGCCAGGCGCTAGGCCAGTTGTTTGGCGTCAGTGACAGCGTTGGCATCCTCGTTTTCGCCAGTGTCATCGTGCTGGTCACGGTGCTCGGCTATCGGGTGATCCACTTCATTGGCCGTGTCGCCAGCATCATTGGTGTGATTGCCTTTGTTTACCTGTTCACTCGCCTGATAAGCCAGACGGACGTGGGCGCACTCCTGCAAATCCGTCATTTCAGCTGGAGCAGCTTCCTGCTCGCGGTGTCGCTGGCGGCATCCTGGCAGATCGCCTTCGGCCCCTACGTGGCTGACTATTCGCGCTACCTGCCGAGCAAGACGTCTTCGGTAAAAACCTTCTTTGCCGCGGGTGCCGGTTCGGTTATCGGCGCACAGGTGGCGATGATCCTCGGTGTATTCGCCGCAGCCTCGGCCAACGGCCAGTTCGCGGGGCACGAAGTGGCCTACATCGTTGGCCTGGGAGGTACCGGCGCCACCGCTGCGTTGCTGTACTTCAGCATCGCGTTTGGCAAGGTCACCATTTCCACGCTGAATTCCTACGGCAGCTTCATGTGCATTGCCACCATCATCAGCGGTTTCCGTGGCCAACTGAACGTTACGCGCTTGCAGCGTCTGCTGTTCGTGCTGGTCATCGTCGGCGCGGCGACCCTGATCGCCCTGCTTGGCCAGCACTCGTTCCTCGGTGCGTTCAAGTCTTTCATCCTGTTCTTGCTGGCGTTCTTTACGCCGTGGAGCGCGATCAACCTGGTGGACTACTACTGCATCACTCGCGAGCGCTACGACGTGCCGGCACTGGTGGACCCGAACGGTCGCTACGGTCGTTGGAACATCCTGGGCATCAGCGTTTATACGCTGGGTGTACTGGTCCAATTGCCGTTCATCTCCACCAAGTTCTATACCGGGCCGCTGGTGGCAGCGATGGGGGATGTGGATATCTCGTGGATCATCGGCCTGGTGGTGCCGGCGGCGTTGTATTACGTCGCGGCGAAGAAGTGGCACAGCGCTGTACCCGATCAATTGATCCTGCCGCTCGAGCAGGACGCGGTTGACGCACAACCGAGCAGGGCGGGCCGCATCCAAGCGGTCTGATGGGACGTTGACAGGGCTGGATGCCTCTTGACTGCCGTAAGCCAATTCACTGATTAGGAGCGTCACACAATGAAATCGAACAAGACCCTGCTGACCACGTTGCTTTCCATGGGCCTGCTGGCCAGCGCCGGCGCCACCCAGGCGGCGGGTTGGTGCGAGTCGGGCAAACCGGTGAAATTCGCCGGCCTGAACTGGGAAAGCGCCATGCTGCTGACCGACGTCCTGCAAGTGGTGTTGGAAAAAGGCTACGACTGCAAGACCGACAACCTGCCGGGCAACTCCATCACCATGGAAAACGCCCTGAGCAGCAACGACATCCAAGTGTTTGCCGAAGAGTGGGTCGGCCGCAGCGAGGTCTGGAACAAGGCCGAGAAGGCCGGCAAAGTGGTCGGCGTCGGCGCTCCGGTGGTGGGCGCCATCGAAGGCTGGTACGTGCCGCGCTACGTGATTGAAGGCGACGCCAAGCGCAAGCTGGAAGCCAAGGCCCCGGGCCTGAAGAACATTGCCGACCTGGGGCAGTACGCCGCTGTCTTCAAGGATCCGGAAGAGCCGTCCAAGGGCCGTTTCTACAACTGCCCGGCCGGATGGACCTGTGAGCTGGACAACAGCGAGATGCTGAAAAGCTATGGCCTGGAAAAAACCTACACCAACTTCCGTCCAGGCACCGGACCGGCGCTGGATGCGGCAGTGCTGTCGAGCTACAAGCGTGGCGAACCGATCCTGTTCTACTATTGGTCGCCCACCCCGCTGATGGGCCAGGTGGACCTGGTCAAGCTGGAAGAAAAACCGGGCGTGGATAAAAGCGTGAGCATCAAGGTCGGTCTGTCCAAGACCTTCCACGACGAGGCCCCGGAACTGGTGGCGGTGCTGGAAAAGGTCAACCTGCCTATCGATATCCTGAACCAGAACCTCGGACGCATGGCCAAAGAGCGGATCGAGTCGCCGAAACTGGCGAAGATCTTCCTGAAGGAACATCCTGAAGTCTGGCACGCCTGGGTGAGCGCAGACGCTGCCAAGAAAATCGACGCGGCCCTGTAGGTCGAATACTTCCCGGCCAACCCCAGGGCTGGCCGGGACATTCACCGCATCCCCCTGATCGAGAGTCCCTTATGTTTCCCGAAAGCTTTACCTTTTCCATCGCCGACTGGGTCAACGGTTGGGTCGACGCCCTGGTGACGAACTATGGCGATGTGTTCCGGCACATCTCCGACACCCTGCTGTGGGCCATCGTCAATCTCGAAGGCCTGCTGCGCATGGCGCCCTGGTGGTTGATGCTGGCCATCGTCGGTGGCGTGGCCTGGCACGCGACCCGCAAGGTCGTGGCCACGGCGGTGATCGTCGGCCTGCTGTTCCTGGTGGGCGCGGTGGGCCTGTGGGACAAACTGATGCAGACCCTCGCGCTGATGCTGGTGGCGACGCTGATCTCGGTGTTGATCGGCATCCCGCTGGGCGTCCTCTCGGCCCGCAGCAATCGCCTGCGTTCGGTGCTGATGCCGTTGCTGGACATCATGCAGACCATGCCGAGCTTCGTGTACCTGATTCCGGTGTTGATGCTGTTCGGCCTGGGCAAGGTCCCGGCGATCTTCGCCACGGTGATCTACGCCGCGCCGCCGCTGATTCGCCTGACCGACCTGGGCATCCGCCAGGTGGATGGCGAAGTGATGGAGGCCATCAACGCTTTCGGTGCGAACCGCTGGCAACAGCTGTTCGGCGTGCAACTGCCCCTGGCCCTGCCGAGCATCATGGCCGGGATCAACCAGACCACCATGATGGCCCTGTCGATGGTGGTCATCGCCTCGATGATCGGTGCCCGTGGCTTGGGCGAGGATGTGCTGGTGGGCATCCAGACCCTCAACGTCGGACGCGGCCTGGAAGCCGGGCTGGCGATCGTGATTCTCGCCGTGGTCATCGACCGCATTACCCAGGCCTATGGTCGTCCTCGGCATGAGGTGAGCAAATGAACAACGCAACTGTCAGCAAAATCGAAGTCAAGAACGTCTTCAAGATTTTCGGCAATCGGTCCAAGGACGCCCTGGACCTGATCCGCCAGAACAAGACCAAGGACCAGGTGCTGGCCGAGACCGGTTGCGTGGTCGGGGTGAACGACCTGTCGCTGAGCATCGGTACCGGCGAGATCTTCGTGATCATGGGTCTGTCCGGCTCGGGCAAATCCACCCTGGTGCGGCACTTCAACCGCCTGATCGATCCCACCAGCGGCGCGATCCTGGTGGACGGCGAAGATATCCTGCAACTGGACATGGACGCCTTGCGTGAATTCCGTCGGCACAAGATCAGCATGGTGTTCCAGAGCTTCGGCCTGCTGCCCCACAAGAGCGTGCTGGACAACGTCGCCTACGGTTTGAAGGTCCGCGGCGAGAGCAAACAGGTGTGCGCCGAGCGCGCGCAGCACTGGATCAACACCGTCGGCCTGAAGGGTTACGAAAACAAATACCCGCACCAGCTCTCCGGTGGCATGCGCCAGCGTGTGGGCCTGGCCCGTGCCTTGGCGGCGGACACCGACATCATCCTGATGGACGAGGCCTTCAGCGCCCTCGACCCGCTGATCCGCGCCGAGATGCAGGACCAGCTGTTGGAACTGCAGAAGACCCTGCACAAGACCATCGTCTTCATCACCCACGACCTCGACGAAGCCGTGCGCATCGGCAACCGCATCGCGATTCTCAAGGACGGCAAGCTGATCCAGGTCGGCACGCCCCGGGAGATCCTGCATTCGCCGGCCGATGAGTACGTCGATCGGTTCGTGCAGCGGCGGGCTGCGGTGGTCTGAGGTATTTGTGGTGATGGGACTGGCCTCATCGCGAGCAGGGCTCGCTCCCACAGGGGAACGCATTTCAATGTGGGAGCGAGCCCTGCTCGCGATAGCGTCGGTAAAGCTGCATCAATGTTCAGGATGTACCCATGAGGTCAACAATGTCCCAGGCTGAAAAAATCATCATCGCCGACGCCCCGTTGCGTTGGCAGGACGTGGTCGCCGTCGCCCGCTTTGGTGCTACGCTCGAGCTGTCGGCCCAGGCCTGGGCGCGGATCGACAATGCCCAGGCCATCGTCCAGCGCATCGTCGAAAGCGGCGAGCGCGCCTATGGCGTCAATACCGGCCTGGGCGCCTTGTGCAATGTTTCGCTCAAGGATGAACAACTCCGCCAGCTGTCGCGCAACACCTTGCTCAGCCATGCCTGTGGCGTGGGCGCGCCGCTGGCGGATGAACAGACCCGGGCGATTCTCTGCGCCGCGATCCTCAATTACAGCCAGGGCAGGTCCGGCATTCATCGCCGGGTGGTCGAAGCCCTGCTGGCGCTGCTCAATCGCGGCATCACCCCGCAAGTGCCGTCCCAGGGTTCGGTGGGTTACCTGACCCACATGGCCCACATCAGCATTGCGCTGCTGGGTGTCGGCCAGGTCAGCTATCGCGGCCAGATCGTTGCGGCGCAACAGGCCCTGGCCGCAGAAGGCCTGCAACCGGTTCAGTTGGGGGCGAAGGATGGCTTGTGCCTGGTCAACGGTACGCCATGCATGACCGGCCTCAGTTGCCTGGCCCTGGCGGATGCGACGCGGCTGGTGCAATGGGCGGACGTGATCGGTGCCATGAGTTTCGAGGCCCAGCGTGGGCAGATCGCCGCGTTCGACGCCGAGATCATCGCCCTCAAGCCGCACGCTGGCATGCAACAGGTCGGGGCCAACCTGCGCGCCTTGCTCGACGGCAGCGAAGTCATTGCGTCGAGCCTGGGCATTCGCACCCAGGATGCCTTGAGCATCCGTTCGATCCCTCAGGTGCACGGCGCCGCGCGCGATCAATTGGCCCATGCCCGGCAGCAGATCGAAACCGAACTCAACGCCGCCACCGATAACCCGCTGCTGCTGGGGACGCCGGATAACTTCCGGGTCATGTCCCAGGCCAATCCCCACGGCCAATCGGTGGCCCTGGCGGCGGATCTGCTGGCGATTGCCATGGCGGAAATCGGCTCCATCGCCGAGCGCCGTCTCGACCGGTTGATCAACCCGCATGTCAGCGGACTGCCGGCCTTCCTGGTGGCCAACCCCGGCGTGAACTCGGGGATGATGATCGTACAGTACGTCGCCGCCTCGCTATGCGCGGAGAATCGCCAATTGGCGCAACCGGCGGTACTCGATAATTACGTGACCTCGGGCTTGCAGGAAGACCACCTGAGCATGGGCACCAACGCCGCCCTGAAACTGCACAGGGCGTTGGATAACTGCACGCAGATTCTCGCCATCGAATACCTGCTGGCGGCCCAGGCCTTCGAATTCCTCAAGGCGCAGCGCTTTGGTGCTGGTACCGATATCGCCTGGAAACTGCTGCGCGGGCGCGTTCCGGCCTACGACCAGGATCGCTGGCTGGCGCCGGACATCGCCAATGCCGCTGCGCTGCTGAAAGATCCAAATATGTTGCACAACGCGTTACCAAATTTGAATTGATCAAAACCGCCAGCGTGCCAAGGCATCTATCGCCCATGAAGCGAGGATGACGGATAACGGAACATTCCGGAGCGACTGGCGGGTAAATAAAAACTCTCAAAAGGAGCAGGAAATGACCGCTTTGAACTTGATCCCGGGCCAACTGAGCCTGGCTCAATTACGTGACATCTACCAGCAACCGGTGACGCTGAGCCTCGACGCCAGCGCTTCGGCGCAGATCGAAGCCAGCGTGGCCTGCGTGGAGCAGATCCTCGCCGAGAACCGCACTGCCTACGGCATCAACACCGGTTTCGGCCTGCTGGCCTCGACCCGCATCGCCAGCGAAGACCTGGAAAACCTGCAGCGCTCCCTGGTGCTGTCCCATGCCGCCGGCGTGGGTGAGCCGATCAGCGATGCGCTGGTGCGCTTGATCATGGTGCTCAAGGTCAACAGCCTGAGCCGGGGCTTTTCCGGCATTCGCCGGCAGGTGATCGATGCGCTGATCGCGCTGGTGAACGCCGAGGTCTATCCGCACATTCCACTCAAGGGTTCGGTCGGCGCTTCCGGCGACCTGGCACCGTTGGCCCACATGTCCCTGGTGTTGCTGGGCGAAGGCAAGGCGCGCTACAAAGGTGAATGGCTGCCGGCCGTCGACGCGTTGAAAGTCGCCGGTCTCGCGCCGCTGACCCTGGCTGCCAAAGAAGGCCTGGCATTGCTCAACGGCACCCAGGTGTCCACCGCATTTGCTCTGCGCGGCCTGTTCGAAGGCGAAGATCTGTTTGCCGGTGCCCTGGCGCTGGGCAGCCTCACGGTAGAAGCCGTGCTCGGCTCCCGTTCGCCGTTCGATGCACGTATCCATGCCGCCCGTGGCCAGAAAGGCCAGATCGACGCCGCCGCCGCGTACCGCGACCTGCTGGGCGAGCGCAGCGAAGTGTCCGCTTCGCACCAGAACTGCGACAAGGTCCAGGATCCGTATTCCCTGCGTTGCCAGCCGCAAGTGATGGGCGCCTGCCTGACCCAGTTCCGCCAGGCGGCCGAAGTGCTGGTGATCGAGGCCAACGCCGTCTCGGATAACCCGTTGGTGTTCGCCGCCGAGGGCGATGTGATTTCCGGTGGCAACTTCCACGCCGAACCCGTGGCGATGGCCGCCGACAACATGGCCCTGGCGATTGCCGAAATCGGCTCCCTGAGCGAGCGTCGCATTTCCCTGATGATGGACAAGCACATGTCGCAGTTGCCACCGTTCCTGGTGGGTAACGGCGGGGTCAACTCCGGCTTCATGATCGCCCAGGTCACCGCGGCGGCCCTGGCGAGTGAAAACAAGGCGCTGTCCCATCCTCATTCGGTGGACAGCCTGCCGACCTCCGCCAACCAGGAAGACCACGTGTCCATGGCCCCGGCTGCCGGCAAGCGCCTGTGGGAAATGGCGGAGAACACCCGTGGCATCCTGGCGGTGGAGTGGCTGGCGGCGTGCCAGGGCTTGGACCTGCGCGGCGGCTTGAAGACCTCGCCGAAGCTGGAACAGGCTCGCGGCCTCCTGCGCGCTGAAGTGCCGTTCTATGAGAAGGATCGCTTCTTTGCTCCGGACATCAATGCCGCCAGTGAGCTGTTGGCGAGCCGTTGCCTGAACGAACTGGTCATGGCGAACCTGTTGCCGAGTTTCCAGGACTGACCCGATCGTTCCCATGCTCTGCGTGGGAATGCCTCATGGGACGCTCTGCGTCCCGCTCGACAAGGGACGCGGAGCGTCCCGGACTGCATTCCCACGCAGAGCGTGGGAACGATCCTGACGGAGGACGTCAATGAAAACCCTCTGGCAAAACTGCCACGCCGCCACCATGGCCCAGGGCGTCTACTCGATCATCGAAGATGCCGCCATCGTCACCCAGGGCGAACACATCCACTGGATTGGCCCGCGCGCAGAAGTGCCGGCTGGCGACTATGCGGCGGTCAACGACCTCAAGGGCGCCTGGGTCACTCCGGGCCTGATCGACTGCCACACCCACGCGGTGTTCGGCGGTAACCGCAGCGGTGAATTCGAACAGCGTCTGCAAGGCGTCAGCTACGCCGAGATCGCTGCAGCGGGTGGCGGTATCGCCAGTACCGTGCGCGCCACCCGAGCCGCCACTGAGGACGAACTGTTCACCAGCGCCGCCAAACGCCTGAAAAGCCTGATGCGCGACGGTGTGACCACGGTGGAAATCAAGTCCGGCTACGGCCTGGACCTGGCCAACGAACGCAAGATGCTGCGGGTCGCCCGTCGTCTCGCTGCCGAACTGCCGGTCAGCGTGCGCAGCACCTGCCTGGCTGCCCACGCGTTGCCGCCGGAATACGTCGACCGCGCCGACGACTACATCGAGCACATCTGCGCCGAAATGATCCCGGCCCTGGCAGCTGAAGGGCTGGTGGACGCGGTGGATGCCTTCTGCGAGTACCTGGCGTTTTCCCCGGCGCAGGTCGAGCGGGTGTTCGTCACGGCGCAGCAGCTGGGCTTGCCGGTGAAGCTGCACGCCGAACAATTGTCTTCCTTGCACGGCTCGAGCCTGGCGGCCCGTTACCAGGCGCTGTCGGCGGATCACCTGGAGTTCATGACCGAGGACGATGCCATCGCCATGGCTGAATCCGGCACCGTGGCCGTACTGCTGCCGGGGGCGTTCTACTTCCTTCGGGAAACCCAACTGCCGCCGATGGATGCCCTGCGCAAGCACGGCGTGAAAATCGCCGTGGCCAGCGACCTCAACCCCGGCACCTCGCCGGCGCTGTCGGTGCGCCTGATGTTGAACATGGCCTGCACCTGCTTCCGGATGACCCCGGAAGAAGCCCTGGCCGGCGCAACGATCCACGCCGCCCAGGCCCTGGGCATGGCCCGCACCCATGGCTCGCTGGAGGTCGGCAAGGTGGCGGATTTTGTCGCCTGGCACATCGATCGTCCGGCCGACCTTGCGTACTGGCTGGGCGGTGAACTGGAAAAACGCGTCGTGCGTCACGGCGTTGAACTCGCTTGAGGAGAATGCTTGTGGAGAAGGTCCTGAATTTCACCCGGGGGCGCGTGCCGTTGTTGATCAGCATGCCCCACGCCGGCCTGCGCCTGACCCCGGCAGTGAAGGCCGGGTTGATCGGCGAAGCCCGGAGCCTGCCGGACACCGACTGGCACATCCCCAGGCTCTACGATTTTGCCGCTGAGCTGGGCGCCAGCCTCCTGTCCGCCGAGTACTCACGGTTCGTCGTCGACCTGAACCGGCCCTCCGACGACGCACCGATGTACGTCGGCGCCACCACCGGCCTGTACCCGGCGACGCTGTTCGATGGCGTGCCGCTGTTTCGCGAAGGGCTCGAGCCTTCCGCCGAAGAACGGGCCACCTACCTGCAGCAGATCTGGATGCCCTATCACCAGGCCTTGCAAGAGGAGCTGGCGCGGCTCAAGGCCGAGTTCGGCTACGCCTTGCTGTTCGACGCCCACTCGATCCGTTCGGTGATCCCGCACCTGTTCGACGGCAAGCTGCCGGACTTCAACCTCGGCACCTTCAACGGCGCCAGCTGCGACCCGGTGCTGGCGAGTCAGCTCGAAGCCATCTGCGCCCGTCACGGCGCGTTCACCCATGTGCTCAACGGGCGTTTCAAGGGCGGACACATCACCCGGCATTACGGTAACCCGGCCGAGAACATCCATGCGGTGCAACTGGAACTGTGCCAGAGCACCTACATGGAAGAGTTCGAGCCGTTCAACTATCGGGCGGATCTGGCAGAGCCGACCCGGGTTGTCCTCCGGGAGCTGCTCGAGGGCCTGCTGGCCTGGGGGCAGACAACGTACGGCAAGTAAAGTCATTGAAAAACCCTTGTGGCGAGGGGATTCATCCCCGCTGGACTGCGCAGCAGTCCCAGATGGTCGGCGCGGCTCGCTCGCTGTTGGGGCCGTTGCGCGACCCAGCGGGGATGAATCCCCTCGCCACAGGGTTCTGTATTGTTTGGGCAGGGGCATGCTCATTGAGGTAATTCGGGTTTATGATGCCGGACGGCAGATTAAATAGAGTCCCTACAGGGATGACTCGACCCCTTACGGAGCGCCCAATGCAGACTTTGTACCCGCAGATCAAACCCCATGCCCGGCACGATCTGGCTGTCGATGACACCCACACGCTCTATGTCGATGAAAGCGGCTCTCCGGAAGGCCTGCCGGTGGTGTTCATTCATGGTGGTCCGGGTGCGGGTTGCGACGCGCAGAGCCGTCGCTACTTCGATCCGAACCTGTATCGCATTGTTACTTTCGATCAGCGCGGCTGTGGTCGTTCCACGCCCCATGCCAGCCTGGAAAACAACACCACCTGGGATCTGGTCGAAGACCTGGAGCGCATCCGCAAGCACCTGGGCATCGAGAAATGGGTACTGTTCGGCGGCTCCTGGGGCTCGACCCTGGCCCTGGCCTATGCCCAGACCCATCCGGAGCGGGTCCATGGCCTGATCCTGCGTGGGATTTTTCTCTGCCGCCCGCAGGAGATCGAGTGGTTCTATCAGGCCGGCGCCAGTCGCCTGTTCCCCGATTACTGGCAGGACTACATTGCGCCGATTCCCCAGGATGAGCGCGACGACCTGCTCAGCGCCTTCCACAAACGCCTGACCGGCAATGACCAGATCGCCCAGATGCACGCGGCCAAGGCCTGGTCGATCTGGGAGGGGCGTACCGCGACCCTGCGCCCGAACCCGCTGGTGGTCGACCGCTTCTCCGAGCCGCAGCGTGCGCTGTCGATCGCTCGGATCGAATGCCATTACTTCACCAACAACGCTTTCCTCGAACCCAACCAGCTGATTCGCGACATGGGCAAGATCGCCCATTTGCCGGGCGTCATCGTGCATGGCCGCTATGACGTGATCTGCCCGCTGGATAACGCCTGGGAACTGCATCAGAACTGGCCCAACAGCGAACTGCAGGTGATCCGCGATGCGGGCCATGCAGCCTCGGAGCCGGGTATTACCGACGCACTGGTGCGCGCCGCCGGGCAAATGGCCCGGCGCTTGCTCGACCTGCCGCCCGAAGAAGCATGAAGGGGCTGTTGCAGCGGGTCCGTGGCGCCCGGGTCGAGGTCGCGGGCGATATCGTGGGGGCCGTGGACCAGGGTTTGCTGGTCCTGGTGGCGGTCGAACCCGAGGATACCCGCGCCAGCGCCGACAAGCTGCTGCACAAGCTGCTTAACTACAGGGTGTTCAGTGACGCCGACGGCAAGATGAACCTGTCCCTGGCGGACGTCGGGGGTGGTTTGTTGCTGGTGTCACAATTCACCTTGGCGGCGGACACCAAAAGCGGCTTGCGCCCGAGTTTTTCGACGGCCGCGCCTCCGGCGTTGGGAGAGGAACTCTTCAGCTATCTGGTCGGTCAAGCGAAAGAGGTGCATGGCACTGTGGCATCAGGTAGATTCGGCGCCGACATGCAAGTGCATTTGGTCAATGATGGCCCGGTAACCTTTCTGTTACAGGTCTGAAAGCGTTTGAAACACCTTTTCGGTTCTGTTTCGAGGTTAAACAGGGAGTTTTCTCGATAAATACTTCGTTGCCCCTGATGCGTTGTCACGCGGCCTGCTAGATAATCGCGCGCTACGGGGGATCGGCGTTCGCTGGTCCATTTGACTTAGGTAGAGACTTGTCCTGAGCCGTTTGGGGAATCATTTTGTCCCATCGGAGTCGGAACAATGCTCGCCAACTTGGCAAGGGTGCTCCGCAAGGTCGGTTTTTCAATGCCGTTACCAAGCGGATACTTTATCTGGCCGTTGGTTTTTTGATCTGTTTTCGGCGAGGGTTGCTCGTGATTGTTAGTCCCTGTAATGCACCAAAAATGTCTGCCAAACGGTTTCGAAACGCTCTGGTAGCGGGCTCGGCGCTGCTGTGCCTGCTCGGTGCGGGCCAACTGTGGGCATTCAGCCTGGATGATGTATCGGCGAAGGCTAAAGAACTGGCCGGGCAAAAATTCGAAGCCCCGCGCAGCAATCTGCCCAACGAATTTCGCGACATGAAATTCGGCGACTATCAAAAAATCCGTTTCCGCACCGAAAAAGCCGAATGGGCCGACCAGAAGACGCCGTTCCGGCTGTCGTTCTATCACCAGGGCATGCACTTCGATACGCCGGTGAAAATCAACGAAATCACCGCGACCAACGTCGAAGAAATCAAGTACGACCCGACGCGCTTCGACTTCGGCGACGTGCAGTTCGACCCCAAGGCGACCGAGCAGTTGGGCTACGCGGGTTTCCGCGTGCTGTACCCGATCAACAAGGCCGACAAGCAGGACGAAATCATGACCATGCTGGGCGCGAGCTATTTCCGCGTCATCGGCAAGGGCCAGACTTACGGCTTGTCCGCCCGCGGCATGGCGATCGATACCGCATTGCCATCCGGTGAAGAATTTCCGCGGTTCCGCGAGTTCTGGATCCAACGCCCGAAACCGACCGACAAGCACCTGGTGATCTTCGCCCTGCTGGATTCGCCTCGGGCCACCGGTGCCTACCGCCTGACCCTGCGTCCGGGCACCGACACTGTCGTCGACGTGAAGGCACGCATGTTCCTGCGCGACCGCGTCAACAAGCTGGGCGTCGCCCCGCTGACCAGCATGTTCCTGTTCGGCGCGAACCAGCCGTCCAAGGTGCTGAACTACCGCCGCGAGCTGCACGATTCCAGCGGCCTGTCGATCCATGCCGGTAACGGCGAGTGGATCTGGCGTCCGCTGAACAACCCGAAACACCTGGCCGTGAGCAATTTCTCGGTGGAAAACCCACGTGGTTTCGGCTTGCTGCAACGTGGTCGTGACTTCAGTCACTACGAAGACCTGGACGACCGCTACGACAAGCGTCCGAGCGCCTGGATCGAACCGAAAGGCGACTGGGGCAAGGGTTCTGTCGATCTGGTGGAAATCCCGACCGCCGACGAAACCAACGACAACATCGTTGCCTTCTGGAGCCCGGAAAAACTGCCTGAGCCCGGCCAGCCGCTGGACTTCGGCTACCGCCTGCACTGGACCCTCGACGAAGCCAGCCTGCACTCGCCTGACAGCGCCTGGGTCAAGCAGACCCTGCGTTCCACCGGTGACGTGAAGCAGTCCAACCTGATTCGCCAGCCGGACGGCAGCGTCGCCTACCTGGTGGATTTCGAAGGCCCGTCCCTGCAGGCACTGCCCGAAGACGCCGAGGTGCGTAGCCAGGTGAGCGTCGGCGATAACGCCGAGGTCGTCGAAAACAGTGTGCGCTACAACCCTGAAACCAAGGGCTGGCGCCTGACCTTGCGCTTGAAGATCAAGGATGCGAAGCAGTCCACCGAAATGCGCGCGGCGCTGGTCCGTCCGTTGACGCCTGTCGAAGCGCCGGCCGCGTCGCACTCCGTGACCGCCACCTTGGCCAAGGCCGACAAGATCGCCAAGCAACAAGGCGAAAAAGAAGCAGAAAAAGCAAAAGAACAAGCCAAAGAAGAAGCCAAGGCCGTCAAGGCATCCGACGCTGCTGAGGCGACCCCAACCCCGCAGGAACCGGAACCGACTGAACAAGTCCTGACCGAGACCTGGAGCTACCAGTTGCCAGCCGATGAGTAATACGCCAGTACCGCCAGAGACGCTCAGCGAATATCTGGCCCATTTGCCAATGACCGACCAGCAGCGCGCCGAGTTGGCGGGCTGCAAGTCCTTCAGCGAATTGCATGAACGTCTTTCGTCTTCGACCTTCGACGGTCCCACCGAGGCGGCGCAGGCCTCGGTGGGTCGTCGCCTGGTCCTGAGCACTGCCGAAGAGCTCGAAGATGCAGAGATGCTGGGGCTCGACTCCAGCGGTCGCGTGCGGCTGAAAGCCACGCCGCCGATTCGTCGGACCAAAGTCGTGCCGGAGCCCTGGCGCACCAACATCCTGGTGCGCGCCTGGCGCCGGATGACCGGCCGCACCAACCCGCCGAAGCCGCCCAAGGACGAGCGGGTGCTGCCCCATGCGCGCTGGCGAACCGTGGGCTCGATCCGCCGCTATATCCTGCTGATCCTCATGCTCGGCCAGACCATCGTCGCCGGCTGGTACATGAAAGGCATCATGCCGTACCAGGGCTGGTCGCTCGTGGACCTGGATGAAGTCCTGCACCAGCCATTGCTGCAGACCGCCACGCAAGTGCTGCCGTATGCCCTGCAAACCAGCATCCTGATCATGTTCGGGATCCTGTTCTGCTGGGTTTCGGCCGGTTTCTGGACCGCGCTGATGGGCTTCCTGGAACTGCTCACCGGTCACGACAAGTACCGCATTTCCGGCGCCAGCGCCGGCAACGAGCCGATTCCCAAGGACGCCCGTACCGCACTGGTGATGCCGATCTGCAACGAAGACGTACCCCGGGTGTTCGCCGGCTTGCGCGCGACTTTCGAGTCGGTGAAGGCCACGGGTGATCTGGATCGTTTCGACTTCTTCGTGCTCAGCGACAGTAACGAGACCGATATCTGCGTCGCCGAACAGCAGGCCTGGCTGGACGTCTGCCGCGAAGCTGGCGGCCTGGGCAAGATCTTCTATCGCCGCCGCCGTCGTCGCGTGAAGCGCAAGAGCGGCAACCTCGACGACTTCTGCCGCCGTTGGGGCAGCGACTACAAGTACATGGTCGTGCTCGACGCCGACAGCGTCATGAGCGGCGAATGCCTGACCAGCCTGGTACGCCTGATGGAAGCCACGCCGGACGCGGGGATCATCCAGACCGCGCCAAAGGCTTCGGGCATGGACACGCTGTATGCGCGCATGCAGCAGTTCGCTACCCGGGTGTACGGTCCGTTGTTCACCGCCGGCCTGCACTTCTGGCAGTTGGGGGAATCCCACTACTGGGGCCACAACGCGATCATCCGCATGAAGCCGTTCATCGAGCACTGCGCCCTGGCGCCGCTGCCCGGTAAAGGCGCGTTCGCCGGTGCGATCCTGTCCCACGACTTCGTCGAGGCCGCGCTGATGCGCCGTGCCGGCTGGGGCGTGTGGATTGCCTATGACCTGCCGGGCAGCTACGAAGAGTTGCCGCCGAACCTGCTGGACGAACTCAAGCGTGACCGGCGCTGGTGCCACGGCAACCTGATGAACTTCCGGCTGTTCCTGGTCAAGGGCATGCATCCGGTGCACCGCGCGGTGTTCCTGACCGGGGTGATGTCCTACCTGTCGGCACCCTTGTGGTTCTTCTTCCTGGTGCTGTCCACCGCGCTGCTGGCGGTGAACACGCTGATGGAGCCGCAATACTTCCTCGAGCCGCGCCAGCTGTATCCGCTCTGGCCGCAATGGCATCCGGAGAAGGCCATCGCCCTGTTCTCCACCACCATCGTGCTGCTGTTCCTGCCCAAGCTGTTGAGCGTCATCCTGATCTGGGCCAAGGGTGCGAAGGAGTTTGGTGGCAAGTTCAAGGTAACGGTGTCGATGCTGCTGGAGATGTTGTTCTCCATGTTGCTGGCGCCGGTGCGGATGATTTTCCACACCCGTTTCGTGCTTGCCGCGTTCCTGGGCTGGGCCGCCACCTGGAACTCGCCGCAACGTGACGACGACTCGACGCCCTGGAGCGAAGCGGTCAAGCGTCACGGTCCACAGACCCTGCTGGGCTTCTTCTGGGCACTGCTGGTGATCTGGTTGAACCCGAGCTTCCTGTGGTGGCTGGTGCCGATCGTCGGTTCGCTGATGCTGTCGATCCCGGTGTCGGTGATCTCCAGCCGTGTCGGCCTGGGCTTGAAGTCCCGTGATGAAAGCCTGTTCCTGATCCCTGAGGAATACGCGCCACCACAAGAGCTGGTGTCGACCGACCAGTACACCCACGAGAACCGTTGGCATGCGTTGAACGACGGCTTCATTCGCGCGGTGGTCGACCCTCAGCAAAACGCCCTGGCGTATGCGTTGGCGACATCCCGGCACCGCCAGGCCGAGCCGATCGAATGGCTGCGGGTCGAACGCGTTCGTCATGCGTTGAAGGTCGGCCCGGCCGGGCTCAACAACGGCGAGCGACTGGCGCTGCTGAGCGATCCGGTGGCTCTGTCCCGACTGCATGAGCAGATCTGGAGCGAAAGCCATCCCGAATGGCTGGCGGCATGGCGTGCATCGGTCAAGGCCGATCCCCATGCACCGCTGCTACCGCTTCAGCCGGTGAGTGCACAGATTCAAGTAGCCTGATGTACAAAAAGCCCCGCTTTCCCAAAAGGAAGCGGGGCTTTTTGTTGGGTGTCTGTGAACACCACCCCTGTGGCGAGGGAGCTTGCTCCCGCTCGGCTGCGAAGCAGTCGCAAGCCTGTGCGCCGCCGATGGCCGCTTCGCGCCCAAGCGGGAGCAAGCTCCCTCGCCACAGGTTATCGTCCGGCTATGGCCTGGGGTCGACCCGATCCAGCGCCCGATTCGCCAGCAAACCACTCAACTCGATCAACTGCTGAAGACCCAAGGCAAAATGCCGCCGCGGGCCATCCAGCTCGAACGCCAGGTCGCTGGCCATGACGTTGGCCGAAGCCAGGGTCTCGCTGAGGTTGGCCAACAGACACTCGGTGTCGATATCGTCCACAATGGTGAAGAGCTGGCCAGGGGGCGGCGCTTTCTCGGGTTCCGGGTGTTTCGGTTTCAGGTAGAAATCCAATGTCCGCTCGGTGGCTTCCTGGAATTTTTCGGGGTCGAGGCCGGTGTAGGAAGAGGCGGGGGCCGTTTCCGGAGGGTTGGGTGTGATCTTGAACATGGTGACGCTCCTAGGGTAATGGAGCCGCCAGAATTCGCTGCTAAACAAAAAGGTGGCGACTGTACGCGGGTTAGCAGACCGGCCCCTAGAACCCGGCAGACCCTGAGGTCTCCCACGCACAACCGCCATGACATAGACGTGTAGACACTGAAGTCTGAACACGAATGTGGAGAACTGTACGTCTAGGATTGTCCGAGCTGCTAAACCCGATCGCTGAACCGACAGCGACCCGCAAACGATAGGACCCAGACCCCAAGCGCACAAGCCGGCGGATTCTGGCGCAGTTGTAGGCAATGGCGCAAGACGATGTAGCCTTGCTCAACTCTCCCACAACAGCACCCAACCCTGTGGGAGCGAGCCTGCTCGCGATGAACGATAACGCGGTCTGACAGAAGAACCGCGGCGCTTTCATCACGAGCAGGCTCGCTCCCACAAGGGACGGTGTTGTCTGTGGGAGCAAGGCTTGCCCGCGATGAACGATAACGCGATCTTGCAGAGGGACCGCGTCGACTTCATCGCGAGCAAGCTCAGCTCCCACAGGGGAAGGATTATGTCTCTCTAGACCTTGAACCGCCCCACCAACGTCTGCAAATGCACACCGAGACGTGCCAGTTCGGCGCTGGAGGCGGCGGTTTCTTCGCTGGCGGCGGAGGTCTGTTCGGAGACGTCGCGCACGTTCAATACGCTGCGGTTGATCTCTTCGGCGGTGGCGCTCTGCTGCTCGGCCGCAGCGGCGATCTGCTGGTTCATCGATTGGATGGCCGAGACCGTGCGGGTGATGTTTTCCAGGGAGCTTCCGGCCCGGCGGGTGAGTTCGACGCTGCTGTCGGTCAGGCCGCGGCTGCTGTCCATGATGCTCGCGACCTTTTCAGTTCCGCTTTGCAGCCCGAGGATGAGTTCTTCGATCTCTTCGGTGGATTTCTGAGTGCGTTGGGCCAGGCTGCGGACCTCATCGGCAACCACGGCGAAACCACGCCCGGCCTCACCGGCGCGGGCGGCTTCGATGGCGGCGTTGAGCGCCAGCAGGTTGGTTTGCTGGGCGACAGACTTGATCACATCCAGGACGCTGCCGATCTTGTCGCTCTCGCGCTTCAAGTCACCCATGGCGGCGGTGGAGTTGCCGACTTCGTTGGCCAGCCGCTCGATCTGGGCGATGGCTTCGCCCACCACTCGCTCACCCTCGCGGGCTTGCTGGTCGGCGGCAACGGCGGCCTCGGAAGCTTCCTCGGCGTTGCGCGCGACATCCTGCACCGTGGCGGTCATTTCGTGCATGGCGGTGGCGACCTGATCGGTCTCGACCTTCTGGCTGCTGACCCCGGCGCTGGTCTGCTCGGTTACGGCTGAAAGCTGTTCGGCGGCGCTGGCGATTTGGGTGACGCCTTCGCCGATACCTCCGATCAACTGCCGCAGGCTCACGGTCATGCTTTGCATGGCACGTTGCAGTTGGCCCATTTCGTCGCGACGGTCGGAGGTCAGGTTGTGGCTCAAGTCGCCGGAGGCTACCCGTTCGGCGACCTGCAGGGTCTGGCCGAGCGGGACGACGATCTGCCGGGTGATGAGCAGGGCGGCAATCACGCCGAACAACAATGCCAGCGCGGCGGCAGCGATCAGGACGGTCTTGGCCTGGGCAACGTCGTGGTCACGCTTGGCTGTCTGGGACACGGTCAGCTTCTGGTTGGAGTCGATCAGCAGCTGGCCTTGCTCGGTCATACGCTGGAGGGCGGCACCGTTCTCGATCTGCGAGTCACGGAACTGCGCGACCGCCGCGCGGTACAGATTGAACGAATCGCTGGCCTGTTGCAGGTTGACGGCATGTTCCTGGGGCAGTTGGTCCGGCAGGCGTGCCAGCAGCTTGAGCACTGCATCGATAGCCTCGAGGGCCGGCTGCTGAGCTTCGCTCTTGCCGCTGTAGGTATAGCCCCGAACCTGGTAACGCGCTTGCTGGACCGCTCTGCTCAGGGTCACCACGCTGTTGAACAGGGTGACGTCGCCGCCTTGCAACAGTGACTTTTCCACCTCGGCCACTCGGGCCACGGCGTTGTCGGCGCTGGCGCCGAGTTTGCTGCGAGCATCTTCGCGGTTGACGGTGGCGCGGGTCATTTCGGCAAAGGCGCTTTTGTACTCGACCACGGCGGCCAGTTGCTTGTCGATCATGGCCACATCGGCCGGCTGTTCGAGCAACTGGCGAGCCGTCTTCAGCCCGGCCTCAAGCTTGCCCAGCAGCTCGTTGACCTGTTGTGGCCCTTTCTCGCCCCGCGTGGTGTTGTAGTCGATGCTGGCCAGGCTCAAGTCCTTGCTCAAGTCGTTCAGGCTGGCAATGAATCCCAGCTTGTCGCCCCGACTGATGACGTTGCCCAAGCCGGACCAACCGGTGAAGGCGATCATCAAGGTGAGAAACAACACCAGGCCGAAGCCGAAGCCGAGTTTGCGATTGACGCTTACGTTTCCCAGAGCCTGGGCAAACCACCGGAACATGCTGATACTCCCTTGAGGGACCAATTGGTTTTATGGGGAGCTATATCGGCAGCTTGGGCGGAATCTGTAGGACGTTAGCGGCGAGGGGATCAGAACAGTCTTGCGAGCAACGCCGTAACGGCGGTCTCGACCCGCAGGATTCGTTCGCCAAGCTGCACCGGCTGCAGGCCGGCCTTGCCCAGCAGGTCGATCTCGTAGGGAATCCAACCGCCTTCGGGGCCAATCGCCAGCGTGACCGGTTCCGTCAATGCACGTGGGCAGGGCGGGTGGTCGCCAGGGTGGCCGACCAGGCCCAGGGTGCCATTGACGATGGCCGGCAGGCGATCCTCAACGAAGGGCTTGAAGCGTTTTTCGATGACGATCTCCGGCAGCACACTGTCCCGGGCCTGTTCCAGGCCGAGGATCAGTTGTTCGCGAATGGCCTCGGGCTCAAGGAAGGGTGTCTGCCAGAAGCTCTTCTCGACGCGATAGCTGTTGATCAGTACCGCGCGGGGCACGCCCATGGTGGCGATGGTCTGGAACACCCGTCGGAGCATTTTCGGCCGCGGCAGGGCCAGTACCAGCGTCAGCGGCAGCTTGGCCGGTGGCGGCTGGTCGAGGGTCACTTGCAGTTCGGCTTCGCGAGCTTCCAGGCGCCGTACCTGGGCCGTGCCCATTAGCCCGCCGATGCGCCCGACCCGCAGGCTGTCGCCGACGGCGCTGCGGTGGACTTCCTGCATATGGGTCAGGCGGCGATCGCTCAGGACGACCCGGTCAGGACCAACGAAATCGGCCTCTTCGAGCAGCAGCAGGTTCACGGTTGGGTCGCAGGCGGCTGGTCGTTGTGATCGTCGGCCGTTTCAGCTTCCGGCTCTTCGCTACGTTTACGCACCAGGCCGCCGAACAGCACGCCGATCTCGAACAGCAACCACATCGGTACCGCCAGCAGGGTCTGGGAGAAGATGTCCGGTGGGGTGAGGATCATGCCGACCACGAAGCAACCGATGATCACGTACGGACGGATCTTCTTCAGGTATGCGACATCGACCACGCCGATCCACACCAGCAACACCACCGCTACGGGAATTTCGAACGCCACGCCGAAGGCGAAGAACAGCGTCATGACGAAATCCAGGTAGCTGGTGATGTCGGTCATCATCTCCACGCCGGCCGGGGTGGCGGCGGCGAAGAACTTGAAGATCAGCGGGAACACCAGGAAATAGGCGAAGGCCATGCCGGTGTAGAACAGCAGGATGCTGGAAACCAGCAACGGCACGGCGACGCGTTTTTCATGCTTGTACAGGCCCGGGGCGATGAAGCCCCAGATCTGGTGCAGGATCACCGGGATCGCCAGGAACAGCGAGACCATCATCGTCAGCTTCAGCGGGGTCAGGAACGGCGACGACACGTCGGTGGCGATCATGGTCGCGCCCGCCGGCAGATACTGGCGCAGGGGCGTGGAGACGAAGGTGTAGATCTGCTGGGTGAAGGCGAACAGCCCGGCGAAGATGATGAAAATCGCCGCCACGCAACGCAGCAGGCGGGTGCGCAACTCGGTGAGGTGCGATACCAGCGGCATCGGCTGATCGTTCTCTGGGATATTGCTCATGATGCTCGCGGTGGCTGTGTGGGATCGTTGGGGGCCGGTGTCGGCGCCGTTGGGGCTGTCTCTACTGGTTTGACTGGCTCGGCCGTTACCGCCGCGGGTTCGTCCATCGGTACCGGGGACGCCGTAGCCTGTTCGGCCGCGGGCTGGACCGGCGTCGGCTCCTGCTGGGTCGGTGCGAGGATTTTCCGCGCCTCCTGCTCCAGGGACAGGATGTGCTCGTTGTGGAGTTGCCGACGGATCTCGTCGGCACCGATTTCACGCTCGACTTCCTGTTTGATCGCATTGAAGCTGCGCTTCAGGCGCCCGATCCAGAGTCCGGCGGTGCGCGCAGCACCCGGCAGGCGCTCGGGGCCCAGCACCAGCAGGGCGACGAGGCCGACGAGCAGCAGTTCAGTGAAGCTGATCCCAAACATTAGTCAGTGCTCACGAGTCTTTGCGGGTCGGCTCTTCGACTTTCTGTGCTTGCGCGTCGATGGTGTGCGGCGTACTCACCGGCTGTACGGGTGGGGCCGGTTGCGCAGGCTGGGCAGGAGCTGCCGTCGGATCGGCCGGTTTCTCGTCGTCGTTCATGGCCTTGCGAAAGCCCTTGATCGATTCGCCGACATCGGTACCCAGGTTTTTCAACTTCTTGGTCCCGAATACCAGCACCACGACAACCAGGATGACGATCCAGTGTTTCCAGTCAAAAATACCCATGTGGCTATTCCTCTCGATAATTGATCAGGCGGACGGGCGCGAGGCCTTCTCGACGTGCCCGGACAGACCGAAGCGACGGTCCAGTTCATCCAATACAGCCTGCGGATGCTGCCCCAGTTGGGCCAGCATGACCAGGCTGTGGAACCACAGATCGGCGGTCTCGTAGATCACGTCGCTGCAGTCACCGCTGACAGCGGCGTCCTTGGCGGCGATGATGGTCTCGACCGACTCCTCGCCGACTTTCTCCAGAATCTTGTTCAGGCCCTTGTGGTACAGGCTCGCGACATAGGAACTGTCGGCCGCTGCGCCTTTACGCTCTTCCAGCACCTGGGCCAGGCGGGTCAGGGTATCACTCATGGGTATGTCCTGAATAAATGGCATGCGGGTCCTTGAGCACCGGATCGACGGTTTTCCAGTCGCCGTTCTCGAAGACGCGATAGAAGCAGCTTTGACGGCCGGTGTGACAGGCGATTTCTCCGACCTGTTCGACCATCAGGATGATGACGTCGCCGTCGCAGTCCAGGCGCATTTCATGCAGATGCTGCACGTGGCCGGACTCTTCGCCCTTGCGCCACAGCTTGCCACGGGAACGTGACCAATAGATGGCGCGGTTCTCGCTGGCTGTCAGGGCCAGGGCTTCACGGTTCATCCAAGCCATCATCAACACGCGCCCGGTCTTGTGATCCTGGGCGATGGCCGGCACCAGGCCGTCAGCGTCCCATTTGATTTCGTCCTGCCAGTTTTTCATCTTCGACTCCGACCATGGGCCTTGCACCTCGAGTCGGTGGGCCCAGCGTTGAAACAGTGTGCCAGTGCGAACCGGTGCTGGCTATCGACGAACGACCAGATACAAACCGACGATCACCATCACGGCGGCGGGCCAATGCCCCAGTTCGCTCAACGGTCCGCCGGCCGCCAGTACCGCGCCGCCACCCAGGTGCGCGGCGCCGAGCAGGCGCAGCAACCAATCGTCATTGCGGCGCTTCCATGGCGGAGCGGGGTCCTGGGCGTGAGGCTGGGACATGCGTTCGAGCAGGTCGCGGGTCATGTTGGCCAGGTGCGGGATCTGCTCGAACTGGCTCTGCACGTTGCCCAGCAGGGCCTTGGGGCTGACGCGCTCGCGCATCCAGCGTTCGAGGAAGGGCTGGGCGGTGTTCCACAGGTCCAGGTCCGGGTACAACTGGCGGCCCAGGCCCTCGATGTTCAGCAGGGTCTTCTGCAACAGCACCAGCTGCGGCTGAACCTCCATGTTGAAGCGACGCGCGGTCTGGAACAGGCGCATCAGCACCTGGCCGAAGGAAATATCTTTTAACGGTTTTTCGAAGATCGGCTCGCACACGGTGCGGATCGCCGCTTCGAATTCGTTGAGCTTGGTCTCGGCCGGTACCCAGCCCGAATCGATGTGCAGTTGCGCGACGCGACGGTAGTCGCGCTTGAAGAACGCGAACAGGTTGCGGGCCAGGTAGTCCTGGTCTTCGGGCGTCAGGCTGCCGACGATGCCACAGTCGATGGCGATGTATTGCGGGCTCCACGGCTGCACGGTGCTGACGAAGATGTTGCCGGGGTGCATGTCGGCGTGGAAGAAGCTGTCGCGGAACACTTGGGTGAAGAAGATTTCCACGCCGCGCTCGGCGAGCATCTTCATGTCGGTACGCTGGTCGGCCAGGGTTGCCAGGTCGGTGACCTGGATGCCGTAGATGCGCTCCATCACCAGGACTTTGGGGCGGCACCAGTCCCAGTAGACTTGCGGCACATACAGCAGCGGCGAGCCTTCGAAGTTGCGGCGCAACTGGCTGGCGTTGGCGGCCTCGCGCAGCAGGTCGAGTTCGTCGTAGATGGTCTTCTCGTAATCCAGCACCACGTCGACCGGGTGCAGCAGGCGTGCATCGGCGGACAGCCGCTCGGCGGCGCGGGCAAGGATGAACAGCCACGCCAGGTCCTGGGCGATGACCGGCTTGAGGCCCGGGCGAATGACCTTGACCACCACTTCTTCGCCGCTTTTGAGCTGCGCGGCGTGAACCTGGGCCACGGAGGCCGAAGCCAGGGGTTCGACATCGAAACGGCTGAAGACTTCGTTGATCTTCCTGCCCAGTTGTTCCTCGATCAAGGCCACGGACAGTTTGGAGTCGAACGGTGGCACGCGGTCTTGCAGCAGCATCAACTCATCGGCGATGTCTTCGGGCAACAGGTCGCGGCGGGTCGAGAGGATCTGCCCGAACTTGATGAAGATCGGCCCCAGGTCCTGCAAGGCCAGGCGCAGGCGGGCGCCGCGACTCAGGTCCAGCGTTCGCCGGGGGAACCAGCGCCACGGCAGCGCAAAGCGCAGTGCCAGCAGGAACCATGGCAACGGCAGGGCGAACAGCAGGTCATCGAGGCGGTAACGGATCACGACGCGCTGGATGCGCAACAGACGGCGGACGGCAAGCAGCTTCATGCGTTATCGCTTGGGTTCAAGGGATCGGAAAAGGCGCTCGAAACGCGCCTCGAGACGTTCCAGATCGAGTTTGATCCGGTCCAGTTCACTAAAACGGGCTTCGGCTTCGCGTTTGCCTACGAGCGTACGCGATTCTTCGGCCAGATATTCACTCAGATTCTGCCCCAAGGTGGCGAACCCCTGCCGATACCAGCGCGTACGACTGCGCAAATGGCCGCTGATCAACTGGGTGGCCACCGGGCCGAGCCAGCGAGACAGCTCGTATTCCCAATCCAGCTCCAGATCCTGCAGGATGGCCGCGAGGTCCAGCAGCACGCCGCTGTCGCCTTCGAGTTCGACGTCGGGGCTGTGCAACACCGCAGTCTTGTCCTTGCTCAAGGCCAGGTTCAACAAGCTCGAGGCTGGGGCGCGCAGGGTGCAATCCGCCTCGGCTTCCCAATGAGAGGCGAGCATCAGGCCTTCGTCGCTGGGCAGGATAAACAACTGCAGCGCCGGGCTGCGGCAGTCGACGGCAATCACCTTGCCGCCCAGATGTGCCAGGCGCGCCAGCGCCGTGCTGTCCAGGCGCAATACCCGGTTGATGCCGAGTTCGACGCTGGCGAGCAGGCCGGCGAACAACATCAGGGTTTGATTCCGCGGTGCAGGGCCACGATACCCGAGGTCATGTTGTGGTAGGTCACGCGGTCGAAACCGGCCTCGACCATCATCGACTTCAGGGTCTCCTGGTCCGGGTGCATGCGGATCGATTCGGCCAGGTAGCGATAGCTTTCCGCATCATTGGTGATCAGCTTGCCCATCAGCGGCATGAAGGCGAACGAGTAGGCGTCGTAGGCCTTGGACATCAGCGCGTTGGTAGGCTTGGAGAACTCCAGCACCAGCAGGCGGCCACCGGGCTTGAGCACCCGCAGCATCGAACGCAGGGCGTCTTCCTTGTGGGTGACGTTGCGCAGGCCGAAGGCGATGGTCACGCAATCGAAATGGTTGTCCGGGAACGGCAGTTTCTCGGCGTCGGCCTGGACGAACTCGACATTGCCGGCGACACCCAGGTCCAGCAGGCGGTCGCGCCCGACCTTGAGCATGGACTCGTTGATGTCGGCGAGCACCACATGGCCGGTCGGTCCGACGATGTGGGAGAATTTCTTCGTCAGGTCGCCCGTACCGCCGGCGATGTCCAGCACGCGGTTGCCGCTGCGCACGCCCGACAATTCGATCGCGAAGCGCTTCCAGAGGCGGTGCATGCCGCCGGAGAGCAGATCGTTCATCAAGTCATATTTGGCGGCTACCGAGTGGAAAACCTCAGCGACTTTTTCCGCCTTCTGGCTTTCCGGCACGTTCTTGAAGCCGAAGTGAGTGGTGGGTTCGGCATCGCTGCCTTTGCGCTGATCAGTCATTTCGCTGTCACCAAAAAAGAATGCGGGACATTCTAATCCCGGTGGAGGGCTTTGTCTTGGCAAGGCTGAAGGTAAGATGAACCACCGCCGGGACGTTTTGACGCAGTCCGGGCAATTGCCGATATAACAGGAGTCAGCAAATGGCCAAAATCAGTGTTGAACGCACCCATGACCTGGGCAAGGAAGCGGCCCGCGCGAAGGCCGACCAGTTGGCGCAGAAATTATCCGACAGCTATGGCCTGAAGCCGCAGTGGGTTGGCGACACGTTGGAGTTCAAGGGGTCTGGAGTAGAGGGCAAGGTGGACGTCGGCGAGGACCTGATCCGCGTCGACGTGAAGCTGGGCCTGTTGATGTCGGCCATGAGCGGGATGATCAAGACGGAGATCGAAAAGGCGCTGGACAAGGCGTTGGCCTGACACCGGACGCATGCTGGTACTCCTCCTGTGGGAGCGAGCCTGCTCGCGATAGCGGCGTAACAGTCAACTCATCATTGGATGACCCACCGCCATCGCGAGCAGGCTCGCTCCCACAGGGAAGTTGTCGCTTTCAGTATTTGTGTGGCTAGTTAGGGTGCCGTTTCTAATTATTCTCCCTACTTTGTGCCTGAGCCCGTCCGCATGCGGGCAGTTCCTCCAACCTGTTTTCCAGTGGGGTGCACCATGGCCAAAGTTATTCTGAAGAAAAAAACCGACGTTGAATCTTCCACGCTCGGCGGCGTGAAAACATACGCGCGCAAGATCTGGCTGGCAGGCCTGGGCGCCTACACCAAGGTCGGCCAGGAAGGCAGCGAGTACTTCCAGGAGTTGGTCAGGGCTGGTGAAGTCGTTGAAACCAAAGGTAAAAAGAACATTGCCGGAAAACTTGAAGCGGCCAACAGCGAACTGATTGAAGCCAGGGCCGACGTCAATACGTTCAAGGCCCGGGTCGAAGTACAACTCGATAAAGTCGAGAAGGTATTCGACGCCCGTGTTGCAAGTGCCTTGAATCGTATCGGCATTCCGTCTAAACATGACGTTGAGGCACTCTCTGCCAAGCTCGATGAGCTGACGGCACTGCTCGAACGTGTGACGCGTAAACATTAAGGAGAACGGGATGGCTGGCAAAAAAACAACCGAAAAAGAAAGCAGCTCGTGGGCCGGGAAGATTGAAAAATATTCCCGCAAAATCTGGCTTGCTGGTTTAGGCGTGTACTCGAAGATCGACACTGACGGCAGCAAACTCTTCGAGTCCCTGGTTAAGGACGGCGAGAAGGCCGAAAAACTCACCAAGACAGCGGTCGGCAAACAAGTCGATGCCGCGAAGGACTCTGCCGAGTCCGCCAAGTCGCGTATGAGCGGCGTGAAGGATCGTGCACTGGGCAAGTGGGACGAACTGGAGGGAGCTTTCGACAAGCGCCTGAACAGCGCGATCTCCCGCCTGGGCGTGCCAAGCCGTAATGAAGTCAAGGCACTGCACAGCAAGGTCGACACCCTGACCAAGCAGATCGAGAAACTCACCGGGGCCAAGGTCGCACCGGTGGCAGCCAAGACTGCAGCGGCCAAGCCGGCCACCAAAACAGCAGCCAAGCCATTGGTCAAGGCAGCGGCAAAAACCGTTGCCAAACCTGCGGTGAAAGCCACGGCCAAGCCTGTGGCAAAAACCGCTGCGGCCAAGCCTGCAGTCAAGGCTGCGGCCAAGCCGGTAGCGGCCAAAGCTGCAGCCAAGCCTGCCGCCAAGGCAGCGGCGAAACCTGCGGCAAAAACCGCGGCGGCGAAACCTGCTGCGGCGAAACCAGCAGCGGCCAAACCGGCAGCGAAACCGGCGGCCAAGCCCGCAGTCAAGGCGGCGGCCAAGCCGGCAGCAAAAGCGGCAGCCAAGCCTGCCGCCGCGAAGAAGCCTGCCGTGAAGAAAGCGGCAGCGCCAAAAGCAGCTGCACCCAAGGCATCGGCAGCCGTCGCAAATCCGGCTACCCCGACGAGTACGGCAAACTCCGTATCGGCGCCGACCCCGGTGGCCACCCCGACTCCAGCGCCGGCTCCATCGACGCCTACCAGTCAGTCCTGATTTTCAGGGCCACAAGAAAACGCCCGGCCTGCGAAGGTCGGGCGTTTTTGTTCATGAATGTCATAGGGCCCTTGTGGGAGCGAGCCTGCTCGCGATAGCGGTGCATCAGTGACCTCCATGCTGCTGACCCAACGCCTTCGCGAGCAGGCTCGCTCCCACAGGGGCAGGGTTATTCGTGGTCTTCCAGGTACCGCAACGCCAATCGTTCGGTCGCCACCTTGGCCGCGGGCAACAGATGCGGGGCCACCAGCATCATGATCTGATAGACCACCAGCCGGCCTTCCCCTTCGCGATCAAGAATCCGCTGGTAGTCCAGCGAGAACAGCAACGTCAGGGTGATCTGTTCCACCAATTGCCCCAGGGCCTGGGTACCGCTGACCAGGAATCCCTGGGCCTGGAGTTGCGCCAGCAGGGACGCCAGGGTCCGCTTCAGGGCATTGAGCAACTGGCGGATACCCTTGGCCAGTTTCGGCAGGCGCCCGGCCAGGTTCGACAAGTCCTGGAACAGGAACCGGTACTGGGCCAGGCGTTCGACGATCAGGTGCAGGAACAGCCAGTAATCTTCCGGTGCCAGTTGTGCATCGGCGGGGGGATCCAGCAGCGGTGACAGTTCTGCCTGGAAGTGCTCGAACAGCCCAAGGACAAGGGGTTCCTTGCCATGGAAGTGGTAATAGAGATTGCCGGGGCTGATGCCCATTTCGTTGGCGATCTCCAGGGTGGAGACGTTCGGTTCGCCCTTTTCATTGAACAGATGCAGGGCGCATTCAAGAATGCGGTCGCGGGTTTTCATCCGGTTTTCTTAATGATGGAGTCGTGCCACGGCCGACGGCTCGACCGTGGAGTGAGCGATTCAGCGCACGCGTACATAGGTTCCGGGCGCGGCCTCCAGCGGTGGGTATTTGGCATTGCCCAGGGCCATCCGGGTTTCACGTCGGGTACCGGAGCGCGCCTGGATCCACTCCAGCCACTGGGGCCACCAGCTGCCATCGACGTGCTTGCCGTCGTAGTACCAGGCCCGCGGGTCGCCGCTCAGTTGCGGGTTTTCGACGTAGTTGGCCTTGGGGTTGCCCGGTGGGTTGATGATGCTCTGGATATGGCCGCTGTTGGAGAGCACGAAGCGTCGCTCACCGCCCAACAGCAGCGTCGACCGATACACCGCGTCCCACGGGGTAATGTGGTCGTTTATGCCGGCCACGCTGAAACTGTCCACCGTCACTTTTTGCAGATCGATCGGCGTGCCGCACACTTCCAGCGCCCCGGGGCGGGTCAATGGATTGTGTTTGAAAAGGTCCAGCAGTTCGCCGTGATAGGCCGCCGGCAGCCGGGTGGAGTCGTTGTTCCAGTAGAGGATGTCGAAGGCCGGCGGCTCCTTGCCCAGCAGGTAGTTATTGATGAAGTAATTCCACACCAGGTCGTTGGGCCGCATCCAGGCGAATACCCGGGCCATGTCTCGGCCGTCGAGGATGCCTTTCTGATAGGAGCGGCGCTTGGCGGCTTCGAGGGCCTGTTCGTCGAGGAACAGGGTGGCCGCGCTGTCGATCTCGCAGTCCAGCAGGCTCACCAGGTACGTGGCGCTGGCGACCCGGCGCAGTTGGCGTTTGGCTTGCAGATGGCCCTGCAGGGCAGCGATGGTCGTGCCGCCGGCACAGGCGCCCATCAGGTTGACCTCGCGGGCACCGGTGATCGCCCGGCAGACGTTCATGGCTTCTTCGGTGGCCTCCACGTAGCTGGACAGGCCCCATTCGCGGTGGCGCACGTCCGGGTTGCGCCAACTGATGATGAACACCTGCAGGCCATTCTTCAGGGCGTACTGGACGACGCTGTTGGAAGGGGTCAGGTCGAAAACGTAGAACTTGTTGATCTGCGGCGGCACGATCAGCAACGGCCTGGCGTATTGCTTTTCGCTCATGGGCCGGTATTGGATCAGCTCCAGCAGTTCATTGCGAAACACCACCGCACCGGGGGTGATTGCCAGGGTCTTGCCGACCTCGAAGGCATGGGGCGTGATCTGCCGTGGCATTCCATCGTTGTGCAGCAGGTCGTCGACCAGATGACTGATGCCGCGGATCAGGCTGGTGCCGCCGGAGTTGAAGAACTCCTTGACCGCCAGCGGGTTGAGCAAGGTGTTCGAGGGCGCCATGGCGTCGTTGAGCAAGGAGAAGGCGAAGTGCGCGCGTGCATGATCATCAGGCGTCATGTCGCAATCGTCGATCCAGCTCCTGACCTGTTTCTGCCAGGCCAGGTAGGCCTGCAGGCCGCGACGGTAGAAGGGGTTGAGCTCCCAGGTGGGATCGGCGAAGCGCTTGTCCTTGGGATTGGTCGGGTGCAGGGTTTCCCCCAACAGCACACGGCCCAATTGGCCGCCCAACTTCAGCGCGTGGCGGGCACTGTTCACCGGGTTGCGCAAACCGTAGGCGGCAACGTCGCGCAAGGTGGACAACAGGTCCTTGCCGCGCAGGCCGGTGACCGCACTTTGCACACTGATGGAGCTGGCAGGGGCGGGTGTGGAACCCTTCGCCGGTTTGTCGCGCATGAATCAACTCCTTCATCATCAGGCTAAAAACAAACACACCGAACCAGACAACATAGTCGCTGTTTCGGAAGTTGCGCGTTCCGGCTCCCTGCCAGGCGCGTGAAGCGGTCAGCCGCTACCCTGCGGCGTAGGGCGCGGATGCATGACCGCACGCTGACGTTCCTCTTCCAGGAATTTCATGATGATGGGCGCCACGGCCTCGGCCCGGGTGATCAGGAAGAGGTGGCCGTCATCGATGATGTGCAACTGTGAGTTGGGAATGCGCCAGGCCAGCATGCGCATGTTGATCAACGGGATCAGCGGATCGTCGTCGCCGGCCAGGATCAGGGTCGGCTGATGGATCTTGTGCAACCAGTGGATACTGGTCCAGCCCAGGCCGGCGAACAGTTGCCAGTAATACCCGAGCTTGCCCGCCGAGCGGACCCTGGCCGCATGGCTGGTCGCCAGGCTCGGGTCGCGGCGGAACGAGCCGCCATAGATCAGCGGCGCGATGCGCAACACATGGGAGGGCTGCACGTAGCGCCGGGGGCTGGCCATCATCCACAGGACTTTCGGCTTGCCCGGCACCATTACCGCTCCTGCTGCCGTGGCCGCCAATATCAGTTTCTTGCAGCGCTCCGGGTAATCGTGAGCGAACTGCTGGGCCAGGGCACCGCCCCACGACACGCCGACCACGCTGACCTGCCCGTAGTCGAGGTAATCGAGCATGCGCGCGGCAAGCTTTGCCAGGCCGGGAAAGCGATAGGGGCGGCTGGGGGTCGATGAACCACCGACACCGGGCACATCGAAGGCGATGACTTCCAGGTCCGGGTCCAGGGCCTCGATGAACGGGAATACCAGCTCCAGGTTGGCGCCGATGCCGTTGAAGATCAGCAGGGGCGTCAAGTGAGGCTTGCCTGGGCGTACCGCGGTGCGCAAGGTCTGGCCATCCAGATCGACGGTACGGAAGATGTACGGTTGCGGCATGCTTCAAGCCCTAAGAGAGAGGGAGCGACAAGTTATGAGCTGCAAGCTACAAGCTACAGGCGGCAGATCAGGCCGCTTGCAGCTTGGGGCTTGCAACTTGCAGCTATCGTTCATGCACATAAGTACCGGGCGCCGCTTCACCCGCCAAGTAGGTCTTGTTGCCCAGCACGGTAGGCGCTTTCTTCAGCTTGCCCGAGCGCTCGGCCTGCCAGGCCTGCCAGTGCAGCCACCAGGAGTCGGTGTGCTTGGTTGAGTTTTCCTGCCAGTCCTCTGCCTTGGCGGGCATGTCCTCACTGGTCATGTAGCGCGACTTGGGGTTGCCCGGCGGGTTGAGGATGCTCTGGATATGACCGCTGCTCGACAGCACGAAATCCACTTTGCCGCCGAACAGTTGCGCCGACTTGTAGCAGGACTTCCACGGCGTGATGTGATCGTTGGTGCCCGCAAGGGCAAAGATGTCGGCGGTGACCTGCTTGAGATCGATCGGCGTGCCGCACACTTCCAGTGCATTGGGCCGCGTCAGCGGATTGGTCTTGAACATTTCGATGAGGTCGCCGTGGAACGCCGCCGGAAGCCTCGTGGTGTCGTTGTTCCAGAACAGGATGTCGAATACCGGCGGCTCGTTCCCCAGCAGGTAGTTGTTGACCCAATAGTTCCAGATCAGGTCGTTGGGGCGCATCCAGGCGAAGACCTTCGCCATGTCGCGGCCTTCGAGCACACCCGCCTGGTAGGAATGACGCTTGGCGGCTTCGAGGGTCTGCTCGTCGACGAACAGCGCCACATCGGTGTCCAGGGTGGTGTCGAGCACGCTCACCAACAGGGTCAGGGCATTGACTTTCTTCTCGCCGAGCGCGGCGTAATGGCCCAGCAGCGCGGTGCAGGTGATGCCACCCGAGCAGGCGCCCAGCATGTTCACATCCTTGCTGCCGGTGATGGCCGTGACCACGTCCACCGCTTCCTTGAGCGCCTCGATGTAGGTCGACAGGCCCCATTCGCGCTGTTCCTTGGTGGGGTTGCGCCAGCTGATGATGAAGGTCTGCACATTGCTGCGCAGGCAGAAGCGCGCCAGGCTCTTGTCCGGGCTCAGGTCGAATACGTAGAACTTGTTGATCTGCGGCGGGACCACCAGCAGCGGCCGTTCATGGACCTGCTCGGTGATGGGGCGGTACTGGATCAGCTCCAGCACGTCGTTGCGAAACACCACGGCGCCTTCGGTCACGCCCAGGCTCTTGCCGACTTCGAATGCGCCCATGTCCACCTGGCTCGGCATCCCGCCGTTGTGCACCAGGTCCTTGGCCAGGTGGGACAGGCCGTCCAGCAGGCTCTTGCCGCCGGTTTCGAAGAAGCGTTTGACCGCCGCCGGGTTGGCCGCCGAGTTGGTCGGCGACATGGCCTCGGTCATCAGGTTGATCACGAAATGCCCACGACTGATGTCCTGGGGCGGCAGGTTGCTGTCGTCGATCCAGGCGTGCAGTTCCTTGCGCCAGGCCAGGTAGGTCTGCATGTAGCGTTTGTAGAGCGGGTTCTGGCTCCACGCCGGATCGTTGAAACGACGGTCATCGGCGGCAGGTTGCAGCGCGGACCTGCCAAACAGGACGTTCTTGAGCTCGGCACCGAAATGGGCCACATGCCTGGCACTGTGCAGCGGTTGCTTGAGGGTCTGGGTCAGCACCATGCGAGCAGAGGCCAGCAGGTCTTTTCTGCGCAAGCCGACGACAGGATTCAACCCCAGGGTATTTTCCGAGGCCTGGTACTTCAGGTCATCGTTGTTCTTGTTGCTCATCTACGACGCTCCATTGTCAGACGAGTACCGGGACCGTGCCATGAAGCCACACAGCCAATACCAGGTACGCTGCTCGGGTGACCGTTAATTCCGCATCGTGGCCAATGAGGAAACATGTGCAAGGGAACTCGCAGGTTCCTTTGCAGGGAACTTGCCAGCTCCATTGGTTACCCGAGTTTAATTTTTTTCGCAAGCAGGCCAGTCATTGACCTTGCCGGGCGGACATTCAAGCAGATGAATCTAGAAAGTTCGCCCTAACGCGCCAGCCCTTGAACTAGAGCATCAGCTTGACGACGGACTCGCTGGGGTCGCGGGTTTTTCCTGCGGCCTTGAGCTCGGCAAGATAATCGTTCCACAGTTCGTCCTGGCGCACGGCCAACTGGTACAGGTACTCCCAGGTGAACAGTCCGCTGTCGTGGCCGTCGTCGAAGGTCAATTTCAGTGCGTACTGGCCGGCAGGTTCGATCTTGGACAAACCGACGTTGAGCTTGCCGTATTGCAGGATGGGCTTGCCGTGGCCCTGGACCTCGGCGGAAGGCGAATGCACCCGCAGGAACTCGGCGGGCAGGTGGTATTCCTCGTCCGGCGCGTATTTCAACGTCAGGGTCTTCGAGGCTTTGTGCAGGTTGATGGCGGTGGGGAGTCTGGTCATGAAAGCAGCTTAAAGCTACAAGCTACAAGCTACAAGCTACAAGCGGATCACCCCCGCTTGCAGCTTGCAGCTCGAAGCTTGCCGCTTTTAGAGGATATACCGCGACAGGTCTTCGTTCTGCGCCAATTCACCCAGGTGGCCGTTGACGTACTCGGCGTCGATGAGGATCGGCGCATCGTCGTGTTTGCTCGCCAGGTCGCCGGCGCTGAACGACACTTCCTCGAGCAGCCGCTCAAGCAGCGTGTGCAGGCGACGGGCACCGATGTTCTCGGTCTTCTCGTTGACCTGCCAGGCGATCTGCGCCAGGCGCTTGATGCCCTCCGGTGTGAACTCGATGTTCAGGCCTTCGGTCTTGAGCAGCGCGCAATACTGTTCGGTCAACGAAGCGTGCGGCTCGCTCAGGATGCGTTCGAAGTCTTCCGGCGACAGTGCCTTGAGCTCCACACGGATCGGCAGCCGGCCTTGCAGTTCCGGCACCAGGTCACTGGGCTTGCTCAGGTGGAACGCACCGGAGGCGATGAACAGGATGTGATCGGTCTTGACCATGCCCAGCTTGGTGTTGACCGTGCAACCTTCGATCAGCGGCAGCAGGTCCCGTTGCACGCCCTCACGGGAGACGTCGGCACCGCCGACATTGCCGCGCTTGGCAACCTTGTCGATTTCGTCGATGAACACGATGCCGTGCTGTTCGACGGCTTCCAGCGCCTTGGCCTTCAATTCTTCCTCGTTGACCAGGCGGCTGGCTTCTTCATCGCGCACCAGTTTCAGCGCTTCCTTGACCTTGAGCTTGCGGCTTTTCTTCTTGCCCTTGCCCATGTTGGCGAACAGGTTCTGCAACTGGTTGGTCATCTCTTCCATGCCCGGCGGCGCGGAAATATCGACGCCGGCCATTTCGGCCACCTCGATCTCGATTTCCTTGTCGTCCAGCTGGCCTTCGCGCAGGCGCTTGCGGAACAGTTGGCGGGTGTTGGAATCCTGGGTCGCGGCGGAGTCGGCATTGAAGCCCATGCGCGCCGGTGGCAGCAGGGCATCGAGGATGCGTTCTTCGGCCGCGTCTTCGGCGCGGTGGCGGACCTTGGTGATTTCCTGTTCGCGCAGCAGCTTGATGGCTGCGTCGGCCAGGTCGCGGATGATCGACTCGACGTCACGGCCGACATAACCGACTTCGGTGAACTTGGTGGCCTCGACCTTGATGAACGGCGCGTTGGCGAGTTTCGCCAGGCGACGGGCGATCTCGGTTTTACCGACACCGGTCGGGCCGATCATCAGGATGTTCTTGGGAGTCACTTCGACGCGCAGCTCTTCGGGCAGCTGCATCCGCCGCCAGCGGTTACGCAGGGCGATGGCGACGGCGCGCTTGGCATCGTCCTGGCCGATGATGTGGCGGTTGAGTTCGTGGACGATTTCGCGGGGAGTCATGGACATAGTAATTGACGGTCCTCAAGCAAGAATGAGCCGGGGTACGGGCCTCATTCCGCGAGATCCTGCTCCTCAATGGTTTGGGTATGGTTGGTGAAGACGCAGATATCGGCGGCGATGCCCAGGGCGGTTTCGACGATTTCACGGGCCGACAGCTCGGTCTTTTTCAGCAGGGCACTGGCGGCGGCCTGGGCGTAGGCGCCTCCGGACCCCATGGCGATCAGGCCATCTTCGGGCTCGACCACATCACCGTTGCCAGTGATGATCAGCGAGGCGTCCTTGTTGGCGACCGCGAGCATGGCTTCGAGGCGGCTGAGAGAACGGTCGGTGCGCCATTCCTTGGCCAGTTCCACGGCGGCGCGGATCAGATGGCCCTGGTGTTTTTCCAGCTGGCCTTCGAAACGTTCGAACAGGGTAAAAGCGTCGGCAGTGGCCCCGGCGAAGCCGGCGATGACCTCGCCGTGATACAGGCGGCGGACTTTCTTCGCATTGCCTTTCATCACGGTGTTGCCCAGTGAAACCTGGCCGTCGCCGCCCATGACGACTTTGCCATGACGGCGGACTGAAACGATGGTGGTCAAGGGAAGAGTCTCCACGCAGCGGGGCGAAAATGCCCGGATGAAAACTCATATGGGGGTGACGTGGGGTTTTTCAACTGCGGCGTGGGCGAGAGGACGGGTGGTCTCTTACTGATCGTGCCCACGCTCCGCGTGGGCATGCAGCCCGTGACGCTCCGCGTCACTGGACGCGGAGCGTCCCCTGAGGCGTTCCCACGCGGAGCGTGGGAACGATCAGTAGGCTACTAGCGGCTCTGGCGTTGTTGTAACAACAGGTTGCTAAAGCCGCTGCTGGCCAGTTGTTTCTGCGCCTTGGTCAGCTCCTCGCGGTTGCTGAACGGGCCGACCATGACCCGGTACCAGGTTTCGTCCTTCACGGTTCCGGACTCCACCGATACGGATTGGCCTTGCAGGATGATCTGCGCCCGGACCTTGTCGGCGTCGGCTTCCTTGCGGAACGAACCGGCCTGCAGGAAGAACTTCGTCACCGGCGCGGCTTTCTGCACCGGTGGCGCCGGTGGCGGCGTGATCCCTGCCAGGGCGGCCTGGGCGCGGGCGGTGTCGATCTTCGCGGCTTCGGCAGGGGTGACCGGCGTGGCGGGCACTTGTGGCGTCGGCAGGGTCTTTTCCGGCACCGCATCGGGCGGCACGATGACTTCCGATTCCGGCAGCAGGGTGTAGAAGTCGTATTTCGGCTTCACCGGTTGCGTCGGGCTCGGCGGGGTCTTGTTCGCCTCGGCGATGCGCGTGGCCTTCTGCTGTTCCTGGCGGACGCGCTTGACGTCGTCGCCCTGGCCGGGCTCCAGTTTCATCAGGAACACGATGAAGGCGCCGACGCTCAGGCCGATCGCCATCCACAACCAGCCCGGAATCGGCTTCTTGGCCGGGGGCTGGTAACGACTGGCGCCGCGTTTGGGTGCAGGTTTTTTCTTGGCGGCCAACTTACATGCGCTCCAGCGTTTCCAGGCCCAGCAGTTCCAGGCCTTGCTTGAGTGTGCGTCCGGTCAGCGCGGCGAGGCGCAGGCGGCTCTGCATTTGCTCCGGGGTGTCGGCGCTGAGGATCGGGCAGTTTTCATAGAAGCTGGAGAACAGGCCGGCCACGTCATACAGGTAGGCGCACAGGGTGTGGGGCGTGCCCTTTTCGGCGACGTTGTTCAGTACTTCGCCGAACTGCGCCAGCCGCGCGGCCAGCTCCTGTTCGTGGGCGGCCTGCAGCACAATCCGGCCCTCCACTTCATCGAAGCTTTTGCCGAGCTTGCGGAACACGCCGGCCACGCGGGTGTACGCGTACAGCAGGTACGGCGCGGTGTTGCCTTCGAAATTGAGCATCAGGTCGAAGTTGAAGCTGTAGTCGCTGGTGCGATGCTTGGACAGGTCGGCGTATTTCACCGCGTCGATGCCCACCACCTTGGCGATCTGGCGCAGCTCTTCTTCGGCCAGGTCCGGGTTCTTGCCCTTGACCAGGGTGTAGGCACGCTCCTGGGCCTCGGTCAGCAGGTCGATCAGTTTCACGGTGCCGCCGTCGCGGGTCTTGAACGGGCGGCCATCGGCGCCGTTCATGGTGCCGAAGCCCATGTGCTCCATTTCCATCGGGCGCGGCACGAAGCCGGCCAGGCGGGCCACTTCGAACACTTGCTGGAAGTGCAGGGCCTGGCGCTGGTCGACGAAGTACAGGACCCGATCCGCCTTCAGCACGCCATTGCGATAGCGCACGGCCGCCAGGTCGGTGGTGGCATAGAGGTAGCCGCCGTCGGCCTTGACGATGATCACTGGCAGCGGCTCGCCGTCGGCGGTCTTGAACTGGTCGAGGAACACGCACTGGGCGCCGTTGCTTTCTACCAGCATGCCTTTGGCCCGAAGGTCGTTGACCACGTTGATCAGGTCGTCGTTATAGGCGCTTTCGCCCATCACGTCGGCCATGGTCAGCTTGACGTTCAGCAGCTCATAGATTTTCTGGCAGTGGGACAGGGAGATGTCCTTGAACTTGGTCCACAGGGCCATGCACTCGGCATCGCCGGCCTGCAGCTTGACCACCAAGCCGCGGGCGCGGTCGGCGAACTCCGCCGATTCGTCGAAGCGTTGCTTGGCGGCGCGGTAGAAGTTCTCCAGGTCCGACAGTTCGTCGCTGGTGATCGGGTTTTCCTGCAGGTAGGCCATCAGCATGCCGAACTGGGTGCCCCAGTCGCCGACATGGTTCTGACGGATCACGGTGTCGCCGAGAAACTCCAGGACCCGGGCCACGCCATCGCCGATGATGGTCGAGCGCAGGTGGCCGACGTGCATTTCCTTGGCGAGGTTCGGCGCGGACAGGTCGACCACGGTGCGCTGCAACGGGCCGGCCTTGCGCACGCCGAGGCGTTCGTCGGCCAGGGCGGCGTCCAGGCGCGCGGCCAGGGCCTGGGTGTTCTGGAAAAAGTTGATGAACCCGGGGCCGGCGATGTCTGCCTTGGTGACGTTTTCGTCAGCCGGCAGCGCGGCGATGATTTTCTCGGCCAGGTCCCGTGGTTTCATGCCGGCCGGTTTGGCCAGCATCATCGCGATGTTGCTGGCGAAGTCGCCGTGGGTCTTGTCGCGGGTGTTTTCGACCTGAATCGCCGGCGACAGGCCTTCTGGCAACACACCTTCAGCGACGAGTTGGGTGATGGCTTGCTGGATGAGCTGGCGAATGGTGTCTTTCATGGTCTTCTCTTTCAACCGCAGGCGCGGCGGCGCTTCGATGCGCTGGTGGAAAAACTGGGCATTATCCGTGGGGAAGACGGGCTTGCCAACTGTAGCGGGTCGGTTGGGGGCCGGTGGTGACTATTCGGACGCCATCGCGAGCAGGCTCGCTCCCACATTGGAATGCGATTTCCTGTGGGAGCGAGCCTGCTCCGGGCGGCGATATTCCATTCAGTACAAATCCACCGGATCCACATCCAGTGACCAGCGTACCGCTCGTCCGCTGGGCATCTGCTCCAGTATCAGCAGCCAGGCGCTCAGCAGACGATGCAGCGGCGCCCGGGCGTTGGCTTGTAACAAGAGTTGCGCCCGATAACGCCCCGCCCGCCGTTCCATCGGCGCCGGTACCGGGCCCAGCAGCTCGATGCCTGTCAGGTTCTGCTCGGCCAGCAAGCGCTCGGCCTCGCTGCAGGCGTCGTCAAGGAAGCCTTCGGCCTGCCCCGGCTTGTGGGCCTCGGCCCGCAACAGCGCCAGATGGGCAAACGGCGGCAGCCCGGCACTGCGGCGTTCGCTCAAGGCCTGCTCGGCGAAGGCGAAGTAGCCTTGCTCGGTCAGTTGTATCAGCAGCGGATGGTCCGCCAGGTGGGTCTGGATAATCACCTTGCCCGGTTCCTCGGCCCGTCCGGCGCGGCCGGCGACCTGGACGATCAACTGCGCCATGCGCTCGCTGGCGCGGAAGTCACCGGAGAACAGCCCGCCGTCGGCATCCAGGATCGACACCAGCGTGACCCGGGGGAAGTGGTGTCCCTTGGCGAGCATCTGCGTGCCCACCAGGATGCAGGGCTGGCCCTTCTGGATCGTGGCGAATAGCTGGTTCATCGCGTCCTTGCGCGAGGTGCTGTCGCGATCCACCCGCAGCACCGGGTAATCGGGAAAGAGAATGCCTAGCCGTTCTTCGGCGCGTTCGGTGCCGGCGCCCACCGGGCGCAGGTCTACTCTGCCGCACTGCGGGCAGTGCCTCGGCACCCGCTCGGTGTGGCCGCAATGGTGGCAGCGCAGCTCGCCGTAACGTTGATGCACGGTCATCCGTGCGTCGCAGCGTTCGCAGCCGGACATCCAGCCGCAGTCGTGGCACAGCAGGGTCGGAGCGAAGCCGCGGCGGTTGAGGAACACCAGGACCTGCTGACCGGCAGCCAATGTCTGGCCGATGGCTTGCTGCATCGGCCCGGAAATGCCGCTGTCCAGTGGCCGGCTCTTCACGTCCAGGCGCAGGAACCGCGGCTGTTTGGCGCCGCCGGCCCGTTCGTTCAGGCGCAGGAGCCCATAGCGACCGGTGTAGGCGTTGTGCAGGCTCTCCAGGGAGGGCGTCGCCGAGCCGAGGACAATGGGAATGTCCTCTTGGCGGGCCCGTACCAGGGCCAGGTCGCGGGCGTGATAGCGCAAGCCTTCCTGCTGTTTATACGAACCGTCGTGTTCTTCGTCGATGATGATCAGCCCGGGGTTCTTCATCGGTGTGAACAGGGCCGAGCGGGTACCGATGATGATATCGGCCTCGCCGTCCCGGGCGGCGAGCCAGGCTTCCAGGCGCTCGCGATCATTGACCGCCGAATGCACCAGGGCGATCCGGGCGTTGAAGCGCTGCTCGAAACGCGCGAGGGTCTGCGGGCCGAGGTTGATTTCCGGGATCAGCACCAGGGCCTGCTTGCCCGCTTCCAGGGTCTGGCGGATGAGCTGGAGATAGACTTCGGTCTTGCCGCTGCCGGTGACGCCCGCCAGCAGAAAGGCGTGATAACTGTCGAAACCTGCGCGGATCGCTTCGCAGGCGGCCCGCTGTTCGGCGTTGAGCGGCAGTTCCGGCTGGGCCAGCCAGTGTTCGTGACGGACGTCCGGCGCATGCCGGCGGACCTCCACCTGGACCAGGTCCTTGGCCAGCAACAGGTCGAGGCTGTCCTTGCTGAGCATCAGCTTGCTCAGCAATTGATGCGCCACGCCATGGGGATGCTGGGCAAGCGTCGCCAGGGCTTCGCGTTGACGCGGGGCGCGGGCGATGCGCGGGTCATCCAGCGAAGCCCCCGGCGCCACCGACCAGAACCGCTCCTGGCGTGCTTCGGCCGGTTCGCCCTGGCGCAGCAACACCGGCAATGCCCAACTCAGGGTATCGCCGAGGCTGTGCTGGTAATACTGGGCGGTCCACAGGCAGAGCTTGAACAACGAGGCCGGCAGCGGCGGCGTGGCATCGAGCAACGCCAGGGCCGGCTTGAGCTTATCGGCCGGGACCTCGCTGTGGTCGGTGACTTCCACCAGGATACCGATCATCTCCCGCCGACCGAAGGGCACCCGCAAGCGCATGCCCGGTTGCAGCCGGGCACGCGGGACTCCGGCCGGGGCGCGGTAGTCGAACAGGCGGCGCAGGGGCGAAGGCAGGGCGAGGCGCAGGATGGCGTCGGGCACGCGGGGATATCTCGACACAAGCGGTTAAAGGACCATGCACATGTGGGAGCGAGCCTGCTCGCGATGG
>NZ_KN322981.1 GCF_000774145.1 Pseudomonas mediterranea CFBP 5447 | reverse complement strand
AGCCTGCTCGCGATGGCGTCGGCACATTCAACATCCGTGTCCAGGCCGTTTTACAGCCGATAACCCACCGGCATCTCATGCCGTGTCGCGGTCTTCTCCTCGTGATAATGCGGCCTCCCCACCGGCGACTTCATCAGCGCCGAATTCGCCAATATCGTCTCCGTCAGCAAGCTATCCTCCCCCTCTCCAAACCAGCAAGCCAACGCCGAGTTCCTGTTGCCATGCATGTCCACCGCCACCGGCCAGTTCTCCAGCCCACCGGCGTCGCTGGGTGGGATGTCGGGATAGTGTTTGGGTGGCAGGACCAGCGCGTCGCCAGGGCGCAGCCACAGGTCGGCCAGGTAGATCTCCCGTGCCGCCGGCCGCCAGCGAGCGACGCTGATGACCAGGGGCAGACGTCCGTAGCGAGAGAAAAAGGCGTGGGGAAAGTTGTGGTATTCGAGGTCGGTGGGGCTGTAGGTCAGCAGTTCACGCATGCGCTCCGGCCCCAGATACGGGGATTGATGGCCGGCCCATTTGCCGTAGGTGTATTGGCCCAGGATCAACTGGTCGTACTCGAAACGCAGGCATTCGCCGTTGGCGAGCAGGGTCATGCCGAAGGCTTGTGCCGTTTCCTTCGTGGCCCAGATGGGCTCGTAGCGCACTTCCTTGGCGCGGAAGTCGAATTGCTTGATCCGATAGGAGCCGGTGCTCGTCGGCACTTCACGGTCCCACCAGGTGATGCCGGAATAGCGGGCGCCCAGCAGCAGGTCGGGGTTCTCAGGTGTCAGGGAAATCAGCTTGCCGCGCACGTAGGCGCTGGGCTGGGCCAGGCCATGGTCGTTGTACAGATAAGGAAAGGTTCGCGGATCGAGCGCTGCTTCCGCGCCCTCGCCGATAAAGGGAACACTGTTGAAGACTTGCATCGTCGGGGACCACTCACGCAGGAAAGCACGGGAGACCCGGCCGGACAGCCGGGTCTGTCTGTTGGTTATCAACTATACGGACGATGCGCCTCGCGGAACCAGTCCATGCCGTGGGGCAGGCGCCATGGCCTGACGGCGGCGCGCTTCTCGACCTGGGTCAGGCACATGGCGTTCATCCAGTAGTGCACCAGCAACAGATGGAACACGTCGTCGCCACGCCGATCCCAGATCACGTCGTCTTGCTGGCGCCCCGCTTCGATGGGTTTGAGCCGGCAGTCGTTCTGGTCATGCATGCCTTGCAGACAGGTGCCCGTCTCGTAGTTGATCAGCAGCACCGGGTGGTTGATTTCCGGATAGGGTTTTTCCAGCTCGGGCATGTACCAGTATTGCCCCAGGTTGTGCCTGTCCGGGGTTTGCATGGCGATACGGGTCTTGTTCTGCGGGTCGGTGGCCAGGGCCGGTTTGGAGTCGGTGTTGTTGCGCACGATGTACAGCAACGTACACGGGTCTTCCTGGGTCTTTTCCGTCTGCACCACTTTGACGTTGCCGAACGAGTCATGACACAGGCGCGCCGAGACTTTCACCGTTGGGTTGAGGTCTTTGCCCGCCTGGCCGAAGCCGGCGACGAGCCCGTCGACGCCCGGCGTTTCCAGGTCGTTGCCCGCCAGCACATAAGTGAGGCCGGCCAACGGGTTTGGCGCCATGTACTTGGTCAGGGCGTCCCAGCGCTGGAGCGTCTTCTCGCTGGCGCCATTCTGCTGCAGCGCCTCACGCATGTGACGTCCCGGGTAGTAACGCTTGTCACGAGGCCAGCGCTCAGTGGCCATCAACAGCCTGTGCCCGCTTTTTTGTTTCACCAGCGAGGCCAGCGCAGCCCAGAACCGTTCAAAGTCCTCGCTGGAGGCATCCGCTGCCGGCGGGGTGTGAAAGGTTTCGTGGGTTTCCTTGGTCTTTTTGTCGACGAACACCAGCCGCAGGGCGGGGCCGGTTGTCGCCGCGACAGATGCCTTGAGCCGATTGGAACGACCGAGAACGATCGTCGACTCCTGCCAATCCGCTTTGATTTCCGCCTTGTAGCTGGTGTACCACCGGTAGGCCTGTTCCACTGCCGAGCGGGTTGCACCACTGTGGATGAAGTAATAGACCGGCGAGAGGTTCAATTCCACGATCGTGGGATCGTCGGCCAACGACTCGCGCCATTTGCTGAAGTCCGCGTTGCAGTTGCTGGGATCCATCGAATTGAAGTTGATCGAATGGGTGCCGCCCCGGGTGGTCAGGTTGGCCTTGCGATGGGCCAGGTTTTTCTTGACCGTTTCCGAAATCGAGGTCGAGGCACTGCCGCTGACGAAAGCGCCGTACTCGGCCTTGACCATCGCATCGAGGGTGTTGGTCTGGCTGAGGTAGCTCTTGAGCGCGGTCATCGCGTAGTTCAGCGAGCCGCCGACGGTGACTTCACTGACGATATCGACACCGAAGGCGAGGAAGAAGTCGAAGAACGGCTGCGGATTGTCCTCGTCGAACGCCTTGGGCAGGGCCTCGACACGTGTCTTGAAGACCTCGGTGGCATTGTTGGGGTCGACCGCCAGCGTCAGTTTCCACAGCCGTACCGTGTGGCTGTAGAGAGCGGCCTCACGCTCCTCGAAGGTTTTGATGTCGCTGCCGAACGTGACTTTGAAACCCGCGGAAAAGGCACCGTATTTACCAGCCGCCTCGACGCTCGATTGGGTATGGCTTTCATAATCGTCGCGGGAAGAAAACGTCTCGACCGTGTAGTTGTCCTGAGCGACCACGGTGCTCATGGTGACGTGCTTGCCCACGTTATAGGACGTGTCTTTGTAGGGTACGGCCCGTTTACCCGACTCGGTATCACCGACCTTTTGACACTCCTGCCTCTCGCCGGCCCAGTCGAGCCGGTTCAGGCCGCGTCCCAATAACTGCGAGCCGCCGATATCCCGCAGATCAGTTGCGCTGCCTTGGAGTCCTTCGTTCATCGCCTTTCTCCCATCGCTCAGGTTGTATCAACTGATGCCAATTGACGGGATTCAGTATCAGGAGAGCGCTGCTGAGCCGACAGTCCAGAGCGGTGTCAGTCCGGTATCAGTTTGGTATCAGGCAAAATGCCATCTTTTCATTAACGCGGCAGATGGAGTGGAGTAGACTCGAGCGTCTGCCGTTGACCTTCCCCTGGCGATCAACATGGACTCCAGACACCACGTGCTCCCAGCCCCACCCAAGCGCGATGCTTCGGTGTCCGACGGCCGTGTACAGCTGGACGCCGCGTTGTTGAAAAGGCTGCGCAAACAACATGGCTTGAGCCAGGAAACCCTGGCCGAAGCCTGCCTGAACCGGCACCTGTGCGTGTCCATCGCTTCCATCAAACGCGCCGAAACCGGCAAACCGGTGCTCTACCGCACAGCCCGTCACCTGGCGACAGCCTTCGATGTCGACGTGAGTGCGTTATTGGCTGCGTCCGTGTCGACGATACTGGTGGAAATCGAGCAGTCGGTCACCGAACTGCATGAAAAGGCCCTGGTGCAACAGACGCTGAAGCAGGCCGACGACGCGGTTATCCGCTATGTGCTGGAACTGTCCTTTGCCATCGAGGGGGAGCCCGAGGTGTTGGCGGATGACATCGAACGCCTGATCCGGCAGTTCGGCGGCGCAGCCCCCGTTATCGCGCAGGCTATCGTCATCGCCCGGTTCGGCTCGCCCCAGGCCTACCGCAGCGACAGCGAGCGCGGCCTGTTATGTGCACTGGCGCTGAGCCGGGAGCAATTCGTGAAGCCGGGGCACGCCTTGTTGCTGCGATTGGTGCGCCAGGGCGGCGAAACGGCGACACGAGAGGACGATGCAACGCTGCTGGCGCAACAACCGTTGTCGGAGCGTCATGGTCACGCGCCGGTGTATGTCGCGCAGAACTTGCTTGAACAACTCGCTTCGCGATTCGAATTCTCCCCCGCCGACGAGGCGTTTCCCGCCTATCGAAAGTGCCGGCGCCAGCGCAGCCTCGACGAAAACGCGTCCCGACCGTTGGTGGGGCGGGCCATTGAGTTGTTGCAGTTCAAAGGCGTGATCGAGGCCACCCAGGAATGCCAGGACGGCCATGTGGTCTATGTGCGCGGCATGGCGGGCATCGGCAAGACGCGGCTGGTCAGCGAGTTTGCCGACATCGCCCGGCAAAGCGGTTTCGCTTGTCACCGCGCCGATGTACTGGACTTCGGCATGGACAACAGCCTCTGGCCGTTGGGAAAGCTGGTGGGCAGCGTGCTGGGTGCAACCGGCGCTACGCCGATCAACGCCGCGCAGTTGGAGGCCGGGTTGTCCCGCCTTAAAGTGGCGCCCGAACATTGGATGTTCCTTCACGTCCTGACGGCCGTTGCATCCGCCGAGCCGCCGGCCCTGTATGCGGCGATGAGCAATCCGGCCCGCAGCCAGGGACTGCTGCTGGCCCTGCTTGAGGTGTTGCGGCGAACGGCGGTGCAACAGCCCTTGCTGATCTGCCTCGAAGACCTGCATTGGGGCGACGCCGCATTGTTTGCGCTGCTGGGCAAACTGCTCGATGCCACGGACGAAGCGCCTATCGTCTGGCTGCTGACCTCCCGTCCCGAAGGCGACCCGTTGGAAAGCGCCATCCGCAAGCACGCGAACATCCCCATGAGCCTGCTCGATATCGCGCCGATCCGGGCACGGGAGGCCACTGCCCTGGCGGATCAGTTCATTGATGTCGACCCTCGCTACCGGGCCGATTGCGTGATCCGCGCCCAGGGCAACCCGCTGTACCTGACGCAGTTGCTGGCGAGCCAGGAAGGCGTGGTTCCCGACAGCCTGCGGCATCTGATCCAGAGCCGTTTTGACAAGCTGGCTTCGCACCAGCGCCGCGCCCTGCACTACGCCGCGGTGCTGGGCAATCGCTTCGAACTGACACTCTGGCGCGAGGCGCTTGGACAGCCTGACTACCTGCCGACGGCGGACATGCGCCAAGGGTTGCTGCGCGAAGTCGAGCCGGGCAGCTACCTGTTCGTCCATGACCTGGTCATGCATTGCCTCTACGACGCGATCCCCGACGTGCTGCGTGAACAACTGCACCGGACGGTGGCGCAACTCTACCGAGAGCGCGACCGGGTGCTCCATGCCCAGCATCTGCTGCGGGCCAACGACCCGGCGGCGTTCGATGCGCTGCTCGCGGCCATGGGCGAAAAACGCCTCGCCTGTCAGTACGACAGCGTGCTCGCGCTGGCGCGCCAATGTGCGCTGTTCGTCGAACGCACCCGCAACAGCTTCCCCCTTGCGTTGATATCGGGCCAGGCCTGTTCAGGCTTGGGCCAGACGGCGCAGGCGCGGGAACATTTCCAGCGGGCGCTGGAACTGGCGGAGCAACCGCAGGAGCGGATCGAGGCGGCGCTCGGGCTGGCGGCAATCCTCAATACCCTCGATTGCCTGGACGAAGAAGAACGCCTGATCGAAGACACGCTGCCCGTCGCCCAGGCCCTGCGCGCCCACACGGCATTGGCCCGGTTGTATCAGTTGCACGGCAATATCTATTTCCCACGCGGGGACTATGTCGAGTGTCGTCGCTTGCACGAAGAGGCGCTTTCCTTTGCCAGGATCGGCCGGCATCTGGAAACCGAGGCCAAGGCCCTGAGCGGGATCGGTGACTCCTACTACGCCCAGGGACACATGCAGACCGCCTACGAAGTCTTCGACCAATGCGTGCGCCTGTGCGAACGGCACGGGTTGGTGGATGTGGAAGCAGGCAATCGCAGCGCCCGCGGCTCGGCGCAGTTCTACCTGGGCCAGCCGGACCTGGCGTTGCGCGACGCCACGGATGCCATCGAATGCGGACGCAGGATCGGCAACCATCGGGCAGAAGTGTTCTCGCGGCTGACTGCCTCCTGGGTGCTGGTGGCGAGTGCTCAGCCGGCGTCGGCAGAACAGCAACTGACCTGCGCCCTGGAGCTGGCACGCAACCTGGGCGCCAGCCGTTTCGAAGCGATCCTGCTCGAAGGACTGGCACGGGTGGCCTTGCATCAGGGCGAACGCGAGCTGGCGCAGACGTTGATCATGGACGCGGCAAGCCTGGTTGAACGCTTCGACTTGCAGCGCTATATCGGACCCTGGATCTACGGCAGCCTGGCGATGATGGTCGACGACCCGCAACTCAGCGAACAGGCGCTATCGAAGGGCGAAACCCAACTCACCCAAGCCTGCCTCGCCCACAACACCCTGCGCTTTCGCGTGGCCGCCGCCGAAACCTGCCTGCTGGCGGGGAACACCGAACAGGCAATCCGGCATGGGCAGCAGATGGCGGCGTTGCCCGAGTCCGCGTCGTGCGCGTGGGTCAGTCATCATGTGCGGCTGATCGATGTGGCGGGCCGATGGTTGCGGGGTGATCCAACGAAGGAGGAGTCGTTGAAAGGGATTCAACGCGAGGCGCAGCAGATCGGATTCGTGGCGACGATGCCACGGTTGTGGCAGCAGCTGGATATTCAGTGACGCCGCGGAACCTCATTGGCTGGACCCACGCTATCGCGAGCAGGCTCGCTCCCACAGGGATTCGTGGTGAACACAAATCTCTCGCCTGCACAGAACCATTGTGGGAGCGAGCCTGCTCGCGATGGCGTTGGGTCAGCTTGCATCAATGTCGGACCATCGCGAGCAAGCTCGGCTCCCACAGGTGCCGTGTTTGCTAGGGCATCTTTGCGTCCGCTCCGTCGGCATCTCATCTGGTATCGACTTTTCTCCCGTGATAACCCAGCCGCCAAGGCCTATGCTGACCCAGTCCCCTCGACAGGCCGGCCGTCATGATCCAATGCAAACGCGCCTACGAAGCGCCCGCTCCCGACGATGGCCGGCGCGTGCTGGTCGACCGCCTGTGGCCGCGCAATTGTCGCAAGGAGGAATTGATCATCGACGCATGGCTCCAGGACGTCGCGCCGTCTCCGAAACTGCGCAAGGCATTCAAGGGCGGAGAGATGTCCTTCGATCAGTTCAAAACGGCCTATCGCGAGGAACTGGGTGCGCAACCGCAGCATTGGTGGAAGCTGGTGGACATTGCCCGCAACGGCAATCTCACCCTGGTTTACGCCGCCCGCTCGATCACTGAAAACAATGCCGTGGTGTTGGCCGAATGGCTGGAGGATGAGGTGGAGAAACGGGGAGAGATGAGTTCGCCGGCTTGTTATCTGCCTGAGTTTCCGGACCACTGAAACTGGCGTGATCTATAAGGCTTTTCGGCTCGACAGGCCATCGGAACGCGCTACGGCAAGCCTTGCGACATCTCTATCTTCAGCTATAGCTATGTCTTTACCACGCATTGAATGAGGCAGAGATGTCGCCCACCCGGCGAACAGCGTTGATGCCCGGCGCATTGATCAGCGCCCAGCATCTCAAAGACGAGCCAGTACCGGTGAACCACTTGTATAAAGCCATTTCGGGGCTCTGCCATGACGGATAACAAGCACACGCTCGGGATGCTCACCCTGCTGGTCAGTAGCCCGCCGGATAAACGCACGGTCTTCGGTCGAGCATTGCTTCAACTGATCAGCGACGTGGAGCAGCGGGCCATCAGCCTGCTGGTGTCGGAATCCCTGAGCGACGCCACGTCGATCCTGAATTCGGACCCGGCCATTCAATGTGTCCTGCTCAGTTGGGAAATGGACGACAGCGAGGACCATGATGAATGCATCAAGCTGCTGACCAATCTGCGTGAACGCAATACCCGGGTCCCGGTTTTCCTGATCAGCGATCGCAGCAGCGCCTCCAGTATTCCCTTGGTGGTCATGCAATACGCCGACGACTTCATCTGGCTGCCGGAGGACACCAGCCGCTTCCTCAGCGGGCGTGTCTTGGCGGCCATCGAGCGGTATCGCAAAGCCTCCCTGCCCCCGATGTTCGGTGCTCTGGTCAGGTTTGCGAGTTCCTACGAATACTCCTGGCACACTCCCGGCCATGCAGGCGGCACGGCGTTTCTCAAGAGCACCGCAGGCCGGGCGTTTTACGAGTTCTTCGGGGAAAACCTGCTGCGTTCCGACCTGTCCATCTCGGTCGGGGAGCTGGGTTCGCTGCTGGATCACAGCGGCCCCATCGGCCAGGGTGAACGCTATGCGGCCAAGGTGTTCGGCGCCCATCGCACGTACTACGTCACCAACGGATCCTCGATGTCCAACCGCGTGATCCTCATGGCCAGCGTCACCCGCAACCAGATCGCCCTCTGTGACCGCAATTGCCACAAGTCGGCCGAACATGCGATGACCCTGTCGGGCGCGCTGCCCACTTATCTGGTCCCCACCCGCAACCGCTACGGCATCATCGGTCCGATCCTGCCGCAAACCCTCAGCGCCGAGGGAGTAAAAGCGGCCATCGCGAATAACCCCCTGGTCAAGAAAGGCATCGACCCGACACCGGTTCACGCGATCATCACCAACTCCACCTACGACGGCTTGACCTACAACGTCACCCGTGTGGAAGAATTGCTCGGGCAAAGCGTCGACCGCCTGCATTTCGACGAAGCCTGGTACGGCTACGCGCGTTTCAACCCGCTCTACCGCGACCGCTTCGCCATGCACGGCGAGCCCGACGATCACGACGATTCGAAGCCGACCGTGTTCGCCACCCAGTCGACACACAAGCTGATTGCAGCCTTGTCCCAGGCCTCGATGATTCATGTGCGCAATGGCCGCAACCCGATCGAACACGGGCGGTTCAACGAGTCGTTCATGATGCACGCCTCGACGTCGCCCAACTACGCAATCATGGCCTCCTGTGACGTCAGCTCGGCCATGATGGAGGCACCGAGCGGACAGATCCTGACCAGCGAATCCATCGAGGAAGCCGTCGCATTTCGCCAGGTCCTGTCGCGCATGCACAACGAGATGTCGAGCAAGCAGGAATGGTTCTTCACCTGCTGGCAGCCGCCGTCGGTGCGCGTTGGGGCCAGCCAGATGCCGTTCCATGCGGTGGATCCGGTATTGCTCAAGACGGATCCGAGCTGCTGGGTGCTGCACCCGAACGAGGTCTGGCACGGTTTCGGCGACATCGAAGACGGCTATTGCATGCTCGACCCCATCAAGGTCTCGGTGTTGAGCCCCGGCATGGGCGACGATGGTAACCTGCTCGACTTCGGCATCCCGGCCTGCGTCCTGACGGCTTACCTGGAACATCAGGGCATCGTGGTCGAGAAGACCACCGACTTCACCATCCTGTTCCTGTTCTCCATCGGCATCACCAAAGGGAAATGGGGCACCCTGGTCAACGCCCTGCTCGACTTCAAGCGCGACTATGACGCAAACGCCGAGCTGGAGCTGTGCCTGCCGGACCTGCTGACCGCCAACCAGCATCGCTACGCCGGCATGGGGCTCAAGGACCTGGCCGATGAAATCTTCGCCGCAATGAAAAAGAACAAGACCACCTCGACCATGGCCCAGGCTTTCGGCACGTTGCCCACAGCCGTGTTCAGCCCGGTGCAGGCCTACGAAAAACTGGTGCGCAACGATGTCGAGCGGGTGACCCTGAAGGACGCCGCGGGACGCATCGCCGCCACCGGCATCGTGCCGTACCCACCGGGTATCCCCTTGTTGATGCCGGGGGAAAACGCCGGCCCCGCGGACGGACCTTTGTTGATTTATCTGAAAGCGCTGGAGACCTTCGACAGATCCTTCCCGGGCTTCACCCATGACACCCATGGGATCGAAGTGGAAAACGGCGTTTATCAGTTACTGGTTTTGAAGTCCGATGGGAAGGACTTCGATTGAGGACGGCGCCGTCTCCTGGCGCCCTTCCCTCCGGCGGCTGAGGTCAAGCCAGGAGATGCCGGGAAATCACCTTCGAGATCTCGACGATTCCCGTCTTGCCGGTGAACTCGAACTTCACCTTGCCCAGGGATGAAAAATAGATCTCCAACTCGGAATCCAGATCGAAAGTGCCGGACGTTTCGACCGAGTAGGCCACGATGTTCTTGTAGGGCAGCGAGGTGAAATCCTTCTTGCTGCCGGTGATGCCTTGCACGTTCACCGCGATGATGCGCTTGTTGGTGAAGACCACGCCGTCACGCATGGACTTGTAGGCGTCGATGACCTGTTCACCGTCCAGCAGCAGGGCCGTGACACGCTCGGCGTATTCGTCGTTCTGCTTGAGTTTGAAGAAGCCTTTGTTGTTGAAGTCGATCATCCGTAAATCCTTCGAGTTGAAAAGTATTCCAGGTCACCCGGCCAGTGGAGGCTGGCGGATGGGATTCTGAGGCTGTTGAAGCGAATCTCACAAGGACTGAAAGAGGGCTTCCACCGGCAGGCGGTTTTCTGCCTAGACTTGCAACTGTCCCAACGTGCGTTAGGGTTGAATGAGCCCGCACGATAAATACAAAAATAACGAGGTATCCCCACAATGTTCAAACCAATCTGGAAAGCACTCGTCTGTACCCTCGCCCTCAGTGCATTGAGCACGGCCATGGCGGCTGATCCGGTCATCATCAAGTTCTCTCACGTGGTGGCCGAACAAACGCCCAAGGGCCAGGGAGCGTTGCTGTTCAAGAAGCTGGTGGAAGAACGACTCCCGGGCAAAGTGAAGGTGGAGGTCTACCCCAACTCCTCGCTGTTCGGTGACGGTAAGGAGATGGAAGCCTTGCTGCTGGGCGATGTACAGATGATTGCGCCATCGCTGGCCAAGTTCGAGCAATACACCAAGAGCGTGCAGTTGTTCGACTTGCCGTTCCTGTTCGACGACATTTCTGCCGTGGACCGCTTCCAGTTGAGCCCTGATGGGCAGAAGCTGCTCAAGTCCATGGAAAGCAAGAACATCACCGGGCTGGCTTATTGGCACAACGGCATGAAGCAGCTGTCGGCCAATAAGCCGCTGCGTGAACCCAAGGATGCCCGTGGCCTGAAGTTCCGGGTACAGGCCTCGGCCGTACTGGAGGAACAGTTCAAGGCGGTGAACGCCAACCCGCGCAAGATGAGTTTTGCCGAGGTGTACCAAGGCCTGCAGACCGGCGTGGTCAATGGTGCGGAAAACCCGTACTCGAACATCTACAGCCAGAAAATGCATGAAGTTCAGAAGTACATCACCGAATCCAACCACGGTGTACTCGACTATATGCTGATCACCAACACCACGTTCTGGAACGGCCTGCAACCCGATGTCCGTGCCGAACTGGACAAGATCATCAAGGAAGTCACCACCCAGGTAAACAAGGAAGCCGAACAACTGAACCAGGATGCCAAGCAGAAAATCGTCGACGCCAAAACCACCGAAATCATCACGCTCACACCTGAACAGCGTGGCGAATGGCGCGACAAGATGAAACCGGTGTGGAAGAAGTTCGAAGGCGACATCGGTGCTGATCTGATCAAAGCGGCCGAAGCCTCCAATAAAGCTCAGTAATGGGTTGGCCGGTGCTGCCGCCCTGGCAGCGCCGGCTTGTCATCCCCCTGCAGGAGATGTCCTCCATGAACGCTTTTCGGCGCATCTGGGAACACTTCGAGGAAGGTTTCATTGCCTTCCTTCTAGCCGCCATGACGTTGATCACTTTCGTCTATGTGGTGCTCAACAACCTCTACAGCGTCTTCTACAGCATCGGCGACAACTGGTCTGCCGTCAGTGAACCGGCATCCGCCATTGGCGACGGCATCATGAATATGGCCCAGGCCATGACCTGGAGCAGCTCGCTGACCAAGGCGCTGTTCGGCTGGCTGATCTTTTTCGGCTTGTCGTATGGCGTGCGCACCGCCGGGCATATCGGCGTCGATGCGCTGGTGAAACTGGCCAGCAAGCCGGTACAACGCTTTATCGGGGTGATCGCCTGCCTGTTCTGCCTGACCTACGCCGGACTGCTGGCGGTGGCAAGCTATGAATGGATCAATACGTTGATGATCGCGCAGATCGGCGCCGAGGATCTGGGTCAATTCGGCATCATGCAATGGCACATCGGGTTGATCGTACCGGTGGGTTTTACCCTGGTGTTCATCCGCTTCGCGGAAATCCTCGTGCGCATCCTGAGAAATCGCCAGACGGGACTGGGCCTGGCCGATGAAGCGGCGGAGGCCATCAAACTGACCGAGCACGAGGAAGACAAGCCATGACCATTGCCTTCCTGTTCGTGGCACTGTTCGTGCTGATGTTCATTGGCGTGCCTATTGCCATCTCGTTGGGGTTGGCCGGCTCGCTGACCATTATTTTCTTCAGCCCGGACTCGGTACGCTCCCTGGCGATCAAGCTGTTCGAAACGTCCGAGCACTACACATTGCTGGCCATTCCATTCTTCCTGCTGGCCGGCGCGTTCATGACCACCGGCGGCGTGGCGCGACGGCTGATCGACTTCGCCAACGCCTGTGTCGGCCACATCCGCGGCGGCCTGGCGATTGCCGCGGTACTGGCATGCATGCTGTTTGCGGCACTGTCCGGCTCAAGCCCGGCAACGGTGGCGGCGGTCGGCTCCATCGCCATTGCCGGCATGGTGCGCTCGGGTTATCCACAGGCATTCGGTGCTGGCATCGTGTGTAACGCCGGGACACTGGGAATCCTGATTCCGCCCTCGATCGTGATGGTGGTGTATGCCGCCGCGACCGAAACCTCCGTGGGCAAACTGTTCATGGCCGGTGTGATTCCCGGGGTGCTGCTGGGCGTCGTGCTGATGATCGCGATCTACATCGTCGCCGTGAAAAAGAACCTGCCGGCCCTGCCCCGGGCAACGTTTCGCGAGTGGCTGTCTGCGGCACGCAAAGCGCTGTGGGGCCTGCTGTTGATGATCATCATCCTCGGCGGGATCTATTCGGGGATGTTCACTCCGACCGAAGCGGCTGCGGTGGCTGCGGTGTATTCAGCGTTCATCGCCTTGTTCGTCTACAAGGACCTCACGTTCCGTGAAACGCCGAAGGTGCTGCTGGAGTCGGCCAAGCTGAGCATCATGCTGATGTTCATCATCGCCAACGCCATGCTCTTCGCCCATGTGCTGACCACTGAGCAGCTTCCCCAGCAAATCACGGCATGGGTGATCGATGCCGGGCTCACGCCCGTGACGTTCCTGCTGGTGGTGAACATCGTGCTGCTGGTTGCCGGCGCGTTCATGGAGCCATCGGCAATCATCCTGATTCTGGCACCGATCCTGTTCCCCATCGCCATGCAATTGGGCATCGATCCGATCCACCTGGGCATCATCATGGTGGTGAACCTGGAGATTGGGTTGATTACACCGCCGGTGGGTCTGAACCTGTTCGTGACCTCGGCGGTGACCGGCATGTCCTTGCCTGCCACCATCCGCGCGGCCATGCCATGGTTGATGATCCTGCTGGCGTTCCTGGTGCTGATTACCTATGTGCCATGGATCTCGCTGGTGTTGCCGAACTGGTTGGGGATGAGTTGATTCAACCAGGCTCAGTGACCGAACTGCCGATCGACTGTGGGAGCAAGGCTTGCCCGCGATAAAGACGCCTCGGTTCCAGAACCATCGCGTTGACTTCATCGCCGGGGATCGGCACTTCATCGCCCTCGCGGCATTGATCCGCAAAAACAGAACCCTGCAAAGGTTTGAGTCTCAGCCTTGCAGCGGCGCCCTTCAGGGCGTCGCTGTGACCTGTGGGTGCCGAAGCATTCCTGCGATGCTGTGGCGTGGTCAGATTCGACGGTTGCGCCGGCGATTCCAGAAGACCGCGACCACCGCCGCGATGATCACCACCCCGACATTACCGAACAACCAGATTGCAAAGTTACGGCTCTGATCCGCCTCACTTTCGTAGAACGGCCCAAAGTAGTTGCCGACCGCGATGAAAACCAGATTGAACGCCCCGACGGCCAAGACAATGATCAGGAGGACAAACAACGTTCCCTTGATGACGTTCATATGACCCTCCAGAACCATATGTCCTTGGAGTCATGGAAATCCGAAAACGTACCTTCGATCGAAAAACCCATCTGTATACGCACGTAGCTCATCCAATCCGTCAAGCGTCGACCATTCCATAAGTCGATGTGGTCACCACTGCGACCGGCAGTGGTTTCATTTGCCCGACGCCAGAAGTCCTTGAAGAAAATAACGCCCTGCTGGCCTTTCAGGGCATCTTCGAAGTCTTCACTTTTGACCGTCTTCATGGGCTGCAAGCCGGGAATCCTGGCGCGGGTCAAGGCGTTGGCGAGCTCTTCGGCGGCCAATATGTGCCCTTCGCTTTTGGGGTGTTGCCAACAATGACGCACGCTTTTGAGCTGGCTCATGTCGGCACCGGCGCGGCGCAGGGCTACGCCGAGGCTGATCGCACATTGGTCGCTGAAGTTCTTGGCGCCCTTGGTTCTGCAGGGCGCGGCATCTCCGAATATCTGCGGATGGCTATTCCATAATTTATCGAATGTAAACATGCTGCCCCTTCCTTAGGTTCCTCGATTCTGACAGCGTAGCCTAGCAGATACCGAGCACCTCTCTTGGAGAGGCATCCTGCAGCCGGTTTTTTCCCCTAGACTTGTCGTTGTCCGCTGTACGCCGGGTTCTGAACGAGAACGTACGATAAAGACAAATAAAAAGGGAAGTCCGCAATGCTCAAGCCGATATGGAAAACGCTCTTCTGCATCCTCACCCTCAGCGCATGGGCCACCGCGATGGCGGCAGAACCGATCGTGATCAAGTTTTCTCACGTCGTGGCCGAACAGACTCCGAAGGGCCAGGGCGCGTTGATGTTCAAGAAGCTGGTGGAGGAGCGACTGGCAGGCAAGGTGAAGGTCGAGGTGTACCCCAACTCCACCCTGTACAACGACGACAAGGAAATGGAGGCCCTGTTGCTGGGGGATGTGCAGATGATCGCGCGGTCATTGGCCAAGTTCGAGCAGTACACCAAGACGGTGCAGTTGTTCGACCTGCCGTTCCTGTTTGACGACATGGCCGCTGTAGAGCGCTTTCAGCAGAGCCCCGAGGGCCAGAAGCTGCTCAAGTCCATGGAAAGCAAGAACATCACCGGCCTGGCTTATTGGCACAACGGCATGAAGCAGTTGTCGGCCAACAAACCCCTGCGCATGCCCGAGGATGCCCGTGGCCTGGTGTTCCGGATACAGACTTCCGCGGTATTGGAGGAACAGTTCAAGGCAATCGGCGCCAAGGCGCAGCCGATGATTTTCTCCGTGGCGTACCAGGCGTTGCGCGCAGGCGTCGTCAATGGCGCGGAAAACCCCTATTCGAACTTCTACAATCAGAAGCTGCATGAAGTGCAGAAGTACGTCACCGAAACCAACCACGGCGCACTCGACTACATGTGGATCACCACTTCCGATTTCTGGAATGGCCTGCCACCGGATATCCGCGCCGAATTGGACAAGATCGTGGCGGAAGTGACCACCTATACCAACGGTGAGGCAGAGCGGTTGAACCAGCAGGATAAGCAGCATGTCCTGGACGCCAAGACCACCGAGATCATTACCCTCACGCCGGAACAGCGCAACGCCTGGCGGGACAAGATGAAGCCGGTGTGGGCGAAGTTCGAGAAGGAGATCGGAACGGACCTGCTCAAGGCGGCGCAGGCGGCCAATCAGGTTCAGTGACCGGACTGCTGATCGACTGAATATCGCTCTCCTGTGGCGAGGGGATTTATCCCCGCTGGGGTGCATAGCACCCCAAATCCTGAACTCGCGGTGTGTCAGGCAGTCTGTGTGGGGCCGCTTCGCGGCCCAGCGGGGATAAATCCCCTCGCCACAAAAGCAATGTACCCCCTCTGCCTCAGCACCAAAGCGCATTGCGTTATGATCCCCTTCTCGTTCTGAACCAGAGCTTTACCCGCGCATGCCGTCCACCGCCGATATCTCCACCACCCTGCCCCCCGTCCTGGTCGGTCCGCTGCTGCGGCGACTGGAGCCCATGCGGCTGGTGATGTGGCTGGTGGGGACGCGGTCGCTGGCGTTGACGCTGTGGGTGGACGGTGTCGGCGATCTGGTGCTGGACGGCGACCACTGCACGGTGGTGCCGGTGGGGCAGCAAGCGTTCGTGCACCTGATCGATGTCCGGCTCGACCAGCCATTGCCCCAGGATGTCGCGCTTGAATACGACCTGTTGGTGGACGGCGCGCCCATCGCCGAGTGGGCGCCGCACCTGTTGTATGGCGAGGCGAAACGGCCGAACTTCGTGCTGCATTCGCGTATCGGGCAAGTTGTCCACGGCTCGTGTCGCAAGCCTCATCACCCGGCCAACGACGGTTTGCTCTGTGTCGACCGGCTGCTCGCGCAAACCCCAGCGCAACGGCCGGCACTGTTGATGATGAGCGGCGATCAAGTCTATGCCGATGACGTCGCCGGGCCGATGCTGCGAGCGATTCATGCACTGATCGAGCGGCTGGGGTTGTTCGAGGAATGTCTGGATGGCGCAGTGGTTGAAGACAGCGCCCGGCTCTATCGACACCCGGCCAGCTACTACCATCGCGCCGATCTTTTGCCTGCCCTGGAAAGCAACGAAACCCTGCGCGAGCGATTTTTCGGCGGCGCGCGCAAGCCGATCTTCACCAGCAGCAGCGCCGACAATCACCTGGTGACCTTCGCCGAGGTCATGGCGATGTACCTGCTGGTCTGGTCGCCCGTGCCCTGGACGCTGATCGCCCCACAGCCACCCGAGCTGACCGCCGAGCGACGCCAGCGCTATGGGTTGGAGCAGCAACGCATCGATGGTTTCAAGGCCGGCCTGGGTGGCGTGGCGCGGGTGTTGGCGCACCTGTCGAGCCTGATGATCTTCGACGATCACGACATCACCGATGACTGGAATCTGTCCGCACAGTGGGAAGAAACGGCCTACGGCCACCCGTTCTCCAAGCGCATCATCGGCAACGCATTGATCGCCTACATGCTCTGCCAGGGCTGGGGCAACAACCCGGATGCGTTCAAGGATCTGGTCCGCCAGACCGTGGCCCTGAGCGACACGGCACGGGACCGCTACCTCGACAGCGGCCCCCAGGACAAATTGATCGATACCTTGCTCGGTTTCCAGCAGTGGCACTACGTGTTGCCCAGCACCCCGGCCCTGGTGGTGCTCGACACCCGCACCCGCCGCTGGCGCAGCGAACGCAACCTCAGGCATCCCTCCGGTCTGCTGGACTGGGAAGCCCTGAGCGAACTGCAACAGGAACTGCTGGACCACCCTTCGGCGATCATCGTTTCGCCGGCCCCGATCTTCGGGGTGAAGCTGATCGAAACCGTGCAGCGGGTGTTCAGTTGGTGTGGTTATCCACTGCTGGTGGACGCGGAAAACTGGATGGCCCACCGCGGCGCGGCCCAGGTGATCCTGAACATTTTCCGACACTCGCGGACACCGGGGAGCTACGTGGTGCTCTCAGGGGACGTGCATTATTCCTTCGTCTACGAAGTGTTGATTCCCCACCGCAAGGGCGGCCCGCGGATATGGCAGGTCACCAGCAGCGGCATCAAGAATGAATTCCCGCCGGTGCTGCTGGAATGGTTCGACCGCCTGAACCGCTGGCTCTACGCCCCAAGCTCGCCCCTGAACTGGTTCACCCAGCGCCGACGCATGCGCATCGTTCCCCACACGCCGGAACATGCCGAGGCGGGTGAGCGCTTGTGGAACTCGGCCGGGATCGGCCAGGTGTTTTTCAATGAGCAAGGCCAGCCGGAGCAGATCTACCAGCACAACGCCAACGGCAAGCCGCCGACGCGGATGCTGGGGCCGCGTTGAAGGCGGGACTTCGTCGACTCAAGTAGACCGCTATCGCGAGCAGGCTCGCTCCCACAGTGGATGTGTGGTGTGCCAGATTCGATGGAAACATGCTCTCTCGCCACAGGATCGGCGCAGGATGGAAAAGAAAACGGGGGGCCATGTTTCCATGGCCCCCCGTTCTTATTTGCCGTCAGGCAATCATGGGTACTGTTGGTAAGTCTGTCCTTGCTGCGCCGGTGCCTGGTAGTTCTGGCCTGGAATGGCCTTGAGGTTGACTTCGACGCGACGGTTCTGCGCCCGACCGTTGACGTCGGCATTGCTGGCCACCGGATTATCCGGGCCAGCCCCGCGGGCACTCAGGTTGGCGCCGCTGACGCCCTGGGACGTCAGGTAGGTCGCCACGCTCTGGGCGCGACGCTGGGACAGGTCCATGTTGTGCTGGCGGCTGCCGGTGCTGTCGGTGTAGCCGACGATTTCGATCTGGTTCTGGTTGAACTCCTTGAGGGAGTTGGCCAGGTTGTTCAGCGGCTGGTAGAAGCTCGATGCGATGTTCGCCGAGTCGGTGGCGAAGGTGATGTTGCCCGGCATGATCAGTTTGATCTGGTCGCCCTGGCGCTGCACTTCAACACCGGTGTTGGCCATGCTGGCCCGCAATTTCTTTTCCTGCTGATCGGCGTAGTAGCCGTAACCTGCGGCGGAAGCACCCACGACTGCGGCGCCGATCAATGCGCCCTTGCCACGATTGTTGTGATCGATGGCCGCACCGGCCAGTGCGCCGGCCAGCGCTCCGAGGCCGCCGTACTTGGCGGTCTTGCTCATCCCTGAAGAGTCCGTGGAAGCCTGGCCCTGGTTGTCATATGGGTTAGGCGACGCGCAGCCGGACAACAGGGCCACGGCGGTAGCGACAACGATCAAGCGACGCGAGGTGAACATGGGGACAAGCTCCTGGGTTTTCAGTCTGATGTGCCAGGGCATGGGCAATCGACTCTGGCTGGCGTTGGAACGCAGCAAACGTCAAAAATTCCGTCACGCTGCGCTTCGCTCAGGCCGATTTTATCATTGGACGAGGCTGCGGCTTACCCCCCGGACAATCATCTCGATCTCCCGCCCATCGATCATCAACGGTGGCAACAAGCGGATGGTCTTGCCGCGGGTGACATTGATCAACAGACCGTGGTCCCGGGCGGCGCAAAGCGCCAGGTCGCGGACCGGTTGCTTGAGCTCGATGCCGATCATCAATCCCTGGCCACGAATCGCCAGCACGTTCGGGTTGTCCGCCAGTTCCGCCCGCAGCCGGCCGAGCAGCTGCTCGCCTTGACGCCTGGCATTGCCCACCAGGTCCTGCTCTTCGATGATATCCAACACCGTGCAACCGACCCGGCAGGCCAGTGGATTACCACCGAAGGTGCTGCCATGACTGCCGGGCGTGAACAGCTCGGCCGCCTTGCCCCGCGCCAGGCACGCGCCGATAGGCACGCCATTGCCCAACCCTTTGGCCAGGGTCATGACATCCGGCACGATGCCCTCGTGCTGGAACGCGAACCATTGGCCGGTGCGGCCGATGCCGGTCTGGATTTCATCGAGCATCAACAACCAGGCACGCCGGGAGCACAACTGCCGCAAAGCCTTGAGGTAGCCCGGCGGTGCCATCTGCACACCGCTCTCACCCTGGATCGGCTCCACCAGTATCGCGGCGATGCGTTCACCGTGGGCCTGCTGGATGTCTTCCAGCGCGGCGAGATCGCCGAACGGCACCTTGATGAAATCCCCCGGCAAGCGGTTGAAACCCAGCCGTACCGCCGGGCCATCGCTGGCGGACAGGGTGCCCAGGGTGCGTCCATGGAAGGCGTTCTCCATGACCACCACCAAGGGCTGCTCAATGCCTTTGTGCCAGCCGTAGAGACGCGCCAACTTCAACGCGGTCTCGTTGGCCTCGGCACCCGAGTTATTGAAAAACACCCGCTCCAATCCCGACAACTGGGTGAGTCTTTGCGCCAGCCGTTGCTGCCAGTCGATGCTGTACAGATTCGAGGTGTGAAGCAACAGACCGGCCTGCTCGCTGATGGCGGCCACCAGCCGGGGATGGGAATGACCGACATTGGTCACCGCCACACCGGCCACCGCATCGAGGTACTCGCGACCGTCCTGGTCCCACAGGCGCGTCCCCAGCCCGTGGGTGAAACTCAGGGCCAAGGGTTGGTAGGTGGTCATCAGGCAGGCGGCGGTCATGACATCGAACTCCATCAGGTGGTTTTTTCCAGTATGGTTAGCCACCTTTGCTGGATAAATGCTGCTTTACTTCAATCATTTAGAAGCCAGGCTTGATAATGGATTTGTTCCAGGCAATGACGGTTTACGTCAAAGTGGTAGAAACCGGGAGCCTTACCGCGGCGGCCCAGGCGTGCGAAATGTCCACCACCATGGTGGGCAATCATCTTCGCGCACTGGAGCAACGCCTGGGGGTGCGACTGATCAATCGCACGACCCGGCGTCAGCGCCTGACGGAATTCGGCTCGACCTATTATCAGCGCTGCCTGGAAGTCCTGGGGCTGGTGGCCGACTCCGAGCGCCTGGCCGAGCAGACCCAAGGCGAACCCGCCGGTACCCTGCGCATCACCGCGCCGCTGACCTTCGGCACCGAACGCCTTGCGCCGGCCCTGGCCGAATTCAGCCAGCGTTACCCGCAGGTCAAACTCGACGTGGTACTGACCAACCAGCGCCTGGACCTGCTCGACCACGGCTTCGATGCCGCCATCCGCCTCGGCCTGTCCGATCCGAAGTTGATTGCCCGGCCCTTGATCGACTACAGCCTGACGATCTGCGCGTCCAAGGCTTACCTGGCCCGCCGGGGCACCCCGGAACAGCCCGCCGACCTGCAACGGCACGACTGCCTGTCGTTCGCCTATTCCGCCGGCGACGAGTGGCGCTTCGCTCAGGACCACTGGCCCATCAACGGCCCGGAGGGAGAAATCAAAGTGCCGGTGAACGGCCCGATGCTGATCAACAGCTCCGCAGGCCTGCACCGCGCGGCCCTGGCCGGCATGGGCGTGGTGATGCTGCCCGATGCACTGGTGGAACAGGACCTGAAGGATGGACACCTGGTGGCGTTGCTGCAGGATTATCAACTGCCCCATCGGCCGATGAACCTGATTTACGCCCAGGATCGCTACCGGTTACCGAAGCTGCGCAGTTTTGTGGAATTTGCGTTGGAGAAATGGGCGAGATCCGCTGACTAAACGTAGGAGTAGCCCTGAGAGGCTACTTTTGCGAATGTAGCCTCCCAGGGCTACAGGACACCCCAGCGAAACCAGAGACGGTACAGGTCATTGCCCTTGTCGATTCAATCTCGCTCTTCACCTGACTTTCATTTGGGCTGCGCCGGCTGGTCGTTGCCCCGGGAGCAATGGCCGGCCTTTCCCGAGGAAGGCACCCACCTGCAACGCTACAGTGCCCGCTTCCCGGCCGTGGAAATCAACAGTTCGTTCTACCGCCCGCACCGTCCCGCCACCTATGCCAAATGGGCAGACAGCGTCGCGCCGAACTTCCGCTTCTCGGTCAAGGTGCCCAAGCAAATCACCCATGAACGGCGGTTGCGCGATTGCGACGGGCTGGTGGATGAGTTTCTCGGACAATGTTCGCAATTGGGGGAAAAGCTGGGCTGCCTGTTGATCCAGCTGCCACCCTCGCTGGCCTTCGATGCGGCGGTGGCCGAATCGTTTTTCAGGGCCTTGCGGGACCGCTATCAGGGCCACGCGGTGCTTGAGCCACGCCACCCAAGCTGGCTGGCCGAGCACGTCACGGCATTGCTGCACGATGAACACATCGGCCGTGTTGCCGCCGATCCATCGCCCTTGCCCGGCTGCGATCAGCCTGGAGGCTGGCCTGGGGTGCGTTATTACCGGTTGCACGGCTCACCGCGGATCTATTACTCCCGCTACGAAGACACTTGGCTGGAGCAACTCGCCCAGCAATTGAAACGCGAGCCCGATACGCCTACCTGGTGCATCTTCGACAACACCGCCGGTGGCGCCGCCATCCCCGACGCGTTGCGCTTGGAGGCGCTGATGCGCACCTGAACGCCGATGCCGGCAACAAATGCCGACCAGCCACCGGATCAGCCGTGACAACACCGCCCGCGTCCAATAGATTAGGCGACCGAAAAAAAGCTCAATGCCTTTCTCGTCTTATCCAGCTAACAGAAGTAGTGAAATTTCAATGTCCGATTCCAACACCGCTGAATCCGTAGTCACCCTGTCGTCCAAAGCGGAATACGAAAACTCCATCAATCTTTCACAGCATCTGCCTCAAGCCAAGACCATCAGTGAGATGGTGTTGGATGCCTTCCAGTCGAACCGCGAGAGCGACCAGATCCGCGAACTGCGCAGCGCCATCCGCCAGGCCCATGATGCGTTCGACGATGACAAGGCCTACGAACTGATGGGCCAGCTCAAGCAACTCAAGGACGCCGAAGCGGCCGATTTCGCCGCGCTGGAAGACCTGAGCAGCCGCTTCCCCATCAGCCGGATTCTTTCCAGCTACAAGGACGATCCGGCGTTCCAGGAATTGGTCTATGGCCTGGCCCTGAAGGTGCTGAACCAGACCCACCAGGCCATCAGCAACCCGAGCGGCAGCAAGGGCAAGGCCTCGCGGGCCAAGAAGGAAGCGCAAGTATTTGTCATCAGCAAGGACGGCATCAGCGTCACCCTGCCCCTGCGCACCCCGAGCTCCAAGCCGAACGTCGACCGTGAGGCCTTCGAATTCCTGGGCTTCAATTTCGTCGGCGAAGGGGACGAGGCCGAACTGGAAAACGACCTGTTCCTCGACAACGATGGCACCGAACAACAGGCCACCCGCAAAAGCATCATCACCGCCCTGCAACAGCAAAAGGCCTTTGACGGCTACAGCATCGCCCAGCAATAACCACACACGGGATCTGAGCAGGCACGCTTCCCCGTGCCACGCAGACCTCCTGTGGGAGCGAGCCAGCTCGCGATAGCGGTGGTTCAGCTTGCATGGATGCTGGATGTGCCGACGCCATTGCGAGCAGGCTCGCTCCCACAATAGAAACAACAGTGCGGGAAGCCCCCCATGAAAAAGCCCCGCGCTTCTCTCGAAGGCGGGGCTTTCTGTGCAGCGTCTGGCGTTTAAGGTGCGTAGGTCAGCAGCAGCTCACTTGGCACTTTGAAGTCCAGGGACATCATGACGCTCAGGGCGGTGATGGTGAAGATCGAGAACACGAACAGCTTGCGTGCCCAGACCGTGTCATCCACGGCCTTGTAGCCGGTCCAGGCCATGTACAGCCAGTACATGCCCATGGCAGCGGCGACGGCGAGGTAGCTCATGCCGGCGTAGCCGCTGAAGGTCAGCATCAAGGTCGCCACCAGGAAGGCCAGGATGTAGAGCAGGATGTGCTTCTTGGCCACGCGGATACCGCGCTTGACCGGCAACACCGGAATCGAGGCTGCCAGGTAGTCGTTGAAGCGGAAGATCGCGATGGCATAGGAATGCGGCATCTGCCACAGGCTGAACATCACCAGCAGCGTCAGCGCAGCCATGTCGAAGCTATTGCTGACCGCCACGTAGCCGATCACCGGCGGCATCGCCCCCGACAGACTGCCCACCAGCGTGCCGTGAACCGACTTGCGCTTGAGGTACAGGCTGTAGAGGCCGACGTAGATGACGAAACCGATCACCGCGAACAGCGCCGCCAACGGGTTGGCCACGCGGTACAACAATGCCACGCCGGCCACGCCCAGCACCGTGGCGAACGCCAGGGCCAGTTGTACCGGGATCAGCCCCTGGACCAGCGCACGGTTTTTGGTGCGCTCCATCTTGATGTCGATGTCGCGGTCGATGCAGTTGTTGAACACGCAACCGGACGCCACCACCAGGGAGGTGCCGATCATCGCCGCCAGGAAGATGGCCAGATCGACATGCCCTTTCGAGGCCAGGAAAAATCCGCCCGCCACAGAAAGCACGTTACCGAAAATGATCCCCGGCTTGGTGATTTGGATAAAGTGCTTTAAGGACATCCGGACTTTCCTCAGTGCGCCATCATGTTGGTGTGAATGCTGAACATGATCCACAACGACAGGCCGACCAGCAGGACGATCACCAACGCCGCGAAGACAAACGCAATCACGTTGTTACGCTGGGCGGCGGAGCGGTCCAGGTGCAGGAAGTACACCAGGTGCACCAGGACCTGGACCACGGCGAAGATCAGGACGATCCACAGGGTCAGGCTCTTGGGCAGCGAGGGGTACATCACCAGGCCGAACGGGATGATGGTCAGGATCACCGACAGGATGAAGCCGATGGCATAGGACTTGACGCTGCCGTGGCCGGCGTCATGACCATCATGGGAATGTGCGTTAGCCATTTACAGGGTCCCCATCAGATAAACAACGGTGAATACACAGATCCACACCACGTCCAGGAAGTGCCAGAACAGACTCAGGCAGCTCAGGCGGGTCTTGTTGGTGGCGGTCAGGCCATTTTTCTGGACCTGGTACATCATGATCGCCATCCAGATCAGGCCGCTGGTCACGTGCAGACCGTGGGTGCCGACCAGGGTGAAGAACCCGGACAGGAAACCGCTGCGGTTAGGACCGAAGCCCTCGGAGATCAACACGTGGAACTCGTTGATCTCCATGCCGATGAAGCCGGCACCGAACAGGAAGGTCATGGCCAGCCAGCCCAGGACCTGGGTTTTCTTGCCCTTGTACAACGCCAGCATGGCGAAGCCGTAGGTGATCGAGCTGAACAGCAGCAGAGCGGTTTCGCCCAGTACGTAAGGCAGTTCGAAGATGTCGTGGCCCGACGGGCCACCGGCGACGTTGTTTACCAGCACCGCGTATGCCGCGAAGATCGACGCGAACAGAATGCAGTCGGTCATCAGGTAGAGCCAGAAACCGAATACGGTCATCTCGCCCGAGTCGTGGTGATGGTCATCGTGCCCATGGTCATGACCATGGGCGTGTCCAACATTGGTCACTAAGTTCGACATGGTTTAAGCCTGTTCCAACGAGGTTTCAACACGGGTGGAGGTAGCCCGGACTTTCCCGGCCGCGACCAGACGTTTGTGCTGCTCGGCTTCGATGCGCTCGATGACATCCACCGGCACCATGTAGCCCTGATCGTCGCGGGCGGCATGGATGGCGAAATACACCACGGTGCCGACCAGGCTGGCGGCGGCCAGCCACCAGATGTGCCAGATCATCGCGAAACCGAACACCGTCAACAGGCCGCCCATGACCACACCGGTAGCGGTGTTGTTCGGCATGTGGATCGGCGCGTACTTGGCCGGAGTCTGGTACGCAGTACCGTTTTCCTTGGCTTCGGTGAACGGGTCGATGGTGTCCGCTTTCGGCAGCACGGCGAAGTTGTAGAACGGCGGTGGCGAAGAGGTCGACCATTCCAGGGTATGGGCATCCCACGGGTCGCCGTGTTCGCACATGTTCTCTGGCTTGTTGCGGTCGCGCACGCTGACGTACAGCTGGATCAGCTGGCAGGCGATACCGACGGCGATCAGCACCGCACCGAACATGGCGACGTACAGGTACGGCACCCACTCAGGGTTGGTGGTGGTGTTCAGGCGACGGGTCATGCCCATGAAGCCCAGTACATAGAGCGGCATGAACGCGACGAAGAAGCCGGTGATCCAGAACCAGAACGCGCCCTTGCCCCAGCCTTCGTGCAGCTTGAAGCCGAACGCTTTCGGGAAGTAGAAGGCGAAGCCGGCGATGTAGCCGAACACCGCGCCGCCGATGATCACGTTATGGAAGTGCGCGATCACGAACAGGCTGTTGTGCAGGACGAAGTCGGCACCCGGGATGGCCAGCAGTACGCCGGTCATGCCGCCGATGGCGAAGGTCACCATGAAGCCCAGGGTCCACAGCACGTGGCTGGTGAAACGCAGGCGGCCCTGGTAGATGGTGAACAGCCAGTTGAACAGCTTCACCCCGGTCGGGATCGAAATCAGCATCGTCGCCAGGCCGAAGAAGGCGTTGACGCTGGCCCCCGAACCCATGGTGAAGAAGTGGTGCAGCCAGACCATGAAGCCCAGCACCGAGATCGCGCCGGACGCGTAGATCATCGAGTGATGGCCGAACAGCTTCTTGCCGGAGAAGGTCGAGATGACTTCGGAGAAGATACCGAACGCCGGCAGGATCAGGATGTACACCTCGGGGTGACCCCAGGCCCAGAACAGGTTGACGTACATCATCGGATTTCCACCCAGTTCATTGGTGAAAATGTGGAAATCCATGTAACGGTCAAGCGTCAGCAGTGCCAGGGTAGCGGTCAGGATCGGGAACGAAGCGACGATCAGGACGTTGGCCCAGGTGCAGGTCCAGGTGAAGATCGGCATGTCCATCAGCTTCATGCCCGGGGTACGCATTTTCAGTACGGTGGCCAGGAAGTTGACCCCCGTCAGCGTCGTCCCCAGGCCGGATAGCTGTAGCGCCCAGATGTAGTAATCCACACCCACGCCCGGACTGTACTGCAGCCCCGACAACGGCGGATAGGCAACCCAACCGGTCTTGGCGAATTCACCAACACCCAGGGAAACGTTGATCAGCACGACGCCGGACACCAGCAGCCAGAAGCTCAGGGAGTTCAGGAACGGGAAGGCAACGTCACGGGCACCGATCTGCAGCGGCACTGCAAGGTTCATCAGGCCGGTGAAGAATGGCATCGCCATGAAGATGATCATGATCACACCGTGGGCGGTGAAGATCTGGTCATAGTGTTCAGGCGGCAGGTAGCCAGGCGAACCCTCGGTGGCCATGGCCAACTGGGTACGCATCATGATGGCGTCGGCAAAACCGCGCAGCAGCATGACCATGGCGACGACGATGTACATCACGCCGATTTTCTTGTGGTCGACCGACGTCAGCCACTCGGTCCACAGGTAGGTCCACTTCTTGAAGTAAGTGATCCCGGCGAACAGCGCCAGACCACCGAGCGCGATGATGGCGAGGGTCACCATGACAATCGGCTCGTGGAACGGGATCGCTTCCCAACTTAATTTACCAAACATCGTTTACTCCTCTGCCCCGGCAGCTGAATGCGAGCTCATGTCCATCCCTTCCATGTTGTGCGCCACTTCCTTCTCATGCTTCTCGTGGTGCATCGGCTTGCCTGGGTTCATCCCTTCATACTTGTCGATGATGGTCTGGAACAGGTTCGGCGTGACCGCAGAGTAGAGTTCGACTGGGTTGTTCTGGCTCGGTTTGGAAAGGGCTTCGTATTCAGCTTTTTCAAGCTGTTTAGGTGCCTTCTTCACATCGTTGACCCAGGCATCGAAGTCTTCCTGAGTGGTGGCGATTGCTTTGAACTTCATGCCGGTGAAACCTGCGCCGCTGTAGTTGGCGGAGATCCCTTCGAGTTCGGCGTTCTGGTTGGCGATCAGGTGCAGCTTGGTCTGCATGCCCGCCATCGCGTAGATCTGGCCGCCCAGGCCCGGGATGAAGAACGAGTTCATCACGGTGTCGGAGGTGACCTTGAAGTTGATCGGCGTGTGGGCCGGGAACACGATCTTGTTGACGGTGGCGATGCCTTGTTCCGGATAGATGAACAGCCACTTCCAGTCCATCGAGACCACTTCAATGGTGATCGGCTTGACGTCGGAGTCCAGCGGACGGTACGGGTCCAGGGCGTGGGTCGACTTGTAGGTGACATAACCCAGGGCAATGATGATCAGGACCGGAATCGTCCACACGGCCGCTTCGATCTTGGTGGAGTGCGACCACTTCGGCGTGTACACGGCCTTGGTGTTGGACGCGCGGTATTTCCAGGCGAACAGGAACGTCATGACGATAACCGGCACGACGACCAGCAACATCAGCAGCGTGGCGGTGATGATCAGGTTTCGTTCGTCCAGGCCGACCTGGCCCTTGGGATCGAGCAAGGTCATGTTGCAGCCTCCCAGCAGCAACGTGCCGAGCAGCGGCAACAAGCCTAGTAATCGGGGGTACCTGTTTTTACTCATCTCACGACCTCTAAAGCAGCTTGCGCAATGCAGTTGGGTTTTGATCGCCAACACTTCACCCTGCCAAGGGTTGGCATTTTCTTGGATTTGAATAAGGGCTGCCCGTCGAGCGTTAGACGCTGTTCGACTTATCCTGGGCCAGCAGTGAGTTCTTATTCGAATTCGTCGGTAAAAGGCCTTGTTACAGCCCAATTCCATTTGGTGCAGGTAGTAGGAAGGCACCGACACCTGGGATCGCATGGGACGCTGGCGCCCTTCGACCGCCTCTCGTGCTCAAGCCTGAGCCGGGTCGGATACTCGGTGCGGGCGATTGTAGTGAGCTGAGGCGCCGGAGACCATGTCTCATCCCGAAATAATTTTTATCCAAACCGACAACAATCTCTTCCCGATACCGCAACGGTGCGGCATGTTATCGAAATTGATTCTCAACAAGAACCCCAAAAAAGGTAGGTCTACTACCGGCGATTCAGACAGCCTGAACGGAACGCGTTGAGGTTTTTTGCCCGTCAAGGGCCCGTTTTTCGGGGTGCTCGCCTACTGGCGTTGCGCTGTTAAAAATGCCTGCTGCCAGCTCCGCAAAGATCACAGCCATGGCAAGCCGGGAGGTTTTTTTGTTACAGGACGAAGTACCTATTCAGGCTGTGGACGACCCTGGAACCGGGAAATGTGTGACAACGTGTCGCACAGTGTCGCAGGTCATTCTTGTCCCGGATCAAGGCCGATCCTTCACATCGCTGAAATGCAAAACGCCCCGGTTCTCCAACAGGAAAACCGGGGCGTTTCATCAGGGTGCTTCAGCGAAGGGTCTTGCGGTTACGCGACACCAGCAAAGGCACCAGCACCACGATCAGTACGAAGGCCAGCAATGCCCACTGCGCCAGGGACAAGCCCAGGATCGGCGGGTACGGGGTGGAGCAGAACCCATCGACCTGGAAACCCAGGGGGAAGATCTTCGCCAGCGGCAGATCATCAACAATCGGTTGCAACACATCGATGCCGCAACTGACTGCCGGGAAGAACTGGGTATACACGTGATGCCCCGCCACTCCCGCGCCGGCCAGGGCACAGAGCACCACAATCCCCTCAAGAATCGTCAGGCTGCGACGGGTGCGCATGGCCGCGCCGATGAACGCGAAGATCGCGATCAGCAACAGCGCATATCGCTGCAGGATGCACAGCGGGCATGGTGCTTCACCGAGGGCCACCTGCATGTACAGCGCACCACCGATCAGCGCCAGGCAGATCAGCCCCAGCAGCACCAGGTAGCGACGCTCGCGGCCCAACCGCATCATTTCCTCACTCATTGCGTTTTCCTTTGGATGCATGGATCGACGCACAGCCTTGCGACACTCGGCGCGCTGTCGGATGGCCGAAGTCTACACGTTGGCCATGACAGTGAACGAGCGGCTTGCGCCAACTTTGAGGGGGAATAGACAGGAAAAAGGTTAAGTGCGGATTAACCTTGAGCGGGCGAAGGGTCAGTTGAGAATGTGCAACGCATGCCGGCCCCTTCGCGAGCAGGCTCGCTCCCACAGTTTTTGCGGCGGTCACAACAGTGCATCCGCCGCAATTCCCTGTGGGAGCGAGCCTGCTCGCGATGAAGGCAACCCGGTTCTGCCAGGCTTGCCGCCCGCCTTTATTCCAGCGCCGCAGCCGGCCCGAAGAACTCGTAGCGGCTCTGTCCATCCGGGACGCCCAGGGCTTTGAGGTGACGCTTCACAGCCGCCATGAAGCCTTTCGGCCCAAGGAAATAGGCATCCAGGTCACGCTGTTCCGGCAGCCATTTGGCCAGTTGCTCCTGGCTCAGCAAGCCAATCCGGTCGGCCGCCGGACTCAGGCCGTCGTCTTCGTCATAGCAATAGAAACGCTTGAGCTGTGGGTGCCGCTCGGCCAGGTCGTCGATCCACTCACGGAAGGCGTGGGCGCGACCATTGCGTGCGCAGTGAATGAAATGCACTGGCCGCTCGGTTTGCAACGCCGCCTGCAGCATTGCCAGGGTCGGGGTGATGCCGACGCCACCGCTGATCAGCACCAGTGGCTTGTCGCTGGCGGTCAGGTAGAAATCCCCGGACGGCGGGAACAACTGGATGCTGCTGCCAATCTGGAAATCATGATGCAGGTAGTTCGATACCCGCCCACCCGGCTCGCGCTTGACGCTGATCCGATACTGGCCGTTGTCCGCCAGGGCCGACAGCGAATAGTTGCGGCGCACTTCCTCACCGTCCAGGAACAGTTTCATGCCGATGTATTGACCCGGCTCGGCCAGCAGAATCGGCCCCTTGTCCGCCGGTTCGAAGTAGAACGAGGTGATCTCCGAGCTTTCCTGGACCTTGGCCACCAGGATGAATTCCCGATCGCCCCGCCAGCCACCCGGGGCAGCGGCCTTCTTGTCGTACATGCCGACTTCGGCATCGATGAGGATATCGGCCAATTGATTATAGGCGGCGCCCCAGGCCGAGATCACTTCGGGCGTCGCAATTTCGTTGCCCAGCACTTCGGCAATCGCCCGCAACAAGCAGGAACCGACAATCGGGTAATGCTGGGGCTCGATCTGCAAGGCGACGTGCTTGTTGACGATTTTCGCCACCAGGTCACCCAACTGGTCGAGCTGGTCGATGTGCCGCGCATACATCAACACGCCGTTGGCCAGGGCCCGGGGTTGATCGCCGCTGGCCTGGTGAGCCTGGTTGAACAGTGGTCGGACCTGGGGATACTCGGAAAGCATCATGCGGTAGAAGTGAGTGATGAGCGCTTCACCACCACTTTCAAGCAATGGAACGGTGGAGCGAATGATGGCGCGTTCTTCCCGGGTGAGCATAAGGTGACTCCTCGCGTATTACGGAAACGGATATCCATGCTTATCAGTTTCCATGCCAAGAATATTTTCCTTTATTTTCAATAAGTTAAAAATAAATTAGTCATTAAGACACGAGCAAGGATATAGTCCTTTCGACTACACGGAGTCATTATGACCGCAACCTCACTGCTGACTTCCCTGCTGCCACTGGTGGCGGACCTGTCCCGCGAGCTGCCTGAAGGCGAGCGCTATCGCCGCCTGCTCGGTGCCCTGCGCGCCTTGCTGCCCTGCGACGCGGCGGCGTTGTTGCGGCTGGACGGGGACTGCCTGGTGCCGCTGGCAGTGGACGGCTTGAGCACCGACACCCTGGGCCGGCGTTTCCGGGTCAGCGAGCACCCGCGCTTCGAAGCGTTGCTGGCCAACCCGCATCCCACCCGTTTCGCTACCGACAGCGACCTGCCCGATCCCTACGACGGGCTGGTCGAAGGCCTCGACGACCATCTGGAGGTTCACGATTGCATGGGCTGCCCGCTGTTCGTCGACGAACGTCCCTGGGGTCTGCTGACCCTTGATTCACTGGATCCGGAACGCTTCGAGCCCATCGACCTCAGCGCCTTGCAAGCCTTCGCCAGCCTCGCCGCCGCCACGGTCAGCGCCGCCGAACGCATCGAACGCCTGGCCTTGAAAGCCGAAGACGAACACCGTCGCGCCGAGGTCTATCGCCAGGCCAGCGGCCAGCAACCCCGCGATATGGTCGGCCAGAGCAAAGCCCATAAACGCCTGGTGGAAGAGATCAACCTGGTAGGCGGCAGCGACCTGACCGTGTTGATCACCGGCGAGACCGGCGTCGGCAAGGAGCTGGTGGCCCAGGCCATCCATGCGGCCTCCAAGCGCGCCGAACAGCCGCTGATCAGCCTCAACTGCGCCGCCTTGCCGGACACCCTGGTGGAAAGCGAACTCTTCGGCCATGTGCGCGGCGCTTTCACCGGGGCCACGAGCGACCGGCGCGGCAAGTTCGAGTTGGCCGATGGCGGCACGTTGTTCCTCGATGAAGTGGGTGAGCTGTCCCTGACCGTCCAGGCCAAACTGCTGCGAGTGTTGCAGAGCGGCCAGTTGCAGCGCTTGGGCTCGGACAAGGAACACCGGGTCGATGTGCGCCTGATCGCCGCGACCAATCGCGACCTGGCCGAAGAAGTGCGCAACGGTCGTTATCGAGCCGACTTCTATCACCGCCTGAGCGTATACCCCTTGCAGGTACCGGCGCTGCGGGACCGCGGCCGGGATGTACTCCTGCTCAGCGGTTTCTTCCTGGAGCAGAACCGCTCGCGCATGGGCCTTAACAGCCTGCGCCTGAGCAGCGACGCCCAGGCCGCGCTGCTGGCCTACGACTGGCCGGGTAACGTGCGTGAACTGGAGCACCTGATCGGCCGTAGCGCTCTGAAAGCACTGGGCAGATGCCCGGTGCGCCCGAAAATCCTCAGCCTCGGCGCCCAGGACCTGGACCTGCCCCAGGCCACCGAGCCAGCGTCTGAACCCTCCGCTATCCACCCCGCCCTGGCGACGGCCCCCGTGACGGGAGACCTGCGCGAAGCCATGGATGATTTCCAGCGTCGGCTGATCAGCGCCAGCCTGGAACGCCATCAGCACAACTGGGCCAGCGCCGCCCGGGAACTGGGGCTGGATCGGGCGAACCTGGGACGGATGGCGCGACGGTTGGGGCTCAAATAATCTTCCAGACGCGTTTGTGGGACGAGCGCTTTTGTGGCGAGGGAGCTTGCTCACGCTGGGTTGCGCAGCAACCCTATCTTTAATGGGCGCTGCGCACCCAAGCGGGAGCAAGCTCCCTCGCCACAAGTGCCTTGTTACAACGATCCGGGCTTTCACCCTAAAGCCTGCCCCCAACAAGTCGATAACCCAATATCGAAAGCTGTTTTGGCGATCTTCACGTTCGCCCCACCTTTTTCCACAGAAGGTTTTTATGTCTTCCAACAAAGCCCGCGCAGATTCACTTTCGCTTCTGCTGTTTACCTTGCGCAGCGGCAAGCTGATGGCAATCAACCTGCTCAAAGTCAGTGAGATCATCCCGTGCCCGCCACTGACCAAACTGCCGGAATCGCATCCGCACGTGAAAGGCATCGCGACCCTGCGTGGCACATCGCTGTCGGTGATTGACCTGAGCCGCGCCATCGGCGAGCGGCCGCTGGAAGATCCGGATGGCGGCTGCCTGATCGTTACCGACGTCAGCCGCTCCAAGCAGGGCCTGCATGTGCAGGCGGTGAGCAAGATCGTCCATTGCCTGACCACCGACATCAAGCCACCGCCTTACGGCTCCGGCGGTAACCGCGCATTCATCACCGGCGTAACGTCGGTGGACGGCACGCTGGTGCAGGTGCTGGACATCGAGAAAGTCATCCATGGCATCGCGCCGGCGCAGATCGAAACCGCGCCCACCGAACTGAGCATGGAAGACGCCGAAGTGCTGGGCAACGCACGGATCCTGGTGGTCGACGACAGCCAGGTGGCGCTGCAGCAATCGGTGCACACCCTGCGCAACCTGGGCCTGCAATGCCATACCGCTCGCAGCGCCAAGGAGGCCATCGAATGCCTGTTGGACCTGCAAGGCACGGCCGGGCAGATCAACCTCATCGTCTCTGACATCGAAATGTCGGAAATGGACGGTTACGCCCTCACCCGCACCTTGCGGGAAACGCCGGACTTCGCCCACCTTTATGTGTTGCTGCACACCTCGCTGGACAGCGCCATGAACAGCGAGAAGGCCCGCCTGGCCGGCGCCAATGGGGTACTGACCAAGTTTTCCTCGCCAGAACTGACCAAGTGCCTGATCACTGCGGCCAAAGCGGTGGCCGAGCAAGGTCACTGAGTTATACCGATGGCTCGCTCCTGCGCTCCGGCGCGGGAGCGATCAGGGTCCGGCAACCTCAGGCATACTCTTGCCCTGACTTTCCGGAACGAGGCATCCCGATGAAAACCCGCGCATTGATTTTCCTTGGCTTTGCTGCCCTGGCCTCCCAGGCCCATGCTTCCAGCCCGGAGGCCTGGGCCGCCTACGACAAAGCCGTTTTGGCCAGTTGCATCAAGGCCAGTGGCTTGAAGAACGCCGAACCGGTGGGCACCGCCGCGCAATTCGACGACCGGGTCGGCTACACCGCGCTGTTGCTGCAAGGCCAATACCCGCAGAAACACATGAAAGGGGCGACCGGCACCGAGCTGTGCCTCTACCGCAAGAAAACCAAGACTGCCCATGTGACCGAATGGGACTCGATCCGCCCCACCGCGACCGAGCAGTGAGTGGCGCATAACTTGCTTTGCGAGGCGCATTACGGCGTTTTTCTGTCGCCGCCTCCCAGTTCTCGACCGGTCGCTCAATGAATACAAGGTTTTCCTGCGTAGGCTGCGGCAAATGCTGCTCCGATCACCACGTTCCCCTGACCCTCGACGAAGCTCGGATGTGGGCAAGCGATGGCGGCCAGGTCATTGTCCTGGTGGAAGCCTTCCTGCCCAATGGCCTCGGCCTGCCGGTGGCGCAACGCGAGCATGCCGAACGCCGTTCCGTCAGGGTTCGGAGCGGCGGCAGCGATGCCTTCGTGGCGATCACCTTCGCCGCTTATAACGCCGGCCGTTGCCATAATCTCGACGAAGAAAACCTCTGCCGCATCTACGAACGTCGCCCGTTGGTGTGCCGCATCTATCCGATGGAAATCAACCCACACATCCCGCTCACCCCTGCCGCCAAGGACTGCCCGCCGGAATCCTGGGAAACCGGACCGCAACTGATCGTCGGCGGGAAATTGGTCGATGAAGAACTGGCCGGGCTGATCGAACGTTCTCGCCAGGCCGATCGTGAAGAAATCGCGATCAAGGATCGCATCTGTGCAGCCCTGGGAATCCGCACCACCGCGCTGAAAGGCGACGGGTTTACCGCCTACCTGCCGGACATGGCAGCGTTCGCGGCCGCCATCGATCAGGCGCGCTTGCGGCCAACTGAGTCGGAAACCGGTGAATGGCAGTTCCATCTGTCCGGGGATGACGTCGCCCGCGAAGTCATGGCCTGCGGAGCTCAGGTCGTCACTGAGATAACTCCTGATTACGCGTTTATTTCGCTGCGGGCGGCCTAGAGACGACATAAAGGCCCCTTGTGGGAGCGAGCCTGCTCGCGATAGCGCCATGCCAGTCAACATCAATGCTGGCTGGTGCCGCCGCCATCGCGAGCAGGCTCGCTCCCACAGGTCATCCCAGGTCTTAACCTGCACTCCCCCCTCGCCTAACCCTCGCCGAGAATGTTAGCGTGCTTGGTATTGCCTCCAAGACGAGCCTTGCACGATGAAAAAAACCGTACTTGCCTTCAGCCGTATCACGCCCCAGATGGTCGAGCGCCTGCAACAGGACTTCGACGTGATCGTGCCGAGCCCATCGAAGGGCGACATCAATGCGCAGTTCAACGAAGCCCTGCCCCATGCCCACGGCCTGATCGGTGTCGGTCGCAAACTCGGTCGCGAGCAACTGCAAGACGCCGCGAACCTGCAGGTGGTCGCCAGTGTGTCGGTGGGTTACGACAACTACGACCTGGCCTACTTCAATGAACGCGGGATCATGCTCACCAACACCCCCGACGTGCTGACCGAAAGCACCGCCGACCTGGCCTTCGCCCTGCTGATGAGCAGCGCTCGTCGCGTCGCCGAACTGGACGCCTGGACCAAGGCCGGACAATGGCAGGCGACGGTGGGACCGCAACTGTTCGGCAGCGACGTCCACGGCAAGACCCTGGGCATCGTCGGCATGGGCAACATCGGCGCAGCCATCGCCCGGCGTGGCCGGTTGGGGTTCAACATGCCGATCCTGTACAGCGGCAACAGCCGCAAGACCGAACTGGAAAACCAGCTGGGTGCGCAGTTTCGCGAGTTGGACCAGTTGCTGGCCGAAGCGGACTTCGTCTGCCTCGTCGTGCCCCTGAGTGAAAAAACCCGCCATTTGATTGGCCAGCGGGAATTGTCGCTGATGAAGCCGAGCGCCATCCTGATCAACATTTCCCGCGGCCCGGTAGTGGATGAGCCGGCGCTGATCGAGGCCTTGCAGAACAACCGCATCCGCGGCGCAGGCCTGGACGTCTACGAGAAGGAACCGTTGGCCGAATCGCCGCTGTTCCAGCTGAAGAACGCCGTCACCCTGCCACACATTGGCTCCGCGACCCACGAAACCCGTGAAGCCATGGCCAATCTCGCGGTGGATAACTTGCGCAGTGCGCTGCTGGGTGAACGACCGCAGAACCTGGTCAATCCGCAGGTCTGGAAGTAGAAGCCGGCGCCACACCCCATCGCCCTGCTTTGTGAGAGCACGGCTTGCCCGCGAAACGAACGCCTCGGTTTCTGACAAAGCGCGTCGCTTTCATCGCGGGCAAGCCTTGCTCCCACAAAGCGCGACACTTGGCGCCGCTGGACGAGGCTTGCGAAATACCAGCACGTTCCCCAACATCACCAATACCAGCCCGGCCAGCGCCGGTGCCGTCCATTGGTAACCTTCGACAAACGCCGAGACATTCAACGCCACCACCGGGAACAGCACCGTGCAATACGCCGCCCTTTCCGGCCCCATGCGCCCTACCAGCGTCAGGTAAGCGGTGAAGCCGATCACCGAACCCGGAATCACCAGATACAGCAACGAACCGATGTAGCGCAGGTTCCATTCCATGTCGAAAGCAATCCCGTTGAACAAGCACCATCCCGCCAACATCGTCGCCCCGTAGGCCATACCCCAGGCATTGGTGGTCAACGGCTTGAGCCCGGCTTTTTGTTGCAGGCTCGAGAGCATGTTGCCCGCCGAAAAACACAAGGTGCCCAGCAATGCCAACGCCAACCCGAGCAGCGTCTGCGGACTCGCGTGATGACCAGCCAATTCCGGCCAGAACAACAGCCCCAGCCCCAGCAACCCCAACGCACCGCCCAACAGTACGTTACGGGCGATCCGCTGGCCGAAGAACACCCGGGCGTTGAGGGCATTCCACAGCGTCGCCGTGGAAAACACCACCGCCACCAGGCCACTGGGAATCCACTGGCTGGCCGTGAGGAAACACATGAAATTGATGCAGAACAGGCACAGCCCCTGGGCCAGGCAGATCAAATGACCACGGCGGTTCATCACCTGCAGGCGCCGGCTGAGCAGAAGCATTGCGAACAGGATCAGGGCCGCGAGACCGAAGCGATAGACAATCGATACCGGGATGGCGACGACGCCCAGTTGCAACTTCAGCGCAATCCAGGTGGTGCCCCAGATGAGTACGGTAAGCAGGTAAAGCGAGAGGTTCATGGTGACGGCTCCTGACAATGGCGTTCAGTGTCACGCCGTCGCCCACCGGGCGCTTGCGTAAACTTGCGGTTTTGTTGGCGTGCAGGCTGGCACGGGTCTTCCAACGGAGTAGGATGCAAGGCGTTGGAGATAACCGATCATGCCCACACTGCAAACCCTGCAAGTCTTCCAAGCCCTCAACAGCTCGCCCAATGCCCGCCTGGAGCACAGTGCCGAGCTCGGTGACGGCATGGCGGCCGCCTTGTGGACCAATCATCACGACGCCCGGGATTACGAGGCGCCGACCCACCACACATTGTCCTGCTACATCGCCGGCGGCACCGGCACCTTCCGTCGCGAACGACCCGACACGCTCGGGGCGCCTGACAAACTCTGCGTCCTGCCGGCGGACCATGAATCGGCCTGGGTCATCAACGGCGACATTCGCCTCGCCCATCTGTACTTCAGTGCCGAACAGTTCGCCCTCGGTTGCGTCACGCTGCTGGATCGGGAACCCCGGCAAGTGCAGCTGCGCGAGGCGACCTTCCTCGACGACGAGCAACAGGCGCAACGCTTTCGCCAGTTGATCGCTTTGAACTGGGATGAACCTGGCGAACGCCTGCTGACTACCAGCCTGGCCTTTGAGCTGCTCAATCATCTGCTGCTCAGCCAGGTCGGCCAACGCCAGGGACTGCGCCTCAAGGGCGGGCTGGCCGCGCATCAGCGCCGGTTGCTGGTGGACTACATCGACAGTCATCTGGCCGAGGCCATCAGCCTCGGGCAACTGGCGGCACTGTGTGCGCTGTCCGAATACCACTTTGCCCGGATGTTCCGCGAAAGCTTCGGGCTGCCACCCCACCAGTATTTGTTGGCAAGACGCCTGGCACAGGCGCGGCACCTGCTGCGCAATACCTCGCAACCGCTGGGCGACGTGGCACTGGCTTGCGGGTTCGCCAGCGCCAGCCACTTCACCCATCGCTTTCGCCAGGCATTGGGGGCGACGCCAGGGGAGTATCGGCAGGCCTTCTTGCGCTGATGGGCTTGCCAACGAAAAACGGGCCTGCAATTGCAGGCCCGTTTTCAGTTGGGATTAAAGATAAACGAGGCTTCAGCCGTGACGCGCGGCCCGCTCGTTCTCCAGGAATTCTTCTTCCAGCATCGCATCGGCCAGCGCCACGGATTCGGTCTGGACCGCAGCAGCGCGTTTACCACGCAGCTTGCCGAACAGGTGTTCCAGCGCATTTTCCAACTTCGTCGACGCGCCCTCGATCGCTGCCTCCAGCGAACCGGCCTTGTGCGTCACGGAAATCGGCTGATGGCCCTTCGGCCGGGCTTCGATCTGGCAACGCAGATCGTGGGGACCAGGCTTCGCGCCGTTCTCATCCCCCAGATGAACCTCGACCCGTGTCAGGTCCTCCTCATAACGTTCGAGCGTGCTTTCGATGGTAGTACGTACCCACTCCTCCAGTCGGATGCTGCTTTGAATATGGTTATCGCTGTTGACTTGGATTTGCATAGTTCATCCCTTATTTCGGCTAGCTCGCCAGGGGCCTGTCGACGTTGGCGTAACGGCCCCTTGAGTACAGAGTCGGGCTGCCCGAGGAACAATTCAAGCCCCTGAAAAAGATAAATATTGATTTGCAAATAAAGCCGGACAACGGGCAAAAGCGCTGTTAATGTCGGGAGTTTCCTCGCCCCGTCATCTTTCGCAATTTGCGCACCGCCCCGCACCGTCAACGAACATCCCGCCCCGAAACGGGCAGCCACTGGAGCCCCGTTCCAGAGCGTCGCGGGCTATCCAGCCGAGAACACTGACCGGCAGTTTTTCCGGCATGCCCCTTGCTATCGTCTTGTCGCAGCGGTCGCAGGCGGCCATCAGCTGATGGTTGCTTGTACCCAGCGATGGAACACGATCATGGAATGGCCGGTGGTCCGGTATTGCGAACTAATCCCGATCACGGCCGGTCAACAACTGCACGTTCAATCAGGCGGTGACGCATCATGGACAACCCTTTTCAGATCATTACCGACGCTTTTGCGCCGCAGTATCAAATCAACCTGAGCATCCAGGGCCTCGACGGCAGCATCATGCTGACCCTGTCCAGGGCCGGGCGGATCGTCGCCAAGCGCATGATCAGTGCCCAACAGCGCAACGACCCGGAACGGCTCAAGCGCCTGGTGCAAAGCATTCAGTTCGGCATCGCCATCGAGCAGGGCCACAGCGCCGTGGCGATCCTGGAAGCCATGACCGGCGGCGACAACGTGAAGCTGCCACCACCGCGCTCCCAGGGAACGGCCTCCGTCAGTCTCTAGATTTCCCCTTTCTCGACTTCCGCATGCTCGCTTGAACCCGCGCCGACCTTACGGTGCGGGTGCTCGATCTTCACCGAAGGGAACTGCGACGACGCGTAGCGCACCACCAGGATCGAGAACGCCAGCAGCAGGATCCCGCCGCACAGGTAGATGATCCCCAGGTCTGGCGGGCTGTGGTGGGAAACGTTAGAGATCAGCAGGCGGGTCAACGCGGTGATGGCCACGTAGATCAGAAACCGTACCGGCATGTGGTTGGTCTTGAAGTAGATCCCGACCATCGCACCCAATTCCAGATAGATGAACAGCAGCAGGATATCGTCGATCTTGATATGCCCTGCCTCGATCATCTGCAAAAACTCCATGACCGCCGCCCATGCGGTCACCGCCCCGATGGCGAACAGCGCCAGGTAGTGGAACGTCTCGACGAACAGGTTGCCCAGGGACTCGGCCAACTGGTGGACGTTCTGGCGCAGGTTTTCGGCCCAGTTGATTTTCACGATGCGGTTTCCTTAGGTCGACTCGACCGATGATGCGGGTTGGACGTGACGGTTGTTCTGCATGCAGAAAAAAGGCCAGCGGCGATGTATGAGATGGCGAAAGACTGGCAACCGACACGTCCATGCCACGACAAACGCCGAAACCGGTCTACATTAAAAAGCCACTACCCAAAGGGAAAGGATTCGCTTATTCTCCGCCCTGTATATAAATACAGTATTCGCAAAAAACCGGTTTGAAGGGGCGCGAGACGGACCAACCGTCGCACCCGAAGCCGTGATGCTTGGATTTTTATTGATTCCGCAGCCTGGCTTCCCACGCTTGCGGCAGACATGCAAACAAACGAGAGGCCAGCCATGGCTGTTGAGATTCTGTACCGCAGTACACGTGATTTGGAGACTACGTTTTTGGACCGTAAGCTCGCTGATGCCCATGACCAGATGCTTGAACTGGCGGAGGTGCTGACCACTGTTCTGATGAAGAATGTGCAAGGCCTGGACGAGAAACAGGCCGAGGATGCGAGCATCTTCATGGCAAAGAACAGAGCGGCGTTTGCAGCAGCCTTCAAAAGCAACGCGGCCGCCCTCGGGGAACTCCTGGGTTCCGAAGGAAGCGAGTGAGCCTGCTACATCGGCTCGACGGCGTGGCGACTCAATAGTAACGGCGCGGGTCGGAATCGATCAGGCTGGCCAGCTTGGTCAGGGCGAAACGCAGCTCGTCCTGGCTGGTAGGGGACATCAGCACCACCCTTACGCTTCGGCTGGTCCCGGAGCGCTCAGCCTGGAACTGCGAGCCACTGAGCACCAGCACGCCGTTGGCCCGGGCAAGCATGGCGAACTCGTCGCCGGTCCAGGGTTCGGGCAGCGTCAACCAGACATGGTACGCATAGGGCTCGGCCTTGAGTTCGAAGCTGGCAAAGATTTCCCGGGCAATCGCTTGTCGTCCGGCGGCTTCGTTGCGCTGGATGCGAACCAGTTTCTTGTCCAGGCCTTCAGTGATCACGTTGCTCGCCAGTTGTGCGGTCAACGGTGACGGCATCCAGACGCTGCTGCGCACCATCGAGGTCAGCCGTGACAGCAGTTTCGGCGGGCTGTAGAGATAACCGACCCGAAGCGCCGGCATGACCGACTTCGACAGGCTGGTCAGGTACACCGACCGCTCCGGCGCGAAGGCCGACAGCGGCTTGGTCGATGGATCGGTGGCGAGAAAGCCATAGATATCATCGTCCAGGATGATGAAGTCGAACTCCTCGGCCAGCGCGGCAATCTGGGCCCGACGTTTTTGCGACATGATCGCCGTCGTTGGATTCTGGCAGGTCGCCACACATACCAGCATCGCCGGTTTCTCGCGCAGACACAGTTCGCGCAACGCCTCGGGGATGATGCCTTCATCGTCCATCGGCACACCGCGCAAACGACGTTCGAGGCCGTGAGCCAGGGAAATGATGCCTGGATAGCAAAGCGCTTCGCAGAGCACCAGGTCGCCGGCGTTGGTCAGGGCGCTCATCGCGACCATCAGGCCATGCTGGGCCCCGGCGGTGATCACCACTTGCTGCCATTGCGCGTCGGGCAATGAATGACGCAACCACTGCGCGCCGGCCTCACGATGGGCCGGGTGACCGCCGTCAGGAGCGTAATCCAGGGCACCGGCAAAATCGACGCTTTTCGCCATGCCCACCAGCGCGCCACGCAGCCAGTACTCCAGGGTTTCGCTGGAGGGCTTGATGATCGAGAGATCGAGCAGCTCGGGTTGCCCAAGATTCAACGATGCGCCGCCATGGGTTGCCGGCAGGTCCAACGGCTGCTGGCTGAGCACATAGGTGCCGCGCCCCACCTCCCCCCGCACCAGCCGACGTCGATGGGCTTCGCCATAGGCCCGACTGATGGTGCCCGGCGTGACATCCAGGGCATTGGCCAGCTCCCGCAGGGTCGGCAAGCGATCGCCCTCGCTCAGCACCCCGTTACTGATGTCCCGCGCCAGGGCATCGGCAATCGACAGGTACATCGGCTGGTTGGACGCGCTTAGCTGGGGAACCCACATGAATGATCGCTGCCATCGTAGAAGTGACGAATTTTCGAGCATATCACATCGAAGCTAAGCCATTTAAAACGGACACAATCGAAAAATTGAGTCGATTGATTCGATCGTCAATGGCTTGTCGGCGCTCAAATAGCGATCCAATTAAAATAAATATCAAGTAATTTCAATTAGTTAATTTGAAAAAATGAAAAGCACAGCAAAACCTTCCAGCGAGCCATTGAATCAACTCAATCCATTGAAATACACTCACCTCGAATCGAATCAATCGACTCAATTCCTCCCTGATCACTGCGCACTGCTGCGCCAAGTCGAGACACCATGACCACAATCAGAAAGGATCTATCCCTGTCAGCGATCATCGCCGGCTTTATCGCCGTGATCATTTCCTATGCCGGTCCCCTCATCATCGTGTTCCAGGCAGCCAAGGAGGCACACCTGGCCGACGACGTGGTCTCCTCATGGATCTGGGCCATTTCCATCGGCAGCGGGATCACCGGCCTGTTCCTGAGTTGGCGCCTGCGTATTCCGGTGATCACCGCCTGGTCGACACCCGGCGCGGCGTTGCTGGTGTCGATGCTGCCGACCGTCACCCTGCCCCAGGCCATCGGCGCCTACGTGGTGGCGTCGTTGATCATTGCCGTGGTGGGTCTGTCCGGCGCATTCGACAAACTGATGAGCCGCCTGCCCAAAGCCATCGCCGCCGCCATGCTCGCCGGTATCCTGTTCCGCTTCGGCGCAGAGCTGTTCACGTCGATCAAGCTGCAGCCGTCGTTGGTGTTCTCGATGATCGCGGCGTACCTGATCTGCAAGCGCTTTTCGCCACGCTACGCGATCCTGTCGGTGCTGGTGGTCGGTTGCGCGATGGCCGGCGCCTTCGGGGAGCTCAACAGTGGCTCGATCACCATTGCAGTGGCGCATCCGGTCTTTATCGCTCCTGAATGGAGCTGGCATGCAATCATCAACATCGGTCTGCCATTGGCACTGGTGACGTTGACCGGCCAGTACGTACCGGGTATGGCGGTGTTACGGACCGCAGGCTACGACACGCCGGCGCGCTCCATCATTTCGGTCACCGCGATTGGCGCGGCGCTGATGGCCCCCTTCGGCTCCCACGGTCTGAACCTGGCGGCCATTACCGCTGCGATCTGCACCGGACGCGAAGCCCACGAGGACCGTGACAAACGCTACATCGCCGGTATCGCCTGCGGGCTGTTCTACATCTTGATGGGCATCTTCGGCGCGACGCTGGCCTCGGTGTTTTCCGCCCTGCCGAAAGAATTGATCGCCTCCCTCGCCGGTCTTGCCCTGTTCGGCGCAATCAGCGCCGGGCTGACCGGCGCCATGGCCGACGAGAAGCAGCGCGAAGCGGCGTTGATCACGTTCCTGGTGACCGCATCGGGCATGAGTTTCCTGGGGCTGGCCGCGGCATTCTGGGGGCTGATCTTCGGCCTCGTGGCGCATTTCGTGCTGAGCTACACCCGGGAAAGCAAAACCGTGGTTATCGCCGAGGGCAATTGATCCTGCGACTCGCGGTTACGCTGCGAGCCGTTTTTATCGATACAACAGGCGCTCCGCCAATTCATCCGCCACCCGGGCCGGCGAACGCTTCTCCGCCTGGGCATGGGCGAAGACTTCCGTGAGCCGGGCAGCGATTTTCGACAGGTGGGCCGTGATGGTCGGCAGCTCTTCGCCGCGATGCTTGAGGGCGACGTAGATCAGGCCGCCGGAGTTGATCACATAGTCCGGCGCATAGAGGATCCCGCGCCTTTCCAATTGGTCGGCCACTTGCAGGCTGCTCAACTGGTTATGGGCCGAGCCGGCCACGGCCGAGCAACGCAGTTGCGCCACGCTGTGGCTGTTGAGCACCCCGCCCAGGCCGCAGGGAGCCAGGATGTCGCAAGGGGTGCTGAGCAACGCATCGTTGGCAATCGGGTGGGCGCCCAGTTGCTCCATTGCCAGTTGCACCTTGCCGGGGTCGATGTCGCTGACCAGCAGTTCGGCACCGGCCGCGTGCAACTGTTCGGCCAGGGCGTACCCGACGTTGCCCAGGCCCTGGATCGCCACACGCAGGCTTTCAAGATTATCGCTGCCCAGCCGGGCCATGGCCGTGGCACGAATACCGGCAAACACGCCCATCGCCGCGTGGGGCGCCGGGTCGCCCGAGGCGGTGGTGCTGGTGACATGACGGGTCTGTTGGGCGATGCAATCCATGTCGGCCACCGAGGTACCGCTGTCGATGGCGGTGATGTACCGGCCGTCCAGTTGTTCGATGCAGCGGCCAAAGGCTTCGAACAATGCGGCCCGGCTTTCGACATGGGCCGGCCGCATGATCACCGCCACTCCGCCGCCCACGGGCAGGCCGGCCAAGGCGGCTTTGTAGCTCATGCCTTGGGCCAGGCGCACGGCATCGACCACGGCACTTTCATCGTCGGGGTAGGACAGGTAACGACATCCCCCCAAGGCTGGCCCTGGGCGGCTGCTATGAATGGCAATGACCGCCTTCAACCCGGTTGTCGGGTCTACGCTCAAGTGCAGCGATTCAAGGCGGGAGCTTTGCATGAGCGCAAACATCGACAGGCTCCCGAATCACTTCTGTTTGTTTCGCCAGTATAGGCGCGTAGCTGAAATTTGCTGGAGCACGCCGGAATAAGCTGCCTCGACTGTCATCTTTTCGGACATAACCGTTACTACATCTCTCCGAGACTGGACGAAAGCCCATGGCAGAGCTAAAACGAGGCAATGTCCGGAGAGTGTGATGAAACCGCGCCAAGCCTTTTTTGAATGTCTGCACCGGTCGCCTGCGGCGCTGTTCGAAGCGGCGCTGTGGATCGCTGCCGAGCATGACCGCGACGTCGACGTACCAGCCTTGCTGAGGGATTTCAGGGATCTGCAACAGCGGGTCAGCCATGACCTGCCCCTGCTGCCCGTTGCGGAGCTGGGCCAGCCCTTGTTGCGCTGCCTGAATGACCTGGGGTTTGCCCAGGACGATTTCACGCCCCTGCGTCCACGGGTAGCGCTGCTCGACAAGGTATTGACCAGGAAGCGCGGCCAACCGCTGGCTCTCGCCCTGATTGCCCTGGAACTGGCCCGAGGCCTGGAAATACCGATGGTCGGGGTCAACTTTCCCGGCCACTTCCTGCTCCGGGTGCCGGGGGCCGATCACCTGCTCGACCCGTGCGGCGGTCGCCGGCTGTATCCCAACGACTGCCGGGAACTGCTGCAACGCCAATATGGCTCGAACATGCCGCTCAAGGCGGAACACCTGGCCAGCGCCGAGCCGCTGCAGATGCTCCAGCGCCTGTCACGCAATCTCCGGCAGTTGCATCTGACCAACGACGAGTACATCGACGCACTGATCGATGCCGAACGGGTCCTGGAACTGGGCAACGCCAGCGCCGCCGATTACCTGGCCCGCGCCAGCCTGTACCAGCGGCTCGACTGTCCCAATGCCGAACGCTTCGACCTGGAACATGCGCTGATGCTCAGCGACGACCCGATCCAGCGGATCCGGCTGACGGAAAGACTGGGACATCTGCCGCCGAATTCGATTGTGCATTGATCTGTAGGGCTGGCCGGCATCCTGGTTGACCGTCAGGCCGCCTTCGCGAGCAGGTTCGCTCCCACATTTTGTCCCGCGTTGCACGCAGTCCAGTGTGGGAGCGAGCCTGCTCGCGATGGCGCCAGATCAGCCAGCCCCAATGTCAGCTGGCAGGTGTATCCACCTGATTAGCCGGATGCGCTTTCTGGAACGCAGCATGTGCAGCCGCCAGCGCCGCAACACGACGAATCCGCGGATACCCTTGCAAGGACACGTTGAAACGCTCAGCCGCATACAACTGCGGGATCAGGTAGACATCCGCCAACCCTGGCGCGGAGCCGAAACAGTAACCCTCGTCGCCGATCAACTGTTCCACTGCCGCCAACCCCTGGCCGATCCAGTGGCCGATCCACTCCGTCACCTGCGCTTCATCATGCCCCCACTGCCGCAGCTTGTTGAGCACGCTGACGTTGTGCAACGGATGGATGTCGCAACCGATCAGGGCGGCGACGCCACGTTCATGAGCTCGAACCGCCAGGTCCGGGTTGAACAGCGGCACCTGTGGATAACGCTCCTCCAGGTACTCGAGGATGGCAGGCGATTGCACCAGCAGCGCCCCCTCCTCGGTGCGCAGCGCCGGTACCCGTCCTTGCGGGTTGATCGCGAGGTAGGCCGGCTGGCGATGTTCGCCCCCCGGCGGGGCGATCAGGTTGACCGGCACGACGCGATAATCCAGGCCCTTGAGTGCCAGGGCGATGCGCACCCGATAAGACGAGGTGGAGCGGTAATAGGTATAGAGTTCCATGCTTGCTCCTCACCGCGCCGGCAGGATCTTGCCCCGGCATTCGCCGAAACCGATGGAAGCGACACCCTCACGGCTGCAACGGGCCCGCAGGATGATTTCGTCGCCATCCTCGAGGAATTTGCGCACTTCACCGGACGCCAGTTCAACGGGTTTCTTGCCGCCTTCGGTGATCTCCAGCAAGCTGCCGAACTGGCCGTTTTCCGGCCCCGACAAAGTGCCCGAGCCGAACAAGTCGCCGGCCTGCAACTGGCAGCCATTGACGCTGTGGTGCGCGACCATCTGCGCCACGGTCCAATACATGTAGCGGGTGTTGCTCAAGGTCAGGCGATGGGCCGGCAGGTTCTGCTCGCGCATGGTTTCGGTCAGCAGCAGGACTTCCAGTTCGATATCAAAGGCACCGCCGTCCTGGTCACGCTTGTCCAGCAGGTACGGCAGCGGTTGCGGATCGCCTGCCGGCCGCGCCGGTTGAGGACGACGGAATGGTTCGAGGGCTTCGGCCGTCACGACCCACGGCGAAATACTGGTCAGGAAGCTCTTCGACAGAAAAGGCCCAAGGGGTTGGTATTCCCAGGCCTGGATGTCCCGCGCCGACCAATCGTTGAGCAGGCAGAACCCGCCGATGTGCTCGGCGGCGTCACCGATGGCGATAGGCTCGCCCAGTGCATTGCCCTTGCCGATCCAGATCCCCAGCTCCAGCTCGTAGTCCAGCCGCGCGCAGGGGCCGAAGGTCGGTTCAGCCTGGCCGGCGGGCAGGGTCTGGCCCTTGGGGCGGCGCACGTCGGTGCCGGACGGGCGGATGGTCGAGGCGCGACCGTGGTAACCGATGGGCACGTATTTGTAGTTGGGCAACAGCGGGTTGTCGGGACGGAACAGCTTGCCGACATTCTGCGCATGTTCGATGCCGACGTAGAAGTCGGTGTAGTCGTTGATTTTCGCCGGCAGGTGCATCTGGCAATCCGTCGCCAGGGGAAGCATCCTTGCCCCTTGGGCCAGGATCTGCTCGCGTTGCGCACTGTCTTCGCCCAGCAAGGCCAGCAGCCGTTCGCGCAAGGCCACCCGGGCATTGCGGCCCAGCTCGAAGAATGCGTTCAACTGGCCGCCGCTCATGGCTTCGACGGCTTCACGCGCCGCGCCATCGAACAGGCCGGCCTGCAACGCAGCCTGCAAATCGAATACATGATCGCCAATGGCAACACCGCTACGGGGAGCACCACCGCCGACGCTGAAGATCCCCAGCGGCAGGTTCTGCAGCGGGAAATCGGCATGGCCATTGGCGGAAGCAACCCAGCTACGGGCAGGGGAAACTTGGGTCATGATTATCTCCGGGTCGGGTCGAACGTGACGGGCAGCGAAGCCCAACAGGCATCGTAGTCGGTTTGCAGTTGCGGGCAGTCCAGGGCGAAACGGCTCGGACGCAGCACCTGGCTGGTTTCGAACATGAAGGCCATGGTGTTATCGATTTTCACCGGGGTCAGCTCGGCATTGATCGCCTTGGTGCAGGTTTCGCCGTCCGGACCATGGGCACTCATGCAACTGTGCAAGGACGCGCCACCCGGCAAGAAACCCTCGGCCTTGGCATCGTAGGCGCCCTGGATCAGCCCCATGAACTCGTTCATCAGGTTGCGGTGGAACCACGGTGGACGGAAGGTTTTTTCCGCCACCATCCAGCGCGGCGGGAAGATCACGAAATCGAGGTTGGCCAGGCCATGGACGCTGGTAGGCGAGGTCAATACCGTGAAGATCGAAGGGTCCGGATGATCGAAGCTGACCGTGCCGATAGTGTTGAACCGGCGCAGGTCGTACTTGTACGGCACGTTGTTGCCGTGCCAGGCCACAACGTCGAACGGCGAATGATCCAGTTCGCAAGCCCACAACTCACCGAGGAACTTCTGTACCAGCGTAGTCGGCTGCGAGAGGTTCTCGTAATGCGCGATCGGCGCCAGGAAGTCCCGTGGGTTGGCCAGGCCGTTACTGCCGATGGGGCCGAGATCAGGCAGGCGCAACGGCGCGCCATGGTTCTCGGCGAGGTAGCCGCGAGCCCGCGGATCGAGCAGCTCGACGCGAAATTTCAGACCGCGAGGCAACACGGCGATTTCCAGCGGCGCCAGCTCCAGCATCCCCAGCTCGGTGACGATCCGCAGTCGCCCCGATTGCGGCACGATCAGCCATTCGCCGTCGGCATTGAAGAACACCCGCTCCATGGAACGGTTGGCCCGGTAGTGAAAGATGCTGATGCCGGCGGGCTTGTCCTGGCCGGCATTGGCCGCCATGCGCACCAGCCCGTCGATGAAGTCAGTGGGTTCGGCAGGGATGTCCAGCGGGTTCCAGCGCAGGCGATTGGGGGTGACCTCGCCCAGCGCTCCACCGGCCAGCTGACGTTCCAGCTTGACGAAAGCCGGATGGTTGGCCGATGGCCGGATGCGATACATCCAGGTACGCCGCGCCTCGCTGCGCGCCATGGTGAACGCCGTACCGGAAAACAACTCGGCGTAGAGACCATACGGGGCCTTCTGCGGAGAGTTCTGGCCGGCAGGCAGCGCGCCGGGCAGCGCTTCGCTGGCAAATTCATTGCCGAAGCCTGATTGGTAGGCCAGCTCGGACGCTGTGGAATCGAGGTTCATGAAGCCTCCTGAACACCTGTTGCTTTTATCGTAATTCGATTACGCATAACGTAATTTGCTCGACGACGACCGTCAAGCTATAAAGACGCCCATTCGCTCCCGGATCCGGCGCCCCCCATGGAAACCCCGCTCAATAACGGCAAACAGAAAGTCCGCTCGGCCGAAGTCGGCACCGACATTCTCAAAGCCCTGGCCGAACTCTCTCCCTCCACGTCGCTGTCGCGCCTGGCCGAACACGTGCAGATGCCGGCGAGCAAGGTCCACCGTTACCTGCAGGCCTTGATCGCCAGCGGTTTCGCCGAACAGAACACTGCCACCAACCATTACGGTTTGGGGCGCGAAGCCCTGCGGGTGGGCCTGGCGGCGCTGAACGGCATGGATGTGCTGCAAGTGGCCGCCCTGCCTCTGGCGGAGCTGCGGGATGACTTGAACGAAACCTGTTTCCTGGCCGTGTGGGGCAATCACGGTGCGACCGTGGTGCGGATCGAACCCGCCGTGCGCGCCGTGACCGTAGTGACGCAACTGGGTTCGGTATTGCCGCTGCTCAGTTCCTCCACCGGACTGGTGTTCAGCGCCTATCTGCCGGAACGCGAGACCATCGGCTTGCGAGAGCAGGAAGTGGCGGGCACCGGCAATCATGCGCTGGCCGACGACCGCACCTATGCGTCCTTGTGCGAGCAGATCCGCGGTCGAGGACTGCACCATGTGCATGGCTTGCTGATGCCGGGCGTGGACGCCCTTTCCGCACCGGTCTTCAATGCCGTCGGCCAGATAACGGCCGTCATGACCATCGTCGGCCCGACCTCATTGTTCCATGCCGATGAGAATGGCCCTGCGGCCCAACGACTGTTGGCGGCGACCCGGGCCGTGAGTTGGCGGATGGGGTATGAGTCCGGCCCGGGATCAGCCCAGCAAGTCCGGAACCATCCGGATCAGTAAGTCATTGATATGCGCGGTGGTCAGCCAGGGATGCAGATGTTCGTCGGGCCCACTGAAGGCGACGGCATGAATCGCCTGGTGACTGCCGTTCGAGTGGTAAGGAATTTCATCCTGTTCGAAATGGCCCAGCAGATATCCAGCCAGATTTTGAGAGGACGACACCACCCGTTCGCCGAAGCCGTGGCTGACAAAACTGGTGACGTAGACTTCATCGGGATCCACGTCGGGCAGATGCCTGTTCAACGCCTGCTGAAGATCTTCAATCGTCAGCGGCTTGATGGTGCGCCAAGACAGATCCATTGAGGGGCTTTCGGCAAGGCCGGTCACGATCTCCATGACAATGCGTTCAAACTCGATCAGGTCCAGAGTCTTTGTCCGGTCCTCATCGGCGAAGGAATAACGCTTGCTGAACACATTGCTGAGTCCTTGGGTGTAATGAGGCAACACTTGTTCTTCGACGCAACCCAGCGCGACATCGAACAAAGTCTCGGAAGAGTGGACCTTTGCGCTCGAAACATCGACCAAGGTCGTCAGGTAGTTGGCGTGGGGATTGATTCCGCGGGCCTCCAGAGCCTGGCCCAACAGTACCCGTACGGCAAAGTCCACACGGGTTTTCTTGAGCGCGAGAAGCCTTTCGGAGTGAGAGGAAAACAGCTGCAGATTCATAAGCATCCTTGTCTTGTCATTTCGTTCGAACGTCCTGTTCGATTCGTTATTGATGTTCGCCCAAGCAGGGCTCAACTGATAAAGCGAGCGGGTAGAACAACCCGCGTAACTTCAACAAGTTCGTTATACACCAGGGCCCGTGCTTATCGCGAAAAGGCAAATGTAAGCGTGCGTGAAGACTTGCAAACAGTTATCTCAAAACCGTGTCCTGATCGAAAAATCGGACTCGTGATACTAACTCATGACGCCCATGACCTTGGCCTTCGCCACCGCCTGGGTACGTCGCTGCACGCCCAGTTTGCTATGTATCCGCCGCGCGTGGGTTTTTACCGTGTGCAACGATATGAACAGTTGTTCGGCAATCTGCTGGTTGGAATAACCTTGGGCAATCAGTCCCAGGACTTCCAACTCTCGCTGGCTGAGCAACGTTTCTTCGCTGCCAGTCACCGGCTGTCCGACGGGCTCTACGGTTTGTGTCCAACGCAACAGTTCCGGCTGGCGCAGACGCAGCTCGCACAAAGCTTGGTGGGCGCGCCAACAGGCGACTCGCTCCAGGCCTTCCTGCATCAGGGCACGGGCCTGGGAATGATCCCCGGATAGCCAGACGACTTCGGCCAACGCCAGATGCAGCTCGGTTTCCAGCCCGTGCATGCCACAGGACTGCGCCTGGGCAATCATGACCTGCAATCGGCCCTGCGGATCCTGCCCCCGCTGCAGGTAGACCTCGGCCAGTACCTGTAAGTATTCAAGTCGCGGAATCAATTCCAGGGTCGCTGGCGGCGCGTGTTTGGCTTGTGGGCCGCGAAAATGCCGCAAGACCCGGGTCAACGCTTCATGGGCCAGCTCCGGGCGGCCTTGTTGCAACCAGAACTGGCAACTGGTCTGCAGCAATACACCGCGATACACGGTATCGGGAATATGCCGCTGCTGCATGACCCGCTCGGCTTCACGCAGTTGCACGAAAGCCTCGCCGTAGTCGCCCTGGTTGGCGGCCAGGCTGGCCTTGCCGAGAAAGCCATAGAGCACTTGTTTGTCCTGGCTGTGCAAACTCGTTTCCAGGCCCGCTTGAAACTGCTCCGCTGCCTGCTCTTCAAACCCCATGCGCAATGCCAGGCGCCCACGTCGCAGGGCAATGCGTCCCAGCAACGGGGAAAAGTCCTGACCTGGCTTATCGAGCAACGCCTGGATCTCGCTCAGCAGATCGTCGGCCCGATGGGGCGCGCCGCGTTGCTCCAGCAATTGGGCGTGATCCAGCTCCAATAACCCCTCGAACACCAGCGAGCCCTGTGCACGCGCCAGGCATAGCGCCTGGCGATTGATCCACTGTGCCGACGCCAGCTCGCCCTTGAGCAACGCCTGTTGGGTCAGTCCCGACTGGCACAGCAGCCGTGAAGCCCAGGCCTCCGGGTCCAGGCTGCTCTGGGCTTGCAGAAAATGTTCGTTCGCCTGATCACCTTCACCTGCCAGGTGCCACAACCAGCCACTGAGGACCTGCCACCGCGCGACCAATTGGCGCTGCTGGCAGGCCTTGGGCTGGGGTGCGAACCTGGACAGTTGCTCGATACACGCCGATGCCTGGTCGAAGCGTCCGGCGAACAACAGCGCGGCCGTGACCAAACCCACCGATTGTGGCGTACCCAGCGTCAGCGCTTCGCCCTGTCGATCGTGCAAGTCCAGTAACAGCACCACGGTGCGACGCTGCAAGACGTGCTCGAAGCTCAGGTGTTGCAAGAAGCTGACGGCGGTCTCGAACTCTTCAGCCAACATCGCCTGCTCGAACGCCATGGGCCAATCCTGCTCGGCGGCGAACCACTGGCAGGCCCGTCGATGCCAGGAACGCCCTTGCGGCCACGGCTCCTCACGCACCAGCCGGGCCAGGGCCGGGAATATCTGCAACCAGTCCGAAGACTGTTCCCACGGTTCGATAAAGCACCCCAGGTCCAACAACAAGGGAAGACATTCCGCCCCCACCGTGTCACCGAACAAATGCTCGCACAGCCGCGCATTGAAGCGCGGCAGATGGGCCAGCACACGCCAGGCCTGTGCCAGGTCCGGGGTCAACGCGCTGAACAACTCGTGCTCCAGGTAATCAAGCAAGGTGCCGGGACGGCCCGGCGACGCGTGGCGGCGTGCCCACTCGCAACGCTCAAGCAAGGCGATGCGCACGCCCGCGCACCAGCCACCGCTGCGCTGTATTACCTCGCGGGCCGTACGGGTCGCCAGAGGTTCGGGAAGATGACCGAGCAACGGCTGAACATCGTCAGGGCTGAACACCAGCGCCTTGGCGTCGAATTCGTGCAACTCGTCATCGAGCAACAAGCGCAACCAGTTGCAGTGTGGACGGCGCCGGCCATTGAGCCACAGGTGCAGCGCCGGGCTGCTGGCGTTCAGCAGACGGTCGAGAAACTGGTCCAGCTCGGGATTGGGCACCCGGCAATAATCGTCCAGGAACAGCCAGGTCGGCGTTTGCAAGCGCGCCAGATGGGACAACAACGCCGCCTCCTCCAGCACCGGCAACCCGAGGGCCTGCGCCAACTGTTCGCACATCTGCTTCACGTCCAGCGCCACGCCCGCCAGCGGCAACCAGTGCAACCGACATCCAGCGGGAGCCTGCAGGAAACACTCGGCGAACAACGCACTCTTGCCACTCCCCGCCGGCGCGCAGAGCAGCTTTATCCGTGCTTCGGACGTGAGCAAGGGCTCGCTCAGGGACCGGCGTGGCACATGTGTCGAAGACAGGCGCGGCAGCAATCCAGGACGGTCCGGACACGGGGTCATGGCGGTCATGTGCGAGGGTCCTTTTTATTGTTGTCTCATCACCCTAGTCCTGTGTCGCCGACCTTTGGAGAAGTATTCAGCGCGCTGATCGCGGCCCATAAGGAAACGACCGGAGGGATACCCTGCCGGTCGTTCAATTACCTCGCATGAGCCACGCTTCTGTGGCGAGGGAGCTTGCTCCCGCTGGGCTACGAAGTAGCCCCAGAACTTGGGAGCGCTTCGCACTCCAGCGGGAGCAAGCTCCCTCGCCACAAGACCTCCCTCGCCACAAGTTACCTTGGCAGACGAAGTATTAACGAACCCCACTCGAACGCAGCGCCGCTGGCGTATAGTCGGCTGCCCTGGCCTCGAAACCATACTCATAGCTGTGCTTCTCTTCGTTCTTCATGCCCAGCGCAATGTAGCGTCCGGCGATGATGTCGTAGAGCGTTTCGAGGGTATAGGCGGGGTTCTGGTGGTCGTAGTAGAACTGCGCATGCCCTTCGGCCACGCGCCACAATTGGCCACGGCCGTCGTAGTGATCCACCAGCGCCGCCTGCCAGCTGTCTTCGTCGAAGTACATGTGGCGCTTGGCATAGATGTGCCGCTCGTTGGGCTTGACCGTACCAATCACTTCCCAGACCCGATGCAACTCGTAGCGGGTCAGGTCCTGGTTGATGTGGCCGGCCTTGATCACGTCGTCGTACTTGAGGTTGGGTGAGTCGAGTTTGTAGCTGTTGTACGGAATGTACATTTCCTTCTTGCCGACCAGCTTCCAGTCGTAGCGATCCGGTGCGCCGGAGAACAGGTCGAAGTTGTCGGACGTGCGCAACCCGTCGGCGGCGGTACCCGGACCGTCATAGGCCACTTGTGGGGCGCGGCGCACCCGGCGCTGGCCGGCGTTGTAGATCCAGGCCAGGCGTGGCTCCTTCACCTGGTCGAGGGTTTCATGCACCAGCAGCACGTTGCCGGCCAGGCGTGCCGGGGCGGTGACTTCCTGCTTGAAATAGGTCAGCACGTTGCTGGCTTTTTCCGGATCGGCGTCCTTGATCAGGGCCGGCACGGCAGCTTCCTCTTCGAAACGGATCGGCGTGAAGCTGCCGTTGGTCTGCGGTGTGGCCTGGGTGATGATGCGCCGCAGGTTGCCACCGTGATAACGGGTGATGTGGTTCCAGATGACCTCCACCCCGTTCTTTGGAATCGGAAACGCGTAGTAGCGGTTGCCGGTGAAATTGGCCAAGCCGTTACCGTCGTTGATCGCGGTGACATTGAGCGCGCTGCGCTTGGCCGATTCGTAGATTTCCGGCGGCAGCCCCACGCTGCGATGGGTCGGATAGACCGGGATCTTGTAGGTTTCCGGGTAGCGTTTGAACATCGCCACCTGGCCTTCGGAAAGCTTGTCCTTGTACTTGTCCACAGTCGCGGCAGTAATGGTGAACAGCGGCTTTTCATTGGCGAACGGATCCGCCAGGAAGCCTTTACTGTCCACGGCACCGGCATTTTTCGGGATGCCACCGGTCCAGGCCGGGATCGAGCCATCGGCGTTACCGGCTTTCTCCGCACCCAGCGGCGTCAGGCTGGTGCCCAGTTTGTTCGCCTCGTCCGGCGAAACCGCCGCCATCACGTTTGCGGCCAGCAGGCTCAAGGCCAGGGCACCGCATTGCAGGATCATCTTGCGCATAGGGTTTTCCTTGTCAGCCAGATCAGAAGTTCACGCCGAAGCTCAACGCGAGGAAGTCGCGATCCTTGAGGACGTTGTAGTCGCCGCCGAAAAAGTCGGTGTAGCTCAGGCTGGCGGTATAGGTGTTGCGGTAGTCGGCATCGACGCCGAGGCTGACGGCCTTGGCACCTTCGTTGAACAGGCCGTTGGGGCCGTAGCCGGCCACGTCATGGGACCAGGACAAGTTGGGTTTGAAGTTGATGCCGGCGACGACGTTGGAATAGTCGAGGATCGCCCGGGCGCGATAGCCCCACGAGGTCGAGGTGACGAAGCCATCGGTGTCACCGTTGAACCCGTATTGGCCGTAGACCGAATCGCGGCCGTAACGCAGCTTGTCCTTGGACTCCAGCCCGCCGACATGCACCACCGCCGCCTCGCCCACCAGGGTCAGGCGATCCGCGCCCAGCACCTGATCGAAGAAGTGGGTCATGGTGCTCTGGATCTGGGTGATTTCCTTGCGGCGGTAGCCGGTGTTGTCGGCGCCCGCGCTGGTTGCGATCGGTGAGGCCGCTCCACCGGCAATCGGGTTGAGCAAGGCCAGGGTCAGGTCGTTGGTATTGAGCTGTACCGGAGCGTTGGGGCGATAGCTGATTTCACCGGTCCATGCGGTGCCGGTGGGCAACGTGGTGGAAAAGCTGGCGCCGTACAGACGGATGTCCTCGGGGTATTCGAGGTAGTACTGACCGCGGCCGAGCATGACGCTTTGGGCCAGGCCGGCACCGCTGCCTGGGGACAGGCCGTTGGCAATCGCAACCATTCCCGGCAAAGCCGCCAGGGTTGAGGTCCCTGCGGTCGTGGTGCCGACAGTAGGCGTACGGCTGTGATAATTCATGAAGTACAAGCCGTACTCGGTGTCGTCGCCGAGCCAGCGCAACGCTGTGCCCCACTGGCCGGAGTCACGGGCATCACGATCGCCGCCACGAGGAATGACCACGCCTTCGCTGGATACCTCGATCCCTTGACCAAACGCCTGGGTCAGCGGCACGAACGGCGCAATGGCCGGGCTGCCCACGGTGTAGCCGCTGGTGCAACCATCCGCCACCACGTCATTGCCGAAGAACGTGCCGCAGTTATCGACCACCGTCTGGTCCCACTCAAGCTGGTAGAAACCCTCGATGGTGAGCTTGTCGGTCAGGCCCTGGGAGGCGAACAGCATGTTCACCGGGATCAGGCCTTCCTTGATCTCGGCACCCGGACGACGGAACGCGGACACGTCCACCGGGTTGATGCTGTTGATGGAGTTACCGATGAAGGTACTCTCCCCCCAACTGACCACCTGCTTGCCGGCGCGCACGGTGCCCGGCAAATCGGCGATGGAATAGTTGTGGTAGACGAAGGCATCGAGAAGCTCCGCCCCGGAAGACTTGGCGCCTTCCTTGCGATTGCTGTCGCTGATGTCCTTGAACGGACGGCTTTCATCCTTCAGCTCGAAGTCATACCAGTACTTGCCACGCACGAACACGCCAGTATCACCGTACTTGAGTTCGAGGTCGTGCAGCCCTTTGAAGATCTTCGAGAAGGTCTCGCCCTTCTTGAAATTCAGCCGCCCATCATCACCGGTGGAAGACTGACCCCGACCGCCATTGACCGTGCCGATCAAATCCTTGTCGGCATCGCTCATGCCCCAGCTCGCGCCCACGGACAACGAGGAATCGAACTGGCCTTCGATCTCGCCGATATTGAATGAAACGGCCTGCGCCTGGGCAGAGCAGCCCAAGGCCACCGCAACGGCCAGCGCCTGCGGCTTGAAGATGGCGCGCATTGTTATTGTTGTCATGCGTCTTCCCCGGTGAGTGACAGAGACTTCACCCTACTGCCGCCCGTGATGGGCGATAAGCGCACCAAGGAGGTATTCACGTTGTCGCTCGAAAGGATTAGCGCCCGCGCAGGACGGGGCTTTGCACACGCCATGAATGGGCTGGATAGTGGTCCATCAGTGCAATGCATGTTCGGCGTCTCGTTTCGACTGTTGCGCACGCCGTAACAGTGCATGTCCGGATCCGGTCTGTTTCCCGATGCGCTCGATCCCTATGCTGGCCGGGCTTCCAGGGTAACGGGCCTGCAAGCACCCGCCATGGCATCCCTCACGCCTGGCGCACCGTCATTCGGATGGATTGGCGTATCGGTCCATCATCCCGTGCTTACCGACGTTGGTTTGTGGCTCCTTTGCAACGTCATTTTCAGGCCGCTGCTTTGGCAGCGGCTTTTTTTATGCATGACTCCAGACGGACTGTTCGAGCCGGAAAGTTCAAATGAATACCGTTGAGCAAATATTAAAGAACCAGCCATTAAAGAAAATCGTCACTGTGGTTGCAACTTTGAGGACGTATCCACAATTGGACATGATTCAAATCCAATGATATTTAGCTTATTGGCACGAAGAGTTTGAAAAAAGATACACCTAACCTTTAGCCGCTGTTTGTGTAGCGGTTTCTTTTCCTGTCAGGCTATATATCCCCACAAACCAAACACCAATTCCTACAAAAAACCAAGACCCTCACTACAAGCCAATTTGAAGATCATTGTTAGTCTGAAATCAATCGAAGTGCGCCGCTTCGATCCCTTCAATTATCAATGAGCACTTTCATGTACCCGATAAACTCCACCCGCTACCGTTCAAACAAAGGCCACAACAACCGCATTCGCTTCCTGGTCTTCCATTACACGGCCGCCAACTTCTCGTCCTCCATCAATGCACTGACCGGTGCCTCCGTCAGTGCGCATTACCTGATCCCGGACTTCGCAGACCCGAGTTATGTGAAAGCAGGTTTCAACGAGCCGCAGATTTTCAATCTGGTGGACGAAAACAAACGAGCCTGGCACGCAGGGGTGAGCAGTTGGGGCAATCGCAGCAATTTGAACGACACGTCCATTGGAGTCGAAATCGTCAATCTGGCCGCTGACTACCAGGGGACATTCACCTTCCCGCCTTACTCGCCGCAGCAAATCGAAGCAGTGGAACAGTTGGCCCTCGACATACTCCGGCGTTATCCCGATATCAGTCCGGTCAATGTGGTGGCGCATTCGGACATCGCCGCCGGGCGCAAGAGTGACCCTGGGCCGATGTTTCCCTGGCACGCGTTGTATTTGAAAGGCATCGGCGCGTGGTTCGATGAGAGCACGCAGCAGTCGTTCCTGCAGGCCTACCGATGCGCAGGCGTGCCGACCCGGGAACATCTACTGGGGCTGTTCAGGAGGTATGGGTATGACACGACGGCAGCCACGACAAGTATGGGCTTCCAGCGCTTGGTACGCGCCTTCCAGTTGCATTTTCGGCCGGCGAAACATGACGGGGTGATGGACATCGAGACGGCCGCGAACCTGGCGGCCCTGGTGAAGAAGTACTTTCCCTGAGCGCGGTTATCGTCGGCAACGACAACCGGCTCGGGCAAGAAAGGCTACACGGCGTAACGCTGCATGTTCGCCATCATTTCCTTCAACGCTTCCAGGTTGTCATTGGGATGCACGGCGTTGTCGAAATCGCAGATCTGCTGCCAATGGGCAGCAACGTCTTCGGGCGAGAAGCCCTTGCTTGGGTCGAACCCGACGCCGAGGCTGCGTTCCCAGCGAACCTTGCCCATCCAGCCGCCGCCCACTTCGAACAACCCGGAGGTTTCCTGGCAGCCTTCGCTGGCCAGGTACACCACCAGCGGGCTGACGAGCTCGGGCTTGAGTTGCTCGAACACCTGCGGCGGCATCAGGCCTTCGGTCATGCGCGTGCCGCCGGTGGGGGCGATGGCGTTGACCAGGATATTGTTCTTGCGACCTTCAATAGCCAGGGTACGCGTCAGGCCATAAAGGCCGAGCTTGGCCATGCCGTAGTTGGATTGGCCGAAGTTGCCGTAGATGCCGGACGTGGAGGCGGTGAAGATGACCCGGCCATAATTCTGCTCGCGCAGGTGCGGCCAGGCGGCGCGAGTGACTTTGTACGCGCCTTCGACGTGGACGCGATAGACCAGATCCCAATCGGCGTCTTCCATTTTGTGGAAGGTCTTGTCCCGCAGGATCCCGGCGTTGTTCACCACCACATCGACCCGACCAAACGCGTCGAGAGCGTTTTGCACAAGCTTGTCACCGTCGGTGACGGAATCGTGGTTCGCCTCGGCGATGCCCCCGGCTTCGCGGATTTCAGCGACCACCCGATCCGCCGCCGAGGCATTGGCCCCTTCTCCCTGGGCGGAGCCACCGAGGTCATTGACCAGCACCTTGGCGCCTTGCCTGGCGAACAGCAGCGCATGGGCCCGCCCCAGCCCACCGCCGGCTCCCGTGACGATCACCACTTTATCTTCGAAGCGCACAGACTCACTCATGGGCAGAACTCCAGCAGACCAGGGTTTAAAGCCTGAGTGTCAGGCACGGGGCTGACGGTCACAATCAACACGGTTGAGAGTGAATGGTAGGCGATAAGGTGAGGGGATGATGCGGTACCGGATTCAACCCGAACCGGGTGCGGCGGCACATCCAACATTCATGCAAGCTGACCCGCCGCTATCGCGAGCAGGCTCACTCCCACAGGGGAGCGGTGGCGGACACAGCTATCAGGCTCACCCAGGACAGGGGTGGGAGCGAGCCTGCTCGGAGCAGGCTCGCTCCCACAGGGGATGGGCGGTGGGCGCAGATATCAGTTCAATCCAGACAGCGATGGGAGCCGGGCTTGCCCGCGATGACGGTCACAGACATTTCATCGAGGCCCGCAGCCACACCGGCTCCGCGAGCTTTTCACGAAATGCCAGATAATGCTGGAGCACCTGTACCGGGGCTTCGGTCTGTGGGTAGTGGCCGATATCGGGCAGCAGCACCGTATCCGCATTCGGGATCAGAGCCTCGTATCGCGCCACCATGTGCGCGCCGGAAATCGGATCGAATGCGCCGTCGATCACCCGCAGCGGTACCTCGCCGCGCTGCATCGCCTGTACCCAGCGGTCACGTTGTACGCGGCGCTCGGGGATGTAGCGGATGAGTTTGTGCATGATCCGGGGTCCGTCGTGGCTTTTGACCAGGCTCCAGTAATCATCCAGTTCGCTTTCGCTGGGGCCGCGCCAGGGACCAAAGATCTGTCGAAAATTCCTGGCCAGGCTTTCGCGTGAAAAAGCACGACCTATCAGCCAGCCCAACGGGCTGAGCAACAACTTCTGCGCCAGAACCGGACGATGGGTTTCCGGAAACAGGCCCCCATTGAGAAACGCGCAACTGGCGATCTCGATGCGTGCCTCACAATGCCGGGCGATCAGCTCCTGGGCCACGCTGTCACCATAATCGTGGGCCAGAATGTGCACCGCTTGCCGCTCCTGCAGATGAGCCAGCAATGCCTGCTGCAGATCCGCCTGCTCCAGCAGGCTGTAGACGTGATCCGTCGGCTTGGCGGAGTCGCCAAAACCGAGCATGTCGCAGGCGATCACGCGATAACGCTGTGCCAGCGGCTGCCACAGGTAATGCCAGTCCCAACTGGCTGTGGGGAAACCGTGGATCAACAGCAGAGGCTCGCCATGCCCCGCCACCCAATACCGGATGGTGTGGCCCCGGAACAGGAAGGTCTGGCCGCGCTGGCGCCAGATACGCAGCGGAATCTGGACCATAGGCATCAGTTTCTGTAGCCCGGGTCTTGTTGGTCGAGCTTGCGCAGCAACGCCGGCCAGGCCAGCGCACCGCCCATGCCCTGGGCGCTTTTGGTGACCCCGGCAATCATCGCCCGGGCACCGGCCAGTACGCTCGGCTCGATGGGTATCAGCTCAACCCCGCCGTTCTGCGCCAACACCTGGATGTCGCAGGCCCGCTGGAAAGTGAACATCATCAGGAAAGTATCGGCGATGGTGCCAGCGCACGTCAGCAGCCCGTGGTTGTGCAGCATCAGGAAGTTGCTGCCCCCCAGGTCCGCCTGCAAGCGGGCCTTTTCTTCATGATTCAGGGCTACGCCTTCATAGGCGTGATAGGCGAGGCTCGACAACACGAACAACGACTGTTGGCTGATCGGCAATACACCCTGTTTCTGGGCCGAGACCGCCACACCGGCAGCGGTATGGGTGTGCAGCACGCAGGCGACATCGTCTCGTGCCTCGTGCACCGCACTGTGAATGGTGTAGCCGGCCGGGTTGATATCGTAAGGGCTGTCCATCAGCTTGTGGCCGGCCAGATCGACCTTGACCAGGCTCGAGGCGGTGATTTCATGGAACATCAACCCGAATGGGTTGATCAGAAAGTCCTCGGTGCCGGGAACCTTCGCAGAAATATGGGTGAAAATCAGGTCATCCCAGCCATGCAGCGCGACCAGTCTGTAACAGGCGGCAAGATCGATACGGGTTTGCCATTCAGCGGCACTGACCTGTTCCCTGATGCTGAGTGTCGGTTGGATGGGCGCTATGCTCACGGCTCTGACCTCGGGCTTATCGTTATAGGTATGGGCACAAGAGAGTGAGTCTAGTCAGCCCTTACCGGGACGGTAGTTGCCTTGGCAGCCAGCTTAATGGCCGAGCGGGACACCGGCGAGGAGCCCGTGCCCTCTATCAACCACGCAACGCGCCGATCAACTCGCTCAACCAGGGTTCGGCATCGGTTTCGGGTGTGACGCTTTCGCTGGCATCCAGGCGCAACATCGGCATCACCTCGCGCACGCCCAGCTCGGCGAACAACTCGCGCATCTGCTCGCCACCGCCGCAGAAGGTGTCGCCATAACTGGCATCCCCCAGGCCGATCACCGCACCGGGCAGGCCATGAAGGAATGCCGGCAGTTGATCGCGGATTGTCGAATACAGCGGCATCAGATTATCCGGCAACTCGCCCATGCCGGTAGTGGATGTCACGGCCAACAAGGCCTGCGGGCCGAATGCCTGGATGTCGGCGAGGGTTACCCGCGGGTTGTGCAGGGTTTCGAAGCCTGCATCACCGAGCAGCTTGGCGGCGTGTCGAGCGACTTCTTCAGCGGTGCCGTACACCGAGCCGGAAAGGATGGCGACTTTCATCAATCTGGTCCTGAGCCTGGATAAAAAGAAACGCGATAGTAACAGGCCGAACCGCATGACTACGATTGACGCTCCACAAGCGCTAATGGCCAGTAGACATCGCATCAGCTTCTTCGAATAATGCGGTACTTAACATGGGCTATACAAAGGACGTGCTCCATGATCAATGCGCAACTGATGCAACTGGTGATAAATGCTTCCAATGACGGAATCGTCATCGCCGAAAAGGAAGGCGAAGACAATATTCTGATCTACGTGAACCCGGCTTTCGAACGGCTGACCGGTTATAACCGCGATGAGATCCTCTACCAGGATTGCCGTTTCCTGCAATCGGGTGACCGCGACCAACCCTCCCTGGAGCGAATTCGCAAGACCTTGAAACAGGGCGGCGCCTGTCGGGAAGTGCTGCGCAACTACCGCAAGGACGGCACACCGTTCTGGAATGAGTTGTCGCTGTCCACGGTAAAAAACGACGCGGATGGCCATACCTATTTCGTAGGTGTGCAAAAAGACGTCACGGCCCAGGTCAAGGCACAACTACGCGTCGCCCAGTTGGAAAAGGAATTGGCCGAAGCCCGTGCGACGATTGCCCATCTCAATGCGACGAACGGCACAAACAAAACACCGAATTAACGGTCAGTCACTACAATCACCAGTGAAAACGCACAATCATTTCGAGCACACCATGCAGCGTGACGCCCTCCTGACCCAGGATGAGCTGGACTTCATCCGGACCATGCAACACATCCCGCAATTGAATGAGCGGGATGTGACGTCCAGCCTTCTGGTCAATAGCGGATCGCAGATCCGTGACTTGCTGACACGCCTGGCGGCAAACGAGCAGGTCACGCTGCAAGCCAACTTCGAAAACCAGCAGATGACCTTCCCGTTGCACCTTGTGGAAGATGAATTCCATGCGATGCACCTGCGCCTGGGTGTGCCGAGTATTTACGAGGAGGGGCCGAAAGTACGCCCATGGCGCCTGCCCCTCGAAGAGCCGGTAGCGCTGGAAAATGCCAAGGGCCAGCCCGGGGCCTTGTGGGTCCACGAGGTGTCTTGCAAGGGTGTATTAGTGGAAAACCGCAACCGCACCAAACCACCGAAGCAATTTGTCCTGTGGTTCAGCCCTTCAGGCTACGAAAGGATTTCGTTGCGCGGCACTTTCGAACGGGAAACCGAGCAAGGCTTGTACGCCTACCATCTGAACCAAAACGACCAGGACGAAACCGAACGCCTGCGTCAGTACATCCTCCAGCAGCATCGCCTGTCCCATCCGGCCATGCATCTCTAGGTCACCTAGGTATCCAGGTTACCTGCCAGCAACTGACGCAAGCGCTGGCCAATCACTGTTCCGTCATTGCCCAGGCAACCGATCGACGATCCTGCCAGGCATTCCTGCATCAGGTCGGACGCATCACCGGCCAACATCAACGGGCAATCCAGGCTCATCGCCAACCTGTTCAGGCGCTTGGGCAATTCGGCAACCGGCGCATGGTTGGACACCAGCACCAGCGCCAGAGGTTGAGTCTTCTGGCATACCAGGGTCAGTTCGTCGAACGGCTGGCCGACAGTCATCAACCGGATCCCCACTTCCGCCTTCGACACATACAACGCCGTCACCAGCAACTCCAGCTCACGGCATTGTCCGGCAATGGCGCTGACCAGCACGCGTCGCGACCGATCCTCGCGCTTGAGCAACAGCCGCTGGGAGACGCGCGAGCGCAGGAATCCGTCGAAAAACAGCCATTCGCTGGTCTGCCCGAACTCCTGCTGACGTTGCAACAGTTGTTGCCAGAGGGGCATCAGGATGCGCTGAAACACGATCGGCACCGCGTAGCTGGAAAAAATCTGCCCATAGATGCGATCCAGTTCTACATCGTCGAAGTTGGCGACTGCTACCGCGACCTGGCGCTGCCATTGTGCATAGTCGACTCTCACCAGACCCGGTGGAATCAACGCAGAGACCGGTTGTAACGATTCGGTCTTGCTCAGGATCTTGCTAATTTTACTGACAGCAACCCCACGTTCGATCCAGGCAAGGATGCTACGTACCTTCTCGATATCGCCCATGGAATACAAGCGATGACCGCTTTCGGTACGTGTCGGCTGGATCAGACCGTAGCGACGCTCCCATGCGCGCAAGGTCACGGGATTCACCCCCGTAAGCCGAGAAACCTCGCGGATGGGAAACAGGTCTTCGCGCTCCAGGCCCGCTGCTGCTTGGATAACGAACTGATCGTCGGTGATAACGTTCATTTTTTATCCAACAGGCCCGACTGGTAAATTGGATCCTAGTTTACTCCCTCTTAGTCGTCTGATGACAAGAGCAAACCGATGCCGATGTGCGAATTTGTTGTTTTTTGTAACAAAAAAAATATCCATTATACGTAATCGTGACAAGTGCCCGAGCGAATGGTCCGCTCCATAGGTTCAACCACTACAAATAGGTACATCCCCACGGTCACTGATATAGTTTTGCTTCTGCTGTGAACCGAGTCCCTTCCATGCCCAGTACCGACGCCCCTATCCTGCTCACCGGTGCAGCCCAGCGTGTCGGCTTGCACTGTGCTCGGCGACTGCTGGAAGACGGTCATCCGGTCATCGTCACTTATCGTACCGAGCGTCCAGGTGTGCAGACGCTCCGGGATCTGGGGGCAACTGCGATGTTCGCCGATTTTTCCAGCGAAGGCGCAATCCTGGCGTTTATCGAACAACTCAAGCAGCACACTGACCGGTTGCGGGCCATCGTGCACAACGCTTCCGCATGGCTGGTCGAAACGCCAGGCGATGAATCGGCGGCCTTCAATGCCATGTTCGGCGTGCACATGCTTGCGCCGTATCTGATCAACTTGCATTGTGCCGAACTGCTGCAGCGCTCGGCTCCCGCGGATATCGTGCATATCAGCGATGATGTCACCCGCAAGGGCAGCAGCAAGCACATCGCCTACTGTGCCACCAAGGCTGGGCTCGACAGCCTGACCCTGTCGTTCGCGGCGAAGTTCGCACCGGCGATCAAGGTCAACGGTATCGCGCCGGCCCTGCTACTGTTCAAGGCCGAAGACGACGCCGCTTATCGCGCCAAGACCTTGGCCAAGTCGGCGTTGGGCATCGAGCCCGGTAGCGAAGTCGTCTACCAGAGCCTGCGGTATCTGCTGGACAACCCCTATGTCACCGGCACGACCCTGACCGTCAACGGCGGGCGACACGTCAAATAGCCTTGCTGCGAGGATCCATCATGGCGTTATCCCTGCCCCAGAATTACCGCGAGATCCTCATCGGCCTGGGTGAAGACCCGGAGCGCGAAGGTCTGCTGGACACACCGGCTCGTGCCGCCAAGGCCATGCAGTACCTTTGCCATGGCTACGAGCAAAGCGTCGAACAGATAGTCAATGGCGCCCTGTTCGATTCGGACAGCGATGAAATGGTGATCGTCGCCGACATCGAACTCTATTCCCTGTGCGAACATCATTTGCTGCCCTTCATCGGCAAGGCCCATGTAGCTTATATTCCTACGGGCAAGGTCCTGGGGCTGTCGAAGATCGCCCGGCTGGTGGACATGTTCGCCCGCCGCCTGCAGATCCAGGAAAACCTCACCCGGCAAATCGCCGCCGCGGTGCAACAGGTTACCCAGGCCGCCGGTGTCGCGGTGGTCATCGAGGCCCAGCACATGTGCATGATGATGCGCGGTGTCGAAAAACAGAACTCGACCATGAACACTTCAGTGATGCTCGGGGCTTTTCGCGAATCCAGCACCACTCGCCAGGAGTTCCTGCAATTGATTCGACGGAGCAAGTAAATGCCACAACTTCAGCCAGCCATGGCGCGCATCCGGGTCAAGGACCTGCGCCTGCGCACATTCATCGGGATCAACGAGGATGAAATCCTCAACAAACAGGATGTCTTGATCAACCTGACCATCCTCTACCCGGCACAGGAAGCGGTGCGTGACAACGACATCGATCACGCGCTGAACTACCGCACCATCACCAAGGCGATCATCGCCCACGTGGAAGGCAATCGCTTCGCCCTGCTGGAACGCCTGACCCAGGAGTTGCTGGACCTGGTCATGAGCAACGAGTCGGTGCAATACGCCGAAGTCGAAGTCGACAAACCCCATGCCCTGCGTTTTGCCGAATCGGTGTCGATCACTTTGGCGGCAAACCGGGCTACTTCGTAGCCGCTGCAAGCTGTAAGCTCAGACCTGATCGTAATCCACTTGCAGCTTGAAGCTTGCCGCTTGCAGCTGTCTCGAAGAGACCATCATGAACGACCAACAACGCCTCGAACTCGAAGCCGCCGCTTTCCGTCGGCTGGTTGCCCACCTGGACAGCCGCAAGGATGTGCAGAACATCGACCTGATGAACCTCGCCGGCTTCTGCCGCAACTGCCTGTCCAAATGGTACAAGGCCGCTGCCGACGAACGCCAGATCGAGGTCAGCCTCGATGACGCCCGTGAACGGGTCTACGGCATGCCGTACGCCGAATGGAAAGCCCAATACCAGCAAGAAGCCAGCGCCGAACAGCAAGCTGCGTTCGCCAAAGGAAAACCCGATGCCTGATCTGAACACCCTGCGCGCCCGCCTCCAGAGCGGCGAACACACCTTCGCCGAGACCCTGGCCTTCATCAACGATGGCTATGACTATCAGCCTCAGCCTTTCACCAACGGCAACGTGGAAAATGCGGCCGGGCAGAACGAAGGCTCCTGCAAGACCCTCGGCCTGGCTCTGCTCGAAGGCTTGAGCGACGAAGAAGCGCTGCTGGCGTTCGGCGAGCATTACCGCTCGGTGCTGGACACTCCCGACGGCAGCGACCACGGTAATATCCGCGCGTTGATGGCCCACGGACTGGCCGGCGTGAAGTTCGCGGCCCAGCCATTGCAGCGTCGCTGATCGTCCTTCTGGGGAGATCCGCTTTTTGCAGGATCCGCTTTTGTGGCGAGGGAGCTTGCTCCCGCTCCAGTGCGCAGCACTGGCAACTTCCTTTTGTGAGTGCTACGCACTCAAGCGGGAGCAAGCTCCCTCGCCACAGACCGCCTCAAGAGACTCGTCCCTGAGACATCCCGACTTTTAAGATTGACCCGGCAACTTTATTTCGTTTGCCGCCCGCCACTGCTCACGGCTTAGATAAAGGAAATCCTCTCTTCCTTCGAGCCGTCATCCATGAGCAGCGAAACCATCAGCCAATCGATCTCCATAGTGCACCCCGTCAGCCTCAGCCATGGCAGAAACGCCGAGGTCTGGGACACCGACGGCAAGCGCTACATCGACTTCGTGGGCGGCATCGGCGTGTTGAACCTCGGCCATTGCCATCCACGCGTCGTCGAGGCCATTCGCGAGCAGGCCACCCGATTGACTCACTATGCCTTCAACGCCGCACCTCATGCGCCCTACATCGAATTGATGGAGCGCCTGACCGCGTTTATCCCGGTGGACTACCCCATCAGCGGCATGCTCACCAACAGCGGCGCGGAGGCGGCGGAAAATGCCTTGAAGATCGTGCGCGGGGCCACGGGCCGCACTGCCGTCATCGCCTTCGACGGCGGCTTCCATGGCCGCACGCTGGCCACTCTGAACCTCAACGGCAAGGTCGCGCCCTACAAACAGAAAATCGGCGTGTTGCCGGGGCCGGTCTATCACCTGCCCTATCCGAGCAAGGACAACGGCGTGACCTGCGCAGAAGCCTTACAGGCCATGGAGCGATTGTTCAGCGTGGAGATCGACGTCAACGATGTGGCCTGTTTCATCGTCGAACCGGTACAGGGCGAGGCGGGCTTCCTGGCGCTGGACATCCCTTTCGCCCAGGCCCTGCGGCAGTTCTGCGACGACAAGGGCATCGTGCTGATCATCGATGAAATCCAGTCGGGCTTCGGGCGCACCGGCCAACGTTTCGCGTTCTCGCGACTGGGCATCGAGCCCGACCTGATCCTCCTGGGCAAGAGCATTGCCGGCGGTGTCCCGCTGGGGGCTGTGGTGGGGCGCAAGGCTTTGCTGGACAACCTGCCCAAGGGCGGCTTGGGCGGTACCTATTCGGGCAACCCCATTGCCTGTGCCGCCGCACTGGCGACACTGGAGGAAATGACCGACACGCACCTGCACGCCTGGGGTACGCAACAGGAAGAGGCGATTGTCAGCCGCTACGAATCATGGCGCCGCCGGGGGCTGACACCGTTCCTGGGCCGCCTGACGGGCGTCGGCGCCATGCGCGGCATCGAACTGGCCCATGCCGACGGTACCCCGGCAGCGGCGCAGCTGACCCAGTTGCTGGCTCTGGCACGGGACGCAGGCCTGCTGCTGATGCCCAGTGGCAAGTCGCGCCATATCATCCGCCTGCTGGCTCCGTTGACGACCGAGCCGGCAGTGCTGGAGGAAGGCCTGGATATTCTCGAAGCATGCCTGACGAAGCTGGGCTGAACAGACCACACAAAACACTGTGGGAGCGAGCCTGCTCGCGATAGCGGTGGGTCAGTCAGCATGATGTTGACTGATTCACCGCCTTCGCGAGCAGGCTCGCTCCCACAGGTGCTTCGCTTGCTCTCAGGCAGAAATCAGAACGAAGCGTTCTGCAGGCCGTCCAGGTAACGTTCGGTGTCCAGGGCCGCCATGCAGCCGGCGCCGGCCGAGGTGATGGCTTGGCGGTAGACGTGGTCGGCCACGTCACCGGCCGCAAAGATCCCTTCGACGCTGGTGGCGGTGGCGTTGCCGTCGCGGCCGCCCTTGACCACCAGGTAACCGTCCTTGAGTTCCAGCTGGCCTTCGAACAACGAGGTGTTCGGCGTGTGGCCGATGGCGATGAAGACGCCGTCGACCTTGATCTCGTCAAAGCTGCCGTCGTTGTTTTTCAGGCGGGCACCGGTCACGCCCATGTTGTCGCCCAGCACTTCGTCCAGGGTGGCATTGAGCTTGAGGATGATCTTGCCTTCGGCCACGCGGGCATTGAGCTTGTCGATCAGGATCTTCTCGGCGCGGAAGGTTTCGCGGCGGTGGATCAGGGTGACCGTGCTGGCGATGTTGGCCAGGTACAGGGCTTCCTCGACAGCGGTGTTGCCGCCACCGACCACGGCCACGGGCTTGTTGCGGTAGAAGAAACCGTCGCAGGTGGCGCAAGCGGAAACGCCCTTGCCCATGAACGCCTCTTCCGACGGCAGGCCCAGGTAACGGGCGCTGGCGCCAGTGGCGATGATCAGGGCATCGCAGGTGTAGGTGGCGCTGTCGCCGGTCAGGGTGTACGGCTTGGCGGCGAAATCCACGGCATTGATGTGGTCAAAGACGATCTCGGTCTCGAAACGCTCGGCGTGTTCTTTCATGCGCTCCATCAACGCCGGGCCGGTCAGGCCATGGACATCGCCCGGCCAGTTGTCGACTTCAGTGGTGGTGGTCAGTTGACCGCCGGCCTGCATGCCGGTGATCAGCAGTGGCTTGAGGTTGGCACGGGCCGCGTAAACGGCGGCGCTGTAACCGGCAGGGCCGGAACCGAGAATAATGACTCGCGAATGACGAACTTCAGACATGACCTGCTCCAATTGACCAGCCCTTGCGGGCCGGAGCGCCGGGTGAACGGCGGGAATAAAAAAGGACCGTTGATGCACTTGGGGAAGGCTTTGGTTCGACGGCCCTGAAAAAGAATGGGTGCAGCGTATCGAGGGAGCGAAGATTAAGGAAATACGGTTTAACAATCCAGCTCATAGGTGAGTTCTATGTCGGGCGGCGCCTTCAATAGAGTCGTCCGTTCAATAAACCTGTTACACGCCGTGTAGACGCTTTCCCGCGCCGGGCAAAGCCGGTAAGGTCGGCGCGTTCACCTTCTCTCGGAGCTTCCCATGCCCGCCCCTGTCCTGTCCGGCCCGCAATATCTGCAAGAAGGCCTCAAGCTGGTCTTGAGCCCGGGCCTGCGTTTGTTCGTATTGTTGCCGCTGGCGATCAACCTCGTGTTGTTCGTCGGCCTGATCTACCTGGCCGGCCATCAATTCAGCCTGTGGGTCGACACGTTGATGCCGTCGCTGCCGGACTGGCTGAGTTTCCTCAGCTACATCCTCTGGCCGTTGTTCGTGGTGCTGGTGGTACTGATGGTGTTCTTTACCTTCACGATGCTCGCCAACATCATCGCCGCGCCGTTCAACGGTTTTCTGGCAGAGAAAGTCGAGGTAGTGGTCCGTGGCACCGACGACTTCCCGGCCTTCAGTTGGGGCGAGTTGGTTGCCATGATCCCCCGCACCCTGGCCCGGGAGGCACGCAAGCTCGGCTATTTCCTGCCCCGCGCCCTGGGGCTGTTCGTGCTGTCGTTCATCCCCGTGCTCAATCTGGTGGCCGCGCCGCTGTGGCTGCTGTTCGGCGTGTGGATGATGGCGATCCAGTACATCGACTACCCGGCGGACAACCACAAGCTGGGCTGGAACGAAATGCTCGCCTGGCTGCGACAGAAGCGCTGGCAGAGCCTGGGTTTTGGCGGCAGCGTGTACCTGGCACTGCTGATTCCCGTGGTCAACATCCTGATGATGCCGGCGGCCGTGGCCGGGGCGACCCTGTTCTGGGTGCGCGAGCAAGGGGCCGAGGCCATATTGGCCCGCCAAGGCTGAACCGGTCACAAATCCATCATTCAGGCGTCACACTGGCGAAATGGCCCCGGTCGACACTGGGGTCATGAGCACACACCTGCATATCACCCTCATCACCGAAACCTTCCCGCCGGAAATCAACGGCGTGGCCAATACTTTGGGCCGCTTGCATGAGGGTCTGTGTGCCCGGGGGCACCGGGTAGAGCTGGTGCGTCCGCGGCAGGCCACCGATCAACGCCAGGCCAGCAACGATTTGCTGCTGTGCCGGGGCTGGCCGCTGCCAGGGTATCCGGGGTTGCAGTGGGGCCAGGTGTCCATGCACAAGCTGCTGCGGCGCTGGAAGCGTCAGCGGCCCGATGTGCTGTACATCGCCACCGAGGGGCCGTTGGGTTTGTCGGCATTGCGGGCGGCTCGGCGCCTGGGTATTTCGGTGGTCAGTGGCTTCCACACCAATTTCCAGCAATACACCCGGCAGTATGGCCTCGGGTTGCTGAGTCGCGCACTCACCCATTACCTGCGCTGGTTTCACAACCGCTCCAACCTGACGCTGGTGCCCAGCCTCAGCCAGCAACTGGAATTGGAACGGCGGCATTTCGCGCGCGTCATGCTGTTATCCCGCGGCGTCGACAGCCAGTTGTTCCATCCGGTCAAGCGCTCGGTCCCCCTGCGGGAAAGCTGGGGCCTGGGCGATGACGATATTGCCGTGATCCACGTTGGGCGCCTGGCGCCAGAGAAGAATCTCGGCTTGCTCAAGCGTTGTTTCGACCGGCTGTGCAGTACGTTCCCGCAGCGGCGAATGAAGCTGGTGGTGATCGGCGACGGCCCGCAACGGTCCGCCCTGGAGCAGGCATTGCCCGACGCGATTTTCTGCGGCACCCAGCGTGGCGAGGCGCTGGCCAGCCACTACGCCAGCGGGGATGTGTTCGTCTTTCCGAGCCTGACCGAACCCTTCGGCAATGTCGTGCTGGAAGCCCTGGCGTCCGGGCTGGGCGTGGTGGCCTACGATCAGGCCGCCGCGGCACAGCACATCCGCCATGGCTACAACGGCGTGCTGGCGATGCCCGGGGATGAGGAGGCGTTCTGCGATGGGGCCCGCTGGTTGCTGGAGGATCCCGAAGCGTTACGCTGCGTGCGGCTCAATGCTCGCCAGCACGCCAGCCGCCAGGGTTGGGCGTCGGTGATCGAGCAGTTCGAGGCGCAGTTGCGGGGGGCTTGTGTGGGTGAGCAGGTGATGCCGGCTGCGTCGACAATGCGCTGATTTTTTCGCAGATGTGAAGATCGCCATCGCGAGCAGGCTTGCTCCCACAGGGGATCTTCGTCGAGCGCGGTATTGGCCTTCGCAGAAGATCGAATGTGGGAGCGAGCCTGCTCGCGATGGCGTCGGTACAGGCGACTTAAACCAGCGTCATCAGTGCTTCACGGCTGAACGGCAGGATCTCCTGTTCCCGACCGTCGCGCACCTTCTGCGCCCAATCCGGATCCACCAGCAGCGCCCGCCCTACCGCCACCAGGTCGAATTCGTCATTGTTCAGGCGCTCCAGCAGTTTCTCCAGGCTGGCCGGCTGCGCGACCTTGTCGGTATTGACCATGAACTGCAGGAACTCGCCATCCAGGCCGACGCTGCCAACGGTGATGGTCGGCTTGCCGGTGAGCTTGCGGGTCCAGCCGGCCAGGTTCAGCTCGGAGCCGTCGAATTCCGGCTCCCAGAAGCGACGTGTCGAGCAGTGGAAGATATCCACGCCAGCGTCGGACAGTGGCTTGAGGAATTCGCCCAGGGCTTCGGGGGTCTGCACCAGGCGCGCGGTGTAGTCCTGTTGTTTCCATTGGGAGAAGCGGAAGATGATCGGGAATCCTTCGCCTACGGCTGCACGCACGGCACGAATCAACTCGATGGCGAAGCGCGAACGGTTGGCCAGGCTGCCACCGTAGCCATCGGTGCGCTGGTTGCTGCCTTCCCAGAAGAACTGATCCACCAGATAACCATGGGCGCCATGGATCTCCACGCCATCCATGCCGATGCGCTGGGCATCTTTCGCCGCTTGGGCGAAGGCGGCGATGACTTCGTCGATGTCTGCCTGGGTCATGCCGTGGACCACCACCTGGCCGTCCTTGAGCTTTTCGGTCGGGCCATAACCCGGCACGCTGGCATCCGGCTCGGTCCCGGTGCGGCGCACACTGCCCACATGCCACAACTGTGGAACGATCTTGCCGCCTTCGGCATGCACCGCATCGACCACTTGCTTCCAGCCGGCGAGCGCAGCATCGCCATAGAAGTGCGGCACGTTCGGATAGCCGTTGGAAGCCTTGTGCCCGACTGTCGTGCCTTCGGTGATGATCAGGCCAACCCCGGCCGCTGCGCGGCGACGGTAATATTCGATGACCTTGGCGTTGGGCACGCCGCCCGGCGAAAAGGAACGGGTCATCGGCGCCATCACCACCCGGGTCGGCAGCTCGAACGCGCCGAGTTGGAAGGGTTTGAACAGGGCTTTTACAGGCATGGGGCACTCCACGGTCAAGGTCGCAGGTCGGATATGACGAGGATAATATGTGCCGTGGGCGGGGCTGGGTAGCACTATTGATTGGAGTGATTAAGGATCAAAAGCCGTGCGCCGAACCTGTGGCGAGGGGATTTATCCCCGCTGGGTTGCGCAGCAACCCCAAGAGCAAGCAACCTGATCAGGCTGACACACCGAGGTGTCAGATTCTAGGGCTGCTACGCAGCCCAGCGGGGATAAATCCCCTCGCCACAGGGTTCGGTTGGGCTCTTCAATTCAGCCCAGCGCTTTCTCGATCGCCTGGATCACAGCCGGATCATCCGGCGTCGTGCGTGGCGAAAAACGCGCCAGCACCCGGCCGTCCTTGCCGAGCAGGAATTTCTCGAAATTCCAGGTAATGTCCCCGGGGAACTCCGCGCCCTCGCCCGCCAGCAGGCGGTAGAGCTGATGCCGGTCATGACCGTTCACTTCCAGCTTGCTGGACAGTGGAAACGTCACGCCATAGCTATTGCTGCAGAACGCCTGGATTTCCTGTTCGGTACCCGGTTCTTGCCCGGCGAACTGATTGCAAGGCAGGCCCAGGATGCTGAAACCCCTGGACTTGTACTGCTGATAAAGATTTTCCAGCGCAGCGTACTGAGGCGTCAGGCCGCATTTGGAGGCGACGTTGACCACCAGCACGACTTGCCCCTTGAAAGGCGCCAGAGGAAGCTCCTGACCATCCAGGGCTTTCAGTTTAAGGTCGTGAAAAGCACTCATGACGAACTCCAGGTTTGCGGATCTTCGAAACAGCCATGGCCGGTAACCGACTAAAAAAGGCGCCCATGGCGCCTTTCCTGTTCACTTCAGCGTAGCGCAGAAAATCAGTGGTGATGACCACCTTCGCCATGGACGTGACCATGGGCGACTTCTTCCTGGCTGGCATCGCGGATGTCGACAACCTTGACCTTGAAGTTCAGGCGTTGGCCGGCCAACGGGTGGTTGCCGTCAACGGTGACGTCGTCGCCGTCCAGGTCGCGAATGGTGACGATCTGCATCTGGCCATCCGGCGCCGAGGCGTGGAATTGCATGCCCACTTCCAGCTCGTCCACGCCTTCGAACATGCTGCGGCTCAGGGTGCTGACCAGTTCGGCGGAGTACTCGCCGTAAGCGTCTTCCGGTTCAACGGTCACGTTCAGTTCGTCACCGGTGGTTTTACCTTCCAGGGCTTTTTCCAGGCCCTGGATGATGTTGCCTGCGCCATGCAGGTAGACCAGCGGAGCGCCGCCGGCAGAGCTGTCGATGACCTCACCAGCGTCGTTGGTCAGGGTATAGTCGATGGAGACAGCCTTATTGGCGGCGATCAGCATGGGGCGAGACCTTTTGCATAAGAATGAAGAACGGACAAGTCTAAACAAGGATTTGCCCGAAAGCGAACGGAACCCTGACAAACGGGCCTGTGTGCCCGGACCGACGGTCACCGGTTTCCATCAGGACGAGGAGGGTCACTGGGTGGCCGAGCTGTCCTGTGGGCATACCCAGCACCTGCGCCATCAGCCCCCCTGGCAATCCCGGGCCTGGGTGCTGGATCCCACGCAACGTATTGAAAAAATAGGCCAGCCCTTTGATTGCGGCTGGTGTGCTCAGGCGCCGGTTAGCGATAATCTTGGTGACTGAATTGACGGTAGACGGCTATACACAGGCCTCGCCTTTGCCATGCTCCCTTAGAGAATCCGCATGCAAACTTTTTTTATCGCGCCCACCGATTTTGGTGTGGGCCTGACCTCCATCAGCCTCGGGCTGGTGCGTACCCTTGAACGGGCCGGGCTGAAAGTCGGTTTTTTCAAACCCATCGCCCAGCCTCACCCCGGCGACACCGGCCCGGAACGTTCGACCGAACTGGTGGCCCGCACCCACGGCCTCAAGCCGCCGCAGCCGCTGGGCCTGGCTCATGTCGAGCGCATGCTCGGTGACGGCCAGCTCGATGAGCTGCTGGAAGAAATCATTACGCTTTACCAGCAGGCGGCCATCGGCAAGGACGTACTGGTGGTCGAAGGCATGGTCCCGACCCGCAACGCCAGTTACGCCGCACGGGTCAATCTGCACCTGGCCAAGAGCCTGGACGCCGAGGTGATCCTGGTGTCGGCGCCGGAAAACGAAGTGCTGACCGAGCTTTCCGGGCGCGTGGAATTGCAGGCCCAACTGTTCGGCGGGCCGAAAGACCCGAAAGTCCTCGGTGTGATCCTCAACAAGGTCCGCACCGACGAAAGCATGGAAGCGTTTTCCGCCCGACTCAAGGAGCATTCACCCCTGCTGCGCAGCGGCGATTTCCGCCTGCTGGGCTGCATTCCGTTCCGCCCCGAGCTCAACGCCCCGCGCACCCGCGACGTAGCCGACCTGATGGGCGCCCAGGTACTCAATGCCGGCGATTACGAAAGCCGGCGCATGAGCAACATCATCATTTGCGCCCGCACCATGCGCAACACCGTGGAACTGCTCAAGCCCGGCGTGCTGGTGGTGACCCCCGGCGATCGCGACGACATCATCCTCGCCGTGAGCCTGGCCGCCATCAACGGCGTGCCGCTGGCCGGTCTGCTGCTGACCAGCGACACCCTGCCTGACCCACGCATCATGGAGCTGTGCCGCGGCGCCCTGCAGGCGGGCCTGCCGGTGCTGTCGGTGAGCACGGGCTCCTATGACACCGCCAACCTGCTCAACGGCTTGAACAAGGAAATCCCGATCGACGACCGCGAACGTGCGGAGATCATCACCGATTTCGTCGCCAGCCACCTGGACGCCCAGTGGCTGCACCAACGCTGCGGCACCCCACGGGAAATGCGCCTGTCGCCGGCGGTGTTCCGCTATCAATTGATCCAGCGCGCCCAGGCCGCCAACAAGCGCATCGTCCTGCCGGAAGGCAGCGAACCGTTGACGGTCCAGGCCGCCGCGATTTGCCAGGCCCGCGGCATCGCCCGCTGCGTGTTGCTGGCCAAGCCGGCCGACGTCGAGGCGGTAGCCCGGGCCCAGGGCATCGAACTGCCGCCAGGGCTGGAAGTTCTCGACCCGGATTCGATCCGCGAGCGTTACGTCGAGCCGATGGTGCGACTGCGCAAGAGCAAGAGCCTGAATGCGCCGATGGCCGAGCAACAACTGGAAGACACCGTGGTGATCGGCACGATGATGCTGGCGCTGGACGAAGTCGACGGGCTGGTGTCCGGCGTTGTCCACTCCACCGCCAACACCATCCGTCCGGCCTTGCAGTTGATCAAGACGGCGCCGGGCTGCTCCCTGGTGTCGTCGGTGTTCTTCATGCTGTTTCCCGAGGAAGTGCTGGTCTATGGCGATTGCGTGATGAATCCGCATCCCAGCGCAGCGGAGTTGGCGGAGATCGCCCTGCAAAGCGCCGACTCGGCCGCCGCGTTCGGCATCACGCCACGGGTGGCGATGCTCAGCTATTCCAGCGGTGAATCGGCCAGCGGCGAAGAGGTGGAGAAAGTCCGCGAAGCGACCTTGCTGGCCCACGAGGCGCAGCATGGCCTGTTGATCGACGGCCCGCTGCAATACGACGCCGCCGCCAACGAAACCGTGGCGCGGCAACTGGCGCCCAACAGCCAGGTGGCCGGGCGGGCGACGGTGTTCATCTTCCCGGACCTGAACACCGGCAACACCACCCACAAGGCCGTCCAGCGCAGCGCCGATTGCGTCAGCCTCGGGCCGATGCTCCAGGGCCTGCGCAAACCGGTGAACGACTTGCCCCGTGGCGCCCAGGTCGATGACATCGTGTACACCATCGCCCTTACCGCGATCCAAGCCGCCAACCGACCCATGGACATTTGAATGCTGGATTTCCTGCCTGCCCCGGTGCGAGGCGTCATCGCCTCGCTGCTGTTGGCGCTCAATACCATTGCCTGCTGCACGCCGCTGTTCATCGTGGCGATCTTCAAGCTCCTGCTGCCCTTCCCCGCCGCCCAACGCTTCACCGACTGGCTGATGAGCCACATCCATGAAGCCTGGATCAGCAACAACAAGGCCTGGATGAACCTGCTGCGCCGCACCCACTGGCACCTCAGCGGTTTGGAGGGCCTGGACTACCAGCACTCGTACCTGATCACCAGCAACCACCAGAGCTGGGTCGACATCATGGTGCTGCAATACGTGCTCAATCGCCGCGTCCGCCCTTTGAAGTTCTTTCTCAAGCAGGAACTGATCTGGGTCCCGGTGATCGGCCTGGCCTGGTGGGCGCTGGGGTTCCCGTTCATGAAGCGTTACTCCAAGGCCTATCTGGAAAAGCATCCGGAAAAGAGAGGCAAGGACCTGGAAACCACCCGCAAGACCTGCGCGAAGTTTCGCGACAACCCGGTGGGCATTTTCAATTTCGCCGAAGGCACGCGCTTCACTGAAGGCAAGCATGCCCAGCAGCAGTCACCGTTTCGCTATCTGCTCAAGCCCAAGGCCGGCGGCATCGCGTTTGTGCTGGATGCCATGGGTGAACAACTGGCGTCGATTATCAACGTGACCATCCACTATCCTGGCGGTCGTCCGGGGTATTGGGATTTGCTCTGCGGCAACGTTGGAGAAGTGGTGGTGCATTTCCAGGAACTGCCGATTCCGCCGCAGTTCGTCGGCAGGAACTACGACCAGGACGGCGCCTATCGCCTGGAATTCCAGGGCTGGATCAATCAGTTGTGGCAGGACAAGGATGCGCTGCTGGAGCAGATGCATCGCGAGTACCCAACCCACCACTGATCCCCTTGTGGGAGCGAGCCTGCTCGCGATGGCGGTGCATCAGCTTGCAGAGATGGAGACTGAACCACCGCCATCGCGAGCAGGCTCGCTCCCACAGTTAGACCTTGTTGGACTCAGCAAATGAAAAAGCCCGCCGATGATTGCTCATCGGCGGGCTTTTTCATTGCCGCTTGCGCTTAGATCGCGCCACGGCTGCGCAGCAGATCCAGCACCTGCTTGACGCTTTCTTCCAGCGTCAGCGACTGGGTGTCGATCACCAGATCGGCGTCCAGCGGCACGTCATACGGGAAGGACTCGCCCGGGATGTTGTCGCCGGCGGCGGCATACAGCCCTTGCGGATCACGTTGGGCGCACACCGTCGGCGAGGCCTGGACGTAGACGGTCAGCAAGCGCTCCTTGCCGATCAAGTCCTTGGCCTGCAGACGCCCTTCGGCGCTCGGTGCAACGAATGCCGCCAGGGTCAACAGACCGGCTTCGTTGAACTGACGGGCGACGTGGGCCGCTCGGCGCCAATTCTCGGTGCGTCCGGCACGGTCTTGCGGCAGGCCTTTGTTCAGGTCATGGCGCAGGTTCTGGCCATCGAGGACGAAGACCGCACGGCCCATGTCGAACAGCTTGCGCTCCACGGCGTAGGCCAATGTGCTCTTGCCGGCGCCCGAGAGACCGCTGAACAGCACCGTCGCCGGCTGCTGGCCGAAACGCTGAGTGCGTTCCTCCACCGATACATGGGCAAGCTTGCCGTGATGGGTGCTGCTGCCGTGGGCCAGCGGTTGGGCGACGATCATGCCGGCGCCAACGGTGCCATTGGTCAGGCGATCGATGACGATGAACGCGCCGGTGGTGCGGTTGCTCTCGTAACCGTCCAAGGCGATCGGCGCATCCAGGGCAATCTTCACCTTGCCGATTTCGTTGAGCTGCAACGCACTGGCCGGGCCTTCTTCGAGGGTGTTCACGTCGACCCGGTTGACGATGCTGGCAATGGAGCCAGGCACATAGCTGGTCGCACGCTTGATGTCGTATTTCTTGCCCGGCAGCATCGGCTCCTCGGCCATCCACACCAGCATCGCTTCGAAGCTGTCGGTGACCGGCGGGACGTTGTCGGCATGCACCAACAGGTCGCCCCGGGAAATGTCGATCTCGTCTTCCATGGTCAGCGTCACGGCCTGGCCCGGGCCGGCCTGCTCCAGCTCACCTTCGAAGGTGACGATGGATTTGACGCGGCTGCTCTTGCCTGATGGCAACACCACCACTTCGTCGCCCTTGTGCACGATGCCGCTGGCCAGGGTGCCGGCGAAACCGCGAAAGTTCAGGTTCGGACGGTTGACGTACTGCACCGGGAAACGCAGATCGGTGAAGTTGCGGTCGCCCGCCACTTCCACGGTCTCGAGGATTTCCATCAGCGACTGGCCGGTGTACCACGGCGAGCGCTCGGACTTGTTCACCACGTTGTCGCCCTTGAGGGCCGACATCGGTACGAAGTGCATGCTGGTGGGCTTCATCTTCAAGCCTTCGGCGAACTTCAGGTAGTCGGCCTTGATCGACTCGAACACGCCCTGGTCGAAGTCCTTGAGGTCCATCTTGTTGATGGCCACGACGATGTGCTTGATGCCCAGCAGCGAGGCAATGAAGCTGTGGCGACGGGTCTGGGTCTGCACGCCGTAGCGGGCGTCCACCAGAATGATTGCCAGGTCACAGGTGGAGGCACCGGTGGCCATGTTGCGGGTGTACTGCTCATGGCCGGGGGTATCGGCGATGATGAACTTGCGCTTGGCGGTGGAGAAATAGCGGTACGCGACATCGATGGTGATGCCCTGCTCGCGCTCGGCCTGCAGGCCGTCGACCAGCAACGCCAGGTCGATGTCGTCACCGGTGGTGCCGACTTTCTTCGAATCGCGGGTGATGGCTTCCAGGTGATCTTCGTAGATCATCTTGGAGTCGTGCAGCAGGCGCCCGATCAGGGTGCTCTTGCCGTCGTCGACGTTACCGCAGGTCAAAAAGCGCAGCAGCTCTTTACGTTCGTGCTGGCCCAGGTAGGCGAGGATGTCCTCGCTGATCAAATCAGATTGGTGGCTCATTGCATTCAAGCTCCGAGCTGTAAGCTTCAAGCGGCAAGCTTGTCGGCGTACAGCTAGTCAGAAATTTTGTTGATCAACCCGCCCAGCATTCGAGAAAGCTCGCGGGTTTCCATAACCCAGTTTTCAGCCAGCGAATCTGCGACGTAAGCAATATCCCGAGCAATAAGGATTTGGGTACGCAGCTCCCCGCAGGAACCTTTCGCAACCCAAAGGAAATAAATTTTCTCTTTGGCATTACGGCGCTCCATACCTTCAGCAATATTGGAAGGCACCGAAAGTGCCGAGCGGGTGATTTGATCCTTGAATCCAAAATCCCCACATCGCGCAAACTCTCTATAGATCCCTACCGCCAAATCCTTACTTCGCTGCCAAACAATCAGTTTCTCGAAATCCATTGCGAGCCATCCAATCCGGCTCGCAGCACCGCCTGCAAGCACCAAGCTGGGAAGTTACGCATTCCGCCCTTAACTTGCAGCTTGCCGCTTGTAACTCGAAGCTTAAAAGTAACCTTGACGTTTTTTATCTTCCATCGAGCCTGCGCCATCGTGGTCGATGACCCGGCCCTGGCGCTCGGAAGTTCGCGTCAGGAGCATTTCCTGGATGATGTCCGTCAGGCTTTCGGCCTCGGACTCCACCGCGCCCGTCAACGGGTAGCAGCCAAGGGTACGGAAACGCACTTTCTTCTTGACGATGCGGGCCTTCTCTTCCTCGGACAGGTGCTCGAGGATGCGCTCGTCGTCGATCATGATCAGCGTGCCGTTCTTCTCGATGACTTCGCGCTCGGCGGCGAAGTACAGCGGCACGATTGGGATGCCTTCGAGGTAGATGTACTGCCAGATATCCAGCTCGGTCCAGTTCGACAACGGGAAGACGCGGATCGACTCGCCCTTGTTGACCTTGCCGTTGTAGACGTTCCAAAGCTCCGGGCGCTGGTTCTTCGGGTCCCAGCGGTGCTTGCTGTCGCGGAACGAGTAGACGCGCTCCTTGGCCCGGGATTTTTCCTCATCGCGGCGGGCACCGCCGAACGCTGCGTCGAAACCATGCTTGTCCAGGGCCTGCTTCAGGCCTTCGGTCTTCATGATGTCGGTATGCTTGGCGCTGCCGTGGGTGAAGGGGTTGATGCCTTGCGCCACGCCGTCCGGGTTCACGTGAGTGATCAGGTCCAGGCCCATCTCCTCGACCATGCGATCGCGGAACTTGTACATTTCCTGGAATTTCCAGCGGGTGTCGACGTGCATCACCGGAAACGGCAGCTTGCCGGGGAAGAACGCCTTGCGTGCCAGGTGCAGCATCACGGCAGAGTCTTTACCGATGGAGTACAGCATCACCGGGTTATCGAACTCGGCGGCCACCTCGCGGATGATGTGGATGCTTTCCGCCTCCAGCTGTTTCAGATGCGTCAGTTTGTCGACCATGGCTACTCACGAAAACTTTCTTATGAACGGCCAGCGGGCCGTGTTCGAGCGAAGAATCCTAGCACAGCGACCTCTTCTAATCAGGGCGCCAACTAGATCGAAACAGCATATGGATATGCCTGGTGGTTCGGCCATCGCAATACCCCTTTGTGGGAGCGAGCAGGCTCACTCCCACAGGAATTCCAGAACACTCAAATCGGATTCGGGCAATCGATGAAGATGTGTTCCAGGGCAAAGCGTCGCGCCAGGTAATCGCCCAACGCCTGCACGCCATAGCGTTCGGTCGCATGATGGCCGGCGGCGATGAAGCTGATGCCGTTTTCCCGGGCGCTGTGGAAAGTCTGTTCCGACGCTTCGCCGCTGAGGTACAGGTCGACCCCGGCCGTCACCGCCTGGTCGATGTAGCCCTGGCCGCCACCGGTGCACCAGCCGACCCGGCGGATCATCTGCTCACCTTCGATCAGCAACGGCTCACGGCCCATGACTTCCTGGACCCTGCGGGCGAAATCCCGAGGCGTCATCGGTTCGGACAAGGAACCGACCAGGCCGACGACCTTGGGGTTGTCCGGGTCCAGCGGCCCTTCGACGGTGATGTCCAGTTGACGGCCCAGCTGCACGTTGTTGCCGACCTCGGGGTGCAGGTCCAGGGGCAGATGGTAGGCCAGCAGGCTGATGTCGTGCTTGAGCAGGGTTTTCAGGCGACGTTGCTTCATCCCGGTGATGCACGGGTTCTCGCCCTTCCAGAAGTAACCGTGATGCACCAGCACCAGGTCGGCATCGGCCTCCACCGCGGCGTCGAGCAACGCCTGGCTGGCGGTCACGCCGCTGACGATGCGCATCACCTGGGGCGCGCCTTCGACCTGCAGGCCGTTTGGGCAATAATCGGCAACCCGGCTGCTGGCCAGGTAACGGTCCGCTTCTTCAACCAGGGTGCTCAGGGCTACGGCCATGAAAAGACTCCTAAATATCCCGTTCCGAGGCGCGCGCGGCCTCGTATAATGCGCGTCATTATGGGCGGTCTCATTCCGCCTGCAACTTTTGTAGGACGTGATAGATGCTCAAGGCGCTGCGTTTTTCCGGCTGGCCGCTGTTGGCCGGCGTGCTTGTCGCACTACTGATTATCCAGCGTTATCCCGAATGGGTTGGCCTGCCGAGCCTCGATGTCAATCTGCAGCAGGCACCGCAGAGCAAGGCGTTGCTGCAGGGGCCGGTGTCCTACGCCGACGCCGTGACCATCGCCGCGCCGGCCGTGGTCAACCTGTACACCACCAAAGTCATCAACAAACCCAGCCACCCCCTGTTCGAAGACCCGCAATTCCGGCGCTTCTTCGGTGACAACTCGCCGAAGCAGAAACGCATGGAATCGAGCCTGGGCTCGGGCGTGATCATGAGCCCGGAAGGCTACCTGCTGACCAACAACCACGTCACCAGCGGTGCCGACCAGATCGTGGTGGCCCTCAAGGATGGCCGCGAGACCCTGGCCCGGGTGATCGGCAGCGACCCGGAAACCGATCTCGCGGTATTGAAGATCGACCTCAAGAATCTGCCGGCGATTACCATCGGCCGCTCCGACAGCATCCGCATCGGTGACGTCGCCCTCGCCATCGGCAACCCCTTCGGCGTCGGCCAGACCGTGACCATGGGCATCATCAGTGCCACCGGGCGCAACCAGTTGGGTTTGAACAACTACGAAGACTTCATCCAGACCGACGCCGCGATCAACCCCGGCAACTCCGGCGGCGCGCTGGTGGATGCCAACGGCAACCTCACCGGAATCAACACGGCGATCTTCTCCAAGTCCGGCGGCAGCCAGGGCATCGGTTTCGCCATCCCAGTGAAACTGGCGATGGAAGTGATGAAATCCATCATCGAACATGGCCAGGTGATCCGTGGCTGGCTGGGCATTGAAGTGCAGCCGCTGACCCAGGAGCTGGCAGAGTCCTTCGGTTTGTCCGGCCGGCCTGGCATCGTGGTGGCGGGGATTTTCCGCGATGGCCCGGCCCAGAAGGCCGGCCTGCAACTGGGTGATGTGATCCTGAGTATCGATGGCGAACCGGCCGGCGATGGCCGTCGCTCGATGAACCAGGTGGCGCGGATCAAGCCCACCGACAAAGTCACCATCCAGGTGATGCGCAACGGCAAGGAGCTCAAGCTCACCGCCGAAATCGGCCTGCGCCCACCGCCCGCGCCGGTAGCGGTCAAGGAAGAGCAGTAACCGGCTCAACCCCCCTGTGGCGAGGGGATTTATCCCCGCTGGGCTGCGGAGCAGCCCTAAATGGGCCAACCCTGAAACATCAGAAAAAAAGCATTCAATTTCCCGGGGGCTGCTTCGCAGCCCAGCGGGGATAAATCCCCTCGCCACAAAAGCCTGACTGTCTGAAAATTTAATGGGAAATCGCAGATAGCATAAATTCTCATTAGTAGTGTTATATTGTTTCAATTAAGACAATTGGAACAACATAACATGTCATCCCTAAAACGGATTTCCCTCGCCAGCCTGGCCTTGGGCCTGCTGGGCGACCCGGCCTTTGCCGAGGAAACCCAGCCCCTGGAACTGGACGCCATCAGCGTCACCTCCGATTACGAATCCCCCACCGGACCGGTGAAAGGTTATCGCGCCACCCGCTCCGCCAGCGCCACCAAAACCGACACGGCCCTGCGGGACATCCCCCAATCGATCAGCGTAATCCCGGCTGACGTCCTCACGGACCTGGGCAGCACCAGCGTCGAACGAGCACTGGAGTTCGCCGGCGGCGTATCGAAACAGAACAACTTCGGCGGCCTGACACTTTACGAATACAGCGTGCGCGGCTTCACGACGTCAGAGTTCTACAAGGACGGTTTCAGCGCCAACCGTGGCTACCCGAGCACGCCGGACGCCGCCAACATCGAACGCATCGAGGTGTTGAAGGGGCCGGCGGCCAGCCTCTATGGGCGAGGCGACCCAGGGGGCACGGTGAATATCGTCACCAAGAAACCCCAGCCCGAAGCCTTCACCACCCTACAAACCAGCGCCGGTAGCTGGGACCGCTACCGCACCGCGCTGGACGTCAATACGGCACTGGACACCGAAGGCACGCTGTTGTCGAGGGTGAACCTGGCGGTGGAGGACAATCACAGCTTTCGCGATCACGTCGAAAGCCAGCGGGTATTCGTGGCGCCTTCCATCAGTTGGCAATTGAGTCCCGACACACGGCTGTTGGTGGAGAGTGAAATGGTGCGCCACAGCTCGACGTTCGACCGGGGCATCGTCGCGCCAGGTAATCGCTGGGGCGGCATGTCCCGCTCGACCTTCCTGGGCGAACCCAACGACGGTGACATCGACAACCATAACAACATGCTCCAGGCCGCCCTCGAGCACCAGCTCAACGACACTTGGCAATTGCGCCTGGCCAGTCATTACAAACAAGGTGAACTCTGGGGCTTCGCCTCCGAAGCACGTCCGCTGAATGCCGATGGCCACACCATCAACCGCCGTTACCGCGAACGCGACAACGATTGGCACGACAGCATCACCCAGTTGGAACTGCGTGGCCTGTTCGATTTGGGGCCGTGGCAGCACGAACTGCTGATCGGCAGCGAATACGAGGATTACCGCAAGAACGAGCGCGTCACCACCATCAACGGCGGCACCTATCCCATCGACATCTATCAGCCCATTTACGGCCAGCCCAAACCCAACGGGCTGCGCACCGGCACGGACTTCTTCGAGCATGTCCAAAGCCGTGCATTGAATCTCCAGGACCAGATCATCTTCACCGACAAACTGCGAGGCATGCTCGGCGTGCGCTACGAGCATTTCGAGCAAGGCATCGATGATCACACCACCCAGCGCACCAGCCGCCAACGTCACGATGCCCTGACGCAACGGGCCGGCCTGCTGTACCAACTGACACCTGAAGTCGGACTGTTCGCCAACGCCTCCACCTCGTTCAAGCCCAACAACGGCCTGGACGCGAGCGGCAAGACCTTCGACCCGGAGGAAGGCGTCGGCTATGAAGCCGGGATCAAGAGCGAGCTGTTCGACGATCGCTTGAGCACCACCCTGGCGGCCTTCCATATCGAGAAGGAAAACGTCCTGGCGCTGGATCCCGGCACCAATACCAGCCGTGCCATGGGCAAGGCCCGTAGCCTGGGGTTCGATCTGCAGGTCAGCGGGCAACTGACGGAGGCCGTCCGGGTGATCGGCGCCTTTGCCTACATCGATGCCGAAGTGACTGAAGGTGACAAGACCATCCCCACGGGTAGCCGGATCCTCGGCGTGGCCAAGCGCAGCGGCAGCCTGCTGGGTGTCTATGAGTTCCAGGACGGACGCCTGCGCGGCTCGGATGTCGGCGCGGCGTTCACTTACGTGGGGGATCGTTCGGGCGAAGCCGGCAAGGATTTCGAGCTACCGGCTTATCACACCGTGGATCTGCTGGCTCATTACAAGGCCAGCGACAACGTCACCGTCGGCCTGAACCTGAACAACGTTTTCGACGAAAAATACTACGAGCGCTCCTACAGCAACTACTGGGTCAATCCCGGCGACCCGCGCAACTTCACCGTCAGTCTCACCCTCGATCTGTAATAAGGAAAATCCGCATGAAATACCCCAAGACACTCGCCCTGCTCGGCCTGCTCCTGGCGACACAAGCCTCGGCCCACGGTCTGTGGACCGAACAACGGCGCGGCAACATTGAAGTGATTTACGGCCACGGCGCCGAGGACAATGCGTTCAAGGCGCAGAAGATCAGTGGCGCCTGGGCCTATGACCTGGGCGGCAAGATGATTCCCGTCACGGTGCAACGCCTCCCCGACCACGCGCGCCTGCAACCGCTCAAGCCACCGGCCGTGCTCGCAGTGGCACTGGACAACGGCATGTGGTCGCAAACCGCCGACAAGAAGTGGATCAACGAAGGCCGCAGCAAGGTGCCCGGCGCGGTCGAATCGACCCACACCTTCAAATACAGCCTGGCCATCTATGAGCCAGGAGCAAAGCTGCCGAAGCTGGAGCCGATCAAGTTCGTGATCCTGCCGGAGGTCGACCCATTGACCGTAGGTCCCGGCCAGTCACTGCCGGTACGAGTCCTGCTGGATGGCAAGCCCGCGGCCGGTGTAAAACTGGTGGGCGATTACCGCAGCGCGCCGAACACCGTATCCACTGAAACCGACGCCGACGGCCGGGCCCAGGTGCTGGTGCGCAATGAAGGCTTGAACGTCATCGCCGCGCAGATGGAAATCCCGCTCAAGGACGACAAGGACGTGGCGACCCGTGGTGTGTTCACTTCGCTGACATTCCTGGGCGAGCCGCACCACGAATGAGGCCTTGATGCACAACCTGTGGGAGCGAGCCTGCTCGCGATAGCGGTGAGTCAGCCACATAGACCTGAGCTGAAAGTACGCCATCGCGAGCAGGCTCGCTCCCACAGGGATTCAGCGATAAGACGGCAATCCAGGAACCCCGGAAGTAAGTGTGGGAGCAAGGCTTGCCCGCGATAGCGCCGAATCAGTCGACATTTGAGTCACTGACCCACCGCCATCGCGGGCAAGCCTTGCTCCCACAGAGGATTTCCTACCGTTCAGCGCAGGGCTCTAGAGCTCGCCGAGGGCGTCGATCAGCGCCTGGTTCTGCTCCGGCGTGCCAATGCTGATCCGCAGGAACTGGGCAATCCGCTCCTGCTTGAAGTGCCGCACGATCACGCCCTGCTCCCGCAGCTTCGCCGCCAACCCCGCCGCATCATGCCGGGGGTGACGGGCGAAGATGAAGTTGGCCGCCGAAGGCAGCACTTCAAAACCCTTGGCCTCCAGTTGCGCCACCACCCACTCGCGGTGCTCGATGACCAGGCGGCAGGTCTGCTGGAAATACTCGCGGTCGTCGAACGCCGCCGCGCCGCCCACGTTTGCCAGGCGATCCAGCGGGTAAGAGTTGAAGCTGTTCTTGATCCGCTCCAGCGCTTCGATCAGGTCCGGATGGCCCACCGCCAGGCCCACCCGCAATCCCGCCAGCGAACGGGACTTGGACAAGGTCTGGGTGACCAGCAGGTTGGGATAGCGGTCCACCAGGCTGATGGCCGTCTCGCCACCGAAGTCGATGTAGGCTTCATCGACTACCACCACCGAATCCGGGTTGGCCTTGAGCATCTGTTCCACCGCGTCCAGCGCCAGCAGGCAACCGGTCGGAGCGTTCGGGTTGGGGAAAATGATCCCGCCGTTCGGCTTGGCATAGTCCGCCGGATCGATCCTGAACTGCTCGTCCAGGGGCACCGCATCGAACGGGATGCCGTACAACCCGCAATACACCGGATAGAAGCTGTAGCTGATGTCCGGGAACAGGATCGGCTGGTCGTGTTGCAACAGGCCGTGAAAAATGTGCGCCAGCACTTCATCCGAGCCATTACCAAGGAACACCTGGTTGGCCTGCACACCGTAGTAGAGAGCCACGGCGCTCTTCAGCAGGTCGCTGTTGGGATCCGGGTACAGACGCAGGTTGTCATTGAGTTCGGCCTGCATCGCCGCCAGGGCCTTGGGCGATGGGCCGTAGGGATTTTCATTGGTGTTGAGCTTGACCAGGCGGGTCAGCTTCGGTTGTTCGCCCGGCACATAGGGCACCAGGTTCTTGACGAACGGGCTCCAGAATTTACTCATTTCAGTTTCCCTGCCCGTCAATGGTGGACTCATCAAGAATTCGATACTCGGCGCTGCGGGCGTGGGCGCTCAGCGATTCGCCACGGGCCAGTACCGAAGCCGTCTTGCCCAGTTCGGAGGCACCCTGCTCGGAGCAGAAGATGATCGACGAACGTTTCTGGAAGTCATACACCCCCAGCGGCGACGAGAAACGCGCGGTGCCGGAAGTCGGCAGCACGTGGTTGGGACCGGCACAGTAATCGCCCAGGGCCTCGCTGGTGTGGCGGCCCATGAAGATCGCACCGGCATGGCGGATCTGCGGCAACCAGGCCTGCGGATCGGCGACCGACAACTCCAGGTGCTCCGGCGCGATGCGGTTGGCGACCTCGATCGCCTGTTCCATGTCATCGACCTTGATCAACGCGCCACGGCCATTGATCGAGGTGTTGATGATCTCGGCGCGCTCCATGGTCGGCAGCAGCTTGTCGATGCTGGCGGCGACCTTGTCGAGGAACTCGGCATCCGGGCTGACCAGGATCGCCTGGGCGTCTTCATCGTGCTCGGCCTGGGAAAACAGGTCCATGGCGATCCAGTCCGGGTCGGTCTGGCCGTCGCACACCACGAGGATTTCCGAAGGGCCGGCGATCATGTCGATACCGACCTGGCCGAACACGTGGCGCTTGGCGGTGGCGACATAGATGTTGCCCGGCCCGACCACCTTGTCGACCCTTGGCACGCTTTCGGTGCCGTAGGCCAATGCCGCCACGGCCTGGGCGCCACCGATGGTGAACACCCGGTCCACGCCGGCGATGCAGGCAGCGGCCAGCACCAGTTCGTTGATTTCACCCCGCGGCGTCGGCACGACCATGACCACTTCGGCAACGCCGGCAACCTTGGCCGGAATCGCGTTCATCAGCACCGAAGAAGGATAGGACGCCTTGCCGCCCGGCACGTACAAACCGGCGCGGTCCAGTGGCGTCACTTTCTGGCCCAGCACCGTGCCGTCGGCTTCGGTGTAGCTCCAGGAGTCCTGTTTCTGTCTTTCGTGATAGCTGCGCACCCGGGAGGCGGCTTTCTCCAGGGCTTCACGCTGGGGCACGGTGATCCGGGTCAGGGCCAGTTCCAGGCGCTCGCGCGGCAGGATCAGGTCGGCCATGGACGCCGCTTGCAGACCGTCGAATGTCTGCGTGAACTCCACCAAGGCGGCATCGCCACGCTCGCGCACGGCCTTGATAATGTCCAGCACCCGCTGATTGACCGAGTCGTCAGACACACTTTCCCAGCTCAGCAGATGATCCAGATGATGCGCGAAATCCGGATCGGCAGCGTTGAGTCGGCGAATCGAAGTGGGAGCGGTCATAGCGAGGGCCTCATTAATGGCAAATGCTCAGGCGCCCTAAGCTACCAGTCCATTCGCGTGGGCACCTGAGAAAATTGGCTATGACACGGATAGACGGGCGCGACTCGAGGTCGCGCAGGTAAATCAGCCGCGGTGTCGCGATTCCACTGCCTTGCGCAGGGTATCGATCAGAGCCTGGATACGAGCATGCTGCATTTTCATCGATGCCTTGTTGACGATCAGCCGCGAGGTGATGTCCGCGATGAAATCCTGGGGTTCCAGGCCGTTGGCCCGCAGGGTATTGCCGGTGTCGACGACGTCGATGATCTTGTCCGCCAGGCCGATCAGCGGCGCCAGCTCCATCGAACCGTACAACTTGATGATATCGACCTGGCGACCCTGCTCGGCATAGTAACGCTTGGCAACGTTGACGAACTTGGTCGCCACCCGCAGGCGCCCCTTGGGCTCCGGCGCGCCGACCTTGCCGGCGGTCATCAGCTTGCACCGGGCGATCCGCAGGTCCAGGGGCTCATACAAGCCCTGGCCGCCGTATTCCATCAGCACGTCTTTACCGGCAACGCCAAGATCGGCGGCACCATGTTCAACGTAAGTCGGCACATCGGTGGCACGCACGATCAGCAGGCGAACATCGGCCTGGGTCGTGGGGATGATCAGCTTGCGACTCTTGTCCGGATTCTCGGTCGGCACGATGCCCGCTTCAGCCAGAAGCGGCAGGGTGTCGTCAAGGATACGGCCCTTGGACAGTGCGATGGTCAACATGGGAAACGTCAGTCCTTATCAAGGTACTCATGCCCGGACGCAAGCGGCGCCGGACACCCATCGAGGGTGGACCACTCTCGATTTGAAACGAAATCCAGGCACATCCTTGTGCCCCATGCAGCCGGAACTAGCCCGGTACGCGGCGGATCTTGGCGCCGAGCATCTGCAGTTTTTCTTCGATGCATTCGTAGCCACGGTCAATGTGGTAGATGCGGTCGATCAGGGTATCGCCTTCGGCAATCAGGGCCGAAATCACCAGGCTGGCCGAAGCCCGCAGGTCGGTGGCCATCACTGGCGCGCCCTTGAGCTTCTCGGCGCCGGTGACGATGGCGGTGTTGCCTTCGACCTGAATCTTGGCGCCCATGCGGTGCAGTTCGTAGACGTGCATGAAACGGTTTTCGAAGATCGTCTCGATCACCGCGCCGGTGCCTTCGGCAATGGCGTTGAGCGAGATGAACTGCGCCTGCATGTCCGTCGGGAACGCCGGATATGGCGCGGTCCGCACGTTCACAGCCTTGGGCCGCTTGCCGTGCATGTTCACTTCGATCCAGTCTTCGCCGCAGGTGACTTCGGCGCCGGCTTCCTTGAGTTTCTCCAGGACGGCTTCAAGGATGGTCGGATCAGTGTCCTTGACCTTGACGCGACCGCCGGTGACGGCGGCAGCGACCAGGTAGGTACCGGTTTCGATCCGGTCCGGCATCACTTTGTACGTGGCCGAGTGCAGGCGCTCGACGCCATCGATGGTGATGGTGTCGGTACCGGCGCCACTGATCCTGGCGCCCATGGCGATCAGGAAGTTCGCCAGGTCCACCACTTCCGGCTCGCGGGCAGCGTTCTGCAGCACGCTACGGCCCTTGGCCAGAGCAGCAGCCATCATGATGTTCTCGGTGCCGGTCACGCTGACGGTGTCGAAGAAGAAATGCGCGCCGCGCAGTCCGCCTTCAGGCGCCTTGGCCTTGATGTAGCCGCCTTCGACGTCGATGACCGCGCCCATGGCTTCCAGGCCACGGATGTGCAGGTCCACCGGGCGCGAGCCAATGGCGCAACCGCCAGGCAACGCGACTTCGGCTTCACCGAAACGGGCAACCATCGGGCCCAGCACCAGGATCGACGCCCGCATGGTTTTCACCAGCTCGTACGGGGCAACCAGGGTCTTGATGGTACGCGGGTCGATCTCGACGGCGAGTTTCTCGTCGATCACCGGTTCGATGCCCATGCGACCGAACAGCTCGATCATCGTGGTGATGTCATGCAGGTGCGGCAGGTTGGCCACGGTCACCGGGCCATCGCACAGCAAGGTCGCGGCCAGGATCGGCAAGGCCGAGTTCTTCGCCCCGGAAATACGGATCTCGCCATCAAGACGAGCGCCGCCGGTAATAATCAGTTTATCCATAAGAATCTCGAGGCCCTTGGGCTCAGGTGCGCTCGGCCCAGGCCGCGCTGCTGAAAAATTTCATCGTGACCGCGTGGATGCTGCCATCGGCAATCCATGGGTTCAAATGGGCATAGATGCTCTGCTGACGCTTCACCGGGCTCAACGCCGCCAGTTCATCGCTGATCACGTTCAGCTGGAAATTGCAGCCTTCGCCTTCAACTTCCACCTGCGTACCAGGCAGCTTTCCTTCAAGGAAGCTCTTCACTTCTACAGCCTGCATGCTCAACCTCAATCGGCGCCCTGTGCGCGCGGGTCGCACATCATACAAAAAAGCCCCGCGCCTGCGAACCCCGCGAAGCAGGACTCTGACGGGGGGACTTTTCCAGCGATGTGGGTCAGGAGTGCGCCAACAGCTCGGTCAGTTCGCTGACCTGGGCTATTTCGCGCATGTCTTCGGGCATCCCACGGATGCTCCACGTTTTGCCGGCCGCCTTGGCGTCCCGCATGAAGCACAGCAGCAGCGACAAGCCGACACTGCTGGATTTCTGCACCGCCGAGCAATCAATGACCAGCTCGGCGGCACTGACGGACTTGATCAGCGCCTGCCCTTGCTGGCGCAGGGCCGGGCCGGTGCGATAGTCCAGCACGCCACTGAGCAGCAACTCACCGGCTTCGCCCAGACGAACGGCCGACTCACCCACCGACTCGATCATTGCTCCTGCTTCTCCTTGGCTTGCTCGGTCACTTCCTTGGCCTTGGCGACTTCGCCGGCCCAACCATCGATGGTCTTGTCCAGGTCATTGCCATTGCGCTGCATCGCATCGGCGAACTGGTCGCGGAACAACTTGCCGATGTTGATGCCGTTGATGATCACGTTGCGCACCTTCCACTCGCCGTTCAACTGTTCGAGGGTGTAGGAGACGGGATAGATCGCGCCGTTGTTACCCTTGACCTGCATGTCGACGCTGGTGCGGGTACCACTTTCGTCCTTGGCCGGCCCCACGGTGATGCCCTGGTTGTTGTATTCGAGCAAGGCGTTGCCATAGAACTGCATCAGGCTGCGCTTGAAGTTTTCCTGGAAGCGGGTCATCTGCGCAGGGGTTGCCTTGCGCGAGTACTTGACTGTCATGATGCTGCGGGAGATGCCATCGGCGTCCACCACCGGACCGACGATGCCGTTCAGCGCGTCATAGAACGCCCCCGGATCCTGCTTGTATTTCTCCTTGTTGGCGGCAAGGTCCGCCAGCAACCGGGTCGTGGTGTCCTGGATGATGTCGTGGGCGGAAGGCGCCGCCAGGGCATTGGTCATCAGCGGCAGGGCTGCCAGCAGGACCAACAGGCTGCGTCGCAAGATAGAGATCATCGAAAGGCTCCTCATTTGGCGTCTTTGCTAACGGTATTGAGCAGGAATTTCCCGATCAGGTCCTCGAGCACCAGCGACGACTGCGTGTCATGGATGGTCCCACCGTCCTTGAGCAGGGTTTCTTCCCCGCCCACGCTGATACCGATGTATTTCTCGCCCAGCAGGCCCGCCGTAAGGATAGATGCAGTGGAATCAGTCGGCAGGTTATCCACGCGCTTTTCCAGCTGCAGCGTCACCCGTCCGGTGAAACTGTCGCGATCCAGATCGATTGCCGTGACCTTGCCGATGGTGACACCGGCCATGGTCACCTTGGCTCTGACCGTCAAACCGGCGATATTGTCAAAATAAGCATAAAGTTTATAAGTATCGGTATTCGCGGTCGGCGCCAGGCCGCTGACACGCAGGGCCAGCAGCAACAAAGCCAGGATGCCGGCCAACAGGAAAAGGCCGACACCGATTTCCAGGGTGCGGTTTTGCATCAGAAATCTCCAAACATCAAGGCGGTCAGAATAAAGTCAAGGCCCAGCACCGCCAGCGAGGCGTACACCACGGTCTTGGTTGTGGCACGGCTGATCCCCTCAGACGTGGGCTCGCAGTCATAGCCTTGAAACACGGCGATCCAGGTCACCACGAAGGCGAACACGGCGCTCTTGATGACGCCATTGAGCACGTCATCCAGGAAGTCGACACTGTTCTGCATGTTGGACCAGTAGGAACCTTCATAGACCCCCAACCAGTCGACGGCCACCCATGAGCCACCCCAGATCCCGACGACGCTGAAGATGATCGCCAGCACCGGCAGGGAAATGAAGCCGGCCCACAGGCGCGGGGCAATAATGTACTTGAGCGGGTCTACGCCGATCATTTCCAGGCTGGACAGCTGCTCGGTGGACTTCATGTTACCGATTTCGGCCGTCAGCGCCGAACCGGCACGCCCGGCGAACAGTAATGCCGTCACCACCGGGCCGAGCTCACGCAACAGCGTCAGCGAGACCATCTGCCCGACCGCCTGCTCCGAACCGTAGCTGGACAGGATGTTGAAACCCTGCAACGCCAGCACCATGCCGATGAAAATACCGGACACGACGATGATCACCAGGGACATCACCCCCACCGAATGCAGTTGCTTGACCAGCAGGCCAAAACCGCCGCCCGTGGCGTTGCGCCCCAGCAAGGCATGGGCCAGGAACAATGTGGAACGGCCCAGTACCGCCAGCACGTCGATGCCGGAACGGCCGAACAGGCGAATTCTTTCTATCAATGATTTCTTGCGCATCAGCGCTTCCCCAGCAGATCGGTACGGTAATCCGTGGCCGGAAAATGGAACGCCACCGGACCGTCCGGATCGCCCTTCATGAATTGGCGAATGCGCGGGTTGTCCGAAGCCTTCAACTCCTGGGGCGTACCCTGCCCCAATACCTGGCCATCGCCGACCACATAGATGTAGTCCGCGATGCTCGCGGTTTCGGCCAGGTCGTGGGACACCACGATGCTGGTGATGCCCAGCGCATCGTTGAGCAGGCGGATCAGACGCACCAGCACGCCCATGGCGATCGGATCCTGCCCGACGAAGGGCTCGTCGTACATGAGGATTTTCGGATCGAGGGCAATCGCCCGCGCCAGTGCGACCCGGCGCTTCATGCCGCCGGACAGCTCGTCCGGCATCAGATCGAGGGCGCCACGCAGCCCGACCGCCTGCAGTTTGAGCAGGACGATGTCGCGGATCATCTCTTCCGGCAGGTCGGTATGGACCCGCAGCGGGAACGCCACGTTTTCGAACACGTCGAGATCGGTGAACAGCGCGCCACTCTGGAACAGTACGCCCATGTGTTTGCGTGCATCGAACAGGTCGCTGCGCGACAGCTTGGGAAGATTCTGGCCATTGACCCAGACTTCACCGGCATTGGGACGCAACTGTGCGCCCATCAGGCGCAGCAGCGTGGTCTTGCCGCACCCGGAAGGCCCCATGATGCCGGTCACCTTGCCGCGCGGTATACGAATATCGATGTCATTGAAAATGCTGCGCGTCCCTCGCTTGAAGGACAGCCCCTTCAGCTCGACCGCGTAGGCGTTGTCGGCACTCATCTAAACTCCTTGCGATGCAGCCTCACATCCGAATGCCCTGGCTAGCCGATAAACATCGCTACCGCCAGGCATCCGGACCGGCGGCGAACTATATCACTGCAACGGCCACGCGCCCAAGGGCCACCCCGGGCCGGTTAAGCCTGGCTTAAGGTAAATGAGTACATTTTATTCAAACCCGGCGAGGTGTTTGCACGAAGCATGACGAACTAGCGTGAGGGAATTGTTCATTGCCGCTATAATCGCCGCCTTTTCATCGGGCTATACGATTTCTGACATGAGCCAATCCAGCGATCTGATTCAATCGGCACAACGTACCATCCGCCTCGAGCTCGAAGCCGTGCAAGGCTTGCTGCCCCGCATCGACGCTGATTTCGTACGCGCCTGCGAGATGATTCTGACCAGCAAAGGCCGCGTCGTCGTGGTCGGCATGGGCAAGTCCGGGCACGTCGGCAACAAGATCGCCGCAACCCTGGCCAGCACGGGCACCACGGCATTCTTCGTCCACCCGGCCGAAGCCAGCCACGGTGACATGGGCATGATCACCCGGGACGACATCATCCTGGCGCTGTCCAACTCCGGCTCCACCAATGAAATCATTACGCTGCTGCCGCTGATCAAGCGCCTGGGCATCCGGCTGATCAGCCTCACCGGCAACCCGAACTCGCCGCTGGCCAAGGCCGCCGAAGTGAACCTCAACGTTCACGTCGAGCACGAGGCCTGCCCCCTGAACCTGGCACCGACCTCGTCCACCACCGCGGCTCTGGTCATGGGCGATGCACTGGCCGTGGCCCTGCTGGAAGCCAGGGGGTTCACCGCGGAAGATTTCGCCTTCTCCCACCCCGGTGGCGCCCTGGGTCGCCGCCTGCTGCTGAAGGTCGAAAACGTGATGCACGCTGGCGAAGAACTGCCCCGGGTGCAACGCGGCACGCTGCTCAAGGACGCGCTCATGGAAATGACCCGCAAGGGCCTGGGCATGACGGTGATCCTCGAGGCCGACGGCAAGCTTGCCGGGATCTTCACCGACGGCGACCTGCGTCGCACCCTGGATCGCACCATCGATGTGCACAGCGCCACCATCGACCAGGTCATGACCCCCCACGGCAAGACGGCCCGCGCCGAAATGCTCGCCGCCGAAGCCCTGAAAATCATGGAAGACCACAAGATCAGCGCCCTGGTGGTGGTCGACGCCGAAGACCGCCCGGTGGGCGCCCTGAACATGCACGACTTGCTGCGTGCGGGAGTCATGTAAATGAACACAGACCTGCTGCAACGCGGTAAAGAGATCAAGCTGGCCGTATTCGACGTGGACGGGGTGCTGACCGACGGACGCCTGTATTTCCTCGAGGACGGCAGCGAGTTCAAGACCTTCAATACCCTCGACGGCCAGGGCATCAAGATGCTGATGGCCGCCGGTGTGCAGACGGCTATCATCAGCGGCCGCAAGACCCCGGTGGTCGAGCGACGCGCGAAGAACCTCGGCATTCCCCACCTTTATCAGGGGCGCGAGGATAAACTGGTGGTCCTGGACGAGCTCCTGGGCCAACTCAACCTGAGCTACGAGCAGGTCGCCTACCTGGGTGACGACCTGCCAGACCTGCCGGTGATCCGCCGGGTAGGCCTGGGCATGGCAGTGGCCAATGCGGCCGGTTTCGTTCGCGAGCACGCCCATGGCGTCACCGCCGCGCGAGGCGGCGAAGGCGCGGCCCGTGAATTCTGCGAACTGATCCTGCGCGCCCAGGGCCGCCTCGAAGCGGCCAACGCCGCGTACCTGTGAGCCATTTATGCTGAGCAAGAAGATTCGCACCATCCTGCTATTCGCGTGCATCGCGGCGATTTTCGCGGCGGTGGGCTACTGGAACATCAGCCCCGAACGCTTTCTCGACCGCCCCGCCGTCCAGGTCGAGGCGAACGATATCGACTGGTATGCGACCAACACGCATACACTGCAATACCTGCCTGATGGCAAGGTGCAGTACGAAATGACCTCCGACAAGGTCGATCACGTCAAGGCCACCGATATTACCCTGGTCGCCAATCCCGACCTGAACATGTTCCGTGGCACGGCGTTCCCCTGGCACGTGCAGAGCAAGCGCGCCGAAGTCAATCCCGGCGGCACCGAAGTGGAACTGATCGACTCGGTACGCGTCGCGCGAACCGACGAGAAGAATCGCACGACCATCATCACCAGCACTCGCATGACCGTGTTCCCGCAACAACAATATGCGCAGACCGAGCAACCCGTTAGAATCGACGGCGCCGGTGGTGTATCGACCGGCACCGGAATGAAAGCGTATCTGAAGGAAAGCAGGATACACCTGCTATCGAACGTAAGAGGACAGTATGAAGCTCGCTAAAACCCTCCCTATTTTGCTCAGTCTGGGCGCAGCACTGGGAAGCGCGAGCGCCTGGTCTCTTCCCAACGACCGCGACCAGCCTATCCGTATCCAGGCCGACGACGCCCAATTGGACGACAAGAACGGTATCGCCACCTACAAGGGCGACGTGATCATCACCCAGGGCTCGATGAAGGTTACCGGCAACACCGTGACCATCACCCGCACCCAGTCCGGCGATATCGACGTGGTGACCTCGGTGGGCAACCTGGCTTATTTCGAGCAGTTGCAAACGGCCGGCGACACCAAGCCCGTGCAGGGCTACGGCGTGACCATCCAGTATCACGCCGCCCAGGACCGCGTCGTGCTGATCGATCGCGCCAAGGTCATCGACAAGGACAACAACGTCACCCAGGGCGAGAAAATCGTCTACGACACCAACAAGAAGCTCGCCAGCGCCGGTCGCGCCACCGGCAACAAGGTGACCGAGCAGCGTCCACGGGTCGACATGGTCATCCAGCCGAAAAAGAAAACCGAGCAAAGGCCCCAGTAATGGCAACTCTGAAAGCTCAGCACCTGGCCAAGAGCTACAAGGGCCGTCAGGTCGTGCGCGATGTCAGCCTGTCCATCGAAAGCGGACAGATCGTCGGCCTGCTCGGCCCCAACGGCGCGGGCAAGACCACCTGTTTCTACATGATCGTCGGCCTGGTCCAGGCCGATCAGGGCCGCGTCCTGATCGATGACCTGGACGTCAGCCACCAGCCGATGCATGGCCGGGCAAAGGCCGGCATCGGCTATCTTCCGCAAGAAGCGTCGATCTTCCGCAAACTGTCGGTCGCCGACAACATCATGGCGATCCTCGAAACCCGCAAGGAACTCGACAAGGCCAGTCGTCGCCAGGAACTGGAAAGCCTGTTGCAGGAATTCCACATCAGCCACATCCGCGACAACCTGGGCATGAGCCTGTCCGGTGGCGAACGGCGCCGGGTGGAAATTGCCCGCGCCCTGGCCACTGCGCCGAAATTCATTCTGCTCGACGAGCCATTCGCCGGCGTAGACCCGATTTCGGTGGGCGACATCAAACAGATCATCCACCACCTCAAGGCCAAGGGGATCGGCGTGCTGATCACCGACCACAACGTACGCGAGACGCTGGACATCTGCGAAACCGCTTATATCGTCAATGACGGTCAATTGATCGCCGAAGGTGACTCCGCCACCATCCTGGCCAACGAACTGGTCAAGGAAGTGTATCTGGGCCATGAGTTCCGCCTGTAAGCACGAAGTGCCTGGCAAGTTGTCCTGGCGCCGTCGGTTTACCCCGGCAGTGCCTCGGGACGCCCTCAGTGAATCCCCTATCATCGGGAAACTAATTGAGAGCTACCCCTAGGCAAACACCTCGGTTTCAGGCATATAATTTGCTTAAGGTTTGGCGCTTCGGCGCCCTTGTAGTGGATGGCGCATGTGCGCCGGCGAATAAGGTGTTAAGCCCCTGCCATGAAACCATCGCTAGTCTTGAGAATGGGCCAGCAGCTGACGATGACACCGCAGCTGCAACAGGCCATCCGCCTGCTCCAATTGTCGACCCTGGACCTGCAACAGGAAATCCAGGAGGCCCTGGAATCCAATCCGATGCTCGAACGCCAGGAAGAAGGCGACGACTTCGACAACACCGATCCGCTGGCCGACAACGTCGAGCAGAAACCCAATACCGAGATCCAGGAAACCTCCTACCAGGAAGAAGCCGCCCCGACGGTGGATAACCTCGAGGAAGGCGAATGGAACGAACGGATCCCCAACGACCTGCCCGTGGACACGGCCTGGGAAGACGTCTACCAGACCAGTGCCAGCAGCCTGCCGAGCAGCGACGATGACGAGTGGGACTTCACCACCCGCACCTCCGCCGGTGAAAGCCTGCAAAGCCACCTCCTGTGGCAACTGAACCTGGCACCGATGTCCGACACCGATCGCCTGATCGCCGTGACCCTCATCGACTGCATCAACAACCAGGGCTACCTGGACGAAACCCTCGAAGAAATCCTCGAAGCCTTCGATCCGGAGCTGGACATCGAGCTGGACGAGATCGAAGCCGTCCTGCACCGTATCCAACAGTTCGAGCCGGCCGGCATCGGCGCCCGCAACCTGGGTGAGTGCCTGCTGCTGCAACTGCGCCAGCTGCCAGCCAAGACGCCGTGGCTGGCCGAAGCCAAGCGACTGGTCACCGACTATATCGATCTGCTGGGCGGCCGCGACTACAGCCAGCTGATGCGCCGCATGAAGCTCAAGGAAGATGAGCTGCGCCAGGTGATCGAACTGGTCCAGAGCCTCAACCCACGCCCGGGCTCACAGATCGAGGCCACCGAACCCGAGTATGTGGTTCCAGACGTGATCGTGCGCAAGCACAACGATCGCTGGTTGGTGGAACTGAACCAGGAATCGGTACCCAAGCTCCGGGTCAACGCCCAATACGCGGGTTTTGTAAGACGCGCCGACACCAGCGCCGACAACACCTTCATGCGCAACCAGTTGCAGGAAGCGCGCTGGTTCATCAAGAGCCTGCAGAGTCGCAACGAAACCCTGATGAAGGTCGCCACCCAGATCGTCGAACATCAACGGGGCTTCCTGGATTATGGCGACGAAGCGATGAAACCGTTGGTCCTGCATGACATTGCCGAGGCCGTGGGCATGCACGAATCGACAATCTCCCGGGTGACCACGCAGAAATTCATGCATACCCCGCGGGGTATCTACGAGTTGAAATATTTTTTCTCCAGCCACGTGAGCACCTCCGAAGGCGGCGAATGCTCTTCCACGGCCATCCGCGCGATCATCAAGAAACTGGTGGCCGCGGAAAATCAGAAAAAGCCGTTGAGTGACAGCAAGATCGCTGGTTTACTGGAGGCACAAGGCATTCAGGTGGCCCGCCGTACCGTCGCCAAGTATCGTGAATCCCTCGGGATCGCGCCTTCGAGCGAACGCAAGCGGCTGATGTAGCAAGGCCACGCCACAGCGTTCCAGTGGCAGGCATTTCTGCCTGCCGCTTTATGCACTGGCAACGAAGGAGAAGCTGTATGCAACTCACCATCAGTGGACATCAACTGGAAGTGACCGCCCCTCTGCGTGAATATGTCGAGTCCAAGCTGAGAAGGCTTGAAGGGCATTTCGACAAGATCACCAAGGCGCAAGTCATCATGACGGTCGAAAAGCTCAAGCAGAAAGTCGAAGCCACCCTGCATGTACCAGGTAGAGACGTAGTCGCCATCGCTGAACATGATGATATGTATGCAGCCATCGACCTCCTGGCCGACAAGTTGGACAAACAACTCAAAAAACATAAGGAAAAGCATCAGGACGCCCTCCAGGGCGCGACTGGTCGTTAACTCCCCCAATCCATGATCCGACTAGAAACCATCCTGACCCCCGGCCGTTCCATGGTGAACGCGCCGGGCGGCAGTAAAAAGAAAGCCCTCGAACAAATCGCCAACCTGATCCACCGCGAAGTGCCGGATCTGGAAATGCAGGACGTCTTCGAGGCCCTGGTTGCTCGTGAAAAACTCGGTTCCACCGGTTTTGGCAACGGCATCGCCATTCCCCACTGTCGCCTCAAGGGATGCACCACGCCCATCAGCGCGCTGCTGCACCTTGAAGCCGCCATAGATTTCGACGCCATCGACGGCGCACCGGTCGACCTGCTGTTCGTACTGCTGGTTCCGGAGGCGGCGACCGATGCGCATCTTGAGCTGCTGCGCCAGATCGCCAGCATGCTGGACCGCAAGGAAGTGCGTGAAAAACTGCGCAGCGCGCCGAGTAACCAAGCCTTGTATCAGGTCGTCCTGGACGAGCAGAACGGTCATTAATCATGCGCCTGATCATCGTCAGCGGCCGCTCCGGCTCCGGTAAAAGCACGGCGCTCAATGTGCTTGAGGACAGCGGCTACTATTGCATCGACAACCTGCCGGCCGGCCTGCTGCCTGAGTTGGCCGAACGGGCGCTGATCCACACCGAGCTGGCGCAACCGCTGGTGGCGGTATCCATCGACGCACGCAACCTGCCGAGCCACCTGTCGCGTTTCCCCGAACTGCTCGAGGAAGTGCGCAACCGGCATATCCAGTGCGATGTGCTGTACCTGGATGCCGATGACGAAACACTGCTCAAGCGTTTCTCCGAGACCCGGCGGCGCCACCCGCTGAGCAATGCCAGCCGCTCCCTGGCCGAAGCCATCGAGGACGAAAGCCAGTTGCTCGGGCCGATCGCCGACCTGGCGGACCTGAAGGTCAACACCACGAACCTGAACCTGTATCAGTTGCGCGACACCATCAAGTTGCGCCTGCTGAACCAGCCGGAGCCAGGCACGGCGTTCCTGGTGGAATCGTTCGGCTTCAAGCGTGGCATGCCGGTAGACGCCGACCTGGTGTTCGATGTCCGTTGCCTGCCCAACCCCTATTGGAAGCCGGAGCTGCGCGAGCAATCCGGGCTCGATCAGCCGGTGATCGACTACCTGGCTGCCCAACCGGATGTCGAGGAAATGTTCCAGGACATCTCCGGTTACCTGCTCAAATGGCTGCCCCGGTTTGCCGCCAGCAACCGCGCCTATGTCACGATTGCCATCGGTTGTACCGGTGGTCATCACCGCTCTGTCTACCTGACCGAGCGCCTGGGTCAGCTCCTGCAACAATCCCTGAAGAACGTCCAGGTTCGCCACCGCGACCTCAGCTAAAGGATTCACATCGCGATGCCTGCTCGGGAAATTGAAATCATCAACAAGCTGGGCTTGCACGCCCGGGCTTCAGCCAAGTTTGTCGGCGTGGCCGGTCAGTTCAAGGAAACGACCATCCGTGTCGGCAAGACGCCTGCGCCTGAAACCATGATCGACGGAAAAAGCATCATGGCCATGATGATGCTTGCTGCGGGCAAGGGCACCAAGATCTACCTGGAAACCCAAGGTGAACAAGCGCAGGAAGCGATGGACGCCCTGGTGAAACTGATCGATAACTACTTCGACGAAGGCGAATAACCCCCCTCTGCGAAGCAGCCCCAAAAAGAGCTCAGTCGACCTGATGCTCAGCGGTGACAGATATCAGGGCTGCTTCACGCCCAGCGGGGATAAATCCCCTCGCCACAGATTGACTCACAGATTCCCCCTGTCACGCCAACGCCGTATCCATCACCATCATCAGACAAAATCCCACCAGCAATCCCAGGCTCGCCAGCTTCTCATGACCGTTGCGGCGGGATTCGGGAATGACCTCCTGGGTCACCACCAGCAACATGGCTCCGGCCGCCAGTGCCAGCCCCAGCGGCAGCAACATCCCGGCCAGGCTTACCAGCCAGGCGCACAACAGCGCGAACAGTGGCTCCACCAGCCCCGATGCAGCGCATGCAGCAGCCTTGGCTCAAGGCCGAGCCAGGCCAGGCCTTCGGCCGCCAGCAATGTCATCCCGGCCAACAGCAATAACGAGCCCAAGGCGTAGCGGAACATCCGCCCGCTTCTCGGCGCCAGAGTTTCAATGTCCATAGTCAGCCTTGGGTGGTTCGATGGGCAGCTCAGGCGAGCGCAGCCTGATAGCGTCGGGCGACTGCCGGCCAATTGATCACGTTGTAGAAGGCGTTGATGTATTCCGGCCGGCGGTTCTGGTACTGCAGGTAATAGGCGTGCTCCCACACATCCAGGCCGAGGATCGGTGTATTGCCGGCCATCAAGGGGCTGTCCTGGTTAGCGCTGCTCTCCACCACCAGCCGCTTTTTCGGGGTCACGCTCAACCAGGCCCAGCCGCTGCCGAAACGGCTCAGCGCCGCCTTGGTGAACGCCTCCTTGAACCGCTCCAGGCCGCCCAGTTGCGCCTCGATCGCCGCGGCGAGCGCGCCATCAGGCTGGCCACCTCCCTCAGGGGACATCACATCCCAGAACAAGGAATGATTGGCATGGCCGCCGCCATGGTTGATCACTGCCGCCCGCAGGTCCTGGGGCAATTGCGCCACGCTGGCCACCAGTTTCTCGATGGGCCATTGGGCGTACTCGGTTCCCTCCACGGCCGCGTTGAGGTTATTGATATAGGCCTGATGGTGTTTTGTGTAATGGATTTCCATGGTTTGCGCATCGATGTGCGGTTCCAGGGCAGCGTAGGCGTAGGGCAGCGCAGGCAGGGTAAAAGCCATTTTCAATGAACTCCATGATGAAGGGGGGTATGGCGATGCAGGCATGACAGGTCGTTGCTGTGGAGCAGCCGTTGGGTGCGCGGGTACTCGCCATGCTCACTGATGAAACCCAGCAGTTCGACATAAGTCTTGTGGCTCTGGCGCATCGCGGCAGCCCGCAAGGCCGAAGGCAGGCACTCGTCCTGCATGGCCTGCAGCAACCGTTGGTGGATAGCGCACAGGTACTCGGCGCTTTCCTCGGGCTGGTTCAGGCGCAGGTGCAGATCCGCCAGGTTGTGATGGGAGACCACGCAAGCGGCCACGGCTTCATCGGCATCAGCCCAGCGTTCGAACAGCACCTGCGCCAGGGCCAGGGCTTGCAGGTATGCCTCACGGGCGTCCACCAGTTCGCCCAGCATGAAGTGGCGATTGGCCCGTTCGATCGTGCGTTTCCAGTGCTCCATGATGAATCCTCCACGCAGGTGTCGGAGTCACACCCCACCGGCGGTGAGCTTCTCGGGATCCAGCAGGACCTCAAGTTCGCTGCGCGACAGGTCGGTGTGTTCCAAGGCGACATCGATGACCGGACGCCCTTGCTGATAGGCCTTCTTGGCGATTTCAGCGGCTTTCTGGTAACCGATGATCGGGTTCAGTGCAGTGACCAGGATCGGGTTGCGTGACAACGCCTGCTTGAGCCCGGCCTCATTGACCTTGAACGTGGCGATGGCCTTGTCCGCCAACAACCGGCTGACACTGGACATCAAGCCAATGCTGCTCAGCAGGTTCTGGGCGATGATCGGCAGCATCACGTTCAATTCGAAATTGCCCGATTGACCGGCCACGGTGATCACCGTGTCATTGCCGATTACCTGGGTCGCGACCATCGCGGTGGCCTCGGGAATCACCGGGTTGACCTTGCCCGGCATGATCGAGGAGCCTGGCTGCAAGCCCTCGAGCTCGATTTCGCCCAGGCCTGCCAGCGGTCCGGAATTCATCCAGCGCAGGTCATTGGCGATTTTCATCAACGACACCGCCGTGGTCTTGAGCTGCCCGGAAACCGCCACGGCGGTGTCCTGGGAACCGATCAGCGCGAACAGGTTCTTGCCGGGGGTGAATTGCACCTGGGTCAGCCGGGTCAGTTGCTGGCTGAACAGCTCGGCGAAGCGTGGATGCGCGTTGACTCCGGTGCCGACCGCCGTACCACCCTGGGCCAGGGATTGCAGGCTTGGCAGCAAGCCCTGCAAATGATCGAGGTTGGCCTTCAACTGCTGCGCCCAGCCTTCGAGCACCTGGCTCAGGCGGACCGGCATGGCATCCATCAAGTGAGTACGACCGGTCTTGATGTACGGATGAACCTCCACGGCCTTGCGCTCGATCACCCGCACCAGGTGCGTCAGTGCCGGCAGCAGTTGTTCATGCAGGGCCAGGGCGGCACTGACATGAATACAGGTGGGGATGATGTCATTGCTGCTCTGGCCACAGTTGACGTGGTCGTTCGGGTTGACCGTCTCCCCCAGCAAGCGACTGGCGAGGGTGGCGATCACTTCGTTGGCGTTCATGTTGGAACTGGTGCCGGAGCCGGTCTGGAAAATATCCACCGGGAAATGATCCATGAACTGCCCTTCGAGCAGCCCCTGGGCCGCATCGACTATGGCTTTGCCCTGGGCCGCGCTGATCTGTTCCAGCTCCACGTTGGCCCGGGCGGCCGCCGCCTTGGCCAGGATCAGCGCACGAATGAACTGCGTCGGCATGCGTTGGCCGCTGACGGGAAAGTTATCCACGGCACGTTGGGTCTGGGCGCCGTAGAGGGCATCTACCGGGACGTGAAGCTCGCCCATGCTGTCGCGTTCGATACGGGTGTCATTCATCGGGAAATCCTTGTACCGGTTCATTGAGAGAAATCGAGGGTTCCAGGACGCAGGTCGCCAGCGCCCAGGCATGACGCTGCCAGCGGGCGAGGCGGCAGCGGCAGAGTGATTGGCGTTCGAGGTCACGCAGTGGGCGCCAGGCCTGGTCGAGGCAGAGCGTGCGCCAATGCCAGGGCAACGCGACATCCGAAGCAGTGTCGAGCAATAGGCGAAAGGCCGTTTCGCAAATCATCCACGGCGAAGTGGCGGTACAGCGGGCCAGGTAACGCCCTTCGGCCAGGTACTGCTCGATCAGCCGCGGCTCGTCCGGGCTCATGGCACAACGGATCCGGCGACTCATCCAGCGCCAACTTTCAAGGTAGGGTTGCTCGTGCAAGACAGAACTCATGACCGGGGCTCAGGCAGGTAATGAGATTTATTATTAAATGATAATTATATTCAACACAAGCATAAGAAAGCGTCATCGTGGCGAGGGGGATTCATCCCCGCTGGGGTGCGAAGCGCCCCCCCCAAAAAGGTCCATGCAACCAACCAGAGACACCGCGAGAGTAGGTTTAGGGCTGCTTCGCACCCCAGCGGGGATGAATCCCCTCGCCACAGGGTCCATGTCCTGAATCCAAAAACAGGGCCAAGCGGACACAAAAAAGGCGCGTCACCCGCTAGGATGACGCGCCGTCTTAATAGCAATTACAGCTCAGCTACCCGCCACGGTCATCCGCTCGATCAACACCGAACCGGTGCGGATGTTGCTGCGCAGTTCCAGGTCATTGCCCACCGCCACGATCTGCTTGAACATGTCGCGCATGTTGCCGGCAATGGTCACTTCCTGGACCGGGAATTGAATCTCGCCATTTTCGACCCAGAACCCGGCCGCACCCCGGGAGTAATCGCCGGTCACCATGTTCAGGCCATGGCCCATCAGCTCGGTCACCAGCAACCCTCTTCCCATCCGCCGCAGCAAGGCCGCCTGGTCCTCTTCGCCATGGGTCACGAACAGGTTGTGCACGCCACCGGCATTGGCGGTGCTCGGCATACCGAGTTTGCGGCCCGAATAGGTGCCGAGGATGTAGGACACCAGTTCCCCCCTCTCCACGAACGGCTTGGCATACGTGGCCAGGCCATCGCCGTCGAACGCCGAACTGCCCATGGCCTGCATCAGGTGCGGGCGCTCATCGATGGTCATCCATTCCGGGAACAGTTTCTGGCCCAGGGCGCCTTCGAGAAACGAAGACTTGCGATACAGGTTGCCGCCGGACACCGCCGACAGGAAGCTGCCGAACAATCCACCGGCCAGCTCGGCGGCAAACAGCACCGGCACTTCACAGGTCGGCACCGGTCGCGCGCCCAGGCGACTGGCTGCCCGTTGCGCGGCTTTCTGACCGATCGCCAGCGGATCCGCCAGCAGATTACCCTGGCGGTTCACGTCGTACCAGTAATCGCGCTGCATCTGGCCGTTGGCTTCGGCGATCATCACGCAGCTGAGGCTGTGACGGGTCGACGCATAGCCGCCGATGAAACCGTGGCTGTTGCCGTACACCCGGCAACCCTGATGGGTATTGAGCGTCGTGCCATCGGCGTTCTTGATCCGCGGGTCGGTATCGAACGCTGCCGCTTCACAACGCAACGCCTGCTCGATGGCCTGCTCGGGCGTGATATCCCAGGCGTGGAACAGATCGAAGTCCCGCGCCTCCTTGCACATCAGGGCGGCATCGGCCAGGCCCGAAGCTTCGTCTTCGGAGGTGTGCTGGGCGATCGCCAGTGCCGCGGCGACGGTTTCGCGAATGGCGTCCGGGCCGCTGGCCGATGTGCTGGCCGAGCCCTTGCGCTGGCCGACGTACAAGGTGATGCCAAAACCCTGGTCGCGATTGAACTCGACGGTTTCCACCTCACGCTGGCGTACCGACGTCGACAGGCCCTGCTCCAGGGACACCGCCACCTCACAGGCGCTGGCGCCCTGTCGCTTGGCTTCGGCAAGGATCTGCTCGACCTGCTCCTGCAGTGCCGGCAATGCCTGCGGGCCGACGCTCTGAACTGCACTCATGGCTTTCTCCACTCAAATTCTGCTTTCGGTAAGGCCTTCGAGCGACCGGGCCGGACAAGCGGCCCCCGACTGGTTATCATGGCGGCGTTTCTTTGCGGACTGCCCCCATGGTTGATTCTTACGACGACTCCCTCTACGAGGGTGAAAAAAGCAAATCCCAGGTCAAACGCGAGCTGCATGCTCTGGTTGACCTCGGCGAGCGCCTGACAACACTCAAGCCGGACTTGCTGGCCAAACTGCCCCTGACCGACGCCTTGCGCCGGGCCCTGGCCGATGCGCCCAAGCACACCGCGAATATCGCGCGTAAACGGCACCTGCAGTTCATCGGCAAACTGATGCGTGATCAGGACACTGACGCCATCCTGGTCCTGCTCGATCAACTCGACGCCTCCACCCGGCAGTACAACGAACGCTTCCATAACCTGGAACGCTGGCGCGATCGCTTGATCGCAGGCGACGACGGCACCCTGGAAAAATTCGTCGTCGACTACCCGGAGGCCGATCGCCAGCAGTTGCGCTCCCTGATCCGTCAGGCCCAGCACGAAGTGGCGCAGAACAAGCCACCGGCTTCGAGCCGTAAAATCTTCAAGTACATCCGTGAGCTGGACGAGACTCAACGCGGCCTGCGCTGAGTGACGTCCGCGGGTGGAGGCTCGTACTCCACCCGCTGCTCCTGTCATGCGCCCGTGCCACCCACGGTAATCGCATCGATCTTCAGGGTCGGCTGACCAACACCCACGGGCACCGACTGCCCGTCCTTGCCGCACGTCCCTACGCCGCTGTCCAGCGCCAGGTCGTTGCCGACCATCGACACCTTGCTCATCGCCTCCGGTCCGTTACCGATCAGCGTCGCGCCCTTGACCGGCGCGGTGATCTTGCCGTCCTCGATCAGGTAGGCCTCGCTGGTGGAGAACACGAACTTGCCGCTGGTGATGTCCACCTGGCCGCCGCCGAGGTTGGCGCAGTAGATGCCTTTCTTCACCGAAGCGATGATTTCCGCCGGATCGCTTTGACCGCCCAGCATGTAGGTGTTGGTCATGCGCGGCATCGGCAGGTGCGCATACGACTCACGGCGGCCGTTGCCGGTGCGGGCCACGCCCATCAACCGGGCGTTGAGCTTGTCCTGCATGTAGCCCTTGAGGACGCCGTTCTCGATCAGCGTGGTGCACTCGGTCGGCGTGCCCTCGTCGTCGACGCTCAGCGAGCCGCGACGCCCGGCCAGGGTGCCGTCGTCGACAATGGTGCAGAGCTTCGAAGCGACCATTTCGCCCATGCGCCCGCTGTAGGCCGAACTGCCCTTGCGGTTGAAATCGCCCTCCAGGCCATGCCCCACCGCTTCGTGCAGCAGCACGCCGGACCAACCGGAGCCCAGCACCACCGGCAATGTGCCAGCCGGTGCGGGAATGGCTTCCAGGTTGACCAGCGCCTGGCGCAAGGCCTCCCGGGCGTAGCCCATGGCGCGGTCTTCGCTGAGGAAATAACGGTAGTCGGTGCGCCCGCCTCCGCCGTGACCACCGCGCTCGCGGCGACCGTTCTGTTCGACGATCACACTGACATTGAAGCGCACCAGCGGCCGCACATCCGCCGCCAGGCCACCGTCGGTAGAGGCCACCAGGATGCGCTCCCAGACACCGGCCATGCTCACGGATACCTGCTGGATGCGCGGGTCGAGGGCACGGGTCGCGACGTCGATGCGCTTGAGCAGTTCGACCTTCTCGGCGCGGCTCATAACTTCCAGCGGATTATCCGGCGCATACAACTGCGCAACGTCCTGGCTGCTGAAGGCCTGGACCGTACCGCTCTGCCCGGCCCGGGAAATCGAACGCGCCGCACGAGCCGCGGCCCCCAGGGCTTCGAGGGTAATGGCATTGCTGTAGGCAAAGCCGGTTTTCTCGCCTGACTGGGCACGCACGCCCACGCCCTGGTCAAGGTTGAAACTGCCTTCCTTGACGATGCCGTCTTCCAGGGACCAGGACTCGGAGATCTGGCCCTGGAAATACAGGTCGGCCGCGTCGATACCCGGGCCGGCCAGGTCGCCCAGCACGCCTTGCAGGCTTTCCAGGGTCACGCCGCCGGGGGCTAGAAGGTGTTCACTGACAGAGGACAACAACCCGCTCATATGTTTTACGCCTTGAATTCGTCGTCTTGGACAGGTCGCTGTCGAGCGCCCTGCGAGAAAAAGCGCCGATGGCTGGCCACCGGCATGCGCGCCCGGATGGACGCCTGTTCGCTGCTGTCACGCTCGGCCAGCAGCACGGCTTCGCCTTGATCCTGTTGCGCCAGCACACGCCCCCAGGGGTCGACAATGGCCGCATGGCCGAAGGTCTCCCGAGGCCCCGGATGCACGCCTCCTTGGGCGGCCGCCAGCACATAGCACTGGGTTTCGATGGCCCGGGCGCGAATCAGCACCTCCCAATGAGCCGCACCGGTGACGGCGGTGAACGCCGAGGGCGCCGTGATCAACTCGGCACCGGCAGCCCGCAGCTCGCTGTACAGTTCCGGAAAACGCAAGTCATAGCAGACCGTCAGGCCGACCCTGCCCACCGGCGTATCGGCAACTACCACGTTACCGCCATAAGCATAGTCATCAGACTCACGGTAGCGCCCACGATTGTCGGCCACATCCACGTCGAACAGGTGCAGCTTGTCGTACCGCGCCACGATCTGGCCCTGATCGTCCACCAGCAGCGAGCAGGCATGGGCCTTGGCCTCGGGCCGGTCCACCGGCGGCAAAGGCAATGTACCGGCCACAATCCATAACCTGAGGTCACGGGCGACCTGTTTCAACCAGGGCAGGATCGGTCCCTGACCGATGGCTTCGGCACGCCCGAGGTCGGCCACGTCCCGCCGCCCCATCGCCGCGAAGTTTTCCGGCAACACCGCCAGCCGCGCACCGCCGGCGGCGGCCTGTTCCAGCAATACACGGGCCCGCGCCAGGTTGGCGAGCACATCGCTCTGGCTGACCATTTGAATCACTGCGACTGGCATGGTGTTTTCCTCCTGTCCTTATCCTCGCCACGAGGGTTGTGGGAGCAAAGCTTGCTCGCGATACGAACGACTCGGTCCAACCGTAAACCCGCGTCATCGTTCATCGCGAGCAAGCTTTGCTCCCACAGGCTCGCTCCCACAGGGGGATTGGCGTTGTCCATCAGAACGGCTTGTCGAAAGTGATCTTCGGCTCTTTCCACGGGCCCTTGACGTCGTATCTTACGCTGGCAAAACGCGCCACGCGGTCGCCGATCAGCTTGTCGATCAAAAACAGCGCGCCACCCACCGCCGGTGCGCCGACAATCAGTGCGGCAATCGGCAGGTTGTTCGTCACCGGCAATGTCACCTGCAACTTGGCATCGACCCGGTCGGCCACCATGTCCAAGGTCCCGTTGAGTTCCAGGTTGCTCGAAGGCCCCGTCAGGGTAATGGGTTCACGGGTCACGTAGACACCATTGCTCGCCACCAGCAGCCCTTTGACCCGGTCGTAGCTCAGGCCTTTGCCGAACAGGTCGGAGAAGTCCAGGCGCAGCCGCCGGCCGATGGAGTTGAAGTTCAACAGGCCGAACACCCGCAACGCCTGGGCGCTGCCCTCGACCTCGACGAACTGGCCCTTGCTCAACGACGCATCGAGGCTGCCGGAAAAGCGCTTGGTCGCGACCCAGGCCGGTGAGCCGGGCCAGTTGCCATCGACGTCCAGATGGAAGTCCTGGCTGGTCACGCTGGGGGCGAATCCCCAGCCCTTGAGCACATCCGCCAGGTTCTTGCCGCTGATACGCCCCTTGTACCAACTGCGGGTGGAACCGGGCACGCCTTCCCAGCCGCCACTGCCCTGCAACGCCATGCCCTTGAGACCCATGTCCAGATTGTTCAGCGCGATACCCTTGGCGGTCGGACGCACCTTCAACGACCAGGCGCCGATCAGATCCGGTCCCTGGAACAGTTGGTCAATCGCGATATCCATGGCCGGGATCCGGGTCGGGTCTACCGATGCCAGCGGGTCCGGCGCGTTTTCATCGGCTTGCACCGTCGGGTCCGCGGCCGGCAGGCGAACGTAATCGAGCTTGATCCCGATCGGAGCGCTTTTCGCATCCGGGAAGCTGGCGCTGCCCTTGGCCTGCTGGCTGTCGAGGCCCAGGGCCCAGGCATCCGGCTTACGGTCGAGCTGCACCGCTGCCTGGTCCAGAGTCGTTCCCATGGTCGTGAGCTTGCCCACCTTCAGGTCGACGCCGCTGAGCAATTGCCTGGCGCTGCCGCCCGGGTCCTGTCCGGCGTATTTGTTCAGCAGGTCCTGCCACGGCCCGACATCCAGTTCCGACAGCGTCCCACGCAGCCGCACCCCTTTTGCGCCAGGCAAAACAGCGTCGCCGTCCCCGAGCAACAGCTCGCCGCGACCATCGGCCGGCTTCCCGCCCGGCGCTGCGTAAGTGAAGCTGGCGAGGTCGCCATAATTGACCCAGTAACGCCGCTCCGGCCCCTGCAGCGTCATGCGGAACACCGTGTCGCGCCCGGTATCGGCCGTCATGCCGAAGGGGGCCGGCAGGTCCACCGCTACGCCCTTGAGGTTGGAACTGACCGACAACTGGCTGTCGGCGCCGTCGAGTATTACCTGCAATTGGTAAGGAACGACTCCGGATACCGGCAGCGGCTGTGTGACGTTCAGCCAGTCGGTGAGCTTCTTGACCTCCAGCCGGCCGGACGCAACCACCCGGGTATTGAGCGCACCGGCACGGCCATCGGCGAAGATCTGCGCGGTCAAAGGTCGGTCGAACGCCCGGGCGGCGATGTTCTTGCCGCTCAGCCCCTTGCTGCTGTCGAAGCGGAAATCGCCCTTGAGCTGGGTCAGCTCCAGCACCGGATCGCTGAGCTTGAGCCGGGCGTTGTCGGTGCTGAAGTCCACCAGGATCTTCGGTTGATCCCCCTTGGCCAAGGGAATATCAAGCTTCACATTGCCTTGCAGGCCGCCTTCGCCCTCCCAGCCGGCGAACGTCTCGGCCGTGCCGATGGGCGCCGTCTGCAGGATTTTCAGCCCGTCCCCCAGGCCCCCGGCGAACCCGCCCTCCAGCAGCAGATGGGAATGCTGTCCATTCGGGACATGGGGAATGTTCACCGCCACGTCCTTGACCTGGGTGTCCAGCAATTGTCCCTGGCTGGCGAAGATACGCACACCGCTGTCTTCGACGAAGACATCGCCACTGACCTTGCTCACCGAAGGCCAACCGGGCTGGAAGGCCAGTTCGGCGTCATGCACCTTGAAGAACAGGCTGATGCTGCGGGCCGCGTCCTCGGCGCCGTGGTTCAGCGAGCCCTGGTACTGGAAAAACCCTTCATCCACGGCACCCTTGACGATGGCCGTGCGCAGCCACTCATCCAGGGCCGGGCTCAGCACCGCCGGCAGGTACTTGCCGGTGTAGCGCCCGTCGCCGTCCACCAAACCGACCCGGAGGTCCATGTAGTCTTCCTGGCTGTGATCGAAATGCAGGCGGATCAGGAAATCGCCGGCAATCCGGCCCTCCTCCCCCAGCACCTTCAGGTAGGGCGCGATCAGGGTGAAACCTTGCTGGTCGAGCTTCCAGGTCAGCCGCGCATTGGCCTGCAGGTATTGCCAGGGCTTGGCGAAGATCGGGTCCAGGTGCAGGGAAAAATCCTTGCTGTCCATGCGCAGCTCGCCGCCACCGAGGTCGCCGCTGAGACTGCCCGAAACGTTACGCGCCGCCGGCGCGCCGTGATAGGCATCGAAGCCCACCGTGTCCAGGTTGGTGGCAAAGCTGACCTTGCGAGCACCGGCATTCTGCGGCCGGTAGTCCACCCACACGTTGCGCAGCGCGCCAGTGAACCTGAGACGGTCGATGGCCGTCGCGACGCCCTCGGGCAAAGGCGCCAAGGCATTGAGCAGCGGCGTAATCGGAGTCAGGTCGAGACGATCGGCCTGTAGATGCCAGAGTTCTTCAGCTTTCTCGGTGGCCGCACTCTGCTGCAGTTGCAAGCGCGATTCCCAGCGGGTTTCCCCCAGGCTCATCGCCAGGGAATCGAACGTCGCGGTGAACCCGTCGCTGCCGCGCTGGAAATAGCCGTTGAGTGCCAGGTTTCGGATCTGTACCGGCTTGCGCTCGGCGTAGGCGCCGCTGATGTCCGGTGCATTCAGGCGCACGGCGGCACTTTGCAACATGCCACTCCCCCAACTCAGCCAGAACTCGCCGCCGGCCTTGGCCTGGGAGAAATGCCATTCGCGGGTCAAGCGCTTCGGCAACCATTTCGACCAGTCGCTCTGTGGCAGGCTCAGGTAGGCATCGGCCTGGCCGTTCTTCCAATCGGCGGCGCGGATCCGGGTACGCAGGTTGATTGCCAGCGGTTGCCCGTCGGGCAGGGTCAGGCGCGCATCCAGGCGCTGGCGGCTGACGCCGGTTCTGAGACTCAGGCCCACATAGGTCAGGGTCAGTGGTGCTTGATCCAGCGGCTGCAAGGTCACCTGGCTGTCCAGGATCGAAAGCTTCGAGACCATCTGCATGCGATCAAACAATCGCTGCGGATCGAACGGTTGATCGTCCTTGACCGGCAGGCCTTCCAGGGCCCACTTGCCGTCGGCGCCTTCCTTGAGGCTGATCTTCAGACCACCGAGCTCCAGGTGGGCGATGCGTACCTGGCGGGCCAGCAGGCTGGCCCACAGGTCGGGCACGGCACGCACCTCATCCAGATGCATGGCATTGGCACCATCGCCGATCATCACGTCGCGAGCCAGCAGAATCGGCGCCAGGCCACTCCACTTGCCCTCAAGGCTGCCAACCTGCAACGGCATGCCCAGCGTTTCGGTGGTCCGGTGCTCGATCTCGGTACGGTATTCGGCCACCAGCGGCGCCAGTTCCCGCCCCAGGCTGACATACAACGCCAGCAGCACCAGCAGCAGCGCGCACAGACCCAAGCCCCAGCGGGTCAGCGCGGCCAGAATGCGGGTCAAACGCTCCATGTCAGTGGACTCCCCAGGCAAAGGTATTCAAATCGGCGGGACCACCGCGTCAGGAGCCACTTCAGAGCAGCACAACGTCGTATTGTTCCTGGGAGTACATGGTTTCTACCTGGAAGCGAATCGTGCGCCCGATAAAGGCCTCCAGTTCCGCGACATTGCCCGACTCCTCATCGAGCAGGCGGTCCACCACTTTCTGGTTTGCCAACACTCTATAGCCAGTGGCCTGGTAGGCGCGCGCCTCCCGGAGAATTTCCCTGAAGATTTCGTAACACACGGTTTCCGGGGTCTTCAGCTTGCCCCGACCCTGGCAGGCGCTGCACGGCTCGCACAGCACCTGCTCAAGGCTTTCGCGGGTGCGTTTGCGGGTCATCTGCACCAGGCCCAACTCGGTGATGCCGATGATGTTGGTCTTGGCGTGGTCGCGCTCGAGCTGCTTCTCCAGGGTTCGCAGCACCTGGCGCTGATGCTCTTCGTCCTCCATGTCGATGAAGTCGATGATGATGATCCCGCCCAGGTTGCGCAGGCGCAGTTGCCGAGCGATGGCCGTGGCGGCTTCCAGGTTGGTCTTGAAGATGGTTTCTTCGAGGTTGCGATGGCCGACGAACGCCCCGGTGTTGACGTCGATGGTGCTCATGGCCTCGGCCGGATCGACCACCAGGTAGCCGCCGGACTTGAGCGGCACCTTGCGCTCCAGGGCCTTCTGGATTTCGTCCTCGACGCCGTACAGGTCGAAAATCGGCCGCTCGCCGGGATAATGCTCGAGGCGGTCGGCAATTTCCGGCATCAACTCGGCCACGAACTGGGTGGTCTTCTGGAAGGTTTCCCGGGAGTCGATGCGGATTTTCTCGATCTTGGGGCTGACCAGGTCCCGCAGCGTGCGCAGCGCCAGGCCCAGGTCTTCATAGATCACGCTGGGCGTGGCAATGGTCTTGATCTGCGCGGCGATCTGGTCCCAGAGCCTGCGCAGGTAACGGATGTCCATGAGAATCTCATCGGCCCCGGCACCTTCGGCCGCGGTGCGCAGGATGAAGCCGCCAGCCTCCTTGATCCCTTCTTTCTCCACGCAATCGCTGACCACCTGCTTGAGGCGCTCGCGCTCGGCTTCGTCCTCGATCTTCAGGGAAATGCCGACATGGGCGGTGCGTGGCATGTACACCAGGTATCGCGACGGAATGGACAGTTGCGTGGTCAGGCGCGCGCCTTTGGAACCGATAGGGTCCTTGGTGACCTGCACCACCAGGCTCTGGCCTTCATGGACGAGTGCGCCGATGCTCTCCACGGCAGGCCCTTCGCGCATGGAAATCTCCGAGGCATGGATGAACGCCGCACGGTCCAGGCCGATATCGACGAACGCCGCCTGCATGCCCGGCAACACCCGCACCACCTTGCCTTTGTAGATGTTGCCGACAATGCCGCGCTTTTGCGTGCGCTCGACATGAACCTCTTGCAGCACACCGTTTTCAACCACCGCCACGCGCGATTCCATCGGCGTGATGTTGATCAGGATCTCTTCACTCATGGCAGGGTCTCGTTCAGGCATTTTCACGATAATGGCTGCATCTGGTCAGACGGCGTTCAACGCACGTTCAAGGTTTGCCAACAGGGTATGCCGAAATGCTCCAGCAGTTGCGCGGTTTCGCACAGCGGCAAGCCAACCACCGCAGAATAGCTGCCCTCCAGCCCGGCGACGAATACCGCCCCCAGCCCCTGGATGCCGTAGCCACCGGCCTTGTCCCGGGGTTCGCCGCTGGCCCAATAGGCCGCCGCTTCCGCTTCGCTGATGGGGCGAAAACGCACCCGGCTGCTGACCACCCGGGATTCGCAGCGCTGACCGTCCAGCAAGGCGATAGCGGTCAACACCTCATGGTCGCGACCCGCCAGGCCCAGCAGCATCGAGCGCGCATCGTCCTGGTCCAGAGGCTTGCCGAGAATCCGCCCATCGAGCACTACCGCCGTGTCGGCACCCAATACGCAGCCATCGACATCGATCGGCAGGGTCCGCCGTCCGGCCTCGGCCTTGCCGCGCGCCAGGCGCTCGACATAGGCGGATGGGGTTTCAGGGTCCAGGGGAGTTTCGTCGATGTCCGCGCTGATGGCGGTAAAGGACACACCGATCTGCGTGAGCAATTCACGCCGACGCGGCGAGCCTGAGGCGAGGTAAAGCGGTTTCATCAACATTTCCCTCTTTTAAAGCGCAGGCAAGACAACCGTGATCAGGGAGCTTTTGTGGCGAGGGCGCTTGCTCCCGCCGGGGCACGAAGTGGCCCTGAATCCTGCGGCTGCTGCGCAGTCGAGCGGGAGCAAGCTCCCTCGCCACAGGGGTACGGTCAGCCCCAGCCAATCAGTTGATCTTGAAACGCAGGCGCAGGCCACGCAAACCGAAGCTGACCCAGGGCCAGAGCAAGGCACTGACCAGGGCTGGCAGCACCAGTGCCAGGGTTGGCTGGCGATTGCCGGTCAGCGCGCTGAGCCATAGCTGTACCAATTGCGCCAGGCCGAAGATCACCAGGATCACCAGGCACTGTTGCCACATCGGGAACATCCGCAGGCGCTGCTGTAGCGACAGCACCAGGAAGGTAATCAAGGTCAGGATCAGCGCGTTCTGCCCCAGCAACGTCCCATAGAGCACGTCTTCGGCCAGCCCCAGGCACCAGGCGGTGACCATGCCGACCTTGTGCGGCAGCGCCAGCGCCCAGAAGGCCAGCAGCAAGGCCAGCCACAACGGGCGCAGGATCTCCATGAATTGCGGCAGCGGCGAAACGCTGAGCAACAGGCCCAGGGCGAAGGTCAACCAGACCATCCAGCCGTTACCGGAGTGGGTACTGCTCATTCTTCTCGTGCTCCCCTGGTGGCGGGCGCGGCCGGCGCTCTGGCAGCCGGGCGTGCCGGTTGGGCGTCTGGTGCATGAGTGGCCGGCGCATGGGTTGCAGGCTTGGCCGGTGTCGCGGCGGGCGTCGCCGACCTGGCAGGCGTGGTAGCGGGTGCAGCAGCCGGCGTGGTTGCTGGCATAGCCGGTGTGGACGCGGGCGGATTCGGCGTTGCGGCCGGCACGGGTGCGCCAGCGCCGGGGGCAGCCGCTTCGCCGCCCTGCCGGTCCTGGGCTTCCTGGGCCGCGGCAGCGTCGTTGGCGCGCTCTTCCGGCGTGCGGTTGTCGCTGAACACCAGCAGCAGGTAACGGCTGCGGTTCAACGCGGCGGTCGGTACCGCGCGGACAATGGCGAATGGCTGGCCGGAGTCATGGATCACTTCCTTGACGGTCGCCACCGGATAGCCTGCCGGGAAGCGCTGGCCGAGCCCGGAGCTGACCAGCAGGTCGCCTTCCTTGATATCGGCGGTGTCGGCCACATGCCGCAGCTCCAGGCGTTCCGGATTGCCGGTGCCGCTGGCAATCGCCCGCAGACCGTTGCGGTTGACCTGCACGGGGATGCTATGGGTGGTATCGGTCAACAACAGCACGCGAGACGTGTAGGGCATCAACTCCACCACCTGGCCCATCAGGCCGCGGGCGTCGAGCACCGGCTGGCCGAGGACCACGCCGTCGCGCTCACCCTTGTTGATGACGATCCGGTGGGTAAACGGGTTGGGGTCCATGCCGATCAACTCGGCCACTTCGACCTTTTCGTTGACCAGTGCGGAAGAGTTGAGCAACTCGCGCAGCCGCACATTCTGCTCGGTGAGGGCCGCCAGCTTCTGCAGGCGTCCCTGCAACAGCAGGTTCTCGGTCTTGAGTTTTTCATTTTCGGCGACCAGTTCGGTCCGGCTGCCGAACTGGCTGGCCACACCTTGCCACAACCGTTGCGGCAGGTCGGTGATCCAATAGGATTCCATCAGGACCAGCGACATCTGGCTGCGCACTGGCTTGAGCAGTGTGAAGCGGGCATCGACCACCATCAGCGCAACCGATAGCGCGGCCAGCACCAGCAAGCGCACACCCAACGAGGGACCCTTGGCAAAAAGCGGTTTAATAAGCCGCTCCTCCCAGGCAAATGTTCTCTTTATTCATACGGCATCAAACCGGCCTGGATACGAATGACAGAAGATAAACGCCTACGGGCAGCACTGCAAAGTGCTGCCCGTAGGCGAACAACATGGATCCGGCGAGACTTATTCGCTGGAGAGCAGGTCCATGGTGTGCTTGTCCATCATTTCCAGGGCACGACCACCGCCGCGGGCAACGCAGGTCAGCGGATCTTCGGCAACGATCACCGGCAGACCGGTTTCCTGGGCCAGCAACTTGTCGAGGTCACGCAGCAATGCGCCACCACCGGTCAGCACCAGGCCGCGCTCGGCGATGTCCGATGCCAGTTCCGGCGGCGACTGCTCCAGGGCGCTCTTCACCGCCTGGACGATGGTCGCCAGGGACTCCTGCAGAGCCTCCAGGACTTCGTTGGAGTTCAGGGTGAACGCGCGAGGAACGCCTTCGGCCAGGTTACGGCCACGAACGTCGACTTCACGGACTTCACCGCCCGGGTAGGCCGTGCCGATTTCCTGCTTGATGCGCTCGGCGGTGGATTCGCCGATCAGGCTGCCGTAGTTGCGACGCACGTAGGTGATGATCGCTTCGTCGAAGCGGTCGCCGCCCACACGCACGGATTCGGCATAGACCACACCGTTGAGGGAGATCAGCGCGATCTCGGTGGTGCCACCACCGATGTCGACCACCATCGAACCGCGGGCTTCTTCCACCGGCAGGCCGGCACCGATGGCAGCGGCCATCGGCTCTTCGATCAGGAACACCTCGCGGGCACCGGCGCCAAGGGCCGATTCACGGATGGCACGACGCTCCACCTGGGTGGACTTGCATGGAACACAGATCAGCACACGAGGGCTGGGCTGCAGGAAACTGTTTTCGTGAACCTTGTTGATGAAGTACTGCAGCATCTTCTCGCAGACGCTGAAGTCGGCGATCACGCCGTCCTTCATCGGACGAATGGCTGCGATGTTGCCCGGTGTACGGCCCAGCATGCGCTTGGCTTCGGTACCAACAGCCACGACACTTTTCTGGTTACCGTGGGTGCGGATGGCCACGACCGAGGGTTCATTCAGGACGATACCGCGCTCGCGCACGTAAATAAGGGTGTTGGCAGTGCCCAGGTCAATGGAAAGATCGCTGGAAAACATGCCACGCAGTTTCTTGAACATGGGAAAGGGACCCTAGGCAACGCGTGGGTAAAAAAGTGCGGCAAACTCTAACAACGACAGGGATTTTGGGCAAGGCGCCAATATGTTAAATTGGCCGCTTTTCTGTGCACCAACCCCTACAATCGCGGCCAATGCCCTGTTTCGCAGATACGTTCCTTTTTTGACGAGCGGCTATTGTCGTCAGGCAAGGCGCCGCGACGAGTCATAGCCCGCTATGGCGAGAAGCGGCAACGCAGCATGACGACAATAGACGCCGTCAAAAAAGGAACAGTATTTGTGAAACAGGGCACTGGGCCGTAGAAATGCGGTAGTGTTCCGACAATCTAACACACGGACAGACTGCGTCCGTTCTGTTTTCCACTGGAGAATCCCATGGCGCTTGAACGCTCCGACGTGGAAAAAATCGCTCATCTGGCCTGCCTGGGCCTCAATGAAGCCGATCTTCCACATATCACTTCCGCCCTGAACAGCATTCTGGGGCTGGTCGACGAGATGCAGGCGGTCAATACCGACGGTATCGAACCGCTGGCCCACCCACTGGAAGCCAGCCAGCGCCTGCGCGCCGACGTCGTGACCGAACCCGACAACCGCGAGGCCTACCAGGCCATCGCTCCAGCGGTCGAAAACGGCCTGTACCTGGTTCCGAAAGTCATCGACTAAAGGGAAAGAGCCTCTCATGCATCACATGACACTGGCCGAGGTCGCCCGCGGACTCGCCGATAAAAAATTTTCCTCCGAAGAGCTGACCAAGGCCCTGCTGGCGCGCATCGCCCAGCTCGACCCGCAGCTCAACAGTTTCATCAGCGTTACCGAAGAGCTGGCCCTGAGCCAGGCCAGGGCGGCCGACGCCCGCCGTGCCAACGGTGAAAGCGGCGCCCTGCTGGGCGCGCCGATCGCCCACAAGGACCTGTTCTGCACCCAGGGCGTGCGCACCAGCTGCGGCTCGAAGATGCTCGACAACTTCACGGCCCCGTACGACGCCACCGTGGTCGCCAAGCTGGCCGCCGCCGGCGCCGTGACCCTGGGCAAGACCAACATGGACGAATTCGCCATGGGTTCGGCCAACGAGTCGAGCCACTACGGCGCGGTGAAGAACCCCTGGAACCTGGAACACGTACCGGGCGGTTCGTCCGGAGGTTCCGCCGCCGCCGTGGCCGCGCGCCTGTTGCCGGCCGCGACCGCCACCGACACCGGCGGCTCGATCCGCCAGCCCGCGGCGTTCACCAACCTCACCGGCCTCAAGCCCACCTACGGCCGCGTGTCGCGCTGGGGCATGATCGCCTACGCCTCCAGTCTCGACCAGGGCGGCCCGCTGGCCCGCACCGCCGAAGACTGCGCGATCCTGCTGCAAGGCATGGCCGGCTTCGACCCGAACGACTCCACCAGCATCGACGAACCGGTGCCGGACTACAGCGCCGGCCTCAGCGGCTCGCTGCAAGGCCTGCGCATTGGCGTACCGAAGGAGTACTTCGGTGCCGGCCTCGACCCACGCATTGCCGACCTGATCCACAACAGCGTCAAGGAACTGGAAAAGCTCGGCGCCGTGGTCAAGGAAATCAGCCTGCCGAACATGCAGCACGCGATTCCAGCCTATTACGTGATCGCCCCGGCGGAAGCCTCCTCGAACCTGTCGCGTTTCGACGGCGTGCGCTTCGGCTATCGCTGCGAAAACCCGGAAAACCTGATCGACCTGTACAAGCGCTCCCGTGGCGAAGGCTTCGGTGCCGAAGTGCAGCGGCGGATCATGGTCGGTACCTATGCGCTCTCCGCGGGCTACTACGACGCCTACTACCTCAAGGCGCAGAAAATCCGTCGCCTGGTGAAGAACGACTTCATGGCCGCCTTCAACGAGGTCGACATCATCCTCGGCCCGACCACGCCGAACCCGGCCTGGAAACTCGGCGCCAAGAACAGCGACCCGGTCGCTGCCTACCTGGAAGACGTCTACACCATCACCGCCAACCTCGCCGGTTTGCCGGGCCTGTCCATGCCGGCCGGTTTCGTCGACGGCCTGCCGGTGGGCGTGCAGTTGCTCGCACCGTATTTCCAGGAAGGCCGCCTGCTCAATGTGGCTCACCAGTATCAGTTGAACACTGACTGGCACACCCGCACCCCAACCGGCTTCTGAGGAGAAACACATGCAATGGGAAGTCGTGATCGGGCTGGAGATTCACACCCAGCTCACCACCCGGTCGAAAATCTTTTCCGGCAGTTCCACCACGTTCGGCTCCGAGCCCAACACCCAGGCCAGCCTGGTCGACCTGGGCATGCCCGGCGTACTGCCGGTGCTCAACGCCGAAGCGGTGCGCATGGCGGTGATGTTCGGCCTGGCGATTGACGCCGAGATCGGCCAGCACAACGTGTTCGCCCGCAAGAACTACTTCTACCCGGACCTGCCCAAGGGCTACCAGATCAGCCAGATGGAACTGCCGATTGTCGGCAAGGGCCACCTGGACATCGCCCTGGAAGACGGCACGGTCAAGCGTGTCGGCATCACCCGCGCACACCTGGAAGAGGACGCCGGCAAGAGCCTGCACGAAGAGTTCAACGGCGCCACCGGCATCGACCTGAACCGTGCCGGCACGCCGTTGCTGGAAATCGTCTCCGAGCCGGACATGCGCAGCGCCAAGGAAGCCGTGGCCTACGTCAAGGCGATCCACGCACTGGTGCGCTACCTGGGTATCTGCGATGGCAACATGGCCGAAGGCTCGCTGCGCTGCGACTGCAACGTGTCGATCCGGCCCAAGGGCCAGGCCGAATTCGGCACCCGTTGCGAAATCAAGAACGTCAACTCGTTCCGCTTCATCGAGAAGGCGATCAACAGCGAGATCCAGCGCCAGATCGAACTGATCGAGGATGGCGGCAAGGTCATCCAGCAGACCCGCCTGTACGACCCGAACAAGGACGAAACCCGTCCGATGCGCAGCAAGGAAGAAGCCAACGACTACCGTTACTTCCCCGACCCGGACCTGCTGCCGGTGGTGATCGAAGACTCGTTCCTCGACGACGTGCGCGCCACCCTGCCGGAACTGCCGCCGCAGAAACGCGAGCGCTTCCAGGCGCAGTTCGGGCTGTCGAGCTATGACGCCAACGTCCTGGCCACCAGCCGCGAACAGGCCGATTACTTTGAGAAAGTCGTCGGCATCGGCGGCGATGCCAAACTGGCGGCCAACTGGGTAATGGTCGAACTGGGCAGCCTGCTGAACAAGCAGGGGCTGGAAATCGACGAGTCGCCGGTATCGGCCGAGCAACTGGGCGGCATGCTACTGCGGATCAAGGACAACACCATCTCCGGCAAGATCGCCAAGATGGTCTTCGAAGCCATGGCCAACGGCGAGGGCAGCGCCGACGAGATCATCGAGAAGCGCGGCTTGAAGCAGGTCACCGACACCGGCGCCATTTCCGCCGTACTCGATGAGATGCTCGCGGCCAATGCCGAACAGGTCGAACAATACCGTGCGGCGGACGAAGCCAAGCGCGGCAAGATGTTCGGCTTCTTCGTCGGCCAGGCCATGAAAGCCTCCAAAGGCAAGGCCAACCCGCAACAGGTCAACGAATTGCTGAAAAGCAAGCTCGAGGGCTGATTTATGGACGGTGATCGTTCCCACGCTCCGCGTGGGAACGCCTCACTGGACGCTCCGCGTCCGCTTTTTGTGACGCAGAGCGTCACGGGCTGCATTCCCACGCAGAGCATGGGAACGATCATGGGGTCATAGAATGAAGCGTCTCCTCGGCGCCTGCGCCCTGCTGTCCCTGTTGGCCGGTTGCGCCAGCCAGAGCGGGACGGTCGATCCACACGGCTACGACCAGACAGGCGTGGCCTCCTATTATGGTGCCAGGCACCACGGCAAGCGCACCGCCAGTGGCGAGCGTTTCGACCAACACAGCCTGACCGCCGCCCATCGCCAGTTGCCGTTCGGCACACGGGTGAAAATCACCAACCTGGGCAACAATGACAGTGTCGTGGTCCGTATCAACGACCGCGGCCCGTATACCCGAGGCCGCCTGATCGACGTGTCCCGCGAAGCCGCCGAGCAGTTGGGCATGTTGCGCACCGGCACCGCGCGGGTACGCGTGCAAGCCCTCGACGATTGATAGACGGAGCCCGGCCATTTCCCTACTCGCCGATTTACCGCTGTTCAGCCTGATCGAACTGTTCGGAGGCTTGCTGTTGCTGATTGCCGGTGCCGAGTTGCTGGTGCGGGCCGCTGTCGGCCTGGCGGCACGTTTGCAAGTACGTCCCCTGATCATCGGCCTGAGCGTCGTCGCCTTCGGCAGCAGCGCGCCGCAGATGGCCGTCAGCCTGCAAGCGACCCTGACGCAGAACGCCGACATCGCCGTGGGCAGCGTGATCGGCAGCGGCATCTTCAACATCCTCGTGACCCTCGGCCTGTCGGCGCTGATCATTCCGTTGCGGGTCTCGCGCCAACTGGTGCGCCTGGACATCCCGCTGATGATCGCTGCCAGCCTCTTGGTGTTCGTACTGGCCTGGAACGAAGAGCTGACGCGGTTGGACGGCGTGCTACTGCTGATCGCCCTGGCGGTGTACCTGGGCTTGCTGCTGCGCCAGTCACGGCACTCCGGGCGCCCCCATGCCATAGCGGTCGACATGACACCGGTATCCTGGCTCAGGAGCCTGTCGATGATTGCAGCGGGCCTGGCGATGCTGATTTTCGCCGGGCATCTGCTGCTGGGCGCAGCGGTGGAAGTGGCCACCGACCTGGGTCTTTCCGAACGTATCATCGGCCTGACCATCGTCGCGGTCAGCACCTCGCTGCCGGAGCTCGCCACCTCATTGATCGCCGCTTTGCGCGGCCAGCGCGATATCGCGGTGGGCAACGTGATCGGCAGCAACCTGTTCAACCTGCTGGGGGTCCTCGGGGTGACCGCCCTCGTCGCGCCGACGCCGCTTTCGGTTTCACCGAACGCGCTGGACTTCGACCTGCCGGTGATGCTCGGCGTGGCGGTGCTGTGCCTGCCGGTGTTCTATTCCGGCTACCGGGTCACCCGCGCCGAAGGCTTGTTGCTCCTGGGCTTGTACCTGGCCTATGGGCTCCACGTGATCGCGTTCACCACCGGCATGCCCCTGGCCGGCCGGCTGGAGCGGCTGATGCTGTTCTACGTGCTGCCGGGCTTGCTGGCATTCTTGCTGTTCACCTCCGTGCGCGCCTGGCGCCGCCAACACCACAAGAGGGATTTGCCATGACCGATACTCCAAAGACCGGCCTGGACATGCGTCGCCAGGTGATGGGCGACGCGTTCGTCGACCGCGCCCTGGGCAACGCCACCGAATTCACCCAGCCCCTGCAGGACTTCGTCAATGAACATGCCTGGGGCAGCGTCTGGAGCCGCGAAGGCCTGCCGCTGAAAACCCGCAGCCTGATCACACTGGCCGCCCTCACCGCCCTCAAATGCCCGCAGGAGCTCAAAGGTCATGTGCGTGGCGCACTGAATAATGGCTGTACGGTGGAGGAGATTCGCGAAGCGTTGCTGCATTGCGCGGTGTATGCGGGAGTGCCGGCGGCGATCGATGCGTTTCGGGCGGCACAGGAAGTGATCGAGGCGTATCAGCAGGCGGAATGAAGCGCGGGATTGGGGCGGTATGGACTGGCGCCATCGCGAGCAGGCTCGCTCCCACAGTGGATCGGGTCTCTTCAGAAGGAACGCGCTCGAATGTGGGAGCGAGCCTGCTCGCGATTGGACCTCAAGAACACCAGAAATCCAAGCCTAGATCCACCCACCCCACTGCAACACAAAGATCCCCAGGTTGGTGGTGATCGCCGCCATCAATGTAGTGATGACGATGATCGCCGCCGCCAGTTCATGGTTGCCATCGGCGGCGCGGGCCATGACGAAGCTGGCGGCGGCGGTGGGGCTGCCGAAGTACAGGAACAGGATGCCCAGTTCCGCCCCTCTAAAACCCCAGAGCCAGGCGCCCAGGGTGGTCAGCGCCGGCAGGCCGACCATCTTTACCAGGCTCGAACTCATGGCCATCTTGCCGCTCTTGCGCAATGCCGCCAGCGACAGCGTACCGCCGATGCAGATCAGCGCCAGGGGCAAGGTCATCTGTGCCAGGTATTTGCCTGACGTCTCGAACCAGTTCGGCAAACCGATCTGCCAATAGGCGAACGGTGCGGCGATGATCACGCTGATGATCAGCGGGTTGCTGAACACGCTTTTGCAGATGCTCCACGGGTCGGACTTGATCACCGGGCTGTAGACCGCCAGCACGATGGTCGACAAGGTGTTGTAGAACAGGATCACCAGCGCCGCGAGGATCGCCCCCAGGGAAATCCCGTAGTCGCCATACATGCTTGCCGCCAGCGCCAGGCCGATGACCCCGTTGTTGCCACGAAACGCACCTTGGGTGTAGATGCCGCGATCTTCCCGCGGGCAGCGCCAGATCGCCCACCCCCAGGCCACGGCGAAACTCACCAGGGTGGCGACGGAGAAATAGATCAGCAGGTCCGGCTGCAGCGCCGCATGCAGGTCGGCATGGAGGATGCCGAGGAACAACAGCGCCGGCATGGTGACGTTGAACACCAGGGACGAGGCGGTGTGAATGAAATTGTCGTTGATCCAGTTGACGCGCTTGAGCAACACCCCCAGAAACAGCATGGCAAACACCGGCGCGGTGATGTTCAGGGTTTCTAAGAAAATTGCCAGCATGCCGGGGACCTTGAGAAGGGTGTCGTTAGGTGGCTAATGATAAGCCACTTTCCCACTGATCGTTCCCACGCTCTGCGTGGAAATGCCTCAACGGACGCTCCGCGTTCGGCTCTCGGGACGCAGAGCGTCCCTGGCAGCATTCCCACGCAGAGCGTGGGAACGATCAACGACAACGTCAGATCAGGTAATCGGCGCCGGGTTGAACAAGGTGATGTCGTTGTGCAGTTTGTGCCGCTCTGCCCAGGTCTGCTTCTTGCCGCTGGCCACATCAAGGTAATAGTGGAACAGCTCCCAACCCAGTTCTTCGATCGAAGCGCGGCCCGTGGCAATCCGGCCGGCGTCGATGTCGATCAGGTCCGGCCAGCGCTGGGCCAGTTCGGTGCGGGTCGAGACCTTTACCACCGGCGCCATCGCCAGACCATACGGCGTGCCACGGCCGGTGGTGAACACGTGCAGGTTCATCCCCGCCGCCAGTTGCAATGTGCCGCAGACAAAATCGCTGGCCGGGGTGGCGCAGAAGATCAGGCCTTTGTGCTTGAAGCGCTCGCCCGGGCCGAGCACGCCGTTGATCGCGCTGCTGCCCGACTTGACGATCGAGCCCAGGGATTTTTCGACGATGTTCGACAGCCCGCCCTTCTTGTTGCCCGGCGTGGTGTTGGCGCTGCGATCCGCCTCGCCCTTGGCCAGGTAACGGTCATACCAGTCCATCTCGCGCACCAGCTCCTGGGCGACTTCCCGGGTTTGCGCCCGGGAGGTCAGCAGGTAGATGGCGTCGCGCACTTCGGTGACTTCAGAAAACATCACCGTCGCCCCGGCGCGCAGCAACAGGTCCGAGGCATAGCCCAGGGCCGGGTTGGCGGTGATGCCGGAAAACGCATCGCTGCCGCCGCACTGCATGCCCAGGATCAACTCCGAGGCCGGTACAGTTTCACGACGGCGCTGGTCGAGTTTCTTCAGGCGGGTTTCAGCCAGTTCCATGATCTGTTCGATCATCTCGGTGAAGCCGTGGCTGGAGTCCTGCAGGCGATACAACCAAGGCTCGCTGAGGTCCACCGAGCTGTCGTTTTCGTGCATCACCTGGCCGGCCTGCAATTTCTCGCAACCGAGGCTGATCACCAGCGCTTCGCCCCCCAGGTTCGGGTTGCGTGCCAGGTTGCGCACGGTACGGATCGGGATGTACGCATCGGTGGCGGTGATCGCCACGCCACAGCCGTAGCTGTGGGTCAGCGCCACCACGTCGTCGACGTTCGGGTACTTGGGCAGCAGTTCATCCTTGATGCGCTTGACTGCATGATCCAGCACCCCGGTCACGCATTGCACCGTGGTGGTGATGCCCAGGATATTGCGCGTGCCGACGGTACCGTCGGCGTTGCGGTAGCCTTCGAAGGTATAACCCTCAAGCGGCGCATCCGCCGCCGGCACATCAGTGGACAGCGGCAGGCTGTCCAGCGGTGGCGCGGTGGGCATGCGCAACTGGTCTTCCTTGACCCAACTGCCACGAGGGATCGGTTGCAGTGCATAGCCTATGACCTGGCCGTAGCGAATCACCTCGCCACCCTCGGGAATGTCCTGCAGCGTGACCTTGTGGCTCTGGGGCACGAAGTCCACGGTGACCAGGCCGTCCGGGAATTCGGTCCCGGCCGGTACGCCCTGGTCGTTGACGACGATCACCACATTGTCCCGCTCGTGCAGGCGGATGTAACGGGGCGAATCGGCATGTTCAATCAGTTGCATCGGTGCCGCTCCTTCAGGATTTGGCTTCAGACAGACTAGAGAGGTCGGCATCCTTGGCCGCAGGTTCCTTGAGCACGACACGCTTGATCGGCCCGACGATGACCAGGTAGCTGAACACCGCCACCAAGGCGTTGCAACCGACGAACACCAGTGCCCACTTGAACGAACCGGTGGCACTGATGATGTAGCCGATGACGATTGGCGTGGTGATCGACGCCAGGTTGCCGAAGGTGTTGAACAGGCCACCGCTCAAGCCGGCGATCTGTTTTGGCGACGTATCGGACACCACGGCCCAGCCCAGTGCGCCCACGCCTTTGCCGAAGAAGGCCAGGGCCATGAAGCCCACCACCATCCATTCGATTTCCACGTAGTTGCAGGCCACGATGCTGCTGGACACCAGCAGGCCGGCGATGATCGGTGCCTTGCGGGCGAAGGTCAGCGAGTGGCCCTTGCGCAGCAGGTAATCGGAAATCACCCCACCCAGCACACCACCGATGAAACCGCAGATCGCCGGCAAGGACGCGATGAAACCGGCCTTGAGGATGGTCATGCCACGCTCCTGGACCAGATACACCGGGAACCAGGTCAGGAAAAAGTAGGTGATACCGTTGATGCAGTACTGGCCCAGGTATACGCCGAGCATCATGCGGTTGGTGAGCAGTTGGCGGATGTAATCCCACTTCGGACCGTCGGCCTTCTTCTCCTTGCCCTTACCCTTGTCCTGATCCATGTCGACCATCGCACCGTTGGCGGCGATGTGGTTGAACTCGGCTTCGTTGATCATCGGGTGCTGGCGCGGGCTGTGGATCACTTTGAGCCAGATCAGCGAGAACACGATGCCGATCACGCCCATCACGATGAACACGTGCTGCCAGCCGAAGCGGTAGACGATCCAGCCCATCAGCGGTGCGAACAACACGGTGGCGAAGTATTGCGCCGAGTTGAAAATCGCCGAGGCGGTGCCGCGTTCTGCGGTGGGGAACCAGGCCGCGACGATGCGTGCGTTACCCGGGAAGGACGGCGCTTCGGCCAGCCCGACCAGGAAACGCAGCATGAACAGCGCAACCACGGCGGTGGAGAGGCCGAACTCACCGACATAACCTTGCAGTACGGTGAACAGCGACCAGGTGAAGATGCTCAGCGCATAGATTTTTTTCGACCCGAAACGGTCGAGCAGCCAGCCGCCGGGAATCTGCCCGGCCACGTAGGCCCAGCCGAAGGCGGAGAAGATATAACCGAGGGTGACGGCATCGATGCCGAGGTCTTTTTGCAGGCTGGAGCCTGCGATGGCGATGGTGGCACGGTCGGCATAGTTGATCGTTGTCACCACGAACAGCATGAGCAGGATCAAATAGCGGACGTGAGTCGGCTTGGTCGCTTGCATGTAACAGTACTCCCACTATTTATTTTTATGCGGGTCAGCAGATTGTGCGACCGGGCTGGATAGCCAGCCCGGCCGGTGTTGCGGTTACGAGCCGATGTAGGAGGTTTTCACCACGGTGTAGAACTCCTGCGCGTAGCGACCTTGCTCGCGCGAACCATAGGACGAACCTTTGCGCCCGCCGAATGGCACGTGGTAATCCACGCCGGCGGTTGGCAGGTTGACCATCACCATGCCCGCCTGGGAATGGCGCTTGAAGTGGTTGGCGTACTTCAACGACGTGGTGGCGATACCGGCGGACAGACCGAACTCGGTGTCGTTGGCCATCGCCAGCGCTGCCTCGTAGTCGGCGACGCGCACGACGTTGGCCACCGGGCCGAAGATCTCTTCACGGCTGATGCGCATGGCCGCTTCGCTGTCGGCGAACAGGGTCGGCGCCAGGAAATAGCCTTCGGTGTCGCAGGTCACCAGGCCACCACCGCTGACCAGCCGCGCACCTTCGCTCTGGCCGATGTCGATGTATTTCAGGTCCTGGTTGAGCTGGGCCTCGGAGACCACCGGGCCGATGTCCGTACCCGCCTTCAGGGCATGACCGACCTTGATCGACTGCATGCGCTCGGCCATGGCCTCGACAAATTTGTCGTGGATACCGGCGGTGACGATCAGGCGACTCGAGGCCGTGCAGCGTTGACCGGTGGAATAGAACGCGCTCTGCACCGCCAGTTCGACAGCCTGCTTGAGGTCGGCGTCGTCGAGGATGATCTGCGGGTTCTTGCCGCCCATTTCCAACTGCACCTTGGCCTGGCGCGATACGCAGCTGACAGCGATCTGCCGACCCACGCCTACGGAACCGGTGAAGCTGATGCCGTCGACTTTCGGGCTGTTGACCAGGATGTCACCGACCACGCGGCCGCTGCCCATCACCAGGTTGAACGCACCGGCCGGGAAACCGGCGCGGGAAATGATTTCCGCCAGGGCCCAGGCGCAACCCGGCACCAGCTCGGCGGGCTTGATCACCACGCAGTTGCCGTAGGCCAGGGCCGGAGCGATTTTCCACGCGGGGATGGCGATGGGGAAGTTCCACGGCGTGATCAAACCGACCACACCCAGGGCTTCACGGGTCACTTCGACGTTGACGCCCGGACGTACCGACGGCACGTAGTCGCCGGACAGGCGCAGGCATTCACCGGCGAAGAACTTGAAAATATTGCCAGCGCGGGTCACTTCGCCAATGGCCTCGGGCAGGGTCTTGCCCTCCTCCCGGGCCAGCAGTTGGCCGAGCTCTTCACGGCGGGCGAGGATCTCGCTGCCGACCTTGTCCAGCGCATCGTGACGCGCCTGGATGCCCGACGTCGACCAGGCCGGGAACGCGGCGCGGGCGGCTTCGATGGCGGCATTGACTTGAGCAGCGTCAGCCTTGGCGTACTCACCGATGACATCGGACAGGTCAGACGGGTTGATGTTGGTGCAATAGTCGGCACCGGCCACCCACTGACCATTGATGTAGTTATCGAAACGCTTTGCATCTGCCACGGATGCTTCTCCTTACAAATAGCCTGTCTGGATCCGATCGTTCCCACGCTCAACGTGGAAACGCCTCAACGGACGCTCTGCGTTCGGCTTTTGGCGACGCAGAGCATCCCTGGGTGTATCCCCACGCTCCGCATGGGAACGAGCCGCTGATTGCTCAGCGGCTCGTCGAGTCTTTTACTGCTTGCCTTGCTTGTCGATCAGCGCGGCCAGGGCTTCGTATTCGTCCGGCAGCAGATCGGTCAGCGGCGTGCGCACGGGACCGGCGTCGTAGCCGACGATCTTCGCCCCTGCCTTGACGATGCTCACGGCATAACCGGCCTTGCGGTTGCGGATATCCAGGTACGGCAGGAAGAAGTCATCGATGATCTTGCCGACGGTGGCGTGATCGTCGCGGGCGATAGCGTTGTAGAAGTCCATCGCGGTTTTCGGGATGAAGTTGAACACCGCCGAGGAGTAGACCGGCACGCCCAGGGCCTTGTAGGCCGCAGCGTAGACTTCAGCGGTCGGCAAGCCGCCCAGGTAGCTGAAGCGATCGCCGAGGCGACGACGGATCGACACCATGAGCTCGATATCGCCCAGGCCGTCCTTGTAGCCGATCAGGTTCGGGCAACGCTCGGCCAGTTGTTCGAGCTGCACGGCGTTCAGGCGGCAGACGTTGCGGTTGTAAACCACCACGCCGATTTTCACCGATTTGCATACGGCTTCAACGTGGGCGGCAACGCCGTCCTGGCTGGCTTCGGTCAGGTAGTGCGGCAGCAGCAACAAGCCTTTGGCACCCAGACGCTCGGCTTCTTGGGCGTATTCGATGGCCTGGCGAGTCGCACCGCCGACACCGGCGAGGATTGGCACGCTGGTGGCGCAGGTGTCTACAGCCGTCTTGATGACCTGGGAATACTCGCTGGCGGCCAGGGAGAAGAATTCACCGGTACCACCGGCGGCGAACAGGGCCGAGGCGCCGTAGGGAGCCAGCCACTCGAGGCGCTTGATGTAGCTGTCGCGATTGAAATCGCCTTGGGCAGTAAAATCGGTGACCGGGAACGACAGCAGGCCAGACGAGAGGATGGACTTCAGTTCTTGTGGATTCATTATTCGAACACCCTGGGACGCAAAAATGTGTATGAGAGAGATAAGCTTCGGCCAGAAGTTGTAGGTCATCGTACAACTTAAAATACGAACGTCAACTGCATTTCGTCATCGAGGGGGAAAAAGTCCGGCAGACCGTTCATCCGCACTGTCGACTTTGACAGTTTCGCCTCGTCAGGCGATGTCCTAAAAACAGCCTGACCGCACGGTCGATCCCTCAAGGAGTGACGTCATGAGCACCTATAAAAAGCCCGTTCTCGTCCAATTCTCAGACACAGATCCCAACACGGATGTGGTCACCATTCATTTGGCGGACCTGGAGGCCGGATTGAAATTCAGGATCCCGGACCTGGATAAAATCGAATACGAGTGGGAAGTCGCCCCGGTACTCGGCTCGGAACCCGTTGAATGGGCCGATCGAAAGTCCCTGGCCAGCTATGACGACGAGGGCAACGCGCAGAAACTCACCGTACTGGAACTGACCGTGCCCAAGGCCAGGCTGGAAAAATATCGCGGCCAGGTGGTCGAACTGCGTTATCGGTATTTCAGCGAGTCCGATAATTATGGCGACGACATGCTTTCGGCGCCGGTGCGCTTGAAGGTTGAGTAGGGTTCTTCGGCTTGGGCCGCGTGCAGGCACATAGGTATGGAGGTAGACCATCCTGTGGCGAGGGGATTTAGCCCTGCGCTTGCGCTTCTTCATGGGCCTGGCGCAACCGCTCGCGGCTGTTGGTCAGGTGCAGGCGCATGGCGGCACGGGCGGCATCGGAGTCCTGGCGGGCAATGGCTTCGTAGATTTCCTCGTGCTCGCGACTCAGGCGGTCCATGTAGTGTTGCTGGTCGTCATGGGCCAGGCGGGCCGAGTTCACCCGGGTGCGCGGGATGATGCTGGTGCCCAGGTGGGTCATGATGTCGGTGAAATAGCGGTTGCCGGTGGACAGGGCGATTTCCAGGTGGAAAGCGAAGTCCGAGGCCACCGCGTCGGTAGCATGGGCCGCGCTCTCGTTCAGCGCATCGAGGGCGGCGCGCATCGCGGCCAACTGCTCGTCGCTGCGACGCTGGGCTGCGAGCCCGGCGGATTCCACTTCCAGGCTGATGCGCAATTCCAGGATCGCCAGCACATCGCGCAAGGTGACCACCGTGGCCGGGTCGATCCGAAAACCACTCGGGCTGGGGGTGTCCAGCACGAAGGTGCCGATGCCGTGGCGGGTTTCCACCTGGCCGGCCGCCTGCAAGCGGGAAATCGCTTCGCGGACCACGGTGCGGCTGACGCCATGGGCCTCCATGATCGCCGACTCGGTGGGCAACTTGTCGCCACGCTTGAGCAGGCCGTCACGGATCTGCTCGGTCAGCACCGTCACCAACTCCTGCGCCAGGCTGCGGCGCTTACGGGGAAAGCGTGGTACGTCGATCGGGTTTTCCATGGGGCTCTTTCTCGGCAAGCGATTGAATGCGCATTATCATAGCGTAACGTGGTTGTATGATCACCGTGGGATGCGCGATGCCATCGTTTGAGTCTATGCAGCGAACCGAGCGACCCCCTTCGCGAGCAGGCTCGCTCCCACATTGGATCGGTTGTAGACACAAACCATCCGGTTCACCACAAACCCTTGTGGGAGCGAGCCTGCTCGCGATGGCGGCGGATCAGCCGCAGCAATATCAACTGACCTGGCGCTATCGCGAGCAAGCTCGCTCCCACAGGTTTGTGGTGGTCACACCGTTACGGTGCGCTCCAGCAGTTGGCCATTTTCGATACGTACATGTCGTGGATGGAATCGTTTCAAACTGCTTCGGTGGCCGACGCTGACGATACTCAATCCCGGCAACTGGTCGATGAGCGCCTGGTACAGCGTCGCTTCGTCTTCCTCATCCATCGCCGACGTCGCTTCGTCCATGTACAACCACAGCGGCGCGTAGAGCAGCGCGCGGGCAAAGGCCAGGCGTTGCTGCTCGCCGGGCGAGAGCATGCGTTGCCAGTGGTTGCTTTCATCCAGCCGCGCGATCAGGTGCGGCAGGCGGCAGGTTTCCAGCACCTGTGCATAACGTTCGTTGGGGTAGACGTCGCCGGGCTGTGGATAACTCAGCACTTCGCGCAGGCTGCCAATCGGCAGATAGGGTTTCTGCGGCAGGAACAGATAACGCGCCGCCGGCAATACAATGCGACCATGCCCGGTGGGCCATAGGTGCCCCATCGCCCGGAACAGCGTGGATTTACCACTGCCGGAACGGCCACTGAGCATCACCCGCTCCCCAGCACCAACGGTCATGTCGGCGTCGTCGAGCAGATGACGCCCGTCATTCAGGTCCAACCCCAGGTGGTGCACCTCCAGTTGGTTGCCCTGGCTTTGCACATCGATGGCCGGCACGCGCGCTTCGTTGTCGCTCATGGCCTGGCGGAAACTCAGCAGACGATCACAGGTGGCGCGCCACGCGGCGAGGTCGGTATAGGCGCTGATGAACCAGCTGAAACTCTCCTGCACATTGCCGAACGCCGAGTTGATCTGCATGAGTTCACCCAGCTGGATCTTGCCGGCGAAGTAGCGCGGCGCCGCCACCATGAACGGGAAGATGATCGCGATCTGGCCATAGCCGGAGGTGAAGAACGTCAGGCGCTTGGACACCCGCATGATGTCCCAGAAGTTATGCCAGACCAGGCCGAAACGCCCGCTCAGGCGACGGTTTTCGTTGGGCTCGCCGTTGTACAGCGCAATGCTTTCGGCGTTCTCGCGCACCCGCACCATGGAAAAACGCAGGTCGGCTTCGAAGCGCTGCTGGTTGTTGTTCAGGCCGATCAGGCGCCGGCCGATCAAATGCGTCAGCCAACTGCCCACCGCCGCGTACACCAGCGCGCACCAGAACATGTAGCCGGGAATGGTGTAGCCGAACACCTCGATGCTCCCCGACACACCCCACAGGATGACCGAGAATGACACCAGGCTGACCACGTTGCGCAGCAAGCCCAGCCCCAGGCCCAGGGTATTGCTGGTGAAGCTGTTGAGGTCTTCGGAAATCCGCTGGTCCGGGTTGTCGGTGTAACCACCCTGCTCCAGCTGGTAGTAATTCTTGTGGTCGAGCCAACGGGCAAAATGCTGCTCGGTCAACCAGGCCCGCCAGCGAATGGTGAGCATCTGCGTGAGGTACAAGCGATACACCGCCCCGAGGATCGCCACCGCGGCGATGCCGCAGAAGTACAGGATCAACTGCCAGAATGCCGCGCTGTTCTTCTCTTGCAGGGCGTTGTAGAAATCCTTGTACCAGCTGTTGATCCACACCGAAATCGCCACGCTGAACAGCGACAGCGCGATAACCGCGATCAACAATGTCCAGGCCTTGCCCTTCTCCTCACTTCGCCAGTACGGCGTGGTCATGTGCCAGACACGGCGGAAAAACTGCCCGCGCACCGCATCGTTGACCGCGGAATATTCAGCGTTCTGATTCATCGTTAAAGCTCAATAAAGAGAAAGAGTCGGGCCGATCATAGAGCAACGGCCCGATGTGTCGCGAGGGGGTGGACAACATCCGTTCAGCGCAGGTTCAGCGACGCACGGGGCGCTTCTGCAATTTGCGCTGCAAGGTGCGCCGGTGCATGCCCAGGGCGCGGGCAGTGGCGGAAATGTTGCCTTCGTGTTCGGTCAGCACCCGCTGGATGTGCTCCCATTGCAGGCGATCCACCGACATCGGGTTCTCCGGCACCAGGGTGTCGAGGTCGGCGTGCTCGGACAGCAGCGCGGCCAACACGTCATCGGCATCGGCCGGTTTGCACAGGTAATTGCAGGCGCCGCGCTTGATGGCCTCGACCGCCGTGGCGATGCTCGAATAACCGGTGAGGATCACCACGCGCATCTCCGGGTCCAGCTCCAGCAGCTTGGGCAGCAGCACCAGGCCCGAGTCGCCGTCCATCTTCAGGTCCAGGGCGGCGTAGTCCGGCAGGTCGGCCTGGGCGATGGTCAGGCCCTCCTCGGCGGAACCGGCGGTGCTCACGCGAAAGCCGCGACGGGACATCGCCCGGGCCATGACGCGGGTAAACGTGGCGTCATCGTCCACCAGCAACAGGTGCGGCAGTTCTTCGCCGTCGACTTGGATCTCGTCACTCATGTTCGTCTCCTCGGTCGGCATGGGGCAGGCGCAGCTCGGTGAGCGTGCCGCCGCTCTCATGGGGGTAGAGTTTCACCGAGCCGCCAGCGCGTGTCACGCTCGCCTTGCTCAAAAACAGGCCCAGGCCCAGGCCTTTGCCCTTGGTGGTGTAGAACGGCTTGCCGATCTGCTCGGCGATGGCCAGCGGCACACCGGCGCCGTGGTCGCGAATGCTGATGGTCAATTCGTAGGCATTCCAGTCCAGCGCCACCTCCAGGCCTTCGGGGCAGGCATCGGCGGCGTTGTTCAACAGATTCAGCAGCGCCTGGGTCAAGTCCGGTGGCGGCGCCATGCGCGGCACCGGGCCATAGCCCAGGCACTGGAAGCGGTAACTGGCTTCCGGGCGCATCAGGTGCCAGCGATTGAGGGCCTCGTCGAGCCAGTCGGTGACGTCCTGCATGTCGATCGCCAGCCGGCGGTTGGCCTCGGCGGCACGCACCAGGTATTGCAGGGTCTCCTTGCAGAGCTTGACCTGATCCTGCAACACGCTGAGGTCTTCCTGCAACAGCGGGTCGGGATGATCCTGTTGCATCTCCTTGAGCAGCACGCTCATGGTCGCCAGCGGTGTGCCCAGCTCATGAGCGGCGCCGGCGGCCTGGGTCGCCACGGCCAGCAGTTGTTCGTCCCGCAGGCCTTCTTCACGACGGATGGCCCGGAGTTCTTCCTGGCGACGAAGCTCCTCGGCCATGCGCGCGGCGAAAAACGTGATGACCGCCGCGGCCAGGGCGAAACTCAGCCACATGCCGTAGATCTGCAGGTTCTCCCGGGCGATGGGGAAGGTTTCCAGGGGATAGAACCGCGCCAACAACAAGGTGTACAGCGCCAGGGCGATGCCGGACAGGATCAGCGAATAACGCCACGGCAGCGTCACCGCGGCGATGGTCAGCGGCACCAGGTAATAGGACACGAACGGGTTGGTCGAACCGCCGGAGAAATACAGCAAGGCACTGTGGATAAACAGGTCGCAGGCCAGTTGCACCGCGTACTCCAGCTCCGTCACCGGCCACGAGGCGCGCAGGCGGATGGCCGTCAGCGCACACAGCACCGAGGCACACACCAGGGTAATCGCCAGTTGCAGCCAGGGCAGCGGCAACAGTTGGAACCAATAGGCGAGCCCCACGGACCCGGCCTGGGCCGCGAGGACCAGAATACGGATGAACGTCAGCCGCCAGAGGTTCTGGCGTGAGGCGGAAGTCATTTGCAAAGGGGCGAGCATGAGCTCTCCTGATGAGCGCTCCAGGCGAATCGCACGGAGTATAACCAAGGCGCGGGCGGCAGCGGCAGCTATGCGGCAAAGCGCCACAGGAGCAGCTGCAAGCTGCAAGCTGCAAGCTGGAAGCTGCAAGCTGCAAGCTGCAAGCTGCAAGCCAGAGGCTAGACTTACACTCTTTTACTTGCAGCTTGAAGCTTGCCGCTTGAAGCTGCTCTTTTTCCAAGGAGCTTTCATGCACATGTTCAGTCGCCCCGCCGCCCTCCTCGCCCTCAGCCTCGGCACCGTCGCCAGCCTGCCGGCACTGGCCGCCGATGAACTGCACTACAACCAGATTTCCCTGCGCGCCGAAGCCAGCCAGGAAGTGGCCCGTGACCTGATGATCGTCACGCTCTACACCGAAGAGCAAAACACCGACCCGGCCAAACTCGCCGCCGCCGTCAGCACTACCCTGAACAAAGCCATCGGCCAGGCCAAGCAAGTCAAGGACATCACCCTGCGCCAGGGCAGCCGCAACAGCTATCCGATCTACGACGGCAAGGGCCAGAAAATCACCGGCTGGCGCGAACGTGCCGAACTGCGCCTGGAAAGCGCCGACTTCGCCGCCCTGTCCAAACTCACCGGCGAACTGCTGACCGACATGAAAATGGGCGGCATGGACTTCGCCATCTCCACCGCCACCCGCCAGACCAGCGAAGACGCCCTGCTCAAGGACGCCGTCAACGCCTTCAAGGCCCGCGCCCAACTGGCCACCGAAGCCCTGGGTGGCAAGGGCTACAAAATCGTCAACCTGAACCTCAACACCAACGGTTATCCGCAGCCCTACCTGCGCGCACCGATGATGATGAAGGCCGGGGCCATGGATGCCGAGTCCGTCACACCTGAAGTGGAAGCGGGCACCAGCAAGGTGAGCATGACGGCGGATGGGGCGATTGAGGTGTTGATGCAGTGAGAGTGGGCTGACAGAAATATCCAGCCCAGTGACATGCCTTTGTGGCGAGGGGATTTATCCCCGCTGGGCTGCACAGCAGCCCTAAAGGCAGCGACCTCAATCATTCTGACACACCGAGGTGTCAGGATTGGGTCTGCTTCGCAGCCCAGCGGGGATAAATCCCCTCGCCACAGGTCAGTGTCCGCCTTTTATCAGGTGGGCGCCCCCTCGGAACGGGCCGGCGCCTCAAGCTGATCCAGCGCCTTGTCCACCAGTAACTGACACAACTCCACCAACTGATGAATCCCCAAGGCCACGCTGCGACGCGTGCCGTCCACCTCGAAGGCCAGATCCTCGGCCATGGCTTTGACCGAGGCCAGGGTTTCGCAGGTGCTGGTCAATAGCGTGTCGGCGTCTGCTTTGGCGGTGACTGAAAAGAGGCTGTCGATGCGCGGGTCGGTGCTGGGCTCTGGAGACTTTGGGTTGAGGTAATGATCGAGTACCCGCTCGGCAGCGGCGCGGTCTTTGAGGAGTTCTTCGACGGTGTCGAAACTGGAAAGAGGGTTGGTTCTGTTGAACGGCGGATCGGGAATCAACTTGTCCATATTCAATGCTCCTACTTGAAGATTGGAGCCATCCCTATGTCGTTTCCACACGACAATAAGGTGGCAGCGGTACGCGGGGTGGAAATACCGGTTAGTAGGACCCGGCCAGACCGAAGCCTGCCCACGCACAGCTGCCAGGACGCAGTTTGCAGACGAAACAGGACGTCGGCAACACGAGGTTCAGTTATGCCACTACTAAAAGGTTCAGGTTTCCACACCCGGTCGCTGAATGGCAGCGACGTTCAAAGGTTAGAGAGCCCACTTCCGAGGGACAACCCTAAAAAGCCGTGGGATGTTTCCCTTCGGTCCAGAAGATCCTTCCGATGCACCTGAATGATTCGCGCTGCCTCCAGCCCTACCGCAACACCGTGGCGAGGGAGCTTGCTCCCTCGCCACAGGACAGCATCCAACCTGCGGCTATGCCCAAAGCCAGGGGTCCCCCTCACTTTTGGATATTTCCAACCATCCCCACTACACAGCTACTCTCCATGAAAACCGTCACCACGCCCCAAGGGATTTCATGGACAGAACCACTTTCCAACCATTGCTGCTCACCCTCGCCCTGATCGGCTGCGCCCCCCTGGCCCAGGCCGCCACCACCCTGGTCTATTGCTCCGAAGCCAGCCCCGCCGGGTTCGATCCCAGCCAATACACCAGCGGCACCGACTTCGACGCCTCGGCCGAAACCGTCTTCAACCGTCTCACCCAGTTCAAGCGCGGTGGTACCGAAGTCGAGCCGGGGTTGGCGACGCGTTGGGATGTCTCCGCCGATGGCCTGGTCTACACCTTCCACCTGCGCGACGGCGTGAAATTCCACACCACCGACTACTTCACCCCCACCCGCGACTTCAACGCCGACGACGTGGTGTTCACCTTCCAGCGCCTGCTCGATCCGCAGCACCCGTTCCGCCAGGCCTACCCGACCGAGTCGCCCTACTTCACCGACATGGGCCTGAACACCACGATCAAGAGCGTCGAGAAAGTCGACGAGCACACCGTGCGCTTCAACTTGAACAACGTCGACGCCGCGTTCGTGCAGAACCTGGCAATGAGCTTCGCCTCCGTGCAGTCTGCCGAATACGCCGCGCAGTTGTTGAAGGAAGGCAAGGCCGGCGACCTCAACCAGAAACCCGTCGGCACCGGCCCGTTCGTGTTCAAGCGCTACCAGAAGGACTCGCAGATCCGCTACGCCGCCAACACGGCCTACTGGAAACCCGAGGACGTGAGGGTCGACAACCTGATCTTCTCCATCACCCCCGACGCCGCCGTGCGCCTGCAAAAGCTCAAGCGCAACGAATGCCAGGTCAGCGGCTACCCGCGTCCGGCCGACATCGAAGTGATGGAACAGGACCCGAACCTGCAAGTGCTCAAGCAACCGGGATTCAACCTGGGTTTCCTTGCCTACAACGTGACGCACCCGCCCCTGGACCAGCTCAAGGTCCGCCAGGCGCTGGACATGGCCATCGATAAACCGGCGATCATCAAGGCGGTTTACCAGAGTGCCGGGCAACTGGCCCAGAACGCCCTGCCGCCGGCCCAGTGGTCGTTCGACCCGGCCATCAAGGACGCGCCCCACGACGTGACCAAGGCCAAGGCGCTACTCAAGGAAGCCGGGGTGGCGCCAGGTACCACCATCAATTTATGGGCGATGACGGTGCAACGGGCTTCCAATCCCAACGCGCGGATGTCGGCGCAGATGATCCAGCAGGATTGGGCGAAAATCGGCATCAAGGCCAACATCGTCAGCTATGAGTGGGGTGAGTACATCAAGCGCGCCAAGAATGGCGAGCACGACGCCATGATCTATGGCTGGACCGGCGACAACGGCGACCCGGACAACTGGCTTGGCGTGCTCTACAGCTGCGCGGCGGTCAAGGGCAGCAACTACGCCAAGTGGTGCGACCCGGCCTACGACAAGCTGATCCAGCAAGCCAAGGTCTCGACCGACCGTCAACAACGGATCGACCTGTACCGGCAGGCGCAAAAGATTCTCAAGGCGCAGGTGCCCATCACGCCGATTGCCAACTCCACGGTGTTCCAACCGATAAACAAAAAGGTCGTGGATTTCAAACTCAGCCCGTTCGGCCTTACGCCCTTCTACGGCGTGGGTTTGCAGCAGTAGAACCCGCCCCGAACCGGTGCGCCACCTACCCGTGACGCACCGATTCAAGGCACTGTTTGCACCAAAAAAGCCGGCGCAAACGATCAACCGCGTCAGAACTTACACAGATGCGACATTAAGGTACGTTCGTGCCACTGTTTCAGATATGGAACCGCTCTGGATCTTGCATTGGGTATGGGGCCTGCATAAGTATCCGCAGGACGACTCACGAGGTCGCCCTCAAATCCAAAAATGACAACAAATCATGAGGCCAACATGCTTAAACACGCGGTCATTCCGTTTTTAGTCGGCGCAAGCCTATTAGCCAGCGCCCCGTTCGCCCAAGCGGCGACTAACCTGGTGTTCTGCTCCGAGGGCAGCCCGGCCGGTTTCGACCCGGGTCAATACACCACCGGAACCGACTTCGACGCCTCAGCCGAGACCATCTTCAACCGTCTGACCCAGTTCGAACGCGGCGGCACCGCCGTGATCCCGGGCCTGGCGACCAAGTGGGACATTTCCGAAGACGGCCTCACCTACACCTTCCATCTGCGCGAAGGCGTCAAGTTCCATACGACCCCGTACTTCAAGCCGACCCGTACCTTCAACGCCGACGACGTGCTGTTCACGTTCAACCGCATGATCAACAAGGACGATCCGTTCCGTAAGGCGTACCCGACCGAATTCCCGTACTTCACCGACATGGGCATGGACACCAACATTGCCAAGGTCGAGAAGCTCGACGACAAGACCGTCAAGTTCACCCTCAACGCCGTCGATGCCGCGTTCATCCAGAACATGGCGATGCACTTCGCGTCCATCCAGTCCGCCGAATACGCCGCCCAGTTGCTCAAGGAAGGCAAGCCTTCCGACATCAACCAGAAGCCGATCGGCACCGGCCCGTTCGTGTTCAAGAGCTACCAGAAAGACTCGAACATCCGCTTCACCGGCAACAAGGAATACTGGCTTCCGGAAGACGTGAAGATCGACAACCTGATCTTCGCCATCACCACCGACCCGTCGGTGCGTATCCAGAAGCTGAAGAAGAACGAATGCCAGGTCACCCTCTTCCCGCGCCCTGCCGACCTGCAGGCCATCCGTGAAGACAAGAACCTGAAGATGCCGGACCAGCCGGGCTTCAACCTGGGCTACATCGCCTACAACGTGATGGACAAGATCAAGGGCAGCGACCAGCCCAACCCGATGGCCCAGTTGAAAGTGCGCCAGGCGCTGGACATGGCCGTCAACAAGCAGCAGATCATCGACTCGGTGTACCAGGGTGCCGGCCAACTGGCGGTCAACGCCATGCCACCGACCCAGTGGTCCTACGACACCACCATCAAGGATGCTGGGTACAACCCTGAGAAAGCCAAGCAACTGCTCAAGGAAGCGGGCGTCAAGGAAGGCACCGAAATCAACCTGTGGGCGATGCCGGTCCAGCGTCCGTACAACCCCAACGCCAAGCTGATGGCTGAAATGCTGCAGTCCGACTGGGCCAAGATCGGCATCAAGGCCAAGATCGTCACTTACGAGTGGGGCGAGTACATCAAGCGCTCCAAGGGCGGTGAGAACGGCGCGATGCTGATCGGCTGGAGCGGCGACAACGGTGACCCGGACAACTGGCTCAACGTGCTGTTCGGTTGCGACTCGCTGCAGGGCAACAACTTCTCCAAGTGGTGCGACAAGAAGTTCGACGACATCGTCAAGCAGGCCAAGCGCACTTCGGACCAGTCCAAGCGCACCGAGCTGTACAAACAGGCGCAACACATCCTCAAGGATGCCGTGCCGATGACACCTATCGCTCACTCGACGGTGTTCCAACCCATGCGCACCAACGTGCAGGACTTCAAGATCAGCCCATTCGGCTTGAACTCCTTCTACGGTGTCAGCGTCAGCAACTGAGGTGCGGGCCAGTTAAACAACTAGCTGCATAGAACTCTTGTGGCGAGGGGATTTATCCCCGTTGGGGCGCGAAGCGGCCCTAAAGAGCCGACCCCGCTGTGTCAGGCATATAAAGGTGCCAGCCATTGGGGCCGCTTCGCAGCCAAGTGGGGCGGTGCGACGTTTCGCTAAATCCCCTCGCCACAAGAGCGGCATGCAGCTTGGTTTTTCTTGACTGACTGGCATGACTGCAACAGCGCTTTTAAACGCGCCATTGCCTTACCTGCCGAGCCCCCGGAAATTGCCTACATCCCGAAGCCTCTGCATACCCGACAGTGGATCGAGGCTCTACGGCTTTTCTCACCTGCAACATCGCTGCATGCAATGGAATGAACTCAGTGCCCCGGACCTGTCCCCGGATGGACGCCGGTTCACTGTTTAACACCCCGAACGAGAGAGGGAGCGTCATGCGCCATACCCTGATTTTTTCTGCATTGCTGAGTACCGGCCTGTTGGCCGCAACATCCGCGGCCCAAGCCGCCGCCGGCGGTAGCCTGGTGTTCTGCTCCGAAGGCAGCCCCGCCGGCTTCGACACGGCGCAATACACCACCGCCACCGATAACGATGCCGCCGAGCCGCTGTACAACCGCCTGGCCGAGTTTGAAAAGGGCGCGACCAACGTTGTCCCAGGCCTGGCGACAAGCTGGGACATTTCCGAAGACGGCCTGAAATACACGTTCCATTTGCGCGAAGGGGTGAAATTCCATAGCACCGACTACTTCACGCCGACCCGTGATTTCAACGCCGATGACGTACTGTTCACCTTCAACCGCATGCTTGACCCGCAGCATCCCTTCCGCAAGGCCTACCCCACCGAATTCCCGTACTTCAACGGCATGAGCCTGAACAAGAACATCGCCAAGGTGGAGAAGACCGGCCCACTGACCGTGGTCATGACCCTCAACAGCGTCGATGCCGCGTTCATCCAGAACATCGCCATGAGCTTCGCTGCGATCCTGTCGGCCGAGTACGCCGAGCAGTTGCTCAAGAGCGGCAAGCCGAGCGACATCAACCAGAAACCCATCGGTACTGGCCCGTTCGAGTTCAAGAGTTACCAGAAAGACTCCAACATCCGCTACGTCGCCAACACCCATTACTGGGCGCCGGAGCGGGTCAAGCTGAAGAACCTGATCTTCTCGATCAACACCGACGCCTCGGTACGGGTGCAGAAGCTCAAGGCTAACGAATGCCAGATTACCCTGCATCCGCGTCCGGCCGATGTGCCGGCGTTGAAGAACGACCCCAAGCTGCAGTTGATCGAGAAACCCGGTTTCAACCTCGGCTACATCGCTTATAACACCCGCCACAAGCCGTTCGACCAGGTCGAAGTGCGTCGTGCGCTGGACATGGCGGTGAACAAGCAGGGCATCCTCAATGCGGTGTACCAGGGCGCCGGGCAACTGGCGGTCAACGCCATGCCACCGACCCAGTGGTCCTACGACGACACGATCAAGGACGCCGCCTACGACCCGGAAAAAGCCAAGGAGCTGCTCAAGGCCGCCGGGGTCAAGGAAGGCACCGAAATCACCCTCTGGGCCATGCCCGTGCAGCGCCCGTACAACCCCAACGCCAAGCTGATGGCCGAAATGCTCCAGGCCGACTGGGCGAAGATCGGCCTGAAGGTGAAGATCGTCAGCTACGAATGGGGCGAGTACATCAAGCGCACCAAGAACGGTGAGCACGATATCAGCCTGATCGGCTGGACCGGCGACAACGGTGACCCGGACAACTGGTTGGGCACGCTGTACAGCTGCGACGCCATCGGCGGCAACAACTACTCCATGTGGTGCGACCAGGATTACGACAAGCTGATCAAGCAGGCCAAGGTCGTCACCGACCGCGACCAGCGCACCGTGCTCTACAAACAGGCCCAACAGTTGCTCAAGCAACAAGTGCCGATCACCCCTGTTGCCCACTCGACGGTCAACCAGCCGCTGAGTGCCAAAGTCGAAGGATTCAAAGTCAGCCCCTTCGGCCGCAACGTGTTCTCGGGCGTCAGCCTGAACCCATAACCGATCAGTCCTACAGCGAGGGCCCCTTGGGGCCCTTACGCAGAGGTCTTGCCGTCATTCGCCGATCAGGCCAACTGCAAACGTTTGCGATCCCTGGTCAGCAGCAAAATCGATAGCCGTATCACCAAAAAAGACCGGCGTTAATAAAGAAAGAAAAAGGAGCGTTACCCATGAAATTGAGCAGCACCGCGTTACTGGCCCTGGCCATCAGCAGCGTTACCGCTACGGCGTACGCTGAGCAGCAAAGCCAGGCATTCGTGCCGACCGAACTGGCGAGTACCAGTGCCCAATCCGAAGCCAAGGGCTTTATCGACGGCCAAAGCCTGTCGGGCACTACGCGCAACTGGTATGCCAATGAATTGTTGAAACGCGGAAACTTCAGCTATCAGAAGCACGGTGAGACACGCCCCACCGATCGTCGTATCAACTGGGTCCAGGGCACCATCCTCAACTACACCTCGGGCTTCACTCAAGGCACCGTGGGTTTCAGCACCGAAGTCGCGGCCTATAACGCGGTAGTCCTGGATCGCAGTCGCAAGGACATTGCCAACGGTGGTAACCGCACCCTGGCCGAGAACAACGGCGATGCCGTGGACCAGTGGAGCAAGCTGGGCCTGGCCAACGTAAAAGCCCGGATTTCCAACACCACCCTGACCGCGGGTCGCCAGAACTTCAGCACCCCGATCGTCGACGTAATCGGCAACCGTCCGCTGCCTTCGAGTTTCGAAGGTGTAAGCCTGCACAGCGAAGAGTTCAGCAACCTGTCGTTCGATGCCGGCGTGTTTGACCGCGTCTCGCCACGTACCGAACAGAGCCTGTCGAAATTCCGCTCCGAGTACACCAACAACGGCGCAGAAACCGACAAGGTCAGCGTCGTCGGCCTGAACTACCAGCCACTCAAGAGCTTGAAGACCAGCCTGTACGCCTCCAAGGTCGAAGACTTCTGGAACCAGTACTACTTCGGTGCCACCCACGAGCTGGGCGACGCATCGGTGCTGGCATTGACCACCGGCCTGAACTACTACAAGACCGTGGACGAAGGCAAAAAGGAGATGGGGGAAATCGACAACGATACCTACTCGCTGTCGCTGGGCCTGACCCACCAGGCCCATACCCTGACGTTCTCCTACCAGGCGGTGAACGGTAACGAATACTTCGACTACCTGCACGAAACCAACGGCATCTACTTGGCCAACTCCCTGCTGTCGGATTTCAACGGCCCGAACGAAAAATCCTTCCAGATCGCCTATGGCATCAACATGGCCGAATACGGCGTGCCAGGTCTGAAATTCAACGTCTACCGTGCGCGCGGCTGGGGCATCGACGGCACCCACTACACCGGTACCGCCTATGACGTACGCGGCATGGATGACGAGAACCACTATGAAACCGGCGTCGGCGCGTCCTATGCGGTGCAGAGTGGCCCCCTGAAGGCCACGGCCATTCGTGCCACCTACACCGAACACCGTTCCAGCCGTAACCAGGCCGACGGCAGCATCAACGAGTTCCGCTTGGTCACCACCGTTCCGTTCAACATTCTCTAACCTTCCACCGACGGTCGACCCACAAGGTCGACCGTTCGGTTTTTTGCCGTTCAACCGATTGCAGAGGATATGACGATGAACATGATCCCCCTACGCGCAGCCATCGCCGCTGCGTTGCTGAGTGTCGCCGTTGGCGCCACGGCCAAGCCACTCGTGGTTTGCACAGAAGCCAGTCCGGAAGGCTTCGACATGGTCCAGTACACGACTGCAGTCACTGCCGACGCCGTGGCGGAAACCATTTTCAATCGCCTGGCCGATTTCAAGCCCGGCACCACCGAGGTGATTCCGGCCCTGGCCGAATCCTGGGACATCAGTGACGATGGCCTGACGTACACGTTCCATCTGCGCAAAGGCGTCAAGTTCCACACCACCGAATACTTCAAGCCGACCCGCGACATGAACGCCGACGATGTGGTCTGGAGCTTCCAGCGCCAGCTGGACCCGAATCACCCATGGCACAAACTGTCGAGCGTGGGCTTCCCCTACTTTGAAAGCATGGGCTTCAAAGAGCTGCTGAAAAGCGTCGAGAAAGTCGACGAGCACACGGTCAAGTTCACCCTGACCCGCCGCGAAGCGCCGTTCCTGGCCGACATCGCCATGGCCTTCTCCTCGATCTACCCGGCCGAATACGCCGACCAGTTGCTCAAGGCCAACAAGGCCGGCGACCTCAACAGCAAGCCGGTCGGCACCGGGCCGTTCATCTTCCAGCGCTACAACAAGGACGCCCAGGTTCGCTTCAAGGCCAACCCGGACTACTTCCGCGGCAAGCCGCCGGCCGATGCACTGGTGCTGGCCATCGCCACCGACAACAACGTGCGCCTGCAGAAGCTCAAGGCCAACGAGTGCCAGGTCGCGCTGTACCCCAAGCCCGACGACATCCCGAGCATCAAGAAAGACGCCAACCTGAAGGTCGATGAACTGGACGCCATGACCGTGTCCTACGTCGCCATGAACACCCAGCACAAATACATGAGCGATGTGCGGGTGCGCAAAGCCATCGACATCGCCTTCGATAAGGAAGCCTACGTCAACGCACTGTTCGGCAAGGGCAACGCTACCGTGGCGGTCAACCCTTACCCGCCAACGCTGCTGGGCTTCAATCACGAGCTGAAGAATCCACCCCGGGACCTGGACAAGGCGCGCCAACTGCTCAAGGAAGCCGGCGTGCCGGAAGGCACCGTGTTCACCCTGTTCACCCGCAACGGCGGCGGCCCGACCAACCCCAACCCGATGCTCGGCGCGCAGATGATGCAGGCTGACCTGGCGAAAGTCGGGATCAAGGTCGACATCCGCGTCATGGAATGGGGCGAAATGCTCAAGCGCGCGAAAAACGGCGAGCACGACATGGTCTCCGCCGGATGGGCGGGCGACAACGGCGACCCGGATAACTTCCTGACGCCTATGCTCAGTTGCGAGGCGGCCAAGAACGGCGAAAACTACGCCCGCTGGTGCAACGAGAAATTCCAGGCGCTGATCGACCAGGCCCGCGCCACAGTGAACCCCGAGGAGCGCATCAAGCTCTATGAACAGGCCCAGGTGATTTTCAACCAGGACCAACCGTGGATCAGCATGGCCCACACCCGGATGTTCACGGCAATGCGCAAGAACGTAGAGGGCTACTCCATTAGCCCGCTCACCACCAACAACTTCGCCACCACCCAGGTGAAGTAGATAAGAAAGCGTCCGGTATCCCCTGATCGAAGGGGTGCCGGACATGCCTAACCGGCTGATGAGGTACACCTGAAGATGTTTAGTTTTATTGCCCGCCGACTGGGATTGTTGATCCCCACGTTCTTCGGCATCACCTTGCTGACCTTCGCGTTGATTCGCATGATTCCCGGCGACCCCGTGGAAGTGATGATGGGCGAACGTCGGGTCGATCCCGAAATGCATGCTCAGGCAATGGAACGCCTTGGCCTCAATAAACCGCTGTACGCCCAGTACCTGGACTACATCGGCAAACTGGCCCACGGTGATCTCGGCGAATCGTTGCGCACCCGCGAAAGCGTCTGGACCGAGTTCAGCTCACTGTTTCCCGCGACCCTGGAACTGTCCATGGCCGCCCTGTTGTTCGCCGGTATCCTGGGCCTGCTGGCCGGGGTGATCGCGGCACTCAAGCGAGGGTCCCTGTTCGACCATGGGGTGATGGGCGTCTCCCTGGCGGGGTATTCGATGCCGATCTTCTGGTGGGGCCTGATCCTGATCATGTTCTTCTCGGTGTCCCTGGGCTGGACCCCGGTATCGGGACGCATCGACCTGCTCTACGACATCGAGCCGAAAACCGGCTTCATGCTGATCGACACCTTGCTCGCCGATGAGCCGGGCGCGTTCCTCGACGCGCTGCACCACTTGATCCTGCCGGCCATTGTGCTGGGCACCATTCCGCTGGCGGTGATCGCCCGCATGACCCGCTCTTCGATGCTGGAAGTGCTGCGCGAAGACTACATCCGCACCGCCCGGGCCAAGGGCCTGTCGCCAACGCGCGTGGTGTTCGTCCACGGCCTGCGCAACGCGCTGATCCCGGTATTGACCGTGGTCGGCCTGCAGGTCGGCACACTGCTGGCCGGTGCGGTCCTGACCGAAACGATCTTCTCCTGGCCGGGCATCGGCAAGTGGCTGATCGAAGCCATCGGCGCCCGGGACTACCCCGTGGTGCAGAACGGCATCCTGTTAATCGCCTGCCTGGTGATTCTGGTCAACTTCGTCGTGGACATCCTCTACGGCTTTGCCAACCCACGCATCCGTCACCAGCGCTGAGATCAAATCCATGAGTACTCCAACTCCTTCGGTAGCAGTCGATCAAAGCCTGCTGTACCCGTCCCCGTACAAAGAATTCTGGCAGGCGTTTTCCCGTAACAAGGGCGCCGTGGCCGGGCTGATGTTCATGATCCTGGTGGTGTTCTGCGCGATCTTCGCCCCGTGGGTCGCCCCCCACGATCCGAGCGAGCAGTACCGCGACTTCCTGCTGACGCCGCCGGCCTGGCTCGAAGGCGGGCAGATCCAGTTCCTGCTGGGCACCGACGAACTGGGCCGCGACCTGCTGTCCCGGCTGATCCAGGGTTCGCGCCTGTCGCTGCTGATCGGCTTGTCGTCGGTGGTGATGTCGCTGATCCCGGGCATCCTGCTGGGCCTGTTCGCCGGGTTCTTCCCGCGCATCCTCGGCCCGACCATCATGCGCCTGATGGACATCATGCTGGCCCTGCCTTCGCTGCTGCTGGCCGTGGCCATCGTCGCCATCCTCGGCCCAGGCCTGATCAACACCGTGATCGCCATCGCCATCGTGTCGCTGCCGTCCTACGTACGCCTGACCCGCGCCGCCGTCATGGGCGAACTGAACCGCGACTACGTGACCGCCGCCCGTCTGGCCGGTGCCGGCCTGCCGCGCCTGATGTTCATCACCGTGCTGCCCAATTGCATGGCACCGCTGATCGTCCAGGCGACCCTGAGCTTTTCCTCGGCCATCCTCGACGCCGCCGCCCTGGGCTTCCTCGGCCTGGGCGTGCAGCCGCCGACGCCGGAGTGGGGCACCATGCTGGCCTCGGCCCGGGACTACATCGAACGCGCCTGGTGGGTCGTGAGCCTGCCCGGTTTGACCATTTTGCTCAGCGTGCTGGCAATCAACCTGATGGGCGACGGCCTGCGCGATGCGCTGGACCCGAAACTCAAGAATGCCGCCTGAGGAGATTCCCATGTCACTGCTAGAAATCAAGAATCTCAACGTCCGCTTCGGCGACGCCAACGCCGTACCCGTGGTCGATGGCCTAGACCTGAGCGTGGAAAAAGGCGAAGTACTGGCCATCGTTGGCGAATCGGGCTCGGGTAAATCCGTGACCATGATGGCGCTGATGGGCCTGATCGAGCACCCCGGCATCGTCACCGCCGATGCGCTGAACTTCGACGGCAAGAACATGCTCAAGCTGAGCGCCCGTCAGCGCCGGCAGATCGTCGGCAAGGACCTGGCGATGGTGTTCCAGGACCCGATGACCGCGCTCAACCCCAGCTACACCGTGGGCTTCCAGATCGAAGAAGTGCTGCGCCTGCACCTGAAGATGTCCGGCAAGGCCGCCCGCAAGCGCGCCATCGAACTGCTGGAAAAAGTCGAGATCCCGGGCGCCGCGAGCCGCATGGAGGCTTACCCTCATCAACTGTCCGGCGGCATGAGCCAGCGCGTGGCGATTGCCATGGCCATTGCCGGCGAGCCGAAGCTGTTGATCGCCGACGAACCGACCACCGCCCTGGACGTGACCATCCAGGCGCAGATCATGGACCTGCTGCTGGCCCTGCAGAAAGAACAGAACATGGGCCTGGTGTTGATTACCCACGACCTCGCCGTCGTCGCGGAAACCGCCCAGCGCGTCTGCGTGATGTACGCCGGTCAAGCCGTGGAAGTGGGCAAGGTGCCGCAGTTGTTCGACATTCCGGCCCACCCGTACAGCGAAGCGTTGCTGGCGGCGATTCCGGAACACAGCATGGGCGCCGAGCGCCTGGCGACGCTGCCGGGCATCGTTCCTGGCCGCTACGACCGTCCGCAAGGCTGCCTGTTGTCGCCACGCTGCCCCTACGTGCAGGACAACTGCCGTCAACAACGCCCAGCCCTTGACCCGAAAACCAACAGCCTCGCCCGCTGCTTCTACCCGCTGAACCAGGAGGTGGCGTGATGGCCGTCGTACTTACCGCCCGTGACCTGACCCGTCATTACGAAGTGTCCCGTGGCATGTTCAAGGGCCACGCCACCGTGCGCGCCCTCAACGGCGTGTCGTTCGAGCTCGAGGCCGGCAAGACCCTGGCCGTGGTGGGCGAATCCGGTTGCGGCAAATCCACCCTCGCCCGGGCCCTGACCCTGATCGAAGAACCGTCCTCCGGCTCGTTGAAAATCGCCGGGCAGGAAGTCGCCGGCGCCAACAAGGCCGAGCGCAAGCAGTTGCGCAAAGACGTGCAGATGGTGTTCCAGAGCCCTTACGCGTCCCTCAACCCGCGGCAGAAGATCGGCGATCAATTGGCCGAACCGCTGCTGATCAACACCAGCCTGTCGGCCACCGAGCGGCGGGAAAAAGTCCAGGCGATGATGAAGCAGGTGGGCCTGCGTCCCGAGCATTATCAGCGCTACCCGCACATGTTCTCCGGCGGCCAGCGCCAGCGCATCGCCCTGGCCCGCGCCATGATGCTGCAACCCAAGGTGCTGGTGGCGGACGAACCGACCTCGGCGCTGGACGTGTCGATCCAGGCCCAGGTGCTGAACCTGTTCATGGATTTGCAGCAGGAATTCAACACCGCCTACGTGTTCATCTCCCACAACCTGGCGGTGGTGCAGCACGTAGCGGACGACGTGATGGTGATGTACCTCGGTCGTCCGGTGGAAATGGGCCCTAACGAGTCCATCTACAGCCGCCCACTGCACCCGTACACTCAGGCGCTGCTGTCGGCCACCCCGACCATCCACCCGGACCCGAACAAGCCGAAGATCAAGATCGTCGGGGAATTACCCAACCCGCTTAACCCACCGTCCGGCTGCGCCTTCCACAAGCGTTGTCCGTATGCCACCGAGCGTTGCAAGACCGATGAACCGGCCTTGCGTCCTCTGGATAATCGGTTGGTAGCGTGTCACTACGCCGAGCAGTTCCTCGACGGCGCGGCGTAAGGCTGAAAAGCTGCAAAGCACTCAAGGCAGAAAAACAGTTGTGGCGAGGGAGCTTGCTCCCTCGCCACAGTTTTCTACTGACCCGGGAAATTACGTCTGGCTGTCGCCTTCGTCGTCCTCATCCCCATCGTCGGTGTCGGGCTGGTCTATCGTCGAGTCGTCATCGTCCTGATCCCCCGGTTGGGGTTCGGTCGCAGCAAACATCATTGCCCCCTGCCCCCCCTTGCCCGCTCGAAGCATGCTGTCCGTGATCGACGCACTCGGCCCAGACAGCACTGGACCCCAGAGACAACATCACCAACACCTTCAGCAGCAACATCACGCGTAGAAACCTATTCATAGCCGATTCCTCTTTCCTGAATAAAGCCGGGACCCCACGGCGTTCAGGAAATCCAATCCCGAACAGGCTGGCTCGTAAGACTAGGACGCAGAACCGAGGACAGAATGCCACTTGGGGACAGACCACTTTCGAATAGCGTCTATTCCCAACGGCTATGACCTGTGGGAGCGAGCCTGCTCGCGATAGCGATCTGTCAGCCAACATCAATGCCGAATGGGCCACCGCTATCGCGAGCACGCTCGCTCCCACAGTCTCTGGCGTCGTACACAAATATCCTCTATCCAGCAGTTCCACTGTGGGAGCGAGCCTGCTCGCGATAGCGACCTGTCAGCCAACATCAATGCCGAATGGGGCGCCGCCATCGCGAGCAAGCTCGCTCCCACAGTCTCTGGCGTCGTACATAAATATCCTCTATCCAGCAGTTCCACTGTGGGAGCGAGCCTGCTCGCGATGGCGATCTATCAGTCAACATCAATGCCGAATGGGCCACCGCCATCGCGAGCACACTCGGCTCCCACAGGGGCAGCGCCGTAACGAGCAGGCAGAAAAAAGCCCCGCAGCTTTCGCAACGGGGCTTTGGGTCTTGCCGCTCAGCGCTTAGTGATGCTCGCGGGTCGCGCGGAATTTCACGTCCGGCCAGCGCTCTTCCATCAGCGCCAGGTTGACCCGGGTCGGAGCCAGATAGGTCAGGTGACCGCCACCGTCCAGGGCGAGGTTTTCCACGGCTTTATTGGAAAACTCTTCAAGCTTCTTCTTATCGCCGCATTCGATCCAGCGGGCCGAGTACACGGTGATCGGCTCATAGGAGCACTCGACCTTGTATTCCTCCTTCAAGCGGCTGGCGACCACATCGAACTGCAGCACGCCGACCGCACCGAGAATGATGTCGTTGCTGCGCTCGGGGAAGAACACCTGGGTAGCGCCCTCTTCGGCCAGTTGTTGCAGGCCCTGGCGCAGTTGCTTGGACTTGAGCGGATCCTTCAGGCGTACGCGGCGGAACAATTCCGGGGCGAAGTGCGGGATGCCGGTGAAGCCCAGGGTTTCGCCTTCGGTGAAGGTGTCGCCGATCTGGATCGTGCCATGGTTGTGCAAGCCGATGATGTCACCGGCGAAGGCCTCTTCCAGTTGTTCGCGTTCCGACGAGAAGAAGGTCAGGGCGTCGCCGATGCGCACGTCCTTGCCGGTGCGCACATGGCGCATCTTCATGCCTTTTTCGTACTTGCCGGAGCAGATGCGCATGAACGCGATACGGTCGCGGTGCTTGGGGTCCATGTTCGCCTGGATCTTGAAGATGAAGCCCGAGAACTTCTCTTCCACCGGCTCCACGGTACGCTCGTTGGCGACCCGCGGCAGCGGACGCGGGGCCCAGTCGACCACGGCGTCGAGCACGTGGTCCACACCGAAATTGCCCAGCGCGGTACCGAAGAACACCGGAGTCATCTGACCATCGATGAACGCCTGCTGGTCGAACTCATGGCAGGCACCCTGCACCAGTTCCAGTTGTTCGACGAAACGCTCGTATTCGTCGCCCAGGTGCGCGCGCGCTTCGTCGGAGTCCAGTCGTTCGATGATCTTGGTTTCGGTGCGCTCGTGGCCATGACCGGCGGTGTAGACGATGATGTAGTCACCGGCCAGGTGGTACACGCCCTTGAAGTCACGGTAGCAGCCAATCGGCCAGGTGATCGGCGCAGCCTTGATCTTCAGCACTGCCTCGATCTCGTCGAGCAGTTCGATCGGGTCGCGGATGTCGCGGTCGAGTTTGTTGATGAAGCTGACAATCGGCGTGTCCCGCAGGCGGCAGACTTCCATCAGCGCAATGGTCCGCGGCTCGACGCCTTTACCGCCGTCGAGCACCATCAACGCCGAGTCCACCGCGGTCAGGGTGCGGTAGGTGTCTTCGGAGAAGTCTTCGTGGCCTGGGGTGTCGAGCAGGTTGATCATGTGTTCGCGATACGGGAACTGCATGACCGACGTGGTAATGGAAATACCCCGCTGCTTCTCCATCTCCATCCAGTCGGAGGTGGCATGGCGGTCGGACTTGCGCGACTTCACCGTGCCGGCAATCGCAATCGCCTTGCCCATCAGCAGGAGCTTCTCGGTGATGGTGGTCTTACCGGCATCGGGGTGGGAAATAATGGCGAAAGTGCGGCGTTTCGCGACTTCGGCGGCCTGTTTGGTCATGGGAAATCGCCTGGCAGGTGATTCAAAAAAGGGCGGCGATTATAGCTCAACTTGTGCCAGGAACCGAACCGTTGAGCACATCGAAGGTGGCCGGAGGCTTGCCGACGGGGAACCTTTTGCGCCGTGGAGACGTCCACCCCCCTGCTGCATTTATTCGTCAGGGGCTGAAAAATCAGCAAGTTAGCCTGACGAGGCTGCGCTCATGGCTCGATCACCTGCCGTTTTACCGGCATCGAAAAGAGCTGCTTTTCGCGAACGTTTTCCCGGCAACCCCACGGTCTGCCGCCTGGGGAAGCGTGCGCCGACTGAAAGACAAAGGAGTCCGCCTGTGGCTATCCGCTATGGCAAAGGGCTGACAGGAGGCGTGGTCGTCGTCGCGCTCCTGGCCCTGTTGGTCCACTGGATCGGCATCGATACGATCCGACATTATCGCGACGACCTGTTGTTCTATCTGCAAGCCCACCTGATGCTGGTACTGGTTTCCATGCTGGCAGCCCTGCTCGTCGGCATCCCCGCCGGTATCGCCTTGAGCCGACCCGGCATGGTCGGGCGCGCCGAGCGCTTCATGCAAGTCTTCAATATCGGCAACACCGTGCCGCCCCTGGCCGTACTGGCCATCGCCCTCGGCGTGCTGGGGATCGGCAGCGGGCCGGCCATCTTCGCCCTGTTCCTCGCCTCGCTGCTGCCCATCGTGCGCAACACCTACGAAGGCCTGAAAAACGTCCAGGGTTCGCTCAAGGAAGCCGCCACCGGCATCGGCATGACCCCGCGCCAGGTGCTGTGGAAAGTCGAACTGCCTAACGCCGTGCCGATCATTGTCGGTGGCGTGCGGGTCGCCCTGGCGATCAACGTCGGCACCGCGCCGCTGGCCTTCCTGATCGGTGCCAACAGCCTTGGCAGCCTGATCTTCCCGGGCATCGCCTTGAACAATCAGCCGCAGCTGCTGCTCGGCGCCGCTTGCACCGCCCTGCTGGCGTTGTTGCTCGACGGCCTGGTGACACTGGCCAGCCGACTCTGGCTGGAACGCGGTCTGCGACCGTCATAAAGCCGGCTGGATAAAGGAATCATCATGAAAAAGTTGAGCTTGATACTGGGCTGCGTGCTGCTGTTCGCCGGGTTCGCCCAAGCGGCGGAAAAACCGCTGATCCGCCTCGGCGCCCGGGTCTTCACCGAGCAGACGCTGCTGGCGGAGATCACCGCGCAATACCTGCGCAGCAAAGGCTACGACGCGCAGATCACTGGCGGCCTGGGCAGCAACCTGGCCCGCAGCGCCCATGAAACCGGGCAACTGGACCTGCTCTGGGAATACACCGGCGTGTCCCTGGTGGCCTACAACCATGTCACGGAGAAACTCGACAGCGCCCAGTCCTACGCCCGGGTGAAAGCACTCGATGCGAAAAAGGGCCTGGCCTGGCTGGCGCCGTCGAAATTCAGCAACACCTACGCCCTGGCGCTGCCGGAGAAAGTCGCCCGCCAGTACCCGCAGATCCGCAACATCAGCCAATTGAACAGCGTTCTGCAGGCCGAAGCGGACGAGAACCATCTGGTGGCCCTGGACACCGAATTCGCCAACCGCTCTGATGGACTGGCGGGCCTGGTCGAGCAGTACGGCATGAACCTGACCCGCAAAAATATCCGGCAGATGGACGCAGGACTGGTCTACACCGCCCTGCGCAACGGCCAGGTATTCGCCGGGCTGGTGTACACCACCGACGGCCGGTTGAACGCCTTCAAGTTGAAATTGCTCGAGGACGACAAGCACTACTTCCCCGACTACACCGCCGCGCCGGTGGTGCGCCAGGCGTTCCTCGACGCCCATCCGCAACTGGCCGCGCAACTCAAGCCGCTGGCCGAGCTGTTCGACGACGAAACCATGCGCCAACTCAATGCCCGCGTGGACGTCGACCATGAAAGCCCTTCCGTGGTGGCCGCCGACTTCCTGCGCCAGCACCCCATCGACTGAGGAAAAAGCCATGGAACTGTTGAACGCCTTTTCCCATCTCGACTGGCAGCAGGTGATGCACCTGACCTGGCAGCACATCACCCTGGTAGGCATCGCCGTCACCCTGGCGATTCTCATCGGCGTGCCCTTGGGCATTTTCATGACCCGCTTCCCGGCACTCGCCGGGCCGTTGCAGGCCAGCGCGACAGTGCTGCTGACGATCCCGTCGATTGCCCTGTTCGGCCTGTTATTGCCGTTCTACTCGAAGGTCGGCCAGGGCCTGGGGCCGATGCCGGCGATTACCGCCGTGTTCCTGTACTCGCTGCTGCCGATCATGCGCAACACCTACCTGGCCCTCACCGGCGTTGAACCGGGCATCCGTGAAGCCGCCCGCGGCATCGGCATGACCTTCGGCCAGCGCCTGCGCATGGTCGAACTGCCCATCGCCGTACCCGTGATCCTCGCCGGCGTGCGCACCGCCGTGGTCATGAACATCGGCGTCATGACCATCGCCGCCACCATCGGCGCCGGTGGCCTGGGCGTACTGATCCTCGCTTCCATCAGCCGCAGCGACATGTCGATGCTGATCGTCGGCGCCGTGCTGGTCAGCCTCCTGGCCATCTTCGCCGACCTACTTTTGCAATGGCTGCAACGCTCGCTGACTAGTAGGGGGTGTTCGCCGCAAATGACGGGCGCGCCGACGCCCCACAAAGCGCAAGACTAGGCGCGAGGAGAGAAGTTTGGTTTATCCAAATGAACGACGAGCAACGACGGATTGCGCTTTGTGGGGCTCGGCCCTACGGGTTGGAGCTGAGATCGCGCCGGGCTGCGTTGTGGGACTTGGAAAGGGAACACCATTCCCTGCGTCCCACGCCTTGCCCGGCGCGATCTCAGCTCCAACGCGCCCGTCATTTGCGGCGAACACCCCCTACACAGGACTCCTCAAATGATCGAACTTCAAAACCTCAGCAAAATCTTCCAGAGCAACGGCAAGGATGTGAAAGCCGTGGACTCGGTGAACCTGACCGTCAACGAAGGCGAGATCTGCGTATTCCTCGGGCCGTCGGGCTGTGGCAAGAGCACCACGTTGAAGATGATCAATCGGCTGATCAAGCCCACCTCGGGCAAGATCCTGATCAATGGCGAAGACACCACCGGCCTCGACGAAGTGACCCTGCGCCGCAACATCGGCTACGTGATCCAGCAGATCGGCCTGTTCCCGAACATGACCATCGAGGAGAACATCGTGGTGGTGCCGAAGCTGCTCGGCTGGGACAAGCAGAAATGCCACGACCGCGCCCGCGAGCTGATGAGCATGATCAAGCTCGAACCCAAGCAGTACCTGCATCGCTATCCCCGTGAACTGTCGGGCGGCCAGCAGCAACGGATCGGCGTGATCCGTGCCCTGGCGGCCGATGCGCCGCTGCTGTTGATGGACGAGCCCTTCGGCGCGGTGGACCCGATCAACCGCGAGATGATCCAGAACGAGTTCTTCGACATGCAACGGGCGCTGAACAAGACCGTGATCATGGTCAGCCACGACATCGACGAGGCCATCAAGCTGGGGGACAGGATTGCGATCTTCCGTGCCGGCAAGCTGGTCCAGTGCGACCATCCGGACACGCTGCTGGCGCACCCGGCCGACGAGTTCGTCAGCAATTTCGTCGGCCAGGACAGCACGCTCAAGCGTCTGCTGCTGGTCAAGGCCGAGGACGCGGCCGACAACGCGCCCTCGGTCAGCCCGGAAACCCCGGTGGCCGAGGCGCTGGAATTGATGGACGAGCATGACCGTCGCTACGTGGTAGTCACCTGCGCCGAGAACAAGGCCCTGGGCTATGTGCGCCGGCGCGACCTGCACCGCCAGACCGGCACCTGCGGGCAATTCCTGCGGGAGTTCAATGCCACGGCGGCCTATGACGAGCACTTGCGGATCCTGCTGTCGCGCATGTACGAGTTCAACCGCTCGTGGCTGCCGGTGATGGATGCCGAACGGGTGTTCCTCGGCGAGGTGACCCAGGAGTCCATCGCCGAGTACCTGAGTTCCGGACGCTCTCGTGGCGGCAAGACCAGCATTGTCTCGCCGGCCGAAACCGCGCAGGCCTGATCAGGAGAGTTCACCTTTGTGGCGAGGGAGCTTGCTCCCGCTGGGTCGCGAAGCGGCCCCCAAAAAACCGATGAGCGCTCCGCACTCAAGCGGGAGCAAGCTCCCTCGCCACAGCAGCGCCCACCACACCAGGCAGGCTCTTTAGCCGACTCAGGGGAACATCAATCCGTCACACAGGTCGGTTACATCAAGAGCTGTCGCGGGCCGCACGACGGATGTGTGCAAAAACGCGACATTTTTAGTTGATCTCAGGCCCCTCACGCCCTAAAGTTCGCGCCGAACGTCCATGCTGGAAACGATCCATCCGGCTCAAGTACTGACGACGAGACAGCAAGGCCAAGGGCACCACGCAGCCCATGGCCTTTTTGCTTTCGGCGACATGCCTTGGGAAGTAGGCGAACCAAAGTGGGGATACGGAGGACGTTCACGGGGGCAGCTTGCCCTCAAACCCATTGATTCTGATGTTTGCCAGTAGGAGTCCCAACGTATGTCGATCCAGGTCGAAGATTATTTCGCGCGCGAAACCTTTCAGAAAATGAAGGCATTCGCCGACAAGCAGGAAACCCCGTTCGTGGTGATCGACACCGCGATGATCGCCCAGGCCTACGATGACCTGCGCGCAGGTTTCGAATTCGCCAAGGTCTACTACGCCGTCAAGGCCAACCCGGCGGTGGAAATCATCGACCTGCTCAAGCAGAAAGGCTCGAACTTCGACATCGCCTCGATCTATGAGCTGGACAAGGTCCTGAGCCGGGGCGTCACCCCCGACCAGATCAGCTACGGCAACACCATCAAGAAGTCCCGGGACATCCGCTACTTCTACGACAAGGGCGTGCGCCTGTACGCCACCGACTCCGAAGCCGACCTGCGCAACATCGCCAAGGCCGCGCCGGGTTCGAAAGTCTATGTACGCATCCTGACCGAAGGCTCGACCACCGCCGACTGGCCGCTGTCGCGCAAATTCGGCTGCCAGACCGACATGGCCATGGACCTGCTGATCCTGGCCCGCGACCTGGGCCTGGTGCCGTACGGCATCTCGTTCCACGTCGGCTCGCAACAGCGCGACATCAGCGTCTGGGACGCCGCCATCGCCAAGGTCAAGGTGATCTTCGAGCGTCTCAAGGAAGAAGACGGCATCGAGCTGAAACTGATCAACATGGGCGGTGGCTTCCCGGCCAACTACATCACCCGCACCAACAGCCTGGAAACCTACGCCGAGGAAATCATCCGCTTCCTCAAGGAAGACTTCGGCGACGACCTGCCGGAGATCATCCTCGAGCCGGGCCGTTCGCTGATTGCCAACGCCGGTATCCTCGTCAGCGAAGTGGTGCTGGTCGCCCGTAAATCCCGTACCGCCGTCGAGCGTTGGGTCTACACCGACGTGGGCAAGTTCTCCGGCCTGATCGAAACCATGGACGAAGCCATCAAGTTCCCGATCTGGACCGAGAAGAAAGGCGAGATGGAAGAAGTGGTCATCGCCGGCCCGACCTGCGACAGCGCCGACATCATGTACGAGAACTACAAGTACGGCCTGCCACTGAACCTGGCCATCGGCGACCGCCTGTACTGGCTCTCGACCGGTGCCTACACCACCAGCTACAGCGCCGTGGAATTCAATGGCTTCCCGCCCTTGAAGTCGTTCTACGTGTAACGCAACCTGTCGATAAAAAGGTCCATGACGTCATGGACCTTTTTTTTGCGCTGCCAGGTCTCGAATCATCCCGTTCGCTACGGCAACGGGGTCAACTGGAGAAAACGCTGGTGGTAAGCATGCGCCATGGCGCGAATCTCAGGGTGAGAGGCACCCAATAACGATTCACTGCTCACACGCAGGAAATTCACGTTCCCGGTAGCCAGCGCCTTGCGCAACCAGCCCAGGGCCTCGTCAATGAGCCCCTTCCCCGCCAACACCGCCGCATGACTGAACTGCCCCCGAAAATCGCCAGCTTCGGCCGAGCGTCGATACCACTCAACCGCCGCTAACGGATCCGCCCGGCAGCAACGTCCGTCTTCCAGATATCGCCCCAGCAGATTCATCGACTTTGCGTGACCCGCCTCGGCGGCGCGACGGTAGAGACTCAAGGCCTGCGCCTGGTCTTGGGCCACACCGCGCCCGGTCGCCAGCAGATTGGCGTAGTTGTACATCCCCCAGTCCAACCCCGCCTCGGCGGCCAGGCGGTAATGCCCGGCGGCGACGCTGGCATCGGCGACACAACCCCAACCGTGTTCATGGCAACGCCCCAGCATGTTGCGCGCCATTGGCTGCCCTCGCCGCGCGGCAATGTCGAACCAACGTACCGCCAGCACCGGATCCCGGGCGATGCCCTGGCCGTCGAGCAGGATCTGCCCCAGCAACGCCTGGGCATCGAGCACGCCTTCGCCCGCCGCGAGCAGGATCGCCTGGGCCGCCCGCGCCGGGCTTTCATCCAGCATGGCCCGAAGATGCTCGCCGTCGAGCACCTCCTTGCGGCGCAGACGAAAATCCGCCATCTACACCTCTACCCAGCGGCGCAACAGGTTGTGGTAGGTGCCGGTCAGGCGAATCAACGAAGGGTGATCCGGCACGTCGCGAGTCAACGCCTGGATCGCCCCATCCATCTCGAACAGCAACGCGCGCTGGCTGTCCTCGCGCACCAGGCTCTGGATCCAGAAGAACGACGCATAGCGGGCACCACGGGTTACCGGGTTGACCTTGTGCAGGCTGGTGCCCGGATACAACACCATGTCTCCGGCCGGCAGCTTGACCCGTTGGGTGCCGTAGGTGTCCTGGATCTCCAGCTCGCCGCCGTCGTAGTCCTGGGGATCGCTGAAGAACAGGGTGGCCGACAGATCGGTGCGCACCCGTTCGGCGCTGCTCTTGGGTTGGCGCACGGCGTTGTCGATGTGGAAGTCGAAGTTGCCGCCGGCGGTGTAGCAGTTCAATAGCGGCGGGAAGACCTTGTGCGGTATCGCGGCGGACATGAACAACGGGTTGCTCCACAACCGCTCGAGCATCGCCGCGCCGATTTCCTTGGCCAGGGGATGGCCCTCGGGCAATTGCAGGTTGTGCTTGGCCTTGGCCGACTGATAACCGGCGGTGATCTTTCCGTCCGCCCATTCGGCCTGTTCCAGTGCCTCGCGGATGCGCTGCACTTCGTCAGGAGAAAACACACCGGGGATGTGCAGCAACATGGATCAGGCCTGTGGATAAAATGGGCGTCAATGGTAGTGATTCTTATTGTCTGTGCACAACCCCCACTGCACATCATGTGATCAACGCCGTAAAGGCAAAGTGTAAAGAACGTAAATTCCTCTCAAATAGCAATATTTCGCAATTGATACAAATACACGTTTACCCTATATTCCGCGGCCTCGAAACCTTGGGGAAGGCAACCTTCATGTCGCGTCAATCACCACAATTACCGGTCCAATCACCCCGTCTGCTGGCATCCGCCATCGGCGTCGCGCTGAGTGCGACGTCCGCAGCCCAGTTGGCCCAGGCGGCGGAGAATACCGATGAGAAATCCCCGCGCGAGGCCATTGCCCTGGATGCCACCAGCATCACCGGCGAAGCTCAGGACACGACCTCCTATCAGGTCGAAAAAGCCTCTTCCCCGAAATATACCGCGCCGCTGGTCGACACCCCGCGCTCGGTGACCGTCATCCCCCAGCAAGTGCTCAAGGACACCGGCGCGCTCAATATGCAGGATGCCCTGCGCACCGTGCCGGGCATTACATTCGGCGCTGGTGAAGGCGGCAATCCCCAGGGTGACCGTCCATTCATCCGCGGTTTCGATGCCCAGGGCGACACTTATCTGGATGGCATGCGCGACACCGGCTCGCAAAGCCGCGAGATCTTCGCCATTGAATCCATCGAAGTCAGCAAAGGCCCGAACTCGGCCATCGGTGGTCGTGGCGCGGCAGGTGGCACCATCAACCTGGTGAGCAAGAAGGCCCACCTCGGCGACAGCCTCGATGGAGGCTTCACCTGGGGCTCGGACCAGACCCAGCGCTACACCCTGGATGGCAACTATCAGTTCAGCGACAGCGCCGCCGGCCGTCTCAACCTGATGAGCCACGAAAACAACGTCGCCGGCCGCGACAAGGTCAATAACGACCGCTGGGGCATCGCGCCCTCGCTGGCGTTCGGCCTCGGCACGGACACCCGGGTCAACCTCGACTACTACCATCTGGAAAGCAATGACCTGCCGGACTCGGGCATCCCTTACAGCATGCCAGCGTCAGGAAGAACGGCAGACCGCACCAAGTCCAACCCGGACAAGCCCAACGACGGCGGCGACAGCAGCAACTTCTATGGCCTCACCGACCGCGACTTCCGCAAGACCCGCGTCGACACCGCGACCTTCGCCATCGAACACGACCTGAACGATGCCCTGACGGTCAAGAACACCCTGCGCCACGGCTCGAGCATGCAGGACTACATCCTGACCCAGCCCGACGACAGCAAGGGCAACGTCAACAATGGGACAGTCTGGCGTCGGGCCAACACCCGGGTCAGCAACGTCGACACCACCACCAACCAGACCGATCTGTTTGGCGATTTCTATGTGGCCGGGTTCAAGAACAGCTTCTCCACCGGCATCGAGCTGAGCCGCGAGAAAGGTGAAAAGTCCTCCTACACCGTCAACACCGACACCGTACCGGGCACCGCCGCTGCGAACACCAACTGCACCCCGGCAATGATCGGTTCGTCGAGTGGCTTCAACTGCACCTCGTTGTCCAACCCGAACCCGGACGATCCGTGGAACGGCACCATCGCGCGCAACTACGCCGGCACCGACACCACCAGCGTCACCCGTGCGCTCTATGCGTTCGACACCCTGGAGCTGACGCCGCAATGGCTGGTGAACATGGGCCTGCGCTACGACCACTTCGACACAAAGTACAAGACCTACAACGCCGCCGGCACCACTACGTCCAAAGGCGACGATGTCAGTGAGTTCGTCACCGGTCAGTTGGGCCTGGTCTGGAAACCGGCAGACAACGGCAGCATCTACGCGTCCTACGCCACCTCGGCCACACCGCCGGGCAACATGGTCGGCGAAGGCCAGGAGGGCAATCCGCTGGGCGGCACGCCGGACCGTAGCGGCAACCTGCTGGCAAGCGACATGGAGCCGGAAACCACCAAGAACTACGAGATCGGCACCAAGTGGGATCTGCTGGGCAGTCGCCTCTCGCTGACCGCGGCGATCTTCCGCACCGAGAAGGAGAACGCCCGGGTCCAGGTCGATACCACGACTTATGAGAATGCCGGCAAGACCCGCGTCGACGGTCTCGAACTGTCGGCCAGCGGCAAGATCACCGACAAGTGGCAAGTGTTCGCCGGCTACAGCTACTTGGACAGCGAACAGGTCGACGGCGGCCCGTTGAGCGTCACCAACGGCAATGAGCTGCCGAACACACCGAAGAACAGCGCCAGTGTCTGGACCACCTACGCACTCACTTCGAAGCTGAGCATCGGCGGCGGCGCTTTCTATGTCGACGATGTGTTCGGCAGCGTGGCCAACACCACCATGGTCGACTCTTACGTACGCTATGACGCCATGGCCGCCTACAAGGTCAGCAAGCACCTGGACCTGCAACTCAACGTGCAGAACCTGACGAACGAAACCTACTACGACAAAGCGTTCTCGACCCATTTCGCCAACCAGGCGGCGGGGCGCACGGCGCTGTTGAGCACCAACTTCCATTTCTGATCGGAAATGGCTGGGGCCGTGATGGCCAGTGGACACCCTCGCTCGGACGAGCGCTAAGCGGTGGATCAGTCGACCACACAATCGCCTGACATGCCGCCATCGCGAGCAGGCTCGCTCCCACAGGGTTGGCTTTCGACATCGCTGGCCACACACATAAAAGCCCCGCCCATCTTCATGAGCGGGGCTTTTATGTGTGTTTATGAATGCTTCTCGATAACACACGGCATAATGCACGCCGTGATGAATAGTAATGAATGAACAAGGCGGGCGACGTGTTGAAGAAAACCCTGTTCCAGTTGCACTGGTTTTTCGGCATCAGTGCCGGGCTGGTCCTGGCATTTATGGGCATTACCGGTGCGGCGGTGTCGTTCCAGGACGAGATCCTGCGGGCACTCAACCCGCAGGTGCTGACGGTGGAGAAACAACCCGCCGGTGTCCTGCCGCCCGCCGAACTGGTGGAACAGATCGAGGCTGCCGCCGGTAAAACCGTCGCCATGCTCTGGGTCGAGACTGACAGCGACAATGCCGCTCGGGCGATCTTCGCCGCGCCCCCCGGGGAAAAGCGCGGTGCCATGCGTTATTTCAACCCGTACAACGCTCAATTCATGGGCGATGTGGTGGGCCAGGACTTCTTCGGCCTGCTGCTCAAGCTGCACCGCATCCTGGCCCTGGATGACGTAGGCCGGCAGATCACCGGAGCCTGCACGTTGATCCTGGTGTTTTTCTGCCTGTCCGGGCTGTACCTGCGTTGGCCGCGCCAATGGCGCAGCTGGCGTGCCTGGCTGGCCCTCGACTGGAAGAAGAAAGGCCGCAGTTTCAACTGGGACTTGCATTCGGTGGCCGGTACCTGGTGCCTGGCGTTCTACCTGTTGGCGGCCCTGACCGGGCTGACCTGGTCCTACGACTGGTACAACAAGGGCGTGACCCGCCTGCTCTCCGACTCACCGAATCAAGAACGGGTGCGCAACCGCGGCCCCGCGCCTGAAGGCCCACCGCCGGTGGCCGATTACCGGGCCATGTGGAGCAGCATCTACAGCGCCGCCGGCCCGGACCTGGCCTCCTACAATGTGCGCATGCCGCCGGTGGCCGGACAACCGGCGACGGTGTTCTACCTGCTGAAAAACTCGCCCCATGACCGGGCGCTGAACCAGATCATCCTCGACCCGGCCACCGGCGTCGTCAGCCAACACAGCCGCTACAGCGACAAGAGCCTCAAGGCGCAACTGCTGACCAGCGTCTATGCCCTGCATGTCGGCAGCTATTTCGGCCTGATCGGCCGGATCCTGGTGACGGTGGCGGCGCTGACCATGCCGCTGTTCTTCATCACCGGCTGGTTGCTGTATCTGGACCGTCGTCGCAAGAAACGTCAAGTCCGCCAGGCGCGGCAAGGGCTGGCGGCCAGCCACGGCGACGCGCCCGCATGGCTGATCGGCTTCGCCAGCCAAAGCGGCTTTGCCGAACAGTTGGCGTGGCAGACCGCCGGCCAGCTCCAGGCCGCCGGGCTGCCGGTGAACGTTCAGCCACTGGCCGGGGTCAGCGAGCAGGACCTGAGCAATTCCACCCACGCCTTGTTTGTGGTCAGTACCTTTGGCGACGGCGAAGGACCGGACAGCGCCCGGGGTTTCGAGCGCAAGATACTAAGTCGCCCCCTGGGCCTGGAGCGCCTGCAGTATGCGGTGCTGGGCCTGGGTGACCGACAGTACGAGAACTTCTGCGGTTTCGCCCGGCGCCTGCACACCTGGCTGGCGGAGCACGGCGGCAAGACCCTGTTCGCCCCAGTGGAAGTCGACAGCGGCGACCCTTACGCCCTGCGTCATTGGCAACAGCAACTGGCCGAACTGACCGGGCAAACGCCGGCGGACACCTGGAAAGCCCCCGATTTCGAACAGTGGACGCTCAGCCAGCGCACCTTGCTCAACCCCGACAGCAGCGGTTCGGGTGTGTACCTGCTGGGCCTCGGCGCCCCTGGGCCAAGCAGTTGGCTCGCCGGCGACCTGGTGGAAATACTGCCGCGCAACGACCTGCTGGCCATCGAGCATTTTCTCGATGGCCTGGGTATCGCCGGCAACGCTCGCGTCCAGGTCGACGGATTGCCGCAGCATCTGGAGCAGGCCTTGGCGACCCGCCAGTTGCCGGCAAACCGCGCCCATCTGGTAGGCCTGCATGCCCAGGCGCTGCTGGACGCGCTGGCCCCGCTGGCGCCGCGTGAATATTCCATCGCCTCGATCCCGGCTGATGGCGTGCTGGAACTGATCGTGCGCCAGGAACGCCACGCCGACGGCAGCCTGGGCATCGGCTCCGGCTGGCTCACCGAATATGCCCCGCTGGGCAGCGGCATCAGCCTGCGGGTGCGGCGCAACAGCGGCTTCCACCTGCCGCCCCAGGACGTGCCGATGATCCTGCTCGGCAACGGCACCGGCCTGGCAGGCCTGCGCAGCTTGCTCAAGGCCCGCGTCGCCGAAGGCCCGCAACGCAACTGGCTGCTGTTTGGCGAGCGCCAGCGCGAGCATGATTTCCATTGCCGCGATGAGCTGCAGGAATGGGTCACCTCCGGCGACCTGGAACGCCTGGACCTGGCGTTCTCCCGGGACCAGCAACAGAAAATCTACGTCCAGGACCGCCTGCGCGAGTCCGCCGCGCTGCTCAAGCAATGGCTGGCCGACGGCGCGGTGATCTATGTCTGCGGCAGCTTGCAGGGCATGGCGTCGGGAGTGGATCGGGTGCTCAACGACGTGCTGGGGGCCGAGGAAGTGGAGCGGTTGATCGAGCACGGGCGGTATCGGCGGGACGTTTACTGACCGAACCCCTTGCCCTTCTGTGGGAGCGAGCCTGCTCGCGATAGCGGTGCATCAGACAGCATTTTTGTCGACTGGCACACCGCATCGCGAGCAGGCTCGCTCCCACAGGGGGAATGTTGTGCGGCAGGGATTCACACCGGCTGCAATTTCTTCTCGAACACCGCCACGCCTTCCAGATCCCGCAACACCACGCTCATCTCCCCGCTCTGCCCGTCGATGTTCACCTCGCCAAAGAATTGATAGCCGGCAAACGGCGAGGTGTTCTGGGCCGGTGGCGCCTTCTGGAACACCACTTCGGGGCCGAAGGTCTTGTCCAGGGGGTTGGGTCCGAAGCTGCCGGCGTTCAGCGGCCCGGCGACAAACTTCCAGAACGGTTCGAAATCCTGGAACGCGGCCTGTTCGGGGTGATAGTGGTGGGCGGCGCAATAGTGGACATCGGCGGTAAGCCAGACGTAGTTGCGCACCTGCTGCTTGCGCAGGTACCCGAGCAGTTCGGCGATTTCCACTTCGCGGCCCTGGGCCTGGCCCGGGTCACCGTTGGCGACGGCTTCCCAGCGCGGCACACCGGGGCTGACCTCGCCGTCGGGCACGCCCAGGCCGATGGGCATGTCGGCGGCGATGACTTTCCATTGGGCACGGGACTGCTTCAACTCGCGCTTGAGCCAATTCAACTGCTCGCGACCGAGGAAGGGTTTGGCCGCGCCGAGGTTGGCGTCATTGGCCTCGCGGTAGCTGCGCATGTCGAGGAAGAACACATCCAGCATTGGTCCATAGGCGAGCTTGCGATAGATCCGCCCGCCGCCATCGGCCTTCTGCAAGCGCATCGGCGCGTATTCCAGCCAGGCCTGGCGCGCACGGCCCACCAGGGTGCCGATATCCTTGGTCTGGTAGCGCTCGTCCAACTGCTTGCCCGGTGACCAGTTGTTGACCACCTCATGGTCGTCCCACTGCCAGATCTGCGGCACCTCGGCGTTGAAACGCCGCACGTTCTCGTCCATCAGGTTGTAGCGGTAGTTGCCGCGATACTCGTCCAGCGTCTCGGCCACCTTGCTCTTGGCTTCGGTGGTGAGGTTGCGCCAGATGCGCCCGCCTTCCGTGGCGATCTGGGCCGGCACCGGGCCGTCGGCGTAAATCGTGTCGCCGCTGTGGATGAAGAAGTCCGGCAGGCGCAGGCGCATGGCCTCGTAGATGCGCATGCCGCCAAGGTCCGGGTTGATCCCGAAGCCCTGGCCGACGGTGTCGCCGCTCCAGACAAAACGGATATTGCGCTTGAACTGCGGCGCGCTGCGCAGATGACCCAACCAGGGCTCACTGGCGACGCCGCTCCGGGCGTCTTCGAAATGGACGCGGTAGAAAATCGCCTGGTCGGGCGGCAGGCCGGTGAGTTCGACCCGGGCGGTGAAATCGCTGCGGCTGTCAGCCAGTGGCGAGACGACGCGCCGGGGGTTGAGGAAGCCGCTACGGGTGTCCCACTCCACCACCATCCGCGCCGGGCGGTCGCTGCGACTCCAGATCATCACCCGGTCACCCTGCAAGTCACCGGACTGCACGCCATCGGTCAGTACCGGCCGATCCTTGACCGAAGCAATCACCGCCGGCGCCAACCCCGGCAACAACAACCCCGCCCCTACAGCCTGCATCACACGGCGCCGGCCCAGGTCGAACTCGCTCATGGTGTTCCTCCCAAATGGGGAAACTAGAGCACGCTCGTGTTAATCGTTTGTGAACGTTGCAAAAAACATTGTGGGAGCGAGCCTGCTCGCGATTGCGGAGTGTCAGATAACAAAGTTGTTGGCTGATACCGCACTATCGCGAGCAGGCTCGCTCCCACAGGGGGACTTCATTGTCTCAAGAATGGCTCAGGCCTTGGCAGGCTCCAGCGCCATCTCGACTTGCTCCGGCCGCTTGAGCAGCGCATACGCCACCGCCGTCAGCAGACTGCCCGCCACAATCGCCAGCAAATACAGCAACGCATGGTTGATGGCGTTGGGGATCAGCATCACGAACAGCCCACCATGGGGCGCCATGAGCTTGCAGCCAAAGTACATCGACAGCGCACCGGTCAGCGCCCCCCCTGCGATGCTGGCCGGGATCACCCGCAACGGATCCTTCGCCGCGAACGGAATCGCGCCTTCGGAAATGAAGCACAGTCCCAGCACCAACGCCGCCTTACCGGCCTCGCGCTCGGTCTGGGCAAACTTGCGCCGGGCGATGAAGGTGGCGATACCCAGGCCGATTGGCGGCACCATGCCGGCGGCCATGGTCGCGGCCATTGGTGCATAACTCTGCGACGCCAGCAGCCCCACCGAAAACGCGTAGGCGGCCTTGTTGATCGGGCCACCGAGGTCGACACACATCATCGCTCCCAGCAGCACGCCCAACAGAATCGCATTGGTGGTGCCCATGCTGTCGAGGAAATGGGTCAGGCCTTCGAGCATGCCCGCCACCGGCTTGCCCACCACGTAGATCATCACCAGCCCGGTAAACAGGCTCGCCAGCAACGGGATGATCAGGATCGGCTTGAGCGCTTCCAGGCTCTGGGGCAGGCGTGCGTAGCGGTTGATCGCCTTGGCCGCATAACCGGCCAGGAAACCGGCAATGATCCCGCCGATGAACCCCGCGCCCAGGGTGCTCGCCAGCATCCCGCCGATCATCCCCGGCGCGAGACCCGGACGGTCGGCGATGGAATAGGCGATGTAACCGGCCAGCAACGGCACCATCAATTTGAACGCGCTGTCGCCGCCGATCTGCATCAGCGCAGCGGCCAAAGTGCCGGGCTCCTTGAATGCGGTGATGCCGAACACGAACGACAACGCGATCAGCAAACCGCCGGCCACCACCATCGGCAGCATGAACGACACACCGGTCAGCAGATGTTTATAGACGCCGGTCTTCTCCGCCTTGGCCGGCCCCGAACTGCTGCTGGACGCCGTTTCCTGTTGTCCCTCGGCCAAGGCTTTTTTCAGCGTGGCCTCCGCTTGCTTCAAGGCGATGCCTGTACCGCAGCGGTAGATCTTCTTGCCGGCAAAACGCTCGGTGGCGACTTCGATGTCGGTCGCCAGCAGCACCACGTCCGCATCGGCGATGGCCTGGGGACTCAACGGATTGCGCGCGCCCACCGAGCCCTGGGTTTCGATCTGCAGGTCGTAGCCCAATCGCGCCGCGGCTTGTTGCAATGCCTCGGCGGCCATGAAGGTATGGGCCACGCCCGTCGGACACGCGGTGATGGCAACCAGGCGCGGCGCACGTTCACTCGCCGCCGCGGGCGATTGCACAGCAACGGCCGCTTCCTGTTGAACATCCGATTCGAGCAGCACCGTCGCCTCTTCGGCGCCACGGCGCAGCACCGAGTCGACATCCTGCAGGGCCAGGGCCGGTGTGCTGCGGAATACCCGTTTGCCGACGAACCGCGACAGGTCCACCGGGCCGCTGGCGACCAGCAACACCCACTCGGCGGCTTCAAGGGTCGCCGCCGACAACTGGCGCTCCGGATGGGCCGCGTCATGCACTTCGACGCTGGTGCTCCATCCCTGGCGCTGGGCCGCCGCGTCCAGCAGGCGGGCGCACAACACACTGGTGACCATGCCGTTCGGGCAGGCCGTCACAATGGCTAATTTCATTCTCGCGAACCCTCTTATTGTTCTGTCAGGGGGCGCACGCGCACGCCCTGTTCAAGCGACGCCAGCAGCGCGGTGTCATGAATGCCGAAGCCGATCTGGGTGACCGCCATCGCGGCGACGGCCGTGGCGGCGCGCAGGGTCTGTTCCGGGGCGTGCGCACCGAGCAGGCCATGCAGCATGCCCGCCAGCAGCGAATCCCCGGCGCCCACGGTGCTGGCGACAGTGACCTTGGGGGGCGAAGCGTGCAGCGCCGAACCGACACTGAACCAATTCACTCCGTCGGCGCCGTGGGATATCACCACATGCTCGACACCCTGAGCGTGCAGACGTTGCGCCGCTTGGGCCTGGGCCTGTTCGGTCACCACGTCGCAACCCAATACATCGGCCAGCTCTTCGGTGTTCGGTTTGATCAGCCATGGCCCGGCCGCCAGCGCGACGCGCAAGGCTTCGCCGCTGGTGTCGAGGGCCACTTTCAAGCCGAGGGTTTTCAGGCGCGTGATCAATGCCTGCAACCACTGCGGGCTGACACCCCGGGGCAAACTGCCCGCCACCACCACGGCATCGTGCCCGGGAGCGATCTGCTCCAGACGCGCCAGCAACGCTTGCTGCGCCGCGTCATCGACCCTCGGGCCGGGGCCGTTGAGGTCGGTGATGCGGCCATCCTGCTCGGCCAGCTTGATGTTGCTGCGGGTTTCCCCTGGCACGCGGATAAAGGCGTCGATAAAACCACGTTGCGCGAACAACGTCTCGAACGCCTGGGCGTTGTCTTCACCCAGAAAGCCACTGACGGTCAGCGTATGCCCCAGGTCGGCCAGCACCTGGGCCACGTTCACGCCTTTGCCGGCGGCGTGGCTGTGCATGGCATCGCTGCGGTTGACCTGGCCCGGTTCCAGGCGCGCCAGTTCCACCGTGAGGTCGAGCGCCGGGTTGAGGGTCAGGGTAAGAATCTTCGCCATTTACAGCGCCTCCACTAATGCGCGCACGTCATTGGCGCTGCCCACGGCCAATGCTTCGCGAGCCAGGGTCTGTGCCTGTTCGAGGCTCAGTTCGCGTACTCGCGCCTTGACCTCGGCAATGCTGCGGGCCGACACACTTAGTTCATCCACCCCCAGGCCCACCAGCACCGGCACCGCCAGCGGGTCGGCCGCCAGCTCGCCGCACACGCCGACCCATTTGCCATGGGCATGGGCTGCGCGCACGGTGATGTCGATCAGTTGCAGCACCGCCGGGTGCAAGCCGTCGGCCTGGGCCGAAAGACTTGGATGGCCGCGGTCGATGGCCAGGGTGTACTGGGTCAGGTCGTTGGTGCCCACGCTGAAGAAGTCGACCTCCTTGGCGAGCACCGGCGCCAGCAACGCGGCGGACGGCACTTCGATCATGATCCCCAGTTGCAGGTCCGCCACCGGGATTTCCCGACGCAGGCGCTCGGTCATGTCCCGGGCGTGGCGCCACTCTTCGACGCTGCCCACCATCGGGAACATGATCCGCAACGGACGGTTGTCCGCCGAACGCAACAACGCCCGCAGTTGCGCCTCCATGATCTGTGGACGCTGCAAGGTCAGGCGGATGCCACGCACGCCGAGGAACGGGTTTTCTTCCTTCGCGATCGGCCAGTACGGCAGCGGCTTGTCGCCGCCGACATCCAGCGTGCGCACCACCAGCGGCCGGCCGGCCAGGCCGTCGAGCACCTTGCGGTATTCGGTTTCCTGGGTCGCTTCGTCCGGTGCCTGGGTGTGGGCCATGAAAATCAATTCGGTGCGCAACAGGCCGATGCCTTCGGCCCCCTGCTCCACCGCGCCGGCGACACCGGCGCTTTCGCCGATGTTGGCGAACACTTCCACCGGATGGCCGTCGCGGGTCAACGCGGGTTGGTGACGCTGTTCGGCAGCAGCCTTGAGGCGCTGCTCACGGGTGTCACGCTCCTCGACGGCGCGTTGCAAGGTAGCGGCATCAGGCTCCACATGCAGCCGGCCGCGCTGGCCGTCCAGCAACAATGAGGAGCCCGGCGCCAACAGCAACACCGAGGCCCCGGCCCCCACCAGCGCCGGGATGCCCAGGGCCCGGGCGACAATCGCGCTGTGGGCGGTGGCGCCACCGCGTGCGGTGAGAATCCCCGCCACCCGGCTCGGGTCCAGGCGTGCCACGTCGGATGGACCGACCTCGTCCATCACCAGAATGTACGGTTGCTCGGGTTCGTTCGGGGTTTCGACGCCGCATAGCTGCGCCAGCACACGCCGGCCGACGTCTCGCAGGTCCGCGGCACGCTCGGCGAGCAGTGCATCTTGCAAAGCTTCCTGTTCTTTTGCAGCGGCTTCAATCACGCCCATCCACGCCGCTTGCGCACTTTCACCAAGCTTCAGGCGGGTGTCGACTTCGTCGGTCAGTTCCGGGTCGTCGAGCATTTCCTGGTGGGTCACGAAGATTTCGCGGATGGCCTTGGCCTTGGCGCGCTCGATCAGGCCTTCGATGTCGCGGCGCACCTGATTCAAGGCGTTTTGCAAGCGCTCGCGCTCGATGGCGGCCGACTCGCCGCGCAGCGGATAATCGATGGCTTGCAGGACCTGGATATGAGCCGGGCCAATGGCGATCCCCGGCGCGGCAGGCACCGCCTGGATCAGACTGCCGGATTCGGGGGCCAGCACCACGGTGGCGACTTCGGCCATCGGGCTTTCCTGCGGGGCGCTCGGTGGCGGCAGCGGTTCGACTTCCTCACCCAAACCTTCTTCGATGGCCGCCAGCAGTGCCGGCAACGCATCGGCGGCGATGCTCGGTTCAGCGATGAATTCCAGGACCTGGCCACGACGGGCGCCGAGGCTCAGCAGCTTGCTCAGGCTCTTGGCCGACACGGCGCTGTCCTGGCCGTCGACGATGCGCACGCGGATCTCGCCTTCGAAGCTTTTCGCCAGTTGCGCAAGAATCTTCGCCGGACGCGCATGCAAGCCATGGGCGTTGGCCAGCCCGATTCGAGCGCTGGGCCAGTCGGCGGGCAGTTCACCACCGAGCACTTCCAGCACCTTGCGGCTGCTGGTGGCACGGCCCAGCTCGTGGCCGCGACCTTCGATCAGCAAGGCGCAGAGTCGTTCGAGCAACGCCTGGTGAGCTTCGCCGAGACTGGCGAGGCAGAACAGGCCACTCAAGGGCTGTCCCAGATAACGGATGGGTTTGTCCGGTGTGACGAAAGCCAGGCCCGGGCGCTTGACGGTCTGCTCGCTGTGCAACCACCACAGGCCATCGCCCAGGGGCAGCGCATCGACCTGCTGCAACACCCCGGCAAAGCCGTTACTCACGCAATCGGCCTGGCGCAGCAAACGGGCGCCACGCCACACCAGCTCTTCGAAATCATCGGCCGACACGCCGAGCCCGATCATTTGCGCATCCAGGGCCAGCTCCTGCGGCGCACCTTGCAACAACTTCAGCAGGGCTTCGGCGGAGCCGGCACGCCGCAGCGCCTGCCCCAGGTCGGTCTCGCCGAGGGCGCGGGTCAGCAGTTGCAGCAAGCGCAAGTGTTCGTCGGACTTGGCCGCGATCCCGATCGCCAGGTAGACGATCTGGCCGTCGCCCCAATCCACGCCTTCGGGGAACTGCAGCAAGCGCACGCCGGTGGAATGCACCAAGTCGCGGGTTTGCGGCGTACCGTGGGGGATGGCGATACCTTGGCCAAGAAAGGTCGAACCCTGGGCTTCGCGGGCCTGCAAGCCGGCGAGATAACCTTCGGCCACCAAGCCATCGGCCACCAGTTTGTCAGCGAGCAATTGCAGCGCGGCGGCTTTATCCACGGCGGTCTGGGCCATGGATATCTGCTCTGGATTGAGTTCGAGCATGCTTTCTCCTTTTTGGCGTCGGGTTGGCGCCAGGTATTGTTTTGAATGAGCTTAGCGTTACAGGACGGCTTTTGGCGGTATCGCGGCAGCGCGGCCAGAAAATCCTGCTAACCTTGAAAATACGCTTGCTGAAACGTTTAATCTAGAAAGATTGGCACGTTACTCGATAATCTCTCATCCTTGAAGTGCAACTTGTCGCCAGTGTATGGACCACGACCGTCGCGCCGAATCGGTTAGGATGGACGCTCAGTGTCGGGCAAACTCGAAAAAACAAGGAAAAACGGGTTGAAACTCAGTGATATCGCCCAACTGGCCGGTGTGTCCGTCACCACCGCCAGCTATGTCATCAACGGCAAGGCCGAACAGCAACGCATCAGCAATGCGACCGTCGAACGGGTGCGTGCGGTGGTCGAAGAGCATGGCTTCACGCCTAACCCCCAGGCCGCGGGATTGCGCAGTCGGCATACCCGCACCCTGGGCTTCATCCTGCCGGACCTGGAAAACCCCAGTTACGCCCGTATCGCCAAGCTGTTGGAACAGGGCGCTCGGGCGCAGGGCTATCAGTTGCTGATTGCCAGTTCCGATGATGCGCCAGAAAGTGAGCGGCAGTTGTTGCAGCTATTCCGCGCCCGGCGCTGCGACGCGCTGATCGTCGCCAGCTGCCTGCCGGCCGGGGATGACAGCTACCGCCAACTGCAGGCCAAGGGCATTCCGATCATCGCCATCGACCGGGTGATGGAGCCTGAGCACTTCTGCTCGGTGATCAGCGACGACCGCCAGGCCAGTCTGCAACTGACCCGCAGCCTGCTGGAGACGCAACCCCGACAGATCGTGCTGGTCGGCGCGCGCCCCGAGCTGAGTATCAGCCAGGAGCGGGCCGCGGGCTTTCGCGAAGCACTGAGCGGATTCGAAGGCCAGGTACTGGTCGAGCACGGCGAATCGTTCAGCCGTGAATGCGGCCGGCAGTTGATGGACGACTTGCTGATGCGCCTGGGGCATTTGCCCGATGCGCTGATCACCACCTCCTACGTGCTGCTGCAAGGGGTGTTCGACGCCTTGCATGACTTCCCGCTCAAATCGCGCCCGTTGCGCCTGGGCACCTTCGGTGACACACAATTGCTGGATTTCCTGCCATTGCCGGTCAATGCCATGTCCCAGCAACATCAGCTGATCGCTGACAAGGCGTTGGAACTGGCTTTGGCCGCCATCGAAAACGACCACTACCAGCCTGGCGTGCAGGCCATTGCGCGGACCTTCAAGCAGCGTATCCACCGGGACTGAATCGTGGAGCTGATCGACACCCACACCCACCTGGACTTTCCCGATTTCGACGCGGATCGCCCGGCGCTGCTGGCCGCAAGCCGCGCCCTGGGTGTCCGGCAGATGGTGGTGCTGGGGGTGGATCGCGACAACTGGCAGCGGGTCTGGGACCTGGTACAAAGCGACCCGGACCTGCACGCCGCGCTGGGCCTGCACCCTGTGTACCTCGACCAGCATCGCCCCGACGACATGACGCACCTGCGCGACTGGCTGGCCCGCCTGGCCGGGCATCGGCAGTTGTGCGCGGTGGGGGAAATCGGCCTGGATTACTACATCGAGAACCTGGACCGAGAGCGCCAGCAGACGCTGTTCGAAGCGCAACTGCAACTGGCGGCGGAGTTCGAACTGCCGGCGCTCATCCACGTACGCCGCAGCCACGCAGCGGTGATCGCCACCCTCAAGCGCCTTCCCCTGCAACGCGCGGGGATCATCCACGCCTTCGCCGGCAGTTTCGAAGAAGCCCGCGAGTACATCAAACTCGGCTACAAACTCGGCCTCGGCGGCGCCGCCACCTGGCCCCAGGCCCTGCGCATGCACCGGGTCCTGGCGAAACTGCCACTGGATGCGGTTGTACTGGAAACCGACTCCCCGGACATGGCCCCAGCGATGTTCCCCGGCCAACGCAACAGCCCGGCACACCTGCCGGCGATTTGCGAGGCCCTGGCCGAGATCATGGCAATCACCCCGGAGCAACTGGCCGAAGCCAGCACAGCGAACGCCCGGCAATTGTTCAACTGGTGACCGCACGCTCTGGTGCGTGGACTTGCTCGCGAAAGCGATCAGCCTGGGCGAGAGAGGTTGGATGTACCGACGTCATCGCGAGCAGGCTCGCTCCCACAATTTGATCCATGTACGGCCGGAGAGACAGGTCGGCTGTAAGACCGCCTCGCTTTCTTGCTTTTGCTTTTTGCTTTTTGCTTTTTGCTTTTGATCTTCAGGCCCCATTAACCACGACGGCCGAACGCAGGCATTGCGCAGTGGGCAACCCGGCATGGATGCCGGGTTAGCCGCGCTGGGCCATGGATGGCCCTTCGCGGCGGCCCACGGAGCAATGCCGGAGTGAGGGCACACCTCGCCCAGGCGAGGTGCCGAGTGGTGGGGCCAAGCCTTTTTGGTTACTTTTGGGGCGTTTGCCAAAAGTAACCCGCCGTAAGGGCGGAACCCTAAGCCGCCGTTACCGCAGCAACGGATATGTACTCGACGCAAGGCCGCCATCGCGAGCAGGCTCGCTCCCTCAGGGTTCCGCAGCAATCATCACACCCGAAACGCATTGATCAACAACTTGAGCTGCCCCACCTGCGCAGACAACTCACGGCTGGCATCCTCAGTCTGGTGCGCCCCCTCGGCCGTGCGCTCACCCGCACGATTGATCTCGACAATGTTCTGATCGATATCATGGGCCACCGCCGTCTGCTGCTCGACAGCGGCCGCGATCTGCTGGTTCTGGTCGACAATCATGCCAACCGCACCGAGGATGTTCTCCAAAGCCTGCTGGACCTTCTCCGATTGACCGACCGTACCATTGGCCATCTCGTGACTGGTACCCATGGCCTTGACCGCCGCCCCCACACCGCCGTGCAGACGGCTGATCATCGCTTCAATTTCCTCAGTCGACTGCTGGGTCCGCTTGGCCAGGGTCCGCACTTCATCGGCCACCACCGCGAAGCCACGTCCCTGCTCACCGGCCCGAGCCGCCTCGATCGCGGCGTTGAGGGCCAATAGGTTGGTCTGCTCGGCGATGCTCTTGATCACATCCAGCACCCGGCTGATGGCCTGGCTGTCGGTCGCCAGTTGATTGATCACCTGCACCGATTGATCGATCTCGCTGGCCAGGCGGGCGATGCTGCCCTGCTGGGACTCCACCAATCCGCGCCCACTGAGTGTTTCATCGTTCACACTGTGTGCGCTGCTGACCGCCGCAGCGGCACTGCGGGCCACCTCCTGGGCCGTGGCTGACATCTGGTTCATCGCCGTGGCAACCAGTTCGATCTGGCTACGCTGCCCCGCCACCGCCTGATTGCTTTGAGCCGATACCGATTCCACTTGCCCGGCCTGACGCTCCACTTCCACGACGGTCTGCCCTACCCGTTCGATCAGATCGTGGATCTTCGCCACCGTGCCATTGAACACCTCACCCAACTCGCCCAGTTCGTCCTGGCTCCGGGCCACGAAATTGACCGTCATGTCCCCTGCCGCCACTTTGTCCATCATCCGACCCAGGTAGTGGAGGGTGGCGCGGGTCGAAGCATAGAAGCCGGCATACAGATAGAAAATCAGCAGGAACACCGCCACCAACGCCACGGCTTGCAGCACCATGTGGCTGCGGTTCTGCTCCAGGCGCTGCTGCAACTGGACGCCGAGGAAACCCAGCGCTGCATCGTTCAACCGGTAGGTCTGCTCCATCAGGCTGCTGACCTGAGCGAAAAATGCCGGCCAGGGCGCGTCGAGGGCGTCGGCCATTACCACCTGTTCTTCGATCAGTTCAGCGGCCTTCTTCAAGGTGGCCTTGCTAGCGTCAGCCGGGCCGGCAAGGGCTTGTCCCGCCGCTGGGCTGGAGGTCAACGTATCTTGCAGCTTCAAGCCATATTCACCCTGGACTTTTTCGATCTGCACCAACAGCTCATCGAACCGGGTGCTGGATGCGGAATTGAGAAACCCCAGGCCCAAGGCCGAAGCGCCCAGCGCACGCCCCTCACCCAGGATCTGGGTGACATCGGGGGTCACGCCGGTAATCAGTTCGCCGAGCTGACGGATATCGCTCTGGTTGTCACGACTCAGTCCTGCCTGGCTGGCGATGATCTGGCTGAATATCTGCGAACTGTTGAGCAGCTTGCCGATCAGCGCACTTTTGCTCTGCAAGGAGTTTTCCGCCTGCTGGGCCTTGAACCCGGCGATTATTTCGTCGCGCTTGGCCTCGAAGAGACTCGCCTGTTCAGGCTCCACGGCCATGGCGGTCATGCCCTGCAGACGCGCAAGGATCTGTTGCTCGAGGGTGGCTATTTTCGCATCCACATCGCCGGCCTTGCCGGACTGGCCCAGGCTGGCGTTGATCTGCACCAGGTTGTTCAGGGTTTCCAGGTCGCGACGCAGGGCCAGGCTGCTGCCCAGCAGGTCGAGGCTTTGCAGCTCCACTTGCGTTCCCTGGAACTCACGGTAGGAATCGCGCACCAGAAAGAAGTTGGTCACCAGCATCGGCAGCAGGAACAACACGCTGATCAGGCTGAACTTCATGCCGAAACTCAGGCGGTTCATCAGGGCGACGGCGGGCCAGAGCAAACTCTTCACAAGGAAGTCTCCCGGTAGTGTTTTTATTGTTATGGGGCATGCGCACAGAGACAGCAGAAAGCCACTATTGGGCGCTGTCCCTGTATAGCCTAAATCGGAGGGGAGATTTGTAACTTAAGGTTAACGACAAATGTTGAACGGCGAGCGCTGTGGCGAGGGAGCTTGCTCCCGCTCGGGCGCGAAGCGGCCGGTGTCTTTGGGAGGCGCTACGCACCTCAGCGGGAGCAAGCTCCCTCGCCACAACAAATTGCATTACAAAAAGGGAATCGAGTGGGTCAGGCCAACACCGTCCACAACGCAAACCCGGCATACCAGAGCACCGCCGCACGCAGCAGCAATTCCCACAGCCGATCGAGGCTGTTGATGCCGTCCGGCCCGGCCACGGGCTCAGGAATTTCGCCGGCCACCAGGCCGACCTTGTCGACCAATTGAGCGGCGCTGATGTTCCAGTTCAGCAGTTCATGCAGCATCACCCGGCTGACCGCCACGAAGTTACCCACCAGGGCGAAACTCGCCGCCAGCAGCCGCACCGGCACCCAGTCGAAGGCATGGCGCAGCTGTGTGGCCCGTTCGGCCACGCCAGGGTTGCGACTATGCTCGGCGGCCAGCGCCAGCAGGCGATAACTCAGCGCCGCCACCGGGCCCAGCAGGAAGTACCAGAAAATCACCGCGAAAAAGCTCTGGTAAGCCTGCCACAACAGATGGCCCTGGACCCGTTCCAGCAATTGCTCGCCATTGTCGGCTTCGACACCCAGGTCCCGCTTGGCCACATGGGTAGCCGCTTGCAGGTCTTCACGACGCCACGCATCGCGAAAAGGCCCCAGCTCGGCCAACAGATCCCCACGCCCCAGGCTGTAGATCACCACCAGCAAGTGCACCGGCAGCACCAGCAATCCATAGGCCAGCGGCTCAAGCACCCACAGCAACAGCGCCAGCAGCGCCACCGGCAACAGGACCATGGCCAGCAGCACCAGCCAGGGCCGATTGACCCAACGAGGGCTCGCCTCGATCCGGTTCAGCTCGCCCAGCCAAGCGCCGTCACGCTGGACTCGCTGACGCAGGGCCGAGAACTTCTCGATCCAGACCGCCAGCAGCAACACCAGAAAACTCATTGTCCTTCCCCTTCAGTCAGAGCCGCTCGATAGCGACCCCAGTCAAATGCCGGTCCCGGATCGGTCTTGCGCCCCGGCGCGATGTCGCTGTGCCCGCAGATGCGCTGCACGGTGATCGCCTTGAAAGCCGCCTGCAACTGCCGCGTCAGTTCCACCAGGGCGACATACTGCGCGTCGGTGAACGGCAGGTCATCGGTCCCTTCGAGCTCGATGCCAATGGAAAAATCATTGCAGGTTTCCCGCCCCTCGAAACACGAAACGCCCGCATGCCACGCACGCTCCAGACAAGAGACAAACTGGGTGACGGCGCCGTCACGCTCGATCAGAAAATGCGCAGAGACACGCAGGTCGGCGATACCGGCAAAATAGGGATGTTCCGTGACATCCAGGCGATTCTGGAAGAATTCCTGCACCTTACCGGTGGCGAACTGGGCAGGCGGCAGGCTGATGTTGTGGATCACCAGCAGGGAGATTTCGCCCTCGGGGCGCGCATTGAAATTGGGCGATGGGCAATGACGCACGCCATCGCACCAACCGCTCGCGGGGTCCAGCTGCATACAGGTTCCTTCGAAGACGACGGCGATGCCGCCAGTATGCCGCGATCGACCCGGACTGTGCGATCACTTGCCGCGATTGAGTTGACGCAGATTGCCGAGCACCGATTCCAGCGCCCGGTCGAACAGCGAGGTGTCGTCCAACAGGCGCGCCGCTCCCCGACGAAACTCCAAGGCCAGGCTGGTGCGGCTGTGCTCTTGTACCTTGAGGCCGGTACGGTTGACGAAGATATATTTGCCGGTGCTCTGGATGATCGCCGCCAGCTTGCAACGCAGGCTGTTATCGTCATCCTCCTGGAACTCGACCCAACTGCCCAGGCGCAACTGGTCGACCTGAAGCAGGCCCACGTCATCGGCCGGCAAGCGTACCGTCGCGGTATCCGCCGGCGTCTTATAGGCGGGGCGCAGGACTATTTTCTCCCGCACCTCGATCATCACCGGAGCATCGTCCGACTGGGCCTGATCCGTGGCCTGGCCCATACGCTGCAAAGCCTGCACGTGCAGGACTTCCAGTTCGCTGAAGAATTCGCTGGTGGCGAACGGGTCGAAGGCCGAACGGCTCAACCCTTCGCGCAAGGCCTTGAGCAGCTCCGGCACCATGGCCAGCAAGCGCAGGCCGGCATCCGGCTCATCGTGATGCTGGACACTCCAGATCAGTTGCTCCAGGGTCAGGACGTCGGCCTGCCATTCGGCGGACTGCTCGCCATACTTGAAGCCGGTCAGCAACAGCACCTGGCTCCAGGCCTGCTGCACGAATTCCACCACAGCCTGGGGCAGCACCTTGCCGAGCAAGACCTGATTCAACGCGCCCTCGACCCGCTGGCGTGCCAGCTCGGCCTTGGCCCGCCCTTCTTCGGCATCGCGGATCCGCTGTTCGAGCAGCTCGCAGCGGCGCCGCTCATCACTGGTGAAGGCGAGGAACTCGGCCAGCACTTCGGAGAAAATCGCCGGGTCATCGACGAAGTCGTTCAACAGCCGCTGCACCACCTGTTCGATGCGCTGGTAAAGGCTATCGCGCTGATGATCGTCGCAATCGCCCCAGCCCACGGCGGCGGCGGCAATTTCGTTGAGCAGCCGGCGAGCGGGATGATTGCCGCGACTGAAGAAACTCTTGTCCTGCACCGCGACCTTGAGCATCGGAATTTGCAGCCGGCCGATCAACGCCTTGAGGGAGTCCGGCAGGTTGTGGTCGTCGAGGATGAACTCGAACATCATCGCGATCAGGTTGATCACGTCCTCATCGGCGCCTTCGACCACCCGCGACTTGCCGCTCTTGACGCTGACCCGGGTAAGCAGTTGTTCGAGCTGGCTGCGCAGATCGAACTCGTCCTGGAGCGTGGGGGCTGGCACGTATTGCTGCAAATGGGAGAGCAGACGCAACAGATCACGGGTCGAGATGGGCTGCGCCGGTACGCTGGGCTCCAGGGTCGGCGCCACGCTGCCACGCACCTGCATCACCAGTTTCTGCAAGGCGGCAAACACTTCCTGCACGCTTTCATCGACCTCGGCGGACCGGGGCTTGGCCGCACGCTCCGGCGTGGAACGCGGAGCATCGTCGGCACGATCCGACGCACGCCGGGACGGCGAAATCTTGAGATCCGACAGGATACCCGTGGCCGCCAGCAACTGGTTTGCTTCGGCATAGAACTGGTCGCACTCGCTGAGCACATACCGCTCGAACAGCTTGAGCAGGATCAGCTTGACCTTGATCTCCACCCCCAGGTTGCGCCCGGCCTGCAGAAAGGTCTCGCACAACAGTGCAGGGCTCAGGGGATTCTGGGAGCTCGCCATCGGTCGGGCCAGCAGTACGCTGAGCCGGGCCGTCAATTGGTCGAGGGAGGCCCCATCGCGACTGAGCACCCGGGTGACCATGGCCTCCACTGCCAGATGGCGCTCCAGATCGTCATGGGACGACTTGCCCGGGGCACCCGGAGCGACGGCGGTGCTCAAGGAGGCGTGAGTCAGGTCGTACTGGGCGAGGCTGACGAACGCCTCGAAGAACTGTTCGATGAATTCGCGTTCGATGCTCTTTCGCTTCAGGCGCAGGTCGCGCATGGCTTCGAAGAACAGATTCTGTTCGACATCGTTGCGCGCCCGGTCGGCCATCTCGAACAGGGTATCGTCGGCGTTATCGAACAGCCTCTGCAAACCCAGGCGCAGCTGTTGCGCAGCCTTGTCGCGAACCTGGAGCAGAATCACAGGCAAACGGGCGAGTGGCGAGCGATTCGCCTGATCGGTAGAACCCTTGCGCAAAGGCACTACATTCCCGTCGTTATGCATCCTGGACTCCTGAAGCGGTATTCTTCGGTTGGCAACGTCAAAGCCATGACGTCAATCGAAAGGCGGATTATCGGGTAAAAGAACCCCGTCGCACCAGAGGACTCTGTGACCCAGCTTGAAATACATCGCAATAAATGACCGGGAAATCGGCAAAACGTTGCGAAGAGCCGACCAAATGCAGGTCCTGGTGAACAATGTTTGTGCCACAGGACACTGGCCCTATAATCGGCCCACTTTGCCTGTGGAGCCCGTTATGCCGAACCTACGTCTCGCCGACCTGACCGCCGAAATCGAAGCCAATGTGCGCCGCGCATTGCTCGAAGACATCGGCAGCGGCGACATTACCGCGCAGCTGATCCCCGCCGAACGCCTGGCCAAGGCCACCATCATTACCCGCGAAGCCGCGATCATCAGTGGTACGGCCTGGGTCGATGCCGTATTCCGGCAACTGGACCCGCGTGTCGCGGTCCACTGGCAAGTGCGCGACGGCGACCGGGCGAGCCCCGACCAGGCGCTGTTCCACCTCGAAGGCCCGGCCCGCTCCTTGCTCACCGGCGAGCGCAGCGCGCTGAACTTCCTGCAGATGCTCTCCGGCGTCGCCACCCGTGCCCGTCACCTGGCCGACTTTGTCGCCGATACCCAGGTCAAGCTGCTGGACACCCGCAAGACCCTGCCCGGGCTGCGCCTGGCGCAGAAGTACGCCGTGACCTGTGGCGGCTGCCATAACCACCGCATCGGCTTGTACGATGCCTTCCTGATCAAGGAAAACCACATCGCCGCCTGCGGCGGGATCGCCCAGGCGATTGCGGCCGCCCACAGGATCGCACCGGGCAAGCCGGTGGAAGTCGAAGTGGAAAGCCTGGCGGAATTGAAAGAAGCCCTGGCGGCCAATGCCGACATCATCATGCTCGACGAACTGAGCCTGGACGACATGCGCGAAGCCGTGCGCCTGAACGGCGGCAAGGCGAAGCTGGAGGCCAGCGGCGGGATCAATGAAAACACCTTGCGGCCGATTGCCGAGACCGGTGTGGACTACATCTCGATCGGAGCGATGACCAAGGATGTGAAGGCGGTGGATCTGTCGATGCGGCTCAGTCTTTGAGAGCTGCAAGCTGCAAGCGATTCGAGCTTGTCTTGAAGCTTGCAGCTTGAGGCTCGAAGCCGCCGTTTAAACCACCAGATTATTCATCTCGCAGTATTCATCCCAATCCACACCCAGCACCTCGGCAGCCTCCTTGTGCAAGGCAAGACGCTGCGCCTCGAACTCTTCAGGGGTGCTGGTGTACTTGAGCGTCAGCTCCCAAGGCTGCAGCCCCTGGGCCTCGGCCTCGTCTTCGAAGGCCCACTGGATCTGGTCTTTCTGTTCGTCGTCGCTCAGGTTGCTGATTTCTTCCAGTAACTGAGGCGTGTCCAGGGCGTATTTGCGCAGCGCTTCTTCGTGCCTGGCTTCTTGGGTCAGTTCTTTAGCCGTCATGTCGTTCTCGCTGATCGGAGGAATGGAAGATGGGACTGGATCATCAAGGATCTCTCTGACACAGAACCGCTGGCAGCGCGGTTTTCCTGGTCCTTGGAACCATTCGTGGATCATTTGAAAACTGCTGGGCAATGCTCAAGCAGGCAACGAATATAGGACGTTTTGTCGATGATTTACACGGCTCTTTACATCTGTCCCACAAAAATCTAGTGCCCTGTCAGCAGGAGGCCAAGGAACATATACCAGAATCCCCAGTCATAGCGATGTGCCACATCGGCACTTCATAAGGATTCTGTGATGCGCAGCTTTCCAAGGTTAACGTCTATTCGGCTTGTTACCGCGACCCTGCTACTCGGCAGCCTGGCATTGGCCAGCGCCGCGCAAGCGGCTGTTGAAATCTCGTCCAGTTTTCCAGAGCCATCCGATGAGATTTCGGCCCTGCGCAGCTCATTCGGTAACGACGTGTTCTACAAAACCGGCATCAGCATCGATAACCTGAAGGACACGCGGCAAACCGCCAAGGCCAACGCCACTGAACTTGAAAGCCAGAAGCGTACCCTCGCCGAGCAGGCCCGTCAGATCGAAGAGCTCAAACGCAACGGCGGTTCCAGCGCCAATTCCAGCAGTCGGGAAATAGAAGACCTCAAACGCACGATCAAGGAACAGGAACGCGACCTGAACGACCTAGGCAAGCAAGTGGAAGAGCTCAAGCGTAATAGCGGTTCCAGCTCGAGTTCGAGCAACAGCGAGATATCGACGCTGAAGGGGAAGATCAGCGATCAGGATCGCGAGATGGATCAGCTCAAGCGTACCGTCGAGGAGTTGAGCAGGAAGGTGAAATGAGGAGAGAGGAGATCTTGCCCGAGACAGGAATCGAACCTGCGACCTTCGCGTTACGAGTGCGCTGCTCTACCGACTGAGCTACACGGGCGGTGAGCTAACCTAGCATCCAGTCCGTAACCAGGCAACCTGTGCCGCAGGGATTTTCCACACACAGCAAAACGCCCCGAACCAGTCGGGGCGTTTGCTTGTTCAGCGGTCAGCCGCGGGGGTGATTAAACGCCCGATGCCTTGGCTGCTGCGACGTCCTTGATGGACAGCTTGATACGGCCGCGGTTGTCCACGTCCAGTACCAGCACTTCCACTTCCTGGCCTTCTTTCAGGATGTCGGTCACTTTCTCGACGCGAGCATCGCTCAGCATGGAGATGTGAACCAGACCGTCCTTGCCCGGCAGGATGTTGACGAAGGCGCCGAAGTCGACGATGCGCTCGACCTTGCCGACGTAGATCTTGCCGATCTCGGCTTCTGCGGTGATGCCCAGGACGCGCTGGCGTGCTGCTTCTGCCGCTTCCTTGGTTTCACCGAAGATCTTGATCGAACCGTCGTCTTCGATGTCGATCGAAGCCTTGGTTTCTTCGCAGATCGCACGGATGGTCGCGCCGCCTTTACCGATGACATCACGGATCTTGTCGGTGTCGATCTTCATCGCGATCATGGTCGGAGCGTTTTCCGACAGTTCGGTACGGGACTGACCGATCACCTGGTTCATCTGGCCGAGGATGTTCAGGCGCGCTTCCAGGGCCTGGCCCAGGGCGATTTCCATGATCTCTTCGGTGATGCCCTTGATCTTGATGTCCATCTGCAGCGCGGTCACGCCCTTGGCGGTACCGGCCACTTTGAAGTCCATATCGCCCAGGTGGTCTTCGTCACCCAGGATGTCGGTCAGGACGGCAAATTTCTCGCCTTCCTTCACCAGGCCCATGGCGATACCGGCAACCGGCGCCTTCATCGGCACGCCAGCGTCCATCAACGCCAGGGAAGCGCCGCAGACCGAAGCCATGGAGCTCGAACCGTTGGACTCGGTGATTTCTGATACCACGCGGATGGTGTACGGGAACACATCGGCGTCCGGCAGCATGGCCTGGACGGAACGACGGGCCAGACGGCCGTGACCGATTTCGCGGCGACCGGCGCCACCCATGCGACCACACTCGCCCACCGAGAACGGAGGGAAGTTGTAGTGCAGCATGAACGGGTCTTTCTTTTCGCCTTCCAGGGTGTCCAGCAGCTGCGCGTCACGGGCGGTGCCCAGTGTGGCAACGACCAGGGCCTGGGTTTCGCCACGGGTGAACAGTGCCGAACCGTGGGTCTTCGGCAGTACGCCGACTTCGATGTTCAGCGGACGTACGGTGCGGGTGTCGCGACCGTCGATACGTGGCTTGCCGTTGACGATGTTCTCGCGAACGGTGCGGTATTCGATTTCACCGAAAGCAGCCTTCACGTCGGCGGCCGATGGCTGGCCTTCTTCGCCGGACAGCTTGGCAACGACCTGATCCTTCAACTCGCCCAGGCGTGCATAACGGTCGGCCTTGACGGTGATGGTGTAGGCCTGGGAGATCGCTTCGCCGAACTCGGCACGGATCGCACCCAGCAGCTCGGTGGCTTCGGCTTGCGGAGCCCAGGTCCAGGTTGGCTTGGCGGCTTCGGCGGCCAGTTCCTTGACGGCGTTGATCACCACCTGGAACTCGTCGTGGGCGAACAGTACGGCGCCCAGCATCTGGTCTTCGGTCAGTTCCTTGGCTTCGGATTCAACCATCAGCACGGCTTCGGAAGTACCGGCAACGACCATGTCCAGGCTCGAAGCCTTCAGTTGCTCGTAGGTCGGGTTCAGCAGGTAGCCGGTGCTTTCATGGAACGCAACGCGGGCAGCGCCGATCGGGCCATCGAAAGGAATGCCGGAGATGGCCAGCGCGGCCGAGGTACCGATCATCGCAGCGATGTCCGGATCGGTCTTCTTGCTGGTGGAGACGACGGTGCAGACAACCTGCACTTCGTTCATGAAGCCTTCTGGGAACAGGGGACGGATCGGACGGTCGATCAGTCGGGAAGTCAGGGTTTCTTTCTCGGAAGGACGGCCTTCGCGCTTGAAGAAACCGCCAGGGATCTTACCGGCAGCGTAAGTCTTTTCCTGGTAGTGAACAGACAGAGGGAAGAAGCCCTTGCCTGGATCGGCTTGCTTGGCACCGACTACGGTCACCAATACGCTGACGTCGTCGTCAACGGTGACCAGCACTGCGCCGGAGGCCTGACGGGCGATACGGCCAGTCTCGAGGGTAACGGTCGACTGACCGAACTGGAATTTTTTGATTACCGGGTTCACGGTGTCCTACCTTCTTTGTGGCTCTTGGGGAACTTGTCTTCTTGCGAAATTCTTGGGCAGTGCGGGGAATCGGCCCAACGACTGTCCAGATAAAACTTGAGGCTGGGAGCCTGCCGGTTGCCGACGCAAAGCGTCGGCAACCGACAGACCACCAACCTCATAGCGCAATCGCTGATTAGCGACGCAGACCCAGGCGACCGATCAAGGTGCTGTAACGATTAACGTCCTTGCCCTTGAGGTAGTCCAGCAGCTTACGACGCTGGTTTACCATGCGGATCAGACCACGACGGGAGTGGTGATCTTTACCGTTGGCCTTGAAGTGACCTTGCAGTTTGTTGATGTTGGCGGTCAGCAGTGCAACTTGCACTTCTGGCGAACCAGTATCACCAACAGCTTGCTGGTAGTCGGTCACGATCTGAGCTTTTTCTTCAACGCTGAGTGCCATGTGGCTTTCCTCTCATAGGGTACGGCTTCCGAGAAAACCGCACCAACAGGCCAGGGACAGATCCCTGTATCTATAAATGAGTAGTGACCGTGCCTGTTGACAGCCACACTCGCCCACCTGCTGTTACACAGGCGGGTTCCGGTCATTCCGACCGAATCAGTCGACGCGGCGCAATGCGCCCGTCTTCGCTCACTTCACCGATACCGATGAAGCGACCATTGTGATCCTGTACCCGGACCATGCCGAACTTCGGCGCATCCGGTGCGCGCACCGGCTGGCCATTGAGCCAGTAGAATGCACTGTGCTCCGAGAACTGCAACAGGGGCCAGTCCAGCAGGCCACTGTCCGATGGCATCAGGAAGCGATCGACCGCTTCGTTGCCGCCTTCGGCATGTACCGCTTCGAGCTCTTCCAGCGTGACCGTCTGGGCCAGGGTGAAAGGGCCGGCCTGGGTTCGGCGTAATTCTGCCACGTACGCACCACAGCCGAGCTGCTCACCAATATCCTCCACCAGGGTGCGGATATAAGTGCCTTTGCTGCAATCCACGGCGAGCCGTGCAGTATTACCGTCGAAGGCCAGCAATTCCAAGCGCGCAATAGTAACAGAACGCGGTTCACGCTCCACTACTTCGCCTGCACGGGCCAGTTTATACAATGGCTGCCCATCACGCTTCAGGGCGGAGTACATCGGCGGTATCTGACTGATTTGCCCACGAAATCCGGGCAGCACCGCTTCGATATCAGCCTGACCAACGGTCACCGGGCGCTCGCGCAGAACCTCACCTTCGGCGTCCGCCGTGGTGGTGGTCTTGCCCAGTTGCGCCAGGGTTTCATAACCCTTGTCGGAGTCGAGCAGGTATTGGGAGAACTTGGTCGCCTCGCCGAAACACAGCGGCAGCACACCGGTGGCCAGCGGATCGAGGCTGCCGGTATGCCCGGCCTTCTCGGCATTGAGCAGCCAGCGAACCTTCTGCAAGGCTGCGTTGGAGGTGAACCCCAACGGCTTGTCGAGCAGGATGATGCCGCTGACGTTACGACGGATACGTTTGACCTGAGCCACCGGTTACTCCTTGGTGTCTTCGGGTTCAGCCGCGTGCTGACTGTCTTCAGCCACGGCACGCTCGATCAACGCCGACAGATGCGCGCCCCGGGCAACGCTTTCGTCGTAATGGAAATGCAGCTGCGGAACGCTGCGCAGCTTCATTTCCTTGGCCAACTGCATGCGCAGGAAACCGGCGGCCGCATTGAGCACCTTGATGCTCTGGGCGACGTCGTCGGCGCCGTCCTGCCCCATCACGGTGATGAAAATCTTTGCATGACCAACGTCACGGCTGACTTCCACAGCGGTAATGGTGACCAGGCCGACACGCGGGTCCTTGACTTCGCGACGGATCAGTTGGGCCAGCTCGCGCTGCATCTGATCGCCGATTCGTTGGGTACGGCTATATTCTTTTGCCATGTCTTGCTACCTGTTACTGCCCCACGGTGAAACCCGCGAGGTCTGAAAGCGGCAAACGCCCGGCCTGACAAAAGCCAGACCGGGCGTTGCGTTTAGAGTCTGCCAGCGAAGCAGCGCATGTTCATGCGGCTACCCGATGCAGCTCTTGAAGTGCGCGAGTCAGAGGCTGCGAGCAACCTGGACCTTCTCGAAGACTTCGATCTTGTCGCCGACCTTGACGTCGTTGTAACTCTTGACGCCGATACCGCATTCCATGCCGGCACGTACTTCGGAAGCGTCATCCTTGAAGCGACGCAGGGATTCCAGCTCGCCTTCGAAGATCACGATGTCTTCACGCAGTACACGGATCGGACGGTTACGGTGAACGACACCTTCGATCACCATGCAACCAGCGATCGCACCGAACTTCGGCGAGCGGAACACGTCACGAACTTCGGCCACGCCCAGGATGTTCTCCCGCACGTCGCTGCCCAACATACCGGTCAGGGCCTTCTTGACGTCTTCGATGATGTCGTAGATCACGTTGTAGTAACGCATATCCAGACCTTCCTGCTCGACGATCTTGCGCGCACCGGCATCGGCACGCACGTTGAAGCCGAACAGTACCGCATTGGAAGCCAGTGCCAGGTTGGCGTCGCTTTCGGTGATACCACCGACGCCACCGCCGACCACACGCACTTGCACTTCGTCGTTGCCCAGGCCGTTCAGAGCGCCCTGCAAGGCTTCCAGCGAACCACGGACGTCGGATTTGAGGACGATGTTGAGCGTCTTCTTCTCTTCCTGGCCCATGTTCTCGAAGATGTTTTCCAGCTTGCCGGCATGAGCGCGAGCCAGTTTGACTTCGCGGAACTTGCCTTGACGGAACAGAGCCACTTCACGGGCTTTCTTCTCGTCAGCCACAACGCTCATCTCGTCACCGGCGTCCGGCGTACCGTCCAGGCCGAGGATCTCGACCGGGATAGCCGGACCGGCTTCCTTGATCGGCTTGCCGTTCTCGTCGAGCATGGCGCGAACGCGACCATAGTTCGAACCGACCAGCACCATGTCGCCCTGACGCAGCGTACCGTCCTGAACCAGGACCGTGGCCACCGGACCGCGGCCCTTGTCCAGGCGCGATTCAACCACGACACCACGACCAGGGGCCGATGGGGTGGCGGTCAGTTCGAGCACTTCGGCCTGCAGCAATACCGCTTCGAGCAATTCGTCGACGCCGGTACCCATCTTCGCCGAAACCGGTACGAATGGAGTGTCGCCACCCCAATCTTCCGAGGTCACGCCGTGAACCGACAGCTCGCTGCGGATGCGATCGAGATCGGCGCCCGGCTTGTCGATCTTGTTCACCGCCACCACCAGCGGCACGCCAGCTGCCTGGGCATGCTGAACGGCTTCGACGGTCTGTGGCATCACGCCGTCGTCGGCCGCAACCACCAGGATCACGATGTCGGTCGCCTTGGCACCACGGGCACGCATGGCGGTAAACGCGGCGTGACCCGGGGTATCGAGGAAGGTGACCATGCCACGATCGGTTTCAACGTGGTACGCACCGATGTGCTGGGTGATACCGCCGGCTTCGCCAGCCGCTACCTTGGCGCGACGGATGTAGTCGAGCAGCGAGGTCTTACCGTGGTCGACGTGGCCCATGACGGTCACGACCGGCGCACGAGGAACCGCTTCACCTTCGAATTTCAGGGACTCGGCCAGGGAATCTTCCAGGGCGGTGTCGCTGATCAGGGTCACTTTGTGGCCCAGCTCTTCGGCAACCAGTTGGGCAGTTTCCTGATCCAGTACCTGGTTGATGGTGGCCGGGGTACCCAGCTTGAACATGAACTTGATGATCTCGGCAGCCTTGACCGACATCTGCTGGGCCAGATCGCCCACAGTGATGGTCTCGCCGATCTTCACTTCACGCACGACAGGGCCGGTCGGGCTCTGGAAACCGTGGGCGTTGCGCTTCTTCAGCTTGGCCTTGCCGCGACCGCCACGACGGAAGCCATCGCTTTCTTCGTCGGTGGTGCGTGGAGCGACGCGTGGTGCCGGCGCCTTTTCCTTGACCGAAGCACGATGTGGAGCGTTCTTGCGCTCGCCATCGCCACCGCCACGACGGTTTTCGTCGGCACGAGGCTTGTCCGGACGACGCGGTTCGTCGCGCTTGCGATCAGCCACAGGAGCAGGTACTGCCTCCAGGACCGGCGCGCTTTCACGCACAGGCTCAACCACCGGGGCAGGCGCCGCGACGGCTTCTACCGGGGCAGGTTGCGCAGCGGCTGCGGCAGACTGACGACGCGCTTCTTCTTCGGCGCGGCGCTTGGCTTCTTCTTCAGCCTTCTGGCGCGCGGCATTTTCTACTGCGCGACGTTCATCCAGTTCGCGCTTGCGCTCGGCTTCGATTTCTTCCGGGCTGCGCTGCACGAAAACTTTCTTCTTGCGTACTTCTACGCTGATGCTTTTGCTACCGGCAACACGCAGGGTGCTGGTGGTTTTACGCTGCAGAGTGATCTTGCGCGGTTCTTCCACTTTCGCCTTGTGACTGCTCTTCAAGTGGGTCAGCAGGGACTGCTTCTCACTGTCGGTCACATGTTCCTCGGCGGCGGTGTGCGGCAGACCTGCCTCACGCATCTGCTGCAACAGGCGCTCTACCGGTGTTTTGACCTCATCGGCCAGTTGTTTCACCGTGACTTGCGTCATGCACTTCTCTCCTCAGGCCGCGCCTAATTACTCGAACCAGTGGGCTCGGGCGGCCATGATCAACTTGCCGGCACGATCATCGTCAATGCCGTCGATGTCGAGCAGGTCGTCAATAGACTGCTCGGCCAGGTCTTCGCGGGTAATGACGCCGCGCACCGCCAGTTCCATCGCCAAATCCTTGTCCATACCCTCAAGCGAGAGCAGGTCTTCGGCCGGATGGGCGTCTGCCAGCTTTTCCTCAGTAGCGATGGCTTTGGTCAACAAACGATCCTTGGCCCGAGCACGAAGCTCGTTGACGATATCTTCGTCAAAGCCGTCGATGTTGAGCATCTCCTCCACCGGCACGTAGGCAATCTCTTCCAGGCTGGTAAAGCCTTCATCCACCAGTACCTGCGCCAGTTCCTCATCGACTTCGAGCTCTTCGATAAAGTTGCGCAGGATGTCACCGGTTTCAGCTTGCTGCTTGGCCTGGATGTCCGATTCGGTCATCACGTTCAGGGTCCAGCCAGTCAACTGGCTGGCCAGACGCACGTTCTGACCACCGCGGCCGATGGCCTGAGCCAGATTGTCTGCGCCAACGGCGATGTCCATGGCATGGGCATCTTCGTCAACGATAATGGCCGCCACTTCTGCTGGCGACATTGCGTTGATCACGAACTGAGCCGGGTTATCGTCCCAGAGAACGATGTCCACACGCTCACCGCCCAGCTCGCCGGATACGGCCTGGACACGCGAACCGCGCATGCCGATACAGGCACCTTGCGGGTCGATACGCTTGTCCTTGGAGCGGACCGCGATCTTGGCACGCGATCCCGGATCACGGGAAGCAGCCATGACTTCGATCAGGCCTTCGGCGATTTCCGGCACTTCGATGCGGAACAGCTCGATCAGCATTTCCGGCGCGGTACGCGACAGGATCAGCTGCGGGCCGCGGTTCTCGGTGCGGATTTCCTTGAGCAGCGCACGCAGTCGCACGCCCACCCGGAAGGTTTCGCGAGAAATGATGTCTTCACGAGCCAACAGCGCCTCGGCGTTGTTGCCCAGGTCGACGATCACGTTGTCGCGGGTGACCTTTTTCACGGTACCGGAGATGATCTCACCCAGCTTCTCGCGATAAGCGTCAACCACTTGCGCGCGCTCGGCTTCGCGGACCTTCTGCACGATGACCTGCTTGGCAGTCTGTGCAGCGATGCGACCAAATTCGATGGACTCGATCTTTTCTTCGACGACATCACCGACCTTGGCACCAGGGTGCGTTTCCGCAACCTTGCTCGGCCAGGTTTCGATAGCCGGATCATCCAGGTCGGCTTCCTCTACTACCGTCCAGCGACGGAAGGTCTCATAGGAACCAGTGTGGCGGTTGATTTCCACACGCAAATCAACTTCGTCTTCAAACCGCTTCTTGGTAGCAGTGGCCAGAGCCAGCTCCAGCGCTTCAAAAATAACGTTAGCCGGTACGCCCTTTTCATTGGATACCGACTCAACAACCAGCAGTACTTCTTTGCTCATCGTACGCCTCGCCTTTCGCAAGCCATTGGATCCGCGGGATCCGCAGTATCTGGCACGTATCAGTCAAAACTGGGAATAATGTTGGCCTTGTCGATCATATCGATCGGCAACAGGAACTCATGGTCATCTACCTGCACCACGACATCCTGCTCTTCTACACCGCGCAGAAGGCCTTGAAAGTTGCGTCGACCCTCGAAGGGCGAGCGCAGCTTGATCTTCACTTGTTCACCGGCAAACGAAGCGAACTGTTCAAGGTTGAACAGTGGGCGCTCCATGCCGGGCGAGGAAACCTCAAGGGTGTATTCGGTGCTGATCGGATCTTCAACATCCAGCACACCGCTGATCTGACGGCTGACGATGGCGCAATCATCCACCAACACGCCGCCTTCCTTATCGATATAAACGCGCAACAGTGAGTGGCGACCTTGAGCCGAAAACTCAATACCCCAGCATTCATAGCCAAGGGCCACGACCACCGGGGCCAACAAGGCCTGCAACTGTTCTAGCTTGCTCGACACCTGAACCCCCTCGTGCATGTTTGTGCATGCTGTGCAAATAAAAAAAAATGGGCGAATCGCCCATCCCTGAAACGCCGTTGAACAGCGGCGTTATAAAGTGTCCAGCTAACAAAAAGCCCCTTGGAAGGGGCCCTAAAACTGGTTGCGGGAGCCGGATTTGAACCGACGACCTTCGGGTTATGAGCCCGACGAGCTACCAGGCTGCTCCATCCCGCGACAAAGCTGGGGCGGAAGTATACGACCGATCCTTTACAGGGTCAATGTAACCCTTCCACCTACAAGAAAGCCCGCTATTGCGGGCTCTCCTGATTCAATTGGTACCGAGAAGGGGACTCGAACCCCTACACCCTATGGGCACAACCACCTCAAGGTTGCGTGTCTACCAATTCCACCACCTCGGCAAATACAGCGTTTGAAACCTTCTTACTTCTGCTCTTGAGCTGGAGGTACGTCAGTCGCCGGGCTGGCCGACTTTTGCTCTTGAAGCACCGGGACATCATCAGAAGCCGGTTGTTGCTTTGGCGCTTCCAACACCGCCGGGCTTGGCAAACCTACTTGAGTCAGCTCATGAGCTTTCTCTTTAGCAAAGTAACCTAACCCTAAGCTGGTCATGAAGAAACCGGCGGCAAGTATAGCAGTAAACTTACTAAGAAAGGTAGAGGAACCTTGGCTTCCGAATACAGTATTTGAAGCACCTGCACCGAAAGACGCACCAGCATCCGCACCTTTACCCTGCTGCAGCAATACCAGAGCCACTACGCCCAATGCACCCAGCAGATGAAAAACGACTACGACTGTTTCCAGCATTTTTTCAGTTTCCCGCGGCGCGACAGATCGCACCGAACTCATCTGCATTCAGGGACGCTCCACCAATGAGCCCCCCATCGATATCCGGCATGCCGAACAGTTCGACCGCATTGGCCGCCTTCACGCTGCCGCCGTATAGAAGCCGCACACCTCGTGCCACTTCAGAATTCTCTGCCGCCAACTGGGCGCGGATGGCGGCGTGCACATCCTGCGCTTGTTGCGGCGAAGCAGTCAGCCCGGTACCAATGGCCCAGACCGGCTCGTAAGCTATGACTGCCTTTGCAAAAGCACCGACACCCAGGTCCTCGATGATGCTGCCCAGCTGACGCCCGACAACCTCAAGGGTCTTGCCGGCTTCACGCTGCTCGAGGGTTTCCCCTACGCACAACACCGGAACCAGACCGCAGGCCTGAGCCGCTGCAAACTTGCGAATCAGGGTCTTGTCCTGCTCACCCATGATCATGCGGCGCTCGGAGTGCCCGACAAGAACCAGGGAACACCCTGCATCCACCAACTGACTTGGCGCAATTTCACCGGTCAGCGCACCTTGCATGGATTCCACCGCAGAATTCTGCGCGCCGACCGAAATCGACTTGCCCTTCAAGCCATCAATCACTTGATTGATATACAAGCAAGGCGGGAATACCGCGACATCAACACCGCTCGGCAAGGCCAGATGACGAAGGCCATTGATCAGCTCAGCGACGCTGGCGCGGGTACCGTGCATCTTCCAGTTACCAGCTACCATAGGGCGACGCATGCTGTACCTCGTCGGTCAAAGTGGGCGCAGATGTTACCCAACCGTTTCATGACTGGCAAGCCGAATTCAGGCAGAAACTTCAGTAACAAGCTTCGCCAGTTCTTCGGCATAACCGCGAACCTGGGCTTCGTCCTCGCCTTCGACCATGACACGCACCAGGGGCTCCGTGCCGGACTTGCGCAGCAACACCCGTCCACGCCCCGCCATCGCCTGGGTCACCCGCTCGCTGGCTTGCTGGACCGTGACGTGCTCGATGGGGTTCGCCCCGCCGCCGAAACGCACATTGATCAGCACCTGCGGACACTTGCGCAACGCCTGACGTGACAGCCCGAGGCTCTCGTTGCGGGCCTTGAGCGCCATCAGTACCTGCAATGCAGCAATGATCGCATCACCGGTGGTGGTGTGATCGAAGCACACGATGTGCCCGGAGTTCTCGCCCCCGATGACCCAGTTGCGCTCCAGCAGCTCCGAGATGACATAGCGGTCACCCACATTGGCCCGCACGAATGGGATATCCAGGTCCGCAAGCGCCAGCTCGAGCCCGAGGTTGCTCATCAGCGTGCCGACTACACCACCCTGCAGCTTGCCGCGCTCATGCAGATCCCGGGCGATGATGAACAGCAGCTCATCGCCATCAACTACCGTCCCGGTGTGATCCACCATCAGGACCCGGTCACCGTCGCCATCGAAGGCGATCCCGAGATCGGCCTGTTCGGCCAGGACCGCCGCCTGCAACGCATCGGTATGGGTGGAACCACAGTTGTGGTTGATGTTCAGCCCGTTAGGCTGGGCGGACAGCACCACCACCTCGGCGCCCAATTCGCGAAATACACTCGGTGCGACTTTATAGGTTGCACCGTGGGCGCAATCGACGACTATTTTCAACCCCTCGAAGCTGGTGCCGGTCGGCACACTGCCTTTGCAGAATTCGATATAGCGACCCGAGGCGTCGTTGATCCGCGATACCTTGCCGATCTTGCTCGACTCAACCACCGTCATCGGCGTATCCAGCAGCTCTTCGATCATCAGCTCGACTTCGTCAGGCAACTTGGTGCCCTTGCCGGAGAAAAACTTGATGCCGTTGTCATCATGGGGGTTATGGGAAGCGCTGATCACGATACCCGCCTGCGCATGGAAGGTGCGCGTCAGGTAGGCGATGGCTGGCGTCGGCATCGGCCCCAGCAACATCACATCGGCGCCCGCCGAGGTCAGGCCGGCTTCGAGAGCCGACTCGAACATATAGCCGGAAATTCGCGTGTCCTTGCCGACCAGCACCTTGCAGGCGCCCATCTTGCGGAACGCCATGCCGGCAGCCCAACCGAGCTTGAGCATGAAATCAGGGGTAATAGGGTATTCGCCGACCCGACCACGGATGCCGTCGGTGCCAAAATATTTCTTGCTCATAAGTGCTCCGTCATTCTTATTCGGCTGAATCTACCGCTGCGATCATCCGCACGACATCCATCGTTTCGGTCACATCGTGCACACGTAATATGCGCGCACCTTTTGTAATAGCCAGGGCCGCTAGAGCGAGGCCGCCATACAACCGCTCGCCCACCGGACGCCCCAAGGCATTGCCTATCATGCTTTTTCGCGAAACCCCGACCAACAGCGGTCGACCCAGGGCATGCAAGGCGTCCATATGCTTGAACAGGCTCAGATTATGATCCAGGGTCTTGGCAAAGCCGAAACCGGGATCCAGCAGCACCCGCTCGGCAGGAATACCCGCCAGCGCGCACTGATTCATGCGTTCGGCCAGGAACTCGCCGACTTCCCTGGTTACATCGTCATAGCGGGGGTCGTTCTGCATGGTCCCCGGCTCGCCGAGCATATGCATCAGACACACCGGTAACCCGGTAGCCGCCGCGGCATCCAGGGCTCCATCGCGCTGCAGGGAGCGGACATCGTTGATCAAGCCCGCTCCCAAGCGAGCCGTTTCACGCATGACCGCCGGCGTGGACGTATCGACCGAGATTATGACATCCAGTTCGCGGTGTATACGCTCGACCACTGGAGCCACTCTTTCCAGCTCCTCGACAGGCGAGACAGCCCGCGCGCCCGGCCGGGTCGACTCGCCGCCGACATCGATCAGCGTCGCACCGGCCGCCACCATGGCCTCGGCATGCCGCAGCGCGGCATCGAGCTGACCAAACCGGCCACCATCGGAAAAGGAATCGGGAGTGACATTGAGGATGCCCATGACATGCACATGGGCCAAATCAAGAACCCGGTTGCCACAAGGCAACCGGGTCGGGGACTGAACAGAAGTCATTTCAAGCCTTAGACATCAGCAGCTGGACCGCCGATCGGTGTTTCCGGACGCTCACCCTGTACCGCCGGAGGCGTACCAGGAGTCCCCGTACCACCGGTCCAATCCCGCGGCTCACGGGGCGGACGACCCGCCATGATGTCATCGATCTGCTCGGCATCGATGGTTTCATACTTCATCAAGGCATCAGCCATGGCGTCGAGCTTGTCACGGTTATCCGTGAGGATCTGCTTCGCGGTGCCGTAGCACTGATCGATGATGCTGCGCACTTCGGAGTCGATCAGCTTGGCCGTCTCTCCGGAGAAGCTTGCATGCTGGCCACTGCCGCCACGGCCCAGGAACACCTCGCCTTCTTCCTCGGCATACATCAGTGGACCGAGCTTCTCGGAAAGCCCCCACTTGGTCACCATGTTCCGCGCGATCTGGCTGGCACGCATGATGTCGTTCGAGGCGCCGGTGGTTACACCGTCGAAGCCCAACGTCATCTCTTCGGCAATACGGCCACCGTAGAGCGAGCAGATCTGGCTGATCAGCGCCCGCTTGGACAAGCTGTAGCGATCTTCCTCCGGCAGGAACATGGTCACACCCAGCGCACGACCGCGGGGGATGATCGAAACCTTGTAGACCGGATCATGCTCAGGCACGACGCGACCGACGATGGCGTGACCCGCCTCGTGGTAAGCCGTGTTCTGCTTTTCTTTTTCCGACATGACCATGGATTTGCGCTCGGCGCCCATCATGATCTTGTCCTTGGCCAGTTCGAACTCTTTCATCTCCACGACGCGCTTGCCGGCGCGAGCGGCGAACAACGACGCTTCGTTGACCAGGTTGGCCAGGTCGGCACCAGAGAAGCCCGGCGTGCCCCGCGCGATAACCGCCGCAGCGACATCGTCACCCATCGGCACTTTACGCATGTGGACCTTGAGGATCTGCTCACGACCACGAATATCCGGCAGCCCCACCACGACCTGGCGGTCGAAGCGGCCCGGACGCAGCAACGCAGGGTCGAGCACGTCTGGACGGTTGGTGGCTGCGATGACGATGATGCCGTCGTTCATTTCGAAGCCGTCCATCTCCACCAGCAACTGGTTGAGAGTTTGCTCACGCTCGTCGTGACCGCCGCCCATGCCGGCGCCACGGTGGCGACCGACGGCGTCGATCTCGTCGATGAAGATAATGCAGGGTGCGTGCTTCTTGGCCTGTTCGAACATGTCACGAACGCGACTGGCACCCACACCCACGAACATTTCAACGAAGTCGGAACCGGAAATGGTGAAGAACGGCACCTTGGCTTCGCCGGCGATGGCCTTGGCCAGCAGGGTTTTACCGGTACCTGGTGGGCCGACCATCAGCACGCCGCGAGGGATACGACCGCCCAGGCGCTGGAATTTACCCGGGTCGCGCAGGAACTCGACCAGTTCGCCCACTTCTTCCTTGGCTTCGTCGCAACCTGCGACGTCGGCCAGGGTGGTTTTCACCTGGTCTTCGGAAAGCAGCCTTGCCTTGCTCTTGCCGAAACTCATCGGCCCGCCCTTGCCACCGGCACCGCCCTGCATCTGGCGCATGAAGAACATGAACACCGCGATGATCACCAGGATCGGGAAGCTGGCCACGAGGAGCTGGGTCCAGATGCTTTGTTGCTCAGGCTGTTTGCCTTCGACCACGACATGGTTGTCCACCAGGTCGCCGATCAGGCCATTGTCCTGGATGGCCGGACGAATGGTCTTGAAGCTGTCGCCATCGGTACGCTTGCCGGTGATGACATAGCCATCGACGGCAACGCGCTCGACCTTGCCATCCTTGACCTGCTGAATGAAGTCGGAATAGTTGAGGGTCTGCGGCTCGTTAGGGCTGGAGAAGTTGTTCATCACGGTCACAAGGACAGCGGCGATGATCAACCACAGGATCAGATTCTTTGCCATATCGTTCAATTAACTACCCTCTGAAGCTGGCCCCGCTATCGGCGCGAGCTTCGCATGATATTCACCGGCCTAACTTACTACATTACCTACGACTCTGGCAGGCGCCGTCTGTAACCCTTTGTGAAACCTGGCCGCGTCATTGTCGTTACACGGCGTTTGCAAGGCGAAACAAAAAAAACTATCACCGTCTTTCAAAGACGCTCATCACTGCCCGAACCTTCCCCTCCGCGAAAGCCGCGCGCCAACAGATACTGCTCGCGGGAGCGGTCACGGGACGACAACGGCTTGCGCATCTGCACCTTGTCGAACAGTTTGCGGATGCCCTTGTGGTATTCGTCGAAGCCTTCACCCTGGAAGACCTTGATCAGAAAATCACCGCCCGGACGCAAAACCCGCCCAGCAAGATCCAGGGCCAGTTCGCTGAGAAACATTGCACGAGGCATGTCGACAGCCGCTAATCCACTCATATTGGGGGCCATATCGGAAATCACAAGGTCAACCTGCGTATTTCCGACGGCCTCCAGGATTTTTGCCAGGACGGCGTCTTCCGTGAAATCGCCCTGGATGAAGGTCACATCGGGGATGCTGTCCATTTCCAGGATGTCGGAAGCGATCAATCGTCCTTGACCACCAATCAGACGACTGGTCACCTGGGACCACCCGCCCGGCGCGGCGCCGAGGTCGATCACGGTCATGCCGGGACGGATCAAGCGATCCTTTTCCTGGATCTCCAGCAATTTATAGCTGGCACGAGAGCGATAGCCGTCCTTCTGCGCCATTTTGACGTATGGATCGTTGAAATGTTCTTTGAGCCAGTTCTGGCTAGTCTTGGAACGGGCCACAGGCCACCTCTACATAAAACGGGTCGTGATTAAGTGGGCGGTCCCGGACTCGCTCGGGTAAACTGGCCGCCGCTTTTTTACAAGATCAGACGCAGGGGTCAGATTATGCCGCTCACTCAAGAGCAGAAGAAACAATACAAATCCATTGGCCACCACCTGAAACCGGTTCTGATTGTGGCGGACAACGGCTTGACTGAAGGTGTACTGGCCGAGCTGGAACGCGCATTGAGCGATCACGAGCTGATCAAGATCAAGCTCAACATCCTCGACCGCGAAGCCCGCCTGGCTGCCATTGCAGAACTGTGCAAGACCGGCAAGGCAGACCTGGTACAGGTCATCGGTAAGATGGCATTGCTTTACCGCAAGAATTTCAGCGCCAACAAGCAACTGTCGAACGTTCACCGCTTCAAGTAACGACAAAGGGTCAAGGGTGCGCTTCGCGCACCCTGCCACTCCATCCAGGCACCGGCTGCAACACCAGCACCAATCCGGAGAGCCCCAGCACTACGTAGCTGAACACCCGCCATTGGCTTGCGTCCGGCCAGCCGAGACTCACCGCCAGAAACATGCCACAGGCATACAACGACATGAGCAGCAATTGCCCACGAATGTCGCGCCATAGGCTGGCACGGCCCTCGGCCTGAACCAGCACCAACGCCTGGAATATCACACAGACCGCCGAAAACGCCACCATCAGCGCCGTCAGCATGCCGACAATTTCGTCGATCAGCAGCGGTGCCAGGCCGATTCGTCCCAGCACCGGCAGCAGACCGATGTGCAGCAGCCAAAGGCCGCCCACCCACAGCATCTGGGCAAGCTGCCAGAGCATGGCGCCCGCACGCAGCGGACGCCTTCGTTCAGACGTGGCGGACTTCGACAATCTCATACTCGATGACACCACCGGGCGTCTTCACCGTCACCACATCCCCTTCTTCCTTGGCGATCAAGGCGCGAGCGATAGGCGAACCAACGGAAATCTTGCCGAGCTTGATGTCCGCCTCGTCCTCACCCACGATCTGGTAAGTCACGCTTTCATCGGTCTCGACGTTGGCGATCTCCACAGTGGTGCCGAAAATGACCTTGCCGGTATGCGGGATCGTCGTGACATCGATGATCACCGCGTTCTGCAAGCGACCTTCGATGTCTCGTACCCGCGCCTCGACCATACCCTGCTCCTCACGGGCAGCATGGTATTCGGCATTTTCCTTGAGATCGCCCAGTTCGCGGGCCTCACCGATTGCCTGGCTCAAGCGCGGACGCTCGACCTTGGTCAGGTGCGCCAGCTCGTCTTCCAGGGCGCGAGCGCCCTGAACAGTCATGGGGTACTTGGTTATGCTCATGCCTTCAATCCTGCATGTAGATCCTGCAAGCGACGGACGGTCTTCTCGGGACCGAACTTGAGCGCTTCGCAGATCGCTTCGCCCGCAGCAATCGTGGTGGTGCAGTAGATCTTGTGCTGCAGCGCGTTGCGACGAATGGAGTAGGAGTCGGCGATCGACTGACGGCCTTCAGTGGTGTTGATGATCAGCGTGACTTCGTCATTCTTGATCATGTCGACCACATGTGGACGCCCTTCGGTCACCTTGTTCACGCGGCGCACTTTCAGGCCTGCGGCCTCGATCAGCCGGGCGGTACCGGCAGTGGCAACCACTTCGAAGCCCAAGTTGATCAGATCACGGGCCACGCCTGCAACCAGTGGCTTGTCGTCATCACGCACGCTGATGAACGCCGTGCCGCCTGTCGGCAGGACTTCGCTGGCGCCCATCTGGGCCTTGGCGAACGCCTCGCCAAAGGTATCGCCAACGCCCATCACCTCACCGGTGGACTTCATCTCAGGGCCGAGGATCGGGTCGACGCCAGGGAACTTGGCGAACGGGAACACCGCTTCTTTCACGCTGTAGAAGTTCGGAATGATCTCCTTGGTGAAGCCAAGCTCCGCCAGGGTCTTGCCGGCCATTACCCGGGCAGCGATCATCGCCAGGGAAACACCGATGCACTTGGAGACGAACGGCACGGTACGGGACGCGCGCGGGTTCACTTCGATGACGTAGATGTCTTCGCCCTGAAGTGCCAGTTGCACGTTCATCAGGCCGACCACACCCAGTTCCAGGGCCATTTTCTTGACCTGCTCGCGCATCTCGTCCTGGATGTGAGCCGGCAGCGAGTAAGGCGGCAGCGAGCATGCGGAGTCACCGGAGTGAACACCGGCCTGCTCGATGTGCTGCATGATCGCGCCGATCACCACGTCCTTGCCGTCGCAGACCGCATCCACGTCCATCTCGATGGCGCAGTTGAGGAAGTGGTCCAGCAGCACCGGGCTGTCATTGGACACCTGGACCGCTTCGCGCAGGTAGCGCTTGAGTTCTTCTTCCTGGTAGACGATTTCCATCGCACGGCCGCCCAGTACATAGGACGGACGCACCACCAGCGGATAGCCGATCTTGGCGGCGGCGCGAATCGCTTCGTCTTCGCTGCGCACAGTGGCGTTTGGCGGTTGACGCAGGTTCAGGCGCTCGACCATCTGCTGGAAGCGCTCACGGTCTTCGGCACGGTCGATGGCATCCGGGCTGGTACCGATGATCGGCACACCAGCAGCTTCCAGGGCGCGGGCCAGTTTCAACGGAGTCTGGCCGCCGTACTGGACGATCACGCCTTTCGGCTTCTCGACACGGACGATTTCCAGCACGTCTTCCAGGGTCACCGGTTCGAAGTACAGACGGTCGGAGGTGTCGTAGTCGGTGGACACGGTTTCCGGGTTGCAGTTGACCATAATGGTCTCGTACCCGTCGTCGCGCAGGGCCAGTGCGGCGTGTACGCAGCAGTAGTCGAATTCGATGCCCTGGCCGATGCGGTTGGGACCGCCACCCAGGATCATGATCTTGTCGCGCGTCGATGGCGCGGCTTCGCACTCTTCTTCGTACGTGGAGTACAGGTAGGCAGTGTCGGTGGCGAACTCGGCCGCGCAGGTGTCGACGCGCTTGTAGACCGGGAACACTTCCAGCTTGTGACGATGAGCGCGCAGGCTCTTCTCGGTCACGCCCAGCAATTTGGCCAGGCGCTGGTCCGAGAAGCCCTTGCGCTTGAGGCGGAACATCATGTCGCGGTCGATGCTGGACATGCCCAGGGTCTTGACCTTCTCCTCTTCCTTGATCAGATCTTCGATCTGCACCAGGAACCAAGGGTCGATCATGTTCATGTCGAAGATTTGTTCCACGGTCATGCCGGCACGGAAGGCATCGGCCACGTACCAGATACGCTCGGCGCCCGGCACGGTCAGCTCGCGCTTGAGTTCGCTCATGCTTTCCGGGTTGCTCAGGTCCAGTTTCGGATCGAGGCCGCAGACACCCACTTCCAGGCCGCGAAGGGCTTTCTGCAGGGACTCCTGGAAGGTCCGGCCGATGGCCATGACTTCACCGACCGACTTCATCTGGGTGGTCAGGCGAGCGTCGGCCTTGGCGAATTTTTCGAAGGCAAAACGTGGCAGCTTGGTGACGACGTAGTCGATGGACGGCTCGAAGGACGCCGGGGTCTTGCCGCCGGTGATGTCGTTCGACAGCTCGTCGAGGGTGTAACCCACGGCCAGCTTGGCGGCGACCTTGGCAATCGGGAAACCGGTGGCTTTCGAAGCCAGGGCCGACGAACGGGAAACCCGCGGGTTCATTTCGATGACCACCATGCGCCCGGTGTTCGGGCAGATGCCGAACTGGACGTTGGAGCCGCCGGTTTCCACGCCGATCTCACGCAATACCGCCAGGGAGGCGTTACGCAGGATCTGGTATTCCTTGTCGGTCAGGGTCTGGGCCGGTGCGACGGTGATCGAGTCGCCGGTGTGTACACCCATCGGGTCGAAGTTTTCGATGGAGCAGACGATGATGCAGTTGTCCTTTTTGTCGCGGACAACCTCCATTTCGTACTCTTTCCAGCCGATCAGGGATTCGTCGATCAGCAGTTCCTTGGTCGGCGACAAGTCCAGGCCACGGGCGCAGATTTCTTCGAACTCTTCACGGTTGTAAGCGATGCCACCACCGGTGCCGCCCATGGTGAAGGACGGGCGGATGATGCACGGGAAGCCGAGCTTCTCGAGGACCGCGTTGGCCTCTTCCATGCTGTGGGCGATGCCCGAGCGTGGGCATTCCAGGCCGATGGCTTTCATTGCCTTGTCAAAGCGCGAACGATCTTCGGCCTTGTCGATGGTGTCGGCATTGGCGCCGATCATTTCCACACCGAATTTTTCCAGGACGCCTTCGCGTTCCAGGTCCAGGGCGCAGTTCAGCGCCGTCTGGCCGCCCATGGTCGGCAACAGTGCATCGGGACGTTCTTTCTCGATGATCTTGGCAACGGTCTGCCACTTGATCGGCTCGATGTAGGTGGCGTCGGCCATGGCCGGGTCGGTCATGATGGTGGCCGGGTTGGAGTTCACCAGGATGACGCGATAACCCTCTTCGCGCAGGGCTTTGCAAGCCTGGGCGCCGGAGTAGTCGAATTCGCAGGCCTGGCCGATCACGATCGGGCCAGCGCCGAGAATCAGGATGCTTTTTATGTCTGTACGTTTTGGCATGGGTTTGTCACTCAAATCCGCAGGTCAGTCGGCTAGGCCGTCGAACAATCTTTGAAGCGCCCGCGGGGGCCGCCGCACTCGGGGCCGCCCTCGGGCTTCACGCGGTCAGCGTCGCTTGGCCATCTCATTGATGAAGCGATCGAACAGCGGCGCCACGTCGTTCGGGCCCGGGCTCGCTTCAGGGTGGCCCTGGAAGCTGAACGCACTCTTGTCGGTGCGCTCGATGCCTTGCAGCGTACCGTCGAACAGCGACTTGTGGATCGCACGCACGTTGGCCGGCAGAGTCGCTTCATCCACCGCGAAGCCGTGGTTCTGGCTGGTAATCATCACCACACCGGTGTCCAGGTCCTGGACCGGGTGGTTGGCACCGTGGTGACCATGACCCATTTTCAGGGTCTTGGCGCCGGATGCGAGGGCCAGCAGTTGGTGACCGAGGCAGATACCGAACACCGGGATCTCGGTTTCCAGCACATCCTTGATCGCCTGGATCGCGTAGTCGCAAGGCTCAGGATCACCCGGGCCGTTGGACAGGAACACGCCATCGGGGTTGAGGGCCAGAACGTCAGCCGCCGGGGTCTGCGCCGGCACCACGGTCACGCGGCAACCGCGCTCGACCAGCATGCGCAGGATGTTCACCTTGACGCCGTAGTCGTAGGCAACCACGTGGTACGGCAGCTCGGACGCTTCGATCGTCGGGTGGCTGTCGGTCTTCAGGCTCCAGACCGAGGAACGCCACTCGTACTGCTTCTGGGTGCTGACGACTTTCGCCAGGTCCATGCCCTTGAGGCCCGGGAAGCCCTGGGCGGCGGCGATGGCGGCGGCTTCGGAGATATTGTCGCCGGCCATGATGCAGCCGTTCTGCGCGCCCTTCTCCCGCAGGATACGGGTCAGGCGACGGGTGTCGATTCCTGCGATCGCCACGACGTTGTTGGCTTTCAGGTAATCGGACAGGGACATCGTGTTACGCCAGTTGCTCGCAACCAGCGGCAGGTCACGGATGACCAGGCCGGCAGACCAGACGCGATCGGACTCGGCATCTTCCGGCGTGGTGCCGGTGTTGCCGATGTGCGGGTAAGTCAGGGTAACGATTTGCTGGGCGTAGGAAGGATCGGTAAGAATTTCCTGATAGCCGGTCATTGCGGTGTTAAACACCACCTCACCAACGGTCTGACCGTCGGCTCCAATGGCTTCGCCGCGAAAAATGCTGCCATCAGCAAGGGCGAGTATGGCTGGCTTAGTCAAGAAGACCTCCCGTAAATAAAGCCTGAAAGGGCGATCGCAGGTTGTAAAAAAGCGGAGTGACGTATGGACACGTCACCCCGCTTTTTTCACTGAATTATTCTGCGCGCTTTTAGTGGACACACTAAAGCTGTAGCTTACAGAAAAAGGCTTTTTTGGTCCACCGCTAATGAGCCTTAAAGGCAGGGGAATGCGACAGGGCGTCGCGAAGCGGTGTAAAACGGGGCCGCAGTATACACTGAACCCCGCTTTCATTGGCATCAACGCAGGTCGAGTACGTCCTGCATATCGTACAAACCAGGCTCGCGGCCATCCAGCCACAGCGCAGCCCGGACAGCGCCCTTGGCGAAGGTCATCCGGCTGGAAGCCTTGTGGGTGATCTCCAGGCGCTCGCCCTCGGTGGCGAACAGCACCGTATGATCCCCCACCACGTCACCACCACGCACCGTGGCGAAACCGATGGTTTCCCGCTCACGGGCGCCGGTATGCCCTTCGCGCCCATAGACCGCCACGGCCTGCAGGTCGCGCCCCAGCGCATCGGCAATCACTTCGCCCATGCGCAGGGCGGTTCCCGAAGGCGCATCGATCTTGTGCCGGTGGTGCGCCTCGATGATCTCGATATCGGCGTCATCCCCCAGGACCCGAGCGGTCAGGTCCAGCAACTTCAGCGACAGGTTCACACCGACGCTGAAGTTCGCCGCGAACACGATCGGAATGTCCTTGCCTGCCTCGGCCAGCAACTGCTTCTGGGCAGCGTCCAGCCCAGTGGTACCGATGACCATGGCCTTGCCATTCCTGCGGCAGATGGCAAGGTTCTTCAGCATCACTTCCGGCAAGGTGAAATCAATCAGCACATCGAACTCGTCGAGTACTTTTTCCAGGCCACCGGACATCGGCACACCGATGCGCCCCAGCGACGCCAGCTCACCCGCATCGGCACCAACCAACGTGCTGTCGGGCCGAACGATGGCAGCCGTCAGGCCGGAGAGCGGCGAGCGCTGCTGCACCGCCTCCACCAACGCCTTGCCCATGCGCCCAGCGGCGCCCATCACAGCTATACGTCGCATGCGACCTCCTTACAGATCGCCGAAGAAGCGCTTCACGCCTTCGAACCAACCGGTGGTTTTCGGCGAGTGGCTGTTGTCGTCCGCCAGCGAGCTGCGGAACTCTTCCAGCAATTCGCGCTGGCGCCGGCTCAGGTTGACCGGCGTCTCGACCGCGACGCGGCACATCAGGTCGCCCGCACCGCCACCGCGCACAGGCGCAACGCCCTTGCCACGGATGCGGAACTGCTTGCCGGTCTGCGTGCCCTCGGGGATTTTCAGCTTCACGCGACCGTCGAGCGTTGGAATCTCGAGTTCGCCACCCAACGCGGCGTCGACGAAACCGATCGGCACTTCGCAGAACAGGTGCTTGCCGTCGCGCTGGAAGATCGAGTGCTCACGCACATTGATGACGACGTACAGGTCGCCGGTCGGGCCGCCCTGGGCACCCGCCTCGCCTTCGCCGGACAGGCGAATACGGTCACCGGTATCGACGCCGGCCGGCACTTTCACCGACAGGGTCTTGTATTCCTCGACGCGCCCTTCGCCATGGCAGGAATCGCATGGATCGGAAATGATCTTGCCCTGGCCATGGCAACGCGGGCAGGTCTGCTGCACCGAGAAGAAGCCCTGCTGCATGCGAACCTGACCGATACCGCCGCAGGTCGGGCACGTGACAGGCGAGGAGCCCTTCTTGGCGCCCGAACCGTCACACGGCTTGCAATTGACCAGCGTCGGCACGCGGATATTGACGGTCGTGCCACGCACCGCCTCTTCCAGGTTCAACTCCAGCGTGTAGCGCAAGTCGCTGCCACGCTGGGCGCCACCACGGGCACCGCCGCGACCGCCACCGAAGAAGTCGCTGAACACGTCGCCAAAGATATCGGAGAAGTTCTGGCCGCCAAAACCGGCACCGCCGCCACCCATGCTCGGGTCGACACCGGCATGCCCGTACTGGTCGTAGGCCGCGCGCTTGCTGGAATCGGACAGTACTTCGTAAGCCTCGTTGGCTTCCTTGAACAGCTCTTCCGACGCTTTATCGCCGGGGTTACGGTCCGGGTGGTGCTTCATCGCCAGGCGCCGATAGGCCTTCTTCAGATCCGCCTCGCTGGCCCCCCGCTCGACACCCAATACTTCGTAGAAATCACGCTTTGCCATTAGTCTTTGCACTCTTTTAGGACGTCCGGCAAAGCTCTCCTGAGCCTCGCCCAACTCGTTGAGCCCCTACAGGCCCGGACCCAACCACGTCGATTCAGCGATCCCGGTCTCAGGCCCAAAACGAAAAGCAGGAGCTTTCCCGATCACGCCACCAGCACCCGAACGTTGTCGCATGCTGTAAAAATTCATGGGTTCCAGACACGCCAACGCGGGAGCAAGCTCCCGCGCGGCGACATCCTACCAGCCACCGCACAAACGCAGTCAACCGGCCGACCAACAAGCGATTACTTGTGGTCTTTCACTTCTTCGAACTCAGCATCGACGACGTCGTCAGCTTTTTCGGCCGATTCGCCTTGCTGCGCGGCGCCTTCAGCTGGCTGAGCCTGCTCGGCGTACATCTTCTGGGCCACTGGCGCGGAAACCTTGGACAGCTCTTCGATCTTCGCTTCGATGGCAGCCTTGTCGTCGCCTTTGACGGCAGCTTCCAGGGCAACCACGGCCGCTTCGATGGCAGTCTTCTCTTCAGCGGTCACTTTGTCGCCGGCATCAGCGATCATCTTGCGAGTCGAGTGCACCAAGGCGTCACCCTGGTTGCGAGCACTGGCCAGCTCTTCGAACTTGCGGTCTTCCTCGGCGTTGACTTCAGCATCGCGAACCATCTGCTGAATTTCTTCCTCGGACAGGCCGGAGTTGGCCTTGATCACGATCGACTGGGTCTTGCCGGTGGCCTTGTCTTTCGCGCCGACGTGCAGGATGCCGTTGGCGTCGATGTCGAAGGTCACTTCGATTTGCGGCACGCCACGTGGCGCTGGCGGAATCTCGGCCAGGTCGAACTTACCCAGGGACTTGTTCTGGGCAGCCTGCTTGCGCTCGCCTTGCAGGACGTGGATGGTCACGGCGCTCTGGTTGTCGTCGGCCGTCGAGAACACCTGGGATTTCTTGGTAGGAATCGTGGTGTTCTTCTCGATCAGCGCGGTCATCACGCCACCCATGGTTTCGATACCCAGGGTCAACGGGCTGACGTCGAGCAGCAGAACGTCCTTCACATCACCGGCCAGAACGGCACCCTGGATGGCTGCACCCATGGCAACGGCTTCGTCCGGGTTCACGTCTTTACGGGCTTCTTTACCGAAGAAATCGGTCACCAGCTTCTGCACCAGCGGCATACGGGTCTGACCGCCCACCAGGATCACGTCGTTGATCGAGCCAACGTCGATACCGGCGTCTTTCATCGCGATGCGGCAAGGTTCGATGGTGCGCTGAACCAGGTCTTCCACCAACGCTTCGAGCTTGGCGCGGGAGATTTTCACGTTCAGGTGCTTAGGACCGGTGGCGTCTGCAGTGATGTATGGCAGGTTCACGTCGGTCGACTGGCTCGAGGACAGTTCGATCTTGGCTTTTTCAGCGGCCTCTTTCAGGCGCTGCATGGCCAGCGGGTCACCCTTGAGGTTCATGCCGCTTTCTTTCTTGAACTCGTCGACGAGGTAGTCGATCAGGCGGATGTCGAAGTCTTCACCACCGAGGAACGTATCACCGTTGGTGGCCAATACTTCAAACTGGTGCTCGCCATCGACTTCAGCGATTTCGATCACGGAAACGTCGAAGGTACCGCCACCCAGGTCATAAACGATCACGGTGTGATCGCCCTTGGCCTTGTCCATGCCATAGGCCAGGGCAGCCGCGGTAGGTTCGTTGATGATGCGCTTTACATCCAGGCCCGCGATGCGGCCGGCGTCTTTGGTCGCCTGGCGCTGGCTATCGTTGAAATAGGCAGGAACGGTAATAACGGCTTCAGTCACCGCTTCGCCGAGATAATCTTCGGCGGTTTTCTTCATTTTCTTCAGGATTTCAGCCGAGATCTGTGGCGGCGCCATTTTCTGGCCGTTCACTTCAACCCAGGCATCGCCGTTGTCAGCCTTGGCGATTTTGTAAGGCACCATCTTGATGTCTTTCTGAACGACTTCTTCGTCGAACTTACGACCGATCAGACGCTTCACCGCATACAGGGTGTTATGCGGATTGGTCACTGCCTGACGCTTGGCCGACTGACCAACCAGAATCTCGCCATCGTTGGCGTACGCGATGATCGACGGCGTGGTGCGCGCGCCTTCGGCGTTTTCAATTACTTTGGCCTTGCCGTTTTCCAGCACGGAGACGCACGAGTTGGTGGTCCCCAGGTCGATACCGATAATCTTGCCCATGTTAACTCTCCCGGAACTTGGATTTTGTTGCCGCGGCAGTGGTGGCTAACCGCGGTAGCACTTAAACGCTTGACTTCTTAATGGGGCCGTTGCGCCCGATTTCAAGCCTGCTCATCAATAGAAGGTGAAACCGGTGCTGGCGCCTTGCTGACCACGACCATGGCCGGGCGCAGCAGACGACCGTTGAGCAGGTAACCTTTCTGGAAAACCTTCAGCACACTGTTTGGCTCGACGTCGGTACTTTCCTGCATCGCCATGGCCTGGTGATGCTCGGCGTTGAAGGGTTCGCCGTGGGGATCGATGGCTTCGAGCTGATAGCGCTTGAGGGTGTCCTGGAACATTTTCAGGGTCAGCTCGATGCCTTCGCGCATCGGACGAATGTTCTCGTCGTCCGGGTTGGACAACTCCAGGCCGCGCTCCAGGCTGTCGATAATCGGCAGCAGGTCGCCGGCGAAGCGCTCCAGGGCGAATTTATGAGCCTTTTCCACATCCTGCTCGGCGCGACGGCGGACGTTCTGCAGGTCGGCAGCTACACGCAACGCCTGATCCTGCGCACCGGCCAGTTGCTCTTCGAGCACTTGTACACGGGCCGCCAGATCACCACCCGAATCCTGGGAGGTCTGATTGGCCTCTTGGTTTTGCGTATCCTGCGTCTGTTCGTCAGCCATAGTTTTCTCCTCTCAACTTCGTCCGCGAGCTCGACTCGCGCTTCTGCCCCCGTATATGGGGCCGGGTTTTCCAGCTTCAAGGGGTGCTCGACGAATTGACCTTACAAAAAGCAATTGCATACCTATTACCTACCGCGCTAAGAAATTCACTCCATCAAGCAAATCGAGCTAAGCGAGGGCATTGTCAGCCCGAAACAAAACACTGTATAAATAACCAGACCTAACGCCTGGGAGCGGCTTTATGCTGGTGCACCTGTCCGTACACAACTACGCCATCGTCGAACACCTCGACCTCGAACTCGACCGGGGCATGAGCGTGATTACCGGTGAGACCGGTGCCGGCAAGTCGATCATGCTCGATGCCCTGGGGCTGACGCTGGGTGATCGCGCCGACAGCGGCGTCGTACGCCCCGGAGCAGACAAGGCCGACATCCTGGCCACCTTCGACCTGGTCGACATCCCCGAAGCCAGCGCCTGGCTGGCCGAGCGCGACCTGGACACCGATGGCCTGTGCATCCTGCGCCGGGTCATCACCGCCGAAGGCCGCTCTCGCGGCTACATCAACGGCACGCCCTGCCCCCTGGGTGACCTCAAGGCCCTCGGGGAACTGCTGATCGACATCCACAGCCAGCACGAACACCAATCGCTGCTCAAGACCGATACCCATCGTCGCCTGCTCGATGAATATGCCGGCGCCACCGACCTGGCCCGCCAGGTCCAACTGGCAGCCCAACGCTGGCGCCAGACCCGGCAGGAGCTCGACCGGCTCTCCAACTCCGGCGACGAACAGCGTGCCCGCCACCAACTGTTGAGCTACCAGCTCGAAGAGCTGGAGAACCTGGCCCTGGGCGAAAATGAACTGGAGGAGCTGGAGCAGGAACACAAGAACCTGACCAATGCCGAAACCCTGCTGGGCATCTGCCGGCAAGTCGTCGAGCAATGCAGCGAAAGTGATTCGGGTAACGTACTCAATGCACTGACAGCGAGCCTGAACCGACTCACCAGCGTGAACAGTTCCGTCGGCGCCCTGAGCGAAGCAACCAACCTGCTGACCAGCGCACAGATCCAGGTCGAGGAAGCCGTGGGGGAACTCAACCGGTTCCTCGATCATTTCGATGCCGACCCGGCGCGCCTGCAATACCTGGAAGAGCGCCTGGACACTATCTATACCCTGGCCCGCAAACACCGCGTCCAGCCCACCGACGTCATCGAACTGCAGCAGCGCCTGCTGGAAGAGCTGGAAACCCTGAATGCCAACGACGAGTCCATCGAGCGCCTGGGGGATGAACTGGCTTCCTATGCCCGTCATTACCAGGAGAAAGCCAAGGAACTCAGCGAGCTGCGCCGCACGGCCGCCACCGGACTGGCCAGCGCGGTGGAGCAGGAAATCCAGCGCCTGGGCATGCCGGGAGGACGCTTCACCATCGAGCTGCGCCCTAACACAGGCGACGAACTTCAGCCCAACGGGCTGGAGCAGGTGGAACTGCTGGTCAGTGCCAACCCCGGGCAACCCCTCAAGGCGTTGGCAAAAGTCGCCTCCGGCGGCGAGCTGTCGCGAATCAGCCTGGCTATCCAGGTCATCACCGCGCAAACCTCACGCGTGCCAACGCTGGTATTCGACGAAGTGGATGTGGGGATTGGCGGACCGACCGCGGAAATTGTCGGCCAGTTGCTGCGCAGGCTGGGGGAGCGTGGCCAGGTGCTGACGGTCACCCACCTGCCTCAGGTCGCCGCACAGGGGCATCAACATCTATTTGTCCATAAGGTGCGCGGCGAAGACGCTACCCGTACCGCGGTGTCCAAGCTCAGCAAGAGCGAGCGCGTTGAGGAAGTGGCAAGGATGCTGGGCGGGATCGATCTCACCAAGGAATCCCTGGCCCACGCGAAAAAAATGGTCGTCGCGGCGAAATCCTGAAGAAGCCCGGATAATCCCCCAAATGAAAGAAGGCGACCCTGAGGTCGCCTTCTTTCATTACCCACGCTTACTTTTTCTTGCGTACATGCAAGACGAGATGGTGATCGATCAACTCGAAGCCATACTCTTCAGCAATTGCTTTCTGCAGTTTTTCGATTTCAGGACTGACGAACTCGATAACCTCACGGGTTTCCACATTTACCATGTGGTCGTGGTGCTCCCCGTCCGCCAATTCAAAGACCGCATGACCGCCATCGAAATTATGGCGAGCCACGAGGCCGGCAGCCTCGAATTGGGTCAGAACACGGTAAACCGTGGCCAGACCGACGTCCTCGCCTGCTTCCATGAGGGCCTTGTAGACGTCTTCGGCACTCATGTGCCGCTGCTCAGCGGAGTCGAGCATTTGCAGAATTTTGACCCTTGGCAGTGTCACCTTGAGGCCGGCTTTGCGTAGTTCGCTATTTTCAACCATGGTCAGCTTTCTCGCGATGCTGCTTCGCAGCTTCTCTTAATGCGGGTATGATCGGCGTTTACGTTGTCCCAGCCAAGATAGTGGAAGTCGCCCACCGATGCAAAACACCAAGCTCTTGCTAACCAGTTTCACCTTCGTGGGACTGCTCGCACTCGCCGGTTGTTCATTCCCCGGGGTTTACAAAATCGACATCCAGCAGGGCAATGTCGTGACGCAGGACATGATAGACCAGTTACGCCCGGGAATGACCCGCCGGCAAGTACGGTTTATCATGGGAAATCCCCTGCTGACCGACACGTTCCACGCCGATCGCTGGGATTATCTCTACAGCTTGCAGCCTGGCGGCGGTGAACGCCAGCAGGAACGCATCAGCGTTATCTTCAATGCCAATGATCAACTCGTCAGCCTGTCAGGCGATTTCATGCCTGGCGTGAGTCGCGACGAGGCCATCATGGGCAAGGACAGTGGCACGACAGTCACGCCGGCCGAAAACGGCGAGAAGGCGAAACCGGAAAAACCGGTCAAGCCAGGTTCGTTGCTGGACCAGATCCAGAAGGATGTGGACAGTGTCGAGACGGTTCCCGTCCCGACGCCAGAACCACTGGACACCACGCCGCAATAAATTGCGACATGAAAAAACCCGGCATGCCGGGTTTTTTATTGCCTTCAATCCAGGTCCGGTTATTGATTCTGCTTACGGGCCTCGGCAGCCTTGGCCGCACGCAGGCGACGGATTTCCTTCGGATCCGCCAGCAACGGCCGGTAGATCTCAAGTCGATCACCCGCCTGGACCGCCTGGCGCTCTGGATCGGCAATTACCTTGCTGAAAATCCCCACCGGGCACGTGGCCAGGTCGAGCTCGGGGAATTCATCGGCAATGCCCGATGCAGCCAGTGCAGCGCGAACCGTCGTGCCTTGCGGCACTGCAAATGTCCGCAAGACCTGACGCTGGACAGTGGCATACACCACTTCTATCTCGATCAACGCTTGAGCTCTGCATTTTGCTTGGCGCGCTGGCAGAACGCGTCGACCAGGGTATTGGCCGCCTGATTGAACAACGGCCCCAGCGTGGCACGCACCAGTGGCCCTGCGTAGTCGAACGACAGATCCAGGCTGATCTTGCAGGCCTTCTCCCCCAACGGCTTGAACACCCAGATACCGTGAAGCTGGTTGAAAGGCCCTTCTTCCAGATTCATTTCGATGGACTGACCCGGCACCAGGGTATTGCGCGTCACGAAATGCTGGCTCAGCCCACCCTTGGCGACGTTGAGGCTGGCACGCATATGGGTCTCGGAGCTCTCGAGCACCTCGGCAGACGAGCACCAGGGCAGGAACTGCGGATAACTCGCCACATCGTTGACCAGGTCATACAGCGCCTGCGCCGGATAAGGCAGCAAGGCCGAGCGTTGAATATGTGTCGTCATGTAAGCGTCACTTCCACAGCTGGGCGGCGAACACCACGAGGATGCCGATCGGGGCCACGTAGCGCATCAGGAACAGGCTCAAGGCGAATAATACAGGGCTGCGCAGCGACAATTCATCGCGTACGGCTTCCCGGCCCATGATCCACCCTGCAAATACCACGAAACACAAACCACCCAACGGCAGCATGATCCGTGAGGTAAAGAAATCAATCACGCCGAAGAAGTCCAGTCCTCCGGCTGCCCCCCATTGGTAGAGGCGGAACAGGCCGTCTTCGTTCACGAAAAACTTCGCCTGCTTCCATATATTGAAGGAAAACACCGTCCCCAGCCCCACAAACCAGCAGGTGAAGGCCAGCCAGAACGTCACCCAGGCACGACTAATCCGGGTCCGCTCGACCAGGTAGGCCACCATGGGCTCCAGCAGGGAAATCGCCGAGCTCCAGGCCGCGATGGCGACCAGGACGAAAAATATCACGCCCATCACTTGGCCGAATGCCATGCTACCGAAGGCAAAAGGCAGACTGACAAACATCAGGCCCGGCCCCTCGCTGGGGTTCAGACCGGCTGCGAACACAATCGGAAACAATGCCACGCCCGCCATCAGCGACACGAAGGTGTCCAGCAGCGCGACACCGACCACCGTCCTGGTGAGGGAGGCGTTCTTGGGCATGTAGGCGCCATAGATCATGATCGAGCCAACCCCGACGCTCAGGGAGAAGAACGCATGCCCCATGGCCGGCAGCAGGCCGTCCAGGACTTTCTCCGGCTTGAAGTCGAACATGAAGTGCAGGCCTTCCATGAAATGCCCGGTGGTCATGCTGTAGCCCAGCAGCACCAGGATCATCACGAACAGCAGCGGCATCATGACCCGCAGGCTGCGCTCAAGCCCTGCGACCACACCCTTGGCGATCACCACGGCGGAAAGCAACATGAAGACCGTGTGCCAGAGCGTCAATCTCCAGGGGTCCGAGATGACACCGCCGAAGTAGGCGCCCACCTGATCGGGTGCCACGCCTTGGAAGTCGCCGCGCCCCATGTCGATGATGTAATCCAGCGACCAACCACCGACCACGCTGTAGAACGACAGGATCAACAGCGCCGTGATCATCCCGGCGAAGGCGCCCCACGACCATTTGGGCGAGTGCCCCGCCTCCACGGCAAGCACCTTCAAGGCATTGGCCGGGCTCTGTCGGGCGCGGCGACCGATCAGGGTCTCGGCCAGCATCACCGGCGCGCCGATGAGGGCGATACACGCCAGGAACATCAATACGAAGGCACCGCCACCGTAGACGCCGACCATGTAGGGGAATTTCCATATACTACCCAGTCCCACGGCCGAGCCGGTCGCCGCGAGTATGAAGACCCAGCGGCTAGCCCAACTGCCGTGGACAGAAACCTTGTCTGTCGACATCGTGATCACGCCCAAGCGTTCAAAAAAGAGGCCGCATTGTCCGGGATTCACTCAACGTGCTCAAGCATGCTGCTTCACCGTAGCCGACACGCACGCAACTGCCTATAATGCCGCCCCTATGGCTAAACAGAAGAAACACCCCACAGGGACCATCGCGCAAAATAAAAAGGCGCGACACGACTACTTCATCGAACAGCGTTTCGAGGCTGGCATGGTCCTGGCCGGCTGGGAAGTAAAGAGCCTGCGCGCAGGCAAGGCGCAACTGGTCGACAGCTACGTGCTGCTCAAGGATGGCGAAGCCTGGCTGCTGGGCAGCCATATCACGCCCTTGACCACCGCCAGCACCCACGTGATTGCCGACCCGGTGCGCTCGCGCAAGCTGCTGCTCAACAAGCGTGAGCTGGAAAAACTCTTCGCTTCCGTACAGCAGAAGGGCTACGCCTGCGTCTGCACCTCGCTGTACTGGAGCAAGCACCTGATCAAGTGCGAAATTGCGCTGGGCAAGGGCAAGAAGGAATACGACAAGCGCGATACCGAGCGTGAGCGCGATGCCGGTCGCGAACTGCAACGTGCGGTGCGCAACAAGGGCAAGGAAGATTAAGCCCACCTGGAACCCAATGTGCCTCGCTCGGACGAGCGCTATCGCCACCCAGAGTCAACATCCATATCGACTGACAGTGCGCCATCGCGAGCAGGCTCGCTCCCACAGGATCGAATCTATATTCCCTTGCGCCGCTCTGCCCGCGCTACTCGCTGGACTTCCTGGCGCACCTCCTCCAACACTTCCTGCACATACAGAATATGTCGGCTGGACACTTCCCGCGCCTGCTCGGCGTGACCGTCCATGATCGCCTGGTACAACTCCCGATGCTGGCTGATCAGCATGTCGCGGGTTTCGCTGCGCTGCTTGTACATGCCGCCGATGTTGGTCACCACATTGCGCTTGAGCAGGTCGAACAGCCCACGGATGGTATGCAGCAGGACCGCGTTATGACTGGCCTCGGCAATCGCCAGATGGAACTTGGCATCCGCCGCGCCTTCTTCCGCCCGACTCACTTCATCGTGGCGCGCATAACAATCCTGCAATTCATCGAACGCCGCCGTGAGCCGCTCGCGATCCACCTCCGTGGCCCGCAACGCCGCGTAATAGGCACAGGACGCTTCCAGCGTATGACGAAACTCCAACAAGTCACGCTGCGCTTCGGGATTGCTTTCCAATAACTGCAGCAGCGGATCGCTGAACGTCGAGCCCAACGATTCCACCACGTAGTTGCCACCGCCCTGCCGGCTGACCAGCAAGCCTTTGGCCGTCAGTTTCTGGATCGCCTCGCGCAATGAAGGACGTGAGACGCCGAACTGTTCGGCCAGGGTCCGCTCGGCCGGCAGCCGCTCACCAGACTTCAGCGTGCCCTCAAGGATCATTCCTTCAAGCCGCTCGACAATATCGTCAGACAAACGGCGCTGACGAATCTGATCAAACCCCATAACTCGACTCTCCACGATCCCGGCAGCTCGCCGGGCTCTCTATTCTGGCCCATCCGAGCCCTGCCCACACCTACCAGAAGCCATTCAGGCAAACAGATCAGATGCGATCTGCACCGCTTATTCGACGAAAGTTTCAGGGCGGCAAATTGACACACGATAGCCAAGGCTTTTACCCTAGCCGACAGCGCTTGTAAATTGGTCTTACCAATTAACCAAAACCGCTGACCAGTGCCTGACCAACAACAATTAGGGGCTCACCCACCATGCAAACCTGGCAACAGCTTTACAGCCCGCTCGGCAGTCTCGGCTTGTCCGCACTCGCGGCCGTCATTCCCATCGTATTTTTCTTCCTGGCCCTGGCGGTGTTTCGCCTCAAGGGGCATGTGGCGGGAAGCATCACCCTGGCCCTGGCGATTGCCGTGGCAATCTTTGCGTTCAACATGCCTGCCGACATGGCCTTCGCCGCTGCCGGCTACGGTTTTGCCTATGGCCTGTGGCCCATCGCCTGGATCATCGTCGCCGCCGTTTTCCTCTACAAACTGACGGTCAAGAGCGGCCAGTTCGAGGTCATTCGCAGCTCGGTGCTGTCGATTACCGATGACCAGCGCCTGCAGGTATTGTTGATTGGTTTCTGCTTCGGCGCCTTTCTGGAAGGTGCCGCCGGCTTCGGTGCACCCGTGGCGATTACTGCCGCGCTGCTCGTGGGCCTGGGCTTCAACCCGCTGTATGCCGCCGGCCTGTGCCTGATCGCCAACACCGCGCCCGTGGCGTTCGGCGCCCTGGGCATTCCGATTATCGTGGCCGGCCAGGTGACCGGGATCGACGCCGTCAAAATTGGCGCCATGACCGGACGCCAACTGCCCCTGCTGTCGCTGTTCGTACCGTTCTGGCTGGTATTCATGATGGATGGCCTGCGCGGCGTGCGCGAAACCTGGCCGGCGGCGCTGGTGGCAGGCCTGAGTTTTGCCATCACCCAGTACTTCACCTCCAACTTCATCGGTCCAGAGCTACCGGACATCACCTCGGCCCTGGCCAGCTTGATCTCGCTGACATTGTTCCTGAAAGTCTGGCAACCCAAACGCAGCGCAGGTGCTCAGATTGCCGGCGCCACAGCTGGCGCAACGGTAACTGCCAGTGTCGGCGGTTTCGGCCAACCACGCAGCACTGTGGCTTCGCCCTACAGCCTGGGGGAAATCATCAAGGCCTGGTCGCCGTTCCTGATCCTTACCGTACTGGTCACGATCTGGACCTTGAAACCGTTCAAGGCGATGTTCGCCGCCGGCGGCTCGATGTACGCCTGGGTGTTCAACTTCGCCATCCCGCACCTGGACCAGATGGTGATCAAGGTCGCCCCCATCGTGGTCAACCCCACCGCCATTCCGGCCGTGTTCAAGCTTGATCCGATTTCGGCCACCGGCACGGCGATTTTCTTCTCCGCGCTGATCTCGATGCTGGTGCTGAAGATCAGCCCCAAGACTGGTCTTACCACTTTCAAAGAGACCTTTTTTGAACTGCGCTGGCCGATCCTGTCGATTGGCATGGTGCTGGCCTTCGCCTTCGTCACCAACTACTCGGGCATGTCGTCGACCATGGCCCTGGTGCTGGCCGGCACGGGCGCGGCGTTTCCGTTCTTCTCGCCCTTCCTGGGTTGGCTGGGGGTGTTCCTGACCGGCTCCGATACTTCGTCCAACGCACTGTTCAGCTCGCTGCAAGCCACCACCGCACACCAGATCGGCGTCAACGACACCCTGCTCGTGGCAGCCAATACCAGCGGCGGTGTGACCGGCAAGATGATTTCGCCGCAATCCATCGCCGTGGCCTGCGCAGCCACCGGGCTGGTGGGCAAAGAGTCGGACCTGTTCCGTTTTACCCTGAAACACAGCCTATTCTTTGCAACGATCGTCGGCTTGATCACGTTGGCCCAGGCCTACTGGTTCACCGGCATGCTGGTGCACTGAGTCCTACAAGCTGCCTGGAAAAAACCGACGCCGGAACCCCTTCCGGCGTCCGCTATCGACAACCGGGTCTGCAAGGTTGCTGAAAGATTTGATCGCTATATTCAGCAGCCTCAGCGGACGGATAACCGGGACCACCCGGAGACACGCCTGATGAGCGAGCTTTTTTACAACGCCGTGCCGAACGCGACCCGTGTCGCCCCGCCATTGCCCGAGCCTCGGCAGTACCCCAGCGAGAAACCGCAACAGGTCTACCTGTTCGGCACTTGCGTGGTGGACCTGTTCTACCCCGAAGCCGGGATGGACGCGATCCATCTTTTGCAGCGCGAAGGGATCCGGGTGGAGTATCCGCAAGGACAAACCTGTTGCGGGCAACCGGCGTACACCTCGGGCTATACCGAGCAGGCCCGGACGGTGGCGCGGGCACAACTGGCGTTGTTCGCCGAAGATTATCCGGTGGTGGTGCCTTCGGGGTCCTGCGCCGGCATGATGCGCGAGCATTACGCCGACCTGTTCAAGGATGAGCCCGAGACGCTCAAGCAGATCCAGGCCCTGGCTGCCCGGACCTTTGAGCTGGCCGAATTCCTGTTGTTCGTCTGCAAGGTGCAGCTCCAGGACAGCGGCGCACCGGTGAAGATTGCGTTGCACACGTCTTGCTCGGCACGGCGTGAAATGAATACCCACCTGCACGGCCGCGCGCTGTTGGCGCAGCTACGCAATGTGGAGCGGGTCGAACACAGTCACGAAAGCGAGTGCTGCGGCTTTGGTGGGACATTTAGCGTTCGCATGCCGGATATTTCCGGCGCGATGGTGGCCGATAAGACCCGGGCGTTGAAGGAGTCCGGCGCGCACAAGGTCGTCAGTGCCGATTGCGGTTGCTTGATGAACATCAACGGCGCACTGGAAAAGCAGCAGGAGGCCTTGCGCGGCCAGCACTTGGCGAGCTTCCTCTGGCAGCGTACCGGAGGTGTGGCATGAGCACGCCGACGCTGATCCCGACCGTTGAACTGCAGGAAGATTTTCGTGCCCGCGCCCACAAGGCCCTGGGCGACACGCAATTGCGAAACAACTTTCGCACTGCGATGGATTCACTGATGACCAAGCGGGCAACGTCCTTCAGCGATGCCCACGAAAGAGAACACCTGCGAGTGCTCGGCAATGCCGTCCGCGCCCGTGCGTTATCGAAGCTGCCCGACCTGCTCGAGCGGCTTGAAAGCAACCTGACCCGCAACGGTGTGACTGTGCACTGGGCGGAGACGGTGGACGAAGCCAACGGCATCGTCCTCTCGATCATCCGCGCTCACGAGGCGCGGCAAGTGATCAAGGGCAAATCGATGGTCAGCGAAGAGATGGAGATGAACCATTTCCTCGAGGCTCGGGACATTGAATGTCTCGAATCCGACATGGGGGAATACATCGTCCAGCTCGACCACGAGAAGCCTTCACACATCATTATGCCGGCGATCCACAAGAATGCCGGTCAGGTCGCGTCCTTGTTCCACGACAAACTCGGCGTGGAGTACACCAAGGACGTCGACCAACTCATTCAGATCGGTCGCAAGGTCTTGCGGCAGAAATTCTTCGAGGCCGACATCGGCGTGTCGGGCGTCAATTTCGCCGTCGCCGAAACCGGCACCCTGCTGCTGGTGGAAAACGAAGGCAACGGGCGGATGTCCACCACCGTACCACCGGTGCACATCGCCGTGACCGGCATCGAAAAAGTGGTGGAGAACCTGCGCGACGTGGTGCCGCTGCTCTCATTGCTGACCCGCTCGGCCCTCGGCCAGCCGATCACCACCTACGTCAACATGATCTCCGGCCCGCGCAAGGCCGACGAACTGGACGGCCCCCAGGAAGTGCACCTGGTGCTGCTGGACAACGGTCGCAGCCAGGCGTTTGCCGACAGCGAATTGCGCCAGACCCTGAACTGCATCCGCTGCGGCGCCTGCATGAATCATTGCCCGGTCTACACCCGAATCGGCGGCCATGCCTACGGCGAGGTGTACCCGGGGCCTATCGGAAAAATCATCACGCCGCACATGGTCGGCCTCGCCAAAGTGCCGGACCACCCGAGCGCGTCTTCACTGTGTGGCGCCTGCGGTGAAGTGTGCCCGGTGAAGATCCCGATCCCCGCCCTGCTGCGGCGCCTGCGGGAGGAAAACGTCAAGGCGCCGGACAGCCCGAATCAAGTGATGCGCGGCCAGGGCAGCAAATATTCGCCCAAGGAACGTTTCATCTGGAACGCCTGGGCCCAACTCAACAGCTCGCCACGGCTGTATCGGCTGTTCGCCTTTCTGGCCACGCGCCTGCGCGCCCTGACGCCCAGTAACGTCGGCCCCTGGACCCAGAACCACAGCGCCCCCAAACCCGCCGCCCGCTCGCTGCACGACCTGGCCCGCGAACACCTGAAAGCCCAGGGAGACCACCGATGAGCGCCAGGGACAATATCCTCGCCAAACTGCGTAAAAGCCTGACCGGCACCACGCCGGTTGCCGACCATTTCGACGTCGATCTGGTCACGCAAACCTATCGCTACGCGCCCGAAGAGCGCATCCCGCAGTTGCGCAAACTGATGGAAGCGGTGCACACCGAAATCCACCTGACGTCGGGCGAAGGCTGGACGGCGCTGCTGGCGCAGTTGCTGCGCGACCGGCAGTTGCCGAGCCTGCTGATTGCGCCAACCACGGCGCATGGGCAAAAAATCACACAGTTCTGGGCGAATAATCCTGACCTGCCGGCCCTCAAGGCCTACAACAGGCCGGTCGAGGAATGGAAAGCCGAGCTGTTCAACGACACCCCCGCCAGCCTGACCGGAACCCTGGGCGCTATCGCTGCGACCGGCAGCCTGATCCTGTGGCCAACGCGGGAAGAACCGCGGCTGATGAGCCTCGTACCGCCGGTGCATTTCGCCCTGCTCAAGGCCAGCGAGATCCGCGATAACTTCTATGAAGTGCAGCAGGAATTCGAATGGGCCCAGGGCATGCCCACCAACGCCCTCTTGGTGTCCGGCCCCTCGAAAACCGCCGACATTGAACAAGTCCTGGCCTATGGCGCCCACGGTCCCAAGGACCTGGTGGTACTGATTCTGGAGGACCAATGAGCCTTCCCGCCCCCTTCCTACATGACGTACAGCAACTGATCCCACAAAAGCGCCGTTTCGACGATCCCCTGTCGACTTTGGCCTTCGGCACCGACGCCAGTTTCTACCGGCTGATTCCGAAACTGGTGGTACGGGTCGAAAGCGAAGACGAAGTGGTCGCCCTGCTGCAACTGGCCCAGCGCGACCACGTTCCCGTGACCTTCCGCGCGGCCGGCACCAGCCTGTCGGGGCAGGCCATCAGCGACTCGGTGCTGATTGTGCTGGGGGACAACTGGAACGGCCGCGAGATTCGCCAACAGGGTACGCAAATCCGTCTGCAACCGGGCGTGATCGGTGCCCAGGCCAATGCCTGGCTGGCACCGTTCGGACGCAAAATCGGCCCGGATCCCGCGTCGATCAACGCCTGCAAGATCGGCGGCATCGTCGCCAACAACGCCAGCGGCATGTGCTGCGGCACGGCGCAGAATACCTATCACACCCTGGCCGGCATCCGCCTGGTACTGGCCGACGGCACCCACCTCGACACCGAAGACGATGCCAGCGTGGCCGCGTTCCGAGCCAGTCACGGCGAGCTGCTGGAGCGCCTGGCGACTCTCGGACGCGAGACCCGCGACAACACCGAATTGGCCGCCCGAATTCGCCACAAATACCGTCTGAAAAATACCACCGGCTTGTCACTCAACGCCCTGGTGGATTTCGACGAGCCTGTGGATATCTTGAGCCACTTGCTGGTGGGGTCCGAAGGCACCCTCGGTTTCATCAGCGCAGTGACCTACAACACGGTGATCGACCATCCGAACAAGGCTTCGGCGCTGATCGTGTTCCCGGACGTGGAAACCTGCTGCAACGCCGTCACCGTGCTGAAAAGCCAGCCGGTATCGGCCGTAGAGTTGCTGGACCGTCGCAGCCTGCGCTCCGTCCAGGACAAGCCAGGCATGCCGGATTTCGTCCAGCATCTGTCACTGAATGCCTGCGCCCTGCTGATCGAATCCCGCGCCGCATCCTCGTCTTTGCTGCAAGAACAACTGGCGCGGATCATGACCTCGCTGGCCAGCTTCCCGGTGGAAAAACAGGTCGACTTTACCGAAGACCCGAAGGAAAACGCCCGCCTCTGGGCCATCCGCAAGGACACCTTTCCGGCGGTGGGCGCGGTGCGCAAAACCGGGACCACGGTGATCATCGAAGACGTGACCTTTCCAGTGGAACAGCTGGCGACGGGCGTGAACCGCCTGATCGAGCTGTTCGACAAACATCACTACGACGAAGCGATCCTTTTCGGACACGCACTGGAAGGCAATCTGCACTTTGTCTTCACCCAAGGCTTCAACAACCCTGAAGAAGTCGCACGCTACCAGGCGTTCATGGATGACGTGGCACAGTTGGTCGCGGTGGAGTTCGGCGGTTCGCTGAAGGCCGAGCACGGCACCGGACGCAACATGGCGCCCTTCGTCGAACTGGAATGGGGCAGCGATGCCTACCAGTTGATGTGGCAACTCAAGCGCCTGCTCGATCCCAACGGCATCCTCAACCCGGATGTGGTGCTCAGCGAAGACCCGCAGATCCACCTCAAACACCTCAAGCCGCTGCCGGCCGCCGACGAGATCGTCGACAAGTGCATCGAATGCGGCTTCTGCGAACCGGTGTGCCCATCCAAGGACCTGACCCTGAGCCCACGCCAGCGCATCGTGATCTGGCGGGACATCCAGGCGAAAAAGCGCGCGGGCATCGACACTTACGAACTGGAAACGGCCTATCAATATCAAGGCATCGACACCTGCGCCGCCACCGGATTGTGCGCCCAACGCTGCCCGGTAGGCATCAATACCGGCGACCTGGTGAAAAAGCTCCGCGGCCGTACCGCAACACGTACGAAAACCGCCGACTGGCTTGCGGGCAACTTCGCCCTGGCCCTGCAAGGAGCGCGCTTTACCCTGCACGTGGCCAACGGCGCGCGCATGCTGCTGGGGGCACCCCGGCTGGCGCGCTGGTCAACCGGGTTGAATCGACTGTCGAAAGGCCAGATGCCGCAATGGACCCCCGCCATGCCACAACCGGAAAGCCCCATCCGCTTCAGCCCGGCCGTGTCGGACCAACGTCCGAGAGTGGTGTACCTGGCGGCCTGTGTGTCGCGAGCCATGGGCCCTGCGGCGGGAGATAAAGAGCAGGTTTCGCTGTACGAAAAAACCCGACACCTGCTGGAAAAAGCCGGTTATCAGGTGGTCTTTCCCGACAACGTCGACAGCCTTTGCTGCGGCCAGCCGTTCGCCTCAAAAGGTTATGCCGAACAAGCCGAGCACAAACGCCAGGAACTGATCGGCGCACTGCTGCACGCCAGCCGCGGCGGCCTCGATCCCATCTACTGCGACACCAGCCCCTGCACATTGCGGCTGGTGCAGGACCTCGGCGAAGTGCGCCTCGACCTGTACGACCCCGTGCGCTTCATTCGCACGCACCTGATGGAGCGCCTGGAATTCAGCCCCCAGGAGGAACCGATTGCCGTGCATGTCACGTGCAGCACCCAGCACCTTGGCGAGAGCCAGGCGCTGATCGATCTGGCACGCAAATGCAGCAAGCACGTCGTCATCCCGGAAGGCATCCACTGCTGCGGTTTCGCCGGCGACAAGGGCTTTACCACGCCTGAACTCAACGCCCACTCGTTGCGTACCCTCAAGGACGCGGTTCAATACTGCGCCGAGGGCATCTCCACCAGCCGCACCTGTGAGATTGGTCTGACGCAACACGGTGAAATCGATTACCACGGCCTGGTGTATCTGGTAGACCGCGTCACCCGGGCCAAACCCGCCGGCGGTGAAGGTTCATCTACAGGGCTCGACGAAAAATCGAATTCCTGCGCTTCGCTGTAGTCACTTGAATAGGTCCGGCTCTGTCGGGCCCTACGACAACGACTCGGCCTGACCGTGACCGGCAGCACCGAGACCACACGTTCAAGGAGATACACATGAAGCACACCGCATTTGCTGGCTTGTTCATTTCCGCTGCACTGTTGGCCTCTCCGGTGTTTGCAGCCGACCTCTGCGAGACCAATCTGACCAAAATCCGAAATGACATGGTCAGCACGAAGCAGCTGAGCGAAGGCTTGAAAACTGACCTGAACAAAGAAGTTGCCAAAGCCGAGCAGGCTCACCAAAAAGGTACCGAGGAAGGCACCAAGGATTGCATTACAATCACCACCCAGGCCTTGCAGAAGCTGCAGAACAACGCCAAAGGCGATCCTCAGTAACATCGCCCCCGGGTTGGCCTCAGCCAAGTATTGGCGTACACTGAGCATGCCTGTCACTCAACAGCTCCACCGAGTGACAGGTTCGGGGCCGTTCAGGATTCGACGCCGGTTGCGAAACTTTAGGTGCATGCCGAGTTGGTAACAGAACTCGTAAATCCACTGTTGCAACTTCCTATAGTTGCCAATGACGAAACCTACGGGGAATACGCTCTCGCTGCGTAAGCAGCCTTAGCCCTTCCCTTCTGGTACCTTCGGGTCCAGCAATCATCAGGGGATGTCTGTAAACCCAAAGTGATTGTCATATAGAACAGAATCGCCGTGCAGTACGTTGTGGACGAAGCGGCTAAAACTTACACAACTCGCCCAAAGCACCCTGCCCGTCGGGTCGCTGAGGGTTAACTTAATAGACATGGCTACGCATGTAGTACCGACAGCGGAGTACTGGCGGACGGGGGTTCAAATCCCCCCGGCTCCACCATTTCATCATCTAAAGACGTCCACGGACGTCTTTTTTTGTGCCTGAAACCCAGTAAATACGGGGGTTTCAGCGCCATTGGGCTCCATAGCACTTCACGCAGATCCATTTTGAAATGTATTCCAAGACGTATTCCAAGCCTTCGGCTGGTAAATTTTGGAATACACAAACAGCGTTGGAGTACCCATGGGAGCCCAAGCCACACGCCTTTCAGACGTAAAAATCAGAGCCGCCAAACCCCAAGCCAAGGACTACATACTGACCGACGGCAACGGCCTCCAGCTGCGAGTCCGTACCAATGGTTCAAGGCTATGGAATTTCAACTACGTCCATCCCGTGACGAAAAAACGAATCAACATGGGACTGGGTACATTCCCTGAGCTCAGCCTGGCCCATGCGCGAAAACGCACTGTCGAGGCTAGGGAACTGGTTGCCCAAGGACTGGACCCTAAAGAACAGCGCGATGCGGATCGCCAAGCGAAAAAAGCCGCGACAGAGCACACGTTTCAAAACGTGGCGACGGCGTGGTTTGAGCTGAAGAAAGACTCAGTAACTACTGCCTACGCCGAAGATATCTGGCGCTCACTCACGCTTCACGTCTTCCCAGACTTAAGCGCGACTCCCATTTCAGAAATCAGTGCGCCTCACGTCATCAAGCTGCTCAGGCCACTTGAAACCAAAGGCAGCTTGGAAACGGTCAAGCGCCTGACCCAACGCCTCAACGAAATCATGACCTACGGCGTGAATTACGGACTCATCCCTGCCAATCCCCTGAGCGGCATTCGTTCGGTCTTCAAAAAACCAAAGAAGAAAAACATGGCGGCATTGCCCCCCGATGAGCTCAACGAACTCATGGTGGCGATTGCCAACGCCAGCATCAAAAGAACCACCCGCTGCCTCATCGAGTGGCAGCTCCACACGATGACTCGACCAGCAGAAGCTGCGACCACTCGGTGGGCTGACATCAACTTCGAGAAGAAGATCTGGACGATTCCAGCGGAGCGAATGAAGAAACGTCGCACACACATCATCCCGCTCACGGAGCACGCTTTAGCGCTCCTGGAGACCATCAAGCCCTACAGCGGACACAGGGAGTACGTGTTTCCCTCCGACCGCAATCCTCGTACCCATTGCAACAGCCAGACCGCGAACATGGCGTTGAAACGGATGGGCTTCGAAGGGCGCCTGGTCAGCCATGGAATGCGCTCGATGGCGAGCACCATCCTCAATGAAAAAGGTTGGGATCCCGAGCTGATCGAAGTTGCGCTTGCCCACGTCGATAAGGACGAGGTGCGTAGCGCCTATAACCGAGCGGACTACATTGAACGCAGACGGCCGATGATGCAGTGGTGGAGTGAACACATCCAGGGAGCAGCTACCGGCAATCTCTCGATATCAGCAACCATCGAAATCAGTGATCGGAAAGTAGTTGCCATACGGTGATGAAGGACCGCCATCGGTTGGCACGGAACAGCTTTTTTACAATCGAAGTACCAGCCTCCAGGCAAATACGGTGGTGATGCAAATCGCATTGTCGGCTTACACGCAGGTTGATCCGCGATGAGATGCAGAGGAACGGGCCGTCTTGGCCCATACCTCGGAGTCATCTCATGGCAGACCTACGCACTCATCAGAACTCACAAGACCAAGATGCTCTGAGCGCTACCTTGACGGCGCTCATGCTCGATCGGCGTCTTACCCCGTTGGAGCGCAATGGCTGGCAGGTCCTGCACATGCTTCGCACCGCTGATGGCCTCAGTCCGCTAGTGAACATGGGGCAACTGCGCCGTTACCTCACGTGTACTCCGTGTGGGCAACGAGCTGGCGCTGCAACGGCGTGGCGCGCCTTAGCCGTGCTCCGGCTTACAGGATGGATCAGCTTTGTGAGGCAGCACTGCGATCTCCTAACGGGCAATGTTCAAAGCATGTTGTATCGGGTCAATGAGCGCGCTCTAAGCTTCCATGAAGCTGTTGCTCTCGATGAGAGCCTGGCGGAGCTTATGGCTGCCTGCATCGGCCATGAGAACAAACAGATCAAGCATCTTGCCGAGCACATTCTGGCGACCTCTGAGGAGCCGCCTGAACGTCTCCCCATTGCCATCCGGGATCAACATAACAAAGACGATGACCCACCGCCCTCCGCGCCATCGCGAAAGCGCCCCAGGGTCAATCGAACATCCATACCTGGTACTTCCGCAAATAGATCGACCGTTACACAGCAGACCAAAGAGACCCGCCAGATACCTCAAGAGCAAGACCATACGTATAAGCCGTATTTATACAAAAAAGAACGTACGTACCGCGCGCATACGCGTGAGGAAAGCGATTCACCAACAGCACCTCTGACATTGCCGCCATGCCTGGCCAACGCCAAAGCAGATCAGCAAAGAGACGCGCTGATGGCTTTGAAACGGTTGCCGTCACACCATCGCCAGGACGTGCTGGACGAACTACAGGCACGCAGTCAAAGCGGCACGGTACGTAATGTCGTCGCCTATTTCTTCGCCTTGGTGAAACGTGTGTCGGCCGGCGAGTTTCGCTTGTGGGCCGGCCGCAAGAAACAGCATCCAACTGGCAAGCCAGCTGCAATCCAGCCCGCACCCCGCGTTTGCACGGAAGTGCGCAAGAAGCCACCAGCGCGCTCGGCATGGCACGAAATTGGCCGGCCACACATTGCCAAGATGCGAGAAATCCTGGCCGGTCCTAGAGGCGCTGGAGACTTGGCCGCACAGGTGATGAAAGGCAAAGGGTGGCAGGCGTGCCCTGTCTAGGGACGCGTATCAACACCTGTAAATCCAGAAATGTCCGGTGCTATTACCCAACATTAGGGAACACTCGGTAGCCGGTTTGTGAATTGACAGAGAATGTCCGTGGGAGCACTTTCACGGGTGCATACAAGCCGTTAGGATCAAGACGGCGCTGCGGTTTTCCGCAGGATCCTCCCAATGACCGCATCGCTTCGGCAGCGCGGACAGTCGACTTGAGTGTCGATGGAAGCAGCTATCCACATCCCACCCACGACGGGCCTCCCCCGTCCTGGGGCAGGCCTTTCTTTGTTTTTGGAGGCCTTAATGAAAAATCGACTGGCAATGTATAAAGCCCTGAAGGCTATCAACGTGCCTGAGCAACAAATCGAAGCAGTTATCCAAGCCATGGACTCTGATGTGCATTTATCTTCTGCAGGCAAATCCGATCCCGACATAGCACAATTTCGGGCAGAGCTATCCCGGTTTGAGGTGAGCCTCGTTATGAATATCGGCGTGATGCTCTTCGTCGCGATGGCGATTCTCTTCGCCGCGGTCGCATTTATTCGTTAACGAGACCGCCTTTTCCGTTGGTACCAGGAGCCACCTGTTCTAGGACAGGTGGTTTTTTCTTGTGCGTAAGTCAATTGATTGCACAGACCGTAAAGACATTTGACCAAGGGCACCTATCGGCGAAAAGCGGACATTCACTATTTAAGAAATCTGCAGCGATTCAAAGAGCCAATTGTAGTAATTGGTTGCTCCACGATTCTCTACCGATCAATGCTTTACTGGCGAATAAGCGTTGGGGCAGCCAAGGGGCGGCGTAGTATCATCCTAATGCGTACCTACCGACGCCCTCGGAGCCAATTCACATGGACATGATCCGGTTCAACGATTTTTACCTACACCTTTACAGAGCCAACCTTGAGCAAGATGGTGAGGCCTTGCTGGGCGAGTTCTATGCCCTCTGGCGCGAGGCGGAAACCTCCGGAGTTGAGGCCAATAGCCTGGTAGATGAAGCAAAGAACTGCCTCCATCGGGTTGCGTCTACAGACTTGTTTGTCCTGGCTGCTTGCGAATGGATCGGTGACAAAGGCCACCACAGGCTGAGCAAAGCGTTGGCGCACGAGGTCAGCGTCCAGTACCTCCAACATCCCAAGTTGGTGAGGTTCGCGCTGTCCGGAGCCACAGAGGCATCCACCAGCGCTGTGGCCCGCAGATTGTGTGCCCTGAACGTTTCGGTACCAGTATCACTTGGCTGGGTGTTGAGCTTGAATGAAGACCTACCCCCAAGCCCTCTGATTTCTGCAACGACCTGTGTGGTCATCGATTTTTTGGCGACAGAGTACCCAGCCACCTGCAAACGTCTCCTTGAAGCAGATCCCTCACCGCTTGCTCAGTCAACTCCCGCCAAGCATCTGGACGAAAGGCTCTCCGCCGAAAGCAGCGCCTTGGATGCCCTGCCCCACCTCACTGAGCTACAGATGTCATCGGAAATGCGGCGGAGCTTCAGCTACCTTCGCCGGAACGAGAATCGGGCGGTGGCGGACAAGGCTCACGGCGAATCCCTGTTCGAAATGTTCATGACCGCGCAGCATTTCAAATACTCCAACCAAGTATCAGTGGAATATCAGAACGATCATGAGACCGTCGAGGCGATGATCCCCATGTTCACGCAGGAAATGAGTATCGAATTGCCTCAGACCTGGATTGCCGACCCGTTGCTATATGACCAGAAGATCATGAGCCTATGGAAGGACGCTGATCAATGAGCATCCAACTGGTTCTCTCACACTACCTTTCGGGGCTTCGCGAGCGCGATGAGCTGGATGCACTCCTTCCAGAGCTTCTCCAAGCGATGGGGCATTCGGTGTACAGTCGTGCCCAAATTGGCGTGAATCAGGGTGGTGTCGACGTTATGTCCACCAAGGAGGATGCTCAGGGGCAAACGGAAGTTTTCCTGTTCATCATCAAATTTGGCAATGTGAACCGGAACGACTTCTATGGCACTCAGCAGGCGATTTCGCCCTCCATCCGCCAAGCGTACACCGAGTACGTCCGGAATCGGCTGCCAGAGCCTCTGCGGGGCCTAAAAAAGCGAATCGTCCTGATTTCAAATGGCATCCTCAAGCAAGACGCACAGTCAGATTACTCGGCAATCTCGAAGGAAGTGGTCGAATTCTCTCCTTTATGCTCGCTGGATTTCTGGGGCATGGATCAGCTGAGTCCCTACATCGAGGAGTACCTCTTTGACGATGCCTTGCTGCTCGGGAAAGGCAAATCCGACCTGAGGGCTGCCTTGGCCGGGCTTGAGGATACGCAGGCTTCATTCTCCAGGTTCGTTCGGTTTGTTGATGATTGTATGGCCGCACTTGGGGATGACAAGGACGTATCAGAAAATACGCGTGCGAATCGCTTCCACAAGCGAGCAGCGGCGGCGGGCATGGGGTGGGCTGTGCTTCTCGTCTGGGGAGAAAGTGAGGGTAATCAGAAACCAGGCGTGCTCGCAGGTGAGTACCTTTTGCTACGCCTCTGGAGCGAATCGATAACGCTTGGCCTGCAGACCGATATTCAGTTCCTCAATCGTTTCGAAACGCTTGCTCGGCTCCATGCGAACGCCTTGTTACGGTACTACGAGCGCGTGATGCCGTCGCTCCTGAACCGCAGACGTATGCTCCGCTATCGCCCCGATCAGGTGCTCTACATCGACTTGATTTGCGATGAGCTTGGCCGGTTGGGCACCACACTACTGTTGCTTCAGTCCCTGAAGGTCGATACCGCAACTCTCCGAGCCATGCACGGCTGCCTGGTGTCCTTCATCAACGCGCACAACGGATGCTTGCTACCCGTCTATGACGGACAAGCCATTGACCTTTCGATAGCCATGACCGCGATCATGGCCGTGGGTGATACAGCCAGCACCCAACTCATGGTGCGTGAGTGCATTGATCGCTTTGATGCTGCTCTGCATCGGAACAGGATCATGCCGGTGGATACCGATGATTTTGAAGATGCCATGGCCCTGTTCTCCGGGAAAGAAACCCAAAGAGGTCGATTCTTCAAAACCACGACTTTGGTGCCGCTCCTGGGAACCATGGCTGCTCTGCTGGGCGACCAGGAGGCCCTTGATCAATTGACTGCGGAGATTGTTCCAAATCTTGAAGGGGTAACCAAGGAAAGGTGGTTCCCCAAAAAGGCACTGCAGATGCTGACGGGTTCCGATGCCTATGTGAATGCCATTGGCATATCACGTGCTCTGACTGGCTTTCGGCCGACGCCAGATGATGAGGTTGAAGCCTCTGTGAAGGTGCCGAGCCAGGCCGCCTCCCCAGAGGATTTCGCTTGGCACAACACCTCCTGGGAAGTGCTGATCGCGATCTCAGCTAGGCTGCATCGCCATCCTTTGCCTACCTGGTACGTTGCGAAGCTTGCCAAAGTACATCCGACGCTTTGACCGCATTCACCGGATCAACCTGACCTTCGTCATCGATGAAGAGGGCTCGGGCACTACCAGACGAGCCTGAGCTAGACAATTTATAGGATGGGTACATGTCTATTCAGTGAGGCTGCCCACCTATTCCAGTTTGAACCGTTCTTAGTTTTAGAGACCGTCCACTTCTGGCCGATTTCCGCCAGGCCCCACCTGCTGCAATGGGTTGGAAGTAGCATCCACATACAGCCTTTCGCATCGTCTGCTTTTGGGTTCTTGCGCTCGAGTTCGGTAAAGTGATGCTATATGCGAAACATGACGACTAGCCAATAGTGCGCAGCACGCACGAGACGGATATGGAATCAGGCTACATGAAGAAGAATCAGACTGAACCGGTCTACAAAGAGTACCCACGCTTCAGGTTTCCCGGGTTTGGTTCAGAGGGTACGTGCTTCCTACGGGTCTGGGTACGACCAAGCGGGTTGGTTGTCCTATGCAGTCAGCTCCTCGAATATTACGGTACGTCAGTGACCAACGCCGTGGAGCAAATCCTTGTGGCGGCTATCGAGCGATTGCAAGAAGATGTGGGATTGGATCACCTTGTTGCTCCTAGGCGTTGGTGGCGATTTCGAGCTGATAACGAAGACGTCGTTAGCCAGGTCGTGCGGCGTACGGTGTGGATTGAGCACTACCCACCTGGCGCCGGACTGCATCCCGCTGGCTCGTTTGCATTGGTGGCGTTCGACAGTGGTCTGCATCCTGTCTGGAACTATGTATCCAAGGAAACGGCTGCAGGAGAATGTGGCGTGGACGTAGCACTCCTCGAAGTTGATACGCAGCTTCTAAAATATGAATCGTAGGCGCCTCATCCATCATGGGCCGCGGCTGATCAACATCTTGCACACCCAACTCCCGCACCAGGTAATATCTGAAAACGGCCTTGTAGGTGGTTCGAAGGACGCGCATCAGGCAGAAGCGTCAGTACAGCAATTGATCGTCAAACTGCTCACACCTCACATACCCTCCCCTGACTTGATAAGGAATAACAAGAAGGCTCTTGAGCATCCAAAACTTGGCGTCTGCATTCCCGATGTGATCATTGATCGAATTGGCGGTTCTCCTTGGGGATATTTTGAGTTGAAGACCTTGCTTGCTGAAGACCAGTTGACTGAGGTAGCAGTCGAGCATGATTTGAGAAAGTTATGCGCTTATAAGGACGCTCATCCTGAAGCGGCGGCAGTCTTCGTCCTCGTAGGTACTCGCAAGAGGCTATCGGATAAATTCGCAAAAGCACGCTGGGAAAAAGCTGGAATTAGCGCTGAAGAGTCGGCATTCAGCACGGGGCAGTTGCGACCTCAGAAATTGTTTGATGCGAATTACATTGCTATTCCTTGCGGATGGTCTGGAAGGGCTAACGAAGTGATGACCCTGACATGGGAGGTTCAACCGGCTAGCAAGCTTCGCATTCAATCAGACACGTACCGATTTTTGGCATGTATGGCTGGCCTTTGATCATCAAAGCTAGTTCCTTAAGGTGCTGTTGGATGGCAGTTCAAATCGATCAAACGACTGATCGCTTCGGCTAGGGGGGCATCTCGACGGAAATGAACGTCTCTTTTTGGCCGATTGCTCCTGTCGACGACCAGCGGCTTTCGGCCAGGAGCAGTCCTTCATGTGCAGTCTTTCTGACGAAAGCTTTAGGCGGTAAGGCGGAAGTTCAACAATGGCCGCTTTGCAGCAGATCAGTCCTGGGCAGGAACCCAAAGGGCTCCGCCGCGCCACGGCCCATGTTGAGCATGTTGGTGTAGATCATGGTTGCCATTGCCAAGTTTGTGCACTGCGCTCACCTGTGCACTGACATTCGAACAAGGTAAGCCCTAGGACGAATGACTCGATGACTTCGATAGTCTGGGTCCGCTCGCCGTGCAGCAGCCTTGCAGCGGCATTCGCAATCGGGAAGTCTCCTTGAAGAGCGGCATCCACGAGCTGCAGGCCAGCCCCCTTGATGTCATCCGTGAGCGCCAAGTTGCTCCAAGCCTCTCTCGCTTCGTCGAGAGTCTCGGAGACCTCCCGATAGATGCGTTCCTCCTCGGGCGTCCTGGTTCCCTTACTGCTCCAGTACGCATCAATGCCCTGGAGCTCTGCCAACGGGTTGGTGAGACGAGTGAATGCGTTTAGCGAATCCATCGGAGCTGCCTTCAGTCCTGCGGCGGCGCACCAGGGTTGCGCCAGTTCATTTGGTAGAACCGGAAACAGCCTGTCGAAGCCAGATGTCGCGAGGCTCGTCAATCCGAGGCTGTTCATGACGGGCAGGACGCAAATCTTACGCCCGCCTTCAATGAGAGCACGCCAGGCTGGCCAGCCATTCGCCAAGTCCACGCCTGTTCCATCAGAGTTCACAGGCAAGGTGACCAGCACATCCGCAGGCGGCCACACCTCGGGAATGGTGGCCTCAGCCAGCAGATGAACGCCGATGCCTGGGCTAATTGCGGTCAACTCGCTCCTTAGCCTACCTTCCAAGTTGTTGAACTCGGCTTCGCGATATTGGCGCGCCGCGAGTGCCGCCTTACCAAGCGCACTCCCCTTTGGTGCCGTCCGACAACGGTGCGTGAGGAACGGCTGCCGCCCTCTTTTCCCAGACTCACCAGCCATCGTCTGCAACATTTCCACAAGGCGCCGTAGCTCACCCAACTCCTTCGGAGCCTCGATTGACAACACATCCCATGACTCCTCGGACGCCGCAGACGCGATGCTCTTTTGTATGTCGGCAAGCCAGCCCATATAGGCCGGAGCACCCTGCGGTAGCGCAAGAAACCTCCGGACGAGATCCGTGGAGCAACTGGACAGGATCGATGGCAGCCTCGACAACCTCTGGACTCCAGCAGCTAGCGGCTCCTCCTGTGGCGCCACCAAGCTGATAGCTGCGTCGTATACGCGCCCCAAGGCGTTGAGCGCCGTGGCATCGGTCTTCCCTCTGAACTGCCCGTCAAGAAGCGCTCTGAGGTTAGGGACGAGCAGATTGAGCAGATCCAAGCATTGCGCTAGATAGGCGGTGTAACTCTCAGTAGCCAAGTAAGCGTTGAGTATGGCCAGCCACGCACGATTACGGGCGACTTGCTCGGGCGCGGGAACGTTCGCCCTGGGCATGCGTTTGCGAGCAAGCGGGTAGTCTTCGGCTGTGGACGGGACGATGACCCCGTCAGCTCCGAGCGCGTCGCTGGACACAATATCTGCTGCCGGTGTCAGCGCCAGCAAGGTCTCACAAGTCTGATACACGTCGTGGTTAAGGTCGGTCTGCACGGAGGGTGCTACAAACCAGATGTCTGAGCGAACCTCCTGACCTTCCTCACATGGGCTCAGACTCGGCGCCTCAGCCCAGGCCACATTGTCGGAGAAGCGCTGGAGCAACGTGTCTTGCCCTACTGCATTGACCCAGCTGATCGCCAGCGCCCTGTCGACCCTTGCTGTGACTTGGAGTAGCGAAACTACGGTTTGAAAGTCCGCTTCGACGAGCGGGGGGGAAAATGTGGCCAGCTCACCCAGGTGCGAAATTCGGGATGACTTGACCGAGTAGCGAAGCCATGAGCCGGGTCAAGTCTCCCACGCTGCTCGCCACCTGGAGCGCGCGGCGCAGATCCCTTGGAGCTAACCGAGCCAAAAAGCGAGCGGTCAAACCTGAAGCGATGACCTCAGTCCTAATTCCAGTAAAGCGTCGGGATGCGGGTACCATCGGACCGATATCCGGAGGCTCGATGTCGCCAATCGCGAGTCCAGCAGGCATTCCCTGAAACGACTTCGCCATCGCTTGTGCTTCAGCGGTTTGGAGCCATCGCCTGATCACTCGATGCGCGTTCGTGCGGTCCAGCCCTGTCAAAATCGCGCCGAGGAGCGCCGGGGTCGGTGCTGCCTCCAATCTAAGCGCCAAGCCTTCAATTACTTCGTCATCGCATCCCTCGTGCCTGGAGAGTGTGCGCTCGAGGAACCGAGACATCTCAGATGCCGGCACCAGCCAAACCGCCGTTGCGGCCGTAGTGGACAACAAGGGCGGTGGGAACTCGTGAGACAGGCGAAGGAGCTCTGCAGATCTCAACTCATGCAGTCCCACGATCCTGCCGTCATGTGCGTCTTGAATCAGGTGCTCATCCTTGAGTCTGGTCAGCGCGAGCGAGACCGTGGTCGCGGGCTTGGACAAGACGCGAGGCAGCTCTGACACCTCGGCATTGCAACCCGCGGCGTTCACACAAGCCACCACTCTCAAGACATCCAGCTCGTCGTGTCGAGTGACGTCGTTAATACGCGCCGCAACCTGCGCGTGCAGCGTCTCGCTCAATCGATGCCCCTGGGTAAGCACGTGGGTGTACTCAAGCAGGTGGCCAGCCGCCAGCGTCCAAGGTTCTCGCCATCCTTGCCAAGCGGTTTGCCCTCTATCCCTCAGCTCTCGCCACACTCGTTCAGCCAGAGTGTCGTCGCCCTGAACCTTGACTTGGGCAGCGCGACGGCTATCTACCAGCGGGTAGTGATCCTCCTCTCGTACAGATGCCAAGAGCAGCAGCCCGGGAGTGCGATTTACCTCCGCAGTCAACGCGGTCCAACCCTCCGAGAACCCTCGGCCCACGTCATCGATGATGAAGCCAACGGGTGCATCTGCAGTCGCTCGTCTGGAGCGCGCAAGCTGGACAAGTGACGCAATGGCTGCCGGTGGCAGGCGCTGAATCTGAAACCAACGCACTGCGTGGCGACTGGCGTACGCGGCTTCCCAAAGGACTGCTGACTTTCCTGAGCCGGAAGCGCCGTGAATGAGCGCGTTTCTGCGGCTCTCCAGTCCATCTAGAACGGCTGCACGCAGCTCAGGACGTTCCACAACGAGTCCTGCGGCTACGTGCGATGCCTGCGCATCGACACCCAAGTAGAACAGCGGATCCTCATCGGGCGTCAAGAAGTCCACAGCTGAACAGAAGCCCTCGGTTAGTGCTGCCTCAACTACCGCTGATGTCATAAGCGGCTGTAGCGCGTCGAACCGCTGCTGAACATCAGACACGGCAAGCCCAAGATAGGCGTTCGCCGCGCGTGTGCCGTTCTCATCAGAAAGATACCCCACCACGCCCAGGAGGTCCGCGAAGTACATCTCGGCTTCGAAGGAGGTGCAGGCCTGCCTGGCCGAAATCTGGGCTACTGCGCTTCCGCGAGGGTCAGGCAGCACAAGCACTTTGGTTCGCGCAATGAGACCAGCCAGCCCCTTGCGCCCCTTCAGCTCGACTACGACGGTCGGATAGGCGGAAAGGTCCTGCAACTGGCGGATAGCAGCGCAACGTTCACCAACATTGCTCTCGAGCACCAGCAAAAATTGGTCGTTCGGTTGAAGCCCCTTTCCGTCCCACATTTTCATGACAAAGCCCGCCACTGAGCGAGCTGAAAACGGGCCCATGTGGTCGCGTCGTGACTTGACCTGCGCGAGCGTTCTAGCACTGGCCGTCCGGAGCTCAAGATCGTCGCCCCCTTCAGGGATGACGCTGCCGTACTCAAACTGGCGGACAAATCCTTCCACGGCAAGGTTTGCCGCAACCGCATCCTGATATCGGAACCCACGTCCCGCATGAGAGCCAGCTCTTGTCGCCAAACCAAACCTCCCTTTTAGATGGCCATACCAATTCGTCACGCGTTCGTTCCAAGCGACGGCTAGAGGACGATATCTCTTAAAGACGTTACCCCTCGAAGTACAAGTTCTGGAGCAGGGAACGCGAGGAACATGATGTCGTATAGCCCTTCATCGAGCGGTAGTCCACATTACGAACCGGCTCCGTCTACTCATGTTAAGCGTCGAACGGGAGTTTACAGGCGTCTAGCTTGACAGATGAAAGGCCGCTCCCACTGCAAAGGAGATGTTATCAACCTGCGGATGAACATCCGCTATGGGTTGTCAGCTGCCTTTGGGGACAGGCAGCAACCGGCCAAGAGAAGACACTCCAAGCTTGTGTAAATTTGAGGCTACCCATTTGAAAGCTACCGGCCATAAAAAGGGACTGAGATGGAAATAGAGCGTGCAGTAAGCCACTGGTTGTCCATTTCCTGCAGTAGACTCGATGATAGCCATAGGCTACGCTTGCAACCGTTTTTTCAAAAAATGCACTTCAAAATCAAAGCGAGGGATCGATAATGGAATATCTTACACATGCCTTGACATTCATTGCTGGGCTAAGCGCTGGATGGACGTTGAAGGTAGTAATTTCCAATCGGTCAACGAACAATTCAAGAAAAACTACCACTACTCAACGGAACAATAGCGTTGGGGGAGACATGGCTGGTGGTGATATTCATAAAAACAACAAAGCGTGACTGAAAGTGTTTTCTAATCAGTCATCAAATCACGTCGGCGGCAGTCTGGCCGGGCGGGATATTAACAATACCGAAATTAAAATAATAAATCATGAATCCATTGAAGAGTTGGCGATTCTTTATGAAAGGATGAAAGTTGACGGTATAGGAGATCCTTCTGATAATACCTTTTCACGCAAGCTTCAACACTACATGGCCACTCCGACTGATGGGGATGTGCGTGGTCTTGAAGAAAAACTTCGGGAAAGCAACCGATTAGACATGCTGCGATTCGCATTAAAAGAAAAAGAAACAGCATTTAAGCTTATCTTAAAGTTTCAATCTTCAAAAACTGCGCAGCGGGTATACACAATACTTCTCGATGAGCTTCATACAATTTACGTTCTAACTGTCACTCCCGTTATTGAAGGAGGGGGCGACCGTCAAGCCGTTGATATGAGTATTAATCGGGCGCTACAGGCAATAAAGTCCATGCTTGGTGAAAATTTCATGGAGTTTACGGTGAAAGATTTACTCGGGCTGCTATTCTTTCTGGCAGGGAATTGCCATATAAGGTGGGATAAGGATGCTGATCTATCACCCGGCGTTTGATGCATATCACTGCGTATTTAGAATGCTCGCACTCATTGAGTCCATTCCCGAATTGGAAGTAGATAAGGCGAGATTGTTAGATTTTTACCAAGTTTTTCCTTCTGCCATAGGCGAGATCCGGCTTCCAAGTGGGTCCAATGGCCGACGTTTAGCCAAGGCCCTCACTAACGCCTATCGTAATCCGCTCAATCCCAAAGCAGCCTTCCGTGACATGGCTCAAATACAACATGCAGCGCTGAGAAGTATCGCTGCGCTTGGGATTGTAGATGTAAAATCCTATGAGCAAGGAATTCTACAACGCGCCGACGAGCGTGATATACCCAGCACTCTGAAAGACAATATTGAAAATTATATTTTAGAACACGCAGAGTTAATAGATTTTTTAACAAATGAGCTATCAGCCATTCCTCTACGTGGAATCAATGGTCTGAAGCATCGTTCTGAGCTATTAGAGCACCGATATGACCTTCCTTAAGCCCACGATTAAAATTACCCGATTGATCGTCCTTCAGGGCGGACATCGCGCTTTCGATTGCGCTTTCCATTCTGGAATAAATATTATCCGAGGGCGCAATACCTCAGGTAAGACTACCATTATGGATATGCTGGCTTATTCAATGGGTGCAGAAAATATCCGCTGGAAACCCCACGCGCTTGAATGCTCTTCAGTTATGGTTGAGCTCCATTTGAATGGAGAACCGGTCACCCTTTTACGTGAAGTTAGTATCGAGCCTCAGCGACCAATCTCCATTTTCTGGGGTACTGTGGAAGATGCTGTTAAAGCTGGACCAGATCTTTGGGAACGCTACCCTTTCAAGCGATCAGAGCTTAAAATTAGTTTTTCTCAAGCAATTTTTGCAGCTTTGGACCTACCGCAAGCTCAGGGGCATGGCGCTGCAAATCTAACAATGCACCAGTTGTTGCGTGTTCTATATGCTGATCAGCCTTCGGTGCATAGTCCTATATTTCGCATGGATAACTTTGATAGTGCGCTAACGCGGGACACAGTCGGCGGATATTTATGTGGAGTATATAACGACCAGCTTTATACTGCGCAGCTAAGAATTAGAGAGATAAATAAGTCCCTTGATAAAAAAGTTGCAGAGCTGCGTGGGATATTTAAGGTTCTTGGTCAGTCAGGGCAGACTCCGGACATAGAAGCGTCTCAAAATGGGATTTTAGAACTGGAATCGAAAAGAGAAGCTTTAATTGAATATATCAACAAGGTAAAAACTGATAGATCTTTGACTACGAAAGAGTCAAAAGACATATCTAAGTTGAGTGATGCTCTACGGACTCGACTAAATAGTGCTAAACGTTATGAAACAACGTTGAAAGACGCACTTGTTGCACTAGATTTGGAAGTGGCTGATTCGAGGGTGTTTATAAGGGAGCTAGAGTCTAGGCTAGAAAGTCTCGATGAGTCGAAAGTGACAAGACAGTACTTGGGGGCGATTTCATTTCAATTTTGTCCTGGATGTCTTTCTGAGATTAAGCCTGATATGAATGATCATTCATGTCAGCTTTGCAAGTCAAAGATTGACGATGCTGGGGATTCACAACTGTTGAGAATGAGAAACGAGCTCAGCATTCAGATCAAAGAGTCAAAATTGCTATTAGAATTAAGAGAAGAGGAAGCAGCTCAGCTGAGAAAAGATATCCCGCTCGCAACCCAAGAAATTAGAAAGCTGGAGAAAGAGTATAAGCTCTCCGCCATGACTTGGTCTTCCGATATCGAAGCAGTTTTGGAGAAGGGAAGCCGCGATTTAGGAGTGCTAGATCAAGAAATTCAGCAGGCCTATGAAAAGCAGAAGCTTTTCGCAGTGATACAAGAACTTCAACAGCAGCGAGATATTTTAGCAAATGAACTCGCCAAGCTGGAAAATGACGTTGAATCACTGGAGGCCGCTCAGGCGAGTAGGAAGATTGAGGTTTCCAAAACAATTGAAAAACACATGATCAGATTGTTGAAAGAAGATCTTCCGCTACAGCCAGAGTTTATAAATGCCAACAAAGTTCGTTACGACTTCGAAGAAAACTCAGTTTATGTAAACGACTCAGGAAATTTTTCAGAGAGTTCCACTGTGGTTCTACGGCATATTTTTCATCTAGCTCTACTAACAACGAGCATTGAATTGGAATTTATGCGGGTCCCTCGCTTCATGATGTTAGACGGTATCGACGACGGTGGGATGGAACAAAACAGGAGTCACAACTTGCAGAGTTTAATAGTTAGAGAATGTAGTAAATACACAAAAGATTACCAGGTAATATTCGCCACATCTGAAATTCACCCTGACTTCGAGTCTAGTGGCATGGTTGTGTCTCGCTTCTTTAATCCTCAGAATCGTTCTCTAGAAATCAAGCAGAACTTCAAGTGAGCTATTAGTCAGATGGCACATCGGTCAGAAGTTTTACCGTAGTGCAATTCTAGAATGAAAGCTTTTGGTCGAAAACTCTACTCTCTTCGGGTTTCGACCAAAAGCTGGCGATCATCCAGTGCCTGAAGCTGCCAATTTAATCTTTCGCGCCTTCACATATGACGGATGATTTCAGGCCTTACTCCGTTGTAAGAACTCTTCGAATGTATATGGTCCATGTTCTGGCTCAAACACATCTGCGAATTCCAGATGAGTACAATACGATTCAGCTATGCTTTCATTTCCCTCCGTTGGCATGAAGTCAACCTCCAAATTTTTCATTATTTCGAATACGGGCGATTTATAAGGGCTGGATATATACCCCTTGATAAAAGCTTGATAAAGAAAAACCCACTGCCGATCTTTTTGATAAACATCAAGTTCGCTTAGGCTTTCGTATACTTGTTGTAGGTCCTCTGTCCAACCGGTAATTTCCATCAATATACACATTGACAAGCAGTCTTTAGAGTTGATAACCGCCGCTTCTGCTAAATTGCTGAGGGTCAGTCCATACTTGCCGATAAAATATAGAGGCCAGCTCATTCCATCCGAACGTCCATTTTTGGAATTTTCGATTATGATTTGGTTTAGCCTTTCTTCGTAATCAGAGTGTTGAATTTCATATTTTTCGAAAATTATCCCCAGGTATGGAAGTAGTAGCGGATAATGCCAGCTCAAGTTTGTTACATAGTCAGTGATAACTCTGATCCAGTCATCATTAAGCAGGTGGATTAGTTGCTGCATGGCGTATTTTAATACACTTCCATCCGGCGTTTGATTGTTTAGTGAGATTGCGTATTCTAAAAAGTGTATCGTGTCATCTGAATCGTACTTCATTTTTTCGCCAACTTTTTGAGGGAGCGCGGCATGAAGCTTTGCCACCCAGCCCGTTTGAATTGCAGCGGGCAATTGTTCGACTTTGGTTTTAGATAAATTTAATGAGAATTTGAATTTTTTCAATTCGCTGGCAAGTTTTTGCAGAAAGTGTTCAGCTTCCGATGAGTCTGCGCAATAACAAACGTAGTCATCAACATACCGGACAAAATCATATCCTGCTACACGTAACCTCTCGTCTACTACACCTAGTATGAGTTCTACGATGACCGTCGATGTGGCTGGCCCGATCGTAATACCCTGAGTTTCAAGGCGCCGTGTATTCCTCTGCCACTTATCCAACTCTGTAGACCAGTGCTTGTTGCTGTTATCTTTTACCCCAAGCTGTCTCTTAGCTTCTTCTTCACCCATTCCCGCCCATTCAATAGCATGCGTATAGACAGAGTTGAAGCAGCTTGCAACGTCTGTGTTAACCAAATAACGCTTGGCGAATGACGCCTTACTTTTCTCCAGAACTTTCTCTCGAAAACTGTCGTAATTCATTATTACCAGTCGTTTGTCGACATGGAAGTATGGTTTAATTTTACTGCTTTCGTTATCGCAGATTCCTCGAATGTGCTCCCAGTTTTCTGAGATACATTTTGCAAGGCGCCCGTATGCCAGTGGATGGGGAATGCCAAGAAGTCTGGGGACGTTGTTGTACCGTGTGGACGCATATTCAGCAAAATCAAATCCCTTCGAAGACCTTCCTACCTTATTGTTATCTGGGTCCTTTGCACGTTCATCGCATGCATCTGGCTCCTGGATGATTCGAAGAACCACTTCGGGCGTGAATCGTCTGGAATTGAAGATCGGTGGAATCTCGCCTACTCCCTGCTTTTGATTAGGGAAGTAGTTGAATCGGGTGAGCGCCTCAAACACAAATCGTTCGTCGTCCATTTTGTAACCTGTTCTATCAAATGAAGTATCTTGTCTGAGTTTGCTTGTTCGGTGCTGGACGGCACAGCACCAAAATATCGATAACTGGGTTACCAAGGAGAGTAGGGTAGTCGAAGAAGTTATTTCTGGCAGCGTTGCCGCCACTGAACGTCCAAAGTTTCGAAAACTGCTTCAGGGTGAGAAAGCAGGTGATTTTCTCATTTTGATGAAGCGCGGCCGGTTGAACGTCTGCTTTTGGCCGATTTCTGCCTGTTACAAAGGGCCGCCTCTGGCCGTGAGCCACCGTCCTAGAAGGGCCGCTATGGGTCCCAACTACCCCGTTGTGACTGCTAGTTATCGTCCGCCTCAGACCTTCGACACAAAGCTCTCGGTCAACCTGGATATGAACGTCGTCGACTTGCTCGGGCGATTCACGACGTTGATCGGCAAGGCAGCTCCGTGCTCCGCCTTTCTCGCAAGCTCTCTGCGCAGGCGCGGCATGGGAACCATGCCGCCCCTGCGTAGGGAGCCGACAAGGCCGAAGGCCGCGTCAGTACCGCAGGCAATGAATAATATGCACCTACCACAGACGGCTTTTGCCCACGGACGCGCAAGTCATGAACCGGGCCGTCACTGCAAACCGCAGTGACGGCCTAGCTGACGCCCCAACATCACGGGTAAATCCTGAACCCTAAAGAGTGCGGCATACATGATGATGCCCCCATACACTGGCCCAGCAAAAACCTAAGACGACAGGTTCGAGAGTCGTCATCCCAACAGCGCAAGACTCCTGTAAGCGCTGATCCAGCAGGATGGAGTTAGCCAGGTATGCAAGGCTCCAAAAGCATACCGCCCCATACCCACGGGCGGAGCCGCCTTTGTTATCGGATTTATTCCGTGATGTGCCGCCACCGCACCCTCCTCGGCAGCAGACCTTTGCGCAATGCCGACTGCTTCCACTTAACAATTCCATCCATTTCTTGGAGTACTCATCAACACTAAAAACTAACTCATCCCGCTCCATCTCCGCCCTATCTTCCAGCAGGAAGCAAGACGGACGTCTCAGTCGAGACATCGGTGTTTCCTGGACACCATGCCCCTGCCCTTCGGGGATCTCGCCTAGCGAGTTGGCACCAACACTTACCAATGATTTTCAGGACAGGACAACAACACAGTCAAAGCCTGTGAGCGTGGATGGTATATGGACGATTTGACCTACACCCTGCGGCAACTTTGCCGACGCAATCGCGATGGCAGTCACAACACTCAGGCCGACCGTATCCGCTCATTGGGGCTGATTGCCCGCCAACTGCGCGAGTCTGGTTTCCGACAGATGAGAGCCCCCTCGCTCAAGGGCAAACACGTACTGGCACTGCTGGATCGCTGGCAAGGCGAAGGCCTGTCACCCGGCACCATCAAAAATCGGCTTGCGCACCTTCGATGGTGGGCTGAAAAAATCGGCAAGGCTGGCATTCTCCCCGCCGACAACACACAACTGGGTGTGGCCGACCGGCGCTTCGTCACCAACGTCAGCAAAGCCCAGGAACTGGGAACATACCTTGGCAAGATCACCGACGCCCACGTGTGCATGAGCCTCCGGCTTCAGTCGGCGTTTGGGCTACGCCGTGAGGAAGCGATCAAATTTCAGCCCAAGTATGCGGATCAAGGAGATCACATTCTCCTCAAGGGCTCATGGACGAAGGGTGGGCGTGATCGCTCTGTGCCGATCTCTACTTCGCTACAGCGCGAGGTGCTGAACGCGGCACATCAGCTAGCGGGAGCCGGATCACTCATCCCGGCTCAGAAAACCTATATCCAGCAGAGAAACACCTACGATGGTCAGTGCAAGGCAGCAGGCCTGAGCCACATGCATGGGCTACGTCATCATTATGCACAAAGCCGTTACATAGCTTTGACAGGGTGGAAGGCACCGGCGGCAGGAGGAATCTCTTCCAGGGAATTGACCCCAGTGCAGCGTTCTCAAGACATCATTGCTCGACAAATTATCAGCCGTGAACTCGGGCATGAGAGAACACAAATTACTGCGACCTATCTCGGACGATAACTCAGGGCGTCGACGTCAATAAGCCGTAAGAGTGCGCCCCACTCCGCACCTCGTTAGCGCCTCGACCTGACCAGGCGTATTTCCAGTTAATACGGATATGGGTAGTGGCGCATTTAATCTTTCTGCGCTTGCCGGTTGCGTGTCCTATGGGCACGAGAAATGGAATGCCTGCTCGGCGAGCATTCCCGGCTTCAGTCACCTAAACACACCCGCAAGCGTGGATAACTGAGGGCGTCGCAAGAACCCGCCCGCTGCCCCTAGGGAATGCCAACTAATCCGGCCCACTCGCCTCGTGCTTTGCCCACTGACAGGTCTGTCGGCGCTCTGGAGCTAAGCGCTCATCCATATTCATGAGTGCTGCCTCATGTCGTCGCCAAGTGAATACCCCCTTTTTTCTCGACAGGAGCAATTATGTTCTCACTGTTCCATCGCAAGCTTCGGCGTGCACTCGACCCTACGGCTGCAGCCAGCCCAACATCACCCGCTGGTCTGACCACTCCCCAATCTGCGAAATCACTCTTGGCCACTCCCCGTAGACAAAAGTTGCTGGAGCAGATCTGGCAGTGCACCGCCGTATCCCGCCCTCAATTCGATGAACTTTATCTCGACCCAATTAGACGATACGCCGAACTGGTTCAACTTTTCCCTGCATCCGAAAGTCAGCATCACGCTTACCCCGGTGGGATGCTGGACCAAGGCCTGGAAGTAGTTACGTACGCTCTAAAAATTCGCAGAGCACGATTACTACCCCCAAGAGCTCAACCAGAAATTCAGATCGTCCAGGCGGAAGCATGGAGTGCCGCACTGGCATACGCCAGCCTGAGCGAAAACCTTGGCAAGATTGTGATTGATATCCAGGTCGAATATTCGGACGGCTGCGCCTGGCACCCATGGCACGGGCCGCTGGCGCGACCTTACCGATTTCGATACCGCAAAGACCTCGATTATCGACTGCACGGCCCCGCATCCTGCCTGATAATCCAGCAACTATTAAGCAGCAAAATCCTGGACTGGCTTTTCGCTTTCCCCGAACTGTGGGCCTCGCTCATAGCCCACTGGTCTGGCCATAGCGAACATACCGGCGCACTCGGCGCGATCATTATTCAAGCCGAACAAGCTTTAGTAGCCAAAGCCCCTGCACAGACCACCACGGCAGCTGAGAGCTATAGGCCAGCGACCATCGCCACACAATCAGATCCATCACTGTCAGATACACCATCAACCGACGATTTCGACTCATTAACGAATCAAATCGGCGAGCCTCCCAAGTGGCCTGAAGATTCCGACTCTGCCCCCATCACCAAATCTGCCCCCTCGCCAGAAGAACCGTCCGAGCCAGACAAGGATGCAAAGCCAAGCGGCGCACACTTCATGGAGTGGCTGATCGAAGGTTTACGCACTCACGAGATCATCATGGATGACGATCAAGCGCTGGTGCACTCCGTCGAAAACACACTCTTCTTGGTCACTCCTGGAATCTTCCAACGCTACGCGAAAGCATTCCCTCATCTCGCCTCCATCTCGAAAAGCCAGGGGCAGCCTGACTGGGAAGGAGTTCAAAGGCGCTTTGGAAAAATGAAACTGCACCGTATACAAGCGAACGGTCGCAGCATCTGGACATGTGAACTAAGCGGTGCGCGCAAAACACGCTTCTTACACGGCTATGTCTTGAAAAAGCACTATGGCTTGGTAAGCGATTCGTCCCTTAACAACCCGAAGCTGAAGGTGGTGACGCCAGGCAGTGCGAAGCCTCACACAACATTAGGAAACACTCGATAACCGGTTTCCGGATTGACAGCAAATGCCCCCAGCGGCATTTTTGCTATGCATCTCGCTGATTCGCTCAGCACCAGCCGCCAGGATCTTCAAGACGGCGCTGCGGTTCTCCGCAGGATCCATCATATGACCGCATAGCTTCCGGCAGCGCGGACAGTCGACTTGAATGTCGATGGAAGCATGACTTTCCCACCCACGACGGGCCTTTCCCGTCGTGGGGAAGGCCTTTTTTTATTTCAGGAGGCCTTAATGAAAATGGAACTGGCGATGTATCAGGCACTGCGCGCAATCGACGTGCCTGAGCTCAAAGCTGAAGCCGTTATCCAAGCATTGGAATCTGACATGCTCACATTACTCGCTACGAAAAGTGATCTTACAAATCTTGACCAGCGGTTGACTGCCGAGATCAGTAGAACAACTGCTGAAATCGGCAAGGCGACTGCTGAGATCGCTAATACTAATCATCGACTGACTGCAGAGATCGCTAAATCTGATCTCAAGTTATCCATTCGCATGGCTTCCATGCTCGCAGTCACGGTCGGCATCTTGATCGGGGCGATGAAAGTTTTCTTGTAGTTTTCTCAGCGTTTATTGCCCCCCTAAAAATCACCTGTCCTTCGACAGGTGATTTTTTCGCGACTCGTGGCAACGGGCAAGACAGTAAGTTTGACTCTTTCCATGCCCAGGCGTGCTCTGATTTAGCGATTGGGGCTCGCTTAATTTCACTACTCCCAACGCTCATTTGCCGCCGAGTTGAATCAACGGGACGTAATCGGGGCGTCCTCCTCGGGTGATCATAAAAGCGTGGTGGACTAAGTAGCTCTGCAGCCCGTACCCGACTGGGGATACAGCAGTTCGCTTATGGCGAACAGCCCAGGGCCCTTCACGCTGATATGGGCATCAGTGCGAAGTCGCAGACATGAAAAACTCAGTACAGCTTGCGCTAAGCGCCTAATCTGACTCCGCGCAACCGAGACTGCTCAGTACCGAGCGAGGATTGGGATACAATCACCGGCATTTAATACCATCAGGATCGGCATCCGCTCCCTGAGTATCCACAAGAGATTCCGCAATGCCCCTCACGCTGCAACAACTGGAACGCCATCTGTTCAAGGCTGCCGATATTCTGCGCGGCAAGATGGATGCCTCAGAGTTCAAGGAATACATTTTTGGCATGCTGTTCCTCAAGCGCTGCTCCGACGTATTTGAGGAGCGCTATGAGCAGGTCGTTGCCGACGAGATAAACGCTGGGAAGAGCAAGGCCGAAGCCTTTGTAACAGCGGAAAACCCGCGCTGGTACAAGCGTGATGGCAATTTTTGGGTGCCCAGCCATTCGCGCTTCAAGTATTTGCTCAACGAAGCTCACATCAACGTCGGCAACTTGCTCAACAAAGCGCTGGGTGGCATCGAGGAAAATAACGTTTCCCTGGAAGGGGTGCTGGAGCACATCGACTTCACCCGCAAAGTAGGCCAGAGCAAGATTCCCGATCAGAAGCTGCGCCAACTCATCACCCACTTTGGTGAAGTGCGCCTGCGTAACAGTGACTTCGAATTCCCTGACCTGCTCGGGGCAGCCTATGAGTACCTGATCGCAGAGTTCGCCGACTCGGCCGGAAAAAAAGGCGGCGAGTTCTATACGCCACGCCCGGTGGTGAGACTGATGGTGCAACTGCTCAAGCCGACCCTAGACCACGATGTCTATGACCCCTGCTGCGGCTCGGGCGGTATGTTGATCGCTGCCAAGGAATATATCGACGAGCACGGCGAGGATGGCCGCAAGGCCAACCTGTTTGGCCAGGAATTCAACGGCACCGTCTGGTCCATCGCGCAGATGAACATGCTGCTGCACGGCATCAGCAACGCTTGGCTGGAGAACGAAGATACCCTGGCTGACCCTCGGCATATCGAGGGCGGCGAACTGCGCCGCTTCGACCGAGTCCTCACCAACCCGCCATTCTCCATCAACTGGGGTCATACCGAAAAAAGCCCGGATGGCAGCCTGTCCTGGAACCCGACATTCCGCGAGCAACGCTTCTGCTTCGGCGAGGTGCCGCTGGGCTCGAAAAAAGCCGACCTGATGTTCCTCCAGCACATGCTCGCCGTGACCCGCGACGAGGGCATGATCGCCACCGTACTGCCCCACGGAGTGCTGTTCCGGGGCGGAGAGGAACGCGGCATCCGCGCCGGCATTATCGAGAACGACCTGCTCGAAGCAGTGATCGGCTTGCCGGCCAACCTGTTCTATGGCACCGGCATTCCGGCATGCATCCTCATCCTGCGCCAACAAAAGCAGGAAGGCGCCAACCGTGTCAGCGCCAAGCCTGCCGAGCGCCAGAGCAAGGTGCTGTTTATCAACGCCGACCGCGAATACTTTGAGGGCCGTGCGCAGAACTACCTGCTGCCCGAGCACATTGAAAAGATCACCACCGCCTTCGACGAATTTCGCCGGATCAACGGTCTTAGCGACGTGGTGGATATCGCCACACTGCGCGACAACGATTACAACCTGAATATCCGCCGCTACGTGGATAACGCACCGCCGCCCGAGCCGCATGATGTGCGTGCTCACCTGCTGGGCGGGGTGCCCAAGGCCGAAGTCGACGTGAAAGCTCCGCTGTTCGCCACCCACGGCCTCGACCCGAATGACCTATTCGTGGCGCGTGATGCGCATTACTTAGACTTTCGCAACGAATTAAGCCGCCGCACCGACCTTAAACCGGCCATCGAAGGCAATGCCGGCCTGCAGGCCAAGGAAGCCGCCCTGAGTGAGGCTTTCGAGACCTGGTGGCGCGCATACAGCCCGCATATCACTGCTCTGGCTGGGAAGTTGGATAACAGCGCCGCGCTGATCCAGTTGCGCGCCGAACTGCTGGCCAGCTTTAGCCAGACGCTCGAAGGCGTCGGCCTGCTCGACCCCTTCCAGATTCGGGGCATCGTCGCCGGCTTCTGGTACCAGAGCAAATACGATTTTCTCGGTTTGATGGCGCGCGGCAGCCGGGGCGTGATCGACGCCTGGCGTACCAGCATCATCACCGCCTTGGAAGACAAAGCCAGCAAGCAAAGCCCGCTGGAGCACAAGCTAGTGAAGTTTCTGCTCAGCGATTTCGTTGCCGAGCTGACCGAGCTAGAAGCTAAAAAGGGCGAACTAGACAGCCAGCTCAAGGCAGCAGCCCCAGCCAAAGAGGAAGAGGAAGAGGCTGACGAGGCCGACTGCGCAGCGGATGTCGACGATGAGGAGAACTCCATTGACAAAGCCCAGCTAAAGTCCTGGAAGGCCGAATTGGCGAAGATTAAGAAACAGCTCAAAACTCAGCAGGAAAACTTCGCCAGCCACCTCAATCAGGCCGTCGACGGTCTGGACGAGGCACAGGCCGCCGATCTGTTGCTGACCATTCTGCACAACGATATGCAGACCATCGTCGAGCGTTATATTGCCGCCCAGCGCACGCAGATCATCACCGTTTTCGAGAACTGGTGGGATAAGTACCGAGTTACGCTTAACGAAATCGAGCATAAACGCGATGCGGCGGCGGTGGCGCTGCAGGGGTTCTTGAGGGGGTTGGGGTATGTCTGATCTTTATCGCCCAGACTGGCCTCTGGTCAAAATCTCCGACTTTGCAGAAATCAACATCGGCGGGACGCCATCCCGTGCTGTACCACAATTTTGGGCGACCAAGCCCGAGGGCAGCCCTTGGATTGCCATTTCCGATCTGAAAGGCAAGTATGTCGATGACACCAAGGAATACATCACCAATCTTGGCGCTAAATGCAGCAATGTAAGGCTGATCGACCCATTCACCACGGTGATGAGTTTCAAGTTAACGGTCGGGCGGACGGCGATCATTACCCGGCCAATGTATTGCAATGAGGCGATTGCAATCTTTTCGCCTAAAAGTGATGCATTGAGTGGCAGTTGGCTTTATCACGCCCTCCCCCGTGCAGCACTGAGCGTTGTGACCGACAACGCCGTAAAGGGGGCTACACTCAACAAAGCCAAGATGGCGGAAATGACAGTTCAGCTTCCGCCAATCACAGAGCAGAGCAAGATTGCCCTGATCCTCGACACCCTCGACACCACCATCCGAGAAACTGAGTCGCTGATCGACAAGCTCAAGGCCGTCAAGCAAGGCCTGCTGCACGACCTGCTGACTCGCGGCATCGACTCCAACGGCCAATTGCGTCCTCCGCAAAGCGAAGCGCCGCAGCTCTATAAGAACTCGCCGCTGGGCTGGATTCCGAGAGATTGGAATGCCTCACCGCTGTGCATGCTTACCAAGCTCATCACCAGCGGTTCTCGAGGTTGGGCTGCTTATTATGCGGAGAACGGAACTCTCTTCTTGCGTAGCCAGAATATTCGCATGGGCTATTTAGACTTCGCCGATCGACAACTCGTGAAACCGCCGACTGGAGGTGAGGGGGAACGTACAAAACTAGAGCCATCAGACCTCTTAATCACGATTACAGGTAATGGTGTTGGCAATGTGACCCATGTGCCAGATGAATGGGATGAGCCTGCCTTTGTCAGCCAGCATGTAGGGCTGGTTCGCTTCAATGATTCTCAGCTTGCACTTTTGGCTGCGCACTACTTTGTTGAAGGAGCGCCTGGTAATCAGCAGATTTCTTCTGTCCAATATGGCCAGAGCAAGCCTGGGTTGAGCCTCGAAAATCTACGAAACTCTTGGGTACCGGTGCCTGCAGAAGGCGAGACTTCAGTCATTAATAGCAAGATCGCGTGTGCATACGAGCGATTAGTCCGAGAGGAAGGATTGGCTCATCAGCTACGTAGCTTGAAGCTGGGCCTAACGGACGACCTCCTAACCGGCCGCGTCCGCGTCACCCCGCTATTAGAATCCATGCAGAAAGCGGCCGCACTAAAGGAGGCCTGATTGATATGTCCCAGCGCCTACCGCCCCGCGAATCCCTCACCGTCGAATTCAAGAGCGACCGCAGCAAGCTCCCCGACCGTGAGCTGATCGAGGCACTGGTTTGCCTAGCCAATGCCGAGGGCGGCGAGCTGTGGTTGGGCGTCGAAGATGACGGCACACCCTCCGGCCTGCATGCCGAACACCGCCTGCAGGAGGGCTTGGCCGGCATGGTCGCAGCGCGCACCTCGCCGTCGCTTAACGTACAGGCCGAGGCGCTCGATCTGGATGGTGTGACCGTGACGCGCATTCATGTACCCAAAGCCCATGGCGAGGTGGCCACCACGGGCGGCGTTTACCTGCGCCGCCGCTTGAAACACGACGGCACTCCCGAATGCGTAGCCATGCTGCCCCATGAGCGCAGTAGCCGCGCAAGCAACTTCGGCCTGCTCGACGTCTCCGCCCAGCCGGTGTCCGGCGCCACCCTTTCCGACCTCGACCCGCTGGAACGCGAACGTCTGCGCCAGGCAGTGCAGCAATACGGCGGCGACCGAGTGCTGTTGGAACTGGACGATGAAGCCCTGGACGGCGCACTGCTGCTCACGGCGCGCCAACCGGACGGTACGCGTGTGCCGACTCTTACCGGTCTGCTACTGATCGGCCGGGAAACCTCCCTGCGCCAACTGGTGCCCACCCATGAGTTCGCTTTCCAAGTGTTGGCCCAGCAGGCCGTGCGCTTCAACGAGTTTCGCCGCTTCCCATTGCTCAAGGCGCTGGACTGGCTGGAAACCAACTTCCGTCCCTACAACCCAGAGGAAGAACTACAGGTCGGCCTGTTCCGCGTGCCAGTACCGAAGGTCGACCTCGGCGCCTTCCGTGAAGCCGTAGCCAATGCCTTGGTCCACCGTGACTATCATGGCAGAGGCGCGGTGCATGTGCGCCTGGAGGACGATGCCCTGGTGGTCAGCAACCCCGGCGGCCTGGTCGATGGCGTGACCCTGGCCAACCTGCTGGTGACCGAACCGCGCCCGCGCAACCCGGCCCTGGCCGACGCCATGAAGCGAGTCGGCGTGGTCGAACGCTCTGGCCGAGGCGTGGACAAGATTTTCCGCGGCATGCTCAAGTTCGGCCGGCCGGCCCCGGACTATAGTTACACCACCGCCCAGAGCGTGGTGTTGCGCCTACCCACCGCAGAGGCCGACCTCGATTTCCGCCGCCTGGTAGTCGAGCACGAGCGCTCCACCAATGCCGAGCTGCCCATTGACAGCCTGATCGCCCTGGCCGCCCTACGCGAAAGCAAGCGCGTCACAGCTGACGAGTTGGCCGTACAGATCCAGCGCGACACCGCTAGCGCCAAGCGCACCTTGGAAGCACTGACTGAAGCCGGCTTGATCGAGGCCCACGGTTCTACCCGAGGGCGCAGCTATACACTGTCGGCCAGCCTGTACCAGGCCGTGGGCGACAAGGCCGGCTATACCCGCCAAGCAGGCTTCACACCCATTCAACATGAGCAGATGGTGTTGAACTACGTGCAGCAGCATGGACAAATCAAACGTGCCGAGGTCATGGGGCTATGTCGCATATCAACTGACCAGGCGGCCAAGCTGCTGAAAAAGCTGAAAAATAAAGGCGCCATTACACAGAGCGGCAAGAATCGAGGGGCAGCCTACACTCTTGGCGCCTTGGAGTGAGCAAAAATGAGCCGGAATGAGCCGGAATGAGCCGGAATGAGCCGCTATAAGCCTGTATGAGCCCATACACGCCTGAACTGGATTAAAGGAGTAACCGTGGGCTGGGAATTGGATGACGTCGAAAAACCCTTTGTGGCTCAATTACAGGGACTGAACTGGAAGCATATCGAGGGCAGCCTCGACGACCCGGCCATCACTGGCCGCAGCAGTTTCAATGAAGTGATTCAGCGGGCCGCTCTGGCAGAGCACTTACGTGCCATCAACCTGCGTGACGGTCAGCCATGGTTGGACGAGCAGCGCATTGCCGAAGCACTGGCGGCCATTACCCGTGTAGGCGCCGGCAAGCTGATGGAAGCTAACCAGACGGTCACTGAGCTGCTGCTCAAAGGCATCACTGTCGACGGCCTCCCGGGCTGGGAAGGCGGGCGTGGTCAGACCATCCAGTACATCGACTGGACCACGCCAGCCAATAACCACTTCAGTGTGATCAACCAATTCCGAGTGGATTGCCCGCCTGGGTATAACAGCGGCAAGAAATTTATCGTCCCGGATCTGGTGTTGCTAGTGAACGGCATACCGTTGGTGGTGGTGGAGTGCAAGAGCCCATCCGTCCCAGAACCGCTGGCCGAGGCTGTCGATCAATTACGTCGTTACAGCAACCAGCGCAAGGCGGCCTTCGAGGTCGAGGAGAACGAGGGCAACGAGACTCTATTCGCCAGTGTGCAGCTATTGGTCGCCAGTAGCTACGACGAAGCACGAGTGGGCTGCATTGGGGCCGGCTTCGGGCATTTCTCTCAATGGAAAACGGTGGTTGGCCCGGAGGGCAACGGCAGCGAGCAGTCAGTAGCCGAACAACTGGGCAAGGCCAAGCTGTCCGAGCAGGAACGCTTGGTGGCAGGCATGCTGACGCCGGCCCACCTGCTCGATTTGATCAGGCACTTCATGTTGTTTATGCAAGTTGGCGGGCAGACCATCAAAACGGTCTGCCGCTACCAGCAGTACCGCGCAGTGAACCGTACCGTGACCCGCATGAAACGCGGGCAGACACGTCTTGAGCATGGCGAAAGCGACCAGCGCGGTGGCATCGTTTGGCACACTCAAGGCTCGGGCAAAAGCCTGACCATGGTATTTCTGGTGCGTAAGATGCGCACGGATACACAGCTGCGACGCTTCAAGATCATCGTGGTCACTGACCGTAAAGACCTGCAAAACCAGCTCGCCGCCACCGCCACTCTGAGCGGTGAACTGCCGGAGGTGGCCTCCAATATCGAGGGTGTTAAAGCCTTGGCACGCCGCCAGGGCCCAGGCCTGGTATTCGCCACCATTCAGAAGTATCGCAATCCCGAGCAGGAGGACGATGGAGAGGCGCCGATCCCGGCGCAAGCTGCTCCCCCCCTCAAAGCCGCAGAAAAGCGCGTGCCCTATCTTGTGAACAAGCCGTTCGAGGTGCTCAACCACGACGAGAGCATTCTGGTATTGATCGATGAGGCGCACCGCACCCAGGCCGGCGATCTGCAGGCAAACCTGCTGGCGGGCCTGCCCAACTGCGTGCGCATAGGCTTTACCGGTACACCTATCATCATGGGCGATAAGAAACGCACCCACGAAATTTTCGGCGCGTTCATCGACAAATACACCATCAAGGAAGCCGAGGCAGATGGCGCTACAGTGCCGGTGCTTTACGAAGGACGCACTGCCCAGGGCGCATTAAAAGATGGAGCGAGCCTGGATGAACTGTTCGAGGATTTGTTCCGCGAGCACAGTCAGGACGAGCTGGAGCTGATCAAGAAAAAATACGCCACCAAAGGCCATATCTTTGATGCCCCCGCGCTGATTGCAGATAAGGCGCGCGACATCCTCAGACATTACGTCACCAATATCCTGCCCAATGGATACAAGGCGCAGGTAGTAGCCTATAGCCGGATTGCGGCAATCCGCTATTTCCATGCGCTGCAGGCCGCCCGTGATGAATTGCTGGCCGAGGCTGAAGCGCTGCCAGCAGCCGACAAGGACCTTGACGATGAAGCACTGTGCCAGCGTCCTCCCAAGCTGAAGGCGCGCGTGCAGGCGTGGCGCTATCGCGACAGGCTACGCAGCCTGGAATTCGCACCGATTATTTCCAGCTCAAATAACGATCCGGCCGAGTGGAAAACCTGGACGGATGCCAGCAAGCACGAGCTGCTGATCCAGCGCTTCAAGAAGCCCCTGAATCATGAGCAGCCGGGCAAGGCCGACCCGCTGGCTTTCCTGATCGTTAAGTCTATGTTACTCACTGGCTTTGACGCCCCCATCGAAGGGGTCATGTACCTTGACCGGCCAATCAAGGAAGCCGAGCTGCTGCAAGCCATTGCCCGGGTCAACCGTACTGGTTTCGGCAAGCATTGTGGCATCGTGGTCGACTACTATGGGGTCGCCAACCACCTGCGCGAAGCCCTGGCAGCCTATGCCGACGAGGATATCGAAGGTGCGCTGAGCAGCATCAAGGACGAGGTGCCGGTACTGCGAGATCGTCATCTGCGCGTAGTGGATGTGCTGCGTCGCCAGGGCATCGAGTCGCTGGAAGATGCCGAAGCCTGCATTGCCGCACTGGAGTCGGAAAAGGTGCGCGCCGAATTTGCGGTAAAGCTCAAAGCGTTCCTCGACTCATTGGACACCGTACTGCCACGCCCCGAGGCCCTGCCCTTCGTCAAGGATGCCAAGCGCCTGGCCTACAGCCATGCACGTGCGCGCGGACGCTACAAGGACCTGCCGCAATTGGGCAAGGATGTCGGTGCCAAGGTGCGCAAACTGATCGACGATCATGTTATCTCACTGGGCATCGACCCGAAGATTCCGCCGATCCAGCTCACCGATGCAGACTTCGAGAAACAGTTGTCGCGAAGCGTCAACGACCGCGCCAAGGCCTCAGAGATGGAGCACGCCATTCGCTCGCATGTGCGCAAGCATACTGATGAAGATCCGGTGCTCTATCGCAAGCTGTCCGAACGCCTGAACGAGCTGCTCAAGTCGCTGGGCGAGCAGTGGGATCAGTTGGTTGAACAGATGCAGAAGATCATCAACGAGCTGCGCAGCGGTCAAATGAGCGATGACCACAGCCCCCCGGATCTGCCGGAGCACTATGCTCCCTTTCTGCGCACCCTGCTGGATGTGGTATGTGCCGACGCCAATCCACAGCCCGCCGAGCTGCTGCGTTTGAAAGATGTGACAGTGGAGCTGGTCGATCTGTTGGTGGGGGAGCTCCAAAGCCACCGCGATATCTGGAGCCCACGCAAACGAGCAGCACAGGAGGAACTGGCCGGGCAACTATTTGATTACCTGATGCGACTGCGTCCGCCCTTGGTGGGTAGCGATATAGCGGGGGTGCTGTCTGACCGCCTGTTGGATCAAGCGAGAGCCAGCCATGAACGGTTGATGCATCTGTGAGCAATCAAACCCTCACCGTAGACGACCTGCAACTGACGCTACGCCGTAGCGCACGGCGCAAGACCCTACAGATCACCGTCGAGCGTGACGGCACACTTGTCCTGTCTGCACCGCCAGAGATTGAGGAGCAAACACTGCGGGAATTCGTAGCGGAAAAAAGCTTCTGGATTTACTCGCGTCTTGCCGAAAAGGAACGTCTGCAGCGCTCAATCCCCACCAAGGAATACGTCGACGGAGAGGGTTTTCTATATCTGGGGCGAAGTTATCGCCTCAAACTGGTTGATGAACAGGATGTGCCCCTGAAACTCTCTGCCGGTCGCTTCCGCCTGCTGCGTAGCGAACTGCCTCGAGCCCGCGAACATTTTATCCGTTGGTACAGTGAACATGCGCGTAGCTGGCTGGCGATGCGTGTTAAGAACCACCAAACCCGCATGGACTTGATCCCAAGCGGTGTGCGTGTGCAGGATCTGGGCTATCGCTGGGGCTCATGTGGTAAGGGCGCGCAGCTCTATTTTCATTGGAAAACAATCCTACTGCCCAAGTCCATTGCAGAATACGTGGTGGTGCATGAGATGGTGCACCTGCAAGAGCCACATCACACCCCAGAATTTTGGCTCCGCCTGGAGCGCGTCATGCCTGACTACGCACAGCGCAAGACGTGGTTGGCAGAGCACGGGATCGAAGTCGAAGGCGTCTGAAGCTTTTCACTGACTGAACCACGCTCCGCCGATTTAACTGGCACCCGATCAACTGGACTGCACCTGTATCCACAGTAGGTATCTGCTCCCGGCAAATCGAATATCACTGTGCATTAAGCAGCACCTCAAAATCAGAAGCCTGAAGCTCCGAAGCCCCACTCAACATATCTCGCGCCAACGCTCGCCGCTTACTCAGCAGCTCATCCAGCGTCGCTTCAAAGGTCGGCATCGCCGCATCCCGAACCGTGGGGTAGTACACATACACATCTTTTTGCTGCCCAATCCGATAGGCCCGATCCGTCGCCTGATCTTCCTTTGCCGGGTTCCAGCAACGGGTGAAGTGAATGACGTGGTTGGCCGCCTGCACGTTTACCCCAAACCCGACGGCGATGGTCGACAGGATGATGACGGCGAAGCCCGGTAGTTCCTGGAATTGGTCAATCAACTTCTGTCGGCTATTGGCGCTCTGACTGCTGGTACTGGTATCGCCGTTGATGACCGTCGCTCTAAAGCCAAAATGCTCCTGGATCGCGTGCTGCAATTCACGCTGAATATCTCGCAACTCGGTAAAGACTATGACCTTGTCGCCGTCGCCGGCCCTTTTGATCGACTCGAGCGTCTGCACAAGCCACTGAAGCTTCGGCGAGTTGTCGCGCAACCGCGTGTCTGGCTGAACGCTGTAAGGATGGGCACAAATCAGCTTGAGCTTGTGCAGCAAGCCCAGCATGCCGGAGGTCTTCTGATCGAGCTGCTCTTCGATCTGCTGCTTCTGGCTGTATGCGGAAATTTCGGACAGATACAGGTTACGCTGCAGGGCATGCATGCCAAGCGAACGACATGCTGCGTCTTCGATTTTGGCCGGCAAGTCCTTGGCGATGTCCTGCTTGGTCCGCCGCAACGTCTGCGGTTCGATAAGCCCACGCAGGCGTTCCAACGCACCTGTATCACGCTCCAGCGCGGCCTCGATGGGGCGCTGATAGTCGCGACCAAACTGGTTCAAACTACCCAGGAACCCTGGCTGAATAAAGTCGAACAGGCACCAGAGATCGATCAGTGTGTTCTCGACCGGCGTACCGGTACACGCCACTCGGAACCGTGCGGGGACGGCTTTGATCGCTTGAGTCACCAGTGCTGCTGGATTCTTCAGTTTCTGAGCTTCGTCACACACGACGATGGACCATTGCTGGCGCGCCAGGGAAAACTCCTGATCACGCAGTGTCTCGTAAGTCGTCAGGACGATTCGGGCATCGCCCATCCAACCTGGGCGCAAAAGGTTCTTGATGCCTTTGGCTTTCAAGTCCGCAGGGATTTCATCCTTCTTGAACTTCAATGCACTCAAGGCTGAGCCATACAGCTTCAACACGGGCAGTGCGTCAGCAAAGAAGAACCGGTGAAGCTCTCGCTCCCAGTTGTCGAGCAACGAAACCGGAGCGACGATCAGTGTTGGCTGATCTTTTGGATACTGTTCCAGGTACCAGACCAGGAAGGTGAGCAACTGGATCGTTTTCCCAAGCCCCATGTCATCAGCGAGCAAGCAACCCGACACGTCCGTGGGGGACAAGCGGAACAAATGCTGCAACCACGCCACACCTTGAAGCTGATGCTCGCGCAGGACAACTTCAGGCTTGAGCAAGTCAGGCAACTCTGGCGTTGCGTCCAAAGCTGAGCGTAAGGCTGCTTGACGCACCTGAACATAGGTTGGCTCGTCAATGTTGTGGCCGATTTGCAGTACGGCGCGGCCTACTTTTTCCCGTTGCTCAACCTGGCCGGTCTCGACAGGTGCAATCTTCTTCGACCAAGCATCAAACAGTTTCTCGGCAGCGGTAATCGAGAGCGGCGTTTCGGACTTTGGCAAACAGACCGTTTCATCACCGGCCGCGCGCGCTTCGTCCAGCCGCTGCTCAAACGCTTCAAATTGAGCGAGGTCGGAAGAATCCCACCGACTAAAGATTTCTGCATCGATGCCCAGCGCTACCACATCCTTCGGCAACCAGTTCTCGGTCGCATCTTTTACCAGGAAGGGCGAAGTAATTCTTTCCGCTTCCCCAATGCCGGTCACACGGTCGCCGTAGAGAGACAGGTCCAGAACCGAGTCAAACTCGACACCGGCCGCTTCGTTTTGCCAACGTTTGAGCAGGTCATTGATGCCCGCCAACTGGCGCAAATCAAAATCGCTGAGCTCCAGCTCATAGCCCTGCCAGAACCCCGCAGGCATGCCGGCGGCCAACTTCAGGTGCAGCTCATGCACCAGCGGCGCGAATTCATGGGCCGCTTTGAACTCAATTTCGATCGGTGCTTGCGGGGTTGGAGAAATCGGTTCGAGCGTCAGTGTTACCTGCTCGATACGCTGGCCCGCTTCATCCAGTTTGGGTTCCAGATGGAAGCGATGAAAGAAAATACCGGCCTCGGCGAGCTCGTCTTCATAGGCGTCGGCATCCAGCACGTGTGAGGCACCTTCGCCGAGTGTGCTGTAAGGGTTACGGACGAATGAAAGGGCATCGTCACCAGCTACCCTGCGCCCAGGCAACGAGCGCACGTAGTCCAGTACCGATTTGACTTCAGGCTCAATCAGAACATGAGTTAACGAGCCATCGTCACCCGTTACCCGGTATCGATCCTGAACCTGCTTGGCACCGTCAAAACTCTCAAGCCAGTTGGCCGGCTGGCCTTCGAAGCTCGGTTGCAGCTCGATAACCGGTGTGTCGCCTAATGTCGACTTTCGTGGGTTGAGCCGCAGTTTCTCGGGTTTGATAACGACGGTCTTGTCCAGAAAGCCATCCATACCAGCGCCAGCCTTGCGCGCCAGCTTTCTGATGCTGGCCCAGCCGATCTGGTTGGTTACTTCACCGGGCTCATTTTGTTGTGCCAGATAAAGCTGCCGTACCGCACCGGTCAGTTTCCAGGATGCCTCTGGCAGCATTTCTGTAGCGCCCTGATACTGAACAATGGCCCCCGTTCGCAGCACCTGCACGTTGGCATTGGACTGCGGATCACGCCAACCACTGATGGAGACCTTGAAATCGTCGGAGGCAAGGCTGCCCTGGCTGCTCAATTGAGGGATGAGGGCTGTCTGCGGCGGCAACCCCAATAGTGGCAGGCTTGTTTCGTGCTCTGGCTCATCCAGCAGCCGGTAGAGCTCATCCCACGTCAAGAGCCAGCGATCGCTCAACTGGGAGACGAACTCCTCTTCTTCCAGCTGATCAAGATAACTCGCCAGCGACCATGACTCCGTGCTCTCCGCCAAGCTCAGGGGATAACAGATGCCCTGCTCTTCAATGGAAAAAACCGGCTCAGTATTTTCTGCTGCCGAGTTCGGCTGCAGGCCAATGCCTTTGAGGAAACGTTTGAGCATTACTGTCTCCAGAACCGGAGTGGCTGGTTATTGACGGGCCTGAAGCCCAGGCGCTGCAGTGCAGTTACTGCGGCCGGGTCATGATCATCAAGCTGGACCTGAAATGCACCGCCGCGCTCGCGCTGATCATAAACCTTGTGTTTGACCGACTTTAGAGCGTCACGGACCTGGTCTTCAAAAGGCAACGGCTTGACTGAACCTGCAGCTGCGGCCTGACTCTGTACACGAATACCCCATTGTTCGAGGGCATAATCGAATTTGCTGAGCCAACCCTCTATGCGGTCCGGGCGGCTGGGTGCAGGTGAATGCCGCATTCGATCCAGTGCACGATTAGGCTGCTTCAGCTCGCTCGCCAATTCGAGCTGCAACTTGTCTGGATTGAATGGTGACTTGTCTGCTTGATACACATAGCAGGCATTACCGGTACCGGAGAACTCCACGAAAAAGTAGTTCCCGATCTGCATGATGACGGCGTTGTTATGGCCGGGCCCGCCTACCAGTCGGCTGAGACGCCCCTTGTTCTTCTCTCGGAAGTGGACGAAGTCTCGCCCGCTGTCATGCCAGGCATCCGAACCCATGACAATCCGGGTGTAACTCATCTGGTTGGCAAAACGCAGCCAATAATGCAGACGAGATTGATCGACTTCTGCTTCCCCTTTGAGCAGGTTGAAGAAGTGCTCCAGATCCTCCTTCGCAAACCACGCCACAACCATCGCACAGACATCTTTATCGACATACTGCAGCCACCTGTTTTGTCTGGAGCGGATCTGCGGACTACCCCAATTGTCGAGCGCGAGCTGTTTGAGCAGCGACGACGGCTTCTCCCGATAAGCTGCCAAGTGGTAACGCGACAGACATGCACTCAGAATGTCGTTCATGTACCGCGGGTGCTGCCGGCCGATGTCGAGCAGGTCGGCCAAACGCCGAGAGAACTCGGCGTCATCCAGCATGAAAATGCGAGAAATCAGCACGGTAAAAATCCTGCGCCACAGCCAGCTGTTGTCCGGGATCTGCGCAATCGTCTGCAATGCCGAAAGGTCGCTGATTTCACCTTTGAACATCTGGTCACCCAGCGTGGCACCTGCCTGCTCGGAAAAAAGCTCCTGATGCTGCTGAACGATCTGCGTCCATTCCTTCACACGCGTGTGCTGATCTCTGACACATTCGAAACCGAGCTGAACATCCTCGCGTAACAGGCACCAATTGGCGTTCTGCGCAGGCTTGGCGGCGTCGTAGCCAAAGTAGCTGAAGCACAGCGCCAACCAATCCCGGCGGCTCAGCCTCCGCCTTTCGATACGCTGATGCACTTCTTCATGCACCCGGGCGTAAAGCTGGTCATCTTCCAGTATCGGCCCCACGCGCTCACTCTTGTCTGAGAGGCCGGCGAACACCAAGCGCCACTCCGAAGCGTTGAGTGGCAGCACATTGCGAAACTTGCTTATCGCAGCACGGCGCTTTTTTTCGGGTGGCGGCAAGGCCTTTTCAGCGCGCTCGAACCGCTCGTAAAGCTCGACTCCCGCAGCAGCCAGACGGGGGAAAGATTCCAACGGTTCTGGGGCCTGCACCGTGCGATGAGCTGACAGGCTTTGGCTAATGGCGGCTGAAAGCCTCGCGATCGAGCTGGTCATCGGTTCATCGCCAACTGACATTTTTCCACATCAGTATTAGTGAACACCGGCACATCAGGCTTGAGATTGCCCTCCTTCTCCTTCAAGCCAAAGAACTGCATGCGCAACTCCACTCGCCTGCTTTCTTCCTTGGTGTCCTTTGCATTGTTGAAGGACACGCCACCCGCCAGAAACATCGATCTGATTTGCTGCTGATGCTCCGGCGACAATCCGACCTGGAGCGGGCTGCGACTATCGAGCAGGCTGCACATCACCCACTCCGAACGCTGCAGTGACAGGTGCAGGTTATAAAGGTAGGAACCGTCCGTATCGGTAGACCCCTCGATCACGACCTGCTTGAACCACTTGCGCCCCTCTTCACTGTTGGCCGCGTCCAGAATCATCGGCACGACCTCCTGAAGTGCTGATTGGCCATCGTTGCTCAACGCGTACTGGTTATGCCCAAAGCGGCCAGCATCGCCGAAGCTGATTCGGTTGTCCTTGCAGTCCACAATGATGGTCTTGCTGGCAGTCTTCGCCTTGAGGCTCAGGTGCTCGCAGATCTGGCTGATGTCCTTGCTACGCTGCTTCTCCCCCTGTTCCGCCTGGTTGATCCGCTGCGTCACAGAACTCAAAGCCGCCACCATGACCACGAGGAATAGAATCATCATCGCGGTCATCAAATCAGCGAAGGAAATCCAGAAAGGCTTCTCTCCCTCATCCTTTGAACGGGCAGCCGAAGGCATTTGCTTACCAAACATCGACTAGCCTCCGTTACCGCCTGATACGTTCCATGATGTCGCCGAAATCTTCGAGACTTTCCTTGACCCCTTCCACACCGCCAGCGAGGCTCTTGACTGCTTTATCGAGCTCGGTGTCAAGGCTGCCCAGGGTTTGTCTCAACGCCCGATCCATGCCTTCACCGAATTCCTTGAAGCCGTTACCCAGCACACCACTGATGTTTTCGAGGTATTCATACACTTCGCGATTGAGCGCCTGCATCCGCTCGCTTTGAATCTTCAGGTCCTGGAGATACTGGCTGCGACCGCTGGCTTCCCCTTGCGCACTGGCAACTACCCCTTCGATGACCGCGAGCGTTTTCGCTAACGCTTCACGATTGTTCCGGTAGTCCGCGACAACGGTATTCAGCTCACGCGAAGCCTGTGCAAGCTCAGTACCCGCGCCCTGCACTGTACCCATCAGCCCCGCAGTGGACTCACTGGCTCGCGCAACGCTTTGCCCGGCGGTTTCAAACCGCTCAGCCGCCGCCCGCATCTTATCAGCCCCCAACTGCATACTTTGCAGATGCTGCTCAGTCTGGGCACTCAATGCATTGACGGTGTCCTGGGCAGACTTCTGTTGCTCGGAAACCGTCTGCAGCAAAGCCTTGACCTGCTCGTCGAGGCCACCCACCAGGTCGCGGGTACCTTGGTGCAAGTCAGCCTGGGCTGCACGGGTGGATTGATCCATCTGCTGCCGACCATGCTCCAGTTGCTTGAAGACGGCCGAGAGCTGCTCACCCAGCACCTCGACAGAGCCTGCAATCTTGGCCATGGTTTCCTGTTGGCCTTGGCCGATGGCCTGCTTGATTGACTCGACAAAAGCCTGGAGATTCTCAGCCATTGCCTGCTGGCGAGCCTCGCTTTGAGCGAACAGCTTCTCCAGTTGCTCGGCCATTCGAGCGCCAGCCCCCTCTCCTTCGTTGCCGATACGGGCAACCGAAGCCTGAAGATTGGCGAGCATCTCGTTCATCCCCGCTTGCATGGCGTTTTGTCCGGCCTGCATATCGGCCAGTAGCTGGGCAATCATAGTCGAACTGCTTTGATTGGAGGACTCGCTAGCCGAACGCATATCCTGGATCAGCGTCGAGAAGCCTTGCTGCATCGACTGCATGGCAGCAACTGACTGGCCCATCAACTCGTGCAGGCCATTGAACTGCTGGCCGAACGTACCTTCCAGCTTGTTCATGAAAGCCACTAGAACATCCTGAAGCAGGTTCTGTACCTGCCCGGATTGATCGCCACTGGCGGCCTGCACTGCACCCGCGATGGCTTCAAGTGGCGACTTGAGGCTATTTTCAATTGCTCCGCTCACCTGGTCGGCCAGCAACTGCCCAGAGTCACGGTAGGTCGTCGATAAGGTATCTGCCAATTTGAGACTTTCACGAACCTGGGTATCAACGAGGTTCTGTAACATTTCCCGCAGATCTGTAACGAGGCTGTCCTTCAACTGACGGGTTTGCACCGAGCTTTCAGCACTGGAGCGCACCAGCTCAGCCAGGTATTCCTCACCGACTCCGCTGTCGAAAAGGCCATCGATTGTTTCGTTGAATGCCTCAAGCAGCTTGTAGCAGTGCCCCAAGCGCAACTTTTCAGTAAGGGTGACGGCGATAGAAGCCAAGATTGAAATGAAGGAGCCGATGAAAGCGAACAGCACGTCTTTCAACAGTTTATCGACGCTTGCATTAACCTGTTCAGGAGTGCTCGGATCAAAGTGCTGAAGGCCCAGCATCAATCCAAAGAATGTTCCAACAATACCGATGCCGGTCAAGATACCAGGTAGGTGTTTATAAAATTCGGTACCCAGCGGAGTATCAACAACACTTTGAGCTGAGAAAAAATGTGCAGCTCCGGTGGTGGATCGCGACCGGATAAGAACCTGTTCGCCTTCTTGGAACTCGAACTGATCGTGCAGCGTTTCAGCATACTCGCGCCAAGAATGCTCAAGTCTGCCGCTACTGAACAGCCGCTCCAGCTCAGCGCGCCGAAAGGGTGGCGCGAGAGTTTTCACGCTCTGCAAGCTAATAGTCAACCGTTTCAGCTGGGCGCTAAGTTTGAATGACTTCCAGAGGTAACGAACAACATAACAAGCGCAAAGAATGAAAACGAAACCAACAACCATTACGGGTGCAATCAGCTGCTCATAGCTTGCTGCATCCCATAGGTGCACCAACGTTGATGAATCCATACCTTCCGCCTTCAGTTAAGCATTTTTCGATGTTCGGCAAGACCGCGCTAGCGACACTGATGCCCCAGCGGCCATCCGGCTGGGTCAATCACAGCACGTCGCCAAGCACAATTTTTTGGGGGGCCACACACACGGTGTGAGCAGGATGCATTACGTGCACCCAAAGACCTTCCGTGGACAAATGCCGAAGATAATGTCCTTATGCCAGCACCTTAGCCTGAGCAGTTACTGTCGTAAAGCTGGAAGCTCAACCCCAGAGTCGGCGGCCTGAAGCGAAGCGGCTTTCTGCATTTGCCGCATAGCCTGGAGAGCAGCCCCTAGGCGCATCTGATCGCGGTAAGTGCTCAGCCTACTGCAGCGTAGGCTGATGACCGGCGGTGCCGCCAGTTCGATGCGCGGCCTAGGTTCTCAGCCGAGGCCCGATATCGGAGCAAGAGCTCGCACAGCTCAGTCCGAGTTGGCTGACGCTTCTACCAGGTCGGCCGCGATTGAGGCGGAGGTCGGCTTACAGACGTCACTGTTGGTTTTTGGGGGCCCTGAATAGGTGTCACAGTATTCCAGTTGGTATTCCTAGCTCACTATGCAAACCGAAATTAAGCCTACTAATCAATATATTAATCAGCCAATTCAACTTACCCCGGCCCACCATTTCAACACTCAGTGAACCCCGCCCAATGCGGGCTTCGCCGTTTCTGGCCACTCCACATTGCCGACTGTCGGTGCAGCAAACCGCCGATGCCTCTGCGGTATAAAGGCGAAGCTTTAGGTCTCCTCCGATTGCCTCGGACGTCCCAGGAGCGCTTGACCAGGCCAGAGTCCACTAATGCGACGAAACATAACCGGACGACCCAGACACCGCCGGCAATGCATAAGTCGCCTTCATCCATTCGATCTCAGCCTGGGGCGCCCGACCGAACAGGCGCTTGAACTCACGACTGAACTGCGAGGCGCTTTCGTAGCCGACGTTGAACGCCGCCGTCGAAGCGCTCATCGCGTTGCGCAGCATCAGCAGCCTCGCTTGATGCAGACGCGTTGACTTCAAGTACTGCATGGGTGAGGCGTCCGTCACGTTGCGAAAGTGCAGGTAAAAGGTGGGCACGCTCATGTTGGCTTCCCGGGCAAGCGTCTCGACACTGAGACGTTCCGCGTAGCAGCTGTGGATTTTCCGGATCGCGCGGGTGATCTGGCCGAAGTGCCCTTGGCGACTCAACGCGGCGCGCATCGAGCCACCTTGCTCGCCGGTCAGGATACGGTAGTAGATCTCCCGTATCAGCGACGGCCCGAGTATCTGCGCTTCGCCCGGATCGCTCATGGCTTCAAGAAAGCGCAGTGTCGAGGCGCACAACTGATCGTCCATGGGTGAAGCGTACATGCCCTTGGGCGGGGCATCGCTTGGGCCGAGGGCTTCGTCGACCTGCAGCATCAATTCGCTGGCCAGTTGCAAGTCGAGGCGCATGTAGACCGCCAGCATCGGCTCGGCTTCGCTGGCGTCGGTTTCCATGGTAAACGGCACGGGGACCGACACCACCAGGTAGTGCTGGGCGTCGTAGACGTAGACGTCATCGCCCAGATAACCGCGCTTGCGGCCCTGGCAGAGGATCACGATACCGGGGTCATACAACACCGGGGTGCGCGCCAGCGGGCGGTTCGAGCGCAGGAAACGGATGTCCTCCAGCGCGCTGAGATTGTAGCCCTCGACCGGCGCCAGTTTCTCCATCAACTGCACCATGCGCGAAGTGCGTGAATCGGCCTCAGTCATCGACATCCTCCTGTTTGCCGGTCATCCGTCGGTCGAACGGGTCAGCGCTTCCCATTGATCAATCTCGTTGGCCGCACGGCTCAGTTTGGCCCGCACCAGGCCCAACGCATCGCTGCCCAACAACAGGTGCGCAGGTGGCGTCGGGCTGGCAATCACTTGCAGCATCGCTTGCGCAGCCTTCTGTGGATCGCCGAGCTGCTTACCGCTTTTCTCCTCACGCGCCTTGCGTACCGGATCGAAACTGGCGTCGTAGTCGGCAATGCTACGCGCCGTGCGGCGCATCGAACGACCTGCCCAATCCGTTCGAAACGAGCCGGGCGCGACAGCTGTCACGAAGATGTTGAGCGGTCGCAGTTCCTGGCTCAGCGTATCGGAGATGCCCTCTAGGGCGAACTTGCTCCCGCAATAGTAAGCGATGCCCGGCATCGTGATGGTGCCACCCATGGAGGTGATATTGAGGATATGACCGGCACGCCGCGTGCGGAAATAAGGCAGGAACGCCTTGATCACCGCCACTGCGCCGAACACATTGACGTCGAACTGACGCCGCATCTCCTCCAGCGGCGACTCTTCGAGAATGCCTTCATGCCCGTAGCCGGCATTGTTGACCAACACATCGACCGGACCATGAGCGGCCTCCGTCGCCGCGACAACGCTGTCGATCCGGTCGAAGTCCGTGACATCCAGGATGACGCCGTAGGCACGATCCGCTGAAAGCGCTTCAAAGGCCTGCAAGGCCGCCTCACTGCGCACGGTTCCGATGACCCGGTGACCCGCGGCAAGTGCCTCCCGGGCCAAGGCGTTGCCGAAGCCACTGCTCACGCCCGTGATGAATAGGGTTTTACTGCTGTGCATGGCGAGCTCCAATCGATAGGTACGGGGTTATGGTAGCTATCGAGAAATGGGGCACCTATGCCGGTTTGCCTGGGAGCCTTGCCTATTTCTATCGAGGCCCGGATTTAAAGTACGGGCGTCAAATACCAGGCCCGCTCACGTGGGCCGACAACCGTGCCAAGCGATCCCAACCCTCTGTGCTGATCCCCGAGCAATTACTCAATAACAACCTCTCCAGCGGCAACCGCTCCAGCACCGGCACCATGGCGGTCGTGAGCTGCGATTCCCCCGGCCCCGCCGCAAGGGTCAGGTCCCGCAACGGCAGCCCCGCAAGATGAGCGACGCCGGCGTCGGTCAACCACGGGCTTTCATACAAGCCGAGACGTTGCAGCGGCATGTCACGCAGACAAGCCAGGTCGGCATCACGCAGGTCCAGGCCACTGATTTCAAGTTGCTCCAACGGCAGGCCCAGCTCGGTCAGCTTGCGCAATGTCTTGCCATCCATACCCTGACAGAAACTGAGATTCAGCCGCTTCAGCGGCAGGCCGGCCAGTTGCTTCAGCATCTTCCAGTTCACCTCGTTCAACGACAGGTCCAGCGATTCCAGGCCCAGCCCCTCCAGATCACGTAACGTCTGCGCGTCGATGCCTTGCACATCGGAGAGCCCCAGGTGCTTGAGTGGAAACCCGTGCAGCACGTCCAGGCGCTCGATCACTTGGCGTGAGCATTTGATATCCAGATAGGCAAGCGGCATGCCCTCGAACCCCTCGAAGTCGTCCTCGCAGAGGTACGCGGAATGCAACGAAAGCCGTTCGATCGGCAGGTCGCGAATGGCATCAAGCAGGCTGTCCGAGGCGTAACAGTCATCGAGGCTCAGCGAGCGCAAGGCCGTCATATCGGCAAGCCAGGAGGGATCCCGCAAGATGGCGCCGCTTGAGCTGATGGTCAGTTGTTCGAGTGGATGCGTGCACAAGTGCCGCATTCCCGCTGAAGTCAGCTCTCCGGCGCGTTTCAAGGTGAGTGAGCGCAACCTGAATGACGACAGCGCCCGAAGGCCGTCGTCCGTAAGGTCATCGCAACGGTTCAACGACAACTCTTGCAGCCTGCTGCCGCCCAGTTGCCTGAGGAAACTGTCGTCGAAGTCTTCGCCATAGGTGTCCAACTTGAGGCAGCGCAGGCGTTCGAGTGACGGCAGACTGGTCGCGTCATCGTCGCGGGAAAAGCTGCTGATCTCCAGATGCTGCAGGGCAACACCCGACAAACGCCGCCATATATCCGGACCGCAACTGAACCTCGGGCCGTTGAGTATCAGCGTGCGCAAGGGCAGCCCGGCCAGGGCATCAAGCCAATGCGGCTCGGCATCGTCCAGCGCCACATGATCCACCGGCAGGCCGCGAAGCTGCGACAACAAGGGGCCGGGGCGATTCCTGTGGGGTGTGGTGTTCAACTGGGCAATCACGGCCATGGCAGCCGGATCGCAGAGGCCGGCGGCAACGCGCAAACCCTCCAGCGAAACCTCCGCCGTATCAAGCAGGTCGCGATAAAGCGCGGCACGCGCGGCAGTGTCATCGGGTGCGGTGGCGAGTTGGGCGATCAGGGCACTGCGGTTGGAGGTCTGCACGGTCTATGCGTCCGAAGTGAGCAGGTTGCGTATGCTGCCGCAAAAAACGGGTTTGATCATCGACCAAACCCAAACTTTAAGTTTCTATCGAGGATCGACGGTGTCCAGTGCCCGGTTTGCCAAGAGCTGCCCCAGTTCGATCAACTGCTGCAGCCCCAAGGCGAAATGCCGTCGAGAACCTTCCAGCTCGAACGCCAGATCACCGGCCATGACATTGGCGGAGGCCAGGGTTTCGCTGAGGTTGGCCAGCAGGCTCTCGGCATCGACGCCATCCACGACGGTGAAGAGCTGATCGGGGGATGGTTTCTCGTCGGGCTGGGCGGGTTTGGGGTTCAGGTAGGAATCGATGACGCGTTCGGCGTTGGCATCGGCGGCGATGTCCAGGTGCAGCGGTGGGACGGGTGGGTCTGGGATGAGTTTGTCCATGGGTACTCCTAACGTCAGTTGGAGCCGCCACTGCTCGCGACTAAACGAGGTGGGGTGGCGGCTGTACGCAGGTTAGTCGACCGGGACGTTAGGAAACCGGCGCACCCGAGGGTGCCCTGCGCACAGCCACCATAAAATCAGCGACAACACTGTAGCCTGACTTCAAGAAGACCTTGCGCCTAACGGAATACCGAGCGACTAAACCCGACCGCTGAATTGGCAGCGGTGGACGAAGACTAGGCACCGGAAACGGCAGGCGCAAGGGGTTGGGATTTTCTAGGAAATGTCCTGCAAGTCAATGGGAAAGGTCTTTATACAAAGTGTTTCGTTCTCTCTGAGTCGACCATTTCATACGAATCGCCAACCCCGCTTTCTGCTCGATGACGAAACGGTCGGTGCCACGACTTCAGCACTGGTTGATCCGCTGGCGCCAAGTCCACGGGATATGTTGTCCAGGGCAAATAACACCAGAGCCGTCGATTGGCTTCCATTACCCCAATCACTGGACGTCCGGGTAGACTAGACGTCTTATACCCGCCAAAAATCCATTTCATTTCAGGGATCGAATGAAAACCTATCTCGCTCTTCCTTTAGCAGTAACGCTCGCCTTTGCAATCACCGGTTGTGGAAGTCGCCAAGTGAGCGTCCAGCCCTCCTCCAAGCCGGTAATCCCGCTAGCATCAAATCAGCACCAAGCAAGCCTTACCTTTCGCACCCTTGGCGGCGCAGGTGATCATCCGGTCAGCTATTTCCTCGGCGCTGCCGACGCGAATGAGTACACCATGTCCTCCGCTGGCGAGCGCGTCTACGACGCCAACTACTTCAAACGCGTACCGGGCTATCTGAAGAAAATGGCAGGCGGTACGGACAGCATTGATACGTTGGTAACGGCCGAAAAACCCCTGAAAGTGAGTGCGTCGGTTAAGAGACAAATAGCCACCCTTAACGGCATTCCCATGCACTCCTTGTTCGGCTACTCCATCACCCCACAGCCGGCTGCTCAGGTATTCACACCAGAACCTCAAAAGAACTATCTGATTGAAACGGTTATCGCAGACGACTACGTCATGAAGGTCTATGAGCTCTCCTCTGCCGGTGAGCGAAAAGAGGTAAGCGTAACCATTAACGCTGATAAATAACGAAGACAAAGCCTGTCGCCGTGTCACCGCCTACCCAACAATCAGGACGCTCATTGATGTATAGGAAATACGTAGCACTCACTTTTCTGTTGCTGAGCGGCTGCTCGCTCCATCCGCACACCAAGGATGACCTGTTGCGCTCTGGCGTAGCCAGCCCCGAGTATTGCTTGACGCAGGATCGGACGGTGGTCGTAGAACGGGTACAAGGTTATTTGAGTCATTGCTACCACCCTCAAGTAACCAATCTCACGACGGGCGGAACACTCGTCAGCACCATCCAGTTGAAAGTTGACACCAACGCCGAAAGAAGCGACATGGTGCTCTGGGCGCCAACGATCTACGGCGACCAGTTCTATATGAACGTGATCGTCTCGGAAAAAAATCCCGCCTGCAAAACCACCCTAACCGCCGTTGCGTCCGGCTGGGGCTTTGGACGTAATTTTCCGAAGATATTGGAAAGCGCTAACGGTGGGGATCCTTGGTGTCCGTTTTAAATAGGCCAAGGTGGAAAAAGGAAATCCGCTCTTTTTCTCCCTGATTTTTCACTCCAGGTCAGGCCTTGGTCGATTGAGTGAAAGCCCACGCAAACGCGACAGCTCCGATGACGGGACGAATCAAATCTGTTGTCGGAGCGCTGCCGGTAAACACTTGTAGGCTTGTAAAAGCGAATAAAACTATGGCAGCAAGAACACCCAACATCGAGACCCAGCGGAAATATCGTGGAAACATCAATCAATTCCTATATCTAAAAAATACAAAAGCGAAAACAAATAGCAAACAAGCACAAACTCACTTACAGCCTAGCGACACAGCGGGTCGCCTATTGCAAATCTGTTCTGTTTTGTCCATTTTTCCAGAACATCAAATACACTCATGACACCTCCACAATAAGGTCATTTATTCTTTGTCGATCCAATTCATTCTTCGCTGCACGATTCAATACTGGAACCAAATAATAGAGCAATAAATCTCGCCTAGACACCTCCGCCAGAGCGCCTTTAATACAGAAAATCATTAAACCCACTGACATAATAGATGCAAAAGCCTCATACCCTCGACAGCCAGAAAAAGGTAACTTCTTAAAATAATAACTCGCCAGCCTCCGCTGTTCCGCCTTTCTCCAAGACCTATGCGACAAGAGCAAGATTGCTTCTCCCCAGTCATTAGATGCTATAGGATATGTGCCAATCAACCAATCAGCAGCTTGATCAGAGCTCATCCTCCTTAGATTCTTACAAAGCTCTACCTGCCGTGCATTCATATCAGACCTATTTCAGATTAAAAGGCGAAACGGAAGCAGAGCACGTTTCCAGTTATGGAAATTAATGCTTCCCGGCCTCCTTGAGCATCCTCGATGAGCTTGTCGTCCGATCACGGACTCGATTCCCGCAGTAAATCGTGAATTACAAAACACGTAATCATCATTAACAGCAGACCGAATTGACAACGTGGTCTATTCCCGCTTTCTTTAGAACGAGCGACAGAACTTCTAATTCTTTTGCATCTTCCCTTCAAGGCCCGACCTAACTCTGCCTTCCGTTCACTGGCGTAACTGCAGGCCTGAAATCATCAATCGTCTTGTTTTTTTCTTTCAACAGTGACACGACAAACTCAGGTTCAAAATTCATCAACAGTTCGATAGCATCATAAATTTTCCAACGATGCACTTCGGGATGGTCAATTATCGAAACAAGATGCTGTTCAAGAAGACGTATATACTCCACATATTTTTCACGCTTCACAAAAGCAAGGAAATCAGCTATATCAAAAGGCTTACTGCCCGCCAACGCTATGATTTTCGACAAGAGCGAATAGACTTGGGCTCTCGCCACTTCTTTCTCCCCTCTGTCAGCCATATTGGCAAAATACATGATCACCGCCATAAGTATCTGACGATAAGTATCATCGTATCCGTGTAGTCTATGAGTATAGATGCCCTCGACAGCTTCGGGTCTTTCCATGTTTTTTTCCAAGGCCATAAGGCCATCATGGACCCCCCAACTGGTCAATAACTTCGCAGCTAAAAAACGCACCACATCATTGTCCGCGTGATGAAGCAAATCCATTACAGCATCCATTCTTTCCTGCGGAATATCCTCCGGATCCAAATCTCCCGCATCGGCAGCATAGTCAGCATGTTCTGGGATGCTATTAAGCAGTTCGTTTGTTTTCCGATCCATGACGAGCACCTATCAATCAATAAATTTTATATATTTTGCCGGGACACAGCCCTTGATCAAGCACTCTCCGTCACGAGTGATGTTCCGCAAGTCTGCCTCTGCCCTCGTCAATGAAGTCTCATTTTTCGTGGACGGGTTGTTCGTGTACCTTTCCCGCGCCGCATCTACCCTTGATTGCATCTCGGCCGCGATTTCACGGTTGCTCAAGAATTTGGTATTTGGCAATACACCGGAATCAATATCCTGCTGCAATCGTGTCACGTCAATTTCGATTTTATGCGCGCCGTAGTCCTTAGGATTCGAGGCGGCACTCGGGTCGGTTACGGAGATGTAGGGAGAGTTTTCAGAACCACCTCCTCGCACATGTGTTTGAATGCTACCAGTCCCCTCTGGGTTAGGAGGAACCAGAACACCATCTTCATTGATGTATGCCTTTGGTTTTCCATTTCCCCCAATCGATGACGAAAAGTCGTTATCGCTGCGTACTACCGTATAACCTGGGGATTTTGAACCATTATTACCCGGCAAAACATCAAAATACCCATTATCCGCAGATACAGATGTACTGGTCTTGATCCCCCCCGGGACTACCGTGGCCGACAACCCAGGCGCATTGATAGAGAACGGACTGAACCCCGACTGATCCAGCCACTGCCCAAACGATGGCGCCCACTGAGAGTCTCCGTCAACAAACATATGAGCAACCTGCTCAATATGAAGCTGACCGACTGTCGTCCAATCGCGGGTATTCCCGCCTCCTATTCCAGTAAATTTCCCCAGAATATCTGCAGATTTCCCCTCCGGTAACGTAGCAACCAGATTGTCTATGGCTTTGGAGCCAGCATCTATTTCCGCTCGAATTTCGGGACAGTTGCCGAGCCTCTGACAATCCATTAGCCGCTGGCGATTTGCTGCGTCCCGAGCATTCGCCTCAGCCTGTAAAGCATCGCAGGTACCTTCGAGTTCGCAGTTTTTGGCTTTCTCAGCAAGCTCCAGAACATCTCGATGGTTTAAGAAGTTGTACCGCGTGCCGTTTTCAGCGACCTGCGCCGCAACATCGAGATCCCCATTGGTGGCCGCAGCCCCCAGTACACCGGCGATCTTCGAAAGCGCGACCAAGTTTTCTTGTGCCTGTATATACTCAGGCGTTCCGGGCTTGAGGTTAGAGGGCAGTAACTTATCTCCGAGCAAGCCGATCAGAACCTCGTTGGCACCACCCGCTATAGCTCCCGTGCGGAAGTCACCTCCCATCACCTCGGCCATCAGGCCGCCCAAGGCCGAGTGCAGAAGGATCTTCTCCAAGCCACCTTCGGTGAGTGGCTGGTCACCGATTTTCCCGGCGCCGTATGCCCCACCAATGCTTGCCGCTGTTCCAGCCACCGAAGTCGCGAAGTTGTCTTTAAAACTACCGCCATAGACGGCTGTTTTAATCGCAGCGTCCGCCGTTACTTTCATGGCGACGGTCTTAAAGCCCTCAGTGTTGAAGCTGACGGTGCTGGGCTTGTAGTTGAGCCCCTGTGCAACACCTGCCGTAGCCATCGATACGGCGTAGCCTTTTATGCTGTCCTTGGAGGTGACATCCTTGAGCACCGCACCAAAGTTGCCTCGGTTATCAATGGTACTCACCGTCGCCTTGGTCGCTACACTGATGGCTCCCGCCTGAGCAATGGAGTTCAAAGCACCCATCATCGGCCCCATCACAGCCGCCAGGGCAATGGCGATGATCAACTGCGAAGCGGGGCCCAGTCCCGAGGTGTTGTATTTGAAGGACTCATGGATTTCCTTCACTTGTCGCCAGTCAACATCGCCGCGCTTCTCAGCTTCCTTGATCCAGGCCAGTTGTGGATCGGCTTTTACCATCGCATCAATGGTCTGGCTGACCGTTTGCTGATCGACATGCTTGATATCGATCTTTAGGCCCTCAACCGCCTTGATGGTGATCTCACCTGCCGCCGCCATCTGAGTTTGACGTAAGGTTTCGTCGGTATTGCCCTTTCCCTTCGCAGAGTTCCAGAACGCATTGTTATCGGTCTTGGTATGGCTCTCGTCGTGTAGATCCTTGACACCTTCAAAATTGATGGCACCACCACTATCAATGGTCAGATCCTTGCCACTTTGTAACTTGGCGACTTGATAACGTTGGTCAGCGGCGCTCTTGAGTATCAGGTCGCCGCCTGTCTGGATCTGGCTACCAACATGGGTAACTTGCGTCACTTCGTCACGACGCATCTTCAAGCTGCCGAAGCCGCCCTTCTTCTTCATGTCATACAGCGAATAGTGGTAGTTCTGCGCAGCCAACAGCTCAAGCTTGCGCCCCGCCACCAGGTAGGCTTCCTTCTCAGCCTTCACCTTGCTGGACACCAGCGTCAGATCCTGTCCGGCACTCAGTGCAACGCGGCCCCCAGCAGTCACGGTCGAAGACACCTGATCGACGTGATCTTCCTGACGGGTGACCTTCTTACTCTTGCTGTAGGAGTGCTGTTCATCCGCCGCCGAAGCCAGGGTCAAGTTCCCTGCGGCGGCCATGGCGATGTCGCGTCTGGCATCGATCTGGCTGGCGACAACGTTGAGGTCGCGTCCGGCGTTGGCGGTCAGGTCGCGACCGGCCTCAAGGCTGGAGCCGTATTGCTTGATGTCTTCGTCGCGATGACGGCCGCGGGTGCCGCTGGTGATGCGTTCGGCGGCGACGAGATTGACGTCGCGTTTAGCGTCGAGAATGGTGTCGTTGCCACTTTTCAGCACACCGCCAACGATGTTGATATCGCGCCCGGCGCCGATAGTGAGGTTGTTGGCGGCCTCGATACGGGCGGCGCTATCGATGAAGTCGGTGCGCTCGGTGCGATAGCCGCTGCTGCTTTGGTGAGTGGTGACGGTGCGCTCGTTGATCACGTCGCCCGTCAGGGCAACAACATTCACATCCCGTCCGGCAATAACTCCGCCAGCCCGGTTAGTCAGATCATTACTCGCCAACGCATCCAGCCGATTCCCCGCCTCCAACAACCCACTGTTGACCAGGCTGTCATTCGCCGTGGCAACCAAGTTATTCGACGCCCGCAACGTCCCGGCGTTGTTCAGGTTCTTACCGGCAATCAACGTGACGTCGCTGCCCTGGATCAACGCCCCATTCGGCGCCAGCCGATGGTTGGCGTTCGCCAGGTAAAGCACCGGCACCAGCACCTGCTGGCCGTTCACTGTCTGGGTTTCCATCCAGACGATGTCGTGGGTCAGCGCCGCCACTTGTTCGCCGGTCAGGCTTACGCCCAAGGACAGGTTGAGGGCGTCCTTGCTGGCGATGGCGTTGTTCATCAGGTACTTGAACATGCCTTCATCGGAGGTCTGGCCGTCGAGGAAACGCTGGCCGGTTCGGGCGATGACGGCTTGCTGGATCAGGCGTTGTTCGTAGAAGCCGTCGCCCAGGCGTTTGGCGGCGTCGTCCGGGTCGTAGCCCAGGTTGGACAGCAGGTAATCCGAGCTCATGAACCGGCGCATGTCGGTCAGCGCCGGGTTGGTTTCGATCAGGTATTTTTGCGGGTTGGCCTGGAACGAGCGGTCCGGCAGGCCGCGCACTTGGTTCAGGCCGCTGCCTTGGGTCGGAGTGCCGGTGCCTTCGTTCAGGCGGAACAGGCCGTTCTGGCCGGTGGGCAGGTCGAAGCCGGGCAAAGTGACCGGGTTGACCTGCTGTTGGGCGAGGTCGGGTGAGAGCTGTTGGTTGACGGTGATGCGGGTAGAGACTTTTCCGTCGGCACCGGTGTCGGTGCGCGGACCGGCGCCGACGTAGTTGTATCCACCACGGATGACGCTGTTGTTGGCGTTGCTCTGGGTGCGGATATCGATTGCACCGCCTGACTGGATGATAGCGGCGTAGGTCTGGGTATCGTGGGACAGGGACCGGCTGCTGCCTAGCTCCGGCAGCTCGCGTTCGGTCGTGCCGATGAAGCGGCTCATGTCAGCTTCCAGGCCGCCGAGGTTGGCAGGGTTGTAGCCAGGGCTCTGGAACCAATATTTGTTGGTGAACGTACCGGCGAGGGCACGCCAACCACCCGGGCTGCGCGTGCGCTCGGACATGAAGGTGCGCGAGGTTTCGGTGTCGTGGGTTTCGATGCCGATGTTGTTCAGGCTGACGAGGTTGGCGGTGAGGGCGCCGCCCGCGCCGATGGTGCTGCTGCTGTTGGTCAGGTCACCGGCCCGGATATTCAGATTGCCGCCGGAAGTGATGCTGGAGGCCGCGCTGGCGGCGGTGACTTCGAACTTGTCACGCTGGATGATCTGCCAGACGTGGTTTTCCTTGCCGCCGCTGCAATCCCCAGCGTTGACACCTTCGATGCAGGCGACTTCCCTGATCGACGCGGTGTAGATGCCAGCGTCGTTGGTGTTCAACACGGTCCGCACGTTTTCAATGGTGCTGGCGGCCAGGCTCATGTTGCCGTCGCTTTGCAGCGAACCGGAGCTGTTGACGATGCTGGAAGCCAATGTGCCCAGGCCGTCGCGGTCAATGCTCAGGTTGCCCAGGCTGTAGATGTCGGCGTTGAGGTTGGTCAGGCTGTCGACCTTCAGGGCCATGTCGGCACCGCTGAAGATCAGGCCGTTTTCGTTGCGCAATGCACCGGTGCCAACGCTCAGCAACCCGGCACCGCCCAGGGTGCCCTGGTTATTGATGCCCTGCGCCGTGACATTCATGCCCGCCGCCGAGGTCACGCGGCCACGGTTATTGAACAAGCCATCGGCATGCACGGTGGTTTCCCCGCCGCCGGCGACACTGGCGTTTTTCTCAAGATCGATCAGTGCGGCCTTGAGGCCCAAGGTGCCCACGCTGCTCAAGCGGCCGTTGCCCGCGTATTGGCCGGTGAGCTGGACATCGATCAGGCCGTCGCTACCGATCAAGCCGTCGTTGCGCCAGTCGATCCCGGTGCCGGTGAAACTGTTGGCGCTGAGTAACTGGCCGGTGGCGGTCTGGGTCAGGTGGTTGACGTTGACGGTGAGGTGTTCGGCCTGGATCGAGGTGCTGTTGGTCCAGCTGTCGGCGTCAAGCACCAGGGTGCCGTAGGTCACCAGGCTGCCGCCGACTGCGCCCAATTGCGTGAGGTTCAGGCCGAATGCGCCAGCGCCGATGTGGCGCAGCTTGCCGCTCTGGTTGTTCAGGCTGCCGAGGGTGAAGCCGACATCGTTGCTGACGGTTTCCAGGGTGCCGTTGCTGTTATCGAACAGACCGCCGATGGAGAACACGGTGGTGCTGTTGCGGCCGAAAGTGCGCAGTTGGCCGTTGTGATTGACGAGGCTGGCCGCGAGGACGTCCAGGCTGCTGTCGCCTTCAATGATGCCCTTGGTGTTGTCCAAGGCGCCGTTGAGGTTGAGGTCGATCTGCCCGGCACTGATCTGGCCGCTGCTATTGTTCAGGTTCAGTGCGTCGACTTTCACTTTGCCGCTGGCATAGAGACCGCCGTTGCTGTTGTCGAAACGGGCGCTGCCGGTATTGAGTACGGCGTCCCCAGCCTGCGCTGCGATACGTCCGCCGTCGTTGAACAGCCCGGCGAGGGCGTCGAGGGTCAGGCCTTTCGCCTGGATCGTGCCGCCCTGGCCATTCAGGTCATGGCCGTTTTTCAACACGCCAGTGGCACGCGCCTCCAAGGCGGCTTTGACGCTGGACAGTACACCGCCGCGGTTGTCCAGATTGGTCGCAAAGACATTCAGGTTCGCGTCCTGGGCGATGATCGAGCCGGCCTGGTTATCGATGTCGCCCGTAATGTCGACCGTCACCAATCCTTTGCCCTGCAGGGTGCCCTTGGCGTTGTCGAGGCTGGCGGCGGTCACCTTCAGCTCGGCGTTGCGGCTGGCAATCAGGCCATTGTTGCCGTTGTTGACCGCCCCTTTTGTGGCGGTCACCACCAGGTTGCCGTTGGCGGCGATAGTGCCCTTGTCGCGGTTGTTCAGGCTCCCCGCCTTGAGGGTCATCAGGCCTTGGGTCGACAGTTCGCCGCCCTGGTTATTGACGGCGCCGGTCGCGCTGATATCCAGCTGCTTGCCGGTCATCACCAGGCCGGTGAGGTTGTCCAGGCTGCCGAGTACCAGCGTCGCGGCATTCAGGCTCGACAGTTCACCGCCGTTGTTATCCAGATGGCCCGCCGTCACTTGCAGGGCGCCTTGGCTGTTGATCAGGCCGCCGCTGCCGTTAAGCACTTGATCGGCCTTAACGTTCACCTCGGTGTTGCCCAGGATGCGTCCTTTGGCGCGGTTATCCACGACCTTGGCGGTGACGGTGGTCTTGTTCTGCCCGCTGAGCGTACCGCCCTGGTTGTTCAACGTATCGGTCGTGGTGACCGTCAGGTTGCGACTGGCAGCGACCGTTTTGCCGCTGTTGTTCAGTTGTTTGGCGATGAGGGTGACGTCGCCGCTGGTATTGCGCGTGTCGTCCGCGTTGACCCCGGCTTCGACGATCCCGTTGTTGCGGAGGGTGCCGCCGCTGTCCAGGCGAATGCTGTTGCGGGCCACCAGGTTGTTCTGACTCGTCAGGTCGCCCTGGGTTTTCACGGTCAATGCGGTGCCGGCGTAGACCGGTCCCTGGGCGTCGAGGCTGGCGGCGTTGACATTGACGGCGCCGGCTGCAGCGGTCTGCGCCAGGCTCAGATGCCCATTGGCGTCGAGCTGGATATCACCACCGCTGGCGATCATCTTGCCGTCCAGCTTCACCCCAACGCCGGCCTCGGTGCCCACCAGTAACTAGCGGGGCCGCATGTACGGCGGGTCGGCTGAAGAGTCGATGGCCAGTTGCGGTTTGGCGCTGCCGTCATCGGCGCGGGCGGTGGCATTGAGGGTGGATGCGTCGACGTCGTTGCGGCCGGCGACGATGGTCAGGTTCTTGGCCTGGATCTCGGCGTTGATCTTGGCGCTGCGGGTGATGATTTCGAAGCGGTCGACGTTGTTGGCGTTCAGACCCGCGCCTTCGACGGTGACGCTGCCCTGGTCAACCTGATAGCGGTCCAACCGGCCATTCTCGATGATCGGTTTACCGGTGGTCAGGGTCGCCTTCGGGGTGTTGATGAAGCCGCAGCCGTTGCAGGTAATGCCGTAGGGGTTGGCGACGATGACGTGGGCCGACTGCCCCGCCACTTCGGTGTAGCCGCGCAACTGGCTGGGGCTGCCGCCGTTGACTTCATTGAGAATGATCCGGGCCGCCGTACCCTTGAGGTTCGGGTTGCCGAGGATGATCCCGCCCAGCTGCGTGGATTGGGCGGGGTTGGTGGCGTTGTTGAGGATCACGCCGTTGCTGCCGACGTTGTAGTCCTTGAACTGGTTGTGGGACAGACCGCTGCCGTTGGGCTTGGCGATGTTGACGATGGGCACGCCGTTGCCCGCCTGGCCGAGGCTGGTGCCCGGCGCACTGACGACGATGCCGCCCGCCTGGGCCCACATTGGCTGCCAGAACATGACGTTGGCCAGCAAAAACGCCAGGCCGCGCTTGGGCATGCCCCAGAACGAGTCGCGGGTTTTCAGGGCAGCGGAAGGTTGGCGGGCCAGCAGGGCGTATTGACGATCGTCCATGTTCAAGTCTCGGTTACAGCAGAATTTAAAGAAGCCGGAATCAGAAAAAGGCGTCCACGCGGAAATAGATCGGCGCTTCGCGCTCGGTCAGGGCAGCCGGGCGTTCCAGGGAGTGGGCAAAGGTGACGCTGGCACTCAGGTGCTCGCCGCGGGCGAACAGCTCCACCGAATTGCTCGACATGCGCCCGCTCGGTTCCTTGTTGTAGTGATTACCGCGTATCACGCCCTGGTCATAGCCGAGGCTGGTGCCGTACTCGGCGAATACCGGACGCAGCCATTGCAGGGTCACCGGGCGGCTCCAGCGCAGGTCGTTGCGCCAGTAGCCACCGCTGTCGCCGGCCAAGGATTGATCCTTGTAACCCCGAATCGAGGACTCCCCGCCCAGGCTGATGCGCTGCGGCGCGAACAGCGCATCCTCGCTGCGCTGGCCGGTCATCAGGCTGCTGAAGCTGAACGACTCGCCCCATAGCTGGAAGGGTTGCAGATAGCTGACGGTGGCGGTGTATTTGCGGTAGCGCGCATTCGGCAGCCCGCGGCCCGGGTCATGGTCACCCTGGGCATCGAAGGCGCCGATGCCTTGTTGCATGCCCAGGTCCAGGTTGACGAAGGCACCGCCGACCCGACGGCCGTGGTTGATGCCAAATTGCGCCTCGCTGATGCGATTGCTGCTGTCGCTGAGTTTGCTGTCTTCGATGAAGTTGTTGCTGCGCAGGTAGGCCAGACCGGTGTTGAGGGAGGTCTTGCTCATGGCATCGCGATGGATGACGCGCTCGACCCGCAACTGATGGTTCTGGCTGTCGCCGCTCTGCTTGAAGTTGAAACCGTTGGCCGCGATCTGTGAGCGGTACTCGCTCTGGCTGTAGGTGTAGCTGAGGTTCCACCAGCCAAACGGCAGGTTGTAATAGAGCATGGCGTTGCGCGAGGTGTGCTGGTGATCGCTCATCGCGTCATGACCGCCGCGCAGCATCAACTGGTCAGCCAGGCCCAATGGACTGTCCCACTCGAAGCGGGTGCCCCACTGCTGCTCGCCAGTGCTGCGCTGGCCGTCGTTGCTGCGGGACAGCCCGGCGCGCCAGGGCTTCTGCGGAGTATTCTTGACCAGCACTTCACTGCCGCCGACGTTCTGGCCGGGGGTCAGCTCCATCTGCGCCTGATTCGACGGCAGGCGATTGAGCTGGTCCACCATCTGCTCGATTTCCCGCAGGTTGACCAGCTCACCGGTCTTGCCGGGAAACGCCATCGCCAATTCACGCTCCGACAGTTGGCTGTTCTCGGCGCCTTTCAAGCCTTCGAGCCGGCCCTCGACCACCAGTACCTGCAGGTGACCGCTGGACAGGTCCTGCTGCGGCAAGTAGGCACGGCTGGTGACCAGGCCCTTCTCGATGTAGTGGTCGGTGATGACCTTGAGCAGTTCATTGAGCTGGGGCACGCCCAGGCATTGGCCGATATA
>NZ_KN322980.1:30688-36461 GCF_000774145.1 Pseudomonas mediterranea CFBP 5447 | reverse complement strand
GGTCATCCGGGCGGATGCCCAGGGCCAGCAAATGATGGGCGAGCTGGTTGGCCCGGCTATTGAGTTCGCCGTAGGTCAGCGTCCGGCTCTCGAACACCACGGCCACGGCATCGGGTTGTGCCGCCGCACAAGCCTCGAACTGCCCATGGATCAGCGCAGTGTCGGCGTAGGCCACATCTGTAGCATTCCAGGTTTCCAGCAACTGCCGGCGCTCGGCCGGCGGCAGGATCTGCAACCCGTGCAACGGCGCCAGGGGCGATTGTTCCAGCGCCTGCACCAGATGCTCCAGGACCGTTAGCACATAGTTGCAGATACGTCCGGCGCCTATCGGCTCCTGGGCCATGACCGTCAGGTTGAAGTCTTCACCCAGGTCATCCACCGACAACGACAGCGGATAGTTGGTCCGCTCTTCGCCGCCCAGAACCTGGATACCTTCCCAGGCCGCGATGGCTTCGCTGGAGGCCGTCTGCGCACCGAGGTGGCGATAGTTCAGCAGCGCGCTGAACAACGGTGCCGGCGCGGTCACGCCGCTGCAACGCTGGGCCAGGACCAACGAGGCATGCTCATGGCCGAGCAAAGCGGTCAAGCGTGCATGGGTCGCCTTGACCCCGGCGCGCACGCCCTGCGCACCCAGCTCCACACGCAACGGCAAGGTGTTGATGAACATCCCCAGTGCCCGGTCGGCACCCTCGCCGCCCTGCATCCGGCCCAGCAACACGGTACCGAACACGACGTCGTCCTTGCCCGAGACGCGGCCCAGCACCTGTGCCCAGGCCAGGTGATACAGGCTCGCCGCACTCACCCCGAGTTGACGGGCCTGGGTCCGCAGGCGCCGGCTGAGCGCTCCATCCACCGGCTGGCGGACCTCTTCGATCCCACGTCCGTCGCCCTGCACATCCTGCAGGCCGAACGGCAACGTCGGCTCGGTCACATCGCCCAGCATCTCGCGGAAGAATCCTTCGTGTTCCTCGCGGCTGATGCCCAGTCGCGCCTGGGCCACGTAGTTACGGTACGGCACCGAGGCTGCCAGCAGATGCTCGCGCCCCATCACATGGGCTTCGATTTCCGCCGTGAGCATGGCCAGGGACGTCGCGTCATCGACCATGTGATGGAACAGCAGCATGCCGACCCAGCGATTGTTCGCCACGTCCTCGGCATAGCCGATCCGCATCATCGGTGCCTGGCGGATGTCCAGGCGATAATGCCGTGGGTCCAGGTGCTCGCGCAGTTGTTGCGCGATATCCCCCGCCGCCGGGTCCAGCACGATCTCGTCGAGCCCCAGTCGAGCCTCGCGCCAGACCACTTGCACCGGTTCGTCCAGCCCTTCCCAGACCACGCCGGTGCGCAGGATATCGTGGCGGGACACCACGCCTTGCAACGCCTTGGCGAAGTCGTCCAAGCGGGAACGACTGTCGTAGGTGAACTGTACATATTGCAGATAGGGGTCGCCCTGGGCCGCGGCGAGGTGGTGATACAGGATGCCTTCCTGCAATGGGGCAAGGGCATAGATATCCTGAACGTTGCGTACACCGCCCGGCACCGAGGCGACGACGCGATCGATACTGTCCTGGTCCAGATCGACCAGGGGCAACATGTCCGGAGTGATCCGCGAGCAGTCGACGGGGATGAGGTTGGCCGGCACCACGATTTCGCGCACGCCGCCTACGGCCGCCGCCAATGCCGCCAGCGTCGGCTGGCCGAACAGCACGCGGACGTCGGCCGCCAGGTCGATCTGGCGCATGCGCTCGACCAGCTTCACTGCCAGCAGCGAATGGCCGCCCATTTCAAAGAAATGGTCATGACGGCCGACTTGCTCCACCTGCAACAGCTCTTGCCAGATCCGCGCAATCGCCGTTTCGACCTCGCCTTGGGGCGCCTCGTATTCACGGGTCACCACCGAGGACTGGTCGGGCACCGGCAACGCCTTGCGATCCAGTTTGCCGTTGGTGGTCAGCGGGAATACCGTCAACATCACGAACGCGCTGGGCACCATGTATTCCGCCAGGGAACCCAACAGTTCGGCGCGCAGTTCGGCCGCCGACGGTGGCTCGCCCTCGTCGGCAATCACATAGGCCACCAGGCGCTGGTCACCCGGGGAATCCTGGCGCGCCAGGACCACGGCTTCACGCACGCCGTTGCAGGCGGCCAGCTTGGCCTCGATCTCACCCAGTTCGATACGGAAACCGCGGATCTTCACCTGGTCATCGTTACGCCCGAGGTATTCGATGCTGCCGTCCGCCAGCCAGCGACCGAGGTCGCCGGTCTTGTACATGCGGGCGTTCGGCTCATCGCTGAACGGGTTGTCGAGGAAACGCTCGGCGGTCAGCTCATCGCGATTCAGGTAACCACGGCTCACACCCGCGCCACCGACGTACATTTCGCCGACCACACCGACCGGTACGGGTTCGCGTTGTGCGTCGAGCACATACAGCTGCAAGTCAGGAATACGTTTGCCGATGGGGCTGACACCGGTCAGTTGGGCGTCGGCAGCACACAGTGCACGGTAGGTCACGTGCACGGTGGTTTCGGTGATGCCGTACATGTTCACCAGTTGCGTACGGGCATTGATTTCACGGGCATACCACGGCTTGAGGATCCCGGTTTCCAGCGCCTCGCCGCCGAAGATCACCTGGCGCAGGCTGTGCTCCAGGTCGCTCTCACCCTGAGCCGCGATCAACTGGCGGAACGCGCTCGGCGTCTGGTTGAGGATGGTCACCCCGGCCTCGCACAGCAGCGCATAGCAGTATTGCGGGGAGCGGCTGACCAGTTGCGGCACCACCAGCAGGCGGCCACCGTGGGTCAGCGCGCCCCAGATTTCCCAGACCGAGAAATCGAAGGCAAAGGAATGGAACAGCGCCCAGACGTCTTGCGGGCCGAAGTCGAACCATGGCTGGGTGGCCGAGAACAACCGCGCGACGTTACGGTGCTCGACCATCACGCCCTTGGGCAAGCCGGTGGAGCCGGAGGTGTAGATCACATAGGCCAGGTGACTGGCCTCAAGGCCCGGCACGTCCGGATTATGCCGTGGCTGCTGCTCCATTTCCCCGGCTTCGAGCGGATCGAGCAGCACGGTCGGCACGTTCAATGGTGGCAGGGTTTCACGCCATTCCCGCTGGGTCACCAGCGCTGCCGGGCTGCTGTCGTGCAACATGTAGGCGATGCGTTCCGCCGGATAGGCCGGGTCCAGCGGCACGTAGCCCGCCCCCGCCTTGAGGATGCCCAACAGGCCGACGATCATGTCCAGGCCGCGCTCGACACAGATCGCCACCCGGTCGTCCGGGCGAATCCCCTCGGCCAACAGGCTGTGGGCCAACTGGTTGGCGCGGGCGTTGAGCTGGCCGTAAGTCAGCGTCTGCTCTTCATGGATCACCGCCACGGCGTCAGGCTGGGCCATTGCCCAGGCTTCGAACTGGCGATGGATCAGGGCGTCTGCGGCATATTCGGCATCCCGGGTGTTCCAGGTTTCCAGCAACTGCCGGCGCTCGGCTGGCGGCAGGACGGTCAACGCGTGCAGCGCAGTGTGCGGCGCTTGCTCCAGGGCGGTGACCAGGCTGTCCAGTGCCATCTGCATGTAGCCACAGATGCGTGCGGCACCGATCGAGGTGTCGACCAGGGCCGTGAGGGAGAAACCTTCCCCCAGGTCGTCGACGTTGAGGGTCAGTGGGTAGTTGGTGCGTTCGTCGCCATTGAGCGCCTCGATCCCGTTCCAGGCCGAGAGGCCATCCTCGGTCACCTCGGCGGCGCTATGACGGTGGTTGAGCAAGGCGCTGAACAGCGGCGTCGGTGCCGCCACGCCACTGCAACGCTGGGCCAGCGCCAGGGAGGCATGTTCATGGCCCAGCAGGTCCGTCAGTCGGGCGTGGGTCGCCTTGACGCCGGTACGAACATCCTGGGCGCCCACGTCCACGCGCAACGGCAAGGTGTTGATGAACATCCCCAGCGCCCGGTCGGCCCCTTCGCCGCCCTGCATCCGGCCCAGCAATACCGTGCCGAACACCACTTCCTGGCTACCGGACACTTTGCCCAGCACCTGTGCCCAGGCCAGGTGCACCAGGCTGGCGGCACTGACGCCCAATTGCCGGGCCTGGGCCCGCAGACGCCTGGACAGCGCAAGATCCACCGGCTCGCGGACCTCATCGATGCCATGGCCGTCCCCCTGCACATCCTGCAAGCCGAAAGGCAGCGTCGGCTCGTCGATATCGCCCAGCATGTCGCGGAAGAATGCCTCGTGTTCCGCCTCGCTCATGCCCAGTCGGGCCTGGGCCACGTAGTTGCGATAAGGCATCGCTTCGCCCAATCGCTCGCCTTGCCCCAACAGGTGCAGCTGCATTTCATGCTGCATCACATCCAGCGCGGTATGGTCCAGCGCCATGTGGTGGAACAGCAGGATCGCCAGCCAACGGTCTTGGGCTTCGTCCCGGCTGTAGACCAGTTGCAACATCGGTGCACGGCGCAGGTCCAGGCGATAATGGCGCGCATCGAAGCGGGTCGCCAGTTGCGTGGCGACATCGCCGGCCGTGGCATCGGCTTCGAAGCGCTGCGGCTCCAGCAGCACTTTGCGCCAGACCATCTGCAGCGGTTCGTCCAGGCCTTCCCAGGCCACGCTGGTGCGCAGGATGTCGTGGCGGTCGATCACCACCTGCAGCGCCTCGACGAACGCCTCGAAGCGCTGCAAGCTGTCGAAGGCGAACTGCGATTGCAGCACGTAGGGGTCGCCCTGCTCGGCGGCCAGGTGGTGATAGAGGATACCTTCCTGTAGCGGCGCCAGCGGGTAGATGTCCTGCACGTTGCGCGCACCGCCCGGCACCGTCGATACCAGGCGATCGATCGTGTCCTGGGTCAGGTTGACCAGCGGCAGCAGCTCGGGCGTGATGTACTCGCACCCGGCCGGGATGCGGTTTTCCGGCACGCTGATTTCCTTGCCGCTGCCGATGGCGGCGGCCAGTGCCGCCAGGGTCGGCTGGCTGAACAGCACCCGCACGTCGGCGCTCAGACCGGCCTGGCGCATGCGCTCGATCAGGGTCACCGCCAGCAGCGAGTGACCGCCCAGTTCGAAGAAGTGATCGTGACGACCGATCTGCTCGACCTTGAGCACCTCGGCCCAGAGCCGGGCCAGGGTCTGTTCCACTTCGCCCTGCGGGGCTTCGTATTCACGGCTGGCATACGCCTCGGCATCCGGAGCCGGCAGTGCACGGCGGTCCAGTTTGCCGTTGGCGGTCAGCGGGAAGGATGGCAATACGACAAAGGCACTGGGCACCATGTACTCGGCCAGCGTGCTCGCCAGTTGGCTGCGCAGTGTCTGCACCGAGAGAGTGACACCCTCTTCAGGAATGACATACCCCACCAGGCGTTTAGGTCCATTGTCGTCCTGCCGCGCCAGTACCACGGCGTCTTTCACGCCGGCGCACTGGCCCAACCGGGCTTCGATCTCGCCCAGTTCGATGCGGAAGCCCCGGATCTTCACCTGATCGTCGTTACGCCCCAGGTAATCCACGGCGCCGTCGGCACGCCAGCGCGCCAGGTCGCCGGTGCGGTAGAGCAAGGCCGCCGGGTCGGCGCTGAACGGGTCGGCGACGAATTTCTCGGCGGTCAGCTCGGGGCGGTTCAGATACCCTTTCGCCACACCATCGCCGCCGATGTACAACTCGCCCGCCACACCCACCGGCACCGGCTGCTGGTTCGCATCCAGCACGTAGACACGAGTGTTGCCGATTGGATGGCCAATCGGGATACCGCCCTCGCCCACGCTCTGGATTTCGTAAGTGGTGGTGAA
>NZ_KN322980.1:17028-29072 GCF_000774145.1 Pseudomonas mediterranea CFBP 5447 | reverse complement strand
GGATGGCCAATCGGGATACCGCCCTCGCCCACGCTCTGGATTTCGTAAGTGGTGGTGAAGGTCGTGGCTTCGGTCGGGCCATAACCGTTGAGCAAATGCTGCGGTGCGCCGTCTTTGAGCACACGCCCGATCACCGCCGGATCGAGCACGTCGCCCCCCACGATCAGGTAGCGAAGTTGCTTGAACACCGGCAGCAGGCCGTCGGCGTACTGATGGAACAGCCCGGCGGTCATCCACAGCACGCTGACCGACTGCTCGGTCAACAGCTCGGCAAAATGTTCCCGGGACAGCAACACGTCCTGATCGACCACCACCACACAACCACCGTTGAGCAGTGGCGCCCACACGTCCAGGGTACTGGCATCGAAGGCCGGGTTCGAGGCGAACGCCACCCGGTCCTGTTGGTTGAAATCGGCATAGCCGTTGTTGATCACCAAGCGGTTGATCGCCCGATGCGGCACCAGCACGCCCTTCGGCATCCCGGTGGAACCGGAGGTGTACATGATGTAGGCGACGGATTCGGCGCTCTGCATCAGCTTCAGGTCATCGGAGGTTCCGTCCAGCACCACGGTGTCCAGGTCCACCCGCGTCATACCTTGCGGTGTGGTCGTAGCGCTCAGGGTCAGCAGGATCCGCGCCCCGCTGTCCTGCACCATGAATTCCTGGCGTTCCAGGGGCGCGTGGATGTCCAGCGGCACATAGACCGCGGCGCACTTGAGCACCGCCAGCTGGCTGACCAACAGATCAATCGAACGCTCCAACAGGATCGCCACACGCTCGCCCGGCTTGACGCCAAGGTCGATCAGGTGACGGGCCAGGCGATTGGCCCGGCCGTTCAATTCGGCGTAGGCCAGGCTCTGCCCGTTGTGCACGGCCGCCGGTGCCTCGGGGCTGGCCTGGACCTGCGCTTCGAACAACCCATGGACGGTCCTGTCCCGTGGAAAGCTGCGGGTGGTTGCGTTGAAATCCACCAGCAATTGCCGACGTTCGGCCGATGGCAGGATCGACAGGCTGTCCAATCGCGTCTGCGGGGCCTGCTCCAGGGCCTCCACCAAGCGCTCCAGCGCAATGTTCATATAGGCGCAGACCCGCTGTGCGCCAACCTGTGGCACGGCCAGCGCGGTCAGCAGGAAGTCTTCACCCAGGTCGTCCACCGACAGGGTCAGTGGGTAGTTGGTGCGTTCTTCGTTGCTCAGGATCTCGATACCGTCCCAAGCGGCCAGCGCGTCGTTCGAGGTGACATCAGCGGTGCTGTGCCGGTAGTTGAGCAAGGCACTGAACAGCGGCATCGGCGCGACTACGCCGCTGCAGCGCTGGGCCAGCGCCAGGGAGGCGTGCTCATGGCCGAGCAGGCCGGTCAATCGGGCGTGGGCCGCCTTCACGCCGCTGCGTACATCCCGCGCGCCCACGTCCACCCGCAGCGGCAAGGTGTTGATGAACATGCCCAGCGCACGTTCCGCACCGTCACCGCCCTGCATCCGGCCCATTAGCACGGTGCCGAACACCACGTCCTGTTTGCCGGACACCCGGCCCAGCACCTGGGCCCAGGCCAGATGGTGCAGGCTCGCCGCGCTCACGCCCAACTCACGGGCCTGGGCCCGCAGGCGGCGGCTCAAGTCGCCGGACAGCTGCAAGCCGGCCTCTTCGATATCGCTGCCGTCGCCGCGCACATCCTGCACGCCGAACGGCAGGGTCGGCTCATCGACGTCGCCGAGCATGTCGCGGAAGAAGGCTTCATGCTCTTCGCGACTGACGCCCCGACGAGCCTGGGCCACATAGTTGCGGAACGGCACCGCCTCGCCCAATTGGTCGGCCTGGCCCAGCAGGTGGGCCTGCATCTCGTGGCGCACCAGTTCCAGCGCCGTGTGATCGAGGGCCATGTGGTGGAACAGCAGGATCGCCACCCAGCGCCGGTTGGGCTGGTCTTCTGCGAACGCAATGCGCATCAGCGGCGCCTGTTGCATATCGAGGCGGTAATGCAGCGTGTCGAATCGCTCGCGCAACTGCCCGGCAATATCCCCGGCACCAGCCGCCAGTACGACCTCTTCCACCGCCAGTTGCGCCTTGCGCCAGACCACCTGCACCGGCTCATCCAGGCCCTCCCAGACCACCGAGGTGCGCAGGATGTCATGACGATCGATGACACCCTGCAGTGCATGGGCAAAGGCGTCCAGCCGCTCGGCATCGGCGACGGTGAACGTGGCTTGCAACACGTAGGGATCGCCCGACGGCGCGGCAATATGGTGGTAGAGAATGCCTTCTTGCAACGGCGCCAACGGGTAGATGTCCTGCACGTTGCGCGCGCCACCCGGCACCGTGTCCACGATGCGGTCGATGGCGTGCTGGTCCAGCTCCACCAGGGGCAGCATCGGCGGCGTGATCCGCGTGCAACCGAGCAGGATGCCGTTTTCCGGTACCTGGATTTCGCTGCCGTTACCCACCGCGGCCGCCAGCGCCATCAAAGTCGGCTGGCCGAACAGTACGCGCACGTCGGCGCTCAAACCGACCTGGCGCATCCGCCCGACCAGGCTGACCGCCAGCAACGAATGGCCACCGAGTTCGAAGAAGTGATCGTGACGGCCGACACGCTCGACCTTGAGCAGGTCCTGCCAGATCTGCGCCAGGGTGGTTTCGATTTCGCCTTGGGGGGCTTCGTAGCCACGAGTGATCAGTGCATCGTGTTCCGGGGCCGGCAAGGCCTTGCGGTCGAGCTTGCCGTTGGGGGTCAGCGGCAGTGCGTCGAGGTGTACGTAGGCCACCGGGACCATGTAGGCCGGCAGTTGTGCTTGCAAATGAGTGCGCAGCGCCTCGATGTCGACTGCTTCTGCTTGGGTGAAGTAAGCGACCAGGCGTTTGTCGCCGGGCACGTCTTCTCGGGCCAGCACCACCGCTTCCTTCACCGCATCGTGCTGGGCGAGCTTGGCTTCGATCTCGCCCAGTTCGATACGGAAACCACGAATTTTCACTTGGTCGTCGTTACGGCCCAGGTATTCGATGTTGCCGTCCGGCAGGTAGCGGCCCAAGTCGCCGGTCTTGTACATCCGGGCGTTGGGCGTGGCGCTGAACGGGTCCTTGAGGAAACGCTCGGCGGTCAGGTCATCGCGATTGAGATAACCACGAGCAACACCGGCACCACCGATGTAGATTTCCCCTGGGACACCCAATGGCACTGGCTGCTTATGTTCATCCAGCAGATAGAACTGGGTGTTGGCGACCGGTTTGCCGATGTGCGCAGCAAAACCGTCTTCACGAGCCATCGACACCCAACTGGAGTAAGTCGTGGTTTCCGAAGGACCGTAGAGGTTGCACAGGCGTTTGACCGAGGTCTGTTCGAACAGCGCCTCCACCAGGCTGCGCTTGAGGGCTTCACCGGCCACGTTCACCGTGTCGACGCCCTCACCCAGTCCACCGGCTTCCAGCAACGCCTTGAGCGCCGACGGCACGGTGTTGATCAAGGTGATGGCGTGCTCGCCGTGTTGCAGTTCCAGCACATTAGTGACGACTTCGATGCTGCCGCCTGACGTCAATGGTGCGAAGCATTCATAGACCGCCAGGTCGAAGTTCAGCGAGGTCGAGAACAGCGTCTTCGACAAGGTCTGCGCATCGAACGAACGATGCGCCCAGGTCAGGAAGTTGACCGTATTGCGGTGTTCGATCATCACGCCCTTGGGCAAACCGGTCGAACCGGAGGTGTAGATCACATAGGCCAGGTGCGCCGAAGTCAGCTCGGCAACCTGCGGATTCGAGACGGACTCGTCCTGCCAGAGCCCGCTACCGAGATCAATCACCGGCATCGTTGCATCAGCCAACAACCCAAGGGTCGCCGCCTGGGCCAGCACCACGGCTGGCGCGCTGTCTTCCAGCATGTAGGCAATCCGATCCGCCGGATAGGCCGGATCCAGCGGTACATAACCCCCGCCCGCCTTGAGGATCGCCAGCAGCCCGACCACCATGTCGGTACCGCGCTCGACACAGATCGCCACCCGCGAATCTGGCCGCAGGCCCTGCCCGCGCAGGTAATGCGCCAGTCGGTTGGCCCGCTCGTTCAACTCGGCATAGCTCAGACGTTGCCCGCCATGCAGCACCGCCAGCGCCTCCGGCGTACGTTGCACCTGTTCCTCGAACAGCCCATGAATGGTCTGCTCCAGCGGATACTCGGCGTCGGTGGCGTTGAACGTCACCAGCAACTGCTCGCGCTCCGCTTCAGGCAGGATCGGCAAGCGATACAACGCGGCCTGGGGCGTCTGCTCCAGCGCCTCCACCAGTTTTTCCAGGGCCGTGTGCATGTATCCGCAGACCCGCTGCGCGCCAATCTGCGCCGCCACCAGCACCGTCACGCTGAAACCGTTGCCCAGGTCGTCGACGTTCAATGTCAGCGGGTAGTTGGTGCGCTCTTCGCCATTCAGGGCATGGATACCCTGCCATGCGTCCGTCGCCTGCGCCGAAACCGAGCCGGTGGCGCTGTGTCGATAGTTGAGCAAGGCGCTGAACAGCGGCAACGGCGCCGCTACGCCGCTGCAACGCTGGGCCAATGCCAGGGAGGCATGTTCATGGCCCAACAGCGAGGTCAATCGCGCATGGACGGCCTTGACGCCCGCCCGCACACCCTGCTGCCCCACCTGAACCCGCAATGGCAGGGTGTTGATGAACATCCCCAGGGCACGCTCGGTATCGGCGCCGCCCTGCATCCGCCCCATCAGCACAGTGCCGAATACCACGTCCTGTTTGCCGGACACCTTGCCCAGCACTTGGGCCCAGGCCAGGTGCACCAGGCTGGCAACGCTTACGCCCAACTGACGGGCCTGGGCCCGCAGGCGCAAGTCCAGGGAAGCCTCCACCGACTGCCCGGCCTCTTCAATGCCGTGGCCACCGCCTTGCACATCTTGCAGGCCGAACGGCAATGTCGGTTCGTCGACATCGCCGAGCATCTCGCGGAAAAACACCTCATGTTCTTCCCGGCTCATACCCAGGCGTGCCTGGGCCACATAGTTGCGATAGGGCACGGCGTCAGCCAGTTGCCCGACGTCGCCCATCAGGTGCGCCTGCATCTCGTGCTGCACCACTTCCAGCGCCGTGTGGTCGAGCGCCATGTGATGGAACAGCAGCGTCGCAACCAATCGATGGTTGGCGGCATCCTGTCCATAGGCCAGGCGCATCAGGGGTGCCTGGCTGACATCCAGGCGATGGTGTCGCGGGTCGAAGCGCTGCTGCAGCTGTGCCACGGCATCACCGGCGGCCGGATCGAGGTCGACCGCTTCAACGTGCAGCTTCGCCTCGCGCCAGACCACTTGCACCGGCGACTCCAAGCCTTCCCAGACCACGCTGGTGCGCAGGATGTCGTGACGATCGATCACCCCCTGCAACGCCTCGACGAACGCATCGAGCCGTTCGCGGTGATCGAAGGCAAACTGCGACTGCAATACATACAGATCGCCCTGTTCGGCCGAGAGATGATGGAAGAAGATGCCTTCCTGCAGCGGCGCCAACGGATAGATATCCTGCACGTTGGCCGCGCCACCCGGCACCGTGTCCACGATGCGGTCGATGGTTTGCTGATCCAGTTCCACCAGGGGCAGCATCGGCGGTGTGATCCGCGTGCAACCTGGCAGGATGCCGTTGTCCGGCACCTGGATTTCGCTGCCGCTACCCACCGCTGCCGCCAGCGCCATCAAGGTCGGCTGGCCGAACAGTACGCGCACGTCGGCGCTCAAACCGACCTGGCGCATCCGCCCGATCAGGCTGACAGCCAGCAACGAGTGACCGCCGAGTTCGAAGAAGTGATCATGACGGCCGACGCGCTCGACCTTGAGCAGGTCCTGCCAGATCTGCGCCAGGATGGTTTCGATTTCGCCTTGGGGGGCTTCGTAGCCGCGGGTGATGACCGAATCCAGGTCCGGCGCCGGCAAGGCCTTGCGGTCGAGTTTGCCGTTGGGAGTCAATGGCATGGCGTCGAGACGCACATAAGCCACCGGCACCATGTATTCCGGCAACTGCGCTTGCAGGTGGCTGCGCAGGGTTTCGATGTCCACCGTTTCCGATTCGGTGAAGTAAGCCACCAGGCGCTTGTCACCCGGTACGTCTTCACGGGCCAGCACCACGGCCTCTTTCACGGCCTCGTGTCGGGCGAGTTTGGCTTCGATCTCGCCCAGTTCGATACGGAAGCCACGGATCTTCACCTGGTCGTCGTTACGGCCCAGGTATTCGATATTGCCGTCCGGCAGGTAGCGACCCAAGTCGCCGGTCTTGTACATCCGGGCGTTGGGCGTGGCGCTGAACGGATCCTTGAGGAAGCGCTCGGCGGTCAGGTCATCGCGGTTCAGGTAACCCCGCGCGACACCGGCACCACCGATATAGATTTCCCCTGGGACGCCCAGTGGCACCGGTTGTTTATGTTCGTCCAGCAGGTAGAACTGGGTGTTCGCCACTGGTTTGCCGATGTGCGCGGCAAAACCCTCTTCACGAGCCATCGAGACCCAACTGGAGTAGGTCGTGGTTTCTGAAGGGCCATAGAGGTTGCACAGGCGTTTGACCGAGGTCTGTTCGAACAACGCTTCCACCAGACTGCGCTTGAGGGCTTCACCGGCTACGTTCACCGTGTCCACGCCCTCGCCCAGTCCACCGGCTTCCAGCAACGCCTTGAGCGCCGACGGCACGGTGTTGATCAGGGTGATGTGGTGCTCGCCGTGTTGCAGTTCCAGCACATTAGTCACGACTTCGATGCTGCCGCCGCTGGTCAACGGTGCAAAGCACTCGTACACGGCCAGGTCGAAGTTCAGCGAGGTCGAGAACAGGGTTTTCGACAGGGTTTGGGCATCGAACGAACGATGCGCCCAGGTCAGGAAGTTGACCGTATTGCGGTGTTCGATCATCACCCCTTTCGGCAAACCGGTCGAGCCGGAGGTGTAGATCACGTAGGCCAGATGCGACGAAGTCAGCTCGGCAACCTGCGGATTCGAGACGGACTCGTCCTGCCAGAGCCCGCTACCCAAATCAATCACAGGCATCTTGGCATCAGCCAACAACCCAAGGGTTGCCGCCTGGGCCAGCACCACGGCTGGCGCACTGTCCTCCAGCATGTAGGCGATCCGATCCGCCGGATAGGCCGGATCCAGCGGCACATAACCCCCGCCCGCCTTGAGGATCGCCAGCAAACCCACGACCATGTCGGTACCACGCTCGACGCAGATCGCCACCCGCGAATCCGGCCGCACGCCCTGCCCGCGCAGGTAATGCGCCAGTCGGTTGGCCCGCTCGTTCAACTCGGCATAGGTCAGGCGTTGCCCGCCATGCAGCACCGCCAGCGCCTCCGGCGTACGTTGCACCTGTTCCTCGAACAGCCCATGAATGGTCTGCTCCAGCGGATAATCGGCGTCGGTGGCGTTGAACGCCACCAGCAATTGCTCGCGCTCCGCCTCCGGCAGAATCGGCAGATCGGCCAGCGACGACTCAGGCGCACATTCCAGCGCCTGGGTCAGACTCATCAGCGCCGCTTCCATATAGGCACAGATCCGCGGCGCGCCGATCCCGCTCACCGCCTGGACGGTGAGGCTGAAATCTTCACCCAGATCGTCCACCGAGAGCATCAGTGGATAGTTGGTCCGCTCTTCGCCACCGAGCACCTGGATACCGTCCCAGGCAGACACCGCATCGGTCGAAGTCGCCGTGCCAGTGTGGCGGTAGTTGAGCAAGGCACTGAACAGCGGCGCGGGTGCGAGCACGCCGCTGCAACGCTGAGCCAAAGCCAGGGAGGCGTGCTCGTGGCCAAGCAACGCGGTCAAGCGTGCATGGGTCGCCTTGACCCCGGCGCGCACACCTTGCGCACCCACGCCCACCCGCAGCGGCAGGGTGTTGATGAACATGCCCAGCGCCCGGTCGGCGCCCTCGCCCCCTTGCATCCGGCCCATCAACACGGTGCCGAACACCACATCATCGCGTCCCGACACGCGTCCCAACACCTGGGCCCAGGCCAGGTGGACCAGGCTCGCGGCACTTACGCCAAGCTGACGCGCCTGGGTCCTCAAGCCCAGGCTCAGGCTGCTGGCGAGCGTCAGTGTGGCTTCCTCGATGCCCACGCCTGCACCCTGCACCTCTTGCAGGCCGAATGGCAGGGTCGGCTCATCGACATCGCCCAGCATCTCGCGGAAGAACCCTTCATGGGCTTCAGCACCCATGCCCAGGCGCACTTGTGCCACGTAGTTGCGAAAAGGTACCGGCGCAGGCAATGCATCGGCCCGGCCGAGCAGGAATGCCTGCATCTCATGCTGCACCAACTCCAGGGCTGCGTGGTCCAGCGCCATGTGGTGGAACAACAGGATCGCCACCCAGCGGCTGTTGGCCCGATCTTCAGCACAGACCAGGCGCATCAACGGCGCCCGGCCCAGGTCCAGACGGTGGTGCCGGGTATCGAAACGCTGGTGCAGTTGCCGCTCGATATCGCCTTCGGCCGGATCGAGCACCAGCTCCTCCAGGGCCAGAGTGGCTTCGCGCCAGACCACTTGCATCGGCTCTTCCAACCCCTCCCACACCACCGAGGTACGCAAGATGTCGTGACGATCGATCACGCCTTGCAAGGCTTGGAGAAAATCATCCAGGCGAGCCCGCTGATCCGCTCCGAACAAGGTCTGCAACACATAGGGATCACCCTGCTCGGCGGCAAGGTGATGGTAGAAAATGCCTTCCTGCAAGGGCGCCAGCGGGTAGATGTCCTGGACATTGCCAGCACCACCGGGCACACCGTCGACGATCCGGTCGATCTGCTCCTGAGTCAGGCTGGCCAGCGGCAACATGTCCGGTGTAATGCGGAACGCCGGGCTCAACCAGTCGCCACCGTTTCTCTCCACCAGGGCGAGCAGTTCATGCTTATGGACGGCCAGACTGTCCCATACCGTGCTCTCCAGCCCTTCGTCATCGCCCTCGATCACAAGGTTTTCGCCATCCTGCTGGAGACGAATCGGGTGCTTGGAAAGCGCTGCCATCAGTTCGCTGAATTGCATCGAAGGACCTGCTTTTCTGGTTCGGAGTGGTTGACGATCAATGTGGTTTTCAGACACGGCGTGTCGCCTGGACGCGAGAGTTGGCAGTGGACGGGCCGATCACCGCGTGCGGGCCAAAGCAATGAATATCGTCATGTGCAACCGAAGGAGCTCCGTCTCCGGGACTGTCTCCTTACAGGCCAAAAAAAATTAGAGCATTCGGTAGGGCATGTCTGTCATGGGAAGCAGGGACAAGTCCCGGCGGGGGGGCAGGCGGAGGTAAATCCTGTGGGAGCAAAGCTTGCTCCCACATGGGATCCGGGGTGAACACAACACCTGCATACGCCACCGAATCCTGTGGGAGCCGGGCTTGCCCGCGATGGCGGTGGCATATTCAGCATTGATGCCAGCAGGCCCACCGCTATCGCGAGCAGGCTCGCTCCCACATGGGATCCGGGGGAGAACACAACACCTGCATACGCCACCGAATCCTGTGGGAGCCGGGCTTGCCCGCGATGACGGTGGCATATTCAGCATTGATGTCTGCAGGCCCACCGCTATCGCGAGCAGGCTCGCTCCCACATGGGATCCGGGGGAGAACACAACACCTGCATACGCCACCGAATCCTGTGGGAGCCGGGCTTGCCCGCGATGGCGGTGGCATATTCAGCATTGATGCCAGCAGGCCCACCGCTATCGCGAGCAGGCTCGCTCCCACATGGGATCCGGGGGAGAACACAACACCTGCATACGCCACCGAATCCTGTGGGAGCCGGGCTTGCCCGCGATGGCGGTGGCATATTCAGCATTGATGCCAGCAGGCCCACCGCTATCGCGAGCAGGCTCGCTCCCACATGGGATCCGGGGGAGAACACAACACCTGCATACGCCACCGAATCCTGTGGGAGCCGGGCTTGCCCGCGATGGCGGTGGCATATTCAGCATTGATGCCAGCAGGCCCACCGCTATCGCGAGCAGGCTCGCTCCCACATGGGATCCGGGGGAGAACACAACACCTGCATACGCCACCGAATCCTGTGGGAGCCGGGCTTGCCCGCGATGGCGGTGGCATATTCAGCATTGATGCCAGCAGGCCCACCGCTATCGCGAGCAGGCTCGCTCCCACATGGGATCCGGGGGAGAACACAACACCTGCATACGCCACCGAATCCTGTGGGAGCCGGGCTTGCCCGCGATGGCGGTGGCATATTCAGCATTGATGCCAGCAGGCCCACCGCTATCGCGAGCAGGCTCGCTCCCACATGGGATCCGGGGGAGAACACAACACCTGCATACGCCACCGAATCCTGTGGGAGCCGGGCTTGCCCGCGATGGCGGTGGCATATTCAGCATTGATGCCAGCAGGCCCACCGCTATCGCGAGCAGGCTCGCTCCCACATGGGATCCGGGGGAGAACACAACACCTGCATACGCCACCGAATCCTGTGGGAGCCGGGCTTGCCCGCGATGGCGGTGGCATATTCAGCATTGATGCCAGCAGGCCCACCGCTATCGCGAGCAGGCTCGCTCCCACATGGGATCCGGGGGAGAACACAACACCTGCATACGCCACCGAATCCTGTGGGAGCCGGGCTTGCCCGCGATGGCGGTGGCATATTCAGCATTGATGCCAGCAGGCCCACCGCTATCGCGAGCAGGCTCGCTCCCACATGGGATCCGGGGTGAACACAACACCTGCATACGCCACCGACTCCTGTGGGAGCCGGGCTTGCCCGCGATGGCGGTGGCACATTCAGCATTGATGCCAGCAGGCCCACCGCTATCGCGAGCAGGCTCGCTCCCGCCCTGGCTCGTGGAGGTGCATAACATCGGGGAAACACCCCGAACCCCTGTGGGAGCGAGCCTGCTCGCGATGACGTCAGCCCAGCCGACATCGCCGCTAGCAGACAGGCCCCCAGGGGTTCAGATACGTCGCTGACGCGTGAGCGCCGGAATCTTCGTTTCGGGCACTTCGATGCGTTGCACCTGCCCCACCGCCGCGGCCACCGACGCCAGTGTCGGTTGACCGAACAACACACGCACATCGGCCTCCATGCCTTCCTTGCGCATGCGTTCGATCAGCGCCACGGCCAACAACGAGTGCCCGCCCAGTTCAAAGAAATGGTCGTGGCGGCCGACGCGCTCGACCTTCAGCAACTCGGCCCACAGCGCGGCAAGTTTCATCTCGGTGTCGCCCGCGGGGGCTTCATAAAGACGCAGGGAAAACGCGCTGCTGTCGGGTGCAGGCAAGGCCTTGCGGTCGAGCTTGCCGTTGGGAGTCATCGGTAGTTCATCGAGGTGTACGTAGGCCACCGGGACCATGTAGGCCGGCAGTTGTGCTTGCAGGTAACCGCGCAGGGCCTCGATATCCACCGCTTCGGACTGGGTGAAGTAAGCCACCAGACGCTTATCGCCGGGCACGTCCTCGCGGGCCAGCACCACCGCTTCCTTCACCGCGTCGTGCTGGGCGAGCTTGGCTTCGATCTCGCCCAGTTCGATGCGGAAACCACGGATCTTCACCTGGTCGTCGTTACGGCCCAGGTATTCGATATTGCCGTCCGGCAGGTAGCGGCCAAGGTCGCCGGTCTTGTACATCCGGGCATTCGGTTCACGACTGAACGGATCCTTGAGGAAGCGCTCAGCGGTCAGGTCATCGCGATTGAGATAACCACGGGCAACACCGGCACCACCGATGTAGATTTCCCCTGGGACACCCAATGGCACCGGTTGTTTATGTTCATCCAGCAGATAGAACTGGGTGTTGGCGACCGGTTTGCCGATATGGGCGGCAAATCCGTCTTCCCGGGCCATCGACACCCAACTCGAATAAGTCGTGGTTTCCGAAGGACCGTAGAGGTTGCACAGGCGCTTGACCGAAGTCTGCTCGAACAAGGCCTCCACCAGACTGCGCTTGAGGGCTTCACCGGCCACGTTCACCGTGTCCACGCCCTCACCCAAACCACCCGATTCCAGCAACGCCTTGAGCGCCGACGGCACGGTGTTGATCAGGGTGATGTCGTGCTCGCCGTGTTGCAGTTCCAGCACATTAGTGACGACTTCGATGCTGCCGCC
>NZ_KN322980.1:0-15452 GCF_000774145.1 Pseudomonas mediterranea CFBP 5447 | reverse complement strand
CGATGGGCCCAGGTCAGGAAATTCACCGTGTTGCGGTGTTCGATCATCACGCCCTTGGGCAAACCGGTCGAACCCGAGGTGTAGATCACGTAGGCCAGATGCGACGAGGTCAGCTCGGCAACCTGCGGATTCGAGACGGACTCGTCCTGCCAGAGCCCGCTACCGAGATCGATCACCGGCATCGAAGCACCTGCCAACAACCCGAGAGTCGCCGTCTGGGCCAAAACCACCGCTGGAGCACTGTCCTCCAGCATGTAGGCAATCCGATCCGCCGGATACGCCGGATCCAGCGGCACGTAACCACCGCCTGCCTTGAGGATCGCCAGCAATCCGACCACCATGTCGAGGCCACGCTCGACGCAAATCGCCACCCGCGAATCCGGCCGTACACCCCGCCCGCGCAGGTAATGCGCCAACTGGTTGGCCCGCTCGTTCAACTCGGCATAGCTCAGGCGTTGCCCGCCATGCAGCACCGCCAGCGCCTCCGGCGTACGCTGCACCTGCTCCTCGAACAACCCATGAATCGTCTGATCCAACGGATATTCAGCGTCGGTGGCGTTGAACGCCACCAACAACTGCTCACGTTCCGCTTCCGGCAGAATCGGCAGATCGTGCAGGGGCGCGTCCGCTGTCTGCTCGAGCATCCGGATCAGGCCTTGCAACGCCTGCTGCACGTAATCGCAGATACGTTGTGCACCCATCTGTGCCGGCGTCATGACCGTGAAGCTGAACGCCTCGCCCTGGTCATCGACATTCAAGGTCAGCGGATAGTTGGTGCGTTCCTCGCCGCTGAGGATCTGGATACCCTCCCAGGCCGACAGCGCCTCGGTCGACGCCGTTGCCCCGGTATGACGATAGTTGAGCAAGGCGCTGAACAACGGCGTCGGCGCTTCCACGTCGCTGCACCGTTGCGCCAGGGCCAGGGAGGCGTGCTCATGACCGAGCAACGCAGTCAAGCGCGCATGGGTCGCCTTCACACCTGCACCGACAGCGGTTTGCCCCAGGTTGACCCGCAACGGCAAAGTATTGATGAACATGCCCAACGCACGATCGGCACCCTCACCGCCCTGCATCCGGCCCACCAGCACGGTGCCGAACACCACATCGTCCTTGCCCGACACCTTGCCCAGCACCTGTGCCCAGACCAGGTGATACAGACTTGCCGCGCTCACGCCCAACTGACGGGCCTGCGCTCGCACCCGGCGACTCAGGTCCTCGCCGACATCCTGGCGAACCTCTTCGATACCACTGCCGTCACCTTGCACATCCTGCAAGCCGAACGGCAGCGTCGGTTCGTCGAGGCCACCCAGCATGTCACGGAAGAACGCCTCGTGGGCCTCGCGGCTCACACCCAGCCGGGCCTGGGCCACGTAATTGCGGTATGGCACCGATGTTGGCAAACGCTGGGCCTGGCCGAGCATGTGCGCCTCGATCTCTGCCGCCAGCGCAGCCAGGGAGGTGGCATCGTCCACCAAATGATGGAACAGCAGGATGCCCACCCAGCGCTGGTTCGCCGGGTCTTGCGCATAAGCGATGCGCATCATCGGCGCCTGACGTACATCCAGGCGGTAGTGCCGCGGATCGAAGCGCTGGTGCAGTTGCGTGGCGATATCGCCTGCCGCCGGGTCCAGCGCTACCGCTTCCACACCCAGCTGCGCGTTACGCCAGACCACCTGCACCGGTTCGGCCAAGCCTTCCCAGACCACCCCGGTACGCAGGATGTCGTGGCGGGCAACGACCGCTTGCAACGCTTGGGCAAAATCTTCCAGGCGGGTGAAACTGTCGAAACCGAACATCACGTATTGCAGGTAAGGATCACCCTGGGCTGCCGCGAGGTGGTGATACAGAATGCCTTCCTGCAACGGCGCCAGGGCGTAGATGTCCTGCACATTGGCGACGCCGCCGGGCACAGTGGCGACGATCCGGTCGATAGCCTCCTGGTCCAGATCGGCCAGGGGCAGCATGTCCGGGGTGATTCGCGTGCAGCCGGCGGGAATGAGATTGGCCGGCACCACCACGTCGGTGCATGTACCGACCGCAGCGGCCAGCGCAGCCAGGGTCGGCTGGCCGAACAGCACCCGCACATCGGCGGACAGTTCGACCTGGCGCATGCGTTCGATCATTTTCACCGCCAGCAGCGAGTGCCCGCCCAGCTCGAAGAAATTGTCGTGGCGACCGATCCGCTCCAGGCCCAGCAGGTCCTGCCAGATACCGGCAATGGCAACCTCGACGTCACCTTGCGGCGCTTCGTATTCACGGGTAATCACCGACGCCTGGTCCGGTGCCGGCAACGCCTTGCGATTCAGCTTGCCGTTGGGGGTCAGCGGCAGTGCCTCAAGCTGCACATAAGCCGCCGGCACCATGTATTCCGGCAGTTGCGCTTGCAGTTGAGTCCGCAAGCTTTCGATCTCGACACGGTGCTCGTCACCGTGCACAGTGAAATACGCCACCAGGCGCTTGGCCCCCGGCACGTCTTCGCGAGCCAGCACCACGGCTTCCTTGATCGCCCCGTGCTGGGCAAGCTTGGCCTCGATCTCGCCGAGTTCGATACGGAATCCGCGGATCTTCACCTGATCGTCATTACGCCCCAGGTAGTCGATATTGCCGTCCGCCAGGTAGCGACCCAGGTCGCCGGTGCGGTACATCCGGGCATTCGGCCGGTCACTGAACGGGTCGACGAGGAAACGCTCCGCCGTCAGTTCCGGACGGTGCAGATAACCCCGCGCCACCTGGACGCCACCAATGTAGATCTCCCCGGCCACGCCCAGGGGCACCGGTTGCTGATGGGCGTCGAGCAGGTAGATCCGGGTGTTGGCGATCGGCTTGCCGATCGGCGTGCTGTCCGGTGTCTCGGCCCCCGTGCAGTCCCAGGCGGTGACGTCCACGGCCGCTTCGGTCGGGCCGTACAGGTTGTGCAACGCAGTCCCTGGCAATTGCGCCTTGAAACGCCGCACCAGATGGCCCGGCAAGGCTTCGCCGCTGCACATCACCTGGCGCAGCCCCTCGCACTCGCCAGCCTCACCATGGGCGAGGAACACGTCCAGCATCGACGGGACGAAGTGCAGCGTGGTGATGCCGTGTCGCTGGATCGCTTCGCGCAGGTACGCCGGATCGCGATGGCCGCCCGGACGGGCCATCACCAGCCGCGCACCGGTGAACAGCGGCCAGAAGAATTCCCACACCGACACGTCGAAGCTGAACGGAGTCTTCTGCAGCACCGCGTCCGCCGCGCCCAGCGTATAGGCGTCCTGCATCCACAGCAGGCGGTTGACCACCGCGCCATGCTCGTTCATCACGCCCTTGGGCAGGCCGGTCGAACCGGAGGTATAGATCACATAGGCCAAATGGCTGGCATGCAAGCCCGAAACCTGCGGATTGCCGGTCGGTTGCGTGGCGAAGTCTTCGTCTTCGAGCACCATCACCCTGGCAGCGGTCGCCGGCAGGCTCGCCTGCAAGGCCCGTTGGGTCAGCACCACGGCCGGGGCGCTGTTTTCCAGCATGTAGGCCAAACGATCGGCCGGATAATCCGGGTCGAGCGGCACGTAGGCGGCGCCCGATTTCAGAATGCCCAGCAGTGCCGCGACCATGTCCGTGCTGCGGTCCATGCAGATCGCCACGCGCTCATCCGGACGAATGCCCAGTTCCAGCAAGCGATGGGCAATCTGATTGGCGCGGCCGTTCAGTTGGGCGTAGCCCAGTTGCTGCTCTTCGAACACCACGGCGACGGCATCCGGACAGGTCGTGACCCGTGCCTCGAACAGGCCATGCAAGGTCAGGCCTTGCGGATAGTCGACGGCTGTAGCATTGAACGCTTCCAGCAGGTGCTGGCGTTCAACCGCCGGCATGCTCTCAATTTCATACAGCGGCGTCTCGGGTGCTTGCTCCAGTGCGGCTACAAGGTTTTCGAGGGTGGCTTGCATGTACTCGCCGATGCGTTGCGCACCGATTCCGCGCACCACCTGCACCACCAGGCTGAAACCTTCGCCCCCATCATCCACGGCCAGCGTCAACGGATAGTTGGTGCGTTCTTCACCGCCGATGGATTCGATACCCTGCCACGCCGACACCATCTGCGCGGTGACTTCGACCGAGCAATGGCGATAATTGAGCATGGAACTGAACAGCGGCGTCGGTGCCACCACGCCACTGCAACGCTGGGCCAGCGCCAGCGGAGCGTGCTCATGACCGAGCAGCGCGGTGAGCCGTTGATGGGTGGTTCTCACACCCTCCTGCACATTGCCCCCCACCAGGCTCACCCGCAACGGCAGGGTATTGATGAACATGCCCAACGCATGATCGGCGCCCTCTCCGCCTTGCATCCGACCCAGCAGCACCGTGCCGAACACCACTTCGTCGCGTCCGCTGACACGGCCCAGCACCTGTGCCCAGGCCAAGTGCATCAGGCTCGCCGCGCTGACGCCCAACTGACGCGCCTGGCCGCGAAGACGCCGGCACAGCCCTACCTCCAACGCCAGCCTGACCTCCTCCACGCCGTTACCGTCACCCTGCACATCGCGCAGACCGAACGGCAGCGTCGGTTCATCGATATCGCCAAGCATGTCGCGGAAGAACGCTTCGTGCTCCTCCTGGCTGACCCCGAGGCGCGCCTGGGCCACGTAATTGCGATAAGGCACCGCGGCACCCAGTTGATCGGCCCTGCCGAGCAGGTGGGCCTGCATTTCCCGCTCCAGTACCTCCAGCGCGGTATGGTCCAGCACCGAATGATGGAACAACAACATCGCAACCCAGCGCTGGTTGGCGACATCTTCTGCGTACACCAGGCGCAGCAGCGGCGCCTGGCACAAATTCAGCCGATACTGACGGGCATCGAAACGCTCATAAAGCTGTGCAACCACCTCTACGCCGTGAGCATCCGGTTCGAATGCCTCGCAGATGAGTGGTGCCCGACGCCACACGACCTGCATCGGTTCGTCGAGCCCCTCCCAGGCCATCGATGTCCTGAGGATGTCATGGCGATCGATCACCTGTTGCAACGCCTGGGCAAAGCTGTCCAGACGGGCGCGGCCGTCAAAACCGAACAGCGTCTGCAGCACGTAGGGATCACCGCTGTTCGCGGTCAGATGGTGATACAGAATGCCTTCCTGCAACGGCGCCAGCGGGTAGATGTCCTGGATATTGCCCGCGCCACCCGGCACGCTCGCCACGATTCGGTCGATGGCGTCCTGGCTCAGAACGGCCAGTGGCAACATGTCCGGCGTGATCCGCTCGCAACCTTCGACAATGGCGCTGGCCGGCACGACCACATCACGATGCCCACCCACCGCAGCGGCCAACGCCCGTAGCGTCGGTCGGCTGAACAGGTCGCGCACATCCACCGACAGACCGGCCTGGCGCATCCGCTCGATCAATCTCATCGCCAGCAGCGAATGACCGCCCAGTTCGAAGAAATGATCGTGGCGGCCAACCCGTTCCACCTTCAACAGCTCCGCCCACAAGCCGGCCAGGGTCTGTTCGATCTCTCCCTGCGGCGCCTCGTAGGCTTCGCTCGCGTAGTCCTCGGCGTGCGGCGCGGGCAGCGACTTGCGGTCCACCTTGCCGTTGAGCGTCAGGGGGAAAGCCGGCAATATCACGAACGCGCCGGGCACCATGTATTCGGCCAAGGCCGTGGACAGTTGCTCCCGCAGTCCGGCCACGGTCAGCGCGACCTGCGGCTGCGCCACGACATAGGCGACCAGGCGCTTCTCGCCCGACTCGTCGGCCCGCACCATCACCACGGCGTCCTTCACGCCCTCGCAGGTGACGAGCCTGGCTTCGATTTCACCCAGTTCGATACGGAAACCGCGGATCTTCACCTGGTCGTCGTTGCGTCCCAGGCATTCCAGGCTGCCTTCCGGCAGCCAACGGCCCAGGTCCCCCGTGCGGTACAGCAAGGCACCGGGTTCGTCGCTGAACGGGTCGGCTATGAACTTCTCCGCGGTCAGGTCGGGACGATTCAGGTACCCCTTCGCCACGCCTTTGCCGCCGATGTAGATTTCGCCGACGACACCCAGGGGCGCCAGTTGCTGGTGTGCATCGAGCACATATACCTGAGTATTGGAAATCGGTCCGCCAATCGGCACGCTTTGCGCGTCTTCGGCCACCGTCTTCACCTCCAGCGTGGTGGCATAGGTGGTGGTTTCGGTCGGCCCATAGCAATGCACCAGGCGCAACGCCGGCGCCAGGTCCAGCAGGCGCCGGAACGACGCAACGTCGGCACGTTCGCCACCGCACAGCAGGATGCGCAAGCCCGCCATGGCCTCGGGGATCAGTTGCACGTACTGGTTGAAGATCGCCGTGGTCACGAACAACACGGTGGCCCCCGACGCGTCCAGCACTTGGGCAAAGCGCGCCGGCTCGAGCAGGGTTTCATGGTCGATCACCACCACCTGTCCGCCGTTGAGCAGCGCGCCCCAGACGTCCATGGTGCTGGCGTCGAACGCCGGGTTGGAGGCAAAGGCGATCCGGTCGTGCTCATTGAAATCGGCATAGCCGTTGTTGATCACCAAGCGGTTGATCGCCCGGTGCGGCACCAGCACGCCCTTGGGCTGTCCCGTGGAACCCGAGGTGTACATGATGTAGGCAATCGACTCGCTGGACTGTTCCAGCCCTGGATTGTGGATGGCCCCTTGCGGCTCCAACATGTCCAGGTCGACGCGGCTCGCGCCCTCGGGTACCTGCTCGCGGCTGGACGTCAACACAAAGGACGCCCGGCAATCGGCGAGCATGAACCGCTGCCGCTCAAGCGAAGCATTGCGGTCCAGCGGGACATAGGCCGCCGCGCACTTGAGAATGGCCAACTGGCTGGCCAGCAGGTCGATCGAACGCGGCAACAGGATCGCCACACAATCGTCCGGCCGCACGCCAAGACCGATCAAGTGATGGGCCAGGCGGTTCGCTTGTGCGTTCAGTTCGCCATACGTCACTTGCCGCTGGCCATGCACCACCGCAATTGCCTGTGGTAGTCGTGCCGCCTGGGCCTCGAACAGCGCCAGCACGGTCTGGTCCTGAGGATAGACGCGCCGGGTAGCGTTGAAGTCCACCAGTAACTGCTTGCGCTCGATCTGCGGGAGGATATCCAGACGGTAGAGTGGGGTCTGCGAATCGTGCTCCAGCGCTTGCACCAAGCGATCGAGTGCCGTGTGCATGTACGCGCAGATGCGGCTTGCGCCAACGCCTTGCAACACCAGGGTGCTCAGGGAGAAGCCATCGCCCAGGTCGTCCACCGACAGCGCCAGCGGATAGTTCGTGCGTTCTTCGCTGTCCAGGGCCGTCATGCCCTGCCAGGCCGTCGTCGCCTCCGCCGAGATGACGCCGGAGGCACTGTGCCGATAGTTCAGCAAGGCACTGAACAGCGGCGCCGGAGCCGCCACGCGGCTGCAACGCTGGGCCAGGGCCAGCGAAGCGTGTTCATGAGCAAGCAATGCACTCAGCCGCCCATGGACGGCCTTGACGCCGGCCTCCACGCCCTGCTCATCCAGCATCACCCGCAATGGCAAGGTGTTGATGAACATGCCCAGCGCCCGGTCGGCGCCTTCGCCGCCCTGCATCCGCCCCATCAACACGGTGCCGAACACCACATCGTCGCGCCCGGACAACCGCCCCAGCACCTGCGCCCAGGCCAGATGATGAAGGCTGGCAGCGCTCACGCCCATCCGCCGCGCCTGGGCCCGCAGGCGGCGACTCAGGTCGGCATCCACCTCGAGCCGTGCCTCTTCGATACCGCGACCGTCACCCTGCACCTGCTGCAAACCGAAAGGCAGCGTCGGCTCATCGACATCGCCAAGCATTTCGCGGAAAAAGACTTCGTGCTGTTCTTCGCTGACACCCAGGCGCGCCTGGGCCACATAGTTGCGGTACGGCATCGCAGCCGCCAGTTGCTCTTGCCGTCCAAGCAGGTGCATCTGCATTTCCTGCTGCACCACGTCCAGCGCGGTATGGTCCAGGGCAATGTGGTGGAACAGCAACATCGCCACCCAGCGCTCGTTGAGCGGGTCATGGGCAAATCGCAGGCACATCAGCGGGGCCTGGCGGATATCGAGGCGATGATGACGGGAATCGAAACGTGAATGCAGCTGGGCCACGACGTCGCCATCCGAGGCTGGTGCATCGAACGGTTCGACGCTCAGGACGGCCTTGCGCCAGACCACCTGCATCGGCTGCTCCAACCCCTCCCACAACACCGAAGTCCGCAGAATGTCGTGGCGGTCGATCACGCTCTGCAGCGCTTGCGCGAAAGCCTCCAGGCGCGGCTTGTCCTGGAAGGCGAACAGCGCTTGCAGCACATAGGGATCGCCCTGTTGCGCCGAGAGATGATGGTAAAGAATGCCGTCCTGCAACGGGGCCAGCGGGTAGATGTCCTGCACGTTGGCGGCACCACCCGGCACCGTTGCGACGATGCAATCGATGGCCTCCTGGGTCAACGTGGCCAGGGGCAACATGTCCGGGGTAATCCGTTCGCAACCGGGAACGATACCGTTGGCCGGCACCTGGACTTCATTGCCGCTGCCCACCGCCGCGGCCAGCGCCACGAGGGTCGGTTGGCCGAACAGCACCCGCACATCGGCGCTCAGGCCGACCTGGCGCATCTGCTCGATCAGGTTGACCGCCAGCAGGGAATGGCCGCCCAATTCGAAAAAGTGGTCGTGACGCCCCACCCGCTCGACGTTGAGGATCTGCGTCCACAACTTGGCCAGGAGCGTTTCGGTTTCGCCCACCGGCGCTTCGTAGCCACGCGCCAGGATCGACGCCTGGTCCGGCATCGGCAACGCCTTGCGGTCAAGCTTGCCGTTGGCGGTCAGCGGCAACGCATCGAGGCGCACGTAGGCAGCCGGTACCATGTAGTCCGGCAAACGGCTTTGCAAATGCACCCGCAACGCTTCGATATCCACGGGGTCGCCAGGTCGATGCAAGGTGAAATAGGCGACCAGGCGCTTTTCCCCCGGCACATCTTCGCGAACCAGTACCGCCGCGTCTTTTACGCGCTCGTGTTGTGCCAGCCGGGTTTCGATCTCGCCTGGCTCGATGCGGAACCCGCGGATTTTCACCTGACCGTCGTTCCGGCCCAGGTATTCGATGTTGCCGTCCGGCAGATAGCGCCCCAGGTCGCCGGTGCGGTACATCAAGGCCTGCGGGTTGAACGGATCCGCGATGAACTTCTCGGCGGTCAGCTCCGGCCGGTTCAAATAGCCGTTCGCAACGCCCAGGCCGGCGATATACAGCTCACCGGTCACACCGAGGGGCACGGGTCGAAGCCGGGAATCCAACAGGTAGACCCGCGTGTTGCCGATCGGACGACCGATGGGAATGCTGCCCGCGCCGACCGACTTGATTTCGTAGGTGGTCGAGAAGGTGGTGGCTTCCGTGGGTCCGTAGCCGTTGAGCAAATGCTCCGGTGCGCCGTGTTCCAGGACGCGGCCAATCACGGTCGGATCGAGCACATCGCCGCCGACGATCAGGTAGCGCAGTTGCCGGAACACTGCCATCAGGCTGGCGGCGTACTGGTGAAACAGCCCCGCCGTCAGCCACAACACATTGACCGACTGTTCAAGCAGGAACGCTGGCAAGCGTTCCTGGGACAGCAATACGTCCTGCTCCACCACAATCACACAACCGCCATTGAGCAACGGCGCCCAGACTTCCAGGGTGCTGGCGTCGAAAGCCGGGTTCGAAGCGAACGCCACGCGATCCTGCTCGTTGAAGTCGGCATAACCGTTGTTGATGACCAGGCGGGAAATGGCCCGATGCGGCACCAGCACGCCTTTCGGTGTGCCGGTGGAACCGGAGGTGTACATGATATAGGCCGGTGCTTCGCTCGACTGCGGCGGCGAACCGTCCCAGGCCGGCAGCCCCGCCAGGTCGAGGCTATCGAGATCCACCCGGCGCACACCATCGGCCAGGTCCTCGGTGCCGTGGGTCAACACCAGCACGGCCCGACTGTCCTGCAGCATGAACTGCTGGCGCTCCACGGGTGCGTTGATGTCCAGCGGCAGATAGACCGCCGCGCACTTGAGAATCGCCAGTTGAGCGATCAACAGGTCCAGCGAGCGCGGCAGCACAATGGCCACCGTATCCTGGGGCCGCACACCGAGGTCAATCAGATGCCGGGCCAAGCCATCGGCTCTGGCGTTCAGTTCACGATAGGTCAGACTCTGTCCTGCCTGCACCGCCGCCAGCGCATCCGGACGGGCCTGTGCCTGCGCCTGGAACAAGGCATGAACCGTTTGCGCCTGCGGATAGGCGCGATCGGTGTGGTTGAATGACTGCAAGACTCGCTCACGCTCCTCCTGCGGCAGCACCGACAGGTCGTTGAGCAGTGACTCCGGGGCGCTTTCCAGTGCCGTGATCAAGTACTCGAGCGCTGCCTGCATGTAATTGCAGATGCGTTGCGCGCCGATCTGCACGCTCGCCTGCACTTCCAAGGCAAAGTCATCGGAGAAATCATCCACCGAGAGGATCAGCGGATAGTTGGTCCGCTCCTGCGCGCTCAGGGCTTCAATACCCTCCCAGGCCTGGAGCACTTCCTGCCCGGGAACCTGGTCCGCACCCGCGCTGTGGCGGTAGTTCAAGAGTGCGCTGAACAGCGGCGCTGGCGCCGCCACGCCACTGCACCGTTGGGCCAGGGCCAGGGAGGCATATTCATGACTGAGCAAGGCGCTCAACCAGCCATGGGTGCTTTTCACCCCGTCGCGCACGCTCTGCGCGCCCACGCCCACCCGCAGCGGCAAGGTGTTGATGAACATGCCCAATGCCCGGCTCAGGCTCTCGCCGGCCTGCATGCGTCCCAGCATCACCGTGCCGAACACCACCTCTTCACGCCCCGAGACGCTGCCCAGCACCTGGGCCCAGGCCAGATGGAAGATGCTTGCCGCGCTGACGCCGAGCTGACGCGCCTGCACCCGCACCCGGCGGCTGAGTTCCGGGGTCAGCGGTTGATGGTGCTCTTCGATGGCGCTACCGTCGCCCAATACATCCTGCTGGCCGAACGGCAAGGTCGGTTCGTCGACATCGCCCAGCATCTTGCTGAAAAACGCCTCGTCGGCCTGGCGCTGACCGGCCTGGCGGGTTCGCGCCACATAGTTGCGGTAGGGAATGGCCGGCTGCAATTGCCCGGCCTGCCCCATCAACCAGGCTTGCATTTCGCCCTGCACGACCGCCAGCGCGGCATGATCCAGCGCCATGTGGTGGAACAACAGCATCGCGACCCAGCGTTGGTTGACCGGGTCTTCGGCGCACACCAGCGACAGCAGCGGTGCCTGGCTGAGGTCCAGGCGATAGTGGCGAGGGTCGAAACGGGCTTGCAGTTGCGTCAGGACATCGCCCTCGGCCAGCTCGGCGCTGATGTCCGTCACGCCCAGTCGAGCCTGGCGCCAGACCACTTGGAGCGGTGCCTCCAGGTTTTCGCGGACGATGGCGGTGCGCAGGATGTCATGGCGATCGATCACGTGTTGCAGGGCCGCGACAAAATCCTCCAGGCGCTCACGGCTGGCGATGCTGAAATGCGCCTGCAAGACATAAGGATCGCCTTGGAGGGCGGTCAGGTGGTGATAGAGGATCCCTTCCTGCAAGGGCGCCAGGGGATAGATATCCTGCACATTGGCCGCGCCGCCCGGCACGCTGGCCACGATGCGATCAATGGCCGGCTGATCCAGCGCGGCCAGAGGCAGCATTTCCGGCGTGATCCGTTCGCAGCCGGCAGGGATGGCGTTGGCGGGAACCTCGCCCTCACCGGCCTTGCCGGCGTCATACTCGCCGCTGTTGATCAATTCGATCAGCGCGGCCTTGTGCTCGCGCAACAGGGCCAGCACCTCCGGCTCCTTCAACGACTGTTTCCGGCCCCGTACAACGAGCTGATCGCCGTTGACCGATAGCTGCACGTCTTTTTCTTTTAATGTCGCCAACAGTTCGATCACACTCACAGGACAATCTCCATTTTTTCTGTCGTTGCCGCATATTCCGAGAGCGTGGGTTGCTCGAACAGCGTCCGTACATCCGCTTCCATGCCCTCCTGGCGCATCCGCTCCATCAGGCTGACGGCCAGCAACGAGTGCCCGCCCAGCTCGAAGAAGTGATCGTGACGGCCAACGCGTTCCACGTTGAGGATTTCGGCCCACAAGCGGGCCAGAGTGATTTCGGTTTCGCCGACAGGGGCTTCGTAGCCGCGGGTGATGACCGACGTCAGATCCGGTGCCGGCAACGCCTTGCGGTCGAGCTTGCCGTTGGGGCTCAACGGCAATGCGTCGAGGCGCACGTAGGCCATCGGCACCATATGGGCCGGCAGGTGCGCCAGCAGGTAGACGCGCAGCGCCTCGATGTCCGTCGTTTCGTCCGGCGAACAGGCAGTGAACCAGGCCACCAGGCGCTTATCGCCCGGCGCCTCCTCGCGCACCAGGACCACGGCTTCGTTCACCACTTCGTGCTGGGCGAGCCTGGCTTCGATCTCCCCCAGTTCAACGCGGAAACCGCGGATCTTCACCTGATCGTCGTTACGCCCCAGGTATTGCAAGGTGCCGTCGGGCAGCCAGCAGCCGATGTCGCCGGTCTTGTACAGGCGCGCCCCGGCCCGCTCGCTGAACGGGTCGGCGATGAAGCGTTCGGCGCTGAGCTGCGGCAGGTTGAGATAACCCCGCGCCACGCCGACACCGCCGATGTGGATCTCACCGGGGACGCCCACCGGCAGCAACTGGCCGTGACTGTCCAGCACATGCAATTGCATGTTGCGGATCGGCCGGCCGATCGGAATCGAGCGGTTGCGGTAGGTATCCAGATCGGGATCGACGGTGTGCCAGGCGACCACGTCGCTGCACTCGGTGGGCCCGTAGCTGTTGATGATCGCCGGCCGTGGCAGCGGCAGTTTTTCCAGCATGGCAACCTGGATCGGCTCGCCACCCAGCACCACCCGCTTCAGGCAGGCCAGTGCTTCGTGCCGGTCGGCGTCCACCAGGGCGTGGAAGGCGCTGGGGGACATGTTGAGGTGAGTGATGCCGGCTTCGGCGACCTGGGCGACGATGGCGCTCGGGTTGAACGGTTCTTCGGCCAGGTGCAACGAGGCGCCGACCATCAATGGGGCGAGGATGTTTTTCTGGGTCAGGTCGAAGTTATAGGACGAGGCCAGCAGCACCGCGTCCCCGGCATGGAAACCCAGGTCGTCGAGGTACCAGTCCAGCAGGTTGCGCAGGCCGCGATGTTCGACCATCACACCTTTTGGCAGCCCGGTGGAACCGGAGGTGTAGATCACGTAGGCCAGGTTGTCCGGGGTCAGGTCCGTCACCTGCGGGTTGTGCTCCGGTTCGGCTTGGCACTCGCCAGCATCCAGGTCGATCAGCGGCACCGGCCCATGGGCCAACAGCCCGCGGGTCCCGGCTTGCGTCAGTACTGCAACCGGTGCGCTGTTTTCCAGCATGTAGGCCAGACGATCGGCCGGGTACGCCGGATCCAGCGGCACATAACCACCGCCAGCCTTGAGCACGGCCAGCAGGCCGACCACCATGTCCGCGCTGCGCTCGACACAGATCGCCACCCGGGAGTCCGCTTGTACGCCCTGTTTGCGCAGGTAGTGCGCCAAACGGTTGGCCCGGACATTCAGTTCACGATAGCTCAGTGACTGGTGGTCCTGCACCACGGCAACGTCATCCGGCGTGCGCAGCACCTGGGCCTCGAACAGTTCATGAATGGCCGCTGCCGACGGCGCAACGACTTCAGCGCTATTGAACTCATCCAGCAACTTGCGGCGTTCGCTGCACGGCAGGATGGACAACTGGTGCAGCGGTGCATCCGGCGTCTGCTCCAGCATCCCGATCAGGCTTTCCAGCGTCTGCTGCACGTAGCCGCAAAGGCGTTGCGCACCGATGTGGGCCGGGGTCATGACCGTGAAGCTGAACGCCTCGCCCTGGTCATCGACGTTCAGGGTCAATGGGTAGTTGGTGCGTTCTTCACCGCTGAGCACCTGGATACCACCCCAGGCCGACAGCGCCTCGGTCGAGGTCAGTGCGCCGGTGTGGCGGTAGTTGAGCAAGGCGCTGAACAACGGCGTCGGTGCCTCCACGCCACTGCAACGTTGGGCCAGGGTCAACGAGGCATGTTCATGGCCGAGCAAGGCGGTCAGGCGCGCATGGGTCGCCTTCACGCCCGCACCGACAGCGGTCTGCCCCAGGCTCACCCGCAACGGCAAGGTGTTGATGAACATCCCCAGCGCCCGGTCGGCGCCCTCGCCGCCCTGCATCCGGCCCACCAGCACCGTGCCGAATACCACGTCGTCCTTGCCCGACACCTTGCCCAGCACCTGCGCCCAGACCAGGTGATACAGACTCGCCGCGCTCACGCCAAGCTGACGGGCCTGGGCCCGCAACCGACGACTCAGGTCCGCATCGACGTCCTGGCGGAGCTCTTCGATGCCGCTGCCATCGCCCTGCACATCCTGCAGGCCGAACGGCAACGTCGGCTCGTCGACATCGCCGAGCATATCGCGGAAGAACTGCTCATGGGCTTCGCGACTGACACCCAGCCGCGCCTGGGCCACGTAGTTACGGTACGGCACCGAAGCCGACAAGCGTTGCCCCTGGTCGAGCATGTGTGCCTCGATTTCCGCGGACAGCACCGCCAGCGAGGTGGCATCGTCCACCAGGTGGTGGAACAGCAGGATGCCCACCCAGCGTTGATTTTCCGGGTCTTGCGCATAAGCGACGCGCATCAGCGGTGCCTGGCGGATGTCCAGGCGATAGTGCCGTGGATCGAAACGCTGGTGCAGTTGCGAGGCGATATCGCCGGTCGCCGGGTCCAACTGGACCCTTTCCACAACCAGCTGCGCGTTACGCCAGACCACCTGCACCGGCTCGGCCAGTCCTTCCCAGAGCACAGCGGTGCGCAGGATGTCATGACGGGCAACGACCGCTTGCAACGCCTGGGTGAAACCCTCCAGACGCGTGAAGCTGTCGAAACCGAACAGCACATATTGCAAGTAGGGGTCACCCTGGGCTGCCGCAACGTGGTGATAGAGAATCCCCTCCTGCTGCACGTTGGCAACGCCGCCGGGCACCGTTGCGACGATCCGGTCGATGGCGTCCTGGTCCAGGTCGGCCAGGGGCAGCATGTCCGGGGTGATCCGTGTGCAACCGTCCGGAATCAGGTTCTCCGGCACCACGACTTCCGTGTGTCCGCCCACCGCAGCGGCCAGCGCGGCCAACGTTGGCTGACTGAACAACACCCGCACGTCGGCGCTCAGATCGATCTGGCGCATGCGCTCGATCAACTTCACCGCCAGCAGCGAATGGCCGCCCAGTTCGAAGAAATTGTCGTGGCGACCGATCCGCTCCAGACTCAGCAAGTCCTGCCAGATGCCGGCAATGGCGACTTCAACTTCACCTTGCGGCGCTTCATAGGCATGCGTGATCACCGAAGACAGGTCCGGTACCGGCAACGCCTTGCGATCCAGCTTGCCGTTGGTGGTCAGCGGGAAG
>NZ_KN322979.1:13732-15195 GCF_000774145.1 Pseudomonas mediterranea CFBP 5447 | reverse complement strand
GCAAGCCACCAGCGCTGGGTCGCGACCCTGTTGTTTCACCATATGGCGCTCGATCACACAGCACTGGAAGTGGTGCGCCACGAAATGCAGGCACACTTGCTGGGCCAGGCTGACCAATTGGGCGCAGCGGTGCCGTATCGCAACTATGTGGCCCAGGCCCGCCTGGGTGTGAGCCGTGAGGAGCACGAAGCGTTCTTCCACGACATGTTGGGTGCCATCGACGAACCCACTTTGCCATTCGGGTTGCAGGATGTCCGTGGCGACGGCAGCGATGTCGAGGAGGCCAGGCGAGAGGTCGCCATCGATCTGAGCCGTCGTCTGCGCAGCCAGGCCCGTCGGTTGGGCGTGAGCGCGGCCAGTCTGCATCACCTGGCCTGGGCCCTGGTGCTGGGTCGGGTATCGGGTCGCGAAGACGTGGTGTTCGGCACCGTATTGATGGGCCGGATGCAAGGGGGCGAGGGCGCCGACCGCGCGCTGGGGATGTTCATCAATACCTTGCCGCTGGGTGTGCAGGTGGGCGCGCGGAGCGTGCGCGATGGCGTGTTGGCGACACATGCGCGGCTGACCGGGTTACTGGGGCACGAGCATGCTTCCCTGGCCTTGGCCCAGCGTTGCAGTGGTGTGGTCGCACCGACGCCGTTGTTCAGTGCGCTGCTCAATTACCGCCATTCGATGACGGAGCCCCTTGCGTTGCAAGGGTCGTCAGCCTGGCAAGGTATCGAGGCATTGGGTGGCGAGGAACGGACCAACTATCCGTTGGCGCTGTCGGTGGATGATTTGGGCGAAGGCTTCAGCCTCACCGTCCAGGCGGTGAGTGGCGTTGACGCGCAGCGGGTCGGTGCCTATATGGAGGCGGCGCTGGCGAGTCTGGCCCAGGCGCTTGAGTGTGCGCCTGAGTCGTCGCTGGCCGATCTGTCGATTTTGCCGGAAGCGGAGCGTGAGCAGCTGCTGGTGGCGTTCAACGCTACCGACGCCGGGTATCCGTTGGAACAGACCATTCATGGGCTGTTCGAGGAGCAGGTGCAACGTACGCCGGATGCACTGGCGGTGCTGCATGGCGATCAGCGCCTGAGCTACGGCGAACTGAACGAGCAGGCCAACCGCCTGGCGCATTACCTGCGCAAGCAAGGCGTACAGCCGGATTCGCGGGTGGCGATCTGCGTCGAGCGTGGCCTCGACATGGTGGTCGGGTTGCTGGCGATTCTCAAGGCAGGCGGCGGATATGTACCGCTGGATCCGGCCTATCCGGCGGATCGGATTGCCTACATGCTGGAAGACAGCGCGCCTGCCGTGGTGCTGGCCCAGGCGGCGACCCTTGGGTTGTTGGCTGATGCAACGATGCCGGTGATCGACCTCGGTAGTGGGCTCTGGCAGGACGAGTCCGTCTCGAATCCGCAAGTTGCCGAGCTGACTTCGGCGCATCTGGCTTACGTGATCTACACCTCCGGTTCGACCGGTTTGCC
>NZ_KN322979.1:0-12174 GCF_000774145.1 Pseudomonas mediterranea CFBP 5447 | reverse complement strand
GCCGGTGAAGCCCTCAAGCGCAGTCTGGTGGAGGCGCTGTTCGAACAGACTTCAGTCAAACGCCTGTGCAACCTCTATGGTCCTTCGGAAACCACGACTTATTCCAGTTGGGTCTCCATGGCCCGCGAGGACGGCTTTGCTGCGCACATCGGCAAACCAGTGGCGAACACCCAGTTCTATCTGCTGGACGAACATAAACAACCGGTGCCACTGGGCGTACCGGGGGAAATCTACATCGGTGGTGCCGGTGTCGCCCGTGGTTATCTCAACCGCGATGACCTCACCGCCGAACGCTTCCTCAAGGATCCGTTCAGCAGCGAACCGAATGCCCGGATGTACAAGACCGGCGACTTGGGCCGCTACCTGGCGGACGGCAATATCGAATACCTGGGCCGTAACGACGACCAGGTGAAGATCCGTGGTTTCCGCATCGAACTGGGCGAGATCGAAGCCCGGCTCGCCCGACATGCGGACGTCAAGGAAGCCGTAGTGCTGGCCCGCGAGGATGTACCGGGTGACAAGCGCCTGGTGGCCTATTTCACGCCGGCGAACGAAACAGCGGACATCGAAGCCTTGCGCGGTCATCTGCAAACGCAGTTGCCGGAATACATGGTGCCCGTGGCCTATGTACGCCTCGACGCCATGCCGTTGACCCCCAACGGCAAGCTCGACCGCAAGGCCCTGCCGGCGCCGGACCTGGATTCGGTCATCAGTCGTGGCTACGAAGCTCCACAAGGTGAAGCTGAAACCGCCCTGGCGCAGATCTGGCAGGACCTGCTGGGTCTGCAACAAGTGGGGCGTCACGACCACTTCTTCGAACTCGGCGGCCACTCGCTGCTGGCCGTCAGCCTGATCGAGCGGATGCGTCAGGCCGGCCTGAGTGCCGACGTGCGCGTGCTGTTCAGCCAACCGACCCTGGCTGCGCTGGCAGCGGCTGTCGGCAACGATGCCGGCAACGAGGTGAAAGTTCCGGCCAACCTGATTGCGTCGGACTGCCAACGCATTACCCCCGACATGCTGCCGTTGGTGAGGTTGACCCAGGACGCCATCGACCGCATCGTCGCGACCGTGCCGGGCGGGGCGGCCAATGTGCAGGACATCTACCCGCTGGCGCCGTTGCAGGAGGGGATTCTCTATCACCACCTGGCGGCCGAACAGGGCGACCCCTACGTGCTGCAAGCGCAGTTCGCCTTCGACAACCGCGCACGCCTGGACGATTTCACCCAGGCCCTGCAAGGCGTGATCGATCGCCACGACATCCTGCGCACGGCCATGGCCTGGGAAGGGCTGGACGAGCCGGTGCAAGTGGTCTGGCGCAAGGCTTCGCTGGGCGTCGAACAGGTGTCGTTGCGGGATGAGGACGGCGACATTGCTGTTCAGTTGAACACCCGGCAGCACCTGGATATCCGCCAGGCGCCGTTGATGTGCATCCGTTTTGCCCAGGATGCAAGCCACCAGCGCTGGGTCGCGACCCTGTTGTTTCACCATATGGCGCTCGATCACACAGCACTGGAAGTGGTGCGCCACGAAATGCAGGCACACTTGCTGGGCCAGGCTGACCAATTGGGCGCAGCGGTGCCGTATCGCAACTATGTGGCCCAGGCCCGCCTGGGTGTGAGCCGTGAGGAGCACGAAGCGTTCTTCCACGACATGTTGGGTGCCATCGACGAACCCACTTTGCCATTCGGGTTGCAGGATGTCCGTGGCGACGGCAGCGATGTCGAGGAGGCCAGGCGAGAGGTCGCCATCGATCTGAGCCGTCGTCTGCGCAGCCAGGCCCGTCGGTTGGGCGTGAGCGCGGCCAGTCTGCATCACCTGGCCTGGGCCCTGGTGCTGGGTCGGGTATCGGGTCGCGAAGACGTGGTGTTCGGCACCGTATTGATGGGCCGGATGCAAGGGGGCGAGGGCGCCGACCGCGCGCTGGGGATGTTCATCAATACCTTGCCGCTGGGTGTGCAGGTGGGCGCGCGGAGCGTGCGCGATGGCGTGTTGGCGACACATGCGCGGCTGACCGGGTTACTGGGGCACGAGCATGCTTCCCTGGCCTTGGCCCAGCGTTGCAGTGGTGTGGTCGCACCGACGCCGTTGTTCAGTGCGCTGCTCAATTACCGCCATTCGATGACGGAGCCCCTTGCGTTGCAAGGGTCGTCAGCCTGGCAAGGTATCGAGGCATTGGGTGGCGAGGAACGGACCAACTATCCGTTGGCGCTGTCGGTGGATGATTTGGGCGAAGGCTTCAGCCTCACCGTCCAGGCGGTGAGTGGCGTTGACGCGCAGCGGGTCGGTGCCTATATGGAGGCGGCGCTGGCGAGTCTGGCCCAGGCGCTTGAGTGTGCGCCTGAGTCGTCGCTGGCCGATCTGTCGATTTTGCCGGAAGCGGAGCGTGAGCAGCTGCTGGTGGCGTTCAACGCTACCGACGCCGGGTATCCGTTGGAACAGACCATTCATGGGCTGTTCGAGGAGCAGGTGCAACGTACGCCGGATGCACTGGCGGTGCTGCATGGCGATCAGCGCCTGAGCTACGGCGAACTGAACGAGCAGGCCAACCGCCTGGCGCATTACCTGCGCAAGCAAGGCGTACAGCCGGATTCGCGGGTGGCGATCTGCGTCGAGCGTGGCCTCGACATGGTGGTCGGGTTGCTGGCGATTCTCAAGGCAGGCGGCGGATATGTACCGCTGGATCCGGCCTATCCGGCGGATCGGATTGCCTACATGCTGGAAGACAGCGCGCCTGCCGTGGTGCTGGCCCAGGCGGCGACCCTTGGGTTGTTGGCTGATGCAACGATGCCGGTGATCGACCTCGGTAGTGGGCTCTGGCAGGACGAGTCCGTCTCGAATCCGCAAGTTGCCGAGCTGACTTCGGCGCATCTGGCTTACGTGATCTACACCTCCGGTTCGACCGGTTTGCCGAAAGGCGTGATGATCGAACACCGCAACACGGTCAACTTCCTGACCTGGGCGCATCGTTCGTTCGATGCCCAAACCCTGTCGAAAACCCTGTTCTCGACCTCGCTGAACTTCGACCTGGCGGTCTATGAATGCTTCGCACCATTGACGTCAGGCGGCAGCATCGAAGTCGTCACTAATGTGCTGGAACTGCAACACGGCGAGCACGCCATCACCTTGATCAACACCGTGCCGTCGGCACTCAAGGCGTTGCTGGAAGCCGGTGGACTGGGCGAGGGCGTGGACACGGTGAACGTGGCCGGTGAAGCCCTCAAGCGCAGTCTGGTGGAAGCGTTGTTCGAACAGACCTCGGTCAAACGCCTGTGCAACCTCTACGGTCCTTCGGAAACCACGACCTATTCCAGTTGGGTCTCCATGGCTCGTGAAGACGGGTTTGCCGCGCACATCGGCAAGCCGGTCGCGAACACCCAGTTCTACTTGCTGGACGAGCATAAACAACCCGTGCCGCTGGGCGTACCGGGTGAAATCTACATCGGTGGCGCCGGCGTCGCACGGGGTTACCTGAACCGCGATGACCTGACCGCCGAACGATTCCTCAAGGATCCGTTCAGCCGTGAACTCAACGCCCGGATGTACAAGACCGGCGACTTGGGCCGCTACCTGCCGGACGGCAATATCGAATACCTCGGCCGTAACGACGACCAGGTGAAGATCCGTGGTTTCCGCATCGAACTGGGCGAGATCGAAGCCAAGCTCGCTCGACACGAGGCCGTGAAAGAGGCCGTAGTGCTGGCCCGTGAAGACGTGCCGGGTGACAAGCGTCTGGTGGCTTACTTCACCGAATCGGAAACGGTGGACATCGAGACCCTGCGCGGTCATCTGCAAGCGCAGTTGCCGGCCTACATGGTCCCGGTGGCCTACGTACACCTCGATGAACTGCCCCTGACGCCCAACGGCAAACTCGACCGCAAGGCCTTGCCGGCCCCGGAACACGATGCACTGATCACTCGTGGCTACGAAGCCCCGCAAGGCGAAGTTGAAACCACCCTGGCGCAGATCTGGCAGGACCTGCTCAAGGTCGAGCGCGTCGGCCGTCACGATCACTTCTTCGAACTCGGCGGCCACTCGTTGCTGGCCGTCAGCCTGATCGAGCGGATGCGCCAGGCCGGCCTGAGTGCCGACGTGCGTATCCTGTTCAATCAATCGACCCTGGCGGCGCTGGCATCGGCCATCGGCGAGAGCAACGAGGTGAATGTCCCGGCCAACCTGATTCCTGCGGATTGCGAGTACATCACCCCGGCCCTGTTGCCACTGGTATCGCTGTCCCAGGACGCCATCGACCGCATCGTCGCGACCGTGCCGGGTGGCGCCCGCAACGTGCAGGACATCTATCCGCTGGCGCCATTGCAGGAGGGCATTCTTTACCACCATCTGGCCGCCGAACAGGGTGACCCCTACGTGCTGCAAGCACAGTTCGCCTTCGACAGCCGCGAACGCCTGGACGACTTCACCCAGGCCCTGCAAGGCGTGATCGATCGCCATGACATCCTGCGCACGGCCATGGCCTGGGAAGGGCTGGACGAGCCGGTGCAAGTGGTCTGGCGCAAGGCTTCGCTGGGCGTCGAACAGGTGTCGTTGCGGGATGAGGACGGCGACGTCGCCGCTCAGTTGCAAGCGCGCTTCGATGCCCGGCACCATCGCCTGGATATCCGCCAGGCGCCGTTGATGTGCATCCGTTTTGCCCAGGATGCAAGCCACCAGCGCTGGGTCGCGACCCTGCTGTTCCACCATATGGCCCTCGACCACACGGCGCTGGAAGTGGTGCGCCAGGAGATGCAGGCGCACTTGCTCGGGCAGGCCGGGCAGTTGGCGGCGGCGATGCCTTATCGCAACTATGTGGCCCAGGCTCGCCTGGGTGTCAGCCAACAGGAGCACGAGCGCTTCTTCCGCGACATGCTCGGTGAGGTGGACGAGCCGACGCTGCCGTTTGGCCTGCACGATGTGCAGGGCGCGGGACAGGGCATCGAGGAAGCTTCGTTGGCGCTCGCCGGCAGCCTGAGCCAGGACTTGAAGATTCAGGCCCGCCGGCTCGGCGTGAGTGTCGCGAGCCTGGTCCATCTGGCCTGGGCGCAGGTGCTGGGCCGTGTGTCGGGCCGCGACGATGTGGTGTTCGGCACCGTGTTGATGGGTCGGATGCAGGGCGGCGAAGGCGCCGACCGGGCGCTGGGGATGTTCATCAATACCTTGCCGCTGCGGGTGAACCTGGGGCAGATGTCTGCCCGTGCAGGTGTGAAGGCGACCCATGGTCGATTGACCGCGTTGCTGGGGCATGAGCATGCCTCATTGGCGCTGGCCCAGCGTTGCAGTGGTGTGGAGGCGCCGACGCCGCTGTTCAGCGCCTTGCTCAACTATCGCCACACCGACGCGAACCAGGCTCCGTCTGCCTGGAGCGGTATTGAGGTGCTCAGCGGCGAAGAGCGGACCAACTATCCGCTGATGCTCTCGGTGGACGATCTGGGCGAAGATTTCAGCCTCACCGTCCAAGTGGTGAGCGGGATCGGCGCGCAGCGGATCTGCGCCTATATGGAGGCTGCGCTGGCGAGTCTGGCCCAGGCGCTGGAGTGTACGCCTGACTCGTCGCTGGCCGATCTGCCGATTCTGCCGGAGGCGGAACGTGAGCAGTTGCTGGTGGCATTCAACGCCACCGACGCCGAGTATCCGCTGGAGCAGACCATTCATGGGCTGTTCGAGGAGCAGGTGCAACGCACGCCGGAGGCGCTGGCGGTGCTGCATGGCGGGCAGCGCCTGAGCTATGCCGAGTTGAACGAGCGGGCTAACCAGTTGGCGCATTACCTGCGCGGGCAGGGTGTGCGGCCGGATTCGCGAGTAGCAATCTGCGTCGAGCGTGGCCTCGACATGGTGGTCGGATTGCTGGCGATTCTCAAAGCGGGTGGCGGTTATGTACCGCTGGATCCGGCGTATCCGGCGGATCGGATTGCCTACATGCTGGAGGACAGCGCGCCAGCCGTGGTGCTGGCCCAGGCGACGACCCTTGGGTTGTTGGCCGGTGCTTCGATGCCGGTGATCGATCTCGGCAGCGGGCTCTGGCAGGACGAGTCCGTCTCGAATCCGCAGGTTGCCGAGCTGACTTCGTCGCATCTGGCCTACGTGATCTACACCTCCGGCTCGACCGGTTTGCCGAAAGGCGTGATGATCGAACACCGCAACACGGTGAACTTCCTGACCTGGGCGCATCGGTCGTTCGACGCGCAAACCTTGTCGAAGACGCTGTTCTCGACCTCGCTGAACTTCGACCTGGCGGTCTATGAATGCTTCGCACCATTGACGTCAGGCGGCAGCATCGAAGTCGTCACTAATGTGCTGGAACTGCAACACGGCGAGCACGCCATCACCTTGATCAACACCGTGCCGTCGGCGCTCAAGGCGTTGCTGGAGTCCGGTGGTTTGGGCGAGGGCGTGGACACGGTGAACGTGGCCGGTGAAGCCCTCAAGCGCAGCCTGGTAGAGGCGCTGTTCGAACAGACTCAGGTTAAGCGTCTGTGCAACCTCTATGGGCCCTCGGAAACCACGACCTATTCCAGTTGGGTCTCCATGGCCCGGGAAGACGGATTTGCCGCGCACATTGGCAAACCAGTGGCGAACACCCAGTTCTACCTGCTGGACGAACATAAACAACCGGTGCCGCTGGGCGTCCCAGGGGAAATCTACATCGGTGGTGCCGGTGTCGCCCGTGGTTATCTCAATCGTGATGACCTGACCGCTGAGCGCTTCCTCAAGGATCCGTTCAGCGCCACGCCCAACGCCCGGATGTACAAGACCGGCGACTTGGGCCGCTACCTGCCGGACGGCAACATCGAATACCTCGGCCGTAACGACGACCAGGTGAAGATCCGTGGTTTCCGTATCGAGCTGGGCGAGATCGAAGCCAAGCTCGCCCGACACGAGGCCGTGAAAGAGGCCGTGGTGCTGGCCCGTGAAGACGTACCGGGTGACAAGCGTCTGGTGGCTTACTTCACCGAGTCGGAAACGGTGGACATCGAAATCCTGCGCAGTTATCTGCAAGCACAACTGCCGGCCTACATGGTCCCCGTGGCCTACGTACACCTCGACGCACTGCCGCTGACCCCCAACGGCAAACTCGACCGCAAAGCGCTGCCGGCCCCGGAACACGATGCACTGACCACCCGCGGCTACGAAGCCCCCCAAGGCGAAATCGAAACCACCCTGGCGCAGATCTGGCAGGACCTGCTCAAGGTCGAGCGTGTCGGCCGTCACGATCACTTCTTCGAACTCGGCGGTCACTCATTGCTGGCCGTCAGCCTGATCGAGCGGATGCGCCAAGCCGGCCTGAGTGCCGACGTGCGCGTACTGTTCGGCCAGCCGACCTTGATGGCGCTGGCGGCAGCGGTGGGTAGCGGTAACGAAATCCAGGTGCCGGCCAACGGCATCCCGCTCGATTGCACGCGCATCACGCCCGAGATGCTGACGCTGAGTCGCCTGGATCAGGACGCCATCGACCATATCGCGTCGAAAGTGCCGGGTGGCATGGGCAACATACAGGACATCTACCCGCTGGCGCCGTTGCAGGAAGGCATCCTCTATCACCATCTGGCCGCCGAACAGGGCGACCCCTACGTGTTGCAGTCGCAGTTCGCCTTCGACAGCCGCGAGCGTCTGGACGAGTTCGTCCAGGCCCTGCAAGTGGTGATCGATCGCCACGACATCCTGCGCACAGCCATCGTCTGGGAGGGCCTCGACGAACCTCAGCAAGTGGTCTGGCGCGAGGCGCGTCTGGGCCTGGAAGCCTTCGTCGCGGATCCGCAGGCCGGTAGCGTCAGCGAACAACTGCACAATCGTTTCAATGCCCGGCACTTTGCCCTCGACCTCACCCAGGCACCGCTGATGCGCCTGACGTTCGCTGAAGACCAGGCTGATCAGCGCTGGATCGCGATGCTGTTGTTCCATCACATCGCCCTCGATCATGCGGCGATGAAAGTGGTGCAGCGCGAGATGCTGGCGTATCTGCAAGGCCACGCTGACCAGTTGGACACCCCCGCGCCGTACCGCAACTATGTGGCTCAGGCCCGCCTGGGGGTGAGTCGTGAAGAACATGAAGACTTCTTCAGCGACATGCTCGGCGATGTGGACGAGCCGACGCTGCCGTTTGGCCTGCACGATGTACAGGGCGACGGTGACGATATCGAGACCGCGACACAACTGCTCGACAGCGACTTGAGCCGTCGCCTGCGGCGTCTGGCCCGCCAGTCAGGCGTGGGCGCGGCGAGCCTGCACCACTTGGCCTGGGCACAGGTGCTGGGCCGGGTATCGGGCAGGAACGACGTGGTATTCGGCACCGTGCTGATGGGCCGGATGCAGGGCGGCGAAGGGGCCGATCGTGCATTGGGCATGTTCATCAACACCCTGCCGCTTCGCGTCAGTGTCGATGAGCAGAACGTCAAGGCCGGCGTCAAGGAAGTACATGGTCGACTGACCGCCCTGTTGGGGCATGAGCATGCCCCATTGGCACTGGCCCAGCGTTGCAGCGCGGTGGCGGCGCCGACGCCGCTGTTCAGCGCCTTGCTCAATTACCGTAACTCCAGCGAACAAGCCAATGGACGGGACACCCTGGCGGCCTGGCAGGACGTCGAAACCCTGGGCGGCGAAGCACGCACCAACTATCCGCTGACCCTGTCGGTGGATGACCTGGGTGACGACTTCGCCTTGACCGTCCTGGCCAGCCACGGCGTGGGCGCGCAGCGGATCTGTGCCTACATGGAAACCGCGCTGCACAGCCTGGCCAAGGCCCTGGAGTTCAACCCCACGACACGCCTGCACAGTCTGGAGGTACTGCCGCAAGCCGAGCGCCGGCAAGTGTTGATGGGGTTCAACGCTACTAGCCGTCGTTGTCCGCGGCACCGGACCGTCAATGACTTGTTCGAAGCACAGGTGCAGGCGCATCCCGACGCCGTTGCCGTGGTCCATGGCGAACAGCGCCTGACGTACCGCGAACTCAATGCCAGGGCCAACCGCCTGGCCCGTCACCTGATCGGTCTGGGCACTCAGCTGGGCGACAGCGTGGCCATTGGCTTGGCACGTTCGACCGACCTGTTGGTCAGTCAACTGGCCGTGCTCAAGTGTGCTGCCGTCTACGTGCCGCTGGACGTCAACGCGCCGCTTGAGCGCCAGCAGTTCATGATCCAGGACAGTGGTGCACAGCTGCTGCTGACCCTGAGCACGATGGTTGTGCCTGAAGGTGTGCAACGAGTGGACCTGGATCTCGTCGAGCTGGACCAGTCTGCCGACAACCTGGACCTGACCCAGGATGCCGAGTCGGTGGCGTACATCATGTACACCTCCGGTTCCACCGGGATGCCGAAGGGCGTGCTGGTGCCACACCGGGCGATCAACCGCTTGGTGATCAACAACGGCTATGCCGATTTCAACCAGCAGGACCGGGTGGCGTTCGCCTCGAACCCGGCCTTCGACGCCAGTACTCTCGATGTGTGGGCGCCGTTGCTCAACGGCGGCTGCGTGGTGGTGGTCGAGCAGGATGTGTTGCTGTCCCAGGAACGATTCGCGGCGTTGTTGACCGAGCAGTCGGTCAGCGTGCTGTGGATGACCGCCGGGCTGTTCCACCAGTACGCCGACGGCCTGCTGCCGGTGTTCAAGCAACTGCGTTACCTGATCGTGGGTGGCGATGTGTTGGATCCGGCGGTGATCGCCCGGGTGCTGAAAGACGGCGCACCGCAGCATCTGCTCAACGGCTATGGCCCGACCGAGGCCACGACTTTCACCACCACTTACGAAATCCAGAGCGTGGGCGAGGGCGGTATCCCGATTGGTCATCCGATCGGCAACACCCGTGTCTACGTGCTGGATGCGAACCAGCAGCCGGTGCCGGTGGGCGTGGCGGGCGAGTTGTACATCGGCGGCGACGGTGTGGCGAACGGCTACTTGAACCGTCCGGAACTGACCGCTGGGAAATTCGTCGCCGATCCGTTCAGCGCCGATCCGGCGGCCTTGCTCTACCGCACCGGCGACCTGGCGCGCTGGCGTGCCGACGGCGCCGTGGAATACCTGGGGCGTAACGACGACCAGGTGAAGATCCGTGGCTTCCGCATCGAACTGGGCGAGATCGAAGCCCGACTCGCACAACATGATGCCGTGAAGGACTGCGTGGTCCTGGCCCGTGAAGACGTGCCGGGTGAGAAACGCCTGGTGGCTTACTTCACTCAAGCGCAGGACGTGGACATCGAGACGTTGCGCGCCCATTTGCAAGGGCAACTGCCGGAGTACATGGTACCGGTGGCCTACATGCGTCTCGACACGTGGCCGCTGACCGCCAACGGCAAACTGGATCGCCGTGCACTGCCGGCACCGGATCTGGATGCACTCGCCACACGGGCCTATGAGGCCCCGCAAGGCGAAGTCGAAGCCACGTTGGCGCAGCTATGGCAAGACCTGCTCAAGGTCGAGCGCATTGGTCGCCATGATCATTTCTTCGAACTGGGCGGCCATTCGTTGTTGGCGGTGAGTTTGATCGAGCGCATGCGCCAGGCCGGTTTGAGCGCTGACGTGCGGGTCCTGTTCAGCCAGCCGACCCTGGCGGCGCTGGCCGCGGCCGTCGGCAGCGGCAAAGAGGTCAAGGTGCCTGCGAACCTGATCGCCTCCGGCTGTGAACGGATCACCCCGGACATGCTCACGCTGATCCAGCTCGATCAGGAGGCGATTGACCGGGTCGTGGCAACGGTGCCGGGCGGCGCGGGCAATGTGCAGGATATCTACCCGTTGGCGCCGCTGCAGGAAGGTATCCATTACCATCACCTGGCCGCCGAGCAGGGCGACCCCTATGTGCTGAAAATACTGTTCGCACTACGCAGTCGGGATCGGCTGTCGGCCTTCGCGGATGCGTTGCAGCATGTCATCGACCGCCATGACATCTTGCGCACCGGCGTGGTGTGGCAAGGATTCGATTCGCCGGTGCAAGTGGTCTGGCGCAACGCGCCGCTGGCGGTGGATAAGGTGGTGCTGGCAGCCGGGGCGGGAGATGTCGTTACTCTGCTGCAGGAGCGTTTCGATCCACGGCATTACCGTCTCGATATCACCCGGGCGCCGATGATGCGCCTGGTGTTCGCCCAGGACGCGGCCAACCAGCGTTGGGTGGCGATGTTGCTGTTCCACCATATGGCGCTGGACCACACCGCCATGGAAGTGGTGCGACACGAGATGCAGGCGCACCTGCTGGGCGAGGCCGAGCCGCTGACGGCGGCCGTGCCGTATCGCAACTATGTGGCCCAGGCTCGCCTGGGGGTGAGTCACGCCGAACACGAAGCGTTCTTCCGCGAGATGCTCGGTGATGTGGACGAGCCGACCCTGCCGTTCGGTCTCCAGGATGTGCAGGGGGATGGACGGGATATCGAGGAGGCCAGGTTGCCTGTCGACCTGTCGGTGTGCCTGCGCCTGCGGGCCCAGGCGCGCCAGCTCGGCGTGGGTGCGGCCAGCCTGGTCCACCTGGCGTGGGGGCAGGTGCTGAGCCAGGTGTGTGGGAAACGGGATGTGGTGTTCGGCACCGTCCTGATGGGCCGGATGCAGGGTGGCGATGGCGCTGATCGGGCGCTGGGTATGTTCATCAATACCTTGCCGTTGCGGGTGGACGTGGGCGACCAGGGCGTGCGTGACGGCGTGAAAGCCACCCACGCCCGGTTGACCGGCCTGCTGGGGCATGAACACGCCTCCCTGGCGCTGGCCCAGCGCTGCAGCGGTGTGGTTGCGCCGATGCCGCTGTTCAGCACGTTGCTCAACTACCGTCACAGCGCGGTGGACGAGGACTCGAGTGAGGTCCTGGCCGGTTGGGAAGGGATCGAAACCCTGGGCAACGAAGAGCGTACCAACTACCCACTGACCCTGTCGGTGGATGACCTGGGCGAAGGTTTCGGCTTGACGGCGCTGGCCGTGCCACAGATCGGTGCGCAGCGAGTCTGCACCTACATGAACGTCGCGCTGGAGCGCTTGGTGGAGGCGTTGGAGCAGACACCGCAGGCGCGCCTGGACAGCCTGTCGGTGCTGTCGTCGGCCGAGCGTCAACAGGTGCTGGCAGACTTCAACGCGACCTCTTGCAGTTATCCACGGGACAGGACCGTCCACGGCTTGTTCGAAGCGCAGGCGCAGGCGCATCCCGACGCGGTTGCCGTGGTCCATGGCGAACAGCGCCTGACCTACCGCGAACTCAATGCCAGGGCCAACCGC
>NZ_KN322978.1 GCF_000774145.1 Pseudomonas mediterranea CFBP 5447 | reverse complement strand
CTTGCAGACCTACAGCCCCTCTGCAGTCGAGCCAGAACCCTGTTTGAATTCACTTCCGGCGTGAATGTTACTGAATCCCCGATCATCTATCGCGACGAAAGTATGCGTACCGCCTGCTCTCCCGATGGTTTATGCAGTGACGGCAACGGCCTTGAACTGAAATACCCGTTTACCTCCCAATTCGAGCTCCAGCGCTTTTTAACACTGCGAGCATAATGCCTGCGTCATCCGCCAGCAGGAGCTGGACTTTACTGATGCCCGTTATATCTGCGAAAAGACCGGGATCTGGACCCGTGATGGGTCTGCGAGGCCCTAGGGGGCATTTTTTGCCAAACC
>NZ_KN322977.1 GCF_000774145.1 Pseudomonas mediterranea CFBP 5447 | reverse complement strand
AAAGCTCGATGCCTTGATCCAGGAAGAGCAGGCGGCGCAGCGCGCAAAGCGCAAGCCGTCCAAGGATTGAGGCAGGCCCATGCGTTGCCGCTTTTGCTCGAGGCGGCCGAACTGTCACGCAGCACGTTCTATTACCAGGTGAACGCCTTGGCCCATCCCGATGAGGGCGAGGAGGAACTGCGTGAGCGTATCCGCGCGATTTACGATGAGAACCAAGGGCGCTACGGCTACCGTCGCATAACGCTGGAACTGGCCAATCAGGGCGAGGCCATCAACCACAAGCGGGTGCAGCGGCTGATGGCCGAGCTGGGCCTGCAATCGCGGGTACGCATCAAGCGCTACCGCGCCTTCAAGGGAGCGAGCGTTTCGGCGTGACCCA
>NZ_KN322976.1 GCF_000774145.1 Pseudomonas mediterranea CFBP 5447 | reverse complement strand
GGCAAGCTCGACCGCCGCGCCCTGCCCGAGCCCGGCCTGGAAGCCCTCGCCAGCAAGGCCTACGAAGCGCCGCAAGGTGACACCGAAGTCGCCATCGCCGAGATCTGGAAAAACCTGCTGCACCTGGACCAGGTCGGCCGTCACGACGGCTTCCTCGAACTGGGTGGCCATTCCCTGCTGACCGTGCAACTGCAAGCCCGCCTGCACCAGGAGCTCGGTGCCGAGATCGACCTGCGCACGCTGTTCGCCCAGACCTCCCTGAGCGAACTGGCCCGACACGTCGAGCAGACCGGTCAGTCGCGGCTCCAGTCCATTGCCGTGGTCTCCCGCGAGCAACCGCTGCCGCTGTCCCTGGCCCAGCAGCGCTTGTGGTTCCTCGATCAACTGGACCATGCCGCCAGCGTCGCCTACCACATGCCCGCCGCCCTGCACCTGCGCGGCAGCCTGGACC
>NZ_KN322975.1 GCF_000774145.1 Pseudomonas mediterranea CFBP 5447 | reverse complement strand
CCTCGGCATCGACACCCTCATCGGCGGAACCGGCAACGACACCTACGTGGTCGACAACCTCAAGGATGTCATCAGCGAAACCAGTACCCTGGCGAGCGAAATCGATACCGTACGCTCTTCGGTCAGTTGGGCCCTGGGCGCGAACCTGGAAAACCTCGCGTTGACGGGTGTCGCGATCAACGCTACCGGCAACGCCCTGGACAACGTGCTGACCGGTAACGCCGGCAATAACGTGCTGGATGGCGGCGCCGGACGGGACTCGCTGATCGGCGGTGCGGGGAATGACACCTACCTGATCGACAACCTGGGTGACACGGTCACTGAACTCGATGGCGAAGGCCGCGATCTGGTGCGCACGTCGGTCAGCCACACCTTGTCGGCCAACGTCGAGGATGGTCAGTTGCTCGGCATTGCCGCCATCAACCTTGTCGGTAACGCCTCGAACAACACG
>NZ_KN322974.1 GCF_000774145.1 Pseudomonas mediterranea CFBP 5447 | reverse complement strand
ACATCGCCTTGCGCCATTGCCTACAACTACGCCAGAATCCGCCGGCTTGTGCGCTTTGGGGCCTGACCTTATCGTTTTCCGGTCGCTGACGAATCAGCGATCGGGTTTGGTAGCCCGGTTTTCCTGGCGCATTGTGCAACCGGATGCAGGGGACGTTTTTGTCTTCTATTTGATGGTGGTCATGCGTAGGGCGTCCTCGGACGCGCCGGGTGCCAGGTAACCGGTCTACCAACCTTCGTATGGCCGCCACCCTTCGTTTGGTAGCGAGAGAGTGATGGCTCCAATTTAATTACCTGGAGCTTCAACCATGTTCAAAGTAACCCCCAACCCACCAGACACCGACCCCAACACCTCGGAACTCGACAAAGCCGCCAAGCGCGCCCTCGATTTCTACCTCAAGCCCCAAACGTCCGAATCCAAGGCCGATCTAGGCCAACTTTTCACCGTCGTCAACGGCGTCGACACCGAGTGCCTGCTCGCCAACCTCAGCGAAACCCTG
>NZ_KN322973.1 GCF_000774145.1 Pseudomonas mediterranea CFBP 5447 | reverse complement strand
TTCCCAGGCCATGGCCGTGCGCAGGATGTCATGGCGATCGATCACGCCTTGCAGGGCCTGGGTGAAGTCGTCCAGGCGTTCGCGGCTGTCGAAGGCGAACTGTGCTTGCAGCACGTAGGGGTCACCCTGTTCGGCGGCCAGATGGTGGTAAAGAATGCCCTCCTGCAATGGCGCCAGCGGATAGATGTCCTGCACGTTGCGGGCGCCACCCGGCACGGTCGCGACGATGCGGTCGATGGCGTCCTGGGACAGCGATACCAGTGGCAACAGGGCCGGGGTGATGTACTCGCAATCCGCAGGAATCAGGTTGGCCGGGACATTCACCTCGTTGCTCTCGCCGATGGCCGATGCCAGCGCCGCCAGGGTCGATTGATTGAACAGGATACGCACGTCGGCACTCAGGCCGGCCTGGCGCATCCGCTCGATCAGGCTGACGGCCAGCAACGAGTGACCGCCGAGTTCGAAGAAGTGATCGTGACGGCCGACGCGCTCGACCTTGAGCAGG
>NZ_KN322972.1 GCF_000774145.1 Pseudomonas mediterranea CFBP 5447 | reverse complement strand
CGGCGCCAGCGGGTAGATGTCCTGCACATTGGACGCGCCACCCGGAACGGTGGCGACGATCCGGTCGATCGTCTCCTGGTCGAGGCTCACCAACGGCAGCATGGCCGGGGTGATGCGCCCACAGCCGGACTCGATGAGATTCGCCGGCACCTCGACTTCCCTGCCGCTGCCAACGGCAGCCGCCAGTGCCGCCAGGGTCGGCTGGCTGAACAGCACGCGCACGTCGGCGCTCAGACCGGCCTGGCGCATGCGTTCGATCAGGGTCACCGCCAATAGCGAATGACCGCCCAGTTCGAAGAAGTGATCGTGACGACCGATCTGCTCGACCTTGAGCACTTCAGCCCAGAGTTGGGCCAGGGTGGTTTCGATCTCGCCCTGCGGAGCTTCGTATTCATGGCTGGCATAGGCGTCCGCGTCCGGCGCCGGCAAGGCGCGACGGTCCAGCTTGCCGTTGGCGGTCAGCGGGAAGGACAGCAACACCACGAAGGCACTGGGCACCATGTACTCGGCCAGC
>NZ_KN322969.1 GCF_000774145.1 Pseudomonas mediterranea CFBP 5447 | reverse complement strand
GTCTGCTCCGAAGTTTTCGGTTCGGCCAAGGTTGACTTCGACAAGATCGACAGCGCCCCGGAAGAAAAAGCTCGCGGTATCACCATCAACACCGCTCACGTTGAATACGATTCGGCCGTGCGTCACTACGCACACGTTGACTGCCCAGGTCACGCCGACTACGTAAAAAACATGATCACCGGTGCTGCCCAGATGGATGGCGCGATCCTGGTTTGCTCGGCCGCCGATGGTCCGATGCCACAAACCCGTGAGCACATCCTGCTGTCCCGTCAGGTAGGCGTTCCGTACATCGTTGTCTTCCTGAACAAGGCTGACATGGTTGACGACGCTGAGCTGCTGGAACTGGTTGAGATGGAAGTGCGCGACCTGCTGAGCACTTACGACTTCCCAGGTGATGACACTCCAATCATCATCGGTTCGGCTCTGATGGCTCTGAACGGCCAGGACGACAACGAAATGGGCACCAGCGCTGTGAAGAAGCTGGTAGAAACTCTGGACAGCTACATCCCAGAGCCAGAGCGTGCTATCGACAAGCCGTTCCTGATGCCAATCGAAGACGTATTCTCGATCTCCGGTCGCGGTACTGTTGTGACTGGTCGTGTTGAGCGTGGCATCGTCCGCATCCAGGAAGAAGTTGAGATCGTCGGTCTGCGCGACACTCAGAAAACTACCTGCACCGGCGTTGAAATGTTCCGCAAGCTGCTCGACGAAGGTCGTGCTGGCGAGAACTGCGGCGTACTGCTGCGCGGCACCAAGCGTGACGACGTTGAGCGTGGCCAGGTTCTGGTCAAGCCAGGCACCGTCAAGCCACACACCAAGTTCGTTGCAGAAGTTTACGTTCTGAGCAAGGAAGAAGGCGGTCGTCATACTCCGTTCTTCAAAGGCTACCGTCCACAGTTCTACTTCCGTACAACTGACGTGACTGGTAACTGCGAGCTGCCAGACGGCGTTGAAATGGTAATGCCAGGTGACAACATCCAGATGACTGTCACTCTGATCAAGACCATCGCAATGGAAGACGGTCTGCGCTTCGCTATCCGTGAAGGCGGTCGTACCGTCGGCGCTGG
>NZ_KN322968.1 GCF_000774145.1 Pseudomonas mediterranea CFBP 5447 | reverse complement strand
GCCTGGGAAGGCCTGGACGAACCGCTGCAGCTGGTCTGGCGCAAGGTGCCGTTGGAGCCGCAGTGCTTCGAAGCCGATGCCACGGCCGGCGATGTCGCCGCGCAACTGGCGAGCCGCTTCGATGCGCGCCACTATCGCCTGGACCTGCGTCGGGCGCCGATGCTGCAGCTGGTCTACGCCCAGGATGAAGCCCAGGACCGCTGGCTGGCGATTCTGTTGTTCCATCACATGGCGCTGGACCATACCGCGCTGGAAGTGGTGCAACACGAGATGCAGGCGCACTTGACCGGCAAGGCCGGGCAACTGACTGAAGCCGTGCCTTATCGCAACTACGTGGCCCAGGCCCGGCTGGGCATGAGCGTGGCGGAACACGAAGCGTTCTTCCGCGAGATGCTGGCTGACATCGATGAGCCAACGCTGCCCTTCGGGTTGGCCCAGGTGCAGGGCGACGGACGCGGTATCGCCGAGGTGACGGAGTCGGTCGGTCAGGTCCTGAGCCTTCGTCTGCGGACCCAGGCCCGACTGCTCGGTGTGAGCGCCGCGAGCCTGGTCCATCTGGCCTGGGCCCAGGTCTTGAGCATGGCGACCGGGCAGAAAGACGTGGTGTTCGGCACGGTATTGCTGGGCCGGATGCAGGGCGGCGAAGGGGCCGACCGGGCGCTGGGCATGTTCATCAATACCTTGCCGGTGCGTGTGCCGGTGGACGGGCAGAGTGTGCGTGACGCGGTCCGCATGACTCACGGCCGCTTGACCGGCCTGTTGGGCCACGAACATGCGTCGCTGGCCCTGGCTCAGCGTTGCAGCGGCGTGGCCGCGCCAACCCCGCTGTTCAGCGCGCTTCTGAACTATCGGCACAGCGCGACTCAGGTGACTGACGAAGTGCTGTCGGCCTGGAGCGGCATGCAGATGCTGTCCAGTGAAGAGCGGACCAACTATCCGCTGACACTGAATGTCGATGACTTGGGTGACGACTTCAGCCTGACCGTTCAGGTGGCTGCGCAGATCAGTGCCCAACGCATCAGTGGCTACATGCAGGTCGCCCTGCAAAGCCTGGTGGAGGCCCTGGAACACGCCCCGCAAACGCCGGTACGCAGCTTGACGGTGCTGCCGCAGGCCGAGCGCCGGCAGTTGCTGGAGACCTGGAATGCTGCGGATGCGGTGTATGCCGATGATGCATTGATCCACGGCCAGTTCGAGGCCTGGGCGGCGGCGCAACCCGACGCCGTGGCGGTGGTGTTCGAGGACAGCACGCTGACTTATGGCGAACTCAACATCCGGGCCAACCAGCTCGCTCACCGCCTGCTGGCCCTGGGCATCCGCCCGGATGACC
>NZ_KN322967.1 GCF_000774145.1 Pseudomonas mediterranea CFBP 5447 | reverse complement strand
GCGTTATCGTTCATCGCGAGCAGGCTCGCTTCCACAGGATTGGGTGCCGTTGTCGGGAGTTGAGCCTGAGCAAGCTGCCCCCCACGGTGGACGGATTTGCGACTGACTCGTAACTGAACAAGCACAAACGCCCTCCTATCCAGTCCCTCACCTATTTCCTACAGATCTGCATGGCATGGTCGATACTCTCCTCATAAGACCTACAAAAAGGTCCGAAGGAGTATCGGCATGTTCAGTTGGCTAACCGAAAAGCTGGGAAACGTAAGTGTCAATCGCAAGCTGGGTGTCGGTTTCGGCCTGGTCTTGCTCATGACTCTCCTGAGCACCCTCGCGGGCTGGAACAGCCTTAGCAGCGTGATCAGTCGCTCGGACAAACAGGCGTCCATCGCCAGCCTCAATGAGTTGGCCAAGGATTTGCGAATTGCCAGCCTCGACTACGAGATGCGGCGCGGCGAACAAGGCCCTACGGCCGTCAGCGAGCTGGTAGGCAAGCTGCAGGAAAGCATACAGACTGCCCTCAAACAGTTTGTGCGACCGACCGACCAAGAGCTGCTCAACCAGCAACTGGCTATCCTCGAGGATTTCAAACGCAGCTTTGGCGAGTTGACCCAGGCGACACAGAACCGCGAATCAGCCCGATCCAAGCTAGGGGCCAACGCCGACAATGCCGTGGCGAAGGTGACGGAAGTCGAAAACGCCCTGCGACAAGGCGACAGTGTCGCGCCATTCAATAACGTGGTGGAGCTGAGCAAGCTGCTCCAGCAAGCGCGCTATCAAGTGCGTGGCTACACCTACAGTGGCAAGGCCGACGCCGAGCAACCCGCCCTGGATGCCATCGAAAACGTCTTGAAGAACCTTCAAGACCTGCCCGGCAAATTGCCGGAGCAGCACACCGCCAATCTGCAGCAAGCCGCCGAATCGATGAAGGCCTATCGTGCCGCTGTCAGCCAGTTCCGCGACTCGCAGGTGGTCAGCGCCTCGACCTTCAAGAAAATGGCGGAACAAGAGAGCCATTTGAATGAGCTGAATAATCGAATGACTGTCTCGCAGGTCGAGAAACGCGACCAGGAAACCGCTCAAGCCAAGAACACCTTGATCATCGTCGCCGTCCTGGCGCTGGCCTTTGGCGTACTGGCGGCATGGATCATCACCCGGCAGATCGTTGCTCCCCTGCAACAGACCTTGAGCGCTGTCGAACGTGTCGCCTCGGGTGACCTCAGCCATGACCTTGTGGTCGCCCGCCGTGACGAAATGGGCCAATTGCAAGGCAGCCTGCAACGCATGACCGTGAGCCTGCGGCAATTGATCAGTGGCATCAGCGAAGGCGTCACCCAGATCGCCAGTGCCGCCGAACAGCTGTCGGCCGTGACCGAGCAGACCAGCGCCGGGGTCAGCAGC
>NZ_KN322966.1 GCF_000774145.1 Pseudomonas mediterranea CFBP 5447 | reverse complement strand
AGACTCAGAATCTGCCGTCAACCCTTAATTACGCTTTTCTATCCATAAGCGACATCCGGTAAATGAAATCCGTCTTATATATAGACGCTGTCACTCAAAGTGCGCAGTATATTGCTCAACACAATCACTTTCCCCTGCCCTTACCCTGGACAAGCCTCCGTAATGAACTCCTCACATCGCAGCCTGGCCGCCACTTTGTACCCGGTTGCCCTGCTTCTAATCGCCATGGCATCCATCCAGTCTGGAGCGTCCCTGGCCAAAAGTATGTTCCCGGTAATCGGTGCCCAAGGCACGACGACGTTACGACTCATTTTTGCCAGCATCATCATGCTGTTGCTACTGCGTCCCTGGCGCGCCAAGCTGACAGCCCAGTCCTTGCGCACCGTGGTTGTCTACGGGATGGCACTGGGTGGCATGAACTTCCTCTTCTATATGTCAGTCCGCACGACGCCGCTGGGAATCGCCGTGGCGTTGGAATTTACCGGCCCTCTGGCGGTGGCTATTTATAATTCGCGCCGGGCAATCGACTTCCTTTGGATTGCCCTGGCAGTCACCGGTCTGCTCCTGCTGATACCGACGGGGGCCACCACCGCCGGCATCGACCCAGTCGGCGCCGGCTACGCATTGGGCGCGGGCGTGTGCTGGGCGCTCTATATTCTGTTTGGTCAGAAAGCCGGGGCAGACAACGGCGTACAAACCGCCGCGCTCGGAGTGGTAATTGCAGCCCTGTTCGTAGCCCCTATCGGCATCGTCCACGCCGGGGCCACGCTGCTGACACCGAGCCTGATTCCAGTCGCCATTGGCGTCGCCATTCTCTCCACGGCCCTGCCCTATACCCTGGAAATGATCGCCTTGACCCGCCTGCCTGCCCGCACCTTCGGCACCCTGATGAGCGTCGAACCCGCCGTCGCCGCCCTGTCAGGGTTCGTATTCCTCCAAGAGTACCTGTCACTGGCCCAATGGATGGCGATTGCCTGCATCATTCTTGCGTCAATCGGTGCAACCCTGACGCTGAATAACGCCGTAAAGCCCGCGATTGCGGCTGATTGAGGCAGGATTTAACGAAGCTCTGGCATTTGCCGCGCATTTAGGCCATGTTTAGGTCCGTAACCCAATGTCAAACATGGAATTTTTCATACAGGACGTCACGAACGCTTCAAGCGCAAGCGAATGTAGTCATACGTGGACAGAGATCCACGACGGCGTTAAGGACGGGAATGAAACGAATCTTGATATTGGTCGCCGTACTTGCAGTTGCGGGATGCGCGGCGACAACGAAAACTGAAGTCAAACGCGGCAAGAAAGCTCTGCACATCAATTGCTCCGGCCTGACATCGTCCTGGGACCAATGCGCCGCGAGTGCCGCCAACTCATGCGCCCCCAAGAACTACAAGATCATCGCCAAGTCGGGGGACGCGGTCGAAGAGCCAGGGGATTACCCTTTCGGACTCAATCCCGCCGGCTACACCAGCCGCAGCATGATCGTCATCTGCAAGTAAACGGCAACCCGAATATCGGATGGGGCGGATTTACCGCCCCGGCTGATGCCGACATCAGATTGCCGCTGTCCGGTCCTTCAACCACTGCAGTGCCGCGCCGTCCAACAACGGGCTCAACCGGCGCTGAACCTCGGCATGGTAGGCATTGAGCCAGGCCTTTTCATCCTGGGTCAGCAACGATGGCTCCAGGCAACGCGTGTCGATCGGACACAGGGTCAGGGTTTCAAACTCAAGGAATTCACCGAACTCGCTGCTCCCCGCCTCGCGGTTCAAGGCCAGGTTCTCGATGCGCACACCCCAGCGTCCCGGACGATAAGTCCCCGGCTCGATGGAGGTAATCATGCCAGGCTGCATGGCGGTCTGCGGCGTGGGAGCCGCCTGATAGGCGATGACCTGCGGTCCCTCGTGGACATTCAGGAAATAACCGACGCCGTGACCGGTACCATGTCCGTAATCCACCTGTTCGGCCCAGATCGGTGCCCGTGCGATGGCATCCAGCAGCGGCGACAGAATGCCACGCGGGAATCGAGCCCTGGACAAGGCAATCACTCCCTTGAGCACACGCGTGCAGTCACGCTTCTGCTCAGCATTGGGCGTTCCAACCGACACCATGCGGGTAATGTCCGTGGTGCCGCCCAGGTATTGGCCCCCGGAATCGATCAACAACAACCCATCACCCTCGATGACCGCATGGGCTTCCTCCGTGGCGTGGTAATGGGGCATCGCACCGTTGGCGTTGAAAGCAGCAATGGTGTTGAAGCTCAGGGAAACAAAATCCGGCCGGCGTTTGCGAGCCGCAGTCAGGTGTTCATCGATGGTCAGTTCAGTGATGCGCTCGCGACCCCAGGCACTTTCCAACCAGGCGAAAAACTCACAGAGTGCTGCGCCATCCTGCTCCATCGCGCGACGGATATGCTCGGCGTCGGCCAGGCTCTTGCAGGATTTGGCCAGCGTCGTCGGATTGAGCCCTTCCACCAGCTTCACGTTACTGCCCAGGTTATCCAGCAAACCGACCGTGACCCGGGCCGGATCGACCAGCAGGCTCGCGCCACCCGGCACATCACGTAACGCGCTCGCTGCTTCGCTGTAATCACGCAGGGTTACGCCGTCCTGCTCGAGGACCGCACGCAACGGACCATCGACCTTGTCCAGGGCCACGAACAAGGTTGCCTGCTGCTGGCTGATCAAGGCAAACGAGACGAACACGGGATTGAACGACACATCCGCGCCGCGCAGGTTGAACAACCAGGCAATGTCGTCCAGCGTGGCGATGAAGTGCCAGTCGGCGCCACGCGCCTTGAGGGTTTCACGCAGCTTGGCGAGTTTCTCGACCCGGCTGACAGTCGCCTGGGGTGGAAGGTGTGCGTATACCGGCTGATCGGGCAGGCCTGGACGATCGGACCAGGCCTCATTCAGCAGATCGATGTCGGTGCGCAAACGCGCGCCTCGCTCCGCGAGCTTGCTGCCCAAGGTTCGGGCCGACGCCATAGCCATTACCGCGCCATCGACCGCGACCACCCCACCTTCGGGCGTCTGTTCGGCCAGCCAGTCCAGGGGACCGGGTTGGCCAGGAATGAGCTTGACCAATTCAATGCCACTGCCCTTCAGTTCCTGGGTGGCCTGTTCCCAATAACGACTGTCGGCCCAGACCCCGGCGAAGTCCTTCGTCACGATCAAGGTCCCGACCGAGCCATGGAAGCCCGATAACCACTGCCGCCCCTGCCAATAGCGCGGCAGGTACTCCGACAGATGCGGATCAGCCGACGGCACCAGCAGCGCATGGATACCCTCCCGGCTCATCAGTTGGCGGATTCGCGCCAGGCGCTGGGGAACCAGTCCATGGGTCAAAGGCTCGGTACTCATCGTCTCTCCTGTCTATCAATATTATGGTTCGAGGCCCAGGCAACCGGCTCAGGGGGTACTGGCCCAGAATGCCGGCGCCGCGACGCAGGCGGCCTTGATCAGCCGCACGGCCTCGTCGATATCCTGTTCACGGGTGAAGCGCCCCAGGCTCAGGCGAATGGTCCGCCCTGCCGCGCGAGCATCGTGCCCCAAGGCCAACAGCACATGGGACGGTGTGTTGTTCGCCGAATTGCAGGCTGACGTGGCGGAAAATGCAAGGGAAGCACCCAATGCGGCCGGGTTGAACTCACCTTCATGGAACGTCAGGCTCAACGTGTGGGGAATGCGCTGGGTCGCACTGCCGTTGATGCATACACCGGGCAGGGCCAGCAACGGCTCCAGCAAACGATTGCGCAAACGGGCGATTTTGTCGAGTTCGTCGTCGAACGACTGGGCCGCCAGCTCGAAAGCCGCGCCCATGGCCGCGATCTGGTGAGTCGCCAGGGTGCCCGAGCGAAAACCACCCTCATGCCCGCCCCCATGGATCTGCGCCGACAGGCGCGGTCGGGCACGCTCGCCGACGTAGAGCGCGCCGATGCCTTTGGGGCCGTAGAGCTTGTGCGCGGAAAAGGACATCAGGTCCACCGGCCAATGGGCCAGGTCAATCCTCACCTTGCCCGCGCCCTGGGCAGCATCCACATGGAACAACGCGCCGTGCCCCCGGACAAGCTCGCCGATGGCCGCAACGTCATTGACGGTGCCCAGCTCGTTGTTCACCAGCATCAGCGACACCAGGAAGGTGTCCTCGCGCAAGGCTTCGCGGACAGCGTGCGGACTGATCAGGCCATCGGCATCCGGAGCCAGCCAGGTCACCGCGACGCCGCTCTCTTCGAGCTGCCGGGCCGTGTCGAGAATCGCCTTGTGCTCGATCAGGCTGGTGATGACATGACCGCCGGACACCCCGCGCGCCTGGGCCACCCCCTTGAGGGCCAGGTTGTTGGATTCGGTGGCGCCGGAAGTCCAGACGATCTGCTGCGCCTGTGCCCCCACCAACTGCGCCACCTGCTGACGCGCCCGCTCCACCGAGCGCCGGGCTTCCTGTCCGAAGGCATGGGAGCTGGAGGCCGGGTTGCCGAAGTTGCCGTCGAAACCCAGGCATTCGACCATGACCTGGATGACCCGCTCATCCACCGGCGTAGTGGCGGCGTAATCGAAATATAAAGGACGTTTATTCATGGAAAACTCGCAGAGCCTGTTCCGGGATCGAGCGCTCTCGTTGGGTTCGAGGTTACTACCCGATCAACCTTAAAGAAGTGAGACTTCGTTTAAAAGTGCGTAGGAACGCTCCTGAACAGCGAGCTTAGCAGGCATCCAGTCGAAGCTCAGCCCCTCATCTCATGCTTTCGAGCAATAACGGATACAGCGAGGCCACTAGCAACAGCGCCATTCCCCAGTTGAACAGACGCAGCCAGCGATGATCACGCAGCAGGTTGCGCAACAGGCTGCCGCAGACCACCCACAGGCTGACACTGGGCAGGTTGATCAGGGCGAACACGGCCGCGATCACCACCACATTGAAAAAGTAGCCTTGCAGCGGCGTGTAGGTGCTGATGGCGCCGATGGCCATGATCCAGGCCTTGGGATTGACCCATTGGAATGCCGCGGCGCCCCAGTAGCTGATTGGCGTGCGTTTCCCTGATTCGCTCTCGGAGACCGGGCCGGAGTGGGCAATTTTCCACGCCAGGTACAACAGGTACGCCGCGCCAACGTAGCGCAGTACGGTGTACAGCAGCGGATACGCCTGGAACACCGCGCCCAGGCCAAAGCCCACCGCCAGCACCAGGACAAAGAAACCACAGCTGATGCCCAGCATATGAGGGATGGTGCGGTTGAAGCCGAAATTCACGCCCGAAGCCAGCAACATGGTGTTGTTGGGGCCCGGTGTGATCGAGGTGACAAGGGCAAACAGGGCGAAGCCCAGCAGCAGATCCAGCGAAAGGGTCATGGCGGTCAGTCCGTCGTGTGGTCAGGTGATGACCCTACTCTTGGTCCTGTCGCAAACCCATGGACAGTTGGGTAAAACTTCCGGCGGTACAGTCTCTCAGCTTGGCTTTCCGGGCAGTTGCACGGGTTGGCCGGCGCTCATTTCACCGCGATCGTCGAAACCACTGTTTTTCTGCGACGGGCCAAGCAGCTCGGCTTTTTTCGCGTGGTACTCATCGAACGACAGGCCCCGGCGATTCAGGGCTTCAAGGGCCAGTTCGCGGGTTTCTTCGGCGGTGTACGGGCGCAGTTCAGGCGACGAGGTGGCGCAACCGCTCAATACGGTGGCGACTAACAGCAGGGAAACGGCAAGGATACGATTCATGACGAGTGTCCGGTGTCGTGGGGCGATGAATAAAGGCTACCCGCCGGCCCTGTACGGCAGAAATCAACCCTTTTGATAGTGGGTATCGCCCCTCCGGATTCCTCATTCCCCTCAACCAAACAGCTGACATTGCAGCGCATTATCCGAGCTGCGTTCGATGCTGCGGATCACCTGGAACGAACCAAAGGTTACAGCTTTGGCTCGGTGGGCCTGGATCAGCCCCCAGAAATCCTGCTCACCACTTTCAAACCGTCGGAACGCCGCCTCCCCCGCTTCCCGGGTTTGCCATTGCAAATAATTGAGTACACGCCTGCCGTCCTCGCTGACCTGGATGCTGGCACTCAGAAAGCCCTGATGCTCCCGCGCCAAGTGCTCGGTCTGCTCCGACAGGGCGGTAATCAGCGCCTGCTGCCAGTAAGGCTCGATGTCGAATTCGATCAGTTGGGTGAAGCTGCGATTGTTCCTTGGTGATTGCATGAGAGGTCCTCGATACACGTAAAGGGAATCTTGCGATCCGAAGGCGTGCAGCGTAAAACCTCTACTTAAGTCAAGGTCAAGCAATGAATCCGCTATGGCGCAGATAGATATCCACAAAGAACTCACCGTTGGCCAAGTGGCCGCCCGCAGCGGCGTGGCCGTCACCGCCCTGCACTTCTATGAAGCCAAGGGGCTGATCAAAAGTACCCGCAACCAAGGCAACCAACGCCGCTATCCAAGAGGGGTGTTGCGGCGCGTGGCACTGATCAAGGTTGCCCAGCGCCTGGGCATTCCCTTGGCGGAGATCGGCGCGGCGTTGAAGACCCTGCCGGACAACCGCGCTCCAACCGCTGCCGATTGGCAGGTCTTGTCGGCGCAATGGAGCCAGGACCTGGATAGACGCATCAGCCAATTGATCGCGTTGCGCGACCGACTGAACGGTTGTATTGGCTGCGGTTGCCTGTCGATGGAGGCTTGCCCGCTGCGTAACCAAGGCGACGCGTTGGGCGAGCGTGGACCGGGCGCGCATTTGCTGGACGAGTCGTAAGGCGTTCGTCGGGACCTGGGTCGACTCGAAATCGCTGGCCTATAGTGAATGGGCGCAAATCGACGAAGCCGCTCTTCGCCCGATACAAAAAAGGAGAAACGTCATGGGCGTCAAAGCCATTCCCGAAGGTTTCCACAGCGTTACGCCCTACCTGGGCATTCATAAAGCCGCCGAAGCCATCGAGTTCTACAAAAAAGCCTTCAATGCCACTGAAGTGATGCGCCTGGCAATGCCTGACGGAGGCATCGGTCATGCCGAGCTGCGGATCGGCGGCAGCCCGATCATGCTCGGCACACCCTGCGATCAAGGCCCGCTGCGCAATCCGGACCAATCGCCGTCAGTAGGCCTGCATTTATATGTCGAGGATGTGGACCGCATGTTTGCCCAGGCGATTGCCGCCGGCGGCACGGTGATTGCCGAGGTCAAGGATCAGTTTTATGGCGATCGCTCCGGCAGCTTGAAGGATCCTTATGGGCATGTGTGGTTCCTGGCCACGCACAAGGAGGATCTGACTCAGGAACAGATCGAGCAACGGGCCAGGGAGATGTTTCAACAGGGCTGAACTACCTCGATCAGTCAAACCACAACCTTGTGGGAGCGAGCCTGCTCGCGATAGCGGTGCATCAGTCAACAACGATGCGGCTGACCCGACGCTATCGCGAGCAGGCTCGCTCCCACAATGATTCAATCCAGATCCCTGCGGCGGGTCAGAACGTGTCTGCCGGTACCCGCACGAACCCTTCCATCAACACCCGCGCGCTGCGACTCATGATGGCTTTGGTCACCGTCCATTCACCGTTGGCCTGGCTGGCCTCGGCGCCGACGCGCAAGGTGCCGGACGGATGGCCGAAGCGCACGGCGTTGCGCTCGGTACCGCCGGCGGCCAGGTTCACCAGGGTGCCGGAAATGGCTGCCGCGGTGCCGATGGCGACGGCGGCGGTGCCCATCATGGCGTGGTGGAGCTTGCCCATGGACAGCGCCCGCACCAGCAAGTCGACGTCCGCTGCCGCTACGGCTTTGCCACTCGATGAAACGTAGTCCGCCGGTGGCGCGACAAACGCCACTTTCGGCGTGTGCTGGCGCTGGGCGGCTTCGTCGAGTTGCTTGATCAGGCCCATGCGCAGGGCGCCGTGGGCGCGGATGGTCTCGAACATCGCCAGGGCCTTTGGGTCGCCGTTGATGGCACCCTGCAGCTCGGTGCCGGTATAGCCGATATCCTGCGCATTGATGAAGATCGTCGGGATCCCGGCGTTGATCAGGGTTGCCTTGAGCGTACCGACGCCAGGCACTTCCAGGTCGTCCACCAGGTTGCCGGTGGGAAACATCGAACCGCCTCCGCCTTCTTCCTCGGCCGCCGGATCCATGAATTCCAGCTGTACTTCTGCCGCCGGGAAAGTCACCCCGTCGAGTTCGAAATCACCGGTTTCCTGCACCGCGCCATCGGTCATCGGCACATGAGCGATGATGGTCTTGCCGATGTTGGCCTGCCAGATCCGCACCACGGCCACACCGTTTTGTGGAAGGCGGCCGGCCTCCACCAAGCCACTGCTGATGGCAAACGAACCCACCGCCGCCGACAGGTTGCCGCAGTTGCCGCTCCAGTCCACGAACGGCTTGTCGATGGAGACCTGGCCGAACAGGTAATCGACGTCGTGGTCGGCCCGGTTGCTCTTGGACAGGATCACCGTCTTGCTGGTGCTGGACGTGGCGCCGCCCATGCCGTCGATCTGTTTCTCGTATGGATCGGGACTGCCGATGACTCGCAGCAGCAAGGCATCGCGCGCCGCGCCGGGGACACGGGCGGCTTCGGGCAGGTCCGTCAGATTGAAGAACACGCCCTTGCTGGTGCCCCCGCGCATGTAGGTGGCGGGGATTCTGATCTGTGGTGAAAAGCGTGGTGCATGAGCCATGAAGCACCTACTCCTTATCGTGGGATTTAAACGACAACCGCCGATTCAAGGAAATCCTGGGCAAAGCGCTGCAACACGCCACCCGCTTCATAAATCGACACCTCTTCAGCCGTATCGAGACGGCAGGTCACCGGCACCTCAACGCGCTCACCGTTCTTGCGAGTGATGACCAGGGTCAGGGTCGCACGCGGGGTGCGCTCGCCAATCACGTCATAGATTTCGCTGCCATCGATGCCCAGGGTCTTGCGATTGGTACCGGGCTTGAACTCCAGTGGCAACACGCCCATGCCCACCAGGTTGGTGCGATGGATGCGCTCGAAGCCTTCGGCGACAATCGCCTCGACACCGGCCAGGCGCACGCCCTTGGCCGCCCAGTCCCGGGAGGAGCCCTGGCCGTAGTCGGCACCGGCAATGATGATCAGCGGCTGCTTGCGTTCCATGTAGGTTTCGATGGCTTCCCACATGCGCATCACCTTGCCTTCGGGCTCGACCCGTGCCAGGGAACCCTGCTTGACCTTGCCGTTTTCCTGGACCATTTCGTTGAACAGTTTCGGGTTGGCGAAGGTGGCGCGCTGGGCGGTCAAATGGTCGCCCCGGTGCGTGGCGTAGGAGTTGAAGTCCTCTTCCGGCAGGCCCATCTTCGCCAGGTATTCGCCGGCGGCGCTGTCCAGCATGATCGCGTTGGACGGCGACAGGTGGTCGGTGGTGATGTTGTCCGGCAGCACCGCCAGCGGGCGCATGCCCTTGAGCGGCCGCGCTCCCGCCAGCGCCCCTTCCCAGTACGGCGGACGGCGGATGTAGGTGCTTTGCGGGCGCCAGTCGTACAGCGGCGTGACTTTCGGCCCGGTGTCTTCCTGGATGGCGAACATCGGGATGTACACCTGACGGAACTGCTCCGGCTTCACCGCGGCCTTGACCACGGCTTCGATTTCCTCGTCGCTCGGCCAGATGTCCTTGAGACGGATTTCCCGACCGTCGACCACGCCCAGCACATCCTTCTCGATATCGAAACGGATGGTCCCGGCGATGGCGTAGGCCACCACCAAGGGCGGCGAAGCGAGGAACGCCTGCTTGGCGTACGGATGGATACGGCCATCGAAGTTGCGGTTACCCGACAGCACGGCAGTGGCGTACAGGTCGCGGTCGATGATTTCCTGCTGAATCGCCGGGTCCAGCGCGCCGGACATGCCGTTGCAGGTGGTACAGGCGAAGGCCACCACGCCAAAGCCCAATTGCTCCAGTTCCTTGGTCAGGCCGGCTTCATCCAGGTACAGCGCCACGGTTTTCGAACCCGGTGCCAGGGACGACTTGACCCACGGCTTGCGGACCAGCCCCAGGCGATTGGCATTGCGCGCCAGGAGGCCAGCGGCAATGACGTTGCGCGGGTTGCTGGTGTTGGTGCAACTGGTGATGGCGGCGATGATCACCGCGCCGTCGGGCATCTGCCCCGGTACCTCGGTCCATTGTCCGGCGATGCCGTTGGCCGCCAGATCGGCGGTCGCGACGCGGGCATGGGGGTTGCTCGGCCCGGCCATGTTGCGCACCACCGAGGACAGGTCGAAGGTCAGGCCACGCTCGTATTGCGCCCCCTTGAGGCTGTCGGCCCACAGGCCCACTTGCCGGGCATAGGTTTCCACCAATTGCACCTGCGCGTCTTCGCGACCCGTGAGCTTCAGGTAGTCGATGGTCTGCTGGTCGATGTAGAACATCGCCGCCGTGGCGCCGTATTCCGGGGCCATGTTGGAAATGGTGGCGCGGTCGCCCAGGGTCAGCGCCTGGGCGCCTTCACCGAAAAACTCCAGCCAGGCGCCAACGACCTTCTGCTTGCGCAGGAACTCGGTCAACGCCAGCACCATGTCGGTGGCCGTGATGCCCGGTTGCAACTTGCCGGTCAGCTCGACGCCGACGATTTCCGGCAGGCGCATCCATGACGCGCGGCCGAGCATGACACTCTCGGCTTCCAGTCCACCAACGCCGATAGCGATCACGCCCAAGGCATCGACATGGGGCGTATGGCTGTCGGTGCCCACGCAGGTGTCGGGGAAGGCCACGCCGTCCCGTTGCTGGATCACCGGGGACATTTTTTCCAGGTTGATCTGGTGCATGATCCCATTGCCCGGCGGAATCACGTCGACGTTCTTGAAGGCCTTTTTGGTCCAGTTGATGAAGTGGAAGCGGTCTTCGTTGCGGCGGTCTTCAATCGCACGATTCTTGGCGAATGCCTGAGGGTCGGAGCCGGCGCTTTCAACTGCCAGGGAATGGTCGACGATCAGTTGGGTCGGCACCACCGGGTTGACTTGGGCTGGGTCGCCGCCCTGCTGGGCGATGGCGTCGCGCAGACCGGCCAGGTCCACCAGGGCGGTCTGGCCGAGAATGTCATGGCAGACCACCCGGGCCGGGAACCATGGGAAGTCCAGGTCGCGCTTGCGCTCGATCAGTTGCAGCAGCGACTCGCCCAGGGTGGCCGGGTCGCAGCGACGCACCAGGTTTTCCGCCAGCACGCGCGAAGTGTACGGCAGGCCGTCGTAGGCGCCGGGGCGGATCGCATCCACGGCACCGCGAACGTCGAAATAATCCAGCGAAGTGCCGGACAGCGGTTTGCGAAATTCTGTGTTCATCGTCAGGACTCGGTCACGGTGGATTCAGGAGGGGCTGGCGCAGCCATTGAAGTGAACCTGTTCTCCTGTGGGAGCGGGCTTGCTCGCGATTGTGGTGGGTCAGCCAACAATGATGTCGCTGACCCGGCGCTATCGCGAGCAGGCTCGCTCCCACAGGGTTCCGGTTTCTTCAGTACCGGCGGTTAAACCCCTCCAGCTCAGCGTTGTTCGATTGGCACGAACTTGCGCTGTTCGACGCCGGTGTATTCGGCGCTCGGGCGGATGATGCGGTTGTTGGCGCGTTGTTCGAACACGTGGGCGGCCCAGCCGGTCAGGCGCGAGCAGACAAAGATCGGCGTGAACAGCTTGGTCGGGATGCCCATGAAGTGGTACGCCGAGGCATGGTAGAAGTCGGCGTTGGGGAACAGTTTCTTCTGTTCCCACATGGTCTTGTCGATGGCTTCGGAAACCGGGAACAGCACAGTGTCGCCCACTTCATCGGCGAGTTTTTTCGACCAGCCCTTGATCACCTCGTTGCGCGGGTCGTTGTCCTTATAGATCGCGTGACCGAAGCCCATGATCTTATCCTTGCGCTCCAGCATTGCCAGGGTGCCCTTGATCGCCGCTTCCGGCGAGTCGAAGCGTTCGATCATTTCCATGGCCGCTTCGTTGGCGCCGCCATGCAATGGGCCGCGCAGCGAGCCGATCGCCGCAGTGATGCAGGAAAACAGGTCCGACAGGGTCGAGGCACAGACGCGGGCGGTGAAGGTCGAGGCGTTGAATTCATGCTCGGCGTAGAGGATCAGCGACACGTTCATCACCTTGACGTGCAGCTCGCTCGGTTTCTTGCCATGCAACAGGTGCAGGAAATGGCCGCCGATGGACGCTTCGTCGGTCACGCATTCGATGCGCTGGCCCTGGTGGCTGAAACGATACCAGTAGCACATGATCGCCGGGAACGCAGCGAGCAGGCGGTCGGTCTTGTCGTGCTGTTCGGCAAAGCTTGCCTCGGGTTCCAGGTTGCCGAGGAACGAGCAACCGGTGCGCATCACGTCCATCGGATGGGCGTCGGCGGGGATGCGCTCCAGCACTTCCTTCAGGGCCTGGGGCAGATCGCGCAATTGACGCAATTTGCGGACATAGCCATCCAGTTGTGCCTGGGTCGGCAGCTCGCCGTACAGCAACAGATAGGCCACTTCTTCGAATTGCGCATCAGCCGCCAGGTCGCGAACGTCATAGCCGCGATAGGTCAGGCCAGCACCGGACTGGCCCACGGTGGACAAGGCGGTTTGCCCGGCTACCTGGCCACGGAGCCCGGCGCCACTGAGTACTTTTGCTTCGGCCATTTGCTGTCTCCAATCTTGGATTTGTTAGGGATCGCGACTTACTTCTTCGCAGCGAACAACGCATCGAGCTTCTGCTCGAAGGTGTGGTAATCGATGCGATCGTAGAGCTCCATGCGGGTCTGCATGGTGTCGATGACATTCTGTTGCGTGCCGTCGCGCCGGATCGCGGTGTAGACGTTTTCGGCGGCCTTGTTCATGGCGCGGAACGCCGACAACGGATACAGCACCAGGGACACGTCGGCACCGGCCAGTTGTTCGGTGGTGTAGAGCGGTGTCGCGCCGAACTCGGTGATGTTGGCCAGGATCGGCGCCTTCACGCGGCTGGCGAACAGCTTGTACATCTCCAGTTCGGTAATCGCTTCGGGGAAGATCATGTCGGCACCGGCCTCGATACAGGCGGCCGCACGGTCCAGCGCGGACTCCAGGCCTTCCACTGCCAAGGCATCGGTGCGGGCCATGATCACGAAGCTGTCGTCGGTACGGGCATCGACGGCCGCCTTGATACGGTCGACCATTTCCTGCTGCGAGACGACTTCCTTGTTCGGCCGATGGCCGCAACGCTTGGCGCCGACCTGGTCTTCGATGTGGATCGCCGCCGCGCCGAACTTGCTCATCGACTTGACGGTGCGGGCCACGTTGAATGCCGAGGAACCGAAACCGGTGTCCACGTCCACCAGCAACGGCAGGTCGCACACGTCGGTGATCCGCCGCACATCGGTCAGCACGTCATCCAGGCCGGTGATGCCCAGGTCCGGCACGCCGAGGGAACCGGCCGCCACGCCACCGCCCGACAGGTAGATCGCCTTGAAGCCGGCGCGCTTGGCCAGCAACGCATGGTTGGCGTTGATCGTGCCGACCACCTGCAACGGGTGTTCGCTGGCGACCGCGTCGCGGAATCGCTGGCCTGGCGTGCTCTTGCTGGAACTCATGACTCACCTCGTTCAGTGGCGGCGCTGTCCTGGAAATGGCGCGCGATGTTGCGTTTGGAGGCGCCGATGTGCCGGCGCATCAATAATTCAGCCAGTTCGCCGTCACGGTCGGCGATGGCATCGAGAATCCGGTGGTGCTCGGCAAAGGCCTGGCGCGGACGGTTGGGCGTGGTGGAAAACTGGATGCGGTACATGCGCACCAGTTGATACAACTCGCCGCAGAGCATTTGCGTCAGGGTGCGGTTGCCGCTGCCCTGGATGATCCGGTAATGGAAGTCGAAATCGCCTTCCTGTTGGTAGTAACCGACCCCGGCCTGGAACGCCGCGTCGCGCTCGTGGGTTTCCAGGACCTGGCGCAGTTCGTCGATTTCCGCCTGGGTCATGCGCTCAGCCGCCAGGCGGCAGGCCATGCCCTCCAGGGACTCGCGGATTTCGTAGAGCTCCAGCAACTCGGCATGGCTGAGGGACACCACTCGGGCACCGACATGCGGCACCCGTACCAGCAGGCGCTGGCCTTCCAGGCGATGGATGGCTTCGCGCAACGGGCCCCGGCTGATGCCGTAGGTGCGGGCCAGCTCGGGCTCGGAGATCTTGCTGCCAGGAGCGATCTCGCCTTTGACGATGGCGGCCTGGATACGCCGGAAGACGTTTTCGGAAAGGGTTTCCGAATCGTCCTGGGCCGGCACCGGCGCTTCGAGCTGATCGAGCATATTGTCGACACCTTTAGAATCAATATGGCAAAAACTACCCAATCAGCACGTATACGTCAAAACAAAAAATAACATTGTCGACAATCTTCTGATAAACACCTTCTACACAACCGCCTCTTGGCCGGGTTTGCAACGTCCGGTCGGCGGTGGCGTCAGAAAACCACCGTGCTAGAATGCCGCCGCTGTTGGCCGCTCTCCTGCTCTTCTATATAGAGAGAAGGCTACCGAAGGAGCTTGTGCAGTAATGCCAGGGCCTGAACCGATAAACGGAACGCCGTGCACCAGGATCTATGACATTCAAGCCCTTATCCGCTGTCCTCTGCTTCATGTGCCTGCCGGGACTCGCCGCAGCGGGTGAAAAGACCGTGTACGGCCTCAACGAATACGCAGCGCTGCAGGGCATCGACCTGGAGGTGGCCGCCAAGCTGGACACCGGCGCCAAGACCGCCTCCCTCAGTGCCCGCGATATCAAGCGCTTCAAACGCAATGGCGAATCCTGGGTGCGCTTCTACCTCGCCATCGACGCGGCCCATTCGCACCCCATCGAACGCCCGCTGGCCCGGGTCAGCAAGATCAAACGCCGCGCCGGTGACTACGACCCGGAAGAAGGCAAGAAATACACGGCCCGGCCGGTCATCGAACTGGATATCTGCATGGGCTCGGCCCTGCGCAGCATCGAAGTGAACCTGACCGACCGTAGCGCCTTCCAATACCCGTTGCTGATCGGTTCCGAGGCGCTCAAGCGCTTCGACGCACTGGTCGACCCCAGTCTCAAATACGCTGCCGGCAAACCCGCCTGCACCACTGCCGCTCTTACCGCAGAGTAATTTCCAATGCGCTCCCTTACCCTCCATTTGAAAATGCTGATCGCCATCCTGGTGGTGCTGGGCCTGTCGGTGACGGCCTATCAGATTTTCGTGCTCGGCATCCCGGTGACCGAAGACGCCACGGACGACCTGTGGAACATCGACGCCAAGGTCGAGTTCGTGCCCAACGCCAAGGACCCGGTGAAGATCCAGATGTTCGTGCCGCCGCTGAGCCGCGACTATGTCAGCCTCAACGAGAGCTTCATTTCCAACAATTACGGCGTAGCGGTGAACCGGATCGACGGCAACCGCAAGGTGACGTGGTCGGCCCGCCGGGCCAAGGGCAACCAGACCCTCTATTACCGCCTGGTGCTGACCAAGCGCTACAGCGCCGAAAAAACCAAGGTCAAGGGACCGACCTTCCGCGACAGCATCGCCATCGAAGGCCCGGAGAAGATCGCCGCCGAGGCCTTGCTCGCGCCGATCCGCCAGCACTCGGCCGACGTCGAGACCTTCATCAGCGAAGCCATCAAGCGGGTCAACAACCTCAACGACGACAACGTCAAACTGCTGCTGGCCGGCGACCCGTCTTCGAGCAACAAGGCCAGAATCGTCGAACTGGTGCTGTCCATCGCCCACGTGCCGGTGGAAAAGGTCCACACCATCCGCCTGGTGGCCGACCAGCCGCAGACACCGGAACTGTGGCTACGCAGCTTCAACGGCACCGACTGGCTGTACTTCAACCCGGACACCGGCGAACAGGGCCTGCCCACCGACCGCCTGCTGTGGTGGACCGGCGATGAAAACCTGATCACCGTCGATGGTGGCAAGAAAGCCACCGTCACCTTCAGCATGAACAACAGCGAGATGAACGCCATTCGCCTGGCCAAGCTGACGGACGAAAACACCGACGCCAACTTCCTCGAATATTCGCTCTACGGCCTGCCCCTGCAAACCCAGCAGACATTCATGATCATGGTGATGATCCCCATCGGCGTGCTGGTGATCCTGGTCCTGCGCAACCTGGTCGGCCTGCAGACCCTGGGGACCTTTACCCCGGTGCTGATTGCCCTGGCTTTCCGCGAAACCCAGCTGGGCTTCGGGATCGTCCTGTTCACGGTGATCACGGCCCTGGGCCTGTCACTGCGCTCCTACCTGGAACACCTCAAGTTGCAGATGCTGCCGAGGCTTTCGGTGGTGCTGACGTTCGTGGTGGTGCTGATCGCCGCCATCAGCCTGTTCAGCCACAAGCTGGGCCTGGAACGTGGCCTGTCGGTGGCCCTGTTCCCGATGGTGATCCTGACCATGACCATCGAACGGCTGTCCATCACCTGGGAAGAACGCGGCGGCGGCCATGCCATGAAGGTCGCCATCGGCACCCTGTTCGCCGCATCCCTGGCGCACCTGATCATGAGCGTGCCGGAGCTGGTGTATTTCGTCTTCACTTTCCCGGCGATCCTGCTGATCCTGGTGGGCTTCATGCTGGCCATGGGTCGCTATCGCGGCTACCGCCTGACCGAGCTGGTGCGGTTCAAGGCCTTCCTCAAGGCTGACTCGTAATGTTCGGTTTCTGGAAAACCTGGAAGGCCCTGGAAGCCCGGGGCATCATGGGCATCAACCGGCGCAATGCCGACTACGTGCTCAAGTACAACAAGCGCAGCCTGTACCCCATCGTCGATGACAAGATCATCACCAAGGAACGGGCCATCGCCGCCGGCATTCACGTACCGGAACTGTACGGGATCATCTCCACCGAAAAGGAGATCGACAAACTCGACGGGATCATCGGCGGGCGCACCGACTTCGTGATCAAGCCCGCCCAAGGCGCCGGTGGCGACGGCATCATCGTGATTGCCGACCGCTTCGAAGGCCGCTATCGCACCGTGTCCGGCAAGATCATCAGCCACGAGGAAATCGAGCACCATATTTCCAGCATCCTCACCGGCCTGTACTCCTTGGGCGGACACCGCGACCGGGCGCTGATCGAATACCGCGTGGTGCCGGACCAGATCTTCAAGAGCATCAGCTACGAAGGCGTGCCGGACATCCGCATCATCGTGCTGATGGGCTATCCGGTGATGGCCATGCTGCGCCTGCCGACCCGCCAATCCGGCGGCAAGGCCAACCTGCACCAAGGCGCCATCGGTGTGGGTGTGGACCTTGCCACCGGCCTGACACTGCGCGGCACCTGGCTGAACAACATCATCGCCAAACACCCCGACACCACCAACGCGGTGGATGGCGTGCAACTGCCCTACTGGGACGGTTTCATGAAATTGGCCGCCGGCTGCTATGAGCTGTGCGGACTGGGCTACATCGGCGTGGACATGGTGCTGGACCAGGAAAAAGGCCCGTTGATCCTGGAGCTGAACGCCCGACCGGGGCTGAACATCCAGATCGCCAACGACTGCGGCCTGACCCTGCGCACCCACGCCGTGGAAGCGCACCTGGAGGAATTAAAGGCGCGGGGTGTCGTCGAAACCGTGGAGGAGCGGGTGGCGTTTGCCCAGGAGTTGTTTGGGCATATTCCGCCGGTTGAGGGTTGAGCACTTAAGCGGCTTAATAGAAAACCTGTGGCGAGGGGATTTATCCCCGCTGGGTTGCGCAGCAGCCCCAACAAAGTTAGCTCAATCTGTCTGATACACCGACGTGCCAGGATTTAGGGCTGCTTCGCACCCCAGCGGGGATAAATCCCCTCGCCACAAAAGCTCATACCTGCAGGTAGCTCAAAACCCCGGACTTGCCCATCTCCGACATCCCTCTAGGAGCAAATCCTACACAGGGATTACAATCGCCCCCCCGCCTCAATGGCCGACCCACCCCGCCCATGCCGACCTGTTCCGTACACCCATTACCCTACCGCGCCAACCCCGCCGAGTATTTCGCGGCGATTCGTCATGCCCCGGGAAGCGTGCTGCTCGACAGCGGCCGGCCAAGCGCCGAACGCGGACGTTATGATTTGCTCAGTGCCTGGCCGCTGGAACAACTGGCGGTGCTACCGGAAGAGAGCGGTGCCGATTTCCTGCAACGTTTGCGCGCTCAACTGACGCAGTTGGGGCATGCTGTATTACCGGGCACGCTGCAATTGCCTTTCGCCGGTGGTCTGATCGGCTACCTGAGCTATGACTTCGGCCGGCACCTCGAAGCCCTGCCCTCCCACGCCAAAGACGACCTGCAACTGCCCGATGCCCGTTTCGGCGTGTACGACTGGGCGCTGGTCAGCGACCACCAGACCGGCACCAGCCAACTGGTGTTCCACCCGCATTGCCGCGACAGCGAGCGCCAGCGCCTGATCGCGCTGTTCAGCCAGCCAGCTCCCGCAGCAGAGACCGACTTCAGACTTGAAAGCCCGATGGCTCCCGACCTCAGCGCCGATGAGTATCGGCAGGCCATCGAACGGATCCACGGTTATATCCAGGCCGGCGATTGTTACCAAGTCAACTTTGCTCAGCGCTTCCGGGCGCCCTGCCGGGGGGATGCCTGGGCCGCCTATCAGGCGCTGCGCGCGGCATGCCCGACGCCGTTTTCCGGCTTCCAGAGCCTGCCCGACGGTGGTGCGGTGCTAAGCCTGTCGCCGGAACGCTTCGTTAAAGTCAGCGAAAGCCATGTGGAAACACGCCCGATCAAGGGCACCCGACCGCGGGGCACATCGCCCAGCGAAGACGCGGCTCACGCCGCCGAACTGTTGGCCAGCCCCAAGGACCGCGCGGAAAACCTGATGATCGTCGACCTGCTGCGCAACGACCTGGGCCGCACCTGCCGGACCGGCTCGGTGCGCGTGCCGGAACTGTTCAGCCTGGAAAGCTACCCGAACGTGCATCACCTGGTCAGCAGCGTGACCGGCGAACTGGCCGACGGCAAGGATGCCCTGGACCTGATCGCCGGCAGCTTCCCCGGCGGCTCCATCACCGGCGCCCCGAAGATCCGTGCCATGCAGATCATCGACGAACTCGAACCGACCCGGCGCGGGCTGTATTGCGGCTCGTTGCTGTACCTGGACGTGCGCGGGGAAATGGACAGCTCCATCGCCATCCGCAGCTTGCTGGTCAAGGATGGACAGGTCTGTTGCTGGGGCGGCGGCGGGATTGTCGCGGATTCGGACTGGCAGGCGGAGTATCAGGAGTCGATCACCAAGGTCAAAGTGCTGCTCGATACCTTGCAGAGTCTCTAACCACCGCACAACTTCCCCTGTGGGAGCGAGCCTGCTCGCGATAGCGTCGTGTCAGTCAAGATCAATGCAACTGAACCAACGCTATCGCGAGCAGGCTCGCTCCCACAGGGGATAGTTTTACAAGCTCAGGTTACGAGTCGAGGCCTTGAGGAATTCCTGTTTCAACTCGGCAAAGCTGTGCACCGCCGGGAACTGCGGGAATTCCCGGATCACATTGTCCGGCGCATGGAACAGGATGCCGGCGTCGGCTTCGCCCAGCATGGTGGTGTCGTTGTAGGAATCCCCCGCAGCAATCACCCGGTAGTAGAGGCTCTTGAAGGCCAGGACCGACTGTCTCTTGGGATCTTTCTGACGCAGTTGATAGCCCGTCACCCGCCCGCCTTCATCCGTGATCAGACGATGGCAAAGCAAAGTCGGGAAACCCAGTTGGCGCATCAAGGGTTGGGAAAATTCGTAGAACGTGTCGGAAAGAATCACCACCTGGAAGCGCTCGCGCAGCCAGTCGACGAACTCGATGGCGCCGTCCAGCGGCTTGAGCGTGGCAATGACTTCCTGGATGTCGGAGAGCTTGAGGCCATGCTCGTCGAGGATGCGCAACCGCTGCTTCATCAGCACGTCGTAGTCGGGAATGTCCCGAGTGGTTGCCCTGAGGGATTCAATCCCGGTTTTTTCGGCGAAGGCGATCCAGATTTCCGGGACCAGCACACCTTCCAGGTCGAGACAGGCAATTTCCACAAGACACTCCCATTTTCTGATGTTTATCGGTTGAGTGAACAAAAGGCCTGCCGACTCTAGCCGCAACGCACAGGAACGCGCCAGCCCCGGCCGGTTTTGTTACCATCAGCGTCCTATAGAGCGCGCAGCGCCACCGACCTGTAGGAAACCGCCTGATGAGCCCATCGTTTGACGTCGTGGAACTCGCCACGACCTATGCCAACAAGTCTCCACAAGACATCCTCAAGCTGGCCTTCGCCGAATTCGGCGATGACCTGTGGATATCTTTCAGCGGCGCCGAGGATGTGGTGCTGGTGGACATGGCCTGGAAGCTGAACAAGAACGTCAAGGTGTTCAGCCTCGACACCGGTCGCCTGCATCCGGAAACCTATCGGTTCATCGATCAGGTCCGCGAGCACTACAAGATCGACATCGAACTGATCTCACCGGACCCTACGAAACTGGAGCCCTTTGTGAAGGAAAAGGGTCTGTTCAGTTTCTACAAGGACGGTCATGGCGAGTGCTGCGGCATCCGCAAGATCGAGCCGCTGCGCCGCAAGCTGTCCGACGTTCGCGCCTGGGCCACCGGCCAGCGCCGCGACCAGAGCCCAGGCACTCGCAGCCAGGTGGCCGTGCTGGAAATCGACACGGCGTTCTCCACGCCGGAACGTACCCTGTACAAATTCAACCCGCTGTCGCAGATGACCAGCGAGGAAGTCTGGGGCTACATCCGCATGCTGGAGCTGCCCTACAACAGCCTGCATGAGCGCGGCTTCATCAGCATCGGCTGCGAGCCCTGCACCCGTCCGGTATTGCCGAACCAGCACGAACGCGAAGGCCGCTGGTGGTGGGAAGAAGCCACGCAGAAGGAATGCGGCCTGCACGCCGGCAACATCATCAGCAAATCCAAGACCTGATACGTAGTCGAGTTTTCTGTACACAAAAATGTCACTTCAGGTGGCATTTTTTGTGTGCACTTCTTCAGGCAATGCACCGAAAAGTTACACCGCTGCGTTTCTCTCGCGGCCTATCGCGTCTCTGTTTCCAATCTTCAGAAAATAAATACCTGTTCAAACGGTCAATTTATAAGTGCCAAATTTCATAGACTTATAAAAAGTTGATAACTATTCGAAATCAAGGTTGCTTCTGTTAGATCTTTGCCTGGCACAAATCTGGCTTGAGACGACAAGTGTTTTGTATACAAACCAAATAAAACATACACACACTTTAGATCCGCAAGCCTGAAGCGCCCTATCCCGTACAGGCTGCAGATGCCCCATCACCAATGATGCTTGCCGCGCCGCGACGAAGATTGCCGAGCCCCGCGCTCATGCACAGTCATCGCTGCGCCGAGAATCAGGAGCCTGCCGGAATGCGTACAAGTCTCTCCAACAATATCGCGCTGGATCTACCCTCACCCACCACTGCTTTCGATGATCAAAGCACCGCCATCCTGGCCTTGAGCCCGAGGCTGCACAACAAGGACCTGGCACCGACCAAGGCCGAAGGCCGACGCTGGGGTCGTTACAGCATCTTTGCCCTGTGGACCAACGACGTACACAACATCGCCAACTACTCCTTCGCCATCGGCCTCTATGCACTGGGCCTGGGTGGCTGGCAGATCCTCCTGTCCCTGGGCATCGGCGCGGCCCTGGTATACGGTTTCATGAACCTGTCCGGCTACATGGGCCAGAAGACCGGGGTGCCGTTCCCGGTGATCAGCCGGATCAGCTTCGGCATCCACGGTGCGCAGATTCCCGCATTGATCAGGGCCGTCATCGCCATCGCCTGGTTTGGTATCCAGACCTACCTCGCATCGGTGGTTTTCCGAGTGTTGTTGACGGCGATTCATCCAGGCTTCGCCGACTACGACCACAACTCGATCCTTGGCCTGTCGAGCCTGGGCTGGGTGTGTTTCGTGGCGATCTGGTTCGTGCAACTGCTGATCCTGGCCTACGGCATGGAAACGGTGCGCCGTTACGAAGGCTTCGCCGGGCCGGTGATTCTGGTGACCGTCGCGGCTCTGGCCGGATGGATGTACACCCAGGCCGACGCAACCATTGCCTGGTCGATCCGCGAACCGCTGACGGGCGGTGAGATGTGGCGCAATATCTTCGCCGGCGGTGCGCTATGGCTGGCGATCTACGGCACGCTGGTGCTCAACTTCTGTGACTTCGCCCGCTCTTCGCCGTGCCGTCGGACCATCATCGTCGGCAACTTCTGGGGGCTGCCGGTGAATATCCTGGTGTTTGCCGCCATCACCGTCCTGCTGTGCGGTGCGCAGTTCCAGATCAACGGACAGATCATCGAGAGCCCGACCCAGGTCATCGCCTCGATCCCTAACACCTTTTTCCTGGTGCTCGGCTGCCTGGCGTTCCTGATCGTCACCGTGGCGGTGAACATCATGGCCAACTTCGTCGCCCCGGCCTTCGTGCTCAGCAACCTGGCGCCCAAGTACCTGAACTTCCGCCGCGCCGGGTTGATCAGCGCCGCCATCGCCGTGCTGATCCTGCCATGGAACCTCTATAACAGCCCGCTGGTGATCGTGTACTTCCTTTCCGGCCTCGGTGCCCTGCTCGGCCCGCTGTACGGCGTGATCATGGTCGACTACTGGCTGCTGCGAAAAGGCCGCATCAACGTGCCGCAGTTGTACAGCGAGGACCCGAACGGTGCGTACTTCTACAACAACGGGGTCAACCTGCGGGCCGTGGCGGCATTCATTCCGGCGGCGTTGATCGCGATCGTCCTGGCGCTGGTGCCGGGCTTCGACAGCGTTTCACCGTTCTCCTGGCTGATCGGCGCCTCGATTGCCGGCCTGCTGTACCTGATCATCGCCAAGCGCCAGGCGTATTACGAGGACGTCAGCGGTGAATCCATCGCTGTGGATAACGTCAGCCATTGATCGTTCAAGGCGGCCCGCCGATCCGGGCCGCCGTTTTTTTCTGCGTTAAAGGAAACTGCTCATGCGAATTCTCGTGGTCAACGTCAACACCACCGAATCCATCACCGAGGCCATCGCCCGGCAAGCCCAGGCCGTGGCCGCACCCGGCACCGAAATCGTCGGGCTCACACCGCATTTCGGTGCCGACTCCGTTGAAGGCAATTTCGAAAGTTACCTGGCCGCCATCGCCGTGATGGATCGGGTGATGTCCTACGACCAACCGTTCGACGCGGTGATCCAGGCCGGCTACGGCGAACATGGCCGCGAAGGTCTGCAGGAGCTGCTCGATGTCCCGGTGGTGGACATCACCGACGCCGGCGCCAGCACCGCCATGTTCCTAGGCCATGCCTATTCGGTGGTCACCACCCTGGACCGCACCGTGCCGCTGATCGAAGACCGTCTCAAGCTGTCTGGCCTGTACGACCGCTGCGCCTCGGTGCGGGCCAGTGGCCTGGCGGTGCTGGAGCTGGAGGAAGACCCGCAGCGGGCGGTCGAGGCCATCGTCCGCCAGGCCGAACTGGCAGTCAGCCAGGACAAGGCCGAAGTCATCTGCCTGGGCTGTGGCGGCATGGCCGGGCTCGATGAACAGATCCGCCAACGCACCGGGGTGCCGGTGGTCGATGGGGTGACGGCGGCGGTGACCATTGCCGAATCGTTGGTGCGGTTGGGGCTGTCGACTTCGAAGGTGCGCACCTATGCGACGCCTCGGCCGAAGACCATCATTGGTTGGCCGGGGCGGTTTGGGCGGTGAGTTCACGGCTGTAGACCGCGTCGGTCCTATCGCGAGCAGGCTCGCTCCCACAGGATTGTGGTGTTAGAAAATCTTCTGATCACCGCAAATCCATTGTGGGAGCGAGCCTGCTCGCGATGGGAGCAACGCGGTCCCAAGCCAGACTCAAACCGCACTGAACCGCTCCCCCAACCCCTGCGCGGCGAACTGCTCGATGACGAAGTCCACAAACGCCCGGGTCTTGCCCGGCAGCAGTTTGTGCTCGGCGTAATAAATGGAGATGTTGCCGTCGTCGACGTACCAGTCCGGCAGGACCCGTTGCAACGCCCCGCTCTGCAGATAGGGCACGGCGAACGGCATGCTCACCAGGGCAATCCCCAGCCCTTGGCTTGCGGTGGCGCAGGCAGCTTCCGAATCACTCATGGTCATGCGTGCTTTCAGTGTCAACGGGCTGTGTTGCCGGGTGCGGCTGGTCAGTTGCCACGAACGGATGCGACCGGTTTGCGGTGAACGGATCAAGATGCCCTGATGCTGCGCCAGGTCCTCCGGCTCGACCACCGGAGCCTGTTGCTGCAAATAGGACGGCGCTGCGACCAACACCCTGTGAGCCACCGTCAACTTGCGTGCCACCACGCCCTGGGGCAGCTCGAACCCACCGCCAATGGCCGCATCGAAGCCCTGGCCGATCAAGTCGATCTGGCGGTTATCGAAATGCCAGTCCGGATTGATCGCCGGATACCGCCGCAGAAACTCTCCCAGCAATGGCACCACATACAATCGACCGAACGCAGTGCCCATGCTCACCTTCAGCGTACCTGCCGGTTGCCCACCGGCGCTGGCAAGGTTGGCGACCGCGTTCTGGATGGTATTGAGGCTGCTGCTCACCTCCCCCAGGAACAATTGGCCGGCTTCAGTCAGTGTCAGGCTACGAGTGCTACGCTGGAACAGCCGTACCCCCAGACGCGCCTCAAGCTTGGCGACGCTTTTACCCACCGCCGCCGGGGTCACGCTCAGGCGCCGTGCGGCTTCGGCAAAGCTGCCGACTTCGGCGCTACGCACAAAGCATTCGATACTGCTGAAAGTCTCCATTGGCGCCACTCTAAACTTTTGGTTGATACAGACTGTAGCAAAGACCGTCTACACAAGCTGGCGCCGCATCCTGATACTCACCCCATCGCCGCGGCATCTCGCCCCGGTACATTTTGGAGAACATCATGAGCACTCAAACACTGAACGGTAAGGTCGCCTTGATCCAGGGCGGTTCCCGCGGTATTGGCGCCGCCATCGTCAAGCGTCTGGCCGCAGAAGGCGCAGCCGTAGCCTTCACCTACGTCAGCTCAGCCGCCAAGGCTGAAGAACTGCAGAACAGCATCACGGCAGCGGGCGGCAAGGCCCTGGCGATCAAGGCCGACAGCGCCGACGCCGACGCCATCCGCCATGCCGTCGAAGCGACTGCCGAGGCCTTCGGCGGGCTGGACATCCTGGTCAACAATGCCGGCGTGCTGGCGATGGCACCGCTGGACGAGTTCAAGCTCGAGGACTTCGACCAGACCCTGGCCATCAACGTACGCAGCGTGTTCATCGCCACCCAGGCTGCCGCACGCCACATGACCGAAGGCGGTCGGGTGATCAACATCGGCAGCACCAACGCCGATCGCGTGCCCTTTGCCGGCGCAGCCCCTTACGCCATGAGCAAAGCCGCATTGGTGGGCCTGACCAAAGGCCTGGCCCGTGACCTTGGCTCGCGGGGCATCACGGTCAACAACGTACAACCAGGCCCGGTCGACACCGACATGAACCCGGCGGACAGCGATTTCGCCTCCAGCCTGATGTCACTGATGGCTATCGGGCGCTACGGCAAGGCGGACGAAATCGCCGGCTTCGTCGCCTACCTGGCGGGGCCGGAAGCGGCCTATATCACCGGGGCCAGCCTGACCATCGACGGTGGTTTCGGCGCCTGATCCGGGTATGAAAAAACGCCGGTCATGGCTTCAACCATGACCGGCGCTTCGTTGTGTCGCAGCGGGTCTTCAGGCTCGCTCCAGCTCCGGCAGGCCACAAAGCCCTGGCTGGAACATCTTCAGCGAACGGATGATCCCGTCGGCGTGAGCATATTTTTCGTCGGCCATGGCCGGATCCGGGATGGCGATGGCCGTCATGCCTGCCGCCTTCGCGGCGGTGACGCCAAACGGTGAATCCTCGAACACCAGGCAATCACGAGGATCGACGCCCAGGCGACGAGCCGCGACCAGGAAGATATCCGGTGCCGGTTTTGCCGCGCCCACTTCCGGATCGTCCGCCGTGACGATGAAGTCGAACAGCGCGAACCAGTCCCGGTGCAGGGTGGTTTTCAAAGCAAAGGTATGCCGTGATGAGCTGGTGCCCACCGCGATGGGCACGCCACTGGCCTTGAGGTGACGCACCAGTTCCTCGGCCCCCGGCATCGCCAGGGCATGGGGGAAACGCTCGCGCATCAACGGCTCGCGGATCACCAGGAACTCCTCCGGGGTGATCGGCAGCTCCAGCGCCTGGACCACATAGCGGGCCAGATCCCCGGCACCCCGACCGATGATGTTCTGCTTGACGCTCCAGTCGAACGTGCGCCCATAGCGCTCGGCGATGATGGACGTAACCTCGGTGTAGATGCCCTCGGTGTCCAGCAACAGCCCATCCATGTCGAAAATCACGGCTTTGATCGGGCCAAACTCTTTCAGCGGTGCATTCATCGCATCTGATCCGTTATCAAACAACATTCCAGGGGGATGGCTCAGGCGCGACCGGAGCAACGTGTTTACCTTAAAGGATTCAGCAGAATAGCGAGGGGGGACTGGAAGAGGCAACGGGAAATCTGCGTTCTGTGGATAAGCCCCGGGGCGAGCGCTGCGCACTCGAACGCGAGCCAGCTCGCTCGCCACGGGGAGCCTTCGGATCAGGTGGAAACCTGTCCTGGCTGTGGGCTATTGACTCGAACCGCCCGAGCTGCCGCCACTACTGCTGCTACCAGCACCGGTTCCGCTGCTGGAGGAATCGCCGCCCATGGTGCTGCTACCGCTGGTAGAGCCGCTACCGGTGCCGGGGCTGGTGCTGCTGCCATTGGCGTCGCCGCCATTACCGCCGCTCACGGAACCGGGAGGCAGGGCGTTGCCGTTGGCGTCGGAAGTGCGGCCGGCATCCATTTGGGTCGAGGGTGGCATGCCGCCTTTATCCACTGGCGCATTGTCTCCCGAAGATTGGGCGACAGCCACGACTGAACTGACTGAAAGAATGCCGGCGAGGGTCAAGGCCGTCTTGGTTGACTTCATCATGGTGAGTCTCCTTTTCGAAGTACCTACCTGATGTGGCAACTGGGGCGTGCAGATGGTGCCAGGAAATCGACAGGCGGCTCGGGCCGTCAGCTCGGCTTGCCGGAAGCATCATCACCGGCGATATCCGGGTCATCCGGGCTCGCCTCGACATCATCGTCCTCGCTGGGCACCGACTCCGCATCGGTCTCATCATCCGGCGGGCGTTGGTCGCGGTCCAGGGAATTGGTTGGCGAGGGCAAGGGGTATTCCGGGGTTTCGTCCTCGGTCTCGATCAAGGGAACCAGGGCATCATCCATCAGCGAACCGGGGTCTTCATTGCCCGGATCATTGACGGAAGGTAGACCCGACGGTCTTTTTTCTTCCTTGCCTTCGATTTCCGGCGTCATGGCACACCTCGCATTGCAAATGGATGTATCAATTCGAGGCGGAGGGACAGTAAACGTTCCGATAAATACTGGGGGAAGAAAAAACCCGGCGCCCGGGCCTCACGCTGTTCACTCTGGGGAGTCAGAGTTCCGTGGCGAGGGAGCTTGCTCCCGCTGGGCTGCACAGCAGCCCTTCTTTGTGAGCGCTTCGCACTCAAGCGGGAGCAAGCTCCCTCGTCACAGGTTCATCGTTTTTCTTAAGTGAGCAGCAGGAGGCACAGGGCCGGGCTTTTCAGTCAAACATCGACTCAACGATGCTTTCTTTTATGCTTGTGCTTCTTGCCGGAATGCCCGTCGTTGTCGTTGGACAGGTTGCTGCCCAACGCACCACCCGCCGCGCCGCCGATGCCCGCGCCGATGGTCGAACCGGTGGAGCCGCCCAGGCGATTACCGACAATCGAACCGCCGGCCGAACCCAGGCCGCCGCCAATGGCGGCTTCCGTGCGGCTGCCCTTGCGAGCCCCCACCGCACTGCCAGCCGCGCCGCCGACACCGGCACCAATCGCAGCGCCCGTGCTGCCGCCCATCTGCTGGCCGACCACATTACCCAATACACCGCCAAGGCCACCGCCGATTGCAGCAGTACCATCGCCAGCCGCCATCGCACCTTGGGCAACCACCAGCCCAAGCACCAGGGTGGACAAACTCAAACGCATGATAAAAACCTCAAGAATGCCGCATCGGGAAAGATGGCCGGTGCGCGCGGGCGCGAGTTTACGCCAAACGGCATCAACCATGCTGCTTGGACAACGAGCGTAAGGGGAGTTTTATGACAGGCAAAAAAAAGCCCGCTGGGGAAACGGGCAGGTACTGCTTTCTAACGGATGAGTTCAGCCTACGTCCCCGAGTGTGAAAGAAACGTGAAAGAAATCGCTCGTAGGAAAAAGAGTAGAAATATCTACACCAATGACAGGAATAGTCTGAAGCGAGGGAACACGCCCCCCTGCCACAGGCTCATTCCATTGAATGAGTTCAGTGGCGGGGGTGCGTTTGAGTTATTTGCTGGCAGGTACCCTGGGCAAGAACTTGGCTTTTTCCCCTCGCTGTACCTTCGCAACCTTGGTCCGGATGGACTTGATCGGCTCGTCGCCAAAGTCCGATCGATATGCCGACTGACCACACTGCAACCCTTCATTGATCGGATATGCAGCTGTGCTTTCCTCGCTGTACGGTGCTCCCATCGCCATTCCCCTTTCATCGAGATCGATACCGGCATCAACCGATTACCTGAACAATATCGATCTTCCCGGCTTTTAGACTAGCCGGTCATCAACAGACCGCACGACCATGATGGCACCGACCGACGAATGGAACCCACTGTTTCAAAAGGGAAACACTCAATCGGCAGCGCGCATCGTCCGGCTTAGAATCCGCGAAACCTGGTCAGCCGAGTAAGGTTTGGACAAGAACTCAAAACCCTCATGACCGCTATGGGCCAGTTCCTCGCTGTAGCCCGACGTGAGGACCACCGGCAGATCCTTGCGGCGTCGGCGCAGCTCCCGGGCCAGGGCGATGCCGCTGATGCCGGGCATGACCACATCGGAAAATATCGCATCGAATGCAGCAGCGTCCGGGCCGGCCATCTCCAGCGCTTCCTCGGCGTTGGTCGCCCAGGCGGTTTCGTACCCCAGGTCCTGCAGGATCTGGTTGGCGAAGCGCCCCACCTCCAGGTTGTCTTCCACAATCAACACCCGGCGCCTGCCCTTTTCCAGGATCAGGTGCGTGGTTTCTTCCCGGGCGGGTTCATGCAGTTCTTCGGCTTCGACTTCCGGGAGGTACAAGGTAAACACAGTGCCCTCCCCGACAACGGTCGAAACATCGACATTGCCACCGGACTGCTTGGCAAAGCCGAACACCTGGGACAACCCCAATCCCGTGCCCTTGCCCACCTCCTTGGTGGTGAAGAAGGGTTCGAAAATGTGTTCGAGGTCTTTCGAGGCAATGCCCGTCCCCGTATCCGCCAGGGCTACGGCGACAAAGGGCCGACCGGCGCCCCCATGACCACGAATCGGCGGCATGCCCTCACCGCATTTGAGCCGAAGCCACAACGTGCCCTGGCCACTCATGGCATCCCGGGCATTCAAGGCCATGTTGATCAGGGCCGTTTCAAACTGACTCAGGTCCGCACGGATGTAACAGGGTCGGTCACACAACTCGACCTTGACCTGCATCCGCGCCCCGGTAATGGTTTCCAGCATGTCCCCCAGGTTCTGCACCTGCTTGCCGACATCGATGACTTCCGGTTTCAACGGCTGACGTCGGGCAAAGGCCAGTAACTGGCTGGTCAGCTTGGCGGCACGGTCTACTGTCTCGGAAACTGCCGTCATGTAGCGCTGGCGGCGCTCGTTGGACAGGTCGGGCATGCGCAGGAAGTCGACGGAAGAACGGATGATCGTCAGCAGGTTGTTGAAATCATGGGCAACACCACCGGTGAGCTGGCCGATGGCCTCGAGCTTTTGCGACTGACGCAACGCGGCCTCTGTCTGTTTCAGGCGAGTGCTGCGCTCCTCGACCCGCTGCTCAAGTGTTGCATTCAACTCGGCCAGGGCCGCCAGGCCCTCACGCACCGCGACGTCCGCACGGGCGCGCTCGATATGGGCCCAGGATCGCTCGGTGACTTCCTTGAGCAGTGCCAGATCGTAGGAAGACCAGCATCTGGGCGTCTTGTCATGGATCGCCATCAACGCCGTCAACCGTCCACCCTTGATCAGCGGAACGCAAATAGTCGCCGCGATGCCAAGGGACTGGAACGTCGCCGCCTCCTCTGGCGCCAGCTCCGCCAGGTTGTCGTTGACCACCAATGCCTTGCCGGCCCTGAGGTTGGTGACCGCCAGTCGACCGAAATCGGCCAACCGGTAATGCCCGACAATACTGGGCGAGCCCGCCCTGGCCCAGTCGCCGCGAATCGTGAAACCGTCTTCGTCCTCATCCATGTCGGCATATGCGCAATTGGACAGGTTCAGGTGCGCCGCCAGGATTCGCGTAGTGGCCGCCATGATGTCCTGCGGATCGGTGACATTCGCCACCGCGGTACCGATGGCATCCAATACAGCCAGGCGCTGGTTCATGAACACCGTCGAGGTGGTCTCGGTGACGGTATCCAGCATCCCCACGACCTTGCCGAACTGGTCACGGATGGGGCTGTAGCAGAACGTGAAATAGGCTTGCTCGGGGCCGTCGCCACGCTCGATGACGAGGGGGAAATTCTCGATATACGTCGCCTGTCCGTCGAAGGCCGCCTGCACGATCGGCCCGATCTCGCTCCAGGCTTCCCGCCAGACCTCATCGAACCGCCGTCCCAGTGCATCGGGTTTATTACCGAGAATGGGCACGAAAGCATCGTTGTACAGCATGATCAGATCCGGCCCCCACACAATGGCCTGGGGGAAATGGGAGGCGAGACTGAGCGCCACGGTGGTCTTCAATACATCGGGCCACTGCGCCGGCAACCCAAGGGGCGTGCTCGCCCAATCATGGCGCCGCACCCGTTCGGCCATTTCCCCATAGCTTTGCAGCCAGTCTGTCATTGCGTTAGATCCTTCTGCCGCCCATTCAATCGAGGTACGAAGCGCTCCGGCTTCAGACCGGTGCGTATTATCCCGCCGAGTGTGGGAATGTGCGACGGATTCTGAAGGATGGAGCGTATTAAATCGTGGGAGGGTGGGAGAGATGGCCGATTGGCCTACGGTGACGTCCTACATACCTTGGGAAAATCGGGTTGGCGCATCGTGAACAGCCGACAAGAAACTTCGCACAAGCTATCGCAATCTCCTACATAACATTGGGAATCGTCTGCCTAATCAACCCCTTGTGTCATTTTTGCCGTGGCGACTATAGTTTTGGCGTCGTCCAGATGGCGACCGGGTTTGGCGACCCGATTGACACAAGTGCAACGGTGCTTTCTGCTGTGGCAGCAGCACCCTTGTGCTCACAGAACTGTCTTTATGGCAGCTGTGCGCGGGAGGCCTTCGGGTCTGCCGGCTCCTTGTGTCTCCGGTTCGCCAACCTGCGTACAGCTGTCACCCTTCGTTTGGCGACGAAGCGTGACAGTTCATTCATGACACAAGGAATTGATATGAACCGCTACATAAGCCTTACCAGCAACGCCGACGACCAACCCTTATACGTCGACACCACCGCCCCGCTCCACGTACTCCTTGACGCAGCAGGCTACCGAATCCGCGTCGTCACCCAGTTCCTGGAAAATATCGCGATGCGTGACGAACGCCCTGTCGATCCCTCGACACTCCAGGACCTGGCGCAGCTTTGCTGCATAACCTTGCGCGATGGCTGTGATGTGATGGATGTGATTGCGCGACGCCTGGATGCAGCACCTGCCGGGTTCGCTCTGTAAGGCGTGGACATGCTGGAAACCGAGGCCCCCGACTCAACTCGAATCAGGGGCTTTCATTTATAACCAGCCAAACCCCTTGGCCATCATCCCGGCCAGTCCCAGTGAGGCCACGATCAAGGCCGCGAACAGAACCCTGAAGTCCAGCCTGGTTTCGGTGCGATGTTCCCGCAGGTCCACGCCCATTCCGTTCAGTTCATGCCGGATATATTCGACATGGGTCTCAAGCTTCACGACACGCGATTCCATTCCCAACCTCCCAAGGATGCGACCTCATTTCAAGGCCTTAAACGTTGAGATTGCACGATAACTCTTCTTGGCTTTGGACGTTTCTGTATGGAAGGTAGGAGGTTTCTTGTTTTCTTGTATCCGCTAACGCTGCAACGACAGGCGCTATGAATACGGCGTCTGGGTCTTGATTCCTCGCAAGCGTTTCCCCGGCAACTTCCCGGCAATGTCGACAAAGGGCGTGACGATCAGGCTGTACACCGTCAGGTATCGCTGGTGATCGTGTTCCCCGGTGCCAAAGCGCAGAGGTTCGGGCCGGGCGCTGGTGACATAGAGCGTGCCGAACATCCAGTCCCAGAGCGACAGGTTCGTGCCGAAGTTACGGTTGAAGTGACGTGGCGCATCGCTGTGGTGGATCTGGTGCTGGGCGGGACTGTTCAGCAGGTGTTCGAGCACAGGGCCGAATGACAGCCAGACGTGGGTATGGCGCAGATTGGCCGCCAGGCTATTGAAGATGAGCACCACGTAGGTCACACCGAACAGCCTATAGTGGCTGATCTCCCCGCCGGCCAGGTACCAGAAAATACCGACGTAGAGGCCAAGGCAGGCGGTAATGCTCAGGGTTCCGACAATCCTCTCCACAAAATGAATCCGGCTCGCCGTCGCCGGTACCAGCACCGGTGCTGAATGATGGACCTTGTGAAAAGCCCACAGCCAGCGCGAGTGAAACGCCCGGTGCACCCAGTAGTGAGCGAAGTCTTTCACCAGGAACACCCCCAGCCCATAGAGCAAAACCAGGGATAATCCGTCCTCCGGACGCGGCCGTGCGCCCCAGAGGTTGTTGAAGAATGCCAGGTAGTCTCCGGATCGCAGGATGTACGGATCGACCAGATGAACGATGGGCAATACCAGTGCGAGCTTGAGGAGCTTGCGCAGTAGGTAGTAGCGGCAATCCAGCCACGCAGAGCGATGAAAATACACCCGACTGCCACCGATGAACTGCCAGAACGAATGAGCGTCGGTCAACCCGCGCTGCTTTCTGAAGCGGAACAGGCCATAGGCCACGCCATAGGAAACACAGAGGAACAGAACCCCGAGGCGGCCATTGAAGTTGAAGATGCTGTAGAACTGTTCGGTGATGGGGGTGATGACCCACTCGATCAGTTGCTGGTAGATCAGGGAAAACACATCCACGAAAGGCCGGCCTCTGCTGAAGAGAGGCCATTGTAGATCAGTCGATCAGGGGATAGCGTTCCAGAACCGACGAGGTTGTTCGGGCCTCGATGCATCGATACGCTGACTGACAGGGGCTGGGGGCAGGATTGGTCAAGGAAGCGAAACATGGGTAGCGTCGCGGCAAAACATGATCAGGTTTATCAAGGTATCGCGCTCATCGTCGGTGCGGTCCTGCTGCTGTCGCTGGCCGATGCATCGGTGAAATATTTCAGCAATCGATTGGCGTTGTGGCAGTTGTTCCTGCTGGTGTCCTGCCTGACGGTGCCACTGCTGGGTGGCTGGATGCTGCTTGGGCTCAGATCCGGGCAGCTGCAGGTCACCTCGGTGGGCTGGGTAGCGGCCAGGAGTATCTCGCTGTTGCTGATGTGGGTGGCCTACTACTCAGCCCTGCCGCTCATTCCGCTGTCCGTGGCAGCCGTAGCCATCTACACCACGCCGTTGTTCATTGCGCTTTTCTCGACTTTTTATGCTGGAGAGAAGCTCTCCCTTCTTGGTTGGATCGCCATCGGGACAGGTTTTGCGGGCGTCGCCCTGGTGCTGCGGCCTGGCGCGGATGCCTTCAACCTTGCCGCCCTACTGCCCGTCATTGGCGCCGTGTTCTATGCGATCGCCATGGTGATGACGCGCCGTCACTGTCGCAACGAACATCCTTTGGTGTTGGCACTGGGCCTGAACGTGGCATTCCTGATTGCAGCCAGCCTCGGCGGCATCGCCTCTTTTTTCGATAACGGAACACTCGCCGAGCAGGCCCCTTTCCTGCTGTCGGCCTGGCAACCACTCGGCTGGCAAGGGCTGGTCTTTGTCTGCGGCTATGCCATCGCCCTGATTGCAATCAATACCGCGACGGCAAGGGCCTATCAAATAGCACCGGCCGCGCTGATCGGCACGTTTGACTACGCCTACCTGGTCTTTGCCTGCTTCTGGGGGTATTGGCTGTTTGACGAAGTGCCGGACGGGCTGACCTGGGGTGGAATGTCGCTGATCCTGGGTGCGGGGTTATTGGTGTTGCGCCGATGACCGTCGAACTGTTTCCTTGATAGACGGCTGAACCGCCAGGCGCCGCCACGGGCTCCCGCAGCCATTCTCCCAGGCCACCGCTACGCTGCCTTTCACTTCGATCGAACGCCTCCCACCTCGACGGGGTCTTCTCCTTATCACGTCTCTTATCACGTCTCCGGAATCAGACCATGTCCGCACAAAAGGGCCTTGTTGTACTCGCTCGGGGCGGTTACGCCGCCCGGGGCATTATCTACTTGATCATCGGCATTTTCGCTTTGCTGGCGGCTCAGGATTCGAGCAAACCCAAGGACAGCCACAAAAGCCTGGAGGCGTTGCTGAGCCAGCCATTCGGGCACGTATTGGTCGGACTGGTGGTAGCGGGCCTGCTCGCCTTCGCCGGCTGGCGTATCCTGCAAGCGACGCAAGACGTGGACCATCATGGCAAAGACTTGAAAGGCCTGGTGATACGTGCAGGTCTGTTAGCGGGAGGCGCCGTCAACGGTGCGCTGGCCTTTTTCGCGTTGGGCCTGCTTATCAGCGGCCTTAGAAGCTCCAGCGGCTCAGGCGGTGGACAAACCCGGGACCTGCTGGCCCATCTGCTGTCTTGGGAGCACTCCAATCTATTGATCTATCTGGTTGCACTGGTCCCGCTGGGCACAGGCCTCGCTCATATCATCAAAGGCTGGAAGGCTTCGTTCGAAAAGTACTTCGAAGCGGACGAAGACGTGATGCGCTACGTCCGTCCGGTGTCGCGATTCGGTCTTATCGCCCGTGGCGTGGTCTTCATCGAAATCGCCTTCCTGCTGATGATCAGTGGTTCGAGCTATCGGGCCATGGATCCACCAGGGATGAGGGAAGCGCTCGATGCCCTTCAGAACCTGCCCGCCGGCGGTATTGTTCTGATGCTGATGGCCCTGGGATTGATCGCTTTCTCGGTCTACAGCTTTGCCGAAGCGTTCTGGCGCCGGATAAACATGGAGGTGCCTGGCGTTGCCACTGCCCAGTAGACCCGCACAGTCAAGGCCAGATGAACTTCACGCCCCACAACGCCAGCATCCCCACTACCAACGTCAACAGGGTACTGCGCCAGCGCCAGGCCACCCACGCCGCCACAATCGCTGCCGGTACCTGAGGGTTCTCCAACACGGACGCTCCTTGCCCGTTGGGATAGATCACTGCTGGCAGTACCAGGGAGGCCAAGACGCTCGCCGGCACGTACATCAAGGCCCGCCGCATCAGCGGTGGAATCCGCCAGCGGCCATAGAGTTCGATGAACGACAGCCGGATGGCGAAGGTGCCCAGACCGGCCGCCAGGAACAGGCCCCACAAGGAAAGATCACTCACGATGGCTCTCCTTCGATGCCATCGGCGGTGGCCCGGTTTGAACGCATACTTTCAATCAGCAACCCTGCCAGGACCCCACCGATGGAGGCGGTGATCAACCCCAGGTTGTAGGGCAGCTTGACCGCCAGTACGGCAAGCAATCCGCCGACCGCTGCAGCGCCCCAGCTTGCACCGCTCCGCAGGCCGGGAATGAGCAATGCCAGGAAGGACAGTGGTATGGCAAAACTCAAGGACCAGGTATCAGGGATGCTCGCGCCCAGGTACACCCCGGCCAGCACCGAGAGTTGCCACGCCAGCCACATGCCCACCGCCGTACCGGCATAGTAATGATGGGCGAACGCTCCCAATTCGCCCGACGAGAACTTCAGGCTGCACAGCGCATAAGCCTGGTCCGACAGCAGGTAGGCCATCGGCCAGGTCCAGCGACGGGGCAAGTGGTGCAGGTGCGGGGCCAGGGAAGCGCTGTACATGATGAATCGCAGGTTGATGACCAGGGCCGTGGCCACAATCGCCACCGGCAGGACGCCGTTGTGTAACAACTGGAGTGCAACCATCTGGGCGGAGCCGGAATAGAACAGCAACGTCATGCCCATGCTCATGCCGGGCGACAAGCCCATTTCAATAGCCATGACCCCGGTTACCAGCCCGAATGGGACGACACCCGGCGTCAATGGAAGGAGCGCACGAACACCTTGCATGAAGGCTTCTTTTCCACTTTGGCAGGGCATTTGTTTTCCTTGTTCGTTGTGCTCGCGCCAGGCTCTGGGCAGTGAGGTAGAGTGTAGGCGTCGACCATCGCTGGGCTGAATCAACTTTTTTTCCGGGTAAACAGGTAGTTTTTGTTATGGCACGAAACGACCAGCCTGATCAGGCGCTGATGAAAATGCCCTCGTTCAAGGCCATGAGGTCCTTTGTCGCAGCAGCCAGGTATCGCAACTTTACCCGGGCGGCCGAGGCGTTATGCGTCACTCAGGCGGCGATCAGCCGCCAGATTCGCGATCTGGAAACGTACCTGGGCACGGAGTTGCTTATTCGTACGGGAAGAGAACTCAAGCTGACGCCCTCGGGAACAGCCCTCTTCGACGCCGCGCAGTTGTCGCTGCTCAACATCTTCCAGGCCACGGAAAGAATCCGCCGGAAAAAAAGCGACAAGCACATTCTCACCCTGTGCTGTACTCCCGCCATGTCGACGCTTTGGCTATCCCACAAGCTGAAGAACTTCTTCAGTGCCAACCCCGACATCGACCTGAATGTCATCACCACCCAGCACTTCCTGACCATGGAGCCGGGCATCAATCCGGATATCTTCATCGCCAAAAGCAGCGATCATTACCCCGGCTACCTGCGTCAGGCGTTGTTTCATGAAGTCATCTATCCGGTGTGCACACCACGCTATCTGGAGATGCATCCCGAATTGCAAACATTGGAAGGCCTGCGTAACAGCACCCTGCTGGACCTGAACCCTTACGGTCGCTCGCAACAGTCGGAGCAGGTCGACTGGAATGTATGGTTCGCCTACCAGTCCCACGACTTGCAACCGCCGGTCTCGGACAGCTCCCATTACTTCAGCAGCAACGACTACAGCCTCCTCCTGCAAATGGCCCTGGACGATCAAGGCGTCGCGCTGGGCTGGGACCATCTGGTCGGACATTTCGTGCAACAAGGCCGCCTGGTCAGGCCGGTCGTGGAAGAATTGTCGCTCAGGGAATCGGTTCAGTACCTGATGATCAATGAGGACAAGAAAGACGATCCGGCTTGTGCGCGCTTGAAAGGCTGGTTGGTCGATCAATTTCAGTCATGAATGGGGGGCCGTGATCCTACGCCTCTGAAACTGATCCACCGCTATCGCGAGCAGGCCCCCCCCTCGCGAGCAGGCCCGCTCCCGCAGGCTCGCTCCCACATTGGATCTGCGTGGCGATGACATTTGTGTACAACGCCAAACCTGTGGGAGCGAGCCTGCTCGCGATGACGGCGGCACATTCAACACCTGCGTGACAGCCTCAACCCGTCACACATCCCTGGGGCACTTTCCCGGCAAAACTGTCCACCAGGCTCGCCACCACCATTTCCCCCATTCGCGTGCGGGTCTGCAGGGTTGCGCTGGCGCGATGGGGTTGCAGGACCACCTGCTCGTTGCCAAACAAGGCCTCGGGAACATTCGGCTCATCGACGAACACATCCAGCCCCGCCCCAGCGATGTCGCCGGCGGTCAGTGCCGCCACCAGGTCGGCTTCGTTGACCAGTTTGCCCCTGGCCACATTAATCAGGTAACCGCCCTTGCCCAAGGCGTTCAGTACCTGGGCATCGATGATGGCTTCGGCCTGGTCGGCGGCGGCCGCCAGGATCAAGGCATCACTGGCGCTGGCCAGTTGCTTGAGATCGGCAATGAAAGTGTGAGTCAAATCGCTCATGGGTTGCAGGTCGGTGTAGCTGATCGTGCAGCCGAACGCGGCGAGTCGCGTTGCCACGGCCCGGCCGACACGGCCCATGCCGACGATGCCGATGCGCATGCCGGACACCTGGCGGGCCAGCGGCAAGGGTGCCAACGGCGTCGCGCTATGGGGCCATTGACCCGAGCGCACGTAGCGATCACCGGTGCACAGCCCACGGCACACGCCGATCAACAGGCCGACGGCCAGATCGGCAACGTCTTCGGTCAGTGCACCGATGGTGGCGGTCACGCGGATCCCGCGATCCCGGGCGTAGGCCAGGTCCACTGCATCGGTGCCCACGCCATTGACCGCTACCACTTCGAGATTGGGTAACTGGGCCATGAGCGCCTGGCTGATGCCGGTATGCCCACCGGTGATCACACCGCGAATGTGAGCGCCGTGTTCCTGCAGGTAGGCCGGTTTGTCGGCCTGTTCAAAATAGCGCCTGACCGTAAACAACTCATTGAGCCGGTTGTTGATTTCAGGAATCAGGATCGGGCTGAGCTGCAAGACTTCTGGTTTCATGGGGACCTCGTCAAACGAATAGAAAACCGGCTCAACCGCGACCGGCAAAAGGCATGGCCGTGGCCATGACGGTCATGTTCAGGACATTGGCCGACAGCGGCAGGCCGGCCATGTAGCGCACGGCGTCGGCCACATGCTTGACGTCCACCATCGGCTCTACAGCGATGCTACCGTTGGCCTGGCGCACGCCCTGGGTCATGCGCACCGACATCTCAGTCAGAGCGTTGCCGATGTCGATCTGGCTGCAGGCGATGTTGAATGCCCGACCGTCCAGGGCCAAGGATTTGGTCAGCCCCAGCACTGCGTGTTTGCTGGCGGTGTAGGCGCTGCTGAACGGCCGCGGGGTATGGGCGGAAATCGAACCGTTATTGATAATGCGCCCGCCCTGCGGCTGTTGCCGGCGCATCAGCCCGAAGGCCCCGCGGGCACACAGGAAAACCCCGTTGAGGTTGGTGTCGATCACGTTGCGCCATTGCTCGAACGTCAACTCATCCAACGGTACGGCCGGAGCGTTGACCCCGGCGTTGTTGAACACGACGTCCAGACGTCCGAACGTCACGGTGATGGTCGCAAACAGCGCGTCGACACTCGCCTGATCGCGCACATCGGTGGGCACCGCCAACGCTTCCCGTCCCTCGCTGGCAGCCAGCTCGACCAATGCCTGCAAAGGCTCGGGACGGCGCCCGGCCAATACCAAGGTGTACCCGTCTTCCATCAGGCCCAGGGCCACGGCGCGGCCGATACCGCTGCCGGCGCCGGTGACCAGGGCCACTTTCAATGGGTTGGACATGCTGTCATTTCCTTTCTCGAATCAGTAGGACAAGTGCCGAGCTCAAGGCCGTTGGCCAACCCGCATTTCCAGTTGGCCGATGCCGTCGATGCCGGCGTTGATGATGTCGCCGGGTCGCAGTTCGTCGACGCCGGCCGGGCTGCCGGTCATGATCAGATCCCCAGCCCTGAGCGCCACCGATTGCGAGATCCGGCTGATCATTTCACTGACCGACCAGATCTGGCTGTCGAGGCTGTCGCGCTGGCGCTCCTCGCCGTTCACGTTCAGCCACAAGTCCCCGACGGGGTGACCGGCCTTCGCGACCGGCATGATGGCGGTCATCGGCGCAGCACCGTCGAACACCTTGGCGCCTTCCCAGGGCAAACCGTCGCGTTTGGCCTGACGCTGGACATCACGGCGCGTCAGGTCTAGTCCGGCGGCGTAGCCCCACACATAAGCGAGCGCCTGGCTCTCGGGGATATTCGCGCCGCCCTCGCCGATGGCCACGACCAATTCGATTTCATGGACAAACTCTTCGGTCAGCGACGGAAACGGCACTTCACCGACCGCATCCATCACACAGCTGGCCGGTTTCATGAAGAACACCGGCGGCAGGCGGTTCTGCCCCTGGGCATCAGGCCACGGATAATTGCGACCGACACAAAACACCCGGCCGACGGGAAAACGCTGTGGCGTACCGACAACCGGCAAAGTCACTGGCAGGTCTGGAGTAAAAACATACTCGGTCATGTTCATCCTGATAGAAGTCCTGGTAGAAGCGTCAGCGTACGGCGGCAATCCTTGGCAAAGTTGGATAAAAGCCGCCTCGTCTTGGAGAAAACAGGGTTCAGGCCCGGGTCTTGAGTTCGATGCGATACAACCGCCCCAGCAGAAACGAGTAGGACAAGGTGCCCACCAGCGCCACGCCGCCAATGAACCAGAAGGCCAAGGCAAACGAGCCGGTCTTGTGAACAATCGCGCCGATCACGATGGGGGTGACGATGCCGCCGATGTTCGCGGCCAGGCTGGTGATTCCGCCGGTGAGCCCGATGAGTTCCTTGGGCGCGACCTCCGACACCGCGGCCCAAGAAGACGAAGCAATGCCCTGGGCGAAGAAGGCGATGGTCAGAATGGCAATGCAGATGGCATTCGAGTCGGTGAAGTTCACCAGGACGATGGACATGCCCAGCATCGAGCCCACCACCAGCGGCAACTTGCGGGCAAAGGACAGCGAATAGCCGCGGCGAATCAGCAGGTCGGAAATGATCCCCGCCAGCAGAATACCCACCGTCGCCCCCACGAACGGCAGCACGGCGAAGATCCCGGCTTTGATCATGGTCAGTTGACGCTCTTCGATCAGGTAGGTCGGAAACCAGGTGAGGAAAAAGTACAGCGCCGACGTGCTGGCGAACTTGCCGATGCAGATCGCCCAGACCTGCCGATAGCTGAACAGCTCGGCGATCTGCCGCCAGTTGAAGCGGGTACGCTCCTGGCTGCTCTTGACCAGCCCTCCCCCAGCCTCGATGTACTTCAGCTCTTCCTTGCTGACTTTCTTGCAGTTCATGGGATCGCGGTACAGGTACAGCCAGAGCACACCGAACACAATGCCCAATGCACCGGTGCTGTAGAACACATGCCGCCAGTCGTAGGTGGTCGCCAACCATAGCAGCGCACCGGTAAACAACGCCGTGCCCAGGTACTGGCCGCAGACGTAGATGCTGCTCGCCAGGCCCCGCTCCCGCGCCGGAAACCACACCGTGACCGCCCGGCTATTAGCCGGAAATGCCGGCGCTTCCATCGCACCGACGGCCAGGCGCAGGCCAAACAGCGAAGCGAATCCCGTGGCGAGCCCCTGGCAGACGGTGACCGTCGACCAGCTGATCAACGACACCCCGTAAGTGAACCGCGAACCGAATCGATCGGCGATGAAGCCGGCGGGTACCAATGCAATGGCATAGGTCCAGGCAAAGGCGGAAAAGATCAGGCCCATTTCGATCTTGTCCAGGCCCAGGTCTTTTGCCAGGAAAGGCGCCGCAATCGAGATGTTCACCCGATCGATGTAGTTGATGATCGTCGCAATCAACAGCAACGACAGCATGAACCAACGCCGGCGGGATGGTAGCCGGGCAGACACGGCGGCGTCCACGACGCTGGCCGCCAGCGGCGGCGCGGTGGTCTGGGAGGTGTGGGAATTCGACATGGGTGACCCTTCATTATTGTTAGACGAATCGAAATACGTGCTAGCAGCACGCCTTGATCGGCCATGACAGGCAGCGGCTGCATGGCCGCCAATGTGGTCGTACAACCATGTGAAATCAATTGAGGCGTTAGATCGTTTTTTTCCTGATGAGCCACGGCTGATGAGGCTGTCCAAAAAATACAGCGCTGTAAACTTTGCGAATATTTTCTTTAAATTTAACTAAATAATTGTTTTTAAAGAAAAATATTAGAAGCCTACACATATCATTTTTTGGACAAGTCCCCTCTCCCTTTACGCAGATAAAATTCGGCCCCAAGTGAATGTCATCGTATGACATGTTGAAATTCAGCTGGATACACCCTCACAATTACATTGTCCAAGCCGTTGTCGAGGATCCCCAGGCGATGTCATCATCGAGCCAAGTCCCCACCTACTTCATGCAGCAACGCAGCGAACTGACGGACTTCTACATCCGCGACAAGAAGGGCCGGCGCGCCGAAACCAGCCCCCATCGCCACGAGTATTTCCAGATCCAGATCAACCTGGGCGGCGACACCGTGCAGCACATCGGCCATGTCGAACGGCCGTTCCCACGAAACACCCTGGCGTTCATCCTGCCCCATCGCGTGCACGTCATTCCGCACCCGGTGGAGAGCAATTTCATAGTGATCAACTTCTCCCAGACTTTTCTATTGCCCCATCTGCAGTGCGACCCGATGGACCTGGAAGAAGTCTCGATCCTGCTGGCCCCCGAGTTATCGCCGTTCCGTTTCCAGGAGCATCTGGATTTCATTCTGGGCCAAGAGGATTTCGCCAAAGTCTGTGGACTGATCGAACAGATGCGTGTCCTGGACAGGAACCGCCAGTTCGGCACCCGGGAGATCCTCAAAGGGTTGTTGCTGCAACTGATCGGCAGCGTCTGTGCCTTGTATGCCGAGCCACTCAAGCAGTTGGCTGAAGAGAACGCGGCCGAGATCAGCCGGCGCGATGCACTGGGCAGGATGTCCGAATACCTGCGCAGGAACATTGCCGACCCCGACCTCAACCTGATCAAGGTCGCCGCCGCAACCTACCTGTCGCCGACCTACCTGACCCACTGGCTGCGCAAGGAAATCGGCAAGACGTTCACCGAGCTGGTGCTCGAGCGCAGAATGCACGCGGCGCGCAACTACCTGCTCAATGGCACCCGCCCCGTGGGTGAAGTGGCGCGGTTGTGCGGGTTCGCCGACGAAGCCTATTTTTCACGGCGCTTCCGCCAGATCCATGGCCAGCCACCGGGACAATTCAGAAAGCAGCAGTTGAACCCGGATACACCGCAGTCGGCGTTGAATACGTGATAAGCGAATGTCATCCATGAGACGCGGGAGGCCCTGCCTGCTGCTTTCCCGAGAATGCTGGCAGAGTGCTGGTACCTGAGCTATACATCCCCCACGCCAGAGGGATCTATCGATGAGTACTACTGCACCGGCACATTTGCTGCTTCGAATTTTCACTCGCGTCACCGGACGACCTCGTCTCCTGGTTCTATCCATTGCCCTCGCGCTGGGCACAGCGCCCGATCAATCGACAGCCTATGACATGAACCCCATCGACGTAGATTGCTGGGGGTTGTCGGCACTCTGCTCGGTAACGGACCTGACGGCTGAAATGAAACAACCGGTGCACGAAACCATGACGCTGCTTGCTTATGACTATTACCTCAAGCCCGAAGAAGCGCAGGGAGGAAAAGCCAATTCATCGGCAGAAGATCTCAGGAAAAGTGGAGTTTTTCGGGATCTCGTCCTGGGCAGTGAGTGGAACGATGACCCGGACGCTCTGCTCAGGCAAAACGTCGTGCGAGCGAAGCAATGGTATGCCTTGTTCAAGGACGCCCAGAACCAATCGAAGTGCGCATATGACGGCACGTTGCCGTTGTGCAAGGACGTCAAGATCACAGACACCCCGATGATGCTGTACAGGAGTCATTTCGGCGATTTTCAGTTCCTTCACGCCATGGCATCAACCCCGTCGGAAACCGCGCTGGAAACCAAAGCCAAAATGATGGAATGGGCCAGGTTCGTGTATACCCTCTCGATTTCCGGCAACAATCTCAGCAAGGAAACCATCGACGGCCCGACCATATCATCGTTCTCCAATATAGCGTCCCTCTTGAAAAGACAGGGTTGGACCGTCGGGGCGCTTTTCGATCCAGTCCCCGGCGGTGAGTGGGTAGGGTCTTTTCGCATTGGTAGCCTGGGCCGCTATGAGCCCTCAGGTGATCCCAGGACGCAAGTCAAATACCCCACTGGTACACAGGCATCCAGCATCAAGCACATCGCACTGGGCTCATTGCTTCATATGATCCAGGACTCCTACTCGGACGCACACGTGGAACGGGAAGGAGGTTGTAACCCGCTGAGCCGGGAGCGTGGCCGGATCGTTTCATTCAGGAACTATGTTTTCCAGATCAGTACCGATCACGCCATTGCCGACGTACATCCCAAGTGGCTCGAACATGGAGATCTTGCCAAACACAATCCGCTTTGGGCCTCGGCAAAAATGATCCAGTACTCATTCAGAAAAGTCCCTTGGGAAGGCGAAGTCGAACAATTCCTGAGCAATGAGGTATTCCCATTGGCCTACCCGGAAAAACTGCCTACGACAGGAGATCCTGAGTGCTATCTGGGAACCGGTTGAATCCGGATGACTTCCCGTAACAAGCTTTCAGCCAACCCCCGGGCACGAGCGTCCCGGCCCTCCCTATGCATCAGCGCAGAATCAACACCGCCGCCACCGCTATCACCAGCACCACGCCGAACACCATGCGTGCAATCCACGGCGCGGTCAGCCAGACCCCGGTCACCCCGGCAATCTGCCCGACGTTTTTCTCCGTCAGGCGGAAACTCGGCTCGCGAAAGGGGTTGCCGCATTGAGGGCAAGCGTATGCCTTGTCGGAAATACGGGAAGAGCATTCGGGACAATCGATCAGGCTCATTGCGCTACCTCAGGTGGGTTGAACTTCGGCCACTCAACAGACCATTCATCAGCTTTTTTGTTCTGAACCAAGCGTAGCCGTTTGAACGGAACTTCATGGAAACGTCGTGGCAACTTTCATTCCGGGAGGGTTTCCGGTTTCCAGAATTGCCTGGCCAACCAGCGGCCGATACTCAAGGCCCAGGCCAAGCATGCGATCAGTACCACCCCAAGCAACATTCCATGCACACCCCCATTGCTGATCAGCTTGCCAGCGATGAAAGGAAATCCGAACACACCAATAAAGTAGGCCAGACTAAAGAGCAGGAGTGCCTGTGCCGTCAGTCCCGGTGGCGCTTCATTGGCAGCCAGACCATTAATCACCGAATAGTTAAGGCCATAGCCGACCCCAAGCAGGGCAGCGGTCAATCCATAACTGAAACTGTCGTGGACCCACGAACCGAACCCCATTACGGCGATCAACATCAATGTGGTCAATGCGCAGGAAGTCGCGAGGGGATTACGCTTGACGACCCAGCCGGCAATCAACAAGCGACAAGCAATAGCGGCCCCCATGAACCCGACAAAAAACAGGGAGTAATCCAATCCTTGACTGGCCGCATAGCTTGTCTGAAAACTGCCCAACCCGCCGAAGATCGCGCCTCCCAAACCCACCATGAGGATGGACGACGACGAACGTGAGCGCAGTACTTCCACAGCCGATTTCAGGCCAAGCTGCACCTTATTGCCAGACCGACGCTGTGACTCGGCGAAGTCCCTTCCCAACCACCAAAAATACAAGCCACCCAGCACAGCCGAGGCTGCGGCACAGAAAAAGGCTGTCTGGACAGGCAACCCCCAGTGGCTTGCCAACTTGCCTGCGAGAGGCCCGCTGCCGATTCCGGACAACATGCTGCCTGAAAGAAGCGCAAAACAATGAGTGCGCCTGGACGGCTCGACCATGGCCGCCACCATGATTGGCCCAATCGTATAAAACAGCCCCCATCCGATCCCCAGCAACAAACCGCAAGCCAACAACCCGTTGCCAAGTCCTGACAGCAGGGCAAAGCCCAGCGAAGCAACGACCAGAAATGCTGCCGCCAGTGCCATGCACCGTGCCATGCCGATGCGCTGCATCAAATGCCCCGAGCCAACCACTGCGGCGAGCGTACTCACCATGGCAACCGCAAAGACTTGCCCGGCGTCGCGCTCGGTGCCCCCCAAAGTCGACACGAGCAACGAGACCAGGAAGGTAGCGCCGTAAGCAATAGACAGCAGGAAACTGGCTACGCAAAACAGGCCGAATCGATGGGTGGCTTTGTTATCTGAGAGAAGCGGCATCGGTATTTCTCCACGCGTGGGCCAGACCTCTATGTAGCATGGCCGCACGCGGGAATAGACATCGTGATAACGGAGTCAAGGTTAGGAAATTCGAACCATTGGGACTGCGCAGTGGCTGGACTCGCCTGATGTTGTCTGGCAAATCAGCAAGGAACCACGGTGACCATCCCTGGATTCAAGCTCCACTTCTCAGCCTATTGCTGAACGTGTTTGGACAAGGTCGCCTTGAGCGCGTCCGAGACGAGAGCAATCAGGATCGGCTGGGCGTTGGTTTGCATGTAACGACCAATCCCGGCTTGCCGCTCTTTCACTTCCGCTGCGTACTTTGAAGCGCGTCCTTGCGCAACGAGCGACGCCAACTCTTCCCCGGAGAAGGACTTCTCATAAGCTACGGCAAGGCTCTCTTCCCATTTGGGCTGGTATTGCGGCAACAACGCATTGATCTCGTCGGATAGCGCACTGTTCGCGCTGGCATTGCCAAGCTTATCGGCGATCATTGCGTAGGTTGTCGTGCTTTTCGCCGTCAGCAGTGCAAGGGAAGAGAGTTTCTTGCCCAGTCCAGTCTGGGCAACGAGCATGCGAGCCTCATTAAGCGAAGCTGCATCAGCTTGAACGGTAGTTGAGCAAGTGATTAGCAGCATCAATGCGGCCGCTGCCGATGAAATCCTGTTCATTTTTTCCATTTCCAATCGTGGAGCAATGAGGTCTAGGGTAGTTTCATCCTTGAAGCTATGCCAGAGGCCCGGCCCTGTTCAGGGCCTGAAGCAGCTTGGCCCCGTATCATCAATTTCCAGACACCAAAAACCACAAACCCCCGACTTTCTCTAGGAAAATCAGGGGTTTGCGTTAGCAGAATTTGGCGGTGAAGGAGAGATTCGAACTCTCGATACAGTTTCCTGTATACACACTTTCCAGGCGTGCTCCTTAAGCCACTCGGACACTTCACCGTGTCTCGGCAAACTGTTCAGTCTGTCGAGGCGCGCTAATGTAGTCGAAAGCCTTTCCGATGGCAAAGGTTTTTTTCAGAATTTTCATGCGGTTAAGCTGTTCCGGGATTTCAAACGCGACGGAACAGGGCAAACCGGCCAATCTCCGGTCGACATGTAGGCCGCCCGATGGATACAGCCACGGCCGCCCGGGCGGCAACGACTGTTTATACGGCCCGGGGCTGACCGGTGAGTCAGTCATGGCGCTTTACCTGATCCGCAACGGTGAGTAACGTTTGCGGCAATTCTCCTACAAGGAATGCGTCATGAGCGACCTGATTGCCTACCATCTCGAAGACGGTATCGCGACCCTGACCTTGAACAACGGCAAGGTCAACGCCATCTCACCGGACGTCATTGCCGCGTTCAACGCGGCACTGGACCAGGCGGTGGAGGATCGGGCGGTGGTGATCATCACCGGACAACCGGGGATTTTGTCGGGTGGTTATGATTTGAAGGTGATGACGGCCGGTCCCAAGGAGGCGGTAGGCCTGGTCACCGCCGGTTCGACCCTGGCCCGTCGCCTGTTGTCACACCCCTTCCCCGTCGTTGTCGCTTGCCCTGGCCACGCCGTGGCGAAAGGCGCATTCCTGCTGCTCTCGGCAGACTACCGCATCGGCGTGGACGGGCCGTTCAGCATTGGCCTGAACGAAGTGCAGATCGGCATGACCATGCATCACGCCGGCATCGAGCTGGCCCGTGATCGCTTGCGCAAATCCGCGTTCCATCGTTCGGTCATCAATGGCGAGATGTTCAATCCGCAGAGCGCCGTAGACGCGGGCTTCCTCGACAAAGTGGTGCCGGCGCAGGAACTGCAGAATGCGGCGCTGGAAGCGGCGCGCCAGCTGCAGAAAATCAACATGAAAGCGCACAAGAACACCAAGCTGAAAGTGCGCAAGGCATTGCTGGAAGCGCTGGACACGGCGATCCTGCTGGACCAGGAATACCAGGGCTAATCCCTGTTTATCCAGGACACACTTTTGTGGGAGCGAGCCTGCTCGCGATAGCGGTACATCAGCAACGTATCTATTGAATGTACCTTTGCCATCGCGAGCAGGCTCGCTCCCACAAAAGCCGAGGCCCTCTAGCCTGCGGCTCTCCCTCCGTTGAACACATGCGCTCGAACATCGCCCATCTCCTCCCTCTGTAGGGACAATTGCCGAAAACAGTGCACATTCGTACACTGCGCCACCTTTTGTCCCGGTGGGCCTGTAGATGTTGTTCGTACTGCGTATGTCGTTGATGGCTCTGCACTTTCTCGTAGCAGGTGTGCTGGGTATGATCCTCGGGCTGTGCCGGCCCTTCAACCCGGACAACAGCCGTTTATGCGCAAGGTTGTATGCGCGGCCCGCCATGTGGATTCTGGGTCTACGGGTCATGGCCGATGTCGATACGCTGCGGGATAAACCCCAGAGCTGCGTGATCATTGCCAATCACCAATCCAACTATGACCTGTTCGTGTTCGGCAACGTGGTGCCCCACCGCACCGTGTGCATCGGCAAGAAGAGCCTGAAGTGGGTACCGCTGTTCGGGCAGTTGTTCTGGCTGGCGGGTAACGTGTTGATCGACCGGAGCAATGCGATCAAGGCGCGCCGCGCCATACAGACCACGACCCATACGCTGCAGCATGAACAAACCTCCATCTGGGTGTTCCCGGAAGGCACACGAAACCTTGGCGGGGATGTGCTGCCATTCAAGAAAGGCGCCTTTCAGATGGCGATCGACGCCGGGGTGCCGATTGTTCCGGTGTGCGTCAGCCGCTACATCAAGCACATGCACCTGAACCGTTGGCACAGCGGTGACATTCTCATACAGTCACTGCCGGCGATTCCTACGCAAGGTCTGACCCTGGACGACATGCCCCGCCTCATCGCCCAGTGCCGAGAACAGATGCAGACGTGCATCGCGGCGATGGACAGCCAATTGCAGGCCGGCTGAGCGCAGCCTCTACCCACGACGGGTCTTTCTATTGGAGAACTCAGCGGATTTTGCCGACTCTCAAGCAACAGGGCGCGCTAAGCTGCACGGTGCCTGCTACTGCCATTTTCCAATAAGAAGTGAATCACCATCATGGGTAGAGTCGTTGCTGCTGCGGTCTACAGCGCCGGTAAGAAAGTCACCAATATCACCCTCGACGAAGGCAGCGCCTGGGCTGCAAAACCAGGGCACTTTGTGTGGATCGGTCTGGAAGAGCCCAGTGTCCAGGAGCTGACCAATCTGCAGCGTCAATTCAACCTGCACGAACTGGCAATTGAAGATGCCATGGAGAAGCACAGTCGCCCCAAGCTCGAGACCTTCGGCGATGCGCTGTTCATCGTCACGTACTCGCCGATACGCAAGGACGGCAAGCTGCAGTTCATCGAAACCCATATTTTCGCCGGCAAGGGCTACATCATCACCGCCCGTAATGGGCACTCGGCTTCCTACGCCTATGTCCGACAACGCTGTGAGGCGCGGCCACTCCTGCTGGAGCATGGGGAAGACTTTGTACTCTATGCCATCCTCGATTTCGTGATTGAAAACTATCAGCCCATGGGCGAAGCCATTCATAACGAGATCGATGAGCTGGAGCACCATGTGCTGTGCAGCGCCTTGAACGAACGGGACATTCAGAAACTGCACAGCTTGCGTCGCGACGTGCTGCGCCTGCGCCGCTACGCTGCGCCGATGGTGGAAATCAGCGAGGAATTGCAGAAGCTGAACTTTCCTTTCATCGACAAGAACATGCGCCCGTACTTCCGCGATGTGCAGATCCACGTCACACGGCAGATGGAAGACCTGACGACCCTGGCGGACATTGCCAGCCAGACCATCGAAGTCGGCGTGCTGCTCGAAGCGTCACGCCAGAGCGTGGTGCAGCGCAAGTTTGCGGCATGGGCGGCGATCCTGGCGTTTCCGACGGCGGTAGCCGGGATCTATGGGATGAACTTCCAGGACATGCCGGAACTGAGTTGGCACTACGGCTATTTCACGGTGCTGGGGGTGATTACCGTGGGATGCACCGCGCTGTGGGCCAGCTTCAAACGGTCGGGGTGGTTGTAGGCAGGCCTTCTCCCCATTTGCCCCAGGTACACATAACCCTGTGGGAGCGAGCCTGCTCGCGATAGCGGTGGATCAGCCAACAACAGCGCTGACTGGTAAACAGCTATCGCGAGCAGGCTCGCTCCCACATGAAAGTCTTCAGCGCTGGGTCGTTTCTGCCTGGGGTTTGTGCGCGACGAAACGCATCATCCACTCGGCCACGGTCGTGCCGTGATGTTCCTGTTCCAGGCTCGCCACGCCCTGGCTGTAGACCTGCTCGCCAAGGTGTTGCTGGCGCAGCTCCAGCAATGCACGGGAATAATCGTGGATGAATTCGGGATGGCCCTGGAAGCACAGCACCTGATCATTGATGTGGTAGGCGGCGTACGGACAGAAATCGCTGGAGGCAATGACCGTAGCGTTTTCGGGTAGCTGGGTGACCTGGTCCTGATGGCTGATCAGCAGCGTCAGTTCCTCCATTACCGGGCTCATCCACGGGGCCTTGGCTGCAAGTTTGTAGCGATGGGTGCCGACGCCCCAGCCCTGGGTCGCGCGTTCGGTCTTGCCGCCCAGCAACAACGCCAGCAACTGGTGGCCGAAGCAAATACCCAACAGCTTGTCGCCACGCTGGTAGCGCTCCAGCAGGTACTTCTTGAGGGTTTGAATCCAGGGATCGGTCCCAAAGGAATCGGCCTTGCTACCGGTCACCAGGTAGGCGTCGAACACCTCATCATCGCTCGGGTACTGCCCTTCCACGACGTTGTACACGACGAAATCGGCCGCGACCGGCTGTTGTGAAAACAGCCGCTGGAACATCTGCCCGTAACCCTGATATTGATCGACCAGCTCCGGGCGCAGGATATCGGTTTCGAGGATGCAGATGCGTAGCGACATAAAAAATACCTGACACGGTGATGGGAATATTGCACACCCAGAGCCTGCCTTGAAACACCCCTCAAAGGCAAGCCCCCCGCTGTCAGAACAACGCCTGTCTGGCGGCTTTTTCCAGCAACAGGGCCGGGGGTGAGAAACGTTCGCCATATTGCTCGGCCAGGTACTGGGCCCGGGCGACGAAGTCCCGCAGGCCGTACTGATTGATGAATTGCAACGCACCGCCGGTCCAGGTGGCGAAGCCGATCCCGAAGATCGAGCCAACGTTGGCATCGGCCGTCGACCTGAGCACGCCCTCCTCCACGCAACGCACGGTTTCCAGGGCCTGGATAAACAGCAAGCGATCGCGGATGTCCTGGGGCGGAATCTGCCTGTCGGCATCCTCGAAACGGCGTTTGAGCTCCGGCCACAGATGTTTTTGTCCACCGGCCGGGTATTCATAGAAACCGGCCCCGGCAGCCTTGCCCGGTCGCCGGTACTCCTTGAGCAACACGTCAATCACGGCGAACGCCGGATGCTCAATCGGAGTTTTCCCTTCTGCTTGAAGGTCCTTGGCGGTTTCAGCTCGGATATGACTGATCAAGCTGAGGGAAACTTCGTCGGAAACCGCCAGAGGCCCGACCGGCATCCCGGCCTTGCGGGCCTCGGTCTCGATCATCGGCGCACTCACCCCCTCACCAAGCATGGCGATGCCTTCATGGATAAAGGTGCCGAAGACCCGCGATGTGAAGAAACCGCGACTGTCGTTAACCACAATCGGCGTCTTGTTGATCTGCCGGACGAAATCGAAACCACGCGCCAGGGTTGCATCGCTGGTGTGAGCGCCCCTGACGATCTCCACCAGCGGCATTTTTTCCACCGGACTGAAGAAATGCAGGCCGATGAATTTCGCCGGGTCGGCAATCGCAGCGGCCAGGCCGGTGATGGGCAACGTCGAGGTATTGGAGGCGATCACCGCATCCGGCCCCGCTACCGCCTGGGCGGCCGCCGACACCTTGGCTTTCAGGTCGCGATCCTCGAACACCGCTTCGATGATCAGCTCGCAACCGGACAGCTCCGCATCGTCGTCAGTGGTATGAATCCGCGCCAGCGTGATTTCACCTTGCTGCGGGGTGATCTGCTCGCGGGCGACTTGCTTGTCCAGCAGCGCGGCCAAACGGGCTTTGCCCTGCTCCGCGGCAGCCAGGTCGATATCCTTGAGGACCACCTCGATCCCGGCCAGGGCGCAGACACAGGCAATGCCGGCCCCCATCATGCCAGCGCCGAGCACAGCGACTTTTTCTGTCCGGTAAGGCGCATACCCGTGTGGGCGCGCCCCTCCGGCCTTGATCTCGTTGAGCTGGAACCAGAACGTACCGATCAGATTCTTGGCGATCTGCCCCGTGGTCAATTCAGTGAAATAGCGGGTCTCGATCAGGTGCGCCGCGTCATAACCCACCTGGGCACCCTCCACCGCCGCACAGAGGATTTTCTCCGGCGCCGGCAAGCAGCCCTGGGTCCGGGTGCGCAGGATCGAAGGGGCAATCGCCAGCGTCTGCATGACACCCGGATCGGACGGCGTCCCCCCGGGAATCCGATAGCCCTTTACGTCCCAAGGCTGGACCGCGTCCGGGTTGGCGAGGATCCAGGCCCGCGCCTTGTCCAGCAGCTCATCACGATCGACCGCCAGCTCATCGATCAATCCGGCCTGCAGCGCTTGTCGAGGGCCAACCCGCTTGCCTTCGAGCAGATACGGCAAGGCCCTCTCCAGGCCAAGCAGACGCACCATCCGCACCACCCCGCCGCCGCCCGGCAACAGGCCCAGAGTGACTTCCGGCAGCCCGATCTGCACCGACGAATGATCCAGCGCCACGCGATGATGGCAAGCCAGGCAGATCTCCCAACCGCCTCCGAGCGCCGCACCGTTGATAGCGGCCACCACTGGCTTGCCCAGCATCTCGAGGGCGCGCAATTGCGCCTTGAGTCCCAGGATCATCTCGTAGAAAGCCTTGGCCTCGGGCTTGCCGACCGCGACCAACTCGTTGAGATCGCCACCGGCGAAGAATGTCTGCTTGGCCGAGGTGACGATCACGCCGGCGATCGAATCGCTTTCGGCAACCAGACGAGCCACGCAGGTGGCCATGGCCTCACGGTAAACCGCGTTCATGGTATTGGCGCTTTGGCCAGGCAGGTCCATTGTCAGGACGACAATCCGGTCCTGGCCGGTTTCGTAACGAATGGCAGCGGTCATTGAAAGGGTTCCTGGAAGTCGGCTCAAAGGCGTTCGATAACAGTGGCAATGCCCATGCCGCCACCCACACACAAGGTCGCCAGCCCGTAGCGCAGGCGACGCACCTCCAGTTCATCGAGCAGGGTGCCGAGAATGGCGCACCCCGTTGCCCCCAAGGGGTGCCCCATGGCGATGGAGCCACCGTTGACGTTGACCCTGGCGGGGTCGATGGCCATATCCTTGATGAACTTGAGCACCACCGAGGCGAAGGCTTCGTTGACCTCGAACAGGTCGATGTCCTCCACCCGCAACCCGGCCTTGGCCAAGGCTTTGCGGGTGGCCGGCGCCGGACCGGTGAGCATGATGGTCGGATCGGTGCTGGTGACGGCCGTGGCGATGATTCGCGCCCGAGGCTGCAGGCCCAGGGCGCGCCCCTTGGCTTCAGAACCGATCAGCATCAGCGCCGCGCCATCGACGATCCCGGAGCTGTTGCCGGGTGTATGCACATGGTCGATCCGCTCGACATGGTTGTAGACCCGCAGCGCCGTGGCATCGAAGCCCATCTGGCCCATGGTTTCAAAACTCGGCTTGAGCCTGCCCAGGCCTTCGAGGGTGGTGTCGACACGGATGAATTCATCGTGGTCCAACAACACGATGCCGTTCTGATCCCGAACCGCTACCAGAGACTTGTTGAAAGAGCCGTCGGCCCGGGCCCGCCCGGCTTTTTTCTGGGAATTCAGCGCGTAGGCATCGACGTCTTCGCGACTGAAGCCCTCCAGCGTGGCGATCAGGTCGGCACCGATGCCCTGGGGGACGAAGTGACCGTGCAGGTTGGATTGCGGGTCCAGCGCCCAGGCGCCGCCGTCGCTGCCCATCGGCACCCGGGACATCGACTCGACACCACCGGCCACCACCAGGTCTTCGAACCCGGAGCGCACTTTCATCGCGGCCAGATTCACCGCTTCAAGGCCCGAGGCACAGAACCGATTGAGCTGGACACCCGGAACGCTGACATCCCAGTCGGCTATCAGGGCGGCGGTTTTGGCGATGTCGGCCCCCTGCTCGCCTACCGGCGTCACACAACCGAGCACGATGTCGTCGACCTGGCGGGTGTCCAGGTCCATGCGCTGCTGCAAGGCTTGAAGCAATCCTCCCATCAGGTTCACCGGCTTGACGCTGTGCAGGGCGCCATCGGCCTTGCCCTTGCCACGGGGGGTGCGCAAGGCATCGAAAATCAAAGCTTGGGTCATGACATCCTCGAACCACGACGGATAATGCGATGCTCCAACCATAAGCCCAGCGGCCCTGGATTCAATGACCCGAGCGCTCAAGCGCGTTGACGGCCACGGTCAGACGAACGGTAGCCTGCTATCGGGTTAACCGATTCAGGAACGCAAGCTGTCTAGGTAGAGGACCCGCAAGAAGGTGGCAATAGGCCTCATAGCTTTTTTATAGCGACTTATTTGAAGCTGATACGAATTGGATCTAAGCCAATGCGGCTGCGGCCCCTAATGTAATCCTTGTACAAGAGAGTCGTCGGGTTTTGCCGAGGCGCTTGTCAGACAGGAAGTGCACTGCCAGCCGCCACGGAGTTTTGCAGGCTGGCCTCAGGAAATAACAAAAAAGGCGGGTCAGCCATGTTCAAACATTCGAAAGTTCGTCAAGCCGGACTCATTCTCTTCGCCACAACGCTGCTGTTGATTCTGCCGAATATTCCCAAGGTGATCGGCTAGGTATTGCGCGCGAGTGCCTGCATCAACAGTGAGCGGTATCGCTATCCATTGTGTCGCTAAAAAATGTGACGGGCTCGTTGTTCGAGCGGCGTTGGCTGTGCCAACCTTTGCGTCACTCTCTCGACATGGAAAGCGATCCATTGAAAGCTCTCATCCTGCTCGGGGCGTTGCTGCTCAGCACGCCCCTGTATGCCGCCCAACTGGTACTGGAGCTGGGCGCGACTGCGCGTACCTGGCACACCGAAGAACTGCTCAAGCATCCTGAAGCACAAACGATCCAGATACCCGACGACGTTTCCTACAAGAAACCGATGAGCTATCGCGCCGTGCCACTGACGGCGCTGCTGACCGGTGTCCAGCCGGATGATCACCTGCAGGCCGTGGCCCTGGACGGTTTCGCCGCCGAAATGCCCGCGGCGCCATTACTCAACAAGAACGGCGCACGCGCCTGGCTGGCCATCGAAGATCCAGCCGCACCTTGGCCATCCCTGGGAGAGGGCAAGCCCAGTGCCGGGCCTTTCTATCTGGTCTGGACCGATCCTCAAGCGGGTCATATCAGCCCGGAACAATGGCCATATGCGGTAGCGAGCATCAAGCGCATGTCAGCCGTGGCCGAGCGCTTCCCCGCCCTGCTGCCGGCGCCCAGCCTGTCCAAGGACGACCCGGTCAACAAGGGCTTCGCTGTGTTCCAGAAGAATTGCCTGGCATGCCATCGGCTCAACGGTGCCGGCGACGCACAGTTTGGCCCGGACCTGAATATTCCCTTCAACCCCACCGAATATTTCTCGGGGGATTTCCTCAAGCGCTATATCCGCGATCCCCAGGGCCTGCGTCACTGGCCCCAGGGCAAGATGCCGGCGTTTTCCGCGACCGTGCTGCCGGACTCGGAGCTGGATCTGTTGGTGGGGTATCTGAAGCATATGGCTGGGCGTAAACAGCCGTTGAGCCAATAAGACCATCCACGTGTGGCGAGAGAGCTTGCTCCCTCGCCACAGTAAGTTCCAAGCCGGTCCGCACGTCATTGCTGCTGCACCGTAATCACCGGCGCCGGCGTCACGGCCACCCTGGCCCGCATCTGTTCACCGCCGCCACGACGCAGGCCCCGTACCGGGCAGGCATCCAGGTAATCCAGGCCAACGGCCAATTTCAAGTGTCGCTCCGGACGTGACAACTGGTGGGTCACGTCGAAACTGTACCAGGCGTCGTCGAGCCAGGCTTCGGCCCAGGCGTGGCTGGCCAGGTGTTCACTGTCGCCGCTGTACACGTAGCCCGATACATAGCGTGCCGGTACGCCCAGGCTGCGGGCGCAGGCCAGGAATACGTGGGTATGATCCTGGCACACCCCGCTACGGCCGGCGAATGCCTGGGCCGCGCTGGTTTCCACTTCGGTGGAGCCAGGTGCGTAGGCCATGTGCTGGTTCACCCCGTGCATCAGGTCGATCAGCGCCGTGCGGTCACGACGCTGCCGGCATTGCTCCCGGGCGAAGGCACGAAGGGCCTCGTCCGCTTCGGTCAGCCGGGTGAAGCGCAGGAACGGCAACGCGGATTGATCCTCATGCTCGGCCTCGCGCAACGGGTCGATGTCCACCTGGCCCCGTGCACCGATGATGATCGTTTCGTGGGGCTCGTCCAGGGTAAGGACGTGGAGGATGTTGCCGTACGGATCCAACTGCGCGCGCACCGGCCTCGGCAAATCGAGCTGCCAGCTGAGCACGTGTTGGCGCTCGCTGTCGTGAGGGGTCAGGCGCAGATACTGGATACTGGCGCGAACCTGCTGTTCGTAGTGGTAGGCCGTTTCGTGGCTGATCGAGAGTCTCATATGACCTCCAGGTAAGAACTGTGGATGGCGTTGCCCAGTTCCCGAACCAGCGGAATGAATTCGGTGAGCCAGGCATGCAGGCCACCGTCGAGGATTTCGTTGATGCCGGTGTAGCGCAGCCGTGCATCCATTTCCGCCGCCAGGCGTTGTGCCAGCCGTCCGTTGGTGCCTGGCAGGCTGGCGAGGATCTGGTCGATTTCTTCGGTACAGGCCCGCAGCGAGCGCGGCACATCGGCGCGCAACAGCAGCAACTCGGCCACATGGCGAGCCCCGGGAGCCTCACGGTAGAGCTCAGTGTAGGCCTCGAAGGATGACAGGGCCCGCAACAGGGCGCTCCATTGGTAATACGCGTGGGCCGTGCCGTCGGTGATGGCGTCAGCCTGGTCGCCGGCCATTTCGTAGCGAGCATCGAGTAAGCGTAGCGTGTTGTCGGCCCTTTCGATGAACGTCCCCAGACGAATGAACCGGAATGCATCGTTACGCATGATGGTGCCGAGGTTGCCCCTCGAAACAGATGCGACCGTTCCTTGATCCACTCACAGAAGCGGCTCAGGCCGTAACGCCCCAGGCCCTGGCCGGCGATGTCACGAACCTCCAGCCAGGTGGCATTGGTGTTTTCCCACATGTCGGCGGTGATGCGACCACGCACTGCGTGGGCACTGGCCCGCGCAGCGCCCAGGCAACTGTAGATGCTGGCCGGGTTGGCGGCATCGAGGGCGAAGAAATGCAACAGTCGCTCGGCGTGCAGGTCGCCGTGCCGTTCCCGGTAATCGTCCAGGGTGCCGGTGATCATCAGGGGCATGGCCAGCTCGTGCAGGCCGTCGCCGCGACCATCCTGAGGCATCAATGACAGCGAATAACTCACATCGAGCATTCGCGCGAGATTTTCCGCCCGCTCCAGGTAACGCGACATCCAGTACAGGTCCGAGGCGGTCCTACTCAACATGGCCATTCGTCCTTCAGTCCTCGACCACCCAGGTTTCCTTTAACACCCAGCATAGTCATGGAACGTGGACATGGCCTCTGCTCGACACAGTCAGCTACAAAAAGTGAGTCATACCTGCCCGTGCTCGGCTACAGGTTGCAGACATGAAAACGGCCAACCCGAAGGTCAGCCGTTGTGCTGTGGCAGGGTATGGACATCAGGCCTGGAAGCGTCGGATTTCCTGCTTCACCCCCCAACCTTCGATAATGCCGCCCAAGGGCTCCACCACCGCTTCGAAGTCTTGCTCGAAATCTCCAATGTCATCGTAAGTGGCATACATCACCCGGCTCAGTTCCAATGACCAGGCACCGTCATCCCGTGCGCTGATCTGTGCATTCAACGACTCACCTCGAAAATGACCCGCCGCCCTGCGCGCCCGCTCCTCGTCCGGGAAAATGGCGTAGAACTCGATTGGATGGAATTGTGAGAAGTCGAACCCGCCTTCTTTCATGCGGCGCAGCACACTGGTGCTGATGTCTTCTTGATAGGCTGTGCTCATGAAACGTCCTCCTCAGATCGATGGATAGACTTTCCGTCTTCCCGTGCGGGCAACCCGTGGATTGCAAGCGGTACGGCATCAAATGACCGTCGGGACACAAGCATGTAGCTGACAAGACCGGACCTTGGCGATCCTTTCGCTGATCTCAATTGCAGAGTAGCCGCAAGTGATGGCCACTGCCAAGCGGGGCCAGGCCACGAACTTCATGAAATCGGCTTAATGTCGATGATTTCGATGCTGTGCTGGGATTTGAGATTCTTGACCGTCGGCTCGGCGGTTCGCCCTTCCAGGTCATTGAGGTCCAGCTGGGCGGGCACCGGAAGCAGTCTTTCGCGAATCAACTGTGCTGCCTGCTCCATAGTGGGCTTCTGGTCATAGTCGAACTGCTCGGCGATCGCTTCGCCGTGGTCATCAACGAACGTGATTTCCCACTTTTGCATTGGTGTCTCCTCGATCAAATCATGGCCGGGCTTACCTCTATCTCGACATTTCGGGGGGAATAATCGTTCCACCGAATACCTGGACGGCACCAACGAAAAGACCGCCTCAAGGGCGGTCTCGGTGTAGTCGTCATCAGGCCTGCCGATTACTTCTCGGCACGCTCCCTCAAGGCCTTCAAGGTGTTGAACGGAGCATCCACCACGAATTTGTTGGCCAGCCAGGACGGTACATCACCACCGGGCTCGGTGTGGACCTGATAGGTCACCTCGATCTGGTCCGCGCCCTTGGGTGTGAATTTCCAGAAACCGTCGACCTGGGCCACTCGCACAAACCCCTGCTCTTCCGGGAGGTAGGTCGGCACGCCCTTGAGGTTACGGGTCAGGCTGCCATCGGCGCCTTCGACGGTGGTGACTTGCAGCACCGAATCCCGGGACGTGACCGGCCACGGCGTATTGAACTGGGTATAGGTCCAGCTCTGGTTGCCTTCGTGCTTGAGCAGCTTCTGAGTCTTGCACTCATGGATCCAGGCACAGGCACCCGAGACATCTTCCTGCAGAGCCCGCAACTTCGTCATGGTGGTTTTCATGACGGTCACGCCGCGGTAGGCCTTGTACTTGGAGCCGGCCACTTCACTGAGGGAAACCTTGATACCGTCCTGCTCCTTGGCGACCTGCCAGTCTTCCGCCTGCGCAGTTGCGGTTGCCAGAAAGGCAGTCAAGCCACACAACACAGCCATACGATGCAGCGAACCCATAGTTTTTTTCCTTATTGTCGAAGTCCGGTCATTTGAATTTCGTCATTGGGCTTCGCATTCAGCCCTGTCCATTGACCCGTTACACCGCCGTGGCCTGCTCCCACCAGCCGATCAACCGGATGGCTTCCTCGCTGCTGTTGCCGCAGACCTCGATGTCGGCGGCGAACCCCGAGCACACCGCCGGACGTTCCGGCAGGCCGAAGATCCGGCACAAGTTATCGACCGACAATTGCACACAACGTTCTCCCGCCGGCTTGCCATGGGGCATGCCCGGGATCGACGAGCTGATGGAAGGGGCAATGCAGCAGGCGCCACAGCCTTCACGGCATTTCATGACGACAACATCCTCACGGGTAACGGCCCAATAACGGAATACAGAGTAACGGCTTAAACAACCGTTTTAAATTACCGTCTGCGTGTTTTTTCGCCCAATGGAAGATGACCGGACAGTCAGCGACGAATTGCATTCGCGCTCGAAGACTTATCGCTTGAATTCGAAATCCAGGGCCGCGCCCTCCACTTCCCGGCGCTCCGAATTACGCAGCGGCAGCTGCATTTCGTTATTCAGCAGACGGCCATTGAGCTGGAACGGGTCCGGCTTCTGCCCGAACATGGACGGCAGCAGCGGCTCACGCTTGGGTAGCGGTACCGTTCCGGGTGGTTGCAGTTTCTGAACCATATCATGGGGCAAGCTCAGATCCAGGTTGGCTGGCGGTAATGGAGTCTTGGCGACCTCATGGGCAGATTTGCTCTTGGAGGCAATGGGCGCGCGTTTCTTCTGCGAGGAAGCCGTTTTCTTGGCAGGCACCTTCGCTGCAGGCGGCTTTTTGGACACGCTTTTCGCTGGGCTTTTCGTGGCGCTGGCGGCCGGCTTCTCTTGTACCGAAGCCGCCACCACACCTCCGGCATGGAAGGCAGTCAACAGGCCGATCAAAACCCAGGTGACAGGAACAATGGCTTTCATAGATACGACGGCACTTACGGCAGAGAAGTACATGCTGGCCTGATAATCCGACGCTGACAAGCCCGTCGATCCCTACAGAAAACCGCTGGCGGTCTCCTGGCACAATTGCGTGGCCAACAACCCCAACGTCATCAAGGCCCGTTCCGCCTCGCGATTCCAAGGGATTCCGCAGTTCAGGCGAATGCAGTGGTTGAACTGCTCGGTGTTACTGAAGATCAACCCCGGCGCGATACTGATCCCCTGTTGCAACGCTCGCACGTGCAACTCCTGGGTATTGACCCGCCCCGGCAGGCTGACCCACAGGATGAAGCCGCCGGTGGGACGACTCATCTGCGTGCCTTCGGGGAAGTACTGCTGCACCGCCAACTGGAAAGCGCTGAGATTCTTGCGGTACTCCTGGCGGATATAGCGCAGATGGCGGTCGTAGCCACCGTTTTCCAGATAGGCCGCAATGCCCATCTGCGTGACGCTGCACGCCGAATGTGTACTGAACGTCTGCAGCCGCTGGATCTCCTGCTGGAACTTGCCGGCGATCATCCAGCCGATGCGTACACCCGGCGACAACGTCTTGGAAAAACTCGAACAGTAAATGACCCGGTCCAGCCGATCATAAGCCTTGAGTGCTTTGGTGCGGCCCTGCTCGAACATCAGCTCTCCGTAGATGTCATCCTCGACAATCTGAATGTCGAAATCCGAAGCCAGGCGCAACAGTTGCTTCTGTCGCTCCTCGGGCATGGTACCGCCCAGGGGATTGCTCAGCCGCGTCGTCAGCACCAGCGCCTTGATCGACCATTGGTTGGCCGCCAGTTGCAGGGCCTCCAGGCTCATGCCGGTCACCGGGTCGCTGGGGATTTCGATGACCTTGAGGCCCAACAGATCCGCCAGTTGCAGCAAACCGTAGTAAGTCGGCGATTCGGCGGCGATCAGGTCCCCTGGGCGGGTCAGTACCCGCAGGGACATTTGCAGCGCATCGACGCAACCGTGGGTAATCACCACCTCGGAAGGGTCCACCACGACACCGGCATCGCGCATGCGAATCGCCACCTGGCGACGCAACGGTTCGAAACCCGGGCTGAACATATAGCTGAACGCCCGCGGGCTGTGGAAACGCGTGACTTTGGCCAATTGCTGATGCAGTGCCCGTACAGGCAGGTAATCCACACTCGGCACCGCCGCGCCCAATGGAAATACCCCTTCGCGACGGGACTCGACCAGTACCTGCTGGATGATGCTGCTGCGCGTGACCAACCCCGGCCGCTCGACCCGGGCGATATCCGGGGTCGGTGCCGTCAGCGCCGGCGTCTGGTGCACGTAATAGCCAGATTGCGGCCGCGCACGAATCAGCCCCTGATCCTCAAGGTTGGCGTAGGCCTGCAACACCGTCGCATGGCTGACATTGAGCTGCGAACTCATCTTGCGCACCGACGGCACGCGTTCGCCGGGCTGATACACACCCCGGCGGATGTCTTCGGCCAGTTGCTGAGCAATACGTTGGTAGAGCAAGAGGTTGGTCATGACGCAGCACTCGATTTCACGGGCATGTTGTTCTTGTAGGAAACGATACCGGAACAGTTTAGAAGTGTACGGGGACAGTTGCCAGATTACTCGACCATACAGTGCAGTGACAGCCCCAACTGTGCGCGAGTGATGAACCACGAGCACAAAAAAACCCGGCGCTCCCAAGAGGCCGGGTTTTCCAGTGACGCAGCCCTTAGCGAGCAGCGCCGAGCTGGCCCTTCTCATCGGAGAACACGATTTCAACCCGACGGTTCTGCGCCCGGCCACGCTCGGTGGCGTTGACGTCCACCGGGAACTCGTCGCCGTAGCCTTCGACCTGGATACGCTTGTCATCGATTCCCAGGTCTATCAGCACATCCGCCACCGCCTGCGCGCGGTCCCGGGACAGCTTGAGGTTCTCCTGCTTGCCGCCAGTGCTGTCGGTATAGCCTTCGATGCGCACCACCCGCTTGGGGTTGAGCTGCAGGAACTGCACGATCTTGAGCACGACCCGGTTGGCCGAATTCTTCAACTCAGCCTCGCCGGTATCGAACAGCACATCACCGAGGGTCATCACCAGGCCGCGATCGGTCTGGGTGGTGGTCATCTCCATGATCTGCTCTTCCAGCCATTTGCCCTGTTGCTGGACACTGAGCAACTTGGATTCGCGCAAGGCCAGTTGCAGGCGCTGGCGCTCCAGTTCGAGCTTCGCCGCGCGCTCTTCGTTGAGCACCTGATTACTGTGCTCCCGGGCGATTTCACTGTAGCGCTGGCTGAGGTAGGCGTAGTGCAATACATCCTCGCCGCTGCCCCAGTAGCTGGACAGGCGATCGGCCCGAGCCAGCGACTCGCCGGCGCGAATCACATCCCTGGGCGCTGCGCGCAGGACGTTAGCGTCTTCCTTCACTTTCTGGAAATCGGTACTGGCTTTTTCCAGTGCCGCCTCACTGCGCTGACCCGCGCAGCCATACAAGCTGGCCAGGCCCGCCAGGATCAAACCACCCAACACATGGGAGTGCTTCATTGGGCATCCTCCCTCAGTTGTTTGCGCAAGCGCTTGATGCGGGTGTCGAGCACGTTCAGTTGCTCCTGGCTCTTGAGCGTCAGCACCTTCGCCTCGGCCAGACGTGCGTCCAGCTCGGCCTGCTCGGCACGCATGCGTGCCTTCTTGTACGATTCATCGGCCATGTTGGATTTGGCGCGGGCGAACTTTTCTTCCGCCAGCTTCAATTCGGGTACTTCGTCGGCGCTGGCGCCCACGGCCCGGGCTTGTTCCAAGGCCTGTTCAGTCAGGCGGATCTGTTCATTCGGCGCCGGATCGGCTGCGCAGCCCGCCAGAGCCAGAACGGCCAGGGCAGCGAAAAGAGGTCGAATAGTCACTAATGTTCCCTACTGTTTTGGGGCGCCGACAGGTGGCTGCAACTGTGTGTTCCAACGCTCGAGATTGCGCTGCAACACAGCCTCCGTCAGGCCGGACGCGGCCAATTCTGTCATCTTTTGCGCCAGCTGTCCGCGCAACCATGGGTCGTTGCAGGCGGAGTCATGGGAAACCGCGAGGAACAGTCCCGGTTTATCCACCGGTTGCGGAGCCGCTTGCAGGTCGTTCGCCATCCCCAGTGTCTGCGCCATTGCCAGGCCCGAGTAGCGCCCGGCGAGGACATATTCCACCTCCCCCAGCAGCAATTTCTGAAAGGCCTGGGTCAGGTTGGAGGTGCGGACCAGGGTCAATTTCTGCTCGGCAAAAAGACCGAATTCCTGGGTCATACGAGCCTTTTCCGACAAGGCTCCGGGATGACCGTGCAGATCCTCGGGCCGATTGACGACCAGTGGAGAATCCTTGCGGGTCCAGACCAGGTAATCGTTCTCCAGCACGGGGGGATGAACATAATCCAGGGAATCGAGCCCGGTCGGCGTCAACGAGGCATCGGCGAGCAGGTCCATGCGCCCGCTGCGCACTTCATCCAGTGCCTGGGCGCGCTTGCCGGCGTAAAGCAATTCGACCTTGATGCCCAATTCTCCCGCCACTTGGGTCAGCAAGTCGGCGCTGGCGCCGATCAAGTGTTTGGGATCCTGGGGGTCTTGCCAGAGGTAAGGCGGCGCATCGGGGCTGCCGGTGGCGATCAGGCGTTCGCACTTGCCGGCGGCGACAGCCAGGCCCGGTATACCCGCCAACGCCCACAGCAACGACCAGCCAGCCAAACGGCGAAGATCCATGGCGTTACGCTCCCCTCGAAAATGCAGACAATAAAAAGCCCGGCCTGAACCGTATCGCGGTCATTCAAGGTGAATGGAATCCGTGGCGAGGGAGCTTGCTCCCGCTGGGCTGCACAGCAGCCCTTTTGTGAGCGCTTCGCACTCAAGCGGGAGCAAGCTCCCTCGCCACAATGATTCAGACAAACCTTAAATGAACGGCACTACGGTCAAAGCCGGGCTCTTTATAAGTGAAGAGACCGGATTAGACCAGCTTCTCCAACTCAGGGACTGCTTCGAACAGGTCCGCCACCAGGCCGTAATCAGCCACCTGGAAGATCGGCGCTTCTTCGTCCTTGTTGATCGCGACGATCACCTTGGAGTCCTTCATGCCGGCCAGGTGCTGGATCGCACCGGAGATACCGACGGCGATGTACAGCTGTGGCGCAACGATCTTGCCGGTCTGGCCGACCTGCATGTCGTTGGGTACGAAACCTGCGTCGACCGCTGCGCGGGAAGCGCCGACGGCAGCGCCCAGCTTGTCGGCCAGGGCGTACAGGTGCTTGAAGTTGTCACCGTTCTGCATGCCGCGGCCGCCGGAAACGACGATCTTGGCAGCAGTCAGCTCAGGACGGTCGGACTTGGCCAGTTCTTCGTTGACGAAGCTGGAAATGCCGGCATCGTGGGCAGCGCCTACGGCTTCGACAGCGGCCGAACCACCTTCGGCGGCAACCGGGTCGAAACCGGTGGCGCGGACGGTGATGACCTTGATCGCAGCGGTCGATTGCACGGTGGCAATGGCGTTACCGGCGTAGATCGGACGCTGGAAGGTGTCGGCGCTTTCCACCGAGATGATCTCGGAGATCTGGTCGACGTCCAGGGCAGCGGCAACGCGCGGCAGGATGTTCTTGCCGTTGGACGTAGCGGCAGCCAGGATGTGGCTGTAACCCTTGCCCAACTCGGCTACCAGTGGCGCAACGTTTTCCGGCAGCTGGTGAGCATAGGCGGCGTTGTCGGCCGACAGCACTTTGGCCACGCCGGTGATTTTCGCGGCGGCTTCAGCCACGGCGCCAGCGCCCTGGCCTGCAACCAGAACGTGGATATCGCCACCGATTTTGGCAGCGGCAGCAACGGTGTTCAGCGTGGCCGGAGCCAGCGCCTTGTTATCGTGTTCGGCGATGACGAGGATAGTCATGTTCAGGCTCTCCAATTCAAAGCACCTTCGCTTCGTTTTTCAGTTTCTCGACCAGTTCAGCCACCGACTTGACCTTGATGCCCGCGCTGCGTGCAGCCGGCGCTTCGACCTTCAGGGTCTTGTTGGTGGAGGCGGTGGAAACGCCCAAAGCGTCAGGAGTCAGCACTTCAAGCGGCTTCTTCTTGGCTTTCATGATGTTTGGCAGGGACGCATAGCGCGGCTCGTTCAAACGCAGGTCGGTGGTGACGATGGCCGGCAGTTTCAGGGAAACGGTCTGCGCACCGCCGTCGATTTCGCGAGTCACGGCAACGCTGTCGCCGGACACTTCGACCTTGGAGGCGAAGGTGCCCTGGCCGTAGCCGCTCAATGCCGCGAGCATCTGGCCGGTCTGGTTGTTGTCGCTGTCGATGGCTTGCTTGCCGAGGATCACCAGCTGTGGCTGTTCCTTGTCGACAACGGCCTTGAGCAGCTTGGCCACGGCCAGGGAAGTCAGCTCTTCGGCGGACTCGACGAGGATGGCGCGATCGGCACCCAGCGCCAGCGCCGTGCGCAGTTGCTCCTGGGCGGTGGTCGGACCGATGGAGACGACGACGATTTCAGTCGCCACGCCTTTTTCTTTCAGGCGTACGGCTTCTTCCACGGCGATTTCGCAGAAAGGGTTCATCGACATCTTGACGTTGGCGAGGTCGACGCCGGAGTTGTCCGCCTTGACGCGAACCTTGACGTTATAGTCGACCACTCGTTTGACAGCTACAAGAACCTTCATGGATTCCTCGTTACTCTCCGGTGAAAAGAAAGTCGCCTAGGCGAACCTGGCGGTTGATGCTCATGGGCGCAAGGGCACCTCTAAAAACGCCGGCATGAACCACACATGACTCTTGCTCACGGAGTGAAGACCTTTCGTCGATGGTGACCGATGAGTCATTCATTATCGCGGCGTGTAAACTGCGCGTCCAAACACGCAATACGTCACTTTGTGCTGCCTTCGCCCTGTCTTTAGAGGTGCTCTTGAAACCAACAGTCAGCCTACGGCGAGCGCAAAACCGCCCGTATCTTGACCGGAACGCCTATTCCGGTCAATACGGCAAAATGGCCAGTCATAAGCCGCACGTCGGTGATTTATCTGGGCTGCGGCTATTTCAAACAAACGTTTGTATTGGACCCTGAGAGTGGTGTAGATATAATGCGCCCCCAAGAGAGAACCGCGGGTCATCCATTGTCGCTTTTGTCGTTTTCCCGAAGGAAACAATGGATGCAACGCCCAACCTCCAATTAGAAAAACCGTGAGCCTTGAGAGTAGGAGATAGCCTGTGGAACGCGAATACATGGAATTCGACGTGGTCATCGTCGGTGCCGGCCCCGCTGGCCTGTCTGCCGCCTGCCGCCTGAAGCAGAAGGCCGCCGAAGCCGGTAAGGAAATCAGCGTCTGCGTGGTGGAAAAAGGCTCCGAAGTCGGTGCACACATCCTTTCCGGCGCGGTGTTCGAACCCCGCGCCCTGAATGAGCTGTTCCCGGACTGGAAAGAGCTCGGCGCCCCGCTGAACACGCCAGTCAAGCGCGATGACATTTATGTCCTGAGGAACGCCGACACTGCGAACAAAATCCCTGACTTCTTCGTGCCCAAGACCATGCACAACGAAGGCAACTATATTATTTCCCTCGGCAATCTTTGCCGTTGGCTGGCCCAGCAGGCCGAGAACCTGGGCGTGGAAATCTACCCGGGCTTCGCCGCTCAGGAAGCACTGTTCGACGAAAACGGCGTGGTCCGCGGGATTATCACCGGCGATCTGGGTGTCGACCGTGAAGGCCATCCGAAGGAAGGCCTCTACACGCCTGGCATGGAACTGCGCGGCAAGTACACGCTGTTCGCCGAAGGCTGCCGTGGCCATATCGGCAAGCAACTGATCAAGCGCTTCAACCTGGACAGCGACGCCGACGCCCAGCACTACGGCATCGGCCTGAAGGAAATCTGGGAAATCGACCCGGCCAAGCATCAACCCGGCCTGGTGGTGCACACCGCCGGCTGGCCGCTGGACATCATGGGTACCGAGAACACCGGCGGTTCCTTCCTCTATCACTTGGAAAACAACCAGGTGGTCGTGGGGCTGATCGTCGACCTGTCCTACAGCAACACCTACCTGTCGCCGTTCGACGAATTCCAGCGCCTCAAGCATCACCCGGTGCTCAAGCAGTACCTGGAAGGCGGCAAGCGCGTCAGCTACGGCGCCCGCGCCATCTGCAAGGGCGGCCTGAACTCCCTGCCGAAAATGGTCTTCAAGGGCGGCGCGCTGATCGGTTGCGACCTCGGCACCCTGAACTTCGCCAAGATCAAGGGCAGCCACACCGCCATGAAGTCCGGCATGCTCGCCGCCGAGGCCGTGGCCGATCGCCTGTTCGCCGAATCCGAAGGCGGTGATGAACTGACCGCTTACGTCGACAGCTTCAAGAACAGCTGGCTGTACGAAGAGCTGTTCGCCAGCCGCAACTTCGGCGCGGCGATCCACAAGTACGGCGCAATCATCGGTGGCGGCTTCAACTGGCTCGACCAGAACATCTTCGGCGGCAAGCTGCCGTTCACCCTGCATGACAACAAGCCCGACTACGCCTGCCTGAAGCTGGCAGCCGATTGCAAGAAGATCGACTACCCGAAACCGGACGGCAAGATCAGCTTCGACAAACTCAGCTCGGTGTTCATCTCCGGTACCAACCATGAAGAAGAACAGCCCTGCCATCTGAAGTTGACCGACCCGAGTATCCCCATCGGCAAGAACCTGCCGCTGTACGACGAACCGGCCCAACGCTACTGCCCGGCCGGGGTGTATGAGGTGGTGACCAAGGAAGACGGCGAGAAGCGTTTCCAGATCAACGCCCAGAACTGCGTCCACTGCAAGACCTGCGACATCAAGGATCCTGCGCAGAACATCACCTGGGTCTCGCCGGAAGGCGCCGGTGGACCGACTTACCCGAACATGTAAGCCGATTCGCTGAACATCAAGGCTCCCGCAATGGGGGCCTTTTTGTTGCCTGCGATTAATGGAGCGCCCATACCTCCTGTGGAGCGAGCCTGCTCGCGATAGCGGCGTGTCAGCCAATAAAAAATGCCGACAGGTGAACCGCTATCGCGAGCAGGCTCGCTCCCACAGGGATTGGCGCTGGATCAGGCAGCGCGCTCTTCCCCGGGGTTGCGCTCGAAGTAGCGCTTGTACTCCCGACTGAACTGCGACGAGCTCTGGTAGCCCACCTGATGGGCGACCTGGGCCACGCCCATGCCCTCGCTGAGCAACAGCCGCTGCGCCTTGAGCAGGCGCAATCGCTTGAGGTACTGCACCGGCGACAGCAACGTACTGCGCTTGAAATGCTCATGAAAGGTCGAGGCACTCATGTTCGCGCAGTTGGCCAGGGTCTCGACGTTCAGCGGTTCGGTGAAGTGCGCGTGCAAATGACACAACGCGGCGGCGATCCGGGCGAACTGCCCATGCTGCTCCACCAACGCCCGCAACACATCGGCCTGGGGTCCGCGCAACGCCGCGAAGAGCAATTCTCGCAACCGCGCCTGGCCCATCACCTGGCATTCCAGTGGATCGTGCAGGCAGTACAGCAACCGTTCGACACACCCTCGCATGGCGTCATCGAGCACCGCGCTGGTCATGGATTCCGGCGTCTGCGGCGGCAGGTTCCGTCCCGGCGTCAACCCCATGGCCAGCACCAACTCACCCAGCAGCGGCCGATCGATCGCAACGGAAATCCCGAGCAGCGGAGCATCGGGCATGGCGTAGGTTTCGCACTCGAACGGCACCGGCAGCGCCTGGATCAGGTAATGCCCGGCGCCGTACTCCAGCGTGCGCGGTCCCAGGTAAGCCAGTTTGCTGCCCTGGGCAATGATCACCAGGCTCGGCTCATAGAGCTGCGGGCCACGGGCGATGTCCTGGCTGCACCGCAGCACTTGCACGCCTGGCAGCTGTGTAGGAATAAAGCCGTCACGGGTCGCCAGGGGTTCGATCAGCGAAACCAGCGCCGCATTGGCATCGAGATAGCGGGTCAGCAACATGGGGAAAACTTCACGGAAAAAGGGATGGAAACATCATCGCAGGTCTGGCGCTCCATAGGATCAATCCACGGCCAAGGTCGGAGGATTAGGCATGACACCCGTAGGAATCGCCATCGCGAGATGCGGCCATGGCTCCCAGAATAGATCGCCTGACTGTTCATTGCTTAGCGAGGTTCACTATGTACACTGCCATCGGATATGCCGCCCAATCGCCCACCGCGCCCCTCGCCCCCATGAAGTTCGAGCGGCGCAGCCCGCAGGCCGACGACGTGGCAATCGACATTCTCTACTGTGGCGTCTGCCACTCCGATATCCATCAGGCTCGCAACGAATGGGGCATCGCCGTCTACCCACTGATGCCCGGCCACGAGATCGTAGGCAAGGTTACCGCCGTCGGTGCAAATGTCACCCGCTACAAGATCGGCGACCTGGTGGGCGTTGGCTGCATGGTCGACTCCTGCCGCGAGTGCGAAGCCTGCCATGCCGACCTGGAGCAATACTGCTATCAGGGCATGACCCAGACCTATGCGAGCCCGGACCGTATCAGCGGCGGCCATACCATGGGCGGCTACTCCGACAGCATCGTGGTCAACGAACATTTCGTGCTGCGTATACCGGAAAAACTCGACCCGGCCAGCGCCGCACCGATTCTCTGCGCCGGCATCACCACCTACTCGCCCCTCAAGCACTATGGCGTGAAGGCCGGCGACAAGGTCGGCGTGCTCGGCATGGGCGGCCTCGGGCACATGGGCATCAAGTTCGCCAAGGCCATGGGCGCCGAGGTGACGTTGTTCACCCGCTCGGCGAGCAAGGCGGAAGAAGCCCGTCGCCAGGGTGCCGATCATGTGATCGTGTCCACCGACGCCGAACAGATGGCCGCTGCCGCCGGACGCTTCCACTTCCTGCTGGACACCATTCCGGTGCAGCACGACCTCAATCCCTATCTGGGGACGTTGCGTTTCGACGGCGTACACATCCTGGTGGGCCTGGTCGAGCCGATCGATCCGCCGGTCCATGCCGCCAACTTGATCATGGGTCGTCGTGTATTGGCCGGCTCGTTGATCGGCGGCATTGCCGAGACCCAGGAGGTGCTGGATTTCTGCGCCGAGCACAACATCAGTTGCGACGTTGAAATGCTCGACATCCGCCAGATCAATGAGGCCTACAGCCGCATGATCGCCGGGGACGTGAAGTACCGCTTTGTCATCGACATGGCGACGCTCAAAGCCTGACGTCCGTTAAACCTTGGCACCCAGTTCCGCCGAAAGCCGGGCTGTGACCCCTTTGACCAGGGGAATCAGCTCGGCCATTTTTTCCAACGGCATGTACGGCACGGTGCTGGCAATGCTGATGCCGGCGACAATCCGCTTGCCGGCATCCCGGATCGGCGCCGCGACACAACGGATCGACGGTTCGTTGTCTTCCAGGTCGAAGGCATAACCTCCCGCCACATACTCCACCATCCGCTGCTGGAACTGTTCCCAGGATTGCTCCTGGTGCTGGGGCCAGAATTGATTCTTCCCAGCGGCCGGCAGACTGATTTCGTACAACCGCCGCCAATTTTCCTCGGGATCATCGAGCATCAGCGCCTTGCCGATTCCCGTGCGTGCCAATGGCATGCGATGGCCCACCCGCGAGCGCATTTCGGGGCCATTGCGCCCCGGATTCTTCAGCAGGTACAGAACCTCGTCACCCTCGCGAATCGCCAGGTGAACGGTGTCGCCGGTCAGTGCCGACAACTCGTCCAGGTACGGTCCCGCCAGGCTCACCAGCGGCAGATCTTCCCGGGCCTGGAAACCCAGTTCGATCAACTTCGGTCCCAACAGGTAACCCACCTGCGGCACCACGCGCAGGTAGCGCTCGTCCACCAGGCAACTGGCCAGGCGATGGGTGGTGCTGCGGGTCGTGCCGATCAGCCGGGCGATTTCCTTCAGGTCACGGGCACCGCTGGCGACCGCCTGAACCACACCCAGGCCGCGCAGCAATGTCTGGGTGCCTGTAGGCGATGCGTCCTTGGTGATTTTTGGATCGTCTTGCTGCATAGCCGGCCTTCAACAGTGAGCGGGGAACGGGCGGCATTATGGTCGCCCGCCCCGTCGGACTACAACTCGATGCGCTCGACCTTCCCGACCAGCAGGATGTAGGACAGTGCGCCCACCAGTGCCAGCACGGCGATATAGGTGATGGCCGGGGCAAACGAATCGCCATTGGCGAGGAAACCAATGACAATCGGCGTGGCGATGGCCGCCAGGTTACCGATGAAGTTGAACACCCCACCCGTCAGCCCGAGCAGCCGCGCCGGCGCCAGGGTCGACACCAGCGACCAGGTGATCGAAGCCAGGCCATTACCGAAGAACGCCAGCGCCAGGAACGCGATCACCAATGGCGTCGATTCGACGAAGTTGGCGCCAATGATCGAGGTCGAGATCAGCAACCCGCCAATGATCGGCAGCTTTCGGGCAAACCCGACCGTGGCGCCGCGCCGGATCAGCCAGTCGGAAAAGAACCCGGAACACAACACGCCGACGAACGCCGCGAGAAACGGCAACGACGCCAGCAGGCCGGACTTGATGAAGTCCATGCCGCGATATTTCACCAGGTAGGTCGGGAACCACGTCAGGAAAAACCACAGCGTGGAGTTCAGGCAGAACTGGCCCAGGTAGATGCCCCAGAGTTTGCGCTGGGTCAGGACGATACCCAGGTCGGTCCAGCTGAATTTTGCCTTGGCCTTGGTGGTTTCGGCCTGGATGTCCACCAGCCCACCGCCTTCGCGGATCAAATCGATTTCAGCGGCATTGGCGCCTTTGAAATCCCGAGGCTCGCGATACACCGCGTACCAGATCACCGCCCAGATGATGCCTACCGCACCGGTTACCACGAACACCATGTGCCAGCCGAACGTGTGCTGCAGCCAGGCCAGTACCGGCGTCAGGAAAGCCAGGCCAACGAACTGTCCGGAGGTGTAGAAACCAATAGCCGTGGCCCGCTCGCGCTCGGGGAACCAGGTGGTGACCACGCGGCTGTTGATGGGATACGCCGGCGCTTCCAGGGCCCCGACCGCCATGCGCAGCACGAACAAGGCGATGAAGCTGGCGGCGAAACCAAGCATCACCGTGGCCGCCGACCACAACAGCAACGCGACACTGTACAGAATCCGCGGCGGCACGCGGTCCACCAGCCAGCCGCCGGGGATCTGCATGGCCGCGTAGGTCCAGCCGAACGCCGAGAAGATCAGCCCGACATGGATGGGGTCGATGCCCAGTTCACTGGTCAGCGCGGGGGCGGCAATCGACAGGTTGCTACGGTCCAGGTAGTTGATCACCACGGTGATGAACAGCAGGACCATGATGAAAAAACGCTTGCGGCTGGGCGTCACCAACGACGCTTGCGCGCTCAGGGTGTGCGCTTGCATGTGAGGTGCCTCTTCTTATGTTTATTGAGGAAACGGGCGCGAGGATGGGGGATCTCCTTGCCGATGGAGATCCTTTGTGGGAGCGAGCCTGCTCGCGATAGCGGTATGTCAGTAGCGCATTAATCAGCTGATCCACCGCGATCGCGAGCAGGCTCGCTCCCACAAGGTTCAGTGGTGGGCCTGGGAACTCACCACTCGGCAAAACTGCCATCGGCATGGCGCCAGATCGGGTTGCGCCAGCGGTGGCCGACGGCGGCGCGTTCGATGACGTATTCCTCGTTGATCTCGATGCCCAGGCCCGGGCCGTTGGGGATCTTCACGAAGCCTTGGTCGTAGTCGAACACCCGCGCATCCTTGACGTAATCCAGCAGGTCGTTGCTCTCGTTGTAATGGATGCCCAGGCTCTGCTCCTGGATGAACGCGTTGTAGCAAGCCGCATCCAGTTGCAGGCATGCCGCCAGGGCGATCGGGCCCAGCGGGCAGTGCAGCGCCAGCGCCACGTCATAGGCCTCGGCCATGTTGGCGATCTTGCGGGTTTCAGTGATGCCACCGGCGTGGGACGCATCCGGCTGAATGATGTCGACGTAGCCTTCGCTGAGTACCCGCTTGAAATCCCAGCGGGAAAACAGACGCTCGCCGAGGGCAATCGGCGTGCTGGTCAGCGGCGCCAGTTCCTTGAGGGCTTCGTAGTTTTCGCTGAGCACCGGCTCTTCGATAAACATCAGCTTGTACGGGTCGAGTTCCTTCATCAGCACCTTGGCCATCGGCTTGTGGACCCGGCCGTGGAAGTCCACGCCGATGCCGACGTTCGGCCCTACCGCGTCCCGCACCGCTGCCACGTTGGCGAGGGCCAGGTCGACTTTTTCGAAGGTGTCGAGAAATTGCAGCTCTTCAGTGCCGTTCATCTTCACGGCCGTGAAGCCACGCCCTACGGCTTCTTTCGCTGCGCGGGCGGTGTCCGCCGGCCGGTCGCCGCCGATCCAGGAGTAGACGCGAATCTTGTCGCGCACCTGGCCGCCCAGCAGGTCGCTGACCGACACGCCCAAGGCCTTGCCCTTGATGTCCCACAGCGCCTGGTCGATACCGGCCAGGGCGCTCATGTGCACGGCGCCACCGCGATAGAAGCCGCCGCGATACAGCACGGTCCAGATGTCCTCGATATTGCGTGGGTCTTTGCCGATCAGGTAGTCGGACAATTCCTCGACGGCGGCCGCCACCGTGTGGGCACGGCCCTCGACCACCGGCTCGCCCCAACCGGTCACGCCCTCGTCGGTTTCGACCTTGAGGAAGCACCAGCGCGGCGGAACGATAAAAGTGGTCAGTTTGGTGATTTTCATCTTGTTGTCTCTCTTGTCAGATGCAGCGCACGGGCGCTGGAAAAGTCTTCAGTTCAAGGCATTCCATGCGGCCACGTAAGCCTTGGCGCGCCCCGCGACTTCGTCAGCCGTCAGGCCCGGCTTGAACAATCCGGAGCCCAGGCCGAATCCCTTGACGCCCGCCTCGAGGAACACCGCCATGTTGTCCGGCGTGATCCCGCCCACCGGCACCAGCACGGTCCCGGCCGGCAATACCGCGAGCCAGGCCTTGACCACCGCCGGGCCCATTTGCTCGGCAGGAAACAGCTTCAACACATGGGCGCCTTCGGCCAACGCGGCAAACGCCTCGGTCGGCGTGGCGACGCCCGGCGAGAGGTAGAGCCCCGCCGCTTTCGCCGCCCGCAACACCTTCGGGTCGCTGTGGGGCATGACGATCACCTGGCCGCCGGCGGCCTTCACCTGCTCCACCTGCTCCGGGGTCAGCACGGTGCCGGCACCGATCAGGCAGTCGGCGGGCAAGGTATTGCGCAGGATGCGGATACTTTCGTACGGCTCGGGGGAATTGAGCGGTACTTCGATGACGCGAAATCCGGCGCTGTACAGGACTTCGCCGATGGCTGCCGCCTCTTGGGGACGCAGACCGCGCAGGATCGCGATCAGCCCGTTGTGCGCCAGTGCTTGTGTGAGCATGTCAGACCTCCAGTCAGGTTTAACGCGATGCGCTGGATTCGAGCAGCCCGGCCGCCACGGCCAGTTGCCACAAACCTCGTTCGGTGGCCTGTTCGGCCAGGGTCACCCGGGCAAAGCCGCAGGCGTCGAGGGCCCGTTGATAACGGGCGCAGAGTTGGGAATTGCCGATCAGTACCACCGTCGGCAAATGCACGCTGTTGCGCCGATGCCGTTGTGCGGCGGCCAGTGCCGTCAGCTCGTGGCCGATCAACAAACCAGAGAGATAGTCAGGCTGGGCGCTCGCGCCAAGTTCACCGGTCAGCCCCAGGCTGCGAGCGCTGAACACGGTGGACAATGGACCGACCTGTCCGTCCGTCGACAGTGCCACCTGCACACCCCGGTCGAAGGCCACGCCGTCGAACGCGGCACCGCGCTGTTGGGTACGGCCGAGAATGCTGTGGTCGCTGAGCACGGCAAAGATCTCGCCGGTCATGAAGGTGTCGAAATGCACGATGCAGCCGTCGGCCACTTCCACCCATTTCGAGTGGCTGCCGGGCAAGCCGATCAGCACCGCTTCGTTCGGCAAGCTGTGCAAGGCGCCGAGTACCTGGGTTTCTTCGCCGCGCATCACATTGGGCAACCGCGAGCGCTGGATCACCCCTGGTACGATATGCACATCGACACCGCGAAGGCTCCGAACCGTTTGTAGGGAATGGCCGAGATTGGCGACGTTCGCCGGTGTGTCGCAGTAAGGCGCTTCGCACCAGCCCTGGGCGCTGCCGACCATGCCGCAGGCAATGACGGGTAATCCCGGCTGTGCGTCCAGCCAATCACCGCAGGCTTCGTCGAACGCCAGCTCGAAACCGTCAGTGCACACCCGACCGGCCACGGTCCGCGGCCCAGAAGGCAACTGCATGATCCCCGAAGATAGCGAGCGCTGTTCGAGCACCTCGCCTCCTGCGGCGAGTTTGTAAGCCCGTAGTGAGGTAGTCCCCCAATCGAGCGCGATCAATTGCGCCTGCATCCGCTTCACCTGTTCTGTTTTTTGGCAGTGAGTGGCACGGACTATAAACCTGAGCGCAGAAAAATCTCAATATATAAATATCACTCCCATATATTGGGATAACAACAAAACCATCCTAAACCATCGCCATCCATCCACGACCCTGCTACGTTTCCTGTCCGGATGCCTTAACTCTCAGGGACAACGACATGGCACAACTGCTGAAAATCCTCGGTCGCACTTCCTCGATCAACGTCAGAAAAGTGTTGTGGACTTGCCGAGAACTGGACATTTCCTACGAACGCGAAGACTGGGGCATCGGCTTCAACTCCACCCACGATCCTGCGTTCCTGGCGCTTAACCCCAATGCCCAGGTACCGGTGATCATCGATGAGAACGGTGTGCTCTGGGAGTCGAACACCATCTGCCGTTACCTGGTGGGCAAGCATGGACGCAGTGACCTGCTGGCCGTCGAACCTGCCGCACGGGCGCGAATCGAGCAATGGATGGATTGGCAGGCGACGGAACTCAACCCGTCATGGGGTTATCCGTTCTATGCCCTGGTGCGCAAGGATCCGAGCTGCCAGGACCCGCAGCAAATTGCCGCGGGGGTCAAAGGCTGGAATGAGAAGATGGGGCTGCTTGAACAGCAGTTGAGCCGTACGGGTGCCTATGTGGCCGGGGCGGAGTTTTCCCTGGCAGACGTGCTTATCGGCCTGTCCGTGCACCGCTGGCGCCAGACGCCCATGGAACGGCCGGACTATCCAGCCGTGGCGGCGTACTGCAAGCGTCTGGAACAGCGGCCCGGATTTGCCGAATGGGCCTCCGCCGACCACGCCTGAGCCATCAGTTGCCTTGGGCGAAATCCCGTAGCACCTTGCCGTCCATCCGGTAGCGCACCCATTCTTCCTGGGGTTGCGCGCCGAGGGATTTGTAGAACTCGATCGCCGGTGTGTTCCAGTCCAGGACGCTCCATTCGAAACGACCGCAATCGTTGTCGCAGGCGACCTTGGCCAGATGGCGCAACAACGTCTTGCCCGCCCCGCCGCCACGCTGTTCGGGCGTGATGTACAGGTCTTCGAGGTACAGGCAGTTGCTGCCCAACCAGGTGGAGTAGCTGAAGAAAAACACCGCGAAACCAATCGGTACGCCATCGCGCAGGCAGATCAGCCCGTGGGCGGTCGCGCCTTCGCTGAACAGGCTGCGCTCGATGTCGGCCACACTGGCGATGACTTCGTGACGGGCCTTCTCGTAGTCGGCCAGCTCGGTGATGAAGGCAAGGATTTGAGGCGCATCGCTGGGTTGCGCAGGACGGATCTCGATCGACATGAACGGGCCTTGTAGCCAATTGAAAGCGCCATACTAAGCCGCTACGCGGCGCTCGTCACATTTCAATCCAAATGATGATCGCCCCTGCGAAAGCACCATTCGTCGCAAGCAAGGCACCAACCCCGATCCCGCACGGCCCAAGATCAGGCAAGCATCTGAAAAAATGGAGGCGACACCATGATCACTTCAAGGCTGACTGCGTTCACATTTGCCGCACTGCTGTCTTCGGTGGCCTTCGCGGCGTCCACCTCGGGTACCGGACCGACCGACCCGGTGGAGGCACCCAACTCGCCGGCCACCCAGGGCATGCCCAAGTTGAACACCGACGGCACCGGCGGCGGCACCTTGAACAACGGTCAACCACCCGCCACCGGTACCGATCCGCGTGTGCAGGGTAATGACATGGGCCGTCAGGGCGGCATGAACACACCCGACTCCACAGCGCCCGATAACGCCGAAACCGGCGTGGGCTCGAAAACCACCACCGGCGGTTCGGGCTCCGAAGGCGGCGCCAGCCAGTAGCCTCTGCTCACACACTCGAGGAGGAACATCCCATGCCTCGTGGAAGCAAAGACAAATACACCGCCGAGCAAAAGCGCAAGGCCGAACACATCGAAAAAAGCTACGAGAAGAAAGGCCTGTCCGAGGAAACGGCCGAAGCACGGGCTTGGGCGACGGTGAACAAACAGTCCGGCGGCGGCGAACGTTCCGGCGGTTCGGGAAAACATAAGCCGGCCGCGGAAAAGAAAACCGACCGCAAGGAATCGGCCCGTCGAGCAGCCAAGACCCGGGAAGGTCATCCGCGCAGCAGCAAGGCGTCCCATGAAACCCAGACAGTCGACAGCCTGATGAAGGAGGCCCGGGCGAAGAACATTCCCGGGCGTTCGAAAATGCGCAAGCAGGAGTTGATCGAGGCGTTGCGCAAGGCCGCTTGATTGGCGGCGTCAAGGCGGACGCCATCGCGAGCAGGCTCGCTCCCACATGGGGTCTGCGGCGTTCACAGGTTCCGTGACAACCACAAACCCTGTGGGAGCGAGCCTGCTCGCGATAGCGCCAGGTCAGTCAACATCGATATCGATGTGCCGACGCCTTCGCGGGCAAGCCCGCTCCCGCCGGAGGTCTGCGGCGGGCGCTGGTTTTGTGGTTGACACAAGACCTGTGGGAGCCGGGCTTGCCCGCGATGGGGCCCGCCCGGTCGAAGCAGGTTTCAGCGCTGTTTCATGCGGTCGATGACCACGGCGAGCAGCAGGATCGAGCCACGGATGACGTATTGGTAGAAGGTGTCGATGTTCTTCAGGTTCATCGCATTTTCGATGATCGCCAGAATCAGCACACCGGCAATCACGTGGCGGATCATGCCGATACCGCCGCTCAACGAAACCCCACCCAGCACGCAGGCCGAGATCACTGTCAGTTCGAAGCCCTGGCCGATCATCGGTTGGCCGGAGGTCATGCGCGAGGCCAAAATCACCCCTGCCAGCGCGCCGATCACGCCGTGCACGGCGAAGATGATGATCTTGGTGCGGTCGACGTTCACCCCCGCCAACAGCGCCGCTTCCTGGTTGCCACCGATGGCCATGGTGTTGCGCCCATAGGTGGTGTAGTTCAACAACCAGCCGAAAAACAGGAAGCAGGCGATGGTGATCAGGATCGGCACCGGCACACCGAACAGCTGGCCGTTGCCGTACACGAAGAACGATTCCTGGGACACGCCCACCGCCTTGCCGTTGGCGAAGATGTAGGCCAGGCCGCGAACGATCTGCATGGTCGCCAGCGTGGTGATCAAGGCATTGACCCGCAGCTTGGCAATCACGATGCCGTTGATCAGGCCAACGATCAGCCCCATCACCAGCGCCGCGCTGACACCCAGGAACACGCTGTTGGTATCACGCATCACCACCGCCGCGACCACGCCGGCGCAGGCGATCACCGAGCCGACCGACAGGTCGAAGTGGCCGGACGCCAGGCAATACAACATGGTGCAAGCCGCGATGCCGGTGGTTGAAATCGCCAGGCCCAGGCCCCGCATGTTCAACGGCGACAGGAAGTTATCGATCAACAGCGTGCAGAGCACGAAGATGCCGATGGCCGCCAGCAGCATGACCCAATCGTCGAGGAACCGACGCATGTCCAGGGGTTTGCGTGCCGTTGGCAGTGCATTGTTTTGAATGGTCATGATTTACCTCTCAGTTCGCCGCGTCGGCAACGCGTTGGCGTGGCAGCGCCAGTTGCAGCAGGTTGGATTCGTTGGCCTCGGCACGCGGCAGCTCGCCGCGCATGGCCCCTTCGCATAGCACCAGGATCCGGTCGGAAATGCCCATCACTTCCATCAGGTCGCTGGACACCACAATCACCGCGATGCCCTCGGCCGCCAGGTTGTGGATGATCTGGTAGATCTCGGCCTTGGCACCGATGTCGATGCCGCGGGTCGGCTCATCCAGCAACAGGACTTTCATCGGCATCGATAGCCAGCGACCGAGGATCGCCTTCTGCTGGTTGCCGCCGGACAGGAACATGATTTTCTGCCCCGCCGTGGGCGTCTTCACTTTCAACGCCTTGATCTGCTTGTCGGCGTTGCCTTTTTCCCAATCGCCGCGCAACAGGCAGCCGAAGGTGGAATGGGCGCTGCGGGCGCTGATGTTGATGTTCTCGCCGACGCTGGCCAGGGGCATGATGCCTTCTTTCTTGCGGTCTTCCGGGCAGAGCAGTACACCGGCGGCGATGGCATCCCGGGGCGAACGCAGTTTCAGCGCCTCGCCATGCAGGACCATGCTGCCTTCGGTCTGGCGTTCCAGGCCGCTGAGCAAGCGCAGCAACTCGGTGCGTCCGGCCCCCACCAACCCGAACAACCCGAGGATTTCACCTTTGTGCACCTGGAAACTCACCGGCTCGCGCAGCCCCGGGCCGAGCAGGCGATCGACCTGCAGCGCCACGTCACCGCGCTCGCGGGCACGGTAATCGTAGATGTCCTGGATATCGCGGCCGACCATGCAAGTGACCAGCTGATCGTGGGTCAACTCGCTCATGTTTTCGAAGGTGCGCACGTAGCGGCCGTCCTTGAACACGGTCACCGCGTTACAGATGCGGAACACCTCCTCCATGCGGTGGCTCACGTACAGCACCACTTTGCCCTCGTCCCGCAGGCGGGCGATGATCGCCATCAAGCGGTCGATTTCCCGTGCAGACAGGCTGCTGGTGGGTTCATCGAAAGCGATCACATGGGCGCCCCGGGACAGGGCCTTGGCGATTTCCACCAGTTGGCGCTGACCCAGGGACAGGCGACCGACTTTTTCCTGGGGATCGATTTCGTCGGCCAGGCCCTTGAGCAGCGCCAACGCCTGCTGGCGCAACACGCCGCGATTGACCAGGCCGAAGCGGGCCGGCAGGTGGCCCAGGAACAGGTTCTCGGCCACCGTCATTTCCGGCACCAGATGCAGCTCCTGGTGAATCACCGCCACGCCGCTGGCGATGCTGTCGGCCGTGCATTTGAAGGCCATCACCTGCTCGCCGATCTGCAGCTCGCCGCTGCTCGGGATGTAGGCCCCACCCAGAATTTTCAGCAACGTGGACTTGCCCGCGCCGTTTTCCCCCATCAAGGCATGAACCTGGCCGGGATGGGCAACAAAACTGATATTGGCCAACGCCTGCACGCCAGGAAAGGCCTTGCCGATTCCGTTGAACCGCAAGCTGGCGCCGATGTTGTGTTGTTGTGTCGCTGTTTGCGCTTGCATAACCACCTCGAACTCACAGAGATCAAGCGGCCCCAAGACACCGGGGCCGCTTTTGAATCAACCGGCCGTCAATTCCACAGGCCGATCTTTTCCAGCTCCTGCTTGAAGTTCTCCCGAGTGATCAGCGTCACTTCATCCATGGCGGTGTACTTCGGTGGTTCCTTGCCGGTGGTGACCCACTCGAACATCATCTCGGCAGTCTTGTAGCCTTCGATGTGCGGGCTAGGCAGCATCGAACCGAAGAAACCGCTATGAGGCTTCTTCAGCTCGCCGATGGCGTCGGTGCCGTTGATGCCGATCCCGATCACGTTGTCTGCCTTGAAGCCGGCGCTTTCAGTGGCACGCACTCCACCCAGCACGGTGTTGTCGTTCATGCCGCCGATGATCAGGTTCTTCGCGCCGCTGGGCAGTTTCACCAGGGCGGAGTTGGTGGAGTCCATGCTCCCCGGTACGTCGAGGGTCTTGAGCGCCGTGGTGAGGATGTGATCGTCCGGCATACCGGCTTTCTTCAGGGCGTCCATCGAACCGTCGGTGCGTTTCTTGCCGGTGTCCAACTCGTTGAAGGTGTTGATCACAGCGTAGGTGTCTTTCCAGTCCCAGCCACGTTTCTTGGCTTCGGTGGCCATGGCGGCACCCTGCTTCTGGCCCACTTCGAAGGCGGCCATGCCAAGGTATGGCACGTCTTCCATGAACTTGCCGCTGGCATCGACGAAACGGTCATCGACAGCGATGACTTTCATATCGTTGAGCTTGGCCTTGGCCATGATGGCCGGGCCCAGGGACACGTCCGGCGGGCAGATCACGAAGCCCTTGGCGCCGTTGGCCGCGAGGCTGTCGATGGCCGAGAGGGTCTTCTCGCCATCAGGCACGGCGATCTTGATGACCTTGAAGCCCTTGTCCTTGCCCGCCTTTTCAGCGAACGCCCATTCGGTCTGGAACCAGGGCTCCTCGGCCTGCTTGACCAGAAAACCGATCTTCACTTCTTCAGCCGCCAGCAAGGTACTGCTGAGACCGACCGCGGCAACTGCCAGGGCAACGCGGCACAGGGAACGGATCCCACGACGATGATTCATAGTTGACTCCTTGTTTTTTTTATTGAAAGCCAAACGTCCAGGGTCTGCTCCACCATCGGTGGCAAAGCGCAGGCTGGGCGGTCACAGCAAGTTGCTACAGCATAGATCTAAATAGTCATATCGTATGATGATTGAATTACAGGCAAAGTTTCAGACTGCAATCCCGGAATGTTCAGTCGTGGTACATGACCGAACGTCCACCATCAATGGTGATGCATGAAGCGTTGATGAAAGGTGCTTCATCACTGGCCAGGAACACGGCCGTCATTGCCACTTCGATCGGTTGCCCGATGCGCCGTGGCGGGTGCAGATCCAGCGCACGCTGGCGTTCGGCATGAGGATCGGCGAAGCCGTTCCAATAGTCGACGTTCAGTTGGGTTTCGATATAGCCCGGTGCGATGGCGTTGACGCGTATGCCCTTGGGCGCGTATTCGATGCCCAGGGCACGGGTCAGGCCGAGCAAGCCATGCTTGGCCACCGGGTAAGGGAAACAGCCGGGAATAATGTGGGACGAATGGGTCGAAGCAATATTGATGATGCTGCCCACGCCCTGCTCGATCATCTGCGGCAGCACAGCCTTGCAGCCGTACCAGGCACCGTCCAGGTCAATGGCGAAGCAGCGGCGCCAGTCTTCTTCGGTCATTTCCAAGGGGTCGCGAAACACATTGACCCCGGCGCAATTCACCAATACATCGATGCGGCCGTGCAACTCAACCGCACGTCGGGCCATGGCCTGCAGGTCCTGCGGGTTCGACACATCGGCCCGCAGCGCTTGCACGTCCGCCCCGCGTTCACGCCAGGAAGCGGCAACCTGTTCGACCTTGCCGGCCTGGATGTCGCTGATCACCAGTCGCGCCTGTTGTGCAGCGAACGCGGCGACGATGGCCTCGCCGATGCCTTGGGCGGCGCCGGTCAGCAGCACCACTTTGTTCTTCAGCCGCTCGCCCTTCGGTGGTTCGGGCACTGGCGGCAAGGAAAGCGCTTCAGCCATGACTCAGGACTCCCCTGCCCACAGCCACGACAAAAACCGGGCATCCAGGGATGACCGGCCGAAGGCACTGGGAGGACAGTGGGTCACGTACGTCGCCGGGACGTACGGGGATAGATCGTTGCATCGCTTCACCTGTTTTGTTTTTTTAGTGTGAATGCATGTTGCTGATGGAGCCGACTATAAACCCGGCTCGCCAACAATCTCAATATATATATTTACATCCCATATTTTGGGATTTAACCCGCAAACCGCGTACAGCTCACACCCGGCACATCGACCCGCATGGACAACACTGCGCCATCCAGCGGATGAGCCAACGGACTGGCCGCACTGGTGATGTACAAGGTCTTGAGATCCTCTCCCCCGAACACGCAACTGGTGGGGCGACTGACCGGCAGTTCGATCACCCGGTCAACCTGCCCGTCAGGGCTGATTCGCAGCAGGCAACTGCCGTCCCAGCGGGCGTTCCAGACATAGCCCCGGGCGTCCATCGCCGATCCGTCCGGCCCACCGCGCGAATGAGGGCCGAACCAGACTTCGGCGGGCGCCAGGCTGCCGTCGGGATGAATGAAATGCCGGTACAACGTGCCATCGAGGCTTTCACCGAAATACACCGTGGTGCCGTCAGGACTCCACAACAGCGTGTTGGGAATGCCTCGCCCGCGCAGCAACGGCATGACCCGGCCATCGGCGCCTACGCGAAACAGCCCCCCCGAGCGGTGTTCCAGGGGCAAGTCCTCACCGTTTTCACCAATGTTGTTCTGCATGGTCCCGAGCCAGAGCTGGCCCAAGGCATCGCAACGGGCTTCGTTGGCGCGGTTGCCGGGTTGGGGATCGGCCATGCACAGCAGCGTCAGACGTGGCTCCAGGCCAGGCGAATCAAGATCCAGCCGATAGACACCGCTGCTCAGTGTCACCAGCGCATCACCGCTTTGTGTGGGAATGAAGGCCGACACATGCTCGGGCATCTGCCAGATCTGCACATTGGCACCGATCAACCGCAGGGCCTGTTTGCCGGCGATGTCGACCCAATACAGCGCTTGGGTCGGCGCGTCCCAAAAAGGCCCCTCACCCAGTTTCGCCCGGTGCTCCGTTACCGCCTTCCACATCATTGAAACCTCCCGTTTCCGGCTTGCCCGGCAGTGTCTGTACGACCGGCCATCATGTCAGGGTAGAAGCGCTTGATGGCCAGGTCAGCGTTGTCGATCAGGGTCATGCAGGCCCAGACGCCGCGTGTCGCGTCACGGGAGGCGATGGCTTCGGCGATGTCCTTGTGGATGGGCAAGGTACGGCGCAGCTCATCCGGATCGGCGGCCGATACCTCGAACGACACCGCCAGCAACGCCCCCAGGGCCGGGACCATTTGTTCTATGAATTGATTGTGGCTGGCGGCGAGGATGCACTCGTGAAAAAACTGGTCGGCCCGGTTGTAGTCGGCGCCGCTGTCCACCGCCCGCTCCAGCGCATGGTAGGCCAGGCGGATCGCCTGCACCTGCTCGACCGTCGCCCGCTCGCAGGCCCAGCGCACCGCCATGGGCTCGATGGTGCGGCGCAGGTCCAACAGGTCATCGACAAAGTTCTCCGGCAAACCGCTGCGTGACAACCAGCCGACCACCTGTGGGTCGAACAGATTCCAGCGCCGTACCGGCAACACCCGCGTCCCCACCTTCGGCCCGACCTCGAGCATGCCTTTAGCCACCAGGGTCTTGATCGCCTCGCGAATCACCGTGCGACTGACCCCCAACTGCTCGCCCAGGTCTGCCTCGACCTTGATGGTCTGCCCAGGCTTGACCTGGCCGGCGGCGATCCAGGCGCCCAGCCAATCGACGGTCGATGCGTGAAAACTGCTGGACATGAAAACCCCGCGGGCCACTCTTATTGGTGGCTCACGCTAATCATCATATGATTGGCTGTCAATCGAATTATAGGCAATCCCCTGTGGGAGCGAGCCTGCTCGCGATAGCGTCGGGCCAGCCAACATCAAGTTGACTGACATTACGCCATCGCGAGCAGGCTCGCTCCCACAGGAGGGGTTACGGTTCCAGGCCTATCGGGAAGAACACCCCGCCACTCCACACCCCCAGCCAGCGCTGCCCGTCAACCTCACGGCTCACCGCCAGCTCCACCAATTGGTAGAACACATTTCGGTGGATCAGGGCTTCGAGGTTGCTGCGCACATGCACGTAAGGCGCCGGCTCCTGGGTGCGGGGATCGATCACCACCCGTAGCGGATGGTCGGGGCCGGCTTCGGTGGTCTCATCGACATGGGTGGTGAAGCGCAACAACTGCTCTTCTCCGTGACCCTCGACCTCCAGGGTCACGGCCACGAACGGCGCATCGTCGACCTGGATGCCGACTTTTTCAACGGGGGTAATCAGGAAGTAGTCATCGCCGTCGCGGCGGATGATGGTGGAGAACAGCTTGACCATCGGCTTGCGTCCGATGGGCGTGCCCAGGTAGTACCAGGTGCCATCGCGGGCGATGCGCATGTCGATGTTGCCGCAGAAGTCAGGGTTCCATAAGTGGACCGGCGGCAGGCCTTTGGTCTTGGGGATCTGCCCCAGCAGGTCATTGGCTTTTTGCGGTCCGGTCATGGTGACTCCTCGTTTACTCGTCGCTCATCCCCAACAAACTGCGGGCATATTCACGCAACGGCGTGGCGATGAGGTCTTGTGGCTGCTTGTCGTGGAACGTCAGTAAACCGCCACGACTCTTGATCCGTGCAGTATCAATCAAATACTGGGTGCTGGTCTCGATCAACATGATCTGGATGACGCTGGTATCGACCCCCAGGCGATCCACGGCTTCTTCGTCCAGCCATTCGTCAGAATTGCCGATGCGGTTATCGGCCTTGGCGAACCGGGTGTACAGCAAGTAATGAGCACCGGCAGCACGGGCTTCGCCCATGGCCTGGTCGAGGCCTTCGGGGACACGGGCGCGACGGACCATCGGGAAATACTCGATGAACCCGTTGAAGGCTTCTTCGGCCACGACATTGGGACGCGGATAGGCGCCGCCCGGCGGTGCGAAAGCGCCTTGGGCAATGTAGATGAACGAATCGGGCTGAATACGCAGGTTGTTCACACGGCGGCTGTCGCTGTGATCCAGCAGACCGGCGTCGCTCATGTGATAACGAACGCCCTCTCCCATGTCGCTGACATTCATACAGCCAGCCAGCGCCAAAACGGCCAGCAGCAAAACCAGGCTACGCATCCTACCCTCCAGAAACCGGTGTCGGAAAACCGGCGAATGGCCGTTGAATGCAGCTTTTGCGCCAGCTCAATGAAAATGGGTTGATTGGAGCAATGTAATCGCGGGCAAGCCTTGCTCCCACAGGGTAAGCACCGTACCAGTGGGAGCAAGGCTTGCCCGCGATTGCGTAGGATCAGCCGCCGATGATCTTCATGATGGTCGCGCCCCCGGAGAACGCCACTTCCTGCTTGTCCCCCAACGCCTTGACCAGCAGCCGCTGCAGGGCAGGCAGCGCCTGGTGACGAGGCTTGTCCAGCAGGTCGCCGATGAAGTGACGGTTGCTCGAGGACAGGCAACCATGCAACCAGCCTGTGGAAGACAACCGCAACCGCGAGCAAGTACGGCAGAAAGGCACGCTTTCGTTGGCGATCACACCGAAATAACCCATTCCAGGAATCTCATAGCGCACCGCCGTCGCATCCACCGGCGCGTCGGCTTGCAGGTATTCGTACTGGTCGCCGATCAGGCTCAGCAGTTGTTGCAGGCTGACAAACTGCTGCAAGAACGCATTGGAATCACGGGCCAGGTGTCCCATGCGCATCAATTCGATGAAGCGCAACTCATAGCCACGCGCCAGGCAATATTCCAGCAATGGCATGACCTGATCCAGATTCTGCCCGCGCAACGGCACCATGTTGACCTTGATCTTCATGCCCGCCGCATGGGCCTGGTCCATGCCGTCAAGCACGGTCGCCAGGTCGCCGCCCCGGGCGATGCTGCGAAACGCGGCGGGGTCCAGGGTGTCGAGGGAAACGTTGATGCGGCGGATGCCTGCGTCCACCAGCAAAGGCAGCTTCTTCGCCAGCAACTGGCCGTTGGTGGTCAGGCTGATGTCCTCCAGGCCCATCTGCCCCACCGCCGCCATGAAGCGTTCGAGCTTGGGACTGACCAGCGGCTCACCGCCGGTGATGCGCAGTCGCTCGATGCCGGCCGCTTCGATCAGGTAGGCCACGCCGCGCGCCATCGCTTCGGCCGACAACTCGTCCTGCGCCGCCACCAGGCGCTTGCCGTCGGGCACGCAATAGGTGCAGGCGTAATTGCAGGCGGAAGTCAGGCTGATCCGCAGATTGCGGAAACGCCTGCCCTGACGGTCAACGATCATGGATGACTCCGGCGAAAGAAAAATCGGCCTACGAAACTTGACCTAGAATTCAGGTTTTCGCAAGACCCAAGCCTGAGTATATTACTGGGGCACTGCGCCATGTAAGCAGACATGGCGCAATCAGACAGGTGAATGTCAGTTGTTCGGGACGTCTGTATCACGCTTGCGCTTGTTGCCCATGCGCACACCAATGTCCATCAGGAACTGGAAGAAACCTTCCTGATCCTCCAGCACGTTGCTCCAGAACGGCGAGTGGTACAACGCCACCGCACCATGCACCAACGCCCAGGCAGCGCAGTAGTGGAAGTAAGGCGGCACGTCTTCGAGCTTGCCTTCGCTGATCCGGCCCTTGATCAGCAACGTCAGGCGCTCGAAGTTCGAAGCGCGGATCTTGTGAAGCTCCTCGACCATCTCCGGTACCTGGTTGCCCTTGACCACCTTCTCTTCCAGGCGGTCGAACAAGCGGTAGCGCTGGGGATCGCGCATGCGGAATTCGAAGTAGGCCCGGGACAGCGCCTCCTTGTCCTTGTCCACATCCGCAGAATGCAGCAATTCGTTCAAATCGCGCTCGTAATCGAGCATCAGGCGCAGGTAGATCTCCGCCTTGGATTTGAAATGTTTATAGATCGTGCCTTTGCCGATACCCACGGCATCCGCAATCATCTCGACGGTGACGCTGTCTTCGCCCTGGTCGAGGAACAACTTGAGCGCGGTGTCGAGAATTTCCTGCTCGCGGCGGCGAAACTCACGGACCTTACGAGGTTCTTTGTGCATAAGAAAAAGGTCTGAAGGTCAAAATTCGAAGCCGGGTATTATGCCTAACTTACGCAAAAATGCACGGATCATCCGTTCCCGACGGTAGTTCTTCCGAAAATCGTACAACATTGGCTCACTGCGGCTTACGCCATCGCGTCGCCCCGGCAACCGCTGACGACAGTGAGAACCTATCCGAAGCGAGCGTATTCCAAATTTGTTTAAAAACCGCCCCGGGCAAACTGGACGCGCGGGTTTCCTGATCAATACTTGAACTGTCGGCGCGACATCTCCCCCAAGTGACGCGCCGATAAAGGTACCAAAGGACCGCGTGCCTTTGTTTTACTCCTAATGGTCTTAACCCGGATTCACCCCCCAGAACCCGGGTTTTTTTTGTTCGAAATTCAAGCCTGTAGCGACCGGACATGCGCCTGCGGGAACAACCGCTTGAAGTTCTCGGTCGTCTGGTCCGCGAACCGCTCGTAGGATTCGCCACGCAGCATCGCCAGGAACTCCGCCACTTCCCGTACGTATTGCGGAAGATTCGGTTTGCCGCGATAGGGGATCGGGGCCAGGTACGGCGAATCGGTCTCCACCAGCAGGCGGTCGGCCGGCACTTTGCTGGCGACGTCGCGCAGGGCATCGGCGTTGCGGAACGTGACGATCCCGGACAGGGAAATGTAATAGCCCATGTCCAGCGCCGCCTTGGCCATGTCCCAGTCTTCGGTAAAACAGTGCAGCACGCCGGCCTGGGGCAGCGCGGCGTCGCGCAGCAAGGCCAGGGTGTCGGCTCGTGCACCCCGGGTGTGGATGATCACCGGCTTGCCGGTCTGCTTCGCGGCTTCCAGGTGCAGGCGGAATGAAGCCTGCTGCACCTCGGCGGCTTCCGGCTCGTAGTGATAATCCAGGCCGGTTTCACCGATGGCGACGACTCGCGGATGGTCGAGTTCGCGCAACAGCCAGTCCAGGGCCGGCGCGGCATCGGGCTGGACATCCAGCGGATGGACGCCGACCGAACAATCGACGTCTTCATATCGCTCGGCCAGGACCTTGACGTCGGCGGCGTTGTCGGCGCTGACACCGATGCACAGGAAGTGTCCGACGCCCCGCTGGCGGGCAACATCCAACGCTGCATCCAGGGAACCGCCATGGGCGGCCAGGTCGAGACGGTCGAGGTGACAATGGGAATCTACAAGCATAAAGGCTCGGGCTACATCGTATGGGTGGGACGGTCGGACTTCAGGGTTCCGGCCAGGTGGGTTTCAATCTGATTGCGGGCCGAGCTGTCGCCGTCATTGAACTGTACGCCGACGCCGGCCGCGCGGTTGCCCTGGGCGCCTTTGGGGGTCATCCAGATCACCTTGCCGGCGACCGGGATCTTCTCCGGCTCATCCATCAGGCTCAACAGCATGAACACCTCATCCCCCAGTCGATAATGCTTGTTGGTGGGGATGAACAGGCCGCCATTCCTGATGAAAGGCATGTAGGCGGCGTAAAGCACCGACTTGTCCTTGATGGCCAGGGACAGGATGCCGTTGCGCGGTCCGGGACTGACAGGTTCGTTCATGCTGATCTCCGCTGCGAATTGAACAGAGTCTAGGAGCCCTGGCGATATCTGTCAGTGGCGACCCGGCAAACTCGCCCATTGCACCAACAGCGCTTCGAGCAACAACACCCGGTTGAGGTTCGCCTTGCCCAGCACCTTCTGACGTTGGGCAAGCAACCAGTCCTGAATGTTCAAGATTTTGTCCTGGCTGCTTTTTTGCGCCAGGTACTGAATCACCTTGCGCATATCCGCCAGCCCCAGGCCCGCCTCATCTTCGGTGAGCTGGTAGCGCAGGATCAGGCTCGACCAGCCGCAGAACCAGTCGAACAGCAACAGCAGCGGGATGGCGTTCCAGCCCTCGGCCAATTGCGTCGGCGATTGCTGCTGTTTGAGCAGCTTCTTCACACCGTCCACCACCAGCGCCCGCTGCTCACGCACACCCTGGGCCTGGAGGTTGACGGCCGCCAGGGGCGAACCGGCGGCAAGGGTCAGCAATTCGACACGCTCGTCATCGGTGCTGTCGGGCAAGGCCTGGGCCAGCCATTGCAGACTCATCGCCTCGCTCGGCAAGGGGCAGGCCTGTTGCACGCAACGGCTCTTGATGGTCGGCAGCAAGCGGCTCGGCTGATGACTGACCAGCAAGAGTACCGTGTCGCCGGAAGGCTCCTCGAGGCTCTTGAGCAAGGCGTTGGCGGCGTTGATGTTCATCGACTCGACCGGCTCGATCAGCACCACCTTGCGTCCGCCCAGTTGCGAGGTCTGGACGACGAAGCTGACCAGCTCACGAACTTGGTCGACCTTGATCGCCTTGTCCGCTTCCTCCGGCTCCAGCACGTAATTATCCGGATGGCTGCCGGCCTTGAGCAGCAGGCAGGACTTGCACTCACCGCAGGCGTTCGAGGGGCCCGGACGCTGGCACAGCAAGCTGGCCATCAGGCGTTCGGCCAGCGCTCGCTTGCCGATCCCGACCGGGCCATGCAGCAGGTACGCGTGAGCATGCTGGGCACGGCCGGCCAGTTGTTGCCAGAGACCGTCCTGCCAGGGATAGGCTTCAGCCACGGACGCGCTCCAACAAACCTGGCAACAGGCCGTCCAGCGATTGCTGGACCTGCGTCAACGGCAGGGCGGCATCGATCAACAGGTAACGCGCCGGATCGGCCTTGGCACGGTTCAGGAAGGCGCTGCGCACCGCATTGAAGAATGCCTCGCCTTCAAGCTCGAAGCGATCCAGCCGACCACGGGCGCTGGCACGGGCCAGGCCGACTTCCACCGGCAGGTCGAACACCAGTGTCAGGTCCGGGCGCAGGTCACCCTGGACAAAGGTTTCCAGCGCCGCGATGCGTTCCAGGGACAAACCCCGGCCGCCGCCTTGGTAGGCGTAGGTAGAATCGGTAAAGCGATCGCAGAGCACCACTGCGCCACGGGCCAGGGCCGGACGAATCACCTCCGCCAGGTGTTGTGCCCGGGCGGCGAACACCAGCAACAGTTCGGTGTCGGGGTTCATCACTTCTTCAGCCGGCGCCAGCAGCACCTCACGGATCCGCTCCGCCAGCGGCGTACCGCCCGGCTCGCGGGTCAGCACCACTTCAATCCCCGCCGCCCGAAGGCGTTCGGCGAGGAATTCGCGGTTGGTGCTCTTGCCGGCGCCCTCCGGGCCCTCCAGCGTTATAAACAAGCCAGTCACGGGCAGTCCTTAATCAGAGTCATTGCGGGCTCGGGAGCTCGTCAGCATTCGGTTCGGGAGCGGGCTTCTCGGGTGGCACCTGGGGCAAGGCTTCGGGAGCCGTATCGGGCGAGGCAGCGGGAATCGGCGCCGAGTCGTCCAGCGTAGCCGGAGCCGGGCTGGAGCGATAGTCGGCGCGACGCTTGAGCTGGTATTCGCGCACCGCGTTGTTGTGCTCATCCAGATTGTCGGAAAACACGTGGCTGCCATCCCCGCGCGCCACGAAGTACAGGCTGTTGCCCGAGGCCGGATTCAACGCGGCGTGAATCGCCTCGCGCCCCACCATTGCAATCGGCGTCGGCGGTAGCCCAGGGACCATGTAGGTGTTGTAGGGATTCTCTTCTTTCAGATGGGCGCGGGTGAGTTTGCCGGTGTAGCGTTCGCCCAGGCCGTAGATCACTGTGGGGTCGGTCTGCAACAGCATGCCCATGCGCAGGCGCCGCACGAACACACCGGCGATCTGGCTACGCTCCTGCGGTACGCCGGTTTCCTTTTCCACCAGGGAGGCCATGATCAGCGCCTGGTAGGGCTGGGTGTAAGGCACATCGGCAGCACGCTCGGCCCATTCCTTGGCCAGCACGTCTTCAAGCCGGCCATAGGCCTTGTTCAGCAGATCGACGTCGGACGTCCCGCGCACGAAGCGATAGGTATCCGGGAAAAACCGTCCTTCGGGGAATACACCAGAATGGCCCAGCCGATCCATCACCTCGCTGTCGCTGAGGCCGGTGAGGGTCTGCTGGAGTTTTTCATCCTTGGCCAGCGCCGCACGGACCTGACGGAAATTCCAGCCTTCCACCAGCGTCACGCTGTACTGCACCACTTCGCCGCGTTTCCATACGCCGATCAGGTTTTCCATGGTCATGCCCGGCACCATCCGGTACTCACCGGAGTGCAGGGGCTGGCCGGCGAGATTGAAGCGCCAATACACCCTCAGCCAGAACGCATCCTTGATCAGGCCGTCGGCCTCGAGGCGATAGAGGGTCTTGGTCGGGGTGGTCCCGTTGGGAATCTCCAGCAGTTCTTCCTGGGTGATGTTCAACGGCTGTTGCAACGCCGAATGAATCTTCCAGGCCGAAGCGCCCCACAGCAGCCCTGCCAGAACCAGACCGGTTTCCAGCAACAGCAAGAATTTACGTCTCACGAATCAAACATCCAATAACGCGCGGGCAAGGGTCTGCAGTTTACGGGTGAGCGGCCCGGCCGACCAGCGCGTCGAACCGCATGCGCGTACCGGCCACACGCCATACACGCTGTTGCAGACAAAGACCTCATCGGCCTGCTGCAGCTGCTCGAGGCGGATATCGGTCACTTGCGTGGCGATACCCTCTGACTCGGCCTGAAACAATAATTCGGCACGCATCACCCCAGCCACGCCGCACCGACTCAGGTCAGCCGTTATCAACACGTCATCGCGCACGATAAACAGGTTGCTGAAGACCCCTTCGATCACCCGCCCGGACGTATCCAGCATCAGGCCTTCGGCGTGCTCCGAATCGCTCCACTCGGCGCGAGCCATGACCTGTTCAAGACGATTGAGGTGTTTGAGGCCAGCCAGCAATGGCTGCTCGGACAAGCGAGTGGCACAAGGAAACAGGGCAACGCCCTGCTCGGCATGGGCAGCAGGATAGGCAGCCGGCGGATTCCCTTGCAGGATGCGCCGCACCCGGGCCGAGGGATCGGCGGCGTAGCCGCGCAGGCTATCGCCACGGGTCACGATCAGCTTCAGCACGCCGTCACCCAGGCGTTGCGCGTAGGCGTTCAGTTCAGCCCGCAATGCGCCGTTGTCGAGATTGAGCGCCAGCCGCTGGCAGCCCAGCTCGAGCCGCCGCAGATGACGTTCCAGCAACACCGGTTCGCCATTGCGCACGGCGATGGTTTCGAACAACCCATCGCCATAGGCCAGGCCGCGATCCTTCAGCGACAGAACGTCAGCCGGCTGACCGTCGACCCAGCTGTCCATCAACCGGCAAACCGGCGGAACACCAGCGAGCCGTTGGTACCGCCAAAGCCGAAGGAGTTGGACAGCACCACATCGATGTCCATGCCTCGGGCGGTGTGCGGAACGAAGTCCAGGTCGCAACCTTCGTCCGGCTCGTCGAGGTTGATGGTCGGCGGCGCAACCTGGCTGTTGATCGCCAGCACGCTGAAGATCGCTTCCACCGCGCCCGCGGCGCCCAGCAAGTGACCGGTCATCGACTTGGTCGAGCTGACAGCCAGTTTGTAGGCATGTTCGCCGAACACGGTCTTGATCGCCTGGGCTTCGGCGAGGTCGCCGGCCGGGGTCGAGGTGCCATGGGCGTTGATGTATTGCACCTGCTCGCTGTTGACCTTCGCGTCACGCAGGGCATTGGCGATGCAGCGGGCAGCACCGGCGCCATCCGCTGGCGGCGAGGTCATGTGATACGCATCACCGCTGGTACCAAAGCCAACCAGTTCGGCATAGATGGTCGCGCCACGCGCCTTGGCGTGTTCCAGCTCTTCGAGTACCAGCGCACCGGCACCGTCGGACAGTACGAAGCCATCGCGGCCCTTGTCCCAAGGCCGGCTGGCACGGGTCGGCTCGTCGTTGCGGGTCGACAGTGCACGGGAGGCACCAAAGCCGCCCATACCGAGGCCACAAGCCGCCATCTCGGCGCCGCCGGCGATCATCACGTCGGCTTCGTCGTACATGATGTTGCGCGCCGCCATGCCGATGCAATGGGTACCCGTGGTACATGCCGTGGCAATGGCGTAGTTGGGTCCCTGTGCCCCGAGGTGGATGGACAGGAAACCGGAAATCATATTGATGATCGAGCCCGGCACGAAGAATGGAGAAATCCGTCGCGGTCCCGAATCGTGCAGCGTGCGGCTGGTTTCTTCGATATTGGTCAAGCCGCCAATACCCGATCCCATGGCCACGCCGATGCGTTCACGGTTGGCATCGGTGACTTCCAGGCCGGCGTTGCGCACCGCCTGAAAACCGGCTGCCAGGCCGTACTGGATGAACAGGTCGAGCTTGCGGGCTTCCTTGACCGACAGGTATTCCTCGACATTGAAGCCCTTTACCGAGCCGCCAAAACGGGTGGAATAGGCAGAAAGGTCGGTGTGTTCGATCAGACCAATGCCACTACGGCCAGCCAGAATGCCCTGCCAACTGCTCGGCACATCCGTGCCCAGTGGCGACAACATACCCATACCGGTGACTACGACGCGTCTACGCGACACAGCACTCTCCTTTTTCTAATGACGACTTTTCATCAGACCTAAAGAAAAAACCGCACGCCGTGATGGCAGTGCGGTTTTTCCATGACAGCAAGCAACGACTGGAAACAATCAGCCTTGGTGCTTGTTTACGTAGTCGATAGCCAGCTGAACAGTAGTGATTTTTTCAGCTTCTTCGTCAGGGATTTCGGTCTCGAATTCCTCTTCCAGAGCCATCACCAGCTCAACGGTGTCAAGGGAGTCGGCACCCAGGTCTTCAACGAAAGATGCTTCATTCTTGACTTCATCTTCCTTAACGCCCAGTTGCTCGGCAACGATTTTCTTGACGCGCTCTTCGATGGTGCTCATACCTTGTTTTCACTCCTAATGGACAATTCAGGCAACTGGCCGGTGGGTAAGTGTATAGAAAGGCTTTTCGATTTTTCAACCGAAAGCTTTCCCTTCGAACCCTGACGGCCAGCCGCCTATAAATAAGTTGCAGCTTTATAACGGATTTTAGACAGCTCGTATGACATTTTTTTGAAGCAATCCGTCACATTTAACTCATGTACATCCCGCCGTTCACCGGGATTGTAGCCCCAGTCACGTATGCCGCAGCGTCGGATGCAAGAAAAGCGACCACGGACGCGATCTCTTCAGCCTGCCCCAGGCGCCCCAGCGGAATTTGTGTCAACAAGGCTTCACGCTGTGCTTCCGGCAGTTCGCGGGTCATGTCGGTGTCGATGAAACCCGGTGCGACCGAGTTTACCGTAATCGAGCGCGAACCCACTTCACGCGCCAGTGCACGGCTGAAACCTTCCAGACCGGCCTTGGCCGCAGCATAGTTTACTTGGCCTGCGTTGCCCATGGCACCCACAACCGAACCGATGCTGATGATCCGGCCCCAACGGGCCTTGGTCATGCCGCGCAGGACGCCCTTGGACAGCCGGTACAGACTGTTCAGGTTGGTGTCGACTACGTCGAACCATTCGTCATCTTTCATGCGCATCATGAGGTTATCACGAGTGATACCGGCATTATTGACCAGGATAGCCGGGACACCGAACTGCTCCTGGATGCTGGCCAATACCGCCGCAACGGATTCGTCGCTGGTGACGTTCAGCTCAAGCCCCGTGCCTTGAATACCGTTTTCCTTCAGGGTCGCGGCGATACGCTCGGCACCCGAAGCGGAAGTCGCGGTGCCGACAACGATGGCGCCTTGACGGCCCAGCTCAAGGGCAATGGCCTGGCCGATGCCGCGGCTTGCACCGGTCACCAGTGCAACTTTACCTTGCAGACTCATGCAAGCTTCTCCTGTTCAGGCCTGCGCTGCACGGGCGGCAGCGAAAGCGTCTGGGGTGTTGAGGTTGGAAGTCGACACGCCTTCGGCGCAGCGTTTGTTCAGACCGGCCAGCACCTTGCCAGGGCCACACTCGACCAGTTCGGTCGCGCCCCTGGCCGCCAGGGTCTGCACCGATTCGACCCAGCGAACCGGCTTGTAGAGTTGTTCCAGCAGGTCGCGCTTGAGGGTCTCGAGGTCCGGCGCCACATCGGCGCTGACGTTCTGCACCACGGGAATCTGCGGTGCCTGCCAGTCAATGGCGGCAATGGACTCGGCGAAGCGCTCGGCGGCAGGACGCATCAATTCACAGTGCGACGGCACGCTGACCGGCAATGGCATGGCACGCTTGGCACCACGGGCCTTGCAACCTTCGATGGCACGCTCGACTGCCGCCTTGGCGCCGGCGATCACGACCTGGCCGGGGGAGTTGAAGTTCACCGCACTGACCACATCGCCCTGGGCCGCTTCGGCACAGGCTGCCAGCACGTCGGCATCGTCCAGGCCGAGGATCGCGGCCATGCCGCCCTGCCCGGCCGGAACGGCCTCCTGCATCAACTGGCCACGGCGCTCCACCAGTTTCACCGCGTCGCCCAGGCTCAGGCTGCCCGCAGCCACGAGGGCGCTGTATTCCCCCAGGCTATGACCGGCAACGAAGGCCGGACGCGCGCCGCCTTCTGCCAGCCACAGGCGCCAGAGGGCGACCGAGGCGGTCAGGATGGCCGGTTGGGTTTTATCGGTTTGATTGAGCTGCTCTTCAGGCCCTTGCTGGGTCAGTGCCCACAAGTCATAGCCGAGTGCATCGGACGCTTCTTTGAATGTTTCGAGGATCAGCGGGTATTGCGCGCCCAGTTCGGCCAGCATGCCGAGGGACTGCGAGCCCTGTCCTGGAAAGACGAATGCGAGGGAAGCAGACATGAAAACAAAGCCCCTAATGATCTTGTCGTCAAAAATTGACGCCCCTTGGGGCGCTAGGAAACTGACAGTTGGATGGCCGGTTGAACCGACCGGTCACATTTAAGCATTGTCGGACGAAAACGCCTAAGTTAACAAATCTTCGAGGCGACCATGGAGGCGCTCGGGCAGGTTTTCCTGGATTTCGATCACGGCCCGGTTGATAGCGCTTTGAAAGCCCTGCACACCCGCCGAACCATGACTCTTGATCACAATACCCTGCAACCCGAGAAAACTGGCCCCGTTATGCCGCGCCGGCGCCAGATCAGCCTGCAGGCGACGCATCAAGGGCAACGCCAGGGCACCCACCATCCGCGAGGCCAGGCTCTGCCGGAACAGGCTCTCGATCCGCTCGCCGATCATGGTTGCCAGGCCTTCGCTGGACTTGAGCAGGATGTTGCCGACGAAGCCGTCGCACACCACCACGTCCGCCTCGCCCCGGTACACACCGTCGCCCTCGACAAAACCGATGTAGTTGATTCCCCTGGCGCCCTGCAACAACGTGGCAGCCAACTTGACCTGCTGGTTGCCCTTGATGTCTTCGGTTCCGATATTCAGCAGCGCCACGCGGGGGCGCGCGATACCGAGGGTTTCAGCCGCCACCGAACCCATCACCGCAAATTGCAGCAGGTGCTCGGCGCTGCAATCGACATTGGCCCCCAGGTCCAGCAGCTGGCAAAAACCCGTTCGGGTCGGGATTGCCGCGACCATTGCCGGCCGGTCGATGCCCGGCAGGGTCTTGAGCACGTAGCGCGACAGTGCCATCAGCGCCCCGGTATTCCCGGCACTGACACAGGCCTGGACCTTGTCATCGCGCAACAGCTCAAGGGCCACCCGCATCGACGCGTCAGACTTGCTGCGCAAGGCCTGGGCCGGCTTTTCGTCCATGGTGATGACTTCGGACGCCGGGGTAATCGTCAGGCGCGCGCGATCCACAGCCGTCTGGCCGCTGAGCATTTCTTCAAGGAGGGAGGGTTGACCGACGAGGGTCAGGTGCAGCGAGGGTGTTGCATTCAGGCAAGCAAGGCTGGCCTGAACAATGCTGCGGGGACCGAAGTCCCCGCCCATTGCGTCAATTGCGATGACTTGAGCGGACAAGGATTACTCGTCAGCGCCCTTGTCGATCACTTTACGACCACGGTATACGCCTTCTGGCGATACGTGGTGACGCAGGTGAACTTCACCGGTGGTTTTTTCTACAGACAGGGTGCTAGCCTCGAGAGCGTCGTGCGAACGGCGCATGTCACGGGCAGAGCGGGATTTTTTGTTCTGCTGAACAGCCATAATTGATTAACTCCTAAACGTTTGGGTCACGCTTTAACTGCGCCAATACACTGAACGGGTTGGACCGCGTTACCTCGTCCTCGCTCGGTTCGGGCTCATCTGCTCCCGCCGGCTGCTGGCATTCTTCCGGATGATGAGCAGGCACAATGGGCAAGGCGAGCAGAAGCTCCTCCTCGATCAGTGACTGCAGATCCAATGGATCTTCGCCCAGTTCCAGCACGTCATAACCTTTCGGCAACGACTGGGTATTCGCACCCTCCTTCACCACGGCGTAACTGCATTCGCTGTGGATCGGCAGGGTGACCAGCTCAAGACAACGCTGGCAAACCATTTTGACTTCAGTGTCGATAAAGCTGTGGATCACCACAGATTTACGTTCATCTCGTTCAAAAACGAATTTGGCCTGGACCGTACCGACATCATCGGAAAGCGGGTCGCAGAGTCTCTTCAAATCGGCCAGCAGCAGCTCACCTTGAAGGGTGGTGCCACGATCAGCCAATTTGCGCGGGTCAACGTGAGGTGGAATCGGGTCATTCAACATAGGCGCAGCATTATAGGGATGCACCCGCCCATGTCAAAGGAAATTCAGCCCTGTCCGTCGCTTGCGCGCCTCGCTAGCGTCCTGTCTCGGAAATACGTTCTCTTTTGGCGAGTGGCTTGGGTGTTCGGCCAAGGCGCCGCGACGAGTCATAGCAGGGCTATGGCGAGGAGTGGCAACGCCGGCCGGGCGCCCAAGACGCCGCCAAAAATGAACAGCTTATTTCCGAGACAGGACGCTAGAATTTAGCTCCGACTTTTGGAGATGCCCATGCTGCCTTTATTACTTGCCTCCAGCTCGGTCTACCGCCGGGAATTGCTCACCCGCCTGGGGCTACCATTCGTCTGCAGCTCGCCGGATATCGACGAAAGCCACCGCCCCGGCGAGCCCGCCCAGGAGCTGGTAAAACGCCTGGCCCGGGAAAAAGCCCTGGCATTGGCCGGGAGCCACCCGTCACACCTGATCATCGGCTCGGACCAGGTCGCCGTGCTCGGCGAGCGCATCCTCGGCAAACCCCACACCTTCGAAAATGCCCGCGAACAACTGCTGGCCGCCAGCGGGGCCCAGGTCACGTTCCTCACTGGCCTGGCACTGCTCAACAGCCAGACCGGCGCCTGCCAGGTCGATTGCGTGCCTTTTACGGTCAACATGCGCACGCTCGACCCGGAACGGGTCGAGCGCTACCTGCGGATCGAACAGCCTTATGACTGCGCTGGCAGCTTCAAGGCCGAGGGTCTGGGGGTGAGCCTGTTCCAGAGCACCGAAGGTCCCGACGCCACCAGCCTGATCGGCCTGCCCTTGATCCGCCTTGTGGATATGTTGCTGGCGGAGCGCGTGCAAGTACCCTGAGCGGGTTAGCGCAATGCCGGGCCCTGGAACCCCATCCACATCGCCAGGCGCTCGGCGATGCTCGCCCCCAGCTTCTTCGAGAACCGGTCGAGCGGCGACTCTTCGACGGTGAAGTCCACCAGCTCCTTCTCGCCGATCACATCCCGCGCCACCGAACTGGCACTGCCCAAGCCATCGATCAAGCCCAGGGACAAGGCCTGCTCTCCGGACCAGACCAGACCGGAGAACAGCTCCGGATGATCCTTGTCCTTGAGCCGGTCACCCCGCCCTTTCTTGACGCTGGCGATGAACTGCTTGTGGGTCGTATCGAGCACACCTTGCCAGAAAGCGATTTCTTCCGGCTTCTGCGGCTGGAAAGGATCGAGGAACGACTTATGCTCACCGGCGGTGTAGACCCGACGCTCGATACCGAGCTTGTCCAGGGTCTCGACGAAGCCGTAACCGGCCGCCGTCACGCCAATGGACCCTACCAGGCTGGCCTTGTCGGCATAGACCTGATCCGCCGCACTGGCGATGTAATAAGCACCGGAGGCACCAAGGTCGGCGATCACCGCATAGACTTTGATATCCGGATGCGCCGCACGCAGGCGAACGATCTCGTCATAGACGTAGCCCGCCTGCACCGGGCTGCCGCCCGGACTGTTGATGCGCAGCACCACCCCTTTGACTTTCGAATCCTCGAACGCGGCCCGCAAGCTACCGATGATATTGTCCGCGCTCGCCGCCTCCTTGTCCGCAATCATGCCCTCGATATCGATCACCGCCGTGTACGCCGAACCAGTACCGGGATTCTTCTTCATATCGATCGCCTGGATGATGACCCCCAGCCCGACGAAAAGATAAATAAAGACCAGGCATTTGAAGAAGATTCCCCAGCGGCGCGCACGACGCTGTTCCTCCACCCCCGCCAGCAGGGTCTTTTCCAGCAACTTCCAGCTCTTGTCGTCACCGTTGTCAGCGCTTGCCTTGGCCGGTGCCTTCCATTCATCGGTCATACTTGCATCCTTCAACAAAATTAATCGGTGTGCCGGCTCAGCCAGGCGTGCAATTCAGGAAAATGGTCGATCGCCAGTCGCGGCTCGAATGCCTTCAGGGCCTCGATTGTCTGCGCGCCGTAGCTGACAGCCACCGAGCCCATGCCGGCATTGCGGGCCATTTGCAGATCGAACGACGAGTCCCCCACCATCAGCGCCTGCTCCGGGCGCACCTCGCAATGCGCCAGGATCTGCTCGAGCATCAGCGGGTGCGGCTTGCTGGCGGTCTCATCGGCGGCGCGGGTGATATCGAAATAATCATCCCAACCATGAGCCTTCAGCACCCGATCCAGTCCGCGACGGGCCTTCCCGGTAGCAACAGCCAGGTGATACCCCTCCGCCCGCAACGCCCCGAGCGTATCTGCCACGCCCTCGAACAACGGCGACGGCTCAGCCTCAAGGGCAATGTAGTGGTCGGCATAATGCTGGCGAAAAACCACCAGCGCCTCGTCATCGATCTCCGGATACAGGCTGCGAATCGCTTCCGGCAATCCGAGACCGATGATGCCTTTTACCGCGAAGTCATCGCGCCTGGCAAAACCCGTACGATCGGACGCGACATGCATCGACTCCACGATCCGACCGATGGAATTGGCCAGAGTGCCGTCCCAATCGAAGATCAGAAGTTTGTAGTCAGGGTGCACTCAATCGCTCCACAGTCTTGGCCCACATGGCGTCCACGGGTGCCTGCAACTTCAGTTCACCCCCATCGGGCAGTGGAACCGTGAGCATATAGGCATGCAGAAAGAGGCGTTTTCCGCCCAGATCCCGGATCTCCCGAGTGAAATCGTCGTCCCCGTATTTGGGGTCACCGGCGATGCAATGACCGGCATGTAATGTATGGACACGAATCTGGTGGGTACGACCGGTCACCGGCTTGGCCTCGACCATGGTGGCGAAGTCGCCGAAGCGCCGCAGCACCTTGAACACGGTGAGCGCGTCCTTGCCTTCGTCGTTGACTTCGACCATGCGCTCGCCGGAACGCAGGTTGCTCTTGAGCAACGGCGCACGGACCTGCTTGATGGACGTCGCCCAATGCCCCCGCACCAGCGCCATGTAGCGCTTGTCGATGCCGTCACCGCGCAATTGCTCGTGCAGATGGCGCAACATGCTGCGTTTCTTGGCGATCATCAGCAGGCCGGAGGTGTCGCGGTCCAGGCGGTGGACCAACTCCAGCTCCTTGGCGTCCGGGCGCAACTGACGAAAGGCTTCGATTACGCCGAAATCCAGGCCGCTGCCGCCATGAACCGCAATGCCTGCGGGCTTGTTGATCACAATCAGCGCTTTGTCTTCGTAGATGATCGAGTCTTCCAGGCGTTGCAGCAGTCCCTGGGCAACCGGCACCGGCTCATCGCGCTCGGGCACGCGAACCGGCGGCACGCGCACGATATCGCCCACCTGGAGCTTGTACTCCGGCTTGATCCGGCCTTTGTTCACCCGCACCTCGCCCTTGCGCAAAATGCGATAAATCAAGGTCTTGGGCACGCCCTTGAGCCGGGCGAGAAGGAAGTTATCGATTCTTTGGCCGGCATATTCCGGCGAGACCTCGAGCAGTTGAACGCTCGGGGTCGAAGGGGCAGTAGTCGTCATGCCGGCGATCATAACAATTTTTTATGGAATTGAAGCACTTAATCATTGCTGCTATAGTCGCGAACGCCGCCAAAAGTGGCTGGACAGCGGACCAGCGGTCAAAAACCGGCCCTGACCAACGCAATTCACGAGGACGAGAGGCCGTCCTACGGGGCTTTTGCCACGATTCGGTGAGTTAGCAGGTGTAACGAGCGCAGGTGACATGAGGCCTGAAATACGCCGCAAAGCAGAGTTTTCACTCGCCTTGCGTGCCACATTCACGGCCAGTTCACAAAGTGCAGTCAGTTGCGAACGACCCCGGGCGAAAGCTTCGGAAACAACGCCTAATTTAGCCATGATGCGTGACCTCCCCTTTCCGGAGCTCACGGTAAATGCCAACCCGCTGCGGATTCTGCGCGCGGCAGCACCCGAATTATCAGGGATACGTGTAGGGTGGAGATGTACAACCGTCGGACTGTGTAGCACTAGGCTTGTTTCAGACGCTTCATCTCGTCCACAGACGCCGGTTGATTCCTCCTCCTGACTGAGTGCTTGAGTACCAGCAAGCAGGACGCGTCCGTCGCGACTTCGCCATCATTGGGCCGAACTCGCTGGACACTGGAGTGGTCAGCCACTTCCATGACGCACCTGACACCGACCGTGAGAAGTCGTGTGTGCCGAACGCCGTTTCCGGCAGCCCGGAAACCGACGGTACTACATGAAAAGAATGCTGATTAACGCAACTCAACCCGAAGAGTTGCGTGTTGCACTGGTAGACGGCCAGCGCCTCTACGACCTGGATATCGAATCCGGTGCACGCGAGCAGAAGAAGGCCAACATCTATAAAGGCCGGATTACTCGCATCGAACCAAGCCTTGAGGCTGCCTTTGTCGATTTCGGCTCCGAGCGCCACGGCTTCCTGCCCCTCAAAGAAATCTCCCGCGAATACTTCAAGAAAGCCCCTGAAGGCCGCGTCAACATCAAGGACGTCCTGAGCGAAGGCCAGGAAGTCATCGTCCAGGTCGAAAAGGAAGAACGTGGCAACAAGGGCGCCGCCCTGACCACCTTCATCAGCCTGGCCGGCCGTTACCTGGTCCTGATGCCGAACAACCCGCGTGCCGGCGGCATCTCCCGCCGCATCGAAGGCGAAGAGCGCAACGAACTGCGTGAAGCCCTCAACGGCCTGGTTGCCCCGGCCGACATGGGCCTGATCGTGCGCACTGCCGGCCTTGGCCGCAGCAGCGAAGAAATGCAGTGGGACCTCGACTACCTGCTGCAACTGTGGACCGCCATCAAGGAAGCCTCGCTGGATCGCTCCGCGCCGTTCCTGATCTACCAGGAAAGCAACGTCATCATCCGCGCCATCCGCGATTACCTGCGCCAGGACATCGGCGAAGTGCTGATCGACAGCGTCGAAGCCCAGGACGAAGCCCTGACCTTCATCCGCCAGGTGATGCCGCAGTACGCCAGCAAGATCAAGCTCTACGAAGACAGCGTCCCGCTGTTCAACCGTTTCCAGATCGAAAGCCAGATCGAGACCGCCTTCCAGCGCGTCGTCGAACTGCCGTCCGGCGGCTCCATCGTCATCGATCCGACCGAAGCCCTGGTGTCCATCGACATCAACTCGGCGCGCGCCACCAAAGGCAGCGACATCGAAGAAACCGCCCTGCAGACCAACCTTGAAGCGGCCGAGGAAATCGCCCGTCAGTTGCGCCTGCGCGACATCGGTGGCCTGATCGTCATCGACTTCATCGACATGACGCCGGCCAAGAACCAGCGCGCCGTGGAAGAAAAGGTCCGTGAGTGCCTGGAAGCCGATCGTGCCCGCGTACAGGTCGGTCGCATCTCGCGCTTCGGCCTGCTGGAAATGTCCCGTCAGCGCCTGCGTCCATCCCTGGGCGAAAGCAGCGGCATCGTCTGCCCACGCTGCAACGGCACCGGCATCATCCGTGACGTCGAGTCGCTGTCCCTGGCGATCCTGCGCCTGATCGAAGAAGAAGCCCTGAAAGACCGCACCGCCGAGGTCCGCGCCCAGGTGCCGATCCCGGTGGCGGCGTTCCTGCTCAACGAAAAACGCAACTCGATCACCAAGATCGAACTGCGCACCCGCGCCCGCATCGTGATCCTGCCGAACGATCACCTCGAGACGCCGCACTTCGAAGTCCAGCGCCTGCGCGACGACAGCCCGGAAGCCCACAACAACCAGTCCAGCTACGAGATCGCCGCTGCCGCTGCCGAAGTGGAAGAAGTCCAGCCGGCTGCCGCCACCCGCACCCTGGTTCGCCAGGAAGCCGCCGTGAAGACCGCCCCGGCCCGCGCCAATGCTCCGGTTCCGACCGAAGTCGTCGCACCGGCACCCGCTCCGGTCGCCGCGCCTGAGCCAAGCCTGTTCAAGGGCCTGGTGAAGTCGCTGGTCAGCCTGTTCGCGACCAAGGAAGAGCCTGCCGCACCGGCCGTGGTCGCCAAGCCGGCCGCCACCGAGCGTCCTGCCCGCAACGAAGAACGCCGCAACGGTCGCCAGCAGACCCGCAACCGCAACGGTCGTCGTGACGAAGAGCGCAAGCCACGCGAAGAACGTGCACCGCGTGAAGAACGCGCACCACGTGAGCCTCGTGAAGAGCGCCAGCCTCGCGAAGCCCGCGAGGAAGTGTCGACCGTAGCCCGTGAAGAGCGTGCACCACGTCCGCCGCGTGAAGAGCGTCAACCGCGCGCCCCGCGTGAAGATCGCAAGCCTCGTGGCGAGCGTGAAGAGCGTGTTCGCGAACTGCGCGAGCCCCTGGATGCCGCGCCGGCCGCTGCCGCCACCGCTGAAGAGCGTCCGGCCCGCCAGCCTCGCGAAGAGCGCGCCCCGCGCCCTCCGCGTGAAGAACGTCAACCACGCGCCGAGCAGGCTGCCGCCGCTGCCAGCGAAGAAGAAGTGCTGAATGCCGAGGAGCAACTGCAGGAAGACGGCCAGGACAACGCCGAAGGCGATCGTCCACGCCGCCGCTCCCGTGGCCAGCGTCGTCGTAGCAACCGTCGTGAGCGCCAGCGTGATGCCAACGGTAATGTGATCGAAGGCTCGGAAGAGTCCGAATCCACCGAAGCGCCAAGCGCAGCAGACCTGGCCGCCGGCCTGGCCGTGACTGCGGCCGTTGCCAGCAGCACCATCAGCGCTCCAGCCGAAGCCCAGGCCAATGAACAGGCCGAACGCGCTACCGCTGCGGTGGAAGATGCGCCGGTTGAAAAGCCAGTGGTCGAAGCCATTACCCCAGTAGAAGTGACTGCTTCGCCAGAAGTGGAAGTTGCACCGGCACGCGAAGCCCAGCCTGAAGCCGAAGCTGCCGTCGAGCCTGCACCGGTCGTCGAACAGACGGTGGCCGCAGAACCTGCCGTTGAAACGGCTGCTGAAACGGGTACCGAGGAAAAAGCAGCGGCACCTGTGCGTGAAGAGCAGACAGCCTTCAACTGGAACCCGGAGCCTGCCGCACCGGCACCGGCACCGGTGGTCGAGCCGACGCCAGAGCCTGTCAAGGCAGCCGAGCCAGCGCCAGTGGTCGAGGCCCCTGTGGTTGCCGAAGCACCGGCCCCCGTCGAGGAGCCTGCACCCGCCAGCGCCTTGACCGCGAACGGCCGCGCTCCAAACGATCCGCGCGAAGTGCGTCGTCGCAAGCGTGAAGCCGAGCGTCTGCAGAAGGAAGCCGAAGAGGCTGCCGCCCAGGCATCCGCTGCCGCGCCGGCCCCGGCAGTGGAAGTGGTCGAGGCAGCCTCTGCCCCAGTGACTGAAGCCGCAGCCGAAGCTGCCCCGGTCGAATCGACGCCGGTGACCGACGAAGCCCAGCCTTCCGCTGAAGCTGAAGAAGTCACCCCGCATCGCGCCCCAATGGAAAAAGAGCACGAGCCTAAACCTCACGCCTGATTCCATCGCTCAATAAAAAGCCCCGCCTGGTGAATGCCAGGCGGGGCTTTTTATTTCAGATCGAATGTCAGATCGCCATCGCGAGCAGGCTCGCTCCCACAAGGGATCTGCGTCGATCACAATCTTCCATTCACCTTGGAACACTGTGGGAGCGAGCCTGCTCGCGATGGCGGTGGTCCAGTCGCTATCAATGTTGTTGCTGGAAACTCAAAGCCTCAGGCACATCCACATCCCAAACCACCCCGGGATCGTCCACGGCGATCTCGACCACTCGTGCTCCGGCAAAAAGCACCTTGGCGCCATGATCGCCGCTGAGCGCCATCAATCTCGGCCCGAACCCGCGACCAAACCCCACAGGATGCCCATACTCACCCGCAAGCACCGGCACGCAGATGCCATCCTCGCGAATACCCTCCGCCACCCGCTCAATGCTCGATGGCAGGATGAATGGCATGTCCGCCAGCACAATCAACCAACCATCGAGGTCCGGGCATGCCTGAACGCCCGCCGCGATGCTGTCGCCCAGACCGGGGGAGTCCAGCTCGACGACGTCGCATCCATAAGCCTGGGCCATGCGAATGGCTTGTGGACGCCCCTCGCGGGTCACCAGCACGCATTTTTCCAGGGAGGCCGGCAAATTGACCAGCACCTGCTCGATCACCGAACGGACCGCGCCGTCGCGCCCTGTGCAGTCAGCCAATAACTTGTCCTTGTCGGTACCGGCCACCTGACGAAAACGGTTGCCCTGTCCGGCCGCGACAATGATCACGCCAATCGATCCGCTCATACGTCCTCCTTGCCTCTAGTGGCCTGTGTGGCTAATTCGTTTACTCAAATTAACCGTACAGGCCACTAGCGGCTTACAACGGCTTTTTCTGCCGCAGCTCGACGCCATTCTTGATGGCCACGATTTCGGCCAGCAGCGACAAGGCGATTTCCGCCGGGGTGTGGCTGCCGATGTGCAGGCCGATCGGACCATGCAGCCGCTCGATAGCCTGTGCAGACAAGCCTAGCTGAAGCAGATTGTCCCGGCGCTTCTGGCTGTTGACCCGCGACCCCAGGGCCCCGACATAAAACGCCGGGGAATCCAGGGCAGTCAGCAAGGCCATGTCGTCCAGACGCGGATCATGGGTCAAGGCAACGATTGCCGTGCGCTCGTCGGTCTGGATATTCAGCACCGCCTCATCGGGCATCCCCGAGACGAAACGGCCGTGCTGTTCTTCCCAACCGTAGACGAACTCCTTGCGCGGATCGCAGATCAGCACTTCGAAGTCCAGCAACCGAGCCATTTCCGCGACATAGCGCGACAACTGCCCGGCACCGATCAGCAGCAGCCGCCAACGCGGCCCGTAGATGGCGCGCAGGGTCTGGCCGTCGAAAACCAGCACGTCGCTCTTGCTGGCAGGTGTCAACGCCACATGGCCGGTGGCGATGCTCAACTCACGGGCGACAATCTGATGGGCTTCGCAGCGCTCCAGCAGGTCGGCCACCCACTGTGGGTCACCGACCCGCTCTTCCGTCAGGCGCAGGGTACCGCCACAGGGCAAGCCGAAGCGCGCTGCTTCCTCGCGGGTGACGCCGTAAGTGATCATCTGCACCGGCGGACCATCCGCCGGAATCCGGCCATCATGCAGCCGGGCGATCAGGTCATCCTCGACGCAACCGCCCGACACCGAACCGATCACCACGCCGTCTTCGCGCAGGGCGAGCATCGCCCCCGGAGGTCTCGGCGCGGTACCCCACGTCTGGACCACCGTGAACAGCACCACGCGCTGCCCGGCGCGGCGCCATTGCAGCACGCTACGCAGGACGTTCAGGTCGACGCTGTCCATCAGGCCTTGGCCTGCTGCCAGCCCTGCAGCTGGTAGCGTACCGGCAGGCTGCGGATACGCTGGCCGGTGGCGGCGAAAATCGCATTGCACAGCGCCGGCGCAATCGGTGGTACCCCCGGCTCGCCGACGCCGCCCAACGGCACCTCACCCGGTGGCGTGACCAGGTGCACCGCCACTTCCTTGGGTGCCAGGGACATGCGTGCCACTTCGTACATGTGGAAGTTGTCCTGCTGGACCTTGCCATCCTTGAAGCTGATCTCTCCCACCATCGCATTGCCCAGGCCCATGACGCAGGCGCCTTCGAACTGGGAGCGGATGCGTTCGGGGTTGATCTGCGGACCGCAGTCGACGGCAATGTTCGCCTTGTGCACGATCACCGTGCCGTCCTCCTTGACCTCCACCTCGATGGCAGCCGCCACGTAGGTGACGAAGCTGTAATGCACCGCTAGCCCGAGGCCACGGCCCTTCGGCAACTTCTGCCCCCAACCGGCCGCCTTGGCAGCGGTTTCCAGCACGGTACGGATTCGCGCCGTATCGATGGGATAGCGCTCGGGAGATTCACCGTAGTTCCACTCTTCATTCAAGGTACGCGGATCGATCTTGCGATCCGGGCCGAGCAGCTTGAGGTGGTACTGCAGCGGATCCTGCCCGGCCTTGTGGGCCAGTTCGTCGATAAAGCTCTGGATGGCAAAACCGTGGGGAATGTTCGACACCGAGCGGTACCAGCCCACCCGAGTGTGGGCTACCGCTTCGGGGTTCTCCAGGCGCAGGTTGGGAATGGCGTAGGCCATGTTGGTCACGCCCATGCCCACTTCGAACGGCGCTTCATGAACCATATTCGGCGCAAACAACGCGGTGATGCTCGGGGCCACGGTGCGATGCAGCCAGCCGGACGGCATCCCGTCCCGGTTCAAGCCGGCCTTGAGGTACTCGGCCGAAACGGTGTGGAAATACGAGTGATGAATGTCATCTTCACGGGTCCATTGCACGCGGATCGCCTGGCCCGGAAATTCCTTGGCCAGCACCGCCGCCTCGACGACGAAGTCGGGCTTGGATTTGCGGCCAAAGCCGCCACCCAGCAGGGTGATATTGATCGTGACCTTGTCGAAAGGGATGCCCAACCGTTCGGCGACGCGCTCGCGGGTCACCTGTGGCGCCTGGCTCGGTGCCCAGGCTTCGCACTGGCCATCCTTGAACCGGGCAATGGCCACCATCGGTTCCATCGGCGACTGGGACAGGTGCGGCAGGTAATACGAGGCTTCCAGGGTCGAATCGGCCTTCGCCAGGGCATCGTCGAGGTCGCCGGTGCTGCGCAGGACTTTTCCGGGCTTGAGGGCCGCGGCTTCGAGTTCCTTGCGATAGGCGACCGAGTCATAACCGGCGTTCGGGCCGTCATCCCACTCGATCTTCAAGGCATCGCGTCCCTTGATCGCGGCCCAGGTGTTCTTGGCTACCACGGCTACACCGCCCAGGGGCTGGAACTCCGAAGGCAGCGGACGCCCTTCGATCTGCACCACCTTGACCACGCCCGGTACTTTCAACGCCGCGCTATCGTCCACGCTCCTGACCTTGCCACCATAGACCGGCGGACGCGCCACGACGGCGTAAAGCATGCCGTCGAAGTGCACATCGGCACCGAACACGGCACGACCGTTGACGACGTCGGCACCGTCGATGGCCCGGCTCGCTTCCTTGCCGATGTAGCGAAACTCGGCCGGCTGCTTGAGGCGCAAGCTGTCACGGCCCGGCACCGGCAAGGCGCTGGCAGCGGCGGCCAATGCACCGTAACCCAGTTTCCGACCGGAAGGCTGGTGTACCACGTTGTGCAACTGGGCATGGCATTCACCCACTGGGACGTTCCATTGGGCCGCGGCGGCCTGCTCCAGCATGGTCCGCGCTGCGGCGCCGCAACGGCGCATCGGTTCGTACCAGTGGCGCATGCTGCGCGAACCGTCGGTGTCCTGGTTGCCGAAACGCGCCTCATCGGCAGGCGCCTGTTTTACCTTCACCAATGCCCAGTCGGCGTCCAATTCATCGGCTACGACCATGCTGAGGCTGGTGCGCACACCCTGGCCCATTTCCGAACGGTTGCAGATCACCGTCACGCTGCCGTCGGCGGCGATGCTCACGTACACCTTCGGGTCGTCGATCGCGCCATGGGGCATGCCCTCGGCACCGAATTTCTTTTCCTCGGCAAAGGCCTCCGGCAGACCCCAACTGGCAGCCAACACCAGTACACCGGTGGCGCTCGCGCCCTTGAGGAAGCCACGTCGACTGAGATTGCTCAGCACGAAATCATTGGGCAGCCGGCTCATGCCTTGGCCTCCTTCAAGTGGGTGGACGCCTGGCGGATCGCAGCCTTGATCCGGTTATACGTGCCACAGCGGCAGATATTGCCGACCATGGCTTCCTCGATCTGCTCATCGCTCGGGTTGGGATTGCTCTTGAGCAATGCAGTGGCGGACATGATCTGCCCGCCCTGGCAGTAACCACACTGGGCCACGGCGGTATCGAGCCAGGCCTGTTGTACGACCTGGCCAACCGGGTCGGCATGCAGCCCGTCGATGGTACTGACGTTCTGCCCCTGCACCGAGCCGATCGGCGTGATGCAACTGCGCGCCGGGGCGCCGTCGATATGGATGGTGCACGCGCCGCACAGGCCCATGCCGCAGCCGAATTTGGTGCCGTTGTACCCAGCGACATCGCGGATAGCCCACAGCAGGGGCATGTCCTCGGTCACATCCAGTTGATGGTCTTGTCCATTGAGTTTCAGGGTAATCATGGGCACGCCCGCATAGTTATCGAGTTATGGGGTCGAGCAATCTGCCGCTTGGAGAACGGTTCGGTGTCGCAGACTGGCTCAGGCTGATGGGGCTCTCTTATGTAGACGCAGGCGTCTGCATCGGGCCTTGCGCGATGCGATGGTCGCATCGTCAGCAGATTAAATTAACCCAGGTTCAAGCAAAACGCCCTGCACAATCCTGCACAAATGATGCTTGTGCGAGGTCGCGCAGGGCGTTCCTGGTTCATGGCGAACCTTGACTCAGTAGCGGTTGGGCTCCATTTCCAGGTCGACCTGGAAACGTTCGGCAACATCTTTCTGAATGCGCTGGGCCAGGTCCAGCAGTTGCAGGCCAGTGGCCTCGCCATAGTTGACCAGCACCAGCGCCTGCAGCTTATGCACCCCGGCGTCGCCCTCACGAAAGCCCTTCCAGCCGGCACGCTCGATCAACCAGCCCGCGGCTATTTTCATCTGGTCCTCGGGTTGTGGATAAGCCACCAGGTCGGGGTATTGCAGCTTGAGTTGCGCGACATGCGCGGCCGGCACCAGCGGATTCTTGAAGAAACTGCCGGCATTGCCCAGCACGGCCGGGTCCGGCAGTTTTTCGCTGCGGATGCTGCAAATGGCCCGACTGACATCGAGTGGCGTGGCCTGATCGATGCCCTGCTCGCTTAACCGTTGACGGACCGGGCCATATTCCAGATGCAGGTGGGCAGCGCGGCTGAGGGCGAAGCGCACCCGCAGAATCAACCAACGACCCGACTGCTGCTTGAACAGGCTGTCACGGTAGGCAAAACGGCATTCTTCGAGAGTGAAATCCCGCAACTCGCCGGTGTGACGATCCAGGGCGGTGAGCCCGGCAAAGACGTCCTTGATCTCCACGCCATAGGCGCCGATGTTCTGCATCGGCGCTGCGCCCACCGTACCGGGGATCAGGCTGAGGTTCTCCAACCCCGCCCAGCCTTGCGCCAACGTGTGCTGGACGAAAGGATGCCAGGGCTCTCCAGCCTCGGCCTCGATCACCACCCGCTCCCCCTCATCGCTCAGCAAGCGGATGCCACGGCTGGCCATGCGCAATACCAGGGCATCGATATCCCCGGTGAGCAGCAGGTTGCTGCCACCACCGATCACCAGCAGCGGCACCCCGTGCCCGGCGGCATAGGCCAGCGCCTCGCGCACCTGTGCATCCTCGTGGGCCTCGGCGAACAACCGGGCCTTGACGTCCACGCCGAAACTGTTGAAAGGCTTGAGGCTGACGCCGGCCTGTACCTGCAAGCTCATAGCCGTCCCTTCAATTCGATCACCAGGCGATCCGTGGCGCGCTCGATCAGGTCCAGGACCTGCTCGAATCCCTGCTCGCCGTCGTAGTACGGGTCCGGCACGTCATCGACGCCGGCCTCGTAGCGGCGCAGGAACAGGTCCAGTTCAGCCCGGCCGTTGGCTGGCTGCAGAGCCTTGAGATTGCGCAGGTTGCTGCTGTCCATCGCCAGGATCAGGTCATAGGCGGCGAAATCGGCGCGGCTGACTTGCCGGGCACGCTGGGCCGACAAATCATAGCCGCGCCGCAGGGCCGCGGCCTGGCTGCGCTGGTCCGGCGGCTTGCCCACGTGCCAGTCACCGGTACCGGCGGAGGCCACCTCCACCTGCCCGAGCAGCCCGGCCTCGCGCAGCTTGTGGCGCAGGATGCCTTCGGCGGTGGGCGAGCGGCAGATGTTGCCGAGGCAGACGAACAGAACCCGCATCAGGCCTCCAGCAGGCGACGGACGCGCTCAAGGTCTTCGACCGTGTCGACGCCGGTTGGCGGTGCGATCAATGCATCGGCCACATGGATCCGCACTCCGTGCCAGAGCGCGCGCAGCTGCTCCAGGGCCTCGGTGTTTTCCAGCCAGCACGGGCCCCAGGCGACGAAGTCCTGGAGAAAACCGGCGCGGTAGGCATAGATGCCGATGTGACGACGGTACGGCACGCCTTCGGGCATGACGTCACGGGTTTGAGCAAACGCATCCCGAGCCCAGGGCAACGTAGCGCGACTGAAGGTCAGCGCCAGGCCGTTCAGATCGCTGATCACCTTGACCACGTTCGGGTTGAACAGGGTCTGCACATCCTTGATCGGCTCGGCCAGCGTAGCCATGCGCGCTTCGGGATGGGCCGCCAGGTTGGCCGCGACCTGGTCGATCACGCTGGGCGGGATCAGCGGTTCGTCGCCCTGCACGTTGACCACGATGGCGTCCGGCTCCAGGCCCAGTTTCGCGGCGACTTCCGCCAGGCGATCAGTGCCGGAATTGTGGTCTTCGCGGGTCATGACCACTTCGGCGCCGAAGCCCTCGCAGGCCTCGACGATGCGCAGGTCGTCCGTCGCCACCACCACACGCTGGGCGCTGCTCTTGCAGGCCTGTTCCCACACGTGCTGGATCATCGGCTTGCCGGCGATCGACAACAACGGTTTGCCGGGCAAGCGCGTCGAAGCGAAGCGCGACGGGATCACAACGGTGAAGGCGACGCTCATTTATCCAGGCGCTCATCGGTGGTCAGGGCGCGGGCTTCGCTTTCGAGCATCACCGGGATGCCGTCACGAATCGGATACGCCAGGCCGGCGCCCTTGCTGATCAGCTCGGTCTTGTCGGCGCTGAGCTTGAGCGGGCCTTTGCAAACCGGGCAGGCCAGGATGTCGAGCAGTTTGGTGTCCATGGAATTTCCCCTGGATAAGGTTCTTAAGGTAATAGCCGATCCGGCAACAGGCGCATCAACTGCGTATCGAACCAGGCCTCGAAGGCCGGTGAAGGCGCGGCGTCCACCGCCAGGTACCACCAGTCGGGCGCGGCGAAGGCACGGCATTTGACCGCGTCCTTTTCCGTCATGACCACCGGCAATGGCGGTGTGAAATCCAAGGCCTCGACGCTGTATTCGGCATGGTCGGCAAACCCGTGCGGTATAGGCCGCCAGTGTAGCGTTTCGAGGGTCTTGAAGAAACGTTGCGGATTGCCGATACCGGCCACGGCGTGCAAGGCCTGGCCCGGCGGGAAATGGTCGAGCGGGCGTCGTTCGCCACTGGCCAGGTTCACCAGGGCGGTGGGCCGCAGCTCGAAGGCGAAGCCGTCTTCACGGTCGGCACTGGCGCCGTTGTACAGCACCGCATCCACCGACTGCAGGCGCTCGACCGGCTCGCGCAACGGACCGGCAGGCAGGCAACGCCGGTTGCCCAGGCCGCGGGCATTGTCGATCAACACCAGCTCAAGGTCGCGCGCCAGCCGGTAATGCTGCATGCCATCATCGGAGAGGATCAGGTCCAGCGGTTCCGATGCCAGCAGCGCCTGGACCGCACGGCTGCGCTCCGGATCGATCATCAGCGGCACGCCGGTGCGCTGCACGATCAGCAACGGCTCGTCGCCGGCGATCCCGGCCCCCTGCTCGGCCTCGACTCGCCACGGCAGCTGCGACGGCTTGGCACCATAGCCGCGGCTGACCACGCCAACCCGCAGGCCAGAACGCTGGCAGTGCTGGATCATCCACAGGATCATCGGCGTCTTGCCGGTACCGCCCACGGTGATGTTGCCCACCACCACCAGCGGCACAGGCGGCTGATAGATATCGCCCTCGCCCGCCAGGAAACGCTCGCGCTTGCCGACCACCACGCGCCGGTACAGCCACTCCAGTGGCCGCAACAGCGCCAGGGCCGGGTGACCGTCATACCACGCGGCGAGCAATCGATCGGACATGGCCATCAGGGTGCGGGTGCCGCCTCGACCGTGGTCATGCGCAGATGGCTGAAGCCGAGCTTGCCGGCGGCGTCCATGGCAGTGATGACCGATTGATGGGGCGTCTTGCCATCGGCACTGATGGACAACGGCAGATTGGTGTCGCCGCCGGACTCTTTCTGCAACGCCTCGATCAGGGTCGCCAGGTCGCTCTTGGGCAACAGCTGGTTGTTCACCGAAATCGACCCTTCCGCGTTGATGGTGATCTCCAGGCTCTTCAACTGCTGGTCCTCGGCCGGCGAACCGCTGACGGCTTGCGGCAACTCCACCTTGAGCTGGGTTTCCCGGGTGAAGGTGGTGGTCACAACGAAAAACAGCAGCAGGATGAACACCACATCGATCAGCGACGCGAGGTTGATCTCGATGTTTTCCCGTGGTTTGCGGCGGAACTTCACTTCTTGCTCCCGGCCAGGTCCACGTCACGATCGCCCTGCACCACCTCGACCAACTTGATGGCTTCCTGCTCCATGCCCACCACCAACTCGTCGACGCGGCGCTGCAGGAACCGGTGGAAGAATACGGACGGGATACCGACCATCAGGCCGGCCGCGGTGGTGATCAGGGCTTTGGAGATACCACCGGCCAGCACCGAGGCATTGGTGCTCATGCCAGATCCGGTAAAGGCGCTGAAAATGTCGATCATGCCCAGCACCGTGCCCAGCAGGCCCAGCAACGGGGCCATGGCGGCGATGGTGCCGAGGGCATTGATGTAGCGCTCCAACTCATGGATGACCCGGGCCGCGGCTTCTTCGATGCATTCTTTCATGATCTCGCGACCATGCTTGGAGTTCGCCAGGCCGGCCGCCAGGATCTCGCCCAACGGCGAACTGGCCCGCAGCTCCTTGAGCTTGTCCTTGTTCAGTTGCTTGTCCTTGATCCAGACCCAGACCTGCCCGAGCAGATGCTCCGGCGTCACGCGGCTGGCGCGCAGGGTCCACAGGCGTTCGGCAACGATACCCAGTGCCGCGATGGAACTCAGAATGATCGGCAACATCATCCAGCCGCCGGATTTGACCAATTCCCACACAGTGACTGCCCCCTCGAAAAAGTGCGCCACTTTATCATAGAGACTCGCCATGGAGGCCCCGCCCCGCCGATAACTCCGTCAGGAAGCGACCTGGGTCAATGTCCGGCTCATGGCCCCGCAGGCGGCGGGTCGCGCCAATAGCGCCGGTGGCCGGCCTGGGAGTCCGGCCGCTCGAAGGCCCCCAGTTGCAGACGAATGGCGCCTTGTTCGGCACTGTCGTAAATGGCCATGCCCAACCGCCGATAGCGGGCTATCACCTGGGGATGGGGATGGCCGAACGCGTTGCCCTGGCCTCGGGAGATCAATACCGAATGCGGCTCGAGACGCGACAGCAACGCCATCGACGATGAACTGCGACTGCCATGATGGGGCGCGGCCAGCCATTGGGTCGGCACCGCCAGCGGGCCATCGAGCAAGGCGCGTTCGGCATGGGTGTCGATGTCGCCGGTCAACAGCAGCCGCTCGCCATTGGCTTCGACCAGCAGGACACAGGATTTCTGATTGCTTTCAAGAGCCGATGACCATTGCCACGCTTCGAAGCGGACGCCGTCCCATTCCCACTGTTCGCCGCTGTCGCAGGCCTCGGCTTCAAGGACGACGGGCAACGCGGCCGGATCGCCGCTGATCACCCGCAGCGTTGCCAGCCCGTTGCGCACGGCCTGGGCACCACCGGCGTGATCGGCATCGGCATGGCTGAGCAGCATCAGGTCCAGCTTTCGCACACCCAACTTGCGCAAGGTCGGCAGCACGACACGCTCGCCCACATCGGAATCGCCAAAACGAGGCCCTGCATCATAGAGCAGGCTGTGACGGCGGGTGCGCACCAGCACTGCCAGTCCCTGGCCCACGTCCAGATGCCAGACCTCCGCTCGTCCTGACGGCACTTCTTCCCGTGGCGCAAACACCATCAGCAGCAACATCGGCCAACCCAGCACACGCAGCGGTATTCCCTTGGGCAGTAACAGCACGACAGCGCCAAGCGCGGCGATGCACCAAGCCCAAAAAGATATCGGAACGGGGATCCAGGCCGGTACTCGCCCGGCCACCAGTGCGAGGCCCTTGAACAGCAGATCGAGCAAGCCCCCGGCAATCCATAGCAGCGCTTCGCCGATGAGGGGCACCGGCAGCAACACCGTGCCGAGCAATGCCGACGGCAATACCAGCAGGCTGATCCAGGGTACCGCCACCAGGTTCACCAGCGGCCCGCTGAGACTCACCGGCAGGCCCAATATCAACAACAACGGGCATAGCCCGACCGCCACCAGCCACTGGGCGCGGGTCCAGGTTTGCCACCAGCGCCAGGGGCCCAGGCGCCCGCCGAAGGTGAACATCAGCACCGCCACCGCGGCGAATGACAGCCAGAACCCCGGTCGCAGGCTGGCCAAGGGATCGAACAACAACACCCCATCGAAGGCCAGCAACCACGCCCGCCAGGGGTCGGGATGCTTGAAGCGCAAGCGCCACAACAGCACCAGGCCGATCATCGCGCAGGCCCGCCGCACCGGCACTTCGAACCCGGCAAGCAAGCCGTAGCCCAGGGCCGCGATGAAGGCCAGCCCGCAGGCCCAGGGTAACCACGGCAGGCGTCCCGGCCACACGCCATAACGCGCCGCACCGGCCACCAGCAGGTACATCAGGCCGGCAAGCAGGCCGATGTGCTGACCGGAAATCACCAGCAAATGGACAGTTCCGGTGTCCTGCAACACCTGCCAGTCTTCACGGCTCAACCCGCCGCCATCGCCCAGGACCAATGCCATCAGCGCACCGGAGCGGCCTTGGGCATCGACTTGCGCCAATGCCTGGCGCACCCCATCGCGCCAAGCGCCCCGGGCCGGCTGCAAGCGACGGCCATCCTTGACCGTACCGGTTGCGCCAATGCCCCGGCTCAACAACCAGGCTTGATGGTCGAAACTGTGTGGATTCAAAAGCCCGGCAGGTCGCTTGAGCTTCACCGCCAACCGCCACCGCTCGCCACTGCTCAACGGTGGCCCGCCGAACCAGGCCAGGCGCATTGACATCGGCAGGCGGGTACGACGCGATCGGGCCTCGACCAGATCGAAGCGCACCACGCCTTCACTGTACTGCGGCAAACCGATGACCCGCCCTTCGACCCAACGGGTTTCGCCATCCAGTGCGGCAGGCAGGCGTTCGTCCAGCGCGAATTGCGCCGACAGGCAGGCCCAGGCCAACCCCAACAGGAAAAAACCCAGCGGATACGTCCGAAACGGCAACACCATCAGCGCCAGCATCGGCATCGCCGCGACCAGCCACAACGGCGGCAATGCCGGAAAGAAAACCGGGGCCACCAGCCCCAGTGCAAGCGCGACCAACCCTGTGCGCATAACCCGTCCTTGAGAGCCCTTTCTCCAGGCTTAGTCGGTCTGCGGCACCGTGCGCGTTATCAATTGTCACAAACTCTGAATCTGCCGGACTTAGAATCCGGACATACTTGCCGCTTCATTGCTTTGAACCGACCGAGAAGCCTTATGCCCCGGCGCCTATTCAAACGTTACATGCCTGACCCAGCGAGCATTCGGGAACACAAATCCTTACGCTTTCTCGGCACCCTCCTGCATGACCCCAACCTCTGGCACCTCAATCGTCACTCCGTGGCCCGGGCCATGGCGGTCGGCCTGTTTGCCGCTTTTCTCCCCATTCCCTTGCAGATGCTCCTGGCGGCGGCATTAGCCATTGCGGTGCGGGGCAACATTCCGATTGCGGTTAGCCTGGTCTGGCTGACCAACCCCATCACCATGCCGGCGGTATTCTTCTGCACCTACCAGACCGGCGCCTGGCTGATGGACGTGCCTGCCCGGACGTTGCCGGACGAACTGACCTGGGCGTGGATCACCGAACAACTGTCCACCTTGTGGCAGCCGTTCCTGCTGGGGTCGGTGGTGACCGGCGTGGTGCTTGGCGCCCTGGCCTACTTCGTCACCATGAGTTATTGGCGCTGGTGGGTGACCCGGCAATGGAACCGGCGCAAGAAAAGCCGGATGTGAGATACGAAAAGGCCTCCATTGTTGGAGGCCTTTTTTGCGGCGTATCCGCGACTAAAACAGATCAAATGTGGGAGCGAGCCTGCTCGCGATTGCGCTGGGTCAGATCCGACGCCATCGCGAGCAGGCTCGCTCCCACAGGGGTCAGGTACGCATGCCGCGGCCACTGACCAGCAACCGGGCACAACCGATATAGAGCACTACGGTCGCCACCAGCATGAAGGTGATCGCAACGCTGATGCGGATATCCGAAACCCCGAGGATGCCGAAGCGGAAGGCGTTGACCATGTGCAACACCGGGTTGGCCAGGGACACGGTCTGCCAGAACGGCGGCAGCAGGGAAATGGAATAGAACACCCCGCCCAGGTAAGTCAGCGGCGTAAGCACGAACGTGGGGATGATGGAAATGTCATCGAAGTTGCGCGCGAACACGGCGTTGATGAACCCCAGCAGCGAAAAGATCGTCGCCGTGAGCACCACCACCAGTACCGTCACCCCCAGGTGATGCACCTGCAGATGGGTAAAGAACAGCGACAGCAAGGTCACGATCAGCCCCACCGCCAGGCCGCGCAACACGCCACCCAGGGTGTAGCCGATCAGGATCGTGTGGGGCGAAACCGGCGACACCATCAACTCTTCGATCGAGCGCTGGAACTTGCTGCCGAAGAAACTCGACACCACGTTGCCGTAGGAGTTGGTGATCACCGACATCATGATCAGCCCCGGCACGATGTAGTCCATGTACGTGAAGCCGCCCATGTCGCCGATCTGCCGGCCGATCAGGTTGCCGAAAATCACGAAATACAAAACCATGGTGATGGCAGGCGGCAGCAGGGTCTGTGGCCAGATCCGCGTGAAGCGCCGGACTTCACGGTAAACGATGGTATTGAGGGCGATGAGGTTGGGTCGTAGTTCGGAACTCATACCGCCACCTTTGCCAGGTTTTTTTCCACCAGGGACACGAACAGCTCCTCGAGGCGATTGGTTTTGTTGCGCAGGCTCTGCACTTCGATGTTCTGCAGGGCCAGCTGAGTGAACAACCCGGTGATGCCGACGCTTTTATCCACCTGGACTTCCAGGGTGCGCTGATCCACCAGTCGGGCCGGATAGCCGATCAATTGAGGGGCGGCCTTCAGGTCGCCCTTCAGATCCAGCAGGAACGTCTCCACGTGCAGTTGGCTGAGCAATTGCCGCATGCTGGTGTTCTCGACGATGGTGCCGTGGTCGATGATGCCGATGTTGCGGCACAGCTGTTCGGCCTCTTCCAGGTAATGGGTGGTGAGGATGATGGTGATGCCTTTCTGGTTAAGTTCGGTCAGGAAGGTCCACATCGAACGACGCAACTCGATGTCCACGCCTGCGGTCGGTTCGTCGAGGATCAGCAGGCGCGGCTCATGCACCAGCGCACGGGCGATCATCAGCCGGCGCTTCATGCCGCCGGACAACGAACGGGACGGCACGTCACGCTTGTCCCACAACCCCAGCTGGGTCAGGTACTGCTCGGCGCGCTCGTTGGCGATCTTCGGCGGGATGCCGTAGTAACCCGCCTGGGTCACAACGATGTCGAAGGTCTTTTCGAACTGGTTGAAATTGAATTCCTGGGGCACCACGCCGATGCAGCGCTTGAGCGCCGCGGGCTCGCGGTCCAGGTCATGACCGAAGACATTCACCGTGCCGCTGGTCTTGTTCACCAGAGTGGAAAGAATTCCGATGGTGGTGGATTTGCCGGCACCGTTGGGGCCGAGCAAGGCGAAAAAATCACCTTCGGCGACGTCCAGATCGATACCACTCAGGGCCTGGAAACCGTTGCCGTAGGTTTTGGTTAGCTGCCGGATGGACAGAGCGGAACTCATATCGGATCTACGCACCAAGAAGGGAGGAAAGGAATACATGAGGGCGCGCGGCGAGCAATACAACCACGGCGCACGAAGGCCATGGTGCTTGGCGTCGCCGCACAAGTACAGTCACGCGTGTCGATAGTAAGTATTAAGTCAACGCGGTCATGACGGCCTTGCGGTAAGCCGGACGCTGCTGCAACCGCCGGTACCAGGCCTCCAGATGAGGCTGCGCTACCCGCTCGATGGGCATTTCGAACCAGGCATAGATGAAACTGCCCAAGGGAATGTCGCCCATGCCGATGACCTCGCCCGAGAGGTAGGGCTGTTCGCTCAGGGCCTGGTCTGCCATTGCCAGCAAGCTTTCGCATTCCTTGATCGCGGCATGGATGGCGGGCCAGTCCTGCTGCTCGGCCGGCGTGCGCAGCACACCCCAGAACACGGTGCGGAACGGCCCGGCAAAGGACGATGTGGTCCAGTCCATCCATTTGTCAGCCGTGGCCCGCGCCTGGAGATCGGTCGGGTACCAGGCTGAACCGGGCGCATGGCGCGCCAGCAGATAGCGCACGATGGCGTTGGATTCCCACAGCACGAAACCGTCGTCTTCGATCATCGGTACGCGACCGTTGGGGTTCTTCGCCCGGTATTCCGGCGTGTCCACCACCCCGAATGCGCCGCCCGCATCGATGGCCTCGAAGGCCAGCCCCAGCTCTTCGGCGCACCACAGTGCCTTGCGGACATTCGATGAATTCTTCCGGCCCCAGATCTTCAGCATCACGGTTTCCCTCAGTGGATAAGTGCCGCAGCAGCATACGCCGGATCAGTCGCGACTCAAATCGTCACCACGATCCAGAGCCGAACTGATCCCTGTGGCGAGGGGATTTATCCCCGCCGGGTTGCGCAGCAACCCCAAGATCTGTCTTCGCGGGGCGTCATTGTATAGGGCCGCTGCGCGCCCCAACGGGGCGGTGCGACGTTTCGCTAAATCCCCTCGCCACAGGTCTTGCATTCACTTGCATGATTTAGCGTCCCGTATCTGTCCACAGTTAATGGCATTTCAGCCAAACAACGGCGCTTTCTCACTTTAGCAACGAACCATTTCCCACGATTGTTGCCAACCAGACTGGCGCAATGCATCCGGGGTTTCCCACGAAATCAATCACATCGCGCCGACCGCCGCTTTTACAGATGCCGTCTAAGCTCTGTGGGTCGGTTTTGCCCTGGTTCACGGAGGACTACCTATGCTGTTGTTGTGGATACTGGTTCTGGTCGTCGGGATAGCCTGGCTGGCGCATCGGCGCGTCGCCCCGCTGCCCGCGCTGGGTATCGTCGCGGTGTACCTGCTGGCGATGGGCATATTCAGCCATGCGCCGGGCGCGCTGATGCTGATCCTCTGGGTCGTGCTCGCCGCCATCGCGGCACCTTTGCTGCTGCCGGACCTGCGCCGCAGATATTTCAGCGCGCCGATGTTCGACTGGTTCCAGAAAACCCTGCCGCCCATGTCGGAGACCGAGCGCGATGCCATCGACGCCGGCACGGTGTGGTGGGATGGCGAGCTGTTCAGCGGCCGTCCGGATTGGGACCAGTTGCTGGCCTATCCCAAGGTGCAACTGACCGAGGAGGAACAGGCATTCCTCGACGGTCCCACCGAAGCGCTCTGCGCCATGGTCAGCGATTGGCAGATCGGCCAGGCCATGGACCTGCCGCCCGAAGCCTGGGCGCACATCAAGGAGCACGGCTTCTTCGCACTGATCATTCCAAAGGAATACGGAGGCAAGGGTTTCTCCGCCTATGCCCACTCCCAGGTGGCGATGAAACTGGCCACCCGCAGCGGCGACCTGGCCTCCACGGTGATGGTTCCCAACTCCCTCGGCCCGGCGGAGCTGCTGTTGCACTACGGCACCGAGGAACAGCGTGACCATTACCTGCCGCGGCTGGCCCGTGGCGACGATATTCCGTGCTTCGCCCTGACCGGGCCCCTGGCCGGTTCCGACGCCGGCGCGATGCCCGACACCGGCATCATCTGCAAAGGTGAGTGGCAAGGCCAGGAAACCCTGGGCCTGCGTCTGAACTGGGAGAAGCGCTACATCACCCTGGGCCCCGTGGCCACCCTCCTCGGCCTGGCCTTCAAGGCCTATGACCCCGACCACCTGCTGGGGGACGAAGAAGACCTGGGCATCAGCCTCGCCCTGATTCCCACCGACACTCCCGGCGTCCATATAGGCCGGCGTCACCTGCCCCTCGGCGCGGCGTTCATGAATGGGCCGAACTGGGGCAAGGACGTGTTCATCCCGCTGGACTTCCTCATCGGCGGCCAACCCATGCTCGGCAAGGGCTGGATGATGCTGATGAACTGCCTGTCGGTGGGCCGTTCTATTTCGCTGCCGGCCGTGGGCACCGGGGCGGCGAAGTTCACCAGCCTGGTGACCGGCCAATACGCCCAGGTGCGCGAACAGTTCAACGTGCCGTTGTCTGCCTTTGAAGGCATCCAGGAAGCCATGGCGCGTATCGCTGGCAATGCCTGGATGATGGATGCCGCTCGCATGCTGACCGCCAACGCGGTGGACCTGGGAGAAAAGCCCTCGGTGCTGTCGGCGATCCTCAAGTACCACCTGACCGAACGCGGTCGCGAGTGCATCGGCCACGCCATGGATGTGCATGGCGGCAAAGGCATCATCATGGGCCCGAACAACTACCTGGGGCGCAGCTGGCAAGGCGCGCCGATCTTCATCACCGTGGAAGGCGCGAACATCCTGTCGCGCAACCTGATGATCTTCGGCCAGGGGGCGATCCGCTGCCATCCGTTCGTGCTCAAGGAAATGGCCTTGGCAAGCCGCGAAGACAAGGACCAGGCACTGGTGGAGTTCGACGGTTTGTTGCTCAAGCACATCGGCTTCGCCATCAGCAACGCGGCCAGCACCCTGGTATTGAACCTGGGCCTGGGGCATTTCGACCGGGCTCCCGGCGACACCCTGAGCCAGGGGTATTTCCGCGCGCTCAATCGACAGGCAGCGGCCTTTGCCCTGCTTGCGGACCTGAGCATGATGTTGCTGGGCGGTGAGCTCAAGCGTCGCGAACGTCTATCGGCGCGCCTGGGCGATGTGTTGAGCAACCTCTACCTGGCCTCGGCGGCGCTCAAGCGCTATCACGACCTTGATTCGCCGGACCACATGACGCCGCTGTTCACCTGGGCCATGGAGGAGAGTCTTGGCCAGGCGGAGCGTGCACTGGACGAACTGCTGGCCAATTTCCCGAACCGGCTGCTCGGTGGCCTGCTGCGCTGTGTGGTGTTCCCCTTTGGCCGTCGCCATAAAGGACCAAGCGACAGGCTGGACGCAGAAGTGGCAGCAGTGATCGGGCGGGCCAAGGGCGACCCGACCCTCGAAGAGTTGCTGCAGGGCTGCTATCGCCCGCTCTCGGTCGACGATCCGGTCGGCGCCCTGCAACATGCCGCTGACCTGCTGACGGCGGCCCAGCCGTTGCAGAAAAAACTGCACGCTGCACTCAAACACGGTCAGCTCAAGCCGGCACCCGGTGAGCACCTCATCGACGCGGCCCTGGAAGCCGGAGTGTTGCAAGCCGGCGAGGCCCAGGCGTTGCACGCGGCCGAAGCGGCGCGGCGCAAGGTGATCGACGTGGATGATTTCGACAAAGAGGCGCTGACGCTTGCCGAGAACAAAGTTCGTTGATGATGCAAACAATCCGTGGCGAGGGAGCTTGCTCCGCCCGGGCGATCCGACTGCTTTGCGGAACAGCAACGAAGCTGCTACGCAGACCAGCAGGAGCAAGCTCCCTCGCCACAGGTCACCTATCCTTGCATTCACTCCATGCTGACCCACGGCCATGTAAAAACCGGCGCAGGGGCTTTATACTCCCGCGCCCGTTTTGCTCTTGAGGACTTATCTCGTGTCCAATGTCGTTGCCGATCACCTTGTCTTGCTTGACCACTTGCGCAGCATCCTGGTCGCCGTAGGTGAGGCCGAACAGGTTCCCGAAGAAAGCCATGCGCTGTTCCTGGAGCGCTTCGACGAATTACGCGCGCAACTGCCCGTCGACCCGATCGAAAGCCAGTATTTGGGCCAGGACCTCCTCTGCCAGGTGATCGTCCGTTATCCACAGATCGCCCACCTGGTACCCCGCGATCTACTGTGGTACTTCGGTGGTGACTGCCTGCACTACATGCCCGACGAGGAAATCGACCTGTACCAGGCCCTCGAAGAACGTCGTTTCGAAGCCGAACAGAACGACGAACCTTTCGACTGGAACCAGGAAAAGCAATTGCTGGCGATGTCTGACCAGGACAGCAAGCACTGATTGCGATCAGTCATGCAAAGGCCTGTGGGAGCGAGCCTGCTCGCGATAGCGGAGCGTCTGTCACGCAAGTGCTGAATGTGCCAACGCCATCGCGAGCAAACCCGCTTCCACAGGTGTGATGGCGTAAAAAACGTCCGAAAGCAGCAACGTTTTCGGACGATTCCTCTTGGTTTACTGCTCGACTCATTTGCTGCTGCCGATTTCTCCTCCCGAATCCTGGTCAAAGAACTCCGGAATCGGATAGTTGAAACTATTGAGCCAGCGCTGCATGGCCATTTCACGCTCGGCGGCGGAGACGGTTTGCAGATTGGTGGATGCAACCACACCGCGAATCTGCAACTGCATCCAGCTTTCGGTGCCTTGTTGCGCGGTCGAAGAGGGCCCCGGCTCGATTGCCCAGGCGGAGGTGGACAGGCATGCGATGCAGGCGATCAACAGCTGTTTCGTTTTCATCTCGTGGACTCCTCGTAACGCTCTACTTGGCCGCGCCGGATGAGGCATCGACAACCTCATTCGAGCGGTCTGCCTGTGTCGTTCCCGTCTTGGTGGCCGAACCCCTGATCCTCTCTGCCCGGGCCTGGGCATCCGCCACTTGTGCGGGGCTCAGCCTGGCCATGCTCGCGAGTTCGGCAGCTTGCTTCCAGCTGTCCTGGTAGATCAGCAGCGTCACCATGTTGAGGGCGGCCAGGGAGTCCGCTTGCCTGAGTTCCATGGCCGTCATGAACTCGAAGCGCGCTTCAGGGATCCGGCGTTGATTGAGGTAGACGACGCCCAGGTCATTGCGGATTTTTCCTTCGGTCGGGGCCATTTTCGCTGCGCGTTCAAGGTGTTCGGTGGCGCTGTCGTTATCATTCCTGGCAGCGGCCAACTGGCCGAGGCCATGCTCCCCATCGGCGGCCAGGCAGGTTCCGAGCAGGCTCTTGTACAACGGTTCGGCTTCGTTACGTCCCATCAGGCGCAGTACCCGGGCCTTGCGCAGGCGGACCTGGACGAGGTCTTCCGGCAGACCTTCGAGGTTCGCCAGGCTGGCGTACAGACGCCCATCATTGGCCATGTCATCCGCCAGGTTCAGGGCCAGTTCCTGGTCGGAACTGGGCCTGGCGCAACTGGACGGCCGGGAAGCGACTACGCCGTTACTGGCACAGCCGGCGAGTATCAAGGTCGCCGTTATCGCGATCACTGCTTTCATGGAATGTCCTCCGACACCAGGCTGAACCCCCACCCCCTTGCACATCAGGCGCCGGTTCATTGGGAAAGCCCGCTGCGGTTGTCGAACTCGCCGTGTTCGAGGAAGTACATGCGATAGAAATTCGGGTCATAGTTGCGTAGCTGTTCACCCGGCAAGGTCGGCAGTTGCGCGTCGGCGGCCAACGGTTGGACCAGGTGCGGCGTGACGATCATCAACAGCTCCCGTTCTTCACGGTCGATGGAGTGATTACGGAAGAAGGCGCCGAGAATCGGAATGTCGCCCAGGCCGGGAAATTTGTTCACCTGGGAGGCGTTGCGCGTGCTGATCAGGCCGCTGATGACGAAACTTTCGCCGTCGGCCAAGGCAATGCTGGTATCGGTACGGCGCACGGTGAGCGCCGGAACCAGCGTGCCGGCAATGTTCACGGCGTTGGTGAAGTCCAGCTCGCTGACTTCCGGGGCGACCTTCAATGCGATTCGGCTTTTGCCGATGACCGTCGGTGTCAGGGTCAGGCGGATACCGAACTCCTTGTACTCAATGGACACGTTGTCGCTGCCGGCACTGGGCACCGGAATCGGTACCTCACCGCCAGCCAGGAAGCTCGCGCTCTGCCCACTGAGGGCCACCAGGCTCGGCCGCGCCAGGGTATAGGCAAAGCCGCTGCCTTCCAGCGCGTTGATCATCAGCAAGGTTTGCCCGGTGGCGAAGGACAGGTTGAACATGTCGTTATTGACCGGCAATGAAGGCCGGACCACGCCCCCGATGGTGGGCAGGGTCCTCGGCGAGCCGAACTGGAAGTTGCCGCGGCTGCCGAAGATCGACGTCGAGGCCTCCTTGAGTTTGGTCCGGCTGACCTCGACGAAACGGATGTCGGTCTGTACCTGAGCGAGCAACATCGGATCTTCGGAAGGCACGCTCGCGGCAGTGGTCAGCGCCTCGGTGGCCCGGCCCTTGACGAAGATCATGCTCTGGCGGGGCATCTTCGAACACGCCGTCCAGACCATCAGGCTGGTAGCGCCCGGCGCTATGCCAGTGAGAATGAAGGCATCGCTGCCACTGGGCTGCACGTCGGCGATTTTCGGGTCGCCCACCGCCAGTTTTGTCACAGGGGCCAGGATGCGCAATTCGTTCTGAAGCCCCTGGCCGACCTCGAAGGTCGCCGGCAGACTGTCCAGTTGCGAACAATTGCTGGCTGCGGCGTGTGCCGCATCCAGGCCGAGGCCCATCAGGAACAGGCCATGGATAAAGTGTTTTAACGCGGGCGCGGTACGGTAGCTCATAGAATGCTCCTCGACAGAACAGGCCGTCCTTGGACGTGACCAGTTGCCTCGGATCATTTATGGGGTCCGGGCTACCCCTGTCTTATCACCCGGAAATCAACCCGGGTTGTCGAACGGTGACTGGTACAGACAGTTCGCTTGGGAGGCGATTTGCTGGCCACCTTGTTCGCTTCTGATTGACGGTAGTTCACCTATGGCAAAGCGCCACGCCAAAAATAAAAAAAACGTCTGAAAAGTGGCGCAGGTGAAATTTCCGCTAAAGCGAGCGTCAATAAACTGTCTTTTACACGACTGAGGTGCTTGTGGGTTTGCCCGCGAAAGCCATCCGTCAGGCGGCTCTGCATTGCCCGATGGTCAGCTTTCGCGAGCAAGCCCGCACACAGTTGGATTTGGGTACATCCAATGGAACCAGGCCGGCTATAAGGCCGCCCCTCGCACAGCTACATATTCCCAAACGCCCTGAACACCCCGATCATGGCCGGCCCAATCGCCACCAGGAAAAAACTCGGCCACAAACAGAAGATCAGCGGGAAAATCAGTTTGGTACCGATCTTCGCCCCCATTTCCTCGGCCGCCTGGGTACGCCGGTCACGGAACTCATCAGCGTAGATACGCAAGGTGTCGGCCACGCTGGTGCCGAAGCGGATGCTCTGCGCCAACAGGCTGACCAGCCCCTGGATGTCCTCCAGGCCGGTGCGCATGGCCAGTTGCCGGAGCGCCTCGGTGCTGGTGATGCCCGCACGGATCTGCGCATTCACCAGCGCCAATTCCTCGGCCAGTTCAACCTGGCTGACCGCCATTTCTTCGGCTACCCGTTCGATGGTCGTAGGCAGCGCCAGGCCCGACTCGACGCACACCACCATCAGGTCCAGCGCATCCGGGAATGCGGCGCGCAACCGCGCCTGGCGCGCCTGCTTGCGCTTGCCGACATACAGCGCCGGCAGCAGCCAGCCGATGCCCACCATCATGGTCACCCCCAGCAGGCCGATGATCACGGACACCTTGATCAGCGGCAGCAGCAATAGCGCCAGGCCGAGCAGCAACAACGGCAGCATCAGGCGCACGGCCCAGTACATCTGCACCGCCGACGCCGAGCGGTAACCGGCGTGGATCAGCAGGGTCTGGGTGGCGGACGTCTGGGCCGGGTCTGTCGAAGCGAAGCGCTGGCCGATCCGTTCGAGCAGCAGTTGCAGATTGCCGGGCGCCTCATGCCCCGCCGCGCTGCCCGAATAGCCGCGCTTGATCAGCGCCAGGCGCCGCTGGACCGGGTCCTGCAAGCCCCACATCAACAACAGCAAGGCGACCACTATCAGCAGCGTACTGAGGCCAATCGCGGTGACGAACAGCAGGCGCGCCAACGCTTCGTCCCCGGTAAGGCGGCTGAGTAACCCGAGCAGAAAATCCATGACTGATACCCCGCGGCAAGACAGCGTTCAAACCTGGATCCGGATGATCTTCCGTATCCAGAAAATCCCGATCAACATGGCGCAGAAAGCACCGATGATCAGCTTGTGGCCTATGGGATCGTTGATCAGCACAGGCATGTAGCTGGGGCTCGTGAGCACGATGGCAATCGCCAGCACGAAAGGGATCGCCACCAGCACCCAGGCCGACATGCGCCCTTCCGCCGACAGGGTCCTGATCTTGCGCTGGAAGCGGAAGCGCCCGCGGATCAACCGGCTCAGGCGCTCCAGCACCTCGGTCAGGTTGCCGCCGGTTTCGCGGTGGATGAGGATCGAGGTCACCAGCATCATCACCGTCATGCTGGGCATGCGCTCCAACAGGCCGAGCATGGCCCGGCGCACATCGTTGCCATAGTTGATGTCGGCGAAGGTCATGCCGAACTCCTGGGCCACTGGTCCCTTGTGCTCATCAGCCACCAACCGCAGGGTTTCGTTGAACGGGTGACCGGCGCGCAGAGCCCGACACATGGCGTCCAGCGCATCCGGCAAACCTTCCTCGAACGCCGCGAAACGCTTGCTGCGGTCACGCATGATTTTCAGCACCGGCAGCCAGAACAGCACAAAGGCCGCCAGTAATGCCATCCACCAGATCGGTGAAACCATCAGCACCAAGGCGGCGGCCGCCACGCCCAGGGCCAGACCGAGCAGCATTACCCGATAAGCGCGGTATTCATGGCCGGCCTGCTCGATCAGTTGGGTCAGGTTGGCCATGAACGGCAACTGCTCGAGCCGTGCCTCCAGGGGAGACAGGCGCGTCAGGTATTTCTGCCGCAATACGGTTTGCATATTGGGCAGGTGGTTGGCCCTCTCCAGTACATGCAGGCGCCCGCGAATGCGCTTGCGCATCTTGCCGGCCTCGCCGAACACCGGCACCACCACGCCCTGGGACAGAAGGAAAACGGCGATGAACACCATGCCCAGGAAAATCAGGATGAATTCGGCAGGGATATTGTTCATGACGACCGGGCCTCCATCCACTCAGGGCGGAACAGGGTCAACGGCAACTCGATGCCGCGTTTGGCCAGTACGTCGCGAAAGGCCGGGATCATGCCGCTGGGCCGATATTCGCCAAGCACCTCGCCGTTTTCGCCGATGCCCTGGCGTGCAAAACAGAAGATTTCGGTCATGGTGATGACCTCGCCTTCCATGCCGTTGATCTCCTGAATGCTCACCACCCGTCGCTTGCCGTCTTCTTGACGCTCCAGCTGGATGACCACGTCGATGGCCGAGGCAATTTGTTGACGCATGGCCTTGATCGGAAACGTCGCGCCGGTCATCGACACCATGTTCTCGATTCGCCCCAACGCATCCCGTGCGGTGTTGGCGTGGATGGTGGTCAAGGAACCATCGTGACCGGTGTTCATGGCCGTGAGCATGTCCAGCGCCTCGGCACCACGCACCTCGCCAATAACGATCCGGTCCGGGCGCATCCGCAGGCTGTTGCGCACCAGTTCCCGCTGGCTCACCTCGCCGCGCCCTTCAATGTTCGAAGGCCGGGTCTCCAGGCGCACCACGTGGGGTTGCTGCAGTTGCAGTTCGGCCGAATCCTCGATGGTGACGATGCGTTCGTTGTGGGGGATGAAACTGGATAGCACATTGAGCATCGTGGTCTTACCGCTGCCGGTCCCGCCGGAAATCAGCACGTTCAGGCGCCCGCGCACGATGGCCTTGAGCAACAGGGCAATGGCCGGCGTCATGGTGCCCACCTGGATCAGGCTGTCGGTGTTGAGCAGATCCACCGCGAAGCGCCGGATCGACATGCTCGGACCGTCGATGGCCAGCGGCGGAATGATCGCGTTGACCCGCGAGCCATCCTTGAGCCGGGCGTCCACCAGTGGCGAGGACTCGTCGATGCGCCGCCCCAGGCTGGAGACGATGCGGTCGATGATGTTCAGCAGGTGCTGGTCGTCACGAAAGCGCACGTCGGTGCGTTGCAGCTTGCCAAAGCGCTCGACGTAGACCGAGGCAAACCCGTTGACCAGGATGTCGGACACGCTGTGGTCGGCCAGCAACGGCTCCAGCGGACCGAGGCCCAGCACCTCGTCGGTGATCTGCTTGATGATCAACTGGCGACTGGCGGTGCTCACCGGTGCCGAATGTTCATCGAGCAGGCGCTGGCAGATATCGCGAATCTGCCGCGAGGCCTCGACCTGTTCGAGGGCGTCGAGCAAGGACAGGTCCATGACCTTGAGCAACTGCTGGTAGATCTTTTCCCGCCACTCGGCTTCCACCGGCGTGACCTGGCTACGGGTTTCGTAGAGCACATCCGGGACAGCCTGCTCCCAGGCCATCAGTTCCTCTGTCGAGTCCGGCTGGCCGTCGCCGTGCAGGGGGGCCACTGAAGCGCCGGGTTTACCGGACTGTTTGCGCAAGCGGTTGCGGAAATCGCTGATCATGGGTCATCCCCCGAAGAAACGGTTGAAGGCGCGTTTGAACAGGCCTTTGTCTGTGCTCATCTGGTGACCGACCAGGTCTTCGGTCAAATCGCGCAGGGCGACGGTGATGGCCGCCCTCGGCGCGTGCAGCCCCAACGGCACGCCAGTGTTCTGACTCTGGCTGACCAGGTTGAAGTCATTGGGTAATCTGGACAGGTTCGCGCAGCGCAAAGCCTCGCCGACGTCCTTGAGGCTGATCGCGGCCGCCTTGTCATAGCGGTTGACCACGATCTGCAACTGCTCGCCGCGCACACCCAGGTCTTCGCGCAGGATCCGCACCAGGGCACTGGCATCGCGCAGGTGGCTGACGCTCTGTTGCACCACTACGTACACCCGGTCCACCTGCTCCAGTACCGAGCCGGTGAGATGATCGATCTGTCGTGGCAGATCCACCACCACCCAGTCGTAGCTGGCACGGGCCAATTGCAGGAGCGTGTCGAGCTGTTCCGGTTGGGCGTCCTGGGGCAGGCACAACTCGCCGGCCCGGCCGCCCAGCACGTGCAGGGTCGGGCTGAAGTGGCTGCAGAAACCACGCAGGGCGATGCTGTCCAGGTCGTCGATCTGCTGCAGCACTTCCAGGTGGCTGTGGGTCTGCGCCACGTCGAGGTAATGGGTCACACTGCCGAACTGCAGGTCCATGTCCAGCAACAACGTATTACCCGCACGGACACTAAGTTGCTGCGCCAGGTTGCAGGCCACCAGGGTCCCGCCGGAACCGCCCTTGGCGCCGATCACGGCGACCAGTTTGCCCTCGGCGCCACTGCCGAGACGGACCTCGGCCACCAGGCGGTTCAGTGCGGCGGCCAGTTCGTGTTCAGCGATAGGCTCGGGCAGCACGTCGCGGGCACCGGCCTGCATGGCCAGGCGCATGGCCTCCTGGTCGCCCAACAGGCCGCACACCAGCATCGGCGGACGCTCGTGGGCCGGACGTTGCAACAGCGCCGCCAGCTCTTCGCGCCACAGGTGGCTGACCCGCAACAGCAGCAGGTCAGGCATGCGTTCCAACCCGTAGAGGGGATCGACATGCCCGTTGCTCACCAACCGCGTACTGACTTCCAGGCAAGGCATGCGCTGGCAGACGCATTGCAAATCGCGCAGGGACGCCGCATCGCGGCTGCTGATCAGCAGTCGCAACCCGGCTTTGCCGGTGGCGGTGGGGACTGGGGTTTCTCTGGTATTCAGCATGGTGTGATCTCCCCGGAATCGGAATGGCGCCCAAGGCTTTCGCGTGGCAAGGTCGCCCTGAAGGCGGGCAAGGTAATGGGTACGCCCAGGCCGGGAATGAACAGGTTGAACACGTAGCCCTGCACACTCAACTGGACATAGCGGATGGCCCGGAAGCCGTTGGCACTGACCGTATCGGCGGGATTCGCCACCACGGCGCCGTTGACGTCCAGGTAGGTCAGCGCCAGGTTCGTGGTGGCCAGGCTGCTGATCAGTTGGCTGGTGCCGGCGTCCGTCGCGGCGTTGAAAATGGCCCGGCGCAACACCACCGGATCGCTGATGTTGCACACCGCCGCCAGGCGCGCGCCGCGTCGCGCCGCTTCATCCAGGGCGTTGGCGGTGAAGTACAACCGGCCCATTTCCACCACGCCGAAGAGCAGGATGAACACCAACAGGCCGACGAAAGAAAACTCGACGATATAGGTGCCGCGCATGTGTTTGTAGTTCATGGGTTTCATCACAGCGCCCTCATCACAGTGGTTGCGACCAGCGGGATACCCAGCGGCATGGCGGTGCCGAAAAAGGCCGGCAGCGACCCGGTGCAATTGCCCGCGCCAATCACCGGGCAGAATGTGTAGGTGATGGTGACCCGCACATGGTCCGTGCCCACCGCAGCGACCGCCACGTTGGCCGTGGTCAACCCGGACACCACGGCGCTGCCGACCTGGGCGGGCACGCCATACACCGCGACGTTTTTCGTCTGGGTCAACAAGGTGTTGCTCAGAGCGATGCCGCCCAAGGTGGAGTTCCAGGCCTGGCCGGCGACGAAACGGCCGGCGTCACGGCTGGCCTGCAACAGCACGTTGTACTGGTAGAGCATCCGGCCGAACTCGCCGAAGGCCAGCAACAGCATCAGCACCAGGGGCAGCACCAGGGTGAACTCCACCAGCGCCACGCCTTGCTGGGCCTGCGGGTGTTTGAATTGAACAAGTCCCATGACGCCTCCTACGAGTCAGTGCTCGGGTTGCCACTGCCATTGAGGTAGGTTTTGTAGAGCTGGATGATTTGCGGGCCGGTATCGGTGGACGGTGTGGGGCCCGGTACGCCATCACCTTCGCATTCCTGGACGAACTGGCCGAAGACCAGGGAGTCCGAGCCACCGCCATCCACCGGTTGCACAACGAAGTAGCAGCCGAACCCCAACACGGGGATCGAGGTTGAACCGCCCTGTTTGCCGGTGCAGTTGCCAATGACGATCTTGAGCATCCGACGTTCGAAAACTCCGTTGCTCTCACAGCCACTGCCGCTCCCGGCGACACAGGCAGCGACCTGGGTGCGCCAGTCGTTGTAGTCCTTGATCGCCTCGCCGCCCGCCGCGAGGTTGCCATCGCTCGACGTGACAGGCTGCCCTTTGTACTTCGCCTGTGCGAGCGCATCGTCGTAAGTCATCGCCGGGGTGCTCGACGAGGTCACCAGGTCCGGTGGGTAATCGGAGGAACTGACCGGGCCGTTATAGATGCCGAAGCGTGTGTTCAAGCCCTGGGAGGTCGGGCCGGCCTTGTTGCCGGGCGCGGTCTGGACGTTATCGCCGACACTGCGGCAGACCGAACCGCCGCCGGCCAGGTCTTCCCGGACCGCACTGCCGCCGGAACCGAAATCCAGCAGTTGGAAGTTGCCCGGTCCGATAGGCGAGGTATTGCCCGCCGCCGTCTTCAGAACCTCCAGGTCACCAAAGTGATAACCCCAGAAGTTGCCGGCGGCTGGGTCGTATTGAGCAGGATCGCCGCAAACCATCAAGGGCGCCAGGTCACAAGGCGAAGTCGGGCTGGGCCCCGCGGTGGCAATCGCCGCCACTCGTTTATTGCCGAGGCCGGCGCTGCCCATGGTCTGGACGAAACTCCAGAAGAAACCGTTCAGTTGATAACTCGACACCGACACCCGCACGTACCTGGCATCGGCAGGCCCGGGATAAGAGAACGGGCCGTAGACACTGCTGGCCAGCTCCACCACCGCAAACGCCCCCGGATTGCCGGCGACGGCCGTGGCCAATTCCGTGTTGCCCGAGGCCTGGGAGTTTTTGCTCAGCGTGTCCAGGGCCGCCGCGCGAGTCGTGCTGGCCATGTTCAGACCGCCGGTGACCTGGCTCAGGGTCTTGGCCCCGCTCAACGCTGCGGCATCCACTGCATTCTGTAAACGTGTCTTGTTGAGCAGCATGTGGCCGCCGTCCAGGGCCAACGCTGCCATCATGGAGATCGCCACCAAGGCGATCACCATCAATACACTCACCGCCCCTCCCTGGCGCCGTCCGATATCGGAATTCATCATCACGCCCTCGTTGACTGCATTGAGGATCGCCATCGCCTGGAATCAGGCTGTTTTCGCGCCACTCAGCGAAGGTTGATCACCTTGCTTTCAATGCCACGGATCACCGTCACCTCTGCGCCGTCCTGCACCTTGGCGACGCGTTGCACGATGGGCCGTGGCACCGGAGCGGCGGCCACCGCCATGACCGGGGCGGGTGCGGGTGGCGCGACAGCCACGGCTTTTTTCTCCAGGTTCAACGGGTTGCGCAGGGCCAACTGCAGCTTGCCTTCGGTCTGCGCGGTGACCAGCGCCTCCGCCTCGACCGCCTTCATCTCCAGCGTTACGGCCCGCACCACCACCGGTTGAGTCTTGTCGGTGCCAGCGGTCTGGTCCACGGCCAGCACCCGCAGGTTTTCCAGGATGGTCCGGGACGTAGCGCTGTTGCTGCCGGCACTGGTGGTCTTGGTCGCCAGCACATCGACCCGGTTACCCGGCAGCAGGAACCCGCCGACGCCCACGACATCGTCGACCCGGACCGAGATGGCACGCTTGTCGGGGGCGATCAGCGAGGCCAGGGTGCTGCCCCCCAGGTGCTCGCTCAGACGCGCACCGCGCACGATATCGCCGCGCAGGATGTCGAACGTGGCGATCTTGCCCACGGCCTTTTCACTGGCGTCGAAAGCATCGTCCGGGATCGTATCCATCGGCATGCGCACGGTGGTGACCTGCTGGGCCTCGACCATTTGCCCGAAGGGGATTTCCACAGTGGCGACCACCACGCTGCGCAGATGATCGTCGGGGGTTGCATTGAGTCGCGCACTCAACCAGGAGTCGGCCATCCATGCAGCGCCAAGGCCCATTACCAGGGAAACGCCAATCAGCGGAAGCGTACGAGAGCTCATGTCGGTATCTCCGAATCAAAGAAAGTCGAGCTGAACGAAGTAGTTGTGCCAGGCCCATTCCAGCTCTTGCGGCATCAGGGGTCCGGAACCGCCCAGGTAGCGCTGGCGGTCGAGCGCCATGTTCAACAGGTCGCGGGGATGGCAAGGCACCAGGGGCATGCCTTCGCCGCCATACAGCCGCTGCAGTACGTAGCGCACCAACAGCGGGTCGTAAGGGACACCCAGGCGCTCGCATTCCTGGCGCCAGATGCGTTCGTATTCGTCGGGCTTGAGGTAACCGAACTGGACCTTGTAGCCAATGCGCCGCAGGAACGCCTCGTCGGCCAGTTCCAACGGATTGAGGTTGGTGGAGAACACCAGGACGAGGTCGAACGGCAGTTCGCAATGCCGACCGCCGCCCAGGTTGATGAAGTCGCGCTTCTCTTCCATGGGCACGATCCAGCGATTGAGCAACTCGGCCGGGGCCATGCGCTGGCGGCCCATGTCGTCGATGATGAACAGGCCATTGCTGGCCTTGAGTTGCAAGGCGGCCTGGTATTGACGGGTGAACGGATCGTAGCGGACGTCTAACTGCTCCATGCTCAACTCGCCACCGGTGATGACGATGGGGCGTTTGCAGCACAGCAGCCGGCGGTCGATGCCTTCGTTGAGCATCAGGTTGTTCGGTTGGCTGTCGCCATCCAGGCGTTGATGCACCTGCGGGTCGTAGATCTCGATTACCGACTCGTTGATGACAATGGCGTGGGGCACCCAGATGGCCTCGGCAAACAGGCGGATCAACCGGCTGCTGACGTAGGTCTTGCCGGTGCCCGCCGGGCCATAAATCATGATCGCCCGCCCGGAGTTCAAGGCCACGCCCAACTGGTCGAGCATGCCTTGGCTCAGCACCATGCCCGACAGGGCCTGCTGCATGTCGTTGGCGGTGATGCGACCGTGGTGAATGGTCTGGATCTTGATCAGGGAACGATAGGTGCTCACCGGGAACGGTGCCGCGCCGATATAACCGCTGCGGGCCAGGGCGTCACGGGCAGAACTGCGGCCGCGTTCGGTCAGGCCATAACGCAGGGCCTGAACACTGGCCTGACCGATCTGGCCCAGCACTTCGACACGACCGTCCTTGCGCAGAAACGCCAGGACTTCCTCCAGCACCGCGCCGGTCAGCGCCAGCCGCTCGACCAGCCGCGGCAGGTCCAGCACACCGGCGTCATGCAGATGCTTGCACACCAGTTCGCCGAGAAAACTGTCGGTCAGGCCGGTGTCGCGAATCGTACAAGGCTGGGGCGCCAGGCGTTGTACCGCCTCCCGCTCACTGGGATAGGCATCACTATCATTGATGACGTGCATGACTAGCCTCCCCAGCCGTCGGCAACCAGTTGCCAGTAGACGCTGTTCAAAGTGCCGATCAGGATTGCAATCGAATAAGGAAAGGGTTTGCCGGCCACCTCATCCGAAGTGGGCGCCAGATAGGACTGGGCCCGGACGATCAACCAGTAGCGCCCGAGGGTTTGAAGCAATTGACCGCGGGCCAGGACAATCAGGAATCCGCACACGCCACCGGCGATCAGGCTGAACAATGCCGCCCACAGCGCGTAATGGAACGGCAGGAAGCTGCCAACCATGGTCATCAGCTTGACGTCACCGGCCGCCATGCCGCCTACCGCATACATCGGCAGGAACAGCCCAAAACAGATCAGCAGGCCCAGCAGGCTATCGCCCAAGCCGCCGATCCCGCCCGCGTAGACCTGACCGGCCAGCCCCAGGGCGAGCCCCAGCAGGACCAGTGAGTTGGGGATGCGGTGGCGGAGCAGATCGCTTACCACCGCCACACCCAGCAGTCCCAGCAGTATGAATGTCGACACCAGCAATTCCATGGACATGGCGCGTCTCCTGGTTACAGTTCTCGTTAGCAGGCAACGTTGCTGTTGACGGCTTGGCAGAGTGCTCGGATCTTGGTGTCCACGGCGCCCCCCAGGAGCACGAACGCGGCGGCAACCGCCACTGTGATCAGGCCACCCGCCACGGCATATTCAACAATGGTCAGGCCGTCTTCATCTTTGGCGAACTTGCTGATGGAAGTTCTGATGGTATGCAGAGTCATTTTATTTACCTCATGCTCGGAAGTAATACGGCAATGAACTTAGTTGTTGGGGACAGCGCCAAGTCCATTTGAGGTATTCGTTGTACTCACTGCAAAGGAGTCGCAAGCGTTATTCCGTAAAAGTTGCCGTGTCCCCCTATCGCAAAGTGTTGCGATCAGCAGGCAACGTTGCCGTTGACGGCCTGGCACAGCGCACGGATCTTGGTGTTCACGGCACCGCCCAGCAGAACGAAAGCGGCGGCCACCAATACCGTGATCAACCCACCGGCCACGGCGTATTCCACAATGGTCAGGCCATCTTCATCTTTGGCGAACTTCAGTACCGAAGCCTTGATAGTTTGAAGAGTCATTTCGCACACCTCATCGGGGTTGTTTTTCAAGGGCAGTACATTCGAACTGCCTGATGCAACCCTAGTCAGGAGGTCGGCTTGGCCGTTAGGAGGATTTTGCACATCGCTAGGATTATTTTGCGCAAGGTCGCTCACAGATGCCGGCGGGGCCCCGCCTTAGAGATGGCAATAAAGGAGAGATTTTTTATAAAAATATATTCGGCGCGGTGATAGCACATTGACGATACTTCCGGCTAAAGGCAGGAAGAACCGCTGAGTAGGCACATGACGTCGAATCTGACCGGAAAGCCAAGGTTGTTGTGGTTCGATCTGACTCACGATCGGTCCACGAAGGAACTCGCCACCCAATTCGAGCAAACCTGCCATTGCACGCTGGCAACCAATGCCACAGTACCCGGCGGGGAACAGGTCGACATGATCTGCATTCATTTCGACCGGCCGGACACCCCGGGCCTGAGGCGGTTGCTGGAGATCAAACGGACCGTGCCGACCATTCCCATCACCATGTTCACCGTGCAGCACTCCGAAGAGCTGGCGGTCTGGGCCATGCGCTCCAATGTCTGGGAATACATGGTCCTGCCCCTTTCAGCCACCGAGAGAAAGCGCTACCTGACAGCGGTGGTGCAATTATGCGAGTTGCGACGCAATTCCGGCGGCCGGGGCAAGACGTCGTTGATCGACCACTCCCCCTCCCTGCCGGACAGCATCCGCCTGACCTCCGGCCACCAGAAACACCAGGCCCTCAACCATATCCTGCTGTACATCGACCAGCACTTTCGCGAAAGCATCGATCAGCGTGACCTGGCCAAGCGTTGCGGCATGACCACGTTTCGCTTCAGCCGTCTGTTCAAGGAGGCCAACGGGCTGGGCTTTACCGACTACGTCCTGAACAAGCGCATGAGTTTTGCCAAGGAACTGCTCGACAACAGCGAGATGCCGATCACCAGCATCGGCTATGAAGCCGGCTTCAAGGATCCGTCCTACTTCGCTCGCGCTTTCAAGCAGTACGCCAGCTGCACGCCCAGCGAATACCGCCTGGCGCGACAGGTGCGCACGACGGTCGTCACGCCATCGGTGCCGGAGGAAGCGGGTACGGCAGCGCTTGAAAGCCTGGTGCATAGCTTGGAGGGGTGATGGGCATCTTGATACGGTGACTGGCGTTCAGGCTTTCAAGGGGCGAGTTTTCTTCTCTCGATAGGGACTGACAAGACAATACTGGTGCGCGTCTCTCCGTACGCGTTGATATTGGCAATGATCGCCTCGATCTCAGCCATCGACTTAGCATAGATCCTGATCAGGTAGGAGTCGTTACCCGTGATGTGCAGGCATTCCACGACTTCGGGAATGTCCTGGAGCGTCGCTATCAGTTTGGCTTTCGCCGGCTTGAGGGTGGTGATGCCGACGACAGCCGAGATGCCGTACCCCAGCTTGGTGGGGTCTAGCTGAGCGCTATAACCCTTGATAACCCCGGAGTCTTCCAGCTTGCGTAACCTGTCAGTGGTGGCAGGAATAGAAAGACCCGCGTGCTTGGAAAGTTCCGTGATGGAAATGCGGCCACAGTCCTGTACCTTCCCCAGGATTTTTATGTCTATACGGTCCATGTGCGTTTCTCTTGGTAGGAACTGGAAAATTCAATGAAAGTCCGGGTCTTCATTAAAAAACATGCACCGAAAAAAACCGCGGGCTCCTTCATTGAAGGGAAAACTTTAAGTCCTGCTCAAGCTCCCGTAACCAGCATGACGCCGGTTGCCACTTGGTAGCCCCCCAAAATGCTGATGGTTGCCCCGGAAAGGTAGTTGATCAATCTAATCCTTGATTGAGCGATCCTGGCCTTGAAGATGGAGGAGAATCCGCTCAATCCCAGCCACCAGACAGCCGAGCCCAGGAATATGCCGGTCACCATGGGCACAACTGAGTGCTGGCTGCCCTGTTCGCCGGCCATGCCATCGCTCAGGGCGGCAAATATCGCGATAAACGACAAAATGGTCATGGGGTTCGACAAGGTCAGGAACAGCGTGGTCGAGTAAGCCTTGAACAGGTTGGCGCGCTCACCCTCCATGGCGGTTGCATTGCTGTTCGAGCGTATTGTCTGATAACCGATGTAGGCGAGGAACAGCCCTCCCAGAATACATAACCAGGGTTTGAAGCTGATGAGCGTCGCGATGATGGCGGCGATACCCAACGCACCTATGAATCCGTAGATCGAATCGGCAGTGGCCGCCCCCAACCCTGTGGCAAAACCGGCCCTCCAGCCAAGCATGAGACTCCTTTGTATGCACAACAACCCGATGGGTCCCACAGGGGCCGCAATGCAAAACCCAATGACCATCGATTTAACGAAAATCAACATAGATGCACCTCCAGAATGGGTACTGGAAGGTTAGGAGAACCGCATTTTTTAAGAAATTAATTATTAATTTTCACACATGCCTTTCCGTTAATTTTGCATGTAGTTCGCCGACCCCCCCTTCATTATTAAGGCGATTAGGCCCACGCCCTGAAACACATGCAAATTGTTCGTTTAAAGCACCTGGACCGGTCCAGCGCCGATTGAAATGGCTTTTTCACAGGCATAAAAAAACGCCGCTCGATGAGCGGCGTTTTTTTTTGAATTTGGAGCGGGAAACGAGACTCGAACTCGCGACCCCGACCTTGGCAAGGTCGTGCTCTACCAACTGAGCTATTCCCGCAAATGGCGTCCCCTAGGGGACTCGAACCCCTGTTACCGCCGTGAAAGGGCGGTGTCCTAGGCCACTAGACGAAGGGGACACGCTGCCCGGAACACATGGTNTGGAGCGGGAAACGAGACTCGAACTCGCGACCCCGACCTTGGCAAGGTCGTGCTCTACCAACTGAGCTATTCCCGCATTGGCGTCCCCTAGGGGACTCGAACCCCTGTTACCGCCGTGAAAGGGCGGTGTCCTAGGCCACTAGACGAAGGGGACACACGTACAACATTCACTGCTTATGGCGCTTGGCTGAGTGCTTTACGCTGTAAGTGGCGCGCATTCTATGGATGGATTGAGGGGTCGTCAACCCCCAGATATAAATTTATTTAAATCAATGACTTCGACCGGTTTGAGGAGCAATTCGCAGATTTTGCCCGTCCAGTCTCTGACGCCTATATTCTGTCGCCCGCCAAGACGTTATAGTCGCGCCCGGCAAATAGTGGCAATGTGCATCTACGCTACTGTGCCTCTGGTCAGCAGCACGCCCGTCTAATCTCCTCGTTCGGGCCTATGCGCTTAAAAGCCTAGCCACTACACTGATGTATGCGAACCCTATTAAAGAGGTCTTACCGGTGACACCACTCATGATCACCCTGCTTGTCGTAGCCGGGATCGCACTGTTGATCGCCATTGGCTACATGAACCATGTGGCGGAAAACAGCAAGCTGGAAAAGGCCCGCACCAAGGTTGAACTCAATGACCGCCTGCGTCGTTGCGGCGAGCTCACCGAGACCTTCCCCGGCCAGTTCATGACCCCGGCCCTGAAGCTGCTGATCACCCGTCTTGAGATCAATGTCTGCCAGCGCTTGCTGGGCATGGAGAAGACCAATGCCGCGGTGAAGGCACGCCTGGACGAATTGAACGCCCTGGCGGCCCAGGGCGAATCGATTCCGGTGAACAATCCCCCGGCACCGATCCAGACCGAAGCCAAGGCCAAGGACGTACGGTTCCTGCTTGAGGCCTTGCACGGCCAGATCACCCGCGCCGCCCAGGACGGCTTTCTGCCGCCGAACGAAGCCAAGCGCTGGATCCGCGAAGTACGGCACATCCTGGTGCTGCTGCACATCGAGTTCTTCAACAACCTTGGCCAACAGGCCTTGCAACAGGAACAACCGGGGCAAGCTCGCCTGGCATTCGAGCGCGGCGTGCAATACCTGCGCAAGCAGCAGGAACCGCAGGTCTACGCCGAACAACTGGCTTACCTCGAAAAACTCCTCGCCCGCGTCAATGCCATGGTCCTGGCCAGCACCAAGGCGGCCGAAGGTGAAGTCAACCAGTTGACCGAAGGTTTGAAGGAAGACGAAATGAACGATGAATGGAAGAAGAAGAAGGTCTACGACTGAGGCCAAGTCGAACCTTATTGTGGCGAGGGGATTTATCCCCTCGCCACAGGTTATGGTTTCAAGCTGCCTACGTCACAACCTGAAATGCCCCACCATCCCCTTCAGCTCTACGCCCAACTGCGCCAGTTCAATGCTGGACGCGGCGTTGCCTTGCATCGCCAGAGAGGATTGATCGGCACTGGCGCGGATATTGGTGACGCTGCGGTTGATTTCTTCGGCCACCGAGCTCTGCTCTTCGGCTGCCGCGGCGATCTGTTGGTTCATTTGCTGGATCAACGACACGGCTGCCGCGATGCTGCCCAAGGCACTTTCAGTCTGCAGGGCATCGCTGACCGCCATCTTCACCAGCTCGCCACTGCTCTGAATCTGTTGCACGGAAGTCTGGGCGGCTGAACGCAAGGCACTCACCAACCGCTCGATTTCCTCGGTGGATTGTTGTGTGCGCTTGGCCAGGGCCCGCACCTCATCGGCCACCACCGCAAAGCCCCTGCCCTGCTCACCGGCGCGAGCCGCCTCGATGGCGGCATTGAGCGCCAGCAGGTTGGTTTGCTCGGCGACACTCTTGATCACGCTCAATACCGTGCCGATGTTCTGGATCTCGGCGCTGAGGCTTTCGATACTGGAACTGGCCGAGGTGGCCGAGTCCGCCAACTGCTCGATACGCACCATACTCTGGCGTACCACCTGCTGGCCACTTTCGACTTTGTCGTCGGCGGTCTGCGCCGCCTGGGCCGCTTCCTCGGCATTGCGCGCCACATCGTGCACGGTAGCGGTCATCTGGTTCATGGCCGTGGCAACCTGCTCGGTTTCCTCTTTCTGGCTGCTGACTTCCAGGTTGGTCTGTTCGGTCACGGCCGACAATGACTGAGCGGAATTGGCCAATTGCTCGATACCGGACTGCAACCCACTGACGATACTGCTCAGGCCGGCCCCCATCTGCTGCATGGCCAGCATCAACTGTCCGATTTCATCCCGGCGCGTCACTTCGACCGTTGCACTCAAGTCCCCTCCGGCAATTTGCTGGGCGACACGAATGACGCTGCGCAACGGCGCCACGATCAGCCGGGTGATGACCCAGGCCGCAATCAACCCCACCAGCAACGCCAGGGCCGACGAACCGATGATCAACAACGAATTCTTTTTCAACTCGGCCTGCATGGCCTGGTCTTCGGCCGCATAGGCCTGGTCAACCCGTTCCACTACCTGGGCCGCCCGTTCACGCAGCTGCCCGGAGATGACCTTCTCCTGGGCCAGCAGGCCGGTATATTCGGCAAGTTTCTCGTTGAACCCGGCGATGTGCCCGGCCACTTCGTTGATGACGGTCTGGTAGCCCGGGTCCTTGATCGCAGTCTTGAGCACCTCGGCCTGCTTCATCGCCTGTTCGGCCTGTTCGATCTGGCCTTGCCCGGCTTCCTCGCTGCCTTTGCGGGTCTGATCGAGGCGCACCCGCGCCTCATTCATGGCCACCAGCATCAACCGCGACACTTCACTGACCTGGTTGGCTTGTTCAACGAACTCGGCGCCCTCCTTGCCCTGGGTGTCTTTCAACGTGTAAGTGCCATCATCCGCCAACCCCGCACGCAACACATCGAGGTTATTGGCGACGCTGGACACCGACCAACTGGCCATCTCCAGCGCCAGGTCCTTGCTCTGGCTCAATCCGACGAACTCGTCGAACGCCTTGCGATACGCCACCAAGGCCTGTTCCACATCGTTCATCACCGGCACATTGGCCGCCGACTGCGCCTTGAACTCGTTTGCCTTGGCGATCAGGCTGTCGACGCCCTGGTGCAGGGCATCGACCGTCTTGGGATCGGAGCGCAATGCATAGTCCTGTTCGAGCAGCCGGATCTTGAGCAGCTCGCTACTGAACGAGGACATCTGCTTCAAGCCATCGAAGCGTTGACTGATGGTTTGCAAGGACCAGACGCCGATGGCCGCCACGACAGCCGTGAGCAGCAGCACCATGACAAACCCGATCCCCAGCTTCTTTGCCATACCCAGGTTGGCAAAACGTCTTTGCACGGCCGAAATCATTGCGCTCAGTCCTCTGCCAGTGTGTGTAATCGCAGATTCGCAACGAGACGCCCCATCGCACAAGATGCTGACGTCGGAATAATGGCAAAAAGCTACGGCTCCGTCGTTTTCAGAACACTTGAGGTCGATCCAGACCCGTGGCCCGGAAGAACGCCAACGCCCTGGAGTCCCGGGCATAGGCCACGTTGATCCGTAGCCAGTCACTGTCGACCCCCGAAGGGCTGAACGCTGTACGCGAAGACAGCAGCACGCCGAACCGCTTGGCCAGGCGCTGTAATCCAGCGTAGTCGCACATGGGCGGACGTGCCCAGATGAACAGCCCACCAGCCGGTTTGCCGAAGACGGTCCAGTCGGCGTCCTCCAGTACCTGGAGCACCGCTGCCATTTCGGTAGCCAGGCGTTGCCGCTGGCGCTGGACCAGTTTGCGATAGGCGCCGTTGGCCAACAGGCCGGCGACAACCGACTCGCAGAACCGCGAACCGCCCATGCTGGTGATCGCCTTGACCTTGCTCAAGCGCTCGATGATCGCAGCCCCGGCCACCACGAAGCCGACCCGCAAGGAGCTGCTCAGGGTTTTCGAGAAACTGCCTACATAAAGCACATCGGCATCCAGCGCTGCCAAGCGGGTCCGCGTGGTGCTCTGGAAGTCGGCATAGACGTCGTCCTCAATCACCAGCACCGCATGCTTGCGGGTCAACTGCAGCAGCCGCTGGGCCACGGCCGGCGCCAGGCAACTGCCGGTGGGGTTGTGACACGCGCTGTTGATGAACAAGGCGCTGGGCCGGTGGGTCGCCAACAACGTTTGCAACGCGTCGACATCCGGGCCCCGGGGTGTCCTGGGCAACTCGATCATGTCGATCCCATGAAGCCTGAGCAGCTCGAACAGGCTCGAATAGCCGGGGCTTTCCACCACGACGCAACAGCCCGGCCGCAGCAGTGTCCGCACGATCAGGTCCAGGCCATGGGTCGCCCCCGTCGTGGTCAGGATGAGGTTTTCATCCACATTGATATTGAGCTGCTTCAGTCGCCTGGACAGTTGCTCGCGCAAGGCGGGCAGCCCCAGCGGCGTACTGTAGTTGAACAGCCCCGCCATGTCGGTGCGGGAAACCTGGCGGATGGCATAGGCCAGATCATCGCTTTCGCGCCAACGTTCGGGCAATCCGCCACTGCCCAACTTCAATTCCCACTGCCCATTGTCGGCTGAATCGGCCCGGGGACATTTCACCTCATCCGACATGCCCTTGCCGGAGGGGCCGGGCCTGGTCGAAGAAGGTGATGCGACGAAAAAACCCGAGCCATGGCGGGAGGCCAATATCCCTTGGGCAACCAGGCGTTCACACGCTTCATTGACGCTGGACTGGCTGAGCAGATTCTCCCGCGCCAGTTGGCGGATGGAGGGCAGTCGGGTCCCCGGTTGTACCCCGGCCTGTCGAATCCAGCCGGCCAGCGCATCGACAATTTGCTGCACGACAGGCACCAGGGCCTGCCGGTCGATTCTCAACTCCATGAGTAACCAAGCTCCTAAGCGATTGTTTTATTTCCAGAAACAGTCGGTTTTCCGATGGCAGTTAAGCACAGGGTGTCGCCGGACGATGTACGACAACGTCGTCAAAAGGGCTGATTCTCACGCCTTGAAACACATTGACGGGCCGATCCAGGGAATTTCCAGCTGCCCAAGAAAAAGCCCGCGACAGATGCGGGCTTTTTCCTACAATCCACTTTCTTTAGAAGGCCGTGACGCCGCCATCCACCGCCAGTGAATGGCCGGTGGTGAACGCCGCGCCGTCGCTGCACAAGTACAGCACGGCGCTGGCGATTTCCTCGACCTTGCCGATACGTCCTACCGGGTGCATGGCGTTGGCGAATTCGCCCTTCTTCGGATCAGACTCATAGGCACGACGGAACATGTCAGTATCGATCACTGCCGGGCAGACTGCGTTCACGCGGATCTTCCTCTTGGCGTATTCGATGGCGGCCGATTTGGTCAAGCCGATCACGGCATGCTTGGAGGCGGCATAGATGCTCATTTTCGGCGCCGCGCCCAGGCCGGCCACGGAGGCGGTATTGACGATGGAACCGCCGCCCTGAGCCAGCAGCAGGGGCAACTGGTATTTCATACACAACCAGACACCCTTCACGTTGACGCCCATGATCGCGTCGAACTCATCGAGGCTGCCGTCGGCCAGCTTGCCCTTCTCGATCTCGATCCCGGCATTGTTGAAGGCGTAATCGAGACGACCGTAGGTAGCGATCACCACGTTCATCAGGTTCTGCACGTCGCTTTCCAGTGTCACGTCGCAGCGTACGAACACCGCGTCGCCACCGGCTTCGCGAATCAACTGCACCGTGCCCTCGCCCCCCGCCACATCCAAGTCGGCCACCACGACCCTCAGGCCTTCCGTGGCGAACGCACGGGCGGTGGCACGGCCGATGCCCGCGGCGGCACCGGTGACTACGGCGACTTGTCCAGAAAACGTCATGCTCATTGTCAGTTCCTTGAAGGATGCAGGGTGGCGCCAGTGTAGACACAGCCCGACATGGCGCAGCAGCACTATCCAGATGCCGGTTGAGCATCCATCGACACCAGTGATAACAGCCCCAGCGGCATTATCACCGGGTTGTATCGACCTGCATTCGCTACGCCGGCAAACCTTGCGACAAGCGTTTCGAAGGGCTATCAACAAAGCTTCATTTCATCTCGAGTACCCACCATGACTGCCCAGACCAATCGCCAGTTCCTGCTCGCCAAACGCCCGGTGGGCGCCGCGACCCGCGAGACCTTCACTTATCAGCAAGTACCGGTCGGCGAACCGGCGGCCGGTCAGATCCTGGTGAAGAACGAGTACCTGTCCCTGGACCCGGCCATGCGCGGCTGGATGAACGAGGGCAAGTCCTATATCGCGCCAGTAGGCATCGGCGAAGTGATGCGTGCGTTGGGCGTGGGCCAGGTGATTGCCTCGAACAACCCGGGGTTTGCGGTCGGGGACTACGTCAACGGTGCACTGGGTGTGCAGGATTATTTCCTTGGCGAGCCAAGAGGCTTCTACAAGGTCGATCCGAAACTGGCGCCGCTGCCACGTTATTTATCCGCCCTGGGCATGACGGGCATGACAGCTTACTTCGCGCTGCTGGACGTCGGCGCCCCCAAGGCTGGTGAAACCGTGGTGCTGTCGGGTGCCGCCGGCGCGGTGGGCAGCATCGCCGGGCAGATTGCCAAGATCAAAGGCTGTCGCGTGGTAGGTATCGCCGGTGGGGCTGACAAATGCAAGTTCCTGATCGAAGAGCTGGGCTTCGACGGTGCCATCGACTACAAGAGCGAAGACGTCCAGGCCGGCCTCAAACGCGAATGCCCCAAAGGCGTCGATGTGTATTTCGACAACGTCGGCGGCGACATCCTGGATGCCGTGCTCAGCCGCTTGAACCTCAAGGCCCGCGTGGTGATTTGCGGTGCCATCAGCCAGTACAACAACAAGGAAGCGGTGAAAGGCCCCGCCAACTATCTGTCCCTGCTGGTGAACCGGGCACGGATGGAAGGCTTCGTGGTCATGGATTACGCCGCCCAGTTCGCCGCCGCGGGCCAGGAAATGGCCGGTTGGATGGCCAAGGGGCAGCTCAAGAGCAAGGAAGACATCGTCGAAGGGCTGGAGACATTTCCCGAGACGCTGACCAAATTGTTCAGCGGGGAGAACTTCGGGAAACTCGTGCTCAAGGTCTGACCTGAAACACCTGTGGGAGCGAGCCTGCTCGCGATAGCGGTCGGTCAGTTGACAGGGATGTCGACTGACACGGCCTCATCGCGAGCAGGCTCGCTCCCACATTGGTTTTCAGTGCGGGATCAGGCCAGTTCGGCCACGACCGCTGCCAGCGCCTTGGCCGGATCGGCCGCCTGGCTGATCGGACGGCCGATCACCAGGTAATCGGAACCGGCGTCCAGTGCCTGGCGCGGCGTCAGGATCCGGCGTTGATCGTCCTGGGCGCTGCCCGCCGGCCGGATACCCGGGGTGACCAACTGCAGCGACGGGTGCGCCGTCTTCAGGGCGTTGGCTTCAAGGGCCGAGCACACCAGGCCGTCCATGCCGGCCTTCTCGGCCAGCGCCGCCAGACGCAACACCTGCTCCTGAGGCTCGATGTCCAGGCCGATCCCCGCCAGATCCTCACGCTCCATGCTGGTCAGCACGGTCACGCCGATCAACAACGGTTTCGGGCCGCTGCGCTGGTCCAGCACTTCACGGCAGGCCGCCATCATGCGCAGGCCACCGGAACAGTGCACATTGACCATCCACACGCCCATCTCCGCGGCAGCCTTGACGGCCATGGCGGTAGTGTTGGGGATATCGTGGAATTTCAGGTCGAGGAACACTTCGAACCCCTTGTCACGCAGGGTGCCGACGATCTCCGACGCGCAGCTGGTGAACAGTTCCTTGCCGACTTTGACCCGGCAGAGCTTGGGGTCCAACTGGTCGGCCAGCTTCAGGGCGGCGTCACGGGTAGGGAAATCCAGGGCGACGATGATAGGCGTCTGGCAGGCGGACATGAGTGGGCTCTCAGGCAAGTCGAAATCGGCGCGCATTGTAGCGGAACCAGCGCCCGTGGGGGACCCGATGATCGGTAAATCATCATCGCACCCCGCCGAACATGGACAATAATGGGTTTTGTGTCCAGGCCGATACATTCAGGACATCCGGGCAATACGCCAGCCCATTACCATCCGCCGCCGCACCCCGTCCTTCCAGCCCTTCCCGCCCTGCGGCCCGAAGCCTATGCTGGAGCCACAACCTCGCCGCCTTCTTCGCGGTTGGCAGCTTACCTGGCAGATGATGCACCCATGCAGAACACCCCTGTTGCAAATGCTGGCGGCCAGCCGGCCTCAAGCGATGACAAACGCTGGAGCATCCGCGCGCTGATCGTCGATGACGATGTGCCGATCCGCGAGCTGCTGATCGATTACCTGGCCCGCTTCAACATTCGCGCCATCGGTGTAACCGATGGCGCCGGCATGCGCCAGGCCATGCAGGCCGAGCATTTCGACGTGATCGTGCTCGACCTGATGCTGCCGGGTGAAGACGGCTTGCAGTTGTGTCGCTGGTTGCGCGCCGAATCGGACATTCCGATCCTGATGCTCACCGCCCGCTGCGAACCCACCGACCGTATCATCGGCCTGGAATTGGGTGCCGACGATTACATGGCCAAGCCATTCGAGCCCAGGGAACTGGTGGCGCGGATCCAGACAATCCTGCGCCGGGTGCGCGACGACCGCAGCGAGCAGCGCGCCAACATCCGCTTCGACAACTGGCGGCTCAACAGCGTGCTACGCCAATTGATCTCCGCCGATGGGTTGGTCGTGCCGTTGTCCAACGCCGAGTTCCGGTTGCTGTGGGTGTTCATCGAACGACCGCGTCGGGTGCTCAGCCGCGAACAACTGCTGGACGCCGCCCGTGGACGCTCCATCGAGGCGTTCGACCGCAGTATCGACCTGTTGGTCTCGCGCCTGCGCCAGAAACTGGGTGACGACCCCAAGGCCCCGCAATTGATCAAGACCGTGCGCGGTGAAGGCTACCTGTTCGACGCGCGGGACATCGGCTGATGCGATTGCGCCTCGACTCGCTGTTCGGCCGCCTGTTTGGCGTGCTGTTGCTGGCGATCGTCCTGGCCCATCTGTTGGCCTTCGCCTGGTTCATCCATTACGACCAACCGCCGCCTCCCGGCCCACCGCCTGAGTTTTCCCGGCACGGTGACGGACCACCGCCCTTTGCCTCCTCCCCTTTCGCTCCGCCTCCCGAGCCTCGTCCCCGCCCCTGGTTCGGTGGCCCGGTGGTACCGCTGACGTTCCAGTTCATCTGCCTGATCATCGCGGCCTGGTATGGCGCCAAGCTCCTGACCCGGCCGATCCGGCGCCTGAGCGATGCCGCCGAACGCCTGAGCGAGGACCTCGACAGCCCACCGCTGGACGAAACCGGGCCTCGGGAAGCCCGGCAGGCCGCCCATACGTTCAACCTGATGCAAAGGCGCATTCGGGAACAGGTCCAGCAGCGCTCACGCATGCTCGGGGCGGTGTCCCACGACCTGCGCACCCCGCTGTCACGGCTGAAGCTGCGCCTGGAACAGATCGACGACGTCAAGCTGCAAGGCCAGATGCGCCAGGACCTGGACGACATGATCGGCATGCTCGACGCTACCCTCAGCTACCTGCACGAACAGCGCACCAGCGAGGCGCTGCAATGGATGGACGTGCAGGCCCTGGTGGAATCCCTGAGCGAAAATGCCCAGGACCAGGGTGCCGATGTACAGGCCAGTGGCTTCTGTGCGCCGTTGCAGGTGCAACCGATGGCGCTGCGTTCGTGCATCAACAACCTCATGGACAACGCCTTGCGCTACGCCGGGCAGGCTTCGATCGCGCTGGAGGACCAGGGCTTCCAGGTGCTGATCCGGGTCATCGACCATGGTCCCGGTATCGCCGAAGACAAACGCGAAGCGGTGTTCGAACCGTTCTATCGCCTGGAAGGCTCACGCAACCGCAACTCCGGCGGCGTCGGCCTGGGCATGACCATCGCCCGGGAAGCCGCGGAGCGCCTGGGCGGGCAATTGAGCCTGGAAGAAACCCCGGGCGGCGGGTTGACCGCGGTCATTCGATTGCCGCGCACCTGAATCCCTGCGTGCAAAGCCATCTGTGGGAGCGAGCCTGCTCCCACAGGGGTCCCGGCTGAGCCAGGGTTTTGTACTCCCCCCGGTACAAACCCCACATACCCACGACAACTGCCCCATCGAGGCTGCATAAGCCGGTGCACCCACCGGCTACTTCACCCCAAGGAGAGCACCCATGATCGGCAGCGTCAGCAGTAGCAGCTACTCGACGTACACCAGCATCAACCGTACCGCGACCAACAGTGCCCGCAGCCAACAGTTCCAGAAGGAACTGCTGAGCAAGCTCGACAGTAACGGCAATGGCTCGGTCGACCAGGATGAACTGAGCACGGCCCTGTCGCAGAAAAGCGACGACGGCCTCCTGGTCAGCCTGAGCAAAAATTTCACAGACCTGGACAGCGACAGCAGCGGTGACCTGAGCACCGATGAAATGGCCGCAATGGCCCCGCCGCCACCGCCGCCCGGTGACCAGCCACCGAACACCGAACTGGCCGATGCGCTGCTCAGCGCCCTGGACTCCGACGGTGACGGCTCGGTCAGCAGCGAGGAGTTGAGCAGCGGCCTTTCCAGCGCCGGCAGCAGCGCCGACAGCGCCCAAGTGTTCTCGGCCCTGGACAAGAACCAGGACGGCACCGTCAGCCTCGACGAACTCGCCGCCAGCCTTGCTCCACCTCCCCCACCACCGCCACCTCAGCAGGCCTCCAGTGAGGAACTGTTCAGCCAGCTCGACGCCGATGGCGACGGCAGCGTCACCGCCAGCGAACTGACCAGCGCCTTGCAGTCCAGCGACAGTTCCACCACGGGCACCGATACCAGCGCCATGCTGATGAAGGTACTCGACAGCGACAGCTCTACCGATCAGTCCAAGGTCAGCGAAGCGCTGAACAGAATGATTGCCAACCTGAGTCGGCAGTATTCGCTGGATAACGTGGCGAGCGTTGGCAAACATCTGAACGTGGCGACCTGACGCGGTGAGAGCCTGGCCCCAAACGCCAGGGTCATTGATCAGGATCCCACTTGTGGCGAGGGGATTTATCCCCGCTGGGCTGCATAGCAGCCCTGAAAGCTGGCGCCTCGGTATATCAGATAGATCGAGGTTGACTGTTTTGGGGCTGCTACGCAGCCCAGCGGGGATAAATCCCCTCGCCACAGAGAAGCCCTCTCCCACACTTAATTACCCATACCGCATCACCGCGCCTGGCTCTTGCTCCAATCCGTCAGCAGGCTGTACGCCACCGCCAGCAACGTAGGGCCGATGAACAGGCCGATGAAACCGAAAGCGATCAACCCACCGAACACCCCCAGCAAGACAATGACCAAGGGCAGGTTTCCACCACGGCTGATCAGGTAGGGTTTGAGCACATTGTCCACGCCGCTGATGATGAACGTGCCCCAGATGCCGAGGAACACGGCCATCCCGTATTCGCCCTTCCACACCAGCCAGGCCGTTGCAGGGATCCAGACCAGCGGCGGCCCCATGGGAATCAGACTGAGCAGGAAGGTGGCGATGCCTAGTACCAGCGCACCCGGTACGCCGGCGATCAGGAAGCCAATCAGTGCCAGCAAGGCCTGGGCGGCGGCGGTACCGATCACACCGTTGACCACCCGTTGCACCGTACCGGCCACCAGTTCGATGTAGTAACCGGCACGGTCGCCGATCAGGCGTTCGAGCAGCCCGTGGACAAATGCCGCCAGGCGCGGGCCGTCGCGATAGAAAAAGAACACGAACACGATGCTCAGGGTCAGCTCGAGCATGCCGCCGCCGATCTGTTTGCTGCGGGCCAGCAGCCAGTTGCCGACCTGTCCCAGGTAGGGCTTGATGGAGACCATCATCGCCGCTCCCTGCTGGTCGACGCTGTTCCAGATAGCGACCAGCCGCCCGCCCACCAGCGGCAAGCCGCCCAGCCAGGCCGGGGCATCGGGCAAGCCATCGACCTGCACGTCCCGGATGAACGCCGTGGCATCGCGTACATGATCGGCCAGGTTGAAACCCAACCACACCAGAGGCACCGCCACCAATAGCATCCAACCCACGGTCAGCACCGCCGCTGCGAGGGATTCGCGGCCATTGACCCAGCGGGTCAGCAGACGCATCAGCGGCCAGCTGGCGAAGGCCAGCACCGCGCCCCAGAACAGCGCCGACCAGAACGGCGCCATGACCCACAGGCTTGCACCGAACAACACCAGGAGCAGGATCTGCACCAACAGCCGATCGTTATTGAGCATGAAAAGTCTCGAAGAATGAACAGGACCGGGACAGCGGCGCATCGTCCGCTGTCCGTCACAGATTAGCGCAGCAACTCAAGGTGAAGACCCGCCGTATTGCCGCCACCGGCCGCTTCCATCCGCGCCTCACGCACCCCCTGCCCCGCCAGTGCCTGGCGCCAGGCTTCGGCCTCGGGACCGGCGAGGCTGACCCGCAGGCCGGTGTCCAGGTTCAGCGCCCGGGCCAGCAGGCGTAGCCAGGTCTCGTCCGGCTCGCCGGCAAGACGTGGCAGATCCAGCACGCCGGTGTCCTTGAGCTGGCGCAGCAGCGTGGCGGAGGTTGGCAACAAGTCCCCCAGGGGAGTGCTCGCCTCGAACTGCTCGACATGCAGGTAAGCCTTGCGATTGCCGCGGGTGATGCCGTACAGCGCAATCAAGGTGTTGTCCGTCGGCGGCGCCAGGCGCAGCAGCAGATAGGCCTGACCGTTGTCGGCGCCGTAGAGCTTGGCGTTGCCGAACACTTCGTTGGCCCAGAGGCTGCTTTCGCCGCAATCGCGGGCCTGGCACCAGTACAACAACTCGGCACCTTGCTGTTGCAAAGCCTCTCGCGCGGCGGTAAAGGCCTGGGTGGCGGAATGTTCCGGCGGCAGCTCATAGGTCACCGACGTGACGGCGCCACGGCCATCGACCTGCCCGTCGAAACGCAGCTGGCCGCTGATCTTGCGAATCGAGCCCAGGGGATAGATGCGCTCGATGTCGCTGGTTTGCCGGTAATCGACAATCTGCGCGTCGGGCAGGCGCGGCACGCGCTCCAGATCCCGGCTGCCGGGCACATCGACGGCGAATGACGCCGGGCTGATGCAGGCCAGCGCCAACCAGGCGAGTGAATGAACGAATGGTTTCATCGGATCAACTTGGCCTGGCGCCCGTGGACGAAACCGGCGTCGTCCCTGCGCCATAAGGCGGGTAAGCAGAACTCTGTCATGGTGGTCTCCCTTTCAACCCGCCCAGCCTCGACAGTTGCCCGACGCAAGTCAAGAAGCGCTGAAGAACCGATTGAAACAGTCTGCTACAAGCACGGCACCGGCCTCGTCGTTCAGGTGCAAATGATGGCCGCCGGGCAATTGTTCATGACCGAAGGGTAGACGCTCCAGCAGCTCGGCGTGCCGGGCCAGCATGCCCTCGGCCGCCACGATCAGATGGGCGGGGCAACCGACCCGCGCCACGAAGGCCATGGCCTGTTCGTCGGTCAGGCGCACCGGCGATGGCAAGGTCAGGCGATTGTCGGTGCGCCAGGTGTAGCCTCCCGGCACCGGCATCAGGCCACGCTGGGCGAGCAGCTCGGCGGCCTCGCGGCTGACCGCTACGAGCCCTTTCATGCGGGCTTCGATGGCCCGGTCGAGGGTTTTATAGACCGGTTTGGTCTTTTTCTGCAGATCGAGCTGTGCCTGCAAGGCCATGCCCATGCGTTCGGCCGCATTGTCGCCCTGGGCGGTCGGTGGAATGATGCCGTCGATCAGCCCCAGGTGCGTCACCCGCTCCGGCAGGGACCCGGCCAACACCAGCGACACGATGGCGCCCAGGGAATGCCCCAGCAGCGCGAAACGTTGCAGGCCCAGTTGTTCGGCCACCTGCAACACATCATGGGCATAGTCCCACAGGGCGTAGCCGGCACCGGCCGGCCGATGCCCCGAATGACCATGACCGGCCATGTCCAGGGCAATGATCCGCAAGCCTTCGAGCCGAGGGGCCAGGCGGGCGAAACTGTTGGCATTGTCCAGCCAGCCATGCAAGGCGATCACCGGCCGCCCATCTTCCGGTCCGAACAGGTGGGCTGCCAGTTCGATGTGGGGCAAGCTCAGGCGGACTTCTTCGACACCGTTCATACACCGAGTCCTTGCCAACGCTGGAACAACCCCTTGAGCAGGTCCGCCGTATCCAGGGGATGCTCCAGGGGAAACATGTGACCGCCAGGCATGCTCAGGGACTCGCCCAAGGGCATGCTGCCCACCGAACGGGTGTGATGACGCATCACCACACGACTTTGCCGACCGCGCACCACCGCCAGGGGCACCCTGAGCGTGCGGGCCCGACCGGGGCTGGTGTGCGGCACGCCGCGGTAGATGCTGATTTCCGTGGCCGGATCGAAGCGCAGCCGCAACTGATCGCCGACCTGTTGCAGGCCATGCTGGAGGTAGGCGTCGAAGCAATCAGGGTCGAAACCGCGAAACAGCGTCTTGCCGGAAAAATACTGCCGGGCCGCCTCCAGGTCGGCGAACGCCTCGCGTCGACCCAGGGTCCGGCCGGCCGGGGTCAGGCGGTCGATGAAACCCAGGCGCTTGGCGGCGAGGATCACCCAGCGATCCGCGCGGGTCAGGACCGGCGAATCGAGCATGACCACACCACGGTACAACCGCGGGCAGCGCAACGCCGCGTGCAGATGCAATACGCCGCCCAGGGAATGACCGACACCCCATACCGGTCCTGGCTGTTGTTCCAGGTGATGAATCAACTCGTCCACCAGGTTGTGCCAGTTATCGTCCACCGGGAAACGCGGATCATGGCCATGCAGCTCCAGATGCGCGACCTGATACTGCGGCGCCAGCGCGGCAAACAGCTTGCCGTAGGTGGCCGAGGGAAAACCATTGGCGTGAGTGAAAAACACCTGTTGCGACATGACAGCCGATCCATTGGGGGAACTGGGGCTGATTGTCCGCAGATGCCGGCGGCGCGGCAATGACCGTAACTGACAGGAATGATGACAGTCTGGGTTGGGCTATGGCGCTATGGCTGGCCAGCCGCGAATTTTGTGGCAACGACACCTGTGGGAGCAAAGCTTGCTCGCGACGCAGACGCCGCCACTTCTGAAAGACCGCGTCGGCTTCATCGCGGGCAAGCCTTGCTCCCACAAATCCCTTCGCTACAAAGAATCTATGGAATCAGCGCGCCGGCGGTTGCTCGCCCAGCGGCACCACTGCCATGGTCAGGCGCGACACGCAGCTGACCTTGCCCTCGTCGTTGCTCAGGCGGATGTCCCAGACCTGGGTGGTACGCCCCAGATGGATCATCCTGGCCGTGGCCGTCACCCGTCCACTGCGCACACCGCGCAGGTGGTTGGCATTGATTTCCAAGCCCACGCAATAGAACTTGCTGGTGTCCACGCACAGGTAGGCGGCCATGGAGCCGACCGTTTCGGCCAGGACCACCGAAGCGCCGCCATGCAACAGGCCGAACGGCTGGTGAGTGCGGTGATCGACCACCATGCTGGCGGTCAGGGATTCGTCGTCGAACGACTCGAAACGAATATCCAGCACCTCGCTGATGGTGTTTTTTGCGGCAGCGTTCAGTTGTTCGATGTTGGGTGTGGTGCGCCACAGACTCATCGTTGCCCTTCCTTATGTTTATGTGGGAACAAGGCCCCCAATGCCAATCAACGATCAAGCGATATTTCTGTGGGAGCGAGCCTGCTCGCGATAGCGATGGATCAATCAGCAGACACGTTGACTGACACACCGCCATCGCGAGCAGGCTCGCTCCCACAGGTTGTGTAGCTTGACTGGCAGCAAGGCCCGGTCTTTTTCATGGATGCCTAAGGCCCTTGAGTTGCATCGCCCCGGCCATCGGCAGGTCACCTTCGAGTTCTGCCAGGCCGGCCGTCTTCACCTGCTCGGGTTGTTGCAGGTGGCCGTGTTGCGCCAAGCCCAACAGGCTGCCCACCAGCGGGTTATGGCTGACCAGCAGCACATCATCCCGGTCCGCCAGATGTTCCAGGACTGTTTGTGGCCGGGTTTCCGGCTTGAGCCAGTCGACCGTGATCAATTCCGGTTCGAACCCCAAAGCCTCGCGTACCAGTTGCGCAGTCTGCTGGGCGCGCAGATAAGGGCTGGCATAGATGGCCGTCAGGGGGCGGCCGATCAGTTCGGCGGCACTGCGCAGGACTTCTTCACGCCCGTGAACCGTCAACGCCCGGTCGGGATCGGGGCGGGCACCGTATGGCTCGGCTTCTCCATGGCGCAGTACCCACACTTTCATAGCTTGGGTTCCTCATCATGAACAGGATGCGCGGCCGGCGTCACGACATGGGGAGCTTCGCCTTCCGGTGCACGCGGGCTCGGCCAGTCAGCGAACGGCCAGGGCTTCTGGTCGCTGTGGAAGGTGCCGAAACGGCCGATCTGCGCCAGGAACTGGCTGAGGCTGTCGCCGAAATTCATCAGGCTGGCGCTGGGTGCGCCGTAGATCAGCCGATAGATCAATTGCACCAATACCACGGCACCGAGGATGAATTGCGCCACTTGCCAGACCAGCAGGTAGATCACCATCCACAGCACCCGCAACAGGATGGACTCGTATTGGGCCTGGCCCTTCGGATCGTTCATAGCTCACTCCTGTTTGTCATCGACAGCGGCTCAGTTGAAGCCACTGGTGGAAATGAAATCGACATCGGTCTTCGGCTCGCCACGCATCAACAGCTCGATCACCTGCTCCAGCGTGCGCCCTTCGAACAGAATCGCGTGCAGCCCGGCGACCAGCGGCATATAGACCCCGGCTTCCTGGGACTTGGCCTTGAGCACCTTCAGGGTATTTACCCCTTCCGCCACTTCACCCAGGCGCGACACGGCCTCGTCCAGGCTCAAGCCCTGGCCGAGGGCGAAACCGACCTGGTAGTTGCGGCTCTTGGGCGAGGAGCAGGTAACGATGAGGTCGCCCACCCCGGCCAAGCCGAGAAAGGTCATCGGGTTGGCGCCCTGGCTGACGGCAAAGCGCGTCATTTCCGCCAGGGCCCGGGTGATCAGCATGCTTTTAGTGTTTTCGCCCATGCCCAGCGCCACCGCCATGCCGGAGATGATCGCATAGACATTCTTCAGCGCCCCGCCCAGCTCCACGCCGAAACGGTCGGCGCTGGCATAGACCCGGAAGGTGCGGCCATGGAGTGCGGCCTGGACGCGCCGGCACAGTTCTTCGTCTTCGCTGGCCACCACGGTGGCGGTCAAGGCGTGCTCGGCGATTTCCCGCGCCAGGTTCGGCCCGGAAATCACACCGATCCGCGCTTTGGGCGCGATGTCTTGAAGAATCTCGCTCATCAGCTTGAAGGTCTGGGCTTCGATACCCTTGGTCAGGCTGACCAGGAGCTTGCCGCTCAGACACTCGGCGTGGGGCGCCAGCACCGAACGCAAGGCGCTGGACGGCAAGGCGACGAAAAACAGGTCGCTGCCCTGGAGCGTGGCTTGCAGGTCGGTGACCGGCTCCACTTCCGGACGGATCTTGATGCCCTTGAGGTAACGCGGGTTCTCGCGGTTGACCCGGATGGCCTCGGCCTGCTCCGGGTCGCGCATCCATTGGCGCACCGGGTGGCCATTTTCGGCCAGCAGGTTAGCCACGGCGGTTCCGAAACTCCCGCCTCCCAGGACCGCAATCGGGCGCTGTTCAGTCATATGCAATCCGTTCATCCATACCAAGTGGCGATGCCGGGCATTATACGGAGCGTCCGGATCGCGACTAGCCCCGCCATTAATTACCCATAACTGTAGGAAGCTGACCATCAGTTGTTCGGAAAATGCTGTCAACGCAACTGGAAAAGTCCCTCAGCTCAGTTAACATGCCCGCCATCGTTCTGTTATCAAAGGCTCCGCCGTGACCGTTGGCCCCTACCGCTCAGGTTCGTCACTGCTATTGGCGCTGCTCGTCAGCCCGCCGGTGTGGGCCGATGACTTGTTCGTCGACACTCAGCCCCTGCCCCAGGTCCTGACCGCCACGCGCCTGAAGCAATCGCCGGCGGCGGTGCCGGGCAGCATGACCGTACTGGACAGCGAGCTGATCAAGGCCAGCGGCGCCCGGGATATCAGCGAGCTGCTGCGCCTGGTACCCGGCATGATGGTCGGCAACCTCAGTGGCAACCAGCCCACCGTGAACTACCACGGCACCAACGCCAGCGAAGCCCGCCGCATGCAGGTGCTGATCGACGGCCGCTCGGTGTACCGCGCCGGCCTCGCCACCGTGGACTGGAGCGACATTCCGGTGGCCATGGAGGACATCGAGCGAATCGAAGTCTTCCGCGGCCCCAACACCGTCAGCTATGGCGCCAACGCGCTGATGGCAGTGGTCAACATCATCACCCGGGCACCGGCCAACAGCCACGGCACGCGGGTAAAGGTCACCCGGGGCGAGCGCGGTATCAGCGACTGGTACGCCAGCCAGGGCACCGGCTGGGACGGCGGCGACCTGCGCCTGTCCCTGTCCGGCCAGGAAGACTATGGCTTTGACAGCAACCGCAACGGCGCCGACTACCGTGACAGTCGCCGCTTGAATCGCATCAACCTGGCGGTCAGCCAGACGCTGAACGAGCAGCAGAGCATCGACTGGCAACTGAATGCCAAGGACGGGACCAACCAGCGGCCTTATACCTACCGCCCGGTCTTTGCCGGGATTACCGCCGCTGGGGATAACTCCGACGTCATCGCCAAGGACTATGCCGGCTCGGCGCGCTGGAACCTGGACCTCAACCCCGACCACAGCCTGTATGTGCAGGGTTCGATCCAGCATTGGGATCGCCAGCAGACTTGGCGCGCCTGCGATGCCGAGGTGTCCTTCAGCCCGCAACTGACCGACCTGTGGCTGCTCAATCCGAACTACGCCGAGAAACTCGCGCGCAACATGCCCGGCTTCACCAGCATCGGTGCCCCACCCGGTACGGCGCAGGAACAGGCGCTGGCCAACCAGGTGCTCGACCAATGGCGCAACGGCGCCTCGCGAACCGTGTGCGGCGACATCGACCAGAGTGCCCGGGAATCGCGCTATGACCTGGAAATCCAGGACACCCTCAGCCTGTCCGACAGCCTGCGGCTGGTGACCGGGGCGAACTATCGCTATGACCGGGCCGACTCCGAGACGTACTTCAACGGCACCCTAGACGACACCACCTGGCGGCTGTTTGGCCAGTTCGAATGGCGGGCCACCGAACACTGGCTGTTGCAGGGCGGCGCGATGTTCGAGGACACCCGCCTGACTGGCAGTTCGCTGACGCCGCGGGTGGCGGTCAACTACCTGATCACGCCTCGGCATGGCTTGCGGGCGGTGTACTCCGAAGCGGTGCGCTCACCGGACATGTTCGAGAACAACGTCAACTGGAGCTACCAGGTCACGAACCTGCAACCCAGCGCCTTTGGCCGAAGCAGCGCCCGCTACTTTGTCCAGACCCGCGGCCCGGGGAACCTCGACCAGGAGCACATGCGTTCCCGGGAACTGGGTTACAACGGTTACTTCATGGACCTGGGCCTGACGGTTGACGTCAGGCTGTTCCATGACGAAATCACCGGCATGATCAGCGAACCGCTGCGCAACAATCAGTACATCGCCAGCAACGCCAATGAATCGCAGTTTTCCGGCGCCGAAACCCAACTCGACTGGCGCATGACCAACGCCGACCGCCTGCGCGTGACCTATGCCTACGTCGACGCCCTGGCCAGCGCCCCCCTCGATGAACAACTGACCGCCCGCAACAGCGGTTCGGCCGGCTGGCTGCGGGACTGGGGCCAGGGCTGGAACAGCTCGGTGTTCTATTACGCCGCCGATGCTCTCAACGGCTACCGCTTCGAACGGGTCGATACCCGCCTTGCCCGGCGCATCCCCCTGGGCAAAGCCAGCCTGGAGCTGGCGGGCGTCTTGCAACAGCGCCTCGATAATCAACCCACCACCTTCGTCGACAACCGCTACGACTCCCGGCACGTCATGTACTTCAGCGCGGAGTTGTCCTTCTAGATGCCCCGGAGCCAACCGCGCAAGAGGCCGTTACTTGGCCGCCTGCCGCTGGCCCTGTGCCTGGTGTTGGCCGGCCTGCTGGCAACGTTCGAGGCCCGCGCCGCCGACATCCTGTTGACCGGAGCCCAGGACAGCCCCGGCGTGCAGTCCTTTACCCAGGCCCTGAAGGCCCTGCGCCCCGAAGACGATGTGCGCTTCGCCCCGTTGGCGAGTCTGCCGGCACCAGACAAATTGCCGGCCAACACCCGACTGATCCTGCTGGACCTGCCCAGCCTCGACTGGCGCCTGCAGGAGCCCCAGGGACCGGCCACGCTGGTGCTGCGGATCAGCCGCCTGCAAGCCCGGGACCGCCTGGGCGAGGCGCTCCCCGCTCACTTGAGCCTGCTGTGGAGCGACCCGCCGGTCGCGCGACAACTGCGCCTGATCCGCATGATCTTCCCGCAAGCACGCCGGGTCGGGGTGCTGTTCGACGGGCACAGTGAGTTCCAGCTCAAGGAGATCCGCCAGGCTGCCGCACCGCTGGACCTGGAGATCGTCGCCGAGCGCTGGGAAGACACCAGCGACAGCCGTCCCCTGCAAAGCCTGCTGGGCCAGAGCGATGTATTGCTGGGCCTCGACGACCCCGACCTGTACAACCCCAAGACCGTGAAGAACCTGTTGCTCAGTAGCTATGCCCGGCAACGCGCGCTGATCGGGCCGAGCGCGGCGTTCGTCAAGGCCGGCAGCCTGGCCAGCACCTACAGCGACCAAGAAGACTGGCTGGCGATTCTCGACGATCTGCTCGACCGTCCCGTCGCCACCTGGCCACGCGCGCTGTATCCCGCCCGCTTCAAAGTCCTGGACAACCGGCAAGTCGCCCGCTCACTGGGGCTCGAACCGATTGACGCCGCATCCGTCGCTACGCAGTTGGCCGAAGGAGAACACCGCCCATGACCTTGCGTCGCCGTTGGGATATCAGTACACGCACCCAGCTCGTCGCCCTTGGCCCGGCGCTGTTGCTGACCGTGCTGTTGATCAGCTTCTTCACCTTCGTGCGAATCCAGGACCTGCGCCAGGAACTCAATCACACCGGGCAACTGATCGCCAACCAGCTGGCTCCGGCCACCGAATACGGGGTGATTTCCGGCAACAACGATGTGCTGGAGAGTCTGCTCACCGCCACCCTGGCCACCCCCCACGTGCGTTTCCTGGAAGTGCAGGACAGCACGCACCGGGTGTTGGTGCACGTCGAGCAGCCCGCGCAGAATCGCGTTCACTCCCAGCAGATCGAAATGTTCCAGGCGCCGGTTCGCCTGCAGCGCATCACCCTGAACAACGATTTCCTGCAGGGCAACAGCACGCCCATCGAGGCGCCCGGCGAAGACTACCTGGGCCGGGTGATCGTCGGCATGTCCAATGACGCCTTCAGCCAGCGACAGCAGGAAATCCTGTTCAAGGCCGCGATCCTGGCGTTGTTCGCACTGCTGTTCACCTTCCTGCTGGCGCGTCGCCTGGCCGCAGACCTGTCCCGGCCGATCCGCGACATCGGCAACGCCGTCAAGGCCATCCAGCAAGGCGACTACAGCAAGCCATTGCCTATCGTGGACGACGCCGAGCTGGGGGCTTTGTCGCGGCACATCAACAACCTGGCCGACGGCCTGGACCAAGCCAGCCGGGAACAGCATCAGGCCATGGCGCAATTGATCAAGACCCGGGAAGAAGCGGAAAAGGCCAACAGCGCCAAATCCGAATTCCTGGCCATGATGAGCCATGAATTGCGCACGCCCATGAACGGTGTGCTGGGCATGCTGCAACTGCTGGAAACCACTCGGATGACCGATGAGCAGCACGAGTACACGGCGCTGGCCTCGGAGTCCACCGAACACCTGCTCAAGGTGATCAACGACATCCTCGATTTCTCGCGCATCGAACGCTCGGCCCTGGAACTGGAACATATCCCATTCAACCTGACCGAGTTGGTGGGCAGTTGCGCCCAGTCGTTCCAGCACAGCGCCGCCCAACGCAAGCTGGGCCTGGACCTGCTGATTCCCGACGACATGAAGGCCTTGCAGGTGCAAGGCGATCCAACGCGGATCCGACAGATCCTGGTGAACCTGATCGGCAACGCGCTGAAGTTCACCGAGCAGGGACGTGTCACGGTGCAGTGCCAGTGGCAGGCCCTGGATCACGAATTGCTGTGGTTCACCTGCACGGTGCGCGACAGCGGCATCGGTATTTCCCCCGAAAGCCTGGAACGCATGTTCGACGCTTTCCAGCAGGCCGATAGTTCGATTTCGCGCCGCTATGGCGGCACCGGTCTGGGCCTGCCCATCGCGCGCACCCTGGCCGAACGCATGGGCGGCACCCTGCGGGCCCAGAGCGAAGAAGGCCAGGGCTCGGTGTTCACCCTGGAAATTCCGCTGGCCCTGTCCACACAGAGCCCGGCGGAGATGACGCCGCGGTTGGCCCACGGCAGCGAGGGTGGCGAAGGCCGCAATGTGCTGCTGGTGGAGGACAACCCGGTCAACCAGACCGTGATCGAAGCCATGTTGCGCAGCCTGGGCTTTACCGTCAGCATCGCCGCCGACGGCGCCCAGGCCATCCGTAGCGCGGAAAGCCTGATGTTCGAATTGATTCTGATGGATTGCCGCCTGCCCGTGGTCGACGGCTATGAGGCCACGCGGCGGATCCGCCAGTTGCCAGGCTGCAGCGAAGTGCCGATCGTCGCCCTGACGGCCAATGCCCTGCAGGGCGATCGCGAAGCCTGCCTGGCGGCGGGTATGAACGATTACCTCGCAAAGCCGTTCAAAAGGGTTGATCTGCAGCATATTCTGCAGCGTTGGGTGCATTAATAGGCTGTGTAGCTGGCGTGAAAGGCGAAAGTGCGGCAGTCTTAGGCACCCGAACGAGCCTCGATTGAGGCCCGGATAAAAATTTCAGTGCACAGGTGTACATTCATTTTCCCGTGCGCTGTGACTTTCACTACAACGCAATAGTCTATGAGTAGGCTGTCGATTCGAGGCATGACCGCTTCGGTCGGTCGGGAAGATTCGCCCAACCCTGCCGCATGGGACTATTGAGGAGCTCGCATGACCAAACAAAACGCCTTTACCCGGGAAGATCTGCTGCGCTGCAGTCGCGGTGAGCTGTTCGGCCCAGGTAACGCGCAACTGCCCGCCCCGAACATGCTGATGGTGGATCGCATCACCCATATCAGCGAAGAGGGTGGCAAGTACGGCAAAGGTGAATTGGTCGCCGAGCTGGATATCAATCCGGACCTGTGGTTCTTCGCCTGCCATTTCGAAGGCGATCCGGTCATGCCGGGCTGCCTGGGCCTGGATGCCATGTGGCAGCTGGTCGGCTTTTTCCTCGGCTGGCAGGGCCTGCCGGGTCGCGGTCGCGCCCTGGGTTCGGGCGAAGTGAAGTTCTTCGGTCAGGTCCTCCCGACCGCGAAGAAAATCACCTATAACATTCATATCAAACGCGTCCTCAAGGGCAAGCTGAACATGGCCATTGCCGACGGTTCGGTGAGTGTCGACGGTCGCGAGATCTACACCGCCGAGGGCCTTCGGGTCGGCGTTTTCACCTCCACTGACAACTTCTAAGGGTTATCCGCATGCGCCGCGTCGTTATCACTGGTCTGGGCATCGTTTCTTGCCTGGGCAATGACAAAGAGACCGTCTCCGCTAACCTGCGTGCAAGTCGCCCTGGCATCCGGTTCAACCCGGAATACGCCGAAATGGGTCTGCGTAGCCAGGTTTCCGGCTCCATTGACCTCAACCTCGAAGAACTGATCGATCGCAAGATCTACCGTTTTGTCGGCCATGCCGCGGCTTACGCCTACCTGGCCATGAAGGACGCCATCGCCGACTCCGGCCTGACCGAAGAGCAGGTGTCCAACCCGCGCACCGGCCTGATCGCAGGTTCCGGCGGCGCTTCGACCTTGAACCAGATGGAAGCGCTGGACATCCTGCGCGAGAAAGGCGTCAAGCGCGTCGGTCCGTATCGCGTCACCCGGACCATGAGCAGCACCGTTTCCGCCTGCCTGGCCACGCCTTTCAAGATCAAGGGCCTGAACTACTCCATCGCTTCTGCCTGCGCCACCAGTGCCCACTGCATCGGTACCGCCATGGAACAGATCCAGATGGGCAAGCAGGACATCGTGTTCGCCGGCGGCGGTGAAGAAGAACACTGGAGCCAATCGTTCCTGTTCGACGCCATGGGCGCCCTGTCCAGCAAGCGCAACGAAACACCGGAAAAAGCCTCCCGCGCCTACGATGCCGACCGTGACGGTTTCGTCATCGCCGGTGGTGGCGGCATGGTGGTGGTCGAGGAGTTGGAACATGCCCTGGCCCGTGGTGCGAAAATCTATGCGGAAATCGTCGGCTACGGCGCCACGTCCGACGGCTACGACATGGTGGCCCCAAGCGGCGAAGGTGCTATCCGCTGCATGCAGATGGCCATGTCCACTGTCGACGCACCCATCGACTACCTGAACACCCACGGCACTTCGACTCCGGTCGGCGACGTTGCGGAAATGAAAGGTGTGCGTGAAGTGTTCGGCGACAAGGCACCGGCCATCAGCTCCACCAAGAGCCTGTCGGGTCACTCCCTGGGCGCCGCCGGCGTTCACGAAGCGATCTATTGCATGCTGATGATGGAAGGCAACTTCATCGCCGGCTCGGCCAACATCGACGAGCTGGACCCGGAAGTGGCCGACCTGCCGATCCTGACCAAGACCCGCGAAAACGCCACCATCAACACCGTGATGAGCAACAGCTTCGGCTTCGGCGGCACCAACGCCACCCTGGTGCTGAAGCGCTGGCAGGGCAAGTAAGCCCCGCCGCTACGCCGCACACGAAAACGCCCCGACTGGTTCGGGGCATTTTTTTGCCTGGGTCATTACCCATCACCCTGTAGCGAGGGGATTTATCCCCGCTGGGCTGCGTAGCAGCCCCAAAGCAGTCGCGCTCATCTGTCTGACACACCAGGGTTGTCTGGTTTTAGGGCTGCTGCGCAGCCCGGCGGGGATAAATCCCCTCGCCACAAAACCTCATTTGCCACAGAGATCCTATTACAAACACCTTTTACTCTCGGATCACCCGAGGCAACACCGCCAGGAAATTATCCCGCGCCACCTTCCTCGCCACGTCCTCAGGCAAGGCATCCAAAAACGGGTCGAAGCCACGCAGCTCCTTCCCCAGCTTGTTGAAACGTCCAACCACGTCCGACCCCACCATGAAGCGCTCCGGAAAGCGCTCCACCAGCTTTACCCACTCCTGCCGAGGCGTGCCCGCTTCGTCGAGCAAGTAGGGCGTGAGCAGGCTCCAGGACAGGTCTATGTACAGATTGGGGTAGGATTCGAGCAGCCGGGTCAGGGTCGGCAACAGAAAATCCAACCGAGTCTGATGCCGATGAATCTCCATGCTGGTACCGGCATGGGCCCAGATGAAGCGGGTGTGCGGATGATTACGCAACGGCTCTTCGATTTCTGCCAGGTAAAGCGGATTCTTCTCACGCTTGGAGGTGATGTTGGAATGCAGCATCACCGGCAGGTCGTGCTCGGCCGCCAGGTGATAGATCATCGTCATGGCTTCGTTGTTGGCGCGCGGGGTATCGCCCGAGGTCAGCGCTGTGAGGTCATCATGGCGGGTGAAGACTTCACCGATGCCCTGCCACACCCTCGGATACAGGTCTAGCATGCGCTGGACATGGGCAGCGGAGTTCTTGTCATTGGGGTTGAAACCCGAGAGGAAGGGATGAAAGTGCCGGCGCTGTTCGGTGGTCAGCTTACCCACCGCCGTCGCGACAATCACATCGGTGGCGCTGTACCAATAGGCGTCCGCATCGTCACCGGCGTAATAACGCGGGCGCTTGGGTTCGTCCTCGTGCCATTTCTTGGCGACCGGGATGCCTGAGATCATCACATGCTCGATGCGATTGTCGTGCATCGCCTGGAGCAGCTTGGGCATGCCGGCGGTTTCCTGAAAGAAATCGACGTAATGCAGGTGCGCATCGCTGTAGGCATATTCGCGGGCCATGGCGCCGCCGCTCGAAGCGATCAACAGCCAGGCGAAAATCAGACGGGTCAAGGGAGTCATTTCCAAGGGCCATGAGCAGCATAGACCCCGCCCGTCCCGCTCGGGTTCAAGACACCTGTGCCACCGACCCTGACGGCGGGTTATGCTCGCCGCATCCGTCGTTCAATCTGGAAGACACCATGACCACGCCCCTGACCATTCGCCCCCGCGCAGAAGATGTCGAAGGCCAGCCGATTCTTCGTCCGCTACCGTCCGCCAAATGCCGCAGCGTCGGACCTTTCGTGTTTTTCGACCACATGCTGCAGACCACCTACCCGGCGGGTAAGGGAATGAATATCCGCCAGCATCCCCACATCGGACTCTCCACCCTCACCTACCTGTTCGAAGGAAAAATCCAGCACAAAGACAGCCTGGGCTCGGACCAGGTGGTCGAGGCCGGGGATGTCAGTTGGATGACCGCCGGCAGCGCCATTGCCCATGTCGAGCGCACACCGGCAGCGCAATTGGGCAGCGACTTCGTCATGCACGGTTTGCAAGTCTGGCTGGCCTCGCCCCAACCCCACGAACAGGGGCCAGGGCATTACAGCCATCACCCGGCACACACCCTGCCGGTCAGCGACAACCTGGGTGTCGCCATCCGCATGATCGCCGGGTCAGGCTTTTGCCTGGAATCGCCGGTACCGGTACTGTCCCCTACGCTCTATGCCGAACTCAACCTGCAAACCGCGACGACCCTGGTGGTTCCCACCGAGCATGCAGAACGGGCGCTGTACGTATTGAGCGGCGAGGCGTTGTTGGAGGGCGAACCGCTGGAGCCGCACTCGCTGGTGATACTGCCGGTCGGGGAAGAGATGACGCTGTTCGCCAACAGCGACTGCCATGCCGTGCTGTTCGGCGGCGCCCCTCTGGACGGACCGCGCCGGATGAACTGGAATTTCGTCTCCAGCGATCCGGCCCGGATCGACGAAGCCCGCCGACGCTGGGCGGCCGGGGACTGGCCGACCGTGCCGGGGGAAAGTGAGCGGATCGAGTTGCCCTGAATTCAGTATCGCCTGATAAATCGCCATCGCGAGCAGGCTCGCTCCCACAGGAGGGCGTCGTTCACCCATCCAATGTGGGAGCGAGCCTGCTCGCGATGGCGGCAGGCCAGACAACAGCAAAATCAGATCAAGTCCAACTCAGCCCGCGAACACTTCATCCAGCAAATTATGCATCGACCTGAACGCCCGCTTGGCCACCTTGGCGTTGTACATCATCTTGCCCGGCACATTGGCGTGGGGATCGGTGAACGAATGCACCGCGCCACCGTAGCTCAGCAGTTGCCAATCGACCCCGGCAGCATTCATTTCGTCCTCGAAGGCCGGCAGTTGCTCTTTCGGCACCAGCGGGTCGGAAGCGCCGTGCATCACCAGCACCGCGCCCTTGATGTTCTGCGCATCCGCCGGATTCGGCGTATCTAGGGTGCCATGGAACGAGATGGCGGCCTTCAGCGGCGCGCCCGTGCGGGCCAGCTCCAGGGCGCAGCAACCGCCGAAGCAGAAGCCGAACGTGGCGAGTTTCCCAGTGTCGACCGGCGCCTCACCCTGCCCCTGCAGTTGCTCGAATGCCGCCTGCATGCGCTTGCGCAACAGCGCCCGGTCATTCTTGAGCGGCATCATCGCTGCCCCCGCCTCATCGGCATTGCTCGGGCGTACTGCCTGACCGTACAGGTCGGCGATCAACACCACATACCCCTTGGCCGCCACCGACTTGGCGATTTCCTCCGCCCCCGCCCCTACGCCCATCCAATTCGGCGCCATCAGCAAGCCCGGACGCGGGCCCTGCTGGGTAGCATCGAAGGCCAGGCGACTTTCGTAGGTCTGACCGTCGACCTGATAGACCACTGAACGAACCGTAATCTGACTCATGACTGTCTCCTCTTTAACGGGTACCAGAAATGAAAACCCCGCCGAAGCGGGGTTTTCCTTAGCTCATCAAGCTGACAGTTCAACCAACAGCTTGTTCAGGCGACGCACATAGGCCGCCGGGTCCTTCAGGCTGTCGCCCGCCGCCAGGGCCGCCTGGTCGAACAGGATGTGCGACAGGTCGCCGAAGCGCTCTTCGCTCTGCTCGTTGTCGAGTTTTTCCACCAGCGGGTGCGCCGGGTTGAACTCGAAAATCGGCTTGGAGTCCGGGACTTTCTGGCCGCTGGCTTCCAGGATCTGGCGCATTTGCAGGCCGAGGTCCTGTTCACCGATGGCGAGGATCGCCGGGGAGTCGGTCAGGCGGTGCGAGACACGCACTTCGCTGACGGCATCGCCCAGGGCGGTCTTGATCCGCTCCACCAGGCCTTCCTTGCTCTTGGCGACTTCTTCGGCGGCTTTCTTGTCTTCTTCCGAATCCAGGTTGCCGAGATCCAGGTCGCCACGGGCCACGTCGACGAAGCTCTTGCCGTCGAACTCGTTGAGGTAGCTCATCAGCCACTCATCGATACGATCGGTCAGCAACAGCACTTCGATGCCTTTCTTGCGGAAGACTTCCAGGTGCGGGCTGTTCTTGACCTGTGCATAAGTTTCACCGGTCAGGTAGTAGATCTTGTCCTGACCTTCCTTGGCGCGGGCCAGGTAATCGGCCAGGCCGACGATCTGCTCGCCATCGTCACCCTGGGTCGACGCAAAGCGCAGCAGGCCGGCGATCTTCTCCTTGTTGGCGAAGTCCTCGGCCGGGCCTTCCTTCATCACCTGGCCAAAGTTCTTCCAGAAGCTCTTGTACTGCTCGGGCTCGTTCTTCGCCAGTTTTTCCAGCATGTCCAGGACACGCTTGGTCAGCGCCGACTTCATGGAGTCGATGATCGGATCTTTCTGCAGGATTTCACGCGAGACGTTCAGGGACAGGTCGTTGGAATCCACCACGCCCTTGATGAAACGCAGGTACAGCGGCAGGAACGATTCGGCCTGGTCCATCACGAACACGCGCTGCACGTACAGCTTCAGGCCACGTGGTGCTTCGCGCTGATACAGGTCGAACGGGGCGCGGGCCGGCACGTACAGCAGCGAGTTGTACTCCAGCTTGCCTTCGACCTTGTTATGGCTCCAGCTCAGCGGGTTCTCGTAATCGTGGGCGATGTGCTTGTAGAACTCCTGGTATTCCTCGTCCTTCACCTCGGTGCGTGGGCGAGTCCACAGGGCGCTGGCACGGTTGACGGTTTCCCATTCCACCTCAGGCTTTTCTTCGCCCTCGGCGGCGGTGACTTCCTTCGGCAGCTCGATCGGCAAGGCGATATGGTCGGAGTATTTCTTGATGATGTTGCGCAGGCGCCAGCCATCGGCGAACTCGTCCTCGCCGGACTTGAGGTGCAGCACGATGCGGGTACCGCGATCAGCCTTGTCGATGGTGGCGACTTCAAACTCGCCCTCGCCCTTGGACGACCAGTGCACGCCTTCGCTCGCAGCGAGGCCGGCACGGCGGCTGAATACTTCGACCTGTTCGGCAACGATGAACGCGGAATAGAAACCGACGCCGAACTGACCGATCAGGTGGGAATCCTTCTTCTGGTCGCCCGACAGGTTTTTCATGAAGTCGGCGGTGCCGGACTTGGCGATGGTGCCCAGGTGCGTGATCACCTCTTCGCGGCTCATGCCAATGCCGTTGTCTTCGAGGGTGACGGTCTTGGCGTCCTTGTCGAAGCTCACACGGATTTTCAGTTCAGCGCCGCCTTCCAGCAATTCTGGCTTGGACAGGGCTTCGAAACGCAATTTGTCGACAGCATCGGAGGCGTTTGAAATCAGCTCGCGAAGGAAAATTTCCTTATTCGAATACAGCGAGTGAATCATCAGGTGCAGCAGTTGCTTCACCTCGGTCTGGAAGCCCAGGGTTTCCTTTTGAGTTTCCACGCTCATGGTCATCAAACTCCAAGTGGATGGTGGTGTCCGCCTCGCTGAGATGGCGGCGGGATGTCCTCAAGGTGGGGGCAGCGATGGGGATTTCAAGGGTGGTTCGGCTTTGCAGGCTCCTGGATCTTGAAATGCGCCCGTGCGGTTGCGATCGGCTCGGCTTCCACATCTTGCCAGGCAGTGATGGCAACATTGGCCACCCGCCGGCCCTGGCGCCAGACCTGGCACCGGGCATAAGTGTCGCGAAATTGCCCGGCGCGCAGGTAGTCCAGGGAGAAATCGATGATCTTCGGCACACCCGGCGTGCGGGTGGCGATCAACAGATGAACGGCCGCCGCCAGCTCCATGAAACCGGCAATGACGCCGCCATGAATCGCCGGCAGTAAAGGGTTACCAATGTTGTCCCTGTTGGCCGGCAGGCGAAAGATCAGGTCATCGCCCTGGCGCGTGCATTCAGCGCCGATGAGCTGGGCATAGGGGATCGCAGCGAGCAGCCGCGCATGATCGCCCTGCTCGCAGGCCTGGCGCAGTTGCTCTCGGGTGATATTGGTCATGGCTTGTCCCTGGCAGCCATCGGGCCACCCTTCGTGATTCCCCTGGCGTGCTGGCCCAGGCGCATGAAAGTCCCCACCACATGGGCGATGGGCTGAGCGGGATCGTCCTGATAGGCGAAACCACGGGTGAAAATCACGTCCGGCGTCACCCGATAGCACTGCGCGAAGCCATAGACATCCTTGTTCGGCTCGGCGGCATGCATGTAGTCGATACGCAGGTCCAGGGTCGGACAGACCTCGAACGCCGGCAACACGCAGAGGGTGGACATGCCGCAGGCCGTGTCCATCAACGACGTCAACGCCCCACCATGGAGGACGCCGGAAAGCGGGTTACCCACGATCCGGGGACTGAAAGGTAAAACCAGGGTCAATCCATCCTGGCTGGCGCTGTGCAACTTCAGGCCCAGCACCTGGCAATGTCTCAGCGCAGACAGAAAACGCGTCGCGCGCTCAAAAACGGGGTCTTCGGCCATGGGGTCAATGCTCTTGTCGGTATTGGGGCCTGATAGCAGGCGGCTCTCATAAAGTTCAATTCCACCGCAACGTTATATATCTGTCGCAAAAGAGGAACTTAACCCGAGGCGGATTGCTCAAACGGCCAGTAGTTATTTCCATAAGGAGAAACACCCCATGCGTAAGACTTTAGCTATTGCCTTGATGTTGGCCGCCTCCCTCGGTCTCGCTGCCTGCGATAAGAAATCCGAGGACAAAGCTCAAGATGCCAACCAACACGCTGAGCAAGCTCAGCAGGACATGAACAAAGCACAGGATAAAGTGAACGACGCAGCGAAAGAAAACGCCGAAGCCGCCAAAGATCAGGCTGAAGCGAACAAAGCCGCTGCTCAGGAACAAGCGCCTGCCACAGCGCCTAAAACCAACTGATACGGTTTTAGCGACAAAAGAAAACCCGCCTGGTGCGGGTTTTCTTTTGCCTATGATTTAGCCGGGCATGTTGTCATACCGCGTCCTTGACGACTTCGGGTGCCGGTACTTCCGTCGGGGTATAGACCATGACGTCCAGCACATCAGAATGGAACTCGCGTTGATAGAGCACAAACACTACTCCGGCACTCATCAACATGAATAACCAGGGGCTGACGAACCACGCCAACATGGTCATGCCGAAATAATAAGAACGCAGGCCGAAGTTGAACTGGTTGGCCGCCATCGAGATAACCCGCGCGGCCCGCAGCGCAAAGGCCTTGCGCTCCTGCTCCGAGACATGCCGCTCACCGATCATCGGCGCCGAGCCCACCAGGACCGCGGCGAAGTTGTATTGACGCATGCACCAGCTGAACGTGAAGAACGCGTAGACAAATACCAACGCCAGGCACAGCAGCTTGACTTCGGCCAGGCCCTGGGAAGCCTGCTGCACCAGCGGCAGGTCCGCCAGCAAGGACACCGCGCGATCGGACGCACCGAGGACGGTCAGGATACCGGCCAGGATGATCAACGTGCTGGAGGCAAAGAATGACGCGTTACGCTCCAGGTTGCCGATCACGCTGGCATCGGCGATACGGTTCTCGCGCAGCAGCATGCGGCGCATCCAGTCTTCACGATACAAGTGCATCACGCTGGCCAGGCAGGCCGTATCCCGGGCCTTCCACGTGGCATAACGGGTGTAGCCGCCCCAGCAGATGATGAACCAGACAGCGGCCAGGAGATGGGTCAGGTTGGCTTGGATGAATGACATTTGATTCCTTGTGTGAAAAGAACATGGAGCAGTTGCAGCGCCCCTTGTGGGAGCGAGCCTGCTCGCGATAGCGGCAGGTCAGCCAATAAGTGGATAGCTGACCCACCGCAATCGCGAGCAGGCTCGCTCCCACAGGGGATCTTCATCTGTGCAGGACACTGCTTCGACGTTAGCCCAAGGAAAAAGACACCGCCGCATAAAAAATGCCCCGTATCGATTGATACGGGGCATTTCGGTCCAGCGGGAGCGGCTTGTAGCCGCTTAAGCCAGTGCTTCGCTGCGCTTGCCCAGCAGGCGATCACACACCACGGCCACGACCAGGGTCATCACCGATGGCACCAGCCACGCCAGCCCCTGCTCGCTCAGCGGCAGATGAGCCAGTTGCGCCGGCATCCAGTCCGCCAGCCCCGCGCCCTTGAGCGCGTCGACCAGGCCAAACAGGAACGACACCAGCATCACCGGGCCGACGATGCGCCCCTGTTCATGCCAGAAATCCTTGCAGAAGCTCAGGGCCACCAGGGCGATGCATGGCGGGTAGATGGCGGTCAGCACCGGGATCGAGAAAGCGATCAGCTTGGTCAGCCCGAGGTTGGACACCAGCAGCGAAAAAGCGGCCAGGATCACCACCAGCGTCTTGTAGGACAGTGGCAGGACGCGGCTGAAGTATTCGGCGCAAGCGCAGGTCAGGCCGACCGCGGTCACCAGGCAGGCCAGGGAGATCAGCACGGCAAGGAAGCCGCTGCCCAGGCTGCCGAAGGTGTGCTGCACGTAGGCATGCAGCACCGCGGCGCCATTGGTCGCACCGGCGGCCACTTCATGGCTGCCCGAGCCCAGGCGGAACAGGCTGATATAGACCAGCGCCAACCCTATCCCGGCGATCAGCCCGGCAATGATCGCGTAGCGGGTGATCAGCGCCGGCGACTCGACACCACGGGAACGGATCGCGTTCACGATGACGATGCCGAACACCAATGCCCCCAGGGTATCCATGGTCAGGTAACCATTGATGAACCCTTGGGAAAACGGCGCCGCGACGTATTCCGGGGTCGCCACGCCGATGTTGCCGGCAGGCAAGGCAAACGCGGCGATGCCCAACACCGCCAGGGCGATGATCTTCAGTGGCGCGAGGAAGCGTCCGACGGTATCCAGCAGCCGGCCCGGATAGAGCGAGATGAAGAACACCACCAGGAAATACAGGGCGCTGTAGAGAAACAGTGCCAGCGGACTTTCGCCGGTCAGCGGCGCCAGGCCGACTTCGAACGACACGGTCGCGGTACGCGGCGTGGCGAACAGCGGGCCGACGGCCAGGTAGCAGACCGCTGCCAGCAGACCGCCGGCGAGCTTGCCGATGGGGCTGCTCAAGGCATCCATCGCCCCGCCGACTTTCGCCAGGGCGACCACGGTGATCACTGGCAGCCCGACCGCCGTGATCAGGAAGCCCAGCGCCGCCATCCAGACATGGGGCCCGGACTGCAAACCGACGATAGGTGGGAAGATGATGTTGCCGGCCCCGACGAACAGGGCAAATGTCATGAAACCAAGCGCCAGGATGTCCTGGCCTTTCAACACTTTCATTAAGGAAACCACACTACTGAATCGGAATTTAGAGAGGGATTTCCCCATGGGTGAGGGAAATGCTGCCGATCCGTATGGGATCGACCCGTTTAGCGCGTCGCGTCCTTGTGGGCAGCGGTCGCAAAAATGGCTGCTAGCCTAACCAATTCGGAGCACAAACGCACTGTTACGGGGCAAACTATCCGATACACGACATTTCCGTGTCGCGTTTACGTATCTATTTTTCGGGATCCCTGCCTCGGGCAGCAGCACAATCCTCGCCACAGGGGTACTGCGTCGTTTGCCAGCCATATGGCCAGAAACGACAAAGGCCACCCGAAGGTGGCCTTTGTTGCTGGAACGAATCAGTCAGCCGAAGCTTACTTCTTCATTTCCCAGCCAGTCAGCTCGGCCAGGGCCTTGCCGATGTCTGCCAGCGAACGCACGGTTTTCACGCCTGCGTCTTGCAGAGCAGCGAATTTCTCGTCTGCAGTGCCTTTGCCGCCAGAGATGATTGCGCCAGCATGGCCCATGCGCTTGCCCGGAGGAGCAGTCACACCTGCGATGTAGGAAACAACCGGCTTGGTCACGTTTGCCTTGATGAAAGCAGCCGCTTCTTCTTCCGCCGAACCGCCGATCTCACCGATCATGACGATCGCTTCGGTCTTCGGGTCTTCCTGGAACAGCTTCAGGATGTCGATGAAGTTCGAGCCCGGGATCGGGTCACCGCCGATGCCGACGCAAGTCGACTGACCGAAACCGGCGTCAGTGGTCTGCTTCACGGCTTCGTAGGTCAGGGTGCCGGAACGGGAAACGATACCGACCTTGCCTGGCAAGTGAATGTGACCTGGCATGATGCCGATCTTGCATTCGCCTGGAGTGATCACGCCTGGGCAGTTAGGACCGATCAGGGTGATACCCAGCTCGTCGCACTTGACCTTGGCTTCCAGCATGTCGATGGTCGGGATGCCTTCGGTGATGCAGACGATCAGCTTGATGCCGCCGAACGCTGCTTCAAGGATGGAATCCTTGCAGAAAGGAGCCGGAACGTAGATCACGCTGGCGGTGGCGCCAGTGGCTGCAACAGCGTCTTTGACGGTGTTGAAGACAGGCAGGCCCAGGTGCTCGGTGCCGCCCTTGCCCGGAGTTACGCCGCCAACCATCTTGGTGCCGTATTCGATGGCTTGCTGGGTGTGGAAACTACCTTGCGAACCGGTAATACCCTGGCAGATAACCTTGGTGTCTTTGTTGATCAGGACGCTCATTATTTGCCCTCCGCAGCTTTAACGACTTGTTGAGCAGCGTCGGTCAGGCTGGTAGCAGCGATGATGTTCAAACCGCTTTCTGCCAGTACTTTAGCGCCCAGCTCAGCGTTGTTGCCTTCGAGGCGAACAACAACCGGGATTTTCACGCCAACTTCTTTCACGGCGCCGATGATGCCTTCGGCAATCATGTCGCAACGAACGATGCCGCCGAAGATGTTGACCAGTACTGCGGCGACGTTGGTGTCGGACAGGATGATCTTGAACGCTTCGGTTACGCGTTCCTTGGTAGCACCACCGCCTACGTCGAGGAAGTTGGCTGGCTTGCCGCCGTGCAGGTTGACGATGTCCATGGTACCCATGGCCAAGCCGGCACCGTTGACCATGCAGCCGATGTTACCTTCCAGGGCCACGTAGTTCAGTTCGAACTTGGCAGCGTGCGCTTCGCGCGGATCGTCTTGCGACGGATCGTGGAAAGTCTTCAGCTTGGGCTGACGGTACATGGCGTTGGCGTCGATGTTGATCTTGGCATCGAGGCAGTGCAGGTCGCCGTCGGCCTTGATCACCAGTGGGTTCACTTCCAGCAGTGCCAGGTCGTGGTCCTGGAACAGCTTGGCCAGACCTACGAAGATCTTGGCGAATTGAGTGACCTGCTTGCCTTCCAGACCCAGCTGGAATGCCAGTTCGCGACCCTGGAATGGCTGAGCGCCAACCAGTGGATCGATCGTGGCCTTGAGGATTTTTTCAGGGGTATCGTGAGCGATCTTCTCGATGTCCACGCCACCTTCGGTGGAAGCCATGAACACGATGCGACGGCTCGAACGGTCAACGACAGCGCCCAGGTACAGCTCTTTAGCGATATCAGTGCACGATTCAACCAGGATCTTGGTGACTGGCTGACCATTGGCATCAGTCTGGTAAGTTACCAGACGCTTGCCCAGCCACTGCTGTGCGAAGGCCTTGGCGTCTTCTTTGCTGCGAACCAGCTTGACGCCGCCCGCTTTACCGCGACCACCGGCGTGAACCTGGGCTTTGACAACCCACTCGCTGCCGCCGATTTTGTCGCAAGCTTCTGCTGCTGCTTCCGGGGTGTCTACCGCGTAGCCTGTGGATACTGGCAGGCCGTACTCAGCGAACAGCTGCTTACCCTGATACTCGTGAAGATTCATGCTTATTACCGTCTTCGTTAGGTACTGCGCATTCGGTGCTGCACCGTTTTCAGTGCCGCACCACCTGTGACTGCTGCTTGCGTAGCCTTCCGGACAACCGGTCGAGCTACGCAAGACTGCGTCCAGCGGACATTCCGCGGTGAGTCTTGCGCGCAAGGCTCACGACGGGCCGAACCGCCGTGGTTTCTTATTATTTATTAACGCTTCTTGCGGTTGGCCACGTGGATGGCGCCGCCATTTACGGCCAGGGCCGCTTCGTGCAAGGCTTCGGACAGGGTCGGATGGGAGAAGACCATCATGCCCAGATCTTCAGCGCTGGTGCCGAATTCCATGCCGATCGCGCCTTGCTGTACCAGCTCGGCAGCGCTTGGGCCGATGACGTGAACGCCCAATACGCGATCCGTCTTGGCATCGGCGATGACTTTCACAAAACCGCCGGTATCGTTGGCTGCCATGGCACGGCCACTGGCGGCGAACGGGAAGGTGCCGACGTTAACCTCGACGCCTTCGGCTTTCAAGGCTTGCTCGGTCTTACCGACCCATGCGATTTCCGGGTGGGTGTAGATGACCGACGGAATCAGGTCGTAGTTCATCTGGGCCTTGTGGCCTTTAATGCGCTCGACGACCATGATGCCTTCTTCGGACGCCTTGTGCGCCAGCATCATGCCGCGAACCACGTCACCAATGGCGAAGACGCCGGGTACGGTGGTAGCGCAGAAATCGTCAACCTGGATGAAACCACGCTCGTCCAGGTTCACGCCGCAATCGGCAGCCAACAGGTCGGTGGTCACCGGACGACGGCCGACCGCAACGATCAGTTTGTCGAAGGTGATGGTCTGTTCGCCGTTGGCGTCGGTGTAGGTCACCACGACTTCTTCGCCGTTGACCTTCGAACCGGTCACGCGAGCGCCCAGCTTGATGTCCAGGCCTTGCTTGGTCAGGGTCTTCAGCGCCTCCTTGGAGACTGCGGTGTCGGCAGCCATCAGGAAGGTGTCGAGGGCTTCCAGCACGGTCACTTGCGCGCCCAGGCGCGACCATACCGAACCCAGTTCCAGGCCGATCACGCCGGCACCGATGACGCCCAGACGCTTAGGCACGGACTGGAATTCCAGGGCGCCGGTGGAGTCAACGATGACGTTCTGGTCGACCGGAGCCGGCGGAATGTCGATCGGACGCGAGCCTGGTGCCAGGATGACGTTCTCGGCTTCGATCACTTCAACCGAGCCGTCCGGCTTGGTCACTTCAACTTTCTTGCCCAGCAGCAGCTTGCCGTGGCCCTGGATCGAAGTCACACCGTTGGCCTTGAACAGGGTGGCAACACCGCTGGTCAGGTTCTTCACGATGTTGGCCTTGCGGCTGACCATCGCCGGTACGTCCATGCTCACGCCGGAGTGGCTGATGCCGTGGATCTTGAAGCCGTCTTGCGCTTCGTGGAACTTCCAGGAGCTGTCCAGCAGCGCCTTGGATGGAATGCAACCGACGTTCAGGCAGGTACCGCCCAGGGCCTGTTTGCCCTCTTTGTCGGTGTACTTCTCGATGCAGGCGGTGGTGAGGCCCAGTTGCGCAGCCTTGATGGCCGCTACGTAGCCACCAGGGCCCGCACCAATCACTACCACGTCGAATTTCTGAGTCATAAAAAGGTTCCCTTTTAGCTGCAAGCTACAAGCCGCAAGCTACAAGCCCCAACCCCGCCCGCGGAGGGCTTGAGGCTGGCCGCTTGCAGCTTGCAGCTGCTTTTTAAATATCCAGAAGCAGACGAGCCGGATCTTCCAGCAGGTTCTTGATGGTCACCAGGAACGTCACGGCTTCTTTACCGTCGATCAGGCGGTGATCGTAGGACAGGGCCAAGTACATCATCGGACGAATCACAACCTGACCGTTGATCGCCATCGGACGCTGCAGGATGTTGTGCATGCCCAGGATCGCCGCTTGTGGCGGGTTGACGATCGGCGTGGACATCATCGAACCGAATGTACCACCGTTGGTGATGGTGAACGTACCGCCGGTCATCTCTTCGATGGACAGCTTGCCGTCACGGGCCTTCTTGCCGAAGGTGGCGATGCCGCCTTCGATTTCGGCCAGGCTCATCAGTTCGGCATTACGCAGGACCGGAACCACCAGGCCACGGTCGCTGGAAACCGCAACACCGATGTCGGCGTAGCCGTGGTAGACGATGTCGGAACCGTCGATCGACGCGTTGACGGCCGGGAAGCGCTTCAGCGCTTCGGTGGCAGCCTTGACGAAGAACGACATGAAGCCCAGGCGTACGCCGTTATGGGACTTCTCGAACAGATCCTTGTACTTCGAACGCAGGGCCATGACTTCGGTCATGTCGACTTCGTTGAAGGTGGTCAGCATCGCCATGTTCGACTGGGCTTCGACCAGACGCTCGGCAACCTTGGCACGCAGGCGGGTCATCGGAACGCGTTTTTCAACGCGATCGCCGGCAGCGAACACCGGCGCCGAAGCGGCAGGCGCGGCTGGCTTGGCAGGGGCGGCGGCTGGAGCGGCTTTCTTGGCGGCCACGGCGGCAACCACGTCTTCCTTGGTCACGCGACCACCTTTGCCAGTGCCGGCAACGGAAGCGATGTTGATGCCGTTCTCTTCGGCGATCTTGCGCGCAGCAGGTGCGGCGACTGGATCGTCTTCGCCATCGGCGGCCGGAGCGGCGGCCTGGGCAGCGGCAGGTGCAGCAGCGGCCGGAGCCTCTGCGGCAGCACCACCTTCAACGATCGAGCCCAGCACTTCGTCGGACAGAACGGTGTCGCCTTCGTTCTTGACGATCGTGCCCAGCACGCCGTCGGCGGTCGCCAGGACTTCCAGCACGACCTTGTCGGTCTCGATGTCGACGATCAGTTCGTCACGCTTGACGGCCTCGCCCGGTTTTTTGTGCCAGGTGGCAACGGTGCCATCGGCAACCGATTCCGGGAAAGTGGGGGCTTTGATCTCGATAGCCATTATCTGTGGTTCCTTAAATTCGGTTTCAGGTGCACGGAGGCATTAAACGGTAAAGGCATCTTGCAGCAGTTGTTCCTGCTGCTCGGCGTGCATCGATGCGTAACCACAAGCAGGTGCGGCAGAAGCCTCACGACCGGCGTACTCCAGGCCCAGGGCCTTGTTATGGTTGCCGATGCTGCGACGCAGGTGATGCTGGCTGCTGTACCACGCGCCCTGGTTCATCGGTTCTTCCTGGCACCACACCACGCGGGTGAGGTTGGTGTAAGGCGCGATGGCCTCCATCAGGTCTTCTTCCGGGAACGGGTAAAGCTGCTCGATACGCACGATGGCGATGTCTTCGCGGCCTTCGGCACGACGCTTTTCCAACAGGTCATAGTAGACCTTGCCGCTGCACAGGATCAGGCGAGTCACCTTGGCCGCGTCCAGCGTATCGATCTCGGAAATAACGGTCTGGAACGAGCCTTCGGCCAGGTCCTCGAGCGTGGAGATCGCCAGCTTGTGGCGCAGCAGCGACTTCGGCGTCAGCACGATCAGCGGCTTGCGCAGCGGACGGATGACCTGACGACGCAGCAGGTGGTAGATCTGCGCCGGAGTCGTCGGTACGCAGACCTGGACGTTGTGCTCGGCGCACAGTTGCAGGTAACGCTCCAGGCGTGCCGAGGAGTGCTCCGGCCCCTGCCCTTCATAACCGTGTGGCAGCAGCATGGTCAGGCCGCACAGACGACCCCACTTGTGCTCGCCGCTGGTGATGAACTGGTCGACAACCACCTGGGCACCGTTGGCGAAGTCGCCGAACTGGGCCTCCCAGATCACCAGCGCATTCGGCTCGGTGGTGGAGTAGCCATATTCGAACGCCAGGACGGCTTCCTCGGACAGCAGCGAATCGTACAGGTCGAAACGTGGCTGGCCTTTGTACAGGTGTTGCAGCGGGATGTAGGTGCTGGCGTCTTTCTGGTTGTGCAGCGCCGCGTGACGGTGCGAGAAAGTGCCGCGGCCTACGTCCTGACCGGTGATGCGGATCGGGTGACCTTCGAACGCCAGGGTCGCGTACGCCATGGTTTCGGCGTAACCCCAGTTGATCGGCAGGCCGCCGGCTTGCATCTTCTGACGGTCTTCGTAGATCTTCGCGACCTGGCGCTGGACCACGAAGCCTTCCGGAATTTCCAGCAGCTTGGCGGACAGTTCCTGCAGGGTCTTGAGGTCGAAACGCGTGTCGTGACGAGCGGTCCAGGCGTGGCCCAGGTACGGACGCCAGTCCACGAACAACTCTTTGTTCGGTTCCTTGACCAGGCTTTTTACAACGTGCAGGCCGTTGTCCAGGGCGTTGCGATATTCATCGACTTTTTCCTGGACGCGCTCGGCATTCAGCACGCCGCTCTGGGTCAGGCGCTCGGCATACAGCTCACGGGTGGTGCGCTGCTTGGCGATCTGCTGGTACATCAGAGGCTGGGTGCCGCTTGGCTCGTCGGCTTCGTTGTGGCCGCGACGACGGTAGCAGACCAGGTCGATCACCACGTCACGCTTGTACTGCATGCGGTAGTCGATGGCCAGCTGGGTCACGAACAGCACGGCTTCCGGATCATCGCCATTCACATGGAGGATCGGTGCCTGGATCATCTTCGCCACGTCGGTCGCGTACTCGGTGGAGCGCGAGTCCAACGGGTTGCTGATGGTGAAACCAACCTGGTTGTTGATGACGATGTGCACCGTACCGCCGGTCTTGAAACCGCGGGTCTGGGACATCTGGAAGGTTTCCATGACCACGCCCTGACCGGCGAACGCCGCGTCACCGTGGATGGAGATCGGCAGTACCTTCTCGCCGGTCGGGTCGTTGCGACGATCCTGACGGGCGCGAACCGAACCTTCGACCACCGGGGAAACGATTTCCAGGTGGGACGGGTTGAACGCCATCGCCAGGTGAACTTCGCCACCGGTGGTCATCACGTTGGACGAGAAGCCCTGGTGGTATTTAACGTCACCGGAACCCAGCTCGACCTTCTTCTTGCCTTCGAACTCGTCGAACAGCTCGCGCGGGTTCTTGCCGAAGGTGTTGACCAGCACGTTGAGACGGCCACGGTGGGCCATGCCGATGACCACTTCCTTGGTGCCGTACGAACCGGAACGCTGGATCAGCTCGTCCAGCATCGGGATCAGGCTCTCGCCGCCTTCCAGGCCGAAACGCTTGGTACCCGGGTATTTGGTGCCCAGGTATTTCTCCAGGCCTTCACCGGCAGTCACGCGCTCGAGCAGGTGGCTCTTGATGTCGGCGGAGTACGTCGGACGGCCACGAACGCTTTCCAGACGCTGCTGGAACCACTGGCGTTGCTCGGAATCGGTGATGTGCGTGAACTCAGCGCCGATGGTGCGGCAATATGTCTGCTGCAACGCTTCGTGAATTTCACGTAGGCTCGCTTCCTCTTTGCCGATGAACAGGTCGCCGGCACGGAAGGTCGTATCAAGATCGGCATTGGTCAAGCCGTAGTGAGTGATCGACAGGTCTGCAGGTGCAGGACGCTGCCACAGCCCCAGCGGGTCCAGCTGGGCTGCCTGGTGGCCTCGCATCCTGTAGGCCTGGATCAGTCGCAGTACTTCAACTTGCTTCTTCTCGTGTTCGCTGCTCACGCTGCCGGCGGAGACCGGTTGAGCGCGGCGCTGGTTCTTTGCCAGCAGCACGAAATGATCGCGAATCGTCGAGTGCGAAACATCGGTGGCAGAGTTACCGTCAGCAGGCAACTTCTGAAAATAGGTGCGCCATTCTTCTGGCACAGCGTTAGGGTCGTGCAGGTAGAGCTCGTAGAGCTCTTCCACATAGGCAGCGTTACCACCGGAGAGGTGGGCACTGTTCCACATGCGCTGCATCACGCTTTCTTGCATGCTTGGTCACCCTCGATTAGGGGAACACCATCGGCGAAAACACCGAGCAAACTTGCAGAAGTCCGAGTGCAGCGACTAAAACAAGCCACTTAGGATCACGCTGATAGTCCGGGTACCAGCCCGGATGCCCCTGCTTGTCTCATTTCTTCAAAATAAGAACCGCCGCTTTGTGGGCGGCTGTCCTGGTTATGCTACGACGCGGGTTGAAGCCCGCGCCTTAGCCTCTACGGGTACAGCGGTTCTACGGGTACAGCAGCTGAATCACACGCCGTTTTGCAGCAGCATGTTACGTACGTGACCGATGGCCTTAGTCGGGTTCAGGCCTTTCGGACAGACGTTGACGCAGTTCATGATCCCGCGGCAGCGGAATACGCTGAACGGGTCATCCAGTGCGGCCAGACGCTCGGACGTCTTGGTGTCACGGCTGTCTGCCAGGAAGCGGTACGCTTGCAGCAGGGCGGCCGGGCCCAGGAACTTGTCCGGGTTCCACCAGAAGGATGGGCACGAAGTCGAGCAGCAAGCGCACAGGATGCACTCGTACAGACCGTCGAGCTTCTCACGCTCTTCCGGGGACTGCAGACGCTCGATGGCCGGAGCCGGCGTGTCGTTCTGCAGGAATGGCTTCACCTTCTCGTATTGCTTGTAGAAGATGCTCATATCGACGACCAGGTCACGGATAACCGGCAAACCTGGCAGCGGACGAACGATCAGCTTGTTGCCTTTGACAACGGCCGACAGTGGCGTGATGCAGGCCAGGCCGTTCTTGCCGTTGATGTTCATGCCGTCGGAGCCGCAAACGCCCTCGCGGCAGGAGCGACGATAGGAGAAACCTTCGTCCTGCTCCTTGATCAGGGCCAGCACGTCCAGCACCATCAGGTCCTTACCACCGGTATCGACCTGGAAATCCTGCATGAACGGCGCAGCGTCCTGATCAGGGTTGTAGCGATAAACACTGACTTGCAACATGGCGGTCACCCTTAATAAGTCCGGACTTTAGGTTCGAAAGTCGGAACAGTCTTCGGCGAGAAGTTCACGGCACGCTTGGCGACGCGTTTTTCACCCGGGAAGTACAAGGTGTGGCACAGCCAGTTTTCGTCGTCACGGTCTTCGTAGTCTTCGCGGGCGTGGGCACCACGGGACTCTTTACGCACTTCTGCGGCGATGGCGGTGGCTTCGGCCACTTCCAGCAGGTTCTGCAGTTCCAACGCTTCGATACGAGCAGTGTTGAACGCCTGTGACTTATCGTTGATCTTCACATTGGCAATTCGTTCACGCAGTTCTGCCAGCTGGGCAATACCCTTCTGCATGTATTCGCCGGTACGGAATACACCGAAGTAGTTCTGCATGCAGCTTTGCAGCTCGCGACGCAGGGTGGCCACGTCTTCGCCATCGGTGCGGTTGTTCAGCGCGTTCAGGCGCGACAGGGCCGCATTGATGTCGGCTTCGGTAGCGTCGTCGTACTCGATACCGTCGGTCAGGGCCTTTTCCAGGTGCAGGCCGGCAGCGCGACCGAAGACCACCAGGTCGAGCAGCGAGTTGCCGCCCAGGCGGTTGGCACCGTGAACCGATACGCACGCCACTTCACCCACTGCGAACAGGCCAGGGATGATTTCGTCCACGCCTTCGGCGTTCTGGGTGATTGCCTGGCCATGAATGTTGGTGGCAACGCCGCCCATCATATAGTGGCAGGTTGGAACCACTGGAACCGGCGCGACGACCGGGTCGACGTGAGCGAAGGTCTTCGACAGCTCGCAGATGCCTGGCAGGCGGCTGTGCAGCACTTCCTCGCCCAGGTGGTCGAGCTTGAGCATCACGTGGTCGCCATTCGGGCCACAGCCGTTACCGGCGATGATTTCCTTGACCATCGAACGCGCCACGACGTCACGACCGGCAAGGTCCTTGGCGTTCGGAGCATAACGCTCCATGAAACGCTCGCCGTGCTTGTTGATCAGGTAGCCGCCTTCACCGCGGCAACCTTCGGTGACCAGTACACCGGCGCCGGCGATGCCGGTCGGGTGGAACTGCCACATTTCGATGTCTTGTACCGGTACGCCGGCACGCAGGGCCATGCCGACACCGTCACCGGTGTTGATCAGGGCGTTGGTGGTGGACGCATAGATACGACCTGCACCGCCGGTCGCCAGCACGGTGGCTTTCGAGCGGATGTAGGTGGTTTCGCCGGTTTCGATGCAGATCGCGATCACACCGACGAAGGCGCCGTCCTGGTTCTTCACCAGGTCTACGGCGTAGTACTCGTTCAGGAACGTGGTACCGGCTTTCAGGTTGCCCTGGTACAGGGTGTGCAGCAGCGCGTGGCCGGTACGGTCGGATGCCGCACAGGTACGTGCAGCCTGGCCGCCCTTGCCGTAGTCCTTGGACTGGCCGCCGAATGGACGCTGGTAGATACGGCCGGTTTCGGTACGGGAGAACGGCAGGCCCATGTGGTCCAGCTCGAACACCGCGGCCGGGCCTTCCTGACACATGTATTCGATAGCGTCCTGGTCACCGATGTAGTCGGAACCCTTGACGGTATCGTACATGTGCCAGCGCCAGTCGTCGTTCGGGTCGGCCGAAGCGATGGCGCAGGTGATGCCGCCCTGGGCGGAAACAGTGTGCGAACGGGTCGGGAAGACCTTGGTGATCACGGCAGTCTTGTGACCGCCCTGTGCCAGTTGCAGCGCTGCGCGCATGCCGGCACCGCCGCCGCCAATGATGATGGCGTCGAAAGAAATCGTTGGAATGTTAGCCATGGATCAGATACCCCAGAGAATCTGCACGCCCCAGACGAAGTAAGCGAACATCGCAACGCCGCATACCGCCTGGAAGAGGAAACGTACGGCAGTCGCCGACTTGCCGAACGCCATCTGCGTCAGGTAGTCGGTGGCGATGGTCCACATGCCGACCCAGGCGTGAGCGCCCAGTGCGACGAGGGCCAGCAGACTGAAGATACGCATCCAGTTGCTTGCGAACAGTTCATGCCATTGGGCATAGCCAAGGCCTGGGTTGGCGACGACATATCCGATCAGGAAAATGAAATAAGCCGCGAGAACGACCGCAGACACACGCTGCGCCATCCAGTCATAGAGGCCCGAACGCGAGAGGTTCGTGACGTTGGTTACCATATCCAGACTCCTGCCAGAACGATTACCACCACGGAAACGGCGATAACGATTTTCGAGCCCAGCTTGCCGCCTTCCAGCGTCTCACCGATGCCCATATCCATGATCAAGTGGCGCACACCGGCAACCAGGTGATACAGCAAGGCGGACAGGATGCCCCAAATCACTAGCTTGGCTAGCGGACTGGTCAGACACGCCTTCACCTGACCGAAGCCTTCTTCCGAGTCGAGCGACTTGTCCAATGCGTAGAGCATGATGGCCAGGCTGACAAAGAGGATGACACCGGAAATACGGTGAAGAATGGACGTGTAAGCAGTGACTGGGAGTTTGATGGTCCTTAGGTCTAGGTTTACAGGTCGTTGGCTTTTCACGGCTTTTTTCACACTGAAGAGCCCCTAAGAATCAGGGCAAAGTTGTTGCGGCGCGCACTGGTCAGGTACTCACCACCCAGGGAGTGACGACCCCCAGCGAAGCTGGCCCAAAAGCCCCTGGCGGTCGGCTGCCGAGTATAGACAGTTAGGTTACTAATGACAACGCGTTCACCTTCCACTGATGGCGCATTGCACAACAGCGGCAAAAGGCGTAAACGGCAGGTAATTTCGAGGAAAAAGTCCGGTTAAAGCCTTCTGGAGCAAGACTTTAGGCAAATTGACATTCGGATTTATCTCACTATAGTGGTGCGGGCCCTGCGTGGGGGGTCTGTCTGATGATTCCAAGCATTAATAGGAGGCCACATGGCTGACAAAAAAGCGCAGTTGATCATCGAGGGCGCAGCCCCCGTCGAGCTGCCCATTTTAACCGGCACCGTTGGTCCCGATGTAATCGACGTTCGCGGCCTGACGGCCACGGGCCGCTTCACCTTCGACCCAGGGTTCATGTCGACCGCTTCGTGCGAGTCGAAGATCACCTATATCGATGGCGACAACGGCATCCTGCTGCACCGCGGCTACCCGATCGAGCAACTGGCTGAAAAATCGGACTACCTGGAAACCTGCTACCTGCTGCTCAACGGCGAGCTCCCGACCGCAGAACAGAAGGCCCAGTTCGTCAGCACCGTGAAGAACCACACCATGGTTCACGAGCAGTTGAAGTCGTTCTTCAACGGCTTCCGTCGCGACGCCCACCCGATGGCCGTCATGTGCGGCGTTGTCGGCGCCCTCTCGGCCTTCTACCACGACTCCCTGGACATCAATAACCCCCAGCATCGCGAAATCTCCGCGGTCCGCCTGGTGGCGAAGATGCCGACCCTGGCAGCCATGGTCTACAAGTACTCCATGGGCCAACCCATGATGTACCCGCGCAACGACCTGTCGTACGCGGAAAACTTCCTGCACATGATGTTCAACACCCCGTGCGAGATCAAACCGATCAGCCCGGTGCTCGCCAAGGCCATGGACCGGATCTTCATCCTCCATGCCGACCACGAGCAGAACGCCTCCACGTCCACCGTACGCTTGGCCGGCTCGTCGGGTGCCAACCCGTTCGCCTGTATCGCCGCCGGTATCGCCGCACTCTGGGGCCCGGCCCACGGCGGTGCCAACGAAGCGGTACTGACCATGCTCGATGAAATCGGCGATGTCTCGAACATCGACAAGTTCATCGCCAAGGCCAAGGACAAGAACGATCCGTTCAAGCTGATGGGCTTCGGCCACCGGGTCTACAAGAACCGCGACCCGCGCGCCACCGTCATGAAGCAGACCTGCGACGAAGTGCTCAAGGAACTGGGGATCAAGAACGATCCGCAACTCGAACTGGCCATGCGCCTGGAAGAGATCGCCCTGACCGATCCGTACTTCATCGAGCGCTCGCTGTACCCGAACGTCGACTTCTACTCGGGGATCATCCTCAAGGCGATCGGCATTCCAACCAGCATGTTCACCGTGATCTTCGCCCTGGCGCGGACCGTCGGCTGGATCTCCCACTGGAAGGAAATGCTCTCCAGCCCGTACAAGATCGGCCGTCCACGCCAGCTGTACACCGGCTATGAGTCGCGCGACATCACCAAGCTGGAAGATCGGCACTAAACCCCAGCCAAAAAAGAAACGGCCTCTTGATGAGGCCGTTTTTTTTTGGCGGGGGTTTAGTGAGCTGCAAGCTGCAAGCTGCAAGCAAAAAGATACCCCTGTCTCTCGACAGGGGTATTTTCCTATGCTGCACCGCTTCTAACTTGCAGCTTGAAGCTCGCAGCTCGCCACTGCCTCATTAGTGATTAACCGCCCCGCTCGCCCCCAGGCCAGTCTGCGAACGCACGAACTGCGGGAAGAACAGCGCCCGCTCGTTCTCGGCTTCAGCCGACTTGTCGGTGATGGAGAAGAACCAGATACCGACGAAGGCAATCGCCATCGAGAACAGCGCCGGGTACTCGTACGGGTAGATCGGCTTCTCGTGACCCATGATCTGCACCCAGATGGTCGGGCCGAGGATCATCAGCCCCACGGCACTGATCAGGCCCAGCCAGCCACCGATCATGGCGCCACGGGTGGTCAGTTTCTTCCAGTACATCGAAAGCAGCAGCACCGGGAAGTTGCAGCTCGCCGCGATGGAGAACGCCAGGCCCACCATGAACGCGATGTTCTGCTTCTCGAACAGGATGCCCAAGGCAATCGCCAGCACCGCCAGGGCGATGGTGGTGATCTTCGAGACACGGATCTCGTCCTTCTCGTTGGCCTTGCCTTTCTTGATCACACTGGCGTACAGGTCATGGGACACCGCCGAAGCGCCGGCCAGGGTCAGGCCTGCCACAACCGCCAGGATAGTGGCAAACGCCACGGCCGAGATGAAGCCCAGGAAGACACTGCCGCCGACGGCGTTGGCCAGGTGCACCGCCGCCATGTTGTTACCGCCCAGCAAGGCACCTGCCGCGTCCTTGAAGGCCGGATTGGTGCTGACCAGCAGGATCGCGCCGAAGCCGATGATGAAGGTCAGGATGTAGAAGTAACCGATGAAGCCAGTGGCATACAGCACGCTCTTGCGCGCTTCCTTGGCGTCACTCACTGTGAAGAAGCGCATCAGGATGTGCGGCAGGCCAGCAGTACCGAACATCAGGGCCAGGCCCAGGGAGAAGGCCGAGACCGGATCCTTCACCAGGCCGCCAGGGCTCATGATCGCCTCACCTTTAGGGTGAACCTTGACCGCTTCGGCAAACAGCATGTTGAAGTCGAAGTTGACGTGCTTCATCACCATCAGCGCCATGAACGAAGCGCCCGACAGCAACAGCACCGCCTTGATGATCTGTACCCAGGTGGTCGCCAGCATGCCGCCGAACAGCACATAGAGGCACATCAGGATACCCACCAGCACTACCGCAACGTGGTAGTCCAGGCCGAACAGCAGCTGGATCAGCTTGCCGGCGCCGACCATCTGCGCGATCAGGTAGAACGCCACCACCACCAGCGAACCGCTGGCGGACAAGGTACGGATCTGCTTTTGCCCCAGGCGATAGGACGCCACGTCGGCAAAGGTGTATTTACCCAGGTTACGCAGGCGCTCGGCGATCAGGAACAGGATGATCGGCCAGCCCACCAGGAAGCCGATGGAGTAGATCAGGCCATCGTAGCCCGACGCGAATACCAGCGCGGAAATCCCCAGGAAGGACGCCGCCGACATGTAGTCACCAGCAATGGCCAGGCCGTTCTGGAAACCGGTGATCCGACCGCCGGCCGCATAGTAGTCGCTGGCCGACTTGCTACGCTTGGATGCCCAGTAGGTGATGCCCAGGGTCAAGCCGACGAACGCCACGAACATGACGATGGCGGAGACGTTGAGGGGTTGTTTCTGCACGGCCCCGGTCAGGGCTTCAGCCGCCCAGGCACCCGGGGCGAACGCTGCGATGCTCAATAGAGCCAGTAGACGCCGGATCATTGTTGAGCCTCCTTGAGAATCGCAGTGTTCAGCTCATCGAACTCGCCGTTGGCGCGTCGCACGTAGATGGCGGTCAGGATGAATGCCGAGACAATCAGGCCGACACCGATGGGAATACCCCAGGTCATCGTCGAATCGGGCGTGATCCTGGCCCCGAGTATGTGCGGCCCGTAGGCGATCAGCAGAATGAATCCGGAGTACAGCCCTAGCATGATCGCCGAAAGAATCCAGGCGAACCTTTCTCTTTTTCTCACCAGCTCCTTGAAGCGCGGGCTGTTTTGAATCGAGAGGTAAATGCTGTCGTTCATTGTTTTTATCCTCGCAGCACAATTTAAGTTGGAACGACTCTACTCTATGCGGCTCAAGGCCAGGTTCCAGACGACCTTAGTATTAGAACGACATGACGGTTTTGCCAGTTTCCAGCAAAAACCATCGCCACGCCCCCCCTTGTGGGAGCGAGCCTGCTCGCGATGACGGCGTCATATTCAACATTGTTGCAAGCAGGTACGCCGCTATCGCGAGCAGGCTCGCTCCCACAGGGGGCAGTGCAAGGCTTGAGAAATACGCGGGCATAAAAAAAACCGCATGACACGACGTCATGCGGCTTTCGGAATCACAGGATCAGGCCGATTACTTGCCAGTCCACTCCTTTACGCGGTCCGGGTGCTTGGCGACCCAGTCCTTGGCAGCGGCTTCAGGCTTGGCACCCTCTTGGATAGCCAGCATGACTTCGCCGATTTCGTCCTTCGAGGACCATTGGAATTTCTTCAGGAACTCGGCGACTTCCGGTGCTTTGGTCGCCAATTCCTTGCTGCCGATGCTGTTCACGGTTTCAGCCGCGCCATAGACGCCTTTCGGGTCTTCCAGGAAGCGCAGTTTCCACTTGGCGAACATCCAGTGCGGCACCCAACCGGTAACGGCGATGGATTCGTTCTTTTTCTCGGCACGGGTCAGCTCGGCAATCATGCCGGCGCCGGAACTGGCCTTGAGTTGATAGCCGGTCAGGTCGTAGTCCTTGATCGCCTGTTCGGTCTTGAGCATCACGCCTGAACCGGCGTCGATGCCAACAATGCGGTTCTTGAAGCTTTCATCGGTCTTGAGATCGGCTACGGACTGAGCCTTGACGTACTCCGGCACGATCAGGCCGATTTTCGCGTCTTTGAAGTTGGGACCGTAATCGACTACCTGGTCTTTGTTCTTCGTCCAGTAATCGCCGTGAGTCACTGGCAACCAGGCCGAAAGCATGGCATCGAGCTTGCCGGTGGCCACGCCCTGCCACATGATCCCGGTCGCCACCGCTTGCAGCTTCACGTCATAACCGAGCTTCTGCTGGATGACTTCCGCCGCCACGTGAGTCGTCGCGACGCTGTCGGACCAGCCGTCAACGTAGCCGATGCTCAGGGTTTTGGTTTCGGCGCTAGCCAGTGTGGAGCTGATCGCCAGTACCAGTGCGGCACCTGCGCCCATGAGTCGTCGCATCTTCATCGTGTACTTCCCCGAAAGTGCTGCGCCCGACGAATGCCGAGCGACGTCAACGTATTGTTATGGTGCTCAGCGCCCCCATCACGCTCGCCTGCCAAACCAGTTCGAACATCAGTGGAGTACTGATGGAACGATCATCAACCTGCGACGATCCTGAACCTGATCTGTTAGCGACATTGATACAGCGAGGAGCGACATCAGAACGCCATCCACGACAAGTGTAGGCAACTAGCCACCAACCACCACTCCGTGTATCGTCCCGATGCTATCGCCCCCCACTCAAAGCTGTTTCGTGCCGGTCATGGCACTTGGCTTCGCTTCAGTGGTCATAGCCTGCGAACCTCATTCGGCACCATCCTCTAAGGGATCCAGTCATGCTCCGTTCCTTGCGCTTCGCTGCCCTCCTCGGCGGCCTTATCCTGAGTGCGTCCGCGCTGGCGGTGGATATCGACGCCGCCAGTTATGGCTACCCCTTGACCAACCCGTTCGAGGCGACCATCGCGACCACCCCGCCCGACCTGCGCCCCGAGTTGCCCTTGATCGAGGACATCAACCAGGCGGACCACAGCGTCACCCTGCGCCCGGAACGTGAGTTCATCCTGCCGGACAACTTCTGGCCGGTGAAAAGCCTCACCTACCGCATGGCCACCCAGGACAAACCGGCACCGCTGATCTTCCTGATCGCCGGTACCGGTGCACGGTATGACAGCACCCTCAACGAATACCTCAAGCGCCTCTACTATAAGGCCGGCTACCACGTGGTGCAGTTGTCATCGCCCACCAGTTTCGACTTCATGAGCTCCGCCTCGCGCTTCGCCACCCCGGGCATCACCAAGGAAGATGCCGAAGACATGTACCGGGTCATGCAAGCCGTGCGCGCGCAGAACCCCAAAGTGCCGGTGACCGAGTACTACCTCACCGGCTACAGCCTCGGGGCGCTGGACGCAGCCTTCGTCGCACACCTGGACGAAACCCGGCGCAGCTTCAACTTCAAGAAAGTGCTGTTGCTGAACCCGCCGGTGAACCTCTACACCTCGGTCACCAACCTGGACAAACTGGTCCAGACCCAGGTCAAGGGCATCAACAGCACCACGACGTTCTATGAAGTGGTGCTGAACAAGCTGACCCGCTACTTCCAGCAAAAAGGCTACATCGACCTCAACGATGCCCTCCTTTATGACTTCCAGCAGTCCAAGCAACACCTGAGCAACGAACAGATGGCGATGCTGATCGGCACCTCGTTCCGCTTCTCGGCGGCCGATATCGCCTTCACTTCGGACCTGATCAACCGTCGCGGCCTGATTACCCCGCCCAAGTTCCCGATCACCGAAAGCACCAGCCTGACGCCATTTCTCAAGCGTGCGCTGCAGTGCGATTTCGACTGCTACCTGACTGAACAAGTGATCCCGATGTGGCGCGCGCGGACCGACGGCGGCAGCCTGCTGCAACTGGTCGACCAGGTCAGCCTCTACGCCCTGAAGGATTACCTGCATGAAAGCTCGAAGATCGCCGTGATGCACAACGCCGACGACGTCATCCTCGGCCCCGGCGACCTGGGCTTCCTGCGCAAGACCTTTGGCGATCGGCTGACGGTGTACCCACTGGGCGGCCATTGCGGCAACCTCAATTACCGCGTCAACAGCGACGCCATGCTGGAGTTCTTCCGTGGCTAAATACCTCCTGCTTATCGCTGCGTTACTGGGTGCAGGCGTGGTTCACGCCGATGACAAGGCGACCGTGGATGCCGACGGCTTCAAGGAACCGCTGACCAAACTCAAGTTCAACCCGGGGCTGGACCAGCGCGAATTCGAGCGTTCGACCCTCAACGCGTTGAACGTCTATGACCCGCTCGAGTCCTGGAACCGTCGCGTCTATCACTTCAATTACCGTTTCGACCAATGGGTGTTCCTGCCCGTGGTCGACGGCTACCGCTACGTCACCCCGAGCTTCGTGCGCACCGGCGTCAGCAACTTCTTCAACAACCTGGGTGACGTGCCGAACCTGATGAACAGCCTGCTGCAGTTCAAGGGCAAGCGTTCGATGGAGACCACGGCGCGGCTGCTGCTCAACACCACCATCGGCGTCGCCGGCCTGTGGGACCCCGCCACCGCCATGGGCCTGCCGCGCCAGAGCGAAGACTTCGGCCAGACCCTGGGCTTCTACGGCGTACCGGCCGGCGCCTACTTCGTACTGCCGATCTTCGGTCCGTCCAACCTGCGGGACACTTCAGGGTTGCTGGTGGACTACACGGCCGAGTCGGCGATCAACTTCCTGAACGTCTCGGAAGTCAGTGCCAATCACCCGGAACTGCTGCTCCTGCGCGGGGTGGACAAGCGCTATCAGACCAGCTTCCGCTATGGCCAGCTGAACTCGCCATTCGAGTATGAAAAGGTGCGCTACGTGTACACGGAATCGCGCAAGTTGCAGATTGCCGAGTAGCCGTCGGCCAAGTGAGATCCCCTGTGGGAGCGAGCCTGCTCGCGATGAGGGCCTGACATTCAACATTTATGTTGCCTGACAGAGCGCTATCGCGAGCAGGCTCGCTCCCACAGGGGTTTCGGGTTGTCAGATTCAGCCTTTCAGCGCCTTCCAGAGCTTGCCCACCACCATCACTCCCGCCAGCACCACCGCGCCTGCGACAATCCCCGCCACTGCATTGAGCAGCATCGGCACGATGAACCCGGCCCCGCCGGCACTGGCTGCCACGCCTTCGATCCAGTGATGCACCACCGGCACGCCATGGGTGAGGATGCCGCCGCCCACCAGGAACATCGCCGCTGTGCCGATCACCGACAGGCTTTTCATCATGTACGGTGCGGCACGCAGGATGGTGCCGCCGATGCTTTTGGCAACCTGCCCCGGCTTCCGGGTCAGCCACAGCCCCAGGTCATCGAGCTTGACGATCCCGGCCACCAGGCCATAGACACCAACGGTCATGACCACAGCGATGCCCGATAGCACGATCACCTGCTGGGTCAGCGGAGCATCGGCGACGGTGCCGAGGGTGATGGCGATGATCTCCGCCGACAGGATGAAATCGGTGCGCACGGCGCCCTTGATCTTGTCCTTCTCGAACGCTACCAGGTCCACCGCCGGATCGGCCACGGCCTCGACCAGTTGCGCATGCTCGGCCTGGTCTTCGGCCGCGCTGTGGAGAAACTTGTGGGCGAGTTTTTCGAACCCCTCGAAACACAGGTAGGCGCCACCCACCATCAACAGCGGCGTTACCAGCCACGGCACGAAGGCACTGATGGCCAGCGCCGACGGCACCAGAATCAGCTTGTTGATAAACGAGCCCTTCGCCACGGCCCAGACCACCGGCAGCTCGCGCTCGGCCCGCACGCCAGACACCTGCTGGGCGTTGAGTGCCAGATCGTCGCCAAGCACGCCGGCGGTTTTCTTCGCGGCCATCTTGGTCATCAGCGCGACATCGTCGAGCACGGTGGCGATGTCGTCGATCAACACCAGCAAACTGCTTCCAGCCATGGAGGGGCTCCTTGAATGATAATGCCGCGCAGCATACCGCGAGCCGCCGTGCCACGGGGCATTCTTGAGCGTCGCGCGAGGCCGGTGCTACCATGCGCCACCGCCAGAACAGGCAAGGAACCCCTGGGTTTATGAGCACTATCCGCGAGCGCAACAAAGAACTCATCCTGCGTGCCGCCAGCGAGGAATTTGCCGACAAGGGCTTCGCGGCGACCAAGACCAGCGACATCGCGGCCAAGGCGGGCCTGCCCAAACCCAACGTCTACTACTATTTCAAATCCAAGGAAAACCTCTACCGCGAGGTCCTGGAAAGCATCATCGAGCCGATCCTCCAGGCCTCGACCCCGTTCAACGCCGACGGCGTGCCCGGCGAAGTGCTGAGCCACTACATCCGCTCCAAGATCCGCATTTCCCGCGACCTGCCCTTCGCCTCGAAGGTCTTCGCCAGCGAGATCATGCACGGCGCCCCCCACCTGAGCCCCGACCTGGTGGAACAACTCAACGCCCAGGCCCGGCACAACATCGACTGCATCCAGACCTGGATAGACCGCGGCCAGATCGCCCCCATCGACCCCAACCACCTGATGTTCAGCATCTGGGCCGCCACCCAGACCTATGCCGACTTCGACTGGCAGATCACCGCCATCACCGGCAAGGCGAAGCTGGATGAGGCCGATTATGAAGCGGCGGCGCAGACGATTATCCGGTTGGTGTTGAAGGGGTGTGAGTTGGATCGCCAGGCTTAGCATCGAGTCGCTTTCATCGCGAGCAGGCTCGCTCCCACAAGGGATTTCGATCGTTCGCTGAATCATATCCACAGCCAAACCCTGTGGGAGCGAGCCTGCTCGCGATGAAGGCGACTCGATTCCCAATCAAACCCAGATCGCATCCCACAACGGATAATCGCCAAACCGTTCGACCAAGCCAGCCCGCAATGGGTTAGCCACAACATATCGGGCAAGCTTGACCAGATCCTCTTCCCGCCGCAGCGCCCGGTCATGAAAACCTAGCTGCCAAAGGCACAGTTTCCGGCCGAGCCGCTGGTTCACTGACTTGGTACTCAATGATTTTGTCCTTTGCATCAAGCCACTTAGCGAGCCCCTGCGCAATTCGATCAACCAATGGAAGTGATCCGGCATGACGACCCACGCCAATGAGTTGGCAAGGCCCAGATCCTCAGCTTTCCGAAACTGCTCGACAACCAATCTTCCCAAGACAAATTCGCTGAAGACTGGCATCCGGTCGAAGGTGTTTGCGGTTAATAGATATATACGGCTGAACTCCGCACAACGGCCGAGGCGCAGCCGGTGCGAAGCGGGCAAATCAGGCATTCCGTGCCCCCTTTGTCATCGAGTCCCGGACAAGGCTAGACCTATGAATGCAGGGATGAGGGGCAGACCATTAGCAGGATGTGTCTGAGAGATTGTCATCGCGAGCAGGCTCGCTCCCACAGGGGATTTGCGGTGTTCGTACATTTTGTGTCCACCCATCGAAACCTGTGGGAGCGAGCCTGCTCGCGATAGCGATAGGTCAGTCAATACAGAATCAAACAACCCCCCCCGCATCCGCCCGCAACCCCACCGCCTCCACCGCCCTGACAGCCACCTGCTCATCGACATCCGACAGGTCGCCGCTGATGCCAATCGCGCCCAGCACCTGCCCCGCCTGATCCCTGATCAACACCCCACCCGGAACCGGCACGACGCTGCCTTGCCCGAGGCTGTTCAACGCGGCGATGAACGCTGGCCGTTGTTGGGCGTCCTGGGCCAGCAGGCGTGAGCCTTTACCCAAGGCGACGGCGCCCCAGGCCTTGCCGATGGCGATCTGGGGGCGGAGTAGGCTGGCGCCGTCTTCGCGCTGCAGGGCAATCAAGTGCCCGCCGCTGTCCAAGACCGCGACGGTCAAGGGTGCAGCGTTGATTTCACGGCCCGCGACAAGGGCCTGCTCCGCCAGGCTGACGGCGACGTTCATGGTTAGAGCGCTCATGGATGCTGTCCTTCTTTTGTTATTGGAAAGCCTTCTGGGTTTCACTTCAGGCGAACCCTCACACAACAAATAGAGCACAATTAAATTTATTTTTGTATACAATAATTCTCGTAAATCGCCATGCGCGACGAAAAGCCACAGGCTTATCGGCCTTCCGACGAATGAAACAGGTACTTGAGGAAAAGGATTGACCTGCAACGTTCGCCGTGAATAAACTCGCCGAAAAGCCACTTGTATACAATTACAAAACGTAAGAGGCACAAAACCATGAGCAAAATGAGAGCAATCGAAGCCGCCGTTCTGGTGATGCGCCGTGAAGGCGTGGACACCGCCTTCGGTATTCCGGGTGCCGCGATCAACCCGCTGTACTCCGCCCTACAGAAAGTCGGTGGCATCGATCATGTCCTCGCGCGCCACGTTGAAGGTGCCTCGCACATGGCTGAGGGCTACACCCGCACCAAGGCCGGCAACATCGGTGTCTGCATCGGCACGTCGGGCCCGGCCGGCACCGACATGGTCACCGGGCTCTACAGCGCCTCGGCCGATTCGATCCCGATCCTGTGCATCACCGGGCAAGCCCCCCGCGCCCGCCTGCACAAGGAAGATTTCCAGGCGGTGGACATCACCAGCATCGTCAAACCGGTGACCAAGTGGGCGACCACCGTCCTGGAACCAGGCCAGGTGCCCTACGCGTTCCAGAAAGCGTTCTTCGAGATGCGCTCCGGCCGCCCCGGCCCGGTATTGATCGACCTGCCCTTCGATGTGCAGATGGCCGAGATCGAGTTCGACATCGATACCTACCAGCCACTGCCACTGGCCAAACCCGCGGCCAACCGTGCGCAGGTCGAGAAAGCCCTGGCGATGCTCGATCAGGCCGAACGGCCCTTGCTCGTGGCCGGTGGCGGCATCATCAACGCCGATGCCAGCGAGCTGTTGGTGGAGTTCGCCGAGCTGACCGGAATCCCGGTGATCCCTACGCTGATGGGTTGGGGCACCATCCCGGACGACCACCCGCTGATGGTCGGCATGGTCGGCCTGCAGACGTCCCACCGCTACGGCAACGCGACGCTGCTCAAGTCGGACCTGGTGCTGGGGGTCGGTAACCGCTGGGCCAACCGCCACACCGGTTCGGTGGATGTCTATACCGAAGGTCGCCGGTTCATTCATGTCGACATCGAACCGACCCAGATCGGCCGCGTGTTCACCCCGGACCTGGGCATCGTCTCCGACGCCGCCTCGGCACTGACGGTGTTCATCGAAGTCGCCCGTGAATGGCAGGCCACCGGCAAGCTGAAAAACCGCAGCGCCTGGTTGCAGGACTGCCAGCAGCGCAAGGCCAGCCTGCAACGCAAGACACACTTCGACAATGTGCCGGTCAAGCCCCAGCGCGTGTACGAAGAAATGAACCAGGTGTTCGGCAAGGACACCTGCTACGTCAGCACCATCGGCCTGTCGCAGATCGCCGGGGCGCAGTTCCTGCACGTCTACAAACCACGCCACTGGATCAACTGCGGCCAGGCCGGTCCGTTGGGCTGGACCATTCCGGCCGCGCTGGGGGTGGTCAAGGCCGATCCGAGCCGCAAGGTCGTGGCCTTGTCGGGGGACTACGACTTCCAGTTCATGATCGAAGAACTGGCCGTGGGTGCGCAGTTCAAGCTGCCGTACATCCACGTCGTGGTGAACAACTCCTACCTGGGCCTGATTCGCCAGGCACAGCGCGGGTTCGACATGGACTACTGCGTACAGCTGTCCTTCGACAACCTCAACGCGCCGGAACTCAACGGCTACGGGGTGGACCACATCGCCGTTGCCGAGGGCCTGGGCTGCAAGGCGCTGCGGGTGTTCGAACCGTCCGCCATCCAGCCGGCGTTGCGCAAGGCCCAGGAAATGATCGAGGAGTTCAAGGTGCCGGTGATCGTCGAGGTCATCCTCGAGCGGGTGACCAATATTTCCATGGGCACCGAGATCAACGCCGTCAACGAATTCGAAGACCTGGCACTGGTGGGCAACGACGCGCCGACGGCCATTTCGTTGCTCGACTGACCGCCGTGGGAGCAAGGCTTGCCCGCGATGGAAGCGCCTCGGTTCATCTTGATACCGAGGCGATGTGATCGCGGGCAAGCCTTGCTCCCACAGAAGTCCGCCCCACAAGGGCTTCAGAATATTCACAGGAGACTGCCATGCCGCGTTTCGCCGCCAACCTGTCCATGCTGTTCACCGAACAGGATTTCCTCGCCCGCTTCGAAGCGGCCGCCAAGGCCGGTTTCAGTGGGGTCGAATACCTGTTCCCCTACGACTACAGTTCCGCCGAACTCAAGGCCCTGCTCGACGCCAACGGCCTGACCCAGGTGCTGTTCAACCTGCCGGCCGGTGACTGGGCCAAGGGCGAGCGTGGCATTGCCTGCCTGCCGGACCGGGTCGAGGAGTTCCGCGCCGGCGTCGACCTGGCGATTGCCTACGCGCAGGTACTGGGCAACACCCAGGTCAACTGCCTGGCCGGGATCTGCCCGCAGAATTGCGACGAGGCCCTGGTGCGCAAGACCTTCGTCGCCAACCTGAAGTACGCCGCCGAGAAGCTGCAGGCCAAGGGCATCAAGTTGGTGATGGAAGCCATCAATACCCGTGACATCCCCGGCTTCTACCTGAACAACACCGCCCAGGCCCTGTCGATCCGCGAGCAGGTGGGCAGCGCCAATCTGTTCCTGCAATACGACATCTACCACATGCAGATCATGGAAGGTGACCTGGCCCGGACCCTGTCGGCGCACCTGAGCGAGATCAACCATGTGCAACTGGCGGACAACCCGGGACGCAACGAGCCGGGCACCGGCGAGATCAACTATCGCTTCCTGTTCGAACACCTGGACCGCATCGGCTACCAGGGTTGGGTCGGCTGCGAATACAAGCCGTTGACCAGCACCGAAGCGGGTTTGAACTGGCTGAAGACCCATAACGCGATCTGACCCGACTCCACCCTGTGGGAGCGAGCCTGCTCGCGATGGCGGCAGGCCATTCCCCCCTATTTGGCTGACACACCGCTATCGCGAGCAGGCACTGAGATCATTGTGGCGAGCGGCCTGTGAATCAGCCGATGCTGATCGCCGGCAACGTCGGCAAGGTCACCGTCTGTTGCTTGCGCGGCGCGAGGATCTCGGCCTCGCCATCCACCACCAGTTCATCGCGCTGGTTGAACACGCGAGTGGCGATGCGTACGCGAAACTTCGGCAGTTTTTCCAGGATCTCCAGGCGTACGGTCAGGGTGTCGCCGATCTTGACCGGTTTCTGGAAGCTCATCTGCTGGCCGATGTAGATAGTCCCGGGCCCAGGCAACTCGCACGCCACCGCCGCGCTGATCAACGCACCGCTGAACATGCCATGGGCGATGCGTTCCTTGAACATGCTCGCCGCGGCGAATTCGGGGTCCAGGTGCACGGGGTTGTGATCGCCCGACATGGCGGCGAATAGCTGGATGTCGCGCTCTTCGACAGATTTGCTGTAGCTGGCGGTCTGGCCGACTTCGAGGGCTTCGTAAGGCGTATTGGTAACCTGGGTCATCTGTTTCCGATCCTGTGGCGGGTAATGGAAAAAACGCTGGAAAACTATTCGCTGCGTGGCGGGCGCTTGTGGGTCAGGGCCTGGGCAATCCAGGTCAACACATCGGCCGTCACTTCATCGCGGTTGGTTTCGTTGAACAATTCATGCCGGGCCTGTGGGTAAATCGTCAATTGCAGGTGCTGGCTGCCGGCGCTGCGCAGGGCGTCGGCCAGATCCTTGAGACGCTTGCCTTCGCTCACCGGATCACATTCACCGCCAATGACCAGCAACGGCAGGTCCGGATCGATCTGGGCGAGATTGGACGCTTTGCTGATTTGCTGCAAGCCGCCGAGCAGGTCGACCCACAGCTGATTGCTGCAACGAAAGCCGCACAGTGGGTCGTGGACATACTTGTCCACCTCGGCCGGGTCGCGGCTGAGCCAGTCGAAGGGCGTGCGTGTCGGCTTGAATTTCTGATTGAAACTGCCGAACGACAGCCATTCGATCAAGGCACTGCGCCCGGTGGCGCCCTGGCGCCAGCGTTCGAAACGGGCGATCAGGCGGGCGACGCGATACAGCGCCACCGGTTGGAAATTGGAACCGCTGAGAATCGCTCCATGCAGGCTCGCGCTGTGATGCAACAGGTACGCCTGGGCGATGTAGCTGCCCATGCTGTGGCCCAACAGCACGATTGGCACGTCGGGATGTTGCTGAACGATGTGATGGTTGAGGCTGGCCAGGTCGCCGACCACTTTGGCCCAGCCATCTTCGTCGGCATAGTGGCCGAGGATCGCTCCTTCACCGGTCTTGCCATGGCCGCGCAAGTCCGGCGCGTAGACACCGTAGCCTTCGTCACAGAAGGCCTGGGCCAGGCGCCCATAGCGGCCGCTGTGTTCGGCCATGCCGTGAGCCAGCATGATCACGGCCCGGGGCGCGGTTTCGGGCAACCACTGATTGACGAACAGGCGGCTGTGGTCGGTCGCGGTCAGCCAGAACGTTTGATGAATCATGACGATCCTTTACATGGGCGCATGGGCGATGTTGCTCCATTGTATAGCGCATCCGTTGCGTCTCGCCTGATCAGGCCACACGTAGGCGGCAAGATTCACACAATCTATGACACAAATTGCCGTATTTGCCTGATTGGCCAGAGCTGCTAGTGTCCCAAGAGCTCCGCTTCTGCGAGCAATCCAGAAGCGGCCCGGGATAGGTTCAGGTAAAGAGGACAAAAACAATGCAGCCTGATTTCTGGAATGACAAACGCCCGGCCGGCGTGCCCTCGGACATCGACCTGGGGGCCTACAAGTCGGTCATCGAGGTGTTCGAGCGTTCCTGCAAGAAATTCGTCGACCGCCCGGCGTTCAGCAACATGGGCGTGACCCTCACCTATGCCGAGCTCGAGCGCTGCAGCGCGGCGTTCGCCGGTTACCTGCAGACCCATACCGATCTGGTCCCCGGTGACCGTATCGCGGTGCAGATGCCCAATGTCCTGCAATATCCTATTGCCGTGTTCGGTGCCTTGCGCGCCGGGCTGATTGTGGTCAACACCAACCCGCTGTACACGCCGCGGGAAATGCGCCACCAGTTCAAGGACTCCGGTGCCCGGGCGCTGGTGTACATGAACCTGTTCGGCAGCAAGGTTCAGGAAGTGCTGCCCGACACGGACCTGCAATACCTGATCGAAGCGAAAATGGGCGACCTGATGCCCGCCGCCAAGGGCTGGCTGGTCAACACCGTGGTGAACAAGGTCAAGAAAATGGTCCCGGCGTATTCGCTGCCCCAGGCCATTTCCTTCAAGAGCGCCTTGCGCCTGGGACGTGGCCAGGCCATCAAGCCCCTGAAGGTCGGCCTCGACGATATCGCGGTGCTGCAGTACACCGGTGGCACCACCGGCTTGGCAAAGGGCGCGATGCTGACCCATGGCAACCTGGTGGCGAACATGCAACAGGCCAGGGCGTGCCTGGGCCAGTTCGGCGACGACGGCCAGCCGCTGCTGCGCGAAGGCCAGGAAGTGATGATCGCGCCGTTGCCGCTCTATCACATCTATGCGTTCACGGCGAACTGCATGTGCATGATGGTCACCGGCAACCACAACGTGCTGATCACCAACCCGAGGGACATCGGCGGTTTTATCAAGGAGCTGAAAAACTGGCGTTTCTCGGCTTTGTTGGGGCTCAACACGTTGTTCGTGGCGTTGATGGACCATCCGGATTTCAAGACCCTGGATTTCTCCAGCCTCAAACTCACCAATTCCGGCGGCACCGCGCTGGTCAAGGCCACGGCGGATCGTTGGGAGCAGCTCACGGGCTGCCGTATCACCGAAGGCTATGGCCTGACCGAAACCTCGCCCGTGGCCTGTACCAACCCTTACGGCAAGAGGTCGCGGCTGGGCACGGTGGGTCTGCCGGTGCCAGGCACGCTCATGAAAGTGATCAGCGACGACGGCGCCGAACAGCCCCTGGGCGAGCGTGGCGAGCTGTGCATCAAGGGGCCGCAGATCATGAAAGGCTACTGGAACAAGCCTGAAGCCACTGCCGAGGTGCTGGACAGCGAGGGTTGGTTCAAGTCCGGTGACATCGCGGTGATCGACCCGGACGGTTTCGTGCGGATCGTCGACCGCAAGAAGGACATGATCATCGTCTCGGGTTTCAACGTGTACCCCAACGAAATCGAAGATGTGGTGATGGCCCACCCGAAGGTTGCCAATTGCGCGGTGATCGGTGTGCCGGACGAGCGCTCGGGGGAGGCGGTGAAACTGTTCGTGGTGGCGCGGGAGACGGGCGTCAGCCTCGAAGAACTCAAGGCCTACTGCAAGGAGAACTTCACCGGCTACAAGATACCCAAGCACATCGTGTTGCGAGAGTCGCTGCCGATGACACCGGTGGGCAAGATCCTGCGCCGGGAGCTGCGCGATATCGCTTGATGTAGACCATGCACACGCCCTTTGTGGGAGCGAGCCTGCTCGCGATAGCGGTAGTCAGTCACAGGAATATTGGCTGACACACCGCTATCGCGAGCAGGCTCGCTCCCACATAAAAAGCACTCCCTCATTCGCCTGAAACAGCAACAAAACAAGAGGATTATCCCCATGGCTAAAATCGGATTCATCGGCACCGGCATCATGGGTCACCCCATGGCTCTGAACCTGCAAAAGGCCGGGCACAGCCTGTTCCTGTCCCAACACCACGACCCGGCTCCCGCCGATCTGCTGGCCGCCGGCGCGGTGGCCCTGGCCAACCCGAAGGAAGTCGCCCAGGAAGCCGAGTTCATCATCGTCATGGTCCCGGACACGCCCCAGGTCGATGATGTGCTGTTCCGCGCCGACGGCGTCGCGGCGGGCGTGGGTGCGGGCAAGGTGGTGATCGACATGAGTTCGATCTCCCCCACCGCCACCAAGGCGTTCGCAGCGAAGATCAATGAGAAAGGCGCGCAGTATCTCGATGCCCCGGTGTCCGGTGGCGAAGTCGGCGCCAAGGCCGCGTCCCTGAGCATCATGGTCGGTGGCGACAGCAGTGCTTTTGAACGCGCCCTGCCGCTGTTCCAGGCCATGGGCAAGAACATCACCCTGGTGGGCGGCAACGGCGACGGCCAGACCGCCAAGGTCGCCAACCAGATCATCGTCGCCCTGAACATCCAGGCGGTGGCCGAAGCCCTGCTGTTCGCTTCGAAGAACGGCGCCGACCCGGCGAAGGTCCGCGAAGCGCTGATGGGCGGGTTTGCCTCGTCGAAGATCCTGGAAGTGCACGGCGAGCGCATGATCAAGGGCACCTTCGATCCGGGCTTCCGCATCAGCCTGCACCAGAAGGACCTGAACCTGGCCCTGCAAGGTGCCCGGGAACTGAACATCAACCTGCCCAACACCGCCAACGCCCAGCAAGTGTTCAGCACTTGCGCAGCCCTCGGCGGCAGCAACTGGGATCACTCGGCGCTGATCAAGGGGCTGGAACACATGGCGAACTTCTCGATTCGGGATAACTGATCACCGAAGCCCCCCTGTGGGAGCGAGCCTGCTCGCGATGGCGATTTCACAGTCAACGATGTTGTTGACCGAACCACGGCTATCGCGAGCAGGCTCGCGCCCACAAGAGACCGCATCAATCCAATAAGAATAATCGGGAGCCCGCCATGTCGGTCGATCCGCAACAATTGCTCCACGAGCTGTTTGCCGCAGCCATCGACGCGGCCCATCCGCAACACGTCCTTGAACAGTACCTGCCGGCCGACCGCAGCGGCCGGGTGATTGTCATCGGCGCCGGCAAGGCCGCCGCGGCGATGGCGCAGGTGGTCGAGCGTTGCTGGCAGGGCGAGGTCAGCGGCCTGGTGGTGACCCGCTACGGCCATGGCGCGCCTTGCCAGAAAATCGAAGTGGTGGAAGCCGCCCACCCCGTACCCGACGCGGCTGGCTTGGCAGTGGCCGGACGGGTGCTGGAGCTGGTCAGCAACCTGACGGAAGACGACCGGGTGATCTTCCTCTTGTCCGGCGGGGGCTCGGCGCTGCTGGCACTGCCCGCGGCCGGCATCACCCTGGCCGACAAGCAGGCGATCAACAAAGCCTTGCTCAAGTCCGGCGCCACCATCGGCGAGATGAACTGCGTGCGCAAGCACCTTTCGGCGATCAAGGGCGGACGCCTGGGCAAGGCCTGCTGGCCGGCGACGGTCTATACCTATGCGATTTCCGATGTGCCGGGCGACCTCGCCACGGTCATCGCCTCCGGCCCCACCGTGGCCGACCCCAGCACATCGGCCGAAGCCCTGGCGATCCTCAAGCGCTACAGCATCGAGGTCCCGGCGTCGGTGCACACCTGGCTGCACAGCGCGGAGTCGGAAACCGTCAAGCCCGGCGACCCAAGCCTGGCCCGCAGTCATTTCCAATTGATCGCCCGCCCCCAGCAATCCCTGGAAGCGGCAGCGGTGAAAGCCCGCCAGGCCGGTTTCAGCCCGCTGATCCTGGGCGACCTGGAGGGCGAGTCGCGGGAAGTGGCGAAAGTCCATGCCGGCATCGCCCGGCAAATCGCCCGCTACGGCCAGCCCCTGGCAGCGCCCTGCGTGATCCTGTCCGGCGGCGAAACCACGGTGACCGTGCGCGGCAATGGCCGAGGCGGTCGCAACGCCGAATTCCTGCTGAGCCTGACCGACAGCCTCAAAGGCCACCCCGGTATTTATGCACTGGCCGGCGATACCGACGGCATCGACGGTTCCGAGGACAACGCCGGCGCCATCATGACCCCAGACAGTTATCGCCGTGCCGCCGAGCTGGGCCTGAGCACCAGCGACGAGCTGGACAACAACAACGGCTACGGTTATTTCGCCGCGCTGGACGGGTTGATCGTCACCGAGCCGACCCGCACCAACGTCAACGACTTCCGCGCCATCCTGATCCTCGAGAACCCCGCCCATGACGCCTGACAAAAAGGTCAAGATCCTCGCCACCCTCGGCCCCGCCACCCGCGGGATCGATGACATCCATGAGCTGGTGCGGGCCGGGGTGAACATCTTCCGCCTGAACTTCAGCCACGGCGATCACGCCGACCACGCCCAGCGCTATCAGTGGATTCGCGAAGTGGAGCAGCAGCTCAACTACCCGCTGGGCATCCTGATGGACCTGCAAGGCCCGAAGCTGCGGGTCGGCCGATTCGCCGATGGCAAAGTCCTGCTGCAACGTGGCCAGGCCCTGCGCCTGGACTTGGACCCGACCCCCGGCGATCAACGCCGGGTCAACCTGCCCCACCCGGAAATCATCGCAGCCCTGGAGCCGGGCATGGATCTGCTGCTGGATGACGGCAAGCTGCGCCTGCGGGTGATTGCCCGGCACAGCGATGCCATCGACACCGAAGTGCTCAACGGTGGCGAACTGTCGGACCGCAAAGGCGTGAACGTACCCCAGGCCGTGCTCGACCTGAGCCCGCTGACCGCCAAGGACCGTCGCGACCTGGGCTTCGGCCTGGAACTGGGTGTGGATTGGGTGGCGCTGTCGTTCGTCCAACGTCCCGAAGACATCCGCGAAGCCCGCGCGCTGATTGGCGACAAGGCGTTCCTGATGGCCAAGATCGAGAAGCCGTCGGCGGTGGCCCAACTGCGGGAAATCGCCGAGTTGAGCGACGCGATCATGGTTGCGCGTGGCGACCTAGGCGTTGAAGTGCCGGCCGAGAGCGTGCCGCAGATCCAGAAGAACATCATCGGCACCTGCCGCGCCCTCGGCAAACCGGTGGTGGTGGCAACCCAGATGCTGGAATCGATGCGCTTCTCCCCGGCGCCCACCCGGGCAGAGGTCACCGACGTCGCCAACGCCGTGGCCGAAGGTGCCGATGCGGTGATGCTCTCGGCGGAAACCGCGTCGGGCGACTACCCCCTCGAAGCCGTGCAGATGATGAGCAAGATCATCCGCCAAGTCGAAAACGGCCCGGATTATCAAACCCAACTGGACGTCAGCCGACCGAAAGCCGAGGCCACGGTATCGGACGCGATCAGTTGTGCGATCCGTCGCATCAGCAACGTGCTGCCGGTGGCGGTGCTGGTGAACTACAGCGAATCGGGCAGTTCCAGCCTGCGAGCCGCGCGGGAACGGCCGACGGTGCCGATCCTCAACCTCACGCCGAACCTTCAGGCCGCCCGCCGCTTGACCGTGGCCTGGGGCGTCCACTCGGTGGTCAACGATCGGCTGCGGCAGGTGGATGAAGTCTGTTCCACCGCCCTGGAAATCGCTCAGGCCCAAGGCATGGCGCAGCGCGGCGATACGCTGTTGATCACCGCGGGCGTGCCGTTCGGGCAGCCGGGGTCGACCAATTCGTTGCGCATCGAGACGTTGATCTAGCGCTGGTACTGGCCCCATCGCGAGCAGGCTCGCTCCCACAGGGATTACGCCGCACCTTGTGGGAGCGAGCCTGCTCGCGATGAGCTCGACTCGATCCACCAGACATACCACCCAACCATGCCCAACAACCACTGCCCCGACTGGGCCACCGCCCTGCTCAACGGCTTCAGCCAGATCTTCCTCCAGCGTCATCCGCTGTGCGGCCTGTTGTGCCTGCTGGCAATCCTGTTCAGCGTACCGGCCTTGTTCGGCTGGGCACTGCTGGGTGGCGTGGCCGGATTGCTCACGGCCCAGCGACGCGATTACCCCAAGGCGGATCGCCAGGCCGGGCTGTTCAGCTACAACGGCATCCTTCTGGGGTTGCTGGCGGGCCTGGTCTTGCCCTGGTCCGTCTTGCTGCCGCCGCTGGTCATCGCCGGCGGCGGTCTCAGCGCGATGCTGACCCAGCAATGGCTCAAACGCAGCCGTGGCCCACGCTGCCTGCCCGCTTATACCGCGCCCTTCGTGGGGCTGGGCTGGTTACTGCTGGGATTCGCCCCGCTGCAGCCGTCAGCCCCGGCAGTCGAACTGACAGTGCCCAATTTGCTGGTCGGCTGGTTGGATGGATTGGGCCAGGTGGTGTTTCTCGACCAGCCGTTGGCCGGAGCGCTGATCGCGACAGGCCTGCTGCTGGCCAGTCCGCGCGCCGCCATCTGGGCATTGTTCGGTTCGGCCGCCGGTCTGGCCTTCGCTTTGCTGCAGCATGAAAACGCGGCCGCCCTGTCAGGGCTGGCTGGCTACAACCCGGCCCTGGTGGCGCTGGCGCTCAGCCCGGCGCGGCGCTCTCCCTGGCTGCCGCTGGCGGGCATCCTGCTGGCGATCCTGCTCACGCCCGGGTTCACCGCCCTCGGCCTGACGCCGCTGACCGCCCCGTTCATCCTCGCCGGCTGGCTGGTCCACGCCACGGTTCGGGCGTGGCACCAGGCCAGACTCGACACCGCGCCTTGCGCTCTGCGGGGCAATCGCCCTAGGCTTCGCTGACTCTGAATCAGGCGAAGGTTATGGACAGCACCGACAACTGGCGTGAACGCCTCTACATCATGATTTTCCAGACCGATACCGTGGCCGGTCGACGCTTCGACAGTGCATTGCTGCTGATCATCCTCGCCAGCCTGGTGATCGTGATGCTCGACAGCATCGACAGCGTGCACAAGAACTACGCGGCCCTGCTGGCCGGGATCGAATGGGGTTTCACTTTCATCTTCCTCGTCGAGTACAGCCTGCGCCTGTACTGCTCGCCCAAGCCCCTGCGCTATGCGTTCAGTTTCTACGGCCTGGTGGATCTGCTGGCAATCGTGCCGGGGATCCTGGCGTTGTACTACAGCGATGCCCAGTACCTGCTGATCATCCGGATCATCCGCATGCTGCGGATCTTCCGGGTGCTCAAGCTCAGCCCCTACCTCAAGCAAGCCAATTACCTGATGGCGGCCCTGCGGGGCAGCAAGCAGAAAATCATCGTGTTCCTGGTCAGCGTCTCCACCCTGGTGACGGTGTTCGGCACGCTGATGTACGTCATCGAAGGCCCGGAGCACGGCTTCACCAGCATTCCCAAGGGCATCTACTGGGCTATCGTGACCCTGACCACCGTGGGCTTCGGCGATATCGTACCCAAGACGCCCCTGGGCCAGGTGGTTTCATCCCTGGTGATGATCACCGGTTATTCGATCATCGCCGTGCCCACCGGTATCTTCACCGCAGAACTGGCCACCGCCATGCGCGGTGACCAGCTCAAGCACGATTGCCCGGTGTGCAGCAAAAACAGCCACGAACAGGGAGCCGCGTTCTGCTCCCGATGCGGCAATGCGCTGTTCAGGAAACTGGAATAAGCAAAGCACTTTTTGATGCTTGTCGGCCAAAAGGCCTACCGCTAGTGTGCTGGCCTGGAAACCCCTTTCAAATAAAAAGGAATTCGCAGTGAAGAACTTCTTTGGCGCCACCCTTCTCGCCGCCGGCCTGACCTTCGGCAGCCTGGCTCACGCTGCCCCGACACTGCTCAACGTGTCCTACGACGTGATGCGCGACTTCTACAAGGATTACAACGCCGCCTTCCAGAAGCACTGGCAGGCCGAGCACAACGAAAACATCACCGTGCAGATGTCCTTCGGCGGCTCGAGCAAGCAAGCACGCTCGGTCATCGACGGCCTGCCGGCCGATGTCATCACCATGAACATGGCCACCGACATCAACGCCCTGGCGGACAACGGCAAACTGGTGCCCGAGGACTGGGTCAGCCGCTTGCCGAACCACAGCGCCCCGTTCACTTCGGCCACGGTGTTCATCGTGCGCAAGGGCAACCCCAAGGCCCTGAAAGACTGGCCCGACCTGCTCAAGGACGGCGTGCAGGTGATCGTGCCCAACCCGAAGACCTCCGGCAACGGCCGCTACACCTATTTGTCGGCCTGGGGCTACGTACTGAAGAACGGTGGCGATGAAACCAAGGCCAAGGACTTCGTCGGCAAGCTGTTCAAGCAGGCGCCAGTGCTGGACACCGGCGGTCGTGCCGCGACCACCACGTTCATGACCAACCAGATCGGCGACGTGCTGGTGACCTTTGAAAACGAAGCCGAGATGATCGCCCGTGAATTCGGCCGCGACCAGTTCGAAGTGGTCTACCCGAGCGTGTCCGCCGAGGCCGAGCCTCCGGTGACCGTGGTGGACAAGGTCGTGGAGAAAAAAGGCTCCCGCGCCGCCGCCGAAGCGTACCTCAAGTACCTGTGGTCACCGGAAGGCCAGGAAATCGCCGCCGCCAACTACCTGCGTCCGCGGGATCCAGCCATCCTGGCCAAATACACCGACCGCTTCCCGAAAGTGGATTTCCTGTCGGTGGAGAAGACCTTCGGCGACTGGCGCACCGTGCAGAAGACGCACTTCAATGACGGTGGGGTTTTCGATCAGATCTACAGCGGGCAATAGCCCGCAACCTTTTCAAAACCACACCCCCCTGTGGGAGCGAGCCTGCTCGCGATAGCGGAGTATCAGACAAGCACTGGTAACTGACACACCACTATCGCGGGCAGGCTCACTCCCACAGTCGCATCAATCCCGGACATGGTCGTTATCAATCCAGGCGACTACCCCAAAGCCGGCACAGCCTTTAGCCTTGCCCGCAATCCTTACTAGTCAACTGACGGAAATCCCATGACCGCCAACTCCCCCGCCATGACCCGAGGCATGGTCCTGCTGTTCGCCTTCTGCTGCGGCGCCATCGTTGCCAACCTCTATTACGCCCAACCCATCATCGAACTGATCGCTCCCGACGTCGGCCTGTCCAGCACCGTGGCCAGCCTGATCGTCTCGCTGACCCAGATCGGTTATGCCCTGGGCCTGTTCTTCCTGGTGCCGCTGGGCGACCTGCTGGAAAACCGCCGGTTGATGATCCTCACCACACTCGTGGCGATTGCCAGCCTGTTGGGCGCGGCGTTCACCGATCAGCCGAATGTGTTCCTGCTGGTTTCGCTGCTGGTAGGCTTCAGTTCGGTGTCGGTGCAAGTGCTGATTCCCCTGGCCGCGCATCTCACCCCGGAAGCGTCCCGGGGTCGGGTGGTGGGTGGGATCATGGGTGGACTGTTGCTGGGGATCCTGCTGGCGCGGCCGGTGGCCAGCGTGGTGGCGGATTACTTCGGCTGGCGCGCGATGTTCATGATCGCGGCGGCATTGATGGCGGCGATCAGCCTCGTCCTGGCGTTCACCGTGCCCAAGCGCCAGCCCGACCACAGCGCCACCTACGGGCAACTGCTGGGCTCCCTCGGCACTTTGCTGCGCCAACAACCACTGTTGCGCCAACGGGCGCTTTACCAGGCCTGCATGTTCGCGACGTTCAGCCTGTTCTGGACCGCCGCCCCCCTGGAACTTGCCCGTAACCATGGGCTGTCCCAGACCGAGATTGCCCTGTTCGCCCTGGTCGGTGCCATCGGTGCCATCGCCGCGCCCATTGCCGGGCGACTGGCCGACGCCGGTCACACCCGCATCGCCTCGCTGCTGGCGATGCTCTTTGCCAGCCTGAGTTTCCTGCCGGCGTTCATCCATCCGCTCTATAGCGTCATCGGCTTGGCAGTCACCGGCGTGGTATTGGACTTTTGTGTGCAGATGAACATGGTGCTGGGCCAACGCACGATCTATGCCCTGGATGCCAAGAGCCGCAGCCGGCTCAATGCCCTGTACATGACCAGCATCTTCGTCGGCGGCGCCTTTGGCTCGTCGATTGCCAGCGCGGTGTACGAGCATGGCGGCTGGTTGTGGGTGGTTATCGTCGGCAGTGCGTTCCCACTGCTGGCCCTGCTGCGCTTCCTCGGCACCTCACAGAAGCACGCCTTGGCAGCGGCCTGATGGATAGGAGCCCGGCAGGCGAATCCTGCCGGGCGCCGCAGGAGAACCGTCAGACCCGCACGTTGCCTCGCGGCCCGGCAATCGCCCAGATGATCAGGCCCAATACCGGCAACAGCAGGATCAGCAGCACCCAGAGGATTTTCATCCCGGTTTCCGCGCCACTCTTGAGTACATTGATGATCGCCCAGATATCGAGCGCCAGGATGATCAGGCCAACCAGGCCATTGAAGGTAGAACCCATGGTGTCGCTCCCAAGTGATGACATGCACACTTAGGATAGTCCGCCTCCAGCGAGGGTTCCGTTGGATTGCTTCAGACGTGGACCGCGACCTTGAGGGCTTCCAGGGCGGGCGCCACGGCGATGCCGACTTGCGCGCCCAACTCCAGCACCCGCGGCACGTCGTTGCCGTACACCAGCACCATCTGCAACTCATCGTCGAGCAGCTGGCTGAAGTTCATCAACACGTAGCCGCCGTTTTCCTTGTTCAGGCTGCTCATCTGGATCTGGATGCGGTTGAGCGCCGTCAGCGCTTCGGTTTTCGCCAGTTGCTTGGGCTTGAGATTGAACGCCACGCCGGGGCCGAAAGACGCGACGATCTGCTCGAACAACTGCACATAGGCGTCGGCCTGGAACAGTACGGTGTCCGGCAAGCTGCCCACCACCACCCACTCGCCCAGGGGGATCGGAAAGGTGTCGTCGTAGTTGATGTCCGGGTTGGCCGCCAGGAAAGCCGCCGGATCGGCATAGGCCTGGGCTGCTTCGTCGGCAATCCTTTCAATGTCGGCATCGCCCAGGCAGCCGGAGCTGATTTTGCTGATGAGTTCGACGAGTGCGGCTTTCATGGGCGAATCCTGTGGCAATTGGGAGTTTCGAGGGCGCGCAGGATAGCGCATCACATCAGCCGAGGCATCCGTGGCGAGGGAGCTTGCTGTGGGAGCAAAGCTTGCTCGCGACAGCGGCAGGCCAGTCGACATTATTGCTGACTGAATTGCCGTAATCGCGAGCAAGCTTTGCTCCCACAATCATTCTCATCACATGGATAGCTTCTCCAACTGCGCCGTGGTGTCCACCGCGCCCATGGTCCGGGCCGCATCGAGGGCCGAGACGCCGTTGGCGTCCTTGGCCTTCGGGTCCGCGCCTTTGCCGATCAGATAGTCGACGATTGCCACCCGGTTGAACATCGCCGCCATCATCAGCGCCGTGCGGCCATCGAAGGACGCGCCTTCCACCTGTGCGCCACCGTCCACCAACGCCGAAACCACCGCCAGGTCGCCCTTGAACGCCGCGCCGGCAATCGGGCTCTGGCCGTTGTCGTTGCGGATTTCCGGATCGGCCTTGTGTTCCAGCAATACTTTCACCGTTTCCACGTGACCGTGATAAGCGGCCAGCATCAGCAAGGTGTCACCCTTGTGGTTGCGCAGGTTGGGCGGCAAGCCTTTGCTCAGCAAGGCCGCCATCATCGCGGCGTCCCCCTGGCGCGCCACGTTGAACACCTGCTCGGCAAATTCCGCAGCCTCTTCCGGGGTCATCTGGCGGCTTGTATCGGACATGGGGCACTCCACTTGAGTCTTCGAGAATGCCGCTAGTTTCCCGAGCGACGCAGGGCCTGTCATCCCCTTTTTCTCTGTACCCGTTATAGCCACAATCAATAGCAGAACCGCCCACCCTGGATCTGCGTCGCCAATTGGCGGTCGACCCGCACATAGGTTCCAGTACCGGGCAACCAGGCGTAGACCGGCTCATCGCCCATGACGCAGGGGTCGAAGGCTTCGCGCCTGAGCCGGGTCTTGTGGTATTTGAAGGTGCCGGTGATGTCCATCTTCACCTTGATGCGCAGGAACAGCGGCACCGCACCGGCCGACAGCCTGGATTGCAGGAACTGCAACAGTTCGCTGAAATCCAGGGTTGCCAGCGATTCGGACGGGGTGATCGCCGCCATGCCGGCGCGCCCGTCGACGCCGTTGACCTCCACCCCATAGACCACCGCCTCGGCCACTTGCGGATGCTGCAGCAAGACATTCTCAACCTGCGTGGCGGATACGCTTTCGCCCCTCCAGTGGAAAGTGTCGCCGAGACGGTCGACGAACTGGCCATGGCCAAAACCCAGGTCACGCAGCAGATCGCCAGTGTTGAAGTAAAGGTCGCCCGGGGTAAAGGCGTCCCGGTAGAGGGTTTCTTCGTTCTGGGCCGCGTCGGTGTAGCCATCCAGGGGCGCCTTGTCATCGATCCGCGCCAACAACAGGCCAGGCTGGCCCTTCGGCACTTTCTGCAGCCGCCCTTGCAGGTTGCGCAACGGCATCCCGCTGCCCTGGTCGTATCGCACCAGCGCCCAGCCCGTCAGGGAAAACCCGACGGTATTGTCGAAATTCAATAGGTTGGTGAAACCGATATTACCGTCGCTGGCCGCGTACAGCTCACAGATGTGCTCGACACCGAAGCGGGCCTTGAACGCCGCCCAGGCGCCCGGCCGCAGGCCGGTGCCGATCATCTGCTTCACGTCATGGCGCCGGTCTTCGCCACTGGCCGGCTGGTCGATCAGGTAACGGCACAGCTCCCCCGCATAACCCAGGGTGGTCGCTCGATAACGGCGTACATCGCTCCAGAACCGGCCGGCGCTGAAGGTGCGCCGGATCGCAAAAGCCGATGCGCCACAGATCGCCGCTCCCCAACACACGCACAGTCCCGTGGCGTGATACAGCGGCAAAGGGCAATAGAGGACATCGTCGGGCTGCATGTCCAGGGCAATCAGGCCAGAATGGACGGCCGTACGCATCCAGCGCCCATGGCGGAAGACCACGGCCTTGGGCAGGCCGCTGGTGCCCGAGGTGTAGAGATAAAAACACGGGTCGTCGAAAAATACCTGGCGGCTGCTGGCCGGGTTGGCACTGGGGTAGTCCTCGCTGTTGCCCAACAGGTCGACGAAACCGCAAGGCACAGCGGCGCTGTGCTCGTCCGCCAGCCACCAGGTGCGAACGCTCGGCAAAGCGGTCCGACCGCGCACCGCTTCGAAAGCCGCAACCCGTTCGTCCCCCACCACCACAGCGGCCGGCGCGACCAGCGCCAAGCCATGGACCAGCGCGTCGCCCGTTTGCGAGGTGTTGATCATGGCGCTGACCGCCCCGACTTTCGCCGCCGCCAGCAATGTAATCAGCAGTTGTGGACGGTTTTCGAGAAAGATCGCGATGCAATCGCCCTTGCCGATACCCTGCGCCAACCAGTAGTGGGCGATGCGATTGGCCTGCTCGTTGACCTGTGCATAACTCAATGAAATGTTGCCGCATAGCAACGCCGGGCCGTGGGGATTGCGTTGCGTGGCCTGTTCGAAACTCCAGCCCAGGCCACAGGGCTGGGCCGGGTCCCGGACATTGGCGAGCTTGCGGCCCTTGATGATTCGGGGAACGATTCTGAAGAGGGAAGGCAGCTTGCGCAGCATCATGCCCCAGGTAATGGCGTCGCTGGGTGTACGACTCATGAAACTCCCTGTTCGACCTGCGGGTCTCGGTTCCTGCGCTCGGCTGGCAGTGATGGTCGGTCGAAAGTACTCAGCGGTTGCCCAGCTGTACACGCGGTTTTTGCAATGTTTTGTATCTGCTGACGGGACAGGCGAAGCGTGAGCGTCAGGAATCGATTTGGTTCCAAAAATGATTGCCCGACCACGCAAAATGCAGGATGCACGATGGCTATTCATGCAAGATGCACGAAAGCAAAAAAACAGCAGAAAATTAACTTATTGTTTTTAAAGTAATTTTTAGCGGATCCAATGCTGGCATGGTCAGTGCAACTTCTCCTCCACGGTTTGCCACCACCAAGGAGCAGTCATATGAATATGATTCAAGAGAAGTTCGCGTCCCTGTTTTCCAACTACGAAGTGACTACACAAGCTCGCCCGGACGGCGGCATCCTGCTGACATTGCGCAACAGCGAAGGCAAACAGTTCAAACGCTCGATTTCCTACGCCCAGTTGCACGCAGGGGACCAGTTGTCCTGGGTGATCAGTGCCATCCGTCGTGACTTGGCCGAACAGGCCAGCGAGCTGCCGCAGATCACCATGCTGCAAAGCCAGCATCGCTTCGCGCTGCCGACTTACCACAGCGCTTGATGTCGACGGTCAGTCAAAACAAGGTTGAACATTGTGGCGAGGGAGCTTGCTCCCGTTGGATCGCGCAGCGATCCCCATTTTTTGGGGCTGCTTCGCAACCCAACGGGAGCAAGCTCCCTCGCCACAATTCGGGTAGGCCTTAAAGTCTTCTTAGCGGGATGAAAACTGCGCAGGATCGATTCGCGCAAAACTGTCCACCGTGACATGCCCTTCCAACGTCCCCCCCTCCCGAGCCAATCCACACGTCGCCATGCCAGCCCCTCGGGCCGCATCCAGTTCCTGGACGATGTCCGACAGGAACAGGATCTCATCAGGCGCAATACCTATGGCCTGGCTGATCTTCTGATAAGACTGCACCTCGCGCTTGGGCCCTGAGGTGGTGTCGAAATAACCGCTGAACAGCGGCGACAGGTCGCCGGCCTCTGAGCAGCCGAAGATCAGCTTCTGTGCCTGGATCGATCCCGATGAATACACGTGGAGCCCATAGCCAGCCCGATGCCAGCGCTTGAGGGCCTCGACCGCATCCGGGTACACGTGCCCTTTCAATTGCCCGGCCTGATACCCCTGCTCCCAGACCATACCCTGCAACGCCTTGAGTGGCGTGGCCTTGCGGTCCTCGGCAATCCAGCCCAGCAGAATCGCGACGACCCGCTCGACGTCAGCGTCCGGTTCGCCACTGTCCTGGCGCACCGCCGCCAGTTGTTCGGCCACGTCGCTGCGGTCGGCGTGCTGGCGGACAAATGTCGGCAGATGTTGCGCGGCGTAGGGAAACAGCACGTCGAAGACGAAACTCACCGCACTGGTGGTGCCTTCGATGTCGGTGAGTATGGCTTTGATCGACACGGGCTCAGTCCTCCAGACGTGGGAAACGGCTGGCGATGTCGTCGCCAGTGAACTTGGCGACCCAGCCTTCCGGATTGTTGAACAGGCGAATGGCAACGAAGTGCGGGTGCTCGCCCATGTCGAACCAGTGCGGTGTGCCGGCCGGTACGGAGATCAGGTCGTTCTTTTCGCACAACACGGCGTAGACGTAGTCATCGATGTGCAGGGTAAACAGGCCACGCCCGGCGACGAAAAAGCGCACCTCGTCCTCGCCGTGGCGATGCTCATCGAGGAACTTGGCGCGCAGTTCGGCTTTTTGCGGATGATCGCTGTCGAGGCTGATGACATCCACCGTGATGTAGCCGCGCTCGGTCATCAATTGATCGATCTGGCTGCGGTAGGCGGCAATCACTTCGTCCTGGGTCGCGCCAGGCTGGATTTTCGTCGCGGCCTCCCAACGGTCGAAGCGAACCCCTTGTTCGGCCAGTGTCGCGGCGATGTCTTCGAAGTGGGTCAACACCTTGTTCGGGATGTCAGGACTCGAGACGTGGTAAACGGACAGGCTGCTCATGGCAATGGCTCCAGCAAATTAACGGTTCAGGAGTGCGCGAGTCTTCAGCTCGCACTCGAACAGGAACTCGAACGCCTCGATCTGGCGCAACGCATCACTCATGCGTGCCCCCCAGGTATACAGGCCGTGACCACGGATCAGGTAGCCCACGCAATCGGGATGCTCAGCGAGCCACGGCTGTACCTTGGCGGCCAGGCGGGCGATGTCCTGGTCGTTGTCGAAAATCGGCACGCGCACCCGGGACTCGTGGGTCGACACGCCGCTGAAGGCTTTCTGCAGTTCATAGTCTTCGAAATCGATGAACGCTTGAGCCGTCAGGCGCGACAGCACCGTGGCGTTCACCGAATGGGTGTGCAGCACCGCGCCGATCTCCGGGCGCCAGCGGTAGAGCTGGGTGTGCAACAGGGTTTCGGCGGAAGGTTTCTTGCCCGGTTCCAGGCTGTTGCCGTCCAGGTCAGTGGCCAGCACATCGTCAACGCCCAGTTGCCCCTTGTGCTTGCCGGACACGGTGAGCAAGGCCTGGTCAGGGGCAAGACGGGTGGAATAATTGCTGCTGGTGGCCGGGGACCAACCGCGGCCGTACAGGAAACGCCCGGCGTCGATGATTTCCCGGGCAAAGTGTTCACGGGTAAGGCTCATGGCCTGTCCTCTTGCATACGTGTGGCAATGATAACGGCTGCAGCGAAGGCTGCGACGCTGGCGATGCTGAAAGTCCAGGTGGCGCCCAAGGCGTTCCAGCTGTAGCCGGAGTACAACGCGCCCAATGCCCCGCCCGTGCCGGCCAGCGCGGCATACAGCGCCTGGCCCTGGCCTTGCTGGCGGGAGCCGAAGCTACGTTGCACGAAATGGATGGCAGCGGCGTGAAAGCTGCCGAAGGTCGCCGCATGCAGCACCTGGGCAAACAACAGCACCCAGAGAAATTCGGCCAATGAGCCCAGCAGCAGCCAGCGCAATGCGGCCAGCAGGAAACTCGCCAGCAGCACCCGCCGTACGGAAAACCGCGCCAGGATCCGGCTCATCACCAGGAACACCAGCACCTCGGCCACCACGCCCACCGCCCAGAGCACGCCGATCACCCCACGGCTGTAACCCAGCCGCTCAAGGTGCAGCGTCAGGAAGGTGTAATACGGCCCATGGCTCATCTGCATCAGGCCGACGCACGCGTAGAAGGCCAGCACACCGGGGTTGCGCAGCTGGCGCAGGAATCCGTCGCCCGCCACCCGTGGCCCCTGCACCGGTTGGGCATTGGGCACCCAGAAACTGGCGAGCACGATGCCGCCCATGATCAACACCAGCGTCAGCGGGTAGATGTCCAGGCTCAGCCATTCGAACAACCGGCCCAGCAGGACCACGGCGATGATGAAACCGATGGAACCCCACAGGCGGATCTGGCTGTAGCGCGAGGCCTGCGCGCTCAGGTGGGCCAGGGTGATGACCTCGAACTGCGGCAGCACCGCGTGCCAGAAGAACGCGTGCAAGGCCATGACCATCGCCAGCCAGGCGTAGCTCTTGTCGATGAAGATCAGGGAAAAGGTCAGCAACGTACAGACCGCGCCGAACCGCACGATTGCCAGGCGCTGGCCGGTGTAATCCCCCAGCCAACCCCAGATGTTAGGCGCCACGCAGCGCATCAGCATGGGGATCGCCACCAGTTCGCCGATGCGCGCCGCGTTGAATCCCAGGTGATCGAAATACAGCGCCAGGAACGGCGCCGTCGAGCCGAGCAAGGCGAAATAGAACAGATAGAAACTGGAAAGCCGCCAGTACGGCAGTGCCGCCATGCTCGTCAGGCCACGGCGGTCGGCAGGTCAGCCATCAAAGCTGACCCAGTACCGGGGTGCCGACCCGGACATCGGCGTTCTGGCCGCGATGACGCAACAGGTGATCCATCAACACGATCGCCATCATCGCCTCGGCGATCGGTGTGGCACGGATGCCGACGCACGGATCGTGACGGCCCTTGGTGATCACTTCCACCGGATTGCCGTGGATGTCGATGGAGCGGCCCGGCGTGGTGATGCTGGACGTCGGCTTCAACGCCAGGTGCGCGACGATCGGCTGGCCCGAGGAAATGCCGCCGAGAATGCCGCCGGCGTTGTTGCTGAGGAAACCCTGCGGGGTCAGTTCGTCGCGGTGCTCGGTGCCACGCTGGGCGACGCAGGCGAAACCGGCACCGATCTCCACGCCTTTCACCGCGTTGATGCTCATCAGCGCGTGAGCGAGTTCGGCGTCGAGGCGGTCGAAGATCGGCTCGCCAAGGCCGGGCATCACCCCTTCGGCCACCACGGTGATCTTCGCGCCAACCGAATCCTGGTCCCGGCGCAACTGGTCCATGTAGGCCTCAAGCTCTGGCACTTTGTCCGGGTCGGGGCAGAAAAAGGCGTTCTGCTCCACCGAATCCCAGGTCTTGAACGGAATTTCGATAGGGCCCAACTGGCTCATGTAGCCACGGATCACGATGCCCTGGCTGGCCAGGTATTTCTTGGCAATTGCCCCGGCCGCCACGCGCATCGCGGTTTCCCGGGCCGAACTGCGGCCGCCGCCACGGTAGTCGCGCTCACCGTACTTGTGGTGGTAGGTGTAGTCGGCGTGGGCCGGGCGGAACAGGTCCTTGATGGCCGAGTAGTCCTTGGACTTCTGGTCGGTGTTGCGGATCAGCAGGCCGATGGCGCAACCGGTGGTGCGTCCTTCGAACACGCCGGACAGGATCTCGACTTCGTCGGCTTCCTGGCGCTGGGTGGTGTGGCGGCTGGTACCGGGCTTGCGCCGATCCAGGTCACGCTGCAGATCCTCCAGGGCAATCTCCAGGCCCGGCGGGCAGCCGTCGACAATGGCGACCAACGCCGGGCCATGGCTTTCGCCCGCGGTGGTGACAGTGAACAGCTTGCCGTAGGTATTGCCGGACATGCAGGGTGCTCCGTGAAATCGCTGAGAAACTCAATCTGGGATTCTTGATGGGCGCCAGTATACGCAGGCTAACTGCGTAGTTCATCCTCGAACCTTATCGGTGGCCGCCAGTCCAACCGGCACCTTCGCAACCAGTGGCGTGATGATGCTAAACCTGCGTGTCCTGAGCCTTACCCTGTTCATCGGTCTGTTTTCCAGCCTGGCCCAGGCGACGGTCCTGTTAAGACCGATCAGCCTCGACACCGGCCACGGGGAACTCTTCGGTTCATTGTTGCTGCCCCAGTCCGACACGCCGGTGCCGGTTGTCCTGATCATTTCCGGGTCCGGTCCTACGGACCGCAACGGCAATAACCCCGAGGGCGGGCGCAACGACAGTCTCAAGCGCCTGGCCTGGGTCCTGGCCAAGCACAACATTGCCAGCGTGCGCTATGACAAGCGCGGCGTGGCCGCCAGCCTGGCCGCGACACCGGACGAACGCGACCTGAGCGTCGAGGCCTATGTGGCCGACGTCGTGGCCTGGAGCCGCAAGCTGGCCGCCGACCCACGGCTGGGCCCATTGATCCTGCTGGGCCACAGCGAAGGCGCATTGATCGCCAGCCTCGCCGCGCCCCAGACCAACGCGGCAGCGGTCATCTCGGTGGCCGGCAGTGCCCGCCCCATCGACCAGGTGCTGCGCCAGCAACTGGGCAGCCGCCTGCCACCGCCGCTGATGCTGCGCAGCAATGAACTGCTGGACAGCCTCAAGGCCGGTCGCGTCGATGCCAACGTGCCGGCGCAATTGCAGTTCATTTTTCGCCCCAGCGTGCAGCCGTACCTGATCTCGCTGTTCCGCCAGGACCCGGCCCGGGCATTCGCGGCGCTGAAAGTGCCGGCCTTGATCGTCCAGGGCAGCCATGACATCCAGGTCAGCGTCGATGACGCCCGGCAATTGAAGGCGGCCAAACCCGACGCCGAACTGGCGCTGATCGGGGGCATGAACCACGTGATGCGTATCGTGCCCAACGACGAAAAACAGCAACTGGCCTCTTATAAAAGCCCCGACCTGCCCCTGGCGGCGGCGCTCGGTACTCATATCCTGGCCTTTATTGACTCGATAGCCACCCGTTAAACGCTTTTAGCCCTCCAGTCCTGGAAAAAACGGCCGATAGACCGGTGTCGGACAGCGCATTGGCTGCCGACGAGCCGGCCAGGACAGGATTTCGCCGTTATGACTGAGACTGAAACTTCACCCGACACCACCGCCGAAACGCCCGCCACACCGGCGGCGGAGCTGCCATGGGCGGACGTGCAAGCCGAGCACCACAAGATGCTCCGGCTGGCCCCGCTCAAGACGGACCGCGCCACGGGCGCGCGGCCGCTGCGGTTTGTCGAATTCAGCTACGCCGAGCGCCACAGCAAGGAACGCAGCTTGTTGCGCATGAGCATCCAGTTGCCGGGCCAGCGCGTGCGCAAGGAACAGAACCACTTGGATGTCTGGGCCGATCACGTCGAAAAGCGCCTGCACTTTTCCCCGGACAGTCTGCAGATGGAGCCGATGAACCGCGGCATCGGCCGCTTCCTCGCGGCCCAGGCCATTACCTGGGCCAAGAAGCGTTGGTCAAGTTATCGGGTCGACGGCACCGACCTGAACAACAAGGACGCGCTGAACGAAGACACCCGACTGCGCCGCGACCGTTTCCTGCAAGCCCATGGCTTCGAAGTGGTCTATGCCGACGCCCAGCACCTCAAGGGCAGCGTCAAGGATGCCCAGGTCGGTGACCTGAAAGGTGACTGGAACACCGAAAAGCTGCAGTTCGTGGAAATCCTCGAAGCCGCGCAAATGCTGCAACAAGCCGAGCAGAACCTCGCGGAGCAGGAGGTCAAGCTCAAGCAGCAGGAGGAGAAGGTCAACAAGTTCAAGCGCGAAGACACCGGCCTGCGCTTCACCATCACCTGCCTGGTGGCGTTCGCCATGTTCCAGGCGGGTTTGCTGATCTGGATTGCGACGCGGCACTGAGTACCGGGTCTTTTCCGGGGCAATGACTTGGAATACACCTGTGGCGAGGGGATTTATCCCCGCTGGGTTGCGAAGCAGCCCCATGCAGTCTCAACTCAATCTGTCTGAGACACCGAGTTGCCTGGTTTCAGGGCTGCTTCGCAACCCAACGGCCTATTTAGGGGAGCGGTGTCTATTTACCCCCCGCCACAAAAGCCTGCTTAAACCGCATTAAATCCGCGAAGCAAACAACCCCTGATGCTGGCGGCACTGCTCCGCGCTGAGCATGAACACGCCATGCCCGCCGCGTTCGAAATCCAGCCAGGCGAAATCGACTTCGGGGTACAACGCCTCGACATGCACCTGGCTGTTGCCCACTTCGACAATCAACAGCCCCTTCTCGGTCAGATGATCGGCCGCCTCGGCCAGCATCCGGCGCACCAGGTTCAAGCCGTCATCGCCACAGGCCAGGCCCAGCTCCGGCTCATGCTGGTATTCCTGGGGCATGTCGGCGAAATCTTCCGCATCGACGTAGGGCGGGTTCGACACGATCAGGTCAAAACGCTGCCCCGGCAGACCGTCGAAGCCATCGCCCTGAACGGTGAAGACACGCTCATCGACGCCATGGCGCTCGATGTTCTGGTTGGCCACTTCCAGCGCCTCGAACGACAGGTCGGCCAGCACCACTTCGGCCTCCGGAAACTCATAGGCACAAGCGATACCGATGCAGCCGGAACCGGTGCACAGGTCGAGAATCCGCGCAGGGGCCTGGGCCAACCAGGGTTCGAAACGCTTTTCGATCAGTTCACCGATGGGCGAGCGCGGAATGAGCACGCGTTCGTCGACAATGAATGACATCCCACAGAACCAGGCTTCGCCCAACAGGTAGGCCGCGGGGATTCGCTCCGCGATACGTCGCTGCAACAGGCGCTGCACATGGACCAATTCGTCGTCTTCCAGGCTGCAATCCAGGTAGCTGTCGGCAATTTCCCACGGCAGGTGCAGCGCGCCCAACACCAGTTGGCGGGCTTCATCCCACGCATTGTCGGTGCCATGGCCGAAAAACAGATCCTCCCCATGGAAACGGCTGACGGCCCAACGGATATGGTCGCGCAGGGTACGAAGACGGGAAGTGATCACGGCGGCAAACTCCAGAAAAAACGACTGGCGAGTCTAACAGCCAAACGCGCCGCCACCCAAACGCGCCTCAAGGACGACTGAAAACGCCAGAGCATTCGTAGGAACCTTCCGTTTTTTGTACTCCCCATTGAACAAGATGGCCATCTTGACAAGGCTGTAGGCCAGCAACGACGGCGCTTGCGATGGAAGCGATTCACAGAACCGCTCAGCCAGAGGACAATGTCGCAAAAGCCCCACCCGAAGGAGCCCCAGAATGTCCGTTCCAAAAACGATGTTTCAACTCAGCGGCCGTGGTTACGCGGCGGCCAACCTGAGTCAAGCGACCCTGATCATCATCGATGCCCAGAAAGAATACCTCGCCGGCCCCCTGGCCCTGAGCGGCATGGATGCAGCGGTTGCGAACATCAGGCAATTGCTCGGCGCGGCCCGTGCCGCCGGCCGGCCGATCGTGCATGTGCGTCACCTGGGCACCCATGGCGGCCTGTTCGATCCGCAGGGTGAGCGCGGCGAATTCATTCCAGGCCTCGAACCCCAGGGTGACGAAACCATCATCGGCAAGCTGCTGCCCAGCGCCTTCCACGGCACCGAATTGAAAAAGCGCCTGGAGGAGTTTGGCCCTCTGGACCTGATCGTCTGCGGCTTCATGAGCCATTCCAGCGTCAGCACCACCGTGCGCGCCGCCAAGAACCTGGGCTTTCGCTGCACCCTGGTGGAAGACGCCTGCGCCACCCGCGACCTGCCGCACAAGGGCGGCGTCCTGAGCGCCGACCACGTGCATCAGACCGAAATGGCGATCATGGCGGACAACTTCGCCACCCTGGCCCTGACCCACGACCTGATCTGATTGCCCCTCGATGAGCGGCAGCCTCCGCCGCTCATCCGCAAAAGACTCTCATTAGCCTAGCTTCAGGAACAACCCGAACATCTTCCGGTCGAAGGGCCGATACCCACTGAGGAAGGTCGGAATGAAGTTATCCGATGGTTTTGACGCACGTCGCTTGCGGCCCAAAGGCCCGAGCAACTGGCGGTTTCGTTTTGGCGCGGCCATCGCGGCGCTGCTGGCAACACTCGGCGTCCTGTTGGCCATGGCCGGTGCCGCCAGCCTGTTGGGCCGTCCGCCCGCGATGGGCGACCTGAATGCCACCCCGCTCGGTTCGGCGATCATCCTGGCCGTGGGCCTCCTGATCCTGTGGCTGGGTGTCTGGCTCTGGCGCCGCTGCCGCCGTCGCGCCCGCCAATCCCTGGAGCTGGCCATGGCTCCGCACCTGATGAAAAAGCACGACTGACCCGCCATCCGACGTTTTGTCGCGCCCGATCCCGCCAGACTTGGGTAAACTGGCCGGCCTTCGCGGAGGCTGACATGCAAGACGACGATTTTTCCCTGTTCAAAAGTGCGATCCAGGGCGTTAAACCGATCAAACACGATCGCGCCGACACCGGTAAACCGAAAGCCGATCGCGCACAGATCGCCAAGCTGCGCCAGGCCGCCACCGTGCTCGCCGATGCCACCACCGTGGACGGACTGTCCGATCAGTTCGTGATCGACGTAGGTCCCGAAGACGAGTTGATGTGGGCGCGCGATGGCGTCCAGGAAAGCCAGATGCGCAAGCTGAAGGTCGGCCAGATCCCCTTCGAAGGCAGCCTCGACCTGCACGGCATGAGCGTCGAAAAAGCCCGGGAAACCCTCTGGGCCTTCCTCGCCGAAGCCACGAAGTTCGAAATCCGTTGTGTGCGCGTCACCCACGGCAAGGCCGTGCGACTGGACGGCAAGCGGCCGATGATCAAGAGCCACGTCAACACCTGGCTGCGCCAGCACCCCCAAGTGCTGGGTTTCACCTCCTGCCAGGCGAAACACGGTGGCGCCGGGGCGGTGTACGTGATGCTCAAGCGCACCATGATGGAAGGCCGCGACGAGTAGCGTTCGATTGCCGAGCTTGCAGCGCCGTGTCTGCCAACGCCCCCTTTTTCTCTCTCTATTGTGTCGATGATGTCTTATCGAGCAGTTGTCGGAAAAGGAGGACCAGGCTGGATTGCTGCTCGCCTAGAGATCCAAAAAATTTACGATCAACTTCCTCCACGATGACAATTGCCTTGTGTGCCAGATCACGACCGGCTTCGGAAACTGAAATAATCTTGGCTCGCGTGTCAGTAGGATGTACGTCTCTCACAAACAGCCCATTTTTAAGAAGCGTTCTGACCACTTGAGAGGTGGTCATCGGGTCGCTGCCAGTCAATTGCGACAGGCGTGCCTGGGTGAGCGGCTCTTGTGAGGCAAACCACGTTGCGACTGCAAGCATGACAAACTGGGTATGGGTAAGACCCAGCTGCTGTAATGCGGCGCGCTGCTCACGCTGCCAGGTGTTGGAGATGCGCCAGAGCAAAAAACCTGGACTATCTGACGGTCCGCTATGGAGGGTTGGCAGCGGTTTCGACTTCATCAATTACGCCTCAGTGCCAGCAGGTCGACACCCATCGCGCAAGCAATTGTGCAGGTATCTTTGTCGGTCAATGGAATCAGTCCGCGCCTTAGCACAATGCCCCAGTTTGGCGGAACACAGAGGTCCAGCTCTCCACGCACGAGGTCCAGAGCGACTTCTTTTGCCTTGGCATATCGAACCCGACGACGAAACGGCACGAACCCTGCGCCCATGTCGAATTCGAAAACCTCATCGTCCTCAATTTTCCCTATGGCGGTGAAGGCTTTAAGCGGCGCGCCCTGCACTTCTATATTCGGGGAGTAATAAACAAAAATATCACCCTTGCTCATCTTGCGCAGTGGCTCCTTTTTGCCATGACAGACCTGTGCAAAGCCGCCCTCCATGCCTCGCCAGACGTGCGACCGAGATACAACACCCAGCCACGCCCGGTTCATACGCCCGTCTCACTTTCTGCGCGGGCTGCCAGTGCCCGCAGGACTTCAGAGAAATCACAAGACACTTGCGTGCAGATCTCCCCTGCGCCCTCTCCCACGACATCAATCGAATAAACGATAGAGTGATTGCCATTCGGGAGCGGAGTGATTTCATGCCTGACGCGAACAGTGGTGCTACCCAGTACAGTCTCATCAGTGAATCCGTTCGGTTTATTGACTTCTACCAACTGAGACTGGATGACCTCTTGGTCAGGCAGCACCATTGTCATCCATGTACCCTCAATGAAAGAACCGTGGAGCGTGCATGAATGGACACCTGCGTTCCAATCTTTCCAACGGGGAACAGCTTCGAAAAGCGCCCAGATTGCAGCTGCGGATGCACGGGTTTCGTGAGTATATGAAGCAGTGGCGTGCATGGAATTGGGCATGTCGGCCTCCTTTTAGTAAGTCAACTTATCGTATGCACGCATACCACTATCGTCAATCGTGTATCACGTAAAAGGAAGTCACTAAGCCGTCGCACTGGCCAATCTGGTGGTTACGCCTTGGGATGATGCCGAAGCGAATTGACGACACGAGATGCTCGGTCAGAAAAACCCGATCCAAACAGACCGGTGAGCCCGCAGCCAGGTAAAGTCTCATCACCGATGAGATTGGATGAATAGCACCGGCCGGCAATACAACTACCGACACACATACGCTACCATGTGCCCCATGGCGGGTATGAACCCTACATTTATTGCCCCTCGGTTGGGTCGCAGTGTTCAGATGTTACTTACAACTTATGCACGATGGATAAACTCCAACACCGCTGGAGTGAGCTTAATAAACTGGAAAACGATATTAATAGCTTTAATAATCAGCAATATAATTAGCTAATTTAACCTTTGAACGCCTCAACCGCTTCACACCAAGGTCCGCTTGAAACCGCTGGGACAGTAGCCGCTGGTTGCCTTGAATTTAGTTTGACTTTTTGGATCAAGAAGGCCGAGGCGGTTAAAACATCCCTTCGCACCTCAACATCACAATTATTATAAACATTTTCTAATATAACAGTGTAGGCATCCGACTCATCTGCTCTGAACGTATACGACGTGCTACAGCTACGGGGATGAAAATTCGCTCCATCAAAGGTGCTACCGACGTATTTTATATAAATAGTCTGATACGGCTTTTTTTCCAATAACACCGTGACATTTCTTTGAGAAGAATTTACCACAATAGATTTAATACCAAAGCAATCATAACTCTCTTCAAAATAGACAGCTGTAAGCTTATCCTGAGAGGAGCGATTTATTATGTCTAAGGTAATACTAGCTTGAGGTTTTTTTCTGTTTTAACATTAACAGCACAACCACCCAAGCAAACAACAGTGCACAACGTAAGCGCAGCAATTTTTTTCAACATGGATTCCGTTCCTAAAGGGACTGGCATGGATGGCTATAGGCTATCAGCCTCCCCCCTCTCTGTCTCTATCGATACGAACAGACCGGATGATCGCGCAGGCAGAGAAGCGTCATCACCCGATGAGATTGGATGAATAGCTCCGTTCAGCAATACAACTGCAGGCACACATACGCTACCATGTGGCTCATGGCGGGTATGAACCCTGCGTTTATTGCCACTCAGCTGGGTCTCAGCGTTCAGATGTTGCTCTCGACCTATGCCCGATGGATCAACCCCAGCGCCGACTGGGGGCGAACTCGGGCAGCTCGAAAACAGCTTGATTGGTACAAAATTGGTACAGACAGAACAAGTACCCTCCTGAAACCCTTATGGAATCAGCCTCTGTGACACTGGAACAGAATTACACCGCGATTCTCGGCCAACTGGGCGAGGACGTTTCCCGCGAGGGTCTGCTCGACACGCCCAAGCGCGCTGCCAAGGCCATGCAGTACCTCTGCCGTGGCTATGAACAGACCCTCGAAGAAGTCACCAACGGTGCCTTGTTCAGCTCCGACAACAGCGAAATGGTGCTGGTCAAGGACATCGAGTTGTACTCGTTGTGCGAGCATCACCTGCTGCCGTTCATCGGCAAGGCCCATGTGGCCTACATCCCGAGCGGCAAGGTGCTGGGGCTGTCGAAAGTGGCGCGGATCGTCGACATGTATGCGCGTCGCCTGCAGATCCAGGAAAACCTCAGCCGCCAGATCGCCGACGCGGTCCAGCAGGTCACCGGTGCCCTGGGCGTGGCAGTGGTGATCGAGGCCAAGCACATGTGCATGATGATGCGCGGTGTGGAAAAGCAGAACTCCTCGATGATCACCTCGGTGATGCTCGGTGAGTTCCGTGAGAACGCCGCGACCCGCAGCGAGTTCCTCAGCCTCATCAAGTAACCTGTCGTTCGAAAAAAACCGGCATTGATCGCCGGTTTTTTTTCGCCCGTGAAAAATCAGGTAAGCTGCGCGCCCTCTTCTTCCCTGCCGCGAGGCTTATACCGTGATCGTCAAAGCGCTTCGAGTTGGCCTGGGCCAACTGATCATCTTCATCGACTTCATCACCCGTCCTGGCAAGAAACAGCGCCCGGCCGATGCCCAGGCGCAGGTCAACCAGGCCGCCCGCAGCCTGACGCTGTATCAATTCCACGCGTGCCCGTTCTGCGTGAAAACCCGCCGCACCCTGCGCCGCCTCAACGTACCGGTGGCCCTGCGCGATGCGAAGAACAACGAACAGGATCGCCAGGCGCTGCTGGAGCAAGGCGGCAGGATCAAGGTGCCTTGCCTGCGTATTGAAGAGAACGGGGAAACCACCTGGATGTATGAGTCCAAGGTGATCATTGATTACCTGGACAAGCGGTTTTCGGCGGTCTGATGGTTCTTGGGGGGATGTGAAGGCCCCATCGCGAGCAGGCTCGCTCCCACATGGGATCTTCAGTGTTCACAAAACCTCTGTGGGAGCGAGCCTGCTCGCGATAGCGCCGGCCCGCTCACCACAAGACCCACCGCCTTACGCCGCTTCGGCAGCCAACGCCGCCCGCACCACCCCCGCCAACCGCCTCAGCCCTTCATCCAGTCGCGACGGATCGATATGGCTGAAGTTCAAACGCAGATGCCCCGGGTGCCGGTCCGGCTCGGGGAAGAACGGCTCTCCCGGCATGAACGCCACATCCACCGCCAGCGCGGCAGCGAGCAGTGTGCGGGTGTCCAGCGGTTGCTTGAGGGTCAGCCAGAAAAACAGCCCTCCCTCGGGCATGTTCCAGTCCGCGATGTCGGAAAAATGCGTCTGCAGCGCGGCCTGGAACCGGTCGCGACGATCCCGGTAGAAGTCCCTCAATTCGCCAAGGTGGCTGCGGTACTGCTCGGTGCCGATCCATTGCAGCGCCTGCCATTGGCCGATGCGATTGGTGTGCAGGTCCGCCGATTGCTTGAGCCGCAGCAGGTGCGGGAACAGGTCCGGACTGGCAATCAGGTAACCCACCCGCAGCCCCGGCAACAGGGTCTTCGACACGGTGCCGGTGTAGATCCAACTGGCCTTCTTCAAGCGGCTGACAATCGGTGTGGCGCTGCCGCCGTCGAAAGTCAGTTCGCGGTAGGGTTCGTCTTCGATCAGGGTCACGCCGAATTCATCCAGCAAGGCCGCCACCGCGTCGCGCTTGGCCTCGCTGTAGCGCACTGCCGAAGGGTTCTGGAACGTGGGGATCAGGTAGATGAATGCCGGCCGGTGTTGTTCCAGGCGTGCTCGCAATTGCTTCAGGTCCGGCCCATCGGCTTGCAAGGGCACAGTAATGCAGTCGGCGCCGAACAGCTGGAAAATCTGCAGCGCCGCCAGGTAGGTCGGCGCTTCCAGCATGATCTCGGTGCCGACGTCGATGTGCAGCTTCGCCGCCAGGTCGAGGGTCTGCTGCGAGCCGCTGACCACCAGCACCTGACTCGCCTCACAGGCCAGGCCCAGTGCCCGCGCCTGCGCCGCCAGGGCTTCGCGCAGGGCCGGCTCGCCTTCGCTCATGCCGTATTGACCCATGGCCAACGGCATGGCGTCCCACTTCACTTTCGGCAGCATGGCTTCGGCGGGCAGACCGCCGGCGAACGACATCACCTCAGGGCGTTGGGCCGCCGCGAGGATTTCTCGAATCAAAGAACTTTTGAGGCGCGAGACACGTTCGGAAAAAGCCATGGGGACCACCTGTAGCGAGGCATTGGGGAAATGAGTCAAACTGATTGACCGAAATTACTCCGACCTTTCTGGATACGTCAATATGCTTGACCTTAAAAACCCGACTTCCCAGCAAATGGCCATGGAAGCGTTTTTCTTCGGCTACCAGGCGTTCACTGCCAAGGCCGATGAAATGCTCGAGCGTCGTGGGTTGAGCCGGGTGCATCAGCGCATCGTTTTCTTCGTTGCCCGGTATCCGTCCCTCAGCGTGAAAGAATTGCTGGCCCTGCTGGGCGTCACCAAGCAGGCCCTGAACATGCCGTTGCGGCAGTTGATGGAAATGCATCTGGTCAACAGCGTCGCCTCCGAGACCGACAAACGTAAGCGGCTGCTGGAGTTGACCGAGGAAGGCGCGCGGTTCGAACAGGCGTTGCGGCGCGAGCAGGTGAAGTTGCTGGAACGGGTGTTTGCCGAGGCCGGGGAGGCGGCGGTGAATGGGTGGTTGGCGGTGAATATGGCGCTGGGTAAGGGGTCTGCGGGCTGAGGGTGGCGTTGCTTGGACTGGCGCCATCGCGAGCAGGCTCGCTCCCACATTGGATCTCGCGTGCACTTAACCCTGTGGGAGCGAGCCTGCTCGCGATGGCGTCCTCCCTGGCGATATATCCCTATCGCCGGACATTTCGTCCACAAACCAGAAAACATTATTTGCTTTATTTGTATACAAAAGCATAATTCGCTTCGTGCGAGTTCCTGACCATCAGGTCAACTACTTCGCCAGCCTTACCTGCCTCAAGGCGCGCAAGCCTCCTCCGGATGGCCTGCGACGCCGGAAATAACAATAAAACTGTTGAGGAGTACTCGCTGTGGAAAGCCGCAAACCCGAAGCCCGGACGCTGGACCTCTCGCCGCCATCAAGCCGTGGTTGGCTGGAGCGCATTTTCAAACTCAGCGTGCATGGCACCACGGTGAAGACCGAGCTGATCGCCGGCCTGACGACCTTCATCACCATGGCCTACATCATTTTCGTCAACCCCAACATCATGGCCGATGCCGGCATCGACCACGGCGCGGCGTTCGTCGCCACTTGCATCGCCGCCGCCCTGGGTTGTCTGTTGATGGGCCTGTACGCCAACTGGCCGGTCGGCCTGGCACCGGGCATGGGCCTGAATGCCTTCTTCACCTACACCGTGGTCGGCACCATGGGCTACAACTGGGAGACCGCGTTGGGCGCGGTGTTCATTTCCGGCGTGCTGTTCATGATCCTGACCTTGTCACGGGTCCGTGAGTGGCTGCTCAACAGCATTCCGGTGAGCCTGCGGTTCGCCATGGGCGCGGGGGTCGGGTTGTTCCTCGGACTGATCGGCCTGAAGACCGCCGGGATCATCGTCGACAGCCCCGCCACCCTGATCAAGCTCGGCTCGTTGCGTGAACCCGGCCCGCTGCTCGCCGCCGTGTGCTTCCTGATGATTGCCGTGCTCAGTTATCACCGGGTGTTCGGCGCGATCCTGATCAGCATCATCGCCGTGACCCTGGCCGGCTGGGGCCTGGGCCTGGTGCAATACAACGGTGTGATGTCGACGCCACCGAGCCTGGCGCCGACCTGGATGGCGATGGACGTGGCCGGAGTGTTCAACGTCAGCATGATCAGCGTGGTGCTGGCCTTCCTGTTCGTGCATATGTTCGACACCGCCGGCACCTTGATGGGCGTGGCCCAGCGTGCTGGCCTGGTGAAGGCCGATGGCCGGATCGAGAACCTCTCCCGTGCCCTGAAAGCCGACAGCGCCTCCAGTGTATTCGGCGCCATGGTCGGCGTGCCGCCGGTGACCAGCTACGTGGAAAGTGCTGCCGGTGTCGCGGCGGGAGGCCGCACGGGGCTTACCGCGGTGACCGTCGGCGTGCTATTTATTGCCGCCATGTTCTTCGCGCCGCTGGCCGGGATGATCCCCGCCTACGCCACCGCCGGTGCCTTGATCTACGTCGCCATGCTGATGATGGGCGGCATGGCCCATATCGAATGGGACGAGCCGACCGACAGCATTCCGGCCATCGTCACGGCCATCATGATGCCCCTGACCTTTTCGGTCGCCGACGGGATCGCACTGGGTTTCATCACCTACGTGGTGCTCAAGGCCGGCACCGGTAAACGCAAGGAAATTTCTGTCAGCCTGTGGGTGCTCTGCGCGATCTTCATCGCCAAGTTCATCTTCTTGTAAGCGACACCGTATCCACCCGCCTCACCCACTCGGTGAGGCTTTTGTACATCAGGAGCAAAGCAATGAATCTGGAAACCTGGCTGTTGTTCAGTGGCGCCGCGCTGGTGGTGATTCTCATCCCCGGCCCCCTGTCGCTGTTGATGATCGGCAACAGCCTGAACTACGGCCTGCGTCGCTCGTATCCGGCATTCCTGGGTGGGGTGATCGCCTCGATCTGCTTGTTGAGCGCCTCGGCACTGGGACTCGGAGCATTGCTGCTGGCTTCGGAAAAACTGTTCAGTGCCCTGAAGATCGTCGGTGCGCTGTACCTGTTCTTCCTGGCCTGGCAGAGCTGGCAGCAATCGCGACAGCCCTCCCAAGGCGCCGAAGTGCCCCAGGCCGCCGCCGTCCCACGCTTTCGCGCGCTGTTTGGCCGAGCATTCGTGTTGGGCGCCAGTAACCCGAAAGACATCCTGTTCTTCGCCGCGTTCCTGCCGCAGTTCCTGAGCGCCGGGCAACCCTTCCTGCCCCAACTGCTGATCATGATCGCTACCTGGACCGTCCTCGACCTGCTCTGCAAGCTGGCCTACGGCCTCGGCGCCCATGGCGCGGCGCGGTACCTGCGTACGGGTAAAGGCCAGAGCTGGTTCAATCGCATCAGTGCGGGCTTGTTTGGCGGCGCGGGCGCGGCGTCGTTATTGTCCGCCCACTGAGTGGCAAAACGAGGCAACAACCCATCGATATACACCGCCCAGGAAAACATCTTACATAGAGGACCATTCAATCATCGTTGAACAAGGACGTTCACAATGGCCAAGGTTATTCAACCACCCTCCGTTTTTGCCGAGCGTGGCATCGTCATTACAGACATCGGCTTGCATGCCAATGCGCGCACAACCGAAACGCTCGATTTCAAAGTTGTCGATCAATCGCAGCTCGGTTCAGAACTCAGACAGCGCCAAGCGCAACTTGAAGTGGTGGATAAACTCTACGGCCCGCTCCACATCGGTTCCGTGGCCGTCACCCGTTCTGCCCTGAATGCACTCGGTGCAACGACCGATGGACAGCCCCTGAACGGTGACAATACTTTTTTCCGCATCCCCAATCGCTTTTTCCTGAGCTCACTGCAACTCAACGCCAGTGATGTCGAAACCCGCCTGAAACTCACCCGCGACGCAAACGACTATCGGCTGCCGACATTGCTGTTCGAGCTGGCAAGCCAACGGTCACGCTCCGCACGATCACTGTTGCGGGAAGTGCCTGGGACCCAGGCTGAACCGAGCCGTTATCGGAACACGCTTGAACGGCTTTTGAACGCCGCCCGGAACCTCGACAGCCAAGCGCTGGTGCAGCGCTCATCCGGCTGGATCAACCAGGCCAAGAGCCAGGCCCTTATTCCCACGGGCCTGGGGCTTCAGGCCTTCGGCATCTACAGCGGGCTGCGGGGCCTGCAAGACGCCATCCGGGACAAGGACGCCTACCAGACCCTGTTCAACGGGGCCAGCGTGGCCGCCGAGGTGAGCTCCATCGGTGTCGAAGCGCTGGTGACCCGCCAAGCCACCCAAATGATCAAGGCCAGCCAGCGTTCCCTGGGGGATTTCGCCAAAACGACCTTCGCCATCAGGTTGGCCCGGGGAAGCGGCCTGATTGCCAGCGTGCTCACACTGCCTTTCGATATCATCGCCGCGATCGACTCGTTCAAGGCCGCCGTCGGCGCCACCGGCCGCGAGGCCACCGACCACTATGTCAGCGCGGCCTTGAGCGTGACCAGTGCCGCCATGGCCGTGACCCTCGGCGTCGCGGCGCTGGCCGGGTTCACATCAGCGGGTCCCGCGGGCCTGGCCGCCGGGCTTATCCTGGTGGTCGGCTCACAGATCTGGGGGGCGATCCGTCAAGTCGATGAAATCGACGACTACATACAACTCACCGTCCACGAGCGCCTTCGCACGGGCTGGTTCGCCTTCTGGACAATCAGTCCCGATGACGATATCCAGGACCGCTACACCCTCGCCAAGGCCACCGCCGAACAGACGAAGCGACTCCAGGCCAACGCCTTGAACCTGCTCAGGGGGCCGTTGAAAAACAGCACTGAAGCGATCGTAAACGGCAAGTTCACCGTAGAACTGCAACGGGTGACCTACAACACCCGGAGTTGGTGGACCGGGGAAAGTTATCAGGCAACCGCCATGCGCCCCAGGATCAAGGACAGCGATGACTGGATCGATGCACGCAGCGGCGTAACGGCTGAGACACCCGGCGCGGTCATTGGAACGGCCGCGGACCACAAAGGTATCCAGTGGTCTATCGGCGGCGGTAACGACACCGTGCTAGGTGTTGAAAACAAGCCGAACGTCTTTCATTACGGGGGAGGCGTCAAGGCACTGACCGGCGGCGCGAAGGATGATGTGTTCATTTTCGAGGCGGCGCCCGAGATCGTCGCCGGGAACCAGGCGCCCCGGCCGAGCCGCCTGATGGGTGGCGCAGGCAACGACACGCTGATCCTGGCGGGCGGCGCCAGCGACAGTCAGGAGCCAAGACTGGGTTATCAGGTCGATCTGGCCACCGGGCGGGTCAGCGTGATCACTCAAGCCCCTCACGCAACGGCAAACGGCGCCTATCGCCCGACGCTCCTTGAAAGCATTGAACATGTCGAAATCCTTGAGGGTGGGACCAGCGTCATCAAGGGAACGGACGGCCCGAACATCATCAAGTCCCGCGGCAACGATTCCATCGAGGCCGGCGCGGGTGATGACCAGATCTCTATCCTCGGGGGTAACAATCGCGAGGCTGCCGGTGGCCCAGGCGAGGATGTCTATGCCATCGCCCATAAACCTGGACATGTATCGATCACCGAAGATGGCGTGGGTCACAGTGTCATCGCACTGGACTGGCGAGCGGACCTGATTGAAAGCTGGGCAATTGAAGCAGGCAACCTGGTGTTGGTTTCATGCTTCGACTCGAACGATTGGGACGTGCGCAAAGTCACCGTCAATAACGTCTATGGCGACACTGCGTATCCTCGATCCTTACAAAACGACAAACTGACGTTCATCACGAAAGATGGTTTCCATTGGGTGCCCGACCTGCCCGACCGCATCGAACACGGTAACCGGCTCGCCATCGAAGCCGTCATGGTGCAACAAGGCACGCCGCGAAACCCAGCCATCCTCAATGATAAAAGCGAGCAATCGATCGCCCATGACAAAGATACGAGCTATTACGTTTCCCGCCTGATCGAACTCGCCACCCTCAACATCAAACAGAAAAGTGAATACTCCACCACACTTCACCTGGACTACGTCCACTCCGAATTGACACGAATCGAAGCCCACTACACTGCCCATGTCATTCAGGAGGACGAATCGGACACGGTGAAGTATGGAGCGTGTGGCCTGACGCTGTACTTTGGCAATCGCCGGGTCGTCGTGAATAACCTCGCCAGTTCCGATGAGCGTTATACCGCGCGAAGAACCGCCACGGGACGACGTGCATTTTCCGCCCTCGGATTGAATCATACGGTGATCCTGATCACCAATGACGGCGCCTCCTACCGTCTCGCCGTGCCCTCTCCCGACTACGGCCTGTTGCTGGACAAGAAGTTCATAGACAAGGACCCGGTACAATGGAAAACGCAACTTTCACTGCCACTCACGCCGACGAAAAAGAAATACGCCTATCTTCAACCCCTGGATAAAACACCCCACTACATGGGCAACCGGGCAACCTGCGCCCTGCTCACTTCATCGGCTGTACAAACGGGTGTCGAAGTCCTGATTGGCCAAGGCTCCGCCTACCTTGTCCACCTCGGCCCGAACATGACGCTACGCCTCTCCACTCCAGGCGCACTGGCCAGCGCCAACCCACGATTACCCCAGGCCTCCCGGTGGGAATTCGACGCGACGCAGCTCGGCCAGGTCGAGATAAAACTGGCTTCCAACCTGCTGCAAATCGGCGGGACGGTGATTCATCTGCCCGCTTACGAAGTTGACGACCTTGTGGACCAGATACGCGTGATCACTGCACAAGGTGTCGTGCATGCGGTCGACAGTCTGTTCGAGAGGGTTTATGTGGAAGGGCTGGATGGTCGCTATTTTGCACCCACGGTCGACCCCGACGTAGCGTTGCCCTCGGAACTGTCCGGATTGTCGTCCGCATCATTGAAGGTCTTCAATGTTGCCCTCAAGGATGGCTCCCCCGGGACCCTGAGCTATCACCTCAAGACACGTAAGTGGACCCTGGATACCGACAAGTCTCGTGTCATTACCGCGCAGGACCTTCGGAAAAAAAACTTGTGCGACCACCACCTCAAGATCTACAGGGATATAGCTCGAGAAGGTCTCAGCCAGCATCCGCCCTTGGACGATGGGGCGCTGCGTTCATTGTGGGAACAATGCGCAAAACTGCTGGAGGGCTTGACGTTGAGCAAGTCGTTGTTGCTTGCACAGGCAATCAGCTTGGGTCCGACATTTTCCAGGCAACTGCCTTATATGACTTGGATGCTCTCGCCGGGCGAGGCTCTTTCCGATCCTGCATAGTCTCAGGCAGGTTTTTCCAGATATTTAGTTCAAACGCAATATATATGTAGTGCACCTGCGCGCTCATTTCCCATGAATATCGTCAAGGCGACGATCAACTATTCGTTTCAAGTCATGTTCATTATTTATATTCAAGAGCCGAAATTCCGATGAGTCCCAGAAAAAACACCCGTTCCAATGTTTCAACTTCGTCCTCCGATACATCCCCCACCAGCCGCGATACAACGCCGGAAAGTTCGCCCGCAAGGCCCATGAGGATGGAAGGAGCGGGCCAGGCATCCGTCTCGCCGGGAAGACACACCGAAGCCGCGGAATCCCAGCCCACAACCCTCCAGGTATCCGAAATCACACAACAGGCGTCCCCCCATGGTGACGGCGCCCCGGTGTCGCTGGACGATTATCATCTTTCAGCCGAACTGATCCCCCTGTTATCGGCGCCAGACGCGACCTCTGGCATACGGACGTTCAGGACACGCACCTACGTCGAGCTTGAAGACGGTGCAACGGTGTTGCTGGGGCGCGATGCCGAACAGAACTACCGGGCCCGATCAAGCACCGAGCTCATCGCCTCCGGACCACGCCTGGAACAAGTGGAAGGGAGTCTCCTATGGCGGCGGGTTCCCCAACCTGTCGAGCCAGGCAGCAGTGACTCCCCCCAGACCATTACCCCCTACAGCCTCGATGAGCCTTCTGAAGCCAGCGCACCCAAGCGCCAGCGCACGATGTCGCCTGCGCAAAGCGAAGCCGCTGTGCAAGGCCCGGCGGTATTCAGGCGGGACTGGGCGTTCCAACCCACGCTGACACTGCCGCACTTCATCACCGTGAACGACGTTCACTACAAGGTAATGAACCGCATGGAGGCGCGGGATTTTCCGATGCTCTACATTCAGCCTCCCAGTCATCCCGCCTATGATTTCGACGTGCTGGAGGCCATCCTCAGGCATACGCCCGACGAACAGCCCAGGGCTGTCATCCGTGTCCCTCCGGATAATCACTGGGAGATCGACGCCAGGCTGCCCTTCGAAAAACCACTGACAGCCTACGTCCGGGACGCTTTCCCGGAGGTCACGACCGTCACCCTGGAAAACATCGCCAGAAAGCAATTCGAGCTGGCCAACAGCTCGACCTACGCCGATGCCGCAGGGTTGACCGCGCTCAGGCAGATATTTCATAGCTGGAGACAGGCCACGCCTTCACCGCACCCACAGTGGAGCGATCCATTGTTGATGCTGTCGATTCTTCCCACGTCCTCGGGGGTGACGAGCACCTCCCGTGCAATCGAGCTGCCCTTCCCCTCCACGACAGGCACCTTGGACCGGATGGATTTCGACCCGATGCGGTTCCGACGGCAGTGGGATTTCTTCCTCTCGACCTACTCGACAGTGGACTTCAAACGCTTCATGGCCGGCCTCCTGAGCCGTAATGGCTATACGGTCATGGAGCCCAATAACTTCAACAGTTTTCCGGCATTGGTGTTTCGACGAACAGGGCACGACTATCTGTTTTTCATGAGTCTGCATCGCACCCGGATCCCGAAGCTGTCCCTGCCCACCCACACCAACCCCAACACCACCGGCATGAACCTGGAAACCCAGGTCGGCGACGCCGCCGCGCAGGCCGTCAAGGATGCTCACGCCGCCAACAAGATCATCTGGCTCAAGGGCGGTTCCCAGATCCTTCCAGGCCACGCCGACACCGTCTTCATCATCCGGGATGACAATGCCCGGCTGTAAACAACAGGCAAAAAAAAGCCCGCAGTGTGAGCGGGCGAAAAACCGAGGAAGCTCTATGCGCAGGCGCTTCCAGGAGCAGGCGGCTGCCTGGGGTCAGCTGCCGCGATAGGTTGAATAAGCGTAGGGCGAAATCAGCAGGGGCACGTGGTAGTGCTCCTGCTCGGCCGAAATGCCGAAGCGCAGCACCACCACGTCAAGGAAGGCCGGATCGGGCAATTGCACGCCCCGGGCGCGGTAGTAATCGCCGGCATGGAACTGCAGTTGATAGACCCCCGAACGGTAGTCCTCCCCTTGCAGCAGCGGCGTATCGCAACGGCCATCGCTGTTGGTCATCGCGCTGGCGACGAGGTGCAGTTGCGGGCCTTCCACACGGTACAGCTCGATCTTGATCGAGCTGCCCGGGCAGCCGTGTGCAGCATCCAAAACGTGAGTAGTCAAACGTCCCATTGATTGTGCGCGCCTCGCTGCAGGACAGTCCGGCCCGACGCCTCCTGATCAGTTGAAAGACAAGTCGCACCGTTCCAGAGCATGAAACGCTGCGGCGATGTGCGAATTAAGACATTTTAAATAGAAATTGTACACAATAAAAAACACATATCTGCTCTACCCTTCGTCCATCGGTCCCTCAGGCCAGATTCGAGCCAACCCAAAGGGTACATGGCTTACCCAATGATTAATTGACCAAACCGGCAGATTTCTTGCAGTGTAGGGCCAACCAGGGAGGCGATGAAAAATGCAGAAAAACGGGCTTACAAATCGCGCATAAAGTTGTATACAATCAACCCATCGTCGTGACGCCAGCTTGTGCCTCATCGCCCAGGCGCCACCTACATGGTACGAACAAGAAGGAAGACTGCAGTGAGCGCTGACTACCCACGCGACCTGATCGGTTACGGCAGTAACCCTCCCCATCCCAACTGGCCGGGCAATGCCCGCATCGCCCTGTCCTTCGTACTCAACTACGAGGAAGGCGGCGAGCGCAACATCCTGCATGGCGACAAGGAGTCCGAAGCGTTCCTCTCGGAAATGGTCGCGGCGCAACCGCTGCAGGGCGAGCGCAACATGAGTATGGAGTCGCTGTACGAGTATGGCAGCCGCGCCGGTGTCTGGCGGATTCTCAAGCTGTTCAAGGAATTCGATATCCCGCTGACCATCTTCGCCGTGGCCATGGCCGCCCAGCGTCATCCGGACGTGATCCGCGCCATGGTCGCCGCCGGTCATGAAATCTGCAGCCACGGTTATCGCTGGATCGACTACCAATACATGGATGAAGCCCAGGAACGCGAGCACATGCTCGAAGCGATCCGCATCCTCACCGACATCACCGGCGAACGCCCGCTGGGTTGGTACACCGGCCGCACCGGCCCCAACACCCGGCGTCTGGTGATGGAGGAAGGCGGTTTTCTCTATGACAGCGACACCTACGACGACGACCTGCCCTACTGGGAACCGAACACCCCCAACGGCAAGCCGCACCTGGTGATCCCGTACACCCTCGATACCAACGACATGCGCTTCACCCAGGTGCAGGGGTTCAACAACGGCGACGACTTCTTCCAGTACCTCAAGGATGCTTTCGATGTGCTGTATGCCGAAGGCGCCGAGGCCCCGAAGATGCTCTCCATCGGCTTGCACTGTCGCCTGATCGGCCGTCCTGCCCGCCTCGCCTCCCTAAAGCGTTTCCTCGAGTACGCCAAGGGCCATGAGCAGGTCTGGTTCAGCCGTCGCGTCGACATCGCCCGCCACTGGCAGCAGACCCATCCGCATCCTGGAGCCTTGAAATGACTGCGTTCCAGACCCTCAAGCCGTCGACCTTGAGCCGCGATGCGTTCGTCGACGCCTTCGCCGACATCTACGAACACTCGCCATGGGTCGCCGAGAAAGCCTTCGACCTGGGCCAGGACCCGTCGATCGACGAGATCGAAACCCTGCACCAGCGCATGAGCGACATCCTGTTGAGCGCTGACCATGCCAGCCAACTGGCCCTGATCAACGCTCACCCGGACCTGGCCGGCAAAGCCGCCGTCCAGGGCCAACTGACCGAAGCCAGCACGAACGAACAGGCCGGCGCCGGTATTCACCAATGCACGGCCGAAGAGTTCCAGCGCTTCACCGAGCTGAACGACGCCTACAAGGCCAAGTTCGAGTTTCCCTTCATCATGGCGGTAAAAGGCAGCAACCGACACCAGATCCTCGCGGCGTTCGAAACCCGCATCCATAACCCGGTGGACACCGAGTTCAGGTGCGCGCTGGCGGAGATCAACAAGATCGCGTTGTTCCGACTACTGACCCTTTAGCGAGCGGCCTGAATCCAGGCCAGCAAGCATCCCCAGCCAACTTATTAAAGGCAGACAAGAAGAATGAAAGCTTACGCCGTACCTTTCGAGAAGTTCGTCAACCTGGCCGACGCCCGTCTCGGCACGAAGATCATCTCCGTTACCGATGACTGGTTCGCCGACGCCAACCGCCTGTTCCAGCCCACGCCGGCCGTGTGGAAGGAAGGCGTGTTCGATGACAACGGCAAGTGGATGGACGGCTGGGAATCGCGTCGCAAGCGCTTCGAAGGCTACGACAGCGCGGTGATCCGCCTGGGCGTACCGGGTTCGATCAAGGGCGTGGACATCGACACTTCATTCTTCACCGGCAACTATCCACCGTCGGCGTCCCTGGAAGCCTGCTTCCTGGCCGAAGGCGAGCCGGACGACAACACCCAGTGGATCGAAGTGCTGTCCGCCGTCGAGCTGCAAGGCAACAGCCACCACTACCACGAAATCAGCAACGACCAGGCCTTCAGCCACCTGCGTTTCAACATCTACCCCGATGGCGGCGTGGCCCGGTTGCGGGTCTACGGCATTCCGTATCGCGACTGGTCGGCGGTCGGCGACAACGAACAGATCGACCTGGCCGCCGCCCTCAACGGTGGGCGCGCCCTGGCCTGCTCCGACGAGCACTTCGGGCGCATGAGCAACATCCTCAACCCGGGCCGTGGCGTCAACATGGGCGACGGCTGGGAAACCGCCCGCCGCCGCACGCCAGGCAACGACTGGGTCATCGTCGCCCTGGGCCATGCCGGCGAGGTCGAGAAAGTCATCGTCGACACCCTGCACTTCAAGGGCAACTACCCCGACAGCTGCTCGATCCAGGGTGCCTTCGTCAAGGGCGGCACCGACAGCCAGATCGAAACCCAGTCGCTGTTCTGGCGCGAGCTGCTGCCGAGCCAGAAACTGGAGATGCACGCCGAACACACCTTCGCAGAACAGATCAAGGCCCTGGGCCCGATTACCCACATCCGCCTCAATGTGTTCCCGGATGGGGGTGTGAGTCGCCTGCGCGTGCTTGGCAAGGTCGCTAAATAGAGTCGACCCCAATCGCGAGCAGGCTCGCTCCCACAGGGGTACGCGGTCAAATGTGGGAGCGAGCCTGCTCGCGATAGCAATAGAACAGACAACACAGAATTTTTGGATAAGAAGACCAGCATGCGCACACTCAAGATCGAACCCTTGACCAAAGAAGCCTTCGCCCCCTTCGGTGACGTGATCGAAACCGACGGCAGCGATCACTTCATGATCAACAACGGTTCGACCATGCGCTTCCATCGCCTGGCGACGGTTGAAACCGCCACGCCGGACGACAAGGCGATCATCAGCATCTTCCGCGCCGACGCGCTGGAGATGCCGTTGACCGTGCGCATGCTGGAGCGCCATCCGCTGGGCAGCCAGGCGTTCATTCCGCTGCTCGGCAACCCCTTTCTGATCGTGGTCGCGCCACTTGGCGATGCACCTGTATCAGGCTTGGTCCGCGCCTTCGTCACCAACGGCAGGCAGGGCATCAATTACCATCGCGGCGTCTGGCACCACCCGGTGCTGACGATCGAAAAGCGGGATGACTTCCTGGTGGTTGATCGCAGTGGCACAGGCAATAACTGCGATGAGCATTTCTTCGAAGAGGATGAGTGTTTGATCCTCGATCCCCACCAATAAGAGAAGCGTCCGATCACGCGAGAACAAGCGTGACGGGCGAGAGGTAACGACTGTGGAAGCACATTTGCTGGAATGGCTGAACCTGAGCATCCGCTGGGTTCATATGATCACTGGCGTGGCCTGGATCGGCGCGTCGTTCTATTTCGTCTGGCTGGAAAACAACCTCAATCGCGTCAACCCCAGGAGCGGCCTGGCCGGTGACCTGTGGGCCATCCACGGTGGCGGCATCTACCACCTGGAAAAATACAAACTCGCACCGCCGTCCATGCCGGACAACCTGCACTGGTTCAAGTGGGAAGCCTATTTCACCTGGATGTCGGGTATCGCGTTGCTGTGCGTGGTGTTCTACTGGAATCCGACGATCTACCTGCTGGCCCCCGGCAGCAGTTTGAGCGGGCCCGAAGGCGTCGCCCTGGGCATCGGTTCGTTGTTCGTCGGCTGGTTCGTCTATTCCTTCCTTTGCGACTCGGCCCTGGGCAAGCGCCCTGCCCTGCTCGGTGCGATCCTGTTCGTGCTGCTGATCGCCGCGGCCTACGGGTTCAGCAAGGTATTCAGCGGTCGCGGTGCGTACCTGCATGTCGGGGCGGTCATCGGCACGATCATGGTCGGCAACGTGTTCCGCATCATCATGCCGGCACAGCGTGCGCTGGTCGCCGCCATCGCCGAGAACCGCACGCCCGATCCGGCGTTGCCGGCCAAGGGCTTGCTGCGCTCGCGGCACAACAACTACTTCACCCTGCCCGTGCTGTTCATCATGATCAGCAACCACTTCCCGAGCACCTACGGCAGCCAGTACAACTGGTTGATCCTCGCCGGGATCGCGGTGGCGGCGGTGTTGGTGCGTCATTACTTCAACACCCGTCACGACAGTAACCGGTTTGCCTGGACACTGCCGGTCGGTGCCCTGGCGATGATCTGCCTGGCGTATGTCACCGGACCCAAGCCCGTATCCAGCGCCCCCGACGTGGCCAAGGCGCCGGCCGCCATCGAATACCAACCGTTGCCGGAAACCGCTGTGGGCGGTGGCGCCAAGCCGCAAACCGCGCCTGCACAACCCGCCGCAGCGCCCGCCCAGGCCGCCAACGCCCAGGGCCCTTCGTTCGAAAAGGTGCACAGCGTGATTCAGGAACGCTGCTCGGTCTGCCATTCGGCCAAGCCCACCAGTCCACTGTTCAGCGCGGCACCGGCCGGGGTGATGTTCGATACGCCACAGCAGATCCAACAGCAGGCCGCGCGTATCCAGGCCCAGGCCGTGACTACGCAGATCATGCCCCTGGGCAACATCACCCAGATGACCCAACAGGAACGTGACCTGATCGGCGCATGGATCACCCAGGGCGCGCAGACCAACTGAGCCCCCTACCCAGTCTGACTGAACCCGCTACACGCACTACCTGACAGGCGACCCGGTCGCCTGTCAGCCACTCCCTGCATCTCGACAAACATTGTTCCAGACAGTTGAACGAGCCCTTCGGGAATCTTTCCCTGGGCTCGGCCACCAGGATTTGCCACAAGCAAAAACCTGACCGAACGGATGTTTTATTGGAGAAAAAAGGCGCCACACCAGAGCGCTGACAAAAAGCGGTACCACTTACCTTGGGAGCAAACCGAATGAAACGTACGTGCACCAGCCTGATACTCGCAGGATCCTTGCTGGCCGGCGGCCAGGCCATGGCCGACGATCTGTTCCAATGGCAGAACAACAGCCTGACCTACCTGTACGGCAAGGATTTCCAGGTCAACCCGCGCATCCAGCAGACGGTGACCTTCGAACACGCCGATGCCTGGAAATACGGCGACAACTTCTTTTTCCTCGACCGGATTTTCTACAACGGCAAGGAGGACGGCCAGTCGGGGCCGAACACCTACTATGGCGAGTTCAGCCCGCGTTTGTCGTTCGGCAAGATTTTCGACCAGAAGCTGGAAGCGGGGCCGATCAAGGACGTGCTGCTGGCCATGACCTATGAGTTCGGTGAAGGCGACAACGAGTCCTACCTGATCGGCCCGGGCTTCGACCTGGCCATCCCTGGCTTCGATTACTTCCAGCTGAACTTCTACAACCGCCAGACCGAAGGCCCACGCGCTGGCGACAACGTCTGGCAGATCACCCCGGTCTGGGCATACACGATTCCCGTGGGCTCATCCGACATCCTGATCGACGGTTTCATCGACTGGGTGGTGGACAACGACAGCAATTCAAAAGGCACCTCTCACGCCAACCTGCACATCAACCCGCAGATCAAATATGACCTGGGCAAGGCGCTGAACCTGGGTGCCAAGCAGTTGTACGTCGGTGTGGAGTATGACTACTGGAAGAACAAGTACGGGATCGAAGACAGCGACGGGTTCAAGACCAACCAGAGCAATACGAGCTTTTTGCTGAAGTATCACTTCTGATTACCCGCCTTGATTCTGGATACTCAGAAATACTTGTGGGAGCCGAGCTTGCTCGCGATAGCGGTGGATCAGGCCAGGCAAGTGCTGGATGTGCCGCCGTCATCGCGAGCAAGCTCGGCTCCCACAGGGGTTATGGGTGGGTTGAGATTTCGCATTCACCATATAGATCCCTTGTGGGAGCGAGCCTGCTCGCG
>NZ_KN322965.1 GCF_000774145.1 Pseudomonas mediterranea CFBP 5447 | reverse complement strand
CTCGCGATAGCGGTGTGTCAGCTGGAATTTTTCTACTGACCCACCGCTATCGCGAGCAGGCTCGCTCCCACAAACTTTCAGACAGCTTCATTTCTCTGTTCAGCCAGCGACGCCTCTTCTATCCGCCGGAAAAACGTCTGCGCACGAACGTCCTGAACGAACGCCACGTTCAGCCGCAGCCAGTCGCAGGTCTCCCTCGCCGGCATGAAACTGGCCCCTTGAGAGAGCTGGACCAGCGCTTCGCGAGCAATCTGCTGCACCCGCCCGCTCTCCACATACCGGGGCCGGGCCCATACGAACAGGCCTCCGGTCGGCTCGGCGAAAACCTCCCAGTGCGCCTGGTCAAGCTGGCGCAGGGTGCTCGCCATCTGCTTGTTCAAACGCTGGCGCAGGCGTTGCAGCAACTTGCGATAGGCCCCGTTGGCGAGCAGCGTCGCCACGACATTTTCCGCCAACAACGAGCAGCCGATACCCGTCACCATCTTGACCTCGGCCAGTCGGTTGACGATCTCGGGCTGGGCGACCACGTAACCGATGCGCAGCGAACTGGACAGCGTCTTGGAAAAGCTCGCCAGGTAGATCACCCGGTCCAGGCCATCCAGGGTCGCGAGGCGGGACGTTGGTCCATTCTGGAAGTCGGCGTAGATGTCGTCTTCTATGAGGCGGAAATCGTGCTGGTTGGCCAGTTGCAGCAGACGATACGCGACGCTCGGCGCGAGGCTGGTGCCGGTGGGGTTCTGGTACATGCTGTTGATGAAGAAATAGGCGGGTTTGTGCTGGCCGAGCACGCGTTCGAGGCTGGCGATATCCGGGCCCTGGGTGCCCCTCGGTACCGCCAGGGTCCTGACACCGTGCAACTTCAGCAGATTGAACAGATTGTAGTAGCCGGGGCTTTCCACCAGGACCAGGTCACCGGGCTTGAGCAGCGTGCGCACCAACAGGTCGAGGCCATGACTGGCGCCTTGGGTGGTGAGGATCTGCGCAAGATCGGCATGTATGTCGATCAGCCCCAGGCGTTTCTGGATGTGCTGGCGCAGAGGAACAGAGCCCAGGGGCGTGCTGTAGTTGAACAGTGCGTGGTTGTCGCTGCGCACCACCTGGCGGATCGCCTGGCCCAGGTCGGTGTCATCGCGCCAGGAGTCAGGCAGCCAGCCGCAGCCGAGCTTGAGCAGCGTCGACTCGTTGTCGAACAACGTCCATGCCCCCTCGGCTGTTTCAGCATCCGGCTCCCCGGGCCGGAACACCTGCTGGGCGACAAAGAAACCCGATCCATGCCGGGACTCCAGCACCCCGCTGGCGACCAGTTGGTCATAGGCTTTGATCACGCACGACAGGCTGACGTCATTTTCCTGGGCCAATTGCCGGATGGAAGGCATTCGGGCACCGGGGCGGATGTGATGGCTGTCGATCCAACCCACCAGCTGACTCATCAGTTGCCGGGTCATGGGCTCGGCGGCATTGCGATCGATGTTCAGGTCCATGCGGGGTGCTCTTGAAGTGTTCGCCGATTTCGAGCGAACAGTTAATCACAAAACCCCTCGGCCTGTTCCTTGTTCCCGCGAAGCCCGGCAGTGATAGTCCCGTAGACGCCATTTGACGACTTTCGGGGAACACGCTTGAACGCACAGCAGCGACATTCATGGGGACTGGCTTTCGGCCTTTGCCTGATCACCCTCGCGGTCAACCTGCAGGCGCCGCTCTACACCACCTATGCCCAGGCGTCCGGTTACGGCGCCGGTGCTACGGCGGTGGCGTTCTCATGTTATGTACTGGGAGTGTTGCCGGTGCTGCTGGCCTTCGGCGGGCTGGCCGACCGGGTAGGACGCCGGCCGCTGATATTGCTGGCATTGGGTTTGTCGATGCTGGCAACCGTCATCACCTCGATCTGGCCGAACCTCGTCGCGCTGGGCCTGGCACGGCTGATGATGGGCGTGGGCACGGGTCTGGCCTCAGCGACGTCGACGGCCTACATGACCGAACTGCTGGCGGGCAGCGATACCCGCTCCGCCGCCAATCGGATCACCGCCAGCACCTCCCTGGGCTTCGGCCTGGGGGCGGCGTTGACCAGTCTGTTCCTGTTCGTCCACCACAGCGTGGTGCCCGGCAGTTTCTGGTTGCAGTTGTTCCTGGCCGCTGTCGCGTTCCTCGTGGTGTCCAGGCTGCCGGACCCTGCCGCCAGAACGACCCGGGCGCCGATGCTACGCCTGCCGCTGTTCCCCACCGGCAGCCTGCCCTACGGCTTCTCCATGCTGCTGGCCTGGGCAACCTCGGGCCTGGTCATCGCGATACTGCCCTCGGTGCTGGCACGCCACGATCTGCAGCAATGGTCGGGCCTGTCGACCTTCACCGTGATCAGCTGCGGGTTGCTGTTCCAACCCTGGGTGCGTCGCCTGCACCCGGCCCGGGCCACCGGGTTTGGCTTGCTGGTGCTGCCCTTGAGCTATGCGCTGCTGGCCTGGGGCGCGAGCAGCGGTTCGCTGATCGCGGTACTGCTTGGGGCGCTGGGGGCCAGCAGTGCCTGCTATGGTTTTCTGTACCTGGGCGGGCTATCGGCGATCACCGCACTGGCCGGCCAGGAAAAGGCCCGGGTCAGTGCCGGGTTCTTCCTGTTCGCGTACGTCGGGTTCAGCATTCCGGTGGTGGTCACAGGCCTGTTGGCTGACCGGTTCGGCGCCGATGTGGCGTTGGTCCTGTTTGGGGTGGCATTGTCGCTGGGTGCGTTGGTAACGGGATGGGTCATCGTTCGGACAGAGGCTTATGTAATCCGCATGTCCCACAGCTGAACACAAACCCCTTGTGGCGAGGGAGCTTGCTCCCGTTCGATTGCGCAGCAATCGCAGCTATTGGGGCCGCTGCGCAACCCAGCGGGAGCAAGCTC
>NZ_KN322964.1 GCF_000774145.1 Pseudomonas mediterranea CFBP 5447 | reverse complement strand
TTTATCCCCGCTGGGTCGCGAAGCGGCCCTAATGTGTCGACTCGGTGTGTCAGATCATTTGCGTTCAGCTGTTTGGGGCCGCTCCGCGACCCAGCGGGGATAAATCCCCTCGCCACAAAAGTGCTCCGGATCACCTTTTGAGGGCTTATCCGGAGCACGCGGGTCATCAGAGCTTGGCCTTCACCGCCGCCAACGCCTCCTGGCCATCCACGGTCTTCACGCCATCCAGCCACTTATCCAACACCGTCGGGTTGGCCTTGATCCAGGCCTTGGCCGCCTCGGCATTGCTGAGCTTCTTGTTCGCTACGTCGGCCATGATGCTGTTTTCCATTTCCTGGGTGAAGCTCAGGTTGGTCAACAGTTTGCCCACGTTCGGGCAGGCCTGTGCATAACCCTTGCGGGTCAGGGTATAGACGCTGCCGGTATCGCCGAAGTACTTCTCGCCGCCCTTGAGGTAATGCATTTTCAGCTGCACGTTCATCGGGTGCGGGGTCCAGCCGAGGAAGGTCACGAACTTCTGTTTCTTCACCGCCCGGGACACTTCCGCCAGCATCGCCTGCTCGCTGGACTCCACCAGTTTCCAGTCGCCCATGCCGAAATCGTTGGTCTTGATGATTTCCTTCAGGGAGAGGTTCGCCGGCGCTCCGGAACCGATGCCGTAGATTTTCTTCTCGAACTTGTCGGCGAATTTATTCAGGTCGGCAAAGTTATGCACACCGGCATCCCAGACGTAGTCCGGGACAGCCAGGGTGAACTCGGTGCCTTCCAGGTTCTTGGCCAATTGGGTGACATCCCCGTTAGCCACGAATTTGTCATAGAACCCCTGCTGCGCCGGCATCCAGTTGCCCAGGAACACATCGACCTGGCCATCCTTGAGGCCGCCGAACGTGATCGGCACCGCGAGGGTGTCGACCTTGGGCTTGTAGCCCATGCCTTCCAACAGAAAACCGGTGATGGCATTGGTCGCCGCGATATCGCTCCAACCCGGGTCAGCCATCTTTACCGTCTCGCAGCTCTGCTCGGCCCACGCCGAGGCACTGCTCAACGCCAACAGCCCAGCGGCCAGTACTGTGGATAACTTTTGCATGTGCTTCCCCTTACGTTCGTTATTGGTTTTGGCAGGGTTGTGGATAACGGGCCTTGCGCTCCAGATCGTCGAGGTCGATGTGGTTGCGCATGTATTGCTGACTGGCATCCACCAGCGGCTGGTGATCCCAGCTCTTGAGTTTGCCCAGGGTCAGCGCCTGGGCGACGAAACGACGGCGACGCTGGCTGGCGAGCACCTGTCGATGAATGGTCGGAATGTCCCACTTGGCCCTGGCTTCGGCGAGAAACTCGGCGAACAGGGTCTGATGCTCCGGTGACTGGCTGAGGTCTTCCAGTTCCTTGGGGTCGTTACGGACATCGAACAGCAGGCACGGATCATCTTCGCTGTAGATGAATTTCCATTGGCCGCGGCGGATCATCATCAACGGGCTGATGGTGCCCTCGGCCATGTATTCGCCAAAGACCTCATCGTGCCCGCCCCGCCCTTGCAGATGCGGCACCAACGAGCGGCCGTCCAGCGGCAAACCGGGCTCCAGCGTGCCGCCGGCCAGTTCCACCAGGGTGGGCAGCAAGTCGGCGGTGGATACCGCCGCGCCGACCCGGCCGCTGGCGAATTGACCCGGAGCGCTGACCAGCAGCGGCACCCGCGCGGACATCTCGAACCAATGCATTTTGTACCAGAGCCCTTTTTCACCGAGCATGTCGCCATGATCGCCGGAGAACACGATGATCGTGTCCTCCATCAAGCCAGTGTCCTCAAGGGTCTGCAGCAGCTTGCCCACATTGCTGTCGATATAGCTGCACGCGCCGAAATAGGCGCGGCGGGCATCGCGAATCTTATCCACAGGCAGCGGCTTGTCCCACAGATCATAGACCTTCAACAGGCGCTGGGAGTGAGGGTCGAGCTCGGTCTGCGCCGGCGTTTGCGGCAGCGGGATGTCGTTGTCGTCATACAGATCCCAGAAAGCCTTGGGAATCGTGTACGGGTCGTGTGGGTGGGTCATCGACACGGTCAGGCAGAACGGCTGGTCACCGTCCTCGCGGATGTGGTCGAACAGGTACTGCTGCGCCTTGAACACCACTTCTTCATCGAAATCCAACTGGTTGGTACGCACACAAGGCCCGGCCTGCAGCACCGACGACATGTTGTGGTACCAGCTCGGCCGCACGTCCGGCTCATCCCAGTTCACGGCCCAACCGTAGTCGGCCGGATAAATGTCACTGGTCAGGCGCTCTTCATAGCCGTGCAGCTGATCCGGCCCACAGAAGTGCATCTTGCCGGACAGCGCCGTGCGGTAGCCGAGGCGCCGCAGGTAATGGGCGTACGTCGGGACGTCGGCCGGAAAATCCGCGGCGTTGTCATAGGCGCCGATCTTGCTGGGCAACTGGCCGCTCACCAGGGTAAAGCGCGACGGCGCGCACAGCGGGCTGTTGCAGTACGCGGCGTCGAACACCACGCCCTGGTCGGCCAGGCGCGACAGATTCGGCAGCTTGATCGGCGAAGGACCGTAGATCGGCAACATTGGCGCGGCCATCTGATCGGCCATGATGAAAAGAATATTCTTGCGCTTCATGTAATCGCGGCATTCCATAGTGAGCGGTTATGCGAAATTGCTGCGATTGAGCATGTTCCCCCGACCTATTGGGGTAAAGCCCATGCAGGATAATGACTAGGATAAGCACAGCTTATGTATGACGCCTTGGGTGACCTGTCCCTGGATCTGTTTCGAGTCTTCGAAGCAGCGGCCAGGCAACGAAGCTTTACGGCAGCGGCGATTGAGCTGGGCACCACGCAACCGGCCATCAGCCAGCAGATCAAACGCCTGGAGGAACAGCTGGGCACGCGGTTGTTCGATCGCATTTACCGCGGCATAGAACTGACCGAGGCCGGAACGACGCTGTTCGAACAGGTGCAGGCCGGTTTGCAGAACATCGACGCAGGATTGAGCGCGATCACCGCGCAACATCAGCATGAGGTGTTACAGGTCGCCACCGATTTCGCTTTCGCCGCCTACTGGCTGATGCCGCGCCTGCATCGTTTTCACGCCGCCAACCCGCAAGTGGACGTCAGCCTGGTGACCAGCGAGCGCAATCACAACATGTTGCGCACCGACATCGACGTTGCCGTACTGTTCGGCGACGGTCGCTTCAAACAGGGCGAAAGTCGCTGGCTGTTCAGCGAAGAAGTCTTTCCGGTGTGCAGCCCGTTGTTGCTCAAGGAACGTCCCCTGCCCTTGCCCGCCCAGGCCTTATCCGAGTTCCCGCTCCTGCACTTGCGCGGTGGCAACAGCAGTCACTGGTTCGACTGGAATGGCGTCTTCCGCGAGCTGGGCATCACCTCACCCCCGGCGCCAGGGCAACTGCGTTTCGACAACTACACCTTGCTGATCCAGGCGGCGATTGGCGGCCAGGGGGTTGCCATCGGCTGGCGTCACCTTGTGGATAACTTGTTGGCCCAGGGCCTGCTCTGTCGTCCAATCGCCGAAACGGTGCTGTCGCGCCTGGGGTATTACGTAGTCCTGCCCCAGCGTAAACGGCGTGGGGCACTGATCAGGCAGTTCGTGGATTGGCTGATGGAAGAACAGGCCAACAGTGGCGAGTCGCTCACGGGGTTGCCGTTGCCGTCCATCGCTGTTTGAGACTTGCGGGTGAAGGCACTTCCATAGCCAAAGAAAAACTACTGTGGCGAGGGGATTTATCCCCGCTGG
>NZ_KN322963.1 GCF_000774145.1 Pseudomonas mediterranea CFBP 5447 | reverse complement strand
CACGCTGTGGGGCGAGGCCCGCGGCGAAGGGCTGGCTGGCCAGATCGCTGTGGCCTGGGCCATCCGCAACAGGGTGGAAGATGGCCGGGCCAAGTCCTGGTGGGGCGAGGGATATGCCGGTGTGTGCCAGGCGCTATACCAGTTCAGTTGCTGGAACAAGACAGACCCGAATTATCAGTTCCTGATCGGTGTGAAGGAGATCCCGTTCCGCGAGTTGGCGCAATGCCGGATCGCTGCTGACAAAGTGATCGATGGTGCGGTGCCCGATCCAACCGGCGGCGCCACGCATTACTACGCGACTAGCATCAAGGCACCGGCCTGGGCGGCGAAGGCGAAGCAGACCCTGCGTCTGGGCAATCACCTGTTCTTCAAGGACGTGCCATGAACCCCGTGGGTGGGAAGGCCTGGGCAGTCGGCTTGCTGGTGGCCGTGCTGCTGGCATTCGTTGCAGCTTGGAAAGTCCAGGACTGGCGTTATGGGAAGCAGTTGGCGGAGCAGGCCGGCCTGCACAAGGATGACCTCACCGCCATCAGCAACGCAGCCGCCACCCAGGCCCGAGCCGAGCAGGACAAACGCCTCGCGCTCGAGCAGCGGCTATCAGCCAGCGAACAAACCCACTTCAAGGAACTGAGCGATGCTCAAACCAATCAGGCTCGTCTGCGCGATCGCCTTGCCACTTCTGATTTGCGGCTGTCAGTCCTCCTCGAGGATCCAGCCAGTTGCAGCGCAGTGCCTGCCACTGCCGGCGCCGTCGGCGTGGTTCATGGAGGAGCAAGAGCCCAACTTGACCCAGCGCATGCTCAAAGAATTGTCGCCATCACCGACGACGGCGACCGGGGGCTGATCGCGCTGAAGGCATGCCAGAATTATGTGCTTGAAAATTCTCGCTGAAAAAGTTCGGCGCAAGCACATTTAGGACGAACAGTTGGCTGTTTGGCCATCCAGTACCGAATTCAGTAGTTGGCTCAGGGCTAAAACCGTGTCTGATCAGCAATTGATTGCCGTGGAATATGTCAAGCTTGTGTGCGAGAGACTAGCAAGCCTGAAGCAGTTGGGAGTGACGACCGGAGAACTGCCAGTGGACCAGCTATGTATGTGCGTTAATCTCTTAGAGCCTCTCGCAGTTCAGATCTTATGGTGATTTCTGTTGGTTTTTTCTGCAATGTCTTCAGACGTCTACTATTTTATTGCTAGAGCGGGTTGATATTTTCTTTAGTCCTTTATCTAGTTTCTTTTCCAATAATTGTCTTCTTTCGAAATCGTGAGTTTTCATTATGGTGCTGTCTAGTTTTTGAAATTGATCTAACTCTTTTTCGTTGCCAGTGAAGGCGATTTTATGGCCCTTGAAATAGTTTCCTACATAAGTGGTATAACCCTGGACTCTACAATTGTGAAACATTAATATTTTCATCTCTTCGCTGAATCTCTTTGCGAAGGATTTACTTTCCGCTGATATTCCCAAGCCAGAATAGCAGCCATATATTTTAATTTTTCCGGCGTAACTAGTTTTTAATCCTGCCTCTTTCAGAAAGTCGGCTAATTCCTTTGCGGTTATTCTGCTGTCGTTGTCGATAGATGAGATCGAATCTTCTCCAATGGAGCAGTGACCCAGAATGTATATTGTATCAAAGGACGAAGCTGCTGAGCTTATAGTAGATTCAGCTTTTGTACGGATTCTTTGGTTTGTAGACTTGATGTCTGATCCATTGATGAAGCGATAGTCTGTGTAGTGGTTTTTTATTGAATTAATTCGCTCGCTCGAATCTATTTTGACTTTTTTGATATTTTGCTCGGTGATTTGGTTGTGTAATTGTCTTTTTTTGTGTTTTAAGGATGGTTCGTCGTCGGAGTCTGAGTCAGCAGGTTCTTTTTCTTCTATTTGTATCTCCTTTCGTATTTCTTCATATAGGATTTTTCTTTTTGCGGTGCGTGCGTTATTCCAGTTTTTTTTGGTGTCGGAAAATTGAGTGTCTTCTTCTGTTTCGAAAGGATGTATAACGATAATATTCCTATTCATTGTGGCTCTTCCATGTGGTTGTATGCCTGATAAATTTTAGAATATGACATGAGGGTCACAAAGCTTTCTGTATACGCTATCTCTCAACCCTGTATGGGAAGTCTAGGCGATGGATTGAGTTATGAGCTCGTTCTGTTTGCCTCGCCGACATCGCGCACTTCATTCGGATACTGGCCGATGGCGGCAGAGTGGCTTGGCGCTTGCTCCATTTGCCTAATCAGGTAAGGCTGTTTGTTGGTCCGTCCTCGTCAACCCACTCAAACCGTATTTCGGTCGCCGATTATCGCCTGGTGCGGCCAGTTCGCGCGGAAGAGTGGGCCGTGGGTGACCTTCTCTACTCTGGCATCATCGGTGCTTCCCGATCTTTTGCCCTGTACGACTTCCAGCCGCAGCGTACTAGTTCGGCGTACAAATCGTCGCCCTCCTGGTGGAAGAGGGCGAGCAGTTGCGAAGGCGCTGCACTGTACCGCTCCGGGGGCGCCAGGGTATCGACAAAGGTCCCGGACCACATGACCGACCCAGCCACGAAGTCGTGGATGCCGGTTATTGCGAGAGACGTCCGCACATAAGTTCTCCGGGGCTGGTCAGGATCGATTCTTCCCTGTTCGCATATCCGGAAGGCGATCACCCTCAAAGACCTTAAGCCGCTTGTATAATTCAGCTATTAGGGCGTCCTGGCCCAAGAGTTCCGACCGAGTGCTGTTCGCGAGTTTCGTATTTTCCCGGTACTGATCGCTCAGGTTCCGTCTGATTTTTGCCAGCTCAGCCCGAAGTCGGGCGCACTCTTTAGCCTCGGCTGCATGCATTTCTATCAAGCCGAAAATATCCTGGCGAGCCTTGCGAAGCTGGGTGGTCAGCTCCTGCACTTCGTTCTCCAGCATGAGGCAGGAGTGCCTGTACATCTCCAGAGGAGTAGGGCAGCCCAACCAATCGTCGGTGTCTTCTATGTCTAGCGGATCCACGGGTAACGCCTCAAGCTTTACTGTTTGGATATACAGTAATCGAGGCGCTAGGAAACCGGTGAGGACTCGCCGACGAGCAGCGTGCTGTCAGTCGGGAGAGCTTATTACCGCCAAGGCCATTTTGATGAACTCATCATTCTGAACGAGTGTATCCAGGGCGCCGTGCACATTGGCAGCGACCACGGCCGAGCCGTTGAGAGCGACCCAGTTAGACAACTCCATGATGGCTGCCTCGAGCGCAAGCTGGTTTTCGTTGATCTTGGAAAGCAGTTGGGGAAGCAGATCGAGGTTGTGCATTTTTGACTCCCGCTGAGTAGAGATCAGCGTAGCAGGGTAGGGATTTTCGGGAGCCATGACGCCGGAGAGGAGAGGGAATACTGTAGGAATATCCAACGCTAAGTTATTGATTCTTATGGGGCAATATGCTTGTTTTTTACCTACTCAATGACACCTGTTTTCCTTTTTAGATCAAGCGGTTGCGCAGGTTTTATGGTCACCTTGACACGGTGGTGGGCTGACAACGATCCGGCGCCTAAGCGCGGGCGCCGGTTGCATCGTAATCACTTTCCTTTCGGTGCCGCATTTCCACGGCCGCCACCTGATGGGTTCCCGGTCTTGCTTGGCAGATTGGGAACAGGTGCTCCTTTCGATCCGCCAGACTTTCCGCCCGTGCTGGGGCCTCCTGATCCGCCACTTGATTTGGTCATGTCAGTCTCCTGGGTAGTGCGATTCCGATTTGCTTATCCACGATGGACATACCTGTGACTCGTCATCGGCACCTCGGTTCTGATTGCCTGCTGGGCGAGTGTGATGTATGCAACATCGGCATAACCCGTCCGGCCGTTGCATCTGCGGAGTCGTCAATCAGCCGTCGAAATCTGCAACATTTTCTGGTCCGCAATTATTTACAGGCATGCAGAAACATTGGGCTGTATGGCAGGCATTTGCGCACGATTGCGAACCAGAAAACCTATCGGAAGCCGCATCCTGATTGATTTCCTCTCGGGACTTAAAATCCCCCGCTCGTAAGGGCGTGCCGGTTCGATTCCGGCTTCGGGCACCAT
>NZ_KN322962.1 GCF_000774145.1 Pseudomonas mediterranea CFBP 5447 | reverse complement strand
GTTGCGGTGCTCGATCATCACGCCCTTGGGCTGCCCGGTGGAACCGGACGTGTAGATCATGTAGACCAGGTGATGGGGCTCAAGCCCCGTGCCCAACGGCGCGTCACCCTGCGCTGCGGCGCCGTCGCGCAGCACCTCGTCGACGTTCAGGCGCTGGCAATCGTTGGCGAGGGTCAGCGTCAGCGGCGCATCGCCCATTGCCAGCACTGCCACCGGGGCACTGTCTTCGAGCATGTAGGCCAGGCGCTGGGCCGGGTACGCCGGGTCCAACGGAACATAGGCGCCGCCAGCCTTGAGCACGGCGAACAGCGCGACGATCAGTTCCGGGCTGCGGCGCAGATGGATACCGACTCGCTGGTCGGGACCGACGCCGAGTGCCTGCAGGTGCCGGGCCAGAAGCTGGGCCTGGCGTTCCAGTTGGGCATAGGTCAGCTCACGACCCTTGCAACGTACCGCCACCGCCCCCGGCGTAAGACGCGCCTGGGCTTCGATGCGCTCGTGCAGCAGGGCGCGCTCGGGTTGAGTGCGCTGGGTGGCGTTGAACCGCGCCAGTTGCTGGCGTTCTTGCGCCGGCAGTACGTCGAGGGTGCGGGCAGGCCGCTGCGGGTCGGTGTCCAAGGCTTCGACAAGGCTGGCCAGTGCACAGTGTATGAAGTTCCAGGCCCGTTGCGCGCCTACCGTGCCGGCGATCTGCGCCGTCAGGTTGAAGCCCTGGCCCAGGTCGTCCACCGAAAAGGTGAAGGGATAGTTGGTGCGCTCGGCGGTGCTGAGCACATGCATGCCCTCCACCTGCTGGTGCGGGGTGTCTTCCAGGCTGTAGCGGAAATTAAGCAACGCGCAGAACAGCGGCGTACCGGACGGCACGCCGCTGCAGCGCTGGGCCAGGGTCAGTGGCGTGTGCTCGTGTTCGAGCAGCGCCGACAACGCCTGGTGGGTGTGTTGCAGGCTGTCGACCACCGAACGCTGGGCAAAACCGATGCGCAGCGGCAGGGTATTGATGAACACGCCCAAGGCCTGGTCGGCGCCTTGCACCCCTTGCAGGCGCCCCAGCAACACCGTGCCGAACACTACGTCAGCGCGGCCGGTGGCCTTGCCCAACACCAGCGCCATGGCCAGGTGGAAGAGGCTGGCCACACCCACCCGGTGCCGACGTGCGGCCTGGCGCAGGGCGGTTGCCAGCGTCGGTTCGAGGGGGGCGCGCACTTCGTCGAGGGCGCCGGTGTTCTGCACATCGAGCAGGCCGAACGGGGCCGTGGGCTCGCTGACGTCGGCCAGCATCGATTGGAAAAATGCCTGCTGCCGGATGCTGTCCTGACTCCGCCGGGCGTGCGCGACGAAGCGGCGGAACGGCACCGGTTGGCCCAGTGCGCTGTCCTGGTCCTGTTGAATCAGGACGATTTCTTCGACCATGCGCTCCAGGGTGGTGTGGTCCAGCACCAGATGATGGTGCAAGACCTGCAACAGCCAGCGCTGCTGCGCGGCGTCGAATGCCTTGACCACTCGCAGCAACGGTGCCTGGCGGATGTCCAGGCGGCGCTGGCGGGAATCGGTGTGGGCTTGCAACTGCGCCAGCGCATCGTCCTGAGTGATGCGCAAGACCTCGACCGGCAGCGGCGCGCTGCGCCAGACCACCTGCACCGCTTGCTCCAGGTCTTCCCAGGCCAGGGCGGTGCGCAGGATGTCGTGACGCTCGATGACCCGTTGCAAGGCGTCGCAGAACGCGTCCAGGCCGGTCTCCTGGTCAAACGCCAGGGTGGTGTGCAGCAGGTAGGTGTCGCCCCGGTCTTGCAAGAGATAATGAAAAAACAGGCCTTCCTGCAAGGGGGCCAAGGGGTAGATGTCCTGTACGTTGGCCGCGCCCCCTTCAACATTGGCAACGATCCGGTCGATCTGTGCCTGGGTCAGGTCCACCAAGGGCAGCAGGTCCGGAGTGATCCGGGTGCAGCCCGCCGGCAAGGCGCCGCCTGGTACGTCAAGCGCATCGGCCGGCGTCTCGCCGTGTTCGGTCAGGATCGCCGCGAGTGCGCCGACTGTGGGGGCGCCGAACAGGGTCCGTACATCGATGGCCCAACCGTCCACCCGCAACTGCTCGACCAACTGCGCCGCCAGCAGCGAATGCCCGCCCAGGGCAAAGAAATTGTCCTGGCGTCCTACTCGCGGCACACCGAGGGTTTGCGCCCACAACTCGGCGAGACGACTTTCCACCGGCCCTTGCGGTGCTTCGTAGCGCTGCAAGGCGAAGTGGTCTTCACTGGGCTCGGGCAGGGCGCGGCGGTCGAGTTTGCCATTGGCGGTCAGGCTGAAAGCCTCCACGTGCACAAAGGCCGCCGGCAGCATGTAGTCGGGCAACACCGCGGCCAAGCGGGCCCGTAGTTCATTGGGCTGTTGAGCCTGGGTCGCGCTGAAATAGGCCAACAAGCGCTGCTGGGCGTCGACCCGCACCACCGCTTCGGTAATGCCGGGCAGCGCCTTGAGCTGTGCTTCGATTTCCCCCAGCTCGATGCGGAAACCGCGGACCTTGACCTGCAGGTCGTTGCGTCCCAGGAACATCAGTACGCCGTCGGCTCGCCAGCGCACCAGATCACCGGTGCGGTACAGCCGCGTCCCCGGGGTGAAAGGGTTGGCGACGAAGCGCTCTTCGCTCAATTGCGCCTGGTTCAGATAACCGAGGGCCAGCCCGTCGCCACCGATGTACAGCTCCCCAGCGACGCCGATGGGCAGCGGCTGGCGCCGCTCATCGAGGACGTAGACCTGGGTATTGCCAATGGGGCGGCCGATGGGAATGTCGCCCGCCAGCGCATCCTCTAGCGTGATGCGGTGGGTGGTGGCGAAGGTGGTGCTTTCGGTGGGGCCGTAGCCGTTAAGCAACTGCCCGGGAGGCGACTGGCGCAGCACCCGCTCGATGCAGCGCGGGTCCAGCACATCACCGCCCACCATCAGCAAGCGCAGGGCGGCGAAGGCCGGGGCCAGAGTCTCGGCGAACTGGTGGAACAACCCGGCGGTGAGCCACAGCACGCTGACTTCGTGGCGCAACAGGTGTTCATTCAAACGCTCGGCGTCGAGCACGGTCTGGCGCGGGCAGACCACCAGGCAGCCACCGTTGAGCAGGGCACCCCAGATTTCCAGGGTGCTGGCGTCAAAGGCCGGGTTGGCGGCCAGGGCGATGCGATCCTGGGCGCTGAAGTCGGCAAAGCCGTTGTTGCGCACCAGTCGGGTCACGGCGCGGTGCGGCACCTGCACGCCTTTGGGCAAGCCAGTGGAACCGGAGGTGTACATGATGTAGGCAGGAGCATTCGCTAGCGCTGCGTTGACTTGGCGCGGGGGCGCGTCATCGTCCAGGGACAGGTCCGAGTCCCACGGGACCAGCACCCGGCACGCCATGGCAGTGTCCAGTGGCGCGTCCGGCCATTCGTCAGCGAGCAACCAGGCGCTGGCGCAATCCTCGAGCAGGGCGCGCTGGCGCTGCGCCGGGGTGGCGGTGTCGATGGGCACGTAGGTCGCACCATTCTTCAAGATTGCCAGGATTGCCATGATCAGGCGCGGGCCACGCTCCAGGCACAGCGCCACCCGGGCGCCGTCGCCAATACCCTGGGCGGCCAGCCAGTCAGCCAGTTGCTCGGCGCGCTGATCGAGCTGGCGGTAGCTTATGGAACCGGCGTCGTCCTGGATCGCCGTGGCTTCGGGGCGACGGCGGGCCTGGGCCTCGAAGAGGCTGTGCAAGGATTCGGCGGCGGGGTAGTCGTGGGCCGTGTCATTGAAACCCTGCAACACCTGATAGCGTTCGTCTTCACCAAGGATCGACAGGCCGTCGAGCGCCTGCCGGTCATCGTTGACCATCGCTTGCAGAGTGGTGCACAGCGCCTGCCAATGCCGTTGCACGGTGGCCTCGTCAAACAGAGCGGTGGCGTAGGTCAGGCGGCCGGCGATCATGCCGTCGCGCTCGTGCAGGTTCAGGGTCATGTCGAACTTGGCGCTGTCTTCGGCGGTGGTCAGCGGTGTCAGCTCCAGGGTGCCCAGTTCCAGGCTCGGCTGCGGCGCGTTCTGCCAGGCGAACATGACTTGGAAGATCGGGCTGTGAGCCAGCGAACGCGTTGGATTCAAGGCCTCAACTATCTGCTCGAAGGCGACGTCCTGGTGCGCCTGGGCGTCCAGGGCGGTGCGTCGCACCTGGGCCAGCAGCTGGTCCACCCGCTCGACTTCGCCAAACCGCACCCGCAGGGCCTGGGTGTTGACGAAGAAGCCGATCAGCGGCTCGATTTCGGCGCGGGTGCGGTTGGCCAGTACCGAGCCGATCACCACGTCGTCCTGCCCGGAAAGGCGTGCCAGGACCACCGACCAGGCGGCCAGCACGGTCATGAACAGGGTGTTGCCATGGCGCTCGCTCAGCTGCCTGAGGGCCTGCACCAATGCCGCCTCCATGCTCACGTCGAGACTGGCACCGGTGAAGTCCTGCTGCGCCGGCCGCGGCCGATCCAGCGTCAACTGCAACAACGCCGGCGCGTCGGCGAGTTGCGCGCGCCAGTAGTCCAGTTGTTCGCTGACCCGTTGGACCTGTCGGGGAGAGCGCTGCCACAGCGCGTAATCGGCGTACTGGATCGCCAGTGGCGGCAGCGGATCGGCGCGGTCCTGGATGAACGCTCGGTAGAGTTCGCTCAGCTCACGGGTGAGCACGCCCAGCGACCAGGCATCGCCGACGATATGATGCAAGGTCACCAGCAGCACGTGCTCCTGGTCGGCCAGGCGCAACAGACAGCCGCGGATCAGCGGGCCCCGTGCCAGGTCGAAAGGTGCCTCGGCGGCTTCGACGCAATGGGCCTGAAACGCCGTGACGGGCTGGCCCCGCAGATCGACGCTGCGCAGGAGGAAATCCGCTGGCGAATCGATGACTTGGCAGGGCTCGCCGCCTTCGGTGACGAACCGCGTACGCAGGGCTTCATGCCGCTCGACGATGCGCGACAGTGCGGCGCGCAACGCCGGCTCGTGCAATTCGCCGCGCAGGCGCAAACCGCCGGCCATGTGGTAGGCAGCACTGGCCTGGGCATCCAGGTGGGCGATGAACCACAGGCGTTGCTGGGCGAACGACAGCGGCAATGGCGCCTGCCGGGCAACGGCCGGGATCGGCGCAGCGCCAAGGTGGCCGGACGCGGCCAAGGCTTCGATGGCCCGCGCCTGCTGTTGTAAGGTCGGGTGTTCGAAGACGCTGGCCAGGGGCAGCTCGATCCGCAGCTGTTGGCGCAGTTGGGAAACCAGTTGCACGGCCAGCAGCGAATGACCGCCGGATTGGAAAAAATGCGCCTGACGGCTGACCTGCGCCAGGCCCAGCAGGCGGCCCCAGATCGCCGCCAGTTGGGTCTCCAACGGGCCCTGGGGGGCCTCGAAGTGGCCGTCGACCGCCTGATCCGGGGCCGGCAAGGCACTGCGATCGAGTTTGCCATTCGGGGTCAGGGGCAGCGCCGGCAAGGCCACATAGGCACCGGGCTGCATGTATTCGGGCAGCGCCGCGGCCAGGGCATCGCGTAATTGCGCCTCGCTCACCGGGGCCCCGGGCTGCATCACCCAATACGCCACCAGGCGCGGATCGCCTGGCACGTCCTGGCGGGCGATGACCACCGCGTGCTGCACCCCCCGCACCCGGCTGAGGGTACTTTCGATTTCGCCCAATTCGATGCGATAGCCACGTACCTTGACCTGGAAGTCGTTGCGGCCCAGGTACAACAACTGCCCGTCGGGCGTCCATCGACCGAGGTCGCCGGTGCGGTACATTCGCGCGCCGGCTTCGCTGGCGAACGGGTCCTGGACGAAACGCTCCTCGGTCAGCGCTGGCCGATTCAGGTAGCCCCGCGCCACCCCGGCGCCACCGATGTAGATCTCGCCGGTGACTCCCAAGGGCACCAACTGGCGATGGGCGTCGAGCAGGTACACCCGGGTATTGTCCAGCGGCCGACCGATACCCGGCACGAAACCCTGGTCACGGTCCATGGACACCCACGTCGAATAGGTAGTGGTTTCCGAAGGGCCGTACAGGTTGCACAGCCGCTGTACGGCGCTGTTGGCAAAAATTTGCTCCACCAGTCCCCGCTTGAGGGGTTCACCCGCGAGGTTGACCACCTGCGTCGACGCGGGAATCGCCTGGGCGCCGACCAGCGCATCGAGCGCCGAAGGCACGCTGTTGATCAGCGTCACCGGCACGGGGCGGTCGAGCAGCGCCAGGGCATTGGTGGCCACGTGCAGGGTCGCGCCGGCGGCCAGCGGCACGAAGTACTCGAAGACTGCCAGATCGAAGTTGATCGACGTGGCGAACAGGCTGTCACGCAGGCTGGCGGCGTCGAAGGCGTGCAGTGCCCAGTGCAACAGGTTGCAGGCGTTGCGGTGCTCGATCATCACGCCCTTG
>NZ_KN322961.1:146554-182618 GCF_000774145.1 Pseudomonas mediterranea CFBP 5447 | reverse complement strand
GGGAGCGAGCCTGCTCGCGATGACGTCGTATCAGTGATGAAGATCTCGGCTGACCCACCGCTATCGCGGGCAAGCCTCGCTCCCACAGTGTTTCCTGCCGGCTCACGCTCACTCCGCCAACAGCATCGCTGCGTCGAACCCCACCCGCAGGTTGCCCCAGTGGCGGCCGTCGAGGAAGAACGGTACGTCGATCTCGGTCATGATTTCCCCGGTATCGCGCAGGTAGGTCTGGAGCAGGAAGCGCTGGACGTTGCCCGCCGCGCGCAGGCCGATCGGGTCGTTGAAGATGCGTTTGTTGCGGCACACTGGCAGGTCGACGGCGCGGTCGCCAGTGGGGGGCTTCGACACCCAGCTGTTGTTCACCGGGCAGTAGCCCTTGGTGTCGACGATGAATGAGACCTTGCCGCCCGGTGTGCTGCGGGTGAGGGCATCGCAGGCTTCCTGGCAGATCTGGGCAAAGCGTTCGGTGTAGCCGGTCATGTACTGCTTGGGATCGGTGCCGGGAACCAACTGGTAATTCTGGTCGAACAGGTTGAGGCCCTCGCGGTGCAAGGCCTCCAGGCGTACCTGGAGGGTGTCGCGGCACTGACTGGCACGGGTGATGGCCGCATCCAGCTTGCCGTGGCCGAGCACGAACCGGCCCAGCAGCGCCTGCACCTTTTCAGCGACACCGGACAGGTCACGGGTAGCGGTGGCCGAATGCTGCATGCGCTGATCGATCGACTGGCTGTCGGCATGGATCTGGGTGACCCGTTCGTTGATGCCGGTGTTGGCATCGGCGAACTGCTGGATGTGCCCGGCGATGTCGGCCAGCTTGCCGTTGGTGGATTCGAAGTCGACGATCATGCTCTCGAAATGGCCGGAGGCACGCTCCACGACTTTCTGGGTTTCCCGGGCGCTGTGGCTGATCTGGGTGGTCTGCTCGTGGGTGGAGCCGACTTCCTCGAGCATGGCGTCGATGTTGCGCGAGATGTCGTCCGTGGCCCGGCTGACGTTCTGCGCCAGGGTCCGCACTTCATCGGCCACCACGGCGAAGCCCCGGCCGCTCTCGCCGGCACGGGCGGCTTCGATGGCGGCGTTGAGGGCCAGCAGGTTGGTCTGGGCAGAGATCTGCTGGATCAAGCCAACGATGGACTTGATGCTCGATGAACGCTGGTTCAAGGCGCTCACCAGCGTCGCGAACTCATTGAGGCTGCCGGCGATCTCGCCGATGTTGCCGGTCACTTCCAGCAGTTCGGCATAGGAATCGCGGGCCATGCTCAGGTTCTGAGCGGTGGTGCTGGAGATACCCTGGGTCTGGCGCGAGACCTCTTCGATGCGGTCCACGGCGGAGTTGCTCTGCTCCATCACTTCTTTGGCGAAACGTGCCTGATGGGTGGCGCTGTCGCTGGAGTCGCTGATGTTCTTGAGCGAACGCGCCGACTCGACGGCGATGTGCACAGTGAGCGCCTGGACGTTGCTGATGATTTCCCGCTGCTTGGCCAGGAAGCGGTTGCAGGTGCCGGCCAACACGCGGATTTCGTCATGGGTCACCAACGGCAGGTCCCTGGACAGGTCGCCTTCGCCGTTGGCGATCTCCTCCAGTGCACGGGTCATGGCGGTGACGGGACGCACGATGAGGTGGCGAAAATACCAGACCATGAAGCTGATCATGCACAGCGTCAGGAGCGCACCGAACAGCAGGGCCTGGGTGAGGCTGTCGAGCCGGCTCTCGATCTGCCCCAGCAGGGCGGCGTCGAGCTGCGCGTTGCGCAACTGCGCCACAATGTCGGTACGGGCGCTGAGGGCCACCCAGTACAGCAAGCCGCTGACGGCGACCAGCAGGAAGAGGCTTGAGAGTTTCTTGGTGAGCGTATCGAAAAAGTGCATTTCGATGGACTCGTACAAAGCCTTCAACGTCTGCATGCCAAGCTCCTGGGCAGAAAAATCTCTCGATGGAATACATTCGACCGAGAAGACCAAAGCTTTAGTGATTTTGGGCGTTTTGATATTACGCTCGTTTGGTGTACGGAGGACTTGTGGGAGCGAGCCTGCTCGCGATGAGGGCGTCACATCCAAAACCGTTGTGGCGGATATACCGTTATCGCGAGCAGGCTCGCTCCCACAAGGATTCGCCGTGGCAATAAGGTCCTGGAAAAGATTTACTGGGAATCATTCTCAAAGTATATTCGCTCGCATTAACATCCCCCTGTGAGTGCGTGTCTTGAATCGTTCCACCCCTCCTGCGAATCGCAATGTCTTCATCAAGTGTGTATTGCCGACCTTGTCCTGCTGCTTCATCGCCAGCCCGCTGTGGGCCCAGGATGTAATCGAACTGCCCTCCACGGACATCCAGGGCAGCCGTATCACTCAAGATGAGGGCTACACGGCATCGCAAGCCAGCACGGCGAGCAAAAGCGACGTACCGATCAAGGAAGAGGCGCAATCGATCAATGTGGTGACCCAGCAAACCCTGGACGATTATCAGGTGCGCTCCCTGGGCGACGCGATGAAGTTCGTCAGCGGCGTCAGCCAGGGCAATACCCTGGGTGGCTCGCGGGACTCGCTGGTCAAGCGCGGCTTCGGCACCAACGACGATGGCTCGATCCTGCGCGACGGCGTGCGTTCGAACCTGGGACACAACTTCAGCGCCACCACCGAGCGGGTCGAAGTGCTCAAGGGCCCGGCCTCGATGCTGTACGGCGCACTGGAGCCTGGCGGCCTGGTCAACATCATCAGCAAGAAGCCCGAATACACCCAGAGCACCACGCTGAGCGGCTCGGCCTACAGCGAAGGCGGCAGCACCCTGGGCGTGGACACCACCGGGCCGCTGGGCGACAGCGGGCTGGCGTATCGGTTGATTGCCGAGCGTGGTCATGAAGATTACTGGCGCAACTATGGCGTGAATGAAAGCACCCTGGTCGCACCGTCCCTGGCCTGGACCGGTGAGCGGGCTTCGTTGAACCTGAGCTATGAGTACAACGAATATTCCAACCCGTTTGACCGTGGGACGGTGTTTACCGACGGGCATCCGGCGGATATCGATTATGACAAGCGCCTTGATGAGCGCTGGGCCAAGAGCGTGGGGATTCGTGAGACGGCGACGGCGCGTTTCGAATACGAGCTGAGCGAGGCGTGGAAGACTCGGGTGACTTACGGCTGGAATAATGATCGGTATAGTCTTTCGATTGCGCAGCCGAGCCTGTCAAACACCGGTAAGTTTCAGCGTGCCGCCAATGGTGCGCACTATGACGATGAAACGCGTTACGCCAGTTGGGATTTCATGGGTAAGCAGGAGCTGTTCGGTCAGCGCCATGATCTGCTGATCGGTGTCGATAATCAGGTGTCCGATCAATACCGTGGCAAGACCTACCGTGGCACTGCACAGGTAGGGTTCGATATCACCGCGCCGGTTTACGGTGGTCTGGCCGAGCCAGGCAAGATAAATGCTGCGCAAAGCAACCTGAGTAACAAACTGACTTCCAGCTCCGTTTACCTGAAGGACAACTGGCACCTGGATGATCGCTGGATTCTCGTATTTGGCGGACGCTACCAGCATTACGACCAGTTCAGTGAAACGGGCATGATCAAGCGAGTGCCTGTTCGCGACGATAACGGCGATGCCTTTGTTCCGTTTCTGGGGCTGGTCTACAAAGCGGATGAAGCCTTGTCCCTGTACGGAAATTACAGCCGTTCGTTCAAGCCCAACGATACCGTCGATGACAACCTCAGCACTTTCAAGCCGGAGGAAGGGCGCAGTTATGAAATCGGTGCCAAATATGATCCTCTACCTGGGCTGAATATCAATCTCGCCTTGTTCGATATCGAAAAAAAGAATGTGGTAACCAATACCGTAGTGGGCGGGAAAACCATTGCAGAAGCCGCCGGCAAAGTCGGCTCCCAAGGCCTGGAACTCGACGTCACCGGACGTCTGGCCGAACGCTGGGATGTGATCGGCACCTACGCCTACACCCATACGGAAATACTGGATGATCCGAAGAACGAAGGCCATCGCCTGTCGGACGCGCCCAAGCACACCGCCAGCCTGTACCTGTCGCACCACCTGAACGTCCCGACCGAATTCGGCGCCTGGCACGCCGGTGCCGGCGCACGCTACGTCGGCGAGCGCGCGGCGAACAACGCCAACGATTTCTGGCTCAGCAGCTATACCGTCGCCGATGCCTTCCTGCGTTGGGAGTCGCCGGTGCTGGGGTACAAGACGTCACTGCAACTGAACGTCGATAACCTGTTCGACAAGCAGTACTACCCGTCCTCCACCGGCAGCGAGTTGCAGGTCGCCGTCGGGGAGCCACGTACCGCGCGCCTGAGTGCCAGCGTGACGTTCTGATCCTTGAAAACAAAAAAGCCCGGACCTTCGAGTCCGGGCATTTTTTTGCTTCGTCTTTTGCTTCAGGACGCCATCGCGAGCAGGCTCGCTCCCACATGAGTTACAGGCGTGCATTTAACCTGTGCTCACCACTGTCCCCCTGTGGGAGCGAGCCTGCTCGCGATAGCGGTCCAACTGTACTGCGCCCTCAGCGAAACGCCGGCACCACGTGCTTGATGAACAGCTCCAGGGATTTCTTCTTCTCCGCGTGAGGCAGGCTGTTGTCGCACCAGAAGCTGAACTCGTCGACGCCCAGTTCCTGGTAGTACTTGATGCGCGGAATGATTTCTTCCGGGGTACCGATCATGGCGGTCTTGTGCAGGCTTTCCAGTTCGAACTCCGGGCGACCGGCGAACTTTTCTTCCGGGCTTGGCGCCAGGAAACCGTTGACCGGGGTTTCCTTGTTGCCGAACCAGGCATCGAAGGTGCGGTAGAACTTCGCGATCGCCTTGGCCCCGACTTTCCAGCCTTCGGGGTTGTCGGCCGAGTGCACGTGGGTGTGACGCAGTACCATCAGTTGCGGACGCGGTACGTTGGGGTTGTTGTCCAGCGCATTCTGGAACTTGTTCTTCAGATCGAGGACTTCTTCGTCGCCCTTCATCAACGGCGTCACCATGACGTTACAGCCGTTGGCCACTGCGAAGTTGTGCGAGTCCGGGTCGCGAGCGGCGATCCACATCGGCGGGTTCGGCTTCTGGATCGGCTTGGGCACGCTGGTAGAGGTCGGGAATTTCCAGATGTCGCCGTCGTGGGCATAGTCGCCTTGCCACAGTGCACGTACCGCCGGAACCATTTCCCGCAGCGCCTGGCCGCCGGACGCTGCCGGCATGCCGCCGGCCATGCGGTCGAATTCGACTTGGTAAGCACCACGTGCCAGGCCGACTTCCATGCGACCGTTGCTGATCACGTCCAGCAATGCGCATTCACCGGCCGCCCGCAGCGGGTGCCAGAACGGCGCGATGATGGTGCCGGCGCCCAGGTGAATGGTGGTGGTCTTGGCCGCCAGGTAAGCCAGCAGCGGCATCGGGCTTGGCGAGATGGTGTATTCCATGGCGTGGTGTTCACCGATCCAGACGGTGCTGAAACCACCGGCCTCGGCCATCAGGGTCAGCTCGGTCAGGTCTTCGAACAGCTGGCGGTGGCTGACGCTTTCGTCCCAACGTTCCATGTGTACGAACAGGGAAAATTTCATGACGCTTACCTCGGATCTTTTGTTGGCGGCCTGTCGACTGCGGGCCTGTTGCCTGGGACGAGCGCGGGGCTCCCGGGTGTGTTCTCGCCAGGCTGGGCGTCGTGGTTGCGGTGGCCTGGCTGATTGATTATTGGTATACCATAATACGGAATGTCCGCAAAATATTTCTGCCCAGGCCATCAAGCCGGAACGGGCAGGGCACCCATCTTGCCGTGGCAATACACCATCGGCCCGGCGTTCTGCTGGGGCACCATCAGGTTCTTCACCGCACCGACCATGATTGCGTGGTCGCCGCCTTCATATTCGCGCCACAGTTCGCATTCGATGACTGCCGTGGCGTTGGCAAGGATCGGATTGCCCAGTTCACTCATGGTCCATTCGATGCCTTGCGCCTTGTCTTTGCCCTTGCGTGCGAAGGCATAGGCTTCGCTCTGCTGGCCACCGGAAAGCACATGAATGGCGAAGCGTTTGTTCTTGATCAGAACCGGATAGGAGTCGGAGCTGTAGTTGGGGCAAAACAATACCAGGGGTGGCTCCATGGACAGCGAACTGAAGGCGCTGGCAGTCAGGCCGACGATCTGGCCGTCATCGTCCAGCGTAGTGATCACGGTGACGCCGGACGGGAATGAACCCAGGACTTGTTTGTAGATGGCGGCATCGATCATTGAACTGTCCTCGTGGTGTTGCAAGGTTTTATAGGTTTGTAGGTCTGATGGTATACCGTAATACAACCATTGCAAGGGCTTTTTCAGCGGTCCGATAAAACGCCCAGGAGCGCTCAAGAGCCAATAAATACGCGGCTTTCCTAGGAGACTCAGGCGGCTGACCAAGGTGAAATGACAGATCAGATGGGCCTTCAGAAAGCGGTTCAGTCTTGTGAAAATGTTGGAATACCATAATATGGTGTTCATCTGAGTGGCGCCGTAGAGCGTCCCGGTTTGGCTTTTTACAAAGATAAGAACAGACAAACTCGAGTTCATGCACATGTCCCAGATGTCCCGGCAAGACCCGTTGATCGAGAATCACACCGTCGATTACGTCCCCCTCGCAGAGCGCCACGGCAAGGCCCGCGATCTGTTCACCTTATGGTTCAGCACCAACATTGCGCCGCTGCCCATCGTCACCGGCGCCATGGTGGTCCAGGTGTTTCATCTCGATCTGTTCTGGGGGCTGCTGGCGATTGCGCTGGGGCATCTGGTCGGTGGATTGGTGATTGCCCTGGCCTCGGCCCAGGGACCCCGCATGGGGATTCCGCAAATGGTCCAGAGTCGTGGTCAGTTCGGGCGCTATGGCGCGCTGCTGATCGTGTTTTTCGCGGCGCTGATCTACATCGGTTTCTTCATTTCCAACATCGTGCTGGCGGGTAAATCCATAGTCGGCATCGCGCCCTCGGTGCCGGCGCCGGCCAGCATCCTGATCGGCGCCCTCAGCGCCACGGCCATCGGAGTGATCGGCTATCGCTTCATCCATACCCTCAACCGCATTGGTACCTGGGTGATGGGCAGCGCCTTGCTCGCCGGCTTCCTCTATATCTTTGCCCACGACCTGCCGGCGGACTTCTTCACCCGAGGAGGCTTCAACCTGTCCGGCTGGCTGGCCACGGTATCGCTGGGGATCATCTGGCAGATCAGCTTTTCGCCCTATGTCTCGGATTACTCGCGCTACCTGCCGGCGGATATCGGCATTGCCCGCCCGTTCCTGGCCACTTACCTGGGCGCGACCCTGGGCACCATCCTGTCGTTTGCCTTCGGTGCGGTGGCGGTGCTGGCGACCCCTGAAGGCACCGAGGCCATGGCCGCAGTCAAGCAGTCTACCGGCTGGCTGGGGCCGATTCTGATGGTGCTGTTCTTGCTCAATATCATCAGCCACAACGCCTTGAATCTGTATGGCGCGGTACTGTCGATCATCACCTCGATCCAGACTTTCGCCAGCCAATGGACACCAAGCATCAAGGTTCGGGTGGTGTTGTCGAGCGTGGTACTGGCGGGCTGCTGTTTCGTAGCGCTGGGCGCATCGGCGGACTTCATCGCGCAGTTCATCGGCTTGATCCTGGCACTGCTGCTGGTGTTGGTGCCGTGGGCGTCGATCAATCTGATCGATTTCTATGTAATCAAGCGCGGCCATTACGACATCGCTTCGATCTTTCATGCCGATGGCGGGATCTATGGACGTTTAAACCTGCATGCGATCGTGGCGTATTTCATCGGGATCATCGTGCAACTGCCGTTCGCCAACACTTCGCTGTATATCGGGCCTTATGCCAACCTGGTCGAAGGTGCGGACCTGTCATGGCTGGTGGGATTGGTAGTGACCTGTCCGTTGTATTACTGCCTGGCTACCCGTGGGCAGGCCCGGCGGAGCATGGCGGCGCGGTTGGGTTATGCCGACTGATTGAAGAACTGTTTGACCGAATGCCCGGCTGATTGCCGGGCATTTTTGTTTTGGGAGGAACCTGTGGGAGCGAGCTTGCTCGCGATGGCGCCAGCAGGTTCAGCATTGATGCAAACCGATCCGCCGCTATCGCGTCGTCCGAGCGAGGGACAGGGGATTGAGGTATGAACGCAGATATCAGGAACACTAGAAATACTGTGGGAGCGAGCCTGCTCGCGATAGCGGCGGTAGGTTCAGCATCGATGCAAACTGATCCGCCGTCATCGCGAGCAGGCTCGCTCCCACAGTCATAGGGTTGAGGGCCGATCCTTACCGATCATCAGACAAAAAAAGGCCGCCGCAACCCGACGTTGCGGCGACCTTGAGGGTGACATCTCGAGACGGCCCACCGAAGTGGGCCAGTGGGGGATCAATGTGCCCCGGCAGCCTTGTTCAAATCACTTTCGGCCCATTCGGTGTACACGCAGGCATCAGCCGTGGCCCAGCGCACACGCACCGGATCGCCGGCCTTGAGCGGCATGCCGGCGGCGGAGAGGGCCTTGACGGTCATGGCGGTGCCGCCGGAGGTCACCACGCTGCAGGTCTGGCTTTCGCCGAGGAACAGCACTTCGACGACCTTGGCCGAGACTTCATTCCAGCCCGCCGCCAGGGGCTCTTGAGCGGCCTGTTCGGTGCTCAGGGCCAGGGCTTTCTCCGGGCGGACCATCAGCAGCACGTCCTGGTCGGTTTGCAGCCCGGCGGTCAGACGGATCGACAGCGACTGGCCTTCGAAGCTCGCCACCGCGTTGCCCTGGGCCTTGAGCTTGAGGAAGTTCGAGTTACCGAGGAACGACGCGACAAAGGCATTCGGCGGGTTCTGGTAGAGGTCGTAGCCGGTGCCCAGGCCGACGATCTTGCCGTGGCTGAAAATCGCGATGCGCTGGGACAGGCGCATGGCTTCTTCCTGGTCGTGGGTCACGTAGACGATGGTGATGCCCAGGCGTCGATGCAGTTGGCGCAGTTCATCCTGCAGGTCTTCGCGGAGCTTTTTGTCCAAGGCACCGAGGGGTTCGTCCATCAGCAGGATGCGTGGTTCGTAGACCAGCGCCCGGGCAATCGCCACGCGTTGTTGCTGGCCGCCGGAGAGTTGCGAAGGGCGGCGATGGGCGAACTGCTCCAGTTGCACCAGCTTGAGCATGGCATCGACCCGACGATCGCGCTCGGCCGGCGCCAGTTTGCGGATCGCCAGGGGGAAGGCAATGTTGTCGCGTACCGACAGGTGCGGGAACAGCGAATAGCGCTGGAACACCATGCCGATGTCGCGCTTGTGTGGCGGGACGTTGACCAGGGACTTGCCGTCCACCAGGATCTCGCCGCTGCTGGGGGTTTCGAAGCCGGCCAGCATCGACAGCGTGGTGCTCTTGCCCGAGCCGCTGGAGCCGAGGAAGGTCAGGAACTCACCGTCCTGGATCTCCAGGGCGATGTCGTCGACGGCGGCAAAGTCGCCGTAGTGCTTGTTCAGGTTGCGCAGGCTGACCAGGGTCTTGTTGTTCTGTTGTGCGGGGTCTTTGACGGCACTCATTGTGTTCTCCTAGGCGCTCAGGCGCTGATTTCATTGCGCCGGCGCAGGGCGGCGGCGATCACCATCACCAATACCGAGAGGCCGATCAGCAGCGTCGAAGCGACGGCGATCACAGGCGTCAGGTCCTGGCGCAGGGTGGTCCACATCTTTACAGGCAGGGTTTGCAGGGTCGGGCTGGCCATCATCACGCTCAGCACCACCTCGTCCCACGACACCAGGAACGCGAACAAGGCGCCGGCGATCATCCCCGGGCGGATGGCCGGGAAGGTGACCTTGAACACCGCTTGCAGGCGTGAGGCACCGCAGATCACAGCGGCGTCTTCGATGGATTGGTCGAACAGTTTCAACGAGTTGATGATCGAGATGATGGTGAATGGCAACGCGACAATGACGTGGCTGACCACGAACGCGAACATCGTGCCGGTGTAGCCCAGCTTGAGGAACAGCGCATACACCGCCACGGCGATGATCACCAGCGGCACGATCATCGGCAGGGTGAACAGGCCATAGAGCATTTCCCGGCCCGGAAACCGGCCACGTACCAGGGCGAACGCGGTGGGCAGGCCCAGGGCCACGGCGCAGATCGTGGTCAGTACCGCGACCTTGAGACTGGCCAGCGCGGCACTCATCCAGTCGGGGTTGGAAAAGAACTGGCCGTACCATTTGAATGTCCAGCCCGGTGGCGGGAAGACCAGCCACTGGGACGAGCCGAACGACAGCAGCACGATGAATACGATCGGCAGCAGCAGGAACAGCCCGATCAACCCGGTCGTGAAGTACAGACCGAAGCGCATGCGCCGGCTCATGGCATTGGGAGTCAGGAGCATGACGATTTACCTCGCGTTACTGGCGCCAACCGGGGATTCCGGCTGAAGCTTCAGGTAGAAGTAGAACAGCACCAGCGTGATGACGATCAGCAACGCGGCACCGGCGCTCGCCAGGCCCCAATTGAGGAACGACTGCACCTGCTGGATGATGAACTCGGGCAGCATCATGTTCTGCGCACCGCCGAGCAGCGCCGGGGTGACGTAGTAACCCAGGGACATCACGAACACCATCAGGCCACCGGAAAACAGCCCCGGTCGGCACAGCGGCAGGAACACCCGGAAGAAGTTGGTCCAGGGGCTGGCACCGCAGATGGAGCCGGCCTGCAGGATCATCGGGTCGATGGCCTGCATGGTCGCCTGCAGCGGCAGGACGATGAACGGGATCATGATGTAGCTCATGCCGATCACCACGCCGGTGAGGTTGTGCACCATCTCCAGCGGCTGGTCGATGATCCCCAGGGCCATCAGCGTCTTGTTGATCACCCCGGAAGCCTGCAACAGCACCAGCCAGGAGTAGGTCCGGGCCAGCAGGCTGGTCCACATCGACAGCAACACGATGTTGAGGATCCAGCGACCCCAGCCACGCGGCACCAGGGTGATGGCCCAGGCCAGGGGGAAGCCCAGCAGCAGGCTGAACAGCGTCACCAGGCCGGCCACCGAAAAGGTATTGAGCAGCACTCGGGTATAAGCCGAGTTGGCGAACAGTTGCTCGTAGTTACCCAACCCGGGAACCGGTTCCAGCACGCCACGCAGTAGCAGGCCGATCAGTGGTGCCAGGAAGAACAGGCCAAGGAACAGCAGGGCGGGGGCCAGGTTGCCGGCCCCGCGCCAGCGCTGGGACAGCGCCGGGGTCGTCGCTGCCTTGGCGGTTGCCACACCGGCAGCGCCAGGGGCGCTCCCGGTGTGTCGGGTTGTCGTTGCCGACATTTTCATTTGACCAGCCATTCGTTCCACCGTGTCGCGATGTCCTGACCGTTTTTGGCCCAGTACGCGAAATCAAGCGTGATCTGATCCTTGGCGTAGGCGGTCGGCAGGTTGGGAGCGAGCACCGAATCCAGGCGTGCGACGCTATCGACGTTGACCGGGGCATAAGCGGTCAGGTTGGAGAAGTCGGCCTGGCCCTTGGCACTGCTGGAGTTGGCCAGGAACTTCATGGCGGCGGCCTTGTTCTTCGAGCCCTTCGGCACGACCAGGATGTCGGCCATGACCAGGTTCTGTTTCCAGCTCACGCCCACCGGCGCGCCGTCTTGTTGCAGTGCGTAGATGCGACCGTTCCAGAACTGGCCGAGGCTGGCTTCACCGGACGCGAGCAGTTGCTGGGACTGGGCGCCGCCGCCCCACCAGACGATGTCTTTCTTGATGGTGTCGAGTTTCTTGAAGGCGCGGTCCAGGTCCAGGGGATAGAGCTTGTCCTGAGGGACGCCGTCGGCCAGCAGGGCCAATTCAAGCACGCCGGGGCTCGGCCATTTGTACAGGGCGCGTTTGCCGGGGTAGGTCTTGGTGTCGAACAACGCGGACCAGTCCTGGGGCTTGCCGGCGCCGAGCTTGCCTTCGTTGTAGCCGAGGACGAAGGAGAAGTAGAAGGAGCCTACGCCGTGATCGGAAACGAAGCGTGGGTCGATCTTGTCGCGCTGGATGACCGAGAAGTCCAGCGGTTCGAGCAGACCTTCGGCGGCGGCGCGCAAGGCAAAGTCAGCCTCGACGTCAACCACGTCCCACTGCACGTTGCCGCTTTCAACCATGGCCTTGAGCTTGCCGTAGTCAGTCGGGCCATCCTGGACCACGGTGATGCCGGTGCTCTTGCTGAACGGGTCGGCCCAGGCCTGTTTCTGTGCATCCTGGGTCGTGCCACCCCAGCTGACGAAGTTGACGCTTTCGGCAGCCATCGCCGCTTGGCTGGCAACGCCCAGCAAGCCAGCAAAAAGAACGGCAACTGCACTTTTCTTCAACACCATTTTCACGCCCTCATTGTTGTGTTTATTGAGCGGGCTTGTGTGTGCCCGCTTATCGGGAGCTATAGGTCCATCTGGCTTTGCAGGACCGTGCCAAGGGCTGGATGGCTGTGCTTTCCCTGCCGGGCGCACTTGGCTGACGCGTTCGGTCTATGGAATATCATATTATGGTATTCCAAACTTTCTGCAAGCATTTTGCCTTACCGGCTATCTGTCCAAGGCAGATTTTCTTGTGATTTTTTCCGAGGCAGCCACCGGCCCTGTGGGAGCGAGCCTGCTCGCGATAGCTGCCTGACATTCGGTTTTTCAGTGACTGAACGACCGCTATCGCGAGCAGGCTCGCTCCCACAGGGTTTCGGTGTGATCTCGGAGTTATCCAGTGAACGGAATGCTCTCCACCACCTCCAGGTCGTACCCGGTCAAACCGGCGTACTTGAGCGGTGGTCCCAGGTGGCGCAGCTTGCCGACGCCCAGGTCCTGGAGGATCTGCGCCCCGGTACCGACTTCTGAATAGATGCGAGACTGGGAACGGCTGAACTGGCGTGGTGGCTGGGTGAGCTGCGGCACGCGTTCGAGCAGCGCCTGGGAGGATTCGTGGTTGGCCAGGACGACCACCACGCCGCAGCCTTCTTCGGCGACCCGTTGCAGGGCCGCCCAGAGTGTCCAGTTGGACGGGCCGTTGTATTCGGCGCCCACCAGGTCCCGCAGCGGGTCGATGACATGGACTCGCACCAAGGTGGGTTCTTCCCGGCGGATGTTGCCCATGACCATCGCCATGTGCACGCCACCCTCGATGCGGTCTTCAAAGGTGAACAGCCGGAAGGTGCCGTGCACGGTGGGCAGTTCCCGTTCGCCGATGCGTACCACGGTGTGTTCGGTGCTCAGGCGATAGTGGATCAGGTCGGCGATGGTGCCGATCTTGATCCCGTGTTTACGGGCGAATACTTCCAGGTCCGGGCGGCGGGCCATGGTGCCGTCGTCGTTCATCACTTCGACGATCACCGACGCTGGCGTGAAACCGGCCAGGCGCGCCAGGTCGCAGCCGGCTTCGGTATGCCCGGCACGGGTCAGGACACCACCTTCCCGGGCGCGCAGCGGGAAGATATGCCCCGGCTGGACGATATCGGCGGGGCCGGCATCGGTGGCGACGGCTGCGGCCACGGTGCGCGCCCGGTCGGCGGCGGAGATGCCGGTGGTCACGCCGGTGGCGGCCTCGATGGACACCGTGAACGCCGTGCTGAACACGCTGCCATTGCTCGGGACCATCTGTTCGAGCCCCAGGCGCTGGCAGTGTTCGTCGGTCAAGGTCAGGCAGATCAGCCCGCGGGCTTCCCGGGCCATGAAACTGATGGCCTGGGCGCTGCAGCAATCGGCGGCCAGCAGCAGGTCACCTTCGTTTTCCCGGTCTTCATCGTCCACCAACAACACCATCTTGCCCTGGCGGTAGTCTTCGATGATTTCTTGAATACTGTTAAAGGCCATGTGGGGCTCTCTTTGTCAGGATGGGATGCATGATGGAAGCTGGTTGTGGTATACCATAATACAAATCAACCCGAGAGGTCACTATGAAGGCGTACTGGATTGCCCATGTGGATGTCACCGACCCTGATCAATATAGCCAATACACCCAACGGGCTCCGGCGGCGTTCGCCTTGTATGGCGGTCGGATGTTGGCCCGGGGCGGGCGTAGCGAGGCGATGGAGGGCAGGGCCACGCCGCAGCGCAGCGTGGTGATCGAATTCGATTCCTACGAGCAGGCGCTGGCCTGTTATCACTCGGAGCAGTACCAGGAGGCCAAGCGCCACCGCAAGGATGTGGCCCGGGCCGAGGTGATCATCGTCGAGGGCGTGGCGCCTCTGTAGGCGCCGGTGTCGGCTTCACCTGTGGGAGCGAGCCTGCTCGCGATGGCGGCCTGTCATTCGACATCGCAGTCTGACTTAGTGGCGATAGCGCTCGTCCGAGCGAGGGACAGGTTTTGCGTCATTTCCGAATGTTGTGACCGCCGTCAGCGGATGAAGTGGATCTTGCCGCTGTCGTCGTTGCCGATGTAGATGCCGTAGACCCCGGCCTGGCGCTCCTCGATGTAACGTTCGAGGATCTGGCGGATGGCCGGGTAGTAGATGCTGTCCCAGGGAATGTCCTCTGGGGCGAAGAACTGGCAGGCGAGGGTTTCCGGGCCGAACTGGCCGGTGATTTCCAGCGCGACGGCGCGGAAGATGATGTACACCTCGCTGATCTTCGGCACGCTGAAGATCGAGTAGGGCGAGACGATGTCCGCGCGCACGCCGGTTTCCTCCCAGACTTCCCGCAACGCCGCCTGCTCGGTGGTCTCGTTGCCTTCCATGAAGCCGGCCGGCAGGGTCCAGGTGCCCGGACGTGGGGGGATGGCGCGCTGGCACAACAGGTACTTGCCGTCCTGCTCGATGATGCAGCCGGCAATGATCTTCGGGTTGACGTAGTGGATGTAGCCGCAGCCGCCACACATCAGCCGCTCATGGGTATCGCCCGCCGGCAGGCGTTGACTCAGGTCGCTGCCGCCACACTTTGGACAAAAGCTCGGGCTGAACATGTCAGTGTCCTATGCGAGGTTCTTTCAGGGCGATGGGGACCGTGATTTCAGGGATATCGCCGGTCTCTTCCTGCTTGCGCTTGAGGTATTCCAGCGCAACCTTGGCCGCGGCCCGTACGTGGTCCACCGAAGCTTGGTGGGCGGCCAGCGGATCGCCGCTCTTGATGGCCTCGACGATGCGTTCCATCTCCTGGTTGCTGGCGCCGCGGCGGTTTTCCTGGGACACCGAGGTGGCCCGCAGGTAGCTGATGCGCGCCTGCAACTGGCGCAACTGGGTGGCGGCCACATGGTTGCCGGAGCCTTCGAGCAGCACATCGTAGAAACCCTGTACCGAATCGAGCACCTGTTGCAGCTCGCCGTCCTTGAGGGCCTCCCGGTTTTCCTTCAGGGCCTTTTCGAGGGCCTTGATGTCCTTGGCGCTGGCGCGCAGTGTGAATAGCTGGACGATCAGCCCTTCCAACACGCAACGCAGCTCATAGATATCGCCGGCATCGTCCAGGGTGATGATCGCGACCCGTGGGCCCTTGGCGTCGGCGAATTCCACCAGGCCTTCGGACTCCAGGTGACGCAAGGCTTCGCGCACCGACGTGCGGCTCACGCCCAGGCGATCGCACAGATCGCGCTCGACCAGACGATCTCCCGGCAGGAGCTGGAAGTTCATGATGGCGCTTCGCAGCTTATCCAGCACGATCTCGCGCAGGGTAACGGGGTTGCGATTGACCTTGAAGCTGTCGTCGAGTGGCAGGCGTTTCATGGGCGTTGCTCTTTAGGTGGCTGTCCATGCAAAAAGAGCACGTCGATCATCGTCACGTGCTCTTTGCAAAAACAGCCAAGGTTAACTGGAGGCCTCGGCATCGGCTTCAGCGAAGGCTTCACGGGCGAGCCGGAAACTGTCGACGGCTGCGGGTACACCGCAATAAATACCGACCTGAAGCAGGATTTCGCGTATTTGTTCACGACTCAGGCCATTGCGCAAGGCGCCGCGTACATGCAGTTTGAGCTCGTGAGGCCGATTGAGGGCCGAAATCATGGCCAAGTTTATCATGCTGCGTTCCTTGAGCGACAAACCCTCGCGGCCCCAGACGTGACCCCAGCAGTATTCGGTGACCATTTCCTGCAATGGCCGGGTGAAGTCGTCAGCGTTTTCGATGGAACGCTTCACATAGGCTTCGCCCAGCACCTGGGTGCGGATCTTCAAGCCTTTCGCGTATTTTTCATTGCTCATTTTCCGTGTCTCCCGCGGGGCTCAGAGCCCGCCCATCAGGGTGTATTTGAGTTCAAGGTAATCCTCGATGCCGTATTTGGAGCCTTCGCGCCCCAGGCCCGAGGTCTTGACGCCGCCGAACGGGGCTACTTCGGTTGAAATCAGCCCTTCATTGATCCCGACCATGCCGTATTCCAGCGCCTCGCTCATGCGCCAGGCCCGGCCCAGGTCGCGGGTGTAGCAATAGGCGGCGAGCCCGGAATCGGTGTCGTTGGCCATCTCCACGGCCTGGGCCTCGCTGTCGAAGCGAAAGACCGCTGCCAGCGGCCCGAAGGTTTCTTCCCGGGCGACTTTCATCTGCGTCGTGACGCCGGCCAGCACCGTCGGCTGGAAGAAACCGTGACCCAAGGCATGGCGTTCGCCGCCGCAGAGCACCCGGGCACCGTGGGCGAGGGCGTCCTGGACATGGTCCTCGACCTTGGCGACGGCCCGTTCGTTGATCAGCGGCCCCTGGCTGACGCCCGCCTCGAAGCCGCTGCCGACTTTCAGTTGCGCCACGCGCTCGGACAGCCGTGCGACAAATGCATCATGAATGCCGTCCTGCACCAGGAAGCGATTGACGCAGACACAGGTCTGCCCGGCATTGCGGAACTTGGCGATCAGTGCACCGTCCACCGCGCGTTCCAGGTCGGCATCGTCGAAGACGATAAAGGGGGCATTGCCGCCCAGCTCCAGCGAAACCTTCTTCAAGGTCGGGGCGCACTGGGCCATCAGCAGTTTGCCGATGGCGGTGGAGCCGGTGAACGACAGCTTGCGCACCAGTGGACTGCCGGTCAGTTCGCCGCCGATGGCCACGGCGTCACCGGTCATCACGTTGAAGATCCCCGGAGGAATCCCGGCCTGTTCCGCCAGGGTCGCCATGGCCAAGGCCGAGAACGGCGTTTCCGGCGCAGGCTTGACGATGCAGGGACAGCCGGCGGCCAGGGCGGGGCCGGCCTTGCGGGTGATCATCGCCGCCGGGAAGTTCCACGGGGTGATCGCCGCGACGACACCGATGGGCGCCTTGCTCACCACGATGCGGGCATCGCCTTTATGGCTGGGAATGGTGTCGCCATAGATGCGCTTGGCTTCTTCGGCAAACCATTCGATGAAGCTGGCGGCGTAGAGGATTTCGCCCTTGGCTTCGGCCAACGGCTTGCCTTGTTCGAGTGTAAGGATTTCTGCCAGCGCGTCGGCGTTTTCAAGCATCAGCGCGTGCCAGCGCTTGAGAATCTGGCTGCGCTCCTTGGCAATCAGCCCGCGCCAGGCCGGCCAGGCCCTGTTGGCGGCGGCGATGGCCTGGCGGGCGTGTTCGGCGCCCAGGTTCGGCACCCGGCCGATCAACTCGCCGTTGGCCGGGTTGAAAATTTCCTGGCAGGCGCCATCGGGTGCTTCCAGCCATTGGCCGTCGATGTAGGCCTGCTGGCGGAACAGTTGCGAGGCTGCTGGACTCATGCCGGCTCCTGAAATTAGTAGGTAAGAGAACCTGTGGCGAGGGAGCTTGCTCCCGCTGGGGCGCGCAGCGGCCCTGCTCTTGGGGCTGCTTTGCAGCCCAGCGGGAGCAAGCTCCCTCGCCACGAGGTGTTCGGCTCAGCCCAGCGCGGGCAGGGCGCCCAGCTTGCCCTTGTGGTAGATCATCGGCGTGACCGGCTGCTCGGGCAGGATCAGGTGCTTCACCGCGCCGACGATGATCGCGTGGTCGCCGCCGTCGTATTCGCGCCACAGTTCGCACTCGATGATCGCCGTGGCCTTGGCCAGGATCGGGTTGCCGAGGTCGCTCAGGTGCCAGTCGATGCCGTTGGCCTTGTCCTTGCCTTTACCGGCGAAGGCGTAGGCCTCGGCGGTCTGGTCGGCGGACAGCAGGTGAATCGCGAACTGCTTGCTGTCCCGCAGGATCGGGTAGGTGTCTGAGGCGTAGTTGGGGCAGAACAGCACCAGCGCCGGATCGATCGACAACGCGCTGAACGCGCTGGCGGTGATGCCGACGATGTTCCCGTCCGGGTCCAGGGTGGTGACCACCGTGACGCCGGAGGGGAACGAGCCCATGACTTCTTTGTAAATGCCGGGTTCGATCATGGCGGCGGTCTCCTAGCGCATCACGAAGGGGTCAGGCATGGGGGCCTGAGAGAGGTTGATCCACACCGTTTTCAGTTCGGTGTAGGCCAGCACCGAATCGATACCGCTTTCACGTCCGTAGCCGCTGTTCTTGAAGCCGCCGATAGGTGCCATGGCCGAGACGGCACGGTAGGTGTTGACCCAGATGATGCCCGAGCGCACGTCCCGGGCCAGGCGATGGGCGCGGCCGAGGTCGCGGGTCCAGATGCCGGCGGCGAGGCCGAACTGCGAGTCGTTGGCGATGGCCAGCGCTTCGGCTTCGTCCTTGAAGCGAATCACCGACGCTACCGGGCCGAAGACTTCTTCCTGCATGATCTTCATCGAATTGCGATCGCATTCGAACAGGGTTGGCTCATAGAACCAGCCGTCACCCAGGTTCTGCGGGCGCTTGCCTCCGAGGCGCAGCCGCGCGCCCTCGGCGATGGCATCGGCGACCAGGCCTTCGACCACGGCCAACTGCTGGGCGGTGGCCATCGGGCCCATTTCGCTGCTGTCGTCCTGCGGGTTGCCGATGCGGATGCGCTTGGCGCGTTCTTCCAGGCGCGAGACGAACTCATCGTAGATCGCGTCCTGCACCAGCAGTCGCGAGCCGGACACGCAGCTCTGGCCCGACGCCGCGTAGATCCCGGCAATCGCACCGTTGATGGCGCTGTCGAGGTCGGCGTCGGCGAAGATGATGTTGGGCGACTTGCCCCCCAGCTCCAGGGACAGCTTGGCGAAGTTCTCCGCGCTGCTGCGCACCACATGGCGAGCCGTGGCGGCGCCACCGGTGAAGGCGATCTTGCGAATCAGCGGATGGCGGGTGAGGGCGGCGCCGGTACTCGGACCATAACCGGTCACGACGTTGACCACGCCTGCTGGAAATCCGGCTTCCAGGGCCAGGCGCGCCAGTTCCAGGATGGTCGCCGAGGCGTGTTCGGACGGCTTGATCACGATGGTGTTGCCGGCCGCCAGTGCCGGAGCGAGCTTGATCGCGGTCAGGTACAGCGGGCTGTTCCAGGGAATGATTGCCGCCACCACGCCCATGGCTTCGTGCACGGTGTAGGCAAACATGTCCGGCTTGTCGAGAGGCAGGGTGCCGCCTTCGAGTTTGTCGGCCAGGCCGGCGGTGTAGTGGAAGAACTCCGGCAGATAGCCAACCTGGCCCCGGGTTTCGCGGATCAGCTTGCCGTTGTCGCGGCTTTCCAGCTGGGCCAGTTGTTCCTTGTTCTCGGCGATCAAGTCACCGAGACGGCGCAGCAATTTGCCCCGGGCGGTGGCGGTCAGGCCACGCCAGGCAGGGCTGTCGAACGCCGTTTGTGCCGCCTGGACGGCGCGTTCGACATCGGCTTCGTCGGCATCGGGCAGTTCGGCCCAGGCCTGGGCGAGGGCCGGGTTGAGGCTTTCGAAGGTCTTGCCGGACAGGGCATCGACCCATTCACCGCCGATGCACATCTGGAAACGTGCGAGTGTCATGCAACGATCCCCTTTATTGGATGTTGTTGGGAGTACGCCTTGTCGAGGAACTCCAGCAGCATTTGGTTGACCAGGCGCGGCGACTCCACCGGCATCATATGCCGTTGTTCGGCGAGCACGACAACGGCGGCACCGGGAATACGCGCCGCCAGTTGTTCGGCCATCTCCGGGGTCGAGCCCGGGTCCAGCTCGCCGGTGGCGATCAACGTGGGCGCCTGGATGCTGCCCAGGTCGTCGGCGCGGTACATGTCCTGGGTGGCGAACAGTTCATAGGTGGTCAGGTAACCCTGGGGATCGTTCTTCGCCAGGGTCTGGCGCAGTGCCGCGATTTGTGCCGGGTTGGCGGCCTGGTATTCGCGGCTGAACCAGCGTGACAGCGCGGCTTCGGCATTGGCGTCCGGGCCATGCTCGGCGGCCTGGGCGGTACGGGCGATGACTCCGGCGCGTTGCTCGGGGCTGCGGTTGAACACACTGTTGAGCACCACCAGGCTTTGCAGGCGTTGCGGGTAATGCAGGGCGAAAGCACGTGCCACCAGGCCGCCCATGGAGAAACCGATCACCGTTGCCTGAGGCAGTTGCAGGTGGTCGAGCAGTTCCAGCAACTGGTCGGCGTAACCGAGCAGACCGGTACCGTTGGCGGGGCGTGGGCTGGCGCCATGGCCGAGCATGTCGTAGGCAATCACGCGGTACTTCGTGGCCAGGCCGACGACCTGGCCGCCCCACATTTCTTTGTTCAGGCCCACCCCGTGGATCAAGACCACGGGCTGGCCTTGGCCGGTCGCCAGGTAACTGGTGCCGGCCGGGGTGAGTTCAGCGGTGAGCCGAATCATGGAGCGCTCCTGCTTGCCTTTTCTTGTTGTGGGGGCCGGGCTGGTTTATTGCGCCTTCTCGGCGGCCAGTTCTTCCAGATCGATGTAGCGGTTGCCGATGCGTGGATGCAGGCGGCCGCCATCGGCGCAACCCAGTACCACGACGATTTCGTCGGCACGCGGCGCATCTTCGATCTGCATTTCCAGGGTGATGTAGTGCGACCGCAGGCCTTCGTCGTCCTTATGCATCATTGGGATCTGGATCGAGGTGCCAGGGCCGCCGCGCTTGTTGGTGAAGCTCAGGTAGCTCTTGGCCTTGACCGCTTCGCGGTAGTGGTTGCCGAAACGCAGGGTATGGATCACGGCCGAGGCGTGCTCGATTTCACCGTCGGCGCCGACGACAGCGGCCTTGCCGTAGGCTTCGATTTTCTCAGCGCCGCCGATGATGCCCACCAGGCGCTCGACCATCAGCGCACCGAGATCGGAACAGTTGGCACGGATTTCCGGCTTCAGGTCTTCAACGAAGCCACGGCCCAGCCAAGGGTTTTTCATGACGACCGCCAGCCCGACCATGGTCACCGGCTTATCAGTGACCTTGCCGCCTTCGATGAAGGTTTCTTCGACATAGCTGACGATCTTGCGAATTTCGAAACTCATGAGCTGCTCCATGGGAGGTTGGGAGAAGTTGATGCGTATGATGGTATACCATAATACTGTAAGCGCAAGTGGTCCGTTGAGTTTGTTCGCGGATGGACGACAGAAGGCCTGGCCAGACAGGGCAGCCCGTGGTTTGGAGCGGGAGCGGGGGGCGGCGGAAACGAGAGAGGTCGAGGGCCCGCGTCTGGGGGATCAGGGGCGTGCGCTTTTATCGTTGCTATAAAGGCATAAGCTAATCGCAAATTGAACTAAGCGATCAAATTGACAATCCGTTATCTGAATATAGGCTTCCACAGCGTTGCCTGTTGGGGACGCGCAAGACTCGGCCAAGATAGCCGGTCTGGGAATATTGGAGTTGTTTTGCATGGATAGCGGAGTGTTTGGCGGGCTGATGGTGATGTTGTGTTGGGGTGTCTCGGACTTTATTCAAAGTCTCATGATTCGCCAATTAGGCACCGCGAAGACAATGTTGGTTCGCAACTTGTTCACCTTTGCCGTGGCACTCCTCCTCGGCGTGTATCTGATCACCACTCATCAGCTCAGGTTCGATGCGAACGCTGTGCTGATCATTACCGGCAGTTCTGCTGCGTATGTAGCCGGGTATTACTTCTACATGCGTGGCTGTGAAGTCGGCAATCTATCCCTGGTCTCGCCGATCGCCTCTACTTACAGTCTCGTCACTATCTTCTTTTCCATCATTTTCCTCCGGGAAAGTCTGGCCCCGGTTGCCTGGGTCGCTGTATCGATTATTTTCATCGGTATTGTCATGACCTCCGGCAATATCCTCCAATCGTTGCGCGGTGGCTCGCAAGGCTTTCTCCAGGCCATCCTGGCCATGGTGGGTTTTGGCGTGGCCTTTTTCATCCTGGGCTTTTCCGCAAAGGCGCTCGATGTCACCAATGCCTTCTTTTATTCCGCATTGACCCAGGCTGTTCTTTTCACCGCACTGGCGTTGAGCAGAAACGGTCGACTGGAAAAAGGTGATCTGACCCGCCGTCGTGGAGGATACTTTCTTGCGCACTCTGTATTGGTTAATGCGGGTTGGGTGTTTTACATCTTTGCCTCCAAAGTAGGCGAGCTCTCGCTTGTTACGCCTATCAGTTCGGTGTACTCCGGTGTGACGGTGTTATTGGCCATTGCCATCTACAGGGAAATAACCACCCTGGGACAAAAAGTTGGAATAGGCACCGTTCTTGTTGGGGTCTTTTTGCTTAGTTATAAATAATCGTCATTCAACTACGACACTTCTCATGGAGGAGTGACTGATATTGTTGTGCCGAATATCCTGCCTGGTCATTCGGCACTGCATGCATGCCCATCTTAATTCTGTATGCCGATAACGGTAGAAGGAGTTCTTGGAATGATGCAGCCGAAAACAAGCCCTATCGACAGTCCACCCATTGCATTGGATCTTGTCACTAGAATCGATGAATGGGCAGATCAGTATCCGGAAAGAACCGCGGTAGTGTTTCAAGGTCAGCCAGTTACCTATGCTGAACTTTCAAGTCGAAGAAAGGCACTCGCCAGGCACCTCTTGAGTCAAGGGCTTGGCGTGGGGAGCAAGGTCGGGATCCACTTGCCCAGGGAGCCTGATCTGATCGTCGCCTTGACTGCGGTTCTGTCGATAGGCGCGATCTTTATTCCACTCCCTCCGGATTCACCACCGCAGCGTAATGAACTGATCTCCAGGCTCGCCCATCTCGATGCCGTGATCAAACCTCAGTCGGTTGATCTTTCACAGTGGTCCATAGGCACATGCCTGGATATCGAGGCGGTGGACTGGCGTGATTCGACATTGCCCTTCGCCCCCCTTGTCGATGACCTCTCGCTGGCCTACATCTTGTTCACTTCGGGTTCAACGGGGCTTCCCAAAGGGGTGATGGTTCGCCGACAGAACCTCGCCTATTTCTTGTCCGCAATCAATGAGGTGATCGATTTTCCGGCGTGGGGAGCGCTGGTTTCCACCACGACCTATGGCTTCGATATTTCCATCCTGGAGTTTTTCCTGCCCCTTGCCCAAGGTGGCACGCTGTACCTGGCCAGTGAGCAACAGAGCCGGGACGGCCAGGCGATCGCGGATTTGCTCGACCACTGCGACAGGGCTCTGCTGCAAGCCACCCCGGCTACCTGGAGGCTGCTGATAGCGGCAGGGTGGCCGCGTACTTGTGCCGTTGGAGCGCTGTGTGGCGGTGAGACACTGCCCGTTGAATTGGGCGAAGCAATCTTCCGCTCGGCGAAGGCGGCCTGGAACCTCTATGGGCCGACAGAAACAACGATCTGGTCCTTCTGTCATCGCCTGCAAGCCAGCGACTTTACCGGTTCAGCGACCAGCGTCCCCATAGGCCAGCCTCTGCCCGGTACGCGTTTTCGATTGTCCGAATCGCAAGACCCTTCGGAATTCGAACTGCTGATCGGTGGCCCCGGCGTCAGCGCGGGTTATTTCAATCGGGACGATCTGACGGCGGAGAAGTTTCAGGTGGCTGAAACAGGCGATGCTGCAGTGATCTACCACACCGGCGATCGGGTTAGACAAGGGCCTGATCACTCGCTGGTTTTCATCGGGCGCAAAGACCGGCAGCTCAAACTCAACGGCTATCGCATCGAGCCCGGCGAAATCGAGTCGGCCCTTCATAAGTCCGGTCTGGTCAGTCAATCGGTCGTCACGCTGGTGGAACATGCGCCGGATGACCACCGGTTGGCAGCCTATGTGGTGCTGGATGAGCAGGTGTCCAGCCAACGCGATGCGCAGGCCGGTGTCTGGCTCGATGTGTGGGAAGCCGCTTACCTGTCGGCCGGGAAAAACGAGGTCGCCAGCGCCGAAAGCGGTTACACCTCAAGTTTCTCTGGCGAGTTGATCCCGGACAGCGATTTACGCGAATGGGTACAGGCGACGGCTTCGCGGGTCCTGGAATTTGCCGGCCAGTCGGTACTGGATATTGGCTGTGGCATTGGCATGACCGGGGCGGTATTGCTGGAGAACGGCCTCCATCGTTACGTCGGTTGCGATGCCTCCGAGGCGGCGGTCGAGCGCGCGCGCCTGCGTCTGGAACAGGTCGCCGGTCCCGATGCATCCCGTGCGGTGATGAAGAGGGCGGCCCATGAGCTGGACACGCTGGATGAGGCACGTTTCGACGTTGTTCTGCTGAATTCGGTCATCCAGTACTTCCCGGACACCGCCTACCTTGTCGATGTGCTTGAGAAAGCTGTCGACCTGTGTCGCGAAGGTGGCGTGATTGTCATCGGTGATGTGCCTTACGCGTCCCTGAAACAGCTCTTGTCCGCCGCCGCGAGCCGTACACGGAAAAAATTACAGCGCACGCCTCCCGTGGTCGGAGAAGGGGAGTTGTGGCTGGATCCTCTGCAGGTCAGGCAACTGGCCTACGCACTGGAGCGAGTCGTCCACGTAGAGACCGAATTGCGCACGGGGCAGGGCCAGGATGAAATGACCCGCTACCGTTACGACGTCATCATCCGGCTCGACAGAGATGACCGGGCGATTCTGGCGCCGGCCGCACGCTATTCGTATCGGCAGGAGCGTCCTCACGGACAAGACCTGGGTCAATGGCTGGCATCGCTCCCTTCGGCGTTCGTGCTTTCGGATGTTCCGAACGCCAGGCTCAGCCTGGACCTCCAGCTTGCCGAAGGCCGCTCCGCGATCCACCCGAGCGAGGCCTGCGACCCCGAATACATTCGTCAATGGGCCGCAAGCCATCATCGTCAGGCCAAAGTCCGCTGGAGCGATAGCCTCCCCGCCGGGACAATGGATATCTTCGTCGGACCTCCTGACAGCCTGGAGCCTACGTTTGAGCCGCGTCCTGCGTCGGGCGGGATGCAGATCGAAGCCCCTTCTGTCCGGGAAATCGGGGATGCCGCCATGCGGCAGGAGGTCATCGAGCAGCTCAAGGCATCGCTCCGAGCCCATGTACCTGCCTACATGATTCCCGCTCATTTCATTTTCCTGGAGCGTTTCCCGCTGACGTTCAACGGCAAGTTGGATGTCGCCGCCCTCGAGCGGTTTGCGCCTCGCGCCCAACCCACGCGCGGGCCCGCGGACGATCAACCATTGTCGGTCAAGCAGCGCCTGACGCAGATATGGTCGGACATCCTGATGATCGCCTCGATACATCCGACCCGGAGTTTTTTTGCCCAGGGAGGATCCTCGCTGCTCATCGTCAAGCTGACCCGGGCATTGAACGATGCCTTCGGCTTGAAGCTTCAAGTCACCGAACTGTTCGAAGAAAACAGCCTTGACGCACAAACCCGCCTGATCAACCAAAAGCTGGGATCGGGTGAGGCCTTGTCGATGAAGCCGCCTCCTTCTTCCAGTGTGGACCGCAGGACCGCCGCCATCAGATCAGCGGCCCGTAGACGCCAGAAGCAGCTATAGGCGCCCTGCGGCCAAGCCATTTTCACATTAGGGAGAGAAGAAGATGAGCGAAACCAACTATCACGGGAATGAGATTGCCGTCATTTCCATGGCTTGCCGATTTCCGGGTGCCAACTCCGTTGAGGCCTTCTGGGACAACCTCGCTTCGGGACGGGAATCCATCGACGCCATTTCGCTGGGGGCCTTGCTGGAGGCCGGTGTCACGCCTGAACAGGCTGGCCGGGAGGACTATGTTGCCAGGGCGGCCCGCCTGGACAATGTCGATCGGTTCGATGCCGGTTTCTTCGAGATGCCGGCCCGTGAAGCGGCGATTACCGATCCCCAGCATCGATTGCTGCTCGAATGCGCGTGGGAGGCATTGGATGCGGCGGGCTTGAGCAAGGATCGTGAGGCACTGAACATCGGTGTATTCGCCGGTGCAGGCCATAACGATTATCTTCATCACCAGGTTTTAGGCGAGGGGACCGACGAAGGCGGTTTCCTGGACAGCAGCGCGGGCTTCATGAAGCTGCTGGGCAACGATAAGGATTATCTGTCGACGCGGATCGCTTACAAACTGGGGCTGCGAGGGCCGGCGCTGAACATTCAGACGGCGTGCTCGACCTCGCTGGTCTCGATCCATATGGCATGCCAAAGCCTGTTGCTGGGTGAGTGTGATGTCGCATTGGCCGGCGGCGTGACCGTGCTGGTCCCGCATGCCGTGGGTTATGTCTACCAGGAGGGGATGATCCAGTCGCCGGATGGGCATTGCCGGGCGTTCGATGCGTCCGCGCAGGGAACGATCTTTGGCAGCGGCGCCGGGCTGGTCACGCTCAAGCGTCTTGCCGATGCCCTGGAAGCGGGCGATGCGATCCAGGCGGTCATCAAGGGATCGGCCATCAATAACGACGGCGCCAACAAGGTCAGCTTTGCCGCTCCCAGTTCCCAGGGACAAGCCCAAGTCATTGAGCAAGCGCTGGCGAATGCCGAGGTGAGCGCTGCGACCCTCGGTTTTGTGGAAACCCATGGGACGGGGACCCCGTTGGGCGATCCAATCGAGTTCAAAGCGCTGAGGGATGTGTTTACACAGCACGGTGCCGGGGCAAACACCTGTGCGTTGGGAGCGGTGAAAACCAATATCGGTCATCTCATCGCCGCGGCTGGCGTGGCAGGCTTTATCAAGACCGTGTTGGCCCTCAAGCACCGGACGATTCCCGCCACGCTGCACTTCACCCAGGCCAATGAAGGCATTCATCTGGACGGCAGTCCGTTCTTCATCAGCGCTCGGACCGTTCCATGGCCGGCCACTGACCTGCCGCGCCGCGCAGGCGTCAGCTCTTTCGGCGTCGGGGGAACGAACGCACATGTCGTTCTCGAGGAGGCTCCGCCGCGGCCGGCCCGTCAGGAGAAAGAGGCCGACGGTCCTTATCTCCTGGCGCTTTGCGCAAAGGACCGCGGAGCCCTGAAAGAGCAGATCGCCCAGTACCGGGAATGGCTCGAACGTCCCGGGACGCCCTCCCTGGGCGACATCTGCTACAGCGCCCGGGTCGGGCGGGCGGAGTTCCCTTTTCGTTATGCCGCATCGGCCCGCCAGACAGAAACCCTGCTCGCCACGCTTCAACAGGGCGACCAGGATATTCGCTGGGTCGATCCTGCCAGGGAGCCTGGTCTGGTGTTTGTCTTCACCGGACAAGGGGCTCAGTTTCCAGGCATGGGCAAGGATCTCTACGCGCATAACGAGGTGTTCCGGGCGTCTCTCGATCGCTGCGATGCGATTGCACGGACTTGCATGGGCGTTTCCCTGCTCACGATCCTTTTCCCTTCCGCGCAGGATGATGCCGCGCTGATCGATCAGACACGCTACGCACAACCGGCGTTGTTTGCGCTGGAATATTCCCTTGCCCAGGTGTGGCTGAGCCTAGGCGTCGTTCCCGATATCCTGCTCGGGCACAGCCTGGGTGAGTTTTCGGCGGCCTGCGTGGCAGGCGTCTTCAGCCTGGAAGACGGTATGACCCTGGTGGCCGAGCGGGGTCGCCTTATGCAGGCACTGCCGCGGGATGGAGGAATGTCAGCCATCACACTCAAGGGCGAAGCGTTGGAGCGACTGCTGGCGGAACATGCCATCGACCTGAGCATCGCCGCCATCAACGGCCCAGCTAATGTGGTGGTGTCCGGTGCGTTGAATGAACTGGACAGGCTCCATCGTGTGCTCGATGACCGGCAAATCCAGTTCACGCGCCTGAAGGTTTCTCACGCGTTTCACTCTGCACTGATGGAGCCGATGCTGGCCTCCTTTGCCTCCGTTCTCAAGCGTATCAGCCTGTCGCCGCCGCGCTATCCGCTGATCAGCAACGTCAGCGCAACGATCGCGGCAGCGCGCCTGGTGACGCCGGCGTACTGGCTGGAACATGTTCGCCAGCCAGTACGTTTCATGGATTGCATCCAAGCCGCATTCGAAAACGGTGGCCGCACTTTCCTCGAAATCGGGCCGAAGGCGGTGCTGTCAACGATCGGAGCAACGTGCCTGCAACCTGATGACGCCGACCAGGTCAGCTGGATAACCAGCCTGAGCAGCAAGATCGCCGATCGGGACCAGCTTCTGCAAAGCGCAGGACAGCTGTTCGAGTCCGGGGTCGAGCTGGACTGGGATACGCTTCTGAACGGTTCGACGTCGACACGCGTCACTGTCCCGAACTACCCGTTCCAGCGCTCCTGCCACTGGCTGGGGCGTCCTGTTACAGCCAAATCGCAATGGCTGACGACCGTGGAGTGGGTGCCGCAACCCAGTCGTACGCCGGTCGTTGACGATCAGAGTCCTGGCGGGATGTGGCTGTTTATCGGCGGCACCGGCGAGTTGGTCCAGGGTATTGGCAAGGGTCTGCCGAGTAATGACGGGCCGGTGGTTCATGCGCTGTTCGCCGATGACTGCCGTCGGGTCAGCGCCCATCTCTGGCACATCAGGATGGGCTTTCCCGAGGACCTCCATGAGCTGTTCCAGTCGCTGCCAGTCTCTGCGCAATGCCCGCTCAAAGGCGTGGTTCACCTCGGCGGGACCGACCCGATAGCCGCCCAGGATCGCCGTTCAGAACAGGAAGACCTCGCTCCCCTGGAGACCGGTCTCTACAGCGTGGTGGCGACCCTGCAAGCACTGGCGAGCGCCTCCCGGTCAGAGGTCGCCCGGTTCTGGATCGTGACGCGCGCAGCGGTCAATGTACGTTCGGCTCCTTCGTTGATCAGTGTCGCACAGGCGCCGCTTTGGGGACTGGCCAAAGTGATCGCCCAGGAAGAGCCCGCGGCCTGGGGCGGCTTCATCGACTTGCCGCCAGATCTGGAGGATGTCGATCTGTCGCTTGCCGCGCAATTGATGCTTGCGAGCGGCCAGGAAGATCAATTCGCTATTCGCCAGGGTGGCGTCCATGTACCCAGGCTCGTGGAAGCCTCCCCAGTGAAGTCGAGGCACGTAGCGTTAAGTCCGCAAGCGACCTATCTGGTTGTTGGCGGGTTCGGTGGGCTAGGGCGCGAGGTCCTTGCCTGGCTGGTGGAAAAGGGCGCCCGTCATTTGGCGGTGATTGGACGCAAGTCGCTGGACGCAACGGGCTCGACCGTGCTGGAAAGCTTCAGGCACCAGGGGGTGAGCATCGATTATCTGCGTCTGGATATCGCCACGGGTGAGGCCGCCGAAACCCTGGCGTCGTACATCGGCACTCTGCAATGGCCGCTACGAGGTGTGTTGCAACTGGCGGGGACGGTTGAAGACGCTGTCCTGTCGAAACTGAGTGCGTCGTCCCTCCATCATGTCCTGTTGCCAAAACTGCAGGGCACCCAGGTGCTGGATCGGGTCACCCGCGATCAGCCGCTGGATTTTTTCATCGGATTTTCCTCGATCAGCGCGTCGCTGGGTTTCAAGGGCCAGGCGAACTATGTCGCGGCCAACAGCGCGATGGACGCCATCATGGAAAACCGCGTCAGTTCAGGATTACCCGGTTTGAGCATCGCCTGGGGGCCCTGGTCCTCCGAAGGCATGGCCAGTCGGGTCGACAGTGTCTTCAAGAAGCGCCTGTCGGCATTGGGCATCAACTTCATATCCGCGCAAGCCGGCTTGCAGAGATTGTGGGACAACCTGTCCGCACAAGGTGTCATGGGGATCGCGCCGATCGACTGGAAGCCCTATAAGGCGCACTTGCAATCCAGCAACTGGCCCTACCTGTCGCTGATTGACGCGCAGCATCCAACGGGCGAGTCGACGGCGGAGGGCGATACGGTTCCGTTCCTGGACACGGTGTCGTCGCTGGATGGCGAGCAACGACAGGCGTTCATCCTGGGTCGGTTGAGGTCTGTTGCAGCGCGTGTCGCAGGCGGTTTCGACGCTGATGCGACGCCCATGGACAAGTCCCTGACGATGATGGGGTTTGATTCGCTGATGACCGTTGAATTTCGCAATAGTCTGAAAAAGCTCGGCATCAATTTTCCCCTGGGCAGGCTTATCGTCGGTGCCACGCTCAACGATATCGGCGATTTCGTACTCGAGCATGTCGAGGCGGCCCGCCAGGGCGATCCGGTCGAGCCGGCAAAGGCTGGCCCACCCAGGTCGCAAGAGGAGCAGACCTCCGGCTGCCTGGTTATTCCATTCCCTCGACCCCAGGCCACGCTGCGTTTGATCTGCTTTCCGTATGCGGGTGGCGGGCCGGCGGTGTTCAAGGGGTGGGCAGATCGACTACCGGATCATATCGAGCTCTGTCTGTTGCAATTGCCCGGACGCAATGCGCGACTGGGGGAGAAGTCGTACACCCGCATGGAAGAGCTGGTGACAAACCTGACACCGGATCTGCTGCCCTACCTGGACCGGCCGTTCGCATTCCTTGGCCTGTGCCTGGGCGGCGTCCAGGCGTTTGAAGTGGCGCAACGCCTGGCCAAAGAGCACGACCTGTACCCCGCACACCTGATTTTTGCCGGGAGCCGGGCACCGCATTTCTACAACGAGCATCAATTCGCCTCGGATGTCCTGCAGTTCAATTACGAATCGGCTGGCGAGTCCGCGCAAAAGGGTGACAGCGAGCTCATCGCCATGCTCAAGGAAATGAACTTTGCCAACAATCAGGCGCTGTTCGATGACGCTGAAATGCGTGACTTGATGCTTCCAATCATCAAGGCCGACTACGAAGTCAATAACACCTACCTGTATCGGGCCCATCCGCCGCTTGCGGTGCCCATTACCTCGATTGGCGGACGGATCGACCCCTACGCCACGGGCGTGCACATCACCGGCTGGCGTGAACATACCACCGACGCGTTCAGGTCGGTGTTCTGTGCCGGGGATCATTACTTTGTGGAAGGCCAGCGAGATCTGATCGCCAGTATCGTGGTGGAAACGCTTGCCGGTTCACCCAACCCAGCGACCCATCGCCCCGCAGAAAACGTTCACCCATAGGAGAGTTCAAATGCCTTCAATGTTCTCGCGTACTGTGCTGTGCTTCATCCTGAGCCTGACGTCCCACTGGGCGTTGGCGACATCTGACCCGCGTCCGATCCGGTTCTACGACGGTGGCTGGGAAAATATCCAGATCGACAACCATATCGCCATGTACATCCTCAAGCATGGATACGGTATGAACGTGGAATCCGTCAGCCTGGATATTGCGCAAATGCAGAATGCGATGGAGACCGGTGCCATCGATATCAATATGGAGGTGTTTACCTCGCTGATGCCACAGTGGGTCCAGGATCAGACGGCGAAGAAAGCCATCCTCGATTTCGGCCCTACGTATGAACGTCTCACCCAGGCTTTCTATGTCCCCACCTACATGATCAAGGGCGATGCGGGGCGCGGCATCAAGCCGACGACCCCCGATCTGAAAAGCGTCGCCGATCTCCCCAAGTACGCAGAGGTCTTCAGGCAGGCATCGGGGACGGGCAAGCCGACCTGGCTGAACTGCATCAGCAGTTGGGCGTGCCGGGAAATCAACCTGATTAAGATGGCCACCTATGGGATCGATAAAACGTTCACGCCAGTGGAGCTCAAGTCCGAGTCGGCACTCAATGCTGCGATCATCTCCGCTTACGAGAAAGGGCAGCCCTTCATGACGTACTACTGGGATCCGAGCCCCCTGATGGGCGAACTGGCGCTCACGCGTCTGGAGGAGCCCGCCTACAGCGAAGCCTGCTGGGAAGCGATCAAGCAAAGCCTCGCGCAGTTCAAGGAAGGTGTTGGAAGCCGACAAGCCTGTGCCTATGCAGATATTCCACTCAATAAATACACCTCAGCCAAGTTCGCCGAAGAGCATCCGGGCGTCCTTCCTTTCCTGAAGTCGATGTTCGTGGGGACCGACACCATCCGGACGCTGGCAACCCGGATGGTTTCCAACAAGGAGACTCCCGAGCAGACGGCGCGCTATTACTTGCGTAACCACACCGCCGATTGGAAAGGGTGGGTGCCTGAGGATGTGTTCAAGAAAGTCTCCGAGACACTGTAGAAAAGACATCAGGGATGGATCGCAACGGAAAAGGCATGCCGAGAGAGTCGGTATGCCTTTTTTTGTGCCTGAAGATCAGGTAAGACATTCTCGTAATTCCCCAGCAGTGAGTAAAAATTTCCCTCTTTCGGGGCATTCGCGCCCTGTTACCGGTCTTTGTGCACCTATTCGACTCGTTCCCGCGCCCTCCAGGGACGGCTGAAATAAAACGTTTCAGCTATAGAGGCTGTTCCTGTCGCAAAAAAGACATCGAATTTCGCCTGGTCGTAATTTTCCGCCGTTTTCGCCAGCAGTTTCTGGCTGTTCCGTGCTTAGGCATAGCCTTTGCTACGCTTCAACAGCTAAGGCAACGTACCGATGGCTTGATTACAGGAGGGATTCATCACGCGGATTTAACCAGGGGGCGCACGTCATCCAGACGCAAAGGGCCACACCAGAGACGAATGTCCATCGAGGTGCCAAGAAAAAACAGGGCTCATTAACACAAGGCAAGGCCGGACCATTGGAATGACGAAGTAATAAGAAATGCCGTGTAGAACGCGGCTGGGAGTTGGCTATGCCCCGAGCTTTTTTTGATGAAATGTATGACGCCAAGGGTGACTGCCGCCCGCATTACCAAGCCTTCGCCCGCTGGCTGGCGGACACGCCGGTCGAACTGCTCGACCAACGCCGACGCGAAGCCGACCTGCTGTTCCATCGAGCCGGAATCACCTTCACCCTGTACGGGGACGAGCAGGGCACCGAGCGGTTGATTCCCTTCGACATCATTCCCCGCAGCATCAAGGCCAGTGAGTGGCAAAAGGTCGAACAGGGCTGCATCCAGCGGGTCCAGGCCCTGAACATGTTCCTGGCCGACATCTATCACCAGCAGCACATCCTCAAGGAAGGCATCATCCCGGCCGAGCAAGTGCTGGCCAACGAGGGCTACCAGATTGCAATGCAGGGCCTGAACCTGCACCGGGGCATCTATGCCCATATCGCCGGCGTCGACCTGGTTCGTGACGGTGATGGCAGTTACTACGTGTTGGAAGACAATCTGCGCACCCCCAGCGGTGTCAGCTACATGCTCGAAGACCGCAAGATGATGATGCGCCTGTTCCCCGAGCTCTTCGCCGCCCAGCGGGTAGCCCCCATCGATCATTACCCGAACCTGTTGCTCGACACGCTCAAGAGTTCGAGCCCGCTGGATAATCCCACCGCCGTGGTCCTGACCCCGGGCCGTTTCAACAGTGCCTACTTCGAACATGCATTCCTGGCTCGGGAAATGGGCGTGGAACTGGTGGAGGGCGCCGACCTGTTCGTGCGCGACGACCATGTCTACATGCGCACGACCGCCGGTCCCAAGCAGGTGGACGTGATCTACCGGCGTCTCGACGATGCCTATCTCGACCCGCTGTCGTTCAATCCCGAATCGATGCTGGGCGTGCCGGGCCTGATCGCCGTCTACCGGGCCGGCAATGTGGTGCTGGCGAACGCGGTCGGCACCGGCGTCGCCGATGACAAGTCGATCTACCCCTATGTCGACGAGATGATCCGCTTCTACCTCACTGAAGAACCGATCCTGAAGAATGTCCCGACCTGGCAGTGCCGCAAGCCCCAGGAATTGTCCCATGTACTGGCGAACCTGCCCGACCTGGTGGTCAAGGAAACCCAGGGTTCCGGCGGCTACGGCATGCTGGTGGGGCCGACGGCCACCGCGGCGGAAATCGAAGACTTCCGTGCACGGCTCAAGGCCCGTCCCGAAGCCTACATCGCCCAACCGACCCTGAGCCTGTCCACTTGCCCGACCTTTGTCGAGAGTGGTATCGCGCCGCGTCATATCGACCTGCGGCCGTTCGTGCTGTCGGGCAAGGAAACCCGCCTCGTGCCGGGTGGCCTGACCCGTGTGGCGCTTCGTGAAGGCTCGCTGGTGGTGAACTCGTCCCAGGGCGGCGGCACCAAGGACACTTGGGTAGTGGAGGATTAAGACATGCTTTCAAGAACCGCTTCGGACCTCTACTGGATGTCCCGCTACCTGGAGCGCGCAGAGAATCTGGCGCGCATGCTCGAAGTCAGTTACTCGCTGTCGCTGATGCCCCAGGCCGGGCGCAGCGACGGTCATGCCGAGCTGGCGATGTCGCTGCTGGCGGCCGGTACGCTGGACGACTACAACGCGCGTTATGGCGAACTCAACAGCGAACACATGCTGCATTTCTTCGCCCTGGATGAAACCAATCCCGGCAGCATCTACAGCTGCCTGCGAGCGGCGCGGACCAATGCCCATGCGGTGCGCGGGCGCATCACCGCCGACATGTGGGAAAACATCAACGCCACTTGGCTGGAGATGCGCAACATCGCCAGCAACGGCTTGGGCCGCTACGGCATCAGTCATTTCTGCGAATGGGTCAAGGAGCGCTCGCATCTGTTCCGCGGCGCGACGTCGGGCACCATCATGCGCAACGATGCCTACTGTTTCATTCGCCTGGGGACGTTCATCGAGCGGGCGGACAACACGCTGCGCCTGTTGGATGCACGCTATGAAATGTTTGGCGAGGAGTCGGAGGAGGTCAGCGACGATTCGGCGCGCGGCTACTACCAGTGGAGTGCCTTGCTGCGGGCGCTGTCGTCGTTCGAGGCGTTCAACGAGATCTATCGTAATGCGCCAAATGCCGAGCAGGTTTCGGAGATGTTGCTGCTGCGTGCCGACGTCCCGCGTTCGTTGCATGCCTGCATCGAGGAGCTCGATCAGATCCTCGCCAGCCTGCCCGGCCACAACGGCCGTCCGGCCCAGCGCCTGGCCGCGGAGCTGAATGCGCGGCTGCGTTATTCCGGGATCGACGAGATCCTGGCGTCGGGCCTGCACCTTTGGCTGACGGACCTCATCGACCAGATCCGTCATCTGGGCCAGACCGTTCACGAGTCCTATCTGGAGGTCGTATGAAACTGTCCATACGCCACGACACTACCTACCGCTATGCCGATGAAGTCTGCACCAGCATCCAATTCCTGCGCCTGACCCCAAAGGACAGCCAGCGCCAGCGTGTCCTGCAATGGCATCTGGAGCTGCCGCGCCTGGTGCGCAGCCAGCTAGACCCGTATGGCAACATCCTGCATGTAATGACCATGGACGAGCCCCACGGCACCTTGGTGCTGACCGCTTATGGCGAGGTGGAAATCCATCAGGATGTGGAGATGGAAGCAGACTCGCAGTCGCCACTGCCGTTCCTGCGCACCAGCCGCCTGACCCAGGCGGACGACGCGCTCAGTGCATTTGCCATGGCGCAATGTGCGGGACGACGCGATCGTGCAGCCCTGGTCGATCTGATGGAAGGCCTCGCGGCGCGCATGCCTTATAGCCCCGGCGCGACCGCTGTCAGCAGCACCGCCGCCGAGGCGTTTGCCGGCGGCGCGGGCGTCTGCCAGGATCATACCCATGCCTTCCTGGCCTGCGCGCGCAGCCTGGGTATTCCGGCGCGCTATGTCTCCGGTTACCTGTACACCGAAGATGAGGCTCATCTGGCCAGCCACGCCTGGGCCGAAGCCTGGCTGGACGACGGCTGGTACAGCTTCGACGTGACCAACCGCCTGACCCGCCCCGACCGGCATTTGAAGCTGGCAGTCGGCCTCGACTACCTCGACGCCTGCCCGGTACGCGGCATGCGCCGCGGCGGCGGGGCAGAGCAGATGCAAGCGCGGGTGCAGGTGAACTCGATGGTGCAGGTGCAACATCAATAAGTCGGACATTCGCTGAAACTGGAGGCCTCATCGTCGGATCGCCGCCCGGAGCAGGCCCGCTCCCACACTGGAACTGGCGTCAGGCACAGAACCTGTGGCCCCCCAGATCCCCTGTGGGAGCGAGCCTGCTCGCGATGACGGTTGCACATCCAACATCCCCGTAATCTGACCCACCGCTATCGCGAGCAGGCTCGCTCCCACATTAGGACTGGCGCCAGGCACAGAATCTGCGACCACCCCCGCTCCCACACTGGGACTGGTGTTGGGCACAAATTCAGCGACCATCCCCGATCCCCTGGGGGAGCGAGCCTGCTCGCGATGACGGTTGCACATCCAACATTCCCATAATCTGACCCACCGCTATCGCGAGCAAGCTC
>NZ_KN322961.1:0-146422 GCF_000774145.1 Pseudomonas mediterranea CFBP 5447 | reverse complement strand
GAGCCTGCTCGCGATGACGGTTGCACATCCAACATCCCCGTAATCTGACTCACCGCTATCGCGAGCAGGCTCGCTCCCACAGGGTCTGGGGGTGTATGCAAAAACTGCGTACATCCAGGTCCAGTGTGGGAGCGGGCTTGCCCGCGAAGGCGCCCGTACATTCGCTACCGGATGAGCGTCGGTTTATAGTCGAAGGCCATGTCACGCTTCCAGGAAGGAGCCGTATGTCAGAGCCCACGATCACCATTGCCCGTTTCACTGAAGCCCATCTCGACGCAGTCACCGCGCTTTACAACGACCCCGCCGTTACCCGTCAGGTGCTACAGATGCCGTTCCAGTCCACCGAGGTGTGGCGCAAGCGTCTGGCAATGGATGATGAGCGCCATGTGAAACTGGTCGCGCTGCATCAGGGCACGGTCATTGGCAACCTGGGGCTGGAGCAGTACTCGCGTGTCCGTCGTGCCCACTGCGGCAGCCTCGGCATGGGCGTTGCCGTCGCCTGGCAAGGCAAGGGCGTGGGCTCGATGCTGCTGGCCGCCGCGTTGGAGGTGGCGGACAACTGGATGAACCTGCGTCGGGTGGAACTGACGGTATACGCCGACAACGAAGCCGCTGTCGGGCTGTACCGTAAATTCGGCTTCGAGACCGAAGGCCTGATGCGTGACTATGCCGTGCGTGACGGGCGCTGGGTCGACACCCTGGCCATGGCGCGGCTCCGTTGAGCAGGTTGTAGCAAGGCCGCGCTCCTCAGGGCCTGCCGATCAGTCTTCCAAGGCAAACGCCACCGCTGCTCGCGCATGCAGGTAGGTAGTGTCGAGCAGGGGCAGGGCGCTGTGCTCGGGTTTGATCAGCAGGCCGATTTCCGTGCAGCCCAGGATGATCGCCTCGGCACCACGGCGGGTCAGGGATTCGATGACCTGCTGGTAGACCTGGCGCGATGCCGGGTTGATCACGCCCACGCAGAGTTCGTCATAGATGATGCGGTGCACCGCCTGGCGTTCTTCTGCGTCGGGTACCAGCACGGTCAGCCCCTGGGCACTCAGCCGCTCCTTGAGAAAATCCTGCTCCATGGTGAACGCCGTGCCCAACAGGCCGACCGTCACGGTCCCCCCGTCGAGGGCGGCCTGGCCGGTGGGGTCGGCGATGTGCAGGAATGGAATCGAAATGGCCGACTGGATCTGCGCCGCCACCTTGTGCATGGTGTTGGTACACAGCACCACGCACTCGGCACCGCCGGCCTGGAGGCGTTGCGCGGCATCCACCAGGATGGCGGCGGCATCGTCCCAGCGCCCGGCGTGCTGGGCCTGCTCCACGGGGCCGAAATCCACGCTGTGCATCAGCAATTGTGCCGAGCGCAACGGCCCGAACCGGTCCCGTACCTGCTGGTTGATCAAGCGATAATATTCGGCGCTGGATTCCCAGCTCATGCCGCCGATAAGGCCGATGGTGCGCATTGGATGTCCTCGGGCAATGGCCTGTGTCGACAGGACAGGCCTGCCTGGAGTCTCCAATTGTTCAGAAGCGGATGCCAGAGGAAGATCAACTGTAACGCTCATCTTTGCGCCAGGTGTCATGGTATTGGGGCATGCCGGCGCTATCCCGAGAGCGACGGATAAACCTGAGCAGGCGCGTATTCGATCCATTGGCTATACCTGTAGTCCCGGCCCGTCTCATGTGGCTTACAGGAGTGACAGCATGAAACTCGCGTCAACGATCGGCACCGCATGCATCGTCTCGCTCGCCTTGGCGGGGTGCTCCAGCAAAGTCACTCAGCCGGATGAGTACTCCGGGTTCCTGGGGGATTACAGCCGGCTCAAGGAAGAAAAATCACCTTCGAGAGCCGAGGTGATGCGTTGGGTCGATCCGCAGATCGATCCGGGCAAATACACCCACCTCTATATCGAGCCGACGCAGCTGTACCCCAAGCCGCAGCCGACCGTGAAGATTCCCCAGGCCACCTTGTCCGGCATCACTGCGTATTACGACCAGGCCCTCAGGCGAGAAGCAGGCAAGTCCTTGCCCCTGGCGACCGCTCCAGGCCCGGGCGTATTGGTGATGCGTGCGGCCATCACCGCCGTTGGCAGCAAGACCGAGGGCCTGAAGCCTTATGAGGTGGTGCCGATTGCGCTGGTGGCGGCCGCAGTCAGTACCGCCAGCGGTATTCGCGACCAGGAAACCACGTTAGGCACCGAGGCGGTGTTCCTCGACGGTGGTAACAACGCGGTGGTCGCCCAGGTGGTACGCAAGGGCACGGGCAAGCCATTGTCCAACGACTCCCAGGTCATGAAACCGGATGATGTCAAAGGCGTCATCGACGGGTGGGCGGTAGACCTGCATCAGTCGCTCCTGAAGCTCAAGGGCAAGTAGCGATACCCAAGCGATGACTTTTTATGTCCAGCCATAGGTCGCGGCGGCATTTCATGGTTAACTCCGGCCTCGACCTTTTTCAAACATGTCAGAAGGAATTCGCTCATGGCTCAAGTCACCCTCAAAGGCAACCCGGTTCAAGTCAATGGCCAGTTGCCGCAAGCCGGTTCCAAGGCGCCAGCCTTTTCCCTGGTTGCCGGCAATCTGTCGGACGTTTCCCTGAAGGATTTCGCCGGCAAGCGCAAGGTGCTGAATATTTTCCCAAGCGTGGACACCCCGACCTGCGCCACGTCCGTGCGCAAGTTCAATGCCCAGGCCAACGAGCTGAGCAACACCGTGGTGCTGTGCATCTCCGCTGACCTGCCGTTCGCCCAGGCGCGTTTCTGCGGCGCCGAAGGCCTGGAGAACGTTCAGAACCTGTCCACTCTGCGTGGTGCCGAGTTCATCCAGAACTACGGCGTGGCCATTGCCGACGGCCCGCTGAAAGGCCTGACCGCTCGCGCCGTGGTCGTGCTGGACGAAAACGACACCGTGCTGCACAGCGAACTGGTCAAGGAAATCGCCGAAGAGCCGAACTACGACGCCGCGCTCGCTGTCCTGAAATAAGTGCTCTGATCGGAGTATTTATTACAATTGTTAACGGCCTGGACCTGTCCAGGCCGTTTTCTTTTGTACTTCAAACGCTTAGCCTGCCACGCGATACGTAAGCCCAAGGTAAATTGCCGGTAAAGGCGCTTTGCTAAATACCCGCCAGTGCTTATCGTTCAGCCTTCCATAAAAGATGCCCACGCGCCCAATGGTTGATCACTCCATGCAATCCTCTGCTCCCCGCAATTCCCGTCGCTGGCTGTTGAGCCTGTTCATCGTGCTGGTCGTCGCGGTGCTGGCCTGGAAATTCTGGCCCTCCGGCGCGGATCACAAGTCCACCACCGGGCAGAAGGCCGCCGCTGGGCACATGGGGCGTTCGGGCGGCATGCGGCCCGGGTTTGGCGGTGCGACGGGGCCGATCCCGGTTCGGGTGGCTGCCGCCGTCACCGGGGATTTCCCGTTGTATTACAAAGCGTTGGGAACGGTCACGGCGCTCAATACCATCAACGTGCGCAGCCGGGTCGGCGGCGAGCTGGTCAAGATCGCCTTCGAGGAAGGGCAGATGGTGAAGGCCGGGGACCTGCTGGCCGAGATCGATCCGCGTCCTTATCAGAATGCCTTGCTGCAGGCAGAGGGGACGTTGCTGCAGAACCAGGCCCAGTTGAAAAACGCCCAGGTCGATCTTGAACGCTATCGCGGCCTGTATGCCGAGGACAGCATTGCCAAGCAAACCCTCGACACCGCGGCCGCGCTGGTGGGGCAGTATCAGGGCACGGTCAAGACCAACCAGGCGGCAGTCAACGACGCCAGGCTCAACCTGGAGTTCACCAGGATCCGTGCGCCGATCTCCGGGCGCGTCGGCTTGCGGCAACTGGACATCGGCAACCTGGTGGCGGCCAACGACAGTACGGCCCTGGCGGTCATCACCCAGACCCAGCCCATCAACGTCGTGTTCACCCTGCCGGAAAACAACCTCGATACAGTGCTCGCCCGCTACCGCAGCGGCGCGAAGCTGCCCGTCGAAGCCTGGGACCGTGGCGATGTGAAACTCCAGGCCAGTGGCGTGTTGCAAAGCCTGGACAACCAGATCGACATCACCACCGGCACCCTGAAGTTCAAGGCCCGCTACGAGAACCGCGAGCAATCGCTGTTCCCCAATCAGTTCGTCAACGTGCGCCTATTGGCCGACACGCTCAAGGGGGTGGTCCTGGTGCCGACCGCCGCCATTCAGTTCGGCACCAACGGCACCTTCGTCTACGCCCTGGAAGGCGACAAGAAAGTCACCATCAAGCCGCTCAAGATTGGCGCCAGCGACGGCGAGCATACAGTGGTCACCGAAGGCCTGGCCGCCGGCGACCGGGTGGTGCTCGAAGGCACCGACCGCCTGAAGGAAGGCAGCGAGGTGGAAGTGGTCAACGACAGCCAGGAGGTGCCGACCACGCCGACCGAACACTTGCAGGGCAAGCCTGCGGCAGCCCCGGCTGAACCGACCGGGGCCGACAAGGCGAAAAAGGGCAGCGCATGAACCTCTCGCGGCTGTTCATCCTGCGTCCGGTGGCCACCACCCTGAGCATGCTGGCCATTGTCCTGGCCGGCCTGATCGCCTATCGGCTGCTGCCGGTGTCGGCCTTGCCTCAGGTCGACTATCCGACCATCCGCGTCATGACCCTGTACCCCGGCGCCAGCCCCGACGTGATGACCAGCGCCGTGACCGCGCCCCTGGAGCGGCAGTTCGGGCAGATGCCCGGCCTGACCCAGATGGCCTCCACCAGCTCCGGTGGCGCCTCGGTGATTACCCTGCGCTTCAACCTCGAGATCAACATGGACGTCGCGGAGCAGCAGGTGCAGGCGGCGATCAACGCGGCCACCAACCTGTTGCCGACCGACCTGCCGGCGCCGCCGGTGTACAACAAGGTCAACCCGGCCGACACCCCGGTGCTGACCCTGGCGATCACCTCCAAGACCATGCTGCTGCCCAAGCTCAACGATCTGGTCGATACGCGCATGGCGCAGAAGATTGCCCAGATCAGCGGCGTCGGCATGGTCACCGTCGCCGGCGGTCAGCGCCAGGCGGTACGGATCAAGGTCAACCCCGAAGCCCTGGCGGCCAACGGCCTCAATCTGGCGGACGTGCGTACCCTGATCGGCGCTTCCAACGTCAACCAGCCCAAGGGCAATTTCGACGGCGAGACCCGGGTGTCGATGCTCGATGCCAACGATCAGTTGACCTCGCCCAAGGACTACGCCGAGCTGATCCTGGCCTACGCCAACGGCGCACCATTGCGGCTCAAGGACGTGGCGCAGATCGTCGATGGCGCCGAGAACGAGCGCCTGGCCGCCTGGGCCAACGAGAACCAGGCCGTACTGCTGAACATCCAGCGCCAACCGGGGGCCAACGTCATTGAAGTGGTGGACCGGATCAAGGCGCTGTTGCCGAGCATTACCGACAACCTGCCGGCCGGCCTGGACGTCACCGTGCTCACCGACCGCACCCAGACCATCCGTGCTTCGGTCACCGACGTGCAGCATGAACTGCTGATCGCCATCGCCCTGGTGGTCATGGTGACGTTCCTGTTCCTGCGCCGTTTCAGCGCCACGATCATCCCGTCGGTGGCCGTGCCGCTGTCGCTGATCGGTACGTTCGGCGTGATGTACCTGGCGGGGTTCTCCATCAACAACCTGACGTTGATGGCCCTGACCATTGCCACCGGTTTCGTGGTGGACGATGCCATCGTCATGCTGGAGAACATCGCCCGTTTCATCGAGGAAGGCGACAGCCCGTTGCAGGCCGCGCTCAAGGGCGCGAAGCAGATCGGCTTCACGCTGATCTCCCTGACGCTGTCGCTGATTGCCGTGTTGATCCCGCTGTTGTTCATGGCTGATGTGGTGGGGCGGTTGTTCCGTGAGTTCGCCATCACCCTGGCCGTTGCGATCCTGATTTCCCTGGTGGTGTCCCTGACCCTGACGCCGATGATGTGCGCGCGCTTGCTCAAGCGTGAGCCGAAGGCGGATGAACAGGGGCGTTTTTACCGCGCCAGCGGGGCGTGGATCGATTGGCTGATCGCCGCCTATGGTCGCAAGTTGCAATGGGTACTCAGGCATCAGCCGCTGACCCTGCTGGTGGCGGTCGGCAGCCTCGTGCTCACGGTGGTGTTGTACCTGGCCGTGCCCAAGGGGTTCTTCCCGGTGCAGGACACCGGGGTGATCCAGGGCATTTCCGAGGCGCCGCAGTCGATTTCCTTCGCCGCGATGAGCGAACGCCAGCAAGCACTGGCCAAGGTGATCCTCGCCGACCCGGCGGTGGAGAGCCTGTCTTCGTACATCGGCGTGGACGGCGACAACGCCACCCTCAACAGCGGCCGCCTGCTGATCAACCTCAAGCCCCACAGCGAACGGGATGACAGTGCCAGCGAAATCATCGCCCGCCTGCAGCCGCAACTGGATCGCCTGGTGGGTATCCGCCTGTTCATGCAACCGGTGCAGGACCTGACCATCGAGGACCGGGTCAGTCGCACCCAGTATCAGTTCAGCCTGTCGTCGCCGGACGCCGAATTGCTCACCCTGTGGAGCGGCCGCCTGGTGGAGGCCCTGGCCCACCAGCCGGAACTGACCGACGTCGCCAGCGACCTGCAGGACAAGGGACTCCAGGTCTACCTGGTGATCGATCGCGACGCTGCTTCACGCCTGGGCGTGTCGGTGTCGAACATCACCGATGCGCTGTATGACGCCTTTGGCCAGCGGCAGATTTCCACCATCTACACCCAGGCCAGCCAGTACCGGGTGGTGCTTCAGGCCCAGTCCGGGGAGAGGATTGGTCCCCAGGCCCTGGATCAGATTTACGTCAAGACCACCGATGGCGGGCAGGTGCGGCTGTCGAGCCTGGCCCGGGTCGAGGAGCGTCAGGCCCAGTTGGCGATTGCCCACATCGGCCAGTTCCCGGCAGTGATGATGTCCTTCAACCTCGCGCCGGGCGTGGCCCTCGGGCATGGGGTGGAGGTGATCGAGAAGGTCCAGCACGATATCGGCATGCCGGTGGGCGTGCAGACCGAGTTCCAGGGCGCGGCCCAGGCTTTCCAGGCTTCGCTGTCGAGCACCTTGCTGCTGATTCTGGCGGCGGTGGTGACCATGTACATCGTGCTCGGCGTGCTGTACGAGAGCTACATCCACCCGATCACGATCCTCTCGACCTTGCCCTCGGCGGCCATCGGCGCCTTGCTGGCGTTGATCCTCAGCGGCAACGACCTGGGCATGATCGCGATCATCGGCATCATCCTGCTGATCGGCATCGTCAAGAAGAACGCGATCATGATGATCGACTTCGCCCTCGATGCCGAGCGCAACCAGGGTGTCGATCCACAGACGGCGATCTATCAGGCTGCGTTGCTGCGTTTCCGGCCGATCCTGATGACGACCCTGGCGGCCCTGTTCGGCGCGGTACCTTTGATGCTCGCCACCGGCTCCGGCGCGGAACTGCGCCAGCCCCTGGGGCTGGTGATGGTGGGCGGGTTGCTGGTGAGCCAGGTGCTGACGCTCTTCACCACGCCTGTTATCTACCTGGCGTTCGATCGATTGGGACGGCGGTTTACTCGAACCGACACCAAAGAGGTGTCGGTATGACGGCGCGAGCTGCAAGCGGCAAGCTGCAAGCTGCAAGAGAAGAGCAAGGGCGGCGCATGCCTTTAGCTTGCAGCTTGAAGCTTGCTGCTTGGAGCTGCCCCCCATGAACCTCTCCGGTCCCTTCATCAAGCGTCCCGTCGCCACCATGCTGCTGAGCTTCGCCATCATGCTGCTCGGCGGTGTGTGCTTCGGCCTGTTGCCGGTTTCGCCGTTGCCGCAGATGGATTTTCCGGTGATCGTGGTCCAGGCCAACTTGCCGGGGGCCAGCCCGGAGGTGATGGCTTCGACGGTGGCGACGCCCCTCGAGCGGTCCTTCGGTGCCATCGCCGGGGTCAACACCATGAGCAGCCGCTCCAGCCAGGGCTCGACCCGGGTGATCCTGCAATTCGACCTGGACCGCGACATCAACGGTGCCGCGCGGGAAGTGCAAGCGGCCATCAACGCCTCGCGCAACCTGTTGCCCAGCGGTATGCGCAGCATGCCGACCTACAAGAAGGTCAACCCGTCCCAGGCGCCGGTCATGGTGCTGTCGCTGACCTCGGACGTATTGGAGAAAGGCCAGCTCTACGACCTGGCGTCCACCATCCTGTCCCAGAGCCTGTCCCAGGTGTCGGGTGTCGGCGAAGTGCAGATCGGTGGCAGTTCGTTGCCGGCGGTGCGCATCGAACTGGAACCGCAATTGCTCAACCAGTACGGCGTGGCCCTGGATGACGTGCGCAAGGCGATCGCCAACAGCAACGTGCGCCGGCCCAAGGGTTCGGTCGAGGACGACCGGCGCATGTGGCAGGTCCAGGCCAACGACCAGTTGGAGAAGGCCAAGGACTACGAAACGCTGATCATCCGTTACCAGGATGGCTCGGTACTGCGCCTCAAGGACGTGGCGAAGGTCGCCGACAGCGTCGAGGATCGTTACAACAGCGGCTTCTTCAATAACGATGCCGCGGTGCTGCTGGTGATCAATCGCCAGGCCGGCGCCAACATCATCGAGACGGTCAACGAAATCAAGGCGCAACTGCCGGCGTTGCAAGCGGTGCTGCCGGCCAGCGTCAAGCTCAACCTGGCGATGGACCGTTCCCCGGTGATCAAGGCGACCTTGCACGAAGCGGAAATGACTTTGCTGATTGCCGTGGCCCTGGTGGTACTGGTGGTGTTCCTGTTCCTCGGCAACTTCCGCGCTTCGCTGATCCCGACCCTGGCGGTACCGGTGTCGCTGGTGGGCACGTTCGCCGTGATGTACCTCTACGGGTTTTCCCTGAACAACCTGTCGCTGATGGCATTGATCCTTGCCACGGGATTGGTGGTGGATGACGCCATCGTCGTGCTGGAGAACATTTCCCGGCATATCGATGAAGGTGTACCGCCGATGAAGGCCGCGTACCTCGGTGCCAAGGAGGTGGGCTTTACCCTGTTGTCGATGAACGCTTCGCTGGTGGCGGTGTTCCTGTCGATCCTGTTCATGGGCGGCATCATCGAGAGCCTGTTCCGCGAATTCTCCATTACCCTGGCGGCGGCCATCGTGGTCTCGCTGCTGGTGTCCCTGACGCTCACGCCGATGCTCTGCTCGCGCTGGCTCAAGCCCCATGAGCCAGGCCAGGAAAACCGTCTGCAACGGGAGAGCCGGCGTATCAATGAGTGGATGGTTCGCGGTTATGCCACCAGCCTGGACTGGGTGTTGCGTCATCGACGCCTGACCTTGCTGAGCCTGTTGGTGACCATCGGGGTCAATGTCGCGTTATATGTAGTGGTGCCGAAGACCTTCATGCCACAGCAGGACACCGGTCAGTTGATCGGTTTCGTGCGCGGCGACGACGGCCTGTCGTTCAATGTGATGCAGCCGAAGATGGAGATCTTCCGCCGTGCCGTGCTCAAGGACGACGCGGTGCAGAGCGTGGCGGGCTTCATTGGCGGCAACAACGGCACCAACAACGCGTTCATGCTGGTGCGCCTCAAACCAATCAAGGAACGCAGCCTTTCCGCGCAGAAAGTCATCGAGCGCCTGCGCAAGGAAATGCCCAAGGTGCCTGGCGCCCAATTGATGTTGATGGCTGATCAGGACCTGCAATTCGGTGGCGGCCGCGAGCAGACCACCTCGCAATATTCCTACATCCTGCAAAGTGCCGACCTGGCGTCCCTGCGTGAGTGGTATCCCAAGCTCGTGGCAGCGTTCAGGACTTTGCCGGAGCTGACCGCCATCGATGCCCGTGACGGTGGCGGGGCGCAGCAGGTGACGCTGGTGGTGGACCGCGACCAGGCCAAGCGCCTGGGTATCGACATGGACATGGTCACCGCCGTGCTGAACAACGCCTACAGCCAGCGCCAGATCTCGACCATCTACGACAGCCTGAACCAGTATCAGGTGGTGATGGAGGTCAATCCCAAATACGCCCGCGACCCCAATACTCTGGAGCAGGTGCAAGTGATCACCGCCGACGGTGCGCGGGTGCCGCTGTCGGCCATCGCCCATTATGAGAACAGCCTGGAGGACGACCGGGTCAGCCATGAAGGTCAGTTCGCTTCCGAGAGCATCTCCTTCGACATGGCTGAGGGGGTGACGGTAGAGCAGGGCACCACCGCCATCGAACGGACCATTGCCAAGCTCGGCATGCCCGAGGATGTGATCGTGAAAATGGCCGGCACCGCCGACGCCTTCGCGGCGACCCAGAAGAGCCAGCCGTTCATGATCCTCGGGGCATTGCTGGCGGTGTACCTGGTGCTGGGTGTGCTGTACGAAAGCTACATTCATCCGCTGACCATCCTGTCCACCTTGCCGTCGGCCGGGGTCGGCGCGCTGCTGTCGATCTATGTGCTGGGCGGGGAGTTCAGCCTGATTTCCCTGCTGGGACTGTTCCTGCTGATTGGCGTGGTGAAGAAGAACGCGATCCTGATGATCGACCTGGCCTTGCAACTGGAGCGGGGTGGGCAGGCACCGCTGGAGTCGATCCGCAGCGCCTGCCTGCTGCGCTTGCGGCCGATCCTGATGACCACCCTGGCGGCCATCCTCGGTGCCGTGCCCCTGCTGATCGGCGGCGCCGAAGGTTCGGAGATGCGCCAGCCATTGGGCCTGACCATCATCGGCGGGCTGGTGTTCAGCCAGGTTCTGACGCTCTACACCACGCCGGTGGTTTACCTCTATCTCGACAAGCTGCGCCATCGCTTCAACCGCTGGCGTGGCGTGCGCACCGATGCTGCCCTGGAAACTCCGCTATGACCGACCGTTCGTTCTTCAATCTTGTCGCGCCGCTGGCGACCGCCCGTGGCTCGCGGGCGCTGAGCCTGGTGCTGTGCGTGGCGATGCTCAGCGCCTGCGCCATCGGCCCGGATTACCAACGTCCGCAGGCCGCCGCGCCGGCGCAGTACAAGGAAGCCCAGGGTTGGCGTCAGGCCAATCCCAGCGACGCCCTGGCCCGTGGTGCCTGGTGGGAGCTGTACGGGGACGCGCAGCTCAATGGCCTGGTGGAAAAGCTCAACACGTCCAACCAGACCGTGGCCCAGGCCGAAGCCCAGTACCGTCAGGCCCAGGCCTTGGCGCGCAGTGCCCGGGGGGCGTTTTTCCCCTCGGTGGACCTGACCGTCGGCAAGAACCGCTCCAGCCAGGGCACCGGTAGCAGCAGTTCAAGCCTGAGCAGTTCGGCCAGCGGTATCCGCGACACCTACAGCGCCCAGGCCGGGGTCAGTTGGGAAGCCGACGTCTGGGGCAAGCTGCGGCGCACCCTGGAGGCCAATGAGGCCAGCGCCCAGGCCAGTTTCGCCGACCTGGCCGCCATGCGCCTGAGCCAGCAATCGGAGCTGGTGCAGAATTACCTGCAATTGCGGGTGATCGACGAACAGAAACGTCTGCTGCAGGCCACCCTGGAGAACTATCAGCGTTCGCTGAAGATGACCGAAAACCAGTACCGCGCCGGGGTGTCCGGCAAGGACGCAGTGGCCCAGGCGCAAAACCAGCTCAAGACCACCCAGGGCGACCTGATCGATTTGATCTGGCAACGGGCCCAGTTCGAAAACGCCATCGCCGTGCTGATGGGCTTGCCTCCGGCCGAGTTCAGCCTGGCGGAAACCCAGGCTATCCCGTCGTTGCCACAAATCCCGGTGGCGCTGCCGTCGCAACTGCTCGAACGCCGTCCGGACATCGCCTCGGCGGAGCGCTCGGTGATGGCCGCCAACGCCAATATCGGCGTGGCCAAGGCGGCGTATTACCCGGACCTGACCCTGAGCCTGAGTGGCGGCTACAGCAGCAGTACCTACGACAACTGGATCAGCGTGCCGAATCGCTTCTGGTCGGTGGGGCCGCAACTGGCCATGACGCTGTTCGACGGCGGCCAGCGTTCGGCGGAAGTCGACCGCAGCGTCGCGGCCTACGACCAAACCGTCGCCACCTATCGCCAGACCGTGCTCGACGGGTTCCGCGAGGTGGAAAACTACATGATCCAGCTCAAGGTGCTGGAAGATGAAGCCCGCGTGCGCCAGGAAGCCCTCGACGCCGCGCGCGAATCCTTGCGCCTGACCCAGAACCAGTACAAGGCCGGGCTGATTGCCTACCTCGACGTGGTGACCGTCCAGGCCACCGCCCTGAGCAACGAGCGTAGTGTGCTGAGCCTGCAGCAGAGCCGGTTGATCGCCAGCGTGCAGTTGATCGCGGCGTTGGGCGGGGGCTGGGATGGGCAGGTGGAGACGGACGAGTGATCAAAGATCGCAGTGGGAGATAGTTCTGGAGAACAACTGTGGGAGCAAAGCTTGCTCGCGATAGCTGTGGACCAGCCTCCCAGGATGTTGAGGCTGCCGACCCCATCGCGAGCAAGCTTTGCTCCCACAGATTCAAGTTCCATGGCCCAGTGACTGCCCATCGTTTTCAATCATGCAGCAAGTCCTGCTTTTGGCCGATGCACTGCCTACGACCTGTCGCAATCGCTTGTTATAGTTCAAGCCTCTTCTTCAGCCGGTAAAGGATCACTGCCATGTCGCAATACCAAGCGTTCAACGTTGAACTTGCAGACAACATCGCCCATGTGCAGATCAATCGCCCGGACAAGATCAATGCGATGAACGCCGCGTTCTGGAGCGAGATCGTCGAGATATTCCAGTGGATCGACGATACCGACGAAGTGCGGGTCGTGGTCCTGAGTGGTGCCGGCAAGCATTTTTCCTCAGGCATCGACCTGATGATGCTGGCCGGCGTGGCCAATGAGCTGGGCAAGGACGTCGGCCGCAATGCCCGCCTGCTGCGGCGCAAGATCCTGGAGCTGCAAGCCTCGTTCAACGCCGTGGACAACTGCCGCAAGCCGGTGCTCGCGGCGGTCCAGGGCTATTGCCTGGGCGGCGCCATCGACCTGATCAGCGCCTGCGACATGCGCTACGCCGCCGAAGACGCCCAGTTCTCCATCAAGGAAATCGATATCGGCATGGCCGCCGATGTTGGCACATTGCAACGCTTGCCCCGGATCATCGGGGACGGCATGCTGCGTGAACTCGCTTATACGGGGCGCACATTCGGTGCCGATGAAGCGCGCAGTATCGGCCTGGTCAATCGCGTCTACAGCGACACCGCCAGCCTGCTCGACGGCGTCATGGGCATTGCCCGGGAAATCGCCGCCAAGTCGCCGATCGCGATCGCCGGCACCAAGGAAATGATCAGCTACATGCGCGACCACCGCATCGACGACGGGCTGGAATACGTCGCTACCTGGAACGCCGCCATGTTGCAATCGGCCGACTTGCGCGTGGCCATGACCGCCCATATGAGCAAACAGAAACCCGAATTTCTGGATTGACTGACCATGATTTCACGCTGGACCACCGCAGTACTCGACACCGATCTTCCCGGCGGCTGGGCCGTGGCCCGCAGCCCGGAGGGCTTCCTGTTCGATGACAACGGCGCGCTGTTTCCCCGCCAATGGCTCAAGCGCCAGGACCTGCCGGTCCTCGCCGAACATGGCATCGGCCACCTGGATGGCGAGGCGGTCTACCTGCTGGAGTTGCACGCCTCGCAGGACATTCCCGGTTGCAACTGGAAAGGCCTGCGGGCCTTCATGCTCGAGGACGATCACACCCTGTTCAAAGTGCTGGGCTATGCGGCGCAGATCGGCACTTGGGCCCGTGAGCACCGGTTTTGCGGCAGTTGTGGCAAGTGCATGAGCCAGATTCCGCTGGAGCGGGCGATGTATTGCGATGTCTGCGACCTGCGGCACTACCCGCGGCTTTCGCCGAGCATGATCGTGCTGATCACCCGCGGCGATGAAGTCCTGCTGGCCCGTTCGCCCCGCTTCGTCACTGGGGTCTATAGCACCCTGGCCGGGTTTGCCGAACCGGGTGAGTCGGCCGAGGATTGCCTGGTTCGCGAAGTGCGCGAGGAAGTCAGCATCGAAGTGAAGAACATCCAGTACATGGGCAGCCAGTGCTGGCCGTTCCCGCATTCGATGATGCTGGGCTTCCACGCCGAATACGCCGGGGGCGACATCGTGTGTCAGGAGGATGAAATCGAGGACGCCCAGTGGTTCAGCGTCCACGACTTGCCACCGTTGCCGGCTTCGCGCTCCATCGCGCGTTACCTGATCGACCTTTATGTGGCGCGGCGCTTAGGCCACGTTGAACCAGTGCTGCCAGGCTAGGCGCACGGTCAGGCCCAGCACCACGGTGATGAACACCGGCCGGATGAACTTCGCTCCGCCACTGATGGCGGTGCGGGCACCGAAGAACGCGCCGATCATCACCGAGAGGCCCATGCACAGGCCGATGATCCAGTCCACTTGCCCCGAGAACATGAACACCACCAGCGCCGCGATGTTGCTGACGAAGTTCATGCTGCGGGCCACGCCGCTGGCCTTGACCAGGTCGATGGGGTAGAGCAGCAGGCTGCTGACGGTCCAGAACGCGCCCGTGCCGGGGCCGGCCACGCCGTCATAGAAACCCAGGGCAAAACCCTGGGGTGATTGCCAGGTCTTCTTGATCGGCGCGTCGCTGTCCAGCGGCGCCTTCGGCGTACCGCCGAACAACAGGTACAGGCCACAGGCGAAGACGATCACCGGCAGCATCTTGTTCAGCCATTCGGCCGGCAGGTAATGGGCGACGATGGCACCGCTCAAGGCACCGACCAGCGTGCCGACCAACGCATGGGTCCACTGCCTCGGATCGAACAGCTTGCGCTTGTAGAAGGTGAAGCTGGCCGTAGCCGAGCCGAAGGTCGCGCTGAGCTTGTTGGTTCCCAGGACCAGGTGAGGCGGCAGGCCGGCGGTCAGCAGCGCCGGGGTGGTCAGCAAGCCACCGCCACCAGCGATGGCATCGATGAAACCGGCCAGGAACGCGACAACGGTCAGAATGGCGAGGGTGGTGAGGTCAACGCTGAGTTCAAAAGGCATGGGAAAGGCTTATTCGGCAGGTCGCAGAAGGGCTGCGGGGAAGGCCGGTATGTTACCCATAATGGCTCTGGGCTGCGACTCTGGTGTGAGGGCGTCGGGCAGTCGTTGGCGAGGGAGCTTGCTCTTCTTGGGCTGTGTAGCTGCCCCCTCGTCATAGCTTGATCACTCTGGCCGAAACACTGCGCGTAAACAGTTTTCGCGTTTATCCTTGAACATCGCATAACCCTCGACCGACTGTTCCAGCCCCATGGGATGAGTCAGCAGGTAGGACGGGTCTAGCTGGCCGTTCCGGATGTAGTCGAACAGTCGCGTCACATAGCGCTGTCCCGGTTGTTGCCCTGAGCGCAGGGTCAGGGACTTATTGACGATGGCGCCCATCGGAAACTTGTCCAGCAGGCCGCCATACACCCCGACCACCGATACCGTGCCGCCCTTGCGACAGGCTCGGATCGACTGGCGCAGCACCGTCCCGCGCTCGGTGTGCAGGCGCATCATCTGCTTGGTCTTGTCGTAGTAATAATCGACCTCGGTGCCGTGGGCTTCCATGCCCACGCAGTCGATGCAGCGATCCGGACCGCGGCCGCCGGTCAGCTCCAGCAGGGCGGCATGCACGTCGGTGGTTTCGTAGTTGAGGGCAATCGCACCGGCCTTTTCCTCGGCCAGGCGCAAGCGGTCGGGGAAGCGGTCGATGGCGATCACCCGCTCGGCCCCCAGCAGGTAGGCGCTGGAAATCGCCATCAAGCCGACGCCGCCGCAACCCCAGACAGCTACGGTGTCACCGGGTTGGATATTGGCGTTGTCGGCCGCAAAAAAACCGGTAGGCACCGCGTCAGAGACGAATACCGCCTGTTCATCGCTGACGCCTTCGGGGATGGTGAACAGGTTGACATCGGCGAAGGGCACGCGGATGTAAGTGGCATGACTGCCGGCAAAACCGCCAAAGGCGTGGCTGTAGCCGATGATGCCGCACGCCGGCTGACCGTAGGCGATGTCCGTGGCACTGGGATTGGGATTGGAGTTGTCGCAGCAGGAAAAATCCGCGCGCTGGCAGTGCTCGCATGCACCGCAACCGAGGATCGACACGGTAACGACCCGGTCGCCTTTCTTGAGTTGTGTAATGGCCGAACCGGTTTCCACCACCTCGCCCATGAACTCATGGCCGATGATGTCGCCAGCTTGCATGGTTGGCACGTAGCCGCCCAGCAGGTGCAGGTCCGAACCGCATACTGACGACAACGTTACCCGCACGATGGCGTCCCGGGGACTGAGAATGGACGGATCATCGACGGTTTCGACTTGCAGCTTGTTGGGGCCTTGCCAGGTCAGTGCGCGCATCAGGCAGTTCCTCCATTGAGAGGCGTGGATGACGGATCGGTCGATGCAGAGGTGGCGGAACTTGGCGGGTGGATGAACAGGAGATCCTTCTCGCCATGGGGCCGGATCCTGTTGGTAATCACTTCGCCGGTTTCCAGTTGTTGCTTGATGCTACGCAGCAGGTACAGCAAGGCTTTGTCCGAGAACTTGGAAATGGCCGCGGCCAAGGCATAGCCGGCAGCCCCGAAAGAGGGCTGGCAGGCGACGATGATCTTGATCTGCGTGCCTCGGCCCGTCGGTGCATCGCTGAAATGCATCTGGATATCGTGCTTGAACCGGGTGCCCGGTGCGGCCAGCCAGTGCAACTTGCGGCCTTCCTTGGGTTCACTCTGTTCGAGATCACAGTGCAAGGTCTTGTCCCTCGGTCCATGGGCTACCCAACGGTAGGTACGCTCGCCGGTCTGCTCGATGGTATCCACCCAGGGCACCAGGGCCCCCAGGTTGGCCGGGTTGCGGCAAAACGCGAAGACTTCCTCCCGGGGTTTGCCGATCGTGATGCTGCGGGAGATCACTTTGCTTGAATCCCAACCCCGATCCTGCTCGAAAGCCCGCTCGAACGGGCTGTGGGTCAGTGCTTGCTTGACCCTGCACGAGCCGGAGTAAGCGCGCCAGGTCGCACAAGCCCCCAGCAGGACTTGCGGCCAACCCCTGAGTCCGCCCTGGCGCAACCCGTTGGCAATCAGCAGGGTGCCGGCCAGCAGCGATACCGCACGCTCCGGTGTACCCAGATTGGGACGCGACGGACTCGGCACCGCAGCCCGGCTCGCGACCAGTGGTGGACGTTCAGTCATGATGGTTTTCCTTATCAATCGAAGGCGACATAAGGAATGAGCCGCCGCGCCTGTGGTTGTTCCATCGACGTTTCGGGTTTCCGATGAGGAGGTTCCCTGCCGGATGTATGGCTGCGGGATCGAGAAGAGAAAGGCCGCCAGCCGGACGATTTTTTTTTGAAATCAAGGGGTTGTCAGCTTTGGCAAATGAGTACATAATTGCGCCCATCGAATGCGTTGAGGTGTAAAAAACTTCAATGTTTTCAAGGAGATAGCGCTGAGCAAGCGGTTTTCTTCCGACCAGGTAAGTACACGGTTGATGCGGTTTGATTGCATCAGGCGTTTTGAGGCCGAATAGCAAAATGGTTATGCAGTGGATTGCAAATCCACCTACGCCGGTTCGATTCCGACTTCGGCCTCCACTATAAAAAAGCTCTGTAGATCTATGATTTACAGAGCTTTTTTCTTTATGGGGTAATGAGGCTTTTGTCTTGAAAAGGACCTGGGCAACCTTGCTTCGTCGGGGCGGGATGTATATATTTCGTCCCTCTGCTGCACCGGCCTCGATGCTGTCGGTTCCTCTGATCCGCCGCTTCACGAGGCTTGACCGCGCTACCGCCCGAATGGCGAAACTGGTAGACGCATGGGACTTAAAATCCCCCGCTCGTAAGGGCGTGCCGGTTCGATTCCGGCTTCGGGCACCATTTAAATTCAAGGGTTTGCAAGCGAAAGCTAATGCAAACCCTTGATTTTTTCCGGTCCGCTATTTTGATGCCGGTCCGCAATTCACTTCGTTGGTGATACCTTTTTGCCTTTCCGATTGCGGATGTATTGCTCTGTCATGACAACGGTCGTATGCCCAAGTTGATCCTTGGCCTGCATAATGTCTCCGCTGGATTCCGCCTTGTCCGTGCCTGCCTTGGCGCGCAAATCTCGCATCTGGAACTCAGGCTTGGAAACCCCAGCCGCTTCCCGGGCGATATCAAATCTCCTCCGCAACATTGCCGCCGTCATCGGTGAGCCATCCTCAGCAACGATCAGCCGCGTCGAGCGGACCTTGTGACCAGCCTTTCTGGCCATGATTCGACCAATCAATACCTCCAGTTCACCGCTGATTTCAATGCGCCGCTTCGCTTTGGTTTTCCCTTGGGTTACCCAGATCTGCCCGTTGCGGACATCCCGCTCGTCCATTAATCGGGTATCAGTCACGCGCTGGCCGGTCAGGTAGGCCAAGTCCATTGCGTCTTGCAGACCTACGTCAGCCTTGTCATGCACCCGCTTGAACAGCTCGTCTTCGACGTAGGTGTCTCTTCCCGTCTCCTTGTTGCCCTTGATACCTGCGCAGGGGTTCGCCAGCGCCGTATAGCCCTTGTCCCTGGCGTAGTTCCAGATCGCGCTCAGCAGCGCTTTTTCACGGTTGGCCCGGACCGGGGCGGATTTTCGCCAGGTCAGGTACTGTCGAACGTGCAGCGGTTCTATTGTTTCGAGCGGCGCCGGTGGATCATCGAAGAAGGCGATCAGGTTTTTCAGCTCACGCTTGTTATCAGCCTGGGTCGCCGTGCTCTTTGTCGGGACAACATCCACCATATATTTTTCAGCGACATACCGGAACGTGATGACCTTCGATACCAGGTCTGTAGCGGTGCGATCGCGTTCGAGCTTTGCGTATTCCATAATCGCAAGCCCGTAGTCGCTGCCCAGCGGGATTTCCCGACGGCCTTTGCCGCCGGTGTCGTAATAGTAGTAAACCCGGCCGCTGGCCTTTTTCCGTTCGCGCAGTCGCGCTATCGATCCTGGCTTGCTTGGTCGTCTTCCCATGTCAACTGGCCTTACGTGGCGTCCATACGGGTTTTTCTGATTCGAACATACCTACCGCAGTCACGGCCTGGGCCGTTACGCTGGGCCAGCCGCTGACCTTGATCGTATGTCTGATGCCATTTTTTTTCAGGTTGAGGATCTGGCCAGCCTTGGTCCGCGCGCCGGTGAGCTCGCAAACCTCCTCATGGGACAGAAACTGGATGCTCATGCGATGCTCCATGCCGCGCGTGGCGGCAGAAGGTGTTGATGGATCAGGCCAGGTCGGCCAGCGAGAAGACGATGCCCCGGCAATATTTGTCGACGTCGTCCAGCACTTCGAATGTGGCGTGGGGGATATCGGTCTTGTACGTCCAGGAGTAGCCCGGCTCTTTACACCACAGCGCCTCGATTGGCCTGGCCTTGGCCTTCCGCTGGAAATACTGTTCCAGCTCGTCGTCATCATCGATGCTGTCCCGGTCGGGTAGCACGCCCAGGGCATCCACCAGAGCGGTTCCTCCGTCGTAGCAGCCGATCTCTTCCGGGGCTGTGCCTTCGAACTCCATCAGGTCGTCGCTGGCGCCGTAGACAATCACCAATCCTGAGTCCTTTGCGATCTGGATCAGATCCTTGTGGATGCGGCAGGGGTAGGCGATTCCGCTAATGCGGTCGGCAAGGTCTTCTTTGTTCATGGCATAGCTCCGCCCGCCGTTTACCGGCAGGCTTCAGTTGAAGGGATGGGTTACATCACAGTGGCTAGATATGCCTCAGCAATCTGCTGTCGCTGTTCTTGGCGTTGGCGTAGAGTTATCAGAGCCTTTTTGAAAAGGCGGTTGGTCCAACGGTCGCAATCACGGAAAAATTGATTTCTTGACCGACGGGTTGTGATATGGGCAGCGGCGACTATCGATTCAGCAAACTTACTCATGAGGTGTTCCTCGTTGGTGGTCGAGGCTCAATGGTCAATGCTTGCAACTGTCGGTTTCCCGACTATTTCAATCCACCGTGTTCATGGCCTCGGCCCCCTATATACAAGCCAGGCCATGTAGAGCAGGGGGAGGATCATGGCTTGCTCTCCTGGGTTATCGCGCCCGTGATGATCGCCTCGATGGTGTCGCAGTATCGATAGATGTCCTGAACGTGGCCCTGTCCGCTGACTCCGTCGCGCAACGTTGGGCGGATATTTCCGTCGACCTGGGCGGCGATGGACTGGATGGCCTTGCGCAGCACCTCGTTCTCGGCCTTGAGCTGATGAGCCAAGTGCCATGGCGTCCAGTAGCCGTCATTCATCGGGACAGCCAGCGGCTGCTGGGGACCATTCCAACGCAGCCCGTAGCGTGGTAGACCTTCTCCGTCCGGCGGGCGCGGCGGATACCCAGGCACCAAACCCTTAAGTTGGTCGCGTTCGGCCAGCAGCGCCTGAGCGTGGCTGTAGAACTGACGACGGGTCAAATCGCTGTGCATAGCCAGCGTGTAGGGCTGACCGATAACCCCTTTGGTCATAATGCTCATGACATCCCCAATGCAGCAGAGAGGATGAGAAGGCCCCACAGGATTGCGCTGAGGGCCAGGGCTTTGGGGATCATGGGCTCACTCCCTCAGCCTTGTGCTTGATGAGCCGCCATTTGGTGTTGTTGCGCTGGCTTCGATCAGACTCGACCAGGCCGTCACGCTCCATCCTTTCCAGTTCGCGGCGGATCTCAGGAGTGTCGCGGGCGCCCGAAACGTGAAACTTGAACCACCAGGTGCAGAACCAATCATTCCGGGGGTCGATTGCGCCGCTCATATAGGTAGTGATTCGCTGGCGGAGGGTCATGGGGTCACCTGCCTGCTGACATTCCTCACATCTTCAGCAGTGACTGTGTACTGAGCGACGTCCTTAACTGTGAAAAAGTCCGGCTGGCAAAATTTGCGTGCCCAGGCTTTCAGCGGCTCGAGCGCGGTCTCAAGATCTCTTGATGCCTCCCCCCTCAGGAGGGGATAGTCTTCTACCCATTCGCCCGCATCGCTGGATGCAGCGTTATCCCACATGATTTCAGTGATCTGGTTCGCATCAGGCAGGAAGCCCGCCGGATCGTCCTTGCATTCCGTGGCTCGGTAGATTTTGTCGCCTACGGCCAGCCCGTTGCCGAGTCCAGGGCCAAAGCTTGTACCGTCCTCAGCGCTTCCATAGTTATCGCGGATCAGATCGGTCAGGGCGGTGTAATCCCATGATCCGCTCTCGCCATTCAGTGACCATCGTTGTTTGGCTTGCTTTTCCATTGGGCAATACCTGTTCCATCCCGCCGCATGGGCAGGCTTGATAGGGGAAGGGGTTAGGGCTTGGCGTGAATTTCGAGAAGGTGTTCGACTTGGTTGGACATCTGCCCGCCATCTTGCGCGGCCTCAACAAGTTCAAGCGCCCAGTCTTCGAGCCAGTTGTGTGGCACGCCGATAATCTGGGTGTCAGGCGCGTCGGAGCAGTCCAGCGGCCAAGCCCTGAGAACCTTGTCCCCTTTGTAAGTCATCAGGGGTTTACCGGTTTCCTTGTCAGTCCATTTACCGTCAGCGTCCAGCAGAGCGAATGTCAGTACCACGTCGCGCTCGCCATCCCAGTTGTCGATGTGGCGCACCGCGTAGAGGCCCGGCTTGTAGGCTGGAGGCTTACTTTCCATGGCGGGCTCTGCGCTGGCGAATAGGGCGGCGCGCGCAACGGAACCATCTTCGATGAAATCGGGCTCGTCACCGCACCAAAGAATATTCAGCGGCTCGCCGCTCACGGTGTCCCAGTTCCCGCTTTCGAAGTGGTAGTGCTCGCGCTCAGCGTAAAACTTCAAGGCCTGTTCCAGCTCGTCGATGCGCTGGTCTGCCGCGGTCAGGCGCTGTTGCAGGGCTTCACGCTCGGCGATGAGTCGCGGAACCTCACCCTCGGCTGTTGCAAGCTTGGTATCGCGTTGGCGTTCGTCAAAACGCCGCTGCGCTTCATCGTCGCCACTCAAGCACCCGCAACGATGTGGGTGTGCCGTGTAATAGATATGACAGAGGCGGTCGGGGTAGGGTGGTGGTTCGGTCGCTTTGTTTTCTGTGGGCATGGGGAAGCCTATGGAGTAAATTTGGCCATTTTTGGGGGGCACTTATGAGTTGGTTTGAACTTGATGCTGAAGGAAGTGAATATGCAGGAGTTATCCAACATGAAGTAAGCAAGGCAGTAACTTTAAATGGACTGGAGATTCCGCCGAAAATTGAAATAGTCAGCGAGCCAGATCCGGGTGTTATGCTCATTGGTATTGCATCTATTCTGTCAAGTTTGGTTATCGGTTTTTTTACATATAGAGTTCAGAAGAATCAAATACGAGCGAACGCAGCGTCGCTCCGGAACGTATGGATGGAGCAGCTTCGAGTCGCTTCGGCTGAGTTTCTCCAGTGTGTAGCTATAGTTATAAATCTGCTCGATCAAGAAGAGTTCTCTTCAGAAGATGTTGCAATGATGATGTCTAAGAAGCGAGATGCGCTCTTTCTCCAAATTAAAATAAAGCTTTATGTCGGCACTAAAAGTGATTTGGCAAAAGAAATTAATAGCCTTTCATCTGGGATATTGGTTGATATTAATTCATTCGAGGAGGGTGAGTTTTCCTCGTCAGGTCTCAGGGATGAGCTAAGCCGCCTTGAAAATTTAATAGTGGAGCAAATTGAAAAAGCATGGGGGCAAGCGAAAAAAGACCTTAGCCTACCGGCGGACAAGTGATCTAGTGCCGTTGCAAAATTCGCCGAGGCCGGCGAACAAATTGATTGCAGTGGGCATTTGCTTCCTATGCCGGGCCATGCCCGGGCGGTGGAGTAGGGGAGTTACGCTGCTTCGGCTTGGAGATCGGCAACGCGCCACGGGTCATTGGCGCGGGCGAGGGCTGCCATCGGCGGTGGGCTGACGCTGTTGCCGCACATGTGCACCTGCTGGGTCTTGGTGAAAGGCTTGCCGTCGGCGCCGTGGCTGATGATGTAATCGGCCGGGAAGCCCTGAGCCTTGTACAGCTCGGACGGCTTCAGCATCCGCAGGCAGATGTCGACGATCACGTAAGGCGTGCCCTTCACCATCACGGTGACCATGGCCAGGCGATCCTTGGTGGTGATCGTCGGCGCCGGTGCATCGCAGGCGCTGATGTTTTCGGTGCCGTAGTAGCTGATCAGGAAAGCCGCGACTCGCAGGGCACTGGCTTCGTGCTCTGGCGAGAGAGTCAGCGACACCAGGGAGCTTTTCCCGCCACCGCCGGCGGTGATGGTGGGGGCGGGCTCTTCCAGGCCTTGGCCTACGCTGGCGCCGAATGCACGTTCCATGAATGCGCTCACCAACCCGTGGTGCTGGCCGCCGGCGCTCACTGTGTGTAGCGGGTCGCTGACGTCGCGTGCATCGCAGTTGCCACGCAAGTGCACCAGGTTGGCGGACACCAGTTGCTGCTGGCTGCCGGTGTTGGTCACCGTCGTCAGCGGTTCATCCATGCCCTTGGCGTCGGTGGTGTTGAAGCCCCCATTCATCTGAGCCATGAAGGCGGTGGCAACCGCCCGGTGGTTCTGTGTCATCAGCGCGCCCACCGGCTGATCAATGCCCACCGGCTTGCCTGAGTACTCCGGGCCACCAGCCCCAACCATCAGCGGACTGATCAGCGTCAGCTCACCGCGGTTGGCGCAGGTCACAGTGGGAAGCGGCTCCATCGGATCGTTCACCCGGACGCTGCCCTGGTGTGTAGCCGGCGCGATCACCGAGCTTGCCATGGCGAACGATCCGCCGCGTGGCCAACTGGTGACTGTGCGCAGGGGCTCGTCGGCCGATTGCACCGTCTCACCGGACCAATTCGCGATCGGCACAATGAACGGCGCCGGGTTGTCGATGACGAACTTCTTCATGCCCTTGGCAACTCGGCGCAGGGTGGCCGGGGCCAGGTCCTTCTTGCGACCGAAGATGCTTTTGCCGAGATCGCTGAAGTCGATGCAGTCGGCGGCTGTCTTCCACTTCTGCTGACCCTTGACCGGGTTCTTCGCATGGGTGGGCTCCGGCCACACGATCGGCTGGCCATCGCAGCGGGCTATCATGAACAGGCGTTCCCGGCTGGTGGGTGCGCCGAAGTCACAGGCTTTGATCACCTTCCACTCGACGACATAGCCCATGCCTTCCAGCAGGGCGACGAAACGGCGCCAGGTCCGGCCACGTCGCTTGGGGTCTGGCACCAAGTACTGCTGCTCGACGGGCACGCGTTCGCCAAATTCAGCAACCGTGCCATCGAGCTTCACAACTCGGCCCGTTGTTCTGCAGCGCTTGGCAATGAGAGGTCCCCACTGAAGAATCTGCTTAACATTTTCCAGGCTGAGTACCCGGGGCTTCTTCTTTCCGCTCCACTTCAGTCCAATCCATGAAAGGCTGCGAATCTCGCGCTTGCGTGGCTGGCCGGCGGAGGCCTGCGTAAAGTGCGTGCAGTCCGGCGACATATGGAACCAGCCAACCGGCCGGCCGCCGCATTCCGTATCCGGATCACCCTCGAAGACATCGGTGGTGAAGTGCCGGGCGGCCGGATGGTTGACGGTGTGCATGCTGATAGCGGTGGGGCTGTGGTTCTTCGCCACGGCCACCGCACGGCCCAGGCCCATCTCCAGGCCGGTACCGGCGCCGCCACCACCACAGAAGAAGTCGACGACGATCTCATCATCCTGGGGGTTAAAGCCGAGTCCATACTGGGTTTTGAAATCGAAGGGGTGTCTCTTCTGGTGAGCGGGCATGAGAAGTCCTCGCCCCCTGCATTCGCTGGAGGCCAATTTGGTGATTAACTAAGCGGGGGGAGTACCGTTTCTGAAGGGAGCATGTAATGAAATTGGAAAAGTTTCTTGAATCGTCGCTTTGGGCCCTATGGTGGTTGGTTGTTGGTGGCGCTGCGTTTTGGGTAATCGTAGGATCTATTGGATTTTTTAGTAGGAATGGATGGCTGCCTAATGAAGCCTCAGGGTGGGCACAGGCAGTCGGCGCAGGTATTGCAATTATCACAGCGGCCTATATTCCGATGTGGCATGCAAAAGTTGCTACAATTGTTAAGCAAAAAAACTTGCTTGGGGTTATGCGTGTCTTGTCAGACGAGGCTCTCGAAAAGCTTTGGCTACTTTCAAACTCATTTTTGAAGTTAGAGAACGCTCCCAGAATGATGCGAGATTATCTTTATTATAAGCGTGACCAAGATTGGTCGGGCTTGTTCGATGCGGTGAATAAAATTCCAATTGCTGAGCTACCACCGGAAAGTGCGAGGACGCTTGGCTACCTTCGAGACGCAGTTGAATTTGGGCAACGTGTGGCAGGAGAGCTCCCATTATGGGCTGGAAGAGGCTACGCCCAGCCTGACATGTTAGTTGCACTCAGAGCAAAGCGAGACTTGCTCGCGATTGCTCGTGCGAGCCTACCTCACATAAATGGTGTAACCGTGGACGGAAAAGTTGACGCTCAAAAACGCGGCGAGCCATACGAGTTACATAGACCTATGCTGGAACCTTACAGCATAAACGGGGTAAAAGTTTTCAGATATTACATATGGAACGCGAATGAAGATGACTGTCCTGTAGGAGCGATAGTACAGTGCTTGTTTCCTGTGGGGCGCTATGAATGCAAGGCGGAGTACATTCAGGGATTCCATTGGAAATCTATGCGACAGGCAGAAAATGAGGTCGAGAAATTTGCTTCAGATTCAATAGGCTTAGATAACGATTGGACTGAATTTTTTCTGCGCGGAGGTTAAGGTCCTGCCTCCCTGGTACGAGGAAGCAGGGCGCGGGGCATTGGGAGTGATCAGGCGGTGGCACGCCTGAGTTGTTCGGTGAGCTGGGTTGGGAGGCCGCGCAGGGTCAGCGTTCCCCCGGCCGCATCGAACTCGATTTTCGAACCGAGAAGGTGCTGCTCAAAACTAATCGATAGGCCTTCTGCCCGGCCTGTGAAGCGCCGGAATTTGTTGAGGGTCTTCTTGTCAGCCGGCAGCGTGTCGGAAAGCCCGTAATCGGAAGCCTTGATGAAGTCGGCGAATGCCTTGGGTTGGCCCTCATCGATCACTTCCGACAGCTCAGCCAGAGTAATCGGTTCGCCAAGCTTGGCCTGGGCCATCGCGTAGCTGACCAGTGTCTGGGTCTTTTCGCGGGCGGATTCTTCTGGCAGATCCTCGCTTTCAACGAAGTCGCTGAACGCCTTGAGTAAGGTCCGCGTTTCGCCAGGGCCGTCGATTCCTTCCTGGCAACCGATGAAGTCGCGGAAGTAATCAGTCAGCCGGCGGCCCTGCTTGCCCTTCAGGTAGGAGATGTACTGCTTCGACTGCCGGTTGTTCTGCCATTCGCTGATGTTGATGCGTGTGGCCAGGCGGATATGATCCAGGTCCAGGTGCTTCATGGTCATAAGGCGCAGCTCTTCGGTCATGGTCACCGCTTCGGTTTCCTGCACCAAGGCGATGGCCAAGTACTCGGTCATGCCTTGCTGGTAGTGGCAGAAGAGGGCGTGCCCGCCGGTGGTGAGGTTCGACTCTTCCATCAACTTGGTCAGGTGCTCGACGGCAATGATGCTGAACGAGAGGAAGTCGCTCCCACCGGCCAGGTACGTGCCCAGCCACCCACTGAGCGGGAAGGCGCCCGATTCGGCTTGGAAGAATCCCCAGCCCTTGCCCGCAGCAGCGTTGTAGGTTTCGTTGAGCTGCTGGATCAGATCGTCCCGTGCCGGGCTGTCGACCTGCTCGTTGCTGGCGAAGTGCAGGACGGCGGGGTTACCGTCGGGCTTTTTATCGATCTTGTGAATCACGCTGTGAAGAACAGGCATTGCGATTACCTCAGGTAGGCGCCGCCCTCCGTGACCGGTGGTGGCAGTGGTGATAGGGTTTGCTGTGTGGCAAAGTGATGGCTCTGTATCATCAATTCGCAAGGAGCGCTGCCGATGCGGCATTTGCTGGTTCCAACGATTGCCTTACTGATCACGGGTTGTTCAGGCCTTGGTGTCGTGCCCATGGGGCGCGACACCTACATGATCGCGAGGGAAGGTAGCTTTACTACCTTCAGTGGCGGGGCGGTAAAGGCGGAGCTATATCAAGAGGCGAATCGTTTCTGCGAGAGTAAGGGTGAGCAGCTGATGCCGCTCAAAGATTCATCCATAGACAAAGGGTACGGCCGTCATGCGAGTGCCGAGGTGCAGTTCCGTTGTCTTGACTCCAACGATCCGGAGTTGCGGCGTCCAACTATGGAAACCGAGCCCAGCATGAAGATCAAATTTGAATAAAAGCCCTCCGTGACCGGTGGTGGCAATTTGGTTTGGGTTGGGATATTACGGGTGACCGGCATGGAGCCGGATCAAGGAGTCTCGATGGGCTTGTATAAATATGTCACTGCCGATACCGCAAAAAGAATACTGGATGGGAGCATTAGATTTACACAGCCCGGCGCTTTTAACGATCCTTTTGAGTTGCTTCCTCAGCTAATAATTACAAAAGATATCGAACAGCACGTGAGGACTTTTTCTTACTGCGTTCTCAGTCCAAGAAGAAAAGGGCTAGATCGTAGTCATATCGCCGTAGATGATAAATATTGCAGTGATATCCAATCTAGACAATTGATGGGCGAATTTAATGAAAAGCTCGGTATTCTTTGCTTAAGTCGTAACCGTGAAAGCCTTCTGATGTGGGGCCATTACGCTTCAGAATATTCAGGCGCGGTCATAGAGTTTGATGAGCATCACGAATTTTTTAGCGGGCTACACGCGGTTAAGTACCAAAAGCGCCGGCCTGCATTTAATATCTCTGACTTTTATGAGCAGCCTGTTCCCATCGCTGATCTCTGCGTGAAATCGAACGTTTGGTCTTATGAAAAAGAAGTTAGGATCGTAAGGTCTGCGGTGGATCTTACTAAGGCTGAAAAAATGCTGAACAATTTTCCAATTTTGACTATGGATATACCGATTGAATGCATTAAATCTATTTATATGGGGGAGCGTATGAACCTCCAAAATCAAAAAGATATTTGGAGTCGGGTGGAGAACACAAACATTTCTTTAAGTTTGGCGGCAGTGGCGAACTGGGATTACGCTTTTCGATACGATGTGATCAAATTTCCTGGTCCCCTCATAAGCAGCCCCCTAATAACCCCTCGTACCGCTCATATATTTAAAGATGATCCTGGTGATTTTGGAGATGTAGCGCGATGGGTTATTGAGAACCATGAGTTGTCAGATTTTGTTAATCGGAAGTGCTGACCGCTCGATCATAATCAATACCGGTTTCGGCGAATCTATCAAGCTGTCGCGACTGCCTTTCGGTAATCGCTATTTCCGGTCGTGACATGCTGGCGAAGCGCTCAGACTCTGCGGCTGGCGCTGCGGCCAGATTTAGGATCATCGTCGACACTGTCTCCTGCCATTCCTCGAAGCCGTGGCGCTCGCCGAGGATCTGCAGCGCATCATCGAGTGCTTTCGAAACAATCAGCGAACGCTTCTCGGCGCCGATCCGCTCGAGCAACGCCTTCTCCTTGGCGCGCTTGTCCTTCTGCAATTGCGCGTTGCTCTTGGCCATGGCCTACCTCCTCAATTCCACTGGCCGGCAGCGCCAGCCAGGTCTGTCGTTTGCGTTGTTGGGAGCGGAAACGTCTCACGCTGCTACCTTCACCTGGTTCCAGGCGCCGACCGAGGCCAGCAAGGAGGACAGTTGCGCCTCCGTGACTCGGGTGTTGCCAGGCACGGCCAGCCAGCCCATGCCAACCAAGTGGTTTGCATTGCAGTCGGCTTTCACCTCGTCGTAGAAGTGTTCGAGTACATCCGAAAGCCTTTCCACCATGTGGACGCCGTCCGGTGTGATGTCGATGGATTTGATGTACTGGGCGCCATCCTGCCGAATGCAGATGCCGGCGATGTAAATCGTCCATCGGTGGGCTATATCGCACAGCGCGTCGGAAACCTTTCTTGAAAGAATCTGCTTCCCGTTTTTCCAGTTGATCATCACCTGGACGCCGCTTGGGTCGATGTTGATGACCGCGGCGTGGTGGGTGTTAACCAGGGCTCGCATGCTTCGTTCGATCTGGACGCGCCGATTGCATGGCTTGCGCTTGCTCATAGCGAATCCACCATTTTGCGCACCGCTCGGCGCTCGGCCAGGGTGAGCTTGAGCGGTTTGCGCTTGAGGACCGTTTCAGGGTCTATCCGAGTTGAGCGGGGCGGCGGGATCGGGTTGTGCGGAGGGCTTGGCAGCTTGTCGATTTGGCCGCCGGCCGCCAGGTACTGGGCGATTCGATCTGAGATCGCGTCCGCCTGGGGCCGATTGTGTTCGACCAGGCTGAGGTGGTTGCTGATCATGCTGCTTTGCTCCTCAACTTCTGCTCGTACCCATCCACCAGAAGCTTGAACTCCCAGAGGTCTTCTTCGAGCTTTTCGATGTAGTCGTCGTCCCGCTGAAACTCTTTCCACCAGAGCTGGCGGCCTACCGGCCTCAATAGAGGGCAGTACATCCCCAGGTGCCACCATTTACGCTCAGCGATCCACATGCATCCCTGCACCTGGTCAATGACGTCACTGGCATCGTTGTCGATGTGAAAGGCACGGAGCTTGTCGGGCGCCAGAAAGCATTTGTACTCGGACCCGCCATCCTCACCGATGAAGCCGTCCGCACTGGCGCCGAATACGCCGTCATCCGTTTTTACCAGGCCCACTTGGGTGACGATCAATCCGGTCTGGATCTCGTGCTCCATGCGCGCCTCAGGCTCCAGCTCATGGCCTCTGCGCATTTGCCAGGTTTCAAAGCCTCCATCCAGCGGCGCACCGCCAATCCGCTCGACTGCTAACTCGAAGGCGTAGGTCAAAGCGGCGCTTGATGGCTCACCGACTTTCTCGCCGTCAAGGGCACGCTGAACGACCTCGGCTTTCGGTCCAGCCTTGTAGCCGGCCAGATCGCGGGCGCGGGCCTCGCTGTGGCCGGCAAGAATGGCGTCGACGTAGGTACGTTGCTGTGCGGTGAGCCCATTCACCTTGGAACGGGCCGTGCTGAACATGCTGGCGGTTATGACTCCGGCGCGGGCCTGGAGCCACTCAGGGGAACCCTGTGCACAGTTGACGACGATCATTGAGGCGCCTCCAGCTTGGCTTTATGGACGGTGACGGCGGTCTTCACTGTGGAATACCCATTGGTATCACCCGATGCTTGCAACACCTTCAGGCTTGCCTGCCAGACGTCCTTGAGTTCTTCCGGCGTCGCGGTCTGCGCTACACGCTCGAGGATGTCTGCGACAACCTGCGCACGCATGTCATCAGTATCCGAGCCATCGGATGACTGCCCGTCATCGTCTCGGCTTTCGCCGGTGGTGATGTTCAGCAACGCGCACATGACGTAGCGCTTGCCGTAGGTGGTGGATGAGCCGACCGCCTGGACTTCGTTGCGGCCTTTGCCGATGTCTGCCGGGAGAGTCATGGTTGTCTCTTCTCGGTGGCCGTCCCTGTGCATCAATATGCCGGTCACCTTGATGGCTTTTTCGGCATTCTCGACTTTAAAGGTGATGGCGAACCCGTGCCGTTGCATGATTGGCTTCAAGGTCCGGGTGATGTCGTCGAGAGTGGCGTAGGCGTTGCCGGTGTGGAGATTCACCGCGGCCTCGAACACCGTGGGTATCTCGCACTGCATTTCGGCCATCGCCGCATTGAAGGCTTGTTCGGCTGTCTTGGCCTGCATGCGCTCGTGCATCGCCAGCAGCCTTTCCATTTTTTCGATGTCGCACGATGGATCGGCAGCGGCGCGGCTGATCACGGCCATGATGCTGTTGTCGCTGGAGATCGGCGTCACCACTTGGCGGCGCTGCTCCGGCATGATGATGTCGGTGCTCATGCTCGATGCCTCAGTATCAGTATTGGATTGAAATGGCCGGGATCTTGCGCTGGGCGATCAGGGTGATTGCCTGCTTCGCGCATTCCTCGGTCATGCCGCCAGCGATGAATGCCTCCAGGGCGGCACGGTTGATCTTGGCTTTGTGTGCCTTGTCAGCCTCACGCAGTCGCTCTTGACGCAAGATTTCGTCCGCTGCAGCTTTTTGGCGGGCAATTTCCTCAAGGCGTGCTTTCTCGACGGCTTGCTTCTGATCTTCAATCGCTTGTAGGCGGTCGCGCTCCGCCTTCTGGTCCGCCTCGATCTTCTCCCGCTTGGCCTGCTCGGCTTTGCGCTCGGCTTCGGCGGCGGCCAGCTTCAGGTCGTTCTCGCGTTTCTCGGCCGCGGCCTTTTCGTTACGGGCGCGCTGCTCTTCTGCTTCGCGCTCCCGCCTGGCTTTCTCTTCCGCTTCGCGGGTGGCGCGCTCGGCGGCCTCCCGGGCGATGCGTTCCTCACGGTCCTTTTTCTCACGGGCTTCGTTCTCGGCGCGCAAGCGGGTCAGCTCGGCTTGCTCGGCCTCAAGCGTTTCGCGCTTCTCCAGGGCAGCCCGTAGTATGGTCAGAATCTTGTCCTTGGCATTTGCCGCCTCGGCTTCGAATTCCTCCCAATGGGCACCTAGCTGCATGCCTTCGGCTTCGGCGATCAAGCCTTTGATATGCAGCGACGCCAGCTCGCCCAGATCGTCCGCAAGAGACTTCAGCCAGTTCAGGCGCTCGGTATGCTTATCGACACGGGCGTCCTCGGCGGCCTGCCAATCGTTCAGCGGCCGGCGAACCTCTTCCTGCCAAGCTTCCAGGGTGTCCCGGACGCGCTTGCGCTCGGCGTCGATCTTCTTAGGCACTTCCTTCAGGTCGGCGACGAGCTTCTTACCGACGTCATCCAGGGCTGTCTTGGAACGGGCCACGGCATAGGCCATTGATGCGATTGCCTCACGCCCCTTGCGGGTGCTGATGTCCGGTGTGAAGCCGTCGATCTTGTTGCGGATCTGCTGGAGCCAGGGCTCCAGGCCGTTTGGGGTGCTGTAGACGGTCAGGGCGGTTTCTGCTGGCGGCACAACGGCCAGTTCGGTGTTTGCGGACACGAGCGAATCCTTGCCGCGACGTGCGCAGCGCTTGAAGGTGTGAGTTAGGAGGTGATGCGACCGGCGTAGGCGCTTGTGAGCATCCAAGCAGTGCAGAGCAGAAGGACGATTGCCGATCCGCGCCAGGTGTAGATCCTGCGCAGGCGTTGGATTTTGGTCATCGCGATGTCTCCAGGCTGAGCAGCCTTTCGCCCAGCGTTATGCGTGCTGCGACTTTGTCCCGGTCAATGCCGGTGATGCTGGCGATGCCGCCGAGACTGAGCCCCTGACGTCGCAGCTTGGCGCAGCGCTTGGCTAGGGCCTGCTGGCGTTTATTTGCGCCTTCGCCGCTCATCGCAGCACCTGCGATAGCTGAGGGAGCTGGCAACTCCCTGGCCGGTCACTCACAACGGTGTAGGCCAGCATGGTCATGAGGAGGGCAGTGGCGAGGATCCAGGACAGAGCTTTCATTGGCGAACCCGCACGGCAATCCGACCGCCCTTGATGGCTGCGGCCAGCTTCGGTGGAAGAGAGGCGACGGGCAGCTCTCGCGGCAGTCCGGCGCCGAGGATGGTCAGGCTCCGCTCGATTTCGGCGATCTGCTCGTCGATCAGGGATTTAACCGGTGCAGTACTCATGACAACTCCTTGCGCCTGGCAACGATCTTGTTGAGGCGCCCGCAGTAGTGGGTGAATTCGTCAATGGTGATTCTCTGGTCAGCCATCATTTCGGTGAGCTGCTTCTGGATCATCACCGACCAGTTGACCGGTGTTTCGCGATCCTCAAGGATTGCCAGCTCCTCATCGATCAAGATGTGAGGGCTCACTGCTCGTCGTCCTCTGCCTGGGCGATCAGGGCGTGCTCGACGAGGGGCCAAAGCAGGCCCTCAGCAATCTCGCCAAGCTTGCCGAGCGGGTGGTCGCTGGGCCCGAGCAATTCGGCGATGGCGTTCTTGTCCGGCCGGCCTAGTGAGAGCATCAGCCATCCCAGGGCGGGGGAGTGAACCTCACCATCTGCCAGCCGGGCGTTCACGTGCTCATCAACTGCCAGAGCCAGCTCGGCCACGGTGACGCCTTGGGGCTGGCGCATCCGGCGCTGGAACTCTACGTCCACGCCCCGGAGCAGGTCCTCGGCGGCGTTGTACAGCCACTCAGCCCGCGCTACCTCTTCCCGCGTCTCACTCACCGGTGGAGGCAACTTAGCGTCGTGCATGGTCTGACAGATATTCAGTGCTGCGTTCATGCTGCCTCCGGCCAATGGCGCTCAATACTCTCTTTGGCGTAAATGGACAGCCGCTTGTAACTGTTCACGCCACCGCAGCCAGGCATGGTTCCTTCCAGCTCGACACAGGCGCGGATGTCGCAGCGGCGCGAGCAGACCCAGCCACCGTAGTGGCATTGGTGGACTTCACCTTTCGGCTCAGGGTGATAGGCGAGGCCGCCTTTCCACGATGGCGAGCCGCGCAGCTTCAGTCCGCAACCTCGGCAAACTGCTTGTGTGTCGGTGCAGTTGTGCATGACGACCTCCAGTGTTTGGTTGATCCAACAAAACTCGCAATGCACTCATCCGCTCCGCTGGTTGCCGTTGGGCGCGGAGGGCATTTGAGCTGCGTCGATAGGTATGAGGGGTTGACGCTCGTGTTTCTGCTGCTATAACGCCGTCATCTTTTTTGGATGATTTAGATATGCGATTTATTTCAAAAAGCGGTTATCTGCTGGCTTTTGTTGCGCTAAGTAGCGTTGGACAGGTTTCGTTTCCGACCAATGAAAGCGCATCTACTGCTGTGAATGTCGTTGCGATCGGCCGCATGTGTGCGGAGTTGAAGCCCGAGATGAACTACTCGGTGCAGAACTTGCTCAGCGTGCCCGATCGCGGAGTGAGCCCAGAGCTAAAGGAAGAAATCGCCAAGATCGATGCCGACCCGGCCCGTCAGGATGAAGTCATGACGACAAAAATGCACATCGCTGGGGACCCGTTAGCAATGAAGTACCTCTGCCCATTCTACTTACCGAAAGAGGCGAAATAACGGCCTTGATCCTAAGGTGCACAGGTCGTTTTTTCTCCGCATCCGGGAGTGATCCGCGCTTGTCATCGCAGAACGTCCATTCAGTACCGGGTCAAAGCGTCAGCGTGCTAACGATACGCCCGGTACGGAGTCGCCTTTCCAGATCACACTCCGATGCGGCCTGGTGCTGGGGAGGACCAGGTGCTCGGGCAGTTAACGTCAGTGCTGACGTGGCGCTGGTTGTCAGGCTGCGGCCGGGATCACTACCAACACGGTGTTGACCATCGTTCCGGCTTGCTTGAACGAGGCTTCAGGTAGGGTTTCGATACTGCCGCCGCGCTGCTCTACGATCCCGCGAAAGTCTCGGGTCAGCGCGTCGTCGCGAAAGGTCACGCCGGAAGGCATGATCGCCACTAGTCGGCCGCCGGGCTTGAGGAACTTCAGGGCATGAATGACGTGGTGAATGTCGCTGCGCTTCTTGTCGAAGGGCGGGTTCATCAGCACGCGGTCATAGATGGGCTTCGGCTCGACCTGCAGGAAGTCGCCGGGTTCGGAAACTCCCGATAGTGGCAACTTCAGTTCGATCAGCGCTCTATGGTTGTCCGGCAGCAACTCATGCATGTCGACCATTACGCCAACCGCTGCGGAGTTGGCGGCCACCGCAAGAGCACCATGGCCCGCGCTTGGCTCCAGCACCATCATCCCGTCACCGATCATGGCGAGATCCGCAGCCTGTTTTGCAACGTGCGGCGGGGTAGGGAAGAAGCCGAAGTCCTGCGGGACGGTGACTTCACCGGTCATCAGGATGTTTTCGATTGCGTCGGCTGCGTCACCGGAAAACAGGTGCGCTTTTGCCTTGGTGTTCCACTTGCCACCGGCCGCCTTGAGCGTCTTGTCGAGGCGCTGATACAGGCTCTTGTCGAGCTGGCCGCCGGTGATGAACAGCTTGTTATCTTCGGTGCGCGAGGCGCTGAGCAGCGCCATTACTTCTTTATCGACTTTCATGTGTTGCTCTCCGTTGATTTCCAATGCCGCCCCATAGAAGCGGCATCAGTAAATCTGTGGTCTTGCTTTCCAGTCGGGACCCGCTACTGGCGTCAGCCTCCGGCTATATTCTGATTGTTTCTCCAGCGCTGCACGCCCGGGTCAGTTGCCAACCCTCTGAACCGTTGAGGCCGGTTCATCGCTGCCTTTGATGCTGGGCCGGTGGTGATCCGGCAAGGGGTGTCGCTAAAGAACGGTGGGGCTGTTGAGGCCCTGGCGCCTTGTTGCTTGGCGTTTAGGTTAATTTAGCCATAAGCTAAACATTGGTCAATAGCTAAGAGCTAAATTATTTCAGCTGGACGTAAAAAAACCCGCAGCGAGCGGGCTTCATTGGGGAGAATTAATTCGTTGCATGAAGGAGCTGGCGGAGTCCGTCGAGATCGCTTGCGCTTACGGAGCCTTCCGTATTGCAGATCTTGAACTCGACGGTTTTAGCTCTGGATATCCTTTCTAGGGTTTTCCTGGTTAGGGTGGAGCGGAATATTTGGGATCGTCCTGATGCGCTGTATGCAGCCTCTAATTCTGGAACCGGGACCCCATCCACCAACCAGTGATTCCGGTGGCAGGAAGCGAAGGACTCTGTCCCACCTGGAGGGACAAGTAGACTGTAGTAGCCGTACGGGGCGGAGTCATCTGCTTTTGAGAAGTGAGCGTAAACGTTGAATGAATACCCTCGATCTTGATCTCGGAACGACTCCCAAGACAGGGTCTTTGTCCCTTTAAACCTGTCTACCTTCTCGCTCAATTGTCCGCCCAGCGCGGAACCAGCAATAGCACAGACCACCACTACGCAAGCCAATACAATTCTCATTGCCGCCTCCATATGTATAGGCCCCCAAGTCTATCAAGCGCTGATCTTTACCTGTCGTTTAGCACTGCGCTATGCTTTGGTGTACTGGATATATGTACAGATGTTGGGGGTGGCGATGAAGGAAGCAGATCAGTTCGAGAAAGCAGTAGGGCAGGGGATGAGTGGGATCGAAAGGCTTGGCCTGCGCGTCTCCAACATGATCAATCACCCGGTCGCGCAGATTCAGCGCTGGGTGACGATCCATCGCCTGGACAGCGACGGGGGGCGAGAATGGGACGAGGTGATGGGCATGCTTTCTGAAACGGACGGCATAGATATGACGTTCAACGACGATGGGTCGGTGACGCTGAGGTGGGAGGCGTGCGCCGAGGAGGGTCGGACGGTCGAGGTCATTGAGAGGGCAGAGGAAGCGGCCCCATTCTGACGGGCACCAAAAAAGCCCGCTCAGTGGCGGGCTTCATTTAGGCTGATCGACGATTGCCCCGTAACCATCCGGCAAGATGGGTTTTACCGAGCCTGCGCTTGACTGAATTGCAGTTTTCTTTTCAACAGCGGCCCTAAGTGCGGACTCAATAACTAGCTCAGCTCGTAGGTTGTGAAGCGATAACATTCCCTCGAAAAGCCCGACCATTTTAATTAAAACAAAGCCGAAAAAAGAGGCTATAAAAAAGCAGGGAATACTAGAGAAACTGAATCCGTGCCATTCACCCGGCAATTTTTCCAACGGGTTTTTTAGTGCGGAGGAAATAATTACTACAAGAAGTGCAGCAACTGTAGCGGTCAGAAGACCTATCCAATAATGCTGCTGGCGAGTTAAAGAGTCTACAATCTTCTTGGCTTCTGTAGGGGTGAGCTTGTCTGCCTGGACAAAGTTTGCAGTGATAGGCATAACCTGCATAAGTGAAGCAGCGATGAATCCTAAGAATGCAATTAATCCTTCCTTCATGTCAAACCATAAAGAAAGTGGCGTGTAGTAAGCGGCCGCTATGCCTGCAATAACCGGCAATAATAGTGAAAATATCTTCCTCTTGGTCGGCCGCCTCATATAGTATCACTCTGGGATTTTGCCATTTGCTACAAAAGTAGCGTAGGCTTCAATTGTAGCACGCAACACATCAGCTGGGTCTAAAAGCGAACCAATAATTTCATTGTTTCCATCCATTGCAGTGATAAGTTTTATAGAGGCGTTGTGATGTAGTCGTATAGAGCCATCACTTCCAATCTTGCCGCCTTTCGCTTTCACTTGGAGCTGACTATCAGGGAGATTTCGCAAGCCAGTTTCGAGCTGCGTAAGCGCAACACGATCTATCTTGCGTTTTTTGGTCTTGAATCCTATATGAACTTGTACATCGAGCTCTGCGTCGGGCGGTACCGATTGCATCAGCGATGTTACGTTTGCATCACCACCAAGCAGCTCCGCCAATATCCTTCGGGCCGTAGCCCAGCCAGTGGTTCGACCTGTATCTATCTGTCCGTGCTGAGTAACTTCTCTGATCTCCTCTACTGTCTGTGGCGTAGAGGGCTGAGGCTCGAATTTCACCGGAGGAGGTGATGCAACGCCACCGATGACAATTTCTTGAATGTCCGCTAATTCACCACCCACGTCATCGATATCAAATTTGGATGTAAGAGTTACAGTATCATCCGCATTTAAAGTGTTGGATTTGGTTTTTAATAACCAAGATAGGTAATCTTCAAGATCCGCTGACTTAAGTGACATGCTTTGAACAACAAAAGCGTGATCATCTTTTATCATCCAAAACATCTGGGAGTGAACGTATTCGGATTGTTCGGGGGCTTTTAATTGTTGCACCGGTACAGATTGTGCTTGAGGGTCTGCGGTCTTTGCTAAAGCCTGTAAATGCCCTTTAGAGAAGTGAAGTATATCTCCATAGACGAATCCCAAGTTTTCGGCGGAGTCTTGATATAAGTTAATGAAGTAATTGTCCGTACCGTCTATCCGTAGTCTTTCTAGATATCTATGTTTTAACTGAATTCCACCATCGATAGGGTAGTCCATTGCAGATCTAATCATCTGCTCCAAGCTGAACTTGGCTTTTTCAGGTCTCACAAACTTTCTGTAATGGATTGTTATTGGTTTTCGCCCTGACATTTCGCTCCCTCCCTGTACAGCTAAATGAAAAGCCAGATTCGAAACCCAGCTTTTTGTTTTTAAACTAGGTGCGCATTCCACACCAGCAGCACCCGCGCCTGTATGTAGGTCTCGTCTGCTCGAATCGTCCGCGGCGGATGCAGAGCGTTGTCCGAGATCATGCTGAGCTGGTCATCGCCCAGCCACTGGAGCCGCTTTATGTACAGATGCCCTTCCCAGGAGAACATGTAGATCCCATCCCCAACAAACTCACGGATGCTGATATCCACAAGCAACGGGTCGCGGTGCTTGATCGTCGGGGCCATTGACTGTCCCCAGCCGGTGACGATCTTCAGGTGGAAATGCTCTTTGAATTCGACGCCTATCTCGCGCAGGTGCTGAGGGCTGACGCGCACGTCCTGGAGCATTTCAGGATAGTCGTGCGGGATTTGACCGCCGCCCATTGCTGCCCGCACGTCGTAGTGGGCAATCCACACTTCGTCACCGACGGCGCCAGGCCGGTAGTAATCGATCTCAAGGGCGCCGCCATCATCCGCCTCGGCAATAGCGAGTAAGCGTTGGCGGGCTTGGTCTGACAGCCCCTTTCCCTGTTTTGCAAGCATCTGCCGCACTAGGTCAGCGGCGGAGAGAGCTGCGACTTCAATCTCCTCACCCGCTTCCGGCGCGGAACCATTTAAGTCGGAAACAGAAATCTCCTCGCCCAGGGGTATTGAGTCAAACCAGCCCCGCGGCAGTTTCTCGACGCTTTCAATTCGGCGCGCTACGTCGTCACCAAGGTTCTTGGCTGTCTTGTCAGAGAGGATCTGGCTGAGATGCGCAGGAGCCATCCCCCAGCGCTCCGCGCAAGCTCCCTTTCTCTGGTTGCCTATCAGCTTCACCAGATTGCGTTTACGAATTTCATAAATATCCATATGCGCAAGAATGCCAGCGTTTAGCTTATTGCTAAATGTGCTCATAGCTAAATTATTTCCTTGCTCTGAAATTAGCCCTAAGCTAAATTCACTCCGTGTGTAAGGAGAATTCCATGAATGACCATCTGCGAGACTGGCTCGCCAATGCTGCGAATGATCGGCGCCAAGACGTCGCGGCCGCCGCAAAGACCACTGTAGGCCATCTTTGGCAGTTAGCAGGCGGCCACCGCAAAGCCTCTGCGGAGCTTGCTGAGCGCCTTCAGGATGCATCAGGAGGAGAGATCACTATTGCCGGTCTTCGTCCCGATCTCGTTGACCTAGCCCATAAGGTCCTGCGCGGCGCTGCTTAGGAGGGACCTGGCGCGTTGATCTGAGCGAGAGCGCCGCCTTATCAAAACCCTGCAGCTCCTCAGGCGTCAGTCGGTGTGTCGCATCGCCTCACATCGAGATTCGAATGCTGGGGAAAGCCTTATTTGGCAAGACAGCGGAAGGATGGACCCCAAGGCGACGATGAAGCAGCAGAGGGCAGCTATTTCACCTTGGAGTTCCGGTTGGTCGGTCATGGAATTTTCCGTGATTCGTTTGGTAAGCAAATCATCGTGGAAGTAGTGGCGGACTGCCACGCGAGAAGAAGAGAGGTTTTCGCAATGGAAGAATTCGAACGGACCCTGCATCGCGAAGTTAAGGCTGGCGGCGGGACCGCGCTGGCGAAGCGCATGGGCGTCAACGAAACCCGGCTGCTTGATTGCGCGAATCCGAACCGTGAAGCGCACCGCATGAACCTGGAAATGTTTGGGCAGGTTCTCACGCATCTCTCCGAAGAAGGGCGCCTTGCCGTTCTTGGCTCGCTGGCTAACGAGTTCGAATGCGATGTGATTCGACGTAAGCGCCCAGACCCGAAGCCGCTCATGGCTGCTCTGTGCCACTTGACTGCTGAGTGCGGCGACGTGGGTCGGCTGATCTTCGATGCCACGGCAGACAACCACATCAGCCAGCACGAAAAAGCCCAGGGCGACAAAGCCATCCAGGAAGCGATCGATGCACTGCATGTGCTGCGCGAGTCGCTGAAGGCGGCCTGAATTTCAGACACAAAAAAGCCGGGGCGCAATCCCGGCTTTTTCAACAACAGTAAAACTCGTGGAGCAAATCATGCACCAACCCAACCAAACGATCAATAGCCCGGCCAATGTCGCGACACGTTTTGCCGGATCTGAAAACGTGTCGCGCAATTCTTCTGTGATTCCGTTCGACTTCGACGGCGCCGCGATCCGCGTCATCACCGACAGGCTCGGTGATCCATGGTTTATCGCCCGTGACGTCGCCGACGCCCTTGGCTACTCCAAGCCGGAGAACGCCGTAGCTCGCCACTGCAAGGCTGCTACCACTACCCCGAAACAGGGTGGTGGTTTCATGACCATTATACCGGAGCGCGACCTATACCGCCTGGTGATGAAATCCAAGCTGCCTGCCGCGGAAAGTTTCGAAGAGTGGGTAGTGGGCCAGGTCCTGCCGGCCATTCGAAAAACCGGCACGTTCTCCACCCAGGGCCCGAACAATTCCAAGATCGTCGGTGAGCTCGCCATCTTGGAATGCTTCGACCGCCTGCTCAAGCCGGCGCCGTCCAGCAAGATGATGATGCTCGCTCAGATCGCCACCAACAACGGTTTGGACGCCAAATTCCTGCCTGGCTATGCCGTGGACGCCGCGCCTGATTCTGCCGGCGGATCCTCGATGCCCACCAAGTCGGCCACGGCCCTCCTGAAGGACAACGGCATCCGTTGCTCGCCTGCCGCCTTCAACAATGCCCTGGCGGCCCATGGCTTTCTCAAGCAGCTCCAGCGCAAAAACTCCAAGGGCGAGATGGTTCCGTTTTGGTCCGTGACTGAAAAGGGTCTTCAGTACGGCAAGAACCTAACCAGCCCCCAATGTCCACGCGAGACGCAGCCTCATTGGTACGTCGATCACTTCCTTGAACTGGCCAAATTGGTCGGGAAGGCCTGACATGCAATTCACCGTGACGATCAACCAGGCGAAGGCGCTGGAGTGGGGGTTGAACTCCCAACAGGCTCTGCTGTTCGCGTTCGTCTACGGCTGCCCGAGTTGGGCCAAGCCGGTCAAGACTGACGACGGAGTCTTCTTCGCGCTGAGCAAGGCAAAGATCACCGAGGAACTGCCGCTGCTCACCGATAAACCGGACACCGCTTACCGCATGCTGAAGGCCCTGGAGGAGGCCGGATTGATCGAGCTGCGCGCTGAGGCATTTCGACTCACCGAAAAAGGCTGCGAGTGGAACCCGGATCGAATGGGGCGCGTCACCGCCTACCAACCCCCAGTCCTCCCGCCACGGCGCAGGTCGAAAAAAAAGCCAATTCCATCCGGCCTGCGCGCTCGAGTGTTCTCCCGCGACGGTCACGCCTGTCTGCGCTGTGGCTGCTCGGTGCTGATTCGCTTGAGGGCTGATCACATCAAACCTGAAAGCCAAGGCGGAGAGGCCTCTTTGGGCAACCTCCAAACCCTCTGCATGTCCTGCAATAGCTGGAAAGGTGTGCAGACGATTGATTTCCGCGCCTTCTCCGGAGGTGTGGCATGAGCATGGGACTTATGGTCGCCGCGATGAAAATTCGCGTCGGCAATCCATTGCGCAAGCTGGTGCTGATCAAGTTGGCAGACAACGCCAGCGACATGGGCGAATGCTGGCCTTCCTATCAGCACATCGCCGACCAGTGCGAGATCAGCAAGCGTTCCGTCATGAACCACATCACTGCCCTGGAGCAGGCTGGCCTGCTGCGCAAGGAAATCCGCAAGGGCGGCCCCAAGGGTAACTCTTCCAACGTTTACTTCCTGACACTGGATGGTGGTGCACCTCCTGCACCAGGGGTAGTGCAGCAGATTCACCAGGGAGGTGCAGCAGGTTCACCCCCTAGTGAATCTCCTGCACCAGGGGGTAGTGCAGGAGCTGCACCCAGAACCAGTCACTCTTCTGAACCAGTCAATGAACCGGTCATTGAACCAGTTGCAGCCCCGGCTCACGCCGAGGCCGCACCGGCTCAATCTCGCAACCTGGTGCTGGTTGTTGACCGCACCGAGGCGCCCCGGGTCGAGATCCCCGCTGACATGCCAGGGCCAAAGGACCAAGCCTGCAAGACCTTCAAAGTCTGGGCGAACTACGCCATGGCCTACCGCAAGCGGTACAGCACCTGGCCGGTGTGGAACGCCAAGGTTGGTGGTCAGCTCGGTCAGCTCGTCGACCGCCTCGGCGCGGATGTTGCCCATCACGTCGCTGCCCATTTTTTGAGAACGAGCGATGCGGCAGTCCTTCGCAAATGCCACAGCCTCAACGAGCTGCTGGCCAACGCTGAGAGCTACCACACCCAGTGGGTGACCGGTCAACGCATCAACGGGACGACCGCTCGCCAGATGGAGCGTACCGAGGCGAACGTCTCCGCTGCCGAGCAGGCTGCGCAAATGGTCTTGGCCAAGCGCCAGGCAGGAGAGCGCAATGAATACCTTTGAAATGAACGATCAACAGGTTGCCGGGTTGGCTGCTGCCATCTGCGCGACGGCCGAAGCCATGGGCCAGGAAATGAACCCCGGCACCGCGGCGATGATGGCCGAAGACCTCTGCGCCTACTCGGTTCCTGTCGTCAAAGCCGCGTTGAAGGCATGCCGCTTCGAAGTGAAGGGCAAGCTGGCAATGGCCGACATCCTGCAGCGCGTCCAGTCATCCGACGGCCGCCCGGGCAAGGACGAGGCCTGGGCTATTGCCATGACCACGAATGATGAGTTCGAAACCGTGGTGCTGACCGACGAAATCCAGCTTGCCCTGGCTGCTGCCAAACCCGTGCTCGATGCCGGCGACAAAGTCGGCGCCCGCATGGCGTTCAACAGTGCTTACGAGCGATTTGTCGGCCAGGCCCGTGAGGATGCGAAGCCAGTCAACTGGCATGTCTCTGTGGGCTTCGATGCTAGTCGCAGGATCCAGGCGGTCACCAAAGCCGTTGAGATGAAACGGATCCCACAAGAGCACGGACGGAAGTACCTAGCAGACCTGAGTGTCGAGCCGGTCACCGAAGACGGGCGGGCGGTGGTGGCGCTACTCACCGGTGAGGTTGCGCGGCCTTCGTCAAAGCTTCGCGCAAAGCTCCAGATGGTGAGGCAGTCAATGCTGGAGTTTCGGAGAGCCAGCGCCAACAGGAAGACCGAAATGCGGATTGAAGCGGCCAACGAATTGGCGGATCGCCGGGCGATGCTGATCCAGCAGGCCCAGGAACTGGGAGAGAGGAGGGCGGCGCAATGACCATCGACAAAATCAAACTGCAACAGCTGCTCTGGGCCGAAGCCGCATCATTCCGCGCTGACTGCGCAGACTGGCAGCGCAACACCGAAGCCCTTCAGGAATTCCTGGGCCCAAAGACCGTGGAGGAGGTGGCGCTGGAACTACTGGCCGAGAACAAGCGCCTGCGTGACTTCCTTTCCGATATCAGCAACACATCCGGCGATAAGGGTGCCGTTACGGGCGCACGTCAACTGCTCAAGGAGTTCGGCCAGTGATCGACAAGATCAGCGTCAACTGCCAGGCCAAGCTCTCCGAGGCCATCACCAAGCTCAGCACGATGTATCGGGACAAGAAGTTCGTGGTTGTGTCCCTGCGCCCGGGCAAGGATCGTACGCTTGACCAGAACGCCCTGTGGTTCGCGATGTACAAGCGGATCTCGGAAATGACCCAGATCGGCGACCCAGCCGACGCCCGACGTTACTGCAAGCTTCACATAGGCGTACAGATCCTGCTCAACGAGGATTCCGGCTTCCAGGCGGCTTGGTACAAAGTGATGCGTCACCTGCCGTATGAGACGAAGCTGGCGATGATGGGCGAGTGCAAGCTCTTCGGCCCGGACGGGTTCCCGGTTACCAGCTTGTTCAATCGTGCCCAGGGCGTCCAGTACACAGATCGCATCGCCGCCTACTTCATTGGCCAGGGTGTGGTGTTCAGCGACCTGCTGAGCGAGGTGGCGGCATGAGCCTCATAGCCAAGCAACCCCGCCCGAAGAGATGCCGCGTAGCAGAGTGCAGGGCCTCTTTCGTTCCTATGGTGAGCTTCCAGACATGGTGTTCGCCAGATTGCGCCGTGACAATCCTGCGGCAGCGGCAGGAGAAGCAGCGCAAGTCGTTTGCCCAGCGCGAGCGCCGGGAGATCAAGGTCCGCAAGGAGAAGCTGAAGAGCAGGGCTGCGCATGCGAAGGACACCCAGCAGGCCTTCAACGAGTGGGTACGCCTGCGCGATGCCGCCCTGCCTTGTGTGAGCTGCGGCCGGCACCACGACGGCCAATATCACGCCGGGCACTACCGGACGGTCGCAGCCAGTCCTGAGCTGCGCTTCGAGCCGCTCAATGTTCACAAGCAGTGCGCGCCCTGCAACAACCACAAGTCCGGCGACATCGTGAACTACCGTATCGAGCTGGTGAAGCGGATTGGCGCCGAGGCCGTCGAGTGGCTGGAAGGCCCACACGAACCGAAGAAATATACCGTCGAGCAACTGAAGGCGATGACCGCCGAATACCGGGCCAAGACCCGCGAACTGAAGAGGACTGCAGCATGACCTATCGGAACGTTGTATCAGCAGTAGTCCGGGCCCTGGCCGCGGAAACCATTAACTCCGCCGGCGGCTGCGACTTCGAGCCCAAGGTCCAGTGCGCCAAGCAGAAGGGGGAGATCGTCGGGAAGGAAGCGGCGTTTCTCCAGGACTGCTGGGTGTTTGGCCGGCTGCATAAAACGCTGTCGCCGGCGCATTGGCGGGCATTGGTGGCGAAGTACTCGACCCATGACGAGCGTAAGCATGGTGCAATCCTTGAACTGCTCAACTCGGTGAAGTCGCCAGCGCCGCAGCGGTTCCGAGAATGCGCGATTCTGACTTGGGCAATCCCTCAAGTCGCCGGTGCCGAGGGCAAGCGGTCTGCGAATGTCCTGCCGGCAGCCTGGTACAACATCACCAACTGGGACAACGACGGCAAGCCAGAATCGACCAGGTACCGGTGGCGATCGAACATCCGCAAAGCGCTGGATGATGAAGTCAACGAGGCGCTGACCACTGCGCAGGAGCTGTTGGATTCAGAGGGGCTGATCGAAAATTACGCCGCGTAGCAAAAAGCCATTGCAATGAGTGAGAAAGTGAGAGAGTATTTACCCATCCTGTCGATCTTGCGCGTTGCGGATTGACGAGCCATTTTCTCGGAGGCGCCGGTTCAACCCCGGAAGTAATGGCAACTAGCACCCTGGCGTTGTTAAGTTTGGCCGCGATCAAATCAGAAGCCATTAATAATGTAATGCCGACCAAGGCGGTTTTGTCCTTGAAGGGGGTTAGCTCTATGGTTAAATCGTTCGGAATAGCAGTAGTTGATACCGTTCACGCCGTAGGGTGCAGTTGCTTGGCAAGCGGTCTTGCCGCCGATTTCATTTGAGTCTCATACTCGCTAAAAGCCCGACCATTGAGTCGGGCTTTTTTATGCTTCGAATTTGCCTGTAGCCAGGACAGCCTTCGGGAAGGCCTGGATACTGATAAGCCGGTAGTGCAGTGACACGAGAAAATACCGGCAGCCCGCGCACCCTGGCCGTACATGCTCCGGGGTGGCGCGAGACTGGACTGCGAGATAGATGTAAAGTGGCGTCGACGCAGAGAAAGCCTTTGGCGGACAGGAGGGGGAAGATCCTCACACCTATTTTGAGCCTCAGCATCTGCTGGGGCTTTTTCGTTTTCAAGCGAATGACCAGTACAGTGGATCGCTCTTGTTTTTTTTTTGCTAGCCCCCATGTTGTAGCGACACAAAAAGGAGGCTCGCGATGAGTGGGGCATTGAAGCTGGGCGATGTGGTTCGTTATAAACTTAACAATCAGCTAATGACGGTGATCGACGCTGGTCCTGTTAACGTTGGCGGCGCTTTGGGCGTAACGGCGAGGATGGTTGTACCGCAGACGCTTAGTCACGATCACGTAGAATGCAAATGGTTTGAAAAGTCTGAGTTGCATAGGAAGATATTGAAAAAGGTGGAGCTGGAGTTTGTTAGCTCGACTGAAATGTATCATCCGAAGGAAGGAGAGATGGTTGAGCTCGCTTCGGGTGGTCCCCGGATGATTGTGAATCGTTGCGGCCCCAAAGACTTTAGTGTTGGTGCCCTGGGCATTGGTGGTCGGGTTGTGAGAAATACCGGTTCCGTGCGTCACGATCTGGTTGGTTGCAAGTGGATACAAGGCAAGAGTGAAAGTAAAGGCGAGTTCGAGATCGGAACAGTCAAGCCTATTTAGTGATCTTTATGTGTTTTAGAAAAGCCCTGGCCTGAGCCGGGGCTTTTTCGTTTTTGGCTCCACCACACCCATCGCCACGGCTGGGAGTGCTGCTGGGGCTGATTCAAATCAAGTCATGCCAACGGAGTCGAGCGCATGGAGTTACTACAGCGCCTGTTCGATAAGCTCGACTGGGCATTTGCGGGATTGCTCGGCGCGATCGCCGCCAGCTTTTGGCACCGGGACGACCTTGTAGACCGAAAGGCCTGGTCAATCTTCATTTTCTCGGGCGCTGTCTGCGCCCACTACCTGACGGGCCTGATCAGTTCCTACTTCGGAGTAGTCGAGCCGCGCAGCGTGGCGGGTGTTGGGTTCCTCCTGGGCACCTTCGGCGGATCGCTCATCGCGGCAATCATCCGGGCCATCAAAGCCGCTGACCTCTGGGCGTTCATTCGCCAGCGGTTCGGGGGAGGCAATCCACCATGAAACTCGAACTGATCAATTCCATCGCCTGTGCCTTCATCGCGTTGTGGGCGTTCTGGTGCGTGGTGAGCGGGAAGGTGAGGGACGGCATCCTTGGGAAGCTTATCTACTCGACCATCGCCATCAGCGCCTATGTTGTGACCACAGGGCACAACAGCTTCCTGTTCGGTCCCACGATTGCCGGGTTGACGCTGCACATCGCCCTGGCCCTGGCCGGCGTCCGTCATTTGTTCATGGTCACGTATTGGCAGAGGGTCAAGGCCTGGATCTGCCGTCACCTGAACTGCGAGCACTGCATGGGCTGTGACAAGGCCCCGGGCGGAATAGAGCGTCGAGCCAAGTGAGTCGCGACACGTGATAACTGGACAGATATCGAAAAAACCGACGTGAATTAATTTGTTACAAATAACTCGTTAATTTTTCAATGAAATGGCCTTTTTTTGCGATTTTGGTAGTAGTCGCCCACTAAATACCTATGCCAATCCTGGCTAAACAAAAAGGTATGAAAGTGAACATCACAACACAATCCATCCGTTTCAATACGGCATCGCACAACACGTCCATCTATTTGTCTCGTCCCATCTGGTCCGAGCGAACCACTGTCCAATTCATTCGAGACGGTTGGTTTGTACCCGGTCAGATTTTAACGTTCACCTCGAAGGACCAGGCACTGACCTACGGATTAACCGTACTGAAGAACAAAATTGACGACGAAATAATGTCAGTCAACATTGAAGTATCGTGTGAAATGCTGACCGGCCAAGAGGTCGTGGACCTTCTGGGTGAATCCGGTATTCAACTGACGACCGTCAATTTCGTCTGATGACAACGTTTACTCCTCGAGGACCAGACCCTCCCTGGTAGGTAATCACCATGAAAAGGCCAATGCCACCAAAAAGCCTTGGCTTGTTGAGTGATAGCGACAACTCCCCGTCTAGCGTTATCCCAGCTCCCGAAGTCTGGGAGTGGCTCCAAGCCGAGATCCTCGCCGAAACCGGTAGCATCCACAACGAAGAGCATGCCCATCTGATCGATGCGAACATTCGTGTGATGTGGGCGTCTGCCGCCTTCACGAAGAAGGGTAGGACGGTGGTGGGCCAGGCCGAGCAGCTAGCATTCCGAGCTGGCGGTTGGCAGAAGGCCCGGATGGAGCAACAGATGCGTGATTGGTTCGGCGATGTGCCGGCCTACATCATCACCCTGGCTGCTGACTACTGTGCCGAGTGCTCCGACGCTGACTTCTGCGCGCTGGTCGAACATGAGCTGTACCACATCGCCCAGGCGAAGGATCAGTACGGCGCACCCAAGTTCACACAGGACGGTTTGCCCAAGCTTGAGATGCGCGGACACGACGTCGAGGAGTTCGTCGGCGTGGTCCGCCGCTATGGTGCGAGCCCTGACGTTCAAGCGTTGGTGGATGCTGCAAACAGTCCTGCCGAGGTGGGGAAATTGAACATTGCGAGGGCCTGCGGAACCTGTCTGCTCAAGTCGGCCTGATTCTGGACAGGCTCTGGACGGATGAAAATCTATGGCAGCCCTTCAAAACGACGTGAAGGCCTTTATCGTTCAGGCCTTGGCGTGCTTCGACACGCCTTCACAGGTTGTTGAAGCCGTCCAAAAGGAATACGGAATCACGGTGACTCGCCAGCAGGTTGAGACACACGACCCCACGAAGACATCCGGGAAAGGCTTGGCCAAGCGCTGGGTGACGATGTTTGAGGATGCCCGCAAGCGGTTCCGTGAAGAAACGGCAGAGATCCCGATCGCAAACCGCGCCTATCGCCTCCGCGCCATGAACCGGTTCGTGGAGAAGGCCGAGACGATGAAGAACATCGCCTTGGCCATGCAGATCCTCGAGCAGGCCGCCAAAGAGGTGGGTGATGTCTACGTGAATCGCCGCCTCGAACCTGAAAAACCCCTGGGCTCCCAGGCGGACCAGCAGCACGCAGTTGCTGAGTACACGCTGGAGCCAGACGATAATGTTCCGACTACCCCGTACCTATGAGCCACCGGTAAAGCTGACGCCGAAACAGGCGAACATTTATTGCTGGGGCTTCCAGCCTGAAGCGCGTTTCCGTGATGCGGTGTGTGGCCGACGATTCGGCAAGACGTTCCTGGGTAAGGCGGAGATGCGCCGCGCTGCGCGACTGGCTGCTGAGTGGGGCGTGAGCGTTGAGGACGAGATCTGGTATGGGGCGCCGACCTTCAAGCAGGCCAAGCGTGTGTTCTGGCGGCGACTGAAGCAGGCCATTCCCGAAGCATGGCGAGCGTACCGCCCGAACGAGACGGAATGCTCGATTACGCTGAAGTCTGGTCATGTCATGCGCGTGGTGGGGCTGGACAACTACGACAACCTGCGCGGCTCGGGTCTGTTCTTTGTCCTGGTGGACGAATGGGCCGACTGCCCGTGGGAGGCCTGGGAGGAAGTCCTGCGGCCGATGCTGTCCACCTGTCAGTACACGATTCCAGGTATCGGGATGCGGAAGGGCGGCCATGCGCTGCGCATCGGTACGCCGAAAGGCTTCAATCACTGCTACGACACCTACCAAGACGGGCGGCCAGGCCATGAGCCGGACCACAAGAGCTGGCTCTATACCTCGCTCGACGGCGGCAACGTTCCCGCTGATGAACTCGACGCTGCCCGTCGCAAGATGGACCCGCGGACGTTCAGGCAGGAGTACGAGGCCAGCTTCGAGAATTATCAAGGGGTCGTCTACTACACATTCAACCGTGAGGCGAACCGCACCAGCGAGACGATCAAGCGCGGTGAGGCGCTGCACATCGGCATGGACTTCAACGTCATGAAGATGGCGGCAGTGGTGCATGTCATTCGTGACGATTTGCCATTGGCTCTCAGTGAGTTTTTCGATGTGCGTGACACGCCCGAGATGATCGAGAAGATCAAGCTTCGCTTCCCTGATCACAGTATTGCCATCTACCCGGACGCCAGCGGCCAGAACACCAGCAGCAAGAGCGCCAGCGAGTCCGACCTGTCACTGCTGAGAAAGGCCGGCTTCACCGTAGTGGTGGACTCGACCAACCCCGCGGTGAAGGACCGGGTCAACGCCATGTGCGCGATGTTCGCCAACACATACGGCGAGCGCCGGTACCGGGTGAACGTTGACCAGTGCCCCAAGTACACCCAATGCCTTGAACGGCAGGTCTACAACGACAAGGGCGAGCCCGACAAGAAGGCCGGCTATGACCACCTGGTCGATGCCCCCGGCTACTTCATTGCCAAGCGGTACCCAATCAAGATCCGAACCGCCTCCAGCGAATCTCTGAGAATGTAAATATGAGCGATGACCCAAGCAAAACACTGCCGGCCGTGGATGCCATGCGCCAGGACTGGGAGATCGTCGATGCGCTGATGGGCGGGACCAAGGCGATGCGGGCCGCCGGCAAGAAATTCCTGCCCAAGTGGCCCAAGGAGGAAGACGACGCTTACAGGGATCGCCTCAACAGCTCGACCTTGCTACCAGCGTACAGCGAGACGGTGCAGAACATGACCGGTCGGGTGTTCGCCGAGCCGATTGTGCTGAGCGACGATATCCCGGAATCGATCCAGGTTTACACCGAAGACATCGACCGTCAGGGCAACAATCTGCAGGTTTGGGCTCAGACGGTGTTCTCTGTCGGGCTGTCCCACGGCCTTTGCCATGTGCTGGTGGACTACCCAAAAGCTGAAGGGCTTATTACTCGGGCAGACGATAAGGCTGCCGGGGTTCGCCCATACGCCGTTATGATCCGGCCCGATCAGGTCCTGGGCTGGCGGTCTGCTTCAAAGAATGGCGGCCAGGTCCTGACGCAGTTCCGCTACATGGAGTGCATCGAAGAGGATGACGGTCTGTTCGGCGTGAAGCCAATCTTGCAGATTCGAGTGCTGATACCTGGCGCCTGGGCAACCTACCGCGAGCGCGATAGCCAGAAGGGCGGTAAGGAATGGGCGCTGCATGACCAGGGCACGACAAGCCTGGATATGATCGCCCTGGCGACGTTCTACACGAAGCGTACCGGCTTCATGACCGCCACACCACCTCTGCTCGAGCTGGCCCATCTGGCGGTGAAGCACTGGCAGTCGCAGAGCGATCAGGACAACATCCTGCATGTCGCCCGGGTGCCCATGTTGGCGATCATCGGCATCGATGACGCTGCCTTCGAGTTGAAGGTCGGCACCAGCACCGCTACCAAGTTGCCGAAGGATGGCGACATGAAGTGGGTGGAGCACACGGGAGCGGCCATCGGAGCAGGGCGAACAGCCTTGCAGGATCTGGTCGATGACATGCGCCTGGCCGGAGCGAAGCTGCTTCAGAAGGACAAGCAGGCAACCAAGACCGCCACCCAGGCCGAGGACGAAGCCGCTCAGGAAATGAGCCCGCTACAGACCATGGCTGGATCTTTCGAGGACATGATCGACCAGGTGTTGCAGTTCTTCGCGGCATGGACCAATCAGCCAGAGGGCGGGCACGTCCAGCTCAATGGTAATTTCGATGTGGATTTCGCCCCTGAAACAACCCTGCCTCTGCTGCTCAATATGGCATCGCAGGGTCGTCTTTCGGATCAGACCCTGTTCTCCGAATTCCAGCGCCGTGGCGTCGTTTCCGACGACTTGAACTGGGAGGAGGAAAAGCAACGGATCACTGACCAGGGGCCAGCACTCGGGGTGCTGTAAATGGCAACGGTCAACGAGACACTGCGGGACGAGGGCCTGGCGCACGCCGTAGACCTCGACAAGTACAAGCTGGGCGTAGTGCGCCGCATCATCGCTTTGCTGAATCGGTCCGATGCCAGCCTGACGGCCGCACTGGCCGAAGCCCTGGAGCGAATGCCGGCCGAGTCGTTCACGGTGGAGCGCCTGGAAGGGCTGCTGGATGAGGTCCGTGCGGTCAACGAGGCTGCGTATGCCCAGGTCATGGAGCTGCTCGAAACCGAGCTGAAGGGTTTCGCCGGATACGAAATGGATTGGCAGCAGGATCTGTTCAAGGCGACGGTGCCTGAGCCGGTTCTGGTCCGCTTCCCAATCGTCAGCATCGGTGCGGAGCAAATCTATGCGGCCGCTATGGCGAGGCCCTTTCAGGGACGTTTGCTGCGCAACTGGGGCAAGGAGATTGCAGCGGGCCGGATGGCGAAGATTCGCAATGCAGTCCGCATCGGTTATCTGGAGGGCAAGACCACTGACCAGATCGTGCGCAGTATCCGGGGCAGCAGGGCGAACAACTACGCCGATGGCTTCTTGGAGCGTCCACGGCAGGACCTGGCTTCAATCGTGCGCACGGCAGTCAGCCATACCGCGGCCGTGGCCCGGGAGAACTTCAACGCTGCAAACAGCGATCTGATCGCGTCGGAGGATTGGACCAGCACCCTGGATACCAAAACCTCCAAGGACTGCCGCATCCGGGACAAGCTTCCCTACGAGGTTGGCACCCATCGCCCAATTGGTCACAAGGTGCCCTGGCTCGAAGGGCCTGGCCGGATTCACTTCAACTGCAGGTCGACCTCAACGCCGCGGACCAGGTCCTGGCGTGAACTTGGCATTCCGGTAGATGAGATGACACAGCAGCAGCGGGCCAGTATGGACGGCCAGGTGCCGGCAGATACGACCTATGCCGAATGGCTGGGCCGACAGTCGGCGGAACGCCAGGAGCAGGTGCTGGGCCCTGTCCGGGCCAAGATGATGCGCGACGGCATGAAGCTCGAAGAGTTCTACTCCCCGAATGGTACGTTCCTCACTTTGGAGCAGTTGCGTGAGCGGGACGCAGCGACATTCGCTAAGATGGCAGCATGACCGAGAAACCCCGCCTTCACCTCATCCAAGGCACGCCAGCCCCGGACACTCCGGCGGAGCAGGTACGCAAGCGCGTGCGAGCCATGCCAAAGCCGGCGGAGATGCTTCAGTGTCATCGATGCGGAGGGCGAGAGGTGATCGAAACGAAGATTGGCGTAATGATCAAGAGCGGCAAGCCTGCTGGGGGGACGAAGACCCTGATATGCGTTGGTTGCCTGCTCCAAGGCGAGAGGGTTGTCTTGAGCTGACTTGAGCCTTAGAGTCCATCCCCTTGATATGGAGGTGGCGATGTCTGACGTTATTAGCTCCACGCTTGAAGTGTTGAAGCAGGCAGTTGAAGACAGAGAGGAGCGAGAACCAAATAAAGCGGTTCAGACATTTTCCTTTGTGTTGGATAAGCCTGAGCAGATATCTGTGGGATCAGAGATTCGCGACCAATTCGTGGCATGGTTGAAAGCCCGCTTTCCCAAGCGAACCGTAAGGTCCGATGGGTACCCAGACGGCGGCTACAAAATCATGGCTACCGTTCACAACTAGCCTTCACGTTTTTAATTACATCAAGCCCTGGCATCCGCCGGGGCTTTTTTATGGGCGCGATTCCGGATGGATAGCGCCGCACCGGGCCGGATGGCCTACCAAATGGGCGGATGCCCGGAGACATACAGATGAAACTCAAACTCGACGAAAACGGCAACGTGGTTGTACAGAACGGCCAGCCGGTCTACGTCTACGATGATGGCAAAGAAGCGCCCTTCGATGCGCAATCCGCCGTCAGCAAGATTTCTGCGCTGAACCGAGAAGCTCAGGGCCACCGCGAGGCGAAGGAGCAGGCCGAGGCACGCGCCAAGTCTTTCGAAGGTATCGAGGATGCAGCGGCAGCACTCAAGGCCCTGGAAACGGTGAAGAATCTGAAAGACGGCGATCTGGTTACCGTCGGCAAGGTTGAAGAGATCAAGGCGGCCGCCAAGCGAGCGGCGGAAGAGCAGGTAGCTGCTGCAGCAAAGGCTTCGACTGAGCGTGAGAAGGCCCTCACCGCCGATCTGGAGAAGGTGCAGAGCCAACTCTATGGAGAGGTCATCGGCGGCAACTTCAATCGCTCCAAGTTGATCGGTGAGAAGTTTTCCATTCCAGCAGACCTGGTCCAGGCCCGTTTCGGCCAATCCTTCAAATTCGAGGACGGCAAGGTCGTGGCCTACGACCAAGCCGGCAACAAAATTTACAGCCGCTCCCGCGCTGGAGAACTGGCCGACTTCGATGAAGCTCTGGAAACCTTGGTCGATCAGTACCCCTATAAGGATCAAATCTTGAAGGGGAATAATCAGTCGGGCAGCGGCGCAGGCCAGAACGGCAACAAGGTTGTACCTGGCAAAACTCAAGGCAATTTCGGCGGGTCGCGTGAAGAGCGTCTTGCCGCGATCAGCTCGCAATTTCCCGATCTGTCCAACGGCTGATCGGAGGAAGGCTGTAATCCCGGATGGGGTGCGGCGCTATGGGGTGGATACCCCGACTTTCCTTAAAATCCGCCCGTCCGGGCAATACCAAAAAAGGGGTAATACCACATGGCACTTTCCGATATGGAGGTGTTCAACACCTACTTCATGCCCGCGACTATCGAGACGCTGGCGCAGATGGTGGATCGCTTCAATGCTGCGAGCGGCGGCGCTATTTTGCTGACCACTGAAGGTTTCAGTGGCGATTTCCTGCAAACCAGCTTCTACGCCAGCCTGGCCGGTGCGCGCCGTCGTGTTAACCGCAACAGTGCGAATGGCGCCGTCGCTTCGGTTGATCTCACCCAACTCAGCCACAACACGGTGAAAGTTGCAGGCGGTTTTGGTCCGGTACGCTATGAGCCATCGCAAATGACCTGGCTGCGCAAGCCGACTGCTGAAGGCGTTGAAGTGGCTTCCCGCTTCTTTGCTGAGTCGCTGCTGCAGGACCAGCTCAATACCGCTATCGCCTCTCTGGCAGCAGCCATCGGTAATCAAGGTGCCGCGGCAGTTGTGGACGTATCCGGCTCGAAAAAGCTGGATTACATCTCGGTCAACGACAGTCACGCCCTGTTCGGCGATAGCTCCAGCCAACTGATCGCCCAGGTCATGGATGGTGCGCAGTTCCACGGCTTCATCGGCCAGAACCTCGCCAACGCCGAGCGCCTGTTTCTGGCTGGTAGTGTGCAGGTGGTGGACATCCTGGGTCGCCTGATCGTCGTTACTGATGCCCCGGCACTCTACAGCGCCGCAACGACCACCCCTGCGGCTCCTGCCAAACGCCGTGTGCTGTCACTCACTCAGGGCGCAGCTACTGTCCACGATGCCCGGGACTTGATCTCGAACATCGATACCAGCAACGGGAAGGACCGCATCGAAACCACGCTGCAGATCGACTACAGCTTCGGCGTGGGACTGCGCGGCTACGCCTGGGATATCGCCAACGGCGGTGCTTCTCCGTCTGACGCCGCGCTGGGTACTGGTGCCAACTGGGACAAGGTTGCTACCAGCATCAAGCACACTGCTGGTGTTATGGCGATCGGCCAGGCCTAAAGCCGATATTGGCGGCCCTGCTGGGTCGCCTCTTTCCTCAGGAGATCATCATGGAAATTCATTACGAGCCGCATCCGGTGCTGCCGGAGCGGAAAGCCGAACTGCGCGGCCAGGGCCTGCGGATCATTGACTCCCGGTTCCAACCCACGGGCGCCCAGATCGAAACCATCTCCCCTACACGCGAGGAGTTGGATTCCGCCTTGTCTGCACTTCCGGGCGATCACACCAATCCCGAGTACGTGGTAAAGCACATGCGCACTCATTTCGGTGAGCTGTTCACTGACGGCGACGAATCGTTGGTGCGGGAGCGGGTCAAGGAGTCAGCGAAGAAGCCCTCTGATGGCCTGAAGGTCGATGATCTGAAGGCAGCGCTGGATGCTAAGGGCATTGCTTACTTGGCAAGCGCCTCCAAACCGGATCTGCAGAAATTGCTGGACGAAGCGGAGTAACGCTATGGCATTGGTGATCGAGACAGGCCAAGTGGTGCCAGGTGCTGACAGCTTTGCGACCGCAGCCGAACTGGTCACCTATGCCGCGAACTTCGGCAAGACCGTACCAGTGGATGAAGTCGCGCAGGAGGAGCTACTGCGCCGGGCAGCGTTGGAAATGAGTTCCATGCCCTGGAAAGGCTACGAGGTGAGTCCGCATCAGGCTCTTGCCTGGCCCAGGGCACGCGTTAAACGGGGGCAGTGGATCGCTCCCTCCGACGAGATTCCGGCACAGATCAAGGCAGGTCAGCTTGCGCTGGCAACCGAGATTCATGCCGATGATTTGGTCGATCCAAACACGAAGACTGGGGCAATCGTCTCGGAGACCGTAGGACCGATCAGTACCACTTTCGCCGTAGCGAGCGCGAATGTAAGCAAGCCGGCCGCAAGCCGGCAGTCATATGCGCAGTTCACCGGCTTTTTGGAGTCATCGAGTCAGGTTGCTCTGCTGCGTAGCTAAAGGCCCAGATCGCGAACAAGGTGTTGCTCGCAAAATGCCAGCATATGTCCACCGGTCTCCAGCTCCTCCAGCAGCCTCTCGATAGCCTGCCAGGAGTTGTCGTTTGGGAACTCGCCGGGTTTGACGTAGCGGGATACGAAAGCAGCGCCGAAGGCTGAAGCGGTAGTGCCTTGAAAAGGCGCGTGCAAAGCGTCTCGCAGCCCAAGGCTGGGTGACCACAAATCTGCGTCTTCGACCACGGCCTCAACCAATCTGGCTATAGCCTTTCCGATTGCCTCGATGTGCTGATCAGTTGTCCTCATTCCTTGGCCCTATGTTTCACCTGTCGAGGTTCTTTTATGCCTGATATTTATGATCGCGCCAAGGCTACTGTCGCGAGAAACCTTGCTCCCCGATCTAGGGGCGGCAAGGGGTTGGAGCTCATCCTGCGCCGCACCACGGAAGGCGAATACGACCCTGAGACTTCGGGAAGCACTGGCGGGGCGACCATCGACTACGAAGGATCTGGTTTCAGGGAAAGCTACGCACTGAAGGATATCGACGGCACCCTGATCAAGCACGGCGACTTCAAGATAATGATTTCCCCGGTGTTGCTGAACGGAGACGATATGCCGAGGCCGACGACTCAAGACATCGTCCTGTTCGACGGTGAGACTTACACCATCAACAGCGTCGACCCGATGGACTATGCCGGTCTGGCAGTCGGCTTCTACGTGCAGGCCCGCAAATGAGCTTCAGCCTCGACCTCAAGGAGTTCGTAGAAAAGGCCAAAGGGAATGCAGAGCAGGTGGTCAAGAAGGTTTCCATCGACCTGCTGGCTGCCGTGGTTGATCGGTCACCGGTCGGTAACCCTGAGCTATGGGCCTCGAACGCCGTGGCCGTGCAATACAACAACGAGGTGAGCCGGCTCAACGCGGCGATCAGGGCCAATACCGAAAACCTAGCCACGAATGGCCGGGTCAAACCCGGACGACTGATCAAGGACGGCATGGATCTGTCCACGGGCAAAAATTATGTGGGCGGACGGTTCCGTGGCAACTGGCAGGTGTCTTTCGAAACCGCCAAGGAGGGCACTCTTGAGCAAATCGACCCTAGCGGCTCTCTGTCCAAAAGACAGGGCACTGCAACCATTCAAACCTTCAGCCTCGGAGTCGGCAGTATCTGGCTGATCAACAACCTGCCCTACGGTCACCGTCTCGAGTATGAGGGCTGGTCCACCCAGGCCCCCGCGGGCATGGTTCGGATTTCGGTGACGGAATTTCAGGCGTTTGTGAACCGCGCCATTACGGAGCTACCCGAATGAGTGATCTGAAGATTCGGCAACTGTTCGAGTCTCGGCTGGGCGCATGGGCTGCAGCTCGAGCGCCGGCTTTGCAAATAGCCTACGAGGACCGGGCTTTCACGCCGCCGGCGAGTGACGATACCTACCTTCGGGCGTACTTGATGCCGGCCAACACTGACAGCCAGGACCTGGAAGGCAAGCATGTCGGATACCGTGGTGTGTTCCAGGTCAGCGTTGTGACAAAAGCCGGGCTGGGCCGGGGCCCGGCTGGGGTGATTGCTGAAGAGATACAGAACCTCTACCCGAATAATTTGGAACTGACGAAGGCGGGCTTCTCTGTTTTCGTCCGCTCACCGATGTCCAGTGCAGCGCCTATCCAGGGCGACACGACCAGCACCTTGCCGCTGTCCTTCCAGTACCGCGCAGACACTTTCTAAACGCCCATTGGGCAACCCTACAACCCGCCGTTGAGCGGGTTTTGTCATTTCTGAGAAGAGGAAACACCCAATGGGCTACAAAATTCCTAACGGCGGCACTTTCCAGCACGCCGCAACTTATGCCGCGCCGCTGGCATTCACGGCCGTCACCAACGCGACAGAAGCAGTCGCTACTGTCGTCGACGCCGATCTCTACGCCGGCGATATCGTCCTGTTGACCTCCGGTTGGAGCAAGCTGGACAGCAAGGTTGTGCGCATCAAAGCCGCTACCGATACCGCAATCACCCTGGAGGGGATCGATACCACCGACACCGAGATCTACCCGGTCGGCGGCGGCGCAGGCACGATGAAGAAGATCATGACCTGGGTGCAGATTCCACAGGTCACAGACCTGGCCTTCGCCGGCGGCGATCAGAACTATCTGGACGTGGTCTTTCTGGAGAACGACCAGGGCAAGCAGATCCCAACAGACAAGGCTGCTGCCAGCATGACGCTGACCATCGCTGATGATCCGGCTCAAGCCTTCAATGCCGTTCTGCTCGCCGCCGATGCTCGCAAACGGGTCGAGGCAGCTCGCCTGAACCTTCCAGGCAGTGACATGCTGCTGTACGGCACCTACACGTCGTTCTCCAAACAGCCGGCCGTGTCGCGCAGCAACCTGCTTACCCGCACGGTGAGTTTGGCGCTTCAGTCCGAACCCACTCGCTATGTCGGGACGGTGTAAATCATGGCCGGAATCAAGATTGCACAGGCCCCAACGTTCTCGGCAAGGGTCAGCATTCCCCGTTTAGGGGATGCTGCGACTGAGGTCGAATTCGAATTCAAGTCTCGCACCCGCAAGGAACTGGCCGAGCTGACTGATGCATGGATTCAGCGAAACAAGGCTGATTTCGATGTCATCAAAGAGAAGGGCGAGGCTGTGACGTATGCCGAGATCACCGATGCCTCCATTACACGCGAGACCGATCAAGTACGGGATGTGGTTGTAGGCTGGGGGTTTGATGAACAACTCAGCCACGAAGCCATCTATGAACTGGTGGCGACCTATCCCGGTGTAGCCGATGCGATTCTCAAGGCGTACCGGGAAGCATTCGAGCCGGCCCGCTTGGGAAACTGATCGACGTGGTGCGCTTCATGTACGAGCCGAGCGCACCACCTTCGCAGATGCTGATGTTTGGTCTGTCCGCTGATGACCTGGTGCGTGATGTCGAGGTCTGGCCGGATAACTGGCCGGCCTTCCGCCTGTTCAATGCTTTGTCTACCCAGTGGCGAATGGGCGCATCCGGCCCGACGGGTCTTGATTACACGTCCATCCGCGACGTAGCCAGATTCATTGGCATCAAGAAAAAGCAGATCGCAGAGATATTCCCGGATCTTCAGGTGATGGAGGTCGAGGCGATCGCTGTTATGGCAGAGGCAAGAGAAACAAGCCCGTAGAGCGGGCACTTATTCAAGGTGAGCCAATGGACATTGCATCGCTCGGCATAAGCATTGATACGTCGGACGTTGCGAAGGCTACCACCGACCTGGAAAAGGTTGTCGATGCCGGAGGCAGGGCTGAGAAGGCAGCGGAGAGCGTTTCCCAGGGCTTTGAAAAAGCCGGCAATTCGGCCAAAAGACAGCGCCAGGACCTGGATGCGCTTCTGGGCAAGATTGATCCACTGACCAAAAAGTTAAACGACCTCGCCAATCGGGAGCAGAAGCTCGCAGAGGCGAGAAGTGCGGGGCTCATCGGCGCTGAGGCTTTCACGGCCTACCAGCAGAAGATCGAGCAATCGTTTAACGCGCTCGCTGGGATTGGTGATGCTCAAAAGTCGGCTGGTACAACTGCCGATGTCTCCAGGAAAAGCATTATCGCGCTGGCAGAGGCTGCGGTTACCGCGGGCGAGTCCCAGCGGAACCTCGCATCAGCCGCCACAGGTCTTTCAGAAGCACAGCAAGGCGTGCTGTCCTCCACCAAGGGCCTGGGCTCCGCCTATGCGGAAAGCAGCAGAGGGATGGTCGCCGGGGCTTCTAACGAAATCGCAATAATCCGCCAGCTCGATAAAGCCATGAGCGGCAACATCGACAACATGGAGTCGCTGATCCGGGCCGAGGGCCTGCTGGAAAAGGCGCGCAAGGGTGGCCTGGTCACTGCGGAGGATCAGGAGACATATCAAGTAAAGCTTGGGAAGGCTTACGACCAGATCGAGAAGGCCGAAGCCAAGGAGACGGCGCAAAAGCAGCGTCTGATTGATGCAGAGAACCGGCAAGTCGAAGCGCTGAAGCGCACGGTCAACGGAATCGACCCGCTGGTGGCAAAGCTGGCCAAGCTGGAAGCGCAGGAGAAAGCGCTTAACGACCTCCAAAAATCCGGCGGAATTGACGCGGAAACATATGCGGACAGGCTGGCAAAGATCGGTAAGGATCGGTCCGGCCTCACTGCAACGGAAACCGCGTTCGACAAGTTGAAGCTCGGCACCCGCCAGGCTCAAGAAAACGTGATGCAGTTGACCAACGCGCTGCAGTCTGGTGATTGGGGCAGTGGTGCAAGGGCTGTCGCGCAGCTTGGCGCGGGCGCGGGAGCTTCGGCGAAGAGCCTTGCAGCGGCGTTGATTCCCGCTGGACTGCTGGCCGGGGTAATCGGTGGCCTGGGATACGCCTACCTCGATGCAGTGAAGCAGGCCAGGGAGTTCAACGTAGCCATTAATGGTGGCTCGAATGACGCGGGCCAAAGCATTGCCAGCTTGAAGCTGATGAGCGACTCGGCCGGTGTACTTACCGGCAACTTGGCGGGTGCTCGCGAGGCGGTGGTCGCATTGGCTTCTGGCGCGGCAACCAGTGGCATCCAAATGCGAAACCTTGCTGAAGCCGCTGCGGCAATCGGCGAGGTGACAGGGAAGGGTGCGGGGGATATCGCAAAATCACTCGCCAATGCCGGTGACACGGCGACTGACGCAGCGGCGAAGATCAGCGACCAGTATGGGCTGCTGACCTATGAGCAATATCAAACCATCAAAGCTATTGACGAGCAGGGCGACCACCAACGTGCGCTGGATACGCTCAGTGAAAACCTGAACCAATCGGCGCAGGAGAGGCTGAAGAACTACCGTGAATCGCTCTCCGATATCGAGCGGGATTGGGACCGGGTCAAGGAGGCAATCAAAGGAGCCTACTCCGAAGTTCGTTCGGAGATTTTTCCAGACCTGGCGAAGCAGATCGAAATCACCCAGCGGGTGCTGGACACGCGCAATAGGGGGGGCGTGGCGGGGGCAGTGTCGAATGGCCTCAGTTCGCTCAACTCATTCTTGGGTTTGGACGATGGCGAGAATGACGACTCTACCGCGGCCTTGGAGGCTAGACTTGCCGCATTGAAAGCACGGCAGGCCGCAAGCGAGAGCAACGCCGCTGCAGTCAGTGAAGAGACTCGGGCGAACAAGGAGCTGATCGAAGTCCAGAGAGAACTGGACAGACAAATGGATAACCTGAGTCCGCTCGCGAAGCGTCAGGATGCTTACAAAAAGCTCAATGATCAGTTCGCCAAACTCTATGAGAACGCCGAGAAAACCCGCCAGAAATCTCCGCTGCTGGACGGGGTTGAGTTTGATGGAAAACGGTTCTCAGGTGGTGCGTATGACCAGCTCCGCAAGGCGATTGACGATCAGAACAAAGATCCGAAAACCGCCTCCGCATCCGTTGACCTGACTGCATTCAACGGCTCGAAGAATCAGCTCGTTGCAATCCTCGATGAGTACAAAAACACCCAGAAGGAACTGGATGCTGCCCAGAAAGCTGGGCTGGTTTCACAGGCCGACTACCTGCTGAAGCGTGAGGCGCTGATCGGCAATGAACGCGACGAGGTGACTGCTGCCTACCAGGCGGAGATCACCGCGCTGCAGGAAGCCAAGGAGAGGAAGACCACGACTGCCGCGCAAAGCATCCAGTTGGACCAGAAGATCGCTGACGCCCGAGCCGCGATGGTCAAGGCTCAGCAGGATGCCGATACCGAGCTGAACGTTCTCGCAACGAACGAAGAAGGCCGGCTGAAAAAGCAAACCCTGGCAGTCGATACCTATAGGGGGGCGCTGCAGCAGCAAGTCGAAACTCTGCGCGAGCAGGGCCGGCGGGCGGCGGCGGGCCTGGGCATGGGGGACCGCCAGCGTGATCTGGTGAATCAGCAGAATGGCATCGACGACCGGTTCGATCAGCAGAAGCTGGAGCTGGCGAACCAGTATGGCGATGGTTCGAGAGGCATGAGCCTTGATGAATACACTCAGAAGCTGAACGCACTGAAGGCCACGCAGCAGGACCTGCACGACACCGTCCGGGCCAACTATGACGACATGTCGGCTGCTCAAGGTAGTTGGAGCGCGGGTGCGTCCTCAGCTTGGCAAAACTACTTGGAGTCGGCGCGGGACGTGGCCGGGCAAACCAAAAGCCTGTTCACCAACGCTTTCGGCTCCATGGAGGATGCGCTCGTCAACTTCGCCATGACCGGGAAACTGTCGTTTGCTGACTTTGCGAAATCAATCTTGGCGGACATGGCTCGGATCGCAACCCGGGCAGCAGCTTCCTCTGCCCTCAGTTCGCTGTTCGGCCTTGCCGCTTCTGCTGCCGGTTCGTACTTCGGCGGCGGGGCGACATCTGCCGGCTCTACCCAGGCCGGGTATTCCGGCGACCTGTCCGGATTCACCCCTGGCAGCCTTCAGGCCAAGGGTGGCGTCTGGTCGGGTGGCGTGCAGCTATTCGCCAACGGCGCGGCATTTACCAACTCCATCGTCAACAAGCCGACCGCGTTTGGCATGGCCGGTGGTGACATCGGCGTAATGGGCGAGGCAGGGGAGGAGGCGATCATGCCCCTGACCCGCACTGCTGGCGGAAAGCTTGGCGTCATGGCTGTTGGTGGCGGGAACGGCTCCAGTAACAACCAGGTGGTGATTCAGCAGAGCTTCGCGGTACCGGAAGGACAGACCGGTGGTGGCACTGATACATCCACCAGCCAGGCCGTTGCCCAAGCGTACGCCAGGGCAGCGAAGCAGGGCGCGCAGGAGCAAATTGCAAGAGATCTGCGCCCGGGCGGCCAGATCTGGCAAGCCATCAATGGCCGGTAATCAATCCCCGCTTCGGCGGGGTTTTCTTTTTCAGGGAGGCATTTGGCAATGGAAACCTTTACCTGGGCTCCCGACAAGGGGCCTTCCGGGACCGTGAGCTTTCGCGTCAAGTCTGCAAAGTTCGGTGACGGCTACGAGCAGGTTGCGGAGGACGGAATCAACAACAAAACCCAGTCGTGGCCGTTGACGTTTACCGGCCCCAAGTCTCGGATCGCTCAAATCAAGGCGTTTCTCGACGCGCACAAGGGCGCTGCGGCCTTCAGTTGGACTGAGCCCTTCGGTGAGTCCTTACTGATCCGCTGCCGCGAATACCAGCCTAAGCACGCCGGCGGAAACGCCTACATTCTGACTGCAACTTTCGAACAGGCCTTCCATCCATGAGCATTGTCTCACTTAACCTTGGCGCCTCTGAGAATGACGGCGCTGGACAGAATCTGCGTTCTGGCGGTCAGGTTATCAATGCCAATTTCGCCGAACTGGACCAGCGCACCCTTACGGCACAGGCGACAGCAGACGCCGCAGCAGGCAGTGCGGCCGATGCAGGTGCTCAAGCGAGCAGAGCCCAGGCTAAGGCTGACGCCGCTATTCCAGCAACCCAGAAGGGGCAGCCAGATGGAGTGGCGACCCTGGACAGCAGCGGTGTCGTGCCGGCCAGCCAGTTGCCGAGTTATGTGGACGACGTGCTGGAGTTCGCCAGCGCCGCCGCATTTCCTGTCACAGGCGAGACGGGCAAGATCTACGTCACCATCAACGCCAACAGTCAGTACCGTTGGAGCGGTTCCCAGTACATCCAGCTCTCCGCTTCACCAGGCTCTACGGACGCGGTGCCGGAAGGCACGGTCAACAAGTATTGGACCAACGCCAGAACCATTGCGAGTGTTCTTACAGGGCTCGTCACTACCAACCCTTCTGCAATCGCTGCGGCCGATAGCATTCTTGGCGCCCTAGGAAAGTTACAGCGGCAGATCACCGATGCAGTAACGGCGCTGGGCAATAAAGCTACGAATGGTGCCAACGGAGATATCACCTCCTTGTCCGGATTAACTACGGCTCTATCGATTGCTCAAGGTGGGACAGGGGCCAAATCGCTTGCTGCTGCTCAAACGGCGCTAGGTATAAACTCGGCAATAAATCTTCCTACCGGAACTGACTTGAATAACATTCAAGCTACCGGATTTTATATGCAGCAGGCTAACGCTAACGCGACTCTTGCTCTGAATTACCCGGTTGCAGCTGCAGGATCCCTTGTGAGCGTCCAGCTCGGGAGCGCTATCACTACTCAGACCTACACCGTGTACAACACCGGTGAACAGTATGTGAGATCAAGATACGTAGCTGTCTGGAGCGACTGGAGATTGACGATTACTGACGCAACGGTTGGTTTTGCATATGCCTATCCGAATGGCGGAACGGAAGCTGCCCCCGCCACCATCACCATCAACAGTCGATATACCGTAGCCAACCCGTTTCCTGGCCATGAAGTGATTGTACTCGCCGAAATCCTGATAGGAGGTAAGTGGGGCGATGCGGGCTGGTTCTACAGTTCGGGTGGCTATGGGACCAAGGGTTCGCAATTGGATTTGAACACTTTGGTTGTTCAAACGGGGGCGACGCGAGTTAGTTATACGTCGAATGCCAGTGGTGACCCCTTCGGACAGACAGCCACAGGGCTGTCCTCTGCTACTTGTCGCTTAAAAGTATGGAGGGTACACGCATGACATTGAGTGTTTATGCTGAGGTCGGAAGCAATTTTCAACAGGTCGGCGGGGATTGTCCGGACGGTTGGATTCAGATGATCAGCCAGCGCCCTGATGGCGAAGATACCTTGCTCTACACGGCGTCTGATACAGGGAGGTGGGTTATCTCTGAGACAACCCGACAGCGTATCGCCGCCGCACGCGAGGCTTCTTGGGTGGAGGAGGAGATGGTCGTCATCGCCGAGCAGCTGGTGATGCTAGAGGACGAAGACCCTTCGGCTTTGCCTGGAACCTCTCGCCAATGGCGAGACTACCGCATCGCGCTTCGGGCGTGGAATGAGGCAAATACGGATTTCCCTGACACCACCAAGCGACCGGTCAAACCGACCTGATCCCCTTCTGAACACCGGCACCCAGCAAGGGTGTTTCTCTGAGGAAATTCCATGCCGATCACGGCTGATATCCAGACTCTGGAGCCGGGCGCGTGGGTGGAGCTTTTCGAGCTCGATGCCACGATTCTTGGTGCTGAGCTTTACCGATTCCACGGTTACCCGCAACAGTCCTCAATTTTCTGGCAGGGACAGGAGTATTCGCCGTGGCCGATCAAAGCTGAGGGCTTCGAAATGACAGGGCAGGGCGCCCAGCCTACACCCACGCTTTCTGTGGGCAACGTTGGCGGCTTCATCACGGCCCTGGTGCTTTACTTCGAGGATCTGGTCGGAGCGAAGCTGATTCGCCATCGCACACTGGGCAAGTATTTGGACGGCCAGCCCGAAGCCGACCCAGACGAAGAGCTACCACCAGACATCTGGTACGTCGAGCGCAAGTCCTCGGAGGACAACCAGGTCGTTCAGTTCGAACTGGCAACCGCGCTGGACTTCGCTGGAGTGCAATTGCCTCGTCGGCAAATTGTGGCGAACGTCTGTTGGTGGCTGTCATGTGGTGGATACCGAGGGCCGTACTGTGGCTACAACGGGCCGCCCGTGGCGGACGAGAACGACGTCATTGTCACTGACGCAGCCAAAGACAAATGCGGCGGCCGCCTGACCAGTTGCAAGCTTCGCTTCGGTGAAAACAACCCACTGCCTTACGGCTCTTTCCCCGCCGCCGGCCTCTTGCGGCAATAACGCCTCAGCGAGTGAACCCATGAACAAGTCAAACAGAGCGGCAGTAGAGGCCCATGCCCTGGCCGAGTATCCGCGCGAGGCTTGCGGGCTGCTGGTGCGCGAAGGGCGCAAAGAAGTGTACGTGCCGTGTCGAAATACAGCCTCGACGCCCAGCGAGCACTTTCGCCTGGCGCCGGAGGACTATGCCGCCGCCGAGGATCGCGGCCATGTGTTGGCCGTGGTGCACAGCCATCCGGATTACCCTGCCACGCCGAGTGAAGCGGACCGCGTTTCATGTGAAGCCTCAGAATTGCCCTGGTACATCCTGGAGGTGCGCAAGGGTGGTGACGGGATAGTGCGTGCTGGTGAAATGGTGAGCTTTGCGCCGGTTGGATATGAGGCGCCTCTGATCGGCCGGAAGTTCGTCCACGGCGTGCACGACTGCCTCAGCATCATCCTGGACTTTTACCGTCGCGAGATGGGAATTGACCTGGGCAACTACGAGCGCGAGGACGGCTGGTGGGACAAGGGCGGGAATCTGTATCTGGAGAACCTGCCCGCCGCCGGCTTCGAGAGGGTATCCGCACCACAGCATGGCGATATTGTCCTCATGCAGATCAGATCGCCGGTACCGAACCATGCAGGCGTGTACCTGGCCAACGGGGTGCTGAAGACCGAGCCCGAGCACTACCCGGCGCCGGGCTCGATCCTGCATCACTTGTACAACCGCGACAGCAAGCGGGATGTGTACGGCGGCTACTGGACTGAGGTAACAGTCGGCTACTGGCGGCACCGAAGCGCACCTTCGAATTGAAACTGTATTTTCCTGGAGGGAGCTATGAAGAAAACTACCGATAACAATCAGTCGAAAGGTGGCGCCAGACCACAAGGTGTTAGCGCCACGCAAAGCTCAATTGACTACCTTATTGCACAGGGAATGAGCTTCAGGATTTCTTGCTCGCGATATGATCGTTAACCTGCTTAACGACATCCAGCACGTTGAGAATTGGTCCACGGTACGCAGCAATCATTGGGTCCGTATAACGCGAATCCACTTTTTGTAGAGACTCTCCAAGTCGATCCTGAAGGACTGCCCGCATTTTTGAATCGCAACATACGGCAGCCGTTAGCGATTGAATTGTGCGGAGCAGTCCAAGCGTATATGCATCTCGATCAGAAAAACCTGCTGGTAAATCACTCACATTGACCTCCACGGTCACAAGCGCGCCGAAATTGGCGCAGTTCCCAGTCCTTGGGCTTGCAGGCAAAGGACTGGGAGAATCCATTGCATGAAGGCATGAGGCTACTATTGGAGCGAAGCGGGGCGTTACTGGGGATTCGTCCAGTTATGATATCGTTTTGCCTTCAACTAGGGAGGCACCAATGAAGATGAGTAGCTGGAAAGGCTGGGAGCCTGAATGGTTAAAGCTGACTGATCATTTCAAAAATGCACCGGCAGCACCTGGTGCTTATTTGATCTGCGCGGATCGGCCGATCAACCGTGCTGTCGGCGTCGACGAGAACGGCATACTGACTATCGGTGAATCAGTCAATTTGAGGCGCAGACTTTCGGCTTTTGTTAGGTGTGCCAAAGATCGTGATGTAGCTGGGCATATGGCCGGCTGGCGATTTAGCAGCTCCTCCTTCGAAACTATTTTTCCACTGGAAACGCTATGGGTCAGTTGGTACCCGACCGTTGATAAATCAGCGGCGTACGCCAAGGAAGGCGAGATGCTTGCGCTTTATTTAGCTCAGCATTTCGAGTTGCCCCCTCTCAACTACAAATTCAATTGGCCGAAGCTGGAGGCCTGAACGCTCTGGTCGCTCGACCGGTACCAGGCTACTGCAGCACGGTGACTTGGTGCTGATGCAGATCCGGTCGCCGGTACCGAACCATGCGGGGGCGTACCTGGCCGACGGGGTGCTTAAGACTGAGCCCGAGCACCATCCGGCGCCGGGTTCGATCCTGCACCACTTGTACAACCCCAACAGCAAGCGGGACGTGTTCGGCGGCTACTGGACTGGGGTCACGGTCAGCTACTGGCGGCACCGGGACGTAGGTTGATCGGTCCTATTATTTTGGAGGTCGAGGGCCACTACTCTAATGTCTAGGTGCGTTACTTAGGATGCGTATAGGAAGCGTGATTGGGAACTGACACTCATCCTGGCCAAGCTTCAAGCTCGGCGACGGCCTTTTCCAACGCTTCCTCTAGAGTGAGCACATTGCCAGTGTGCAGTGAATGATGCCAATGAATCACCGCGCTAAGCATTACATCAAGCGAAACACCATACTCATTGGCTTCTTGCTGTAGGCGCTCATAAGTTTCCTTTGGCAAAGCTATTGGTATGGATGATTCATCCTCGGATACAAGGCTTATTTCAGTAATTTCCGGCTGATCCTCAACATCGACAAGCTCTGAAACGTCCCTATTAAGCGCGGCAGCTAGCTTAACTAGGGCTGTCATGCGCGGTTTGGACGTGCCCATTTCATACCGACTGATCTGCGGAACGCTGAGTCCGCTGGCCTTGGCGAGCTCGCGCTGCGTCATTCCCGCGTCTGCACGCAAGCGAACTAACTTTGAGGGGAAGCCTTTCGGGTGATGCATGGTGATTCCATAGTCTCGTATGGAGGCATGATGTTCGGGAAACATTCTTCCTGCAAGAGAATGATGTCAAATGATGTTGACTAGACACCTAAAATGATGCCAAATGATATCAAGTGATTAGCAAGGAGGTGTAACGATGATCTGCGAAAAGAAAGCGCGGTACCCATTGAGCCTGGATTTGTCTGTTAAGGGGCAGGCTGAGCAAGAAGCCAGAAAAAATAGACGCAGGTTGAACGCTGAGCTTGGCCTTCTGATTGAGGAGGGGCTGAAATGGCGGGAAGCACAAAGCAAGCAGGCAGCAGCCTGAAAACGAAGAAGCCCCAGTGCGGGAACACTGAGGCTTCGGGAAACGAGATCAACTTCGAGGAAGAAATCGTCATGTCGAATATTAGCACAGAGGCTAACAATGTCATCCCATTCCGTTTCGAATCGAAGCCGGTTCGTACGCTACTGATTGATAATCAACCTTGGTTCGTGGCGGCAGATGTCTGCGCGTCTTTGGGGATCGGCAACGTGTCCCTTGCCGTGAACGGTCGGGCCGACCGTGAATCTGACGGCCTGGATGAAGACGAGAAGGGTATTGCCACTGTCAATACCTCCTCTGGCTCTCAGGAAATGCTGGTTGTGAGCGAATCGGGCCTCTATGCGCTGATTTTCAAAAGCCGTAAGGCTGAAGCCAAACGCTTCAAGAAGTGGGTGACTGCTGAGGTGCTGCCAGCAATTCGTAAGTACGGTCGTTATGAGGACTCCAAGGGTGTGATGGTGCCGATGGTCGACGATCTGCTCGGCAAGTCGGGCGCGCTGAGGCTTAGCAATGTGATGCGTTGCCGAGTTGCCAAGCTGGATGCCGAGCATCAGCGTAGCGCGACTGCCAAGCTCGCATCCGCAGTGCATGCTTGTTTCGGTGTTCCGCGAATTGAGCTGATCCCGCGCTCCCAATTCGACGCCGCAGCCAACTTTGTGGCCAACTATGCAATTGAAGGCGAGTATCTTGGCAAGGCAAATCAGAACGATAAGTCTGCTCTGGAAATTCATTTTCCGGTCCAGGCGCTTGCGAAGCGCCGACCTGAAATGGTTAAGCTCCGCGGAAGCAACCAAGCTTGGCTCGAGGTGACGATTCATGATCTGCGCGACTTGAAAGGCGAAAGCACTCCGTGCGAATCCATCCTCTATGCGCTGCGAGAGGCAGGCTATAACGTTGATGGGGCATGGTGGGAGCTTCGCACCTACCGGAATAAGCTGCGCCAGCTCGAATCTTTCGTGAAAGGTCTTGGCACTGCAATCGAAGAGCCTCATCGCTATGCAATCAGCGAGGAGGAAGCAGCATGAGCGCGCTTATGATTGCAGGCATCGAGATTCACAAGGATCAGGACGGTCGGTTCAGCCTGAATGACTTTCATAAGGCTGCTGGCGGGGAGGATCGTCACCGACCTTCACGATGGGTCGAGAATCAGCAGGCTCAGGATCTGGTCGACGAAATCGGCAAAGCCGGAATTCCGGCTTTGAGGGTAGTCAGAGGCGGTAGGGCTCCGGGAACCTACGCCTGCAAAGAATTGGTCTACGCCTATGCCATGTGGGTAAGCCCAGTTTTCAGCCTTCACGTGATTCGCACATTCGACACTGTCGCCGCAAATGACCATGTGATCCCACAGGAGAAGCGTCTGCCAATCGCTGCCGAAAATCTTGACGCGGCCAAGCGCATCGCAGAAAGCCTGGGTCTTGCGGGCAATCAAGCTATGTTGTGCGCCAACAACATGGTCAAATCAGCCATCGGCGTTGATCTGATGGAAATGGCCGGTGTGAAACGCTTGGTAAATGAATCGCAGGAGCTGAACTACACGCCGACGGAGCTTGGTGCGAAGTTCGGAGTGAGCGCGATCAGCATGAACAAGCTGCTGGCTGATTGCGGCCTTCAACATCAGGTGATCTACAAGCCCGGCAAGAAGCGCTGGGAAGTGACGCCCGACGGCAAGCTGTTCGTCGTCATTACCGACACTGGCAAGAAACACAGCGACGGAAAGCCGGTCCAGCAGATCCTTTGGAAGGAGTCGGTGCAGGAAATGCTTGCGCGACTTGCTGAAAAGCTCAGGTCTGACATGCCTTCGGTGATTGCCGGCGGCGTCACCCGCTAAACCGCCCTATCGTTCAGGCCATCACCCCGCATAAGCGGGGTTTTGGTCCTTCCCTCGCCGAATGCTAAAGTCGTTTCAAATCCAAGCGAGGGACCGAGATGAAATTATTCGTAGGCGTGGTAGCTGTTGCTTTGTTGGTAGGGTGTGCAACGTCCCCAACGCCATCAAGCAAGGCAGTCCAGGCGCCGGCCGGCCAGCTTTCCGCGTACCAGGCCAAGCCCTCTGGTGCATACGGAACCCTCCAGGTAATCCGCGACTCAGGGCAAACCGGCAGCCTTTGCTCTATGGCAATTTTCATCAATGGCAAGCAGGCCGCGAAGCTGGACCCTGGGCAGAAGGCATCTTTCTATTTGCCGCCTGACTCCGTCTCGGTGGGAGCGGCGTATACCGGTTCTGGCATTTGTGCCATGGGCGCCGAGCGAGTTGAGCGCGAAGCGATCGTGAAAGATGGCACGGTCAAAAAATACCGAATATTTACTGGTGGCGACGGGCAGATAGACATACTTCCTACGACACTTTGAGCGACCGCCTTCGGGCGGTTTTTTATCGCCTGGAGAAAAGCATGAGTCGCAAAGCAGAGAAGATGCAGACAGTAATGGTCTATGGCCCGCTAGCCAAGATCACCGGTAAGCGAAAGCATGTGATGACGACCAGCAGCGGCTGGGCAGACATCATGGGCTATTTCAGATCGCAGTACCCTGGGTTCGAAAAATTTATGATGGAAAGCCGAGATAAAGGACTCTGTTTTGCTGTGTTCAACGGCAAAAAAAACATCGGCGAGGATGATCTGCAGAAGCCTACAGGCAACAAAGTAATCAGTATTTCCCCTGTAATTGTCGGATCGAAGCGTGCCGGTGGCTTGCAGACGATCATCGGCACAGTAATGATCGCTGCCGCTTACGTGCTTTCATTCACGCCTTTTGCCGCAGCATCACCATTTCTCTATGCGGCTGGCACTTCTATGGCTATCGGGGGAGTTGTGCAAATGCTCAGCCCTCAAGCAAAAGGCCTGGGCACTCAGGACAGCCCGAATAACCGGCCGAGCTACAGCTTCAATGGTGCCGTCAACACCAGCGTCCAGGGTGGCTGCGTGCCGCTGCTCTACGGCCGCATGATCGTCGGTAGCGCCGTTGTCAGCGCCGGTATCTACTCCGAAGACCAGATGTAACCCTCACCCTCGCCACACAGCCCGCCACTGAGCGGGCTTTTTTTCGCCTGAAGGAAAGCCATGACCAACTTAGCTATCGCCGGCAGCAAGGGCGGAGAGTCAAAGCCGCGCCCGTCTGTTGAGGCGCCGGACAATCTGCAAAGCACCGCTTTTGCGCGGATCCTTGATCTGGTCAGCGAAGGGGAGATCCGGGGCCTGGTCAATGGCATGCGCTCGGTATTCCTCGACGAGACGCCGCTGGCAAACGCGGATGGCAGCCTGAACTTCAGCGGTGTGACCCTGGACGTGCGCACCGGTAGTCAGGACCAACTGCATATTCCTGGCTTCCCTGCTGTGGAAAGCGAGATTGGAATTGGCGTTGAGCTTCGCTCCGACCAGCCATGGGTGCGGGCGATCAGCAACCTGCAGCTATCAGCGGTACGTATCCGTCTTTCGGTACCGCGGCTGGCGCAGACCAACACGACCAATGGCGACACCAATGGCTACACCATCCGCTACCGGATCGAGTTGTCCACGGACGGCGGGCCATTCGTTCCTGTGCTGACTGCCGCCTTCAGCGGCAAGACCTCGACGAAATATGAGCGTTCGCACCGTGTGGATCTCCCTGAAGCAGCCAGTGGATGGACCGTGCGGGTTGTTCGATTGACCGCCAACTCCACCAGTGGCGCTATTGCTGACACCACCAATGTCGACGCCATTACCGAGATCATCGACGCGAAGTTGCGGTACCCAGGCTCAGCGCTCATGGGATTGCAATTCGACGCCTCGCAGTTTCAGTCGATTCCAACCCGCTCGGGCGACTGGTACGGTCGGATCATCAAGGTACCGAGCAACTACGATGCGGAAACCCGGGCTTATGCCGGCGTTTGGGATGGCAGCTTCAAGAGCGCCTGGACTGACAACCCTGCCTGGATCTTCTACGACCTGTTGCTGCACTACCGCTATGGCCTCGGCCACCTGCTGAATGCCGCACAGGTGGACAAGTGGGAGCTGTACCGAATCGGGCAGTACTGCGATCAACCTGTTCCAGACGGCAAAGGCGGCACAGAGCCGCGCTTCACCTGCAACCTGTATCTGTCCGTGCGCGCCGATGCGTTGCGCGTGCTTCAGGACCTGGCTACCACGTTCCGAGGCATGGCGTACTGGGCTGCCGGCTCGGTGATGGCCGTGGCAGATATTCCCGAAGATCCTGTTTACACCTACTCGAATGCCAACGTCATCGATGGCAAATTCGGCTACACCGGATCGGCCAAGAAGACTCGTTACACTGTTGCCCTGGTGAGCTGGAACGACCCGGCCGACTTCTACCGCCAGAAGGTTGAGTATGTGGACGATCAGGCGGGGATCACCCGGTATGGCATCCAACAGACCGAGATCACGGCAACAGGCTGCACCTCCCAGGCACAGGCGCAAAGGATTGGCAAATGGGCACTACTCACCAACCGCCTGGAAACCGAAAGCGTTGGATTCTCGGTCGGCCTGGACGGAACCCTGGCCCGCCCCGGGCAAATTATCCGCGTCGCCGATAACGATCGGGCAGGCCGGCGCATTGGTGGCCGTCTACGCTCTGCCACCTTGGACACGCTGATTCTTGATGCTGATGTCTCCGCCTTCCCGGGCGATACCATTACCCTGATCATGCCCAACGGCAAGGCTGTGTCCCGCTCAATCCAGTCTGTGGGTTACCCGCTGACTTGGGACAGTACCGGCATCACCTGGGACAACGGGAACCTGACCTTCGACACCACTGGCTTCCCCTCTGAGGTTCAGCAGGTGGTGCTGAGCGAAGAGCTCGACGACCTTCCGCCGAAACACTCCATGTGGGCAATCGACTCACCGACGCTGGCGGTGCAGCAGTTCCGTGTCATGTCAGTGATTGAGGATTTTTCGGATACAGACATCAAGTTCACCATCAGCGCTGTCCGGCACAACTCAAGCAAATATGACGCAATCGACAACGGCAGCCGAATCGAGCGCCCGCCAATCACCGTGATTCCCCCCAGCGTTCAAAAACCGCCTACCAACGTGACGGTCAGCAATGACCACTTTGTGGACCAGGGCAGCGCCGTCAGCGTCATGACAATCGCATGGGAGAAGCCGGAGGCGGCGATTGCCTATGAGGTGTACTGGCGCAAGAACGATGGTGACTGGATCTTCGCGGGCCGCACCGGGACCACCTCAATCGAGGTGAGCGGTATTTATGCCGGCCGCTATGTTGCCAAGGTTAGGGCGATCAACTCGCTCGACATTGGGTCGATTTTCGCGACATCCGAGGAAACAGTGCTGAACGGAAAGACGACGCCGCCTCCGGTGGTGTCCACGTTCACTGCTGACTCGATTGTGTTCGGCATAAAGCTCAAGTGGGGGATCCCGCAGGAGTTGAACACTGCCGATCTGCAGCGGACGGAGATCTGGTACGGCGAGACAAACCAAATCAGCAACGCGATCAAGTTCGGCGACTACGCATATCCGCAGACCGACCTGACGATCATGGGGCTGGCCTCCGGAAAAACGTTCTTCTTCTGGGCTCGCCTGGTTGATCGAATCGGCAATGTAGGTGCTTTCTTCGGTCCCGTCTTCGGGCAGTCGTCAGCGGATGCAGGACCGATACTCGATTACCTCAACGACCAGATCACGGAGACACAGCTCAGTCAGCATCTGCTGGAAAAAATCGATTCCGGTGGCGGCGCTCAGATTGAAGTTGAGGCACTGAAAACCGAGCTCGCTGCGATGTACAGCATCAAGACCCAGCTCACCGTTGACGGCAAGCCTTACCTGGCCGGCATTGGCATTGGCGTTGAGAATGACGAGGGGATCATCACCAGCCAGGTGCTGATCGCGGCCAGCCGGTTCGCCGTGGTCGATCCGAACACCACCAATGTGTTCTATCCATTCGTGATTCAAGGCGGTGCGGCATACATCGATACCGCCTTCATCCGTGACGGCAGCATCAGCATGCTGAAGATCGGCCAATACCTGCAATCGGATAATTACGTCGCCGGCGTTCAAGGATGGCGCCTGGACAAAGCAGGGAATCTCGAGTTCAACGGGCCAGCGCCCGGAGGCGGTCGACTGACCATGACCAATCGCGCCATCAAGGTTTTTGACGAAAACGGTGTTAAACGGGTGCAGCTCGGAGATCTATCGGCATGAGTTATGGCCTGCAAATCTGGGATGAGAGCGGAAACGTAACGCTTGATGAAACTTCGTTCACGATGCGAGTTGTTTACAGTGGGATTGTGAAGGGGTCGAACTCAATCTCTTATCAAACAATATCGGTTCCTGGGCTGACTCCTACCAATGGCACGGCGTTTGTCGTACCTATTGGAAACTACAATATGAATGTTGACATGCAGCTTGAGACGCAAGTTTTGACAGGTGCTGTTCGTGTATATAGCTACATAAGAGGTCGCGAGCAGTACAGTAATACCACCGGAACAATAATGCGACTTGTTGTGATAAGGTTCTCATGATGTCATATGGATTACAGTACACAAATAGTAGTGATGTCGTGACTGTTGATTCAGAATTCACGCGGCTAGTGGTACTTGCGAAGGGTGTATATGTCCCTAACCAAGAGTCTGGACTTGGATCGGCAACCACATTTCCTAGGACAATAACGAGCCAAGAACCACCACTTGTATTTATAAGGCCGTCTGGTAGCAGCGGTATAGCTGGTTTGTGCCAGATGCGTGTGATCGGCTCCCCTGGAGCCTGGACCGGTTTTTATGTTCGGGCCTATGATGTCAATACGCTCCAGCCCAATGGATCCTATTTTGCCTGTGGATTTGCTGCGACAGCCTTGGCTGATTTCGGAATGAGGCTGTGGGACGGTGATTCGAAGCTGCTTTTTGATAGCGGCACGCCTTATGCGAGGTTTACACGATCATTTCAAAATTGGACCTATGTAAAAACCGACTACACAGGTCCGGGGCTTCCCAGAAACTATTATCGAGTTGCGTTTAATTTTCCTGTTGGTGAGTTTATGCTGATTAATACATTTGGCATGCCTATGCTTGATGATGGAGTGCAAAATAGGCAGCTTTACTGTTGGTGGGATTTCTCTGGAGGGAATCTTTATGCATTAACGGTCGGCTCTTCAAATCCATTTGCATTCTTTCTACCTGCTGTATTTGCCAAGCTCTAATTACGTTATTTAGATCAACCAACGAAACCCGCCATTGAGCGGGATTTTTTTGCCTGGAGAAAAGTTATGACCGTATCCGAGAAAGACCGCGACACCCTGGCCCGCACGCTGTGGGGCGAGGCCCGCGGCGAAGGGCTGGCTGGCCAGATCGCTGTGGCCTGGGCCATCCGCAACAGGGTGGAAGATGGCCGGGCCAAGTCCTGGTGGGGCGAGGGATATGCCGGTGTGTGCCAGGCGCTATACCAGTTCAGTTGCTGGAACAAGACAGACCCGAATTATCAGTTCCTGATCGGTGTGAAGGAGATCCCGTTCCGCGAGTTGGCGCAATGCCGGATCGCTGCTGACAAAGTGATCGATGGTGCGGTGCCCGATCCAACCGGCGGCGCCACGCATTACTACGCGACTAGCATCAAGGCACCGGCCTGGGCGGCGAAGGCGAAGCAGACCCTGCGTCTGGGCAATCACCTGTTCTTCAAGGACGTGCCATGAACCCCGTGGGTGGGAAGGCCTGGGCAGTCGGCTTGCTGGTGGCCGTGCTGCTGGCATTCGTTGCAGCTTGGAAAGTCCAGGACTGGCGTTATGGGAAGCAGTTGGCGGAGCAGGCCGGCCTGCACAAGGATGACCTCACCGCCATCAGCAACGCAGCCGCCACCCAGGCCCGAGCCGAGCAGGACAAACGCCTCGCGCTCGAGCAGCGGCTATCAGCCAGCGAACAAACCCACTTCAAGGAACTGAGCGATGCTCAAACCAATCAGGCTCGTCTGCGCGATCGCCTTGCCACTTCTGATTTGCGGCTGTCAGTCCTCCTCGAGGATCCAGCCAGTTGCAGCGCAGTGCCTGCCACTGCCGGCGCCGTCGGCGTGGTTCATGGAGGAGCAAGAGCCCAACTTGACCCAGCGCATGCTCAAAGAATTGTCGCCATCACCGACGACGGCGACCGGGGGCTGATCGCGCTGAAGGCATGCCAGAATTATGTGCTTGAAAATTCTCGCTGAAAAAGTTCGGCGCAAGCACATTTAGGACGAACAGTTGGCTGTTTGGCCATCCAGTACCGAATTCAGTAGTTGGCTCAGGGCTAAAACCGTGTCTGATCAGCAATTGATTGCCGTGGAATATGTCAAGCTTGTGTGCGAGAGACTAGCAAGCCTGAAGCAGTTGGGAGTGACGACCGGAGAACTGCCAGTGGACCAGCTATGTATGTGCGTTAATCTCTTAGAGCCTCTCGCAGTTCAGATCTTATGGTGATTTCTGTTGGTTTTTTCTGCAATGTCTTCAGACGTCTACTATTTTATTGCTAGAGCGGGTTGATATTTTCTTTAGTCCTTTATCTAGTTTCTTTTCCAATAATTGTCTTCTTTCGAAATCGTGAGTTTTCATTATGGTGCTGTCTAGTTTTTGAAATTGATCTAACTCTTTTTCGTTGCCAGTGAAGGCGATTTTATGGCCCTTGAAATAGTTTCCTACATAAGTGGTATAACCCTGGACTCTACAATTGTGAAACATTAATATTTTCATCTCTTCGCTGAATCTCTTTGCGAAGGATTTACTTTCCGCTGATATTCCCAAGCCAGAATAGCAGCCATATATTTTAATTTTTCCGGCGTAACTAGTTTTTAATCCTGCCTCTTTCAGAAAGTCGGCTAATTCCTTTGCGGTTATTCTGCTGTCGTTGTCGATAGATGAGATCGAATCTTCTCCAATGGAGCAGTGACCCAGAATGTATATTGTATCAAAGGACGAAGCTGCTGAGCTTATAGTAGATTCAGCTTTTGTACGGATTCTTTGGTTTGTAGACTTGATGTCTGATCCATTGATGAAGCGATAGTCTGTGTAGTGGTTTTTTATTGAATTAATTCGCTCGCTCGAATCTATTTTGACTTTTTTGATATTTTGCTCGGTGATTTGGTTGTGTAATTGTCTTTTTTTGTGTTTTAAGGATGGTTCGTCGTCGGAGTCTGAGTCAGCAGGTTCTTTTTCTTCTATTTGTATCTCCTTTCGTATTTCTTCATATAGGATTTTTCTTTTTGCGGTGCGTGCGTTATTCCAGTTTTTTTTGGTGTCGGAAAATTGAGTGTCTTCTTCTGTTTCGAAAGGATGTATAACGATAATATTCCTATTCATTGTGGCTCTTCCATGTGGTTGTATGCCTGATAAATTTTAGAATATGACATGAGGGTCACAAAGCTTTCTGTATACGCTATCTCTCAACCCTGTATGGGAAGTCTAGGCGATGGATTGAGTTATGAGCTCGTTCTGTTTGCCTCGCCGACATCGCGCACTTCATTCGGATACTGGCCGATGGCGGCAGAGTGGCTTGGCGCTTGCTCCATTTGCCTAATCAGGTAAGGCTGTTTGTTGGTCCGTCCTCGTCAACCCACTCAAACCGTATTTCGGTCGCCGATTATCGCCTGGTGCGGCCAGTTCGCGCGGAAGAGTGGGCCGTGGGTGACCTTCTCTACTCTGGCATCATCGGTGCTTCCCGATCTTTTGCCCTGTACGACTTCCAGCCGCAGCGTACTAGTTCGGCGTACAAATCGTCGCCCTCCTGGTGGAAGAGGGCGAGCAGTTGCGAAGGCGCTGCACTGTACCGCTCCGGGGGCGCCAGGGTATCGACAAAGGTCCCGGACCACATGACCGACCCAGCCACGAAGTCGTGGATGCCGGTTATTGCGAGAGACGTCCGCACATAAGTTCTCCGGGGCTGGTCAGGATCGATTCTTCCCTGTTCGCATATCCGGAAGGCGATCACCCTCAAAGACCTTAAGCCGCTTGTATAATTCAGCTATTAGGGCGTCCTGGCCCAAGAGTTCCGACCGAGTGCTGTTCGCGAGTTTCGTATTTTCCCGGTACTGATCGCTCAGGTTCCGTCTGATTTTTGCCAGCTCAGCCCGAAGTCGGGCGCACTCTTTAGCCTCGGCTGCATGCATTTCTATCAAGCCGAAAATATCCTGGCGAGCCTTGCGAAGCTGGGTGGTCAGCTCCTGCACTTCGTTCTCCAGCATGAGGCAGGAGTGCCTGTACATCTCCAGAGGAGTAGGGCAGCCCAACCAATCGTCGGTGTCTTCTATGTCTAGCGGATCCACGGGTAACGCCTCAAGCTTTACTGTTTGGATATACAGTAATCGAGGCGCTAGGAAACCGGTGAGGACTCGCCGACGAGCAGCGTGCTGTCAGTCGGGAGAGCTTATTACCGCCAAGGCCATTTTGATGAACTCATCATTCTGAACGAGTGTATCCAGGGCGCCGTGCACATTGGCAGCGACCACGGCCGAGCCGTTGAGAGCGACCCAGTTAGACAACTCCATGATGGCTGCCTCGAGCGCAAGCTGGTTTTCGTTGATCTTGGAAAGCAGTTGGGGAAGCAGATCGAGGTTGTGCATTTTTGACTCCCGCTGAGTAGAGATCAGCGTAGCAGGGTAGGGATTTTCGGGAGCCATGACGCCGGAGAGGAGAGGGAATACTGTAGGAATATCCAACGCTAAGTTATTGATTCTTATGGGGCAATATGCTTGTTTTTTACCTACTCAATGACACCTGTTTTCCTTTTTAGATCAAGCGGTTGCGCAGGTTTTATGGTCACCTTGACACGGTGGTGGGCTGACAACGATCCGGCGCCTAAGCGCGGGCGCCGGTTGCATCGTAATCACTTTCCTTTCGGTGCCGCATTTCCACGGCCGCCACCTGATGGGTTCCCGGTCTTGCTTGGCAGATTGGGAACAGGTGCTCCTTTCGATCCGCCAGACTTTCCGCCCGTGCTGGGGCCTCCTGATCCGCCACTTGATTTGGTCATGTCAGTCTCCTGGGTAGTGCGATTCCGATTTGCTTATCCACGATGGACATACCTGTGACTCGTCATCGGCACCTCGGTTCTGATTGCCTGCTGGGCGAGTGTGATGTATGCAACATCGGCATAACCCGTCCGGCCGTTGCATCTGCGGAGTCGTCAATCAGCCGTCGAAATCTGCAACATTTTCTGGTCCGCAATTATTTACAGGCATGCAGAAACATTGGGCTGTATGGCAGGCATTTGCGCACGATTGCGAACCAGAAAACCTATCGGAAGCCGCATCCTGATTGATTTCCTCTCGGGACTTAAAATCCCCCGCTCGTAAGGGCGTGCCGGTTCGATTCCGGCTTCGGGCACCATACAAAACAAAGGGTTGCGTGAGATATCTCAAGCAACCCTTTTTGTTTGCGCTCAGTTTACCGAGTGGTGTCGAAGACTCTCATAACCGCCGCCTGAACGCTTCAAGTATCTCTCGCATGCCTTTCTTCATCTGCAATTGCGCAATGGTGTCCAGCGGGTACCAGAGACAATCACTGATCTCGTTCTGTGGCCTCGCTGCACCGATGTCGCTGACTGAAGCCTCGAACACGTGATGCAGGGTGTCGCCATCGCTGATGCGCATCAGGTAGAGCAGGTTCTCGGCGCCCAGTCCGGTTTCTTCTGCAAGTTCCCTGAGGGCTGCATCGGCATGGCTTTCGCCGCGCTCGATGGTACCGCCCGGCAAGGCCCAACGGCTGTTGGGTTTGCGTACCAGCAAGATGTGGCGATTTTCCTCACAGATGACGGTCGCTCGGATTTTCATCGGCATGCTCGTTCAGTGACTGTCATTAAAATGAAATATAACTGAAATATTTGCGTCTGGCGTCATCGACATTCCCGGGCAACGCTCGTCGGCTCATACCTTTACGACCGCAGCGCTGCGGGAAAGACTGCCTTCATTTTCTGCCTGCTTACTCGTGTGGCGGGCAGGCTGGCGCTGGCTGCTTCCATGACCGGCCATCGCCAAAAATGAATCAGATCCAAAAAAAGGTATCCATGTTGGGTGGATGGCCGACCCCTGAGGCAGCGGGGAGAGAGGAAAGATGACTACTGTTGAAGATTTCAAAGTCAAATCCCATGAGCTCCTGGTGGAGCTCGACTCGGCGACATCGGAAATGATGACGCTTATTTGTGCCCATCAGATGTCCGGGGCGGCTTGGGAAGAGGCTGTGCGCCGCCAGCATGAAGCCTATGAACGATGGATCGGCTATTTGAACGAGCGTTCATAGACCTGCCGACGACAGATTCTTTGAACGGACCCGAAGTGCCTGTGCCTAATCAACAGTGACCTGTGTAGCTGATTCGTGCAGGCCATCAAAACGAGGATTGGGTCATGTCTGAATTAGCCAGTTATTTCTGGATCGCTGTTGCGGTACTTCTATTGCTTGTTGACCTGTGGGCGATCGTCAGTGTGTTTCGCAGTGACAAGTCGGCCGGGACCAAGGCAGGGTGGGCCTTGTTGCTGATTATTCTGCCGGTGCTGGGTCTGATCATCTGGGGCGTGGCCGGGCCTCGGGGAATCAAGGAAGGCCCGTCGTCGCCGGAACACAGCAAGGGCTAACGGTTCTTCCAGCGACCGCCGGTGCTTTCACAGTCTTTTTGCGCTTGCTGCAACTGTTCGACGCCATAGTAGTACCAGGTGATCTGCGCTTGATCGGGGATGTTGACCGATCCACCGCTGCTGTCTTTGCTGGTGGAGCGAGGGTTCGCCAGGGTTTCCTGAGTGAGCCTGGCCTGGCAGGTCGCTACATATCCTTCGGCACAGCGTTCGACCTGCGCTTTCTGGGTGCTGAGTGCTGTCTGGTTTTCGTTGCTGCATGACCAGCCGATGGCTCCGTCCGGCATGCCCTTGTATTCGTAACAGGCATGGGTTTCGACGGCTGGAACCGACTGGCTCTGGGCCCGAGTGATGACGTCGCAGCCCTGCGCCATGACGGTGGCAGGGCTCGCACAGGCAATCAGTAACAGGATTCTGGTATTCATGGTGGCTCTCCTTTTCGCGTTTTTTTGCACCTATCAATATCGAGGCGCAAAAGGAGTGCGCGTTCCATCGGCTTTCCAGCCGGTAGAACTCAGGAGCCGCGCGGCTGACGCCAGGCGTTAGCGGAATTTGGGCAAGGGCCGTTCCATGGGCTTGAGGGATGACAGCGCATGCTGGATCGATGGAACGTCCTTATCGATATCGTTCAGGCGATCCCGAATGCGTACGGCGGTCGGGTGGCCGCCATTGTGGTCGACCCAGTCGGCAATTTCCTTGCAAGCCGCCGTCAGGCGAGTCTGGCGCGATTCCAGCAGGGTGAGCAGGGTGGTGATGGACTCTTTTTCGGACATGTCACACCTCCATTCAGGGTTGATGAGGCAGCACTAGACCCGCCACGGGCGGGTCGTGCTGGTCGTTTAAAGCGTAGTTGAGTTATTGCGGGTTTGCCGGGCATCCGGCGCTCGACGAGTGGCCGGCGCGCCGAATGAATGAAGGTCATGGAATCAGCCTGACTCCTTGATCCAACTGGGCGCGACGCTCGCCCGCCAGCGCACGTCGGTAATGCCGTACTTCTCTGCAAGAGGTTTGGTAACCCGCTTGACCTTCTCCCTGCCGAATTTGGGTATGCGCCCGACACCCGCGTCGCAACTGGCCCAATGCCAAGCTTCGGAGTTATTCATCACTTCGGCTCGAATGATGAATGACTTGGGCTCGCCATGGAGCATGTAGTCGATGATGTAAAGCGATGGCCCGCCCATAAATCCTCCCTAATTAGTCCTATACGGATGGATGCGGAGGCGTTCGGAAAATTCAATCGGATTTCCAGACGGTCGAAATAGACACGTCAGGCGGCAGATCCGGTCTACGACAAGCGAAACGAAGCAATGCTCACCGCCAGGAACCAAACCCGGTTAACCTTCTCCAAGGTGGGCTTCAAACATCATGCGCCAGGGAGCGGAGGCGTAGCAGTGCGGTACTACATAAAGGCAGAACATGAAAAACATCGCCAGGGCGCTGGTCATTGCAGTCCTCGCCAGCGGTTTGTCGGGGTGCATCGGATCACCCATCGAATTGACTGCGCAAACCGAGCAACGCTTGCGCGAACAGCCCCCGATCCGTTTCCTGCTGACGTTCGATGACGGGCCGAGCGCATCGTCCTTCTGGAATCCGAGTATTGATGTGTTGGATGCCCTTGCGCAGAACCCGGTGCAGCCCGGGATCAAGGCTGTGTTCTTTGTCCAGACCCGTGCCTGGCGCGCCGGCGATAGCGATATCGGTCGATCGGTGATGCACCGTGAGCAGAGCGAAGGTCACCTGTTGGGTTTTCATACGGCTACCCATTGGCACACCAATCATCGCTTCCTGAGTCCCGAGGATCTGGAGCAGTCGCTCACTGACGGTGGGGCCGACATAGCTGCCATTACCGGTGCGCCGCCCCTCCTGGTAAGGCCGCCATTCTGGAGTTATGACCGGCGCACCTTCGCGGCCTATCAACGGCATGGCATGCATGTGCTGCTCACCGACCTGAGCGCCAACGACGGCAAGATCTGGGGAATCACCGTCAGTCCGCGCCGACGGATCAACCTGACCCGCCAGCTCTCCGAGGTGCGCGAGCGCATCGCTGCCGGGCAATTGCCGGCAGTCGATGGCGTGATTCCGGTGGTGGTGACGTTCCACGACCTCAATCGCTATACCGCCCGACACGCCCGGGAATACCTGCAGATCCTGCTCGACAGCGCCAGTGCCACGGGCGTGAGGACCGACGCCAAGCCGTTCTATGACGATCGCCAGGCGCTGGAGCGGGCCGCCATGGCGCGTACGGTCAAGGAAAGCGGCCAGCCGGAGCGCCTGCCCGGCCTGTGGAACTGGCTCTGGGACTCGGATTCTCACTGATGCAAGTTGCGACGTTCGGTCGGCACCCTGGCGCAACTGAGTGTAAGGTAGACGCTGTAACCCTTGGTCCATACCGAAGGAGGTTGACGATGAGTACCGCAATGCTGACGAAAATGCACATCAACGGATATGACGTCCTCAGCGTAAACAGCGGCCCATGGCGGGTCTGTACCCAGGCTGACCGCTTGGGTTCCTTCGCCTCGCGTGAAGAAGCGCTGGCTTATGCGGCGGCGTTGCCGGCCAGGAGAAGCCGCGAGGCGCGGACGATGAACGATAAATAACTGCGCTGGACGTTAACTCTGTGGAAGCGGGCTTGCCCTGATGCCTGTCAGTTAAGGATCAAACGGCGCAACGCCTTTGGGATTAAAGCTTGCTCGCGATTGCGGTAAGTCAGTCAGCACCAATGTTGACTGGTCTGTCGTTATCGCGAGCAAGCTTTGCTCCCACAGGTTTGTGGCGTAATGACTGGCATTAGGGCTTGCCCGCGATAGCAGTGGGCCTGCTTGCGTTGATGTTGACTGACCCACCGCCATCGCGAGCAGGCTCGCTCCCACAAGGGTTCTGCGCGATCACACAATCCTGGCTTCCAGCAAGCACCTGTGGGAGCGAGCCTGCTCGCGATGGCGTCGGCACATTCACCACCAATCGCTTGCCCTACACCAGGCTTTTCAAGGCCGTGCCAGTTCCAGTGGAATTTCCAGGGTGAAGAGGGCGCCTTGACCAGGTCCATCGCTATGGACGTGGAGGCGGCCATTCATTTCGACCGCTGCCAAGGCGCAGCTGTGCAAGCCGAACCCATGACCATCCTTGCGAGTGGTGAACCCGTGGTTGAAGATGCGCGCCAGATTATCCGGGGCAATGCCTTCGCCGCGGTCCTTGACGCTCAGGCATAACGTTGTCCGGTCGACGATCCGTATACCCAAGGTCATCTCCCGTGGTTCGGCAACATGGGACATTGCGAATTTTGCATTACTGATCAGGTTGATCAGCACCAGCAGCAGCCGGTGTTTATCGCCCATGATCGTGGGCGCATCCTGATAGTCCTTGATGACCGTGACGTGATGCCGGCTCAGTGCGCCCGAGTTCATGCGCAACGCGTCCTCGAACAAATCACTGACATTGAGCGGCTCGATCAGCCGGGCCGCCCCGGCATAGGATTGCTGGGTGGTGACGATTTCCTTGATGTGGTCGACGCTCTTGGTCAATTGCGCCAGTTCGTCGATCAGCAGTGCCTGCTCGGCGGCGATGGAGTCGACCAGCTCATTGAAGTAACGGGGAAGCAATTTGCCTTTTTCATCGAGGGTCATGAACTGGCCAAGGTCTTCGGCGTGTTCATTCATCATCTTCACCGCTTTTCCGAGTCCCAGTGTCCTGCTGTTCTTCAACTTGCGGGTAACGAGCTCAGCGGAAATGTTCACGCTGTTCAGGACGTTCCCGACGTTGTGCAATACGTTCGTGGCAATCTCGGCCATGCCCGCCATCCGCGCCGCGTCCACGAGTTCGCGCTCGGCCTCCATCAGTTCGCGGGTGCGCTCCTCGACCCGTTCCTCGAGGCGCTCATTGGACGACTGCAACTCATGGTTGATCAGGTTGATAACGGCGTAGCTGCGCACCAGTCGCACCGCCAGGTAAATCATCAGCAATGCCATGAGACTGGCGCATACGGCCAGGTAGATATGGTATTGACGATCCGTTGCGGCGGTCCGGCGCTGTGTCTCATTCAACAGTTCATTGATGTTGTCCAGCTCCTGGGCCACCGGAATCACGTTGATGCGGTCAAGCAGATCATTGACGATCGGCTGCTCTTCGATAATCGATCGGACATGCTGCGTCAGCGTGACAAAGGGAGGCTGATAGGGGGCGGGCAATTGGCGGATGTAGTTTTCCAGCTCGCTTAATTGACTCTCTACTTCCCTGGCTTTGTCCGAGGTGACATAGGCGGCGTACTCCATGGTCGTCAAGGTCAGTTCAAGGACGTTGGAAGCCGCTGTCAGGCGCTCCGTCGCACTGCCCATTTGCAATTCCTTGAGCCGGGTCTGAATGTCATCCTCGGCCGTGGGCAAGGCGTCCAGGGCCGTGCGCAAGTTCGCATTGTGCCGTTCGAACTCTTCCACCAGCAGGGTCTTGTTCTTGATCGCATCCACATAACCCTGGCGCCTGGAGTTCCAAAGGGCGGCCAAGGGGCCGGTGTTGTTGAGCCGTTCCAGTTGCTCCCAGCGGCTGCCTGCTTCCGGCGGTGGGACCAGCGACAGGTTGTTATTGACGCCGATCTTTTTCCTCAGAATCTTGACGTTCCAGTTGGCGTCGGACTGCTTGAGTTGCCGGATGAAATCGCGGGACTCGAAATAGGTCGTGGTGTCGTAGGTATAGGACTTGATCAGGAAGAATATCAAGGCTGAGAAAACGGCCAGTGCGACGGCCAACAAGGCAGGCCACTTATATTTTTGGATAGTGGTGGTCACGCTGTTCTCCTGTCCGGGATGTTGATCGACGGAGTCGCCGGGTTTACGGGGCGGGCGAGGGTTTCAGGGCGTGGAACGATGGACTGAGGCTGTATTGAGCGGATTGATGGGCGCGCTGGCCTGCTTTTGCCTGGGTACACGTTGAGCTCCCTGCTGGCGGTGAACAGTCACTCAGGCCAGTGTAGCGCTAACGGGATGGAGCGATGCTGGCGGGGGGAATGGCTCCAGACGTTGCGAAACAGGCGCGGCCAGGGCAGGCCGCGCCAGCGGGATTACTTGGTGTCGATGAAGGGCAGGGCGCCATTGGGCAGCACGGTGGTCGGCAAGACCCCGTTCCAGCGCTCGGCCTTGGTCAGTTCCACCAGGTTCTGGTTGCTGGCCAGGGCCTGGGCCCGCGCCTTGATCGCCTCGGCTTCGGCCTTGCCACGCAGTTCCGTGGCCAGTGCATCCGCTTTCGCCTGGGCGATCTGCGAGTCGGCTTCGGCCTGGGCCTGGGTCACGCGAATCTGTGCCTGGACCTGCTCGGTGGCGAGCTGTTGCTCGCGGGTCTTGACCTGGACTTCCGCTGCCATGCGCGCTTCGATCGCTTTTTCGTAGGCGTCACTGAAATCGATGTTTTCGACCTGGACGCTGTCGATGATCACCGGGCCGGTGATGGTGGACTTGATGGCGCTGGAAATATCGTTGACCAGCTGGACGCGGTTCTGCACGGCGGCCACGGCATTGAACCTGCCGAACACGTTCTCTACCTGGGTCGGTACCTGCCGGCTGATCATCCGGTCGCGGATACCTTCGATATCCTTGAACTGGCTGTAGACCTTCGCCACGTCCGCCGGCGCAATGTGCCAGGACACCGACACCTTCAACTGGGCGGATTGCTGATCCTTGCTGTAGGCCTGGAGGTCTTCATAGGAAGTGACCTGGCTTTGTACGCTGATCAGTCGCACGGACTCGATGAAGGGCGTCTTGAACGACAATCCCGGCTCCACGACCCCGACCAGCGCGCCGTTGCGCAGCAGCACGCCGCGTTCGGTTTCGTCGACGGTGTACCAACTGCCAAAGAATACGCAGAGCAGGACGACGCCCACGATTGCTGCAACAAGAGAGCCGATGGTTTTGCTGGTCACTGTTCTTTCCTTTGAGAGTGGGCTGGGGTTGCGATGTGCCGGATCCGGCACTGAAGTCGACAGCTGCTTTCTGAACGCCAGACACGAAAAAGCCCTGAATGATCAGGGCTTTGACGTACAAATATGGCGGAGGCGATGGGATTCGAACTCATGGACCTGTTACAGTCGACGGTTTTCAAGACCGTTGCCTTAAACCACTCGGCCACACCTCCGTATTGCGTTGCGGGCGCCATAATACCCGAATGAAACACACTGTCAAACTCTCTACGTAGCTTGTTACAGGGCGTCTGTTATGATCCTTGCCACTGAATGTTTCAAACCGGAGGAGTGTCGCCATGCGCGAACAGGATTACGCAGTGAACAACAGCGTGCAGGCCGAGCAGCTAGAGGTTAGCCGTGTCCTGCGCAACACTTATGGCCTGCTGGCACTCACGCTGGCTTTCAGCGGTGTGATGGCCTATGTCGCCCAGCAGATGCATGTCGGCTACCCGAACGTGTTCGTGGTGCTGATCGGCTTCTATGGGCTTTTCTTCCTGACCAACAAGCTTCGTGATTCGGGCTGGGGCCTGGTCTCGGCGTTCGCCCTGACCGGCTTCATGGGTTTCATACTCGGCCCGATCCTCAACCTGTACCTCAAGATGCAGGGCGGTGCTGAACTGGTCAGCTCGGCCTTCGCCATGACCGCACTGGTGTTCGGTGGGCTGTCGGCCTATGTGCTGATCACCCGCAAGGACATGAGCTTCCTGGGTGGTTTCCTCACCGCCGGGTTCTTCGTGCTGGTGGGTGCGATGCTGGTCAGCTTCTTCTTCCAGATCAGCGGCCTGCAATTGGCAATCAGCGCCGGTGTCGTACTGTTCTCCGCGCTGATGATCCTGTACCAGACCAGCGCCATCATCCATGGCGGCGAGCGTAACTACATCATGGCGACCATCAGCCTGTATGTATCGATCTACAACCTGTTCGTCAGCCTGCTGCAGCTATTTGGCCTTATGGGCCGCGACGACTGATCGCACACGTTTTCAAAGCCCGCTTCGGCGGGCTTTTTTTCGTCCCCGTTTCTGCCTCGATTCACATCATCGGTGGCAGACGTCGCTTGACCGGGGTCTTCTTGACGATGGCGGTATTGGTTTCGGCCAGGACGTTGAGCTTGTCCAGCAAGGTGTCCAGTTGTTCCATGGAACGTACATGCAGCCGGGCAATGAAGCAGTCCTCGCCGGTCACCTTGTCGCATTCGGTGAATTCGGCGATGGTCTGGATCTGCCGTTCCACTTCCTGCAACTGCCCCGGTAACGGGCGGATGCGGACAATGGCCTGGAGCTGGTAGCCGAAGCACTTCGGGTCCACCTCGACGGTATAGGCCCTGAGCACGCCGCGCTCTTCAAGCCGTCGCAGGCGTTCGGCCACGCTGGGCGAGGAGAGGCCACTCAGGTTTGCCAGGGCCTTGAGCGAGCGCCGGGAATCTTCCATCAGCGCACTGATGAGAATCTGGTCAATATCGTCCGTCATTTCGACTCCGTTAGGCGAATGCCTGAAGTTGCCTTGATAAAAAAGGTCGAACGGCAGTTTAGCCTTTTTCGGCCCATGGAGAACCCCTTCGCCGGCTTGTCATACTGTGCCCACTTGCTGAAGGAGCCTGATGATGGACAAGACCTTACGTCGCGGTTCGCTGGAAATGACCGCCGCCATGCTGATTTCCGGAACCATAGGCTGGTTCGTGCTGGTTTCCGGCCTGCCGGTGCTGGATGTGGTGTTCTGGCGTTGCGTGTTCGGCGCGGCCACCTTGTTGCTGATTTGCGCCGGTTTCGGTTTTTTACGCCGGGACATCCTGACCCGCACGACATTTCTGCTGGCGGTGCTCAGCGGGGTGGCGATCGTTGGCAACTGGGTGTTGTTGTTCGCTTCTTACTCGCGAGCCTCGATTGCCATCGGCACGGCGGTGTACAACGTCCAGCCGTTCATGCTGGTGGGGTTGGCGGCGCTGTTCCTGGGGGAGAAAATCACCGCGCAAAAGCTGTTCTGGCTGATGGTGTCGTTTCTCGGGATGCTGGCAATTGTCAGTGCCCACGGTGAACAAGGGCAGGGTAGCGGCGAGTATCTGGCTGGCATCGCCCTGGCACTCGGGGCGGCGCTGCTGTATGCCATTGCCGCGCTGATCATCAAGCGCTTGACCGGCACGCCGCCGCACTTGATTGCGCTGGTGCAGGTCAGCACCGGTGTATTGCTGCTGGCGCCCTGGGCGAACTTCTCGGCCTTGCCGCAACAGCCCGCGGGCTGGGCCAGCCTCGTCACCCTCGGCATGGTCCACACCGGGGTCATGTATGTGTTGCTGTACAGCGCGATCCAACGCCTGCCGACCGCAATCACCGGCGCACTGTCATTCATCTATCCGATCGCGGCGATCTTCGTCGACTGGTTCGCCTTCGGCCATCGCCTCGAACCGCTGCAATGGCTGGGGGTGGCGGCGATCCTGCTGGCGGGCGCGGGGATGCAGCAGGGCTGGGGCATCAAGGCACGCCGTCCAGCCCTGCTGTAATGCGGGTCAGAAGATGTAATCGGTGGTCAGGAAGTTCGAGTCCCGCTCACGGATGATGTCGCTGATCAGCGCCTTGTTGCTCTCCTGGAACTTGGTCGCCACCAGGGTGCGGATCGAAAAGGTACGCAACGCATCGTGCACGGACAAAGTGCCCTCGGCCGAATTTTTCCGGCCGTTGAACGGGAAGGTGTCCGGCCCGCGTTGGCATTGGGCATTGATGTTGATGCGCCCGACCTGGTTGGCGAACGTGTCCACCAGTTTGCCGACTTCGGCCGGATGCGTGCCGAAGATACTCAGTTGCTGGCCGAAGTCGGACTCCAGCACGTAGTCGATCACCGTATTGAGGTCGCGATACGGCACGATGGGCACGACCGGGCCGAACTGCTCCTCGTGATAGACCCGCATCGCGGTGTTCACCGGATAGAGCACGGCGGGGTAGAAGAATGAACTGCGGGATTCGCCGCCGTGTGCGTTGGTCACCGTCGCACCCTTGGCCACTGCGTCGTCCACCAGGGAACGCAGGTAATCGATCTTGCCCGCCTCGGGCAGCGGCGTCAGCGCCACACCGTCCTCCCACGGCATGCCCGGCTTGAGATTGGCGAGCCTGGCATTGAATTTCTCGATGAACGCCGGTGCCACGTCCTCGTGGACAAAGAGGATTTTCAACGCCGTGCAGCGCTGGCCGTTGAAGGACAGCGAGCCGGTCAGAGCTTCGCTGACGGCATTGTCGAGGTCGACGTCCGGTAGCACCAATCCCGGGTTTTTCGCATCCAGCCCCAGGGCGGCGCGCAGGCGGTGTGGGCGCGGGTGGAGCTTCTTCAGGTCGCTGGCGGCCTTGTTGGTGCCGATGAAGGCGAAGATGTCGATCTTGCCGCTGGCCATCAAGGCGCTGACGGTTTCCCGGCCGCTGCCGTAGATCACGTTGATCACTCCCGCCGGGAAACTGTCGCGAAAGGCTTCCAGCAGCGGACGCACCAGCAGGACGCCGAGCTTGGCCGGTTTGAATACCACGGTATTGCCCATGATCAAGGCGGGGATCAGGGTGGTGAAGGTTTCGTTCAGCGGATAGTTGTAGGGCCCCATGCACAAGGCCACGCCCAGGGGCACGCGACGGATCTGGCCGAGGGTGTCCTGTTCCAGCTCGAAACGGCTGGAGCGTCGGTCGAGTTCCTTCAGGGCATTGATGGTGTCGACGATGTAGTCGCAGGTGCGGTCGAACTCCTTTTGGGAGTCCTTGAGGTTCTTGCCGATCTCCCACATCAGCAGCTTGACGACGGCCTCGCGCTGCTCGCGCATGCGCGCCAGGAAGGTTTCCACGTGACGGATGCGCTCGGCCACCCGCATCGTCGGCCACAGGCCCTGGCCACGGTCGTAAGCCCGGACGGCGGCGTCCAGGGCGGTGAGGGCGGTTTCGGCATCGAGCAGCGGCGTACTGCCCAGAACCACTTGTTCATCGCCTTGTTCACCGGCCAGGTACACCGGGCTGCGCACGACAGCCAGCGGTCCCGGCCAGGTCTTCAGCACGCCATCGACCAGGTATTCACGCTGCTCGATCCGCTCTTCGAGGCGATAGGCCTGGGGGATATCGGCGGCACGGGGAAACAGATTGGCGAGGAGGTTGGCTGTGGTCATGTCGTTACTCCATCTGGGATTTATCGCTCAGGTGCTGAAGGGCGTACTGATCGGAATATGGGTATAGCTCAACTGGCGGTGCGCTTGACGGTATACCGTTATTCATTATGATTAACTATAAATCGAATTGACGCGGCGCTGCGGAAAATCTGCAATCATTCCGTCGCCGGATCCGGTGACATCCAATTCAGAAGACGTAGCGACCAGGAGCCCCGTTATGGCAATCCCCACGAAAACCCGATCCGTCACGGCTCACGTCCCTGTGCAACTCGCCGAAAAGGTCGACTTGATGGCTGAACGCCTGGAGCGCTCCAAGAATTGGATCGTCAAACAGGCTCTATCCGCTTGGATCGACCAGGAAGAAGAACGTAGTCGCCTGACCCGCGAAGCCTTGGCTGACGTTGATGCTGGCCGTGTAATTGACCATCAAGCTATCCAGGCCTGGGCGGATAGCCTCAGTACCGACACTCCGTTGCCGGTACCGCGCTGATGGAGTTGAAGTGGACAAGCAAGGCGCTTTCCGACCTTGCCAGGCTGTATGAGTTTCTGGCTGCGGTGAATCAGCCCGCGGCCGCACGAACGGTACAGCAACTTACGGCAGCGCCAACCACGCTGCTGGACAATCCGCGCATAGGCGAACGCCTGGAAGAGTTTGAGCCTCGCGATGTGCGCCGAATACAGATCGGTCACTACGAGATGCGCTATGAAGTAGTGAGTTCCACTCTTTACCTGCTGCGCCTGTGGCATACACGCGAGAACCGATAGCATCGCTAAACGCTAGTGTCCTGTCTCGGAAATAAGCTGTTCATTTTTGGCTGCGTCTTGGGTGCCCGGCCGACGTTGCCACTCCTCGCCATAGCCCTGCTATGACTCGTCGCGGCGCCTTGGCCGAACACCCAAGCCACTCGCCAAAAAAGAACGTATTTCCGAGATAGGACACTAGTGGCATGGGCCGGCAGCCGTTTGCCGGCCCATATGCAGTGTTTTACCAGCGCATCCGTACGCCCAGGCTGGCAATCACGCCATTGAGGTCGTTGTCGTCGACGTCGCTGCTGTAATCGGCGCTGACATACAGGCTCACCACGGGCGTGACCCGCGCCACCAGGCCCAAGCCCAGCTCGACGGTGGAGGATTTGCGGCTGCTGCTGATCTTGTCGACCTTGTCCAGGGAAAGGGTGTCTGCATTCTGGACGGTGTGCCACAGGTTGGTCCGCACGTAGGGCTCCACGCCCAGGCCGTTGACTTCGTAAGTACCTTTGAGCCGTGCCCCCACACGCCCGCTCCAGGTACTCAGTGCATTGCGGCTGCCATCCTCGGCGTTATCCGTATCGAGAGTTATGCGCTGGTTGATCAACTGCGCCTGGGGTTCGACCACCCAATTGTCACTGATGCCGATGGGAAAGCCGCCTTCGACCGACAGCGTGACGGCGTGGCCTTCGGCCGCCTGGCGCTGACCTTGTTCGGTACGGCTGTAGCCGTTGACCCGGCCGCCGCTGGCACTCAGGTCCACGTGCCAGCCGTCGGGACCGGTCAGGCTCCAGTAAGCGCCCAGGTTCGTTCCCTGCAAGTTCAGCGCGTCTTTACCCGGTTCGGCCATGGCCGGGCTGACCAACACGCCGCCGACGTTGGCGATGATCTGGCTCTGGCCACCGATCAGGCCCACGCGCTGGGTATGGCCGTTGTCGTTGCGAAGCGTGAACAAGGCGGGGCCTTTGTCGGATACGGAGTCGGCGTTGAAGAGGGTGGCATTCGGGTTGTCGGAGGGTGTTCGGCCATACCAGGATTGCTCGACGGGCCAGGCCATGACCTCCATGGAGGAGCAGAGCAACAACGAAGTCGACACGGTGTAGAAGGTGGTGGTGATTTCTTGTGGGCGGGGAGAAGTTCTCATGGGGGTCTGCCTTGCAATCGCATGCGTCTCTCGCTTAGGGCGTCTCTCCTACCCCGAATGAGGGGCGACCGAATGGATTGAGGCAAGTCTCGGGCAGCCCGCCGCAACGGGTTCCCGAGGCCTGCCCCTGACTGTGTTTCCGGGGGTAGTACGGTGTAGTCAAGAAGATTGATGCCATCGCGTCAAGAAACTGTGCGATGAATGGCGATATGAAATCAGGCCCGATAAATAACTGATTTTTTTTCGGTTATCGATGAGCCTGATTGGCGTCAAATCACCGTCGGAGGCGGTCGCGCTGGGTCACCAACTAACCCGCATACCCAGATTGCCCGCCACGCTGCGTTGCTGGTTGCTGTCCAGATTGTTGCTGTAGTCCGCGCTGGCATAGACGCTGACGGAGGGGGCCAGGCTTACGATCACGCCGACACCCAGATCGGCAGTGGAGGCACGCTGTTGGGTTTCGACCCGTTCGGTATTGTCGAACGTCACTGAGTCGGTGCCGGAAAAGGTGTGCCACAGGTTCGCCCGCAGATACGGCTCGACGGGCATACCACTGACTTGATAACGGCCCTTGAGTCGGGCGCCGAGACGGCCGGTCCAGGCGCTGTCGGAATTGAACTCGACCCTGGAGACTCCGTCGTCCTGGGTGTCCAGGGAGATTTTCTGATGAATCACCTGGACCTGGGGTTCCAGGACCCAGTCAGTGGCCACGGCGAATGGGTAGCCGGCCTCCGCGGAGAGGGTCAGCGCGTGTCCACGGTTGTCGATCTTGAGACCGCGGTCGGAGCGGTTGTCGCCGTCCAGCCGGGTGCCCATCACGACCGCGTCGACGTAGCCGCCGGAGGGATCGGTGAGCGTCCAATAGAGCCCGTAGCTGTCACCGTCGAGTTCTATCTTGCCGGCGCGGCGGCCCTGGAAGCCCAGGTTGAAGCCGTCGACATTACCGTTCAATTCGGTGTGGCCGACGAAGAAACCGATGCGCTGGGTCTGGCCGCCGGACATCGGCGCGCTGTACAGGTCATTGCCCACCTGGAAGCCTTTGATGGAGCCGTCGAACCTGGGCGAGACCGTACCGGCCCAGGTCTGGTCCAGATCCTTGCCATAGACTCGCCCCCAACCCGCGCCGAACGAACCGGTTTCGGTGAGCAGGCGCTGATCGCCCTGGCGGTCATGGAAGGTGCCCAGGGCCATCAGGGTCAGTTGCGCCGCTGCGGGAGGCAATACCGACCAGGTGGGCACTTCCGGACGGTACAAGGGAATGGGCGCGGCGCCCGGCACCGCTGCCGGCAACGCCGGCAAACTCGGACTGGGCGCCGCCACCGGTCCGGCGACCACCGTCGAGCGAAGGTACCAGTTGTTGTCATTGCCGTTCACGCCGCCCTTGAACAAGCGGTAATCGAAGGCGCCGGCCGACACTGCATTGGCTAGCGAAAAAGCGCCGCTGTCGCTGATGGCGCCACCCTGGGCCTGGACCAGTTCGATGCCGTTTTGCGTGGTCAGCGCGCCCGCGCCCCCCACATTCGTCACGGTGATGGCGGTGGTCCCTGTCAGCGTTCCTCCATTGACCACCAGCTTGTCACTGGGCGAGTCATCGGCTCCCAGGACCGATTGCAGGCGTAGCTGGCCGTTGGTACCGACGTAGTTGCCCTGCACGGTGAGGGTGTCGTTGGTGCGGGTATTGTCTCGGGTCAGGTCCACCGTTCCACCGTTGTTGAGCGTTGCCAACTGGCCGGCGGTGAAGGGTGTGAGGCTGCCCTGGGTCGAGGTCAACACACTGCTGCTGTCGAGAGTGAGGGTGCCCGTGGCCGTGGCGCTGTCGCCCAGGACCAGGGCGTCATTCAGATCCAGGCGTGAACCCTGGGTAAGGTTGACGTTCTCCCAGTTGACGTAACGGGCGCCCGTGCTGGAAGAGCTGCCTTCAAGGGTCAGGATGTCCTGGCCCAACCCGCCATTCAGGCTTGGTGTTACGGCAAGCGTCGTTTCATCGAGACCGCGTAACAACGTCGTGTCATTGCCGTCGCCCATCAGGACGGCGGAATGCAGCAGGCCGCCGCTCCACTGCAATTGGTCATTGCCGGCACTGGCGCGGACCTCGCCGATGATTTCGCCACCGCTGATGGTAATGCTGTCATTGCCGCCACTGACGCTGACGTTGCCGCCGATGCGTCCCGCCGACAGGATGATGGTGTCCTGGCCGAAGCCGGTCACCAGGTTACCGATGATCTGGCCGCCCGACATGTCGAAAAGGTTGTCGTCGAGCTTCATATCGACCCGGCCGATCGTACCGCCGCTCATATGCGCGATATCGCCGTCTTCGAACGCATCGACAATGGTGCCGCCGGACATGGTGAACGTATCGAGGCCATCACCCTGGGACAGCGACAGGATACGGCCGCCGGTCATGAGAAAGTCGTCGGCCTCCGAGCCCTGGCTCACGTCACCGTCAATCACGCCGTTGGCGTGGATTTCGATGCGATCGACGCCTTCGTCAAAGGTGACGTCGCCCTGAATGATGCCACTGCCATTGGTGGGCATGGTCAGGCTGTTGTTGCCAGAAAGATCCGTCAGCCCGGGGCTGGTGCCGCTGTCGCAGACATAGCTGTCATTACCGGCGGTAGGCGTCAGCGTACAGGCAGCCATGGCGGTAGGAACGGGTAACAGGAAGGGGGTCGATACCCACAAGGCGTTGAACAGCCGCTTGAAACCATGATCGTGCGAGCTCATGTGCTATCCCTCTGCATCGGCATTCGGGGAACGCCGGTTTCAGCATCGGCTGCACGACAACTGGCACACAGGGCCTGGCAACGCTCGCTGTATGGGATGGCACCGTAACAATGAAAGATATACGTCGCTACTGTCAGAACTTACAGGTGGCACGTTGTCATCAGCGCTCCATCGCCAGCTTTACAGATGAACTTCCACCGACAGCGGCAGGTGGTCGCTCAGGTGCGTCCAGGGCTTGCTGCCGAGGATTTTCGGGGCATGGCTGGTGGCGTTGCGCAAGTAGATACGGTCGAGGCGCAGCAGGGGGAAACGCGCCGGATAGGTCCTGGCCGGACGGCCGTGGTGGTGCTCGAAGGCTTCGTGCAGATACTGTCGCTGGGCGAGGGTGACGTTGCCGCGCAGCTGCCAGTCGTTGAAGTCGCCGGCGATGATCACCGGGGCGTCCTCGGGCAGGGATTCGAGCAATTGGCAGAGCAATTTGAGCTGCAGTTGGCGATGGCTTTCCAACAGGCTCAGATGCACGCAGATGCCATGGACTTCGGCGTGACCCGGCACGTCCAGCACGCAATGCAACAGCCCCCGTCGCTCCGGACCGGTGATTGAAACGTCGAGGTTGCGGAACTGGCGGATCGGGTATTTGGACAGCAGCGCGTTGCCGTGATGGCCGTCGGGGTACACCGCGTTGCGGCCGTAGGCGAAATCGTTCCACATGCTGTCGGCAAGGAATTCGTACTGGGACGTCTGCGGCCAGTTGTCGTAGCGCGAGGCATGGCGGTCGTGCTCGCCCAGGACTTCCTGCAGGAAAACCAGGTCGGCGCCGGTACTGCGCACCGCTTCACGGAGTTCCGGCAGGATGAAACGGCGGTTCAGGGCGGTGAAACCCTTATGGGTATTGACCGTCAGCACTTGCAGCCGATGGACCGCCACAGGCGAATCCAATGGCACCGATTCGACAGCTTGCCAGTCGGGATCGCGAGTCACATTCACTCCTGAATCAGAGGTACCTGTTCATGCGACTGATGGGGGCATTGGCAGTTCCGGATATTTACTGCTTCAGCCGACTTTCATGTTGATCCATCACCGCTTTCGCGAGCAGGCTCGCTCCCACATGGGCTTCGGATGGTCACACAATACAGTGTCGCCACAAATCCCCTGTGGGAGCGAGCCTGCTCGCGAAGAGGCCCTACCTGGCCCAACGCGTTCGTGGGGCTTCAGATGAACACAATCTCATACGGCAACCCCATGCGATCCAGGATGACCCGTGGCACCAGCGGGGCGATGCCGCTGGCGGGTTCGCCGTTGAGCTGGCTGGCGTAGGCGTGCATCGCGTGGCGTTTGCGGGCGGTGGTCCAGACGTCCAGACGCAGTTTTCGCGCACGGTGCCAAGGGATCTTGTTCTGCTCCCGAACTGGCCAGTGCCAGGCCCACACGGGCAGTTCGTTGAAGGTCGCGCCCACGCTTTCAGCGGCCAGGGCACCGGCGCGACCGACGGTTTCATGATCGCTGTCGCCGTCCTTGCGCCAGGTACCGAACACCACGTCGCCGGGTCGCAGGTAATGGCCGATGAAGGCGGTCAGTTGTGCCTCATGTTCGGTCAGGGCTTTTTCCGGGAAGCCGCCGCGCACCCACTGCAAACCGTGGGTCGATACGCCCAGGCGATTCAGGGCATCCACACTTTCCTGGGGGTGGGGCCGATAGATGCGCAGGCGCTCATCGGTCCACAAAGGCGAGGCGGGGTGGTTGAGGTCACCGTCGGTCACCGAGATCAGCAACATCGGATAATCCAGGTTGCTGAGCAATTGCAGCAAGCCGCCACAGGCACCGATCTCATCGCCAGGGTGCGGGGAAAGGATGACGGCGCGGGCGCCGGCGGGGATGAGTGTCTGGGTGCTGATGATGGGAATGTCGGCCAGCTGGGGCGAGCTGTTCCAGATTTGCGGGTGCTGCCGACCTTGCAAGCGAGAGGCAAGTTTCATGGGGTACGTCCTTGTTGTATTCAATCTTTCAGCCACGCATCGGGCCGACTGCCCGGATGCCCCGAAGGGGCTGGCTGCGATCCGCAGTGCTCCGAATCCTGGAATACCGCCTGTGAAGTATTGACCATGACGCTCGATTCGTCGCGTCACTTGTGTATCTGAACTGCAATTTCTTATTCGAACTGGACTGTACAAGCCGGTGATACGGCTTCAGGGCCGCGTCCTTGCGGCACCCGATTGTCTGTAACCGTTTGTCACCGAACCAGTTTTACTCTTCGCGCTGCAACTCGAACAACAGCAAGGAGCGGCCCGTGACGGAGTATTCGGAATCGAAATCGAAACGCTCCTGGCCCCGTACCTTGGGCTGGTTGGTATCTACCATGCAAGTCCAGAAACTGCCTTCAGGCACTTCCGGCAGGCGGAAATTGACGATGTCATGGTGTGCGTTGACCACCAGCAACAACGTCGCGTCACCGCCCTTGCGGCGGATGCCGGTCTCCTGGGCACGGCCGTCCATCAGCATTCCCAGGCAGCGGCCATGGCCGTCCTGCCACTGTTCGATGGTCATCTCGCTACCGTCCGGTGCCAGCCAGGTCACGTCCTTGACGCCGATGTCCTCGTTGTAGTTACCCACCAGGAACCGTCCACGGCGCAGGATCGGGTAGGCCAGGCGCAACTTGATCAGCCGCTTGACGAACTCGAGCAATGCCGCGCCGTCTTCGCTCAGGTCCCAGTTGACCCAGCCGATCTCGCTGTCCTGGCAATAGGCATTGTTATTGCCATGCTGGGTGCGGGCGAACTCGTCCCCGGCGACGATCATCGGCGTGCCCTGGGCCAACAGCAGGGTCGCGAAGAAGTTGCGCATCTGCCGATGGCGCAGGGCGTTGATCTGCGGATCATCCGTCGGGCCTTCCACTCCGTGGTTCCAGGACAGGTTGTTGTTGCTGCCGTCCTGGTTGTTTTCGTCGTTGGCTTCGTTGTGCTTGTCGTTGTAGGACACCAGGTCGTGCAGGGTAAAACCGTCGTGGGCGGTGACGAAGTTCACCGAGGCATAGGGACGGCGCCCGCGCTGGTTGAACATCTCGCCCGAGGCGGTCATGCGACTGGCGAAGTCGGCAAGCTGGCCGTCGTCGCCTTTCCAGAACGCGCGCACGGTGTCGCGGAACTTGTCGTTCCACTCGACCCAGCCCGGTGGGAAACGTCCCACCTGATAACCACCCGGGCCGCAGTCCCAGGGTTCGGCGATCATTTTGACCTGGCGCAGCACCGGGTCCTGGCGGCAGGCAACAAGGAAACTGTGGCGTTCATCGAAACCGTCGTGATACCGGCCGAGGATGGTGGCAAGGTCGAAGCGGAACCCGTCAACGTGCATCTCCGTGGCCCAGTAGCGCAGGGAGTCGGTGACCATCTGCAGCACGCATGGGTGGCTCAGGTCCAGGGTGTTGCCGGTGCCCGAATCGTTGATGTAGTAGCGTTTGTCATCGGGCATCAGCCGGTAGTAGGAGGCGTTGTCGATACCGCGCATGGACAGGGTCGGGCCTTGCTCGTTGCCTTCGGCGGTGTGGTTGTAGACCACGTCGAGAATCACTTCCAGGTTGGCATCGTGCAGGTGCGCGACCATTTCCTTGAACTCGGCGATCTTGCCGCTGGCCAGGTAGCGCGGGTCCGGGGCAAAGAACGCGATGCTGTTGTAGCCCCAGTAGTTGGTCATGCCCTTGTGCAACAGGTGCTGGTCGTTGACGAACGCATGGATGGGCAAGAGCTCGACCGACGACACGCCCAGTTTGCGAATGTGTTCAAGCACGTCGTCGACCATCAGCCCGGCGAAGGTTCCGCGCAGGTTCTCCGGTACGGCGGGGTGGCGCATGCTGATGCCGCGCACATGGGTCTCGTACAGGATGGTCTTGTCCCAAGGCACGCTGACCCGATGGTCATGACCCCAGGTGTGGGCAGGGTCGATGACCTTGCACTTGGGCACGAATGGGGCACTGTCGCGCTCATCGAAGCTGAGGTCGCCATCGGGGTGGCCGATGGTGTAGCCGAACAGCGCCTCGGACCATTTCAATTGGCCCACCAGTTGTTTGGCGTAGGGGTCGATCAGCAGTTTATTGGGGTTGAAACGATGACCGTTCTCCGGATCGTAGGGCCCGTAGACGCGGTAGCCATAGATCAGCCCCGGATGGGCATCGGGCAGATACCCGTGATAGATCTCGTCGGTGTATTCCGGCAGTTCGATGCGTTCGAGTTCGATCTCGCCGGTGTCATCGAAGATGCACAGTTCGACCTTGGTGGCGTTGGCTGAGAACAACGCGAAATTGACCCCCAGGCCATCCCAGGTCGCACCGAGCGGGAACGGCAGCCCTTCACGAATCCGCGAGGCCTCGAGAACAGGCGGCGGGGTGGTTTTCTTTGGACGGGTCATGGGTTGCTCCTGCAAAAGACAGACAGATACGGCAAAGCGGGTGGTTCAGAAATCATTGGTTCCAGTGTGGCCAGAGCTGACGCTCCAGTGTGACTAGAGCTGACACAGAACCCTGCAGCCCAGCGGGGATAAATCCCCTCGCCACAAATGCGGTCTGCTTGAGCCCGAGGATCAAACCGCCGGAGGCTTGCGCGGCGCTCGTGGTTTCTTGTCGGCCGGCTTGCCAGCCGCTGGCGCTGCCGCAGCGGGTTTAGCCGCAGGCTTGGCCTTGGGCGCGGCGCTTTTTGCCGGCGCCTTGGCCGGGGTGCTCTTGGCCGCTACAGGCTTGATGCCGTCGGCCTTGCCGGCGGCTGGTTTGCCGGCGGCCTTGGCTGGTTTGCTCGGCGCCAGCGCTTCGGCTTCGGCCAATTTGCGTGCCATCTCCCAATGACGCTCTTCCTGCCCGGCAGGCTTACCTTCGGATTCCCAGATCTGATAGGCGAATTCACGAATGCGTTTATCGTCGGTACTCATCGCAATGCTCCTGACATGACTCAAGATGGGATAAAGACGTTGACCGGGAAATCCCCCAGTGCGGTGTTGACCATCAACTCCCCTTGGGGTGTGACTGTTGTGTGTGTAAAAAGTCCCTTCAGTTTTCCATCCTCCACGGCGAACGGTAGCGAAACGCGGGTATCGCCCCAGTTCGAAGCGGTCACCCAGGGTTCGGTACCGTTGCCCAGCAGGCCGGCGGCATGGATCGGTACCACCACGATGGCCCGCTGTTGCTCGTGCTCACGCATGAAGGCCAGGACCCGGTCCGCGTGTTCGCCGGTCACCGGTAATGGCTGGTAGCTGCCCTGGCGGAACAACTCCGGGTATTCGGCCCGCAACGCCAGCGTCCTGGCGATCAGGGCCTGCTTGACCCGGCCATCGCGCCAGTCGCGTATCAGCTCGGCAGGCGGGCTGTCGGCCTCTAGTGCCCGACGGCGCGCATCGAAGTCCACCGGGCGGCGGTTGTCCGGATCCACCAGGCTGAAATCCCAGAACTCGGCGCCTTGGTACAGATCCGGTACGCCGGGTACTGTCATGCGCAACAGTGTCTGCGCCAGACTGTTGAGGGCGCCCGCCGGAGCGATGGCCTGGACAGCCTCGGCGATGGCGCTGCGCAGCGGCAGTCCTTCATCGCCCAGCAGCAGTCGTTCCAGGAACATCTGGGTCGCCTGTTCATAGGCGTCGTTGACGGCCGCCCAGCTGCTTTGCAGCTTGGCTTCACGCAACGCCTTGCGCTGCCACTGCCACAAGCGTTCGTTGTAGTCCGAGAGTGCCTTGTGATCGTTGAGATCGAGGTCCAGTGGCCAGCTCCCGAGCAACGCCTGGTACATGATCAGCTCATCGCCGGCCGAGGGCGCAGCGGGATCGCTGTGCAGCGACGGGGAGAGAATCCGCCATTGCTCGACGCAGGCGGTGTACCAGTCAGCGCGTTCGCTGAGCACCGCCAGCCGTGCCCGGGTGTCTTCGCCACGCTTGTGGTCGTGGGTGGCTGTCGTGATCAGGTTATCGGGAAAATGCGCCTGCCGTTCCAGGCAAGCCTCATGGAATTCCTGCGACGGAGCACTGAAACGTTCGGTGTTGTAGCCCACGTCATTGCGCGACAGCAGGACCGCCGAGCGATACAGGGCGGTATCCTCCACGGCCTTGGCGGCAGCGGGCGAGGTCAGTTGCTGGAAGCGCACACAGGCATGGCGCAGGCGTTTGCGCTGGCTCCCTCGTGGACGTTGCCGCCAGGCCATTCCACCGAGCCAGTCGGCCAGGCAGTCGAGCACCGGCCAGTCGGCTTCGCTGAGGGTTTGCCTCGCGCCTTCCAGGGCCTGACGGAAAAATCCCTCGTCTTTCGCGCTTCGCCCCAAAGGGCTGATGTAGGTGCGGTACACCGGGAAATGCACGATGAGTTCTTGCAACGCCCGACGAATCGCCCCGAGGGTCAGGTCGCGGGTCATCACGTCGTCCCGGGCGACTTGCAGCAAGGCCTGGGCGACGCTCTCGAAGTCCCCGGCCAGGGAACCGTTGAGAATCTGCTGGCGGGCCAGGCGGGCTTCTTCGATGAAGTGCGCCGGTCGTTCGCTGTGGCGGCTCCAGAACTCGGCGAGGGGCGCGGCACCGCTCGGATCATGCTGCAGCAGCGAAATCTGATTCATGAATTCGTAGCCGGTGCTGCCATCGATGTTCCAGTCCCGGCGCAACGTCTCGCCATCGCCGAGGATTTTCTCGACGAAGATCGGTAGGTGCCGCGACGGCGACAGCCCATCGACACGCCTGCGCAATTTGCGACAGTAACCGCGAGGGTCGGCCAGGCCGTCGATGTGATCGATCCGCAATCCGTCCACCAGCCCTTCTTCGATCAACTCGAAAATCTTCGCGTGGGTCGCTTCGAACACCGCCGGGCGTTCGACCCGCAAGCCACCCAGCTCGTTGACATCGAAAAACCGCCGCCAGTTGATGTCATCCGCCGCCGTGCGCCAACTGGCGAGGCGATAGCTCTGGCGTTCCAGCAATTCATGCAGGCGCTGGAAACCCTCGGGTTCCTCGGAGTCGTAACGGCGCAGGTTGCCTTCGATGGCGCTCAGGATTTGCCCCTGCGTAGCCAATTCGCTCAATTCCTGCTGGAGCGGGCGGGCGAGGGTATGGGCGTCGGTCTGGTAGTTCAGCGTGGTGAAGCGCTCCGCCAGGGCCTTGAGGGGTTCGGCCTGTTGGGCTGGCAAGTCGTCGGCGGGTCTGAGCAGTTCGCCATACTGCATCGGGCAGATGGGAAAGTGATGCTCGTAATGCTCGACGTAGAAGCGGCCCAAGCCAGGATCGAAGCGCAGCTTCAGCGTTCCTTCCTGCAACGCGACGCCGTAGTCGCTGCCCAGGAATGGCAGCAGCAACTGGCCTTCCATCAGCGGATCGGGAGAGTGCCACTGGATATCGAAGAACTCGCCATAGGGGCTCAAGCGCCCCCATTCCAACAGGTCCAGCCACCAGGGGTTATCGTTACCGCCGACCGCCATGTGATTGGAGACGATGTCTAGGATCAGGCCCATCCGATGCTCGTGCAAGGTTGCCACCAGGCGCTTGAGCGCGGCTTCGCCCCCCAACTCGGGGTTGACCAGGGTCGGGTCGACTACGTCGTAGCCGTGCATCGAGCCGGCCCGGGCCTTGAGCAGGGGCGAGGCATACACGTGGCTGATGCCCAGCGAGGCGAAGTACGGCACCAGCGGTACAGCATCGTCCAGGGTGAAGCCTTTATGGAACTGCAGGCGCAAGGTGGCCCGCAGGGGTTGGGTCGACGTCTGTTTCATTGGTCACGCTCGTTCGCCTGAAGCCTCGCGCAGGCGAGTATTTCCAGACGCCGCGCGGCGTCCGGGCCATCCAGCAGCGCCTGGCTCTCGCCGGGCAGGCGCCTGCGCCAGTTGGGGTGAGTGTCGGTGGTGCCGGGCAGATTGGCCTGCTCGTCGATGCCCAGGGCGTCTTCGAGTGGCAGCAGTACCAATGGTGCGCGGGTATGGCCAAGGAAGCGCACGCTGGCGTCCAGCACCTGATCGGTCTCGCGATGCTCTTCGCGAAAGTTCTGCGGGTCCTGGTTCAGCACGTCCCGCAGGCCCTCGCGCTCACGCTCGCGATGCCGGCGCCAGTCCATTTCGGTATGGGAGTCGATCAGGTCCAGGCGGGCGTTCCAGTCGATGTCATGACCGTGCCACCAACCATTGAGGGTTGGCAGGTCATGGGTGCTGGTGGTCGCCAAGGCGTTGTCCGGCCAATCGAGAATGGGCTTGAAGCGGGTGTTGTCCTGTTCGAACAACAGCACCCGCATGCCCAGTATCGAGCGGGCGCTGAGCTTCTCCCGCAGACCGTCGGGCACGGTGCCGAGGTCTTCGCCGAGCACGATGGCCTGATGGCGATGGGATTCGAGGGCCAGCAGGCGCAGCAAATCGTCCACCGGATAATAGAGATAGGCACCATCGGAGGGCGGCGCGTCGTTGGGGATCACCCACAGCCGTTGCAGGCCCATGACGTGATCGATGCGCAAGCCGCCGGCATGGGCAAAGTTGGCCCGCAGCATTTCGATGAAGGCGCGAAAGCCGTTGCGCACCAGGCCTTCCGGCGAAAACGCCGAGATGCCCCAGCCCTGGCCGGAACGATTGAGGATGTCTGGTGGTGCGCCTACGGTCAGCGAGGCCAGCAATTCATCCTGGCGGCTCCAGGCCTGGCTGCCGGCGCCGTCGGCACCCACCGCCAGGTCGGCGATCAGGCCGATGCCCATGCCGCTGGATCTGGCGGCGCTCTGGGCCCGTTCCAGGCATCGGGCAATCAGCCATTGGCAAAACGCGTAGTAGCCGATTTCGTCGGCGTTTTCCTCGGCGAAACGTGCCAGCGCCGCACTGCGCGGATTGCGCCACTCTTCAGGCCACTGGCGCCAGTCGAGGCTTTCGCCACGGGCGGCGCGTTCCGCTTGCAGGGCCTCGAAACGGCAGTGGTTCTCCAGGGCTTCGCCGCTGGTGTGGCGGAAGCTGCTGAAGTCTTCATGCAACGGATGCTCGCCCTGGCTGAAGCCGTCGTACAGGGCGCGGAGGATTTTCTGCTTGGCCTCGGCCGCCACCGGCCAGTCCACCAAGGGCTGTTCTTCAAGGTGGCGCAGTTGATTGACCAGGCCCGTGGCGTCGATCGCCGTGCGCAAGGCCCGCTCCCCCAGGATCGCGCCCGGCGCGGCATACAGGCTGTTGAGGAACAGCCGGCTCGAGGGCGAGTAGGGGCTGTAGCGACCGGTGTCGCTGCTGAACATCGCGTGTATCGGGCTGATAGCCAGGGCATCGGCACCGCGCTCGCCGGCCACCCGTGCCAGTTCTTCCAACGCCTGGGTATCGCCAAAGCCGCCATCGCCGGGGCGGCGCAGCGCATACAGCTGTGCGCTCAAGCCCCAGGCCCTGGGCGTCGGGTCGTCGACGGCCTCGGCCACGCTGTAGCAGCGGGCGGGCGCGACGGCCAGGGTGAAATGCTGGTCCTCGATGCGGACCTGCTGGTAGCCCACCGGGACCATCCCCGGCAGCTTCGCATCGGCGTCGAGCTTCAGGTTCAGCGTCGCGCCGTCCTCGAGCTGGATCTCGCAGGGTACCGAGCCTTCGAAATAGCGGCTCAGGTCGATGCTGGCGCCGACGTCGGCGGTGATCAAGGGGGGCAGACGATGATTCTGTTGCTCTTCCTGCAATTGCAAAAGACTGGCGTCGATTTCCTGAGCACTGCCGGCCGGATGGCCCAGGCCCGTCAGGACCGAGCGCAATACCGCCGGCGAGACTTTCTGGGCCCGGCCATTCGCATCGATCCAGTCCACCGCCAGGCCCGCCCGGCCGGCGAGGATTTCCAGTTGCGCATCGCTCATGGGCGCTCTCCAGTAATGTTGGGCAACGTTGCCGCTTGCGTCAGAGTGACCAGCGCGCTGTAGGGCGCAAGAGCACCCTGTTCCAACAGACCCATGGCTTGCTGCGGATGTTCGAAAAGAATGCGCGCTTGCTCCGGGGCGCTGTGTTCAACCGGCTGTTCGCTGAGGTTCAGGTCGATGCGCAGCACGCTGCCGTCCTCCATCCGCCAGCGTGCACTGATCGCGCCGTGGCCCAGCACGTCGGCCCCCAATGCCTGAATCGCGGGCAGGCGCGGGACGATTTCTTCGCGACGGATTTTCAGCAACTGACGGTACAGCGCCTCGCTGGCTTGCTGCTCCGGCCCACGGGACTCCAGATTCGGTCGCGAGGCGTCGAACGTGGCGGCCGCGTTGGGATCGGGAATCCGCTTGCGTTTCTCGGGGTCGGCAAAGGCACTGAAAGCCTTGAACTCGTTACGCCGGCCCTCGCGCACCAGCTCTGCCAGTTCACCGTGGTGGCTGGTAAAAAACAGGAACGGCTGTTCGGCCAGCACTTCGTCGCCCATGAACAGCAACGGAATCATCGGGCTCAACAGAAGAAGCACCGTCGCCGCCTGCAGAGCCTGTGGCGGAGTCAACTGGTGCAGGCGCTCGCCCAGGGCTCGGTTGCCGATCTGGTCGTGATTCTGCAGGAACAGTACGAACGCGTTGGCGGGCAAATGACCGCTGGGTTCGCCCCGGGGCTCGCCATGGCGGTTGAGGTGGCCCTGGAACACGAAACCCTGGCTGAGGCAGCGTGCCAGTTTTTCCGTGGGCTGTTCGGCGTAGTCGGCGTAATAGGCGTCGGTTTCCCCGGTGAGCAACACATGCAGGGCGTTGTGGCCGTCGTCGTTCCACTGGGCGTCGTAACCCTGCTCGAGCAGGCTCGCCTGGTTGTGTTCGTTCTCCACGGTCAGCCAGACATGCCGCGCCGGGTCGACCTGTTGACGCACCCTGGTGGCCAGCTCCTGGAGAAAATCCGGGTCTTCAATCGCGTGCACGGCATCCAGGCGCAGGCCGTCGAAGCGGTATTCCAGCAACCACATGAGCGCATTGTCGATGAAGAAGTCCCGCACTTCGCGGCGACGGAAATCGATGGCCGCGCCCCAGGGCGTGTGCTTGTCTTCGCGAAAGAAGCCTTTGGCGTAGCGGTGCAGGTAATTGCCATCGGGGCCGAAGTGGTTGTAGACCACATCCAGGATCACCGCGAGACCGTGACCGTGGGCGCTGTCGATCAGGTGCTTGAGCTGCTCCGGCGTGCCATAGGAGGCCTGGGGCGCATAGGGCAGGACGCCGTCGTAGCCCCAGTTGCGATCACCGGGGAACTGCGCCAGGGGCATCAGTTCGATGGCGGTGACACCCAGCCCGGCCAGGCGTGCCAGTTGCTGCTCGACCCCTTCGAAACCGCCGAGGGTGCCGACATGTAATTCGTAGATCACTGCTTCGTACCAGGGGCGGCCGGACCATTGGGTGTGGCGCCATTGATAAGCGTGGGGATCGACCACCACGCTGGGGCGGTCGATGTCTCCGGCCTGGGCACGGGAAGCGGGATCGGGGACTTCCAATTCTCCGTCGATGTTGTAGCGATAGCGGGTGCCGGCGGGGCAGCGGGTCTGGATCATGAACCAGCCGTTGGCTTGGGGCAGCAGCGGTATTGATTCGCCAGTGTCGAGTTCGACACTGACGTAAAACGCATCCGGGGCCCACAGGGCGAAGCGAGTGTGCTCGGCATCAAGCAGGGTCGCGCCGTGGGTCCAGGTGTCAGGCGTCCTTGACGGCATCGATCACCTCATTGTCTGGCCGATTTACCCAGGGATTGAGCCACCAGTTGTTCGTAGAGTTCGGCGTAGGGTTCGACCGCCTTGCTCCAGTTGAAAGGTGCCGACATCGCCCGGCAGCGCATGGCGTTGAGCAGTTCGGGGAAAGCGAAGACCTTGAAGGCCCGGCTCAGTGCCTGCTTGTAGCTGTCCACGGTGGACTCGGCGAACAGAAAACCGGTGATGCCGTCTTCGATGGTGTCCGCCAGGCCGCCGGTATTGCGCGCCACCGGCAGCGAGCCGAAGCGTTGGGCATACATCTGGCTCAAGCCGCAGGGTTCATAGCGCGATGGCATCAGCAGGAAGTCACTGCCGGCGAACATCCGCCGCGCATCGGTTTCGTTGAAGCCGATGCGCACGCCGATGCGACCGGGGAAACGCAGCGCCAGCTCGCGCATGGCCTGTTCTTCTTCCGGTTCGCCACGGCCGATGATGGCGATCTGGCCGCCGGACTCGACGATGAATTCGGCCACGGCTTCGGTCAGGTCCAGGCCTTTCTGGTACACCAGGCGCGATACCACGGCGAATAACGGGCCCTTGGACTCATCGAGGCCGAACAGTTCGCGCACGTGGTCGGCGTTCACCGCCTTGCCCTCCCAGTCGCCGATGGCGAATTTGCGGAACAGGTGCGTGTCGGTGGCCGAATCCCAGCTTTCGTCGATGCCGTTGGGAATCCCGCTGAGCAAGCCTTGTTGGGTCTTGGCCGCGAGGAAACCATCGAGCCCGCAGCCGAACGCCGGAGTGGTGATTTCCTGGGCATAGGTGGCGCTGACCGTGGTGATGTGGCTGGAATAGGCCATGCCAGCCTTGAGGAACGACAGCTTGCCGTAGAACTCCATGCCTTCCTGCTGCAGCGCATGCTCGGGAATGCCCAGCTCAGGGCAGGAAGCCAGGCTGACGACGCCCTGGTACGCCAGGTTATGGATGGTGAACAGGGTCGGGGTGCGTTGTCCGCGCCAGTGCATGTAGGCGGGCGCCAGCCCGGCCGGCCAGTCATGGGCGTGGACCAGATCGGGGCACCAGTGGATCTGTGCCAGGTTGGCGGCAATGTCCGCCGCGGCCAGGCCCAGGCGCGCGAAGCGGATGTGATTGTCCGGCCAGTCGCGACCATTGTTGGCGCCGTAGGGCGAACCTTCCCGGGCAAACAGTTCGGGGCAGATCAGCACGTAGATCACCAGGCCGTCAGCCATGTCCATGCGTCCGATCTTGCAGGGTGGCAGCGCCGCATGGCCGCCGAGCTCGCCAACGATGTGGATCGGATTGCCGCTGTTCATCACCTGCGGATAACCGGGAATCAGCACCCGGACATCATGCAGACCGGCCATCGCCCGGGGCAGGGCGGACGAGACGTCGCCCAGGCCGCCGGTCTTCACCAGATCGGCGATTTCCGAGGTGACGAACAGGACTTTCTTGCGGTTGGGGTTCTGGCGGACGACGGGGAGCAGTGCCTTGCCTCCGGTGGACAGCACCGGTGCCGTCGGCGATTCGGCCGCCGGCGGTAGTTGTGAACGGACTTGCTGGGGTTCCAAGGCAGCACTGATCATAAGTATCTCCTGTATCTCGATCTGTTTCCGGCACGCGCCAGAGCTGTTGTTTCATTGGCCGAATCCTGCGGCCAGGCGCACAAGCGCTACGCAAGGAGAGCAAAGCGCTGCCCAATGCGGCGAAGCGAATCAGGTAATGGGGCTGTGCAAGGACTGCACCAGCCGCTGTTGCCCTACCTCTAACCTGACCCGTCGCCGTTGCGAAAAGTTTCGACTTTTTTTCGTCGGGATGACCGGTCGGTTTCCCCCCCGGATCGGCAGTCTAGGTCAGAACCTAGAGCGGTGCGGTGCGCTTCGTCGATTTGTCGGACAATCACGTTTTTTGTCGGCAATGTCTTACACGACGACGGGAGATACGCGCCGACGAAGTGCACATGCCTGAAACAAAAATGCGGTAGGGGGCAGGGGCGGTTTTATCCGCGTGCGCGATCGGGTGACTTGATGCACCATCGGAGTGCGGGGGAAATAGAGGCGTTTTGATGGCTCTGCCGATCAAAGAAATACTGAGTTTTTGTGGGAGCGAGCTTGCTCGCGAGGGCGTCAATACAGTCAACATCTTCATCGACTGGCCCACCGCTATCGCGAGCAGGCTCGCTCCCACAGGAGATGTGCAGTGGCTTCGGATCTGCTATCGCAAGAGAGCCCATGTGGGAGCGAGCCTGCTCGCGATGACAATCTGTCAGCCGGTCGAGGTCAGCAAGCGGATCGGTGCCCCGGCGGCCCAGGCTTGCAGATCTTCGATCATCTGCCCATAGAACTGCCTGTAGTTCTGCCCGCTGACATAGCCCACATGCGGCGTCGCCAGTACGTTATCCAGCGTTCGGAACGGGTGATCGACAGGCAAGGGCTCCTGGGCGAATACATCCAGGGCGGCGCCGGCCAGGCGTTTGTGGCGGAGAGCATCGATCAGCGCGTTTTCATCGACGATCGGCCCCCGTGCGGTGTTGACCAGCAGCGCCTCGGGCTTCATCCACGCCAGCGCCTGGGCGTCCACCAGGCCTCGGGTACGCTCACCCAGCACCAGATGGACCGAGAGAATGTCCGCCTGCTCGAACAACTGCTGTTTGCTCACGTAGGTCACGCCCGCCTCGGCGGCCTGTTCGGCGGTGAGGTTCTGGCTCCAGGCGATCACCCGCATGCCGAACACCAGGCCGAACTGCGCCACTCGTTTGCCGATGCTGCCCAGGCCGAGGATGGCCAGGGTCTTGCCGTGCAAGTCTCCGCCGAGTCCTTGCTGCCACAGGCCCGCACGCAGGGCATTGGCTTCCTGGACAAGGTTGCGGCTCAAGGCCATTACCAGCGCCCAGGTCAGTTCGGGGGCGGCATGCTTGTAGCTTTCGGTACCGCACACCTGGATGCCCAGCTCGGCAGCGGTCTTGAGGTCGAGAGCGGCATTGCGCATGCCGCCGGTGAGCAGCAGCTTGAGCTTCGGCAGGCGGCGCAGCAGGCCTGCGTCGAATGAGGTGCGTTCGCGCATCACGCAAATCACCTCGAAGGGTGCCAGACGTTCGGCGAGGGTGTCGGGGTCGGCAGGGTAGTCATGCAGGAACGTGACCTGGCCGATGCTGTCCAGGGCCGACCAGTCCACCACGTCTCGCGCCACACCTTGCCAATCGTCGATGACCGCTATTTGCACCGCCATGAAGCACCTCGTCAGGGAATGGGTTTGTTCAGCCAGTTCAGCAACGCTTCATGGAAGCGGTCCGGCTCCTCCATTTGCGGAGCGTGCCCCAGATGAGGGAACTCCACCAGGGTCGAGCGCGGGATGAGTTGGGCGGCCTGCTTGCCCAGCACCTCGTAGCGGCCGAGCCTGGCTTTCACTGCCGGTGGGGCGATGTCGCTGCCGATGGCCGTGGTATCGGCAGTGCCGATCAGCAACAGGGTCGGCATCTTCAGGTCCTTGAACTCGTAGTAGACCGGCTGGGTGAAGATCATGTCGTAGATCAGCGCGGAATTCCACGCGACCTGGGTGTGGCCGGGCCCTTTGTTCAAGCCGGCGAGCATCTCCACCCAGCGTTCGAATTCCGGTTTCCAGCGGCCGCCATAATAAGTCGTGCGCTCGTAATTGCGGATACCGTCGGCGTTGAGCTTCAACTCCCGCTCGTACCATTGATCCACGGTGCGGTAGGGCACGCCAAGGGCCTTCCAATCTTCCAGGCCGATAGGGTTGACCATCGCCAGGCGCTCTACCTGATCGGGAAACTGCAACGCATAACGGGTGGCGAGCATACCGCCGGTGGAGTGTCCCAGGATGACAGCTTTCTGTACGCCGAGGGCCTTGAGCAGCGCCTGGGTGTTGGTCGCCAATTGTTGGAAGCTGTACTGATAGTGGTCTGGTTTGCTGGACGTGCAGAAGCCGATCTGGTCCGCCGCAATCACCCGGTAACCGGCCTCGCTGAGGGTCTTGATCGAGTCGCCCCAGGTGGCGGCGCAGAAGTTCTTGCCGTGCATCAGCACGATGCTGCGGCCATTGACCTTGCCCTGGGCCGGTACGTCCATGTAGCCCATTTGCAGGGACTTGCCCTGGGACTGGAAGGCGAAGTGCTTGAGGGTATAGGGGTATTCGAAACCCTGGAGTTCCGGCCCGTAGGCCGGCCCTTGCACAGGGCTTTCGGCATGGGCGGCCAGCGGCAGGGCGGCGGAAAGGAACAGGCTGGATAACCAGCGAAGGGTGGGGCGCGGCATGGTCGATCTCCTTGTGGCAGCCGGCCGATCCTGGAACGGTCCGGTTATGGCGACATTAACCACAGGCAATCGACAGGCTGGAATGTTCAACCCACCCAGGAAAATACGCCCATGACGGGCGCGGTGCCCGTCAGTGGGCCGGGTAATCCGCCACCACGGTCTGCGTCCCGTCTTTTTTCAGGCCGATCACCTGGTAGGCATCGCTCATGCCGTCCATTTCCATGCCGGGCGAACCCATGGGCATGCCCGGCGCGGCCACGCCGAGCAAATCATCACGCTGGCTCAACGCCCGTACCTGATCGGCTGGGACGTGGCCCTCGACGAATTTGCCGTTGATCTCGGCGGTATGGCAGGAACGCATGTTGGGCGCCACGCCCAGGCGTTCCTTGACCGAACTCATATCGGTTTCCACATGATCGTTGACCTTGAAGCCGTTCTCTTGCAGATGAGCAATCCATTTCTTGCAGCAGCCGCAGTTGGCATCGCGGTGCACATCGATGGTGGTCGGTGTGGCCGCCTGGGCCAGGGTGGTGACGAACAGGGCGCTCAGGGCGAGCAGGTGCAGGGGATTGGCCATGGAAGCAGTCTCGTGTGGAGCGGGTTGGCGGGAGGATACCAGAGTAGCGGTTGTGAGCTGACGGGGTGCTGAGGGGCAGATGACAGAATTGTCAGGTGGATGGCATGAATAGTCGCCGCCGCTCGCAAGCTCGCCCACTGAAGATCCAGTGTGGGAGCGAGCCTGCTCGCGATAGCGGTTTGATATTCGACATCAATGCAAGCTGACCCACCGCCATCGCGAGCAGGCTCGCTCCCACAGGGGAGTGCTCCCATGAGCCCTTCAGAGCTGCATGGGAGTAACCGTTCTCAGCGAAGCTTGAACCGCCCCATGATTGCATTCACCCGACTGTTGGCTTCCAGCAGTTGCCGGGTGTTGTTTTCGCTGGCCAGTCCGCCTTCCACCAGTTCCTCCACCATGTGGCGGATCTGCACCATGCTGCGGTTGATTTCTTCGGTCACGGCGCTCTGTTGTTCGGCGGCGGTGGCGATCTGAGTGCTCAGGCTGTTGATCTGGCCGACGGAGCCGGCCATTTCATCCAGGCCGCTGTTGACCCGGGAGGTCGCGTCGGCAGCCGACTGGCAACTGGCCTGGGTATTTTCCATCGCCGAAACCGACGAACTCACGCCTTGGGTCAGGCGGGTCAGCATTTCGTTGATTTCCGAAGTACTGGCCTGGGTGCGGGCGGCGAGGGCACGTACCTCGTCGGCCACCACTGCAAACCCGCGGCCTTGTTCGCCGGCCCGGGCGGCTTCGATGGCGGCGTTGAGCGCCAGCAGGTTGGTCTGTCCGGCGATGGCGCCGATCACGCCGAGGATCTCGGTGATGCGTTGCGCATCCTGCTGCATGCTCTCGACCTTGCGGGTGGCGCTGGCAACTTCATCGATCAACGCCACCACGCTGTTGGAGGCTTCACCCACCACCACGCGAGAGCGGTCGGCATGTTCGTTGGCGCGCTGGGTGAACGCGGCCGTTTCGGCGGCGTTATTGGCCACGCTCTCGGCCGTGGAGCTCATCTGGGTAATGGCGGTCACGGTCTGGTCGGTTTCCGAGGCGTGGCGCATCAGGATTTCGCTGGTATGGGCCGACGTCCGTTGCAGGTTGTCCAGGCTCGATGCCATGGCACCGGTGGCCTGGGTCACTTCACTGATCATGTCCTGCAGGTAAACGATGAAGCGGTTGACCGAGTGGCCAATCGCCCCCAGCTCATCCTCGGCGCGGATGGTGATGCGTCGGGTCAGGTCGGCATCGCCGGTGGACAGCGCATCGATGTTGCCCTTGAGCACTTTCATGCGACCGGTCAACTGGCGGATTGCGTACAACTGCATCAGCACCAGCAGGATGACCATCGGGATCTGCAGCAGGCTGAGGGTGTTCAGCACGTCATCGCGCTGGGCGGTGATCAGGCGGGTTGGCAAGGCGGTGGCGAGGAACCAGGGCGTGCCTTCGATGGGGCGCATGAAGAACGTACTGGCTTCGCCCTTGTTGTCGAACTCGACCCGCTGCAACGGCTGGTCGCGCTGAGCCAGGCCTGCCTTGACCTGAGCGGCGAACGGCGAAGTGGCTGCCAGTTCGCTGATGTTCTTCAGCACGATCGGACCGCTGATACGCGAGCTGTTGCTGATGATCTTGCCGTCGCCTTCGACAATCAGCATTTCGGCGTTCAGGTCGGCTTCCTTGCGCGCCACCAGGTCATTGAAGAAGCCCAGGGTCACGTCGATGGTGGAGACGCCATAAGGCACGCCGTTTTTCTGGATGGCCATGGCGCAGTTGGTGCGCGGTTCGGCGCTGGCGTCATCTTTATAGGCGGCGGCCCAGGCGCATTTGCCGGGCGGGGTGGCCATGCCGCCCTTGTGCCAAGGCTGCTCGTAATAGTTCGGCGCGGCGTCGCTGTTCCAGAACGTATTGACTACCAGTTTGCCGGAGCCGTCGCGATGCCAGAACGTGCTGAACTTGTTGCGTCCTTCGGCGCGCTGGTTGGGCAGCGGCCAGATCCCGCCGCCGAAGACTTTCGGTTCGCCATATTGATCCACCAGGCCCGGGAGCACCTTGTCGATGGCATCGCTGTCGAGCAACGGAATGGTCTGGGTAATGCTGCGTTGCTGGGCCTGCACTTTGTTCAGCTCGCCCTGGATCTGCTCCGCGACTTCGCCGATGCGATTGAGCGCCACTTGCTCTTCGGTCTGGCGCAGCTTGGGCGCGACCAGGTAGCTGATGCCCACGACGGTGAGGATGGACAACACCAGGATGAACAAGATCAGGAACAGCGTGTAGCGAGCCTGAATGGTGCGGAATGAGGGCATTGGACGGTTCCTTGCTCGAAGGCATCTTTCGGGACGGTAGACATGTCTGTATCGGCTCCTGGTCGTTGCCCTTGAATGTCCCATGCCTGGCGAGGGGTACCGTTCGTCGCCAATATTGCCCTGTCACGCTGCCGTGCTGGCCTGCGCGCCTCTCCAGTTCTGCGTATGGCGCTGCAGCTCATCGTGCAGTCGTTGCATCGGCGCTGCCTGCAAGTCCAATTGGCGAGCCAGCGCGCCACGGTGGAACAGCGCCTGCCAGTGCAGCTCGCCTTCGGTGGGCATCATGCCGGTAAAAATGAATCCGGCAGCCATCAGCCGTCGGTAATCCTCGGGGAACTGTCGGTGCAGTCCGAGTCGTACCGCGATCGACCAGTGGGCCGGCAAGCGTTGCAGTTGCCTGGCCAGATGCCGGCTCATGTGTCCGGCTACTACGTCGATACGTCCGGGCAACGTACTGATCTGCAATGGCTGCATCGAAGTGGGTGCGGGGTCGAACGTGGTGCCAAATTGTGCAGTCAAGGGCGCCATCAGCCATTGGCACGGGGCAGGCCATTGCACGTGCGGCAAGGGCCGGTGATGGTCGCCCATCGTCTGGCAGCCGACCACGATGGTCTCGGTCTGGGCCGGGGCGAACGGCGAGGGTACATGGTCGGGCATCAGCCCTGTGTCATGGAAACCGAGTCGTTGTGCCAGCCGCTGGCTGTAGGGGTGGCTGGTGACCTGTTTGATGGACAGCCTGACGAGGCCGAGATCTGCACAGCGGTCCAACAGTTGCCGGCCGAGGCGGGTAGCGATCTGACTGCCTTGCAGCGCCGGATCCACGGCCACCAGCGCCAGCTCGGCATCCACCCGGTTTGCCGCAGGTCGGCACAACGCAGCGTGGCCAACCACCTGTCCGTCCATCACGGCGACCATGGAAAACCAGTGTCGATGCTGGTGGTGCTGGCAGATCATATGGGGCACGTAGACGTCCGGCGCAACGTAGTGGTCGCCATACACCCGGCGAAACAGTTCGCTGATTCCGATGGCGTCGGCGGGCCTGAACATCCTGATGATCAAGGCACTCATCTGGCGTGCCTCGCTACCATCGGGCCATAGCCCCGACGATCGACGATCTGCAGGTGTTTGCCGGAACGGGGGTGACGCTCCAGGTCCTGCGCCTGGCAGGCCTGGACATGCAGAACGAGTTGATCGATGCCCGGATGCTGCTGGATCAGGGCGAGTTCCAGCGCCTGGGACAGCGACCCGCAGATGCTCGACGGCTTCTCGGGCACCCATTTGAGTACTACACGGTCATTGTTTTCGACAGGCTCGATGATCAGTTGCCATTGAAGTTCGCCGCCGAGGCTGTGGATGATCTCGCTGATCCGTTGCGGGAACAGCGAAACCACGCCAACCCGTACCCGCTGGCTCTGTGCGCTACGTCCCGCCAGTTCGAACTTGCGTCGTGGAGTGCCGACGGGCTCCCGCCAGCAGGCCCGGTCCCCCACGGGATAGCGCACCATGGGCATCAGGGTTCGGGTGAAGTTGGTCACCACCAGGTTGCCGGGGCGGTCACAGGCCTCGATCACCTCGCCGCTCACTTCATCGACGATCTCCAGCCGCGTCTGTTCGTCGAATACGCGATGCTCGCCGAGCAGGCAATCAGCGGCGCTGGCCCCCACCAGTCCGGCGTCCACGCTGGCATAACCGATGGACGCGAAGCGTGCCTGGGGAAAGGCTTGCCTCAACATCGGAAGTTGACGCTCGAACAGATGCTCCCCGCCGAACAGCACGGCGGTGATGCCGGGCAGCGTCCGGCCCTGCCGACCCAGATGGCTGGCGATGGCCAGCAGATGAGCCGGTACACCCGCCAGGACATTGATGCGGTGTGCCGTGACGGCATCGGCCAGCACATCGGGATCGATCGACCCGGTGAAAGGGAACTCGGCTATCGGCAGGTCAACCTGGCAAAGGGCACCATGAATGAACAGGAAACTCGCATACAGGTCCCCCGAGAAGAACAGATTGGCAATCCGATCGCCTGTTTCAAGCTGGGCGGACAGGCTGCCGGCGAAGCTATCGAGCATCCGCTGCCATTCCCCATGGGTGTACACCGACAGCTTTCCCTGGCTGGTGGTGCCGCCGGTTTTATAGATCAGTGCGTCCGTGACGGGACCCGTCAATACCTCCCAGGTATCCAGGTCATGGCTGCCGCTCCAATAATCGTTGGCGTCGACAATCGGCAGGTCCTCGAAAGTGCAGCCTTGCGCGGGTAAATGCTGCCAGTGTTTCTGGTAATACTTGGAATGCAGGCGCACATGGGCAAGCCATTGTTCGAATGGGAAGGAAGGGCTCATCAGGGGTTCTCGGGCTATGAAGATCGCTGGGTAGGGCACGGGCGAAGGGCTGTCAGCCGGGGCTTCGGCCATCGATCACCAGCGGGACTTTGCCGCTGTGCTTGTTATGTTCGAAACATTCGGGTGTACAGCGCTGGACTTCCAGTACCAGCAGCGCGGCATCGACGGATGCACACAACGGTTGCAGGGCCAGGACCCTGCGCCGTACCGTTTCGGCGTCGCCATCGGCGCGGATCAACATGCGCTCGCAGCCGCTGCCGTGGTGATCGAGGACGATTTGAATGGCTACCTGGGCCAGTTCGGCCAGCTCCTGGCTATTGATGGATTCCGTGGCGACGCGCAGCACCCGGCCGTGGCGCTGGCGCAGTTCGAACCTGGGCGACTCCAGGCCACAAGGGCAGGGCCCCGGCAACCAGCGCCCGCAATCGCCGACGTCGTAGCGCTGTAGGGGCTGCGCCTGGCGCTGTCGGGAAGTGAACAACATGCGCCCGGTTTCCCCAGGCGTGACTGGAGCATCGCGATCCAGCTCGATGATCTCCAGATGTTGAATGGCGTCCATCAGATGAAACACGCCGTCGTCGCTGGCGGCGCAGGCATGGCCGAGCGGGCCTGCGTCCACGCTGCCGTACAGGGCCGAGCGAATGCGTGTGACGCCGCAAGCCAGGAACAATTGTCGAGTGGCTTGTCCCAGGTGCTCGCCGCCCAACAGGATTTTGCGCACACCGCCGTAGTCTTGAAGAAGGCTTTTCTGGCTGGAAAACAGACGGTGCAGTGTGCTCGGCATGCCGATCAACGTATTGATGCCATGGGCGACGATCATCCGGGCGATTTCGTCGAATGAATCGTCTGCCGGTGCGCCCATGGGGTAATGCACGACGTTCATCTGTTCGAGTATTTTCGAGAAGCTGAAAAAGCCGCCATAGAGGTTGCCGCCATAGAACAGGTTCATCACCCGGTCGTGCGCCGGGTCAAGGCCGGCCGCACGCAGGCCGTCAGCGGCAGCACGCATGTGGCGATCGAAATCGCGGTGGCTGTAGCACGACAGCACGGGCGCACCGCTGCTGCCACCGGAACGGAAGAACAGTTGCGCCTGGGGGACGATGGGAAGGGCCATGAAATCGGCCTTGTCCATGATCGGCGTTGAAGGACTCATTGTTATCGGCGCTGGAGGGGTGTCCAGGGTGACACGATGACTTGCGACGTGGGGCTCAAGACCAACCGACACTCGCCTGCTCAAGCGTTGCAGTGCGTAGACGCCGTCGTGGGGCTCTCCGGCGTAGCCCTGTTGAACCTCACGGGTTGCCGAGACGCGGGACACACCGGCAACCAGCAGGCGACGGCTCAGCCCTGGTGCCTGCTCCGGTTCACAGATGAGTGCGCAACTCTGCAAGACGTTCCGCCAGGGCAACAGTGTCTCGGTCAGCCACGCTTGAGGGACGGGCCGCAGCAACAGCGTGCGGAACAGCGGCGACGGCGACAGGTCGCGGTGATGTTCCCAGAGGATGCGCCAGCCATCACCGGCCCAGACCTGGCCTGCATGTCCCGCGAAGCTGTGGTCCAGTCGGGCGAGTGCCGTTCGGGTAGTGATCTCGCAGGCTTCGGCCGTGGTGAGCGTCAGTGCCGGCCAGCGTCCGGCCCGTCGCTCGAATGCAGCGGCCAGGGCGTTACCCACGTGTTCCATCACGCCGGGCTGGTCAGTGTCGACCAGCAGCCATTGCGGGCTGGAGCAGGCTTGCTGGTCGAGGCTGCAGATTTCATCCACCAGGTCATCCAGTGCCTGGGGGGTGGCGGCGGGAGGGGTGATATAGGCAAAGCTGACGCGATGGCCCCAGTCGATCCAGCGGCACCCGCTCGGGACCTGCTCGCGCAAGGCCTTGAGGGCCGTCTCGCCGCCCCAGGCGCTGACACCTTGTGCCAGGGCGAAGAGACGCCGGCTGTCGTGGTGGGGAACCGGCAGCACCGCCAGGTAATCGCTGAGCCGGCCGCTGCTGTCGCAGGCCAGAAACGCCGCCAGCAGGCGCGCCGTCAATGTCCCATCTTGTGTGCTTGGGCGTATCCAGTTGATGTTGCCCGCCAGCAGGCTTTCCAGGGCCGCGCAGAACGCCAGCAATGGCGCATTGCTCGGCGTGACGTGTACCACCAGGCCCAAGGGCTGCCAGCTTTCAAAAGGGCCGTCGCTGTAGTCGATGCGCCGCAGCGAGCGAGGATCGGGACCCAGCTCCCGCGCCAGTTTCAAGCTCAGTTGCTCGCGTCCGCAGAATGCGATCAGTGCCTGGCGTTGGTCCTCGTCGAGGAAGGCTTCCCGTCCGGCACGCAGCGCTTGGGCGAACGCCTCGGCGCAGTCGAGCACGCTGTCGCTCAAGGGCGCCGAGGCCAGGAGGGCGGGCAGTTGCGCTTGCAGGCGTTCGAGGGCCTGGTCGAGTGTCAGGCTCGCGTGCAGTTGGCCGTTGATGAGATACATATCAATGCTCCTTGATCAGTTCAGCGGCCGCCATGGCGCAGCTTCGGCTGGGGCTGGTGCCGGCACGGCCATGCAATTCGAACCACTGGGTGTTCGAACCGCATTCACAGTTGGCGGGGTGCAGGGTCGCCAGGTCGCTCATCACCACGGCGTGGGCGGGGCTGGAGGAGATATAGGGTGATACGAACGACAGCAATCCAGCTTCGCCGAACGGCTGCACGGCGAAATTCGAGGGGTGACGGATGAAGACTTGCGAATAGACCGGTACATGAAACCGATGCCGGGCACATTCGATGTAGGGCACGGCGTGCTCGACGGCACCATAACCGTCGCGGCACCGATGGGCCTCGACGCCCAGTTGCCGGGTAATGCGCTCATAGACCTGATGGCGGGGTATTTCCTGGGCAGCCTGTTTCTTCCAGCCGCCGCCCAGGAACACCAGGGAATCAGGCGCGAGCGTCAGGTCCGGGATGCGGCTTTCGCGCATGCGTTCGAGTACGTGCCAGAGCAGCGCCGGAAAGCCGAAGATCCTCACCGGAAGACCTTGTTCGGCGAATGCCTGCAAGGCGCGGATGACGCCGAAAACGTCGAATTCATGACCGTTGCCGGTGTGCCGCAAGGCATAGGTCAGGCTATTGACAGGAGCGAAGCGACACAGGAACTGATCGGTATAGGCCGTACCGAGGCGATTGTCCGGTTCGGGTTCATGGCTGAGCAACAGGTAGTTGCAGGGCGTGTCCGGCGTGGACCAACCGTAATGATCGAAGATGCGCGCCACCATTGCCTGGGCCGCGGCCATGCTGCGCTCGTCATAGCGCATGCGGCTTTTCTGGCCGCCGGTACCGGAGGACGTGAGTTCCAAGGCCTCCTCGCCCGTCGGGCTGATCAGCAAGCGTTGCTTGAAATAGTTGGCGTAGATGGGCGGCAGGCGCGACCAGTCCGTCAGGTGTTCCAGGTCCTCGACGGCGAGCCCGTTGGCGTTGAGCCAGTCTTCGTAGCCGGGTGTGTGGTGGCTATGGAACAGGCTGATCTCGGCCATGGCCCGATCGAACAGTCCGGAAGGGATCGACTCGGGGCTATAGGGCTGGGGCAATGCACACAGCGCATCGGCGTGGGGAAAATGAATCATCGGATAACTTTCCTAGGAAACGGAGCAACTCAAACGTGTGCGACCGGTCGCGACCTGAACAGGCACAACGCAACAGGACAACTGAGCCCGGCGACGCCGGCCATCAAGGCAAAGGATTCCAGGCTGTTGCCGGCGCCCAGTAACGCCAACAGCGAACCGGCAGCGCTCATCACGGCGATGGAGATCATCCCGACCATGGCCGAGACCAACCCTTTGCTGTCGTCGCTGGCAAACAACGCCAGTCGATACAGCGCCGCATTGCCCAGGCCGAGGCCGAGGGCATAGAGCGAAAGACCGCCAACCAGCGCGGGCAGGGAAAGGGTGAACCGACTGGCGATGACCAGGGCGAGCAGACCGGCGCACAGGGGCCAGAGGCTGTAACGAAGCACGCCGCGCACGCCGATCCGTTCCACCAGGGCATTGAGCAGGAGATTGCCGAGGATCACCGCGGCGAACACCGGGATCTGCCAGAGCCCGTATACCAGTGGAGTAACGCCCTGTCCCTGTATCAGCAGCAGGGGCGACAGGCCGATCCAGGCGATCAGCGGCAGGCTCATCAGCCCCAGCGCGACGCTGGCCGCCATGAATCGGGGATGGCCGAGCAAGGCGCCATAGCGCTTGATCAGTGCACGCAGCTCGAAAGGAACGGGTGGCGGCTGCTGGCTGCCTGGCCTCGGGTGGCGGGGCATGCATCCCCAGAGCGCCAGCCAGCTTACTGCGCCAAGGCCGGCCAGGAGCAGAAACAGCTCGCGCCAGGACAGCCATTGCAGCAGCAACCCACCCAGCAGCGGGCCCAGCAAGGGCGACAAGAGGGCCAGGTTGCCCAACAGCGCCATGATTTTCACGGCATCCGACTCGTTGAACATATCTTGTATGGCGGGATAGCTGACAGCGATCACGAAGCCCAGGCCCATTCCCTGGATCAGGCGCAGGCCGTTGAACCCCTGCATGTGGCCGACCTGGGCGGTCGCCGCACAAGCCAGCACGAACCCGGCGCAACCGGCCAACATGAATGGCCGACGTCCATGGCGATCCGACAACGGCCCGATCAACCAGGGCAGCAGGACACCACCCAGCAGGTAGAGGTTGAATGCATAGGGAATCTGATCCGCAGTGGCCCCGAGTTCTTCGGTGACGGCAAGCATCGCGGGCATGACCAGGTCGCTGGCCATGTAAGTCAGTAATTCAAAGAGCGCGATAGCCAGACAAAAACCTGTCAATCGTTTTGGCGAGAAAGTGGTCAGCAAGTTTGGCATTCCCAACGTTTATTTCGAGTAAAGAGGTGAGCGCCTCTTATTCGAGAATACGTGGGGGGCGATAAGGCTTGAAAGACGGAGTTCCCCGGTGTTGACGGAGGAAATGTGCTTCGCGGACGTAGGAAAATGTCCGCAGAGGCGGACATTTATTTCCTATCTAAGTCAGTTAGTTACTGATAGATAAGTAGGAAGGATCGCAGCAGCGGTTTGCTCGCTACAGGCGCTTCAACAGCGAAACAGGGGAAAGGCCCTAGCGGTGCTGGTCGAAACCAGACCCCCCAGGATGTCCTGGTCCTTCCCCATGCCCGTGGCCAGGAGGAAAAAAGAGACAGCCGCTGAGCGACAGAATCGATAACGGCGGCAGCAGCAGTGACATGTGACGAAACATAAATAAAATCCTCATGGCTGAACACCGTGGTTGCGCGACGGCGCTCCTTCGGCTGTACCATGGGACCCCGTTGGCTGCCGCTTGTCCCTGGAACCGGGTAGGCACTTGGCAAGCGAACGGATACAGAACGGATACATTCAGGAATTGGCAATGACTCATTCGCAACGTTTGAAATACTCGATTCTGATTATCCTCGTGGTCCTGGCAATCATGCTGGGACTGTCGTGGATGCAGAACAAAGGCATGATCAGCGAGCAGCTGTTTCAATACATCGCCATTGCCGTGGCGGTGATCGTGGTGGTGATCAACGGTGTGATGCGGCGCAAGGTCAAGCCCTAGTTCGTTTACTCGAATTAACCGTTCATTCCCCGGCCGCGAGCACGGCCATGGCCCGGGGGTGCAGGCTGTAGCTCTTATCGGGATTGAGCGTCACCAGACCCTCGCTGCACAGGCGCTTCAAGACCTCACGAACGCTGAGAAAGGACAAGGGAATGTCCAGCGCCAACAGCTGGCTGTGTACGCCCCGTGCGCCCAGGCAGCTGTTCTCCACGGTAGACGTGAGCAATATGTCGATGATCTTGAGGCGAATCAGGCTGGTCCTGAGCCCGAAGCTCTTGAGCAGGCGCCTGATGTGATCGTTGTTGCCTCGTTCCGTCGCTTTGGCGGGCACGTCATTCGGGGTCGTCATCGCGACGCCGCTCGAAGCCGGCTTATTCTCCATAGGCAGTTGCGCGTTCTGCATGCAAAAGGTCCTTACCGGCCTGATCGGAAATAGTCATGCGTGCTCCTTCAACAGGAACGCCCAATCATGCGGGCCGTGATGTGAAAAATTCGCCGGGATGTCGTTAAAGCCTTGTGATTGTGCAGGCGATTTTTCTGCATCTGGGGCGAGGGCGTTCATGTGGGCGAGTCGAGCTGGCGTCCCAGCTCACAAATGAGCAGGGTCAGGGAGTCGGCGTTTCGAAGGATGAGGTCGATGCGCTTGTCCGCCGAGCCAGGGTTCAGAAAGACATCACGCGCCTCGTTCATGGTCCTGGCGCCGGTCACCTTGAGCACTTCCCTGGCGGTAGCCTTGAGCTCGGGGAGCAACTCCAGGCTCTTGAACGTGCTGGCTGCGGTATCCCACCCCATGAACAACCGGGAACGCGGGGTGCTCAGCGAGAGCCCATTGAGTTGCTGGTCTTTCTGGGCCTCATACCGGGCTCGTCCGTAATGAGTGGCTTGCGAAATCAGGTCGGGAAATGGCAATAGCGCGTCCAGGTAAGCGATGTCATGGGTGTCGAGCAACTGATGGGTCAGTTCGTGGATGAGGGTCGCTCCCTGGGCGTGAGCGTCGACGTTGAAGGACTCGGGGACGATGGCCTTGTACGTGTCCAGCCCTGCGTCGAAGAAAAACTGTGTGAGGTAGATTTTTCCGCCCGCATTGGGTTCGAGCACGAATGCAGTCGCCGTGTCGTCGGCACTCTTGAGGTTGCCGATCACGATGCGCTTCTGGTTTCGCGATTCCCAGGATGGATCGGCCAATATCTGGCAGATCGGCGCAACAGCGGCATGCAGCTTTGTGATCAAGTTGGCCTCGACCTGGTTGACGCCGAAAAATGTCTTGAGGTAAGTATCCAGCCGGGAGCCCGATGAAACCTGTTGCCGGGCTTGATCGAGATTATGAAGCGCATTGAGCGAGTAATACCGGGCTGTTTCCAGTGCCTGCACAATGACGTTCGCATGGTGGGGGTATTTCCTGCGTATCTCGGCCATGCCTCGGGCTTCGATATTCAGGGTGTCTGAAGCCTTGTAGTCGCTGTACGCGTTCGCGAGGGTCGACATGGCCTTGCCGTAGCGAACGGTCTGTCGTTGTGGGGCGATTACCCACTCCTGGCTTTCAGGCAATCTCTTGAGTATCGGTCCCTCTCCCTTGTCATGGACAACGCGCCAGACCTGATTGACCTTCGCCACCTGGAAGACTTTGCCGACAACGCTGACATAGCGCTTGTCGGAGCCTGAGGCTTTAAACGTCCCGTCAGCCGGGATCCTTTGCAGATCCCGAAGGCTTACGCCCGTGGCTTCGAAGGCTCGCAGGTCGGTGCGGATCGGGGCGGTGGAAGCGATGTCCTTCCAATCGATCGGGGCCGCCGGGGTGTTTTGCGGGGCAGGGCCAACGGGGGCGAGCAGCCCGAACGTATCCTCCCTGTTCATGAAACCGAGGGACACCATTTCCGCGGCGCCGGCGATGAAATCATGCAGGCCGGCTTTCCAGTCATGCTGTTGCAACGCTTCGGAGGAGGATTTGAAGTCCTGGTAGCTTTCCCACAGTGTCTCGAAAAAAGTCAGTTTGCCCGGTAACTGCCTGCCTGCGAACCTGGCGCCGACGCTGAGCAGATGCCGCACGGTTTCCCAATCGAACTGACGCTTCCTATCTGTCTGAGTGGTCAGCAAATCCGATAACAGACGGGTATTGTCGTTGAACAATGTATCGAAGATGTTCGTCTGGATCGGATTCGAGGCCAGGGTAACTTCCGATAGCTGCCCCAGGGTGGCGGCGAACAGGTTTTTGAATGTGCTTTGCTGGTTGGCGGGCAGCCGACTGATCAACAAGTCCTGCAGCGACCCGGGCCGGTTGAAGGCGGCCACGACACTCGCTTCGTCCTTGAACTCAGTGAAACCCGGGCCCCGATGGTAAGGGGCGTACAGGACGTGGGGCGCTTGCGCGTCGGTGCCCGACCCGATCAGGTAAAGCCCCAGTGCTTTGATCGCCGCGGCGCCATCGGTCTTGATCAGCTCCAACGGACGAATCAACGCACTCGCGCCTCTCACCGCCTGGCGAGCAATCGCGTCCGGCATGTCCAGCACCTGGTGAATCAAATCGAAGGCCGAAGGGGAGAGATACTGCTGCAGGCACCGTGCGTGAGCGTATTGCAACAATTGCCAGGGCAGTTGTTGGTGGAAGCGCTGCTTTCTCTGTTGGACGTCCTCCGTCGTGCCGGACAGCTTGTCCAGCACATGTTGTTTATACGAGGTGGCGATATCCAATGACAGCAGCAGCTGTTTGACCGCCGTCTCGTTCAGGCTGTCAGGCAGTTTCCGTCTGGACGTCGAGGACACCTTGAATCCGGTTTTTTGAGTGACATCGACATGATTCAGGGCGAACTCGCTCAGGGAACCGGGAGGCCCCGCCAGTGCGAGATTCGGTGTGATCTGAATGGTCTCCGGGTCCAGGCCTTTTTCGGTGAAGCGCGCATCCAGCAGCGCTTGCAGTTTTTTATTCGTATAGGCCTGCAAGGGCTCGATACCGTCCAGGTAGTCCTTGCCATCGAGCACGCTGTTTCGATATTGCTCAAGCAGATCGATATGCAGGCGCTGGTCTCCAAGAGAGGCCGTGCCAAGCCAGGCAGGCAGCTTCTGCTGCCACCAGTCCGCCCGGGCGATGCGCTTGGCACGGGTCAGATTGGTGGGGGCCCCCTTGTCCCGTAGCGCTTCAAGGCTTTTGACCAACGCGACCCCGGTCAATTGCCAGTTCCGGGTTTTCAATGTCTTCAGGTAGCCGTATTCGATCTCGAACAGCCTGATGAACGAATTCATCCGATCCAGCAACACGTTGTCTTCGATCAACTCAAAGGCTTCGAGTTGATAACGCCCATGAGGCTTGCGTTGGGCGCAGGGCAGATTGGCGAGCAAACCAAAGCGTTTGCGCGAGTCGAGCAGGTTTCGGTTCAATTGTGTCGTTGCGACATCGACAGAGGGGAACACCTGCAAGCCGTCGCTTGGCGTCCAGAGGACTCCCAAGCCCGAATAAGGCGTGTCCAGCCCTCCGCGTTCGGTCAGGAAAAAACAATTGGCGAGGGGAAGGGAGACCGTGTGGCCCTCGGTGGTGCAGGCAAGCCTCAGTGAGTAGGCGTCGGGCCGAAAGCCTTTGAGGCCAATACGCTGCTCGCGATTCGGATAGTCGGCATCATAGGCAAAAACACAGTTGATGAGATCGTCTGCGGCGGGCGGCAGTGTTCCGTTGAGTTTCCTGAGTTCGGCTTCAGCCCGTATGCCCACGGAAAAAACGTTGCTGAGTTCCGGTAACATGGCTCTGAGTCGGCTGTGCAGTGAGATTTCGTTGGAGAGTGGCAGCTGGGCGAACAGCGTGTCGAAAGCCTCTTCGACGGTGGTATAGCTCTTGATCTTTCTCGTCAGTTGATCGGCCATGAGGTTGGACGGTCGCGAGTCGCCATAAAACGCCGGCAGGGTACCCCAGTGCCCATCGGTCCCATGCTCTAGCAGGTTCTTGTTGATCAACGAGCGAATGTCCAGTGCCTTGTCGACCAGGGCGTGGATGTTCACGGTGGCCTGGCGGGACATCTCCAATGCGTAGTGAAGGTTACTGATCTGCTTGCCGATGATGGCCTCCGCCAGGGATTCGAATACCGGCAAAGCCACCGAACCTCCTGAGACCTGTGGTTCGTCAAGGCGCAGAAAGCGATTGCGCTCTTCCAGGCTCAACAGGCTATAGAGTTGCTCCTGGCGTGGGAGACCTGTCGGCGTCGCCAACAATGCCTCCTTGAACCCCCGGTAATTGTCCACTACCTGCAGGTCATGACTGGGTGTGTAGAGGTAATGTCCCTTGCCACTGATCATCAGCGAGCCGGCAAGCTCCACATGGAGCGGCTCGTACTCCCAAAGGCGAACCGTTTCGATAAACAGCGGCGTCTCGTCCTGGCGCGATGGCCCGAACAATCGGAGCAGTTCCTGGCTTTGGGCATCGGTCAGTTGCCTTTGCTCGCGCTTGCCCAGGACAGTTGCGCGCAGGGCGTCGCTGAGGACTTGCGACAGCAGCTTCCGGCGTGAGGTATGGAATGGGCCGGTGGCGTCCCAATAGGCATTGAGGCACTCGGTGAGCTTGGGAATCAGGTTTTTGGCAGTGACCCGCAACAGGTTTTCCCACTGTTGCGAGTTATGGGGCGATAGCGTGATTTCCGGGTGGATGAAATCAACGTCATGCCGGGCTGGTCGGCCCTGATGGTGGAAGTACAACAGGACCGCTTCGGACAGCGACAGATTGTTGGTCACTTTGCCCATGGTCGGATCGCCGAGTCCGGCATCGGCGGTGATTGCTACCCGTGTCTGTTGATGGTCAAGGTTCGCCAGCACTTCTTTCAACACGTGGTCGAGCATCGAGGTCAGCGAGGGCAGTTTGATCAGCTCATCGACCATGGTCAGCGCGTTGAGGCTTTGAGCGTGCTCGATGGATTCGACCTGGGCCTTGAAAACATCTTCGTCTATGGTCTGTCGGGACTGGCTGATATTGCTGCCCGTGTTCAGTTCGGCGCGTTGGGAAATGGCCAGGAGCTGGAACAGGCCGTTACGCTCGACAGGGGTTGCGAGCATTTGGTCGATTCGGTTTTCGAGGGCCTGCGCGCTGTCGAATTTCTCGATTCCACCCAGCGGCGTGTAGAGGAATGCCGGCTTGGGGGACGATGTGCCGACGTCTGGCAAGGTTGTCAGGGTGAAACAGCCTGCAAGCGGAACAGGAGCGTGTCCCTCGGTCTGGAGCAGAACGCTTTCGGCAGACATCGATGGCGTCTGCGCGGCACGCAATGTGTGGCTGGGCAGGGCTGCGTGGTGCAGCCAGTCGAGGTCGGATTGCGCCAACCCATGGGTTGCGCTCAATTCGTCCAGACGTTTGGCGTCCAGGACGTCGCAAAATAGCAGTGGGGTGGTCTCACGGGTCATCGTTGCGTCTCGATCAAGGCGCCATGAGGCGGTACTTGCATGGATGAAGCGGCCAGCCTAGAGAACGATGAAGGGACAAAGGTGGTACATAGTTACCGCACGCGAAGCGCCAGACCTGTCAGGTTGAGGCGCTCCAGACATGCCAGCGGTGAAAAGATTGACAGCACGCGGCTGAAGCAGTGTTAATCCGGGACTGTTCCTCCCTCACTGTGGCTACCTCCAACAATCATTCTGGAGCTTCAGATGTCTGCGCTATCCGATCATGCCGGTTCCGGCCCTCTCTCTTTAGATGCCTTGGTGGGGCTCCTGGAGAAGATTTTCCTGCGACATGGCACCTCCGCCGAGGTGGCGCGTACCCTGGCTGAAAACTGCGCCCGCGCCGAACGCGACGGTGCCCACAGCCATGGCGTTTTCCGTATGCCGGGCTATGTCTCGACGCTGAACAGCGGCTGGGTCAATGGCCAGGCGGTGCCGGTGGTCGAAGACGTCGCATCGGGCTTCGTCCGGGTGGACGCCGGCAACGGTTTTGCCCAGCCGGCCCTCGCCGCTGCACGACCGTTATTGCTGGAGAAGGCGCGCAGCGCTGGTATCGCGGTGTTGGCTATCCGGAATTCCCATCACTTCGCCGCCCTTTGGCCGGACGTCGAACCGTTTGCCTACGAAGGCCTGGTGGCATTGAGCGTGGTCAACAGCATGACGTGCGTGGTACCCCACGGCGCGGACCGTCCGTTGTTCGGGACCAATCCCATTGCCTTCGCCGCGCCACGGGCCGGTGGCGAGCCGATTGTATTTGACCTGGCCACCAGCGCCATCGCCCATGGCGACGTACAGATCGCCGCGCGCAAAGGCGAGTTGTTGCCGCCAGGCATGGGGGTGGACAGCCTCGGCCAGCCGACCTGCGACCCGAAGGCGATTCTCGACGGCGGCGCGTTGCTGCCGTTTGGCGGGCACAAGGGGTCGGCGTTGTCGATGATGGTCGAGCTGCTGGCGGCGGCCCTGACTGGCGGCAATTTCTCGTTCGAGTTCGATTGGAACAAGCATCCGGGAGCCAAGACGCCGTGGACCGGGCAATTGCTGATCGTGATCGACCCGAGCAAGGCCGCCGGACAGAACTTTGCCGAGCGCAGCCAGGAGCTGGTCAGGCAAATGCAGGAAGTGGGGTTGCGGCGATTGCCGGGAGATCGTCGGCATCGGGAGCGCAGTCACTCCGATCAGCATGGAATTGCGCTGGATGAGCAGACATTGCAACAGCTGCGGGAACTGGCGGGATTGTAATCCGAAGGAACTGCTGCCTGAAAACAGTCGGTTTCAAGCCTCCGCCTGTGGGAGCAAAGCTTGCTCGCGAGTGGGCCAGTCAGTCGAACTGTATTGGCTGGTCTGCCGCTATCGCGAGCAAGCTTTGCTCCCACGGGTTCGTTGCTTAACGCCGCCCTAGCAACAAGCCCACCACCAGCCCGAAACCGGCGGAAATCGCCACGGTTTGCCAAGGGTGGCCGCCGATGTAGAGTTCAGTGGCGTCGACCATGGGCCGGGTACGCTCCCGTGCGCTGGCGACCGAGTCCAAGGCCTGCTGCAGTTTCTGGGAGATCTGGCCCCGCAGGTTCTCGGCTTCTTCACCGACCAGCGACTCGCTGCTCTTGAGCAGCTTCTCCGACTCTTCGATCAAAGCCTTCAGTTCACTGAACACTTGATCCTTGATTTGCTCTCCGTTCGCTTGCGCGGTGGGTCTACGAGCCATCGAGTTACTCCTTGTTGATGATTACCGTGAACAGTGGAGTGTTGTGCTTGTGCAAAAGTTGCAGAAGGTCAGGCGGTGCCAGCATGGCCAAGCCTAAATGATGGTTAAGACGCTCCCGCACAAGGTGTAAGATGTCGCCCATTTACGCAACAGGTAATTCCCATGAGTTTCAATCTGGCTGACAAGCCGCTGGCCGAGCGTGCCGCGCTGGAAGACGAAAAATCCCGACTGTTCGAGTTGTGGCAGAACAACCTGGGCAAGGCCAAGGGCGACGCTGCCCGGTTGTTTGGCGAGCGCTCCAAGCGCAAAGGCAAATGGGCTGAATGGGTACGTGCCGAGCTGGACGGCATGTCGCCTCCAGAATACGCCAACATGGTGCGCAGTGAGGTCAACCGGCTGATGGCTGCCAACAAATAAGCCTCACGCAAAGGTCGTGACGATGGCCTCGCGAACCTTGACCGCGGCCGGATCCATCTGGGTGTGGGTACGCCATCCCAGTTCGATGGGATAGCGTGGCAAGGCGAGGGGGCAGGGCAGCAGCGCCAGGCCGCCGAACGCCGCGATGGCCCTCGCGGCGTGCCCCGGAATGGTCGCCACGGCCCGGCTGCCCTTGAGCAGGAACGGCAACGCGGCAAAATGCGTGGTCGAGGCGCACACCTTGCGGCTCAAGCCGAGCCCGGCCAGTCCTTCGTCGGTGATGCCGATGAAACCACCCGATGACACCAACAGGTGTTCGCGCCCCACGAACGACTCCAGGCTGAGGGTCTGCTGGTTCTCCTCCAGGCTGTCCGGGTCGACCAGACAGGCATAATCGCCTTCACCCAATACCTGGCGGCTGAGCAACCGTTCCGTGAAACCACCCGCCGTGATCGCCAGGTCGAAATTGCGCTCCATCAGGTTGCGGCCGACGATCTGGCTGTGGGTCTGGCGAAAGATCAGCCGCAACCCCGGCGCCCGCCGCGCGACTTCCTCGATCAGCCGGCGCCCATAGGCCAGCTCGAAGTCGTCGGACAGGCCGACGATGACCGAGCGACCGTCGTAATGACTGGCCTGCGGATCGATCATCGTCAGGCTCTGGCGGCACTTGTCCAGGGCCTCGCTGATCACCGGCTTGAGTTGATTGGCCCGCAGTGTTGGCGCCAGACCCCGACCGGTACGCACGAACAGTTGATCGTCATACACATCCCGCAGCCTGCGCAGCGCCGCGCTGATGGCCGACTGGGTCACGCCCAGGCGCAATGCGGCGCGGCTGGCGCTGGATTCGTCGTGCAGCGCTTCGAAGGTTTTGAGCAGGTTGAGATCGAGGTTGGCGATATTCATGGCGTTCATATCGTTTAGCAATGTATGGGGCTTTATTCATGATCGTCCGCCGCCTGAGAATCGGCAACACCTGATGACCGAGGAGTTGAACACCCATGCCGAAATCCATTGTGGCTGCCCTGCAGATCGGTTCCTTGCCGGGCGGCAAGGAGGAGACACTGGCGCAGATCCTTTCCTACGAAGACGCCATACGCCAGGCCGGCGCCCGCCTGGTAGTGATGCCCGAAGCCCTGTTGGGAGGCTATCCCAAGGGCGAAGGGTTCGGCACCCGACTGGGCTACCGGCTGCCGGAGGGGCGGGAGGCATTCGCCCGCTACTTTGCCAATGCCATTGATGTACCGGGTGTCGAAACCGAAGCGTTAGCCGGGCTTTCGGCGCGTACGGGGGCCAGCCTGGTGTTGGGCGTCATCGAGCGGGCCGGCAGCACCCTGTACTGCACGGCACTGTACTTCGAACCGGAGGCAGGGCTGGTGGCCAGGCATCGCAAGCTGATGCCCACCGGCACCGAGCGGCTGATCTGGGGCAAGGGCGATGGTTCGACGTTGCCGGTGATCGACAGTCAGGTCGGGCGGGTCGGCGCGGCGGTGTGTTGGGAAAACATGATGCCGCTGCTGCGCACCGCGATGTATGCCAAGGGTGTGGAGGTCTGGTGTGCGCCGACGGTGGATGAACGGGAGATGTGGCAGGTGACCATGCGTCATATCGCCCACGAGGGACGATGCTTCGTGGTCAGTGCCTGCCAGGTCCAGGCCTCGCCCCAGGCGCTGGGCATCGATGTCGAGCACTGGCCGTCGGAGCGTCCGTTGATCGCCGGCGGCAGCGTGATCGTCGGACCCATGGGAGATGTGCTGGCCGGGCCGCTGAAGGACGCGGCGGGCTTATTGACCGCCGAAATCGATACCGATGACCTGGTGCGGGCGCGTTATGACTATGACGTGGTCGGTCATTACGCCAGGCCGGACGTGTTCGAACTGGTGGTGGATGAGCGGGCCCGGCCCGGCGTGCGGTTCACCGCCTGAGTTACCAGGTCGCCGCGGACCCCGGCACGTCGAGGGTTCCGCGGTCGACGAAGCGCATGGTGCCGAACAGCCCTCCGGAGAGCTTGCCCTTGAGCACATAGGGCAGGTTATCCAGACCCTGTGTCTGGCTCAGGCCGAGGGTCTGGCGCAGCACGGAAAAGGCCGAAATGCTCACGGGGACGCTCAACACCGCTTCGGAGTAGCGTGGAATGGAGCCGCTCTGGTCGCTGACCCCGGTCGCCAGCGTGCGGTCGTTGACCTCCAGATCCAGTGCCACGCCGTTATAGTCGATGGCGGTTTCGTTGGGGTTCTGCAGGCGCAGCTTCACGGCAAAGCGCATCTCCAGGTCCTGGCTGGGCAAGGGTTCGATGCCGACCACGTTGATGTTCAGCGGGTCGCGGTGCGGGAAGAGGGCGCAGGCGCTGAGGCTGAGCAGGGTCAGCAGGAGGAACAGGCCGGGGATTCTGCGCATGATGATTCTCTCTATAAAAAATAAGCCGCGACTGGGTCAGGATAAGCGCAAACCTTGTGGCGAGGGAGCTTGCTCCCGCTGGAGTGCGAAGCGCTCCCAGGATTTCTGGGGGCAAGCTCCCTCGCCACACAAGCTTCCTGGCTAAAGGAGCTGTAGCAGGGCCGATGCTATAGGCCGGGCTCCTGACAGTTTCTGACAACAGCCTCTGCTAATCTGCAGCAACTTTTTCATCCGGATCGCCCATCGTGTCCCGTACCACTCGGCTGCTCACTTTGTTGCAAGTCTTGCGTGGCAAGCGCTGCCCGGTCACCGCCGCGACCCTGGCGGCAGAGTTGAAGGTATCCGAGCGCACGCTCTACCGCGACATTGCCGAGCTGACCGCCCTCGGGGCGCCGATCCAGGGTGAGGCAGGCATCGGCTATGTATTGCGCAGCGGCCTGTTCCTGCCGCCACTGATGTTCACCGCCGACGAAATCGAGGCCATTGTACTGGGCTTGCGCTACGTGGATCAGCGCGGCGATGAGGTACTGGGCAAGGCGGCCGCCGACGCCCTGGCGAAGGTCGCCGCGGTGTTGGCTCCCGATGTCCGGGATGCCTTGCGCAACCCCACGGTGTTGCCCGGCCCGCCGGGGTACGGGTATCCGCAGAATACCGTGGAACTGAACGTGTATCGCCAGGCCATCCGTGTCCAGGCGAAGCTGCACATCGATTACGCCGACGTCAACAATACCCCGAGCCAGCGGCTGATCTGGCCCCTGGCCCTGGGTTTCTTCAACGAGGCTCGGGTGGTGGTGGCCTGGTGCGAATTGCGTGGCGCCTACCGGACCTTTCGCACCGACCGGATTGCCTCGGCCACCGAGCAGGGCGAGCGCTATCCCGGCAGGCGCAGCGACTTGCTGCGGGCCTGGATGAAGTCGATGAAACTGGACGAAACCGGACGCTTCACTCCTGACAAGAACTGACATGAGGGTGTTTTAGCATGGTGCCCGTTCGATAAAAACAAGGAGCCCTACCATGTCCAATCCCGTCTCTTCCCTGGCACCGGCCATCGCCGGTTACATCGCGGCCGCCAATGCCCGTGACAGCTCGGCGGTGACGCGTTTTTTTGCCGAGGATGCCAATGTGTTCGATGAAGGACTGCATCGGGCCGGCACCCAGGCCATCATCCAATGGATGGAAGACACTTCCCGCCGCTACCAGCCGCGGGTCGAAGTGCTCAACGTGCAACAACGCACGGGCAAGGTGCTGGTGCACAACCTGATCTCGGGGGCTTTCCCCGGCAGCCCGCTGGAGTTGCGGTATACCTTCCGGCTCGATGAGCAGGGCAAGATCAGCCGGCTGGATATCTCGATTTAAGCTGAAGAAGCTTGCTTTTGTGGCGAGGGAGCAAGCTCTCTCGCCACAAGAATGCCCCGCCACGGGTTCGAGTGGATTCATAGGTGGGCCCGCTCACTGGTCGCTGCTGGCATGGCATACTCAGCCCCTCCCTCCTCCGGACCCGGGCCGCATGACTTTCGACTCCCCCTTGAGTGCCTGGCAGCACGCCATCGAACATCACGGTTTTGTCCAGGATGAGGCCCAGGAGTTGGCGATCATGACCCTGGAGCAATGCCACAAGGCTCTGCACGAGGGACGCAAGTCGATCAAGGGGGTGTATCTCTGGGGGCCGGTGGGGCGTGGCAAGACCTGGCTGATGGACCGTTTCCATGAAAGTCTCCAGGTTCCGGCCCGTCGTCAGCATTTCCATCACTTCATGGCCTGGGTGCACCAGCGTTCGTTCCAGCTCACGGGCACGCCGGACCCATTGCAGGCCTTGGCCAGGGAGCTGAGCCGGGAAGTGCGGGTGCTGTGTTTCGATGAGTTGTTCGTCACCGACATCGGCGATGCCATCATCCTCGGGCGCCTGTTCCAGGCCATGTTCGAGTTGGGCATGGTAGTGGTGAGCACCTCGAACCTGCCAGCCGACGAACTCTATGCCAACGGCCATAACCGCGAACGGTTCCTGCCGACCATCACGGCGATCAAGCAACACATGCAAGTCGTGCCGGTGAACGGCTGGCAGGATCACCGCCAGCACCCAGGCGCGCTACAGCAACGCTATTGGCTACGAGGCGCCGGGCAGCCCGAGCCATTGGGCGAAGTCTTCGAACGGTTGAGCGCAGGGCAACAGTCCAGCAGTGATCCGGTGCAAGTCGGCCATCGCTTGCTGGAGCCGGTCAAGGCCAGCGACACGGTGCTCTGGAGCCGCTACCGGGATTTGTGCGAGCAGCCGTTCTCCGCCCTGGATTTCATGGGGCTGTGTGACCGCTACAAGGTTATCCTGCTCAGCGACGTGCCCAGCTTGAGTGCCGAGCAGCGCGAAGGGCGTATCGCCCGAGGTACGGAAGACGGCGTAGAGCGGGTCGAGGCGGGGGATCGGGAGCTGCCGCAACTGTCGGTCCACGATGACGGTGTACGACGCTTCATTGCCCTGATCGACGAATGCTACGATCGCAAGGTGCCACTGTACTTGTCGGCCGAAGTGCCCATGGACCAGTTGTATACCGAGGGCTATCTGCAATTCCCGTTTCGCCGTACCCTCAGTCGCCTCCAGGAAATGCAGATGCAACGTTTTGGTCAGCCCGCCTGACCCGTACCCGCCGACGGCCCCATCCGCCGGTATTACCCGCCGTACCCGCGAAGAGAGATGCAAGGTCATGGAAGAAGCCAAGGACGTTCTAGTACTGCAAGCCAGCTACACCAATCCGGTTCACGCCGAAGCGATCTGTCTCGTCCTCAACGGCTATGCGGAGGACCCCATGGGCGGCGGCCGGTCGCTGCCGGCCGAAGTCCTGCTGCATCTGCCGGAGGAACTGGCCAAGCGTCCCCACGCGTTCAGCGTGCTGGCGTTCGTCAACGGCGAGCCGGCGGGGCTGGTCAATTGTTTCGAAGGTTTTTCGACCTTTGCCTGCCGGCCGCTGGTGAATATCCATGATGTCGTCGTCATGAAGGCGTTTCGCGGACTGGGCCTGAGCCAGAAGATGCTGCAGAAAGTCGAAGACATCGCACGCCAGCGCGGTTGCTGCAAGATCACCCTGGAAGTGCTTGAAGGCAATGCCGTGGCCCAGGCCAGTTATTCGAAATTCGGCTTCGCCGCCGGCATGTTCGACCCGGCCCACGGGCGCATGCTGTTCTGGACCAAGCCCCTGTGACGGGTTCCCTATGCCTGTGCTGAATGTACCGACGCCTTCGCGAGCAGGCTCGCTCCCACATTGATCTCGGCTGAACACAAAGCCGTATTCACCGCCATTTCCCTGTGGGAGCGAGCCTGCTCGCGAAAGCGCGGGGCACTGATGAAAGTGTCGGGTGTGCCGACACTTTTGCGATTACTGCTGCACCACCTTGACCGTCGGCGCCTTGGGCTGCATCAGGCTGAAGTCGATCAGCGCCTTGTGCTGGCGTTGATAGGGGTTGCCGATCAACAGTGGGCGGGCCAGGAAGTCGCTGCTGACCAGGCTCTTGCTGCGGTCCAGCTCATCGAAGCTCAAGCCTGCCAGGTCTGCCCAGGTATGGATCAGCTGAGAACTGCTGTAAGGCCGTGACAGGTCGCCGGCAAAGTTCCAGTCATGGGTTTCGCGCCACTTGGGCGAAGCCCAGGCGATGAATGGAATGGTGTACATCGGCGCGGTAGGCTTGCCTTCGTTGCGGCCAAGGGTGGCGTGACCCGCTGAGTCGAACACGTCTTCACCGTGGTCCGACAGGTACAACAGGAAGCCGTTGGGATCGCTCTTGGCGTAGTCCTTGATCAGGCTGGAAACCACGAAGTCGTTGTACAGCACTGCGTTGTCGTAGCTGTTATAGGTGGGCACCTGATCGTCACGCAGGCCTGCCGGTACGCCCTGGCGGTCAGTGAACTTGTTGAAGGTCGGTGGGTAACGGTACTGGTAGCTCATGTGAGTGCCGAGCAGGTGCACCACGATCAACTTGCGCGGTGCGGTATCGGCCAGGGCCTTGTTGAACGGAGCGATCACGTCGCCATCGTACTGCGCGGCGTTCTGGTTACGGTTGTTATTCAGGTACACCTGCTCATCGGCCTGCTGGGAGAACGTCGTGAGCATGGTGTTGCGCTTGGTCATGGTCTGCTGGTTGGTGATCCAGAAGGTCTTGTAGCCCGCCTGCTTCATCATGCTGACCAGCGAAGGGGTCGTCAGGTACAGGTCCGGATTCTGCTCGTCGGCGAATGTCAACACCTGTTGCAGGGCTTCGATGGTGTATGGGCGCGGCGTGATCACATTGTCGAAGACCGCCAGTTGGTCCTTGAGTTTGTCCAACTCCGGCGTGGTTTCCCTCGGGTAGCCATACAGGCTCATGCGCTGGCGGTTGGTGGACTCGCCGATCACCAGCACCAGGGTCGCCGGCTGGTTGGCCATGGTGTCCTTGAGGCTGCGCAATGGCTCGATCTTGCTGGCGCTGTGCAACATGCCTTGCATGCTTGCCAATTGCTCGCCGTAACGACGGTATGCCACCAGCATCTGCCAAGGTACGGCTGGCTCGATGCGGTCTTCGAATTTTTCCAGGCCGCCGGCCAGGCTGCCGGCGCGCTGGGTTTGCTTGACGAGCGGGTAACCGACCACGGCGCCGAGGATCACAACCGCCGCGACCAGGGCCTGGCCGCGGGGCAGGTACACCGGACGCAGGCGCGTCCAGAGGAAATAAGCCACTGCGGTATGGGCGAGGAACGCCGGCACCATCCACCAGGCGAAGTACTGGGTCATGTACTCGCCGGCTTCAGCCACGTTCGACTCGAACATGATGAAGATGACGCTTTGGGAAAATTCCTGCTGATAGATGAAGAAATAACCCAGGCTGGCCATGGAGCAGGCCCACAGCACTACACCGATTAGCGCGGCGAGCAGGCGGGTCCGGGCGGGGAAAAGCAGCATGGGCGCCAGCCACAGCGCACTCATGGTGAATGCCTGGCGAAACCCGGAGAACCCGGAGGTATCGCTCAACAGGATCAGCAGTTGAGTAATGCCCGAGAAATACCAGAAAAACAGGAAAAGCCAACCGAAACCGGCCCAATCGAAACCTTTCGCAGTCGTTTTGCTGCGTTTGAACAGACTCATCAAGCGCTCCAGCCTTTTTATCTACACCGACGAAGCTGTTGCCACCGGATGGTAACCGCAGGCATGCGCCGAGCACCCTAAAGGCCGGAAGTATCCCGAGAGCGTTGTGAAAACTTCGTGAGTTTTTCGGTTATAAATCGGTAGCTTGGGTGCGAATGCACGTGTGGCGAGGGGAAGTGCCGAACAAACCTGTCCAGGAAACTGTGGGAAGCGACACGGGTTTCCCCAATGCCACTTCCTTGCGTTGCGCCTGTGGATCGGTTATCGAGCCAGGGCCTGGCCCTGATGGGACAGTTGGGCATGCTGCAACTGCATGCGCAGCTGGGTCACTTCATCGAGCAGCAGATCGCGTTCTTCCTTGAGAAGGCGCAATTCGTCGCGACGAATGGTCACGTAAAGGGTTTGGGGAGGACGTGCGGTAACGACTGGGTCCATTGCTCACCTCGCAAATGGCTACATCAACTATAGAGATGTCGCCAGCTTTTTGGTCGACACCACTACTATCGGCGCCGATTCTGATTTCTTTTGCTCGTGAATGGAACTTTTTTATTTTTCATGGTCGCCGTGCCTTCGACCGGGTTTGAAGCGTTATCCCCCTTGTGATCGCACGAATTAACCGGAAACTATGCAGCAAGGCTCTGGACTAACCTCCATTTGTCGCAGCCAAATCATATTGAAGCTAAACCTTTGACTTACCTTTATTTGTAGTAGGGAGCATCAGCACATGCAACTCGGGATTATTGGACTGGGCCGCATGGGCGGCAATATTGCGCGGCGCCTGATGCTCGATGGGCACACCACGGTGGTCTTTGACCGCAACGTCGCGTTCGTCGAAAACCTGGTCCAGGAAGGGGCCACGGGTGTAGCGGATCTGCCGGCATTGGTGGCCGGCCTGGATAAACCGCGGGCGGTCTGGGTCATGCTGCCGGCCGGCGCGCCCACCGAAGACACCATCAATGCGCTCAGCGCGCTGCTGGAGCCAGGTGATGTGATCATCGATGGCGGTAACACGTATTACAAGGACGACATCCGCCGTGCTCAAGCCCTCTCGGAAAAAGGCCTGAGCTACATGGATGTGGGCACTTCCGGCGGCGTCTGGGGCCTGGAGCGCGGTTATTGCATGATGATCGGCGGCGACGCCGAGGTGGTCACACGCCTGGATCCGCTGTTCGCCAGCCTGGCACCGGGCATGGGCGATATTCCCCGCACCCGTGACCGCAAGTCCGACGACGATCGCGCCGAGCGCGGCTACATTCACGCCGGCCCGGCGGGCTCCGGGCATTTCGTGAAGATGATCCATAACGGCATCGAGTACGGCATGATGCAGGCCTTTGCCGAAGGCTTCGACATCCTCAAGACCAAGTCCAGCGAAAGCCTGCCGCCGGAACAGCGTTTCGACCTGAACCTGGCCGATATCGCCGAAGTCTGGCGACGCGGCAGTGTGGTGTCGTCCTGGTTGCTGGATCTGACAGCCGACGCCCTGGCCAGCGATCCGAAGCTGGACGGCTTTTCCGGTGAGGTGGCCGACAGCGGCGAAGGGCGCTGGACCATCGAGGCCGCCATCGAGCAGGCGGTACCGGTGCCGGTGCTATCCAGTTCGCTGTTCGCCCGTTTCCGTTCCCGCCAGCAGAGCACCTACGGTGACAAAATGCTGTCCGCCATGCGCTTCGGCTTCGGCGGCCATGTGGAGACGCCGAAAAAATGACCGCGACCGGCAGGAAATCCAAGGCAGAGCCCGCACCACCGACCACGCTGTTCCTGTTCGGTGCCCATGGTGATCTGGTCAAGCGCCTGCTGATGCCGGCGCTGTACCACCTCAGCCGTGACGGGTTGCTGGGGGATGGACTGCAGATCGTCGGCGTTGATCACAATGCCATCAGCGACGTGGACTTCGCCAGGAAACTCGAGGACTTCATCCGTCACGAAGCGGCGAGCAAGGGCGGCGATGCCGACCGTGCGCTCGACCCGGTGCTGTGGGCCCGCTTGGCCAAAGGCATCAGCTATGTACAGGGCGACTTCCTCGACGACAGCACCTATGCCGCGTTGGCAGCGAAGATCGCCACCAGCGGTACGGGTAATGCGGTGTTCTACCTGGCGACCGCGCCGCGCTTTTTCAGTGAAGTGGTCCGCCGCCTCGGTGCGGCCGGGTTGCTTGAGGAACGGGCTGATGCGTTCCGGCGGGTGGTGATCGAAAAGCCGTTCGGCTCGGACCTGCACACCGCCGAAGCGCTGAATGCCTGCCTGCTCAAGGTCATGAGCGAGAAGCAGATCTATCGGATCGACCATTACCTGGGCAAGGAAACCGTACAGAACATCTTGGTCAGCCGTTTCTCCAACAGTTTCTTCGAAGCGTTCTGGAACAATCATTACATCGACCACGTGCAAATCACCGCCGCTGAAACGGTGGGGGTGGAAACCCGTGGCAGTTTTTACGAGCATACCGGCGCCCTGCGGGACATGGTGCCCAACCATCTGTTCCAGTTGCTGGCGATGGTGGCCATGGAGCCGCCGGCCGCCTTCGGTGCCGACGCGGTCCGAGGGGAGAAGGCCAAGGTGGTTGGGGCCATCCGCCCCTGGTCGGTGGAACAGGCTCGTGCCAACTCGGTGCGCGGTCAGTACGTCGCAGGCACCATCGATGGCAAGCCGGTGAACGGTTACCGCGAGGAAGCCAACGTGGCGGCCGACAGCGGCACCGAAACCTATGTCGCGCTGAAGGTCATGATCGACAACTGGCGCTGGGTGGGGGTGCCGTTTTATCTGCGTACCGGCAAGCGCATGAGCGTGCGGGACACGGAAATCGTCATCTGTTTCAAGCCGGCGCCTTACGCGCAGTTTCGCGATACCGAAGTCGAGGAATTGCAACCGACCTACCTGAAGATACAGATCCAGCCCAACGAAGGCATGTGGTTCGATCTGCTGGCCAAGCGACCGGGGCCGACGCTCGACATGGCGAATATAGAACTGGGCTTCGCCTACAAGGATTTCTTTGAAATGCAACCATCCACGGGTTACGAAACCCTGATCTACGATTGCCTGACCGGCGATCAGACGTTGTTCCAGCGCGCCGACAACATCGAAAATGGCTGGCGTGCCGTGCAGCCGTTTCTCGATGCCTGGCAGCAGGACGCGACCGTCCAGCCCTACAAGGCCGGAGAGGATGGCCCGTCGGCCGCCGATGACCTGTTGGCACGCGATGCTCGCGCCTGGCATGACCTCGGATGAGTGATCAATTGAAACGCCCCATCCGTTTTCTGCTGAGTGACATGGACGGCACGCTGCTCCTGCCCGATCACAGCCTCAACCAGCGCACCATCGAAGCCGTTCGCTCCCTGCGCGAGGCCGGCGTGTTGTTCAGCCTCGCCACCGGACGGCCGCCCCGGGCAATGCTGCAGCAGATCGAAGCCCTGGGTGTCGATTTGCCGACGGCGGCCTTCAACGGCGGTACCCTGGTGCATCCCGACGGCAGCTTTCTCGCTGTGCACTACCTGCCACCCGAGGTGGCGTTGACGACCCTGGCGCTGTACGCCGACCAGCCTGGCATCGAGGTTTGGGTGTTTGCTGATGGCCATTGGCTGGTGCGTGACGCCCACGGGCCGATGGTGCCGGTGGAAACCCGTGGCCTGGGCTATCCGCCGGTTGAAGTCGAGAGTTTCGAACCCTACCTGGAGCGCATCGACAAGATCGTCGCCACCAGCGCCAATACGGATCTGCTGGTCGAGCTGGAGACCCGCCTGCATTCGCTGCTCAAGGGCCAGGCCCAGGTGTCGCGTTCGCAACCGATCTACCTGGACGTTACCGCGATACAAGCCAACAAGGGGGAGGCGCTGTCGACCCTGGCGGCATTCCTGGGGGTGCCGCTGGAGCAGACGGCGGCCATGGGCGACGGCGGCAATGATCCGGCGATGTTCCATCGCGCAGGCCTGTCGATTGCCATGGGCCAGGCGGAAGAGGCGATCAGGCGCCAGGCCGATGTGATCACCGCACCTGTTACCGAGGACGGCGCGGCGCTGGCGATCGAGCGGTACATCCTGCCCCGTAACTGACCCGGAACCTGTGGGAGCGAGCCTGCTCGCGATGGCTTCGGGTCAGCCAGCGCCGATGTGACTGAGCTGACGCAATCGCGAGCAGGTTCGCTCCCACAAGGGTTTCGCGTTGGGCTGCAAGATCCCTGGCTACAACCAATACGTCACCGCAAACCACCCCAAGCCACCCATGACCACGGTATAGGGCACTGCCATCCACACCATCCGGCCATAGGACAGGCGAATCAGCGGGGCAATGGCCGAGGTCAGCAGGAACAGGAAGGCGGCCTGGCCGTTGGGCGTGGCAACGCTGGGCAGGTTGGTGCCGGTATTGATCGCCACCGCCAGGGTCTCGAACTGTTCGCGGCTCATGTGGCCGGAGATGAAGGCCTGCTTCACTTCGGTGATGTAGATGGTGGCCACGAATACGTTGTCGCTGATGGCCGACAGCAGACCGTTGGCAATAAACAGCATGCCGGGCTGCTGATCGGCGGGCAGGGCCAGTACCCATTGGATCAGTGGCGTGAACAACTGCTGATCGTGAATCACCGCCACCACCGCAAAGAACACCACCAGCAGCGAGGTGAACGGCATCGCGTCCTTGAACGCGTTGCCCAGGCGGTGCTCATCGGTGATACCGGTGAACGCAGTGATCAACACGATCACCGTCAGGCCGATCAGACCGACTTCGGCAATATGCAGCGCCAGGGCCACGATCAGGATCAGTGCGGCGATACCCTGGACGATCAGGGCCGCGCGTTGCCGTGAGGTGCGCTCGCGGTTGTCCTGTTCGGCGTAATCGGCCAGCACGGCGCGAACGTTATCCGGCAGCAGCGTGCCGTAACCGAACCAGCGCAGCTTTTCCAATGCCACGCAGGTCACCAGCCCGGCCACCAGCACCGGCAGCGATACGGGGGCGACTTTCAGGAAGAAATCTGCGAAATGCCAGCCCATTTCATGGCCGATCAGCAGGTTCTGTGGCTCACCCACCAAGGTGCATACGCCACCCAGCGCGGTGCCGACGACGCCGTGCATCAGCAGGCTGCGTAAAAACGCCCGGAACTGATCGAGGTCCCCATGGTGCAAGGCCGGCAGGTCGTGGTCTTCATCCACGCTGCTGTCCTGGCGTGGATCATTCCCCGACGCGACGCGGTGATAAACCGAATAGAAGCCCACGGCGGCGCTGATGATCACCGCCGTGACGGTCAGCGCATCGAGAAAGGCCGACAGGAACGCCGAGAGAAAGCAGAACATCAGGGCCAGCAATGCCTTGGAGCGCACGCCCAGCAGCAGACGGGAGAACAGGAAAAGCAGCAGGTCCTTCATGAAGTAGATCCCGGCGACCATGAACATCAGCAGCAGGATCACCGGGAAGTTGTGCAGCAACTCGTCGTACAGCGCCTTGGGGGTGGTCATGCCCAGCGCCAGGGCTTCGATCAGCAGCAGGCCGCCGGGCATCAATGGATAGCACTTGAGGGCCATGGCGAGGGTGAAGATAAACTCGATGACCAGCATCCAGCCCGCCGCCACCGGACCGAGGGTCCACAATACCAGGGCGTTGACGATCAGGAAGGTGACGACGCACGCCTTGTACCAGCGTGGAGAGTGCCCAAGGAAGTTGTGGGCGAAAGCCTGGGCCATGGAACCGGACATCGGCTGCTCCTTTTATTTAGAAGCGCGCAACTTGCCGTAAGCCATGAGGAATATCAAGCGTAGGAATTCATACCGCTCATCAACGGTCGGTGCTTTCCGGGTCAGGCCCAATACCGGGTCACCACGGCTCGGTAGGTACCGTGGAAGGAATGGCCTCCCACCAGAATTTTTCCATTGGCCTGTATCGCGAGAGAGGTGGCGGTGTCCAGGCTATAGCCGAGCCGCGTACGCACCCAGCCTTTGCCCTGGCCGAACATCGGGTCGAGGTTGGCGTCCGGCAGATGCCGGGCCAGCACGAAGTCGGCCTCGATGCCTCCGATGGTGGCTCCGGCGGTGACCAGTTTTCCATCGGGTTGAACCTGGGCAGCGGTCCATTGGCTGGCGTTGCGCCCGATCTCCAGGAGCCGGCACTGTCCCTGGTTGCAGTGCTGATCCGGTCTGCCGTCCCGGTGCACCTTCAGGGACAGGCAGTGCATGGGGTCGCGACTGCTGCCGAACGCTTGCAGATCACCGTTCTGGTGTTGAACGATCTGGTTGATCATCACACCGCGTTCCTTGGCGGCGATGCACAGGAAACCGTTCTCGCCGAAGCTGTCGTCCAGCCTGCCGCTGGGGTCATAGCGGACCATCAAGCCTTGCTGGGGCAGATCGATGGCGCCACCCACCACGATGTTGCCGTCGGCCTGGAGAGCGAGACAGCTCAGCCAGGTGTTCTTCAGCAGGCGCCGGACCATGACAAAACCGCCTCTGTTGAATGAGGCGTCCAGTGTGCCGTCGGGTAGCAGTCGGATCAGGATGCCGACATGGTCGGACAGCTGGTAATGATGATTGGCCAACAACAGAATCCGACCGTCCGCCTGCACGCGCACGTCGCAGGCTTCCAGGCCTGGTAAGCCAGGTGGCAACCAGGGGTCGCGCAGACCTTGGGAGAGATTGCCTTCGATCCGGATGACTTGTCGTCCGGCGTTGCCGAAACCGGGAACGGGGCGGCCTTGTTGATCGAACAGAGCCAGGGCGGGGAGAGTACGCTCGGCGCTTTCGTAATGCAGGCCGGATAACAGGATCTTTCCATCGGGCAACTCGGCGACTTTGCCTGCCGTTGCTTCGAAGCCGTGCTCAAAGGAACCGGTTACGCAGCCATCGACTCCAAAGCCCGGATCCGCCGAACCGTCGTGGTTGAGCCGTGCGAGCCCGAACCGGCTGCCATGGGGAGTCTCGATCCTGGCCGCCAGCAGAATACGTCCGGTACGGTCGAGGGCCAGCCCTGTGGTCAGGCTGGAGATGCTCCCGGAAAATTGAACCAATGCCTTGCCGTTGTAGGCAAAGCCAGCGTCCAGTTGGCCGGCGTGTACCGCCGCCATTGGAAGCTCAGGCGCGAATTGATTGAGCATGCATGCCTCTCCTTGCGCGTCGACCGGCCCGGAGGGGCGATGACTGCATGAGGGCAACATTCAATCCCTGAATGTGACAGCGCACAACTGTCAGATGCTGTACAAATAGCTGCGATTCGTGCCAGAGCAATGACTTTCCGGCTCAGTGCCAAGCCTGCTATCGAAACAGGCTTCGGACTGTATACGAAAAAGAGCGCGTTTATTCCGGCATGGACCAGGATTGCAACTTGTAACCTTCCTGGCTCAATTCGGCGCGGGCCTGTTTCAACAGGTTGGCCAGTTGGGCTGGATCGGTATAGGCGCTGCTTGGAATCTGAGTGCGGCCAATATGGGTATTGGTGCGGTCGACGACGGTCAGGCTCAATTCGCCGTTGCCATCCTGTGGAGCCCAGGCCACGCACTGGAAAGGTTTAAATGCGCGGTCGGCAATCAAAAGAGCTTCGTTGATACGGAGCGGGGCGTTCATGGCGTTCTCTCATAAAAGTGCCCAATCAGATGATGTGCCGTCGGTTGGGCGGACCGTGCGGCGGGTTACTTGTACTGATGTTCCGAACCGTGGGTCAGGTCACACATTCCTTGAATAAATTTCGATTTTCTTTCAGACCCGGTCAAAAGCCTTTTGTTTGAAAGCGTCCTGAAAGTTTTTCGACACGGCAACTAACGAAACGCTCGCTTATAACCACTTTGAAGAGATTTCAATAATCAATTGATACAAGGGTGTGTCAACTTCTTGCTACTGTTACATGCAGGTTTGCCAAACGACTGTTTCTAATCATATTTCTTATTTTTGGCGCCAAGGATCAGTCATGATCGAAGCCAGTACGTCACGTCGTCTGCTCGTGGTTGATCCCTGCGATGATTGCCATCGCCTGTTACCGGGCCTGCGCACCGTGGGTTGGGCGGTAGAGAGCTGCTCGCTCGAACATGCCGCTGATCGAACGTGCGACGTGGGTCTTTTGAGGTTGCAGCCTTTTCACCTGGAGCGCCCGGAAGCGGTCAAGGAGTTGATCAGCCGCAGCGGTACCGAGTGGATCGCGGTGCTCAACCAGGAAGTGTTGCGCCTGAAGAATGTGGGCGATTTTGTCTGCGAATGGTTTTTTGATTTCCATACCTTGCCTTTCGACGTTTCACGGGTGCAGGTGACACTGGGCCGGGCGTTTGGCATGGCGCGTCTGCGCGGGCAGGGCTCGGTTCATGTCCAGCTCCCCGAACATGAACTGCTGGGCGACAGCAAACCGATTCGCGAATTGCGCAAGTTGTTGGGCAAACTGGCGCCCACCGAGTCGCCGGTATTGATTCGTGGCGAAAGCGGTACTGGCAAGGAGTTGGTGGCGCGCACCCTGCATTCACAATCCCTGCGGCGCAATAAGCCGTTCATTGCCATCAACTGTGGCGCGATCCCTGAACACCTGATCCAATCCGAATTGTTCGGTCACGAGAAAGGCGCGTTCACCGGCGCTCACCAGCGCAAGATCGGCCGCATCGAAGCGGCCCACGGCGGGACATTGTTTCTGGATGAGATCGGTGACCTGCCGCTGGAATTGCAGGCCAATCTGTTGCGATTCCTGCAGGAAAAGCACATCGAACGGGTGGGTGGCAGCCAGCCGATTGCCGTCGATGTGCGGGTACTGGCGGCCACCCACGTGGACCTGGAGGCGGCCATCGAGCATCGGCTGTTTCGTGAAGACCTGTACTATCGCCTGAACGTGTTGCAAGTGGTAATGGCGCCGCTGCGGGAACGCCACGGCGATTTGTCGATGCTCGCCAGTCACTTTTCCCATCTCTACAGCCAGGAAACCGGCCGTCGGCCCCGTAGCTTCAGCGAGGATGCGCTGGTGGCGATGGGCATGCACGACTGGCCGGGCAATATCCGGGAACTGGCCAATCGTGTCCGGCGCGGCCTGGTGCTGGCCGAGGGGCGGCAGATCGAAGCCCGCGACCTTGGCCTGGCCAGCCCTCATGGGGTCGTGGCACCGATGGGCACCCTTGAAGACTACAAGACCCGTGCCGAGCGCCAGGCATTGAGCGATGTGCTCAACCGGCACAGTGACAACCTGAGCGTCGCAGCCCGGGTCCTGGGCGTGTCCCGGCCAACGTTCTATCGCCTGCTGCACAAGCATCAGATCCGCTGAGTCACTCCCTGAAGCAAGGTCACCAGAAAAACCTGTGGTAGCGAGCCTGCTCGCGATGACGGTAGTGCAGACACCTCTTTAGTGACTGATCCACCGCTATCGCGAGCAGGCTCGCTTGTATGGTAGGA
>NZ_KN322960.1 GCF_000774145.1 Pseudomonas mediterranea CFBP 5447 | reverse complement strand
CTGCTGATGCAGGTAGGGGTTTTGTTTTTGTCCATGAAAAGCTTTATAGCCATTGCGGACGCATGAGACCAAGTGCCCACAGCATCGATGGGCACCCGTCCAACCACGTGAATGAGACGTTTATGCCTCAGGCACCGGGCAGCTCAGATCACCTTCCTTGCACTTGAGGTAGGTCTTGAAGGTCTCGACTCGCGCCTTGGTGAGCGCTGTGATGCAGTTGCTGTAGATCAGCGGATAGACGCTGCCACCCTCGACCCCAGACGCAGAGAAATTGCATTCGGCATCACGGAAGCCGATCCAGGCCCGTTGTGCCTTGACCAGTGACTGCTTGGTCTCGGGATTGTCTTTCAGGCGCGCTGTGATCTGCTTGTACAAACTGTTGAGTTCGTTGTCGGCGGCTTTTTTCTCTTGGGCCGCGCATTGGTTCATATCGCCTTGGGTAGTGGCATTGGCACAGTCGTCGGCTTGGGCGGCGGCGATAAAGAGCAACGGTGTCAGGGCCAGAATCAAGCGTGAGGGCATGGTCGATCTCTCCTTGAAAGGGTTGAAAAAAGCCGGGGGAGTGTACATCGCTCCTTTGGATCTGGCGTCGGTGCAGACTCAAACAACGGCCTGATACAACTTTCCGGTTGGCCTTGTGGTCTTACAGGCCTACTGTTGAACACAGGAGGTGACCCATGCATTTATCCGATCGTATCGAAAGAAAGATCCTGCTCAAGGCGCCGCGTTCCCAGGTCTGGCGAGCCCTGGCCAACGCCGAAGCCTTTGGCCGATGGTTTGGCGTGGCCTTGGAGGGCAAACGGTTCGTGGCCGGAGAACGGACCCAGGGCCAGATCACGTATCCTGGTTATGAGCACCTTACGTGGGACGTGCTGGTGGAGCGGGTTGAGCCCGAGCGGGTGTTCTCGTTTCGCTGGCATCCCTACGCCATTGAACCCCAGGTGGATTATTCCCAAGAGCCCGAAACACGGGTTCAGTTCGAATTGGAAGACATCGACGGGGGCACTTTGCTCAAGGTCGTGGAGTCGGGGTTTGACGGCATTCCCGAAGCACGCCGACTCAAGGCGTTCCGCATGGACAGCCGCGGCTGGGATGAGCAAATGGCCAATATCGAAGAGTTCCTGAACCAGTCTTGAACCGGTATCCACCGGCGGCTTCATGGGACTCACCTGAGGGAGCTAAGGGTTTTCGGAAGGTTGGTATAGCGAATGTCTTACACGCGATGGTAGTTATGTCGACTGTTGTGCTTTGGATCCGACGCGTATTCTGTACTCATCCACTGAAGCACAGGGAGTGCTCAGGATCAGGGACGATCGACCTTGCAAGGATGGCTATCGACAGGGAGTCGTAATGGTCTTGGAAAAACCCGCTTCGGCGGGTTTTTTTTCGCCTGTTAAAAGGTGCCACGGCGCTGTATAGCGAAAGGCTTACACATCGGCGCTGCGTTCTCGTCTTTTTCCGGGCCGGTCATGGGCTTAATCTGTGTCCATCCACTGAGTACAGGGAGTGCTCGGGATCACGGATGATGGGACCAGGCACGGAATGCCGGACAGGAGTCAAATTGGTCCTCAAAAAACCCGCTTCGGCGGGTTTTTTTTCGTCTGTGAAAAAGTGCGACGGCCGTGCATCGGCATCTGCGCGGGTGGATCAGGCGTTGTTGGTCTGTAGTGCCTGGGCACGCAAGCGGGCGATGTCCTTGCTGGGAGAAGCGCCGAATAGACGGCTGTATTCACGGCTGAATTGCGAAGGGCTTTCATACCCCATTTTGTAGCCGATTGACGAAACGTCGCTGTTCTCCGACAACAACAGCCGTCGGGCTTCCTGCAGGCGCAGCTGCTTCTGGTATTGCAATGGGCTCATGGCGGTTACGGCCTTGAAGCGGTGGTGCAAGGCAGAAGGGCTGAGGTTGATCATTTGTGCGAGGCTCTCGATGCTCAATGGCTCGGCATAATGGGCATTGAGCCACTCGATGGCGCGGCTGATGCGATGGGCCTGGGTATCGGGAATGGCGATCTCATGCAAGCGCTGGCCTTGGGCGCCGCGCAGCAGGCGATAGAAAATCTCCTGCTGTGCCAGAGGAGCCAGGGTGGCTATATCGTCTGGGCTGTCGAGCAATCGCAGCAGGCGCAACACCGCATCCAGCAGCGGCGCATCAATGCGGTCCAGGAACAATCCACGTCCGGTCCGTTGAGCCGGTACACCGATGGGGCTGGCGTCTGCGATCAGGCGGCAGATCTGCGCCGGGTCAATGTCCAGGCGAATGCACAGGTAAGGTCGCTCGGGGCTGGCTTCGATGACTTGTCCGGCCAATGGCAGTGTGACCGAGACCACCAGGTAATTGAGTGGATCGTAAACGTAGCACTCATCCGCCAGTCGTACCTCCTTGCTTCCCTCGATGATTACGCACAGGCCCGGCTTGTGCACAACATGCAGGGCATCGGTTGGCTGGTCGCTGCGAATCAGGTTCACGGACCCGATGGCCGTGGGGAATACGCCATTTCCCGGTGCGAAACGTTTCATCAGCGCCGCCAGCTCGGCGCGGCGTTGGTTGACACTATCGTCTGGCGCAATCTGTATGGACGTGGATGCCGACATCCGATCAATCTCCCTGGCCAATAAATCGATCGCGCTAGTAAAGCCGATTGCGCGGGTGGGAGCCATAGCCGGTTTTATTGCTACAGGATCGTGCAAGTGCGCAGGAGGATCCGGCTAACCCTGCCCGCGGCCGCATACCTAATCTGGACCTGTCGAAACGCTCCCACCGGGGGCCAACACATCCAGACGAGGAAACCATCATGTCCGATATCCAAAACAAAGTAGTCGTGATTACCGGAGCCAGCAGCGGGATTGGCGAAGCCGCAGCACGCCTGCTGGCCGCCCGCGGTGCCCGCGTAGTACTCGGCGCCCGACGCGTCGATCGCCTGCAGGCGCTGGTCCAGGAGATCGAAGGCGACGGCCGGCAGGCTGTCTGCAAAGCCGTGGACGTGACCCGCCGCGACGATGTCCAGAGCCTGATTGACTTCGCTGTCGAACGTTTCGGCAAGGTGGATGTGATCATCAACAACGCTGGCGTCATGCCGCTCTCCAAGCTCGAAGCGCTGAAAGTCGAGGAGTGGGATCGCATGATCGACGTCAACATTCGTGGCGTGCTTCATGGCATCGCGGCGGGACTGCCCTTGATGCAGCGTCAGCGCAGCGGTCAGTTCATCAACATCGCGTCCATCGGTGCTTACGCGGTCAACCCCACCGCCGCGGTGTATTGCGCCACCAAGTATGCCGTGCGGGCGATTTCCGAGGGATTGCGCCAGGAGGTCGGTGGTGACGTGCGGGTGACGGTGATTTCCCCTGGCGTGACCGAGTCGGAATTGGCCGAGAGTATTTCCGATGAGGGTGGACGCGCCGAAATGCGCGAGTTCCGCAGGATCGCCATACCCGCCGAGGCCATAGCCAGGGCAATTGCCTATGCCATCGAGCAACCGGCGGATGTGGACGTCAGCGAACTGGTCGTACGGCCGACGGCCAGTCCGTACTGAGTGGAATGAGCGAGCGGCGAGCGAACTGATCCGCTCGCTGCAAACCACTAGGCAGGCGTTTCCAGCCGCGCCGCGGCACGCTGGGTGATCTGCGAGCGCACCCGGAACGACTCCGCCGCGCGCCGCTTGGCTTCCTCCAGTATTTTCGTCGGCGCGGTGTCCGGGCTGCCGGCGTCGAAGGGTGGGGCTGGGGCGTATTCGAGTTGCAGTTGGACCAGTTCGGCGGTGTCCTGATCGAACAGTTCGGCCGCCAGGGTCAAGGCAAAATCGATTCCGGCGGTGATACCGCCACCGGTGATCAATTTGCCGTCACGCACCACGCGATCCTTGATCGGGGTAGCGCCCAGGGTGGACAGCAAGCTGTGGTAGGCCCAATGGGTGGTGGCCCGCTTCCCTTGCAACAGGCCCGCCGCACCGAGCACCAGGGCTCCGGTGCACACCGACGTGATGTATTGCGCTTGGCTGGCCTGACGCTTGATGAAGGCCAGCGTCTGCTCGTCCTCCATCAAGGGGCCGACGCCGGTGCCGCCTGGAATGCAGATCGCGTCCAGCTTCGGGCAGTCTTCGAACGTGGTGGTGGGCAATAACACCAGTCCGGTACTTGAGGTGACCGGTGCCAGGTCTTTCCAGATCAGATGCACCTTCACGTCTGGCAACGAGGCCAGTACGTCATAAGGGCCGGTTAAGTCCAACTGTTGGACCTGGGGAAATAACAGCAAGCCGATCTGCAATGTCATGGCGTTTCTCCTGTGGATGATGCCCAGGGGCTGGACGGTTCTACTTTAGGTCCGTAGGCTCTGGCGTATACGCCAATAAGCCCACGAATTACGCCAACATGCCCAATCCACCGAAAACCGTTCATGTTCTGGCTTTTGCCAACGTGCAAGTGCTCGATGTCACCGGGCCCTTGCAGGTATTTGCCTCGGCCAACGATATGGCCCGCCAGCGAGGCTTGCCATTGCCATACGCGCCGACGGTGATCGCCGCCGATGGTGGCGCGGTGGTGTCTTCGGCGGGCTTGGCGCTGGTGGCCGAGCCTCTGCCGACCGAAGGCAGCGACACCTTGCTGATCGCCGGCGGCTGGGGCGTGTACGAGGCGGCGAAGGATTCCGCGCTGGTGGCCTGGGTCAAGGACCACGGCCAACGTTCGCGGCGGGTGGCCTCGGTATGCACCGGGGCGTTCCTGCTGGCCGCCAGTGGTTGGCTGGACGGGCGCCGGGTGGTTACGCACTGGACCCGTTGTGAGCAACTGGCCGAGCAGCATCCTCAGTTGCGCGTCGAACCCAATCCGATTTTCATCAACGATGGTCCGGTCTGGACCTCGGCCGGTGTCACGGCGGGCATCGACCTGGCTCTGGCGCTGGTGGAAGATGACTTGGGTCGCCCTGTGGCCCTGGAAGTCGCCCGGCAGTTGGTGGTGTTCCTCAAGCGACCGGGCGGGCAATCGCAATTCAGCGTGACCTTGTCCCTACAGAATCAGGGTAGTCGTTTTGACGAGCTGCACGCCTGGATCGCCGAAAACCTCACCCAGGACCTCGGCCTGCCCAACCTGGCCGCCCAGGCGGGCATGAGCGAGCGCAGCTTTGTCCGCCACTACCGCACCGAAACCGGCCAGACCCCGGCACGGGCGGTGGAATTGATTCGCGTGGAAACCGCTCGCCGCCTGTTGTCCGACACCGGCGTGCCGATCAAGCGGGTGGCGGTGCAATGTGGCTTCGGCAGCGAGGAAACCCTGCGCCGCAGTTTCCTGCGGGCCATGGGCGTGACACCCCAGGCGTATCGCGAGCGTTTCGCTGTCAGCCTTCAAGCAGATCCAGCAGGGCCTTGAGCGTGGCCTCGGGAGCCTCCTGGGGAATGTTGTGACCCACGCCGCTCAGCACCCGACGCTCGTAGGGACCGCTGAAATGCCGGGCATCTTCATCCTGTTCAGAGGCGGGCCCAACGCCGTCGTCGGCCCCGCACAGGGAAATGCTGGGCACACTGATGTCCGGTTGCGCCGTGAGCCGTTCTTCCAGCCATTCAAGGGTCGGGTCCCCCGGTGCGTACATGAACCGATGGCGGTAGGAATGAATCACCACGTCGACGAAGTCCGGATTGTCGAAGGAGGGCGCGCTGAGAGGATACAGCTCCGCGCCGCGCTTCCAGGTCGGTGACCACAGCCGCCAGAGCCACTCGCACAGCTCAAGCCGGTTCTGCGTCAAACCTTCCATGCCCCGGGCGGTATGGAAATAATACTGATACCACAACCGATGTTCCGTCTGCGGGTCCAGCGGTTGGGTTGAGCGGGGAATGTCCTGCAGATTGTAGCCGTCGCCGGTGACCAGGCAGCGCACGCGCTCGGGCCACAGCGCCGCCACGATGCAGGCCGCCCGTCCGCCCCAGTCGTAGCCGCATAACGCGGCCTGGGGGAGGTTGAGTGCATGCATCAGGTCCAACAGGTCCTGGGCCAGCGCGGCTTGCTGGCCGGAACGCATGATCGCCGGGTTGTTAAAGCGGGTCGGGCCGTAGCCGCGCAGGTAGGGCACGATGACCCGGTAGCCACGTCGGGCCAGGACCGGCGCGACTTCATCGAAGGCCCTGGGATCATAAGGAAAACCGTGCAGCAGGATGACCGGCTCGCCGCTAGCGGGACCGTGCTCTTCGTAGGCGATGCGCAGCAGTGGCGTCACCGCGAAACTGATCTTGGGATCCTGGTTCATGTCGGCCTCCGGCAGCGCCCGGTTGCGCTCAGGCGGGTTCCTGATTCACGTATTTGGCCCGGTCTGGCGTGAAGGTCACGATCATCTTCGTGCTGGTGCAGGTCAGCGTACGTTCCTGGGACAAGTCGATGTCCAGGTCTTCACCGCGCAAGCCTTGCCATTGGGCGAGGTACTTTAGACAGCCGAATTTTTCGTTTTTCTTCAGGCTGCGGTTGACCCCGCCTTTCCAGCCCAGCACCGGCAGCTCCCCGGCCAGGCAACGTTGCGCCAGCTCCGGGAATTTCGTCGCCCGGTCGCGGCCGATTTCCCAGCACTTGATCAAGCCCTTGTCCTGGCCTTCCCAGAGGTCTTCCCGGGTCAGGCCAGTGCGGGGCGGGGTGTCGATGGTGCGTTTCACATAGGTCATACCTGGTCCTTGAGTCGGGTTTTTATCGGGCAGCTCCGCTGCACCCGTGAGAGCATCGATCTTAGGAGGGGTTTGGGGGACTGGCAACTTTCGCGCACTGGATGACATCGAGCCAGCGGCCTGACGCATCACTTTTTGTGGCGAGGGAGCTTGCTCCCGCTGGGTTGCGAAGCGACCCCTTCCTTGTCAGATTCTGATTTTTACGGGTCTGGAAGATCTTTGCGACCGCTGCGCAGTCGAGCGGGAGCAAGCTCCCTCGCCACAGGGGTTCGGTTCAGGAAGGACAAGGGACTAGGGTTGCCAGTTGTTCTTCTCCCCACTCAACTTGCGATCCAGGAAACTCGCCGCGCTGATCAATGCCAGATGGCTCAAGGCTTGCGGCGTGTTGCCCAAATGATACCCATGGCCATCGAACTCTTCGGCATACAGCCCCAGCGGGTTGGCGTAGCGCAGCAGTTGCTCGAATTCCAGCTGGGCCTTTTCCACGCGGCCGGCGCGGGCCAGGCATTCGACGTACCAGAACGAGCAGGCGACGAACGAACCTTCGGTGCCGCTGAGGCCATCGATCGGATCATCGTCGTTGCGGTAGCGGTACACCATGCCGTCGCGCACCAGATGCTTTTCGATGGCGTCGAGGGTGGACAGCCAGCGCGGGTCCTGGGCGCTGACAAAACGCACCAGCGGCATCAACAGCATCGAGCCATCGAGGGCGGTGCTGCCCAGGCGCTGGACGAAATGCTGGCGTTCCTCGTTCCAGAAACGGGTCCAGATGTCCTGGTAGATGGCCTGGCGAGTCTCGTCCCAGCGGCTGAACGGCGCGGGCAGGGAGCGTTTGCCGGCGAGACGGATGGCACGGTCGACGGCCACCCAGCACATGAGGCGCGAATGCAGGAAGTCCTGTTTATCGCCGCGCATTTCCCAGATCCCTACGTCCTTGTCCTGCCAGATTTCGCACACCTGGTCGATCACGTTGACGGTGTGTTTCCAGCCTTGGTGGGAAATGGCCTCGCCGTATTTGTTGACCAGGTACACTGCGTCCATCAACTCGCCGTAGATGTCCAGTTGCACTTGCTCGTAGGCCAGGTTGCCGATGCGCACCGGCTGCGCATTGCCGAAGCCGCTCAGGTGCGACAGCTCGGTTTCCGGCAACTCCTGCCGACCGTCGATGCCATACAGGATGTTGAGTTTGACCGGCTGTTCGCAGCAATCGCTGACCCGACCGCGCATCCAGCGCATATAGGCGTTGGCCTCTTCGACGAAGCCCAGGCGCATAAACGCGTAGACGGTGAACGAGGCGTCGCGGATCCAGGTGTAGCGGTAATCCCAGTTGCGCTCGCCACCGCGTGTTTCCGGCAGGCCGAAGGTGGCGGCGGCCAGGATGGCGCCGTGTTTGCGCGAGGTCAGCAGCTTCAGCGCGAGGGCTGAGCGGTTGACCGTTTCCCGCCAGCGCCCCCGGTAATTGGATTGGCCGATCCAGCCGCGCCAGAACGCCAGGGTCCGCTCCAGGCATATCGCGCTGACATTATCCTGAAGCCTGGGGTCATCGATGCCGCCCAGCAGGAACTCGGCGCTCTGGCCTTCCTGCAGGGTGAACTCGGCCACCGCCGCGTTGCCGTCCAGGGTCATGGCCTGGTCGGAGCGCAGGCGCAGGCTCGGTTGCCCGTGGGCCTTGAAGCACACGTGGGCGCCCTCCAGATGCGCCGTGGTGGTGGCCCGGGCGTAGTCATGCCGCACGGCGCAGCGCATGCGAAACGTCGCGTGGCCGACCGCCATGTGCACCTTGCGCATCAGCACCGGCAAGTCATCCTCGGTATCACCGATGGGCAACAGGTCGGTGATTTCCACCACCACCCCGTCGCTCAACCAGCGGGTTTGCAGCACATTGGTGTCGGGCAGGTAGATCTGCTGGCGCCGTGCGTCCGGCAGGTCGGGCGCGATCTGGAAAATGCCCGCTTGCGGGGTGTCCAGCAGCGAACAGAAGATCGACGGACTGTCGAATTCCGGCCAGCAGAAAAAGTCGACGCTGCCCCGGTCGTTGACCAACGCGGCACTGCGCATGTCGCCGATGATGCCGTGGTTCTCGATGGGGCTCTGTGGTTCGCCATGATCAGCCATTGCCGCGAAACCCCGGATAAAGGCTCATCCCGCCATCGATGAACAGCGTGGTGCCTACCACATAATCGGACAGGTCCGACGCCAGCCAGACAACGGCGTTGGCAACATCTTCGACGTCGCCGATGCGCCCGTAAGGAATCAGCTCCAGCAGCTTTTGCCCCTGTTCGTCCTCCGTAACCTCCCGGTTGATGGCGGTGCGAATGGCGCCAGGGGCGATGCTGTTGATGCGGATGCGCTGGTGACTGGTTTCCTGGGCCAGGCTCTGCATCAACAGGTCGATGCCGCCCTTGGACGCCGCGTAGTTGGCGTGACCCGCCCAGGGAATGCGCTGGTGGACCGAACTCATGTGGATGATTTTTCCGGCCGCCCGGGAAACGCCCTGGCGGATGCCCTGGCGATTGAAGATCCGCAGCGCGGCGCGGGCGCAAAGGAACTGGCCGGTGAGGTTGACGCCGATCACGGTGTTCCAGTCGTCCAGGCTCATGTCGACGGCGGCGGCATCTTTTTGCAGGCCGGAGTTGGCGACCAGGATGTCCAGCGTGCCGAAGGCCTCCAGGGTCTGGGCGAACAGCCGCTCGACCTCTTGCTCCTGGGACACATCGGCGCCGAGGGCGGTGGCGCGGCCGCCGTTGTCGTTGATCTCGCGTGCCAGCGCTTCGGCCGGGGCCGCGTTGGAATGGTAATTGAGCACCACGGCGGCACCGGCGGCGGCCAGAGCCCTGGCCGAGCCCGCGCCGATGCCGGAGCTGGCGCCGGTGACGAGGGCAACTTGTTGCGCAAGGGAAATCTGCATGGGCTTAGCACCTTGAACTGAGGGCCTTACCTGCTGACTGGCGCGGGGCATGCAGAGTTCAGTTGGGGGCGGCGGTCTTCATGTTCCTCCGGGCTCGCTCCCTACGCGGCTTCCTCGCGCGTCGCAACCATGAACACCCGTGGAAACGGCAGCAGCACCGTGCCATCGTCCAGGGCCGGGTAGGCCTGTTCGACGGCGCGGAGGTACTGCTCCAGGTACTGCGCACGCTGCCCCTCGTCCAATGGCTCGAGAAACGGCCGCAAACCACTGCCCTTGAACCATTCCACCACACCCGCGGCACCGCCGGCCAAAGGGTGATGGTAGGTGGTACGCCACACATCGACGCGACTGCAATGGGGTTTCAGGATCGAATAGTAGGTGCTGGCGTCCGCCACTTCCGTGCGGGTATCGGCCGCCCCGGCCAATAGGTGGGCCCAGGGGCCGCTGGCGGCAATATCGCGCATCAGGCGGTGGGACGGCTGATGGAGCGTGTCGGGCATCTGGATCGCCAGGGTGCCGCCCGGCGCGAGTTTGTTCACCAGCGACGGCAGCAGGGTGGCATGGTCAGGCAGCCATTGCAGCACGGCGTTGGCGAAGATCACATCGAACGGTCCGGGCTCGTCCCAGCGGTCGATATCGGCGATGTCGAATGCCACGGCGGGCAGGCGCTGGCGAGCGGCGTCGATCATGTCGCCGGAACTGTCCAGGCCGCGTACCGTTGCGCCGCTGAAATGCTCCACCAACAGTTCCGTGGAGTTGCCGGGGCCGCAACCCAGGTCGATTACCGAGCGCGCTTCCATAGGGGGAATGGCGGCCAGCAGGTCCCGGGCCGGCCGGGTGCGTTCCTGTTCAAACGTGACGTATTGTCTGGCGGACCAGCTCATGGGGTTCTCCTTCGTCGAAATCGAATCGGCTCGCCGCAGTATAAAGGTGCCAGGGGAATGAGGCGCGCACCTGTTAGTTCTTACAGCAGACAGGCCGGTTGACCCGGAATACATTGCTCAATGACATCAGGCCATCCGTAAAGGAGTCATCGAATGGAAACCAGCAAGGGCATCCTGATTACATTGACCGAGAAAACCGGCCTAACCTACCGCGCGGTGGAGATCGATTTCGTGACCCCGTATGGTTGGCTTCGTCGATGACGACCCGGACAACGAATTCCGTGACTCGATCACCTCCTCCTACAGCGTGCGTGTCACCAGGACGGAGCCGCAAGGGCCGTTCGACAAGGTATCGGTGCATGGTGATATCGATGGTGACAAGGATGTGGACGCCGATGACCGGCAGGCGTTGATTGACCTCGCCATCGCCGCGAGCAGGATTCCGGCGCCGACGTAACCTGCAGGCCGAACGCTGTGGTGACAAGGGAGGGTGCTGCGGCGAGGGAGCTTGCTCCCGCTGGGCTACGCAGTAGCCCCCTTGGCCCCAAACACTGCAACCGTTATTGGGAGGGCTCCGCACTCCAGCGGGAGCAAGCTCCCTCACCACAGGTATTACCTACCCTGAAAGAGGGCGCGGAACGTGACTCTATGTGATGGCAGTGATGTTCCGGACCGCTTTCAACAGGCGAAAACCTGATTCCGATGATGCTGCTTCTACGCATGGGCCTGGCGGCGTTGTTGCTGGGCTCATTGAGTGTTGCGCCGCAGGTTGGCGCAGTCCCCGAATCGCTGCACGTACTCGGGCGGTCCCATGTGGATGACTATTCGGTGTCCCTGGATGAGGCCGACCGGGCCTGGTTGCGGCGCAATGGCCGGTTGCTGGTAGGGGCCTCGGCACCGGATTACTCACCGTTCGGCATCACCGGCAATGGCAACGATTATGAAGGCCTGACCGCCGATTATGTCCAGTTGCTCGGGCAGTTGTTGCAGGTCGAGGTGCAAGTGCGGCGGTACCCGTCCCGTTCCGAGTCGCTCCAGGCGCTGCACAGTGGCGAGATCGACTTGCTCGGTACCGCAAACGGCTTCGAGGCCGATGACCCGGACCTGATCATGTCCCAGGCGTACGCCGATGACCTGCCCACCCTCGTGGCGCGCATCGATGACAGCCAGGACCTGCCTCCGGACCTGGCGGGCAAACGGTTGGCGATGCTGTACCACTATTTGCCGCCGGCCAGGGTCGAGGCGTTCTATCCTGATGCCACCTTGCAGTTGTACCCCTCGACCCTGAGTGCCATTGGCGCGGTGGCGTTCGGTCAGGCCGATGTCTACCTGGGGGATTCGATCAGCGCCAATTACCTGATCAGCAAGAACTACCTGAACAATATCCAACTGGCGGATTTTTCCCGCATGGAAGTGCAACCGTTCGCCTTCGCGATCAAGCGCGACAATCCGCGCTTGTTGCGCATTGTCGATGCCGCCCTGCAAGCGATCCCCACCCGTGAACGCATGAGCATCCTGCGCCGCTGGAGTGCCGGTGGCGCCAGCATGCCGGGGCAGCAGGCACTGCATTTCAGTGTCAATGAACAGCGTTGGCTGGATGCGCATCCGCGGATCACGGTGGCCGTCAACGAACATTTCCCGCCGCTGACGTTCGTCGATGACCAGGGCCAGATTCGCGGAATCAGCGCCGATGTGCTGGCCAGGATCAGCTTGCGTACCGGCCTGAAGTTCAATCTCCAGCGTGGCAGTTCGCTTGATGGCCTGATCGAGCGGGTCAGCAGCGGCCAGGCCGATGTCCTGGCGGCAGCGCCGGTGACCCCTGAGTTCGAGGACGCCTTGCGCTTTACCCGTCCGTACCTGAGCCCGCCATTCGTGCTGGTGACATCACGCAAGGTCGGGACTCCTCTGACCCTGGATCGGATGGACAACAAGCGACTGGCGCTGACGAAGGGCAATGTATTGCGTGAATACCTGTTGGAGCAGTTCCCTCGCGTGCAATTGGTTCCGGCGCAAAACACCGCCGATGCCATGGCCATGGTGGCCGCCGGCACGGTGGACGGCGCGGTCAACTCGCTGATCAGTGCCCGTTACCTGGTTTCGCGGCAGTACCGCGACAGGCTGCAGATCACCAGCACCGTGGGCAGCCTGCCAGCGCGTGTTGCCCTGGCGACTCGACGGGATGCGCTGGAGCTGCATTCGATCCTGGACAAGGCATTGCTGAGCATCTCCCCTGAAGAAATGGACGAGCTGACCAATCGCTGGCGCAGCGAAGTGGTGATCGACGACAGCTACTGGCTGCGTAACCGCACCACCATCCTCCAGGGGTTTGCCGTCGCCGCGCTGTTGCTGATGCTGACCCTGGGCTGGGTCGTTTATTTGCGTCGGCTACTGGAGCAGCTGCGTGTCGCCAAGGAAAGTGCCGACGACGCCAATCGGGCCAAGACCACCTTCGTGGCGACCATGAGCCATGAGATCCGCACGCCGATGAATGCGTTGATCGGCATGCTGGAACTGGCCCTGAAAAAAGCCGACCAGGGTGTCGTGGACCGGGTGGCCATCGAAGTCGCTTCCGACGCGGCCCAGGGGTTGCTGGGCTTGATCGGTGACATCCTGGACATTGCCCGCATCGAGTCGGGGCGATTGTCCCTGGCGCCGGAGCGGGCCAACCTGGGGCAACTGGTCGAGTCGGTGACGCGGATGTTCGAAGGCTTGGCCCGGCAGAAAAATCTGCGCCTGCAACTGGACCTGGACCCGGCGACCGACAAGGATGTTTTGATCGATCCCTTGCGCTTCAAGCAGATCGTGTCGAACCTGCTGAGCAACGCGATCAAGTTCACCGATCGAGGCCAGGTACGCCTGAGTGTGCAAGCCGCTCCGGATCATGACGACAAACGCCTGGGCATCTGCCTGCGGGTGGAAGACACCGGTAGCGGGATTCCCCAGCAGGACCAGCGACGTCTGTTCAGCCCCTTCACCCAGGCCGGCAATAATCGCCAGTCCGCCCGCAGCGGTTCCGGGCTGGGGCTGATGATCAGCCGCACCTTGTGCGAAATGATGGGGGGCACCCTGGCGTTGAGCAGCGCGCCAGGGGCGGGCACGCAGGTCGAGATCCTGTTGCGCCTGCCCTTGCTTGAGGCCCAGGTGCAAGCCCCGCCGGCTATGATCGAGGCGTCGGTGCCGGCCCAGGCCCTGGACATTCTGGTGATCGATGACCACCCGGCCAATCGCCTGCTGCTGTCGCGGCAACTGAACTACCTGGGGCATCGGGTCCGGGAGGCCGGGGACGGTATCCAGGGTTTGCAGGCCTGGCGCGCCGGACATTTCGATGCGGTGATCACCGACTGCAACATGCCATTGATGAGCGGCTATGAACTGGCACGCACCATTCGCGACGAAGAGCGGGCCCAAGGGCTGTCGCGGGGGGTGATCCTCGGGTTCACGGCCAATGCCCAGCGCGAGGAAAAGGATCGCTGCATCGATGCCGGGATGGACGACTGCCTGTTCAAGCCCATCGGCCTCAAGGAACTGCAGGCGCGCCTGGGTTCGCTCAGTGCTCCGCCTGACGAGGAGGGCGTCGTTGCGTCGACCGATAGTTTCGATCTGACCAGCCTCGAACAACTGACGGGAGGCGACCTCGTCTCGATCAAAAAGCTGCTGGAAGAATTGGTCAACACCAATGCCGACGACAAGGTGCGGCTCATCGACTTGTTCAGCCGACACGATGTGTCGGGACTCGCGGACCTGGCGCACCGGATCAAGGGCGGTGCGCGGATCATCCAGGCACAAGGTTTGGTCGCGGCTTGTGAGGCAGTGGAGAACGCCTGCCGAAGCGCCGACGGCGTGTTGCTCGCCAACGCGGTGGGTGACCTGCGCCAGGTCATGGACTTGCTCACCGAACGATTGGAGCGCCATGTGGCGAGGGAGCTTGCTTCTCCTGGTCGCACACGCGAATGATTTCCTACAACCGAGTGTCGAGGAGGGCTTTTTCCGACTGTTTTTAGGACTCGTCCTACAGCGCCCCTCAAAAGCTTCCTCTAGCCTGAGGCCCCTTAACGTTTACGAGCCGGTTCATATCCGTCGCGTTGTCATTGGGATGCCTGTCATGCCGAATAAAGCACTACGTATCATGATTGCCGATACAGACCCTTCTCATCGAATGAAACTTGAGTACCTGTTCAATCAACAGGGCTATTTCCGGATTGCGCCCGTGAGCAATGCGCAGGAACTGATGACATTGATGGCGTTCGGTATCGAGCCGTTCGACCTGTTGGTCGTCGACGCCTGCCTGGCGGAAGGGCTGTTGGACCTGCCGGGTTTCTTCCTCGATAACCCGCAGGTGCGCCATGGAATGATCTACAACGCGCAACAGGCCGGGCTCCTGTCGGTCCCTGTCGCGCGTCGGGCAAGCGTGCAGTTGCATTCTGCGCCGTTACCGGATCTCGCAGCGCTGGCGCGCCTGATGGCGCGGGTCGATCCAGCGGACTGCGAAGCGGCCCATGCCTGGAGCCGTCCCCTCAGGCACAGCCACGGCGGCTGCTCCTGACCATTGGTCGGTACTGTCAGACCTGACAGGTGGCCGGGCCTGTCGCTTGTGCAAGAGTCCGCTGCAACGTGGCATCGGCGTAGTGTGTATTCATCTGGGGAGTTGCCTTGAAAGACGTGTTGATCGTGGATGACCACCCTGTCATACGGGGGGCATTGCGGCTGATTTGCCAGAACGAGGGGTTTACCCAGATCAGGGACGCCGACGGTGTGCTCGATGCCAGGGCCCTGATCAAGGAGCGCACCCCTGAACTGGTGATCCTGGACCTGGTGATGAACGGCTTCGATGGCCTGGACTTGCTGGTGTGGATCATGGCCCAGTATCCCGGCTGCGGCGTGCTGGTGTTCACCTCCCAGGATGCGCAACACTTCTGCAATCGCTGCATCTCGGCTGGGGCCAGGGGCTTCGTGACCAAGAAAAGCGACCTGAAGGAACTGACCAAGGCCATTCATGCCTTGAAGTCCGGTTATTCCTATTTCCCCCAGATGCCCGTCAGGCTGGACTTCCAGCAGCGCACCGAACAGCAGGCCCTGGAAAGCCTTTCCACCCGCGAATTATCCATTCTGCGAATGCTGTCCATGGGCATGCGTGGCAAGGATGTCGCCGAATCCCTGTACCTGAGCCCGAAAACCGTCAGTACCTACAAGACCCGGCTGTTGGAAAAGCTTGGCCTGAAGACGCTGGTGGGCTTGTCGGATTTCGCCAAGCGCAATCATCTCTGAGCCTTGGCTCATGGAGTGCATTCTCCCCTGTGGGAGCGAGCCTGCTCGCGATGAACGATAACGCGGTCCGCGAATAGACCGAGGTGTCCGCATCGCGAGCAGGCTCGCTCCCACATGAAGCGGCGCTCACATGAAGTTGCACTACGCCATATCACTCCGGCTGAATTCCTCGGCCAGAAAGTCGATCAGCGTCCGCACCGACGGCAACAACCCGCGGCGTGAGGCGAAGATCGCGTGGACGATCCCGTAATTCGGTGCCCAGCCCGGTATCAATTCCACCAGTCGCCCGGCCGCCAGGTCATCGCGAACCAGCACGTGGGGCAGGTGGGCAATGCCGATGCCTGCCAGTGCCGCTTGGCGCAGGGCCAGCAAATCGTCGGTGACCATGCGCGGCGCATGGCGGATCAGCGCGCTGGCGCCGTCCGGCCCCGACAACTCCCACTGATACTCCCGTTGCGCCGCTCCCCAGTGCAGGCTGGGCAAACCGTTGAGGTCGGCCGGGGAAGCGGGGAAGGACAAGCGTTCACGATACATCGGGCTGCCCACCAGGCATTGGGTGCTCTTGCCCAGTACTTTCATCACCATGTCGGTGTTTTCCAGCGGCGGGAAGCGCACCCGCAACGCGATATCGAACCCTTCGTGAATCAGGTCGACCCGGCGGTTGGTGCTCTCGACGAACAACTCCACCCGTGGGTAACGGATCATGTAGCGGGTCAGCATCGGCCCGACCCAACTGTTGAGCAGCGCCGTCGGACAACTGATGCGCACCAGCCCCAGGGGTTCCGAGCGGTTGCGCTCGATCACCTCGGCCGCGCTCTCGGCTTCGACTCGCATCGCCAGGCAGCGCTGGTAGTAGGCCTGGCCGATCTCCGTCAACGAACAATGCCGACTGCTGCGGTGGATCAAGCGCACGCCCAGCCGCTCTTCCAGCTGTGCGATGCGTCGGCTGAGCTTGGACTTGGGCATGTCCAGCGCCCGGCCGGCGGCGGCGAAACCGCCGTGTTCGACCACTTGGGTGAAGTAGTAGAGCGTGTTCAGGTCTTCGATGATCGTTCTCCAGATAGAACGCTAAAGCCGATTTTTGCAGTCTAGTGCCTCAAAGGTCTCAGTTTTAAGCTGTATCCATCGAATCGCAACACCTGATTGGGAGACGTTGCATGAAAAAGATCATTGGCCTGTACACCAGCCCGCGACCCCATTGGGTCGGCGACGGCTTTCCGGTTCGCACGCTGTTTTCCTACGACAACCTGGGCAAGCACATCAGCCCGTTCCTGCTGCTGGACCATGCGGCCCCAAGCGAATTCACCCCCACCACTGAACGTCGCGGTGTCGGCCAGCATCCGCACCGGGGTTTCGAAACCGTGACCATCGTTTACCAGGGTGAACTGGAGCATCGGGACTCCACCGGCAGCGGCGGCAAGATCGGCCCGGGCGACGTGCAATGGATGACTGCCGCTTCCGGGATCATCCATGAAGAGTTCCATTCCGAAGCTTTCGCCCGCCAGGGCGGGTTCATGGAAATGGTCCAGCTGTGGGTCAACCTGCCTGCCAAGGACAAGATGGCCCCAGCCGGCTACCAGACGCTGCTCAAGGGTGACATTCCGAACATTGAACTGAAGGACGACGCCGGCAGGCTGCGCCTGATCGCCGGGACCTTCGAGGGCCAACAAGGCCCGGCGAAGACTTTCACGCCCATCGATGTCTGGGATATTCGCTTGAACGCCGGCAAAAGCCTGACCCTCGATCTGCACGAAGGCCGCAACACGGCACTGGTGGTGCTACATGGCACCGTCCAGGCCAACGGTCGCGAGCGGATCGAGGCCGGGCAACTGGCCCTGTTCGACCGGGCCGGTGACCAGTTGGCCCTGCACGCCAATAACGATGCGGTGGTGCTGCTGCTCAGCGGCGAGCCCATCGACGAACCCATCGTCGGCCATGGCCCGTTCGTGATGAACAGCGAGCAGGAAATCCACCAGGCCTTCAGTGATTTCCACTCCGGGCGTTTTGGCCGGATGGATGATTGATCGCTGTTCCCTGTGGGAGCGAGCCTGCTCGCGATAACGGTCTGCCAGCCGATCCTGTATTGACTGTCCTGTCGTCATCGCGAGCAAGCTCGCTCCCACAGGGATTTGTGTGCCAATCTTCTCGCCAATCGCCTTCCTGGAGCTGTCCCCATGCTGTCTCTGATCATCGATCACCCGCTGCTCTGCGCCCTGGTGCTGCTTGTGCTCGACATGCTGTTGTGGCGACTGGTCAACGCGGAACGGACCTATTGGAAAATCGGCGGGCGGCTGGTGATCTTTTCGTTGTTCAGCATGTTGCTGTTCAAGGAAGGCCTCAATCCCATGGAGCCGGCGCAGTGGGTCGACGATGTGCCGCGGCACCTGGCGGCCACCGGCTTGCAGATCGCCTGGTGGCTGTTCGCCGCACGGACCCTGACGGTGCTGATCGGCGCGGCGATGATGCAACGGGTCGGCCATACCGGGCGGCTGCTGCAGGATCTGCTCGGCGCGGTGATCTTCCTGATTGCGGTGATTGCCGCGTTGGCTTATGTCCTGGATCTGCCGGTCAAGGGGGTGCTGGCGACGTCCGGGGCGATGGCGATCATCGTCGGCCTGGCCTTGCAAAGCACTCTCAGCGACGTGTTCTCCGGCATCGTGCTCAACACCACCAAGCCTTATCAGCTCGATGACTGGATCTCCATCGACGGCACCGAGGGCCGGGTCACCGACATCGACTGGCGCGCCACCCGGTTGCAGACCGCCCAGGGCAGCATGGCGGTGATTCCCAACTCACTGGCGGCCAAGGCCAAGGTCATCAACTTCAGCCGGCCCAGCGATATGCACGGGTTGTCCATCAGCGTTCAGGTCAGTCCCCACGCTCGGCCGCAGAAAGTGATCGAGGCCCTGGAGCGCGCCATGATCGGCTGCCGCGCCTTGCTCGCCGTCCCGGCCCCTTGCGTCACGCTGAAAAGCTCCACCAGCGCCGGGGCGGAATACGAGATCAGCGGCTTCGTCGTCTCGAGGGCCCAGAAACGCGAGGTCCGCAATCAACTGTTCGACCTGGCGTTCCGACACCTGCGGGCGTCGGGGATCAGTCTCCTCTCCGACAGCGAAAGCGCTTCGGCCAACGGTTCGTCGAGGCCTCGCGCATTGCTGGACAGCTCAAGCATTTTCTCGACCTTGCGCCAGGAAGAAAAAGAAACCTTCAGCCAGAACATGACCTTGCAGACCTTCCGTGCGGGGGACGTGATCCTGCCGGCCGGCGAGGTGAGCGACCATCTGTTCATCATCGAGTCCGGCGTGGTCAGCGTGACCATGGTACGCAACGGCCAGGTACTGGAAGGCGGGCGCATGGGCCCGGGGGAGGTGATTGGCGAAGCCGGCATCATTTCCGACCTGGCCGCACTGGCAAGTTTTTCGGCCAAGACGTTCTGCACCCTGTATCGCATCGAGAAGGACTACCTCAAACCGTGCCTTGACGCCCGTCAGGACATCAACGACGCCATGAAGAACCTGTTGGACGTACGGATGCACCTCGCCCAGAACCTGATCCGCGAAGCCCCCAAGCCCGTGGCCAAGAAACGCTTCCTGCACTGGTTGCGCAGCCGGGCCTGAACGACCTGTCCATTGGTCACTCGAACTTCCCAATAATTGGCTATTTGTCCTGCGCCAGCCTGGGGCTAACGTAGCGCCACACCCCATTGTTCTGGAGCACATCATGCAACCGCGTATCGATTTCTACACCGCTTCCCCCGACGCCTTCAAAGCCATGCTGGCCCTGGAAAACGCCGTCATGAAACTGGGCCTGGAGAAGTCCCTGCTCGAACTGGTCAAGCTGCGTTCCTCGCAAATCAACGGCTGTGCCTTCTGCATCGACATGCACACCGCCGATGCCCGCAAGGATGGCGAGACAGAGCGTCGCCTGTACGCCGTGACCGCCTGGCGCGAAGCACCGTTCTTCACCCCTCGCGAGCGCGCCGCGCTGGCCTGGACCGAAGCCCTGACCCGCCTGAGCGAAACTCATGCGCCGGACGCCGACTACGAACTGCTGAACCAGCATTTCACCCCCAAGGAAATGGTCGACCTGACCGTTGCCATCAACACCATCAATGGCTGGAACCGCCTGGCGGTGGGTTTCCGCAAGATGCCCGAGGCGTGAAGCATCCATAGACGCCTGAAATAACCTGTGGGAGCGAGCCTGCTCGCGATAGCGGTGGTTCAGCTTGCGGCGATATTGACTGTGTCGCCGCCATCGCGAGCAGGCTCGCTCCCACATGGGGTCCGGGGTAACCACAAGCCCCAGCCCGCCACAAACCTTGAGGGAGCAGCGTCTGTCTCAAGGGGAACGTGCGCGCCGGTTACGACTTCGGTGAGCAACTGTCGAACCTGAAACTCGGCGCCGGGGTGAAAAACCTGTTCGATCATCAGTACTACACCCGCTCCAGCGACAACAACTCGGGGATCTACGCCGGCGTGCTGCGGACGTTCTTCGTGCAGGCCAGTGTGGGGTTTTGATGACAACCAGGATCCGCAAGTACCCAATCCTGTGAATTGACCCTCGCCACAAGGCCTGTGGAGGAATCAAACCTTCAACACTTTTCCACTGGCCGCTACGACCACAAGCGACAACGCCAACAGCCCGAAGGCCATGCTCAGGCTGCTGCCATGGGCAATAAACCCGATCAGCGCCGGGCCCGCGAGGATGCCGGCGTAGCCGATGGTGGTGATGGCCGGAACGGCAATCGCTTCTGGCATCAGGGTCTGTTTGCCGACCGCGGTGTACAGCACCGGCACGATGTTCGAACAGCCGGCCCCCACCAACGCGTAACCCAACAGTGCCGCCTGCCACATCGGCGCCAGGGTGGCCAGCAGGAAGCCGACCGCGGCCGTGGCGCCGCCATAAATGATCACCCGCCGGGCGCCCAGGCGATGCACCACCGCATCGCCGGTCAGGCGGCCGACGGTCATGGTCAGCGCGAACGCGGCATAACCCAGCCCGGCGTAGGCGGTCTCGACCCCGCGCTCGGTGGCCAGGAACACCGCGCTCCAATCCAGCACCGCTCCTTCGGCGAGGAATACGATGAAACACAGGATGCCGATGAACAACACGATGCCGTGGGGAATGGCGAACGCCGGGCCCGAGCTTTCGCTGCCATAGGGCAGCAAGTGCGGTGCCGCCTTGAACAGTGCCACCAGCAGCAATCCATTGACCACCAGCGTTGCCCCCAGCGGTGGCAGCCCAAGGCCGAGCAGGGCACTGACACCAGCCGCGCCGATGATCCCGCCGAGGCTGAACATCCCGTGAAAGCCCGACATCATGGTCTTGCCACTGGCCCGCTCGACGATCACCGCTTGCAGGTTCACGGTCGAGTCCACGGTGCCGAGTCCGGCGCCGAACAGGAACAACGCGGCCACCAACCAGGAAAACGTGCTCATCGTTGCCAGCAAAGGCAATGCCAGGCAGATCAGGACCGTGCCACCGCTCAGCACCCGTCGACAGCCGAACCGTGCCGCCAATGCGCCGGAAATCGGCATCGCCAGGATCGAGCCCACCCCCAGGCACAACAGCAGCAGGCCGAGGGTGCCTTCATCCAGGTTCGCCCGCGTCTTGGCGTAAGGCACCAGTGGTGCCCAGGCGGCGATGCCAACGCCGGCGATGAGGTAGGCGATGCGGGTGGACATCTGTTCCAGGCGTCCGGGAACAAACGTGGGTGGGGGCGTGATGGCGGTCATGAATCGTCCTTGGTTTTGCGAAGCTGTGGTGCGGGTGGGATCCCTATGCTGGCATATCCACTGACCTCACGGCGACCTCAAGGTGCCGACCGAGAGCGCTGCATCGCGAGCAAGCTTTGCTCCCACGGGCCAGGGCAGCATACAGTGGCGGCCCTGCTGGTTGAATGCGGATCGGGTCCATGACGCAGTTCTATGATGCACGCGGCAATATCTATGGTGTCGTCTCACCGCAACAGGTCCGTGACCTAGGGGTAGCCCTGCCGCCATCGGCGGCCCTGGCGGCACAGGCCCGTGAATCCTGGGCAGCGGCTGCGGTGCAGGCGTTTTGCGCCTGGGCGCCGGGTGAGCAACCACCGGACGCCAAGGCGCATCGCAGCGACGGACTGCTGATCGGGCCGTTCCAGGATGAACCGCCCTTTGACCTGTTGATCGTCAACACCGACGGTACCCTGGCCGAGCGCAGTGGCAACGGCCTGACCATTTTCTCCCATGCCTTGCAGGCACAGGGCTTGATGCCGGGAGAGGGCGATTGTGTGTTGCAGGTTCATCACGACAAACCCGCAGGCTCGTCGCCGCTGCAGACGTCGGTTCGTGCCGCCGAATTCGAAGGCACATCTGGCTTCTGGCTGGACCTTGGGCAACCGCTGTTCGGGCCTCGGGCCGTCGCCGCGCAAACGACGGAAAGCGTGCACTTCAACCAGCGCGAAGTCAGTCGTGTGGCGGTACTGCAAGCGTTGAACCCGGCGTGGGGCAACAGTCAGTTCGTGAGCATGGGCAACCCCCATTGCGTGACCTTGGTGGACAGCGCCGAAGCGCTGCCGAGCAACGCGCAGATGCGCGCTCCGGGACTTTCCCAAAGCTTGACCCGCATCGCTTATGCCTTGCCCGGTGGTGCCGGCATTCCATGCCCGGCGGGTGTGAACCTGCAATGGGCCTGGCTCGAGGCCGAAGGACGCATTGCCGCCCGGGTATTCGAGCGGGGCGAAGGGCCGACCGCTTCTTCCGGCACCAGCGCCAGCGCCGTGGCCAGCGCCGCGTGGCGGGTGGGTTGGGTGAAGGCGGGGCCGGTGAGTGTGGTGATGCCGGGAGGGACGGCGCCGATCTTGCTGACAGAGGCGGGCGGGGAGCTGGTGCGGGTCAGTTTGTTTGGAGCGGCGCGGCTGCTTTAGCGTCCTGCGGTGTGGCTGATGACGCTATCGCGAGCAGGCTCGCTCCCACATTGGATCTTCAGCGTGCATACATTTTGTGTCCGCCGCTGCCCCCTGTGGGAGCGAGCCTGCTCGCGATAGCGTCGGGCCAGCCACCTCACAGTCAACGGACAGACCGCTATCGTCGGCTCGCTCAGCCCAACTGCGGCCCAAACTCCACCACCGGCATCTGCCGCTTCATCAGCACTTCACCGATGCGAATCGAGTAGAGCGGCAACCCCTGGCTGCGGATCACTTCGTAGTCGCTGTCGGCCGACAGGATCAACAGGTTCGCCGGACGCCCCGGTTCCAGCCCGTAGCGCTCGCCCAGGGCCATGGCCTTGGCGCTGTTGTCGGTGACCAGGTCGAGGGCGCTTTGCAGGTTGCGGTAGCCGAGCATGTGGCAGATGTGCAGGCCGGCTTCGAGTACCCGCAGGATGTTGCCGTTGCCCAGGGGATACCACGGATCGACGATGGAATCCTGGCCGAAACACACATTCATCCCGGCTTCCAGCAGTTCATTGACCCGGGTGACGCCGCGGCGTTTCGGGAAGGTGTCGAAGCGTCCCTGCAAGTGGATGCTTTCGGTGGGGCAGGAGACGAAGCTGATGCCCGAGTGCCCGAGCAGGCGAAACAGCTTGGCGCAGTAAGCATTGTCGTAGGAACCCATGGCCGTGGTGTGGCTGGCGGTGACCCGGGCGCCCATGTCGCGGCTGCGGGCTTCTTCGGCCAGCACTTCGAGGAAGCGTGAATGCGGGTCGTCGGTCTCGTCGCAATGCACGTCCACCAGGCAGCCGGTGCGTTCGGCCAGGTCCATCAGGAATTTCACTGAGCTGACACCTTGGTCGCGGGTGTATTCGAAGTGCGGAATGCCACCCACCACATCGGCGCCCATGCGGATCGCTTCTTCCATCAGCTCGCGGCCGTTGCGGTAGGACTCGATGCCTTCCTGGGGAAACGCGACGATCTGCATGTCGATCAGATGACGATTTTGCTCGCGCACTTCCAGCATGGCCTTGAGGGCGGTGAGTGCGGGGTCGGTGACGTCGACGTGGGTGCGCACATGCTGGATGCCATGGGCGGCGAGGGCCTGGATGGTTTTCGTCGCGCGCGTCCGGGTGTCTTCTTCGGTGATGGTGGCTTTGCGCTCACCCCAGCACTCTATGCCTTCGAACAAGGTGCCGCTCATGTTCCAGCGCGGCTCGCCGGCGGTGAGCGTCGCGTCCAGGTGAATGTGCGGCTCGACGAAGGGCGGCACCACCAGGTTGCCGCCGGCATCGAGGTCCTCCGGGCCGAGGCTGGGGGCTTCGGTCTGGCGGGCGATGCTGGCGATCAGGCCGTTTTCCAGGTGCAGTTCATGCAAGCCTTCACGGTTGCGCAGGCGGGCGTTGATGATGTGCATCGGGCGAGTCCTTTTCATAGGTCTTGGAGTGGCGCGTCAGTGATCCGGGTACCCATTACGCCGATCAATAGCACATACGTTAGCGCGCCAGTGGCGATTCCTACCAGCGGTGCCACCCAGGGTGAATTGAACGCCGCGACAGTGCCGAGTCCATAGGCCAGCAACCCCGGCCAGTTGAAGGCGGGCAGCCGTGCATCGACCAGGCGTGGATAACGCCCGCGCCAGCGGAAGAAGAAGTCGGCCATGATCACGCCGCCTATGGGTGGGATCACCGTGCCCAGCAGGATCAGATATGGCACCAGCAGGTCGTACATGCCCAGCAGCGCCAGCAGGGTACCGATCACGGCGCCGCCCAGGGTAACGGCCTTGCGTCGACGGGTGCGTAGCAGATTGCAACCGGCCACGGCGAAGTTGTAGATGGTGTTGTCCTGGGTGCTCCAGATGTTGAGCAGCAACATCGCCATCGCCGCCATGGCGAAGCCCTGCAACAGCAGCACTTCGACCACGTCCGGCTGCTGGTAGACGATGGCCCCGTAGGCGCCGATCAACACCATCAGGCCATTGCCGAGAAAGAAACCAATCAGGCTCGCCAGCACCGCGACTTTCGCCGAGCAGGAAAACCGGGTCCAGTTGGTCGCCTGGGTGGCGCCGCTGACGAAGGTGCCGAACACCAGCGTGATGGCAGTGGACCAGTCGAGGCTCCCCGTGGGCATCACCGCCAGCAAACCCTCCAGCCCACCGACCTTTACCGTCGCGACCCACATCGACAGCATCAGCAGCAACATCATGGCCGGCACGGCGATGTACGAGAGAATCTCCAACCCACGATAACCGACGTAGGCCGTGGCGCAGAACCCCAGGCCGAACAGCACTATCAGCCCCAGTACGGTGCCTTCGCCCAAGCCGAAATATTTACCCAGCACCACCGCGGCGGTCGCCGTGCCCCAGGCGTACCAGCCGATCTGGGTGAAACCCAGGATCAGGTCGCTGAGCTTGCTGCCGACCTCGCCAAAACAGAAGCGGCCCATCAGCACCGAATTGAGCCCGCTCTTGAACGCGATGTAACCCAACCCCGCGGCGTAGAACCCCAGCAGCAGGTTGCCAATCACGATTACGGTGAGCATCTCGGCAAAACCGAACGCGACGCCCAACTTGCCACCGGCAAACATCGTGGCGGTGAAAAAGGTGAAACCCAGCAGCACCATGGCCGTGGAGGCCAGGCCCTTGCGGGCATGCATCGGGACTTCGCTCAACGGGTAGTCGTTGCCTGGATCGTTCTGAGTCATGTGGCGGTCCTTGCGCAGGAGGGGAAAAGTCGCAAGCGTGCAGCGGTCGTGCCAAGCGAATGAACGCGAGGTTATTTATAGCCAATCCAGGGAAATGGAGGCGGGCAGGGCGTGAAAGTGGTGCAGTGATGGTTCAAGTTGGAACATGGTTCGCATTACCCCTGTGGGAGCGAGCCTGCTCGCGATGGCGGCGTATCAGTTGAGATGGATGTGGCTGACCCGGCGCCATCGCGAGCAGGCTC
>NZ_KN322959.1 GCF_000774145.1 Pseudomonas mediterranea CFBP 5447 | reverse complement strand
GGAGCGAGCCTGCTCGCGATAGCGGTGGGTCAGCTTGCAGGGATGTTGACTGTGGCGTCGTCTTCGCGAGCAGGCTCGCTCCCACCCCTGATCTCGGGTGAATAGAACATCCGGGTTCACCGCCAATCCACTGTGGGGCTGGGTGTCAGGCGCTGGCCGTTTCCTTGCAACACCCCGACGCCAGTTCCTTGAGGATCGGGCAGTCCGGGCGGTGGTCGCCGTGGCAGTGTTCCACCAGGTCCTGGAGGGTATCGCGCAGTTCGGCCAGTTCGCGGATTTTCTGGTTCAGTTCATCGATGTGTTGCCGGGCCAGGGCCTTGACGTCGGCGCTGGCCCGTTGCCGGTCCTGCCACAGGGTGAGCAGCTTGCCGACCTCTTCCAGGGAAAAGCCCAGGTCCCGGGAGCGTTTGATGAAGGCCAGGGTGTGCAAGTCATCGGTGCCGTAGACACGGTAGCCGCTGTCGGTGCGATGGGCTGCCTTGAGCAGGCCGATGGACTCGTAGTAGCGGATCATCTTCGCGCTCAGCCCGCTCTGGCGGGCCGCTTGGCCGATGTTCATCGTTTGTCCTCCAGGTGCTCGGGGGTCCAGAACTTCAACAGTAACGCATTGCTCACCACGCTGACGCTCGACAACGCCATCGCCGCACCCGCCAGCACCGGGTTGAGCAGGCCGAAGGCCGCCAATGGGATGCCAATCAGGTTATAGACGAACGCCCAGAACAGGTTCTGGCGGATCTTGGCGTAGGTCTTGCGGCTGATCTCCAATGCCGCCGGCACCAGTCGCGGATCGCCGCGCATGAGGGTGATGCCGGCGGCGTGCATCGCCACGTCGGTGCCGCCGCCCATGGCAATGCCGATGTCTGCGGCGGCCAGCGCCGGGGCGTCGTTGATACCGTCCCCGACCATCGCCACCACGGCGTTTTTCTTCAGCTCAAGGACAATGGCGGATTTGTCTCCGGGCAGCACTTCGGCATGCACATTGACGATCCCCAGCGCCTGGGACACCACCTGGGCGCTGCCGCGGTTGTCGCCCGTGAGCAAATGGCTGGCGATGCGCCGCTCATCCAAGGCTTGCACGGTCGCGAGAGCGCCACGCTTGAGGGTGTCGCCGAAGGCGAACAGCCCCAGCACCCTTGGTGTCGCGCCTTGTTCGATCAGCCAGGACAAGGTCCGGCCTTCTGCTTCCCAGGCCTGCGCCGATTCGGCCAGCGAACCGGCGTCCAGGCCCGACTCGTCCAGCAGGCGCCGATTGCCCAAGGCCAGATGGCGTCCATCGAGGTTGCCGGCGATGCCGCGTCCGGGCAGGGCCTGGCTGTCGCTGACATCCGGCACGTTAAGGCCACCCTCGGCGCAGGCGTCCAGCACGGCTTTGGCGAGGGGGTGTCCGCTGCCGCGCTGCAGGGCGCCGGCCAGTTGCAACAGGCTGGCTTCGTCACCGTCCAGGGCTTTTGAATGAGCAATGCGCGGTGTACCGGAGGTCAGGGTTCCGGTCTTGTCGAACACCACCGTATCGACTTCATGGGCACGCTCCAACGCCTCGGCGTCCTTGATCAGGATCCCGTGGCGCGCCGCCACCCCCGTGCCGGCCATGATCGCCGTGGGTGTCGCCAGGCCCAAGGCACAGGGACAGGCGATCACCAGCACGGCGACGGCGTTGATCAGCGCGGTCTCCAGTGGTGCGCCATAAAGCCACCAGCCGACCAGTGTGGCCAGGGCCAGCAGCAGGACCACCGGTACGAAGACCTGGCTGACTTTATCCACCAGTTTCTGGATCGGAGCCTTGGCTGCCTGGGCGTCTTCCACCAGGCGGATGATGCGCGCCAGGACCGTCTCGGTGCCGAGGGCCTGGGTGCGCACCAGCAGGCGACCTTCGCCGTTGATGGCGCCACCGGTGACCTTGTCGCCGGGTTGTTTGGGCACCGGCAGGCTTTCGCCGCTGATCAGCGCTTCGTCGGCGTGGCTCTGGCCTTCCAACACTTCACCGTCCACCGGAAAGCGTTCGCCGGGCTTGACCAGCACCAGATCGTTTACGCGCAGGGCGCTGATGGCGACATCCCGCTCCTCGCCATCGATCACCTGGGTCGCCCGCTCCGGCCGCAAGGCTTCGAGGGCACGAATGGCGCTGGCGGTCTGGCGCTTGGCGCGGCTTTCCAGGTATTTGCCCAGCAAGACCAGGGCAATCACCACCGCCGACGCTTCGAAATACAGGTGCGGCATGCTGCCGGGGCGGGCAATGATCCATTCATACAGGCTCAAGCCATAGCCGGCACTGGTGCCCAGGGCCACCAGCAGGTCCATGTTACCGGCCCCGGCCCGCACGGCTTTGAAGGCGGCGACGTAGAAACGCGCACCGAAGATGAATTGCACCGGTGTCGCGAGGGCGAACTGCGCCCAGGCCGGTAGCATCCAGTGCACACCGAGCGGCTGCAACAGCATCGGCAGCACCAGTGGCACGGACAACAGGATCGCCAACACCAGGATCAGGCGCTCACGATTCAGCTGACGGGGCTGCGTGTCATGGGGCTGCTCGGCCTGCCAGATGCTGGCTTCGTAACCGGCGCGCTTGACTGCATCGATCAGGATGTGCGGATCGACCTGTCCGAGCAGTTCGAGGTGGGCCCGTTCGTTGGCGAGGTTGACGCTGACACCGTTAACGCCGGGGATTTTGCCCAGGGCGCGTTCGACTCGACCCACGCACGAGGCGCAGGTCATCCCACCGATACTCAGCTCCAGGGTTTGGACAGGCACATGGTAGCCCGCTTGTTCAACGGCCTCTATCAAGGCCGGCAGGCTCTGCTCGGAGGCCTGGACTCGCGCCTGCTCAGTCGCCAGGTTCACACTGACGGCACGGGTTCCAGCGACTTTGCTCAAGGCCCGCTCGACCCGCCCGGCGCAACTGGCGCAGGTCATGCCGGTAATCGGCAGGTCGAAAGTGGTGGATTCGGACATGGAACGGGCTCCCTGTAGTGAATGACTACAGGATCAACCTTGCCATGCTGGCAAGGTCAAGCGCCAATCCAAAAGACTTTACCCGGATCCTTTGTGGGAGCGAGCCCTGCTCGCGATAGCGGTTTGTCAGTCAGCATTTTTATTTACTGATGCACCGCTATCGCGAGCAGGGCTCGCTCCCACAAGGGATCCGGGTGAGGTCAGTAACCGAGCCCGGCCTGCTTGAGGTACATCCCTTGTTCATTCATGGCGATACGGTATTTCAGGATGTCACCGGCCCTGATCGTAATCTCCTGGGAACCTGGTGCGAGCATGCCCGGATTGCAACCCGGAGCCTGTCCAGGCAACAGCTTCAGGCGCAGGGAGAACCGGCCCGGAGGCAAGTTGAAGGAGGTGCTGTCTTCCTGGAAGAGCCGGGCGGTGAGCTGATCCTGAATGTAGATGCCGATCTCGCAGGACGTCGATACTTCCAGTCGTTCCCGGGAAATGATCAGCACACCGTAATCTTCGCCGGCGGCTGAGGCCTGGGGGGCCATCGCTGAAAAACCTAACATGCAAAACAGGCTGAACGCTGACCAGCGCATGGCCGAACCTCCGGTGTGGAATCCTTGATAGTGGCAGCTTGGCCGAGCGCGACGGCAATTGCCAGCCCGGCAGTTTTCATCAGAACTTGACCTTGCCACGATGGCAAGCTTGAAACTGCCGGCAACTTCCATCTCCAGGAGTCACCCGATGCAAACTTTCAATGTCCAGGGCATGTCTTGCGGTCATTGCGTCAAGGCCATCACCCAGGCTGTACAAGCCAGGGATCCAGCGGCCGATGTGCAAATCGACCTGGGCGCCAGGACCGTCCAGGTCCAGAGTTCGTTGCCGGCCAACACCCTGATCGAGGTCATCCGGGAAGAAGGCTACGAGGTCAGCCCCGCCTGAATATTTTTTAATCGTTAGCGACCTATCGGAATGTTCAAGAGCGCCCGGCAGGGCTAGACTGTCGGGCTGCTGACTGATGCCTGACGGACGCCCGATGAACCTTCGTACCATTCTGATTCTTGGCGCCTTGAGCGCTTTCGGTCCTTTAGCGATCGACTTCTATCTGCCTGCGTTCCCGGCCATGGCAACCGCCTTCGGCACGGACGAAAAACACATCCAATTGACGCTGGCCGCCTATTTCCTCGGCCTGTCCATCGGACAGCTTGCCTACGGGCCGGTGGCGGATCGCTTCGGGCGGCGGATTCCACTGCTGGTCGGGGTCGGTCTGTTCACCCTGGCCTCCCTGGCCTGCGCTTATGCGCCAAGCCTCGAATGGCTGATCGGCGCGCGCTTCGTCCAGGCCCTGGGTGGTTGCGCCGGGATGGTGATTTCCCGGGCCGTGGTCAGCGATAAATGCGATGCGGTGGGGTCGGCCAAGGTGTTCTCGCAACTGATGCTGGTGATGGGCCTGGCGCCGATTCTCGCGCCGATGCTTGGCGGGTTGTTGGTGAACCTGCACGGCTGGCAATCGATTTTCATCGGCCTGACCCTGTTCAGCGCCGTGGCGGCGACGGCCGTCGCCTTGTGGCTGCCCGAGAGCCTGCCGGCCCATGTGCCTCGACAGCCGTTGTCGGGAGCGTTGCGCCAGTACGGCAGGCTGCTGACCGACTCGATTTTCCTCGGGCATGCCCTGACGGGCGGGATTGCCATCGCCGGGATGTTCGCTTACATCGCCGGCTCGCCTTTCGTGTTCATCAAGCTTTATGGCGTACCGGCCGAACACTTCGGCTGGCTGTTCGGTACCAACGCGGCCGGCTTCATCCTGGTGGCGCAGGTCAATGCCCGGTTGCTATCCAAGCGTGGCCCGGCCTTCCTGCTGACTCGTGCGGTGTGGGTCTACTTCACGGCGGGGTTGAGCCTGCTGGCCGTCAGTGCCCTGCACCCCGAGCATCTATGGCCACTGCTGATTCCATTGTTCATCTGTATCGCCAGCCTGGGGTGCATCATTCCCAACGCTTCCGCCTGCGCGATGAACGGGCAGGGTGCCCGGGCCGGCAGTGCGTCGGCGATGTTGGGGTGCCTGCAGTTTTCCGTGGCCGCCGGGGCCGCCGCGCTGGTGGCGGCCTTGCACGACGGCAGCGCGGTGCCCATGGCGATGGTCATCAGCCTGTGCGGGCTGTTGGTGGTGAGCGCGGCCATGCTGACCCGCCGCCTGCAAAATGCCCAGGCGCTGGCACACGCCAGCCGCCAGGGCTGATTCAGCAGGCCGTGCGTTGTTGCCGTTCGGGGAAGTGATGCGGCGCGTGAATGCGCGCTTGCAGGGTAGTGGCGAAGGCCTTGGCTTCGGCCTCGGTGCGGAAGGTGACGGCGTGCTGGTCAAGACGCACTTGCCATTGGGATTTTGCCACTTCTTTTATCAGGATCTTCATTGCTGACCTCCTCACGTAAAAGATTGCGTTGCAAAGGCCTCGAGTGTAGACCGGAATGCGATCGCAATTGTGACAACGGTCAATTCTCGGACTGACGGTCCGACCTTTTTTGCGAGCAATCATTGTGGCGAGGGAGCTTGCTCCCGCTGGACCCCGTAGCGGGCCCAGGCCTTAGGGCTGCTGCGCAGCCCAGCGGGAGCAAGCTCCCTCGCCACGATTATTGCCCTTGAGACTGAGTGCCGCGTAGGACGGTCAGAAACCTTCGAGCACGATCTTGCCCTTGGCTTTGCCGCTTTCCAGCAGCGCGTGGGCCCGGCGCAGGTTTTCGGCATTGATGCTGCCGAAGTGCTCGCCGACGGTGGTCTTCAGGGTGCCGGCGTCGATCAGCTCTGCAACACGGTTGAGCAGGTTGTGTTGTTCGGTCATGTCGGCCGTCTCGAACAGCGAACGGGTGTACATGAACTCCCAATGCAAGGACAGGCTCTTGCGCTTGAGCTTGGTCACGTCCAGGGACTTGGGATCATCGATCAAGGCCAGTTTGCCTTGGGGTGCCAGGGCCTCGACCAACTGATCCAGATGCTGGTCGGTCTGGGTCAGGCTGGCGACGTGAGTGACCTGGGGCTGGCCTGCTTCCTTCATGACCACGCTCAATGGTTGGCTGTGGTCGAGCACCAGATCGGCACCCAGGCTCCGCACCCAATCCTGGGTCTGCGGACGGGAAGCGGTACCGATGACCTTCAGTGCGGTGAGCTGGCTGGCCAGTTGTGTCAGGATCGAGCCCACGCCTCCCGCTGCGCCGACGATCAACAGGCTCTGGTCCGAAGCGCCTTGGCCTTCCTGGATCTGCAGCCGCTCGAACAACAGCTCCCAGGCGGTAATGGCGGTCAGTGGCAGCGCGGCCGCTTCGGCGAAACCGAGTGTCCTGGGCATGTGGCCGACAATGCGTTCGTCCACGACATGCAGTTCGCTGTTGCCGCCCGCCCGGGCAATGGAGCCGGCATAGAACACCTTGTCACCGGCCTTGAACAGGGAGACTTGGCTGCCCACGGCCTTGACCACGCCGGCCACGTCCCAACCCAGCACCTTGGCTGCGCCGCCTTCGGGCTGGACGTTCTGGCGGACCTTGGTGTCCACCGGATTGACCGAAATGGCTTTGACTTCTACCAACAGGTCGCGCGGACCGGCGACGGGCTCCGGCAATTCGACATCCTGCAGCGATTGCGGGTCGGTGATCGGCAAGGAATGGTAGTACGCGATGGCTTTCATGAAACGGGCTCCGTGAGGTGAGTGCGATGGCATTCATGTTTAGCTATTTATCACCGCGATAAAACCAGCTAAAAGAACAGGCTCTTTCAATATTTTTTTGATAATGGAGTCGCCATGCTTCGATTCGATGACCTGCAGCTGTTTGTCCGGGCGGCGGACCTAGGCAGCCTTTCTGCCGCTGCCAGGGTCATGGATCTGTCGGCGGCGGTGGCCAGTGTTGCGTTGAAACGCATCGAGCAGCACCTCGGTGCCCGTTTGCTGGCGCGCTCCACTCGTAGTCTGCGCCTGACCGCCGAAGGGGAAAGTTTTCTCGAATATGCCCGGGCGGCGTTGGGCAGCCTGGATGAGGGGCGACGGCTGTTGGCCAGCGGCCAGGACCAGGTCAGCGGTGTCTTGCAGTTGTCCGCGCCGTCGGACCTGGGACGCAATCTGCTGCTGCCCTGGCTGGATGACTTCCAGCGCGAGCACCCCAGGCTTACGGTGCGGCTGTTGTTGGGCGACCGCATTGCCGACCTGTTCAAGCAACCGGTGGATATCGCGTTGCGTTATGGGGAGCCGGAGGATTCGAGCCTGGTGGCCTTGCCTGTCGCGGCGGACAACCGTCGGGTGCTGTGTGCCTCGCCGGATTATCTGGCCCGTCATGGCGAACCCCATCAGCTTGAGCAACTGGCACAACATAATTGCCTGTTGTACATGCTCGGCACCCGGGTTCATGACCGCTGGTGCTTTCATGACGGCAAGCGGGAAGTGAGCCTCACCGTCAGCGGCGACCGCTTCAGTGACGATGCCGATGTGGTGCGGCGCTGGGCCGTGGCCGGTGCCGGCATTGCCTACAAGTCGTGGATGGACGTTTCGACCGATGTGCTGGCCGGGCGCCTGAAGATCCTTCTGCCGCACCTGCATTGCGAGCGCGCGCCGCTGAATCTGTTGTGCGCTCACCGGGCGCAGTTGAGCAAGCCCGTCAAGCTTTTGCGGGAGATGCTCCAGGCCCGGTGTGGTGAATTGACGGCGCAATTTCCGCTCTTGACGGCAGCCGGCCAATAGTCGCGGGTAAATAGAGAATTTTCCCTCACGAACAATCGCCTCCAAAGGTTTCCGGAGGACAGGAAAGCTCGATCTGCACGCTTATACTAGCGGCCGCCTGAATCGGCGCGGCATCGCGCATCAAGAGCAGTAGACGAATGATTCAACAGGGAGTGAATACATGGAACATGCACCTTGCATCAGCCAGATCGCCACGCTGCTGGCCGACCCCAAGCGCAGCGCAATGATGTGGGCCTTGATGGACGGTACGGCCCGGCAGGCCGAAGAACTGGCCTTGTTGGCCGGGTTGTCGCCATCCTCGGCCAGCGCCCATCTGGGACGCCTGTCGGCCGGTGGCCTGTTGAAGGTGGAAGCCAGGGGGCGCAAGCGGTTTTTCCGCCTGGCCGCGCCGGAGATTGGTGCGGCGGTCGAAGCCCTGGCCAGCGCGACCCTGGCCAGCGCACCACGGCAGATTCCGGATGTCTTCAAGCGCGGCGTCATACCGAGCAAGGCGCCGTCGGCCCCCGCCTCGTTGTTGCGAGCCCGGCTCTGCGACGACCATCTTGGTGGCACCCTGGCGGCCGATCTGTACCAGCGCCTGCTGGACGCCGGATGGATCGAGCAATGCGAGCAACGGGTGATCGTCACTCACAAGGGCGCGAGCCAACTGGCCGGACGTGGCCTGTTCATCCAGGCCCTGGCCCATCGCAATGCCCGCATCGCCTGCGCCTGCCCGGACTGGAGCGAACGCCGGCCGCACCTGGGGGGGGCGCTGGGGGCTGCGTTGCTGCAACTGTTCATGCAATCCGGCTGGTTGAGCCTGCCCAACGACTCGCGAGCCCTGCAGGTGACCGTGCTCGGCCAGCAGGAAATCCATCGGTTCGCCCGGCAGGATACGTTGGAAATGGCGCTCTAGGCCTGTCGACAGGTCGCATTCAGCAATAGCCACCCGCAAGGTTCGCGCACACTCGCCCGGTAATCTATCGGACTGGGGGGATGCACCATGGACAATCACGGGTACAGCGCGGCAGAACGCCTGGAGCGACTGCCCATCAGTGGCTATCACCGAATCATCTTCATCATTATTGCCTTGGCGTTCTTTTTCGACTCCATGGACCTGGCGATGATGACGTTCCTGCTCGGCTCGATCAAAACCGAGTTTGGCCTGAGCACGGCCCAGGCAGGTTTGCTCGCCAGCTCCAGCTTCTTCGGCATGGTGGTGGGCGCTTCGCTGTCGGGCATGCTGGCGGATCGGTTCGGGCGTAAACCGGTGTTCCAGTGGAGCATCGTGCTGTGGGGCGTCGCCAGCTACCTGTGTTCCACGGCCCAGGATGTCGAGACGCTGACGCTATTTCGCATTCTGCTGGGTATCGGCATGGGCATGGAGTTTCCGATTGCCCAGTCGATGCTTTCGGAACTGATCCCGGCCAAGCGCCGGGGCCGTTACATCGCCTTGATGGACGGGTTCTGGCCGTTGGGCTTCGTTGCGGCGGGGGTGCTGTCGTATTTCCTCCTGCCGGTAGTCGGCTGGCGCGACATCTTCCTGGTCCTGGCGGTGCCGGCAGTGTTTGTCCTGGCGATTCGGTTCTTCATCCCCGAGTCACCCCGTTGGCTGGAGCAGGCCGGGCGGGATGACGAGGTGGATGCCGTGCTGCGCCGGATCGAAGACAAGGTCCGGGCCTCGCTGGGGAGCCGTGACCTGCCGGAGCCGGTTCGCCTGCCGAGGCTGGCGAGTACGCCGGGTACTTTCTTCTCGGCGCTGGCGCAGATCTGGTCGCCACTGTATCGCCAACGCACGATGATGATCTGGAGCGTCTGGTTCTTTGCCTTGCTCGGCTTCTACGGGCTGACGTCCTGGCTCAGCGCGTTGTTGCAGCAGTCGGGATTCGCCGTGACCCAGTCGGTGTATTACACCGTGCTGATTTCCCTGGGCGGGATTCCCGGTTTCCTGATGGCGGCCTGGCTGGTGGAGCGCTGGGGACGTAAGCCGGTGTGTGTCATCACCTTGTTGGGCGGCGGGGCGATGGCCTTTCTTTACGGGCAGAGTGCGGTATTCGGCGGCAACGTCGGGTTGCTGATCGGTAGCGGATTGCTGATGCAGTTTTTCCTGTTCGGCATGTGGGCGGTGCTCTACACCTACACACCGGAGCTGTACCCCACCTCGGCACGGGCAACGGGCTCGGGTTTTGCCTCGGCGATTGGTCGCATCGGCTCGTTGCTGGGGCCACTGGTGACCGGGCTGGTCTTTCCGATCACCGGGCAGGGCGGCGTGTTCGGCCTGGGCGCGCTGTGCTTCGCGGTGGCGGCGGGTGTGGTCTGGTTGTTCGGGATGGAGACGCGGGGCAAGACGCTGGAGGAGTTGAGCGAGGGCGTGGGCGGTTAAACACCATTCCCTTGTGAGAGCGAGCCTTGCTCGCGATAGCGGTGTGTCAGCGGACACTGGTTTCACTGACATACCGCTATCGCGAGCAGGCTCGCTCCCACAAGGACAGTGGACGGAAGCTAAGGCTTCACCAACCGCGCATCCAGGCTGTTCTGCGCCAGGCGTTTGGCCTGGTCCTGAGTCATGCCCAGGTGGGTGTGCAGGGCATGGAAGTTTTCGGTGACGTAGCCGCCGAAATACGCCGGGTCATCGGAGTTCACCGTGACCTTCACGCCGCGCTCGAGCATGTCGAGGATGTTGTGCTGCGACATGTCGTCGAACACGCACAGCTTGGTGTTGGACAACGGGCATACGGTCAGCGGGATCTGCTCATCGATGATCCGCTGCATCAGTCGCTCGTCCTCGATGGCTCGGACACCGTGATCGATCCGCTGGATCTTCAGCAGGTCCAGGGCTTCCCAGATGTATTCGGGTGGACCTTCTTCGCCCGCGTGGGCGACGGTCAGGAAACCTTCGTTGCGGGCCCGGTCGAACACCCGCTGGAACTTGCTGGGCGGATGGCCCATCTCCGAACTGTCCAGGCCGACGGCGACGAAGGCATCGCGGAACGGCAGCGCCTGGTCGAGGGTTTTCTCGGCCTGTTCTTCGCTCAGGTGGCGCAGGAAACTCAGGATCAGACCGCTGGTGATGCCCAGCTGCTGTTCCCCGTCCTTGAGGGCGGCGGCGATGCCGTTGAGGACCACTTCGAAGGGAATGCCGCGATCGGTGTGGGTCTGTGGGTCGAAGAACGGCTCGGCGTGGATCACGTTCTGCGCCTTGCAACGCAACAGATAGGCCCAGGTCAGGTCGTAGAAGTCCTGGGAGGTGCGCAACACGTCGGCGCCCTGGTAATACAGGTCGAGGAATTCCTGCAGGTTGTTGAAGGCGTAGGCCTTGCGCAAGGTGTCGACGTCGCTCCACGGCAGGGCGATCTTGTTGCGCTCGGCCAGGGCAAACAGCAGCTCGGGCTCCAGCGAACCTTCCAGGTGCAGGTGCAGTTCAGCCTTGGGCAGGGCGTTCAGCCAGTCGTACATGTTCTGTTCTCATCAGTGAATCGATGGTGGGCATTCTACAGGGGCTGGCCGCAATGTCTGGAAAAAACCTGACCGAGCGATCCACTGTGACGGCAGGACTTGCCCGCGAAGAGCCCTGCGCCGACCTGTAAGTGAGCGTCACTCCGGACGAAACGTTCACGGCCCCCTACAGTCTAGTAGGTCATACCCCGTGCACGGTGATAGGCCTGTGATGCTCACGTTGATCAAGCAAGAAAAGCTGCTGGTGCTGGCCCTGCTCGCCGCCATCGTCGCCTACCCGCTGGAGCACTGGCTGTTGGGCAGTGGGCGTGCCGTGGCACTGGTTGGCGGTCTGATACTGATCGGCTTCATCGTTGCGGCCTCGATGCGCGTGGCCCATCACGCCGAGCTGCTGGCGGAAAAAGTCGGCGATCCTTACGGCACCATGATCCTGACCCTGTCGGCGGTGCTGGTGGAAGTGGTGATCCTGGCGATCATGATGAGCAACGAAGCGTCACCGACCCTGGTGCGCGATACGATCTATTCGGCGGTGATGCTCGACATCAACGGCATTCTCGGACTTGCGGCGCTGATGGGCGGGCTCAAACACGGCGAACAGGTCTACAACGATGACTCGGCGCGCAGCTACAGCGTGATGATCCTTACCGCCATGGGCGTGTCGATGGTGGTGCCGGAGTTCATTCCCCAGGAGAACTGGAAGCAATATTCGGCGTTCACCATCGGCGCAATGCTCGTGTTGTATACGCTGTTCCTGCGCATGCAGGTGGGACCGCACAGCTACTTTTTCAGCTACAGCTACCCGGAAAAACGTCGCCGCAAGGAGCCGGTGGAAAACGAGCCGCCGCCCATCAGCCTGGCGTTCTCCATCGGGGCGCTGGTGTTTGGGGTGGTGGTGATCGGTGCGTTGGCCGAGGTCATGTCCAAGGCCATCGACCTGGGACTGGAAGGATCGGGAGCGCCGCCGGTGGTCACGGCCATTCTGGTGGCGGCCATTTCCGCGGCTCCGGAGATTCTCACCGCCCTGCGCGCCGCCCTCGCCAACCGCATGCAGTCGGTGGTGAACATCGCGCTCGGGGCCTCACTGTCGACAGTGATCCTGACGGTGCCGGTGATGGAAGCCATGGCACTTTACACCAGCCAGCCTTTCCAGATGGCCATGACCCCGGTGCAGACGGTGATGATCTTTATCACCCTGATTGTCAGCGCGATCAATCTCAACGACGGCGAAACCAATGCCATTGAAGGCATGACCCACTTCGTGCTGTTTGCGACGTTTATCATGTTGTCGCTGCTTGGACTTTGAGCGAATGAGTCCCTGTGGGAGCGAGCCTGCTCGCAAAGGCGGCGTATCAGTCGACATCGATGTTGAATGACAATCCGCTTTCGCGAGCAGGCTCGCTCCCACAGGTTTTTCGGCTGCATCAGCTTCCGGCGATTAATTCCCGCGCCGCCTGGCTGTGATCGGCGATCAAGCCTTTCAAATCCAGGCCTTCGACCTGACCGTCGATCACCCGCCATTGCCCGCCGACCATCACCCGATCCGCTCGATCCGCGCCGCACAGCAGCAGCGCTGAAACCGGATCGTGACTGCCGGAGAAGCGCAGTTCGTCGAGCTTGAACAACGCCAGATCAGCCTGCCTGCCGACCGCCAACTCGCCGATGTCGCCGCGCCCAAGCAGTTTTGCCGACCCTCGGGTGGCCCAACCGAGTACCCGCTCCGGTGTGATCGCTTGCGCGCCATAGCGCAGGCGTTGGATGTAGAGCGCCTGGCGGGTTTCGAGGATCATGTTCGAGGCATCGTTGGAGGCCGAGCCGTCCACACCGAGACCGAGCGGAGCGCCGGCGGCGGTCAGTTCGAGGGTGGGGCAAATGCCCGAGGCCAGGCGCATGTTGGAGCTTGGGCAGTGGCAGATACCGGTGCCGGCGGCGCCGAGCCGGGCGATCTCCTCGGGATTGAAGTGAATGCCGTGGGCCAGCCAGGTACGCGGACCGAGCCAGCCAACGCTGTCCAGGTAATCCACGGTGCGCAGGCCGAAGCGTTGCAGGCAGAAGTCCTCTTCGTCGAGGGTTTCGGCCAGGTGGGTGTGCAGGCGGACATCCAGTTGATCCGCCAGGGCGGCGCTGGCTTGCATGATTTCGGGGGTGACCGAAAACGGCGAGCAGGGCGCCAGGGCAATCTGGATCTGCGCCCCGTCGCCCCGTTCGTGGTAGCGGTCGATCAACCGCTGACTGTCGTCGAGAATCACTTGGCCTTGCTGCACGGTCTGCTGCGGCGGCAGGCCACCGTCGGCTTCGCCCAAGCTCATCGAACCGCGGGTCAACATCGCTCGCATGCCCAGTTCGCGCACACTTTGCACCTGGACATCGATGGCATTTTCCAGACCTTCGGGAAACAGGTAATGGTGATCGGCCGCCGTGGTGCAGCCCGACAAGAGCAGTTCGGCCAAGGCCACCTTGGTCGCCAGGGCGAGTTTTTCCGGCGTCAGTCGCGCCCACACCGGGTACAGGGTTTTCAACCATGGGAACAGCGGCTGGTTCACCACCGGTGCCCAGGCACGGGTCAGGGTCTGGTAGAAGTGGTGATGGGTGTTGATCAACCCCGGAAGAATCACATGCTCACGGGCATCGAAGACATGCTCACAGGGTAGGGTCGGGGATTGGCCGACACTCAGCAGTTCGACGATTACGCCGTCCTGCAGGACTAGGCCGCCACGGGCGTCGAGGCCGTTGGCATTGAAAATGGCGAGGGGGTTCTTTAACCAGGTACGGGTCGCAGGCATGGTGGCCGGCTCCTCTGAAAGTGGGTTCAGGTTAGCCAGCTCAGTGATGCCCTGTCTGCTGATCCAGGGTCGCCGCAAGGGGCGAGGTGCGGAGTTTACTCAGGTTGCGGTGCACATATCCAGCGTCCAACCGATTTCAAACTTGTGGGAGCGAGCCTGCTCGCGAACGCGGTGTATCAGTCGACTGCAGTGCTGAATGACACTCCGCTTTCGCGAGCAGGCTCGCTCCCACAGGTTGTGCGTGGAACTACCAGGGAATCGTCTCGCCCTTGTAGTTGACGAAGTGATGCCCACCCCGGCCGGCAAAGGCATTGACCTGATCGATCAAGCCGCGGGTACTGGTTTCGACGTCGATGTCCGCCCCTTCACCGCCCATGTCGGTCTTCACCCAACCCGGGTGCAGCGACAGGACGGTCAATGTCTGTTCGCCCAATTGGCTGACGAAACTGTTGGTCATGGAGTTGAGGGCCGCCTTGCTTGCCTTGTACAGCGCCAATTCCGGGGCGTCGGGCATGGTCACGCTGCCCAGCACGGAACTCATGAACGCCAGCACGCCGCTGCCGTCGCGGATCTGCCCGACGAAACGCTGGGCCAGGTTGATCGGGGCCACCGCGTTGGTGAAGAACAACTGGCCGACCTCGGCCAGGGTCGCGCCGTCGGGGCCCTGGTTATCGGGACCTTTGACGCCGGCGTTGACGAACAGCAGGTCGAAGGTCTCGCCCTTGAGCTGTTGGCTCAAGGCAATGACGGCTTGCTGGTCGTCCATGTCGAGCTTCTCGATTCGCACCGGGCCCAGCGCCTTCAACGCCTCTGCATTCTGCAGGTTGCGCACGGTGGCGATCACGTTCCAGCCATCGCTCAGCAAGGTCTTCACCAGGCCAAGGCCCAAGCCCCGGGAGGCGCCGATGATCAATGCGTTTTTTGCCGAATTCATGGAAGGCATCCTTGAAAGAAATGGTCACGGATTTAATGGACAACGTTGTCCGAGCCGTTGTTTCAGCTCGTGACGCAACGTGTCGAGTTCGGTCATGCGGGTTTCGATCAGGTTCAGTTTGTTCTGCAGCAGATGAGCCACGGCGAGGTCCGGGTCGGGTGCCTGCCGCACGGTGGCGACGCTGCTGCCGATCTCGCCGAGGGTAAAGCCCAGACGTTGGGCTGTCTTGATATAGAGCACCAGTTGCACCATGTCTTCGGGGTAGTCGCGATACCCATTGGCGCTGCGTCCTGCCGCAATCAGCCCAAGCTGCTCATAAAAGCGCAGCGTGTCACGGCTGACGGCACAGGCCTGGGCCAGTTCACCGATTCGCATGGCAATCTCCAGAAAGCTTGACCTTGGAGCATACCCCAGGCTTTAGTCTTTTCGCTCCTTGATTATATGGAGCAATGCTTATGTGGACTTCACCGCAATATCGTCGCGTGGTGCTCGGTAGCGCCTGGTACGACCTGATCGTAACCGCAGCATTTGCCACGCCATGGAGTTTTGCCGCCCTGCACGGCTGGTTGCTGGGCGTGACCCAGATGCTCAACCTGCCTGGCGAGCTGCCAACGTTTGCGCCTATGCACCTGTTGATGGCCAATCTGCTGGGCTCGATCGTTTGCGTATGGGCGGTGTTGCGGATTCGCGATCCGCAGCCCCTGTACGGACGGTATGACGCGGCGGGGCGCTTCCTGTTTGCGTCCTGGATGTGTTACGCGCTGCTGCACGGCGCCAGCGCACTGGTGTGGATATTTTTGTTCCTCGAACTGGTATGGGGCGTTGTCCAACTGTTACCCGTGCGTGGCGAGAACACGGGGTCAAGCTGGAAGCGAGATCACTCGTTAACGAATGGTTAAAAAATGAACAAGCGCCTGGGAGCCATGCACTTCTTGGGGTGGCGTGAGCCATGAACGGGTTATCCACAGCTTGCTCCACAGTAATTGTGCGCAAGCCGGAAGTTCGGGCATAAGCACCGGGCGGCTTTTATCTAAAGGTGATAACTCGCCGCAAGCATTTGTTTTTCTGGTTTATTTCAGGCTTGGACAAGGATTTGGATAAAAAATGAGCAACCGTCGAAAACCCGCATGACAGAAGGGTTACAGGCGAATGTGCTCAGGTTATCCACAAGCAGGCGCACAGCAGATGTGGGCAAATCAAGCTGAACGTTCCAGCAGAATCCTTCCGCGACTCAAATCGGCCAGTTGCTTTTGCAGCGTATCGATCTGGCCTTCCCCCACCGCCAACTGCAGTTCAACGCCGTTGGCGGTAAACCCTTCCGTACGGATCAGGCCACCGCATTCGGCCACCCGCAGTTTTACCAGGGCCAGTTCCGCGAACCCGCAGGTGCAGTGCAAGGGCACACGGCTGATCAGTTCAAGCTTTTCGGCATTTTGCAGGCACTTGTTCGCGCCACCGCCATAGGCCCGGGCCAGACCTCCGGTACCCAACTGAATCCCGCCATACCAGCGGATCACCAGCACCACGACCTGGTCACAAGCCTGAGCTTCGATAGCCGCCAGGATCGGGCGCCCGGCGGTGCCTCCCGGTTCACCGTCGTCGTTGCTGCGATATTGATCGCCCAGCTTCCAGGCCCAGCAATTGTGCGTGGCGTTCAGGTCGCTGTGTTGTTCGATAAAGGCCTGGGCATCGGCGGGGCTGGTGATAGGGGCTGCGAAGGTGATGAAGCGGCTTTTGCGAATTTCTTCGCGGTATTCGCAAAAGCCAACGAGAGTAAAGGGCATGAGCGTCTTAGAGAGGGGGTGTCAGGCCGCAGCCTTTGAGAATGATGCGGATCAGGTTGTCACCGGCGTCGGTCATGTCTTGCTTGCTCAGCTTGCTGCGGCCAGTCACGCGGCAGATCTGGGTGGCGAAGTCGGCGTAATGCTGGGTACTGCCCCATAGCAGGAAGATCAGGTGCACCGGGTCGATCGGGTCCATCTTGCCGGCGTCGATCCACGCCTGGAACACCGCCGCGCGGCCCTTGAACCAGGCGCGGTAGTCCTGGTTGAAGTATTCGGTCAGGCACTCGCCGCCGCTGATCACTTCCATGGCGAAGATCCGCGACGCCTGGGGTTGGCGACGGGAAAACTCCATCTTGGCGCGAATGTAGCGGGTCAACGCCTCGGCCGGGTCGTCCTCGGCGGTGAGGGTATTGAAGGTGCTGTCCCACAGCTCGATGATATTGCTCAGCACCGCCACGTATAGCCCGAGCTTGTTGGTGAAGTAATAGTGCAGGTTCGCCTTCGGCAGTCCGGCGTTCAGCGCGATGGTATTCATGCTGGTGCCTTTGAATCCGTGACGGGCGAATTCATCTTCAGCAGCCTTGAGGATGGTCTCTTCGTTCTTCTGACGAATGCGGCCGGTGGGCTTGCCACCGTGGGCTGGGACTTCAAAGGTCATGGACGTTTCCGGGCTGGGTCTGTGGGCAAGCAAATGCGTTGATAGCGCACCGGCACGGATCAGACAAGTACTGTTGCTACAAAAGGCGAACGCGTTAGCGGGTTGCCGCCAGGCTCTCGAGAAAACTTTCCAGCACCAGATGAGGACGGCGGCCTTTGCGCGTTACCGAGGCCAGGCTCAGGTCATAGAATCGCGTCGTGGGTTTCAGGGCTCGTAGCCGGCCCTGCTGGACCCAGACGTTGGCGTAGTGATCCGGCAGGTAGCCGATATAGCGACCGGTGAGAATCAGGAACGCCATGCCTTCGCGGTCCGATGCACTGGCGGTGCAATTGAGCGCTTGGTAGTGGGCCTGGATGTCGGCCGGCAGGCGAAAGGTGGGGGCAATGGCATCCTGGCTGTTGAGGCGGGCTTCATCGAGCTGCAGGTCGTCCACATAAAACAGTGGATGCCCGACCGCGCAATACAGCAATGAACGTTCGCTGTAGAGCGGCTGGTATTCCAGCCCGGAAAGGACGCTGGCCTGAGGGACCACACCGACGTGCAGGCGCCCGTCGAGAACACCTTGCTCGACTTCGTTGGGGGCGATCATGCGAATCTGGATTTGCACATCGGGCCCGCGTTCCTTCAATTGGGCCAGGGCGTGAGTAATGCGCATGTGGGGAAGGGTGACGAGGTTGTCGGTCAGGCCTATGTTCAGTTCGCCGCGCAAGTGTTGATGCAGGCCGTTGACCTCGGTGCGAAAGCTTTCCAGGGCGCTTAATAATTGCAGGGCCGACTGATAGACCTCACGACCTTCTTCGGTCAGCGAGAATCCCGCACGCCCGCGTTGACACAGGCGCAGGCCCAGGCGCTGTTCAAGATCGCTCATCTGTTGGCTGATGGCCGAACGGCCGATACCCAGCACCGTTTCCGCCGCGGAAAATCCCCCGCATTCCACTACGCTACGGAAGATGCGCAGCAGACGAATATCAAAGTCGCTGACCTGCGCCAGCGGATCGGGGCGGCGAACGCTCATAGTTTAGTAATCCACTGCCTGAAGGTTAGAAAAGTTGGATTTCACCGACTTTATCGTCGTGGCAACTTAGTCGCAACCCGGTTTTTGCCCCGATACCGTTCAAATCTTGCGAGGTTTTGTCGATGAACATGCCCGAACACGCGACCAGTTCTCTGGCCAGCCAGCTCAAACTCGATGCCCACTGGATGCCTTACACCGCCAACCGCAACTTTCAGCGCGACCCGCGCCTGATCGTCGGTGCCGAGGGCAGTTGGCTGATCGATGAACACGGGCGCAAGGTCTATGACTCGCTGTCGGGTCTGTGGACCTGCGGCGCCGGGCACACCCGCAAGGAAATCCAGGACGCGGTCGCCAAGCAATTGGGTACCCTCGATTACTCTCCAGGGTTCCAATATGGTCATCCGCTGTCGTTCCAACTGGCGGAGAAAATCACCAGCCTGACGCCGGGCAGTCTCAATCATGTGTTCTTCACCGACTCCGGTTCCGAGTGCGCCGATACGGCGGTGAAGATGGTTCGCGCCTACTGGCGTCTCAAGGGGCAGGCGACCAAGACCAAAATGATCGGCCGTGCCCGCGGCTACCACGGTGTGAACATCGCGGGTACCAGCCTGGGCGGTGTCAGTGGCAACCGCAAACTGTTCGGCCAGGCGATGGCGGACGTCGATCACCTGCCCCACACCTTGTTGGCGAGCAATGCCTATTCCCGTGGTATGCCGAAAGAGGGCGGCATTGCCCTGGCCGATGAGCTGCTGAAGCTGATCGAGCTGCACGACGCTTCCAATATCGCGGCCGTCTTCGTCGAGCCGATGGCCGGGTCCGCCGGTGTGCTGGTTCCGCCTGAGGGCTACCTCAAGCGCCTGCGGCAGATCTGCGACCAGCACAATATCCTGCTGGTCTTCGACGAAGTGATCACCGGTTTCGGTCGCACCGGTTCGATGTTTGGTGCAGAGAGTTTCGGTGTGACCCCCGACCTGATGTGCATCGCCAAGCAAGTCACCAACGGTGCGATTCCCATGGGGGCGGTCATTGCCAGCAGCGAGATCTACCAGACCTTCATGAACCAGCCGACGCCTGAGTACGCGGTGGAGTTTCCTCACGGCTACACCTATTCGGCGCACCCGGTGGCGTGCGCGGCGGGCCTGGCGGCGCTGGATCTGCTGCAAAAGGAAAACCTGGTGCAGAGCGTGGCCGAAGTCGCGCCACATTTCGAGAACGCCTTGCATGGGATCAAAGGTGCGAAGAACGTGATCGACATCCGCAACTTCGGCCTGGCCGGTGCCATCCAGATCGCTCCGCGGGACGGCGATGCGATCGTGCGTCCGTTCGAGGCGGGCATGGCGTTGTGGAAGGCCGGCTTCTATGTGCGCTTCGGTGGCGACACCCTGCAGTTCGGGCCAACGTTCAACAGCAAGCCGCAGGATCTGGATCGCCTGTTCGACGCGGTTGGTGAGGTGTTGAACAAGCTCGACTGACGTCTTCCCTATCAACTTCAATGGCAGGCGTTCGGTCGCGGGCGCCTGTGGATAAAAATTCTGGAGTCCCCATGAGCCTCATCCCGCATCTGATCAATGGCGAACTGATTAGCGACAGCACGCGTACAGCGGACGTCTTCAATCCTTCCACCGGCCAAGCGATTCACAAGGTGTCGCTGGCCGATCGCGCGACTGTGCAACAGGCCATCGATGCCGCCACCGCAGCGTTTCCGGCCTGGCGCAAGACACCGGCGGCCAAGCGTGCCCAGGTGATGTTTCGTTTCAAGCAATTGCTGGAACAGAACGAGTCGCGTATCGCGCAAATGATCAGCGAAGAACACGGCAAGACCCTGGAAGATGCCGCCGGTGAACTCAAGCGGGGTATCGAGAACGTCGAATTCGCCTGTGCGGCTCCGGAAGTCCTGAAGGGCGAATACAGCCGCAACGTAGGACCGAACATCGATGCCTGGTCGGATTTTCAGCCGTTGGGCGTCGTGGCGGGTATCACCCCGTTCAACTTCCCGGCGATGGTTCCACTGTGGATGTATCCGCTGGCGATCGTTTGCGGTAACTGCTTCATTCTCAAGCCATCCGAGCGTGACCCGAGCTCGACACTGCTGATTGCACAATTGCTGCTGGAAGCCGGATTGCCCAAGGGCGTACTGAGTGTCGTACATGGCGACAAGGTTGCCGTGGATGCGTTGATCGAGGCGCCGGAAGTGAAGGCGCTGAGTTTTGTCGGTTCGACGCCGATTGCCGAATACATCTACGCCGAGGGGACCCGTCGCGGTAAACGCGTCCAGGCATTGGGCGGGGCGAAGAACCATGCGGTGTTGATGCCGGATGCCGACCTGGACAACGCAGTCAATGCATTGATGGGGGCGGCCTACGGTTCCTGCGGCGAACGTTGCATGGCGATTTCGGTTGCTGTCTGTGTGGGCGACCAGGTCGCGGATGCGCTGGTGGCCAAGCTGGTGCCACAGATCCAGGCGCTGAAAATCGGTGCCGGTACTTCCTGCGGCCTGGACATGGGGCCGTTGGTGACCGGTCAGCATCGCGACAAGGTCAGCGGCTATATAGAGGATGGCGTTTCGGCCGGTGCTTCGCTGGTAGTCGACGGCCGTGGCCTGAGCGTGACGGGGCACGAAGACGGTTTCTTCCTGGGTGGCTGCCTGTTCGATCGGGTAACGCCAGAGATGCGCATCTATAAAGAAGAGATCTTTGGTCCGGTGCTGTGCATTGTCCGGGTCAACAGCCTGGAAGAGGCCATGCAGCTGATCAACGATCACGAGTATGGCAACGGCACCTGCATCTTCACCCGCGATGGCGAAGCGGCGCGCTTGTTCTGCGATGAGATTGAAGTGGGCATGGTGGGCGTCAACGTACCGCTGCCGGTACCTGTGGCTTATCACAGCTTTGGCGGTTGGAAGCGTTCGTTGTTTGGCGACTTGCATGCCTACGGCCCGGATGGCGTGCGCTTCTATACCCGTCGCAAGGCCATTACCCAGCGCTGGCCACAACGCGCCAGCCATGAAGCTTCGCAGTTTGCGTTTCCTAGTCTGTAACGAGTAAACAAAGAGGCCGGGGCTTAAGCGCCGGCCTCTTTGTTTATGGAGGTTTTTGACCGATATGACAGAAACATGAAAATAGGTGTTGACGGCAGATTCTGAGTCTCTATAATTCGCCCCACTTCCGGCGCAGTCGAAACGGAAAACTCCTTGAGTTTCAATGAGTTAGATGTTTTCTGGCAGTGCAGGACTTCAGTTCATCGAGGTCCGGAAGAGGTCGGCAGGGCAGGTGGTTTGGCCCGGTTTGACGGTTCGATCTTCTCGGTCGAAAGCGGTGAAAAAGAGGTGTTGACAGCAGCGGCTAACGCTGTAGAATTCGCCTCCCGCTAACGAGAGATCGAAAGCGCAAGTGGTTGAAGTTGTTGAGGTTTCCGAAGCGAAACTTTGAAAATTTCTGAAAATAACCGCTTGACAGATACACGGGGCGCTGTAGAATGCGCGCCTCGGTTGAGACGAAAGGCTCAACCCACCGCTCTTTAACAACTGAATCAAGCAATTCGTGTGGGTGCTTGTGGAGTCAGACTGCTAGTCAACAGATTATCAGCATCACAAGTTACTCCGCGAGAAATCAAAGATGTAACCAACGATTGCTGAGCCAAGTTTAGGGTTTTCTCAAAACCCAAAGATGTTTGAACTGAAGAGTTTGATCATGGCTCAGATTGAACGCTGGCGGCAGGCCTAACACATGCAAGTCGAGCGGTAGAGAGGTGCTTGCACCTCTTGAGAGCGGCGGACGGGTGAGTAATGCCTAGGAATCTGCCTGGTAGTGGGGGATAACGCTCGGAAACGGACGCTAATACCGCATACGTCCTACGGGAGAAAGCAGGGGACCTTCGGGCCTTGCGCTATCAGATGAGCCTAGGTCGGATTAGCTAGTTGGTGAGGTAATGGCTCACCAAGGCGACGATCCGTAACTGGTCTGAGAGGATGATCAGTCACACTGGAACTGAGACACGGTCCAGACTCCTACGGGAGGCAGCAGTGGGGAATATTGGACAATGGGCGAAAGCCTGATCCAGCCATGCCGCGTGTGTGAAGAAGGTCTTCGGATTGTAAAGCACTTTAAGTTGGGAGGAAGGGCCATTACCTAATACGTGATGGTTTTGACGTTACCGACAGAATAAGCACCGGCTAACTCTGTGCCAGCAGCCGCGGTAATACAGAGGGTGCAAGCGTTAATCGGAATTACTGGGCGTAAAGCGCGCGTAGGTGGTTCGTTAAGTTGGATGTGAAAGCCCCGGGCTCAACCTGGGAACTGCATTCAAAACTGTCGAGCTAGAGTATGGTAGAGGGTGGTGGAATTTCCTGTGTAGCGGTGAAATGCGTAGATATAGGAAGGAACACCAGTGGCGAAGGCGACCACCTGGACTGATACTGACACTGAGGTGCGAAAGCGTGGGGAGCAAACAGGATTAGATACCCTGGTAGTCCACGCCGTAAACGATGTCAACTAGCCGTTGGGAGCCTTGAGCTCTTAGTGGCGCAGCTAACGCATTAAGTTGACCGCCTGGGGAGTACGGCCGCAAGGTTAAAACTCAAATGAATTGACGGGGGCCCGCACAAGCGGTGGAGCATGTGGTTTAATTCGAAGCAACGCGAAGAACCTTACCAGGCCTTGACATCCAATGAACTTTCCAGAGATGGATTGGTGCCTTCGGGAGCATTGAGACAGGTGCTGCATGGCTGTCGTCAGCTCGTGTCGTGAGATGTTGGGTTAAGTCCCGTAACGAGCGCAACCCTTGTCCTTAGTTACCAGCACGTGATGGTGGGCACTCTAAGGAGACTGCCGGTGACAAACCGGAGGAAGGTGGGGATGACGTCAAGTCATCATGGCCCTTACGGCCTGGGCTACACACGTGCTACAATGGTCGGTACAGAGGGTTGCCAAGCCGCGAGGTGGAGCTAATCCCATAAAACCGATCGTAGTCCGGATCGCAGTCTGCAACTCGACTGCGTGAAGTCGGAATCGCTAGTAATCGCGAATCAGAATGTCGCGGTGAATACGTTCCCGGGCCTTGTACACACCGCCCGTCACACCATGGGAGTGGGTTGCACCAGAAGTAGCTAGTCTAACCTTCGGGGGGACGGTTACCACGGTGTGATTCATGACTGGGGTGAAGTCGTAACAAGGTAGCCGTAGGGGAACCTGCGGCTGGATCACCTCCTTAATCGACGACAGCAGCGGCTCCATGAGCTCCCACACGAATTGCTTGATTCATTGAAGAAGACGATTGGGTCTGTAGCTCAGTTGGTTAGAGCGCACCCCTGATAAGGGTGAGGTCGGCAGTTCGAATCTGCCCAGACCCACCAATTACTGGTGCACCCTGTAGCGATACGGGGCCATAGCTCAGCTGGGAGAGCGCCTGCCTTGCACGCAGGAGGTCAGCGGTTCGATCCCGCTTGGCTCCACCATTTACCGATTGGTGACCCTCGTTTAAAGCTTAGAAATGAGCATTCCATCAAGACGATGTTGAATGTTGATTTCTAGTCTTTCGATTAGATCGTTCTTTAAAAATTTGGGTATGTGATAGAAAGATAGACTGAAGGCCACTTTCACTGGTGGTGTTCAGGCTAAGGTAAAATTTGTGAGTTGCTCAATGAGCAAGATCGAATTTTCGGCGAATGTCGTCTTCACAGTATAACCAGATTGCTTGGGGTTATATGGTCAAGTGAAGAAGCGCATACGGTGGATGCCTTGGCAGTCAGAGGCGATGAAAGACGTGGTAGCCTGCGAAAAGCTTCGGGGAGTCGGCAAACAGACTGTGATCCGGAGGTGTCTGAATGGGGGAACCCAGCCATCACAAGATGGTTATCTTGCACTGAATACATAGGTGCAAGAGGCGAACCAGGGGAACTGAAACATCTAAGTACCCTGAGGAAAAGAAATCAACCGAGATTCCCTTAGTAGTGGCGAGCGAACGGGGACTAGCCCTTAAGCTTCTTTGATTTTAGCGGAACGCTCTGGAAAGTGCGGCCATAGTGGGTGATAGCCCTGTACGCGAAAGGATCTTAGAAGTGAAATCGAGTAGGACGGAGCACGAGAAACTTTGTCTGAATATGGGGGGACCATCCTCCAAGGCTAAATACTACTGACTGACCGATAGTGAACCAGTACCGTGAGGGAAAGGCGAAAAGAACCCCGGAGAGGGGAGTGAAATAGATCCTGAAACCGTATGCGTACAAGCAGTGGGAGCAGACTTTGTTCTGTGACTGCGTACCTTTTGTATAATGGGTCAGCGACTTATTTTCAGTGGCGAGCTTAACCGAATAGGGGAGGCGTAGCGAAAGCGAGTCTTAATAGGGCGTCTAGTCGCTGGGAATAGACCCGAAACCGGGCGATCTATCCATGGGCAGGTTGAAGGTTAGGTAACACTGACTGGAGGACCGAACCGACTACCGTTGAAAAGTTAGCGGATGACCTGTGGATCGGAGTGAAAGGCTAATCAAGCTCGGAGATAGCTGGTTCTCCTCGAAAGCTATTTAGGTAGCGCCTCATGTATCACTGTAGGGGGTAGAGCACTGTTTCGGCTAGGGGGTCATCCCGACTTACCAAACCGATGCAAACTCCGAATACCTACAAGTGCCGAGCATGGGAGACACACGGCGGGTGCTAACGTCCGTCGTGAAAAGGGAAACAACCCAGACCGTCAGCTAAGGTCCCAAAGTTATGGTTAAGTGGGAAACGATGTGGGAAGGCTTAGACAGCTAGGAGGTTGGCTTAGAAGCAGCCACCCTTTAAAGAAAGCGTAATAGCTCACTAGTCGAGTCGGCCTGCGCGGAAGATGTAACGGGGCTCAAACCATACACCGAAGCTACGGGTATCACGTAAGTGATGCGGTAGAGGAGCGTTCTGTAAGCCTGTGAAGGTGAGTTGAGAAGCTTGCTGGAGGTATCAGAAGTGCGAATGCTGACATGAGTAACGACAATGGGTGTGAAAAACACCCACGCCGAAAGACCAAGGTTTCCTGCGCAACGTTAATCGACGCAGGGTTAGTCGGTCCCTAAGGCGAGGCTGAAAAGCGTAGTCGATGGAAAACAGGTTAATATTCCTGTACTTCTGGTTATTGCGATGGAGGGACGGAGAAGGCTAGGCCAGCTTGGCGTTGGTTGTCCAAGTTTAAGGTGGTAGGCTGGAATCTTAGGTAAATCCGGGGTTCCAAGGCCGAGAGCTGATGACGAGTTACCCTTTGGGTGACGAAGTGGTTGATGCCATGCTTCCAAGAAAAGCTTCTAAGCTTCAGATAACCAGGAACCGTACCCCAAACCGACACAGGTGGTTGGGTAGAGAATACCAAGGCGCTTGAGAGAACTCGGGTGAAGGAACTAGGCAAAATGGCACCGTAACTTCGGGAGAAGGTGCGCCGGTGAGGGTGAAGCACTTGCTGCGTAAGCCCACGCCGGTCGAAGATACCAGGCCGCTGCGACTGTTTATTAAAAACACAGCACTCTGCAAACACGAAAGTGGACGTATAGGGTGTGACGCCTGCCCGGTGCCGGAAGGTTAATTGATGGGGTTAGCTAACGCGAAGCTCTTGATCGAAGCCCCGGTAAACGGCGGCCGTAACTATAACGGTCCTAAGGTAGCGAAATTCCTTGTCGGGTAAGTTCCGACCTGCACGAATGGCGTAACGATGGCGGCGCTGTCTCCACCCGAGACTCAGTGAAATTGAAATCGCTGTGAAGATGCAGTGTATCCGCGGCTAGACGGAAAGACCCCGTGAACCTTTACTATAGCTTTGCACTGGACTTTGAATTTGCTTGTGTAGGATAGGTGGGAGGCTTTGAAGCGTGGACGCCAGTCTGCGTGGAGCCATCCTTGAAATACCACCCTGGCAACTTTGAGGTTCTAACTCAGGTCCGTTATCCGGATCGAGGACAGTGTATGGTGGGTAGTTTGACTGGGGCGGTCTCCTCCTAAAGAGTAACGGAGGAGTACGAAGGTGCGCTCAGACCGGTCGGAAATCGGTCGTAGAGTATAAAGGCAAAAGCGCGCTTGACTGCGAGACAGACACGTCGAGCAGGTACGAAAGTAGGTCTTAGTGATCCGGTGGTTCTGTATGGAAGGGCCATCGCTCAACGGATAAAAGGTACTCCGGGGATAACAGGCTGATACCGCCCAAGAGTTCATATCGACGGCGGTGTTTGGCACCTCGATGTCGGCTCATCACATCCTGGGGCTGAAGCCGGTCCCAAGGGTATGGCTGTTCGCCATTTAAAGTGGTACGCGAGCTGGGTTTAGAACGTCGTGAGACAGTTCGGTCCCTATCTGCCGTGGACGTTTGAGATTTGAGAGGGGCTGCTCCTAGTACGAGAGGACCGGAGTGGACGAACCTCTGGTGTTCCGGTTGTCACGCCAGTGGCATTGCCGGGTAGCTATGTTCGGAAAAGATAACCGCTGAAAGCATCTAAGCGGGAAACTTGCCTCAAGATGAGATCTCACTGGAGCCTTGAGCTCCCTGAAGGGCCGTCGAAGACTACGACGTTGATAGGCAGGGTGTGTAAGCGCTGTGAGGCGTTGAGCTAACCTGTACTAATTGCCCGTGAGGCTTGACCATATAACACCCAAGCAATTTGCTTGCTCCGAGCTGAAAAGCGCAGGGCACCAGATTGCGGTGTGTGAAGACGAAACGAACCGAAAGTTCGAGACGCTCTCCCGCAACACACAAACTATCGCATACCCATTCGCTGGAACGTGACCGCAAGGCACGCGCTGGCTACCGAATTTCTTGACGACCATAGAGCGTTGGAACCACCTGATCCCATCCCGAACTCA
>NZ_KN322958.1 GCF_000774145.1 Pseudomonas mediterranea CFBP 5447 | reverse complement strand
CTGGGGCACGCCCAGGCATTGGCCGATATAAGGCTTGAGCAGCCGCTCGCGTTCGCGGTCCGAGAGACTGTCGGCGCCCTTGAGTTCGATGCTCTTGATGGGGAAGCAACGGGTATCGGTCGGCGCAGTCGGCTGGGTCGGTTTCGCCTCCTGGCCGGGCAAGTCCTTGAGCTCTTCCAGACGGCGACGCTGCTCTTCGAGCAAACGGTTCTGGCGCTCGCGGATCAGGTCGGTTTCACCGGGAGTCGGGGCGGCGTGAGCCAGGGTAAGCGGAGACAGGCACAGCAAAGCCAGGCACAACCTCGCCCAATGGGCGGGTGAGAACATGTTCGATCCCTCGATACGGAAGTCACAGCACGCTCGCGAGCTGACCGAAGGTAGGCCTCCAGTGCTGTTTTCGAGGGAGCTAGGCGCTCCAGGCTGCCTCGAAAACCGCTCACGTTGCTGATGCGCAAAACCACGCGCACACAAGACCCTGCATATCGACTTCGGTTCAAGGGTGAGAGAATTTTCTGTTGAAAAAAGAGACGTATCTCACAAGATGCGTCGCAAACCTCGACTGTAGAGGAGCCTCGCAAAGAAGGGGCTGCTGCGCAGCCCAGCGGGAGCAAGCTCCCTCGCCACGGATTTGTCGGCCCGCCCCAGAGAGAGGTCAGCCACCACCGAGCCTGTGGGAGCTGAGCTTGCTCGCGATGGCAGTGGCACATTCAGCATCGTTGCAAGCTGATCCACCGCTATCGCGAGCAGGCTCGCTCCCACAGGGGATTGGCGCCAGACGCAAATACCGGATGCGCCCCGGACAATGTGGGAGCGAGCCTGCTCGCGATGACGGCAGATCAGTCAACATCAGTACGAGCAGTCTCGCTTCCACAGGGATTTTCGACAGGCCTGCACCAAGGAAAGGCCGCGGCGAGGGATCGCATAAACTTTTCTTCACCCTGCGCGCGGCTGTTATTCGGTAAAGTCCCCTCGCTCATTCAAGAAACTAAGGTTTAGCCCGCTCTCCCGCGGGCTTTTTTTTGTCTGCGATTCAGGCGGAGGGCTGTACGTCACCCAGCTCAGGCAGGCGTTGCGCGCCCTGCGATGAAGCCCTGGTCGATACAGGTTGCTCTAAGGCCGCTCGCCCATAGAAGGCCAACGCCATCAGCCAACAACTCAACCAGACGAAGATCCCCGCCCAAAAGGTGTGGGACATGTAGTGCCATCCCTGTAGGACTCGCGTTGTGCCATAGACAAACCCCAAGGCCAGCGCCCCGTACATCAGCGCTTTCGAGTGACGCCAGCGATAGCGGCGTGCGACGAAGTACAGCGCCAGCATGGTAAAGCCACCGGAGGCATGTCCGCCGGGCCAGCAGCGGCCGTCCCCGGCGACCTTCAGCAGGTTGAAGTTCTGATACCACTCCTTGTGTTCGATCTTGCCGGCGTACTGGGTGGTTTCCACCGGGCAGTACACGCTGGTATGGCCCTTGAGGTAATGAATGACACCGGTACTGAGGGAAAAAGCGAAGACGACATAGAGGAAATCACGGCGGTGCCTGTGGGCAAAACGCAGCGGCTTGCTCAGCCTGAGTTTGTCCAACAGGCGCAGCAGCCCTGGGCGCTTCTCCGGCCTGAATATCGGCCAGAAAAACGACAACAGCGCACCGACGATGGCCGCCTCGCCGGTCCAGTTGGGTATCACCCTGGCCCACTTATGGGTGATTTTTTCGAACAAATGCACATGCTCCAACGGGAACACCTGGTGCACGGGGTCGTAGAAGAAATCGCTGATGGCGATGTCGATGCGGGTCATGTCGAACAACAGGAACACCACTGCGGCACAGAGCAGGGGAATTCCGAGATTGAGCCCATAGAAACGGGCGCGAGCAGACGTCAGCATGGGCTGTCCTAATCGTGGGAAAAGTTACTGAAACGTCACCGAGCGCCAGTCAGACGCTTCGATAAAACCGAGCAACCGAGGCGCTTGTGGCTCGGCGGTGGAAACAAACAGCGACGCGCCATAGCCAAACGTCGAGGTCGGTCGCTTGAGCGAGGTTTCCAATGCCTGCATGCATTCGCTATGGGTCACCAGGATCAGGTTGTGCCCGGCCACCTTGTGGGCCAGGGCGTTGCGCAACAGATCACGCCGGCAGTTGATCAGCCAATCGTCGCCAGCGCTCACCTTGTTGAACATGTACCCCGCCGTCTGGGCCGTGCGCGTGGCCGGACTGTTGTAGATGTCGGTGTTGTCCAGGCCCAGTTGCTCGAACCGGGCGCCAAGACCTACCGCGACGGCACGGGCCCGGTCAGTGATGCCGGCAGGATCGTTGAGGCACGCGGCCTTGGAGTGATCGCAGCGCTCGACATGGCGTACCAGTACGATCATTTCACCCTTGGCCCAGCCTTCAGCCAATGTCCGGGCGCCGGCGACGTTGCCATGGGCCAGGTCCGGCACCGCCGCCGGGCTCAGTAACCAGAGGGTCAATGGAATCACCAGCAGCGCAGCGGCCAGGACGACTGCGGCGTTTTGGTAGCGGGCAAACCGGCTTGTCTCGATCGAGCGCGTCAAGCCGAAAAAACTCAGTCTCAGTTCCACATCAAGCCGCCCCGACGGCATCCACCCCAGTCATTCGATGGCGTGACAGTAGAGACGGCGGCGTAGGCAGGCAGTGAAAGGGATGTGAAAAAAAGCTTGATACACGCGCCTGAAGATTCGCTGATGTGCAGGATCCCGGGAAAAAAACTTTCAGATATCGAACCGGCGGCCGATACAGGCCTGTTCTCTATTTTGCTGGCTTAACAACAACAATCTTCCAGCCAACCGACGATCAAGCAGCACAACGTTCCTGGAGGAATTTGATGAATAGCTGGTTTGGCAACATTAGCGTCAACATGAAACTGGGCCTGGGCTTCGGCCTGGTGCTGCTCCTGACCTGCATCCTGGCCGTGACCGGTTGGAACAGCCTGGGCGGGCTGATCGACCGCAGCAACTGGATGAGCGACATTACCCAGCTCAACGCCGGGCTGACCAAGCTTCGGGTCACCCGCTTGCAATACATGCTGACCAACGGCGACGAGACGGCCGCACAGAATGTGCAGACCACCCTAGATGGTTTCGTGGCGCAACAGAACGCGCTGCTGAGCAGCTTCAAGAGCCCGGAAAACGTCAAGCTGCTCAAGGCGCAGAGCGCGACCATCGGCGCTTACCAGACGTCCCTGAACAAAATGCGCAGCGCCTACCGCACTGGCAACACCGCCCGCGACGCCATGGGCGCCAACGCCGAAACTGCCTACAAATTGATCGAAGCGATTGGCGCCGACGTGGCGCAAATGGCCGCTGGCGACGAGCGCTTCGAACAGTTCCAGGCGATCACCCAGGCTAAGCAGGCGTTCATGCTCGCCCGCTATGAAGTCCGTGGCTACACCGCCAACAGCAATGCCGATACGGAGCAGAAAGCCGTCGCCCAACTGGACGCCGCCATCGCTTCGCTCAAACCGCTGAACCTGCATTTCGCCAGCACTCGTCAAGATGAGCTGCGCCAGCTGGAAACCGCCCTGAGCCAATACCGCAGCGCCTTGCAGGCCTTCAAGTCGGCCACTGCCGATGCTGTGCAGGCGCGCAAGGAAATGACCGAGCAGGGCGCGACCATCGTCAACCAGAGCGAACAGCTGTATCAGATCCAGCTGGACCGCCGCGACGCCGAAAGTGCCCAGGCCCGTACACTGCAACTGATCAGTACCTTGCTCGCCCTGTTGGTGGGCATCATTGCCGCCGTGATCATCACGCGACAGATCACTCGGCCGCTGAGCGAAACCCTGACCGTGGTCGAACGCATTGCCAATGGCGATCTGTCCCACAACGTCATCGTCACCCGCCGCGATGAACTGGGTGTGCTGCAACAGGGCATTGCCCGCATGGGCGTGACACTGCGCGACCTTATCAGCGGCATCCGCGATGGCGTGACCCAGATCGCCAGCGCCGCCGAAGAGCTGTCCGCCGTCACCGAGCAGACCAGCGCCGGGGTCAACAACCAAAAAGTCGAGACCGATCAGGTCGCGACCGCCATGCACGAAATGACCGCCACCGTGCAGGAAGTGGCCCGCAACGCCGAAGAAGCCTCCCATGCAGCGGCCGCGGCGGACGGCGAAGCCCGTGCCGGCGATCAGGTGGTCAACGAAGCCATCGCCCAGATCGAACGCCTCGCCAGCGAAGTGGTACGTTCCACCGACGCCATGACCGTGCTGCAACAGGAAAGCGACAAGATCGGCAGCGTCATGGACGTGATCAAGGCCGTGGCCGAACAGACCAACCTGTTGGCCCTCAACGCAGCGATCGAAGCGGCGCGCGCAGGTGAAGCCGGTCGCGGTTTTGCGGTCGTCGCCGACGAAGTCCGTGGCCTGGCCCAACGCACGCAGAAGTCCACCGAGGAAATCGAAGGCCTGGTGGCCGGCCTGCAGAACGGCACCCAGCAAGTGGCGGCCGTGATGAACAACAGCCGCAGCCTCACCGACAGCAGCGTGGCCCTGACCCGCAAGGCTGGGGTATCACTGGAGAACATCACCCGCACGGTGTCGAACATCCAATCGATGAACCAGCAGATCGCCGCCGCAGCCGAACAGCAAAGCGCCGTAGCCGAGGAAATCAGCCGCAGCATCATCAACGTGCGCGACGTCTCCGAACAGACCGCCGCTGCCAGCGAAGAAACCGCCGCCTCCAGCGTTGAACTGGCGCGACTGGGCAATCAACTGCAGATGATGGTCAGCCACTTCCGGGTTTGATCATGAAAGAATGCCCGTTTCCGGTGGGAGACGGGCGTTCTGTGTGAGGAGGGTTCCCCTCACCTCACGCATTGCCCTTTCGTACACACCCTCCGCCCTCGTCCTACCGATTTCTTTTTACCGCTCCTGTACGGTTTTCCCCTGGATAAGCACCTTCAGTGCGAACAGGAGATGAACCACACATGGACGCAAGTAACGACTCGCTGTTGCACAGGCTCGTCGCCTTTCCCAACGGCGAGGACACGGTAAAAGCCAGCTTCAGAACAGCCATGGAGCGCATGGGGTTGAAGTCGGTCTTCGACATCGTGCGCATGGGCAAGGCGCCGTTCGCCCTTGAGTTCGCCAAGCACTGCGACGCGGATGCCGGACAGGCCTACGACCGCGCGGCAAGCTATGCCCAACAGATCGGCCGCCTATATCAGGAGCAGCAGATATCGTCCAGCGATGCCCCGCGTCGCGTTCGGCGTGGCCTTGGGGCGGAAGCGACGTCACATTCCGTCAGCTACCAGTCGCTGTTCAAGGAGAATTGGGATCAGTTCTGCAAGGACGGCGACATCGCAGCCATCGATTCACCCGTGGCTTACCTGCGGGCGCTGTATCTGTTTGCCGGGCAACTGGAAAACGCATCGTCATCACCCCACAAGATCTCTCTGGCGCAACGGCGCCCGGACCTCAAGGAGCTGATGCTCGATCAGCAGAGTGCCTTCGTCGCGCAGCCGATGCTTGGCATCGTCAATGACACCCTGCGCAGCGCCATCGAGACGCACCTTGCCAACTCCGGCAAGACCGTCCATCGGGTCCTGGCGAGCGAACACTATCCTTTCTCCCTGCCCTACAACCTGCATCATCACCAATGCCTGCTCGGGCTGGGCGCAGGCAAACCGACGCTGGGTGAATTGAACTACCGGATAAGCCTGAGAGTGCCATTTTCACCCGGCGACTCCGCTTATGGTCGCGTTTCGCAATCCCGTGTCGAGGCACAAAAACTGCTGTCAGGGCTCAGTCCCGAGCAACAGAAGCTGCTGCTCGCTCCGGCCAGTTCGGATGGTGAGCTCAGCGTCCTGAAAAAAAATTATGGTACTGAAGAGGTCGCTCGCCTGCATGAACTCAAGTTCTTCAAGGAACGCACCGGATTGACCACCGAACAGGTCGAGCAGTTGCTGGCGCAAGGCAGTCACCGCCCACGCAGCTCGAACAACAGCCCATCTTCCACTCTTTCCAATTATGGGGCCGGTTATATCAACGGCCCCGAGACGACACCGGCCTTGGCGATTGTCCAGCCTGCAAATACCCTTGGCGGTACGTCCCGTGAACGTTTCGCCCGCATGCAGCGAATGATCCGGCTGCACCGTTGGACCGGTATTCCAGTGACAGAACTGGACACGCTGCTCGTCAACGCCTTGCGTTCGGAAGACAACGACACGATGACACTCAATGCCAATACCCTGCGCACGCTGGGCGTCTATCGCTATCTGAACCGGCGCCATGGCATCGCCCCGGAAGAGTTCGCTTCGCTGCTGTACGAACTGCCAATTTCCGCTTGCGGTCAGCAAGTTCCATTGTACGACCGGGTGTTCAATCGAACCCAATTGCTCGACCAACCTCAGACAAAACACCTGGACCTAACGGACCCCAAGACGTTCAGCTACCTCGGCGCCGGCCTTGGGCTGGCCATTACCGAGGATTCGCTGCTGTTGCTGGCAAGGCAGATCAAGAAGCATGGCTATTCGTTAGGATACAATCTGCCCACTGTCTCTTCGCTCTATCGCCAGGCCCGCATCGCGCGGATGTTCGGCTTATCCCCCCTTGAGTGCACGATGCTGGCCCGGGTAATGGGCACAAAGCGCTTCTGCGAAACCTTGGTGACCGGGGAACTGAACGCCACGCCGTTGACGTCCCCCGACATTCTCGACGGTCTGATGGATCTGGACTGGGCTGTCGACTGGCTCAAGCAGAACAACCGTGACGTGATGCAGTGGTGCCGCCTCTTCGACACAGCCGAAGATGACCTGCCGCTGAATCAACACCTGGAAAAGCGCCTGGCGGTCCTGCTGGCGGAGGCTGCCAAACCTGGTGATCAGCAGCGCTTGGTGGAAATGCTGCTGCACGACCTCGTTGACTTGTCCGCCGAATACGTCCCTTGCGCGCTGCAAATGGCCGGCACCACTGCTGCGTCGATTGTCGATGCCATCAAGGCGTCGCCGGGAAAAATGCCCCCGTCCCTGGCCTCGCTGTTGCGCGCAGCTCAAGCATGCCAGGAACTGCACTTGAGCAGCGACACACTCCAACGATTGATCAGCACCCCGACGTGGCTGGCTTCAGACAACCAGGGAACGCTGACGCCTCACACGCTGTACCTGCTCGAACGCTTCAGTCATTGCGCTCGCCATCTATCGCAGTCGGAAGCACCGCTGCTGCATTACCTGCAGCTTGCCAACCAGCAGGATCCGGAAGCAGACGCCGACCGCCTGTTGGCCAACCTGCTGAATTGGGACAGTACCGAAGTGAGCCGCCTGACCACACAACTGCCAGAGCGCCGCGCCAGGTCAATGGAAACTGTGGACTGGGTCATGCGCTGCCAGGCCTGCTGCCAGCAGACCGGGCTGTCGGCAAGCCTCCTGCTCAAGGCCGCCGCACTGAACGCCGACAGCGAAACCGCGGACTGGCGCACCGTCGGCGAGGCGCTGATCGCAGCCTGTCACTGACCCGCCCTTCTTCAACATTCAAGGATTGAATATGACCGTTGCGATTAAAAAGCAGCTGGACGAAAGCCTGCGCGATGCGTTGCTGGCGCTGTACCTGAACAAGATCGCGCCCAACGACTCCATGATCCAGAACCTGAAGCTCAGGACCGCCGAGGACCTCTACGAATACTGGTTGCTTGATGTGCTGGTCAGTCAGGACGTGCCCACCACCCCCGTAGCGTGTGCCATTGCCAGCCTGCAGCAGTACATCAACCGCATCCTGATGAACCTGGAGCCCGGCTACCAACCGACCAGTATCAGCGCCGAGCTCAGGCAGACATGGCGCGATGAAATGCATCAGTACCCTATCTGGGCCACTCATCAGAAGCTGCTTTACTTCCCTGCGACTTATCTCGACCCCGCCCTGAGAGCCAATAAAAGCGCCAATTTCGAGCAATTGGAAAATGCCCTCAGTCAGAACCAGATTCAACCCGGCACCGTTCAATCGGCGATCATGGCCTACCTGGTGCGATTCGAAGAAGTCGCCAACCTGAATATCCTCAACGGCTACATCGATGGCGAGGATTTCGCCAACAGCACCTACTATTTCATTGCCAAGTCCCGCACCGAAAACAGCTACTTCTGGCGTTCGCTGGACATGGCCCAGCGCCCGTTCGATGGCACGCCGCCACAACCACCGGCCACCGCGCCCAAACGAGACCAGCCGGATCCATACGCCTGGTCGGACTGGGAAAAAGCCGATGTGCCCATTCCTGAGCATGCGGCCGAACACTCGGTGCGGCCGGTCTGGTTCAACAATCGCCTGTTCGTGACCTGGGCAGAATGCATCCATCAGGATCCCTCGGCCTCAAGCCACGCCCCTTTGGATGTCAGCACCCCTCCAGCGGGCCAAAGTCACCCGCTCTTGCGCTTGAGCTACTGCTTCAAGAAACAGGACGGCAGTTGGAGCACGCCGCGGGTGGGGTTGCAAGGTTATTGCGAGAACAAGACGCTTGGCGGAAAGGACGTCGGAGCGATCAAGGCATTGATCAGCACAGTGGCCGTGCATCAGCGCGACGCACTGTTTCTCGCCTTGTGTGTGTATGAGCCCAAGACAGACTCGGCCATCAGGACTGGCAACCACCTGGCTTTCATCAAGACGACTTGCATCGATAAGAACCTCACCCCTGCGCCGGGTAGCTCAGACACCCGTGCCCCCGGAAAAACATTCCTGGACGCTGCCGCACAGCGTATCCAATCAATACCTTCCACAGATGTCGAGCTTATAGAAACCGGCCTCCCCAGCGACATGGCGCCTACCATGTCGGATTTCGAAGGCGCCTATCGCGATAGGATCCGCATCACCGACGTCAAGAACGGGCCCACGTTCACACTGCGCATGACTGCAACCATCAACCTTACCGGCCTGGGAGCCGGGGGCAATGGTTTTATATCGCGCAATTCAATGCGGCTAAGAATATCTAACGCCCCCAGTAAATCTCCTCACGTGAACAGCTTTTTGGTATTTCCTGCCCAGAGCCTGCCGCAAACCCCTTACATGAAGCTTCATGGAGGGTCATCCCTTCGTTTCCAAAAAGCCCCGTTCAATTTCGACAAAAGCGTCAACGTTTTCTTCACAGACACGGCCGATGCGCTTCGAGACATTGAACACTCGCCCGGTATCAAGCTATCCCTGGATACCAGTCTTGAAGGGAAATTCATTTCCACAGAAGCCGTTAGACACCTGATCAAGGTGGGTCGGCAAACCAACGACAGCTCTCATAACTCGGGAACAGAAAAAATAACTCTGAAAGCTGAGGGTTCCGAGTCGCTTGAAGTCAATGGGGTCACCGTTTTCCGTGACGAACCGTTAGACAAGCAATATGTCGTCTTCCGGCAACCGCCCGTGTCAGGAAGCCAGCCGCTGACCTACGAAGACCTGATCGTCATGGCAGAGTCCGTCCCCTCGGAACATCTGGCGGAGTCCTTTGAGTTCACGTGGCCTTGTCCTGATCTCGGCAACGACGACGCCACCTTCTTTTTGGGTGTGGCATTCGTCCATCCCGTCGAACCGGCAACGAAGATCTATTCCGTTCTCAAGGCTTTCAGGCTGAAACGCCCTGAGAGGCGCCGGCAACCTCCGACCATTACCCACGTCACGACACCCGGCCTGGGAACCACCCAGTACATCGACTTCGCCCACTCCGCGATCAAGAACAGCGACGCCAAAAACCAACCGCGCCCACCGATCCGCTTGAACACCGTATTCGCCGCCGAACTGATCCGTCGCAGCGAGAACAGCCTGGATGAACTGTTCGACGGAGCCACACAACACCTGCCGGAACCCCCGATACCCGGCGACTCGGTCAACGTAATGGATTTTCATGGTGCCTATGGCCGTTACTTCACCGAACTGTTCCTCCATGTGCCATGGCTGATCGCCCATCGCTTGAATGTCGAGCATCAGTACGAGGAAGCCGAACGCTGGCTGCGCTACACCTTCGATCCGGGTCGCAGCAGGGAGGAATGCTGGAGGAGCGCGCCCCTGGTCGATAACAGCGTGCCGTCATACGCCAATCGGGCGCCCCATGATCCGCACCAGATTGCCCTCAGTCATCCCGTGCACTTCTGCAAAGCGCTGTACTTCCTGTACCTGGACATCCTGATCAACCGAGGCGACGCCGCGTACCGCACAATGACGCCTGACGGCCTCAGCGAGGCAAAGCTCTGGTACGTACGGGTGCTCGACCTGCTGGGCCCGCGTCCGGTCGTTCGACTGGCCGCCCCCTGGACGGCCGTCAGTCTGCAGACGTTGGCCGATACCCCCGATGACGGTCTGCGTACCTTTGAATACTCAGTGACCCGCCTGACCGATAATCGTGCACTGTTCATCCGCGAAGGCAGCTCGCGATCAACCCTCCCGGCTATCGACAGTCCGCATCTGCATTTACCGTTCAATCCGCAACTGCTCGAGTGCTGGGACCTGGCCGAAAGCCGCCTGTACAACTTGCGGCACAACCTCGATATCACCGGCAAGCCGCTGCATTTACCGGTCTTTGCCGCCCCTCTGGACTCGCGCGCGTTGATCGGCGCCAGCAGCCTGAACATTACGGACAACGCAGCCCCAAGCCTGCCGAGCGCCAACATCCCGCACTATCGCTTCACCGCCATGCACAACCAGGCCCAGGCGGCGGCGGAAAGTCTCAGCCAGTTCGGCGCCGTCCTGCTATCGCTGATCGAACGCAAAGAACAGGCCCAGTTGCAGGAACGCCAGCAACAGCAGGCCTGGGACCTGGCGAAACTGTCTGTCGACCTGCAACGCCAGGCGCAGAATATCGACCGGCATAACCGCCAGGCGCTGCTGGCCAGTCGGGCGATCGTCCAGGGCCGGCTCCGCCACTATCAACAACTGCTGGAGAACGGCCTCAGTGAAATCGAGACCGAGGCCGGTAAGTTGTATTTGAGCAGCGGCTCCTCGGAATTCGATGCCTCGAAATCACAGGTTGTGGCGGGCGGACTGATGCTGGCGCCGAACATTTTTGGTTTCAGCGTCGGCGGTAGTCGTTGGGAAGGTGCGCTGCACGCGGCCACTGCCATCGCCCAAGGCAACGCTATCCAAAATCGCACCGCCGCCCAGAACCTCGACCGCACGGCACAATTCACCCGTCGCCGGGAGGACTGGGCCCTGGCCAGCGATCAGGCGCGGCTCGAGCTGGCCCAGATTGACGCCCAACTGGCCTCTTCCGCCGAACAGGAAACCGCCACGCGCTTGCAACTGCGCCTGTCTGAATCGAGTCTGAGCCAAGCCAAGGCCAACTACGATTTCCTCAGCAAACGCTTCAGCAAGACGCAGCTCTACCAATGGCTGAACAGCCAGTTCGCCACATTCTACCGTCAAGCCTACGACGCAACATCGGCGCTGTGCCTGGCGGCTGAAGCGTGCTGGCAATATGAGCTAGCGGATTTCAACACACGCTTCGTCCAACCCGGGGCCTGGAATACCACCTATCGGGGGCTTGGCGCGGGCGAGCAGTTGAAGCTGAGCCTGTTGAACATGCAGGCTCACTACCTGCGACGTCACGCGCGAGAGCTGGAAATCCGCAAAACGGTGTCGTTGCGACAACTGAAGGAGCAGGCTCCGAACAGTCCTATCAACCAGGATTGGGCGCAAGTTCATGCGGCCTTGAAGAAAGGCCAGTGCGAATTCGAATTGACCCGGGAATTGTTCGAAGACGACTACAAGGACCAGCAACATTACCTGCGACGCATCAAGACCATCAGCGTCTCCCTGCCGGCGGTTGTCGGCCCTTATGAAAACATCCGAGCCACGCTGACTCAAACCGCAAGCAGCGTGTCCATGTCCCCTGGCAAGCATGCAGACATCATGGAGAGCCGACGCGCCAACCAACAGATCGCCCTTTCGACGGGTGTCGATGACAACGGTCTGTTCACCTTGAATTTCAACGATGAACGCTACCTGCCCTTTGAATACACCGGCGCAGTTTCCAAATGGCAGTTGACGTTTCCAAACCCCGAAAAACAAAAGAATCTGCTTGAGTCGCTGACCGACGTCATCGTGCATGTGAGCTACACGGCGCGGGTAGGAGGAGGTGCCCATGAGTGAACAGAACGCTCTGCCGGTATCCACACCATCACTGCCCAAGGGCGGCGGTGCCATCCAGAGCATCGGCAAGGGTGTGGGCGCTGTCGGCGTCCATGGCAGGGCGACCTACGAGATTGCCCTGCCGATTTCGCCGGGCCGAGGCTTTGCCCCGCCGTTGTCCCTGAGCTACGCCAGTTCGGCCGGTAACGGTGTGTTCGGCATCGGCTGGGCACTGTCATTGCCCAGCGTCGCGCGAAGCACCCGCCATGGCGTCCCGGCCTACACCGAGGACGACGAGATCATCGGCCCCGGGGCTGTGGAATGGTTGCCCGAACGAGATGCCGAGGGAGTCGTCCGCGCGACGCACATCCACCGCTACAACCATCTGGAGCTGGGCAAGCGTTACGCGGTAAGCCGCCACTTCCCGAGAATCGAAAGCCGCTTCGACCGGATCGAACATTGGTCGTCGGTGGGTGACAAAGCCGGCTTCTGGCTCGTACACGGCGCCGATGGCAGCCTGCATGTCTTCGGAAAAACTCTCCCGGCGCGTCGAGTCGATCCACGGGATGCGGACCGTGTCGGCGAATGGCTGCTGGAAGAAAGCCTGAACGCCCACGGCGAGCACATCCTTTACCACTACAAAACCGATACCAACGCCCAGCGTTACCTGAGTCGAGTGAGCTACGGCAACGTCCAGGCCGATGCAGACCTTTACCTATGGCACCCCAGCCGGCTGGAGGCTGTGCAATGGCACTTCGAACTGGTGTTCGACTATGGCGAGCGAAGCACCGGGTACGAACACATGCCGCGCTATGAAGGCGGGCAATGGCTGGCCCGTGGCGACGGATTTTCCAGCTTTGCCTACGGCTTCGAACTCCGCACCGAACGCCTATGTCGCCAGGTGCTGATGTTTCACCGTTTTACGGATGAATGGGGCCCGGATCCGGTACTGGTGCGCCGCTTGCTGCTCGACTACCGCCAGACGCCCCTGGGTTATCACCAGTTGACCAGTGCCCATGACCAGGGATTCGGCGAGTCGCAAACCGCTGATAACCATCCGCCGGTTGAGTTCAGCTACAGCGCGTTCACCCTCCCGCAGGATCCCTCTGCCTGGCAGCAGTGGCAAAACATGCCGGGGCTCGACGAAGCCCCGGCTTATCAATGGGTGGATCTGTACGGTGAAGGCGTCCCCGGCCTGCTCTATCGGGACGAGGCCTGCTGGTACTACCGCGAGCCCATGCGAGCCAAGACTGACAGCGATGACATCACCTACGGCCAATGGCGAGCGTTGCCGCGACTGCCCATGACTGACCCGGCCAAACCCGTGCAGCAATCACTCATGGACCTTACGGGCGATGGTCGACTGGACTGGGTCGTCGCCCAACCCGGGGTGAGCGGTTTCTTCTCCCTGGGACCGGATCGGAACTGGACGGATTTCGCCACGTTGAAGGCATTCCCTCCCGAGTTTTTCAACCCGCAAGGGCAACTGGCCGACTTGATGGGGGCAAGCCTCTGCGACCTGGCGTTGATCGGCCCTCGTAGCGTGCGACTGTACGCCAACCGGCGGGAGAACGGTTTTGCCACCGCCCGTGAAGTGGCCCGCGACGTCGAAGACGACGCCCTCCCGATCATCAGCGCGTCCCCCTGCGAGTTGGTGGCGTTCAGCGATGTCCTGGGCAGCGGTCAGCAGCACTTGGTGCGCATCCGCCACAACGAAGTGAAATGCTGGCCAAACCTGGGCCGTGGACGCTTCGGCCAAGGCATCGTGCTGGGTTCGCCGGACCTGCCGTACGACCGTTTCGATGCCTCGCGGATCCGTCTGGCGGACCTCGACGGCTCCGGCGCCACCGACCTGATCTATCTGCAAGCACACCAGGCACTGATCTTCATGAACCGTGGCGGAAACGGCTTTTGCCCGCCCATCGCCCTGCCCTGGCCCGGAGACATGCGCTACGACCACTTATGTCAGGTCAGCATCGCCGACCTGCAAGGACTCGGCTGCGCCAGCCTGATCCTGAGCACTCCACACAGTGGGCCTCAACACTGGCGTTACGATTTCGTCAGCGCAAAACCCTATCTGCTCACGGGCACGAACAACAACACTGGCGCAGCCAACCGCATCCGCTACCGCAGCTCGGCGCAGGAATGGCTGGATGAAAAAGCCGAAAGAATCGAAGCCGGCCTGCCCCTCACTTGTCATGTGCCTCACGTTTTGCACTTGGTCTCGAACCACACTCAGGTGGACGAAATAACCGGCAATCGATTGTTCCGCCAATATGTTTATCGCCAGGGCTACTACGACAGCCAGGAACGGGAGTTCCGTGGCTTCGGCCTGTTGCTGCAAACCGACCATGAAACCCCTCGCGACGGCACAGACTCGCAAGGCTTCACTGCGCCCTGCCTGAAAATGAGTTGGTTCCACACCGGGCAAACCCCGGACCTGCCCCGGACCTCGTATAGCCAGGCAGACCCGTTGGCCGTCGCGCTGGGCCGCACAGTGCTCTGCGAACATCAGCCGGACACCGGCAGCGACACTCTCGTGGACTCGCCCACCGCTGCAACCGTTGTGGAGATGTCCCGGGCCCTGGGTGGCCGACTGGTGCGGAGCGAGGTCTTCGGCATCGATGCGCACCTGAACCGCACGACGTTGTATTCGGTGGAGGAGAACCGCTACGGGGTACGGTTGCTCCATGCGCCCGAGGGCAAACGGCGCCACGCGCGAATGCTGCCGCTGTTGCTGGAGAGCATCCGTTACCAGTACGAAGGCCAGACCGACGACCCGCAATGCCAGCACACCATCAACCTGCAGTACGACGCTTACGGCGGATTGACCCACAGCCTGGACGTCCATTACGCCCGACGTAAAACCGCCGGCGATCCTCCGCCGTTCAGCGACCCCGATCAGCAGCGATGGTGGCGCGATGCGCATGATCCGGCGCAACAGTTTCATCACCTGACCGAGACCCGCGCCGAATACATCCACCTGACGGCTCCCCAGGCCTGGCGCCTCGGTCTGCCTTATCGCCGACGCAGCCATGCCTTGAGGAAGGCAAAGGCTCCCGCGGCCGATGGAATGAGCACACGGGACATGACCTATGAAAAGCTCAGCGAACTCATACGGGAACCGAACTGGATGTCCGGGAGTGTCCTGACCGGCCTGTCTATCCAACGCTACCGACACGCCACCAACGCAGAGGCCCTGCCAGACGGCACCGCTCATTTCGAGGCGCTGAGCGATCACCTGGAAACCGCCGAGCTGGACGAGATCGCTCTGCGCGCCTTCCATCTGTTGCCGCAGGCCCAGCGCCCCAAAGGAAAGCTGCTGGAAAGAAGCGGTTACCAGCGCATGGAGCTGTTTCTACCCGGAACCCCGCCAGACAAAAATATCTGGTCAATCAAAAGCAACTTTGCGACCTACGCGCCACTGGAGGGCTTCCACAAGGTCCAGACCTTCCAGGCGAGCAAAAGCCACGGCGTGACCGAGTACAGCTACGACCGCTATCACTGCTTCATCACGGCACTCAAGCTGCCTGACGGCTGTGTCACCCGGACGCAATACGACTACCGCTCACTTCTGCCGTGGCGTATGACTGATCCCAACGGCAACACCCAGGAAAGTCTCGCCAATGCCTTTGGCCAAGTGTTGGCCAGCACGTTCTATGGCAGCGAGAACAACAGCGCCGCAGGTTTCAAACCGCTCGCGCAGTTTCAACGGCCGCGCTTCAGCGACCCGACGCGGGCGATCGAACACAGCAGAGAAGCCTTGCAGGACGCGGCCACCGCACTCTACTACGCGCCCTTCAGTTGGATGGGGCAGGTCTCCAGCGCTGCGTTGGCGGACACGGACTGGCTGGCGCGCTGCGTGTTGAACGGTGACCTGCTGCCCAGCGGGCACATCTGTGCATCAGCCCGGGCGCGACTGGCGGAACTACCGGCTCCTGTTGCCGACGACCTGAAGCTGAAAAACGAAATAGCAGCCTCGGTGTGTGAACCGGTGCATGTCGCCGTCCTGGTGGCCGACCGTTATCCCGGCGACCCGCAGCAACAGATCCGCGTCAGCCTGACTTGCTTCGACGGCTTCGAGCGCACCCTGCAAAGCAAGCAACAGGTCGAGGCAGGCATGGCCTACGTCGTCGACACCCAAGGTGCGTTGACACTCAGTGGCGAAAGACCACTGGAACAGACCGCCGCGAGGCGCTGGCGCATCAGCGAGCGGGTGGAATACAACAACCTGGGTTTGCCGATCCGCCTCTACCGACCCTACTTCGCCGACGGGCATCGCTATATCAACGACGTGTCCCTGCGTCAGTTCGGTCATTGCGACCAACAGTTCTACGATCCGCTGGGCCGGCCCTCCCACATGCGACTTGCCAGCCGTGGGGGTGTCGCCCTCCTGCGCCGACATACTCGCCACCCCTGGTACACCTTCGACGAAGACGAGAACGACACCCTGGAAGAGATCACGGCCGAACAGGACCCGACCACCGGAGATGTGGCATGAACCCGCGCCTGCACCGAAAAACACCGACGATCAATGCCGTCGACAACCGAGGGCTGCCCGTGCGACAGGTCGCCTACTGCCGGCGTCATACAGACGAACTCGCCCAGGCGCGCATCACCCGCCAGGCCTTCGACGTCGCCGGACGCCTGGTTGCACAATGGGATCCGCGCTTTTCCAGCGATGCACCGCAAGCCAACCTGACCACCGTCTACAGCCTTTCCGGCAAGCCCCTGCGGGTAGACAGCGTCGATGCTGGCTGGCGCCTGAACCTGCCGGGTGATGCCGGCCAGATCCTGCGTTGCTGGGACCAGCGTGGGCACCGCTGGCGCACCCTCTATGACGATCAGCTCAGGCCAACCGAGATTCATGAACAAGGGCCGCAGGAAGGACAGCGCAGGCTCGAGTGCCTGCGCTACGGCGACAGTTCTCCAGCCGCAGCGGCACACAATCTCTGTGGTGCCCTGACCCGCCACGACGACGGCGCGGGCAGCCTGTTCATCAGCGACTACGGGCTATGCGGCAAACCGCTAGGCCAGGTCAGGCGCTTCCTGGTGGATGATGCTTCCTCTCATTGGCCAGCCGATGAGAGGGACCGTGATGGACTGCTGGAGCCCGGAAATGGCTACGCGACGAACTGGCGCTACGACGCACTGGCCGCCCTCATCCAGCAGTCGGATGCGACCGGGCACCAACAGCGCTACGCATTTGATATCGCCGGCCAACTGAAGTCCGTGAGCCTGCAGATAAAAGGCACCGGGCCTGAGAAGACGCTCATGAGTGATCTGGTCTACAACGCCTCCGGCCAGGTCGAATCCCAGACGGCCGGCAATGGCGTCATCAGCCGTGCCGTGTACGACCCGGCCAATGGCCGACTGATCTCGCTCACTGCCTCAGTGTCCGGCAGCACCTTGCAGGACCTGCGCTACCGCTACGACGCCGTGGGTAACCTGACGCAAATGGAGGACAAGGCCCAACCCGTGCAATTCGGCAGCAACCAGCGGGTCGACGCCATCAGTACGTTCAACTACGACAGTCTCTACCAATTGATCACCGCGACCGGCCGTGAAGCAGCGGGGCAGACCGGCAATCCCAGCCTTCCTGCATTCGGCCGAGTGCCATTCGATGCCCGGCAACTGTTCAAGTTTACCGAGCACTACGAGTACGACGCCGGCGGCAACCTGATCGAACTGCGCCATGTCCGCGACCGCAACCACTACACACGGCGCTACAACCTGTCCGCCACGAGCAATCGTCTCCTGTCCTGGAACACTGGCGACTCAGCTCCTGCCGTGGCCGTTGCTTTCGATGACAACGGCAACCAGCAAGGGCTCGGTCCGGGCCAGGAGTTAGAGTGGAATTCCCGCAATCAACTCGCCAAGGTAACGTGGGTCCGCCGTGAAGACGGACCCGACGATAGCGAACGTTATTGCTACGACAGCAATGGGCTAAGGGTACGCAAGATACAAACCACCCGTGCCGCGACGGTGACGCACACTCGGGACGTCCGCTACCTGCCCGGCCTGGAAGTGCATAGCCGTCACAACGAGCGCCTGGAGGTCATCACCGTGCAAGCCGGCCGTTGCAGCGTGCGCTATCTGCACTGGACCGAAGGACGCCCGGCCGGTATTGCGGCCAACCCGTTTCGCTACAGCCTCGACGACCACCTGGGGTCCAGCACCGTGGAACTCGACGACGAGGGCCGGCTGATCAGCCAGGAAAACTATTTGCCATACGGTGGAACCGCGTGGGCGGCTTCCCGCTCAGCCGTGGAAGCCGATTACCGGACCCTTCGCTACTCCGGCAAGGAGCGCGACGCCAGCGGCCTGTACTATTACGGACAGCGTTACTACGCACCCTGGCTGCAACGCTGGATAAGTCCCGACCCGGCCGGGGCGATCGACGGGCTGAACCTGTATTGCATGGTGGGCAACAACCCATTGCGCTACACCGATCCGAATGGCCACGACAAAGAAGACGTCAACCTCAAGCAGGAGATAGCGGTTTACCCTAATATCCTGTCTGCGATAAACAACCGGGTCAGCACCTTGAACTACCAGCTGTACAACAGCATGAGAACGAAAGACATCACCAAGCGCGTTTTCCAGGCCTACGGCTACAACGCCTTCAAGAACCTGGCCTCGCTGGGTGCCGGCGCCCTGGCTGCGCCAGCCGGGTTGGTCGGCTCATGGGCAGCCATGAGCGGCATTGCGGTGGGAATCGATACCCTGGCCGGCAAAGTAGATGCAACACGGCACCTGCCCGCTTCGGTTTATCCACAAGTCAGCCGACTGGACCCCGAGGAGATCGAGCACGAGGGCAGGACGGCCTTCTACGACCTGAATGCAAAGTCCCGCAAAGCCATAAAGGACCTGGACCCGCGCAATACGACCGGACAAAAGAAACTGTCATTGATGATGACCAGTTTCATCCTGACCAAGGTACTTCGGATTCCCGGCGCATGGATCGCCAACTTCGAAGCATCCACCCAGGCAACCAAGACTTCCAACGGTATACCGGGACAAAAGATCCAGCGCTTGGACAATGCACTGCTTGAACTCGATAAGCATCTGGAACATGACGCCAAGGCCATCGATGCAGCATTCGATACGCTTGGGGTGGAGGAGTTTTATACCCATGGCGCGAAGGGATTGCTGGATCGAACCCTGGACCGGATGAGCAATACGACGGGCACCGCCAGCGCTCGAACAGTGCGCCGTACCGAAATACAGCAGCAGATCCGCGTCACTCGGGCAAACATACAACACGGACGGGAACTGCTGTTCAGACTCAACCAATACAACCAATCACGGGGCCGATATGCGATTGTCTAGCGTGCGGGAGGCAAACCCTGGGTCAATCAATCCAGCAACATCCGCTACGCGGCAACGCTTCAGGTACTGATCGCATCGATGAACACCGACCGACTTCCAAACGGATCGACCATCGCCATGTCCTGGCTGCCCAGGGCATGGCGTGGGTCCGTGGGCGACGAAGGCAATGGCCTGGCGAGCCATTGCGCCTGATTCATGAACCTGCCTGTCCCGCTCTCGCCAGGAACCGCCCTTCCCGGCGCCCGTTCGCCTGCCCATCGCTGTAGCTCAGAACGCCGTTGATCCACACTCCATCGATACCGTCGGCAGCCCGTTGCGGCTCTATGAAATCTGCGACATCGCGAATGGTGTGCGGATTGAACAGCACCAGATCCGCCCAATGCCCCTCACGAATTTCACCGCGTTCTTTCAAGCCGAAGCGCGCCGCGGAAAGCCCCGTCATTTTGTGCACGGCGGTGTGCAACGGAAAAAGCCCGACGTCACGACTGAAATGTCCCAACACCCGTGGGAAAGCGCCCCACAAGCGCGGATGGGGAAATGGGTCTTCGGGCAAACCGTCGGAACCGATCATCGACAGCGGATGCGCGAGGATCCGTCTGACATCGGCTTCGTCCATGCCGTAGTACACCGCGCCAGCGGGCTGCAAGCGTCGCGCCGCTTCCAGCAATGACACACCCCATTCGCGGGCAATGTCGACAAGGTCGCGACCGCCCATCGCTGGATGAGGCGTCGACCACGTGATGGTGATGGGATGGGCATCGGTCACTTGCTTGAGATCCAGCGTCGATGAGCTCGCCGCGTAAGGGTAGCAATCACAGCCGACCGGATGGTCTCCGGCGGCTTTTTCCAGGGCTGCGAGCACCTGCGGACTACGCCCCCAATTGCCGACACCGGCACATTTGAGGTGGGAAATAATCACCGGGCTCTGTGCATGGCGTCCGATCTGGAAGGCCTCGTCCATGGCCTCGAGCACCGGTTCGAATTCGCTGCGCAGGTGAGTGGTGTAGACCGCGTCATAGGCCTTCAACTCTTCAGTCAATTGCATGACTTCATCGGTAGACGCTGAAAACGCGTTGGCATAGGCCAGGCCGCTGGACAAACCCAATGCACCGTCCTCCAGGCTTTCGCGCAATTGCTGACGCATGGCGGCGATTTCTCCCACGCTGGCCGTGCGCAACAAATCGTCCATATGGTTACTGCGCAACGCCGTGTGGCCCACCAGCGCAGCGACGTTGACTGCCGGAGCCGCTGCTTCCACCGCGCCACGATAATCGCTGAAGCGTGGGTAAACGAACGCCTGGGCGCTGCCGAGCAGGTTCATCGGGTCCGGCGGATCACCCCGCAGGCGCACCGGTGAAGCACTGATGCCGCAGTTGCCGACGATCACCGTGGTCACACCCTGGCTGAGCTTGGGCAGCATTTGCGGTTGGCGGATGACCATGGTGTCGTCGTGGGTGTGCACGTCGATGAATCCCGGCGCCAGCACGCGACCAGCGGCGTCGATCTCAGCCATCGCCCGGGCTGCACCCAGGTCGCCGATGCGTTCGATGCGCCCGGCACGAATCGCCACATCGGCGGTGTAGCCGGGCGTGTCGCCGCCATCGATGACCAGCGCATTGCGGATAAGGGTGTCGTACAGCATGTCAGTCTCCCAGCGGCAGGTCATCGTCGCCGCCGCGGTAGTCGTCCAGGGCGAGCTTGACTCGCCGCAGGCGCTCTTGATTATCTTCAGGGTTGGCCAACGCAAGCTCAGTGGCAAGCACATCGATAGCCAGCAGCATGCCGTAGCGTGCCGCCGTGGGCTTGTAGATGAACGAGGTCTCCGCGCCTTGCAGGGGCAGCACGACGTCGGCCAGCCGGGCCAGCGGGGAATCGGCCCGGGTGATTGCCAGGATCGCCGCGCCGTAGCTTCGCGCCAGTTCAACGGCACCGAGCAGTTCCGGGGTGATGCCGGTGAGCGAGCAAGCGATGACCACATTCGCCTCGCTCAACGAGGTGGCGGTGATGCGCATCATCACCGGGTCGCGGCACACGGCAATCGGATAGCCGAAACGTACCAGCCGCACCTGCAACTCTTCACTGCACAACGCCGACCAGCCACCGAGCCCGAACGCATGGATCATGCGTGCCTTGCCGAGCATCCGCACGGCATCGGCGAATCGTGTCTCTTCGAATGCCGACAGATGCTGACGCAAGGTGGACTCGATATCGCCAACAATCTGCCCATAAAACGCCGATTGCTCGGGCGCGCCTGCGGGGTCGAGAAAACGGCTGCCGACACCGCTGGCCTGGGCCAGTTGCAGGCGCAGATCCCGCAAGTCGCGACAACCGACGGTCCGGGCGAAACGCGACAGCGTGGCGCTGCTGACGTCCGCACGCCGGGCCAGGTCGTCCAGGCTGGCGGAAGCGGCAAATCCTACGTCGTCGAGCATCAGCCTGGCGATTCTTCCCTCGCCGGCGCTGAAGGAATCCTGACGGGCGCGGATCTGGTAGAGGATGTCCATGACGGTTCCTGTGTGGTTGCGTGGCACTCAGAGCAAACGCGCGAGCCCAAGGGTCAGGCCGAAGGCGACCAGGGAGATCAGCGTTTCCAGCACGGTCCAGGTCTTGAAGGTTTGGGCAACAGTCATGTTGAAATATTCCTTGATCAGCCAGAAACCGCCGTCGTTGACGTGGGAAAAGATAACCGACCCGGCCCCGGTTGCCAGCACCAGCAACTCGGGATGGGGATAGCCCAGGCCGATCGCCACAGGCGCGACAATGCCCGAGGCGGTCGTCATCGCCACCGTGGCCGAGCCGGTAGCGACACGCATCAACGCGGCGAACAGCCAGCCCATGACCAGTGGCGACAATTGGAATTCCTGGGCCAGTCCGACGATCTGTTGCGTGACCCCGGCGTCCACCAGGATCCGGTTCAAACCGCCCCCGGCCCCCACCAGCAACGTAATGCTGGCAGTGGGTGCCAGGCACTCGTTGGTGAACTTGAGGATCGACTCACGGTTGAAGCCCTGGGCCAGGCCGAGGGTCCAGAAGCTGAGGACGGTGGCCAGTAACAGCGCAATCACCGAGTTGCCGATGAACAGCAGGAACTGGTTGAAGCCGCTGCCCGGCGTAGAGATCAGGTTGGCCCAGCCACCGATCAGCATCAGGATCACCGGCAGCAGGATGGTCCCCAGGGTGATGCCGAAACCCGGCAGTCTGGCGCGGGGTTCGCGGTCGAGAAACTGTCGCTCCAACGGGTTCTCTGCCGGTAGTTGGATGCGCGGGACGATGAATTTTGCATACAGCGGGCCCGCGATGATGGCGGTGGGGATGCCAATCAGGATCGCGTATAGCAAGGTCTGCCCCACCGAGGCCTGGAACGCCTGCACCGCCAGCATCGCCGCCGGATGCGGCGGCACCAGGGCGTGGACCACCGAAAGTCCGGCGACCATCGGCAACCCCACCATCAGGATCGACACGCCCACGCGCCGGGCGACGGTGAACGCGATAGGCACCAGCAGCACAAAGCCGACTTCGAAGAACAATGGCAGGCCGACCAGGAAGGCGATGCACACCATCGCCCAGTGGGCGTTGCGCTCGCCGAAGCGCTCGATCAGGGTCTGCGCCATCCGCTCCGCACCGCCGGACTCGGCCATCATCTTGCCGAGCATCGTACCCAGGGCCACCACCAGCGCGATGTGCCCCAGCGTCTTGCCCACACCGGCCTCATACGCCCCCACCACCCCCGACGGCGGCATCCCTGCCAACAGCGCAAGGCCGATGGAGACCAAGGTGATCACGATGAACGGATTGAGCCGGTAGCGGGCGATCAGGACGATCAGCGCAATGATGGCGATGGCCGCGTAGACCAACAGCCAATAACCGAAAGCAGGTGCCATGCGGTACTCCTTGAACAGGGTCACGTCTATGAGTTGTGAAACTCATAAATCATTTCGAGGCATGATCTTCAAATACTTTGAAAATAAATTTCGTGTACGAACAAGACGTGTCGCTGACAGGCATTGCGACCCAGCGTCGATGAAAATCCCATAGCAAATTTTCATAGCTTGGCACCGGCCCCTGTGGGAGCGAGCCTGCTCGCGATAGCGATGTGTCAGTCAACCTCAATGCAGATTGACCAGGCGCCATCGCGAGCAGGCTCGCTCCCACAGGGAAATTTCCGTACTATCGCCTTCTGCTTTTTGCACCACGTCCCCCGGCCCCTCAACCGGCGCCCAGTCAGGTAAACCATGAAACCAGCACGCCTTCGCGCCGACGTCCTCGCCGGCCTCACCACTTCTTTTGCCTTGCTCCCCGAATGCATCGCCTTCGCCCTGGTGGCCCACCTCAACCCACTGATGGGGCTGTATGGCGCTTTCATCATCTGCACCCTGACCGCACTGTTTGGCGGCCGGCCTGGCATGGTGTCGGGCGCGGCGGGGTCGATGGCGGTGGTGATCGTCGCGCTGGTGGTGCAACACGGCGTGCAGTACCTGCTGGCAACCGTGTTGCTGGGTGGGTTGATCATGGTGGCTTTCGGGCTGTTGCGGCTGGGCAAGCTGGTGCGCATGGTGCCGCACCCGGTGATGCTCGGCTTCGTCAACGGCCTGGCGATTGTCATTGCGCTGGCCCAGCTGGAGCATTTCAAGAACGGTGAAGCCTGGCTCAGTGGCGCACCGCTGTACTGGATGGCGGGCCTGGTGGCGCTGACCATGGCCATTGTCTACTTGCTGCCACGCCTGACCCGTAGCGTGCCCCCAGCCCTGGTGGCGATTCTCGGGGTCGGCCTGGCGGTCTACCTGCTCGGCCTGCCGACCCGCACCCTGGGCGACATGGCGCACATTGCCGGTGGCTTACCCGACTTTGCCCTACCGGATATTCCCTGGAACCTGGACACCCTGCAGATCGTGCTGCCCTATGCGGTGATCATGGCAATGGTTGGGTTGCTGGAAACCCTGCTGACCCTGAACCTGACCGATGAAATCACCGAAAGCCGCGGTTATCCGGACCGCGAGTGCGTGGCGCTCGGCGCGGCGAATATCGCCTCCGGCCTGTTCGGCGGCATGGGCGGTTGCGCGATGATCGGCCAGACAGTGATCAACCTCAGCTCTGGCGGACGCGGTCGCTTGTCCGGTGCGGTGGCCGGGGTGATGGTGTTGCTGTTCGTCTTGTTCCTGTCGCCACTGATCGAGCGCATCCCGCTCGCTGCGCTGGTGGGCGTGATGTTCGTGGTGTCGCAGCAGACCTTCGCCTGGGCCTCGCTGCGGGTGATCAACAAGGTACCGGCGAATGATGTGCTGGTCATCATCGCGGTGACCGTCATCACCGTGTTCACCGACCTGGCCGTGGCAGTGCTGTGCGGCATCATCGTCGCGGCACTCAACTTCGCCTGGCAACAGGCCCGGGAGCTCTACGCCGACACCCATCTGGAGGCCGATGGGAGCAAACTCTATCGCCTGCATGGCACGCTGTTCTTTGCCTCGACCACGCCGTTTCTCAACCAGTTCGACCCGGCGAATGATCCGACCCAAGTGACCCTGGACTGCCGTCACCTGCGCTTCGTCGACTACTCGGCCATCGCCGCACTGAAGACCCTGCGTGAACGCTACGGCAAGGCCGGCAAACACCTGCGGGTCTTCCACCTCTCGGAGCGCTGCAAGCAGATGCTCAAGCGCGCCGGCGTGCATCACGACTGATGCAACTGTGGGAGCGAGCTTGCTCGCGATAGCGGTCTACCAGCGGACTCAATATCGACTGGCCCGGCGCCTTCGCGAGCAGGCTCGCTCCCACAGGGGAAGTGTGCTGGACCGGGATAGTTTGGTCACCGCAGAGCAACTGTGGGAGCGAGCCTGCTCGCGATAGCGGTCTACCGGCCAACTCAAGATTGCCTGGCCTGACGCCTTCGCGAGCAAGCTCGCTCCCACAGGGCGAAGTGCTACGTCTTACACCATCTCGTTGAGAATCCACTCCACCACCGACGTCCGCGTCGGTGTCCAACCCAGCAGTTCGCGGGCATGCCTGCCTCGCACGCGGCTGTTGGAGCCCAGGCCGTAGTTGGCCATTTCATAGCCCCACTCGGCCTCGGCATCGGCCAGCGGCCAGTCCTGTGGTTCGCCAAGGTTCAGTGCACGGGCCATGGCCGTGGTCATGTCGAGGAACGAGGCCTCGCCGCTTTCGACGAAGTAGAACGTACCGGGCCGGTTGCGGGTCAGGGCAAGCCGGTACAACTCCACTACATCCTCGATGTGCACGTTGGACCAGATATTCCGCCCCGGCCCGACATGCCGCACCACCCCGCTTTTACGAGCCTGCTTGAGCAGGCGCGGCAGTTGCACGCTGTCGCGTTTGACACCCAGGCTGTGGCCGTAGATCAAGGTGTTGCAGATCACCGCCGAGTTCACGCCATCCTTTGCTGCGTCAAGGACGAGGTTATCGATCGCGACGCGGGCAGCCTTGTCGACGGTAGGCTCCGGCAGGTTGTTCTCCTGGTAGATGTCAGCACTGGCAAGACCACCCGAAGCATCGCCGACAATGCTCGAACCGCTGGTATGCAGCAGAACCTTGTTCGAGCCCCTGAGCCCCTCGAGCAGCGCTTCGACCGCGCCACGATGGTCGCTGCTGGCGGCGTTGATCACCGCATCGGCGGCGCGGGCCTGTGTGGTCAGCAGCGCGCTGTCCTCCAGGGTACCGATCAGCGGGTTGATACCCAGGGCGGTGAGTTCGCTCGCTTGCTCGGCGCTGCGCACCAGGCCATTGACTTGATGCCCGGCCCGAACCAGCCCGGTGGCGATGGAACCGCCGATGAAACCGGCAGCGCCGGTGACGAATACGTTCATGGAATAACTCCTTGGCAGGATCAGTGATGGAACGAGTATCGAAGACTGATCCTTGGCGAAACAGTCCACATTGCCCAAATCACTCTTGCCTTGAAGTCACGAATCAACCTGCAAATCCCGCGAGGCGTATTCGGCGAGCTTGTCCTGGATGAAGTCCAGAAAACACTGGATGCGCAGCGCCAGTTGAGAGTTGCGGTAGTAGACGGCGTTGATCGGCTGGCGATATCCGCTGTTCGCTTCGGCCAGCAGCACCTTCAATCGGCCGGCACGGATGTCGTCACGGGTCATGAAATCCGACAAACAGGCGATGCCCTGCCCTTGCAGCGCCAGGTGGCGCACCGTTTCGCCACTGGAGGCGCTGATGGCCGCCTGGATGGGCCAGCGGTCGCCGTGAAGATGGCGCAAGGGCCATTGGTTGAGGCCATCGTTCTGGGCAAACCCCAGCAATGCATGCCCAGTCAGTTCGGCGACGGTGGAAGGCGTACCGTGCTGTTTCAGATAGGCGGGGCTGGCCAGGATGTGCAACGGGCTGCAGCCCAGGGGGCGGGCATGTAGCGTCGAATCGGTGAGCGCGCCGATGCGGATGGCGATGTCCGTGCTCTGCTCCAGCAGATCAATGATCAGGTCGTTACTGTTGAGCTCGAGTTGGATGTCCGGGTAGAGCCTGCGGAACTCGTCGATGTGCGGCACGATGGCATGCAGCATGAACGGTGACGCAGCATTGATCCGCAACCGCCCCGAAGGCGTTTGCTGGCGAGAGGACAAGCGCTCCTCCAACGCCTCCAGCTGGTCGAGAATGCCTTTGGCCTGTTCGAAGAAATACCGCCCCTCCTCGGTCAAATCCATGCGCCGGGTGGTGCGGTTGATCAGCGTGGTGTCGAGCTTGGCTTCCAGCCGGGACAGCGTGCGGCTGACCGCCGAGGGCGTCTGCCCGACCTGCTCGGCGGCGGCGGAGATCGACCCGCACTCGATCACGCAGACGAAGATCTGCAACTCGTCGGATCTGGCTTTCACAAATGTCCTCTCATGGAATGCACGCTCAATGTGGCGAGGGAGCTTGCTCCCGCCGGGCCGCACGGCAGCCCCACAGATCCTGGGAGCGCTCCGCACTCCAGCGGGAGCAAGCTCCCTCGCCACGTGCATCGTCGCGGTCAACTAAGTCCCGATAGTAGCCGGATTACCGCGAAAGGCCGAACACCTCGATCAAATGCTGTTCATACCGCGCCACATCGCCCTCGACGTTCGGGCGCTTCATCACGTCCACGCACAGGAAGGTCGGCAAGGCGGCCATGCCGAGGAACTGGTTGGCCTTGTGGAAGGGGAAGTACACCGCATCCACACCCTTGCCTTCGAAGAAGTCGGTCGGATCGTCGAAGGCCTGCTGCGGGGCGTTCCAGGTCAGCGACAACATGTATTGCTTGCCCTGTATCAGGCCACCGCTGCCGTACTTCTGCGAGGCGTCGGAGCGGGTACGGCCGTCGCTGGCGTAGAGACTGCCATGACCTTCGGTGAACACTTCGTCGATGTACTTCTTCACGGTCCACGGCGCGCCCATCCACCAGCCCGGCATTTGATAGATGACGACATCGGCCCAGAGAAACTTGGCGACCTCTTCCTTGATGTCGTAGCCACCGTCAATGAACGTGCTTTTCACGTCCAGGCCACCACGATCCAGCACGCTGAGGGCCGTGTCGTGGAGGGTCGCGTTATAGCGGCCGTCGGAATGAGCGAACTGTTTACCACCATTGAGCAGCAGGACTTTTTTCATGGGGAGCCTCATCGGGTTCCACGACGAGCACCGTCGAAGGGCCGCCGAATGGAAAGGTTGAAAATGATGGGGGGCAGACTACCGATGAGCCTCGCGCGGAGTAAGCGCTGCAGCGGCAAAACTGATTTGATCCATACGCACGAATCAACAGCCGATTGTTGCCTTAGAATTCAATCCACTTTCATTTCAGGAGACTCGCGATGAGCGAACTGCACGGTTTCATCCTCCACGCCAAGACCCGCCCGGAAAAAGCCGAAGCCTTCGAAACACTGTTTCGTGCCTACGTCGAGCCGAGTCGCGCCGAACCGGGCTGCATCGAATATCACATGCTGCGGGACCAGCAGGACCCGACGCTGTTTATCTTTTATGAAATCTGGCAATCCCAGGCCCACCTGGACGTGCATTCGAATCTGCCGCACATGAAGCAGTTCTTCGAACAGCGCATGGACTACCTGGAGCGCGACTTCGAGATCCGCCGCGTCGAGATGCTGAGCCCGTCGTCTAGCCGCTGATCAGCAAGTGGGCACCGAGTCCGCCAAGGCCGATAAAGAACACCCGCCGAAACAGTCCGGCGCTGATCCGCCGGCGCAGCCATTGCCCCAGCCACATCCCCAGCAGTGCCGGTACCAAGGCCAGCAGCGATGCGCCCAGTTCCCCTCCGCCCAAGGCGCCGCGCCACAACAGGCCGGCCGCCAGGGCCAACGTCGACACCGTGAAGGACAGACCCAAGGCCTGGACCAGTTCGTCCTTGCTCAAGCCCAGTGCTTGCAGGTAAGGCACCGCCGGAATGACAAACACCCCCGTGGCAGATGTGATGACGCCGGTCAGCAGACCGCAGAGCGGGGCGAGCCACGACTCAACGCGCCCATCGACCCGCAGCGTCGGCAGCGCCAGCCCGCTCAGGGCATACACCAATAGTGCGCCGCCCAAGGCCCGTACCATCCAAGGCCCGCCGGCCATGCCGATCCACAAGGTGCCAAGGCCAGTGCCGATGAAAATCGCCAGCAGAAGCGGCCACAAGCGCCGGATCAAGGTGTGCAGGTGACCGCCGAAGGCCAGTTGCCAGAGATTGGTCAAGGTGGCCGGGATGATGAGCAATGCGGCAGCCTGCACCGGAGCCATAGCCAGCCCGAGCAAACCCATGGAAATGGTCGGCAGGCCAAGGCCGATCACACCCTTGATCGTACCGGCCAGCAGGAAAGTGGCGATGACCAGCAGGGATAGCGCTGGGCCCAGGGTCTGATAGAAAGCGATGAATGTGTTCATGGGGCTATCCTGGGCCCAGGCGGGTTGTTTTGAAATCTGCCATATACTTAGGCAGCCTCTTGTTCGGCAAGAGGCTGGAGACTTTGTGGGCTAGTGACGCCATCGCGAGCAGGCTCGCTCCCACAGTGAACAGCGTGAACACGAGATTTGTGTACTCCCGAAACCCTGTGGGAGCGAGCCTGCTCGCGATGGCGATCCATCAGACACGACAAAACCCGGCACAGGATTCCCCCATGCACTTCGACCTCACCGACCTGCGCCTCTACCTGAACATCCTCGACACCGGCAACATCACCGCCGGTGCAGCCCGCAGCCATCTGTCCCTGGCGGCGGCGAGTGCGCGGGTCCGTGCCATGGAGGCGTCCCTGGGCACCGAACTGCTCGAACGCGGGCGCCGTGGCGTAACGCCTACACCGGCCGGCAAGGCCCTGGCGCAGCATGCCCGGGTGTTGCTGCAACATGCGGAGCACTTGCAACAGGATCTGGCCGAGTACGCCAGGGGCGTCAAAGGCCGGGTACGGCTGCTGTGCAACACCAGCGCCATGAGCGAGTACCTGCCCGAGTTGCTGGCCACTTTCCTCAAGGACCACCCCAATCTCGACATCGACCTGCAGGAACTGCCCAGCTCGCGCATCACCCATGCCTTGCGCCAGGGTGCGGCAGACCTGGGTGTCGTATCCGACGCAGTCGACACCGATGATCTTCAGACCCGGCCCTTTCGCAACGATCCCTTGGTATTGATCCTACCGTCCGAACACCCGTTGGCCGACGGCCGAGTCGTGAGTTTCAGCGAGACCCTCAGCCATGATTATGTCGGCCTGCCCCCCGCCAACGCCCTGGCGGTGTACCTCGAAGAGCAGGCCCTGCACATCGGGCTACGCATGCGGATCCGTATTCGTGCCGACGGTTTCGATGGGGTGATTCGCATGGTGGCCCATGGCGCAGGTATCGCCATCGTGCCACGGGCCGCCATCGAACGTCGCCCTGCCGAACCCTCGTATCGGTGCGTGCCGCTGCACGAGACCTGGGCACAACGGGCCCTGCTGTTGGCGGCGCGCAATTTCGAGGCGTTGCCGGCCTACGCCAAGGCGCTCGCGGTGCATCTGTCCGAGCATTGATTTGCGTTTCTGGGTAGCTCGATGTCGAGCACAGACAACTGAAAGAACGCAGACGCCTATAGGGTGCCTCTTCAGCTTACGTCCAATGCCCGGAGTCCACATGACCGCACCTATCACCGTCCTGCGCGATACCCATCCGCTGCCCGTACTCGATGCCTGCAAATGGGAAAAGCTCGAAGGCGACCCGCACACCGTCAACCTCAACGCCTACACCAGCGAAGATGGCAACAAGATCATGGGCACCTGGATCTGCACGCCGGGCAAATGGTACGTGGAATATGTGAAGTGGGAATACTGCCACTTCCAGGAAGGCTACTGCATCATCACCCCGGAAGGCATGGAACCCATCCACCTGCGGGCCGGCGACATCTTTGTCATCGAGCCAGGGATGAAAGGCACCTGGGAAGTGGTTGAAACCGTGCGCAAATACTTCGTCTTTGCCTGACGCGGTTCGATACGCCTGCGGCCGATGCGCTGTGCTCGCCCGATGCGAACACAGCGCAGTGCCGCAACCCGCCGCTACACCGTAACGTTGATGGCGCTGATCTTGCCGCTTCGGTACGCCTCCAGTATCTGATGGATGCTGGACCGGGCCTCTCCCCTCGCCGTGAAAATCCCTCCACAGCCGCGGTTCGCGGCGGCATAGCTCTCATCGTCCATCAGGATCCGGTGTGCCTGCTTCAGGTTCCAGAACGGAACACCGGCAAACAGATGGTGGGTCAGATGATAGTTATCGCCATGCATGCCGATGAACAATCTTTCGGGCAGGGTCGGAAAGCGATTGCGCGTCAGCTTCACCTCCTCCTTGTACACACCGAACATGCCGAAGTGCTCGGAAATCTCGGAGAACCAGCCGATCACCTGGAAGGCCGTGAAGTAAGGAATCAGCCAGAACAGGACATAGCCCCATGGACCGGCGAAATAGCTCAACAGCAGCAGGATGAGCCCATGCACCGCCAGAAGCTTCACGCCCTGTAGCGGGTTGGCGAGGATGTCACCGGCACGATTCTTCACCAGGTAGAGGAAGTACTTGTAGGTGTTGACCAGCGTCACGCTCCTGAACAGATGCCGGGACAGGAAATCCAGGCGATCCTGGGCTTCATACAAGCCGGATTCGATGTAGAAGCGATGATCGGGATCCTTGTCCTGATCGCCCAGATGGTGGTGATGCATCTGGACATGGGAGCGACGGTACGCTTCGTAATTCTGGAAGATCGGATAAGCCAGTAAATACTCGCCGACCCACTTGTTGAGCACTTTGCTCTGGGCCAGGGTCATGTGCGCCGCTTCGTGCAAAAGCGATGCGAGAGCGCGCTGTCGAGAGCCGATGAACAATAGCGCCAGCGGATACAGAAAGTGATAGCGATGGCTCAGGAAGATAGCCGAGGCAATGACCATCAAGTCCGCGCCAAGGGCAACCAGCCAGTGCCAGTTATCCTTGTGGTACAGGGGGCGCAAGCGCTGCTTGAGTTCAGGCGAAGGATTAAACCTGGTCATATCGTTCATCAGAATTCCCTTTCTTGATTCAACGTAATCACTGCGGAAACCACGATTCCTGCTTAAAGCTTCGTGCCCCGTGCCGGTTATATCTGCTCCAGCAAAGCGATGAATTCATCAGCCTCGCGAACACTGTTCCGAGCATTGATGGAGATTCGCACGAAGCGCTCATGCCCCTGCTTCAACATGAAGTAAGGAGTATGAGAGGCATACCCCGGCCAACAGTTGACTCCTCGGGCGCGCAGGTAGCCGACGACTTCCGTCGCCGCACAGCGGGCATGAGTAAAAGCGATGATTCCTTGATGATGCGTACCCGGCGCAATCAAGTGGACGTCGGGCATCCGGGCCAGACGCTGGAAAAGACTTCGGTAGAGCTCGGACTCTTCACCGCAGGCACTCGACAGGCGTTCCTTGATCGCCTGGTTCAAGCCCACCACTGCCGCGTTGTTGCGTTCGGCAAACTCGAAACCACGGGCATCGTCGAGACGCCGATGGACCACCCCGGATACATCGACACCGGCCCGGCCCAGATCGGTAAAACGCGGCTGCGCAGAGGCCAGGAAGCGCTCGGAAAGACAGGCGAATCCCGTACCTCTCGGACCACAGAGAAACTTCCTGCCGGCCGCCGTCAATACGTCGCAGCCAATGGCCCGCACATCCAGTGCGAGCATGCCCGCCGACTGACAGGCGTCGACAAAATACAGGCAAGGGTAATCGCGCAGAATGTTACCCACTGCGACCACGTCATTCACGATGCCGCAGCAGGAGGGCACATGGACGATCGAAACCAGCTTGACCTCAGCGCTCATGTTCCGGGCCAACCATTGCAGGTCCAGGTTGCCATCGGCCGATAGCGGCATCACCTCGACCACCACCCCGTGCAGGCGCTGCAACGTAGACAATGCGATCAGGTTGCCCGCATATTCGTAAGGCGTGACCAGGACCCGTTCGCCCTCGGTCCAGGTCAGCGACTCCAATGCGGTCACCCAGGCCTTTGTCGCCCCATCGAACAACGCGATGTAGCGCGCCTCGGTGCCGAGCAACAGGGCGATGTTTTCATAGACTTCGGTGTCCAGTACCGGTGAATGGTTCAGCTCGGTTTCATAGGCGCCCAGCTCGAACTCTTCCTGCAAGTAACGCTGCATCCGATCCAGCGTCTCGCTGGACATAAGCCCTGAACCGGCCGTGTTGAAATGAATCATGAATCCCCCCCGCGCCTGGAGCCCAGGAAGTAGAACAAGCTGGCCGCGACCACACACAGCGACAGGACGTAGAACATGGTCTGGGGCGCATACCACGACAACACCGCCCCACACAGTACGGGCCCCAGCGCCGCCCCCAGGTTGGACAGGTTCTGCGCGCCGTAGTACACGCCCCGCATGTCTTCCGGTGCGATGTAGTCAATGAACAGATATTCCGCCGGGATGATGATGATTTCCCCCACGGTGAAAATGATCATGGCCACCACCCAGGCCATCCAGCCCTGGGCATAAGCGAAACCCAGGAGCCCGGTGATGAAGAACAACATGCCCAGCAGCAACATGCGCAACAGATTGTTCTGATGGATCCTGGAGCCGATCAGGTATTGCAGGCCGATCACCACGCAAGCGTTGGTGGTGACCAGGTAATTGATGATCCGGTAGGTGTTTTCCGGGTCGCTGGTCACGATCAGGTATTGCGAGAGATAGGCGGTGAACTGTCCGAATACGATCGCACTGAGAACGCCGCCGATCGTAAAGCAGACCAGCCGGTAATTACGTCCCAGATGAACCAGCACACGAGCGAAATCATTGTTCGGACGCTCCGCGCTTGCGCCCTGGGGAAGGCGTTCGCCCAACACGCTGTACAGCCCCACGAACACCACGCCGATCATCGCCGAAACTGCAAAGGGCAAGCCGGGGCTGACCTTGGCGAACAACACGCCCAGGAACGGACCGATGGCGTAACCGACATTGGTCAGCGTGTACTTCATGGAAAATACGCTTCCCCTTTTATCGGCAATCACCAGGAAACCGATGCCTGACTTCACGGCGATATCGATCACGGCATAGGACAGGTTCACCATCACAATGGCGATGATGAAGGGCACCAGGCTGGCAACCTGATAGGCCACGGCAAACGCCAGGGCAAACAAGGTGGCCGCACCGAGCAGGATGCGATAATTGGAAAACCTGTCCACCAGGAAACCGCCGTAGACCCCCAGCAGGGAACTGACGATCAACGCACCGCCTACCACCAGACCGATGTCCGTCACGCCCAGGCCGAACACCTGGGAGCAATAGACCACCAGATAAGGCAACGCCAGTGCTCGGGCAACGGTCAGGATAAATGTCGCCGACAGCAGCAGAATCACAGGCCTCGTATAGACCTTGGCCCCGTCCTGCACCACCAGCCCTCCCGAAACGTCGTTCATGCCAGCATGGCCCTGTAGACATCGGGCTCATCCTCACGCAGCAACTCGATGCTTTTCTGAATGGCCGCGCGATCCTGACCGAGGATGAAAACGTGGCCCGGGCAGTTTTCCAGGGATATGGTTTCCTTGAGCATGCCCTCATCCTGGATCTTGATGCTGTGCACCCCGGGGATCGCCTTCCACCGCGCCAGCTCGGGCGCCCTCTGGATCTGGCCGGCCTGCCGAGCGATCAGAAACACGCAGCTCGAATGGAAGTAGAGCCGGGTTCTCGGCCGCTGACGGTAGTCGAGAAAGGCCTGGGGGTTGACCAGCGAGTCGATCCACAGACTCAACTGGTTGTGCCCCAGGGCGCGGGTATAAGCCGACAGATCGATACCGCCCGGCATACGTGCGGCGGTTTCAAGCAGTACAGGCTCATCGTCGACAATCATCAGCTCGCTGTGACCGACCCCTTGGCGGATACCGAGCGCGTCGAGCACGGAAAAAATGTAACGCGACAGGCGTGCGTAGACATCGGCATTGTCTACCGGACACATCAACTGGTTGTAGTCGTGCACTGGCGAATCGCCAATCCGCGTGCGATAGACGCGGATGATTTCGCTGACATAGTGCTGGCCGTCGACACTCACGGTGTTGACGCAATATTCGATATCCACATCGCTGGACTTGCTCGCCGACAGTTCCGACTTGAAATCCGAGTTATCCAGGTACTGCTGGACCAGGACTTCTTCGTTGCTCTCGAGAAAAAGATTCCGGCTCGACTTGATCGCCTCGAATGCCCGCTCGACCTCGCTCTCACAGGTGCAGATATGGATATTGTCGGAGCCGGCGCTTTTGATCGGCTTCAACACCACGGGCAGGATCGTGTGTTCTTTTATCCACTCCTGAATGGCCGCCAACGACCCCGACTTGAAATGCCTGATCGACCGCACGCCGGCCTGCTGCAGCGCCTCATGCATTTCAAACTTGTCGCGCCAGCGAATGGCGTGGCGTGGGTCATTGCGTCGCGTCACATCAAACAATTCGGCCAGGTGAGCGGCCAGCTCCACCCCGAACTCGCAACCGGCCAGCACGAACTGGACCGAATAGTCGGACAAGGCCTGGCGCAACTCGGCATCCGAGCTGTAAAGAATGTCTTCGATAAAATCGGCGGGGCGAAACCAGGGTTTGTAGAACTCGTTGACGTTGGCGGTCGAACGCAGGTGCACGCAGTCGAATCCACGGGAGATGAAGGCCGGCGCGATCAGGCTGCCGATCGAATAGGCATCGACGATCAGGACGACATTTTTCTTGTAGATCACTTGATCGTCTCCCCGGCCTGGCTGAGCGCACGGACAGCGTCCTTGATAATCCCGGCGGCTTTGTGGATATCGTCGCGGGTAATGTTGATATGCGGCATGAAGCGCATTTCCCTGGCGTTATAGGGCAGCCCTCCCACGCCCTGCCTGCGCAGGTAGCCCGCGAACTGCAGCGGGGTAATCCCCAGCGAAGCGATATCCAGGGTCACCATGTTGGTGCCCTTGTAGCGAGCGGGCGCTTCGTCGATGTCGTTGAGCAGTTGATGCAACAGCGCCGCGTGCTCGTGATCTTCGGCCAAGCGCTCGACATGATTGTGCATCGCATAAAGCCCGGCGGCCGCCATCATGCCGGCCTGATGCAAATCGCCGCCGAACCATTTGCGGTATTTCTTGGCTCGCTGTATCAGTTCTTCGGAACCCACCATGATCGAACCGATCGGCGCGCCCAGCCCCTTGGACAGGCACATGGACAACAGATCGGCGTTGTCGGTATACGACGTCACGTCAATGCCCGATGCGATGGACGCATGGAGAATGCGTGCACCATCCAGGTAACGATAGGCGCCGATATCCTGGGCATAGGCAAAGACATCGTTCATCTGCTGCAAAGGAAAGATGGCGCCGCCTTTGCAGCCGAGCGTGTTCTCGATCACCACCACCCGCGGCAGGGCGTAGTTCTGGCTCCAACGGCATTTGGAAGCGTGGAGTTTTTCCAGGTCACTGACTGTGAACAACCCGTTGTCATGGGTTGAAAGCGAAAAATTGACCCCGGAAAACGCCGACGTCGAGGCGGATTCATAGAAGTTGATGTGGTAGGAGGCGTCCAGGAAGATCTCGTCGCCCGGATTGGTCATGGCCTTGATAGCCAACTGGTTGCTCAACGTGCCGCCAGAGGTGAACAGCGCCGCTTCCTTCTGGAAGTATTGGGCACAGTATTCTTCCAGCGCTCGCACCGTCGGGTCTTCACCGAAGCAATCATCGCCCACTTCAGCCTGATAGATCGCCTTGCGCATGCCTTCCGTCGGCTTGGTTACCGTATCGCTTCTGAGATCGATAAACATGAAATGCTCCGTTAATAACCTGCGCCAAAGACAATGCGAGAGGGGTCGTAGAAGTCGGCCAGGGCCTCGAGGACATTGACAGGCGACTCCGCCAGCCGATGCAGGAAATGCAGGTACCAGCTATCGCCGTAGACCGCCGCGATACGACAGGCCAACCCTGCATCCTTGGCTTTGCGCAACGTCTCGGGTTGTACGCCGTGAAGCATTTCCAGTTCTTCGATGCGGGAGTGGAAACCCTCTTCGAAGAGGCGCTTGATCAGGTTTGGATCTTGCGTTGCGCAACTGACCGGAACCCCGGCGTCGAGGATCTCGGCCAGCAGTTTCAAATAGCGCTCATCCAGTTCAGTGCCCCGGGGAAGAGCGACTTCGGGCGCTTCGTTATAAACGCCCTTGACCAGCCTGATCTTACGGCCATGACCAATAAGGCCAGGTAAATCATTCACCGTTCTATGCAAATGCACCTGCACGGTAAGACCGACATTGGAATGATCGGGAGCCAGTTGGGAATACACTTCCAGGATCTTATCGACCGCCGAAGAGTGCTCCATACTGATCATCACGGGAATATTATGTTGCGCTGCGGCGGACAAGATTGCGGTAGCGTTGCGATAAGCAGTTTCCTGGGATATCAGCATGCCTACCGCACTTAAATCGAAACCTAACTGGGGAGTTAATTTGGCTTTAGCGAAAGTCTGGATGGACGTCAGATATTCATCGACAAAAGACTGTACGACGCGCGGGTCATGATTTTCTTCGCCAACATATTCGACACCGAGCCGGTAACCCTTGTTGCAGAGCAGTTGCAGCTTGGCGGGGAGCCCTTCCAGACTCGGCGAGACTATATATCGCTGGGCGGCCCGTTCGAATAACCTGAAGAACAGCGAGTCTTTGCTGAAAGCGTCTCGACACTCTTGATTCAACGCCAACTTTTTAAGGCCGGCAGAGGTAAGTACGCATGTATCCTGCGAAGGCATGGGTATCGCTCCTTGATATGTATCGCTCGTCCTGAGCGCCGAGTATTGTGCAATGATTTATTTCTGTCAACACTCCATAAACACAATAAACCCGACTTAATTCACTGGAGTTCCATGGATATGAAACACAGGAATAAGCGGGACGCGTTATACATTAAACCGGGTTTATTACAGCTTCACTAAAGCAACAGCATCGTGGCGAGGGTTATTCATCCCCGCCACGATGCAGCGCCTCACGCGCTTATTGAGGCTTACGATAGCTGTTAACGATGGCTGAGAAATCCTTGCCGCCCTCGCCTCTCTGGCTCATCGCCTGATACAACTGCTGCGCCACTGCGCCCAGCACCACAGGTTGGTGAACCTGCCTTGCGGCTTCGGTGGCCAGGCCCAGATCCTTGAGCATCAGGTCGGCACCGAAACCACCAGTGTAGCCACGGGAGGCGGGTGCCGTTTCGATCACGCCCGGCCATGGATTGTAGGTATCCGAACTCCAGCAACGTCCCGTGGAACTGTTGATGATGCCGGCCAGCACCTGGGTGTCGATCCCCAGGGCGTCGCCCAGGGCCATGGCCTCGCTGACCCCCACCATCGAAATTCCCAGTAGCAGGTTGTTACAAATCTTGGCGATCTGGCCGGTGCCGACTTCGCCGCAATGGACGATGTTACGGCCCATCTGCGCCAACACCGGCTGCAAGCTGGCGAACAACTCGGCGGTGGCACCGACCATGAAGGTCAACGTGCCGGCCGCCGCACCACCGGTGCCACCCGAGACCGGCGCATCGGCCATGGCCACGCCTTGTTTGGCGGCAGCGGCCGCAACGTCGCGGGCGGTCTGCGGGTCGATCGTGCTGCAATCGACCGCTGGCGTGCCGGCGGCGATGCCGGCCAGCACGCCGTCCTCACCCAGCCACACACTGCGCACATGGGCGGCGGCCGGCAGCATGGTGATCACCAGCGCCGCGCCTTGGGCAGCATCGCGGGGCGAGGCGCTGACAGTGCCGCCCAATGCCGCGAGTTCGGCCAGCACGGTCTGGTTCAGGTCGAACAGGTTCAGCGAATGGCCGGCCTTGAGCAGGTTGCGCGCCATGGGCGCGCCCATGTTGCCCAGGCCGATGAATGCGATGTTCATTGTCCGACTCCTTAGCGCAGATTGATGGTGGTGTTCACACCGTCATTGACGCTGTCATCATCGAACCAGCGCGCGGTAACGGTCTTGGTCTGAGTGTAGAACTGCACCACCTGTTTGCCGTACGGCCCCAAGTCACCGAGTTTCGAACCTCGGGAACCGGTAAAGCTGAAGAACGGCACCGGCACCGGAATCGGGATATTGATCCCCACCTGGCCGACGTCGATTTCACTCTGGAACTTGCGCGCCGCCGCACCACTCTGGGTGAACAGGCCGGTGCCATTGCCGAATGGGTTGGCGTTGACCAGGGCAATCGCCTCGTCGAGGGTGTCGACTTCCAGCACCACCAGCACCGGCCCGAAAATCTCTTCGGTGTAGATCCGCATGTCGGTGGTCACGCCGGAAAACAGCGTCGGCCCGACGAAGTTGCCCTGTTCGAAGCCCGGCACGCTGACGCCCCGGCCATCGAGCTCCAGCTTCGCGCCCTGCTGCACGCCACTCTCGATCAATTCGAGGATCCGCGCCTTGGCCCGCTTGGAAATCACCGGACCGATGTCGGTGCCCGGCTCGCTCCCGGCATTGACCTTGAGCTTCTGCGCCAGCGCTTTCAGTTCCGGCAGCCATTGCCTGGCCGCGCCCACCATCACCACCACGGAGGTCGCCATGCAACGCTGGCCCGCCGCGCCGAAGCCGGCACCCACCAGAGCGTTGAGGGTTTGTTCGCGGTTGGCATCCGGCAGCACCACCGCGTGGTTCTTGGCGCCCATCATCGACTGCACGCGCTTGCCATGACGCCCCGCCAGGTCATACACATGGGTGCCGACCGCCGTCGAGCCAACAAAGGAAACGGCTTTGATGTCCTTGTGGGTGCAGAGCGCATCCACCACATCCTTGCCGCCATGCACCACGTTGAGCACCCCAGCCGGCACACCGGCTTCGACCGCCAGCTCGACCAGCAACATGGTTGACAGCGGATCCTGCTCCGATGGCTTGAGGACAAAGGTGTTGCCGCAGGCGATGGCCATGGGGAACATCCACAGTGGAATCATCGCCGGGAAGTTGAACGGGGTAATGCCCGCACAGACACCGATCGGCTGGCGCAGCGTATAGGTGTCGACGCCACCGGCAACGTTCTCGGCAAACTCGCCCATCTGCAGGGTGCCGATGGAGCAGGCGTGCTCGACCACTTCCAGGCCACGGAAAATATCGCCCTCGGCGTCCGCGAGGGTCTTGCCCTGCTCGGCGCTGAGCACGGCGGCGATGCGCTTGGAATGTTCGCGGATCAGCGCCTGGAGCTTGAGCATGATGCGCATCCGGGCACCGATCGGCGTCAGCTTCCAGGTCTGGAAGGCACGTTGGGCAGCAGCGATGGCGGCATCGACTTCCGAGGCGGTGGCAAACGGGACCTTCGCCAGCACTTGCTGGGTGGCCGGGTTGACGATGTCGTGCCATTCGCTGGAACGGGATTCAACCCACTCACCGTCTATCAACAGCTTGACGGTCTGCAGGGTGGTGTCACTGGGCGTGAGGGAAACGTTCATGCTGGCCTCCGGGATTGTTCTTATAGAGAGCGTTGATTCAGCAGAAACCAAGGCGCAAAGACACCCTTGGTGATGAGACGATTTTTGGAGTATAGATGTGCAAACTTCTAATAAGAACGCACATAAAAACCGGTCCATCATGCAAAAAAACATCACCTCCCTCGGTTCGCTGAACTGGGACGACCTCAAGTTTTTCCTGGAAGTGGCCCGCACCCGCAAGGCCAGCACCGCGGCCAAGCGCCTCGGCGTCGACTACACCACGGTGTCGCGCCGCATCGGCTCGCTGGAAGCTTCGTTGGGCACGCTGCTGTTCGAGAAATCCCGGACCAACGGCTTCGTGCTGACCGCCGAAGGCCAACGCCTGCTGAGTTATGCCGAATCGATCGAAAGCACCCTGCACATGGCCTGTGAACAGGTATCCGGATCGGGCGTCGCGCTGTCCGGCCACGTGCGCATGGGCTGCACGGAAGGCTTCGGCAGCTACTTCATCACGCCGCAATTGAGCCACTTCGTCGACGCCTATCCCGCCATCTCGGTGGACATCCTGCCGCTGCCGCACTTCATCAGCCTCTCCAAGCGCGAGGCCGACATTGTCATCGCCCTGGAGCGCCCCGAACATGGTCCCTACGTGTGCTGCAAATTGTGTGACTACCGGCTGCAGCTCTACGCCACCCAGCCCTACCTGGACAACCACCCGCCCATCCAGCGTCCGTCAGATCTGAGCAAGCATTCGTTCATCAGCTATGTGGACGACCTGGCGTTCAGTTCGGAGCTGCTCTACCTGGCAAACGTGCTGCCCGACGCCAGCGCCCACCTGCGCAGCACCAGCGTGATCGCGCAGTTCGTGGCGGCGCAGCAAGGGCGCTCCCTGGCGATTCTGCCGTGCTTCCTCGCCGCCCAGGATCCACGGTTGCTGCCGGTACTGCCGGAGGACATCACCATCACCCGGCAGTTCTGGATGTACTGCCGGGAGGATTTGAGGAAGCTGAAACGGATTACGTTGTTGTGGGATTACATCAGGGAGGTGACCGAACAGAATCAGGCGCTGCTGATGGGTGAGAGTCGGGAGATGGTGTTTGCCGATTAGTCGGCAATGACCACGATGGCCACGCGACGGTTCTCCGTCCGGCCTTCGACCGTGTCGTTGGAGGCCACCGGTTTGCTACTGCCCAGGCCGCGGGATTGAACGTTCTCTTCGCGCATGCCAACGCCGACCAGCACCTTGCTCACGCTATTGGCCCGACGTATCGACAGTTGATCGTTATAAGCCTGGGAACCCGATGCGTCGGTATGACCATCGACGCGTACCCGTTCGATTCCAGCGCCCAGCAGCGCCTTGCCGATTCGCTCGACGATCTCGGTGCTGGCTTCATTCAGGCTTTCCACGTCGCTGCCAAACAGCACCTTGCCCGACAGGCCGAACGCCCAACCCTCGTCGGTCAGTTTGAATCCTTGCTCCTTGAGCACGGCAATCTGCGCAGGCGTCAGGCCTTTTGGCGGGGCCGTCTGGCAGCCGCTCAGGGCCAGGACGGCCATGAACAGAAATGAAATGAATAGATGCAGGACAGATTGAGGGTATGAACGCACGCGTCAGCTCCTGGTGTTGAAGTTAAGCAACGGGGTACTCCGTCCCCGTCGAATGTTGGCCGCCTCGGGCAAGGCGCTTGGCCTGGTACATCGCAGCGTCGGCGGCATGCAGCAAAGCGCCCGGAGTGGCGCCATGATCGGGATAGACCGCAATGCCGACACTGAGGGAAGTCAGCACCGAAGCATTACCGGGCAATTGAATCGGTATTTCCATACTGGCGATGATCTTCTCAGCGATCCGTTCGGCGTCCTCGATCTTGTGCAACGGCGCAAGCAGCACCGCGAACTCGTCCCCCCCAAGACGCGCCACCAGGTCATCCTCACGAAGCTGGGCACGGACCCGGGTCGCCACGGCTGTCAGTACGGCATCACCGGCAGCATGGCCGAAATTGTCATTGATGCCCTTGAACCGATCACTGTCCAGGTACAACACAGCCACTTGCTCGTCGAGCTTGCTGGCATTGCGCAAGGCTCGAATCAGCCGGCCCTCGAAAAACGCCCGGTTCGGCAGTCCGGTCAGGCTGTCGTGGCTGGCTTGATGGGCCAGGGTTTCGTTCTCGCTCTGCAGATGGGTCTGCCAGGATTCGAGTTCGGCGAGCAGCGCGTTGAAGTCGTTGCCGAGGTTATCCAGTTCGGCGATGGCAGCCGGCGGTACCCGTCGGTCCAGGGCGCGCTCGCTGCGTGCCGCGTGGGCCACGTCCGCCAGGCTGCGCAAGGGACCGGTGATCGCCTGCAACTGGCGCCTGGCCAGATAAAGCGCCACCCAGGCACTCACCGCCGTGCACACGATGATCCCCGCCAGGCCGCTGAGCAAAAAGCGCAACAGACTGCCGCCATGCCCCGCCAGATGGACACTGCCAACGGCTTGCCCTTGATGAAGGATCGGCACGCTGATGGGTTTTTCCAGGAAGGCCTTGGCGATATGCATCTCCAGTTCCGACAACAGACCGGTTTCCGGTCGCTGCCAATGCGCCAACAGACGACCATGCTCATTGAATACCCGGGCGTCGGCGACCTCTTCGGTGGTGGCAATCAATGCCAGCGCTTCGGTGGCAGCCACCGAGTCATCGAACACCACGGCCGCCTCCACCGTGTAGTTGATAGACCGTGCGATCAAGTGCAGGTTGTGATCGGCATAGACCCGTAACGCAAGCACTCCCAACAAAGTCAGGGAGACACTGGCCATGGTCACTGCCACCAGTGCAACGATCAGATGGCCACGGCCGATGACCGAGCCCAGGGTGGGACGGATACGCGGGGCTGGCAGGCTCATGGCGCTGCTGACCTGCGACGTGAAAGCTGCAGGACACTCGGATGGATGCGTACGCCGCTGCGCGCGACCGAATCGAGGTTGACCTCGAACGCCACCTGCTCATCGCCCACCCGCAGACAGAACAGACTGCCCACGGTGCATTGGTCACCGCCTTCGCTGATGCTCAATACCGGTTTGCCGATCAAGGAGGCAAACAGTTGGGTGTGTTCATCGGCAGTCAATCTGCCGACATAGACCGCGTTGCATTCATCGGCGATGCCAGGGTAATCCGCCAGCAAGCGTCGCACATTCACCGTTCGGCCAGTGGCTTGGGTGGTGCCTTTGACCAGATCGTCGGTGTATTGAGTCGGACCGACAATGCAAAGCTGCAGCTCGGTAGGTTCTATGGGCCAACGGGCATAACTGAGAATGCCCAATACGACTTGGGTCACCGCCTCGGCCCGCATCTGCGCGTGACTTACGGGCTCCTGATTTTCAGCCATCAGGACAGGCGACAGCAAACACAAAAAACCGGCAAGCAGATAATGCCTCCAGTCCTTGGCGCGCAGTGCTTGCTGAACAGCCCCACCCATGGCAACTCTCTTGATCGATCCAATAAACGTCGGAACGATAGCACAGTGCCAAAAAGCCAGCGAGACAACGTCTTACGGCGGTTTCCGACAAAAATACGACGTCATTAAAATCCCTTGCCCTGAGCGTCTGCTCACTCAGCTGCGCGGCTCCAGATCCAGCATCAACCCGCTCAGGCGCTTGACCTTGCGCCGAACCGCTTCCTCGAATATTCCCGGCCGTGGCTCGATCAGGCTGAACCACTGCTTGGCCCGGGTAATGGCCGTGTACACCAGCTCCTTGGTCAATACCGGATTCAGCGCATCCGGGAGAATCAGCGCCGTATGACTGAACTCCGAGCCCTGGGATTTATGCACGGTCATGGCATACACGGTTTCCACATCATTCAAGCGGCTGGGCAGGACGAAGCGCACACCGCCCTGTCCGTCGTTGCGAGGGAAGGCCACCCGCAGGACCTGCCTGCCCGCCTCCGGCCCATCGCGCTCGGGCAATTTGAGGGCAATCCCGATATCGCCGTTCATCAAACCCAGACCATAGTCGTTGCGAGTCATCAAGACCGGACGCCCCTCGTACCACTGGTGATCGCTGTCGATAAGACGGGCCTTGAGCAGCGCCGCGGTCACTCTCTGGTTCAACCCTTCGACGCCCCACGGGCCTTTACGCACAGCACAGAGCAATTGGAAAGCATCGAATGCAGAGAGGACGTCCCGGGCCCACTCGATCCAGCAGGCATCTTCCAATGGACGGGACACCGCCGGCCGTCGTTGTCGCAGCAGGCTCAGGTAATGCCGATAGCCCTGGGGGCCTTCTGCCTGGCCTTCAAGCAGCAAGCGCTCCAGCGCCCCATCATGCTCGCCCTTCAATGCCAGGGAAAACAGATCGGCATGGCGCTTGCCCACCAGCAACTGGCGCGCCTTTTCGGGCTGCTGTTGGTTGACCCATCGAGCCAGTTGGCCGATACCACTGCCCTCGCCAAAGCGACGGGAGTGCCGGAGCATGACCACCTGCTGGGCCAATGGATGAGTGCCATCGATGTCTTGCTGCAAATCAGCGGCAGACAGGTCTTCGCCGCTGACCGACTCAAGCCAGGCGCGGGTTCGGGCGTTGTACCAGCCCTCCTCGGCATCCCGACACAAATCCGCCAGGACCGCACCGGCTTCCACCGAAGCCAACTGATCCTTATCCCCGAGCAGCACCAACCGCGCATGAGGCGGCAGCGCATCCAGCAGGTTGGCCATCATCTCCAGGTCGATCATGGACGCCTCGTCGATCACCAACACGTCCAGCGGCAACCGATTCCCCCCATGGTGCCGAAAATGTCGGGTCCCCGGCCGGCTGCCCAGCAACCGATGGACAGTGGTCACGTCGCAAGGAATCCGCTCGCGCACGGCATCGGGGACATCCAGGGTCCGGACCTGCTGGCTGATGGATTCGGTCAGGCGCGCCGCCGCCTTGCCGGTCGGCGCTGCCAGGCGGATCCGCAGCGGCTTTCCGGCTTCGACGGCGGGGGCCTGGAGCAGTGCCAGCAAGCGCACGACAGTGGTGGTCTTGCCGGTGCCCGGGCCGCCGGTCACGATGCTGAAGGCACCCCGGGTCGCCAGGGCACAGGCCAGTTTCTGCCAGTCGATGGGACCTGCGGCCGCGGCCGGCCCGAACAGTCCATTCAGGCGCTCTCCCAGGTCGACAGGGGCGACCTCCTGTTCGGCCAGCCGTTGACGCAACGCCTCATCGATCCGCCGCTCATAGGTCCAATAGCGCCGCAGATAAAGGCGTTTACCGGAGAGGACCAACGGGCGTTGCCGTGCTTCCTCACGCTCATCTACAGCCAGGGCTACCAGGGGGCTGGAGGCCAGGGTCTTGCACCAATGGGCGCCCTCCAGGTTCTGCAGTATCTGCGATGGCAACAGCATCACACCGGTTTGCGAATCTCCCTCGGGGGGAAGCGACAAGGCAAAATCCGGCTCCTTGAGCGTTTCGAACAGATCCAGACAGACATGCCCATGGCCCAGCTGATGACTGGCCAGCGCCGCCGCGAGCAGCACCAGTGGATCGTCGGCGGGCGCCAGCTCATGAAGGAACGCGACGAAGGCCTTGTCCAGGGCGCGCAACCAACCGCGCTCGACCCAGCGCGTCAACAACAGCAGCAGATCGTCCGCACGGTCCAAAGGCGCCAGTTCGGCCAGGCTTTCGTCATCCGACGATGTGGGCAGCAGATCGACAAAGGTCCGACTCATAGCAATTCCCCCTGTACCCAGGCCGGCTCGGCCTTGGGCTCGGGCGCCCCTTGGAAAAGTCGATCCAGTTGTTCGATCAGTGCTCGCGCAGGCTTGGTGAAATAGACCCCTTGACTGGCCGCACGGGTGCCACGGAGGAACAGGTACAGCGCACCGCCGACATGTCGGTCGTAGTCATAGTCAGGTAGTCGCGCCTTGAGCTGACGATGCAGCGCCAGCAGGTACAGTACATATTGCAGATCGTAGCGATTTTCGAGGATCGATTGCTCCATGGCCTGCGGGGTGTAAGCCGTGTCATCGCTCCCCAGCCAATTGGATTTGTAGTCCGCCACGTAATATCGCCCTTCATGCTCGAAGGTGAGATCGATGAAGCCCTTGAACATACCGTTGAGCAGCACCGGCTCGGCGGCGACGCGGGCCACACCGCCATGGGTGAGTCGGCAAACCAGCTCATCGAGCTTGAGCACATCGACCTTGTGGCTGGCGAACCAGAACTCCATCTCCACCTGGAACCGGGTCAGGTGTTCAAGCACCACCGGCGGCTGATCGTTGCCGATGCGCATAGGCATTGCTATCAAGTGCTGCAGCCAATCGTTGAGCGTCGTGATCCAGCCTGTCCAGCCTCGACGGTTGCAACGCCGCGCAATGGCGTCCTCGATGGCCGTTGGAGCGACGGCAAACCCTTCTCCAGCGATCCACTCCAGGAGGCCGTGGAGGAACGTACCGGGGTTGGGCCCCCGAGGGAAACGGTGGATGTCACCTCCGATGGCGACCACTTCCCTGGGCGCATCAGGATCAAGCCGCTCATCGTCGAACAGTTTCTGGGCCTGGGGATCTTCCGGCGCCGTGTCGCTGCCCTCACTCAGGGTCTCGCCGATGCGCAAGGCGCTATAGGAGGCGATCCACCAGTTTTCGCTGGCCTTGCGCACCGGTCTCAAGGGGTCGAGCAGCACGGCTTCGTTGCGCGGAGGCCGATAGCGTTCGTCGGTGGCCTGAGGCATCTCCTGGTAACTCACCGCAGCACTGCCTTGCTGCAGGTCTTCCAGCCAGCGCCGCAACTGCGCCGACTCGGGCAGCGGCACACCGCCGCCCAGCAGATAGCCCAGCGCCGACAGATGCAGGATCGAGCTGCTGTTATTACCCCGCTTGAGATCGGCAACCCCCAGCCAACAGGCATGTTGAGCGCGGGTAAGCGCCACGTAGAGCAGGCGCAGGTCCTCGGCCAGACGTTCGTCATCAGCCTTGGCGACCAATTCGGCGGAAGGCTTGAGGCTGATCTGCGCCTTGCCGGCTTCATCGTGGTAGTGCAGGGGCAACCGGCTGCCATCCACCGGCTTGGTCGAACAGATGAACGGCAGGAACACCAACGGATACTCCAGCCCCTTGGACTTGTGGATCGTCACCACCTTGACCAACTGCTCATCGCTTTCCAGGCGCAGGATCTGTTCTTCTCCAGCCTGACCGGACAAGGCCAGGTGCTCCGACAGGTGCCGGATCAGGGCCTGTTCACCGTCCAGTTCACCGGCGGCCTGCTGCAGGAGCTCGCTGAGATGCAGCAGATTCGTCAGCACCCGCTCACCGTCATCGCGCATGATCAAGGCCTGGGGCAGCTCGAAATCATGCAGCAGGCGCCGCAACATGGGCAGCACCCCCTGGGTGCGCCAGACCGTACGGTAGCCACGGAACTGCATGACCCGCGCTTCCCAGGCCAACTCGTCCTGGTTGAGCCGCTCCAGTTCCGTGAGCGGCAGATTCAAGGTGATGCTTGCCAGTGCGGCCCGCAATGGGCGCTCAACATCCGGCTCGGCACAGGCCTTGAGCCAGATCAGCAAGTCCCGTGCTTCCTGCGAGGCAAAGACCGAATCCTTATCGGACAGATAGACACTGCGTACGCCCCGCACGGATAACTCGTCCCGCACGGCCTGCGCTTCTTTACCGTCCCGCACCAGGATCGCAATGTCTGCCGGCAACAGCCCACGCAGGGCTTTTCCTTCCTCGATGAAGCCGTCGCGCCCCGACTGGCCGCCGTTGAGCAGCGCGGTGATTTCACTGGCGCAGGCCGCCGCCATTTGCTGTCGATAGACCGCACCTGAGAGCGGCTTGTCCGACGGCAGGAGCCAGATATTCAACGCTGCGAGAGGCTGACCCGCGACTTGCAGGGCCTCCTTGCGGCCTTGGGCATCAACGGGCAGAAACGGCACAGGGTTCCTGTTGGGCGCCTCGCGAAACAGGAAAGCCCCTCGCCCGCTCGGGCGGGATTCGGCGTTCTGGAAAATATGGTTAACCGCGCCCACCATGGCGTGGCTGGAACGGAAGTTGGTTCCCAAGGTATGCAACCTGCCGGCGGTCGCCTCACGGGCACGCAGATAGGTATGGATATCGGCACCACGAAAGGCATAGATGGCCTGTTTCGGGTCACCGATCAGGAACAGTCCCGTCTCCGGGTTGTTGTCTTCGATGCGATAGATGCTTTCGAAGATCCGGTATTGAACCGGGTCGGTGTCCTGGAACTCGTCGATCAACGCGACCGGAAACTGCTCGCGTATCAGGCTCGCCAGGCGCTCTCCTCCGTCGGCCAGCAACGCCGCGTCCAGCCTCAGCAGCATGTCGTCGAAGCCCATCTCCGCGCGTCGACGTTTCTCTGCCTCAAACCGCGCGCCTACCCATTGGGCCGCATGCTGCAACACCGCTGCATCCGGAGTGGGCAAGGCCTCCAGACTGGTCTTGAGACTGGCCATGGCCTCCAGCCCGGGATGGCTGGGTACTTCGCCTTTCCAGGCCTCGGCCATGCCCTCGGGGGTCAGCCGCGTAAACCCGGTACCGATATCCAGGAGTTCGAGGCTCTCGTCATCCACCCAGGCGGAGATTTTCTGAAACCACGGCTCGAAGTAGCGCGCCTGCATCTTGCGCCCGTCGACGCTCTTGTTGGCAACGCCTTGCTGGCAGATCTCCAGCAGCTCCACCGCCCATTGCCGCCATGGTGCCTTGAGGTCGAGCAACGCGGCACTGCGCTCCTGAAGCGATGCCAGGATGAGCTCGGCAGGCTCAAGCCCGTCAGCGCTCTCACGCTCGCTGGAGAACAGCCCCCGCACCCGCGGCAACAGGGCAGCGGGCCCTCCCCAATGGGTGCGCACCCAGTTCAACGCTTCACCTTGCATCGAGTAGCAGAACAGCCGCCAATAATCGCGCAGCACTTCGCCGAGTAGTTCGCTGTGATCGGTTTCCAGGGTTTGGGTAAACAGGCTGCCACTGTCGAAGGCATGTTCCCGCAACATCCGCTGACACCAGCTATGGATGGTCGAAACCGCCGCCTCATCCATCCATTGCGCAGCAATGTCCAGCCGATTGGCGCAACCGGGCCATCGCGCTTCGTCGAATTCGTCGCGCAATTGGGCAATCAGGGAGTCGGGGGCCGGAATCTCATCACGAAAGAAGCGCGCCGCTTCGGCCAGGCGCGTGCGGATACGTTCGCGCAGCTCCTTGGTGGCGGCGTCGGTAAAAGTCACGACCAGGATTTGTGGAGGCAGCAGTTCGCGCCCGAACCCGGTTGCCGGGCCGCCATGCCCCAACACCAGCCGCAGGTATAACGCTGAAATGGTAAAGGTCTTGCCAGTGCCCGCACTGGCCTCGATCAATTGGCTCCCCCGCAGGGGAAAAGCCAGGGCCAGAGGTGTCTGCCGACTCATGATTGAGCCTCCTCGCCGATCGCGGAAAGCCACGGCGCGTCGAACAACGGCCGATAAAGCGCATCGCACCAGTCAGGAAATGTCTCGTCCGCCACGAGGGCATCGAAATCGACAAACTGCCGCGCCAGGGCCGGACTCTCCCGTCGCTCGCCTTCAGAGGTCAGCCCGTCGCCTTCGTAGGCTCTTCGGGCCGCCGCCTCGGCTTTATCCGGGTCCGTCTGGCCAAGCCAGGCGAAGGCTGTTTTCACCGCGATCGGCAGTGGCTGGCGCATGCCCGACTGCCAGGCCTGCAACAGGTCGCTGAGCAGTCTTCTCGCCACCGGTTCTTCAAAAGGTGCCAGCAGCAAACTGTCATCACTGGCCACCAATGCGGTGGTCATCGACAGCCCGCTGGCGCACGCCACGAGATGATTGACCCAGGGACGTATCAGGCGGTGCCACTTGCGGGTCCTGACGGAGCCGATGCTGTTGGGTATGGTGGTGATCGCAAGGACCGCGCCGTCGGAACGCTGGTGCAGGCCACTGAGCCATCCTTCGACACTGACATCATGCAATTGGAGATTGACAGGCACCGCGCTGGTCAACGGCGTGGGCCATAACGCCAGAAGCTGCTGATATCGCTGGAGCAGATCCGGTAGAGGCTCGATCAGTTCGCGTTGCATGTACTCCCCGAAACCCGCCATGGGTAACAGGCCGCTATTCTGCAGGCGCCTGGCATGGGCCTCCAGGGCCAGATCCGGCTGGTCCAGGCGTACCAGGGCGGCTTCCAGCAAGCTGTCGCTCAGGCTGTAGCGTTGGAGGGCATCGAGCACGAAGGGTTCGTCATCGGCCAACGGGGCTTCGATGGCCTCGAAGAACACCTTGAGTCGCTGGCTGAAAAAGTGACGGACGGGGTTGCGCAGGAAGTCCTGCAATTGTCCGAGGCTCAAGGGCTCTTCCTGAACATAGGGTTCCAACACCTGGGCATTGCCCGCAGGGGCCAGGTTGTCTTGGAGCATCCGCCACTCGCTGGCATAGCTGAACAATTCACTGCCCTGGAGGAAATAACGGGCACTGAACGGTTGCAGGGGATGCTCCTGGGTCAGCGCCTCGAGAAGCTCCTGGCTGTCGTCCGTCAGTCGCCAGCCACTGGCCAGGTGATCCCGCAACTGACCGATCAACACCGATGCGGGTCGCTCGCTGTTATCGCGGATACTGCGCCCAACCCAACTGATATAGAGTTTTTCCCGGGCCGACAGCAGCGCCTCCAATAGGAGGTAACGATCGTCCTCACGCCGGGAGCGATCGCCGGGACGATAGTCGCTCCCCATGAGATCGAAATCCAATGGTGGCTGGGCTCTCGGATAATCACCGTCGTTCATCCCCAGCAGGCACACCAGACTGAAGGGGATTGCCCGCATCGGCATCAGCGTGCAGAAGTTGACCGCTCCGGCGAGAAATCGCTGGGACAGCCGACCTTGATCCAGTCCTGCCAGCCAAGCCTCGCGTACCACCGTCAACGGTAATTCATCCTGCAGCCCAACCGACTCGCAGGTTTCCAACCACGTTTCGCGCAGGTCCTCGAGCTGGGCCAGCAGATAGTCGTCATGCTCACTGTCCGCCTGGAAAAACAACTGCATCAAGTCACGCAAACGGGAGCCCCACACCTGTGGAGATGCGGGCTCGGTGAGCGACTGGTGGGCGACCTCCAGCGCGTCCAGTAATGCGGCCAGGGGCCCGATCAACGCCGCGTCAAGGCCACCGATTTCGTCATAGGGTTCAATGCCTTCATAGGCGTCCGAACTGCCGACCGCATACCCCAACAGCATGCGTCGCAGACCAAACCGCCAGCTGTTCTGCTCAAGCTCGGCGGGCAGACCGAGCCCGGCGCGATGTTCGGCGTTCATGCCCCAACGAATACCGGCACCCTCGATCCAACGGTGCAGTGTCGGCAAGTCGGCCTCATTAATGCCGAACCGCTTGCGCAGGGCCGGGACATCCAACAAGTCGAGGATTTCGCTGACGGGGAAGCGGCTATCGGGCAGCTTCAGCAAATGCTCGACGGCAATCAGCAGTGGATCACGTCCACGCTGCCCCTGGTCGGTCAGGGTGAAGGGAATGAAGCGCGGATCCGTCCTGTCGAGCTGACCGAACACGGCACGGATATGCGGAGCATAACTGTCGATGTCCGGGACCATGACGATGATGTCCCGAGGACGCAGCGTCGGGTCCGCGCTGAAATGGGCCAATAACTGGTCATGCAGGATTTCGACTTCGCGTTGGGCGCTGTGGGCGACATGGAAACGGATCGATCCGTCTCGCTCCGTATTCACGGCAGGCCAGCGCTCCCGGGTTTCAGCCAGGGGGCGCAGCTCAAGAATGTCATCCTGCAACTGGCTGAGCAGGGTCGTGGGGTTGCCATCACTGAACAGGTCGATCCGGCCATCGCGAAACACCGAGCGATAGCGATTGGGATCATCGTAGCTGTCGAGCAGGTTGATATAGTCACGGCCCTGCTTGCCCCATGCCGCGAGTAACGGATGAGCATGTTGATGCAAGGATTGTGGATCGAGGATTGCGGGCATGCCAGCCTTGCGTGCCTGACGCTTGTACTGGTGGCGAAGCAGGTCCTTGTCGGCCACGATGTCCGCCCAATGATGACGACAAGGGTTATGGACACACAGCAGGACCTGGCTGAACCGCGAAAGACCGGCCAGCGCCTCGAGGGCCTGCGCCGGCAGCGAGGAAATACCAAACACGATCACCCGTGCAGGAAGTCCTTTCGGAGCGGCTTCCAGGCTATTGATACGCTCGATGTACCGTTGATGGACGCCCGCACGGCTTTGAGCCATGCCTTCTTCTCCCACATCCATCAACAAGGCTCGCCACAGCTCGGCTTGCCAGCAATTAGCAGGCGCAAGCGCCTTGATTTCGCCGCGAACATTTCTCGTCTGGTGCCGGCCCTCTGCCCAGTCTTCGAGCCAATCAGCCCGGTACACCTGATACTGGTCGAACAAATCGGCAAGGCGTTCGGACAACTGATAGCGCTTGCGTAGGTCAGTGTCGTGGGTGAGGAACCGCCGCAAGGGCTCGAAATGAGGCTGCTCGATCAACTGCGGCAAGAGGCGCATCAGTCGCCAGGTGAGGGGGGCTTTATCCAGTAGGGACTTGGCCGGAATCTCATCGCGCCCCAGGACCGATCGATAGAGTTGCCACATGAAACTGCCGGGCAGCTGTACATCAATGGCTGCCGCAATGCCGCAGCCGCCGGTATCGTCGTCTTCCGGATCCTCTGCCAGTGCCAGCTTGAGCCATTGGGCAATACCGTTGCTCTGTACCAGTGCGATTTCATTCTCAAGCGGGCCCAGCGGATAACGTCGCATCAAGCTGATGACCAGGCTGCGCAGTTCATCAAGGCGATTGCCATGAATCACCATGAAGGCTGGGCTGAGGGACGTTGCGTCCGGCATAAAGGCATCCTTGAAAATGCAAAAAGCTAGGGCCGAACCTTAGCATTGTCGGGGGGTTGTAGCAGCCGGGAACGGTCCGCGCTTGTCGTAAGAACTTTCCTGCGGGCAAAACAAAACCCCTACCTGCGTCAGCAGAT
>NZ_KN322957.1 GCF_000774145.1 Pseudomonas mediterranea CFBP 5447 | reverse complement strand
GGCGGTGGCGACGGCGGTGATCGCGATGTTGGCCGCCACCTCCAGCACGCCGCCGAGGATGTCGGCCATCATCGAGGTGTGATCCAGCGCGTCGCCCAGACGGGCAGCCCAGAGCGCGTCAGACATGCAAGTCGCCCATCAGGCCGGGCCGTCGAACAACAGCGAACCCTTGATCGTCGCCCAATGCGCGGCTTCGGCATCGCCGAGTGGCTCGGCCTTGACGTAGCTCAGGGCGAACATCTTGCGCGTGCCGGGCAGCACCAGCGCCAACTGGAACTGGAAGACCTTTTCGTTGCCCTTGCTGAACTGGCTGCGCAGCTCGATGCCTTCGACTTCCTGATTCGCGCCCAGACGCACGGTGGCGCCCGGTTGGCAGCGCAATTCCTGTACCTGTTTTTCCAGGCGCTTGAGCTGGTCGTCGAGGTTGCTTTGCAGGGTTTCGCCGTCGCCCAGCAAGCTGCGGCTGACGATCAAGGACGTGCCCAGTTCGGGGAACTTGAGGATGTTGATCGTCGCGTCCAGCAACTCGCTGGGCGGCAATTGGAGCTGGAATTCGTTGATGCGGTAAGTCATGGCGCCTGAATCTCTGGATTAACCCTTGGGGAACGCGGCTTTGACGTTGGCGTCGATGCTGGCCTTGACGCCCTGGCCGTCAGGGGTGGCACCAGGGCCGCCGCCATTGTTCAGGTGCAGGACGCCGCCGGTGTTGAACTCGGCATCGCCCTTGGCATAGAAGCTGATCTGCACGCCGGTCAGGTTGATCTGGCCGCTGGCATTGAGCTCCAGGATGCTTTCACCGCACACCAGCCGCAGGTTTTCGCCCACTTCGATGACGTAGCTCTGGCTGATGCTGTCGGTCTTGCGCAGGCCCACCGAGAGGATGTCTTCCTGTTTGACGATGCGCAGGCGGTTGTTGCCGATGGTCACGGTTTCGTCGTGGCCGATGCTCTTGTTGCGGTCATGGCCCACCGAATGGCTTTCATCCACCTCGACCACGATGTCCTGGTTGCGCTCGGCATGGATGTACAACTGCTCGGCGCCTTTCTTGTCCTCCATGCGGATTTCGTTGAAGTTCGCCGGCGTGCCGCCCTTGCTCGAACGGCTCTTCATGCCGCTCTGGGTGGCGTTGTCGGGCAGGTCGTAAGGTACGGTCTGCTCGGCGTTGTAGACGCGACCGGTGATGATCGGCCGGTCGGGGTCGCCTTCGAGGAAGCTGACGATCACTTCCTGGCCGATGCGCGGGATCTGCATCGAGCCCCAGTTCTTGCCGGCCCAGGATTGCGACACGCGGATCCAGCACGAGCTGTTTTCGTTGGACTGGTCGTGACGGTCCCAGTAGAAGTGCACCTTCACCCGGCCGAACTGATCGGTCCAGATTTCCTCGCCTTTGGGGCCGACCACCAGGGCGGTCTGCGGGCCTTTGACGATGGGCCGGTGGGTGTGGGGCAGTGGGCGGTAGCTCTGCTGGGCGTCGATGCAGGTCAGGCTGCTTTCGAACTGTGCCGAAGGGGCGCCGCCGCTGGTTTCGCCGCTTTCCTGGGACAGGTAGTAGCGGGCCCCGACGATCAGGTATTCGCGGTTCTGGTCCTGGCGGGTGAAGCCGGTCAGGCTGAACAGATGACCCGAACCCAGGCCCCGCGCGTTACCGGCCAGCTCGACCTGTTCGTGCAGGGTCTGCAAGGCTTCGATGCGGGTGCGGGCGTAGTGTTCGCCGTCTTCGCTCTGCACGTAGGTGCCGGGGTAGTCGTACAGTGGATAGTCACCGGCGGCATGGGGACGGGGCATCGCCGAACGCACGTCGATGCGCGCACTGGGGCGCTGGAAGTCATAGTCGTTGAGTTCCAGCGAGCCGGGTTGGACTTCCTGGGCCAGGTGCCAATCGTGAATGTGGTCGCGCTCGCGCTGCTGCTCGTTCTTCGGGTAGTAAGGCACCGAGGCGTAGCCGGGCGCGTTGCTGTGCGCGCCGTAGGCATCGGCCAGTACCAGCACGTGACGGCCCTGCTCATGACGGAAGAAGTAGTAGATCCCTTCCTGTTCCATCAGGCGGCTGACGAAATCGAAGCTGGTCTCGCGATACTGCACGCAGTATTCCCACTCACGGTAGGGCCGGCTCAAGGCGTCTTCGAAATCGGAGAAACCCAGGTCGCGGAACACCTGCTTGATGATCTGCGGGATGGTCAGATTCTGGAAAATCCGGCAATCGGAGGTGCGGGTCAGCAGCCACAGCCAGGGCCGCAGCGTGGCCTGGTAGCTGGCGAACTGGCCTTGGTCGACGTTCTGGCTGAAGCGGGCCACGATGCCGTGGAAATGCCGCTCGCCGCCGCCGTCCAGCTGCATGCTCACGCACATGGGTTTGCCGAGCACCTGATTGAGATCGATGGCGTTGTCCAGCGAGTGCAGCTGCAACTCATAGTTGAACAGCCTTCCCAGCTCTTCACCGCCGCCCATGTCCTTGAGCAGCAGCACCTCGGGCCCCAGGGGGCTGGTGATTTTGGCCAGGCGTGTGGCTTGGTTGAATAACATCGAGTGTCCCGTGCAAATTGTGTTGGGCTGAAGGAACGCAACCCACTGTGGGAGCGAGCCTGCTCGCGATGGCGGTGNCAACACTGGGTTGAATGTAATTCCGCTATCGCGAGCAGGCTCGCTCCCACAGGGTTTTCTGTGTTCCTGTCAGGTCAGGCCGCGTCGCTGAAATCGTACTGCAATTCGTTATCCACCGCGCTGATCCGCACGCCGGCCATGGCCTTGCCTTCGAGCATGCGGGTCAGGAACTCGCGGCTCATGTCCGGCAGCAGGCTGTTGGTCAGGATGGTGTCGATCATGCGGCCGCCGCTTTCGGTTTCGGTGCAGCGCGAGACGATCAGGTCGATCACCGCGTCGTCGTAGTCGAACGCGACCTTGTGGGTGCTCTCCACGCGCTTCTTGATGCGGTTGAGTTGCAGGCGGGTGATGGCCTTGAGCATCTCGTCGCTGAGCGGGTAGTACGGGATCGTCACCAGGCGACCGAGCAGGGCCGGTGGGAAAATCTCCAGCAGCGGCTGGCGCAGGGCCTTGGCGATCTCCTCGGGTTCGGGCACGTCCTGCGGGTTCTTGCAGACGTCGGCAATCAACTCGGTGCCGGCGTTGGTGGTCAGCAGGATCAAGGTGTTCTTGAAGTCGATCACCCGGCCTTCGCCGTCCTCCATCACGCCTTTGTCGAACACCTGGAAGAAGATCTCGTGCACGTCCGGGTGGGCTTTTTCCACCTCGTCCAACAGCACCACGCTGTACGGTTTGCGCCGCACGGCTTCGGTCAGCACGCCGCCTTCGCCATAGCCGATGTAGCCCGGTGGCGCGCCCTTGAGGGTGGACACGGTGTGGGCTTCCTGGAATTCGCTCATGTTGATGGTGATGACGTTCTGCTCGCCGCCGTACATGGCTTCGGCCAGGGCCAGGGCGGTTTCGGTCTTGCCCACGCCGGAGGTGCCGGCGAGCATGAACACGCCAATCGGTTTGCTCGGGTTGTCGAGGCCGGCGCGGGAGGTCTGGATGCGCTTGGCGATCATCTGCAGGGCATGGTCCTGGCCGATGATGCGTTTCTTCAGGTGCTGGTCGAGGTTGAGCACGGTTTCCAGTTCGTTGCGGGCCATGCGGCCCACCGGGATACCGGTCCAGTCGGCGACCACCGAGGCCACGGCCTGGTAATCCACGGTCGGCAGGATCAGCGGGGTTTCGCCTTGCAGGGCGGTCAGGCGCTGTTGCAGGTCCACCAGTTTCTCGCGCAGGGCGTGGCTTTCGTTGTCGGAAGCTTCGCTGGCGTCCTCGCTGTCCACCACACCGACGCGTTCGCGCAGGGTGGCTCGGGTGGCGAGCAGTTCGTCCACCAGGGTTTTCTCTTCGGCCCAGCGGCTTTCCAGCTCGGCGAGGCGCTCGCGTTCGGCGCTCAGCAGGCTTTCGGTCTGGGTCTGGCGTGTGCCGATGACCACGCCAATGGCGTGTTCGCGGGCGATGATCTGCAGCTCGGTTTCCAGCGCTTCGATGCGCCGACGGCTGTCATCCACTTCGGCCGGCACCGCGTGCAGGCTGATGGCGACGCGGGCGCAGGCGGTGTCCAGCAGGCTCACGGACTTGTCCGGCAACTGGCGCGCGGGGATGTAGCGGTGGGACAGCTTGACCGAGGCTTCCAGGGCTTCGTCGAGGATCTGCACCTGATGGTGCTGTTCCATGGTCGAAGCCACGCCGCGCATCATCAGCAGGGCCTTGTCTTCCGACGGCTCGGCCACTTGCACCACCTGGAAGCGACGGGTCAGGGCCGGGTCTTTCTCGATGTGCTTCTTGTACTCGGCCCAGGTCGTGGCGGCCACGGTACGCAGGGTGCCGCGGGCCAGGGCCGGCTTGAGCAGGTTGGCCGCGTCACCGGTACCGGCGGCGCCACCGGCACCCACCAGGGTGTGGGCTTCGTCGATAAACAGGATGATCGGCTTCGGCGAGGCCTGGACGTCTTCGATGACCTGGCGCAGGCGCTGTTCGAATTCGCCTTTCATGCTCGCGCCGGCCTGCAGCAGGCCGACGTCGAGGCTGCGCAGTTCCACATCCTTGAGGGACGGCGGCACGTCACCGGCGACGATGCGCAGGGCAAAGCCTTCGACCACGGCGGTCTTGCCCACACCGGCTTCACCGGTGAGGATCGGGTTGTTCTGCCGACGGCGCATGAGGATGTCCACCAGTTGGCGGATCTCTTCGTCACGGCCAACGATCGGGTCGAGCTTGCCGCTGCGGGCCTGCTCGGTGAGGTCGACGGTAAAGCGCTTGAGGGCTTCCTGCTTGCCCATGGCGCTGGGGGCCATGGCGCCGCTGGCTTCGCCCGGCACGCTGCCGGCGTTGAAGCCATCGCTGGCGGTCAGGGCGTTTTCCGGCGAGTCGCCGACGTACTCGTCAAAGCGTTCGCTCAGGGCTTCGGCCTTGACCTTGTCGAACTCCGACGACAGGCCCAGCAGGGCATGGCGCAGGCTTGGGGTCTTGAGGATGCCCAGCACCAGGTAACCGGTGCGCACCTGGCTTTCGCCGAACATCAGGCTGCCGTAGACCCAGCCGCGTTCCACGGCCTCTTCGACGTGGGAGGACAGGTCGGTGATCGAGGTCGAGCCCCGCGGCAGGCGGTCCAACGCGTCGGTCAGGTCCCGGGCCAGGCGCGCCGGCTCGACGTTGAACTGGCGGATGATGCGGTGCAGGTCCGAGTCCTGCAGTTGCAGCAACTGGTGAAACCAGTGGGCCAGTTCCACATAGGGGTTACCGCGCAATTTGCAGAACACGGTGGCGGCTTCGATGGCCTTGTAGGCCACGCTGTTGAGTTTGCCGAACAACGCGGCGCGACTGATTTCACCCATGCTCATGGCTCCTTGAGGTCTGTGAGGTGTTGGCCTGTTCGGCGTAGTGCCGGGCCAGTATTAGATCGTTGGCATCGGTTGCGGGCTGCCCCAGCCAGGTGTTGAACCCCAGGCGGAAGCGGCCGTTGAGTTGTAGCGCCGGCACCTCGGGCTGTTCCAGGACCAGGTTCAGGTCCCAGTCCAGCTCATGGCCCAGGTATTCGGCGACCCAGGCCACCAGCTCGTTGAACGGCTCGCCACCGGGCAGCATGCCCATGTAGTCGACGAGTTTGAGCGGCCCGAGGCGAATGCGGAATTTGTGCTGGCGATCCCACACATAGCGGCCCAGGCAGAAATCCACGCCCAGTTGATGGGCGCTGGCGCCGACGCGGCTGCGTTCGGGCAACTCCAGCCATTGGCCGACGTATTCCTCGATCTCCACCGGCAGGCCGAAGTACTCGCTGAGGATGGCCTTCAAGCCGTCCGGGTAGCGGGTTTGCGCCGCCAAGTGACCGCTGTAATGCAGTTTCGCCGTGTCGGGGATCAGCCCCTGTTTGAGCAGGCTCGGCATGCCCCGGCCGCTGAGCGCCGCCAGGCGCGCCGACCAGTAGTCATCGTTCGGGCGGTCATGGCTGACCGTTGGCCGCGCTTCGGCCCAGGCCCGGTAGAACAGGCTGAGCAGGCGATGGTGGAACACATCGAGGAAGCGTTTGCTGGTGCTGTCGGCGTTGTTGCGCTGACGCTCGCGCACGTACTCGGTCATGTGCAACGGCATCGGGCCGTTGGGGCCGCCGAGGCCGAAGAAGAACTGTTCCAGCCGCGCCGGCGCGCCGTCGACGCCCGGTTGCACCGAGGCGAGGGTGGCCGGGGCAAAGGTGCAGTCGGCCTGTTGTCCGAGGCGCAGCGGGTCATCGGCCAGGCGCAGGGAATGGCCCAGGCGCGGCAGTTCGGGGGTTTCGCACTCGATGCGCCGCAACGCCTGGAAGAAGTCGTACTCCCAGGGTTCCTGGTGCATCGCGTCCAGGGTACTCACAGGGTCGGACGACGTCCGGGCTTGGCTTTCCATCGCATGATCTCGCCGCGTTCGGTGGTACGGATCACCGTCTCGGTAAAACTGTTGATCGACACGTAGCGTGCCAGGAAGCGTTCGAACACCGCGCCAAGGAGAAACACCCCGGTGCCGCGAAACGCGTTTTCATCGAATTCCAGGGTGATCTCCAGGCCCCGGCCGAACACGATCGGGCCGGGCATCGGCAAGCGGCGGGTGCAGGCCTTGCTGCTGACTTCCCGCAGGCCTTCGATCTGCAATTGCAGCGCCGCGTCGTTGCTGTCGCCGTACAGGCGCAGCAGTTCGCGCAGGGCGGCGGCGCCCTGGCCTTGTTCACTGAGGGACAGGTAGTTCAGCGACAACTGGCTGATCAGCCGCCAGGCCTTGGCGTCGTGGGCATGGCTGGCCCGCGGCCGACTCGGCCCGGCGACGCAGCGCACGGCGCCGACCGGTGCGCTGTCGGCCAGGGTGAAGTCGGTCTTGCCGTTGCCCACGCTCATGAACAACGGCAGGTCGCGGTTGGTGCACAGCGCGGTCACGCCCAGTTGGCGCAGGTCATGGCGGTAGGGCGCCTGGTGGCTGTCCACCAGGCTGACAAAGGTTTCGCTGCCGACGTAGGTCGAACGCGGGCCGTTGCGTCGCTGATCGCTGGACAACACCCGTGGTTCACGGCGCACCGTGTAATAGGCCTGGTCGCGGCCATAGCGGGACGGGTCGCGCACGGCATAGAACGGCAGGAACGGCTGCTCCGGCCCGGTACCGTGGCCGGTGAGGCCGGTCAGCGAATGCACTTCGAAATCCATCGGCCGGGTGCGGTCGGCGATCACGTGGTGTTCGTTGACCCGGTCCGACAAGTGGATGCGGTCCAGGCGCTTGGGAAACAGATTGATGGCCGGGGTGCAGAACGGCAGGAACTGCGCGGCACCAACGCTGCCTTCCAGGCTCGGGTCGTGGCGGTCGAACAGCACGATCAACTCCAACTCCTGGCCGTCGCAGCGCTTGACCGCCCGGCCCAGTTGGGTGAAGTCGACGAACAGGAAGCGCTGGGGCAGGGCGAAGTATTCCTGCAGCAGGCGATAGCCCTGGAATGCCCGCGGCACTACCGGCAGCGCAGCGTCGACGTCATCGAAGCCACGGGAGCGCAACGCATCCTGGGGCAGCCGCTCGACCCAATGGCCACCGGGCTGGCGGGCGAACACCGCGCAGGCGCTGCCCAGCAGTTGTTCGTAGAGGCGGAACGGTTGCTCGTCCGCACCGCTGAGGTACAGCGGCAGATTGTCCAGGGCCAGGCTGTTGAACGGCAATTCGGCACCGGTGCGCAGGGTCAGGCGCAGGCCGGCCTTGGCTTTCGGCTCACTGGCGGCCAGGCGTCCGAGTACCGTGGATGGATTGCCGAAGTACTCGGCCTGGCTGACCTGCAACGGCCACAACGTCACCGAGTGGGCGGTGCGGTACTCACAGCAGGTCTGGGTTTCACGCCCCAGGGCGGCGCGCAGGACGCTGTCCCGGGGCAGCTCGAAGCCGCTGCTCAACGAACCTTCGTCCGGATCGGCCTGCATCTGCACCACGGTCATCGACGGCGTCGGCGCCAGGTAATGGGGATAGGCGATTTCCAGCAGGTTGTGGGTGAAGGTCGGGTACTCGGCGTCGAGCTTGAGTTGCACCCGCGCCGTCAGGTAGGCGAACCCTTCCAGCAGCCGCTCGACATAGGGGTCGGCGCAGTCCATGCCGGACAATGTCAGCCGACTGGCGATCTTGGGGTATTCCTTGGCGAACTCCGCGGCGCTTTCGCGCACGTGGTGCAGTTCCTGGTTGTACAGCTCCAGCAGGCGCGGGTTCATGAGCGTCTCCGCTGATCGGCGTTGACTACGCGCACATGGCCGGTTTCCAGGTCCAGGTCGGTTTGCAGCATCAGGCGCAGCGGCACCGGTTGGGCCCAGAGGTCGCCTTCGATCTCGAAACTCAAGGCGTTGTGGTTCATCTCGGCCGTCGACCGGGCCCGCACGCGCAAGGTATGGCGCAGGATGCGTGGCTCGAAGGTGGCGATGGCCTGCTGGATCAAAGCTTCCAGCGCCGAAAGATCGACGTTCGAGGCGCTGTTGCCAGCCAGCGCCGGCAGCCCGAAGTTCACCACCGAGGTTCCCGCCGGGGTGTGCAGGGTGGCGTCAGCGTCGAGCAGCGAGGTGGTGTTGAGCAGCCACGCCAGGTCGCGCAGCACCGAGGCTTTCAACTGGGTGAGCGACAGCACGCGCTTGTCGGCGCTTTCCTTGGGATTGGTCGGATCGTCATCGGTCAACCGGTCCAATAGGGAGGGTTGGAGGCGATCGCGGGTGGCGATTTCGGTTACCACGTAAAAAGGGCCACGAAGTTTTTCTGGTCGACGGCACCTTGAGTGCAACGGCCGCCTTCGGCGAGCATCGAGGCTTCCAGGCGACCGGCTATCAGCCTGACGGCCTGGTACTGGGAACGACACTCCTGACTGGGTGCAGGTTCGGTCTCAAAGTGCTGGACGATGATGATTTTTGCGTTATTGAAACTCTCGACCCGTGGCTTGTCCTGGCGATCAACGCTCAGGTGGCAGGGCCATGTCATGTCCAGGGTCAGGACGCTTTGATCCGGCTTGCGTAGGGCACAACGTTGGTTGTGGTTTTCCAGGGTCAGGACCTGGCCGCCAAGGTCGACCTGGTTGTTGCTCGCCCGGTTCGCATCGGCAGGCACCGTTTCGGCACAGGCGTACAGGCTTACGATCATGCAACTGGCCAGAAGCGACTGTAGCGTTGGCTTGATCATGACAGTTCCCAGAACCAGACTTGTTTTGAGCGATGGGCCTGGTCGGCGAAGTCGCCCGTGACCCTGCCGCGATTCCACAGATCGATGTGGTCGCCGGTGCGTGCTTCCAGGGATTGCCCATGTCGTGCAAAGCAGTCCTTGAAGAAGATGATCCCGGTCTTCTGAACGAGCTTGCGCCGATCTTCGGCACTTCCCGAGAGAATCAGCGGACGCCCTAGATGATGTCGCCAGAGCCAGTTGGCTAACGATTCCGCCCCCCGTGCGTGTTCGTGCGCGCATTTGGGTTCGGTATAGGTCGACTTGTTGACCTTGATGGTTTTTTCCGCGTTGAGCGTGACACTCATGCGGATAGCGCATTGATTGTCCCAAGGGCCGTCGCAGGGCGTTGGCGTATTGGGATAGCTGTTCCACAAATTGATAAACGAAGGCTTGGCCATGACTCAGACACCGCGCGGTAAAGGATTGGATGAGAGCAAGCACCAAACACCCCCGGCGCGTGGCACCGGGGGCGTGTTCGATTACACCTTGACGTTCTGACGCACGTTCCAGCCGAACTTGACCGGACCGCCTTCCTTGCTGCCGTCGGCTTTCTGCGGCTGGTAGTCCACCAGCACCTTGGCGAAGTTCAGGGTGACGTTTTCGGTCAGGCGATCATCGCTGCCCGAGCCGCCGGTGCTCAGGGAGGTGATCAGCACTTCTTCCAGGTTGATGATCATGTACTCGACCTGGCTTTCACCGCCGGCCTTGCGCACGGTCAGCTTGACCTTGTCGATGTGCTTGCCGCTGGCGCAGTGCATCATCAGGTTCGGCGAAGCCTTGTCGACGTACTTGGTCAGCGACAGGTCCTGGATGTTTACCTTGCCGGCGCCACCGCCACTGCCCATGTGCATGTTGCCGGACTGGGACATGCCCCAGCTCCAGTTCAGGACGTCGATCTCGTCCTTGTGGGCCTTGTCCATGGACTCGCCCTTGATGTCGCCGATCTTGATGAAAATATCAACAGCCATGTTTTCTCCCTGTGTGGTTTCTAACCACATTGTTTGGTTTGACGCCGACCTGCGAATTCTGTGTTCAACAGCGATCTTCAACTCAACGAAGATCCCTGTGGGAGCGAGCCTGCTCGCGATGACGGCGTGTCAGGCGACACAGGTGGTGACTGATCCACCGCCATCGCGAGCAGGCTCGCTCCCACATTTCTACCGCGTACCATTCAGCTGGTTGTTACGCGCCCTTGGCCGAAGGCAGTTTCGAAACCAGGCGCAGCGACACGGTCAGTCCTTCGAGCTGATAGTGCGGGCGCAGGAAGAACTTGGAGTTGTAGTACCCCGGGTTGCCTTCGACTTCTTCGACGATCACTTCGGCCGCTGCCAGTGGGTGCTGGGCCTTGGTGGTTTCGGTGGAATGCGCCGGGTCGCCGTCGACGTAGTTGAGGATCCAGTCCTGCAGCCAGCGCTGCATCTCGTCCTTCTCTTTGAAGGAACCGATCTTGTCGCGCACGATGCACTTCAGGTAGTGAGCGAAACGGCAGGTGGCGAACAGGTACGGCAAGCGCGCGGCCAGGTTGGCGTTGGCGGTGGCGTCCGGGTCGTCGTATTCGGCCGGTTTCTGCAGCGACTGGGCGCCGATGAACGCGGCGAAGTCGGTGTTTTTCTTGTGCAGCAGCGGCATGAAACCGTTCTTCGCCAGTTCCGCTTCACGGCGGTCCGAAATGGCGATCTCGGTCGGGCACTTCATGTCCACGCCACCGTCGTCGGTCGGGAATGTGTGGGCCGGCAGGTTTTCCACTTCACCGCCGGACTCCACGCCGCGGATGCGCGAGCACCAGCCAAAGTGTTTGAACGAGCGGTTGATGTTCACGGCCATCGCATAGGCGGCGTTGGCCCAGGTGTATTTCGAGCTGTCGGCGCCGTCGGTGTTTTCTTCGAAGGCGAAGGCTTCCACCGGGTCGGTCTTGGCGCCGTACGGCAGGCGCGCCAGGAAGCGCGGCATGGTCAGGCCGATGTAGCGCGAGTCTTCCGATTCACGCAGCGAACGCCAGCCGGCGTATTCCGGCGTGGTGAAGATCTTGGTCAGGTCGCGTGGGTTCGACAGTTCCTGCCAGGAGCCCATGCCCATCACGGTCGGCGACGCGGCGGAAATGAACGGTGCGTGCATCGCTGCGCAGACTTTCGACAGCTCGCCCAACAGCTCCACGTCCGGTGGCGACTGGTCGAAGTAGTAGTCGCCCACCAGGCAGCCGTATGGCTCGCCGCCGAACTGGCCGTATTCTTCTTCGTACATCTTCTTGAAGAGCGGGCTCTGGTCCCACGCCGTGCCCTTGAATTTCTTCAGGGTCTTGTGCAGGTCGGTCTTGGAGATGTTGAGCACACGGATCTTCAGCTGCTCATCGGTCTCGGTGTTGTTGACCAGGTAGTGCAGGCCACGCCAGGCGCTTTCCAGCTGCTGGAAATCCGGGTGATGGATCACCTGGTTGACCTGGGCGGTGAGCTTGGCGTCGATGGCGGCGATGATCGATTCGATCGACTTGATGGCGTCGTTGGACACCAGGTCGGTCTGCGCCAGGGCCTGTTCGGCCAGGGTACGCACGGCGGTCTCGACCGCTTCGCGGGCACGCTCGGTCTTGGGCTTGAACTCTTGCAGCAGCAGGGACGCGAACTCGCTGGTTTCTTCAGTCGCGCCCAGGTTCTGTGCGCCTTCGCGGACGGTATTGTCGGTCATGATCATTGATCCTGTGCTGGCTTCGGCGCGCTCGCCAGGGCCTGCAACAGCGCTGGGTCCTTGATCGCCTTCATGATGATTTCTTCGGCGCCGGTCTTGCCGTCCATGTAGGTCAGCAGGTTGGCCAGTTGGGTGCGTGCTTCGAGCAACTTGTTCAGCGAGTCGACCTTGCGGGCCACGGCTGCCGGGCTGAAGTCGTCCATGCTTTCGAAGGTCAGGTCCAGGCTCAGGTTGCCTTCGCCGGTCAGTTCGTTGGGCACATGGAACGCTACGCGTGGTTGCATGGCCTTGAGGCGCGAGTCGAAATTGTCGACATCGATCTCAAGGAACTTGCGATCGGCCACGGGTGCCAGAGGCTCGGCGGGCTTGCCGGCGAGGTCGGCCATTACGCCCATGACGAAGGGCAACTGGACCTTTTTCTCGGCGCCGTAGAGCTCGACGTCGTACTCGATCTGCACTCGAGGCGCGCGGTTGCGCGCGATGAATTTCTGAGAACTTTGCTTCGCCACGTTGCTGCTCCTGGTCGCTTGAGCGACGGTGTTGGCGTCATCCGGTGGGGCCGGTGACGTGACTGCGTGATCCGCTCGCTGTTATTCGCTGTCCGGGCCGCGCAGGTTTTCAAATTGGCTCATGCCGTCTGGAATCAGGTTGCGCACGATAGCCGCGAAGTCGGCGTGCACCAGATTCTTCGCCCGATTCAACAGCACCGGCAGGGGGCTGGAGGGCTCGTGACGGGTGTAGTAAGCGAGAATCCGATCCAGGCTGCGCAGCACGTCGTCGCGGTTGTTGATTTCACCGCTGACCGTGCTCGTGCCGGTGTTGCGCGGTGCGCTCGGCGCGCTGGTGTATTCGGCTGGCGCGGTGCTGTCGCCGGCGACCGTGTCCGGGGGGGCGCTGTCGCCGCTCTGCGGTGCGAACTGACCGAGAATCTGCAACGCCATCTTCAGTGGCTGCTTCAGCGGGCCGAGGTCCACGCCCTGGGCGGAACCGACCTGGTCGCTGACCTGCTGTTCGATGGCTTCGGCGGCGGCACGAGCTTCCAGCAGCGCCGCACGGGTGATTTCCAGTTGCTCGGGGTCGCAGTCGAGCAATGCGCCGGCAAGTTGTTCGGCCCCGAGACTTTCATCGGCGAAGCTTTGCAGGCCGCTGGCGTTGGCGGCGGCGCGCAGGCTGACGGGGCCGAAGGCGCGCGAGCGGGCCAGGACGCTCTCGCGCAGCAGGCGGATGGTGACATCGGACGTCAGGCCGGCGAGGGCGTTGATGCGCACGGTGGGATCGTTGTCGTCATCGGCATCCAGGCGCGGGTGCAGGTCGGCCCAGTATTGCTTGAGCAATTCGCTGATCAGCGTCAATACGCGGGCCAGGCCTGGAAGACCTTCGAGGGCCAGGGAGCTTTGCAACAGGAAATGGGTGATGCGCAAGTCTTTGCTGCGTTGCAGCAAGTCCAGGCTCTGTTGCTGGATGCTGCGCCACTCGGGGGGCTCGGCAGGCAATATCGAGTCGCCCATGCTGCGCTCGGGTTGGCCTCGGGAATCACGCTCCAGGCGCAGGAAATCCGCGTCATATTCCAGGTCTTCGCCACAAGGCGAGTTCGCGGAAACGGCGGCGAGCAACAAAGGCACATCCACTTGGATCGATCTCCCTATCGCCCGCTGAAGAATGAGTCGGGCAGTTCACACGCAAGTTCCGGGTGGAACTTCACATGTCCCTTGACGGTAATGGCCCAATAGATGCTTGATGATCTTAAAGTGCCATCATTGATATTCAAGAAGTTGTGCATTTTTGGTGTAGTACTTATCGCTTGTCAAGGTAAGCTATTTCCACTCTGTTACAGTTGTGAGGCGCTTAACAACCCGCGCGACTGGCAGGTCGAGGAAGGTTCTGGGAGCGGTTTTTGTCATGCAGGCCGGTTAATATCAGCCATCATGCTGGCAAAAAGCCGTTTCGCGGTGGTTTGCAAGGTTTTCCGGTGAGCGCCAAGGTGAATTTCCCCCTTCGGCTTACCGTGCGCACAGACGTTTGAAAGTATTCGGCAAGGAGGCGAGATGCCGCTGTGTTTGACTATCACTAGTTATCACAAGATTACCCCCGGTCAGTGTTCTGAAAAGTCCATGGACCAGGGAGTGATGGCAATTGGCCGTAATTCCGATAATGACTGGGTATTGCCGGATCCTGAACGGTTGGTGTCCGGTAAACATTGCGTTATTCAATACAAAGACGGCCGGTATTATTTAACCGATAACAGCACTAACGGCGTGGAATTGGTCAAGGCCGGTATCCGCCTGCGCAAAGGCAACAGTGAGCTCTTGCAGGATGGCGAGATCATCCGCATCGGGGATTATGAAATCCAGGCGCGTGTCGACTTCAACCTGCCGGTTACCGACAGCAACCCCTTTGCCGAGTCGCCCAGCAGCTTCGAGGCCCTGATGGGCCGCCAGGCGGCCGCGCCAGTGCAGACCCCCGCGCCGATCCCCATGGTTCCGCCGGCGCAATTCCAAGGCGTTTCAGCCATGGACACGATGCCGGACCTGTTCGATTTCCTCACGCCGCCCAGCGTGCCGCCGGCCACCCAGCCCGATCATGTGCCGGCCCAGCAGCACGATTTCCGCCCGCCGACGCCGATCCCCCGTCCCAGCCCGCCGCCCATGGTCGAGCCGGTGGCGATGAGTTCCGCCTCGGTGATCCCGGAAGATTGGGACCTGTTCAGCGACAAGCCGGCGCCGGTGCCGGTTGCCCCGGTGGCCGTCGCTCCGCCGCCGGTTGCACAAATGCCGGTGGTCGAACCGGTCGCGGTGGCCGTGCCGCAGATACCCGAGCCAGCGATCCCGGTGCCGGACATCTTTGCGCCTGAGACGAGTGTCGCCGAGTTCAACCTCGCCGATATCCGCATACCGAACGAACCTGCGCCGCTGCCCGAACCGCCGGTGACCCGTGTCGAACCGCCAATCGCGCCAATCGCGCCGGTCGCTCCAGTCACGCCGGTTACGCCGGCCGCTCCGGTCGACGCAACCCAACCCGATCTGCTGCAGGCGTTCCTGCGCGGTGCCGGCCTGGATCAGTTGCGCCTGGACAAGGCCCAGGCCGAGGCGCAGATGGAAAGCATCGGGCGCAGCTATCGGTTGATGGTCGAAGGGCTGATCGACGTCTTGCGTGCCCGCAGCAGCCTCAAGGGCGAGTTCCGCATCCAGCAGACGATGATCCAGCCGGTGGAAAACAACCCGCTGAAATTCGCCCCCAACGTCGATGAAGCCCTGTTGCTGTTGTTGCGCCATGGCAACCAGGCGTTCATGGCGCCGGACGCGGCGGTGCGGGACAGCTTCGATGATCTGCGTGCCCACCAACTGGCGGTCATGGCCGGCGTGGAAGCGGCGATCAAGCATTTGCTGGCGCGCTTCGAACCGGCGCAACTGGAAGAACGCATGGGCAAGCCTGGTGGGCTGTCAGGGATTTTCAGCGGCTCGCGGCAGGCTCAGTATTGGCAGCAATTTACCGAGCTCTACAGCAATATTTCCCGGGAAGCCCAGGAGGATTTCCAGGACCTGTTCGGTCGTGAATTCAGTCGTGCCTACGAAGAACACAGTAGCCGACAGCGACGCCGTTGAGCGTCGCTGTCCATAACCCTTCACAAGTCAAACAACGGATAGCTCAAACGTCATTGAGGACGCAGGATGATTCCCAGGTTTTTACTCGCAGTTGCCACCGCGCTTCTGTTGACGGCGTGCGCCAAGGATGCGGCCAAATCCCAGCCCGAAGAAGCTGAGGCCGATACCGCCGCCGTCGAGTTGCACTTCCACGCCATCAACGGTCTCAACCCCGGTGCCACCGGCCAGCCGGCTCCGGTGCGGGTGCGGATTTTCGAATTGAAAAACGCGGCGACCTTTGGCCGCTCCGATTATTTCGCCCTGGCCGAACGGGCCCAGGCGACCCTGGGCGCCGATCTGATCGATCAGGATGAAGTGCTGATCCAGCCCGGCCAGCAGCTGAGCCTGCAACGCGACCTCGACCCATCGACCCGCCACATCGGCATCCTGGTGGGCTACCGCGAACTGGATCAGTCGCTGTGGCGCACGGTGTTGAATGTGCCGCCGCGTGCCTACACCGAATACCAGATCAGCCTCGATGTGCGCGCCGTGCGCAGCGACGTCGTCGTTCCCCCATCCAGCCCTGCCCAATAAGCAATCGGAGCCCCCATGTCCTGGAACAATCGCGTGGTCTGGTCGGAAGGCATGTTCATCGGAACCCAGCACTTCCAACAGCACGACCGTTACCTGGAAAACCTCATCGACGCACGCAGCCGGCCCCTGTCGGCCGGTGCCTGGGGCTTTTCCGAATTGCTCATCGACCAGGGCCTGCTGGTTCAAGGCAAGCTGGCGATCATTTCGGCGCGGGGCCTGTTGCCGGACGGCACGCCCTTCAACATTCCCCAGGATGACGTGGCGCCGACGCCGCTGAACATCGACGACAACCTGCGCGACGGCCTGGTCTACCTGGCCCTGCCGCTCAAGCGCGCCGGCGCTCGCGACACCGTGGACGAAGGCGAGCCCTTGGGGGCTGCGCGTTATGTCAGCCAGGTCAGTGAAGTGCGCGACGACAACGCACCGTTTGAAAACCGCGCGCCGGTGGCCCTCGGTTCCCGGGCGCTGCGTCTGTTGACCACCGAGGACGGCATCGGCGACTACGCCGCCATCGGCGTGGTGCGCATCAAGGAGAAACGCGCCGACCGCGCCCTGGTGCTCGACGACACCTACATTCCGCCGCTGCTGGATGTGGTCGCCTCCAAGCCGTTGGCGGCGTTTCGCAGTGAGCTGCTGGGCCTGCTCCATCAACGCGGCGAAGCCCTCGCCGGGCGGGTGGTGGCGTCCGGCGCCGGTGGTGCTTCGGAGATCGCCGACTTCATGCTGCTGCAACTGGTCAACCGTGCCCAGCCGCTGATCCAGCACCTCAGCCAGTTGAGCCCGTTGCACCCCGAGCGCTTCTACAGCGAACTGGTGGCATTGGCCGGAGAATTCTCCACCTTCACCGCGTCCGGGCGACGACCGCAGGAATACCCGCCCTACCAGCATGACGACTTGGTGCTGAGCTTCACCCCGGTGATGCAAGCGTTGCGCGAGGCCTTGTCGATGCTGATCGACAGCAAGGCCACACCGATTCCGATTGTCGAGAAAGCCTACGGTATCCACGTGGCGATGCTGGCCGACAAGACTCTGCTCGACAGCGCCAGTTTCATCCTGGTGGTGCGCGCCGACGTTCCCGCCGAAACCCTGCGCAGTCGCTTCGGCCAGCAGAGCAAGGTCGGCTCGGTGGAGCACATCCGCGACCTGGTCAACCTGCAACTGCCGGGCATCGGCCTGTTGCCGTTGCCGGTGGCGCCACGTCAGCTTCCGTACCACGCCGGCTCCACCTACTACGAACTCGACCGGGGCAGCGACCACTGGAAGCAGCTGGGCAACTCCGGCGGCTTTGCGTTCCACATCGCCGGGCAGTTCCCAGGGCTGAACCTGGCGTTCTGGGCGATCCGAGGATAATTCGCGATGAGCAACGACGATCATACCCAGTTCATGCCAACGCCCGGTGGCCGTGGCGCGGATCCGTTCCGCCCGGATGCCGGACGCCCTCAGCCAGCCCCCGCGCCGCTGTCGATGCCGGCCGCGCCGGTGCTGACCGGCAAGGCCCAGGGACTCAATCCGCTGGAAAGCGCCGCCGGCCCGCTGCTGGCCCTGCTGACGCGCCTGCGCAATACCATCGCGCACCCGGCCCCGGCCAGCCTGCGCGCACAACTGCTGGCCTACCTGCGCCAGTTCGAGGAGCGCGCCGAGGCGGCCGGCGTGGTGCGCAACGACGTGCTGCTGGCCCGCTACGCCTTGTGCACTGCGCTGGACGAAGCGGTGTTGAGCACTCCCTGGGGCGGCACCAGCGACTGGGGCAAGCAGAGTCTGTTGATCACCGTGCACAACGAAGCCTGGGGTGGCGAGAAAGTGTTCCAGTTGCTGGAGCATTGCCTGCAAAGTCCACGGGAACGCTTGTACCTGCTGGAGCTGTTGTACCTGTGCATGTGCCTCGGTTTCGAGGGGCGCTACCGGGTGATGAACGACGGTCGCAGCCAACTCGAAGCGTTGCGTGAACGCACCAGTGCGGTGATCCGCAGTGCCCGTGGCGACTACGAACGCGAGTTGTCGCCACACTGGCGCGGCGTCACCGTGGCCCGCGATCGCCTGGCGCAATTCATGCCGCCGTGGATCGCCGTGGCCATCGGCGCGGCCTTGTTGCTGGCGCTGCTGTTCGGCCTGCGCATGAAGCTCGCCTCCGATGCCGAACCGGTGTTCAAGAACATTCACTTCCTCGGCGAAATCCCGGTGCAGACCATCGACCGCCCCGTGGTGCAGCCGAAAGTGGTCGAGCGTCCCCGCCTGGCCGGTTTCCTGGCCGATGAAATCCGGGCCAACCGGATCGCAGTGGAAGATGCCGTCGACCGCTCGGTGGTGACCATCCGTGGCGATGAACTGTTCGCCTCGGGCAGCGCCAGCATCAAGGAAGATTTCGAACCGTTGATGCTGCGCATCGCCGATGCGGTGCGCAAGGTCAAGGGTCAGGTCCTGGTGACTGGCCACAGCGACAATCGTCCGATTGCCACGTTGCGCTTCCCGTCCAACTGGGCGCTGTCCGAAGCGCGGGCGCAGTCGGTGCTGCAGATTCTATCGGCCAAGACCGGCCAGCCCGAGCGCTTCAGCGCCGAAGGCCGCAGCGACACCGAACCACTGGCGTCCAACGCCACCACGGAAGGACGTGCACGCAACCGTCGGGTTGAAATCACCGTATTGGCGGAGGGAGTCGAGTGAAGGCGTTTTTCAGTTTCATGATCCGCTGGGTCATCCCGTTGCTGGGGCTGATTGCCCTGAGCCTGATCATCTGGTTCGTCGGCCCGCTGCTGGACTGGCTGGTGCCGGAAGGGCGGCGCTGGGCGTTGATCATCCTGGTGTTCGCGGTGTGGATCGCCTACCGCGTGTTCCGCATCATCCAGGCCCGCCGCCAGGCCGCCGAAGTCATGCGCAGCCTGGCCGAGCAGACACCGCCCGACCCCACCAGCATCGCCACCGCCGAAGAGCTCGAAACCCTGCGCCAGCGCATGGACGAAGCCCTGGCGCTGTTGAAGAAGGCCAAGCTGGGCGGTGACGAGCGCCGTAACCTCTACGAGCTGCCGTGGTACGTGATCATCGGTCCGCCGGGTTCGGGCAAGACCACCGCGTTGGTCAACTCCGGGCTGCATTTCCCGTTGGCCGCCCAGTTGGGCGCCGGCGCGGTGCGCGGCGTCGGCGGTACCCGTAATTGCGATTGGTGGTTCACCGATCAAGCCGTCCTGCTCGACACTGCCGGTCGCTATACCACCCAGGACAGCGACGCGGCCATCGACAAGGCCGCCTGGCTGGGCTTCCTCGGCCTGCTGAAAAAACAGCGGGCCCGGCGTCCGATTGACGGTGCGTTCATCGCCATCAGCCTGTCCGACCTGCTGCTGGGCAGCGATGCCGAGCGCGCCGCCCATGCCGCGGCGATCCGCCTGCGCATCCAGGAGCTGTACACCCAATTGGGCGTGCGTTTCCCGGTCTACCTGATGCTGACCAAGCTCGACCTGGTGCCCGGGTTCATGGAGTACTTCGACACCCTGAGCAAGGAAGAGCGCGCCCAGGTCTGGGGCATGACTTTCGCCCTCGACGACGGCAAGAGCAACGACAGTCCGCTGGCGCACCTGCAAAGCGAATTCGCCGGCCTGGAACAGCGCCTCAACGACCGGCTGGTGGAGCGTCTGCAACAGGAACGCGACCCGGCGCGGCGTGATCTGATCTACGGTTTCCCGCAGCAGTTCGGAGCGTTGAAGGATTGCCTGCAAAGCTTCCTCGACGGCGTGTTCAAACCCAACGCCTTCGAAGAGCGCGTGCTGCTGCGCGGTGTGTATTTCACCAGCGGCACCCAGGAAGGCAGCCCCATCGACCGCCTGATCGGTTCCATGGCCCAGAGCATGAACCTGGACCGCCAGCACCTGGCGCGCCAGACCGGCACCGGGCGCAGCTACTTCATTGAAAAACTGTTCACCGCGGTGGCTTTCGCCGAGCGTGGGCTGGTGGGCGTCGACCCGAAGGTCGAGCGCCGGCGCAAATGGATCGCCCGCGGCGTATTGGCCTCCACCGTGCTGGTGGTGTTGGTGGTCAGCACCTTGTGGTGGGTCAGCTATCGCGCCAACCAGGCCTACATCGCCCAGGTCGACCAGAAGGTCGCGCCGCTGGGCCAGACCGTGCAGAACCTCAGCCCGGCACAACGTGACGTGCTCGCGGTGCTGCCGTTGCTCAACGCCGTGAAACACCTGGCGGGCGATGCGCCGGATTGGGCCGAGGGCCTGGGCCTGTACCAGGGCGACATGCTGGAAGCCGAATCCGGCAGCGTCTATCGCAAGTTGCTGATCGCGGTGTTCGCGCCGCGCCTGCTGACGCGCATCGAAGAGCAACTGCACAGCGGCGGCAATTCGGATTTCCTCTACGAAGGCTTGAAGGCCTACCTGATGCTCGCCGACAACGAGCATTACGACGCCGACTTCATCAAGGCCTGGATCGCTTTGGACTGGGATCGCAGCCTGCCCCGTGACTTGCCGGCCGAACAGCGGCTGGCCCTGAGCGAGCATCTGCAAGCGCTGTTCGAACGGCATCCGCCTACCGCACGGCTGGACCCACGGTTGATCGAAGACCTGCGCCGGCAGTTGCAACAACTGCCCGTGGCCCAGCGGGTCTACGACCGGATCAAACGGCAGAAATTGCCCGAAGGCGTCCCGGACTTCCGCATCAACGAAGCCGCCGGGCGCGACGCCGCGCTGGTGTTCAGCCGCAAGAGCGGCAAGCCGCTGGGCGAGCCATTGAGCGGGTTCTTCACCGTCAAGGGTTACCGCCAGGGCTTCTTGCTTACCAGCCTGAGCCAGACCGGCACCCTGGCTGAAGAGCAATGGGTGCTGGGTCACGAAGAGGCCGATCAGCAGAACGTCGCCAGCCTGGCCGCTGATGTGCGCCGGTTGTACTTCCAAGACTATCAGCGGCAATGGGATGCCTTGCTCGCCGACATCGATTTCGTGCCGATCACCAGCGTGGCCCAGGCCGCCGACGTGCTGCGGGTGATCTCCGGGCCGACCTCGCCGTTGAAGAAACTGTTGGTGGCGGTGGCGAAGGAAACCGACCTGCAACAGGACGAACGCCTGCTGGCCGCCCAAGGCGCGCCGGTAGAGGGCGGTGTGGACAAGCTCAAGGAGCGCCTGGGCAGCTTGCTCGGCCAGGAGCAGACGACGCAAAGCGCGCCACAGGCCAGCGATGATCCGATCACGGCGCACTTTGCCGAGCTCAACAGCATCGTCAGCAAAAACGACGGTGAACCGGCCGCCATCGATGGCCTGCTGGCCGACATGAATGCCTTGTACGTGCAGGTCAGCGCCATGGTCGGCGCCAGCGGCGATGCCTTGCTCGGCGAAGCCAAGAACCAGGCCGCGGCGGCCGCCACCCGGGTCAGCCTCAACGCCGAGCGTCAGCCGCCGTTGGTGCAAGGGCTGGTCAAGTCGGTGGTCAATTCCACCACCAACAGCATGATGGGAGGGGTGCGCAATCAACTGAACGCCGCCTGGACCAGCGAAGTGGTGAACATCTACCGTCAGTCCCTGGCCGGGCGTTATCCGATGTCGCCGGGCAGTGCCCGGGACGCGACCCTGGACGACTTCGGCCAGTTCTTCGGCGTCGGCGGGGTGATGGACAACTACTTCCGCAAGTACCTGCAACCTTACGTCGATACTTCCACACCGACCTGGCGCTGGCAGCCGGGCGCGGCGCAGAAACTCGGCATCGCCCCTGGCGTGCTGCAGACCTTCCAGCGCGCGGCGGCCATTCGCGATGCGTTCTTCCGTTCCGGCGGCACCCAGCCGATGGTGCGCTTCGAGCTCAAGCCGGTGGCGATGGACTCGACCATCACCCAGTTCCTGCTCGATCTTGACGGCCAACAGTTGAGCTACGACCACGGCCCGAGTCGCCCGACCGCCATGCAGTGGCCGAACCCGGGCAGCATCGGCGTGGTGCGGATCTCGGTCATGCCGCCGTCCTCCAGCGGTCGCTCCGGCATCACCCTGGACGGGCCGTGGGCCTGGTTCCGGCTGCTGGAGCAGTCGGACCTGACCGCCGGCAACTCGCCGGATCGCTTCAACCTGCGGCTGCGGGTCGATAACGCCAGCGCTTCCTACGAGCTGCGGGCCAACAGCGCCTTCAACCCGTTCAAGAGCCGCGTGCTCAGCGGCTTCAGCCTACCGGAGCGGCTATGAGTACGGCGGGTTTCTATGGAAAGTTGGCCAGTCGTGGGGATTTTGTCAGTCGCGGCTTGCCCCAGAGCTTTATCGGCCCGTGGGACTCGTGGTTGGCGGCTGGCTTGCTCGCCAGCCAGACCAGCCTCGGCGAGCGTTGGCTGGACGCCTATCTGGTCAGCCCGTTGTGGCGCTTCATGGTCGCCCCCGGCGTGTGCGGTCCGGATGCGGCGGTTGGGGTGGTGATGCCGAGCATCGACCGGGTCGGGCGCTATTTTCCGCTGACCGTCGCGGTGCTGCTGGAGCCCGATGCGGATCCGGCGTCGGTGGTCGGCGGTGCGGACGAATGGTTCGAGCGGGTGGAGAACCTGCTGCTGAGCACATTGAGCGTAGAGGCCACCTTCGAAGCCTTCGGCGCGGAACTGGAAAACCTCGGCAGCCCGATGTTTCTGCCACGGGTGCCCAGTAGCCGGTTCGCCAGCCTGCATCGCTTCGATGCCACCGACCCGCAGCGGCGCATGAGTGCCCTGGCCGAGTCGGCCTGCGAAGGGGCGAGCCTGTGGTGGGGGCAGGGTTCGGAGCGCATCGCGCCCGGTTTGATGCGCTGCCAGGGCTTGCCGGCCGCTGCTGACTTTGCGCAATTTTTGCTCGGCCAAGAAGGTGTTGTGTAGATGCGTCCAAGTGCTGGGAAAGCCTGCAAATCTGCAAGCAAGAGCCATGTCGGCATGGTCCGCCAGGTCAACGAAGACGCCTGCCTGGACCTGCCGGAAAACGGCCTGTGGGTGGTCGCCGACGGCATGGGCGGGCATGCGGCGGGCGACTACGTCAGCAGCTTGATCGTCGACAGCCTGCGCAACATTGCCGTGGGCCGTTCGTTGGACGAATACGTCGCGGCGCTGCAAAGCGACCTGCAGCGGGTCAACGCCGCCGTGCGTGAAGAAACCGCCAACCGTGGCGTGACCATGATGGGCAGCACCGTGGTGGTACTCGCCGCCCGTGATCTGCGCGGCATGTGCCTGTGGGCCGGTGACAGCCGCTTGTATCGCCTGCGCGACGGCGTACTGGAAGGCATCTCCCGGGATCACAGCTACGTCCAGGACCTGCAGGACAGTGGCCTGCTCAGCGAAGCCGAAGCCCGGGTGCATCCACGGGCCAACATCGTCACCCGCGCCATCGGCGTCGAGGCGCAGTTGAACCTGGCGATGACCGAGCTGCTGCTGGTGCCGGGCGACAGCTACCTGCTGTGCAGCGACGGGCTGACCAAGACCGTCGAAGACGAAGAAATCCGCGAAGTGCTGAGCCACGACGAACCCGGTGAAATCGCCAGCAGCCTGGTCTCCCTGGGCCTGATGCGCGGTGCCCCGGACAACATCACCGTGGTGGTTGTGAAGGTGCCGTCATGAACCCCGTTTTGAACATCCAGATCCCCGGCTATGACATCGACGGCGAGATCGGCGAAGGCGCGATGGCCAGCGTGTACCTGGCGACCCAGCGTTCCCTGGAACGCAAGGTGGCGCTCAAGGTCATGGCGGCCGCCCTGGCTGCCGACCCGACGTTCTGCGAACGTTTCCTGCGCGAAGGCAAGACCCTGGCGCGCCTGTCGCACCCGCACACCGTCACCATCCATGACATCGGCAACGTCGGTGAGCTGTATTACATGGCGATGGAGTACCTGCCCAACGGCACGCTCAAGGAGCGCATCGCCGCCGGTCTGTCACCGGAGCAGGGCCTGATCTACATTCGCCAGATCGCCTCGGCCCTGGGCTACGCCCATGGCCTGGGCCTGGTGCACCGCGACGTCAAGCCGGCGAACATCTTGTTCCGCGCCGATGGCACGGCGGTGCTCTCGGACTTCGGCATCGCCAAGTCCCTGGACGACCGCACCCAATTCACCCAGGCCGGTTTCGCGGTGGGCACCCCCAGCTACATGAGCCCGGAGCAGGCGCGCGGGCAGGACATCGACGGTCGCGCCGACCTGTATGCGCTGGGGGTGGTGCTCTACGAAATCCTCGTCGGCAAGTTGCCGTATACCGGCAACGATGCGCTGTCTACGGCCCTGGCTCACCTGACCGAACCGTTGCCGGAACTGCCGGTGCACCATGGTCGTTATCAGGATGTGCTACGCAAGCTGTTGGCCAAGGACCCGGCGGAACGCTTCCCGGATGCGGCGGCGCTGCTGCGGGCCCTGGATAACCTGCCGACGGATTCGACCGAGGCAACCCTGATCCGGCCTCTGCCGCTGCCCGTGCCACCGCAATCGAGCCGCGATGACCTGGCGGGATTGACGCCGATGTCCATCGACATCCCGAGCGGCCCCGCGCAACCCCAACCCCAATCACAACCACAGCCACAACCGAAACCCACCGCGCCACCGGCCAACCCGCCCCAGCGACCTGCCGCTGTGCAGCCGCGCAAGACCCCGGTGTTCGCCCTGGCCGCCGTCGCGGTGGCCGTGGCGTTGGCGTTGGGCGGTGCGGGGTATTGGTGGTTGTCCGGTGACAGCGGCAAGACCAGCAAACAGTCCGTGGCATCCACGGGCTCGTCCGGCAAGCCGCCGGTAAAAGCGTCTGAGACGCCGCCGGTGAAGAACCCGGAAGCGCCACCGGCCAAGCCGCCCGTGGCACCGCCGGTCAATCCTCCCGTGGCGACGGAAGCCGATGGCGGCCAGCGTCCATTGTTGATGGCCGGCAAGAAAACCCTGTTCCAGCGCGTGCTCAGCAAGCCGGGGGCGAAGCTCGCCGCCGAACCGGGCGCCGCGCCGGGCAAGGAGTTGCCGGCGTTCTCGGTGCTGTACGTGTATCAGCGCAAGGACGTCAACGGTGGCGCCTGGGTACGGGTCGGCGCCGCCACGGACGGACGCAGCGACGGCTGGTTGCCGGCTGCCCAGGTCAGCGACTGGAAACAGAGCCTGGTGCTCAAGTTCACCGAACGTTCCGGCCGCGCGCCGGTGATGTTCCTGCGTCAGCCCGGTGAAGTGGAAAAGCTGCTGGCCAACCCGTCGAACGCCAAGAACGTGCTGCTCAAGGCCCAGCAGAACCGCGAGGATAACCAGCAGGTGCTGGCCTTGGAACCGGCCGCCAGCGCCGTGCCGCAGAACCAGTTCTACCTGTTGCCGATCTTCGATTCCCGCGAGAGCTTCGATGAAAATGGCCAACCGGTGCAGTTGCTCAACGTGGCCTCCATCGACCCTGGCAACACGCCCCGGGCCGCGTCCAACAACACGCCGATCCTGACCGCCAACGCCGATGCGTTCCGCACTGCGGTGGTGCTGGTGGTGGACACTACCGTGTCCATGCAGCCCTACATCGATCAGGTGCGCGACGTGGTCCATGAGCTGCAGACCCGCATCGCCGAGCGCGGCGAGCTGGACAGCGTCAGCTTCGGCTTGGTGGGCTTCCGCAACAGCACCAAGAAAACTCCGGGCCTGGAATACGTCGCCAAGACCCTGATCACCCTGGAACAGGGCCGCGACCCGCAACGCTTCCTGGACCTGGCGCGGCAGGTCAAGGCGTCCACGGTGTCGAGCCATTCGTTCAACGAGGATGCGTTTGCCGGGGTCATGGAAGCGGTCGAGGGCATGGACTGGTCCGGCTATGGCGGGCGTCTGATCCTGCTCGTTACCGACGCCGGTGCCTTGCGCAAGAACGATCCCTTTTCCACCACGCAGATGAACGAAGCCGAAGTGCGTCAGGCGGCCCTGGGCAAGCAGATCAAGATCTATGCCCTGCATCTGCTCAGCGACGCCGGCAAGAAAACCCACGCCGGTGCCCAGAGCCAATACCGCACCCTGACCGCCGATGCGAACCCGCAGATCGGCGACCTGTACATTCCCGTCGCGGGCGCGGATGTGCGCAAGCTGGGCGAGCGGGTGGACGAGATCGGCACGGTATTCGCCGACCTGGTGCACCAGGTACGCAGCAACAAGGAGCAGGCAGTTCCGCAGTTGAGTGCCGCGCCGAGCCTGGCCGATAAATCGGCGGCGGTCGGCTACGCGATGCACATGGACTTCCTCGGGCGCAAGACCGCCAGCCAGGCGCCGCAACTGGTCAGCGCCTGGACCGCCGACCGCGACCTGACCAACCCGGCGCTGCCCGCGTTCCAGGTTTGCGTGATGCTGACCAAGCTGCAGCTCAACGACCTGCAACAGTCGCTGAAACTGATCGTCGACGCGGCCCGCAAGACTCAGAGTTCGCCCAAGGATTTCTTCCAGGAAATCGCCAGCGCCAGTGCCTACATGAGCCGCGACCCCTCGGCCTTGCGCAAGGGCGGCAACCTGGCCGACGGCGGCATCCTCGGCGAGTACCTGGAAGGCCTGCCGTACCGCAGCAAGTCGCTGAACATGACGCAGGACTTGTGGTTGTCCTTGAGCGTGGCCGAGCAGGAAGACTTCATCGACGAGCTGGATTCGAAAATCCGCCTCTACGAAACCTTCCACAACGACCTCGCCAACTGGGTGCGCTTCGGCGACGCCGAGCCGGGCGATGCGCTGTACCGCGTTCCATTGTCGACCTTGCCATGATGCTGAGCCTGAGTGCGGTGCATAAAAGCCGGGGCGCCGGCAGCCAGCGCTACAGCCTGGTGATCCCACGGCTGCAGCTGCGTGCCGGTGAGCAACTGGCGCTGGTCGGCCCTAGTGGCTGCGGCAAGAGCACTTTGCTGGACATGCTGGCGCTGGTGCTGGCGCCGGATCAGGCCGGGCAGTTCGACTTTGCCCCGGCCAATACAACGCTGGACATCGCCCGCCTCTGGCGCGGCGCCGAGCAAAGTACGCTGGCGGAGCTGCGCAGCCGGCACCTGGGTTATGTGCTGCAAACCGGCGGGTTGCTCGGGTTCCTGACGGTGCGTGGCAACATCGAGTTGTCGCGCAAACTGCTGGGCTTGAAGGATGACGGCAGCGTGACGCGCCTGGCCGGGCAACTGGATATTGCCGATCAACTGGACAAGAAACCGGCGGACCTGTCCGTCGGCCAGCGCCAGCGGGTCAGTTGTGCACGGGCCCTGGCCCACCGTCCACGGCTGTTGTTGGCGGATGAGCCGACGGCGGCCCTCGACCCGTTGAACGCCGAGCGCGTCATGCAATTGCTGGTGACCCAGGCCCGCGACAGTGGCGTGTGCTGCGTGGTTGCCACCCACGATGAAGCACTGGCCCGCGCCAGCGGCTTGCAAGTGCGACGCATCAGTTGCCGCCGCGACGTCGACGGCGGTGTCACCGCCACCCTTGGGGAGGCTTGCTGATGCGCAGCGCGCTGGTGGCTTCCCTGGCTTGGCAGGACTATCGCAACGACGCTTGGCTGTCGGCCTGCTCGGTGCTGGCGTTGGTGGCGGTGGTGGCACCGCTGCTGGTGCTGTTCGGGCTGAAATTCGGTCTGGTCAGCAGTCTGACCGAGCGCCTGCAAAGCGACCCGGCCACCCGGGAAATCATTCCCCTGGGCGGCGGTCGCTTCAGCGCCGAGTTCATCGAGCAGTTGGGCCGGCGCAGCGATGTGTCATTCGCCTTGCCGCGCACCCGGCAGATCGCCGCGACAGCGGACCTGAACAACGCGACGGCGGCGGTCACCGTCGAGATGATTCCCACCGCCGCCAACGACCCCTTGCTCGAGCACCTGCCGTTGCCCCAGGGCCTGGACGAGGTGGTGCTCAGCCAGACTGCTGCCGAAAAGCTCGGCGCCAAGGCCGGCGATTGGTTGCAGGCCAGTTTCGGCCGGCAAGTGGCTGGTCGCAGTGAGGCGCAGCGGACCCGGGTGCGGGTGCTGCACGTGTTGCCGCTGGAAGCCTTCGCCCGTGATGGGGTGTTCGCGCCGCTGGCCCTGCTGGAAGCGGCCGAGGACTATCGCGACGGGCGTGCCGTGCCGGCGTTCGGCTGGCCGGGCGATGCGGTGGGCGTGGCCGGGCAGCGTGTCTATCCGGCGTTTCGCTTGTACGCCCGCGGCCTTGGCGATGTGGAGCCGCTGCGGCAGTATTTCGCGGCGCAGAATCTGTTGGTATCGACCCAGGCCCAGACCATCGCACAAGTGCAATCGTTGAGCCGCAACCTGTCGATCGTGTTCTGGATCATCGCCGGGTTGGCGTTGACGGGGGCGTTCGCAGCGATTTTTGCCGGGGCGCTGGCGGCGGTCGAGCGCAAGCGGCGGGAGCTGTCGGTGTTGCGGCTGTTGGGAGTATCCACCGCCGCGCTGCTGCTGTTCGTGGTGCTGCAAGCGCTGTACAGCGCCAGCCTCGCGGCTCTGCTGAGTGCCGGGTTGTACGGCCTGGCGCAGTCGGGCCTGAATCATTTATTTGCACAGATGCCGGGCGAGTACGCCAGCCATCTGCTGCCGCGTCACTACACCCTGGCCCTGCTGGCCGTGCTCGGCGTCAGTGCCGCAGCGGCAGCTTGTGGCGGCTGGCGCGTGGCGCGCATCCAGGCCTCTGAAGGAATTCGTGATGTATAAGTTACTGGGCGCCGCCGTGGCGCTGAGCCTGGCCAGTCTGGCAGCTCTGAGCAACCTGGCAAGCGCCGATGAAGGCAGCGACAAGCTGGACAACCCCAAGCCGTTGCCCGATGACGTCAGCCTGCCGCTGCCGTGTGACGGGCAGATGGTGTTCCGCTACGTCTACATCCTCGCCCAGGGCACCCTGGACGACCGCGAGATCAGTCTGGGCTACCCGTTCAGCGAGGGCGAGGCCGGCTACCAGCAGTCGTTCATTTCCGGCTACCGGCGTGACTTCATCAACGGCCAGTTCACCCTCAAGGACTTGCCCAAGGACTGGAACAAGGCCATCACGCCGTTGATGCCCAAGACCGACGCCCAGACGCCGCTCAAGCCGATGCTGTATTTCATCGGCAAGTACGAAGTCACGGCACGGCAGTACGCCCAGGTCATGGCCCAGGCGCAGTCCCTGGCCAGCGGCGAGCCGGCACCGGCCTGCGAAGCCTTGCAAGCCGATCTTCCCCAGGGCATGGCCGGGCGCCTGCCCAAGGTGAAACTGTCGAAGTTCGAGGCCGAGCGTTTCTCGGCGGTGTACAGCGCCTGGCTGATGAAATACCACAAGGACCTGCTGCCGGTGAGCGGTCGCGGCACCTCCGCCGAAGACGGCGGGTTGGGCTTTGTGCGCCTGCCCACCGAAGTCGAGTGGGAATTCGCCGCCCGTGGCGGCCAGGCCGTCAGCCGCCAGGACCTGGAAGGGCGGTTGTTCCCGCGGCGCCTGGAAGGCAGTGAAAGCGACGGTCCATTGGCCGATTGGGCGGTGTTCAACCAAGTGGCCGGCGGCACGGGCCAGGCGGCGCGACTGATGCCCATCGGCACCAAGTTGCCGAACCCCATCGGCCTGTTCGACGTGATCGGCAACGCGGCCGAGATGGTCCAGGAATCCTTCCAGCTGGTGCATTCCGGACGACGCCAGGGCGCCTACGGTGGTTTCGTGGTCAAGGGCGGCAACTACCTGGAAGGCGAGGGCACGCTGTTCACCGGCATGCGCCGCGAATACCCCTTGTTCGCTGCCGATGGCACCGAGCAGAGCAACGAAACCACCGGCTTCCGGGTGGCCGTCGGCGCGTTGTCGGCACCGCGTTCGCGCTACAAGGAACTGTTCGCCCAATGGCAGAAAGAAGGTCGCCTCGCGTCGCTGACCGATGCCATCGACGACGCCCAGGATCCGACCAAGCGCCTGGACAGCATCATCGCCGCCAGCGTCGACCCGCGCCTGCAAGCCGAACTGGGGCTGGTCAACGAAGAGCTCAAGCGCAACGTCTCGCTCATCGCCCAACAGCGCGAGGAAGCGGCCGGCAACCTGATCCAGTCGGCGGCCCTGGTGGCCGAGACCGTCAACAACTACAACATCCGCCTGACCAATCTGCAGCGCAGCCACCAGGCGGCGGTGGACGCCAAGGACGATGCCAGTGCGCAACTGTTCGCCACGGCCATCGACAACGGCCGCAGCGCGCTGGATGGCGCGGTGGCGATCTACATCGACAACCTGGCGACCGGCACGCGTTACACCGATGCGGTGATCCAGGCGCAGTTTCAGCGCATCAAGGAGGAGATGGAGCGCAAGCCGGTACTGGGTAAGAGCCTGGTGGCACGCGCCACGTTATTCGTTCGTCATGTCGGGGATTATCGTCAACAAAAACGAGCCGACCCGGCGGCGATATTGAAGGAATTGCTGGCAACGAGCGCCCTGCGGTCTTGAGTGCTCAATGTTGGCAAGCTTGGAGGGAACCCAGGCGGCGTCGGGCCGTGCTGGGTTGGTCAAAACTTAAAAGAGAACACAACTATGCTTTTCTCCCGTAAACCTTCTGCTTCGGTTTCCAAGCGTCATTTGCTGATGGTCGCTGTCGGCTTCAGCACCGTACTGACCGGTTGCGCGACATCGCCGACGTCCAAGGTCGCGTCGAGCACCAAGGTCGAGTACTACCCGAACTGCTACGAGCCGGTGCAGCACCTGCGCGCCACCGAAGGCAACATGACCCAGTCGGTCATCACCGGTGCCGCCGTCGGCGCAGTCGGCGGTGCACTGCTGGGTGTCTTGACCGCCGACAAGGAAGACCGTGGTCGCAACGCCGCCATCGGTGCCGCGGGCGGCGCCCTGGCCGGTGGTGCCGCCGGTTACTACACCGAGCGCCAGAAGCAGATCGCCGATGACAATCAGCGCATCGCCTCCTACGCCGCTGACGTCAACAAGCGTGTGGGCGACATCGACCGCAGCACCGCCTACGCCAAGGCTTCGCAGCAGTGCTACCAGAGCGCGTTCACCAAACTGGTCGCCGACCGCAAGGCCAAGACCGTCAACGACACCGAAGGCCGCAAGCGCCTGGCGGAAATCGTCGCCGGCCTGAAAGAGTCCAACGACCTGATCGTCGCGGTCAACGGCAAAGCCTCCGAAGACCTGAACAACTACACCCAGGCCTACGAGAAAGACCTGCAGCAAGTGGGTGTGCAGCGCACTGACGTGGTCACCGTGGCAACTGCCGACACCACCCCGGTCGTAGCGGCGACCACCAAGACCAAGAAAGCCGTGAAGCCGGCGAAAAAGCCTGTGCTGCCAACCGTGCCGAAAGAAGCGGTCACTACCGAGAAAACCCTGCAGACCGCCAAGGCCAAGCAGGATGAGAGCAAGCAGGTCGCCAGCGCTGGCACTACTCAGGTCAACAGCATGTGCAAGAACCCGGACCTGGGCGACTGGGCACCGGTTCCTTGCCCGAATGTTTGATTGAGCGATTGCTGCTGATCATTTGATCGCTGCATAAACCCTGTGGGAGCGAGCCTGCTCGCGATGGCGGTGGTTCAGTTGGCTTCAATGTCGACTGATTCTCCGCCATCGCGAGCGAGCTCGCTCCCACAGTTGTTTTGTGGTGGTCGCAGTATTCGCGTTATCCCCCGATTCCCTTGTGGGAGCGAGCTTGCTCGCGATGGCGGTCTTGCGTCGAGTACATATCCGTTGCTGCGGTAACGGCCACTTAGGGTTCCGCCCTTACGGCGGCTCACTTTTTTTCAGACGCCAAAAAAAGTAAGCAAAAAAGGCTTGGCCCCACCACTCGGTGCCTCGCCTAGGCTCGGCATGCCCTCACTCCGGCATTGCT
>NZ_KN322956.1 GCF_000774145.1 Pseudomonas mediterranea CFBP 5447 | reverse complement strand
GCTGGGCTGCGCAGCAGCCCCAAAAGCAGCGACTCAATCAACCTGATTCATTAGGGTGTCGGGTTCGGAGGTCTGCTTCGCAGTCCAACGGGAGCAAGCTCCCTCGCCACAGATCGGCGTGGCTTCAAGTTTGCTCAATCCAACCCTAATTTCTTCAACCGATACCGCATCGACCGAAACGACAGCTTCAATCGCTGGGCTGCGGCGGTGCGGTTCCAGCGGGTTTCCTCCAGGGCCTGGAGGATGACTTTGCGTTCGACGTCTTCCAGATAGTCTTCCAGGTTGTCGACCCGCATCAGATCGGGGCTGGTGGCGTCGGTGATGCCATTGCCTTCGGCCAGGCGCAGGTCGTCGGCTTCGATCTGTTGGTGTTCGCAGAGGGTGTAGGCCCGTTCGAGCATGTTTTCCAGCTCGCGCACGTTGCCGGGGAAGCGGTAGTTTCGAAGAGCCTCAAGGGCCTGGGGATGGAGCCTGGCGGCGGGGTTGCCGGTGGTGGCTGCCAGACGCTGGAGCATGTGGTTGGCCAGCGGTTCGATGTCTTCGCGGCGTTCACGCAGGGGCGGGACGCGCAATTCGATGACGTTCAGGCGGTAGTACAGGTCCTGGCGAAAGCGCCCGGCGGCGACTTCGGCGTCCAGGTCCTTATGGGTGGCGCAGAGGATACGGACATCCACCACTTCCTCCTGCTGGCCGCCAACGGCGCGCACGGCTTTTTCCTGGATCGCCCGCAGCAGTTTGACCTGCATTGCCAAGGGCAGGTCAGCCACTTCATCGAGGAACAGGGTGCCACCATTGGCGGCCTGGAACAGACCGGGCTTGTCCTCGATGGCCCCGCTGAAGCTGCCTTTGCGATGGCCGAAAAACTCGCTTTCCATCAGTTCTGTCGGAATGGCCCCACAGTTGACCGGCACAAAACTCCGGTTGGAGCGGGGCCCTTGTTCGTGGATCAGCCGTGCCACCAGCTCCTTGCCACAGCCGGATTCCCCGCTGATGTACACCGGTGCCTGGCTGCGGGCGAGTTTTTCGATCTGTTTGCGCACGCTGCGCATCGGCGGGGAGTCGCCCAGGAGGCAGCGGTCGATGGTGGTCGGGACGGTGGCAGTCGGCAGGCGCAGGGCGCTGGTCACCAATTCCCGCAGCCGACCCAGGTCGACCGGTTTGGTCAGGAAGTCAAAAGCCCCGGCCTTGAGGGCGTCGATGGCGGTTTCCAGACTGCCGTAGGCAGTGATCATTGCCACGGGCAATTGCGGGAAGCGTTGTTGGATGTGCTGCACCAGTTCCAGGCCGGTGCCGTCGGGCAGGCGCATGTCGGTCAGGCACAGGTCGAAGGCTTCGTCCGCCAGCAGGGATTGGGCCTCGGCAAGATTCCTGGCGCTGCGGGTGTCGAGTTTCATCCGGCCCAGGGTGATGTCCAGGAGTTCGCGGATGTCCGGTTCGTCATCGACGATCAGGATCCGTTGCCGTGAGCGTGTATTCAAATCTGTTTCCGTCCGTGAGCAAAGGTGATGCGAAAGCAGCCGCCGCCTTGGCGTGGTTTGAAGTCTAGGCGGGCCTGGTTGCTTTCGCACAGCTCACGGGACAGATAGAGCCCAAGGCCTGTGCCCTGGCTGCTGGTGGTGAAGAACGGTTCGAACAGGTGCGCCTGCTGGTCCGGTGTCACGCCGGGGCCGTTGTCGAGGATGTCCAGCATGGGCAAGCGGCTGTAGGGATCGACGAACAGTTCCAGCCAGGCCTCGGCCTGTTCATGGGCCTGGGCACTGTGGCGCCAGGCATTGCGTAGCAGGTTGTCGAGCACCTGGGTCAATTGATCGGGGTCCATGAGCGTGACGTAGTCGCCCGGGGCGATGCTCAGATGCAATTGCTGGTGCGCGGCCATGCTTTCGCGGGCCTGTTGGACGAACTGTTCGAGCCAGGCCCGCAGGTCCAGGCGTTGAGGCGAGGTTTGCTGGCGCCGGGACAGTTGCAGGACGTTTTCAATGACGCGATTCATTCGTTGGGAGTGGTCTTGAATAATCTGCGTCAGACGCCGGTCGGCGTCGTTCAGTTCCTCGGACTCGCGCAGTAATTGCGCCGCGTGGCTGATTGCCCCCAGGGGGTTGCGGATTTCATGGGCGATGCCGGCAGTGAGGCGCCCCAGCGAGGCGAGTTTCAGTTGTTGGGCATGTTGGGCCACCTGGGCCAGGTCTTCGAGAAACACCAGGGTCTGATGCTGCTCGTTGTGCCCCAGGGCGATGAAGCTCGGCTGCAGGGTCAGGCCGCTGCCGGTGACGGTCAGGCTGGGTGGGCGCAGGCTGGGGTTGTTCAGCCATCCTTTCAGGCTGTCGACGAGGGCGGTGGAGTAGTCATCGATTGGCTGGCCGACCAGGTCGTGCATGCCCAACAGGTTCAAGGCGCTTTCGTTGGCCAGTTGCACCCGGCGTTGACGATCGAGCACCAGGATGCCGGTGCGCATGCGTTGCAGGATCAAGGCGTTGAGGGTTTCCAGGCTGGTCACCTCGCTGGCCCGCCGCTCGGCCAGGGTTTCGCTGGCTTCCAGTCGTCGGGTCAGGCCCTGCACCAGCAGCGCGGCGGCAAAGCACAGCGCACCGAGGGTACCGGCCTGCAAATAGCTGCCGGGAGGGTTCGAGTCGTTCAGGCCAAGGAAGAAACTAGAGCCGACGATGCCGATCGTGGCGACCGCGGCGATCAACAGGCCGATCCGGCCGCGCAACAGCGTATTGCCGATGGCCACCGAGACGATGAGCAGGTTGCCGATGGCACTGGGGGCACCGCCCGCGACGAAGAACAGCCACGACAGCAGCAGCACGTCGGTGAGCGCCAGGCCGAACAGCCGGGCCGGGCGGCGGGTGTTTTCCAGGAACACCACCAGCAGGATGTTCAGTACCAGGTACAACCAACTGCCACTGCGCAGCAGGTCGTCGTTGGCGAAGGCCAGCAGGCGGTTGTCCATGTTGCTGGAAATCAGCAGCACCAGGGTGATGCCGATGCTCAAGCGGTACAGGTGATAGAGACGCAGCAGGCGCTGCGTCTGTCTGACGCGGGGGCTTGAAGCCTCAGTGATCACGAGGGCCCGGGCCTTGCTCGAGGTGAGCCTGGCTGCAGTACCACTGTTGTTGGAGGGGGAGTGCCCGGTCACGCGGCAGGTGCACGCCACAATGGGCGCAACGCACCATGGGCGGCGCATCCTGTTCCCGGGAGGACTTTGCCGCGGAGGCCTTGGGCTTCACGTTGCGAAAGATCCATATGGCAGAGGCAACTACGGCGAACAAGATTATTAGACGAAGCATGATGGGCGGCTTTCTGGCGAGAGATGAGCCAGTTTAGCCAAGGACTGGAGCGGCGCACAGTTCAATAGGGACCAGGCATGAAAAAGGGAGACCGTCGGGTCTCCCTTTCTGTTGATGCCCTGTACTCAGTCGAACAGGCCGAAGGTCATGTAGCTGAACCAGGAGCGGTCGCTGGAGCTGCTCTCGGACTCCGGTTCTTCGATCACATCGCCATTCTCATCCTTGGGCTTGAGCTCGTTCGGAATGGCTTCCTTGGCATCCTGGAACTGACGCTGTACGTCCTGGTTGGCGCGGGTTTCACCCGGCGGCAGCGGTGGACGGGATTCGATCAGGCCCAGGGTCGCCTTGCTCAGCCATGAACGGTTGTCGGCTTCTGCAACGCGTGGGGTGAACTGGCCGTCGACCAGGGTAGGGTGGTCCGGGTAGTTCAGTTTCAGGGTTTCCAGGCTGCTGGCCGCCAGTTCGTCCAGGTGCAGGCGTTGGTACGCCTCGGTCATCACCGCCAGGCCGTCACCCACCGAAGGGGTTTCCTGGAAGTTTTCCACCACGTAGCGGCCACGGTTGGCGGCGGCGACGTAGGCCTGACGGGTCAGGTAGTAGTCGGCCACGTGGATCTCGTAGGAAGCCAGCAGGTTGCGCAGGTAGATCATGCGCTGCTTGGCATCCGGCGAGTAGCGGCTGTTGGGGAAGCGGCTGGTCAGCTGGGCGAACTCGTTGTACGAGTCGCGCGCGGCGCCCGGGTCACGCTTGGTCATGTCCAGCGGCAGGAAGCGCGCCAGCAGGCCGACATCCTGGTCGAAGGAGGTCAGGCCCTTGAGGTAGTAGGCGTAATCGACGTTCGGGTGCTGTGGATGCAGGCGAATGAAGCGTTCGGCAGCGGATTTCGCCGCTTCCGGCTCGGCGTTCTTGTAGTTGGCGTAGATCAGCTCCAGCTGGGCCTGATCGGCATAGCGACCGAACGGGTACCGCGACTCCAGGGCCTTGAGCTTGGCAGTGGCGCTGGTGTAGCTGTTGTTGTCCAAGTCTTTCTGCGCCTGTTGGTACAGTTCGACTTCGCTCAGGTTTTCGTCTACGACTTCCTTCGACGAGCAAGCAGCAGTCAATGCGAGGATGGCGATCAGCAGCAGGTGTTTCACTTGCATGGCGGCTTGCGTCCCTATGACGGCCGCTGTCTTGGGCGGGGCCGTCCTGTTATGATGAGCGCCCCGTTGAAAGCCTCGGGGCAAAAGACGCCGTATTTAACCACAAGCGCGCAGCCGAAACCAAAGGCTGTGCCGACGCCCAGTCCGAGCATGTCCGATAAAATAGAACTTCGCGCAGAGGTGCCGTCCGATTTGGGCGGCCAACGCCTCGATCAAGTCGCCGCCCAACTCTTCACCGAGCATTCGCGCTCGCGCCTTTCCGCCTGGATCAAGGACGGCCGCCTGACGGTGGATGGGGCGGTCATCCGTCCGCGCGACATCGTCCATGGCGGCGCCATCCTCGAGCTGACCGCCGAACAGGAGGCCCAGGGCGAATGGGTTGCCCAGGACATTGCCCTGGACATCGTCTATGAAGACGACGACATCCTGGTGATCAACAAGCCGGCGGGCCTGGTGGTGCATCCGGCCGCCGGTCACGCCGACGGCACCCTGCTCAATGCCCTGCTGCACCACGTGCCGGATATCGTCAATGTGCCCAGGGCCGGTATCGTGCATCGGCTCGACAAGGACACCACCGGTCTGATGGTAGTGGCCAAGACCATCCAGGCGCAGACCCAGCTGGTCGCACAACTGCAAAGCCGCAGTGTCAGCCGTATCTATGAATGCATCGTGATCGGCGTAGTGACCGCTGGCGGCAAGATCAACGCCCCCATCGGTCGTCACGGTCAGCAACGCCAGCGCATGGCGGTGATGGAGGGCGGCAAGCCGGCGGTCAGTCACTACCGCGTGCTTGAACGCTTCCGCTCCCACACCCATGTGCGGGTCAAGCTGGAAACCGGTCGTACCCACCAGATCCGCGTGCACATGGCCCACATCAACTTCCCGCTGGTGGGCGACCCGGCCTATGGCGGCCGCTTCCGCATTCCGCCGGCCGCCAGTGTGACCATGGTCGAATCCCTGAAGCACTTCCCGCGTCAGGCGCTGCATGCGCGTTTCCTGGAACTGGATCATCCGACCACCGGTAAGCGCATGAGCTGGGAGTCGCCGTTGCCGGATGACTTCGTCTGGCTGCTGACATTGCTCAAGCAGGACCGCGAGGCGTTCGTCGGATGAGTGACTGGCTGATACCCGACTGGCCCGCGCCGGCCCGGGTCAAGGCCTGCGTCACTACTCGTGCGGGCGGCGTCAGTGTGGCGCCGTTCGACAGCCTCAACCTCGGCGACCATGTCGATGACGACCCTGAAGCCGTCACCGAAAATCGGCGGCGTCTCACCGATCAGTTCGCCATCCGTCCGGCCTGGCTGCAGCAGGTCCATGGGATTGCCGTGGTCGAGGCCGACCCGACCCGGGTGGCGACCGCCGATGCCAGTTGGACCGCCACGCCGGGTATCGCCTGCACGGCGATGACGGCGGACTGCCTGCCCGTACTGTTCTGTAATCGCGCCGGTACGCGTGTCGCGGCCGCCCATGCCGGTTGGCGCGGGTTGGCGAACGGCGTACTGGAAGCCACCCTCGACAGCCTCGCAACGCCGGCGGATGAGATTCTCGCCTGGCTCGGCCCGGCCATCGGCCCACAGGCCTTCGAAGTCGGGCCGGAAGTGCGTGAAGCATTCATCGCGCACCTGCCCCAGGCGGTACAAGCCTTTGTGCCGAGCCACAACGCCGGCAAGTTCCTGGCCGACATCTATGCGCTGGCGCGCCTGCGGTTGGCCGCGCGGGGTGTCTCGGCGGTCTACGGCGGCGGGCTGTGCACCGTGACCGATCCCCGCTTCTTTTCCTACCGCCGCAGCCCGCGCACCGGTCGCTTCGCCTCCCTGGTCTGGATCGAACGGTAGAAGGCTGTTCGGCGTGCCACCGCTATCGCGAGCAGGCTCGCTCCCACAAGTCCGGCGGCGTCCATAATACTGCGTACACCGCAAATCCTCTGTGGGAGCGAGCCTGCTCGCGAAAGCGGTGTGTCAGCTAACCTTTAACTGATTGGCACACCGCTACCGCGAGCCGGCTCGCTTCCACAGGTCCTCGTTTGACTGATCTGTATCAAACAGGCCCTGCTTGAATCTTCCAGAATCGTCCACATCTATAACGGTATCTGGCAGGTTTCTTCATTCAGGATGTTTTTCGGTCCGGCCTGCTCAAAAGGAAGGTGACCTTATGCGTATTGACCGTTTAACCAGTAAGTTGCAATTGGCGCTGTCCGACGCCCAGTCCCTGGCCGTCGGCCTGGACCACCCGGGTATCGAACCGGCGCATTTGATGCAGGCCATGCTCGAACAGCAGGGCGGCTCCATCAAGCCTCTGCTGATGCAGGTGGGCTTCGACGTCAACAGCCTGCGAAAAGAACTGACGAAAGAACTCGACCAGTTGCCCAAGATCCAGAACCCGACTGGCGACGTGAACATGTCCCAGGACCTGGCGCGGCTGCTCAACCAGGCCGACCGCCTGGCCCAGCAGAAGGGCGACCAGTTCATTTCCAGCGAACTGGTGCTGCTCGCCGCCATGGACGAGAACAGCAAGCTGGGCAAGTTGCTGCTCGGCCAAGGCGTGAGCAAGAAAGCACTGGAGAATGCCATCAATAACCTGCGTGGTGGCGAGGCCGTCAACGATGCCAACCATGAAGAATCCCGGCAGGCGCTGGACAAATACACCGTTGACCTGACCAAGCGTGCCGAGGAAGGCAAGCTCGACCCGGTGATTGGCCGCGACGACGAGATCCGTCGCACGATCCAGGTGCTCCAACGTCGCACCAAGAACAACCCGGTGTTGATCGGTGAGCCTGGCGTGGGCAAGACCGCCATCGCCGAGGGCCTGGCCCAACGGATCATCAACGGTGAAGTGCCGGACGGCCTCAAGGGCAAGCGGTTGCTGTCCCTGGACATGGGGGCGCTGATCGCCGGTGCCAAGTATCGGGGCGAATTCGAAGAGCGGCTCAAGGCCCTGCTCAATGAGCTGTCGAAGCAGGAAGGGCAGATCATTCTGTTCATCGACGAATTGCACACCATGGTCGGCGCCGGCAAGGGCGAAGGCTCAATGGACGCCGGCAACATGCTCAAGCCCGCGCTGGCCCGTGGCGAGTTGCATTGCGTCGGCGCGACCACGCTTAACGAGTACCGCCAGTACATCGAGAAAGACGCAGCCCTCGAGCGGCGCTTCCAGAAAGTACTGGTGGACGAGCCGAGCGAAGAGGACACCATCGCTATCCTGCGTGGCCTCAAGGAGCGCTATGAAGTCCACCACAAGGTGGCCATCACTGACGGCGCGATCATCGCGGCGGCCAAGCTCAGCCACCGCTATATCACCGACCGTCAGTTGCCGGACAAGGCCATCGACCTGATCGACGAGGCCGCCAGTCGCATCCGCATGGAAATCGACTCCAAGCCGGAAGTGCTGGATCGCCTGGAGCGACGCCTGATCCAGCTCAAGGTCGAATCCCAGGCCCTGAAGAAAGAAAGCGACGAAGCGGCGAAGAAGCGCCTGGAGAGACTGCAGGAAGAAATCGTTCGTCACGAGCGCGAATATTCCGATCTCGAAGAAATCTGGAACTCAGAGAAAGCCGAAGTCCAAGGTTCGGCGCAGATCCAGCAAAAGATCGAACAGTCCCGCCAGGAGCTGGAAGCGGCCCGGCGCAAGGGCGATCTCAATCGCATGGCCGAGCTGCAATACGGGGTGATCCCGGACCTGGAGCGCAGCCTGCAGATGGTCGACCAACACGGCAAGAGTGAAAACCAGTTGCTGCGCAGCAAGGTCACCGAGGAAGAAATCGCCGAAGTGGTCTCCAAGTGGACCGGTATTCCGGTATCGAAGATGCTCGAAGGCGAGCGCGACAAGCTGTTGAAGATGGAAAGCCTGCTGCATCAGCGTGTGATCGGCCAGGAAGAAGCGGTCGTGGCGGTCGCCAATGCGGTGCGTCGGTCCCGTGCCGGGTTGTCGGACCCGAACCGGCCGAGTGGTTCGTTCATGTTCCTCGGCCCGACCGGTGTCGGTAAAACCGAGCTGTGCAAGGCGCTGGCCGAGTTCCTCTTCGACACCGAGGAAGCGATGGTCCGTATCGACATGTCCGAGTTCATGGAGAAGCACTCCGTGGCCCGGCTGATCGGCGCACCGCCGGGTTATGTCGGCTATGAGGAGGGCGGTTACCTGACCGAAGCCGTGCGCCGCAAGCCATACTCGGTAATTCTGCTCGATGAGGTCGAGAAGGCCCATCCGGATGTGTTCAACATCCTGCTGCAGGTGCTGGAAGATGGTCGTCTGACCGACAGCCACGGGCGCACGGTGGATTTCCGCAATACGGTGATCGTGATGACCTCCAACCTGGGGTCGGCGCAGATCCAGGAACTGGTGGGGGATCGCGAGGCACAACGGGCGGCGGTGATGGACGCGATTTCTACCCACTTCCGGCCCGAGTTCATCAACCGGGTCGACGAAGTGGTGATCTTCGAGCCACTGGCCCGCGATCAGATTGCCGGCATTACCGAGATCCAGCTGGGTCGTCTGCGCAGCCGCCTCACCGAGCGCGAGCTGAAGCTGCAACTGAGCGATGAGGCCCTGGATAAGTTGATTGCCGTGGGCTACGACCCGGTCTATGGGGCACGGCCGTTGAAACGGGCCATCCAGCGCTGGATCGAAAACCCGTTGGCGCAGTTGATCCTGTCTGGTCGCTTCATGCCGGGTGAAACCGTAACCGGAACGGTGGAAAACGACGAAATCGTCTTCAACTGACAAGCTGCACCGTCGTTGACCGAATGGCCTCGCATTGCGAGGCCATTTTTTTCATCAGGCCGTTGAACTCAAAGGAAAAGGCTTGTAAAGTGCGCCCCGCAGTCAGTCACCCCCACGGGTTACTTCTCCCGGAGAAGGAATCCAAAATAAGTTGCAAATCATTGTCTTGAAAGCAATTTAAGGGGTTGACAGAGGTTTTTAAGATTGTAGAATAGCGCGCCTCAGACACACGAACGCAGCGATGCAGACGGGTAGAAGAGGTTGAAGCTGGCTTCAATCAGGCTTCAAGGTTGCAACTTGAAATATCAGTTCCGTGATAGCTCAGTCGGTAGAGCAAATGACTGTTAATCATTGGGTCCCAGGTTCGAGTCCTGGTCACGGAGCCATTTCAATCGGGGTATAGCGCAGTCCGGTAGCGCGCCTGCTTTGGGAGCAGGATGTCAGGAGTTCGAATCCCCTTACCCCGACCATATTTGGGTCGTTAGCTCAGTTGGTAGAGCAGTTGGCTTTTAACCAATTGGTCGTAGGTTCGAATCCCACACGACCCACCATTTTTGAGACCAGTTCGCTGGAATCGAATCTTAAGATCAGAGGCCAAAAGCGCTGATCGAGGAAGGCGACTTGAAAAGGTCGCCTTTTTATTACCGGGGTATAGCGCAGTCCGGTAGCGCGCCTGCTTTGGGAGCAGGATGTCAGGAGTTCGAATCCCCTTACCCCGACCATATTGAAAATCCCCGTATCGAAAGATATGGGGATTTTTTTTGTCTGCGCAAAAAGCGTTTGTAAGTCTTAAGTTATCGTACAACTTGCCGATAGCCCACCGACAGGGGCGTGGCCCCATCTCAGGCCAATAACAAAAAAGGCGCCCGTTATGTTTCTTCGTCAACTGAATATCGCCCCACGCGCGGCGCTGGGTTTTGCCCTGATCGCCGTGCTGGTGGCACTGCTCGGGATGTTTGCGCTGGGGCAGATGTCGAGCATCCGTGACAGTGAGGTCGCGGTGGAAACCCAGTGGCTACCGAGCATTCGCGGCGGTGACGAGATTCGTGAATGGATGCTGCGCATTCGTACCATCTCCCTGCGCATGGCCCTGGACCAGGACCCCAAGAACACTTCGGTCTACCGTGGGCAAATGGACGTCCGTGACAAGGAACTGAGCGAAAAAATCGCCAGTTACGAAAAGCTTGTCGTGACCCCTGAAGGCAAAGCGCTCTACGATCAGTTCAAGCAGACTTTTGCCGCCTACCGCGCGGGTATCGCGCAATCCTTCGTCCTCGCGGAGCAGGGGCGCCGCGACGAGCTGATCAAACTGCTGCTGGTGGACATGAAAACCGTCGTGGACGGCTCCGGCAAGCAGCTCAACGATCTGGCGGAACTGTTTTCCAAACAGGTGTCCATCGAGAGCCAGAAGTCCCAGGAGCACTACGCCAATTCCCGCATGATCGTCAGCCTCTTCATCGTGCTGGCCGCCCTGGCTACGGTGGCCCTGGCGATGTTACTGACACGCAGTATCGTCAAGCCCCTGGGTGAGGCGCTGAGCGCCGCAGAAAGCGTGGCTGACGGTGACCTGACCCGGCCGATCGAAACCCATGGTAACGACGAAGTGAGCCGTTTGCTCAAGGCCCTGGCGACCATGCAGAAAAACCTGCGCGATACGTTGCAGAGCATCAGTGGTTCGGCGGCGCAGCTGGCAACGGCAGCCGATGAACTGAACGCTGTCACCCTCGACAGCACCCAGAGCCTGCAACAGCAGAACAACGAAATCGAACAGGCCGCCACGGCCGTGACCGAAATGACCACCGCCGTAGAGGAAGTGGCGCGCAACGCGGTTTCCACCTCCGACGCCACGCGCCAGTCCAGTGAGTCGGCATCGCTTGGACAGCAGCGGGTCAGCGACACGGTTGAGGCGATTGGCGCCCTCGCCAGCGACGTGCAGGTGACGGGTGGGCTGGTGCAGTCCCTGGCCAACCAGTCGCAGGATATCGGTAAGGTCCTGGACGTGATCCGGGCCATTGCCGAGCAAACCAATTTGCTGGCCCTCAACGCGGCCATTGAAGCGGCCCGGGCCGGCGAAAGCGGTCGTGGGTTTGCGGTGGTGGCTGATGAAGTGCGAGCGCTGGCTTATCGCACGCAGCAATCGACCCAGGAAATCGAACAGATGGTCCAAGGCATGCGCAGCGGCGCCACCCAGGCCCTGGATTCCATGCAGGCCAGCTCGACGCGCGCCGCCAGCACCCTGGCGATGGCCGAACGGGCGGGGGAGGCGTTGCAGACCATCACCACGTCGGTCAGCGAAATCCACGAGCGCAACCTGGTGATCGCCAGCGCCGCGGAAGAGCAGGCCCAGGTGGCCCGCGAGGTTGATCGCAACCTGGTGAACATCCGTGATCTGTCGGTGCGCTCGGCCACTGGCGCAGACCAGACCAGTGCATCCAGCCATGAGCTGTCGCAGCTGGCAAACTCGTTGCGCACGATGGTGCAGCGGTTTCAGGTTTGAGTGTAGGGTTGTAGATCTGCGCCGACGGCACCGCCGTCTTCGCGAGCAGGCTCGCTCCCACATGGGGGCCGGGGGATGCAGTATTTGTGTACGCCACCAAACCCGGTGGGAGCCGGGCTTGTCCGCGAAGGCGGCGGTACATTCAACCTCTAAGTGACAGGTCCATCGTTTTCGCGAGCAAGCTCGCTCCCACATCGGATCTGCATGTGCGCGGTATCTGCATACGCCACCAAACCCTGTGGGAGCGAGCCTGCTCGCGAAAGCGGTGTGTCAGGCCACTGCTATTTTCAGTGCAACTTGAGCCGCGGCTCGGTCCCGCGTCCGATCTTGCTGCCCAGCATCAACATGGCCGTACGGAACATTCCATACAACGCCATCTGGTGCATGCGGTACAGCGACACGTAGAACATCCGCGCCAGCCAGCCTTCGAGCATCACGCTGCCGGTGAGATTACCCATCAGGTTGCCCACCGCCGAGAACCTCGACAGCGAGATCAGCGAGCCGTAGTCGGTGTACTTGTAATGCGGCAACGCCTTGCCTTCGATCCGCAGCTTCAAAGACTTGGCCAACAGCGATGCCTGCTGGTGCGCCGCCTGGGCGCGGGGCGGTACGTTGCGGTCGCTGCCTGGTTGCGGACAGGCGGCGCAGTCGCCGAAGGCGAAGATGTTTTCGTCGCGGGTGGTCTGCAGGGTCGGCAATACGTGCAGCTGGTTGATCCGGTTGGTCTCCAGCCCGTCGATGTCCTTGAGGAAGTCCGGTGCGCGAATCCCGGCGGCCCAGACTTTCAGGCTGGCATCGATCACCTTGCCATCGACGGTGATCAGGCTGTCGGCCGTCACCTGGCCGACCGCGGCGTTGGTCATGACATTGACCCCGAGCTTTTCCAGGGTCTTGTGCACAGGCCCGCCGATACGCTCCGGCAAGGCCGGCAGCACCCGTGGCCCGGCTTCGATCAGGGTGATGTGCATGTTCTCCGGCTTGATCCGGTCCAGGCCATAGGCCGCCAGCTCATGGGCGGCGTTATGCAACTCGGCCGCCAGTTCGACGCCAGTGGCGCCGGCACCGACGATGGCAACGCTGATCCGCTCGACAGCATCGGCCTGACCGGCGTGGGCCCGCAGGTAATGATTGAGCAGTTGCTGGTGGAAGCGCTCGGCCTGTTTGCGGGTATCGAGGAACAGGCAATGCTGCGCCGCGCCCTCGGTGCCGAAGTCGTTGGTGGTGCTGCCGACGGCAATCACCAGGGTGTCGTAGCCCAGCACGCGGGCCGGCAGCAGTTCCACGCCGGCTTCGTCGTAGGTGGCTGCCAGCTGGATACGCTTGCGTTCGCGGTCCAGGCCGCTCATGCGCCCGAGCTGGAACTCGAAGTGGTTCCATTTCGCCTGGGCGACGTAGTTGAGTTCGTCTTCGGAGGAGTTCAGGGAGCCCGCCGCCACTTCGTGCAGCAGGGGTTTCCAGATGTGCGTCAGGTTCGCGTCGACCAGCATCACACTGGCCGTGCCACGCTTGCCCAGGGTCTTACCCAGACGGGTAGCCAACTCCAGGCCGCCGGCGCCGCCGCCAACGATGACAATACGATGAGTCATGGGGATATCTCGCAAGGCTAAAGGAAATCGGTGCAGTTACCCTCGCGAGCGCCAGTGTCGTATCCCTCGATGGCAGGCAGCTCATAGCGTCAGGTAACTGATCAGTCGGCTCAACAGGCCCAGGCCGATCGTCACGGCCAGCACCACCACCAGGAGCATCCACGGCCGGAAAGGCCGGCGCTCGACTCGGTGCTGGGACAATTGCAGGTACTCTTCGACATGCTTCTGGTCGTCAGGGTTCAGGCGGCTGGTCATAAAGGCCTCGTCAGGTAGACGTTGCGAAGTGTGCGTACGTTACAGGGGATTGCTTGCGGCTGCGAACAGCATAGCCGCCAGGTATCGGATGCGATGATGATTCACAGGCTGATCCCCACATCGAACACGATGCTGCGCCCCAGGTTGCCACGCAGGAAATCCGGCGCATCGGGATGGGCGAACAACACCCGGGCGAAGGTCGGCCCCACCAGCGACAGCGAGCGCCAGCCCTGGCGCAGGTATTCGGTTGGCGGCGGGAAATGGCTGTTGAGATCCAGCACTTCGCGCTTGAGGCTGGCGAAGGCAATGATATCCAGCTCTCCCAGGTCCATGCCGCGTTCGGTGTAGTTGTGGGCTTTCTTGCGCAGGGTCGGCGCCAGCCTCAGCAGGAATTCATTGGCCGGAATCCGCCTGGGCTTGGCTTCGCGGCGCACCAGTTGGCTCAGGGAGAATGCACTGCGGCGGCGTTGCAGTTCGTCACGCCATTCGTCATTGAGCCGCCGGCCCTCGTCGAGGACGAAGAACACCTCGAAGTTGGCGTCACGGAACAACACGTCCGGCGGCTCCCCGGCGGGGGCGAATTCGTCGGCGCGGTAGGGCACGTTCAGCCCTTGCAGCAGTCGCTGGCAGACCCAACGCTCACGCTCCCATTTGCGGGCATTGGAGAGAAACGCGTTGGCTTGCTCGGCCGCGATGGTCAGCAGGCGTAAGTAATCGGAATCATCCATGAACTCAAGCTTAGCGTTCAATTGCGACAAGCTGGAAGCGTTGCGTTGATTAGTGGTTGTCCGGGGCGGTGTAGACTGCCGACATGAAACGACGGTAGCGAGGAAGATACCGTTTGCGGGCGAAGCCCTCAGGAGGGGGCTGCTGCGCCGAACGCGGACCGGCCCAGCGGGAGCAAGCTCCCTCGCCACGGAACTCAAGGGTTAAAAGGTGTAGTCCCTATGATCGGAGCCGAACTGCTTTCACCCCAGACGCTTGCGGTTGGCTGGCTGGTCTATGTCCCGGTGCTGGCCTGGGCGGTGTGGCGGGCGCCGTGGGTGGAGCTGTTTACCGACAGCCGTCGTCAGCATCTGCTATTCGGCACGGTGCTGGCGCTGTTCATGCTGTGGTTGGTGCGACGGGATTTCGATACCGGTGTGTCCTACCATTTCATCGGCATGACCGCTGTGACGCTGCTGCTGGACTGGCCGCTGGCGATCCTCGGTGGCCTCGTCGCCCAGCTTGCATTGGTGCTGCTGGGGCGTCAGGACATGGTCGCGCTGGGTGTGAACGGGGTGCTGTTGGTCTTGCTGCCGGTGCTGGTCACCGAATGCTGCGCGATCCTGGTGGAGCGTACCCAGCCGCGTAATCTGTTCGTGTATATCTTCTGCTCGGGGTTCCTCGCCGCGGCCCTGTCGGCATTGCTGTGCCTGCTGTTGGGACTGGGGCTGCTATGGTACGACGGCGTATTCGCCATGCCTTACTGGCTGAGCGATTTCATCGGCTACCTCTGGTTGATCATTTTCCCCGAAGCGTTCATCAACGGCATGGTGATCAGTGCATTGGTGGTGTTCAGCCCCGAATGGCTGGAAACCTTCAACCGCACGCGCTATCTGTCGGCACCCTGGAAGGATGACGACAAGTCTTGATGCATATCAAGGCCTTGCAGGCAGGCGCCGCTCATGCTCTGGAAAACTTCCAGGAGCACAGCGATGAGTGTTTATGAGTGGGCGAGACAAGAAATCAGGCGTAGTCACGATGCCGCCATGGAAATCGGTTTCGATCCGGGCCTGAGCCTGCGTGCCTTGCTCAGTGCGATCGTGCAGCAGAGCAAGACAGTGCGCAGTACCGAGGATCTGGCCGATGAGTTGAGCTTCCTGGCGGAAAATCTCGACGATAAACAGGACTACGGTTTCATGCGGCCTTAGTGATGTGAGCGGGGGTTGAAGTCTTCGCTGAACAGCTCGTCCTCGGCATCGGGGCTGACGGGGATCTTGTGTTCTTCCGACGCCCAGGCGCCGAGGTCGATGAGTTTGCAGCGGTCGGAACAGAATGGCCGGAACTTGCTCTCCGGAGTCCATTCGACAGGGGCGCCGCAGGTCGGGCAATCAACGGTTGGGATCTGGCTCATGATTGGCCTCCACGCAATGTAAGGTAAGAATGGTGCAAGCGTTCGACCTCGCTGTGCAGCCAAGCGAGGTCGCGGTCGTTGACCACCACGTCGTCGGCATGGTCCAGGCGATCCTGGCGACTGGATTGTGCCTTGAGGATCGCCTGGACCTGTTGTTCGCTGATCTGGTCGCGTTGCAAGGTCCGTTCGACCTGAAGTTGTTCAGGCGCGTCGATCACCAGGATGCGTTGGGTCATGGCGTACTGCCCTGACTCGATCAACAGCGGCGACACCAGGATGGCGTATGACGATCGGGCCTGGGCCAGGTGATGGGCAATTTCGTCGGCGATCAACGGGTGCAGCAGCGCCTCGAGCCAGCGGCGCTCATCGGCGTTCTCGAAAATCAGCTTGCGCAGGGCCGCGCGATCCAGCGTACCGTCGGCCTGAAGCACGTCCGGGCCGAAGTGTTCGGCGATTTTCGCCAGTGCCGGACGCCCCGGTTCGACTACCCAGCGCGCCGCATGGTCGGCGTCGACCACATGCACGCCCAGGTCTATGAAGTGCTGGGCCGCGGCACTTTTGCCGCTGCCGATACCGCCGGTCAGGCCGAGAATCCAGGGTTTTTCCACGGGATTGTTCATAAGGAAATCGTTAGAAACCGACAGAGTGCCAATAGAAGTCGGTTATTTGACCACCCCAGAGCAAGGCAATCCAGCCGGCAATGGCCAAATAGGGGCCGAAGGGGATCTGTGTCGACGCCGGAGCATTGCGCATGCGCAACATGACGACCCCGACCACGGCGCCCACCAGCGACGACAGCAGCAGCGTCAGTGGCAGGATCTGCCAGCCGCCCCAGGCCCCGAGCATCGCCAGCAGCTTGAAGTCGCCGTAGCCCATGCCTTCCTTGCCGGTGATCAACTTGAAGATCCAGAACACCGACCACAACGTCAGGTAGCCGGCCACTGCGCCCCACATCGCCTGGTTCAGCGAGACGAACAGCCCGAAGCTGTTGACGATCAGCCCCAGCCACAATAACGGCAGCACCAGTGTATCGGGCAGCAGTTGATGCTCGGCATCGATCAGGCTCATGCCCAGCAGGCCCCAGCTCAGGACCATCACCAGCGCGGCCTGCCAACCGAAGCCGAAATGCCAGGCGACGAATGCCGACAGTGCGCCGCAGGCCAGCTCGGTAAGAGGGTAACGGCGCCCGATGGGGGTGGCGCAACTGGAACAGCGGCCATGCAGTGCGAGGTAGCTGAACAACGGGATATTTTCCCAGGCCCGGATACGGTGGCCGCAGTGAGGGCATTGGGAATGGGGCAGCATCAGGTTGTAGACCGGGCCGGGCGTTTCGGCAGGCAGGCCCAGCAGGTCGTGGGCCTGTAGTCGCCATTCCCGGGTGAGCATCTTGGGCAGGCGCCACACCAGGACATTGAGGAAGCTGCCGACGATCAGCCCGAGCAAAAGCGCTGTCAGCACGAAGGCCATGGGATAAAGCACGAAAAATTCGCTCAGGGGCATGTCAGATCGCAGAGCCGAGTTGAAAGATGGGCAGGTACATGGCAACCACCAGACCGCCGACGACCACCCCCAGGATCACCATGATGAACGGTTCCATCAGGCTGGTGAGATTGTCCACCAGGTTGTCGACCTCGGCCTCATAGAAACTTGCCACCTTGTCGAGCATGTCGTCCAACGCCCCGGACTCCTCGCCGATGGCGGTCATCTGGATCGCCAGGTTGGGGAATATGCCTGAGGCGCGCATGGAAAAATTCAACTGCATGCCGGTCGAGACATCCTGCCGGATGCGCTGGACCGCACGTTTGAACACCACGTTGCCGGTGGCGCCGGAGACCGAGTCCAACGCCTCCACCAGTGGCACGCCGGCGGCGAAGGTGGTGGACAGTGTCCGGGCGTAGCGGGCTACCGCGGATTTGTACATCAGCGCGCCCACCAGCGGTAGCTTGAGCAGCCATTTATCGCGCCAGTCACGAAAGCCCTGGGAGCGCTTGAGCGCATACTTCACGCCAAAAAACGCACCCACTGCCCCGCCCAGCAGCAGCCACCATGAGTCTTGCATGAACTCAGACAGGCCGATGACCATCACGGTGAACGCAGGCAGTTTCGCGCCGAACCCGGCGAACACCGATTCGAATTGCGGCACCACCTTGACCAGCAGAATGCCGGTGACCACCGCCGCGACGACCACAACGGCCGCCGGATAGGTCATGGCTTTCTTGATCTTGGCCTTGAGGGCCTCGCTCTTTTCCTTGTAGGTCGCGACCCGGTCCAGCAAGGTGTCCAGGGCGCCGGCCTGTTCACCTGCGTCCACCAGGTTGCAGTACAGCTCATCGAAGTATTGCGGGCACTTGCGCAACGACGCGGCGAAACTGTTGCCTGCGGCGACCTCCTGTTTCACCTCGTCCACCAGCTTGCGCATGTTGGCATTGTCGAAGCCCTCGCCAATGATGTCGAAGGCTTGCAGCAGCGGGACACCGGCTTTGAGCATCGTCGCCATCTGGCGGGTGAAGAGGGCGATATCCAGTGGCTTGATGCGTTTGCCCTTGCTGAATATCGAGGTGGATTTCTTGCGTACCTTTTCCGGGTTGATGCCTTGTTTGCGCAATTGCGCCTTGACCAGGGCCGGGCTCTGGCCGGTCAGTTCACCGGACATCTTCATGCCTTTGCGGTCTTTGCCTTCCCAGGTGTAGGTGTCGGTTTTTACTGCCTTGACCGCCATGTTCAGTCCTTGGTGACCCGGTTGATTTCTTCCAGGCTGGTCACGCCTTGCATCACTTTCAGCAGCCCCGAAGTGCGCAGGTCGTTGAAACCGTCCTTGCGCATTTGCAGGTCGATTTCCAGGGAATTGCCCTCGGCCATGATCAGCCGTTGCAGTTCGGGCGTATTTTTAACCACTTCGTAAACCCCCACGCGTCCCTTGTAGCCACTGTTGCACTGTTCGCAACCGACCGGCTCATAGATCGTGAATGAGCCGATGCGTTCCTTGGGGAAGCCTTCCTTGAGCAGGGTTTCCTCGGGAATCTCCGTGGCTTTCTTGCATTGGCTGCACAGTTTTCGCGCCAGGCGCTGGGCGATGATCAGGTGGACCGCCGTGGCGATGTTGAAGCCGGGAATGCCCATGTTCTGCAAGCGGATCAAGGTTTCCGCGGCACTGTTGGTGTGCAGCGTGGAAAGCACCATGTGCCCGGTCTGGGCCGCCTTGATGGCGATTTCCGCCGTTTCCAGGTCGCGGATCTCACCCACCATGATCACGTCCGGATCCTGACGCAGGAACGAGCGCAGGGCCTGGGCAAAGTCCAGTCCCTGACGCGGATTCACGTTGACCTGGTTGATGCCTTCCATGTTGATTTCCACCGGGTCTTCGGCGGTGGAAATGTTGATGTCCACGGTGTTGAGGATGTTCAAGCCGGTGTAGAGCGAGACAGTCTTGCCCGAGCCGGTCGGCCCGGTCACCAGGATCAGCCCTTGTGGTTGCTTGAGGGCTGCGAGGTAGAGCTCCTTTTGATCCGGTTCGTAGCCCAGGGCATCGATGCCCATTTGCGCACTGGACGGGTCGAGGATCCGGATCACCACTTTTTCGCCCCAGAGCGTAGGCAGGGTATTGACCCGGAAATCGATGGACTTGGTTTTCGACAGGCGCATTTTCAACCGGCCGTCCTGCGGCTTGCGCCGCTCGGAAATATCCAGGCTGGCCATGACCTTCAGGCGCGCCGCGATGCGGGTGGCCAGTTGGGTCGGCGGCCTGGCCACTTCCCGCAACATGCCGTCGGTGCGCACCCGCACCCGGTAGGATTTTTCGTAAGGTTCGAAGTGCAGGTCGGAAGAGCCGCCCTTGATCGCGTCCAGCAGCATCTTGTTGACGAACCGCACCACCGGCGCGTCATCGGCGTCCTGACCGGCGATGGCGTCCTGTTTGCGATCGTCGTCCGACTCGATGTCCAGGCCATCGAGGTCGACATCGCCCATGCCTTCCAGGCCCGTGGTGCTGGATTCGAAAAACTTCTCGATGGCGTCGCTGAGTTTGTCGTCTTCCACCAGGATGGCTTCGGTGGTCAGGCCGGTACTGAACTGGATGTCGTTGATGGCCTGGTGGTTGGTGGGATCGGAGATGCCCACGAACAGCTTGTTGCCACGTCGCCACAGCGGCAGGGCATGGTGTTGCCGGACCAGTTTTTCACTGACCAGGCCGGTGGGCTGGCTTTCCTTGTCCAGGCTGTTGAGGTCCAGCAGGGCAACGCCGAAATGCTCCGAGGCGATTTCCGCAACCTGGCGACTCTGGACCAGCTTGTTCTGCACCAGATAGCTGACCAGGGGCATGCGGTTGCGTTGGGCTTGCTGCTGCGCCTGCTGCGCGCTTTGCTCGGTGATCAGCTCGGCCAGCACGAGTTGCTTGGTCAGGCCGCTGAGGGCGATGTCATTCATGGGGATACCGACTGCTGACAGTTCATGACTTATAGCCTAGTCAAGCATCGACGCCAAACCAGCGGGGTAGGGTGACAAAAAACGTCAGATAGTGCGGTTGTTGGGGTAGGACGTTGCCATTCTGCGGCCTGGTACCCCTGGCTGGCAGGGCCGCAAGGGTTGGCATGTGCCATGCACTATCCCCTCCAACCATGAGATTTCGCCTCATGTAATGGAGAGGTCTATGAGCAAGCAAAATGGTTTTACCTTGATCGAGCTGCTGATCGTCGTAGCGATCATCGGCATTCTGGCGACGTTTGCGTTGCCGCAATATTCCAAGTACCAGGCGCGTGCGAAGGCGACGGCAGGGTTGGCGGAAGTGTCCGCGCTGAAAGTGCCGTTCGAAGACGTCATGAATCAGGGGACCAACCCTACGTTAGCCAATATTGGCGGGACGACGCCAACCAGCAATTGCACGATGAGTGCTTCAGGTACCGCTTCGGACGGTACGGGCACAATATCATGCGCCCTGTTGAATGCGCCTTCTCCGGTACTTGGCAAGACCATCACAATGACCCGCTCGGCAGCTGGGGTCTGGACCTGTGCTTCGACGGCGGCCCAGGAATACCTGCCGGCTGGATGCACCGGTGCCGCTGCCGGTAGTTGAGGGCATGGCTTTGCGAGGAACCCCGCTTTGATTGCGGGGTTTTTACGTTCTGTTGCCAGTGAAACTAAAAAAGCTCGTTAATTCAGCCGTTTAAGAGGCCGAAAAACCCGCAACTTGCATGTACAGAATCAGTCGCTCATGCATTTTGCATGATCGAGCAAATCGACGCTTCGCTTAACTTGCTGATTTATAAGGGGTTATTTTATTCGTCAAAACTGGCACACCCTTCGCACTACTCCTGATAACCCTGCCGGGAGTCACCTCCGGCAGTTTCTGAGAAAAACAGGAGTTACTCGTATGAAGAAGTTCGCTATCACTGCCGCTACTGCTGCCGCACTGACCTTGACCATGGCTAACGCATTTGCCGAGACTGCTCAAGCGACCCAGGCTCCGATGATGTTGGCTGCTGGTGAAGTGACTAAAGCCAAGGAAGAAACCAAGGACACCTGGATCACCACCAAGGTCAAAGCCGATCTGGTGACCGAAAAAGGTATTCCAGGTTCCGATATCAAGGTTGAAACCAACAAAGGCGTTGTATCCCTGTCTTCGACCGTAGCCATTACCGAAGCTCAAAAGACCACCGCCGTGGCGATCGCCAAGAAAATCAAAGGCGTCAAAGCCGTATCGGCTGATGGCCTGAAGGCCGAATAAGGCCAAGACTTCTCGCCTGGACTGGGAGAGGGCGCGGCAAACGGGCTGTGTCATACGTTTGCCGTTGCTTTGGAGTTCATGCGAAAGGCCACAGGGACGTGGCCGCCACAGGCCCTCGGCGTTTGCCGGGGGCCTGTTTTATTTTGGATGTAAGTCAGCCGACCCTTGTATTGGCTGGTCTGCCGCCATCGCGAGCAGGCTCGCTCCCACATTGGTACTGGGTTGTTCCAAAAATGTACGCTCGGCGCCGATCCCCTGTGGGAGCGAGCCTGCTCGCGATAGCGGTATCATTGCCAGCCTCAGTGCCCACGCCGACTGGTGATCTGCACCAACCGATTACCCTCGAAGCGCAGGAACTGGTACATGCCGCTGTTGGGGCCGTAGGTCCATTCTTCCACCGGGTATTCCTCCCGGCGATTGACGCTGCGTTTGTAGCCCAGGTCGTCCCGCGCCACCGGTTGCCCGCACTTTTGCAGCACTTCGCTCGAACGGTCGCCAACGCTGATCAACTGGCTGCCGCAACGCAATGTGTCGGCAGCCGATGCATAGGGGGTGACGAGCAGTAAGCCCAGGCCGAGCCAGTAGAGACGCTTCATCCTATTCGGCATCCAGATGCAGAGGAGTGATCACACGCCCGTCGCTTTCGGCCTGGCCGAGGCTGGCGTCGATGAAGTAGACACGGTCATCGGCCAGTTGGCCCTTGTCCACCAGGAAATCCTTGATGCTGCTGGCCCGCTCCTGGCCCAGTTCGCGCAGCAGTACGTCGCTGCCGCTCCAGAACTTGATGACGCCTTCACGCAGTTTCTCGATGCGGGCCTTTTTATCCAGTTGTGCCCATTCGGCCGGCGGCTGGGTCTTGAGACGGGTTCGGTAGATGCCTTCCAGCAGCGGGGCCTTTTCATCTTCCGGTACCTGCAGCAGCGAGGCCTTGGCGGGAACCTTGTCGCCCCGGCGTTGCAGCATCTTGTAGTAGTTGTACTGGTATTCGCGTTCCAGGCGCTGGCCGGCGAGCAGCGGCCCGTCGCTGCTTTCGGCGGCGGTGCCTTCGATTTCCAGGCGCAATTCCGGACGCTTGGCTAACGCCTCGGAGAGCTTGAGCAGTACGCCTTCGTTTTCCGGGCTCAGGTCGCTGGAGCCCGGTGCGAAGGCCACACTGCCCAGGTCTTCCGAGCCACCGCCGGCCACCAGTCCGCCGATGAGTTTGAACGGCGCCTGGGCCGCTCGCACCACCAGGTTGCGCAGGGTCTGCCAGACAATCGGCATCACACTGAACTGCGGGTCATTGAGGTTGCCGGACACCGGCAGTTCGATGGAGATCCGGCCCTCGGAATCCTTCAGCAGCGCGACGGCCAATTTCAGCGGCAGACTCACGGCGTCCGGGCTGTCGACCTTTTCCCCCAGTTGCAGTTGCTCGACCACCACTTTGTTCTCGGCCTGGAGCTGACCCTTGGTGATCCGGTAATGCAGGTCGAGATTGAGTCGGCCCTTGCGGATGCGATAGCCGGCGAATTTGCCGGAGTAGGGCGTCAGCGTCGTCAGCTCGACCCGCTTGAAGCTGGTGGCGATATCGAGGCTTTCCATCGGGTTGAACGGGTTGAGTGCGCCCTTGATCGTTACCGGCGCATAGCGGTCGACCTTGCCCTTGACGTCCACGCTGGCCGGTTTGGCCTGGCGACTGTCGATGGTGCCGATCTGGCCGTTGAGCTGCTGGATGGCGGTGGCGAAATTCGGCGTCAGGCTGAAATCGGCGAAGTTGGCCGAACCGTCGTTGATGGCAATCGCGCCGACGTGGATACCCAGCGGTTTCTCCTGGGAGGCCGGTTTCGCTGCAGCGTTCTTGGTGCCGCTGTCCGCCGGCTGCGGGACCAGCAAGTCATCGACGTTGGTGGTGCGGTCGTCGTTGATCATGAAGCGAGCATAGGGCTGGAACAGGTTGACCTTGTCGATGGACAGGCTGTCGCCATGTTGATAGTTGAGACCTTCGAGCACCAGGCTCTGCCATTTGACGAAGTCACGGGTCTTGAGGGTGTCGAGGGTGTGCAGTTGGTCGACCTGGGCGCGACCGGTGACCGCGAAGGCCAGCGGCGCGGTGCTCTTGAGGTCGACCGCCAGGTCGCTGCCGAGCATCCCGGAGCGTAGCTCCAGGCGAATGAACGGGGTGATATAGGCCTGGGCGACACGCAGGTCGATGTCCTGGGTCTTGACCTTGAGCCGGGCGGTGATCGGGTTCAGATTGACTTCGCCATCGGCCAGGAGCTTGCCCTGTTTACCCACGCCACTATCGAGCTTGAGGGTAAAAGGCGAGCCGTTGAGGGTGTCGTAGTTCTGCAGGTCGAGGTTCAGCGGGCCGACGTCCAGTGCCACGGCGGGTTGCGCCTGGCGGTCGGCCAGGTGCACCCGGTAATCGCGCAACTGAACATCCTTCAACAGCACCTGCCACGGCTTGCCGGGTGCCTTTGGTTCGGGTTTGGGGGAATCGGCCGCTGCCGGAGCGGTTGCCGGCTCGACCTTGGCCTGCGGTTTTGCCGGCTGGCTGGCGAAGAGTTTCTGCCAGTCCAACTGGCCATCGGCCTCGCGTGCCGCCCAGGTTTCGAGCTTCTGGCTGCGGATCTTGCCTACGACCATCTGTTGCTTCGCCAGGTCCACCGTGGTTTCGCTGACATCCAGGCGTTCGAGTTTCGCCAGCGGACGGCCATCGGGGGCCTTGATGGCGAAAGGCGCGACGCTGACGGCCACGTTGTTGAGCAGCAGCTCGGTGCCCTTGGCCAGGTTGAGCTTGTAATCGGTGCTCAGGTTGAGAATGCCGTTCTCCAGCACCAGCGGTACCGCATCGCGGACGTAGGGCCACCAGAATTTCATCTGGCCATCGGTGACCTTGAGCTTGCCCTCGGACGCGATCGGCGAAAGGCTGAAATTACCGGTCCAGTCGATCTTCCCACCTTCGGGACCGGCAGCCACCAGGGTCATGTCGGCGCTGTCGTCGGGCAGGGTGCTGAGGTTCTTCAGCTCGAAATCCAGGGCGTCGTACAGGAATTCAATGGGTTCGCTGGGGCGAAGGTCCTGGAAATGGACATAACCGGTGGCCAGCTTGATCCGGTCGACCCGCAGGGGAAACGGCTTGGCCTCGGGATCGGCCGGGGTCGGCTCGCTGGGTGGCAACTTGAACAGGCCCAGGAGGTTCAACTGGCCGTCCTTGGCGAACACCACCTCGGTCCTGGGCTTGTCCAGCTCGATGTCGGCCAGGTGCAGCGCGCCGGACCAGAGGCTGTCGACCTGCAGGTTGGCGTACAGCCTTTCGAAGCCCACCTGCTCCTTGCCTGGTTCACCGATGTTCAGGCCCCAGACGGTGACTTCAAGGCTGAAAGGATTGAGTTCGATGCGCTGGATCTGGGCCGGTACTGTCGCATGGTTGGCCAGTTGCTGATTGGCGATTCGCAGGGCGATGCCTGGCAGTATCAGGAAACCCAGCAGGCTGTAGAGGGCCAGTGCGGTGAACAGGGCGCCGAGGGCGCGCAGCAATCCTTTGGGCATGTGTGGCTTCATCTGGTGGAATCGGAGTGCCTTGGAGTATGGCATGCGTTTACGGTTCCGAAGCCACTGGTATTTATGAGAATTGTCCGTTTTTTCCGTAGGAGTCCTGAGGTTGGCTTACAACTGCAGGATCAATGTCTTGAGCGGAGGATTACCGTCCTTGGAAGGAAAGTCTTCACCGGGCGTCAGCACGCTCCATTCGCGCACCGGCCGACCGGTCTTTTCCGCACAGCGCAGGACCTGTTCGCGCCAGTCGTCCATGGACACCTTCGCCAGGTTGTTGCAGCAGATCAGCACGCCATTGTCGGCGGTAGTGAGCAGCGCCGGCTTGAGCAGGCTCTGGTAGTCGCGCAACAGGTCGACGGTGCCGAAGGCGCTCTTGGCCCAGGCCGGCGGGTCGAGCAGCACCAAGTCGAATTGGCGTTGCTCCAGGCGCACGTAGCTGGGCAGTTTCTGCCCGCGTCGCTGGCTGATGGGCAGGCCCGCCAGCTGGCGGATCGCCGGGAAGTAGTCCGATTGCACGAACGCCATGGGCGGTAACGCGGGGTTGAGCAGGCCGTTCTCGCGACCCACCGCCAGGTTGCCTTCGGCAAAGTCCAGGTTACACACCTCCCGCGCGCCACCGGCTGCGGCGCTCAGGCCAACGCCGCAGGTGTAGGCGAACAGGTTCAGCACGCTTTTATTGCGACTGTGCGCTTTGACCCAGCCCCGGGCGTTGCGCAGGTCGAGAAACAGCAGCGGATCTTGCCCGGCATGGCGTCCACGAACGCGATAATTCAGGCCCCATTCATGGCCGACCAGGTCTTGCAGGGCGGCTTCTTCGGCTTGGTGGACGGTGTCCTGGCGGTCGATCCGCGAATTGCCCCGGGCGCGGTCGTTGTAGACCAGCAGGGTGTCGAGGCCCAGGGTTTCGTTGACGATGCCGTGCAGTTGCAACAAGGCGTCGCGCTCCAGCGACTGATGAAAGCTCTGCACCAGCAATTGCGGGCCGTAGCGGTCGACGGTCAGGCCGGGCGCGCCTTCCTGGCTGCCATGGAACAGGCGATAGCAATCGGTGCCTTGCTGGTGCAACTGGCTGAGCAGGTCCTGACGCTGGTCGAGGGCGGCGCGCAGCGCCTGATTCAAGGAAGACATGCCAAGCGCGCCTTAAGGAAATGAGGCGCGGGAGTTTAGCAGCTTCGGGAGGGATCGTTCCCACGCTCTGTGGGAGCGAGCCTGCTCGCGATGACGGCGATACATTCAGAATCGTTGCAAGCTAACTCACCGCTATCGCGAGCAGGCNGTAGGAGCGATCAGTACGGTGGTCGTTTAGCGATTCAGGCGCTTGTCGATCAGCCCCTCCACCACACTCGGGTCGGCCAGGGTCGAGGTGTCGCCGAGGCTGTCGAGTTCGTTGCAGGCAATCTTGCGCAGGATGCGCCGCATGATCTTGCCCGAGCGGGTCTTGGGCAGCGCCGGGGCCCACTGGATCAGCTCCGGTTTGGCGAAGCTGCCGATTTCCTTGCTGACGTGGGCCAGCAATTCTTTCTTCAATTCATCGTTGGCCTCGACCCCGTTCATCGGCGTGACAAACGCATAGATGCCCTGGCCCTTGAGGTCATGGGGGTAACCGACCACCGCCGCTTCGGCGATGCTGTCGTGCAGCACCAGGGCGCTTTCCACCTCGGCGGTGCCGATGCGGTGGCCGGAGACGTTGATCACGTCATCGATGCGCCCGGTGATCCAGTAATCGCCGTCTTCGTCACGGCGGGCGCCGTCGCCGGTGAAGTAATAGCCGGGGTAGGGTTTGAAGTAGGTGTCGACCATGCGCTGATGATCGCCGTAGACACTGCGGATCTGTCCCGGCCAGCTGGATTTGATCGCCAGTACGCCGCTGCCGGGGCCGCTGATTTCCTTGCCCGTTTCATCCAGCAATACCGGTTGCACGCCGAACATCGGGCGAGTGGCGCAGCCCGGTTTGAGCCGCTGGACGCTCACCAGCGGGCTGAGCATGATGCCGCCGGTTTCGGTCTGCCACCAGGTATCGACAATCGGGCAGCGTTGCTCGCCCACCGCGTTGAAATACCACTCCCAGGCTTCCGGGTTGATCGGCTCACCAACACTGCCGAGCAAGCGCAGGCTTTTGCGCGAGGTGGCCTGTAACGGCCCGGCCCCTTCGCGCATCAGCGCACGCAGGGCGGTGGGGGCGGTGTAGAAGATGTTGACCTGGTGCTTGTCGATCACTCGCCAGAACCGCGAGCTGTCGGGATGGCTGGGGACGCCTTCGAAGATCAGCGTGGTAGCGCCGTTGGCCAACGGGCCGTAGACGATATAGCTGTGGCCGGTGACCCAGCCGACATCGGCGGTGCACCAGAACACTTCGTTGTCGCGATAGTCCAGCACGTACTTGAACGTCATGGCTGCCTGCAGCAGATAGCCGCCGGTGGTGTGCAACACGCCCTTGGGTTTGCCGGTGCTGCCCGAGGTGTAGAGGATGAACAGCGGGTCTTCGGCGTCCATCGGTTCGGGCGGGCAGTCGTCACTGGCGTCGTGCATGGCCTGGTGATACCAGAGGTCGCGGCCTTCGACCCAGTTCACTTCGGCCTGGGTACGCTCGACCACCAGGACCGTGCTGACGTTCGGACAGCTTTCCAGGGCTTTGTCGACGTTGCGCTTGAGCGGGACGAAGCGCCCGCCGCGCACGCCTTCGTCGGCGGTGATCACGGTGCGGCAATCGGCATCGAGAATCCGGTCACGCAGCGAGTCCGGCGAAAACCCGCCGAACACCACCGAATGCACCGCGCCAATACGGGTGCAGGCGAGCATGGCGTAGGCCGCTTCCGGAATCATCGGCATGTAGATGCACACCCGGTCACCTTTCTTCACGCCACGGCTTTTCAACACATTGGCCAGGCGGCACACATGGTGGTGAAGTTTTCGATAAGTGATTTCCGCCGATTCGGCGGGATCGTCGCCTTCCCAGATGATTGCCGTCTGGTCGCCACGGTTTTCGAGATGGCGGTCGATGCAATTGGCGCTGACGTTCAGTTTGCCGCCCGCGAACCAGGTGGCGTCGCCGTTCTTCAGGTCATAGCGCTGGACGGTTTGCCAGGGCGTCATCCAATCGAGAAACCGGGTGGCCTGTTCAGCCCAGAAGGTACTGGGGTGTTCGATGGATTCTTTATAGAGGCGCTGGTATTCGTCCTGACTCAGTTGCGCAGCCCGGCGGACGGCATCGGCTTGGGGGTACTGGCTGATATCGAACATGACGGTTCCTTATTCTTGTTTTTGCGACAAGTCATAAAGATGCGCCGAGTAGCCGGAGGGTTCAAGCCATGCACAAACGACTGTGGGAGCGAGCTTGCTCGCGATGGCGGTGTGTCAGTCGACATTGATGTCAACTTATCCACCGCTATCGCGAGCAGGCTCGCTCCCACAGGGGTAGTGCGCCGTTTGGATCAGCCGCGATGGCGTCCACGGAAGTAGTTGATCAGGCCCTGGGTCGACGCGTCTTCGGCGGCGCTTTCTTCGCTGCCCACCAGACGGTTGTAGACGCCCTTGCCCAACTCCTTGCCCAGCTCCACGCCCCACTGGTCGAAGGCGTTGATGCCCCAGACCACGCTTTGTACGAACACTTTATGTTCGTACAGCGCCACCAATGCGCCAAGACGCCGTGGACTGATGCGTTCGACCACCAAGGTGTTGCTCGGACGGTTGCCCGGGATGACCTTGTGAGAGGCGAGTTTCTGCACGTCCTCTTCACTGGCACCCTTGTCCCGCAGCTCGGCTTCGGCCTCGGCGCGGGTCTTGCCGAGCATCAGAGCCTGGCTTTGTGACAGGCAGTTGGCGTACAGCCACTGGTGATGATCGGAAACCGGGTTGAAGCTGACGACCGGCACGATGAAGTCGGCCGGGATCAATTGGGTGCCCTGATGCAGCAACTGATGGTAGGCGTGCTGGCCGTTGCAGCCGACGCCGCCCCAGATCACCGGGCCGGTATCGGTGGACACCGGTGTACCGTCCTGGCGCACGCTCTTGCCGTTGGACTCCATGTCCAGTTGTTGCAAGTGCTTGGTGATGTTGCGCAGGTAATGGTCGTACGGCAGGATCGCGTGGCTTTGCGCACCCCAGAAGTTGCCGTACCACACGCCCAGCAAGGCCAGCAGCACCGGCATGTTCTGTTCGAACGGCGCACTTTGGAAATGCTGGTCCATGGAATAGGCGCCGGACAGCAGTTCCTTGAAGTTCGACATGCCGATGGCGAGGGCGATCGGCAGGCCGATGGCCGACCACAGCGAGTAGCGCCCGCCGACCCAGTCCCACATCGGGAAGATGTTTTCTTCGCGGATGCCGAAGGCCACGGCCGCCGCGTTGTTGCTCGATACGGCGATGAAGTGGCGATACAGTTCCGCTTCGGAGCCGCCCTGGGCGAGGTACCAGGCGCGGGCGGCCTGGGCGTTCTTCAGGGTTTCGAGGGTGTTGAAGGATTTCGACGAGACGATGAACAGCGTGGTCTCGGCGCGCAGCTTCATGGTCAGCTCGTGGAACTCGCTGCCGTCGATGTTCGCCAGGTAGTGGCAGCGAACGCCTTTTTGCGCGTAGGACAACAGGGCTTCGGACACCAGTTCCGGGCCGAGGAACGAGCCACCGATACCGATGTTCACCACGTCGGTGATCGGCTTCTCGGTGTAGCCGCGCCACAGGCCATCGTGAATTCGGCCCACCAGGTCGGTGATCTGGTTCAGCACCTTGTGCACATCCGGCATCACGTTGACGCCGTTTACCAGCAATCGGTCGCCCACCGGCCGACGCAGGGCGGTGTGCAGGGCCGGGCGGTTTTCCGAGGCGTTGATGATTTCGCCTTCGAACAGCGCCTTGATCGCGCCCTTGAGGTCGACTTCATTGGCCAGGCCCACCAGCAGGTCGCGGGTCTGGGCGGTGATCAGGTTCTTTGAATAATCGAGAAACAGGCCGCAGCTCGACAGGGTGAATTGGTTGAAACGCTGCGGATCGGCATTGAACGCTTCGCGCATGCTGAAATCCTGCATGGCCTTGCGGTGGTCATTCAGCGCCTGCCAGGCGGGCAGGGCGGTCACGTCATGAGGGTTTCGGTAGTACGCCATCGCTGCGGGTTTCCTTTTACTTGAACGACCTTTTGTACACTAAAAATTCCGGCATGGCCCGCGCTGGGCGTCCGGACACCTGCGTCGACATGATCTGCGGGCGCAGGGCGACTACAGTAAACCTCGCGTTGCGATCTGTCTTGGCTTTGTCAGACCGGTTCCCGGTACTTTTTTATACAACGGGGCTGGGAAAGGTCCGACAGACGGGAGGACGAAGCATTCTTTTGGACAAGAATTACTCACTGTGGGAGCGANCGGTGTGTCAGTCGCCAGCAACGCTAACTGAACTACCGCAATCGCGAGCAGGCTCGCTCCCACAGGGGAGATGTGCGGGGGCGATCAGGCGACCTGCACCGGAATGGCATTGCTGGTGTGGCTCAGTTCATTGCCCGGTGCCATGTACAGCATGCGGGGCTTGAAGTTGACCAGCTCGGCTTCGCTGTAGTGGGCGTAGGCGCAGATGATGACGCGATCCCCTACCTTGGCCTTGTGGGCCGCGGCACCGTTGACCGAGATCATCCGCGAACCTTCTTCGCCGCGAATGGCGTAAGTGGTGAAGCGCTCGCCGTTGTCGACGTTGTAGATCTGGATCTGCTCGTATTCACGGATCCCCGACAGGTCCAGCCACTCACCATCGATGGCACAGGAGCCTTCGTAGTCGAGCACGGCGTGAGTGACTTCGGCGCGGTGCAGCTTGGCCTTGAGCATGATGGCGTGCATGGGTTTCTCCTCTGGTCGGGTCCGAACGGCGGGCAGTTTGCCCGAAGGCTGTTGGGGCGGCAATAACACCGTGGCCCCCTGTGGGAGCGGGCTTGCTCGCGAAAGCGATGGATCAGTTGATATTAAAGATACTGACACACCGCCTTCGCGAGCAGGCTCGCTCCCACAGGTTTTGTGTGTTCAGACCGGGGCGTCGAGATCCAGGTGCAGGTTGTCGATCAGCCGTGTGGTGCCGAGGAACGCGGCGACCAGGATCACCAGGTCGCGATCTTCAGGCATGGCCGGGCGCAAGGTCCGGGCGTGGCGAATCTCCAGGTAATCGGGGCGCATACCGGCGGCTTCGAGTTGCTTGACCTGTTCGGCAACCAGGGCCGGGAAGTCCCGCTGTCCTTGTCGGATCGCCTCGGCAATGCTGCTGAGGCTGCGGTAGACCACCGGCGCCACGGCACGTTGTTCTGGGCTGAGGAAACCGTTGCGCGACGACAGCGCCAGGCCGTCTTCGGCACGGACGGTCGGTTCGCCAATGATCTGGATCGGTAGGTTCAGGTCGTGGACCAGCGCGCGGATCACTGCCAGTTGCTGGAAGTCTTTCTGGCCGAATACAGCCAGGTCGGGCTGGACCATGTTGAACAGCTTGCTGACCACCGTCGCCACACCCTCGAAGTGCCCGGGACGGCTGGCGCCGCACAGGCCTTCGGACAATTGCGGCACGCTGACCCGGGTTTGCCCGGCCATGCCGTCGGGGTACATCTCCTCGACGGACGGGGCGAACAGCAGATGGCAGCCGGCCTGGAGCAGTTTTTCCTGGTCGGCGGCGAGGGTGCGCGGGTATTTGTCCAGGTCTTCGCCGGCGCCGAACTGCAGCGGGTTGACGAAAATGCTCGTCACCACGAAGTCGGCTCGCTGCGCCGCCTTGGTGACCAGCGCTACGTGGCCGCTGTGCAGGTTGCCCATGGTCGGCACGAAGGCAATGCGTTTGCCTTCGCTGCGGGCGCGGGCCACGGCGGCCCGCAGTTCACGTACGGTCTTGACGGTGTTCATGCGGAGAATCCGTGTTCGGCGCCGGGGAAACTGGCCGCTTTGACTTCAGCCACGTAGGCGCTCAGGGCGGCCTGGATACTGGGTTGTCCGGTCATAAAGTTCTTCACGAACTTCGGTGCGCGCCCCGTGAGCGATAGCCCGAGCATGTCGTGCAGTACCAGCACCTGACCATCGGTGGCATTGCCGGCGCCAATCCCGATGACCGGAATCTTCACCGCCTGGGTGATTTCTTCGGCCAGTTCGCTGGGCACACATTCGAGCAACAGCATCGCCGCCCCGGCCTGTTCCAGCGCGATGGCATCGGCGCGCATCTGCCGCGCCTGGTTTTCGTTGCGGCCCTGGACCTTGTAGCCACCGAGCACGTTGACCGCCTGGGGTGTCAGGCCCAGGTGTGCGCACACCGGGATGCCACGCTCGGCCAGCAAGCGGATCGACTCGGCCAGCCACAACGCGCCTTCGACTTTCACCATGTGGGCACCGGCCTGCATCAGCACGGCGCTGTTGGTCATGGTCTGTTCGAGGGTGGCGTAGGCCATGAACGGCAGGTCGGCGAGGATCAGCGCATCGGTGTTACCGCGTTTGACGCAGGCCACGTGATAGGCCATCTCGGCAGTGGTCGCCGGCAGCGTGCTGTCGTGACCCTGCAACACCATGCCGAGGGAATCGCCCACCAGCAGCACTTCGACACCGGCCTCGTTGCAGGCGTGGGCGAAGGTTGCGTCATAGCAGGTCAGCATGGCGATCTTTTCGCCTTTCTGCTTGAGACCTTGCAGCGTGGTCAGGGTAATAGCTGGCATGAAAAAGTCCTCATTAGGCGCTCGTGAACTACTGCGAGTAACGCGCATGATTCGTCATTTATACAGGCGCACCTTCTATGCGTGGTGCTTGTAAGGCCTGGATTGCGCCCTTCAATGCCGCGTTGGCGGCAACGGGACGCCTATAGTCGTGAGGAGCACCGGGGAAGTCAATTGGATGTGTTACCGGCGGGTGTTACCGGGGTTACTGATGCGTTTCAGCGGGGAGAGGTGTTCAGGATGTGACTGCCTGGTGCCGGATCCTGTGGGAGCGAGCCTGCTCGCGATGGCGGTGTGTCAGTCAACATATGCATTGATGAATCCACCGCTATCGCGAGCAGGCTCGCTCCCACTAGAGGGGCCGCATCAGTGAGGCGGGAGGCGTTCCAGGCCGACAAACGGGCAGGCTGCGAGCAGATCCTGGAGCAGGCGTCCATCGGCCAGGCGCAGGTCGGCGGGGGCCAGTTCCGCCAGCGGGTACAGCACGAAAGCCCGGGCGTGCATGTGGTAGTGGGGGACCTTGAGCCGAGGCTCGTCGATCAGCCGATCGCCGTACAGCAGAATGTCCAGGTCCAGGGTGCGCGGGCCCCAGCGCTCCAGCCGCTCGCGGCCCTGGCCGGTTTCGATGGCTTGCAGTGCATCGAGCAGGTCCAGTGGTGCCAGTTGGCTGTCCAGCGCCGCCACTGCATTGGTGTAGCGCGGTTGGCCGGGCAGCAGTGAATCGCTTTGATAGAACGCCGAGACGCCGACGAATCGGCTATCGGGCAGGCTTGCCAGCGCCTGCAGGGCGCTGCGCAGTTGTGCCGCAGGTTCGGCCAGGTTGCTACCCATACCGATGTAGATGCGTTCCATCGCTTACTCGCCCGACGCGCTCGGCACACCGGCACGCTTACGCTTGGCGCCGCTGCTGCGACGACGCTTGCGTGGGCCGCTGGCGCCGTCTTCCTTGCCGCTGAGCTCGCGAATCATTTCGCGGCGCTCGCTGTCATTGGCATCCTGGTAGTCGGTCCACCATTCGCCCAGGCCATCGGTCTGCTCCCCGGCACTCTCGCGCAGCAGCAAGAAGTCGTAGCCGGCGCGGAAGCGCGGGTTGTCGAGCAGCAGGTCGGCGCGCTTGCCGCTGCGACGGGGCAGGCGTTCCTGCATGTCCCAGATCTCGCGGATCGGCATCGTGAAGCGCTTCGGAATCGCGATGCGCTGGCACTGTTCGGCGATCAACTCGTGGGCGGCTTCCTGCATGGCCGGGATCGGCGGCATGCCGCGGTCCTGCAGGCGCAATACCCGGGCCGGCAAGGCTGGCCAGAGCAGGGCGGCGAACAGGAAGGCCGGGGTCACCGGCTTGTTCTGCTTGATGCGCAGGTCGGTGTTGATCAGCGCTTCGCTGATCAGGGTGTGGGTGTAGGTCGGGTTGTGTTCCAGCGCCTCGGCACTGGCCGGGAACAGCGGATCGAACAACTGCAGGTCCACCAGCATTTCGAAGGTGTCCGCCGCGTTACCCGACAGGAACAGCTTGAGCACTTCCTCGAACAGCCGCGCCGAAGGGATTTCCCGCAGCATCGGTGCCAGGTCGCGGATTGGCGCGGCGCTGTGTTTTTCGATGCCGAAGTTCAGCTTGGCGGCGAAACGCACGGCCCGCAGCATCCGTACCGGGTCCTCCTGGTAACGCTGCTTGGGATCGCCGATCAGGCGGATCAGGTGATTGCGGATGTCGTGTACGCCGTTGGCGTAATCGAGGATGCGTTCGCTGACCGGATCGTAATACAGGGCATTGATGGTGAAGTCGCGGCGTTGCGCGTCTTCTTCCAGCGTGCCGTAGACGTTATCCCGCAGGATGCGCCCGCTCTCGTTGCGAGAAGACTGGTTGCTGTCCTCTTCTTCATCGTTTTGCGGGTGGTTGGCGCGGAACGTCGCCACTTCGATGATTTCGCGGCCGAAGTGGATGTGGACGAGCTTGAAGCGCCGGCCAATGATCCGCGCGTTGCGGAACTCGGCCCGGACCTGTTCCGGCGTGGCGCTGGTGGCCACGTCGAAATCCTTGGGAGTGATGTTGAGCAGCATGTCGCGCACGCAACCACCGACCAGGTAAGCCTGGTAGCCGGCGTTCTGCAGGCGTTCGACGATGTTCACCGCATAACGGCTGAACTGGGCCTTCTGCAATGAGTGCTGGCCGCTGTTGAGCACTTCAGGCGTGCTGCGGATGTGTTGCGTACGACGCAAGGGAGAACGGAATGACTGGAACAGCTTCTTCAGCATGGGATGCACTGTTTGAAGGAATGTTCGGCCAAAACGAAGAATGACCGCATGATGGGCGGGGATTCTAGCATTTAGTCAGGGGATCGTGTAGGACGCAGCAGATTTGCGCTGCAAGCTTAAAGCGACGAGCCTTGTAGGCTGTTGGGAATGGGAACGACAGAAACCACAAGGGGAGCCGAAGCTCCCCCAGAATTAGTTGCGTGCTCTGTTTTTATTATTGGTTTCGGGCTTCTTGTTTTTGTTGAGTGCCCGCGTCACCAGGTTTCCCTGCGTGACCCTCCCAATCGGGAGCCAAGAGCAAACGGATTGCTTTGGTCGCTGTGTTGCAGTGATCGAGCGATCCAACCAGTTCAGGCACCTGTCTTGAGACAGTTTTTATTGTTCTCGGCCTGGTTGTGGGGCAAGCCCCAAATACAACGCCTCTCCAAAAGAATCAGTTAGCTGCGCCTCTCGCCGTCTTGTTTTTATTGTGCGTGAGTCGATTCGTCTTATTTTTATTGTCTTGTGCATTGCTTGTTATTGTTCTTGTACCAAAGCTATAGCAGGGTGCGTGCCAACTTTTGCGAGACCCAGCGAAACCGGGGGTTCTAAGGTTATGCCGTTTTTTTCGAGGCGAAAAAAAGCCGGGATTTCGTTACCGTAAACCCCGGCTTCTGTTACGTGAAAAAGCTGGGGTAACAGTTTTTTCACATTTGCGGCGTTGTAACCGTGTCACCTGTGGGAGCGAGCCTGCTCGCGATTGCGGTGTGCCAGCCGCCTGAAAGCAAGCTGATGCACCCACATCGCGAGCAGGCTCGCTCCCACCTTGATCTCAGCTTTCGCTGGCCACGCCGGTCTTGCGACGCGGTATCCCCAGGCGCTGGCGACGTTCCCACAGGCACTTGCGGCTTACCCCCAGCTTGCGTGCCAGTTCGGTCTCGGTCATGTGGTCCTGGTGTTCCAGGACGAAATGCTGGAAGTAGTCTTCCAGGGACAGGTCCTCGGTAGGCTCGTGGCTGGTGTTGTTGGCGGCGACCCCCTGTTGCGGGGCCAGGCCGATGAACTCTTCATCGTCGAGATCGCTGAGCTCGACGTCGATCCCCAGCAGGTCGGCGGAGATTTCCGGGCTCTCGCACAGGATCACTGCCCGTTCCACTGCGTTTTCCAGCTCCCGGACGTTACCCGGCCAGGCGTAATGACGAATGGCCTGTTCTGCGTCGGGGGCAAACTTCAGGTCGGTGCGGTTGACCCGCGCGCTCTGGCGGGCGAGGAAGGCATTGGCGATTTCGTTGACGTCCGCACCCCGTTCGCGCAGGGCAGGCAGTTTCAGCGCAATAACGTGCAGGCGATAATACAGGTCTTCACGGAACTGGCCGATTTTCGCCAGGCTCTTGAGATCGCGGTGGGTCGCGGCGATCAGGCGGACGTCGACTTTCTGCGACTGCACCGACCCGACCCGACGGATTTCGCCTTCTTGAAGGACCCGCAGCAGCCGTGCCTGGGCCTCCAGCGGCAGTTCGCCGATTTCGTCGAGGAACAGCGTGCCGCCGTCCGCGGCCTCCACCAGCCCGGCGCGCCCGGCGCTGGCCCCGGTGAAGGCGCCTTTCTCGTGACCGAACAGCTCGGACTCGATCAGGCTTTCCGGAATCGCCGCGCAGTTCACCGAGATCATCGGCGCCTTGGCTCGACGGGACAGGTTGTGCAGGGCACGGGCCACCAGTTCCTTGCCGGTCCCGGATTCGCCCTGGATCAGCACGTTGGAGTCGGTGGGCGCCACCTTGCGGATCTTGACGTACAGATCCTGCATGGGAGGGCAGGAGCCGATGATGCCGATTTCGCCGTTATTGTTGCCGGCAGCGCCTTTCGTGGCGGCAGCTTTACCGTTCGTCGGCTCTGCCGGGTTGCCGGTCGCCGTCTGTCGGTCACGCAGGATACGGGCCACGGCCTGGAGCATCTCGTCGTGGTCGAACGGCTTGGCGATGTAGTCCACCGCGCCCATTTTCATGGAGTCGACCGCCGAGCGCAGGCTGGCATAGCTGGTCATGATCAGCACCGGTGTGCCCTGGCCGAGCTTGATCAGCTCGGTACCGGGTGCGCCGGGCAGGCGCAGGTCGCTGACGATGAGGTCAAACGTTGGGATGCTGAATCGCTCTTGTGCTTCCTGCACGGAACCGGCTTCGCTGACCTGGTACTGGTTGCGTTCCAGCAGGCGGCGCAAGGCGGAGCGGATAATTGTTTCGTCTTCGACGATCAAAATGTGCGGCATTGATTCGATTCTCTCGACGGTCTCAGTTCACAGCGGACGTCGCTTCGACATGACGCGGCAAGGTCACCCGTATACGGGTGCCACGTTGGCCTTGTACATCGGCCGGGCTGTCGATGGTGATTTGTCCATAATGCTCTTCAACGATGGAATAGACCAGTGCAAGGCCCAGTCCGGTGCCTTCGCCAGGATCCTTGGTGGTGAAGAAGGGTTCGAACAACCGATCCATGATGTTCTGTGGAATACCGCTGCCTTCGTCTTCGACGATCAGATCGATCGTGTGTTCGCTGGCTTCGCTCTTGACCCGCACGGCGCTACCGGCCGGTGAGGCGTCGCGGGCGTTGGAGAGCAGGTTGATCAGCACCTGGGCGAGCCGCTGGGGATCGCCGTCGACCCAATGGTCCGGGTCACACAGGTTGAAGAATTGCACTTCGAAATTGCGCCGGTTCAGGGCCAGCAGACCAATGGCATCCTGGGCCACTTCGGCCAGGCAGACGGGCTCGTCGTTGTGCTGGTGGCCGCCGGCGTGGGCGAAGCTCATCAGCGACTGCACGATACGCGACACGCGCCGGGTCTGCTCGAGAATCTGGCTGCTGATTTCCGTCAGCTCGCCATCCTCCTCGCGCTCTTCGCGCAGGTTCTGCGCCAGGCAGGCGATACCGGTGATCGGGTTGCCGATCTCGTGGGCCACCCCGGCTGCCAGCCGGCCGATGCTCGCCAGGCGTTCGGAGTGGACCAGTTTGTCTTCCAGCATCTGGGTGTCGGTCAGGTCTTCCACCAGCAGCACCAGGCCGCTGTTGCCCGGTGCAAGCGGCTCGTCGATGGCTGCCTTGTGCAGGTTCAGCCAGCGGGTCTGGCCGTCGAGGGCCAGGTGCTGCTTATGCAGATGCTCGTCCGGCAAGTCGATGAAGCCTTGCAACAAGCCTTTCCAGGGCTCGCCCAGGGTGCTCAGGCGGGAACCGACCACGCGTTGGGCGGCGATTCCGGTCAGTTCTTCCATGGCCTTGTTCCACATCAGGATTTCCTGGTCCTTGGCCAGGGAACACACGCCCATCGGCAGTTCCTGCAGGGTCTGGCGGTGATAGCGGCGCAGGGCATCCAGCTCGGCGGCCAGGCCGGTGAGGCGCGAGTGATAATCCTCGAGGCGGCTTTCGATGAAATGGATGTCCTCGGTGACGTAGTTTTCGCCGCCGGCCTTGTAGGGCAGGAACGTCTCGACCATGTCCTGGGCCACGCTGGGACCCATCAGCCCGGACAGGTTGGCTTCGATCCGGTCGCGCAGGCGACGCAAGGCATAGGGGCGGCGCTCATCGAAAGGCAGGTAAAGGTCCCGCAGGGCTTGTTCGACTTCTTTTTGCGCGGCCTTCGCACCCAGGGGCTTGGCCAGTTGCGTGGCGAACTCCTGGGGTGAGGCCGCGTGCAGTTCACGGCGCTGCGGGCGGCGAACGTTGTCTACGGCACAGGCTTCGGCGGCGCTGGCCTCTTCGCTGCTGGCGTTGGTGAACAGCGAGATCAGGGTGAACATCAGCACGTTCGCTGCCAGGGAGGCGATGGCCGCCATGTGCCAGCTGGTGTCGTCGAGCACATAGATCATGTTCAGCAACGGGATATAGAAACCCTGCAAGTTGCCCAGCAGCGGCAACAGCATGGCGACCAGCCAGACCAGGATGCCCGCCAGCAGGCCAGCGATAAAGCCGCGGCGGTTGGCGGTCGGCCAGTACAGCACCGACAGCACGCCCGGCAGGAATTGCAAGGTGGCAACGAAAGCGACAATCCCCAGGTTGGCCAGGTCCTGGCCATCGCCCAGCATCAGATAGAAGCCGTAGCCGGCCATGATGATCGCAACGATCAGTGCCCGCCGGGTCCATTTCAGCCAGCGGTAGATGTTGCCCTCGGCCGGTGGCTGGTAGAGCGGCAGCACCAGGTGGTTGAGGGCCATGCCCGACAGCGCCAGGGTGGTGACGATGATCAGGCCGCTGGCCGCCGACAGGCCGCCGATATAGGCCAGCAAGGCCAGGGCCTGGTTGTTGGCGGCGATGCCGATGCCGAGAGTGAAGTATTCCGGATTGGTGCTGGCCCCGAGCTTCAACCCGGCCCACAGGATCAGCGGCACCGCAAGGCTCATCAGCAGCAGGAACAGCGGCAGGCCCCAGCTCGCGCTCACCAGCGAGCGTGGGTTGAGGTTCTCGGTAAAAGTCATGTGGTACATGTGCGGCATCACGATCGCCGACGCGAAGAACACCAGCAACAGCGTGCGCCACGGGCCTTCCTGCAATGGCGTGTGCAGGGCGGCGAGGGCGGTCTGGTTCTGCAGCAACCACAATTCGAGCTGTTGTGGGCCGTTGAACACACCGTACAACGCATAGAGGCCGACGCCACCGATGGCGATCAGCTTGATCACCGACTCGAAAGCGATGGCGAACACCAGGCCTTCGTGTTTTTCCCGGGTGGCGATGTGCCGGGAACCGAAGAAAATGGTGAACAGGATGATCAGGACGCAGAAGCTCAGGGCCACCCGATGCTGCACCGGCTCGTGGGTCAGGATGCTGATGGAATCGGCCACGGCCTGCATCTGCAGGGCCAGCAACGGCAACACGCCCACCAGCATGAACATCGTGGTCAGCGCACCGGCCCAGGTGCTGCGGAAACGAAAGGCGAACAGGTCGGCCAGGGATGACAGCTGGTAGGTGCGGGTGATTTTCAGGATCGGGTAGAGCAACACCGGTGCCAGCAGGAATGCCCCCGAGACGCCCAGGTAACTGGACAGGAAGCCATAGCCATATTGGTAGGCCAGCCCGACCGTGCCGTAGAAGGCCCACGCACTGGCATAGACGCCCAGCGACAGGGTGTAGGTCAGCGGGTGGCGGATGATCGCCCGGGGGATCATGCCCCGTTCACTGATCCAGGCCACGCCGAACAGCACTGCCAGGTAGGCCGCGCTGATCAGGATCATCTGGGTCAGGCTAAAGCTCATCGGCATCTTTTTGGCTCTGCAGGATGAAGGTCACGACGATCAGGATCAGCCAGAGCAGATACGGCCGATACCAGGCACCCGTGGCATCGATCCACCAATCCATGATGGCCGGGGAAAACAGATAAATCCCCACTACCAGGAGCAGGACCAAGCGATAGATGTACATCCCGGCCTCTCTTTTTTACGCGCGTGCCCGAAAACGTGCGGCGATGGTAACGGATGGGCGCCAAGCTGCAAGGGTCGTCAACGTATTTGCGCCTCGGGCAGGGTCATTGTGCGCGGGATCCTTGCCGCATCCCAGTGGCGAATGCCCCAGGCCAGCAGCTCCCGAGGATTGGCATCGACCAGTTCGGCACCTGGCTCCTGGCCCAGCGCCCGCAAGGCCCGGCACAGCAACGGCGTGGCCTGGTCGGCCGCCAAGGGTGGCGAACGGTAGGATTTGCCCAGCTTGTGCCCGTCCGGTTGGGTGATCAACGGTACATGCAGGTATCGCGGTTGCGGTAATCCGAGCAGCTCTTGCAGATAGAGCTGGCGCGGCGTGGAGTCCAACAGGTCGGCGCCACGCACGATATCGGTCACCCCTTGCCAGGCGTCGTCCAGCACCACGGCCAGTTGATAGGCATAGAGCCCGTCGCGGCGGCGGATGACGAAATCGCCGGCTTCGCGGCTCAGATGCTGGCGGAACTCGCCTTGCACCCGGTCGATGAAGTGATACTCGAGCTCGGGGACGCGCAGGCGGATGGCGGCGTCTTCGGTACCGTGCCCGGCGTTGCGGCACAACCCTGGATACACACCCTGATACGCTTCCAGTTGTTTGCGCGAACAGGTGCAGGCGTAAGCCAGGCCTTGGCTGAACAGGCGGTTGATAACCTGATCGTAGGCCGCATGGCGCTCGCTCTGGCGGACCATCTCGCCGTCCCATTCGAAGCCGTAGCTTTCCAGGGCCTTGAGAATCGCCATTTGCGCGCCAGGTTCTTCCCGGGGCGGATCGAGATCTTCCATGCGCAGCAGCCAGCGCCCACCGACGGCCCTGGCGTCCAGGTACGACGCCAGGGCGGCGACCAGCGAGCCGAAATGCAGGTGTCCGCTGGGGGTGGGGGCGAAGCGGCCGATGTAAGAGGAGGTGGCAGTCATAGGGAAATAATAGTGGAGGAACACTGCCCGCTTGTTGGAGCGAGCCTGCTCGCGATAGCGGTATGTCTGCCACAGCAGAGGTGGCTGATCTGGCGCTATCGCGAGCAGGCTCGCTCCCACAAGGGGTTCATGGGTTCTAAATGGGCCTGATACAAACAAAAAACGGAGCGTATGAACGCTCCGTTTTTCGGCAACAGCCCAGGCAAATTACTTGCCGACCTGTTTTTCCTTGATTTCCGCCAGGGTCTTGCAGTCGATGCACAAGTCGGCAGTCGGGCGGGCTTCCAGGCGGCGGATGCCGATCTCGATGCCGCAGGACTCACACCAGCCGTACTCTTCGTCTTCGATCAGTTGCAACGTCTTGTCGATTTTCTTGATCAGCTTGCGCTCACGGTCACGTGCACGCAGTTCCAGGCTGAATTCTTCTTCCTGACTGGCACGGTCGGCCGGGTCGGGGAAGTTGGCCGCTTCGTCTTTCATGTGGTCCACGGTGCGGTCGACTTCCTGCATCAAGTCCTGTTTCCACTTGTTCAGGATCTTGGTGAAGTGCGCGCGCATGGGGGCGCCCATGTACTCTTCGCCCTCTTTGGGGACATAAGGCTCAAACCCGCTGAGCGACTGATTTTGATTTTGCTTTGCTTGGGTGGGCATGAATGGACCGCCTCTACTCTTGTAATCCACTACGCAGGATTGCTCCATCACCGACACCTGCCGGCCCTGCGGCTGCAAGCGGGCGAACTTACCAGATCGAATCGGGCCGCGCCACTCCCGGTTGTCGAGCCTGCGGCGGGCGGGGCTTCGCAAAGCATGGCCGGGTTCGGTCCGGTGAAGAGGTCATCCTGCTCAATGCTTGATTCTAGTCAAGCCTGGGCCAATCGCCGGAGTCATTTCCTGCGATCCGGGGGCTATGACTGTTTCAGGCTCGCGCTCGTTCCGCAGTTGTTTTCTGACTTGGGCGGAGAGTTGGGTAGAATCGGTTCTTTTTCATGCGAAGGAAGGCTAATGGCTCAGTCCTACAGTGCGCGCAGTCGCGCCATCGAACCTTTCCATGTGATGGCATTGCTGGCCCGTGCCAATGAACTGCAGGCTGCCGGACACGATGTCATCCATCTGGAGATCGGCGAGCCGGATTTCACCACGGCCGAGCCGATCATCCAGGCTGGACAGGCCGCGCTCGCGGCAGGCAAGACCCGCTACACCGCGGCGCGCGGCATTCCCGAGCTGCGTGAAGCCATCGCTGGCTTCTATGGGCAGCGCTACGGGGTGAGCATCGACCCCCGACGTATCCTGATCACGCCGGGCGGGTCCGGTGCATTGCTGCTGGCCAGTGCCCTGCTGGTAGACCCGGGTAAACACTGGTTGCTGGCCGACCCAGGCTACCCCTGCAACCGTCACTTCCTGCGTTTGGTGGAAGGCGCGGCGCAATTGGTGCCGGTGGGACCGGAGGTGCGCTACCAGTTGACCCCCGAGCTGGTGAACCGGCATTGGGACCAGGACAGCGTCGGTGCGCTGGTAGCCTCGCCGGCCAATCCGACCGGAACGCTGCTCTCCCGGGACGAGCTGGCGGGGCTGTCGAAAGCGATCAAGGCCCGTAATGGCCATCTGGTGGTGGATGAGATCTATCACGGCCTGACCTATGGCACCGAGGCCGCCAGCGTGCTGGAAGTCGACGACGATGCCTTCGTTCTGAATAGTTTCTCCAAGTATTTCGGCATGACCGGTTGGCGACTGGGCTGGTTGGTGGCGCCTTCGGCCGCCGTCAGCGAGTTGGAAAAACTGGCGCAGAATCTCTATATCAGTGCGCCGAGCATGGCCCAGTACGCGGCCCTGGCCTGTTTCGAGCCAGCGACCATCGAGATCTTCGAGCAGCGTCGGGCCGAATTCGCGCTACGCCGCGATTTCCTGCTGCCGGCCTTGCGCGAGCTGGGTTTCGACATTGCGGTCGAGCCGGAGGGCGCGTTCTACCTCTATGCCGATATCCGTGCATTCGGTGGCGATGCCTTTGCTTTTTGCCAGCACTTCCTGGAAACCGAACACGTGGCGTTCACCCCCGGGCTGGACTTCGGTCGCCACCAGGCCGGACACCATGTGCGCTTCGCCTACACCCAGAGCCTGCCACGGCTACAGGAAGCGGTGGAGCGAATTGCGCGCGGACTGCGGAGCTGGCAAGGCTGATGCTTTTTTCTCCTGCACTGGAAGAGGGGCGACTGATCCGGCGCTACAAGCGTTTCCTGGCCGATATCGAAACCCTCGATGGCGAACAGCTGACCATCCACTGTCCCAATACCGGCTCGATGCTCAATTGCATGGCCGAAGGCGCACGGGTCTGGTTCAGTCGCTCCAGCGATCCCAAGCGCAAGCTGCCCGGGACCTGGGAGGTCGGCGAAACCCCTCAGGGGCGGCTGGCCTGCATCAATACCGGACGGGCCAACGGCCTGATCGAGGAGGCGTTGCGTGCCGGGGTGATCAGCGAGCTCAATGGCTTCATCGGATTGAAGCGGGAAGTGGCCTACGGCGTGGAAAACAGTCGTATCGACTTTCGCCTGGACTACGAGCACGGCTCGGCCTGGGTCGAAGTCAAGAGCGTTACCCTGGGGTTCGATGGCACGAACATCGCCGCATTTCCCGATGCGGTGACTCAGCGCGGCGCCAAGCACCTGAGGGAACTGGCCTGCCTGGCTCGCGAGGGTGTGCGTGCGGTGCAACTGTATTGCGTGAATCTGAGCGGCATCGACGCAGTGCGCCCGGCCGAGGAAATCGACCCGGGCTACGCGGCGGCCTTGCGCGAAGCGGCAGCGGCGGGGGTGCAGGTGCTGGCTTATGGCGTCACACTGACGCCTGAACAGATGTGGGTGGACCGTGCGTTGCCGGTGCTCCTTGAGCCGTTACAGCTTGACCCAGATGCCTTGCGCGTCCTCCCGGCTGTCTAGCGCCACCAGGAACTGACCGGTACAAGGACCGGCCACGCATTCGCCGCTTTCGATCAGAAACAGCGCGCCATGGGTGGCGCACTGGATCAGGCTGGCACTGGCGTCGAGGAACCGGTCGGAGTGCCACTCCAGCGGGACGCCGCGGTGCGGACAGCGGTTGAGATACACATGGACCTGACCGGCGCGCCGTACCGCCAGCACCTTGCGCCCGTCGATGTCGAAACCGCGACTGTCGTTGTCGGGCAGTTCGGTGTTGCTGCACAGAAATTTCATGCGTGTCTCGATGCTGATGTTGAATGCCTCCCTGCGGGAGTGATTTCACAGTTGACGGTCCGGATAAAGTATTCATCAAATGTCGGGTCGAGAGTACTCGGCCTGACGATTCCATGCCCATCCGTGAACACCTTCGTCGAGAACGCCGCCTGATGCGCCTGATCCTGATTCTGGTCCTGAGTGCCCTGGCCGCTTGCCAGAGCATCGCACCGCCACCCATCAACGGGCGGATCCGTGACCTGCACAACGGTGAGGCGGTTGCGCCCGGGGTTTTGATCGAGCGTCTGGCGAAGGCAACTCGGGTCATCGTGGGTGAGCAGCATGACAACCCGGATCACCACGCGCTGGAATTATGGCTGCTCCAGGCCCTGGACAGGCAGCGGGCGCAAGGCAGTCTATTGCTGGAAATGCTGACGCCAAGTCAGCAGTCGCGGGTCGATGGGATCCGCCAGCAACCTGCCAAGCCGGAAAACCTGCCTGACGCGCTGGATTGGTCGCCGGGTTGGGATTGGAAGCTGTATGGGCCTGTCGTCGAATACGCCTTGGCGCAACGTTACCCGTTGTTGTCCGCCAATCTGGACGCTGTCGAGATCCAGCGCTTCTACCGGCAAGCGCCAGGCTTGAGCGGTGTTCGCTCCAATAGGGTGGCGGTAAAGAACGAATTGCTGGCGCAGATTCGCGATTCCCACTGTGGCTTGCTGCCGGAATCGCAGATGCCGGCGATGGTGGCCGCCCAGCAACAGCGGGATCGGCGCATGGCCGAGCGATTATTGGCTGCGCCAACCCCCGCACTCTTGTTTGCGGGCGCTTGGCATGGACGCAAGGATGTCGGCGTGCCGCTGCATGCGTTGGACCTCGGCACCGGAGAAGCGCCGGTGGTCCTGATGCTGGCCGAGGAAGGCAGCGAGGTCACATCGGCGATGGCGGATTACGTCTGGTACACACCGGCCACGCCGCCGGTGGACTATTGCGCACAAATGCGCGGACAGCCTTAGGCATTTCGCGCGCAAAAAAAGACCCGGCAAAAGCCGGGTCAAATAACCGTGATTAGCCTGATGAGGAGATATCTGAGAGTCCGAACCAAGGGCTTTTCAAATATCGACCAGTCTCGCGACCGGATGTGGTAATCATAGCGATTCTCATTACCATGTCAAACGTTGTTTTCCAATCAGTCCAAATAACTGCTGTGGCCATGGCTGTGACGACAGCGTCAGGCCTTGTGGCGTGTGGAAATGGCGTCCAATTGCTTGTTCAACGCTTCCTTGCGCTCGGCAGGAATGTCATTCCAGTGCATGTCCATCAATGCGCCTTCAATCGCATACAGCAGCACCTTGGAGGCTCGAAAACCACGGGTGCGCACAGCACGATAGGCATCGACCGCTCCGAGTCGACGCAGATCCGAGGCGCTGTGGATCCCTACGGCGTGGAGCCATTGGGCCGACGTCTTGCCCAGATTTTTCAGGTGCTGCAGTTCATCATTCATCGAGCCTCCTTGCGACGGCCGACTGTTCAGTGGGCAAGCTTCTCAGGAGTGTAGCGCTCAGTAGGAAAAGCGTGATTCTTTGGCGGGATTGTCGCAAAAGCTTCTAATGCATTACGCACGATGAGGGCAGGCAGTGGGCACCGTGCGCCCGTCCAGCGCGGGCAGGGGCGCTGGAGGTCGCGTGGGCTTGCCCGGTCTGGTGAATCAGCGGGTGCGGTAGCGCAACCGGGTGCCGAAGTTCATCGACATCAGAATTTCGTCGGCCGATAGCTCAGGTGGGAAATAGGCGCCGGAGATCTGCGCATGGGCCAGGCTCGCGCCTTCCAGCTTCGACTTGCGGAAATCGACGCCACGCAGGTCGGCGGAACGGAAGTAAGCGTCCGTGAAGTCGACGTCGTCCACGTTCAGTTCGCGCAGGTCGAGCCCGCGGAAGTCGCCGCCGCAAAGATCGACCGGGCCTTGGGGGCGTTCCTTGTTGAAGCCTGCGATGTCATCTTTGCGCAGCAAGGCATACAGCGGAGTGTTGAGGATCTTCGGGCGGTTCATGTCAGGTCACCTGTTGGTTTTATGACGCCAGTATAGTGCCACTATTTAATGGCCGTGAAGCCGGGCGTCGCTTCACGGTCGAAATAGTTGGTTACAAGCCTGGCAGCCGCTGGCGAATCTGCGCGACCACGTTGTCGAGCGTGCCGCTTTCATTGGTCTGGACCGGTTTGCTGCAGAGGATCTCCTCCGGCGTCAGCGCTTCGCGGTTGGCCTGCTGTGCGGCGATGACGGCCAGGGTCGCGTCGGAGGGGTCTTTCTGATCGGCCTGACGCTGCGCGAGCCTGCTTTCGACGACCGCTTGCGGGGCATTGCAATCGAGGATCAGGAATGGGGTGCCCGTCGCTTCGGCGATTTTCGCTGCGACCTGACGCTGATCGTGCTTGAGGTAAGTGGCATCGATGACCACCGGGAACCCCGCGCGCAGGATCCCTCCGGCGATTTCATGCAAGCGCGCATACGTGGCGCTGCTGGCATCGCTGCTATAGATGCCGGCCTGGGGATCGTTCTGCACCTGTTGCTCACCGAACAGGCGCTTGCGTTCCACGTCCGAACGCAGGCGAATTGCCCCCAGTGCTTCCACCAGGCGCATCGCGACGTGGCTTTTGCCTACCGCCGAAACGCCGTGGGTGATGGCCAGGAATGGCGATGGAATGGTGCTGTAGCTTTCAGCCAGGTTGGCGTAGTTGCGGTATTGGCGCAGGGTAGTGGCGCGCTGTACCGGGTCGGCTTCGGCCGGCATGCTGAACAGTGCGATCTTGGCCCGGACCAGGGCCCGGTAGGCTTTGTAGAAGTTCAGCAACTCCAGGCCCTGGTAATCGCCGGTCAGCTCCAGGTACTGGCTGACGAATCGTCGTGCCAGGGACTTGAGCCCGCGGTCTTCCAGGTCCATCGCCAGGAACCCCGTGTCGCCGTAGACGTCGGTGAAACGGAACGGTTCGTTGAATTCGATGCAGTCGAAAATCACCACGTTGCCATCGATCACGGTGGCATTGCCCAGGTGAATGTCGCCGTGGCATTCGCGGATGAAACCTTCGGCCTTGCGCTGGATGAACAGTGGCTTGAGGCGTTCGAAACTGCTTTCAGCCCAGGCTTGCAGGGCTTCGAGCTGCGCCAGGTCAGTCTTGTCGCTGAGGAACGGGCGGATCTGTTCGAAATTCTGCCGCACCGGTGCCATCACGCTGTCCGGGGTGCCGGCCGGGTTTTCGGCGGGGACCTTGGGCGTGGAGAGGTGGAACCGGGCGATTTGTTCAGCCATTTCGTCGACGTGGGCAGTGGTCAATTCACCGTTGGCCTGCAACGTGCTGAGCAGTTGGCTCTGCGGGAACTGACGCATCTTCAGGGCGTATTCGATCGCCGGTCCGTCACCGTTCAGTTGTGGCGCTTCGGCGCTGCCGGTGATCGGCAGCACTTCCAGGTACAGATCCTGGGTCAAGCGCTGGTTCAGGCGCAGTTCTTCGCCACAGAAATGCTTGCGAGCGTCCAGGTCAGTGAAGTCGAGGAAGCCGAAATTGACCGGCTTCTTGAACTTGTAGGCATAAGGACCGGTGAGCAAGACCCAGGAAATGTGGGTTTCGATGACCTGGAACCCTTCGACAGGGTGCGGGTAGAGGGCCGGGTTTTGCAGGGCAGCGATCAGTGACTGGCTCACAGGCGATCCTTCAGAGTCTGGAAAAATTCAAGGCCGTCATTATGGCGGCAAGCTGCGTTAACGCAAACCGGATGGCCTGCGCATCACGCTGCGTATCGGGCTCATGTTGAACCCTCGCAAAGTGCGTATAATCCGCCGCCATGACTCGTACCCGATCCCCTCGTACCCCCAAGAAACCACCCGCCAGCCGCCTGCGGCCGTGGCTGGGCTGGGCCCTTAAACTCGGCCTGGTAGGCCTCGTCGTGCTTGCCGGTTTTGCCGTCTACCTCGACGCGGTAGTCCAGGAGAAGTTCTCCGGCAAGCGCTGGACGATCCCGGCCAAGGTCTATGCGCGGCCGCTGGAGCTGTTCGTCGGACAGAAGCTGAGCAAGGACGACTTCCTCACCGAACTCGACGCCCTGGGCTATCGCCGTGAAAGCGTGGCCAATGGCCCGGGCGAAGCTTCCGTCAACGGCAACACCGTCGATCTCAATACCCGCGGCTTCCAGTTCTATGAAGGCATGGAACAGGCGCAAGCGGTGCGCGTGCGGTTCTCCGGCGACTACGTGGCTGCATTGACGGGCGCCAACAATGCCAGTCTTTCGGTGGTACGCCTCGAGCCGTTGCTTATCGGCGGCCTGTATCCGAAGAACCTCGAAGACCGGATCCTGATCAAGATCGACCAGGTGCCGCCGTTCCTGATCGATACGCTGGTCGCCGTCGAAGACCGGGATTTCTATCATCACTTCGGCGTCTCGCCCAAGTCGATTGCCCGGGCCGTCTGGGTCAACACCTCCTCGGGGCATATGCGCCAGGGCGGCAGTACCCTGACCCAACAGCTGGTCAAGAACTTCTACCTGACCAACGAGCGCAGCCTCTCCCGCAAGCTCACCGAAGCCATGATGGCGCTGTTGCTGGAGTTGCATTACGACAAGCAGGAGATCCTCGAGGCGTACCTCAACGAGGTCTTCATCGGCCAGGACGGTCAGCGGGCGGTGCACGGTTTCGGCCTCGCCAGCCAGTTCTTCTTCAGCCAGCCGTTGTCCGAACTCAAGCTGCATCAGGTGGCGCTGCTGGTGGGCATGGTCAAGGGGCCATCTTCCTACAACCCGCGGCGTAATCCGGAGCGGGCCCTCGAACGTCGCAACCTGGTGCTCGACCTGCTGCAACAACAAGGCGTGGCGACGGCCGAGCAGGTCGAAGCGGCGAAGAAGATGCCATTGGGCGTGACCAAGCGCGGCAGCCTGGCGGACAGCTCGTTCCCCGGTTTCCTCGACCTGGTCAAACGGCAACTGCGTGAAGACTATCGCGACGAGGACTTGACCGAAGAAGGCCTGCGGATCTTCACCAGTTTCGACCCGATCCTGCAGATGAAGGCCGAAGCGTCGGTCGAGGACACCTTCAAGCGCCTGGGCGGGCGCAAGGGCGCCGAGGACGTGGAGGCCGCCATGGTGGTGACCAACCCGGAAACCGGTGAAGTCCAGGCCATGATCGGCAGCCGCCAGGCCAGTTTCGCCGGTTTCAACCGAGCCCTGGATGCCGTCCGCCCGATCGGCTCGCTGATCAAGCCGGCGGTGTACCTCACCGCCCTGGAAAAACCAAGCCAGTACACGCTGACCAGTTGGCTGTCGGACGAGGTGTTCTCGGTCAAGGGCGCGGACGGCCAGGTGTGGAAGCCGCAGAACTATGACCGGCGTTCCCACGGTACGGTTTTCCTGTATCAAGGGCTGGCGCATTCCTACAACCTGTCCACGGCTCGCCTGGGGCTGGAAGTCGGTGTGCCGAACGTGCTCAAGACCCTGGCGCGCCTGGGCGTAAACCGCGAGTTGCCGGCCTTCCCGTCGATGCTGCTGGGGGCCGGCGGTCTCACACCGATCGAAGTCGCGGCGATGTACCAGACCCTGGCCAACGGCGGCTTCAATACACCGATGCGCGGGATCCGCAGCGTGCTCACTGCCGACGGCGAGCCACTCAAGCGTTATCCGTTCCAGATCCAGCAGCGTTTCGATCCAGGTTCCATCTACCTGATCCAGAGCGCCATGCAACGGGTCATGCGGGAAGGTACCGGCAGCTCGGTCTATAACGTGCTGCCCCGGACCCTGACACTGGCGGGCAAGACCGGTACCAGTAACGATTCCCGTGACAGTTGGTTTGCCGGTTTCAGCCAGGACCTGCTGGCTGTGGTCTGGCTCGGTCGTGATGACAACGGCAAGACGCCGTTCACCGGCGCCACCGGTGCATTGCAGGTCTGGACCAGCTTCATGCGCAAGGCCGACCCGTTGCCGCTGGATATGCCGCAGCCGGACAACGTCGTTCAGGCCTGGGTCGATTCACGCACCGGCCAGGGCTCCGATGCCAATTGCCCGGGCGCAGTGCAGATGCCGTATATTCGCGGCAGCGAACCACCGCCCGGTGCCGCCTGTGGCGGACAGAATCCAGCCGAGTCGGTGATGGATTGGGTCAAGGACTGGATGAATTAAGCAAAGAGGGTTTCACGTGAACAAGTGGTTGATTCCAGCGGTAACTGCCGTGGCTTTGCTCAGTGGTTGCTCGACCGTACAGCGCGGTTCGATTCCGGTTGTCGACTCCGGCACTGCCGTTTCCAACAGTGAAAGGGTGTCGGCCAACGGCGGTTTCCGTCAAACGACGGTGAAACGGCCGGTGCAGGGCCAGGTCCAGGCGATTCCTCAAGGCGACACCGGTGTGGTCGTGATGGTGCCCGGTGGCGGTGCCACGACCTCGGCGCCGATCAGCACCACGCCGATCACGCCCGGGCCCATCACGCCGGGGCCTGTCGAGACCGCGCCGATCAATCAGGGCAGCTACAACATGCCGGCGTCGCCCGGCAGCATTCCGTCGGCCGGCTCCGGTGGCCTGTCCGCCGATGAACAACTGGATGGTCCGGTGCTAGCGCTGCTGACCACCGCCCAACAGCAACAGGCCAGTGGCGACCTCAACGGTGCCTCTTCCAGCCTGGAGCGCGCCCAGCGCGTAGCGCCGCGTGAACCCCAGGTTCTGTATCGCCTGGCCCAGGTGCGTATGGCCCAAGGCGACGCGCCGCAAGCCGAGCAACTGGCCCGTCGCGGTCTGACGTTCACCAGCGGTCGTCCGGCCCTTCAGGCCAGCCTGTGGGAACTGATCGCCCAGGCGCGTGAGAAACAAGGCGATTCGGCTGGCGCGGCACTGGCCCGTCAGAAGGCCAAGGTTTCGCTCTGATGGATACGCGTTTTCCCCAGATCGCCGATCAGTTGCTGCTGATCGAGCGGGAGTTGCGGGTCCAGGGCTGGTGGAGCAGCGTTTCGCCTTCGATCGAAGCGCTGGCCAGTGTCGAGCCGTTCGCGGTCGACACCCTGGACTTCGAGCAATGGCTGCAATGGATTTTCCTGCCGCGGATGAAAGCCATCCTGGAAAATGACCTGCCGCTGCCCAACGCCTCGGGCATCCTTGCCATGGCGGAAATGGTTTATGCCCAGCGCCCGGGGCAGGGCATCGAGTTGCAGCGACTGCTGTCGCAGTTCGACCGGTTGATCAGCGACGTCAGCTAACTGCCATCACTGGCAGTGTTCCTCGATCTGCTTGCTCGTCTCGTCGATTCGCTGGCGCCGTTCCTCATCAGTGAGGCGACGCATTTCCCCTTCCACGTCTTCACGAACCCGCGGGTTGTTCTTCAATTGCGCGAGGTTGGTCCGGGCCTGCTCGCAGAACACCTTGAGCTGGGCTTCCTGGTCGGCCACCTGCTGCTTGACCTGTTCGTCAATGGCCTTTTGGTCGCCAATGGTGCCGGCGGGGGCGCGCGCGGGCGGTTTGCCGACAGGCGGTGAGGATTTGATTACGGTCGCGGCCCCTGTGCCTTCGGGCGGCTGGGCGCTGAAATGGGTCACCCCTTGGGCGTCTACCCATTTGTAGATCTGACCGGCCATGCATATCGGGCTCAGGCCAACCAGCAGGCTGGCCGTCAGTAGGAACATTCGCATGCTGTTTCCTTGTCATGGATTGCGCAATTGAAGCTAACACAGTTGTCGTTTAAAGGTTTTTTCTTGCGTTCTCATGCGCTTACTTCGAATAAACCCCATAGACGACTTGACTTGCAGAAGGCGAAACAGAAGAATCCAAAGTCCGCTGTAGAGGGACTGCCAGAAGCAGGCCCACTCGGCAGATCATGAGGCGCATATCCGCGTCGACCTGTTACACCCGCAACGCGTTACCTCGCGCTGGGTGGGAAAGGCCCGCAACACTTGGGACGATCCCAATACTTGCTCAGTCAGTGCTGACGTAGTCGGCGACCACCGTCGCTCATGCTCTGCCGAGAAGTAAACCTATTAAGACCCGTCCCCTTTTGAGGGTCGGTATTCTGGCGTTTTAGAGGTGAACAACGTGGAGCTTTTATCTGGCGGTGAGATGCTCGTCCGCTTCTTGCGTGACGAAGGCGTCAAATATATCTACGGGTACCCGGGTGGTGCTCTTCTTCATGTCTATGATGCCCTGTTCAAAGAACCGGAAGTGACCCACATCCTGGTTCGTCACGAGCAGGCGGCAACCCACATGGCTGACGGCTACGCCCGCGCCACCGGCAAGGCCGGCGTGGTGTTGGTGACTTCCGGTCCGGGCGCCACGAACGCCATCACCGGTATCGCCACGGCCTACATGGACTCCATCCCGATGGTGATCATCTCCGGCCAGGTGCCCAGCACCATGGTCGGCACCGATGCGTTCCAGGAAACCGACATGATCGGTATTTCCCGGCCGATCGTGAAGCACAGCTTCATGATCAAGCATCCGTCGGAAATCCCGGAAGTCATGAAGAAGGCCTTCTACCTGGCCGAGTCCGGTCGTCCGGGCCCGGTGGTGGTCGATGTCCCGAAAGACATGACCAACCCGGCCGAGAAATACGAATACATTTTCCCGAAGAAAGCCAAGCTGCGCTCCTACAGCCCAGCCGTACGCGGTCACTCCGGGCAGATCCGCAAGGCAGCCGAAATGCTCCTGGCGGCCAAGCGTCCCGTGCTGTATTCGGGGGGTGGCGTGATCCTCGGCGGTGGCTCCGCGCCGTTGACCGAACTGGCGAAGATGCTCAACCTGCCGGTCACCAATACGCTGATGGGCCTGGGCGCCTTCCCGGGCACCGACCGTCAGTTCATCGGTATGCTCGGCATGCACGGCAGCTACACCGCCAACCTGGCGATGCACCACGCCGATGTGATCCTGGCCGTCGGCGCACGTTTCGATGACCGGGTCATCAACGGTGCGGCGAAGTTCTGCCCGAACGCCAAGATCATCCACATCGACATCGACCCTGCATCCATTTCCAAGACCATCAAGGCAGACGTGCCGATTGTCGGTCCCGTGGAGAGCGTCCTGACCGAAATGGTCGCGATCCTCAAGGAAATCGGCGAGACCCCGAACAAGGAGTCCGTGGCCAGTTGGTGGAAGCAGGTCGATGAGTGGCGTGGCGACCGTGGCCTGTTCCCTTATGACAAGGGCGACGGCAGCGTGATCAAGCCGCAGACCGTGATCGAAACCCTCTGCGAAGTGACCAAGGGCGATGCCTTCGTGACCTCCGACGTGGGCCAGCACCAGATGTTCGCCGCGCAATACTACAAGTTCAACAAGCCCAACCGCTGGATCAACTCCGGTGGCCTGGGCACCATGGGCTTCGGTTTCCCGGCGGCCATGGGCATCAAGTTGAGCTTCCCGGATGTCGACGTCGCCTGCGTCACCGGCGAGGGCAGCATCCAGATGAACATCCAGGAACTGTCCACCTGTCTGCAATACGGTTTGCCGGTGAAGATCGTGATCCTGAACAACGGTGTGCTGGGTATGGTCCGCCAATGGCAGGACATGAGCTACGGCAGTCGTCACTCGCATTCCTACATGGAATCGTTGCCTGATTTCGTCAAGTTGGCCGAGGCCTATGGTCACGTCGGTGTGCGCATCACCGAATCGAAGGACCTGAAGTCGAAGATGGAGGAGGCGTTCGCCATGAAGGATCGCCTGGTGCTCATCGATATCGCGGTCGACACCAGCGAACACGTCTATCCGATGCAAATCAAAGACGGTTCCATGCGCGATATGTGGCTGAGCAAGACGGAGCGTACCTAATCATGCGACATATTATTTCCCTGCTTCTGGAAAACGAACCGGGTGCTCTGTCTCGCGTAGTGGGCCTGTTCTCGCAGCGCAACTACAACATCGAAAGCCTGACGGTGGCACCAACCGAGGACCCGACCCTGTCGCGTCTGACGCTGACCACCGTGGGCCACGATGAGATCATCGAGCAGATCACCAAGAACCTGAACAAGCTGATCGAGGTGGTCAAGCTCGTGGACCTGTCGGAAAGTGCTCACATCGAGCGCGAACTGATGCTGGTCAAGGTCAAGGCCACCGGCGCCCAGCGCGCCGAGATCAAACGCACTACCGATATTTATCGTGGGCAGATCGTCGATGTCAGCGCCAGCGTCTATACCGTTCAGTTGACCGGTACCAGCGACAAGCTCGACAGCTTCATCCAATCGATCGGCACTGCCTCGATTCTGGAAACCGTACGCAGTGGCGTCACCGGGATTGCCCGTGGCGACAAAGTACTGAGCATCTAAATCAAATTAGCGAATGGCCTGAATGGCCGGATATAGGGGAAATTCATGAAAGTTTTCTACGATAAAGATTGCGACCTGTCGATCATCCAGGGCAAGAAAGTCGCCATCATCGGCTACGGTTCCCAGGGTCACGCCCAGGCGTGCAACCTGAAGGACTCCGGCGTTGACGTGACCGTCGGCCTGCGCAAAGGCTCGGCCACCGTTGCCAAGGCAGAAGCCCATGGCCTGAAAGTGGCTGACGTGGCTTCCGCCGTTGCCGCCGCCGACCTGGTCATGATCCTGACCCCGGACGAATTCCAGGGCGCGCTGTACCGCGACGAAATCGAGCCGAACATCAAGAAGGGCGCTACCCTGGCCTTCTCCCACGGTTTCTCGATCCATTACAACCAGGTCGTGCCGCGCGCTGACCTCGACGTGATCATGATCGCGCCGAAGGCTCCGGGCCACACCGTGCGTTCCGAGTTCGTCAAGGGCGGCGGTATCCCTGACCTGATCGCGATCTACCAGGACGCATCGGGCAACGCCAAGAACGTCGCCCTGTCCTACGCTGCCGGTGTTGGCGGCGGTCGTACCGGCATCATCGAAACCACCTTCAAGGACGAGACTGAAACCGACCTGTTCGGCGAGCAGGCCGTTCTGTGCGGCGGTACCGTCGAGCTGGTGAAAGCCGGGTTCGAAACCCTGGTCGAAGCTGGCTACGCGCCGGAAATGGCCTACTTCGAGTGCCTGCACGAACTGAAGCTGATCGTTGACCTCATGTACGAAGGCGGTATCGCCAACATGAACTACTCGATCTCCAACAACGCCGAATACGGCGAGTACGTGACCGGTCCGGAAGTGATCAACGCCGAGTCCCGCCAGGCCATGCGCAACGCCCTGAAACGTATTCAGGACGGCGAATACGCCAAGATGTTCATCAGCGAAGGCGCTACCGGCTATCCTTCGATGACCGCCAAGCGTCGCAACAACGCTGCCCACGGCATCGAGATCATCGGCGAGCAACTGCGCTCGATGATGCCTTGGATCAGCGCCAACAAGATCGTCGACAAAGCCAAGAACTGAGTCGCGGACTTGATCGAAAAAACGCGGCCTCGGCCGCGTTTTTTCGTTTGGGTCATGGCTTCTGGTATAAAGCTGCATCGTTTGCGGCCGAACCGTCGTCCCAGACGCCTGTCGAATTTTTTCACACCGTTGCAAGGTACTGTCCATGAGCGAACGTCCCGACGAGCCAAACCAGGCTCCTGACGCCGAAAGCATGCTGCCCATCGATGAACACGTCGAAGAAGGTCATGACGCTGAAGGCCGTAAGGTCCGGCATCGTGGCATCTATCTGCTGCCGAACCTGTTTACCACCGCCAACCTGTTTGCCGGTTTCTATTCCATCATCAGTTCCATGAGCGCCCAGGCTGCCCTGAGCGCCGGTGATGCTGCCGGGGCGAGTCGTTACTTTGCTCTTGCCGCCATTGCCATCTTTGTCGCCATGGTGCTCGACGGCCTGGACGGGCGCGTAGCCCGCATGACCAATACCCAGAGCGCATTCGGCGCCGAGTACGACTCGCTGTCGGACATGGTCGCTTTCGGCGTGGCCCCGGCCTTGCTGGCGTTCGGTTGGGCGCTGGGTGACATGGGCAAGGTCGGTTGGATGGTCGCTTTCATTTATGTCGCGGGCGCCGCGTTGCGCCTGGCGCGTTTCAACACCCAGGTCGGCAAGGCCGACAAGCGTTACTTCATCGGCCTGGCGAGTCCGGCTGCGGCAGGCGTCGTGGCGGGCGTGGTCTGGGCGTTCAGCGACTATGGCATTCAGGGGTCGAAGATGTCCTTCCTGGTGGCGCTGCTGGTCGCGGCGGCCGGTATGCTGATGGTCAGCAACATCAAGTACAACAGCTTCAAGGAGCTGGATCTGAAGGGGCGCGTGCCGTTCGTGGCGATTCTGGCAGTGGTGCTGGTGTTTGCGGTGGTCTTCAGTGATCCGCCGCGGATTCTGTTGCTGGTGTTCCTTGCCTATGCCGCTTCCGGACCGGCGCAATATTTGTTGCGTCTGCGCCGACGCTAAACGTTGCCTTAATGTAATTTCCCCCATACTCCGCAGTCTATTGGTGCATCTGCCCTCCAATACTGCGGAGTTGTCATGCTGATCAAGATCCCGAAGTCGTCCGACTGCCGTGAATCGGACGTCACCCCCGAGTCCCTCTATCTGTCCCGTCGCCAAGTGCTGGGAGCAACCGTGGCCGGCCTTGCCGTGAGCGGCCTGCCGCGTTGGGCGAGTGCCGCCGAAGTGGCGCGTTATCCAGGCGTGGAGCCTGGCAAGGCGCCCTCCTGGTTTGCCGAAAAGCTGCCATCTACCCAGTGGGGCGCGGTTACGGTCAAGAATGAGCCGATTACGCCGTTCAAGGATGCAACCCACTACAACAACTTCTATGAGTTCGGAACCGACAAGGGCGATCCCGCGGCCAACGCCGGGTCCCTGAAAACCGAGCCCTGGAGCGTGGTGGTGGATGGGGAAGTGGGCAAGCCCGGACGCTACGGCCTGGAAGACTTCATGAAGCCCTATCAATTGGAGGAGCGGATCTATCGACTGCGCTGCGTGGAAGCCTGGTCGATGGTCATTCCGTGGATTGGCTTCCCCATTTCTGCGCTGCTCAAGCAGGTTGAGCCAACCTCCAAGGCCAAGTACATCCGCTTTGAAACGTTGCAGGATCCGAAGACCATGCCCGGCCAGCGCTCGGGCTTCGCCTTGATCGACTGGCCTTATGTAGAGGGCTTGCGACTGGATGAGGCGATGAATCCACTGGCCATCCTCGCGGTTGGCATGTATGGGCGGGAGTTGCCGAACCAGAACGGCGCACCGCTGCGGCTGGTGGTGCCATGGAAGTATGGCTTCAAAAGTGTGAAATCCATTGTGCGTATCAGTCTGGTCAGCGAGCAACCCAAGACGACCTGGCAAAGCATTGCGTCGGACGAGTACGGCTTCTATGCCAACGTCAACCCGACGGTCGATCACCCGCGTTGGACCCAGGCGCATGAACGTCGTCTGCCGAGCGGACTATTCAGTCCCAATGTGCGCGATACATTGATGTTCAACGGCTACCAGGATGAAGTCGCTTCTTTATATACAGGGATGGACCTGAGGAAGGACTACTGATGCGTTTTCCAGTGTGGCGGATTGGTGTCTTCGTCGCGGCGGCAATCTGGCCGTTGCTCTGGCTCTACGAGGCGTTGATGAATGCGTTGGGGCCCGATCCCGGCAAAGTACTGGTGGACCGGTTGGGATTGGGCACGCTGATCCTGCTTCTCATCACCTTGAGCATGACTCCTTTACAGAAGTTGACAGGGTGGGCGGGGTGGATCGCGGTCAGGCGCCAGCTCGGATTATGGTGCTTCACTTATGTGGTGCTGCACCTGACTAGCTACTTGGCCTTCATCCTGGGATTCGACTGGTCGCAATTGGGCGTCGAATTGAGCAAGCGGCCATACATTATCGTCGGGGTAGTTGGCTTTCTCGGTTTGTTGGCCCTGGCCGTCACGTCCAACCGTTATAGCCAGCGACGCCTGGGTGTGCGTTGGAAGAAGTTGCATCGCCTGGTTTACCTCATTCTCGGGCTTGGGTTACTGCACATGTTGTGGATCGTGCGGGCGGATCTGAAGGAATGGGCAATCTATGCCTTTATCGGAGGTGTCCTGATGGTGCTGAGGATTCCTTCGATTACGCGCCGGATCCCGCGTTTGATGGGTAAGAAAGTATCTTCTGCCACAAAAGCGTAATTAAGGGTTGACGGCAGATTCTGAGTCTCTATAATTCGCCCCACTTCCGGCGCAGTCGAAACGGAAAACTCCTTGAGTTTCAATGAGT